>NZ_BEVZ01000019.1 GCF_003112515.1 Streptomyces fragilis | reverse complement strand
TGAGCTGGGGGTGGCCGCAGAGACCAGCGAGAAGCGACTGTTTACTAAAAACACAGGTCCGTGCGAAGCCGTAAGGCGATGTATACGGACTGACGCCTGCCCGGTGCTGGAACGTTAAGGGGACCGGTTAGCTGGCTTTCGGGCCGGCGAAGCTGAGAACTTAAGCGCCAGTAAACGGCGGTGGTAACTATAACCATCCTAAGGTAGCGAAATTCCTTGTCGGGTAAGTTCCGACCTGCACGAATGGCGTAACGACTTCTCGACTGTCTCAACCATAGGCCCGGTGAAATTGCACTACGAGTAAAGATGCTCGTTTCGCGCAGCAGGACGGAAAGACCCCGGGACCTTTACTACAGTTTGATATTGGTGTTCGGTTCGGCTTGTGTAGGATAGCTGGGAGACTGTGAAGCTCACACGCCAGTGTGGGTGGAGTCGTCGTTGAAATACCAGTCTGGTCGTGCTGGATGTCTAACCTGGGTCCGTGATCCGGATCAGGGACAGTGTCTGATGGGTAGTTTAACTGGGGCGGTTGCCTCCTAAAGAGTAACGGAGGCGCCCAAAGGTTCCCTCAGCCTGGTTGGCAATCAGGTGTTGAGTGTAAGTGCACAAGGGAGCTTGACTGTGAGACCGACGGGTCGAGCAGGGACGAAAGTCGGGACTAGTGATCCGGCGGTGGCTTGTGGAAGCGCCGTCGCTCAACGGATAAAAGGTACCCCGGGGATAACAGGCTGATCTTCCCCAAGAGTCCATATCGACGGGATGGTTTGGCACCTCGATGTCGGCTCGTCGCATCCTGGGGCTGGAGTCGGTCCCAAGGGTTGGGCTGTTCGCCCATTAAAGCGGTACGCGAGCTGGGTTTAGAACGTCGTGAGACAGTTCGGTCCCTATCCGCTGTGCGCGTAGGAGTCTTGAGAAGGGCTGTCCCTAGTACGAGAGGACCGGGACGGACGAACCTCTGGTGTGCCAGTTGTCCTGCCAAGGGCATGGCTGGTTGGCTACGTTCGGGAGGGATAACCGCTGAAAGCATCTAAGCGGGAAGCCTGCTTCGAGATGAGGACTCCCACCCACTTGATGGGGTAAGGCTCCCAGTAGACGACTGGGTTGATAGGCCAGATCTGGAAGCCCGGTAACGGGTGGAGGTGACTGGTACTAATAGGCCGAGGGCTTGTCCTCAGTTGCTCGCGTCCACTGTGTT
>NZ_BEVZ01000018.1 GCF_003112515.1 Streptomyces fragilis | reverse complement strand
TAAGGCCTGTCTGACAAATGATCACGAGCTGGTTTCGCGGAGCCAGAGGATCAGCGAGGCCAGAACGACTCCGGCACGGTAGCGGTCGGCGAGCTTGTCGAATCTGGTCGCGATAGCGCGGAACTGCTTGAGGCGTGCGAAGCATCGTTCGACCACGTTGCGCTCGCGGTAGACCTCCTTATCGAAGGCGGGCGGCCGGCCGCCGAGGCGCCCTCGGCGCCGACGATTGGCCGCTTGATCGCGACGCTCGGGAATCGTGACAGCGATGCCGCGGCGCCGCAGCAGGCGCCGGATCGCCCGGCTGGAGTAGGCCTTGTCACCCAGGACCCGGGTCGGTGTCCTGCGCGGGCGGCCGGTGCCCACTCTCGGAACGCGGATCCCGTCGAGGACCTGACCGAAGGCGGTGGCGTCATTGACGTTGCCGGGCGTAAGCACGATGGACAGGGGCAGGCCCCGGCCATCGACGGCGAGGTGGACCTTGGTGGTCAGCCCGCCTCGGGACCGGCCGAGCGCCTGGCGCGTCTGCGAGCAGCCCGGGTCTTCCAGTTCGTCCCCGTCTGCGGCCCCTTTTTGCGGGCGCCGGCGGCGTGCTGATGGGCACGGTTGACCGTGGAGTCGATGGCGACGGTCCACTCCACCCGGCCCACCGCGTCGTCGCGGATCTGGACATGTTCCAGCAGCTTCGCCCAGGTCCCGTCCGCTTCCCAGCGGGCGAACCGCTCGTAGGCGGTCTGCCAGGGTCCGTACCGCTCGGGCAGATCCCGCCATGGAGCCCCGGTTCGCAGCCGCCACAGCACCCCGTTGACCACCTGCCGGTGATCACGCCACGGGCGCCCACGTCCATCCACCCGCGGCAACAGGGGCTCTATTCGACCCCACGCCGCGTCCGTCAACTCGCCTCGACCTGCCACAGATCAATGATCAGAGTGCTCGTGCTCGGACTCTCGCGCGGGGTCCGTCACGAAACGGCTCAGCCGGTAGGTGGTCGGCACCGCCAGGCGTCCGCACAGCGTGTCGATCCGGATCATCGACCCGTCGACTCCGGCTTCCCGAAGACGGCGCAACCTCGTACGCATCTCCGCCTGGTCCGTAGTCTCAACGACCACTTCCCACTGTCCCGCATCCGGCGCGGTACGAGCAGCAAGCCGCTGCCGCGCGCCCTCTTGCCGCCGCCTTCTTTTCCCCTGTCCTGGCACCTGCCCAGAATCACTGGTCGGCGTCAGGACGACAAGGCAATGGGACCGAACACGCACACGCTCGGTGATCATTTGTCAGACAGGGCCTAGG
>NZ_BEVZ01000017.1 GCF_003112515.1 Streptomyces fragilis | reverse complement strand
GTCGGGCACGCTGTTGGGTATCTGAAGGTACGGCCGTTCTGGTCGCCTTCAGTGCCGGCCCCAGTGAACTCGGGATTCGTCCCGGGGTGATGGGTGGCTGGTCGTTGTTTGAGAACTGCACAGTGGACGCGAGCATCTGTGGCCAAGTTTTTAAGGGCGCACGGTGGATGCCTTGGCACCAGGAACCGATGAAGGACGTGGGAGGCCGCGATAGTCCCCGGGGAGTCGTCAACCAGACTTTGATCCGGGGGTTTCCGAATGGGGAAACCCGGCAGTCGTCATGGGCTGTCACCCACTGCTGAACACATAGGCAGTGTGGAGGGAACGAGGGGAAGTGAAACATCTCAGTACCCTCAGGAAGAGAAAACAACCGTGATTCCGGGAGTAGTGGCGAGCGAAACTGGATCAGGCTAAACCTCAGGCGTGTGAGACCCGGCAGGGGTTGCGTTTGGGGGGTTGTGGGATCTCTCTTCTGTCGTCTGCCGGCGACAGGACGAGTCAGAAACCGTTGATGTAGACGAAGGACATGCGAAAGGTCCGGCGTAGAGGGTAAGACCCCCGTAGTCGAAACGTCAGCGGCTCGTTTGAGAGACACCCAAGTAGCACGGGGCCCGAGAAATCCCGTGTGAATCTGGCGGGACCACCCGCTAAGCCTAAATATTCCCTGGTGACCGATAGCGGATAGTACCGTGAGGGAATGGTGAAAAGTACCGCGGGAGCGGAGTGAAATAGTACCTGAAACCGTGTGCCTACAAGCCGTGGGAGCGTCGGAGCAAGGCTTGCCTTGTTCTCGTGACTGCGTGCCTTTTGAAGAATGAGCCTGCGAGTTTGCGGTGTGTTGCGAGGTTAACCCGTGTGGGGAAGCCGTAGCGAAAGCGAGTCCGAATAGGGCGTTTCAGTAGCACGCTCAAGACCCGAAGCGGAGTGATCTAGCCATGGGCAGGTTGAAGCGGAGGTAAGACTTCGTGGAGGACCGAACCCACCAGGGTTGAAAACCTGGGGGATGACCTGTGGTTAGGGGTGAAAGGCCAATCAAACTCCGTGATAGCTGGTTCTCCCCGAAATGCATTTAGGTGCAGCGTCGTGTGTTTCTTGCCGGAGGTAGAGCACTGGATAGGCGATGGGCCCTACCGGGTTACTGACCTTAGCCAAACTCCGAATGCCGGTAAGTGAGAGCGCGGCAGTGAGACTGTGGGGGATAAGCTCCATGGTCGAGAGGGAAACAGCCCAGAGCATCGACTAAGGCCCCTAAGCGTACGCTAAGTGGGAAAGGATGTGGAGTCGCAGAGACAACCAGGAGGTTGGCTTAGAAGCAGCCACCCTTGAAAGAGTGCGTAATAGCTCACTGGTCTAGTGATTCCGCGCCGACAATGTAGCGGGGCTCAAGCGTACCGCCGAAGTCGTGTCATTGC
>NZ_BEVZ01000015.1 GCF_003112515.1 Streptomyces fragilis | reverse complement strand
AGTGGGGGTGGAGGGTGATTTTGCCGGTGGTGAGGCGTTGGCGGAGGTGGGTGTGGGCGTGGTGGGCGTGGGTGAGGGGGTATTGGGTGGTGGTGTGGGGGTGGAGTTGGTGGTGGTGGGTGAGGTGGAGGAGTTGTTGGAGGGGGTGGGTGTAGTGGTGGGGTTGGGTGAGGGTGGGGCGTAGCCAGAAGCCGATGACGGCGGCGTTGAGTCGGGTGAGGTGGGTGGGGTCGATGGGGGTGTGGGGGGTGCGGGAGGCGTTGCCGTAGGTGATGAGGCGGCCGAAGTTGTTGAGGGATTGGAGTGCGTGGTCGAAGAGGGTGCCGCCGGCGGCGTCGAGGATGATGTCGGCTGGTTGGGTGAGGGGGTAGCGGGCGATGTCGTCGGCGCCGAGTTGGAGGGCGAGGTGTTCTTTGGCGGGGGTGGAGGCTTGGGCGAGGACGTGGCCTGCGCCGAAGTGTTTGGCGAGTTGGACGGCGAGGTTTCCGACGCCGCCTGCGGCGGAGTGGACGACGACGGTTTCGCCGGGGCGGATGCGGGCGGCGGTGCGTAGCAGGTGCCAGGCGGTGAGGCCTTGGGTGAGGAGGGCGAGTGCTTGGGGTGCGGGGAGTTGTTCGGGGATGGGGGTGATGGCGGTGTGTGGGCAGACGACTTGTTCGGCGTATCCGTGGGTGACTTTGGCCAGGACGCGTTGGCCGTCTGGGGTGCGGCCGACGACTTCGGTGCCGGGGATGTGGGGGAGTTGGGCGGCGTCGAGGTAGGTGCCGTCGGTTTGGAAGGTGTCGGCGAGGTTGACGCCGGCTGCTTCGACGGTGATGAGGACTTCGCCGGGTCCTGGGACGGGGGCGGGGATGTCGACGGGGGTGAGGACTTCGGGTCCGCCGAAGCGGTCGAACTGTATGGCGAGCATGTCGGGGCACGCTTTCTGTCGGTGGGAGTGTCCGGTGGTGGCGTGGATCAGGGGGGTGCGCAGCGGTCGCGGCGGTCGGGCCTGTGGCGCGGCCGCCGCGGGCGTTGCGGTGACGCAGGCGTTGCGGTGAAACAGGCGTTGCGGTGACGCGGGCGTTGCGGTGGTGCGGGCGTTGTGGTCCCGCTCCGGCGGTCTCGGAGCCCGCCGGGAAGACCCCCGGCCGGCCGCCGAGCTCATCGTGGCGGCGGCTGCTGCGGCCGGGCCGGTGAGGCGGCCGCCGCGGTGTTGCAGTGGTGCGGGCGTTGCGGTGGTGCGTGGTCGTGCGGTGGTGCGTGGTCGTGCCGTGGCTGTTGCGGCCGGGTTCGTGACGCGGCCGCAGCGGTGACGCGGGCGTTGCAGTGGTGCGGGCGTCGCTCCTGTGCGGTGGTGCGGGCGTTGCGGATGGCGCTGGTGTTGTGGTCCCGCTCCGGTGGTCTCGGTGGCCCGCCGGGAAGACCCCCGGCCGGCCGCCGAGCTCATCGTGGTGGCGGCTGCTGCGGCCGGGCCGGTGAGGCGGCTGCCGCGGTGTTGCAGTGGTGCGGGTGTTGCGGTGGTGCGTGGTCGTGCGGGCTTTGCGGTGGTGCGGCGGCCGCTGCGGCCGGGTTCGTGACGCGGCCGCAGCGGTGACGCGGGCGTTGCAGTGGTGCGGGCATCGCTCCTGTGCGGTGGTGCGGGCGTTGCGGATGGCGCTGGTGTTGTGGTCCCGCTCCGGTGGTCTCGGTGGCCCGCCGGGAAGACCCCCGGCCGGCCGCCGAGCCCACCGCGGCGGCTGCTGCGGCCGGGCCGGTGAGGCGGCTGCCGCGGCGTTGCAGTGGTGCGGGTGTTGCGGTGGTGCGTGGTCGTGCCGTGGCTGCTGCGGCCGGATTCGTGACGCGGCCGCAGCGGTGACGCGGGCGTTGCGGTGGTGCGGGCGTTGCGGTGACCCGTGGTGCGGCCGTTGCCGTGGTGCGGCGAACGTTGCGGTGGCTCGTGGCCCGTGGTGCGGGTGGTGCGCGTGCTGTCCTTGCGTTGGTGCGGGCGGTGCGGTGATACAGGCTTTGTGGTGGTGCGGGTGGTGTGCCTGGTGCAGGTGGCGCGGCCGTTGCGGTGGTGTGGTCGCGCGTGCATGGTGCGGGCGTTGCGGTGGTGCGGTCGGGCGCGTGGTGCGGGCGTTGCGGTGACCCGTGGTGCGGCCGTTGCCGTGGTGCGGCGAACGCTGCGGTGGCTCGTGGCTCGTGGCTTGTGGTTCGTGGCCCGTGGTGCGGGTGTTGCGGGTGGTGCGGGCGTGTGTGTGGTGCTGTGTGGTGGTGGGGTTGGTGTGGGTGTGTGGCGGGCCGGGGGGTGTGGGGGGGTGGGGGTGTCTCCCGGCCCGTGTGGGGGTGGGTGGGGGTTAGTGGGGGTGGGGGGTGGTGGTGATGGTGGTGGTGAAGACGGGGTTGTTGTTCTGGGTGGCGTGGATGTGGATGTTTTGGTGTCCGGTGGTGTCGGGGGGGCTGGGTTCGGCGGTCAGCAGGCAGGGGCGGTCGAGTTCGACGTAGCGGATGAACCGGGTGTCGATGCCTGTCGTGTCGACGGGGTGGGGGAGGGTGGCTTTGGCGGCCTGGGCTGCGGCTTCGAGGAGCAGCATGCCGGGGACGTGGTCGTGGGGGTGGTCGAAGAGGATGCGGTGGCTGGGGTCCACGCGCAGTTGCCAGGTGGTGGGGGAGGGGGTGGGGGAGAGGACCACGTTGTGGGGGTTGTGGCGGCCGACCTGGTGGGGGGCGATGGGGGCGGTGGGGGGCAGGGCGCGCAGGGTGGCTCGGTTGGCGTCGGCGTAGGGGCCGCGCAGCCGGTCGTAGAGGGCGGGCGGGTGGGTGGTGTAGTGGACGTCGGCGTCGGCGATGGGGGTGCCCAGGCGCAGGGCCTGGATGTGGGAGGTGAGGTGGACCGAGCCCATGCGCCGGCGTGTGGTGCGCGAGTGGGTGACCAGCAGGGTGAGCGTGTCGGCTGCGGGGGTGCTGCGGGGGGTCAGGGCGGCGGGGTCGATGGTCAGGCGCATCCGTTCCCAGCCGAGGCGGTGTCCGAGCGGTATGCCGTGCACCTGGTGGGTGAGCAGGGCCAGGGACTGTCTGAGGCCTTCGGTGAGCAGCAGGGGGCTGTAGCGGCCGTCTTCTGTGTAGAAGCCGTGGTCGTGGGGCCAGCGGACGGTGACCTGCTGTGTGGTCTCGGTGAGCATCGTCCATGCGGTGACGAGGGTTTCGTGCGGGCGGGTCTTGCGTACGAGGGGAGCCAAGGCGCTGGTCACGGGCGCGGTGGTGGTGCCTGTGATGCTGTGTGTCATGACGAGATTCCTCCCGGGGGTGGGCATGACTGGCTGGGGCCTCGCGTACTGTGCTTCGCACGGGCCTCGCATAAAATAAAGAACATTTTTCTTTGGTGAAGGCTTCTTGAGGAAAAAGTGAGACGGGAGTGCGGGTATGGCGGGTCGGCCGGTGAAGCAGGAGCGGGCGGAGCGGACACGGGCGGCGGTGATACAGGCGGCGGCCGAGGTGTTCGCGGAGCACGGTTTCTCCGGTACGAGCGTGGCGAAGATCGCTGATCGTGCGGGGGTGACGCTGGGGGCGATCTACTTCCACTTCCGCAGCAAGGACGAACTGGCGAGGTACATCGTGCTCGCGCAGCCCGAGCTTGTGGTGCCGCCGCTGCCGTCGCGGGGCCTGCAGCACGCCGTGGACGTGACGTTGACGTGGGCCTACCAGCTGCTGGAGAGCCCGGTTTTGCGGGCGGGGGCCCGGCTGGTGTGGGAGCAGGAGTCGTTCACCTCGTCCGGGGAGAACTCCCACCGGCAGTGGAGCGCGCTGATCGAGCAGGACCTGCGGGCCGCGCAGTCCATGCGGGAGCTGCGGGCGGGGGTCAACGTCCGTTCGCTGTCGAGGCTGATCGTCAACGCCTGCACGGGCGCGCAGATGCACTCCGGTGTCGAGACGGGCCATGTCGACCTGCCGGAGAGGGTGGAGGACATCTGGGCCTGCCTCCTTCCGTCCTTCGCGGTTCCCAGCGCCGTCGACCGCATCGAGATGGGGCGTGCGCGGGCGGTCGCCACGGACACCGCGACGGCGGGCTCCACCGAGCACTGACGCCCGGACAAGGACCGCGGCCCAAGCTGTCACCAACGCGAAAGCCCACACCGCAGCCGCACGGGAGCCTCACCCGAACAGTGCCGTCCGGGTGTGGCTCCCGGGCCGAAGCGTCGCGGCGTGCGGAAGACGCGCGGCAAGCGTGCGGCGTAGCTGTGCGGGAGCCTCACCCGAACAGTGCCGTCCGGGCAAGGCTTCCGGGCCGAAGCCTCGCGGCGTGCGGAAGACGAGCGGCAAGCGTGCGGCGTAGCTGTGCGGGTGCCTCACCCGGGCGGTGCTGTCCGGGTGTGGCATCCCGGGTCGAAGCTGCCGCGAGTGCGTGGACAGCGCGGGTGGTGCTGCGGCAAGCGTGCGGCGTGGTTGCGCGGGGAGTGCGGTGGTGGAGTCGGCTGACGAAGGGAAGGCTGATGGGTGGGAGCAGGGGTCTGCTGGAGGGCAGGACCGTCATGGTCACCGGGGCGTCCAGCGGGATCGGCGCCGCTGCCGCGGAGCTGTTCGCGGCCGAGGGTGCGGCGGTGGTGCTGGTGGCCCGCCGCGGGGACCGGCTGGAGCGGCTCGCCGGGCGGATCGGGGCATCGGGCGGGCGGGCCTGTGCGGTGCCCGCGGATGTGACCGACGGCCGGCAGGTCCAGGACGCCGTCGCGCACGGTGTCGCCGTTTTCGGAGGGCTGGACGGCGCGTTCAACAACGCGGGCTGGGGGGCGGTGGGGCCGCTGCTGCACGAGATGGACGACGCGGTGTTCGACCGTGTGATGGACGTCAACGTGCGCGGTGTGTGGCACTGCCTCAAGCACCAGCTGCCGGTCATGGCCCGCAACGGCGGTGGCGCGGTGGTCAACACCTCCAGCACGGCCGGGCATCTGGCCACCGGGGCCATGGCCCCCTACGTGGCGGCCAAGCACGCGGTGCTGGGCCTGACCCGGGCGGCGGCCGCCGAGTACGGCGCGCACGGCATCAGGGTCAACGCCCTGGTCGTCGGGGCGACCCGCACCGAGCTGATGGAGCCGGCCCTGCGCAGCATCCCGGGATTCGAGCAGGCCGCGGTCGCCCGTGCCATCCAGCACCGCCTCGCCGAGCCGGTGGAGGTGGCACGGGCGGCGGCCTGGCTGCTCAGCGACCAGGCCTCGTTCGTCACCGGGGGAGCGGTCCCGGTGGACGGCGGCGTCAGCGCCGTCTAGTCCACCTCCGGCGGGGTTGTCAGGCCGCGCAGCACGAGTTCCCAGATGTGGGCCACGCGCTGCGCGGGGCGCCCGTCGGGTGTGCCCGGGCACGCCGCGCGCCGGCGTATGTCGTTCTCCGCCCCGAGCACCAGCAGACGCGACAGTGACGCCAGCGCGCGGGCCTCGGCCGACGTGCGGGCCACGCCGGGGGAGCGCAGCCGCTCCTCGACGGCGGGCCACCACGCCGACATCCACTGCGGGGTGCCGCCGGCGTCCTCGCGGCTGAGCCGGGCGGCCGCCCGCACCGTCACGTCCTCCTCCAGCAGCGTGGTCAGCGCCACGCTCAGCGACGCCACCGCTCGCAGCGCGGGTTCCTGGCGTGCCGTCACCGTGCGCACGGTCGCGCGGGTGGTGAGGTACCCCTCCGCGCGGACCGCTCCCGCCAGCTCCTCCTTGTTGGGGAAGTGGAAGGTGAGGGCTCCCACGGAGGTGCCGGCGGCCCTGGTGATCCGTGACAGCGACGATCCCGCGTATCCGTTGCTGTCGAACTCACGGGCGGCAGCCCTCAGCACAAGCCGTCGGGTCCGGGCAGCTCTGTCCTGCATCCCCATGATCCTTCGTTTCCGTCACAGCCGGGACAGGCTGTCTGGTCACAGTAGACGCCACGCACTGGCACTTCAAAAAAAAAGAGCACTATTATTTGCGCGGGTGCGGTGCAGGTGCGCGCACCCGCACCGACAAGGCGCTGGAGGGGGAGCGGTGACGATGACGGTGATCCGCGTGCTGGTTGTCGAGGACGACGCCACCGAGGCGGAGGCGAGGATGCACGCCCTGCGCAGACAGGGCTACGCGGTCAGCCGCGTGGAGACCGGGACCGAGGCCCTGAAAGCACATCAGGACTCCGACCTGGTCCTGCTGGACCTCGACCTGCCGGACATCGACGGGATCGAGGTGTGCCGGTCCATCCGCAGGTCGGACAACAAGCCGATCATCTCCGTCTCCTCCAGACAGGCGGAGATGGACCGGGTGCTCGCCCTGAAGGCCGGCGCCGACGACTGCGTGGACGTCACCTGCGGCTCGCGTGAGATGGCCGCACGCATCGAAGCGGTGCTGCGCCGCAGTGCCCGGCGCCCGGCGCCGCCCCGCGTCATCGTGCTGGACCCCCTGCGCATCGATGTGGTCACCCGCGAGGTGCGCCTGAGGGGCGAGCCGGTCGCTCTGACGGGCAAGGAGTTCGACCTGCTGCACATGCTGGCCGCCCGCCCCGACGCCGTCGTCACCCGCAAGGAGCTGATGGCCAGCGTCTGGGACACCAGCTGGACCGACTCCAGCCGCACCATCGACACCCACGTCCGCAGCCTGCGCGTCAAGCTGGGAGCGAGTTCCTGGATCATCACCATGCGCGGAGTGGGCTACCGCATGGGCCGAGGATGACCCCTCCCCACCCCGACCCCCTGCCACCCTCCACACCTCCAGGCCTGAGGCCCCCAAGCCCCCAAGCCCTCAAGCCCTCAAGCCCTCAAGCCCTCAAGGCCCCAGGCCTGCGGGCCTCCAGGGGCCCAGGCGCTCAGGCCCAGGCCTCCACGCCCTCCGAGCTCGCACGCCCTTCAGGCTTCCAGGACGTCGGGCCTCCGGGCCCTCAGCCCTCCGGGTCTCCAGGCTTCCGGGTTCCCAGGTCTCCACACCTCCGGGTTCCTGGGCTTCCAGACCTCCGGGCCCTCAGGCATCCGGACCCCTGGGGTTTCGGACGCCCAGGCCCGAAGGCTTCCGGGTCTCCAGGCCCTCAGGCCTCCGAATATCCAGACCTCCGGCCTTCCGGGTCTTCGGGTCTTCGGCCCTCCGCGCCCCGGGCCCTCGAGCGCCGCGGACCGAGAACTGCGGGACCGCGGGCCGGCAGTTGCGGGCCGAGAGCTTCGGGGGAGCTGCGGGCCGCCGGCTGCGGGGGAGGGCCGGGGACCGGGGGCCGAGGACGGGGGGGCCTGCGGGCGTCGGGCGTCCGCCGGACGCCCGGCCGCCGGCAGGCCGTGACCCCGCCCCCGCCCCGCCCCCGCCCCCGCCCCCGGGCCCGGGGCCGGGGCCGGGGCCGGGGCCGGGGCCGGGGCCGGGGCCCGGGCAGGCGTCTCAGTCGGTGCCCGGCCGCTTCGCGGGGAAGCCGTGCCGGCGGGCGGCGACGACGACCACGAGCACCGGCGCCAGGAGCAGCAGCACGCTCCAGGGGAAGGAGCGGGGGCCCATCCCGTCGAGGAGCAGGCCGCCCACCGCGCCGCCGCCGGCCATGAAGGAGTTCCAGGTGGTCACGAGCAGCGCCTGGCCGCGGTCGCCGCCGGCGTCCGTGACGGCCGTCTGCAGCAAGGTGGCCACGCCGCCCCAGCCCAGACCCCACAGGACCATCGCGGTGTACACCACCGCGTCGCTCTCCGCGAGCAGGGCCAGCATCACCGAGGCGACGATGAACAAGACGGTGGAGCCCACCGTCAGCTGCCGCAGCTTACGGTCGACGACCGCGCCGGTGACGAAGATGCTCACCATGGACGCGATGCCGAACACCAGCAGGACGAGGTCGCGCCGGGCGCCCATCTCGTACTCGTCGAGGAACGTGGCGATGTACGTGTACAGGACGTTGTGGGCCAGCACGTAGGCGGCGACCACGAACAGCACCGCCACCACGCCGGGCAGCTTCAGGGCCGCCAGGATCGGCTCGCGCTGTCCGGCCTTCTGCCCGGGGGCGTCGGGAACCGACACGCCGATCCAGGCCAGGAGCAGGACGGAGATCAGCGCGACCAGGCCGAAGGTGAGCCGCCAGCCGAAGAGGCCGCCGAGGAAGGTGCCCACCGGGATGCCCAGCGACAGGGCCAGCGGGATGCCCGCCATGGTGATCGCGATGGCCCGCCCCTGCAGGTGGGGCGGCGCCAGCCGGCGCGCGTAGCCGACCAGTTCGGCCCACACGGCGGCCGCCGCCACACCGGCCAGCAGCCGGAAGGCCATCGTCAGCGGGTAGCTGGCGGAGACGGCGGTGACGATGTTGGCGACGGCGAAGGTCACCACCGCCAGCAGCAGCAGCCGCTTGCGCCGCCACGCCGCCGTCGTCACCGACAGGGGGATCGCCGCGACACCGGTCGCCAGCGCGTAGATGGTCAGCGACTGGCCCGCCGCCGACTCGCTGACGGACAGGTCCCGGGCCATCTCGGGCAGGACGCCGGCGGGCAGGGCCTCGGTGAGGATGCCCATGAACGCCGCCGTGCACAGTGCCAGGAGAGGGGACCAGGGCAGCCGCCGGTTCCTGCTCTCGTCGGGGGACGCGGATGCTGGTGATTCAGCCTGGGAAGTAGTCATGGCTGTATGCTCAAACCCTTACATTGATGTGAAGGTCAAGTGGATGGAAGGTGGTGTGGGTCACATGCTGATCGGGGAGTTGTCGGACCGTACCGGCACGTCACGCCGGCTGCTGCGCTACTACGAGCAGCAGGGACTGCTGACCTCCAGGCGGTCCGCCAACGGCTACCGGGACTACGCCGAGTCCTGCGTCGACCGGGTGCTCCAGGTCCGCGGCCTGCTCGACGCCGGGCTGCCCACCCGGATCATCAAGCAGGTCCTGCCGTGCATGGACACCCCGCGTGCCATCCGCATCTCGGGAGCCACCGAGGAGACCATCGCGACCCTCGAGCGCGAACGCGACCGGATGACCGAGCGCATCCGCTGCCTGGAACGCAACCGTGACGCCATCGCCGGCTACCTCGACGCGGTCCGCGAGGCTCAGGACGCGGCCCGGCCCCAGGCGGTGAACCCCGCCGAGGCGGCCGTGCCCGCCTGAGCGGCGTAGGTGACCTCGTTGGACAGCACCACGCCGTGGCTCGCCATGTCGAGGGTGATCCGGTCGCCGTCGGCGATGCGGAACCCGGCGTGGTAGCTGGCCTTGTCCGAGCCCAGCAGCAGGTAGTTCACCAGCTGAGGGCGGCGCATGCCGGGGTAGGAGAACAGGTTGTCCACCATGTCCGGCACCCGCTGGAAGAGCGCGTCCGCACCGCACGTGAAGTCACCCTTCCACGCGACGGCGCCCGCCCGCTCGATGACGATCTGCCCGCTCACGCTGCGCGGCGGCTCGTCCAGGAACAGCCACGGCGTCATCGAGGTGTCGCACAGCTTGGCGTAGGGGGTCCAGCCCCAGGGGTTCTGCAGGTGCAGCCCGATGTCGTTGAGGTCGTTGGCGAAGGTGTAGCCCGCGTAGTGCGGTGTGCCCTCCTCGTCGTTGACGAAGACGAGTCCGACCTCGGGCTCCTCCAGCAGCGCGCTCGCCGACGCCGGAACCGTCAGCGGCCCGCCGTTGGTCTCCAGCCACGCGCCGAACCCCTTGATCAGCCAGTTCGGGGCGGTGAACTCCTCGTCCGGCGCCGGCGGGCGGGGGAACTTCGAGCGGTGCGTCCCCATGAACCCGGTGATCAGGGAGTTCCCGGAGGTCGTGGGCAGCAGCGGCGGCAGGTAGCGCACCTGCGGGTCCCCGTAGGCGACGGTGACCGGCTCACCGCCGGCGGTCACCGACTCCAGCAGGGCGTCGGCGCCACCGCCGGCGAGCACGGCCTGCCGCAGCTGTCCGTCGGACACGGGGTACAGGGTGAGCGGCTCGGTGGGCACCGGAAGCCTCACACCCGCGTAACGCTGCCCGCGGTACTCGCATTCGAAGAGCACAGGCATGTCAATGACCTCCTCAAGGTCGTCGAAGTGACGGGCCGCGCCCGGCCGTGTGCCGCACGCGACGCAGTGGAAGAACCCACCCGCCCCGGGAAGGGGAGAGAGGGGAGAGAGGGGAAGGGAGAGGGGAGAGGGGAGAGGGGAGGGGGGAGGGGGCTCGGTCAGGGCCGTCTCCCGGCAGTGCCGGTCAGCTCCGCGAGGACGTGCCCGATCCGCTGCAGGGACGCCTCGATCCAGGGCAGCGCCAGCGGGTCGGGCGCCGAGAGCGCCGCCCACCGCTCGGCGTCGGTGTCGCCGTAGAGCCGGCTGGTCGCCAGCCGCAGCCGCAGCGAGTGGCCCGGCTCGCCGAAGGCAGTGCCCGCCAGCACCCCGACCCCCCACCGGCTGCCGAGCAGTGCGGCGAGCTCGCCTGCGCCCCGGACCCCGTGGACCCGGCGCAGGCTTTCGCGCAGGGGCTCGAAATCGGGATACAGGTAGCACGTGGCTTGTACCGGGGCCAGCCGGGCGCCCGCGTCCGTGAGCAGGCCCGCCACCTCGCGGACCACCCGTTCGTGCAGGCGCCGGCAGGCCGCCACATGAGCCCGCACCTCCGGCGGCTCGGCGAAGGCGTACGCCGCCACCGCCTGCACCGGTGCGGCCGTGCTCGACCAGACCTGGCTGGCGACGCCGACCAGGCGCTCGCGCAGGGCGCCGCCCAGCGGGCCCGACGGCAGCCGGGCCACCCCCATCCGCCAGCCTCCCAGCGCCAGATTCTTCGTCAGCCCGGTGGTCACCACCGTCCGCTCGGGGGCGAAGAGCGCAGGGGAGAGCGCCGGGCGCCGGGTGTCGAAGACGAGATCGCCGTAGATCTCGTCGGAGATGATCACCAGGTCCAGCTCCGCCGCCACGGCCGCCAGCCGGCGCACCGTCTCGCCGGAGGCCACCGTGCCGGTCGGATTGTCCGGCACCGTCACCACCACGCACCGCGGATCACGGCCGGCGGCCCGGGCCGCCACCACCGCCTCACGCAGCACGTCCGGATCGGGCACCCCGCCCTCACCCGGCCGCGTGGCCACCGGCAGCGGCCGGCAACCGGCCAGCCGCGCCTGAGCGCCGTAGCTCACCCAGCTCGGCACCGGAACCACCACGTCCCCGCCACCGACCGCCAGCAGCAGCGCGAACAGCAGCGGCTTGCTGCCCGGCCCGCACACCACGTCCGCCGCATCCGTGCGAAGCCCGCGACGGCCCCAGTACCCGGCCGCCGCCGCACGCAGCTCCTCATCACCGCTCACCGGCCCGTAGGCGTTGCGGCCCGCCGCCGCGGACAGCCGCTCCCGCAGCTGGGGAAGCACCGGAAGCCCGATCTCCCCGCTGGCCAAGAACAGCACCCGCTCACCCGCACGCCGCCGGCGCTCGAGCTCCTGGTCGGCCGCCAGGGTCGCCGACATGGTCACCGGCACGGACGAGGTCATGGTTCACGCCTCCTGCGCAACACCACCCCACACGGGGCGGAAACCGAACAAAACGGGGGACGGACGACACGGGGGGAGGGGGGAGGGGAAGCGATGGGGAGAGGGGAGGGGACGGCAGGGGCACGAGGAGCGACGAGGGAAAGCGAGAGGGGGAACCGGGGGGTGACGGGGGCTCACCCCCCGGTGGTCATCAACCGGAAAAGGGGGGGTCTCACCCTCCCGCGTACAGTGCCCGCAACTCGATCTTGCGGACCTTGCCCGTCAGCGTCTTGGGCAGCGCGTCCACCACCTCCAGCCGCTCCGGGTAGAACCGCGGGTCCTGCCCGTGCCGCCGCAGATGCTCCCGGATCTCCCCCAGCGTGGGACGAGCACCGCCACGCGGCACCGCGACCGCCACGATCGGGTCGTCGACCTGACCGCTGGGACCCACCAGAGCCGCCTCCGTCACCGCCGGATGCTGGGAGATGATCGCCTCCAGCTCCGCCATCGGCACCACGATCCCGTCCCGCAGGATCGTGTCCCGGGCACGCCCCAGGATCCGGATACCGCCACGCCCGTCCTCCCGCGCCACGTCCCCGGTGTCGAACCAGCCGTCGGACGTCATCTCCGCGTCGAAGGACTCCTGCTGCCGGAAGTAGCCCAGCGCCTGCGACGCGCCACGCGCCCGCAGCCGGCCCACCGCCGCCCGCTTCGACGGGTCATGGCACTGATCGATGCGTATCTCCATCGAATCGATCGGCCGGCCGTGACTGTGCGCCGCCCAGTCCTGGTTGTAGTCCAGCCGGCTGATGGTCACCGGACCGAACTCCGACATGCCCCACACCGAGTACGTGCGGGCACCGAACGTCTCCCGCAACTCGTCCACCAGCTGCTGCAGCACCGGCGCCGCACCGGTGACCGTGTGCCGCAGACTCGACACGTCGTGCGGATCCACCTGCTGCGCCCGCGCCACCCCCGACAGCGTCGGCGGCGGACCGTACAGCAGCGTCACACCGTAGCGCTCCACCAGATCCAGCAGACCCGCATGGTCCGGGCCGTCCTGGAAGGCGATCGTCCCGCCCAGCATCACCCCGGCGAGCACCCCCTGGCCCAGGCCCGAGTAGTGCACCAGCGGCGTGGTGACCGCCGCCACCAGGTCGTCGCGCAGCAAGAAGGTGTCGACGTACCCGCGCACCCCGGAGTGCACCGTGTTCTGACTGTGCACCACACCCTTGGAGTAACCGGTCGTCCCCGAGGTGAACAGCACCACGAACGGCTCGTCCGGCCGCAGCTGACGCCCCTCCAGATCAGCGGCACGCCGCTGCTCCCAGTGCACCTGCACGAAGTGGTCGTGGAAGTCGACCGTGCCCTCGGGCCCGCTCCCGCCCACCACCACCACATGCTCCAGCGGCAGCTCACGGCCCAGCTCCTGAACGCACTGCGCCAGCGCGCAGCCCTCCCACTCGGCGACCGTGATGCACACACGGGCCTCGGTGAGCGTCAGCCGGTGCCGCAGCTCCTCCTCCTGGCACGCCGGCGCGATCGGGCAGATCACCGCGCCCACCGCCATGCAGGCGAACAGCAGCGGCACCATCTCCCACCGGTTGGGCAGCTGCACCGCCACCACGTCACCACGCTGCACACCCAGCTCCAGCAGCGCCCCGGCGAAACGGTCGGTCAGCCGGGACAGCTCCGCGTAGTCCAGGGTGTCCGTGCGGGCCTCCTCCAGCCGGCGCCCGGCCACGGCCAGCTTCCGCGGCCGCTCCCGCGCCTGCCGGCGCAGGTCGTCCAGGAACGTCTCATCACGCCACCAGCCGCGCCGCCGGTACTCCGCCATCCGGTCCGCTGCCTCGGCCCCGCCGCGCGAGACGGTGGCCGTCGTCACGGCGGTCACCGGCGCTCCCCACGCCGCACCGCCAGCAGTTCGGGCAGCGGGTCACCGGCCGAGGCGCGGGCGATCTCCAGCAGCGCACGGGTGTTGACCCGCACCCGCTCGCCCACCCAGTCGAACACCCACGCCTTGCGGGCCTCGGCGCCCAGCTCGAACGGCACCACCCTGGTGACCGCCAGCGCCGCCGACGCCGCGCCGCCGATGTTGGCGATCACTCCCGGCACCAGCGTGCCGCCGGAGGCCCGCACCTTCTCCTTGGCCTCGCCGCTGGAGCTGAGGTTGCCGCCCTCGACGACCAGAGGGGCGCGCAGCCGGTGCGCGTTGGCCGCGTTCAGCGCGTGCTTCTGCGCGGCGAGGATCAGCAGGTCCGCGTCGACGTCCAGCCACGCGTCGGCGCCGCCCGACAGCGTGACCCCGGCCGGCAGCCGCGAGCGGTCGATGCGCCCGAACTCGTCGGTGATGGCGATCAGGTCCTCCACCGGCAGCCGCGGCGCGCTGATCGTGCCGTCGATGTCGGCGACCCCGACGACCACGTGCCCGCGCTCCTCGAGGAACCGGGCCACCGCCCGGCCCACCGCGCCGAAGCCCTGCACGACCACCCGCGCCGACTGCGCCCGCCCGGACGCCTCCAGCGCGGTCACCGCGGCCACCCCCACACCGTGACCGGTGCAGTCGATCAGCGGCTCGTAGTAGGTGCGCCAGTCGATCGGCATGTCCGGGGCGCCGAGCCGAAAACGCGGATCGTAGCCGGCCTGCTCGAAGAACACCGCACGGTCGGCGGGGGTCACACCCATGTCGATGCCCAGGTGGATGCCGCCGTGCAGCAGCGGCTTGACCGTCCGGCCGAAGGTGCGGAACGTCTCCTCGCGGTCGCCGCCGTCGGCGACGATGCCGGCCTTCGCACCGCCGATCGGCAGCCCGGCCAGGGTGAACTTGTGCGTCATGTCGCGCGCCAGGCCCGCGACCTCCGCCTCGGTGACCCCGGGGGTCATGCGGGTGCCGCCCATGGCGAGACCGTCGTGGAGGGAGTCCACGACGACCCATCCCTTGATGTCGCCGCCGCTGCCGTGCAGATGGACCGTGAAGGCCGGCTTGTCCAGATCACTCATTGTCATGTCCTTCAGCCGTGGGGAGAGGTCGAAAGGGACCGGAAGGCTCCGGTCACCGGTACAGGTCGGCGAAGCCCCGCAGGATGTTCCGGCCGTCGCCGCGGAACTCCAGGTGCGCCTGGGCGCCGAAGATCCGGCCGTCGTCCGAGCGCAGGAACTCCACGGGAGCGTGCTCGGAGCGGCCGATGCTGCGAAAGCCCGGCGGGGCCTGCCGCACGTAGAGGGTGTGCCGGTGGAACACCGTCACCGTCGGCTTGACGTGGGTGAACAGCGCCTCGTCCTTGTCCACCTCGACGTCGTACCCGCCGACGCGCTGCGGGCCCTCGGCCAGCGAAGCGCCCTGGGAGACCGCGATGATCTGCATGCCGCCGCAGATCCCGAACACCGGGACGTCGCAGGTCATGATCAGATCGATCAGCGGCCGGTAGAACGTCGTGTCATAGGCACGGACCTTTGTGCCGCTCAGCACGATCGCCTGGTGGCGGCCGTCCAGCCGCGCCGGCACCGAGGCGACGTCGACCACATCGGTGGCCGAGCCGAACTCCTCGAAGCGACGCCGCAGCTGATTGAGCGACAGCGTTCCGTTGTTGACCAGCAGCACGCGTGATCGCGCCATGTTCGGTGCTCCTCAGGATCGTGTGATGACGGTGCCGGTGCGGGCGGCCAGCAGGTCGCACACCGGTGCGCTGCCGATGACCACGCGCTCCACTCCTCGCTCCAGGCCCTCACCGGCGGCCCGCAGCTTCTTGCGCATGCCGCCGGTGGCGCCCTTGTCACGGAAGGCCGCGGCGGCACCGGCATCGATGCGCGAGACGGGCCTGCCGTCGATCAGCAGGTGCGCGACATCGGTGACCAGCACCAGGTCCCTGGCGCCGATCGCCGCGGCGACGGCCGCGGCCGCACGGTCGGCGTCGGTGTTGACCTCCCGGCCCGCCTCGTTCAGCGCCAGCGGCGTGATCAGGTAGGCATGGCCCGGCCGCCCGTTCTCCAGCGCCCCGGCACTGACCGAGGTGATCGGACCCACCAGGTTCTCCAGCTCCACCAGCTGCTTGCCCTGCCACCACCAGCGCTCGCCCGCCCCGGCCCGCAACAGCCCGTCACTGCCCAGCAGCCGCTGCGCGGTGAGCCCACGCGAGCGCAGCCGGCCCAGCACGTCCTCGGCCATCGCGGCACTGACCGTCTTGATGTCCTCGATCACCTCGGGCGTCGTCCACCGGCTCTGGTTGCCGTACCGGTCACGCAGGATCGCCGAAGGCTCGCTGTAGCGGGGCCGCAGCCGCTTGAGCGGCTTGGACCAGCCGTGCACCAGCACCAGCATGTGCCGCTGCCCGAGCCGGGCCAGGTCGTCCCACCACTGCTCGGCCAGATCCTCCAGGCAGCTGCCGCCCAGCTTGACCACGACAGGGCCCCCACCGGCCGCATCAGCCACGCCCGGTGTCACTCGCCCGGCCCCGCTCATGCCGGCATCACCGGCTGCATCGCCAGGCCCGTCTCCTCCGGCAGACCGAACCGCAGGTTCGCGGCCTGCACGGCCTGACCCGCCGCGCCCTTGACCAGGTTGTCCAGGGCCGCGAGGGCGACGATGCGGCCCTCCTCCTGATCGTGCAGCACCGTCACGTCGCAGAAGTTGGACCCCAGCACCGCCTGCGGGTCGGGCACCGGTATCAGCGTCTCGTTGTGCCGCCTCACCCGCACGAACGGCTTGCCCTTGTAGAAGCGGGTGTACGCCCGCTGCAGCTCACGCTGCTCGACCCGCTCGTCGGTGAACACGTAACTGCTCGTCATCAGCCCGCGCACGTGCGAGACGCCGTAGGCCGACATGGACAGCGACCCGACCGAGCCCGGCCGGCCACGCTCGAGGAAGTCCCTCACCTCCCCGGCGTGCCGGTGCCCCGTCGGCGCGTACGGAGCGATCGCCCCGTTGCGCAACGGATGCAGATCCGTGGTCCGCAGCGACAGCCCGCCACCGCTGGATCCGCTCTTGCCGTCCACCACCACCGTCCTCAGCTCCAGCCCCAGCCCCAGCGTCAGCGGGGCCAGCGCCAGCGTCATCGACGTGGCGTAGCAGCCCGGCAGCGAGATCAGCGACGCCTGCGCGAGCTGCTCGCCGACCAGCTCCGGCACGCCGTACACGAAGCGCTCCACCAGGTCGGGGCGCCGCTTGACCTTCGGGTACCACCGGTCGTGGAGTTCGGGGGTGCGGATGCGGAACGCGCCGCTGAGGTCGACGATCACCGGCACCCGGTCGGCCAGCAGCGACGCCAGCTCCGCGGAGACGGGCGCCGGCGTCGCCAGGAACAGGACGTCGACGAGGTCGGCGACCTCCTCGGTGACCGCCCGCACGCTCAGGCCCAGGTCGAAACGCAGCCCCGGGTGCAGCTCGGCCGGCCGCCGGCCGATGTTCGAGGAGCCGCCCAGGAAGGTCAGCTCGAAGTCGGGATGCTGGCTGATCAGTCTGATGAGGTCGCCGCCGGCCAGCCCGGAGGCGCCGACCACTCCTGCGCGGATCATGTGAGCAGCTCCTGAAGGTATCCGCCGACGGCGGCGGCGACGTCGGTGCCGGTCGCCTGGGCCACCGCCCGGAAGCCGGGCGCGTGGTTGACCTCGTTGACGACGAAGCCGTCGGCCGTGCGGAACAGGTCGACGCCGTAGATCCCCGGACCGAGGACGTCCAGCACACCGTTGACGATCTTCACCACGTCGGGGTCGCGGGCCACGGCACGGCTGCTGTTGCCCAGCGCCGCGTTGTTGCGCCAGTCGGTGCCCCCGCTGGTGAACTCGGCGGCCCCCACCAGCTCGTCCCCCACGACCAGGCAGCGCACCGAGGCGCCGCCGGCCAGGAAGGGCTCCACCAGGCAGGCCTGCTCGAAGGCGTGCCCCAGGTCCTCGACGTAGTCGTACACCGACTGCGCGACATCGAGGTCGCGGATCAGGGTGACCCGCTTGCCCATGCCGCCGTACACGGGCTTCAGCACCAGCGGCGGCGCGAACTCCTCCAGCGCCCGCTCGAAGTCCGACCGGGAGAGCACCAGCCGGAACTCCGGCACCGGCACCCCCGCGGAGCGCAGCACGGTACGCAGCACCGCCTTGTTCTCACAGGCGTTGATCGCAGCCGCCGAGTTGACCACCGCGACGCCGGCCTCCTCGGCCAGCGTGGCGATCAGGCCGCCGCGGGTGTAACTGCGGCTGCGCAGCAGCAGCGCGTCGAAGCCGTCCAGGACGGAGGAATCCGAGCGGCCCAGGCACAGCGACTCGTCGTTGACCCACTCCATCGACAGGCCGAACCGCGGCGCGGCCTCGATCAGCTGCCGCTCCTCCCAGGCGATCCGGTCCGCGACGATGGCGACGGACTTGGCCATCTCACTGACCCCAGTCGCGCAGCTGGACCTCGACCATCGAAAGACGCAGTCTCGCGTCCTCGATGCCCTCGACGCGCAGCGTGAGCATGCACTCCGGGCACGTGAACGTCTCGCCCTGGACGACCGGCGGCACGGTCAGGTCGGTCTCGCACTCGGGGCAGACGCCGGTCATGGTGGCGGTGGACATCAGATCGCTCCTCGATTCGCACGAACAGGACAGAAAAAGAGGGGGGAGAGAGAGGGGAGGGGAGGGGGGGGTGCCGGCGGACGGGCGGGGGAGGGGGGAAGAGGCTGCCGGCGGCAGCGGCGCGGGGCAGGGCCGGTCAGACGGCCTGGAAATCGACGGCGGCCTTGCGGATCGCGTCGCGGTCCAGCAGCTGCCGGCCCGTCGCCTCCTGCCGTGCGATCAGCCACGCGGTGAACGGCTCCACGTCCACCGACACATCGCTGTCGGTGAGCGCCCACCGCACCAGAGCAGGGGTCAGCCGCGTCCGCACCAGCAACTCCCGCGAGTTGCCCACCACTTCCGCCGGCAACGTCTCGTAGGCCTCGGGATGGGTCAGCTGGCCCGGCAGCTCGTAGGCGAACGCGTGCGGCGACGTCGGACCCGGCTGGAACGCCTCGCCCAGCCCCGCGCCGCGCAGGGCCACCCGGGACAGCCGCGTCAGGTGCGACAGGTCGAAACGGGTGTCTCCGTGCACCACACGCAGGGCCATCAGCAGCTCGGCCAGGGGCGCGTTGCCGCCCCGCTCCCCGATGCCGCCGACCGTCGCGGAGATCCACCGCGCGCCCGCGCGCACCGCGGCCAGCGAGTTCGCCACCGCCATGCCCAGCATGTTGTGCGAGTGGATCTCGATCTCGGAACCGTCGATCGCGGCCAGAGCGCCGATGACCTCCTCCATCTGCCAGGGCGACAGAAAGGCGACGGTCTCCGCCAGCCGGAACCGGTCGGCTCCCGCCGCGAACCCCGCGGCGACATAGGGAACCAGCCGCTCCAGAGGCGTGCGGGCGCCGTCCTCACCGCTGAACGTGACGTGGAAGCCCCGCTCCTTGGCCTGGGTGATCGCCGAGCGGGCCAGCGCCTCCAGGAACCTGGCGCTCGGTGAACCGAGCTTGAGGCCGGCGTGCTGCTCGGAGGTGGGTATCGAGTACATGATGTGCCGCACGCCGAGCCGTTCCGCCTCGTCGAGGGCCGCGGCCACCTGCTGCCGGTCACGGACCACCACCAGGGTCATGCTGCGCTCGGGACCGATGGCCTCGTGGGTGGCGAGGACCAGGTCCGCGTCCTTGGAGCCGGGCCCCGAGATCATGCCGACCTCGACCAGCTCCACACCCGTCTTGACCAGAAGGTCCGCGATGACTGCAGCGTCCCGCGGCCCGAATTCCACACCGGCCATGTGCGCGGAATCCCTCAACGTCGCGTCCGACAAGGACGGTAACACTTGAGGAATGTCACCGACGGGTCTGTTGCCTGCCATTGCGCTACCTCCGCGTGTGCGCCTGGACAAAGAATTTCCGGACCAGAACTCCCCGCAGAATCCGCATCCGAACACGGACCCGGCGCGGAGAGCCGAACGAGCCGATACGAATTCTGTGGCACGCCACCGGCCAGCTGCAACAGCCGCCAAGTCAGAAGTCTGTCAAGACATGTGTGGGAATGCGAAGGCGTATACGGCCGTCTCAAATTTCCTTGCCCACGGTCAAACAATCAACCACCCCACGGCCGACCGGATATGTTTTCGAGGTCCGTTTTCACGTGCGGGGCGCCGCCGCCGGCGGCACCCTTTCAAGAAAAGGGAGAAGGAAACCATGGTGTTTCCGCACCACCCGGCGCGCCCTGACGGCGCATCGCCGTCCGCGAAAGCGGCCCAGGAACTGGCCGACCGGACACAGGAACTCACCCACCGCCTCGCCCGCCCCACCACCGCCGACCGGGACCGGCGCCGCCAGTGGGACGACACCCTCCTCACCGCGCTGTGCGACCCCACCGGCCCCCACCTCGCCGGCCTGCTCGTCCCGCAGTCCCTCGGCGGCGCGGGCCTGACCGCCACCCAGACCTGCCACATCCTCGACACACTGGGCGAAGGATCACGCGACCCCGGCCTCGGCCTCGCCCTCACCGTGCACACCGCCCTGGCCACCGTGCCCCTGCGCGCCCTGGGCACCACCGCCCAGCGCGAGCGCTACCTGCCCCGCATGGCCTCGGGCGAATGGCTCGGCGCCCTGTCCCTGCGCCAGACGCAGAGCACCGCCTCGCCCCCCACGATCACCGCCCGGCCCGCCCCGGAGCGTCCCGGCGGCTGGATCCTCCACGGCCGGGCCGACCTGGTCGCCCTCGGCCCCCAGGCCCACCACTTCCTGGTCATCGCCGAACACGACGACACCACACGCACCGCCTTCGTCATCGACCGCGACACCCCCCGGCTGCACGTCCACAGCACCGACCAGGCCGCCATGCCCACCTGCCCCTGGGCCACCCTCCAGCTCGACGACTGCCTCGTGCTGCCCGACGCCGTCCTCGGCACCGTCCGCGGCGCCGCGACCGAGACCGAACCCCTGCTCGCCACCCTCGACTGGATCTTCACCAGCGCCCCCTGGCTCGGCATCATGCGCGCCCTCACCCACGACGCCCTTGCAGCCGCCGGCACCCGCACCCTGTTCGGGACCCCCCTCGCCCACGGCCAGTCCACCCGCTTCGCCCTCGCCGACATCGCCACCCGCGGCGAACTGGCCGCCGGCCTGCTGCACCACGCCGCCGCCCAGTTCGACGCCGACGGCCGCCCCTCACGACGAGACGCCGCCGCCGCCCGCCTGTTCACCGTCACCGCCGCCCGCGCCGTCACCCAGGACGCCGCCCGCCTCATCGGCCCCGCAGCGGCGGACGGCGACCACCTCGTCGAACGGGCCCACCGCGACGCCCTGTTCTTCGCCTCCACCGGCGGCGGCACCGACGTCCTGCACCCCGTCATCGCAGCTTCGCTCCTCGGATCCGGCCGACCGTGAGGACCACCACGACATGAACACCCACCACACCTTCCCCGGCATCGCCGCCCGCGCCGCCCGCACCGACGCCACCGGCTCCATACCCCCCGAGAACTGGCAGGACCTCAAGGACAGCGGCTACCTCCGCCTCTTCCACCCGCCACACCTCGGCGGCACCGGCGCCGACGCCGCCACACAGGTCCAGGCCATGGAAGCCCTCGCCCGGGCCTGCTCCGGCACCTACTGGAGCGCCACCGTTTCCGCCCTGCTGTGCGCCAAACTCATCTCCACCTACGGCGACGAACGCCACCACCGCCTGATCCGCCCCCTCCTCACCGGCGACCGGCTCGCAGCCTTCGCCATCGTCGAACCCGCCGCAGGCAGCGACCCCGCCACCTACCGCACCACCGTGCGGCCCACCGGCAACGGCTACACCGTCAACGGCGAGAAGTCCCGCATCACCAACGCACCCAACGCCGACCTGGCCGTCACCCTCGCCCGCCGCGACAAACCGGCCGACGACACCGGCCCCGACTGGTGCCTGGCCTTCGTCGACCTCAACCAACCAGGCGTCCGCCGCTACGACATCCCCCACATGGGCCTGCGCGGCATGCCCTGGGGCGGCATCGTCTACACCGACGCCCACATCGACGAAAGCGACGTCATCCCCCTGCCCTTCACCGAACTCGCCGAAGGCATGACCTGGGGATGGCTGCTGGTCTCCATAGCCGCCGTCGCCACCGCCGAATCCGCCCTCACCGCCTCCGTCCGCCACGCCCGCCGGCGCATCTCCTTCGGCCGGCCACTGGCCCACATGGAAGGCGTACAAGCACAACTCGCCGACTCACGCACCCACATCGACGCCGCCCGCCTCCTCGCACACCGCGGCGCCGCGGAACGCGTCGCCGGCGCATCCGCCCGGGACCTCATCGGCATGCTCAAGATCTACGCCACCGAAATGTCCGTCCAGGTCACCGCCCGCGCGGTCCAGATACACGGCGCCACCGGCGTCACCCAGGGCCACGAGGTCGAACGCCACTACCGCGACGCCCAGATGAACGTCATCGGAGCGTTCGCCACCAACCGCCTGCGCGAACAGATCGCCGAACACCTCGGCCTCGGCCCCGCCGTCTACCGCCCCTTCGACTGGCTCACCCCCACAGGACTCACCCACGACCCCGTCAGCCTCGACGGCCTCACCACCGGGTGACCACCACCCCCGAAACCCGCCCACCCGCCCGACGACACGGCAACACCACCTGACCCGACCGGGCGCTCCCCGCACACGGCAGCGGGGAGCGCCACACCGGCGGGCGGGCGGGGGCCCGCCCCGCCACGGCCACCCCACCGGCCGCCCCCCGCACGCCGGCGGCCGCCCCACGTCCACACCCCCGGTTGTCAGCGGCGGCTGCCAGGCTGAGCGCATGGACCGTGATGACGAGCAACTGCCGCGCCGCCGGGTCTACGGCGCCGACCACGACCACCCCGGCCCGCGATCCGACCGGCGCTACGCCGAACTCGTCGGCGGCCCGCTGGACGGCCTGCTGCTCGACATCACCCACTGGACACCCGCCGACACCGGCGCCGACACCGGCACCGGCATCGCCCTGGCCACCGAACTCGGGCAGTTCGGCCCGGGCGGCCGGTCCCTGTACCACCCACGCCCCGCGGCCCCCGACCGCTGGGACTGGACCGGCGACACCCCCTGACCCCCAGGCCCCGGGAACCGCCGGGCGGGCGGCGCACCCACGTGCACGTGCGGCAACCGGGCAGCTTCTCCCAGCAGTTCCCCCTGCTCTTGCGCGACCACCTCCGCTGCCGGCCGGCGGCCGCGAACGAGTACGCGGCCGCCGAGCGGCACTGCGCGGCCCTGTTCCGCCACGACCGTCGCGGCTACGTCCGGGCGAAGGACGCCCTCGTGCGGGACATCGTCCGACGCGCCGACGCCTGGGCCCAGGACACCGGCTGGGCCCCCGGCCCCAGCGACGCCTGACCCTGCCTCCCGGGGAAACGGCCAATGCGGTGGCGGAGAATCCGCCCCCATGGTTGTCTGAACACGTTCAAAACATGGCGCGGAGACCGGTGAGGAAGCGAATGAGACGGTGGGGAACGGTTCCGCGTACGGAACCGGGTACGGGTGGGGCCCGGCGATGGGGCAGGGCAGGGGCGCTGGCCACGGTGCTGGCGCTCGCCGCCACCGGCGGGGCCATGCCGGCCGGAGCCGCGGCCGCGGCGGGAGTGCAGGGCAGCCGGACGGCGCAGTCCCAGCAGCAGGAGGTCAGCTCCCGCTGGTCGTTCGAGACGACCGAGGGCGTCGACCCGGTCACCGTCCCGGACGAGGCCGGCACGGCCAACGCGCTCACCCTGCACGGCGGAGCGGTCCCGGCACAGACCTGGCAGGTCGACACGGGCGGACTGGCGCTGGACGGCACCGGTCACGCGACGGCCGCGACGATGCCCGTCGACACCTCGGGCAGCTTCACGCTGACCGCCTGGGCCCAGGCGGCCACGGCGCCCACCGAAGCCGTCACGGTGATCAGCGCCGAGGGAAGCGACCGCGCGGCCGTGCAGGTCGCGTTCGTGCCCGACGAGCGGTATCCCGCCGGCGGCCTGGGCGCCTGGCGGCTGTCCATCGCCGAGCAGGACATGGCCGGCGCCAGGACGGTCGTCCTCGACACCCCCCAGCTGTCGAACGCCCTCGACTGGACGCACCTCGCGGTGGCCTACGACGGCACCACGAAGCAGGCCCGCCTGTACGTCGACGGAACCCTGCTGGAGCCGACCTGCCCCGACGACGACGGCGACGGCATCCCGGACGACGCCGCCTGCCCGGACTTCCAGCCGTGGGCCGACGAGGTGACCCCCTTCCCGGCGACCTCCTTCCAGGTGGGCCGCAGCGGCACCGGCGCCCACGCCGGTTCCTACTTCAGCGGGCTGGTGGACGACGTCTGGATCTTCCAGGGAGCGCTGAGCGAGGACCAGGTCCGCAAGCTGTCGGTCAGCTTCTTCGACGTGCCGACCGTGGTCCCCGGCACCTGAGCACAACCCGGGCCCAAGGGCGCCGCCGGCCGGCACCGTCCGGCGGCGCGGGGCCTTACGCCTTCAGGTGGGTCGCCGACAGGGCCCGCTCCCACATGCCGGGGATCTGCTCGGCGGGGCGCTGCTGTTCGCCGTGCAGGGCGTTGAGCACCACGAGGCATCCGGTCAGCGCCGGCACCGCCCACTGCGCCAGGTGCAACTGCCGCCGCGCCTTCTCCAGGTCGATCGGGTGCTTGGCCGCCTTCTCCGCGTCACCGGGGTCGGTGGAGGAGGCGAGCTCGACCTTCTTGCCCAGGACGCGGGCATAGGCGGTGGCCACCAGGGCCGCGGCGGTGACGACGGTCTTGGCCGTGGTGGAGGCGGCCACACCCTGCTGGGTGGCGACCCGGTGCGCGTTCACGGCCAGCAGACCGCCGCCACCGAACAGGTGCGCGCCGATCGCGGCGGCGTTGACCGGGACCCACTTCGCCCACCCGGACGACGAGATCCGGTCCCGGGCCGCGTCCGTCCCGCCTTCGTCCTCGGCTGCACCGTTGAGGCCGACCGCCCCCATCAGCGAGCCACCGAACCAGGCCGCCAGGCCGAGATCGTGCAGACTGCGGACGGCGGTGTTGCGTTCAGACATAGCGGAGCTCCTTCGGTGTGGAAGAGGGGCTGGGCCGACATGGACAGCACCTTTCACCCTCCCCATCCTCCGCGGTCCCCGCCATCACAGCCGTCCAGATGGGTGCAGCCCGCGACGCCGACCAGGCAGCACCGCTCCCGTCCAGGCACGCTCGCACATCCCGTGGCAGCGGCCGGCCGAACCCCCGGGCGACGAGGGACTGCGACGTCGTCACCGACCAGTTGCCCGACGGGGGAACCCGCACCTGCACCTCCTGCTACTGGGCGGACGGCGG
The DNA here is from genome assembly GCF_003112515.1 of Streptomyces fragilis. GTDB lineage: Bacteria > Actinomycetota > Actinomycetes > Streptomycetales > Streptomycetaceae > Streptomyces > Streptomyces fragilis. Next base: position 30,616 of record NZ_BEVZ01000015.1, on the reverse strand, counting down.
CGGCGTCGACATCCACTGCGAGTGGCCGCCGACCAGGACCCGCCGCCCGGGGCGCCTTCGACCCGGCGCTCACCTGGGCCGCCCGGCTCACCGGCCCCGGCGGCGACCCGCTCCGGTGCCGCCCGGGCCCGCCGCGGCGCCCTGGCCGGCCGGGCGCCCGTCTCACCCGGGCAGCGGACCCGGCACCGCCCGGCTGCCGGTCCGCCTCAGGTGCGCGCCGTGGCCGGCTTGCCTGCCGCTGTGACCCTCACGGGTTCCGTACCGGTCGCACTGTGCCGCTCGGCCCAGTGCTCGAGGGCCGTGCGGCAGGCGTGGTCGAGGTGGTGCAGACCGGAAAGGTCGAGCTCGACGGGGCGGTCCTGGGGGAGGGCCTCCAGACTGTCGAGGATCTTCGGCAGCCGCAGGAAGGTCGCGTTGCCCGACAGGCGGACCTGGACGAGCCCCGCACCCTTGTCCACGAGCTCCGTCCTGAGGTGCGACGCCTCCCAGGCGGTCTTGGCCACGGCCAGGCCCAGACCGATCAGAACGCCTTCGAACATGTTGACCACGACGATCGACACGGCGGTCACCACGAGGATCAGCGCCTCCCCCCGGTGACCGTTCCACAGGGACGCGATCTGGCGGAACGGGATCAGCTTCCAGCCCGCGTGCACCAGAACGCCGGCCAGGGCGGGGACGGGGATCAGAGCCAGGGCCCACGGCATCGCCGCGGCGAACAGCAGCAGCCACACGCCGTGCAGCACTCGGGAGGCCCTGGTCCTGGCGCCCGCCGCGACGTTGGCGGAGCTGCGGACGATCACCGCGGTCATCGGCAGCGCGCCGAGCAGACCGCAGACCGTGTTGCCCGCGCCCTGGGCGACCATCTCCTTGTTGTACTGGGTGCGCGGGCCGCCGTGCAGCCGGTCCACCGCTGCCGCGCTGAACAGACTCTCCGCCGAGGCGATCAGCGCGAACGCCACGACGGTGCCCCACAGGGCCGGGCCGGCCAGTAGCCCGAACGCCTCGGCCCCGGGCGGCTGGACGACACCGAGCAGCCCCTCCACCTGCACGGTGGCCACCGGCAGTTCGAGTACGGCGGTGGCCGCCGTGGCCAGGGCCACCGCCGCGAGGGCGCCGGGCACGGACCGCACCCGCCCGGGGGCCCTCTTCCACAGCACGACGACCGCGACGGTGCCCGCGCCGACGAGGAACGAGACCATCGCCGCGGTGTCGCCCAGCATGTCGGCGAACGCCTTCGGCAGGCCCGTGATTTTTCCGAGGCCGGTCGCCGGCGCCCTCAGGCCTGCCGCCGCATAGATCTGTCCGGCGATGATCACCAGGCCGATGCCGCAGAGCATGCCCTCGACGACGGAGACGGATATCGCCCGGAACCAGCGGCCGATCCGCAGCCAGCCCATGGCGAGCTGGAGCAGGCCGGCCATGAACACGATCACTCCGAGCGCACCCACGCCGAACTCGTCGACCGCCTCGAAGACGATGACGGTCAGGCCCGCGGCCGGGCCCGACACCTGGAGGCTGCTGCCCGGCATCAGCCCGGTGACCAGGCCCCCCACGATGCCGGTGACCAGCCCCAGTTCGGCCGGGACACCGGAGGCGACCGCCACGCCGACACACAAGGGCACGGCCACCAGGAAGACGACGACGGAGGCGAGGAAGTCCTGCCTCAGGAAAGGAAACCCCGACAGCATCCTCACGTGTCCCCCCGGAGCGACCGGAGTGACCGGAACGCGGCAGAGCCGGCATGGTGCCCGTGCACGACGCCGGCGGCGGTCACGGCGGCCTCGTCGGAGGACCGTCCTTCGGCGGCACGAGCGCACTCCTCAGGGCATCGTCCGAAGTCGCGGGCGTTGTCGATGAAGGGCTGCATGGCGTGATGACTCCTTCTGCCGCGCCCCGATACCGGGGTCGCCGGACACGCGAAGACCGAGAGCCGAACCGTCACGCGGAACGTCACGGCGACGACGCGCCGCATGAGCATGCACCTCTGCATTTCAGGCAGCTCGCTATCTTTTTTATCATCGGATATCGATCAACAAATAGTCAAAAATAAGCTAAGTAGGCAAAAATTTCAGCAAGAGCAAGTGCGAGTCACCGAACGAAGAGAGGCCGAAAAGGCGAGCAGAACTGGCCCGAATGCGCGCCGCCCCGGAAGAAAACAGCACACCACCGAGAGCCGCGCGGCGAATGCCGGCCACACAAACACGTTTCGGCCGACAGCCGACCGCAGGAAATCGCCACGGCGTTCCCGACGACGACCGCAGACGCGACCCGGCCCCTGGAAACGGGAGTGATCGCCTCCGCACTGGCCGCGGCCTACGACGTGAACCTCGCGGGTGTCACCGGGGCCGCCGATCTGCTGGACGAGCAGGCCGTGCGCTGGCTGGCCGAATTCGTGGGCTATCCCGCGGCGGAAGGCCACTTCACCAGTGGCGGCCAGACCTCCAACTTCACCGCGCTGCTCGCGGCCCGGGAGCAGTCGTTGCCGGGCGTCCGGGAACAAGGCGTCGCCGGCCGGCGGGGCACCGTCTACTGCTCCGCCGAGGCGCATCACTCGGTGGTGCGCGCGGTGGAGGCAGCCGGGCTCGGTCGGCGGGCGCTGCGCCGCATCCCGGTCGACGCACGACACCGCATGCGCGCGGACGCCCTCCACCGAGCTCTCGCGAGAGACCGGGCGGCAGGCCACACCCCGGTCGCCGTCGTCGCCACCGCCGGCACCACGCTGACCGGCGCCGTCGATCCGCTCGCCGCCGTCGCCGACGTGTGCGGGCGACAGGGGGTGTGGCTGCACGTCGACGGCGCGTACGGGGTGCCCGCCGCCGCCACGCGCACGGCCTCGCACCTCTTCCACGGGCTCGAGCGGGCCGACTCCGTCACCGTCGACGCGCACAAGTGGCTCGGTGTGCAGAAGGGATGCAGCGTCCTGCTGCTGCGGCGGCGCGGTCCGCTCAGGGCGGCGTTCGGACACCAGGAGCACTACATGCCGCACGAGGAGGACGGCGGCAATCCGGTGGAGCGCACCTTCGAGTACTCACGCCCCCTGCGCTCACTGCGCCTGTGGCTGACGATGCGGGTGCACGGCGCAGACAGGATCCGCTCATGGATCGAATCGACGCTGGCCCACGCGGCACTGCTCGCCGACCAGGTCCGCGGGCATTCCTCTTTCGCCCTCCTGCACGAACCGACACTGTCGACGGTCTGCTTCCGGCACGTCGTCCCAGGGATGGACGACACCCACCTCGACGCTCACAACGACCGTCTCGCACGGGCCCTGCAAGCCGATGGCCGGGTGTACCTCGCCTCCGCCGTCGTCGACGGCCGCATCTGCCTGCGCACCTGCTTCGTCAACTTCCGCACCACACCACAAGCGGTGAGGCAGGTCCTGGACGTCGCGGAGGAACTGGGCGCCGCCCTGGCACGGGAATCCCTCGCACACCAAGGCGCCGGACCCCGCACCCAGGCGGGATGACAAGGTGCGCGCAGCGATGTGTGCCGCACCATGGCCGAGAACCCGCAGCGGCAACGCCTTGGCCGGTCGCGAGAGCCGCCCGGACGGGAACGAGCCACGGTCGCCCGCCGGCGCCGCCACCGGGACAGGTCCACGGTGCTCGTCCTCTTCGCCGCTCTCACGGAGCACTTCCAGGGCGATTTAGCATGGAATCAACGGGCCCCTAGCGACAAGGGAGCCGTGAGATGCATTTTGTCCTGCTCGCGACCCATGACCCGGAAATCTGCCCGACCGCCAACGCGGCGACGCGCGACCTGATGTTCCAGACCGCTCCCCACATGCCGGACCTCGCCCAGCAGACAGGCGTCGACATCGTGGCCGGTCCCTTCGTCAACCGTGAGCACGTGGTCGTCATGGTCGTACGGTCCGACAAGGCCGAGAATGTCGACCGCTTCCTGGTGGAGGCCCGCCTCCCCCACTGGAATCGCGTGCACGTGCTGCCGTCGCTGACCATGGAAGAAGGACTCGCCGACATCGAAGCGCATACGCCGATCTTCTGACCAGGAACGTCGGACACGGCAGGTGACGCAACCGACAGGGCCCCTCCGCCCGCCGACGTGCCGAATGCAATCACCACGCCGGCGACGAGGGGGCCCCGCCGCCGCCCTGGTCCGGGCGTCGTCTCCCCGGAACCAGCGCTGCCAGGTTCAATGCGGGACGGCCGACGGGAACGCAGGACCACCGCCGCCCAGCGGTGCCACGGGCAGGTGGGCGGTGATCAGCTTCCCGGTGGCGCGCAGGGCGACGACGACTTTCTCGCTGACGCTCTGGACCAGGTGCAGGCCGTGACCGCCGACACGGCGCGGGTCGGCCTCCGGCGGCGTCGGCTGCTCGGTGGAGCTGTCCCATACGGTGATCGTCAGCTCCTGCTCGGACATCCGCAGGGTCATCCCGCAGGTGCCCGGAGCGTGCCGGATGGCATTGGTGACCAACTCGCTCGTGGCCAGTTCGGCGTCCATGGCCACAGCGGGCGGTACCGCCGGGTGGCCGGTTCGCGGGGCGTGGGTGAGAAAGGTGCGCACGGCTCGACGGGCATCCGCGGCCCGCGCCGCACCTTCTGCCCAGATCGCGGCGTAACGCAGCGGGGTCTTCTCGCCCGTACCGTCTGTCGTGTGCTTGCTCAGCGGAACGACCATGTCGGCTTCTCTCAGAATGCTCGCCGTTCAGTGGGGGGTTGCGCCTCTGTCGCGTACCCAGGAGCCGAGGGCACACACCGCGGGCCCGCCCGATGCCGCCTCTCGACGCACCCCCCCGCTCCTCGCATCTCAAGGCTGTGCGGCGGGCGGCGTCGCCGTCGGGGTGGACGGAGAAGATCTGGTCGAGGCCGGCCATGCGCAGCACGCGCGGGGTAGGGGAGGGGACGGCGGCGAGTGCGACAGACACAGTTCGCCCGCTACGGCGCGGTCGTGCAGAGGTCGGGGAGTACCTCGGCGCCGGGCAGCTGTGCCAGTGCGCTGCCGGGCAGGATCAGCTTGCCCCGGCGTCGTCCGCTGCCGATCAGGACGTACGAGGCCGCGGCGACCGCCTCGTCGATCAGGAGGGGCCAGGCGCCAGGGAGGCCGATGGGGGTGATGCCGCCGTACTCCATGCCGGTCTCGGCCACGGCCGTGTCCATCGCGGCGAACGACACCTTGCGGGCACCCAGGTGCTTGCGCACGGCCTTGTTCACGTCGATCCGGGTGTGCGCGAGCCCCAGGCAGGCGGCCAGGGCCGTCTCTCCGCCACGCTTGGCGGCCACCACCACGCAGTTGGCGGAGGCATCCAGGGGCGCGTCGTAGGTCTCGCAGAAGACCGCCGTGTCAGCCTTGTCCGGGTCGGTGTCGACGTACAGCACCGACTCGGCCGCTTCCCGCGCGTCCCAGTTCTTCAAGGCATCGGCCACCGGCGGTGACAGAAGATCACCGGCCTCCAGCGCCAGGTGGACAACCTCGAAGTTCCCGAACGGCGGGCGCAGGTCACTGGTCATGACCGCACTGTAGCGAAGCGCCAGGAACCAGACGCGCACGATCGGCAGCTCCTCGCCGAAACTCGCGACGAGGTGGAGGAAGGCGTCGCCGGCGGACACGGCGGCAAACCGGTGCGGATGCCGGGCTGCGGCGAGCCGCACGAAGCCGGCCCGGGTCTGCCCCTGCCTCCCCCTGCCTCCGGACGCCGTAGATCGACTGTGTAGCTTCCGTATGTGAACGATGAAGCTTTCGTGCAGGACCTGTTAGCCGACGTCTGCCGCACCCTGACCCGCGCCGGATTCGATATCGCATCGGCCAGGAGCGGACAGGCGACAGGCCTGAGGGTCGGGCAGGAGCACGGCACGGTGACCGTGAGCTGGATCCCGGCGGACGAACTGGATCCCGCGGGCAGAGTCGATGCCGAGTACGAGGGCATCCGCACCGCTCTGCGACGGGCGCTCCAGGAGATCCTCACCCAGGCCGGTTACGCAGTGGTGGTGGACCGGACCAGGGGCCACGTACGCGTCCGCCGGGCCTCCTGACTGCTCACCCCGGCTGCAGGCCAGCCCTGCAGCGGCCCCCGCACTCTCCTCGGCGGCCCAGGGCGACGCGGCGCTGGGGGCCTGTCGCCATGGTCAACCCGTCCAGGCTCCCGTCGCCTCCGGCGGCGTCAGCCCGGGTGCGTTACTGCGGCCGCGCCGGCTCATCCGTCCCGGTGCCGTCGGCGCGGTCGACCGCTGGGGCGGAGGGCCCTCATCGGCGTTGATGCCCAGCGCGGCCGGCCGTTGCTCGAAAAAATCTGTTCGATGCCGGTGGCCTGCGAGATCATCATGCCGGCGTCCGGCCCACCTCCGCCGCACACTGGACACACCCCTCCCCGAGGAGAAGCACCTTGTCGCCCGATCCGGCCACCCTTCATCCCTTACCCGCGCACGAGAGGGTGGTGTTCCTCAAGCCCTCGGTCACCTCGCCGAACATCGCCGTGGGCGAGTACACGTATGACGACGATCCCGACGGCGCCACGCAGTTCGAGCGCCGCAACTCCTCCTACGCCTACGGACCCGAGCGCCTGGTCATCGGCAGGTACTGCGCGCTCGCCACGGGAACCACCTTCCTGATGGCAGGCGCCGAGCATCCGATGACGGGGGTGTCCACCTACCCGTTCACGATGTTCGGCGGCCGGTGGGCCGAGCAGACGCTGGACATCGTCACCGCCATCCCCAGTCGCTGTGACACGGTCGTCGGCAACGACGTCTGGCTCGGTTACGGGGCGATGGTCATGCCCGGCGTAAGGATCGCAGACGGCGCCGTCGTCGCGGCCGGCACAGTGGTCACCGCCGACGTCCCGCCGTACACGATCGTCGGCGGCAACCCGGCCAGGCCGATCCGGCAGCGCTTCGACGACGCCGGCATCGAGCGGCTGTTGCGCGCCGCGTGGTGGGACTGGCCCGCGGACCTCGTCACCGAACACGCCCGCACCATCATGGCCGGAACACCGGCCGACATCGCCCGCATCGCCCGCGAGCACGCCCTGGAGAAGCCCCTGTGACCCGAGCGCCCCGAGTGATCGTCGAAGAACATCCGGTGGCCGACAGTGCGGCCGGACCCTACGCCCTCACCACGGGCCCGGACGGCGCCCTGTGGTTCACCCTCGTCCACAGCGGCCGGATCGGCCGGCTCGTCCCCGGCCAGGAGCCGACGAGCCACCGGCTCGACCCCGACAGCGGACCGACCGTCATCACCCGCGGCCCCGACGGCGCCCTGTGGTTCACCGAGTACAGGGCGGACCGGATCGGGCGGATCACCACCGACGGCGTCATCGACGAGTTCGACCTGCCCACGCCCGGCTGTGGGCCGTTCGGTATCGCGCCGGCACCCGACGGCGCCCTGTGGTTCACCGAGACCGCCGCCGACCGCATCGGCCGCATCACCGCCGACGGCCACATCACCGAGTTCCCTCTCCCCGTCGCGGGCGCGTTCCCCTCCGCGATCACCGCCGCCAGCGACGGCGGCATGTGGTTCACCCTCAACCAGGCCAACGCCATCGGCCGGATCGGCATGGACGGCGCCGTCACCCTCCACCCCCTGCCGACCGAGGCGGCAGCACCGGTGGGAATCGCCGCAGGCCACGACGGAGCACTGTGGTTCGTCGAGATCGCCGCCGGACAGATCGGCCGGATCACCCCCGACGGGCAGATCACCGAGTTCCCTCTGCCCGACCGCACCGCCCGGCCGCACGCCGTCACCGTCGACGGACAGGGCACCGCGTGGTTCACCGAATGGGGAGGCAACCGCGTCGGCGCGATCACCCCCGACGGCTCCGTCACCGTCCACGACCTGCCCACCCCCCGCTGTGAACCCCACGGCATCGCCATCGGCCCCGACGGCGCCGTGTGGACCGCACTGGAGATCGGCGCACTCGCCCGCATCACCCCGGCACACAGCACCACCTGAGCAGACTGCCCCCCTCCTCGCATCGCCGGCAGCGACCACCCGCACGGCGGCCGGAGACGACCCGCCCCGCCTGGCCCGCCGCGGGCCAGGCAGGGCGGGTGACCTGTGACCGCAGGCCGTCAATGCCCAGGCCAGGCCAGGCCGTGCCAGATGGCCAGGCAGCTGACGCAGAACGTGGGGGATCTCGCCGGACGGCCGGAACGCGATCGGGTAGCAGCCCGCGAAAAGCCTCACGACGCGGCGACCACGCCGTGTTCGCGCTGCTCGAAGGTCGCATGACCTGCCCGGCGACCCCGCCGTTGTCCGGCGCGAGCTCGCCGCCGGCACCGGGCTGTTGAGGACCACCGTGCGCGAACTCCAGGGCCCGGACACCGACGACGGCGCCACCTGCCTCGACGCGGTCGTCGCCGAAACCGAACAGGCCCCGCCCCTCACCACCGAGGCACGGCCGGCGCTCACCGACCGCGCACGTCACTGCACCCCGGACCTGACGTCGCGGATCCCGCTGCGAGCGATGACGAACGCCCCGCGGGCCTCTTCGCCGGCAGCGGAGCCTCAGGGCGGCGATGAACCGAATGAGCGCGCGGGCGGGCCGCAAGCACCGGGCGCCGGCCGGGTCACTGCCGGCCGACACGCCGCAGGCTGCGGCGTCCCCGGCCGGACCGGGCCCGGCTGCAAGACGCCTTCGCCACGGGCCCGGCTCCGACAGGCGGCGACCACACGCACCATCCCGCAGACCGCAGACCGCAGACCGCAGACCGCAGACCGCAGGCCCCCGGAGCCGAGCCGCACCCGCACCCAGGTCGCCTGCACCCGGCCGCCCCCGATCGGCTGGCACGCAGGCGTGGACCCGTGGGGCTACCACGGGCGGTGCGGCCGGCGTCGTCGGCGGCGCGCCCTGCGCGCCCTGCGCGGCGGTCCTCGCCCGGACGGACAGAGCCGGTTCCCGGCCGTCGACCACCCGCTCCCCACCGCCACCGGAGCCACCGTCTCCCGCGGCCACCGCCCGGCCGCACCCGGAACCGGAGTTCCACCGCTACGCCCCGACCGACAACGTCCACGCACCCGCCGACGCCGGAGACAACCGGACCCACAAGGCCCCCGCTCCCCTGGGAGCGAGGGCCAGGAGGTCACCTGCGGCTGCCGCGCCCGGCGCCGGAGCAGCGGACCCCGATCGCCGGACGAGCGTCGGGGCCCGCCGCCCGGGCCCCGAACCTTGTCACTGGCTGCGCACCACCACACCGTCCAGCAACGCCCGCAGCTCGCGGGCCGGCCGGGCGGGAGCCCGGATCCGGTCGAGCTCCGACAGCGCCGAGGCCCTGCACCGCCGCGCCACGGCGAGCGCCGCCGCGCGTCCGCCCGCCTCCTCGGCCAGCTCCGCCGCTCTGGCCACGTCCCCGTCCGCTTCGAGCAGGGCGGCGAGACGACGGGCGGCGGGCCGACCGCTCTCCAGGGCGGACACCACCGGCAGGGTCTTCTTCCGCTCGCGCAGGTCCCCGTGCACCGGCTTGCCGGTGACGGCGGGATCGCCCCACGTGCCCAGCACGTCGTCCGCGATCTGGAAGGCGACCCCCGCCTGCCGGCCGGCCCGGTCGAGGCCGGCCACCACGGCGGGGGACGCGCCGGCGACCAGCGCCCCCAGGGCCAGCGAACAGCCCAGCAGCGCACCGGTCTTGCCCTCGGCCATGTGCCGGTACTCCGTGCTCCGCACACGGCGTGGCCCGGTCCACGGGCGCCCCGCGAACAGCAGGTCGTCGGCCTGTCCGCGCACCAGGTCGCCCAGCGCCGCCGACAGCAGCCGTACGCCCTCGATCCCGCCGCCGGACGTGGCGAGGGTGTCGACGGCCAGCGCGAAGAGGGCGTCGCCGGCGAGGACGGCGGGGCCGGTCCCGTACGCCCGCCAGACGGCGGGACGACTCCGCCGCACCGGGTCGCCGTCCATGATGTCGTCGTGCAGGAGCGAGAAGGCGTGCACCAGTTCCACCGCGACGGCGGCGGGCACCCCTGTCTGCGGGGGCGCTCCGGCGATCTCCGCACCGAGCACGGCCAGGGCCTGCCGTAGGCCCTTGCCGCCGGGGGCGGTGACCGGGGCGCCGCCCACGTCGCACCAGCCGAAGGAGTAGGCGGCCATCTCACCGACCCAGGGGTGCAGCCGGCCGACGGCCTCCCGCAACGCCGGCCGGGTCAACCGCGCGCACCGGTCGACGGTCCGGGCCGGCGTCGCCGGTGCCGCCGGTACGGCCGTCACCGTCACGCGCAGACCTCCCCGTCCGGGACGAACTCCGCCTGGGCCCGGGCGACCATCTCCCGGGCGTGCCGCAGTCCGATCCGCTCGGTCACACGGGCGAGTTCGGCGAGTTCGGCCGCCGTCGTGGCGCGGTCACAGCCCAGTCGGGCCTGTGCCTTGGCCAGCCCGAGCCGGGCCAGCGTCTCACCGCGCGGCTCGGTCATCTCACGGAACTCCGCCAGCGCGTCCCGGTACAGGTCACGCGCCTCGGCGTAGCGCCCGGCGCGGTAGAGGACGTTGCCCCGCATCTTGAGGTTGTAGGCGAGAGCGCTCTTCAGTTTCATCTCCCTGCACGTGGCCTCGGCCTGCGACAGCAGGGACAGGGCCCGCCCGGTGTCGCCGTCGCGCACGGAGACGACGTCGGCGAGGCCGCGCAGGGCCCAGGCGTGCCCGCGCCGGTCGTCGGCGCGGGCGGATATCTCGGCCGCCTCGGCGAACAGTTCGTAAGCGCTGTCGTACTGGCCGGTGTTGCGCCGCATCTGGGCGATGCCCTCCAGCGCCCAGACGGTGTGGCGGGCCTCCCCGCGCCTGCGGGCCTCGTCGAGCAGCTGCTCGTGCAGCCGGCCCACCGCCTCGTAGTCCCCCTGGATGCGGCCCGTCTCGGCGAGACCCGCCAGCGAGTACCCGCGGACGACGACGTCCCCCGCCTGCTCACCGAGCCCGGCGGCGAGCGCGAGCAGCCGGCGGGCCAGCGGGAACGCGCCTCGCTGGCGGGCCAGGGTGCCGCCGCTCCACAGCGCCCAGGCCATGCCCGCCAGGTCGGCGGCCTCCCGGGCCGTGCGGTAACTCGCCTTCCAGGCCCGCTCGGCCTCTCCTACCTGCCCCAGGCGCCGGTGCGCCTCGGCGACCGCCAGGCCCGTGCGCGCCGCCTCGGCGGTCCGTCCGGCCCGCACGGCCTCCTGCATCTGCTCGATGCCGGCCGCGAGCACGTCCGCCAGCGGTGCGTTGACGGACAGGGTGGTGAGGGCGCCCTGGTACTCCGGGGCGAATGCCTTGCCGTACATCAAAACCTTTCCGTTCGGTGGCCCGGACCCCCCTGTATACACATCGCGTATACCTTGGGTGTATAGTCCGGCGGCCGTCAGCCCTTCTGCTGAGGGAAGGGAGAGAGGGCTACGGCCCGTTCGTCGTCCCATAAGACGGAGAAACCCGGTCCGCGGTTGCCTCCACCGACCGACGAAAAAGCCCGACGACACCGAACACACCACTCCAGCCGGACGGCGGGCCTCCTCCGCCGGCGAGGAGACCCACCGCCCACCGTCCCACGTCGGCACCGCTCGCCGTCCCGCTGCCGACGACGCGGCCGCACCGCCCCAACAGCACGAAGAGCTCGGCTGCCCGGCTCGTCCCACCGCTGCCGAACGCCAGAGTGACCACGACCTCATGGCCGGTCGGCAGGGGGTACTGCCCGGCGGGCTGTCCCGACACCCCTCCCTGCCCTCTGCCCTTCACCTTCCTCATCGCGCTGTACGCGCTCACGGCCAACTCGGGCTTCCCAGAGACCCACCGCCGGTCGGCAAGCGCGTACGCACCAACCGCAGACGCCAGTCGAACGTCGTATCGGGCGGTCCAGATGGCCGGATGGCGTCGTACCGCACTCCCTGGCAGCAGACGGGCGCGCCACGAACTCGCGTGACGAGACGGGAAGCCTTTGGCATGATCACCCGGTCGCCTGACCCACCCAGCCTGGAGGAACACCACGGCCATCGACCACGAGCTTGCTCCGGCCCGGCTGCCCTGGCCCGCCGTCGACCCCGACCGCAACGCCTTCGCCTGGGACGAGGCGGAGGCATCTTCGCTCACCACGACGATCGCCTCGATGGTGCCTTCGGGCGAGGCCGCATGGATGGACAAACACCGCTTCACCACCGAGGTCACGGCGCTTCTGGCCGCCCGATACGGCCGGTGGGCCTGCGGATGGCACTGGGCGGTCGGCGAGGGCGGTGGAAGTGGGGTCGTCACCCGCTGGTGCTGTGTCTCCCACTCCGTAGGCCGGCCCGCGGCAACGGCCGCCGACGTGGTCGCGTCGCTGCTGGAGTGGCGCGACTGGCTGGAGGAGTTGGCGGAGCGGTTCGAGCAGTTGACCCCGCCCGACGGCGCGGATGCCGAGGATCGCAGCTGGCACCTGGAACGAGCGGCCACCCGACTCGTGACCGTGGTCATGGACCGCACGGGTGCCGAATGCGGCTGGTACGGACTCTGCCACACGGTGCTGACCTGGTTCCTCTCCTCCACGGGCATGGAGGCGGAAGACGCGAAGAGCGCGGTCGACACCGCGATCGGCGGGCGGTTCACGAGCTGGACCGCGCCGTCACGGACCCTGATCGACGTGGTGGGAGAGGACCTCGCCGTCGACCTGACCGGAGTGCGGCCCTACCGTGAGCGCTGACGCCTTGGCCGCCTGGATGCAGGCCAGGAACCAGGCCGACTGGACTTCCGCGGCCGGCGCGGCACCGGCCCCCGTCGAACCCCTCGTGGACGGCCTCACCACCTGGTGCAGGGAAGGAAACCGCTCCCCGGACGTCGATCGAGGCCACCGACTGCTCGCGGCCCTGACTCAGTCACGCACAGACGCCTCCCGCAGACGCCCCCTCACCTGCGCACTTCTGACCGGATGGCAGCGGCTAATCCTTGGCCGGCCTGACGTGCGCTTCCGACGAGGCGACGCCTTCGCCAAAGGCGGCCGGGAACGCTACGCCCTGACGCCGCACACCCAGCGCGACTTCGAGCGCTGCCTGCGCGACAGCACCGACCCACGGGTCCCCCTGGCCTCACGCGCAGCCAGGGCCTACCTGGACGTCGCCTTCTTCCACCCCTTCGCGGACGGCAACGCCCGCCTTGCCATGCTCACCCTCGGCTACGTCCTGGAGCTGGAAGGCGTCCGGCTGGACCAGGTCGGCCCCTTGCAGACCACCCGCCTTGCGGACGACGCCGTCGGGGCGGCAGACCTGGCCGCCCTGGTCCTCGTCCTCATCCGCTCGACCCGTCAACGGGCCACCAGGCCCCCTCACCACGGCAGCACCTCCCCTCTCGAGCCTCCTGACCAGCTCCACCGCGACGAGCGCACGTAAATCGCGCACGCTCGAGCCCCTTCGACGCGCCCCGGGCGCCGCAGTCGGCCATCGCGTCGAGATACGCAGCCGGCACCTCCACGCCCTCGACCTGGAGGACGCCCGGCCATTGCTGGTGCCGCACCCACCGCGTCGGTCACCAGACCACACGCCGGACGAGTACCCGTGCGACCCCGTGAGGAGAGATACCCGTTCACCGTGTGGTGGAGCCGGCACCTCCCGTCACCACGGACCAGTTCCGCACAGCTGGCAGAAGTGAGCACCGATACGCACACCCGGGCACGGGCCGGGAATCCCAGCGCGTTCGCGGAGCTGTTCGACAGCTGCTCGCCCGCTGATGAGGCACGCGTCCGGCGCCGGGCGGATGGCGAGCACCCGCCCGGCGGCCGTCGACGCGAGGGCGCCGGGACCGTCAGATGTCGATGACGCGGTAGGCGATGGTGTAGACGCCACCGGACCCCTCGAGCGAGCGGTACTGGATCTCGGCGCCCGCCTCACTGCCCGTCACCAGCGTCGCACCCAGCTTGTCGTCGCTGCTGGTCGTGTCGTCGTCCCACAGCGTCATGGTGCGCGCCTGCTGCTTGCCGAGGACGAGGGCCGCGTTGCCGTTGCCATCGGTCATCGACCGGACGTAACCCGGGCCCATCGTCTGGTACTTGAGGCTCCCCGGCCACACCTTGACGGCGTTTCCGTTGGCGTCGGTGACCTTCAGGTAGGCCTCGTCGTGATCGCCCTCGCTCTGCTGGTGACAGGTCAGCTCCAGCAGTTCGATGCGGACGTAGTCGATCGGCTCGGCCTGGGCCGCCGTGGCGAATCCGGCGACGCTGCCCAGCGAGAGCAGAGCGGCCGTGGCCACTCGCGCGATTGCACGCATTGGTTGGTTCCCCCCTTGAACGGTGTGGTGGCCCCGCCTTGTCCCGCGAGGCCCGTGCCATCCCCCGGCACACATCCACCCTGCCCGCCGTCACCGCCTCACATCTACGCGCGTCCCACTGAGCGGAACGCGGCCGGACGCCCTCACGGACGCATCGATCCCGGACCGGCCCAAGGCACGGGTGACGGCGGCGGCTGTCTCCGCGACCCGGTCCGCCATCACCTCCAGCCGCTGGCCGGCCTCGACCATCACGGCCACCGCCCCCACCACGGCTCCCGTCGCGAGCCGCACCGGCAGCGCGGCGCAACAGACCCCGGCCACCACATCCTCCCGGTCCAGGACGGCGCCGCCGCGCACCGGGCCCCGCAGCGCTTTGCCCAACGCCGTGTCCAGCGAGAACGCCTCGCCGTTGCGGACCGGCACCAGCGGCTCCGTCCGCCCGGGCACCGAGCAAACCGTCAGAGCCCGCTCCTCGTGCATCACCGCCAGCACCGCACTGCCGCCGGTGACGGCTCTCAGCCGGTGCAGCGGCAGGCGTCCCGCATGCGCAGTCCCGGGTGCGGCTGCCACGCCTGGCCGAGCCGGTAGAGCTGTGCACCCAGCCGGTAGCGCGCGCCTCGGCGCTCCACGGCCCCCAGGGCCACCAACTGCTCCAGCAGCCGGTGAGCCGTGCTCTTGGGCACCGCGCAAGCCACCGCCAGTTCGGTCACCCCTGCCTCGTCACCGTGCTGCCGCAGGGCTTCCAGCAGCGCGAACGCCCCCTCCAGCACTCCGCGTCCTCTGTCCGCCGTTCGTGTACGTACAGCTGTGTCCATGACATCCCCCGATGGCGTGTCCCGGCCGCGTCCCCCCATAACGGCGCGGCCCTCAACGTCCGGGACCATGTTCCCCGGACCGCCGTGCCGGGCGAAACCATTCCGGCATGTCGCCCCGCACACACCCGGGACGCCCGAAGACTGCTTCCGCTCTTCACGGACACCGAGCCGCTACGGCACAAGGACCTCCGCAGACTGCGACTCGCGGATGCGATCACCACATCGGGTACTCAGTTCACGGCGGCGACCACGCCGATGCAGATCCACGGCCTGACCGGTTCACCCGCGGACACAGGACTCGCAGGCCTCGTTCCGACGGTCCTCGCACCACTGTGGGGGAGGAGAGGGCCGCGGCCGGGGAGATCAAGACCCCCCTGGATTGCCGGTCTGCTGCCGTGGCCCTCTCCGCGGCAGGACTGGTGAGCGGCGCCCTGTTCGCCCGCCACCACCCCGCCACCGCCCCGCGCCACCTGGCCCTGCTGGGGACCCTGCACGCGGCGGGATGGCTCCCCCTGCTCGCCCCGCTCCCAGGCATGGCCGTCATTCTTCTGGCGACGCTGCCGGGCGCTGTTTTCGTCCCCCTGCTGACGGTGGCCGGCCTCACCGTCACCGCGCTGGCCCCGCCGGGCACGTCGACCGAAACCGGTCGGCTGGACGACCGCCTCGATCCGCCACGGCTCGGCCTGCGCTACCGGTAACCCGGGCTATCGGAAGTCGCGGAATGGCCGATCTCTCTTCAGCCCGGCGCGAGCTGCTTGTGCGCACGAGTCCCGGGGCGGACGCCGGCCGACTCGGGTCAATTGGCCTCCCCCAGGTGGCTCAGGGCTTGGCGGAAGTCATCGAGGGCCGCCCTGAAACCGCCGGCAGCGGTACGGAAGCTCGATCGGTCGATCAGGATCCTCGCCAGTGTTCGCGGACCCTCCACCGGGTCATGCCGAGACAGCCGACGGGCCAGGCCCACTCCGTCGTCGAACAGGGAGGGAGCCCACCCGCTCCACGAACAGATGGGTGCGGTGCTCCCAGTAAACGGCGGAGCGGACAGTGAGAACCCGATGCAGGCGGACCAGTTCGGCCAGATGCCGGTCCGGATCCTCAACGGCTCGCAGAGCAAGGGCGTCCACCTCTTCACGAAGAGCATGACGGCTGTCGAAGTAGCGCTGCCTGGTGTCGGGCGACCACCGCATGACCACAGCCCGCCGAAGGCGGACGCGGCCCCTCGGACGCAGGCCGATCGCTGTCCGCGCCGGACATGGTCAGCAGCACCGCCCAGAACGACGCCTGGGACGCAGCCGCGGAGCCGCACGTCATCTTCCTCTGGTCAGCACGGTGATCCGAACGAAGCTGCCTAGGTCGGGCTTCCTGCGGGTAGGGCGGTGCAGGGACGCTCGAGCGCAGGGCCTCCAGCGCGGCGGTCGCCTCATCGGCGTCGTCGCCCGTCACTCATGCCTGTGCCGCCGACGGGTTCGGTGCAGCGTGCCCTGCCGGAGGGGAGGAACCCCGTCCGTCAGGTGACGGTCATCATGTTGGAGGGGGAGGCCTGGTTGCCCACGGTGAAGGCTACGTTGGTGGGGCCGGTGAGCGCATCCTCGGTGGCGCTGACGCAGACGAACATGACGGTTTTCTCGGCGCCGACGGCCAGGTCGACGTCTGTGAAGGTCAGAGTGCTTCCGTCGGCGGAGATCGTCCCCATGTAGACGCGATTCGTGCCGTTGACCATGACGGTCAGCTGGTGGTCGGGCCCGTGCGGCCCGCCGAAGCGGAGCCCTGCCTGGGGGAGCACTGCGCTGATCGTCTGCAGGGGTACGTTGCGGGCTCCGTTGTTGCCTACCTTGACGCCGGGGTACTTTTCACCCCCGCCCCTTTGCAGGATCACCGGGTCGCCGCTCGGCGAGACGGTGAAGGCCGGGTTGACGACGATCCGTGTGGAGGGCGACGTCTTTCCTGAGACGTCGAAAGTCAGGTGAGCGGAGCCGATCGGAGAGTCGTGGTCGGCGCTCACCGCCACCCACATGATCGTGGTGCCGGGCAGTCGCAGGTGGACGTCGGTGAAGGTGAGCGAGCCACCGTCACCCGACAGCACACCGGGATACGGGACTTGCGTCTTGTCGGGGTGCTGCACGGTCAGCTGGTAGTCGGCCTGGGCCTGCGTGCCCCAGAGCAGGTGGCGGTCAGGCGGCAGGGTGACCGTCACCGTCAGCGGCCCCAGCGCAGCGGTCGATGCAACGCGGACTCCGGGATATGCCGCCTTGTCGCCGCCCTGCGTGACTGGTTCGTCGGGCGGTCCGCCTTGTGTGACAGTGAGAGTGAGGTCCGTCCACTGCAGCACCACTTGTCCGCGGCCTTTGGCGTCACCGATGCCAGTCTGGTAGAAGGGGTCGCCCTTGCCGCCCGCCTGCGTGCCCGCACCGGCCAGGGTGCGCCCGTTGGTGACGCCGGGGCCTTCCACGAAACTGCTGCCCCCGGCTCCACCGCAGAGAAATCGGGTTCCGATTGCGAGGCCGCCGCCTCCACCCGCCCAGCCTCCGCCGCCGGCGGCGTCGCCTCCGCCACCGCCTCCGCCCATGCCCGGGATCGGCACCTCGCCCGCATACCTCAAAGGGAAGCCGGGGTTGCCGTTCTCGCCGGTGCTACCGCCCGGGCCCCCGAACGCCTTTACGTCGCGGTGGACCGCGCCGTCGCCACCAATGGTCCCCGAGGCACCCTTCGCCGCTGTCCAATTGCGGTCTTTCGTCTCCGCCGTTCCGTCGGAGCCATGCGTGCCGCCACCTGCCCCACCCGCGACGTGGTTCCAGCCCTCCCCACCGCCTCCGGCGATCAGAAGTGGTTGTCCCAGCCGCTGGCTGTACAGGCCGCTCATACCTCCGCCGCCCACTCCGCCTCCCATGTCGACGACGACCAGCAGGGTCTCCCCCGGCTGGACCGCGATGTCCCCGGCAGCGAACCCGCCCCCTCCGCCTCGCCTGTCCTTGCCGCCGCCTCCCCAGCAGCGGGCGTCGATCTTGGTGACACCGGGCGGGACGATGAACTTCTGCACTGCGCCGGTGTGGTTGAACCGCTCGATGCGGTGCCCGATGCCCGGGCTCTCGTCCGCCGTGGGAGCTGTGGAGGGCTCGACGGCCTCCGCTGAGGCGGATCCGGGAGCGATGGTCTCCGTGGCCATGGTGCTGTCCTTTCCTTGAGATCTTCGGCTGTGGTCGTGGCCGGTTGCATCGGGCGGGTTCCGTCAGGGACGCCGGCCGCACGCACCGCGGGAGGCGACAGCCCGCGGGGTTTTGCCTCCTTTCGCCTGTTTCGCGATCGGCATACGTGGCGACGGCACGCCGGACGCGTTTGTCGTCGTGCCCGCGAGTTCCTGCCGGTGCCTCGACGACGGCACACCAAATGCCGCGGCCGGGGGTCTTCTGGATGCACCAAAGTGCTGCGCCTCACCCGGACGTTGGACCGCCGCCGCTGTTGTCCTGACGCGGCAGCGGTCAGGGCACAGCGTCCTTCCCACGCGAGCCTGCGTCGTCGGTGGCGGTGTGCCGGGTTGCGGCAGTACCACCTCGGGTGCCGCCAGAGGTCTTCTCCCGGATCTGGCCCGGCGACCATGGGCGCGTCCACCGGTGCCGGCGGCACCGGCGTCCCCGGCCGTCCCGCCGCCGGCGCGCAACGGTCTGCGGCCGTCGTCGAACATCCGTCTCACCCAGCGCAGGGTGGAGGCCCGCGGCCGGCCGACGGTGGGCGAGCCGTCACGAGGCGGGCCTCACCTGCGAAGGCCGTCCCACCCGGTGGCCGCGCTCGGCCAGCGGCCGCAGCATCCACTCCCACCCGGCGTTGTGATCCGGCGGATACCCGTACACCCGCGCCACCACCGACAACGACCGCACAGCCGGCACCCTCGCGGCCACCCGAGACGGGCGGAGGGCCACACCCCGGTCCGCCCGCAGGGCACCCCTCGCCGGAAGGGAAGAGGCGCAAACCGCGTGCCGCAGCCCCGGCTCGCCCGGGCGAGCCTGTACATGCGGCACACCAGGACCGGTACGCCTGACCGCGGCGCGCGAAAGCGGCGGGACCACGCCCGCGGGCGGCCAGGGAGCCGACAAGGACCCGGCGGCCCCCGTGCAGAGCGTCGCGGTACGACGGCTCACGTACGCCGCCAGGGCCCGCAAACCGACATTCCCGCCGCCGCTCACGCCACCTCCCGATACGACCGAATCGAGCAGGCAAGGAGACAGCGCCAGTCCTTCCCGTACGCCGCACCCACACCGCCGGCCCGATACAGACGTCCCGCGCCCGCACCGTGCGCACACCTGTACGCACCCGTTGCCACCTGAACGCCGGTCGGTACCAGCGCACAACCCCAGCACGCACATGCGCGATCCCACACACGTGCGCTCCCGCGCGCGTCCCTGCCTCCAGCCGCTTCACCCTCATCGGCACCCGGCCTGCCTCACCGGCACGGTCCTCGTCCGCGACGAGGGAGGTCGCCTCCCACGACCGCGCCCGCCCGAACCGGCGGATCACACCGCAGGCACTCCTTGAGCCGGCCGACGGCAGGGACCACCTGTACGAGGCGGAGATGAAAGAGGACCGACTTCCACCGGGCGGAAGCTGAGCGCATCGCACCTCGCCAGTCGGAGAAGGCTGCGGCGCGGCAGACGGCGAGGGCGGCCGAAGCGGACGTGAAGGAAAGAGCCGCAGTCTGTTCGGGCGGCGCCGCCGGTAAGCGCGGCGGGAGCCTGGGCAAGCCCCTCGGACGGCGGCTTGCCCACCTCAAAGGGCCTCCACCAATCCCGGAGCACTTCAGCCCGACAGCGCACGGGAGCACATGCTGGTGGATGCTGACCCGCGTGTGCGACGCTTCGGGGACAACCAGCCTGGTCTGGTGAGGGGCCCCGCGCCGCCCTCGAAGGTCATCTGTTGGTGACCGGGGCGTGGTACGGGTTGTCTTGCTCGGCTGTACACGGCCCCACGCCGCGTGCTTGATGCCCTCTCCCCACGGAGGGCGTGATGGGCTCAACCCCGAAAGGGGTCGAACCGTGAGCGATCTCATCGTGCTTGCACAGCAGTACCCGGACCGCAGCGTGATCACCGTGCGCGGGGAGATGGACATGCACACTTGTCCTCAGCTGGCGAGGGCCGCAGCCATCGTCCCGCTGTGCGGCAACGCGTTGCAGGTGGACCTGTCGGGCGTGTCTTTCATGGACTCCAGTGGGCTGAACCTGCTTGTGCTGCTGCGTCGGCGCCTCCAGTCCAAGGGTGGACGCCTGGCCGTCACCGGACTTCAGCCGCAGCCCGCGTACCTCCTGCAGATCACGGAGACCACCGCCCTGTTGACGGACACTGCGGCTGGGGACGGCTCCCACGGCGCCCTGACCGCTTGAACCGGCGAAGCGGCGAGACCTCTTGCTCGATCGCCGGTCGCGCTGGTCCCGGTCGGACCCCAGGAGAGCCAACCGGCCCACAGGCACAGGTTGACGGCGCTGGTTAGCAGGTCTGAAGAGAGGGCCACAGCGACGACGCGTACGACCCGGTCGACGTCGACCCCTACGACGGCGGGGAGTTCCCCGTCTTCCGCTGGCGGCAGGCACCCGCCGGCGTCGCACACGACGAAGGAGTCGGCGCAGGGTTCGGTGTCGTCGGACAGCGCGGTCAGCCCAGCATGCCGATTGCGTTGTGGAGCGTGGCGGCATCACGCAGGTATGCGTGCTGCCGTCGGCGTCCGGCGTCAGACGATGTTGACGATCGTGGACTGCGACGTCATGTAGGGGCCGACGGTGAAGTCCACGCCGGTCGGTCCGAGGGGGGTGGTCGGGTCGGCGCTGACGCACACCCAGAGGTTGGCGCGGTCCTGGTCGTTGGGGATGGGCAGGCTGACGTCGGTGAAGGTCAGCGTCTGTCCGTCGCCGGAGAGGTCGCCGAAGTGGGAGACCATGGTGGTGCTGGAGTCCATGACGGTCAGCTGGTGGTCGGGGTTGCCCGTGGTGCCGAAACGCAGACCGGCGGGAGCGGTGACGGTGATGGTCCGGGCGGGGATGTCCTGCGCCCCGTTGTTGACCACCTCCACTCCCGGGTAGCGCACCGCCGCGCCGTCGCGGGCGAGGTCGACCGGGATGCCGCCGGGGGCGAGGGAGAAGGCCGGCTGGATGACGACCGGGGTGGAGGGAGAGGTCTTGCGGCCTACGGTGAAGGTCACCGCGGTGGTGGCGAGCGGTGCGTCGTGGCCGGCGCCGGCCGCGACGTACACCGTCTTCTCCGTACCCGGCGCCTTGGCCAGGTCGACGTCGTCGAAGACGAGCGTCATCCCGTCGTCCGACAGTGTGCCCGGGTAGGTTTCGCCGCCGATCACGGTCAGCTGGTGGTCGGGCGCGGCCGCGGTGCCCCAGCGCAGGTCCACACCGGCCGACAGGCTCGCTTCGATCCGCTGCAGGGGCAGGGGCCCGATCACCTTGTCGGTGAGCACCCGCAGGCCCGGGTACCCGACGCCTCCGCCGCCGCGCAGGTTCACGTCCGGCGGCCCGCCGGGCGCGAGCTCGAACGCGGGGACCACCTCAAGGGAGAACACCACCTGGGCGGTGTCGGCCTGGGCGGTCACCTTCACCGGCCCGACCGCCGTCCCCGCGACCACAGCCGGCGCGGTGGCCGTGCCGTCGGCGCCGGTGGTGGCGGTCGCGGACGTGCTTCCCCCGGAGAACGTCGCGTCGCCCTGCGTCACGGTGAAGGTGACCGGTGTGCCGGTGATCAGGGTTTTTCCGTCCGCGGCCCGCGCCTTGACCGTCAGCGGGCCGGCGAAGGTCTCCTCCTGGTCGGCGATCTCGTCCTCGCCGGCCACCGCGTTGAGGACCCCGGCGGGCAGCCGCCACTGCAGCACCACCTGGCCCGCCTTGTCGGCGTCGCCGACACCGGACTCGTAGAGCGGGTCGCTCTTGCCCGCGGCCTTCGCTCCGGAGCCGGCCACCGTCTTGCCGCCGCTCACACCCGACGTCGCGACGAACCCGGATCCGCCGCCTCCGCCGGAGGCGTAGGCGTTCTTGTTCCCTTCGACGCCGCCTCCCCCTCCGCCGCCCGCGTAGCCGCCCCCGCCACCGTGGTAGTCCGACGCGTAGGCGTTGCCGCCGCCTCCGCCCATCTTCGGCTTCGGGAGCACTCCGCCGCCACTGCCTCCCGGCTTGCCCAGGTCGCCTCCGGCTCCTCCGCCGTTCTTGGCGTTGCAGGCGGCGCCGGCGCCCCCCTTGGCGCTTGACGCGCCGCGCGCTGCCTTCCCGGAGTAGCCCTCGTGACGGCCTGCTCCGTCGCCTCCGCGAGTGCCGCCGCCGGGGCCGCCGGCAAGACTGCCATTGTTGCCGGCTCCGCCGCCACCGGCGATGAGCAGGGGCGTGTCCGCGCTGCGGTAGAGACCGGAGAGACCTCCGCCCCTCTTGGCTCCGCCGCCGAAAGTCAGGCTGCCCACGACGACCTTCAGCACCTCACCCGGCGTGACCGTCACCACGCCTGAGGTGAAGCCGCCTCCTCCGCCCAGGCCTCCGCCGCCTCCGCTGCCCCACATGCGGACGTCGAGCGACGTCACCTTGTCCGGCACACGGAAGTCCTGGACCTTGCCGGTGGATGTGAACCGCTTGACGCAGTGGTAGCCCGCGGTGGGAGTGGTCATGAAGTGGCGTCCTTTCGTCGGAGACCGACCAGAGCGGTCGTCGGTGGCTGGATGGCTGCGCTCCTGCGGCGCACCGTGCCGTCGGCGCGGCCGGTCTTCTCCAGGCCCTTGTCGCATTCGTGCGACCAGGCCGCCCGGCCGTCACCGGCCCCGCCGGATTCCGGACTCGTGTCCGGCCGGCCCGGGCTCTGCCCGAGGCCCGCGCGCCCGCACCGGCCGTCCCGGACATCTCTCGCCGCTCGCAGGGAGGGAAGGCGGGGCAGACCGGCGGCCGCCCCGTCGCGCAGGCTGCGGGCGCCCGCGGACGCGGCGCCGGCGAGGCCGGCCACGGCGCGTCCGCGTGGTCCCTGCGGCCGATGGGCGCGCGCCAGGTCCTCGACGGCGTCGCACCACACGTCGAGGTCGCTGGTGGCACTGAGTTCGTCGGAGCGGGCCAGAGCCCGCTTCGAGGCACGGGCCCACACCTGCGGGTCCTTCAGGTGGGTGAGGGCGTCGATCCAGGCGGAGGGGTCGTCACGGTAGGCGAAGATCCCGGCCTGCCCGAGCGCCTCGACCAGGCCCGGGGTGGGATGGGCGACCACGGGGATGCCGGAGGCGAACGCCTCGATCGCCACCCGCCCCCACGACTCGTACAGGCTGGGCATGAGGATCACCCTCGAACGGCTGTAGACGTGCTCACGCATCCGCTGCCCGGGCACCGAGTGAAGGACCTCGCAGTTCGGCATCCGCGGCGGCGGCTCGATCTGCTGGCCGTAGGCGCCGCGAACCCCGAGGAAGCGCCACTGCGGCATCCACGCCGCAATGTTCCAGAACAGGTCCCCACCCTTGTCCGCGTTGAGGTTCACCAGCGTCACACAGTCGCCGGGCCGCGTGCGGTACTCCTCCGCGATCACCGGGGGCCGCACCACGATGCTGCGCCGGGGCAGGAACTCCTCGGGGAAGCCGGAGTAGAAGATCTCGCCGTCGCGGCGGATCCACTGGCTGTTGTAGACGACGAGGTCGGCGCCGGCCGCATTGTGGAAGCTCGCGGGAAAGTTGTCGTGGCAGATCACCGCCACCGGCACGTCCGCGTCGCGGGCGAGGCCCGCCACCAGCGGCACGTTCTCGTAGTGGGAGACCAGCACGTCGGCGGTGCGGGCCCGGGCGGCGAACTCCAGGCCCTGCTGGAACGGGACCACGTGCACCCCGTCGATCTCGTAACCCTTCCCGGACTTGCCCGGGTGCGACAGCCACACCTCCACCCGGTGACCCCGCTCGGCCAGCGGCCGCAGCATCGAGTGCAGCATCCACTCCGAACCAGCGTTGTGGTCGGGCGGATACCCGTACACCCGGGCAACGATCGACGCCCCTCTCCCGGCCGCCGCCCTGGCCGCCGGTCGCCGAGGGCGCCGCGCCGCCCTGTCCTCCTGCACGCACTACCTCCGCTCAGGGTGCGAGAAATGCGAGCACCCGGCCCGGGCGCAACACCGGCCGCCGACCGCTGCCGGCCGCCGGCACGGCGGAAGACAGCGGTCGGTGAAGGTGGGGGCCAGGGCGGGCACCGCGCAGCCGCCGGCATGCCGGAAGCAGGACCAGCCCCGCGTTCCGGTGCCGTGCGCAATGTCTCCCGCACGAAGATCAACTTCGCAGTCAGTGTGTCCCGCGCCCGGACCGGAAGGTCCCGGAAAAACGTTCGGGCAACAACAGGTGCCGTCAGGGTTCACTCAGAAGAGGGGTGGTACATCGGGTCGCCACACAGCCAGCCCTCGCACGCCCCCCTGTGACCGCCCCGGGCAGGGCGGCACATCTGACCAGCTGGCCTCCCACCAGTGGGTAACCAGTGGCGTTTCTGGCGTGCCCCGACACCGGCGCGGCGACAGCGATGCCGAGAAGACGCACCAGGTGCGCGAGGGCGACCAGCAGGCGCACCGCCCACAGCCCGGACCGCACCGCGGCCGGGAAGCCAGCCACTGAGCGGACCCAATGGTGCCCACCCGGTGCGCACCACTTCCACGCGCCGGCCGCACCGGTGCGCGCACCACCGCACGGCACGCACTGGGTGGGTGCGCTTCACCGCACCGGTGCACCCCCATCCGGTGCGGTGGTGCGGTGGTGCGGTGGTGCGGTGGTGCGGTCAGCGGTGCAGAGCCACCACATTCCCCACCACCGTGCGGGCCCCCGCGACCTGCTCGTCGCGCAGCCCCTGCAGAGCCCGGACGGCGTCGGCCGGTGCATCGGCGACGAACTGGGCCACGAAGTGCGCGAGGGTGCGGGCGACTCCCGGTCCGGCGGTCGCGGGGCATGCGCCGCCCACGCGCGGATCGCCGCCAGGTAGAGGACGCCGACCTCGTCCAGGACGAAGGAGTCGGTGCAGGGGTCGGTGTCGCCGGACAGCGCGGTCACGGGGAAGACGACCAAATCCGCGATGACAGGCAGCAGTCCCGGCAGTTGCCCCACCTCGGGCGTGAACCGCGCCGCCGTGCCGTCGTCTCCGGCCGCCACGGCCAGGACGTAGTCGAAGCCGAGCCGGACCAGGTGCGGCGGCAGCAAATCCAGACCTGCGGCCGGGTGACGCCCGGCTGAAAGGGCTGAGGGCAGGGCAGGCGAGGCCGCTTCTGCCCCCAGCTAGTCACACCGGCAACAACTGCCACTGCCCGCCACCGTGGTCGCCCTCCGCCCAGCACTGCGTGACCACCACGGGCGTTGGCTTCAACGCCCAGAAGCAGACCGCTGCTCCGGTTCACGATCTCGTCGACCAAGCAGCCATCAGCGACGGTACCCACCGAGATCAGCCACCACTGCTGATGATCCGCCTCGTCGCCTTCGCAGGCGCGCTGCGCGACCACCGC
Source organism: Streptomyces fragilis (assembly GCF_003112515.1). Taxonomy (GTDB): domain Bacteria; phylum Actinomycetota; class Actinomycetes; order Streptomycetales; family Streptomycetaceae; genus Streptomyces; species Streptomyces fragilis. The sequence continues at coordinate 5,203 of NZ_BEVZ01000015.1, read as the reverse complement.
ACCGGCCGCCACCCGGGCTTCGTCGACCAGAGGGCGGCCACCGACCGGGTTGATGCGCTGCGAGGCTGACCGCACACTTCCTGAAGTCCTGTCATGACCTCAAGTGATTACATCCTCCAACTCGTGCGGCAGGCGCTGGACGACTTCGACAGCAAGCCCCTGAAAGTCCCGCCATGGCCCGCAAGACTCCCGCCCCCGCACCCGCCCCGGCCTCCACCGGGCGGTCTTCCAGCGGCTCGTCACCCTCCCCCTCGGGGACCTCACCCCCTACCCGGGCAACGCCCCCCTGGCCAATTCCGCGATGGTGAGGTCGGCGGACAGGCCGCCGACCCGGCAGCTCCCGGCCATCGAGTCCAGGTACGACACCACTGCCGGGACCACGTGCTGCCAGTCACGATCCGTGGTCGGCGGATCGATCTCGCCGACCACGGACCAACTGCGCATCGCCGCCCGCGCCCGCGACCTCGTCGACCAGGGAACCTCAATCGAGGCCGCCTGCCCCCCCCCACGCGGGATGCCACTCGGCCAACTCCCGCCATCCCCTCTCGAAGTGCGGGTGGATGGCGGGTTCGGTCAACCAGTCGTCTCACGCCCCCGAGCAGCCACCGACCTCGAGGGAGGACACCGCGTTGTCGTAGAGGAACAGCAATTCCTGCTGCCCACCCGCCGGAATGTCGAAGTAGTAGCCGCGGAGGTCGGCATCGGTGTGGATGCAGACTTGACCGTTGGTGCGGTTCCACACCGAGCTGGCCCGATCGTTCCACTCCCAGCCGATGAAGTAGGTTTCCTTCCGGTCGAGCTGCAGGACGTCCCCGGTGAAGTTGTGGCCGTCAAAGAGGCAGAATTTACCTTCTGAACAACGGATCACCGCCCCGTCCTTGGGGTCGGTCGACGCGGTTGCCGGAGGCGCCAGTACGGCGGTGGCGGCGAGGACTGCTCCTACTACTGCGGCCCTGACTGTCAGTTTCATGAGTGCTCTCTCCCGTTGTCGCCCGTGGCAACGCGGTCATGGTCGCCGCGTCCTAGCTGTCGCTTCTCCAGGGCATCTCCGGCCGTAAGACGGTTCCCGCGCACATGTGGTTCATGGAGATGACATAGGTCACAATCTCCAATGCGGTGCCCGTGGTCTTCTCCAGCGGGCGAGAACCGTTCCTGGAGAAGATCCGCCTGGACAACTACCGCGGCCGCATCAGACAACTGCACACTCAGGTTCGACTGGGGTTGGGGCAACTTCGCCGACGCAATGCGCCGGGCCGTCGGCGACGAGCCCCGGGACAAAGCAGAGGTCCGCTCCATGTCCCAAACACTTCCTCCATGGGTGTCTTCTGGCTGCGCGTGGGGTTCGGCCGCGGCAAGCTCGCCTTCTACAGAAACCTCAACGCCTCTGCCTCTGCCACCTTCACGAACGTCGCCTTCTACGACGCCGGTCTACAACGAGCAACCCTGACTGGCCAGCACCCGCAGCCCTCACCCCCGATTGACAGTGGCCCCCACTGCCTGATCACTTCACCCACTGCATGCCCAGCTCCCGTAGCGTGTCGAGCTGCTCCGCGGTCAGCTTGTCTCGCCTAGTGCGAACGTTCGAGACCCACACACCCAGCTTCACGACCACCGGCTCCGCCTCGCCGTCGACCGTGATCTGTTCGCTGTGGCTCCTCGGCACGGGCTGGTCCGCGCCTTCCCGCTCGACCCACTGCGTGAGGGCCGCCAGGCCCCGCTGGAATGCCTGCTGCGCCTTGTTCGGTCCCTTCGTCGCACGAGCGGCTGCCGGGGCGGCAGACGGAGCCTTCAGCGGTGTGATGCCCAGCGCGGTGAGCCGCTCCTGCTGCTCGGCAGACAACCGCGCCCAGATGCCCGGCTTGCGCTGCTGCTGGAGCCACCGCCCAATGTCGTCGCCGTCCATCAGCACGCCGGGCGCGATATCGGGCAGGGCGCCGTCGGCGTCGACCAGGTCCGCGAGGTGGCGGTAGTGCCGCTGCCAGTCGAGCGGCCACGGGCAGTTCCAGTCGGGGTCGATCGCGGCGAGCTGCGCAGCACGCTGCTCCGCCCGCGTCGGGTTCTTCCCGAGGCCGCCCTTGCGGCGGAGGTTGGCCATGTGCTGCCCGACCGGGACCAGGCCCTCGATCTCGCTCTCGCCCCACATCTGGTCCTGGCGTGGTGCGAGGTGTCCGGTGGCGCGCCGGTAGGAGCGCAGGGCGGCGAGTTTCCTCTCCCAGGCTTCTTCGCCGGGTTCCCAGACCATCCCGGCCTCGGGCGCGTCGAGCAGTTCCTTGCGGCGCGGCTCCAGCTCTCCGACCCGCAGTGCTTTTCTCTGCTGGTGCACCCACCGCCCGAGCGGAAACGCCCTCGTGGCCCCGGCTTCGACCTCGGTGTCGTAGGGAACGGCGTAGAGGCCGGTGATCTCGTTCTCCTTCCGCCAGCGGAGCAGTGCCCGGTAGCCCTCGAGCCACACCAGCGACTCCGGCCGGTAGACCCGGGTCCGCAGGAACGCCGCGATGGTCGCCGCATCCCGGGGTGAGGAGAAGTGCAGCAGCGCGGACGCGGCAGCGACGTCGGAGCCGTCTTCGCGCTCCTCGTCCTCGCCGTCACTCTCGCCGCTGGCCCCGACGATCCGCCCGTCCTCATCCCGCCGGACGTGGATCTTGCGCTTGCCGCTCGTGAGCGCACGGGAGGTCAATTGCTCGACGAGTCGCTCATCATGGCTGCGCAGCCCCTGGAGCACGGCTACGAGCGGTTTGTAGCTGGCGGAGACGATCATGTCGGTCGGGTCTTCGCCGGGCTCCAGGAAGACGGGGATGAGGATGCGGGCAGTCTTCGTGCTGCCGTCCTTGTTGGGCCGCAGCGCTCGGCCGATGTTCTGCACGATCTCGACCTGTGAGCCGCGGGTGTCGGCGAAGCACACGGCCTCGACCCCCCGCTCGCCGGTGATGTCGACGCCTTCCCCGAGCACGCGGCAGCTCGCCAGGAACGCCCGGTGTGCCCGCCGGCCGGCCGAGTCGATGCCGTTCGCGAACTGACGCAGCACCTCACGCCGCTCGGTGACGAGATGGTCCCCGCACAGCCACGCCGACCACACCCGGTCCGGAGGTACGTGGCGGCCCGCCTCGAGGTCGTAGAAGGCGGCGTTGATCGACGACGCGGGGAGCTTGTCGGCGGCGGTCAGGTCCTCGTCCGAGACATCGCGTGCATACAGCGCGGCCGCGGTCTCGGGCAGTTTCTCCGCGAACGCGGCGGCCTCTTCCACCTTCTGGTGGAAGGTCAAGACCGTGCGCAGGTTCCACGCGGCGGCGTGCTCCAGGAGCGCGGCTTGCAGAAGCGCCAGACGCCGGCCTCGCCGCGCCTCTTCGGACTCTCCGAGGACGGGGGAGGGGTCGCGGATCTCCAGTACGTCGATCTCGAATCCGGCGAGGATCTCCCGCTCGATCGCCTCCGACAGACCGAGCTCCGCAATCCACGCGCCGTACGTACCGTTCGGGTCGTCGGCCATGGTCGCGAGCTCCGCCTCCTGGCCGTCCGCGCCCTTCTGCGGGCGGGCCGCGGCGAGGATGCGCGGGGTGGCGGTCAGGTAGAGCCGGAAGTCCGCCGGGATCCGCTGGTTGTCGTGGATCGCCGCCCAGGGTCGGCCGAGGTCGCCGGCGGTTCCGTGGGCCTCGTCCACGATGGCGAGGTCGAAGCCGTCCATGCGCTGGCCGTAGAGCCGCTCTCCGCCCGCCAGGGCGGCTTCCAGCGGCCCGCGGACCTTCCGCTGCTCGGGTGCGTCGACGCCCTCACGGTCCACGAGAGAGGCGTACGTGGCGAACACGACCACCGGCCCGGAACCGGCCCACAGGGCGAGCTGGATCGGGTTGGTGGTGGTGCGCACCCCCAGCTCCTTCAGAACCGGGTCACTCTCCAGCGAGCACACCGCGACCATCGGCGCGCGGTGGCCCACCAGCCGCCACGCCTGGGCGGTCTGCACGAGCAGGTCCAGGGTGGGCACGGTCACCAGGACCCGGCCGCCCGGGAAGCACTCCAGCGCGCACGCAGCGGCTGTGATCGTTTTCCCGGATCCGGTCGCGGACACGATCGTGCCCCGCGCACCCCCCGACGGCACAGATGATCTTGCAGGGAACCCCACCCACCTACGGAAAGCTGTTTTCTGCGCCACCTGGTGTTCCCGAAGCTGAATACCCAGCATTCTCAAGCCCTCCCTCTGACTTATTTCCCACTCGCTTCGGGAATCACTGGGACGGCGTGAAGGGCGGGACGGACACCGTACCGCCCTCGCCCACCACGATTCGCTCAGCGAGCTGGGCCAGGACCTGAGAGGGAGCCAGCCCAGCCCGGTAGGCCACCGACCGGAGCAGCCGGCTGGACGCGGCGGACAGCCAGACCTCCGCATGCAGCTCGCCCGCTCTCTCCCGCCCCTGCTCCCCGGAGGCGGACTGTGCCTCAAGCACACCAGCAAGCTGTTCCGCACGCTCACGAGCCCACACCGATCCCTGAACATCCTGCTGCGGCTCGTACGCGCTCCAACCGGCTGCAGTCATCAAGTCCCTGATGCGCTGCCACTCGGCGTGCTGGGCCAGCCAGATGACAGCCAACCGCTCCCGGTCCATCTCGAACGCGTAGAAGGAACCGTTGCCCCTCAACTGCTCCGCGGTCTCCCGCTCACGGACAGCGGCCTCCGCGACCTTTTCCGCAACGGCGGCGACGTCCAGGCCATTCGCCTGACGCCGGACCTGATCCCGCGCCACGTCCTGAGCACTCCACATGCGTTTTCCCTTTTCCGAAAGGCGCGGGCATTTGATCCCGCATCGAGTGGTTGAGGGTGGCCCGTATTTTCGCCAAGAGTACATACTAAATCCTTCTGATGCATCCACTACACCAGAACCCGAAACGAACGAGCCCCCACTCTCGCAGCCAGCCTGGCCCGCGCCAGCGGGCCCCAACGGTCCTGGAGGCGCAGCCGGAAGGACCGCCAGGCGGAGGAGCACAGCGATTCCGCCTGCCCGGGTTGCAGCGCAGCGGAAGCCCGAACGGGACAGGGTCCCGCCGCTTCGGGAGCGCAGCGTACGGAGCGGCAACCCCGATGCGCAGCATCGGGGTTGTGCGGGTGGCGCAGCCACCCGCCAGCGCTCTCGCGGAGCGGGAGCGCAACCCCCGTGCGCAGCACGGGGGTTCGCTTGCACATCGCGCAGCGATGTGGTACCCGCTCCGCGGG
>NZ_BEVZ01000014.1 GCF_003112515.1 Streptomyces fragilis | reverse complement strand
CCGCGCCGCACCCGGTCGGCCTCGCCCCGGCCGCAGCCCGTCATGACGGCCACGATGTCGATCAGCTGCTCGTGGAAGACCACCACGCCGTAGGTGCCGCGCAGCGCGGGCTCCAGGTCCGGGTGCGGGTAGCGGGCGGGGCTGCGGCCGTGGCGGCGCTCGATGAACGGCCGCACCATGTCGGCGGCGACCGGTCCGGGCCGGAACAGCGAGATGTCGACGACCAGGTCGTGGAAGGTCTCCGGCTGGAGCCGTCCGACCAGGTCGCGCTGGCCGGGTGACTCGATCTGGAAGCAGCCCAGCGTCTCGGTCGACCTGATCAGCCGGTACGTCTCCGGGTCGCCCTCGGGCACCGCGTCCAGGTCGATCCGCTCGCCGGACGCCCGCTCCACCTCGGCCACCGCGTGCGCCATCGCCGACTGCATCCGCACCCCGAGCACGTCCAGCTTGAGCAGGCCCAGGTCCTCGACGTCGTCCTTGTCGAACTGGGCCATCGGGAAGCCCTCCCCGCTGGTGGGCACCACCGGGGTGCGCCCGAGCAGCGTGGCGTCGGAGAGCAGCACTCCGCACGGGTGCATGGCGACCCCGCGGGGCAGCGCGTCCAGCGCCTCCACGAGGTCCCACATCCTGTCGTAGCGCCCGCCCGCCCCCTTCGGCCCCTTCGCCAGCTCCTTCAGCTCGGGCAGCTCCTCCAGGGCGGCGCGGGCGTCGCGGGCGCGGATGTGCGGGAAGGACTTGGCGATCCGGTCGATCTCCGCCGGGTCCATGGCGAGCGCCGCCCCGACGTCGCGGACCGCGTGCCGCACCCGGTAGGTCTCGGGCATGGCGACGGTGGCCACCCGCTCGCCGCCGAAGCGGTCGAAGATCTTCCGGTACACCTCCAGCCGGCGGGCGGACTCCACGTCGACGTCGATGTCCGGCAGCACCGCCCGGCGCTTGGACAGGAAGCGTTCCATCAGCAGCCCGTGCTCGACCGGGTCGGCGGAGGCGATTCCCAGCAGGTGGTTGACCAGGGAGCCGGCGCCGGAGCCGCGCGCGGCGACCCGGATGCCCATCTCCCGGACGTCGTCGACGACCTGGGCGACGGTGAGGAAGTAGGTGGCGAAGCCGTGGTGGGCGATGATGTCCAGCTCGTGGTGCATCCGCTCCCAGTACTCGCGCCGCCGGTCGTAGCCGCGCAGCACCATCCCGGCAGCCGCCCGCGAGGCCAGCACCCGCTGCGCGGTGCGCCGCCCGGCGCCGACCAGGTGCGGCTCGGGGAAGTGGACGCTGCCGATGCCCAGGTGCTCCCCGGGGTCGACCCGGCACTCCTCGGCGGTGGTCCGGGTGTGCTCGAGCAGCCGCCCTGCGGCGCGCGGGCCGAGCCCGGCGGCCTCGGCGACCCGCTCGGCGGCCTCCCGCATGGCGTCGGCGTCCTTGAGCCACGCCTGGCCCGAGTCCAGTCCCCGGGCCGGGTCGACGGGGACCAGGCGGCGGGCGGAGTCCAGCACGTCGGCGACCGGGCCCATGCCGGGGTCGGCGTAGCGGACGGCGTTGGTGAGTACCGGGCGCACGCCCTGCTCGGCGGCGAGCGCGAGGGTGCGGGCGGCCAGCCGCAGCGAGCCGTGCCCGGTGCCCTGGCGGCCGTGCCAGACGGTCTCCAGCCGCAGCGCGTCCCCGTACCGCTCGCGCCAGGCGGCGAGCAGGGGGGCGGCCAGGTCGGGGCGCCCGGCGGACAGGGCGCGGCCCACGTCGGAGTCGGGCCCCAGCAGGACGGTCACCCCCTCGGCGTACAGCGCCTCGGCGGGCAGCAGCGGGGCGCCGCCGCCCGCGTGGGCGGCGGTGATCAGGGCGCACACGCCGGCCCAGCCGCGGGCCCCGTCCCGGGCCAGGAAGGTCGCCCGGGGGGCTGACTCGTCGACGAAGGCACCACCGCGCACCGGTGTCCGGCGCCGCTCCGGCGACCGGCCGCCCCGTGCCGCCCCGGCCGGCGGCGCCACCGCGAGGTCCACGCCGAACAGCGGGCGGACGCCCTCCTTGGCGCAGGCCTTGGCGAACCGGACGGCTCCGGCCACGGTGTCCCGGTCGGTGAGGGCGAGCTCCCCCAGGCCCCGCTCACCGGCCCGCTCGGCCAGCCGCTCGGGGTGCGAGGCGCCGTGGCGCACGGAGAAGCCGGAGGCGGTGTGCAGGTGCGGGAAACCCGGCATGCGCACCTCCCGGCCTACCTGTCGAACCGCCTATCGAACAAACGTTCACCTACGTCTCCACCATAGACCACTTTCGCAACTCCGGGCGACCCGGGAGACACCCGTCACCCCCGCCCCGTCCCCGCCCCGAACAGCGGGAACCCCCCGCACGCCGGGCGTGCGGGGGGTTCCCCAGGAGGAGGGTGATGCGGAGGTGCGGCCGGTCAGAAGACCTTGACCCCGTACGCGTTCAGGGCCTCGACGACCGGCTGGAAGAAGGTCGTGCCGCCGCTGGAGCAGTTGCCGCTGCCGCCGGAGGTCAGACCGTAGGCGATGCCGCTGGTGGAGTACAGCGGGCCGCCGGAGTCGCCGGGCTCGGCGCAGACCGTGGTCTGGATCATGCCGTAGACGACGTCGCCGCCTCCGTAGTTCACGGTGGCGTTCAGCGCGGTGACCCGGCCGCTGTGGATGCCCGTGGTCGAGCCCCGGCGCGTGACGGTGGTGCCGACGCTGGGCGTCGCCGCGCTCTTGATGTCCACGCTGCCCACGCTGCCCGACTTGGTCACCGAGGAGTTGGTGTACCGGACGATGCCGTAGTCGTTGGTCGGGAAGCTGGTGCCGGCGGTGGAGCCGAGGACCGTGGTGCGTCCCGAGTTCGAGTACCAGGTGCCCGCGCCCTCGGTGCAGTGGCCGGCGGTCAGGAAGTAGTAGTTGCCGGCGCTGTCCTGGACGTTGAAGCCCAGCGAGCAGCGGCCCGACCCCGAGTAGATGGCGTCACCGCCGGAGATGTACTTCTGGAACTTGCCCGCGGTCCGCTTGATGGTCAGCGCGTCGGCCCTGTCGCCGGCCTCCGCCTTGATCTTGCTGATCTCCGCCTGGGACACCGTGCTGTCGACGGTGACGACCACCCGGTTGGTCTTGGCGTCGACCGCCCACGCGGTGCCCGGGACGTCGGCCTCCAGGACGGCGTCGCCGGCCGCGGTGAGTTCGCCGGAGCTGAAGGTCGTCACCTCGTCGGCGCTGGCGGACGGCACCGCGATCGCGGCGGCTGCCACCAGGCCGGTGGCCACGGCGAGCAGACGGGTTCGTCTCGTGACGCCGTTGCTGGGGGTGGTGCGCTTGATCCTCACTGGTCGTTCCTCCACTTGGGAAGTCGGGGGCCCGCTTGTGGGGGGCGCGGGCCCGTGAGGCGCAGTCGGGGACAGGGGCGCCCGGGGTGGCGGACACGCCGTGTTCCTGACAAGCGCTGCAGGGAGTATTCGGCCGCGCGACCGAGCGGCGCAAGGGTGCCTTTCGGTCGCCCGACGAGGACGGCGTCGCCAAGCGCATTCCCCGCCGGACGGGGCGACAGACCCACAGCTCAGCGAAACCCTGCGGATGCAGCAACGGGCGTTCGCCTGTTCCCCCTCCTCACTCAAGGTCCCATTCGCCCCTGGCCGGAACACGACCGTCCGTTCGGTAGGGAAGCCGTTTTCCCCCGCACATCGGCACAGGGACTTCACACCGCGGCCCCCGCAGGACCGGCCGTCGTCCCGGAACGTCCGGGACGACGGCCGGCGGTCGTCACGCCTCACCCGCCCCGCGCGTCACACCAGGGCGGCGGAACGCTCCCGCCCCGCGGTGCGCTCCCGGATGACCCGGTCCATCAGCACCACCAGGACGTCCCGCACCGAACGGCGGTCCCGGGCGTCGCAGTCCACCACCGGCACGTCGTCGCCCAGCCCCAGCGCCTCACGCACCTCGTCCAGCTCGAACCGGCGGGCCCCGGGGAAGTGGTTGACCGCCAGCACGAACGGGGCGCGCTGGGCCTCGAAGTAGTCCAGCGCCGGGAAGCAGTCCTCGATCCGGCGGGTGTCGACCAGCACCACGGTGCCGAGCGCCCCCTCCACCAGGTCGTCCCAGAGGAAGGAGAACCGGTCCTGGCCGGGCGTCCCGAACAGGTAGAGGGAGATCGCCGGGTTCAGCGTGATCCGGCCGAAGTCGAGCGCCACGGTGGTGGTGGTCTTGGACTCCACCCCGTCCAGGGAGTCGACGCCCACCGAGACCTGGGTGATCGCGGCCTCGGTGTCCAGCGGCTCGATCTCGGAGATGGCGCCGATGAACGTGGTCTTGCCGACCCCGAGTCCTCCGCTCACCACGATCTTGACGGCCAGCGGCACCATCTTGTCAGAGCGCCCGGACATGGTCCCTGATCCTTTCCAGCGTGTGGAGCGAGAGCTCCGCGGGTTGGCGGCAGGCGAGGTGCCCGACGGCGACCAGGTCGGAGATCAGCACCTTGGCGACCCCCAGCGGGACGCCCACCCGGTGCGCCACCTCGGCCACCGTCGTCGGGCTCGCGCACACCGCGGCGACCCGCTTCCGTTCGAACGTCAGCGACTCGTCCGGCGGGCGGACGGCGACCACCAGGGTCTCCAGCCGCAGGTCGCTCTGCGTGGGCTCCACCCGTCCACCGGTGATGATGAACGGTCTGACGAAGCTGTTGTCCTCTTCCATGGGCGTGCCGTTCACCGGGGCAGCGACTGGCGGAGATCGGCGATCAGGGCCGGCGTGAGCAGGTCACCCGCCCGTTCCGCGAGCACTGCCATCTCGTAGCCGACCAGGCCGAGTTCGCCGCTGCTGTCGGCGAGCACCCCGAGACAGCTGCCGTCCCGGATCGCCGAGACCAGCAGGAAGCCCCGCCCCATCTCGATCATGATGAGCTTCACCCCGTCGAAGCCGTACCGCCGCGAGGCGCTGCGCGCCAGGCTGGACAGCCCCGACACGATGGCCGCCAGGTGGTCGGCCTCGGTCCGGCCCAGTCCGTCGGAGACCGCGATCAGCAGGCCGTCCGAGGAGACCGCGACCGCGTCCCGCACACCGTCGGTGTTGCGGACGAAGGCCGCCAGCAGCCAGTTGAAGGTCTGCGAGTCCTGGGGGGCAGGAGCGGCGTTCTGGGTGGGAACAGTGGTCACTTCGCCTCGCCCTCGTCAGCCACGGCATCCTTCGGCGCCCAGGCGTCGGCACCCGTGCCGCGGTCCATGTCCCTCTCCTTCTCCTTCTGCACGCTGATCCCGCCCCGCAGGTGGGCGCTGCGCAGGGAGGAGAGCATCCCGGAGACCTGCTCCGGGGTGCGCTCCCGCTCCGGCGCCGGAGGCAGCGGCCGGGCGCCGGCCCGGTCCGTCTCGTCGACCGCGGCGCCGATGGCACTGCGCCGGGGGCGCTTGACCAGGCCGTTGCGGGTGCGGGCGGCGTCCGCGCCGCGGGCTGGTTCGGCCCGCCGCTCCCCCGGGCCCGCGGCCGGGGGTGCCGCGATCTGCGGGCGCGCGTGCCGGGGCGGCCGGGCCGCCTGGGGCGCGGGGCGGCCGTCCGCGGGCCGGCCGTCCGCGGTGACCGGCACCAGGTTGGTGCTCCCGCCCGGAGCGGGGGCCGCCGCCGCGGCGCGCGGCGCGGGCAGGACGGCCTTCTGGTCCAGCCGGCCGTCCACCACCACGTCGTCGTCCGGCGTGCCCGCCGGGCTCTTCGGCTCGGCGAGCAGCGCGGCGGGCAGCAGCACCCGGGCGACCACCCCGGCCGTCGGGGCCTCGCCCACCCGCACCTCGATCCCGCACTTGCGGGCCAGCGCGCCGACCACGAAGTGGCCCAGGAAGCGGCCCGGGTCGGCCATGAAGCTGGCCCGCCCGGAGAGCCGCACGTTGGCCTCGGCGAGCGCCTGGGCGTCCATGCCGAGTCCGTGGTCGACGATGGCGATCAGGTAGCCCGCGCTGGTGCGCCGGCCCTCGATCTCGACCTCCGACTCCGGGGGCGAGAAGTTCAGCGCGTTCTCGACCAGTTCGGCCAGCAGGTGGGCGATCTCCGCCACCACCGAGCCGGACACCCCGGCCGGCTCGATGCGCCGCAGCACCACCCGGCGGTACTCCTCGACCTCGGAGAGCGCCGCGCGCAGCACGTCGGTGACCGGCAGCGGCGTGGACCACGGGCGCGGGCTGGACTCTCCGGCCAGCACCAGCAGGCTCTCCGCGTTGCGCCGCATCCGGGTGGCCAGGTGGTCGAGCTCGAAGAGGTTGGCCAACGTCGCCGGGTCGGCGTCCTCGTGCTCCAGCTTGTTGATGAAGCTCAGCTGGCGGCGGACCAGGTTCTGGTTGCGGCGGCCCAGGCTGACCAGCGACTCGGTCGCGTTGCGGCGCAGCACGGCCTGCTCGGTGGCGAGGTCGAAGGCGGCCCGCTGGACCCGGTCGAAGGCCTCGGCCATCTCCAGCACCTCGACGCCGGCCTTCGGCGGCACGCGCAGCGGCTCGGGCGGCTCGGGCGCCTCGCGCAGGTTGCTGTTCTGGATCGCGGCGACCGCCAGCGGCAGTCGCTTCCCGGCCACCTCGCGGGCCTGCTGGGCGAGATCGGCGAGCGGGCCGGAGACGGTGCGGACGCAGTCGAGGGCGAGCGCGCCGAGCGCCGCGACGGTCACCAGCGCCAGCAGACCGAACAGCACCAGGTCCTCGCCGGCGTCGCTCTCCAGGTCGGAGGCCCGGCTCTCCACGTCGTGGCCGAGCGAGACCTGCACCTCGCGCAGGCCGTCGATGGTGGAGGTGGTGGTGCTCCACCAGGCGGTGGGCGGGATCTCAGCGGCGTCGAGCAGGCCGCCGCCGCGCACCGCACGGCGCTCGTACCACTGGCTGCGCCGGGCGTCGGGCGTGCTCAGCGCGGCGTCCAGCCGGCGCTCCTGCGCGGAGGAGGCCACCGAGGGGAAGGCGGCCAGCGACGCGAGGCGGCCGGCCCTGATCTCCAGGAAGCGGCCGTGGTCGTCGCCGTGGAACCGGCCGGCGGTCACCGCCCCGAGCAGCAGCGCCCGCTCCTGGCCCGCGAGCTCCTTGGCGTCACCAAGGAACCGCAGCGCCCGGCCCGCGTCGTAGAGGGTGTGGTCGCGCACCTCGTCGAGGCCGAGGTCGAGCCGGTCGAGCGCGCCGATGGTGGACGTGAAGTAGGCGAACGCCTCCTGGACGTGGACGCTCCGCCGGTCGGCCTTCGCACGGATGCCGCCCAGCGCGCCGAGCCGGCCGAGGGCCTCGCGGACCGCGTCCGCGCGCCGCTCGTCCGAGTGCCCCCGCAGTGCCTGGTCGAGCACGGCGCGCGCCGTGTCGGTGGCCTTGCGCTGCGCGGGCAGCCGGTCCCTGAACTCCCGCACGCCGCCCAGGTGCCCGGCGGTGAGACTGCGTTCCTTCTGCAGCTCGTGGACCAGCCCCTGCAGGGTGATCTCCAGGCGGGCGTTGTCCGCCGTGGCGGAGGCGTCCCGGAAGGTCGCGATCCGCTCGGCCGCCGCGGTGCCGAGGAGGGCCAGCAGGACGGCGAGAGCCAGAATCAGGACCCTGAGAAGCCTGGTGCGAAGGGAGCGGGGGGCCTTCCGGCCCGTCCCGCCGCGGGCGGCGCGCAGACGCGCGGCGGCCGATGTCGGTGTGACTGCGTCCACTGAGGTGCCTTAAGGGGGAGGCGAGTTGGTCGGAGGAAGAGAAATGGTTCTGCCTCCGACCCAACGACACCGGTGGCCCTGGGTTACCGGACCGGCGGGGTTTTTATCCCATCGTGGACGCCTCCGCCCCCCGAAGCGCAGGTGGCCGCGGAGGCCCGGTGCCCACCCCGGTCATCACGGAGATGACGCAGCGTCACCTCGGTGCCACCGTGCCGCCGCCGCTCAGCAGTTGCAGCCGCAGTCGCAGCAGTCGCACCCGCCGCCGTCGCCGTCTCCCCCGCAGCAGCCGCAGCAGTTGCATCCGCAGTCGCAGCAACTGCCGTCGCACTGGCCGCACCAGCCCTCCCGGCGCCGGCGCGACCACGGGCCCTCGAACTCGTCGGCGCAGCAGACCTGGCAGGTGCAGAGCAGCCCGACGGCGGCCGCGCAGCCCGCCCAGAACCCGCGGCCCGGCCGGTGCGGCGGCTGTCCGCCGGCCGGACTGCCGGGTCCGTGGGGGCCCTGCGGTCCCGGCGGCGCGTACGGACCCTGCGGCGCCTGCGGGCCCGGGCCGTGGGGCGGTCGCGGCGGCCCGTACCCCTCGACGGCGTGGCCGGCGGCGGTGTGCGCGCAGGAGGGGGTGCCGAAGGTGCGGTCGACCGAACGTTCCAGCTCATGGGCGAGCAGCCGGTGGACGAGGCGGCCGTCGGTGAACTCGGCGTCGCGCAGGGCGAGCCGCACACCGCGCACCGCGTCCTCGGCCAGGCGGCGGGCGTCCTCGCGCGAGGTCCCGGTGGCGGTGAGCGGGTTCCAGGCGCCCGAGGCCGCGTCGGCCGCCTGGTCCTCGACCGCGTCGAGGAGGTGGGCCAGGCGGCCGAAGAGCCGGCCGGCCTCGGCGAGCGGCGCCGCGTTGGCGGGGCGTCCGGCCAGCACGGCGGTGTGCGCGAAGGCAGCGGCGGTGGCCGTCTCGGTGGGCTCGGTGACGGTCAGGATCGGGGTGCCGGGTCCGGCCAGGCGTTCCAGCCCGGCCTGCCGGTCCACGGCGTCCAGGAGGACGGCGGTGTCGAAGCCGACGGTGGTGGCGGTGCGCGCGCCCGCGGCCGTCCAGTTGGCGGCGACCCGGCGGGCGGCGAGGGCCACCGGACGGCGGGCCAGCAGCCCGTCGCCGTCGGCCATGTGGTCGCGGACCTTGGCCGAGGCGAGCACCAGCGAGACGGCGGCGGCGAGCCTGGCCCCCTCGCCCCTGGCCACCGAGGCGGTGCGCATCCCGCGCAGCGGGCAGGGCCCTGCGGTGCGGCGTCCGGTCCCAACCCGCTCCGCCTGAGCCTCCGTCAGCACGGATATCAGCAGGCCGTCGTAGTTCGTCACCACGCGGGCGAACTGGCCTTGCTCGCCGCGCAGGGCCAGGCACAGCCCGCACAGGTGCGCCGTCCACTCCGCGGCGAGGCGCTCCCCGAGCCGGTGACGGCAGGGCCGCACCATTCCGAACATCGTGACTCCCCCTCAGATGCCCGCGGCCCCCGTGGCGCGGGTCTCCTTGCGCCCCCTGTATCTACGGGCGACTTCCGAGATCGTAAGGGGGTAGGTGGTTCACCCGGAGGCACCACATCTCACTCGTTCGCCGCGAAGAATATTATTTCACTCCCAATCACCAATCGTGTAGGGCAAGTCCCTTGGGATACACGGAGTCTGTACGTATCCACCGCGCACCGGTACCGTCACAAACCCCCTGCGCGGTGTCCGTCCACTTGGCACGTTGTCCGACTCATGGACGACGATAGGGATTGCGGATAGCGAGAGAGAGACCGCAGCGAGAGGAGGCGTCCATGGGATCGGTGCGCAAGGCGAGTGCCTGGCTTGGCCTCGTCGACGACAGCGATGACGAGCGCTACTACGAAGACGACGACTACGCCGAGGGCCCGGAGTCCGAGGACGCCTGGGTCACCGACCCGCGGGTCAAGATCGCGGCCGAGCCGGCCGAGGACAGAGGCCGCAGGATCGGCACCGTCACCCCCGACAGCTTCCGGGACGCCCGGGCCATCGGCGAGCTCTTCCGTGACGGCGTCCCCGTGGTCATGAACCTCACGGCGATGGACGCCGCGGACGCCAAGCGCGTGGTGGACTTCGCGGCGGGTCTGATCTTCGGCCTGCGCGGATCCATCGAGCGGGTCGCCAACCGGGTCTTCCTGCTCACGCCGGCCCACACCGAGATCGTCAGCGGTGAGACCGCCCCGGGCGCCCGGGACGCCTTCTTCAACCAGAGCTGAGGCGGGGCCGCTCACCGGGACCCGGTGAGCGCCCCGCCCGGTACCGTCCTCCCCGCCCGGGTGCCTCCCCGGGTGCCTCCGGGCGCCGGATCGCGGCCGTCACGGCCCTCGTGTGCCCCGGCGGACCCGCGCCCTCGCGGCTCTCAGGCGGAGACGCGCGGTTGCCGCGACGACGGCTCCTTCTTCTCCCGGGGCTCCGGCACGGTGGCCTCCGGCCCCTGTCCGCCCCCGGCCTCCGCACCGTCCGCCCTCCCGGCGGCCTCGGCCGCGTCCTCCCCGGCGTCCGCGTTCTCGGCGCCTCCGTCCGCGTCCTCCGCGGCACCGTCCATGGGCGGCTCCTCGCGCATCTCCCGCGGCAGGCGCAGCGCCGCCAGCGCGCCCAGCAGCAGCAGTCCGGCGCTGACCAGCAGGGTCACGTGCAGCCCGTGCACGAACGCCTCCCTGGCGGCGGTCCACAGGGTCTGCCCCGCGACGCCGCCCAGGCCGCCCGCGACCTCGTATGCCTCCCCGATGGAGTGGCCCGCCGCCGCGGAGGCGTGCCCCGGCACCCCGGGCACCGAGGAGACGCCGGGTCCGTAGGACGCGTTCATCACGCTGCCCAGCAGGGCGATGCCCAGGCCCGCGCCGAGCTGGTAGGAGGTCTCGCCGATCGCCGCGGCGCCTCCGGCCTCGCGCTCTGGGGCCTCGCTGAGCATCGACTCGTAGGCGCCGAAGAGCGTGGTCTCCAGCCCGAGCCCGAGCAGCACGAAACCGCACAGCAGCAGCGCCGGGTTGTCCTGGGTGCCCATCGGCAGGAGCGTCAGCACCGCGCCCGCGGTGAGCACGAAGCCGGCCGCCACCATGACCCGCGGACCGAGCCTGCGCAGCAGCCGCGCCCCGGCGAGACCGGCCGCCATGGCGGCCAGGGTCAGCGGCAGCATCCGCAGACCGGTCTCCAGCGGGGACAGCCCCAGCACCAGCTGGAGGTACTGCGCCGCGATGAGTTCCAGGCCCACCAGCGCCAGCATGGCGAGCACGATGCAGCCGATGGAGGTGCCGAAGGCCGGCCGCGCGAACAGCCGCATGTCGATCAGCGGGTGCTCACGCCTCCGCTGGCGCCGCACGAACAGCACCAGGAGCAGGGCGCCCGCGAGCAGCGGGCCCCAGGTCAGCGGCGACAGCGGCGCGATGCCGCCGCCCAGCCGCTTGACGCCGTAGACCGCCGCGAAGAGGCCGACCGCGGCGGTCAGCGCGCCGGTCACGTCCCAGGGCCCCTCGCGGCGGCCCCGGGACTCCGGCAGCAGCAACCGTCCGACCGGCAACGCGACCAGCATCAACGGGATGTTGATCAGGAAGACCGAGCCCCACCAGAAACGCTCGAGCAGGAAGCCGCCCAGCAGCGGTCCGACCGCCGCGCCCACGGCCGCGACCGCGCTCCAGATGCCGATGGCCAGCGCCCGCTCGCGCCGGTCGGGGAAGACCTGACGGAGCAACGACAGCGTGGCGGGCATGATCATCGCGCCGCCCACACCGAGCAACGCCCGCGCCGCGATGAGCACCTGGGCGTTGTCCGCGCAGGCGGCCACGCCCGAGGCGATGCCGAAGAGGGCGTAGCCCAGCAGCAGGACCCGCCGTCGTCCCACCCGGTCGCCCAGGGTGCCGAAGAGGATCAACAGCGAGGCGCAGACGAGGGGATAGACGTCGACGGTCCACAACAGCTGGGTGGCGGACGGCCGGAGGTCCTCGGTGACCGCGGGCACCGCGACGTGGAGCACGGTGGCGTCCACGGCGACGAGCAGCAGGCTGACGCAGAGGACGACGAGGACGATCCAGCGGTTGGCGCCGGCCCCGGCCGCCCGGCGGGCGCGGTGCCTTGTGGCCTTCGCGCCGGACACGGTCGTCCCGGACATGTGCGTACCTCCCAGAATTGCTCGCGTCCGGCGGCCCCCGAGGCCGCTCGACCGGCCCGCTCGACGAAGACGAGTGATTCGCCAGAGTACGCGAGTTCACGCCGGTGGCACGTGGTGGAGCTCTCACCCCGGGACAGGCCGGCTGTGGTGTGCGCCACTGCCCGGACCCGGTGGGGGCAACGGCCGGACGGGGGGCCGGGCGCCGCCGATAATCGTGCCCGTGACCGATCTCGACACGCCTGCCGCGCGTCCGGCGGCCGGGCGGGCCCGTGGCGTCGGGGCGGCCACGGCGCTGCGCCGGGCAGCGCCCGCCCTCGCCGGATACGCCGCCGTCCGTCTGCTGGGTCTGGTGGGGCTGGCGGTGTGGGCCGCCGCGCGGGACGTCGATCCCCTGGTGCGGCTCACCGCGCGCTGGGACGCGATCTGGTACGCCCGGATCGCGGAGTCGGGCTACGGCTACACGGTCCGGCTGCCCGGCGGCGACGTGCACGCCGATCTCGCCTTCTTCCCGCTGCTGCCGTGGCTGGAGCGGGGCGTCGCGGCGGTGAGCCCGCTCTCGTACGGCGAGGCCGGTCTCCTGGTGAGCCTGGTGGCCTCGCTCGCGGCCGCCTGGGGGATCTTCGCCGTCACGGACCTGGTGCTGGGCCGGCGGGCCGGGGTGTGCGCGGCGGTGCTCTGGGGCGCCCTGCCGGTCGGGATCGTGCAGTCGATGGCGTACAGCGAGTCGCTGTTCACCGCGCTGGCCGCCTGGTCGCTGTACGCGGTGCTCACCGGACGCTGGACGCTCGCGGGGGCCCTGGCGCTCGCGGCGGGACTGACCCGGCCGGTCGGCCTGGCGGTGGCCGCCGCGGTGTGGGCCGGAGCCGTTGCCTCCTTCGTGCGGGACCGGAGCGCGGCCGCCGCGGACGGCGCACCGGACGGGGCGCGCGACCTTCACGCCGTGCGCGCCGGGCTCGACCTCTCACGTGAGGGCGCGGGCAACTGGTCGCGCGCCCTCGGAATGCTGCTGGCTCCCCTGGGTGCCGCCGGCTACGTCCTGTGGGTCGGCCGGCGCACCGGAGAGGGCCTCTTCGGGTACCTGGACGTCCAGGCCGGCTGGCGCAACGGCTTCGACGGGGGCGTCGCCTTCGCCCGCTTCGTGGCGGACCTGTTCGACTCCCTCCCCGGCGCCCTGGCCGGGCTCGCGCTGATCGCGGGGGTGGGGCTGGTGGGGTGGCTCCTGCTGGCGGGGGTGCGCGCCCGGCTGCCGCTCCCGCTGCTGGTCCACGGCTTCCTGGTGACGCTGCTGGCCTTCGGCGCGTCCAGCTACTTCGGCTCCAAGCCCCGGCTGCTGGTGCCCGCCTTCCCCCTGCTGCTCCCGGTCGCCGGGGCCGCCGCCCGGGCCCGCCCGGCCCTGACGGCCGCGCTCCTGGGGCTCGCGGCGGCGGCCTCGGCGGTCTACGGAGGCCTCTGGCTGACCGGCTCGGGACCGCCGTGAATTCCGCCACGTCGCGGCGACGGGAAAACAAATGCGAACCCCACCTGTTTCCCCGGAATGAACGCTCAATTCCCCCTGCGGTGAGCGGGAATCGTCGCCGCGGTGAATTCCCGGACAAGTGGCCGCGTGAGAGCTACCCCACATCACATGGTCATCACAAACACCTTGATCCGTTCGGGTCGCGCCCTCACTCGCTGTAACGTCGATTGGGTGCGTACCGAACGAAGCCTCACCCGTCTGGACCGGGTGTTCGCGCGTCTGGACCGGGAGCCCGAGCGGCCGGTCCAGCTCGGCATGCCCCGGATGAGCCGTCACCGGTACGCACTCGTCGCCGCCTGCCTGGCCGCCTACGCCGCCATCGTCTGGGCCGTGATCACCACCTCGTGGCTGGTCCGCCTGGACTGGCGGGTCATGTTCTTCCGGCCCTACCAGCAGTGGCCCGAGATCCACGCGTGGCTGGACTACTACGTCGTCCTGGGCCAGCGCGGGCCGACGGCGGTGATGGTGGCGGCCTGGCTGGGCTGGCGCTCCTGGCGCCAGCACACCCTGCGCCCGCTGATCACCCTCGCCATCTCGCTGCTGCTCCTGAACGTCACGGTCGGCGCCGCGAAGATCGGCATGGGCCGGCTGGGGCCGCACTACGCCACGACCATAGGCTCCAACGAGATGTGGCTCGGCGGGGACATCTTCCCCAGCGGCCACACCGCGAACGCGGTGGTGACCTGGGGCATCCTCGCCTACCTGGCCTCGAGCCCGCGGGCCCGGCGCTGGCTGTCCGCGCTCTCCGCGGTGATGTCCCTGGGCGTCGGCCTGACCACCGTCTACCTCGGCACCCACTGGCTGAGCGACGTGCTGCTCGGCTGGGTGGCCGGCCTGCTGATCCTGCTGGCGCTGCCCCTCTTCGAGCCTCTGGGCGCCCGTGCCGAGCGGTGGATCCTCGGCCTGCGCGACGCGGTGTGGACGCGGCTCGCCCGCCGCTTCGGCAAGGACCGGGCCCCTTCCGCCCCGGTGGCCGGTCCCTCCGGTCTGGCCGCGCCGTTGCGCCGCACCGCCCCCCTGGGCGCCGACGCGGGCCATGCGCGCCGGGGCCCGTTCCTGCTGTCCTCCGGGCCGCACGGGGCGCGTCCCGAGCGGGGCCCGTCGACCACGCCGGGAGGCGGCCGCCGTCCGGCCTCGGCGCACACGGACGCCACGGGCCGCCCCAAGCCGTCCTCGGCCCGCCCGGTCGCCTGAAGACCCCTCCGGTCGCGCGTCAGCCCTTCCAGCAGCGGATCACCCGCCCCCCGTCGACCTCGAGGTTCAGCCGGCCGACGCGGTACTCCAGCGTGATGATCGCGCCCGGCGGCAGCGTGCGGACCGTCTGCCAGCCGCGCTCGCGGGCCCGGCTTCCGGCCTCCTCGGCGTCCATGCCGACGTAGGCGTCGGTGGGGTCCTGGGGCTCTTCGCCCGGGGTGGGAATCGTTGCCATGACCGCCACGCTAGGCGGTGCCCGTCCCCCGGGAAACCCCGGCGCGAAGATCGCCGGCAAAGCTCCCCCTGTCACACTTCTGTCACGGATCGGCCCTCGGCCACCGGCCCTGCCGCGTCACCCGTTCGAGCGATCCGCACAGGTATCCGGAACTGCGCCGATATCCATTTCCGCACCTTTCGGGACTTCCCTGTCCCGGGGCCTCGGAATGGGCGCGGACCACCGCCCGAATTAGCTCCGGCGCCATTGCCGCGCCCGCCCGCGGAAGGTGGGGAAATGGCCGGAAATCAGCTCACGTCTCCTCCAGCGGCGGCCCGAACAGCTCACCGGCCGCCTTGGGCTCGGCGTCCCCCGGCAGCTTCAGGAAGGTCCCCGCGATCAGCCGGGCCGGGTCCGCGCCGAGCAGTGAGCGGTTGAGCCGGTACAGGGTCCGCCAGCCGCCGGCCACCCGGTACTTCCTGGCCACCGCGGCCAGCGTCTCGCCGCGCTTCACGACGTGCATCCGTCCCTTGAGCCCGTACCGCGCCGAGCAGACCGGCCAGGCGCCCCAGCCCTGCGAGGCGAGCACCTTCTCGGCGACCAGGATCTGCTGCCGCTTGGTGGCCAGGTCCGCCCGGGCCGCGTAGGCGCCGCCGCCGAAGGCCACCCAGGTGGAGTGCTTGAACTGCAGGCCGCCGTAGAAGCCGTTGCCCGTGTTGACGTGCCAGCGGCCGCCGCTCTCGCAGTCGGCGACGCACTCCCAGGGCCAGCGGTCCGGCGGACAGGGCCTCGGGGCCCGCGCCGGCGGACCGGGCGCGCCCTCGGGGCCGGGGGACGGCGTGCAGGAGGCCAGGGAGGCCGCAAGGGCGAGGAGGGCCGAGGAGGCGGCCGTCCGGACGGGCCGCGACCTTCTCATGATCGACACACGGGGCACCGGCCGAGGCTAGGGCCCGGCGCCCGGCGTACCCGGCCGCGCCGCGCCTGCGCCCGCCGCGTCCACCCCTTCGGCCCACCTTCCGCCCACCGTCCGGCCGCGGGCGGCGCGCGCCGCCCGCGGCCCGTGCGGGCGCGGCGTTCCGGCCCCGGATTCGGATTCCCGTTCGCCGTCGGCCGTTACCCCCGCCCCGCGCGGTCCGTTGTTCCCAGAGCGAGCCGGGATGCCCGGCCCGCTTCCGTCCACCCATGTCCTTCCCGAGGGAGCCACCCGTGCCGCGCATGCTCGATGTCAGCGACGACGTACGCGCCGAGATCGGTGACGAAGAGGCCGACCGGCTGCTTGCCGGAGACAACGCCCCCGGCAGTTACGACTGCACCTCCTGCCGCACGCCCGGCGACACCGGCCAGGAGCACACCAGCACCGTCCTGTTCGTCGGCGACGAGACCGCCGTGCTCGCCTTCGCGCACGCCGGCTGCCTGCCCTCCCAGGTGGTGCGGGTGACCGACGAGCAGCTGCAGGGCGCCGTACGCCAGGCCGGGGGCGTGCCCGAGCAGGCGTCGGCCGCCCCGCCGACCGTCGACGCCGGGGCCGCGCAGGCCGCGCCGGAGCAGGCTGTGCTGGGGGTGACCAGCGGGCTGGTGCTGATCAACGGCGAACTGCACGCCGCGATCGTGGTCGAGCCCACCTCGGCCATCGCCCGCCCGGGCAACACCGGCCCGGGCGACGAGTTCCTGCCGCTGCTGACCGAGCAGGGCTTCCAGCCGGTGGCGGACCTCAACCAGGTCCCGCCGGTGCTGCACGGCTGGTCGGTGCTGCTCGCCATGGGTCAGCTGCACGCGGTGCTGCAGCCGGGCGTGGGCGGCGGCGCCCCGGTCGCCTGGTGGCAGGCGCACCGCCCGCTGCAGGCCACCGACGGCTGGCGCACGGCGGCCAACAAGAACCAGCAGGTGCTGATGTTCGCCGCCCCGGTCGGCTCGATCGGCCGTCAGCCGCGTGAGGACCTGCTGCGCGGCGCCCTGGACCGTGCGGCGTCCAACGGCGTCCTGGTGGGTGCGGCGCTCCCCCTGGCGGGCATCTGAGGTCCGTGGCGCGGGCCTCGTGCGCCCGGGCGTGACCCGCCCGGCGTGCGCGGAGCGCGCGGGGCCCGGTCGCGCACGCGCTCGAGTGGAGCTTCACTCCCCCGGGTGACCTGCGAATTCCCCGTGTTGCCCGCATCCGTTGGGCTGCGGGGTCGTTTGTCGTTACGTGCACGCTTACGAGGTATCCCGACGTCAGCCTTTCCCCTCCATCCCTTCCGCCCGCCCGGCGCATGCCGCGTACAGCCCGTCGTCGACGCCGATCTACGACGCCCTGTACGCGGAGTACGTGAAGTCCTTCCGTACCCTGCCGGGCGACCGCAGCGGCGAGGAGCGCCTCGCCTTCGGCGGTCCGTGGCGGTACGGGCACGGCGGTGGCGGCGGCTTCACGGGCGGCTACGCCTCGAGCGCCTACGCGGCGCGGCACACCACGGAGCCGCCGGCCCCCTCCCCCTGGCAGCGGGTCGGCAGGCTGGCTCACGGCGGGGCGCGTCCCGACGCCGGGCAGGCGCCTCACCCGCCGGAGCCCTCCCAGCCCTCCCAGGCCTCGCCGGACCCCACGGGTTCCGTCGAGGTCTCCTGGCGGCCCGGGCCGCCGGGCGGGCCGTCGGGGCGGCACAAGGCCCCGCAGGCGGCCCTGCCCCCGGCCCCCCGCGCGGCCGAGTGAGCGCCCGGCGGGTCACCGCGGACGACGCGAAGGGCGGCTCCCCCTGAGGGGAGCCGCCCTTCGGGCGTTCTCACGTGCTGGTCACGCGGTCACTTCTTCTTGGTGCCCCGCTTCTCGCGGACCCGGACCGACATGTGGATCGGGGTGCCCTCGAAGCCGAACTCCTCGCGCAGCCGGCGCTCGATGAACCGGCGGTAGCCGGCCTCGATGAAGCCGGAGGCGAAGAGCACGAACCGCGGCGGCTTGGTGCCGGCCTGGGTGCCGAAGAGGATGCGCGGCTGCTTGCCGCCCCGGACGGGGTGGGGGTGAGCGGCCACCAGTTCGCCGAGGAAGGCGTTGAGACGGCCGGTCGGAACGCGGGTCTCCCAGCCGGCCAGCGCGGTCTCGATGGCGGGGACCAGCTTCTCCATGTGGCGGCCGGTCCGGGCGGAGACGTTGACCCGCGGGGCCCAGGCGACCTGGCCGAGCTCGGTCTCGATCTCGCGCTCGAGGTAGTAGCGGCGCTCCTCGTCGAGGGTGTCCCACTTGTTGAAGGCGAGCACCACGGCGCGGCCGGCGTCGACGGCCATGGTGACGATCCGCTGGTCCTGCACCGAGATGGACTCGGAGGCGTCGATCAGGATGACCGCGACCTCCGCCTTCTCGACGGCGGCGGCAGTGCGCAGCGAGGCGTAGTAGTCGGCGCCCTGCTGGAGGTGGACGCGCTTGCGGATGCCCGCCGTGTCGACGAACTTCCAGGTCACGCCGCCCAGCTCGATGAGTTCGTCGACCGGGTCGCGGGTGGTGCCGGCGAGCTCGTTGACGACGACGCGCTCCTCGCCCGCCACCTTGTTGAGCAGGGAGGACTTGCCGACGTTGGGGCGGCCGATCAGGGCGATGCGGCGGGGGCCGCCGACGACGCCGCCGAAGGCCTGCTCGGGCGCCTCGGGGAGCGCCTCCAGCACGGCGTCGAGCATGTCGCCGGTGCCGCGGCCGTGGAGGGCGGAGACGGGGTGGGGCTCGCCGAGGCCCAGGCTCCACAGGTAGGAGGCGTCGGCCTCGCCGCTGGGGCCGTCGACCTTGTTGGCGCAGAGCACGACGGGCTTGCCGGCCTTGCGGAGCAGGCGGACGACGGCCTCGTCGGTGTCGGTGGCGCCGACCTTGGCGTCGACCACGAAGACCACCGCGTCGGCGGCCTCGATGGCGTACTCGGCCTGGGCGGCGACGGAGGCGTCGATGCCCAGGACGTCCTGCTCCCAGCCGCCGGTGTCGACCACCTTGAAGCGGCGGCCGGCCCACTCGGCCTCGTAGGTGACGCGGTCGCGGGTGACGCCGGGCTTGTCCTCGACGACCGCCTCGCGGCGGCCGATGATGCGGTTCACCAGCGTGGACTTGCCGACGTTGGGGCGGCCGACGACGGCGAGGACGGGGAGCGGGCCGTGTCCGGCCGCGTCGATCGCGCCCTCGACCTCCTCGACGTCGAAGCCCTCTTCCGCGGCGAGCTCCATGAACGCCGCGTACTCGGCGTCGCCAAGCGCCCCGTGCTCGTGCTCGGCCGAGCCGTCGGGCTGGATCTGGTCGTTCATGAAGTCGGTACCTCGTTGCTCATCGAATGGTCGGTGGCTCGCCCGCGCGGGGCTGTGCCACTACTCAAGTGTGACCCGGCGCCCGGTGAGACGCCTGGCCTTTTCCAGGTGTGCGGCCAGCCGCTCCTGGATGCGGACGGTCGCCTCGTCGAGCGCCGCGCGGGTGCGCCGCCCCGAACGGTCGCCCGCGTCGAACGGGTCGCCGAAGACGACGTCGACGCGGTGGCGCAGCGGGGGCAGCCCGGATATGAGGCGTCCGCGCTTCTCCGCGCTGCCCAGCACCGCGACCGGCACGACCGGGGCGCCGCTGCGGACCGCGAAGTAGGCGAGGCCGGCCCGCAGCGAGGTGAAGTCGCCCTCGCCGCGGGTGCCCTCGGGGAAGATGCCGAGCACGCCGCCGGCGGCGAGTACGCCGAGCGCGTCGGTGACCGCCTTGCGGTCGGTGCCGGACCGGTCGACCGCGACCTGCCCGATGCCGCGCAGGAACGGGTCCAGCGGGCCGACGAACGCCTCCTTCTTGATCAGGAAGTGCGTCGGCCGCGGGGAGACGCCCATGACCATGGGACCGTCGAGCAGGTGGCTGTGGTTCACGGCGAGGATGGCTGCCCCGGTGGGCGGCACCTTGCCGGCGCCCAGCACGCGCGGGCGCCACAGGCCGTTCATCAGCCCGACGCCGATGCGGCGGCCGACCTCGGCCCCGCGCGGCGACGGTGCGGCGGACCCGGCGGTCCGGCCGCTCCTGCCGGTCTCCTGGCTCACTTCGTGGCTCGCTTCTCCTCGACCAGGGTGACCACGCACTCGATGACCTGGGCGAGGGTCAGCTCGGTGGTGTCCACCTCTACGGCGTCGTCGGCCTTGGCCAGCGGGGAGGTCTTGCGGCCGGAGTCGGCGGCGTCCCGCTTGAGCAGGGCCTCGCGGGTCGCGGCGACGTCGGAGCCCTTGATCTCGCCGCTGCGGCGGGCCGCGCGGGCCTCCGGGGAGGCGGTCAGGAAGATCTTGAGGTCGGCGTCGGGCAGCACGGTGGTGCCGATGTCGCGGCCCTCGACGACGATGCCCCGCTCGGCGGAGGCGGCGATGGAGCGCTGCAGCTCGGTGATCCGGGTGCGCACCTCGGGCACGGCCGAGACCGCCGACACCTGGGAGGTGACCTCCTGGGTGCGGATCGGGCCGGCCACGTCGGTGCCGTCGACGTGGATGGTCGGGTTCAGCGGGTCGGTGCCCGAGACGATCTCCGGCTTGGAGGCGGCCGCGGCGACGGCGGCGGGGTCGGCGACGTCGATCTCGTTGGTCACCATCCACCAGGTGATCGCCCGGTACTGGGCGCCGGTGTCCAGGTAGCTGAGGCCGAGCTGGGCGGCGACGGCCTTGGACGTGCTCGACTTGCCCGTGCCGGAGGGGCCGTCGATGGCGACGATCACTGCCGGTGCGGTACGGGCGGCGCTTTCCACGGTGGCGGACACCTTCCTGAGGCGGAGCTGTAGGGGCCGGGCGCGAACGCGCCCCCGACAAGGTTACCGGCCGATCGGGCTCATCCTTACGGGTGACCTGCTCCGCGGCTCGGCCGGCCGCCTCCCGCGCGGCCCAGGACCGGTTCGGGGCCGGTCGTGGGCCGGCTCAGGTCCGGACGGCCCAGCCGCGCTCGCGGAGCGCCTGGGTGAGCTGGGAGACGCCCTGCGGCTCCACCATCAGCTGCACGTGGCCCGCCTGCTGGCCGGTGGCGTGCTCGATCCGCACGTCCTCGATGTTGACGCCGGCCCGCTCCGCGTCGGCGAAGATCCGGGCGAGCTGGCCGGGCTGGTCGGTGATGAGGACCACCACGGCCTCGTAGACGCGCGGGGCGCTGCCGTGCTTGCCGGGGACCCGGGTCTGCCCGGCGTTGCCGCGGCGCAGCACGTCCTCGACGCCGCCCACGCCCTCCTTGCGGGCGGTCTCGTCCTCGGACTGCAGGGCGCGCAGGGCGCGGACCGTCTCGTCGAGGTCGGCGGAGACCTCGGCGAGCAGGTCGGCGACCGGGCCGGGGTTGGCGGAGAGGATGTCGATCCACATCCGCGGGTCGGAGGCGGCGATCCTCGTCACGTCCCGGATGCCGGGGCCGCAGAGCCGCACGGCGGCCTCCTCGGCGTTCTCCAGGCGGGCGGCGACCATGCTGGACACCAGGTGCGGCATGTGCGAGACGAGGGCGACGGCGCGGTCGTGGGCGTCCGCGTCCATCACGATCGGCACGGCGCGGCAGAACGAGACCAGCTCGAGGGCGAGGTTCAGCGCCTCGGTGTCGGTGTCGCGGGTGGGGGTGAGCACCCAGGGGCGGCCCTCGAAGAGGTCGCCGGTGGCGGCGAGGGGGCCGGACTTCTCCTTGCCGGCCATCGGGTGGGTGCCGAGGTAGGCGGCGAGGTCCTGTCCGGTGCCCCGCAGCAGCGCCTCCAGCTCACGGCGGGGGCCGCCCTTGACGCTGGCCACGTCCAGGTAGGCGCGGCCCAGGCCGCGGACCATGGCGTCGGCGACGGCGCGGGCGACGTGGGCCGGGGGCACGGCGACGATCACCAGGTCGACGGGGCCGTCGGGGGCGGCGTCGGTGCCGGCGCCCAGGGAGGCGGCGGTGCGGGCGCGGTCCAGGTCGTGGTCGTCCAGGTGGACGGTGACGCCGCGGGAGGTCAGCGAGAGCGCCGCCGATGTCCCGATCAGGCCTGCGCCGATCACCAGGGCGGTCCTCACGGTGCTGCTCCTCGCGCTCTTCCCATTCCGACGCCGCCCACCCTATCCACCCCGGCTCCCCCCATGGCGCCGGCGCCCGCCCCCCGAGACGCCCCGTGCCGCCGGGGCGGGGTCGTCAGGCGTCCCAGAGGGCGGCGAGGGAGAGCAGTTCCTCGCGGTACTCGATCCGCTCCGCCCACTCCGCGGGCCACGCGCCGGCCCCCAGGTGTGCCCCGGCGAAGGCTCCGGCGAGGCAGGCGATGGAGTCCGAGTCCCCCGCCGTGCAGGCGGCCCGCCGCAGCGCGGTCAGGGGCTGGTCGGGGAAGAGGAGGAAGCACAGCAGCCCCGTCGTCATCGCCTCCTCGGCGATCCACCCCTCCCCCGTCGCCAGGCACGGGTCGGTCTCCGGCGAGACGGAGCCGACCGCGGCCCGCAGGCGGTCCAGGGCGTCCAGGCAGTCGTCCCAGCCCCGCCGGATGAAGCCGGCCGGCGTGGGGTCCTGCGACCGCAGCCACAGGTCGCCCAGCCACCGCTCGTGGTAGACGTCCCGGTTGTCGAGCGCGTAGGAGCGCAGCAGCCCCACCAGGGCCGTGGGGTCCGCGCCCTGGGCGAGCAGCCGTACCGCGTGGGCAGTGAGGTCGGAGGCGGCCAGCGCCGTCGGGTGGCCGTGGGTGAGGGCGGACTGCAGCTGCGCCGCGCCGGCCCGCTCCTCGTCGGTGAGCCCGGGGACCAGTGCCACCGGCGCGACCCGCATGTTGGCCCCGCACCCCTTGGAGTGGATCTGGCTGGCGTCCTGCCAGGCGTGCCCCTCCGCCGCCAGCAGTTCGCAGGCGGTGACGCAGGTCCGTCCCGGCGCCCGGTTGTTCTCCGGGGAGCGGTTCCACGCGACGAACTCCTCGCGCACCGGCCGCTCCATCCGCTCCGGCCCGAGCGCTCCCCGCTCCATGGCCGTGCGCAGCCCCCGGCCGAGGGCGAGCGTCATCTGGGTGTCGTCGGTGACGATCGCCGGCTTGGGCAGCTCCATCTCCCGCCACGGCCCGAAGTCCGCCAGGATGCCCGGCACGCTGCGGAATTCGGTCGGGAAGCCGAGCGCGTCCCCGAGGGCGAGGCCGATCATCGTCCCGGTGGCGGCGTTCTTGGTCGTGGTCATGAAGGAACCCCCTTATGCGTCAACCTGACGATAAGGGGGTTCGTTCCACGGCACAAGGATTTTCTAGAGGTCGACCTCACGCATCAGCATGCCGACCTCGGTGTTGGACAGCCGCCGCAGCCAGCCCGACTTCTGGTCGCCCAGGGTGATCGGGCCGAAGGCGGTGCGCACCAGGCTCTCCACCGGGAAGCCGGCCTCGGCCAGCATGCGGCGCACGATGTGCTTGCGGCCCTCGTGGAGGGTCACCTCGACCATGTAGTGCTTGCCGGTCTGCTCGACCACGCGGAAGTGGTCGGCGCGGGCGTAGCCGTCCTCGAGCTGGATGCCGTCCTTGAGCTGCTTGCCCAGGTCGCGCGGGATGGGGCCGATGATGTGCGCGAGGTAGGTCTTCTTCACGCCGTACTTCGGGTGGGTCAGCCGGTGGGCCAGCTCGCCGTGGTTGGTGAGCAGGATGACGCCCTCGGTCTCGGTGTCGAGGCGCCCCACGTGGAAGAGGCGGGTCTCCCGGTTGGTGACGTAGTCGCCCAGGCACTGGCGGCCCTCGGGGTCCTCCATCGTGGAGACCACGCCGGCCGGCTTGTTCAGCGAGAAGAACTGGTAGGACTGCGTGGCCACGGTCAGGCCGTCGACCTTGACCTCGTCCTTCTCCGGGTCGACCCGCTTGCCCTGCTCGAGGACGATCTCGCCGTTGACCTCGACGCGCGCCTGCTCGATCAGCTCCTCGCAGGCACGGCGGGAGCCGTAGCCGGCGCGGGCCAGCACCTTCTGCAGGCGCTCGCCCTCCTGCTCGGCGCCGGGGAAGGTCTTGGGCAGCTTGACGTCCTTCTTGCCCGCGTACCGCTCCCGGTTGCGCTCCTCGATCCGCGCGTCGTACTCGCGGGAGGTGGCGGGCTGGGTGCGCCCGCCCCGGCCGCCGCCCGACTTCGCGCCGCGCGCGCCGGACGCGCCGCCGCGGCCGGCCTTCGGGCCGTCCTTGGTCGCCCCGGGACCCACGTCGTAGCGGCGCTCCTCGGGGCGGGGCTTGCGGGGGCGGCCCTGCCCCTGCTTCTGGTCCCTGTCGTTGCCGGCGCCGCGGTAGTTCCCGCGCCCGCCGCTCTTGCCGCTGCCGCTGCTTCGCATCAAAATTCCGTCTGGTCGTCTGCGTCGTCTGCTCCCGGCGCATCGGGTGCGTCCGGGTCGAACGACGGAACCCCCTCCTGGCTCTCGGCCTCGATCGTCTCCGCCTCCGGGACGAAGGGCGCGAGCTCGGGGAGCTCGTCCAGACCGCGCAGGCCCATCCGCTCCAGGAAGTAGTTCGTCGTCCTGTACAGGATCGCACCTGTTTCGGGTTCCGTGCCCGCCTCCTCGACCAGACCCCTCTGGAGGAGGGTGCGCATGACGCCGTCGCAGTTCACTCCGCGCACCGCGGACACCCGCGAGCGGCTGACCGGCTGCCGGTAGGCGACGACCGCGAGGGTCTCCAGCGCGGCCTGGGTGAGGCGGGCGGTCCGCCCGTCCAGGACGAGGGCCTCGACGGCGGCGGAGTACTCGGGCCGGGTGTAGAACCGCCAGCCGCCGGCGACCTTGCGCAGCTCGAAGCCGCGGCCCTGCACGGTGTACTCGTCGGCGAGTTCGCGCAGGGCGTCGGCGATCGCGCGGCGGGGACGCCGGAGCACCTTGGCGAGGTGCTCCTCGGCCGCCGGCTCGTCGACGACCATCAGCACGGCCTCCAGGGCGGGCTTGAGGTCGAGGCCCGCGACGGCGTCGTCCGGTGCGGCTGGGGGCTCGACGGCGCTCATCGGCGCTCCTCCTTCGTCGTGTCGGCGGCCGGGCGGTCGAACTCGTCGGTGACGACCGGCCGGGGGCCGTCCTCGTCGCCGGTCCAGCGGACCAGCAGCTCGCCGAGGGCGGCCTCCTGTTCCAGGGCGACCGCCTTCTCCCGGTAGAGCTCCAGCAGCGCCAGGAAACGGGCGACGACGGTGAGGGTGTCGTCGGTGTCCTCCACCAGGGTGCGGAAGGTGGCCTCGCCCAGTTCGCGCAGCCGGCTCATCACGACGGCGGCCTGCTCGCGCACGCTCACCAGCGGGGCGTGGATGTGGTCGACGTACACCTGCGGCGCGGGCCTGGGCTGCATCGCCTTGACGGCGAGCCGGGCGAAGCCCTCGGGGCCGATGCTGAGGACCACGTCGGGCAGCAGCTCGGCGTGGTGCGGCTCCAGGCCCACGGTGCGGGGGTGGCGGCGGGCCTCGTCCTCCAGGCGGGCGCTGAGGATGTCGGCGATCTGCTTGTACGCGCGGTACTGGAGCAGCCGGGCGAAGAGCAGGTCACGGGCCTCCAGGAGGGCGAGGTCGGCCTCGTCCTCCACCTCCGCGGCGGGGAGCAGCCGGGCCGCCTTGAGGTCCAGCAGGGTGGCCGCGACGACCAGGAACTCGGTGGTGCGGTCCAAGTCCCAGTCGTCGCCGCGGGCGCGGATGTGGGCCATGAACTCGTCGGTCACCTGGGACAGCGCCACCTCGGTGACGTCCAGCTTGTGCCGGGAGATCAGCTGCAGCAGGAGGTCGAAGGGGCCCTCGAAGTTCGTGAGCCGCACGGTGAACGTGTCCGGGTCCGCCGCGGGGACGCCGTCGTCGGCGGGTGACGGGTCCGGGCCCGCGGCCGACGGGGTGCGCGCGGGCGGGTGGGGCGGCGGGGCGGTGCCGGGTTCGGCGTCGTCCTCGGGGGCGGGCGCGGACCCGTCACGCGACAGCGGGGCGGCGGGAGACTCCGCGTCCTCACGCGGCGGCGCGGCAGTCCGCCCTGCGGCCTTGCCGGGCGCGGCGGCGGGCCCGGCGAGGGCCTCGACGGCACTGTCGGCCGCAGGCACGGCGGTGAGCTCGGGGGCGTCGGCGGGCGCGGGCGCGGCGGTGGGCTCGGGGGCGTCGGCGGGCGCGGGTGGGGCCGTGGAGGGCTCGGGGGCGTCGTCCGGGGCGGGCGCCGGGGTGGCCGGGGCCGGGGCCGGGGGGTGGCCGGGGCCGCGGCCGAGGGGGCGTCTGCGGGCGGGGACGTTCGAGGTCATGGCCGTGGCAGGCTACCTCTACCGTCCGCGCAGCCGCCGCACCAGGATGCTCGCGTCCCCCCGGGACTCCAGGTCGGCCAGGACCACCGCGACCGCCTCGCGGACGATGCGCCCGCGGTCGACGGCCAGCCCGTGCTCGCCGCGCAGGACGAGACGGGCGTGCTCGAGGTCCATCAGTTCCTCGGCCGAGACGTACACCGTGATCTTCTCGTCGTGCCGCTCCCGCCCGCTGGGCCGGCGCGCGGGGCGCCCCCGGCGGCGCGGGGCGATCCCCGTGGCCGCGGCGGCGGCGCCGTCGGTGCCGCCCGCCCTGCTGTGCGTCTCGCCGGGTTCGCCGCCCGCCGTGTCCGCGACGGCGTGCTCGGCGCCCTGCGCGTCACCGCCCTGCGCGGGCACCGAGGGCGGCGGGCCCTCGGCGCCGTCCCGCGCGACGGCGGGGTCGTCCTCGCCGGCCGGGGACGGCACCCGCGGCTCCGGCCGCTCGGCGGTGGCCTGGCGGCGCGGTGAGGAGGACTGGAGGCCGGAGCCCCCGGTGGTGCGGAACAGCTCGTCGGCTCCGGGCAGACTCACTCGGCGTGACACCGGGCGAGCACCTCCCTGGCGAGCTGGCGGTAGGCGGCGGCGCCGACGGAGTTGGACGCGTAGGTGGTGATCGGCTCGCCGGCCACCGTGGTCTCCGGGAACCGGACGGTCCGCCCGATCACCGTGTGGTACACGTGGTCGTCGAACGCCTCGACCACGCGCGCGAGCACCTCGCGGCTGTGCACCGTGCGGGAGTCGTACATCGTGGCGAGGATGCCGTCGAGCTCGAGCTCCGGGTTGAGCCGCTCCTGGACCTTCTCGATGGTCTCGGTCAGCAGCGCCACACCGCGCAGCGCGAAGAACTCGCACTCCAGCGGCACGATGACCTTGTGCGCCGCCGTCAGGGCGTTGACCGTCAGCAGACCCAGCGAGGGCTGACAGTCGATCACGATGTAGTCGTACTCGGACATCAGCGGCTTGAGGGCGCGCTGCAGCGTCGACTCGCGGGCGACCTCGGAGACCAGCTGGACCTCGGCCGCGGAGAGGTCGATGTTGCTCGGCAGCAGGTCCATGTTGGGGACCGCCGTCTTGAGCAGCACGTCGTCCGCCGCCATGCCCCGCTCCATGAGCAGGTTGTAGACGGTGAGGTCGAGCTCCATCGGGTTGACGCCGAGGCCCACCGAGAGCGCGCCCTGGGGGTCGAAGTCGACCAGCAGGACGCGCCGGCCGTATTCGGCCAGGGCCGCGCCCAGGTTGATGGTGGACGTCGTCTTGCCGACGCCGCCCTTCTGGTTGCACATCGCGATGATCTTCGCCGGGCCGTGGTCGGCCAGCGGCCCGGGGATCGGGAAGTACGGCAGGGGACGCCCGGTCGGGCCGATGCGCTCGCGGCGCTGACGCGCGGCGTCGGGCGCGAGGGTGGCCGCGTACTCGGGGTCGGGCTCGTATTCGGCGTCGGGGTCGTAGAAGTGACCGTCGGGCAGTTCGTCGTATTCGGCGAAGTGGGGCGCGCCACTTGCGTCGCCGGTCCTGGCGTTCACGTGATGGGCATCCATGCTCTGGTGTGCTGTCGGAGCCAGTTGGGGGTCCTGGCTCTGGTGGACTGCGGAGGTACGGACCGCGACGGAGCCGACAGCCTCGATTCCGGCGGGTCCGGTGCCCGGCGCAGGCGTTCCTGGTTGACCACCCCCGGGAGTAAATGTCGACTCATTCACAAGTCGTCTTACCTCCTTGGTGACCAGGAAACTTCTAGACAGGTCAGCGTGGCACCATGCCGACGATGGGCGACTCTATGGCGTGTCGGCCGTTCGCAGCAACACAATCCACCGGACCCGGCCTCCCGTGTCCTTGTCGGACATGCCTGTTGTCAAGGGCGTACGCGCGTCGCACCGCGCGCTCCACCCGGGCGCACAACGACCGAAATCCGACGTCGAGTTGACTGCCCGGGCCGCTCACCTGCCGGTCAACCGCCCGTGGACACGCCACCGGCCGGACCTGGAAGCCCAAGGTCCGGCCGGTTTCGCGGTGTTGACCCACCGGTTGACGGGGTGGTGACCGTCTCGTCTTGTCGGAATGTCGACTCACCCACGTTTACGGCGGGTTCAGCCGAGCACGCTCTCCAGGGCGACGTGCTGCATGCCGTGCGCCTCGGCGACCTCGCGGTACACGACCTGGCCGTCGTGGACGTTGAGGCCCTTGGCGAGCGCTTGGTCGCGGCGCAGCGCCTCGACCCAGCCGCGGTTGGCGAGCTGGACGACGTAGGGGAGCGTCGCGTTGGTCAGCGCGTAGGTGGAGGTGTTCGGCACCGCGCCGGGCATGTTGGCGACGCAGTAGAACACGGAGTTGTGCACCGCGAAGGTCGGCTCGGCGTGCGTGGTGGGACGGGAGTCCTCGAAGCAGCCGCCCTGGTCGATGGCGATGTCGACAAGGACACTTCCGGGCTTCATGCGCGAGACCAGCTCGTTGCTGACCAGCTTGGGGGCCTTGGCGCCGGGGATCAGCACCGCGCCGACGACCAGGTCGGCCTCGACCAGCGCCTTCTCGATCTCGAAGGAGTTGGAGACGACGGTCGTCACCTTGGTCCCGAAGACCTTGTCCGCCTCGCGCAGCTTGTTGATGTTCAGGTCGAGCAGCGTGACGTGGAAGCCCATGCCGATGGCGATCTGGGTGGCGTTC
Organism: Streptomyces fragilis; assembly: GCF_003112515.1. Lineage (GTDB taxonomy): Bacteria > Actinomycetota > Actinomycetes > Streptomycetales > Streptomycetaceae > Streptomyces > Streptomyces fragilis. The sequence goes on along the minus strand of NZ_BEVZ01000014.1, from coordinate 28,344 downwards.
CAGCCGGAGACGCCGCCGCCGAGCACGACGGCCTTGGCGGGGGCGACGCCCGGGACGCCGCCGGGGAGCACGCCCCGGCCGCCGTTGGCGCGCATCAGCTGGTAGGCGCCGACCTGCGGGGCGAGCCGGCCGGCCACCTCGGACATCGGGGCGAGCAGCGGCAGGGTGCGGTCGACCTCGACGGTCTCGTAGGCGATGGCCGTGGTGCCGGAGTTGACCAGCGCCTCGGTGCCCGGGCGGTCGGCGGCGAGGTGCAGGTAGGTGAAGAGGACCTGGTCCTTGCGGAGGCGGTGGTACTCCTCGGCGATGGGCTCCTTGACTTTGAGGATCATGTCGGCCGCGGCCCAGACCTCGTCGGCCGTCTCCAGGATCAGGGCGCCGGCGGCGACGTACTCCTCGTCGGTGATCGACGAGCCGAGGCCGGCGTTCCGCTCGACGACGACCTCGTGGCCGTTGCGCACCAGTTCGTGGACACCCGGCGGGGTGATGGCCACGCGGAACTCGTTGTTCTTGACCTCGCGGGGGATGCCGACCTTCACGTCGATCACGGTCCTTGCAGTCGGGGGGCATGGGGAGCACATGCGGCGGCGGGGTACTGCCAGGGCATGCACGGATATACCGGTCACATGTGAGCACACCGGGATACACGCCGGAGAACCGGCGACATTGCCAGTCTAATGAAGGATTTCCCGCTGTCTAGCCTTGTAAAGCCAGCGTTACCCGAGGGATACGCCACTGATTTCGTAGGGGCCGGGAAGACGATCCGGGACGACCCGTGCGTACCGGGTCAGCCGGGCCCGCCGGAGGGCTCCTCCTCCAGCATGCGCTCCGCGCTCCGCCGGTGCAGCCGGGCGGCGGACGGGTCGCCCAGGCGCTCCAGGACGCCGGCCAGCGCCAGGTGCAGTCCCGCCTCCAGCCGCCCGTCCTCGGCGCGACGGGCCCAGGCGATCGCCTCGCGGAAGGTGCGCAGGGACTCCGCGAAGCGCCCGGTGTGCTCCTGGGCGCGGGCCAGCTCGCCCAGGGCGCGCGCGCAGGCCGGCAGGTCCTCGCCGCGCCGGTGCTCGGTGACGGCGGCCCGCCGGTGACGCAGCGCCTCCTCGTGCCGGCCGGCGCGGGCGTGGGCGGTGGCGATGCGGCCGTAGAGCCGGGCCGCCTCGGCGCGCTGGTCGCGGGCGAGGCGTTCGGCGAGGGCGCGGCCGTACCAGTCGGCGGCCCGGTCGAGGTCGCCGAGCTCCTGGTGGGCGCCGCCGATCGACTCCATGGCGCGGCCGACGGCGTACGGGTCCTGCGCCCGGCGTCCGGCGTCCAGGGCGGCCCGGTAGCCGGTCAGCGCCTCGGCGGCGCGTCCGGTGCGGGCGTCCAGGTCGGCGAGGTTGAGCAGGGCGGCGGCCTCCTCGCGGGCGAGTCCGCGCCGCCGTGCGACGTCCAGCATCAGCTGGTGGACCGTGTACAGGTCGGCGGCCGCCCCGTCGTCGCCGACGTGCGCGACCAGGGCGCGCACCAGCTGGGACATCAGGCGGCGGGCCAGGGTGTCCAGCTCCCCGTCGCCGGCGGCCGTCCGGGCGGCGGCCAGGAGCACGTCGCGGCGTTCGGCGAGCCAGGCGGCGGCGTCCTGGGGGCCGGGGAAGCGCAGGGCCCGCGGCAGCGCCTGCTGCCGGACCCGGGCTTCCTCGCCGGTCCCGGCCGCGACGCGGCAGGCGTGCAGCAGCCGGACCGTGCGCTCCAGCGTGCGGGCGCGGGCCAGCCGCAGCTCCGCGGGGCGGTCCAGGCGCTCGGCGAGGGCGGCGAGCAGGGGGTGCAGGCAGCCGGGGACCTCGTAGAGCAGGCCGGCCGCGGGCACCTGCCGCAGGAGCGCGAGCCGGTGGAACCGGTCCAGGGTCTCGGTCGCGGTCTGCGGGGAGCAGCCGGCCAGGGCGGAGGCGGTGTGCGGGTCGACCACCCCGGCGGGGGCGAGGGACAGCAGCCGCAGCATCCGGGCGGCCGCCGCGGGCAGACCGTCGTGGACCAGTCCGAGCATGCGCTCCAGCGGACCGGCCGCCGGGTCGGCGCGCAGCTGGGCCACCAGGTCGGCGACGGCGACCTTGGGGCGCTCGGCGAGCCAGCCGCCCGCGAGCAGCAGGGTCGCGGGCTCGCCGTGGCACTCCTCGGCGAGCTGCTGCGCGGAGCAGGGGTCGACGGTGACCCGGACCTCGCCGGCCCGGCGGGTGAGCAGGTCGACGGCGGAGCGGGTGTCCAGGCCGCCGACGACGCAGGGCCGCACGTCGGGGATCCCGGTGAGGGGTCCCCGGGCGACGGCGACCACCAGGCAGTCCGGGGAGTCGGGGACCAGTTCGTCGACCTGTTCGGCGTCGGCGGCGTCGTCGAGGAGCAGCAGGACCTTCCGTCCGGCCAGCGCCTGCCGCAGCGCGGCGGTCAGCTCGTCGTCCTCCGCCCCGGGCGCGACCCCGGCGGCCGCCGTCGCGCGTGCCTCAGCCGCGGGAGCGGCGTCGCGGGGCGCGGACCTCACGGCCGCGGCGGGGGCGGTCGCCGGGGCGGGGAGCGCTTCGAGGAGGCGGCGGGCGACTCGGCCCGCGGGGACGGGGCGGCCGCCGGGCTCGGTGAGCCTGGCCCGCAGGACCCCGTCGGGGTAGCGGCCGGCGACCCGGCGGACCAGTTCCTCGGCGAGGTCGCTGCGGCCGGAGCCGGGCCGGCCCGCGACGAGCAGGACGCGGGCGCGCGGGGCCTTGCGGCCGGCGATGGTGTTGAGGCCGGCCCGTTCGATGTCCCCCAGCAGCTCCTTGAGCTCCCGGGTCCGTCCCACGAAAGCCGAGGGGGGCGCCGGCCGGGCCTCCCGCTCCGTCCTGCCCGGCGGGGTGCGCGGCGCCGGGGCGGGGGCCGGTGGCTGCGCGGACGGCTCTCCGGAGGGCCGTCGCGCCGTGTCCGTCGACGCCTGGCTGCCGGTGTCCACCGCCTGGTCGGTCACGGGCCACACTCCCGTCATGCACGCGCGCGCCACCCCGTCCGCGGGGCCTTGCACGAGCGTAGTTCACACGGCGGCGGCGCAACGGGGGACCACACGGGCCCGGTCCCCCGACCGGACGCGGGGCGCGGCCCGTTCGCCCGAACCGGCCGCGCCCCGCCTGAGACGTCCGTGATCCCGCGAGGGACCTACGCCTCGAACGGCCGGGCGGGCCACGGCGCCTCGGCGGGCCGCAGCGCCTCCAGCCCGTCGCCGGCGCGCGCCGCGACCAGCGACAGCACGCCGACCACCAGGCAGTTGTTGTGCAGCTCCCCCGCCAGCACGCCGCGCACCAGGTCCGCGACCGGGACCCGGGCGAGCTCCATGTCGGACTCCTCGTCCTCGACCTCGAAGCGGTCGCCCTCGGCGTCGGAGAGTCCGCGCGCCAGGAAGATGCGCACCGCCTCGTCGCAGCCGCCGGGGGTGGTGTAGACGTCGGCGAGGACCCGCCAGTCCTCGGCCTTGACGTGCGCCTCCTCGTACAGCTCGCGCTGGGCGGCGTGCAGCGGGTTCTCACCGGGCACGTCCAGCAGGCCGGCCGGGATCTCCCACAGCTTCTGGCGCACCGGGTGCCGGTACTGGCGCAGCACCACCGCGCGGTCCTGCTCGTCCAGCGCCAGCACGGCCACCGAGCCGGGGTGCACCTGGTAGTCGCGGCCGACCACCGCTCCGCCCGGCATCACCACCTCGTCGGTCCGCACGGAGGTCTTCTTGCCCGTGAACGGGGTGCTCGACGAGCGGATCTCCCACTCCTCCGGGGCGTCCTTGATCACCTGGTCGGTCATCGGGCCAGTCCTCTCCACCACTACTCACCACTACTCGACACCTGGGAAACAGCGCGCGAAAACGCCGAAGCCGGGGCACGCTCCCCGAAGGGCGCGTACCCCGGCCACCGTATCGTCACCCGGTCGCCGCAACGATCACCGCGAGCGCCGGTGATCAGCCGGCGTAGGCGCCGGTCCGCTGCTGACGGTCGACCGCGGCCTTCACCAGGCCGGCGAACAGCGGGTGCGGGCGGGTCGGGCGGGAGCGCAGCTCCGGGTGGGCCTGGGTGGCCACCAGGTAGGGGTGCACCTCGCGCGGGTACTCCACGTACTCGACGAGCTTGCCGTCCGGGGAGGTGCCGGAGAAGACGATGCCCGTCTTCTTCTCGAGCTCCGCACGGTAGGCGTTGTTCACCTCGTAGCGGTGACGGTGGCGCTCCTCGACGTACTCCTTCTCGTCGTACACCTCGCGCACGACGGAACCCTCGGCCAGCTTGGCCGGGTACATGCCCAGGCGCATGGTGCCGCCCATGTCGCCCTCGCCGGAGACGATGTCCATCTGCTCGGCCATGGTGGAGATCACCGGGTGGGCGGTCGCCGGGTCGAACTCGGTGGAGTTGGCGTCGGCGATGCCGGCCAGGTTGCGGGCGGCCTCGATCACGATGCACTGCAGGCCCAGGCAGAGGCCGAGCAGCGGGATGCGGTTCTCGCGGGCGTACTGGATGGCGCCGACCTTGCCGGAGACGCCGCGGTCGCCGAAGCCGCCGGGGATGCAGATGCCGTCGACGTCGCCGAGCTGCTCGGCGGCGCCGGCCGGGGTCCGGCAGTCGTCGGAGGTGACCCACTTGATCTTGACGCGGGCCTTGTGGGCGAAGCCGCCGGCGCGCAGCGCCTCGGTCACCGACAGGTAGGCGTCGGGCAGGTCGATGTACTTGCCGACGAGCGCCAGGGTGATCTCGTGGTCGGGGTTGTGGACGCGGTCCAGCAGGTCGTCCCAGGTGGTCCAGTCGACGTCGCGGAACGGCAGGTCGAGCCTGCGCACCGCGTAGGCGTCCAGGCCCTCGCCGTGGATCGTCTTGGGGATGTCGTAGATGGACCGGGCGTCCGGGCAGGCCACCACGGCGTCCTCGTCGACGTCGCACATCAGCGAGATCTTGCGCTTGATGGCGGTGGGGACCTCGCGGTCGCAGCGCAGCACGATGGCGTCCGGCTGCACGCCGATGTTGCGCAGCGCGGCCACCGAGTGCTGGGTGGGCTTGGTCTTCAGCTCGCCGGAGGGGCCGATGTACGGCAGCAGCGAGATGTGCACCACGAAGACGTTGTCGCGGCCGACCTCGTGGCGGACCTGGCGGACCGTCTCCAGGAAGGGCAGCGACTCGATGTCGCCGACCGTGCCGCCCACCTCGGTGATCACGACGTCGACCTCGTCCGTCGCCATGCGGCGGATGCGGTGCCTGATCTCGTTGGTGATGTGCGGGATGACCTGGACGGTGTCGCCCAGGTACTCGCCCCGGCGTTCCTTGGCGATGACCGTCGAGTAGACCTGGCCGGTGGTGACGTTGGCCGAGCCGTCGAGGTCGCGGTCGAGGAAGCGCTCGTAGTGGCCGATGTCCAGGTCGGTCTCGGCGCCGTCGTTGGTGACGAACACCTCACCGTGCTGGAACGGGTTCATCGTGCCCGGGTCGACGTTCAGGTAGGGGTCGAGCTTCTGCATGACGACACGCAGTCCGCGGGCCTTCAGCAGCATGCCGAGGCTCGAAGCCGTCAGGCCCTTCCCGAGCGAGGAGGCGACACCCCCGGTGACGAAGATGTGCTTGGTCGTCGTGGCGTTGCTGTTTCGAAAAGCAGCGGGCATGGCCAAAGGGGGGCTCCCGTGGTGGCGGTGTCTTGGGGTTGCGGAGCGGCTTGCCGACCCGGTTTCGCCGGGGGGGCCGTCGCTGCGGTGCCGGGGTTTTTCTCCCACCGGTCCACGGGCTACCAGGGTATCAGCGCGCGGGACCGAAGGCGTCCGCGCACCCGGGCCACCGCCGTGACCTGCGGCTTCCCGGCGTCACCGGCCGCCCACCCGTTCGGATCACCTTTGTTGCCCCGAGCGTCGCGCGGATCATCATCATGCGTCGTATCCTGCTCGGACACTCGCTGACCGCCCGGCCGGGCAAGACGGCACCACCCAAGCCCGTGTCACAGGCCGTGTCCCCGGATACACCGGACATACGGGAGCGTCAGCTCACACTCAAGCGAACTACAGATTCTTTCCGCTTCACTCCCCCTTTGACTTGACCGCAAGAGAGCGACCGTCCCTGCCGGGACGATGTGGCCGTTCGACTGGAGTTGCACGTGGCCGGGCGTATCGAGGACTACGCACTCATCGGAGACATGCAGACCGCCGCCCTGGTCTGCCGGGACGGCACGGTGGACTGGCTGTGCCTGCCCCGCTTCGACTCTCAGGCCATCTTCGCCGGCCTGCTGGGCACCGAGGATCACGGGTTCTGGCGCGTCGGGCCCGCCCACGCGCCGGAGGCCGGGGCGCCCGCGGCCACCCGCCGCCGCTACCGGGGCGACTCCCTGGTCCTGGAGTCGGAGTGGGACACCCCACAGGGCACCGTCCGGGTGACCGATTTCATGCCGCCGCGTGACGGGGCCCCGCAGGTCATCCGGATCGTGGAGGGCGTCTCGGGCCGGGTCCCGATGCGCTCGGCGCTGCGGATGCGGTTCTCCTACGGCCGCATCGTGCCGTGGGTGCACCGCCGCAACGGGCGCCTGGTCGGCGTCGCCGGCCCGGACTCCGTCTGGTTCGACACCGACGTGCTCGAGGCGGCCGGCGAGGAGGACGACCTGACCACCTTCGGCCAGGACCTCACCACCTACACCGACTTCGACGTCTCGGAGGGCGACCGGTTCGGCTTCACGCTGTCCTGGCAGCCCTCGCACAAGGAGCCGCCGCCGCTGCCGGAGCCCGAGCAGGCGCTGGCGGCGACCGACGACTTCTGGCGCGAGTGGGTCGCCCTGTGCACGTACCACGGCCCCTACCGGGAGGCCGTGATCCGTTCGCTGATCACGCTGAAGGCGCTCACCTACGCCCCCACGGGCGGCATCGTCGCCGCGCCGACCACCTCGCTGCCCGAGGAGATCGGCGGCGTCCGCAACTGGGACTACCGCTACACGTGGCTGCGCGACGCGGCGATCACCCTGTCCTCGCTGCTGCGCACCGGCTACCGCGAGGAGGCCCGCGCCTGGCGCGAGTGGTTGCTGCGGGCGGTCGCGGGCGACCCGGAGAACCTGCAGATCATGTACGGCATCGCCGGCGAGCGCGAGCTCGGCGAGGCGGAGCTGGACTGGCTGCCGGGCTACGAGAACTCCGCCCCGGTCCGGGTCGGCAACGGCGCGGCCCACCAGCTGCAGCTGGACGTCTACGGCGAGACCATCGAGGCGCTGCACCTGGCGCACATGACCGGCCTGTCGCGCAACGACTACGCCTCGCAGCTCCAGCTGAAGCTGATCAGCTACCTGGAGAACCACTGGAACCAGCCGGACGAGGGCATCTGGGAGGTGCGCGGCCCGCGCCGCCACTTCGTGCACTCCAAGGTCATGGCCTGGGTGGCGGTGGACCGCACCATCAAGCTGGTCGAGTCCGGCGACGCGGAGGGCCCGCTGGAGCGGTGGCGGGAGCTGCGCGACGACATCCACCGGGACGTCTGCGAGAAGGGCTACGACCCGGAGCGCAACACCTTCACCCAGTCGTACGGCTCCCAGGAGCTGGACGCGTCGCTGCTGCTGATCCCGCAGGTCGGTTTCCTGCCGCCGGACGACAAGCGGGTCATCGGCACGATCGAGGCGATCCAGCGGGAGCTGTCGACGCCGGACGGCTTCATCCTGCGCTACCCCACCCATCCGGGTGAGGACAACGTGGACGGCCTGGCGGGCGACGAGGGGGCGTTCCTGGCCTGCTCCTTCTGGATGGCGGACGACCTGGCGATGATCGGGCGGGTCGAGGAGGCGCGGCAGCTGTTCGAGAAGCTGCTGTCCCTCCGCAACGACCTGGGGTTGCTGGCGGAGGAGTGGGACTCCAAGCACCAGCGTCAGGTCGGCAACTTCCCCCAGGCCTTCAGTCACGTGCCCCTCATCGACACCGCCCTCCGCCTCACCGCCTCCGGCGCCTACGGCGGCTGACCCCGCCCGGGCGGGCCCGCGCCACCCGGCCGGGCCCGCCCCCTGGCGCCGCGACACCGCCGGCGGGCGCCGCGGGGACGTCTCAGCGGCAGAGGGCGAGGACGGTTTCCTCGAGGTCGGGCACGCCCTCGGCGGCGTCGCGGAGGATCGCCTCCGGGGCCCGCCTCCTCCCGGCCGCGAACCGTTGCGCCACCGCCGTCATGCCCGGGTGCGGCCGGACCGCCCGCTCCCCGTCCGCCGCCCCGCCCCGTGGGCGACGTCCGTCGGGCCCGTCCCCTGCGCCAGCAGCCACAGGAAGTCGTCCAGGTCGCGGGCGAGATGCACCGTCTCCCCCTCCGACCCCAGGTACACCACCGGCTGCCCGGCCGGTGGCCCCCCCCTCCCTCACCAGCCACAGCGCCACGAGCCCGCCCGCGCCCTGCTGCCCGAAGACGCGGAACATGTCACCGTCCACGTCGTCGTTGCCCGTCCAGGCACGGAACCACTGCGTGGTCTCCTCGGCGGACAGGAAGTCGCCGTACGGCTCGTAGTCGATGCCACGCCCGTCGTCGTAGGGGAAGGCGACCCGGCTCACGGCCGCCAGCGCCTCGGGGAAGGTCCGGTCGTCGGTCATGGACGGCACCGTAGCCCTGGGGACGGACAGTCCGGTCAGCCGAGCGGCAGGGGCTGGGTGAGCTCGTCGTAGACGCTGAGGACCTGGGCGACCGTCTCGTCCTCCGTGGGCCACGCCGCGGCCTGCAGGAGGCCCCGCCGCACCAGTTCCTCGCGCCACGCCTGGTCGGCCAGGACCGCGGAGACCTTCCCGGCGAGGGCGCCGGCGTCGCCCTCCGGTACCAGTTCCGCGCCGTCACCGACCAGTTCGGCCATCCCCGGCAGGTCCGCCGCGACCAGCGGAACCCCCGCGTGCAGCGCCTCCTGCGCGAGCAGCGAGCGGCCCTCCACGCAGTCCGGCACCACCGCCACGTCCGCCGCCGTCAGCAGCGACGCCAGGTCGTGCCGCCACCCCAGCAGCCGGACCGGCAGCCCTTCCCGCTCGATCCGCTGCTGCAGTTCCCCGCGCAGCGAGCCTTCCCCGCACACCACGACCAGCGGGCCGTCGCCCTCGCCCCGCCACCGCCGCGCGGCGTCCAGCAGCAGCCGGTGCCCGCGGCCCTCCTCCAGCGCGCCCACCGTGAGGACCAGAGGCCGCCCCAGCGCGCCGAGTTCGGCCCGCAGCTTCGCCCGCCGGTCGCCGTCGGGGCCGTCCCCGCGTTCTCCCCCGGCGGGCCGCGCGCCGCCCGCCGGCAGGGCGCGCGGCAGGCCCGCCGCCGACAGCCGCGCGTCCCGGGCGCCCCGCCGCCGGGCCCGGTCCACCAGGCCGGAGGAGGTGCCGAGGACCACCGCGGCCGCCCGCGCCACCCGCCGCTCCAGCATCTTCAGCACGGCTGCCCGCGCCGCGCCCTCGGCCCGGGCACGGTTGTGCCAGGTCACCACCAGGGGCGTGCGCCGGCCGCCCAGCGCGAGCACCGTGCGGAACGAGGCGTGCAGTCCGTGCGCGTGCACCAGGTCGGCGTCGGCGCACGCGATGCGCAGCGCGGCCACCGAGGCGGGGTCGCTGCTGCGCGGGATCGGCACGTGCCGCGCTCCGACGGCGGTGAACCCGTAGGTGTGTTCGGTCTCGCTGGGGGCGCACACCGTCACCCGCACGCCCCTGGCGACCAGGCCGGCGGTCAGCGACCGCACGTGGGTGCTTCCGGCCGCGCTGCCGCCGGTCACCTGGACGGTGCGCAGCGGCCTGAGGCCGGCGGGGGCGGGGGTGCTCACAAGGGTCACGGGCGCCTGGGCTCCTGGTCGAGCGTCGTGCGGTCTTCGTGCGGTCGGTCACCGGGTGCGGCGGCCGGGCGGCGGGCCCGCGAGGGTCCCCCGCCGCCCGGCCGTGCTCGTTCGGTCGCCGCCTAGGATGCCAGAGCCCGGACGGCCCGCCGACCGGCTCCACCCGCACGGCCCAGCCGCATGGGCCGGCTGCCCCGCCCCGCCACCGTTCCGGGCGGCCCGCCACCGAGCCCGCACCGCCCGATCGGGGCCGGACCCGCCGCTGAGACGGCACTGCCCGATCGGGACCGGATCCGCCACCGAGGCCGCGCCGTGCGAGCAGAGCCGGCCCTGCCCCCAAGACCGCGCCGTGCGATCGGGGCTCGACCCGCTTGACGAGACCGCACCGCCCAATCGAAGCCCGGACCCGCCGCCGAGGCTGCACCGTCGGATCGGTGCCGGATCCGCCGCCGAGGCTGCGCCGTCGGATCGGTGCCGGATCCGCCGTCGAGGCCGCGCCGTCCGATCGGGACCCGCCCCACCGCCGACGCCACACCGTGCGAGCAGAGCCCGACCCGCCGCCGAGACCGCATCGTCCGTTCGGGTCCCCACCCGCTTGACGAGACCACACCGCCCAATCGAAGCCCGGACCCGCCGCCGAGGCTGCACCGTCGGATCGGTGCCGGATCCGCCGCCGAGGCTGCGCCGTCGGATCGGTGCCGGATCCGCCGTCGAGGCCGCGCCGTCCGATCGGGACCCGACCCACCGCCGACGCCACACCGTGCGAGCAGAGCCCGACCCGCCGCCGAGACCGCATCGTCCGTTCGGGGCCCGACCCGCTTGACGACACCGCACCGCCCAATCGAAGCCCGGACCCGCCGCCGAGGCTGCGCCGTCGGATCGGTGCCGGATCCGCCGTCGAGGTCGCCCCGTCCGTGCGGGACCCGACCCACCGCCGACGCCGCACCGTCCGATCAGAGCCCGACCCGCCGCCGAGACCGCGCCGTGGCGATCGGGGCCCAGACCCGCCGACGAAGCCGTACCGCCCGATCGAGGCCGGCCCCGCCGCCGAGGCCGCGCCGTCCGGGCTGGGCCGGATCCGCCGCCGAGGCCGCGCCCTGCGATCGGGGCCCGACCGCCCGACGAGGCTCCACCGCCCGATCGGGCCGGACCCCCCGACGGGGCGGGACCAGCCGATGGGGCGGGATTCGCGGAGGGCGGCGCGGGCGCTCTGCCGGGCGGGGCGACGCGCTCGCCGAGGGCCCGCGGCGAGGTCCCGCCCGGGGGCCGCCGCGGGACCCGCCCGGCTCAGAGCTCGGCGCGCGCCGCCGCCGCCGACTCCAGCAGTTCCTCGGCGTGGGCCCGGGCCGTCTCGGAGTCCTCCTGGCCCGCCATCATCCGCGACAGCTCACGGATCCGGTCCTCCCCCTCGAGCACCTTCACGCCCGAGCGGGTGACCGACCCGTCGTTGGTCTTCTCCACCAGCAGCTGCCGGTCAGCGAACGCGGCCACCTGCGGCAGGTGGGTGACGACGACGACCTGCGCCGTCCGCGCCAGCCGGGCGAGGCGGCGGCCGATCTCGACCGCGGCCTTGCCTCCGACGCCCGCGTCGACCTCGTCGAACAGGTAGGTCGGGACGGGGTCGGTGCCGGCGAAGACCACCTCGACGGCGAGCATCACCCGCGACAGCTCACCGCCGGACGCCCCCTTGGCGATCGGCCGCGGCGGCGCGCCGGGGTGCGGGGCGAGCAGCAGCTCGACCTCGTCGACGCCGGCCGGCCCGTAGGCGACGGTGCGGCCGCCGACCTCGACGCCCTCGGGGTCCTCGGTCTGCCGGACGGAGAACGAGACGCGCGCGTGCGGCATGGCCAGCGAGGCCAGCTCCTCGGTGACGGCGGCCGCGAACCGCTCGGCGGCCTCGGTGCGCGCGTCGGTGAGCTGCTGCGCCAGCGTGCCGAGCTCGGCGCGCAGCGCGTCGCGCTCGGCGGTGAGCTCGCCCACCCGGTCGTCGTCGCCCTCGAGCTCGGTGAGCCGGGCGGCGGACTGCTCCGCCCAGGCCAGCACGGCGGCGACGTCCTCGCCGTACTTGCGCGTCAGCGCGGTCAGCGCGGCCCGGCGCTCCTCCACGGCGGCGAGCCGGCGCGGGTCGGCGTCCAGGTTCCCGGCGTACCCGGCGAGTTCGCCGGAGACGTCGGCGAGCAGGATGCCGATCTCGCCGACCCGGTCGGCCAGCGCGGCCAGCGACGGGTCGTGCGAGCGGACCGCCTCCAGGGCGCGCTGGGCGCCCGAGACGAGGGAGCCGGCGTCGATGCCCTCGGGGTCCTCCGGGTCGCCGGCCAGGGCGGTGTGCGCCACGGTGGCGGCCTGCGCCAGCGCCTCGGCGTGCCCGAGCCGCTGCGCCTCGGCGGCCAGCTCGGTGTCCTCGCCCGGCCGCGGCTCGACGGCGTTGATCTCCTGCAGGCCGTACCGGAGCAGGTCGGCCTCCTGGGCGCGCTCGCGGGCCCGGGTGGTGATCTCCTCCAGTTCGGCGGAGACCGTCCGCAGCCGCCGGTAGGCGTCCGTGTACTTCTCCAGCGGGCCGGCCACCGCTCCGCCCGCGTACCGGTCCAGCGCCTGGCGCTGGCGGTTCTGCTTGAGCAGGCCCTGCTGGTCGGTCTGCCCGTGCACCGCGACCAGTTCGTCGGCCAGCTCCGCGAGGAGCCCGACGGGCACACCGCGTCCGCCCAGGTGGGCGCGCGAGCGGCCCTCGGCGGAGACCGTGCGGCTGATCAGCAGGGCGCCGTCGTCGAGCTCGGCGCCGGCCTCCTCGGCCCGGGTGACCACGGGCGCGCCGGCAGGCAGCGCGATCCGGCCCTCGACCACCGCGTTCTTCGCGCCGATCCGCACCAGGGCGGGATCGGCGCGTCCGCCGAGCAGCAGACCGAGGCTGGTGACGACCATCGTCTTGCCCGCGCCGGTCTCGCCCGTGACGGCGGTGAAACCGGGGGACAGCTCGACCACCGCGTCGTCGATGACTCCGAGCGACCGTATCCGCATCTCCTCCAACACGCCCCCGACCTTACGAGGTCCCGGGCCGTGATCGCGACGCCGCCCCCGTCGCCCAGGCGTGTCTCCCGCGGCGGACCGCCCCACGCAGTGCATGTGTCATGGAATTTCCCCCAATGACCGTTTCCGGACACCGCGCGCTGGAAACGCGGACCACGTCCCGCCTGCACGGCGGGCCGAACACGTGAGAAGCAGGGCTACCCGAGGCGCACCACGGAGGATCGCGATGTCGGAACCGGCACCACCCGTCCCGGTCCTGAACGACCGCAGCCTCGACGCTCCGCACCGTCACGAGCTGCGCACCCCGGGCTACGACCGCACGGAGCTCGAACCGGCCGTCGTCCACTTCGGGGTCGGCGGCTTCCACCGCGCGCACCAGGCGGTCTACTTCGACGAGCTGGCCGAGCTGGGTTTCACCCGGTGGGGCGTGATCGGCGTCGGGATGAGCCGGCCGGAGATGGGGCAGGTCCTCGACGCGCAGGACAACCTCTTCACCGTCGTCCAGCGCGGCACCGCCGACGACAGCGCGGCCAAGGTCATCGGGTGCGTGGTCGAGTACCTGCTGCTGACGGAGCACCGGCGGGACGTGGCGGAGCGCCTGGCCGATCCGCGCATACGGCTGGTGACCCTGACGATCACCGCCAACGGCTACGTCCTCCCGGACGACCCGGAGGAGGCGGACGCCTCGGTGTTCGGGCTGGTCGTCGACGCGCTGGACGCACGCCGGCGGGCCCGCCGGGCCCCGTTCACCGTGCTGTCGTGCGACAACCTCCCCGACAGCGCGGCCGCCACCCGGGACGCGGTGCTGGCCCTGGCCGGACGGCGCGATCCCGCACTGGCCCGGTGGATCGGGGAGCGGATCTCCTTCCCCGGCAGCATGGTCGACCGCATCACGCCGGCGACCACCCCGGAGGACCGGGACGAGGTCGAGGACGACTTCCGGGTCGGCGACCGCTGGCCGGTGATCACCGAACCGTTCACCCAGTGGGTGATCGAGGACGACTTCTGCAACGACCGGCCGCCGCTGAACCGCGTCGGAGCCCTGTTCGTGGACGACGTCGCCCCGTACAAGCTGATCAAGAGCCGGCTCCTCAACGGCGTGCACTGCGCCTTGGGCTACGTCGGCCGGCTGGCCGGCCACGAGAGCACCGACGAGGCGATGGGCGACCCGGCCGTGGCCGATTTCGTCGAGCGGCTGATGCGCGAGGAGATCGCCCCCCTGCTCCCGCCGGACGTCCCCGGCATGAACCCCGCGGAGTACTGCGGCACGGTGCTGGAGCGCCTGAGCAATCCCAGCATCGGGGATCCGCTGGCCCGGCTGTGCCGCCGGGGCTCCACCAAGGTGCCGGACTACCTGCTGCCGTCGCTGCACGACGCACACGCCCGGGACTCCGCCCGCGCACGACTGGACTTCGCCGTCGCCGCGTGGATGCGCTACCTGCGCGCGGTGGACCTCGACGGGCGGCCGATCGACGTCCAGGACGTCCGTGCCGAGGAGTTGCGGGACGCGGCCCTGCGGGGCGGGGACGATCCGGGCCCGTTGCTTGCCTTCACCGACGTGTTCGGCGACCTGGCCGCCGACGACGAGGACGTGACCGTCATCCACCGGTCGCTGGCCGGCGCCTTCGGCAGCCGCCGGAGCCTGCGGTCCGCGCTCGCCTCCCCGCCCCCGCCCGGCGCCTGACCGGCCGCCCCCACACCCGACCGCAGGAGACCCATGAGCATCCCGGACCTGACCCGTGTCACGACGCTGCTGCTCGACGCGGACGGCACCCTGTTCCCCTCGGAGGAACCGGCCTTCGACGCCTCGGCGGTCGTCACCCGGGACTTCGCGCGCAGTTTCGGCCTGACGGGGGACCTGTCCCCCGAGACCTTGCGGCGCACCACCACCGGCAAGAACTTCCGGTCCACGGCCCGCATGCTCGCCGAACGCCAGGGCGTCCACCTGGGCCCCGACCGTCTGGAGGAGTGGGTGGAACGCGAGAAGACCGAGGTCACGGCCCACCTCGGCCAGGTGCTCACCCCGCGCCCGGACGTGCTCGCGGCGCTGTCGGCGCTCCGCGCCCGCTACCGGCTGGCCGTGGTGAGCTCCAGCGCCCTGACGCGGCTCGCCGCGTGCTTCGGCGCCAGCGGCCTGGACCGCCTGCTTCCGGCGGAGTGCCGCTTCAGCGCGGAGGACAGCCTGCCGGAGCCGACCAGCAAGCCCGACCCGGCGATCTACCGCTTCGCCCTCACCCGGCTCGGGCTGACGCCCCACCAGGCACTCGCCGTGGAGGACTCGGCCACCGGAGCGGCGTCGGCGGTGGCGGCGGGCGTCACCACCGCGGGCCTGGTGCAGTTCGTCCCGCCCGCCGAACAGGACGAGAGGGCCGGGCAGCTGCGCGACGCCGGGGCCGCCTGGGTGCGGCGGAGCTGGGACGAGGTCACCGCCGACCTCGCCGGGGACACCTCCCGGGTGGCCACGTGAGCGGCCGGGAGCGCGTACGCGGGGTCACGACGTCGCCGTTCGGGCCGCGGCCCCGGCCGGTCGCGCGGCGGGCGCCCGCGCCCGTGAACGCCGGCCCGTCCCCCGCGCCCGCGCCCTCGCCCGCGCCCTCGAACGGTGAGCCGCCTGCCGCCCGCCCACGCTCCATGCCCGGCTACCTGGCGATGCCCCGCCCCAAGGACGCGGTCAAGGGACTGCTGATGCCCTTCACCTTCGCCCTGGCCGTCGTCGCCGGAGCCGACGTGACGGGGTGGACGCTGGCGCGGGCCCTGGTCGTCTGGGGGGCTCTGGAGCTGCTCGTCTATCCCGCCCGCTACCAGTGGAACGACATACGCGGCTTCGCCGCCGACCAGCGGCACCCCTCCCGGCGGGACCGCGGCCGCCTGCCGGGCCCGATGGACCGGGCCCGCGCCCACGTCGCCGCCAGCTCCGCCGTCGCGGTGGCCCGCCTGGTGGCCGTCGCGGTCCTGGCCCTGGCCCTGCCGGGGCTGCGGCTGGGCGGATTCCTCCTCGCGGTGACCGGCGCGGTCCTCGGCGTGGCGGTCGTCTACGAGGCCCTGCGCGCACGGGGCTCCGGCAGCGGCGACGCGTTCCCTCCGCCGGTGCGGCCGACGGTGGTCGCGCTGTGGCTGGTCGTGGGGGCCGGGTACGTCGTGCGCGGCATGACCGGCCTGGCGCTGGCCGTCGACCTCGGCCGGCGTCCGGCTCTCGCGGTCTTCGCCGGCCTGGCACTGTGGGCCTTCGGGACCGCCTTCGTCACCAGCCGGTGGGTGACGGAGAGCCTGGCGTTCGCCACCTCCGACCACGGCCGGCTCCGCTGGACCGCGCGGGCCGACCAGGGCCGCGAGCACCTGCTGGCACTGACGCGCTGGCTGCCGCCCCGCATGCCCCGCCCGACGGCCGCTCCCGCCGAGTGGGCGCCCCTGCGCGGGCGCACCCCGCCGACCGCACCGTGGAACGCGGCGCTGCTGACGGCGGGCGCCGCCGCGGGCCTGACGGGAGTCCTGCTGACCGCGCCGCACCCCTCGCCGGGAACGGCCGCCCTCGCGGCCGGGCTGGGCGCGGCGGGAACCGCGGCGGTGATCCTCGCCCCGGGGCGGCGCCCCGTCGTCGTCGCGGCCGGGGCCACCGTGCTACTGCTCGCACTCCTGGCGACCGCGCAGCCCCGGCCGGTGGCCGCCCTGCTGCCCTGGCTGGCCCTGATGGCCGCCCACCTCAGCTTCAGCAGCCGCTCCCTCAGCACCATGGGCGCGCTGTCGCGGCGCCTGCGCACCGCGACGGCCGCCGCCCTCGCCCCGGTCTGCCGCCTGGTGATCGGCGAGGCCACCTGGGAGGCCGTCCGCAAGAACGCGGGTGGGCCCGGATGACCGCGACCGTGGACCTCGACGGCCTGCTCGACCTCGCTCGCGACGCCTGCCGCGCGGGCGCCCGGGAAGCCGTCTCCTGGCGCGGCCGCGCGCACCGGCTGCTCGTCGAGGAGAAGGCGGCTCCCGACGACCTGGTCAGCCAGGCCGACCGGAGCACCGAACAGGTCATCCGCTCCTTCCTGACGGAGCGTCGCCCGGACGACGCCGTCCTCGGTGAGGAGGCCGGCATCAGCCCGGGCCACGGCGGGGTCCGGTGGATCGTCGACCCGATCGACGGAACCACCAACTACCTCTACGGGCGTCCCGACTGGGCGGTCAGCGTCGCGGCCGCCGACCCCGGGGACGGCCGGCTGCTCGCGGGCGTGGTGGCCGAGCCGGCGCTCGGCCACCTGACCTGGGCCCGGGCGGGCGCGGGCACCACGGCGGACGGCGCCCCGGCCGCCGCGCTGCGCCACGACGACCTCACCCGCTCCCTGGTGGAACTCAACCTCGGCCGGCCCGCTCAGCGCCGCTGGGCGGGCGCCGTGGTGGACGTCCTGCTGCCGCGGGTGCGGGACCTCCGCCGCGGGGGCAGTGCGGCGTCCGCCCTCGCACAGGTCGCCACCGGCCGCGCGGACGCTCTGTGGGCGCCGGGTCTGCAGCCGTGGGACTGCGCGGCGGGCGCGCTGCTGGTCCAGCGGGCCGGCGGGACGGTCGGCGACCTGGCGGGCCCGACACCGGGAACCTGGCCCCCGAGCGGCGACGTCCTGGCCGCCCCGCCGGCCCTCTGGGAGCCCCTGCGCGCACTCCTCGCCGGGGTGTTCCCCGCCGGTGACGACACCTAGTGCGGCGCGCCGCGCCAGCCGGAGACGGGGAGGGCGAACTTGGCGACCAGCCGGTCGGTGAACGAGGCGTGGTGCAGCCGCGCCAGCCGCACCGGCACGGCACCCCGGCGGACCTCCACCCGTGCCCCGGGCGGCAGTTCGACCGTGCGCCGCCCGTCGCACCACAGCACGCCGGGCGGGATGTGCGGCAGCACCTCCACCACCAGCACCGAGTCCGGCGAGGTGACCAGCGGCTTGGCGAACAGCGCGTGCGCGCTGATCGGCACCATCAGCAGCGCCTCGACCTCGGGCCACACCACCGGCCCGCCGGCCGAGAAGGCGTAGGCGGTCGATCCGGTGGGCGTGGCGCAGATGATGCCGTCGCAGCCGAAGCCGGTCACCGGCCGTCCGTCGATCTCCAGGACGACCTCGAGGAGCTTCTCCGCGGAGACCTTCTGCACGGCGGCCTCGTTGAGCGCCCAGTCGGTGTGGACGACGCTGCCGTTGCGGTGCACCTCCACGTCGACCGTCATCCGCTCCTCGACCTCGTAGTCGCGGGCGACCACCCGCTCCACGACCTGGTCAAGCGCGTCCCGCTCGGCCTCGGCGAGGAAGCCGACCCGGCCCAGGTTGACGCCCAGCATCGGCACCCCGGAGGCGCGGGCGAACTCCGCGCCGCGCAGCAGGGTGCCGTCGCCGCCGAGGACGACCAGCAGTTCGCACCCGTCCAGGCAGTCGGGCGTGGCCTCGGCGACCAGCTGCACGCTGTCCGGCAGCGGCAGGTCGTGCGCCTCGGACTCCAGCACCCGCACGCCGAGCCCGGCGTCGAGCAGTCCGCGCACCACCAGTTCGGCGCTGCGGATGGCCGCGGGACGCCCCGTGTGGGCGAGCAGGAAGACCGTGCGGTCCTGCCCGTCCGTTCTGCATTCGCTCAACGCGGCCCCTCCGCCACTGCGCGTTCGACGTCGGCCGGGTCCAGGGCGGGAGCCCCGGCACGCAGCCACAGGAAGTACTCGACGTTCCCGGACGGTCCGGGCAGCGGGCTGGCGGTCACGCCCAGGACGCCGAGCCCCAGCTCGCCCGCCCTCCGCGCGACCTCCCGCACCGCCTCGGCGCGCAGCTCCGGGCTGCGCACCACGCCTCCGCTGCCGAGGCGGTCCTTGCCCACCTCGAACTGCGGCTTGACCATCAGCACCAGATCCGCGCCGGGCGCCGTGCACCGCACCAGGGCGGGCAGCACCAGGCCGAGCGGGATGAACGACAGGTCGCCGACGACCAGGTCGACGGGTACGCCGTCGATCTGTTCCAGGGTCAGCTCCCGGACGTTGGTGCGGTCCTTCACCGTCACCCGGTCGTCGCTCTGCAGCGACCAGGCGAGCTGCCCGTAGCCGACGTCGACGGCCACCACGTGGGCCGCGCCGGCGCGCAGCAGCACGTCGGTGAACCCGCCGGTGGAGGCGCCGGCGTCCAGCGCCCGCCGCCCCTCGACCTTCAGGCCCTTCGGCACGAACGCCTCCAGCGCGCCGGCCAGTTTGTGGCCGCCCCGCGAGACGTACTCGGGGTCGCTGTCGTCCTGCGCGACCACGATCGCCGCCGCGGTCTCCACCTGGGTGGCGGGCTTGGTCGCCACGGCCTTGCCGACGGTGACCCGCCCGGCGGCGATCAGCTGGCTCGCGTGCTCCCGCGAGCGGGCCAGCTTCCTGCGCACCAGCTCGGCGTCGAGACGGCGGCGTGCCACTCCTGCCACGTTCGGTTCAGCTCCTGTTGTCGTGCGGCATCGACGCGATGGGGTTGTCCAGCGCGGTGAGCGCCTCGCGCAGCGCCCGGTGTACATCCTCGTACACCTCGAGGTGGCCGTCGGCGGCGAGGTGGTCGGCGTCGGCGAGCCGCTCCAGCGCGGTGTCGACCCGGGCGTCGCCGGTGGGCGTGCGGGGCACCCCGAGCGGGGCGGGGGCGGCCGGGTCGTCGGCCTGCTCCCGCGCCCCTTCGGCCTCCTCGGCCGCCGGTTCGGGTGGTGTGTCGCTCATGGCACGACGCTACCGCGTGGAGCGGGGGTACCGTCTGTCGCGATGGCCACGATCGAGGAGTGCCGTGCGGCACTGGAGGAGCTCGCCGGGCGCCTGGCGTCCGCGCCGGACCGGGTGCGGGAGGCGGCGACGGCCGAGCGGAGCGTGAGCTGCCGGGTCACCGATCTGGACGTCACCTTCACCGGGCGGCTGACGGGGGGACGGCTCGAGGTGCTGGACACCGTGCGGGGGCGGCCGCCGGAGCCGGCCCGCATCCGTCTGTCCACCACCGGCGACGACCTCCTCGCCCTGGTCGCCGGCGCCCTCCCCTTCCCCCGCGCCTGGGCCACCGGCCGCCTCACGCTCGAAGCCCCCCTCCGCGACCTGCTGCACCTGCGCACCCTCCTCTAGAGGGACGCCGCCCGGGCCTTGCGTGCCGCGGGGACGACCAGGGGGGTGCCCGTCTCCGGGTCCGGGATCACCTGGCACCGGATCCCGAAGACCCGCTCCACCAGCTCCGCCGTCACCACGTCCCCCGGCGCGCCCTCGGCCACCACTTCGCCGTCCCGCAGCGCGATCAGGTGGGTCGCGTACCGCGCCGCGTGGTTGAGGTCGTGCAGGACGGCCACCAGCGTCCGCCCGTGCTCCTCGTGCAGCTCCGCGCACAGGTCCAGCACGTCGAGCTGGTGCTGGATGTCCAGGTACGTCGTCGGCTCGTCCAGCAGCAGCAGCGGCGTCTCCTGGGCGAGCGCCATCGCGATCCACACCCGCTGCCGCTGTCCCCCGGACAGCTCGTCGACGTACCGGTCCCCCAGCTCGGCGACGCCGGTGCGCTCCATGGACTCCCGGACGACCCGCTCGTCCTCGGGGGACCACTGCCGCAGCAGCCCCTGGTGCGGGTAGCGGCCGCGGGCCACCAGGTCGGCGACCGTGATGCCGTCCGGGGCGACCGACGACTGCGGCAGCAGCCCCAGTGTCCGCGCCACCTTCTTCGCCGGCAGCGACTGGATGACCTGCCCGTCCAGCAGCACCCGCCCCTCGCTCGGCCGCAGCATCCGCGACAGCGCCCGCAGCAGCGTCGACTTCCCGCAGGCGTTGGGGCCGACGATCACCGTGAAGGAGTTGTCGGGGATCTCCACCGACAGCTCCCGCGCGATGACCCGCTGCTCGTAGGCGAGGGTGACGTTCTCGGCCGACAGTCGGTTGCCCACGGCGCCGGTGCTCCTCTTCAACATGTCCTCGATGCCCGTCGTTGCGGCGCCGTCGGCGCCGTCGGGTCGCGCGCTCATACCCGCCCGGCCTTCCGCTCGGAGACCAGCAGCCACAGCAGGTAGAGGCCGCCCAGCGCGCCGGTGACCACGCCGACCGGCAGCTGGTCGGAACCGAAGGCCCGCTGCGACAGCAGGTCCGCGACGATCAGCAGCGCCGCGCCCATGGTCATGGAGGGCACCAGGTTCGGCCCCGGCGTCCGGGTCAGCCGCCGCGCGAGCTGCGGCGCGGTGAGCGCCACGAACGCCACCGGCCCGGCCGCCGCCGTCGCGGCCGACGCCAGCAGCACCGCGCAGCCCAGCAGGACCAGCCGCACCCGCTCGACGCGCACGCCCAGCGCGTAGGCCGCGTCGTCGCCCATCTCCGTCATCCGCAGGCCCCGCTCGTTGGCCAGCACCAGCGGCACCAGCACCAGGCACAGCGCCAGCAGCGGCCACACCTGGGCCCAGTCCCGGCCGGACAGCGAGCCGGTCATCCACACCACCGCCCGCGCGGCGTCGACCATGTCGGCCTTGGTGATCAGGTAGCTGTTGACCGCGGTCATCACCGCGCTGACGCCGATGCCGACCAGCACCAGCCGGTAACCGTGCACGCCGCGCTTCCAGGCGAGCAGGTAGATCGCCGTGCCGGTGACCAGTCCGCCGACCAGCGCGCCCGCCGTCACCGCGGCGGCGCTGCCGGAGAACAGCACGATCATGGTCAGCGCGCCCGCCGTCGCGCCCTGGCCGAGGCCGAGGATGTCCGGGCTGCCCAGCGGGTTGCGCGAGACGGCCTGGAACAGCGCGCCCGCCAGTCCCAGCGCGGCGCCGACCAGCAGCCCCACCAGCACGCGCGGCAGCCGCAGCTCCCGCACGATCAGCTCGTCCGCCGGGTGCCCCGAGCCGAACAGCACGGTCAGCACGTCCGTGAAGGACATCGGGAAGTCACCGGTGCCGATCAGCACCACCGCCGTGGCGAGGGCGACGAGGGCCAGCACCGCGACCACGGCCACCGCGCGCACCCGGATCCGCAGCGAGACGCGCCCGCCGATCCGCAGCACCGCCTGGGGCGAGGAGCGGCGCGGCGAGGTCCCGGCCGGGGCGGCCGGGCGTGAGGAGGCCTTCGGGGTTGTCACAGCTGCGCCGTCCTCCGCCGTCGGACCAGGAAGATGAAGAGCGGCCCGCCGATGACCGCCGTGACGATGCCGACCTGCAGCTCGGACGGCCGCACCACGACCCGCCCGATCACGTCGGCGCCCAGCAGCAGCACCGGGGAGAGCACGGTGGCGTAGGGCAGGATCCAGCGCAGGTCCGGCCCGGTGAAGGAGCGCACCACGTGCGGCACCATCAGGCCGACGAAGACGATCGGTCCGCAGGCCGCGGTGGCCGCCCCGCACAGCAGGGTGGCCGCCAGCATGGACAGCGCCCGGGTCCGGTTGAGGTGGGCGCCGAGCGCCCGGGCGGTGTCGTCGCCCATCTCCATCGCGTTCAGCGGCCGGGCCAGCGCCAGCGCCAGCACCGTGCCGACGGCGATGAACGGCAGCACCTGCCCGATGCTCTGCCAGGACGCGGCGCCCAGCGAGCCGACGGTCCAGAACCGCATCCGGCCCAGCGCCGCCTCGTCGAGGATCATCAGCGCCTGCAGGTAGCCCTGGAGGGCGGCGGCGATCGCCATGCCCGCCAGCGCCAGCCTGACCGGCGTCGCGCCCCGGCTCCCGCCGAGGAACCACACCAGCGCGCCCACCACCATGGCGCCCGCGAAGGCGAACCACACGTAGCCGCCGAGCGAGGTGACGCCGAAGAAGGTGATGGCCGTGACGACCGCCGCCGAGGCGCCCGCGTTGATGCCGAGCAGGCCGGGATCGGCGAGCGGGTTGCGGGTGAGCGCCTGGAGCACCGCTCCGGCCAGGCCCAGCGCGGCGCCCGCCAGCAGCCCCAGCACGGTCCGCGACAGCCGCTCCCCGACGACGACGTCGCCGTAGGTTCCGGTGTCCGCGAAGAGGCCGTGCCAGACCTGGCCCATGGCCAAGGGCTTGGCGCCGACCGCGATGCTCGTCATCGCGACGACGACCAGCAGCGCGAGGGCCGCCACCAGGCCGACGGCCTTGGCGGCGGAGCGCCGCCGCCGGGGCGGCCGTGCGGCCTCGGCGGCCGGCTGCGCGACGCGCTGCTCGGAGGGAGCGTCTGTGAACACCCGGTTAGGTTAACCTAACCAACCCGCGGCCCCGCTCCCCCGTTCTCCAGCCGTACACGCGGTCCCGTACCAGCGGTCCCGTGCGAGGGGCCCCGCACCCGCGGTCCGGCACGTGCGGTCGCCGCACCCGCGGTCCCGTATGTGCGGTCGCCACATACGCGGTCCCTCACCCGCGGCGAGTGGCCCCGCGCCCGCGGCCGGTGAGTCCTGGCGGCCGCCCTCCGCGGTCAGAGCCCCAGCCGGGCCAGCGCCTTCCCCGTGTCGAGAAGGCAGGCGTCCGCCCCGCCGGCCGTCCAGGCCGCCGCGCACAGCGCCCGCAGCCCGTCCAGCGGTTCGCCGTCCCCGTCCAGCGACAGCTCCCGCGGACCGGCCGTCGCCGTCCAGCCGCCGCACCGGAAACCGTCGCCCTCGGGCGTCACCTCCGGCTGCGGCGCCAGCAGCCCCCGCAGGTCGGCGTCGACGTAGGTGGGCCGGTGCTCCGGCACCGCCGCCAGCAGCCGGGCCCCGTCGGTGACCCCGGTGAGCACCAGCAGCGAGTCCACGTCTCCGTTGAAGGCGCCCTCGATGTCGGTGTCCAGACGGTCCCCGACGACCAGCGGCCGCCGCGCGCCGGTCCGCAGCACGGTCTCCCGGTGCATCGGCGGCAGCGGCTTGCCCGCCACCCTCGGCTCGGCGCCCGTGGCCAGCCGCACCACCTCGACCGCCGCCCCGTTCCCGGGCGCGATGCCCCGCGCCGTCGGCACCGTCAGATCGGTGTTGGACGCGAACCACGGCAGACCGCGCGCGATGGCGTAACAGGCCTCCGCGAACCGCCCCCAGGCCATCTCGGGTCCGCCGTAGCCCTGGACCACGGCGGCCGGGTCGTCGTCCGCCGACTCGACCGGCACCAGGCCGCGTTCCCGCAGCGCCACCCGCAGACCCTCGCCGCCGACCACCAGCACCCGCGAGCCCTGCGGCAGCGCCTCGGCGACCAGCCGGGACACCGCCTGCGCCGAGGTGATCACCTCACCGGCCTCGGTCGGTATGCCCAGCTCCGTCAGGTGCCCGGCCACCGTGTCGGGCGTCCGCAGCGCGTTGTTGGTGACGTAGGCGAGCCGCATGCCCGCGTCCCGCGCGACGGCCAGCGAGTCCACCGCGTGCACGATGGCCTCCCCGCCCGCGTACACCACGCCGTCCAGGTCGAGCAGGGCCGTGTCGTAGGCCTCGCGCAGCACCTGCCCGCCGCTGCCCTCGGGCCGGGTCCTGACGGTCTGGCTCATGTCCATCGCTCCTTCTGCGCCGCTGGGGGTCTCCAGCCCTCTTCCCCCGATGATCCCTCACGCCAGGTGCGCACATACGATGCTCCAATGAGCACAGCAGGTCACCACGGGGAACAGGGGCGGCAGAGCGGACTCGAACTCGGCCCGTTCCGCGGCCTGCGCTACGCCGCCGACCGGGTTCGCTCCCTGGCCGCCGTCACCTCTCCGCCCTACGACGTGGTGGTCCGCCCCGACGGGCTCCACCACCTGGAGGCGCTGGACCCGCACAACATCGTCCGGCTGATCCTCCCGCAGGCCCTCGACCCCGACGAGCGCAACGCGCGCGCCGCCGCGACACTGCGCCGCTGGCTCGACGACGGCGTGCTGACCGTCGAGGAGCGGCCCGCGCTCTACGTGTACGAGCAGCGTGCCGTCGACGGCACGCTGCAACGCGGCCTGATCGGCGCCCTCCGCCTCTCCGACCCCGACGAAGGTGTGGTCCTCCCCCACGAGGACGTGATGCCCCATGTGGTGGCCGACCGGGCCGCCCTGATGCGGGCGACCTCCGCCAACCTCGAACCGCTGCTGCTCTCCTACCGGAGCGACGGCGAGGCGTCCGGCGCCGCAGCCGTCGTCGAGGCGGCCGCGGCCCGTGAACCGCTGCTGTCCACCGTGACCGAGGACGGGGTCGCCCACCGCCTGTGGGCCGTCACCGACCCCGCCGAGCAGGCAACGGCCCAGGACGACCTGCGCGGCCGGCAGGCCCTCATCGCCGACGGTCACCACCGCTGGGCCACCTACCTCAGGCTCCGTGACTCCCAGCAGCCCTCCCCCGGCCCGTGGGACCACGGTCTGGTGCTCCTGG
The DNA here is from genome assembly GCF_003112515.1 of Streptomyces fragilis. GTDB lineage: Bacteria > Actinomycetota > Actinomycetes > Streptomycetales > Streptomycetaceae > Streptomyces > Streptomyces fragilis. The sequence continues at coordinate 3,371 of NZ_BEVZ01000014.1, read as the reverse complement.
TCGACACCGCCCGCTATCCGCTGCGGGTCCGCGCCATCCACCGCCTGCTGCGCCGGCTGCCGGTCGCCGACGCTCTGGCCGCCCTGACCGGCCTGTTCCGCGTCCGCCGCCTGGACGTCACCCTGACGGAGGCCTTGGACCACCTCGCGGCGGCGTCCGCCGAAGGCAACGCCTTCCTGCTCGCCGGCGACGGCGCCTTCCACCTGGCCGACCGCCCCGATGCCGCGCTGCTCGCCCGCACGGTGCCGTCCGGGCGGCCCGACGCCTGGCGCTCGCTGGACGCCACCGTGCTGCACTGCGCGTTGCTCGAGCACGTCTGGCAGGTCCCCGAGGACTCGCCGGAGCAGATCACCTACATCCACGACGCGGAGGCCACCGTCCGGAAGGCCCAACGGGAGGGCGGCACGGCCGTCCTGCTGCACCCGGTGCGCGAGGACGTGGTCCGCGAGCTGGCCCAGCAGGGCGTCACCGTGCCCCGCAAGTCCACGTCCTTCGGGCCGAAGCCGGCCTCGGGGCTGGTCCTCCGCCTGGTCGGCGAATGACACGGAGCGGGAAACGAGAAAGGGCGGGGCCTTCCGGCCCCGCCCTTTCCCACTCACCGCCTCACGCGCCGGGGGACCCGAGGGTCACCCGCCGTCAGACCTGGTCGTCGTCCCCGGACTTCTTCCGGTCGACGTCCTCGCGGTCCGCGTGGTCGGCGTCGTCCTCGTCGATCTCGTCGTCCTCGTGGCCCTCGTGCTCTTCGAGCCCGAAGTCGTCCGCGACGTCGTCGTCCTGGTCCCGCTCCTCGTGGTCACCCTCGGTGCGCCGCTCGTCCCGCTCCTCGGCGTCCTCCGTGTCCTCCGCGGCGACGGGCACCCCGGTGACGGAACCGAGCGCCTGCTCGCCCTCGTCGGCGGCGTCCTCGTCCAGCGCGTCCACGAACTCCACGCCGTCCAGCTCGGCCAGCCGGTCCGAGGCGTCGGTGCTGCCGTCACGGTCGGACTCGACCGCCTTGGCGAACCACTCACGCGCCTCCGACTCGCGTCCGGCCTCGAGCAGCGCGTCCGCGTAGGCGTACCGCAGCCGCGCGGTCCACGGGTGCACGGCGCTGGAGGCCAGCTCCGGGCTCTGCAGCGTCACGATCGCCGCGTCCAGCTGACCCATGTCACGGCGGGCGCCGGCGGCGACCAGACGCATCTCGACCTGGCCGGCCTTGTCCAGCTTCTGCACGTCGGGGGCACCGGCCATGTCGAGGGCCTTCTCGGGCCGGCCCATGCCGCGCTCGCAGTCGGCCATCACGGGCCACAGTTCCACGTTGCCGGTCATCCGGCGGGCGGCACGGAACTCGGCCAGTGCCTCGGAGTACTTCTGGTTCGCGTAGGCGGCGAAGCCGGCGGCCTCACGCACCGCGGCGACACGCGACGCGAGCCGCAGCGCCACCCGGGAGTAGCCGTAGGCGCCCTCGGGGTCCTCGTCGATCAGCCGGGCGACCATCACCAGGTTGCGCGCGACGTCCTCGGCGAGCGTCTTCGGCAGGCTCTGGAGTTCCTGCTTGACGTCCTTGTCCAGCTCGTCACCGGTGACCTCCTCGGGGATCGGCAGCCGCTTGATCGGCTCGCGATCCCGCTCACGCTCCCGCTCCTCGCGGAAACGCCCGCCACCGCCGCCGCCACCGCGACGGTCGTCCCGGCCGCGGTACCCACCGCGGTCGTCGTCCCGGCGCCCACCACGGAACCCGCCGCGGTCGCCGCCACGGTCCCCGCGGTCGTCACGGCGGAAACCGCCACGGTCCCCACCGCGATCGTCGCGACGGTCGTCCCGACGGAAGCCACCACGGTCCCCGCCGCGGTCGTCGCGGCCGCGGAAGCCGCCGCGGTCGTCGTCCCGGCGCGGGCCACGGTCGTCACGACGCTCGAACCCACCACGGTCACCACGGTCGTCCCGACGGAAACCGCCACGGTCCCCACCGCGATCGTCGCGACGGTCATCCCGACGGAAGCCACCACGGTCTCCCCCGCGGTCGAACTCGCGGCGCTCGCCGCCGCGGTCGTCGCGGCCGCGGAAACCGCCGCGGTCGTCGTCCCGGCGCGGGCCACGGTCGTCACGACGCTCGAACCCACCACGGTCACCACGGTCGTCACGGCGGAAACCGCCACGGTCCCCACCGCGGTCGTCACGGCCGCGGAAGTCGCTCCGCTGCGGCCGCTCACCGCGGTTGTCGTCCCGCCGGAAGCCGCCACGGTCTCCCCCGCGGTCGAACTCACGGCGCTCGCCGCCGCGGTCGTCGCGGCGGAAGCCGCCCCGGTCGTCGTCCCGGCGCGGACCACGGTCGTCACGACGCTCGAACCCACCACGGTCGTCACGGCGGAAGCCGCCCCGATCGCCGCCGCGGTCGTCACGCCGGCCGAAGCCGCCACGGTCCCCGCCGCGATCGTCGCGGCCGCGGAAGCCGCCGCGGTCGTCGTCCCGCCGCGGACCACGGTCGTCACGACGGAAGCCGCCACGGTCTCCCCCGCGGTCGAACTCGCGGCGCTCGCCACCGCGGTCGTCGCGACGGAAGCCCCCACGGTCGTCGTCCCGGCGCGGACCACGGTCATCGCGGCGGAAGCCCGGACGGTCGCCGCCGCGGTCATCGCGGCGGAAGCCCGGACGGTCGCCGCTGTCCCGGCGGAACCCGGGCCGATCACCACCCTCGCGACGGAACCCGCCGCGTTCGCCTCCGCGGTCACCGCGGTCACCGCGGTCGTCACGGCGGAAACCACCGCGGTCTCCGCCGCGGTCGTCGCGGCCGCGGAAACCGCCGCGGTCGTCGTCCCGGCGCGGGCCACGGTCGTCACGTCGCTCGAACCCACCACGGTCACCACGGTCGTCACGGCGGAAGCCGCCCCGATCGCCGCCGCGGTCGTCACGCCGGCCGAAGCCACCGCGGTCGCCGCCCCCCTGGCGCGGGCCTCGGTCGTCCCTGCGGAAGCCGCCGCGGTCTCCGCGGTCACCACCGTCCCGGCGGCGTGGCTCGCGCTCGGGGCGCTCGTCGGGAGAGTTGGTGGACATCGGTGACTCCTAGTCTTCGGTACGGCTAACCATCGTCGCGCAGTCGGGTTCCCGCACTGCGGCAAAGCAAAAAGGGAAAAACAAAAAGGACCCCCAGCCCCAGCTGAACGCTGGGACCGAGGGTCCTCCAAAAAATTGTTCGGCGGCGTCCTACTCTCCCACAGGGTCCCCCCTGCAGTACCATCGGCGCTGTGAGGCTTAGCTTCCGGGTTCGGAATGTAACCGGGCGTTTCCCTCACGCTATGACCACCGAAACCCTATTGGTTTCGAGCGAACAAGCACACTTTTCAGTTTGAGAGTTCTGCTCTGAGCCGGCAACTGTTCGTTGCCTCAGAACT
>NZ_BEVZ01000013.1 GCF_003112515.1 Streptomyces fragilis | reverse complement strand
CCGGCACCGGCCAGGGCGGTAACACTGGTGCGACGCAAAGCGGTTCGCTCGGAAGGACGCCGGACGGTGGTTCGTCCGGTGCGGTGTCCGGGGACGGTCTATCGGGCGGCCGGTTCGGCATGGCAGCGGGCGGTCACGTTGGCGCGACGCCGGAACCGCGGTCCCTCGGCGCATCCGGTACCGGCCCTGGCCGCCTGTCCGAAGGGCCGTTCGGGGCGACGCCTGGCCAGCCGTCAGGCACCGCGACGGGCGGTCACTCCGGCACCACGCCGGGCGGTTCGCCGGGGGCGGTACCCGGCGGCTGGTCCGGGTCGGCGCCCGGCGGTCACTCCGGCAGCACGCCGGGCGACCGGGCCGCTGCGACACCAGGGGGCAATGCGGTTGCGGGGCCGGCCGGTTCGTTCGGCAGCGCGGCGGGCGACCAGGCCGCTGCGCTGCCGGGCGGCAACCCCGCGGCGGCGCGGGGTGGTTCGTCCGGGCCGGTGTCCGACCGTCTGCCGGGCGGCCTGTCCGCCGGGAGGGGCGACGCGGCCCCGGGCGGCACGTCCGCCGCTTGGTCCGGCATCACACCAGGTGCCCCGCTCGGCGACCCGACGCGCGGGCCGCAGGACGGTCCGCCCGGGACGGAAGCCCGCACCGCCGGGAGCACGCCCCGCACGGGCCCCCTCGCCCCGCCCCCGAGCGCGCCAACGTACGCGCCCTCCACGGCGTCCCCGTCCGGCGGCGCCCGACCCGGTGTCACCCCGGCCGCCGGGGACGGTCCGGCCGCGCACCCCGCGCCGGCGGAAGGCGGCCTGCCCCGGCGGGTGCGGCAGCACAACCTCGCCCCGCAGCTCAGGCAGCGCCCCCTCGGCTCCGCCGCCTCCACCCCCGCACCGGCCGAGGACCGCACCCCCGAGGCCGTCCGTGACCGCATGGCCGCCTACCGCGACGGCTGGGTGCGCGGCGGTGGACGCCCACCCGGCCGCGGCCCCGGCGACCCCGGCCCCGGCATGGGCGATCTCGGCCCCGGCCGCGGCCCCGGCGACCTCGGCACCGGCGGCCCCGGCGGCTCCGGCCGCCCCGGCGACAGCAGCGAAGGAGACCCCGCGTGAACCACGACCCCCTCACCGTCCACTACGGCCCAGGGCCGGACGGCCCCCACCGGTCCGTGGAACTCGACTGGCTGCTGGACGACTTGGCGCTGCGGACCGCCGAGGTCCGCCACGCCGTCGTGCTCTCCGACGACGGCCTCGCCGTCGGTGCCTCCAACAGTCTCGGCCGGGAGGACGCCGACCACCTCGCCGCGGTCGCCTCCGGTTTCAACAGCCTCGCCAAGGGCGCGGGCCGCCACTTCGGCGTCGGCGGGGTGCGCCAGACCATGGTCGAGATGGACGACGGCCTGCTGTTCGTCGCCGCCGCCGGAGCGGGCTCCTGCCTGGCCGTGCTGACCGGCGCCCGGGTCGACATCGGCCTGATCGCCTACGAGATGGCCAGGCTGGTCAAGCGGGTCGGCGAACACCTCCACCAGCAGCCGCGGGTGGCCGTCCCGCCGCCCGCCGGCTGACCGGAAGGCGCGTTCCCGGATGCGTGAGAACCCTCCGACCCATGACCCGGCCCACGATCCGCCGCACACCGGGCCGCACGGACACGCGGACGCCGGCGTGAACACCCCGTCCCCGGACGGCGACCGGAACCGCTCCGCGGACCGGGACCGCGACCGGAACCGCCGGGACCGCGACGGCGACCGGAACCGCCCCGCGGAGCCGAGCACCGGCGGCCGGTGGTACGAGAGCCAGTGGTTCGACGGCGAGGCCGGACCGCTGGTCCGCCCCTACGCCATGACCGGCGGCCGCACCAGCGCCGGACCCGCCGCCGCGAGCTTCGACCTGATCGCCCTCATCTCCCTCGACCCCGAGGCGCCCTCCAACGCCGCGTCCGCCCTGGGACCCGAACACCGCGTGCTGCTCGGACTGTGCCGGGCCGAGACCCAGTCGGTCGCCGAACTCGCGGCCGGCTCCGACCTTCCCGTGGGCGTCGTCCGGGTCCTCCTCGGCGACCTGCTGGAGCTCGGCTGCGTCACCGTCAGCCGCCCGGTGCCGCCCGCCCAGCTGCCCGACGAGGGGGTCCTGCGTGAGGTGATCGCGGGATTGCGCGCGCTGTGAACCGCCGGACCACTTCCGGCACCCCGAGTTCTATGATCACGTGAGCTCATCAACGTCGTCAGTCGTGCACGCCCCGACCGCCGCACCGACCCCCCACCCGTGACCGTCCTCCCGCGGCGACCCGCTCGCCCGAGACACCCGAGAGAAGTGATCGATGGCCCCCCAGCAGACGGACACCCCCTCCGGCGGGGCGACCGGCGCCCCGGACGCCGCGAACCCGCTGGCGCTCAAGATCCTGGTGGCGGGCGGCTTCGGTGTGGGCAAGACGACCCTGGTCGGCGCGGTCAGCGAGATCCGGCCGCTGCGCACCGAGGAACTGCTCACCGAGGCGAGCCGCGGCATCGACGACACCGCGGGCGTGGACCAGAAGACCACCACGACCGTCGCCATGGACTTCGGCCGCATCACCATCCGGGCCGGGCTGTCGCTCTACCTCTTCGGCACCCCCGGCCAGGACCGCTTCTGGTTCCTGTGGGACGAGCTCGCGCAGGGAGCGCTCGGCGCCGTGGTGCTCGCCGACACCCGGCGGCTGGAGGACTGCTTCCCGGCCGTGGACTACTTCGAGCACCGCGGCATCCCGTTCGTGGTGGCCGTCAACTGCTTCGCGGGCGCGCGGTCCTACACTCCCGACGAGGTGTCGGCCGCCCTCGACCTCGACCCCGGCACGCCCGTCGTGCTGTGCGACGCCCGCGAGCGGGAGTCCGGCAAGGAGGTGCTGATCCGTCTGGTGGAGCACGCCGGACGGCTGCACACCGCGCGGATGCTCGACTCGGTGGGCGGCTGAGCCCGGTCAGTCGGCGAGACCGGCGACAGCACTGACCCGTTCGACGGACAGCCGCACCAGCAGCTCCCCCGGCACCGCGTTGCGCGCGCCGTACGGCTCGGCCTGCTCCTCGCCCATGTAGCGGGCGGCGATCCGGGTGGCCCAGTGTCGCAGCTCGTCCAGGTCCTCGGTGAGCCGTGCCCGGCAGGTGAGGGAGACGAACGAGAACGGGGGCCGTTCGTCGTCCACGCAGAGCGCGGCCCGGCCGTCCCGGGCGAGATTGCGCCCCTTGACCGTCCCCGCCCCCGTGGTCAGCACAACCTCGTCCCCGTCCAGCACGAACCAGACGGGTGCGACGTGCGGGGAGCCGTCGGCCCGGGTGGTGGCCAGCTTGCCGGTCCGCGTCCCCGTGGTGACGAACGTCCGCCACTCCTGGTCGGTCATCCTGTGTGCCATACCGCCATCCTCGGCACACCCGCCCCGCGCCGCCACCGGACCGTGCCGCCGACCGGCAGCCCGACGTCCGGCCGGGGACGGCCGCGGCAGGGCGCGCACGGCCCGGTCGCAGGAGTGCCGCGACGTCCGCGCCGGGCCGCCCCGGGGTCCGCGACGTCCCCGCCGGGCCGGCCCGGGGGCGTCACATGGCCCGGAACAGCCCCTCCTGCACCACCGACACCACCAGCCGGCCCTCACGGTCGTAGATGCGCCCGCGGGCCAGACCGCGCCCGCCGACCGCGATCGGCGACTCCTGGTCGTAGAGCAGCCAGTCGTCCGCGCGGAACGGCCGGTGGAACCACATCGCGTGGTCCAGCGAGGCCATGTCGAAGTTGCGCGGCCCCCACAACGGCTCCACCGGCAGCCGCACCGCGTCCAGCAGCGTCATGTCGCTGGCGTACGTCAGCGCGCAGGTGTGCACCAGCGGGTCGTCGCCCAGCGGCCCCACCGCCCGCATCCACACCGCGCTGCGCGGCTCCGCCTCCGCGACCTCCTCGGCCGTCCACCGCATCCGGTCCACGTACCGGATGTCGAAGGGCTGCCGGCGCGCCATCCGCTCCAGCTGCTCCGGCAGCGCCCCCAGGTGCTCGCGGATCTCCTCGGCGACCGTCGGCAGCGACTCGGGGTCCGGCACCTTCCGGGCCGGCGGCAGCTGGTGGGTGAACGGCCCCGCCTCCGGCAGGTGGAAGGAGGCCGTCAGGTTGAAGATCGTCCTGCCCTGCTGCACCGCCGTGACCCGGCGGGTGGTGAACGACCGGCCGTCGCGGACCCGCTCCACCTGGTACACGATCGGCACGCCGGGCCGCCCCGGCCGCAGGAAGTACGAGTGCAGCGAGTGCACCGGCCGGTCCGGCTCCACGGTCCGTCCGGCCGCGACCAGCGCCTGGCCGGCCACCTGCCCGCCGAAGACGCGCTGCAGCGACTCCTCGGGGCTGCGGCCCCGGAAGATGTTGACCTCGATCTGCTCGAGGTCGAGCAGATCGACCAGGCCCTCCGCCGGATTCGTCATGCCGTCCCTCTTCTCCTGTCCACGTGTCCCGCCCTCACCGTTCCGGCCCTCGCCATGCCGGTCCCTGCCGTGCCGCTCCGCCGCAGGGGCGGCGTCACAGCTGGCCGACGTCGGTGACCCGGACCACCGCGCGGCCCTCCGCGTCGGACGCCGCGAGGTCGACCTCGGCGCTGATGCCCCAGTCATGGTCGCCGTTCGGGTCGGCGAAGATCTGACGGACGCGCCACAGGCCGTGGGCCGGGTCCTCCTCGATCATCAGCAGGCGCGGGCCGCGGGCGTCCGGGCCGGTGCCCAGGTCCTCGTACTCGTCCCAGTAGGCGTCCATGGCCTCGCCCCAGCGGTCGGCGTCCCAGCCCGACTCGGCGTCCAGAGCGCCCAGTTCGTTCACCTGGTCGAGGGCGGCCAGCTCCACCCGGCGGAACATCGCGTTGCGCACCAGCACCCGGAAGGCGCGCGCGTTGGCGGTGACCGGCTTGACCTGATCGGCCTTCTCCTGGGCCTCCTCGGCGGTGACCACCTCCGGGTTGGCCAGCTGCTCCCACTCGTCGAGCAGGCTGGAGTCGACCTGGCGGACCATCTCGCCCAGCCAGGCGATCAGGTCCTGCAGGTCCTCCGACTTCAGGTCGTCGGGCACGGTGTGCTCCAGCGCCTTGTACGCGCTCGCCAGGTAGCGCAGCACGATGCCCTCGGTGCGGGCCAGCTCGTAGAGCGACACGAACTCCGTGAAGGTCAGCGCCCGCTCGTACATGTCGCGGATCACCGACTTGGGCGACAGCGGGTGGTCACCCACCCACGGGTGGCTGCGGCGGTAGGTGTTGTACGCGTGGAAGAGCAGCTCCTCCAGGGGCTTGGGGTGGCTGACCTCCTGCAGCCGCTCCATCCGCTCCTCGTACTCGACGCCGTCCGCCTTCAGCTGGGCGACCACCTCGCCGCGCGCCTTGTTCTGCTGCGCGTGCAGGATCTGCCGCGGGTCGTCCAGCGTGGACTCCACCACCGACACCATGTCCAGGGCGTACGACGGCGACTCGGGGTCCAGCAGCTCGAACGCGGCCAGCGCGAAGGTCGACAGCGGCTGGTTGAGCGCGAAGTCCTGCTGCAGGTCGACCGTCAGGCGCACGATGCGGCCCTCGGCGTCCGGCTCGTCCAGCTTCTCGACGATGCCGCCGTCCAGCAGCGAGCGGTAGATGGCGATGGCCCGGCGGATGTGACGCAGCTGCGCCCGGCGCGGCTCGTGGTTGTCCTCCAGCAGCCGGCGCATGGCGTCGAAGGCGTTGCCCGGGCGGGCGATCACCGACAGCAGCATGGCGTGGGTGACCCGGAAGCGCGAGGTCAGCGGCTCGGGGTCGGAGGCGATCAGCTTCTCGAAGGTGCTCTCCGACCAGGCGACGAAGCCCTCCGGGGCCTTCTTGCGGACCACCTTGCGGCGCTTCTTCGGGTCGTCGCCGGCCTTCGCCAGCGCCTTCTCGTTCTCGATGACGTGCTCGGGCGCCTGCGCGACCACGAAGCCGGCCGTGTCGAAGCCCGCCCGCCCGGCCCGGCCCGCGATCTGGTGGAACTCGCGCGCCCTCAGGGTGCGCACCCGGTTGCCGTCGTACTTGGTCAGCGCGGTGAACAGCACCGTGCGGATGGGCACGTTGACGCCGACGCCGAGGGTGTCGGTGCCGCAGATGACCTTCAGCAGACCCGCCTGCGCCAGCTTCTCCACCAGACGCCGGTACTTGGGCAGCATCCCGGCGTGGTGCACGCCGATGCCGTGCCGGACGTAACGGGAGAGGTTCTGGCCGAACTTGGTGGTGAAGCGGAAGTTGCCGATCAGGTCGGCGATCTTCTCCTTCTCCTCCTTGGAGCACATGTTGATGCTCATCAGCGCCTGCGCCCGCTCCACCGCCTGCGCCTGGGTGAAGTGGACGATGTAGACCGGCGCCTGCCGGGTGTCCAGCAGCTCGGTCAGCGTCTCGGTCAGCGGCGTGTACTTGAAGTCGTAGGACAGCGGCACCGGACGGGTCGCCGAACGGACCACCGCGGTCGGCCGGCCGGTGCGCCGGGTGAGGTCCTTCTCGAACATCGAGACGTCGCCGAGCGTCGCCGACATCAGCACGAACTGCGCCTGCGGCAGCTCGAGCAGCGGGATCTGCCAGGCCCAGCCGCGGTCCGCCTCGGCGTAGAAGTGGAACTCGTCCATCACCACCTGGCCGACGTCGGCGTTCCTGCCGTCGCGCAGCGCGATGGAGGCCAGCACCTCGGCGGTGCAGCAGATCACCGGGGCGTCCGCGTTCACCGACGCGTCGCCGGTCAGCATGCCGACGTTCTCGGTGCCGAAGATCTTGCAGAGCTCGAAGAACTTCTCGGAGACCAGCGCCTTGATGGGCGCCGTGTAGAAGGTGACCTCGTCACGGGCGAGGGCCGCGAAGTGGGCGGCCGCCGCGATCATGCTCTTGCCGGACCCGGTCGGGGTCGAGACGATCACGTTCGCCCCGGAGACGACCTCGATCAGCGCCTCCTCCTGATGGGGGTAGAGCGTGAGGCCCCGGTCCTGGGCCCACGACTCGAAGGCTTCGTAGAGGGCGTCGGGATCGGCGGTCTGCGGCAACTGATCGATGAGGGTCACGTCCCCATCTTGCCCGGACCAGGTCACGATCAGGGAATCGGTTGCCCGGACGAAGATCGTCACCGCTACGCTGTGCCGCTGAACTGCACAGCGGACGTGTGGCGACAGCGGGACGAGCGACAACAGCGGCGTGCGACGACAGCGGCACATCGCGGAACGGGGCGAGCACGCCATGATGGGACCAGCACATGCTCTGTCGGGCGCGGCCGCCTGGCTCGGCGTCGGCGCGGCCGCGGCCGCCTGGGGCGAGCCGATGCCCTGGCCCGTCCTGCTGGCCGGAGCACTGATCTGCGCGGGGGCCGCCCTCGCTCCCGACCTCGACCACAAGGCGGCCACCATCTCGCGGGCCTTCGGGCCGGTGTCCAAGTGGATCTGCGAGATCGTCGACAAGCTGTCCTACGCGGTCTACAAGTCGACAAGGAAACCCGGTGACCCGCGGCGCTCCGGCGGCCACCGCACCCTGACCCACACCTGGGTGTGGGCGCTCCTGATCGGCGCCGGCTCGGCGGCGATCGCCACGCTGGGGGACCGGTGGGGCGTGCTGTTCATCCTCTTCGTGCACATGGTGCTGGCCATCGAGGGCCTGCTGTGGCGCGCCACCCGCGGCTCCAGCGCCGACGTGCTGGTGTGGCTGCTGGCCGCCACCAGCTCCTGGATCATCGCGGGGATCCTGGACCGGCCGGGCAACGGCTCCGCCTGGCTGTTCGAGGGCCCGGACCAGGAATACCTGTGGCTGGGCCTGCCGATCGTGCTCGGCGCGCTGGTCCACTGCCTCGGCGACGCGCTCACCGTCTCCGGCTGCCCCGTGCTGTGGCCGATCCCGATAGGCCGCAGGCGCTGGTACCCGCTGGGTCCGCCCAAGCCGATGCGCTTCCGCGCCGGCGCCTGGGTGGAGATCCGGGTCCTCATGCCCGGCTTCATGCTCACCGGCGGCGTGGCCGCGGCGTTCGCCCTCGGCTACCTCTGAGCCTCCCGGGAGGCCGCGGGCGCCGCGTCGATACGGTAAGGCCGGGCGGTGAGGCCGGGCGGCGCGGTGAGGCGGGGCGGCCGGGGGCAGGAGTAGGGGAACGCCCCCCAGCCGAGGAGACCTCACACCATGGGAACCGTCGTCCACGTCCCCCAGACGCGGGACATGATCGGAGAGGAACTCTCCGGCGACGAGGCGCTGGTCGCCCTCCGGAAGTACGGCGGCGCCCGGCGGCTGATCGTCGACTCCTTCAGCCGCTTCCGGTACGCCGACGGCTTCACCAACGCACGCGCCCTGGCGTTCCAGGTCGTCGTGGGCCTGGTGCCCTTCACGGCGGCGCTGGTCGGCCTCACCACCTCGGCGCACACCGAGGACATCGGCCGGGTCATCGAGCTCACCCTCCAGCGGATCGTCCCTGGCACCAGCGACGGGATCGTCCGGGAGGTCCTCGAGGGCACCCGGCGCACCGCGCACGGCGGGGTGTGGAGCAACCTCGCCCTGGTGCTGGGCCTGGGGTTCGCGGTGATCAACCTCGCCTCGGCGATGGGGCAGATAGAGCGGGGTGCCAACCGCATCTACGGCATCGAACGCGACCGGCCGGTCACGCACAAGTACGGACGCGCCCTGGTCCTCGCCGGGGCCGCCGGGCTGCCCATGGTGCTCGGCTTCCTCGTCCTGGTGACGGGCGACGCGGTCGCCGGGGCCGTGGCGGAGTCCCTCGGTTTGCCGGGCGGCGAGCGGTGGTGGGCCCCGCTGGACATCCCGCTGGGGCTGCTGCTGTCCTGGACGGCCTCGGCCGTGATCTTCCGCTGGTCGCCCCGCCGCCGTCAGCCCGGATACACCTGGCTGGCCCTCGGCTCCGCCGTCCACCTGGTGATCTGGGTGACGGCCACCGGCCTGCTCGAGCTCTACGTCAGCAACAGCGCGGGCTTCGGCGCGGTCTACGGGCCGCTCACCGCGTTCATCGCGCTGCTGCTGTGGGCCAACCTCACCGGGATCGCCCTGTTCCTCGGCATCGCCTTCGCCGCGCAGCTGGAGGCGGCCCGCGCCGGCCTCCACTCCGCCGTACGCCCCGACCCCGGACCGGGCGACTGAGGACTCCGTGGTCGCCGGACCTCGCCGCCGGGGCGGTGCCGGCGCGGTCAGGCGGAGCCGGACCCTTCCGATCCTGCGGCCCCGCCGTAGCGGCGCTCGAAGCGCGCCACGCGGCCCTCGGAGTCCACCGTCCGGGCCTTGCCCGTGTAGAAGGGGTGGCTCTCGGACGAGATCTCCACGTCGATCACCGGGTAGGTCTCGCCGTCGTCCCACTCGATGGTCCGGTCGCTGTCCGCCGTCGACCTGGTGAGAAAGGCGTAACCGGCGGCCCGGTCGCGGAAGACCACTGGACGGTACTCGGGATGCTTGTCCTGCTGCACGAGCCTCACTCCTCGTCGATGAGATGGACGGCCGCCTCCTCGGCGGACGCGGCCGCTCCGTCGATGCCCACGTCACGGGCGGCCAGGACCGCCTCCTCGTCCCGGCGCAACCCCTCGTCGGGAGCGACCAGGCGACCGGCCCGCGCCCTGCCGACCTCCCCGTCCACCGGCTCCCCGTCGGTGTCGACCGCGTCACCGATGCCGTCGCCGTCCAGCCGCAGGTCCGGCCCGTCCGGCAGTTCCTTCGACAGGCGCTCGTCCAGCGACTCGCCCCGGAGCTGCTCGGCCGCCGTCTCCCCGGTCTGCTCGACCCCCCAGGGCTTCTCCGGCGGGGACCAGCCGCGGTCCAGCGGGTCGTCGACGTCGTCGGTCTCCAGCGTGTCCTCGACGTCGAGCAGCCCCGAATCGTCCTGGATCTCGGACGCGTCGGGCTGATAGACGTCGTCCCCCGGTCCGTCGGCGATGCCCACGACTACCTCCAGCCCAGTAGCGGCCGCTCACTTCTTCCAGCGTCCACCGGGGCCGGGTGCGGCGCAAACCGCGCCGGTGGGACGGGCGCGGGCGGTCCCGGGACGGCGGGCGGCCGAGGTGAGGCCCAGGCGGAGCCGGGGCGGTGGGGGGCCGAGGTGAGGCCGGCTCAGGCGGAACCGGGGCGGTGGGCGGGGGAGCCGTCGATCAGCGTGTCCAGCAGGCCGCCGAGCGTCTCCCGCTGCTCACGCGTGAGCGGCTCCAGGATCTCCTCCGCGGCCGCCCGCCGGGCCGCCCGCAGCTCCCGCAGCGCCGCCCGGCCCTCGTCGGTCAGCTCGATCCGCGTGACCCGGCGGTTGCCGGGATCCGCGACGCGGCGCACCCGCCCGCTCGCCTCCAGCCCGTCCACCAGGGTCGTCACCGCCCGGGGGACCACCTCCAGCCGCTCCGCCAGATCGGCCATCCGCGGCGGCGTGGCATAGGGCGCGAGGGCGCGCAGCAGACGGGACTGGGCCGGGGTGATGGCCATGCCCTGCTGCGCCAGGTGGCGCTTCTGGATGCGGTGGACACGGCGGGTCAGGCGCAGCAGCTGCTCGGCGAGAAGCCCGTCGGAGTCGGGAAGCGTCATGGCGGAACGATATCAGGACGGTGTTCATTGTGAGTATGGGTAACAATGAGCTAAGCTCTGTGACGATCCTGGCGGTCCTGGGTCTCCATGCCCCGGAACGCGTGCTTCAGCCCCCTTCGTCACTCCTCCGCGTCCGCCCTCCCGCGTCAGCACTCCCCGGCCCTGCCACCGGGCCCCCGTCCGCCCTGAGGAGCCCATGCGCCCCGAACGCATCGACTGGACCCCACCGCCCGCCGACCCCGACCGTCCGCGGCAGGTACGCCGCATCCTGCGGCTGTTCCGCCCCTACCGGGGGCGCCTGGCGGTCGTCGCCGTGCTGGTCGGAGCCTCCTCGCTGGTGTCGGTGGCCAGTCCCTTCCTCCTCCGCGAGATCCTCGACGTCGCCCTGCCGCAGCAGCGCACGGGCCTGCTGAGCCTGCTGGTCCTCGGCATGATCGTCAGCGCCGTGCTCGGCGGCGTCTTCGGCGTGCTGCAGACCCTGATCTCCACCACCGTGGGCCAGCGCGTGATGCACGACCTGCGGACCTCCGTCTACGGCCGGCTGCAGCGCATGTCCCTGGCCTTCTTCACGCGCACCCGCACCGGCGAGGTCCAGTCCCGCATCGCCAACGACATCGGCGGCATGCAGGCCACCGTCACCTCGACCGTGACGTCGCTGGTCTCCAACCTCACCGGCGTCATCGCCACCGTCGTCGCCATGCTCGCGCTGGACTGGCGGCTCACCGTCGTCTCGCTCCTCCTGCTGCCGGTCTTCGTCTGGATCAGCCGCCGGGTCGGCGACGAACGCAAGAAGATCACCACCAAGCGGCAGAAGCAGATGGCCGTGATGGCCGCCACCGTCACCGAGTCCCTGTCGGTCAGCGGCATCCTGCTGGGCCGCACCATGGGCCGCGCCGACTCCCTGACCCGCTCCTTCGCCGACGAGTCCGAGAAGCTCGTCGACCTCGAGGTCAGGTCCAACATGGCCGGCCGGTGGCGGATGGCCGTCATCGGCATCGTCATGTCCGCCATGCCCGCCCTGATCTACTGGACGGCCGGCCTCGCCCTCCACCTCGGCGGCCCCGCCGTCTCCCTGGGCACGCTGGTCGCCTTCACCTCGCTCCAGCAGGGGCTGTTCCGCCCCACGGTCAGCCTGCTGTCCACCGGCGTGCAGATCCAGACCTCGCTCGCCCTCTTCCAGCGCATCTTCGAGTACCTCGACCTCCCCGTCGACATCACCGAGCGCCCCGACCCGGTCCGCCTCGACCGGGTCAAGGGCGAGGTGCGGCTGGAGGACGTCGAGTTCCGCTACGACGAACACGGCGAGCCGGTGCTGTCCGGCATCGACATCGACGTCCCGGCGGGCGCCAGCCTGGCCGTGGTCGGCACCACCGGCGCCGGCAAGTCCACCCTGGGCCACCTGGTGCCCCGGCTCTACGACGTCACCGGCGGCCGGGTCACGCTGGACGGCGTGGACGTCCGGGACCTCGACTTCGACACCCTGGCCCGCGCGGTGGGCGTCGTCTCCCAGGAGACCTACCTCTTCCACGCCTCCGTCGCCGACAACCTCCGCTTCGCCAAGCCGGACGCCTCGGACGAGGAACTCCACGCGGCAGCGCGCGCCGCGCAGATCCACGACCACATCGTCCAGCTGGCCGACGGCTACGACACGGTCGTCGGCGAGCGGGGCCACCGGTTCTCCGGCGGGGAGAAGCAGCGGCTGGCCATCGCCCGCACCATCCTCCGCGACCCGCCGGTCCTCCTCCTCGACGAGGCCACCAGCGCCCTGGACACCCGCACGGAACGCGCGGTGCAGGAGGCGATCGACGCGCTCTCCGCCAACCGCACGACGATCACCATCGCCCACCGGCTGTCCACGGTCCGCGGCGCCGACCAGATCGTCGTCCTCGACCGCGGCCGCGTGGTCGAACGGGGCACCCACGAGGAGCTCCTCCGCATGGACGGCCGCTACGCCGCGCTGGTCCGCCGCGACACGCAGCTGGAGACCGCCGGGGGGTGACCGGGGCCGCCGGGCGCTGCGTCCTACGCAGTCCGGGTGACGCCGTCGCGCAGCACCAGCCGCTCCACCACTCGGGCGGACGGGCGGAGTTCGTCCTCGATGCGGACGCGGTCGGCCTCGTCGAGCGTGATCGTCGCCGGGTGCTGCGGGCCGAGGGCCAGCCGGGCCCTGCGCCACGCGTCGGTGTCCTCGACAGCGGGCCGGAACCGGCGGCGCCCGCTCTCCGCCTCCGACGGCGGGCCGGCCTCGGCGGCGTCCGGCCGCTCCCGCAGACGCTCCGCATGCCGGGCGACGCCGTCCCAGAACTCGTCCCGCCCGGAGGCCGCGCCGCGAGTCTTCGCGTAGCTCTTCCTCTCGACGGTCAGCCGGTGCATCTCCACGTCGATCGCGCGTGCCAGCTGCCGGTCACGCAGTGCGGCGAGCGTGGCCCGGGTGGACGCCGTCCTTGCCGCGGCCTCGTCCGAGGCGAGCCGCGCCTGCCTCACGGACGGCCGCGTGAGCCTCAGCAGCAGGCGGGCGCACGCTGCCGCGGCGATCCGCGGAAGCCACAGCACACGCTCCGTCGCCCGGCTGCGCGCCTGGACGACGGCGACCCCCGCCGCCATCTCGTCCGCACGGTACGCATGGACGTCGATGCGCGCCGAGGCCTGGGACCCACCCGCTCCCATGGCCCGCACCCCGCCCCGCAACGCCCCGAGGGCCGAGCCCACGAACACGCCGCGCCGCACGTTGCGGGGGCCGCTCTCCACCAACGCCTGCGCCACGGCGGCGATCCGCTGCTGGGGAGGACAGCCGACCCAGAGGGGGAGGCCCAGGGCCAGACACCGCCTGCGGCGGAACCCGTGGTGGACGACGCGCGCGGAGAAGCCGGCGGTGAGCTGGACCGCTTCGACACGTCGCACTCCGGTGCTGTCCGCCACCCGGTGCAGCAGCGCGAACAGAGCCGGCGCGTCGGCCTCCCGTAGCGTGGGCAGATCCGTGTCGAGGCGCTGCGGACGCGGGCGGAGCGTGAGAGTCAGTGCCAGCAGGAGCAGTCCGATCATGGGCTGCACCACGGTGCTGAAGCCGAGCACGGTCAGCGACAGACCGGCGGCGAACAACCCTGCCGTGACGACATGGAAGACGCCCGCGACCGCGTACGCGGCTACTGTCGCGGACCTGACACGCGCGTCGCCTGCCGTTCGCACATAGTGGTCGATCGTCATCTTTCCCCCCATGGTGGCACGCGTCTGTGGTGGCGTTATCTGGCGTGACCAGGCGTTGATCTGATCAGCGATGCCGGACGAGGACAAGGTCCAGGTTCGGATACGGGGCTGGATTTGAGGTTCCCCGTCTCGGCACGGGCCGCCCGCCCGGGGGAGCCGCTCGTGGTCCCCCCTGATACGACCGTGGCCGCCGTGACACCCCGCGCCTGCCTCCCCTCGCCGTCCGCCGTCGTCGAGGTCAGGCCGCCTCCGCCGTGTCCAGGCTCCCGGGGCCGCCCTCCAGCAGCCGCCGGACTTCCCGCACCGCCGCCCGCCCCGCGCGGTTCGCCCCGATCGTGCTGGCCGACGGGCCGTACCCCACGAGGTGCACCCGAGGGTCCGCCGCCGCGCGCGTGCCCACCAGGCGTATCCCGCCCCCCGGCTCCCGCAGCCGCAACGGCGCCAGATGGCCCACGCTCGGCCGGAACCCCGTCGCCCACAGCACCACGTCCGCCGGGAAGGCCCGCCCGTCCGCCCACGCCACGCCCTCCGGCGTCATCCGGTCGAACATCGGCAGCCGGTCCAGCACCCCGCTGCGCAAGCCCTCGCGGATCGCGTCGTTCAGCGGCAGCCCCGTCACCGACACCACGCTCCGCGGCGGCAGCCCCTCCCGGACCCGCTCCTCCACCATGGCCACGGCCGCCCGCCCCGCGTCCTCGTCGAACGGGCCCTCACGGAAGACCGGCGGCCGCCGCGTCACCCAGGCCGTCGCCGCCGCGTACGGAGCGAGCTCCAGCAGGTGCTGCGTCCCCGAGGCGCCCCCACCGACCACCACCACCCGCAGACCCGCGAACTCCTCGGGCCCGCGGTAACCCACGGTGTGCAACTGCCGCCCGCGGAACGTCTCCTGGCCCGGTACGCGCGGCACGAACGGCCGGTCCCAGGTGCCCGTGGCGTTGATCAGGGCACGCGCGGACCACACCCCGGCCGAGGTCTCCACCCGCAGCCGCCCGCCCTCGCCCTCCCGCACCGCCCGCACCTCGACCGGCCGCAGCACCTCGAGCCCGAAGGCCCGCTCGTACTCCTCGAAGTACCGGGCGATCACCTCGGACGACGGGCGCGCCCGATCCGCCCCGGTCAGCTCCATGCCCGGCAGCGAGTGCATCCCGTGCACCTTGCCGTACGTCAGCGACGGCCACCGGAACTGCCAGGCACCGCCAGGCCCCGGCGCGTGGTCCAACACCACGAAGCCCGGCCCGGGCGTCAACCCGGCGCGCCGCAGGTGGTACGCCGCCGACAGCCCCGCCTGCCCGGCGCCCACCACCACGACCTCGGTCCCGCGCATCCCTTGCTCTTCCACATCCCTGCGAACGACCGGGGGACCGCCTCTCTTCCCCCGCGGGGCGGATGCGTCAGGATGGCCCCATGCCAGACCGTTTCAGCTCCCGCGTCCTGCACATCACCACCGGCTCCTCCGAGCGCGTCGCCGACATCACCCGCGACTGCGAGGACTTCCTCCGCGAGGCGGCCGCCGGCCGTGACGGCCTCCTCAACGTCTTCGTCCCCCACGCGACCGCGGGCATCGCGGTCATCGAGACCGGCGCCGGCAGCGACGACGACTTGCTCGCCGCCCTCCGCGACCTCCTCCCGGCCGACGACCGCTGGCAGCACCGCCACGGCACCCCCGGCCACGGCCGCGACCACGTCCTCCCCGCCTTCGTCCCGCCCCACGCCACCCTCCCGGTCATCGGCGGCCGCCTGGAACTGGGCACCTGGCAGTCGGTGTGCCTGGTCGACACCAACGTCGACAACGCCGACCGCCAGGTCCGTCTCAGCTTCCTCGGCTGACCAGGACCGGCACGACATCTGGGGAAAGAATGATTCGGTCTCGGTCTGGGTCTCGGGGAAGCCTGGTGTCTTCCACCCGCACCAGGGCACCGCTCGCGCTGCTGCTCGCCGCCGCCCTGCTCAGCGCCAGCTCCCCCTCGCACGGACAGGCGAGCGCCGGCACCGCGCTGAGCACGGACGGCGCCCAGTCCAGCGGCGTCGTCGGGCACGACCACGCCAAGGTGGGTGAGACCTGGTGGTTCGCCCTCCCGGTTCCGGAGAACACCAGCCGTGAGCCGATCGAGATCACCGATGTGTCCGTGCTGCACGTTCCGGACGGCATCGAGATCCTCGGATACGGCGCCTTCGACCTCAACGACACAGAAGGGCTCCCCCTGCTGGCCCGCGAGGGCGAAGCGGACATGCCGGACTTCGCGCAGCTGAAGAATTACATCGACGATCCGGTGAAAGTCGGCGCAGATACGTCCAGCGACATCTTCTTCGTCGCCAAGATGAAGATCGTCGCGCCTCCTCGGGGCAACGCACGTCAATGCCGGTTCGCGTACCAGCAGGACGACAGGCAGTTCACGCAGACACTCGACTGCGAGGTCTCACTGAGGACCGGGACCGCATAGGGTCCGCCGGACGCGGTCGGCCTCGTCGGGGTTCCGGGTTCGTCCGGCCGGAACCCCGATGGCGCTGTGCCGGTCGTCCTCCGCGCGAGACGCCGCCGACGCGGTGGGGCGTCACCCGGTCAGGTCGAGGAAGTTCCACCGCGCCTCGGGCCGGGGGCCGCTGAGCCACCTGCCACAGTGCTGCAGCACCAGCGGGCTCGAGGTGATGTGCTGGGTCCCCGTGTGGAGGTCGCGCAGGAAGCGGTCGATCGGGCCGCGCCGGATCGCCGCCGAGCCCGCCCAGCGGTGGACCGTGCCGCCCACCTCCCGCGCGGTCGACGTGGCGTGGTTGAGCACGAGGCGCAGCAGGGTGTCCTGTTCCGTGCTGAGCAGGTCGCCCGCGTCGAGGGTGGCTTCGAAGTCGCGCCACGCCTCGGTCACCCAGGCCCGGGCGGACCGGAGCCGGGCTTCCGCGGTCGCGTACTCCGCGTGGAACTGGGAGGTGTCGACAGCGGCGCCGCGCGTGCCGGTGCGGGCCCCGGCGACCTTCCGGAGCTCGTCGAGCAGCCGCCGTCCGACGCCGAGCGCCCAGCCGGTGTGTCCGATCGCGGCCATGTTGACCAGACCGAGCCGGTAGACGGCATCGCCGTTGACCGGAGTGGTCGTGGTGGCGAGGTAGGTGTATTCGTGCGGGACGTACACGTCGTGGCAGTGGTAGTCGATGCTGTGCGTCGCGCGCAGTCCGAGCACGTCCCAGTTGCCGTCGAGCACCACCTGCGACTTCGGCATGGTGAGGATCCGCATCTCCCCGGTGCCCTCGACCTGGATCAGGCTGTGGACGTGCGTGGCGTGCGCCATTCCGGAGGCGAACTGCCAGTTCCCGCTCACCCGGTAGCCGTCCTTCTCCGGGACGGCGCGGCCGGGCCGGGTGCCGTGCCCGGCGACCAGCGCGTACTCCCCGCCGGCGACGTCGGGAAACAGGTCGGCCGCCGCCGCGTCGCCGATGAAGGCCGCGGTGGAGCCGGTCACCAGTTGCAGTGCGAACATCGTCCAGCCCGCCGCCGCGTCGTGGTAGCTGAGCCGCTCGACCGTCTCGATCAGCTGCAGGGGCGCGAATTCGTGCCCACCGAGGCTCCTCGGCAACTCCGCTGCGACGATCCCCGTGTCCAGCAGGGCCCGTGCGGTGTGCTCGGGAAGCCTGCCGAGGTCCTCCGCGGCATCCGCGCCCGCGTCGAGCGACCCGCCCAGCGCGTCGATCCGGTCCAGCAGTGCGGGCAGTTCCGGGCTGAGGTGCAGTCGAGCCGTGCCTGTCATGCCGTAGGTCCCCTCACCGGTGCTGACGTGACGTCATATCAGTTGCTGCGAACGGGGGTTGCTCGCCCAGGGTCGAAGTGTGGCCGCCAGGCGCGATCGTCTCACGCGGGTGGTCCGCCGTCTGCGGAAGAGTGGTGAAGGGGGTTCGCAGCCGCCGGGCCTCGGGCCCGGACAGGAAGGTTGACGGACCCAGCGGCAACGAGGGACCGGTGGCCATCTCGTTCGGGCGGCCCTGGCCGGAGGGCCGTGAGCGCCGGGCGGCGGGGAAGCTGAGGGTCCGGTGCACCGTCGCCGCGTGTCCCAGGTCGGCGCAGGCGCGCGCCGCCGCCGCGGCGCGGTGGGGGTACGCGGGGTCCGTCGCGTCCAGCAGGATCCCCAGCGTCGTGCCGCTGTGCCCCACCGCCACCCCCAGGCCGCCGATCTCGCGGCAGATCTCCCGCAGGGGCTGCAGCGACCTCTTGGGGTGCAGGGCCTGATTCATCAGGGCGCTCCGCGTGGCCACCCTGCCGACCTCTGCCAGGTCGTGGCGGCGGACGGCCGAGGTGAGGCGGGACAGGAGGTGTGCGTACCGGTGCCGGTCGGCCAGGGAGAAGGGTTTCGGCAGCCGGTTGAAGGCGACGGTGTCGACGGATCCGCCCTCGTCGATGCCGACCACGCCCATGGCGGGCAGCGATCCGAGGGTGTGCCGCAGGCGGACCGTGCGGTGGTGGAAGGCGACGATCGCCGGGTAGAGCACCCCGTCGGTCGGTTCGATGCGCGCCAGCAGGCGCTCGATCCGGGCCGGCGGCATGGGGGTGGCCACGGCCCGGCCCACCGCCCGCGCCGTGGCCACCAGGTCCGCGGAAGAGCTGGCCAGGCCTTTGCCCTCGGGTATCTGGCTGTGCAGGGTCAGCAGTCCGCCGGTGGGCCGAGGTGACTCCTCCAGGATCATCCGGGCCAGCCGGAGGGACTTCGCCTTTCCGGCGGGGTGGACGGTGACGTCGGTGGCGCCCGGCAACGGCCGGAACGTGGCCATGCTCCAGCGGGCCACGGGGAGGGTCACCAGGAAGTCCCCGTCCCTCTCGGGCAGTGCGCCCTGGAGCAGTTCACCGAAGGTTCCGAAGGCGGTGCCGGTTCCGGCAGGGCGGTCGCCCGGCTGGGGCGAAGCGACTCCTCGCTCGGTCGTCGTGTCGAGTCGCGTCACGTAAATCTCCTCCAGGGCAGGGGTGTTGAGGCCGTGGCGGCGCCGCGGTGGGAGGGCCGCGCGACGGCTGTCCGCCACACTATCTGACTTGACAATCATTTTCATTCGGTGTGATGCTCGCGGCCCGGGCCGCCGGTCCGCCCTCCGGCCGACCGCCCGCCAGCCGACCGCCCTCCAGTCGACCGCCCTCCGGTCGACCGGCCTGGGCGGAAGGGGCCGCGGGGAGCGCGCGGGAGGCGTACGGCATCGCCATCGCCCAACGGCCCAGTCACTTGCCATGCGCTCAGGCCGACCTGACGGAGAGACGGACGTGCACGCACACATAGCAGAGGCGATCAAGAAGCCGGACCTGGTGGACCTGCAACCGGGCCTGGTCTGCCTCAGATTCGAGACGATGAAGGTCTACTCGGCCCTCGGGGCGGTCCGCCACCTCCTGGAGACCGGACAGGTCCAGCCCGGCGACACGCTGGTCGACAGCTCGAGCGGCATCTACGCGCACGCGCTGGCACTCGCCTGCCACCGGTACGGGATGAAGTGCCACATCGTCGGCTCCACCACCGTGGACCGGACGCTGCGGGTGCAGCTGGAGATCCTCGGCGTCACGCTGGAACAGGTACGGCCGTCGAAGGACCTGCGCCTCGACCAGGAGTCGAGGGTGCGCCGCATCGCCGAGATCCTCGCGGAGAACCCCTCCTACCACTGGATGCGGCAGTACCACGACAGCATCCACTACCACGGCTACCGCGACGTCGCCGCAGCCATCGACCGCGAGGTGCCGGACGGGCCGCTCACCCTGGTGGGCGGGGTGGGATCCGGCGCCTCCACCGGCGCGCTCACCACGTACCTGCGGGAGGCCGGCAGGGACGTGACGCTCGTCGGCGTACAGCCCTTCGGCAGCGTCACCTTCGGCTCCGCACACGTCGCGGACCCGGACATGATCATCGCGGGCATCGGCAGCGCCATCGACTTCCGCAACGTCCGGCACGACCTCTACGACCGGATCCACTGGGTCAACTTCGACCACGCCCGTTCCGGCGCCGTCGAACTGCTGCGCGGCACCGGCATCTTCGCGGGCCTGTCGGCCGGCGCCGCCCATCTGGCCGCCCGGTGGGAGCGCCGACGCGACCCCTCCCGCACCCATCTCTTCATCGCCGCCGACACCGGACACCGCTATGTCGAGAGCGCCTTCGCGCAGCACGCGCTCGCCCAGGACGTCGACCTGCTGAAGCCCCACGAGATCACCTCGCTGGAGGAGTTGGCGCACCCCTGGTCGACCGGCTCCTGGCCGGACCTGTGCACGCCCCAGGTCTGAACGACCGCCCTTGCCACCCGACGCCCGTACCAAGGAGACAGAGATGCACGATCCCCAGCCGCAGACCGTCGCGAGCCTGACCGACGCCGTCCTGACAGGGGCCCACGGCCCCCACCCGCGCGACCTGACCGTCACCAGCGCGTTCTGGCTCTACCACACCACCCGTCTGGCCGGCGGCGAGGTCACCTACCACAACCACTACCTGGTGCTCCGGGTCGGGGACTCCTTCGGAGCCTGTTCCTTCGAGGCCGGTGAACTCGGGCCCGAGTTCTGCGAGAGCGCCTCCGGCCACGGCCTGGACACCCTCCTGCGCCACGAGTCGACCCCCGTCCGGGTCGCCGCACTCGACGCCTACCTCTCCCGCGTACGACCGCACCGGGAGGCCGGCGAGGCCGAGCAGGTGACGCTGCCCCTCGGCACCCCCGAGGTCAGGGCCCGCGCCCGCGACGCGGCGATCGCGGAGCTCCTGGACATCGCGCCCGGCACCAAGGTGGCCCTCATCGGCGTCGTCAACCCGCTGGTCGCCGCCATCCGCGACCGGGGCGGCGTCTGCCTGCCCTGCGACCTGAACCTGCGCACCACCCAGTGGGGCGATCCCGTCACGGACGACATGACCGAGGTCCTCGAGGAGGCCGACGCCGTCGTCGCCACCGGGATGACCCTGAGCAACGGCACCTTCGACCTCATCCTCCAGCACTGCCGGGGCAAGGGCGTCCCGCTGGTCGTGTACGCGCAGTCCGCGAGCGCCGTGGCCCGCGCCTTCCTCGGCACGGGCGTCACCGCCCTCAATGCCGAACCGTTCCCCTTCTCGCAGTTCAGCGCCGATCCGACTCCCATGTACCGCTACCGCGCCGCCGGGGAAGCGGGCACCGGCGGGGGACGGGCATGAGCACGGATGCCAGGAACTCCACCCTGCGTGACGGCGCGTCGGGCGGGGAGGAAGCGCTGCCGGGCGATCTGCGGATGGTCCGGACCCTGTGGCCGGTCCTGCTGGCCTCCATGGTCGGTCTGCTGCCCTTCACGGTCTTCAGCACCTACCTGGTGCCGATCGCCGACGAGGCGGGCACCGGTGTGGCGGCCATGGGCGGTCTGCGCGGGCTGGGCGGCGTCGCGGCCCTCGTGGTCGGCACGGCCCTCGCCCCCTTCATCGACCGGGTGCGCAAGGAATGGGCGGCGGCAGGCGGCCTCGCCGTGCTGGGCCTGTCCTCCGCCCTCGGCGCGAGCGGCGACTTCCTCCTGCTCGCCGCGTTCTGTCTGCTGGTCGGCGCCGGCACCTCGGTCCTGAACCCGGCCCTCACCGCGGCGGCCGCCGACCGCTTCAGCAACGACCGGGCGGCCGGGCGGGCGGCGACCCTGGTCACCGCCACCCAGTCGATGACCGCCATGCTCGCCGCCCCCGTCATCGCGGTGCCCGCGCTCCTGTGGGGGTGGGAGGGCGACCTCCTCGCCGTCACCGCGCTCTGCGCCCTGCTGGCGTTCGTCTTCCGACGGCAGGGCCGCGACAAGCCGGTGCCGCCGGCCGGGGAAGGCCAACGACTTCGCTACCTGGCCTCGTTCACGGCACTGGCCCAGCGCCGTGGTGTGATGCCGCTGCTGTGCGTCTCCGTGCTGCGCACCGCGGTCTTCATGGGGTACCTGTCCTACCTGGCCGCCTACTACGACGACCGCTTCGGGCTCGACCCCGGCCTGTTCTCCCTCGTGTGGACGCTCAGCGGCGCCTCGTTCTTCGTCAGCAACCTCCTCACCGGGAGGATCACCAACGTCGAGCACCCCAGGTTCGGCACGGAGCGGCTGCTGGTGGCCGGGCTGGTGGCCGCCCTGGTGTCCGTGGTCGGCTTCTACTTCACCCACTGGCTGCCGCTGGCGCTGCTGATGACCGCCCTGCACGCCGCCGCCCACGCCCTCGTCGCGGCGTGCGCCGTGAGCCTCCTGGTCCGCAGGTGCGGGCCGCTGCGTGGGTCGGCGCTCAGCCTCAACGCGGCCGGGCAGAGCCTCGGCGTCTTCGCGGGCGCGGCGCTCGGCGGAGCCGGCCTCGGCCTCGCCGGATACCCCGGCATGGCGGTGGCCTTCGGCGCTCTGGTCGTCGTCGCCCTCGGAGCCGCCGTCCTGGTGCCCCGAACGGACGACCGGGCGAAGCACGCACCACCCGGCCCGGCGTGACCGCCGCACCGCACCGCCACGTGACCCGAGAAAGGCCCCAGCCATGTCTCCGCACCCCTCGCCACCCCGTGTCCCGGCGCCCGAGGCCCCCGCCGGACCGCCCGGGCAGGCCGACGGGGCCGCCCCCCGCGCGCCGGCCGGCGGGGCCCCGAAGCCTCCCGCCCGTCCGGGACTCTCCCTGCTGTGCACCGTGTCGGCCGCCGTGCTGCTGCTCTCGGTCGTCGTGGCCATCGGGCTGGGACCCGCCGTCATCACCCCGGACGCGACGACCCGCTACCTGTGGGCCGCCCTCACCGGCGGCTCCGTCGACGCGGCGGAGGCCACCGCGTACCAGATCGTCTGGGAGATCCGGACCCCGCGCGTCCTGCTGGCGGCACTGGTCGGCGCCGGACTGAGTGCCGTCGGCGTGGCGATCCAGGCGCTGGTGCGCAACGCGCTCGCCGACCCGTTCGTCCTCGGCGTCTCCTCGGGTGCCTCGGTCGGCGCCGTCGGCGTCACCGTCACCGGAGGACTGGCGGCGCTGGGCGTCCACGCGGTGTCCGCCGGCGCCTTCGCCGGTGCGCTCGCCGCCTCGGTCCTGGTGTACGCGGCCTCCGCCACCAGGGGCGCGCTCTCGCCGCTGCGTCTGGTGCTCACCGGCGTCGCCCTGTCGCTGGGATTCCAGGCCGTGATGAGCGTGATCATCTACTATGCGTCGGACACCGATGCGACCGGCATGGTCCTGTACTGGACGATGGGTGGCTTCGGCGCCGCGTCCTGGGGCGCCCTGCCGGTGGTCACGGCGGTCGTCCTGGCCGGCCTGGTGCTCCTGCACCGGCAGGGACGGGCCCTGGACCTGCTGTCCCTCGGGGACGAGACCGCCGCCAGCCTCGGCGTCGACCCGGACCGGCGACGCAAGGCCCTGCTGGTCCTCGTCTCCCTGCTGACCGGGGTGATGGTCGCCGTGAGCGGCGCCATCGCCTTCGTCGGACTGGTCATGCCGCACCTGGTGCGCATGCTCGTCGGCGCCACCCACGCCCGGGTCCTGGCCGTGGCACCGCTCGTCGGAGCCGTCTTCATGGTGTGGGCGGACCTCGCCTCCCGGACCCTGGTCGCCCCCCGGGAACTTCCGCTCGGCGCGATCACCGCGCTCGTGGGCGTCCCCGTCTTCATCACCCTGCTGCGCCGCAGGGCCTACATGTTCGGGGGCCGCTGAGATGGACCTCCGACTCGACCGGCTCACCGTGGTCACCGACGGCCGGAGCCTGGTGCACGAGCTGTCCCTCGAGGTAGCGGAGGGACAGGTCGTCGGCCTGGTCGGCCCCAACGGCAGCGGCAAGTCCACCGCCCTGCGCTGCGTCTACCGCGCCCTGCGGCCCACCCGCGGCACGGTCCGCGTGAACGACGACGACCTCACCCGGCTGACCCCCCGCCGCAGCGCCCGGCTCGTCGCGGCGATGACCCAGGACGGCTCGGTCGACCTCGACTTCACGGTGGAGGAGGTCGTCGCCCTCGGGCGCGCCCCCCACCTGCGCGGCAACCAGGCCCTCGGGCGCGCGGAACGCGACCTGTGCCGCGAGACGATGGAGCGGCTCGGCATCCACCACCTCGCCCGGCGCGGCATCCTCACCCTCTCCGGCGGGGAACGCCAAAGAGTGCTGCTGGCACGGGCGTTGGTGCAGGAACCGAAGGTCCTGGTACTCGACGAGCCGACCAACCACCTCGACGTCCGCCACCAGATCGAACTGCTCCGGCTGCTGCGCGGCGCGGGGCCGGCCGTCCTGGTGGTCCTGCACGACCTCAACCTCGCCGCCGCGGCCTGCGACCGGATCGGCGTGCTCTCCCAGGGGCGCCTGGTGACCGCGGGGACGCCGGAGCAGGTCCTCACCACCGATCTGGTCGCCGACGTCTTCGGGGTCCGGGCCACCGTCGTGCCCCACCCCCTCACGGGCGACCCGCAGTTGCTGTACTCGCTCGACCCCTCCCGATGAACACCGTTGCGAACACCTTCGCCCGAAAGGCAGTCCACCATCATGCGCACCAGAGTCCCCCTCGTCGCCGCCCTCGCCACGACCGTGCTGGTCACCGGCTGTGGCGCCGAGGTCGAGTCCGAGGCCAAGGCGTCCGGGAAGGTCACCGTGAAGCGCTGCGGGGAACCGGTCGAGTACACGGTTCCCCGGCGCGCCGTCGCCTACGAGGGCGGCAGCGCCGACAAGCTCTTCAGCCTCGGTCTGACGGACCGTGTCCTCGGGTACGTGATGCCGTCGGCCAACCCGCCGGTGAGCGAGTCGCCGTGGGCGGCCGACTACGCCCGGGTCGAGATGCTCAGCGACGACCTCCTCAACAAGGAACTCGTCGTGGAGGCCAGGTCAGACTTCGTGGTCGCCGGCTGGAACTCCGGGTTCAAGGACGAGCGGGGCATCACCCCCGAGATCCTCGACAAGCTCGGCATCCAGAGCTTCATGCACACCGAGAGCTGCTACAACTACCCGGGCTTTCCGGAGAAGGCCACCCCGTTCGAGGCCCTCTACACCGACCTGGATCGGCTCGGTCGGATCTTCCGCGTGGAGAAGAAGGCGGCCGAGGTCGTCGCCGGACTCAGGCAGCGGGTCGCCGCCGTCGAGGAGGCCGCGCCGAAGGACGACCCGCTGCCGGTCTTCCTCTACGACTCCGGCACGGACCAGCCCTTCACCGCGGGCAACCAGGTGCCGCCCAACGACATCATCAAGAGCGCGGGCGCCCGCAACATCTTCGACGGCCTGGACCAGCGATGGACGCAGGTCGGCTGGGAGGCCGTCGCCGAGGGCCGACCCGAGGTGATCATCATCCTCGACTACGGCGACCAGCCCGCCCAGGAGAAGATCGCCTTCCTGAAGAAGTCCCCGCACACCAAGGACCTCCCCGCGGTCAGGAACGACCGCTTCTTCGTCCTGGACTACAACGAGGGGATCAGCGGGCCGCGCAACATCGACGGCCTGGAGAAGTTCGCGCACTACCTGCGGGATCTCGAGAGCTGAGCGGGCAGACGGCCGGGGCCGCGCGGAGAGCCGCCGCCCCGGCCGGCCTCGGCGATCGGTTCCGTCCCGGACGACACCGGTGATGCAGCCGCGGGGAGTCATCAGCGATGGCCCATGTCGCTATGTGCCTCGAGCGAGATGCACGGCGGGAGCGATCCGGCCGTGGGAAGATCCCCCTGGTCGACCATGAGCGCGAGACGGCTGCGTGCCACTTGCACACCGGGAGGGGAGCCCGAGATGGCCCTGCTGTCAGTGAGCCCGGAGTGGCCCACGCTGCCCGAGTACTTCCACGACTGGGCGCTGGTGGACGTGGAGACCTCCGGACTGAGGCCCGGCCGGGACCGGGTCCTGTCCCTTGCGGTCGTCACGCTGGACGGGAACGGCCGGCGGACGGGCGAGTTCTCCACCCTCCTCGACCCCGGCTGCGACCCGGGTCCGGTGCACGTCCACGGACTCACCCGCGCGCGCCTGAGGGGCGCACCCACCTTCGAGGAGATCGCCCCCCAGGTCGGCGCGCTGCTGAGCAGCCGCGTCCTGGTCGCCCACAACGCGCAGTTCGACTACGACTTCCTGGCCCATGAATTCGCCCGCGTCCGCTCGTGGGTGCCTGTGAGCAGACGTTTGTGCACCCTGGCTCTCAACCGGCTGGTCGCGCCGGCGACTCCGAACCTCAAGCTGGAGACGCTCGCCGCGCACTACGGCGTGCGTCAGGAGCGAGCCCATGACGCGCAGGACGACGTCCGCGTCCTCACGGGCATTCTGCGTGGCTCACTGAACGCCGCCGAACGCCTGGGTCTGAGCCTTCCGCTCCTGGCCTGCCCACCGCGCCAGGACTTCAAGCCCTACGTGCCGAAGACTCCATGTGCGTACCGGAACCCCGGCCGGTTCCAAGAAGGCGGGTCCCTGGTACAGGGGATGAAGGTCGCCGTCACCGGGGAGACCCAAACGGCTCGCGAGGAGCTGATCGCCCGCTCGGTCGCGGCGGGCCTCAACATGATGACCACGGTCAGTGGACAGACCAGCTTGCTGGTCACCAACGATCCTTCCGAAAGGACCGCCAAACTGCGTCGGGCGATCGCCGAAGGCGTGCCCCTGGTGGACGAGCGGACGTACCTGCGCCTGCTCGACGGCGTGCGAATCGGCCAGGCCAAGGGCGCCGCCCGAGCCGACGTCCCTGACCGGCCCCGTGCCGCAGCGACACCGACCTCGCACCCGACACCCCTGCCGTCGACGCCGGCGAACGGGGCGTCCGTGACCGACACGCCCACCCCCCAGCTGCCCGCTCAACGCATCACCACATCCGTCGCACGGTCCGCTCCGGCCGAGGAGGACCTCCCGCTCACCGGGCGCCGTGTGCTGGTTCTGGGCGGCACGCACGAGGAGGCCGGGGCGGCGCGCGCCCGGGCCGTCGAACTCGGCGCCTCCGCGGCGGTCAACCTCTCGGCGTCGGTCACCGACATCGTGGTGCTCCCCGGTGGGGAGTCGGACCGCCGGATGAGCCGCGTCAACTCGCTCGCTCTGCCCGTCCACGACGCGAAGTGGCTTGCTGCACCTGCTCAGGTTCCCGCCTCGGCACGACGGCCCCTGCCGCAGGGCCCGGCGGCCGCAGACCCGCGCGACACGGCGGAGGTCCTGGTGCGAGGCGCAGTCATCGACCTGCCCGGCACCGGGGAGTGGACGGTGGCGGCTACCTGGGAGCAGCTCAGCACGTGCGAGGTCGACATCGTCGCCTTCGTGGTGGACGCGCGGGAGCAGGTCGCGGGAGACGAGGACTTCGTCTTCTACGGTGCGCCCGAACACCCCGACGGCACGGTCCGGCTCGCCGTCGGAGGTCCGACCGAGCAGGCCGTCGACGTCGACCTGGGGCGGCTGCCCCTGGAAGTGAGCAGGGTGGTGGTCGCGGCGGCGATCGACGGCGACGCGACGTTCTCCGACGTCGGAGCGGTGGAGATGCTCGCCACCTGCGGGGTCGGCGAGGCACCCACCGCCCGGGCCACCCTTGACGCCGCGACCACCGAGCGCACCATGATCCTCGCCGAGCTCTATCGCCGGGGCGACGGCTGGCGACTGCGGGCAGTCGGACAGGGCTACGACCACACTCTCGCGGATCTCGCCCGGCAGTACGGCGTCGACGTCGCCGAATGACGGAAGGGGCGTCGGCTGCTCCCGGAACGATCCGCTCAACCAAGGGCAGGACGGTTCACGGGACCGCCGGGCTCGTCGTCGTGTCGTGGCGGCGCGCCCATTCGTGCCGAGGCATGGCGGCGCGCCCAATCGTGCCGACTCTGAGCAGACGGGGCGTCAGCCACGTCCCGGGCCGGCGGCCGCCGCGGCGGCCGGGTACAACGTCCAGCCGGCGGGTGCCGGGCGGCCCAGCCACGCCGCGGTGAGCGCCGCGCTCGCGGGGAACAGCGGGGCCGGCAGTTCGGCCGGCGTGGTCCAGGTCCACCGTTCGAAGACGTCCGGTTCGGTGACGGACGCCACCGGGGCGTCCGACACGGTGCGCACCACCACACCGGCGGTCAGGTGGGTGCGGTCCGCGGTGGTCTCCAGGGCGAACGCGAAGACCCGCGCGTCCCGTACCTCCTGGATGCCGCTCTCCTCGACGATCTCCCGCACGGCGGCCGCCTCACAGCTCTCACCCGGTTCCAGGTGGCCGCCGGGCAGGCACCACGAGACGGGTTCGCCCCGCTTCGTCCGGCGCCCGATGAGGAGCCGGCCGTCCGGCCGCAGCAGCACCGCGCCGACGCCCACCACGGGCGGGCGGGCCGGTATTGGGGGAGGAGTCACCAGTGGACCTCCGGATCGCGCAACGCCGAGGCGGCGGCGTCGCGCTCGCTGATCGTCGCCGTCGCCACGATGCCACGGACCAGCCGCACGCGGTAGCCCGTGCCGGTCGCACCCGATGGTCACCGACGGCCACCGACGGCACCGTGGGCCGGGGTGACGGCCCTACCCCGGCCCGGGCTTCGCCGCGCCGTCATGCCCGGGCAACGTCGTGACCCCGGCGGGGGCGACCCGTCCTGCCCCCGCCGACGTCCGAGGCATGGGCCCGGCTCAGGAACCGGCGGCGCGTGCCGTGCAGCCGACGGTCACCGCAGGGGCCCCCGCGGTGGCGGGGGCGGTGGCGACGAAGCCGAAGGCGGCGCTCGCTCCCGCGGCCAGGGTGCCGTTCCACGCCGCGTTGGAGACCGAGGCGGTGCCGTCCGCCGCCGTGCCGAGGCCGCCGTTCCAGACCTGGGTGATCCGCGCCCCGCCGGACGGGGCGAGGGTGACGGTCCAGCCGGAGACGGGGGAGGAGGACGTGTTGGTCACCGTCACCTCGCCCTGGTACCCGCCCTGCCAGGTGGAGACGGCCCGGAAGGTCGCGGTGCAACCGGAGCCACCGCTGCCCGGGTCGCCCGGGTCTCCCGGCACTCCCGCGTCGAGGACGGCGGTCAGGGCCGGGTACCAGCGGGCGGCGATCTTCCGGTCACCCGACGCGTTGGGGTGCACTCCGTCGTAGGTGTCGGCAGCCGTGCTGAAGCCCGTCCACTGGTCGACGACGGTGACCGGGGAGCGCTCGGTGCTCGTCGACCGGGCCCAGCCCGGGATCCGCGCGTTGAGGTCGACGACGCGCTGGGCGCACGCGGCGCACGTGCCGGGGTTCATGGGGATGATCTGCGCGACGAGGATCCGCATGTCCGGATTGCCGGCCCGCATCTGCTCCACGAGCTTGGTGTACGCGGCGAGGATGCGGTCCGGGGAGATGTTGCTCCACACGTCGTTCGTGCCGAAGTGCATGACGACGACATCGGGCAGGGTGGCCCTCAGGCGCGCCGGCAGCAGGTTCTGGTCGGCCACGTTGGTCACCAGTTCGCCGCCGTGCCCCTCGTTGTCGCCGTCGTACTCCTGGCCGCAGCCCTGGGGGCCGAGCGTGCCGACGAAATCGACGTCGGTGTAGCCGGCCGTCCGCAGCTGGTTCCAGAGCACCGCTCGCCAGCAGCCCGGGGAGCCCGTGATGGAGTCGCCCAACGGCATGACGCGCACCGGGTCCGCCGCCTTCGCCGCCGGCGCGGCCGCGGCGTGCGGGGCGAGTCCTGCGAGGGACAGGAGCAGGGAGGCCAGGAGGCCGAGGAGCGGGAGGAGCGGCAGGCGTAAGCCAGGGGTGCGCATGGGAGGTCCTTCCGTCGGACTGGGAGCGCTCCCATCCCATGTAGCCATCGTTGTCGTATGCGCGTCAAGGGTGTCGTGTGGGGGCGTGGGGGCGTGGGGACGAGGAGGTCGCGGGTGGGCGGGGCGGCGCCGTCACTCCTCGGTCTGTGCCGGACGGCGCTCGCGGCCTCCGGGGTGCCTGTGCCGCCAGATCCAGAAGACCGCGCACGACAAGAGGGCCCATCCGCCCAGCACGAGGAACGGGAACGCGTGCTGGTGTCCCTGGAAGTACACCGCCGTGTGCTGCGCGTTGACCGACGCGCCGGGCGGCAGCCACTTGCCGATCGTGCCCAGCGGGGAGGGCAGCAGCGGCCAGGACACCGCCCCGCCGGAGGAGGGGTTGCCCAGCAGGACCATCAGCCCCCACGTCGGCAGGATCGCCCAGCGTCCGACCAGGGTGTTGAACATGGTGAACACCATGCCGCCGGTGAACAGGGTGAGCGTGAGGATGAACCACGACTCCACGAACGGCAGGTCGAGCGCGCCGAGCAGCCAGTCCACGGTCGCCGCGATGGCGAAACCGCCGAGCAGCGCGTAGGCGAGGGTGAACAGGATGCGTTCGAGGGGTGTGAGGGCCCGTGCGTGCACGCTCAGCTGGATCGCCCCGAGGAAGCCGATGATCACGGCGGCCAGCGAGATGTAGAAGATCGCCAGGCCGCGCGGGTCGCCCTCCTGGAGCGGATTGAGGTCCCGGACGGTGACCTTGACGCCGGTCCGCGCCCCCACGGCCGGCGCCGTGCCGGCCAGCACCTCGGCGACGGACGCGCCGGAGGCGCCGGAGAGGTCCAGGATCGCGGTCCCCCCGCCGTCGCGGACGTCGAAGATCGCGAAGACCTTCTGGTCGTCCATGGCCTGGCGGGCCTCGGTGACGCTGTCGTACGCGTGCAGCTTCACGGACGCGTTCAGCGCCTCCTCCAGGCCGCCCAGGAAGGCCTGCCCGCGGGCCTGTTCGTACGAGCCGACGACGGCGGTGGGGATCGAGCGAGGCGTCGGGTCGGCCATCGAGTAGGTGTACGAACCGGCGAAGAGGCCGGCCGAGGCCGCCAGGATGAACGCCAGCACGGTGGCCGGCCACAGCGGCGACTGCCGGAACTCGGTCCACCGCTGGCGACGGCGCGAGGGCTGGGCGTGGGCACCATGGGACATGTCGGCCATGACCAGGACCCTTCCACAAAAGGGGCGAAACGGCATCGAAGGCGTCGCTCCCGGGAGGGTGCCCCACCCGCCCGGAGTGCGGACGGCGCTCCGTGGGCCGTACCGGACCGGGGCCGCGCGTAAGGTTGCGCCGGAAGCGCCTGCCCGGAACAGCCGGTCGCCGGCGCGGGACGGGAGGGCCGGCACCGCGCACGCGTTCCGGCCGTCGACGGCGGCCGGCAGCCGGTCCTCGGCGCCCGGCCCGGCCCCGGGGACGGCACAGGGGGCCGGAGGGACCGACGTGGAGGGGGCCGACGTGGCCGGGAGACACCGGTGGCTGCTCCGGGGCATGCTGACCCTGGCCGTCCTGCTGCTGCTCGGCCCGTCCGCGCCCGGAGGCGATCTCTTCGCCCGGCCGCTGCCCGCCGACGCCGCCCGTGCCGTGGTGCCCCACCGGGTCATGACGTGGAACCTCTGCAACCCCTGCGGCGCACCGGACGTCGACCGGGCGCGGGAGATCGCCCTGTACGCCCCGCAGGTCGTGGGGCTGCAGGAGGCGTGCGTGAGCGACGTCGAGAGGATCCGCGACTACCTGCGGCGTTACTACGGTCTGGTCTACCACGCCGCCTACGGGCCGGTCCTGCACCACCGCGGGCGGTGCGGGGGAACGCCGTGGAACCCGGGCGGCTTCGGCCAGGCCGTCCTGTCGGCGGCGCCGATGACGGACCGGGTGGCCGTGGAGTACCCGGAGGGCGGATCGGAGGACCGCGGGTACCTGGCGGTCACCACGACGGTGGACGGCCGGTCCGTCCGGGTCCTCACCACCCACCTCGCCCAACGGCGCCAGAAGAGCGTCCGCGCGCGACAGGCCGACGTCCTCGCCGCCGAGATCGCCAGATACGACCGCGCCGTCGTGCTCGGCGACTTCAACGCCCGTCCCGCCGCCCCCGAACTGGCCCCCGTGTGGTCCGTGGCCGCCGACGCGGACTCCCGCTGCCGGCCGTCGTCGCTCGCCGGCTGTCCGACGACGACGGACTGGCTCGCCAGGTTCGACTACGTCTTCCTGCGGGGCGTCACCGCGCTCGGCCAGCGGGTGCAGCCCACTGCCCACTCGGACCACGACCTGCTGTACGCGGACCTCGACCTGTCCCACTGAGCGACCCGTCCGAGCGGACGGATGCGGCAACCAGGGCCACCGGCCGAAGCGCCAAGTCGCCTCAGCGATAGATGAGTTGGGGCCGCCTTACCACCGCCCGGCGTCGACCGGCCCCGGGCGGCAGCTGCCGCGGCGCGGCCCGCCGTACCCCACGCCGCCCTTCCGCCGCCAGGTGAAGCACATCACCGTGCGTCCGCGTTGGCGTGCACCCGCTCGGCCGGTAGTTTCCAGCGATCAATGGGAAGGACGTTGTACGACTTCCCTCGAACGCAGATACCCCTCGCACCCTCCTCCGACGATCCTCTGACGAGAGATACCGGTCATGTCTGCCCAAGAACCCACGCACAACCCTCCGCAGCGCATCGGCGTGGTGGCCGAGTCCGCCCCCGGCGAGACCCGCGTCGCGGCGACCCCCGCGACGGTGCGGCAACTGCTGAAGCTCGGCTACGAGGTCGTG
Source organism: Streptomyces fragilis (assembly GCF_003112515.1). Classification (GTDB taxonomy): domain Bacteria; phylum Actinomycetota; class Actinomycetes; order Streptomycetales; family Streptomycetaceae; genus Streptomyces; species Streptomyces fragilis. Next base: position 35,721 of record NZ_BEVZ01000013.1, on the reverse strand, counting down.
GTCGAACCCGGGGCCGGTGAGCTGTCCGGCTTCACCGACCAGGCGTACGCCGAAGCGGGCGCCGGGACGGGCGAGGCCTGGGACGCCGACGTCGTCCTCAAGGTCAACGCCCCCTCGGAGGCGGAGATCGCCCGGCTGAGAGCGGGCGCCACCCTGGTGGGCCTGCTCGCCCCGGCGCAGAAGCCCGAACTGCTGCGGACGCTGTCCGACGCCGGGGTGACGGCCCTCGCCCTCGACGCGGTGCCGCGCATCTCCCGCGCCCAGTCGATGGACGTGCTCTCCTCCATGGCGAACATCGCGGGATACCGCGCGGTCGTGGAGGCCGCGCACACCTTCGGACGCTTCTTCACCGGCCAGGTCACCGCGGCGGGCAAGGTGCCGCCGGCGAAGGTGCTGGTCGCCGGTGCGGGCGTGGCCGGACTCGCGGCCATCGGGGCGGCCTCCAGCCTCGGCGCGATCGTGCGGGCCACCGACCCGCGCCCGGAGGTCGCCGACCAGGTGAAGTCCCTGGGCGGCGAGTACCTTCCGGTGCACGTGGAGCAGGAGGCGAGCACCGACGGCTACGCCAAGGCCACCTCGGCCGACTACGACCGCGCCGCCGCCGAGCTCTACCACCAGCAGGCCGCCGACGTCGACATCGTGATCACCACCGCGCTGATCCCGGGGCGTCCAGCGCCGCGCCTGCTGACGGCCGAGGACGTCGCCGTCATGAAACCGGGCAGCGTCGTCGTCGACATGGCGGCCGCCCAGGGCGGCAACGTCGAGGGCACCGTGCCGGGACGCACGGTGGTCACCGGGAACGGCGTCACCCTCATCGGCTACACCGACCTCGCCTCCCGGCTCCCGGCGCAGGCCTCGCAGCTGTTCGGCACCAACCTGCTCAACCTGGTCAAGCTGCTCACGCCCGGCAAGGACGGCCGGCTGGCGATCGACTTCGACGACGTCGTGCAGCGGGCCGTCACCGTGGTCCGCGACGGCGACGTCACCTGGCCGCCCCCGCCCGTCGCGGTGTCGGCCGCGCCCGCCGCACAGCCCGAGAGCGCCCCCGCCGAGGCGGCGCCGAAGAAGCCGCGGACGACACCCGCCGTCCGCTTCGGCCTGATCGGCCTGGGGCTGCTGGCGATGTTCCTGCTGGTGGCCTTCGCCCCCGCCCAGCTGGCGCAGAACTTCACGGTGTTCACGCTCGCCGTGGTGATCGGGTACTACGTCATCGGCAAGGTGCACCACGCGCTGCACACACCGCTGATGTCGGTGACCAACGCCATCTCCGGAATCATCGTGGTCGGCGCCCTGCTCCAGCTCGGCCACGAGAGCCGGATCGTCACCGTCCTGTCCTTCACGGCGATCCTGCTGACGAGCATCAATGTCTTCGGTGGATTCGCCGTCACCCGCCGCATGCTGTCCATGTTCTCGAAAGGCTGAGCCGAGATGACTTCCCTGACGGCATCCCACGCGGCGGACCTGGTCGCCGCCCTGTTGTTCATCCTCAGCCTCGCCGGCCTCTCCCAGCACCGCACGTCCCGGGCCGGCGTCGCGTACGGCATCGCGGGCATGGCGCTCGCACTCGCCGCCACGGTCGTGGTGGCGGCGAGAGCCGGCACGGCGGGCACGGTCGGGCTGATCGCGCTGGCCATGGCACTCGGCGCGGTACTCGGCCTGTGGCAGGCGCGGCGCGTCGAGATGACGCAGATGCCCGAACTGATCGCGGTGCTGCACAGCTTCGTCGGCCTGGCCGCCGTGTTCGTCGGCTGGAACAGCTACCTCGAGGCCGAGTCGAACGACGAGGCCCGCCGGGCCCTGACGGACGCCGGTCTGCTGGGCATCCATCACGCCGAGGTGTTCATCGGCATCTTCATCGGCGCGGTCACCTTCACCGGCTCGATCGTCGCCTACCTGAAGCTCTCGGCGCGGATCAAGTCCCGCCCGCTGATGCTTCCGGGCAAGAACGCGCTGAACCTCGGCGCGCTGGGCGCCTTCGTGGTGCTGACGGTCTGGTTCGTCATCTCCCCGAGCCTGCCGCTGATGATCGTCGTCACCGTGCTGGCGCTGGCCCTCGGCTGGCACCTCGTCGCCTCGATCGGCGGCGGCGACATGCCCGTCGTCGTCTCCATGCTGAACAGCTACTCGGGCTGGGCCGCGGCGGCGGCCGGCTTCCTGCTCGACAACAACCTGCTCATCGTCACCGGCGCGCTGGTCGGCTCCTCCGGCGCCTACCTGTCCTTCATCATGTGCAAGGCCATGAACCGGTCCTTCCTCTCGGTGATCGCCGGCGGCTTCGGCATCGAGGCGCCGGCCGGCGGTTCCGAGGAACAGGGCGAGCACCGCGAGGTGCGCGCCGCCGAGGTGGCCGAGACGCTGGCCCAGGCCCGCTCGGTGGTGATCACCCCCGGCTACGGCATGGCCGTCGCCCAGGCGCAGCACCCGGTCGCCGAGCTGACCCGGCGCCTGCGGGAGCGCGGCGTCGAGGTCCGCTTCGGCGTCCACCCCGTCGCCGGACGCCTGCCCGGGCACATGAACGTGCTGCTGGCGGAGGCCAAGGTGCCCTACGACATCGTCCTCGAGATGGACGAGATCAACGACGACTTCGCCGCCACCTCGGTGGTGCTGGTCATCGGCGCCAACGACACCGTCAACCCGGCGGCGGAGGAGGACCCGTCAAGCCCCATCGCCGGCATGCCGGTGCTGCGGGTCTGGGAGGCGGAGCAGGTGGTCGTCTTCAAGCGGTCCATGGCCTCCGGCTACGCGGGCGTGCAGAACCCGCTCTTCTTCCGCGAGAACAGCGGCATGCTCTTCGGCGACGCCAAGCAGAGCGTGGAGGAGATCCTGCGCGCGCTCGGCCCCGACGGCCCCGACCGGGCCGCCGGCGGCCGCGCGGCGGGAACCGACGGGGGGCTGGCGGTGGTGCGATAGGGCCTGTCCGGCGGATCTTGCCGTTCTTGCTGCCGGGTGCCCTTGTCACCTCCCCGCGACCCAGGTGCATGATCCGCCGGACAGGGCCTGGGCGCGCGCACCGGCCACGCGGGCCCGTGCGCCAGGCGCGCGCACCGGCCACGCGGGTCCTCCGCGGGTGACAGCGGCGGAGGACCCGGAGGGGCTCTGGAGCCACCGGCCCCGCGGGGCCGGTGGCCCGCCGCCGGACAGGGGCGTCAGGTCACCAACCCGGTGCGGTAGGCGTGGACCACCGCCTGGACGCGGTCGCGCAGCTGGAGCTTGGTCAGGATGCGCGACACGAAGGTCTTGACGGTCTCGGGGCTGATCACCAGGGCCTCGGCGATCTCACTGTTGGACAGGCCGTTCGCGACCAGGCGCAGCACCTCCAGTTCGCGGGGGGTCAGCGGCGTCTTCGGCGGGGTGCCTCCGGCCGGCCGGATCCGGGCCGCGTACCTGCCCACGAGTTGGCGGGTCACCTCGGGGTCCAGCAGTGCCGCGCCCGAGGCCACGGTCCGTATGCCGTGCAGCAGCTGGGCGGGCGGTGCGTCCTTCAGGAGGAACCCGCTCGCCCCCGCGCGCAGGGCCTCGTACACGTACTCGTCCAGGTTGAACGTGGTCACCACGAGCACCTTGACGGGATGCTGCACCTGGTCGCCGGCGAGCAGACGGGTGGCCTCGATGCCGTCGAGCAGCGGCATGCGGATGTCCATCACCACCACGTCCGGCCGGAGCCGGCCGGCCAGCTCGACCGCGGCCCGCCCGTCCCCGCACTCCCCGGCCACCTCCAGGTCGGGCTGGGCGTCGACGATCGTCACCAGGCCGGTGCGGACCAGCACCTGGTCGTCGCAGATCAGGACCCGGATCGGCGCGGTCACGACGGGCTCCCGGCGGGTATGCGCGCCAGCACGGTGAAACCGCCGTCCGTTCGCGGGCCCGCGCTGAAGTCGCCGCCCAGCACGTCGACCCGCCGGCGCAGACCGTCCAAACCGCGCCCGCTCCCACCGGGTGACGCGGTGGGCGAGCCGGTCCCCTCCGTGCTGACCTCCACGGTGATCTCCCTCGCCGCGTAGCGCACCCGGACGCGGGTGCGGCTGCCGTGCGCGTACTTGAGGGCGTTCGTCAGGGCCTCCTGCACCACGCGGTAGGCCACCAGGCCGGCGCTGCCGGTCGAGGTGGCCGATGCGCCCTCCTCGGTGAACTCCACCGGCTGCCCCGCCTCACGCGTCTGCTCCACCAGTGTGCGGAGCTCGCCGACGGTCGGTGTCCTGTCCCCCGGGGCACCGCCGCCGGCGTCGTGGCCGGGGTCGAGCAGGTCGAGCAGGTGCCGCAGGTCGGTGATGGCCCGCCGGCCGGTGTCACTGACGGCGGCGAGGGTCTCGTCGAGGCGCTCGGGCGCGGCGGTCAGATACCGTGCCGCCTCGCACTGCACCACCATCGCCGTCACGTGGTGGGTCACGACGTCGTGCAACTCGCGCGCGATGCGGGCGCGTTCGGCGGCGAGCGTGTCCTCGGCGACGCGGCGGCGGCGCTCGGCCTCCGCGGCCCGTGTCGAGCGCAGCCACACGCCGGCGCCGCAGGCGAGGACCAGCGTGAGGTAGAACAGCACGTATCCCTCCGCCGCCTCGTCACCGCCGAGCCGGTGGAGGGTGAGCGAGAGCAGCACGTACGCGGTGGAGAGGGTCAGCGCGGTGGAGCGCCGGTGCCGTTCCAGGTGAGACCCCGCGCTCAGCAGGGCGATCGGCAGCGCCGTACCGGCGACCAGGTGGTAGCCGCGGAGCTGGTCGAGGGCGAAGCCCAGCGACACCAGGGCCAGGCACACGGCCGGGGCCCTTCGGCGCACGGTGAGCGAGAGGCCCTGGAGGGCCGCCGCCACCACGGCCCAGACGTCGAAGGCACGGGGCGGCATGCCGCCGAGCTGCGTCCCCAGGTTGTACAGGGCCGGAACGAACGACGCTCCGAAGACCAGCAGCGCGAGCGGCAGATCCCGGACCGTGACGCTCGACCTCCGCCACAGTTCCGGGATCCGCCGACGATTCGTCACCGGGAGAGTGTAGCGACGGCCGCCACCCGCTCCGTGCGCCCGCGGCGGGGCACCAGGCGGCCACGGCGGCGGGCCACCAGGAGGAACACGACCGCCGTCAGCGCACAGAACAGCAGCGCGTACGGGCTCCCCTCCGGACCGAACGCGCCACCGGTGACGAACGCCGGACCCGACGTCACGGACTCCAGCAGACCGTGCGTGGAACCGTTGCCGGAGACCTCGGTGCTGAAGAGGCCCGAGGCCGCGAAGTTCCAGCCGAAGTGCACGCCGATCGGCACCCACAGCCTGCGGGTGGCGACGTACGCGGCGGTCAGCATGCCGCCGGCCTCCACCGCGATGGCGAGGGCGCCGTACAGGTCCGCGTCCGGGTTGGCCAGGTGGAACGCGCCGAACAGCACACCGGACAGCGCCATCGCCGTCCAGGTGCCCATGCGCTCCTCCAGCACCCGGAACAGCACGCCGCGGAAGAGGAGTTCCTCCGTCACCGCGGCCGCCGCCATGAGGCCGAGAAGGCCCGCGGCCCCCGACAACGAACCCCGGCCGGTGACCTCGTAGTAGCCGAGGAAGGCGATGTTCGCGATGACCGCCCCGAACAGCCCGAGCCCGAGCAGCGTTCCCAGGCCGAGCCCGGCTGCCGCTCCCTTCCTCCCCACCTCCGTCACGGCCCGGTGCTCGGTCCGCCGCACCACCCATCGGTACACGAGCAGCGCGAGCACGGACGTCGTGACGCCGAGAACGAGGGTGAGCCACGGGCTGCCCTCCTGCACCGCGGCGACCGTCCGCCCGCCGATCGCGGTGACCACCGCGACGGCCACCAGCTGCCGAACCAGTCTCATGTCGTCTTCCTTCTCCGGTCACGCCCGCGCTCCGGCGACCGTGGCCTCGGCGGTCCGCGGCAGGGGCGCCGCGGCATGCCCCCGACGCTACGAAGCCGGCGGTACCCCCGTCGTCACCCGGCGGTGGACACCTCCGCGTAGCTCGCACGGGGGACAGGCCGCGGCCTGGACACCCGCGGGAGCCGGCGGCGGGCGCGCGCCTGCGGCAGCCGGGCGGCTCGGGCGCCTGCGGGAGCCCAGTGGTCGGGGCGCCCGCGGGAGCCGGGCGCGCGGTGACGCCGGGCGCGGCCGGCGGCGGTGCTCCCTTCGGGGCGGAACCGTCGGACCCGCCCGCGTGGCGTCGCCTTCCCCGGACCGGGCGCGCGACCATGTGCGGGCCCAGCCCCGTCCCCCACCGAGGCGATGCCATGCCCGACCGCGCCGACGACGTCCCCCGCGAGGGCGGAGCGCCCGGAGAAGCACCGCGGCGCCGCATGCCCGAGCAGTGGCTGTTCAGCGGGACGTACGGACTGGTGCTCGCCAGCGCCATGATCTCCGCACTGGACGGGACGGGCGAGACGGCCGATCCCGGTTCGGACGCGTTCTGGGTGGTGCTCACCGCGGTCGCGTCGGCCGCCGCCCACGGGTACGCGCACGTCATCGCCCATCGCGCGTACGCCCACGGGGGACCGGGCACGACCAGGCGGCGGGCGGTGGCCGCCGAGTGGCCGTTGGTCGTGGCCGTGCTGCCCACGGTGGTCCTGCTCCTGGCCGCGCTGGCGGGGTGGTGGGCCGAGGCCACGGCGGTGGACGTGGCCCTGCTGTTCAACACCGTCGCCCTGTTCGGCGTCGGGGTCTCGGCCGCGCGCTCCGCCGGCCGTCGCTGGCCGCCCTCGTTGCGGGCCGGGGGGATGGACATGCTGATCGGCCTGCTGATCATCGCCGTGAACGCCCTGATCCACTAGATGATCGATCACGCGCCACCACCGGGCCTCGGAGCTGGAACCGCGCATTGCTCGCATCGTCCGGTTACGCGGTCGAGCGCCTGCGGGCCAGCTCCCTTGCCTCCTCGGGCAGCGCGTCGGCGACCAGGAGCCGCGGCAGCAGGTCCGGCTCGAGTGTCATCGCGCGGAAGACGAGGGCGACGGTCACCGCGTGGTCGGGCCGGTGCACGATCTCGACCGGGTCCGAGGCCCGGATGTCTCCCGGCTCGATCACGCGCAGATAGGCCCCCGGAACCGCGGCCTGGGTGAACCGCTTGATCCAGCCCTCTCGCTCCAGCCAACCCTGGAACGTCGCACAGGGGATCCTGGCGCACGACACCTCCAGGACGACGTCCCGTCCGATGCGCCAACGCTCGCCTATCAAGGCGCCGTTGACATCGAGGCCGAGAGTCGTGAGGTTCTCCCCGAAGACGCCGTCGGCAAGCGGCCGCCCCAGCTCGGCCTCCCACCCGTCGAGATCCTCACGGGCGTAGGCGTAGACGGCCTGATCGGAACCGCCGTGGTGCTTCACGTCGTGGACGCGGTCGCCCGCGAGGCCGACCTCGCCGGTTCCCTTGGGGCCGGGGGCGACGACGGCGACCGGGCCGTCGACCGGCCGCTTGTCGATGCCTGTCGCGCCGAGGCCCTTCCAGGGGTTGGGCCGGGGCTTGCCGACATTGACGGAGAGCAGCTGCATGCGCGCGAGGGTACGGACCTCCGCACGCCGGGGCGACCCATTTCCCCGCCGTCCCTCGGCCTCGATCACCGGGCCGGGTGACGCCGCGGGTGGTGAGCGCCGCCGTCCCCACCCCGGGGGCGAGGTGAGGACGGCGGCCGGAGCGGGCTCAGCAGTACAGGTTGCCGCCCGGGTCGACGCCGAGGATCTGCGCGAAGCGCTGGTAGGTGCTGACCCGGCTCTGCACCTGGGCCGGGTTCCTGCCGTCGCACTCCAGCGAGCCGTTGATGGAGCGGATGGTCTGGCCGAACCCGGCGCCGTTGACCATGGCGTTGTGCGGCGTCATGGTGCCCGGGCCGGTCTGGGTGTTCCAGTACCACAGGCCCGTCTTCCAGGCGACGGCGGCGTCCCGCTCCACGAGCCAGGGGTCGTTCAGCAGGTTGATGCCGAGTGCGTCGCCGGCCGCCTTGTAGTTGAAGTTCCAGCTCAGCTGGATGGGGCCGCGGCCGTAGTAGGCGGCCTGGCCCGCAGGACAGCCGTACCACTGGCTGGTGTCGCAGTAGTGCGGGTAGTTGGCGGTGTTCTGCTCGACGACGTGGACCAGGCCCCCGGTCTCGTGACTCACGTTGGCCAGGAACGCGGCGGCCTCGCGCTTCTTGGTGACGTCGTCCCCGGTGGTGGCGAAGCCCGGGAAGGCGCTGAGCGCGGCGGTCAGGCCGCTGTACGTGTAGAAGGAACTGCGGTTCGGGAACATCTGGTTGAACTGCGTCTGGCTGACCACGAACGTGCCCACCGGCGTGCCCGAGCCGCTGTCGCAGGCGTAGGGGTCCCAGTACCAGGTGCTGATGGTCGGGTCGTAGCCGGGGTTGGCGTGCTCGGCGATGTAGGCCTTGCCGTCCGTGTAGCGCACGATGGCGCCGGCGGCGTAGGACTTCCCGGCGACCCAGTTGGGATAGCTCGAGCAGGCGGCCGCGGAGGCCTCGGCCGCCGGCAGGAGCACGGGCGTGGCGGCAGCCAGGGCGAGGGTGGCGACGGCGGCGGACAGACGGCGTTTCGACACGAGGGCAACTCCCTGCGGAAGGGGCCGTACCGCCGTGACGACCGGGGCGGACCGCGTACCGGCGCACGCGTCCGGGCCGGCCGTTGTGTGGGGGACGGCCGTGGTGGGGGGTGTGGAGCCCACACTCAACCGCATTGGTCTGTACCAGTCAAGATGCTCGGTGCGTCAACTCCGCGCGACGGCGCGGCACTTGTCACGGCCCTGCGTAATCCGTCACGTAGGTGGCGATCATCTCCCGCAGTGCGTCGGCACGGTGGCGGTCCTCGCGCTGGGTGCGCAGGGCGTCGTCGGCGGCCCGGAGGCGGGCGAGGGCAGCCGGCTCGCCGTCCACCAGGTCGTCGACCAGGGCGGGGACGGTGATCAGGTCGAGGCACTCCGAGAACAGGCGGCGGGTGGCGGGGGAGGGCGGTACGAAAGAGGGAGCCGCGTATCCCGCGGTCACGTGGCGGACCGGGTCGGTCAGGCTCCAGCCGACGACGCCACCGTGCTGGACGAGGAGGGCCACGTCCGGGGCGATGCCGATGCGGGCGTCCAACGGGTCGTCGAGGACGGCGAGGTCGCGCAGGCAGGTCAGCACGGTGTCACCGGGGGCGCGGCAGAGCACCGTGCACATGGGGTGGCGGAAGTCCCGGACTTCCTCGGCCCGGAGCCCGCCCCGGCGGACTCCGGGGGCGAGGGGGACGCGGGCGGCCTGCGCGGCCGGGACCGTCACCTGCGGCAGCTGGAACTCGGCACCCGCCAGGTCCCCGGTGTCCGCGGCGAAGCGGAGGACGTCCGGGTCGTCCCACAGGTGTGCCTCGCTGCCGAAGGTGCCGGTGAGGAACCGGACGTGCTCACCGCGGTCCCTCCAAGGGCCGAGGGCGAGGGAGTCGCCGGTGAAGCGGGGCGTGGCGCGCAACGGCTCGTCCGTCACCGTCGCGTGCCAGTCGTCACCGAAGGTCAGTCGCATGTGCGCCCGGCTTCACTCGGCGCCTGCCGGCCCGTGCGCCGGTTCGGGCGGGCGTGGCGGATCACCGTGCGTAGTCCTCCATCAGCTCGCCGACGAACGCCAGGAGGGCATCGGCGCGGTGCCGGTCCTCGTCCAGACTCCGCAGGGCGTTGTCCAGTTCCCCGAGCCGGTCGAGGGCCGCCGGTACCCGGTCCCTGACCGCGTCGAGCAGCGGAGTGGTGATCAGGTCCAAGCACTCGGTGAGCAGCCGGCGAACGGCGGGCGAGGGCGGAGCGGGATCGGGGGCGGTGAACGCGGTGGTCAGGTACCGGGCGGGGTCGGTGAGGCTCCAGCCGACGATCGTGCCGTGCTGCACCAGGAGAGCCAGATCGGGGGCGATCCCGATACGGCCCTCCAACGGTTCGTCGAGCACGTCGAGGTCGCGCAGGCAGGTGAGCGAGGTGTCCTCGGGGTCACGGAGGAACTCCGTGGTCACCTCGAGGCGGAAGTCACGGACCTCGTCCGCGCGCAGCCCGCCTGCCCTGACCGGTGGCGCGGAGGGCAGGCGGGCGTCGTCGCCGGGATCGACGAGCATCCCGGGGATCTGGAATTCGGCGCCCACCAGCTGCCGGCTGACCCGGTCGAACCGCAGCTCGTCAGGGGTATCCCACAACCAGCCGTCGCTGCCGAAGGTGTCCGCGAGGAACCGCTGTCGCTCCTGGACGCTCGCGTACGCGGCGACGCGGACGTGGAACTCGCGGAAGTCGAAACGCGGGAGGACGGTCAGCGGGTCGCCCGCGACCGTCGCCGTCCACCCGTCGACGGTGATCTTCATCCAGGTCGTCACCTCAGCGATTGCACACGCTCCGTCAGGCTCATGATCCGGCCGGTTCCGCCACGCCCGCATCACGGGCGTGGCGCAGGCGCCGTCCACCGACAGGACTGGCTGCGCCTTTGGTGAACACCTCGACGGTCACCGGGTCTCAAAGCAGACCCGTGGCCGCGGAGCGGAACGCCTCCACGTCCGGCCGCAGGTACGGAGACAGCTCCGGCAGGATGCGGATGGTCTCGTCGAGGTGGCGGGCCAGCTCCGGCCGGTCCCGCCACACCTCGGCCTTGCGGGTGACGACCGCGGTCAGCAGGTCGTCGTCGAGCCAGACGACGTCCGCGTCCTGGGCCGCGGCCGTACGAAGGTGGTCCAGGGCCAGCGGCAGCAGCCAGCGAAGCCCGACGTCCTGCCCGATCAGCCGGCCCATGTCCTCCGTGGACAGTGCGCCCAAGGGCCTCTTCCGCAACGTGTGCACCGAACGAACGAGAGAGGTGCTGTCCGAGGGCGGATCCGGCCAGCGGACGCCCTCCAGTTCTTCGATCGAGCGCGCCTTGTCCACGGTGTCGGACAACATCTCCCCAGCCCTTCGGGACGCTCAACGATGCCCGATGGAATGCAGGAAGCCGTTGAGCCGATCCAACTCGGTGATCACTTGTTTGCGCTTGTCGATCAGCACGTCCAGACCTCGCTCGGTCATCGACTCGGCGGGATTTTCCATTTCACGCTCAAGCGCCCGCCGGATGTTATCAAGACCGTTGCGCGCCTGCGTCAGGTCCTGGATGTGGTCGAACGGGGTTCCATCTGCCTTTCTCGCAACGACCTCCCCGTTGGCCTCCCTTCTCGCCGCGTCGTAGTGATTGTGGTTGGGCTGCGAGTTGATGGATCCGACCGGGTCACGTCGAATGTTCTCGAACTTTTCGATCGCTCGCTGGGCACTCTCGCTCAGGCCCAGCTCGCGACAGGACAGCGGAGACAGGCCCAGCGGGTCGATCCAGCGAAGAGGATTCTTCACATAAGTCAGGGGATTGGGTCCCGGACCGAGCCCCAGGGGGTCGGGGGTGAGATAGCGACCCACCTCCGGTTCGTAGTACCGGAAGAGGTTGTAGTGCAGCCCCGACTCCGGATCGAAGTACTGGCCCGGGAACCGGAGCGGCGTGTAGGTGGAGCCGTTCGCCGACCAGGCGGTGGTACCCCACAGGCTGCTGCGGGTGCGCCAAGCGATCCGCCCCTGTTCGTCCACCAGCTCGCTGGGGGCGCCGACGATGTCGGTGACCATCGCGAAGAAGCGCCTGTCGATCTCACGCTGCGAACCGGCGGCCACCCTGCGCTCCGTCTGGGCGACGGGCTGACTGCCGTGGTGGTCCCACGTCAGGACGACAGGATGCGGCAGTTGCGGAGAGGTGGCCTGCTGCTCGCACAGCGTCAGGCCGTCCCAGACGAAAGTGATCTGCTCCACCACGGACTCACCGTCGGACGCCAGGAGTTGCTTGGCGGTGCGGCGACCCAGAGGATCGTAGGTGTAACGCCAGCGGCTGCCGTCCGGCGTCGTCAGCGACGTGAGCCGGTTCTCGGCATCCCAGACGTAGCGCCAGTTGTCGGGTTTGCGGGACAGGCGGGTCCGACGACGTAGCGTGACACGTCCGAGGCCGTCGTGCTCGTAATGGACCGACCCGGCCCGGGTGATGCGGGTGCCCGTGTACTCACGCGGGCCGGTGGCCTCCTGGCCGGGATGGGAGGCCGGCCAGGAGGCAGCCGCCTGATTGCCGGCCTCGTCGTAGGCGTACTTCTCGTCCCAGCCCTCCGCACTCACTCGCGTCACACGGCCGGCGACATCGAGATCGAAGGTGCGAGCACCTGCCAATCGGTCGTGCACCGCCGTGAGATGCCCGTCGGGGCGGTAGGAGTAGGCCCGGCTGTTGAGGATGCGCCCGGAGACGGTGACGTGCTGGCCGCGCAGCCTGCCGACCTCGTCCCAGACGGAGCTGACCGTCAGGGCCGCACCGAAGGCACGCTCGACCTCACGCCCCGCCAGGTCGTGGCTGAAGGCGATGTCGTGGGCGCCCGCGGTCAGCCGCACCGGCCGCCCCGCTGCGTCATAGCGGTACGTGGTCACCTGCCCGGAGGGTGTGACACGTCGGGTCCGCCGGCCCGCTGCGTCGTAGCTGTGGTCGACGGCACGTCCGTCCACCACCTCGGTCCTCAGCAGTCCACGACGGTCGTAACGGCGTATCAGTTCGCTGTCGGGAGCGGCGGCGCGGATCAGTCGGCCGGCCCGGTCGTACTCGTACCGAGTGACCCGTCCCGAGACGGTTTTGGCGCTCATCTGCCCCATCACGTCGTAGGAGTACTCGACGGTGTTGCCGAGCGCGTCCGTACGGGCGATGAGTTGCCCTGCCGCATCGTGGCGACGCGTGACGGTGCGACCGTCGAAGTCCGTCTCGGAGACGAGTCTTCCCGCCGCGTCGTACTCGTACGTCCAACGCCGCCCCATGGGGTCGGCGACCTGGACGAGGCGCAGGATGCCGTCGTGGGTGAACTCGTGACGCGTGCCGTCCGGGTGGGTGCGGGCAGCGAGCAGGTCGAAGTGCGTGTACTCGAAGCGGGTCACCGCTCCCACCTGGTCGGTGTGCGTGAGCCGGTTGCCCTCGCCGTCGTAGGTCCAGGACTCCACGGAGCCGTCCGGTGCCACGCGACGCGCCAGTTCGCCGTTCGGCGTCCATTCCAGCAGGGTGACGGCGCCCACCGGATCGGTGATGCGCACCACGCGCCCCATGGCGTCCCGTTCCATCACCGTGCGGGCACCCATGGGGTCGGTCACCTGGACGGGTAGCCCCGCGTCGTTGCACCTCACCTCGGTCACGGCGCCGAGTTCGTCCGTCAGTGTCGTGGGCCGGCCCTGCGCGTCGTACTCGTAGCGCACCGTGTAACCCGCCGGGTCGGCGACCTCGAGCAGGTTGCCCCGGGCGTCGTACGTCTGAAGCCAGTGGGCGCCGTCCGGGCCGCGCACCTCCGTGGGCATCCCCGACCGGTCGAGCACCAGCCGCACTTCCGAACCGTCCGGATAAAGGACACCCGTCGTGCGCCCCTGCTCGTCGTGGGTGTAGGCGGTGGTGCGGCCCAGCGGGTCGGTGAGCGTCCGCAGGCTGCCCTGCCCGTCGCGGACGTAGCGGGTCGTACGGCCCAGCGGGTCGGTGGTCGCGACGACCTGGCAGCGGCTGTCGATCAGGTGGCGGGTCGCGTGACCCTCCGCGGTGGTCAGAGTGGTGGTGCGGTCACCGGTGTCCGGATCGGGCTGGGAGTAGGCCAGACTCAGCCGGAAGTGGCCCGCTTCACCGCCCGCCGAGACGACGCGGTCCTGGTCGTCGTAGGTGTAGTCGTAGCGGCTGTTGTTGGAGTCGATCCAGGCGGTCACCCGGCGGCGGTCGTCGTAGAGGAAGGTGGTGGTGGCGCCGGAGGGCTTGGTGACGGCGGTGAGATTGCCGTCCTGGTCGTAGCCGTAGGACATCAGCGGTAGGTCGGCGCCGCCCTCTCCGGCACCGGCGAGGGTGAGGGCGGTGATGCGGCCGTCCGCCAGGGCGAGCTTGATGTGGTAACCGCCGGAGTGGACGAGGCCGAGGGGAAGGCCGTCGTCGGTGCGGTCGACGGTGACGGTGTGGCCGTTGCGGTCGGTGAGGGACGCAAGCCAGGCGGTGCCGTCCTCGCCGGGCTCGGCATCGTGCGGGGCGGTGAAGCGGCGGACCAGGCCGGTGTCGGGGTCGGTGAGCGTGTAGTCGCCGTCGCCGTGACGTTCCAGCAGGGTGCGGGCGGTGCCCGACTCCGGGCGGGTGGGGGAGCCGGGGATCGGGTGCGGGTAGGTGATCAGCAGGCCGTCGGCAGTGACGTGGACGACGCCGATCGCGTCGATCTGCAGGTGTTCGTCGACGGTGGAGGTCCAGGAGGGGCCGAGGAAGCGGCCGGTGGCGTTGCCGGACTCGGTGCGGCGGGTGAAGACCAGGGGCAGGATGCCGGGGAGTTCGACGTCGGTCTGCGGGAGGAACATCCGGCCCGAGGCGAGGTCGACGGGGTCGGTGCCGTCGGTGGTGCGTGCGTGGTCGGGGCGGTTGTGGGTGCCGTCGGGGGCATCGTCGAGCAGCTTGCGCAGCCGGGCGGCCTTCGCCGCGTCCGCGGCGAGCCGGGCGCCCTTGACTCCGGCGCCCGCGCCGCCGGTCGCCGCGGTGAGCGCCAGGTCGGGTATGAGCCGGCCGAAGCCCTCCGCGGGGTCTTTCATGAAGTCGCTGATCATCTGCTTGCCGGTGCCGACGGGGTCGTTGGCGGCCAGGACCAGGCCTGCGGCGAGGTTGTTGAGGTTGGTCGTGTACTCGGCCGGGTGGGTGATGTTGTACGGGTCGAGCGGGTTGATGCCGCGCACGAAGTTCACCAGCCCGGCGGTGCCCTTGATGATGCCGCCGCCGACGTGGTCGCCCATGATCTGCATCTCCTGCAGACCACTGAGCGCCTGCTCCGCGTAGGACGGCTTCTCCGGCGCGGTGTCCCGGGCCGCGCGCACCGCCGAACGCGCTGTCTCGGCGGCGGTGTTCCGCTGTTTGCGGGCGTCGGCGAGGATGTCCTGCGCGTCCTGCATCAGCTTCTTGCCCGGATCCGTGAACGTCGGCGACGGGCGCGGCGGCAGGCCGCCGGCCGGATACTTCTCCGGGTCGGCGTTGTGACGGTCGACGGCCGCGTTGAAGTCGTCGATCTTCTTGCGGTGCGCGTCCGCCGCTTCTTCGGAGGCTTTGACGCCTTCCTTCCATTTGTCGATCGCCGTCTGCGCCTGCCCCTGGGCCCAGGTGACGGTGCCGGCGAACGCCTCGAGCGCGGCGGCGGCCTTCTCGCAGGCGTCCGCGCCGGTGAACCACTTCGGCGGCTGCGTGCTCACCGCCTTGCGCAGCGCCTCGGCGGCCTCGCCCTTCAGCTTGGAGGAGTCCAGGCCGCGCAGGCCCTCACCGGCGTTGTCGAACGCGGTCTGGAAGCCGCGGAGTTTCTCGGCGGTGGAGCGGATCTTGTCGGCGCTGCCGTAGATGAGCTTGGTCTTGTCCTCGGTCTGTCCGAGGTCCATCTCGTCGACCTCGGCGCCCATCCGGTTGGCCACCGAACGCGACTGCTCACGCACCCAGTCCGCGCCGGACTCCCAGCCGACGTCGTCGAGCCGGTCGGCGGTCCAGTTCCCCGCGTCCTCGACCTTGTTGCCGACCCACTCGACGCCGTCCTCGACGACGTCCTCGACCGAGTCCGGCGTGATGTCGCTGATGATGTCGCCGATACCCATGCTCAGTTCCCCCCGTGCTCACCGCTCTGTTGCTGCTGCTGGGCGCGTTCCTCCGGCGACGGCCCGAACGTGTCGTCCAGAGCCTGGTTCCACTGGTCGTCGCTGATGCCGAGCGCCTGGTTGAGCATGTCCGCCTGACGCCCGCCCTGACCCTCGGTCATCACCGTGCGACCGGTGTCCTTCCAGGTCTGCTCGATGTCCTCGCCCGCCTGCTGGAACGATTCAGGGCTCCAGTCCGGGTCCAGGTAGTCGGGCTTGAAGACCTCGCCCCAGTCCTGCTGGGCGATCTCCTCCTCACTGGCGTGCGGGTTGCCGCCCGCCAGCGCGTTCACGCCCACCTTGAGGGTGCCCTCGACGTACTGGTCGTGCTCCCACTGGGTGCCGGCGGCCAGGCCGAGGCGGTTGGCGATCGCGCTCGCATCGCTCACCAGGGCCCGCACGCCCCACTCCCACCGCTCGCAGAAGTCCTCGAAGTCGACGGACAGGCCGTGATGACCCGCCTCCATGCCGGTCATCGCCAGCGAGGAGAAGCCCTTGCCCATCACCGAACCGGTGGCCCCGCCCAGATCCCCGAGCTGGTCGATGGTCGCGCCCACACCCTGCGTGAACTTGGCCACCGACGCCTTGTCGAAGTTGAGGTCCATCCCGTCACCGCCCACGACCGGCCTCCTCCACCTCGACGTCCACCGCAGCAGCGTCCGGGACGATCCCGGTCACCGGCGGGAAGAACATCGACCCGTCCTCCGTCGCGATGTCCACCGCGAGACCTGCCGGCTCACCCAGAGACGGCACGATCTCATCCACGATCCGCGCACCCAGCAACGCCGCATACTCCAACGGGCGCTCACCCAACCCGCGTTCCCGCCCGAACCGGGCCAGCGCCTCCTCGTCGGTGAACGCGCAGATCCACCGAACGCCACCTGAGTGTGCGGACCACAGGCCGCCACCGCCGTCGGACGGCACGAGAAGAACCGACCGCCGCATCTCACCGACCAACGCCCGCGGATCCCCGACTCCCGCTCTGCGCTCCGCGATGCGCTCGGCGAGCGCCGTCCTCGCCTGCTCCACGGTCCTTGCCCTCCCGCGTCCTGGGTCACTTCCTGCACCGTAGAACAGGACGCACGTTCGGGAGAGACGGTTCGTGGTTGTGAGCCATGTCGCTGACGGGGAGATTACGCACGCGCCCTTCCAGGTGGACGGTCCGGTCGTGCCCGCGGACGTCACCGTCCAAGCAGGCCTGCGACCGCGGAGCGGAACGCGTCCACCTCCCGCCGCAGGGACGGAACCGGCTCCGGGAGCAGGCGGAGGGTCTCGTCGAGGTGGCGGGCCCACTCCGGCTCGTCCTGCCACAGCTCGCCCCCGCGCGTGAGGACAGCGAACAGGAGGTCGTCGTCGAGCCAGAGCTGCCCCGGCTCACGGGGAGCCATCGCGCGAAGGTGGTCCAGGGCCCGCGGCAGGAGATGGCGCAGCCCGACGCCCTGGGCGATCAGGCGGCCCATGTCCTCCGTCGACAGCGCGCGCAAGGGCCGCTTCCGCAAGGTGTGCACGGCGTGGACCAGAGAGGTGGAGCCTGACGGCGGATCCGGCCAGCGGTCGCCTTCCAGCTCCTCGAGGGAGCGCGCCGTGTCCACGCCGTCGGACAAGTTCTCACCCATGCCCAGTACCTTCCCACGGTGTCGTTCCGGGCGCCGGATGCCCCACGTCCCGGCGCCGTGAGTCAGGACGCACCACCGGAGGGGACGGTTCGCGGCACGGATGGGTTCTCGGCCACGGAACGGGACCGGCCGGACGTCCTCCGAACGGCCCCAAGTGCCATGGCCGACCGCTTGACCAGCCCGGACCGGGGTAGCGAAGGGGCATGGCCACCGACGCGACCCAGACATCCGAGAGCGGTTGGACGCAGCCCGAGATCGACGTCCCGGCACTGACCGAGGTGCTCGACGGCGGGTACTCCGAGATCCGCGACCTCGTCCGCACCAACCTGGTGAGGTACGCCTCTGTCCTGGAGGAGGCCGACGCACTCGGCGTCGACGCCTTCCGTGAGCGCGTGCGCGAGCTGGTGGTCGAGATGGCCGCCACCGGCCAGACCGGCATGGGCTTCCCCCGCGAGTACGGCGGAGGCGGCGACGTCGGCGCCTCCATCGCGGCGTTCGAGACGCTCGCCTTCGGCGACCTGTCCGTGCTGGTGAAGGTCGGCGTGCAGTTCGGGCTGTTCGGTGGTGCGATCCTGCACCTGGGCACCGAGCGGCACCACGAGAGGTACCTGCCCGACCTCGTCAGCGGGCGGCTGATGGGCTGCTTCGCGATGACGGAGACGGGGCACGGATCCAACGTCCAGGCACTCGGCACCGTCGCCAGGTACGACCCGGACGCCGAGGAGTTCGTCATCACCACCCCCGGTGACGAGGCGCGCAAGGACTACATCGGCAACGCGGCCCGCCACGGCGAACTGGCGGTCGTCTTCGCCCAGCTCGAGGTCGGCGGCCGGTTCGAGGGCGTGCACGCGTTCGTCGTGCCGATCCGGGTCGGCGGCGAGCCCGCGCCCGGCGTCTCCATCGAGGACGACGGCCGCAAGATGGGCCTCAACGGCGTGGACAACGGCCGCATCAGGTTCGACGGCGTCCGGGTGCCGCGTGAGGCGCTGCTCAACCGGTTCGCCGACGTCACGCCCGAGGGTGTCTACGAGAGCTCGATCGAGAACCCCCACCGGCGCTTCTTCACCATGCTCGGCACCCTCGTGCAGGGCCGGGTCAGCGTCGCCGGCGCGGGGATCAACGTGGCCAAGGTCGCCCTCGCGATCGCCGTCAAGTACTCCGTACGGCGGCGGCAGTTCGAGGCGGAGTCGGACACGCAGGAGCAGCTGCTCCTCGACTACGGGCTGCACCAGCGTCGTCTGCTGCCGCTGGTCGCGCGGACGTACGCGCTGCACTTCGCGCAGGACGTCCTGCGGAAGCAGCTGCACGACGTGTTCTCCGGCATCGAGGACGACCCGCAGGCGCGGCGCCTGCTGGAGGCGCGGGCCGCCGGCACCAAGGCGCTCGGCACCTGGCACGCCACCCGGGTCGTCCAGGAGTGCCGCGAGGCGTGCGGCGGCGCCGGGTACCTCTCGGTCAACCGGTTCGCCGCCCTGAAGGCCGACAGCGACATCTTCACCACCTTCGAGGGCGACAACCACGTCCTGCTGCAGCTGGTGGCCAAGGGCCTGCTCACCCACTACGCCAGCGAGTTCGAGGACCTGGACCAGCTCGGCATGGTCCGCTACGTGGCCGGTTTCGCGGTGGAGACGGTGATCGAGAAGACGTCGGCCCACAAGCTGCTCGAACGGGTCCGCGACCTGGTGCCCGGGGGCGACGACTGGGACCGGGAGGCCGGCCTGCTGGACCCGGAGTACCAGCTCGCCATGCTCCGCTTCCGCGAGGAACACATGCTCGCGGGCCTGGCCCGCCGGCTGAAGCGGGGGATCGCCCAGAAGCGCAACGCCGGCGTCGTCTTCTCGCGGGTGCAGGACCACGTCATCGCCGTCGCCCGCGCGCACGTCGAGCGGCTGGTGCTGGAGGCGTTCGTCGACAAGGTCAAGGCGCTGCCGGAGGGCGGCAACAAGACCGCGCTGAACCTGCTGTGCGACCTGTTCGCCCTGTCGACGATAGAGGGGGACCGGGCCTGGTTCATGGAGCACGGCCGGCTGACGGTCCAGCGGTCCAAGGCCATCAGCCGGGAGGTGAACGCCCTGTGCCGCAAGGTCCGGCCGCTCGCGGTCGACCTCGTCGACGCGTGGGGCGTCCCGCCCGAGATGCTGCGCGCGCCCGATCTGGTGGGGTGAGGGCGGCGCCGGAGTGCCGCCGCCGGTCGACCAGCGGTGACGCTCGGTCAACTGCGTTGTGCGCGGCGTGAGTTGCGCGCGGCGCCGTAGGGGCCTGTCGGAGATGTCGGTACACTCGCCGCACTGCTCCGGCAGGCCCTGGCGTCGAGCGGAAGAGGACCGGTGGACGAGCATCATTCGTCGGGAGAATCGACCCTGCGGGCGAACGGCGCGGCGGGGGAGCCCTGGACGGACGCTGCCCGGCAGGCGCCCGACGACGCGTACGTCGTGTCTGCCCCCTGGCACGGGGACGGCGGGTGGGACACCGCCGACCCGTACGCCGCGCACGACGGGTACGACGGGTACGCCGCCCAGTACTACGCCGAGACCGAGGGCCGGTCCTCCGGCCAGGACACCGGCGCGTACGACACGGGGGCGTTCGCCGTCGGAGCGTACGACACGGGCGCGTACGACACCGGGGCACACGGGACCGGAACGTTCGCGGCGACGGGGGCGTACGACACAGGTGCGTACGACACCGGCCGGTACGACAGCGGTACGTTCGGCACGGACGCCTACGACACGGGCTCGCTCGGTACCGGTTCCGTCCTCGTGGGCTCGTTCGACACGGGTGCTGTAGACACGGGACCGTTCGGTACCGGTTCCGTGGAGGCGGGCTCGTTCGACACGGGTTCCTGGGACACCGGTGCGCTGGACACCCGGTCCTGGGACACCCAATCCTGGGACACCGGTTCCGCGAGCACCGGGTCGTGGGACACCGGCTCGTGGGAGACCGGGGCGCCCGACGCCGCCGTCCCGGACACGGACGACTCCTCCACCGCTACCGTTCCCGCGCAGCGGACCGGGGACCACGACTCCCCGGACGCGCCCGCCGCCTCACCCCTGACCGCGGCCCGCGCCGGGGCGTCCCGGCGTCGCCGCCGCGCACCGGTGCGCCGGACCGCGCTGCTGCGGGTGGCCGTCCCTTCGGCGTGCGTGGTGGGCGTGACCGCGGCCGCGGTGGCCGTCGTGTCCACGGACGAGTCCACCGACGCCTCGGCGGCGTCCGGGTCGGACCCCAGACCGGTGAAGCCGTCCTACGAGGACGACTTCGCCGCCCAGCTCGGCGGCATCACGGCCGCGGCCAACGACTTCGGGGACCGTGCCAGCCGCGAGCAGGAGCGAGTGGACCTCGCGGACCGCCGTGAGGCGGAGATGAAGAGGGCGGCGAAGGAGGCCGCCGAGAAGGAGCGGTTGCGGCCGAAGTTCGTCAGCCCGGTCAACCAGCGGGGGCTGAGCGCCTACTACGGGGCGGCGGGGGCCAGATGGGCCCGCAGCCACACCGGCATCGACTTCCCCGTCTCCTACGGCACCCCGGTGTTCTCGGTCACCGACGGGGTGGTGAGCCACAAGGTGAACGGCGCGCTCGGGAACATGGTGATCGTGACCGCCAAGGACGGCACGCAGACCTGGTACTGCCACCTCGCCAGCTACAAGCTGAGCCCCGGAGCGGTGGTCAAGGCCGGCGACACCATCGCATACTCCGGCGACTCGGGCAACTCCAGCGGTCCGCACCTCCACCTCGAGGTGCACCCGGGCGGCGGCGGAGCCGTCGACCCGCTGGCCTGGCTGATCAGCCACGGTGTGGACCCCGCCTGACCTCCCCGCCGAAGCCGGCACCGTCGCCGCGCGCAGACGCCGCACACCGACGCGAACCGGGCTGCCGCCCGCGCCCTCACCGGGGGCGGACGGCGGCCCCAGCAGTCACCGGGTGAGCGGTACGGCGTCCGCCGGGTCGGAGTGCCGGCCGGTCACCACCGGCGCGTCGACCACGGCGGGGTGGCTGAGGTCATTCGGCCAGCGCCGCGGCCAGCACCTCGGCACGGGACGGGCCCGGCCAGGTCCACGCGGGGCCGCCGTTCAGGGTGAGCGCGCGTTCCACCAGGCCCGGGGCGGCGAAGGCGTTCTCCGGGGAGTCGAGCATGCAGGCGACCTCGGTCATCGCCCGCAGGACGTCCGGGTCGGCGAGCTTGACGCCGTCGAGGGCGTTGGTGAGGTGCCAGCCGGGGTCGTCGGTCTCGTAGGCCAGGCCGTCGATCGCGGCGTCGATCTCGGCGATCCGGTGCCGGTCCCACTCCCGCAGCCGGGCGTGGACGGGCGTGAGCGTGGCCCCGGTGACCTCGTCGAAGCGCAGCGCCAGCTCCACCGCGTCCGGCAGGCCGGTCTTGGCGACCGTGTCGGCGAGCGCGACGGCGTGGGTCAGGCCCATCGACAGACCGAGCCCGAACTGCGGGTCGGTGGCCGCCCAGGCGTCGCCGACGTGCACCAGCCCGGTCACCACCGGCAGCCCGTCCACCACCGTCCGGCGGATGCGGCTGTGCAGGCCCGCCATGGCCTGGGGCGCGGTGATCGGCTCGCCGTCGGTGCGGCCCTCCAGCTCGGGGAACAGCCGCGCCGCCCGCTCCCAGGCGGCCGGATCGCGCAGGGCCTTGAGTGCGTGGTCGCGGCTGGAGACCACCAGGACGACGGACCACGTCTCGTGGTCGGCCGGGATCACGATGGTGGACACGCCCTCGTGGTGGACGAGCGGCCACACCGGGTGGGCCGGAGCGCCGCCCGGGGCGCGGTAGGTGCGTGCGTAGTAGACGAAGCCGGCCTCGGCGCGTTCCTCGGCGGGCGGCGGCCCGCCGAGCCCGGCTGCCAGGGCGTGGACGGGGGAGTTGCGGCCGCCGGCGTCCACCACGAGGGCGGCGTGCAGCTCCTCACCCTGCCCGGTCACCACGCCGGTCACGTGCGGGCGTCCCTCGACCCGCGCCGGGCCGGTGAGCAGCCCGGTCACGGCGGCGCCCCGGCGTACGGTCACCCCCGGGGTGGCCGCGGCGGCCGCGGCGAAGGCCGCGTCCAGCACGGGGCGGCGCGCGGTGAGGGTGTCGTAGCGTTCGTCCCCGGGCCGGGCACCGTCCATGCCCGGCAACTCCCGTGCCGCCCCCGCTATGTTGAGCCGCAGCGGCCCCGCCTCCTCCAGTGCGTCGACGACCTGCGGCAGCCGGGTGCGCAGCAGCGCGGAACCGGCGGGCAGCAGGATGTGCGGCTGGCGGAACTGGGAGACACCGGGCCGGTGCCAGTGCGCCCACGCCCGCTCGGCGGCACCCTCTCCCGCACCGTCGCCGGCGTCCGCCCTCGTGCCGCCGGGCACGTCGCCGAGGCCGGCGCCGTCCCGCTCCAGCACGGTGACGCGCAGTCCCTGCCCGGCCAGCGACATCGCCGTCGCCAGCCCGGCCGGTCCCGCGCCGATCACGATCACGTCCTGTTCCGTCATCCCGAGCCTCCTCGTACGTCTGTCCGTCGGAGGCCACGGTGTCGCCGGCCGCTGCTCAGTCACCAGTCCGGTCGGTGCTCACTGTTGACCGTTCCTTGCTCACTCGCGGCTCACGCGGCCCACTCACGCGTGTCGAGGTGAACGCACCCTTCGCCCTCCGGTTCCGCGGGCCTACTGTGGCCGGGCACAGGTGCACAGGTGTTGTTCCCGCGGAAACCACCCCCCGATGTGCGAAGGACGCGTCCCCATGGCTCACGACGAATCCCCCGTCTCCGACGAGGAGCGCCTCGAACAGCTCGGTTACCGGCAGACGCTCGCGCGCTCGATGTCGAGCCGCGCGAACTTCGGCGTCAGCTTCACGATCATCTCGATCCTGTCCGGATGCATGACCCTGTACGGCTACGGCATGAACACCGGCGGCCCGGCGGTGATCATGTGGGGCTGGCTGTTCGTCGGCCTCATGACGCTGTTCGTGGGGCTGTCGATGGCCGAGGTCTGCTCCGCCTACCCGACCAGCGCCGGCCTGTACTTCTGGGCGCACCGCATGGCTCCCGCCCGCTCGGCGGCGGCCTGGGCCTGGTTCACCGGCTGGTTCAACACGCTGGGCCAGATCGCGGTCACCGCGGGCGTCGACTTCGGCGCCGCCACCTTCCTCAACGCCTGGCTCGACCTGCGCCTCGGCTTCGAGGCCACGCCCGGCCACACCATCACCCTGTTCGGGATCATCCTCGTGCTGCACGGGCTGCTGAACACCTTCGGCGTCCGCATCGTCGCCTTCCTCAACGAGGTGTCGATCTGGTGGCACATCCTCGGCGTGGCCGTCGTCTGCGGAGCCCTGGTCCTCGTCCCCGACCAGCACCGGTCGGCGGGCTTCGTCTTCGGCGAGTTCGTCAACAACACGGGTTTCTCGAGCAGCGTCTACGTGGTGCTCATCGGCCTGCTGATGGCGCAGTACACCTTCACCGGTTACGACGCCTCCGCCCACATGACCGAGGAGACGGTGGGCGCCTCCGTCGCCGGCCCGCGGGGCATCGTCCGTTCCATCCTGGTCTCCCTCGCCGCCGGCTTCGTGCTGCTCCTCGGCTTCACCTTCGCCATCCGGTCCTACGACGGGGCCCTCGCCTCGAGCACCGGGGTGCCCCCGGCACAGATCCTCATGGACGCGCTGGGGGAGACGGCGGGAACCTGGCTGCTGCTGGTCGTGATCGTCGCCCAGTTCTTCTGCGGCATGGCGTCCGTGACCGCCAACTCCCGCATGATCTACGCCTTCTCGAGGGACGGGGCGCTGCCGTTCTCCCGGGTGTGGCACCGGCTCGCCCCAAGGACCCGCACCCCGGCCAACGCGGTGTGGCTGGCCGCCGGAGGCGCGTTCGTGCTCGGTCTGCCGTACCTGTGGAACACCACCGCCTACGCGGCGGTCACCTCGATCGCCACCATCGGCCTGTACATCGCCTACGTCCTCCCCACCTACCTGCGGCTGCGGCAGGGGGAGCGGTTCGAGCGGGGGCCCTGGCACCTGGGCCGCTGGTCCGGCGCGGTGGGCACGGTCGCCGTGGCCTGGGTGCTGGTGATCACGGTGCTGTTCATGCTGCCGCAGAGCTCGCCGGTCACCGCGAGCACCTTCAACTACGCCCCCGTGGCGGTCGGCGTGGTCCTCGCCTTCTGCGGCGCCTGGTGGCTCGTCTCGGCCCGGCACTGGTTCCTGGAGTCCGCCCGCACCCGCGCGGCCGGGGCGGACGGTGATGGCGCCGGCCGTGCCGGGGCCGAGGGTCCGGAGGGCCCGCGGACGCGGGCGGGGGACCCGGGGGAGGGCGGCGACGCGACGACGCCGCCGCGCGAGGCGGTGTGAACCGCGCCCCGTCCCGAGGGCAAGGAGCCCTCCGCTCCCGTGGCGGGGGAACGGAGGGCTCGCCGGCCTCTCGCCGGACCGGGCTGCCGGTCAGTAGGTGGCCACGCCGTTGGAGTAGGACTTCATCCAGTGCAGCGCGAACCCGTTCGTGACGGGGTCGCCCGCCTTGTTGACGGTGTGCAGGATGCCGCCGCCGCCCGGGCCGTTGAGGCAGGCCGTCACCAGCGAGGTCAGGACGACGCCCGGGGTGTCGGGGACCTCGAAGGCTCGGTCGGTGTAGATGTCGGCCTCGAGGTTGAAGAAGGCGTAGCTGCCCAGGCCCCAGGCCTTGTGGTCCCTGACGTCGTCGGCGACCTTGTACGCGGCGTAGCCGTTGGTGGAGCCGCGTCGCCAGGCCGACTGGGTCGGGACGTCGTACGGGTGCTCGTTCTGGAAGAAGTAGGTGCGGCCCTTCTCGCCCTTCCAGACGACCTCGTGGTCCTGGTAGTGCTCGACGAAGAGGCCGTAGGCGGTGACCCGGTCGCCGTTGACGAGGACGCCGACGCCGGCCGGGTTGACCGACCAGCCGACCGTGCCGTCGAGGCCGTGGTCGCCGCGCCAGGCCCAGATGTGGTCGGTGATGACGTCGTTGCTGTCGATCAGGATCGACACCCCGGCGCCGCCGGGGACGGAACCGCCGATGCGCACGAAGACGTCGGAGAGCACGGTGGGCCGGTGCGCGTGGTTCTTCCGGCTGCGGCCGTCGCCGACCCGCAGCAGCACCGGGGAGTGGGCGGAGGCCGCCTCCAGCATCAGGCCGGCCACGGTGACGTCGCCGACGTCGGCGACCTCGACGAGCGAGTTGCCGTTGACGGCCTGGAGGGTGGCCAGCCCGAGGCCGAGGACCACGGTGCCCGGGCGGGTGACCCGCAGCGGCTTCGACAGCCGGTAGACACCGGGCGTGAGCAGCAGGTGCTTGCCGGAGGCGAGCGCCGCGTTGATCCGGGTGACGGAGTCGCCCGGCCGTGCCACGTGGAACCTGGTCAGGGGGATGTGGTGACCGGCGGCGGGCCCGTTCTCCCAGCTGGTGCCCGCGGCGTCGCGCCGCAGCGCGGGCACGAACACCCGGTAGGCGCCCCTGCGGTCGACGGTCAGGAACGGCTTCTCCCGGATCACCGGGGTACGGTCCAAGGTGGTGATGGGCGGGGCCGGGTAGCTGGTCTCCGGCGCGCCCCGGACGCCGAGGAAGACCATGTTCCACTGGGCGTCCTTCCAGCGGCCGACGGTGTCGTTGCGGGACAGCCACTGCTGCTGCGAGCCGGCGTTGATGGTGCCGGTCACCAGGCTGTCGGCCAGGAAGCCGCCGCTGGACCATCCGTTGCCGGGCGGGCTCGGCATCAGGATCATGTCGCCCTTGACGTGGCACCGGCGCATCGGCGCCGCCTGGGAGACGGCCCAGCGGTCGAGGCCGTCCGGCGGCACGATGGTCACGTTCTCGCAGGCCCGCCAGAAGTTCTGCGTGGCGTTGCCCTCGAACCACTGGGCGTCGGCGGTCACATGGCCCTTGATCACGACGTCGTCGGGGCTGTCGCCGAGGCCGAGGACGTGCGTGTAGAAGCCGACGTTGATCTCGAGTTCGTAGGTGCCGGGCCGGAACGCCAGGGCGAACCGCTCGGTGCCGAACTGGTTGGCCTCCTGGATCCTGAAGACGGCGTCGATCCGCTCCTGGATGGCGGCGTCGCCCATGGAGGGGTCGAAGACGAGGACGTTCGGCCCCAGCTGGGCTGCCCCGTGACCCGCGGCGCCCCGGCCGCCCGGGTCGGAGGCCGGCGACGCGAAGGCCGATCCTGCGGCTGCGCCGCCCAACGGCACCGCGGCGGCGGCGGCCGCCACCCCGCGGAGCATGGCACGACGAGAGGGAATCACGGACACGGCTCTCCCTGCATGTGGTGGGGCAAGTCGGATCGCGGTTGGTCCTCAACCGCATTTCTGAGAGCGCTCTCAGCCCCGGAGTGAATCACTGCCCCGCCCGTAGCGTCAATGACTTGGCCGGGGTCAACGGGCGTCACTGTGCGCGGAGTTGCCCGGTGATCCGTCGGCTGACCCGGGATGCCGCGGAGCTGCGCCGCGGGCGTGACCCCGGCGTAGAACGGCGGTGGTTGCCCGCGCCGCGCGGTACGGCGGGCCTCCACGGGCCCACGACCGTTCCGCGAAGGACCGTCACCCGTCACGGCCGGCCGGTGACCCGCCGGTGCCGCTCTCACAGGCCGAGGGCGCCCCCCAGCGCCGCACCAGCCGCGTTGTCGGGGAGCGCGTTCGCGCTCTGCACCGTCTCGTCGACCCGCCGGATCAGACGCCCGAACGTGGCGCCCAGGCGCAGCCGGGTCCTCGCGGTCCAGGCCCGGGCTTCCGCGGGTCCTGGAACCCGTGCACGACCACCCAGTGACCGTCGTCCTCGACCACGGCCGCGCACAGCACGCGACCGTCCACCGAGACGGCGACGAACTCCGGCGCCCCGAACACCTTCCCGACACGTGACGGCAGGTCCTCGCCGCCCCGGTCCCGCACCCGCACCCAGCCGACCGCGCTGCCGCCGGAGCCCGGCGGCAGGATCAGGAACTCCCCGTCCGCCGCGTACAGCCGCGCCCGCGCGGCCTGCTGGTGCCACTGCCGGTCCAGCTGCCCGAGCGCGCGGGGGCCGGAGCCCGGAACCCTGACAGCCGGCTCGACCTCGACCCCGTTGACCGCGTGGAGCGCGGCCTCCACGGGCGGCCCGTCCTGCGGCGGACCCGCCACGACTTCGAGGCCGCAGCGGCCCAGCCTCTCCAGCCGGTGGCCCACGGCCGACTCCGGTCCCGGCAGCAGGTGCCCGTCCCTGAGCACCTCCCTGACATCCTCGAGCGCCTCCAGGGCCCACCGCCTGCGCTCCCCTTCGCCGCGCGCCGCGGCCCGCACGAGGAACCGGGCCACGGCGGTCGAGGAGCCGGCCAGCTGGGGGACCAGGAAGCAGACCTCGCGGAAGAAGTCGGCGGCCGCCGCGTCGGCCTGCCTCAGCACCCGGGGAAGGACACCCAGGACCTCCGCACGGCAGTACTCCGCCACGTCGACGTCGCCCTCCGCCGAGGTGGCCCGGACGCCGGGGTTCCGGGCGCTGAGGACGGCCTCCAGCAGGCTCACCGCCTCGGGCGTCAGCGGGGCCCCGGACCGGGCGTGCGAGGCGACGGCGTCGACGCAGGCGGCGGCCGCGCCGTACAGGTGGCCCTGGTTGGCGACCTCGCAGTACAGGAGCCCGTGCACGCGGCCCCGGTCCTCCCGGCCGCCCCACAACAGGACGGCGAGGTACCCCTCCAGCCGCTGGGGCGGGAGGCTCAGGGTGGTGAGCGTCTCCCACCGCCAGTCCCGCGAGAAGCTCACCCCGGGTTCCACCTCGACGTCACCCCCGTCCGCCCGTCGTGCCCGCACCCGAAGCCCTCGTGATGTGCCGCCACGCCTCGGCCACGCCCGCCCGGAGCGCGGCGTCGTCGAGTTCGCCGGGTTCCACCGGACCGGGCGCGTCGGCGTAGTCCTCCAGCAGCATGAAGACCCGGTCCAGCAGTCCGGTCAGCGGCTCCACGGTGCGCTCCCCGTCACGCCGGGCGGCGCGGTGCGCCTCCCGCCAGCCGGCCGCGAACTCCGCGGCAGGGCACCCGCCTCGGGCGAACCCGCGGATCAGCGTAAGCATCCGCGCCACCGCACTCGCGGGATCGACGTCCTGCGGCCCGGCCCATGCCCGGTGCCGGGGCGGATGGGCGGCCGCCACCTCC
Organism: Streptomyces fragilis; assembly: GCF_003112515.1. Taxonomy (GTDB): domain Bacteria; phylum Actinomycetota; class Actinomycetes; order Streptomycetales; family Streptomycetaceae; genus Streptomyces; species Streptomyces fragilis. The sequence continues at coordinate 7,404 of NZ_BEVZ01000013.1, read as the reverse complement.
GACAGGCGGGGCCACCGGTCCGAGAGGGCGCGGGCGTAGCGGGCGAAGCGCGCACGGGCCGCGTCCGTCCCCTCGGCGACGGCCGCCGCCATGAAGGGCGCGGTGCCGGCCACGAACGCGTGCCCCGGCCCCGGGAAGAGCAGCGCGCCCTCACGACCGGGCGTGAGGACCAGGCAGGGCGGGGTCAGCCCCGCGGCACCGCCGACGTCCAGCGGGAAGGCAGCCCCCGTGGCCGGGTCGACCCGCACGAGGTGCGACGCCCCCACCGCACGGCAGCCCGCCGCGAGGCGGCGCGCCGAGGGAGCGTCGACCGCGCTCCCCATCGGCACGGGGGCCAGCTGCCTGTCCCGCAGCCATGACGGAGCCAGGGCGCCGTCCGCACCCAGCACCGCCGTCGGGTCGCCCGCACCCGCGGACGGTCGTTCGGTCATCGCGGCCGATCACCCTGCCTCTTTCGCCCGTGCGCCAACCGGTCGGCGGCCTCCTCCACGGCCCGCTCCCGCACCTGGCCGCCGCACTCGGAACCGGGGACGCGTCCCGTCCCGGGACGGTTCACCGGGCGGCGACGAGGCCCGTCTCCCAGGCCCAGGCAGCGATCTCCACCCGGTTGCGGGCGGGCAGCTTGGCCTGGACGTTGCCGAGGTGGGTCTTCACCGTGCCGACGGAGATGGACAGCTCCGCCGCGATCTCCGCGTTGGTGCGGCCCCGGGCGACCAGCCGCACCAGGTCCAGCTCGCGGGCCGACAGGGCCACGGCGGGTTCCCGGCGCGCCCCGGCCGACGGGCTCAGGCGGCGCAGCAGCCGCATGGTGATGGAGGGGCCGACCAGCGCCTCGCCCGAGGCGGCCGCCCGGATCGCCTCGACCAGCAGGGCGGGACCGGAGTCCTTCAGCAGGAACCCGCAGGCGCCCTGCGACAGGGCGCGGTGCACGTACTCGTCGTCGTCGAAGGTGGTGACCACCACGACCTTCGGCGGGTCGACGACCCCCGGGCGGGTCAGGCGGCGCATCGCCTCGAGACCGTCGAGCCGGGGCATGCGGATGTCCATCAGTACGACGTCGGGCCGGTGGAGCCGGGCCAGTTCCACGGCCTGCACACCGTCTCCCGCCTCGGCGACGACCTCGATGCCGTCCTCGGCGGCGAGGATCATCGCGAACCCGGTACGGACCATGACCTGGTCGTCCGCGACCAGCACTCGGATGGTCACGCGGCCACCTCCGAGGAGGGCGCGGCGGAGGAGGCGGCGGAGGAGGCGGCGGGGGCCACGGCACAGGCGCCGGGGGTCACCGGCAGGACGGCCTCGACGCTCCAGCCGCCGCCCGCATCCGGCCCCGCCCGGAAACGGCCGCCGACCAGTCCGGCCCGCTCGGCCAGTCCGCGCAGGCCGAAGCCGCCGCCGGACGGCTGTGGCGTCCGTCCGTCGTCGACGACCCGAACCGTGACGCGGTCGTCCGAGCGGACCGCGTGGACCCGGACCTCGGCGCAGTCGCGGGCGTGCCTGCGGACGTTGGTCAGCGCCTCCATGACGACGCGGTGCACGGTAGTGCCCACCTCCACGGGCAGGTCGTCGAAGGCGCCCTCCAGGACAAGGCCCGCCCGGGCGCCCCCTTCCGCGGAGAACCGCTCGACGAGCGACCGCAGTTCGGCGGCGCCCGCCGACGGAGCCGTCGGGAGCTCTCCCTCACCGCGCAGCATGCCGACCATCTTGCGCATGGAGACCAGCGCCTCCGACCCGGCCCGCTCGATCCGCTCCAGCGCAGGCGGCACCAGCTCCGGCCGCCGCCCGGCGATCGCCAGCGCGCCCTGGGCCTGCACCACGATGCCGGTGACGTGGTGGGCGACGAAGTCGTGCAGGTCCCGTGCGAACTCGGCGCGCTGCTCCAGCCGGATGGCCGCCGCCCGGTGCCGCCGGTCCGCCAGGACCAGCCTCCGGGCGACCCCCGCCCCGAGCGCCGCGGTGGTCGCCAGCGCGAGGAACAGTGCCATGAACACGCCGGTGTCGCTCACCCCCGCCGCCAGCGGCCGCAGCACGATCGCCGGCTGCAGGACCAGGACGCACACCAGGGCCCCGTGACGGTGGCCGCGCAGGGCGACCAGGAGCAACAGCGTCAGCAGGGCGGCGGGTTCGGTGAAACCGAAGGCGTCGGCCGAGGCCGTCGACCCCGTCAGGCTCCGCGCGGCCGGCGTGAGGAACAGCGACAGGCCCAGCGACGCCGCCCCCGCGAGACCCGCCGCCGACGGCAGGGCCCGGGGGCCGAGCCGGGGCGACGCGGCGACGAGCGCCACGGCCGCGGCGGCGACGAGCAGCTTGACGGCCGCCACGCCTTCCGTGCCGATCAGGCCGGTCCGGTGGTCCAGCAGGAGCAGCCCGCCCAGGGCCACCACCAGCAGAGGCCTGAACACTCGGCCGAAAGTCGTAGCGAGGCGCCGGGGATCTGCCTTTCGCCCGATCCCCCCGGCCGGGTCGCCCGGAAGAGTGGTGCGCGCCGGCGGAGTACTGGAACTGAACACAACGAGGAGCATGTCATGGGCGGCTTCACCATCCGTATCGAGTCCTGGGAGGTCGTGGCGCCCCTCCTGCTCGGGTTCCTGCTGCTGCTCGCCCGGCGGGCCGCGCGCGGGGTTCCGGGCTGGTCGGGACGGGCCGCGCTCGTCCGCCTGCTCGCTGCCGTCTGGGCGGCGGGCCTCGCCCACTTCACCTACTTCCCCGTGGTGGTGGACCGCGCCCAGAACCTGACCCCCTGGTACCACCAGATCCAGCCGGTCCCCGGTCTCGGCTTCCTGTCCGCGGACCCGAGCGTCGCGCTGAACGTGCTGCTCTTCGTGCCGCTGGGCGTCCTCCTCCCGCTGGTGACGCGCGGAAGGCTCTCGGCGGCGGGCACGGCGCTGCGCTGCCTCGCGCTCAGCGCCGCGATCGAGGTGAGCCAGCTGCTGATGTACGCGCTCTTCGGCAACGGCCGGGCGGCGGACGCGGACGACCTGCTCGCCAACACGGTGGGAGGCCTGCTGGGCTTCCTGCTCCTGCGCCTGGCGCTGCGGTCCTCCGCGTCGTCCCGCCTGGTGCGGTCCTTCGCACTGCCCGGAACGCCGCACGCGCAGCCGGAGACCGGCCGCACGGTTCCTCCCGCGCCCCAGCCCGGTCCCGCGGCGCGGGGGCGCGCCTGACGGGCCCCGGGCCGCACGGTCGCCGACGCGGCCCGGATCTCGTCGAGTTCGGTGGCCTCCACCGGGCCCTTCGCCTTCCGCAGGGCGTGGGCCTCGAGCGGTTCCCGAGCGCCTCGCGCGGGGCCGCCGGCCAAGAAGTGCTCCTCCGCGCCCTGTCGCGGAGGATCGCCTCCCGCTTAGCCTGTGCATGACATTCGACACCGGACACAGGGGCACACCATGCGAACGAAGGCGTACACGATCCTCGGCACGCTCGTCCTGACCGCGGGGCTGGCCTCGGCGCCGGGGACGGCCGTCGCGCAGGGCACGTCGGCCACGGCGGTCACCAAGATCAGCCACTCGACCGCGACGACGATGTTCCGCAACGCCGGCATCGGCTGGACCTCCAGCGGCGGCTGCTCCGACCGCAACGTCTCCACGTGTACCTCGTTCGAGCAGCTCAACCTGGCCACCGCGCAGGGCGCCGTCACCCTGCGGAACGCGTCCGGCTGCGCCATGACCATCACCGGCGGCACCGAGACCGGCCACGCGAGCGGGACGTACAGCCACTGGAACGGCTACAAGCTCGACTACAGCCTGACCACCTGCCTGGGCAACTACATCACCGGCAACTTCTCGCGCATCGCCAACCGCAGCGACGGCGCCGCCCAGTACAAGTCGGCGTCCGGCAACATCTACGCCCTGGAGGGCAACCACTGGGACGTGACGTACTACAACTGCGGCGGCTGCTGACCCGCCCGGCCGGACGGCGCGGCGTCGCCGCCGGGGCGGTGCAGCGCCTCGGCGGCGGCCGCCAGGACGGCCTCCGTCACCCGGGCGAGGGCCGGGACGTCCAGTTTCCACTGCTGCCAGTGGAGCGGGACGTCCACCCGGCGGTCCGGCGCCAGGTCCACGAGGCGGCCGGCGCGCAGCAGCGGGCTCGCCTGCGGCTCCGGCACCAGGCCCCAGCCGAGGCCCGCGGACACCGCGTCGCGGAACCCCTCCGAGGTGGGCACGTAGTGCCTCATGGGCCCCGCACCCGAGTCGCCGCCGGTGAGGGAGCGCACGAACCGGTCCTGCAGCTCGTCCCGCCGGTCGAACACGATCACCGGCGCCTGGGGCAACAGGTCCGCCAGGGGGCCGCCCGACAGGTGGCGCCCGGCGAACTCCGGGCTCGCCACCGGCAGGTACCGGGCCAGGCCCAGCGGACGGGCCGTGCAGCCCGCGACCGGCTCCGCCGAGGACGTCACCGCCGCCATCACCCGCCCGTCACGCAGCAGGGCCGGGGTGTGTCCCTCGTCCTCGCGGCGCAGCTCGAAGGAGACCGGCGGATCCTGCGGCACCCGGTTCAGCGCGGGAAGGAACCAGGTGGCCAGCGAGTCCGCGTTCACCGCGATGGGGACCCGGGCCGGCGTCCCGCTCCCCTCGAGACCCAGTTCCGCGCCGGCGTCCTGTGCCAGGGCGGCCAGCTGGCGGGCGAACCGCACCACCACCTGCCCGGACTCGGTCGCCCGCACCGGCTTGGTGCGGGTCAGCAGCACCCGCCCGGTGCGCTGCTCGAGCGTCTTGATCCGCTGGCTCACCGCGGACGGGGTGACGTGCAGGGCGGCCGCGGCGGCGTCGAAGGTGCCCTCGTCGACGACGGCGAGCAGCGTGCGCACCTGGTCGTGCGGGAGATCGGTCATCACGCCGGCTAATGTTAGTTAAGAAAGTTCAGCTGTACTGATGACGCCGCACGGCATAGCGTCGGGCCACGTGAACAACGGTTTTCTTCCGGCGGCTCTCGCCGGGTTCGGTACAGGTCTCTCCCTCATCGTCGCCATCGGCGCCCAGAACGCCTTCGTCCTCCGGCAGGGGGCGCGGCGGCAGGCCGTCCTCGCCGTCGTCGGCATCTGCGTCCTCTCCGACGCGGTGCTCATCGCGCTCGGCGTGGCCGGACTGGGCGCCGTGGTCACCGCGTGGCCCGCCGCGCTGACCGCCGTCAGCCTCGCGGGCGGCGTCTTCCTGCTCTGCTACGGAGCGCTGGCCGCCCGCCGCGCCCTGCGGCCGGCGGGGGAGGCGCTGAGCATCCAGGGGACCTCGACCGGCTCGGTGCGCACCGCCGTCCTCACCTGCCTGGCCCTGACCTGGCTCAACCCGCACGTCTACCTGGACACGGTGCTGCTGCTCGGCTCCGTCGCCTCCGACCAGGGATCGCTGCGCTGGGTCTTCGGCGCCGGCGCGATGCTGGCCAGCCTGGTGTGGTTCGCCGGGCTCGGTTACGGCGGGCGGCTGCTCGGCGGGGTCCTCTCCCGCCCCCGGGCCTGGCGGCTCCTCGACGCCCTGGTGGCGGTCACCATGCTGGCGATCGGAGGCGCGCTGCTCGCCCGCGCGCTGTGACGCCCGCGCTGCAACGCCCGCGCGCCGCGGCGCCCGCGCCGGCCGGGTGGTCGGCGCGGGCGGATCCGGGGCGCGCGCTTGGTGAAGCGGACACCTGGGCGCAGGATGGGTGATATGGGCGTCATGCAGAGAAACAGGGTGAATGTCGTCGGCGCCCCCGACGGCAGGGTCGTCATGCTGGCCCACGGCTTCGGCTGTGACCAGAACATGTGGCGGCTGGTGGTCCCCCGTCTCGCGCCCCGGTACCGGCTGGTGCTGTTCGACTACGTCGGCGCGGGCGGTTCCGACCTGTCCGCCTGGAGCGAGGAGCGGTACTCCTCGCTCGAGGGGTACGCCCGTGACGTGGTGGAGATCTGCGAGGAGCTCGACCTGCGGGACGTGGCCTTCGTCGGCCACTCCGTCAGCTCGATGGTCGGCGTCCTGGCGGCCCGGGCGGCCCCGCGGCGGATCAGCTCGCTGGTGCTGATCACTCCCTCGCCCTGCTACATCGACAAGGGGGAGTACCGGGGCGGTTTCAGCGCGGAGGACATCGACGAACTGCTGCAGTCCCTGGACTCCAACTACCTCGGCTGGTCGTCCGCCATGGCGCCCGTGATCATGGGCAACCCGGACCGGCCCGAACTGGGCGAGGAGCTCACCGCGAGCTTCTGCGCCACCGACCCGACCATGGCGCGCGTCTTCGCGCAGACCACCTTCCTCTCCGACAACCGCGACGACCTCGCCGAGGTGGACCTCCCCACCCTGGTGGTGGACTGCGCCAACGACGCGATCGCCCCACCGCAGGTCGGCGCCTTCGTGCACGCCAGCATCGCCGGGTCGCGACAGGTCACCCTGGACGCCAGCGGCCACTGCCCGCAGCTCAGCGTCCCCGACGCCACCGCCGACGCCATCCTCGACTTCCTGGACCACGAGCGGTGAACCCGGGGAGCGAGGACGACGCCGCATCCGGTCCTCCCGGGACGGAACCGGCCGCGGGAGAGGCACCCGCGGGAGAAGCACACGGGGGAGAACCACCCGCGGACGACGCGGAGGACTTCTACGACTCGGCGCCCTGCGGATACCTCTCCACGCTGATGGACGGCACCATCGTCCGGGTCAACGCCACCCTGCTGCGGTGGGTGGGCGTGGAGCGGGAGGCGGCGCTGGGCAGGCGGTTCACCGAGTTCCTCACCATCGGCGGGCGCATCTACCACGAGACCCACTTCGCCCCGCTGCTGCGCCTGCACGGCAAGATCAGCGGCATCGCGCTGGAGCTGAAGGCCGCCGACGGCTCGCGGGTGCCCGTCCTGGTGACCTCCGTCATCAAGTACGACGCCGAGGGCGTGCCCATGCTGGTGCGCACCACCGTCTTCGAGGCGTCCGACCGGCGGGCCTACGAGGAGGAACTGCTCCGCCAGCGCAAGGCCGCGGAGGCGGCACGGGGACGGGCACAGGTGGCCCAGGAGACCGCCGAGCAGGCCCGTCGGGTCGCGGAGCAGGCGCAGTGGGAGGCCGAGCAGGCGCAGCGGGAGGCCGAGGCCGCCCGCCGGCAGGCGGACACCGACCGGGCGAGACTCGACGAGGCCTTCCGGGTGCTCCAGGAGGCGCTCCTCCCGCCCGAGCTGCCCCAGGTCCCCGGGCTGGAGCTGGCCTGCCACTACCGCGCCGAGTCGCCGGAGCGCATCGGCGGTGACTTCTACGACGTGCTCGAACTCGGCGACGGCCGGTGGGCCTTCTTCCTCGGTGACGTCAGCGGCAGCGGACCCGAGGCCGCGGCGGTCACCTCGCTGACCCGGTACACCCTGCGGGCGGCGCTCCTCCACGACGGTGACCTGCTGGACGTCCTGACGTCGCTGAACGTGGCACTGCGCGAGCGGAACGCGGGCGGCGACGGGAGCCTGCG
>NZ_BEVZ01000012.1 GCF_003112515.1 Streptomyces fragilis | reverse complement strand
CTGCACGGTCGTCGTGGGCCTCGTCGAGCCCGACCTCGCGCGCGGCGCGGCCCGCGTCCGGCTGGCCTCCGGCGGTCACCCCCCTGCCCTGCTGCTGCGGGGGACCGGCGAGGTGGAGTACCTGCACACACCCGGCGGGATGCTGGTCGGCGTCGCGGTGGACGCCGACTTCGTGGCGACGACCGCCACCCTCGGGCCCGGCGACACCCTGCTGCTCTACACGGACGGGCTCACCGAGGCCCGGACCGGGGCGCGGCCCGGGGAGCTCTTCGACGCGGAGGGCCTGTGCGACTTCGTCCGCGGCCTCGGGCCCAGCGGGGCGCCCCGGCTGGTCGCCGAGATCGAGGCCCTCCTGGACCGCTTCGGCGAGGCCCTCGACGACGACACCGCCCTCCTCGCCCTGGGAGTGCCGGCGGGCACTCCCTGAGGGGGCGCGCCTGCCCTGGCCGCCGGGCGCCGCCTGCCCGGACTACCGGGCGCCGTCCGCCGTGATCGGGTGGCGGCGGCCCGTGAACGTGTGGGCCACCCCCGTCTGCCAGCCCGGGAGCGGCAGGACGCGCACGCCGTCGAAGCCCGCCCGCCGCATCCGGGCGGCGAACTCGGGCGCGGTGTCGAACCTGAGGACGCTGTGCCACAGGTGACGGTAGAGCGCCCCGTCGCCGGTCAGGGCGCCCAGCGGCATCACGACGCCCCGGCAGACGGCGGACCACACCAGACGGTCGGCACGGCGGCCGCCCAGCGTGTACTCGTGCGCCACCAGACGGCCGTCGGGGACCAGCAGGTCGTGGACGCCGCGCAGCACCGCGTCGGGGGCGGCGACGTTGCGGAACAGGTAGGCGGCGAAGACGGCGTCGAACGGGCCGTGCCCGCCGTCCGCGGTGAGCTCCTCCGCCGTGGCGTGGACGAAGCGCACCCGCTCCAGTCCCCGGCGGCCCCGCGCCCGGGCCAGCATCGCCGACGACGCGTCCGCGCCCACGATCTCCGCCCGCGGGAACGCGGCCGCCAGCGCCGCGGTCGACGCCCCCGTGCCGCACCCCAGGTCCAGCACCCGGCGGCCCGCGCCGCCGTCCGGCAGGGCCAGGCGGCGGGCGGAGCGGCGCAGGTGGGCGTGGTAACCCGGGTTGAGGGAGACCAGACGGTCGTAGGAGTCGGCGCCGCGGTCGAAGGCGGCGGTCAGTTCGGCGTCGTGCAGCAGGGTCATCGATCGGCTCCAGGAAGCGGTACGGGGTCGGCGGTACGGGGCCGGCGGTACGGGATCGGCAGGACGGTCACGGCACCTCGTGGGCGGTGCCGACGGCACGGGTTCTCACGCGCACGGAGTATCGCGCCGCCCGACACCGCCCACGCGGCACCGGCACGGCGGGTGTCCGCCCAACGGGTGATCCACCCACGTGTTCGGGCCAACGGCCGGTCACGGATGCGGCCCGGGGCACCCAGGCAGTTGGGCGCCCGGCCCGGCGGACACGCGGCGGGGCGATCTACCCGGACGCCGGTCGTCCCTCGCGCGGCGCGGACGGCCCCCGATCTCCCGCCTCCCGTCGGAACACCGTGCGCACGCCCTTCCGCCGCCCTCCCCGACAGCGGCTCGGCGAGCGCGCGGCCGGGTTAGCCTGGCCCGCATGGAGGAGTTCAGCGGGGTGGAGGTCGTCGCCTTCCGGGACGCGGCGGCCTTCGACAGCTGGCTGGCCGAGCACCACGGCCGCCGCGAGGGCGTGTGGGTGAAGGTCGCGAAGAAGGCGTCGGGGATCGCGTCGATCACGGACGACGAACTGGTCGACGTGGGGCTGTGCTGGGGCTGGATCTCCGGGCAGCGCCGGGGCCTGGACGACCGGTACTACCTGCAGAAGTACGGGCCGCGAAGGCCCAGGAGCCTGTGGTCGCGGGTGAACGTCGAGAAGGTCGCGGCGCTGACGGCGGCGGGCCGCATGCGGGAACCCGGCCTGGCCGAGGTCCGCCGGGCCCGCGAGGACGGCCGCTGGGACCGCGCCTACGCGTCGCAGGCGACAGCCGTCGTCCCGGACGACCTCGCGGCGGCGCTCGCGGAGGACCCGGCGGCGAGCGCGGCCTTCGACGCGCTCGACCGGACCGCCCGCTACCTGGTGCTGCTCCCGCTGCTGCAGGCCGCGACGCCGGAGACCCGGAGGACGCGGCTCGAGCGGGCGGTGCGGGACCTGTCACAGGGGCGGAACACCGGCGACCGGTGACACCCCGGTGCTCCGCCTCCGGGCCGGCGCCCCGCCCGCGCGGCCGCTCGGGCGGGGCGCGGCTCAGGTGGTGAGGAACACCGGCACCTCGGTGACCGCGTTGGAGACGAGACCGGGGCGGCGGGGAAGATCGTCGCCGCCCGCCGGACGGATGCCGGGGAAGCGGGTGAAGAGGCCTTCGAGGGCGACCTCCACCTCGAGGCGGGCCAGCGGCGCGCCGATGCAGAAGTGCGGGCCGTGACCGAAGGACAGGTGCCGGAACGCCGGACGGCCGAGGTCGAAGACGGCGCCGCTCTCCCCGTACTCCCGCTCGTCACGGCCCGCCGAGGCGTAGGAGGCGAGAACGGCCTCGCCCTTGCGGATCAGCGTGCCCCCGACCTCGAAGTCCTCCAGGGCGTACCGCAGCGGGAAGTGGTTGACCGGGGAGTCCCAGCGCTGGGTCTCCTCGGTGACCGCCGACCAGGGGGCCTCGCCGGAACGCAGCAGCGCCAGCTGGTCGGGGTGGGTGAGCAGGGCGCGGATCGCGTTGCCCATCAGGTTGATCGTGGTCTCGTGCCCCGCCACCAGCAACTGCAGCAGCGTGCCCACGAGTTCCTGGGCGCTGAGCCTGCTGCCGTCCGCCTCGCGGGCGGCGATCAGCGCGGTGGTGAGGTCGTCGCCGGGCTCCCTGGTCCGCAGGTCGACCAGGTCGGCGAGGAGGGCGAAGGCGTCCCGCTGGACCGTGGCCATGTCCGGCCTGCCGGGACCCGTTCCGGCGCCGACGATGCCGTTGCTGAGCTCGTGCATCCGGTCCCACCGGTCGCGGGGCAGGCCGGTCAGCTCGCAGATCACCTGGATCGGCAGCGGCATGCAGAACTCGGGCCGCAGGTCGACCACTTCACCGGCCGGGTGCCGGGCGAGCCGGTCCAGCAGCCCGGACACCAGAGCCTCCACGCGCGGGCGCAGCCGCTCGACCCGGCGGGGGGTGAAGGCCTGGCCGAGCAGGTTGCGCAGGCGCCGGTGGTCCGCCCCGTCGGAGGTCAGCAGACCGGGGACGACCACGAAGTTGATCATCGGCCAGTCGGCGGGCACCCGGCCCTCGGCGAGGGCGCTCCAGTGCGAGGGATGCTTGCCCACCCGCGGATCGGCGAGCAGGTCCCGCAGGGTCGCGTAGTGGGGGACCACCCACGCCTCGACACCCTGCGGGAGCGCCACCCGGGTCGCGGGACCGGCCTCCCGGAGCCGGGCGTTCTGCTCGTGCGCGGTATCGCCGAGGGCCGTGATGTCGACGGTTCCGGTTCCGGTTTCGGCCCCGGCCCCGGTTTCGGCTCCGGAGAAGGGGCAGCTGAGGGCTTCGGGCTCGGCCATGCGGGCACTCCACGGGTCGGCTCGGTCGGCGGGTGTCGCCGGGCCAACAGCCCCTGGAGAAGGGGCAGATGCTGTTCCCCCGTGCGACTGTGCGACTGGGCCGGATCGTACAGGCAGGGCGGTGCCGACGACCCCGCCGCTGCGGGCCCCCGTGGACGTCAGTGCCGGCCGCGGACCACGACCACCGGGCAGTCGGCGTGGTGGAGCAGCGCCTGGCTGACCGACCCGAGGAGCATGCCCTGGAAGCCGCCCCGCCCACGGGCGCCGGTCACCAGCAGCCGGGCCCCGCCGCTCGCCTCCAGCAGCGCGGGGCGGATCCGGGAGCGGACCAGCCGCGCCTCGACCCGCACGTCGGGGTGGGCGGCCCGGTGCGGGGCCAGCGTCTCGTCCAGCAGCCCTTGCTGCACCTGCTCGAGCCGGTCGACGTCCACCACGATGCGCATCGGGTCGAGGGGGTCGTCCAGGCCGCGTTCGCTGCGGGTGTTCCACACGTGCATGGCCACCAGCCGGGCCCCGCGCAACGAGGCCTCGGCGAAGGCGAAGGCGACCGCCGCCTCGCCGGCCTCCGAGCCGTCGACGGCCAGCAGCACAGGGCCGGTGGGGGAGGGGCGGCCCCGCACCACCATGAGCGGGCAGTGGCCGTGGGCGGCCAGGTGGACGGCGGTGGAGCCCAGCAGGAGCGAGGAGAAGGAGTTCAGGCCCCGGCTGCCCACCACGGCGAGGGACGCCGACCGGGACTCGATGGTCAGCACCTCCAGCGGCTCGCCGGACACCACCGAACGGGTGACCTCGAGGCCCGGCACCCGCTCCCGGGCCCGTTGCTCCGCCTCGGTGGGCACCCCGTGCACGAGCCCGGTCAGGCGCCGCCCGGACATCTCCGGCGGCGGGGTGACGCCCGGCACGCGCGCCTGCCGCCCTCCGAAGGCGTGCACGACGCGCAGGGGGACGCCGCGCAGGCTCGCCTCGTCGGCCGCGGCGTCGACCGCGGCGAAACCGGACGGCGAACCGTCCACCCCGACGATCACTGGCTCGTCCACTTCCCCGCTCCCGTCCCGGCCCGTCCGCCTCCGTCACCCGAGGTCCGCGTCCAGCCTCCCCGAGCGGGCGCGCCGGGGCCACCGGACGGGGCCCGCTCGGGACGGGTTCACGACCGCGATCGTCAAAGTGTTCGATCTTCGGCCGGCCGGCTGGCAGCATGGCGGCCATGACGTCGGCACCCCGCCCCGAACCCTCCCGTGCCTGCCTCGTCGTCGACGGGCGGCGGCTGTCCTACCTCGACTTCGGAGGGCCGGGGCCGGTCCTGGTCGCCCTGCACGGTCACTTCGGCGAGGGCCGCACCTTCACCGCGCTGGCCGAGCACCTCGCCCCGCACTGGCGGGTGATCGCCCCGGACCAGCGCGGGCACGGTCACTCGGACCGCCCGGCCCACTTCTCGAGGGAGGGCTACCTCGCCGACCTCGCCGCGCTCCTCGACCACCTCGCCCTCGGGCCCGTGGTCCTGCTCGGCCACTCGCTGGGCGGGCTCAACGCCTACCAGTTCGCCGCCCGGCACCCGGAGCGGGTGCGTGCGCTGGTGGTGGAGGACGTCGGGGCCGAGATCGCCGGCGACCTGTCCTTCTGCCTCGCCTGGCCCCACCGCGCGCCCACCCGTGCCGCCCTGGTCGAGCGGCTGGCGGACTCGGCGCGCTACCTGACGGACGCCGTGCGCGAGTTCCCGGACGGGTGGGGCCTGGCCTTCCGGCCGCAGGACATGGTGGTCTCCCACGCCGCGGTCCGGGGCGACCACTGGGCCGACTGGCTCGCCGGCGACTGCCCCGCCCTCCTCGTCCACGGCCTCCGCAGCGACAGCCTCGACGCGGCACTGGCCCGGGAGATGACCGCCCGCCGCCCCCGCACCCGCCTCGTCACCCTCGACACCGGCCACACCGTCCACGAGAGCGACCCCACCGGCTTCGCCGAAGCGGTCGACGACTTCCTCCACCCCCTGCGGCAGCAGAACCGGCGGTGACGGCGCGGGAGCGCAGCCGGTCCCGCTCGACGCGGACGTCGCCGGCGTCGCTCGCGGGGAGATCGCCGGGCGGCGGCCTCCGCCTCAGGTGCGTCCAACGGCAGGTCGTAGGGTGAGAGGTGCCCTGACCGGGCCGACCCGCCGTCGTCATGGCCCGCCCGTCCACCTTCTGGGGAGAACGTCCCGTTGAACTTCTGGTCGCTCTACCGGCACGGCTTCGCGCGGATCGCCGCCTGCACCGGTCACTCCGCCGTCGCCGACCCCGCCGCCAACGCCGAAGCCGTCCTGACCCAGGCCCGCCGCTGTGACGAGGACGGCGTCGCCGTCGCCCTCTTCCCGGAGATGAACCTCTGCGGCTACTCCATCGAGGACCTGCTGCTCCAGGACGCCCTGCTCGACGAGGTGGAGTCGGCGCTCGCCGCCGTGGTGGCCGGCTCCTCCGGCCTGCTGCCCGTCCTGGTGGTCGGCGCCCCGCTGCGGCACCGCAACCGGATCTACAACTGCGCCGTGGTGGTGCACCGCGGCAGGATCCTCGGCGTCGCGCCCAAGTCCTACCTGCCGAACTACCGCGAGTTCTACGAGAAGCGGCAGATCGCCTCCGGCGACGACGAGCGCGGCGGCACCATCCGCGTGGGCGGGCGGTCCGTGCCCTTCGGCCCCGACCTGCTCTTCGCCGCCGAGGACGTGCCGGGGCTCGTGCTGCACGCCGAGGTCTGCGAGGACATGTGGGTGCCGGTGCCGCCGAGCGCCGAGGCCGCGCTGGCCGGCGCGACGGTGCTGCTCAACCTCTCCGGCAGCCCCATCACCGTCGGCCGCGCCGAGGACCGCAAGCTGCTCTGCCGCTCGGCGTCCTCGCGCTGCCTGGCCGCCTACGTCTACGCGGCGGCCGGTCTGGGCGAGTCCAGCACCGACCTGTCCTGGGACGGGCAGACGATGATCTACGAGAACGGCGTCCTGCTCGCCGAGACCGAGCGCTTCCCGCAGGACGACCAGTACTCGGTGGCCGACGTCGACCTCGACCTGCTCCGGCAGGAACGCCTGCGGATGGGCACCTTCGACGACAACCGCCGCACCCACGCCGCCCGCACCGCCGGCTTCCGCGAGGTCTCCTTCCGGCTCGACCCGCCCACCGGGGACCTCGGCCTGCGCCGTCGCCTCGAGCGGTACCCGTTCGTGCCCTCCGACCCCGAGCGTCTGGCCCAGGACTGCTACGAGGCGTACAACATCCAGGTCAGCGCGCTGCAGCAGCGGCTGGGCGCGATCGGGAACCCGAAGATCGTCATCGGCGTCTCCGGCGGCCTCGACTCCACCCACGCGCTGATCGTCGCCGCGCAGACCATGGACCGCGCCGGCCGCCCCCGCAGCGACATCCTGGCGTTCACCCTGCCCGGCTTCGCCACCAGCGACCACACCAAGGGCAACGCGCACAAGCTGATGCGCGCCCTCGGCGTCACCGCCGCCGAACTCGACATCACGCCGACCGCGCGGCTGATGCTCAAGGAGATGGAGCACCCGTTCTCGGCGGGCGAGCCGGTCTACGACGTCACCTTCGAGAACGTGCAGGCCGGCCTGCGCACCGACTACCTGTTCCGGCTGGCCAACCAGCGCGGCGGCATCGTGCTGGGCACCGGCGACCTCTCCGAGCTGGCGCTCGGCTGGAGCACCTACGGCGTCGGCGACCAGATGAGCCACTACAACGTGAACTCCGGCGTCCCGAAGACCCTCATGCAGCACCTGATCCGCTGGGTGATCGGCAGCGGGCAGTTCGACGAGGAGACCGGCCGCACGCTGGCCGCCATCCTCGACACCGAGATCAGCCCCGAGCTGGTGCCCGGTGAGGAGATGCAGTCCACCGAGTCGAAGATCGGCCCGTACGCGCTGCACGACTTCACCCTCTTCCACGTGCTGCGGTACGGGTTCCGGCCGTCCAAGATCGCCTTCCTCGCCTGGCACGCCTGGCACGACGCCGAGGCGGGCGCCTGGCCGGCGAACTTCCCCGAGGCCAAGCGCGTCGCCTACGACCTGCGGGAGATCCGGGACTGGCTCGAGGTCTTCTGCCGCCGGTTCTTCGCCTTCGCGCAGTTCAAGCGGTCCGCGATGCCCAACGGTCCCAAGGTCTCGGCCGGCGGCTCGCTCTCCCCGCGCGGCGACTGGCGGGCCCCCTCCGACAGCTCGGCGGCGACCTGGCTGCGGGACCTGGCCCGCGTCGACGGCGCGCTGGAGAAGGACTAGCCTCCCCACGCACCCACGCAGGCACCCACGCACGGCGGCGGGCCGTGGCACCGGCGTTCCCGGCGCCACGGCCCGCCGCCGTCCTCCGGCCCGCTCAGCCCATCCGCCGCAGGGCCTGACGGGCCCGGCGCGCGTCACGCAGCCGCCGTTCGTAGGTGGTGCCCAGCAGGAGCAGCACCAGGCCGGCCGCCGCCGGGGGAGCCCAGCGGGGGAGGGCGCCGAGGGCCTGGACGAGGTAGGGCGCGAGCTCGTGCAGGGCGTCCAGCACCAGCACCGCGCCGCCCAGCACCAGGGGCGCCTGCAGACGTCGCACCGCTCCGGCCACGGTGACGGCGAGAGCCGCCGTGCCGAGCAGCAGCGGCCGCGTCCAGTGCGGGTCCGCCCAGGCGACGACCAGGCTGGGCAGCAGGGCCACGGCCAGACCGGGGGCGTAGGCCGACCAGGACGACACCGAGGCGTCCCGGCGACGCCGCACCCCGCCCAGGACCAGCACGGGCAGCGCGGCCGGCAGCGCGTACGCCTCCGGGGCGGACACCTCCCAGGCCGCCAGCCGGACCCACGCGGCGAGCACGAACAGCACGGTCGCGAGGTGGGCCACCGGGCGGCGGCCGGGACGCAGCGCGGTCGCCCCGGCGATCACCCCGGACAACGCCAGGGTCAGGGCCAGCACCGGCGGATCGAACGCCGTGAACAGCAGCGCGCACCCTGCGACCACCGCCCCGGTGACGTCCACCGCGAGCGCCGAGGGCCCCGCCCACAGCGGCCGCGACGCGATCAGCGCCGCGACCGCCGGCACCGCGAGCAGCAGCAGACCGGCCGTGGACGCCTCCCAGTCGCGCAGAGCGGCGACCGCCACGACCAGCAGCGCAGCGTGGACCAGGGCGGCCGGCAGCCCGGCCCGGCCGAGCGGGCGGCGCGCCCAGGAAGCCGCCGCGAACAGCGCGACCAGCACCGGCTGCACCACCAGGGGGGCCGCCTCCGTCCGCCCCGACGACAGCGCCACCCCGGCCGAGGCGACCAGGGCCACCACCAGTGCGGTCCACGGGCCGTCCGCGGTCCGCCGGGCGGCCTCCAGGGCCCCCGCGACCACCAGCACCTGGACGGTGAGGCCGGCCCCGCGGGGCAGCTCGGCCACCAGGGGCAGCGCGTACAGCACGGCGGCGCCCAGCACCAGCGCCGCCCGTCGGCCCCGCGCCTGCCACACCGCGTCCGGGCCCGCCGCCAGGAGCGCCGCCGCGAGCACCGCGAGCACGACCGAGGCCGGCAGCCCGTACGGGAACTCCAGCGGCGCGAGCGGCCGCAGCAGCGCGACGACGGGCAGCGGCAGCGCCCACAGCAGCGCCGCCCCCGCCACCGCGGCCGAGGCCCACACCGCCCCACGGCGCAGCACCTCTGGCAGCCGCGTCCGCGTCAGGCCGAGAAGCGCCGACGCGCAGGCCAGGTAACCGGGCACCGCCCACTCCCAGGGCAGCGCGGGCCGGACCACGCCGCCCGCGGCGGCGACCGCGAGCAGGCCCGCGGCCACCGCCGCCGCCATGGCACCCGCGCTCGCCCGCAGCCGCCGGGCCACCGCCGCGGCGATCAGCGCCGCGAAGGCCAGCAGGAGGCTCGCCGTGACCGCCGCACGGGCGCCGTCGGCCGAGACCGACAGCCACAGCGCGCAGGGCACGGCCGTCGCTCCCTCCAGGCAGGCCCCGACGCCCGCCGTCCACCGCACCGGCGGGCGCAGCGGCGAGAGCGCGGCCGCGGCGCCGAGGGCGGACGTGGCCAGCAGCGCCGCGACGAGCGGCTCGAGCGTGCCACCGCCCGCGTCCGACGCCCACAACGGCAGCGCGAGCTGCGCGACGGCGGCCGCGGCCGGCCACGGGCCGCGCAGTTCACGGAAGAGCCATCCGTAGCCTGTCCACAGCGCCGCCAGCAGCGCGCAGGCCGTCGCCGCGTAGGCCGCCACCGGCGCGTCCGGCAGGGCCACCCGGTACAGGGCGTAGGCGTCGAGCACGGTCAGCGTCATGCCGAGCCCGGCCAGCGACTCCGCCGTCGCCCGCAGCCCGCGTCGCAGCAGCGGCACGGGTGAGGCCAGCACCACGGTGGTGAGGGCGCCCAGTACCACGGCCCGGCCGCCGATGCCCAGCGAGCCCCACGCCACCACGGTGAACACCAGCGAGGCGATGCCGAGCAGCAGTCCGCCCAGCAGCAGGAGCAGGTTCTGCACGTCGGGACCGGACGCCTCGCTCCGTGGCGCCCGCCGCGGGGACGAAGTCTGCGCCCAGGGCGCGGGGGAGGGCGCCGGGGCGTTCGCCGCCCACAGCGCGCCGACCAGCCAACCGCGGCGGGCCAGCAGCTGTGCGCGCCGCGCGTCCAGGGACCGCAACTCGGCGTCGATGAGCCGCAGCTCCTCGGCCGGCGGAGGTGGTGGTGTCGTCATACCGGCACCATGACGGCGAAGCGGCCCCACGCACATGAGTGCGGATACTCAGAACCGGTACTCACCCGCTCCCGCCGACGGGGGAGGGGTGCCGTGGAGGAGACGGAGGCGACAGGTACGGTTTTGTCGGACGCTTGTCTTCTTCGAGCGCTGTCGTGTCAGGAAGGGAAACACATGGACGTCGGACTCAAGCGTGAGCTCGAGCGGAAGGTGCGGGCCGGCGAGCGCCTGACCCGGGAGGACGGCATCGCGCTGTACGAGTCGGACGACATGGCCTGGCTGGGCGCGCTGGCCCACGAGGCGCGCACCGCGCGTCACGGCGACGTGGCCTGGTTCGACGGCGCCGGGGCCGGCGGCGGTCTGGCCTTCGGTGTCGGCGGGCGGCGCGAGCGTGCCGCCGACGTCGACGCGATGCTGCGGCTGCGCGAGGAGTGGGACGGGAGCGAGCAGGCAGCCGTCCCGACCGGGGACCGGTCCCTGTCCGGCCTCGAGGTCCTCAAGACCTACGCGGTGGCCCGGCTGGTGCTGGACAACGTGCCGCACCTGAAGGTGTTCCGCGCGACCTACGGCGACCGCACCGCCCAGCTGGCGCTGCAGCACGGCGCCGACGAGATCGACGGTCCGGCGGGTGACGAGGTCGTGGAGCTCGTGCAGGACGCCGGATTCCGTCCCCTCCAGCACGACGGCGCCTACACGGTCGTCCGCGAGTTCGACGGCCCCGACCCCGCGCGGCGCGACCAGCCGCAGGCGATGCGGCTCTGACCCGGTACGACACGGGGCGGTGAGGCCGGACTCCGGCCGCACCGCCCCGTGTCGTGTGCGGTCGTCAGCCGACGGTCCACTTCTGGTTGGCGCCGCCCGTGCAGGTCCAGATCTGCAGGCGGGTGCCGTCGGCCGAGGAGTTGCCCTTGGCGTCCAGGCACTTGCCGGAGCCCGTGTTGGTCAGGTCGCGGGCCGCGGTGTACGTCCACTTCTGCGCGTTGGTGCCGTTGCAGGTCCACAGCTGCACCACGGCGCCGTCGGCCGTCGAGCCGCCCGAGACGTCCAGGCACTTGCCCAGGGCGCGCACCGTGCCGTCACCGGGGAAGCTCCACTGCTGGGCCGCGTTCCCCGTGCAGTTGTGCAGCTGGATCGGCGTGCCGTCGGCGGTCGCGGCCCCCGCCACGTCCACGCACATGCCGCCGATGCCGCGGATGGGGCCCGAGGTGGGCGTGGTCCCGCCGTCCGAGGTGGAGACGCGGACGTAGTCGATCGTCATGGTCTGCGGGAAGCTGGTGGAACCGTCCGGGCTGCCGGGCCAGTTGCCGCCCACCGCCAGGTTGAGGATCAGGAAGAACGGGTGGTCGAAGACCCACCGGTCGCCGCCCAGGTCCGCCGGGGTCCGCGTCTGGTAGGCGTTGCCGTCGACGTACCAGGTGATCGAGTTGGGGCTCCAGTTCACGGCGAAGGTGTGGAAGCCGTCGGCGAACGCCTGCCCGCCGGGCAGGGTGTAACCGGCGCCGATGCCCTCACCGCCGGAGTAACCCGGACCGTGCAGCGTGCCGTGCACGGTGCCCGGCTCGCGGCCGATGTTCTCCATGATGTCGATCTCGCCGCTGTTGGGCCAGCCCGCGCTGCCCAGGTCGTTGCCGAGCATCCAGAACGCCGGCCAGATGCCCTGCCCGCGCGGAATCTTGATCCGGGCCTCGAACCGGCCGTACGCCTGGGTGAAGGTGCGGGCCGTGTTGAGGCGTGCCGACGTGTACTGGCAGCTGCCGTACCAGCACTGCAGCCCGGTGTCGGTGTTCTTGCGGGCCGTGATGACGAGGTTGCCGTTGCCGTCCAGAGCCGCGTTGTTCCGGCTGTTGGTGTAGTACTGCAGCTCGTTGTTGCCGTTGCCCGTACCGCCGGTCTCCAGCGTCCACTTCGCGGGGTCGGGGGCGCTGCCTGCGGCACCGTTGAACTCGTCCGCCCAAGTCTGCGCGGCGGCCGCCGAGGCCGCTCGGTCGGGGGCGGTCGCCGCGGCGGCGCGCGGGGCGCCCGCCCCCTGCGCGACCAGCAGCGCGGCCGCGAGGACGGCGACGAGCAGGAGCGTGAGCGTGGTGACGGGCAGTCGTCTCGTCGAGCGTGCAACTGTCATGGCGTGTACGTCCCTTGAGCGTGGGGGAGGGGGCCTGTGCGCACGTGCCGATCGGAGCGGTCGCCCGTGGGTGGGACGGAGCCGCTCCGCTTGTCATCCCAGATGGTATGGACCATGTGGGGTGCGGCCAATGGTGCGTGCGACGAAGAACCGGCCCCGCGCGGAACATGGCCGGATCCGGCCAGCGGCCCGGGCGGGCCCGGCGACGACCCTCCGGCGGCCTTCCGTCGGCTTTTCGGCTTTTCGGCGTTCCTCCGGTGGGTCGCGCACCGGAGCGAAAGCCGCATCGCGAACCTTCCGCCCGCCGCCGTGACGATCAATGGGCCGGTTCGTCCGGGAAGTGGGACGGACCCTGTTCCACGGCACGGCCGGTGCTTAGCCTCTGCGCATGACACACGAGACACCCGCGGAGGAGAAGCCGGTGCGCGGGAATGCGCCGGCCGGAGCCTCCGGTGCGCGGCGGGGGACCGCCTCCATCGAGGGCGCGGCGAGCGGAGGCGCGGTGAAGGCCTCCACCGGTGCCCTGTTGCGCTACTCGGCCGGGTCGCTCGGGATGGGCGTCTGGATCACCGTGCCCGGCATGCTGCTGCTCTACTTCATGACCGACACCCTGGGTGTCGGTCCCGCCCTCGCCGGCGTCACGCTGCTGATCCCCAAGGTCGTCGACGCGGTGGCCCACCCCGCGCTCGGGACCTGGTCGGACCGTGAGGCGAGGCGTCACGGGCACCGCCGGCGGATGCTCAGCGTGGGCCTTGCCCTGGCGTTCGCGCTCACCGCCCTGTTCACCGTGCCCTCCGGGCTCTCCGGCGTCGGCGCGGCGCTCTGGGTCGGCGTGACGTACACGGCGGGCAACCTGCTGTTCGCCTGCTTCCAGGTCCCCTACGTCACGACCCCCACCGAACTGCGGGTCGGCTACCACGAACGTACCCGCGTCTTCATGTTCCGGATGGCCGCGCTCACCGTCGGCCTGCTGGCCACCGGCGTCGCGGCGCCGGCCCTGGTGGCCTCCGGGGAACGCGACGCGTACTCCCGCGCGGCGATGATGCTGGCCGCCTTCATGATCGTCACCGGCCTGGTCGCGGTGCGCGGGGTGCGCCGCCTCACCGAGGAGTGCGGCACCCTGCCGCCTCCCGACGAGGGCCACTCCGTCCTCGCCGACGTCCGCACCGCACTGCGGGACCGGGACTTCCGCCCGCTGCTCCTCGCCTACCTCGTCACCAGCACCACCACCCACCTGTTCCTGGCGGCGGTGCCCTACTACACGGCGTACATCCTGGGCGACGAGAAGCTGACCTCCGTGCTGATGGGCGCCTTCCTCGGCCCCGCCGTCCTGGTCGGCCCGCTCTGGCAGGCGCTGTCCCGCCGCCACGGCAAACAGCGCGCCCTGATGACCGCGCAGGCGCTGTTCCTGGCCGGCTGCCTCGGCCTCTGGCCGGCCGGCGAGCTGGGCGCCGCGGCCACGGTCGCCCTGGCCGTCCTGCTGGGCGTCGCCTTCGCCGGTCTCCAGCTGCTCTCCTTCAGCATGCTGTCCGACGCCGTCGCCGCCGCCGAGGCACGGGGCGGCACCCGCGCGGGCGCCTACTCCGGCATCTGGACCGCCACCGACGCGACCGGGACGGCGCTGGGCCCCTACCTCTACGCCCTCGCACTCGCCGTCGGCGGCTGCGTGGCCACCACCGAGGGCACCGCGCCGCAGCCGCAGCGCGCGCTGGACCTGCTGCTGATCGGCTTCACGGCGCTTCCCGCCGCCCTGATGGCACTGGCCCTGTTCTTCCAGCGCCGCTGCCGCCTCGACGAGCGGGGGCGACCGGAAACGGTCGCCTGATCGGGGCATGACATGCAGACGACCGCAGGGGCGCCGAAGGCCCTGCGGTCACCTGCGCGGTCACGCCTTCGCGGGCACGTCACAGGGCGGGCGCCGAGCGGATCGCCGCGATGTCGAACTGCAGCCGCACCTTCTCGCTCACCATGGCGCCGCCCTCCGCCAGCCTGCTGTCGTAGGTCAGGCCCCAGTCCGAACGGTTGATGGTGGTGGTGCCGTCGAATCCGGCCCGCTGGTAGCCGAACGGGTCGGTCACGTTGCCGATGTAGGTCAGCTCCAGCGTCACCGGCCGGGTGACGTCCTTGATGGTGAGGTCCCCGGTCATCAGGAAGACGTCGCCGCCGGCCGTCTCCACGGAGGTGCTGACGAACCGCATCGTGGGGTAGTTGGCGGAGTCGAGGAAGTCGCGCCCGATCAGGTGCGCGTCGCGCTGCTCCACCCCGGTGTCCACGCTGCCCGTGTTGATCACGATCTCGGCCTGGGAGCGGGTCGGCTTGGTGCCGTGGAAGAACAGGCGGCTGCTGTACTCCCGGAAGCACCCCCGGACCGTTGTCACCATGGCGTGCCGCACGGAGAAGCCGACCCGGCTGTGGGCCGGGTCGACGAACCACTCGCCGGTCAGCGAGGCGAGGTCGGGGTCGAAGGGGGCCACCTGCGCGAAGGCCGATCTGGCCTCGACGGCGGGATCCGTCACGGCGAGGGTCTCCGGACGGCCGGGGGCCGCGGTTCGCTTGAACAGACTCACACTTCACCTGTTTATTCGCTCGGGACTGCACGCACGACTGCGGGATCTTAATTCAGAGGCCCACATTCCGGCACCGTATGCAGGCGGGCGCAAAATCCCCACACATTCCGCACGGGCTGAACCTGATACCCGCTCATGGCGATCCCATGCGTCCCGCATGCGATGTACGGAAGGCGTGGGAAACCTGCCTGTTCAGGGCTGTGCACGGTAGTCGCTCCCCGGTGCGGGCGCGGCATCGGTGGCAGGTGAAACAGGTCACTGGCGCAGAGATTCCCTCACGGTCACCCACCGAAGAGGGGAAGTCGATTACCGCCGGTTACCGAGATATCCGGGAGATGCTCCGGCAATTTCCCGAAGTGGTGACGGAAGCTCGATTGCCCTGCATTGCGCCCGAATTGCGTCAGCCCGTCCCCCGGCACAGCAGACTGAGCGCGTCGGCCGACGCGGAGCCCGGTTCGGCGGTGTGGGTCAGCAGGCGCCGACCGTCGCCGTCCGGCAGGTGCAGCACCTCGTAGTGGAGTTCCAGACGGCCCACGTGAGGATGGTGGAGCCGCTTGGTGCCGCTGGAGCACAGCCGGACGTCGTGCCGCGCCCACAGGGCGGCGAACTCCTGGCTGCGGATGGACAGCTCTCCGATCAGCTCGGCGAGCGGGCGGTCGTCCGGGCGGTGGGCGGCCGAGTAGCGCAGCGAGGAGACGGCCAGCGCGGCCTCCTCGTCCCAGTCGCGGTACAGCTCACGGGTGTGCGCGTCCAGGAACAGCATGCGCAGCAGGTTGGGGCGGGCGTCGGGGTCGTCCGGCGCGGCGGGATCGAGGTGCCCGGCGAGCAGGGCGTGGCCCAGCGGGTTCCACGCCAGCACGTCGTTGCGCCGGCCCAGCAGCAGGGCGGGCACCGTGGGCATGGACGCCAGCAGGCGGACCGCCCCCTGGCCCGGGCTCTCCACCGGGTCGGGGCGACGGGCCGCCGGGACCGGCCGGACCAACGCGAACAGGTGCGCGCGCTCGTCGGCGTCCAGGCGCAGCGCACGGGCGAGCGCCTCGACGACGGCGTCCCCGGCGTTCACCGACTGCCCCTGCTCGAGCCGCGTGTAGTAGTTCACCGAAATCCCGGCCAGCTGGGCCAGCTCCTCCCGGCGCAGCCCCGGGACCCGCCGAGCACCCCAGGTGGTCAGCCCCGCCGCCTCCGGGGTCACGGCGGCGCGTCGGGTCCGCAGGAAGTGGCCGAGGCCGCCGGCGCCCTTGTCGTGCTCTGTGCGAGAAGACATGGCTCCAGTATCGGAGCGGCCCGGACGACGTGCCTGCCCCTGTCAGTGGTACCAAGGAGCGGGATCTGGCTGCGCCCAGGCGGCGGACGCAGGCTCGGAGCCATGACCACCACCGACACCACCGACACCGGCGAAGCCCTGCGGACCGCCGGGAGCGCCCGAGCCCTGCGCGGTGCGGGCGCCCGGACCGCCGGCCCGCGGCACCAGCAGCCGGCCGGCCCCGGTCTGCGGGACCGGCTCGCCCTCCTCGTCCTGCTGACCGCGAGCTTCACGCTCGCCGTCGACTTCTCGATCCTCAACGTCGCCCTGCCACGCATCGGTTCCGACCTGGGCTTCGCCCTCGCCGACCTGCAGTGGATCGCGACCTCCTTCGCCCTGTGCGCCGCCGGGTTCACGCTGTTCTTCGGCCGCTGCGCCGACCTGTTCGGCCGTCGGCGGCAGTTCCTCGCCGGGATCGCCCTGCTGGGGCTGGCCTCGCTCGTCGGCGGACTCGCGGACACCCCGTGGCTGCTGCTCACCGCACGCGTCGCGCAGGGAGTGGCGACCGCCGCCGTCACCCCGGCCGCCCTGTCGCTGCTGACCACCTCGTTCCCCGAAGGACCGCTGCGCGAGCGGGCGCTCGGCCTCAACGGCGCGCTGATGGCGGCGGGCTTCACCACGGGCGCCGTCCTCGGCGGACTGCTGACCGACCTGATCAGCTGGCGCTGGGCCTTCCACGTCAACGTGGTCGTGGCCGTGGTGGTGCTGGCGGTCGGCCCGGCCGTGCTGCGGGAAGGACGGACCGAGCAGCGTTCCCGGCTCGACCTGCCGGGCGCCGTCACGGTCACGCTCGCACTGATCGCGCTCGTCCTCGGCCTCACCCGGGCGGGCGAGAGGTCCTGGACCGACCCCGGCTGCTGGGCCGCCCTCGCCGCCGCGTCCGTGCTGCTCGCGCTCTTCGTCCGGATCGAGAACCGGGTCGCCCGCCCGCTGCTGCCGCCGCGCCTGCTGACCCGCCGGTCCGTGGGCTGGGGGAACCTCGCCGGGACGCTGGCCTTCGCCACCGAGACGACCCTGGTCTTCCTGCTGACCCTGTACCTCCAGGAGGTGCGCGGTTTCACCCCGCTCCAGGCGGGCCTGACCTTCGCCGTCCTCGGGGCGGGCACGGTGGCCGGCGGTCTGGCGGGCCCGCGGATCATCGCCCGGATCGGCGGCACGCGCACGGTGGTCGCCGGGTTCACGCTGCAGGCCGCGGCGACGGCCCCGCTGCTCCTGCTCGGACACCTGCCCGGCTGGTTCGGCGTGCTGCTGGCGGCGACCTTCGTGGGTGGAGCGGCCAACCTGGTGGCCATCGTCGGCTTCATGGTGACGGCCACCTCCGGCCTCCCCGACGGCGAGCAGGGCGTGGCGACCGGTCTGGCGACGATGAGCCAGCAGGTGGGCATCACCCTCGGCACGCCGGTGATGTCCACGGTGGTCACCCTGGCCGCCGCGGGATCGACCGCGGGCGTGGAGCGCGGAGTGACGGCGGCGATCGCGCTGAACGCCCTGCTGTGCGGGGGCGCCGCCCTGTTGTTCGGCTTCGCGCTGCCGCGGACACGCGCCGTCCGGCAGCGGGGGAGGCAGGACCTGGAGCCGTCGGCGCGCTGACCGACCAGCACCCACCGCCCCCGGCCGGCCGATCCGGAGCCGCCGCCGGGGGCGGCGGCGTGTCGTTACGCCGGCTCCCCGCCCCGAGTCGTACCGGATCCCATCCGGCCGAACAATCGGAGACCGGGCCCGTCGCCGCGGAGGACCGGGCCCGTCGCCGCGGAGGACCGGGCCCGTCGCCGCGGAGGACCGGGCCCGTCGCCGCGGAGGACCGGGCCCGCATCCCCCGACGCACGAGGCACGACACATGAGGCCCGCGGCCACGACGCCCGAGACGCGCGGCCACGACGGCCGAGGCATGAGGCCACGACGCCCGAGGCGCGACACCCGACCTACGACTCACCACTCACCACTGACGACCCGAGTGAGGAACACCCCGATGTCCGCACCCTCCGACGAGGCCCCCGGCCCGCCGCCCCCGGCCTCCCCGACGTCGCCGTCGCCGTCGCCGGGAGCCCTGCGCCGCAGGCTGACCGTCCTCGTGCTGGAACTGACGGTCCTGGTCGTCGCCATGCTCGCGGCCTTCGCCCTGCCCGCCGTCAACGGCGGTCCGCGCGAGATCCCGATCGGCGTCGCCGGACCGGCGTCCACCGCGGAGCGGCTCGAGAAGGCGACCGCCGACACGGAGTGGCAGGTCACCCGTTTCGACGACGTCGAGGAGCTGACCACCGCGGTCCAACACCGGGAGATCGTCGGCGGCATCACCGTCACCCCCACGGGCGTGACGCTCTACCGGGCCGGCGCGGCCGGTCCGCAGGCCGCGGCCGCGCTGACCGCGCTGGCCACGGGCGCGGCCGGGCGTCAGCACGCCGAGCTCACCGTCAAGGACCTGGCGCCCTTCCCGGAGGGCGACCCGCGCGGGGCCGGATTCGCCGCCGCGGCCCTGCCGATGGTGTTCGGCGGCATCGTCCCGGCCGCCGCCCTGGCCCGGCTCTTCCCCGGCCGGCCGCGATACCGCCTCGCGGGCGGCGTGCTGTTCTCCCTCACGGCGGGCTTCGCGGTGACCGCGGTGCTCCAGTACGGCATCGGCTCGCTGTCGGGCCACTACGGGACGACCGCGCTCGGCCTGTCCCTGGGCATCGCGGCCCTGGCCTTCACGCTCCTGGGACTGGAGGCGGTGTTCGGGCTGCCCGGCCTGGTCGTCGGCGCGGCACTGATGATGCTGCTCGCCAACCCGCTCTCCGGCCTCGTCACCGGCCCGCACTGGCTCCCGGGCGGCTGGGCCGACGTCGGACAGCTCCTGCCGCCCGGCGCCTCCGGCAGCCTGCTGCGCGCCAACGCCTTCTTCCACGGCATCAACGCCCTGGGCCCGGCACTCGTCCTCGCCTGCTGGGTCCTGCTCGGAGTCACCCTCCTCCTCACCGGCGGCCGGATCCGAGCCCGCCGGGCGGAGCGGGCACGGCGGGACACCGCCGTCTGAACCCCTCCCGGCCACCGCTGCCGTCGGCGCCGGGGAGCGGGGGAGCGGCTGCCGTCCGGGCCGGCCCCGGCCGGGCGGCCTCACGCGTGCGAGAGACCGAAGGACACCAGGAAGCCGCAGACCGTCACCAGACCGATGGCGAGGTGCGCGTCCTCGAAGGCCTCCGGGATCATCGTGTCCGCGACCATCGCCAGGATCGCCCCGGCGGCCACCGCCGTCACCGCCGCGATCACGGCGGGGGAGAACGCGCCCACCACCGTGTACCCGAGCACCGCCGACACCGTGCTGGCCGCCGCGATCGCGCCCCACACGCCGAAGACGAACCCCTTGCTCCGGCCCGCCTTGCGCATGCCCGCCGAACTCGACAGCCCCTCCGGCACGTTGCTGATGAACACCGCGACCACCGTGACCAGGCTGACCGCCCCGCCGTCCAGCAGGCTGACGCCGATCACCGCGGACTCGGGCACCCCGTCCAGCAGCGCGCCCAGGGCCAGCGCGGTGCCGGAGCCGCCCTGCTCCTGCTCCGAGGGCTGCCGGTGCGCCGCGTGCCGCCCCGACCGCTTCCGGTGCCGCGCTCCCCGGCGTGCCAGCCAGAGGTTGCCCAGGGTGTACGCCAGCGCGCCGACCAGCGTCCCGAAGGCCGCCGGAGCCAGCCCCGCCTGGTCGTAGGCCTCGCCCACCAGCTCGAAGGAGACCGCGGAGAGCAGCACGCCGGCGCCGAAGGCCATCACCGTGGCGATCACCTTCGGCGGCACCCGCACCCCGAAGCCGACCACCGCCCCCAGCAACAGCGCCGATCCGGCCACGAACCCCCAGAGCCCCGCCTCCACCACTTCAGCCATAAGGCACCTCCTACCCGAAGGTCCGCGGACGAGCCCGCCCGGCCGACGGCTTTCACGCGCCCGGTGGATTCACCGCGGGTACGGTCACGGACCCGCGTCCGCCTCCCCGAACCCGATCAGGGCGCCCCGGGCGTCGAACCGGGCGGTGCGCGCCCAGGCGAGCTCCCAGCGGTTTCCCTCCGGATCGGCGACGTAGGCGGAACGGCCGCCCCACTCCCGGTCCGTGGGCTCCGCGACCGGCAGCGCGCCGGCGTCCACGGCGGCGCGGAAGGCGGCGTCCACGTCCTCGCGGCGGTCCAGGTTGCAGGCGAGCGTCACACCCGACCAGCCCGGCGCCGGGCGCGGCGCGCCGGGGGCGGACTCGGCGGCCAGGTCGTCGAGCGGGTACAGGGCGAGCAGCACGCCGCCCAGCAGGAAGCCCGCCCAGGCGTCGTCGCTCCCGGGCGCCTCCTCCCAGCCGAGGCCGCGGTAGAAGCGCCGGAGCGCCGGCAGGTCACGGGCGCCGAGGGTCAGCACGGACAGACGTGCGGGAAGTCGGGACACGGCGGGAGGCTAACGCACCGGTAGGACACCGGCACCTGACTCCGTGTCACCCGTGTCGGTGACCCGGCCGCGTGGTGCGGTGCGCGCACTGGGCCGAACGGAGCAAGGTGGCAGCGTGATCCGAACCCGGCAGCTGGCCCTCGCCCTCATCGCCCCCTTCCTGGTCACCGGTTGCGTCGCCGTGACGCCCGACGCGCCCCGCCCGCCGCGCGACGCCGCCACGGCCACCGTCAGCCGTCCGGCGGCCGAGCGGAGCGCGCCACCTCAGGACCGGGGCGAGCTGGTCGAGAGCGGCGAGCGCAAGCGCCGTGCGACGGAGGACCGGACGAAGGACCAGGAGAAGGAGCAGGAGAAGGGCCGGGAGAAGGCGGGCGGACGGAGCCGCGCCGGTGAAGGGACGCGGGTGCGGACGCAGGGGCGGGGTGAACCCGCCGCGGGCAGGCCCGCGCCCCGGGCCGAGATCCGGTCCGGGGCGCCGGGAGCGCGACGGCCCGCCCTCGGGCGGCCCCGGGCGAAGGCGGAGCGGCCGAGGGCCCAGCTGCGTCCCGTGCCGCCCCGGCCCCGGCGGCACGGCGGACACGGGTCCGGCGGCCGTGGGGGGTTCCGGATGGGCGAGTGGTGCCGGCAGGCCCGCGGGGTGGCCTCCTCGGACGTCGTGTCCCTGTGCCACCGGGCGTACGGGCACTGACGCCCGCCCTCCGGCAGTGCCGGCAGCGCCGTGCGGGTGCCCCGCTCGAGCTCCGGCCGTGCGGGTGCCCCGCTCGCGCCTCGGCCGTGCGGATGTCCCGGCCGCCGTCGTGCCGGTGCGGGCCGCCGCCGGGGAGGGGCGGCGGCCGGCGGTCGCGCGAGGCGTCAGACGCGCGGGCGCTCCAGGGTCAGCAGCAGGCCCTCGACCGCGCCGGGACCTATGCGGCCCTTCACGTCGGCGGACGTGATCGTCTTCAGGCGCCAGCCCTCCTCGGCGTGCTTGTTGAGGGTCTTCTCCAGCTTGTCGCCGTCCAGCGCGTCGCCGATCAGCGACTCACGGAAGGTGACGACCTTGTACTCGTACACGGTGGGCGTGCTCATGCGGGGGTGCCTCCAGGCGGCGTTCGTCGGCGCGGGCCGACATGATCGATCCGACAGGGGCACAGCCAACCACCTCCCGCCCCGCGGCGCGACGCCCTCGGACTCCTCCCTCGCAGGTGACGGCGTACGACGCCCGCGAACGACGGCGTGCGGCGACGCGTGGGGGCGACGGCGTGCGGCGACGGCGGAGGGGCCGGCCCGCACGGCGGCGCGACCGGCCCCTCGGCCGAGCCGGGCAGGCGGCTCAGCGGCCGGCGTTCTCGCGCCCGGCGTCGCTCCCGGCCTTGGCCGCCTTCGCGGCCTTCTCGGCGTGCAGCTGCTTGACGCGCTCCTGCTCCTTGCGGACGTCGGCCTGGAGGGCCTGCTCCCGCTCCAGCCACTCGGGGCGCTCGTCGCGCAGCGCGTCGATCTGCTCGGTGGTCAGCGCCTCGGTGATGCCGGCGCGGGCCAGGCCGGAGGCGGAGACGCCCAGCCGCGCCGCGACGACCTGACGGGGGTGCGGGCCGTTGCGCCGCAGCTCCCGCAGCCACTCGGGCGGGTCGGCCTGGAGCTGGTTCAGCTCGGCGCGCGAGACGACGCCCTCCCGGAACTCGGCGGGCGTGGCCTCGAGGTACACACCCAGCTTCTTCGCCGCGGTCGCGGGCTTCATCGTCTGGGTGCTCTGGTGCGACTTCATACCGCCAAGCGTAACGACCGCGCGGAGCGCCTCCGACCACGCCGGGTAGCCTGGGCCGGGTGACAGACTCCGCCGCATCCCCCGTCTTCCGGCTCGCCTACGTACCGGGAGCCACGCCCGCCAAGTGGGTGCGGATCTGGAACGAACGTTTCCCCGGCACCCCGCTCGAACTGACGCCGGTGGAGGCGCACGAGGCCCAGGAGCTGCTGCGCACCGGCGGCGCGGACGCCGGACTGGTCCGCCTCCCCGTCGACCGCGACGTGTTCAGCGCCATCCCGCTCTACACCGAGACGACGGTGGCCGTGGTCCCCAAGGATCACCTGATCACCGCCGCGGAGGAGATCTCCGTCGAGGACCTCGCCGAGGAGGTCGTCCTGCACCCGCTGGACGACGTGCTCGGCTGGGAGCGGCCACCGGGCGAGGAGGCCTTCGAACGGCCGGCCACCACCGGGGACGCGATCGAGCTGGTCGCGGCGAACATCGGCGTGCTGATCGTGCCGCAGTCCCTGGCCCGCCTCCACCACCGGCGCGACCTCACCTACCGGACCGTCACCGACGCGCCGCAGTCGGAGGTGGCGCTGGCCTGGCCGCAGGACGCCACCACGGACGCGGTGGACGACTTCGTGGGCGTGGTGCGGGGGCGCACCGCCAACAGCACCCGGGGACGGCGGGCCGCCGAGCCCGAGCGGAAGCAGGAGCCCGCCCGCGCGGCCCGCAAGGCCCCGCAGGGCGGCAGGCAGAAGCCGCAGGGCGGCGGCGGGCGGGGCAACCGCTCCGCCGCGGCCGGCGGCAAGGGCGGCGCCCCGCGCCGCGGCGGCAGGCCCAAGCGGCGGGGCTGATCGCAGGCCCGAGCGGCGGGGCTGATCGCAGGCCCGAGCGGCGGGGCTGATCGCAGGCCCGAGCGGCGGGGCTGACCGCAGGCCCGAGCGGTGGGGCTGATCGCAGGCCCCCGGGTCCGAGGGGTGCGGCGCGGACCCGTGGCGAGGGCCGCGCCCGTGCCGCTCGGCTCAGGGGGAGGCGACCGCGCGGCCCACGGACTCCACCAGCGGCAGCAGGCGGTACGGCACGCGCTCGCGCAACGCCACCTCCGTGCGGGTGCGGACCACCCCGGGGAGGCTGATCAGCTTCTGGATCACGTCCTCCAGGTGGCCGTTGTCCCGCGCCACCACACGGGTGAGCAGATCCCCGCCACCCGTGATGGAGAAGGCCTCGACGATCTCCGGCACCGCCGCCAGCTCGTCACCCACCTCGTCCAGGTGCCCCTGGGTCACCTCGATGTGGACGAACGCCAGCACCGGGTGCCCCAGCGCGGCGGGCGACAGCGCCGGTCCGGTCCCCGTGATCACCCCCCGCCGCTCCAGCTGGTCCAGCCGGGCCTGCAGGGTGCCCCGGGCCACCCCGAGGATGCGCGCGTACTCACGCGCGCTGGTGCGCGGCTGCTCCAGCAGCAGCCGCAGGATGCGGGTGTCGAGCTCGTCCACGGACATGGCCGCCGACTGTAGCAACGGGCCGGTCGCCCGCCTTTGCGCCGGGGTGCCCGAAAGGTGGTCCGATGGCCCTCTCCCGGCCGAAGTCCGCCCTTGGCCATTGTGCCAATGGCCCGGTGTTCCGGAGGTCGTTTGAGCCATCGGCATCCTTCGTGGTGAAATGGTCGAGTCAATGGCGCTGCGGGTCTCCGCGGCGTCTTTTTTGTGCCGCTTTTCATGGCGCCGGTTCGGCCGGGCACCGCGGGACGGCGTCGAGGAGGGTGAGACCTTGGTCCTGACACAGAGGAAGCCGTGGGCGCGGGCTTTCGTGCCGCCGGCCGACCCCGGGCTGGTCCGGCTGCGCTTCGCCTCGCGGGGCGTGCTCGGCATCGCCGCGGCCGTCGCGGCCTGCGGGCTGATCGGCCAGGACATCGCCGGCCTGGCGACCGGCGGGCTGGCCGCCCTGCTGGTGCTGTTCACCGTCACCGACCCGACGGTGCGCGGCCAGGCCGTCACGGTCGCGCTCCAGCCGCTGGTGGGGCTGCCCGTGCTGGCCGCCGCAGCGCTGCTGCACGGGCGTCCGGTGACCGGTGGCCTGGTCTTCGTGGCGATCGGCGGCCTCGGCGTGTACGCGCGCCGCTGGGGACCGCGCGGCCACACCTTGGGCGCCTTCGCCTTCATGTGCTTCTTCGTGGCCCAGTTCGGCCGTGTCACGCCCGCGACGCTGCCGTCCCTCTGCGTCGCCGTCCTGGTCTCCGTCGCCGTCGCGGCCGTGGTCCGGTTCGGCCTGTGGTGCTACGAGCGCCGCCTTCCGCAGCCCGTCCCGCCGACGCCGCCGGCCGGTGGCACCGGTCTGCGCCGCATCACCACCCGGCAGGCCGTGCAGGTGACCGCCGGCTGCCTCTTCTCGCTCCCGGTGGGCCACCTGCTCTCGCACGAGCGGTGGTACTGGGCCGTCGGCGCGACCTGGTGGATCTTCGTCAACGTCACCTCCCGCGGTGAGACCGCCGTCCGCGGTTTCCGCCGGGTGCTGGGCACCTGCCTGGGCGCGCTCCTCGGCCTCGTCCTCACCCTGCCGCTGCACGGGGCGCCGGTCCCCTCGGCGGTCGTCGCGGCCGTCGCCGTCTTCGGCATCTTCTACACGGCGCAGACCTCCTACACCTGGATGATGCTGTCGGTGACGGTCCTCGCCCAGGCCCTCTACGGGCTGGCCGGGCTGCTCGACGGCCACCTGCTGGTGCTGCGGGTGGCCGAGACGCTGGCCGGCGCGGCCGGCGCCTGGCTGGCCGTGCTGCTGGTGCTGCCGGTCACCACCCACGCCTTCAACGACGCGTGGATCCGGCGCGCCGTGCGGTGCGTGCACGCCTGCACCACCGAGGCCGCGGCGCGGCTGGCCGGCCACCCCGGCGCGGATCCGGCACCCCGGGTGGCCGAGCTCGAGGCGCTGCTGGCGCAGGTGCGCAAGACCGTCGCCCCGCTGGTGCACCCCCTGTACCTGGGCCGGGAGCGCCGGGAGCGGGCCCGGCAGGTGCTGGTGCTGCTCGACGAGTGCGCCCGCGAGGTCCGCGCGCTGGTGTCGGTGGCCGCCGACCCCGAGGCCTCGCACGACGCCCGGCTGGCCGCCGCGTGCTGGCGGGTGGAGGCGGCCGTCGAGGCGCTCACCGGGCCGGCCGCCGGACGGTTGGTGGAAACCGGGCGGCGGGAGGCGGTCGCGGAGGGGGCGCTGGCCCACCTGCACGGCGTGGAGCGGGCCCTGGTCGCCCTGGCCGAGCCGCTGCGGGCCTCCATGCCCGCCGGGGCCGCCACGCCGGCCCGCGTCTGACGGGCCCCGAGGGGCGCCCCGCGGCGCTCAGTGGGCGGGAGCCCGGCCGCGGCCCATGGGCGGAGCCCGTCGCCTCCCGTTGGCGAGAGCCTGTCCTGCCCTGTGGGTGGGTGCCGTCCGCGGTCCATGGGCGGAGCCTGTCGTACGCGTCGGTGGGTGCCGTCCGCGGTCTACTGGCTGAGCCCGCCGTGCCCCCTGGGCGGGAGCCGTCCGCGGTCCGTCGAGGAAGCTCGTCGCGCCCCGTGGGCGGAAGCCCGCCGCACCCCGTGGGCGGGAGCCTACGGCGTTCCTTGGGCGGAAGCCCGCCGCGGTCCTTGGTCGGGAGCCGGCCGGGGTCTTTGGGCGGGAGCCCGTAGCGCCCCTCGGCTGGGGCGGCGACATCCGGGGAAGTGTGCCGGATTTGGTCTAGGCCAATCGCCGCCGACTGCTACCGTCACAGGGACCGGCGCACCGGCGGACCGCTGACCCGCCCGGCACAGCAGACGGGCACGGCAAACGGGCACGGCAAACGGGTGCGGCACACGGGCACGGCGGCGAGAGGGGACCAGTGGTGACGGACGGCGGCGGGGCGCGGGGGTCCAGGGCGTACATCGGGTCCTTCACCGCGGCCGGAGGCCCCGGCCTGGTCACCGCCGACCGCGACCCGCGTACGGGGGCGCTCACCCTCACCGGCGCCTGCGACGACCTTCCCGACCCGTCCTACCTGGCCCTGTCCGAGGACGGCGGCGTGCTCTACGCGGTGAGCGAGACCGCCCGGGGCGCCGTGGCCGCCTACCGCGTCACCGGAGAGTTCCCCGTCCGTCTCGGGCCGCCCGTGCCGGTCGGTGGGAGCGGTCCCACCCACCTGGGTCTCGTCGCCGGCCAGGTGCTCACCGCCAACTACAGTTCCGGCAGCGTCTCCGCACTGCGGACCCGCCCCGACGGCGGCCTGCGGCGGGCCCCCGCCGCCGTACTGGCACACACCGGATCCGGTCCCTCCAGCCTGCGTCAGCAGGGACCGCACGCCCACCAGGTGCAGCCCGACCCCACCTGCCGCTGGGCGGTCAGCGTCGACCTCGGCACCGACTCCGTGCGGGTCTGCGCGGTCGGGGAGGACGGCCTCCGGGTGCACCGGGAGATCAAGATGCGCCCCGGTTCCGGGCCCCGCCACCTGGCCTTCCACCCGGACGGCGACCGCGCCTACGTGGTCAACGAACTGACCCCCACCGTCACCGTCTGCCGCTGGAGTGCCGCGCAGGGGCTGCTGGAGCCGCTCCGCGAGCTCGGCGTGCTGGAAGGGCCGCCCGAGGGCGACGCGTACCCCTCGGGCGTCGTGGCGTCCGCCGACGGCCGGTCCGTGTGGACCGCGACCCGCGGGGCGGACCTGATCTCGGTGTTCGCCGTCGACGGGGAGACCCTGTGCCTGCGGGCCACCGTGCCCTGCGGGGGGCACTGGCCCCGCGCCCTCACCGCCTGCGGACGTTTCCTCTACGTGGCCAACGAGCGCTCGGGCGACGTCACCTGGTTCGAGACCGACCCCGCCACCGGCGTGCCGGAGCGGCGCGGATCGGTCGCGGTCCCGGCCGCCTCCTGCGTGGTCGTCGCCTGAAGGCGGCCAGGACGCGCGACGGCCGCGGGCCCCGCTCCCGGATCCCTGAGGGATCGAGGAACGGGGCCCGCGGCCGTCGTCGTGCCGACTGCCACCGGTCTCCGCAGGACCGGCGGCTCAGCGGACCGGCATGCCCTGGGGCTGCTGGGGCGCGATGCCCAGGGCGGTCGTGTACTTGGCGAGGGCCAGCTTGCCGACGGCCGGGTAGGCGCCCAGCGGCTCGGAGGCCGGGCAGCCGGCCTCCTGCGCGGCGGCCTCCAGCAGCTCCGGCTGGACCTCGGGACCGATCAGGTACGGGGCGAGCGCGAGCTGCTGCGAACCCGCGTTGCGCAGCTGCTCGGTCACGGAGGCGAGGGAACCCTCCTGGTCCAGCGCCGCCGCCATGACCGGCACGGCGAGCCGCGCGGCCAGCAGCATGCCGGTGATCCCGGCCGCCTGGACGGCCTCCTCGCCGCCCACGGTCGCCAGGACGATGCCGTCGGCGGCCGTGTGCACGGTGAACAGGCGGGCGCGGTCGGCGCGGGCGTGACCGGCTTCCGACAGCCGCACGTGCAGCGCCTCGGCCAGCAGCGGGTGCGGGCCCAGCGCGTCGGTCAGGTCGGCGGCGACCCGGCTGTCCATGACCGCCTGGCGCACCTGGCGCAGCAGGGCGCTGTCCGGGCCGGCCAGCAGCGGCACCACGACGGCCACCGGGCCGTCGGGCTCCTGCACGTCCGAGCCGGCGGCGCGCGCCAGCTCGAAGCGCGCGGTCCGCTCCTCGGCGGCGCGCGCCAGGACGGACTGCAGGGTGGGGAATTCCTCGTCGTCCCCGTCCAGGTAACCGATGCGCCCGTCCAGGCCGGGCAGCTCGGAGCGCGCGATGCTCACGACCTCCTCGGCGAGGCTGCGGGTCGCGGTGCTCGGGGTGCCGGGCACCGCGAGCACCAGCGCGGGCGCGCCCTCGGGGGCAGCCAAGGGCTCAGGCCGGCGGTGCCGGCCGGGCTGGCGGGGTCGCGGCATTCGTACAGGCAGGCCTGCGGGCCCAGTGGGGGAGCTCATGGTGCCGCATGCTAGTGGCTCCAGGGGCTCCTCTGTTCGGGGAGGGGGCGGGTGAGCGGTATCCGTCCGCATTTGTCCGTCCGGCGGTGTGACAAGCGGAATGGTTTTGTTCACTCCGGGCGCGCACCGTGCGGGCTCCGTGCCGCGCGGTGACGGGCCTCGCGAGCAGGGGCTGGGGGTGAGTGCGCCGGCGTCCGGACCTGCCTGACGCCGCATCATACGGAGGCCGCTGTCGCCGTCCGCCGGGGGAGTGGCCGCCCGTGCGGACGGGGCGCGACCTCCGCCGGATCCTCACCTCGGCCCGGTGGGGTCGACGGGGCAAGAAGGGGGATTTGTCGACTTGTGGCCGCTGATCGGCAATTGTGCCCCAGGTGCCGCCGGATCCCGCGCATGCCGGCCCTCTCGCAGCGGGTACGCCCGAGGTGGTGACGGGTCCGACCGTTCAGGCCGGGGTGACGTGCAGCAGGCGCCGGTCGTGGGGCAGGGTCAGGTCGCCGAGGGCGAGTCCCGACGCCAGGCGGAAGGCGCCCAGCAAGGGGTCGCCCTCGGGGGCCACCCGGCGGGCGTGCGGGAGGGCCTTCGCCAGCTCCTCCTCCAGTGGCGCCAGCAGCGCTTCCCCGAGGCCGAGCAGACCGCCCGTCACCGACACCGCGGCATCGCCCCCGTCGGGACAGACCGCGGCCGCCGCGCCGGCCATGTGCCGGGCGGCCTCCCGCAGGATCTCCTCCGCCACCGCGTCCTCGCGCGCACAGGCGGACACCTCGGGCGCGAACGAGGCCAGCACCGCGGGCCGGTCGCTCCGCGGGTACAGGGCCTGCGGCCAGCCGTCCGCCGGGCCGAGCAGGACCTGCCCCCGTTCCAGGAGGGCGGCGGATCCGCCCGGACGGCCGTCATGGGCCCGCAGCGCGGCCTCCAGGCCGGCCCGGCCGATCCACGCGCCGCCTCCGCAGTCGCCCAGCAGATGACCCCAGCCGTCCGCCCGCCGCCAGGACACGAGATCGGTGCCGGTGGCGGTCAGTCCCGTCCCGGCCGCCACCACGGCGCCCGGACGCGCGCCCAGGGCCCCGACGTATGCCGTCACCGCGTCCGAGGACAACGCGACGCCCGCCCACGCGTCCCCGCCGCCGAACCGCGCCGTCAGGGCAGCGGGCACTTCGGCCCGCCAGGCGTCGCCGAGCGAGGCGAACCCCGCCGCGCCCACCGCGACCGCCTCCGGCGCCCCGAACCCGGCCTCGGCCAGCGCCGCATCGGCGAGCGGGGCCAGCAACTCCAGCAGGTGGGCCGGATCGAGTCCCCGCGGTCCCGTCCGCACCGGCTCCCGGCCCGCACGCCGGACCACCGGTCCGCTCGTCGGGGTGCCCACGGCGACCCGCAGCCCCGAGCCGCCGGAGTCCACCGCCAGCAGCACCCGCTCCCGCGGCCCGGTCGGTTCGACCATGGGACGGCACACGTTCCCCTCCTCAGCCAGGACCGGCCGCACGAGCCGCCGGCCAGGGCCGGTGCTCTCGACGAGGACGAAGACTAGCGCCGCGGGGGGTCTTCGTGGGCGGGCTTCAGCAGGTGCGGGGGATGTCGGTGGAGGCCAGTAGGGTGACGCGCTGTGGCACCAAGACCTCTACATGAACTCGTTGAACCGGGCTGGGCGAAGGCCCTGGAACCGGTGGCCGACCGCATCGCCGCGATGGGCGACTTCCTGCGGGCCGAGATCGCGGCCGGCCGGACCTACCTGCCGTCCGGGGCGAACGTCCTGCGGGCGTTCCAGCAGCCCTTCGACGACGTCCGCGTCCTGATCGTGGGTCAGGATCCCTACCCCACACCGGGCATGGCGATCGGGCTGAGCTTCGCGGTCTCGCCGGAGGTGCGTAACCTCCCCGGGAGTCTGGAGAACATCTTCCGGGAGATGCACTCCGACCTCGGACTGCCCCGGCCGTCGAACGGTGATCTGACGCCGTGGACCCGGCAGGGCGTCCTGCTGCTCAACAGGGCTCTCACCACCGCCCCGCGCAAGCCGGGCGCGCACCGCGGCCAGGGCTGGGAAGAGGTGACGGAGCAGGCGATCCGGGCGCTCGCCGCGCGCGGCAAGCCGCTGGTGTCGGTCCTGTGGGGACGCGACGCGCGCAACCTGCGGCCCCTGCTGGGCGACCTCCCGGCGATCGAGTCCGCCCATCCGTCCCCGATGTCCGCCGATCGTGGCTTCTTCGGCTCACGTCCGTTCAGCCGGGTGAACGACCTGCTGCTCCGGCAGGGCGCGGAGCAGGTGGACTGGCGCCTGCCGTAGGCCCGGGGCCCGCCGCTTCCTGCTGCGGCTCCGGCCCTGACCGACCGCCCGCCCGCCCGGCTGCCGGTGACCGGGCGGGCGCCGTGCTGTCCGGGACGTGAGCGAGCAGGCGCTGCCCGGTGACCCCGCGGCGCCGCGGCCCCTCCGGCGTCGTCGCGCGCTGGTCCGTCCGGACGCCCACGGGTCGCCGGAAAGCGTGGAACCCGTTCCCGCCCGCCCGCGTACGCCCCGTCCGCGCGGAATCTCGCGCTGCACTGTTCCCCGCGGGTGTCCCCGCACCGTTCCTTGCGGGCGTCCCCGTGTCCGCACCGGTCGCCCTCCCTGCCGTCCGTCCTCACGAGAGGGGCGTCTGCCGATGCCGCAGGGCGCACACCGCCGGTCCCCGTCCCGCGTGCCCGGACCGCTCGAGCTGCTGACGCGAGTCGTGGCGGCGGCGGGGCTGGCCGTGGACGCCTACCTCCACGTCGACCTCGCGTCCACCTACGACGCCGGCGCGGCCACCGTCAGCCAGGGCACGCTCTTCCGCGTCGAGGCCGTGCTGGCGGCACTGGCCGCGCTGGTGGTGCTGTTCTTCCGCAGCCGCCTCCTCCGCGCGTACGCCTTCCTGGTCGCGGCCGGCGGACTCGCGGCCGTGCTGCTCTACCGCTACGTCGACGTCGGGGCGTTCGGGCCGTTTCCGGACATGTACGAGCCCGTCTGGTACACGAAGAAGGTGGTCAGCGCAGCCGCCCAGGCCGTGGCCACGGTGGCGACAGCCGTACTCCTCGCCCTTCCCCGACGGCGCTGACGCCCGCAGAGATCACCGCCCTTCACCTCCCCTGGAGATCCCGTGGAAAAGCTTTCCGGACCGGTCCGCGTCCTCGCGGTGGTCGCCCCGACGGCCCTCACCATCGGCGGCTGCTCGAAGGGAGGCTCGGGCACCCCGCGCCGGACAAGGCCAAGCGTTCCTCGCCCACCGCCTCACCCACATCCGCCACGGGTGGCGCGGCCGGTCTGACCCTGCGCACCGCAGGCGACCTCGGCAAGATCCTCGCCGACGGTAAGGGCCGCACCCTGTACCTCTTCGAGGCGGACACGTCGGCGAAGTCGACCTGCGACGGCGCCTGCGCGGGCGTCTGGCCTCCGTCGACCACGCAGGGCGCGCCGAAGGCCGGGCCGGGTGTCGACGCCTCGAAGCTGAGCACCACGACCCGCGACGACGGCAAGAAGCAGGTCGTCTACAACGGCCACCCGCTCTACTCCTACAAGGGCGACGGCGCGGCCGGAGACACCAACGGCCAAGGCCTCGACCAGTTCGGCGCGAAGTGGTACGTCCTCGACGCCTCCGGCAAGAAGATCGACAAGGAGCGCACCGACTGAACTCCGCGACGGCGAGGGAGCGGGCGGTGTTTCCGCCCGTGCGGGGAGGCCCGGGCGCGGGTCAGCCGACGACGGCGGCGCGGACACAGAGCACGTCCGGCAGGTGCGCGGCCAGCTGCCGCCAGCTCTCGCCCTCGTCCGCGGAGGCGTAGACCTCGCCGTTGCGGGTGCCGAAGTACACGCCCGCCGGGTCGGCGTCGTCGGTGCAGAGGGCGTCGCGGAGCACCACCCCGTAGTGGTCCTCGTCGGGCAGCCCCGCCGACAGCGGCTCCCAGCTGCCGCCGCCGTCCGAGGTGCGGAAGACCCGCAGGCGGCGCCCGGCCGGGACCCGGTCGGAGTCGGCGTTGACCGGGAAGAGGTAGGCCGTGTCGCCGCGGTGCGGATGGGCGGCGACGGCGAAACCGAAGGTGGTCGGCAGAGTGTCGCCGATGTCCGTCCAGGACCCGCCCCCGTCGTCGCTGCGGTAGACGCCCCAGTGGTTCTGCAGGTACAGCCGCTCCGGGTCGGCGGCGTCCCGGGAGATCTTGTGGACGCACTGCCCGAACTCCGGGTCCGGGTCCGGCAGGAAGACCGCCGAGACGCCGGAGTTGGACGGCGACCAGCTCGCGCCGCCGTCCGCGCTGCGGAAGACGCCCGCGGCGGACACCGCCACGGTGAGGGCGGCCGCGTCGCGGGCGTCGGTGAGGATGGTGTGCAGCCCCTCGCCGCCTCCGCCGGGCGCCCAGCGCGAGCGGGTGGGATGCTCCCACAGCGGACGCACCAGGGTGAAGCTCTCGCCACGGTCCTCCGAACGGAACAGCGCGGCGGGCTCGGTGCCGGCGTACACCACGCCGGGTTCGGCGGCGGACGGGTGCAACTGCCAGACGCGCTCCAGGGACGCGCCGGTGTCCTCGGGGAACCGCACGGCGGGGCGGGCCGGTTCGGTCCAGGTGCGGCCCAGGTCGTCGGAGTGGAACACCGACGGCCCCCAGTGGGAACTCACACCACCGACCAGGATCCGGGGCGCGGGGCCGCGGGTGTCCAGGGCCACCGAGTGGACGGCCTGCGCGTTGAAGTGCGGATCGGGGTCGAACTCCCAGTCGCCGCCGGACCGGCGGCGGCCGAGGAACAGGCCCTTGTTCGTGCCTACGGCGAGCAGTACGTCGGCCATGCCGGCCACCTCTCAGGACGTCGTCGTCCGGATGGGAGTGATGCGGTCACGGCCAGTCTGCATGCAGCCACCGACAACGCCCCGTAGCGACGGCGACACCGCAGGTAGGCATCCCGGTCCCGCCCGCCGTCCGGCGGACTCCCGCGGCCGAGGGCGCCGTCTCAGCCGCGGCGCATGTCCTCCATGCGCGCGATCTCGGTGGTCTGGGTGGCGATCACGTCGTCGGCCATCTCCTCGGCCCGGATGTTGTTGCCGCCGGCCTTCACGTCTCCGGCCATGGCGATCGCTCCCTCGTGGTGGGCGATCATCAGATCGAGGAAGATCCGGTCGAAGGCGGCGCCCTCGGCCGCCCGGAGCTCCTTCATCTGCCGGTCGGTCGCCATCCCCTGCATCTTCGCGTGCTGGTGTCCCGCGGTGTCCTTCTCCGCGCCGTGCTCGTCCAGCCAGCCCTTCATCATGTCGATCTCCGCGCCCTGCACGTCGGCGATGCGCGAGGCCAGACCCTTCAGCTGCTTCGACTTCGCCCGGTCCGGGGCGAGCCGGGCCATCTGCAGGGCCTGTTCGTGGTGCTGGATCATCATCTGCACGTAGGCGACGTCGGCCCCGTTGGGGGAGTCGTCCTCGCGGCGGTGCTCGGCCGCGTCCTCGGGGGACAGTGTCTTGTTCGCCTCCCCGGGCCTGCCCGGCGCGAGAACCGAAGACCCCTTGGCGGTACCGGACTTGGCGTCGGAGCCGGAGTCGCAGCCGCCGAGCGCGAGGACGGCCAGGGCCAGCGAGGCGGTGACGAGCGAAGCTCGTGTAGCGCGGCGTACGAGCACGGCGACCTCCCGGGGGAAGAGCGATTGACGGTTCATCGTGTCTGCCGTCGACTGTCCTAGCACGGTTTCAGCTGCGCGTGATCAAAAAATCTTATGGCAATCACATTGCGCTCTATTGATCTGTGCATGATGCAGACGATACTCAGGGGCGTCCGTGCCCGCTCGGTTGCGCGCACGGGTCGACGAGGGAGGACGAAGTGCTCAGACGAAACCCCCGAACGCACCGCGGACGGCTGGGGATCGCGGCCACCGCCGCCGGTCTGCTGGCCGCTCTGCTCACGGCCACCCCCGCCGGGGCCG
The DNA here is from genome assembly GCF_003112515.1 of Streptomyces fragilis. GTDB lineage: Bacteria > Actinomycetota > Actinomycetes > Streptomycetales > Streptomycetaceae > Streptomyces > Streptomyces fragilis. The sequence continues at coordinate 67,036 of NZ_BEVZ01000012.1, read as the reverse complement.
TACCCGGCCCGGGAGACATCCCGGAGAAGAAGATCTCCAGCAGCGCCCAGGCCGAGGTCGAGGCGGCCATCGAGAGCGGCGAGATACCCGGCGTGGACGAGATCGTCCACAGCGACAACATCGAGCACGTCAGCAACACCCCGAAGGACCTGCTGCCCGGCACCAACTCGGACCTCGCCTTCCAGGGCGACTACGCGTTCTCCGGCAACTACGACGGCTTCAAGATCTTCGACATCAAGAACCCGAAGAAGCCGAAGGTCGTCGCCCAGGTGCTCTGCCCCGGATCGCAGAACGACATATCGGTCTCGGGCGACCTGCTCTTCCTCTCCACCGACTCGTCGCGCAGCGACGACTCCTGCAACAGCACCACGCAGCCGGTGACGGAGAAGTCCTCCTGGGAGGGCATGAAGATCTTCGACATCAGCGACATCAGGAACCCGCAGTACGTGGCGTCCGTCGAGACCGCCTGCGGCTCGCACACCCACACGCTGGTGCCGGACCGCGACGACGTCTACGTCTACGTCTCCTCGTACTCGCCGAACGCCGCCTACCCGGACTGCCAGCCTCCGCACGACGGCATCTCGGTCATCAAGGTCCCGACCGACGCGCCCGAGACGGCGGCCATCGTCAACTTCCCGGTGCTCTTCCCCGGTGAGGGCGAGCTCGGCGGCGGCAACCCCGGCTCCCCGGTGAACCCGGGCGTCTCCCGCACCACCGGCTGCCACGACATCACCGCCCTTCCGTCCCGGAAGATCGCGGCGGGCGCCTGCATGGGCGACGGCATCCTGCTGGACATCTCCGACCCGGCGAACCCGAAGGTCATCGAGCAGGTCCAGGACAACGTGAACTTCGCGTTCTGGCACTCCGCGACCTTCAACACGGACGCCGACAAGGTCGTCTTCACCGACGAGCTCGGCGGCGGCGGCATGGCCACCTGCAACGCCGAGATCGGTCCCAACCGGGGCGCCAACGGCATCTACGACCTGGTGGGCAAGGGCCGCAACCTGGAGCTGCGCTTCGCCGGCTACTACAAGATCCCGCGCCACCAGGCCGAGACCGAGAACTGCGTCGCGCACAACGGCTCGATCGTCCCGGTCAGGGGCAAGGACATCATGGTCCAGTCCTGGTACCAGGGCGGCGTGTCGGTGTGGGACTTCACCGACTCGGCGCACCCGAAGGAGATCGCCTACTTCGAGCGCGGCCCGCTGCCCAACGGCGCCGGCGGCGGCACCTGGTCGACGTACTGGTACAACGGCTACCTGTACTCGAACGACATGGCCAAGGGCTTCGACGTCCTGAAGCTCAACGACAGGCGCACCAACCAGGCCAACGGTGTGCACCTGAAGGGCCTCAACGCCCAGACGCAGCCGGAGTACTTCAAGCGGTGACCCGGGACCGGACGGCTGGCCAGGCCGTCCGGACCCGTTCCGGCACACCCGGCCCGCCGTGCGGCCCCTCCGCACGGCGGGACCGTCGTTTCCGGGCGGCACGCTCCACCCCGCGGGTCGTCGGGCCCCCCGCCCAACGGCGGGCGGGGTCCGGCCGGGGGAACCCTCCGAGAAACCCGTTGACCGCGCGGCAGCCCGGCGACATCCTGGTGGGCCCGTCCGGGGCGACGCGGGGGAGCGCCTCGGACGGGACCGGGCCCGACCGCCCCCTAGGCGGGAGCCGTGACGGCCGCGAGGACTCCGCGCAGCGCGTCGGGCCGCAGGCCGGCCGGGAGATGGTCGACGAAGTGCACCGCGCAGCCGAGCACGGCCGCGCCGCCGTCGGCCCGGCGGTCGTCACCCACCATCAGCGTCCGTCCGGCCTCCGCGTCCAGCGCGTCCAGGGCGATGCGGAAGAGCTCGGGCTCCGGCTTCTGGACCCCGTGCTCGAACGACAGGGTGTAGGCGTCGACATAGGGGTCGAGCCCATGGGCGCGGAACACGGGGCGCAGGTCCCAGCCGATGTTGCTGACCACACCCACGCGCAGGCCACGGGCGCGCAGCTCCCGCAGCACCTCCAGGGCGTCCGGGTAGGGCTGCCAGGCGGCGGGTGTCATGTGCCGGTCGTACAGCGCGTCGTGCAGCGCCGGGTCCGGCAGCGCCACCCGGCGGGACAAGCCCGTGTAGACATCCCGGTGCAGCTCCGGGGTACGGTCGCGGATCCGCCAGGCGTCCGCCAGCTCGGCGGGCAGCTCCCGGGGGGCCGGGCCGCCGGGCAGTGCCCCCGCCTCCTCGAGCGCGCGGGCGGTGCGGGCGATCTCGTCCTCCGCCATGGGTGTGCCGGTTTCGCGCAGCACGGCGCGCAGCCAGGTCTCCGCGGGCTCGACGCGCAGCAGCGTTCCGGAGAAGTCGAACAGCACGGTGGTGTAGGCGGTCACGGACGCGAGCGTAGACCCGTACGGGGCCGCGCGGTGGGGCGCGGACCCGACTTCCTCAGCAGGGGCAGACGTTCGTGCACCACGAGCGCCGCGGCCACCACCAGCGCGCCCAGCAGCCAGCCGCCCACCACATCGGACAGCCAGTGCACGCCCAGCCAGACCCGGGTGAGCCCCACGCCCACGACGGAGACGGCCGCCACGGTCACGGCCGCGCGCCAGGCCCCGCGCCCGACGCCCCGGCGGTGCAGCACCCACAGCAGCAGCGCGCAGCAGACCGTCGCCGTCATCGCGTGACCCGAAGGGAAGGCGGCGTACCGGGCGTGGTCCACCGGGTCGGGCCACACCGGACGGGGCCGGGCGACGGCGGCCTTGAGCACCTGCTGCGTCAGGGCGGCCACCAGGACGACGCCCAGCAGCCACAGCGCCGACCACCACTGTCCCCGCCGCCAGGCCAGCCACACGGCGACCGCGAGGGTCAGCGCGCGCAGCGTGAGCGGGTCCCAGACCCAGTCGGTGAGCACCCGGAAGAGCGCCGTGAGCCCGTCCTCCCGCACCGCCCAGCGGTGGGTGGTGCGGGCCACCTCCGCGTCCAGGGTCATCAGCGGCTGCCAGGAGGCGTCCACCAGGGCGAGCAGCACCAGGGAGCACGACGCCAGCACGACGGCGGCCCGCAGAGCCGTGTCGTGCAGCCGCGACGGCGGTCCGGGAGGAGGTGCGGTGGGGGGCGAGGCATGCGGGGAGAAGCGCATGGGGCCGATACTGACCCGGCCCGGCTCGCTGAAACCCCCCTTTCGGGCCCTCCTGTCCCCGATGACCCGCGAAGGGCGGGGGCGGTTGGGCCGTCCGGCGGTCAGCCGAGGTGCAGCACGCCCAGCCCCGGCGCGAAGGCGATCAGCAGCGGGACCGCCGGGACCAGCGCGCCCGCGGCGGTCAGGCCGAGGCGGCGCACCGGGCTCAGCCGGCGCGGCGGGGTGATCAGACGGTGGACGCGGCGAGGGACGTCGTCCTGCCCGGCGGAGGGCGTGGGGCCGAAGACGCCACGGTCCTCGTTGAGGCCCACCAGGGCCAGGGCCACGGCCAGACGCCCGTGCCGGCGGGAGGCCGAGTCGTCGGCGGCCAGCTCCACCAGCCGGTGGATCTCGTCCCGGAACGCGGAGAACACCGGCACCCGCGGAAAGCCCTCGGCCAGGGCCGAGGAACAGTGCAGCAGCCAGTCGTGACGCGCCCGCGCGTGCCCCTGCTCGTGGGCGAGCACCGCGTCCACCTCCCGCTCGCCCAGGCGGCGCAGGGCGGCCGTCGTGATCACCAGGCGAGGCGTCGGGCCGGGCAGCCACCAGGCGTCCGGCCGGTCGCCCTCCAGCACCACCAGCCCCTCGCCCGCAGCGGCCTCGCCGGGCAGCGCGGGCGCCCGCTCCAGCAGCGCGGCCCGCTCCCGGCGGAGACGGGAGCGGGCCCGCACCACCTCGCGGGCCAGCATGGCCCCCGTCCACAGCGCCCCGGCGGCCAGCGCCACCGCGGTCGCCGCGGCCCACGGCCCCGCGACGCCGCCGGGGACGTACACGTCGACCACGTCGCTGGGAGCAGGCGCGAAGACCCGGCCGCGCACCGCCTGCCAGGCCGCGGCGGCGCTGAGCGTCATCGACAGCGCGAAGCACAGCAGCACGGCCGCGACGACGCACTGCCAGACCCAGAGAGCGACCACGGGCTCCCGGTCCACATCGGCCCGCGCCAGAAGACGGGGAGCGACGACGGCGGTCAGTGCGCCGAGCAGCAACAGTGCCGCGGGGACCATCATGGAGGCAGCGTAGGATCCCCGCCCGCGCCGTGGAACCGGCCCGCGCACCGAGTGACGCATGCCACGGCGCCGTCCGTCCGGCCGAGGACCTCCGCCCTCGCGACGCGGGCGGCTGTCACATCGTCAGGAGCATCGCCAGCATGGCGATCCCCATCCCCAGCCGGCACGCCCGGGCCAGCTCCGGCCGGTCCCCCCAGCGCACCGCGCCGACGGCCGGAGCCGAGGACGGCGCCGGCGTCGAGGAAGCCGGGACGCCCGCGGGCCCCGACGACCGCGCGGGCCCCGACGGTCCCAGGGCCCCCGAGGGAACCACGGTCCTCGGCCGCACGGCGGGCTCGGGCGGGCCCGCGGGCAGCAGCCGGGCGCCGGAGAGGAGGACGTACCCGGTGAAGTAGACCAGCAGAACACCCGTCAGTAGGGGCAGGCCCGTGACGCCGTGACCCGCGTGGCCGGCCGGCGCCGCAGTCATCGCCAGCGCCATGTACACCATGGCCAGCGAGCCGACCGCGTGATGCAGGTGGTGCGCGCCGCGCCGGGCGGCCCACAGCGCGTGCAACGCCGCCCCGGCGAAGACGGCCGCGTACACCGGCCACACCCAGCGGGGCGGGTCCAGGGCGGCAGCGGGGACGGCCATCGCCGCCATGCCGAACCCCATCACCGCCTCCCCGGCGGCCGTCCTGCGCTGCTCCTCCACGTCGCTGGCCGTCCGCAGGACGCAGTACGCGCCCGCCGCCGCGCACAGGGCCACCAGCAGCCATCCGGTCGTGACCGGTCCGTGCACTCCCGCCCCCTTGGTCGAGGTGCCGCCTCCCCGGCGGTCGGTCGAGGGATGCCCGTCCCGGACGGCGCGCATACGGGCGCAGGGGGGCGTACGGGGAGCATCTGGCCGGAGCGTGACGGATGCCGCAGGTCTTTTACCGGTGAAACACCTGCTAACGTCGTAGGGGAACACCGCTCCGTCTCCGCCGTCGCACGAGGAGGACCCCTTTGGGACGCCCGCCGCTGCTCAGGGTCCTGCGGCCCGGCCGCCCGGCCGAGATCTGGTACAAGCACGCCGTCAGCGTGGTCGTGGCCACCGCGCCGCCCAACCTGCTGCTCGTCGCCCTGGACCGGCTCGACCTCGCGATGTACACGATGGCCGGCTCCCTGTGCGCCCTCTACGCCCACAACCGCCCCTACGCGGCCCGGGCCCGGGCGCTGGCCCTGGTGGTCGCCGGCATGGTCGCCGGTCTCGCGGTGGCGCTGACCGCGGCCTCGCTCACCTCCTCGGGCGTGGTGCTGGTCGCCGTGGGTGCGGTGCTGGCCGCGCTGCACAAGGCGCTCTGCGACGCGACCCGCATCGGGCCGCCGGGGAACGTGATCCTCACCTTCGTCTCCTCGGCGGCGCTGTTCGCCCCGCAGACCCTGGGCGAGGTCCCCGGTCACGTCGGACTCGCCCTCGCCGCGGGCGCGTTCTCCTGGCTGGTGGGCATGGCGCCGGGCGTCCTGCGCCCGCACGGGCCCGAACGCCGGGCCGTCGTCCAGGCGCTGGGCGCGGTCGCCCGGTACGCGGAGGCCGCCCGGCCCCTGGAAGCCTCCGCACCCGTCGCGTCCGGGCCGTCCGCCGCCTCCGGGCCGTCCGCCGGGTCCGCGCCGTCCGGCGCGTCCGGACCGTCCGCCGGCCCGCACGGCGAAGCGGCCCGCGCGGACGCCGCCGCGGCGGTGCAGAACGCCTGGCAGACCCTGCTGATGACCGGCCGGCGCTCCGCCTCCCGCCGCCCCCTCGGCGCCCTGCTCGTGCGCGCCGAGTCCGTCCTCGCCGCACCCGCCCCCGACGACGCGGCCGTGCTGCGGGAACGGGCGAGTCGGCTGCACGGCCTGAGCCGCGTGCCGGACACCGCCGGGCCCGTACTGGACGCGGAGGGCGAGGGAGAACTGCTGGGCGTCGAGGTCGAGCGGGCCTCCGCCACCCCCTCGCTGCTGCGGCGCCTGGCGCCGCTGCGCGCCGTGGCCCTCCGCACGCTGCTGGGCTGCGCCCTGGCCGGCTGGGCCTCGCTGGCGCTGGGCATCGGGCGGCCCTACTGGGCCCTGGTCACCGCCGCGGCGCTGTTCCAGACCACCCTCTCGCTGACCTGGAACCGCGGCGTCCAGCGGGTCGTCGGCAACCTGGCGGGCGTGCTGCTCTTCGTGCTCCTGGCACCCGTCGCCCACCTGAACCAGTGGACGCTCGTCCTGACCGGCCTCGCCCTCAACTTCGGCGCCGAGGCGCTCATCTCCCGCAACTACTGGCTCGGAAGCGTCTGCGTCACCCCGATGGCCCTGCTCATCACCGAGTACGCCCAGTGGCAGGACACCCCCGGCCTGGTGGTCGACCGGGCGGTGGACACGCTCGTCGGGGCGCTGGTCGGCCTGCTGGCCGCCGCGGTGGTCACCGACCGCCGGGCCGTGGACCGGGTGACCGTCGCACTGCGCCACGCCGAGGCGGCGCGGCACCGGGCCGAGGCGCTGCTCGCCGCTCCCGCGACCGGCCCCGGCACCCTGGCCGTGGCCCGGCGGGAGCTGGCCGCGGCCCTGGTCGGTCTGCGGGGCGCGACCCAGGCGGCGTCCGGCGAGTGGTGGGCGCGGGCGCTGCCCACGCAGGACGTGACGACGGAGGAGCGGGCGGGACACCGTACGCTCGCGGCGACGGTACGCCACCCGGGCCCCGGCACCGCCGCGACGGCGGGTCCGCGGTACCGCCCGGCCACGACCACGGAGGACGCCACGTCATGACGGACAACGGGGACCGCACCGGCGGGGGAGGCACGGGAGTCGAGGGTCCGGCGGACACGGTCGCCGCGGTGGTCCGGCAGTGGCGCGAGGTCCTCCCCGAGCTGGACACCGAGCCGATGCACCTGATCGGCCGGATCAACCGCAGCGCCGCGCTGCTGCGGCAGGCCGAGGAGGCGCCCCTGCGGCGGGCGGGACTCACCCGGGCGGAGTTCGAGCTGCTGGGAGCCCTGCGCCGCACCGGGCGGGAGCTCACGCCGGGCGACCTGGCCCGGGAGACGTTCTCCTCGGGAGCGGCGGTGACCAAACGGCTCAAGCAGCTCGCCGCACGGGACCTGGTGGACCGGCGCGCCGACGCCAGGGACCGGCGGGTGGTGCTGGTGCGCCTCACCGAGACGGGCCGGGAGACGGTCGACGCGGTGCTGCCGCAGCAGCTGTCCTTCGAGGCGGACGTCCTGTCCGGGCTGGCCGGCGACGAACGCGACCGGCTCGCGGCCCTGCTCGGCAAGCTCCTGGGCCAGCTGGAGGGGCGGATCCCGCCCATGCTGTGAATCGGCCCGGCGGTGCGGCTCAGATGCCCGGCCGGTACCGCAGCGGATGGTCCGCGGGGATCTCCACCAGTACGATCGGCAGGCCGTCCGGGTCGGCGATCCACATCTCGATCAGCCCCCAGGGCTCGCGCACCGGCTCCCGGACGATCTCCACGCCGCGCTCCGCCAGCTCCTCCCGCGCCGCCGCCACGTCGGCGACCTGGAGCCACAGGCGGACCGGGCCGCCCGGGGCGGCGGGCTCGGCGGGCTCCCGCCGCCCCGACAGCTCCAGGAACCCGCCGCCGAGGAAGTACACCGTCCCCCGTTCCTCGCCGGCGCCGAACTCCCGGTACACCGCGAGGCCGAGCCTCTCGCCGTAGAACGCCCGGGAGGCCGCCGGATCGAGGGGGCGGACCAACGTCCTGCCGCTCAGTACATGCACCATGGGCGGCAGCCTAGACACGGAGAGAAGATGCACCCGACCGACCACGCCGCCCTTCCGCTGGTCTTCCGCGACGCCACCGCCGAGGACGTCGACGCCCTGGTCGACCTCATCCAGTCCGCCTACCGCGGCGACTCCAGCAGGTCCGGCTGGACCACCGAGGCGGACATCCTCGACGGACAGCGCACCGACGCGGCGGGGGTGCGGGAGGTCCTCCACCACCCCTCGGGCCGCCTGCTGGTCGCCGAACGCGACGGCCTCCTGGTGGCCTGCTGCCAGCTGGAACACCGGGGGGACCACGCGTACTTCGGCATGTTCGCGGTACGGCCCGGCCTCCAGGGCGGGGGAGTGGGCCGGGCCGTCCTGGCCGAGGCCGAGCGCCACGTCCGCGTGAGCTGGGGCGCCACGGAGATGCACATGACAGTGATCACCGTGCGCGAGGAGCTGATCGCCTGGTACGAGCGCCGGGGCTACCGCCGCACGGGGAGGACCAGCCCCTTCCCGTACGGCGACGAGCGGTTCGGCCGACCCCGCCGCGACGACCTGGAGTTCGAACTGCTGGTGAAGGAACTCACCGTTCCCGGGGTCGGCCCCGCCTGACCGGGGTCAGCCCCGCTTGATCTCCGGACGGTCGGTGACCACCCCGTCGAGCCCGAAGGCGTGCGCGAGGCGCAGCTGCTCCGGGGTGTTGACCGTCCAGGCCAGGACGCGGAGGTCCGCCTGCCGGGCCCGCTGCATCGTCTCCAGGGTGAGGCGGCGGATGTTCAGGGACATCGTGCGGGCCCCGGCGCGGACCGCCCGGTCGACGACCTCCGCGTCGTAGCGGCTCGCCACCAGCGCCGTCCGCACGCCCGGCACCAGGCGGGCGATCTCCTCGACCGCCTCCGCGTGGAACGAGATCACCTCCACCCGCTCCACCAGGTCGCGCCGCAGCAGCACCTCGGCCAGCCGCTGCGCGGCCGCCACGTCCTTGATCTCGGCCTGCAGCGGCGCCGTGACCGCGTCCAGCACCTCCTCGAACACCGGAACGCGCTCGCCCGCCCCGGCGTCCAGTGCCCGCAGTTCCTCCAGCGTCCGCTCGGCGATCGCCCCCGTGCCGTCGGTGGTGCGGTCGACCGTCGCATCGTGCATCACCACCAGCGCGCCGTCCTTGCTCAGGTGCAGGTCCAGCTCGATCACGTCCAGACCGGCCTTCTCGGCCGCGACGAACGAGCGCAGCGTGTTCTCCGGCTCGACGCCCATGAGTCCGCGGTGGCCGATGGTGAGGAAAGACAAGATCTTCTCGCTCCCGTGCGGGTGTGCTTCTTCTTCGAAACCTTCGGAGGTCCCCCGTCCCGCAGCCTAGGGGCCGCTGCCTCGCGGCGTGTTCCGACCCGGCCCGGATGTCACCCGGACAGCCGCTTGACAGTAAAATCGCCGCTCAAACGGGGCAGGCACAGCAAGTTTTCCCAAGATCCCCCCTTGCTGAAAAAGAAGATGGTGCTTACGGTGAGTCCACCCGAGGTACTCCCGTGGAGGGCGAGACATGACGGAGGTTCTTGTGCAGGTGGGCACTCAGGGGCAGCAGCAGGGTCCCGGGACGCGGGTGGTCGACCACCCGGCGTGGCCCGCGCTCAAGGGCGCGGTGGAGCGCATCCGACCCTGGCAGGGCAAGGACGGCTCCATCGACCTCGCCGCCGGCGGCGCCCCGTCCCGTGACGAGGCCGAGCGCGCCGTGACCGAGGTGATCGACGCGGTCACCGCGCTGGCGCCGCTCCTGCCGCACGACGCGGCCTACCACGAGGCGCTGGTCGAGGACCTGCGCCGGTGGGCCGAGGGCGGCTTCGGCGTCCCGGACTTCCTGGACTCGCTGATGGCCTTCCAGCCGGCCGAGCGCCGCGAGGACGGCCTGCAGCACCTGGTCGTCTTCCCGATGTACACGCAGAACGGCAACCCGGACCGCAACCTCGAGGCCGTCGTGCTGCGCATGGTGTGGCCCGACTGGCTGGCCGAGCTGGAGCGGACCCGCTACGACAACCCGCTCTTCTGCGCCATCACCTTCGAGGACTTCACCTCCGGCTACGACACCAACTCGGCCGTCCTCTTCCCGGAGACCGTCGCCGTCCGCGAGGCCCCCGAGCGCTTCACCTGGGGCGGCATCTTCTGCGACCGCGAGGCCGCGCGCTTCCGCCGGGTCACCGACGCCGCCGTGGACATCCTCGGCCTCCGTCTCCCCGAGGACGTCGCCGCGATGCTCGACGACCAGCAGCGCTGCCAGGACGCGTTCGTGCTGTGGGACCTGGTCCACGACCGCACGCACAGCCACGGCGACCTGCCGTTCGACCCGTTCATGATCAAGCAGCGCCAGCCGTTCTGGATGTACGGCCTGGAGGAGCTGCGCTGCGACCTCACCGCCTTCAAGGAGGCCGTGAAGCTCGAGGCCGAGGGCGTGCCGCAGGCCCGCGACGTGCAGATGGCGGTCCTCTTCGACCGCATGTTCCGCTTCCCGGTCACCGGTGAGCGCCACCGCAACTACGACGGTCTCGGCGGGCAGCTGCTCTTCGCCTACCTGCACAAGCACGACGTGGTCCGCTGGACCGACAACAAGCTGCACATCGACTGGCAGCGCGCCCCCGAGGTCACCAACCAGCTCTGCGCGGAGATCGAGACGCTCTACCGCGACGGCATCGACCGGCCGAAGCTGGTCCACTGGTTCGCGGGCTACGAGCTGGTCTCCACCTACCTCGCGCCGCACCCCGGCTCCCGGTGGGCCAAGGGCCCCGACGCCCTCGACCTGACGCAGCCGCCGCGCAAGCTGGTCGACGACGTGCTGCCGGACGAGTTTCCGCTGAGCATGTTCTACGAGGCCCTCGCCAAGAAGCTCAAGCAGGTGATCGCCTCGACCAAGGGCATCACCGCCGAGACGGGCGGCGAGCTGCCCGCCGCCGCGTAAGGCGGATCCGCGGCCCGGCCCAGCAGGAGGCCGGACGAGTCAGCGACACGCCTGGGAGGCGAGAGCGATGGGGAACGGAAACGGAGCGCTCGAGGGGGCGGTCGTCGCGGTGGCCGGCGCGGGCGGCGCGGCCGGAAGGGCGACGCTGCTGCGCCTGGCCGAGGCCGGCGCGGTGGTCGTCGCCTCGGACAACGACCCGGTGCGCCTGGCGGAGGCCGTGGACGCGGCCCGTTACGCGCACGGCGGGGCCACGGTCACCGGCGAGCCGGTCGACCTGCTGGACCTCGGGGCGGCGCGCGCCTGGGCGGCCGAGACCGAGAAGGAGTACGGCCGGATCGACGGCCTGGTGCACCTGGTCGGCGGGTGGCGGGGCAGCGCCTCCTTCCCGCAGACCGACATGGCGGACTGGGAGCTGCTGGAGAAACTGCTGGTCCGCACCGTCCAGCACACCTCCCTGGCCTTCCACGACGCCCTGGTGCGCAGCGACCGCGGCCGGTTCGTGCTGATCAGCGCCGCCGGGGCGGCGAAGCCCACCGCGGGCAACGCCGCCTACGGCGCGGCCAAGGCCGCCGCCGAGGCCTGGACGCTGGCCCTCGCGGACGCCTTCCGCAAGGAGGGGGGCGAGGAGGGGCCGGCCGCGGCGGCTGCCATCCTGGTGGTGAAGGCACTGGTGCACGACGCCATGCGCGCCGAGCGCCCGAACGCGAAGTTCGCGGGCTTCACCGACGTCAAGGACCTGGCCGAGGCCGTCGCCGGCGTCTGGGACGAGCCCGCCAGTGAAGTGAACGGAAACCGTCTGTGGCTGACCGAGAAGCCGTGAACCCTCCGAAGACCGACGCGCGCCGGCGTCACGACCCGTCGGTCCGCGGCTTCGCCAGCGACAACTACGCGGGGGTCCACCCCGAGGTGCTCGCCGCCCTGGCCGTGGCCAACGGCGGGCACCAGGTCGCCTACGGCGAGGACGTGTACACGGAGCACCTCCAGCAGGTCGTGCGCGGCCACTTCGGCGCCACCGCCGAGGCCTACCCGGTCTTCAACGGCACCGGCGCCAACGTGGTGGCGCTGCAGGCCGTCACCGACCGCTGGGGCGCGGTGATCTGCGCGGAGAGCGCGCACATCAACACCGACGAGGGCGGGGCGCCGGAGCAGGTCGCCGGCATCAAGCTGCTCACCGTGCCGACCCCCGACGGCAAGCTCACCCCCGAGCTGATCGACCGCCAGGCGTTCGGCTTCGAGGACGAGCACCGCGCGATGCCGCAGGTCGTCTCCATCACCCAGTCCACCGAGCTGGGCACCGTCTACACACCCGAGGAGATCCGCGCCGTCTGCGAGCACGCCCACGCCCACGGGATGGCCGTCCACCTCGACGGCTCCCGGCTCGGCAACGCGGCCGCGTCCCTGGACGTGCCCATGCGGGCGTTCACCAACGCGGCGGGCGTCGACCTGCTGTCGCTGGGCGGCACGAAGAACGGCGCCATGTTCGGCGAGGCCGTCGTGGTGATCGACCAGGAGCGGGTGCGGCGGATCAAGCACCTGCGCAAGACCTCCATGCAGCTGGCCTCCAAGATGCGGTTCGTCTCCGTGCAGTTCGAGGCACTGCTGTCCAAGGACCTGTGGCTGCGCAACGCCCGCCACGCCAACGAGATGGCCCGGCGGCTCGCCGAGGGCGTCCGGGCGGTGGACGGCGTGGAGATCCTGTACCCGGTGCAGTCCAACGCGGTCTTCGCCCGGCTGCCGCACGCGGTGACCGAGCGGCTGCAGAAGCGCTTCCGGTTCTACTTCTGGGACGAGGCGGCCGGCGACGTGCGCTGGATGTGCGCGTACGACACCTCCGAGGACGACGTCGACGCGTTCGTCGCCGCCCTCAAGGAGGAGATGGCGTCCCGCTGAGCCACCCTGTGCATAGATATGCGATCGTCCGCAAAACAATTGACCGCAGACGGTCGCATTTCTATGATCTCGGCCATGCAGACGATCCAGCAGACGCCCGACCTGTCCGCGTATCTCGCCGCGTCCGAGGTGGTCGATCACGAGCACCCGGCTGTGCGGGAGCTCGCCGCGGAGCTCGCCTCGACGGCCGAGGACTCGTATGACTATGCGCGCGCCGCTTTCGAGTACGTGCGCGACGCGATCCCCCACTCGCAGGACGCGGACGACCCTCGGGTCACCTGGCGCGCCTCCGACGTGATCCGGCTGCGCACCGGCATCTGCTACGCGAAGGCCCACGCACTGGCCGCGCTGCTGCGGGCCGAGGACATCCCCACGGCGTTCTGCTACCAGCGGCTCGACGACGACCGGGGCGGCTTCGTGGTGCACGGCCTGGTCGCCGTCCGCTTCAACGGCGCCTGGCACCGCCAGGACCCCCGGGGCAACAAGCCGGGGGTCGACGCGCGGTTCTCCCTGACGCGGGAACGGCTGGCCTTCCCGGTGGACGCCTCGCGGGGGGAGCGGGACTACCCCGAACTGCACGCCGAGCCGCACCCGGCGGTGCTCGCCGCGCTGCGCGGGGCGCGTGACCGCGCCGGACTGTGGCGGACGCTGCCCGCGGAGCTGTGACGCGCGGGCAGCGGGGAAGGGCCGTGGCGCGGGAGGGGCCCCGGGCGCCTCAGTGCTTCTCGCGGCGGGCGACTTCCTCCGGCGTCGGGGCCGTGCCGCCCAGGTGTGCCGGGAGCCACCAGGAGTCCTCCGCGCCGGAGGGCTGGTCCGGGTAGTCGCGCCGGGCGTCGTCCAGGAGGTCCTGGATGCGATCGCGCAGACGCGCGGTCAGCTCCTCGGCCGTGCCCTCGGCGGTGTCGATCGGCTTGCCGATCCGGATCGTCACCGGGGTGTGGCTGCGGCTGAAGTCGCGCTTGCGGCCCTTGGTCCACAGGCGCTGGGTGCCCCAGAGCGCCATCGGGATCAGCGGGACGCCGGACTCCTGCGCCAGCCGGGCCGCGCCCTTCTTGAACTCCTTCAGGCAGAACGACTGGGAGATGGTCGCCTCGGGGAAGATGCCGACCACCTCGCCCGACCTCAGCGAGTCCAGGGCGTGCGTGTAGGCGGCGTCACCCTTGCGGCGGTCCACCGGGATGTGGCGCATGCCGCGCATCAGCGGACCGGACACCTTGTGGCGGAAGACCGAGTCCTTGGCCATGAAACGCACCAGGCGCTTGCTGGGGCGGGCGGCGTACCCGTCGAAGATGAAGTCGAGGTAGCTGATGTGGTTGCTGGCCAGCACCGCGCCCCCCGCCCGAGGTATGTTCTCCGTTCCGCGCATGTCGATCTTCAGGTCCCAGGCCTTGAACAACGACAAGGCGAGACCGATGACGGGACGGTAGACAAGCTCTGCCATGGGCGGGACGAGCCCCTTCTTTCCGAGTGACTGCCGGGGAAGGGGTTACCGCTCCCGGCCGATCCAACCTACGCGGCCGTAACTTACGGGCGCGTAGAGATGTTGCCCCAAGAACGGGCAAAGGACCAGATGAAGTGCCTGGTGGGGAGGAGATCCTCGTCACGTCCCCCGAAATGGCCCCTGACCGGGGAATCCTCACCCCCCGTCCACCGCTGACGATCACGGACAGGTCATCATGGGAGCGCCGCGACGGCGGCGGAGCGGAGGAGTGCGGGTGAGCGGGCGCGACGGTGGTCCACGCATCGACGTGACGGTGCTCGGCGACGGCGCCGGCCGGCGGGCCACCCTGCTGCAGTTCTCCACCGCCTTCTGCGCGCCCTGCCGCGCGACACGGCGGGTCCTGGCCGAGGTGGCCGCGATGGTCCCCGGGGTGACCCACGTGGAGATCGACGCGGAGGCCCACCTGGAGCTGGTGCGCGCGCTGGAGATCGAGGCCACCCCGACCACGCTGGTGCTCGACGCGGACCGCCGCGAGGTGCGCCGGGCCGCCGGAGTGCCCCGCAAGGCCGATGTGATCGCCGCCCTGGGGGAGGCGATATGAGGAAGGACACCCGTATGGCGGCCCAACCCGTGACGGCGCTCCCCGTGGAGACGGCGGCGGCCGTCCCGCCGCAGCCGGGCGCACGGGCCGAGGCGCCGGGCCACGCGGGGGCCGGTTCCGCGACGGTCGACGGCGGCGGTACTCCCTCCGACCTGCTGCGCTCCGTCTTCCGGCGCCACGCCGCCGGTGTGGCCGTGATCACCGCCGGTCACCAGGGGCGCCCGTTCGGCTTCACCGCCACCTCGCTCACCTCCGTCTCCGCGGAACCCGCGCTGGTGTCGTTCGGCATCAGCGAGCGGTCGTCCTGCTGGCCCGCCGTCGCCCGGGCGGAGTACGTGGGCGTCCATCTGCTCGGCGAGCACCAGAGCGAACTGGCCGCCACCTTCGCCCGCAGCGGGGCGGACCGCTTCGCCCCGCCGACCGCGTGGCGCGAGGGACCCGAAGGCGTTCCGGTGCTGGACGACGTGATCGCCTGGCTCGTCTGCCGCCCGGTGGCACGCATACCCGCCGGGGACCACCGGATCGTGGTCGCCGAGGTCACCACCGGGGACCCGGCCGGGGCGGGGCGTCCGCTCCTCTATCACCAGGGCCGCTTCGGCGGTCTGCGGGCCTGACATACCGGCCGTTACGCAGCGTTACCCACGTCACACCGCAAAGCGCTTGCTTAGCCGGGTGCCGAGAGGTGTACTACTGGCGGGTAATTTATTCGTCGGGGGGCAGACACTCCCCGGACGGAAGAGGCGGCTTCGGACGCATATGCTGCGTGACAGGAAGCAGCCCGACATGACGATGCAGTAGGAGAGCCGGCGTGAGCCTGAGGATCGTTGTCACCGTGAAGTACGTGCCTGACGCCACCGGCGACCGGCACTTCGCCGACGACCTGACCGTCGACCGCGACGACGTCGACGGTCTGCTGTCGGAGCTCGACGAGTACGCCGTCGAGCAGGCGCTGCAGATCGCCGAGAACGCCGACGACGCCGAGGTCACCGTCCTCACGGTCGGCCCCGAGGACGCCAAGGACGCCCTGCGCAAGGCGCTGTCGATGGGTGCCGACAAGGCGATCCACGTCGAGGACGACGACCTGCACGGCACCGACGCCATCGGCACCTCCCTGGTGCTTGCCAAGGCGATCGAGAAGGCCGGCTACGACGTCGTCATCTCCGGCATGGCCTCCACCGACGGCACCATGGGCATCGTGCCGGCGCTGGTCGCCGAGCGCCTGGGCGTCCCGCAGGTCACCCTGCTGTCCGAGATCGCGATCGAGGACGGAAAGGTCACCGGCCGCCGCGACGGCGACGCCGCCTCCGAGCAGCTCGAGGCCTCCCTCCCGGCCGTCGTCTCCGTGACCGACCAGTCGGGCGAGGCGCGCTACCCGTCCTTCAAGGGCATCATGGCCGCCAAGAAGAAGCCGGTGGAGTCCTGGGACCTCTCCGACCTCGACATCGAGGCCGAGGAGGTCGGTCTGGAGGGCGCGTTCACCAAGGTCGAGGCCGCCAACGAGCGCCCGGCCCGCACCGCCGGAACGATCGTCAAGGACGAGGGCGAGGGCGGCAAGCAGCTCGCCGAGTTCCTCGCGGGCCAGAAGTTCATCTAAGGCCCACCCCGCCGACCGCCCCTCAGACTTCGCATTCGCAGGAGATCGAATCCCATGGCTGAAGTTCTCGTCTACGTCGACCACGTCGACGGCGCCGTCCGCAAGCCCACCCTCGAGGTGCTGACCCTGGCCCGCCGCATCGGCGAGCCGGTCGCCGTCGCCCTCGGCGCCGGCGCCGCGGCCACCGCCGCCACCCTCGCCGAGCACGGCGCGGTGAAGGTGCTCACCAACGAGGCCGCCGAGCTCGCCGACTACCTGGTCGTCCCGAAGGTCGACGCCCTCCAGGCGGCCTACGACACGGTGTCCGCCGGGGGCTCCCTCGCCGCCGTCCTGCTGCCCACCTCCGCCGACAGCAAGGAGATCGCCGCGCGTCTGGCGCTGCGCATCGGCTCCGGCATCATCACCGACGCCATCGACGTCGAGGCCGGCGCCGACGGCCCGGTCGCGACCCAGTCGGTGTTCGCCGCCTCCTTCACCACCAGGTCCGTGGTGTCCAAGGGCACCCCGGTCATCACCGTCAAGCCGAACTCGGCCCCGGTCGAGGCGGCCCCGGCCGCCGGCGCGGTCGAGGAGCTCCCGGTGACCTTCTCCGCCCTCGCCACCGGCACCAGGATCGTCTCCCGCACGCCGCGTCAGTCGACCGGCCGCCCGGAGCTGACCGAGGCCGCCATCGTGGTCTCCGGCGGCCGTGGCGTGAACGGCGCCGAGAACTTCGGCATCATCGAGGCCCTCGCCGACGAGCTCGGCGCCGCGGTGGGCGCCTCCCGTGCCGCCGTCGACGCCGGCTGGTACCCGCACACCAACCAGGTCGGCCAGACCGGCAAGTCGGTGTCGCCGCAGCTGTACATCGCCAACGGCATCTCCGGCGCCATCCAGCACCGCGCCGGCATGCAGACCTCGAAGACCATCGTCGCGGTCAACAAGGACCCCGAGGCCCCGATCTTCGAGCTCGCCGACTACGGCGTCGTCGGCGACCTGTTCCAGGTCGTCCCGCAGCTGACCGAGGAGATCAAGACCCGCAAGGGCTGATCCCCGCACGCCGCGCCCGAGGGCCCGCCGCCGCATCGCCGGCCGCGGGCCCTCGGCGTGCGCGACGGCGGTCGCCGCAGCCGCCGGTGCGGTGCGCGTGCCGGGTGAGGCGCTGTTGACCGTGGAGCGGACCGGCCGTTAGCCTCCCGCCGAGTTCAACGATCTGTTGAAACGCCGAGAGGGGCGCCCCGTATGAGCCAGGCCGTGCCGACCTCCCTGTCCGGCGCGGTCCACGACCGGCTCGACGCGCTGCTCGCGCCCGCCGACGCCGACCTCGCGCGCCGCTACCCCGGCGACCCGGGCGCCCGCCGTCCCGTCCACACCGTCTACGTGCCCGCCGACCGCTTCACCGCCGGCACACCCCGCGCCTGGGGCGACCGCGCCCTCGCCGCGCTCGACGAACACGCCCCCGACGCCGCCGCGTTCGCCGCCGTGCTGGACCTGCCCGCCGCACTCGCCGGTCCGGTGTACGCCCGCGTGCGCGCCAAGCTGGAGCGCGAACCCGTCGAGGACCTCCGGATCGACTTCGAGGACGGCTACGGGCACCGCCCCGACGACGAGGAGGACGCGCACGCCGCCCGCGCCGCCCGGCTGCTCGCCGAGGCACGCCGCACCGGGGAGGCACCGCCCTTCGCCGGCATCCGCATGAAGTGCCTGGAGGCCCCGGTCCGCCGCCGCGCGGTGCGCACCCTCGACGTCTTCCTCACCACCCTGCGGGAACACGGCCCGCTGCCCGAAGGCCTGCTGCTGACCCTGCCCAAGGTGACCTCCGCCGAGCAGGTGACCGCCATGGTCCGGCTGCTCGAGGAGTGCGAGAAGGCCCTCGGACTCGCGCCGGGGCGGCTTCGCTTCGAGATCCAGGTGGAGACCGCCCAGGCGGTCCTCGGCCCGGACGGCGCCGCCACGGTCGCCCCGATGATCCACGCCGCCGAGGGCCGGGCCACCGGGCTGCACTACGGGACCTTCGACTACAGCGCCGCCCTCGGCGTCTCCCCGGCGCACCAGGCGAGCGACCACCCGGTGGCCGACCACGCCAAGGCCGTGATGCAGGTGGCCGCCGCGGGCACCGGCGTGCGGGTCAGCGACGGCTCCACCAACGTGCTGCCCGTGGGCGGCACCGAGCAGGTCCACGCGGCGTGGCGCCTGCACCACCGGCTCACCCGGCGGGCGCTCGCCCGCGCCTTCCCGCAGGGCTGGGACATGCACCCCGGTCACCTGCCCACCCGGTACGCCGCCGTGTTCGCCTTCCACCTCGAAGGGCTCGACCGGGCCGCCGACCGGCTCGCCCGGTACGCCGCAGGCGCCGAGGGCGACGTCCTGGACGAACCCGCCACCGCCCGCGCGCTGGCCGGCTTCCTGCTGGCAGGACTCGACTGCGGCGCCTTCGACGAGACCGAGGTGACCGGACGGACCGGGCTGACCCGCGCCCGGATCGAGGCCTACGCCCGGCCGGGAGCGGCGCGGTAGGACCGTCGGTGGGCATCGCGGGGTCAGTCAACCGGCGGCAGTTCCCCCGACCCCCGCACCACCAGCCGGGTGGGCAGCTCCACCACGGACGGCTCCAGCTCGGCCTGGGCCATCCGGGCGAACAGCCGCTGCGCCGCCACCCGGCCGAGCCCCGCCGGATCCTGCGCCACCACGGTGACCGCGGGACGCAGCAGATCCGCCAGCTCGAAGTCGTCGAAGCCCACCAGCGCCACCGGGCGGTGCGGCTGCCGCTCCGCGAGGACCCGCACCACCGTCACCGTCACCCGGTTGTTGCCGGTCAGTAGGGCCGTCACGGGATCCGGGCCGTCCAGCATCTCCTCGGCCGCCCGCCGCACCCGCTGCGGCGCGGTGCTCCCCACGGACACCCGGTCGGGCCGCACCGGCAGTCCGGCCTCCTCCATCGCCGTGCGGTAGCCGCGCAGCCGCTCGTCGGAGGTGTGGATGCCCGGCACGTCCCCGATGTAGCCGATCCTCCGGTGGCCGTGCGCGATCAGGTGCGCCACCCCGGCCCGCGCGCCGCCGTGGTTGTCGGAGAGCACCGTGTCCGCCTCGACGGCACGGGCCGGGCGGTCCACGAAGACGGTGGCGATCCCGGCCCGCATCTCCGGCTCCAGGTACCGGTGGTCCGTGCCCGCGGGCACCACCAGCAGACCGTCCACCCGCCGGGCGCACAACGCCAGCGCCAACTCCCGCTCGCGGTTCGCGTCGTGGGCGCTGGAACCGTTGATCAGCAGGGTGTCGTGGGCACGCGCCACCTCCTCCACCGCGCGCGACAGCGGCCCGTAGAAGGGATCGGCGAGGTCCTCGAGTATCAGTCCCACGGTGGCGGTGCGCCCCTTGCGGAGCACCCGGGCGCTGTCGTTGCGGCGGAACCCGAGGGCGTCGATCGCCTCCTGGACCCGCCGCCGGGTCCCGGCGGTCACCCCGGGCTCCCCGTTGACCACCCGGGACACGGTCTTCAGACCCACGCCCGCGCGGCTCGCCACGTCCTTCATCGTGGGGCGGCTGCCGTAACGGGCGGGCGGACGGCCGGCGGTCAGGGTCACGATGCGCAGGTCCTGTCCTGGGAGGGCGGATTCGGGAGGGGGCAGGGGGCGAGGCGTGGCGACGAGCATAGAGTGCGGACATCGTTGTCAGGCAGGGAAATCGCAGGAAAGCAGGGGACATGACGCCCATGGACACCGCGCCCTCCGGTGCAGGCCTGGTGGCGGCGCTCGACGTCGGCGGGACGAAGATCGCGGGCGCGCTGGTGGACGCCGACGGGCGCGTTGTGCTGCGCGCGCGACGCCCCACGCCCGCGGCGGAGGACGGCGCGACCGTGATGGCCGCGGCGGCCGAGGTGCTCGGCGACCTCCGGGACTTGCCGCTGTGGGCCGCCGTGCAGGCCGTCGGGATCGGCAGCGCCGGCCCGGTCGACCGCGCCGCGGGCTCCGTCTCGCCGGTCAACATCCCCGGCTGGCGCGGATATCCGCTCCGCGAGCGGGTGCGGGACCTGGCCGGGGGACTGCCCGTGCAGCTGATCGGTGACGGGGCCGCCGTCGCCGCGGCCGAGCACTGGGTGGGCGCCGCCAGGAACAGCTCGCACGCCCTGTGCATGGTGGTCTCCACCGGCGTCGGCGGCGGCCTGGTCCTCGGCGGCCGGGTGCGGCCCGGACGTACCGGCAACGCCGGGCACATCGGGCACATCAGCGTCGACCTCGACGGCGACCCGTGCCCCTGCGGCGGCCGCGGCTGCGTCGAGGGTCTGGCCCGGGGCCCGGCCATCGCCCGGCGGGCGCGGGAGAACGGCTGGCGCCCCGAGCCGGGCGGCGAGGGGTCGGCCGCCGAGGTGGCCGCGGCCGCACGGGACGGTCACCCCGCGGCGGTGGCCGCCTTCGCAAGGGCCGGGCGCGCCCTGGCGGCGGCGATCGCCGCGGTGGCCGCGCTGGTGGAGATAGAGGTCGCGGTCGTCGGCGGGGGAGTGGCGGAGGCGGGGGAGGTCCTGTTCGCCCCGCTGCGCCGGTCGCTCCCGGAGTACGCCACGCTCGCGTTCACCCGGGGTCTGCGGGTCGTCCCCGCCCTCACCGGGCCGGACGCAGGCCTGATCGGGGCCGCGGCGGCGGCGCTGGGGCGGGTCGACGGGTGACGGGGGGCCTGACACCGGGAAGCGCAGAACGGGGACGTCCGTGCCGATCGGTTGCGCGTGATATGGGCGTAAATTGACGTATTGAGTCGATTTGCTGAACATGTCGGGATGGAGCGCGACCGAGTCAGGGTGTGCCGGGCGTGTCACCGTGACCGATGGCCCGCCTGCGGTGTTGTCACGGCATGAAGAAGCGCAGCATGCTGGCCATCGCCTCCTTCGCCGCCGGGTGCGTCCTCGCGGCGGTCTCGCCCTCCCACGCGGAGGGCGAGGAGGCGGAACGTCCTGTCGAGGACGTGCACAGCACGGTGGAGGAGCTCACCGGCGACGACAGTATCGCCCGCCACGAGGTCTTCGGCCCGACCGCCGGGACCACTCTCCACGAGGGCGTGACGTACCTGGACGGGACGGAGTCGTTGGAGGCGCTGGAGACACTGGAAGCGCTGCCCGCGCCCGACGCGGGCGTATGGCCGGTCCTCTGAGCCGCTGACGTCCGTGGTCGTTGCCCGGCGTCCCGAACGTCCGCCGCCCGGTCGGTCCGTCGGCCTGCCTGGACCGTGATCCCCTGTGCTCCCCCGTTGCCCCCTCAACTGCGGCTGGTTTCCGGTGCAGGGTGGGGCGGGCACGTCACAGTCGTCCGCAGAGGACGAAGATCCGGGGAAGAGGGGGAACTGTGATCGTCTGGATCAACGGCGCGTTCGGTTCGGGCAAGTCCAGCACCGCGAAGGAGTTGCTGGACCTGCTGCCCGGCAGCGCGCTCTTCGATCCCGAGGTGGTCGGGGGCGCGCTGACGTTCATGCTGCCGCCCAAGCACCTCGCCGGGGTCGACGACTACCAGGACCTGCCGATCTGGCGGCGGCTGGTCGTGGACACCGCGGCCGCCATGCTCCAGGAGCTCGGCGGCACCCTGGTCGTTCCCATGACCCTGCTGCGCCAGGAGTACCGGGACGAGATCTTCGGAGGCCTCGCGGCCCGGCGGATAGCCGTGTGCCATGTGGTGCTCACCCCGGCGGAAACGATTCTTCGGCAGCGGATCACGGAAGCCCAGGACCCGGCGGGTCCGGAGACCGAGCGGCGCGTCCGGCAGTGGCGCCACGACCACGTCGAGCCGTACCGGGCCGCGCTCGCCTCCTGGCTGGCCGCCGACGCCCATCCGGTGGACAACGGCGCGCTCACCCCGCAGCAGACCGCCGCACGGATAGCCCGGGCGGTGGGCAGCGGGGAGGCCGCCGCCTGCGACATCGTGCAGACGCCCGAACCCAGGGCCGAGACCGTCGCCTCCGGGGTCCTGCTCTTCGACGAGCAGGACCGGTTCCTGCTGGTCGACCCCACCTACAAGCCCGGCTGGGAGTTCCCCGGGGGAGTGGTCGAGCGGGGCGAGGCGCCCGCGCAGGCCGGTGTGCGGGAGGTGGCCGAGGAGACCGGACTGCGGCTGGCCGGCGAACCCCGGCTGCTGGTCGTCGACTGGGAGTCGCCGCAGCCCCCCGGCTACGGCGGACTGCGCTTCCTCTTCGACGGAGGGACCCTGCGCGGCGACGACGCCGGCCGTGTGCTGCTGCCCGGACCCGAGCTGCGCGGCTGGCGCTTCGTCACCGAGCAGGAAGCGGCGGACCTGCTGCCTCCGGTGCGGTTCCGCCGGCTCCACTGGGCACTGCGGGCCCGCGAACGCGGTGCGGCGGTGTACCTGGAGGCGGGGGAGCCGGTGGGGTGAGCGGAGCGAGCGGCGCTTCCCGCGACGGCCCGGCCCCGTGCGCGGTCGCGCTCGGCCGGCCGCCGCCGCGCCGGACGGTTCCTCGCACCGGTGCGAGGAACCGTCCGGCCCGGTGACGCGTGCTCAGCCGGCCGCGTACTCCCGCAGGAAGAGGGCCTCTGCGACCGACAGCCGCTCCAGCTCCTCGGGGGAGACGCTCTCGTTGGGCGCGTGGATCTGCGCCTCCGGCTCGCTGAGGCCGATCAGCAGGATCTCCGCCTCCGGGTAGAGCGTTCCCAGCGTGTTGCACAGCGGGATGGAACCCCCCTGACCGGCGAACTGCATCTCCTGGCCCGGGTAGGCCACCGCCATCGCCCGTGCCATCGCCGTGTACGCCGGGCTGCCGGCGTCGGCCCGGAACGGCTGGCCCTGCCCGATCCGCTCGACGGCGACCCGCGCGCCCCACGGCGTGCGGCTCTCCAGGTGGGCCTGCAGCAGTTTCGCGGCCTCACCGGCGTCCACGCCCGGCGGCACCCGCAGGCTCACCAGCGCCCGCGCGCTCGCCTGCACCGACGGCGTCGCACCGACCACCGGCGGGCAGTCGATGCCCAGCACGGTGACCGCCGGCCGCGCCCAGATGCGGTCGGCGACCGTGCCCGAACCGATCAGCCCGACACCGTCCAGTACCTTCGCGTCGGCGCGGAACTGCTCCTCGTCGTACTGGAGACCGTCCCACACCGCGTCGCCGGCCAGGCCGTCCACGGTCGTCGAACCGTCCTCGGCGCGCAGCGAGTCCAGCACGCGGACCAGCGCCGCCAGCGCGTCCGGGGCCGCGCCGCCGAACTGCCCGGAGTGCAGGTTGCCCTCCAGGGTGTCCACCTGGACGCGCACCAGCGTCATGCCGCGCAGGGTCGTCGTCACGGTCGGCAGCCCCACCCGGAAGTTGCCCGAGTCGCCGATCACGACGGCGTCCGCGGCCAGCAGTTCGGGGTGCTGCTCGGCGTACCGCTCGAGGCCGCCGGTGCCCTGCTCCTCGGAACCCTCGGCGATCACCTTCACGGTGACCGGCACGCCGCCGTTCGCCTTGAGCGCGCGCAGCGCCAGCAGATGCATGATCACGCCGCCCTTGCAGTCGGCCGCGCCCCGCCCGTACCAGCGGCCGTCGCGCTCGGTGAGCTCGAACGGCGGGGTGACCCAGGCGGCCTCGTCCAGCGGCGGCTGGACGTCGTAGTGGGCGTACAGCAGGACGGTCCGGGAGCCCTCGGGACCGGGCAGGCAGCCGTAGACGGACTGCGTGCCGTCGGGGGTGTCGAGCAGCGCGACGTCCTGGAACCCCTCCGCGCGCAGCGCGTCGGCCACCCAGTTCGCGGCGCCCTCGCTCTCGCTGCGGGGGAACTGCTCGAAGTCGGCGACCGACTTGAAGGCGACCAGCTCCGCGAGTTCCTCCTTCGCCCTCGGCATCAGCGAGGCGACGGTCGCGGCGACCGGGTTCGACGACATGGGCGGGCTCCTCGTAACTCTCGGGTCTCACGTCGACCCGTCCGCGCGGGTCCGGCGGGCGGGCCCTGCGCCGCCGTCCACTCGGGCGGGCGGTTCCTCGCAGGCGGCGGACGGGCGCGAGTGGCGCCGGTCCGCGTCGTCGATACTCCCACAGTGGCCTGCGGCGATCGCAGCCGTAGGATGCTCTGGACAGTGCGGCAGGCATCTGACTGGTGATCGGGAGCGGTTGGCGATCGTGAGCGGCGAGAACGGTGAGAACGGCGGAAGCCCCGCGTCGGAACCGGCGGAGCCCGCGGGCTCCGAGGACCTGACCGGACGGCACGGAGGCCAGGACCGCGTCTGGGACGTGGTCGTGGTGGGCGCCGGCCCGGCCGGAGCGTCCGCGGCCTACGCGGCGGCGGTCGCCGGGCGGCGCGTGCTGCTGCTGGAGAAGGCGGAGCTGCCGCGCTACAAGACCTGCGGCGGCGGCATCATCGGCCCCTCCCGGGACGCCCTGCCGCCCGGCTTCGAGGTCCCCTTCGAGGACCGCGTGCACGCGGTGACGTTCTCGCACGAGGGCCGCCGCACCCGCACCCGGCGCTCCCGCCGGATGCTCTTCGGGCTCGTCAACCGCCCCGGGTTCGACCACGCGCTCGTGGAGAGCGCGCAGAAGGCCGGTGCCGAGCTGCGCACCGGAGTCACGGTCTCCCGCATAGAGCAGCACGGGCCGACGGTGCCCGACCGCCGAACGGTGGCCGTGGTGCTGCAGGGCGGCGAGACGGTGCTGGCCCGCGCGGTCGTCGGCGCCGACGGCAGCGCCGGCCGCACGGGCGCCCACGTCGGCGTCAAGTTCGGGCAGGTGGACCTCGGCCTGGAGGCCGAGATCCCGGTGCCGGAGACGGTCGCCGAGGACTGGCGGGGACGCGTCCTGATCGACTGGGGCCCGCTGCCCGGCAGTTACGGCTGGGTGTTCCCCAAGGGCGACACCCTCACCGTCGGGGTGATCTCCGCGCGGGGGGACGGCGCGGCGACCAAGCGGTACCTCGAGCAGTTCATCGGCCGGCTCGGCCTGGCGGGCTTCGAGCCCGCCATCTCCTCCGGTCACCTGACGCGTTGCCGCACCGACGACTCCCCGCTCTCCCGGGGCCGGGTGCTGGTCTGCGGCGACGCGGCGGGCCTGCTGGAGCCGTGGACGCGTGAGGGCATCTCCTACGCCCTGCGGTCCGGGCGGCTGGCCGGCGAGTGGGCGGTGCGGATCGCCGAGGCCGCCGACGCGGTGGACGTGCGGCGCGAGTCGCTCAACTACGCCTTCGCGGTCAAGGCCGGGCTGGGCGTCGAGATGAGCGTCGGCCGGAAGATGCTGGCCCTCTTCGAACGCCGGCCGGGGCTGTTCCACGCCGCGATCGTCGGGTTCCGGCCCGCATGGCGGGCGTTCGCCGACATCACGCGCGGGGCGACCACCCTGGCCGAACTCGTCCGCACCCACCCGATGGCGCAGCGGGCGCTCCTGCGGCTGGAGCGGTAGACCGCGCGCCCGGGTTCCGGTTCCGGTCCGGGCGACCGGGCTCAGGGCCGAGTGCCGGGCTCAACGCCGAGGAGCCGGGCGCATGGCTGAGGGGCCGGGCGCGTGGCCGAGGGGCCGGCAGGAGGCCTCAGGCGGTGATCGTGATCCGGAAGACCGGGTGGTCGGCGGCCGCGGCTGCCAGTTCCTCGTCGGACGAGGCCGCGGTGACGCCCTGGAAGTACTGGTTGACCTCCCAGCCCCACTTGTCCAGGTAGCCGCGCAGCACGGCGACCTTCTGGTCGTCGGGCAGCTCGGCGGCGGTGAAGCGGCGGACCTTGCGCCCGACCCGCAGTTCGCCGCCGCCGGCCACGCGCATGTTGCGCACCCACTGGGAGTGCCCGCGGGCGGAGACCAGGTACTGCTCGCCGTCGTGCCGGTAGGGATTCACCGGGATGCGCTGCATGGCGCCGCTCTTGCGGCCGCGCACCGAGAGCTCCGCGCTGCCCATCAGACTCACGCCGTGCCGGGCGAGCCAGCCCACCACCGCGTTGAAGCGGGAGGCGACGGGGCCGGCCTTGAAGTAGTAGGGGGTAGTGGGTGCGGGTGCGGGTGTGGGGGGTGTGGTCGGGGTGGTGCCGGGCGTGGGCTGCTGGTCGTCGCTGCGCATGAGAACCCCTCGGAGAAGCGAGAGCGGTGCTCTCGGTTGAGAGCAGTGTGCGCGCTGTCGGCGTCGAAAAGCAAGAGCAGTGCTCGTGTTTCGGAGCGGTGCTCGGGATTGTGTGCACCGCTCTCGTTCTGTGCCACACTCGCATCATGAGCGCGACAGAGGGAGTCCGGGCCCGTGCCCGACGGGAGATCACCGCGGCGATCAAGGACGAGGCGCGGCGCCGGCTCGCCGACGAGGGGGCGGCCAAGCTCTCCCTGCGCGCGGTGGCCCGGGAACTGGGCATGGCGTCGTCGGCCGTCTACCGCTACTTCCCCAGCCGCGACGACCTCCTCACCGCCCTGATCATCGACGCCTACGACTCGCTCGGCGCCGCCGCGGAGGCCGCCGAGGCGAAGGCGGCCGCCGCCCCGGGTGCGGCACCCGTCGACCGCTGGGTCGCGGTCTGCGAGGCGGTGCGCGGGTGGGCGCTGGCCCACCCGCACGAGTACGCCCTCATCTACGGCACCCCCGTCCCGGGGTACCAGGCGCCCCAGACCACCGTGCCCGCCGCGGCGCGGGTGGGGCTGCTGTTGATCGGCATCACCCGCGACGCCCACCGCGGTCCCGCCGGGCTCTCCCGCACTCCTCTGCCCGAAGGGCTGCGCCCCGAGGCGGTGCGGATGACCGCCGACCTGGCGCCCGACCTGCCCCCGGAGACCACCGTCGCGCTGGTCGCCGCCTGGGCGGAGCTGTTCGGCCTGATCGGTTTCGAACTCTTCGGCCAGTTCCACCGGGTGGTCGAGGACCGCGCCGCCTTCTTCCGCCACGCGGCCGCCCGCCTCGCCCACGAGACGGGCATCGCGTTCCCGGGGGCCACCCCGGACGCGTGAAAGGCCGGTCCGCACGGCACGGCGCGGCACGCGGCGGCGCGGCGCGGCCCTTCGCGGCGCGGCCCCTCGCGGCACGGTGGGGCACGGCGCGGTGCAGCACTGCCCGGCGCGGCGCGGTGCGATCGGCACGGTCGGGTGGCGGCCCGTCCGTGAGGACGTGCCCGCGCGAGCCGGTACGGGCGGCGTGGGCGTCGAGTGCACGAGCGTGACCGCCGTGCGAGAGCCGCTACCGCCGGCGGTGCGGAGAGCCCGGGACGGGGAGCGGGCGGGGGTCCGACGTCACCCCACCCGGGCGGTCTCCCGCCACAGCGCAGCCGTCGCCGCGTCGCCCGTCACCGAGGGGATCGGCGCACGGTTCCACAGGGCGGGGTACAACTCCGCGGCCGTGCCGGACAGTTCGCAGTCGGGGTCGGTGGCCACCGCGCCGTCCGTGCCCCGCACGGTCACCGGCGGGTCCTGCGAGAGGTGCAGGGTCCACACCGCGTCCGCCACGTCGGTGGCCCGCACCCGCAGCAGCCTCGGCTCGGGCGAACGCACCCGGCTGGAACGCCGGGCGAGGAAGCCGCACAGCAGCTCGTCGATCCCGTCCACGGCGAACTCCGTGGCCACCGGCGTCGGTTCGAGGCCCCGCGCGGCCTCGGCGTCCATCCGGTGCACCGCGGTCTCGTGGGCCTGACGGCGTGCCCAGAACGCCAGCGGTGAAGGCGCCCGCAGGAAGTGCCAGCAGTCGGTCGCCGGATCGGCGGAGGCGAGGGTCCGCGTCAACTCGGCGTGCCCGTCCGCGAACCAGGCGAGCAGCTCCGCGCCGTCCAGCTCCGGAGCGTCCTCGATCCGCCGGGGCGAGGTGAGGCCGAGGGCCACGAAGGCCGTCGCCCACCGGTGCACCGCCCCCGTGTGGCGGACCAGGTCCCGCACCCGCCACCCCGGACAGGTCGGCACCGGGGCGTCCGTCCCCGCCTCCTTCGCGGCCGCCGCCAGCGACTCGCCCTCCCCGCGCAGGAATTCGACGTGATCCGCAATGCTCATGTCCATCCCCTGAGTCTGCCGGAGGATCGGCTGTAAGGTGCAGCCATTACGTGCCTCGCCCGTTACGTGCCTCGCCGTGGAGGGATGCGCAAGTGACCCATGTCGAAGACGAGTTGACCACCCAGCCGGAGTGCTGGCAGCGGGCGGCGGACGAGGCCCCCGGCCACTTGGCGGCGCTGCCGGCCCCGGGGGAGAGGGTCGCGGTCGTGGGCTGCGGCACCTCCTGGTTCATGGCCCAGGCCGCCGCCGCCCTGCGCGAACAGGCCGGTCAGGGCGAGACCGACGCCTTCGCCGCCTCCGAGTTCCCGCTCGGCCGCCGCTACGACCGCGTCCTGACCCTGACCCGCTCCGGCACCACCACCGAGGTGCTCGACCTGCTGACCCGGCTGCGCGCCGACGGCGTGCCCACCACCGCCGTCACCGCCGACCCCGACACACCCGTCATGGAGGCCGCCGACCGGGTCGTCGTCCTGGCGTACGCCGACGAACGCTCCGTCGTGCAGACCCGGTTCGCCACCACCGCGCTCACCCTGCTGCGCGCCCACCTCGGCCTGCACACCGCGGAGGCGGTCACCGACGCGCGGACCGCCCTCGCCACGCCGTTGCCCGACGGGCTCGTGGACTGCTCGCAGTTCACGTTCCTCGGCCGGGGATGGACGGTCGGCCTCGCCAACGAGGCGGCGCTGAAGATGCGTGAGGCGTCGCTCTCCTGGACCGAGGCGTACCCGGCCATGGAGTACCGGCACGGCCCCATCAGCGTCTCCACACGCTCCACCGCCACCTGGATGCTCGGCGAGGCCCCGGCGGGCCTGGCCGAACAGGTACGCGGCACCGGCGCGCTCTGGGTGGACGGCGGGCTCGACCCGCTGGCCGAACTGGTCCGCGCCCAGCGACTCGCCGTCGCGGTCGCCGTCGCCCGCGGACTCGACCCCGACAGCCCGCGCCACCTCACCCGCTCGGTGATCCTCGCCGACGCACCCGCGTGAGCGCTCCGGCTCCACACCCCCGCGTGAGCGTCCCGGCTCCACGCACCGCCTGAACTCCCCGGCCGCACACCCGCCTCGCCGTCCGTAAGGAGAGCCGTGCCCCTGGTACCCGCAGGTGACCTGGTCACGGAGGCCGCCGCCGCCCGCCGGGCCGTGGCCGCCTTCAACGTCATCACCCTGGAACACGTCGAGGCGGTGGTCGAGGGAGCCGAACGGGCCGGCTCGCCGGTGATCGTCCAGGTCAGCGAGAACGCGGTGGCCTTCCACGGCGGACGGCTGCTGCCGCTGGCCCGGGCCGCCGCCGCGGCGGCCGCCGCCGCCCGGGTGCCGGTGGGGCTGCACCTCGACCACGTCACCGACGACGACCTGCTGCGGCAGGCGGCGGACGCCGGGTTCAGCTCCGTGATGTACGACGCCTCCCGGCTCCCGCACGCCGCGAACGTCGCCGCCACCCGCGAGGCGGCCCGCCTCGCCCACGCCCGGGGACTGTGGGTCGAAGCCGAGCTGGGTGAGGTCGGCGGCAAGGAGGGCGCGCCCGCTCTGGACGCCCACGCGCCCGGAGCCCGCACCGACCCCGTCGAGGCCCGCGCGTTCGTGGCCGAGTGCGGGGTGGACGCCCTGGCGGTCGCGATCGGCAGCGTCCATGCCATGACCACCCGTACCGCCGCCCTGGACCACGCCCTGCTGGCCCGGCTCGCCGCGGCGGTGGACGTGCCGCTCGTGCTGCACGGCTCCTCCGGCGTCCCCGACGGCGAGCTGGCGGCGGCGGTCGCCGGGGGCATCGGCAAGGTCAACGTCGGCACCGCCCTCAACGTCGCCCTGACCGGCGCCGTGCGCGCCCACCTGGACCGGCACCCCGAGCAGGTCGACCCCCGCCGCTACCTCGCCCCCGCGCGGGAGGCCATGGCCGGGACGGTGGTGCGCTACCTCGAGGTGATCACGGCGGACCGCGCCCGGCAGGACGCCGTGACGCCGGCCGCCGTCACCGGGGACTGAGCGGCGGCCGGCCGCGGCGGCACTCGAAGGGCGACCGGCCGTGGCGGGGACCCGAGCGGCGGCCGACCGCCCCGGCATCCGGGACGGCAACGTCGGTCAGCCGCGGCGGACCGCCCGCAGCACCACGAACTTGGGGTCCGAGGCGACGAGTTCCATGTTGCCGAACACTCGCCGGAGCTTCACGTGGTAGCCGAGGTGCCGGTTGCCGACGATCCACAGCTCGCCCCCAGGCCGCAGCACCCGCCGCGCGCCCTGGAACATCCGCCGGGCCACCGCGTCGGTGGTCGCCTGGTGGGAGTGGAACGGCGGGTTGCTGAGCACCAGGTCGGCGCTGTCCGGCGGCAGGCCCTCCAGCCCGTCGCCGACCCTGAACGCGGCCTTGCCGTCGGCCACGTTGGCCCGGTAGGTCTCCTCCGCGGAGGCCACCGCCGGGTACGACTCGTCGGTGAACAGCACCTCGGCCGTGGGGTCGGCCAGCGCCACCGCCGTGCCGACCACGCCGTTGCCGCAGCCGAGGTCGACCACCTGCCCGAGACCCGGACCGGTCGGCAGGTGCTGGAGGAAGAAGCGGGTGCCGATGTCGAGCCGGTCCGCGCAGAAGACGCCCGCGTGGTTGACCACCGGGCGGCCCGCCACCAGGGCGGCGTCCTGCGGCAGGAGGTACCGCAGCGGCCACGGGTCGGTGCCCCGGTCCGCCGCCGGGGCGGGGGAGGCGAAGATCAGCCGCGCCTTGCGCTCCGCCAGGGAGGTGCGGGTGGGGCCGACGATCCGCTCGAACAGGGCGAGCGTCGAGGTGTGGATCTCCTTGACCATGCCGGTGCCCACCACCAGCGAGTCCTCGTGCAGCGCCGGGGCCAGCCGGTGCAGCTGGTCCTCCAGCAGCGCCAGGCTCTTGGGCACCCGCACCAGCAGGACGTCGACGCGCCGGGGCGGCGCGTCGCGGGTCGTGAGCAGGGTGACGCCCTCCTCGGCCAGGGCGTTGGCGGCCAGGTTGGCGCGGGTGGCCTCGCGGGTCAGGAACGACTCGGTGATCTGGGTGACCGAACCCCCGGCCTCGCCGGCCGCCCCCTCCCGCGCGGCGCGCGCGGCGCGGGCCGCCAGGGCCGTGGTCAGGGCCCCCCAGCGGTCGCCGACGACCACCACGGCCCCGCCGCCGGAGGGCGCGGCGTCCGCGAGGTGGCGCAGCAGGTACTCGTCGGAGGCGTCCCAGGCCCGCAGCCGGTCACGCGGGTCCCGGGGGAAACGGGAGAGGGCAAGCTCGGCCCAGGGGGTGGTGAAGCGGTCGTTCATCGTGCGTCCAGGCTAGCCGAGCCGCCACGCCCGGCAGTCCGGCCGCCCGGCAGGCCGACTGTCCGGCCGGGCGCCCGTCCGGCAGTCCGGCCGTCCACCGTCGGGGGATCATGAAAGACTCGGCGGCATGAACGGCAACGCGGACCCCCGCCAGGAGGGGGAGGGAACGACCCGGACCCGGCTGGACCGCGGGCGCGGCGCGCTCGGCCCGGCCCTGCAGCTCATCCACACCGGGCGGGCTCCCACCCGTGCCGTGCTGACCTCGGAGCTCGGGGTGACGCGGGCCACCGCGGGGGCCGTCGCCGCCGAGCTGGAGGCGCTGGGGCTGATCGAGGTGGACGCCCACCCGGTCGCCGCCGCGGGCTCGCAGGGCCGGCCCTCCCACCGGCTGCTGGTCGCCGAGCACGGTCCCGTCGTCCTCGCCGCTCAGGTGCACGTCGACGGGTACCGCACCGCCCTGGTCGGCCTCGGCGGCCGGATCGTCGCCACCGCGCACAGCGCCCTCGAGGTCGAGGAGGACCCGGCGCAGCTGCTCTCCGTCGCCGTGGAGGCGGGCGCGCGGCTGCTGCGCGAGACGGGACTGCGCTGCGTCGGGGCCGGGCTGGCCGTGCCGTTCGCGGTCACCGAGCCCGACGGCGTCGCCCTCAACCCCCTCCTGCTGGCCTGGCCCGCCGGAGCCCCGGTGCGGGACGTCTTCGCCGAGTGCCTGCGCGCCGCCGGCATCGACGGCCCCGTCTTCGTGGGCAACGACATGAACCTCACGGCGCTCGCCGAGCACCGGCACGCCGCCGGGCGGGGCGCCGACCAACTGCTGTGCGTCGCCACCGGCCACCAGGGCGTCGGCGGTGCCCTGGTGCTGGACGGGCGGTTGCACACCGGCAGTTCGGGCCTCGCCCTGGAGGTCGGCCACCTCACCGTCGACCTCGGCGGGCGGCCCTGCCACTGCGGCAGCCGCGGCTGCCTCGACGTGGAGACGGACCCGCCGGCCTTCCTCGCCGCGCTCGGACGGGAGCCCGGGCCCGAGGGGTCGCTGCTGCGGCAGGCGGAGGATCTGATCCGTGACGGCTACGCGCACGACCCGGCCGTCCGGGAAGCGGTGCGGTCCCTCATCGACCGGCTCGGCCTGGGACTGGCCGGACTGGTCAACATCCTCAACCCGGACCGCATCATCCTCGGCGGACTGCACCGCGCGCTCCTCGAGGCCGACCCGGAGCGCCTGCACGCCGTGGTGGCCCGGCGCAGCCTGTGGGGGCAGAGCGGTGCCGTGCCGCTGCAGAGCTGCACCCTGCCCTTCAACAGCCTGGTGGGGGCCGGCGAACTGGCCTGGCAGCCGGTGTTCGACGACCCCCTGGCGGTGCTGGAGGGCTGACCGCGGGGCGGCTACGCCGGAAGGGCCGTCAGCCGCTTGCCGTGGAGGCAGAAGACGCTGCTCCCCGCGGTGGTGACGAACCACTCGTCGAGTTCGCCGGAGCCGTCGTTGTAGGTCCACAGGTAGTGACCGCTGCGGGCGTCCAGGGCGTGGACCCCGCCGCGCGGGTCCAGTTCGGTGGCCGCGTACAGCACGTCGCCGGCCGGCGCGAAGTGCCAGGGGGCGGTGGCCTCCCGCTCGGACAGACCGGTGTTCTCCCACAGCACGCCGCCACTCGACGGGACCCGATCGGGATACGGCCGTCGCAAACGTGCCGCTCCTGTCACGCGCCGACGACCCGGCGGTGGGCGGACGGCGCGTGCGCACGCCGCCCGCCCACCGGGTCACCGCCGGATCAGCCGGGAACGGCCGACCGGGCGGGAGCGGGGGAGGAGGTGACGACGACCTCCACCAGGGCCGGTTCCGGCCCGGGCACGGGCGCCGCTTCGGGTGGCACGACGTCGACCAGGATCGGCTGCGAGGCCGGCTCCGGGAAGGCGTCGTCCGCGGCGGGAAGGGTGAACCAGACGACCTTGCCGCAATCGCCGTCCGGACGCGCGCCCCAGCTCTCGCTGAGAGCGGCGACCATGGCCAGGCCCCGGCCGCAGGTGGCCAGGGACTCGGCCAGCGAGTCGGCGTCCCCCACCACGGGGAGCTGGGGGTCGTGGTCGTGGACCGACACGGTGAGCCGGTCGAGCAGGAGCTCGAGCCGCACGGTGCAGGTCTTGTCCGGCCGGGCGTGCCGGTGGACGTTGGTCAGCAGTTCGGTGACACCGAGCGAGGCCCGCTCGATGAGGGAGTCCAGATGCCAGTAACGCAATTGTGCCGAGACGATTCTGCGGACCTGTCCGATCCGCGACGGCAGGGCCTGGAGCTCCACCGCGCAGTGCCTGCTCGGGTGACTGATCACGGCTGCAACTCCCCGACGTAGAGGTCCGGAAGATGGCGACGACCGGGTGTCGGCGTAGTCGCCGGTAAACCGAGAGTGACGTATGGACAGCGTGACCCAGCGCCCGCACCGCCGCAACTCGCGGGGCCGGCGGCCGTCGGCGCGGCGGGCGATCGGTCCTGTTCAGTGGGGTCGGGCGGCCAGGCGGACCGTGCGGGCCAGGCGCGCCGCCGGGGACTCGGCGCCCTCCGCCCGCCGCTCGGGGCGCGCCTCGGCGAGCCCGGCGTCGGTCTCGTCGTCACGGAGCGTCAGGATGTAGTGGGCGCCGCCCAGCTCCAGCAGGACGCGGTCGCTCCACCCGAACCGCATCCGCAGGAGCCTGGCCTTCCGCGCGGGAGCGGAGGCGAGGACGCGGCCTCCGCTGCTCAGCAGCTCCACCAGACCGCCCCGCACCCGCACCTGGCCGGCGAGGGTCAGCGAGCGCAGGCCGCGCTCGATGCGCACGCCCCTGGCGATGAACTCGTCCTGGCTTCCCGGCTGTTCCACGTCGTCAGGCCCTGTCGGGAGGAACTCCTCCGTGGCGGTGACCTCCGGCTCCGGCATGGTGACGCCCCCCTTCGCGCTTGTCCGCTGCGTCCCGTTGCACCCCCTACGAGCAGTCTGCCCGGACATGCGGCCGGACGCCAGAGCCCCACGAGGTCCCGGGTGCGGCGCGCGCGGCACGCCGGCCAGGTCCGCCGGGGTGGTCGTGCGCCCCTTGTCACCGGTGCGCTCCCAAGGCCGTGCTTGAGGACTCCAAAGATGCGTTTATGCAGGTGAGAAGCGTGTGCAAGGTGTCTATGATCGGGACCCCCGGAGCTGCCGGGCCGTTCGAGGAGTCCTCCATGCCCAGCCCCGTTCCCCTTCCCGGTGCCGACGCCACGCCGGACGTCGACCGCAGCGACGTGACGTACCGCGCCTGGCTGAAGGAGGCGGTGCGCCGGGTCCAGGCCGACGCCAACCGCTCCGCCGACACCCACCTGCTGCGCTTCCCGCTGCCCGAGCGGTGGAACATCGACCTCTACCTCAAGGACGAGTCGACCCACCCCACCGGAAGTCTCAAGCACCGGCTCGCCCGCTCGCTCTTCCTCTACGGCCTGTGCAACGGATGGATCCGCCCCGGCCGGCCCGTGATCGAGGCGTCCAGCGGCTCCACCGCCGTCTCGGAGGCCTACTTCGCGAAGCTCATCGGGGTGCCGTTCATCGCGGTGATGCCGCGTACCACCAGTGCCGAGAAGTGCCGGCTCATCGAGTTCCACGGCGGCCGCTGCCACTTCGTGGACGACCCGCGCCGGATGTACGAGGAGGCCGCGCGCCTCGCAGCGGACTCGGGCGGCCACTACATGGACCAGTTCACCTACGCGGAACGCGCCACCGACTGGCGGGGCAACAACAACATCGCCGAATCGATCTTCCGTCAGCTGGAGCTCGAGCGCTTCCCGGTGCCCGCCTGGATCGTCGCCACCGCCGGAACCGGCGGCACCTCGGCGACGCTGGCCCGCTACGTCCACTACATGCAGTACGACACGCGGATCTGCGTCGCCGACCCGGAGAACTCGGTGTTCTTCGACGGCTGGACGACCGGCGAGCCCGAGCCGGTCTGCGAGGGCGGCTCCCGCATCGAGGGGATCGGGCGGCCCCGGATGGAGCCCAGCTTCGTGCCCGGCGCGGTGGACCGGATGATGAAGGTGCCGGACGCGGCGAGCGTGGCCGCGGTGCGCGCGCTGGAGCGGGTCATCGGCCGCAAGGCGGGCGGCTCCACGGGGACCGGTCTGTGGAGCGCCCTGAAGATCGTGGCGGAGATGGTGGCCGCGGGGCGCTCGGGCAGCGTGGTGACGCTGCTGTGCGACCCCGGTGACCGCTACCTCGACAAGTACTACTCGGACGCCTGGCTGGCCGAGCAGGGGCTGGAGATCGGCCCGTACGCGCAGGTGCTGGAGCGGGTGATCACCACGGGCGTCTGGCCGGAGTGACCGGCGAGGCCGGTGCTCCTCGGGCCGGTGCCCAGCCCGTGCGGGGCGCGGCCGGTGCGCACCGGCCCGCTCGGGGTGCGGCCGGTGTGCCCCGGCCCGCTCGGCGCGAAGCCGGTGTGTCCGAGGCCGGTGTTCAGCCCGCTCGGGACGCCCGGTAGGTCTCGTCCGCGGTGTCCGGCGGCGCGGAGCCCTCCTCCCCGGCCACCACCAACCGCAGCGGCAGCTCGGACAGTTCCGCGCGGGTGACCGCCGGCAGCCCGGCGTCGGTCACCAGGACGTCCACCTCGGACAGCGAGGCGAAGGAACTCAGCCCCACCGTGCCCCACTTGGTGTGGTCCGCGACCACCACGACGCGCCGGGCGGAGGCCACCAGCCGCCGGTTGGTCTCCGCCTCGGCGAGGTTCGGGGTGGACAGCCCCGCCTCCGCCGAGATGCCGTGCACGCCGAGGAACAGCAGGTCGAAGTGGAGCGCGGCTATCGCCCGGTCGGCCACCGGGCCGACCAGGGAGTCGGAGGGCGTGCGCACGCCGCCGGTGAGCACCACCGTCGGCCCACCCGCCTCCGCCCCGTCGGGGGCGCGGCCGGTGTGCAGCACGTCGGCCACCCGCACCGAGTTGGTGACCACCGTCAGGTCCGGCACCCCGGCCAGCACCCGGGCCAGCGCGTAGGTGGTCGTCCCTCCGGAGAGCGCCACCGCGGAGCCGGGCGTCACCAGCGAGGCGGCCGCGCGGGCGATCTCCTCCTTCGCGGCGGGCTCCCGGCCGGTCTTCTCCTCGAACCCCGGCTCGTGCCCGGTGGGCTCCGTGCCCTCCACGGGCACCGCGCCGCCGTGCACCTTCTCCAGCGCGCCCAGGCGGGCCAGCGCGTCCAGGTCACGGCGCACCGTCATGTCGGACACGCCGAGCCGCTGGGTCAGCTCGTTCACCCGCACCCCGCCGCGCCGGCGGACCTCGTCCAGGATCAGCGCCCGCCGTTGCTCCGCGAGGAGGTTCTGCCGCTCAGCCACCTCTACCCCTCGTCCCTTCTCCCGCGCGGCCGCTCCCGCGCCCCCGGCCGCACCCCTCGGGCGCTGTGACCAGGTCTTTCCCGCGCGGGCACCGGGCCCGGCGACATTCCATCCTCGCACGACACGCCGAAGCGCGGTCAGGTGGCCGAGCGCGCCGCGTGATCACCGCCCTCACCCGATCGGGGGGAGATTCGGTGACGGAGGGTTGAGGAGGTGCGGGAACGGAGATCCCACGGGCGGAGCACCGCATCACATGTTCGAATGCCGCGCGGGCCAGGGGTGCGCGCCGGACGCCGCGGCCACCACACGTCACCGGGGGAGCAGCAGTGGTATCTGGACAGGCGACGCAGACCACGCCCGCGCCGCGGGCGCCGAACCCGCCGGCGGGCGGAGCCACCCTGGAACTGCTCGTGCACGGCGTGGGCGGCACCACCCCGGCGGAGATGCTCGACGACCCGCGGACGGTCCGCGTCACGGGCGACGGCATCGCCGCCGTGTTCCGGCGCGCCGACGACGTGGACGCCGAACGCGCCGCCCGGACCGCCCCCGCGGGCGACGGCACTGCCCCCGTCCAGGAGGCCTACGTCTGGTGCAACCTCACCTCCGGCAACGGCAGCCGGGCCCTGTGGCTGCTGCTGCTCCCCTTCATGGTCGTCAACCTGGCCCACTGGATGCGCCCCGCCGCCCACGGGCTCCACCGCGCCGTCCGCCTGCACGGGACGCTGGTGCGCCTCGCCGGGCTGAGCCTCACCGTGCTGCTGGTCGCCGCCGCCTGCGAGGTCGCCCTCGACCTGACCGCCTGGCAGTGCGCGGGCACGGCGGCCTGCGCCTCCGCCCACTCCTGGCTGGGCTTCCTCACCGAGGGCTGGTGGAGCGCCCCGGGCCGCCGCCTTGCCCTGGCCGCCGTGGTGCCCACCGCCCTCACCGTGCTGCTCTGGTACCTCTCGCACCGCACCTGGAGCGCCTACGAGTCCCAGCAGCCGCTGGCCGGCACCGAGCCGGAGGAGGGCGCCGAGGCCACACCGCTGGGGCGGCCCGGGTTCTGGTACGGCCGCCGCCTGGTCGCCAGGCTGCGCGCCGCGCACACCGCCGCGGCCCTGCTCACCGTCGCCGCGGCGGTGACCGCCGCCGCGGCCCGCCACGACCGCGGCGTCGGCGGCCCCGCCCTGCTCGACCTGCTCGGCCGGCTGCTGGAGACCACCCTGGCCGTCGCCGGCCTCACCGTGGTGGCGGTGGTGTGCCGCCGTGGCCGCAGCGAGCGCCGGATCGACCACGGCCTCGACGCACGCCTGCAGCGGGTGCTGCCGCTCGGCGCCACCGTCCTGCTGGTCCTCGCCCTGGTGTACGCCTCCTGGTCCCGGCCCGGCTGGCGGTCGGCCGGACTCCTGGCCGGGGACGCGGTCTTCGGGGCGATCTGCCTCGCCCAGGGGCTGCTGGTGGTGGCCCTGGCCGCGGTGGCCCGCACCCTGCACCGCTCCCGCCCCGACCCGCGTGCCGCACTGCGCGGACTCGCCGGCCCGGCGGTCGCCCTGCTCGCCTGCGCGCTCGGCGGGGTGATGTCCGGAGGCGTCGCCCAGCGGGTCGCCGACTGGCTCGACGGCCGCAGTGGCACCCTCGCCGGCCCGCCCGTGGTGCTGACCTGGCAGGCCTCCGCCATCCCGGTCCTGCTGGCCGTGGTCCTGGTACTGCTCGCCGTCCTCGGCCACCGCGCCTGGCGCTCCGTGCGCGGCGAGATCCCCGCGGTGCTGCGCGACCACCCCGGCGAGCCGCACGACCCGGTGCGGGTGCGCCGGGTGGCCCGGGTCCGTGCCCTGGCAGCCCTGACCGACCGGGCCCCGCTGATCGTCGGCGTCGTCGCCGCCGTCACCTTCCTTCTCGGAGCCGGCGCGCTGGCCGGCGCCCTCGGCAGCGGCCGGGCGCCCGCCGACGCCGCGCAGGGCGCCCCCGCCCCGATGGAAGGGGCCGCCGAGGTGGCGCAGGCCATCGGATCCTGGCTGATCGGCCTGGGCTTCATACTCTTCGTCACCTTCGGCCGCCGGGCCTACAAGGACGCGTCCGCCCGCCGCACCATCGGCATCCTGTGGGATGTCGGCACCTTCTGGCCGCGGGCGGCCCACCCCTTCGCGCCGCCCTGCTACGCGGAGCGGGCCGTGCCCGACCTGACCTGGCGGATGGCGACCTGGACCGCGGCCACCGGCGGCCGGCTGGTGCTCTCCGGGCACTCGCAGGGCAGCGTGCTGGCCGCGGCGGCCGCCTGGCAGCTGCCCGCCCCGGTACGCGCCCGGGTCGCGCTGCTGACCTACGGCTCCCCGCTGGAGCGCCTCTACGGACGCTGGTTCCCCGCCCACTTCGGCCCCGAGGCGCTCGGCCGCCTGCACCAGGAGGTCGACTGCTGGCGCAACCTGCACCGCCGCACCGACCCGATCGGCGGCCCCGTCCTGGTGGGCACGGCGGACGTGACGGGCGAGGCGGACGCGACGGGCAGGGCGGCCGCGGACGGCACCGCGGCGCCGGCGGGCGCGGCCGGTTCCCCCGGCTCCTCGTCGTGCGCACCGGTCGACCGGGAGGCGCTCAGGGACCCGCTCTCCCTGGGCCGGACCGCGGAGCACCCGCTGCCCTCGCCCATCCTCGGCCACGGGGGCTACCAGGCCGACCCCGTCTTCGCCGAAGAACGCGCCGCGCTGCTCGCCCGGCTGCCGCACGGCCTGCCCGCGCCCCGCGACGGGGGTGACGGGCAGGACCCGCCGCCCGGGGAGCCCGTCAGTCCAGCGCCGGGAGATCCTCCGGGTGGAGCAGGCTGAGCTCCTCGGTGCTCGGGTCGGGCAGCTGCGCCACCCGGCCCGCGTGCCGTTCCACCATCGCCTCGAAGGTCTGGCGGGCGGTGCGTCCGTTGCCGAACGCGGGCCCCTTGGGGATCTCCGCGAAGTACTTCAGCAACGCCTCGTCCGTGCCGTCCGCCAGCCGGTACTCGTGCTCCTCGGCCTGCTGCTCCACGATCCGCAGCAGCTCGCCGGGGCCGTAGTCGCCGAACCTGATGGTCCGCGAGAAGCGGGACGCCACACCGGGGTTGACGGACAGGAAGCGCTCCATCTCCTCCGTGTAGCCCGCGACGATCACCACCACCGCCTCCCGGTGGTCCTCCATCAGCTTCACCAGCGTGTCGATCGCCTCCC
This sequence comes from Streptomyces fragilis, assembly GCF_003112515.1. Classification (GTDB taxonomy): domain Bacteria; phylum Actinomycetota; class Actinomycetes; order Streptomycetales; family Streptomycetaceae; genus Streptomyces; species Streptomyces fragilis. Next base: position 27,064 of record NZ_BEVZ01000012.1, on the reverse strand, counting down.
GGCCGAAGTCCCGGCCCGAGTCCTCCGGCGAGAGGGCGTACGCCTCGTCGATGAACAGCACACCGCCCCTGGCCCGGTCGAACGCCTCCTGGGTGCGGATCGCCGTCGACCCGATGTGCTCGCCGACCAGGTCGACCCGGGAAACCTCGACCAGATGCCCCTTCTCCAGCACGCCCAGCGAGGCCAGGATCTCTCCGTACAGCCGGGCCACCGTCGTCTTGCCGGTGCCGGGGGAGCCGGTGAAGACCAGGTGACGGCGGACCGACGCCGCCTTGAGGCCCGCTTCCTGACGCCGCCGGCCCACCTCGATCATGTCGGTGAGCGCCCGCACCTCCCGCTTGACGCTCTCCAGGCCGACCAGCGCGTCGAGGGCGCCCAGCACCTCCTGCGCGGCCCGCACCGGGGCGCCGCCACCCGCCTCGCCCGCGGGACCGGCCGGAGCCCCGGCTCTCGGCGCCGGCACGGAGCCCAGCAGCCCGCCCGTGCCCGCCTGCGCGGGGGCGGTCAGCACCGCGCCCTCGCCGGTGGCGGATCCCCTCCCGGGCGAGGAGCCGGCGCCGAGGCTCTCGTCGCCGGTGCAGTCCTCCACGTCCGGTCCGCCCGCGCCGCCCGCCCCCGCCTCCGCGAACTCGTAACCGCCGCGCGCGCACCGCTTGGTGCGGCACTTGCGCAAGGTGGTGCGGCAGCCGTCCAGGACGTGGAAGCCGTAGCCGCCGCTGCCGGTCACCGTGCAGCCGACGAAGGTGCCCCGGCCGCCCGCCGACACGTAGAACCCCGCCTCGGCCGGCCCGTCGACGGTGCACCGCTCCACCGTCGGGTCCGCCCCCTTGGTGACGATCACGCCCGTCTGGGTGCCGTCCAGCGAGCAGTTGGCGAGCGTGCCCCCGCTGCCGTGGTCGCGGAACCAGGCGCCGGTGGCGGCGTCCCGGATGCGGCAGTCGTCCAGTTGCGCGGTCGCGCCGTCGCTGACCGAGACCGCCGTGTTGCGGACCTGGCTCAGGTCGCTGTCCACCACGTCCGCACGCGACCCGCGGTCCAGCACGAACAGCGCGTCCGGCACGTCGTGCACGCGGCAGGAGTCCAGCACCGCGGTCGCGCCGTCGCTCACCCAGACCGCCGGGTAGTCGCCGGTCGAGTCGAAGATCTCGCACTGATGGGCGTCGACCCGGGTCCCCGGATCCCACACCGAGAGCCCGTTGCGCCCGAACTGCCGGACGCTGGTGCGGGTGAGCGTGAGAACGGAACGGGACCGCAGGTCCATCGCGTTCTCGGGGACGTCGTGGATCCGGCAGTCGGCCAGGGTGAGGACCGCGTCGGTGTCCATGGTGACGCCGTCCCCGGCCGTGCGGTGCACGTCGCAGTCGGTGAGCTGACCGGTGGCCCGGCCGGTGATCTGCACGCCGCTGCCGCGCACCTCGTAGATCTCGCAGCCGACCGCCTCCACGAAGGAGTTCTCCCCGGTGGCGCTCAGACCGGCGCCGGCGGCGTGGTGCACCCGGCAGCGCTCCAGCCGGGGCCGCGCCCCGCCGTGCACCGCCACGCCCGCCTGCCCGGCCGCGGTCACCTCGCACTCCTCGAAGAGCCCGCCCGCGCCGTCGGTGACGGCGATGCCCACGCCCGCCGGGTTGTCCACCGAGCAGCGGCGCACCGTGGGGCGCGCGGAGCCACGGACCTCGATGCCGGACGCGGAGCGCGTCACCACGCGGATGTCGGAGATCTCCGGGGAGCCCTCCTCGACCAGCAGCGCCGGCGCCGACGAGTCCTGCCCCTCCAGGTGCAGTCCCTGCACCACGGCGGAGCCCCGCACCGTCAGCGGCACGCCGTCGGCGGGCGCGATGCGCACGGCCCCCGGCTGTCCCTCGGGCCCCCGGAGCGTCACCGCCCGCTGGACGAGAAGGTTCTCCCGGTAGGTGCCGGGGGAGACGGTGAGCACGTCCCCGTCGCCCGCGGCCTCCAGGGCGGAGGCGAGCGAGGAGTACTCTCCCGTGCGGCGCCGCCACCGCGACGTGCCGGTGTGCGTCACCTGGACCGTGCCCTGTGCCATGGTGCTTTTCTGTCCCCACCTCGTCGTACACGGGATGTAGCGGATTGGGCCGAACGTGTCGGCCCGACCACCGTAGCGTGCGCGTCGACGGTGGGTTGCCCGGTGAACGATCGTGATCAGCTTCCGGTACCGGTCCTGCCCCAGTCGGGTCCGGCCCGCTCCCAGGCCCGGTCCAGCCGCTCGAAACGCAGCCGCATCAGGTGGCGGATCGTCATGCGGCGGGCCGCCTCGGCGATCGCCGCGGTGAGCAGGGCCGCGCCGACGCCGGCCAGGCCCGCCTGCAGCGTCAGGTCGCCGGTGTCGAGGGGACGGCCGACCGGACGGCCCCGGGTGTCGGTCCAGAGCGTGAAGTGCCGCCCCGGGAGCGGAGCCCGCAGGCTCGTCCAGGTGTGCGCACGCCGTGGGGTGCCGTCGGGCGCGGTCCAGGACGCGAAGACGCGCTGGCGGTTGCCGCGCTGCGGGGTACGGTCACCGGTCGCGGGAAGCTGCGCGGAGACCGCCGGGTCCTTCAGGACGGTGGCCGTCACGCGGTGCCGCGCGGCGTGCTGTTGACGGGCCGTACGGCTGAGCGAGTCGTGCGCCGCGGAGCCCGCGAGCACACCGGCGAGGGGCGCGGCGACCGCGATCAGCAGCAGAGCGGCCAGTGCCGCCCAGGCCTCCACCAGATCGGTCGTGCGCCGCAGCGGATTGTGCCGCCACCGCCAGATCCCCCGCATCGCTCCCACCGTGTCCCCCCGTCTTCCCCTCCGTGATAGCCCTCCCGCCGGCCGTTCACGCGCCGAACGCCGGCAAAGAGAGCGACCTCACCCTTTCGGCACAGCCGCCCCGCGGCCGCCCGGACCCGGCCTCCGGCGCCGTGCGGACCGGTGATCCGCTCACTCCAGGACCGTGACCGGGTCCCCGACCCGCACGGTGCCCGTGGTCAGGGGCACCAGGTACTGGCCGAAGACCAGTCGCGAGCCGAAGCGGCGCAGGCGGCCGAGGGTGAGCAGCGGCTCCCGTCCACGGCGGGCCGACTGCTGGTCGGTGGCGGTCACCACGCACCGCCCGCAGGTGCGGGCGACGCGGAGGTGGACGCCGCCGACGGCCAGACGGTTCCATCCGTCCTCGGCCCAGGCCTCGAAGCCGTCCACCACCAGGTTGGGGCGGAAGCGGTTCATCGGCAGCGGGCCCTCCTCGGGATGGTCGCCCTGCGCCACCGCCGCGTTGAGCGCCTCGAGCGAGGCGAGGGTGGTCAGCAGCAGGGGATAGCCGTCCGCGAAGGACACGGTCTCGCCGGGCAGGGCGTACTCGGGGTCCACCGGACGGACGACCGCGGGGTCGTCCATGTGCAGCAGGCGCACGGAGGCGTCCAGATAGGCGCTGCACCAGGCGTGCGCCGCCTCCTCGGCGAGCACTCCCCGCACCCGGGTGCCGAAGACGTCCACCTCCGCCGTCCCGGAGGCCGCCGGGTCGGGAACGGGGACGGTCAGCGGCTGCGTGCCGGGTGCGGACAGACGGACGCCGCCGGGCAGGAGCTCGGCGGCGGCCAGGGCGAGACGGGGATGCCGGCGCCGGGTGACGACCTTTCCCCCGTCGTCGACCAGGGCCCAGCGCCGGTCCCCCACCGGCCCCCAGGGCTCGATCAAGGCCTCCCGGAGAGCTTGTCCCCGGAAGGCCTTGACCGGATGTACATGGATCGAATGAACTTCCGCGTTCCCCATGCGGTCATCGTGCCACCGGCCCGGACCGCTCCCCGGTTCAGTAGCCGCGGTACTCCTGCTGGCCGTACTGCGGCTGGTAGGAGACCGGGGCCTGCTGTCCGTACTGCGGGGCGTACGGAGCCTGCTGACCGTACGGAGCCTGCTGTGCCGGGGCCGGGGCGGGACGGGGGGCCGCCGGACGCATCGCCTCGTACCCGGTGCCGGCCTGCGGCGCGGGGCGGGGCTGCTGCTGCGTCGGATAGCCGCGCGGGCCGGCCGCCTGCTGCGGGATGTACGGGGCCGGAACCGGGGAGGGCGCCGGAGGCAGCGCGGCCTGGGCGGCCGGGAGCGCGGGCTGCGCCTGCGGGTACCCGTACCCGTAGGACGGCGCGGGCGGCTGCGGGGCCGGCGGCTGGTAGGACGGGCCCGACGGCAGGGCGGGCAGGGCCGGCAGGTGGCTGCCGCCGGTGCCGTAGGAGGAGTGGGTGGTGTACGACGGCGTGTCGTACATCGGCGGTACCCGGATGGGCGCGATCTGAGGGGTACCCCGCTCGGCGACCAGGGAGTCGTAGATCGGGGTGTCCGGGAACGCGGCTGAGGAATAGCCGCCGCCGTAAGGGGAGCGGGGGGAGGTCATACCCATAAGTTAAGCCCACGATGTGGTCGTTGGGGAGACAGATAAGAAGGTTGTTTTCCGTGTCGGCGGTGATGTTGGATACCCAATCCGAGCGAATTTGGCAAAAAGGGGCCTCCTGTCCATCACGAATCGTGTATGGGAGTCGGTATCGGACACGTTACCCACGGTTAACTCCGGCCTCAGGAGTGTCCTCATGCGGTCTTACGGGGCTTTTGTGCCAGTCCGTCAGGCGTCCTGTCCGCCGGTGCTCGTTCGGCCGTTCGGAGCCCTCCGCGAACGGGTGACGGAAAGGGCCTCGGGGCGGCCGTAGGTGCGGCCCTTCCAGGCGGCGCCGCGCCCCCGGTGGTGGCGCACCGCGGAGTCCACCGTCATCAGCGTGTAGAGCGACGCGGTGAACGGCAGCAGCACCGCGGCCCACGGCGGCTGCCGGTGATACCGCACCATCGGCAGGTAACTCGCCGCCATCAGCAGCCAGGCCGCGCCCCCGCAGACCGCCGCGGCGGGCACGCCCGCCACCACGCCGGCCGCCAGGGCCGCCACAGGCGCCAGGTAGACCAGGCACAGGCCCGCCACCGTGCCCGCCAGGAGCGCGGGGCTGTGGCGCAGTTGGGCGTAGGCGCTGCGCGACACCATCCGCCACAGGTCCCGCAGGCGTGGGTACGGGCGCACGCTGACCACGTCGTCGGCCAGCCCGAGCCAGATCCGCGCGCCCGGTGCGCGACCCTTCACCGCACCCGCCAGCGCCACGTCGTCGATCACCGCGCCCCGGATCGTGTCCGGGATCCCCGCCTCCTCGGCGGCCGAGGCGCGCAGCAGGACGCAGCCCCCGGCGGCCGCGGCGGTCCGGCACCCGGGCCCGGCCACCCGGCGGAACGGGTAGAGCTGCGCGAAGAAGTACACGAAGGCCGGCACCACCAGACGCTCCCAGGCGCCCGCCACCCGCAGCCGGGCCATCAGCGACACCATGTCGAAGCCGCCGGTGACCGCGGCGGAGACCAGGGAGCGCAGACTGTCCGGCGCGTGCGCGATGTCCGCGTCGGTCAGCAGCACGAACTCGGGGGAGCCCGCCCGCGCCGCGGCGAGCCCGTGCCGCACCGCCCAGAGCTTGCCGGTCCAGCCCTCCGGCGGTTCCCCGGGCGAGGCGACGGTCAGCGGCAGCCCGCCGTGGCGGCGGGACAGCCGCCGGGCCAGGTCGCCGGTGCCGTCCGTGCTGCCGTCGTCCACCAGCACGACGGCGGCCTCGCCCGGATAGTCCTGGGCCAGCAGCGACGGCAGGCTGTGCGGCAGGACGTCCGCCTCGTCGCGGGCCGGGACGACGACCGCCACCCGCGGCCACGCGGCCGGCTCCCGCCGCTCGGGGAGCCGCACGTCGGTGCGCCAGAAACGCCCGTGCCCGAGCAGCAGCCAGAGCCAGACGGCGAGGGACACGGCGGAGATCCACACCACGACGCTCATCGCCGCAGTCTGCATCACGGAAGCGGGCACTCCGCGCTCATCGTCTATGGTGACGGGGTGAAGATCGCGCTCATGGACTCCGGAATCGGGCTGCTGGCGGCGGCCGCCGCGGTGCGCCGGCTCAGGCCCGACGCCGATCTGGTCCTCTCCTCCGACCCGGGCAGCATGCCCTGGGGTCCCCGCAGCTCCGAGGACATCGCCCGGCTCGCGCTGGCCGTCGCCGAGGCCGCCGCGGAGCACCGCCCGGACGCCCTGATCGTCGCCTGCAACACCGCCTCCGTGCATGCGCTGCCCACGCTCCGGGCGCACCTGGAGCCCGCTCTGCCGGTCGTGGGCACCGTGCCCGCGATCAAGCCGGCGGCCGCCGGCGGAGGCCCGGTCGCCATCTGGGCCACTCCCGCCACCACCGGCAGCCCCTACCAGCGCGGGCTGATCGAGCAGTTCGCCGCGGGCGTCGACGTCACCGAGGTGCCCTGCCCCGGCCTGGCGGATGCCGTCGAGCACGCCGACGAGGCCGCCGTGGACGCCGCCGTCGCGGCCGCCGCCGCGCTCACCCCGGCCCGCGTGCGCACCGTGGTGCTGGGCTGCACCCACTACGAACTGGTCGCCGGGCGGATCGGCACCGCCCTCGAGCGCGTCGTCGGCCACCGGCCCGAGCTCTTCGGCTCCGCCACGGCGGTCGCGGCCCAGGCGCTGCGGCGCGTCGGCGCGGCGGGGATGGGCGCGGGCGCGGAGGGCGACGCCGTGCCGGGTGACGCCGCTCGGGGCGGCGCAGGGACTGCGGCCGGCTCGGGCACGCTGACCGTGCTGCACGGCGGCGTCGAGTCGCGGCTCACCGAGGCCGCCCTCTTCTACGCCGAGGGGCGCGGACTGCGCGAGGTCAGCGCGGCCCGCTGACACACCGCGCCGCCGGTGGCCGCGGGGCCGGGGCGGGACCGACGTCCGCGCTGAGGCGCCGGGTCGGCGGGAGCGGCGGGTCTCGGTCAGGTCGACGTCAGGCTGAAGCACAGTGCGGGTGGCCGTGCGGCCGGACGGGACCGACGGCAGCCTTGCGAAGGCGCCAGGCCTGCGGCGCGGTCGGCGTCAGGGGCCGAGGCATCGCGTCGGCGGTGCGCGGGGTTCGGGCAAGGCGGACGTCAGTGGTGCAGTACCGCGCGGCTGCCCGCGTGGCCGGGCGGGACCGACGGCAGCGCCTCGGTGGCCGGGGCGAGAGCAACGTCACCGGCCGTGGGCCGGGCCGGGTGCGGCCAGGCCCGGGTACCGTCGAAGCCGTCCGTCTCCTCCCGGTTTGCCGCCGGTTTCCGCCTGCCCGGCGGCGACCCACCGTCCTCGGCACCCCGCCGGCGGGTCCGCCGGCCCGATCCGGGGCCCTGACATGCGCCTTAGACTCCACCAGTGACCGTCACCGCACCCACCACCGAAGCCTCGGGCGACCGGCCCGCGGGCGGATCCGCCGAGCGCCCCCGCGGCCGGGCCGCGGCCCGGCTTCGCCGGCTCCTGCCGGCCGTGGCCGCCGTCCTCTCCGGCCTGCTGCTCTACGCGAGCTTCCCACCACGCACCCTGTGGTGGCTCGCCCTGCCCGCCTTCGCCGTCCTCGGCCAGGCGTTGCGCGGCCGCCGGTGGAAGCCCGCCCTCGGGCTCGGCTACCTCTTCGGGCTCGGCTTCCTGCTGCCGCTGCTGGTGTGGACCGGCATCGAGGTCGGCCCCGGGCCGTGGCTCGCCCTGGTCGCCGTGGAGGCGCTGTTCCTCGCGCTCACCGCGGTCGGCATCGCGGCCGTGTCCCGGCTGCCCGCCTGGCCCCTGTGGGCGGCGGCGGTGTGGACGGCCGGCGAGGCCGTCCGGGCGCGCTTCCCGTTCGGCGGCTTCCCCTGGGGCAAGGTGGCCTTCGGCCAGGCCGACGGCGTCCTGCTTCCGCTGGCCGCGCTGGGCGGCACCCCGCTGCTCGGCTTCGCGGTGGTGCTGAGCGGCTTCGGCCTCTGCGAGGCGGTCCGGCAGGCCTGGTCGGCGCGCCGGACCGGGGCGGTGCGCCGAGGCGCCGCGGCCGCCGCGCTGCTGAGCCTGCTCGCCCCGTTCGGCGCCGCACTCGGCGCGCGCGCCGCGGTGGACGCCGGCGCGGCGGACGGCACGGCCACCGTCGCCGTGATCCAGGGCAACGTGCCGCGCCTGGGCCTCGACTTCAACGCCCAGCGCCGCGCGGTCCTCGACTACCACGTCCGCGAGACCGAGCGGCTGGCCGGCCGCATCGCGGCCGGCGAGGCGGAGCGGCCCGACCTGGTGCTCTGGCCGGAGAACTCCTCCGACATCGACCCCTTCGCCAACGCCGACGCCGCCGAGGTCATCGACCGCGCCGCCAAGGCCGTGGACGCCCCGATCGCCGTCGGCGGCGTGGTCGAGCGGGACGGCAAGGTCTACAACGAGCAGATCCTCTGGGACCCGGTGAAGGGCCCGGTCGACACCTACGACAAGCGGCAGACCCAGCCGTTCGGCGAGTACCTCCCGCTGCGCCCCCTCATCGGCGCGATCAACGAGACCTGGACGAGCATGGTCCGGCGGGACTTCAGCCGCGGCACCACCCCGGGCGTCTTCCGGATGAACGGCACCGGCGTCGGACTGGTCACCTGCTACGAGGCCGCCTTCGACTGGGCGGTGCGCGACACCGTGACCTCCGGGGCCCAGCTGCTCTCGGTGCCGAGCAACAACGCCACCTTCGGCCGCAGCGAGATGACCTACCAGCAGCTCGCCATGTCCCGGGTGCGGGCCGTCGAGCACGGCAGGACGGTGACCGTGCCGGTGACCAGCGGGGTCAGCGCGATCATCCTGCCCGACGGCCGGGTGACCGCGCGCACCGGCATGTTCGTCCCCGGCACCCTCGTGCAGGAGGTGCCGCTGCGGTCCTCCAGCACCCCGGCGACCACCCTGGGCACGCTGCCCGAATGGGCGCTGGTCCTGGTCGGCGCGGCGGGCGTGGCCTGGGCGGCCGGCCGGACCGTGCGGGCCCGGCGGGCCGGCACGGGCCGATAGGGTTCGGGCCATGGCAACCCCGGACTTCATCCGCACGCTCCGCGCCAGCGCCGGGCACCAGCTGCTGTGGCTGCCCGGCGTCACCGCGATCGTCCTCGACGAGGACGGCGGTCGCGTCCTGCTCAACCGGCGCGCCGACACCCGCCGCTGGGCGGTGATCGGCGGGATTCCCGACCCGGGGGAGGAGCCCGCCGCCTGCGCCGTGCGTGAGGTGTTCGAGGAGACGGCGGTGCGCTGCGTCCCGGAGCGGGTGCTGAGCGTGCAGGCGCTCAAGCCGGTGACCTACGAGAACGGCGACGTCTGCCAGTACATGGACATCACCTTCCGCTGCCGCGCGGTGGGTGGCGAGGCGCGGGTGAACGACGACGAGTCCCTGGACGTGGCCTGGTTCCCGGTGGACGCCCTGCCGGAGCTCGATGCGTGGGCAGTGACGCGGATCAAGCAGGCACTGTCGGACGCCCCCACATGGTTCGACCCTATGAGCTGACCCGCAAGTATGGTCGCTGGCCACATGGGTCGGGGTGGGGCGGCTGCCTAGGGTCGGACCATGACCGAGCAGCCCAGCACCCTCGGGGGCCTCGACTCCCCCCTCGATCCGTCCCCGCCCGACCTCTGCGGACGCACCGCCCTGGTGACCGGCGCCGCCGGCGGCATCGGGCGCGCCTGCACCCTGCGGCTGGCCGCGGCCGGCGCCACGGTGCGGGCGGTGGACCGTGACGGACACGGCCTCGCCGAGCTGGCCGGGCAGGCGGCGGGGCTGAAGGGCACCGTCGAGCCCCAGGTCCTCGACCTCACCGACCTGGACGCCGCCGAGCGGGCCGCCGCCGGCGTCGACGTGCTGGTCAACAACGCCGGGATCCAGCTGGTGCGGCCGGTGCACGAATTCCCGCCGGACGTCTTCCACACCGTGCTCACGGTGATGCTGGAGGCCCCGTTCCGCCTCATCCGCGGGGCCCTGCCGCACATGTACGAGCAGGGCTGGGGGCGCATCGTCAACATCTCCTCCGTGCACGGCCTGCGCGCGTCGGCCTTCAAGTCGGCCTACGTGTCCGCCAAGCACGGGCTGGAGGGCCTCTCCAAGACGGTGGCCCTGGAGGGTGCGCCCCATGGCGTCACCTCGAACTGTGTGAATCCCGGCTATGTGCGCACACCACTGGTCGAGAAGCAGATCACCGACCAGGCGGCGGTGCACGGCATCCCCGAGGACCGGGTGGTCTCCGAAATCCTGCTCCGCGACACCGCCGTGAAGCGGCTGATCGAACCGGCCGAGGTCGCCGAGACGGTGGTCTTCCTCTGCGGCCCGGCCGCCGCCACCATCACCGGGTCGTCGTACGTGATGGACGGCGGCTGGACCGCCCACTGACCGGTCCGGACCCTTCCGCGCGGGGCGGCGGACCGCCGCCGTCCCGCGCTTCGAGAGGCCGTTGTCCACAGGGGTGTCCCGGGGCCCCGGCCATGGTGAATCCTGTGCCCATGCCCCACGATCGCCCGCAGAGCGTGCCGCCGCCGGTCGCCCGGCCGTCCGCGGAACCGTCCGTTCCACCCCGGGCGGACGGCGCGGCCTCCGCCGCGCCGTCCGCCGCCCACGGCGCCTCGCCCGACGCCGTGCCCGCGGCCGCGCCCGCCGTCGGGCCCGGCACCGAAGCGGCGGCTGGAACCCCGGCCGGAACCGGGACCGGAACCCGGGCCGGAAGCCCGGCCGGAAGTCCGGCTGGAACCCCGGCCGGAAGTCCGGCTGTGCGGGGGACGGCCGAGGTTCCGGCCGTGTCCGGACCGGCCGCGGCACCCGACGCCGGGGACGGTGCGGAGCCGGGCGGGGACGGCGAGGCGCCCGGCGGGGCCGAGACGCCCTTCCTGGAGCTGCTGGCCCGCGGCGCCTCCGCCGACGCCTACGACCGCCCCGTGCTGGTCGCCCGCGCAGAGGGGCGCCCGGCCGCCGAGGTCGCCGCCCTGCGCCGCGCCCGGCACCTCGCCCTGCGGGTGCGTTCCGAGCTCGAGGGCAGGCGCCGCCGCGAGGAGGAGCTGTCCGCGCTGTTCGCCACCGCCCACGACCTGGCCGGCCCCCGCGACCTCGACGCCGTGCTGCGGGCCATCGTCCAGCGCGCCCGCTCCCTCCTCGGCACGGACGTCGCCTACCTCTCCCTCCACGACCCGGCCCGCGGCGACACCTACATGCGCGTCACCGAGGGTTCCGTCGCGGCGCGGTTCCAGCAGCTGCGCCTCGGCATGGGTGAAGGGCTCGGCGGCCTGGTCGCCCAGACGGCCCGGCCCTACGTCACCCAGGACTACTTCAAGGACGAGCGGTTCCTGCACACCGGGGCCATCGACGCCGGCGTCCACGACGAGGGACTGGTCGCCATCCTCGGCGTCCCCCTGATGCTGGGCGACCACGTCATCGGCGTGCTGTTCGCCGCGGACCGCCGCGCGCGCGTCTTCGAACGCGAGCAGATCGCGCTGCTCAGCAGTTTCGCCGCCCTCGCCGCGGCCGCCATCGACACCGCCAACCTGCTCACCGAGACGCGTTCGGCCGTGGCCGAGCTGGAGCGGGCCAACGAGATCATCCGCGACCGCAGCGCCGTCATCGAGCGCGCCTCCGGGGTCCACGACCGCCTCGCCGAACTGGTGCTGCGCGGCGGCCAGGTGCACGACGTGGCCGCCGCCGTCTCGGAGGTGCTGGACGGCTCGGTGTCCTTCGCCGACATCACCGCCGTCCCCGCCGAGGCGCTGGAGGCATCCCGCGCCGAGGGCCACGCAGTGCCGCACGGTGACGACTGGATCGCCGCCGTCACCGCGAGCGGCGAACTCCTCGGCGCCCTGGTGCTGCGGGGGCACCCCGTCCTCGACCCCGTCGACCAGCGCACCCTGGAGCGGGCCGCGATGGTCACCTCCCTGCTGCTGCTCGCCCGCCGCTCCGCCGCCGAGGCGGAACAGCGGGTACGCGGCGAGCTCCTCGACGACCTCCTCGACGCCCGCGACCACGACCCCCGGCTGCTGCGGATGCGCGCCGCACGGCTGCACGCCGACCTCGACGTCACCCACGTCGTCCTCGCCGCCCGCCTGGAGGCCACCGCGCCGGGCGGCGACGCGGAGGCGGAGGCCCGCCGCAGGCTGTGGTCCGCCGCGTCCCACCTCGCCTCCACCCGGCACGGCCTGGCCGCCGCCCGCGACGGCGGGACGGTGCTGCTGCTCCCGCTGCCGTCCGGCCGCAGCGCCACCGCGCTGGCCCGCGACGTCGCGCGCAGGCTGAGCACGGCGGTGCACGACGCCGTCACCGTCGGCGCGTCCGCACCGCAGGAGGTGCTGTCCGGCAGCCCCGACCAGGTGGCCGTCGCCTACCAGGAGGCCCGCCGGTGCCTGGACGCGCTGCGGCTCCTCGGCCGGGCCGGCGACGGCGCGGCCGCCGAGGACTTCGGCTTCGTCGGCCTGCTGCTCGCCGGGGACCGGGACATCACCGGCTTCGTCGACCGCACGATCGGCGAGGTGATCTCCTACGACGAGCGGCGCGGCACGGACCTGGTGCGCACCCTCGACGCCTACTTCGCGTGCGGGATGAGCCCTGCCCGCACCAAGGACGCGCTCCACGTCCACGTCAACACGGTGGCCCAGCGCCTCGAGCGGGTGGGCCGCCTGCTCGGCGAGGACTGGCAGCGGCCCGACCGGGCTCTGGAGATCCAGCTCGCCCTGCGCCTGCAGCGTCTGGCCTCGGCGCCCCGCGCCTGAAGCCGGCGGCCTCGGTCCCGGCACTCGGCACGGCGAAGGCCCCGCACGCTCAGGCGGCGTGCGGGGCCTTCGCCGTGCCCGGGGTGGCCGGCGAGCCACCCCGGGCGGGGGTCAGACGGTCTGCTCGCTGGGAGCCACGCCGCCCGACGCGCCGGCTGACGCGGGGGCGCCCGCGGCGGCGGTGCCGTCGATGTCGTTCAGGTCGCGGTCGCGGGTCTCCTTCGCCACGGCCACCGCGATCAGCGTGACGACCGCCGCGGCGATCACGTACAGCGAGATCGGGGTGGAGGTGCCGTAGTTCGACAGCAGCGCGGTCGCGATCAGCGGGGCCGGGGCGCCCGCCGCCACCGAGGCGAACTGGGCGCCGATCGAGGCGCCGGAGTACCGGACCCGGGTGGAGAACAGCTCGGAGAAGAACGCCGCCTGCGGGGCGTACATGGCGCCGTGCAGCACCAGGCCCACCGTCACCGCGGTCAGCAGGGCGAGGAAGCTGCCCGTGTCGATCAGCCAGAAGAAGGGGAACACCCACAGGCCGATGCCGGCCGCGCCGAGCATGTAGACCGGGCGGCGGCCCCAGCGGTCGGACAGGGCGCCCCACGCGGGAACCGCGCAGAAGTGGATCGCGGAGCCGATCAGCACCGCGTTCAGCGCGGTCTGCTTGGACATCTCGGCCGCCTCGACGGCGTACACCAGGATGAACGCGGTGATCACGTAGAACGAGATGTTCTCCGCCATGCGGGCGCCCATCGCGACGAGGATGTCCTTCCAGTGGTACCGGAAGACGGCGACCAGCGGCAGCTTCTCGGCGGCGCCCTCGGCCTTGCGGGCCTCGGCGGCGGCCAGCGCCTGCTTGAAGACGGGCGATTCGTCGACCGACAGACGGATCCACAGACCGATCAGGACCAGCACGCCGGACAGCAGGAACGGAATGCGCCAGCCCCATGACTCGAAGGCGCTCTCCGAGAGGGTGGCGGTCAGCAGCGCCAGCACACCGGTGGCCAGCAGCTGGCCGGCCGGGGCGCCGGTCTGCGGCCACGAGGCCCAGAAACCGCGCCGCTTGGGGTCGCCGTGCTCCGACACCAGCAGCACCGCGCCGCCCCACTCGCCGCCGAGCGCGAAGCCCTGCACCAGCCGGAGCACCGTCAGCAGCACCGGGGCGGCCGCGCCGATCGTGGCGTGGGTCGGCAGGAGGCCGATGAGGAAGGTCGCGCCGCCCATCATCAGCAGGCTGATCACCAGCAGCTTCTTCCGGCCCAGCCGGTCGCCGTAGTGACCGAACACCAGGGCGCCCAGCGGGCGCGCCAGGAAACCGACCGCGTAGGTCAGGAACGCCAGGAGGGTGCCGACGAGCGGCTCCTCGTCCGGGAAGAACAGGGTGTTGAACACCAGCGCGGCGGCCGAGCCGTAGAGGAAGAAGTCGTACCACTCGATGGTGGTGCCGATGAGGCTCGCGGCGACGATCTTCTTCAAGCTGTTCGGCGTCGGGGGCGCGGCTGCCGATGAGGCCATGGTGACCACTTCCAGATGTGGGATGGGGACGTCTACGTGTCGGCACAACGTAGAAACCCGCAGGTCAGACGCACATGTGGCGGGACACCATAGTTTCGTCCGCGAGAGTGAGTGTCCCCTCCATGACAGTGCGATCGTTCCTCGCCAGACCCCTCCCGACGGCCGAAAACGCCCCGCGAGACCCCTGTCCGAGTTGCCCTGTCGCGGCACGTTTTGGAACCGCCGTGCTGAATCCCGTGCTGACTTGGTGCTGACTAAAAGCCCACGTCATCACCCGTCATCGCATGTCCCGTGCTGACTTGGTGCTGACTACGCTCTGTTGAACTCGGGCATCTGGGACTGATCGGCTCGGAGTCGTTGAGCGGGGAGCTCTCGCGTTTGCTTCCCGTTTCGAAGGTGCGCCTGGAAACAAACCCGTGCCTCCCCGACGTTGTGAGACTCCTGGCGGATGAGGGGAAGGTGTCGGAGCTGAAGCTGTTCCGGGCGACGAAGGATGGGGCGATCGAGGTGGCCCCGCGTCTTGCTGAGGTCGAGGCGGACGTGCAGCGCCTCATCGAGATGAACATGGAGACGCTGCTGGGCGTCAGGTTCCTCGCGAGCGAGTACGTCATCAACTGTGTCGACGGCGGACGCATCGACTCCCTCGGGATCGACGGCGCGCCCGTGATCGTCGAGTACAAACGCGGCACAGACCCGGGATTGATCAGCCAGGGTCTCTTCTACATGGCCTGGCTGACGGCTCACCGTGATGTGTTCCGGAACTTGGTGCGCGACCGTCTTGGGGCCGCGGCGGCCGCCCAGGTGAGGTGGAGCGCGCCCAGGCTGATCTGCGTCACCGGCGACTTCACCCGCTACGACATCCACGCCGTGCGCGAGCACCGGCGGATGATCGAGCTGGTGCGCTACCGGTTCTTCGGCACGGACCTGATCGGTTTGGAGCCGGTCACCTCGCCCACGCGGACCCCGCACCGAGGCAGCGAGGCACACCGCGGTCATCGTGCGGTCGATACCAGGCGCACGGGTCCGGTCCAGACGCGGATGACGGAGCTGGTGAACGCCGTCGACGAGACGCTGCTCGGCCTGGGACGGGACATCACGCGGGTCGAGAACCGCACCTACCGGGCTTACCAGCGTGTACGGAACTTCGCGTGCGTGTGTCCTCCGCAGCGGTCGAAGCTGCTGGTCTACCTGCCGCTCGACCCGCGGAGCGTCGATCTCGTGCCCGGGTTCACCAGGGACGTGTCGCGCATCGGGCATCACGGCACCGGGGATCTCGAAGTGCGGCTGGGTACGGAGCGGGACCTGGAGGCCGCGGCGGAGTTGTTCCGCCTCAGCTACGCCGTGGCGTGACGACCGGAGCCGTCAGCCCCTGCCGAGGAATTCGTGCGCGCCGCGGAGTCTGGTGCGCAGCTTCCGCTGCGTGGCGCGGCTGTCGAGACGTACGTCAGGAGGGCCCGGATATGGACTCTCCGCTCGAAGACCCGTGGGCAATCGGGAAGGGTCGAGACCGTCGCGTCCGGCGATCAGGACGCCGAGTTCGTGGCGGCTGAGGGCGTCGGCTCCGCCGAGGTGGTGGATGCCGCGCGCGTCCGATGCCGCGAGTTCCAGGAGGGCTTCGGCCAGGTCGGTCACGTGGATGGGGCAGCGGATGTCGTCCGTGAACAGAGCGCCGGCGCGAGTCCCGGCGGCCAGTTCGTGCACCGTGCGTTCGTGTTCGGACTGTCCGCCGCCGATGATCAGCGAGGTGCGCGCGACGACGCTGTCCGCGTGCACCAGGCGGACTCCGGTCTCGGCTGCGGCCTTCGCCGCTCCGTAGGGTGTGATCGGGTCGGGTAGTTGCGACTCGTCGTAGTGGAGGCGGCTGCGGCCGGAGAACACGGCGTCGCTCGAGACGTGGATCAGCCGACTGCCCGACCTCGCGGCGGCGAGCGCGAGCCGGACGGGGCCTTCGGCCGTGACCGCCCAGTCGGCAAGGCCGCTGGAGGCGTTGATGACGACCTGGGGACGTGCCTCGGCCATCACCCGCTGGACCTGATCGGTGTTCCGGAGGTCGAGCCGGTACCAGGCGACGGGATGCCCGCCGTCCCTGGGAGGTCGGGAGGAATAGGTTGTTGATGTCGCGTGACCTGCTGTGACCGCTCGCCGGACCAGTTCGGTGCCGAGGAATCCTGAACCGCCGACGATCAGCATTTCCATGCCGTGCCCCTTCCCGCTATCCGCTCCCTGGGCCGTCGAGTTCCGCGACGCGCAGTTGTCGCACGCGCACGTTCCAAGTGATTCCCGAGCGGCTTGGCGTCGGCACCTTTGGGCTCGGCTTCGGAGACGGATCGGGGATAACCGGCACTGGTCCGATGGTCACCGCCGCAGCAGGATCACGGCGTATCCGGGCCCGTCCGGGCTGCGCTGCAGCTCCTCCAAGGCCCAGCAGGCCGACTCTGCGACCACTTCCGTGATCTCCTCCGACGTGGGGAACCAGTAGTCGAACCATGTCGTGGCGATGCCAGCGGCGCGGACGCGGATGCGGGCCTGGCCGCGGGAACGACCTCGCTCCACGTTCCAGGCGTGGTAGGCGGCGTGGATGCTGTCGTCTCCGCCCGGGTCCGTCCCCGTCCCGATCGGCCGGCCGCCCGGCCTGGTCACCGTCGCGAGAGCATCCAGGACCTGATGGGCCGTCTGAGGCCCGCCCAGCAGGCCGATGTTGTTCCCAAACAGGGTGACGGTGTCGAACTTCCCGAGCCCGGGCAGTAGATCGGGCACAGAGCCGACCACGCACTCCACTCCGCGGCCCCGCACGACGTTCACCGCGCCCGGAGAGGCGTCCAGACCCATGACGTCGAGCCCTCGGGCAGCCCATGGGACCGTGTGACGGCCACCGCCGCAGCCCACGTCGAGGATCCGCCCTCCCGCCCGCTCCCACGCCCACCGCTCCAGGACCGCCCAGCGCTCGGGTTCCGAGAAGTAGGTGGACGCGTCATGGGCGTCGATCCGGCCGTCGTCCCGCTCGATGATCTCGACGGCCGACCAAGGCGCGGCTCCGGCAGCCCAGCACTGAGCCAGGATCTGCCCGAACGCATCACCGATCTCCGGTTCCTTCGAAGGCAGTTCCATGCCCCGATGCTGCCAGCCCGCCTCCATCTGCTGCAGCCGAATTGCCTCTTGTGGCCGGTTTGCTGTCACGGCGCCGGCCCACCCCGTGCCCCCGGTGAGGTGGGCACGCACACCCCGCTGAAGAGTAGAGGCGCCGGATGTTGAGCGGTTCGGCCGGAGATGAGGAGGCTGGTGACGCAGCGGTTTCCTCCAGGCCGCGCCGATCGTTCTCCAAGGGCGCGATGATGCAGTCCTCGCGCCGCCCTACCGCTGCCACCGGAGCACACCGATGACCCCTCTCTCCCACGGCGACGTCAAGGCCGCAGCCGACCGCGTCCGCGGGCACGTCCGGCCCGTGACCGTCACCGAGCTGGACGCGGCCGCCGTCCGCACCGCCCGACGCGATCCGCTCGACGACCGGCCGGACGAGCCGTGCCGGGTGTGGCTGGCGCTGGAGTTCATGCAGCACACCGGGAGTTTCAAGGCGCGCGGCACGTGGAACTTCCTCGCGGCGCACCGGGAAGAGGGCACCTTGCCCGCCGCCGGCGTCACGATCGCCTCCGGCGGGAACGCCGGCCTGGCGTGCGCCTGGGCCGCCCAGCAGCACGACGTACCGGCGGTGGTGTTCCTCCCCGCGACCGCGCCGGAGGTCAAGGTGGCACGGCTGCGGTCCTACGGCGCGGAAGTGCGCCTGGTCGGAGCCGAGTACGCCGACGCGCTCGCCGCCTGCGAGGCGCACGCCGCCGAGACCGGGGCGCTCGCCTCCCACGCCTACGACCACCCCCTTATCGCAGCCGGCGCTGGAACGCTCCTCGAGGAGATCCTTCAGCAGATCCCCGACCTTGACACCGTGGTGGTCGCGGTCGGCGGCGGCGGGCTGTTCGCCGGAGTCGCGACCGCCGCCCAGCACCACGGAGTTCGCACCGTGGCCGTGGAGCCCGAGAACTGCCAGGCCCTGGCGGCAGCGCGGGTCGCCGGCCACGTGGTCGACGTCACGGTGGACTTGGTGGCCGCGGACTCGCTCGGCGCCCGCCGCACGTCCGAGACGGCGCTGCGGGCCGCACTGCAGGACAACGTGCTGTCGGTGCTCGTGCCGGACGACGGCATCGTGCGGGCTCGGCAAGCGCTGTGGGACCACCGGCGCCTGGCGGTCGAACACGGAGCGGCGACAGCCCTCGCGGCCCTGCTCGCTGAGGACCGCTGTACGCCGGAGGCGGACATGCTTCCGGCCTCCGAGCGGGCGGTGATCCCCGGGACCAGCTACAGGCCGGCGCCCGGGGAGAAGGTGTGCGTCGTGCTGTGCGGAGCGAACACGGACCCGTCCGATCTGGTCTGAGTCGCGGCGGCGGTCCGCACAGGCAACGCGTGCCGTCGTCAGGAAGCAGCGCGCCGTCCGGTGCCGCCACCCCTGCCGTTCAACGGGATCAGTGTGTCCAGGTGCGCGCCCTTGACCCAGGCGCCCAGCAGATCGCGATGCAGAGCCACGATGTCCTGCCGCAACGCCAACGCCAGCGCGGCCTTGGTGAACGCGCGGCCGGTGGTGACGAATACCGCGACGTCCGCGCCGTGCTCGAGGCGCGCTGTGCCGACGAACTTCTGCATGTCCTGGGACGACACACTCCGGTGCGGTGCGTACTTCTTGCACTGCACGACCAGCTTCCGGCCGTCGGCCAAGTAGCCGACGACGTCCGCGCCCAGGTCGCCGCTCTTACCGCTGACGACCACTCTGGTGCTGCCGTCCCGCCGGCACAGCTCTGCGATGTACGTCTCGAACTCCTGCCACGACAAGGCGTCCACCTCGGCCATGGACAATTCGCGCGCCCGGGCCTCCTCCTGCGCCCGCCACAAGCGGTCCTGGCCGACGGCGTGACGGTGCGCACGCAGCAGCGCCCAGCCTGTCCCGCCCACCGCGGCCGCCGCGAGGAGAGCCACCAGAATCGGCCAGACTGTCGACCAGTTCGCGGCGACCGCTACGGCGGTGAGGGACGCCGCCAGGGCTCCCCAGCTCTGCAGCTGCCGCCGAGTCCGCTTCTTCAGGCGCCGGTGCCATTGACGTGCCGCCATCACTGCCTCGCTCCCCGCACACGTGATCCGCAGCCCGCGCCGGAGGGCGTCATCGGCTGGCCTGAGTGACGCCGCTCGCCAACTGTCCCAGAATGTCCAAGATCCCCTGACCGGCCGCGGTGGGAGCGATCAGAACCCCCAACGCCAGAACGATCACGACGGTGAGCTTCTCGTCGGAACGACTGCGCGCCTGGGTACGGCGCCTCAGCCGCAGAACGACGATGACTGCCAGCAGAACCGTCACGTTGATGGTCAACAACCGCTCCGCCCTCCCCACAGGCCAGCCCTCACCCCCGACGACGGGACGCCGCCGCCAGTCTCTTGTGTAGCGGCATCGCGATGCGGTCGCGGGCTGGTTGCCCATGAATGGCACAAAGCCGCCGAACTGGCCGAATCGCGCGACAGGCCGGTTGCCGGGCGGAGGTCTCGTCGTGCGGTCAGCCGGGTCCTCCGACGGGCGGGTGGGGCAGGTGGCTCGAGCTGCGACACAGGCTGATCAGGCGTAGAGCTGTGGTGTGCCTCTCGATCCTCCGATCCAGCCGATGCTCGCCGTAGCGCGTGATGAGCTGCCCCGAGACGCGGCCTTGCCGGGCGGTCTGGCGTACGAACAGAAGGCCGACGGCTACCGAGCCCTCCTCTTCGCCGGGCCCGGCCGCGCCCACCTGCAGTCGCGGAACGGCAGCGACCTCACGCCGGCCTTCCCTGACCTTGCCGCCGCCGCTCGTGCCCTTCCGGGGGTCACGGTTCTCGACGGAGAGTGCGTCGTTGCCTCCGGGGGCCGCCTGGATTTCAGCGCCCTCCAGTCCCGGGCTCGCCGTCGTGGTGCGGGCGCCCGGACGGCGGCGGTCGAACATCCGGCGCATCTCGTCGTCTTCGACATCCTGGAACTCGCGGGTCGGTCGCTCCTCAGCGAGCCGTACCACTCGCGGCGCGACACCCTGGTCAGCCTCTTCGAGCGCGGCGTCTTGGCCGGCCGGTTCTCTCTGTGCCCGGCGACCACGGACCGCGACACCGCTTTGGCCTGGCTCGCCCCGGCGTGGGGAGCCGTCGGGATCGAAGGCGTGTTGTAGCCAGGGTTCGAAGTCGACCGATTGACCGGAAGCGGCCGACCGGCCGATCTGCCCGATGGCTTGCCAGCGGTCACCGGCGCCTGGCCGCCGATCCGGCCAGTGCAGGCCGGAACCTGAGCGACGGGCGGCTTCCGACGCGCTGAGGGGTCCGGCTCGCCGGGCCCCTCACAGTGATGGTGCGTTTCTCAGACGCTGAGGTGCTTGCCGAAGAAGTACCGCGAGGGCCAGGAGGACCAGCTCGCCGCCCTCGGCCTGGTCCTCAACGCCGTCGTCCTGTGGAACACCCGCTATCTGGACGCCGCCGTGGCCCGGCTCCGCGCCGAGGGCCACGACATCAAGGACGAGGACGTCGCCCGCCTGTCCCCGCTCAAGGACCGGCACATCAACTTCCTGGGCCGCTACCTGTTCAACATCAAGGCCAGCGGCCCCGGCCAGGGCCTGCGTCCCTTCCGTGGACCGGATGCGTCCGAGGACGGTGACGAGGACGGCGAGCAGCCGTGACGTCCCCGGTCGGACCGGTCACCGGGTGGGCAGCCCGATGCGTCGCAGCCATGCTGCGACTTCGGTGTCGGCGTCCTTGACCTCTTCGCCGCGTACCGCGAGGCCCTCGGCGATGGTCGCGCTGGGGCAGGAGGCGGCGTAGTCGCGTTCGGTGGTGCCCAGGCCGCTCATGGCGTAGGTGGTGACCGGGTGGACGGTCTTGCCGCGGAAGTCGAGGGCTTCGGTGAACGTCGTCATGATCATGGGGGCTCGGACGTTCCAGATGGGGCTGGCCAGGAGGATGGTGGTGTAGTCGTCGAGGGAGGGCAGGCGGCCTTCGATGGCCGGGCGGGCGTCGGTGTCCTGCTCGCGGACGTTGCGCTTCACGGTCGCGTCGTAGTCGTGAGGGTAGGGGTCGGCGGCCTGGATGCGGTAGGTGTCGCAGGCGGTGCGGTCGGCGATTTTGTTGGCGAGCACCTCGGTGTTGCCGACCTTCAGGTCGGTGCGGCCGCCGTAGTAGTAGTTCTCGCCCGGGCGGGAGAAGTAGGCCAGCAGGACTCGTTTCACGTTGCTTCCGCTCCTCGTGGCGGGCTGGGAGGCGGTGGGGGTGCCGGACCGAGGTGAGGACGGTGAGCAGCCCGCCAGGTGGGGCGCGCTCAAAGCGGCGGTTGCGGTCAGCAGCGCGCCGCGCAGAACGGTGCGCCGGCCCGGCAGGGCGCCGTGGTGCTGCGGCGGGATCAAGGTGGGCGGCTCCCGGTGAACCGTGGAAGCCGGGCGGGCGCCCCGGGCATTCGCCTTGAGGGCACCCGCGGCCGGCGACGGGCAGGGGTGAGGCGTTCAGCTGTCCAGACGGCGCCCGGCGAGCCACTTGACCATCTCGGGGTCGTGGTGGTCGAAGAACAGGGAGCTGCCGGTGTCGAGGGTGGCGATCTGTGCCATCTGTTCGTCGGTGAGCTGGAAGTCGAAGACGTCGAAGTTCTCGGCCATGCGCTCGGCGCGCACCGACTTGGGGATGGCGACGACGCCGCGCTGGGTGAGCCAGCGCAGCACGACCTGGGCGACGGACTTGCCGTACTCCTTGCCGATCCCGGCGAGCAGCGGGTTGGTGAACAGGTCGTTCTTGCCTTCGGCGAAGCCGCCCCAGGACTGGATCTGCACGCTGTGCTCGCGCATGAGGTCCTGGTAGTCGGCGCGCTGGAAGAAGGGGTGGGTCTCGATCTGGTTGACCTGCGGGGTGATCTCGTTGTTGATGATCAGGTCGAGCAGACGGTCGGGGTAGAAGTTGGCGACGCCGATCGCCTTCGTCAGGCCCTCGCGGTTGAGCGCCTCCATGGCACGCCACTGGCCGTAGACGTCGCCGAAGGGCTGGTGCATCAGGTACAGGTCGAGGTGGTCCAGGCCCAGCTTGGTCAGGGACGTCTCGAAGGCGC
Source organism: Streptomyces fragilis (assembly GCF_003112515.1). Taxonomy (GTDB): domain Bacteria; phylum Actinomycetota; class Actinomycetes; order Streptomycetales; family Streptomycetaceae; genus Streptomyces; species Streptomyces fragilis. Next base: position 4,865 of record NZ_BEVZ01000012.1, on the reverse strand, counting down.
GGCGGGTGTTCTCCTGGGCAGGGGCGTCCTGGACCCACAGCTTGGTGGTGACGAACAGCTCCTCGCGCGCGATGCCGCTGGACTTGATGGCGCGGCCGACGGCTTCTTCGTTGCCGTAGGCGGCGGCGGTGTCCAGCAGGCGGTAGCCGGCGGCCAGGGCCTCGGAGACGGCGCGCTCGGTGTCCTCGGCGGGGACCTGGTAGACGCCGAAGCCGAGGAGCGGCATTTCGACGCCGTTGTTGAGGGTGACGGTCTGCATGAGCGGGATGTCCTTCGCTGGAGGCGGGGGCGGGTTCAGCGGCGGAGGAGGGCCTTGAGGACCTGGCGGTCGGCCATGGCCCGGTAGGCGTCCGGTGTCCGGTCGAGGGTGAATTCCTGGTCGAAGACGCGGCCGGGGGTGATGGTGCCGTCCAGGACGTCGGGCAGCAGGTCCGGGATGTAGGCGCGGGCGGGGCTGGCGCCGCCGGTCAGGGTGATGTTGCGCATGAACTCGGCCGGGCCGATCGGTCCCTGCTCGTACTGGGGGACGCCCAGGCGGCTGATGGTGCCGCCGTCCAGGACCGCGCCGAGCGCGGTGTCGAGAGCCTGGCGGGTGCCGACGGCCTCGATGACCTTGTCCACGCCGCCGGTCAGCTCGCGGATGCGGACGATGCCCTCCTCGCCGCGCTCGGCGACCACATCGGTGGCGCCGAACTCACGGCCCAGGCCGGTGCGGGCCTCGTGGCGGCCGGCGAGCACGATCCGCTCGGCCCCCAGCCGCTTCGCGGCGATCACCGCGCACATGCCGACCGCGCCGTCCCCGACCACCAGCACGGTGTCGCCGCGGCCGACGCCGGCGGTGACGGCGCCGTGGTGGCCGGTGGTCATCACGTCCGACAGCGCCAGGAGCGACGGCAGCAGCGCGGAGTCGGAGGCCACCGGCAGCTTCACCAGGGTGCCCTCCGCGTACGGGACGCGGACGGCTTCGCCCTGCCCTCCGTCGACGCCGTCGAAGCCGTACCGGCCGCCGTTGCGGCAGGAGATGTGCAGGCCCTTGGCGCAGTAGTCGCAGGTGTTGTCGCTGTAGGTGAACGGGGCGACGACCAGATCACCGGTCTTCAGGCCGGTCACGTCCGTGCCGGTCTCCTCGACGACGCCGAGGAACTCCCGGCCCATGGGGCGGCCGGTGCCGGTGGCGGGCATCGACGCATAAGGCCACAGGTCACTGCCGCACACACAGGAGGCGACGACGCGCACCACGGCGTCAGTGGGCTGAACGATCTTCGGGTCGGGCCGGTCCTCGACGCGGACGTCACCGGCTCCGTACATCACTGCTGCACGCATCAGGGGTACTGCTCCAAACGGGGATCGTTGCGGGGCCCGGGTCAGCGTTCGAGCATCCGGGCCTGGGCCTCGGTGTGGGTGTCGCCGGCGGCGGGCGGCAGGCTGGAGAGCTTGTCGAGCTGCTCGGCCGTCAGCGTGACCGCGTCGGCGGCCGCGTTCTCCTCGACCCGGGCCACGCGCTTGGTGCCGGGGATGGGGGCGATGTTGTCGCCCTGGGCGAGCAGCCAGGCCAGCGCCACCTGCCCGGGCCTGGCACCGACCTCGTCGGCCAGCGCCTTGACCTCGTCGGCCAGCGCCAGGTTGCGCCGGAAGTTCTCGCCCGTGAAGCGCGGGTTGTCACGGCGGAAGTCGTTCTCGTCGAACTGGTCGGTGGAGCGCACCGTGCCCGTGAGCATCCCGCGGCCCAGCGGGGAGAACGGCACGAGGCCGATGTTCAGCTCCCGCAGGACGGGCAGCACGCGCTCCTCAATTCCCCGGGTGAACAGGGAGTACTCGGACTGCACCGCGGTGACCGGCTGGACGGCGTGGGCCCGGCGGATCGTGTCCGGACCGGCCTCCGAGAGGCCGAAGGCACGCACCTTGCCCTCGGCGATCAGCTCGCCCACGGCGCCGGCGGTCTCCTCGATCGGCGTGTTCGGATCGACGCGGTGCTGGTAGTACAGGTCGATGTGGTCGGTGCCCAGCCGCTTCAGGGAGCCCTCGACCGCGGTGCGGATGTTGGCCGGGCTGGAGTCCAGGTTCCACGCGCCCTCCCCGCCGTGCGAGACCAGGCCGAACTTGGTGGCCAGCACCACCTTGTCCCGGCGGCCCTTCAGCGCCCGCCCGAGCATCTCCTCGTTGGTGTAGGGGCCGTAGATCTCGGCGGTGTCGATAAGGGTGACGCCCAGCTCAAGGGCCCGGTGCACGGTCCTGATCGATTCCGCGTCATCGGTGCCCGAGCCGGTGTATCCCTGGGACATGCCCATCGCACCCAGACCGATCCGGGAAACCTCCAGGTCACGCAGCTTGATGTACCGCATTTCGCCCTCTTCCGATCATGGTTTCGCCTGCTCTCCCACTCTTGCCCGATCCGGCAGGCCGTGCCCGTCGAAGTCCGGGCGGCGCGAGGGGCCGGCGTCTTCCTCATTCACCTTCGCCCGGATTGCTCCGGTGTGGCAGGGCGGGCTCTTCGGGGGTAACGACAGGGCCCCCCTCCCGCCCGCGTGGCGGGTGCCCGGCGGGTGAGACTGGAGTCATGACTTCGACGAGCGCGCACAGCGAGGGCGCCGAGCTGGGTCGCTTCCTGCGCGCCCGCCGCACCCAGACCAGTCCCGAGCACGTGGGTCTCAGCGTCGGCGTCGGTATCCGCCGCACCCCCGGTCTGCGCCGGGAGGAGCTGGCCACTCTCGCCGGGATCAGCATCGACTACTACGTGCGTCTGGAACGCGGCAAGGAGACCCGCCCCAGCCCCGCCGTCCTCGACTCGCTCGCCCGCGCCCTGCACATGGACGACCAGAAACACCAGCACCTGCGCGAGCTCGCCGCCCGTGCCGCCCGCTACGTCTCCGAACCGCCGCCGGCCCCGAGCCGCACCGTGCGACCCCACCTGAAGCTGCTACTGGAGTCACTGCGCCCGAACCCGGCCTACGTCATCAGCCGCAGCATGGACATGCTCGCCTGGAACCCTGGCGGCATCGCCCTGTACGCGGGACTGGAGGACTGGCCCGCCAAACACCGCAACCTGGCCCGCTACCCCTTCCTCCACCCGGCCTCGCGCACCCTGTTCACCGACTGGGACCGTCAGATCACCGCCTGCGTCGCCCGCCTGCGCGCCGTCGCCGGGACCGCACCCGACGCCGTCAGCGCGAGGCGTACCGCGAAGCCGTCGAGCATGCCCACACCGACTTCGCCGGCCTCCAGACCGGCGGCGTCCCTGGGCCCAGTCCGGACGCCGCGGCGTCAGCTCGTGACCGTGATCGTTCTCACGGGGATTCCCTGCGTCGGGGCAGCGGCGTGACGGCCCGTGCCTCGTGGAGGGCGGCGCGCAGGCGGTCGTTGTCGACGCTGAGGCGCTGGATGGCAGCGACGGCGGCCTCAAGTTGGGCGGCAAGATCGCGTTTGTCGCGTCGCAGGCGCGCGTTGTCGGCTTTCATCTCGGTGTATGCTACGGCGCCGTTCGCGCTGGCCGGAGCATGTGCGGTCGGGGTTAGGTCGGTACAGACGTCGGGGAAGTTGCGGCGGAAGGTGGTGTTGGCGAGGCCGAGGCGGGTGGCCAGGGCCAGCACGCTTGGAGTCCTGCCGGTCTCCTGGGTCAGCGCGTCGACGGCTGCGCGAACGTCGGCTCGGCTCGGCAGGGGGCGGCTGTAGGCGGTCACTGGGCCGCCTCACCGACGGGGGCGAGAAAGGCTCGGATCGCGTCGCGACGCCGCTGAAGGTCGGCGTGCAGGAGGGGTGCGAGCTCGGGTCGGGTGCGGAGCCGGGTGTCGAGGCGCTCAGCCTGCGCGGTGAGAGCGGTGATGTTGTCGGCGGTCAGCGCAACGTTGCGGCACTCCAGCGGGCGGCAGTCCAGCGGTACCGGGAGCGCGCGGCCTCCATCCGGCGCGGCGCGGGGGCGGCACAGGGCCTTGTCGGGGTTGAAGACGCAGGTGACATAGGTGCCGGGGTAGACCTCGGGGTCGTGGCGGGCCAGGACGCGGCGCAGGCGGCGGGGGTCGGTAATGACCGAGCCGGTGAAGCCCATGCCCTGGTGAAAGTCGGAGAGGCGGGCGGCAGCTTCTGCGGCGGCGGGGCCTCGCAGGTCGTGCTGGTGGTCGGTGGCCAGTGCGAGCAGGCGTTCACCGCGTTGCATGGCCTGTTCGGCTTCGACTTCGGCGCGGAAGCCCGAGTCGCTGGTGCCGGCGTAGCCCTCGAACATCTGGATCCCGAGGTGGCGGTATTGGACCGCTCCTGCGATGACGCCGCCGGGGCGGCGGGCGACGTACCAGGCCAGCGTGCGGCGGAACTGGCGGGCGGTCAGGTTCCAGGGGGTGCCGTTGACGTCGGGGATCGTGTCGGTGCGGTGATGGTGGCGACAGTAGGTGTTGATCCAGGTGATGACGTTGTTGATCAGCTCATTGCTGGAGCGCAAGGTCATTGCCCCGGGGCGGGCTCGGGAGTGTTGGCGCAGGCCCCTGAACAGCAGGTCGGAACCGGGCGGCTGGAGACGTTCCAGAGCAGTGACGGCGCGAGCGGCAGGGGCGCCGATGATCCACGTGGCAGTGGTCCCGGCGGGGTCGTGTTCGCCCTTGAAGGCCAGGCTGGTGATGGTCCAGCGGTAGGGATGACCGGAGCCGTCGAGCAGAGCGTGGGTGCTTCCAGGACGCAGGTGCTTGACTACTGGCGGGAGGGGAATATCTCTACCGTGCACTATTCCCATCCCTTCTCACCCGCCTACGTTGGGATCGAAGGAGGGAGTGTGCCTGCGGTTCACTGCTCTACCGTTCAGAACGACCACTGCTGCCCGTGAGGTCGTTACCGTCCCTTCCAGCCGCTGACCGCCGCCAGACGTCGAAGCCAGGGCGCCC
>NZ_BEVZ01000011.1 GCF_003112515.1 Streptomyces fragilis | reverse complement strand
AACTCTATCAGTCTTTTTCTCTTCTTCGATCGCCGTCCCCGGCACATGCCGGAGGGCCGATCTTGGAGGAAGATCTGAAGGAGTTGGGGTGCTGTCCGGGATGCGTTGGTGCGATCTCTCGCAGTCGCTCGTTCCGAACAGGTGTAATACTCTACACACCTCCCGCGCCCTGAGGCAAATCGCTCAGTGGGACCCTCTTCAGGCACCGGACGGGGTCAAGGTGCGTATCCCGGGCATCCCGCGGCATACCCTGCCATCCTGCGCGGCGCCCGACCACGGGCTGTGACTGTCGTCGGCTCTGGAGGCCTCTTCTGATGCTCACCGTGACATCGCCCCTCGCGGGCCGGGTCGTCTCTCTGGAGAACGTGTCCGATCCTGTCTTCGCCGAGGCCATGGTGGGCCCCGGCCTGGCGGTGATGCCCACGGCGGAGACGGCGGTCGCGGTCGCACCCCTCGACGGGACGCTCGTGTCCTTGCACCCGCACGCGTTCGTCGTCGTCTCGGACGACGGGCGGGGGGTGCTCGTGCACCTCGGTGTCGACACCGTGCAGCTGAACGGTCAGGGCTTCGAGCTCCTCCTGCGGAAGGGGGACGCCGTGCGGCGCGGGGACGGCGTCGTGCGCTGGGATCCGAAGGCCGTGGAGGCGTCCGGGAGGTCGACGGTGTGCCCGGTTGTGGCCCTGGAGGCCATGGTCGACGCGCTGACCGGCTTCCCCGACGAGGACGGCACCGTGGCCTCGGGTGATCGGCTCTTCCACTGGGAGTGACGCCGGGCCTCCGCCCGGCCCCGCCCCTCGTGACCCCGTGGGCCGCGGGCAGCCACACTGGCATGCAGAGATCAACCGGGCGTCACCAGCGGGTGCGCTCTCGCACGAGTGGACGGTGAGATGGAGACGACGCTGCGAGGCGTAGGGGTCAGCCACGGGGTGGCGATCGGGGAGATCCGGCACATGGGGACGGCGGTACTGGAGCCGCCCGCCCGGCAGATTCCCGGCTCGGAGGCCCCGCGGGAGCAGCGGCGGGCGCGCCAGGCCCTGCAGGCGGTGGCTGCCGATCTCACCGCCCGGGGATTCCTGGCCGGCGGCGACGCGCAGGCGGTGCTGGAGGCCCAGGCCCTGATGGTTCGGGATCCCGAGCTGCTGGCGGACGTGGAGCGGCGGGTGGCCGTCGGGAGCACCGCGGAGCGCGCCGTGTACGACGCCTGTGCGGCCTACCGTGACCTGTTGCTGGGCGCGGGTGAGTACCTGGCGGGCCGGGTCGCCGACCTGGAGGACGTGCGCAACCGGATCGTGGCGCGTCTGCTCGGGGTGCCGATGCCCGGCGTCCCCGACAGCGACGAGCCGTACGTCCTGGTCGCGCGGGACCTGGCTCCGGCGGACACCGCCCTCCTGGACACCGCTCTGGTCCTCGGCATCGTCACGGAGGAAGGCGGGCCGACCAGCCACAGCGCGATCCTGGCCCGTGCCCTCGGGGTGCCGGCGGTGGTCGGGGTGCCCGGTGCCGCGGAGCTGCCGGAGAGCACGGTCCTGGCGGTGGACGGGAGCACCGGTGAGGTGATCGTCGACCCGTCCGCCGCCCGGCAGGACGGGCTGCGCGCCCTGGCCGAGCAGCGGAAGGCGGAGCTGGCCGCCGCGAAGGACCCGGGCCGCACCTCCGACGGACACCTGGTGCCACTGCTGGCCAACATCGGCGGCCCCGCGGACGTCGAGGCCGCGCTGGAGGCCGGGGCGGAGGGCGTGGGACTGCTGAGGACCGAGTTCTTCGCCCTGAGCACCACCGGCAGCGAGGAGGCTCCCTCCGAGAGCAGCCAGGTGGAGGCCTACCGCGAGGTGCTCTCCGCCTTTCCCGGTCGGCGTGTGGTGGTGCGCGTCCTCGACGCCGGCGCCGACAAGCCCCTCGGTTTCCTCTCCCCCGCCGACGAGCCCAACCCGGCGCTCGGCATGCGGGGCGTCCGGACGCTGCTGCAGCACCCGGAGGTGCTGCGGACGCAGCTGCTGGCGTTGACGAAGGCGGCGGAGGGCCTGCCGGTGCACCTCGAGGTGATGGCGCCGATGGTGGCCGACCGGGACGACGCACGCGCCTTCGCCGAGGCGTGCCGGGCGGCGGGGGTCCGGGCCTCGGTCGGCGTCATGGTGGAGACGCCGTCGGCCGCGCTGAGGGCGCGTGCGTTGCTGCGTGAGGTCGAGTTCCTTTCCGTGGGCACGAACGATCTGGCGCAGTACGCCTTCGCCGCGGACCGCCAGGCGGCGACGCTGTCCCGGCTGCAGGACCCGTGGCACCCGGCGCTGCTCGACCTGGTGGCGATGACGGCCGAGGCCGCCCGTGCCGAGGGGAAGAGCTGCGGCGTGTGCGGCGAGGCGGCGGCGGATCCGCTGCTCGCCTGTGTGCTGACCGGCCTCGGGGTCACCTCCCTGTCCATGGCTCCGTCCGCGCTGTCGCGGGTCCGGGCGGCGCTGGCCACCTGCACCCTGGCCCAGTGCCGGCGGGCGGCTGCCGCGGCACGCTCGGCGGACAGCCCCGAGGAGGCCAGGCTCGCGGCGCGGGCGGTGCTGTCCGGGGAGTGAGTGCGGCGCGGCCCCGCCGCTGGAGTGCCGGCGGGGCCGGGTGCCCCGCTGCTCGCTGCGGGGCACCCGGCGCCGGCGCCCCGGGACCGGGTCGCTGCGGGCCGTGGGGCACCCGGCCCTTCGAGACCGGGTCAGTGCGGATGGTGCGGTGCCACCGCCCCGAGATCGGGTGGTGCGCAGTAGTCGACGTCGGACTCGGGCGCGATCGGTTCACCGGTGGTGACGTCGGTGCAGTAGGCGTCGAAGACCTCGCCGGCGGTGAGCGGTTCCAGCCCTTCGGGCCGCAGGCGCCAGCCGTGGACCTGGTCGGACCGGCCGGCGGCGATGGTCCGCAGCACCAGGCCGCCGGGGCTGCGGGTGGCGATGCCGAGGGCCAGGACGGCGGTGAACTCCAGGGCCTCGCCCTCGTCGATCTCCACCTCGCCGTCCTCTCCTCGCTGCGCGTCGAGGACGCTGAACAGCGCCTGGGGAAGGGCGCTCACGCTGCAGACCAGGTGGAGGGAGCCGGCGGGCGCCGTGTCGAGGGCCGCGGCCAGCAGTTCGGCGGCGTGGGCGAGGGCGAGCCGGCCGAGGTCCTCCCCGCACTCGGGGCACGGACCGAGACCGGCCAGCACCTCCGTCGTGTACTCCCAGGTGGCCTGGCGGACGGCCTCTTCCACCAGGTCCGGCACCAGGTCCGCGAGGGGACGCCCGTCGTAGGGCACGGTCGGCCCGGTGGCGGCGAGCTCGGCGGTGAAGCGGGCGCGGCTGGCGACCGCGTCGGGGTCGAGTCCGGCCTCGCCGCACCAGACCTCGTACTCCGTCGGATCGAAGAGGGCCACGCTGGTGTGGCTGCCCTCGGCGGCCCGCGACCTCAGGAGGGCTTCCATCTGGTCGAGATAGGTCCGGTGGTCGTCGAAGGCGAAGCTCCGGTAGCCGAGCATGGCCGCGAAGTCGTGCTCGTCGGTCAGCAGACCGATGGTGCCGGCCACCTCGCGGCGCAGGGCACGGCGCTGATTGCGGCGACATCCGCGGCCGGAGCGGGACCCGCGGCCGGTGCGGGAGCCGCCGTCGGTGTCGGCGTGGGTACGGGACATGCTTCCCCCAAGTGTGCGAGCGGTCGAACATTGCTCACTCACCGTAACCGTCGCCACTGACAGTGACGACGGCGGAGAGCCGGGCCCTTGCCCCGACGGGCGGCGGACCCGGCGGGACGGGAGCCTCAGGCGCGCTTGCGGGCGAGCTCCTCGTAGAAGGCCAGCAGTGCGATGTCGTCGATGGACCCCGGGTTGACCGCCTTCTCGATGGGGACACCCTGCAGCAGTCGCTTCACCGGGACCTCGATGCGCTTGCCGGTGAGGGTGTGCGGGATGCCCGGGACCTCGATGATCTCGTCGGGGACGTGCCGGGGTGACAGCTGCTCACGGATGGTCCGCCGCACCTTGTCCATCAGCGCTTCGTCGAGGGCCGCGCCCGGCGTGAGATGGACGAACAGCGGCATCCAGTAGCCCCCGTCCGGCAGTTCGACGCCGATGACCAGTGATTCCTTGATCTCCGGGAGTCGCTCGACGGCCTCGTAGATGTCCGCGGAGCCCATCCGGACGCCCTGCCGGTTCAGCGTGGAGTCGGAGCGGCCGTGGATGACCACCGACCCGCGGGAGGTGATCGTGATCCAGTCGCCGTGGCGCCACACGCCGGGGTAGGTCGAGAAGTAGCTGTCGTGGTACCGGCTGCCGTCCGGGTCGTTCCAGAAGTGGACCGGCATCGACGGCATGGGGTTGGTGACCACGAGCTCGCCGACCTCGTCGACCAGCGGGTCGCCACTCGGGTCCCAGGACTGCAGGTCGGTGCCGAGTCCGGCCGCCTGGAGCTCGCCGATGTGGACCGGGAGGGTGGGCACGGCGCCGGCGAAGCAGGAGCAGACGTCGGTGCCGCCGCTGACGGAGGCGATCCACAGGTCCTCACGGACCTCGTCGTGCAGCCAGCGGAAGCCGTCCGGCGGCAGCGGGGAGCCGGTGGTGGCGACGCAGCCGACCCGGGAGAGGTCGTGGTCGCGCGAGGGGTGCACCCCGGCCTTGCGGCAGGCCATGACGTACGCGGCCGAGGTGCCGAAGAAGGTGGCGCCGGTGCGCTCGGCGATCCGCCACTGGGCGCCGGTGTCGGGGAAGCCGGGGCTGCCGTCGTAGAGCACCACGGTGGTGCCCGTGAGGAGGCCGGAGACGAGGAAGTTCCACATCATCCAGCCGGTGGAGGTGTACCAGAAGAACCGGTCCCCCGGTCCCAGGTCGCAGTGCAGGCCGAGCTGCTTGAGGTGCTCGACGAGGATGCCGCCCTGGGACTGCACGATGGCCTTGGGCAGTCCCGTGGTGCCGGACGAGTACAGCACCCACAGGGGATGGTCGAACGGCACCTGCTCGAAGACCGGGGCGGTGTCCGCGGAGGTCAGCGCCGACCACTCCAGGGCGCCCTCGGGGGCGTCGGTGCCGAGCAGCGGGATGTGCACGACGGCGCGCACGGTGGGCAGTTCCCGGCGCAGCTCGGCGACGGTCTCCCGGCGGTCGTGCTCCTTGCCCCCGTAGCGGTAGCCGTCGACGGCGAAGAGGACGACGGGTTCGACCTGCTGGAAGCGGTCCAGGACGCTGCGCGCGCCGAAGTCGGGGGCGCAGGAGGTCCACACGCCGCCCACCGCCGCGGTGGCGAGCAGGGCGACGACGGCCTGCGGGACGTTCGGCAGGTAGCCACTGATCCGGTCCCCGGGCCGGACGCCGAGGGCGCGCAGTTCGGCGGCCAGCGACCCGACCTGCCGTTGAAGTTCGGCCCAGGTGACGGGGCGCGGCTCCTGGCTCTCGTCGACGTGGAGCAGGGCCGGTTCGTCGGGCCGCTCGGCGGCGGCCCGGAGCGCGTGTTCCGCGTAGTTCAGGGTGGCGCCGGGGAACCAGGTGGCGCCGGGCATCGAGCGGTCGCCGAGGACGCGGGTGTACGGCGTGGAGAAGCGGACGTCGAACCATTCGGTGACGGCCTTCCAGAAGGTCTCCAGCTCCTCCACGGACCAGCGGTGCAGGGCGGGGTATCCGCCGTCCGCCGGGGCTCCGTGGTGTTCGGCGGCCCAGGCCTGGAACCGGGTGATCCGGGCCTCGGCGGCCCGCTGCGGCGTGGGCTGCCAGAGCGGGGCGGGGTTCTGGGTGGACATGGTGCGACTCCCGGGATCCAGCGCCTGTGGGCGCATGACGCGGCAGAGAGGACGATGCCATGTGATCGTCTTCGGTACCAGGGTGCCCGCCACATAGTCCCCAGCCAACGTGTGGGGCTCCGCACCACGCGTTGGTTCAGGAGTAGCGGCCCTCGAACCAGTTGCGGACGGCCACCGTGTGCAGCGGGAAGGCCAGGTCGGCGGGCTCGCGGAGCAGTGCGCGGTCGGTGGTCTCGGCGGTGGGGACGAACGGCGGGAGCGAGGCCGCGCGCAGTTCGGGGAGGAGGCCGAAGACCAGCAGGTGGCCGTGGGGAGAGCTCAGCACGTCGGCCGGCCGGACGTCGTCGGCGTCGGCCACCAGGCCGGTCTCCTCGTGGAGTTCGCGGACCACGGCCCGCCGCCAGTCCTCCTGGTGGTCGACGAAGCCGCCGGGCAGGGCGGTGCCGCCGAGCGCGGGCTCGATGGCGCGGACGATGACCAGCAGGCCGGTGCCCTCGGCGTCGCGGACCGGCTGCAGGGCGACGGCGACCGGGAGCGGGTTGCGGTAGGCGACCGTTCCGCAGGCGCGGCAGGTGCGGGGCCAGCCGGATACGGCCTCGCCGTAGCGGGTTCCGCAGGCGGAGCAGTGGGAGCCCGGCGGGTGGACGGCGACGGGGTGCGGGGAGGCGGACACGGCCGGAATCTATCCGATCCGCGCCGCCCCCGCCGCCGGATCGGGTCGATGGCGGCGAGGGCGGCCGAGCCGGTCGCCGGCGCTGCGGACCGGGGTTCGGCGAGCCGTGGACGGCGGTCCGGCTCAGTGGGCGGGTGTCAGGGAGGACCTGGACACCGGGAAGTCGAAGTAGGTGTCCGGGTAGAGCTCCGGCTTGTAGGTGTAGTGCCACCACTCGTCGGCGTAGTTGACGAAACCGAGGTCCTCGAGGGTGTTCTTGAGGAGCATGCGGTTGGCGCGCTGCTCGCCCTGGACACGCGGGTCGAGGGTGTGGGAGAGGGTGTCGAAGCAGTCGTAACCGGTGCCCATGTCCAGGGAGTTGTCGGGGAAGCGCTCGTCCTGCGGCGCGAAGCAGGGCTCCAGGCCGTCGCCGGGGACCCACGGCCGGTCGGGGGTGGCCGGCAGTTCGACCACCGTCAGGTCCACCGTGGAGCCGCGGCTGTGGCCGGACCGTTCGGCGATGTAACCGTCGGGGAAGAGGCGGGATTTGTCGAGGTTCGGGTAGAACTCCTCCTTCATCGCGGTGTCCTCCACGTCCTTGGCCCACCGGACGAAGTGGTCGACGGCGCGCTGCGGGCGGTAGCAGTCGTACACCTTGAGGCTGTAGCCCTGCGCGCGCAGTCGGCTCTGGGCCCGGCCGAGGGCCTCGGCCGCCGGGCGGGTGAGGATGCACAGCGGCTGACGGTAGCCGTCGATGCGTTCGCCGACGAAGTTGTGCCGGGTGAAGTAGCGGATCTCCTGGATGATCGTCGGGTCGACCTCGCCGAGCGCGACGAAGTCGTCCGGCGCGTGCGGTTCGGGAGCTGCCTGCGCGGTGCTCGCTCCGGCGGTCATGGTGACCAGGGCCGCGGCCGACACGGCCAGGGCACGGGGGCTGACGGGAAGTCTGTTCATGGCCTCCCGTCTACCAGGGCCGGGACGCCCGGGGGAAGAGATCGTCCGGGCCGGCCGGGGGTCGACGGGAAATCTTGCCGATTTTTGACGCATGACTCGGCGCGGAACGGGAACAAGTGCGCCACGCCCGGCACTCGCCGGGCACGGCACGGCCCGTACCCCAGTCGGCGGGGGTACGGGCCGTGTTCCGTTGCGCCGGCTCCGTTCACAGGGCGCGGAGGCCGGCGATGACGTCGCGCAGCACCGTCTCGTCGACCGCCTCGACCAGCCGGACGGGCGGCTGAACGCGGATCAGCCCGTGGTCGAGCAGGTCCGAGAGGAGCACCCGCAGGACCCCGACCGGCAGGTCGAGGTCGGAGGCCAGGTCGACGACGGAGCAGGCCGCGTCACGGCACAGGCCGAGCACCGTCAGGTGCTCGGGGACCAGCGCGGCGAGGACTTCGGGGTCGGCGTCCGCGTCGTTCACCGGCTGGGTGGTGACCATGGCGGTCAGCGGAAGCCGTTCACAGGCGGCCGCAGCCGTGCGGCCCCGGGTCATGGCGTACGGGCGGACGACCGGACCGGCCTCGTCGTCGAACCACTGGGTGGGGTCCCCGTCGGCGGGGCCGTCAGCGTTCATGCCCGGTCCCTACCCGCCGGTGATGATTTCGTCACGGGGAGCGGTGCTCAGGTGCGAGCCGACCTTCCGCACCAGGAGGGTCATCTCGTACGCGACCTGGCCGATGTCGGCGTCGGCGTCGGCGAGTACGGCCAGGCAGCTGCCGTCCCCGGCCGCGGTGACGAAGAGGAAGGCGTCCTCGAGTTCCACCACGGTCTGCCGGACGGCGCCCGCCTCGAAGTGGCGTCCGACGCCCTTGGCCAGGCTGTGGAACCCGGAGGCCACGGCGGCCAGGTGCTCCCCGTCCTCACGGGTGAGCTCCTTGGACGCCCCGGTGGCCAGGCCGTCCCCCGAGAGCACCACGGCCTTGCGGATACTGGTGACTCTCTCCACCAGGTCGTCCAGCAGCCAGTTCAGTCCCCCCGAGGCTGCCCTTCCCGCTTCGTCGAACGGGTGCGCGGCTGTCATCGATCATCCACCTTCGTCGTTGCGTGTACGGTTCCGGTCCGCGCTCCCCCTGGCGCTTCCCCGGGCACGGTTCCCGTGCCGGCGTCCCGGCCGGCGTCGGGCTCCGCGACGTCGTTCTCCTCACGCCCTCGCTGCCAGCCGTGCTGGAGCGAGGCCATCCTGGTGCGGACCTCGTCGGCGTCACGGGAGCCGGGGTCCGTCGCCTCCGTCCCGGAACTCCGCCGCGCGGCGGATCCGTCGGCGGGCGAGTTCTTGAGCTGGTGGGCGAGGTTGGCCTGACGGACCCGGCGCGGCAGGCCGCCGGCCGTGCGGGGCGCCTCGGCCGCCGGACGCACCGGACCGGCGTCGTCCCCGTCGCTGTCCGGAACGGCCGCGTGTTCGGCCGCCGGCTCTCCCGCCGGCTCTCCCGCGGGTTCCACGGCGTGCTCCGGCGCGGGCCGCGCGGCGGGCGCGTCGCGCGGGACCCGCAGTCCCCCTCGGGAGGAGGGTTCCCCACCGAGCGGCTCGTCCAGCGACTCCTGCAGCGGGATGACCTCGACCAGTTCGAGCTCGCCGGTGCGCTCCGCCTCGGAGAGCCTCTTGCGCGCGGCGGCGTGGGCGCGGTCCAGCCGCATGCCCGAGCCGTTGGTGTCCGGCTCCTCGTCGGTGAGCACGCTCTCCGGCAACAGCACGACGGCCGTCGTCCCGCCGTACGGGGACGGCTGGAGGGACACCCGGACGTTCTGCCGGCGGGCGAGCCGGCTGACCACGAAGAGGCCGAGACGGTCGGTGTCCGAGAGTTCGAAGTCCGGTGTCTCGGCGAGGCGTTGGTTGGCGTCGGCGAGGGCGTCGCCGGCCATGCCGAGGCCGCGGTCGTGGATCTGCAGGACGAAGCCGGCCGGGACGCGCTCGCCGAGGACCTGGACGGCGGTGTGCGGTGGCGAGAACACCGTGGCGTTCTCGAGGAGTTCGGCCAGCAGGTGGGTGAGGTCGGCGACGGCCGGGCCCTTGACGAAGAGCCGGGGCAGGCGGCGCACCTCCACCCGCTCGTAGTCCTCCACCTCGGCGGCGGCCGCGCGCACCACGTCCACCAGGCGGACCGGCTTGCGCCACTGGCGGGCGGGGGCGGCGCCGGAGAGGATCACCAGGCCCTCGGCGTGGCGGCGCATGCGGGTGGTGAGGTGGTCGAGCCGGAACAGGTCGGCGAGCTCGTCGTTGTCCTCGGTCCGGCGCTCCATGGTGTCGAGCAAGGTGAGCTGGCGGTGCAGCAGGACCTGGCTGCGGCGCGCGAGGTTGACGAAGACCTCGGAGACGCCGGCGCGCAGTTCCGCCTGCTTGGCGGCGGCCGTGACGGCGGCGCGCTGGAGGGAGTGCAGCGCCCGGCCGACCTCGCCCATCTCGTTGCCGGGGTACTCCCGGGGCGGCATCTCGGCATCGACGTCGATCTTCTCGCCGCCGGACAGGCGCCGCATGACGGCGGGCAGCCGGACGTCGGACGCGTCGTGCGCCTCCTGGCTCAGACGGCGCAGGTCGCGGACGAGGCCGCGGCCGATCCGGACGGAGACCACGACGCTGGCGAGGACGGCGAGCAGACCGAGGACGCCGCCGGCTATGACCTTGAGGATGATGTTGCGGGCGACCGGGCCGACGCGTTCCTGGTAGCGGTCGGCGGTCTCGTCGTTGAGGTGCTGGAGGCCGTCGAGGGCCTCGCCGGCCGTGGTGTCCCAGTTGCGCGCGGTCATCCGGTGTCCGGCGTCCGCCCGGGACTCGGCCTTGCGCAGTGCCGCGGAGGCCTTGCCCTCCCAGAAGCTCTCGTGCCGGGCGCGGTCCGCCTCGGGGAGCATCGGGGCGCTGACCGCGATGAGCAGGCTCCGCTGGGCGACCAGGTCGATGAACTGCCGGGTCTCCTTGACGGTGAGGCCTCCGTTGGCGACCAGACCGGAGCCGAGCAGGGCGTCCTCGCGCGCGAGCAGCTCGCGGACCCGGAACAGGTTGACCACGGCCCGTGCCTGCTGGTCGAGTTCGACGGTGTCGGCCGCGGGGAGGGCGGTGAGCAGCTCGAAGCACTGGTCGATCAGCTCGTTGTAGGCGGCGTAGGCCTCGGTGCGGTCGTCCGAACCGTGCTCGACGGCGCTGCGCACGGTCTCCACGCGCCAGAAGGTGTCGAGCACCGCCTCGAGCTGGTCGCCGGAGGTGGGGCCGAGGGCGTCGACGACGTCCTCCTTGAGCGCGTTGGCGCGGACCACGTTCACCACGCGGTCGGTGGCGCCCCAGTAGCGCCTCAGCAGCGCGATGTCGGCGTGGGCGGGATCCGCGAGGTGGAGCAGGGTCTGGCGGCGCTCCTCCTGCAGCTTCTCCACGACCTCCTCGACCGGGTAGCCGATCTCGTCGACCGCGGTGGCCACCGTGAACATGCGGTTGGCCTCACCCGTGGTGAGCACGGTGGTGAAGGCCCAGATTCCGGTCAGGGACATCAGCGGCACGATCAGCAGCGCCACGATCTTCCTGCGGATGGACGTCCCGCGAAAGCCCATGGCCACCCCCGATTCAGGCTCCCGCCGAAGCCGGCGGGTACACCAGTGCGTCAATCAAACGGCGTGAGCCTACTACTGCGCGGGACCGATCGAAGAAGGGTACGGAGGCTCAAAATCGCTGTCACCTGCCGGGCATGGGTAGCAGTCAGGTGATTGGCGGAGATTTGTCGCGTGCTTCGGGAATCCTGTGCGGATGCCGATCGTCTCCACGATGTGGGGGTATCAGCGTGCGGACGAAGGGGGTGTCGTGTTGCCGGACACTGCGGAGATGTTCGAGGAGACCGAGCCGGAGGGGGCGCCGGAGCGCCCGCTGTGGACGGAGGTGCCCGCGCGGCACACCAGGCTGCCGGACCCGGTCCGGACGGCGGCGGTGCGCGCCGGCCTGGTCGTGGCGGTCACGGTACTGCTGGCGGTGGTCGCGTTCCTGCTGACCATGGCCAAGGCGTTGTTCGCCTTCCCGGCGGTGATCGCGGCGGTGGCGGGCATCGTCGCCGCGACCTGGGCGGTCCTGGACGTGTGGGTGACCCGCCAGGTGTGGAACCAGCGGCACGGGGTCGTGTCCGAGCCGAGCAGCACCGCGCGCCGGCTGCGCCGTGAGCGGCGGCAGGCCCGCCGTCAGGAGCGTGCCGCGGAGCGGGAGTTCCGGCGCATACGCCGGCGCGGCGGCCAGCCCGCGATGTGACGCGGCGGCCCGCGCGGGCCGCCGTCGCCCGAGGGAACGGCGGCCCGTGCGGGGGTGCGCGAACCGTCAGGTGGTCGCCGAGCGGCGGAACATGCGGGTGGCGGTGATCTCGCTGTGCACCGTCTCCCCCTCCGTGGCCGGCTGGGGCAGACCGGGGCGCAGGTGCTCCTCGACGCTGATGTACTTCAGCCCGGCCCGCAGGTCCGCGTCGTTGCGCATCCGGATGACCAGCGGGAACTCCGCCAGCGCGGTGGTGTCGAACAGGCCGGTCGTGTACAGCAACTGGACCCCGAGCGCGTCGGCCACGGCCCGCTGGAGTTCCAGCAGGTAGGTGGCGTTGGCCCGCCCGATCGGGTTGTCGAGGAAGAGCGTGCCGGCGTGCCGGTGCTTGTCGCGGCCGCGGTCGTTGGAGCGCAGGGCGGCCATGGTGCAGTACAGCGCGATGGCCGCGGTGAGCAGCTGACCGCCGGAGAACACGTCGCCCATCTGCCCGACGGGGACCCGCTCGGCGCGGAGCACCGCGTCCGGCTTGAGGATCTCCACGGCGACGCCCTTCGGGTGGAGGGCCGCCGCCACGCCCCGCAGCAGCAGCGACACGCCGTCGCGGCGCAGGTCGGAGTTCTTCTTCAGCGCGGACCGGGTGGCCTCGTCGACGACGTCGCCGAGCCGCGTGGTGAGGGTGGCCTGGTCGGGTTCCTCGAAGCGGATGCGCAGGAACTCCTGGCCGGACCACTCGCCGAGCCCTTCGGGCAGCCGGGAGAGGCGCTGGGCCGAGCGGAGGGTGGCGAGCGAGGTCTCCACGAGGCCGCGCAGCCGGTCCACGATCGAGTCGCGGTTGCGCTCGAGCTGCTCGAGTTCGTCGGTGAGGACGCGCAGCCGCGGCGCGAACGCCTCCGCCCAGGCGCGGGCGTGGTCCGGCAGCGCGGCGGCGGGCAGTTCGCGGATCTGCTGCCGGGCGGGCGTGCGGACCTGCTCGTAGCGGACGGAGTTGGCGTGCCGCACCAGGATGTCGCTCGCCTCGCGGACGGCGGCCTCTGCGGCGGACAGGTCGGCCGCGCAGCCGCGCAGCGAGCGCCGTGCCTCGGAGGCCGCCCGGCGGGCCTCGGCGAGGTCGCCCGGGTAGGGATCCGGTTCCCCGGCGTCCTCCTCGGCGGACTGCTCGCGCAGCAGGTCGCGCAGGAGGGCGGCGGTCTCGTCGAAGCCGGAGGCCGCGTCCTCGGCGGCGCGGTGGTCGTCGAGGAGCGAGGCGTGGGTCTCCCGCGCCTCGCGCAACGCCTCGGTGAGGGCGGACAGTTCGGTGGTCGCGGTGCGCAGCAGCGTCTGCGCGTGCTCGGCGTCGCGGGGCAGCAGGTCCTCGGGCAGGTCGGTGTGGTGCTCGCCCTCCTCCGGTGCGAGCCGCTCGGCGTCGCCGCGCAGCCGGCCGAGTTGTTCGCTGGCCTGCGACATCCGGGTCTCCAGGACCTGGACGAGTTCCTCGGCGCGAGCGGCGGCGGCCTGCCGGGACGGGCCGTCGGCGCCGTCCGGGGAGGACAGCAGCTGCTCGGCGCGGGTGCGGACCTTGTTGCTGAGGCGGTCGAGTTCGGCGCGGGCGGCGCTCTCGTCGCTCTCCGCGCGGGCCTGTTCGGCCCGCAGGTCGGCGCCGACGCCGACCTTCTCGTACACCTGGGAGGCCGCCCGGTACGCCTCGCGGAGGGCGGGCAGGGAGGCGGTCGTCGCGTCGTTCGCGGCCTCGGGCGCCGGGCCGAGGTCCTCGGGGGCGCCGGCGATCTCGGCGCGTTCGGCGCGCAGGGCGCGGGCGGTGCGGCGGGCGTCGTCGGCGGCGCGCTGCGCGGCACGGCGGTCCTCGTCGGCGGCGCGGGCGCGGTCCAGGCACGCCTGGGCGCGGGCTTCCGACTCGGCCGCCTCCTCGGCGAGTTCGCGCAGCCGGACCTGCCAGCCGGCGCGTTCGCGCAGTCGGGAGGCGAGGCCGGCCAGGGCGTCGGCGGCGCGGCGGGCGCGCTGGGCGGCGTCCTGGCGTTCGTCGCGGACGCGGGCGGTCTCGGCCGCGCTCTCCTCGGTCTCGGCGCGGACGGTCCGGGCCTCGGTCAGCTCGGCCTCGGACTCGTCGGCGAAGGCGGCGGCCGCCTCGGCGGCGGCGGCGAGTTCGGCGAGCCGGCCGGCCGGGCAGCTCCGGCGCCAGGAGGCGAGGCGGGAGGCGAGCTCGCGGTCCTTGGTGAGGCGGGCGGCCAGCGCCCGGATGTCCTCGTCCCGGCGGGCCGCGCGGGTGCGCAGCGCCTGGCGTTCCTCGTCCGCCGCGTGTTCGTCGTGCATGGCGGGGTTCGGGGGGACCAGGAAGACGGCCTGGTCGTCCGACGCCTGGTCGGGCGCGGGCGCGAGGAGCGCCGCGGCGGTGCCGACGGCCACGGTGGAGCGGGGCAGCAGGGCGGCCTCGGCGAGCGCCTCACGGGCGCGGACGTGCGAGGCGGGGTCGGTGATGATCACGCCGTCGACGAGTTCGGGGCGCGCCGCCAGGACGCGGGCGTGGTCGGCGGGGTCGACGGCCTGGGCGAGGTAGCGCCAGCCGGGCAGCGCGGGGATGCCCTGCTCGCCGAGGTACTCGACGGTGGCCAGCACGTCGGGGCCGGGCGGCAGCAGGCCGCCGTCGCCGAGCGCGCCGAGGATGCGGGCGTCGTCGGCCGCGGCGGTCCGCAGGTCGAAGAGCTGGCGTTCGGCCGAGGACACGGCGTCCTCGAGCATGCCGCGCAGGTCGTCGGCGAAGTGGTCGAGCTGTTCGGCGGTGAGACGGCCGTCGCCGAGCGCGGCGGCGGTACCGGCCGGCGCGGTGACGGTGCTGCCGGTCGTCCGCCCGGTGGCAGCCGCCGGGGCGCCGCCCGGCCGGGAGGGGGCGGTCTGCGCCGTCTCCCCCTGGTCCGCGGCTTCGCCCTGGCGTGGGCCGGGCACGGCGGCGGTCCCGTGGGGGCGCGCGGCGGGGAGTCCGAGGAGCTCGGCCAGCCGTTCCTCGGCGGCCAGCGCCTCGGCGGTGCGCCGCTCGGACTCGTGGGCCCGGCGGGCGGCCGTGGCCGCGTCCGCGGCGCGGGCGGCGGTCAGTTCGGCGCGGGACTCGGCGGTGGCGGCCTCGCGGGCCCGCTCGGCTGCCCGACGGGCGCCCTCCCGGGCCTCCTCGAAGGCGGCGACGGTGCTCTTCGCCGCCTCGCCGGCGGCCAGGGCCGCCTTCGCGGGGTCGGCGTCGGGTGCGCTGCCGTCGATCCATCCGGCGCCGACCGCCTCGGCGGTCTCCTGCTCGACCTCGGCGAGCCGCTGGCGCAGGTGCCCGGCCTCGCTGCGGGCGCGCTGGGCCTCGGTGGCGGCGGCGGTGCCGTCGCGGTAGGCGGTGTCGCCGGCCTCCTGGAGGGCGGCGGAGCGCTCCTCCTGCTCGTTGGCGAGGCTCTCGGCGCGCTCGGCCTCGGAGTGCAGCGCGCGCACCAGGTCCGCGGCGGCGCGGGCGCGGGCCGCGAGCGCGGGGGCGGCGTCCCGTTCGGCCTCGCGGATCGCGGCGGCCACCCGGGCCGAGCGGTCCGCGGCGGCCCGGTGCCGCAGCACGGACTCGGCCGCCTGCCAGGCGGCGTGCAGGGTGCGGGCGTCGGCCAGTTCGCGCTTCTGCGCGGCGGCCGACTTCTCCGCCCCGGCGAGCGCCAGGGAGGCGTGGCGGTAGGCGAGTTCGGCGGCGACCAGCGCGGTGCGGGAGCGGGTGCGTTCGGCCTCGGTGACGGCGTGGGCGGCCGTGGTGACCCGAACGGCCAGGTCCGCGGCGCGGGCCCGCTCGCGGCCGCCGCGGGCGGACAGGCGCCGGGCGAGGGCACGGGTGCGCCGCTCGGCGCCGGTGTGGATCTCGCGGGCGCGGGCCCGGGCGTCGGTGGCGTCGACGATCCGCTGGAGCAGGTCGAGCGAACCGGCCGTGAAGTCGCGTTCGGCGATGAGTTCGGCGCGGCGGCCCAGCTTGTTGCCGAAGCCGGCGACCAGGTCGGCGAGCCCGTCGGTGTCGCGGGTGTCGGTGACCGCGCGCAGCAGCAGGTCGGTGAAGTCGGAGTCCTTCTTGACCGCGAAGAGGCCGGCCGCCTCACCCTCGTCGGCGTTCATCTCCCGCTGGTAGCGGAACAGTTCGGGGTCGAGGCCGAGTTCGCCGAGGTGCTCGGTCCAGCGCTCGTGGATCTCCTCCCAGTGCGCCTCGAGGTGCGGGTAGAACTTGCCCGCCTCGGTCAGCGCGTCGCGGAAGCCCTTCATGGTGCGGCGACGGCCGCGTGCGCCGGAGGCGCCCTCGGCGGCGGGCCGCATCGCGGTGGACTCGGCCACCGGGAGGCTGTCCAGGCTGAGGCCGGGGCCGGGCCGGAAGGAGTACCAGGCCTCGGCGAACTTCCGCGGGTCGCTGGAGACCTGGCGGCCCCGCCATTCGCTGACCTTGCCGACGACGACGAGTTCCCCGGTGCGGGTGTGCTGCCATTCCAGGGCGACGTGGCCGCAGTCCTCCGCGAGCAGGAACTTGCGCAGCACGCCGGAGCTGGCGCCGCCGAGCGTGTTGCGGTGGCCCGGCAGCATCACCGAGAAGATCAGCTTGAGCAGGACGGACTTGCCGCCGCCGTTCTCCAGGAAGAGCACGCCGGCGGGGGCCGGGCGGCGCGGCGGGCCGGCCGGCTCGTCCTGGAAGAACTCCGCCTGGGCGGGTGCGGGGTCGGGTACGGGCTCGCCCACGCCGCGCAGGTCCAGCACGGTGTCGGCGTAGCGCGCGCCGGCCGGCCCGATGGAGTAGAGGCGGATCCGGGACAGCTCGTACATGGGGGCTCTCGTCAGTCTTCCGTGCGCCGGTGGGCGGTGGGGGGTCAGGCGGTGGGGGCGGGGGCGGCCGGTCGGCGGGGCTCAGGAGTGGAACGGCAGTCCGGCGTCGGCGACCAGGTCGAGGTCGTCGGCGTCGTCCGGCGGCAGCAGGGTGGCGGAGCCGTCGGTGACCGGGACCACTCCGAGCTCCAGGAGCTCGCCCATGGCCGCGCTGCTCGCCATGTCGCGCACCTGGAGCTGGTAGCGGGCGGTGGTGCGGTAGGTGCCGCCGCCCTCGTCGCCGGTGCGCTGCAGGAAGCCGGAGTCGGCGAGGAAGGCGACCGCCTTGGCGACGATTCCGGTGGTGGAGCCGGCCAGGCGACGGGAGTCCTTGGTGGCCCCGGTGGCGCTGCGGCGTGCCCAGACCCGCCACGCGGCCTCCAGGCCGGGGGCGTCGCTGGCCGGGTCGGTGTTCTCGCCCTGTTCCTCGGCCCGCTGCTCGAGGCGGCGGCAGGCCTGGCGGACGAAGGCGTCCACGCCGTTGACGGTGACCCGGCCGATGTAGCCGTCGTCGGCGAGGTCCTCCGGCCGGGGGAAGGCCAGGGCGGCGACGGCGAGGTGGGCCAGGCCGTGCAGGAAGCGGTCGGCGGTGTCGGAGGCGGCGCGGCGGGCGTAGTCGCCCATCCGGACGGCGAAGACGGAGCCCTCCGCGGCGGTCACCGCCATCCCTGCGCGCGGCGAGACCTCCAGCACGACGAGGCCGAGTCCGGTGGCGACGGCGTCGGCGAGCCGGGCGAACGGCGGGTCCTCCCGGTAGCGGCGCAGCAGGTCGGCGTACTCCTGGTCGCGGGCGGGCTGCAGCTTGGGCTGGAGCCCGAAGGCGACCAGGCGGGCCGCGTCGGACGTGTCCGCGGGCGACACGGCGGGCGTGCCGGCGGCGGCGCCCTGCGGGGCGGTCGCCGTGGGGTCGCTCCACTCGGCGGACTCGGTCACTGCTGGTGCTCCTCGGTGCGGTCGTACACGTGCGGGAAGTGCGGGCGGCGGGCGACGGGCGCCCGCCCTGTCGGCGGTTGCGGCGGCCCGGCCGGCAGGGCGGTCAGGCGGAGTCGCGCCGGTCGGCCGCCATGCCGGCCGCGTCCAGCAGGGCGGTGCCCACTATCAGGTCGGCGCCGCCGAACTCCGGGTCGTCGAGTTCGGCGCCGTCGTCCACCGCGAACAGCAGACGGGGCTCCCCCTGCCGGTAGGCGGTGCCCACCGGAGGGCTGGCGGCGTGGATCGCGAGCAGCGCGACCAGGTAGGGCAGGTCGGGGTCCTGGCGGCGGGCCTCGGCGAGCAGTCCGGACAGGCGCCGGGGCGCGTCGGGCGGCAGGTCGAGCAGCTCCTTGGCGGCGGCCAGCTGCCCCTCGCTGAACCGGCTGTCGTCCGGGGTGGCGATCAGATCGGGCTCGGGCATCTCGGCGCCCAGGTGCTCACGCTCGGCGGGCGGGGTCAGGAGCAGGTCGACCAGGTCGCCGACGCGCACCGATCCGGGCGTGCGCAGGCCCGTGCCGTGGGCGAAGAAGGCGTCGGTGACCTGGATCGACTGCTCGAGGGGCAGCGGCAGGACGGGGGCGAGGAGCTGTCCGTACAGGTCGGTGCCGGCGGTGCGGGCGGGGGCGGCGAAGGCCTGGCGGTCCTGCTCGGCGCGGAACAGCGGGCCGGCTTCCAGCAGCCTCGACTGGAGCTGCGTGTGGCGGCGGATGCAGTCCTTGACGATGTCCACCAGCTCGGCGGCGCGGCGCTTCTGGCCGGGGTCCTCGGACTCGTCCCTGGCCTTGCGGATGTTGGTGAGGATGGCGTTCTCGTGCCGGTACCGGTCGGCGACGTGCTCCAGCGCCTCGGCGATCATGTCGGGCACGGTCCTCAGCCAGTCGACGGCGCGGACGTTGCGCCGGGTGGCCTCCAGGGCGCGGCGCAGCGTCTCCGAGTACTGGACCGTGCGGTAGCGGGCCTGTTCGGCGGCCAGCTGGGCGTCGGCGAGGCGGCCGCGGTTGATCAGCACCTCGAGCTTGACCTCGGCGGCGATCTGGGCGCTGGTGACGTCCGTGTCGAGCGCCCCGACCAGGACGTTGACCGCCTCGTCGGTGGTGCGCAGGTACACGCCGCCGCCGGGGCCGGGGACCTCCTCGATCAGCTTGAAGTCGTAGTCGCGGCGGACGTAGACGCCGTCGGCGGTGAAGGTGCCGTAGACGGCGCGGAAGCCGCGGTCGACGCTGCCGACGTTGATCAGGCTCTCCAGCACCCAGCGCGCGACCCGCTCGTGCTCGGCGACCGGGCGGCGGGGCGCCTGGGCCGCGACGCGGGGGGTGAGCCGGGTGACGATCTGCTCGTGGTCGGCGCCGGTGTCGAAGTCCATCGTGAGGGTGACCAGGTCGATGGCGGCGAGGGCCACCTCGGCCATGCCGTACACCGAGAACTCGCCCGAGAGGTTCGCCTTGCGCGCGTCCAGGTCGTGGAGCGGGGCGGTGCAGGCGAGGGCGCGCAGCCGCCGGGCCAGGCCCTCGTCGGCCGCCGGGCCGACGGCCAGGCGCGGCAGCGCGGAGCCGGGGCGGGGCAGTTCGACGGGGTGCGTCACGGGCGAGGTCACGGTGCACAGACTAGGTCCTCGGGGTGACACGGGTCGAAACGGCGCTTATGTGACGACGGTCGTCACGGCGGCGTCACGGCACCTCCGCCGACCTGCGGGCGACGACGCCGCCCGCCGTGGCCCCCGGGACGGGGCGGCGGCGGACGGCGGGCGGCGGCGGGATCAGGCGGCGGACTTGTCGGTGGCGATGCGGGAGCGGACGGCGAGCTGGACGTCGTCCTCCTCGGCGGGGTCGGCCGCGAGCCGGCGCAGGCGCTCGGCGACACGGGCGTCACCCGTCTCGGCGTGCCGCGCGGCCAGTTCCCGCGTGGTCTCCTCGCAGTCCCACAGGCACTCGACCGCGAACCCGGCCGCGAAGGACGGGTCGGTGGCGGCCAGCGCCCGCGCGGCCCGGCCGCGCAGGGACGAGGAGGCCGTCTCGCGGTAGACGTGCCGCAGCACCGGCGCGGCGCAGCCGATGCCGAGCCGGCCGGCGCCGTCCACCAGGGTCCACAGGGTCGGCGCGTCCGGTCCCTCGGTCCGCACCGCGGTGCGCAGCGCGGCGAGCACCAGCGCGCCGTCCCGGGCGTCGCCGCGCAGGGCGAGCACGCGGCCGGCCGCCGCGCCGAGCGGGTCGGGGCGGTGGGACCAGGCGCGGGCCGCGTCGACGGCCGCGGCGGACCGCGTCCGCTCGAAGGCGTCGACGGCGGCCTCCTGGACGACCGAGGAGCCGTCCGCCACGGCGGCGTCGACGAGGTCGAGGGCCAGCGGGTCGCCGGTGTCGGCGAGGTGGCGCAGGGCGGCGGCGCGGGCTCCGTCGGGGCCGGACCTGGCGGCCTCCAGGAGTTCGGGGCGGTCCTCGGGACCGGCTACCGCGAGCAGGCAGCGGGCGGCGGGCGCCTGGAGCTGCACGCCCCGCTCGGCCCCCTGCTGGGCCCAGTCGAGGATGGCGCGCACGCCCCACGAGGGCCGCGGGCCGGTGGAGTCGAGCTGGCGTTGCCAGCGGTCGAAGCTGGCGGCGTCGCGGGCCGCGCGGACCCGGTCGCGGACGGCGGGGCGCAGGTCGTCGGCCCACAGGCGCCAGGGCCGGGGCTCGAAGGCGTCGCGCACCACGCGGGCCAGTTCGGCGTCCCCCGCCGCGTCGGCGGGGAACCGGGCCAGCACGGGCTCGGCCAGGGCGCGCAGGCCGGCGTCGTCGTCGCGCAGGGCGAGCTCGTCGAGGGCCCAGGCCCAGTTGGACCCCTGGGCCGCGTAACGGCGCAGCAGGGCCAGGGCGTCACCGCGGCCGTAGGAGGCGAGGTGTCCGAGGACGGACAGGGCCAGTCCGGTGCGGTTCTCCTCGGTGTCGAGTACGTCGTCGGGCCCGAAGAGGTGGGCCTCGACCGCCGCCAGGCCTCCGTCGAGGTCGAGACAGAGCCTGGCGTAATAGAGGGAGCGGTTCTCCAGCTGCCAGTCGTGGCGCGGATCGTGGAGCACGCACTCGTCGAGGGCCGCGAGCGCCTCGGCGCGGGGAGCGGTGAGCGCGTGCAGCGTCCCGTCGCCTCGGCCCCGCTGGAGCAGGCCGAGCAGGGTGCCGCTGGGCGCTATGACCGGATCGAACATGGGAAACAGCCTCACATCAAGCGTCGACGCAACCGGGAGATCACTGCACCTGGCCGCGACAGCACGTCCTGGCTCCCGCCGTTTTCTGCTCGTGGTAGACCATTTTCCTCTGCCTCTCGTCTGTGGTCCTCACGGACCGGTCACGGTCCACGCGGTTCGGCAACTCCTGCCCAACCGTCGCGTCCGTGAATCACCAGGCCATCATGACTCCCCGGTTCGCCGCGTGGCGACCGGATTTCGGTGGGGGCGTCCGGAGCGTCCCCTTCGGCCGCTCCCGCCCTCGGCCGCCGGAGGTTCCGGCTTCGCCCGAGGTCACGGCGGTGCGGCGGTCAAAGGTCAGGCGGCGCCGAAGAGTTCGAGCACCTCGGCCCGTCCGAACATGCGGGCCGTGTCGACGGCCGAGGGGGTACCGGCGGCCGGGTTCGCGCCGCCGGCCAGCAAGGCCCGGACGACTTCGGTGTCCCCCTTGAAGACGGCGCCGGCCAGCGGCGTCTGCCCGCGGTCGTTGACCCGGTCGGCCTGGGCGCCGCGGTCGAGCAGGGCCCGGACCGTCCTGGCGTGGCCGTGGTAGGCGGCGAGCATGACCAGGCAGTCGCCCCGGTCGTTGGTGAGGTCCGCCGGGACACCCGCGTCGAGGTACCGGACGAGTGCCTCGGTCTCGCCCTTGCGCGCCATCTCGAAGACCCTGGTCGCGAGTTCCACGACCTCCGGGTCGGGGGCTTCGCTCATCGCCCGGTCCGCCTCTCTCCTCGTGTCGGTGCGGGGTGGTGTCCACGTGCCCGTCGGCCCGTACCGCCGTCCGGCGCAACGGGCCGACGGGGCGCGTCCGGATGGACGGGACCCCGCAGAGCCTACGGCGTGCGGGCGGAAGGCCGGTCGAGGGCTCACATCCGGGCGTGCGCACCGCAACACACGCTCCACCGTACGAGTGAATCGACGACATGCCGCGGGCCGCTGCCCGGGTTCCGGGAGCACCGCGGTCAAGATCGTCGGCGTCCGCACGCGGCCGCGTGCGGACGGCGGTGTACGCCACCGGGTCCACGAAACCCCGCACGACACCTCCACCAACCGGGGGAAAACGTCACGTAATCACTCAGTTGCACCTTTTGTCGTATCGATACATGCTGTGATCCTGGAACAACTCGTGGTGACTGTCCCCACCCGAACACCAGGAGATCCCCATGATCCTGTCCATCTCCGGCGTCGTGCTCTTCGGCGTCATCGTCGTCCTCTTCTTCCGGAAGGACGGCCTCAAGGGCTCGCACGCCGTCGTCTCGGTCCTGTTCGGCTTCTACCTGTCCAGCACGGCCATCGCGCCGAGCATCAAGGCGGGCGGCGAGAGCCTGGCGAGCCTGTTGGGCGGACTGAAGTTCTGACCCCGGGCGGCCCCGCCCCCAGCCTTCCCTCCCCCGCACACCCCGCGACCCACCGCGGTCGGCACGGAACCAGGAGACCTCAGTGGCCCGGCGCCCCCTCCCCCGCATCCTGACCAACAGCGGCGCACACGTCGCCCGCGGCCGGGAGCTGGCCCGGACGGCGGGCGCCGGCGCCACCGACGTGCTCCACCCGCTGATCACGGTGGCCCGCGGGCTGGGCCGGCTGGCCGTGGCGGCCCGCAGGCGGTGGGCGGCAGCGCCCAAGGACCGGCGCGGGCCCCTGCTGTTCCTGGTGGCGTCGCTGCTGCTGGTGGTCGTGCTGACGCCCTACGGACCGGTGCTGGCCGCCGCCGCGACCATGGCGGCGGCCGCGTGGAAGGGCCGCGACGGCGCGGCCCGGCGGCCCCGGGGCGCCCCGGACGAGGACCAGGCCCGGCGTCTGACGTCGCTGTACGAGGCACTGGTCCCCTACTTCTCCACCGCCGACGATCCCGCGCCCCTCTACGCGCACGGCGGCGAGTGGCAGGGCCCCTTCGAGACCCACGAGTTCGACGGCACCGGCCGGGTCTCCCGGCTGGTGCTGCGCTATCCCCCCTACTTCCCCGACGGCGAGCCCGAGGCACGCGCCCGCATCGAGCAGTTGCTGCACGCCAAGGCCGGGCGCGGGCGCGAGTACCGGTTCGTCTGGGACGAGGAGGCGAACCGGCTCACGCTGGAGGTGCTGCCCCCGCTGCCCGCCGACCTCACGGCGCAGGCGTTCGTCACCGCGCCGGGCGAGACGGTCCTCGGCTTCACCGACCCGACGGAGATCTCCCGCACGCTCCCGCTGGGCGAGGGCGAGGGCGGGGAGCGCCGGGACGTGCCGCCGGTGGTGTGGCGCACCGGGGCCCGCTCGACCGAGCCGCACCTGCTGGCGCTGGGCTCACCCGGCAGCGGCACGTCGACGCTGTTGCGGTGCGTCGCCCTGCAGGCGCTGCGCCACGGCGACGTGCTGATCGTGGACGGCGGGGCCGCCGGGGAGTACGCCTGCCTCACCGGGCGCGACGGCGTCGTCGCGGTGGAGTGCTCCCCCGCGGGCGCCCGGGCCTCGCTGGAGTGGGCCGCGCGGGAGACGGAGCGCCGGCTGATCGCCGCCAACCGGGCGCGGCAGTCCGGACTCGCCGTGCCGGAGGACACCCGGCGGCCGCTGTGGATCGTGGTCGACCGCCCCGCCGCGCTGGGTCACCTGGCGGCGGCGGAGGGCGGCGCGGACCCGCAGGCACTGCTCCAGGTACCGCTCCGGCACGGGCGGGCGGCCAACGTCACGGTGGTCGTCGCCGAGCACATGGAGAGCGCGGAGGCGCTGAGCGAGGCGGTCCGCCAGCACACCCGGGCGCGGGTCGTGCTGGGTCCCGCGTCCGTGGCCCAGCTGGCCGCCGTGCTGGGGGCGGCGCCGCGCACCACTCCGCCGGCGCTGGTACCGCCCGGGCGGGGCTACGCCCGCCTCGGCGCCGGACCGGTGCTGCGGGTGCAGGTCCCGACGACGCCGGACCCCTACGACGAGACGGCCGGGGAGGCACACCGCGCGGCCGTGCTGGAGCTGCTCCCGCCGCGGGCCGCCGGCACGGCCGGGAGCACCGCCCCGGCGGCCGCCGCCGAACCGGTCAACGAGGCGGTCGAGCCGCCCGAGGTGGCCGGAGTGCCCGCGGTGGACATCGTGAAGGACCCGAAGTCCCTGGACGAGCCCCACCTCGCCCCCGACCCCGAACCGGCGGAACCCGCCCGGGCGGAACTGTAGGAGGACGCCCTCCGCGGGACGGCCCCCCACGCGCCCCCTGCCGCCGGAACCCTGCTCGCGCGGCTCAGGCGACGAAGGTGCGGGTCGGTTCCGGGCCGAGGTGGGCGCCGGAGGCGACGAGGCGGGCCGCCGCGGCCAGCCGCGCGGCCGCCTCGTCGGCGAGCGGGCCGCCCACGGTGAACGGCAGCCGCACGTACCCCTCGAAGGCCCCGTCGACCCCGAAGCGGGGCCCCGAGGGCACCCGGACGCCCACCCGCTCCCCCGCGACCGCGATCCGCGAGCCGGAGAGCCCTCCCGCCCGGACCCACAGGGTGAGCCCGCCGGACGGCACCGCGAACTCCCAGTCGGGCAGCTCCCGCCGGACCGCGGCCACCAGCGCGTCCCGGTTGTCGCGGGCCTGGGCGCGCCGCCAGGCGACCGCGTCCGCCCACTCCCCGGTGTCCATCAGCCAGGCCACCGCCAGCTGCTCCAGCACCGGCGTGCCCAGGTCCGCGTACGCGCGCGCGGCGACGAGCGACCTGACGATCTCGGGCGCGGCCCGCACCCAGCCGATCCGCATGCCCGCCCAGAATGCCTTGCTGGCGGACCCGACCGTGATCACGGAGGAACCCGCGGGGTCGAAGGCGCACATCGGCCGCGGCAGCTCGACGTCCGCGTCCAGCGGCAGCTCCCGCATGGTCTCGTCGGCGACCACCACCGTGCCGGCCGCCCGGGCGGCGTCGACCAGCGTCCGCCGGCGTTCCTCGTCGGCCAGCGCGCCCGTGGGGTTGTGGAAGTCGGCGACCACGTAGGCCAGCCGCGGCGCGGACTCCCGCAGCACCTGTCGCCAGCGGTCCATCTCCCACCCGGAGAGCCCCTCCCCCATGGCCACCGGCACCAGCCGGGCCCCGGCCTCCCGGATCAGCTGGAGGATGTTGGCGTAGCTGGGGGACTCGACGGCGACCCGCTCGCCGCGGCCGGCGAAGAGGTGGCAGATGGCGTCGATGGCCCCCATGGCGCCCGTGGTGACCATGATCTGTTCCGGCATGGTGGGCACGCCGAGCTCGGTGTACCGCCGGGCGATGGTGGCCCGCAGGGCGGGCAGCCCGGCCGGGTAGTCGCCGTGGGTGGTGGCGTACGGCGGCAGCTCCCCCAGGGCGCCCTGGACGGCCCGGGTCAGCCAGGGTTCCGGGGCGTTGAGCGCGGCGGTGCCGAGGTCGATGAGCGTGCCGAGGGACTCCGGAGGCAGCGGCTCGAGGCCGCGGGCGGGCAGCGGGTTGCCCGGCGGCACGGCGGTCCAGCTGCCGGCGCCGCGCCGGGACTCGAGGAAGCCGTCGGCGCGCAGCGCCTCGTAGGCGGCGGCGACGGTGGTCCGGCTGACCGAGAGCGCGAGGGCGAGCTCCCGTTCGGCGGGCAGCCGCGCGGCGACCGGCACCCGTCCCTCCAGCACCAGCAGCCGGATGCCGTCGGCGAGGGCCCGGTAGGCGGGGGGTCGCCGCCCGCCCGGCGCGGAGGGCCGCTCCTGCTGCGAGGCGAGCTGCCGCGCCAGCTGGGCGGCTCCCACCACGGAGGTCCACCGTTGCATCCGTCCAGTCCACCTTCCCCGAATTGGCCCTGTCGAGCCGCAGGACCCGAGCCACAGAGTGGCATGCGCCGGTCCAACATCACCACAGGGGGTCGCCTTGCTCGCCCGACGTCTCGTCCAGCTGTACCTCGGCCTCACGCTCTACGGGGTCAGCACCGCGCTCCTGCTGCGGGCCGAACTGGGCCTGGAGCCGTGGGGAGTCCTCAACCAGGGGGTGTCCGAGCTGACCGGCCTGACGGTGGGCGTGGTCTCGATCCTGGTCGGCGCGCTGGTCCTGCTGCTCTGGATACCCCTGCGGCAGCGTCCCGGCCTCGGCACCGTCTCCAACGTGTTCGTCGTCGGCCTCACCATGGACGCCACCCTCTTCCTGGTCCCCGACGCCGACGCGCTCACGGTGCGCTGGCCGCTGCTGCTCGCCGGTCTGGTGCTCAACGGCGCGGCCTCCGGGCTCTACATCGCCGCGGGATTCGGGGCCGGCCCGCGCGACGGCCTGATGACCGGCCTGCACCGTCGCACCGGCCGCTCGATCCGCAGCATGCGCACCGCGATCGAGGTCGTGGTGGTGCTGACCGGATTCCTGCTGGGCGGAACCGTCGGCGCCGGCACCCTCCTGTACGCGCTGGCCATCGGACCGCTGGTGCAGTTCTTCCTGCGCCTGTTCACACCCGCGCCCACCGCGGAGCCGGACCCCGCGTCCAGCGCTGAGCCGACCCCCGCGCCCGCCGGGGAGCAGGCCCCCGCCCCGCGCTGCTCCGCCGAGCCGCAGGGCGCGATACTGCGACCGTGACGACGACCCGGACCCCGCACCCGTACCTGGACCACCCAGGACCGATCCCCTTCGCCCACCGCGGCGGGGACGCCGACGGGCTGGAGAACACCGCCGCCCAGTTCCGCCGCGCCGCCGACGCCGGGTACCGGTACATGGAGACGGACGTCCACGTCACCGCGGACGGCGTCCTGGTCGCCTTCCACGACGACACCCTGGACCGGGTGACCGACGGCGCCGGCCGGATCGCCGAGCTGCCCTGGAGCGAGGTCCGGCAGGCGCGGGTCGCCGGGCGGGAGCCGGTGCCGCTCCTGTCCGAACTGCTGGAGACCTTCCCCGAGGTCCGCTGGAACGTGGACGTCAAGGAGGAGGGCGCCCTGCTGCCGCTGCTGGAACTGGTGGAACGCACGAACGCCTGGGACCGGGTGTGCCTCGGGTCGTTCTCCGAGTCCCGGGTCGCGCGGGCCCAACGGCTGGCCGGGCCGCGGCTGGCCACCTCCTACGGCACGGCCGGCGTCCTCGCCCTCCGGCTGCGCTCCTGGGGTGTCCCGGTCGGGCTGCGCGCCTCCGCGCTGGCCGCGCAGGTCCCGGTCGCCCAGGCCGGTGTCCCCGTGGTGGATCGCCGCTTCGTCGGGGCCGCCCACGCCCGCGGCCTGCAGGTCCACGTCTGGACGGTCAACGATTCCGTAGAAATGCACAGGCTCCTGGACCTGGGGGTCGATGGCATCATGACCGATCACATCGACACGCTGCGCGCGGTCATGGAGGACCGGGGCACCTGGGTCTGAGCGTGCGCGGCCCCCACGGCGCGAAGCGAGGATCGGGTGGGCAGCATCACAGTGCGGACGGGGGCGGCCGGCACGGCCGACGGACGTCGGCGCGAGCAGCGCGGCTGGTACTTCTACGACTGGGCCTGCTCGGTCTACTCCACCAGCGTGCTCACCGTCTTCCTCGGCCCCTACCTGACCTCGGTCACCAAGGCCGCCGCCGACGACGAGGGCTTCGTCCACCCCTTCGGCATCCCGGTGAGCGCGGGGTCCTTCTTCGCCTACACGGTGTCCCTGTCGGTGATCGTCGCCGTGGTGCTGATGCCGCTGGTGAGCGCCGCCGCGGACCGCACCGGCCGGAAGAAGCCGCTGCTGGGGGCCTTCGCCTACCTCGGCGCCCTCGCCACGGCCTGCATGTTCCTCCTGGACGGCGACCGCTACCTGCTGGGCGGCGTGCTGCTGGTCGTCGCCAACGCCTCGCAGTCGGTGGCCGCGATGCTCTCCAACGCGTTCCTCCCGCAGATATCTACGCCCGAGGAGCGCGACGCGGTCTCCTCCAAGGGCTGGGCCTTCGGGTATGCGGCGGGCGCGCTGATGCTCGTCCTCAACCTGGTGCTGTACACGATGCACGACTCCTTCGGCCTGACCGAGTCGGAGGCGGTCCGCATCTGCCTGGCCTCCGCGGGCGTGTGGTGGGGCGTCTTCGCGCTGATCCCGCTGCGCCGCCTGCGCGACCGCCGGGTCGAGGTGACCGAAACCTCCGCCTCCGCCCCGCGCCGCCTGCTGGAGACGCTGCGCGACATGCGCCGTCATCCGCTGACGCTCGGATTCCTGCTCGCCTACCTGGTCTACAACGACGGCATCCAGACGGTGATCTCGCAGGCGGCGGTCTTCGGCTCCGAGGAGCTGGGCCTGGAGCAGTCCACACTGATCACGGCGGTGCTGCTGGTGCAGGTGCTGGCGGTGGCCGGTGCGCTGGCGCTCGGCCGGATCGCGAGGCGGCACGGCGCGAAGCGCACCGTCCTCGGTTCGCTCGCCGCGTGGACGCTGGTCGTCGCCACCGCCTACTTCATGCCGTCCGGCGACGCCGTCTGGTTCTTCGCGCTGGCGGCCGGCATCGGCCTGGTGATGGGCGGCAGCCAGGCGCTCTCACGGTCCCTCTTCTCGCACCTGATCCCGCCGGGCAAGGAGGCCGAGTACTTCGCGGCCTACGAGATCAGCGACCGGGGCACCAGCTGGCTCGGCCCCCTGGTCTTCGGGCTGACGTACCAGCTGACCGGCAGCTACCGGGACGCCATCATCTCGCTGGTGGTCTTCTTCGCGCTCGGATTCCTGCTCCTCGCCCGCATACCCGTGCGGCGTGCCGTCGCCGAGGCGGGGAACACGGTTCCGGAGAAGCTCTGATGGTTTTGGCAGCGGAGATGGCGGGGCGGTAGTGTACGCGTTTGGCCTGCCAAGCGTACCGTTACTGCGCGACAAAGACGCCGCGACGTCGAGTGACATCTCCTGCCAGATGTGACAAACCGGGCAATGGTGGGTACAACAAGGGGCGGCTACGACGGCGACGCATTGGCTGGAACGGGAATCTTTACCGCCGACCGGACGTTGAGCCGGATGACGACGACAGCGACACCTGTCCTGTGGGCGACAAGCCCGGGAGGCACGATTCATGAGTGAGCGAGCTCTTCGCGGCACGCGCCTCGTGGTGACCAGCTACGAGACCGACCGCGGCATCGACCTGGCCCCGCGCCAGGCGGTGGAGTACGCATGCGAGAAGGGGCACCGCTTCGAGATGCCCTTCTCGGTCGAGGCGGAGATCCCGCCGGAGTGGGAGTGCAAGGTCTGCGGGGCCCAGGCACTCCTGGTGGACGGCGACGGACCGGAGGAGAAGAAGGCCAAGCCGGCCCGTACGCACTGGGACATGCTCATGGAGCGTCGTACCCGTGAGGAGCTCGAGGAAGTCCTCGAGGAGCGACTCGCGGTGCTGCGTTCCGGGGCGATGAACATCGCTGTTCATCCCCGAGACACGCGCCGCAAGTCGGCGTAGGCCTCGCCGCGGCCCGGCGCCGCGAACAGCACACGGCCGCGGGCGCCGTACGTGGGAACACGTACGGCGCCCGCGGCCGTTGTCGTGGCCTGCGGCCCGGGCCCGGGGTCAGGGCACCAGCGGAGGCCGCGGGCCCTGGTCCTCGGAGCCGGGGCCGCCGTGGTCGCGGGCGGGCTCCTCGCGGATGACCTCGCCCTGCACGACCTTGCCGTCCGGCCGGTGGATGCGCGCCTGCTGGAGGAGGCCCTCCATGCCCGCGGTCGCCCGCGTCAGCCGGCGCTCCAGGGTCCGCTCGAGCGCCGCCCGCACCGCGCGCTGCACCGGCGGCACGAGCAGCAGCAGCCCCGCCACGTCGGTGATCAGGCCGGGCACGATCAGCAGGATGCCGCCCAGCATGGTGAGCCCGTTGCCCTCGCTCCGCGAGGGGTCGCGCCGCCCGGCGTCCGACGGCACGCCGTCGCCCCGCGCGCCGCGCAGCGTCGCGTCCAGCGAGCGGAAGGCGCGTCGCCCGGCCCGCTTCACGACCGCGCCGCCCAGCACCACACCGGCCGCGAGCAGGGCGAACACCGTGATGCCGCCGGCCGCGTCCGCCACCAGCGTCAGCAGCCAGATCTCGAGCACCAGCCACGCGGCCAACGCGAGCGGCACCGCGGCGCGCGCCCGGGAGCGGGGCCTGCGGGCGGGGCGCTGCGTGGAGGATCCGGGAGAGCTGGGAGGGAAGGAGCGCTGAGGACCGGTCGTCATGTCTCCAGTGTGCCTGGCGGCTCCTCTCAGCCGCGCCGGGGCCGTCCGAGAACGCGGCCGGCCCGCTCGGTGACGCCCCAGGCGGTGACCCGCCAGAGCGCCTCGACCAGGATGTCGCGGCTCATCTTGGAGTCGCCGTGCTCGCGCTCGACGAAGGTGATCGGCACCTCGACCACGTGGTAGCCGGCCTTCACGGCCCGCCGGGCCAGGTCGACCTGGAAGCAGTACCCCTGGGAGGCCACGTCGGCCAGCCCCAGCCCCTCCAGGGTCGCCCGGCGGAAGGCGCGGAAGCCGCCGGTGACGTCGCGGATCGGGACGTCGAGCAGGACCCGGGAGTAGAGGCTGCCGCCGCGGGAGATGAACTCACGCGAGCGCGGCCAGTTGACGACCCGCCCGCCGGGCACCCAGCGGGAGCCGAGGACCAGGTCCGCGCCCTTGAGCGCGGTGAGCAGCCTGGGCAGTTCCTCCGGCTGGTGGGAGCCGTCGGCGTCCATCTCGACCAGGACGTCGAAGCCGTGCTCGATGCCCCAGCGGAAGCCGGCCAGGTAGGCGGCGCCGAGGCCTTCCTTGCCCTTGCGGTGCAGCACCCGCACCTGGTCGTCCTCGGCCGCCAGCTCGTCGGCGATCTTGCCGGTCCCGTCCGGGCTGTTGTCGTCGGCCACCAGAACGTGCGCCTCGGGAACGGCTGCCCGGACACGGCGGACGATCGGCGCGACGTTGTCGGCCTCGTTGTAGGTGGGGATGATCACCAAGGCCTTGCCGAGCGGGCCGAACCGTCTCTCCTGGCCCCCCGCAGCGGGGGCGCCCACGCCGTCGTTCACTGCTGACCTTCCGTTTCCGCGCCGTCGTCCCCGCGGAAGCGGGCGCCGTGCACAGCCAAGTCCCTACGCAGGGGACCACCTTAGTGCGCGGCTCGCGGCGGGACACGGCAACGCGACGGGGTGCCCGCCCCGCGGCGGGGGCATCGGCGGCAAAACGCCGGAAAGCGCCCGCCAGGCGGGGGCCGGAGCCCTTCGGGCCGGCCCGGGACCCGCCGGCTGCGGATCCTCCCGGGCCGTTGTCTGTTGAGCTCCGGCACCCCGCCCTGGTCTCACCTGCCGACCGGCGACGGCCTCCCTCAGGGCGTCACGGCCGCTGGGCCTGGCACAGCGGGCCGGTGCGCCGCCCCGGCGCACCGGCCCGACCCAGCGGCGGCGCCACGAGTGCGCGGAGGCTCCCGGTCGGGCGTCCGGTGGTGGACCCGGCCGAACCTACCCGCCGCCCGCCGCGCCCTGTCAAACCCGGGCCACGGGCGGACGCGGGGCGTTCGGGGAACGTTCCTTCTCCTAGGGGCGCGGGAGCGGGGCGGTGGATCCGCGGGGCGTGGGGGCGCCCGCTCCCGCGCCGGAGATCACTCGCCCGGCCGTACGAAGACCGTCTCGCCGCCCACCACCGTGCGCAGGCAGACCGGCAGGTCGCTCCCGGGGGTGAGGTCGGGCAGGCCGGGGGTGCCCGAGCGCGGGTCGGTGGACCAGCGGGCGACCCGGTCGTCGGGGGCCTGCACGATCAGCTCCCCGGTGCGCCAGAGGGCGTAGTCGGCGGGTGCTCCCGGCACCAGCACGCCGGCGTCGTCCCGGCCGATCGCCCGCCAGCCGCCGCGGGTGTGGGCGGTGAAGGCGGCGCGGACGGAGACCCGGTGTTCCGGGGTCCGGTGGAAGGCCGCGGCGCGTACGGTCCCCCACGGGTCGAGCGGGGTGACCGGGCTGTCCGAGCCGAAGGCCAGGGGCACGCCCGCGCGGAGCATGGCGGCGAACGGGTTGAGGGTGCGGGCCCGCTCGACGCCGAGCCGCTGGGCGTACATGCCGTCCTCGCCGCCCCAGTGGGCGTCGAAGGCGGGCTGCACGGAGGCGGTGAGCCCCAGCTCGGCGAAGGCGGCGATCGTCTCCGGCGTCATCATCTCGGCGTGCTCGACGCGGTGCCGGGCGGCGCGGACGCGGGCCAGGCCGACCTTCTCGGCGGCGACGCGGACGCCCTCGACCACGGCGGTGACGGCGGCGTCGCCGATGGCGTGGAAACCGGCCTGCAGGCCGGCCTCGGTGCAGGCGGCCACGTGGGCGGCGACCGCGGCGGCGTCCAGGTAGGGGGTGCCGGCGTGTCCTGCGTCGGCGTAGGAGTCGTGCAGGCAGGCGGTGTGCGAGCCGAGGGAGCCGTCGGCGAACAGGTCGCCGGCCGCGCCGAGGGCGCCGAGGGCGCGGGCCTTGTCGACGTCCTGCTCGGCCCAGTAGCCGACGACCCGCGGGCCGGGCTCCTCGGCGGCGATCCGCAGCAGGGCGGTGAAGTCGTCCTCGGAGGAGATGTTCGGGCCGCCGCACTCGTGGACGGTGCCGATGCCGACGGAGGCGGCGTGGGCCAGGGCGGCGCGCTGGGCCTCGGCGCGCTGGGCGGGGGTGACGGCGCCGAAGGCGGCGGCGCGGACGGCGTGATGGGCGTCGCCGGTGAGCGGGCGGTCGGCCTCGAAGCCGGTCAGGGCGGTGACGCCGGGGACCAGGTCGAGCAGCGCGGTGGTGACCACGGCCGAGTGCACGTCCACCCGGGAGAGGTACAGCGGGCGGCCGCCGGTGGCCTCGTCGAGCTCGGCGCGGGCCGGCGGGCGGCCGCCGGGCCAGCGCGCGGCGTCCCAGCCGTGGCCGAGCAGCACCCGGTCGGCGGGGCGGGCGGCGGCGAACTCGCGGATCCGGCCGAGGGCCGCCTCCAGGGAGGGGGCGCCCGACAGGTCGAGGCCGGTGAGGGCGAAGCCGGTGCTGGTGGCGTGCACGTGGGCGTCGGTGAACGCCGGGGTGACCAGGGCGCCCTCCAGGTCGACGACCTCGTCGACCCCCTCGGCGAAGGCGTCGGCGGCGCCCTCGGACCCGACCCAGGCGATGTGGCCGTGTTCGACGACCATGGCGGTGGCGAAGGGGTCGGCGGGGCTGTGGACCTCGCCGCCGCGCAGGAGCACGGTGCGGGAGGTCGGGGCGGTGCCAGTACTCATGGGGACAGTCTCCCGCCCCGCCCCGCCGTCCGGCGCGCGGGGGTCGGGCGGGTCCCGGCGGGTCAGAGGCGCGGCGGGCGGGCCTCGTAGGGCGTGGAGAGCACCACGGTGGTGCGGGAGGAGACCCCGGCCAGGGCGCGCACCCTGGCCAGCAGCTCCTCGAGCTCGTGGGGCGTGGCGACGCGCACCTTGAGGATGTAGTTCTCGTCGCCGGCGACGCTGTGGCACGCCTCGATCTCCGGCACCCCGGCCAGCCGTTCGGCGATGTCGTCGGGGGCGCTGGGGTCGAAGGGCTTCACCGAGATGAACGCCGTCAGCGGCAGTCCCACCGCCTCGGCGTCGACGACCGCCGCGTAGCCGCGGATGACGCCGCGCTGTTCCAGCCGGCGCACCCGCTGGTGCACGGCGGACGTGGACAGGCCCGTGGCCTTGCCCAGGTCGGTGTAGCTCATCCGCCCGTCCTCGACGAGCAGCCGCACGATCTGTCGGTCCAGCTCCTCCATGCGCAAAAGCTACAGGCAGCGCATGGTGCAGGCCCAGGCGCGTCCACGGGTCGGTCGGCGTGGAGGGCGAGGGTGGGCGGTGTGTGGCGTTTGCGCATGACTATGTGATGAAGGACACACTTCTTGACCGGGCTCCGCGATGTTCACGTGATTACCTGCCCGGGGTGCAGGGAAATGCTTGCTGTGGTCGAGGCCGCAGAGCCGTTCGGCCCAGCCCGAGGGGGAGTACCCATGCACAGTCTTCAGCGCCCTGGCCGTTCCGCGTCCAGGAAGTTCCAGCAGGTCGTCCAGCCCGAGCCGGAGGGCGTCGAACCGGACGCCGCGGACGACGAGTTCGACGCCTACGACACCTTCGAGATGTACCGGGTCGTCTGCCCGGACTGCGCGCAGCCCATCGCCCTCCTGGCGGACGAGGAGGTCCTGCCGGAGCACGCGCTGTGCGCCTCGCCGTGGAACCCGTTCGGCCTCACCGTGTGCGGTGGCACCGGCCGGGCCGCCGCGGACGCCGAGGCGGCGGACGCGGAGGCGGACCCGCAGGAGCAGGAGACCGGACTGCTGCTCACGCTGCCCGCCGGACTGGACTGGCGGACCCAGCCCTTCTCGCACGTCGGCGGCCCGGGATCGCGCCCCATGCGCGCGCCGATCACCCGCCGCCAGATGGGCCGCGCCGCCTGACGCCGCCGCGCGACCGCTGCCCGGCACCGCCGTCCGCGCCGCCCCGTCCGGCACCGCCGCCCGGCGCTGCCCCGTCCGGCACCGTCGCAGGGGCCGC
This sequence comes from Streptomyces fragilis, assembly GCF_003112515.1. Taxonomy (GTDB): domain Bacteria; phylum Actinomycetota; class Actinomycetes; order Streptomycetales; family Streptomycetaceae; genus Streptomyces; species Streptomyces fragilis. Next base: position 77,577 of record NZ_BEVZ01000011.1, on the reverse strand, counting down.
GCCGCCCGGCGGCGTCCCGTGGGCCGCGCGTCGCCGGCGCCGCGCATCCGCCGGCCCGAACTGATGCGCTGACGCCCGGTGGGGTGACGTGACGCCGCCCCGGGCGTTCTCCCGGTATGACCGCACCCTCTTCGGCCGTCGCCCGGCGCCGACGTGTGTTCGTGCCGGGCCCGGTGGAGGCCCCGGCGGTGCCGGAGTCCTCGCCCGAGGATCCGCCCATCTACCGCGAGCTGCTGCGGAGCTGGGCGGACGGAGGGCGGACCCTTCCGGGCCGTCACGACCCGGAGTGGACCCGCCTGGCGACGCCGCCGGGCCGGCGCCCGCCGGTCAGCGCGACTCGGGACCCAGCAGGTGACGGCCGATGACCATCCGCTGGATCTGGTTGGTGCCCTCGACGATCTGCAGCACCTTGGCCTCGCGCATGTACCGCTCCACCGGGAAGTCCGCGGTGTAGCCGTAGCCGCCGAGGACCTGGACGGCGTCGGTGGTGACCTTCATGGCGGCGTCGGTGCAGAACAGCTTGGCCATCGCCGCCTGCCGGGAGAACGGACGGCCGGCGTCCCGCAGCCGCGCGGCGGCGAGGTAGAGCGCGCGGCCCGCCTCGACCTGGGTGGCCATGTCGGCGAGCAGGAAGCGCAGGCCCTGGAAGTCGCCGATGGGGCGGCCGAACTGACGGCGCTCGCCGGCGTACGCGGCGGCGGCGTCCAGCGCGGCCTGGGCCACGCCGATCGCGCAGGCGGCGATGCCGAGCCGGCCGGAGTCCAGTGCGGCGAGGGCGATGGTGAAGCCCTGGCCCTCGTCGCCGATCCGGCGGTCGTCGCCGAGCCGGACGCCGTCGAAGTGGACCTGGGCGGTGGGCGAGCCCTTCATGCCCATCTTCTTCTCGGGCGCGGCCGCGGAGAGGCCAGGGGCGTCGCCCGGGACCAGGAAGGCGCTGATGCCGCGGGGGCCCTCGCCGCCGGTGCGGGCCATCAGGGTGTAGAAGTCGGCGATGCCGCCGTGGGTGATCCACGCCTTGGTGCCCTCGACGACCCAGTCGCCGTCGGCGCCGTCGCGGACCGCGCGGGTGCGCAGCGAGCCGGCGTCGGAACCGGAGGCCGGCTCGGACAGGCAGTAGGCGCCCAGCAGGCCGCCGCCGAGCATCCGGGGCAGGTGCTCCAGTCGCTGCTGCTTGGTGCCGAAGTGGGCCAGGGCATGGCAGGAGAGGGTGTGGACGCTCACCCCGAGGCCGACGGTGAGGCGGGCCGCGGCCAGTTCCTCCAGGACCTGGAGGTAGACCTCGTAGGGCTGGTCGCCGCCGCCGTACTCGACCGAGTAGGGCAGCCCGAGGAGTCCGGCCTCGGAGAGGAGGGCGAAGAGCTCGCGCGGGAAGACGCCGGCGTCCTCCTCGTCGGCCGCCGTGGGGGCGATCTCGCGCTGGGCGATGTCGCGGGCCAGGGCGAGCAGGTCCCGGGCCTCGTCGGTGGGCAGCGTACGGTCTACCGGCTGCGGGGCACCATGATCGGTCATGGCGGTGTTCTCCTCCCTGTACAGGCGCAGGGCGGGTGACCGCGTGGATGATGCGGGACCCGCCGGCTCACGGGCAGATCCGACGCCCTTCCGGATCGCGGAAGAAAACGGCAGGTCGGCGGCTGCGCGCTGTGAGTATGCCCGGTAGTCGTCGCTGCGTCACCGGTTAACGGTCGCTTACTTGTAACGGATGGAGAACATGTCCTGCGGGCGCGTCCGCGGGCGGCGGAAAAGCAGTGGAGCCCGGCCGTGGGGCCGGGCTCCTTCTGCTGTGCGGACGGGACGGGCCGTGGGGCCGGGCTCCGTCCGTGCCGTGCGGGCGGTCCTGCTGCCGCCGTCGTCGCGCCCGGCGGGTCAGACCAGGCCGAGGCGGGTGACCAGCATGGCCACCACCACGACCAGGACCCAGCCGGCGATGTTCTCGACGAGGCCGTTGTCGTCGTCGTCCTTCGGGCCGCCGGTGAGGGTGCGGGTCAGGGTGGCGGTCGCTGCGCTCATGATGTCTCGCTCGGGTCGCGTGCGGTGGAGGATCCCCCCGGCGTCCGGCCGCGGCCGGATTCCGTTCCTCCACCATGCCATCGCCCGAGGGCCTCCGGGCGGAGACCTTGGTCACAAGACCGCAGGTCAGCGCTCCGCGAGGCCCTCGACCGACGCCCTCAGCGGATGCCGACGGCCTCCAGGGCGCGCCGCTGGGCGGGCGTGGGGTGCGCCGGGAAGTACAGGTAGCAGACGCCGCCGGTGCCGGAGGAGACCTTGCCGCTCGCGTTGTAGCGCTTGGTGCGGAGCCAGATGTTCTCCCACTCGGACCGCTTGTAGACGCGGCGGACCGCCTCGTTGCTCGGGGAGGCCGGGTCGTTGGCGATGACGTCGCCCTCGGCGGTGAAGCCGATCACCGTCATCAGGTGGCCCGAGGTGCCGTAACCCGCGCCGGTGAGCTCGGTGGCGAGGAAGGACTGCGACGTTATGGCCGGGATGCCGGCGGCGATCAGCTTCTCCAGGTCGGTGAGCGACTCCAGCCGGGTCACCACGCCCTGGAGGCCCGGATAAGTGGCGGCGTAGGCGGCGTTGAACGGCCAGTTGCCGCAGCCTTCGTACTGGTAGTCGAAGGTGTGGCGCGCCGCGTGGCAGACCTGCGGGTCGGCGAACTCCGGGTTGACCCAGGCGAGCTGCTCGGCGGTGGGCTTCCGGCCCCAGTACTCGATGATCATCTGCGAGGAGGTGGGGCTGCACCAGGCCTCACCGCCGTTGTCGTACTCGGGGTACTGGCCGACGTGGGTGTTCTGCGAGTAGCGCGGCACCGTGAGCTCGCGGGCGACCCGCGGGGTGGAGGCGGGCACGGTGAAGCGGTCCGGGACGTCGGAGCCCATCGCACCGAGCCGCCAGACCGTGGGGGTGGCCTTGGTGCCCGGGCGGCGGTGGAGGGTGAGGCGCAGCCGGTAGGAGACCAGGCGCAGGCCGGTGGAGGCGTCGTCGACGGAGAAGGTGTCGGTCCAGACCGTGCTCTTGCCGTCGGTCTGGTCGTCCACCGAGGTGCGGCGGATGTCCTGGTCGCCGGCGGCCCACCGGCCCATCACGTACCAGGGGGTGTCGGTGCCGTCGTTGTAGGTGCCCTGCAGCTCGACCTGGATCCAGGTGCCGTCCGGGGTGTCGGCGTTCCAGCTGGGGATCACTTCGGTGGCGGGGACCGTGAGCCGGTGGGGCTGCGAGGTCCAGGTGGCGTACTCCCAGGAGGCGGTGGTCCCGGTGTGCGGGTCGGTGTAGTCGGTGACGCCGGCCGGGGTGGCGATGACGATGCCCGGGCGGGCGCCGGCCACGGGCCGCACGCCGCGGGCGCGGCCCTCGGACCAGTCGGCGTAGGTGACCCAGGCCCGGTTGTCCACCAGCCCCTTGGCCGCGGCCCCGCCGGCGGCGGCGTCCGCGGGGGCCGCGGTCGCGGGAACCGCGGCGGCCCCGGTGACCGCCACGGCGACCGCCGCGGCAAGAACGTTTCTGCGGGACGGCTGCTGTGCTCTGCTGCTCATGGCTGATCGGCCCCCTGGGGTGTGTGTCAGGTGACGGTGTCCGCGGCACCGGCCCCCACTATGACCATGCGGTCCGCCGTCGATCCAGTACCTCGGCCGTTCCTGCTGCGGCAATATTGGTGTGGACCTCTGACGGAGGCACCGGCGGGGAAGACGGCCGGGAGGCGGCCGGCGAGTCACCCGGGCGACAGACGGCCAGGAGACGGCCGACGAGTCACCCGGGCGACGGACGGACCTAGGGTGGAGCCGTGTCAGAAGCCCTCGCCGCCTCGCTGCTGCGGCTGTCCCCTTCCTGCGGCCCGGTCCGGCTGATCGGGATCGACGGGCACGCGGGTTCCGGCAAGAGCACCTTCGCGGCCCGGCTGGCCCGGGCGCTCGGCGGCGCTCCGGTGCTCCATCTCGACGACATCGCCACCCACGAGGAGTTGTTCTCCTGGACCGCGCGGTTCGTCTCCGAGGTGCTGGAGCCGCTGAGGGAGGGCCGGGCGGCCCGTTACGCGCCCTACGACTGGTCCGCCCGCCGCTTCGGCGCGCCCCGCGTCCTGCCGCCCGCGCCCGTGGTGCTGATCGAGGGCGTCGGCGCGGGGCGCCGGGAGCTGCGTCCGCACCTGGCCCGGCTGATCTGGATGGACCTGCCGGCCGAGGAGTCCTGGCGGCGCGGCCGCCGCCGGGACGGCGAGGGGCAGCAGGAGTTCTGGGACGGCTGGGAGGCGGCCGAGCGCGCGCACTTCGCGCGCGACCCCTCGCGTCCCCACGCGCATCTGCTGGTCCGTCAACTGGGGTGCGGTTACCGGTTGTCGGAGGGTGCGACCACCACTTTCCTCACGTTCGGTGACGAGCCGTCGGCGCCCCGCGAACGCCCCTTCGACGACCCGGGGCACGACGCCCGACCGTGACGTCGGGACGGCTTGACCCCGGGGCCGTGCAGGTCTTACGTTCTCACTGCGCGGCCGGTGCACGGCCGCCCATGGACACGAAGCCCCCGGTTGTTCCCCCGTGACCGGGGGCTTCGTTCTGCCCCGGACCGCTTCCGCGGACGCCCCGCGCCCCGTTTCTCTCACCCTCCGTGACCGCGCGGTGTCGCAGCGGTGCGCCGGTGGTGCTCCGCGCGCCCTCGTTTGGCCCTTCGGGCCCCGCCGACCCCATGGGTACGATGCCCTCGGTGCGTCCGTCGGTCCGCCGCCGCGTGGCCAACCGGGGCCGGTGGCCGGTCGGTTCGGCCGAGGCGGTCACCGGGGCCGGCCCGGTGGCGAGGGGACGGGGGCACGGTTCGTGGGGGACGGCGACGTGAGGGAATTCGGCACCCGGGGCCCCGGCGCCCCCGCCGATCTGGCCTGGCTGCGAGGGGTGGACGCCTACACCATGGGCGCCTACCCGCAGGCGGAGGAGGAGTTCCGCACCGCGGTACGGCTCGACCCCGGCATGGCGGACGCGTGGCTGGGCCTGCACGCCCTGCGGGTGGACACGACGACGGCGCTGCTGCGGATGCACCAGCACGGCGACCGCTTCGGCGAGCAGCGCACCCGGCACGGCAGGCCGCTCAACTCCTGGTACTGGCTGGGCTGGTGGGTCCAGCCGGTGCTGGAGAGCGGCCGGGACCTGCTGCTGGCGTACGCCTCGCACTGGCTGGACGGCCGCCACGTTCCCGAACTCGACCGCGCGCTCGGCTCGTTACCGCCCGCCGCCTCCGACGCCCAGGTCCGGTTCCTGCACGCCTGCCGCGCCTACCTGGTGAAGGACTGGGACCAACTGGTGCGGCACACCGAGCCGTTGCTGGACGACCCGGCGCTGGGCATCGAGGCCCGGCTGTTCGGCGGGATGGCCCGGGTGCGGCTGGAGATGTACGGGCAGGCCGAACCGCTGCTGTCGGCCGCGCTGATGCGGTGCCGCAGCGAGCAGCCGCAGCGCAAGGAGCTGCGGTACTGGCTGGCCCGCGCCCACGAGGGCACCGGCCGGACCGCCGCCGCGCTGCCCCTGTACCGCGCGGTGCACCACGTCGATCCGTCGTTCATGGACACCTCCGCGCGGCTGGCGGCCATCTCCGAGGGGGACGGCTGGGACGAGGACGCGGAGCTCGGCATCGACGGCTACGCGGGCTTCCCCCTCTCCCCCGCCGGCGAGGGCGCGGAGGGCCTGGACCCGATGGCCGGGACGGCGGGGCGGGACGTCGGGGTGAAGGTCTCCGACCCGGATCCCGAGACCTCGCCGTTGTCCTCGCCGGACACGGTGCGCGAGAAGTCCTTCGCCCCGCTCAGGCACGTCCCCCCGGGGCCCGCCGATCCGGCGCTGCTGGAGGAGGCGCTGGCCGAGCTGGAGCGCATGGTCGGTCTGGAGCCGGTGAAGCGGCAGGTCAAGGCGCTGTCCGCGCAGCTGAACATGGCGCGGCTGCGGGCCGAGCAGGGGTTGCCGGTGCGGCCGCCGAAGCGGCACTTCGTCTTCTCCGGTCCCTCGGGCACCGGCAAGACCACGGTGGCCCGGATACTCGGGCGGGTCTTCTACGCGCTGGGACTGCTCGGCGGGGACCACCTGGTCGAGGCGCAACGGGCCGATCTGGTGGGCGAGTTCCTCGGCCAGACCGCCGTGAAGGCCAACGAGCTGATCGACTCCGCGCTGGGCGGGGTGCTGTTCGTCGACGAGGCGTACTCACTGGTCAACACCGGGTACGGCAAGGGTGACGCCTACGGCGACGAGGCCCTGCAGGTGCTGCTGAAGCGGGCCGAGGACAACCGGGACCAGCTGGTGGTGATACTCGCCGGCTACCCCGAGGGCATGGACCGGCTGCTGGCCGCCAACCCCGGCCTGTCCTCCCGCTTCACCACGCGGGTGGACTTCCCCTCCTACCGGCCCGACGAGCTGTGCGCGATCGGCGAGGTGCTGGCCGAGGAGAACAAGGACGTCTGGGACGCGGAGGCGCGGGAGGAACTGCTGTCCATCAGCGTCTACGTGGTCGAGCGGGGGTGGATCGACGAGCTGGGCAACGGGCGGTTCCTGCGCACCCTGTACGAGAAGAGCTGTGCCTACCGCGACCTGCGGCTGTCGGCGGTCCCGCCGGACACGGAGCTGTCCCGGGAGGACCTGTCGACCTTGCGGCTGCCGGACCTGATGCAGGCCTACGGGGAGGTCCTCGCGGGACGGGAACCGGCGTCGGGCGACGACTGACGGGACGGGGCCGCTCCCGGGGAGGGCAGGGGAGACCGCTTCCGCGGGAAGGCGGGCGGGACCGCTCCCGCGGGAGGGCAGGCGCGCCCTCCCGCGGAAGGTGACCCTAGGACGCCACCCGGTGGGCCGGGTCGCGGACCTCGCCGACCAGGAGTTCCAGGACGTCCTCCAGGGCGACCAGTCCGAGCGCGCGGCCCGAGCCGTCGGTGACCGCCGCCAGGTGGGCGGCGGCCCGGCGCATCACGGTGAGCGCGTCGTCCAGCGGCAGACCGGCGGGCAGCTCGGTCATCCGGCGGCGGACCCTCGGGGGGACCGGCCCGTCGGCGTCGTCCAGGTCGAGGACGTCCTTGACGTGCAGGTAGCCCAGGAAGACGTCGCCCTCCCCCACCACCGGGAACCGCGAGAACCCGGTGCGCGCCGTGAGACCGACCACCTCCCCGGGGGTGACCGAGGGGCCGACGGTGACCAGGGACTCGCGCGGCAGCAGGACGTCCGTGACCGGGCGCGAGCCCAGTTCGAGGGCGTCCTCGAGCCGTTCGGCGTCCTCCGGGTCGAGCAGCCCGGCCTGGCCCGCGTCCTCCACCAGCCGGTTGAGCTGCTCGCTGGTGAACACCGCCTCGACCTCGTCCTTGGGCTCGACCCGGAACAGTCTCAGCACCGCCCCGGCGCAGGCCCCCAGGGCCGCGGTGACGGGGCCGCACAGCCGCGCGAAGGCGACCAGTCCGGGCCCCAGCCACACCGCCGCCTTCTCGGGCGCCGCCATCGCCAGGTTCTTGGGCACCATCTCGCCGATCACCAGGTGGAAGAAGACCACCACGGCGAGGGCGAGGACGTAGCCCAGCGGATGGACCATGGCCTCCGGCAGGCGGAGCGCCGTGAACACCGGCTCCAGCAGGTGCGCCACGGTGGGCTCGGCGACCGCGCCCAGGGTGAGCGAGCAGACGGTGATGCCGAACTGGGCGGCGGCCATCATCCGGGGCAGGTGCTCCAGGCCGTACAGGACCTGCCGGGCCCGGGCGGTGCCGAGCGGTTCGATCTGGCTGCGGCGCACCGACACCAGCGCGAACTCGGCCCCGACGAAGAAGCCGTTGCCGAGCACCAGCAGGGCCGCGAAGAGCAGTTGCAGCGCGCTCACCGGGCGGCCTCCGCGAGGTGCTGCGCGGCCGGCCGGTCCTCGGCGCCGGACGTGGCCCCGAAGGCCGTGGCCCGGACCGCCACGGTGTCGGGCGGGGCGGCCGGCACGGTGGCGACCGCTCCCGCCCTGACCAGCCGCACCCGCTCGGCACGGTTGTGCCCGACCCGCAGGACCCGCAGCCGCCAGCCGGGCAGCTCGGCGGTGTCCCCCACGGCCGGGATGCGCCCGAGGAGGTCGGCGACCAGTCCGGCCACCGTCTCGTAGGGCCCCTCCGGCGGCCGTAGTCCGGTCCGGCCCAGGAGGTCGATCCGGCAGCCGCCGTCGGCGTCCCAGGCGGGCGCGCCGTCCTCGGTGAGGGCGGGGGCCAGCTCGGGCACGTCCAGCCCGTCGTGCTCGTCGCGGACCTCGCCGACCAGTTCCTCGACGATGTCCTCCAGGGTGACCACGCCGGCCGTGCCGCCGTACTCGTCGACGACCACCGCGATCGGCTGCTCGGTGCGCAGCCGGGTCAGCAGCGGCCGCACCGGGAGGGTCTCGGGCACCAGCAGCGCGGGCCGGCACAGGCGGGTCACCGGGGTGCGCAGGCGTTCCGCGGCGGGTACGGCCAGCGCGTCCTTGAGGTGGGCCATGCCGACGATCTCGTCGATCCGCTCCCGGTAGACGGGGAAGCGGGAGAGGCCGGTGGCCCGGGTCAGGTTGACGACGTCCTCGGCGGTGGCCGAGGCCTGCAGCGCGGCGACCCGCACCCGGGGGGTCATCACGTGCTGGGCGGTCAGCTCGCCCAGGGAAAGGGTGGACAGGGTGCGCACGAACAGGTCGGCGGTGTCCTGTTCGAGGGCGCCGGCCCGGGCGGAGTGCCGGGCCAGCGAGACCAGCTCGCCCGGGGTGCGGGCGGAGGCGAGTTCCTCCGCCGGCTCGAAGCCCAGGGCGCGCACCAGCCGGTTGGCGACCGCGTTGAGCCCGGCGATCACCGGGCGGAACAGGCGGGCGAACCGGTGCTGGGGGCCGGCCACGAAGCGGGCCACCTGGAGCGGCCGGGAGACGGCCCAGTTCTTGGGCACCAGCTCGCCGATCACCATCTGCACCGCGGAGGCGAGCAGCATCCCGACCGCGACGCAGACGCCGGGGACGACGCCCTCGGGCAGCCCGAGCGCGGTGAAGGGGGCGTGCAGCAGTCCGGCGAGCGCGGGCTCGGCGAGCATGCCGACGACCAGGGAGGTGATGGTGATGCCGAGCTGGGTCCCGGAGAGCTGGAAGGAGAGTTCCCTGAGGGAGTCGACCACGCGGCGGGCGCGCCGGTCGCCCTGGGCGGCCGCGCGCTCCGCCTCGGGGCGGTCGACGGTCACCAGGCCGAACTCGGCGGCCACGAAGAATCCGTTGGCCAGGATCAGCAGGAAGGCGGCTGCCAGGAGCAGCAGGGGGATGGTCATGTGGCCGCCGCCTCCGCGATGCCGCGGAACGGGTCCGCGTCAGGTCGGGCAGGGGCGGCGCAGGTACTGCAGGACGGTCCGTCCATCGCCGGAGTCAGTCACTCCTCGGATCGCAGGAGCCCCCGGGGCGCCGGCCGGCGGGCCGGGCCCGCCTCGGGGGCGGAGGCGTCACCGTGACGCCCCGGCTGACAGGTTAATCAAGACCAGGCCGTCCGCGGCAGGGGTGACTGCGCCGGGCGGGGGGTGCGGTGCCTCCGCGCGCCCCCCACAGCGCGTTGCTCCGGCGCGCCACCACGGTGCGGCGCTCCCGCGCCACCACGGTGCGGCGCTTCCGCGCCACCGCGGTGCGGCGCTTCCGCGCGCCACCACGGGCGGTCGCACCTCAAGCACACCACGGGCGGTCGCGCCTCAGGCGGGGCCGACCGCGGTCCTGGCCTCCACCAGGGCCCGCAGGGCGCGGGCGTCGCGCAGGGCCTGCTCGCGGGCCGCGCCCGGCTGGATGCCCAGGACGGGCAGGCTGGTGCCGTCGGAGAGGTCCAGGAAGACCCACGGGTCGCCCGGCCGCAGCCGGACCTGGACGATCTCCGCCCACTCCAGCCGCCTGCGGGAGGCGATGTTGACCACCGTGACGCCCGCCTCCTCGGCGTGCACCCGGGGCCGGGCGAGCACCCACAGGACACCGAACACGAGGGCGCCGGTGCACACGAAGCTGAGCCGCTCCCCCGCTCCGAGGCGGGGCAGCAGCAGGGCCACGACGGTCAGGACCACGAACAGCGCGGCGCCCAGCGCCAGCAGCACCGCGCGGGTGCGGCCGGGCCGGAAGGTGACGGGGAGCGCGGGCAGGTCCGTCGTGGTCATGCTGATCCCTCGGTGTGCTCGGTCTCCTCGGAGCGGGCGCGTCCCCCGGTCACCGGGGGACGCGGCGGCTCAGAGGCGGCAGGCGTGGATGGCGGTGGTCAGGATGGCGCGGGCGCCCAGGTCGTAGAGGTCGTCCATGATCTTCTGCGCGTCCGCGGAGGGCACCATGGCGCGGACGGCGACCCAGCCCTCGTTGTGCAGCGGGGAGACGGTCGGGGACTCCAGTCCGGGGGTGAGCGCGACGGCCTTCTCCAGCTGCTCGACGCGGCAGTCGTAGTCCATCATCACGTACGTCCGGGCGACCAGGACGCCCTGCAGGCGGCGCAGGAACTGCTGCACCTTGGGCTCGTCGGCGGGGGCGCCGGTGCGGCGGACCACCACCGCCTCGGACTTCATGATCGGGTCCCCGAAGACCTCCAGACCCGCGTTGCGCAGCGAGGTGCCGGTCTCCACCACGTCGGCGATGACCTCGGCGACGCCCAGCTCGATCGCCGTCTCGACCGCGCCGTCCAGGTGGACGACGGAGGCGTCGACGCCCTGCTCGGCCAGGTACTTGTCGACGATGCCCTCGTAGGAGGTGGCGACGGTCGTGCCGGAGAGGTCGGCCAGGCTCTTGACCGCGCCGGGCCTGGCGGCGAAGCGGAAGGTGGAACGGGCGAAGCCGAGCGGGAGGATCTCCTCGGCGTCCGCCCCGGAGTCGATCAGCAGGTCGCGGCCGGTGACGCCGATGTCGAGGCGGCCGGAGGAGACGTAGATCGCGATGTCGCGGGGGCGCAGGTAGAAGAACTCCACCTCGTTGACCGGGTCGACGACCCGCAGTTCCTTGGACTCGCGGCGCTGCTGGTAGCCGGCCTCATGCAGCATCGCCGCCGCAGGGCCGGAGAGGGAACCCTTGTTGGGGACGGCGATGCGCAGCATGGAACGGCTTCCTTCGTTCGACTCGGATGGGTGTCGCGCGGTGGCGGACGGACAGGCGGGAGCGGCCCCGCCCGGGCGGCGCGTGGGGTCACGCGGGGGCGGGGCTGCCTACAGGTGTGCGTACACGTCGTCCAGGGAGATGCCGCGGGCGACCATCATCACCTGCACGTGGTACAGCAGCTGCGAGATCTCCTCGGCGGCGGCTTCCTTGCTCTCGTGCTCGGCCGCCATCCAGACCTCGGCCGCCTCCTCGACCACCTTCTTGCCGATGGCATGGACGCCCTTGTCCACCAGTTCGGCGGTGCGGGAGGTGGCGGGGTCGCCGTGTGCGGCCTTGTGCTGGAGCTCGGTGAAGAGCTCCTCGAAAGTCTTCTTGGACATGGTGGGCCCAACCCTACGCGGTGCCGGGAGGTGTCACCGCCAGGGTTCAGATACTGAACGCAGGACGGTCGCGGTGGCGACGGCGGCGGTCACCGCCTCGTGCCCCTTGTCCTCGTTCGAGCCGGGCAGTCCGGCGCGGTCCAGCGCCTGATCCTCGGTGTCGCAGGTGAGCACGCCGAAGCCGACGGGGACGCCGGTCTCCACGGAGACCTGGACGAGCCCCCGGGTGACGCCCTCGCACACGTAGTCGAAGTGCGGGGTGCCGCCGCGGATGACGACGCCGAGGGCGACCACCGCGTCGTAGCCGCGCTGCGCCAGCACCTTGGCGACCACGGGGAGTTCGAAGCTGCCCGGCACGCGCAGCACGGTGGGCTCGGTGATGCCGAGCTCGGTCAGGGCGCGCAGGGCGCCGTCGACCAGTCCGTCCATGACCTTCTCGTGCCACTGCGCCGCCACCACGGCGACCCGCAGGTCTCCGCAGTTCTCGACGGTCAGTTCGGGTGCGCCCTTGCCGCTCACGTGCTCTCCTGGGGTGCTTCGGGGTGGGTGGGACGGGGGGTGGATCGGTGGGTCACTGGTCGCCGCAGCCGGCCACCGCGCCGTCCTGGTCGAGCCAGGGCAGGTCGTGGCCCATCCGGTCGCGCTTGGTGCGCAGGTACCGGACGTTGTGCTCGCCGGCCTGCACGGGCATCGGGATCCGGGAGAGGATCTCCATGCCGTGGCGGGCGAGGGCGTCGGTCTTGTCGGGGTTGTTGGTCATCACGCGCACGGTCCGGGCGCCGAGGTCGGCGAGGATCTGTGCGCCGGCCCCGTAGTCCCGGGCGTCGGCGGGCAGGCCGAGCTCGAGGTTGGCGTCGAGGGTGTCGTGGCCGCGTTCCTGCAGTTCGTAGGCGCGCAGCTTGGACATCAGGCCGATGCCGCGGCCCTCGTGCCCGCGCAGGTAGACCAGCACCCCGCGGCCCGCCTCGTGGATGCGCTCCAGCGAGGCCTCCAGCTGGGGGCCGCAGTCGCAGCGCAGCGAGTGGAAGACGTCGCCGGTGAGGCACTCGGAGTGCAGCCGCACCAGCAGGTCGCGGCCGTCGCCGATGTCTCCGCGGACCAGGGCGACGTGCTCGACGCCGTCGACGGTGGAGCGGTAGCCGTAGGCGGTGAAGTCGCCGAAGCGGGTGGGCAGGCGCACCTCGGCCTCGCGGCGCACGGTGGGCTCGGCGGAGCGCCGGTAGGCGATCAGGTCCTCGATGGAGACGATGGTCAGCCCGTGCTTGCGCGCGAAGGGCACCAGGTCGGGCAGCCGCAGCATCCGGCCGTCCTCCCCGGCGATCTCCACGATGACGCCGGCGGGCCGCATCCCGGCGAGCCGGGCCAGGTCGACGGCGGCCTCGGTGTGGCCGGGGCGCTCCAGCACGCCGCCGGGGCGGGCGCGCAGCGGGAAGACGTGGCCGGGGCGGACGAAGTCGTCCGGTCCGGCCGTGCCGCCGGCCAGCAGGCGCAGGGTGGCGGCGCGGTCCTCGGCGGAGATGCCGGTGGTGACGCCGTGGGCGGCGGTGGCGTCGACGGAGACGGTGAACGCGGTCTTCATGGACTCGGTGTTCGCCTCGTCCTGCACCATCTGCGGCAGGCGCAGGCGGTCGAGCTCGTCGGCCTCCATGGGGGCGCAGATCAGCCCGCGGCACTCGCTCATCATGAAGGCCACGACCTCGGGGGTGGCCGCCTCGGCGGCGATCACCAGGTCGCCCTCGTTCTCGCGGTTCTCGTCGTCGACGACGATCACGGGGCGGCCGGCCGCGATGTCCGCGATCGCCTGCTCGACGGGGTCGAGGGCGAGGATCAGGGCGTCGGGGTCCTCGGGGTGGCGGGGGTTCGGGGTCCAGGCGGGAGCCGTCATGCCGGCGTTCCTTCCAGGGCGGGTCGCTGGGCTGCGCGGGAGCGGATCCACCAGTCGCGCATGCCCCACAGGACGAGTGCCCCGTAGACGAGGTAGATGAGACCTGAGAAGGCGAGTCCGCCCGCGAAGTTGAGCGGGACGCCGACCAGGTCGACCAGGAGCCAGGCGAACCAGAACTCGACCATGCCCTTGGCCTGCGCGTACATGGCGACCAGGGTCCCGACGAAGATGTAGGCGTCGGCCCAGGGGCTCCAGGACAGGGTGGGGAAGAGCGTGAACAGCCCGCCGACGGCGAGGGTTCCGGCCAGGGCGCCGGCGGCGAGCAGGCCGCGCTCGGTCCAGGTGGCGAAGCGGACCTGGACGGCGCCGTCCGCGGAGGTCCGGCGGCCCAGCTGCCAGGCGCGCCAGCCCCAGACGGCCACCGCGACGACCACCAGCTGCTTGCCGACGCCGCCGGCCTGCTGCACGGATATGTTCGCCGCGATCAGCACCAGGCCGGAGACCAGCTGCAGCGGCCAGGTCCAGACGTTGCGCAGCCAGCCGAGGGCGAGCGCGAAGAGGCCCAGGGTGTTGCCGATCAGGTCGGACCAGATGATGTCCTGCCCGAGGACGGTGAACGCCTCCGCGTTGAGCCAGTTCACCGGTCACCCTCCGTCCGGCCCGCGAGGGTGAGCCGCTCCACGTACTTGGCGACGACGTCCACCTCGAGGTTGACCGGGTCGCCCGCCTTCTTGGTGCCGAGCGTGGTCAGCGCGAGGGTGGTGGGGATGAGGCTGACCGTGAAGAAGTCCTGGCCGGCCTCGACGACGGTGAGGCTGATGCCGTCGACGGTGATGGACCCCTTGTCGACCACGTAGCGGGACAGCTCCGCGGGCAGCGAGATCCGGACGACCTCCCAGTGCTCGGAGGCCTGGCGGTCCAGGATCGCGCCCGTGCCGTCGACGTGGCCCTGCACGATGTGCCCGCCCAGGCGGCCCCCGACGGGGGTGGGGCGCTCGAGGTTGACGCGCGAGCCGACGGTGAGCGCGCCGAGGCTGGACCGCTTGAGGGTCTCGGCCATGACGTCCGCGGTGAACTCGTCGCCCTGGTGCTCGACGACCGTGAGGCAGACTCCGTTGACCGCGATCGAGTCGCCGTGTCGGGCGCCCTCGGTGACGACGGGGCCTCGCAGCCGGAACCGTGCGGCGTCGTCGAGCTGCTCGACGGCCGTCACCTCACCCAGCTCTTCGACGATGCCGGTGAACACTTCCCGGGTCCTCCTGCCGTGACGGGCACGGACTCCGGGGCTGCCGACGACGAACGGCAGGGACACACGGGCCGACGGCTCGACACCGGTCGTTCGGCCCGGCCGCGTACGACCCGCCGGACGGGAAAGGCCACGCGGACGCGCCTGCCGGCCGCGCCTGGGGCACGGCCAGGACGACGACCCGCGGGCGATCACCCGCTCCGACGGCCCGGCACGGTCGTGCCTGCCCGTCGCGCACTGCCTCCCATCCGGACTTTAACCGTCGGTCCAGGAATTTCACCTGGTCAACCGACCGCTGGAGGCGATCGGGTCGCGGACTGTAACCGCCGGTTCGGATTTTCACCGACCCCGGAGTGCGCTGTTGGTCATTGATCTGACACGCCCAGTGTGCCATGTCACCCGGTGCCCGCAGAAGGCCGCCCCTGTGGACTGACTCACATCGGGTGGTCGCTCACGTGTACGGTCAGATCGGTGCACGGTGCACCGGATCGCCTCGGGGAGGGACCGCGTGTCCGACACGTCGACCGGCCGGCCGGCCTACGCAGCAGGTCAGGTACGGAAGGCACGCTACGCCGTGGCCACGGTGTTCGCGGTGCACGGCGCCGTGGCGGGATCGTTCGCCTCCCGGGTGCCCTGGGTCGCGGACCACGCCTCGGTGAGCGCCGGACAGCTGGGTCTGGCCCTGGCGATGCCCGCCCTGGGCGCCTCGCTGGCGATGCCGCTGGCCGGCCGGATCGCCCACGTGCTCGGCGTGCGGGCGGCGCAGCGGCTGCTGCTCGCGGCGTGGACGCTGTCCCTGGTGCTGCCCGGCCTCGCCCCGAACCTCCTCACCCTCTGCCTGGCGCTGTTCGTCTACGGCGCGACCTCGGGGATGGCGGACGTGGTGATGAACGCGATCGGCGTCGAGGTGGAGAACCGCCTGGACCGGTCGATCATGTCGGGCCTGCACGGCATGTGGAGCGCGGGCGCGCTGCTGGGCTCGGCGGGCGGCACCCTGGCCGCGCACCTGGAGGCGGACGGTCGCCTGCACTTCGCGGTCGCCGCGACGGTCCTGACCGTGGTGGGCCTGGTCGCCTGTTCCTGGCTGCTGGACATCCGGGCCGCGGTGGACGAGGAGCCGCCGCCCCGCTTCGCGCTGCCGCCGCGGTCCGCGCTGCTGATCGGCGCGATCGGCTTCTGCGCGGTCTTCGCCGAGGGCGCCAGCCTCGACTGGTCGGCGGTCTACCTGCGCGACGTCCTCGGGTCGTCGGCGACCCTGGCCGCCGCCTGCACCACCGGTTTCACCCTGACCATGGCGCTGGCCCGGTTCGCCGGCGACCCGGTGGTCGACCGCTTCGGGGCGGTCCGCTCGGTGCGGGTGAGCGGCGCGCTGGCCGCGCTCGGCGGGGTGCTGGTGGTCGTCGCCCCGCACCCGGCGGTCGCGATGACCGGGTTCGCGATGCTGGGCCTGGGCATCGCCGTGGTGGTGCCGCTGTGCTTCGCCGCCGCCGGGCGCAGCGGTCCCAACCCGAGCCAGGCCATCGCCGGCGTCGCCACCATCACCTACACCTCCGGGCTGGTCGCCCCCGGAGCGATCGGGGCGCTGGCCGAGGCCACCAGCCTGGTCGTCTCGTTCGCCCTGGTGACGCTGCTCGCCTGCGGGGTGGCCGGCCTGGCCGGGGTGCTGCGCGCGGGGGACCGGGGAGCGGGACCGGCGCCGGGGAAGGGCGAGCAGGCCGGGTCGTCCGGTGCGTCCCGGGCCTCGGAGCATCCCGCGGGGTGATCCCTGTCGCCATCCGCCACAATGATGCGGACAGCGATCCTCCGGTTGAACAGAAGCGATCAGGCCCGGAGATCTAGGGAACCCCAGAAAGCGGAACATCTATGGACCTCGGCGTGCGCTGGAAACTGCACGGAGACGGGCGCACGCCCGCGCCCGGAGCAGTGGTGCGCCCGGACGAACGGCTCTCCTGGCCGCGCACCGCCGGGCTCGGCGCGCAGCACGTGGTCGCCATGTTCGGCGCCTCGTTCGTGGCCCCCATCCTGATGGGCCTGGACCCGAACCTGGCGATCATGATGTCGGGCATCGCGACGATCATCTTCCTGCTGGTGACCCGCGGCCGGGTGCCCAGCTACCTCGGCTGCTCGCTCTCCTTCGTGGGCGTCGCCGCGGTGATCCGCGCCCAGGGCGGATCCAGCGCCACCGTCACCGGCGCGGTGTTCTGCGTCGGCGTGGCGCTGTTCCTGGTGGGCCTGGCGGTGCAGAAGTTCGGCGCCCGCATCATCCACGCGGCGATGCCCCCGGTGGTCACCGGTGCCGTCGTGATGCTGATCGGCTTCAACCTGGCCCCGGTCACCGCCACCACCTACTGGCCGCAGGACCAGTGGGTGGCGCTGCTGACCATGCTGTTCACCGGTTTCGCGGTGATCGCCCTGCGCGGTTTCTGGTCCCGCGTCGCGATCTTCCTGGGCCTGATCTTCGGCTACGGGATCTCCTGGCTGTTCGACGCGGTCCTCGGGCAGATCCACTCCGCCGACGCCACCGGCAAGGTCGTCGACCACTGGCGCCTGGACCTCTCCGGGGTCAAGGAGGCGGCCTGGTTCGGCCTGCCCGACGTGCACGGCCCGGCGTTCGACTGGTCCGCGATCCTGGTGGCGCTGCCCGTGGTGATCGCCCTGATCGCCGAGAACACCGGCCACATCAAGGCCGTCGGCGAGATGACCGGCGACCCGATGGACGACAAGCTGGGCAAGGCGATCTCCGCCGACGGCATCGGTTCCATGCTCTCCACCGCGGTGGGCGGCCCGCCGAACACCACCTACTCCGAGAACATCGGCGTGATGGCGGCGACCCGCGTCTACTCCACGGCCGCCTACTGGGCCGCCGCCTGCTTCGCCCTGCTGTTCGGCCTGTGCCCCAAGTTCGGCGCGATCGTCGCGGCCATCCCGGGCGGCGTCCTCGGCGGCATCACCGTGATCCTCTACGGCATGATCGGCCTGCTGGGCGCCCAGATCTGGCTCAACGGCGGGGTCGACCTGCGCAACCCGCTCAACCTGGTGCCGGCCGCGGCGGGCATCATCATCGGCGTCGGCAACGTCTCCATGAAGATCACCGACACCTTCACGCTGAGCGGCATCGCGCTGGGCACCCTGGTGGTCATCACCGGCTACCACGCGCTGCGGGTGTTCGCCCCGGCCCACATGAAGACGCAGGAGCCACTGCTCGACGAGGGCACCTCCCGCTACGACGCCGGCTCCGCCCCGAAGGGCGAGGACGGCGAGGGCGGTCAGCGCGCCAGTTCGTAGGCGTAGTCCGGGGTGAAGGCGCCGGCCCTGCCCCGGCAGCCGTCGGACTCGCCCGGCAGCTTCACCCACAGATAGGCGTCGACACGGGCCTCGCCCGGGGACAGCGCGGGCGCCCGGCCGACCTTCCGGCCGGGCGGGTCGCACCACACTCCCCCGGGCGGAGGCCCGTTGCCGTTGCGGCTGGTGTCGATCACCGCGCCGTGGCTCGCCGGCGCGTCCATGGCGTCCAGGACCGCGCGGACGTACCGCACCTCGTCGGCGGTGGTGCGGAAGTTGGAGACGTTGCTGAAGATCCCGTCCGAGGACTGGGGTGAGGCGGCGCCCGCCCGGCGCAGCAGCGCGGCCTGCTGGGCGGCCGGGTTCCAGCCGGAGTGCCCGGCGTCGTAGTAGACGCGGGCGCGTGGTGCGAGGCGCTTGACGACCCGCCCGGCCCGGGCCAGCGCGGCGAAGCGGTCCTTCCGGTCGCTCTCGGAGAGGCAGTGGGACTGGGCGATCGAGTCGGGCTCCAGGATCACGATCACCTCGCCGGAGCCGATGCCGGCGGCGAACCGGTCGATCCATGTGCCGTAGGCGTCGAGGTCCTGGGCGCCGCCGGCCGAGTACTGCCCGCAGTCCCGGCCCGGGACAGTGTACGCGACCAGCACCGGCACCCGGCCCTGCGCGGCGGCGCGCGAGGTGACGGCGCGGACGTGGCCGGTGACCGTGGTGACGTTCGGGTCGGCGAACCACACGGCGGCGGGGCGGGAGGCGATCCGCCGCGCGATGACGGCGCTGCGCCGGTCGCCCGGGTTCTGCCGCACCCAGTCCCCCACCTGCGAGTCCGGGTGCAGGTAGAGCCGCCCGTCGTCGGCGGCCTTCGGTGAGGGGCTCGGTTCCGGCCGGGGCGAGGAGGTCGACGCGATCTGCGGCGGGGCGGACGGGGACGCCCCGCGTTTCCCGGGCGAGGGCGCGGGCGCGGCCACCGCGTCCGCCCGTCCGTCGGCGGCCGGGGCCGGGGTGTCCGAGGCGGCCTGGGCCACCAGGCCGGCCGTCAGGGCGACGGCGGCCACCCCCGCCCACGCCGCGAGCAGGAGCCGTCTGCGGTGCCGGGCGCGCCGCTGCGGTGGCTGCCCCGCCTGGCCCGGTCGGTCCACGAGTGGTGCTCCCCCACGGTGCTGCGTTGCTCCGGCGTCATCGGTCCGTGGCCCGCGTCCCCCGCAGGGAGGAAGCAACCGGCACGGCGACCTCGCGGTCAGCCTAGGACTGCGACCCTGCTCCCATGGCCCGGATGACGAAAATGTCGCCCCCCTTTGACACGGTGGGCTGCGCACCGGTACGCGCGGTTGACGCCGTGCTCGAACGGCTGCGCGCGCTGGACGGCTCGCTGCACCCGCGGGACGGCGTCGCCGTCTTCAACCGGGTGTACCTGACGGTGACCGCGGAGTTCGCCGAACTGCTCGGCGACGGCCGCTTCCCCGACCGCCGGTCGGCCGCCGCGCTCGGCACGCTGTTCGCCGAGCGCTACCTGGCGGTCGCCGAAACCGACCGCAGCGGCGGCCGGCTGCCGGCCTGCTGGCGCCCGCTGTTCCGGCTGCGCGGTCATCCGGGCGTGCGGCCGGTCCAGTTCGCGCTGGCGGGCATCAACGCGCACATCGGGCACGACCTGGTGCTAGCCGTGGTGGACACCTGCCGGGCGGTGGGCTGCCGGCCGGCCGACCTGGAGGACGAGTTCGAGCGGGTCGGCGACCTCCTCGCCTCGCTGGAGGAGCGGGTGCGCGAGGAGTTGATGCCGGGGCCGGACCTGTTCCAGGTCGCCGACCCGCTGACGCACCTGGCGGGCGCGTGGAGCCTGGAGCGGGCCCGGGACACCACCTGGTCGATGGCCCGGGCCCTGTGGGCGCTGCGGCGGACGCCGGAGCTGGCCGGGGAGTTCACCGAGCGGCTGGACGCGGCCGTGGGGGTGGTGGGCCGGATGCTCCTCACCCCGCTCGACCGCTGACCGCTGACCGCTGACCGCTGACCGCTGACCGCGCCGCCGCCTGGCCCCTCGGCCGCCGCTCAGTCCTCCGGGAGCTCGACCGGGGCGATCTCGTCGAAGACGTCGCCCGGGCCGGGGTTGGTCGGGTCGGTCTCGCCGCCGAGGTGACGCATCACGCCCCACACCGCGTTGAGCGCGGTCTGGACGGCGCCCTCGGCCCAGCCGGCCGTCCAGGAGATGTCGTCGCCCGCGAGGAACAGGCCACGCCGGTCCTCGGGCAGCCGGTCCTGCACGAAGTGGGTGAACAGGCGGCGCTGGTACCGGTAGTGACCGGGCAGGTTGGCCTTGAACGCGCCCATGAAGTAGGGCTCGTTCTCCCAGGAGACGGTGACCGGGTTGCCCACGATGTGGCTGCGGATGTCGAGGTTCGGATAGATCTCGCCGAGCGACTTCAGCATGACCTCCATCCGCTCGTGGGCGGACAGCGGCAGCCACTTGAGGCTGTCGTCGCACCAGGTGTAGGAGAGGCAGATGGCCGCCTGGCCGTCCGGGCCGTTGTCCAGCAGGTAGGTGCCGCGGGTCATCCGGTCGGTGAGGGTCATCGACATCAGGTCGCGGCCGGTCTGCGGGTCCTTGTCGCGCCAGAACGGCCGGTCCACCGGCACGAACAGCTTGCTGGACTCCATGTAGTGGGTGCGCTCGACGGCGGTCCAGTGGTCGATCGGCAGCAGGGCGTCGTCGCACTGGATCTTGGAGAGCAGCATCCAGGACTGGGCGGTGAACACCGCCGCCCGGTAGGTGCGGATGTCGCCGTCCGCGTCGGTGACGGTGATCCGGTTGCCGGCCGTGCGGTGCAGCCGGGTGACCGCGGGGCGGGGCTCGCCGGCCGGGTGCAGGGAGCTCAGCGAGGTGCCGTGGGGCCAGTGGACGATCTTCTGCGGCTCCCGTTCCCACAGCCGCAGCGGCAGCTGCTGGGAGCCGCCGACGATGCCGCGGTGGTGGTCGTCGGCCTCGGTGTAGACGACGCGGAGGATCTCCAGGATGGAGTTGGGGAAGTCGGTGTCCCAGCCGCCGGTGCCGAAGCCGACCTGGCCGAAGATCTCCCGGTCGCGGAAGGAGGAGAAGGCCGGGGAGTCGCAGAGGAAGCCGTAGAAGGTCTGGTTGTCGAGCTTCTCGACCAAGCGGGCCCAGACCTCGCGGATGCGCGGGACGTCGCGCTCGCGGATGGCGCGGTTCATGTCGGAGAAGTCCGCGCCCTCCTCCAGGCACCGGGCCCAGGCGTCGGCGACCCGGCGGTACACCTCGGGCAGGTCCTCGGCCGACTCCGCGTAGTGCGACTCGCCCTTGAGGTCGACCACCGTCGAGGGGGTGCAGGGGGCCAGCGGGTTGGGGAACGGCTTGGTCTCCAGGCCGACCAGGTCGATGTAGTGCTGGAGCGCGGTGGAGCTGGGCGGGAAGCGCATCGCGCCGAGTTCCGCCGTCAGGTCGGGGTCGCAGCCGTCGAAGCCGACGGTGCGCAGGCGTCCGCCGAGCTGGTCCGCCTCGTAGACGACGGGCTTGAGGCCCATCTTCATCAGCTCGTAGGCGGTGACCAGGCCGGACAGACCGCCGCCGATGACGGCGACCTCGGTGCCGTGCTCGGTGGCGGGCACCTGGCCGAGCCCCGCCGGGTGGGCGAGGTAGTCGTCGTAGGCGTAGGGGAAGTCCGGGCCGAACATGGTGACCGGGGGCAGCCCGTCACCGGGGTGCGGGACGGCGGTGGGCACGGTGGACGTCATCGGGTGCGGACTCCTGTGGATGCTGCTGACGGGGCGGGGGCGGGGAGGTGCGGCAGGGCGGCGGCGGTGCGGCGGCGCGGGTGGATCAGACGGTGCCGGTGCGCTCGGCGGTCCCGGCGGGCTCGGCGATCGTGGCGGGCTCGGCGATCGTGGCGGTCGTGGCCAGGGAGCCGTAGAGGCCGGGGCGGCGGTCCTCAAGATAGGGGTTGACCTTGCGCGAGGCGGCCGGGAGCAGCGGGTCGAGGTCGGCCAGGAGCAGTTCCTCGTCCTCACCGGCCCGGGCCGTGACGACGCCGTCCGGGGCGGCCACCGTCGAGAGCCCGACGAACCGGAACTCCCCCTCCGAACCGGTGCGGTTGACGTACGCGACGTACATCTGGTTCTCGAACGCCCGCACCGGGACCACGGAGTCGGCCACGAACCGGTACGGGTGCATCAGGGCGGTGGGCACCAGGAGGAGGTCGGTGCCGGCCAGCGCGTGGCCCCGGGTGTTCTCCGGGAACTCCACGTCGTAGCAGATCAGCAACCCCACGGTGAGCGAGCCGAGGCGGGCCTGGACGACGGGGGTGTCGCCGGGGGTGAAGTGGGCGCGTTCGAAGTCGCCGTAGAGGTGCGTCTTGCGGTAGTTGGCCAGCGGGGTGCCGGCCGCGGAGATCAACTGCACGGAGTTGTACACGTGCGCGCCGTCGCGCTCCGGGTAGCCGTAGGCGATCGCGATGCCGTGGCGGGCCGCGACGGCGGCGAGGGCCCGGGCCGACGGGCCGTCGGCGGGCTCGGCCAGCCGCGGGACGTCGTCGCCGATCGCGTAGCCGGTCAGGAACATCTCCGGCGCTGCGATCAGCTCCGCCCCCGCGCGGGCGGCGCGGGCGGCCGCGGCCTCGAGGGCACGCAGGTTCGCGTCGACCTCGCCGGGGCGGCCGGAGCTTTGGAGCAGGGCGGTGCGCATGACGGGGTCTCCGACGGGAAGGTGGGGTGAGCTGCGGTTTCGCCGCGCCCACGACAGTACGGTCCGCGGCTCGGGGCGGACAATACGCATCCGTTGCGGACAACCGCCCGAAACGTTGCGTGTTCCCCGCCCGTCCCGGCGATTCGTTGCGCCCTTCACCGCACGGACCGGCGGTGGAGGAGCAGCAGGGCGGCGGGGACCGCGTAGGCGGTGGCGAGGAGGGCGAAGGTGCCACCGTGCGACAGGGAGAGGACGCCGTAGGCCGCGTAGGTCACGATCACGGCGAGGTCGGTGCCCATCCCCGCGACGGAGGTGACGGTCGCCCGTCCCGGCCCCCGGATCGCCGCCTGCAGCGCCGCGTCCGCCAGCACCGTCGCCAGCTGGAACCCGGCGAAGGCGGCCCCCACCAGCGCCGCCGTCCCCGGTGGCGAGCCGCACGCCGCGCCCGCCGCCAGCAGCCCGGCGGAGGCGAGCAGCAGCACTGCCAGTCCCCGTCGCCCGCGTCCGCGCCCCCGGCTCCCCGGTCCGAACCGGCGCTCCACGGGTGCCGCCAGCAGTCCGCCGGCCGCCGCGCCCGCCCAGATCACCAGCAGGTACCAGGACGCCTCGCCGTCACCCGCCCCCGCCTCACGGATCAGCAGCGGTGTGTACTCGTCGAGCGCGCCCCATACGCCGGCCACCGCCGGCACCAGCAGCACCGCGCCCACCGGCCACCGCCGCAGCCGGACCCGGGCCCCGCCGTCCTCCCCGGAACCCCACTCCCCGGCCCCGCTGCTCGTGGTCCCGCCGTCCTCCTCGGAACCCCGCTCCCCGGCCGCGCCGCTCGCGGTCCCGCCGTCTCCGGTGCCACCATGCGCGGTCACGCCGTCCCCGGTGCCACCATCCCCGGTCACGCCGTCCCCGCCGGACGCGTCCGGCTCCCGTAGCCCCTCCGGCATCGCGTGCGCCGCCACCGCCGTCAGCAGGCACGCCGCCACCGACGCCGCGCCGACCAGCGCGAAGCCGCCCGCCCGCAGGAGCGGACCGGCCGCGGCCATCGAGACGACGACGCCGAGCACTTCGGCGGTGCGGGCGCGGCCCATGACCGCCGGGTAGGTCCGCACCGCACCCGCCCGCTCGAGTTCGTCGTGGACCAGCGCCTCCAGGGCGCCGGAGGAGAACGAACCGCCCAGGCCCCACAGCACGAAGCCGGCGGCGAACGACCAGAAGGAGGGCGCCAGGACCCACAGGGCGAAACCGGCCGCCGTCAGCAGCGGACCGGCGCGCAGCAGGGCGCGCCGGGACCACGCGTCGGCCAGCACACCGGAGGGCGCCTCGGCGAGGACTCCGGTCAGGGACCAGAGGGCGAAGAGCGTGGAGATCTGTCCCGTGGACAGCCCGGTGTCGGCGAAGAGCAGCGCGTACACCGGGTACAGGGCGACGCAGTCGCCCAGGAAGGAGTAGCCGTACAAAGCCGCCGTCAGACGGCGCGTGCCGGCCGTCGCGGTGGCGGAGTCAGGTCAATGTCGTCGGCGCTTCATACCGTCGAGGGTAGTCCGGATCCGCCGGAGAAGCGCCGCAGAAGCGGGGAGAGCACGAGCACGGACTTGGTCCGCTCGACGAACGGCTCCCCCGCGATCCGCTCCAGCACCTGCTCGAAGTGGCGCATGTCCGCGGCGAACACCTGGACGACCGCGTCCGCCTCCCCGGTGACGGTGGAGGCGGACACGACCTCGGGATAGCGCTCGAGCCCGCGCCGGATGGTCTCCGGCGAGGTGTTGCCGCGGCAGTAGACCTCCACCAGGCCCTCGGTGGCCCAGCCGAGCGCCGCCGGGTCCACGCGGACCGTGAACCCGGTGATCACTCCGGTCGCCCGCAGCCGGTCCACCCGCCGTTTCACGGCGGGGGCGGACAGGCCGACCGTCTGGCCGATGTCGGCGTAGGACCGGCGCGCGTCCTCGGCGAGGGCGCGCACGATGCGTTCGTCGAGCTCGTTCAGCAAGGTGCGAAGGTCACTTCCGTACGGGGTGGTACGGGCAGTAGAACAGATTAGCTCCAGCTGGCGTGCAGCGGCTTGCCCTCGGCGTAGCCGGCGGCGCTCTGGACGCCGACGACGGCCTTGTCGGCGAACTCCGCCAGGTCGCCCGCGCCCGCGTAGGTGCAGGAGGAGCGGACGCCCGCGACGACGGAGTCGATGAGGTCCTCCACGCCCGGCCGCTGCGGGTCGAGGAACATCCGCGAGGTCGAAATGCCCTCCTCGAACAGGCCCTTGCGGGCGCGGTCGTACGCGGACTCCTCCGAGGTGCGGTTGGCGACCGCGCGGGCGGAGGCCATGCCGAAGGACTCCTTGTAGTAGCGCCCGTCGGGGGCCTGCTGGAGGTCGCCCGGGGACTCGTAGGTGCCGGCGAACCAGGAGCCGATCATCACGTTGGAGGCCCCGGCCGCCAGGGCCATCGCCACGTCGCGCGGGTGACGGACGCCGCCGTCGGCCCAGACGTGCTTGCCGTGCTTCTTCGCCTCGGCGGCGCACTCCAGGACGGCGGAGAACTGCGGGCGTCCCACGCCGGTCATCATCCGGGTGGTGCACATGGCGCCCGGGCCCACGCCCACCTTGACGATGTCGGCGCCCGCCTCGATCAGGTCGCGCACGCCCTGCGCGGAGACGATGTTGCCCGCGACGATCGGCACCTGGGGGTCGAGCGCCCGGACGGTGCGGACGGCGTTGATCATCGACTCCTGGTGGCCGTGCGCGGTGTCGATGACCAGGGTGTCGATCCCGGCGTCGAGCAGCTGCTTGGCCTTGCCCGCCACGTCCCCGTTGATGCCGACGGCCGCGGCGATGCGCAGCCGGCCCTGGGCGTCGACGGCGGGGGTGTACAGGGTGGCGCGCAGCGCGCCCTTGCGGGTGAGGATGCCCGCCAGGCGGCCGTCGGCGTGAACGGCGGGGGCGTAGCGGCGGTTGGCGTGGTCGAGGGTGTTGAACGCCTCACGGGGGTCGATGTCCGCGTCCAGCAGCAGGAGGTCACGGGACATGACCTGGGCGAGCTGGGTGAAGCGGTCGACGCCGGAGAGGTCGCGGTCGGTGACGACGCCGACCGGCTTGTAGTCCTCGTCGACGACCACGCCGGCGTTGTGGGCCCGCTTGGGCAGCAGCGAGAGCGCGTCGGCGACGGTCTGGTGCGGCGAGAGCACGATCGGCGTGTCGAGCACCAGGTGGCGGCTCTTGACCCAGCCGACGACCTCGGTGACGACCTCGATCGGGATGTCCTGCGGGATGACCACGAGCCCGCCCCGGCGGGCGACGGTCTCGGCCATGCGGCGTCCCGCGACGGCGGTCATGTTGGCGACGACCAGCGGGACCGTGGTGCCGGTGCCGTCCGGAGCGGAGAGGTCGACGGCCTGACGGGAGCCGACGGAGGAGCGGCTCGGAACCATGAAGACGTCGTCGTAGGTGAGGTCGTACGTCGGCTGGACGTCGTTGAGGAATCGCACGTGCACATCCCGAAAGAACAGATACGGCCCTGCGGCGAGGACCGCCGAGGGAAAAAGGCACGTACTTCAGTTTCCCCCGGCGGATGCGGGCAGAACCAGCCACAGAACGTCCGGAAGTGCGATCTTCAGCCTTGTATCTTCCTACCAATGCCGTGCGGGCCGCGGGCGGTGCGGCGGCGGCGCAGGTGGGGGAAGCGTTCCCTGGCGTGCCAGCCGAGCTGGATGCGGGTGTTGACGCCCGCCGCGTCCATCATCTGCCGGATGCGGCGCTGCACGGTCCGCTGCCCGATGCCCAGCCGCAGGGCGACGGTGGCGTCGGTGCATCCCTCGAGCAGCATGCCCAGGATCTGCAGGTCGAGGCTTCCGGTTTCGGCTCCGTGCGCTTCCATCCGCTGTCCCCTCTCGCGCGGCGGTCCCGGTCCCGGCGACCCGGCCATTTTGCGATCATGTTCATGACCGCACAACACGGGCGGCGTCTTCCGCGCAGGGTTGGCCGAAAGCCGCCGCCGGGAGGACGCCGGACGGCCCGCGCCTGGGGCGCGGGCCGTCCGGAGCGGCACGGGGGCGGGACCGTGAGGGCGTCAGACGCCGTCGGGGTCGGCCCGGTTGAGAGCGGGAGCCGGCGTCGGACCCGCGGTCAGCAGGTAGTCGGCGGCCGACGTGTCGGTCACCAGGCTGGTGACCAGCCCCGAGCGCAGCACCGCGTCGATGGCGGAGCCCTTGCGCGCGCCGCCGGCGATGGCGACCACCTCGGGGATGCGGCGCAGCTGCTCCGCCTTCACCGTGATGCACCGCTCGCCCAGGTCGCGGCCGACCCGCCGGCCCTGCGCGTCGAACAGGTGCGCCGACATCTCCGCCGCGACGCCCAGCGAGGCGTAGTGCTCCCGCTCCTCGTCGCTGAGCATGTCGTGCACCGTGGAGACGCCGGGGTCCCAGGAACCGATCGAGACGCAGGCGACGGTGACCTTGTCGAAGTACTCGAAGGCCCGCGCGATGCCCGTCTGGTTGCGCAGCGCGGCCGCGGTGGCCACGTCGGGCAGCAGCATCGGCGCGTAGATGGGGTGGGCGTCGCCGCCCGACACCTGGGCGGCGCGGCGCACCGCCTCCACCGAGCCGCGCTCGGCGGTTCCGGCGTCGTAGACGCCGGTCAGCTGCACCACCGTGCACTGCGGCAGCTTGCTCAGCGCCGCCGCCATGTGGATGGTGGACCTGCCCCACGCCAGACCCAGGACGTCCCCCTCGTCGATGAGCTCGCCGAGGAGGTCCGCGGCGACCTCGCCGAGGTTCTCCGGGTCCGGGGAGTCCTGGGCCTCCGCGGGGGACTCGACCACGACGGCGTGCCGCAGGCCGTACCGGGCCCGGAGCGCGTCGGAGCGCTCCGCGTCCAGTTCGGCCGGGACACGGATCTCGATCCGCACGAGGTCCCTCTCGAGGGCGGTCTCCAGCACCCGCGCCACCTTGAAGCGGCTCACGCCGAACTCCTCGGCGATCTGGATCTTGGACTTGCCCTCGAGGTAGAAGCGGCGGGCCATGGCCGCCGCCTGCACCAGCTCAGCGGGACCCATCCGCATGGCTGACCGGCCCGCCGACATACCCGACACGGCGCTCTCCTCACTGCTGTTCACATCTTGGACCTGCCGTCCATCCTCGCAGATGCGGCAGGGCGGATCCGCCTTGATCGGCGTCGTTCACATTCCGTTGGCCCGGCATCTGCCGGGCGCTGGGCGGCGGGTGCGGTTCAGTGGGCGCACGCCCAGGACGCGGAGGCGGTCGCCGCCTGCGCCTTGGCGCGCAGCGCCCGCACCGCCTCGGCCGGGTCCTCGGCGCTGTACACCGCGGAACCGGCCACGAACACGTCGGCGCCCGCCTCGGCGCAGCGCTCGATGGTGGACTCCGAGACACCGCCGTCGATCTGCAGCCAGAGCTCCAGGCCGTGCTTGGTGATGAGCTCACGGGTGCGGCGGATCTTGGGCAGCATGATGTCCAGGAATGCCTGGCCGCCGAAGCCGGGCTCGACCGTCATGATCAGCAGCATGTCGAGCTCGGGGAGCAGGTCCTCGTAGGGCTCGATCGGCGTGGCCGGGCGCAGCGCCATGGAGGCGCGGGCGCCCTTGGCGCGGATCTCGCGGGCGAGGCGCACCGGCGCGGCGGCGGCCTCGACGTGGAAGGTGACGGACCCGGCGCCGGCCTCCACGTACTGCGGGGCCCAGCGGTCGGGCTGCTCGATCATCAGGTGACAGTCCAGCGGGGTGTCCGTCGCCCGCGCCAGGGACTCGACCACCGGCACGCCGAGGGTCAAGTTGGGCACGAAGTGGTTGTCCATCACGTCGACGTGGAGCCAGTCGGCTCCGGCGACCGCCTTCGCCTCGTCGGCGAGGCGCGCGAAGTCGGCGGACAGGATGCTCGGGTTGATCTGCACGGCCATGCCCACAGCCTGCCATGGAGCGGGCCCCCGGGCGGCATCCGGGGGCCTTCCACTTTCCGCCCGGGGCCGGTCTCCGGGCACGGTCGGGGGCGCGCCCCGGGTGCGGTCGTTACGCGAGGCGGCGCAGCAGCGCCAGATACATCGCGTCGGTGCCGTGCAGGTGCGGCCAGAGCTGGACGTCGGGCCCTTCCCCGAGGTCGGCCACACCCGGCAACAGGGGCCGCGCGTCGAGGAGTTCGGCCTCGCCGGCGTGCTGCTTGAGCACGTCGTCGACGACGGCGCGGGTCTCCGCGAGGTGCGGGGAGCAGGTCACGTAGCCGACGACCCCGCCGACCCGGACCGATTCCAGCGCGGTGCGCAGCAGCGCCCGCTGCAGCGGGGCGAAGCCGTCGAGGTCCTCGGGCCGCCGGCGCCAGCGGGCCTCCGGGCGGCGCCGCAGCGCGCCCAGACCGGTGCACGGCACGTCCATCAGGACGCGGTCGAACGAGCCGGGACGCCACGGCGGGCGCGTCCCGTCGGCGGCGATCACCTGGTACGGGCCGGGGTTGCCCTCCAGCGCCCGGGCGACCAGGCCGGCCCGGTGGGGCTGCTTCTCGGAGGCGAGCAGCACGGCGCCGCGCTCGGCGGCCAGCCCGGCGAGCAGCGCCGCCTTGCCGCCGGGGCCCGCGCAGCCGTCCAGCCACGCCTTGTCGGGGCCCTCCAGCGGCGCGTTGGCCAGCGCCAGGGCGACCAGCTGGCTGCCCTCGTCCTGGACGCCCGCGCGGCCCTCGCGCACGGCCTCCACCGCCCCGGGCTCGCCGCCCTCGGTGAGCCGCACCGCGTACGGGGACCAGCGCCCCGGCGCGGCGGCCTCCTCCTCCAGCGACTCCAGCAGCTCGGCCGCGGTGGCCCGCCCGGGGCGCGCCACCAGGGTCACCTCGGGCCGCTCGTTGTCCGCGGCCAGCAGCTCCTCGACGCCGGCCCGGCCGCCGCCCAGCGAGTCCCACAGCGCGGAGACCACCCAGCGGGGGTGGGAGTGGACCACGGCGAGGTGGTCCTCCGGGTCCTCGTCGTAGGGCGGGGCGACCTGCTCCAGCCAGCCGTCGAGGTCGTGCCGGGCGATCTTGCGCAGCACGGCGTTGACGAACTTGGCGCGGCCGTCGCCGAGCACCACGCGGGCCAGCTCCACGGTGGCGGAGACCGCCGCGTGCGGCGGGATCCGGGTGCCCAGCAGCTGGTGCGCGCCGAGCGACAGCACGTCGAGCACCGGCGGGTCCACCTCGCGCAGCGGCCGGTCGACGCAGTCCGCGATGATCGCGTCGTAGGTGCCCTGGCGGCGCAGCGTGCCGTAGACGAGCTCGGTGGCGAGGGCGGCGTCGCGGCCGTCGAAGCCCTCCTTCTCGCGGGCCTTGCGCAGCAGCGGCGGCAGGACCAGGTTGGCGTACGCGTCCCGCTCGTCGACGGCGCGCAGCGCCTCGAAGGCGAGGACGCGGACCGGGTCCTTCTGGGGCCGGCGGTACGGCTTGGCGGGCCTGCGGGGGCGGCGGGAGGGGTCGCTCACGAAAAAGGTGCTCCGGATCGGGTCATCGAGAAGGTGGTACGTCCCCAGACTACGGCCCGCGGACCCGCGGCCCGCCGCGCCCCGCTCCCCCGGCGGCCCGTCCCGGCCGCCGGGGTCTCCGCCGCCGCCCGTCCCGGCCGCCTGCTGTCTCCCCCGCCGCCCGTCTCAGCCGCCCAGGGTCTCCCCGGCGGCGATCCGCACGCCGCGGGCCCAGTCGGCGGCGCGCATGGGCTTCTTGCCCTGGGGCCGGAGCCACACCAGCTCCACGGCGTGCGAGCCGGTGCCGACGTGGACGTTGTTCTTGGCCGCCGCGATCTCGCCGGGCGCCAGGTCGGTGCGGTCGGGGACGGGGGTGACCTGGGTGAGCTTCAGGCGCTCGCCGCGGAAGGTGGTCCAGGCGCCGGGGGCGGGGTTGCAGCCGCGCACCACCCGGTCCACCCGCAGGGCGGGCGCGGCCCAGTCGACGCGTGCGTCGTCCACGGTGATCTTCGGTGCGAGGCTGACGCCGTCGGCGGGCTGCGGCACGGGCTCGAGGGCGCCGTCCTCGATGCCGTCCATGGTGGCGGCCAGCAGGCCGGCGCCGGCCAGTGACAGGCGGGTGAGCAGGTCGCCCGCGGTGTCGGTGGGACGGACCGGCTCGGTGACGGTGCCGTAGACGGGGCCGGAGTCCAGGCCCTCCTCGATCAGGAAGGTGGACGCGCCGGTCATCTCGTCGCCCGCCATCACGGCGTGCTGCACGGGGGCGGCGCCGCGCCAGGCGGGGAGCAGCGAGAAGTGCAGGTTGACCCAGCCGTGGGCGGGGACGTCGAGGGCGACGCGGGGCAGCAGGGCGCCGTAGGCCACCACCGGGCAGCAGTCGGGGGCGATCTCGCGCAGCCGGGCCAGGAAGGCCTCGTCGCGCGGGGTGGCGGGCCTGAGCACCTCGATGCCCGCCTCCTGGGCCCGCTCGGCCACCGGGCTCGCCACCAGCCGGCGGCCCCGTCCGGAGGGCGCGTCGGGGCGGGTGACGACGGCGGCCACCTCGTGCCGCCCGGAGGCGATCAGTGCGTCCAGGGCGGGGAGGGCGACCTCGGGGGTGCCTGCGAAGACGAGCTTCATGGGTGGGTCAGGGCCTCTCGGGGCGGGGATGCGGGCGGCGCACCAGTCTAGGAGGCCACGGGGCGTCACGGCTCGCCCCCGTGGCGTCCTCGGGCGTCCGTGGGCGTACCGGGGCATCCGGGGCGACGCGGCGGGAGCGGCCGCGCGTGCGCTCGCCCCAGGGCGCGCGGCGGGTGCCGAGCGCCCCCACGACCGTGACCCCCCGGGGGTCGGGCGCGTTGGTCAAAGGAGAGTTGACCACAGCGGGCCGCCTTCGTCGCGGCCGATCCTTTCATCGCCGGTTCGAGAGGCTTGTTCATGGCCGACCACGCAACCCACGACGCCCAGGCTCGGGCCAGCCTGCACCTGCTGGTACGGGACATCGAGCGGGTCCGCCGGCAGGTGGACGCGTTGCGCACGCTCACCGCCCAGCTCGGGAACGTCTACCGCCCGCGCCGTACGGGTTCCTCCGCCGGCTTCGTCGTCTACGGGCGGGCGCCGGCGCCGACGGTCCGTCTCGCGCAGGAGCTGCGCGACAGTGTCGAGACGCTGGTCACGGCGGCGGTCGACTTCGACCGGTCGCTGGGGTTCTCGTGGGACGCGGTGGGGTCCGCGCTGGGGGTCACCAAGCAGGCGGTGCACCGGCGGTACGGGGCGCGCAGGGCGGCGCAGCAGGCGGCCGCCGAGGCCGAGCGGCAGTCCCGGCAGCAGCCGCCCGCCGCCCCGGGGGACCTCCCCACGGTCCCCGCGGCCCGCCAGCCCCTCCCCGACCGCCCCACGCCCTTCCCCTCCCCCCGCAACGGCACCTGAGGGCCTCCCGCTGCGGGCGGCTGTGCCTGCCCGTCCCTGCGGGCGGCCGGGCAGCCCAGGGGCGACGGCGGCCGCGGGGGCGTGCCGCCTCGGCGGCGGTCCCACAGAGGCGTGCGGCCTCGGCGGCGTGCGGCGGAGGTCCCGCGGAGGGCACGGCGACACCCCTGGGTACGGGTCAGCCGATGTCCGGGGGGTCGATGCGCAGGCGGACGGGGGTGGCGCCGCCGCGGGCCATGCGGGCGGCCTGCGCGGACTTGAGGGCGGCGGCCAGCGCGGCCCCCCGCCCGGGCGGGACCCGCACGAGGGCCCGCTCCCAGATCTCTCCCGGCGGCGGCGCTCCCCGGCGGGCCGCCCCAGCCCGCCCCGCGGGCGTCACCGGCAGCGGCACGGGACCCAGCACCTCCGCCTCCGCCGGCAGCTCCGCGGCCGAGAGGAACTCCGCCACCGCCTCCGGCGGCCCGGACACCGCGGCCATCCGCGACACCGGCGGGAACCCGAGCTCCGCCCGCTCCGACAGCTCCCGCAGCGCGTGCCCCACGGGATCCCACCGCACCAGTGCCTGCACCGGCCGCAGCGTCGGCTCGGCGACGACGACGACCGTCCCCCCGGCCTCCTGCCCCCGCACCAGCGCGGCCGCCGCGATCCACCGCCGCAGCGCCTGCTCGTCGGAGCGCAGGTCCTGCCGCCCCAGCATCGCCCAGCCGTCGAGCAGCAGCGCGGCCGCGTAGCCGCCCTCGGCGACCGGTTCGGCCCCGGGCGTGGAGACCACCAGGGCCGGACTCCCCGGCACCGTGTCCAGCACCTGCTCCCGTCCCGAGGTGCGCACCGGCACCGAGGGAAAGGCCCGTCCCAGTTCCTCGGCGGTCCGCCGCG
This sequence comes from Streptomyces fragilis, assembly GCF_003112515.1. Classification (GTDB taxonomy): domain Bacteria; phylum Actinomycetota; class Actinomycetes; order Streptomycetales; family Streptomycetaceae; genus Streptomyces; species Streptomyces fragilis. The sequence continues at coordinate 44,873 of NZ_BEVZ01000011.1, read as the reverse complement.
CCCCGACCACGCTGGCCCGCAGCCGCAGCGCCCCGCACTCCGGGCAGTGCCACTCGGGCTCGGCCCGCCCGCACCAGGCACACGCCAGGCGTGTCTCGTCCTGACCTTCCAGTGGTCCCGCGCAGTGCCGGCAGCGGGCGGGCGTCCGGCAGTTCGCGCAGGCCAGCCGGGGCACGTAGCCGCGCCGCGGCACCTGCACCAGCACCGGCCCGCTGCGCAGGCCCTCGCGGGCGACCTGCCAGGCCAGGGTGGGCAGCCGGGCGCTGCGCGCCGCCTCGTCCCGGGCGAGATCGTGGTCGCCGACGGTCCGCACCAGCGGTGCGGCGGCCCGCACCAGCGCCCGCCCGGCGACCAGCGGCCGCGCCCAGCCGCTCTCCACCAGCTGCGCGGCCTCCACCGTGGTGCTCCACGCCCCCAGCAGGAACCCGCAGTGGGCGTGGGCGGCCCGCAGTTCGAGCACCTCCCGGGCGTGCGGCTGGGGGGCGTGCGGCTCGCTGTGGCTGTCGTCGCCGTCGTCCCAGACCACCACCAGGCCGAGGTCGCGGACCGGCGCGAACATGGCGGCGCGGGTGCCGACGACCGCGCGCACCGAGCCGCGCCGCACCGCCAGCCACTGGCGGTAGCGCTTCTCGGGGCCGGCGTCGGCGGTCAGCAGGACGTGGCGGCCCTCGCCCAGCACGGTGGTGAGCGCGGCGTCGACCCGGGCGGCGACGCGCCCGTCGGGGACGACGACCAGCGCGCCGCGCCCGGAGGCCAGCGCGGCGGCCACCGCGCGGGCGATCTCCTCGCTCCAGCCGGGGCCCGGCAGCGCGTTCCACACCGCCCGCGGGGAGCCGCCGAGGGCCAGGCTCTCCAGGAACGCGGGGCCCTGCTCGTAGCGGCTCCAGGAGCCGGGGGCGGGCGCGGCGGGCGGCGGCAGCGGATCGGGCGAGGGGGCGCGCTCGGCGGTGGCGTTGCGCGGCGGGACGGCGAGCTGCAGCACGTCGGCGAGGCTGCCGGCGTAGCGGTCGGCGACGGCCCGGCAGAGCGCCAGCAGGTCGGGGCCGAGCACCGGCTCCGGCGAGACGACCTGGGCGAGGGCGGCGAGCGGGCCGCTGTAGTCGGACTCGGCGAGCCGCTCGACGATGAAGCCGTCCACCAGCCCGCCGCCCTCGCGGCGCCCGCCGCGCACGCGGCCCCGGCCCGCGCCGAAGCGGACCCGCACCCGGACCCCGGGACGGGCGTCGGCGTCCAGGTCGGCGGGGACGGCGTAGTCGAAGTAGCGGTCGAGGTGCAGGACGCCCTTGTCGACGAGGACGCGCGCCACGGGGAGGTGCTCGGCGACGGGCGCGCCGCGCCATGTCCTCGGCTTGGCCTTGGGCGCCTTCTCCTTGCCCTCGCGGACGCCCGCCCGGATGAGCGCGAGCTGCTCGGGCGGCGCGCCGTTCGCGCCGCCCTCCCGGGGAGTCTCTTCGCTGCTCACGCCGTCATTGTTCCACCGGCCTCGGACACCGTGCGGTGCCCGGCCGCCCGCCCGCCGGCCAGCCGGCCGGCCGCGCCGGTGCCCTGGCCCTGTGGACGCGCGGGACGGCCGAGGCCCGGCCGCTCCCCGAAGGGGCGGCCGGGCCTCGGCACGGACAGCGGGGGCGGACTCAGGCGCCCGCGGCCTTCTTGAGCTCCTCGACGCGGTCCGTGCGCTCCCAGGTGAAGTCGGGCAGCTCACGGCCGAAGTGGCCGTACGCGGCCGTCTGGGCGTAGATCGGCCGCAGCAGGTCGAGGTCGCGGATGATCGCGGCCGGCCGCAGGTCGAAGACCTCGGTGATGGCGGCCTGGATCTTCTCCACGTCGACCTTCTCGGTGCCGAAGGTCTCGACGAACAGACCCACCGGCTCGGCCTTGCCGATCGCGTAGGCGACCTGGACCTCGCAGCGCGCGGCGAGCCCGGCGGCGACGACGTTCTTGGCCACCCAGCGCATCGCGTACGCGGCGGAGCGGTCGACCTTGGAGGGGTCCTTGCCCGAGAAGGCGCCGCCGCCGTGGCGGGCCATGCCGCCGTAGGTGTCGATGATGATCTTGCGGCCGGTGAGGCCGGCGTCACCCATCGGGCCGCCGATCTCGAAGCGGCCGGTCGGGTTGACCAGCAGGCGGTAGCCCTCGGTCTCCAGCTTGATGCCGTCGTCGGAGAGCGCCTGCAGCTCCGGCTCCACCACGTACTCGCGGATGTCCGGGGTGAGCAGCGAGTCGAGGTCGATGTCCGAGGCGTGCTGCGAGGAGACGACCACGGTGTCCAGGCGGACCGCCTTGTCGCCGTCGTACTCGATGGTGACCTGGGTCTTGCCGTCGGGGCGCAGGTAGGGGATGGTCCCGTTCTTGCGCACGTCGGACAGGCGCTTGGAGAGGCGGTGCGCCAGGAAGACCGGCAGCGGCATCAGGGTCGGCGTCTCGTCGGAGGCGTAGCCGAACATCAGGCCCTGGTCGCCGGCGCCCTGCCTGTCGAGCTCGTCGTCGTCACCCTCGACGCGCGCCTCGTAGGCCGCGTCGACGCCCTGGGCGATGTCGGCGGACTGCGAGCCGATGGAGACCGACACGCCGCAGGAGGCCCCGTCGAAGCCCTTCTTGGAGGAGTCGTACCCGATCTCGAGGATCTTGTCGCGCACCAGCTGCGGGATCGGGGCGTAGGCCTTGGTGGTGACCTCGCCGGCGACGTGCACCAGGCCGGTGGTGATCAGCGTCTCGACCGCGACACGGGAGGTCGGGTCCTCGCGCAGGAGCGCGTCGAGAATGGTGTCGCTGATCTGGTCAGCGATCTTGTCGGGGTGACCTTCGGTCACGGACTCCGAGGTGAACAGGCGACGGGACACAACGCTCCCTGGGTTTGCAGCGGCTGCTGGCTGAATCTTGGGCGACGACGCGGGGCTGCGCCCGGACGTCCGGCACAGTCTAGTAGGTGTTGCCCGTTTGGCGGGCCATCGATCTCACCCTACGGGCGGAAGGGGCCAGGACGGACCGCAACATCCGGCACATCACGCCCCGCGCGCGCCCGGGTGCGGATCACGGTGCGAGACGTCCGGCGACCAGGTCCCAGACGGTGTCGGCCAGGTCCTCCTTGGGGCCGCGCGGCACCGGCGTCTCGCTGCCGTCGGCGCCGAGGACCAGGGCCTCGTTCTCCTCGGACCCGAAGGTCAGGTTCTCCCCGACCTGGTTGACCACCAGGAGGTCGCAGCCCTTGCGCTTCAGCTTGGCCCGGCCGTTGGCGACCACGTCGTGGGTCTCGGCGGCGAAGCCGACCACGACCTGGCCGGGGCGGGCACGCCCGGCGGAGATCTCCGCAAGCACGTCGGGGTTGCGCACCAGGGCGACCGGCTCGGGCTCCTGGCCGTCCTTCTTCTTGATCTTCCCCTCGGCGTACACGGCCGGGCGGAAGTCGGCGACGGCGGCGGACATGACCACGGCGTCGGCGTCCCGGGCGGCCGCCACCACGGCCTCGCGCAGCTCCACGGCGGTGCCCACGCGGACCACGTCCACGCCCGCCGGGTCGGGCAGGGCCGCGTTGGCGGAGACCAGGGTGACCCGGGCGCCGCGGGCGGCGGCGGTGCGGGCCAGGGCGTAGCCCTGCTTGCCGGAGGACCGGTTGCCGAGGAAGCGGACCGGGTCCAGCGGCTCGCGGGTGCCGCCCGCGCTGATCACCACGTGGCGTCCGGCCAGGTCGGCCGGAGCCGGTCCGCGGGTGAGCACGCGGCGGCAGAGCTCGTAGATCTCGACCGGGTCGGGGAAGCGGCCCTTGCCGGTGTCGACGCCGGTCAGGCGGCCCACGGCCGGCTCGACCACCACGGCGCCGCGGCGGCGCAGGGTGGCCACGTTCTCCTGGGTGGCCGGGTGCTCCCACATCTCGGTGTGCATGGCGGGGGCGAAGACCACCGGGCAGCGGGCGGTGAGGAGGGTGTTGGTGAGCAGGTCGTCGGCGAGGCCGTGGGCCGCCTTGGCCAGCATGTCGGCGGTGGCGGGGGCCACCACGACCAGGTCGGCGGCCTGCCCGATGCGCACGTGCGGCACCTCGTGGACGGACTCCCACACCTCGGCGGAGACCGGGTTGCCGGAGAGCGCGGACCAGGTGGGCGCGCCGACGAACTGCAGGGCCGAGGCGGTGGGCACCACCCTGACGTCGTGGCCGGACTCGGTGAACCGCCGCAGCAGCTCACACGCCTTGTAGGCGGCGATGCCGCCGCTGACGCCCAGGACGATCCGGGGCCGGCCGTCCGTCTCGTGCACCGTCGTGTCCACCGTGTCTCTCCCCTGAAGTGCCTACCTGTGCCGGTTCCGAGCCTACGCAGGGCCGGCGGTCGCCTCGGGAGGCGGCCCGGGCAGACCACAGGCCCGGCAGCTCGCTGCCGGGCCTGTGGCCGATGAAAACACGTGGCTCCGCGGGAGCCGGCGAGTCAGCGCGTCGGGTCCGTCGCCGGGCCGTCGACGGCCTCGGAGGTGAGCAGACCGGCGTTGATCTCGCGCAGGGCGATCGAGAGGGGCTTCTCGTGGACGTGGGTGTCGACGAGCGGGCCCACGTACTCGAGGAGGCCCTCACCGAGCTGCGAGTAGTACGCGTTGATCTGGCGGGCACGCTTGGCCGCGTAGATCACCAGGCTGTACTTCGAGTCGGTCGCCTCGAGGAGCTCGTCGATCGGCGGGTTGATGATGCCCTCGGGCGCGGTCATGGAAGAGGACACGCTCTGACCTTCCGATAAGGATGAATGAGATCTGGGAGCTGTCCCGCCCGGATCGCTCCGGCGGGATCGGCGGGCACCGGGCCCGCCCTGCGACGGTCCTCCCGACCGCCGGACAGGTCCGTGACCTGTCGCTGCCGGCCCGCGCGTGGTGGCATGCGTTTTCGGCCGACACCCCGGAGTATAGCTTCGCGGCCGGACGATCCGCGCAGCGTACCCCGCGACGGCCCCGCGCACGAGGGGCCGCGAGGGTCCGTCAGACGGTGCCCATCAGCGTCAGGAGCTCCCGCGCCACGGCGTCCACGGAGGTGTTGACCAGCGTGACGTCGAACTCCGGCTCGGCGGCCAGTTCCACCTTGGCGGCCTGCAGCCGGCGCTCGATCACCTCGGGCGACTCGGTGCCCCGCCCGGTGAGCCGGCGCACCAGCTCGTCCCAGGACGGCGGCGCGAGGAACACCAGCTGGGCCTGGGGCATGGACTCGCGCACCAGGCGGGCGCCCTGGAGGTCGATCTCCAGGAGCACGGGCTTGCCCGCCTCGAGCCGCTCCATCACGGCGCCCCGCGGGGTGCCGTAGCGGTTTCCCGCGAACTCTGCCCATTCCAGCAGCTCGCCGTTGGCGATCATCTTGTCCATCTCCTCGTCGGTGACGAAGAAGTAGTGGACACCGTCCTGCTCGCCCGGGCGGGGCTTGCGGGTGGTCGCCGAGACGGAGAGCCACACGTCGGGGTGCTCGTTGCGCATATGGGCGACGACCGTGCTCTTGCCGACCCCGGAGGGGCCGGAGAGCACGGTCAGACGCGGACGTACGTCCTGGGGGACGGGGGTGGTCGTCCCCCGGGGTGTTGCAGCCATGCGCCGATTATTCCAGTAATCCCGGGTGGTCCGGGACTCAGGAGGCGCTGCCGCCGAACTCCCGCTCCAGGGAGGCGATCTGGTTGGAGCCAAGGCCACGCACCCGGCGGCTCTCGGAGATCCCGAGTCGCTCCATGATCTGCTTGGCGCGGACCTTGCCGACGCCCGGCAGCGACTCGAGCAGGGCGGAGACCTTCATCTTGCCGATGACGTCGTTCTCCTGGCCCTGCTTGATGACCTCGTGAAGGGAGGCGCCGGAGTGCTTGAGTCGATTCTTGACCTCGGCCCGCTCCCGGCGAGCCGCGGCGGCCTTTTCGAGCGCGGCTGCGCGCTGTTCGGGGGTAAGGGGCGGAAGAGCCACGCCTACGTCACCTCGGATGTCGAACTGTCGGATACGGACCGGTGAGGAACTCGCTTGCCCCACACCCGGTGAGCCACACACCGCAGTTGGCCTGTGGCTCTGGTCGGAGACTAGCGGTCCGGGCAGCGAGAGTCAGCGAGAACGACGGAAAAGTCCTGGTCAGACTCAGGAGCGGCTCGATAGCGGCCGACATTTACGACAAACCGGAGCGGTTTCGCGTGCCGGAGGGCGGAGATACGGATGAAGCGGGTCCGCGACGGGGGGCCTTCCCCGTCGCGGACCCGCTTCACCGGCGCCCGCGCCGTCCTTCGGCGTGCCCTGTCAGCCTTCGGCGGCCGTGCGGACCTCGTCGGCGTACCGCTCGGCCGCGTCCCGCAGCGCCGCCGGATCCGGGCCCTCGCCCAGCACCGCGCGGGAGACGTTGGGGACCACGTTGCGCACCGCCGCGCCGAAGACGCGCGGGAGGTCGGCAGGGGTCGCGCCCTGGGCGCCGATCCCCGGGGCCAGCAGCGGCCCGTTGACGTCGAGGTCGTAGGAGGACAGGTCGCCCAGCGTGGCGCCGACCACCGCGCCGAAGGAGCCCAGCGGCTCCTCCCCCGCGTTCTCCGCGGCCAGGTGGGCCAGCATCGTCGCGCCGACCCGGCGGCCGTCCTCGCGCACCGCGTGCTGCACCTCGCCGCCCTCCGGGTTGGAGGTGAGCGCCAGCACGAACAGTCCGGTCCCGCTCTCGCGGGCCAGGTCCACGGCCGGCTTCAGAGAGCCGTAGCCGAGGTACGGGGAGACGGTGAGCGCGTCGGAGAAGAGCGGGGCGTCCTTGCGCAGGAACGACTCCGCGTAGGCGGCCATGGTGGAGCCGATGTCACCGCGCTTGGCGTCCATCACGACCAGGGCGCCGGCCGCCCGGGCCTCCTCCACGGACCTCTCCAGCACCGCGAGGCCGCGGGAGCCGAAGCGTTCGAAGAAGGCGATCTGCGGCTTGAGCACGGCGACCCGGTCGGCGAGCGCCTCGACCACGGTGCGGCTGAAGCGCTCCAGCCCGGCGACGTCGTCGGCCAGGCCCCAGGAGCCGAGCAGGGAGGCGTGCGGGTCGATGCCGACGCACAGCGGCCCGCGCTCGTCCATCGCGCGGCGCAGACGTGCGCCGAAGGGTTCGAGGTGGCTCATGCGGCGTTCCCCTTCCGTGCGTTCCTCGCGTCCTTGCGGACGTCGGCGCCGACCGCGTCGGCGAGGGTGGCGTAGGGGCTCTGGCGCAGGCGCTGGGCCAGGCCCTTGTGGATCGCGCGGGCCCACAGGGGGCCCTCGTAGATGAAGGCGCTGTAGCCCTGCACCAGGGTGGCGCCGGCCAGGATGCGCTGCCAGGCGTCCTCGGCGGTCTCGACGCCGCCGACGCCGACCAGGGTGATCCGGTCGCCGACGCGGGCGTAGAGGCGGCGCAGCACCTCGAGCGAGCGCGCCTTGAGCGGGGCGCCGGACAGGCCGCCGGCCTCCTGCACCTGGGCGGGCGAGGAACGCAGGCCGAGTCCGGCGCGGGCGATGGTGGTGTTGGTGGCGATGATCCCGTCCAGGCCCAGTTCGACGGCCAGGTCGGCGACGGCGTCCACGTCCTCGTCGGCGAGGTCGGGGGCGATCTTCACCAGCAGCGGCACGCGGCGGCCGGTCACCGCGCGGTCGGCGGCCTCCCGGACGGCGGTCAGCAGCGGGCGCAGCGCCTCGGTGGCCTGGAGGTTGCGCAGGCCCGGGGTGTTGGGCGAGGAGACGTTGACGACCAGGTAGTCGGCGTGGCGGGCGAGCCGCTCGGCGGACTTCACGTAGTCGGCGGCGGCCTCCTCCTCGGGGACCACCTTGGTCTTGCCGATGTTGACGCCGACGACCGGCGTGAAGACGGGCCTGCGGGCGGCCAGGCGGGCGGCGACGGCGGCGGAGCCGTCGTTGTTGAAGCCCATCCGGTTGATCAGCGCGCGGTCCGCCACCAGGCGGAAGAGGCGCTTGCGCGGGTTGCCGGGCTGCGCCTCGCCGGTGACGGTGCCGATCTCGACGTGGTCGAAGCCGAGCATGGCCATGCCGTCGATGGCGACGGCGTTCTTGTCGAAGCCGGCGGCCAGGCCGAACGGGCCGTGCATCCGCAGGCCGAGGGCCTCGGTGCGCAGCTCGGTGTGACGCGGGGCGAGCCAGGCGGCGAGGAAGGTGCGCAGCACGGGGATCCGGGCGGCGACGCGGATCCAGCGGAAGGCGAGGTGGTGGGCGGCCTCGGGGTCCATGCGGCGGAACACGAGGCGGAAGAACAGCTTGTACATGAAAAGGGCTCCTCATGAGGAGGGGGACACCTTCCGGTGTCCCCCTCGTCGGTCACTGTCCGCGCGACGCGGTCAGTTGTTCCGCGTGTTCCTGCAGGGAGCGGACCGAGACGTCGCCCTGGGTGAGGGCGTCGATGCCCTGCACCGCGGCGGCGAGCGCCTGGACGGTGGTGAGGCAGGGGACGCCCCGGGCCACGGAGGCGGTGCGGATGTCGTAGCCGTCCAGGCGGCCGCCGGTGCCGAAGGGCGTGTTGACGATGAGGTCGACCTGTCCGTCGTGGATCAGCTGGACGATCGTCTTCTCGCCGTTCGGGCCCTCGCCCTCGGACTGCTTGCGCACCACGGTGGCGGGGATGCCGTTGCGGCGCAACACCTCGGCGGTACCGGAGGTGGCGAGCAGTTCGAAGCCGTGCTGGACGAGCTCCCGCGCGGGGAAGATCATCGAGCGCTTGTCGCGGTTGGCGACCGAGATGAAGGCACGGCCCTTGGTGGGCAGCGGGCCGTAGGCGCCGGCCTGCGACTTGGCGTAGGCGGTGCCGAAGACCGAGTCGATGCCCATGACCTCGCCGGTGGAGCGCATCTCCGGGCCGAGGACGGTGTCCACGCCGCGGCCGTGCACGTCGCGGAAGCGCGACCACGGCATCACGGCCTCCTTGACGGAGATCGGCGCGTCCAGCGGCAGGTCGCCGCCGTCGCCGTTCGCCGGCAGCATGCCCTCGGCGCGCAGCTCGGCGATGGTGGCGCCGAGCGAGATGCGGGCGGCGGCCTTGGCCAGCGGCACCGCGGTGGCCTTCGAGGTGAAGGGCACGGTGCGCGAGGCGCGCGGGTTGGCCTCGAGGACGTAGAGGATGTCGCCGGCGAGGGCGAACTGGATGTTGATCAGGCCGCGGACGCCGACGCCCTTGGCGATGGCCTCGGTGGAGGCGCGCAGCCGCTTGATGTCGTAGCCGCCGAGGGTGATCGGGGGCAGGGCGCACGCCGAGTCGCCGGAGTGGATGCCGGCCTCCTCGATGTGCTCCATGACGCCGCCGAGGTAGAGCTCGGTGCCGTCGTAGAGGGCGTCGACGTCGATCTCCACCGCGTCGTCGAGGAAGCGGTCGACCAGGACCGGGCGGTCCGGGGAGATCTCGGTGGACTCGGCGATGTAGGCCTCGAGGCGGGACTCCTCGTAGACGATCTCCATGCCGCGGCCGCCGAGCACGTAGGACGGGCGGACCAGGACCGGGTAGCCGATCTCGTCGGCGATCCTCTTGGCCTCGGCGAAGGTGGTGGCGGTGCCGTGCTTGGGGGCGGGCAGGCCGGCCTCGGCGAGGACGCGGCCGAAGGCGCCGCGGTCCTCGGCGGCGTGGATCGCCTCCGGGGAGGTGCCGACGACGGGCACGCCGTTGTCCTTGAGCGCCTGGGACAGGCCCAGCGGGGTCTGGCCGCCGAGCTGGACGACGACGCCGGCGACCGGGCCCGCCTGCTGCTCGGCGTGGACGATCTCCAGGACGTCCTCCAGGGTGAGCGGCTCGAAGTACAGCCGGTCGGAGGTGTCGTAGTCGGTGGAGACGGTCTCGGGGTTGCAGTTGACCATCACGGTCTCGTAGCCGGCGTCGCTGAGCGCGAAGGAGGCGTGGACGCAGGAGTAGTCGAACTCGATGCCCTGGCCGATGCGGTTGGGGCCGGAACCCAGGATGATCACCGCGGCGCGCTCGCGCGGGGCGACCTCGCTCTCCTCGTCGTAGGAGGAGTAGAAGTACGGGGTCTTCGCGGCGAACTCGGCGGCGCAGGTGTCGACGGTCTTGTAGACCGGGCGGACGCCGAGGGCGTGGCGGACCTGGCGCACGACGTCCTCGCGCAGGCCGCGGATCTCGCCGATCTGCTGGTCGGAGAAGCCGTGGCGCTTGGCGTGGGCGAGCAGGTCGGGGGTGAGCTCGGTGGCGGCGGCCAGCTCGTCGGCGATCTCCTTGATCAGGAAGAGCTGGTCGACGAACCAGGGGTCGATCTTCGTGGACTCGAAGACCTCCTCCTGGGTGGCGCCGGCCCGGATGGCCTGCATCACGGTGTTGATGCGGCCGTCGGTGGGCCTCACGGCCTCGCGCAGCAGCTCGTCCTTGTCGCCGGGCTCGCCGGTGAAGGTGAACTGGCTGCCCTTCTTCTCCAGGGAGCGCAGGGCCTTCTGGAGGGCCTCGGTGAAGTTGCGGCCCATGGCCATGGCCTCGCCCACCGACTTCATGGTGGTGGTGAGGGTGGAGTCGGCGGAGGGGAACTTCTCGAAGGCGAAGCGGGGCGCCTTGACCACGACGTAGTCGAGCGTCGGCTCGAAGGAGGCCGGGGTCTGCTCGGTGATGTCGTTGGGGATCTCGTCCAGCGTGTAGCCGACGGCCAGCTTGGCCGCGATCTTGGCGATCGGGAAGCCGGTGGCCTTGGAGGCGAGCGCGGAGGAGCGGGAGACGCGCGGGTTCATCTCGATGACGATGACCCGGCCGTCGACGGGGTTGACCGCGAACTGGATGTTGCAGCCGCCGGTGTCGACGCCGACCTCGCGGATGACGGCGATGCCGATGTCGCGCAGCACCTGGTACTCGCGGTCGGTGAGGGTCATCGCCGGGGCGACGGTGATGGAGTCGCCGGTGTGGACGCCCATCGGGTCGAAGTTCTCGATGGAGCAGACGACCACGACGTTGTCGTGCTTGTCGCGCATGAGCTCCAGCTCGTACTCCTTCCAGCCGAGGATGGACTCCTCCAGGAGCACCTCGGTGGTCGGGGAGAGCGTGAGGCCCTGGCCGGCGATGCGGCGCAGCTCCTCCTCGTCGTGGGCGAAGCCGGAGCCGGCGCCGCCCATGGTGAAGGAGGGTCGGACGACGACGGGGTAGCCGCCGAGCGTGTCGACGCCGGCGAGGACGTCGTCCATGGAGTGGCAGATGACCGAGCGGGCGGACTCGCCGTGGCCGATCTTCTTGCGGACCTCCTCGACGACCACCTTGAACTGCTCGCGGTCCTCGCCCTTGTGGATGGCCTCCACGTTGGCGCCGATCAGCTCGACGCCGTACTTGGCGAGCGTGCCGTTCTCGTGGAGGGAGATCGCGGTGTTGAGCGCGGTCTGGCCGCCGAGGGTGGGCAGGAGGGCGTCGGGGCGCTCCTTGGCGATGATCTTCTCGACGAACTCGGGGGTGATCGGCTCGACGTAGGTGGCGTCGGCGATCTCCGGGTCGGTCATGATCGTCGCCGGGTTGGAGTTCACCAGGACGACGCGCAGGCCCTCGGCCTTGAGGACGCGGCATGCCTGGGTGCCTGAGTAGTCGAACTCCGCGGCCTGGCCGATGACGATCGGGCCGGAGCCGATGACCAGGACGGACTGGATATCGGTGCGCTTAGGCACGCTGGCCCTCCATGAGCACGTTGTTCATCAAAGACGTGAAGCGGTCGAACAGGTAGGCGGCGTCGTGGGGACCCGCGGCCGCTTCGGGGTGGTACTGGACGCTGAACGCGGGCCGGTCGAGCAGTTGCAGGCCTTCGACGACGTCGTCGTTGAGGCAGACGTGGGAGACCTGCACGCGGCCGTACGCGGTCTCGGAGATCGTGTCGATGGGGGCGTCGACGGCGAATCCGTGGTTGTGGGCGGTGACCTCGACCTTGCCGGTGGTGCGGTCCTGGACCGGCTGGTTGATGCCGCGGTGGCCGTACTTCAGCTTGTAGGTGCCGAAGCCGAGGGCGCGGCCGAGGATCTGGTTGCCGAAGCAGATGCCGAAGAGCGGGGTGGAGCGCTCGAGGACGCCGCGCATCAGCTCGACGGGGTGCTCGGCCGTCTCCGGGTCGCCGGGGCCGTTGGAGAAGAACACGCCGTCGGGGTTCACGGCGTAGATCTCGTCGAGGGTGGCGGTGGCGGGCAGGACGTGCACCTCGATGCCGCGCTCGGCCATCCGGTAGGGGGTCATGCCCTTTATGCCGAGGTCGATCGCGGCGACCGTGAACTTCTTGTCGCCCTGCGCCCGGACGACGTACGCCTCGGTGGTGGCGACCTCCTCGTAGAGGCTGGCGCCCTTCATCGGGGCCGACTCGCGGACCCGGGCGAGCATGGCCTCCTCGGAGGCGACCGCCTCGCCGGAGAAGACGCCGACGCGCATCGCGCCGCGCTCGCGCAGGTGGCGGGTGAGGGCGCGGGTGTCGATGCCGCTGATGCCGACGACGCCCTGCTCGGCGAGCTCGTCGTCGAGGGTGCGGGTGGAGCGCCAGTTGGAGGGGACCCGTGCGGGGTCGCGGACGACGTAGCCGGACACCCAGATCTTGTGGGACTCGCGGTCCTCCTCGTTCATGCCGGTGTTGCCGACGTGCGGCGCCGTCATGACGACCACCTGGCGGTGGTAGGACGGGTCGGTGAGGGTCTCCTGGTAGCCGGTCATGCCGGTGGAGAACACGGCCTCGCCGAAGGTCTCCCCCACGGCCCCGTAGGCGCGGCCGCGGAAGATCCGGCCGTCCTCCAGGACGAGTACTGCGGGAGACGTGGCTCCCCTGGTGGAGGTCGTCATCGTGCGCCTTCCGTCTGCTGGTGGTGCTGTGCGGTCATGTGGTTGATGGCGGTGACCCAGTCGGCGTGCTCGGCCGACCGGTCGGAGCGGAAGCCGGAGTCGATCAGCCTCTCGCCGAGCTCCCAGGTCACCACCAGCAGGCCGCCCTCGGTGAGGACCTTGCCGGCGATGCCCTTGTCGAGCCGGGCCTCGCGGAGCTTGCCGGCCGGGACGAAGAAGTCGGTGGCGCCGGGGCGGCCGACGACCAGTCCGGCGTCGGTCAGGGTGAGCTCGGCGCGGCTCCGGGTGCCCAGGCCGTGCGCCACGATGCGGTCCAGCCAGCGGCCCGCCTCGGTGGAGCCGTGGTACCGGCCGCTCATGGTCAGCTTGGGCTCGCCCAGCTCCTCGGGCGCCTGCGGGAGCTCGGCCACGTCGCCTTGGAGGGTGCTCCGCCACTTCCAGCCCTCGCGCATCAGCCAGTAGACCAGTGCGACGAAGAGGGCGAGGCCGATGACCCAGGCGATGCGGCCCGGCCAGTTGGTGACCTCGGCCGACTTGCGTTCGGCCTCGGCGGCGAGGGTCAGGAGGAGGGGGGTGGAGGTCGTCACGCGAGCTTCCCGTCGGAGTAGGTGGCCGTGCCCCGCAGCCACGTGTGGGTGACACGGCCCGGCAGCTCACGGCCCTCGTAGGGGGTGTTGCGGCTGCGGGAGGCGAAGCCCGCGGGGTCCACGCCTCCACGGTATGCGGTGTCGACCAGGGTGAGGTTCGCAGGCTCACCGACGGCCACCGGACGGCCGTGGCCCTGGGCCCGGCCGATCCGCGCGGGCGCGGCGGACATCCGGTCGGCGACGCCGGCCCAGTCCAGCAGGCCCGTCTCCACCATGGTCTCCTGCACCACGGACAGGGCCGTCTCCAGGCCGACCATGCCCATGGCGGCGGCGGCCCACTCGCAGTCCTTGTCCTCGTGCGGGTGCGGGGCGTGGTCGGTGGCGACGATGTCGATCGTGCCGTCGGCCAGCGCCTCGCGCAGGGCCATGACGTCGCGCTCGGTGCGCAGCGGCGGGTTGACCTTGTAGACCGGGTTGTAGCTGCGCACCATCTCGTCGGTGAGGAGCAGGTGGTGCGGGGTGACCTCGGCGGTCACGTCGATGCCGCGGGACTTGGCCCAGCGGACGATCTCGACGGAGCCGGCCGTGGACAGGTGGCAGATGTGGACGCGCGAGCCCACGTGCTCGGCGAGCAGGACGTCGCGGGCGATGATCGACTCCTCGGCCACCGCCGGCCAGCCGCCGAGGCCGAGCTCGGCGGAGACCACGCCCTCGTTCATCTGGGCGCCCTCGGTGAGCCGGGGCTCCTGGGCGTGCTGGGCGACGACGCCGCCGAAGGCCTTCACGTACTCCAGGGCGCGGCGCATGATCACGGCGTCGTGGACGCACTTGCCGTCGTCGGAGAAGACGGTCACGCCGGCCGCGGACTCGTGCATCGCGCCGAGCTCGGCGAGCTTCTCGCCCTCCAGGCCGACGGTGACGGCGCCGATGGGCTGCACGTCGCAGTAGCCGTGCTCCTGGCCGAGGCGGTACACCTGCTCGACCACGCCGGCCGTGTCGGCGACGGGGAAGGTGTTGGCCATCGCGTACACCTGCGTGTAACCGCCCTTGGCGGCGGCGCGGGTGCCGGTGAGGACGGTCTCGGAGTCCTCGCGACCGGGCTCGCGCAGGTGGGTGTGGAGGTCGACCAGGCCCGGCAGGAGGACCTTGCCCTCCGCCTCGACGACCGTGTCGACACCCTCGGCGTCCAGGCCGGCGCCGACGGCGGCGATCGTGGAGCCGTCGATCAGGACGTCCTGCGGCTCGCCGCCCAGCACGCGCGCACCGCGGATCAGGGTCTTGCTCATGGGTTCTGCCTTTCCTCGGATGCGGTTCACTGGCCGGGCGTGGGCTCGTTGGCGTTGCCGCCGAGCAGGAGGTAGAGGACCGCCATCCTCGTGAAGACGCCGTTGGCGACCTGCTCGGTGACGGTGCAGCGGTCGGAGTCGGCGACCTCGGCGGTGATCTCCATGCCGCGGACCATCGGTCCGGGGTGCATGACGATCGCGTGGTCGGGCGTCTTCGCCATCCGGTCGGCGTCCAGGCCGTAGCGGCGGGAGTACTCGCGCTCGGTGGGGAAGAAGGCGGCGTTCATCCTCTCCCGCTGGACGCGCAGCATCATCACCGCGTCGGCCTTCGGGAGGGCGGAGTCGAGGTCGTAGGAGATCTCGCAGGGCCAGGTCTCGACGCCGACCGGCAGCAGGGTGGGCGGGGCCACGAGGGTGACGTGCGCTCCGAGGGTGTGCAGCAGGTCGACGTTGGAGCGGGCCACCCGGCTGTGCAGGACGTCGCCGACGATGGTGACGTGCTTGCCGGTGAGGTCCTGCCCGAGACCGGCGTCGGGGCCGACGAGGCGGCGGCGCATGGTGAAGGCGTCCAGCAGGGCCTGGGTGGGGTGCTGGTGGGTGCCGTCCCCGGCGTTGATCACGGGGGCGTCGATCCAGCCGGAGGTCGCCAGGCGGTAGGGGGCGCCCGAGGCGCTGTGGCGGATGACGACCGCGTCCACGCCCATGGCGGCCAGGGTCTGGGCGGTGTCCTTGAGGGACTCGCCCTTGGAGACGCTGGATCCCTTGGCGGCGAAGTTGATGACGTCGGCGGACAGCCGCTTCTCGGCGGCCTCGAAGGAGATCCGGGTGCGGGTGGAGTCCTCGAAGAACAGGTTGCAGACGGTGCGGCCGCGCAGGGCGGGAAGCTTCTTGACCGTGCGGTCTCCGACCCGTGCCATCTCCTCGGCGGTGTCGAGGATGTGGACGGCGTCGTCGCGGGTCAGGTCGGCGGCCGAGATGAGGTGACGCTTCATCGGGCAGGCTCCGTGGGAAGGATCATCTGGGAGATTTCGGGCAGGCGCGGACGCGCCGGCGCACCCCGGGTGGCGGGGTCGCGCCTGCGGGTCTAGTGCCGTTCGCCCTGGGAGGCCGGCTTGGCGCCGAGCAGCACGGTGTCGCGACCGTCCTCCTCGGCGAGCTGGACCTTGACCGTCTCCCGCAGCGACGTGGGGAGGTTCTTGCCGACGTAGTCGGCGCGGATCGGCAGTTCGCGGTGGCCGCGGTCGACGAGGACCGCGAGCTGGACGGCCCGCGGGCGGCCGATGTCGTTCAGCGCGTCGAGCGCGGCGCGCACGGAGCGGCCGGAGAAGAGCACGTCGTCGACGAGCACGACGAGGCGGCCGTCGATCCCGTCACCGGGGATGTCGGTGCGGGCGAGGGCCCTGGGCGGCTGCAGCCGCAGGTCGTCGCGGTACATGGTGATGTCGAGGGAGCCGACGGGGATCTTCCGTCCGGTGATCTCCTCGAGCTTGTCGGCGATCCGGCGGGCGAGGTAGACGCCCCTGGTCGGGATGCCGAGCAGCACGACGTCCTCGGCGCCCTTGGCGCGTTCAACGATCTCGTGCGCGATGCGGGTCATGACCCGCGCGATGTCCTGGGCCTCGAGCACGGCACGTGCGTCGGACCCCTGCGCCGCCGAGGCGGAGCTGTTCGTGTCCATACGAAAAGGACCCCCTTCTCCGCCTCACGGGACGGACCTTAAAGGACGTCGTGGTTACGGCCTCTACCCTAACAGGCGCCCGAAGGCCCCGGCCGTCCCCCCTCCCCCGCCGCGGGCCGCCGCCGAATTCACCCGTGCGGAGCAAGCGAGCGAACCGATCATCGAACCGTCGGTCCGGACCATTCCGCTTGACGGGGCAGAGTAACGCTGCGTAACCTTACAGTGAGTTACCAACCGTGCGGCACGCCGGGAGGGCGCGGCGCGATCATGGCTCCGCCCCGCCACCGACACCCGGTCCGCACGCGCCGCCGACTGTCCGGGAGCTTTATGTCCAGCGAATACGCAAAGCAGCTCGGGGCCAAGCTCCGGGCCATCCGCACCCAGCAGGGTCTGTCCCTCCACGGCGTGGAGGAGAAGTCCCAGGGCCGCTGGAAGGCCGTCGTGGTCGGTTCCTACGAGCGCGGGGACCGCGCCGTGACCGTGCAGCGCCTCGCCGAGCTGGCGGACTTCTACGGTGTCCCCGTGCAGGAGCTGCTCCCCGGCACCACGCCGGGCGGCGCCGCCGAGCCGCCGCCGAAGCTGGTCCTCGACCTCGAGCGCCTGCAGCACGTGCCGGTGGAGAAGGCCGGCCCGCTGCAGCGCTACGCGGCGACGATCCAGTCCCAGCGCGGTGACTACAACGGCAAGGTGCTCTCGATCCGCCAGGACGACCTGCGCACCCTGGCCGTCATCTACGACCAGTCGCCCTCGGTGCTGACCGAGCAGCTGATCAGCTGGGGCGTCCTGGACGCCGACGCCCGCCGTGCGGTCGCCCACGAGGAGAGCTGACCGAACGGGCGTGCAGAAACGAAACCTCAGACCGAAGGGCCCCGGCGTGACGCTGGGGCCCTTCGGTGTTTCCTGCCTGGTGCGGCGGGCGCGGCTCAGGCCTCGTCGCGCCGCAGCGACGGCTTGAGGTCCTTGAACCGGCCGAGCAGCCCGTTGACGAACGCGGGCGAGTCGTCCGTGGAGAACTCCTTGGCCAGCTGCACCGCCTCGTCCAGCACCACGGCGTCGGGCGTCTCGTCCACCCAGATCAGCTCGTAGGCGCCGAGCCGCAGGATGTTGCGGTCGACCACCGGCATCCGGTCCAGCGTCCAGTCCACGGCGTACTGGGCGATCAGCTCGTCGATGCGGCGGACGTGGTCCGCGTACCCCTCGACCAGCTGCATCGTGTACTCGCTGACCGGGGGCTGCCGGGTGTCGTTCCGGGAGTGCCGGACCCAGTCGGCGAGGACGGACAGGACGTCCACGCCGCGCTGGTCCGCCTCGAAGAGGATCTGGAACGCGCGCTTGCGGGCCGTATTGCGGGCAGCCACGGTTAGCTGTTCACCCGGCCGAGGTAGTCGCTGGTGCGGGTGTCGACCTTGATCTTCTCGCCCGTGGTGATGAAGAGCGGGACCTGGATCTGGTGGCCCGTCTCCAGGGTGGCCGGCTTGGTGCCACCGGTGGAGCGGTCGCCCTGGACGCCCGGCTCGGTCTCCTGGATGGTCAGCTCGACGGCGGCCGGCAGCTCGACGAAGAGCACCTCGCCCTCGTGCTGCGCGACGACGGCGGTGAAGCCCTCGACCAGGAAGTTGGCGGCGTCGCCGACAACCTTGCGGTCGATCATCAGCTGGTCGTAGGTGTCCATGTCCATGAAGACGAAGTAGTCGCCGTCCATGTACGAGAACTGCATGTCGCGCTTGTCGACGGTGGCCGTCTCGACCTTGACGCCGGCGTTGAAGGTCTTGTCGACGACCTTGCCGGAGAGCACGTTCTTGAGCTTGGTGCGCACGAAGGCCGGGCCCTTGCCGGGCTTGACGTGCTGGAACTCGACGACGGACCAGAGCTGGCCGCCTTCGAGCTTGAGCACCAGGCCGTTCTTGAGGTCGTTCGTGGAAGCCACGGTTGCGGAATCTCCTGGACTGACGTGGACGACCTGGGGAACGGGCGGGCGCTACGGCTCGGAAGCTACAGCGCGAGCAGCTCCTTGGTCGTGATGGTGAGTAGCTCGGGTCCGCCGTCCGCCTCGGGGCGCACGACGAGCGTGTCATCGATCCGGACCCCGCCCCGACCGGGGAGGTGAACCCCCGGCTCGACGGTGACCGGCACGCAAGCGTCCAGTTTACCCATGGCCGCGGGGGCCAATTGCGGGTCCTCCGCGATTTCCAGCCCGACACCGTGTCCGGTCCGCGCCGGGAGGGCGCTGCCGTACCCGGCGGAGGCGAGGACCTGCCGGGCGGCCCGGTCCACCTCGCGGTGTTCGACGCCCGGGGCCAGGGTCTCCCGGCCCGCGCGCTGGGCGGCGAAGACCACCTCGTACAGCTCGATCTGCCAGTCCGCGGGCGTGGTGCCGATGACGAAGGTCCGCCCGATCTCGCACCGGTAGCCGCGGTAGGCGGCCCCCATGCACACGGAGAGGAAGTCGCCCTCCTCCACCCGCCGGTCGGTGGGCCGGTGTCCGGGCCGCCCGGCGTGCGGGCCGGTGGCCACCGAGGTGGGGAAGGCCGGGCCGTCGGCGCCGTGGTCGACGAGGCGGCGCTCCAGCTCCAGGGCGAGGTGGCGTTCGGTGCGGCCGACCAGGATCGACTCCAGCAACTCGCCCAGCGCCTGGTCGGCGATCTCGGCGCCCGCGCGCAGGCAGGAGATCTCCTCCTCGTCCTTGACCACCCGCATCTGCTCCACGGCGACGCCCAGATCGGTCAGCCGCAGCCGGGAGGCCACCGAGCCGATGGCCCGGTGCCGGGCCACCGTGAGGTGGTGTTCCTCCACGGCGAGCGAGTCGGCGCCCTCCTCGGCCGCCAGCCCGGCGGCGGCCACCGCCGCGTCGCCGCCCTCCGGGGAGAGGCTGCCGCCCAGCGGGCGGATCCGCAGCAGCTCGTCGGGCCGGCCGCCCTCGCGCGCCCCGGACGGCTGCTGCTCCTCGAGCGGGTGCGGGCACAGCAGGACGTCCTCGGCGCCGTCGCGGGGCGCGAGCAGGAGCGCGGCGCCGGGCGGGGCGGCCCCGGCGAGGTAGCGCACGTTGGCGGGGCGGGTGACCAGCGCGGCGGCGCTGCCGGCAGCGTGGCAGCGTTCCCTCAGCCGCGCCCGACGGGCGGCGAACACCTCTGGCATGGCCCGAGCGTATGTTCCGGCGCGTTCGACCGCGTCCTGAACGCCGCCGGTCGGGTCTGCGGGGCCCTCGCGGGGTCAGGGCCTCGGCCGGGTCACCACTGCGGGGGCGCGGCCATGGAGCGGGCGAGGACGTCGTCGAGCAGCCGGGCGGTGGCCGGGACGTCCAGCTGGGAGTTGTCGATGATGGGCAGGCCCGAGCCGTACCAGCCGGCCATCCGGCCGTGGATCCGGGCGACCTCCTCGTCGGTGAGCCGCCGGTTCCCGGAGCGCTGGGCGTTGCGCTCGAGCACGACCTCCAGGCCGGGCAGCAGCACCACCGGCAGCAGGCCGGGGCCCACGTGCCGCTTCCAGCCGCCCAGCCCGACGACGGGCCGGTCGGGGAAGACGGCGTCGTCGATCACGCAGGAGATGCCGTTGGCGAGGAAGTTGCGGGCGGCGAAGCCGCAGGTGCGGCGGGCCAGGCGGTACTGGGTCTCGGACTGCTCGTTCCACCCGCTCTGCGGGTCGGCGAAGCCCGCGCGCACCCATTCGCGGACGTCGTCCAGGCTGACGTGGGCGGTGGGCACCCTGCGGTGACCGGCCCAGTACTTGGCGACGCTGGTCTTGCCCGCTCCGGCGGGGCCGATCAGCAGCACCGCGAGGGTCGCCGTCCGGGGGTCGGGCGGGACCGGGGCCGGCGGCGCCGGGTGATGGACCCCGCCCTGGGCCAGGGGGACCCCCGGCGCGTGCACCGGGCCCCCCGGGGGCAACGGGACCTGCCCGGTCGCCTCCGGCGCCTGCCCCGCCCAGGCGGTCCGCCCGGGCCCGTGGGGCGGCGGCAGTTCGGACCCCACCGCGTGCTGCATCCCCTGCCACTCCGTCTCGTGATGGTCTCGCGTCGGTCGTGCCGACCGTACCGGCCGTCGGAACGGTACCGCCCCGCGCCGTCTGGTGGGGAACGGGCGGGGCGGCCGGAAAGTGCCCTGCGGCGGTGCGGGGCCGAGGCCCGCTACTCGGCGACCTCGCCGTAGGCGGCGAGCAGCACCGCCGGGTCGGGGCCCTCCAGCACGGTGGGGCGGGCCAGGCCGTCCAGGACGATGAAGCGCAGCAGGTCGCCGCGGGACTTCTTGTCGACCTTCATGTTCTCCAGCAGCTTGGGCCACTGGTCGTAGCGGTAGGTCAGCGGCAGGCCGAGCGAGCGCAGGACCTCGGTGTGCCGGTCGGCGGTGGCGTCGTCGAGCCGCCCGGCGACCCGGCCGAGCTCGGCGGCGAAGCGCATGCCGACGGCCACGGCCGCGCCGTGGCGCCACTTGTAGCGCTCGTTCTTCTCGATGGCGTGGGCCAGGGTGTGGCCGTAGTTGAGGATCTCCCGCAGGCCCGACTCCTTGAGGTCGGAGGAGACCACCTCGGCCTTGACCCGGATGGCGCGCTCGATCAGCTCGGCGGTGTGCGGGCCCTCGGGGCTGCGCGCGGCCTCGGGGTCGCCCTCGATGAGGTCGAGGATGACCGGGTCGGCGATGAAGCCGGCCTTGACGATCTCGGCGAGTCCGGAGACGTAGTCGTGCACCCCCAGCGAGTCCAGCGCGGCCAGGTCGCACAGGACGCCGGCCGGCGGGTGGAAGGCGCCGACCAGGTTCTTGCCCTCGGCGGTGTTGATGCCGGTCTTGCCGCCGACGGCCGCGTCCACCATGGCGAGCACGGTGGTGGGGACGGCGATCCAGCGCACGCCGCGCAGCCAGGTGGCGGCGACGAAGCCGGCGAGGTCCGTGGTGGCGCCGCCGCCGACGCCGACGATGACGTCGGTGCGGGTGAAGCCGGTCTGGCCCAGCGCCTTCCAGCAGTAGGCGGCGACCTCGGCGGTCTTGGCCTCCTCGGCGTTGGGCACCTGGATCGCGACGGCCTCGTAGCCCTGCTCGGCCAGGTCGGCGCGGAGCGCGTCCCCGGTGTCGGCGAGGGCCTCCGGGTGGATCACCGCGACGCGCTTGGCCTTGTCGCCGACCAGGCCGCCGAGCTCGCCGAGGAGCTGCCGGCCGACCAGGACCTCGTAGGGATCGGTGCCCGCCGTCCCGGCGACCTCGATCCGGGTCACGGCCTCGCTGGTGCTCATGCTTCGTCCTCGTTCTTGCGGAGTTCGGTTGCGTCGAGGACCGCCTCGGCGACTTCTTCGGGCGTGCGCCCGTCGGTGGCGACCACCACGCGGGCGACCTCGGTGTACAGGTGGCGGCGGGCCTCCATCAGCTCGCGCCACTGCTTGCGCGGGTTGACCGTCAGCAGCGGGCGGGCGACGTTCAGTCCGGTGCGCCGGACGGCCTCGTCGACGTCCATCGACAGGTAGACCACCGGGTGGGCGGCCAGCAGCGCCCGGGTGCCGGCGTCGAGGATCGCGCCGCCGCCGAGGGCGAGGACGCCGTCGTGCTCGGCGAGCGCGGCGGCGACGGCCGCCTTCTCCAGGGCGCGGAAGTGCTCCTCGCCGTCGTCGACGAAGATCTCCGAGATGGGGCGGCCCTCGGCGGCGACGATGTCGTCGTCGGTGTCCCGGTAGGCGACGCCCAGCCGGGCGGCGAGCAGGGCGCCCACGGTGGACTTGCCGACGCCCATCGGGCCGACCAGGACCAGCCGGGGCCCGGCGCCCGTTGGGGCCTCCTGGCCGGCCGGAGGTGCCGGGCTCATCGGACGGTCAGGCTGTCGAGGTACGAGCGGACGTTGCGGCGGGTCTCGGGGACGCTGTCGCCGCCGAACTTCTCCGCCACCGCGTCGGCCAGCACCAGCGCCACCATGGCCTCCGCGACGATGCCGGCCGCGGGGACGGCGCAGACGTCGGAGCGCTGGTGGTGGGCCTGCGCGGCCTCGCCGGTGGTGACGTCCACGGTGCGCAGGGCGCGCGGGACGGTGGCGATGGGCTTCATCGCGGCCCGCACCCGCAGCAGCTCACCGGTGGTCAGGCCGCCCTCGGTGCCGCCGGCGCGGCCGCTGGCGCGGCGGATGCCGTCCGCGGTGGGGAGGATCTCGTCGTGCGCCTGGGAGCCGGGCACGCGGGCCAGGTCGAAGCCGTCGCCGACCTCGACGCCCTTGATGGCCTGGATGCCCATCAGCGCGGCGGCCAGCCGGGCGTCCAGGCGGCGGTCCCAGTGCACGTGCGAGCCGAGGCCGACCGGCACGTCGTAGGCGAGCACCTCGACGACGCCGCCGAGGGTGTCGCCGTCCTTGTGGGCCTGGTCGATCTCGGCGACCATCCGCTTGGAGGTGTCCGCGTCGAGGCAGCGCACCGGGTCGGCGTCCAGCTTCCCGGTGTCCGCGGGGGTCGGGTACACGCCGTAGGGCGCCTTGGCGGCGGCCAGCTCGACCACGTGGGAGACGATCTCGATGCCGGCCGTCTCCTTGAGGTAGGAGCGGGCGACGGCGCCGAGCGCCACGCGGGCGGCGGTCTCACGGGCGGAGGCACGCTCGAGGATCGGGCGGGCCTCGTCGAAGCCGTACTTCTGCATGCCTGCCAGGTCGGCGTGGCCCGGGCGGGGGCGGGTCAGCGGCGCGTTGCGGGCGAGACCGGCGAGGATCTCCGGGTCGACCGGGTCGGCGGACATGACCTGTTCCCACTTGGGCCACTCGGTGTTGCCCACCATGATCGCGATCGGGGAGCCGAGGCTGAGGCCGTGGCGGACGCCGCCGAGGAAGGTGACCTCGTCGCGCTCGAACTTCATGCGCGCGCCGCGGCCGTAGCCGAGGCGACGGCGGGCGAGGTTGTCGGCCACCATCTCGGTGGTGACCGGCACGCCGGCCGGAAGTCCTTCCAGCGTCGCGACGAGTGCGGGTCCGTGGGACTCCCCCGCGGTCAGCCAGCGCAACCTGCTCAACGGTGCTCCTCCTGCTCGCGCCAGTGATCGGCGACGGCGCGCCCAGGTCCTGGCCAGGCCCGCCCTGCCCCCGATCCTCCCATGCCGGGGGTGACGCCCGGCCCACCGGTCCACCGGTCGGACATGGCGTCCCACGGGAGGAGACCGCCCGGGCGGGCGTCAGCGGGCGGCGAGCGCGCGTTCCCCGGCCTCGCGCATGGCGGCCAGCGGACCCGGGGAGCGGCCCGTCATCTGCTCGACCTGGAGGACCGCCTGGTGGACCAGGAGGTCCAGGCCGCCGACGACCGGGCCGCCGGCCGCGGACCAGCGGGCGGCCAGCGGGGTGGGCCACGGCTCGTAGAGGACGTCGAAGAGGGTGCCGGGCTGCGCGGGGACGGCCTCGGCGAGGGCGTCGGTGCTGCCGGCGGGGGTGGTGGCGATCACCAGCGGGGCGCGCAGGGCCTCGGCGGCGTCGTCCCACGGAGCGATACGGACGTCCGCGTTCAGGCGGGCGCCCCACTCGCGCATCTCGGCGGCGCGCGCCTCGCTGCGGACGTACACGGCGATCTCGCCGTCGCAGATCCGGGTCAGCGCGGCCAGCGCGGAGGAGGCGGTGGCGCCGGCGCCGAGGACGGCGGCGGTGTCCGTCCTCCCGACGCCGCGCTCGCGCAGGGCGGCGACCATCCCGGGGATGTCGGTGTTGTCGCCGACGCGGCGGCCGTCCTCGGTGAACACCACGGTGTTGACCGCCTCCACGGAGGCGGCGGTCGCGGTCACCGAGTCGAGCAGCGGGATGACCGCCCGCTTCAGCGGCATGGTCAGCGAGAGCCCGGCCCACTCCGGGCCCAGGCCCTCGACGAAGCCGGGCAGGGCGGCCTCGTCGATCTCGAACCGGTCGTAGCTCCAGCCGTCCAGGCCGAGGGCCGCGTAGGCGGCCCTGTGCAGCTCGGGCGAGAGGGAGTGGGCGATGGGCGAGCCGAGCACGGCGGCGCGGCGACCGTTACCGCTTCTGGCTCTCATTGAACTTTTCCTTCAGGACCAGGAAGTCGTCGTGGTTCTTGGCGAACTCGGTGTTGTTCATGCCGTCGGTGGCGACGAAGTAGATCCAGCCGTCGCTGGTCGGCTTCAGCGCGGCGTCCAGCGCCTCCTGACCGGGGTTGCCGATCGGCCCCGGCGGCAGGAACTTGTTCGTGTACGTGTTGTACGGGTCGCGGTTCGTCTGGATGTCCCGCTCGCTGATCTGGATCTGGCTCTGACCCATGGCGTAGTTGAACGTCGAGTCGAACTGGAGGTAGTTGTTCGTCTCGGTGTTGTCCGGGGCCAGCCGGTTGTAGACGACCTCGGCCATCTTGCGGAAGTCGTCGTGGGTCTTGCCCTCCGCCTGGACCAGGCTGGCCACCGTCACGACGTCCATGGGGCTCTCGAGGTCCAGCTTCTCGGCCGCGGCCTCGAGGTCCTGCTTCTCGTACGTCTCGACGGCCTTGGACACCATCTCCTTGAGGAGGTCCTCCGGCTTGGTGTCCTCGGACGCCGGATAGGTCGCCGGGAAGAGGAAGCCCTCGAGGGGATCCTTTATGTCCTTGTCGTCGTCGGCCCACTCGGGCAGGCCGAGGGTGTCGTACTTCTCCTCGGCGATCTTCCGCGTGGTGCCGGCCTTCAGCTTCAGCTTCTTGTCGACCGCCTTGTAGACGGCGACGTTGCGCATGCCCTCGGTGACGACGACGCCCTTCGCCCCGCTCTTCTTCGGGTCGAGGAGCCACTCCACGGCGGACTCGGCGGACATCTCCTTCTCCAGCTGGTACGCACCCGCCTGGAGGTCGCCGCCGTTCTCGGTGAGGGCGGCGACGAAGCCGTCGACGCTCTTGACGACGCCCTTCGCCTTGAGGATCTGACCGACCTGCGCGCCGGAGGAGCCGGGCGGAATGGTGATGGACACGGCCTGCCCGTTGCCGTCCCCCGAGTAGTCCGGGGCGGCGGCGAAACGTTCCTGGTAGAGGTAGTAGCCTCCGCCGACGACCAGCGAGCCGACCACCAGCAGGGCGATCAGGCAGCCGCCGCGGCCTCTGCGGCCCTCCTCGCGGTCGTCGCGGTCGCCGCCGCGCCCTCGCCGCTCGGAACGGCCGCCGCGCCCGCGGCCCTCGCGGGCCTGCCGCCGGTCGCGCGGGGCCTCGTCGTCGTCCTCGTCGTCCCGGCCGGTGAAGAAGGGGTGCTCCTCCTCCTGCGGCTCGGCGTCCCACTCGCCGGGGCCCTGGTCGTGGCCGGAGCCCTGCTGCTGGGGGTAGCCGCTCTGCCCGTAGCCGTCGTCGTACTGCTGCTGGTGCTGCTGGTGCGCCTGCGACTGCTGGTGTTGCTGCGCCTGCGGCTGCTGCTGCGCCTGCTGGTGCTGCTGGGCGTAGGGATCGTGCTGCGGCTGGCCGTACTGCTGGCCGGTGCCCCAGTCGCCGCCGTACTGCTGCTGACCGTCGCCGTACTGCTGCTGCTCGCCGCCGTACTGCTGGTGCTGCTGACCGTCGCCGTACTGCTGCTGGTGCTGCTGCCCGTAGCCGTCGCCGTACTGCTGCTGGTGCTGCTGCCCGTAGGGGTCGTGCTGCGGCTGGCCGCCGTAGGGGTCCTGCTGCCCGTGGGCGTGCTGCTGCCCCTGGGGGTACTGGCCCTCCCATCCGCCGTCCCCGTAGTACGGGTCACCCGGATGCCACGGTTCGGAGCCTTGGCCCCGGCCATACTCAGTCATCGATCCCCTAGAGCCGCGAGGCGGTGTCTCGGCCGGCGCCGGTCGGGCAGGGAGCCGCGCCGCCTCTCGTTACGCGACGGCATTCGAACGTGCGCCGCATCGCGCGGAACGTTACCGTACCGCGATCAGCCCGCCACCTCGACTGCTTCCCCTGGCGCAGCGCCGGACACCCGTTCGGACTCCAGTGCCTGCTGCAGGATGATCACGGCCGCGACCTGGTCGATCACGGAGCGTCCCTTCTTGGACCGCACGCCCGAGGCGCGCAGGCCCTGGCTCGCCGTGACCGTGGTCATCCGCTCGTCGACCAGCCGCACCGGGACGGGGGCGATCCGCGCGGCCAGCTCCTGCGTGAAGCCGCGCACCTTGGCGGCCGCGGGGCCCTCGCCGCCCTTGAGGGAGCGGGGAAGGCCGACCACGACCTCGATCGGCTCGTACTCCTCGACGAGCTGCGCGAGGCGCCGCTGTGCCGCCGGGACGTCCCGCCCGGGCACGGTCTCCACCGGTGTGGCGAGGATCCCGTCGGGGTCGCACGAGGCGACCCCGATCCGGGCGTCCCCGACGTCGACGGCCAGCCGGCGTCCTCTGCGCATGTGCTCGATTCCCTCTTCGGAGTTACTTGGCCGTGTCGGCCACGAGGCGCTCGACGGCGTCGACGGCCTCGCCGATGGCGGCCGGGTTCTGGCCGCCGCCCTGGGCGACGTCCGGCTTGCCGCCACCGCCGCCGCCGAGGGTCTTGGCGGCGACCCGGACCAGGTCACCGGCCTTGAGGCCGCGGTCGCGGGCGGCGTCGTTGGTGGCGATGACCGTCAGCGGCTTGCCGTTGACCGTGGTGAACAGGGCCACCACGGCGGCCCGGCCGCCCTGGATGCGGCCGCGCACGTCGAGGACCAGCTTGCGCAGGTCGTCGGCGGTGGTGCCGTCCGGCACCTGGCCGGTGACCAGGGCCACGCCGCGGACGTCCTTGGCGGACTCGGCGAGACCGGCGGCGGCCTGCAGCACCTTCTCGGCGCGGAACTTCTCGATCTCCTTCTCGGCGTCCTTCAGCTTGCCGAGCATGGCGGCGACCTTCTCCGGCAGCTCCTCCGAGCGGCCCTTGAGCAGCTCGGTGAGCTGGTTGACCACCGTGTGCTCACGGGCCAGGAAGTTGTACGCGTCGACGCCGACCAGGGCCTCGATGCGGCGCACGCCGGAGCCGATGGACGACTCGCCGAGCAGCTTCACCAGACCGAGCTGGGCGGTGGAGTGGACGTGGGTGCCGCCGCACAGCTCCTTGGAGAAGTCGCCGATGGTCACCACGCGGACCCGCTCGCCGTACTTCTCGCCGAACTCGGCGATGGCGCCCTGCTTCTTGGCCTCGTCGATGCTCATCACGTCGGCGCGCACGTCGAGGTCGCGGGAGAGCACCTCGTTGATCTTCTGCTCGACGTCGGTCATCACGGCCGTCGGCACGGCGGCCGGGGAGCCGAAGTCGAAGCGGAAGCGGCCCGGCTGGTTCTCCGAGCCGGCCTGGGCGGCCGTCGGGCCGAGCGCGTCGCGCAGGGCCTGGTGGGTGAGGTGGGTGGCCGAGTGGGCGCGGGCGATGGCGGTGCGGCGGCGGTGGTCGATCGAGGCCTCGGCCTTGGAGCCGAGGGTCACCTCGCCGACCTGGACGACGCCCTTGTGCACGTAGACGCCCGGCACCGGCTTCTGGCAGTCGCGGATCTCGATCACGGCGCCGGAGTCGGCCTTGATGCGGCCGGTGTCGCCGATCTGGCCGCCGCCCTCGGCGTAGAACGGGGTGCGGTCCAGGACGATCTCGACCTCGTCGCCCTCACGGGCGGCCGGGGAGGAGACGCCGTCGACCAGGATGCCGACGACGGTGGACTCGCCCTGGGTGTGGGTGTAGCCGATGAACTCGGTCTCGCCGGCGGCGTCGGCGATCTCGCGGTAGGCGCCGAGCGAGGCGTGGCCGGTCTTCTTGGCCTGGGCGTCGGCCTTGGCGCGCTCCCGCTGCTCCTTCATCAGGCGGCGGAAGCCGTCCTCGTCCACCGACAGGCCCTGTTCGGCGGCCATCTCGAGGGTGAGGTCGATCGGGAAGCCCCAGGTGTCGTGGAGCAGGAACGCCTTGTCGCCGGCGAGGACCTTGCCGCCGGCGGCCTTGGTCTCGGTGACGGCGGTGTCGAGGATGTTGGTGCCGGCCTTCAGCGTCTTGAGGAAGGCGTTCTCCTCGGCGAGGGCCACCTTCTCGATGCGCTCGCGGTCGGTGACCAGCTCGGGGTACTGCTGCCCCATCATCGCGATGACGACGTCGATGAGGTCCTTGACCACCGGGCCGGTGGCGCCGAGCAGGCGCATGTTGCGGATGGCGCGGCGCATGATGCGGCGCAGCACGTAGCCGCGGCCCTCGTTGCCGGGGGTGACGCCGTCGCCGATGAGCATCACCGAGGTGCGCATGTGGTCGGTGACCACGCGCAGCGAGACGTCGGAGGAGGCGGCGTCGCCGTAGCGGACGCCGGTCAGCTCGGTGGCCTTCTCGATGACGGCCATCGAGGTGTCGATCTCGTACATGTTCTGCACGCCCTGCAGGATCATGGCGAGCCGCTCGAGACCGAGACCGGTGTCGATGTTCTTGCTGGGCAGGTCACCGAGGATCCGGAAGTCGTCCTTGCCGGTGCCCTCGCCCCGCTCGAACTGCATGAAGACGAGGTTCCAGATCTCCACGTACCGCTCGTCGTTGACGGCCGGGCCGCCCTCGACGCCGAACTCGGGGCCGCGGTCGTAGTTGATCTCGGAGCAGGGGCCGCAGGGGCCGGGGACGCCCATGGACCAGAAGTTGTCCTTCTTGCCCAGGCGCTGGATCCGCTCGGCGGGCACGCCGACGACGTCGCGCCAGATCTGCTCGGCCTCGTCGTCGTCCTGGTAGACGGTGATCCAGAGCTTCTCGGGCTCGAGGCCGTAACCGCCCTTGTCCTGGGGGCTGGTGAGCAGCTCCCAGGCGAGCTTGATGGCGCCTTCCTTGAAGTAGTCGCCGAAGGAGAAGTTGCCGCACATCTGGAAGAACGTGCCGTGGCGGGTGGTCTTGCCGACCTCCTCGATGTCCGGCGTGCGCACGCACTTCTGCACGCTGGTGGCGCGCGGGTACGGCGGCTTGACCTCGCCCAGGAAGTAGGGCTTGAAGGGCACCATGCCGGCCGGGACGAGGAGCAGAGTCGGGTCGTCCGCGATGAGCGACGCCGAAGGGACGACGGTGTGCCCGCGCTCCTCGAAGAAGCTCAGCCAGCGGCGGCGGATCTCGGCCGACTCCATCAGTGGTCCTCATTCCGGTTGTACGAGTACGTGTCGACGTACTTCTCGTTGCTGCGGTGGGTGGTGCCATGGCGGTGGTCCACGGCGGCGACCGGCCGCACGGTGGTGCGCCCCGGCTCCAGGGCGGCCGGGCGGGGTCCGCCCTCGACGGAGGCGCGCAGTCCGAGCGCCTCGCCGAGTTCGGCCTCCCGCTGGGCCATGTTGTCGCGCACGTCGAGTGCGAAGTCCTTCAGCCGGTGGCCCGCCTCGAGCGCCTTGTTCGCCGCCTGCGCGGCGAGGCTCTCGGGGGTGAGCTGCTTCAGCTTGCGGTTGACCTTGGTGGTGGCCCACACGCCGGCGGCTGCGCCGGCGGAGAACCAGAAGGCTCGACGGAACATCGGTGGTTCAGTCCCTCTTCCGCTTCGTCCGGCTGGCCCGGCCCTCGGCCGGGAGGGTTCGGCCCACGATCACGGTGCGCCGGGGTTCGCGCGACGCCCCGGGTGCGGCGTCGCCCCGGCCGAGCGCGCGACGCACGCCGTAGCCGAACGCCGCGACCTTCACCAGGGGGCCGCCGAAGGTGGAGGCCACGGTCGTCGACAGCGCGGACGCGTTCGACGTGACCTCCTGGACGTCCGATGCGATGGCGTCGACCCGGTCGATCTGGGTCTGTGCGGAGCGCACGGCGTCGGAGGCGTCGGCGAGCAGCGGGACGGCCTGTTCGGTCACGTCCGCCACCAGCTTGGTCGTCGCCTTGAGCGTCTGGGCCAGTCTCGCCAGTGCGACGGCGAGGAAGGACACCAGGATGGCCCAGAAGACGGCCACCAGGATTCCGGCCACCTCTCCACCGGACACTGCGCACCCGCTCCCTGACATCGGAAAAGTCGTGCCCCGAGCCTATCGCGCCACGGACCGCGCCCTGTACCGGATTCCCGGCGCCACGGCCGGGGCGGGGCCCGGCCCGCGGGGGCGGACCGTGCCGGGGAACGGCGACGGCCCGCCGCCGTGCCGGGGAACGGCACGGCGGCGGGCCGAGGCGCGCGGTGGTACTACGTCGGCCGAAGGATC
This sequence comes from Streptomyces fragilis, assembly GCF_003112515.1. Taxonomy (GTDB): domain Bacteria; phylum Actinomycetota; class Actinomycetes; order Streptomycetales; family Streptomycetaceae; genus Streptomyces; species Streptomyces fragilis. Next base: position 14,602 of record NZ_BEVZ01000011.1, on the reverse strand, counting down.
AGCGGGCGTAGTACTCGACGACGAGCTGCTCGTCGCAGATCACCGGGATCTCCTTGCGGTTCGGCTCACGGTCCAGGCGGAACGCCAGGGCCTTGAGGTTCACCTGCAGGTAGCGCGGGGTCTCGCCGTCGGGGGCGAAGCCACCCTCGCGGGCGACCTGGAACAGCGTCTTGTCCTTGGAGCGGTCGCGGACCTGCACGACGTCGTCCGGACGGACACGGAAGGACGGCTTGTCGACCTTCTGGCCGTTGACCTGGATGTGGCCGTGGACGACCATCTGGCGGGCCTGGTAGATCGTGCGGGCGATGCCCGAACGCAGGACCAGCGCGTCGAGACGGCGCTCGAGCTCGATGATCAGGGCCTCACCGGTCTTGCCCTGCACCTTGGAGGCACGCTCGTAGGCGCGGACGAGCTGGCGCTCGGACACGTCGTACTGCGCGCGCAGACGCTGCTTCTCGAGCAGACGGACCTTGTAGTCCGAGTTCTGCTTGCGGCCGCGGCCGTGCTCACCCGGCGGGTAGGGGCGGGCCTCGAAGTACTTGACGGCCTTCGGGGTCAGCGCGATGCCGAGGGCACGCGACTTCTTGACCTTGGGGCGGGACTGGTTCGCCATGGAACCGACACCTCATTGTTTCTGTGTGAATACGGCTTCACCAGGGTTAGGGGAGGTCGCAATCCGCAGCCCGGGAAACCCGTGGGCTCCGAGGAACCCGGCGGGCAGCCGCTCCCAGGTCTGGGCACATACGTGCAGCACGCGAGTGGCCCACCGACCGGTTCTCCGGGCGCGTGGACCGGAGGCGGTGGTGGGCTGCCCGCGACACCTTCGACGGTGCGCGACGCTCCTGGATCCCCACGCCTCGCGGCACGGGGTTCCGGCTGGATGTCCCGCCTGGTGGAGTCCGCCGGGGCGGACAACGGGACGCAGCACTTCGGGCAATGCTACAGGGGCCGCGGCGGTGCTCCGGACACGGGGCCGCCTGGGCCCGGAGCCGCCCCGGGCCCAGGCCCTCCGTCGGCATTCAAGCCCTCCGTCGGGATCCAGGCCCTCCGTCGGGATCCAGGCCCGCGCCGGTCCTCAGGACCGCCGGCGGCCGAGGTTCTTGCGGGTCCACTCCACGGCGTCGGCGTACCGCGCCTCGGCGCCGTGCCGGGTGGGCGCGTAGTACTCGCGGTCCTTGATCGCGTCCGGCGCGTACTGCTGGGCGGCGATGCCCTCGGGCAGGTCGTGCGGGTAGACGTACCCCTTGGCGTGCCCCAGCTTGGCGGCGCCCTGGTAGTGGCCGTCCCGCAGGTGCGTGGGCACCGGACCGGCCAGGCCCTTGCGGACGTCCTCCAGCGCGGCCCCGATCGCGGTCGTCGCGGCGTTGGACTTGGGGGCGAGGGCCAGCGCGATGGTGGCGTGGCTCAGCGTCAGCGCGGCCTCGGGGAAGCCGATCATGGCGACGGCCTGCGCGGCGGCCACCGCGATCGGCAGGGCGTTGGGGTCGGCCAGGCCGATGTCCTCGCTGGCGGAGATCATCAGCCGGCGGGCGATGAAGCGGGGGTCCTCCCCCGCGTCGATCATGCGGGCCAGGTAGTGCAGCGCGGCGTCGACGTCGGAGCCGCGGATGGACTTGATCAGCGCGCTGGCGACGTCGTAGTGCTGGTCGCCGTCCTTGTCGTAGCGGACGGCGGCACGGGCGACGGAGTCCTCCAGCGTCTCCAGCGTGATGGTGTCCTCGCCCTTGGCCAGCGCGGAGCCGGCGCCCGCCTCCAGGGCGGTCAGCGCGCGGCGGGCGTCGCCGCCGGCGATCCGCAGCAGGTGCTCCTCGGCGTCCTCGGGCAGTTCGACCGAGCCGCCGAGCCCGCGTTCGTCGCTCACCGCGCGGCGCAGCAGGCCGCGCAGGTCGTCGTCGGTGAGCGGCTCCAGGGTGAGCAGCAGGGAGCGGGAGAGCAGCGGCGAGATCACCGAGAAGTAGGGGTTCTCGGTGGTGGCGGCGATCAGCGTGACCCAGCGGTTCTCGACGGCGGGGAGCAGGGAGTCCTGCTGGGCCTTGCTGAAGCGGTGGATCTCGTCGAGGAAGAGGACGGTCTCCTTGCCGAAGCCTCCGGTGGCGCGGCGGGCGCCGTCGATGACCGCCCGGACCTCCTTGACGCCGGCGGTGATGGCGGAGAGCTCCACGAACCGCTTGTCGGTGGCCTTGGAGATGACGTACGCGAGGGTCGTCTTGCCGGTCCCGGGCGGACCCCAGAGGATCACCGAGGAGGGCCCGGCCGGGCCGGCGGCCCCCTCGCCGACGAGGCGGCGCAGCGGGGAGCCGGGCTTCAGCAGGTGCCGCTGGCCGACCACCTCGTCGACCGTGCGCGGACGCATCCGGACCGCCAGCGGACTGGCGGCCGGGTCCTTCTCCTGGCGTTCTTCGGCTGCGGCGGTGAACAGGTCGGGCTCCACACAAAAACCCTAAGCCACCGCTCCGACAGCGCCGGGCCCGGAGTCCGGGCCCGGGGCGTCAGGCCCAGAGGTTCGCGCCCCAGCGGGTCAGGATCAGGATGGCGATGATGCCGATGTGCACCACCGGAAGAGGCCAGGTGAACTCGGCCAGGAAGGTGCGCACGGCCTTGGGCGCGGGCAGGAATCCCTGCCGGACGTTGAAGGAGGTCACGTACCAGAACATGATGATCGTCACGGTCCAGGCGAGCATGCACCACAGGCAGAGCTTGTTGATCTCGTACAGGGACTGGATCATCAGCCAGGTGCAGAAGCCCACCCCGAAGAGCGTGCCGGCGTTGAAGGTGAGCCAGTACCAGCGGGGGAAGCGGGCGCCGGAGAGCACGCTCATGCCCACGCAGACGACGATGCCGTAGGTGACCAGCCCCAGCAGCGGGTTGGGGAAGCCGAAGGCCGCCGCCTGGTCGCTCGCCATGATGCTCTTGCAGGAGAAGATCGGATTGATGCCGCAGGCCGGCTCGTAGCCCGGGTCCTCGAGGATCCGGAACTTGTCCATGGTGATGATCCCGGAGGCGAAGACGCCGAGCAGGCCGGTGATCACCAGCAGCAGCCCGAAGCCCCGGCTGCCGCCTTCCCGGCGCGGGCCGTCCTCGCCGGTCCTGGGCGCCGGTACGTCCACTCTCGTCATGCTGCTCATCACACCGATCCCTTGTATGGCAGGGGCTGAAGAAGGGGCTGGGGCACGGCCAATTGTGCCGCAGTCTGACGCCTCGACCGTTCGACCGACATAAACAGGGCCCACCGGTGGTACCGGCGGGCCCCCGCACACGGGACACCTGGCCCAAGAGGGCACACCTGTGCGCATCGCACGGCGGCGCCGCGCGCACGGCGGTGCGGCGTCGTGCGGGACACGACGCCGCGTGCGACCGCCTCAGGCGGCCACGTGCCGCACGGTCCGGGTCCGGCGACGGCCGGTGAGCAGGTGGTCGGCGCTGAAGCGGCCGGCGCCCACGGCGGCGAGGGCCAGGGCCGCCGCCCCGAGCACCAGGACGAGTTCGTAGCCGCCCGCGTCGACGAAGAGGCCGTTGCCCGCGTGCACGAAGGCGAACGCGCCGATCATGTCGATCAGCAGCAGCACCCCCGCCGCGGGCACGGCGAGCCCGGCTATCAGCGCGGCGCCACCGGCGAGCTCCACGACGGCCGCGAACCACGCCGAAGCGGTCGCGGCGGGCACGCCCGCCTGGTCGAAGAAGGCGGCGGTGCCGTCGATGCCGTTGGTGAACAGCTTCTGCCAGCCGTGGGCGAGGAAGACGACGCCGACGGCGACGCGGGCGAGGAGGAGGGCGAGGTCACGGGCTGCGGCGGGGAAGGTCATGTCTGGTCCTGTCGTTGCTGTGGGGGCGCCGGGGGCCGGTACACGGCCGCCCCCGGCGCGGGCGAGGAAGTCGGCGCCGGGGTGGAACTCCCGGACGAGGCGCCGCGGGGGGTGCGGTCGGATCCGCGGGGACGGTCGGTCGACGACGGGCCGGTCGACGGCCGGTCGGTCGGTCGACGGCGGGTCAGTCGACGACGGCGAACCCGCCGGTCCAGGCGACCTTCTCGGCGGCCGCGAGGGTGAGCTGGAGGAAGCCGACCGCTTCCAGCTCGCGCGCCCGGCGCAGCGGCCCGGCGTCGAGGGCGCGCAGGCCGCCCGCGGTGACGATCGCGGTCAGCGCCGACTTGGCATCGGCGTCGTCCCCGGCGATCAGCACGGTGACGGGCCGTCCGCCGACAGCACCCGCGGCCAGGGTCGGCGCGAAGTTGGTGTTGAAGGCCTTCAGCACCCGGGAGTCCGGCAGCGCGTCGGCCAGCTCCGCGGCCGCCGAGCGGTCGGCCGGGACGACCAGGGAGTCGAAGGTCGCGAAGTCGACCGGGTTGGTGATGTCGACGACCACCTTGCCGGCGAGCTGCTCGCGCCGCTGCGCGACCACGTCGGCCAGCGCGGGGTACGGGACCGCCAGGACGACGATCTCCCCGGTGACCGGCTTGCCGGAATCCCCCGAGCCGAGCGACTCGACGGCGTGGCCGCCCTTGCGGGCGATGCCGGCGATGGCCGACCCCATGGTGCCGGTCCCGATGACGCTCACGTGTGCCATGACTTCCTCCTTGTGGAATGGTTGTAGCGACAATGGACGAACATCCCGTCCAGCAAACTTGTAGCTACAACCATTCCGGGTGGCGACGTGACCACGAACACACCTTGGCTCGACCGGCGGCAACTGCGGGCCTGGATACGCCTGCGCGCGATGCTGGAGCTGCTGCCTGGCACTCTCGACACCCAGCTGCGCCACGACGTCGACCTCACGGAGTTCGAGTACACCGCCCTGGCGATGCTCTCGGAGGCACCCGGTCGGACGATGCGCATGACCGGTCTGGCCCAGCGGACCAACGCCACCCTGCCCCGGCTGTCCCACGTGGTGGCGCGGCTGGAGAAGCGGGGGCTGGTGGAACGCTTCCCGTGCCCGGAGAACCGCAGGGCCACCAACGCCCGGCTCACCGAGGCGGGCTGGGCGAAGGTGCTGCAGGCGGCGCCGGGTCACGTCGCCACGGTCCGCCGGCACGTCATCGACGTGCTCACAGACGAGCAGTTGGACCAGCTCACGGCCATCGGTGACGCCGTCCTCGCCTCGCTGGACCCGTCCGGGAAGGGCGCGGTGTTCTACACGCACTACGACGACGAGCAGACCGGGCCGGCTTCCTGACCGGAAGACCGGAGGGTGCACGACGCTCCGTGCACGACGCTCCGTGCGCGTCCCCCGGCGGCGGGGAAGCCGGCCGCGGCCCGCGTCGCGGCCGGGGCGGACACGGCGACGGGGGCCCGCGCATGCCTGCGCGGGCCCCCGTGACGTCGACGCGTCGCTCGGCGGGTGTCAGCCGAGCCGGGCCTCCAGCTCGGCGATGATCTCGCCGACGCCGACCGCCGTCTGCTCGCCGGACTCCATGTCCTTCAGCTGGACGACGCCCTCGGCGAGGTCCCGCTCGCCGGCGACGACCGTGAAGCGCGCGCCGGAGCGGTGGGCGCTCTTCATGGCGCTCTTCAGCCCCTTGCCGCCGTAGCAGAAGTCCGCGGCGATCCCCACCTTGCGCAGCTCGGTGACCTTCGCGAACAGCAGCCGGCGCGCCTCCTCGCCCATCGGCACGGCGAACACGCTGGTGGTGGCGGGCAGGTCCAGCTCGACGCCCTCGGCCTCCAGGGCGAGCACGGTGCGGTCGACGCCGAGCGCCCAGCCCACCGACGGCAGCGCGGGGCCGCCGATCATCTCGGAGAGCCCGTCGTAGCGGCCGCCGCCGCCCACCGCGGACTGCGAGCCGAGGCCGTCGTGGACGAACTCGAAGGTGGTGCGGGTGTAGTAGTCCAGGCCGCGCACCAGCTTGGGGTCGTCCTCGAAGACGACGCCCGCGGCGGTGATCAGCTCGCGGACCTCCTCGTGGTAGGCCTTGCACGCCTCGCACAGGTGGTCCTCGAGCAGGGGTGCGCCGACGAGCTGCTTCTGCACGTCGGCCCGCTTGTCGTCGAGGACGCGCAGCGGGTTGATCTCGGCGCGGCGCAGCGTCTCCTCGTCGAGGTCCAGGCCGCGCAGGAAGTCCTGCAGCGCCGCCCGGTAGGCGGGGCGGCATTCCTTGTCGCCGAGGCTGTTGAGCAGGATGCGGAAGTTCCGCAGGCCCAGCGAGCGGTACGCCTGGTCGGCGAGGATGATCAGCTCGGCGTCCAGCGCCGGGTCCTCCGCGCCGATCGCCTCGGCGCCCACCTGCGAGAAGTGGCGGTAGCGGCCCTTCTGGGGGCGCTCGTAGCGGTAGTAGGAGCCCGAGTACCAGAGCTTCACCGGGAGGTTGCCGGCCTTGTGGAGGTTGGCCTCCAGCGCGGCCCGCAGCACCGAGGCGGTGCCCTCCGGGCGCAGCGCGAGCTCGCTGCCGCCCTTGGTGGTGAGCGTGTACATCTCCTTGGTGACGATGTCGGTGGACTCGCCGACACCGCGGGCGAACAGCTCGACGCTCTCGAAGCCGGGCGTCTCGATGTAGCCGTAACCGGAGTTGCGCAGCGGGGCCGAGATCGCGTCGCGGACCGCCAGGAAGCGGGCGGAGTTCGGCGGGATCAGGTCGTAGGTGCCTTTGGGGGCCTTGAAAGTGCTCACGGGTGTTCTCTCGTCACATTCCTCGTCGGGGGGCGCGGAAGCCCTCCGGGGCGGCGGCCACCTGCCGCAGATAGGGGTTGGTGGCGCGCTCCTGGCCGATGGTCGTCTGGGGGCCGTGGCCGGACAGGACGACGGTGGAGTCGTCCAGCGGCAGGCACACGCGGGCGAGCGACGCGAGCATGTCGTCCATGTCGCCGCCCGGCAGGTCGGTCCGTCCGATGGAGCCGGCGAACAGCAGGTCCCCGGAGAAGAACACGGACGGGACGTCCGCGCTCTCGGGCATCCTGAAGGCCACCGACCCCTTGGTATGGCCGGGTGCGTGCGCCACGGAGAACTCGAGGCCGGCGAGTTCCAGCGCGGAGCCGTCGGTCAGCTCCTTGACGTCGTCGGGTTCCCCGACGGTCAGCTCACCCATGAGCGGCATCCCGATGGACCGGCCGAGCGCCTTCTCGGGGTCGCTCATCATGTACCGGTCCGCCGGGTGGATCCAGGCGGGCACGTCGTGGGCGCCGCACACCGGGACGACCGAGGCGACGTGGTCGATGTGTCCATGGGTGAGGACGACCGCGACGGGCTTGAGCCGATGCTTCCTGAGCGTCTCCTCGACTCCCTGGGCGGCCTGGTGGCCGGGGTCGATGATCACGCATTCCTCGCCGGCTCCGGGGGCGACGAGATAACAGTTCGTCCCCCAGGCACCGGCCGGGAACCCGGCAATGAGCACGATCGTCCCTCGTTGTGTCGATACGGGCGGGCGGCTATCCGGCCAACCCTGGCCTCCGCAGCCTACCGGCGCTGCCGAATCATCGGCGAACCCATATACGGTACGGGGCACACGTACGCGGTCGGCTCAGGAGGCCCGCGCGGCCCGGTCGACGCACGATTCGCACGAGGAGTGAGACCCGGTGGTCAGCCAGGAACAGCGGCGGCGTCAGCTCGCCCGGGAGAAGTTCTTGCGCCAGCAGCAGCGGCGCACCGAGACCCGCCGCAAGGCGCGCATTCGGAACGCGGTGGTCGCGTCGGTCCTCGGCGTGGTCCTGGTCGGCAGCGTCGCGCTGTACACCACGGGCACCCTGCGGGAGGACGGCGAGAACACGGCGGCGAGCGCGGAGGCCTCGCCGAGCGCCAAGCCGAGCAAGGCGCCGGACCCCTGCGAGAAGCCCGAGGCGGGCAAGGTCGAGAAGCTGAGCTTCGACAAGGAGCCGGCCCTCGACCTCGACAAGTCGGCGAAGTACACGATGACGCTGGACACCACGTGCGGCGAGATCCCGGTCGCGCTGGACGCCGCCGGCGCGCCGCACACCGTGAACTCCTTCAAGTTCCTGGCCGGCAAGGGGTACTTCGACCACACGAAGTGCCACCGTCTGACCACCCAGGGCATCTACGTGCTGCAGTGCGGCGACCCGACGGCCTCCGGTTCCGGCGGCCCGGGCTACGAACTCAAGGACGAGAACCTGAAGTCGGACGCCCTGAAGAAGGACACGTACCCGACGGGCACGGTCGCCATGGCCAACGCCGGTCCGAACACCAACGGCAGCCAGTTCTTCCTCGTCTACAAGGACAGCCCGCTGCCGCCGAACTACACCCCCTTCGGCAAGCTCGACGAGAAGGGCCTGGCCGTCCTGGAGAAGATCGCCAAGGCCGGTGAGAGCACCGGCATGGGGGACGGCGCCCCCAACGCGACGGTGGTCATCGACAAGGCGACCGTCACCGCGTCCTGATGTCAGCGGCCTGTCTGCCGTGACCGCCATGACCACCGCGTGGGCCGATATTCGGTCGCGCGGAATGCGGACAGGCCACCCGCCGGTCGCCTATGTTGACCGGTGACGAAACTGTGGAGGATGCCCGGGGCCACGAACCCCCCGCGGCATCATGTGGAGGAGGCGCTGTGAGCAGCGACCCGTGGGGCCGCGTCGACGAGACGGGGACCGTGTACGTGCGTACGGCCGACGGCGAGAGGGTCGTCGGCTCCTGGCAGGCCGGCTCCCCCGACGAGGCGTTGGCCTACTTCGAGCGCAAGTACGAGGGCCTGGTTGTCGAGATCGGCCTCCTCGAGCGGAGGGTGCGGACCACCGACCTCGCCGCGAAGGACGCCCTGGCCGCCGTCGAGCACCTGCGCGAGCAGGTGGACGCCCACCACGCGGTGGGCGACCTGGACGCGCTGCGGGCGCGTCTGGACAAGCTCGTGGCGACGGTCGAGTCGCGTCGGGAGGAGCGCAAGGCGCAGCGGGCCAAGCAGTCCGAGGAGGCTCGCCAGGCCAAGGAGGCGCTGGTCACCGAGGCCGAGGAGCTGGCGCAGTCCGAGCAGTGGCGGTCGGCCGGCGAGCGGCTGCGCGCGCTGGTGGACACCTGGAAGGGGCTGCCGCGGCTGGACCGCAAGTCCGACGACGAGCTGTGGCACCGCTTCTCGCACGCCCGCAGCGCGTTCTCCAAGCGCCGCAAGGCCCACTTCGCGCAGCTGGACGCGCAGCGCGAGGACGCCCGCAAGGTCAAGGAGCGCCTGGTCGCCGAGGCCGAGTCGCTGTCCGGGTCGACCGACTGGGGTCCGACGGCCGCCCGCTACCGCGAGCTGATGACCGAGTGGAAGGCGGCGGGCCGCGCCCAGCGCGAGCACGAGGACGAGCTGTGGAACCGCTTCCGCGGCGCCCAGGACGTCTTCTTCGCCGCCCGCGGCTCGGTCTTCGCCGAGCGGGACGCCGAGCAGGCGGAGAACCTGAAGCTGAAGGAGGAGCTGGCCGGGGAGGCCGAGCAGCTCCTGCCGGTCACCGACCTCAGGTCGGCGCGCGCCGCCTTCCGTTCGATCAACGAGCGGTGGGAGGCCGTCGGTCACGTCCCGCGCGACGCCCGGCCGAAGGTCGAGGGCCGGATGCACGCGGTGGAGCGGGCGATCCAGGAGGCCGAGGAGGCCGAGTGGCGCCGCACCAACCCGGAGGCGCGGGCGCGTGCCGCGGGTCTGACCGGTCAGCTGCAGGCCGCCGTGGACAAGCTCGAGGGCCAGATCGAGCAGGCCCGCGCGCAGGGCAACACCGCCCGGGCGGAGAAGCTCGAGCGTGAGCTGGAGGGCCGCCGTGCCCTGCTGGACCAAGCCCTGAAGGGCCTCCAGGAGTTCGGCGGCTGAGCGTCGCCCTCCTGCCCCGAAGCCCCCGGCCGCCGTGCGGCCGGGGGCTTCGCCGTGCGCGCCCCCGCGGCGGGGGGCGCGGTGGGCCGGCGGTGGGTCAGCGGGTCTGCCGGGCCGAGGTGACGCGGTAGACGTCGTAGACGCCCTCCACGCCCCGCACGGCCTTCAGCACGTGGCCCAGGTGCTTGGGGTCGCCCATCTCGAAGGTGAACCGCGAGGTGGCCACCCGGTCGCGCGAGGTCTGCACCGCGGCCGACAGGATGTTGACGTGCTGGTCGGACAGGACGCGGGTCACGTCGGACAGGAGCCGGGAGCGGTCCAGTGCCTCGACCTGGATGGCGACCAGGAACACCGAGGACTGGGTGGGCGCCCACTCCACCTCGAGCATCCGCTCGGGCTCGCGGGAGAGCGAGTCGACGTTGACGCAGTCGGTGCGGTGCACCGAGACGCCGCTGCCGCGGGTCACGAAGCCGATGATCGGGTCGCCGGGCACGGGCGTGCAGCACCGGGCCAGCTTGACCCACACGTCGTCGACGCCCTTGACGACCACGCCCGGGTCGGCGCTGGAGCGCCGCTTGCGGGTGCGGGCCGGCGGGACGCTCTCGTCGACCTCCTCGCTGGCCGCCTCCTCGCCGCCCATCGCTTGGACCAGCTTCTGCACGACGTTCTGCGCGGCCACGTGGCCCTCGCCGATCGCGGCGTACAGCGAGGAGATGTCGGGGTAGCGCATCTCGTGCGCGATGGTGACCAGGGAGTCGCCGGTGAGGATCCGCTGGATCGGCAGGTTCTGCTTGCGCATGGCCCGCGCGATGGCGTCCTTGCCGTGCTCGATCGCCTCGTCGCGGCGCTCCTTGGAGAACCAGGCGCGGATCTTGTTGCGGGCGCGCGGCGACTTGACGAAGCCCAGCCAGTCGCGGGACGGGCCGGCGTTGTCGGCCTTGGAGGTGAAGACCTCGACGGTGTCGCCGTTGTCCAGGGTCGACTCCAGGGGCACCAGGCGGCCGTTGACGCGGGCGCCGATGGTGCGGTCGCCGACCTCGGTGTGGACGGCGTAGGCGAAGTCGACCGGCGTCGCCCCGGCGGGCAGCGCTATCACGTCGCCCTTGGGGGTGAAGACGAAGACCTCGTTGCGCGACAGGTCGAAGCGCAGCGAGTCCAGGAACTCCCCGGGGTCCTCGGTCTCCTTCTGCCAGTCCAGGAGCTGGCGCAGCCAGGCCATGTCGTTGACGGCGTCCTTGTCCTTGCCGGAGCCGCCGGAGCGCGGGGCGTCGGTGCGGACCTTGGAGGCGCCGGCCACGGCCTCCTGCTTGTACTTCCAGTGCGCGGCGATGCCGTACTCGGCGCGGCGGTGCATGTCGAAGGTGCGGATCTGCAGCTCGACCGGCTTGCCGCCGGGGCCGATGACCGTCGTGTGCAGCGACTGGTACATGTTGAACTTGGGCATCGCGATGTAGTCCTTGAACCGGCCGGGGACCGGGTTCCACCGCGCGTGCACCGTGCCGAGGGCCGCGTAGCAGTCGCGGACGGTGTCCACCAGGACGCGGATGCCGACCAGGTCGTAGATCTCCGCGAAGTCGCGGCCGCGGACGATCATCTTCTGGTAGACGCTGTAGTAGTGCTTCGGGCGCCCGGTGACGGTCGCCTTGATGCGGGCGGCCCGCAGGTCGGCCTGGACCTCGTCGATGACCGTGGCGAGGTACTCGTCGCGCTTGGGGGCGCGCTCGGCGACCAGGCGGACGATCTCGTCGTACATCTTGGGGTAGAGGATCGCGAAGGCGAGGTCCTCCAGCTCCCACTTGATGGTGTTCATGCCCAGCCGGTGGGCCAGCGGGGCGTAGATCTCGAGGGTCTCGCGGGCCTTCTTCTCCTGCTTCTCCCGCTTGAGGTAGCGCATGGTGCGCATGTTGTGCAGGCGGTCCGCGAGCTTGATCACCAGGACCCGGGGGTCCTTGGCCATCGCGACGACCATCTTGCGCACCGTCTCGGCCTGCGCGGCCTCGCCGAACTTGACCTTGTCCAGCTTGGTCACGCCGTCGACCAGCAGGGCCACGGTGTCGCCGAAGTCCTGGCGCAGCTGCTCCAGGCCGTACTCGGTGTCCTCGACGGTGTCGTGGAGCAGGCCGGCCATCAGCGTCGCCGGGTCCATGCCGAGCTCGGCGAGGATGGTGGTGACGGCGAGCGGGTGGGTGATGTACGGGTCGCCGCTCTTGCGCTTCTGGCCGCGGTGCCAGCGTTCGGCGACCTGGTAGGCCTTCTCGATCTGGCGGAGCGTGGACGACTCGATCTTCGGGTCGTTGCCGCGCACTATCCGCAGCAGCGGCTCCAGGACCGGGTTGTACGCGCTGGAGCGCTGCACGCCGAGGCGGGCGAGGCGGGCGCGGACGCGGCTGGAGGAGCCGGAGCGCGGGCCGGCGCCGCTCGCGGCGGCGCCCGCCGGTCCGCCGGTGCGGGTCGAGGGCCTGGGCCGCGTCTCCTCGGCCGGCGCCGCGGGCGTCTGCTCCCGGTCGCGGGCGGGTGCCGCGGGGGCGGCGGACTCCTCGCGGATGTCCTGTGCGTCCGTGTCCGGCGCTGGGCTCGCCGCGTCGTCCTTCGCCCGCTCGGGCTGGGCGGCGGTCAGTGACTGGGCCTCGTCTGGCAAGAGGACTCCTCGGGCGCGGTCCGGGTCACCCGGTCGGGCCCCGGAGATCCCATGGTAGCGAGCGTTCCCCCTCCGACGCCCCTCAGCCTGCCGGGCGGCCGGTTTCCCGGGCGTGGGGCGGCCCGGAGGGGAAAGCGCCGGACCCCGGGCACGAGGGCCCGGGGTCCGGTGGGGTGGAGCGGGGTGGCCGAGAGGTCAGACGACGAGGAGCGCCGTGAGCGGGGCGCCGGCCAGGGCCGGCTCCAGGCGGGCGCGGCCCCGCAGGAAGGCGAGCTCCATGAGGACCGCGAGACCCGCGACCTCGGCTCCCGCCCTGCGGACCAGTTGCACGGAGGCCTCCGCCGTGCCGCCGGTGGCGAGCACGTCGTCGACGACCAGCACCCGGTCCTCGGGGGCCAGGTCCTCCGCGTGCACCTCGATCTCCGCCGATCCGTACTCCAGGTCGTACGCCTGGCTCAGCGTCGCGCCCGGCAGCTTGCCGGCCTTGCGGACCGGGACGAACCCGATCCCGGCCCGCACCGCCGCCGGCGCGCCGAGGATGAAGCCGCGGGCCTCCAGGCCCACGATCTTCGTCGCCCCGGTGCGCACCGCGATGTCCGCCAGCGCGTCGGTGAGCGCGCCGAAGGCGGCGGGGTCCGCGAGCAGCGGCGTGATGTCCTTGAACTTCACGCCGGGCTCGGGGTAGTCCTCGACCTCGCGGATGCGGCTGAGCAGCAGCGCCTGGATGTCGGTCACGGCGTCATCGCCTCTTTCCGGAGGCGCGGCCGCTGCGGCCGGCCCGCGGGCCCACCACGGCGGGGCCGGAGCCCTCCGGGTCGTCCGCGGTCCCGGCGCCCGCGGCGGCCACCGCGGTCGCGCCCTCGCCGGCCTGCGCCCGCTTGGCGAGCACCCGGCGGCGCAGCGCCTTCATCTCCGGCTCGCGCTCCTTGAGGTCGGCGACCAGCGGGGTGGCGATGAAGATCGACGAGTACGCGCCGGCCGCGAGGCCGACGAAGATCGACAGGGAGATGTCGTTCAGCATGCCGGCGCCCAGCACGCCACCGCCGATGAACAGCAGGCCCGCCACCGGCAGCAGCGCCACCACGGTGGTGTTGATGGACCGGACGAGCGTGCCGTTGATCGAGCGGTTGGCGACGTCCCGGTACGTCCAGCGGGTCTGCTTGGTGATCCCGTTCGTCCCCTCCTTGAGGCTGTCGAAGACGACGACCGTGTCGTAGAGGGAGTAACCGAGGATGGTCAGCAGACCGATGACCGTGCCGGGGGTGACCTCGAAGCCCACCAGGGCGTAGATGCCGACGGTGATCGTGATGTCGTGGATCAGGGCCACCAGGGCGGCCAGGGCCATGCGCCACTCGAAGGCGATGGCGAGGTAGATCACCACGAGGACCATGAAGATCGCCAGGCCCTGCCAGGCCTTGTTGGCGATCTGCTCGCCCCAGCTCGGGCCGACCAGCTCGGCGTTGATCTCCTCGGAGTCGACCTTCAGCTTGTCGGCGAGCTCCGTCTTGATCGCGTCGGACTTGTCGGTGTCGATGCCCGCGACCTGGATGCGCATGCCGCCGGTGCCCAGGCCCTGGACGATCGCGTCGTGGCCGGACGCCTCCTCGGCGTAGGACTCCGCCTGGGAGACCGAGACGCCGGTCTTCGGGGTCGTGAAGACGGCTCCGCCCTGGAACTCGATGCCCATGTGCAGGCCGCGGCCGAACAAGCCGGCGATCGCCAGGATCGTGATCAGGATGGAGACGCCGTACCAGATCTTGCGCTTGCCGACGAAGTCGTAGCCGACCTCACCGCGGTGGAGCCGGGCGCCGAGGGTGCCGAGTTTCGACATCTCAGGCCTCCTTGGGTTCGACGAGGGAGGAGGGACGACGGGTGCGGCGCAGCGGGGGCTGCACACCCAGGCGCTTCGGGTCCAGGCCGGACCAGGGGTGACCGCTGGAGAAGAACTTGGTGCGGGCCAGCAGCGTCATCAGCGGCTTGGTGAAGAGGAACACCACGACGACGTCGAGCAGGGTGGTCAGGCCGAGGGTGAACGCGAAGCCCTGCACCTTGCCGACCGTCACCACGAAGAGGACCGCGGCGGCGAGGAACGAGACGAAGTCCGAGACCAGGACGGTGCGCCGGGCGCGGGGCCAGGCCCGCTCGACGGCCGGGCGCAGGGTGCGCCCGTCGCGGATCTCGTCGCGGATGCGTTCGAAGTACACGATGAACGAGTCCGCGGTGATGCCGATCGCGACGATCGCGCCGCA
>NZ_BEVZ01000010.1 GCF_003112515.1 Streptomyces fragilis | reverse complement strand
CCTTCCGGGCTGTTCGCCCTTCCGACCGGTGAGACATTAGCGGATTCATGGCCCCCGAAGCCAATCCGGGGTCTCGCTCTCGCGAACGAGAAGGAATCCTGCAATCCGCAATGCACGCGCCGGCACGCACGGCAGTGATACGCCGTGGCTGGCTGGTCGGTGTTTGTGGATTGGCTGTCCGGGGCCGACCGGAGTCGGTGCTCACGTCGGACAACTCGGAGAACCTTACGGATCGCGCCGGGCGCTGTCAAACCGCCTGCGCAGAGGCCCTCGAGGACCTAGCCTGTCCTCGTGACCACAGCGCATGCGTGCACCCAGAGCTGGTGGGCCGCCTGACGGCGGCCCGTCCTCACGCATGCGATCAGCAGCGGCCGCCGGGATCCGGCGGCCGTTTCTCGTATCTCCCTCCCGAGGCGGCCACCGGGACCGCGGCCCGGACGACCGGGAGGTCGAGCGATGAAGCGAGTGTTCAGCGGGGTCCAGCCGTCGGGGCATCTGACCCTGGGCAACTACCTCGGGGCCGTGCGCCGGTGGGCGGCCGTCGAGCAGCACCAGGCGGACGCGCTGTTCTGCGTGGTCGATCTGCACGCCCTGACCGTGGAGCACGACCCGGCGCGGCTGCGCCGGCTGACCCGGCAGACGGCCACCCTGCTGCTGGCCTCCGGTCTCGCCCCGGACGTCTGCACGCTCTTCGTGCAGAGCCACGTCGACGAGCACGCCCGGCTGTCCTACCTCCTGGAGTGCGTGGCCACCGACGGTGAGATGCGGCGGATGATCCAGTACAAGGAGAAGGCCCGGCGCCAGCAGGAGCGGGGGGCCGGTGTCCGTCTGTCCCTGCTCACCTATCCGGTGCTGATGGCGGCGGACGTCCTGGCCTACGCCACCGACGAGGTGCCGGTGGGTGAGGACCAGAAGCAGCACGTCGAACTGGCGCGCACGCTCGCGGAGCGGTTCAACCAGCGCTACGGCCACACCTTCGTCGTCCCGAAGGTCACGCTGCCCCGGGTCGGGGCGCGGGTGATGAACCTGCAGGAGCCCGGATCGAAGATGGGGAAGTCCGACGTGTCCGGGCAGGGGGTGGTGCGGCTGCTGGACGAGCCGGAGGTGGTGCGGCAGAAGGTGATGCGGGCGGTCACCGACAGCGGGCCCGGTGGCCGGCAGGTCGAGTACGACCGGGCGGAACGGCCCGGGGTGGCCAACCTGCTGGACATCCTCGCCGCCTGCACCGGGGAGGAGCCGGTCACGCTGGCCGGGAAGTACACCGGATACGGGCAGCTGAAGAAGGACGTCGCCGAGGCCGTCGTGGAGGCACTGCGGCCGGTGCGGGAGCGGCACGCCGAGCTGTGCGCGGACCCGGCGTACGTCGACGGCGTCCTGCGGGCCGGTGCCGAGCGGGCCCGGGCGATGGCGCGGCCCGTGGTGGACACGGCGTACCGGGCGATCGGGCTGCTGCCGGCTGCCTGAAGGCTGCGGGCGTCCCGGGGGGCGGACCGGTCGTCCGCCTCCCCGGACGCCGCAGTGGTGCGTCGGTGCGCGTCAGTTGCCGTTGCCGGAGGCGAGTTCGCGGCTTCGGTCGCGAGCGGCCTCCAGCGCGGCGATCAGGGCGGCGCGGACGCCGTGGTTCTCCAGTTCGCGGATGGCGCTGATGGTGGTGCCCGCGGGGGAGGTGACGTTCTCGCGGAGCTTCACGGGGTGTTCGCCGCTGTCCCGGAGCATGACGGCGGCTCCGATGGCGGACTGGACGATCAGGTCGTGCGCCTTGTCCCGGGGCAGGCCGAGCAGGATGCCCGCGTCGGTCATGGCCTCGACGAGGTAGTAGAAGTACGCCGGGCCGGAGCCGGAGAGGGCCGTGCAGGCGTCCTGCTGCGACTCGGGGACGCGGAGCGTCTGGCCCACGGAGCCGAAGATCTGCTCGGCGGTCTCGATGTGCGCGGCGGTGGCGTGGCTGCCCGCGGAGATCACGGACATGGCCTCGTCGACCAGGGCCGGCGTGTTGGGCATGACGCGGACCACCGGGACGCCGGCCGGGAGGCGCTCCTCCAGGAAGGCGGTCGTGATGCCGGCGGCACCGCTGATGACCAGGCGGTCGGCGGGGACGTGCGGAGCGAGCTCCTCGACCAGGGCGCCCATGTCCTGCGGCTTGACCGTCAGGATCAGGGTGTCGGCCGACTTGGCGGCCTCGGGGTTGCCGACCGGGGTGACGCCGTAGCGGGTGCGGAGCTCCTCCGCGCGCTCGGGGCGGCGGGCGGTGACCAGCAGGTCGGACGGGTTCCAGCCGCCCCGGATCATTCCGCTGAGCAGGGCTTCGCCGATCTTGCCGGTGCCGAGGACTGCGACTTTCTGGCTCATGTGGGTGGTGCCCTCCGGGGAGTTGCGCGTCGTCCCTGGCCATCCTCGCACCGGGGCCGGGGGAACACCGCGCACGTCCGCCAGGCGGAACGGCCGGGCGGACGTGCTCCCCCGAGCGGCGACGGCCCTCCCCGAGGTGGCGACCGCCTCCCCGAGGTGGCGACCGCCTGCCCGAAGCCGTGGCCGGCCCGTCCCGCACCGGTGGCCGGTCCTCCCCGCAGCGGCGCGCGTCAGGCCGTGCGGCGGCGGAGGGTCGCGGCGCCGACGGCGAGCACCAGGAGCGCGCAGCCCACCATGACGAGCACGTCGCGGACGAAGTCGCCGGTCACCCCGGCGTGCTGCTGGACCTCGTTCATGCCGTCGACGGCGTAGGACATGGGCAGCACGTCGGAGACCGCCTCGAGGACCGGCTGCATCTGGTCGCGCGGGGTGAACAGGCCGCACAGCAGGAGCTGGGGGAAGATCACGGCCGGCATGAACTGGACGGCCTGGAACTCCGAGGCGGCGAAGGCGGAGACGAAGAGGCCGAGGGCGGTGCCCAGGATCGCGTCGAGCAGGGCCACCAGGAGCAGCAGCCAGGGCGAGCCGGTGACGTCGAGGCCCAGGCCCCAGACGGCGAGGCCGGTGGTGAGCAGCGACTGGACGACGGCCAGGGTGCCGAAGGCGAGGGCGTAGCCGGCGATGAAGTCGGCCTTGCCGAGCGGCATGGCGAGGAGCCGCTCCAGGGTGCCGGAGGTGCGTTCGCGCAGGGTGGCGATGCTGGTGACCAGGAACATCGTGATCAGCGGGAAGATGCCGAGCAGCGAGGCGCCGATGTCGTCGAAGGTCTGCGGGCTGCCGTCGAAGACGTAGCGGAGCAGGAGCAGCAGGAGACAGGGCACCAGGAGCAGCAGGGCGATGGTGCGGGGGTCGTTGCGCAGCTGGCGCAGGACGCGGGCGGCGGTGGCGACGGTCCTGGCGGGGCTGAGGGGCGGGGTGCTCATCGGGACGTCTCCTGGCTGTGGGACCGGGTGGCCGCGGTGGCGGCTTCGGCGGCCTGGTCGATCAGGGTGAGGAAGGCCGCCTCGACGGTGTCGGCGCCGGTCCGGGCCCTCAGGTCGTCGGGGCTGTCCTGGGCGAGGATCTCGCCCTCGCGCATGAGCAGGAGCCCGTGGCAGCGCTCGGCCTCGTCCATGACGTGGGAGGAGATCAGCAGGCCGGCGCCGCGGTCGGCGGCGAGGGCGTGGAAGAGGTCCCAGAGGTCGCGGCGCAGCACCGGGTCGAGGCCGACGGTGGGTTCGTCGAGGACCAGGAGTTCGGGGGAGCCGAGCAGGGCGACGGCGAGGGAGACGCGGCTGCGCTGGCCCCCGGAGAGGTGGGCGGCCAGGGCGTCGGCGTGGCTGGTGAGGTCCACGTCGCGGATGGCGCGGGTGACGTTCTCCTCGCGGCGGGCGGCGGCGCGCCGGCCGGGGTCGAGGACGGCCGCGAAGTACTCCAGGTTCTGCCGGACGGTGAGGTCGGCGAAGACCGCGGGAGCCTGGGTGACGTAGCCGATGCGGGCGCGCAGGGAGGGGTGGCCGGCCGGCAGGCCGAGGACCCGCAGGTCTCCGGCGACCTTGGCCTGGGTGCCCATGACGGCGCGCATCAGGGTGGACTTCCCGCAGCCCGAGGGGCCGAGGAGGCCGGTGACGCGGCCGGCGGGCACGGTGAAGTCGAGGTCGCGCAGCACGGTGCGGGGGCCCCGGACGGCGGTCAGGCCGGTGGCCCGGATCGCCGGACCGGGCTCTTTATTCATCATGTGGTGAATAATTCTCCGCCGGTCCGGACACGTCAAGGCCGCCGCACGAGTTCACGCGGCGGCCTGGGGGTGAAGGTGGCGGGTGGACCTGGGGAGGTGGCACGGCGGGCGGGTCCCCGCGGCCCGGGTGTCGGGGCGCGCCCGGCTGCCCGTCCGGGGCACTCAGGGCGCGGTGACGACCAGGAGCAGGACGTCGTAGGTCTCCTCGACGACGCCGTCCGGGAAGGTCTCCTGGAGGCAGGCGCGCTCCTGGTCCAGGAAGGCCCGGGTCATTTCCTCACCGTGCAGGATGAAGAGGGAGTGGCTGGCGATGTTGGCCAGGTGGGTGTCGACCGGGACCCGGCGGCTCCAGCGCACGACGCGGCGGCCGATCCGGTCGGGGGCGGGCGGGAACGGGGCGCCGGCGAAGTGCATGCCGTTGCCGAGGGTGCGGGTGCCGCCGCCGGACTTGTTGGCGCGGGCGTCGCCGAAGTGCTGCCTGATGCGGTCGGCCTGCTCGGCGATCCACGGGATGTCCTGGGCGTCGGTGTTCCACCAGAGGGCGAGCGCGCCGCCGGGTCGCAGGACGCGCATGGCCTCGGGGAAGGAGAGCGCGGGGTCGGTCCAGTGCCAGGACTGGGCGTAGGTGATCAGGTCCACGGACCCGGAGGCCAGCGGGAGGTGGTTGCCGTCCCCCCTGACCAGCGGCGCGTCGGGGAGGGCGACGCGGAACTGGGCGGCCATGCCGTCGCCCGGCTCCACGGCCACGACACGGGCACCGCGGGCACGCAGGATCGTGGTGGAGATGCCGGTCCCGGCGCCCACGTCGGCCACATCGGCTCCCTCGACGGGACGGCCCGCCAGTTCTTCGACGGCGTCCAGCAGCGCGGGCGGGTAGGACGGACGCGCGGCGGCGTAGACGGCGGCCGCGCCGTTGAAGGAGCGGGCCCGCTCGGCGTGGGCCTGGACCAGGGAGTCGTGGGGCAGGGGGCGCGCGGTGGGCGAGGTCATGTGCCCATGGTGGGGAAGCCGGTGGGGGCCCGAGGCCGTTTTCCCGGGGTTGGGATGGCTGGGGCGGAAGTCTCGCAATTCCTGCGCGGGAATTCCTCATTCCGGATTCCGGCACATGACGCGCGCCGGGCCGGTGGGACGGGCCGGCGGGACGAACCGGCGGCGCGACCCCCTCCGGGAACCGCGCCGCCGGAACGGTGTCAGCCGAGGCGGGTGACGTCGCGGACGGCGCCCTGGTCGGCGCTGGTGGCCATCGCCGCGTAGGCGCGGAGCGCCGCGGACACCTTGCGGTCGCGGGCACGCGGCGCGTACCGCCCGCCCAGCGCCTCCTCGCGGCGGGCCAGCTCCTCGTCGGGGACGAGCAGCTCGATGGACCGGTTGGGGATGTCGATGCGGATCCGGTCGCCGTTCTGGACGAGGGCGATCGTGCCTCCGGACGCCGCCTCCGGGGAGGCGTGCCCGATGGACAGCCCGGAGGTGCCGCCGGAGAAGCGGCCGTCGGTGATCAGCGCGCAGGTCTTGCCCAGGCCGCGGCCCTTGAGGAAGGACGTCGGGTAGAGCATCTCCTGCATGCCGGGACCGCCCTTGGGGCCCTCGTAGCGGATGACGACCACGTCGCCGTCGGTGACCTGCTTGTTCAGGATCTTCTCGACGGCCTCCTCCTGCGAGTCGCAGACCACCGCGGGACCCTCGAAGGTCCAGATGGACTCGTCGACGCCGGCCGTCTTGACCACGCAGCCGTCGACCGCGAGGTTGCCGCGCAGCACGGCGAGGCCGCCGTCCTTGGAGTAGGCGTGGGCCGCGGAGCGGATGCAGCCGCCCTCCGCGTCGACGTCCAGCGCCTCCCAGCGCTCGGACTGGGAGAACGCCTCGGCGGAGCGGACGCAGCCGGGGGCGGCGTGCCAGAGCTCGACGGCCTCGGCGGACGGGGAGCCGCCCCGCACGTCCCAGGTCTTCAGCCAGTCGTCCAGCGACGGGCTGTGCACGGAGTGCACGTCCTCGTTGAGCAGACCGGCCCGGTGCAGCTCGCCGAGCAGGGCGGGGATGCCGCCGGCGCGGTGCACGTCCTCCATGTAGTACGTGCGGTCCTTCGCCACGTTCGGCGCGACCTTGGCGAGGCAGGGGACGCGGCGGGAGACGGCGTCGATCTGCTCCAGCCCGAACGGGACGCCGGCCTCGTGGGCGGCGGCAAGCAGGTGGAGGATCGTGTTGGTGGAGCCGCCCATGGCGATGTCGAGCGCCATCGCGTTCTCGAAGGCCGAGAAGGTGGCGATGCTGCGCGGCAGGGCCGTCTCGTCGTCCTGGCCGTAGTAGCGGTCCACCAGGTCCATCACCGTGCTCGCGGCCCTCTCGTAGAGGGCGCGGCGGGCGGTGTGGGTGGCGAGGACGGAGCCGTTGCCCGGCAGGGAGAGGCCGATGGCCTCGGTCAGGCAGTTCATCGAGTTGGCCGTGAACATGCCGGAACAGCTGCCGCAGGTGGGGCAGGCGGACTCCTCGATGCGCAAGATGTCCTCGTCGGAGACCTTGTCGTTGACCGCCTCGGAGATGGCGTCGACCAGGTCCAGGGTGCGCACGGTGCCGTCGACCAGGGTGGCCCGGCCGGACTCCATGGGGCCGCCGGAGACGAACACGGTGGGGATGTTCAGCCGCAGGGCGGCCATCAGCATGCCCGGGGTGATCTTGTCGCAGTTGGAGACGCAGATCATCGCGTCGGCGCAGTGGGCCTCGACCATGTACTCCACGCTGTCCGCGATCAGGTCGCGGGAGGGCAGGGAGTACAGCATGCCACCGTGGCCCATGGCGATGCCGTCGTCCACGGCGATGGTGTTGAACTCGCGCGGGATGCCGCCGGCCGCCTTGACGGCCTCACTGATGATGCGGCCGACCGGCTGCAGGTGGGTGTGTCCCGGCACGAACTCCGTGAAGGAGTTGGCGATGGCGATGATCGGCTTCCGGCCGATGTCCGCACCCGGTACACCGGAGGCCCGCATAAGGGCGCGGGCGCCCGCCATGTTGCGGCCGTGGGTGACTGTGCGGGACCTCAGCTCGGGCATCGTCGCTCGCTCCTTAGGGAAGTACTGGCCCTGACGAGAGTACGCCGGGCATCCACCGGTCGGACACGGTTGTCCGGAATGCGGGACGTGAGATGCGCCCGCCGGCTCAGCCGGCGGCCGGGCCGGCGCCGGTGGAGCCGGTGAGGTGGTGCTGGAGGACGGGGCCGAGGCGGGCGATCAGCTCCTCCGGGTCGGCGGAGGCGATCGGCTCGACCTTGATCACGTACCGCAGCATCACCACGCCGACCACCTGGGCGGCGGCCAGCTCGGCGCGCAGCTCCGCGTCGGGCGCGTCGAGCTCCTTGGCGACCTTGCTCAGCACCAGCCCGGCGACGAGCCGGCGGAAGATCGCGGCGGCGGCCTCGTTGCTGACCGCGGAGCGGATGATGGCGAGCAGCGGGGCCCGGGTCGCCGGGTTCTCCCAGATGCCGAGGAACATGCGGACGAACTGCTCCCCGGCGCGGTCCGGACGCAGCTCGGTCAGGGGCCGGGTGCGCAGCACGGGGGCGAAGGCGCCCTCCACGGCCGACTCGAAGACCTGCTCCTTGGTGCCGAAGTAGTGGTGCACCAGCGCGGGGTCCACGTCGGCCGCCTTGGCGATGCCGCGCACGCTGGCCTTCTCGTAGCCGCGCTCGGCGAACACCTCGCGGGCGGCGGCCAGGATGCGGTCGCGGGTGGCCGGGGTCTCGGCGGAGGCCGCGGCGCGGGGCGGGCGGCCACGGCCACGGCGTGGCCCGGTCGGCTGGGCGGTCACTGGCCCTTGACCCGCAGCGGGGAGGCGAGGTGGAGGCGGGTGAAGGCCAGCGCCTCGGCCAGGTCGGCCTCGCGTTCCGCGTTGGACATCGCGCGGCGGGTATTGACCTCGATGACGACGTGGCCGTCGAAGCCGGAGCCGGCGAGCCCTTCGAGGAGTTCGGCGCAGGGCTGGTCGCCGCGGCCGGGGACCAGGTGCTCGTCCTTGGCCGAGCCCTTCCCGTCGGCCAGGTGGACGTGACCGAGGCGGTCCCCCATGCGGCCGATCATCGCCATGGTGTCGGTGCGGGCCGTGGCGGTGTGGCTGAGATCGATCGTGAAGTGCCGGTAGTCCTCGTCGGTGGGGTCCCAGCCGGGGGCGTAGGCGAGCATCTCCCGGTCGCGGTAGCGCCAGGGGTACATGTTCTCCACGGCGAACCGGACGTCCGTCTCGTCGGCCATCCGCCAAATGCCGGAGACGAAGTCCCGCGCGTACTGGCGCTGCCAGCGGAACGGCGGGTGGACCACGACCGTGGTGGCGCCCAGCCGCTCGGCGGCCGAGCGGGCGCGCTGGAGCCGGACCCAGGGGTCGCTGGACCAGACCCGCTGCGTGATCAGCAGGCAGGGGGCGTGCACGGCGAGGATCGGGATCCGGTGGTGGTCGCTGAGGCGGCGCAGGCCCTCGATGTCCTGGCTCACCGGGTCGTTCCACACCATGACCTCGACGCCGTCGTAGCCCAGGCGCGCGGCGATCTCGAAGGCCGTCGCGGTGGACTCCGGATAGACGGAGGCGGTGGACAGCGCGACCTTCGCGTCGGGGATGCGGACGACTGGTTCTGCCACGGCAGCAAGAGTACGGGAGGTGCGCGGAAGCGGCGGGGGCTCGGGGGCGGTTCCCGGCCGCCCACGGGTCCGTTTCTCCGGTCGGGAGCCCGGGGAGCGGGACCCGGTCCTGGGTGAGGCGGGGCCGGTCTCGAGGGAGGCGGGGCCCGGTCTCGAGGAGAGGCGGGGTCCCGGGGAGCGGGCGTCAGCGGTCCAGGGGGTCGAGGTGGTCCAGGCGGCGCAGGATGACGCCCTCGCGCAGCGCCCAGGGGCAGATCTCCACCCGCCCGACGCCGAAGAGGTCCATGGCCGCCTCCGCCACCAGCGCGCCGGCGACCAGCTGGCCAGCCCGCCCCTCGGCGACACCGGGCAGTTCGGCACGCTCCTGCTCGGTCATCGCCGCCAGCTTGGGCACCCAGGCCTCCAGCGCGTCCCTGGTCAGCTCCCGCTGCACGTACAGGCCCTCGGCGGAGCGCGCGGCGCCCGCCAGGCGGGCCAGCTGGCGGAAGGTCTTGGAGGTGGCGACCACGTGGTCGGGGCTGCCGAGACGGGTGAACTCGCCCACCGTGCGGGCTATCTCGGTGCGGACGTGGCGGCGCAGTGCCCGTACCTCCTCGGGCGCCGGCGGGTCGCTCCGCAGCCAGGCGCCGGTGAGCCGGCCCGCGCCGAGCGGCAGCGAGACGGCGGCGTCGGGCTCCTCGTCGATGCCGTAGGCGATCTCCAGCGAGCCGCCGCCGATGTCCAGCACCAGCAGGCGCCCGGCCGACCAGCCGAACCAGCGGCGGGCGGCGAGGAAGGTGAGTTTCGCCTCGTCCTCCCCGGACAGCACCCGCAGGCTCACGCCGGTCTCCCGGTGCACGCGCTCCAGCACCTCGTCGGCGTTGCGGGCCTCGCGCACGGCGGAGGTGGCGAAGGGCAGCAGCGCCTCGACGCCCTTGTCCTCGGCCGCGCGGGCCGCGTCCCGGACCACCCCGATCAGCCGGTCGACGCCCGTGGGACCTATCGCCCCGTCGCCGTCGAGGAGTTGGGCGAGCCGGAGCTCCTCCTTCACCGAGTGGGCGGGGAGCGGGCACGCGCCGGGGTGGGCGTCGACCACCAGCAGGTGGACCGTGTTGGACCCCACGTCGAGCACACCAAGTCGCATACCGGGAAACGTAACCGGCCGCCGGTCCGGCAATCGTCCGAACTGTGGAGGAGGCGACTGTGAGGAACCCGACGTTTCGCGCAGCGCGGGGCCAGTGCGGTCGTGACGGCTCCACTTACTCTTGAACGCGTGCCCAAGACGAAGAAGGCGAAGGACCACAAGGCGGCCACGGCCAAGGCCTCGAAGCGGACGGCCCTGCCGCTGATCGAGGTGCCCGTCGCCGAGGACGACGAGAAGGGGCTCGACTTCCCGCGCGCGTGGGTGGAGTTCCCCGACCCGGCGGACGACGAGCAGGTCTTCCGCTGCGACCTGACGTGGCTGACCTCGCGCTGGAACTGCGTCTTCGGCAGCGGCTGCCACGGCATCCAGGCGGGCCGCGCCGCGGACGGCTGCTGCTCGCTGGGGGCGCACTTCTCCGACGAGGAGGACGAGCAGCGGGTGGCCGGATTCGTCGAGCGGCTCACCCCGGACATCTGGCAGCACCACGCGGAGGGCGTCCTCGGCGGCTGGGTCTCCGAGGACGACGAGGGCTCCCGGCAGACCCGGCCCTTCGAGGGCTCCTGCATCTTCCAGAACCGCCCCGGCTTCGAGGGCGGCGCGGGCTGCTCGCTGCACATCCTGGCCCTGCGCGAGGGGCGCGAGCCGCTGGAGACCAAGCCGGACGTGTGCTGGCAGCTGCCGGTGCGGCGGACCTTCGAGTGGATCGACCGGCCCGACGACACGCGGGTGCTGCAGGTCTCCATCGGTGAGTACGACCGGCGGGGCTGGGGGCCGGGCGGGCACGACCTGCACTGGTGGTGCACGTCGGCGACGTCGGCGCACGGGGCGGGGGAGCCGGTGTACGTCTCCTACCGGGCGGAGCTCACGGAGCTGATGGGCAAGGCGGGGTACGACCGCCTGGTCGAACTCTGCGAGGCCCGCCTCGCCGCCCCGCTCTTCGCCCCCCACCCGGCGGACCCGACGGTCTGACCCCGCCTGACGGACCCGACGGTCCGACCCCACCCGACGGACCCGGCCGACCGGCGGACCCGGCGGTTCGACGGCCTGCTACACCCGCCGACGCCGTTCGGTCAGCCGGGGGCCGTCGGGGCCTGGTCGGACGGGGCTGGTGGGGAGGAAGGCGGGGTCGGGGTGTCCTCCGGGGGTGGGCCGGAAGGGGACGGCGATGGTGCGGAGGGGTCGGGGGAAGAGGGCGTCGGGTCCGGGTCGACGGGAGGTGGCGGCGACGTCGGCCCCGGCGAGGACGGCGGCGGCTCCTCCGGCGGACGCCCGGGCCCCGGCTCCTCCGGAACAGGCCCCGGCCCCGGCGACATCGCCCCCGCCCCCCGGATCACGACCACCGCGTCCCCCGGCTCGACCCCCACCACGGCCCGCCACGCCCCGGCCGGCTCCCGCAGCGCGTCCACGTGGACCCGGACCGTCACCGACTCCCCCGCCCGCAGCACGCCCGAGGAACGGCTCAGGTACAGCCACGGCACCCCCGTGGACACCCGCCACCGCACCGAGGCGGCCCCCCGCCCGCCCCGCTCCGGCGCCGTGAGCGTGACGTACGTGACGTCGCCCGCGCCGACCACGGAGACCCGCAGCCCGCCCGCCGCGGCCCCCGCACCCGCGCCGCCGCCCGGCCGGCCCGGCGCCGGGGAGCCGATCACCTCGACCGAGACGTCCGGGCCCTCCTCCGGCGTGGCCGCCCCGCTGCCCGGCACCGCGTTGGCGGTGTTCGCGTAGCCGCGGTCGTCCGCCGCGCCGGCGCCCCCGGGGCCGGAGTCCGCCGCCGTGGCCGTCCGGCCGTCGGGGCTGCCGAAACCTTCCTCCACCCCTGCCGGGGACCCCCTGCCGGCTGCCCACATCGCGAGAACGGGCGCCGCCACCACCGTGGCGACCACCGTCGTGGTCACCGCCCGCGCCCGCATCCGGTGCCGGCGCGCCTCGCGGTCGGGAGGAGCGAGCGGGAACCCTCGCCGGTCGAACCGAGGGCCGCCGCCCGCCCCGCGCCGTCCCCCGGCGGCCCGCGCCGCCGCGTAGAGGGCGTCCCTCGGCGCCCGGAGCACCGGCAGCCGCTCGGGGGTGACCGAGGTCCCCGGCCAGCGCCCCGGCACCGCCCGCTCGGCGGCCCGGCGGCACCGCGGACAGTCGTCGACGTGACGGACCAGTTCCGTGCGCAGCGCCTCGCTCAGCACCCAGCCCTCGTCCTGCCCGGTCAGCCGGACGACGCCCGGGCACCGGCCGGACTCCGCGGCGCCCACCGCGGCGCGGGTGCGCTCCACCTCACAGGCGGCCGAGGCGAGCAGGTCCTGCGCGGCCGCCGGGGCGAGGCCCAGCACCGTGGCCACCTCCTCGGCGGTCAGCCCGTGCCGCACCGACAGCTCCAGCGCCTCGCGCTGCTCCGCGGAGGCGCCGGCCGCCTCGGGCCAGGCCAGCCGGGCCAGTTCGGCGCGGCGCCGCTCGCGCTCCTCGGGCGACGGCTCGCCCGCCGGCGTTCCGGCGACGGGCGCCGCACCCCGGCGGGCGCCGCGGTGCCCGTGCCGTCGCTTCTCGGTCAGCTCCCGCAGACAGGCCCAGCGGGCCAGCGCGTAGAGCCAGGCCCGCCGGTCCCCCTCGGGCGCCCGGCCGCCGCGCCGCTCGGCGACGGCGAGGACGGCGCCGACGGCCAAGACCGCCGCGTCCTGGTCGCAGAGCACCGACAGGCTGTACGTGTACAGCCCGTCCAGGTGCGGCTCGCACACCTGCGGGAAGGAGGCGTCCGCCCGGCGCGCGGGGAGACGCGGAGCGTCCACCCCTGCGTCCACCCCGCCGTCCGTCCCGGCGCCCGCCCCGCCGTCCGCCGCGGAGGGCACGGCCCGGTCGCGCTCCTCGCCGTGCGCCGGGTGCGCGCCGGTGATGCGGGTGGGGGTCTCCGGCCTGCTGCTCATCACCCGTGCGACCGTAGGGGCCCACGGACGACCGTTCCTGCGACCTTGAGCACTTTTAATCCATTCGGGTGAAACGATCCCTCATAAGGGGACGTGCGTTTACGTTTCTTCGCACCCTGCCCGACCGTTCCTGCCCGTTCGTGAACACGGCCGCACGGTGTTGTCGGTGCCGCCGGTTACGGTGTGCGGCATGGCTGCCCGTACCAAGTCGACCAAGGACCGTCCCTCCTACCGCTGCACCGAATGCGGCTGGCAGACGGCCAAATGGCTGGGCCGCTGCCCCGAATGCCACGCCTGGGGGACGGTCGAGGAGTACGGCAGCGCCCCCGCGGTCCGCACCACCGCCCCCGGCCGGGTCACCACCTCCGCCGTCCCCATCGGCCAGGTGGACGGCAAGCAGGCCACGGCCCGCACCACCGGCGTGCCCGAGCTGGACCGGGTGCTCGGCGGCGGCCTGGTCCCCGGTGCCGTGGTGCTGGTGGCGGGCGAGCCGGGCGTCGGCAAGTCCACGCTGCTGCTGGACGTCGCGGCCAAGTCGGCGAGCTCCGAGCACCGCACCCTCTACGTGACGGGTGAGGAGTCCGCCAGCCAGGTCCGGCTGCGCGCCGACCGCATCCACGCCATCCACGACGACCTCTACCTCGCCGCCGAGACGGACCTGTCCACGGTGCTCGGCCACATCGAGGCGGTCCAGCCGTCGCTGCTGATCCTCGACTCGGTGCAGACCGTCGCCTCCCCGGAGATCGACGGCGCGCCCGGCGGCATGGCCCAGGTCCGCGAGGTCGCGGGCGCGCTGATCCGCGCGTCCAAGGAGCGCGGCATGTCCACCCTGCTGGTCGGTCACGTCACCAAGGACGGCAACATCGCCGGCCCGCGTCTGCTGGAGCACCTGGTGGACGTGGTCCTCAACTTCGAGGGCGACCGGCACGCCCGGCTCCGGCTGGTGCGCGGCGTGAAGAACCGGTACGGGACGACCGACGAGGTGGGCTGCTTCGAGCTGCACGACGAGGGCATCACCGGCCTGGCCGACCCCTCCGGTCTCTTCCTCACCCGTCGGGACGAGCCCGTCCCCGGCACCTGCCTGACGGTCACGCTGGAGGGCCGCCGTCCCCTGGTCGCCGAGGTGCAGGCACTGACCGTGGACACCCAGATCCCCACACCGCGGCGCACCACCTCGGGCCTGGAGACCTCCCGGGTCTCGATGATGCTGGCCGTGCTGGAGCAGCGCGGCCGGATCAAGGCGCTGGGCAAGCAGGACATCTATTCGGCGACCGTGGGCGGGGTGCGGCTCTCCGAGCCCGCCGCGGACCTGGCGATCGCCCTCGCGCTGGCCTCCGCGGCCAGCGACACCCCGTTGCCCAAGAACCTCGTGGCGATCGGCGAGGTGGGCCTGGCCGGAGAGGTGAGGAGGGTCACCGGCGTGCAGCGGCGTCTGGCCGAAGCGCACCGCCTCGGATTCACCCATGCGCTGGTCCCGGCCGATCCGGGGAAGGTTCCTCAGGGAATGAAGGTGCTCGAAGTGGCCGACATGTCGGACGCGCTGAGGGCTCTGCCGCGCTCGCGTCGGCGAGAGCCCCGGCAGGAGGGTGAGGACCGCCGGTAGACTTTGCCCCGGTCTCGCCCGTCCGTGCGAAGTGTGTGCGTCGCGGGAGCGCCTGAAGAAGTCTGCGACCGGAGGAGAGCAGTGGCAGCCAACGACCGGGCCTCAGCTCCCGGAAAGTCCGGTGGGAGCTCCGGCGCCGACGGGCTGATGCGCGCCTCGCTGAGCGCGGTCGCGCCCGGCACCGCGCTGCGTGACGGCCTCGAACGGGTGCTGCGGGGCAACACCGGCGGCCTGATCGTGCTCGGCTTCGACAAGACCGTCGAGACGATGTGCACCGGCGGTTTCGTCCTGGACGTCGAGTTCAGCGCGACGCGGCTGCGTGAGCTGTGCAAGCTCGACGGCGGCATCGTGCTGTCGACGGATTTCTCGAAGATCCTGCGGGCGGGCGTGCAGCTGGTGCCCGACCCGACCATCCCCACGGAGGAGACCGGCACCCGGCACCGCACGGCGGACCGGGTCAGCAAGCAGGTCGGCTTCCCCGTGGTCTCGGTGTCCCAGTCGATGCGGCTGATCGCGCTGTACGTCGACGGACAGCGGCGGGTCCTGGAGGACTCGGCCGCCATCCTCTCCCGCGCCAACCAGGCGCTGGCCACGCTGGAGCGGTACAAGCTCCGCCTGGACGAGGTCGCCGGGACGCTTTCCGCGCTGGAGATCGAGGACCTGGTGACGGTGCGGGACGTCTCCGCGGTCGCGCAGCGGCTGGAGATGGTGCGCCGGATCGCCACCGAGATCGCCGAGTACGTGGTGGAGCTGGGCACCGACGGGCGCCTGCTGGCGCTGCAGCTGGACGAGCTGATCGCCGGCGTCGAACCGGAGCGGGAACTGATCGTCCGGGACTACGTGCCCGAGCCGACGCCGAAGCGGTCCCGCACGGTGGACGAGGCGCTGTCCGAGCTGGACGCGCTCGGGCACACGGAGCTGCTGGACATCGCGACGGTGGCGCGGGCCCTGGGGTACACGGGGTCGCCGGAGGCGCTGGACTCCGCGGTCTCGCCGCGCGGCTTCCGGCTGCTGGCGAAGGTCCCCCGGCTGCCGGGGGCGATCATCGACCGGCTGGTCGAGCACTTCGGGGGGCTGCAGAAGCTCCTCGCGGCGAGCGTCGACGACCTGCAGGCGGTGGACGGGGTGGGTGAGGCGCGGGCCCGCAGCGTCCGCGAGGGCCTCTCCCGCCTCGCCGAGTCCTCCATCCTCGAACGCTACGTCTGACCGCCCTTCCCCGGGGCGGGGCCTGCACCGCCCTCCCCCGGGGCGCGGTCGCCGTGGCACGGGCTGCCCGTCGGCCGCCCCGAGCGCGGGTTGACCCTCTCCCTACGTCAGGCCCGAGGCTGTGTGCCGGCGCAAGGGCGGACGAAGGGGCGGGTGGATGAGTTACTCCGTGGGGCAGGTCGCGGCGTTCGCGGGGGTGACGGTGCGGACCCTGCACCACTACGACAAGGCCGGACTGCTGTCGCCGGGGGAACGCAGCCACGCCGGGTACCGCCTGTACGGCGAGGGGGACCTGGTCCGGCTCCAGCAGATCCTCTTCTACCGGGAGCTCGGCTTCCCCCTCGACGAGATCGCCACGATCCTCGAGGATCCGCAGGCGAACGCCCTGGAGCGGCTCCGGGAGCGGCAGCGGCAGCTGGGTGAGGAGATCGCCAGGCTGCAGCGGCTGGCCGAGGTGGCGGAACGGGCGATGGAGGTCCAGGCGACCGGGGTGTCGCTGACTCCCGAGGAGCGCTTCGAGGTCTTCGGCGAGGTCGCCTTCGACCTGAGTTACGCCACCGAGGCAGAGCTGAGGTGGGCGCGGTCGGAGGGACGGCGCGAGGCGATGGCACGGGCGGCGGCCCACACCAAGGAGGACTGGCGCCGGCTCATGGGGGAGGCCGCCGCCTGGCGCGCGGAGCTGCTCGCGGCCTTCGACGAGGGCTGTCCGAGCGACGGCGAGCGGGCCATGGACCTCGCCGAGGAGCACCGCCTGCACATCGCCCGCTGGTTCACCGCCTGCCCGCCCGACATGCACCGGCGCATCGCCGACGACTTCGTCGCCGACCCGCGCGCCTTCGCCCTGGTCGTACCGCCGTCGCAGCAACGCCCGGGCCTGGCCGCCTACGCGCGCAAAGCGGTCCACGCCAACGCGGCCCGCCTCGCGGGCACCGCTACCGCGGGCGAGGAGGGCCGATGAGGATCCTGATCGCCGCGGCCGGGTCGCGCGGTGACATCGCGCCCTACACGGGCCTGGGCGCCGAGCTGCGCCGGGCCGGGTACGACGTCACCCTCGCCGCCACAGAGGCCTTCGCACCCCTCGCGCAGGCGGCTGGTCTGGCGTTCCGCCGTCTGCCCGCCGACACACGGGGGCGCGGCGGCGGCACCGGCAGACGCGACCTGATGCGGACCGCTGCCGCGTTCGTCACCGATCTGGGCCAGGGCTTCGCCGACGCGGTGGACGACGACACGGATCTGCTCCTGCTGTCGACCACCACGGCCCCGCTCGGCTGGCACCTCACCGAGGCCACGCGCATCCCGAGCATCGGCGTGTACCTCCAGCCCACCGCACCGACCGGCGACTTCCCGCCCGTCGTCACCGGCTCCCGCTCGCTGGGACGTCACGTCAACCGGGCAGCGGGAGGCCTCGCGCTGCGGATGACCGACCGCCTCTACGCACCGGCGGTCGCGACGCTGCGGCACCGCCTCGGGCTGCCCCCGGCCTCTCCTTCCGAGACGCGTCGGCGACAGGAACGGGCGAACTGGCAGATCCTGCACGGCTTCAGCACCGCCTTGGTGCCCCGTCCGTCCGACTGGCGCTCCGGCCTCCAGGTCGTGGGCAACTGGTGGCCCCATCACGATCCGGCCGAACGGCTGCCCGCCGAGATCGAGGAGTTCCTGTGCGCTGGACCCCGGCCGGTCCTCATCGGCTTCGGGAGCATGGCGTCCGGCCACGGGGAGCGGCTGGGCGAGATCGCCGCGCGGGCCCTGCGCCGCGCCGGGCTGCGGGGGATCCTCCAGGCCGGCAGCGCCGCTCTCGCCGCCGACGGGGACGATGTCCTCACCATCGGGGACGTGCCGCACGCCCTGCTGTTCCCACGGCTGGCCGCGGTGGTCCACCACGGCGGGGCCGGCACCTCGGCCACCGCGCTGCGCGCCGGGGTGCCCGCGGTCACCGTGCCGGTGACCGCCGACCAGCCGTTCTGGGCGGGCCGGCTCGCCGCCCTGGGCGCGGCCACCGACCCCATCCCCTTCCCGTCCCTCACCGTCGAGCGGCTTGCCGACGCACTCGGGTCAGTGGTGCGGCAGCCGGCGTACGGCCGGGCCGCCGCGAGAGCGGCGGCGCACATGGGGACCGAGGACGGGGCGGGCCGGACCCTCAGGACCGTCCAGCGGCTGGTCGGCGGATGACGCCGGTCCGCTCCCGCCAGGTCAGTCGGACTTGAGGGTGAAGGTGGCCTGGACGGGGCTGGACGTGGCCCCGCTCTTGGCGACGACCAGGTACGTCCCCGCCCCCGCACTCCCCTTCGGCTTCGCCTCGCACTTGCCGGCGTCGCTCGGCTTGCGGTCCCACTCCACCTCGTAGGTGATCGCCCCGCCCTTCGGCACACGGAACAGCAGCGCCCCGCTGTCCGGGCAGTCCGCCGAGGACCAGTACGTCTCGTCGTCGTCGGCGTTCGCCTTGGTGATCTTCAGGACGGCGGCACGCGGCCCCAGGTCGATCCGGCAGTCGCTGCCCGACGTGTTGGTGACCGTCAGCCGCAGCACCGGCTTCTCGTCGTCCTCGTACGACTTCTGCACGCTCCGCAGCGACATCCGCACGTCGTTCCGCCCGCACGCGGCGAGCGAGGTGTCGCCGGGCAGCCGGTTCACCGAGCTGGTCCAGCCCTTCCCGGAGCTTCCCGACCCGCTGCCGCCGGAGCCCGGGGCGCCGTCCGTCTCCCCGCCGCCGTCACCGGAGCCGCCGTCCGCGCCGTCACCCCCGCCGTCCGCACCGGACGTGCCGCCCCCGTCGGCGCCCGAGGTCCCGCCGGAGGACGCGCCGTCGGAGGAACCGCCCGTGCCGGACCCGCCCTCGCCCGGGGGGTCGTCGATCGCGGGACCGGACCCGGAAGGGCCCGGGGTGATCGAGGGTGCCGGGTTCTTGCCGTCGGGACCGCCCGCCGAGTCGTCCGACCTGCCCCCGCCACCGGCGAACAGCCATGCGGCCAGTCCCGCCAGCGCGAGCAGCACGACAAGGAAGACAGCCCTCCGTCGCCAGTAGATGGAGGAGGGAAGCGGCCCGACCGGATTGCGCAGTGATCCCACGGCGCAAACTGTACGAGAGATCGACGTCACTCAAGGCGGCACCCGCCGTGCGGACGACAACTTTTCCGGATCATCATCCCGGTATCCGGTTGCCGCACCCTGAGCCACTTCCAACGGGTGACGAATTGCGCACATCGGGTGACGGCGGGGTCGTGGCAGGATCGATGACGTCATGACCGCACCCACACAGCCCGAGCCGTCCGCCCCGCGGGACACCGCGGCGCGGACCGCCCTCCGCACAGACGCCACCGACACCCTTCCCCTCCACACCCCCGTCATCGCCTGGTTCGAGGCGAACGCCCGCGACCTGCCGTGGCGCCGCCCCGAAGCCGGCGCGTGGGGGGTGATGGTCAGCGAGTTCATGCTCCAGCAGACCCCGGTCAACCGGGTGCTGCCGGTGTACGAGCAATGGCTGGCCCGCTGGCCCCGCCCCGCCGACCTGGCAGCCGAGGCGCCGGGCGAGGCGGTGCGGGCCTGGGGCCGGCTCGGCTACCCGCGCCGCGCGCTGCGCCTGCACGGCGCGGCCGTCGCCGTCACCGAGCGGCACGGCGGCGAGGTCCCCTCCGACCACGCCGAACTGCTCGCGCTGCCCGGCGTCGGCGAGTACACCGCCGCCGCCGTCGCCTCCTTCGCCTTCGGCCGGCGTCACGCCGTGCTCGACACCAACGTCCGCCGGGTCCTGGCCCGCGCCGTGACCGGCGTGCAGTACCCGCCCAACGCCACCACGGCGGCCGAGCGCCGGCTGGCGGTCTCCCTGCTGCCGGCCGAGGAGGGCACGGCGGCGCGGTGGGCGGCGGCCTCGATGGAACTGGGCGCGCTGATCTGCACCGCGCGCAACGAGAGCTGCCACCGCTGCCCGATCGCCGCCCGCTGCGCCTGGCTGAGGGCCGGGAAGCCCGAACACGACGGGCCGCCGCGCCGCGGCCAGACCTACGCGGGCACGGACCGCCAGGTGCGCGGCAAGCTCCTGGCGGTGCTGCGCGCGGCGGAGGTGCCCGTTCCGCAGGCGGCGCTGGACGCGGTGTGGGAGGAGCCGGTGCAGCGGGCCCGGGCGCTGGACGGCCTGGTGGCGGACGGCCTGGTGGAGCCGCTGGCGGACGGCATGTACCGCCTGCCGGGCCGGCCGTAGGCCCGGTGCCGGGAACGCGGAAGGCGGTACCGGAAACGCGGAAACGCGGAAGGCCCCGGCAGCGATGCTGCCGGGGCCTTCCGCATGTTCACTCCGTCGCGCCTGGGCGCGTCACCCGCGGGTGGTCAGACCTTGACGCCCTTGGCGGCGAGGAACTGGACCGGGTTGACCGCGGTGCCGTAGTTGGCGCTGGTGCGGATCTCGAAGTGCAGGTGGGGACCGCTGGAGTTGCCGGTGTTGCCGGACAGGGCGATCTGCTCGCCGGTGTTCACCTTCTCGCCGACGCTCACCTGCACCTTGGAGAGGTGGGCGTACTGCGAGTAGGTGCCGTTGCCGTGCTTGATGACGACGGCGTTACCGTAGGCGGGGCCGTCACCGGCGCCCCAGCTGCCGGCCTTGACCACGGTGCCCTCGTGGACCGCGAAGACCTTGGTGCCGGTCGGGACGGCGAAGTCCTGGCCGGAGTGCTTGTGCGCCCACATGCCGCCGTTCTGCGCGAAGCTCGCGGACAGCTTGTACTTCTGGACCGGGTC
The DNA here is from genome assembly GCF_003112515.1 of Streptomyces fragilis. Taxonomy (GTDB): domain Bacteria; phylum Actinomycetota; class Actinomycetes; order Streptomycetales; family Streptomycetaceae; genus Streptomyces; species Streptomyces fragilis. The sequence continues at coordinate 134,201 of NZ_BEVZ01000010.1, read as the reverse complement.
GACCCAGGCGTTGCCCGCGGGCGCCTTGGTGTTCACCTGCGCGGCGGCCGCAGGCGTGCCGGCGGTGGGGGCGCCGGCAGCAGTCGCGACTCCGGCACCGAGGACGACCGAGGCTCCGAGGCCGGCGGCCACGACCGCGGCGCGGGTGCGGAGGGTGGTCGAACCGGAGGTGCGGAGCGAGACGTGCTGGAACATGAAGAACCCTTTGTTCGGGGACGGGATCGCCGCGGGGTGAGAACCGGAGGAGGTCCGGTCTCGCCGTCGGCCATACCTTGGTAACCCGATCGGGTCAGTCCTGACAATCGTGTGATCTACGACGATGCGTAGTATCCGCCATGAATGTGTACTTACAGGACAAAGGGTTCACATAGTTGCTATTCGGACTCGTGGCAGGTGAGAGGCATCGCCACGTCGCTCCTCGCGCTCGCCAGGCGGGCCGGGCGTCTACTAGGCGGCTTCGTACGTGACCTGGGTCGCGTGCCCCACCTCACCGGCAGGCCCTCCTCGGGAGCCGCCGACTGTGGCCCCGGGCACAGCAGTTGGGGCCCCGCGCACAGCGGTCGGGAACGCCGAAGGGCCGGTGCGGAAGCTCCGCACCGGCCCTTCGGGTCACTCGGGTGACGCGCCGGGTGTTACGCGTCCTTGCTCAGGTTCGTGCTGCCGCCCGCGGCCTGCTCGACCGGCGGGACGTCCGGCAGCGCGGCCTTCTCCTCGCCGCGGAAGGTGAAGGTCTGCTCGTCGCCCTCGCCCTCCGTGTCGACGACCACGATGTGGCCGGGACGCAGCTCGCCGAAGAGGATCTTCTCCGAGAGGGTGTCCTCGACCTCGCGCTGGATGGTCCGGCGCAGCGGCCGGGCGCCCAGCACCGGGTCGTAGCCCTTCTTCGACAGCAGCTCCTTGGCGGACTGGGAGAGCTCGAGGCCCATGTCCCGGTCCTTCAGGCGCTCGTCCACCTTGCTGATCATCAGGTCGACGATCCGCAGGATGTCCGCCTGCGTGAGCTGCGGGAAGACCACCACGTCGTCGACGCGGTTGAGGAACTCGGGACGGAAGTGCTGCTTGAGCTCGTCCGAGACCTTGTTCTTCATGCGCTCGTAGTTGGTCTTCGTGTCGCCCTGGGCGGCGAAGCCCAGGTTGAAGCCCTTGGAGATGTCCCGGGTGCCGAGGTTGGTCGTCATGATGATGACCGTGTTCTTGAAGTCCACGACCCGGCCCTGGGAGTCGGTCAGGCGACCGTCCTCAAGGATCTGCAGCAGCGAGTTGAAGATGTCCGGGTGGGCCTTCTCGACCTCGTCGAAGAGGACCACGGAGAACGGCTTGCGGCGGACCTTCTCGGTCAGCTGGCCGCCCTCCTCGTAGCCCACGTATCCGGGCGGGGAACCGAAGAGACGCGAGACCGTGTGCTTCTCGCTGAACTCCGACATGTCGAGGGAGATCAGCGCGTCCTCGTCGCCGAAGAGGAACTCGGCGAGCGCCTTGGACAGCTCGGTCTTACCGACACCGGACGGACCGGCGAAGATGAACGAGCCACCGGGACGCTTCGGGTCCTTCAGACCGGCACGGGTACGGCGGATCGCCTTGGAGAGCGCCTTGACGGCGTCGTCCTGACCGATGACCCTCTTGTGGAGCTCGTCCTCCATGCGGAGCAGGCGGCTGGACTCCTCCTCGGTCAGCTTGAAGACCGGGATGCCCGTGGCGGTGGCGAGGACCTCGGCGATCAGGTCGCCGTCGACCTCGGCCACGACGTCCATGTCGCCGGCCTTCCACTCCTTCTCCCGCTTGGCCTTCGCGGCGAGGAGCTGCTTCTCCTTGTCGCGCAGGGAGGCGGCCTTCTCGAAGTCCTGCGAGTCGATCGCGGACTCCTTGTCGCGGCGGACGCCGGCGATCTTCTCGTCGAACTCGCGCAGGTCCGGCGGCGCGGTCATCCGGCGGATGCGCATCCGGGATCCGGCCTCGTCGATCAGGTCGATCGCCTTGTCCGGCAGGAAGCGGTCCGAGATGTACCGGTCGGCCAGGGTGGCGGCCTGGACCAGCGCCTCGTCGGTGATGGAGACGCGGTGGTGCGCCTCGTACCGGTCGCGCAGGCCCTTGAGGATCTCGATGGTGTGCGGCAGCGACGGCTCCGCGACCTGGATGGGCTGGAAGCGGCGCTCGAGGGCGGCGTCCTTCTCCAGGTGCTTGCGGTACTCGTCGAGCGTGGTGGCGCCGATGGTCTGGAGCTCACCGCGGGCCAGCATCGGCTTGAGGATGCTGGCGGCGTCGATCGCGCCCTCGGCGGCACCCGCACCCACGAGCGTGTGCAGCTCGTCGATGAACAGGATGATGTCGCCGCGGGTGCGGATCTCCTTGAGCACCTTCTTCAGGCGCTCCTCGAAGTCACCGCGGTAGCGCGAGCCGGCGACCAGGGCGCCGAGGTCCAGGGTGTAGAGGTGCTTGTCCTTGAGGGTCTCGGGCACCTCGCCCTTGACGATGGCCTGGGCGAGGCCCTCGACGACGGCGGTCTTGCCGACGCCGGGCTCACCGATCAGCACCGGGTTGTTCTTGGTGCGGCGGGACAGCACCTGCATGACCCGCTCGATCTCCTTCTCGCGCCCGATGACCGGGTCGAGCTTGGACTCACGAGCGGCCTGGGTGAGGTTCCGGCCGAACTGGTCGAGGACCAGGGAGGTCGAGGGGGTGCCCTCGGCGGGACCGCCGGCGGTGGCGGCCTCCTTGCTCCCCGAGTAGCCCGACAGCAGCTGGATGACCTGCTGGCGGACACGGTTGAGGTCTGCGCCCAGCTTGACCAGGACCTGGGCGGCGACGCCCTCGCCCTCGCGGATCAGGCCGAGCAGGATGTGTTCCGTGCCGATGTAGTTGTGGCCCAGCTGAAGGGCCTCGCGGAGCGACAGCTCCAGGACCTTCTTGGCACGGGGGGTGAAGGGGATGTGGCCGGACGGGGCCTGCTGGCCCTGGCCGATGATCTCCTCCACCTGCTGGCGGACCGCCTCGAGCGAAATCCCGAGGCTCTCCAGGGCCTTAGCGGCGACACCCTCACCCTCGTGGATCAGGCCCAGGAGGATGTGCTCGGTGCCGATGTAGTTGTGGTTGAGCATCCGGGCTTCTTCCTGAGCCAGGACGACAACCCGCCGCGCGCGGTCGGTGAACCTCTCGAACATCGTTAATCGCTCCTCAGAGCGGTCAGGCAGTAAGGGGGCTGTCCCCTTCCTGTCCTTCCGCAGCTTAGTCCCGCAAGCGGGGACCGCTCATTCCAACTGCCGACACCGTCCTTGGCCTCCTGACCCGGAACGCCGACATCTGCTCCAACCCGATGGTGCGAGACGATGTTCCCGCAGGCCAGGCACTTACGTCCTTCACCAGTACGCCGATGGCGAACGGAAGGCCGCCTGTCCTGCGTGTCGCCCCCTCCCACTAGGGATGTCTTACCCGCTTCGACCGACAGTCCATGCGGCGCACCCCGGTCCCCTCCGCTACGGGCGAACAACCTTGCGCCGCTCCGCCGACCTGAGCGCCCCCGTTCCGGTTACACAGCGCGTTCGAAACGCCTTCCGTGGAAACGGTCCGTGAGGGGGCCGGAGGCCGGGCGAGGCCGGAGAGGCGACGCTGCGATGCCGGGAAGGCAACGGCGCGGGGCCCGCAACGGCAGAGAGCCGCGCGAGGGCGGCTCTCCGGCATGCGACGGGACCTTCAGCCATGGGTGGGCCGATCAGCCGTTGGCCTTCTCGTAGGCCTCACGGATCTTCGCCGGGACACGGCCGCGGTCGTTGACCTCGAGACCCTGCTCCTTGGCCCAGGCACGGATCTGGGCCGTCTCCTGGCTGCTGCCGGCCGCCGCACGCGTCTTGGTACGGCCGCCGGTGGAACGGCCACCGGTGCGGCGTCCGCTCTTCACGTAGGGCTCGAGCAGGCCGCGCAGCTTGTCCGCGTTGGCGGTCGTGAGGTCGATCTCGTAGGTCTTGCCGTCCAGCGCGAACGTCACCGTCTCGTCCGCCTCGCCGCCGTCGAGGTCGTCGACAAGAAGGACCTGAACCTTCTGTGCCACCGCTTTTCCTTTCATCGATAACCCTGGGGCGGCTCCGGGCGGAGCCGTTTCGCCGTCCCTTGTTATATGCAGTACTGCAGTACGCCGGAAAGCAAACCGCTTTTGCCTGAAAAACACAAACCCCCGGGAGAGACCGGCGCCCGCGAACGCGCCCGAAAACCGGCCCGTTCCGGACATAGGGAACCTGCGTAGAGCGGGGAAGGCGCCGGGAAGAGCCGGAAGAGGACCGAGCGGCAAGAGCCGGGAAGATGGGGAAGAGGGGCAAGAGGGGGCCGCCCGGAATACCTCACACCGTGAAGACGGGGAGAAGACCGGGCGGCCGGAGCCCGAAGAAGATCACAGGTGCAGAAGCATCCGACTGTTGCCCAGGGTGTTCGGTTTCACTCGTTCGAGTCCGAGGAACTCCGCGACGCCCTCGTCATAGGAACGCAGCAGCTCGGCGTAGACATCGGTGTCGACAGGAGTCTCACCGATCTCGACGAAGCCGTGACGGCCGAAGAACTCGACTTCGAAGGTGAGACAGAAAACCCGGCGCACACCGAGCCAACGGGCGGTCTGCAACAGCTTCTCCAGCAACTGGTGACCCACGCCGGCACCCTTCAGCGCCGGGTTCACGGCGAGAGTGCGCACTTCGGCGAGGTCCTCCCACATCACGTGCAGCGCACCGCAGCCGACCACCTCGGCGTCGTCGTCGCGTTCCGCCACCCAGAACTCCTGGATGTCCTCGTAAAGCGTGACGGTCGCTTTGTCGAGCAACGTGCCGTCACGGGTGTACGCGTCGAGGAGTCGCCGGAGAGCCGGAACATCGCCGGTCCTGGCCCGGCGCACGGTGAAAGCCTTGCTGCTGACTTCGGAACGCTCCACTGACATGTCCGGACGTTATCTCCCGGAACCGTCCTCCGCCGAGCCGGGGGTGTTCTCCTCGTCCGGGGCGGCCTCGGGGCCGTGCGCGATGCGCAGTGCGTCACGGACCATCCCGCGCTGGTCCTCGTTCATCATCCCGAAGAAGGCCACCAGAGCGGCGGTGGGATTGTCGCTGCGGGACCAGGCGTCGTTCATCAGCGCGGCGGCGTAGGCGGCACGGCTGGAGACCGCCTCATATCGATAGGCCCGGCCCTCCGCGTGCCGCCGGACCCAGCCCTTGCGCTGGAGATTGTCGAGAACGGTCATCACCGTGGTGTAGGCGATGGACCGTTCCTTCTGGAGGTCTTCCAGGACTTCCCGAACGGTCACGGGCCGGTTCCACTTCCAGATCCGGCTCATGACCGCGTCTTCGAGTTCTCCCAGGGGTTTCGGCATGGAAGAACGTTAGTCCCGAATCACCCCGTGAAGGGCGTCAGGACTCCTCGCGGCGGGGGGTGGCCTGAGCCTGGGCCAGGGCCGCGTCCACCGCGGCGTCCTCCTTGGCCTTGTTGGCCCCGCCCTGGGTCTTGATGATCACCCGGATGACGCCGATGAAGAACGCGGCCATCACGAAGGGGGGCAGAAGCGCGGAGACGTAGTCCATGGCTCCAGGGTAGCCACCCCCGCCGGTCACCCCGCCGCCAGCCGCCCCTGCGACGGCCCCTGTGGCGGGGAGGACGGGGACGAGGAGGGCTTGCGACGCGGGAAGACCTCACCCGGCGTGGGGATCGGCCGCCCCGGCGCCGGCTGCCCGGGGCGCTGCGGGTCGGGCGAGGGGGACGGGCCGGGACGCTCGTCCGGTCCGTCGCCCTCGCCGTCGCCCTCGGCGCTCAGTCCGCCCGGCAGGGCCAGCAGCCGGGTGCGCGCCGCGGGGACGACGTGGTGCACGGCCGGACCGGGGAGGCCGGCCGGCTCGGCCGCCGGGCGCCGACCGGCGGGAACCGTGGCGGTGGCCGGGACCGGGACGAGTTCCGGGCGGGCGGCGGTGGCCGGCTCGGTGCCCTGGGCGGGCAGGACCGGCACGGACAGGGGGGTGGGCGCCGCGGCGGTCAGCGGGGCCCGGACGGCGGGCGGGTCGCACCGCCGCAGCAGTGCGGCGGCGAGGGGGTTGCCGCTCAGGGCGCGGAGCGCGGCCAGGTCCTCCCGTTCCGGGCGGTGACCCGCGTCCAGTGCCTCGCGCAGGAGGCGGAGGTAGCCGGTGACGGTGCCCGGGAGGGCGGCGCGGTAGCGGACCAGGTCGGCCAGGAGGAAGGCGCGCTGCCGGGCCGCCTCCCGCGTCACCTCGTCGACCGCGTCGGCGAGGCGCAGGCAGTCCTGGACCTCCTGGGGGGAGGCGGGGCGGGGGTGCAGGGCGAGGGCGAGGGCACGGCGGAGCACGCGCAGCTCTTGCGGGCCGAACGCCATGCCGCGGGATCCGTAGGGCGTGGGCATGACGTGACCATACGCGCCAATCAGACAATCATGGACATATTTCCATCGGCGCGCCGCCCGAGCGCGTCCGACCGGGGGGCATGCCCCGCACGGGCCGCGCCCCACGCCCTCGCGGCAGGGCCCGCCCCCTGTTCCCCTCCCGGGAAAGGACCGCGCCCCGGTCCTGGGAGGGGAACGGGGCGCGGCGCGGAACGGGGGGTCAGGGGCGGTTGACGTTGCGCTCGTAGACGAGCCGGAGCCCTATCAAGGTGAGCCACGGCTCGTGCTCGTCGATCACCGTCGACTCGCCCAGCACCATCGGCGCCAGGCCGCCCGTCGCGATCACCGTCACGTCGTCGGGATCGTCCGCCAGCTCCCGGGCCATCCGCTCGACGACCCCGTCGACCTGCCCGGCGAAGCCGTACACGATGCCCGCCTGCATGGCCTCGACGGTGTTGCGTCCGATCACGCTCCGCGGCCGGGCGACCTCGATCTTGCGGAGCTGGGCGCCCTTGACGCCCAGGGCCTCCACGGAGATCTCGATGCCCGGCGCGATGACGCCGCCGATGTACTGGCCCTTGGCGCTGACCGCGTCGAAGGTGGTGGCGGTGCCGAAGTCGACCACGATGGCCGGCCCGCCGTAGAGCTCGGCGGCGGCGACCGCGTTGATGATGCGGTCCGCCCCGACCTCCTTGGGGTTGTCGGTGAGGATGGGCACGCCCGTCTTGACGCCCGGTTCGACGATCACCGCGGGCACGTCGCCGTAGTAGCGCCGCGTCACCTCACGCAGCTCGTGCAGCACGGACGGGACGGTGGCGCAGATGGCGATGCCGTCGATGCCCTCGCCGAGTTCGCCGCCGAGCAGCGGGTGCGCCCCCATCAGGCCCTGCATCAGCACGGCCAGCTCGTCCGCGGTGCGGCGCGGGTCGGTGGAGATGCGCCAGTGCTCGATGATCTCGGCGCCGTCGAACAGCCCCAGCACGGTGTGCGTGTTGCCCACGTCGATCGTCAGAAGCATGGCCGCTGCCCCTACTCCGAGTCGTTCTGGTCGGCGCCCTGGGCCTCACGGAGGTCCAGGCCGATGTCCAGGATCGGCGAGGAGTGCGTGAGCGCGCCGACCGCCAGGTGGTCGACGCCGGTGTGGGCGTAGGCCTTGGCGTTCTCCAGGGTGAGGCGGCCGGACGCCTCCAGCTTGGCCCGGCCCGCGGTGACGGCGACCGCCTCCGCGCACTCGGCGGGCGTGAAGTTGTCCAGCAGGATCAGGTCGGCGCCCGCGTCCAGCACCTCGCGGAGCTGGTGCAGGGTGTCCACCTCGACCTCGATCGGCAGCTCGGGGAAGCGCTCGCGCACCGCCCGGAACGCCTCGGCCACGCCACCGGCGCCGACCACGTGGTTGTCCTTGACCAGGGCGGCGTCCGAGAGCGACATCCGGTGGTTGACGCCGCCGCCGCAGCGCACCGCGTACTTCTCCAGGGAGCGCAGCCCGGGCGTGGTCTTGCGGGTGTCCCGGACCGTCGTGCCGGTGCCCTCCAGGACGTCGGCCCAGGCGCGGGTGGCGGTGGCGATGCCGGAGAGGCGGCACAGGATGTTGAGCGCGCTGCGCTCGGCCGTCAGCAGGTCACGCGTACGGGTGGTCACCGACAGCAGCTTCTGCCCGGCCGCGACGCGGTCGCCGTCCTCGGCGTGCCGCTCCACCTCGAACTCGTCGGAGGCGACCACCGAGATCACGGCCTCCGCGATCCGCAGCCCGGCCACCACTCCCGCCTCACGGGCGGTGAAGTCGGCGGTGGCGACGGCGTCCTCGTCGATGGTGGCCCAGGTGGTGACGTCCACGCCGCCGTCGAGGTCCTCGGCCACCGCCATGGTGGCGATGTCCTCGACCTCGGCCGGGTCGAGACCGGCGTCGGTCAGCAGCGCCGCGAGGGCGGGGTCGAGGCCGCACTCGTAGTCGTCGAACTCGTGGCCGTCACCGGAGCCGCAGGCGCAGCCGTCGCCGCAGCCGCCGCCGTCGGCGAGGGAGAGGCCGGCGCCGGCCGGATCGGAGGGGGCGGTCGGGTCGGAGGGGGCGGAGGCGCTCACTTCTTCACTGCTCCTGTGGGAGGGGTGACCGGTGCGAAGCCCGGTCCGTCGGTGGTGTGCACGGCGAGCGTACGGCCCTCGCCGAGGCGGACGACGATGTGGCGGCGCCATCCCTCGTCGTCCCGGTCGGGTCGGTCCTCGCGCCAGTGGCAGCCGCGGGTCTCCTCGCGGCGGCGGGCCGCCTCGACGAGGACCCGGGCGACCAGCAGGAGGTTGGCCGTCTCCCAGGTCTCGGTGCCCGGCACCGGCCGCTTGCCGGTGCCTTCGGCGGCCGCTGTGTGCAGCGCGGCCAGTTCCTCCGCGGCCCGTCGCAGGGAGTCCGCGGAGCGGAGCACGCCGGCGCCGTCGGTCATGGCGCGCTGGACGGCGAGCCGGTCCTCGGCGGCGGGCAGCGGCTGGGTGGGAGCCTCCGGCACGACCGTCTCCGGCGCGGCGGTCCCCGGCACGACCGTGTCCGGCACGACGGTGTCCGGCGCGCCGGCTGCCGTGCGGGCCTCGGACGTGATGTCCGCGGCGATGCGCTCGGCGTAGACCAGCCCCTCCAACAGCGAGTTGGAGGCGAGCCGGTTGGCGCCGTGGACGCCGGTGCAGGCGACCTCGCCGCAGGCGTAGAGACCGGGCACGGTGGTGCGGCCGGCGGCGTCGGTGCGGACGCCGCCGGAGGCGTAGTGGGCGGCCGGGGCGACCGGGATCGGCTCGGTGACCGGGTCGATGCCGTGCGCCCGGCAGGCGGCCAGGATGGTCGGGAAGCGGTGCTCCCACATGTCGGCGCCGAAGTGGCGGGCGTCCAGGTACATGTGCGCCGCGCCCGTCTCGCGCATGCGGCGCATGATGCCCTTGGCCACGATGTCCCGCGGCGCGAGCTCGGCCAGCTCGTGCTGACCGACCATGAAGCGCACGCCGTCGGCGTCGACCAGGTGGGCGCCCTCGCCGCGGACCGCCTCGGAGACCAGCGGCTGCTGGCCCTCGGCGTCCGGGCCGAGGAAGAGGACGGTCGGGTGGAACTGGACGAACTCCAGGTCGCTGACCTCGGCGCCGGCCCGCAGCGCGAGCGCCACGCCGTCGCCGGTGGACACCGACGGGTTGGTGGTCGCCGAGAACACCTGGCCCATGCCGCCGGTGGCGAGGACCACGGCGGGCGCGCGGACGGCGCCGACGCCGTCGTGGGCGCCCTCGCCCATCACGTGCAGGGTGACGCCGGCGGTGCGCCCCTCGGCGTCGGTGAGCAGGTCGAGCACCAGCGCGTGCTCGATGGTGCGCAGGCCGCGGGCCTGGACCGCCTCGACCAGGGCGCGGGATATCTCCGCCCCGGTGGCGTCGCCGCCGGCGTGCGCGATGCGGCGGCGGTGGTGGCCGCCCTCACGGGTCAGCGCGATCTCGCCGGCCGCGTCGGTGTCGAAGCGGGCTCCGGTGGAGATCAGGCGGCGCACCGCGGCCGGGCCCTCGGTGACCAGCAGGCGCACGGCCTCCTCGTCGCACAGCCCGGCCCCGGCGACCAGGGTGTCGTCGAGGTGCTGCGCGGGGGTGTCGCCCTCGCCCAGCGCGGCGGCTATGCCGCCCTGCGCCCAGCGGGTGGACCCGGCGTCGAGCCGGGCCTTGGTGACGACGACGGTGCGCAGCCCGGCGGCCTCGCAGCGCAGCGCGGCGGTCAGGCCGGCCACGCCGGAGCCCACGACCACCACGTCGGCGTCGATGGACCATCCGGGGGCGGGGGCGGGCAGGCGTATCGCGGTGCGGGTCACGGGGCGTCTCCGTCTTCCGGGCCGGGCTCGCGGCCGCCGTCGGGGGCGAAGGTGAGCGGCAGGTTGTCGATCAGCCGGGTCGAGCCGACCTTGGCGGCGACGGCGAGCACGGCCTCGCCGGTGTGGTCGTCGGCGACCTCGGTGAAGTCCGCGGGGTCGACCAGGGCCAGGTAGTCCAGCTCGATCGGCGGTTCGGCCTTGGCGGCCTCGTCGAGCACCAGGCGGGCGGCGTCCCGGACGGCGGCGGGCCCGGAGGTCCTGCCGCAGGCGGCGGCCAGCGCGTGGGCGTCGGCGGCCTCCCGGGACTCGCCGAGCCGTTCCAGCGCGGCGGCGCGGGCCTCGGTGGAGGGGACCTCCTGGGCGCGGGCGCGCAGCGCCTCCAGGGCGGCCAGCCGGTCCCGGCCGGCGAACAGGGCGCGGGACAGGGCCAGGGCGGTGCGCCGCTCGCCGGCGGACAGGTACCGGTTGCGGCTGGAGAGGGCCAGTCCGTCGTCCTCGCGGACGGTGGGCACGGCGACGATCTCCACGCCGAAGTTCAGGTCGCGGACCATGCGCCGGATGAGCGCCAGCTGCTGGGCGTCCTTCTGCCCGTAGAAGGCGACGTCCGGGCGGGTGAGGTGGAGCAGCTTGCCGACGACGGTGAGCATCCCGTCGAAGTGGCCGGGCCGAAAGGCGCCTTCCAGGCGGGCGCCCATCGGGCCCGCGGTGATCCGGACCTGGGGTTCGCCGCCGGGGTAGACCTCGTCGACCGACGGCGCGAACACCACGTCGGCGCCCGCGGCGGCCGCGATCCGCACGTCGGAGTCCAGGGTGCGCGGGTAGCGGTCGAGGTCCTCGCCCGCCCCGAACTGCAACGGGTTGACGAAGACGGTGACCACGACCTCGCCCTGCGGCCCGGCGGCCCGGCGGGCCGTGCGGACCAGAGTGGCGTGGCCGTCGTGCAGGGCGCCCATGGTCATCACGACGGCCCGGCGTCCGGTGCGCGGGCGGGCCGCCAGCTCGGCGGCGGTGTGCAGCAGCTCGGGCTTGCCGGCCTGGGTCATCGGTCGTCCTCCCCGTCGTCGCCGGTGGCCCCGCCGGTTCCCCGGGGGCCGTCGGTGCGGTCCGTCGTGTCCTCGCCGAGTACCCCGAGGAGCTCCTCGGCGAGTTCGGGCTTGAGCAGTCCGGCGGCCAGCGCCCGGTCGGCGGTGGCGCGGGCCATGGCCAGGTAGCCGGGCAGGGTCTGCGGGGCGTTGCGGCGCAGCTGCTCGATGTGCGCGGCGACCGTGCCGGCGTCACCGCGGGAGACGGGGCCGGTGAGGGCGGCGTCGCCGGAGCGCAGGGCGTTGTCCAGGGCGGCGCCCAGCAGCGGGCCGAGCATCCGGTCGGGGGCGCCGACCCCGGCGGCGGCGAGCAGCTCCATGGACTGGGCGACGAGGGTGATCAGGTGGTTGGAGCCTAGGGCCAGGGCCGCGTGGTAGAGCGGACGGTTCTGCTCCTCGATCCACTCGGGCTCCCCGCCCATCTCGACCACCAGCGCCTCGGCCGCCAGCCGGAGCTCTTCGGGGGCGGTGACGCCGAAGGAGCAGCCGGCCAGGCGCTGCACGTCGACCGCGGTGCCGGTGAAGGTCATCGCGGGGTGCAGGGCGAGCGGCAGGGCCCCGGCGCGCAGCGCGGGCTCCAGGACGCCCACGCCGTACCGGCCCGAGGTGTGCGCGAGGAGCTGGCCGGGACGGACCGCGCCGGTCTCGGCGAGGCCCTGGACGAGTCCGGGCAGGACGTCGTCGGGGACCGTGAGCAGGACCAGCTCGGAGCGGGCCAACACCTCGGCGGGCGTGACCAGGGGGACGTCCGGCAGCAGTTCGGCGGCCCGGCGGCGGGAGGCGTCCGAGACGCCCGACACGGCCACCGGGCGGTGCCCGGCCAGCTGGAGCGAGGCCGCCAGCGCCGGGCCGACGCGGCCGGCGCCCACGACGCCGACGGCCAGCCGCGCGGGGCGGTCCCTGGGGTCGGGGGGGTGGAGGTGTGTGGTCACGCGAGGAGAACCTTCCCGTTCCAGTCCGCTCGGGGTACCGGACGATTTCTCGTCATGTTAACGCGATCCCTCGCGCCGGGTCCGGTTATCCACAGGCTGCCTCCGGCTTCTCCTCGTCCTCCGCGGAGGGTTTTCCACAGGCTCGGCACGCGCGTGCGCCGGGAGGGATGATCGCTTCCATGAACGACAGTGCGAAGGACCAGGCGGCGCGGAGATCCCGGCGTCTGGAGTTGTTCCGGTCCCCCGTCCGCGTGCTCGCCCGGCCGGCCCACGCCGCCACGCTGCGGGAGCGCCTGGACGACCTGGTGAGGGAGGCGGGCGCGGTCCACGACCTGGAGGAGCCCGCCGACGTCTACGGCGACGGCGTGGTCGAGGCCCTGGAGGGCCGGGTGGCGGGCCTGCTCGGCACGGAGGCCGCCGCGTTCTTCCCGACGGGGACCATGGCGCAGCAGGTGGCGCTGCGCTGCTGGGCCGGGCGGACGGGCGACCGGGCGGTGGCCCTGCACCCGCTGGCCCACCCCGAGGTGCACGAGCGGAACGCGTTCGGTGAGGTCAGCGGTCTGCGGACGCTGCGGCTGACGGACGAGCCCCGGCTGCCCACGCCGGAGGAGATCCACGACCTCGGCGAGCCGTTCGGCGCGCTGATGCTGGAGCTCCCGCTGCGGGACGCCGGCTTCGTGCTGCCCACCTGGGAGGAGCTGACGGCCACCGTGGCGGCCGCCCGGGAGCTGGACGCGGTGGTCCACCTCGACGGCGCCCGCCTGTGGGAGTCGACGGTGCACCTCGGCCGGCCGCTGGAGGAGATCGCCGGCCTCGCGGATTCGGTGTACGTCTCGTTCTACAAGTCGCTGAACGGCCTCTCGGGTGCGGCGCTGGCCGGTCCGGCGTCGCTGGTGGCGGAGGCCAAGGTGTGGCGGCACCGGTACGGCGGGCTGGCGTTCCACCAGTTCCCGGCCGCGCTGTCGGCGCTGATCGGGCTGGAGCGGGAGCTGCCCCGGCTTCCCGAGTACGTGGCGCACGCCAAGGTGGTGGCCGAGGCGCTGGCGGAAGGGCTCGCGGAGGGCGGGCTGCCCTGGGCGCGCGTGCATCCGCGACCGCCGCACACCCACCAGTTCCAGGTCTGGCTGCCTTACCCGCCCGAGGTGCTGGAGGATGCCGCCCTGAGCCAGGGCGAGGAGACCGGGCGGATGCTCTTCGCGGGCTCCTGGAGGACACGCGGGCCCGGCATCGCGCTCCACGAGACCACGGTGGCCTCGACGGGCCTCGAGTGGGACGCCGAGGAGGTGCGCGAGGCGGCCGGGGACTTCGGGCGGCGACTGCTCGCCGGGGGCTGAGGTCCCCCGGCGGGTGCGGAGACGACGGTCCGGCGGGCCGGTCAGTCGAAGCGGATGTGCCGCAGTCCGACCCTGGCCCGGCGCCAGCGGTCGGCCAGTGCTCCGCCCCGGTTGGGGCGGAGCGTCAGGCCGGCCAGCACGGCGATGCGGTCCGCCGTCTTCGGGACGGTGAAGTCGTCCGTCCACAGGTGCTCGGCGAACTCCGGCTCCTTCAGGCGCTCCAGCGTGTCGTCGAGCCGCCGCACCGCCCAGCTCTCGGTCAGCCGGAGCTTGCGCGGTCCCGCCAGGCGCCCCAGCAGTCGTCCGAGACCACGCTCGCGCAGCCGCCGCAGCACGGTCTCCCGTTGTGCGAGGAGGGTGAAGTGCTGTACGTCATGGCCGAGTTCGGCGAGCCGTCCGACGGTCTGCGCGAAGTACTCGGGGTCGGTCACGGTCATCGGGACGATGACCACGCCCTCCTGCCGGGTGAGGGCGAGGTCGAGCACCTCCACCACACCCTGCCGCCAGGAGGCCAGGTCCTGGAAGTCGCCGCGCAGGCCGGGGGGCGTCATCCGGTGCAGCCCGAAGCCGAGGTGCTCGGGGTCGCAGATCACACTGCCCGGCAGCCGTCGGTGGATCTCGTGTGCGGTCTGTGTCTTGCCGCCCCCGAAAGGGCCGTTGATCCACAGGAGCATGGGCAGAATCTAGTGGCCACGCGCCCGGCGCGGGCCCGGTCGCGACAATCCGCGCCCCGCCGTCCGCCCCGGCATCCCGCCTCAGCCGGCCCCGCCCGCCCGGACCAGACCGGTCTCGTAGGCCAGGACCACCACCTGGACCCGGTCCCGCAGGCCGAGCTTGGTGAGGATGCGCCCCACATGCGTCTTCACGGTCGCCTCGGACAGGACCAGGCGGGCGGCGATCTCCCCGTTGGACAGCCCCTGGGCGACCAGGACCATCACCTCCCGCTCGCGCGCGGTGAGCCGGGCGAGCTCCAGCTCGCGGGCCTGCGACCGTTCGTCCCGGGCGCCCGGCAGCATGGGCGCGAACCGGTCGAGGAGCCGGCGCGTGGTGGACGGCGCGACGACGGCGTCGCCGCTGTGCACGGCCCGGATGGCGGCCAGCAGGTCGCCCGGCGGGACGTCCTTGAGCATGAAGCCGCCGGCGCCCGCCCGCAGCGCGGAGAACGCGTACTCGTCCAGGTCGAAGGTGGTCAGGATCAGCACCTTGGGCGCGCCGGGCTCCGCGCAGATCCGCCGGGTGGCCTCGACGCCGTCCATGCGCGGCATCCGCACGTCCATCAGGACCACGTCGGGCCGCGCCCCGGCCAGCTCCCGCAGCGCCTCCTCCCCGTCACCGGCCTCGGCGACCACCTCCATGTCGGGCTGCGCGTCCAGCACCATGCGGAAGCCGGTGCGCAGCAGCGCCTGGTCGTCGACGAGCATCACGCGGATCGGCATCGGGTCCTCGGGTTCCGTGAGGGGTCTGGCTGCGGTGGGTCAGAGTGCGGGCCGGAGGGGGAGCAGGGCGCTGATGCGGAAGCCCCCGCCGGGCAGCGGCCCGGCGTCCAGGGTGCCGCCGACCATGCCGACGCGCTCGCGCATGCCGATCAGTCCCTGCCCCTGGCCGTCCGCGCCGCCGGCGACGCACAGTTCGAGCGGCGCGCCCCGGCCGTCGTCCTCGACCAGCAGGCCCAGCCCGTCGTCGAAGTAGACCAGCCGCACGCCCGCGCCCGCCTCGGGGCCGGCGTGCTTGCGGACGTTGGTCAGCGCCTCCTGCACGATGCGGTAGGCGGTGAGCTCGACACCGCTGGGCAGCGGGCGGGGGCTGCCCTCCACCTTGAAGCTGACGGTCAGGCCCGCGCCCCGGCACTGCTCGACCAGGTCCTCTATCTGGGCCACGTCCGGCTGCGGCACGTACTCGCCGCTCTCCGGCTGTTCGCCGGTGCGCAGCACGCCCAGCAGGCGCCGCATCTCCGCCAGCGCCTGGCGGCCGGTGACGGAGATGGTCTCCAGGGCCTTCTTCGCCTGGTCCGGGGCGGCGTCCATCACATAGGCGGCGCCGTCGGCCTGGACCACCATCACCGACACGTTGTGCGCCACCACGTCGTGCAGTTCGCGGGCTATCCGGGCGCGTTCGGCGGCCACGGCGATCTTGGCCTGGCTCTCCCGTTCGCGCTCCAGCCGGGCGGCCTTCTCCTCCAGCTGCGCGAAGTAGGCGCTGCGGGTGCGGCGGGCGTCCCCGAGGAGCCACACGAACAGGAGCGGCACGGTCTGGAAGATGACGATCACCACGTTGCCCAGCAGCGTGGAGCGCTCCTCCGGCCAGCGGAGCTGGACCAGGGGTGCGGCCAGCAGGGCCACCACCAGGGTGAGCCGCGAGGCCCGCACGCTCCCGGCCACCGCGACCGCGTAGATCGTCAGCAGCAGCGCGAAGTCGGCCGGGAAGACGGGTACGCCGAACACCAGCTGGAGGGCCCCGGTGCCCGCGGCCAGCGCCATCATCCGCTCCGGCATGCGGCGCCGCAGAGCCAGCGCGACGCCGAACGCCAGGGTCAGCGGCACGACCAGCACCCGGTCGACGTGCGCGGAGTCCGGGGCGGATGTCGCCGAGATCAGCGACATGAGGACGAGCAGAACCGCCCAGAAGCCGTCCACCCATGGCTGGTGGGAGCGGAAGAAGTCGTAGAGGCGCTGCACCAGTACAGGGTAGGGATGTCCGCGGCCTCCCGGAGTCAGCCGGGCGGCCGATCCCCGCAGGCCGGGCGTACACCCGCAGGGGGACCCGGCCCCGTCCCGGGCAGGGGGCCGCCTAGCCTGGCCGCATGACGAGGACGGAACGGCGATGAGGCCGCAGGGCGACCCGCCGGACGGGGCGCGCGGCTGGCGGGAGGCGGCTCACCAGGCGCTGTACGGTCCGGGCGGCTTCTACCGGCGGCCCGAGGGTCCGGCCGGTCACTTCCGGACCTCGGTGCACGCCTCCGCGCTGTTCGCGGCCGCCGTGGCCCGGTTGCTGTGCCGGGTGGACGAGGCGCTGGGCCGGCCCGCGGACCTCGCGTTCGTGGACATGGCGGCCGGACGGGGCGAGCTGGTCACGGGGGTGCGGGCCGCGCTGCCGTCGGACGTGGCCGCCCGTACCCGGTTCTGCGCGGTGGAGGTGGCGGACCGCCCCGCCGGGCTGCCGGAGCAGGTCGAGTGGCTGGGGACGCCTCCGTGCGGGGTGCGCGGGCTGCTGTTCGCCAACGAGTGGCTCGACAACGTGCCGGTGGACGTGGTGGAGGTCGACGGCTCCGGTGTCCCGCGGCGCGTCCTGGTCCGCCCGGACGGGTCCGAGCTGACGGGCGGGCCGGTCGACGGCGAGGACGCCGCCTGGCTGGAGCGCTGGTGGCCGCTGCCCGCCGAGGAAGGGCTGCGCGCCGAGATCGGCCTCCCCCGCGACCGTGCCTGGGCCGAGACCGTGGGCTGCCTGGAGCAGGGGCTCGCGGTCGCCGTGGACTACGCGCACACCGTGGACGCCCGCCCGCCGTTCGGCACGCTGACCGGGTTCCGCGAGGGGCGCGAGGTGCCTCCGGTGCCGGACGGCACGCGGGACCTGACCGCGCACGTCGCGCTGGACTCCTGCCTGCTGCCGGGCGGCCGGCTGCTCCCCCAGCGGGAGGCGCTGCGCGCCCTGGGCGTCACGGGGGCCCGGCCGCCGCTCACGCTGGCCTCGTCCGACCCCGCCGGATACGTGCGCGCCCTGGCCGCGGCCTCGGAGGCCTCCGAGCTCACCGCTCCCGGCGGGCTCGGCGGCTTCGGCTGGCTCCTCCAGCCGGTCGGCGTCCCCGACCCGCTGGCGCGTTGACGGCGTGCGGCTCGGCGTGCGGCTCGGCGGGAGGGCGCCGGCTACTTGTCGATGTCGCCGACCACGAAGAAGAGCGAGCCGAGGATGGCGACCATGTCGGCCACCAGGGTTCCCGGCAGCAGTTCGGTGAGCGCCTGGATGTTGTTGTACGACGCCGACCGCAGCTTCAGCCGGTACGGCGTCTTCTCCCCCCGCGAGACCAGGTAGTAGCCGTTGAGGCCCAGCGGGTTCTCGGTCCACGCGTAGGTGTGGCCCTCCGGGGCCTTCAGCACCTTGGGCAGTCGCTGGTTGACGGGCCCCGGGGGCAGTTCGGCGAGCCGGTCCAGGCAGGCGTCGGCGAGCGCCAGCGAGTTGTGGGTCTGCTCCAGCAGGCACTCGAACCGGGCCAGGCAGTCGCCCTCCTGACGGGTGACCACCTTCAGCACGTCACCGAGCTCGCCGTACGCCAGGTACGGCTCGTCGCGGCGCAGGTCGAAGTCGACCCCGGAGGCGCGGGCGATCGGCCCGCTCACGCCGTAGGCGTGCACCGCCTGCGGGCTGAGCACGCCCACGCCGCGGGTGCGGCCGCGGAAGATCTCGTTGCCGAGCACCAGGTCGTCGAAGACGTCCATCCGCGACCGCGCGGCGGCCACCACGGCGCGGACCCGGTCCGTCCAGCCGAGCGGCAGGTCCTCCTTGAGGCCGCCGACGCGGTTGAACATGTAGTGGATGCGCCCGCCGGAGACCTCCTCCATGACGTGCTGCAGGTCCTCGCGCTCGCGGAACGCGTAGAACATCGGCGTGATGCCGCCGAGTTCCAGCGGATAGGAACCGAGGAACATCAGGTGGTTCAGCACCCGGTTGAGCTCGGCGAGCAGCGTGCGGATCCAGACCGCCCGCTCCGGGACCTCCATGCCGAGCATCCGCTCCACGGCGATGACCACGCCCAGCTCGTTGGAGAAGGCCGAGAGCCAGTCGTGACGGTTCGCCAGCATGATGATCTGCCGGTAGTCCCGCGCCTCGAAGAGCTTCTCCGCGCCGCGGTGCATGTAGCCGATCACCGGCTCGGCGCTGGTGATCCGCTCGCCGTCCAGCACCAGGCGCAGCCGCAGCACGCCGTGCGTGGAGGGGTGCTGGGGGCCGATGTTGAGCACCATGTCGGTGGTCTCGGCGGCGGCGCCGATGCCGACGGTGGTCTGCGTCGTGGACGTCATGGCTTCAGTCTGGCCTACGGCGGTGGCGGGACGGTGGGGCAGGGCGGAACGGGCGGCCCCGTGCACGGGGCCGCCCGGGAGTGTCAGGACGCGGCGTGCAGGTCGTCGTCCTGGCCGTCGACGTCGATCACCCGGCCGACGTCGGCCCGGTGCTGGGCCTGCTGCGACCGGAGCAGCGGCTGGGGCTGCGGCTCGGGGCCCGCCACCGCGGGGCCCGACGCCGCGGGGGTGGCCTGCGGGGGCTCTGCCGACCGCGCGGGCTGGGCCGACTGCGGGGGCTCTGCCGACCGCGCGGGCTGGGCCGACTGCGGAGGCTCTGCCGACCGCGCGGGCTGGGCCGACTGCGGAGGCTCTGCCGACCGCGCGGGCTGGGCCGACTGCGGGGCCGGTGAGGGCTGCAAGGACTGCGGGGACCGCGGGGCGGGTGTGGGCTGCCGACGGTCGTGGTCCGCCGTGCGGCCGGTGTCGCCGTCCGCGCCGTGGTCCGTCCGCTGGTTGCCGAAGAAGTCGAAGCTGCCCTCGGCCGCCGGACGGCGCGGTGCGGGGGCACCGGGGACGACGGCGACGGCGGTCGGCACGGTGAAGTGGCCTCCGGAGGGGCGGACCGGCTTGACGGTCGTGGCGCCGGAGACCGTGGACCCGCCGGGCTCACCCTCCGTGCCGCGTGCCTCGGGTTCCTCGGCCGGGCCGGCGGCCGCGGACACCCCGCCGTCCGTAGCGGCCCCGACGTCCGCAGCGGCCGCCGAGCTGTGCGGAGCGGCCTCGCCGTGCGGAGCGGCCTGGTCGGGCGTGACCTCCGCGTGCGCCGCCGGTGCGGCGCCCTGTGCGGTCCGGGGCCCCTCAGCGGTGTGCGTGTCCCGCGCGCCGAGCGCGCCCCGTTCCTTCGGCCCGTCCTGAGGGCCGTCCGTGTCACGCGTGCCGCCCATGACCGGCGGAACCTCTGCGGTCTCACCGTTCCCGGCACCGGCCGTGGTCTCCGGCTCGGCCGGCGCAGAGCCCGGTTCGGCGACGTCGACGCCGGCGTCGTACCCGAGCGGCGCATCGACGGCGCGCCCCGTCGTCTGCTCCTCGGCCTCCCCCACGACCGCGGCACCGTCCACAGCCGAACGCGCGTCCACAACCAAGCCCGCGTCCGCAGCCGGACCCGCGTGCCCGACCACGCCCGCGTCCCCGATCACATCCGCGTCAAGATCCGCGTCCGCGTCGACGACACCCTCGCCCCCGGCCACGGCCACGGCCCCGGCGCCCGGGTCGAGGTCGCCCTCACCGGCGCCCGCCGCGGCCTGCAGGGCCTCCAGCGAGTCCAGCGCCTCCACGGCCTGACGGAACAGTCCCCCGCCCGCCGGGGAGAACGGGCTCACCGGCTCCGGCGCGGGGGCCGGCCCGAGCGCTCGGGTCTCGCGGGCCGGAGGCAGCTGCGGAACCGGGTCGGCGGCCTCGAGCTCGAGCAGCCGCCGCCCCTCCAGGGCGCTGGCCCGCTCCGTCTCCGCCGTGGCGTAGCGTCGCAGCAGCGAGGCGTGCTCGTTGCGCAGCGCCGCCAGTTCGGCCCGCTTGGACCGCAACCGCTGCTCCAGCTTGACGCGGAGCTCGCGGCCCTCCTCCAGGTCGGACTCCAGCTCGGCCACGCGCTCCTCGTGCTGCCACTCGGCACTCGCCCGCGCGCGCTTCAGCTCCGCGACGTTCAGTCCGGCCGCCGCGTCCCAGCGGCGCAGCGTGACGGCGGCGGCGACGCCGACGGCCGCCGCGACGGCGGTCGTCAGCCGCAACAGCAGCGGCTCCCCGACGAACCACGGAACCACCGCACAGGCCACGGAGACAGCAGCGAACGCCGACGGGGGCAGGAGCCTGTGCAGAGGGGGTGAATGGCGGTGACGTCCTCGTGGCATGGCCAGAAACTTACCGCGCGTACGCGGCCGAAGAAGCGCGGGAAGGCAAAATCGGCGCTCGCTTTCCGTCCGGACATTCCCGTTTCTTGATCAGATCGAGGGAGACCCCGCTCCTCGTCCCTATTCGCCTCGCCGTGCCGCGACTCCCCGGGGTCGGCGGGCGCCCTCACCGACGCCTAGGCTGGTCGCATGAGCAAGCAGTGCGTACGCGGCCACGTGGCGGGCCTTCCGGCGTGGGACCGCTGCGCGGTCATGGGCGTGGTCAACGTGACCCCGGACTCCTTCTCCGACGGCGGCCGGTGGTTCGACACCACCGCCGCGGTCAAGCGCGGCCTCGACCTCGCCGCCGAGGGCGCCGACCTGGTCGACGTGGGCGGGGAGTCCACCCGTCCCGGCGCCACCCGGGTCGACGAGGACGAGGAGCTGCGCCGGGTGATCCCGGTGGTGCGCGGCCTCACCGCCGAGGGCGTTGTCGTCTCGGTCGACACCATGCGCGCCTCGGTCGCCGAGAAGGCGCTCGCCGCCGGCGCACTCCTGGTCAACGACGTCAGCGCCGGGCTTGCCGACCCCGCGATGATCCCCGTGGTCGCCGCGGCCCGGGCTCCGTTCGTGGTGATGCACTGGCGCGGCCTGCTGGAGGGCGCGAACATCCCGGGCCGGTACACCGACGTGGTCCGCGAGGTGGTGGACGAGATCACCGCCCGGGTGGACGCCGCGGTGGCGGGCGGCATCGCCCCCGAGCGGATCGTGGTCGACCCCGGCCTGGGCTTCTCCAAGGGCGCCGAGGACGACCTCGCCCTCCTCGCCCACCTGGACCGCCTCTTCGCACTCGGGCGCCCGGTACTGGTCGCCGCGTCGCGCAAGCGTTTCCTGGGGAAGGTGCTGGCGGGACCCGAGGGCACGCCGCCGCCCGCGCGGGAGCGTGACGCCGCCACCGCTGCGGTCACGATGCTCGCCGCCCAGCAGGGCGCCTGGGCCGTGCGCGTCCACGAGGTCCGCGCCTCGGCCGACGCGGTGCGGATCGCCGCCGCCGTCGCAGGGGCGAGGTGATCGCGTGAGCACCGCGCACTCGGACGTCGAGCAGGTCGAGCTCGCCAACACCGCCTTCTACGAGACGATCGAGCGGGGGGACTTCGAGGAGCTCTCCGACCTCTGGCTCTCCCCCGCCGACCTGGGTGTCGACGAGACCTACCACGACCCCGCGGACACCGGGGTGATCTCCTGCGTGCACCCCGGCTGGCCGGCGCTGACCGGCCGCGGCGAGGTGCTGCGGTCGTACGCGCTGATCATGGCGAACACGGACTACATCCAGTTCTTCCTCACCGACGTGCACGTCTCGGTGACCGGTGACACGGCGGTGGTCACCTGCACGGAGAACATCCTCAGCGGCGGCCCCCCGCCCGAGGAGGGGGACGACCCCGGACCGCTGCTCGGGCAGCTGGTGGTGGCGACCAACGTGTTCCGGCGCACCCCCTCGGGCTGGAAGATGTGGTCCCACCACGCCTCGCCGGTCCTCACGGAGTCGGAGGACGACGAGGACACCGCGCCGGAGGAACCTGACATTCCGGCGTGACTCCCCCACCCGCGGTTGAGGCCGCGGGAGCCGGGGTAGAGGCCGTTCCCGGCCGGTCCCACTCCCCCGACGAGGAGGAACGTCGGCGCCCACGGGTAGATTCTGGGGAGTGGGAGCCCTCGCGCACCCGGCGCGGAACCGGCCCTCCCACCGAAGACTGCAGGAGTGATTCGTAGTGGATCGTGTCGCGCTGCGCGGCCTCAAGGGCTACGGCCACCACGGCGTGTTCCCCGAGGAGCGCGAGACGGGCCAGACGTTCGTCGTGGACGTCGTCCTCGGGCTGGACACCCGGCCCGCCGCGGCCGGTGACGACCTGACGAAGACGGTCCACTACGGCATCCTCGCCGAGGAGGTCGTCGCCGTCGTCGAGGGCGAGCCGGTCGACCTGATCGAGACCCTCGCCGAGCGGATCGCGCAGACCTGCCTCCGGCACGAGGTCGTCGCGGAGGCCGAGGTCTGCGTCCACAAGCCGGGCGCGCCGATCACCGTTCCCTTCGACGACGTCACCGTCACCATCCACCGGAGCCGTGTATGACCCCCTCGCGTTTCCCCGGGGCCCCCGACCCCACGGTCCAGCCGGTGCCGGTCTCCGTCGTCGAGGCGGTGGACGCGGCGGACTCCACGCTGTCCAACCCGCGCAAGGCCGTCCTGTCCCTCGGCTCCAACCTGGGCAACCGCGTGGAGAACCTGCAGGGGGCCGTGGACGCGCTGGAGGACACCCCCGGCATCCGCGTGAAGGCCGTCTCGCCGGTGTACCGGACCGAGCCGTGGGGCGTGGAGCCCGGCAGCCAGCCCGCCTACCTGAACGCGGTGGTGGTGCTGCGGACCACGCTGCCGCCGTCCGCCCTGCTGGAGCGCGCGCAGGCCGTCGAGGAGGCGTTCCACCGCACCCGCAGCGAGCGCTGGGCCGCCCGCACGCTGGACGTCGACATCGTCACCTACGAGGGCCGGGTCTCCGACGACCCGGTGCTCACGCTCCCGCACCCGCGCGCCCACGAGCGCGCCTTCGTGCTCGCCCCGTGGCTGGACATCGACGAGGCCGCGGAGATCCCCGGGCGGGGACCGGTCGCGGACCTGCTCGCCGCGACCACCCTCGAAGGTGTGGAGCGCCGCGAGGACGTGGAACTCCGGCTGCCCGAATGACGTTGAGAGGCACCGTGAGAGAGCTGCGGATCAGGACCCTCGCCCTGGCGTTCGTCGCCGTCGGTCTGCTCGCCTGGGCCGGCGCCCGGCTGTGGCAGGCGTTCGGGTCGTTGCCGGGCGTGCCGGCCGCGGCCCCGTACGTGCTCGCGCTGATCGCCGTGGCGCTGCTGGCGGGGGCGCTGTCCCTGCGCGCTCGGCTCAAGGCACAGCGGGAGCGGCAGCCGGGGGCCAAGGGCGTCGACCCGCTGCTGGCCACCCGGGCAGTGGTGTTCGCGCAGGCCTCGGCCCTGGTCGCGGCGCCGGTCGCCGGGCTCTACGCGGGCGTGGGCGTGTTCCTCCTGGAGTACCTGGAGATCCCCGCCCGCCGCGACCAGGCGCTGACCGCCGGCTTCGCCGCGCTGGCCGGTGTCGCGGTGGTGGCCGCCGCCCTCTTCCTCCAGCACGTCTGCCGGCTTCCCGAGGACGACGACGAAGGCGTCAGGCCGGGTACCGCGGGTTCCTGACCCCCACGCCCGCCGGGGTCCGCGTCAGCGCGCCATGATGAGGCTCATGGCCTCCGCGCGCGTCGCGGAGTCCCGAAGCTGCCCGCGGACCGCGGACGTTATGGTCTTCGCGCCCGGCTTGCGGATCCCCCGCATAGACATGCACATGTGCTCGCACTCGACGACCACGATCACGCCGCGGGGCTCGAGGATCTCCATCAGGGAGTCGGCGATCTGCGTGGTCATCCGCTCCTGCACCTGCGGCCGGCGGGCGTAGACGTCGACCAGGCGGGCCAGCTTCGACAGGCCGGTGATCTTGCCGGTGGTCGAGGGGATGTAGCCGACGTGCGCGACACCGCGGAACGGCACCAGGTGATGCTCGCAGGTCGAGTAGACCTCGATGTCCCTGACCAGCACCATCTCGTCGTGGCCGAGGTCGAACGTGGTGGTGAGCACGTCCTCGGGCTTCTGCCGGAGCCCGGCGAAGATCTCCTTGTAGGCCCGCGCGACCCGCGCCGGCGTCTCCCGGAGACCCTCGCGGTCGGGGTCCTCGCCGACCGCCAGCAGCAGTTCCCGGACGGCGTTCTCGGCCCGCTTCTCGTCGAAGGGGCCGACGGTGCCCTCGCCGTCCAGCGTGACGGGGTCGGTCATGTGTAGTGCCTCGTTCCTCAGCCTGACTGTGCAAATGGGAGCGCCCCCCAGGCTAGAACCTGGGGGGCGCGACCATCATTCCGGGTCGTCGGGCGGCGTGACTCAGCTCTCAGGCCGGTCCTGACCACTCTCGGGGCGCGGCTCGGGAGCCGGCTCGGCGGACGTGACGCCACCGGTGAGGGTCTTGCCGGTCGAGCCGTTCGCCCCGTTGGCGCCGTTGGTGAGGGCCAGCTCCCGCGGCGAGAGCACCGGGGGCCGGGTGGACGGCGTGCGACGGGACGAGCCCGTCCAGGCCGGCCGCGGCGGACGCTTGACGATCGGAGCGAAGATCTCGGCGATCTGCTCCTTGTTCAGCGTCTCCTTCTCCAGCAGCGCCAGCACGAGGTTGTCGAGGACGTCGCGGTTCTCGACCAGGATCTCCCAGGCCTCGTTGTGCGCGTTCTCGATGAGCTTCTTGACCTCTTCGTCGACGAGCGCGGCGATCTCCTCGGAGTAGTCGCGCTGGTGCGCCATCTCCCGGCCGAGGAACGGCTCGGTGTTGTCGCCGCCGAACTTGATCGCGCCGAGACGCTCGGTCATGCCGTACTGGGTGACCATCGCGCGGGCCAGACCGGTGGCCTTCTCGATGTCGTTGGCCGCGCCCGTGGTCGGGTCGTGGAAGACCAGTTCCTCGGCCGCCCGGCCGCCCAGCATGTAGGCGAGCTGGTCGAGCATCTCGTTGCGGGTGGTCGAGTACTTGTCCTCGTCGGGCAGGACCATGGTGTAACCCAGGGCACGGCCGCGGCTCAGGATGGTGATCTTGTGGACCGGGTCGGAGTTGGGCGAGGCCGCCGCGACCAGGGCGTGTCCGCCCTCGTGGTACGCGGTGATCTTCTTCTCCTTGTCCGACATGATCCGGGTCCGCTTCTGCGGGCCCGCGACCACGCGGTCGATCGCCTCGTCCAGCATGAGGTTGTCGATCAGCTTCTTGTCGCTGCGGGCCGTCAGCAGGGCGGCCTCGTTCAGGACGTTGGCGAGATCGGCGCCGGTCATGCCGGGGGTACGGCGGGCGACGGCGGTCAGGTCGACGTCGGGCGCGACCGGCTTGCCCTTCTGGTGGACCTTCAGGATCTCGAGACGGCCCTGCAGGTCGGGGCGGTCCACGGCGATCTGGCGGTCGAAGCGGCCCGGGCGGAGCAGCGCCGGGTCGAGGATGTCCGGCCGGTTGGTGGCGGCGATCAGGATGACGCCGCCCTTCACGTCGAAGCCGTCCATCTCGACGAGCAGCTGGTTCAGCGTCTGCTCACGCTCGTCGTGACCGCCGCCGAGGCCGGCGCCGCGGTGGCGGCCGACCGCGTCGATCTCGTCGACGAAGACGATGGCCGGGGCGTTCGCCTTGGCCTGCTCGAAGAGGTCACGGACCCGGGAGGCGCCGACGCCGACGAACATCTCGACGAAGTCGGAACCGGAGATCGAGTAGAACGGCACGCCCGCCTCGCCGGCCACGGCACGGGCCAGCAGGGTCTTGCCGGTTCCGGGCGGGCCGTACAGCAGCACGCCCTTGGGGATCTTCGCGCCGACCGCCTGGAACTTGGCGGGCTCCTGCAGGAACTCCTTGATCTCGTGGAGCTCCTCCACCGCCTCTTCCGAGCCGGCCACGTCCGCGAAGGTGGTCTTCGGGGTGTCCTTGGTGATCAGCTTGGCCTTGGACTTCCCGAAGTTCATGACCCGGGAGCCGCCGCCCTGCATCTGGTTCATCAGGAACAGGAAGAGCAGCACGAGCAGAAGGAACGGCAGCAGCGACAGCAGGAAGCCGACGAACGGGTTGGTCTTCGAGGGCGACACCGTGTAGCCCTCGGGGATCTTCTTCTCCTCGAACTTCTTCTGCAGCGTCTCGGCCAGGTCGACGCCTTGGTTGCCGATGTAGCTGGCCTGGATCTTGGAGGCCTTGTCGACCTCCTGCCCCTTCTTGAGCTCGACCTTGATGGTCTGCTCGTCACCGGTGGTCAGCTGCGCCGACTGCACCCTGTCGTCGTTGATCGCCTGAACGACCTTGCCGGTGTCCACCGTCTCGTAGCCGCCGGACCGGCCGACGACCGTCATCAACACGACCACGGCAAGGACGGCCAGCCCGATCCACATAACCGGCCCACGGAAGTATCGCTTCACGTCCATCCATACGGAGCGATGCCGCCCCGTCCCTCCTGCCATCGTGAGATTTGATAAAGGCTGTTCTTCGGACGGTACCCCAGCTTCGCCCACCGAAGCCGCATGGGACAGCCGACGATCCGCCTACGGGTACTCCAACGGCCCGCGCGCGCCAAGGGTTCCCGGCCGCGGGCGGCCGTGCCCGGTGGTTGCTCCAGGTGGCCACCGCGGCCGGGGTCCCCCGGCCGGCGGGTCAGCCGCCGTAGACGTGCGGGGCGAGCGTCCCGACGAACGGCAGGTTGCGGTACTTCTCCGCGTAGTCCAGGCCGTAGCCCACGACGAACTCGTTGGGGATGTCGAAGCCGACCCACTCGACGTCGATGGCGACCTTGGCGGCCTCCGGCTTGCGCAGCAGCGTGCACACCTTGAGGGAGGCCGGCTCGCGGCCGCCGAGGTTGGAGATCAGCCAGGAGAGCGTGAGGCCCGAGTCGATGATGTCCTCGACGATCAGGACGTGACGCCCCTTGATGTCCGTGTCCAGGTCCTTGAGGATCCGCACGACGCCCGAGGACTTGGTGCCGGCGCCGTAGGACGACACCGCCATCCAGTCCATGGTGACGGGGGTGGACAGCGCCCTCGCGAGGTCCGCCATGACCATCACCGCGCCCTTGAGGACACCGACGATCAGCAGGTCCTTGCCCGCGTACTCCTCGTCGATCTCCGCGGCCAGCTCGGCCAGCTTGGCGTCGATCTCTTCCTTGGTGATGAGCACCTGCTGAAGATCGGCGCCCATGTCTTTCGCGTCCACCCGCATCACTTTCGGTCGTCCCGCTGGAATGGCCACGCGAACCGCGCGCCGCGGCTCGCGTACAGGCCGAACCGCCCCGGCCCGGTTCCCGGAAGGGGAGCGGGCAGAGGTCCGGCGGTCAGCCTTGCCGGATCACCAGTCTGCCACCCTGCCGCCGGGCGACGACGCGACCGGGCAGGTTGATGGCGCCCTGGCCCCTCCATCCGGTGATCAGCCGGTCGATCTCCTCGATGTGCCGGGCGAAGAGGGAGCCCGCCGGGGCGCCCGCGTCGATGGCCGCCCGGCGCAGCACGCGGCGGCGCACGGCGGGCGGCAGGGTGTGCAGCTTGGCGCACTCGAGGAAGCCGGCGGCGTCCCGGACGGCGGACGCGGCCTGGCCGGCCCAGGCGTCCAGGGCGTCGGCGTCGTCGCGGGACAGCTGGGCGGTGCGGGCCAGGGCCTCGACGACGCCCTTGCCGAGCGCCTTCTCCAGCGCGGGCAGGCCCTCGTGGCGCAGCCGGGAGCGGGTGTAGGAGGGGTCGGTGTTGTGCGGGTCGTCCCAGACGGGCAGGGACTGCGCCATGCACGCCGTGCGGGCCGTCTGCCGGTCCAGCTCGAGGAAGGGGCGCCGGTAGCGGCCGCCGGTGCCGGAGATGGCGGCCATGCCGGACAGCGAGCGGATGCCGGAGCCGCGGGCGAGCCCGAGCAACACCGTCTCGGCCTGGTCGTCACGGGTATGACCGAGGAGCACGGCGGCGGCGCCGAACCGGTCGGCGGCGTCGTCCAGCGCCGCGTAGCGGGCGTCCCGGGCGGCGGCCTCGGGACCGCCCTCGCGCCCGACGGTCACGGTGACCGACTCGCAGGGGTCGAGCCCGAGCTCGCCCAGGCGCTGCACCACCTCGGCGGCGCGCTCGTCGGAGCCGGACTGCAGGCCGTGGTCGACCGTCACACCTCCGGCGCGGACGCCCGCCTTGGGAGCCTCGAAGGCGAGGGCGGAGGCGAGGGCCATGGAGTCGGCGCCGCCGGAGCACGCGACCAGCACCAGGGGCCCGGGGCCCGCCACGGGGGCGGCGGACGGCGCGGGCACCGCCACCGGGGAGCGGGCGGCGTCGCGGGCGCCGACGTGGGTGGCGGCACGGGCGGGGACGAACGTCGAACCGTGCTCGGCGAGGATGTCGTGGAGGACGCGGCGGACCGCCAGGCGTATCGCCGCGACCGCAGGATGGGGACCCATTGTCCGGTTCCCTTCATAAAGTTGTTCGGGAAAGCCGACCCGGAGGACGGTCACACAGAGTGTGATGATGGTGACAGAAACAGGTCGGTATCCGAGCATCGCACGCCCGCCTTGGGAACACGCTCCCTCGGAAGGGTGATTGATCGGGCGTCGCCCTGCCGCCAACCGGACGCCGGTGTTCCATATTCGGTCACGGCCTGTGCTTCCGTCAGCCCCCGTCGCGCGAGGTGCCGTGCACCCGGGCCACCCAGTCGGCCGGGGCGTGGATCTCCGACGGCGTGGGCAGCGTGTTGGGCGACGTCCAGACGCGGTTGAAGCCGTCCATGCCGACCTGCTCCACGACGGCCCGCACGAACCGCTCGCCGTCCCGGTACTGGCGCAGCTTGGCGTCCAGGCCCAGCACCTTGCGCAGCACCAGGTCCAGGCGCGACGCCCCCTTGGCGCGGCGCTGCTGGAACTTCTCCCGGATCTCCGCGACCGAGCCGACCACCTCGGGACCGACGCCGTCCATCACGTAGTCGGCGTGCCCCTCCAGCAACGACATCACGGCCGTGATCCGGCCCAGGACCTCGCGCTGGGCGGGCGTCTGCACCAGGTCGACCAGCGACCGCTCCTCGGTGTCGCGCTCCTCGCCGCGGCCGCCCACCAGGGCCTGCGCGGCGTCGCGGACCCGCTCGAGGAGCTGCGCCGGATCGACGTCGGCCTCGGCGAGGAAGGACTGGATCTCGCCCCGCAGGTGGTCGCGCAGCCAGGGCACGGCGGAGAACTGGGTGCGGTGGGTCTCCTCGTGCAGGCAGACCCAGAGCCGGAAGTCCGAGGGGTCGACCTCGAGTTCGCGTTCCACCTGGACGATGTTCGGCGCGACCAGCAGCAGCCGCCCGCCGCCGTCCTCCCCGCCGGGCAGGTCGCTGGTGGCCGGGGCGAAGGTCTCGTACTGGCCCAGCACCCGGGAGGACAGGACGGAGAGCAGCACGCCGAGTTCGACCCCGGTGACCTTGCCGCCGAGCGCGCCCATCACCGCGCCGCCGGGCTTGCCCGCCCGGCGTTGCTCCATCTTGCCGAGCAGGGGGCGCAGGATCTCCCGGAAGCCCGCCACGTTCGCCTTGGCCCAGCCGGGCCGGTCGACGACCAGCACGGGGGTGTCGTGCACCTCGTCCCCGCCCATGCGGGTGAAGGCCCGGACGTGCTGCTCCGATGCCTTCGCGTGCCGGCGCAGCTCGGCGACCACGGCCCGCGCCTCGTCGCGGCCGACCTCCGGGCCCGGCCGCACCAGCCGGGCGGCGGTCGCCACCGCGAGATCCCAGTCGACCATTTCCGTACCACGGAAGCTCGTCATGTCGTCAACGGTACGGGAGCCCACGGAAACACGTACGGATCCGGAGACCGGTTCCGCGTCCGCCCGGGCGTGCCGCCGGTGCGGGCCCCCGGCGGACCGTCAGCTCCGGCAGCCGCAGGACGCGACGGTGGCGGCCAGGCGGTCCAGGGCCGACTCGGCCGGGTCCTTCGCCGGGGTGCCCTCGGCCAGGAAGGCGAAGGCCAGCAGGCGGCCCTCGGCGTCCACGGCCGTCCCGGCGAGGGTGTTCACACCGGTGAGGGTGCCGGTCTTGGCACGCACCAGGCCCGCCGCCGCCCCGTCCGCGGCCCGGCCGCTGAGGGTTCCGCTGAACCCGGCGACCGGCATGCCGGTCAGGACCGGGCGCAGTTCCGGGCGGCGGGGGTCCGCGGCCAGCGTCAGCAGCCGGGTGAGGGCGCGGGCGCTGATCCGGTCCCCGCGGCCCAGACCGCTGCCGTCGGTGAAGCGGACGCCCTTCAGCGGCACGCCCAGCCGCTCCAGCTCGCCGCGGATCGCGGCGCCGCCGCCCGCGAAACTGCCCTCGCGCCCGGTGGCCAGCGCGGTCTGCCGGGCCAGCGCCTCGGCGATGTCGTTGTCGCTGTTGGTCATCATCCGCTCGACCTGCGCGGCCAGCGGGGCGGACCGCACCTGGGCCACCGCCTCCGCCTTCGGCGCGGCCTTCGCCGGTGCGGGGGCGCCGGCGCGGATCCCCTTCTTCTCCAGCAGCCCGGCGAAGACCTCCGCCGCGTGCGCCGCCGGGTCGGCGACCCGGGTGGCCGGGCCGTGGTCCGAGTCGTCCGCACGGCCCTCGTCGACCGTGAGCGCAGTGACCGGAGAGATGTTCGGATTGACCCCGATCGGGTGAACCTGGGGGCCCGTGAAGAGGGAGCCGTCGTACCGGAGGACGACCTCCTCGACCTCGCGCTGCCGGAGCGCCGCGGCGGTCGAGGCGGCCAGTTCCCGCAGGCCCGCCCACCTGCCCGGCTTCTCACGGGCCGTCAGCGTCGGGTCCCCGCCGCCGACCAGGACGAGCTCCCGGACGCCCTCGTCCTTCTTCCCCTTCCCGTCCCCCTTGCCGAGGGCGGGAGGCTGCAGCACGGTCCGGGTGGTGAACCGGTGGTCGGGGCCCATGGCGGAGAGCGCGGCCACCCCGGTGGCGATCTTGGTGGTGGAGGCCGGGAGCAGCGCGGTGTTCCCGCCGCGCTCGAAGAGCGTCCGCCCGGTGGCCACGTCCACCACCGCCGCGGACCCGCGTGAGCCCAGCGCGGGGTCGTCCAGCAGGGGGCCGAGAAGGCGCTCGAGGCCCGCCTCGGTGGGCAGGGCGATCGCCGCGGCACCCCCGTGACCGGCCTTCTCTCCGTCCGGCGCCTCGCCCAGACCGGCGAGCACGGCCACCGCGTCGAGCCGCGCCCGGGCTTCGCCCTCCGCGGCCGCGGCCCGGGCGCGACCGGTGTCCGCGGAAACGGATGCGGGCCGTTCACCCCCCAGTGCCACCGCGTGGGCCCGCTCGGCCGTACGCTGACCGCTGGAGTCCCAGGGACCGGCGGCCGTCACCACCCCGGCGGCCAGCAGGGCCCCGGAGACGGCGGCACAGACCGTGTACCGCCCGACCGGGTCGGACCAGCGCGCCACCGTGCGGGCACCCCGCGCGAACAACGGTCGCACGCGCCGCTGTTCCCCCGGCTCCGGCACAACGACCACCCCTTTCGCCAGCACCCACCTGCGTAGGGGACACTTAACCACCAGAACTATGTGCTGATCATGGAGGAGCCACCGGTGGAGTTCGACGTCACGATCGAGATTCCGAAGGGTTCGCGCAACAAGTACGAGGTGGACCACGAGACCGGTCGTATTCGCCTGGACCGGCGACTCTTCACCTCGACGATGTACCCGGCCGACTACGGGTTCGTCGAGAACACCCTCGGCGAGGACGGCGACCCGCTGGACGCCCTCGTCATCCTGGAGGAGCCGACCTTCCCCGGCTGCCTCATCCGCTGCCGCGCGATCGGCATGTTCCGGATGACGGACGAGGCCGGCGGCGACGACAAGCTGCTGTGCGTCCCCGCGTCGGACCCGCGCGTGGAGCACCTGCGCGACATCCAGAACGTGTCGGAGTTCGACCGCCTGGAGATCCAGCACTTCTTCGAGGTCTACAAGGACCTCGAGCCCGGCAAGTCCGTCGAGGGCGCCGACTGGGTCGGCCGCGCCGAGGCCGAGGCCGAGATCGAGCGCTCCTACACGCGCTTCAAGGAGGAGGGCGGTCACTGACCGCCGTCCCGCCCGGCACCGGGCGGACCACGGGCCGCGTCAACCCCCACGGGTGGCGCGGCCCCGCCGTGTTCAGGGCGGCCTACCCTGGGTACGCGGCACACCGATCATGAACTGCCGGGAGCAAGGGTGACCGAGGCGGAGGACCGCAAGCCCCAGAGCGACGAGGCGAGGAGCGCTTTCGCACCTCCGCCCGGAGTCGTCGCGGTCACGCCCCCGGTGGACAACGAGTCGTCGACGACCTCGGAGTTCGCCGTCCCGCAAGGGCTGGTGGCGCCGGAGCCCCCGCCGTCCGAGCGCACCGAGGGTTCCGCGTTCCGGCCGCCGTCCTCCACCACCGGCCAGCACCCGCTGCCGCCCGCCGCCTTCACCCCGGCGGCCGGCATCCCCGCCGTCCGGCTGACCCGGGACGTTCCCTGGCAGGACCGGATGCGCACCATGCTGCGGATGCCGGTCATGGACCGGCCGTCGCCCGACGTGGTGCACCGGGGGGAGGACGAGACCCGCCCCGCGGTGCCCCGCGTCATGGACCTCGCCCTGCGCATCGGCGAGCTGCTGCTGGCGGGCGGCGAGGGCTCGGAGGACGTCGAGGGCGCCATGTTCGCGGTCTGCCGGGCCTACGGCCTGGACCGCGTGGAGCCCAACGTCACCTTCACCCTGGTCTCCATCTCCTACCAGCCCTCGCTGGTCGAGCCGCCGGTCACCGCCTCGCGCACGGTGCGCCGCCGCGGCACCGACTACACCCGGCTGGCCGCGGTCTTCGCCCTGGTGGACGACCTGAGCGACGCGGACGAGGACAGCCCGGTCACCCTCGAGGAGGCCTACCACCGGCTCAGCGAGATCCGGCGCAACCGGCACCCGTACCCGACCTGGGTGCTCACCGTCTCGGCGGGACTGCTGGCCGGCGCGGCCTCCGTGCTGGTCGGCGGTGGCCCGCTGGTCTTCCTGGCGGCGGCGGTCGGCGCCATGCTCGGCGACCGGCTGGCCTGGCTCTGCGCTGACCGCGGGCTGCCGGAGTTCTACCAGTTCGTGGTCGCGGCGATGCCCCCCGCCGCGATGGGCGTGGCCCTCACGCTCGCCCACGCCGACGTGCGTGCCTCCGCGGTGATCACCGGTGGGCTGTTCGCGCTGCTGCCGGGACGGGCTCTGGTGGCGGGCGTCCAGGACGGACTGACCGGCTTCTACATCACGGCCTCCGCCCGCCTGCTGGAGGTCATGTACTTCTTCGTCGGCATCGTCACCGGGGTGCTGATCGTCCTGTACTTCGGGGTACAGCTCGGCGCGCAGCTGAACCCGGACGCGTCACTGGCGATCGTCGAACGCCCGGTGGTGCAGATCTTCGCCTCCATGCTGCTGTCGCTGACCTTCGCGGTGCTGCTGCAGCAGGAGCGGTCGACGGTGCTGCTGGTGACGCTGAACGGCGGCGTCGCCTGGGTGGTGTACGGCGCGATGCACTACGCGGGCGGGCTCTCCCCCGTCGCCTCCACGGCCGTGGCGGCGGGCCTGGTGGGCCTCTTCGGGCAGCTGCTCTCCCGCTACCGGTTCGCCTCGGCACTGCCGTACACCACGGCGGCGATCGGGCCGCTGCTGCCGGGGTCGTCGACCTACTTCGGTCTGCTGGGGTTCGCGCAGAACAACATCGACCGCGGGGCGGCCTCGCTGAGCCAGGCGGCGGCGCTGGCCATCGCGATCGCCATCGGGGTGAACCTCGGTTCGGAGATCTCCCGGCTGTTCCTCCGCCTCCCGGGCGAGGCCGCGGAACGCCGGAAGGCGGCGAAGCGGACCAGGGGCTTCTGATCCTGGTCCGCCTCGCCGCCGGTGCCGTACCGCCGTGGGGTCAGCGCTGGGGGTGCTCGGGGTGCTGGGAGTGCTCGGGGTGCTGGGGGTTCTGCGGGTGGCCCTGTCCCTGCGGGGGGTAGGGCTGCCGGGGCGGCTGCGCGCCGCCGTACGGCTGCTGCGGGTACTGCGCCTGCTGCGGGTGGTGGGGCTGCTGGTGCTGCGGCCGGTGGGGCTCCTGGTGCTGCTGGTGCCCGTAGCCGCCCGAGCCGTACGGCTGCTGCGAGGGCGCGCCGTCGTAGGGCTGCTGCGGCTGCGACCCGTACTGCTGCTGCCCGCTGTACCGGTCGTACCCCTGCTGCTGGGGCTGCTGCGCGCCGCCGTGCTGCTGGGGCCGGCCGTACTGGCCGCCCTGACCGTAACCCTGCTGCTCGTAGCCCTGCCGGCCGTACCCCTGCCGGCCGTAGCCCTGCTGGCCGTGGCCCTGCTGATCGTGGCCCTGCTGACCGTACGGCTGCTGCGGGGCCTGCTGCTGCGGGTACGGCTGGGACTGCGGGTGCTGCGCGTGCTGCTGGTGGTGCGGCTGCTGCTGACCGCCCTGCTCGGGGCGCAGGAGCAGCGGGCGGGTCGCGTCGTCCATCATCGGGTAGCGGCCGTCCTGCGACGCCTCGCCGGCTCCCGGGCCCTCAATGTCGCCGTTGCCGTCCTGCCCGTGCCCGTCCTGCCCGTCCTTGCCCTTCTTCCCGCGTGCCTTGAGCAGCTCGAAGACGATCGGCAGCACGGAGATCAGGACGATCAGGATCAGGATCGCCTCGATGTTCTTCTCCACGAAGTCGATCCGGCCCAGCCAGGATCCGAGCAGCGTCACACCCGCGCCCCACAGGATGCCGCCGATGACGTTGAAGGTCAGGAAGGACCGGTACCGCATGCCGCTGACGCCGGCGATGATCGGCGTGAAGGTGCGCACGATGGGCACGAAGCGCGCCAGGACCAGCGACTTGGGACCGTACTTCTCGAAGAACTCGTGGGCCTTGACGACGTTCTCCTGCTTGAAGAAGCGGGAGTCCGGCCGGCTGAAGAGCGCGGGACCGACCTTCTTGCCGAACATGTAGCCCACCTGGTCGCCCACGATCGCGGCGAGGCAGATCAACGCGATGGCGCCCCAGAGGGGGAAGTCGAGCGTGCCGGAGCTGATCAGCATGCCGGTCGTGAAGAGCAGGGAGTCGCCCGGCAGGAAGAATCCGAAGAAGAGCCCGGACTCGGCGAAGACGATGAGCAGCAGACCCGCGATGCCGAAGGTGTTCAGCAGGTAGTCGGGATCCAGCCAGCTCGGTCCCAGGGCAAGAGTCGTCACGGTTCCGGGCTCCTGAGGGGTGAGGGGAGGGAAAGACGGCGCGGTTTTCGGACTACCGCACAAAGCTACCAACGCCCTACCGGCACCACGGGTTCCACCAAGGGGCACAAGGGCAGGGCTCATCCACCCGGCCCTGCCCCCTCACACGCTCCGTCCGCCGCGCGCCCCTCGCCCGCCCTCAGGACAGCTGGAGCAGCCCCCGCAGAATGTCCCGGCTCTCCTCAGGACCGGGGCTGTCCCGGAGCAGTTCCTGCATCGCCCGCTCGTACTGGACGACGTCCTCGCGCTTGTCCAGGTAGAGGGCGCTGGTCAGCTGTTCCAGGTACACCACGTCCGAGAGGTCGGACTCGGGAAAGCTCAGGATGGTGAAGGCGCCGCTCTCGCCGGCGTGCCCGCCGAACCCGAAGGGCATCACCTGGAGCCGCACGTTGGGCCACTCGGACACCTCGATGAGGTGCTGCAACTGGCCACGCATGACGTCCCGGCCGCCGTAGGGCCTCCGCAGCGCCGCCTCGTCCAGCACTATGTGGAACTGCGGAGCGTGCTCGGAGACCAGGTACTTCTGGCGCTCCAGCCGCAGGGCCACCCGGCGGTCCACCTCGGCCGGTGAATGGGCCAGGCCCCGCGAGACGACGGCGTGGGCGTAGTCCTCGGTCTGCAACAGGCCGTGCACGAACTGCACCTCGTAGCCGCGGATCACCGAAGCGGCGCCCTCCAGCCCCACGTAGGTGGGGAACCAGTGCGGCAGGACGTCGGTGTAGCTGTGCCACCAGCCGGCGGTGTTGGCCTCCTTGACCAGCGAGAGCAGCGCCCCCCGCTCCGCCTCGTCGTCGACCCCGTACAGCGTCAACAGGTCTTCAACGTCACGGGCCTTGAAGCTCACCCGCCCCAACTCCATACGGCTGATCTTCGATTCGGACGCCCGGATCGAGTAGCCGGCCGCCTCCCGCGTGATCCCGCGAGACTCCCGAAGCCGCCTCAGATGCGCTCCGAGCAGCATCCTCCGCACCACCGATCCCGACTCTCCCGCGCTCATGTCAGCCACCCTCCCCGGCCGTGCCCCTGGCAAAGTCTGCCACCAAATCACTCCGAGCTGTACTCGTCCGATTACGGAAAGGCGAACTCGGTGGCCGGTGTGGAACCCCTCCAGACGGGATCCTGCCTGCCCGGCGGCCGAAACTGAACCCTCCGGCACCTCCCTCGCGGCGGGAAACCAACGGGCGGATGGCGGAAAAAATGACCAAGAAACGGTACGGCGCAGCGTATTTCAGACGCGTGCACGTGCATCTGCCCTTGCATCTGCTGGTCTCTTCCGAAACCATGGGCCTCGCACCACCGCCATATCGCCGCGACCGCGAATCCCGGGAGTGCCTCGCATGGGGACGAATGGATCGACCATGCTCGAGCCGCTACGGCAGGGCCTTCCGCCGACGGACCCCGCGACCGTCTCCAACGCCGCGACCTGCGCTCTGCCCGCCCGCTACGACGCGGTACGCGAAGCCCGCCGGTTCACCCGCGGCACCCTGGGCCAGTGGGACATAGGGGATCGCTTCGACGACGTCTGTCTGGTCGTGTCCGAACTCGTCACCAACGCCCTCCGCCACGCCCTGCCCGCCGACACCGCGCGCGGCCCCGAGCAGGACCCTCCGGTACGACTCCACCTCATGCGCTGGTCCGAGCGGCTGGTGTGCGCGGTACGCGACCCCAGCCGCCAGTCACCCGACCCCCGCGACCCGGAGGCAGACGACGACTGCGACGCGGAATCGGGACGCGGACTCTTCCTCGTCGAGTCCTTCAGCGACGGGTGGGGGTGGCACCCGGTCGCCGGCGCCCTGGACGGCAAGGTGGTCTGGGCGCTCTTCCGGCTGTCCTCGACCGACTGAGAACCGGCCTGAAGGGCGTGGAGAATTCGGGGCGCGCGAGAAACGACGTCGGCGAGGCCCGGATCGGTCGGCTCAGCCGACTATCAGGTGGTCGAACTCGCCGTCCTTGACCCCGAGCAGCATCGCCTCGATCTCGGCGCGCGTGTAGACCAGCGCGGGCCCGTCGGGGAAGCGGGAGTTGCGGACGGCCACCTCACCGCCGGGCAGGCGGGCGAACTCCACGCACGAACCCTGCGAGTTGCTGTGCCGGCTCTTCTGCCACGCGACACCCTCGAGACGGGTGGCCGCCATGCCGTTGTGCACCCGCACCGGGCCCGGCATGGCCGGACGCGTCGCACATCCTGACGCCTCGTCAAGGTCGTACCCGTCGTACACGTCGTGATCCACAGGTAGCTCCCCGGTGATGCACCGGCCGTGGGGCCGCGGTGCGTGGTCAACTGCTTTGGATCATAGCCACGTTCATGTGCATACGCAGGTGCGGATGCATCGGCGTATGCAAGGTGCAGATGCACGTGCACGCGGGGTGTTCCCGCGGTTACAGCGGGCGGGCGACGTGGCGCGATCCCGTCCCGTCTCTCCCCGTTTTCTGCTCGTGTGCCCGGTAACCCTCCCCGCATTCAAGAGGACTGCCTCCCACGGGGTGGCGGTTCCGCACGCACGCTACGGGACTCAGCCGCGGTCGCCGCGGCCGCCCCGGCCGGGGATCCCGGGACGGCGACCCATCCTGGCCCGGTCGGCCGCGTCCCGGCCCTGTATCCATCCCTCCTCGTCGCTGACCCCGCGCAGCCGGGTGGTCCTGGTGTGCGGAAAGAGCCGGTCGGTCTCGGCCCGCACCGCCGCCTCACGGGAGGCGAGCACCGGCATCAGCGCCTGCCCGGCCTCCGCCTTGGCCTCCGTGATCTCGTGCTCCGCGGCCTCGGCCAGCCGGGCGCCCATCCGATGGGCGTACGCGGCCAGGAAGGACTGCCGGAAGGTCTTGGTCCGCCGCCGCCCGCCGCCCTTTCCTCCCCCCTTGCGCAGCGCGGCCTCCGCCTTGGTCATCGCGCCGGTCGCCTGCACCAGGAGCGAGGTGTACAGCAGCTCGACGACCTCGAGGTCCGCCTCGTGCCCGACCACCGTGCTGAAGCAGAACGCCTCGTTCCACACCGCCTGACAGTTGTTGGCCCGCGCCACCGCGTCCAGCAGGACCGCCTTGGCCTGCTCGTACGGCGGCTCCACCCCGATCCGGCACGCCCCGGGCCCGCCAGCCGCCGGCCCCTCGCCGCCGGCGGAGCCGTCCGGAGCGAGCAGCGCCTCGTCGATGCTGTGCCGGGCCATCAGCTCCTGCGCCTTCGCGGTCAGCGCCTCGGCCTCTTCCGGGTAGCCGGTCGCCTCGGCCTTGGCGAGCAGCGCCCGGATGCGGCCCAGCATCCGTGAGGCCGGCTCGGCACGCTCCGCCTCCCCCGCGGCCGGCCGCGGCCTGGGCTCCACGACCGGTTCCAGGGCGGGCAGCCGCAGCAGCAGGCGGTAGAGCTCGAGTACAACCGTGGCCCGGGTGAAACGGTCTTCATGACGGGGCGGCGCGGGCGTCAACTCGGCTAGCTGGGCCGCCCAGCGACGCCCCCGGGCAGGCGCACCGGGCCGGGAGCCGCCGCAGACACCGTTGCGGGAGCCCTGCCGGGGGTCCGGGCGGGAGTCCTCCGGGGCGCCGGCTTCGGCGAGAATCAGGTCGGAGACCACGTGAACGTGGGCCTCCTCCAGTTCACGCCGGACCATCCGGACCACGTCCGCGGGCTGCCAGCCCCGCCTCCAGAGGGCGGCCGTCAGTTCCCGGCCCCGGCGGGACAGCTCGGCGTCCGCCCCCGGGTCGGCGGCCAGCAGGGACGCACCCGCGTCCAGGGCCGTATCGGTGTCGGCGTAGAGGGCGGCGGCGAAGGCACGCTCGACGGTGCCGGGCTCGGTGGTGCTCACCCGGTGATCCTGACACGGGAACCGGGGGTGCGGGAAAGTTGTCCACAGGCTGTGGACAACGAGCGGCGTTGTCGTACCTACCTGGCAGACTCGACCGCATGACCGGCCGGTGGGCTCTCGCACCCGTCGAGGGCGGCGGCGCCGATGTCGTCCCCCTCGGCCCCGACGACCTGCCCTCCGGCCCGGTGCGCCGCGAGCCCGACCTCGCCGAGGCCGTGCGTTCGCGGCCCGGGGTCACCCGCTGGGTGTGGCGCTCGACCGCGGAGGTCTACCCGCGCCTGCTGGCCGCCGGAGTGAGGGTCGAGCGCTGTCACGACGTGGAAGACGCCGAAACCCTGCTCCTCGGCCATGAGGGCAGGAGCGGCGAGCCGCGGAACGCCGCGGCCGCACTGGGCCGGCTGCGCGGCGGCCCGGTGCCGCCGGACCCGCCGACGCGGAACGCGGACCCTTCGGCGCAGGACCCGTTGTTCGAGGCCGCCGATCCTGTGGACGTGCCGCTCGCCGACCTGCTCGCCGTCTACGCCGAACAGCGGCGCCGGCTGGCCGCCACCGCCCACCCGGACCGGATGGCCCTGCTGCTGGCAGCGGAGTCCGCCGGCACCCTGGTGGCGGCGGAGATGAACCGCACGGGCCTGCCCTGGCGGGCCGACGTGCACCGGGAGGTGCTCCGGGGCCTGCTCGGCGAGCGCTATCCGGGCGCCGGCGAGCCACGGCGACTGGCCGAGCTGGCGGACGAGGTCTCCGCCGCGTTCGGCCGCCGGGTGCGGCCCGACCTGCCGGCCGACGTGGTCAAGGCGTTCGCCCAGGCCGGTGTCCGGGTCCGCTCCACCCGTCGCTGGGAGCTGTCGAAGCTCGACCATCCCGCCGTACCGCCGCTGCTGGAGTACAAGCGGCTGTACCGCATCTGGGTCGCCCACGGCTGGTCCTGGCTCCAGGACTGGGTGCGCGAGGGCAGGTTCCGCCCGGAGTTCCTGCCCGCGGGCACGGTGACCGGCCGCTGGGTCACCCACGGCGGTGGTGCGCTGCAGATCCCCAAGGTGATCCGGCGGGCCGTGATCGCCGATCCCGGCTGGCGGCTGGTGGTCGCCGACGCCGACCAGATGGAGCCCCGGGTTCTGGCCGCGATCTCCCGCGACCCCGCCTTCATGAAGGTCGCGGGCCGCGAGAGCGACCTCTACCAGGCGGTCTCGGAGCGGGCCTTCGCCGGTGACCGGGACCGCGCCAAGATCGCCGTCCTCGGCGCCATCTACGGCCAGACCTCCGGCGACGGCCTGAAGAACCTGGCCGCGCTGCGCCGGCGGTTCCCCCTCGCGGTGGCCCACGTCGACGAGGCCGCCCGCGCCGGCGAGGAGGGGCGCCTGGTGCGCACCTGGCTCGGCCGCACCTGCCCGCCCGTGGGCGGTCAGGAGGAGGCGGAGGAGGCGGGCATCCCGCTCGCGGAGGACGACGACGAGCTCGGACCCGGCCGCTCCACGGCGACGACCCGCGCCCGCGGCCGGTTCGCCCGCAACTTCGTCGTCCAGGGAAGCGCCGCCGACTGGACGTTCCTGCTGCTGGCCGCCCTGCGCCGCCGCCTGCGGGGGCTCGCGGCGGAACTGGTGTTCTTCCAGCACGACGAGGTGATCGTGCACTGCCCCGCCGGGGAGGCGGAGCAGGTCACGGCCGCCATCCGGGAGAGCTCCGCCGAGGCCGCCCGCCTCACCTTCGGCGACACCCCGGTCCGCTTCCCGTTCACCACGGCGGTGGTGGAGTGCTACGCGGACGCGAAGTGACGCGAGCAAGAAAAAAGCCAGGTCACAAGCTGTGTGACCTGGCTTATTCGGAGCCGCTTTCGGGATTCGAACCCGAGACCTACGCATTACGAGTGCGTTGCTCTGGCCATCTGAGCTAAAGCGGCACGTGCTGACCGCACCATGGTGCGACCGGCGACGACGGTAAGTCTACACAGTTTCCGAGGGTGCTCCGAACCGGCGATGAACCCGCGGCGAACCGGCGATCGACCGGGCGTTCCGCGAGGTCAGACGCAGCGCTTCCCCTCCGGCGGGACGGTGCCGCGGAGCAGGTAGGCGTCGACCGCCGCGTCGACGCAGTCGCTGCCACGTCCGTAGGCGGTGTGGCCGTCACCGTCGTGGGTGAGGAGCCGGCCGGAGGCAAGCTGACCCGCCAGGGCCTTCGCCCAGACGTAAGGGGTGGCGGGATCGCGGGTGGTGCCGACCACCAGGATCGGGGCGGCGCCCTTCGCCTCGATGCGCCGGGGCTCACCGGTGGGGGCGACGGGCCAGTAGGCGCAGTTCAGCGCGGACCAGGCCATCGTCTCGCCGAAGACCGGCGAGGCCTTCTCGAACGCGGGCAGCGCCTCGCGCACCTCCTCCGGGGAGGAGAACGCCCCGGGCAGGTCCAGGCAGTTCACCGCGCTGTTGGCGAACATCAGGTTGGAGTACCGGCCGTCGGGGTCCCGCTCGTAGTAGCTGTCGGACAGCGCCAGGAGCTCGGTGCCGTCCTTGTGCCGCCGGGCGGAGTCGAGCGCTTCGCGGAGCTGGGGCCAGGCGCCCTCGTCGTACATGGCGGCGATCACGCCGATGGTGGCCAGCGACTCCGTCAGCTCACGCCCGTCCGGGTCCTCGGCTTTCAGCGGCCGGGCGTCCAGCTTCTCGAAAAAGGCCTTCAGCCCGCGTCCCACCTCGGCGGGGGTGGCCCCCCTGCCGCCGACCGGGCAGTCGGACTGTCGCACGCAGTCACGGGCGAACGCCTGGAAGGCCGTCTCGAAGCCGGCCGTCTGGTCCAGGTTCAGCCGGCGGGCCGGCAGCGACGGGTCCATCGCGCCGTCCAGCACCAAGCGCCCCACCCGCGAAGGGAAC
Organism: Streptomyces fragilis; assembly: GCF_003112515.1. Classification (GTDB taxonomy): domain Bacteria; phylum Actinomycetota; class Actinomycetes; order Streptomycetales; family Streptomycetaceae; genus Streptomyces; species Streptomyces fragilis. Next base: position 92,360 of record NZ_BEVZ01000010.1, on the reverse strand, counting down.
AGCCCCGCGTAGGTGGCGCCGAGGAAGGTGCCGTAGGAGGCGCCGACGTAGTGCAGCTTCTTGTCGCCCAGCACCGAGCGCACCATGTCCATGTCGCGGGCCGTCTCCACCGTGGAGACGTGGCGCAGCAGCTTCGCGGACCGGCCGCCGCAGCCCTCCGCGAAGGTCTTGAACGCCTTCACCAGCGAGTCCGTCTCGGCGTCCTCGTCCGGGGTGAAGTCGGTGCTCGTGTACGTGTCCATGTGCGGCCCGTCGAGGCAGTCGACCGGCTCGCTGCGGGCGACACCGCGCGGGTCGACGGCGACGACGTCGTACCGGGCCCGCACCTCGGCGGGGTACCCCAGCGCGGCGTAGCCCTGCAGGTAGTCGACGGCGGAACCGCCCGGGCCGCCGGGGTTGACGAACAGCGAGCCCAGCCGGCGGCCCGGCCCCGTGGCCTTGGTCCGCGACACCGCGAGCCGCACCTCGCCGGCGTCCGGCCGGTCGTAGTCCAGCGGCGCGCGCATCGTCGTGCACTGGAACCCGGGCGCGCCGCAGTCCCGCCAGGAGGGCTTCTGCTCGTAGAAGCGGGCCAGCCGCGGCTCCACCTGGGCGGGAAGCGCGGCGAGCGCCGGACGGGCGCCCGGATCACCGGGCTGGTCCTCGACGGCGCACGCCGTCAGCAGGAGCGCGGAGGCGGTGGCGACCGCTCCGGCCAGGCGCGCGGCCCGCCTGGGGCGGGACACGGAACGAGGGCTGCGGCTGATCTCCACCCGGTCACGGTAACTCTCCGCAGCCGTGCTCACGCCCTGTGCCATGGATGTCGCCCGCACGGGCTAACCGTCGCGCAGAGCCATGGTCATGGCCTCGACGGCCAGCAGCGGCGGCACGTTGCGGTCCAGCGCCTCGCCGCACGCGCCGATCGCCTCTATCCGGCGCAGGGTCGACTCGGGGGTCCCGGAGCGCGCCAGCCGCTGCAGCGCGTCCTCGGCGTCCGCGTTGGCGAGCGCCACCCGCGTGCCGAGCTGGAGGGCGAGGACGTCGCGGTAGAAGTTGGTGAGGTCGGTCAGCGCCAGGTCCAGGCTGTCTCGCTGGGTGCGGGTGCGGCGGCGCTTCTGCTTGTCCTCGAGGTCCTTCATCACGCCGGCCGTGCCCCGCGGGAGCCTGCCGCCCTGGGCCGCGCCGAGCGCCGCCTTCAGTTCGTCGGTCTCCTTGACGTCCAGTTCCTCGGCCAGCGCCTTGGCGTCGGCGGCCGCCGCGTCCACCAGCTCCTGCGCGGCGCGCAGGGCTCCGCCCACGTCGCCCACCCGCAGCGGCAGCCTGAGCACCGAGGCCCGGCGCTCGCGGGCCGCCGGGTCCACGGCGAGCCTGCGGGCGCGGTCGACGTGTCCCTGGGTGGCGCGGGCCACCGCGTGGGCGGTGTCCGGCTCGATGCCGTCGCGGCGGATCAGCAGGTCTGCGACGGCCTCGACCGGTGGGGTCCGCAGGGTCAGCAGCCGGCAACGGGACCGGATGGTGGGCAGCACGTCGTCCACGGACGGCGCGCACAGCATCCAGACGGTGCGCGAGGCCGGCTCCTCGACCGCCTTGAGGACGGCGTTGGCCGACTTCTCGTTGAGCCGCTCGGCGTCCTCGACGAGGATGACCTGCCAGCGGCCGCCCGCCGGGGCGGTGTACGACTTGCGCACGGTGTCGCGCATGTCGTCGACCAGGATCTGCGCGCCGGTCGCGACGACGGTGGAGACGTCGGCGTGGGTGCCGATCAGGGCCGTGTGGCAGCCGTCGCAGAAGCCGCAGCCGGGGGCGCCGCCGAGGGCGCGGTCCGGGCTGACGCACTGCAGCGCGGCGGCGAAGGCGCGGGCCGCCGCCTCCCGTCCCGCACCGGGCGGGCCGGTGAACAGCCAGGCGTGCGTCATCCTGGACGCCTCAGGGGCGGGAGCGCCCTCGTTCGCGGCCGTGACCAGCGCGTCGGCGTCCCGCGCCGCGGCGTCCAGTTCGGCGATGACCCGCTCCTGGCCCACCAGGTCGTCCCATACGGCCACGGGCACCGCCTTTCGTTCATGTCGTACCGCCGCCTCCATTGTGCGGGTCGGCCAGGACAGCCGGCGCACGGGCGGCGGCCGGCCCTCCCGTCTTCGCCGGTCCTCACCCGCGTGCGCCGCCCGCCTCCGCAGCCGCCGCACACGCGTACGCCGCCCCGGCCGGGTGTCCAGCACCTGAAGGGGCGGCGTACCTGTGCGGGCGGCGGTCAGCGACGGCGGCCGCGGCGGCCCTTGCCGTCGCCGCCGTCACGCTCGTCGTACGGGCCGAGCAGTTCGTCGGCGAGGCTGGGCAGGTCGTCCATCGGCGTCTCCTCCGCCCAGCCGGCGCGGCGGCGCCCGTCCTCGGCGCCGACCTGCGGGAGCTCGCGGGTGACGTCCGCGTCGCGCGGGATCTCCCGGGTGGCCTCCGGGTCCGGCTGCTCGATCCGGGGCAGCACCGCCGTCTCGTCGGCCGGCCGCGTCACCTGGGGGATCTCCATCGTCGCGTCGTTCTCGGCGACCCGCGGGATCACCGCGGTCTCCTCCTGCGGGGAGACCACCGGCGTCGGCACGGTCAGCGCCTCGTCGTCCGGCGCCTTCGACATGTTCACGCGGTCCTGCGGGCCGCGGTCGTCCTCACGGGCCTCGTCGCGGGACGGGGCCGGCGCGGGCTCCGGGGCCTTGGACATCGGCACCGTCTGCGAGGTCTTGGCGGCCTCGGCGGCCGTCGCCGCGGCCTCCGCCAGGCGGCGGGCCTCCTCGGCGCGCAGCAGCGCCTCCTCGGCCTGCCGCTGCTTCTCCATCCGCCGGGCCTCGGCCTCGGCACGCAGCCGCGCCTGCTCCGCCTCGCGGTTGCGGCGCTCGGCCTCCTCCTCGCGGCGGCGGGCCTCCTCGGCGGCCCGGGCCTCCTCCTCGGCGAGCAGCCTGGCGCGCTCCTCCTCGGCCTTGCGACGCGCCTCGGCCTCCCGGCGGCGGGCCTCCTCGGCCTGCCGCTCGGCCTCACGCCGGCGCGCCTCCTCCAGCTCGCGGCGCTGGCGTTCCTCCTCCTCGGCGCGCAGGCGGGCGAGCTCCTCCTGACGCTCACGCTCCAGGCGCTCCTCCTCGGCCTTGCGGGCGGCCTCCTCCTCGGCCCGGCGACGCGCCTCCTCCTCGGCCTTGCGGCGGGCCTCCTCGCGGGCCTTCTTCTCGGCCTCGGAGAGCGGCAGCATCTGGTCCAGGCGGTGCCGGACGACCGTGGTGACCGCCTCCGGCTCCTGTCCGGCGTCGACGACGAGGTAGCGCCCCGGGTCGCTGGCGGCCAGCGTGAGGAAGCCGGAGCGGACCCGGGCGTGGAACTCGGCGGGCTCCGACTCCAGACGGTCGGGGGCCTCGGTGAAGCGCTCGCGGGCGGTCTCGGGGGACACGTCGAGCAGCACCGTCAGGTGCGGGACCAGCCCGTTGGTCGCCCAGCGGGAGATGCGGGCCACCTCGGCGGGCGACAGGTCGCGGCCGGCGCCCTGGTAGGCGACGGAGGAGTCGATGTACCGGTCGGAGATCACCACGGCACCGCGCTCCAGCGCGGGACGGACCACGGTGTCGACGTGCTCGGCACGGTCGGCGGCGTACAGCAGCGCCTCGGCGCGGTGCGAGAGCCCGGCGCTGGAGACGTCCAGCAGGATCGAGCGCAGCCGCTTGCCGACCGGGGTGGCGCCCGGCTCGCGGGTGAGCACCACCTCGTGGCCCTTGGCGCGGATCCACTCGGCGAGCGCCTCGGCCTGGGTGGACTTGCCCGCTCCGTCGCCGCCCTCCAGGGCGATGAAGAAACCGTTCCCCGCGGGTGCGGCGGTGGGCTCGTCACCGCGGACGGCGTCGCGGAGGTCCTGGCGGAGCGGGATGCCGGACCGGTCGTCGGTCTTGGCCAGCACCAGCGCGGCGACCGGCAGCAGCAGCGCGCCGACCAGCATGAGGACGAACGAGGCGCAGCCGTGCGCGAAGACGAACTTGCCGCTCTCCACGCGGTGCGGGCCGATCGCGGCGGCCAGCAGCGGAGCGGCGACGGCGGCCAGGCCGATCGTGGCGCGGACCACCGCGTGCAGGTGGTCGGTGAGCCGCGGGCGGCGGTACTCCTCGGTCTCCTGGTCGAGCAGGGTGTGTCCGGTGTTGGCGGCGATGCCCGCGCCGATGCCGGCGAGGGCGGCGGTCAGCAGCATGGTCGCCATGTCCGGGACGAGACCGGTGGCCAGCAGCGCGATGCCGGTGAAGGTCAGGGCGAGGGCCAGCAGACGGCGGCGGGAGAGCGCGGGCAGCACCTTGGGGGCCAGGCGCACACCGGCCACCGTGCCCCCGGTGAGGGCGAGCACCAGCAGGCCGTAGGCGACCGGGCCGCCCCCCAGGTCTATGGCGTGCAGCACGGCGACGGCGACCGAGGCGGCGATCGCGGCGGCGACCGAGGCACAGGCGACGACCAGCAGCGGGATGGCGCCGGTGCGGCCCTTGTCGGGGCCGGAGCCGCTGCGCGGGCGGCGCAGGCCCTCCAGCGGGGAGCGGGCGCGCGGGGTGCGGACGGTGGGCAGCTCCAGCCGGACCAGGACGGAGACCGACGCGGCGAACAGCCCGGCCGCGACGAAGGAGGCGAGCGCGGCCTGGTGCCGGCCGAACCAGTCGAGGCCCGCGCCGAGCAGGTTGCTGATCAGCGTGGCGAGCACCAGCACCGCCGCGGCCAGCGGCAGGGCGCCGACGGTGGTGCGCAGCGACAGACGGCGCAGGGCGTCCTGGTGGTCCGGCAGCGGCCGGATGCTGGCGCCCTCCGGGGGCGGGGGCGGCAGCAGGGCGGGCGCGGCGGAGGCACGGCAGATCGTCCACAGCCGCTCGGCCACACCGGTCAGGAAGACCGTGACCAGCAGCGCGGCCACCGCGCCGCCGGGGGTCCAGTCGATCCACAGCGGGGCCAGGATCAGCAGCACCAGGCGGAAGCCGTCAGCGCCGACCATGGTCCAGCGCCGGTCCAGCGGGCCCTCGGCGGAAGTCAGGGAGGTGAGCGGTCCCAGCAGCACGGCGCCGAAGAGCAGGGTCGACAGCACGCGTGCGCCGAGCACGCAGGCGACCGTGACGGCGACACCGCGGGATCCGCCGCCGAAGGTGCTCTCGGCGACCGCCGCCTGGAGTGCCAGCAGCACCAGGACCAGCAGGGCCAGGAGGTCGCCGGTTCCGGAGACGAGGTGGGCGCTCCAGAGTCGCTTCAGCTGCGGCCTGCCCAGCAGGGACCGCACGGCCCGTTCGCGGGAATCTGCGACCAGGGCGTCGTCGGGGTCCGGGGAGTGGGCCGTTGTCTGCTCGGCTCGCGTCATGCGTTCAGCCTATCGGGACGCGCCGACGCCACGGGCCCGGCCTCCGAACGCCGTGCGGCGTCGCGCGCACGTGCGGAAACCGGGCCCCGGGCCGGCATGGTCGGTCGGGTCCGGGGGTTCGATCGTGGGTTGTGGGTGTCGGCGACGCTGCGCGCCGTCCGCCCAGTTCCCTCGATTCCCGGTCCCGGGCGGGTCAGTCCTCGAGCGGCGGCCGATCCGCCGTCTTCTTCGAGGCGGTGGACGCCGTGGTCTTCTTCGCCGCGGAGGTGGTGGTCTTCTTGGCCGCCGTCTTCTTCGCGGCGGTCTTGGCGGCGGTCTTGGTGGCCGTCTTCTTCGCCGGGGCCTTCTTGGCGGCCTTCTTCGCCGTCTTCTTGGCGGGCCCCTTGGCCCGCTTCTCGGCGAGCAGCTCGAACCCCCGCTCCGGCGTGATCGTCTCGACGCTGTCACCGGAGCGCAGGGTCGCGTTGGTCTCGCCGTCGGTGACGTAGGGACCGAAGCGGCCGTCCTTGATCACGGCCGGCTTGCCGCTGATCGGGTCGTCGCCCAGCTCCTTCAGCGGAGGCTTGGCCGCGGCCCGCCCCCGCTGCTTGGGCTGGGCGTAGATCGCCAGCGCCTCCTCCAGCGTGATGGTGAAGAGCTGGTCCTCCGACTGCAGGCTCCGCGAGTCCGTCCCCTTCTTCAGGTACGGGCCGTAGCGGCCGTTCTGCGCCGTGATCTCCACGCCCTCGGCGTCGGCGCCGACCACACGGGGCAGCGACATCAGCTTGAGCGCGTCGTCCAGGGTGACCGTGTCCAGGGTCATCGTCTTGAAGAGCGACGCGGTGCGCGGCTTGACCGCGTTCTTGCCGGTCTTCGGGGTGTCCTCGGGGAGCACCTCGGTGACGTAGGGGCCGTAACGGCCGGCCTTGGCGACGATGGGGCGGCCGGTCTCCGGGTCCTGGCCCAGCTCGCGGTCCCCGCTGGGCTGGGCCAGCAGTTCCTCGGCCAGCTCGACGGTGAGCTCGTCCGGGGCGAGGTCCTCGGGGACGTCCGCGCGCTGGTGGCCCTCGGCGTCCTTCTCGCCGCGCTCGACGTACGGTCCATAGCGGCCCACCCGCAGCACGATGCCGTCGCCGACCGGGAAGGAGGAGACCTCGCGGGCGTCGATGGCGCCGAGGTCGGTGACGAGCTCCTTGAGGCCGCCGAGGTGGTCGCCGTCGCCGTTGCCCGCGTCCGCCGCGCCGCTGCCGCCGGCCGTCCCGCCGGTCTCGCCGGTCTCGCCGGTCTCACCGAAGTAGAAGCGCCGCAGCCACGGCACGGACTCCGCCTCGCCGCGCGCGATGCGGTCGAGGTCGTCCTCCATGCGGGCGGTGAAGTCGTAGTCGACGAGGCGTCCGAAGTGCTTCTCCAGCAGGTTGACCACGGCGAAGGACAGGAAGGACGGCACCAGGGCCGTGCCCTTCTTGAAGACGTAGCCGCGGTCGAGGATGGTGCCGAGGATCGACGCGTACGTCGACGGACGGCCGATCTCGCGCTCCTCCAGCTCCTTGACCAGCGAGGCCTCGGTGTAGCGGGCGGGCGGCTTGGTCGAGTGGCCGTCCGCGGTGATCTGCTCGGCGCTCAGCGGGTCGCCCTCGGAGACCTGCGGGAGCCGGCGCTCGCGGTCGTCGAGCTCGGCGTTGGGGTCGTCGGCGCCCTCCACGTAGGCCTTCATGAAGCCGTGGAAGGTGATGGTCTTGCCGGACGCGCTGAACTCGGCGTCGCGGCCGTCGGAGGCGGTGCCGCCGATCCGGACGGTGACAGAGTTGCCGGTCGCGTCCTTCATCTGGGAGGCGACGGTGCGCTTCCAGATCAGCTCGTAGAGCCGGAACTGGTCGCCGGTGAGGCCGGTCTCGGCGGGGGTGCGGAAACGGTCGCCGGAGGGGCGGATCGCCTCGTGCGCCTCCTGCGCGTTCTTCACCTTGCCCGCGTACGTGCGCGGCTTGTCCGGCAGGTACTGGGCGCCGTAGAGCTGGGTGACCTGCGCGCGGGCGGCGGCGACCGCGGTCTCCGACAGCGTGGTGGAGTCCGTACGCATGTAGGTGATGAAGCCGTTCTCGTACAGCTTCTGGGCGATCTGCATCGTCGCCTTGGCGCCGAAGCCCAGCTTGCGGCTGGCCTCCTGCTGCAGCGTCGTCGTCCGGAACGGGGCGTACGGCGAACGGCGGTAGGGCTTGGACTCGACCGAGCGGACCTGGAACCGCGTGTTCTCCAGCGCCGCCGCCAGGGCTCGGGCGTTCGCCTCGTCGAGGTGGAGGACGTTGGCCGTCCTGGCCTGGCCCCGGGAGTCGAAGTCGCGGCCCTGGGCGACCCGCACGCCGTCGACCGAGGCGAGGCGGGCGACCAGCGAGGAGGGGTCGGACGCGTCCGCGCTCCCGGCCGTGCCGGAAGCCGGGGTGAAGGTGCCGGTGAGGTCCCAGTACTCGGCGGAGCGGAAGGCGATGCGCTCGCGCTCACGCTCGACGACCAGGCGGGTCGCCACCGACTGCACGCGGCCGGCCGACAGGCGCGGCATGACCTTCTTCCACAGCACGGGGGAGACCTCGTAGCCGTAGAGGCGGTCCAGGATGCGGCGGGTCTCCTGGGCGTCGACCAGCTTCTTGTTCAGCTCGCGCGGGTTGCGCACGGCCTGCTGGATCGCGTCCTTGGTGATCTCGTGGAAGACCATCCGCTTGACCGGGACCTTGGGCTTGAGCACCTCCTGCAGGTGCCAGGCGATGGCCTCGCCCTCGCGGTCCTCATCGGTGGCGAGGAAGAGCTCGTCGGATTCCCGCAGAAGATCCTTGAGCTTCTTGACCTGCGCCTTCTTGTCGGCGTTCACGACGTAGACGGGCTGGAAGTCGTGATCGACGTCCACCCCGAGGCGCCGGACCTCGCCGGTGTACTTCTCGGGCACCTCCGCGGCGCCGTTGGGAAGGTCGCGGATGTGCCCGACGCTCGCCTCGACGATGTAGCCAGGGCCCAGATAGCCCTTGATCGTCTTCGCCTTGGCAGGCGACTCGACGATGACGAGTCGGCGGCCGCCCTGTGCGGTCTCGCTGGTCGGGGACAACTTCTGCTCTTCTCTCCGGTCGACGCGGGGTCTTCCCCGGGATGCTCCGGCACCTCGGGTTCGGGTCTGGTGACGCTGCGGAGTGTGACGGTACATGCCGCCCCCGTGTCAAACGGGAAAAGCCCGCAACGGCCACTCGAACGGTAACCCGACTACCGCCATTCCTGCCGCCCGGACTCCCGAGCCGGCCGGGAACCGGCCAGGCGGCAGGCGCCGCCCGTCCTCCTGGCCTGCGGCGGCGCTCGGATCCGGCGTCCCCCGAGGGCCGCGCCTCAAACGCCCGGCCGCCCGGGAAACCGGGTCGCGCCGCCCGCGCAACCGGGTCACGCCGCCCCGGTCAGGAGGCCGGTTCCAGGAATCCCTGCTCGATCAGCAGCCGGATCTGCGCGGGGGTGCGGTCCCGCAACAGCACCGGATCCTCCCCCATGAGCTGGGCGATGGCGTCCAGGATCCGGCCCGCGCTGAGCGATCCGTCACAGACGCCGGCGAAGCCGGCGCCCACGGTGTCCACCTGGGCGGCTCGGCGCATGCCGCGGTTCTGGCGGAGCACCACGTGTTCCGGGTCCTCGGCCCCGGGCAGCCCGACCTGCTCCTGCAGCACCTCCCCGGCGAGCCGGAAGTGCGCCTCCAGCAGTGCCGCGTCGTCGTTGCTCCGCAGGTAGTCCACCCGGTCGAAGTGGGCCCGCACCGTCTCGCCGAGCGGCTGCTCGATCGGGTGCGGCCACTCCTCGACGGTGACGGACGGGTCCGCCTCGGCCGCCGTGCTCCGGCGCAGGGTGATCCACCCGAAGCCGACGGACCGGACGTCACGGGCCTCGAACTCGTCGAGCCATGCGTCGTACCGGGCCTGGTACTCGGCGGGGTCGCCCCGGTGGTCGCCGGCGTCGCGCAGCCAGAGCTCGGCGTACTGCGTGATGTCCTGCACCTCGCGCTGGACGATCCAGGCGTCGCACCCCCACGGCACCCAGGAGGCCAGCCGGCTCTGCCAGTCCTCCCCGTCGACGTGCTCCCAGTTGGCGAGGAACTGCGCGAAACCGCCCTCGTTCAGCCGGGCTCCGGACTGCTGGACCAGGGTGCGGCACAGGTCGTCGCCGCTCATCCCGCCGTCCCGGTAGGTGAGGCGGGCTCCCGGGGAGATCACGAAGGGCGGATTGGAGACGATCAGGTCGTACCTGTCCTGCTCCGGCAGCGGCTCGAACAGCGAACCCTCGTGGAGCTCGGCGGCCGGCGCCCCCGAGAGCGCGAGGGTCAGCGCGGTCACGTGCAGGGCACGCGGGTTGAGGTCGGTGGCCGTCACCCGGGTGGCGTGTCCGGTGGCGTGCAGCGCCTGGATGCCGGAGCCGGTGCCGAGGTCGAGGGCGGAGGCGACCGGGGCGCGCACGGTGAGACCGGCCAGGGTCGTGGAGGCGCCGCCGACGCCGAGGACCACGCCCTCCTCCTTGCTGCCGATGCCGCCGGCCCCGCCCACGGCACAGCCGAGGTCGGACACGATGAACCAGTCCTCGCCGTCCGGCCCGCCGTACGGCCGCACGTCCACGGTGGCGGCGACCTCGTCACCACCGGCCGGCCGCAGCCATCCGGCGTCCAGGCAGTCCTCCAGCGGCAGCACCTCACCCGCCCGACCGCCCGCGACGGGCTGCTGGAGCAGGAAGAGGCGGACCAGTATCTGCAGCGCCGAGTCCCCACGCGTGGCGCGCAGCGCGGGGACGGTCTCGGCCCGCGCCAACGCCGCGTAGGCCGGGGCGCCGAGCAGGTCGAGCAGCCCGTCGGCGGTGAAGTCCGCCGCAAGCAGGGCTTCCCGCAGACGCGCCGTGGTGTCGGGGCGGTCGGCGGCCGGCAGGGCGGACAGGGCCGAGGGCCTCGTGTCCGAGGGCTGGGGTGACTGACTGGCGTTGCTCACCGTCCCATTGTCACCGCTCGGGCCGAACCGGCACGCCCGCCTGTGGACGACGGACGGGCGGGAGGGGAGGCCGCCTGCGCCGTCTGTGGACGACGCGGCACCCGCGCGACACTGCGTCACCCTCGCGGGTGAACCCACGGGATGGGTCGGGGCTCACCGTCCACAAGGACCCGGAGCACCGGCCCCCGCGGTCCGGGTCCGGCCGCGGGTCAGGCGTCCGACTTCGACCCGGTGCCGCCGCCGGCCTCGCAGGAGGGCTGCGCGCGCATGGCCTTGCCCACCTCGCCCTCCTCCAGCCGCTTGAGGGCGTCGCTGCCGCTGCCGCTGAGCTTCTGCAGCTCGGCGCCGACCTCCTTGAGACCGTCGGCGAACTCGGCCTGGTCGTCGGTCTTCAGCTCGTCGACCTGCTTCTTCAGATCGGCGTAGGAGTCGGCGATGGAGTTGAGCTCCTTCACCGCGTCCTTCTGCTTCTTCTCACCGTTCTCCACCGCGGGCGGACCGGCACGGTCGATCACGGAGCCGATCTTGCGGTAGGCGTCGGAGATGTCCTGGAAGGCCTTCGAGTCGGTCTCCTTGACGTCCTTCGGCGGAGCCTTGTCGGAACTGTCCTCCTGGATCGAGGCGTTGGCGGCCTGGATCTTCTTGGCCTGAGGCTGCACACCGTCACAGACCTTCTTGGCCCAGGCGTTGAGCTCTTCGCTGTTGTCGTCGCCGCAACCGGACAGCGCCAGCATCAGTGCCGCACCGCCGGCCAGGGCGGTCGCGAGCTTCTTCTTCACCGGGTCGGTCCCTTCCGTCGCTCTCGGCCCCGGAACATACACGCCGGGCGAGGAGCACACGGAGTCCGAGCATCCGATTTATACCTGATTGAATCCTTTTGCATCAGCGAGAGAAGATTCACGGCCACTGTTGTGCAAGTTCGCACACAAGAAGGGCACAAGTGCTCGTTGAGAGCTGGTGGAGACGAAGGGTCCGACAGACCCGTCGCCCGCGGCGATCCGTCAGCGCCCGGCGGGAGACCGCGCCTCGTCCGCGTCACCCATGGCGATTCCCCGGCGTCTGGAGACCCACACGGCGACCACCACGACGACCAGCGCGAGCACCGCGATCAGCGCCCGCAGACCCGGACTGGCACCCGATCCGTAGCCGAGCTGGATCACGGCGGGCGCGATCAGCAGCGCCACCAGGTTCATCACCTTCAGCAGCGGGTTGATGGCGGGACCCGCGGTGTCCTTGAACGGGTCGCCCACGGTGTCGCCGATGACGGTGGCCTCGTGGGCCTCGCTGCCCTTGCCGCCGAAGTTGCCGTCCTCCACCAGCTTCTTCGCGTTGTCCCAGGCCCCGCCGGAGTTGGCGAGGAACACGGCCATCAGGGTGCCGGCGCCGATCGCGCCGGCCAGGAAGGCGGCGAGGGCTCCGACCCCGAGCGTGAAGCCGACGGCGATGGGCGCCGTCACGGCCAGCAGCCCGGGGGTGGTCAGCTCGCGCAGGGCGTCCCGGGTGCAGATGTCGACGACCCGCCCGTACTCCGGCTTCTCGGTGCGGTCCATGATCCCGGGGTGCTCCCGGAACTGGCGGCGGACCTCGTGGACGACCGCGCCCGCCGACCGGGACACCGCGTTGACGGCCAGCCCGGAGAAGAGGAAGACCACCGCGGCCCCCATGATCAGCCCGACCAGGTTGTTGGGCTGGGTGATGTCCGTGATCAGTGTCAGCGGCGCGCCGGGGCCCGAGATCCTCTCGCCCACCTCACGCGCGCCGGTGAGCACGGCGTCCCGGTAGGAACCGAAGAGCGCCGCCGCCGCGAGCACCGCGGTGGCGATGGCGATGCCCTTGGTGATCGCCTTGGTGGTGTTGCCCACCGCGTCGAGGTCGGTCAGCACCTGGGCGCCGGGGCCTTCGACGTCACCGGACATCTCCGCGATGCCCTGCGCGTTGTCGGAGACCGGACCGAAGGTGTCCATGGCGACGATCACGCCGACGGTGGTCAGCAGGCCGGTGCCCGCGAGGGCGACCGCGAACAGCGCGAGCATCACCGAGGCGCCGCCGAGCAGGAAGGCCCCGTACACGCCGAGGGCGATCAGCAGGGCGGTGTAGACGGCGGATTCCAGCCCCATGGCGACACCGGCCAGAATCACGGTGGCGGGACCGGTGAGCGAGGTGCGGCCGATGTCCCTCACCGGGCGGCGGCCGGTCTCGGTGAAGTAGCCGGTCAGCTGCTGGATCAGAGCGGCCAGCACGATGCCGATGGCCACCGCGACGAGCGCCAGCACCCGCGGGTCGCCCGCGCGGCCACCGACCGCCGGGTCGGTCACTCCGTCCAGCTCGGCGTAGGTGGAGGGCAGGTAGACGAAGGCGGCGACGGCCACCAGGGCCAGGGATACCGCCGCCGAGACGAAGAAGCCCCGGTTGATCGCGCTCATCCGGCTGCGGTCGGCTCGGCGGGGGGACACCGCGAAGATGCCGATCACCGCCGTGACCACGCCGATCGCCGGAACCATCAGCGGGAACGCGAGCCCCGCGTCACCGAACGCCGCCATGCCCAGGATCAACGCGGCGACCAGCGTCACCGCGTAGGACTCGAAGAGGTCGGCCGCCATGCCCGCGCAGTCCCCCACGTTGTCCCCGACGTTGTCGGCGATGGTGGCGGCGTTGCGTGGGTCGTCCTCCGGGATGCCCTGCTCGACCTTCCCGACCAGGTCGGCGCCGACGTCGGCGGCCTTGGTGAAGATGCCCCCACCGACTCGCATGAACATGGCGATCAGGGCGGCGCCCAGACCGAACCCTTCGAGCACCTTCGGCGCGTGCGCGGCGTACACCAGCACCACGCAGGAGGCGCCCAGCAGGCCGAGGCCCACGGTGAACATGCCGACCACCCCGCCGGTCCGGAACGCGATGCGCATCGCCGCGCGTGTGGCACCGGGCGTGGACGCCTCGTCGGCGGCGTCCCGCGCGGCCGCCGCGACGCGGACGTTGGTGCGGACGGCCAGCCACATGCCGGTGTAGCCGGTGGCGGCCGAGAAGACCGCACCGACCAGGAAGAAGACGGACCGGCCGATGCGCTGGCCCCAGTCGTCGGCGGGCAGCAGGAGCAGCAGGAGGAAGACCACGACGGCGAAGACGGCGAGGGTGCGCAGCTGGCGGGCGAGGTACGCCCTGGCGCCCTCCTGCACGGCGGCGGCGATCTGCCGCATGTTCTCGGTGCCCTCGCCGGCCGCGAGCACCTGGCGCACCAGTACGCCGGCCACCGCGAGGGCGGCCAGCGCGACGACCGCGATCACGGCCACCACGATCCGGTTCCCGTCGGTGAGCACCACGGCGAGGTGCGCCTGGCCGGATACGGGGGAAAGCCCCGCCATTCGTCCTCCTCGACGCCTGGACCGAGCTCGCAGCGGAGGCCGGAGGGCCGCCACGTTCTTCAGAGCAGCGTCACACGAACGGGACGAAGGCGCACATCAGGGAGGGCTCGGGCATCCGGAGGCAGGATGTGGCGTGTCTGCGGCAGGGCCTGGGCGACCGACGGTCGCCGGACGGACGGGACGCTCGCGTCTGAGAGGCGCCATGCCGGGAGAGGGAGAAGAAGGGCGAGAGCTGCGGCGAAGAAGGAGCGGGAGCACCCGCGGGAAGGACCACCCGGCGTCAGTCGCGGGCAGTGGGCCAAGTCATGCGGATCAGGCCGCCTTCGGCCCCGGCGCTGACTTCGAGGTCGTCCACCAGGCCGGAGATCACCGCGAGGCCCATCTGGTCCTCCTCGGTCTCCGCCGTGTCGAGCGCTGCGCGGGAGTCCCCGGGCACCGCGTCGGCGGACGTCGATCGGGGAGCGTCGTCGGCCACCTCGATGGAGAAGAGCTTCTCCTCGTCGGTCAGCGCGATGCGAACCGGCGAGCCGAGGCCGCTGCCCCGGTGAAGACCGACCGCACGGGAACACGCCTCGCCGACGGCGAGACGCACCTCGTCGAGGACCGCCTCGTCCACTCCGGCCCGGCGCGCCACCGCGGCCGCCACCAGCCGGGCGGTCCGGACGTGCGCCGGAAGCGGGCTGATGAGGAGCTCAACGGTGGCCATGCACATCCCCCTCGGAACTACGGTCCTGCTTTCCGGAGGGCATGCCGAAGTGACGGCCCACCCTCCCGATGACGTCCGCCCCGGGCCGAGGCCCGGGGCGGCGCTTGTCAGTCGGTGGCCGCGACCGCTTCCTCGACCGACGTGTGGATCGGGAAGACCTTGGTCAGGCCGGTGATCCGGAAAATCTTCAAAATGCGCTCCTGGTTGCACACCAGACGGAGCGAGCCCTCATGGGCACGCACCCGCTTCAGGCCACCGACCAGCACGCCGAGCCCGGTGGAGTCGAGGAAGTCCACGCCCTCCATGTCGACGACGAGGTGGAAGCTCCCGTCGTTCACCAGCTCGACCAGCTGCTCGCGCAGCTTGGGCGCGGTATATACGTCGATTTCGCCACCGACCTCGACGACCGTGCGATCGCCGACGGTACGGGTCGACAGGGACAGGTCCACGGATCCTCCAGCACCTTGCTATCGAGCGGTCGTCCCTCGGGACACCTGGCGGAATCCCCGGGACTGTTCGCCAGCCGCGATGGCATTCAATCACTTACCGGCAGGCGCGCACGACGCCTTGGGTCCATTGTCCTTCCAGCCGGTGACACACTCGGTGCCGATGGCTGAGAATCACCGATCCGGTCGAACCCGGACGGACACTGCTTCCCGCCCCTCGCCGGACACGATTCTGGACCGGCTCGCCGGGGGCCAGGATCGTGCTGCGCGCATCACTCATACGGAGCACCTGCCCCCTCGGGCGGGTCGGCATGCCGTCTGGCCGCACGAGATCCGTGAAGAAGTTCTCGCGGCGGTCCGGGAGCACGGCATCGAGCACCCCTGGGCCCACCAGGCACGAGTGGCCGAGCACGCTCTGGACGGCGAGTCGGTCGTGGTCGCCACCGGCACCGCGTCGGGCAAGTCGCTGGCCTATCTGGTGCCCGTCCTCTCCGCCCTCCTGGACGGCGCGGAGGCGCCCAACGGACGTGGCGCGACCGCCCTGTACCTGGCTCCCACCAAGGCCCTCGCCGCCGACCAGCACCGCGCCGTCAAGGAGCTCGCCGGCCCTCTGGGGACGAAGGTCCGGCCGGCCGTGTACGACGGCGACACACCGGTCGAGGAACGCGAGTGGGTCCGGCAGTACGCCAACTACGTGCTGACCAATCCGGACATGCTGCACCGCGGCGTCCTCCCCTCCCATCCCCGCTGGTCCTCCTTCCTGCGGGCGCTGCGGTACGTGGTGATCGACGAATGCCACACCTACCGCGGGGTCTTCGGTTCGCACGTGGCCCAGGTGCTGCGCCGGCTGCGCAGGCTCTGTGCCCGATACGGGTCCTCCCCGGTGTTCCTGCTGGCCAGCGCCACCGCCGCGGAACCGGCCGAGGCGGCCCGGCGGCTCACCGGCCTGCCGGTGATCGAGGTGGCCGACGACGCCTCGCCGCGCGGTGAACTGGTGTTCGCGCTGTGGGAGCCGCCGCTGACCGACCTGCAGGGCGAGAAGGGCGCGCCCGTCCGCCGCACCGCGACCGCCGAGACGGCCGACCTGCTCACCTCCCTCACCCTGCAGGGTGTGCGGACCGTGGCCTTCGTCCGTTCGAGGCGCGGCGCCGAGCTGATCTCCGTGATCACACAGGAGCGGCTGGCCGAAAAAGATCGTTCTCTGGCCGGGCGTGTCGCGGCCTACCGGGGTGGTTATCTGCCGGAGGAACGGCGCGCGCTGGAGCGCGCGCTCCACTCCGGAGAGCTGCTGGGGCTCGCCGCGACCACCGCGCTGGAACTCGGCGTGGACGTCTCCGGCCTCGACGCCGTGGTCATCTGCGGCTATCCCGGCACCCGTGCCTCCCTCTGGCAGCAGGCCGGCCGGGCGGGCCGGACCGGCCAGGGCGCGCTGGCCGTTCTGGTGGCCCGTGACGATCCGCTGGACACCTTCCTGGTGCACCATCCGGAGGCCCTGTTCGACCGTCCGGTGGAGTCCACCGTCCTCGACCCGGACAACCCGTACGTGCTCGCCCCGCACCTGTGCGCCGCGGCGGCCGAGCTTCCGCTGACCGACGAGGACCTCGCGCTCTTCGGCCCGGCGACCGCTGACCTGATGCCGCAGCTGGAGACGGCGCAGCTGCTGCGACGTCGCGCCCGGGCGTGGCACTGGACGCGGCGGGAGCGGGCGGCGGACCTCGCCGACATCCGGGGCGCGGGCGGCCGCCCGGTCCAGGTGGTGGAGGCGGACACCGGCCGTCTCCTGGGCACCGTCGACGCGGGGGCCGCCCACACCGCGGTCCACGAGGGCGCGGTCCACCTCCACCGGGGACTCACCTACGTGGTCCGAGAGCTCGACCTGGAGACGTCCGTCGCCCTGGTCGAGAGGGCCGACCCGCCGTACACCACGGTCGCCCGGGACACCACGGCCATCTCCGTCCTCGCCACCGACACCGAGATCCCCTGGGGCGACGGCCGCCTGTGCTTCGGGTCGGTGGAGGTCACCAACCAGGTGGTCTCCTACCTGCGGCGCCGGCTGATCACCGGCGAGGTGCTGGGCGAGACCAAGCTGGACCTGCCGCCCCGCACGCTGCGGACCCGCGCCGTCTGGTGGACCGTCACGGAGGACCAGCTGGACGCGGCGCGCATCACGCCCGAGATCCTCGGCGGGTCCCTGCACGCCGCCGAGCACGCCTCGATCGGCATGCTGCCCCTGTTCGCCACCTGCGACCGCTGGGACATCGGCGGCGTCTCCGTCCCGCTCCACCCGGACACGCTGCTGCCCACGGTGTTCGTCTACGACGGCCATCCGGGTGGCGCCGGGTTCGCCGAGCGCGCCTTCCACACCGCGGCGGAGTGGCTGCGGGCGACCCGCGAGGCCATCGGGTCCTGCGAGTGCGAGGCGGGGTGTCCGTCCTGCATCCAGTCCCCCAAGTGCGGCAACGGGAACGAGCCGCTGCACAAGCGGGGAGCCGTACGGCTGCTGGGCGAACTGCTCCGCGGGGCGCCGGGCCGGGCCGACGGGGACGGCGGAGCGGGCGACCGGTCGGCGGCGGCCACGGCCACGGAGGACGATGCGGGGACGGACCCGCGCACCGGTCCCGGAGACTGACCCGGCGCCCGGACGCGGCCCGCCGGTTGGCCGGGGACCGGCCGCGTCACCGTGCGTCCGGCGTGGGCGGTCGGCCGGGCCGCCTGCCCGGTGGGCGGGGCGGTGCGGGCGATCCAGGCGTGTCCCCAGCGGGGGGGCCGAGCCGGGCACATCCCGGACGGGCGGGCGGAGTCAGGCGGTCTGGTCGCGTCCCCGGTCGGCGGGCCGGGCGGGGCTGGGCGGGGCGGGCGCGTCCCCGGTGGGTGGGCCGGAGCCAGGCGGGCCGGGTGCGCCACCCGGGGGACGGGTCGGGAGCCGACGGCCCGGCTCTGGCACGGGACTGCGCCGTGAAGGGACCGTGGCCGGCCTCCGCGACGACGTCGGCCACCTCACCAGCGATCTCGCACCTGACGAGCCGCGCCCGCTGGGCCCGTGCCACCCGGTCGGCCGGGGCGCAGGCGGCCGTCGTGCCGTCGGGCCAGTGCCGTGCCGCCGCCAGCGCCGCCAGATCGGCGGCGGCCGCGGCGCGGTGCCGCACCACCACCGCCTCCCCCATGGCGAGCACCGCCGCGAAGACCACGCAGAGGGCGGCCAGAATCCCGCCCGCCCAGATCGTGGCCGACCCGCGGTCGCCCCGGCCTCTCCCGCCGCGGCCCCCGTCGTCCCGGCCGTTCACGCCCGGGCGCCTGACCCTCCGGCTGCCCCACACGCCCAGGCCTCTCATCCCCGGGCCCCCCACTCCCGGGCCTCTCGCCCTCTGACCGCTCACACCCTGGCCTCTCACCCGTCGGCCCCACACACCCAGGCCCCTCACCGTCCGACCCCACCCACCTGGGCCTTTCACCCTGCGACCCCACCCACCTGGGCCTCTCGGCCCCCGATCGCTCACGCTTCGGCTCCTCACCGCCCGGCCCCGACGGTCTCCTCGGCCAGCGCGACCGCCTCGTGCCGCACCTCGAACGGCAGAGCGCCGGCGCCCGGCGGGTGGGCCACCACCCGTACCCGTACGAGGCCACCGCTCCGTCCCACGGTCACGCTCGCTCCCTCCGGCGCGCTGCGCCGGGCGACGGCGAGGACCGCGTCCTCGGGGTCCTGGCGGGCAGCGGCCCGGGCGCCGGCCCGGGCCGCATCCACGCACTGGATCTGCGCGGCGGTCGCCATCAAGGCCCACACCAGCGCCACCCCGAAGAGGACCAGCACCGGCAGGGTGACGGCTGTCTCCGCCGTGACCATCCCGCTCTGCCGGTCCCGCGCCGGGCGGGCGTCGTCATGGCCCTCCATCGAGCGCCTTCTTCACCAGTCCCTGCAGTTCGGCGTCGACCTGACCACTGGTCACCACCTTGTAGAGCACCGCCGCGAAGGCGACGGCGGCCACGATGCCCATCGCGTACTCGGACGTGACCATGCCCGCGTCCCGATGAGCCCTGTCGACCCTGCGGACCAGGTACAGCAGCCCGTCCCGCAGCCGACGTGCTCGTCCCGTCATGTTGCGCATTCCGACCTCCAGGTCGTTCGTTTCCTTGGTTTCCTCGATGTCCGCCGCACCCGTGCGGCGGAGTCCTCGGGCGCCTGCTCACGGGCCGCCGCCGAGCGCGCCGTCCGCCAGGCCGACGACCACCGGGAGCACACCGATCGCGATGAAGGCCGGGAGGAAGCAGAGACCCACCGGCCCGGTGATCAGCACACCCGCTCTGCGGGCCCGCGCGGTGGCGGCCCGGTCTCCCGCCGCGCGGGCCTCGGCGGCCAGCCGGGCGGCCGGGGCCGCCGCCGGCAGGCCCGACTCACCCGCCCGCTCGATGAGCCGGGCGAGGGGTGCCGCACCCGGCACGGCGGCCAGACGCCGCCAGGCGTCGGCCGCGTCACCCCCGAGCCGGACCTCGGCCGCACCCTGTGCCAGCCGTTCTCCCAGCGGCCCGCCGAGCGCCTCGCCGACGGCCCGGGCGGCGAGCACGGGCTCGGCCCCGGCCTCGACGCACGCGGCCAGCAGGTCGGCCGCGAGCGGCAGCTGCCGGGCCGCCTGGGCGGCTCCATGATCCGCAGCGGCCTCCTGGGCGGCCTGCCGTCCGAGTCGTCGCTCCAGAAGGAGCCCGGACACCACGCCCACCGCCAGACCCGGCAGTCCTCCGACGAGCAGCCAGCCCAGGACGGCCGCGCCCATGACCGCCGCCCGACGCCTCGTCGTCCCGCCGGGCGGCCACCGCCACCGCGCGGCGGGCGGCGGCCCGGCAGGTCTCCCCAGCAGCGCGGCCGCCCGACGGCGGGCACGCACCGCACCACGGCGTACGGCGATCTCACCGGCCGCCCAGCCCAGGGCGGTCGTCATCCCCAGCGCCGTCACGACACCCGGCCAGGTCATGCCCCCGCCTCCGCCCCGCGCACGATGCGCGACGCCCACCACACGCCCGCCGCCTCCAGCACCCCGCCCACGGCGAGGCACGCGAGCCCCGCCCCGGTGTGCAGGAGGATCCGCAGCGGGTCGGCTCCCATCGCCGTGCCGAGGAGCAGGCCGAGGACGGGCAGCCCGGCGAGCATCACGGTGGTGGCTCTGGCGCCCGCCAGCTGGGACCGGAGGTCGGCGCGCCGGTCACGCTCCGACCGCAGAGCCGCGTCGAGCCGCTCCAGACCGTCGGCGAGTCCCGCGCCACGGTCCACCGCCACCCGCCAGCACGCCGCCAGTCCGCGCAGCCCTTCCGCCCCCGGAGCACGCGAGGCACCTGTCAGGGCCGTGGCCACATCACCGCCGAAGCGCGCGGCAGCCACCGCCGGGGCGAGAGCGCCGTCGAGCACGCCGCCGCCCTGACCGCGCAGCACCAGGGTCAATGCCTCACCCGGCTGCCGGCCTGCGCGCACCTCGCCCGCCAGCGCACCGCACAGGGCGATCACCGCCTCGGCCCGCCGGTCGTGTTCCTCCCGAACATCGGAGGCGCGCCGCAGCCTCCGCACGATCGGCACGGCCGCCATGCCCAACACCGCGGGGATGGGCGACGCTCCCAGCAGCGCCACCGCTCCCCCGGCCGCCGCAGCCCACCACTCGGTCCCTGGCCGACGCCCGCGCGCCCGGAGACTTTGATCGAGAACCTGTCCGGTCAGAACGCCCCACCACGGGGCGGGCTCCTGAAGCCGGTCAGGCGTGCCCACCGGACCTGTTCCCTCGTCCAGGGCGCCAGAGCGCATCCGGGCCGCCCGCACCATGGCTCGTGCCCGAGGAGCCTGCGACCGGGCTCCCGGCCACCACCAGACGCCCGCCGCCGCACACGCCGCACACGCCGTGGCCACCGCGACCGCCCCGTCCGCTGCGCCCGCTCCCGCGGCGACGACGGTCACCACGCCTCCCCCAGGCCGGCCCGCTCCGGTGCGAGGTCCGCACACTGCTCCGCCGACTCCGCCTGCTCTTCCGCACCGCCCGGAGCCCCGGCGTCCAGCAGTCGCACCAGGCGCTCCCACCCGGGCTGCGGAACGAAGGCCCGCTCGCTCCACCGCAGGGCGGGCACCGTCCTCACCAGCCCGGCGGAGTCGCGCTCCAGCACCCGGACCTCGGCGATCCGACGGCGTCCGCCGCGATCACGCACGAGGTGGATCACCACGGACAACGCGGCGGCGAGCTGGCTGTGCAGTGCCGCCCGGTCCAGGCCGGCAGCCGTCCCCAGGGCCTCCAGCCGGGCCGGGACGTCCGCCGCCGCGTTGGCGTGCACCGTCCCGCACCCGCTGTGGCCCGTGTTGAGCGCGGCCAGCAGATGCACCACCTCGGCGCCGCGCACCTCGCCCACCACCAGTCGGTCGGGCCGCATCCTGAGCGCCTGCCGCACCAGGTCCTCGAGGGTCACGAGCCCGGCGCCCTCCTGGTTCGCCGGCCTGCTCTCCAGCCGGACGACGTGGGGATGCTCGGGCCGCAGCTCCGCCGAGTCCTCGGCCAGCACGATCCGCTCGGCCGGGCCGGCGAGGCCCAGCAGCGCGCTGAGCAGCGTGGTCTTGCCGGTACCGGTACCCCCGCTGATCAGGAAGGACAGCCGGGCGTCCACCAGGGCCCGCAGCACCCCCTCCCCGCTGGGCGGCAGCATCCCGGCGCCGGTCAGCTCGCCGAGGGTGAAGGCGCGCGGACGGACCACCCGCAGCGACAGGCAGGCACAGCTCACCGCGACCGGCGGGAGCACCGCGTGCAGCCGCGTCCCGTCGGGCAGCCGCGCGTCCACCCAGGGTCGGGCGTCGTCGAGACGGCGTCCGGCGACGGAGGCCAGCCGCTGGGCCAGGCGGCGCACCGCGGCGGCGTCCGGGAAGGCGACGCCGGTCAGCTCCAGCCCCGTGCCTCGGTCCACCCACACCCGGTCCGGCGCGGACACCAGGACGTCGGTCACCTCGGGGTCCGCGAGCAGCGGCTCCAGCGGCCCGCTTCCCACCAGTTCGGAGCGCAGCCGCACCGCCGCGCCCAGCACCTCCTCGTCACCGAGGACCCGGCCGCCCCGCTCACGCAGCGCCTGCGCGACCCGGGCCGGGGTGGGGTCGGCTCCGCTCTCGGCGAGCCAGCGGCGCACTCCGTCGATCAGGTCTCCCGTCGGCACGGCGTCCCGAGGGGCGCCGTGCCGGCCCCGGGCGCTCATCGCCCACCGGCCGAAGCCGCCGCGCGGTCCCAGAACTGGCGGCAGAACCGGCTCAACGGGGCACGGGGCGCCGCCCCGGGAGGCAGTGAGGCAGCCGCGGGCGGACGCAGGTCCGGTTCGGCCGGGACCTCTCCCAGCAGAGGCAGGCCCAGGAGCCGGGCGACCTCCGCGCCGTCGAGGCCCGGCGCATGGGGCCCCCGGACGGCGACCCGGAGGTCCCGCAGCACCATCCCCGCCATCGAGGCCACGCGGCCGGCCGCGGCCACCGCCCTGATCTCCGCGGGGACCACCAGCACACCCAGGTCCAGCTGCGCCAGGATCTCGGCGACGCCCTCGTCGACCCTCCGGGGCAGGTCCACCACCACCGCGCCACCGCCTCGCCGGGCCGCGGCCAGCACGGCACGCACCGCGTCCGGGGGAACGTGCACGCAGTCGCCGCGGTCCCAACTCAGCACCCGTAGCGAGTGAAGGCTGGGCAACGACTCCTCGAGCGCCCCGCCGCCCAGCCGGCCGCGCGAAGTGGCGAAGGCGGGCCAGCGCAGCCCTTCGGCGGCCTCGCCGCCCAGCAGCACGTCCAGCCCTCCGCCCAGGGGGTCGGCGTCCACCAGAAGTGTGCGCACCCCGCAGCGGGCGGAGGTGACGGCCAGCGCGCAGGCCAGCGTCGAGGCTCCGGCGCCGCCCCGGCCGCCGATGACTCCGACCGTCAGGGCGGGGCGGCCCACGCCCTCCACGACGTCGGCGATCCGGTCCGTGAGCCACTGTTCGCCGTCCGGCAGAACCAGCACGTGGTCGGCGCCGATCTCGACGGCGTGACGCCACACCCCCGGGTCGTCCTGGTCCCGCCCGACCAGGACCACGCCCGGTCTGCGCGGTGCGCCCCGTACCCGGCGGGCGGCGTCGTCCCCGATCAGGACGAGCGGCGCGCCCTCCCACACGGAGCGCCTGCCGGGCGGCCCCGGATGCACTTCCGGGGTCGCCCCGGCCGCGGCGCACAGCCTCAGCAGATCGTCGAGGAGCAGCGGGTCCTCGGTCACGATGAGCGGTACGCCCGCTGCCCGCTGAGGACCATGAGCGGGGGTCTCGGGGGTGGGTCCGGTCATGGCTGCTGCCTCCTGCCCGGCGGGGAGGACACGTCTCCCCGGCCGTTGGTGTCGGAACTGGGCGGCGCGGTGGGAAAAACGGGCTGTGCGAAGGCACGGCCCGTCATCCGGACGCGTCGAAAACACCGTGCGGCAAGACGGAAAAAGAAGTGGATCTTGGTAGATATCGGGGGACAACCCGGCGAATGTGAATATCGCGTTCACCCCCACGAGCGACGCGCGTGGACCCAACTCGCCTGGGCGCGCAGCGACGGAAGAGGAAACCTCGCCGCATCCTCTCGATTACCGACAGTCACCGCCGGCGCCCGCCAAAAAGGCGGCCGAACCCACTGCGAGAGAGGGCCCGGCCGCCTGGCCCGGAGGGCGAAAACCCGTCCGGACATGCGACGACCCCCGCCGGGGGGGAGAGCGGGGGTCGTCATCCACGATCCGACTCGGGGGGGGAGGAGCCGGACCGGGTTAGCACGGTCGCGAACGATCCGTGACTTCCATGGTGTACCCGAGAGGCTTCTCAGGCAAACCCACGCGCCACACCTTACGCCGAATGGCTGCCCCCTATGCTCGCCTTGTGGAAAACCACTCCTTGCCCCGCACCGCGGCCTTCTTCGACCTGGACAAGACGGTCATCGCGAAGTCGAGCACGCTCACCTTCGGCAGGTCCTTCTACCAAGGCGGACTGATCAATCGCCGCGCCGCCCTGCGCACGGCGTACATCCAGTTCGTCTTCCTGGCGGGCGGCGCCGACCACGACCAGATGGAACGCATGCGGAAGCACATGTCCGCCATGTGCCGCGGCTGGGACGTCCAGCAGGTCAGGGACATCATCGCCGAGACCCTGCACGACCTCATCGACCCGATCATCTACGACGAGGCCGCCTCGCTGATCGAGGAGCATCACCTGGCCGGCCGTGACGTGGTGATCGTCTCGACCTCCGGGTCGGTGATGGTCGAGCCGATCGGGGAGATGCTGGGCGCCGACCGGGTGGTGGCCACCCGCATGGTGGTCGGCGACGACGGCCGTTTCACCGGCGAGGTCGAGTACTACGCCTACGGCCCGACCAAGGCCGAGGCCATCCGCGAGCTGGCCGAGTCCGAGGGGTACGACCTCACCCGTTGCTACGCCTACAGCGACTCGGCGACGGACCTGCCCATGCTGGAGACGGTGGGCCATCCGCATGCCGTCAACCCTGATCGGACGCTGCGCCGCGAGGCGCTGACCCGTGGCTGGCCGATCCTCGACTTCAGCCGGCCGGTTCGCCTGAAGCAGCGGGTCCCGAACTTCACGGCCCCGTCCCGTCCGGTGCTGGTGGCGGCGGCCACGGTCGGCGCCGCCGCGGCGGCGGCCCTCGTCTGGTACGCCACCAGCCGCAGGCGGGCGACCTCCGTCTGAGAGCCGGCGCGGCGCCGCAAGCACCGACCGGCACCCCCTGACCAGCGGTCAGGGGGTGCCGGCATGCCGGACCCGGGACCGGCCCTCCGGTCGGCGCGGAGCGGTCGAGCAGAGCGCTTGAACGGCAAACCAAGCGAATTCCGGCAGGGGTTCACACAGGCCACGCAACAGGAGTACAAAGGACTTAACGGCCCGCGAGACCAAGGACATCCGACGGGATGACCTTCGCAACGCGACGGCCCCACGGACCGGAGCATGAACACCGGGCACCCACGCGACGTCGACCCGTCGATTACGGGCCAGCCGCACCAGGCCACGGGAGAAAGTTCCCGGCCTGATGGGCGACTTACGAGGACGCTTGGTAACCCGGCGGCGTCATGCGAGCGGCGGCACGAGGTCTCGTGCCGCCGCAGCCCTGTGCGAGGCGGTCACGCCCCCGCACCCCGGACCGTCACACGCCGGCGCGCCTCAGGCGGCGCCGCGCTGCAGCGCCTCGCAGACCGCCGTGGACTCGCGGGCGCCCAGCTCGACCGCCTTGCCGCAGTGGGTGATCCAGGCGCTCATCCCCTCCGGCGTTCCGGAGACGTAGCCGTCCAGCGCCGCCCGGTAGGCGGCCCGGCCCAGTTCCGCGTGCCCCACCTCCGCCGGACAGATCGACTTGGGGTCCAGCCCGCTGCCCACCAGGACGATCCGCTCGGCGGCCCTGGCCACCAGGCCGTTGTGCGAGCGGAAGGGCCGCAGCGCGAGGATCTCGCCGTGCACCACCGCCGCCTTGACCAGGGCAGGCGCCGAGCCGCCGTCGATGATCAGACGGGCCAGCCCGTCCAGCCTCCCGGCGACCTCGTCCGCGTCGGGCAACGGCAGCTCGATCAGCGGCTCGTCGACGGTCTCGCCCGCCAACCGGGGACGCCCGATGTCGTCGCCGCCACCCGCGGCCGCCACCAGGTGCAGGCGGGCCAGCACCCGCAGCGGGGACTGCCGCCAGATGGAGAGCAGTTGGCCCGCCTCCGCGGTGAGCCGCAGCGCGGCGCCCACCATCCGGGCCTCGTCGTCACCGCTGAAGTCGGTCCGGCGCCGGACCTCCTCCAGCGCCCAGTCGGCCCCGGCGAGCGCGGCGGACCCACGCGCTCCGCGCAGAGCCGCCTCGGAGGTGATCTCGTTGCTGCGGCGACGCATGATGCGGTGGCCGTAGACCCGGTCGACGTACTTGCGGACGGACTCCACGGAGTCGGCCACACCGGGAAGCGAACCCAGGGCCGCGAGCGGGTCGGCGGACGCGCCAGTCGTACTCATGAGTACGACATTACGCGCCCGCACGCCGCCCCACATCGCCCGGCCCGGGGAGCACCGGAGCAAGTGACAGCCGAGGACGGGCTTTGACCGCCATGCCGTCGAAGGCCCCACGATGGAGTGGTCGTCGGAACGAATACCGCCGGATCCGCCACCTAGCGCAGTCGACCTACTACGCTAGGTGAACATGAAAATTGCTTTCGTCGGCAAGGGCGGCAGCGGCAAGACGACCCTGTCCTCGCTGTTCGTACGCCACCTCGCCGCGTCCGGGGCGCCGGTCATCGCCGTGGACGCGGACATCAACCAGCATCTGGGAGCCGCGCTCGGCCTCGACGAGACGGAGGCCGCCGCCCTGCCCGCGATGGGTCGCCACCTCACCCTCATCAAGGACTACCTGCGCGGCACCAATCCGCGGATCACCTCCGCCGAGGCCATGATCAAGACCACGCCGCCCGGCGAGGGCTCCCGCCTCCTGCGCGTGCGGGAGGAGAACCCGGTCTACGAGGCCTGTGCCCGCCCGGTGGCCCTGGACGGAGGCACGGTCCGCCTGATGGTCACCGGCCCCTTCACCGAGTCCGACCTGGGGGTGGCCTGCTACCACTCCAAGACCGGGGCGGTGGAGATGTGCCTGAACCACCTGGTCGACGGGCGGGACGAGTACGTGGTGGTGGACATGACGGCCGGCTCGGACTCGTTCGCCTCGGGCATGTTCACCCGTTTCGACATGACCTTCCTGGTCGCCGAGCCCACCCGCAAGGGGGTCTCGGTCTACCGCCAGTACAAGGAGTACGCCCGGGACTTCGGGGTCGCTCTCAAGGTCGTGGGCAACAAGGTACAGGGCCCCGAGGACCTCGAGTTCCTGCGCGCCGAGGTGGGGGACGACCTGCTGGTGACGGTCGGCCACTCGGACTGGGTGCGGGCGATGGAAAAGGGCCGGCCGCCGCGCTTCGACCAACTGGAGGCCGCCAACCGGGCGGCGCTGGAGTCGCTGCGCACCGCGGCCGACGCGCGCTACGAGGCGCGGGACTGGGAGCGGTACACCCGGCAGATGGTGCACTTCCACCTGAGGAACGCCGAGTCCTGGGGGAACGCCAGGACGGGCACGGACCTGGCGCACCAGGTGGACCCCGGCTTCGTCCTCGACGAGCGGGTGAGCGAGCCGGCCTGAACCGTCCGCGCCGCGCCTGCACGGGCGGGAGGCACGGGGGTGCGGCCGGGGTACTCGGCCGCACCCGTGGCGGGCGGTGTCGAGCGGTGTCCGTCGCCGTCCGGCGACGGACTCCGGGTGATCAGTGGTCGGGAGCCTGCGCCACGGAACCTGCAGGGGCAGCAGCAGCCGCGGGATCCGCGAGGGCCGCAGGATCCGCGGGCGCAGCAGGACCCGCAGGAGCCTCGGGTGCGGCAGGATCCGCCGGCGCGGCCGGGGAGGTAAGGAAGCGCCGCCAGCCACCCTGGGGCGCCTGTCCGACCCCCAGCGTCCGCAGCTTGGCGACCGTCTGCGGGTCCTGGGCGTCCAGCCAGTCCGCGAGCTGCCGGAACGAGACGCAGCGCACCTCGGGCTGGGTGCACACGCCCTTGACGACCTCCTCGACCGCCCGCATGTAGACGCCGCCGTTCCACGACTCGAAGTGGTTGCCGATGATCACCGGCGCCCGGTTCCCGTCGTACGAACGGCGGAAGGCAGCCATCAGGCCGTCCCGCATCTGGTCGCCCCACTGCTGGTGCATGGCCGGGTTGCCGCGGGTGGTCCCGGACTGGTTGACCATGAAGTTGTAGTCCATGGAGATGGTCTCGAAGGCGCGGCCGGGCACCGGGACCATGTGCATGGACAGGTCCCACAGACCGTCCTTCCGCTCCGGCCAGACCTGCTCGCGGACACCACTGGTGTCGTAGCGGAAGCCCAGTTCCCGGGCCGCCGCGCGGAAGTTCTGCTGTCCCTCCAGGCAGGGCGTCCGGCCGCCGACCAGTTCCTTCTCGTAGTCGAACGGCAGCGGCTGGGCGTCCTTGAGGCCGGTGTTGGTCTTCCAGGTCTGCACGAAGCTCTTGGCCTGCGCGATCTCGCTCTTCCACTGCTCGACCGACCAGCTGCCGACGCCACCGCTTCCGCAGAAGTGACCGTTGAAGTGGGTGCCGATCTCGTTCCCCTCGAGCCACGCCTGGCGCAGTTGCTCGACGGTGGCGGCCACTCCCTGGATGTCGTTGAAGCCGATGTCGGAGCTTCCCGCGGATCGCCCGGGGGGCTGATAGAGGGAACGTTTCTCCGTGGGCAGCATGTACACGCCGCTGAGGAAGTAGGTCATCGTGGCCCTGTTCTCCGCGGCCACCTTCCGGAAGTGGGAGAAGAGCTTCTGCCCGTCCTCACCGGCGCCGTCCCAGGAGAAGACGACGAACTGCGGAGGACGTTGCCCGGGCTTGAGCCGTTCGGCCTTGGGCAGATGGGGCTGCGCCCCGGTGTAGGCGGTGGACCCGTCCCCGATCAGACGGACCGCCTGCGGAGCCTTCTTCGGCGCACCCTCCCTGGGGCCCGCCGCGCCCTGGGCGCCGGCCGCGCCGTCGGCCCCTGTTCCACAGCCGGCCAGCGACACGGCGCAGGCCGCCGCCGCCACGAGCACGGCGGTAGTTCTCCGGTTGGCGGTCATCTCCCGCCCCACCTTCTTCCTTCGCTCATACCGAGCGCCCACTGAGGCGCTCCCCGGTGGACCGCCGGAGGCCCGGCGGAGCCGTCAAGGTCGCACGATGAGGCGAGGAGATTTGTATGACAAGCCGATAAAAATATCCCTTCACCCAATGGGATGACTTATCAGGCCATTTGCCCGTTTTCTCTGTACGAGTTCTTTACTCAGAATTACTGTTCGTTTACTGAGTGTTGGCACCCGCCGCACCCGCACGATGTGCGGTCGGCCCGGTGCCGCAGCCAAGTGCCGTCGCCCGCGGTCACGGCGAGCCTTCGCGCGACCGCGCCGTCCCCGGAGGAGAAACACGAACCATGTCCGCCTATGTCCCCGACCGCGCCGAGGCCCACGAGGCCGGGCGCATCCACCGCCCCCACAGCCCGCCGCCCCACCGGCGCCGCCGCCTCAGGATCGCTCCCGCCGACCTGTCCGCCTCGGTCACGGTGTTCCTGATCTCCCTCCCGCTCTCACTGGGCATCGCGCTGGCCACCGGCGCGCCCCTCCAGGCCGGCCTGGTGGCCGCCGCCGTGGGCAGCCTGGTCGCCGGCCGCCTGGGCGGCGCCCCGCTCACCGTCAGCGGGCCCACCGCCGGTCTCACCGTGGTCACCGCGGACCTGATCCAGCAGTACGGATGGCGCACCACCTGCGCCGTCACCATCCTCGCCGGCGTGACGCAGGTGGCCCTCGGCTGGCTCCGGGTGGCCCGCACCGCCCTCGCCGTCAGCCCGGCCATCGTGCACGGCATGCTGGCCGGCATCGGGGTCACCATCGCCGTGGCCCAGCTGCACATCGTCCTCGGCGGCACCCCGCAGAGCTCGGTCCCGGAGAACCTCCGGGCGCTGCCCGCCCAGTTGGCCGACCTGCACCCGGGCGCCCTCGCCGTCAGCGCCCTCACCCTGGCGGTCCTCCTCGGGTGGTCGCGGATCCCCGGCACGGCCGGGCGGATCATGCGCCTGGTCCCCGCCGCGCTCGCCGCCATGCTGACGACCACCGCCGTCGCCCTCGCCATGGGGCTCAGCCTCCCCCGCGTCGACCTGCCCTCCTGGTCCAACCACGCGCTGGCCGGGTTCCCCGAGGGCCCCGCGCTGCCCCTGGCCGCGGCGGTGCTCACCATCACCCTGGTCGGCGGTGTGGAGACGCTGCTCTCCGCGGTGGCCGTCGACAAGATCGCCGCGACCCGTGGCGGTCCGCCGGTGCCGCGTGCCGACCTGGACCGGGAGCTGCGCGGCCAGGGTTTCGCCAACGTGGCCTCCGGCGCCCTGGGCGGACTGCCGGTCACGGGCGTGGCGGTGCGCAGTTCGGCCAACGCCCGCTGCGGCGCGGTCAGCCGCAATTCGGCGATGCTGCACAGCCTGTGGATCGCCGCCGCGGCACTCCTCCTCGTGCCCGCCCTGGAGCTGATTCCGCTCGCGGCGCTCGCCGCCCTGGTGATGGCGATCGGCGTGCAGATGGTCTCCCTCCACCACATCCGCACGGTCAACCGCCACCGCGAGGCCCTGGTGTACGCGGTCACCGCCGTCGCCGTCACCTTCCTGGGAGTCCTGCAGGGCGTGGGGGTCGGTGTGCTCGCCGCGGTCGCGGTCGCCCTCCACCGCCTGACCCACACCCGGATCACCCACGAGGTGCGCGACGGCGTCCACCGCGTCCACGTCCGCGGCCAGCTGACCTTCCTCGCCGTGCCCCGGCTCAGCCGGGTGCTGCACCTCATCCCGGAAGGCGCCGACGCGGTGGTGGAGCTGCACGGCTCCTTCGTGGACCACGCCGCGTACGAGTCGCTCCAGGACTGGCGCACCTCCCACCGGGCGCACGGCGGCTCCGTCCGCATCACCGGCCTGCGCACCGGGCTGACGGCCGTCGGCACGCCGACACCGACCGGGCCGGACGGGGCCGACGCTCCCGATGCCTCCAGCGCCCGCGGCGAACCCCCGCCCAGCGGGCACGAACTGGTGCGCGGCGTCAGCGCCTTCCAGCGGGACACCGCCCCCCTCGTGCGCAGCGAACTGGCCCGGCTGGCGCGGGAAGGGCAGCGGCCCGCGCAGCTCTTCCTCACCTGCGCCGATTCGCGGCTGGTGACGTCGATGATCACCACGAGCGGGCCGGGCGACCTCTTCGTCGTCCGCAACGTCGGGAACCTGGTGCCACCGCCGGGTGAGGAGTCGGGCGACGACTCGGTGGCCGCCGCCATCGAGTACGCGGTGGACGTCCTGGGGGTCCGGTCCATCACCGTCTGCGGCCACTCCGGGTGCGGCGCGATGCAGGCCCTGATCGACTCGGAGCCCGGTGGCGACGGGACGCCGTTGCAGCGGTGGCTGCGGCACGGGCTGCCGAGCCTGCGCCGCGTGGCCTCCGGCGCGCATCCCCCGGCGCGGCTGACCGCCAGGGAGCCGGCTGACGCCGTCGAGCTCCTGTGTCTGACCAACGTCGCGCAACAACTGGAGCACCTGAAGGCCCACGAGTCGGTCGCCCGAGCCGTCGCGGAGGGGCGCCTGGAACTCAACGGCATGTACTTCCACGTCGGCGAGGCCCAGGCCTACCTCCTGACCGACGCGCGGGGCACACCGGTCTTCGCCGACGTCCGGGAGACGGAGGCCGATCTGACCGGCGCGAGCTGACCGCCCGCGCTCCCGGGAGACCCCGGCCGGCGGGACCGATGCGCCTCGCCGACCGGGGCCGCCGGAGCCGTTAGGGCCGCTGGGTCCGCCGGAGCTGTCAGCGCTGCCGAAGCCGCCAGAGCTGCCCAGGGGGCTACCGGAGCCACCGAGGCCACCGAGGCCACCGGAGCTACCGACGCCACCGGGGCTACCGGGGCTACCGGGGCTACCGGGCCATCGGGCCACCGGAGCCACCAACGCCGCCGAGGCCACCGGGCCACCGGGCCACCGGGCCACCGGGCCACCGGGCCACCGGGCCACCGGGCCACCGGGCCACCGGGCCACCGGGCCACCGGAGCCACCAACGCCGCCGAGGCCACCGAGGCCACCGAGGCCACCGAGGTCACCGGGCCACCAGGGCCGCTGGGCCGCCAGGGCCGCCGGGCCACCGGGCCACCGGGCCACCGGGCCACCGGGCCGAGGGTGGCGCGAGCGGACCGGGACGCGGGCCCGGTGGACGGGGCGGGTCCGCTTCCCCGCAGGCCGCGCCGGGCGCAGACCGCCGCGACGCTACCGCGCCCGTCGGTCGCACCCATGGGTAGACGCTCCCCCCGCGGGTAGTGCGTCAGACACGACGCGGACCGGCCCGCGCCCCGCGGCCGGCCGCCGGCCAGGGTCCGGCAGCCCCGGGCCCGCGCCGCGCCCGGCGTCGCGCCGTCGAGGGTCACACCGCTGAACTCTGCCGCGCGGCCGTACGTGACAACGGATGACCGATCCGCGCAAGCCATCCGCGAAGACCGAGGTCGCAGCCCCGGAGGAAACCCGCACAGGTCTACACCAATTTCCGGTCGACCCTTGTCAGTACTCCCTCCGGTCTGATGAGCTGTGGCCTGGGACACAGCGGACACCCTCGGAATGGGAGATGTCGTGAGCAACGAAAGCCTGGCCAACCTGCTCAAAGAAGAACGCAGGTTCGCACCCCCCGCCGACCTGGCCGCCGCGGCCAATGTCACCGCGGAGGCGTATGAGCAGGCCAAGGCTGACAGGCTCGGCTTCTGGGCCGAGCAGGCCCGTCGGCTGACCTGGGCCACCGAGCCGAGCGAGACGCTCGACTGGTCGAACCCGCCGTTCGCCAAGTGGTTCCAGGACGGCACCCTCAACGTGGCCTACAACTGCGTGGACCGTCACGTGGAGGCCGGCAACGGCGACCGGGTGGCCATCCACTTCGAGGGTGAGCCCGGCGACACGCGCGCCATCACCTACGCCGAGCTCAAGGACGAGGTCTCCCGCGCCGCCAACGCCCTGCTGGAGCTGGGCGTGCGCAAGGGCGACCGCGTGGCCGTCTACATGCCGATGATCCCGGAGACGGCCGTCGCGATGCTGGCCTGCGCCCGTATCGGCGCCGCCCACTCGGTGGTCTTCGGCGGCTTCTCCGCCGACGCGCTGGCCACCCGCATCAAGGACGCCGACGCCAAGGTGGTCATCACCGCCGACGGCGGCTGGCGCCGCGGCAAGCCGTCCGCGCTCAAGCCCGCCGTGGACGAGGCGCTCACCAAGGTCGACGGCGTGGAGCACGTGCTGGTGGTCCGCCGCACGTCCCAGGAGGTCGGCTGGACCGAAGGCCGCGACGTCTGGTGGCACGAGATCACCGAGCGTCAGTCGGCCGAGCACACCCCCGAGGCGTTCGAGGCCGAGCAGCCGCTGTTCATCCTGTACACCTCGGGCACCACGGGTAAGCCGAAGGGCATCCTGCACACCTCCGGCGGCTACCTGACCCAGGTCGCGTACACCCACCACGCCGTGTTCGACCTCAAGCCGGAGACCGACGTCTACTGGTGCACGGCCGACGTCGGCTGGGTGACCGGCCACTCGTACATCGTCTACGGCCCGCTGGCCAACGGCGCCACCCAGGTCATGTACGAGGGCACCCCGGACACCCCGCACCAGGGCCGTTTCTGGGAGATCGTCCAGAAGTACGGCGTGACCATCCTCTACACGGCACCCACCGTGATCCGCATGTTCATGAAGTGGGGCGACGACATCCCCGCCAAGTTCGACCTGAGCTCGCTGCGGGTGCTCGGTTCGGTGGGCGAGCCGATCAACCCCGAGGCGTGGATCTGGTACCGCGACCGCATCGGCGCGGGTTCCAAGCCGGTCGTGGACACCTGGTGGCAGACCGAGACCGGCGCGATCATGATCTCGCCGCTGCCCGGCGTCACCGAGACCAAGCCCGGGTCCGCCCAGGTCGCGCTGCCCGGCATCGCGGCCACCGTAGTGGACGACGAGGCCAACGAGGTGCCCGACGGGGGCGGCGGCTACCTGGTGCTGACCGAGCCTTGGCCCTCGATGCTGCGCACCATCTGGGGTGACGACCAGCGGTTCATCGACACCTACTGGTCCCGCTTCCCCGGCAGGTACTTCGCGGGCGACGGCGCCAAGAAGGACGACGACGGCGACATCTGGCTGCTCGGCCGGGTGGACGACGTGATGCTGGTCTCCGGCCACAACATCTCCACCACGGAGGTCGAGTCCGCGCTGGTCTCGCACCCGAAGGTCGCCGAGGCGGCCGTGGTGGGCGCGGCCGACGAGACGACCGGCCAGGCGATCGTCGCCTTCGTCATCCTGCGCGGGACCGCCTCCGAGGACGAGGGCCTGGTCGACGAGCTGCGCAACCACGTGGGTGCGACGCTCGGCCCGATCGCCAAGCCCAAGCGCGTCCTGCCGGTCGCGGAGCTGCCCAAGACCCGCTCCGGCAAGATCATGCGCCGCCTGCTGCGGGATGTCGCGGAGAACCGCGCCTTGGGTGACGTGACCACGCTGACCGATGCGGGCGTCATGCAGCTCATCCAGGACAAGCTGCCGTCGGCGCAGAGCGACTCCGACTGAGGCGGCACCTTCGACCCCTCCGGGACCGGGCCGACTCAGCGGCCTCGGCGGGCCGGGCTCCGCGTGACGACGTGACGACGTGACGGAGCCCGGCCCGCTGCCGCTCCCCCGTCCCATTGGGTAAGCTGAAGATCGTGTCTTGCGTCTCCGTGCCCACCGCGTGGTGACGAAAAGACCTCAGGTGCGCCGGGAAGTCTGGTCGGCATGAGTACAGCCGTGCCCCGACCACCCTGGAGAGCGCCCTCATGGCGAAGCCCGAGCACACCACCGACTCCACGCCCCACCAGGCCTTCCGCAGGGTCTCGTTGCGCGAACGCGGTTTCCTCGCGGACGCCCTGCGTACCGAGACGGTCGGCGGTGTCCTGCTCCTGCTCGCCGCGATCGCCGCGCTGGTCTGGGCGAACGTGCCGGGCATCAGCGGCAGCTACGAGTCGTTCAGCCAGACCCACATCGGGCCCTCCGCCCTCGGTCTCGACCTGTCGATCGAACACTGGGCCTCGGAAGGCCTGCTGGCGATCTTCTTCTTCGTGGCCGGCATCGAGCTCAAGCGTGAGCTGGTGGCCGGCGACCTCAAGGACCCCAAGGCGGCCGCCCTCCCGGTGATCGCCGCCGTCTGCGGCATGGTGGTGCCGGCGCTGGTCTACCTGGCGGTCAACGGCGCCATGGGCGGTTCGGCGACCGGCTGGGCGGTCCCCACCGCCACCGACATCGCCTTCGCGCTGGCCGTCCTCGCCGTGATCGGTGCCTCGCTGCCCTCGGCGCTGCGCGCCTTCCTGCTGACCCTCGCGGTGGTCGACGACCTGCTGGCCATCGTGATCATCGCGCTCTTCTTCACCGAGCACCTGAACTTCGCCGCGCTCGGCGGGGCGGCGGCCGGGCTGGCGGTCTTCTGGTTCCTGCTGCGCAAGGGCGTGCGCGGCTGGTGGGTGTACGTGCCGCTCGGCCTGGTGATCTGGGGCCTGATGTACAACAGCGGCGTCCACGCGACCATCGCCGGCGTGGCCATGGGCCTGATGCTGCGCTGCACGCGCCGTGAGGGTGAGGACCTGTCGCCCGGCGAGCGGATCGAGCACCTCGTCCGGCCGCTCTCCGCGGGCCTGGCCGTGCCGCTCTTCGCGCTGTTCGCGGCGGGAGTGCCGGTGGCGGCCGACGACCTGGCCGCGGTCTTCACCCAGCCGGAGACGCTGGGCGTGACGCTGGGGCTGGTGGTCGGCAAGACGGTCGGCATCTTCGGCGGCACCTGGCTGACCGCCCGTTTCACCCGGGCCTCCCTCAGCGATGACCTGGCCTGGGCCGACGTGTTCGCCCTGGCCACCCTGGCGGGGATCGGCTTCACGGTGTCGCTGCTGATCGGGGAGCTGGCCTTCGAGGGCGACGCCGGGCTCACCGAGCACGTGAAGGCCGCCGTCCTGGTCGGCTCGCTGCTGGCGACCCTGATCGCGGCCGTGCTGCTGCGGCTCCGGAACGCCACGTACCGGCGGATGACCGAGGAGGAGGAGCGCGACGAGGACCGCGACGGCATCCCGGACATCTACACCCAGGACGACCCGGAGTACCACCTGCGGATGGCGCGGATCCTCGAGCGCAAGGCCGCCGAGCACCGTCGCCTGGCCGAGACGATGGCGGCGGAGCGGCGCCGGTGAGGGCGCGCACGCCGCCCGCGCACCCCTGCCGGCGGGGATCCCGCACGCCCTCCGCCGCCTCTGCCGTGACTCTTCTTCAGGTCTTCGCCCGAGGCCGCGTACACCCGAAGTGATCGGGGGTACCTCTACTACCGGCCGGTGCGCGCAAGGTTCGTGCGGGTCCGGCATGATCTGACTGGACGGTACAGAACTCGGCAGGAAAGGGAGTCCGCGATGAGCGCACCCGACGGCAACCCGGTCGGCACCGAACGCAGCATGGGGCAGCTGTTCGCCTCGGCGTCGACCGAGATGTCCGCCCTGGTCCAGGACCAGATCGCCTACGCGCGGGCGTTGCTCAAGCAGGACGTCAAACGGGGTGCCACCGGCTCGGCCCTCTTCACGGTGGCACTGGCCCTGCTGGTGTTCTCACTGCCGATGCTCAGCTTCGCGCTGGCCTACGGCATCCACACCTGGTCGGACTGGAACCTGGCGATCTGCTTCCTGCTCTCCTTCGCCGCCTCCGTGCTCGTCGCCCTCGTGCTGGTGCTGATCGGCATGGTCTTCGTCAAGAAGGCCAAGCAGAGCCGCGGCCCGCAGCAGGTGAGCGAGGAGATGAAGCGGACCGCCGAGGTGCTGCAGAACGCCAAGCCGCACCCCCGCCCCGCCGTGGCGCCCGCCGCCCCCGCCGACCTGTACGCCAAGCAGCTCGACTCTGTGGCACGCTCGACGTCATGACCGAACCGGCCACTCCCTCGGCGCAGCCCGCCTCGGCGGTGCGGATCGACCTGCCCGACGGCAGGAAGGTGATCCACCGCGACGTCGCCGCCAACGGCGCCCGCTTCCACATCGCCGAGCTGGGCGACGGCCCGCTGGTCCTGCTGCTGCACGGCTTCCCGCAGTTCTGGTGGACCTGGCGCCACCAGATGGGCGCCCTCGCCGACGCGGGCTTCCGCGCCGTGGCGATGGACCTGCGGGGCGTCGGCGGCAGTGACCGCACCCCCCGCGGCTACGACCCGGCCAACCTGGCGCTGGACATCACCGGCGTGGTCAGGTCGCTGGGCGAGCCCGACGCCGCCCTGGTCGGCCACGACCTGGGCGGCTACCTGGCGTGGACGGCGGCGGCGATGCGGCCCAAGCTGGTGCGCCGACTGGCGGTCTCCTCGATGGCCCACCCGCGCCGGTGGCGCTCGTCGATGCTCTCCGACCCCCGGCAGTCCTCGGCCGGCTCGCACATCTGGGGGTTCCAGCGGCCCTGGATCCCCGAGCGGCAGCTGACCGCCGACGGCGGGGAACTGGTCGGCCGTCTGATCCGCGAGTGGTCGGGGCCGGGCGGCGGGCCCGACGAGCAGGCGGTCGAGGTCTACCGGCGGGCGATGTGCATCCCGTCCACGGCCCACTGCTCGGTCGAGCCGTACCGGTGGATGGTGCGGTCCCTGCTGCGGCCCGACGGCCTCCAGTTCAACCGGCGCATGAAGCGTCCGGTGCGGGTGCCGACGCTGCACCTGCACGGCTCGCTGGACCCGGTGATGCGCACCCGGACGGCCGCGGGCTCCGGTGAGTACGTCGAGGCCCCCTACCGGTGGCGGCTCTTCGACGGACTGGGCCACTTCCCGCACGAGGAGGACCCGGTGGCGTTCTCCACCGAGCTGGTGAACTGGCTGAAGGACCCCGAGCCGGACCGCTGAGCGACCGCCGGCCGTCGGCGGCCTGCCGTCGGGGCGCACGGGCGCACACCGGCGCGCCAGGGGCGCACGCGCGCCCCCTGCTCCGGAGACGTCCGAGCAGGTGACCGACCGATATCCGGACGCGGCTCCCTGTCCTACGAACAGCCCATGCCTGCCGCATAGGCCGATTGAGGACCTCCGGCGTGGTTATCGACCTTGGGCCAGGGGCACACGTCGGGGTATGGGCTGGACGTACGACTTCA
Organism: Streptomyces fragilis; assembly: GCF_003112515.1. Taxonomy (GTDB): domain Bacteria; phylum Actinomycetota; class Actinomycetes; order Streptomycetales; family Streptomycetaceae; genus Streptomyces; species Streptomyces fragilis. The sequence goes on along the minus strand of NZ_BEVZ01000010.1, from coordinate 54,872 downwards.
GTGACGCAGCACGTGACCGCCGCTCGCCCGACGGGCCGGGCGGCCGCCGCCGTGGGGCACCGCAGCCACCGGCGACCGATCTCGGCGTGGGCATCGGCGGCATACTGCGCCGGCGTGCCCGGTGGGTCTCCGTGCGCCTGCGCCAGCAGCGCGCCTGACCCGCCTCGGCACCGACTCCCCCGCACCGTTTCCCTTCGCACCGCCCACCGGCGCCGCCCGGCGCGCGGGGCGTCCCACACGGGAGCCCCCGCGCGCCGCGGACCGCCTCACCGGGGCGTCGCGGAGCACGTCACAGGGCGCACTGCTCGCTGTCCACCTGCCGGTCGGCGCGACGGCCCTGCTCGATGTCGTCCTGGATCTCCTCGACGGTGAGCGCGTAGCCGGTGTCCGGGTCGTCGAGCGACTTGGCGAACACGACTCCGGCGACCTCGCCGCGCGACGTCAGCAGCGGTCCGCCGGAATTGCCCTGCCGGACCGTCGCGTAGAGCGAGTAGACCTGGCGCTGGACGGTGGAGCGGCGGTAGATGTCGGGTCCGTTGGCGGGGATCTGCCCGCGCACGCGGGCCGCGCGGACGTCGTAGCCGCCGTTCTCCGGGAACCCGGCGACGATGGCGTCGTCGCCGCTCCGCGCCGGCTGGGAGGCGAAGCGCAGCGGCTTGGCCGTCAGCGCCGGGACGTCCAGGACGGCGATGTCGCGCCGCCAGTCGTAGAGCACCACCGTGGCGTCGTAGCGGCGGCCCTCGCCGCCGATCTGCACGGTCGGCTCGTCGACCCCGCCGACGACGTGCGCGTTGGTCATCACCCGCTGCCCGGCGAAGACGAAGCCGGTGCCCTCCAGCACCTTGCTGCAGCCGGGCGCGGTGCCCATGACCTTGACGATGGAGCGCTTGGCCCGCACCGCCACCTCGCTCTCGACGAGCGCGGCGTCGGGCGGGGCGACCTCGCGGATCGGCTCGTTGGCGAAGGGGCTGAAGACCTGCGGGAAGCCGTTCTGGGCGAGCACGGAGGAGAAGTCGGCGAACCAGGTGTCGGCCTGCTCGGGCAGCGTCTGCGAGACACCCTGGAGCACCTGGGAGGTGCGGACCTGCTTGCCGACGGTCGGCAGCGTCGTCCCGGCCAGCGCCGAGCCGATCAGCCAGGCCACCAGCAGCATGGCCACCACGTTGACCAGCGCGCCGCCGGTCGCGTCGAGCGCGCGGGCAGGAGACCAGGTGATGCGGCGGCGCAGCTTGCCGCCCCAGTGCGTGGTCAGGGCCTGCCCGACGGAGGCGCAGACGATCACGACGATCACCGCGACCACCGCCGCGACCGTGCTGACCTGCGACTTGTCGGTGAGCGCGTCCCAGACGACCGGGAGCAGGTAGACGGCGATCAGGCCGCCGCCCAGGAAGCCGATCACCGACAGGATGCCGACCACGAAGCCCTGGCGGTATCCGACGACCGCGAACCAGCCGGCGGCGATCAGCAAAAGAATGTCCAGCACGTTCACCGCTTCACGCCTCGCCTCGTCCTCTCCCGGCCGCCGCACCTCGTCCGCCGGGGCCCACCGTCGTCCATTCCCGTCGGGATCCCGGTCACGACCTGCGGTCGAGGGACACCTCGCGGTCGCGGTCCCAGGGCAGTTCCCAGCCCGCGAAATGCAGCAGACGATCGATGATCCCGGCGGTGAACCCCCAGACGAGGGCGGACCGCACCAGGAAGGCGGGACCACGGTAACCGCTCGGGTGCACCGCCATCGCCCGGTTTCCGGCGTCGGCGAGTTCGTCGACCGGGACGGTGAAGACGCGGGCCGTCTCGGCCGGGTCGACCACCCGCACCGCGCTGGGCTCCCGCCACCAGCCCAGCACCGGCGTGACGACGAAGCCGCTGACCGGGATGTAGAGCTTGGGGAGGGCGCCGAAGAGCTGCACACCGGCCGGGTCGAGGCCGGTCTCCTCCTCGGCCTCGCGCAGGGCGGCGCGCAGCGGACCGTCGGTGTGCGGATCGCCGTCCTCGGGGTCCAGGGACCCGCCGGGGAACGACGGCTGGCCGGCGTGCGAGCGCAGCGAGCCGGCCCGCTCGGTCAGCAGGATCTCGGGGCCGTCCTTCCCCTCCCCGAACAGGACGAGCACGGCGGACTGCCGCCCCCGGCCGTCCGCGGGCGGCAGGAAGCGGCTCAGCTGGCGCGGTTCGACCGTCTCCACGGCGTCGACCACCGGGTCGAGCCAGGAAGGCAGCCCCCGGGCGGACAGGCCGATGCCGCCGCCGGACACGGTCGTCGCACCGCGGTCCGCGTCGCCCGCACGTGTCATCGCCACCCCGGTTCCGTGTCGCACGCCTCGCCGTTCAACGTCTCGTGGTCCGCCCATGGTTCCCCACGCCGGGCGACGCCCGGTGGTTCCCTCATTCCTTGCCCAGCGGCGGGGCGGGGATGCCGCCGTGGTCCAGATAGGACTGCGGGGGCTTGAGCCGCTGGCCGGGGAAGCCGCCCTTCTCGTACTTCAGCAGCTTCTTCGCCTTCTCCGGGTCCGTCTCGCCCTCCCCGTAGGCGGGGCAGAGGTCGGCGATCGGGCAGGCGCCGCAGGCGGGCTTGCGGGCGTGGCAGATGCGGCGGCCGTGGAAGATCACGTAGTGGGACAGCATGGTCCAGTCCCGCTTGGGGAAGAGCGTGCTCATCTCGGCCTCGATCTTCTCCGGCTCGGAGGCCTCCGTCCACCTCCAGCGGCGCACCAGACGCATGAAGTGCGTGTCGACGGTGATGCCGGGCCGGCCGAACGCGTTGCCCAGCACCACAAAAGCGGTCTTGCGGCCCACGCCGGGCAGCTTGACGAGTTCCTCGAGCTTCCCGGGCACCTCGCCGCCGAACTGCTCCACCAGCGCCTTGGACAGGCCCATCACCGAGCGGGTCTTGGCGCGGAAGAACCCGGTGGGCCGCAGGATCTCCTCGACCTCCTCCGGGTTCGCCGTCGCGAGGTCCTCAGGGGTGGGGTACTTGGCGAACAGCGCCGGGGTGGTCTGGTTGACCCTCAGGTCGGTGGTCTGGGCGGAGAGCACGGTGGCCACGAGCAGCTGGTAGGGGTTCTCGAAGTCCAGCTCGGGGTGGGCGTAGGGGTACACCTCCGCCAGCTCCCGGTAGATCCGCCGCGCCCGGCGCACCAGGGCGACGCGTGACTCCGGCTTGGCGGCGCGCCGCGCCGCGGGCTTCCTTCCGGCGCCCTTCGCCCCCGTCTTGCCGGCGGTACCGGCCGGCTCGCGGGTCTCGTCGTCCGCCACGTTCGTCGCTCCATTCGTGGTCTGTTCGCCGACGGCGGAATCACCCTGTCCGATCACCCGGTCGGACCGCCTGGGCCGTGTAGTCGTCGGCGTTTCGGACACCCGGCCAGCCTAAGGCTCCGCATGGACATCCGCCGCGTACCCCGGGGATCACGGCTCAATTGGGCCCCTGGCGCGATGTCTGGCACACCAGTGCGGCATCCTTGTGACAGATCACACTGTTTGGACCGTCCGGCAAAATGGGGAACCAGGACCCCTGGACGACCGGTGGTACGGACGGTAACCGGGGGGACAGGATTCCCTGAGCAGGTCGAATAGGAGAGATCTCGTGGACGACGTTCTGCGGCGCGCCCCGCTCTTCGCGGCGCTCGATGACGAGCAGGCCGCGGAGCTCCGCGCGTCGATGAGTGAGGTGACCCTCGCACGCGGCGACGCGCTGTTCCACGAGGGCGACCCGGGTGACCGCCTGTACGTGGTCACCGAGGGCAAGGTGAAGCTCCACCGGACGTCTCCGGACGGCCGCGAGAACATGCTGGCGGTTCTCGGCCCCGGTGAGCTGATCGGTGAGCTGTCGCTCTTCGACCCGGGCCCGCGCACGGCGACCGCCACCGCGCTGACCGAGGTGAAGCTGCTGGGGCTCGGCCACAGCGACCTCCAGCCCTGGCTGAACGCCCGCCCGGAGGTGGCCGCCGCCCTGCTGCGCGCCGTCGCCCGTCGCCTGCGCAAGACCAACGACCAGATGTCCGACCTGGTGTTCTCGGACGTGCCGGGCCGCGTCGCGCGCGCCCTGCTCGACCTGTCGCGCCGCTTCGGCGTGCAGTCCGAGGAAGGCATCCACGTCGTCCACGACCTCACGCAGGAGGAGCTGGCCCAGCTGGTGGGCGCCTCCCGCGAGACGGTGAACAAGGCGCTGGCCGACTTCGCCGGGCGCGGCTGGCTGCGCCTGGAGGCCCGTGCGGTGATCCTGCTGGACGTCGAGCGGCTGGCGAAGCGCAGCCGCTGAGCCGAGCGGGCGAAGCAGCCCCGAGGGAGTACGGGCCGGTCAGACCAGCCCGTGCTCCCTCAGGTATTCCAGCTGGGCGCGGACCGACAGCTCGGCCGCCGGCCACAGGCTGCGGTCCACGTCCGCGTAGACCTGCGCGACGACGTCCTCGGCGGTCCGGCAGCCGCTCTCCACGGCCGTCTCCACCTGGGCCAGCCGGTGGGCCCGGTGCGCCAGGTAGTACTCGACCGCGCCCTGGGCGTCGTCCAGGACCGGGCCGTGGCCCGGGAGCACGGTGTGCACGCCGTCGTCGACGGTGAGGGAGCGCAGCCGCCGGAGCGAGTCCAGGTAGTCGCCGAGCCGCCCGTCGGGGTGGGCCACCATCGTGGTGCCGCGGCCCAGGACGGTGTCGCCCGTGAGCACCGCCCGGTCGGCGGGCAGGTGGAACGAGAGCGAGTCCGAGGTGTGGCCGGGAGTGGGCACCACGCGCAGCTCCAGCCCTTCCAGCTCCACCACGTCGCCCGCCGCGAGACCCTCGTCGCCGAGGCGCAGCGAGGGGTCCAGGGCGCGGACCTTGGTGCCGGTCAGTTCGGCGAAACGTTTCGCTCCCTCGGCGTGGTCCGCGTGGCCGTGCGTGAGCAAGGTCAGCGCGACCCGGCGTCCGGAGCGCTCCACGGTGTCGATGACGTGCGCCAGGTGGCCCTCGTCCAGCGGACCCGGGTCGACGACCACCGCCAGCCGGGAGTCCGGCTCGGCGAGCACCCAGGTGTTGGTGCCGTCGAGGGTCATCGGGGACGGGTTGGGCGCGAGCACGTTGACGGCGCGGGCGGTGGCGCGCCCGGAGGCGACGACGCCTCGGGGCTGTCCGGGCAGGGCGGCGGCGTCCGTCATGCGGCCGGTCCCTCCGCGGCGTCGGCGGTCACCCGCTTGGTGAACTCCTCGTGGCCCGGCCAGACCAGCTCGACCACGCCGTCCACCAGCCGTGCCTCGGCGAGCACGGGGGTCATGTCCCGCCCGGGGGCGGCGGCGAGCGCGTCGGCGGCCGCGGGGTAGGTCTCCAGGGTGCGGAGGGTGGAGATGGTGGGCGGCATCATCAGCAGCTCGCCCTTGTCGTACCCGGCGGCGGCGTCCGCGGGGCGGGTCCAGACCGTGCGGTCGGCCTCGGTGGAGACGTTGCGGGCGCGCTGGCCCTCGGGGAGCACGGCGACGAAGAAGAAGGTGTCGTAGCGGCGGGTCTCGAACTCCGGGGTGATCCAGCGGGCCCACGCCCCCAGGAGGTCCGAGCGCAGCACGAGGCCGCGGCGGTCGAGGAACTCGGCGAACGAGAGCTGGTGGCCGGCCAGGGCGGCGCGGTCCCGCTCCCAGTCCTCGCCGGTGGTGTCACCGACGACGGTGTCCTCCGTGGGGCCCGCCAGCAGGACGCCGGCCTCCTCGAAGGTCTCCCGCACGGCGGCGCAGACGATGGCCTGGGCGGCGGGCTCGTCCACGCCGAGGCGGTCGGCCCACGCGGCGAGGGAGGGACCGGCCCAGCGGACCTGGCGGTCGTCGTCACGGGGGTCCACGCCACCGCCGGGGTAGGCGTACGCGCCGCCGGCGAAGGCCATGGAGGCGCGGCGGCGGAGCATGTGCACCACGGGCCCCTGGTCGGTGTCGCGCAGCAGCATCACCGTCGCGGCACGGCGGGGGGTCACGGGGGTGAGGGTGCCGGCCGCGAGGGCGCGTATGCGCTCGGGCCACTCCGGGGGGTACCACTGACCATTCGCCATGCGGGGAGGCTATCCGCCGCGGGACGAATCTTCGAGGGGGACCTGCCGCGCGGGGGGCCAGGTCAGGGCGACGCCGCCAGGGGGCCACGTAGCCAGGGGAGACGGGGCCACGGGAGACGGGGCCACCGGGTCAGGGGCGACGGGGCCGCGGGCCCAGGGGCCGACAAGGCTGCGGGGCCACGGCCGGAGAAGGGCGGGCCCAGGAGGAGAGCGTCCGCCCCGGAGGAGTGGGCCGGCCCGCTCGGCCCGACGGGCGCGGCCCCGGCGGCGGGACGGCACGGGGGGCGTGCCGGTCCCGCCGGGCGGGTGCCCCCTCGCGCGGGGGCGGTGGCGGCGGTGGCGTCAGTCGGTGAGCTCGACCTGGATCTCGACCTCGACGGGGGCGTCGAGGGGGAGGACGGCCACACCGACGGCGCTGCGGGCGTGGACGCCCTTGTCACCGAAGACCTCACCGAGCAGCTCGCTGGCGCCGTTGACGACGGCGGGCTGCCCCGTGAAGTCGGGGGCGGAGGCGACGAATCCGACGACCTTGACGACGCGCGCGACGCGGTCCAGGTCACCGGCCACGGACCTGACCGCCGCCAGCGCGTTCAGCGCGCAGACCCGGGCCAGCTCCTTGGCCTCCTCCGGCGTGACCTCGGCGCCCACCTTGCCGGTGACCCCGAGCTTGCCCTCGACCATCGGAAGCTGCCCGCTGGTGTACACGTACGCACCCGAGCGGACCGCCGGCTGGTAGGAGGCAAGCGGCGCGGCCACCTCCGGCAGCGTCACACCGAGCTCGGCGAGACGCGCCTCGACGCTGCTCACGCCTTCTCCCGCTTCAGGTAGGCCACCAGCTGCTCGGGGTTCGGCCCGGGCACCACCTGGACGAGCTCCCAGCCGTCCTCACCCCAGGTGTCGAGGATCTGCTTCGTGGCGTGCACGAGGAGCGGGACGGTCGCGTATTCCCATTTCTTCATGGGGGCGACTTTACCGCCGGCCGCACCCGGCCCGGAGTTGTCCACAGGGCCCCGCAGCCGAGTTGTCCACAGGCCCCGGCGTGAGGTGACCGCCAATGGTTAGGCTCGACGACGTGAGCAGGCTCCAGGTAGTCAGCGGCAAGGGCGGGACCGGGAAGACCACGGTCGCCGCCGCTCTCTCGCTCGCCCTCGCCACCGGCGGAAAACGCACCCTGCTGGTGGAGGTGGAGGGGCGTCAGGGCATAGCGCAGCTCTTCGGCACACAGGCGCTGCCCTACGAGGAACGGAAGATCGCGGTCGCCCCCGGCGGCGGTGAGGTGCACGCCCTCGCCATCGACCCCGAACTGGCCCTGCTGGACTACCTCCAGATGTTCTACAAGCTGGGCAGCGCGGGGCGGGCCCTGAAGAAGCTCGGCGCGATCGACTTCGCCACGACCGTCGCCCCGGGCCTGCGGGACGTCCTGCTGACCGGCAAGGCCTGCGAAGCCGTGCGCCGCAAGGACAAGGCCGGCCGCTTCGTCTACGACCACGTGGTGATGGACGCCCCGCCGACCGGCCGGGTCACCCGCTTCCTGAACGTCAACGACGAGGTGGCCGGGCTGGCCCGGGTGGGCCCGATACATCACCAGGCGCAGGCGGTGATGGGCGTCCTGAAGTCCCCGCAGACGCAGGTCCACCTGGTGACGCTGCTGGAGGAGATGCCGGTCCAGGAGACGGCGGACGGCATCGCCGAACTCCGCGCGGCCGACCTGCCGGTGGGCCGGGTGGTCGTCAACATGGTCCGCCCCGTCCTCCTCGACGGCGACGGGCTGGAGCTCGCCGGATCGGTGTCCCACGCCGAGGTGGCCCGGTCGCTCGCCGCGGCCGGACTCGGCGGGGCCCGGCGGGGCGGTGCGGCTGAGCGCCTGGTGGAGCCGCTGCTGCGGCAGGCCGAGGAGTACGCGGAGCGGTACACCCTGGAGCGCCGCCAACGGGAGGTCCTGGCGGGGGTCGGGCTGCCGCTCGCGGAGCTGCCCCTGCTGACCGACGGAGTCGACCTGGCCGGCCTGTACGGGCTGGCCGCACTGCTGCGGAACCAAGGGGTGTCATGAGGCCGGATCCCGAGCGCGAACTCGCCCTCGACCCGCTGCTCGACGATCCGGGAACCCGCATCGTCGTCTGCTGCGGGTCCGGCGGCGTCGGCAAGACGACCACCGCCGCGGCCCTGGGGCTGCGGGCCGCGGAGCGCGGCCGCAAGGTGGTCGTCCTGACCATCGATCCCGCCCGTCGCCTCGCCCAGTCGATGGGCATCGACCGGCTCGACAACACGCCCCGCCGGGTGCCCGGCATCGACGGCTCCGCGGGTGGCGAGCTGCACGCGATGATGCTCGACATGAAGCGCACCTTCGACGAGATCGTCGAGGCGCACGCGGACCCCGAGCGTGCCGCGGCCATCCTGGCCAACCCCTTCTACCAGTCGCTCTCCGCGGGCTTCGCCGGCACGCAGGAGTACATGGCGATGGAGAAGCTGGGGCAGCTGCGGGCCCGGGACGAGTGGGACCTGATCGTGGTGGACACGCCGCCCTCCCGCTCCGCCCTGGACTTCCTGGACGCCCCGGAGCGCCTCGGCTCGTTCCTCGACGGCCGGCTGATCCGGCTGCTCACCGCCCCGGCCAAGCTGGGCGGCCGGGCCGGCATGAAGGTTCTCAACGTCGGCATGTCGGTGATGACCGGCACCCTGGGCAAACTGCTCGGCGGTTCGCTGCTGAAGGACGTGCAGACCTTCGTGGCCGCCATGGACACCACGCTGGGCGGCTTCCGGGGCCGTGCCGAGGCCACCTACAAGCTGCTGCAGGCCCCCGGCACCGCCTTCCTCGTGGTGGCCGCGCCCGAGCGTGACGCGCTGCGCGAGGCGGCCTACTTCGTGGAGCGGCTGGCTGCCGAACGGATGCCGCTGGCCGGGCTGGTCCTCAACCGGGTCCACGGCAGCGACGCCGCCCACCTCTCGGCCGATCGGGCGACGGCGGCGGCGGAAACCCTGGTCGCGGAAAATTCGTCGTCCGGCCGAATTGTTGATCACACGAGCGGGAAAGCTGCGGGTAACTCGCCCGATACACAGAGCAGTTCCACGCTTCCTGCTCCTGACGGACCACCGGATCCAGGCTCCCCCGCCTCACCCCGGTCCGAGGTGCAGACCCTCATCACACAGGCCCCCGAGGCACAGGCCCCCGAGGCACAGGACGCCGAAACTCAGGACCCGACCGAGGTCGACCGGCTGACCGCCGGCCTGCTGCGTCTGCACGCCGAGCGCATGCGGATGACAGCTCGCGAGCAGCGCACCCGGGACGGTTTCACGGCCCTCCACCCGGACGTGCCGGTGACCGAGGTGCCCGCGCTGGCCGGCGACGTGCACGACCTCGCGGGGCTGCGGGACATCGGCGCACGACTGGCCGCGTCCCGTGCGGACTCCCCGGGACAGGCCGATGCGCCCGAGCGCGAAGACGAGCAGGCAAAGACGACGACACGGGAGGAAGCCTCCGCGCAGCAGGACGCGCCCGCGCAGACCTGATCCTCCAGGAGGCGGTCACCGCGGCGGCGTCCACGCAGCCCGATCCGCCACCTGGACAACCCAGCGCGCAGTAACGACGAGATCGACGACGAGAACGGCGAAGCGGCGGCCCGGGGTCACTGTCCGACCCCGGCTCCCGCCCTCCACGGCTGCCCGCACGGCGGCTCACCGCGACGCGGTGGTCAGCTCAACCGCACCCTCGCGTCACCGCACCCTCGCGTCACCGCACCGTCCGCGGTCAGCCCACCGCCGCGTAGGCCGCGTAGGCCTCGTCCGCCTCTTCGAGCGGCAGGATTCCCGCCTCCCGCTCGTACTCCATGCGCGCCGTCTCCAGCAGGCGACGCCAAGAGGTCACGGTCGGCCGGCGGCGCAGCAGCGCGCGGCGCTCCCGCTCCGTCATGCCTCCCCACACGCCGAATTCGACGCGGTTGTCCAGCGCGTCGGCCAGGCACTCCGTCCGCACCGGACATCCGGTGCACACCGCCTTGGCCCTGTTCTGCGCTGCTCCTTGAACGAACAGTTCATCCGGATCGGTAGTGCGGCAGGCCGCCTGCGCACTCCAGTCGGTAACCCAGCCCATACCGGCGCCGTCCTCTCCCGAATCGAGGCTCCCCCACGGCGGCAGCGGCATATGCACCGCCGCCAGTTGAGGACGTTACGGAAGGCGGACACAGTGCAACACCCCCGACGGGCCCAATCTTGAATGGCCCGAACGGACTATGGGTAAGCGGCAGATCACCCGCAGGAGTGGCCTGACGACAAAAGCCTCCTATGCGGCATCCCAGGACAAACCACTCGTAGCGCAAGGGGCATCGAGTGACACCGGAGGATGATTCGGGCATCCCCGGGAAGGAGTTCACGCGGTTCCGGAACGATCCGGGGCCGTAGGACGTCCCGACATACGGATCTACTGCTCGCACCGCTGTCGTGACAGCCGGGAGCAGCTTAGGCCAAGGCATTTACCCCTGTCCGGCAAACGAGAACGTAGGCTGCCCTCATGCCAAACAAGCGCTCGGGTGGAGGCCTCTCGCCAGTCCAGCAGGCCGCGAAGTTCCTCGGGATCAGCGTCCTCGCCGGCGGCGTGCTGGCCGGCATCGCCCTGCCCGCCTTCGGGACACTGGGCCTGGCGGCGAAGGGATCGGTCGAGAGTTTCGACGAGATCCCGGCGAACCTGAAGAGGCCGCCGCTCAGCCAGCGCACCACCATCCTCGACGCCGACGGCGGCAAGATCGCGACCGTCTACTTCCGCGACCGCACCGTGGTGCCGCTGAAGAAGATGTCCCCGCTCCTGCAGAAGGCGATCGTCGCCATCGAGGACGCCCGCTTCTACGAGCACGGGGCGGTCGACCTGAAGGGCGTGCTGCGCGCGCTCAACAGCAACGCGCGCAGTGGCGAGGTCACCCAGGGCGCGTCCACGCTGACCCAGCAGTACGTGAAGAACGTCTTCGTGGAGGAGGCGGGCGACGACCCGGACAAGGTCGCGCAGGCCACCCAGCAGACCCTGGGCCGCAAGATCCAGGAGCTGAAGTACGCGATCCAGGTGGAGGAGGAGCTCGGGAAGAAGAAGATCCTCGAGAACTACCTCAACATCACGTACTTCGGTCAGTCCGCCTACGGGGTCGAGGCCGCCTCGCAGCGCTACTTCTCGAAGTCCGCCGAGGACCTGGAGCTCCAGGAGGCCGCCATGCTGGCCGGCCTGGTCCAGTCGCCGACCCGCTACGACCCGATCAACAACCCGAAGACGGCCGAGGAGCGGCGCAACGTCGTCATCGACCGGATGGCCCAGGTCGGGGAGATCTCCCGGGCGCAGGCCGACGCGGCGAAGAAGAAGCCGCTGGGGCTGAAGATCCGCGAGCCCCGCAACGGCTGCATCACCTCCGCCAAGGGGGCCGGCTTCTTCTGCGACTACGTGCGCCGCGTCTTCCTCGACGACCCCGCCTTCGGCAAGGACCGTGAGACCCGCGCCAAGCTGTGGGCGCAGGGCGGCATGACGATCCGCACCACGCTGGACCCGCAGGCGCAGGAGTCCGTGCAGGCGTCGCTGAAGAGCCACGTGTACAAGGACGACAAGGTGGCCGCCGCGGCCACCATGGTCGAGCCCGGCACCGGGAAGATCCTGGCCATGGGGCAGTCGCGGCCGTACGGTTCGGACGCCAAGCGACACCAGACGGTGATCAACTACTCGGTCGACCAGGCCATGGGCGACAGCGGGGGCTTCCCGACCGGATCCACCTTCAAGCCGTTCCTCGCCGCCGCGGCGATAGAGGGCGGCCTGCCGCTGAACAAGGTCTACTCGTCGCCGAACAAGATGGCGTACCCGAAGGTGCAGGGCTGCAAGAGCAGCTACAACCAGGGCGAGATGACGCAGAACGAGGTCGAGTCGGAAGTCGGCCCGTACTCGCTGCAGGAGGCGATGAAGCTCTCCATCAACACCTACTTCGTGCAGATGGTCGGTGACCTCGGCCTCTGCCCGACGCTGGAAATGGTGGAGAAGATGGGCGTGCGCACCGGCGCGGGCAAGAAGCTGCCCGACGCGCAGCCGTCCGTCATCCTGGGCACCCAGTCGATCTCCCCTCTGACCATGGCCTCCGCGTACGCCACCTTCGCCTCGCGGGGCATGTACTGCACGCCGATCGCCATCGAGTCGGTCACGCAGAAGGTCGGCGAGAAGAAGAAGACCCTCGAGGTGCCGAAGTCGACCTGCGAACGGGCCATGGAGGAGCGGACCGCGGACGCGGTCAACACGCTGCTCTCCGGGGTCACCGACTCCGGAACCGGCGCCCGCGCGGGTCTGTCCGACCGCGACAACGCCGGCAAGACCGGCACCACGGACGCCCGGAAGAACGCCTGGTTCGTGGGGTACACCCCGAACCTCTCCTCGGCGGTGTGGCTGGGCGACCCGATGCAGCAGGAGGAGATGACCACCATCACCATCGGTGGCACCTACTTCGACAAGGTCTCCGGTGGCGCGGGCCCCGGCCCGATATGGCGGCAGGCGATGACGGGCGCGCTGCAGGGCAAGGACGCGCCGTCCTTCAACAAGGTGCACATCCCCGCCGACAAGCCGAAGGACAAGGACAAGGGCGACGACAAGCCCCGTGACGGTCTCTTCGGCGGCATGTTCGGCGGCGGCAACGCCACCGGCGGCAACGGTGGGACCGACGGCGGGATGACGACGAACGGCGGGACGACGACGGACGGCGGGCTCACCCTCGGCGGCCTGACCGGCGGCGACCTCACCGGAGGCGCCACGGGCACCGACCCGACCACCACCGGCGGCTTCGTCCGGGGCAACGACAACGGCGGTGGCAACGGGCCCTGAGGCCTGCTCCCCGCCACTCCCCCGGCAAGGCACGGCCCCCGGGCCCGCCCTTCACGAGCGGCGTGACGGCACTCGGCCCCTCACCGCACGACGCGGTGAGGGGCCGAGTGCCGTAATGGCGCGGGGCGTGCCCGTACGCGGGCCGGGGAGCCCGGGTACGGGCACTCGCAGGCGCGGGAGGTCAGCCCAGGAGGCGGGACTTCACCGCGGCGGCCACCCGGCCGCCCTCGGCACGCCCGGCGACCTTCGGGTTCACGATCTTCATGACCTGGCCCATGGCCTTGGGGCCCTCGGCGCCGGCCGCCCGGGCCTCCTCGACCGCCTGGGACACGAGCTCGTTCAGCTCGTCGTCGCTCAGCTGCTGGGGCAGGTACTCGGCGAGGACCTCGCCCTCGGCCTTCTCCCGCTCGGCGCTCTCGGCGCGGCCGCCCTGCGCGAACGCCTCCGCGGCCTCGCGGCGCTTCTTCGCCTCACGGGTGATCACCTTGAGGATCTCGTCGTCGGAGAGCTCGCGCTTCTCCGTACCCGACACCTCCTCCTTGGTGATCGCGGTCAGGGTGAGGCGGAGCGTCGAGGAGCGCAGCTCGTCGCGCCCCTTGATCGCCGCGTTGAGGTCTTCCTGCAGCTTCGACTTGAGCGTGGTCATGGCTTGATTGTCGCAGGTGTGTCGCAGCGAACGCCCCTTGATTTACGGTCCTGCGGGCACCCTGAGACGATGGACGGCATGCGCGCGCTCTACAAGGTCCCCCTCGGCATCACCGCGGCGGCTGCCGCGGGTCTCGTCTACTCCGCCGGGTTCGAGGCCCGTGCGTTCCGGCTGCGACGGGTGACCGTTCCGGTCCTGCCCGCCGGGATGCGCCCGCTGCGCGTCCTGCAGATCTCCGACATCCACATGGTCAGCGGGCAGCGCAAGAAGCAGCGCTGGCTGCGGTCGCTGGCCGGGCTGCGGCCCGACTTCGTCATCAACACCGGCGACAACCTCTCCGACACCGAGGGCGTGCCGGAGGTGCTGGACGCGCTGGAGCCGCTGATGGAGTTCCCGGGGGCGTACGTCTTCGGCTCCAACGACTACTACGGCCCCAAGCTGCGCAACCCCGCCAAGTACCTGGTCGAGAAGGTCCAGGGCAAGCACGGCCTCAACGGTAACGAGCCCGCCACCGGCGCGATCCACAACCCCTGGGAGGGGCTGCGGGACGCGTTCGACGAGGCGGGCTGGCTGAACCTCACCAACACCCGCGGCACGCTGAAGGTCGACGGCGTCTCGGTCGAGCTGACCGGGCTGGACGACCCGCACATCAAGCGGGACCGGTACGACGAGGTCGCGGGCGGCCCGTCCGGCGCGGCGGACTTCGCGATGGGCGTCGTGCACGCGCCCTACCTGCGCTCGCTGGACGCGTTCACCGAGGACGGCTATCCGCTGGTCCTCGCCGGCCACACGCACGGCGGGCAGCTCTGCATCCCGTTCTACGGGGCCCTGGTCACCAACTGCGACCTCGACACCGACCGGGTGAAGGGCCTGTCCACCCACACCGCCGGCGGCAACACGTCCTTCCTCCACGTCTCGGCGGGCTGCGGGGCCAACCGGTACACCCCGTTCCGGTTCGCCTGCCCGCCGGAGGCGACGCTGCTGACGCTGGTCGCGGAGGACTGGGCGCGCTGACCCGCAGCACCGCAGCGCGCCGACCCGCAGACCGGCGACCCGCGACCGGCGACCGCCGACCGCCAACCGCCAACCGCCAACCGCCAACCGCCAACCGGCGACGCAGTACCGCACGACCGGGACGCCGCACCACTTCCGTGGTGCGGCGTCCCTCGTTCGGCCGCACGGAATCGCCCGATATGCCCAGTTACGCCTAGCGTGAGGGCATGACCGCTCCCATACCGAGGGACATACCGGGCCTCCCCGCCGTTCCGGGCTGGGCCAAGCTGATGCCGTCGTACGTCCCGCCCACAGCCGTCATACCTCCGGCCCGCCGACCCCTGACCGCCCTGTTCCGCCTGGGCACCGCCCTGGCCGCGGCGGGCGGCGCGACCGTCTGCGTGGTGCTGGGCCGCCCGCTGCAGGCGCTCAACCACTTCACCGTGCAGGCCAACATCCTGCTGGCCCTGGTGCTCGCCGTCTCCGCCCAGCGCGCCTGGAGCGCCGGCCGCCCCGTGCGCCCCGCCCTCACCGGCGCCGCGCTGCTCTACGTCCTGCTGGCCGCCCTGGTGCACGCCTTCGCCGTCCCGGGACGCCCCGTCTTCTCCGACCCCGGCCCCGGCGGCCGCTGGGGCCTCGCGGCGGCCCTGGTGCTCACCGTGGTCACGCCGCTCGCCGCCCTGCTGGACTGGCTGCTGCTGACCGCCCCCCGCACCCTGCGGCTCCGCCACGCCACCGCCTGGCTGCTCTACCCCCTCGTCTACCTGGGCCTCGCCCTCGGCGGGAGCGCCCTGCTGCCGGCCGACGCGCCCGGCCGCGCCCCCTTCCCCTTCCTCGACGCCGCGCGCAACGGCACCCTCGGCCTGGTCGGCAACGCCCTGCTGTTCGGCCTCGCCTGCTACGGCCTGGGCGTCCTGCTGGTCGCGGTCGACCACCTGTGCCCCGGCTTCGTCCGCTGCCGCCCGAAAACCGGATTTCGCCTCAGGCCGCCGGTGGGCTAAAGTAAACGTCGTCGCCGCGGGAACGCGGAGATGATCGGGGTGTAGCGCAGCTTGGCAGCGCGCTTCGTTCGGGACGAAGAGGTCGTGGGTTCAAATCCCGCCACCCCGACAGCCAAACAGAAGGTCGGGCTCTACTCGGTTGAGTAGAGCCCGACCTTTTGCGTTGACGCGGACCCGGCCGCCGGCCATCGACGTCGCTGCGGACGGCTCCCCCCCGGTCGGGGGAAAGGGCGCGGCAGACGGCAGGTTCCGGCGCGAGGGGGCCGGGGAGGTGTGCCTACCGTCGGCGGGTGAGACGAGTCGCGGTGCCGGCCCCGGCGGGCGGACCGGAGGAGCCGGGCCGGCCGGGTGAGGAGAAAGCCCGCCCGGGCCGCCCGGGTGGAGGGCCGGCAGGGCCACGGTGGTGGCGCGGGCCGGGGCGGCGGCGTGGGCCGCGGCTGAGGCCACGGCCGCGGCTGAGGCACCCCGCGCAGGTGGTCGTCGCCGGCTTCGCCGCCGCCGTCGCGGTCGGCACGGGACTGCTGATGCTGCCCGCCGCGACGGCCGGACCCGGCGGCGCCGGGCTGCTGGAGGCGCTGTTCACCGCCACGTCCACCGTGTGCGTGACCGGTCTCGTCGTGGTGGACACCGCCTCGTACTGGAGCGGCTTCGGGCACGTGGTGATCCTCGGGCTCGTCCAGGTCGGCGGCTTCGGGATCATGACGTCCGCCTCCGTGCTGGTCCTGCTGGTCTCCCACCGGATGGGGCTGCGGGCGCGGATGACCGCGGCGACCGAGACCAGGTCGCCGGGGCTCGGGGACATCCGCGCGGTGGTGACCGGCGTGGTGAAGGCCGCCCTGGCCGTCGAGGCGGTGACCGCGCTGGTGCTGACGCTGCGGTTCGCGGCCGGCTACCACGAGCCGTGGCCGCGGGCGGTGTGGCTGGGGGTGTTCCACGGCGTCTCGGCGTTCAACAACGCCGGTTTCGCCCTGTACTCCGACAGCCTGATGTCGTTCGTCACCGACCCGTGGATCTGCGTGCCGATCGCGTTGGCGATCATCGCCGGAGGGCTCGGCTTCCCCGTGCTGTTCGAGGTGCGACGCCGGTTCCGTGCGCCCCGCGCCTGGTCGGTGCACACCAGGATCGCGCTCTGCGGCACCGGCCTCTTCCTGGTCGGCGGCTGCGCCTTCGTCACCGCGGTGGAGTGGTCCAACCCCGCGACGCTGGGCCCGCTGGACGCCTCCGGGAAACTGCTGGCCGGGTTCTTCCAGGGGGCCACGCCCCGCACCGCGGGGTTCAGCAGCGTCGACCTGGCCGCGCTGCACCCGGTGAGCCTGCTCGGCATGGACGTGCTGATGTTCGTCGGCGGCTCCAGCGCGGGCACGGCCGGCGGCATCAAGGTCACCACGTTCGCGGTGCTGTTCTTCGCGTTGTACACGGAGATCCGCGGAGAGAGCTCGGTGAACGTCTTCGGCCGGCGCCTGTCCGCGCCGCTGCTGCGCCAGGCGCTGACCGTGGCGCTGCTGTCGGTGGCCGCCGTCGTCCTCTCCACCGTGGTCTTCATGCTCTTCTCCGAGCACGGTCTCGACCGGTCGCAGTTCGAGGTCGTCTCGGCCTTCTCCACCACCGGGATGTCCACCGGCATCACCGCGCGCCTGCCCGTCGGTCTGCAACTCCTGCTGGTGGCGCTGATGTTCGTCGGCCGGCTCGGACCGGTCACCGTCGCGTCCGCGCTCGCCCTGCGCCACCGCGTCCGCCTGTACGACCTTCCCGAGGAGCGTCCCGTCATTGGCTAGGAAGCTCGTGCCCAGCAGGCGGCGGAGGCGGCGCGCCGGTCACCGGGACGCCGTGGTGGTCATCGGCCTCGGACGGTTCGGCCGCGCCGTCGCCGAGGCACTGGTCGAGACGGACACCGAGGTCCTGGGCATCGACGCCGGCCCGGACGTGGTGCAGGCGCTGTCCGGGTCCCTGACCCACACCGTGCGGGCGGACTCCACCAAGGAGGACGCCCTGCGGCAACTGGGCGTGCAGGACTTCGACCGGGCCGTCGTCGCCATCGGCTCCAACCTGGAGGCCAGCATCCTCACGGCCTCGCTGCTGGTCTCCTTCGGCATCAAGCACGTCTGGGCCAAGGCGACCAGCGAGGAGCACGGCCGCATCCTCTCCCAGCTCGGCGTCCACCACGTCGTCCTGCCCGAACGCGACATGGGGCAACGGGTCGCCCACCTGGTGCGCGGCCGCATGCTCGACTACATCGAGTGGGAGGAGGGCTTCGCCATGATCAGGACCAACCCGCCGGCCGGCATCGTCGGCATCCCGCTGGGCGAGAGCGACATCCGCTCCCGCTACGGGCTGACCGTCGTCGCCGTCAGACGCCCCGGCGAGGGCTTCACCTACGCGACTCCCGCGACGGTCGTGGGGCCGGCGGACACGATCATCGTCGCCGGCGGCACGCGGGAGACGGAGCGGTTCAGCGAGCTGCGGTGAGGGACCCGGACGGCCGGGTGGCCGCCCGGGCACGGCCGGCTGTCAGAGGCGGCGGGGCGGCGGCGGGGTTCGTGATCCGAAAATCGGACTGACATCCGGTCGGGATGGAGGATTGGATGCACCCCGTGGGCTTCCCCGCCCGCGGCACTCGCGCACCCGGCACCGGTGCGCACCAGCGTCTTCCCGACCAGGCCAGGAGGTCACCCCGCATGAGCCACGACGCGTCGCCCTTTCCCGCACGGATGGAGCTGACCGGGGAGGGACTGGTCCTCCGCGACTGGACGGAGGACGACCTGGCCGCGATGCCGGCCCTGTTCGACCACCCGGACATCGCCTACTGGACGCCGATCGTCTCGCCCTTCGACGAGGCGGCCGCGCGCGCACGCCTGGTGCGCACCCGCGAGCTGCGGGCCGAGGGAACGACCATCCTGCTGGCCATCACGGTGGACGGCGGGGAGCCGCTCGGCGAAGTGATGCTGCGCCGCGCGCCGGAGGGCGTGGAGATCGGCTACGCGGTGGGTCCGGCGCACCGCGGGCAGGGGCTGGCGGCGCGGGCGGTGCGCATGATGGCGGCGTACGCCTTCGAGGAGCTGGGGGCGGAGCAGGTGATCCTCGAGCTGGAGGCGGAGAACGCGGCGAGCGTCGGCGTGGCCACCAGGGCCGGATTCCGGTTGCTGGACGTGCCGCTGATCGAGGGTGAGGAGAAGGGGCGGCCCTACGTCCTGCAGACCTGGGGGCTCGACCGCGGGCAGGCCTGAGCCCGCCCCTCGGCCCGTCCGGCGCCCGCGGGGCGGGACGCGTCGGGCGGTCGCGGCCACCGGTGGCCGGATCGGGCTCGCTTGTCAGTGGGTGTGATGCCGGATTACTGTCACAAGGTCTTGGTGAACGGGAAATCCGGTGTGATGCCGGTGCGGCCCTCGCCACTGTGATCGGGAAGTCCGGCTCCGGCCCTCGCGGGCAGCCACTGGGTCCTCACGGACCCGGGAAGGCGGAGCACGGGCGTGTGGTACCCGTCAGCCAGGAGACCGGCCAAGGCGCGTCGTCCATCCACGAGGTGCTGGAGAGGGTCTGCTGAGCCATGCACATAGCCGAGGGGTTTCTTCCTCCGGCGCACGCGATCGCCTGGGTTGCCGCGTCTGCGCCGTTCGTCGTCCACGGAGTTCGTCAACTCACCCGTGAGGTGAGGGAACATCCCGAGAGCACGCTGCTCCTGGGAGCTTCGGGCGCGTTCATGTTCGTCCTGTCGGCACTCAAGTTGCCGTCGGTCACCGGTAGTTGTTCGCACCCCACCGGGAGCGGGCTGGGGGCGGTGCTGTTCCGGCCCCCTGTGGTGGCGGTGCTCGGCACCGTCACGCTGTTGTTCCAGGCGCTGTTGCTCGCCCACGGCGGGCTCACCACGCTCGGCGCCAACGTCTTCTCGATGGCCGTGGTCGGCCCCTGGGCGGGGTACGGCGTGTACCGGCTGGCCCTGCGGTGCGGGGCGCGGCTCGCGGTGGCGGTGTTCTGCGCGGCGTTCGTCGCCGACCTCAGCACCTACTGCGTGACCAGCGTGCAGCTGGCGCTGGCCTTCCCCGACCCGGTGGGCGGATTCCTGGGCGCGCTGGGCAAGTTCGGGTCCATCTTCGCGGTCACGCAGATCCCGCTGGCGGTGAGCGAGGGGCTGCTCACGGTGCTGGTGGTGCGGCTGCTCGCACAGTCGAGTGCGGGTGAGCTGGCCCGGCTGGGCGTGCGGACCGGCGGGCTCCGCAAGGCCGGGACGGAGGCGGAGACGGAGAACGGGACGGACACCGGGGCGGAAGCCGGGACGGGAACCGGTCCGGACACCGGGGCGGAAGCCGGGACGGGAACCGGTCCGGAGACCGGGGCGGAAGCCGGTACGGAAACCGCTACGGGCACCGGGGCGGTGGCGCGATGAGCCGGAACCTGCGGATCAACCTGCTGCTGGTGCTGACCGTGGTCGCGGTGGCGGTCCTTCCGGTGCTCCTCGGCATGGGCGACCACAAGCCCGAGCCGTTCACCGGGGCGGACGCCGAGGCGGAGGTGGCGATCCAGGAGATCAACCCGGACTACCGCCCCTGGTTCTCGCCGGTGTACGAACCGCCGTCCGGGGAGATCGAGTCGGGGCTGTTCGCGCTGCAGGCGGCGGTCGGGGCGGGAGTCGTCGCCTACTGCCTGGGCCTGTGGCGCGGGCGGCGGCAGGGCGAGGCCCGGGCGGCGGCAGCCGCGCGCGCCCCGTCGGACCCCGCCGGGGACGGAACTCCGGCCACCCCCGTGGTCGTGGACGCGGACGCTCAGGCCCCGGCGGGGTCCGGGCTCGCCGCGCGCGGTGTTCCGGACGACGCCGACTCCGGGCGGGTCTGACGCCTGTGCTGTCGATCGACGCGGCGGCGCACAGCAGTCGCTGGCGCCGCCGTCATCCTGTGGACAAGGCGGTGCTCGGGTTCGGGCTCACGCTGCTCGCCGTCGCGCTGCCGCCGTGGCCCGGCGCCCTGCTGGTGCTGGTGACCGCGCTGGTGGTGCTGCTGGGGCCCGCGCGGGTGCCGGCCGGGCGGCTGTGGCGGGCCTACCGCGCACCGCTCGGGTTCTGCGTCACCGGCGCGGCGACCCTGCTGGTGCGGGTCGGCGGGCCGGACGGCGCGCTGCTGGGTCCGGCGCCCGACGGGGCGCTGCGGGCCGGTGAACTGCTGCTGCGGAGCTCGGCGGCCTCGCTGGGCGTGCTGGTGTTCGCGTTCACCACGCCGATGTCGGACCTCCTGCCCCGCCTGGTGCGGGCGGGGGTTCCGGCGGCGGTGGTGGACGTGGCGGTGGTGACGTACCGGATGGCGTTCCTGCTGCTCGACTCGGTGCGGCAGGTCAGGCAGGCGCAGGCGGCGCGGCTCGGGCACCGGACCAGGTCCGCGGCCTGGCGGTCGCTGGGCGGTCTGGGGGCGACCGCGTTCGTGCGGGCCTTCGACCGGGCGGGCCGCCTGCACACCGGGCTCGCCGGACGGGGGTACGACGGGACGCTGCGGGTCCTCGTCCCGCCCACCCGGGTGTCCCGGGGCTTCGTCGGCGCGAGTGTCGCGCTGCTGACCGCGATCGTCGTGCTCGACGCCGCGCTGGAAGGACGTCTGTCGTGAACGGGAGCAGCGCAACACCCGGGGGCGGCGCGGCCCCGGCCGACGGCCGCGCCACGCCGGGCGGCGGGGCTCCGACGCCGCTGGTCGCCCTGCGGGACGTCTCCTTCGGGTACGAGGACGGCCCCCGCGTGCTCGACGGCCTCGGCTTCGAGGTCCACGAGGGCCGCGCACTGGCCCTGCTCGGGCGCAACGGCAGCGGGAAGACGACGCTGATGCGGCTGCTCACCGGGGGGCTGCGACCGCGGTCGGGGCGGGTGGAGCTGGAGGGCCGGCCGGTGTCCTACGACCGTGCCGGGCTCACCCGGCTGCGGTCCGCCGTGCAGCTGGTCGTGCAGGATCCGGACGACCAGCTGTTCGCGGCGTCGGTCGCGCAGGACGTGTCGTTCGGGCCGCTGAACCTGGGGCTGCCGGAGGAGGAGGTCAGGGCGCGGGTCGACGAGGCGCTCGCCGCGCTGGACATCACCGGGCTGGGCGAGCGTCCCACCCACCTGCTGTCCTACGGGCAGCGCAAGCGGGCGGCCGTCGCGGGGGCGGTGGCCATGCGGCCGCGGGTGCTCGTGCTCGACGAGCCGACGGCGGGCCTGGACCCCGACGGGCAGGAACGGCTCCTGGCGACGCTGGAGGCGCTGCGGCGCGGGGGCACCACGGTGATGATGGCCACCCACGACGTGGACCTGGCGTTGCGGTGGGCGGACGACGTCGCGCTGCTGACCCCGACGGGCGTGCGGGCGGGGCCCGCCGGGGAGTTGCTGGCGCGGGCCGAGGCGCTGCGGGAGGCGGGCCTGCGGATGCCGTGGGGGGTCGCGGTGGGGGCGGTCCTGCGGGGACGCGACGGCGGGGCGGGCGCGGGCTTCGTCCCGCGCACCGCGGAGGAGCTGGCCCGGTGGGCGGCGGAGGAAGGCCGGGCGTAGTCCCGTCCCCCGGGGGGCCGCGAGGCCCCGCCGCCCCGGCTCAGTGGGTCTTGAGCTCCGCCCAGACGATCTTGCCGAGCGGCTGGCGCGGCCGCGAGCCCCAGCGGACGGCCAGGGCGTCCACCAGGTGGAGGCCCCGCCCCGCCTCGTCCTCCGGCGCGGCCGGCGGGGCGACGGCGGGCGGCGGGGTCTCGGAGGCGTCGATCACCTCGACGCGGGCGAGGCCGCCGGGTTCGTCGACGGTGAGCCGGAGCGCGAAGTCCCGCCCCGGCACGCGACCGTGGCGCACCGCGTTGGCGGCCAGCTCACCGACCAGCAGGGCGACCGCGCAGGACAGGTCGGACGTCGGCGGGAACCCCCACTCGGCGAGCCGGCGCACGGCGCAGTGCCGGGCCTGCCGGGCCCCGCGCGGCGAGGACCTGAACTGGGAGGCGAACACGAGGGGTTCGGCGCACCCGGGCCCCCCGGCCGGCGGCGCGTGCCGCTCGGACACGCGCCGCCGGGGGTTCTGGTGGGAACTGGTCGAATCTGTGAGCACGGCCTATCCGTATCCCGCACGCGGGGCGTTGACGCATCGGAGAGTGAACGAAAGGTGACTTTACGTATACCGACGCGTCCTCGGCCACTACGGACGGTTCGCGGACCCGCCCGGCAGGTGCCGTGCCGCGAAGTCCAGTTCGAGCCGGACCTGCTTGATGCGCTCGTCGACCACCAGCGAGCCGTGCCCCGCGTCGTAGCGGTAGACCTCGTGGACCGCCCCGCGGCCCTCCAGGCGCTTGACGTAGTTCTCGACCTGCCGGATCGGGCAGCGCGGGTCGTTCACCCCGGCCGAGATGTAGACCGGCGCGGTGACCCGGTCGACGTAGGTGATCGGGGACGACGCCTCGAAGCGCTCCGGGACCTCCTCCGGGGTGCCGCCCAGGAGCGTGCGGTCCATGGCCTTCAGCGCCTCCATCTCGTCGTGGTACGCCGTCACGTAGTCGGCGACCGGGACGGCGGCGATGCCGACCGCCCACGCCTCCGGCTGGGTGCCCAGGCCGAGCAGGGTGAGGTAACCGCCCCAGGAGCCGCCGGTCAGGACCAGGCGGCCGGGGTCGGCGAGGCCCGAGGAGACGGCCCACTCGCGGACCGCGGCGATGTCCTCCAGCTCGATCAGGCCCACGCGGTGCTTGAGGGCGTCCGTCCACTCCCGGCCGTAGCCGGTGGAGCCGCGGTAGTTGACCCGGACCACCGCGTACCCGTGGTCGACCCAGGCGGCGGGACCGGCGGCGAAGGCGTCGCTGTCGTGCCAGGTGGGGCCGCCGTGGATCTCGAATACGGTGGGCAGCGGGCCCGTCGTGCCGGCCGGCTTCTGCACCAGGGCGTGGATGCGGCCTCCGGGGCCCTCCACCCAGACGTCCTCCACCGGCACCGACTCCGGGGCCTTCATGCCGGGCGGGTCGAGCACCACGCGGCCGGAGGTGGAGCGCACCACCGGGGGCCGGGCCGCGGAGGACCACAGGTACTCCACGCTGCCGTCGGGGCGCGCGGTGGCGCCGGAGACCGAGCCGGGCGGCGTGTCGATCTCCTCCAGGGCGCGGCTCGCCAGGTCGTAGCGGAACAGCTCGCTGCGGGCCTCGAAACTGTGCGCGATCAGCAGCGCGGAGCCGTCCGGGTACCACTCGGCGCTCACGTCGCCGGGCAGTTCCAGGGCCAGGTCGGTCTCCTCGCCGGTCGCGACGTCCCAGACCATGGGCTCCCACCGGCCTCGGCGCTGGTGGCCGACGAGCAGCCGGGTGTCGCCGTCGACCGGGGCGAAGCCGAGGACCTCCAGGCCCAGTTCGACGGTGCCGGCCTTGGTGTCGTCGAGCTCGGCGACGGTGCTGCCGTCGGGGCGCAGCACGCGCAGGGCGGAGTGCATGGCGTCGCCGTGCTCGGTGTGCTCGACGGCGATCAGCGAGCCGTCATGGGAGAGGTCGCCGACACCGGCCGACTCCGGGTGCCGGTAGATCTCGACCGGGTCCTCGCCGTCCCGGGCCAGGTGGATGGTGGTGCCCTCGTCGTCGGCGGAGCGGCCGACCACGGCGGTGCGGCCGTCCCTGCCCAGGGCGAGACCGGCCGGGTAGGAGGGCTCCAGGCCGGGGACGGCCTCCTCGTCGGGGCCGCCGTGGAACGGCTGGCGGCGCCAGACGCCGAACTCGTCGCCGTCGGTGTCGTCGAACCACCAGATCCAGGCGCCGTCGGGGGTCAGCGTGCCGTCCGTGGTGCCGTTGGGGCGGTCGGTGACCTGGCGCTGGGCGTCGGTGGCGCGGTCCCAGGCGTACAGCTCGTAGGTGCCCGTCGCGTTGGAGACGAACAGGGAGCGGTCGGGGGCGTCCTCCGCCCAGTCGGGCAGGGACACGCGCGGGGCCCTGAACCTCTTCTCCCAGTCGGGCATGGTCGTGGGCGTCTCCGGGGCGTCGGCGCGGCCGGTGGTGTCAGTCATGGCCCCATAGTGCCTGCTCGGCACACCCGGGTGCGGAGCGGTGCGGGCAGTGGTGCGGGCGGCCGCGCGGGCAGGGGTTCGGGCAGCCGCGCGGGCGGCGGTCCGGACGGCCGTGCCCGGAGGGCTCCCGGCGGCCGTGCGGGCGGGCGGCCCGGCCCCGGGGACGGGGCGGGGTCCCGGTACCGTGGGGGCGTGTACCGGTTCCTGCTGACGCCCCGCTGGTGGGGGATCAACGTCTTCGTGCTGCTCGCCGTGCCGTTCTGCGTGTTCATGGGGACATGGCAGCTGGACCGGTTCGAGACCCGGGTGGACGGCCACCGCGACGCGACGGCCCAGGCCGCCGAGGACCGCAAGGCCGACCCGAGCACCGCGCGGCCGCTGGCCGAGCTGCTCCCCGTCGACAAGGAGACGGTCGGCGACCAGGCCGTCGTCACCGGCCGGTACGGCGAGCAGCTGCTGGTGCCGGACCGTGAGGTGGACGAGCGGCGCGGCTCCTACGTGCTGACCATGCTGCGCACCGGCGACGGCAGGGCCCTGCCCGTGGTGCGCGGCTGGCTGCCCGGTACGCCCGACCCGGCCGACGCGCCCGCTCCGCCCGAGGGGGAGGTCACGGTGACGGGGGCGCTGCAGGTCTCCGAGGTGCCCGGCCAGAACGGCGTGCCCGCGGCCGGCGGTCTGCCCGCGGGGCGGACCGGCGCGATCAGCGCCGCCTCGCTGGTGAACCTGGTGCCGTACGACGTGTACGACGCCTGGATCGTGCTCAACAAGGGCGACGCGGGCATGAAGGCGGTGCCGCCCGCGGCCGCGCCCGGCAGCGGGCTGGACCTGAAGGCCTTCCAGAACCTCGGCTACACCGGCGAGTGGTTCGTCTTCGCCGGCTTCGTGGTCTTCATGTGGTACCGGCTGCTGCGGCGTGAGGCGGAGTTCGTCCGGGACGCCGAGCTCGGCATCCTGCCCGAGGACGCCGGGGAGGCGCACGTCCCCCACGACGCCCACGACGCCCACGACGCCCGCCCCGCCGCGAGCCCCGAGGACGCCGCCGCAGCCGCCGGGCAGGCCCCGGACACGCAGGAGCGGCGGGAGTCCGCTCCCGCCGCCTCCTGATCCGCTCACTGCGGCCCGGACGATCCGGCCCGGACGATCCGCCCGGGCCGCGGGGCCTCAGCTGCCCGCGAGGATCCCCGTCCGGTACACGGTGCCCGCGCACGCGCCCGGGACCGTCACCGAGGCGGCCGCGCCGGCGGCGTCCGCGCCCTGCGGGCGGTAGCTGACCACGACGCTGCCGTCCGTGTTCACCTGGCTCTTGCCCAGCTGCGTCGTCACGCCGTCCTCGGTGCCGCCCTCGTTGCCCGTCGAGCCGACCCGGCCGTCGGTGCTGCCGCCCACGGTGGGGGGCGCGCTGGTGCCGCCGTCCTGGCCGCCCGTGGCGTCGCCGCCACCGCCGTCCGTCCCGCCGGACGTGGTCGGGGACTCGATCGGGTCGTCCGTGGGGCAGGCGCCGGAGGCGACCCAGGAGACGCGGATCTGGTAGGAGGCCCCGGGGCCGAGCAGCAGCCGCTCGTACTCCGGCTGGTCGCCGGCCTGCCGGACGACGCTGATCCGCGCCGGGTCGGCCGCGCCCAGGGCGCTCACCGAGACGGTGCCCGGGTCGCTCACCGAGCAGCCCGCGATCGAGGAGTTGTACACGCGGAAGACGCCCGAGACGCTGCCGTCGGCGCCGACCGGGCCGAGCTCGCCGACCGGGGCCGACAACTGGGCGGCCGTGCAGGTGGGTGCGGACGCCGGGGCGCTCGCGTCGGCGCCCGCGTCCTTGCCGCCCTTGCTGTCGCCGCCCCGGGACTCGAGGTCCTCGGTGACCCCCGGCAGGCCGGGGAGCGCGGTGCCGGCCGAGACGCCCATGTGCAGGTCGTCGCCCTGGCCGCCCTGGACCTCGGTGCGGCCCGAGACGTGTCCGGCGCGCACGTCCTCGGCGGAGCCCGCCGTGGAGACGTGCACCGCCGCGGGGACGGCCGTGCCGGCGAAGAGGGCGGCCGCCGCCATGCCCACCAGGGCCTGGCGCTTGCGGGCCCGCCGGGCGGGCACCGCGTGCCGCAGGTACTCCAGGGTGTCGTCACTGGGCTCGAGGACGTCGACGGCCTGGTGGAGCAGGCGTCGCAGCTCCGCCTCGTCCGGACCGAGCCCGGACCCGAGGCTCTGTTCGTCGGGGCGTTCGTTCACAGGTTCGTTCCCACCGTGCGGTTCGTGCGGGCTGGGTTGCGGGCCGGGCTTGCTCGGGCTCTGCGCCGCCGGACCGTTGTCCGACGGGAGCCAAGGATGCCAGGAGTGACGGGTGCGGCGTACCCGTGACGGCCGGGATCGGCCGAAAGCGGTGCGCCGCGCCAGGTCGTCGGGATCCTCGGGACCGGTCATGCGGTCGCTCCCATCGCGACGCGCAGGGCGGCGATGCCGCGGGAGCCGTAGGCCTTCACCGAGCCCACGGATATGCCCAGTGTCTCGGCGACCTGCGCCTCGGTCATGTCGGAGAAGTAGCGCAGCACCAGCACCTCTCGCTGGCGGCGCTGCAGCCCCTTCATGGCCTTGATCAGGGAGTCGCGCTCGAGCTGGTCGTAGGCGCCCTCCTCGGCGCTGGCCATGTCGGGCATCGGCTTCGACAGCAGCTTCAGGCCGAGGATGCGGCGGCGGAGCGCGGAGCGGGACAGGTTGACGACGGTCTGACGCAGGTAGGCGAGCGTCTTCTCCGGGTCGCGGACCCGGCGGCGGGCCGAGTGGACCCGGATGAACGCCTCCTGCACCACGTCCTCGCAGGACGCGGTGTCGTCGAGCAGCAGCGCGGCGAGGCGCAGCAGCGACCGGTAGTGCTCCCGGTAGGTCGCGGTGAGGTGGTCGACCGTGGTTCCGGCCTCGGGCACCGCCTCGGAGGAGCCGGTGGCCTGGGACGGCATGAGGCCGTCACCCTGCCGGGGAGCGGGTACACGTGCGCGGCGCGCCGACGGCATGGGCGCGATCACCGGCATGCCGCCCGGCGTACCGCCGGGTCTGGGGGACCGGCGAGGGCGCAGGCCGGCGTTGCGCGCCGCCACGGGGAACTCGAGAACCTCTGCCACGCCCGTTGGACGTCCCGACCCCCCCGAGGGTTGTACGCCCTCGTCGAACCCGTCCCGAAATTCTTCATGCCCCGCTCTTCCCCAATACGTCGACCGTCCCCGGACCGTCCCCCCGGCCGCCCTGACAGCGAAAGGGAAATCTTCGGACGCGGCGGCGGCCGAGGCAAGAGGTGTCGGCCGGTCCGCACACGCGTCCGCCCCGATCATATAAAGCACATGGCCGCCGGCCAGGGGTTTCTTCGCCCGGAGAAAGCGGACGAGGCCCCCCTTTCCTCACCCAAGGACGAGGAAAACGGGGCCCCGGTTCCAGCGAGGACGCAGCGTCAGCGTCCGGTGCCGCCGTAGACGACGGCCTCGTCGCTGTCCGAGTCGAGACCGAAGGCGGAGTGCACGGCGCGCACGGCCTCGGCGACCACGTCGGCGCGGGTGACCACCGAGATCCGGATCTCCGAGGTGGAGATCAGCTCGATGTTGACGCCGGCCCGGCTGAGCGCGTCGAAGAAGTCGGCGGTGACGCCCGGGTTGGTCTTCATGCCGGCGCCGACGAGGGAGATCTTGGCGATCTGGTCGTCGTAGCGCAGGGAGTCGAAGGCGATGGCGGTGCGCGCCTTCTCCAGCGCCTCGATGGCCTTGGGGCCGTCGGACTTCGGCAGCGTGAAGGAGATGTCCGTCAGGCCCGTGGAGGCCGCCGAGACGTTCTGCACGATCATGTCGATGTTGATCTCCGCATCGGAGATCGCGCGGAAGATCGCCGCGGCCTCGCCCGGCTTGTCGGGCACGCCGACGACCGTGACCTTGGCCTCGGAGGTGTCATGGGCGACACCGGAGATGAGCGCCTGCTCCACCTGCTGCTCCCCTTGCTCAATGGGCTCGTTGCTGACCCAGGTGCCGGGCAGCCCGCTGAAGGACGACCGCACGTGGATCGGGATGTTGTAGCGGCGGGCGTACTCCACGCACCGGTGGAGCAGCACCTTGGACCCGGACGAGGCCAGCTCCAGCATGTCGCCGAAGGAGATCCAGTCGATCTTCCGGGCCTTCTTGACCACGCGCGGGTCGGCGGTGAACACGCCGTCGACGTCGGTGTAGATCTCGCAGACGTCCGCGTTCAGCGCGGCGGCGAGGGCGACGGCCGTGGTGTCCGAGCCGCCGCGGCCGAGGGTGGTGATGTCCTTGGTGTCCAGGCTGACGCCCTGGAAACCGGCGACGATCGCGACGTTGCCCTCGTCCACGGAGGCCTGGATGCGACCCGGCGTGACATCGATGATGCGTGCCTTGTTGTGGACCGAGTCGGTGATGACACCCGCCTGGCTGCCGGTGAAGCTCTGGGCCTCCTGGCCCAGGCTTTTGATCGCCATGGCCAGCAGCGCCATGGAGATCCGCTCTCCGGAGGTCAGCAGCATGTCGAGCTCGCGGCCGGCAGGGATCGGCGAAACCTGCTCGGCGAGATCGATCAGCTCGTCCGTCGTGTCGCCCATCGCGGAGACCACGACAACCACCTGGTTGCCGCTCTTCTTCGTCTCCACGATCCGCTTGGCGACGCGCTTGATGCCCTCGGCATCGGCTACGGAGGAGCCTCCGTACTTCTGCACGACAAGGCCCACGTGCGCTCCTCGCTCGCTTCCGTCTCTAGCCGCGCGCACAGGTGTGCGGCGGTCGATTCAGTCTAACGAGCGGCTGAAAATCCCATCCGGTCAACCGGATGATGAGATGTCCCGTTCGTGTGCCGCCGCCCGCAGGTGACCGGGGCGGCTCCCGCACCGCCCCGGCCGGGGCGCGCCTCCCCCGGACGGGTGACGGTAAACCCCTGAGCAGGCCGTATGGCTCACCTCACGTGCCGCGCGGCTCCGTTCACACCGCCGCGCGGCCCACCTCGTGCGCCGTGCGATTCACCTCGTGCGCCGTGCGATTCACCTCGTGCGCCGCGCGGCTCACTTCACGCGGCGCAGGCCCAGCGGGCCGGCGATCTCCTGGAACATGACCTCGCCCGCGGCCTCCGCCAGCGCCTCCTCCTCGAGGTGCTCGTCGGTGTCCAGTCCGTCCAGCGCCTCCAGGGGCTGGTTGAGCCGGACGTGCGCGACCACGGACTGCAGGGCCCGCAGGGCCCCCGAGGCCATCGCGCCCCAGTTGGAGAGGTACGAGAACTGCCACCACCACAGCGCCTCGGTCACCCGGCCGGCGCGGTAGTGCGCCATGCCGTGGCGGAGGTCGGTGATGACTCCGGCGAGGTCGTCGGAGATCCGGGCCGGGACCGGCGCGCGGCGCGGCTGGTACGGGTCGAACACCTCGGAGTAGACGTCGACCGGGTCCAGCATCTCCGCCAGCCGCTCGCGCAGCTCGTCGACGTCGGGCTCGGGGCCCAGGTCGGGCTCGTAGCGCTCGTCCGGCACGATGTCCTCGTGCGCGCCGAGGCGGCCGCCGGCCAGCAGCAGCTGGGAGACCTCCAGCAGGAGGAAGGGGACCGCCGAGTCGGGCTCGTCGCCCCGCGCGACCTCGGTGACCGCGACCAGGAAGCTCTCGACCTGGTCGGCGATCTGGACCGCGAAGTCGCTCGGATCCATCGCGCTGGAATGCAGCGTTGCGTCAGACATCTAGGAGTCGTCTCCCCTCGAAGGCGCGGCCGAGGGTGACCTCGTCCGCGTACTCCAGGTCGCCGCCCACCGGGAGGCCGCTGGCCAGGCGGGTGACCCTGAGGCCCATGGGCTTGATCATGCGGGCGAGGTACGTCGCCGTGGCCTCGCCCTCCAGGTTGGGGTCGGTGGCGAGGATCAGCTCCGTGACGCTGCCGTCGGCGAGCCGCGCGAGCAGCTCCCGGATCCGCAGGTCGTCGGGGCCGACCCCCTCGATGGGGCTGATGGCTCCGCCCAGCACGTGGTAGCGGCCGCGGAACTCACGGGTCCGCTCGATCGCCACCACGTCCTTGGGCTCCTCCACCACGCAGATGACGGCGAGGTCGCGCCGGGGGTCGCGGCAGACCGCGCACTGCTCCTCCTGCGCGACGTTCCCGCAGGTGACGCAGAAGCGGACCTTGGCCTTGACCTCCATGAGGGCCTGGGCGAGCCGGCGGACGTCCGTCGGCTCGGCCTGCAGGATGTGGAAGGCGATGCGCTGCGCGCTCTTGGGACCGACGCCGGGGAGTCTTCCCAGCTCGTCGATCAGGTCCTGGACCACGCCCTCGTACAACGCCCTGCCTGCCTTCCTCGGGGCTCCCGGCGGAGCCGCCCTCTGCGTACGGTAGTCGCCGCCCCCCGGGTCAGAAAGGCAGACCCGGGATACCGCTGCCGCCGCCCAGCCCCTCGGCCAGCGGACCCAGCTTGCGGGACTGCAGCTCCTGGGCGTTGTCGTTGGCGGCCTTCACCGCGGCGACCACCAGGTCGGCGAGGGTCTCGGTGTCCTCCGGGTCCACCGCCTTGGGGTCGATCACCAGGGCGCGCAGCTCGCCGGAGCCGGTGACGGTGGCCCGCACCAGGCCGCCGCCCGCCTGACCCTCGACCTCCGTGTTCGCCAGTTCCTCCTGGGCGCGGGCCAGGTCCTGCTGCATCTTCTGGGCCTGCTGCAGCAACTGCTGCATGTTCGGCTGGCCACCACCGGGAAACACGATTCAGCTCCCTGAGCTCGCTGGGCCGGCGCGGTCCGCGCCGGGCACGACGGTTGCGACACGGCGACACGACGAAAAGCCGACGCGTCGATACGTCACGGACACGTCTGTCCTGAGAAGGCGGAAAGATTCACCCCTCTTGCACGAGCCTACGCGGTCGACGCGATGGCCGCTCCGTCACACTTTCGGGTGAGCGTGTCGAGGGTCCTGCGCCTGTTGAAAGGCCACTTACGGGCGGATCCGTGGTTCAAACCGCTGCCTGTGCCACTCGTTGGGGGGTAGGAAGGGTGCCGACACGCGGAGCACGCCACGTGATCACCGCGTCACGCAGAGTGCCGACGGGGTGCCGGATCCGGTCACGCGGCCGGAGGCCGGCCGTGGCCCGGACCGCGGGGGCGGCGACGGCGGGCGCGGGCAGGCGCCCGCCGGGCGAGTCGGCAGTGATCGTTTACAGGTGTTTGGGGAGTAGCCGGGTGAGTCAGCCGGAGATGCCGGAGAGCGGGTCCGAGGAACCGCCGCCGTCGCCGTCGCGTGAGGGCGGACGGTCCGACGCGCCGTCGGGCGCGGGCGGACGGCCGGCCGGCGCCCGGACCGGCGGGGCGCGCACCGGCGGCCGGACGGGCGTCGGGCGCGCCGGTCCGGGCAGGCCCGGTGCGCCGGGGGCGCCGGGCCTGCCGGGGGACCTGCTGGGGCGGCCCTTCCCGCAGGGCGACTGGGAGGTACCGGCCCGGCGGCTGGACGAGCTGTACCGGTGGGTCGAGCGGTGCGCGCTGGAGACCTCCGCCTGGTACCTCGCCGACCGGATCTGGAAGCGGCGCGCGGCCCGGGCGCTGCGCGGCGGCGCGGCCACGGGGGCGGTGCTCGCGGCGGGGCTCCCGCTGCTGGACCTCGCCGAGGTGATGGACGGCGCGGCCCCCTGGGGGTACCTGTCGCTGCTGCTGTCCCTCGCCTGCGTGAGCGCGGACCGCTTCTTCGGGGTGACCTCGGGCTGGATGCGGGACATGGCCACGGCGCAGGCGGTGCAGCGGCGGCTGCAGGCCCTGCAGTTCGACTGGGCCTCGGAGAACGTGCGCGAGGTGCTGGGCCCCACGGAGGGCACGGCCGGCGACGCGGCGGAGCGGTGCCTGGGGGTGCTGCGGAGGTTCTCCGAGGACGTCACGGAACTGGTGCGGGCCGAGACGGCGGACTGGATGGGCGAGTTCCGGCGGGGCGACGTCCCCGCGGCGGCCCGGGGCGCCGCCGACGGGGGCCGCAGCGAGGTGGCCGTCCCGGTGGGCGGCGCGGGCCGCTTCTCCCTGGCCGCGCCCCGGCCCAACATGCCGCGTCAGCGCCCCCCGGAGCCGCGGTGACCCACCCCACGGCGGTGGCGCGACGGCGTCGGTGCGGTGGCCCCACGGCGCCGGGAGGGCGGGCCGCCGGCAGCCGGCGGCCAACCGGGCGTCAGCTGAAGACGATCATCGAGCCCTGGCCCAGGCTGCGGATCGCCGCCGCGTGCAGCCCCAGCCACACGTGGCGTTCCCGGGCGAACGGGCTCGGGTCGTACGGCGCGGGGTCGGCCGGCTGCTCCAGCTCGGTGGGGGCGGACGGCGGCGCCGGGGCGGCGGGCGGGTTGGCGGGGTCGATCCCCAGGGCCGGCGCGACGAACTCCAGGTCGCGCAGCAGCCCGTGCGAGGACCCGAGCGGTCCGCCGCCCTCCAGCAGTTCGTCGTTGACCAGCGGGTACGGGAAGTCCACCGGCAGGTACGCGCCGGCGTGGTCGTAGTGCCAGACCAGGTGGGACTGCTGCGCCGTGGTCTCGAACATCTCCAGCAACTGTTCGTAGTCGCCGCCGAGTTCGTCGACCGGCGTGACCGGCAGCCCGCAGGCCTGGAGCAGGTAGACCCGGCGCAGGAAGTGCAGCGCCTCGTAGTCGAAGCCGGCGACCGGGGCGACGTCGCCCGTGACCCCCGGCGTGTACTGGTGGATCGGCACCGGCTGCGCACCGATGGCCATCAACGCCCGGTCGTAGACGGCGAGTTCCTCGGCGAAGGGGTTGTCCGGGGTGTGGCACAACACGTCGACGAGCGGGACCAGCCACAGGTCACAGGCCAAAGGACGACTCCTCGGGTCAAGGGTGGAAGGGGAAGCGTAGTGGGTGCGGGACCGGTGGGGCCCGTGCAGGAGTGGTCCCCCGTGAGCGGGGGCTCAACCCGTGAGCGGGGGCCCAACCCGCCTCCGCCGCTATCCGCCCTGTCCGCGGCCCGGGTTCCGCGAGCCGTCGGCGGAGTACGAGGCGGTGAGGCGCTCCACCAGGTCCAGCGAGAAGGTGTTGCTCTCCGCGACGAGCCGCTGCGACTCCGCGGCGTCCCCGCGCACCAGCGCGTCCACCAGGGCGGTGTGGCCGGCCCACATGTGGGCCCTCAGGTCGGCGAGCCGCCGCAGGTGCTGCACCGTGCACACCCAGGCCTGCACGCGCAACCGGTGCAGGAAGTCCGTCAGGTACGGGTTGCCGAAGAGACCGCTCAACTCCCGCCAGTACCGCAGGTCGTAGCCGATCAGCACGGACAACTCGCCCGAGTGTGCGGCCCGCTGGCACTCCTCGCCGCGCCGCCGCACCGCCACGAGCGAGGCGGTCTCCGCCGTGTCGGGGAAGCCCGGGCCGTCGGAGCCGGACCGCGCCGCCAGCCGCAGGAACATGCCGTCGGAGATCAGCGCGCGGGCCTGGACGATGTACCGGAAGTCCTCGACGCTGAAGGCCCGCACCCGGAACCCGCGGTGCTGCACCGCCTCCAGCAGTTCCTGCGCGGACAGGTCGACCAGCGCCTCGCGGACCGGCGTGGCGGAGACGCCGTACTGCTCGGCGATCTCCTTCACCGTGAACTCCTGGCCCGGATGCAGCCGCCCCGCCAGCACCTCGTCGCGCAGTGCCTCGGCGATCTGCTGGCGCAGCGTGCTGCGGGTCACGGGGCCGGGGACGCCGGTCGTTCCCATCGGCGCTCTCCCTCCCTGGTACGCCTCATGTCCACTACCTCGCGGTCACCTTAACCAGCGTGGCGGAAAACAGCCTCGTGACGGTCACGGGGCGGACGCGGGGCGGACGCGGGCGGGGCCGCCCGGACGCGGGGACGGCCCGCCCGCCGGCCCTCGCCGAGGCACGGTCCTGTTGCCGAGGCGTGGCCCCCTCGTGGCACTCACCGGGAAATCCGCCGATACCCTTCGGAGGTTGAGCTGTGGGGACCGCGGGGGGCGCGGTGACCGGTCCAGGGGGAGGACGGCGCGATGGAGATGCTGGGTGCGGGGGACCCCGAGCGGATCGGGGCCTACCGGCTGCTGGCCCGGCTGGGCGTGGGCGGCATGGGGCAGGTGTTCCTGGCCAGGTCGGACCGGGGCCGCACGGTGGCCGTGAAGCTGGTGCGCGCCGAGCTCGCCGCGCGTGAGGAGTTCCGGGCCCGGTTCCGCCACGAGGTGCGCGCGGCGCGCCGGGTCGGCGGGGACTGGACGGCGCCGGTGCTCGACGCCGACACCGAGGCCGCCGTGCCGTGGGTGGCCACGGGGTACGTGGCCGGGCCGTCGCTGGAGCGGGTGGTCGGCCGCGACCACGGGGCGCTGCCGGAGCGCACGGTGCGCATCCTGGCGGCCGGACTCGCGCGGGCCCTCGGCGACATCCACGCGGCGGGACTGGTCCACCGGGACCTCAAGCCGTCCAACGTGCTGATCACCATCGACGGGCCCCGGGTGATCGACTTCGGCATCGCCCGGGCGCTGGAGACCTCCGACGACAGCGGGCTGACCCGGGCCGGCGCGGTCGTCGGCTCGCCCGGTTTCATGGCCCCGGAGCAGGTGCGGGGCGAGCGGATCACGGCGGCGGTGGACGTCTTCAGCCTGGGCTCGGTGCTGGCCTACGCGGTGACCGGGCGGCTCCCGTTCGGCGACGCGGAGAGCGGACCGCACGCCCTGATGTACCGCATCGCCCAGGACGAGCCCGACCTCACGGGCGTGCCGGAGGGGCTCACCGGGCTGATCGGCGAGTGCCTGCGCAAGGACCCGGCGGCCCGCCCCTCCCTGGAGGACGTGCTCTCGAGGGTGGGCGGCGAGCAGGCCACCCTCGGCGCGGGCCGCACCCGTGACCCGTGGCTGCCGGCGGCGCTGGTGGCCCAGCTGGGGCGGCACGCGGCGGAGCTGCTGGACGTCGAGGACCCCGGGCCGCGGCCGGAGGAGGCTCCCACCGTGGTCACGGACCCCGGCACGCCCCCGCCGCCCGCCGCTCCCGCGGCCCACTCCGCGCCTCCCGTCACCGTTCCCCCCGCCGCCGCCCCGGCCTTCCCGCCCGGTTTCGGCGCGCCCCACCCGTTCACCGCGGACCACGGCCAGGGCCCCGCCCAAGGACACGGGCCCGGGCCCGGGCCCGGTCATGGCGGCGCGGGCCACGGCGGCGCGGGCCACGGCGGCGCGGGCCACGGGCACGGTCACGGCGACGCGGGCCACGGCGGCGGGGGTTACGGCGGCACAGGCCACGGCAGCACAGGGCACGGCGGCGGGGGTTACGGCGGCACAGGCCACGGCAGCACAGGGCACGGCGACGGGGGTTACGGCGGCGGGGGTTACGGCCGGCCCCACGTCCCCGGGCACACCGCCGGGCACTTCGGGCAGCCGGCCTGGGGCGCGACGGCGGTGACGCCCGCCGGGCCCCCGGACGACGGGGGCCGCACCCGCACCGCGGTGCTGGTCGCGGCGGCGACGCTGGTCGTCGCGCTGATCGCCGGCGGGGTGGTCCACGGCGTGATGCGCGGCAAGGACACCCATGACCGGGCGGACAAGGACACCCGCACCAGCTCCTCCGATACGGCGGGCACGGAGACCGGCGGTAAGTCCGGGCCGCCCCCGACCACCTCGGCCGACGACGGCAACGACGACGATGACGACACCGGTGACGCGGGAGCGGGCGCGGTGCCCGAGCGGTTCCTCGGGGAGTGGAGCGCCGTCATCGAGAACGCCGCGGGGTCGAACCCCCGTCACGTCACGCTGACCCGCGGCGAGGTCGGCGACCCGGTGCTGACCCTGGTGGCCGAGGGGCCGCTGGAGGGCACGTCCTCCTCCTACCGGTGCGTCTTCGAGGCCGTGCTGACCGACGCCCCCGACGGCGACGGGGTCCTCGGCCTCGGCCCGTCCCGGGTCGTCGACGGCGAGCCGCTCAGCTCCTGCTCGGCCGGCGCCCCCTCCACCCTCACCGTCGAGGGCGGTTCCCTCACCCGCACCATGGCCGACGGCGAAAGCCTCACCTACACCCGGGACTGACCCCGCGGCAGGCCGTCACCCCGTGTCCCACGACACGGGACCGGCCCGCCGCCGTCGTCCCGTGGGGCGGACGACGGCGGGCCGGTGCGCGAGCCGTCCGCCGAGGGGCGTCAGCCGCGGAGGATCTCCGCGAGGACCCGGGCCGCGCGCTCGGCGTCGGAGAAGGTGACGTAGAGCGGGGTGAACCCGAAGCGGAGGATGTCGGGCCGGCGGTGGTCGCCGACCACGCCGCGCGCGATCAGCTCACGCATGACCTCGCCGGCCCCCTCGCACCGCAGGGACACCTGGCTCCCCCGCTCCCCGTGGGCGAGCGGCGTCACGCACTCCACGGACCCCTCGGGCACGTACGCGGCGACGCACTCGAGGAAGAAGTCCGTCAGCTCCAGCGACTTGCGCCGCACCGCGGCGACGTCCACGCCCTCCCAGACGTCCAGCGCCGCGTCGAGCGCGAGCAGCGACAGCATCTCCGGCGTGCCGACCCGGCCGCGCACCGCGCCCTCGCCCGGGGCGTAGTCGGGACGCATGCCGAACGGGTCGGTGTGCGAGTTCCACCCCGGCAGGGGCGTGTCGAACCGTTCCTGGAGGTCGCGGCGGACGTACAGGAAGGCCGGCGCGCCGGGGCCGCCGTTGAGGTACTTGTACGTGCAGCCGACCGCCAGGTCGACGCCGTGCTCGTCCAGGTCCACCGGCAGGGCGCCCGCGCTGTGGCAGAGGTCCCAGACGGCCACCGCGCCCGCCGCGTGGACGGCAGCGGTCAGCCCGGGCAGGTCGTGCAGCCGCCCGGCCCGGTAGTCGACGTGGTTGAGCAGCACCGCGGCGGTCCGCGGGCCGAGGGCCGCCGGGACGTCCTCGGGACGCACCGGCCGCAGCGAGCAGTCCGTCATCCGCGCCGCGGAACCGGCCAGGTACCCGTCGGTGGGGAAGGTGGTGGCGTCGACCAGGATCTCGTCCCGTTCGACGGGGCCGTCGCCCTCACGGGCGATCCGGACCGCCGCGACGAGCGCCTTGAAGACGTTGACCGAGGTGGAGTCGCCCACCACGACCTGCCCGGGCGCAGCGCCCACCAGGGGCGCGATCCGGTCGCCGATCCGCTCGGGCGCGTCCCACCAGCCGCTCTCCTCCCAGGAGCGGATGCGCAGCTCGCCCCACTGCCGCCGCACGACGTCCTGCATCCGCTCGGCGACGCCCACCGGGAGCGCGCCGAGGGAGTTGCCGTCCAGGTAGGTCACGTCGTCCAGCACGAAGCGCGACCGCGTCGCGGCCAGCGGGTCGGCGGCGTCCAGTTCCGTTGCTCTCGACAGGAGTTCAGACATGGCTGCGCGCCGTCCAGAGCTCGGGGAACACGGTGTTGCGGGCCCGCTTCTCCAGCCAGGCCACCCCGGCGGAGCCGCCGGTGCCGGTCTTGGCGCCCATCGCGCGGCGGGTGGCGACCAGGTGGTCGTTGCGCCAGCGCCAGACCAGCTCGGCCACGTCGGTCAGCGCCTCGCCGAGGCGGACCAGCGGGTCGTTCTGGTCGCGGGTGTAGACATCCGCCCACACCTGCTCGACCTCGGGCGACGGCTCGTACTTCTCGCTGACGTCGCGCCGCAGCACCTCCTCGGGCACGGCGTGGCCGCCGCGCGCCAGGAAGCGCAGCACCTCGTCGTAGAGCGAGGGCTCGTGGAGCGCCTTCTCCAGTTCCGCGTGGGCGCGCGGGGTGCCGCGGTGCGGGACCAGCATCGAGCGGGACTTGTCGCCGAGGAGGAACTCCAGACGGCGGTACATGGCCGACTGGAAGCCGGATCCCTCGCCGAGGGCACCGCGGTAGGAGTTGAACTGCGCCGGGGTGAGCTGGCCGAGCGGGATCCAGGAGGCGTTGAGCGCCTCCAGCTCCCGCACGGAGCGCTTGAGCGCGTCGGTCGCGGCCGGGACGTCGTCGCGGCGCAGGGCCTGCGAGGCCGTCTCCCACTCGTGGACGATCACCGTGAACCACAGCTCCATGACCTGGGTGGTCACCAGGAACACCATCTCGCCCGGGTCGTCCGAGCGCAGTTGCTGGAGGTGGGTCAGGACATCCGCCCGGACGTAGTCCTCGTAGGGCGTCGAGCCGTCGAACTCGAGATGCGGGGTCTCCGGCTCGTGGGTCTGCTGAGCCTGTCGGGACATCGCTGTCTCCTGCTGTACTCCGGGTAGCGGTCCGCCCCTGCCGATACCGGCACGGGGGCCCCGGTCCCCGTGGGCATCCTCCGCAATGTTCCCGCACTCGGGCAATACCCGCCCGGCGAGACGCGTCCGACATCATCCTGTCGACGACACACGGCGAGGGGCCGCGAGGGGCCCGGAGAGAGGTGGGAGCGCATGAGCGACGAGGAGAGAACGGCCGCGGACGCCGGGACCGGAAACGCCGCGAGGGCTGGGAGCGCCGCGGGGACCGGGAGCACCTCGGAGACCGGGGCGGCGGCCGAGGCCCGCGCCGCCGCCGAGGCCCGCGCCGCCGCCGAGGCCCGCGCCGCCGCCGAGGCTCGGGCGGCCGCCGAGGAGCGGTCGGCCCTCTCGCACGAGCCCGTCGCACCGGAGGCGACCCGGTCCTACGGCGACCACCCGGACCAGGTGGTCGACTTCTACGCCCCGCCCGCCGGGGAGCGGCCGGCGCCGCTGGTCGTGGTGGTGCACGGCGGGGCCTGGCGGGCGCCCTACGACCGCCGGCACATCACCCCCTTCGCCGCCTTCCTGGCCCGCCGGGGGTTCGCCGTGGCCGTGCCCGAGTACCGCAGGGGCGGGGCGGCGGAGGGCGAGGCGGGGCGCTGGCCCGAGACCCTGGACGACGTGGCCGCCGCCTTCGACGCGCTGCCCGGCCTGGCGGCGGACGCGCTCGGCGGGCGGGCCGACCTCTCCCGCACGGTCTGGACCGGGCACTCCGCCGGCGGGCATCTGGTGCTGTGGGCGGCCGCCCGGCACGTGCTGCCCGAGGGGAGTCGCTGGCGCACCGCGCGGCCGGCCGCGGTCCGTGGGGTGGTGGCGCTGGCGCCCATCGCCGACTTCACGGTCGCGGGCAGGCTGGGGGTCTGCGGCGACGCCGCGTCGCAGTTCCTCGGCGGCCCCGGCCTCTTCGGGGAACGCCGCCCGCACGCGGACCCGGTGCTGCTGCTGCCCAACGGCATCGCCACCACCGTGGTGCAGGGGCGCGACGACGTCGACGTCCCGCCCGCCGTCGCGGAGTCCTACGCCGACGCGGCCGCCCGGGCGGGCGAGGTGGTGGGCCTGACCCTGCTGGAGGGCGTCGGCCACTTCCCGCTGATCGATCCGGCGGCCGATGCCTCGGCCGTGGTGGCCGAGGAGATCGCCCAGCTGGCATGGTGATCCGATGACCGCACCCGCTGCCCTGCCCTTCTCCCCCGCCGACCCCGCCTTCGTCGCCGACCCGTACCCCGGTTACGCCGAGCTGCGCGGGCGCGGACGGGTCCTGTGGTGCGAGGAGACCGGCCAGTGGCTGGTCCCGCACCACGCCGACGTCTCGGCGCTGCTGCGCGACCGGCGGCTGGGCCGCACCTACCGGCACCGGTTCTCCCACGAGGAGTTCGGCCGCACCCCTCCGCCGCCGGAACACGAGCCGTTCCACACGCTCAACGACCACGGGATGCTCGACCTGGAGCCGCCGGACCACACCCGGATCCGGCGGCTGGTCTCCCAGGCGTTCACCCCGCGCACCGTGGAGCGGCTGCGCCCCTACGTGACGGCGCTCGCCGGGGAGCTGGCCGGGCGGCTGGTGGACGCGGGCGGCGGCGACCTGCTGGCGGAGGTCGCCGAGCCGCTGCCGGTGGCGGTGATCGCCGAGATGCTGGGCGTGCCGGAGGCCGACCGGGCGCCGCTGCGGCCCTGGTCGGCGGCGATCTGCGGGATGTACGAGCTGAACCCGTCCGAGGAGACGGCGGCGGAGGCGGTCCGCGCCTCGGTGGAGTTCAGCGACTACCTGCGGGAGCTGATCGCCGAGCGCCGCCGGCGGCCCGGCGGCGACGACCTGGTCTCCGCCCTGATCGCCGCCCACGACGAGGGCGACCGGCTCACCGAGCAGGAGATGATCTCGACCTGCGTGCTGCTGCTCAACGCGGGCCACGAGGCCACCGTCAACGGCACCGGAAACGCCTGGGCGGCGCTCTTCGACCACCCGGAGCAGCTGGCGGCGCTGCGCGCGGACCACGCGCTGGTGCCGTCCGCCGTGGAGGAGCTGCTGCGGTTCGACACGCCGCTGCAGCTGTTCGAGCGGTGGGTGCTGGAGGACATCGAGATCGACGGGACGGTGATCCCGCGGGGTGCGGAGCTGGCGCTGCTGTTCGGTTCGGCCAACCGCGACCCGGCGGTCTTCGACCGTCCGGACCGGCTGGAGCTCGACCGGCGGGTGAACCCGCACATCTCCTTCAGCGCGGGCGTCCACTACTGCATCGGGGCGCCGCTGGCCCGGATGGAGCTGGCCGCCTCGATGACCGCGCTGCTGGAGCGCGCACCGGGGCTGCGGCTCGCCGCGGAGCCGGTGCGGCGGCCCAACCTGGTGATGCGGGGGCTCACGGAACTGCGCGTCGCGACCCGCTGAGCCGGCTCCCGGGGCCGGTGGTGCGCGGGGCTCGGGCCGGGCCCCGGGCTCCGGGCTCCGCTGCGGCCGGGGTCAGCCGACGATCTGTTCCCCGCCCGGCCGGGGTCCGACCGCGGCGATCGCGGCGTCGGCGGTCGGGTAGATGGCCAGCACCGTGTCCAGGCCGGTCAGCTTGAGCATCCGGTCCAGCCGGGCCGGAACGGAGGCGAGCGCCATGGCGCCCCCGGCGCCCTGGGCGGCGTGCCAGATGTTGATCAGCGCGTTGAGGCCGGCCGAGTCGCAGAACCCGACCCCGGACAGGTCCAGGACGAGACGGTTGCGGCCCTGCTCGATCAGGTCGAGCGCACGGGAGCGGAGTATCGGCGCGGTGTGGAAGTCGATCTCACCGCCGACCGCGGCCACGGCCAGCGGACCGTGGGTCTCCTCCACGGTCAGGAGCAGCTCTTGCTCGGACACGTCGTTCAGTGCTCCTCGTCCGTAGCGTCCGTGGGCAAAGTCGTGGTGTGCGCGGTCGACGTCACGCCCGGCGTCTGCCGCTCGGCCTCCTCGGCGGTGGGCACCGAGAGCGCCAGGAGCGCAACGTCATCCTCCGCCCCTTCGGGAAGGGAGTCCAGCAGATCCACGATGTCCTCCACCAGTCCGGCGGCGCCGCCGAGGCCCCGGCGGCGCGCCAGGAAGGCCGCCAGTCCCTCGTCACCGATCATCTGTCTGTCCTCGCCCGCCCGGGCCTCGATCAGCCCGTCGGTGTACAGGAGCAGCACCTCCCCCGGGGCCAGCACGACCGTACGGGATCGGAAGCGGGCCTCGGGAAGCGCCCCTATCAGCATGCCCCCTTCGAGCCCCACCGCGCTCACCCGGGGACCGCCGTCGGGGGAGGAACCCAGGTGGTAGGCGGGCGGATGGCCGCCGGTGGCGATCTCCACCTCGAAGCCGCCCTCCTCACGGGGAGTGAGGACGCCGAAGATCGCGGTGCAGAACTTGCTGGTCAGGGTGTCGCCGAGGAGCGCCTGGTTGAGCGTGTCCAGCACGGCCACCGGGTCCGGCGCGTGGTGGGCGGCGGCGCGCAGCGTGTGCCGGGCCAGCGCGGTGACGGTGGCCGCGTCGGGGCCCTTGCCGCACACGTCGCCGAGCAGGAACGCCCAGCGGTCGCCGTCCAGCGGGAAGACGTCGTAGAAGTCGCCGCCCAGGTCGTGGACGGAGGCCGCGTGGTAGTGGCAGGCCAGCTCCAGACCGGGCACGGCGGGCAGCGCGGGCGGCAGCAGGGTGCGCTGCAGGGTGCTGGTCAGGGACTCCAGCACCCGGCGGTCCCGCTCGGCGCGCAGCCGGGCGGCCCGCTCGTCCTCCACCTGGCGGACGACCGCCTGGCGGCGTTCCTGCTCGCGGCGCAGGGCGCGCAGCGCGGTCAGGCGCAGCTCCATCTCGTCCAGCACGATCGCCGCCAGGTCCTCCAGGGCGGTGACGTCCTCGGGGCTGAGGGTGCGGGGGCGGGTGTCGAGGATGTTGACGGTGCCCAGCTTGTGGCCGTCGGCGGTCACGATCGGCGCGGCGGCGTAGAAGCGGATCCCGAGCCCGCCGGTCACCATGGGGTTGCCCATGGCCAGCGGGTCCT
This sequence comes from Streptomyces fragilis, assembly GCF_003112515.1. Lineage (GTDB taxonomy): Bacteria > Actinomycetota > Actinomycetes > Streptomycetales > Streptomycetaceae > Streptomyces > Streptomyces fragilis. The sequence continues at coordinate 12,294 of NZ_BEVZ01000010.1, read as the reverse complement.
GCCGGGTGTCGGGGATGACCAGCGGGCCGTCCCGCAGGAGGGCCAGGCCGCACAGGCCGTCGGCACGGCTGATCTCGGTGACGTCGCCCAGTCCGTGCCGGGCCTTGAACCAGATCCGGTCGCTGTCGACGAAGGTCACCGCCGCGATGGGCACCTGGAACGTCCGGGCGGCCAGGCGGGCGACGCGGTCGAAGAAACCGTCCGGAGGTGTGTCGAGGATCTCGTAGCGGCGCACCGCCGCGATGCGTGCGGACTCCGTGTCCGGTCCCACGGCATTCTCTCGCAGCATGGGCCTGCTCGGTTCCTCGTTCTGGTCGTGGTTCGCCCGGTGCCGGGAAAACGGCGGCACCGGAACCCCCAAGGCTAGACGAGCCTGGCGGTTCCGGTGCCGTGAAGATCGTCCCGGCCTCGTCACCGGGTCTTCTCCGGGCCTCTACTCGGTCTCCAGATCCCTGTGGCGGAAACCAGCGATCCCCGTCACACACAGCGCGGCGGCCACCAGGGTGAGCACCAGCACCGGGGTCCACTCCATCGGGGCGGCGGGCAGCTGCGGCACGTGGCCGAGCGGCGAGAGGTCGCCGGCCCATTCGGGGAACCGCAGGATCTCCCCGAGGTAGCCGACGGCGAAGGCGTACAGCGGGACCACCCAGGCCAGCGCCGTCGCCCGGGGCAGCAGGCCGAGGAGCACGAGGGCGATGCCCGCCGCGGTCCACAGGGCGGGGACGTGGACCAGGGCGGCGGCGATCAGGTCGCCGGTCATCGCGTGGTCGCCGGTGGCCGCGGCGGCCGCGAGCCCGAAGCCGAGCCCCGCCAGCAGCTGGGTCAGCACGGCCCCCAGCAGGGCGACGGCCAGGTGGCCGCCCAGCCAGGACGCCCGGGAGATCCCCGTGGTCAGCAGGGCCTCGGCCCGGCCGCCGGTCTCCTCGGCGCGGGCGCGCAGGACGGCCATCACCACGAAGACCATGGAGACCACCGAGATCACCACCATCACCATCGACGCGAAGGACTCCGCGAGGGTGGCCCCGCCGATCTCGGCCAGCGCCTGCTGGATCTGCTCGACGCTGCCGAGCATGTCCTCGATGTCGCCGATGATCGACCCGTACATCGCCCCCATCACGAAGAGGCCCGCGCAGAAGCCCGCCAGCAGCCCGCGCTGCAGGCGCAGCGCCAGGCCGAAGGGGCTGGTCAGGGCTCGGGAGGCGGTGGCGCGGCCCAGCCGGGCGGGCCGCAGCCCGGCGCCGACGTCGCGCCGGGAGGAGAGCAGGAACCCGGTTGCCGCGCAGGCGGCGGCGACGGCCAGGCAGAGCAGCAGCGGCCACCAGCGGTCGTCGGCGAACGGGTAGGAGCGCTGGGCCCAGCCGATCGGGGAGGCCCAGGAGAGCGCGTCGCTGCTCCCGCTGTCGCCGGCCGCCCGCAGGATGTACGCCGCGCCGATCACCGCCAGCGCGAGGCCGGAGGCGCCGCGGGTGGAGGAGCTGGTCTGGGCGGTGACCGCGGCGACGCCGGCGAGGACGACGCCGGTCGCGGCGTGGGCCGCCCCGTACACCAGCGCGCCCGACAGCCCGATCGACTCGATGCCGAGACCGGCCAGGCTCACGGCGAGCAGCAGCGCGAGCGCCAGGTTCGCGAGGAGCGCCAGGGACAGCGCGGCGGCGAGCTGGGCGTGGCGGCCGACGACGGTGGAGCGGACCAGTTCGGCGCGGCCGGTCTCCTCCTCGCCGCGGGTGTGCCGGGTGACGATCAGGACGCTCATCAGGCCGACCAGCACGCCCATGAAGCCGATCATCTTGTGGCTGAGCATCGCGCCGTAGGTGTAGTGGTCCAGGAAGTGCTGCGGGCCGGTCATGGCGAGCGCGGCGGGCGTCGCCATGGTCCTCGCGGCGCTCGCGCGGGCCTCGGGCGAGTCGTAGAGCGCGGCGGTGCTGTTGGCGGTGGACACGGTGGTGACCACCAGGGCCGCCAGCCAGACCGGCAGTCGCAGGCGGTCCCGGCGCAGCGCGAAACGGAGCAGGGCGCCGGTACCGGTGAACGGGGCGCGCGGGGCGGGGGCGGGAACCGGGGCCGCGGCGCTCGCTCCGGCGGACGGGGCGGCGGTGGTCGTCATCGCGCCTCGCCGCCCTTCGCGTCCGCGGCGTCCGCGGCGTCCGCGGCGTCTGCGGCGTCTGCGGCGTCTGCGGTGGCGGTGCTCCCGGGGCCGTCGGCGTCGTCGGCGTCGTCGGCGCCGGAGCTTCCGTTCCGGTGGCCGTTGGCGGCGAGTTCGTCGCCGTAGTGGCGGAGCATCAGCTCCTCCAGGGTGGGCGGGTGACTGACCAGGGCGCGGATCCCGAACCCGCCGAGGACGCGTACCGCGGCGTCGATGCGCCCGCCGTCCACCGCGAACCGCACGCGCGTCCCGTCGGTGTGCAGGTGGTGCACGCCCTCCAGTGCGTCCAGCCCGGTGACCGGCCGTTCCGTCTCCGCCTCGACGGTGGTGCGGGTGAGGTGGCGCATCTCGGCGAGGGTGCCGGACTGCACGGTCCGGCCGCGCCGGATGATCGACACCCGGTCGGCCAGCTTCTCCACCTGGGCCAGGATGTGGCTGGAGAGCAGCACCGTCCGCCCGGCCTCCTTGGCCTCGCGGACCACGTCCTGGAAGACGACCTCCATCAGCGGGTCCAGGCCCGAGGTGGGCTCGTCGAGCAGCAGCAGCTCGGCGTCGGAGGCCAGCGCGGCGACGATGGCGACCTTCTGCCGGTTGCCCTTGGAGTAGGCCCGGCCCTTCTTCCGCGGGTCCAGGTCGAACCGCTCGACCAGCTCGTCCCGGCGCCGCCGGTCGATGCCGCCGCGCAACCGCGAGAGCAGGTCGATGGCCTCACCGCCGCTGAGGTTGGGCCACAGTTCCACGTCGCCGGGCACGTAGGCCAGACGCCGGTGCACCTCGACGGCCCGGTCCCACGGGTCGAGGCCGAGCACCCGGGTGCTGCCGCCGTCGGCGCGCAGCAGACCGAGCAGGACCCGGAGGGTGGTGGACTTGCCGGCGCCGTTGGGGCCGAGGAAGCCGTGCACCTCTCCGGTGCGGACGGACAGGTCGAGTCCGTCGAGGGCGCGGGTGGCGCCGAAGGTCTTCTGGAGTCCGGATACCTCGATCGCGAGGGATTCCTGCGTCATGCTCGTGAAATTACGCTTCTTTCAGAAACTTGTGAAGTTAAGGAAGCGTATAAACTCGGAGCCCACACCGAGAGAACGAGGTCAGGCATGACGGAGGCCGGGGCGTCCCCGAAGGAACGGGACCCGCAGGCGGTGTCACGGTTCGTGGAACTCTTCGCGGGACAGCTCGCCGACGCCGGAATGGCCCGGATGCCCGCGCGGGTGTTCGCCGCGCTGCTCGCCTCCGACGACGGCGTCCTGACCTCGGCCGAGCTGGGCGATCAGCTGCGGATCAGCCCCGCCGCGGTCTCCGGCGCGGTGCGCTACCTCTCCCAGACCCACCTGATCTCCCGCGAGCGCGAGCCCGGTTCACGGCGCGAGCGCTACCGGGTCCACAACAACCAGTGGTACGAGGCCATCGCCAACCGCGAGGCCATGCTGCGCCACTGGCAGTCCGCCCTGCGCGAGGGCGTCACCGCCGTCAGCCCCGGCTCCCCGGCCGAGGAACGCCTGCGGGAGACGCTGGAGTTCTTCGAGTTCATCGAGGTCGAACTGACCGAGATGATGCGGCGGTGGCGGGAGAAGCGGGGGCCCGCCGGCGGCCTCCGCTGACGCCGCCGGCGCGGCTCACGCCCTCGCGACCTCGACGTCCGCGAGCAGCCCTCGGCGGTCCCGGCCGTCCGGGCCGATCTCCTCGTACCGGCCGACGGGCCAGAGCACGAGGCCGCCGATCACCGGCACCACCGGCGCCTCCTGCCCGCCGCCGGCCGGCGGGCCGTGCAGCTCCACGGTGCCGGCGGGCGCGGGCAGCCCCGCCCAGGGGTGACGCTTCGTCCCGGGCGCCTGCACCTCCAGCAGCCCCTCCGGCAGGGCCTCGTCACCGCCCTCCTCGGGGAAGACGACGAGCAGCAGCCGCTGCGCCTCCCCGTTCACCCGCGGCGTGGTGGGCAGCAGGACGTACCGGCGGCGCCGGGGTCCGGGCGTGGCGGCGGCGTCCCGGAGGGCGCGGATCGCGGGGAGGCGGCGGTACAGGTCCCGGCCCGACCAGGCCACGGCGAGGGCGCCGAGGACCATGAGGGCCGGGGCCCACGACGGCGTGTGGTGCAGGAACACGGCCAGGCAGACCACCGCCAGCAAGGCGCCCAGCTGCCCGAACAGCCAGGCGTACAGCTCACCCTCGCCCACGATCAGCCTGAGGCCGCGCACCCGCCACCAGGGGGCCGTCCGCCAGTCCCGCTCCCAGATCGCCGGCTCCGGCCTCGGCGCGAAGCGCTCGGCCCGGGCGACGGCGCCCGCGTGGTTGAGAGCGGGTACGCGTGCAGGGGCCGACGGGCGGCCGGCCTGCGCACGGCCGACCGAGGTGGGTGCCGCGCCCGCTCCCTCCGTACCTTCTCCCTCCGTGGCCGTCTTCCCGGTGGCCGTCTCCGCGGTGGCCGTCTCCGCGGTGGCCGGCGCGGAGGGTTCGTTCCCGGCCATCTCCATGGCCCGGCGCCAGCGGCGCAGGTGGAGCAGGCGCCCGGCCACCGCACCCACGACGGCCAGCGGCACCAGGCCGAGACCGGTGTTGCCGACGACGTCGAACAGGTCGTCCCCCGACGGCGGTTCCTGGTACTTCTCGTTGTAGAGGACCGCCCGGCCCGGCCACCGGGAGACCACCCGGCCGGTCTCGAAGTTCCGCAGGTCCGCGTCCCCGCCCTCGTCGCAGTGGTACGACTCCTCGCGCTCCTCGCCCGTGAACGGGTCGTCGAAGCGGACGACGCAGTTCCCGCCGGGGCCCCGGTCGAGAACCGTGAGCCCCACTTCGGCGTCGCCGCTGTTCTCACTGCCGACGGCCGCGTAGAGGAAGCACGCCGCTCCCAGCAGCAGCACCCACCGGAACACCTTGGGGCGCCGGACCGCGGGCCGTGCGTCCGTCAGCAGGCGGCCCGCCGACGCCCGGACCTCGGGCACCGCGGCCACCCCCCGCAGGCGCCTGCCCCGGGCGGGGGACGCCAGGCGGAACCGGTCGCCCCCGGGCGGCGAGACCACCACGCCGAAGCGGGGGTCACCGGCCGTCCACACCACGGAGGAGTGCTCGCGCAGGTCGACCTGCTGCTGGAACGGCAGCTCGACAGCGAGCGGCCACACCTCGCCCCGCTCCCCGGCCTCGACCACCACGACCGGCCGGAGCCGCCCTCCCCCGACGTGGACGACGCGCCGCTCGCGCCACGGGTGACGCTCCAGCAGCGTCCGGATCCGGGTGGCGCGGAAGAGGAGCATTCCGCCCACCATGGCGCAGCCGATCGCCCACCAGAGCGGGGTCCAGGTGATGCCCGTCAGACCCGTCACCACGCCGAACACACCGCCGCACGCGCCGCCGAGCACCATGGTCCAAGCCCGCTTGCGGTACTCGGACAACGCCATTCGGGCCGCCGGCACCCCCAGTGCCGTGCCCTCGTAAGCCATCCCGCCCCCCACGTCCGCCCCCTTGTTCGACGCGCGGACGCTACCGCCCCCGGCCGTCACCCGGGAAGGACCAGGCCCCAGGCCCCCGCCCGGACCGTCCAGGTGCGGGTGCGGACGGGGCCCGCGACGGTGGCGTCGGCGCGGTAGCGGAAGTCGGCGCCGGAGACGGTGACGGTACGGGCGGCGGCCTGCAGGGGCGCGGCCTCGGCGCCCACCGAGACGGGGCGGACCTCGACGTCGGCGCGGCCGGTGCGGCCCGGGGTGACGGTGACCGCGCGGACCGGCTGGTCCAGGTCGACCAGGGTCGCGCCGTCGGTCTCCACCCGCAGGCGGGACGGCCCCGGCCCCGCGGCCCCGGCCGCCTCCGCCGCGGCCCGCGACTGCCGGGCCAGCGCACTCACCAGGGACCGGTACCGGCGCCGGGCCGGCCGCAGGCCCCTGTGCGGGGCCGCGTCCACCGCCGGGATCCGCAGCTCCCCCAGCACCAACCCGCCCGCGTCGTCCGCCAGCAGGTCCAGGCGCCGCACCGAGCCGTCCAGCACCGCCCGGGCCGCCGCGACCGTGCCCTGCGGCACGCCGAGCGACAGGGCGACCGTGAGGGCCCCCGGACGGCCCACCACCGGCACCACCGCCAGGGCGCAGCCGTCCAGCTCGCCGTGGCGCTCCAGCACGGTCACCGCCCGCAGCAGCGCGTGGTCGTCCCCGACCACCACCGGCCGCCTGGATCCCCGGCGTTCCAGGGCCCGCGCGAACTCCTCGCGCCCCTCCGGCAGGCACCACTTCACCCGCGCGCCGGCACACAGGACGTCCTTGGCGATCCGCACGGACTCGCCGTCCGTACGGCGGGCGGACGGGTCGACGACCACCAGAAGCTGCTCCGAAGCCACCTCGGTCATGCCTCGCTTCCTCGGGTCCTCGGGTAGCATCTTTGTGCAAGAGCCCCTTGCGCCGCGTTCCTCGTGCCAGGGGCTTCGTCTATTCCGGGGCAACCGGTCCGACGGGAACCGCGGCCGACAGGGCCGCCGGGCGCACGAGGCACATGGTCGTGCCGCGCGCCCCGACCCAGGACATGCCCCACCCGGAAGGGGTGTACGCCTGTGCCCGCACTTGTGCTGCTCGGTGCTCAGTGGGGTGACGAGGGCAAGGGAAAGGCCACCGACCTGCTCGGCGGCTCCGTCGACTACGTGGTGCGTTACCAGGGCGGCAACAACGCCGGCCACACGGTCGTGGTGGGCGACCAGAAGTACGCGCTGCATCTGCTGCCGTCCGGCATCCTCTCCCCCAACTGCGTTCCGGTCATCGGCAACGGCGTCGTCGTCGACCCCTCGGTGCTGCTCTCCGAGCTGAGCGGGCTGAACGAGCGGGGCGTCGACACGTCGAAGCTGCTGATCAGCGGCAACGCACACATCATCACCTCGTACAACGTGACGTCGGACAAGGTGAGCGAGCGGTTCCTGGGCAAGCGCAAGATCGGCACCACCGGTCGCGGCATCGGCCCCACGTACGCCGACAAGATCAACCGCACCGGCATCCGCGTCCAGGACCTGTACGACGAGTCGATCCTCCAGCAGAAGGTGGAGGCCGCGCTCGAGGTCAAGAACCAGATGCTGACCAAGCTCTACAACCGCCGCGCCATCGCCACCGACCAGGTGGTCGAGGAGCTGCTGGGCTACGCGGAGCAGCTGCGTCCGTACGTCGCCGACACGGTGCTGGTGCTCAACAAGGCGCTCGACGAGGACAAGGTCGTCCTCTTCGAGGGCGGTCAGGGCACGCTGCTGGACATCGACCACGGCACCTACCCGTTCGTCACCTCCAGCAACCCGACCGCCGGCGGCGCCTGCACGGGCGCGGGCGTGGGCCCGACGCGGATAAGCCGTGTCATCGGCATCCTGAAGGCCTACACCACGCGTGTCGGCTCGGGTCCGTTCCCGACGGAGCTGTTCGACGAGGACGGCGAGGCGCTGCGGCGCATCGGCGGCGAGCGCGGCGTCACCACCGGCCGTGACCGGCGCTGCGGCTGGTTCGACGCGGTCATCGCCCGGTACGCCACGCGGGTGAACGGCCTGACGGACTTCTTCCTCACCAAGCTGGACGTCCTCACCGGCTGGGAGCAGATCCCGGTCTGTGTCGCCTACGAGATCGACGGCCGGCGGGTCGAGGAACTGCCGTACTCCCAGAGCGACTTCCACCACGCGAAGCCGGTCTACGAGTACCTGCCCGGCTGGAGCGAGGACATCAGCAAGGCGAAGTCCTTCTCCGACCTGCCGAAGAACGCGCAGGCGTACGTGAAGGCGCTGGAGGAGATGTCCGGCGCCCCGATCTCCGCGATCGGCGTCGGCCCCGGCCGCGACGAGACGATCGAGATCAACTCCTTCCTGTAGGACCCGCGGTACCTCCAGGACCCCTGGGAGTGGGGTGAACGCCCCGGTGGCCGATGCCGCCGGGGCGTTCGCCTTTCCAGCGGGCCCGTTCAGTCCCCGGCGGGGCCGGCCAGCGGCAGGCGGACGGTGAAGAGGGCCCCGCCGTCCGGACCCCGACCGAGCGAGATGGTCCCCCCGTGCAGGGTCACCAGCTCCCGGACGATCGCCAGTCCCAGACCCGCGCCCCCGTCGTCCCGGGCGCGGGCGTCGTCCAGCCGCACGAACCGCTCGAAGACCCGCTCCCGCTCGCCCTCCGGGACACCCGGTCCGTCGTCCTCGACCGACAGCACCGCCCAGCCCCGGCCCCCGCCCGCGCCCCGTCCTCCTGCGCCCACCGTGTCCGCGGGCTCCGTGCGTACCCGTGCGACGACCCGTTCGCGGGCGTGGCGCTGCGCGTTGTCCAGCAGGTTGGCCAGCACCCGCCCCAGCTGTCCGGGACTGCCGGCCACGACCGCCTCCTCCAGCTCCCCGGCGCGCCCCGGCTCCGGGCGGCGGGCCGTCTCCTCACGCACCAGCTCCGCGAGGTCGACCCGCGCGGCGCGGGGCCCCTCCCCCGCGTCGAGGCGGGCGAGCAGCAGCAGGTCGGCGGCCAGGTGCTGGAGCCGCACCACGTCCTCCAGCAGCTCACCGGTCTCGAGCAGCTCCGGGTGCGCTTCGGCGACCTCCACCTGGGTGCGCAGCGAGGCGATCGGGCTGCGCAGTTCGTGCGAGGCGTCCGCGACGAAGCGGCGCTGGCGCTCGACCGACTCCTGCAGGGCCTCCAGCGTGCCGTTGGTGGTGACCGCGAGCCGGGCCACCTCGTCGCGCGAGGACGGCACCGGCACCCTGCGGGACAGGTCACGGCTGCCGGTGATCTCCGCCAGCTCCGCACGGATGCCCTCCACCGGGCGCAGCGCGTGACGGGTGACCAGCCAGGTCACCGCACCGACGACGATCAGCAGCGCGGGCAGGCCGGCCAGCATGGCCCGGACGGTGCCGGTCACCGCCAGTTCCTGCACCGCCAGCGACGACCCGGCGTAGACGGTCACCGGCGTCCCGTCGGCGGCTTCGGCGCGCAGGGCGGCGACGGTGAAGTCGGCGCGGCCCTCGGCCTCGCCCGGGTCGGAGGTCGCCTCCCCCTCGTCGTCGACCGGCAGGGAGACGCGGTCGAACACGGCGTCGTCGGCGACCTCGCCCGCGGCGCGGGCGTCGTCGTCCGCGCCCCCGGAAGCGCCGGCCGCGCCGCGGTCGTCGTCCCGCCCGTCGTCGTCCCGCCCGTCGTCGTCCCGCCCGTCGTCGCGGTCGTCGTCATCGCGCCCGCCGCCCGCACCACCGTGGCGGTCGTCCTCCCGGGCCCCGACGGAGTCGTCGGACTGCGCGGGGCCGGGGCGGGCGGCGTCGCTCATCGGCGGGGCGCCGGCGAGGGCGTCGCTGGAGGCGAGGACGGTGCCGTCGCCGGTGACGACCTGCACCGGGTCGTCGGTGTCGAGTCCGGCCGCGTCCTTCGGGATACGGTCCACCGCGACCTGGACGGCGACCTCGCGGGCCCGCGACTCCGCGACCAGCCGCGTGTTGTCGGTCAGACCGCCGCGGAGGGCGTCGACCACCGCCAGGCCCGCCAGGACCAGCGCGACCGCGACCACCCCCGTGGCGCCCAGCGCGGTACGGGCGCGCACCGAGGAGAACCATCCCCGCGTCACGGCCTTCCTCCGTCCCGCTCCAGCCGGTAGCCGGCGCCGCGCACCGTGGTGATCGAACGGACCCCGAAGGGGGCGTCGATCTTGCGGCGCAGCGTGCTGACGTACACCTCGACGATGTTGGGGTCGCCGTCGTAGGCGAAGTCCCACACGTGTTCCAGGATCTCGGTCTTGGAGACCACCTCCCCGGCCCGCAGCGCCAGCTGCTCCAGGACGGCGAACTCCCGTGCGGTGAGCGCGATCTCCTGCCCGCCGCGCCGCACGCGCTGCGCTCCCGGGTCGACGCTGAGGTCGCCCAGGCTCAGGACGGGGGCGCCGCCGCGGGTGCGGCGGCGCAGCAGGGCGCGGATCCGTGCGAGGAGCACCACGTAGGAGAACGGCTTGGTGAGGTAGTCGTCGGCCCCGGTGTCCAGCCCTTCGGCCTCGTCGTACTCGCCGTCCTTGGCGGTGAGCATCAGGATCGGCGTCTCGTCGCCGGACGCGCGCAGCGCCGAGCAGACCCGGTAGCCGTTCATGCCGGGCAGCATGATGTCCAGGACGATCAGGTCGTAGGGGTGCTCCCGCGCCCGGTGCAGGCCGTCCACGCCGTCGTGCGCGACGTCCACCGCGAACCCCTCGGCCGTCAGCCCCCTCGCCAGGGCCGCGGCCAGGCGTCGTTCGTCCTCCACGATCAGCAGGCGCATGCCGACAAGGGTCGCAGAGCCTCCCTGAAGGACCTTTCAGCTTCCTTCAGCACCGCTTCAGCGTCGCCCGTCGACAGTGGTGCCCGTCGAGAAACGCCGGACCGACTCCTCAGGAGGAACCCCATGAGCTCCGCCGACCGCACCCCGTCCCGCCGCCGCGCCGCCCTCGCCGCCCTGGTGGCCGCCGCCCTCGTCGGCGGAGGCGCCGTCGCCGCCGTCGCCGCCTCCGGGGACGACCGCGACCGGGCCGCCACCGCCTCCTCCGCCCGCCCGGACGGCGGGGACCGCGACGACCGCGACGAGGGCGACGAGCGCGACGACCGTGACGAGGGCCGTGCCGACGGCGAGCGGGCCGACGCGGTGACCCCGAAGACCGACGTGCGCGCCGCCGTCACCGCGGCGCTGGCGAAGGCGAAGGGCGTCGTGGCCTCGGCCGAGTTCGACCAGGACGGTGACCGGCCGGTCTGGGAGGTCGAGGTCGTCGGCGAGGACGGCACCCGCACCGAGGTGCTGGTCGACCCGGACGACGGCACGGTGCTCGACAGCACCCGCGACAAGGACGACGACGCCGACGACGAGGCCGACGACCGCAAGGAGGCCGCCGCCCTGCGCAAGGCGGGCACCGACGCCGACGCGGCCGCCGGGGCCGCCGTGAAGAAGGTGTCCGGCACCGTCGTCTCGGTGGACTTCGAGCACGACGGCGACGACGACCGCAGCGGTGCGCCGGCCTGGGAGGTCGAGGTGATCGGCGCGGACGGCGGCGAGCGCGAGGTCCTCGTCGACGCGGGCAGCGGGAAGGCGGCCGTCGGCGCGGACGACGACCGCGACTGACGGAAGGACCGGCGCGAGGACGGACCGGCACGCTGACCGGCGCGAGGACCGGCACGCTGACCGGCGCGAGGACCGGCACGCTGACCGGCGACCCCCCGGGGCGGGCAGGCGGCGGGGCCGGCCCCGCTCCCGCCGCCGCTCCCCCCGCGCCGCACCGCCGTCGGCCCGGCCTCCGGCACCGGCGGCGTCCGCCTTCCGGCAGACTGAGGGCATGACGGAACACAAGAACCTGCTCGGCGGCCCCGAGCCGACGTACCTCCCGGAGAACGAGGACGCGTACCGGATGCTCGCCGATTCCGCGAGCCCCGCGGAGGTCGCCGCCGCGCACCCCACGTTCTCGCTCGCCTGGGCGATGCTCGCGGACGACGCCTTCGAGGCGGGCCGCGCCGTGGAGTCCTACGCCTACGCCCGCACCGGCTACCACCGCGGCCTGGACCACCTGCGCCGCGCCGGCTGGAAGGGCCACGGCCCGGTGCCGTGGAGCCACCGCGCCAACCGCGGGTTCCTGCGCTGCCTGGCCGCCCTGGCCCGCGCCGCGGAGGCCATCAAGGAGACCGACGAGGCCGAGCGCTGCCGCCAGTTCCTCCAGGACAGCGACCCGCAGGCGTACGACGAGCTGAAGTCGCGCTGAACCGTCCCGCAGATCGGCCGGGCACGCCCGGACGGCACGAGGCCGCGGCCACCGTCACGGTGGCCGCGGCCTCGTCGCGGGCGATGCGGTGATCAGCCGCGCAGCGGACGACCCTGCTTGTCGGTGCGGTCGTTGCTGGTGAAGAAGAGGATGGCGTCGACGAGCGCCCAGATGCCGAGGCCGCCGCAGGTCAGCAGCTGGGCCACGCCCACGCCGACCGAGCCGACGTAGAAGCGGCCGATGCCGAAGCCGCCGAGGAACAGCTGGAGAAGACCGGCGACGATCTTCGACTTGTCGGAGTACGGGCGGCCGAGGTGGTCGACGCCGTAAGGGGCCTCGGGCGTGGGGTGGGTCATGGCGGTCACTCCTGAGCGGTGGTGGAACAGACCGGCGCACGGGGCACCGGCGGATGAACAGGAGGAACCCGCTGCGCGGCACGCACGGATGTCCGGGCACGCGCGATGATCTTCCCCCCCCCCCCC
>NZ_BEVZ01000009.1 GCF_003112515.1 Streptomyces fragilis | reverse complement strand
TATTTCCGGGCAGTATTGCTCCGTTCCTCGCCGTCGGGGCACCCCTCCGCGCCCGGAGGGCGGACCTGGCGGTAAGGTTCGATCGCATCGTCGACACGTATATGAGCACAGGAGGCCCCCGGGTGGAGGTCCAGGAGACCCGCGTCCAGACGGATCGGGTGCTCACCATCCCCAACATCCTCAGCATGGCGCGGCTTCTCGGCGTGCCGCTGTTCCTGTGGCTCATCCTGCGGCCCGAGTTCGGCGGCCCGAAGAGCGACGGCTGGGCGCTGCTCGTGCTGGCGCTGAGCGGTGTCACCGACTACCTGGACGGCAAGCTCGCGCGGCGCTGGAACCAGATCAGCAGCCTCGGCCGGCTGCTCGACCCCGCGGCCGACCGGCTGTACATCCTCTCCACCCTTCTCGGCCTCACCTGGCGGGAGATCCTGCCACTGTGGCTGACGGTCGTGCTGCTGGCGCGTGAGGCCGTCCTTCTGGTGATGGTCGCGATCCTGCGCCGGCACGGATACCCGCCGCCGCAGGTGAACTTCCTCGGGAAGGCCGCAACGTTCAATCTGATGTACGCCTTCCCGCTTCTTCTGCTGAGCGACGGAAGTGGGTGGCTGGCCTCCCTGGCGGCTGTTTTCGGTTGGGCTTTCACGGGGTGGGGTACAACCCTCTATTGGTGGGCAGGAGTCCTCTACGTGGTGCAGGTCCGACGCCTTGTTCGCGCGGACACCATGGCCACTACCGACTGACTCGCCGATGAGTGACCCCCAGGGGTCCGACGGCCCGTGTCCAGAACTGGCGCGACCCTTCGGACGGAGGATGTCGGTCAACCCGTCGTCTGTCAGAGGAGGACGCTTCCGACATGAAGGCCGTCGTGATGGCCGGAGGCGAAGGCACGCGCCTTCGCCCCATGACCTCGAGCATGCCCAAACCGCTCCTGCCGGTGGTCAACCGGCCGATCATGGAGCACGTTCTGCGGCTGCTGAAAAGGCATGGGCTCAGCGAAACCGTGGTCACCGTCCAGTTCCTGGCCTCCCTGGTCAAGAACTACTTCGGTGACGGCGAAGAGCTCGGTATGGAGCTCACCTATGCCAACGAGGAAAAGCCGCTCGGCACCGCGGGAAGCGTCAAGAACGCCGAAGAGGCACTCAAGGACGATGCCTTCCTCGTGATCTCCGGTGACGCCCTGACAGATTTCGATCTGACCGAGCTGATCAACTTCCACAAGGAGAAGGGCGCCCTCGTCACCGTCTGCCTGACGCGTGTGCCGAACCCGCTGGAGTTCGGCATCACCATCGTGGACGACGAGGGGAAGGTCGAGCGCTTCCTCGAGAAGCCGACCTGGGGCCAGGTCTTCTCCGACACGGTCAACACGGGCATCTACGTGATGGAGCCCGAGGTGTTCGACTACGTGCAGCCCGACGTGCCGGTGGACTGGTCGGGTGACGTCTTCCCGCAGCTCATGAAGGAGGGCAAGCCGATCTACGGCTATGTCGCCGAGGGCTACTGGGAGGACGTCGGCACGCACGAGAGCTACGTCAAGGCCCAGGCCGACGTGCTCGAGGGCAAGGTCGACGTCGACATCGACGGCTTCGAGATCTCCCCGGGCGTGTGGGTGGCCGAGGGCGCCGAGGTGCACCCGGACGCCGTCCTGCGCGGGCCGGTCTACATCGGCGACTACGCCAAGGTCGAGGCCGGCGCGGAGCTGCGCGAGCACACCGTCGTCGGTTCCAACGTGGTCGTGAAGAGCGGCGCCTTCCTGCACAAGGCCGTCGTCCACGACAACGTGTACGTGGGGCCGCACAGCAACCTGCGCGGATGTGTGGTCGGCAAGAACACCGACATCATGCGGGCCGCCCGGATCGAGGACGGGGCGGTGATCGGCGACGAGTGCCTGATCGGTGAAGAATCGATCGTCCAGGGCAACGTGCGGGTCTACCCGTTCAAGACCATCGAGGCCGGCGCCTTCGTCAACACCTCGGTGATCTGGGAGTCCAGAGGCCAGGCGCACCTCTTCGGCGCGCGCGGCGTCTCCGGCATCCTGAACGTGGAGATCACCCCCGAGCTCGCGGTGCGGCTGGCCGGCGCGTACGCCACGACCCTGAAGAAGGGCGCCACCGTCACCACCGCGCGCGACCACTCGCGAGGAGCCCGCGCGCTGAAGCGGGCCGTGATCTCGGCGCTCCAGGCCAGTGCCATCGACGTCCGAGACCTCGAGAACGTGCCGCTGCCCGTCGCCCGGCAGCAGACCGCCCGAGGCAGCGCCGGCGGCATCATGATCCGCACCACGCCCGGTGTTCCGGACTCCGTGGACATCATGTTCTTCGACAGCCAGGGCGCGGACCTGTCGCAGGCCGGGCAGCGCAAGCTGGACCGCGTCTTCGCGCGGCAGGAGTACCGGCGGGCCTTCCCCGGTGAGATCGGCGACCTGCACTTCCCGTCCAGCACCTTCGACTCCTACACCGGGTCGCTGCTGCGCAACGTCGACACCAGCGGCATCGCGGACGCGGGGCTGAAGGTCGTGGTGGACGCCTCCAACGGCAGCGCCGGACTGGTGCTGCCGAGCCTGCTCGGCAAGCTCGGGGTCGACTCCCTGACGATCAACCCGGGTCTGGACGAGGCACGGCCCACCGAGACGCTGGAGATGCGGCGTGCCGGGCTCAAGCGGCTCGGCGAGATCGTCGCCTCCTCCGGGGCGGCCTTCGGCGTGCGCTTCGACCCGGTCGGCGAGCGGCTGTCGCTCGTCGACGAGCAGGGCCGCATCGTCGAGGACGACCGCGCGCTGTTGGTGATGCTGGACCTGGTCGCGGCCGAGCGCCGCAGCGGCCGGGTGGCGCTGCCGGTGACCACCACCCGCATCGCGGAGCAGGTGGCCGCCTACCACGGCACGCAGGTCGAGTGGACTACCACCTCGCCCGACGACCTGACCCGGGTGGGTCGCGAGGAGACGACCATCTTCGGCGGCGACGGCCGGGGCGGTTTCATCGTCCCCGAGTTCAGCGGCGTCTTCGACGGCACCGCGGCCTTCGTGCGGCTCATCGGGCTGGTGGCGCGCACGCAGCTCACCCTCAGCCAGATCGACGCGCGGATTCCGCGGGCACACGTGCTCAAGCGGGACCTGGCGACGCCGTGGGCGGTCAAGGGCCTGGTGATGCGCCGGGTGGTCGAGGCGGCCGGCGACCGGTTCGTCGACACCACCGACGGCGTGCGGGTCGTCGAGGCCGACGGGCGCTGGGTGCTGGTCCTGCCCGACCCGGCCGAGGCGGTCACCCACCTGTGGGCGGAGGGCCCCGACGACGCGTCCGCGCAGGCGCTCCTGGACGAGTGGAGCACCGTCGTGGAGGGCGCCGGCAACTAGGTCCGCACCTCCTCGCGCGTGCCGGGCGGCCCCCGTGGTGGGGGCCGTCCGGCACGCCGGTGGGGCCGGTCGCGGTCCACGGGTGGCCGGTGGGGCCGTTCGTGGTACACGGGCGCGGCATGCGACGATGTGCGGCATGCCGCAGCAGCCCCCCGTTCGGAGCACTCCCGTTCGCCGTTCGCGCCCGGACGCCTCCATGTCGCTGCTCACCAACGTCATGGACCACAGCCTCGACGACGGCTATGCCGAGGCGGCCGCGCGCAAGCGCGGTGAGGGCGGCGGGCTGCCGAAGACGCTCAAGGCGAAGCTGGGGCTGGCGGCCGGGCTCGTGCTGGCCGGCCTGGTGGTCACGCTGGGCGCGGCCCAGGCCCGGGAGGACGCGCCGGTGGTCGCCCGGGAGCGCGAGGAGCTGATCGACCGGATCGGGCGGCAGACCGAGCGGGCCGACGCACTGCAGAGCAGCGTCGACCGGCTGCGGGCCGAGGTGGGCGAGCGGCAGCGCGAGGCGCTGCGGGAGCACGGCGGCGGCGGTGGCCGGCTGGAGACCGTCCAGATCCTGTCCGGGGCCGTCCCCGTGCACGGGCCGGGCGTCAAGCTGGTCGTCGACGACGCGGAGGACACCGGGACCGAGGCCGACGGCGAGCCGCGTGGCTCCAGCGGCTTCTCGGACACCGGCCGGGTCCGTGACCGGGACCTGCAGCGGGTCGTGAACGGGCTGTGGGAGTCGGGCGCCGAGGCGGTCTCCGTCAACGGGCAGCGCCTCACCGCCCTGTCCGCCATCCGGGCCGCGGGCGACGCGATACTGGTCGACAACAAGCCGCTGGCGCCGCCGTACACGGTGCTGGCGGTGGGGGACGGGAAGCCGTTGAGCACCCGGTTCCAGGACAGCGCGGACGGCCTCTACCTCTACGCGCTGCAGGAGAACTACGGGATCCGCACGGCCATCTCGGTCGAGGAGGACCTGCGGCTGCCGGCCGCCCCCAGCGTGATCCTGCGCGAGGCGGAGCCGGCGCAGACATCGGAACCAGCAGAGTCGGAACCAGCAGAGGCTGAACAGCCGCACAGCGGGAAGGGCACATCGTGATCGCCGTACTGGGCCTCGTCGTGGGAGTCGTGGTGGGCCTGTTGGTCCGGCCCGAGGTCCCGGTCGCCGTGGAGCCGTACCTCCCCATCGCCGTGGTGGCGGCGCTGGACGCCGTCTTCGGCGGGCTGCGGGCCATGCTGGACGGCATCTTCGACGACAAGGTCTTCGTCGTCTCGTTCCTGTCCAACGTGGTCGTCGCGGCGCTGATCGTCTTCCTCGGCGACGAGCTGGGCGTGGGGGCCCAGCTGTCCACCGGCGTGGTGGTCGTCCTGGGCATCCGCATCTTCTCCAACGCCGCGGCCATCCGCCGGCACGTGTTCAGGGCGTGAGGCGATGAGCGAGGAGCGCCACCACGGGTATGCGGGGCCCCGCGGGAGCGGGGACGGGCCGGATCACCGGCTGCGCAAGGAGCTGCCCGAGGAGAGGCCCGCCACGGCCCCTGAACCGCAGGCGCCGGAACAGGACGCTCCGCCCACCGTGACAGGCCGTCAGAGGCTCGTACAGAGCCTCTGGCCCCCCAGGGCGAGCAGGGCCCAGCTGATCGTGGCGCTGCTGCTCTTCGGCCTGGGCTTCGGACTGGCCGTGCAGGTGGCCTCGCACAGCGCGGGGGACACCGCGCTGCGCGGCGCCCGGCAGGAGGACCTGGTCCGCATCCTCGACGAGCTCGACGACCGCACGGCGCGGCTGGAGGAGGAGCAGCAGGCCTTGGAGGACCAGCGGTCGGAGCTGGAGAACAGCTCCGACCAGGCCGAGGAGGCCCGGCGCCAGACGCTCGCCAAGGAGCGGCAGCTGGGCGTGCTGGCCGGCACGGTCCCCGCGGAGGGTCCCGGCATCGAGGTCACGGTGGAGGACCCGCGCAAGGCCGTGGGTCCCGACAAGCTGCTGGACGCCGTCCAGGAGCTGCGGGCCGCCGGGGCGGAGGCCATCGAGCTCAACGGCGTCCGCGTCGTCGCGAGCACCTACCTGACGGCCCGCCCGGACACGGGTGCCGGAGTGTCGGTGGACGGAAAGAAGATCTCCGCTCCGTATCGTTTCAAGGTCATCGGGAAACCGCAGGATCTGGAGCCCGCGCTGAACATCCCCGGAGGGGTGGTGCAGACTCTGGAGAAGGAGCAGGCCACCGTCGTCGTGGAGCGCCGGACGAAGATCGTCGTGGACGCCTTGCGAGCGGCGAAGCGGCCTGACTACGCTCGGTCGTCGGCCCGGTGAGGCGGGGCTTCGGGCACGCCGTCCCGACGGGACGTCGGGTCGCGGGGGGTCGGCGCGCCGAAGAAGTGGTGAGTGGTGGAAACTGTATGGCGGAGACGGACGTTGTGAAGATGTCCGGGTCGGCCGGTCGGTGCAGTCAGGGTTCGTCCTGCCCCACGGGCGGGTCTGTTTCGGTCAAGGGGAATCGCCCGTGAATTTGTTTGCGAAGTTGTTCGGCAAGAGTGCGCGAGAGGGCGGGAGCGAGACGGCCCGCCATCGCGATGGTTCCGACGCGGGGAACCGGCCGCTCTACCGGGACCAGGTCGCTGGTCCGGAGGGTGGCAATTCTGGTGGTCACGGCGCGTCGGCCGTTGACCCTGCCCAGGCGGCCCGCATAGGTTTCGGGGACCCGTCGGGTTCAGCGGCGGGGCAGCCGCAGCAGAAGGATCCGTCGATGTCGGCGCTGGTGTGCACGCGGTGCGGCAACCGCAATGCGGAGAACAGCCGCTTCTGCTCGCACTGCGGGGCGCCGCTCCGGGCAGGCGTCCCGGAGCGTCCCTCCGAGACGACCTCGACGATCTCCATCTCCGGCATCGAGTCGTACGACCCGGAGGCCACCGGTCAGACGCAGGTCCCGGCCCTGTCGCCCGAGGCTCAGGCCGCGGTCGAGGCACTGCCTGCCGGTTCGGCGCTCCTGGTGGTGCGGCGCGGCCCCAACTCCGGCAGCCGTTTCCTGCTGGACGCCGACCTGACGACGGCGGGTCGTCACCCGCAGAGCGACATCTTCCTGGACGACGTGACGGTCTCCCGCAGCCACGTGGAGTTCCGCCGCGGCCCCGACGGTCACTTCACGGTGGCCGACGTGGGCAGCCTCAACGGCACGTACGTGAACCGGGAGCGCATCGACGAGGTCGCTCTGGCCAACGGTGACGAGGTCCAGATCGGCAAGTACCGCCTGGTCTTCTACGCGAGCCAGCGGAGCGTCTGACCCTCCGGACCAGTCCGGGGGCAACTCCAGGGAAGGTCCATGCTTGAACCACCGAGTGGCGGCGCCGGTCCCGGCGCCGCCACCGCGGACAGCCGGCTGATGAGCATCGGCACGGTGCTCGGTCTGCTGCGCGACGAGTTCCCCGAAGTCACCGTCTCCAAGATCCGGTTCCTGGAGTCGGAAGGGCTGGTCGACCCCCGGCGCACCCCGTCGGGGTACCGGAAGTTCAGCGCGGGTGACGTCGAGCGGCTGGCCCGGGTGCTGCGGATGCAGCGGGACGGCTATCTGCCCCTGAAGGTCATCCGCGAGCGTCTCGACGTGATCGAGGGCGTGGCGGTCCCGGACGACGGTGCGGACGCCGACGCGGCCGTCCCCGCCCTCGGCGGGGCGGGCGAGCCGGAGGAGCACCCCGGCGAGGGGCCGGAGGACGGGCGGGAGCCGGAGGGCGCCACGGCGGTGCGGATCGGCCGTGACGAACTCCTCGCGGCCGCCGGCACCGGCGAGGAGCAGCTGGAGGCCTGGGAGGCCTACGGGCTGATCGAGCCGCTGCCGGAAGGCGGCTACGACGCGGCGGCGGTCACCGTCGCCACGCTGCTCGCCGAGATGGCCCGGTTCGGGATCGAGCCGCGCCACCTGAGGGCCATGAAGACCGCCGCGGACCGCGACGCGGGCCTGGTGGACCAGGTCGTCGCGCCGCTGCGGCACCACCCCAACCCGGACACCAGGCACGACGCGCGGGTCACGGCGCGGGAGCTGGCCGGGCTGGCCACCCGTCTGCACTCCGCGCTGCTGCAGACCGCCCTCGGCGTGCGCCTGTCGTGAGGGCCGGAAATCCACCCATGCCCTGCTCGACTACCCAAACGGTGCGGGCACGGCCTAGGGTTGCTGTGTGAACGAGCTCGATGTCGTAGGTGTCCGGGTCGAAATGCCCTCCAACCAGCCGATCGTGCTCCTGCGCGAAGTGGGAGGCGACCGCTACCTTCCCATCTGGATCGGCCCCGGGGAGGCGACGGCGATCGCCTTCGCCCAGCAGGGCATGGTGCCCGCGCGGCCGCTCACGCACGACCTTTTCAAGGACGTGCTGGAGGCGGTGGGCCAGGAGCTCAGCGAGGTGCGGATCACCGACCTCCGTGAGGGTGTCTTCTTCGCCGAGCTGGTCTTCGCCAGCGGGGTGGAGGTCAGCGCCCGCCCGTCCGACGCCATAGCGCTCGCCCTGCGCACCGGCACGCCGATCTACGGCAGTGACGGTGTGCTCGACGACGCGGGGATCGCCATCCCGGACGAGCAGGAGGACGAGGTGGAGAAGTTCCGCGAGTTCCTCGACCAGATCTCTCCCGAGGACTTCGGCAGCAGCAACCAGTGACAGAACCACACGATCCGAGGCAGTCCCAGGACGCGCCGGCCGTTCGCGGCCGGCGCGTCGGCAATTGCCCGTGACGCGTGCCGCCGTCCTGCCGCCCGCGCGAAGCGCATTCGGCTAGCCTTTCCCCGTGACGGGGCACGGAAAACCACCCGCAGGGTGATTATCACTCGGCGTGGCGAGTGTGGCGATCGTTGACGCACCCCTGACGACTGCCTACCGTCTGGATGGCAGGTCTAGGACGGAGGTCGGCGTGAGAATCAGCGGCGACGGTACGGCCGACGACGCCACGGGACGTGTCCCGGGCGGCAGCGGTCCGTATCGGCCCCACGGCAACGCGGCCGGTTACGCGCCGCAGCGCTCGGCGGCCGGCACGGACGGCCTGGACGGGGCACGGACGACGTCCGAGCATGTCGGATACCGCGGGCCCACGGCCTGCGCCGCCGCGGGGATCACCTACCGCCAACTGGACTACTGGGCGCGCACGGGGCTCGTCGAGCCCAGCGTGCGTCCGGCCCACGGGTCGGGGACGCAGCGGCTCTACAGCTTCCGGGACGTCGTCGTCCTGAAGATCGTCAAGCGGTTCCTCGACACCGGGGTGTCGCTGCAGAACATCCGCACCACGGTCCAGCACCTGCGCGAGCAGGGGTTCCGGGACCTGGAGGGGATGACCCTGATGTGCGACGGGGCCACGGTCTACGAGTGCACCTCCCCCGACGAGGTGCACGCGCTGCTCCAGGGCGGCCAGGGGATCTTCGGCATCGCGGTCGGAGTGGTGTGGCGGGACGTCGAGAAGGCGCTCTCGCAACTGCACGGCGAGCGCGTCGACACCGGGGAGACGCTGATCGGGCACAACCCGGCCGACGAGCTGGCGCGCAGGCGCGGCAACCGGGCGGTCTGACCCGGCCCACCGACAGTGCGGCCCACCGCGCCGCACGGCCGGTGGGCCGCACTGTCGGTGGTGTGCGGCACCATCGGAGGTGTGAGGTCCGCGCCGACGATTCTCCATCTCGACATGGACGCCTTCTTCGCCGCGGCGGAGCAGGCGTCCAAGCCGAGCCTGCGCGGCAAGGCGGTGGTGGTCGGCGGACTGGGACCGCGCGGCGTGGTGGCCACGGCCTCCTACGAGGCGCGTGTCTTCGGGGTACGGTCCGCGATGCCCACCGGCCAGGCCCGGCGGCTGGCGCCCAACGCCGCCTACCTGTCGCCGCGGTTCTCCCTGTACCGCTCGATCAGCGACCAGGTGATGGCGCTGCTGCGCTCCCTGTCGCCCCTGGTCGAGCCGCTCAGTCTCGACGAGGCGTTCGTCGACCTCGAGGCCGGCGGCGTCGCCTGGGACGCGGCGTCCGCCCGGCGGGTGGGGGAGCGGCTGCGCGAGGACATCCGCGCGGTCACCGGGCTCACCGGGTCGGTGGGGCTGGCCGCGTCGAAGATGCTGGCGAAGATCGCCTCGGAGGAGGCCAAGCCGGACGGCCTGGTGCTCATCGAGCCGGGGACGGAGCGGGAGCTGCTGGCGCCGATGCCGGTGCGGACCCTGCCCGGCGTCGGGCCCGCCACCGGCGATCACCTGCGCCGTGCCGGGATCACCACCGTGGGCGAGCTCGCCGAGGCGGGCGAGGACGAGCTGGTGCGGCTGGTGGGCAAGGCCCACGGACAGGGCCTGTACGCCATGGCGCTGGCCCTCGACGAGCGGCCGGTGGTGGCGGAACGGGAGACCAAGTCGGTGTCCGTCGAGGACACCTACGACGTGGACATCCACGACCGGGTGCGGATCCAGGGGGAGGTGCGGCGTCTGGCCGACCGCTGCGTGCGCAGGCTGCGCGAGGGCGGGCACGCGGGGCGCACCATCCAGCTGAAGGTGCGGCGCTACGACTTCTCCACACTGACCCGCTCGGAGACCCTGCGCGGCCCGACGGACGACCCCGCGGTGGTCCGGGAGGCCGCGGCGCGGCTGCTGGAGGGGGTCGACACCACCGGCGGGGTGCGGCTGCTGGGGGTCGGCGTCTCGGGCCTCGCCGACTTCACGCAGGAGGACCTCTTCGCCCAGGCCGCGCAGGCCGCCGAGGCGGCGCGGGCGGCGGACGCGGCTCGAGCCCTCGAGGCCGCTCATGCGGACCCGGTGGCTCAGGAGGCGCGGGCGGGGGAGGGCGCCGGCGGGGAGCGGGGGGCCGGCGGTCCGGCGGCGGTGGACGACACGGAACACCGGTCGCCGCCCGGGCGGGAGCCGTCGGTCGCGCGGCCGGTGCCGCGGTGGACCGCCGGGCACGACGTACGGCACGCGGTGCACGGACACGGCTGGGTGCAGGGCAGCGGCCTCGGGCGGGTCACGGTGCGGTTCGAGACGCCCGACTCGCCGGCGCCCGGGAGGGTGCGGACCTTCGCCGTCGACGATCCCGAGCTGGAGCCCGCGGACCCGTTGCCGCTGGTCGCGACGGAGCCGGCGGCACCCCGCGGGGCGGAGGGCACCGCGACACGCGCGTCCGCCGAGGCACCCAGGGCGACCGAGGCCCCTGCGGCAGGTGAAGCCCCCGCGTCCGCCGAGGCACCCGCCGCGACCGAGGCCCCTGCGGCAGCCGAAGCCCCCGCGTCCGCCGAGGCACCCGCGGCGACCGAGGCCCCTGCGTCCGCCGAGGCCCTCGCGTCGCCGTCCGGGGGACGGGCCCTCGCAGCGTCCCGGGGCGCCGGGGAGCCCCCGGCGAAGCCGGTGACCGCGGCCGCCGGTGGTGCCGAGCGGGACGGGGCGTCCGGCTGACACCGGGCGTTCGGCCGACACCGCGGCCCGTGACCCCCGCCGCACCGGGAGGCGGAGCGGTCAGGCGTCCTCCGGGTCGGGCAGGTGGCCGAAATCGCGGTCGGGCAGCGGGGCGGGAGCTTCGACGTCGAAGCCGTAGTGGCGGTAGAGGGAGAGTTCCTGCTCGGGGGAGAGGTGGCGGCCCACCCCGTAGCCGGGGGCGTCCTTGATGTGGGCGCGGCCGTAGGGGACGCGGAGCGCGCCCTCGACCAGTTCGCTGGTCTCCAGCGGGACGAAGACGTCGCGGCCGAACAGTCCGGTCCGGACGGCCGCCCATTCGGGGGAACCGGTGGCGTCGTCGAGGTACACCTCGTCGACCGTGCCGATGCGGTTGCCGTCGCAGTCGAACGCCTTGCGGCCTATCAGGCTCCGGGGATCGATGTCTGTCTGCACGTTCCCTCCTTCGGGTCGCAGCTCACTGACGCAGCACAGCCGTCGGGACCACCAAAGTGCACTTTCCGGGCGGCGGCCACTCGAAAGCCCACTCCACAGCCTCGCTGGTAGGCTGGGCCTTGGCTGCTGACCCCGCGCGGGAGAGTCCTCCGAGAGCCTTCGGAGGCGCCGAAGGAGCAAATCCTCCCCGGAATCTCTCAGGCACACGTACCGCGCGGACGAGGTCACTCTGGAAAGCAGAGCGGCGCCGGACCTCCGGATGTCCGCCGCTCTCACCGACGGTGAAAGCCGGGCGCCTCGGGCGGCCGGTGAAGCTCTCAGGTCGCGATGACAGAGGGGGAGGCCGTCGGGCACCCCACAGCCGTGGTGCCCCCCGAAGGTCGCGCCAGACCAGGAGGCCTCACCCCATGACTGCCCCTCGCACCCCGCTCTCCCAGCTCGAGCAGGGCATCCCCTTCGAGCAGCGTCACATCGGCCCCGACGAGGGCTCCCGCGCGAAGATGCTCGCGCAGGTCGGCTACGGCTCGCTCGACGAGCTGACCGCCGCCGCGGTCCCCGACGTGATCAAGAACGCCGACGCCCTCGACCTGCCGGGCGCGCGCACCGAGGCCGAGGTGCTGGCCGAACTGCGGGAGCTCGCCGACCGCAACCAGGTCCTCGCCCCGATGATCGGCTTGGGCTACCACGGCACCTTCACTCCGCCGGTGATCCTGCGCAACGTGATGGAAAACCCGGCCTGGTACACGGCGTACACGCCCTACCAGCCGGAGATCTCCCAGGGGCGGCTCGAGGCGCTGCTCAACTTCCAGACCATGGTCGCCGACCTGACCGGTCTGCCCACCTCCGGCGCCTCGCTGCTCGACGAGGGCACCGCCGCCGCCGAGGCCATGGCCCTCTCGCGCAGGGTCGGCAAGAAGAAGAACGGCCTGTTCCTGGTCGACGCCGACGCGCTGCCGCAGACCGTCGCCGTGATCGAGACCCGTGCCGAGCCGACCGGGGTCGAGGTCGTCGTGGCCGACCTTTCGCAGGGCATCCCCGCCGAGATCGCCGGCCGCGAGATCAACGGCGTGCTGATCCAGTACCCCGGCGCCTCCGGCGCGGTCCGTGACATCAAGCTGCTGATCGACCAGGCCCACGAGCTCGGCGCCGTCGTCACCGTCGCCGCCGACCTGCTGGCGCTGACCCTGCTGACCTCGCCGGGCGAGCTCGGCGCGGACATCGCCGTCGGCACCACCCAGCGCTTCGGCGTGCCGATGGGCTTCGGCGGTCCGCACGCCGGCTACATGGCCGTCCGCGAGCAGTTCGCCCGCAACCTGCCCGGCCGCCTCGTCGGCGTCTCGCAGGACGCCGACGGCAACAAGGCCTACCGCCTGGCGCTGCAGACCCGTGAGCAGCACATCCGCCGCGAGAAGGCCACCAGCAACATCTGCACCGCGCAGGTCCTCCTCGCCGTGATGGCCGGCATGTACGCCGTCTACCACGGCCCGGACGGCCTCAAGGGCATCGCCGAGCGCACCCACCGCTACGCCGACATCCTCGCCGCGGGCCTGCGGGCCGGCGGTGTGGAGATCGTCAACGACGCCTGGTTCGACACCGTCACCGCGCGGGTCGAGGGCCGGGCCGCCCAGGTCGTCGAGGCCGCCCGCGACCGGGGCGTCAACCTCCGCCTGGTCGACGCCGACCACGTCTCGGCCGCCTGCGACGAGACCACCGGCCGCGCCCAGCTGGAGGCCGTCTGGGCCGCCTTCGGCGTCGAGGGCGACGTCGAGGCGCTGGACGGGACGGCTGCCGACGGCCTGCCCGGGGGTCTGCTGCGCACGGACGTCTACCTCACCCACCCGGTGTTCCACCAGCACCGGTCCGAGACGGCGATGCTGCGCTACCTGCGCCGGCTCTCCGACCGCGACTACGCGCTCGACCGCGGCATGATCCCGCTGGGCTCCTGCACGATGAAGCTCAACGCGACCACCGAGATGGAGCCGGTCACCTGGCCCGAGTTCGGCGCGCTGCACCCGTTCGCCCCGGCCGAGCAGGCCGAGGGCTACCTGTCGCTCATCCGCGAGCTGGAGGAGCGCCTCGCCGAGGTCACCGGCTACGACAAGGTCTCCCTGCAGCCCAACGCCGGTTCCCAGGGCGAGCTGGCCGGTCTGCTCGCGGTCCGCGGCTACCACCGGGCCAACGGCGACCTGGACCGCACCGTCTGCCTGATCCCGTCCTCCGCGCACGGCACCAACGCCGCCAGCGCCGTGATGGCGGGCATGAAGGTCGTCGTGGTGAAGACCGCCGACGACGGCGAGATCGACGTCGACGACCTGCGGGCGAAGATCGAGAAGCACCGCGACGAGTTGTCGGTGCTGATGATCACCTACCCGTCGACGCACGGCGTCTTCGAGGAGCACGTGGCCGACATCTGCGCCCAGGTCCACGAGGCCGGCGGCCAGGTGTACGTCGACGGCGCCAACCTGAACGCGCTGGTCGGACTCGCCAAGCCCGGTCACTTCGGCGGCGACGTCTCGCACCTCAACCTGCACAAGACCTTCTGCATCCCGCACGGCGGCGGCGGTCCGGGCGTCGGCCCGGTGGCCGTCCGCTCGCACCTCGCGCCGTACCTGCCGAACCACCCGCTGCAGCCGGCCGCCGGCCCCGAGACGGGTGTCGGCCCGGTCTCGGCGGCGCCGTTCGGCTCCGCGGGCATCCTGCCCATCTCCTGGGCGTACGTCCGGCTGATGGGCGGCGAGGGCCTCAAGCGCGCCACCCAGGTCGCCGTCCTCGCGGCCAACTACGTCGCCAAGCGGCTCGAGCCGCACTACCCGGTGCTGTACACCGGCCCCGGCGGCCTGGTGGCGCACGAGTGCATCATCGACCTGCGTCCGCTGACCAAGGCCACCGGCGTGACGGTCGACGACGTGGCGAAGCGGCTCATCGACTACGGCTTCCACGCCCCGACGATGTCCTTCCCGGTCGCCGGCACGCTGATGATCGAGCCGACCGAGTCGGAGGACCTCGCCGAGCTGGACCGGTTCGTCGAGGCGATGATCGCCATCCGCGCGGAGATCGAGAAGGTCGGCTCCGGTGAGTGGCCGGCCGAGGACAACCCGCTGCGCAACGCGCCGCACACCGCGGGCACGCTGGCCGGCGAGTGGACGCACGCCTATGAGCGGGAGACGGCCGTCTTCCCGGGCGGCGTCTCCATGCCGGACAAGTACTGGCCGCCGGTGCGGCGCATCGACCAGGCGTTCGGCGACCGGAACCTGGTCTGCTCCTGCCCGCCGCTGGACGCGTACGACAACTGAGGGATCGGCGGTCCCTTCCCGCGCGGCGCCGGCCGCGCGGGGTCAGGGCCGGTCGCGGTGCTGCGGCGCCGCGGCCGGCCCTCGCGGTTTCCCGGCCGGACTCAGACCGCGGTGGCGAACCGGTGCGGCGCGATGACGCGGCCGTCCGGCAGGAGCTCCCCGGTGTCCTCGAAGAGCACGACCCTGTTGCACAGCAGGCTCCAGCCCTGCTCGGGGTGGTGCGCCACGAGGCGGGCGGATTCCCTGTCGGGGGAGTCGGCTGTCGGGCACGGCGGCTGGTGCTGGCACATGGTCGGGTTCTCTCGTTCTGTGGTGGACGCTTCGGCTTTCCTGTCACGGCTGTACATGGCCGCCCCCCGTAGGACGTCGTGCGGACAAGTTTGCGCTCACGGCAGGCGTTCCGCAGGGTTTTCGCGGCACGCCCCCTCAACGGTTCAGGACGCACCACCCGTGCGGGCGGTTCGTGCCAAGTGCCCGGATCTACCAGGTGGTTCGGACGGGTGGTGCGGGCCTGGTCACTTCGGGCCAAACGCGTGCCGCGCCCCCACGGCACGGATGCCGTGGGGGCGCGGTGCGAGGCGGCGGGCTACGGTCAGGCGGCCGGGCGCAGGACGGGCGGCGGGCCCGCCGGGCCCACCCGGCGGGTGAGCAGCGGCAGCAGCTCCTCGACCCGGTGCGGCAGGTGACTGGCGATCCCCGGCGGCGCCGGGGCCAGCGGTATCAGCAGGTCCAGGGCGTCGGGCAGCCCGGTCGCGGCGTCCGCCTCGGGGTCCGCGTGCAGCCAGAGCGTCAGCATGTACAGGCCCGGCACGGACAGCAGGCGGGGCTGGTAGGGCTGTCCCGCCTCCTCGGCCTGGCGCAGCGCGCGTTCGGTCGACGTGACGTAGGGGCCCTCGAAGAAGTGCGAGAAGGCCCAGCCCTCGGCCGTCTCCAGGGTCTCCGCGGCGGCCACGGCATGATCGCCGGAGCGGATCAGGAAGCGCCAGCCGGCGAGCCGGACGACGGGTGTCCCGTCCGCCGTGATCCTCTCCAGCACGTGGACGGGCAACGGCAGTTCGGGGTTCAGGGGACCCTGGGCGCCGCGCAGCGACGGCGTACGGGGGTCACGGACGGCGGCGGGTGTGCCGAGGGCCGCCAGTACGGTGCGCAGGGCGGCGGGCGGTGCCGGAGGGACATGCAGCGGCATGGTGGGTCGCCTCTCTTTCGACAGGCACGGTGGCGCGCGGGCGAGGGGTGGGGCGGGCGCTGTCTGCTGTCAGCTCGAGGGGTCGGAGAGCCGCGCCGGACCGGTCGGATCGCTCGGACCGGGCCGGCCCGATGCCACCTTCGGTGACGGGGCGCACGATCGTGGGCGCACGTGCTTCTCCGCCTCGTTTGCGCAGTTTATACGACCCGTGTTCACGCAGTGTTTCGGCTAGCTGTTTTCCATGTGAACGGCAAGGATTGTTCGCGCCGGAAATTCGTCGCGTTATCTCCTGATTTCCGGGGCGCTTCGACGCAGTGACCTCGGGCGACGCGCGAGGCGGGGTCGGCCGGTTTTCGACACCGTTTTCCCGGGCTCCCAGAACGCCGGAAACGACGCCTTGGCGCATGCCGTGCGAATGTGCCGTACGGCGCTGGAGGTCAGCCTAACGGTCGGCGGGTCCTCATGGGGACGTTATCGATCGTCCAGGGCGGGCATCATCACTTGCGGACCGGACGAAGACCCGGGCGACAGACAGACGGACACCGGCCGCACAGGCGGCCACCCATCCGAGGAGGACGCTGCGATGGGGGAGAAGGTCGAGGCAGGGTCGTTCGACCTGTCCGATCGCCAGCGCTACCGGGACAAGCTCCAGCGGTGCCTGGCGGGTCTCGAGCGGTTGCTGAAGGAGAGGCAGTTCGACCGGCCGAAGAATCTCATGGGCCTGGAGATCGAACTCAATCTCGCGGGATCCGACGGCATGCCGCGAATGATGAATGCGGAGGTGCTGGAGAGGATCGCGAGCCGTGATTTCCAGACCGAACTCGCGATGTTCAACCTCGAGGTCAACATCGAACCGCACCGGCTCGGCGGGCAGGTATTCGACCAGCTCGCGGAGGAGTTGCGGACGTCATTGGCATATGCCCACCGAAAGGCGGGGGAGGTCGACGCGGGGATCGTGATGATCGGCATCCTGCCGACGCTCGAGCGCGACGATCTCATCTCCGCCAACATTTCCGACGTCGACCGTTACACGCTCCTCAACGACCAGATCGTCTCCGCGCGCGGGGAGGACTTCGCGCTCGAGATCGACGGCGTCGAGAAGCTCACCACCACGGCCCGCTCCATCACCCCGGAGGCCGCCTGCACCTCGGTGCAGCTGCACCTCCAGGTGACGCCGGAGCGGTTCCCCGACGTGTGGAACGCGGCCCAGGCGATCTCCGCGGCACAGATCGCGGTGGGCGCCAACGCGCCCTTCCTGTTCGGCAAGGAGCTGTGGCGGGAGTCGCGGCCGCCGCTGTTCCAGCAGTCGACGGACACCCGGCCGCCGGAGCTCCAGGCACAGGGCGTACGGCCGCGGACCTGGTTCGGCGAGCGGTGGGTCTCCTCGGCGGTCGACCTGTTCGAGGAGAACCTGACGTACTTCCCGGCGCTGCTGCCGATCCTGGACGACGAGGACCCGATGGAGGTGCTCGACGCCGGGGGCACGCCCAAGCTCGCCGAGATGGTGCTGCACAACGGCACGGTCTACCGGTGGAACCGGCCGGTGTACGACGTCGCCGACGGAACGGCGCACCTGCGGGTGGAGAACCGGGTGCTGCCGGCCGGACCGACGGTGATCGACGTGGTGGCCAACGCGGCCTTCTACTACGGGCTGGTGCGTGCCCTCGCCGAGGAGTCGCGCCCGGTGTGGACGCGGCTGCCGTTCGAGTCGGCGGCGGCCAACTTCGAGGCGGCCTGCCGGTACGGGATCGACGCGCGGCTGGAGTGGCCGCGGCGGGGACGCCTCGGCGGCACGCAGCAGGTCGAGGCGGTCACCCTGGTGCTCGAGGAACTGCTGCCGCTGGCGCACGCGGGCCTCGAGGCCTGGGGGATCGAGCCGGCCGACCGGGAGCTCTACCTCGGCGTGATCGAGGAACGATGCCGCCGGAGGGTGAACGGCGCGTCCTGGCAGGCGGCGGTGTTCCACGCGGGTCTCGAGCGGGGCCTGTCGCGGCAGGAGGCGCTGGCCGCCATGACCCGTCGCTACGCGGAGCTCCAGTGGGAGGGACAGCCGGTCCACACCTGGCCGCTGGGCCTGCCGGAGTACGGGGGGAGGTAGGACCCCGGCACCGCGCCGCGCCGCCCCGACCGGGTCCGGACGCGCCGCGCCGCCCCCGCCGCCACCCCGCGCCGTCCCCCGCTGCCGCCCCCCGGGCCGCACCGGGGGGCGGCGCGTCAGCGTGTCGCGGTGGCTCTGGCAAGCTGTGGGGCCTGTGGTGGCGTGCGGACGGAGGCGCGGGTGACGGGGACGACGGGGACGGGATCCGAGGTCGGGGTCGAGCGGGTCTCGCGGCGGACGCTGCGGGACGAGACGTTGCTGGTGCTCGGCGTCTCCCTCGGGGCGAGCGCCGTGGCGGCGGTGATCAGCTTCGTCGGGTCGCTGACCCGGCCGGGCGGCCTCAAGGACCAGGCGGCCACGCTCAACGCGTCCGCCGCGCCCGGCCGCCCCTGGCTGGACCTCGCCTGGCAGCTGTTCGGCATCGCCTCCGCGCTCGTCCCCGTGCTGCTGGTCGCGCACTTCCTCACCCGTGAGGGCGGGAGCCTGCGGACCCTGGGCCTCGACCGCACCCGGCCGTGGCAGGACCTCGGGCGCGGCGCCGCCGTCGCCGCGGTGATCGGCAGCACCGGCATCGCCTTCTACCTGGCGGCCCGCGGCCTCGGGTTCAACCTCACCGTGGTGCCCGAGGCGCTGCCGGACGTCTGGTGGAAGTTCCCCGTGCTGATCCTCTCCGCCGCGCAGAACGCGGTGGTGGAGGAGGTCATCGTGCTCGGCTACCTGCTGCACCGGCTCGGCGGCCTCGGCTGGAGCCCGGGCGCCGCGCTGGCCGCGAGTGCGGTGCTGCGCGGGAGCTACCACCTGTACCAGGGCATCGGCGGCTTCGTCGGCAACATGGTCATGGGCGTGGTGTTCGTGCTGCTGTACCGGCGGTGGGGCCGGGTGGGGCCGCTGGTCGCGGCCCACACGCTGCTCGACGTCGGCGCGTTCGTCGGGTACGCGCTGCTCGCCGGACGGGTGGACTGGCTGCCCACCGCCTGACCGGCCGGGTCACGGGGCGGGCGCCAGCAGCTCGCCGTCGACGACGGTGACCGCGCGCCCGGTCAGCAGGGTCCGGTCGCCGCGCACCTGGGTGCGCACCAGACCCGAGCGGGCGGACGCCTGCAGACCGGTGAGGGCGGAGCGGCCGAGGCGCGCCGCCCAGAACGGCGCCAGGGCGGTGTGGGCGCTGCCGGTCACCGGGTCCTCGTCGATGCCGATCCGGGGGAAGAAGCAGCGGGAGACGAAGTCGTGGCCCACCGACGGGTCGTCGGGGCGGGCCGTCGCGATGACGCCGCGCTCGGAGCAGTCGGAGAGAGCCGTGAAGTCGGGGGACAGCCCCCGCAGGGTGCGCTCGTCGGCGACCTCGACCAGCAGGTCGCCCACGTCCGGGCCGGTGTCCAGGACGGTCAGCGGCTCGGTACCGAGGGCTCCGGCCAGTTCGGCCGGGGGCCGCACCGGGGACAGCGGGGCGGTCGGGAAGTCGAGGGTGATCCAGCCGTCCTCCGCGGGCGTCGCGGTCAGGACGCCGCTGAGCGTGGCGAACCGGACCGGCCCCGGGTGGGCGCCCGTGGTGTGCAGGACGTGCGCGGTGGCGAGGGTGGCGTGCCCGCACATCCTGACCTCGGTGGCCGGGGTGAACCAGCGCAGGGCCCAGTCCGCCTCGCCGCCGGCGGGCAGCGGGTGGGCGAAGGCGGTCTCCGCCTGGTTCATCTCCAGGGCCACGTTCTGCAGCCAGGCGTCGTCGGGGAAGGTGTCGAGCAGGAGGACTCCCGCGGGGTTCCCGGCGAACGGTCGGTCGGTGAAGGCGTCGACGAGTCGGATACGCATGCCAGGACGTTAGCCGGGCCGCGGCGGGGCGCGACAAGGCCAATCGCCGGCGGGTGGATCCCGTGACGGTGGGGCGGCAGGGCGGAGGCGGGGGACGGCGCCCCGCCCGAGGCATGAGACAGCAGCCATTGGGGATGACGGTGCTGTCACCTGCTGTCATCATGTGTCGGTGCGTGACTCAGAAATCGGTGTGGTGCGGTCCGGGAAGGGCGCGGGACTCACTCTCGCCGTCCTGTCCGCGGTGACGTTCGGTGGATCCGGTGTGGCGGCGAAACCGCTGATCGAGGCGGGGCTCGCCCCGCTCGAGGTGGTCTGGCTGCGGATCACCGGGGCGGCGCTGGTGCTGCTCCCGGTGGCCTGGCGGCACCGGGAGCTGCTGCGGCGACGGCCGCTGATGCTGCTCGGCTTCGGCATGTTCGCGGTGGCGGGCGTCCAGGCCGCCTACTTCGCGGCGATCTCACGGATCCCGGTGGGCGTGGCCATGCTGGTCGAGTACCTGGCGCCCGCGCTGGTCCTCGGCTGGGTGCGGTTCGTGCAGCGGCGTCAGGTCGCGCGCGCGGCCGCGCTGGGCGTGGTGCTGGCGGTGGCGGGGCTCGCCTGCGTGGTGGAGATCTGGTCGGGGCTCGGCTTCGACCCCCTCGGGCTGCTGCTGGCGTTCGGCGCGGCCTGCTGCCAGGTCGCCTACTTCGTCCTCGCCGACCACGGATCCGACGGGGAGCGCGAGGCGCCCGACCCGCTCGGCATGATCGCCTTCGGGCTGCTCGTGGGCTGCCTGGCGATCACCCTGCCGGCGCGGCCGTGGGCCATCGACTGGCAGGTGCTGACCGGGACCGTCGACATGAACGGCAGCACGGTGCGGGCCTGGGTGCTGGTGGCGTGGATCGTGCTCCTCTCGACGGTGCTGGCCTACCTCACCGGTGTGCTCTCGGTGCGGCGGCTCTCGCCGGCGGTCGCGGGGGTGGTCGCCTGCCTCGAGGCCGTCGTGGCCTCGGCGGCGGCCTGGCTGCTGCTCGGCGAGCACCTGGGGGCGGTGCAGATCACGGGCGGCGTCCTGGTGCTGGTGGGGGCGCTGATCGCCCAGTCCTCCGCGCCGGCCACCCCGGCGGCGGAACCGGTGGCCGGCGGGGGCGGGACGGTCGCCGCGGCCACCGGGTCCGAGGCGCGGGCCGGCGACTCCGGGCGGCCCTGAGGCCCGCCCGCGGGAGCCCGGGTGAGCCTGCGGGTCGGTCGCGGGGGCCCGGGTGAGCCTGCGTGTCGCTCGCGGGGCCTCGGGTGAGCCTGCGGGCCGGTCGCGGGCCGTGGGCGGGCCGCGTCGGCTGCCCCGGCCGTCAGGAGGCCGGGGGCCGTGGAGGAGCGGGACGTCCACGGCCCCGGGAAGACGTCAGGTCAGGACCGCCGTGATGTGGGGCGGCAGTTCGGTGCCGTCGGCCAGGCCCTCGTCGGGGAGCGGTGCCTCGTAGCCCTTGCGCAGGGGGAGGACGCCCGCCCAGTGCGGGAGGTCCAGGTCCTCGGGCTCGTCGTTGACGCCGCCGGTGCGGATCTTGGCGGACACCTCGGTCAGGTCCACCCGCACCACCGCCGTGGCGGCCAGTTCCTTCTTGTTCGCGGGACGGCTCTGCGCCGAGCGGCCCGGGACCACGTGGTCGACCAGGGCGTCGAGCGCCATGCGCCGTTCCTGGGGGTCGGTGACCTGGTGGGCCGTGCCGTGCACCACCACGGAGCGGTAGTTGACCGAGTGGTGGAAGGCGGAGCGGGCCAGGACCACTCCGTCGACGTGGGTGACCGTCACGCAGACCGGCATCCCCGGTTCCTCGCCGCCCACCGCCCCCGCGGCCCGCATCGGGCGCGAACCGGTGGAGCCGTGCAGGTACAGCCGCTCGCCGACCCGCGCGTAGATGGTCGGCAGCACCACCGGGGCGTTCCCGCGGACGAAGCCCAGATGACAGACCCATCCCTCGTCGAGGATCGCGTGCACGACGTCCTTGTCGTACGAGGCGCGCTGCGGCGCCCGGGTCGGGACGGTGCGCCCGGTCGGCGCGTACTGCTCCCCCTGCATGGCGTTCTCCATTGCACTAGTGCATAATGTTGTTTGTGCTAGGAGAATATAGGATCGCAGGTCGTCGCGCCACGGAGATCGCCGCCGACGTCGAGCGGGCGGTGAGCGCCGGGACGCTGGAGCCCGGTCGACAGCTGCCGCCCATGCGGGAGTTGGCCGCGGAACTGGGGGTCAATCCGAACACCGTGGCCGCCGCCTACCGCATCCTGCGCGAGCGCGGGGTGATCGAGACGGCGGGCCGCAAGGGCAGCCGGGTGCGGCCCAGGCCCGCCACCACCGGCCGCGACGCGATCGACGTGCACGTGCCGGAGGGCGTGCGTGACGTCTCCCGGGGCAACCCCGACCCGGCGCTGCTGCCGCCGCTGGCGCCCGCCTTCGCGGCGGCCGCGGCGCGCGCCGACCGGGCGCCCGTGCTCTACGGGGACGACCCGCTCGACGCCGACCTGGTGCGCCTCGCCCGCGCGGAACTCGACGCCGACGGCGTGCCGGACGGTCCGG
Organism: Streptomyces fragilis; assembly: GCF_003112515.1. Classification (GTDB taxonomy): domain Bacteria; phylum Actinomycetota; class Actinomycetes; order Streptomycetales; family Streptomycetaceae; genus Streptomyces; species Streptomyces fragilis. The sequence goes on along the minus strand of NZ_BEVZ01000009.1, from coordinate 299,728 downwards.
TCACCGTGACCTCCGGCGCGCTCGACGCGATGGAGCGGGCACTGGTCGCCCACCTGCGGCCCGGGGACGCGGTCGCCGTCGAGGACCCGGGCTGGGGCAGCGTGTTCGACCTGGTCCCGGCCCTCGGCCTGCGGGTGGTCTCCGTCGGCGTGGACGACGAGGGCCCGCTGCCGCAGGACGTGCGGCGCGCGCTGGAGGACGGCGCCCGGGCGCTGGTCGTGACCGACCGTGCGCAGAACCCCACCGGCGCGGCGCTGAGCGCGGCGCGTGCGGAGGCGCTCAGGGAGGTGCTCGGACGGCACCCGCGGACGCTGCTGATCGAGGACGACCACGGGCACGGCATGGTCGACCTGCCGCTGCACCCGCTGGCCGGGGTCACCGGGTCATGGGCCTTCGTCCGCTCGGTGGCCAAGACGTACGGACCCGACCTGCGGCTCGCGGTGCTCACCGGCGACGCGGTCACCGTCGACCGGGTCCGCGGACGGCAGCGGCTGGGCCCGGGGTGGGTGAGCCGGCTGACGCAGCGGGCGCTGGTGGAGTTGTGGACCGGCGGCGCGGTGGACCGGACGGCCGTCGCGGAGTCCTACGGGCGGCGGCGCCGGGCGCTGGTCGCGGAGCTCGCCCGGTGCGGGGTGGAGGCGCACGGGCGCAGCGGGATGAACGTGTGGATCCCGGTGTCCGACGAGACGGGCGCGGTCGCGGGGCTGCTGCAGGCCGGGTGGGCGGTGGCGCCGGGGGCCCGCTTCCGGACGGTCGCCGGGCCGGCGGTCCGGGTGACGGTCTCCACGCTCCAGGAGGCCGACATGCCGGGACTGGCCCGTGCGGTGGCCGGGGTGCTGCACGGCGACGCGGCACGGGGGTACGTCTGACGGTTGTCCCCGCCCCGCCCCGTCCCGGAACCGACCGCGAGACGCCGGGTCCGCGGGAGGGCGGCGGACACCGCGCCGCCGCACCCGGCGGGTGCCGCCCTCCGCCGGCCGCCCCTCGACACGGCGGGTACCGCCCCGGCCGTCCTGCGCACCGCGGCGGTACCGCTCCCGGACACCGCCGCCGGTGCCGCCCCGCCCCGGAAGGCCTCCGCCCTGGAAGCGCTCAGCCCCGGAGGCCCTCCGCCCCGGTGACGCGAGCCCCGGTGATGCCCGCGTCCGCGGCGTCCGCCGCGTCCGCCGGGATCGCCACACCCGCCGGGAGCCCGGGGCCGCTGCACCGCCGTACCCGCCGGGAGCGCCGTACCTGCCGGGAGCGCCGGGGCCGCTGCACCGCCGTACCTGCTGGGACTGCCGCACCCGCCGCGTCCGCCGCACCCGCCGGGGCCGCCTGACGGGCCCCGGGGCCTCGTAGCATCGCCGCCATGATGAACCTCGAACGCCTGCGGGTGCTGGACGCGCTCGCCCGGCACGGGTCCGTGGGCGGGGCGGCCGAGGCGCTGCACGTGACGACCTCGGCGGTCTCCCAGCAGCTGGCCAAGCTGGAGCGGGAGGCGGGGGAGAGGCTGCTGGCCCGGCACGGACGCGGGGTGCGGCTCACCGACGCCGGGCTGTTGCTGGCCGGGCACGCCGCGCGGATCCTCGCACAGGCCGAACGGGCGCGCGCCGAGCTCGAGGCGCGGCGCGGGGCGGTGGCGGGCGAGCTGCGGGTGGCGGCGTTCCCGACCGCCGCCCGCGGCCTGCTGCCGGGCGCCCTCGCGGCGCTGCGGACCCGGCACCCCGGGCTGCGGGTGAGGTCCTGGGAGGTCGATCCAGGGGCGGCGGTGGTGGGGGTGGCCCGCGGCGACCACGACCTCGCGGTGGTGCTCGACTGGCACGACCGGCCGCTGGCCGTCCCGGAGGGGCTGCGGACGGCCTCGCTGCTCGAGGACCCCGCCGAGGCGGCGCTCCCCGCCGGGCACCGGCTGGCGGGCGCGGTGGAGATCGACCTCGCGGAACTCGCCGAGGAGGAGTGGATCACCTGGGGCGCGGGCGAGTTCTGCCACGAGTGGCTGCTGGCCACGCTGCGGGCCCGCGGGGTGGAACCGGACATCGCCCACCGGGCGCCCGAGACGCACACCCAGCTCGCGCTGGTGGCAGCCGGTCTGGGCGTCTGCGTGGCCCCGGCGCTGGGGCGCGAGCCGGTGCCGGCCGGCGTGGTCACCGTGCCGCTGCGGCCGCGGGTCTCCCGTCACGTCTACGCGGTCTGGCGGGGGGACGCGGACCGGCGGCCGGCCATCGGCGCGGTCGTCGGCGCGCTGCGCGCGCAGGGCGCGCAGGGCGGGGGACCCGGCTGAGAACACCCCCGCCCCGCGCGGGAGTTCAGCCCCGGGGGAGCTTGCGGAAGTCCCAGGAGGCGACGGCCTCCGGGGTGAGGCGGACCCAGGCGTGGCGGTGGTCGTGCGGGAGCGCCTCCAGGCCGAAGTACTTCCGGGCGAACAGGGACTCCACACCCTCGAGTTCGGGGACCGGTTCGCCGACGCGCGGGACCTCGCCGACGAACTCGGCCGTCCCGGAGAGCTCCGCGCCGCGCAGCTCGCCGTACTCCTCGCCGGAGTCGACCACCACCGCGATCCGGGGATCCTTGCGCAGGTCGGCCCAACGGCGGCTGCGCGTCAGGGAGTACAGCCAGAGGGAGGAGCCGTCCCAGACGAACCAGAGCGCGCTGACGTGCGGGGCGCCCTCCGGTGAGACCGTGGCGACGCGGCAGGTGCGTTCCGTGGCGAGGAAGGCGTCCAGTTCCTCGGCGGTCATCATGATCCTCCGGCCACGGCGCTGTGTCGCTGCCATCTGCTCCCTTTCCCCGGGGTTGTTGCCGACCCGCACACTCTCACCTCGTCCCCGGCCGGCGGGCAAGGGGCGCCGGTCCGTGGCGCCGACCGTCCCGGCAGGACGGGACCTTCGGCCCCCGGGAGGGGCCCCACCGGCACGCAGGCGCGGCGGGCCGCAGCCGGGAGATTGGACCTGTCAGCAACCGGCGGGAACCCCGTCGGACACCGCCAGGACCCGTCGGACGCCGACCGGACCTCACGCGAAGGGCTCCTCCCATGGCCGTGCACGAGCAGCTCCGATCCGACGGCTCCACCTCCCGCCCCGCCGCCCCGGCAGCGCCCCCGGCCCCCGCCACCCCGGCCCCGGCCCTCGCCGCCCCGGCCCCCGCCGCCACCCCGGCCCCGGCCTTCGCCCTGGCCGCACTGCGGCTGGCGACCGGGTCCGTCTTCCTCTGGGCGTTCCTCGACAAGACCTTCGGGCTCGGGTACGCCACCGGCTCCGGCAAGGGCTGGATCGACGGCGGCTCGCCCACCGCGGGCTTCCTGGGACACGTGTCCGTCGGCCCGCTGCAGGAGACCTTCCGCGGCTGGGCCGGGGCGACCTGGGCCGACTGGCTCTTCATGCTCGGCCTGCTGGGCATCGGGCTCGCCGTCACCGTCGGCGTCGCGCTGCGGCCCGCGGCCGTCGCCGGCACCGTGATGATGGCGCTGATGTGGGCCGCGGAATGGCCGCCCGCCCGGCAGCTCGCGGACGGCGCGCCCAGCATGTCGACCAATCCCCTTGTCGACTACCACCTCGTCTACGCGCTCGTCCTCGTGGTCCTGGCCGCCGCCTCGGCGGGCCGGGTCATGGGCGTCGGAGCGCCGTGGGCCCGGCTGCCCCTGGTGCGCGACCACCGCTGGCTGCGCTGACCGGGCGCCCGCCCGGCGCCGGCCGGTCCCCGCCGACGGGACCGGCCGGCCCCCCGGCCGGGCCGTGCCCGAGGGCCCGGCTCCCCATGACACCCACGACGGACCACCTCACAGGAGGCCACCACCATGACCCGTACCATCGTCGCCGCGATCGACGGCTCCCCGGCGAGCCGCTCCGCCGCCGGGTGGGCCGCCCGTGAGGCGGAACTGCGCGGGCTGCCGCTGACGCTCGTGAAGGCGTGGGAGCCGCTGCCCGACCGCCTGGCCGCGGCCACCGGATCCGACCCCGCGACCCTGGAGCACTGGAGCGGCCGCGTCCTGCGCGCGGTCGCCGAGGAGATCACCGGACGCCGTCCCGGCCTGGAGGTGACCGAGCGGCTGATCGCCGGCCGTCCGGCCGAAGTGCTGCCCGAGGCGGCCGCGGAGGCCGAACTGCTGGTGCTCGGGTCGCGTGGCCTGGGCCGGATCGGCGGGTTCCTGGTGGGCTCGGTCGGGCAGTCCGTGGTCGCCTCCAGCCGCACGCCCGTGGTCCTGGTCCGCGCCGGGGAGACCGGCGCGGACGAGTTCCTGCCCGCGGCCCCGGCCGGCGGGCGTCCCGCCTTCCGGCCCGTCGTGCTGGGCATCGACACCGACAGGCCCGGCGAGGCCGTCACCGCCTTCGCCTTCGAGGAGGCGGCACGGCGGGGCGCCCCGCTGCACGTCGTGCAGAGCTGGGCGCTGCCGCCCTACACCGTCCACGCCGTGGCCGCCGCGGTCGACCTGTACGAGCAGTACACGCGGGAGATGGCGGCCCTGCTGACCGAGACGCTGGCGCCGTGGCGGGAGAAGTTCCCCGCGGTGGAGGTGGTCGAGGTCTCGCGCACCGGTGGCGCCGCCGACCACCTGCTGGACGCCTCGGCGGAAGCCTCGCTGGTCGTCGTCGGCCGGCGGATCCGGCGCGGCGCGCTCGGCGTCCACATCGGACCCGTCGCCCACGCGGTGCTGCACCACGCGATCGCGCCCGTCGCGGTCGTGGCCCACGAGTGAACCCCGTGAACCCCGTGAGCCTGCGCAGGACGCGGCGGGGCCCCGCGGAGCCCCGCCGGGCCCGCCCCGCACATCGCGGCAGTCCCCCGCCGGGCGCGCTGCACGGTGGCGGGCAGGGCCGAACGGCCCTGCCCGGCCCGGCCGGGCGGCCGGGTCCCCGTGCCCGGAGGTCCCTCGCGCGAGGCCCGCGGCGTCACGAGAATCGACGTACACCCCCTGTCGGCACCGGGCGAAAGACGGAGACGGCCATGTACCGCAACGACGGATTCCGCGAACTGGACCGGCTCGAGAGCCTGCGACTGCTGGGGACCGCCGCCATCGGGCGGATCGTCCACACCCGCCAGGCGCTGCCCGCCGTGCTCCCGGTGAACTTCTGCCTCGACGACGACGGCGCGGTGGTGCTGCGCACCTCGGCCGCCTCCGAGCTGGCCCGGGCCGTGGACGGCACCGTGGTGGCCTTCGAGGCCGACGAGGTCGACCGGACCGCCCGCTCGGGCTGGAGCGTCGTCCTCACCGGCGCCGCCGAGGTGGTGACCGACCCGGCGGAGCACCGGCGGCTGGCGCGGCGGGGCCCGCGCTCCTGGGTGGCTGTGCCGCCGCGGCAGGAGGTCTTCATCCGGATCCTGCCCGAGCTGGTCACCGGCCGCGAGGTCGCCGGCGACCGCGCCCTGCACGACGCGGAGCTCGGCGCCTGACGGCCTGACCGCCTGTCCGCCGGGCCGCCCGGCCACGCCGGAAGCGGGGCCGGCCGGCCGGGACGGCAGGGCCGTTGGGCCCTTTCCCGCCCGGCCGGATCCCGGAGATGCTCGGCGCGGGGCCTGCCGACGTCGGGCCGCGCCACGGCACGGCGGACCCACGAGAAGGAGAGCGATGACGGACACCGGGCGGACCGGCGAGGAAGACCCGGTGCGGGTCTTCCTGCTCGACGACCACGAGGTGGTGCGGCGCGGAGTGCGCGACCTGCTCGACGACGAGCCGGACATCACGGTGGTCGGCGAGGCGGGCACCGCCGCCCAGGCCCTGGCGCGGGTGCCGGCGCTGCGCCCGCAGGTGGCCGCGCTCGACGTGCGGCTGCCGGACGGCGACGGGGTCTCCGTCTGCCGGGACCTGAGGTCGGCCGTGCCCGGCCTGGCGTGCCTGATGCTCACCTCCTTCGACGACGAGGAGGCCCTGCTGGACGCGATCACGGCAGGGGCCGCGGGATACGTGCTGAAACAGATCCAGGGCTCCGACCTGATCACCGCCGTGCGCACGGTCGCCCGGGGCAGGCCGCTGCTGGACGCCGGCGCCACGGCGAAGCTGATGGCCCGGCTGCGTCCAGGGGCGGCGTCCGGACCGGATCCCTTGCGGAACCTGACCGGCCGGGGACGTGCGATCCTCGAACTGGTGGGGGAGGGCCTCACCGACCGGCAGATCGGTCAGCGGCTCCACCTCGCGGAGAAGACCGTCAAGAACCACATCTCGCGGCTGCCGGCCGAACTCGGCGTGGAACGCCGGGTCCGGGCGGCGGTCATCGCCGGCCGGATCCCTGGGCGGCCGGCCCGTGAGCAGTACTGAGAGGCCGACGTGGGCAGCACCGAAGAACTCCCCGAGCCGCCGCGGGTGCGGCTGCCCCAGCTGCAGCTCGACGAGCTGCTGCTGGAGGTGCAGGCCCGGCTCGACCTCGCCCGGGGCACCCGGGACCGGGTGCACAGCCTCCTGGAGGCCGTCCTGTCGGTGGGCCGGGAGCTCGACCTGCAGCAGGCCCTCCGCGGCATCGTCGAGGCCGCGGCCGTGCTGGTCGACGCGCGGTACGCCGCGCTCGGCGTGATCGGCCCGGACGGGCGGCGCCTGTCGGCCTTCCACACGGTGGGGGTCGACGAGGACGGGATCGCCGCCATCGGCTCCTTGCCGGAGGGGCACGGCATCCTCGGCGAGCTCATCCGCCACCCCGAGCCGCTGCGCCTGGGCACGCTGTCCCAGCACGCCTCCTCCTACGGCCTGCCCCCGAACCATCCGCCGATGAACAGCTTCCTGGGCGTGCCGATCCGGGTGCGCGAGCAGGTCTTCGGCAACCTGTACCTGACCGAAAAGCGGGGCGGGGCACAGTTCGACGAGGACGACGAGTCGGTGCTGTCCACGCTGGCGGTGGCCGCAGGCGTGGCGATCGACAACGCCCGCCTGTACGAGGAGTCGCGGCTGCGCGAGCGCTGGCTGCGGGCCAACGCGGAGGTCACCCACAGCCTGATGTCCGGCGTCGGCCGCACCGAGGTGCTCCGGCTGGTCGCCGACCGGGCCCGGGAGATCACCGGCGCCGCCCGCGCCGTGGTCGCCGTCCCGGTCGACGGGGACCGCACCCTGCGGGTCGAGCTGGCCACCGGCGCCGGGACCGAGGCGTTCCACGGCGCGGAGATGGCGCCCGGCAGCGGCCTGATAGGCACCGCGTTCTCCTCGGCCGTCCCGGTCACCAGCGACGACATCGCGCACGATGACCGGCTGGCCACCTCCGCGTCCCGCGTCTCCGGGCTGGGCCCGGCCGTGGCCCTGCCCATCGGCACCGGTGACACGGGCGTCAGGGGCGTGGTGATGCTGGTGCGCGAGACCGGCGAGCCCGTGTACACCGAGAAGGAGACCGAGCCGCTGCAGACCTTCGCCGCGCAGGCCGCCATCGCGATGGAACTGGCCGACCGGCGGCACGACGCGGAGCGGATGGCCGTCCTCCAGGACCGTGACCGCATCGCCCGCGATCTGCACGACCTGGCGATCCAGCGGCTCTTCGCCACCGGGATGACGCTGCAGAGCGCCGGCCGGTTCATCGACCATCCACGGGCCTCGGACCGGGTGGTACGCGCGGTCGACGACCTGGACGAGACCATCAAGATCATCCGGTCGACCATCTTCGGCCTGCGCTCCCACGGCGACGGGAAGAGCTCCGGGCTCCGGGCGCGGGTGGTCCGCCTCGCCGGCGAGTCCGCCTCCGTCCTCGGCTTCGCGCCCGGCGTGCGGATGCAGGGCCTGGTCGACACCCACGTGCCCCCGCGGATCGCCGACCAGGTCGAGGCCGTCCTCTCCGAGGCCCTCACCAACGTCGCCCGGCACGCCCGGGCGAGCCGGGTGGACGTCGGCCTGGAGACCGACAGCCGCGTCGTGCGGCTCACCGTCACCGACGACGGCGTCGGCATGCCCTCCGGCGGCCGCCGCAGCGGCGTGCGCAACATGACCGAGCGTGCCGAGCAACTGGGCGGAACCATGGAGTTCAGCACCCCCGAGAAGGGCGGGACCCGCCTGGAGTGGTGCGTGCCGCTGACCGGCACGGACTAACCCCGCCCGGGGCCAGGCACGGACTGACCCCGCCCGGGGCCGGCGTCCCCGCCCGGCCGCCGGCCCCAGCGGCGCCGGGCCCGCCGCCGCGGCGCCTTCCGGAAGGCGGTCCGGCGCGCCACGCGGCCGCGCGCGCCGCCCGCGCGGGGCGGAGCCCGCCCGGCCCGGCCGCAGGGCCCGGCCCCGACGGCCGGGCCGGGCCGTGCACCCGTGCCCCGTCGCGGGGCTTGCACCGCCCGGGACCCTGGTGCCGTGCGGGTCCCGGGCGGCGGTCGCCAGGCCCCCGGTCCGCGGCGATCACGGCCGGCGGCACCGTATAGCCTGGGCGGATGCTCAGCGAAGTCGCAGCCTCCCGCTTCGTGACACCGCTCCGGGAGGGCGGGTCCATGCCGGCGCTGGTCGAGGCCGACGACCTCGGCCTGTACGTCCTGAAGTTCCGCGGCGCCGGCCAGGGCCACAAGACGCTGACCGCCGAGGTGGTGTGCGGCGAGCTGGCCCGGCGGCTCGGCCTGCGCATGCCGCGCCTGGTCGTCGTCGACCTCGATCCCGCGCTGGGCCTGGGCGAGCCGGACCGGGAGGTGCAGGACCTGCTGCGCGCGAGCGGCGGCCTCAACCTCGGGATGGAGTTCCTCAGCGGCGCCGTCGGCTTCGACCCGCTGGCCTTCGAGGTCACGCCCGAGGAGGCCGGGCGCATCGTCTGGTTCGACGCGCTGGTCAACAACGTCGACCGCTCCTGGCGCAACCCCAACCTGCTGACGCACCGCGGCGAGCTCTGGCTGATCGACAACGGCGCCACCATGATCTGGCACCACAACTGGCCCGCCGCCGACGCCTCGGCGGCCCGCCCCTACGACGCCGCCGACCACGCCCTGGCCCGTTTCTCACCGGACGTCGCCGCGGCCGCCGCCGCGCTGGCGCCCCTGGTGACCGAGGAACTCCTCGCCGAGGTGACGGCGCGGATCCCGGAGAGCTGGCTGGCCGGCGAGCCCGGCTTCGACTCGCCCGACGCGCTCCGCCACGCCTACGCCCGCCCGCTGCTGGCGCGCGCCGCCGCCATCCACGACCGCATCGAGGGACTGACGTGAGCCGGTACGCCGAAGGGCTCGAACGCCACGACGCCGACCGGCAGGTGTTCACCCGCAACGTCGTCGACCGCCGGACCCGCGACCGGCAGGTCTACGAGTACGCGCTCCTGCGGGCCGTGCCGCGGGTCGAGCGGGGCGAGTGCGTCAACGTGGGCGTGCTCCTCTACTGCCGCGGCGAGCGGTTCGTCGCCGCCCGGACCCACCTGGACGAGGCCCGGCTGCTCGCCCTGGACCCGGGGGCCGACGTCGGCGCGGTGCGGGCCGCCCTGCGCGCGGTCGAGGCCGTCTGCGCGGGCGGCGAGGCCGCCGGTCCGGCCGCGGACGACGACGCCGGCAAGCGGTTCCGGTGGCTGGTGGCGCCCCGCTCCACCGTCCTGCAGCCGGGCCCCGTGCACACCGGTCTGACCGCCGATCCGGCGGCCGAGGCGGACCGGCTGCTGGACCTGCTCGTCCGGTAGGGGGCCGGACGGTCCTCCCGCACCGGTCAGGTGGATCACATCACGCGGTGGCCCGTTGACAGCGGGTGTCCGGGCTTCTAGCGTCACGTCCTGCCGAGGGTACTAAGCGGTCGCTCACCTGCCGGGCGTAGAGTCCGGGGCGAAGACCGCACCGCAGGATCACCGAAGGCGTTCAGGCTTTCCGAGGGCGAGGAGACGCACCCATGTCCACCACTGAGCAGCGAGTCGCGGTCGTCACCGGCGGGGCGCGCGGCATCGGCGCCGCCACCGCCGTCCGGCTGGCCGCCGAGGGCCGCGCCGTCGCGGTCATCGACCTCGACGAGGCCAACTGCAAGGACGTCGTCGACCAGATCACCGCGGCCGGCGGCAAGGCGATCGGCGTGGGCTGCGACGTCTCCGACGAGGCGCAGGTCGAGGCCGCCGTGGCCCGCATCGCCGAGGAGCTCGGCGCGCCGACCATCCTCGTCAACAACGCGGGCGTGCTCCGCGACAACCTGCTGTTCAAGATGAGCGCCCTGGACTGGGACACCGTCATGGGCGTGCACCTCAAGGGCGCCTTCCTGATGGCCCGCGCCTGCCAGAAGCACATGGTGGACGCCAAGTTCGGCCGCATCGTGAACCTGTCCTCCTCCTCGGCGCTGGGCAACCGCGGCCAGGCCAACTACTCCGCCGCCAAGGCCGGTCTGCAGGGCTTCACCAAGACCCTCGCCAAGGAGCTCGGCAAGTTCGGCGTCACCGCCAACGCCGTCGCCCCCGGCTTCATCGCCACCGAGATGACCAAGGCCACCTCCGAGCGGGTGGGCGTGGACTTCGAGGACTTCAAGAAGGGCGCCGCCGCGATGATCCCGGTCCAGCGGGTCGGCGTCCCGGAGGACATCGCCAACGCCGTCGCCTTCTTCACGGGCGAGGAGGCCGGCTTCGTCTCCGGCCAGGTCCTGTACGTCGCCGGCGGCCCGCTCAACTGACGCCGGACCGCAAGGTACCGGGACACGGAGGTAAACCCCCCATGACCGCACAGCCCGAACTGCCCGAGCTCTCCGGCAAGGTCGCCGTCATCACCGGCGCCAGCCGGGGCATCGGCTTCGGCATCGCCGAGGCGTTCGTCGCCCGCGGCGACCGCGTCTGCATCACCGGACGCAACGAGGAGGCGCTCAAGGAGGCCGTCGAGCGCCTCGGCTCCGACCGCGCCATCGGCGTCGCCGGCAAGGCCCACGACCTGGAGCACCAGGAGGCGGTCGTCGCCGCCACCATGGAGGCGTTCGGCCGGGTCGACCACCTGGTCAACAACGCCGGCACCAACCCGGTCTTCGGGCCGATCGCCGACCTCGACCTGGCGGTCGCCCGCAAGGTCTTCGAGACCAACGTGATCTCCGCGCTCGGCTTCGCCCAGAAGACCTGGGCCGCCTGGCAGCGGGACAACGGCGGCACCATCGTCAACATCGCCTCGGTGGCCGGCGTGCAGGCCTCGCCGTTCATCGGCGCGTACGGCATCAGCAAGGCCGCGATGATCAACCTGACGCTGCAGCTGGCGCACGAGTTCTCGCCGCAGGTCCGGGTCAACTCGATCGCGCCCGGCGTGATCAAGACCAAGTTCGCCGAGGCGCTGTACGAGAACCGCGAGGCCGAGGTCGCCGCGGGCTACCCGCTCGGCCGGCTCGGCGTGCCCGAGGACATCGGCGGCGTCGCCGCGTTCCTGACCTCGGACGCCTCCGGCTGGATGACCGGCCAGAACCTGGTGGTCGAGGGCGGTCTGTTCCTCAACGCCGGCGTCGCCTGACGCGAGGCACCCGAAGGCGGGCGGGGCCCGGTGACCGGCCGGCACGGCAGGTCACCGGGCCCCGCCGTGTGCCGACCCGGCCCGCCCCGCCGTCCGCGCCCCGCACGCGCTCCGGGGCGCCGGTACGGTTGTCGGTGGGCGGCTGTAGGTTCCAGACCTGGAAGTGACCGCACACCGGAGGACGTTGACGTGACCGACATCGCCATGCTGCCCGAGTCCTGGCGCGGGGTACTGGGCGGCGAACTGGAACAGCCCTACTTCAAGGAGCTGACCGAGTTCGTCGAGAAGGAGCGGGCGAACGGCCCCGTCTACCCGCCCCGCGAGGAGGTCTTCGCGGCCCTCGAGGCGACGCCGTACGACAAGGTCAAGGTCCTCGTCCTCGGCCAGGACCCGTACCACGGCCCCGGCCAGGGCCACGGCCTGTGCTTCTCCGTGCGCCCGGGCGTGCGGACGCCTCCGTCGCTGCGGAACATCTACAAGGAGATGCAGGCCGAACTCGGCCACCCGATCCCCGACAACGGCTACCTGATGCCCTGGGCCGAGCAGGGCGTGCTGCTGCTCAACGCGGTGCTCACGGTCCGCGAGAGCGAGCCCAACTCGCACAAGGGCAAGGGCTGGGAGAAGTTCACCGACGCGGTGATCCGCGCGGTCGTCGAGCGGCCCGACCCGGCCGTCTTCGTGCTGTGGGGCGCCTACGCCCAGAAGAAGCTGCCGCTGATCGACGAGAGCCGGCACGCGGTGGTGAAGGGGGCGCACCCCTCCCCGCTGTCCGCCAAGAAGTTCTTCGGATCGCGCCCCTTCACCCAGATCGACGCGGCGATCGCGGCCCAGGGCCACGAGCCCATCGACTGGCGCATCCCCGACCTGGGCTGACGCCGACAGCACACGGCCGGCGCCCGCCCCGGCGTAGGGGCGCCGTGCCGCCGACCGAACGGCGTCGTGCCGCCCACCTCGACCCGGCGCGGGTGCGTCGTGCCGCCTGCCCCGCTTCGGCGCGGACGCCGTGCCGCCGACCGGACGGCGTCGCCGGGCGGGGCGGTCCGGCCGGCCCTAGCGTCGACCGCGGGACCGCCGTGCGGCGGTCCCGCCGGTCAGGCCGGGAACGGCGGGCGACGGAGGGCGCGATGGGGCTTCAGGAACGGGACGCGGGCGCGGTCGGCGTGACGACGCGGATCGGCCAGGCCGTGCTGCTGCACCACGGCGGCGACCGGGAGGAGGCGCGCGGCCGCTTCCTCGGCCTCTGGCAGGAGATCGGCGCGGACGGGGACGCCTTCCACCGCTGCGCCCTCGCCCACTACCTCGCCGACACCCAGGACGACCCCGCCGACGAACTCGCCTGGGACCTGCGGGCGCTCTCCGCCGCCGAGGAGCTGATGGAGGCGGTCCGGTCGCTGTACCCCTCGCTGCACCTGAACGTCGCGGCCGACTACGCCAAGCTGGGCTGCCCGGAGGCCGCCCGCAGCCACCTCCGCCGGGCCCGGCGCGCGGCCCAGGACCTGCCGGGGGACGGTTACGGCACGCGGGTGCGCGAGGAGATCCGGCGGCTGGAAGTCGGCCTGGAACCCTGACGCGCCCGCCCAGGCCCCGGGCGGCACGGCCTACTTGGTGGCGCGGTTCTGCATCTTCCGGCAGATCGCCTCCTCGGCGCTGCCCTGCTGCCAGCCGCCGTACTCGGTGCCGATCCCGCAGGCGTCGACCGAACCGCTCCGCGGGCGGCGCGGCCGGTCCGGGCGGCCCGCCGCGTCCCGGTCGCGCTCGCCGGAACGGGGCGGCGCCGGACGGTCGCCCCGCTCCCGGTCGGAGTCGCGGCCGTCGGATCCGCCCCCGCGTGGGCCCTTGCCCTCCGCGGCGCTCTTCGAGGACGTGCCGCCCTTGCCGTCCTCGGCGTCCTCGCGGCGCTCGCGGCTGCCGGCGTCCTTCCCCTTGCCGTCCTTGCCGCCCTTCCCCTTGCCTTGCTCGGCGTCTTCGGCGTCGGCGCGGTCCTTCGCGTCCTTGCCGGCCCCGGCGCCCTTCGCACCCTTCCCGTCCTTCGTGGCCGCGGAGCCCACGGGCAGCGGGGCGCCCTCGCCGTCCGGGCCGGGCACCGACCGGGCGGACGGTGCGCCGGACACCCCGGGGGACGGGCCGGTGGCGGGAACCGTCACACAGCCGGAGAGCGTGGCGCAGGCGACGGTGAGGAGAAGCAGGGCGGTGGTGGTCGTCGTTCGCTTCACCCTCGTCACTCTGGCGGTTGCGGGACGGGCGGGGACAGCCGACAGGCGGGCGGTCCCTTCGTAAGGGTGACGTGGCGTCGCCGGGGTTGCCGCGCCGGCGCGGGCCGCGTGGGCGCCCGGGCGGCGGCCCGCCGCCGTCAGCCGTGGCGCGCGCGGAGCCGGGCCCTGGCCGCCGTCCCCGCCAGGACGAGGAGGACGCCCGCGGCGCACGGCAGGGGCCACGAGCCCCACGAGGTGTACAGGGTGGCGCCGGGCCCCGCCAGGCGGACGGTGTGCACCGAAACGCCGCGCTCGGACGTGCCGAGCCGCGGTCCCACCGGGTGACCGGAGCCGTCGTACACCACGGAGACCCCGGTCAGGGTGGCGTGCGCCACCGGGACGCCGGTCTCCGCCGCCCGCAGCGCCGCCAGCGAAGCGTGCTGCTCGGGGGCCCAGCTCCGCTGGAAGGTGGAGGTGGAGGACTGGACGACCAGCAGCCCCGCGCCCTCGGCCGTCAGACGCCGGCTCATGTCGGGGAACGCGGACTCGAAGCAGATCAGCGGCCCCAGACGCAGCCCGGGCGCGGCGTCCATCACCACCGGGGCCGACCCGCGGCGTCGGTCCTCGTCGGCCGCGCGGCCCACCGAGGTGGCCCAGCCGAGCAGTGACCGCAGCGGGACGTACTCGCCGAACGGGACCAGCCGCGTCTTGTCGTAACGGTCCCCGGAGGGGCCCTGCGGGCCGACCAGCACCGAGCTCTTGAAGATCCCGGGGCGGTCCGCGCGGCGGGCGTCCACGTTCACCAGCAGCGGCGCGCCGGTGTCACGGGAGAGCGCGGCGAGTCTGCGGGCGAGGTCAGGACGCGTCACCAGGTCCGCGCCCACACTGCTCTCGCCCCAGACCACCAGGTCCAGCTCCTGCTCGCGCGAGGCCAGTCCTCGGGTGAACCGTTCCTGCAGGGCGAACCGCCGCTCGGGGCCGTCCGCGCCGGTCACGACGCCCGGCTGGACCAGCGCGATCCGCGCCGTGCCGCCCGGCGCGGGCCGAGGGGCCCACGCCCAGGAGCCCGCGGCGGCCACCGTCACCACGGCCAGCGCCGCCACCGCGACCCGCCGGCCAGGGCCGACGGCGAGCAACAGCGTGACGGCGGTGTTGACGCAGACCAGCAGGAAGCTCAGCAGCCACACCCCGCCCACGGAGGCCAGGGCCCGCGCGGGAGCCGTCTGCCACTGGCTCGCCCCGAACATCGCCCAGGGGCCTCCGAGCCCCTGCCAGGACCGCACCAGTTCGATCATCAGCCAGCCGGAGGGCAGTGCGAGCAGCGCCCACGCGGCCCGCCGGGCGGACGGAGCGCCGGTCAGCAGCCGCAGGGCCAGGGCGCCCCAGGGGACCCACAGCGCCCCCAGCAGCGCGGCGAGCACCGGCGTGAAGACGTGCAGGCTCGGCACCAGCCAGTGGTGGGCGGCGAACATCAGGCCGAAACCGCCGCACCAGCCGTCCAGGGCGGCCCGCCGGCCGGTCGGCGCTGTCCGGATCAGCAGCAGCCAGGGGACCAGCGCCACGGGGGCCGACCACCACCAGTTCGGCTCCGGGAACGACAGCACGGGCAGTGCGCCCGCCGCGGTGGCCACCACGGGCCGCCGCCACGCGGAGATCGCCCACCGCCCGGCCGTCACGCCCTCAGGGTGCCCGCGCAGCGCCGGATGAGACGGGCGGGGCGGAAGGAAGTGGCACCCGCGGAAATGCGTGGCGGGGCGCGGGGCGCGCGGGTCAGGCTGTCCGCATGAACGACGAGAGCGGCGGGAGCACCGAACCGCGCTACCAGGTCACGGCGGACTGGTCCGAGGACGCCGTCACCGTGTACCAGGCGTACCGGCCGGAGATCGGGAGGCCGGCGGCGCGCGACGGCCGGTTCCCGGCGGCCTGGAAGCGCGACCGGATGACCTGGGTCAAGCCCTCCTTCCTGTGGATGATGTACCGCTGCGGCTGGGCCACGAAGGAAGGTCAGGAGACCGTGCCGGCCGTGCGGATCCGCCGGGAGGGCTTCGAGTGGGCACTGCGCAACGCCTGCCTCTCGCACTACGCGCGCGGCCCGCACGAGGACCGGGCGTCCTGGAGCCGTCAGCTGCGGCGGGCGCCGGCACGGGTGCAGTGGGATCCGGAACGTGACCTGCGGATGCGGCCGCTGCCGCACCGGTCGCTGCAGCTGGGCCTCGCGGGGGAGGCGGCGGCCCGGTACGCCGACGAGTGGATCCTGGGCATCGAGGACGTGACACCGCGGGCGCACCGGATCAAGGCACTGCTGACGGCGGGGGACGTCGACGCGGCCAGGGCACTGCTGCCTCCGGAGCGGGAGTACCCGCTCGACCGGGAGGCCTGCGCCCACCTGCTGATCCGAGGCGGGCCCGGGGGTGCGCCGAGGTGAGCCCGGGGTGCGCCGAGGCAGGCCCGCAGGGGCGGCGAGGCGGGGCCCGAGGGTGCGGCGCGGCGGGCCTGCGGCCCTCGCCGGGGCCGCCGTTCAGGGAAGCAGGCGCCGCTCCTTGGCCGCCGCGACGGCACCGGCCCGGTTGTCGACGCCGAGCTTGTCGTAGATGCGGCTCAGGTGGGTCTTCACGGTCGCCTCGCTGATGAACAGCGCGCGGGCGATCTCGCGGTTGGCCAGGCCCTGGGCGAGCTGCGCCAGGATGTCGAGCTCCCGGGCGGTGAGGCCCGGGCGGGGAGCGCGCATCGCCGCCACCATGCGGCCGGCGATCGGCGCGGAGAGCGCGGTACGGCCCTGCGCCGCGGCGCGGATCGCGGTGAACAGTTCCTCCGGCCGCTCGGCCTTCAGCAGGTACCCGGTGGCGCCGGCCTCCAGCGCACGGGTGACGTCGGCGTCCGTGTCGTAGGTGGTGAGGACCAGGACGCGGGGGGCGACGGGCCGGGCGGTGATGCGGCGGGTGGCCTCGATGCCGTCCGTGCCGGGGCCGAGCTGAAGATCCATCAGCACGACGTCCGGCGCCAGCCGGCCGGCCAGCGCGACGGCCTCGTCACCACCCGCGGCCTCACCGACGACCTCGATGCCGTCCGCGCTGGAGAGCAGCGCCCGCAGCCCGGCCCGCACCACGGCGTGGTCGTCGCAGACCAGCACACGTGCGAGGGAATCGGGGGCGGAGGGGGCGGGTGAGGTCATCGGGGCTCCGGAGGGGTGAGGGGGATCGAGGCGGTGAGCACGGTGCCCTCGCCGGGGGCGGACTCGACGGTCAGCGTGCCGCCCAGTTGTGCGACGCGGGCGCGCATCGCGGGCAGCCCGTGCCCGCCCTCACGTCCGGGGGCGGGGAGCGCGCCCGGATCGAAGCCACGGCCGTCGTCCGCCACGTCCAGGACCACCTGGTCGTCGAGATAGCTGAGGGTGACGGCGGCCCGCGTCGCTCCCGCGTGCTGCCGCACGTTGGCCAGCGCCCCCTGGGCGACGCGCAGCAGGGCGGCCTCACCCCGCTCGGGCAGGGGCAGGGGCACGCCCTCGATGTGGTGGCGCACGGTGAGGCCGTCCTTCGTCCCGCGCTCGGCGAGACGGCGCAGCGCGGCGAGGAGCGAGCCGCCGTCCGCCAGATCGGCCGGCGCCAGGTCGTGCACGAAGCGCCGGGCCTCGGCCAGATCGCGGCCCGCGCCCCGAGCGGCCTCCCGCACGTGCTCGCGCGCCGCCGCCGGGTCGCTCTCCCACACCCGGTCGGCGGCCTGCAGCAGCATCTTCTGACTCGACAGCCCTTGGGCGAGGGTGTCGTGGATCTCCATCGACAGCCGCGCACGCTCGGCCAGCGCGCCTTCGCGGCGCTCGGTGGCCGCCAGGTCCCGCCGGGTGCGCAGCAGGTCCTCGATGAGGGCGCGCCGCCGCTCCGCCTGCCGCTCCATGTGCAGGAAGACGCCGGTCATCAGAGCGGCGACGGCGGGCGGGGTGACGAGGACCGCCGGGTCGAAGCCGTCGCTCAGCCGTTGCAGCGACACCACGACGAGCACCGTGAGCAGGCACGCCAGCGGTATCGCCGCGCCGGCCGGCAGGGAACGCAGCGCCAGGATCAGCAACGGGGCCGCGCACCAGGCGAAGCTGGGCGCCAGCACGGTCAGGACCGACCAGGCCGCCACCACCGCCACCAGCCACACGAGCGGACGGGAGGCCGGCCGGTCCCGCCCGCGGGCCGGACCGGCCACCGGACCGAGGGCGTACAGCAGGGCGAGCAGCGCCGCCGACACGACCACCCAGGTCACGCCGGGGCCCGGCGGGTGGCGCAGCAGGTACCGGACGAGCGAGCCGCCCAGCAGCGCGTAGAAGGCGAGGTGCACCACCGGCCCGAGCCAGCGCGCGTCGGGATCCGCCGTCGGCTCCGAGGACTCGGGGGACCGGTGCCGTGTGTGCCGCATGGGTGTTTCCTCGCGTCCGCCTCGGACCCCGGGCCTCGGGGCCTCGTGGCCGTCGGCCTGTCTCCGGGCCCACGCCCGTCTCCGCCGCTGCTCCCGGCCCGGTTCCCGCCGAAGCCGGACCGGCGGGGCGCCGCTCCGGCCGCGGGGGCCGGACCGGCGGCCGCCGCTCCCTCCAGGCAAACCCGTGCGCGCGGTGGGCGCATCAGCCGTTCGGATGACATCGCCGTCAGCCGTCGGGACCCGCGTGACCAGCCGGAACGCCGACGCCCGGGGGGCCGGGGCGCTCGGAGGATGGAGACCGACGGACCGGGGAGCGAGGTTCCCCGGACGACCTGCGAGGAGCTGCTCACCATGACGAAGAAGACGACCCCGCGCACCCGTGTCCTGCTCGGCACGGTCGCCGCCGCGGTGCTGGGCGCCGGTACGTTCGGCGCCGTGACCGCGAACGCCGCCGGGCCGGCGCCCGCGGCTGCGCCCGCCGCGGCCGACGTGACGAAGGGCCGGAACACCACGCAGACCACCCACCTCACGGCCGACGCCGCCGTCCGGGCCGCGCAGGCCGCGCTGGACGCGGCCCAGGACGCGGACCAGAAGGTCACGGTCGCCGTCGTGGACCGCAACGGCAACACCGTCGTGACCCTGCGCGGCGACGGCGCCGGTCCCCAGTCCTACGACTCGGCGGTGCGCAAGGCGTACACGGCCGTCTCCTGGAACGCGCCCACCTCGGTGCTCGCCGGACGGCTGGACCAGGCCCCGCACCTGAAGGACATCCCGAACACCCTCTTCCTGGCCGGCGGCGCGCCGGTCACCGCCAAGGGCGCCCCGATCGCGGGCATCGGTGTCGCCGGGGCCCCGTCCGGCGACCTGGACGAGAAGTTCGCGCAGGCGGGTGTGGCCGTCCTCGGCAGGTGAACCGGTGCGGCGGCGCCCGGCCGGTGCGCCGCCGCCCGCACGACGCCTACGTCTGCCGAGGGCGCAGCGCCTGCCGAGGGCGCAGCGCCTGCCGGCGGCGCGGGACCCTAGGCCGGCTGCAGCGCCTCGGCCCGCACGGCGTGGGCCCACTCGACGACCAGTTGTTCGTACCGGGCGCGGTCCTGAGCGGTCGGCGCGCCGCTCGAGCGGAGCCACAGCGCGCGGATCATCTCGTTCAGCTCGGCGGCTGAGCGCGCGGATTCACGGACCTCGGCGTTGTGGAGCATGGCGACCACCCTAGGGGGAAGGTATGACACTCCGCTACCGGCCCGCTACAGATCGGCCGCGTGCGGACTCAGCACACCGGTCGTGATCAGGCCGAGGATGAGCAGGCCGAGGGCGATCCGGTACCAGACGAACGGCATGAACGACTTGGTGCTGATGAACTTCATGAACCACGCGATCACCGCGTAGCCGCAGACGAACGCGATCACCGTGGCGAGGAACGTCGGGCCCCAGGAGACGTGGGAGCCCTCCGCCGCGTCCTTGAGCTCGAACAGGCCCGAGGCCAGGACGGCCGGAATGGCCAGCAGGAAGGAGTAGCGGGCCGCGGCCTCCCGGCGGTACCCCATGAAGAGCCCGCCGCTGATGGTGGCCCCCGAGCGGGAGACGCCGGGAACCAGGGCCATGGCCTGGCAGAGACCGAAGATCAGGCCGTCGCGGACGCCGAGGTGGGTCAGGTCCTTCGGCCGGCGGAGGCGGTGCCGCCCGCCGCGCGCCACGGGCCGCTCGGCGTCCTCCGCGGCCCGCTCGGCCAGTCGGTCCGCGACGCCGATGACGACGCCGACGACGATCAGCATGGTTGCGGTGACCCGCAGATCGCGGAACGGGCCCTCGATGTGGTCCTTGAGGGCCACACCGAGGACGCCGATCGGGATCGAGCCCACGATCACCAGCCAGCCCATCTTGGCGTCGTGGTCGCGCCGCGCCTCCCGGTCCCGCAGGGAGCGGAACCAGGCGCTCACGATCCGCCCGATGTCCTGGCGGAAATAGATCAGCACCGCGGCCTCGGTGCCGATCTGGGTGATCGCGGTGAACGCCGCCCCCGGGTCCTGCCAGCCGGAGAACGCGGCGGTCAGCCGTAGGTGGGCGCTCGAGGAGATGGGCAGGAACTCGGTCAGCCCCTGGACGAGTCCGAGGACGAGCGATTCGAACCAAGAC
This sequence comes from Streptomyces fragilis, assembly GCF_003112515.1. Lineage (GTDB taxonomy): Bacteria > Actinomycetota > Actinomycetes > Streptomycetales > Streptomycetaceae > Streptomyces > Streptomyces fragilis. The sequence continues at coordinate 279,710 of NZ_BEVZ01000009.1, read as the reverse complement.
ATGGGTGCGGGTAGTCCAAGCGCTGATCGGGGAGGCGGACCGGGTCACGACGACACCGGGGTGCGGGCACTGTAACGGTGCCGTGGCGTCCGTCCGGTGATCCACGGGTGAACGGAAGGCGTCGCGTCGCCGGCCGGTCAGCGTGCGCGCAGGTGGTGGCGCTTGCGCCAGGCGAAGACGGCGCCCCCCATGGCCGGGAGGGCGATGACGGCCACGGCGAGCAGGAAGGCCGGCGAGGTGGGACTGGCGGCGCGGGCCCCGGCGACCGCGTAGGCGGCGGTGTTGGGGATCGAGCCGAGCGCGGTGGCGAGGAGGAACGAGGAGGCACGCATCCGGGAGACGGAGGCGCAGTAGTTGGCGGCCCAGAACGGGATGCCGGGGAAGAGTCTCAGCACCATCATCGAGCGGAAGCCGTGCCGGCTGAGCTGGCCGTCGGCCGCCTGGAGCCAGCGGGCGCGCAGCAGCGGCCGCAGGGCGTCCTGGCCGAGCAGCCGGCCGAGGCCGAAGGCAAGACCCGCGCCGAGCACGGTGCCGCCGAGCGCGGTCGCCAGGCCCAGCGTCGAGCCGAAGAGCGCGCCCGCCGCCAGGTTGAGCACCGGGCGCGGGACGAAGGCCACGGTGCACACCCCGTAGGCCACGCCGAACGCCAGCGCGGCGAGACCGCCGCCGAACTGGGGCGGCCAGCCGTCCGCGACCAGGCGCTGCGGCTCGAACATCAGGACCGCCCCGGCGGCGGTGGCCAGGAGGACCACGAGCAGGCCGAGACGGGCCCACGGCGACAGCAGCAGCCGGGCGCAGCGGGCCAGCGGACCGCGTGGCGCGGGAGCCGGGGGCGGCTCCGGCGGATGCGACGGTCGCGCGGTCTTGGTCAGGGTGACAGGAGGGGTGATCACTAATCCGGCGGTCGCGGCGGGGGACGGTGCCGCGCCGGTGCCCCCAGAGCGGGTGGTGGCATCGAGCATTTGGCGACAGTAACCGAGGATGTGGGGTGTTCGCTCCTTACCGTGGCGTACGACATACCGTCACACCGGCACAATGGCTGGGTGAACGAGCCCGTACCCGTGACCCGCGCCGTCGGCCACGGCACCGCGAAACTGATGCCCGACGTGGACCGGGAGCGGGCCTGGCTGCTGACCGTCGACGGGGCACCGCAGTCCTACGTCGACCTGGACGAACCGGCCCACCTGGAGTTCGAGTACACCCGGCGGATCGGGCACCTGGTCGACACGCTGGCCGAGCCCGGGGCGGCGCTGGACGTGGTGCACCTGGGAGGCGGGGCGCTCACCCTGCCCCGGTATGTGGCCTCCACCCGGCCGGGATCCCGTCAGGATGTGGTCGAGTACGACCGCGGCCTCCTGGAGATGGTGCTGGAACACCTGCCGTTGCCGGAGGAAGCCGGTGGCGCCGGTATCCGTCCCCATGTGGGCGACGCACGTGAGTGGCTGGAGGGGGCGCCCGGGGACAGTGCGGACCTGCTGGTGGCCGACGTGTTCGGCGGCTCCCGGGTGCCGGCGCACCTCGCCTCGCTCGGCTTCGTGCGGGAGGCGCGGCGGGTGCTGCGGGACGCGGGCGTGTACGTCGCCAACCTGGCGGACGGGGCGCCGTTCGCGTTCCTGCGCTCCCAGATCGCCACGGTGGCGGCCGTGTTCGCGGAGGCGGCCGTGATCGCCGAGCCGGGCGTCCTGCGCGGGCGGCGGTTCGGCAACGCGCTGCTCGTCGCCTCGGGACGGCCGCTGGACGTGGCGCAGGTGGCCCGCCGGGTGGCCGCCGACGCGTTCCCGGCGCGGGTCGTGCACGCGGAGGCGCTGCGGGAGTTCAGCCGGGGCGCGGCGGCCGTGGACGACGCGGACGCGGTGCCCTCCCCGGAGCCGCCCGACGGCGCCTTCGGCATCGGCTGAGCCGCCGCCCGCTGCCCGCTGCCCGCACGCCCGCACGCCCGCACGCCTTGAGTCTGCCGCCCGGAGCCTGCCGGCCTTGAGCCTGCCGCTCACCGCCTTGAGCCCGCCCCGCGGCAGCCCATCCTGTGCCTGCCGCCCGGCCCCCGGCGCCGGCCCGGAACGGCTACCGCGGTGCTTCGGCCGGGGCGGGGACGGAGGAACCGGGCGCGACCGGGGTGACGGGCGCGACCGGGGTGACGGGCGTGGCGGCGGTGACGGGCGTGACCACGGCGTCGAGGGTGCCGCCCGCCTTGGGACGGGGGTCGTTCCGCAGGGTGAGGCGGCGGACGTCAGGGACCAGGAGGACCGCGGCGGTGACGAGGACGACCAGCGCCGCGCAGCCCCACAGCGCCGAGGTCCGCCCGAACGCCGTCTCCGCCGGCCCGGCCAGCGCCGTGGCCAGCGGAACCATCGCGATCGAGCCGAACCAGTCGTAGGCGGAGACCCGGGACAGCTTGTCCTCGGGTATCTCCTGGTGCAGCGCCGTCATCCAGGAGACGCCGAAGACCTCGATGGTCACTCCCGTCAGGAACATGACTCCCCACAGCGCCTGCGCCGGCAGCGGCACCGCGAGAGCCGCGCTGGGCAGCGCCAGCGGGAAGACGCACAGCGTGCCCGCCAGGAGCAGCCGCCGCGGCTTCCAGCGGGTCATCAGCAGACCGCCCGCCATCGTGCCGGCCCCGAACGCGGCCAGGGCCAGGCCCCAGGGGCCCGCGCCGCCCAGGCTGTCCCGGGCGACCAGCGGCCCGTACACCGCCTCCGCGGCGCCCACCACCGCGTTGGCCACCGAGAACTGGACGACGATGCCCCACAGCCACGGCCGTGACGCGAACTCCCGCCAGCCCTCGCGGAGGTCGGCGAGCATGCCGCCGCCGGGTTCACGCGGCGCGATGCCGCGGACGTCGAGCAGCGCCCGCAGCGACGCGGCCACCGCGAAGGCGGCCGCGTCCACGGCCAGCACCCAGCCCGGCCCCATGGCGGCGACCATCGCCCCGCCGAGCGCCGCGCCGCCCAGCGAGGCGCCGTGCATGGCCATGCGGTAGACGGCGAAGGCGCGGCCGGCCTCACCGGCGGGGACGGAGGAGAGCAGCATGCCCTCCGAGGCGGGCCCGAAGAACGCCTGCGCCGCTCCGCCGAGGCCGGCCAGCAGCATCATCTGCCACAGCCGCGCCTCGCCGGCGAGGACCAGCGCGGCGAAGGCGGCCTGGGAGAGACAGTTGACGGTGTTCGCCGCCACCATCACCCGGTGCCGGGGAAGCCGGTCGGCGACCGCCCCGCCGATGAGCAGGAACAGCACCAGCGGCAGGGTGCGCGAGGCCACCACCAGGCCGACGTCCCCGCCCGACCCTCCGGAGTCGAGCACGGCGAAGGCCGAGGCGATCATCGCGCCGGCGCCACCGAGGTTGGTGACGCAGGCGGCGGCGGTGAGCAGGAGGTAGTTGCGGCGGCCGCCGGTGGACGGCGACGGTGCGGGCGGGGTGGTCACCCCCTGACTATCGCCGCTGACCAGGGCGGCTGCCAAACCCGTTTCCGGCCCTTGCCGCGCCCGGACCTCGCGGTGACCGGGCCTCGCGGTGACCGGCCCTCGTGGTGCCCGGCCCTCCGCGGGGCCGGTCACCGCGAGGGGACCTGGGCGTCAGCCCTTGGGGGTGCCGTACAGGCGGACGGTGTCGAGCACCTTCATGATCGTCTCCTCCGACACCTCGTCCTCGACGCCGGTGGCGCCGAAGAGGCTCCAGGCCACGAAGTCGCCGTTGGAGTTCTTGAAGCCGAAGGTGAGGGCCTTGCCGTCGGTGGCGCACTTGCCCTTGGCCGGAGTGTCCTTCGAGCGGGCCCAGGCGATGCTGCCCTCGACGCCGGCGGCGGTCGTGTAGGGCTTGGCCTTCTTGTCCCAGGTGACGCTCTTCTTGTCGGGCTGCGTGTAACCGGCGAACACCCAGGTGTTGGAGTGGTTGATCGCCACCTCGTCGGTGCTCTTCGCGCCGTTGGCGCCCTTGGTGCCGACGGTGGCCAGGGCGGTCTCGTCCTCCCGGCCGTCCTTGTCGTCGTCCGAGACGCACCACTTGGACTTGTAGTACGCCGGCGCCGACATGACGATCAGCGGCTCGAGGTCGTCCGAACCGTCCTCCTCGAAGCCGATGAAGGTGCCCGAGCTCTCCACCTCCCAGTCCGCCGGGACGTCGAAGGCGGTGCCCCACTTGGGGTTCACCACGACCTTCCAGCCGGGAACCGTCGGCTTCGGCCCGTCGCCGCGCGGGTTCTCCCCCGCCGGCCCGCTCGCCTCGGGGGAGGCGGGCTTCGAGGCGGACGCCGAGGCGGACGGCTTGCCGTCACCGCCGGCCACGACCTTCTCGTCGTCGTCGCCCAGCACGAGGAAACCGGTCACCGCAGCCGTCAGCACCACCGCCGAGGCGGCGACGATCGCGACCAGCTTCGTCCGACGCGACGGGTCAGAGGGACCGCCGCCGGCGGGCGGCTGCGCGGGACCCACGGGCGTGGCGGGCCCCCACTGGCCCTGCGCGGCGTAGGGGCCGGGCTGCGGCTGCTGCTGGTAGCCGGGCGTCTGGTACGGGTTGGGCTGCTGCTGGTACCCCGGCTGCTGGTAGGGGTTCACCGGCTGCTGCGGGTTGTTCGGGTTCTGCTCGCCACCAGGCGGCTGCTGTCCAGGCCACATGGCCCGTAACCCTAGTCGCGCTCAGACACGCTTTGGTCACCGTTCCTCGTCCGTGATGTAGCGAAACGGGTTCCGGGGGAGTGACGGTAGGCTTCCCGGCATACGGGTGCGGGTGCGGGCACGGGTGCCGACGCCCCCCGTGCCACGACGGCGACAACGCGCACCGGTCCGTGGAGACCGGACACGACAACCGGCGAGACGCGGGAACGCAGGAAGAAGGCACAGGTGCACGTCCAGGAATGGCTCGAGACGGTGCCGGCGGGCGCGGTCTACGCGTTGGTGGGCATCGTCATCGGTCTGGAGAGTCTCGGCATCCCGCTGCCCGGCGAGATCGTCCTGGTCTCCTCGGCGCTGCTCTCCTCCCAGCATGCGGGCATCGACCCGCTGATCCTCGGCATCTGCGCCAGCGCCGGAGCGATCATCGGCGACTCGATCGGTTACGCCATCGGCCGCAAGGGCGGACGTCCGCTGCTGGCCTGGCTGGGCGCGAAGTTCCCGAAGCACTTCAGCGAAGGGCACGTGGCCGCCGCGGAGAAGTCCTTCGACAAGTGGGGCATGTGGGCCGTCTTCTTCGGCCGGTTCGTCGCCCTGCTGCGGATCTTCGCCGGCCCGCTGGCGGGCGTGCTGCACATGCCGTACTGGAAGTTCCTGATCGCCAACGTCAGCGGCGGCATCGTCTGGGCCGGCGGCACCACCGCGGTCATCTACTACGTGGGCATCGTCGCCGAGGCGTGGCTGAAGCGGTTCTCCTGGGTCGGGCTGGTGCTCGCGGTGGTCATCGGGCTCACCTCCATGCTCCTGATGAAGCGCCGGGCGGCCAGGATGACGGCCTCCTCCTCGGACACCACCGCGGACGAGGCGGCGCCGACCGACGAGGCCGCGAAGACCGACGAGGCCGCGAAGACCGCGGAGGCGGCCACGACGGACGCGGCGGCGACCGCCGTCCCGGACGGGACGGAGGCCGCGCCCGCGGACCGGGCGGGGAACGCCGCGCCGGCGGCCGGGCGGGAGCCCGAACCGGCCGCCGACCGCTGAGGGCGGCTCAGCCGGCCGCGTGCACGGCCCGGTGCGTCCTGGCCAGCTCCGTGTAGTGGGCCGCGTTCAGCTTGAGGGCCTCGCGCTCCTCCTCGGTGAGCTCCCGCCGCACCTTGGCGGGGACTCCCGCGACCAGCGAACCGGGCGGCACGACCATCCCCTGCGGCACCAGGGCCTGCGCCGCCACCAGCGACCCGGCGCCGATCACCGCGCCGTTGAGCACGGTGGCGCCCATGCCGATCAGGCAGTCGTCCTCGACGGTCGCGCCGTGCACCACCGCGTTGTGACCGATGGAGACGCCCCGCCCGATCGTCACCGGGAAGCCCAGGTCGACGTGGAGCGTGCAGTTGTCCTGGACGTTGCTGTCCTCGCCGACCACGATCGGGGCCGCCTCCGAGCGCAGCACCGCGCCGTACCAGACGCTCGCGCCCCGGCGCAGCGTCACCTCGCCCAGCAGGACGGAGGTGGGCGCCGCGTAGGCGTCCTCCTCCAGGACCGGTTCCTTGCCGCCGATGCCCGCGACCAGTGCCTCGTGCGCCATTGCCCCTCCAGGTGGTAGCCGTTCCCCGGCACGGTATGCCACGGCCGCTGGGGTGAAGATCACAGGTCCCCGGCAGGGTCGCGGTGCCGCCTGCTGGTTACCGTGAGCGGGTGCCCAGAAGCCAGAACTCCCTCACCGCGTGGCGGCGTCGCCTCCTCCAGCGTGGCGTCCACGCCGCCTGGGGCTGGGTGCAGCGCGCCGGAGCGGTGTCCGCCGAGCAGCCGGGACGGCTGCGGTTCCGGGCGATGGGCCCGCACACCAAGCTCGCCTTCCCCCTCGGCACCGTCTTCGGCGAGCCCTGGATCGAGCTGGGCTCCTACTGCATCATCGGCGAGCAGGTCACCCTCACCGCCGGCCTGATGCCCGACCTGGACCTCGGTGCGGAGACGATCCTGCGCATAGGGAACGGCGTGGTCCTCGGGCGCGGCAGCCACGTCATCGCCGACACGACCGTGTCGATCGGCGACGACTGCTACTTCGGGCCCTACGTCTACGTCACCTCCACCAACCACTCCTACGACGACCCGCACCAGCCGATCGGCAAGCAGTGGCCGCGCACCGATCCGGTGGAGATCGGGCCCGGCTGCTGGATCGGCACCGGCGCGGTGATCCTTCCCGGCGCCCGGATCGGGCGGAACGTGGTGGTCGGCGCCGGCTCGGTGGTGCGCGGGGTCGTTCCGGACCACTCCGTGGTGGTCGGCGCGCCCGCCAAGGTCGTCCGGCGCTGGACGCCCGACCAGGGCTGGCAGCCGCCGCTGCGCACGCCCGCGCCGTCCCCCGTCCCCGCCGACGCCACCGCCGAGCAGCTGCTGGCCCTGGCCGAGCTCGACGACGAGACGGTGGCGCGCCTGGCGGCCCTGGACGACGAGGAGACCGCCCGCCCGACCGCCCTCGACGAGGAGCGGGACGCCTCCGCGGCCGTCCATGACTCCCGCGAGGAGCGGGACACCCGCGTCCGACGGGCCGTCCGGAGCCGTCGGCGGTAGCGTCGGCCGCGGAACGCGCACCCCGGACCGGAGGTGTGCGCACGGGACCGGAGGAGACCGATGAGCTTCACGCCGACCCCGAACGGAACCCGCGGCGCGGCACAGCCCGGTGCCCTGGTGCGCCGGGTGAACGCACTCGCCATGCGCCGCATCGTGCGCCGCGGCGGCGGTCGCGTCATGGGCATGGAGGCCCTCGTGCTGACCACCGTGGGACGCCGCTCCGGGCAGCCGCGGAAGACACCGGTGGCCCGCTTCGGCGAGAAGGGCGGGACCTGGCTGGTCGTCGCCAGCGCCAACGGCGCCGCACGCAACCCGGACTGGTACTACAACCTGGCCGCTCACCCCGACCAGGTCGCCGTGACGCTGGACGGCCGGACCATGGAGGTCACCGCCGAGCAACTGCGCGGCGAGGAGCGGGACAACGTCTGGCGGGTGATCACCGCCACCCAGCCGCGCTTCGCCGACTACGCGAAGAAGACGGACCGGGAGCTGCCGGTGATCCGGCTGACCCCCCGGTCGGTGCGGCTGGGGGAGGGACCCGGCGCCTGAGACGGGGGTGCCACCGCGAGGCCGGCCGCCCCGCCTCCCCGTTCTCCCGGATTCATGCTGTGGGAAACGCCACTGCGGGTGCGGGCGTCCGCTCCCGCGTCCCGGCCGCCGGTTTCCTAGGCTGGAGGGACGCCCTGTTCCCTGACGGCCCCCGCGGCCCGGAGACCTCATGCACCCTTCGTCCTTGGCCGCCGCGCAGTCGCCTCAGCCGGGCGGCATCGCCGGCTGGGCGGTCGACCTGGTGGAGAGCCTGGGCGGTCCGGGTGCCGGGCTGGCGATCGCGCTGGAGAACCTGTTCCCGCCGCTGCCCAGCGAGGTGATCCTGCCCCTGACCGGCTTCGCCGCGGGGCAGGGCGTGCTGAGCCTGCCCTCCGCGCTGTTCTGGACCACGCTGGGCTCGGTGGTGGGCGCGGTGGCCCTGTACTGGATCGGCATGCTCCTGGGCCGCCGCAGGCTCTACGCGGTCTGGGCGAAAATGCCGCTGGTGAAGACCTCCGACCTGGAGAAGACCGAGGACTGGTTCGCCCGCCACGGCACCAAGGCGGTGTTCTTCGGCCGGATGGTGCCGGTCTTCCGCAGCCTGATCTCGGTGCCCGCCGGGCTGGAGCGGATGCCGCTGCCGGTCTTCCTGGGGCTGACCGGCCTGGGGAGCCTCATCTGGAACTCCGTCCTGGTCCTGGCCGGCTACTGGCTGGGCGACCGCTGGGAGCTCGTGGAGCGGTACGTGGGCGTGCTCTCCAAGGTGGTGCTCGGCGCGGCGGTCGTCGGACTCGCGGCCTGGATCGCGGTGCGGCTGCGCGAGCGCCGCACGCAGGCCGACGACCGGACCTGAGCGCGACGCGGGCCCGACAGCTCAGGAGCAGGCGGTCAGGCGGGCGACCAGGTGGTGCCAGGCGTCCTCGACCCGGCCCAGTCCCATGCCGCATCGCACCGTCAGGTGATGGGTGAGCGAGGTGCTGAGGAAGGCGAGCAGGGTGTGGGCGAGCAGCTCGACGTCGCCGTGAGTGCCGTGCTCGCGCAGCAGATGCGTGAGGTGGGTGTGACGCAGCTGGTGGGGCGGGCTGCTGAGGGCGCGCAGCGGGTCGGTCTGCAGGGCCAGCCACAGCTCCGTGTGGCTGGCCTCGTGGTGCAGCACCGCCGGGCCGAACGCGTGCAGTCGCTCCAGGGCGGGCGCGCCCGGGCCGACCGGCGGCGGGCCCGAGAGGAACGAGGTCTGGAACTGCCGCTCGCGGTGGTCGAGGAGGGCGAACAGCAGGCCCGTGCGGTCGCCGAAGCGCCGGAAGACGGTGCCCTTGCCGACGCCGGCCGCCTGCGCCACCGCCTCCATCGTCAGGTGCGCCAGGCCGTGCTCGCCGAGCAGGCGGGTGGCGGCGTCCAGCAGCCGGGCGCGGTTGCGGGCGGCGTCGGCCCGCAGTCCGCAGGAGGCTGCCGCGACATCCGCCGGAACCCCGGTCGTGGGGCCGACGACCGTGAGAGGTTCGCCGGAGGGCGGCGGTACAGCGGTGTCCATGAGCTTCACAGTACCGCAACAGAGCGAAAGTGGACCGTGGTCCGGATAGGTGGTACAAATTTGAACGAGGGCCGGTGAGGCGGAGCGTTCCGCCTGCCGTCCAGGTGGTGAGCGCTGCTTGCCGCCGCCACCCATGTCGTCCTGTTTCCCCAAGGAGTGCTCATGTCCGTCCGCATCCTCGCCCTTGTCGGCAGCCTCCGCGCCGGCTCGCACAACCGCCAGCTCGCCGAGGCCGCCGCCAAGCACGCCCCGGAGGGTGTGGAGGTGGAGGTGTTCGAGGGTCTGGCCGAGGTGCCCTTCTACAACGAGGACATCGACGTCGAGGGCTCGCTGCCCGAGGCCGCCGCCCGCCTGCGTGAGGCCGCCGGCTCCGCCGACGCGATCCTGTGGTTCACCCCCGAGTACAACGGCACCATGCCGGCCGTGCTGAAGAACGCCATCGACTGGCTGTCCCGGCCGTTCGGCGCCGGTGCGCTGTCCGGTCTTCCGGTCGCCGTGATCGGCACCGCCTACGGCCAGTACGGCGGCGTGTGGGCCCAGGACGAGGCGCGCAAGGCCCTCGGCATCGCCGGCGCCGTGGTCGTCGAGGAGCCCAAGCTGGCCATCGCCGGCTCGGTCGTCCGCTTCGCCGAGCTGCACCCGGCCGACGACACCGAGGCCGTCGACGGTCTGGTCGAGGTGCTGTCCCAGGTCGCCGAGCGCACCCGCGCCGCCGCCGCCTGAGGCGCCCCGCTCCGCAACCGCCGCGACGGCGGCACGGGTCTGATCCCGTGCCGCCGTCGCGGCGTTCCCCGGATGCCGTCCGGACCACCCGTCGCGACGTCCGCAGCCGATCCGCAGCAGACCGAGGAGACGCCATGACCGTGACACAGCCCGCCGCGACCGCCTCGCGGGTGAGGGCCCCGCTGCCCGGAGGACCGGTGTGGCGGATCTTCGGCGACGTGCGCTCCCTGCTGCTGGCCCCCGAGCTCCTGCTCCTCCAGGTGGCCCACCCGGTCGTCGGGGCCGGGGTCGCCGACCACAGCAACTTCCGCGCCGAGCCCTGGCCCCGGCTGGGCCGTACCCTGCTCTCGCTGAGCACCGTGATCTACGGCGGTCAGGAGGCCGCCACCGCCGAGGCGCGGCGGCTGATCGGCGTGCACGCCGGCATGAAGGGCCTCGACGCGTCCGGGCGCCGGTACCACGCCCTGCACCCCGAGGCTTACCACTGGGTGCACGCCACCCTGGTCAAGGCGCCGGTGGACGCGATGCGGCTCTTCGGGCCGGGACTGGGCGAGGACGAACTCGCGGCGTACTACCGGGAGATGCGGGACGTCGGCCGGGTGTGGGGGCTCAAGGATTACCACCTGCCGCCCGACTGGCCCTCGTTCCTCGCCTACTACGACGCCATGGTCGCCGACCGGCTGGAGCCCAACCGGTCGGTGCGGGACGTGCTCGACGCGCTGGCCTCGCCCGCGAGACCGGCGCCCTGGGTCCCGGACGCGCTCTGGCGGCCCGTGGCCCGGGCGGCGGGGCGGGCCGCCCTGTTCGTCACCGTCGGGGTGCTCCCGCCCGTGCTGCGGGAACGTTTCGGCCTGTCCTGGTCCCCGCGGCAGGAGCGGCGGCTGCGGCGGTTCGCCCGCGTGGTGCGGCTCCTGGTGGCGCCGCTGCCGGTGAGGCTGCGCGTGGCGCTGGGCGGCGTCCTGGCCCGCCGGGCCGGGCGCCGCGGACGGGCCCGGGCCGCGAGCGCCTGACCTGCCCGGACGCGGGAACGCCCCCGCCCGGCCTGGCGGCCGGGCGGGGGCGTTCCGTCGGGGTCGGACGACCGGAGTCTCCCGACCGGATCGGATCGGTCAGCGATCAGACCAGGTCGAAGCGGTCGGCGTTCATGACCTTGTTCCACGCCTGCACGAAGTCCTTGACGAACTTCTCCTTGGCGTCGTCGCTCGCGTAGACCTCGGCGACGGCGCGCAGCTCGGAGTTGGAGCCGAAGACGAGGTCGGCACGCGTGCCGGTCCACTTCTTCTCGCCGGTGGCCTCGTCGAAGGCCTCGTACAGGTTGCTCTCGCCGTCCACCGGCTTCCACGTCGTGCCCAGGTCGAGCAGGTTGACGAAGAAGTCGTTGGTGAGCTTGCCCGGGGCCTCGGTCAGGACACCGTGCTCGGCGTCCTGGTAGTTGGCGCCCAGCACGCGCAGGCCGCCGACCAGGACGGTCATCTCGGGCGCGCTCAGGTTGAGCAGGTTGGCGCGGTCGACCAGCAGGTGCTCGGCGGGCAGGCGGTTGGCCTTGCCGAGGTAGTTGCGGAAGCCGTCCGCCTTCGGCTCGAGGGCGGCGAAGGACTCGACGTCCGTCTGCTCCTGGGTGGCGTCGACGCGGCCCGCGGTGAACGGAACCTCGATGTCGAAGCCCGCCTCCTTGGCGGCCTTCTCGACGCCGACGGCGCCGGCGAGGACGATCACGTCGGCCAGGGAGACCTGCTTGCCGCCGGTGAGGGAGGCGTTGAAGGTCTCCTGGACGCCCTCGAGGGCGCTCAGGACGGTCTTGAGCTTCTGCGGCTCGTTGACCTCCCAGTCGGCCTGCGGCTGCAGGCGGATGCGGGCGCCGTTGGCGCCGCCGCGCTTGTCGCTGCCGCGGAAGGAGGACGCGGAGGCCCAGGCGGTGGAGACCAGCTGCTGGACGGACAGGCCGGACTCGGCGATCTTCGCCTTCAGCGCGGCGACGTCCGCCTCGTCGATGACCTCGAACTCGCGGTCCGGCAGCGGGTCCTGCCAGATCAGCGTCTCGGAGGGGACCTCGGGGCCCAGGTAACGGACGGCCGGGCCCATGTCACGGTGGGTCAGCTTGAACCAGGCGCGGGCGAACGCGTCGGCGAAGGCCTGCTCGTCCTCGAGGAAGCGGCGCGAGATGCCCTCGTACACCGGGTCCATGCGCAGCGCGAGGTCGGTGGTGAACATGATCGGCTGGTGGCGGACACCCTCGAGGTGGGCGTCGGGCACGACCTTGCCGGCACCGTGCTTCGGACGCCACTGCAGCGCGCCGGCCGGGCTGCGGAACTGCTCCCACTCGTAGCCGAACAGGATCTTGAAGTACTCGTTGTCCCACTTGGTGGGCTCGTAGGTCCAGGCGCCCTCGAGACCGGAGGTCACGGTGTCCGCGCCCTTGCCGGTGCCGTGGCTGTTGCGCCAGCCCAGGCCCTGCTCCTCGAGACCGGCCGCCTCCGGGTCGTCGCCGACCGCGTCCGCCGGGCCGTTGCCGTGCGCCTTGCCGAAGGTGTGACCACCGGCGATCAGCGCGACCGTCTCCTCGTCGTTCATCGCCATGCGGCGGAACGTCTCGCGGATGTCGCGGGCGGCGGCCAGCGGGTCGCCGTTGCCGTTGGGGCCCTCGGGGTTGACGTAGATCAGACCCATCTGGACCGCGGCGAGGGGCTCCTCGAGGTCACGGTCGCCGGAGTAGCGCTCGTCGGCGAGCCAGGTGGTCTCCGGGCCCCAGTACACGTCCTCGTCGGGCTCCCAGACGTCCGCGCGGCCGCCGGCGTAGCCGAAGGTCTCGAAGCCCATCGACTCCAGGGCGACGTTGCCCGCGAGGATCATCAGGTCGGCCCAGGAGATGGCCTGGCCGTACTTCTTCTTCACCGGCCACAGCAGACGGCGGGCCTTGTCCAGGTTGACGTTGTCCGGCCAGCTGTTGAGCGGCGCGAAGCGCTGCTGACCGGCGCCCGCGCCACCGCGGCCGTCGGTGATGCGGTAGGTGCCGGCGCTGTGCCACGCCATGCGGATCATGAAGGGGCCGTAGTGACCGTAGTCCGCCGGCCACCAGTCCTGCGACTCGGTGAGGAGCGCGGCGATGTCCTGCTTAACGGCGGCGAGGTCGAGGCCCTTGAAGGCCTCGGCGTAGTCGAAGCCCTCGCCCAGCGGGTTGGCGACCGCGGGGTTCTTGGCGAGGATCTTGAGGTTGAGCCGCTCCGGCCACCACTGGCGGTTGCCGCCGCCGGCGGTCGGGTGCGGGGCGCGAGCGCCGTGCGCGACGGGGCAGCCGCCCGTCTCCGCCTTCGGCTCGGTGACGATGGCGTCGTGGTTCTCAGTCAATGTCTGTCCTTCTGGATCAGGCGGTCACGGCTCAGGTGCTGCGAGCTGTGGGACTACTGGCGAGCGGTGGAACAGGCGGGGCACAGGCCCCAGTACGTCACCTCGGCCTCTTCGATGACGAAGCCGTGGTTCTGGGAGGCGGTCAGGCAGGGCGCCTCACCGACCGCACAGTCCACGTCGGCGACGGTGCCGCAGGAGCGGCAGACGACGTGGTGATGGTTGTCCCCGACACGCACCTCGTACCGGGCCGGGCTGCCGGCCGGTTCGATGCGGCGGACCAGCCCCGCGGCCGTCAGCGCGTGCAGCGCCTCGTAGACGGCCTGGGTCGAGACGTGGCCCACGCGCTCGCGCACTCCGGAGGCGATCGCCTCGGCGCCGAGGTGGTCCCCGGCCCTGACGGTTTCGAGCAGCGCGACGCGGGCTGCCGTCACCCGCAGGCCGGCGCCGCGCAGTTCCTCGGCGGGCGAGGCGGGGTTTGCGGTCATGGTCACGAACCCTACACGGCTTGAGGCGAGAGGTACAGAAAGACGAGTCATTCCAGTTAAGGAGCTACATTTCTGTGGCTTTTCGACCGTTTCGCGACGATATTGTGTCCGGGTTCTGTCCGCTCGGGGCGGTGTCACTCGCCTCTGACCCCTCGTCGAAAAACACCTGACAGGCCTGAGCGCGGCGCGGTACCGTTCCCGGCGATGACGACCAACTCCGTTCACAGATTGGGGGACCCGTCCGCGCAAGGTGAGTGCTGATGCTCACCGACCACGCGAACGGACGACTCTCCCTGTGGCGGCGCGTACGCGCCCACGCCGTGCCGCCCTCCATGATCGAGACGGCGACGGCCCGCCGCGAAGCGGGCGACTGGGCGGGGGCCTGCGCCGCCGCCCGCGTCGACGTCGATCTCGACCTGCGGGCCCTCGCGCGCCGGCACGGCCGGGACTTCGCCGCCCGCCTCCGCTCCGACCTGCGGCGCCTCGCACCCGACCTGTTGCGCTGGCACCTGCCGAGGATCGCCCCGGACGGACTGCTGCGCCCCGGCCTGACCGTGCCCCTCGTCCGTTACGACGGTGCGGCCGGCGAGGGCGTCGGCGCCGCCGCTCGCGGCCCGGTGAGCCTGGTGGTGCGCACCCACCCCGCGTGGGCGGACGCCGGACAGCGGCTCTCCCTCGCCCTGTGGGACCCGTCCGCCCGGGACGCCGCGTCCCGACGGCACCCGCACCCTTCGCCCAGCCGGCGCCACCGCCTCGACCTGCACCGTCACCTGTGGGACGCGACCAGGTCGGGGGAACTGCCCGCCCGGTCCACGAACGGCGCGCCGCCCGCGGACCGGGACGCCTGGCCGGAGCCGCTGCGCGCGCTGCCGCCCGGCCGCCGGTACGCCGTCGGCCGCTGGGCGGACGAGGCGGGCCTCGTGCTCGACGCCGAGGACCTCGGCCCGGCGGGAAGCGTGCTGGTGCGGCTCGGCGGCAAGGGCAGGCTGATGCTGGACGTGGCGCGCGACGGCGGCGGAACCTGGCGGATCGCCGGCGCCCGCCGGCCGCGGCAGGCCGCCGCGGCCGGCCTGCCGGTGTTGCCCGACGCCGCCACCTGGGTCCCGCCGGACCTCGCCCTGCTGGCCGCCGGCCTCGTCGAGCCGCACGAACTGCACCCGCTGGTCGCCGCCGCGCTCGCCCCCGGGCACCCCCCGGCCACCGCCGGGGCGCCCGCGCGCCGTGCGGAGGAGCCCGGCGTGGTGGAGTGCCGTGGCGAGTTCCACCGGATCGCCCAGGTCGACGGCGTCCTCGCGCCGCTCGACCACGGCCCGGTCGAGCTCCGCCGCGAGGCGCTCCTGGTCGCGCTGGGCGGGCCGCCGCTGCCCTGCCTCCGTGCCGTCGACGAAGCACTCCGCAGCCCGCAGTGCCTGCCCGGCGTACGCGAGCGCCTCGCACACGGAGACACCGACGGGGCCCTGGAGATCGTCACGACGCTGCTCGGACCCCAGGCGGTGCTGCGCGAGGGCGAGTTGCTCGACGCGCTCGCGGCCGCCGTGGAACAGCGGGCCGTGCACGGCCTGTTCCGGGCCGGGCTGACCCTCTCCGACCGCCTTGAGGGCGTTCCCCGCCATGTGCTGGCGGCCCCGACGACCCCTTCCCACCGCCGCGCGGTGCGTCGCCGCGCAGGGGAAGCCGCCCACCGCTGAGTGCTCCGCGCGCCCGTTGCCGGGCCCGCGATCTCCCGTGCCGCCTCGGCTTCCTCGGAGGCCGCCGCGTGACACCTCGTCACCTGCCACCACGCCCTTCTCCGCAGAGGAATCCCCATGACTGCCACCCTGTCTCCCGCCGTCCCCGACACAGCCCCGGACCCCGCGCCGGGTGTCCCGGCCCGCTCCCCGCTGGAGGTCGCCTCCGCCCTGCTCGCCGTGCTGGGCGACACCACCACCGAACCGCGCCGCGACATGCAGCTCGAAGCGCTGACCCTGGCCGTCGCCGCCGACCTCCCGGTGCTGCTCTGGGGCGAGCCGGGCATCGGGAAGACCGCCGCCGTCACGCAGCTGGCCGAGGAGCTGGAGCTGCCGCTGACCACGGTGATCGCCAGCGTCCACGAACCGTCGGACTTCTCCGGCCTGCCAGTCGTCGGCGACGACCCGGCCACGCAGGGCGTGCCGATGGCCCCGCCGGACTGGGCGGTGCGCCTGGTCCGCCAGGGACGCGGACTGCTCTTCCTGGACGAGCTGTCCACCGCGCCGCCCGCCGTGCAGGCGGCGCTGCTCCGGCTGGTGCTCGAGAGGAGGGTCGGCGCCCTGGGGCTCCCGGAGGGCATCCGCATCGTCGCCGCCGCCAACCCGCGCGCCTCCGCGGCCGACGGCTGGGAGCTGAGCGCGCCGCTGGCCAACCGGTTCGTGCACCTCCCGTGGCTGCACGACTCCGAGGTGGTGGTCCGCGGCCTCGGCGGCACCTGGCCGCGCGCCACCCTTCCCCGGCTCGACCCCGCCGAGCTGCCCCGGGCGGTCGGCCTCGCCCGGCGCGCGGTGTGCGGACTGCTCACCGCGCGACCCAAGCTGGTGCACCAGCTGCCCGCCAACGAGGCACGCCGGGGCGGCGCCTGGCCCTCGCCCCGCACCTGGGACATGGCCCTGCGCCTGATCGCCTTCGCCACCGCCGCCGGGGCGCCGCGGGACGTGCTGTCGCTGCTGGTCAGGGGAGTGGTGGGGGACGGGCCAGGGCTCGAACTGCTGGCGAGCATGGACCGGATGGACCTCCCCGACCCGGAGGACGTGCTGGCCGACCCGGCCGGGGCCGAGCTGCCGCAGCGCGGCGACCTGCGGCAGGCGGTGCTGGAGGCGGTCGTGGCCGCGGTGGGGGCCCGGCCCACCCGGGAGCGGTGGGACGCCGCCTGGTCGCTGCTGGTGCGGGCCATGGAGACCGGGGCGCCCGACCTCGTGGTGGTCCCGGCGACCACGCTGGCCGCGCTGCGGCAGGACGAGTGGGACGTGCCGGCGGCGATCGAGCGGCTGGCCGGAGTGGTGGACCTCTCCCGCCGTGCCGACCGGGCGGCGGCCCGCGTGGCGAACGCCGACGCTGGCGCGGCGAGGGCGGCGCGATGACGAGGGCGGTG
Organism: Streptomyces fragilis; assembly: GCF_003112515.1. Taxonomy (GTDB): domain Bacteria; phylum Actinomycetota; class Actinomycetes; order Streptomycetales; family Streptomycetaceae; genus Streptomyces; species Streptomyces fragilis. The sequence continues at coordinate 262,822 of NZ_BEVZ01000009.1, read as the reverse complement.
GCGGGGGCCACGGCGAGGGCGGCGGTGAGGGCGACGGCGACGGCGGCGGCCGGAACAGCAGCGGGAACGGCGGTGGGGACGGCAGCGGGGACGACGGCAGGGACGGCAGCGGGGACGGCGGTGGGAACGGCAGCGGGGACGGCAGCGGGGACGGCGGTGGGAACGGCAGCGGGGACGGCGGTGGGAACGGCGGCGAGGGCGGGGGAGTCCCGGGTGGGCGCGGTGCCCCGGTCGAGGCCCGCACCCGCGCCCCGGCAGGGGGCGGCTCCCCGCCCTGCCCAGGCCTCGCCGGAGCCCGGGCTGCTGGACCTGGACAAGCTGTACGCGGCCCGGCTGCAGGCCGCCCGGGCCCGCCCCTACCTGGCGGCGGCGCTGTACGCGCTGCACGTGGTCGAGTCGCACCAGGTCCCCACCATGGCGGTGGACCGGTACTGGCGCTGCTACGCGTCACCCGCGTTCGTGGCGTCCCTGCCGGTGGAGGAGCTCGCCTCCGTCTGGGTGCACGAGGTGTCCCACCTGCTGCGCGACCACCACGGGCGCAGCGACCGGATGGCCCGGGCCCGGGACCTGACCGGCCCCGGGGACCGGCTGCGCATGAACATCGCCGCCGACTGCGAGATCAACGACGACGCCTTCGGCCACGGGCTGCCCGAGCCCGCCGATGTCGTCACCCCGCGGCTGCTGGGTCTCGAGAACGACGGGGTCATGGAGGACTACGTCGACCGGATCCGGCTCCACCGGCATACCGAGCGCTTCACCTGGCTCGACTGCGGCAGCGGCGCGGACGGCATGACCCGCGGATGGGAGTTCGGGCCCGAGGGCGCCCACGGACTGACCGACCAGGAGCGTGACGCGGTGCGCTTCCGGGTGGCGCAGGGCATCTCCGCCCGGCCCGGCAACACCCCGGGGGCCTGGCGGCGGTGGGCCGAGGAGGTGTTCCACGCGCCGCAGCCCTGGCGGGCGCTGCTGGGCGCGGCGATCCGCTCGGCGGCCACCGGCCCGGGAGCCGGCCAGGACTACACGTACGGCCGCCCGTCCCGCCGCTCGGCCGGGCTGCCCGGCGTCGTCCTGCCGAGCCTGCGGCGCCGGCCGCCCAAGGTGACCGTGGTCGTCGACACCTCCGGCTCGGTGAGCGACACCGAACTCGGCAGCGCCCTGCTCGAGGTGGCCGCCATCACCAGGTCCCTGGGAGGCCGCAGGGACCTGGTGACCGTGATCAGCTGCGACGCGGCCACCCACCGGGTGGGGCCGGTCTGCGCCGGGGAGGGCGTCACGCTCCTCGGCGGAGGCGGCACGGACCTGCGGTCCGGTTTCGACACGGCGCTGGGGGCGCGGCCCCGTCCCGACGTCGTGGTCGCGCTGACCGACGGCCAGACCTCCTGGCCCGCGTCCCGGCCGCCCTGCCGCACGGTCGTGGGGCTGTTCCCCCGTGCTCCGTACTACTCGGAGGACGACCCCCACCACACGCCCGACGTCCCTCCGGCGTGGGCCCGGGTGGTGGAGATCGGGTAGGGACGGCTCCCTCCGTGGGCAGGGACCGGGGCCAGGGCGGGCGCGGTGCCCCGGGGCCTGATCCCGTGCCGTGCGCCGAGGGCGTCCCGCACGCGGTGGAGCGCCGGGTGCCACGCGGCGGTGGAGCGCCGGGTGCCACGCGGCGGTGGAGCGCCGGGTTTCACGCGGCGGTGGAGCGCCGGGTTTCACGCGGCAGCGGAGCGCCGGGTCCCACGCGGCGGCGGTGCACCGGGGTCTTACGCGGCAGCGGTGTGCCGGCTTCTTACGCGGCGGCGGTGCGCGCGGACTCCACCACGCGGACCAGCGGCTCAAGGCGCGGGTCCCGCGACGCGTCGTCGAGGGCCTCGCGCAGGGCGGCCTCGTGCGTCGGCCGGGCCTCGGTGAGCAGGGCCAGGCCGGACCCGGACACGTCCGTGTAGATGCCGCGCCGGTCGGTGGGGCACAGGTAGCGCGACAGCAGGCCCCGGTCCTCCAGGCGCGTCACCAGCCGCGTGGTCGCGCTCTGGCTCAGCACGACGGCCTCGGCGACCTGCTTCATCTGCAGGTGGCCGCCCGGTCCGTCGTGCTGCCGGCTGAGGACGTCCAGCAGGGAGTACTCCCGCGGGCTCAGCCCGTGGCGCTGCAGCGCGCGCTCGAGGTGGGACTCGATCCTGCCGTGCAGGAGGGAGAGCGCGCACCAGCCGTCGGCGAGGGCGGTGAGCGAGGGATCGGTCGCGGTCACGCTGACCTCCTACTCGGCAAAGGGGTCGGTCGGGTCGGGAAACGTCCGACGCGGACGCCGGCGGACCACTGCCGGACCCGCCGGACGTTCACCAATCCTTCCACACAGGGGTTACCCGGGGCCAGATTTAGCCCGCGTTTGCAATTATCCCGCGTGTGCAACTAATGTCGTCGCCTGTAACCACCCCCCGCAACACATCGTCTGGGAGAACCCCATGCCTCTCGCGCTCCTGGCTCTGGCCGTCGGGGCCTTCGGGATCGGCACCACGGAGTTCGTGATCATGGGCGTGCTGCCCCAGGTCGCGGACGACTTCGGCGTCACCGTCCCGACCGCCGGCTGGCTGGTGACCGGCTACGCGCTGGGCGTCGTCCTCGGCGCCCCGCTGCTGACCGTGCTGGGCACCAAGGTGTCCCGCAAGAAGATGCTGATGTTCCTCATGGGCCTCTTCGTCGCCGGCAACCTCCTGTCGGCCGTCGCCCCGGTCTTCGGCCTGATGCTCGCCGGGCGGATCGTCGCCTCGCTGGCGCACGGCGCGTTCTTCGGCATCGGCTCCGTGGTCGCCGCCGACCTGGTCGCCCCGCACCGCCGGGCGTCCGCGATCTCGCTGATGTTCATGGGCCTGACCGTCGCCAACGTCGTCGGCGTCCCCGGCGGCACCTACCTCGGCCAGGTCGCCGGCTGGCGCACCACCTTCGCCGCCGTCGCCGCGCTCGGCGTCGTCGGGCTGCTCGGCGTCGCCCGGCTGATCCCCGAGGGCGGACGCCCGCCCGCCGCCGACGTCCGTGCCGAGTTCGCCGCCTTCCGCAACCTGCAGGTGTGGCTGGCGATGGCGATGACCGTGCTCGGCTTCGGCGGGGTCTTCGCCGCCATCACCTACATCACGCCCCTGGCGACGGAGGTCACCGGCTTCGCGGAGTCCTCCGTGACCTGGCTGCTGGTGCTGTTCGGCCTGGGCATGTTCTTCGGCAACCTGGTCGGCGGCAAGCTTGCCGACCGGGCGCTGATGCCGCTGCTGTTCACCGCGCTGGCATCGCTGTCGGCGACCCTGTTCGTCTTCACGGTCACCGCCCACCACAAGGCGCTCGCCGTCGTCACCCTGACCCTGATCGGCGCCCTGGGCTTCGCCACCGTGCCGCCGCTGCAGAAGTGGGTGCTCGACCAGGCGTCGGCGGCCCCCACCCTGGCGTCCGCCGCCAACATCGGCGCCTTCAACCTCGGCAACGCGCTCGCCGCCTGGCTGGGCGGTCTGGTGATCTCCGGCGGCCTCGGATACACCGCCCCCAACTGGGTAGGCGCGATCCTGGCCGGCTCCGCCCTCCTGCTCTCCCTGCTCGCGGCCCACCTGGACCGCCGGGCCCGGCGCACCGGCGTCACCGGCCGGATGGTGGCCGGCTCGGAGAGGTCCGCCGCGCCGAGGCCGGCGCCGGAGGCGGAAGCGGCGCCGCTGCCTGCGAGTCTGTGACGACCCCGTCCGGCCCTCTCCACCCCTGCCCCGCCGCCCGAAGCCCCGCCGCCCGAAGCCCCGTCGTCCGAACCGCCGCCGCCCGAACCTCCGTCGTGGGAACCCCCCGCCGCCGGAACACCCATCAGCAACCCCGTCGTCCGCATCACCGGCACCACCGCAAGGAAGCACCATGACCACCCCCTCCGTCCCCACCGTCACCCTCAACAACGGCGTCGACATCCCCCAGCTGGGCTTCGGCGTCTTCCAGGTCCCCGACGAGGACACCACCGCCGCCGTCACCGCGGCCCTGGAGGCCGGCTACCGCTCGATCGACACCGCCGCGATCTACGGCAACGAGGCGGGAGTCGGCAAGGCGATCGCCGCATCCGGCGTCGCCCGCGACGACCTGTTCGTCACCACCAAGGTGTGGAACTCCGAGCAGGGCTACGACGCCACCCTGCGCGCCTTCGACGAGAGCCTGGCCAAGCTGGGCCTCGACCACGTCGACCTGTACCTGATCCACTGGCCCACCCCGGCCCGTGACCTGTACCTCGACACCTGGCGCGCCTTCGAGCGGCTGGCCGCCGACGGCCGGATCCGCGCCGCGGGCGTCTCCAACTTCCAGCCCGCCCACCTGCGCCGGCTGCTGGACCACAGCTCGCTGGTCCCCGCCGTCAACCAGGTCGAACTCCACCCCGCGCTGCAGCAGGCCGAACTGCGCGCCGTGCACGCCGAGCTGGGCATCGCCACCGAGGCGTGGAGCCCGCTGGCCCAGGGCGCGGTGCTGCAGGAGGAGGCGATCGTCTCCCTCGCCGAGCGCCACGGCAGGACGCCCGCGCAGATCGTGCTGCGCTGGCACCTCCAGCTCGGCAACGTTGTGATCCCCAAGTCGGTCACCCCGGCGCGCATCGCCGAGAACATCGACGTCTTCGGGTTCACCCTCACCGACGAGGAGATGGCCTCGCTCGCCACCCTCGACCGCGGGCTGCGCACGGGTCCCGACCCGGACGAGTTCAACTGATGTGAGGGTCAGGCCCCGCGGTGGGCGATGTACAGGTCGAGTGCCTTGTGGAGAACCTTGCTGAGCGGGAAGTCCCACTCCCCGAGGTACTCGACCGCCTCGCCGCCCGTACCGAGGCGGTGGCGCAGCAGCGCGAGATGCTGCTCGTCGCCCGCGACCGAACCGGTGATGCCGCGCAGGTCGTAGAGGGTCGCGCCCATCTCATGGGCGTCCGACATCATCCGCCACTGCAGCGCATGGTCGGGGCACACGTCCGTCCGGGTGTGTGGCGCGGCCCCATAGGCGTGCCACACATGCTCTCCGACGGCGAGCATCAGGGCCGCGGCCTGGTCCTCGCCCTCGAACCGGGAGAAGTAGAGCCGCATCCGGTCCGGGTGCTCGTTGCGCAGGGCGATCCACATGCGCTGGAAGTAGGAGAGGGGCCGCGGGATCAGCCCGTCGCGCTCGGCGGCCTCGGCGTAGAGCCGGTGGAAGGCGGCGAGGTCCTCGTAGCCGCCCCGGACCACCTCCACCCCGGCCCGCCACGCCTTCTTCGCGTTGCGGCGCCACTCCGGGCTGTACCCCGCCTGGACCTCCCGCAGGGGCCGGTCACCGAACGGCACCTGGAACACGTACCGGGGCTGGTTGACGGCGGCGCTGTCCTCGCCCTCGGCGGTCACCGGCCGCCAGCCCAGCCCGTGCAGCCGCTCGGCGAGCTCCCGTGCCGCCGGGTTCTCCGCGGAGGGCGGCGCCTCGCGCAGCCACCGCACCTCCGGGTCGGCGACCGCGCCCCGCACCGTGGCGGCGTCCCAGCGCCGGGCGACCACCGGCGGACCCATCCGCACGGTGAAGGCGCCGAGGTCGCGCAGGTAGGCGATCATCGGGCCCAGCCAGCCGTCGAGGTCCTCGGAATCCCAGTCGATGACCGGCCCCTCCGGCAGATAGGCGAGGTAGCGCCGCACCTTCGGCAGCGCGCGCAGCAGCACCAGCCCGGCCCCGACCAGCCGGCCCCGCTCGTCGAACCACCCCAGCGACGCCGAACGCCAGTCGCTCTTCACCTCGCCCCACGAGGGGATCTGCAGATGGCTCACCGACGACTGCCCGGCGACGAAGGCCAGGTGCTCCTCGCGGGTGATCGCTCGCAGGAGGTACTTCATGGTGGTGCCGCGCTCCTTTGTTCGACACCAGCGTATGCGCAGGGAATGGTTTCGGCTGCCGGGCGGTTCGGCATCGACGAGGCCCCACGACGAGGCCCCACGACGAGGAGGATCCCTGTGAGCGACGCGACGGACACGACCACGGACACGGCCCGCAGGATCCTGACCGAGCTGGGCGACACCTGGGCCGTCGTCGGCCTGTCGAACAACCGGGACCGCGCGGCCTACGGCGTAGCCCAGGTCCTGCAGCGTGCCGGCAAGCGCGTGATCCCCGTCCACCCGAAGGCCGAGACGGTCCACGGGGAGCAGGGATACCCCTCCCTCGAGGCCATCCCCTTCGACGTCGACGTGGTGGACGTCTTCGTCCGCTCCGACCTCGCCGGCGAGGTCGCCGACGAGGCGGTCGCCATCGGTGCGAAGGCGGTGTGGTTCCAGCTCGACGTGGTCGACGACGCGGCGTACGACCGGGTGCGAGCGGCCGGCCTCGACATGGTGATGGACCGCTGCCCCGCGATCGAACTCGCGTCCCTGAGCCGAGGATGAGAACGGTTCGGCACCCGGAATTCTTCGAGTTGTCGATCAATGGTCCGGCAGTGCGTTCTCGCCATATACGTATCCTGCCCCGGTCGGCATGACGTTCGTCGGGCAGGGTTCACCTGGGGTGGCCCGGGCAAAGAAGCCGGAAACGAATTTCGGGACAGTCGGCCGAATCCTTTCGGAGGAATTCGCCCCGGCCGCCGGAGCGCGGGGCAAGGCATAACGGGAGGGTTCGCTTCCTGTTGACCGGCCGGGGGTGCTGCGTTTCAATACCGGCAGCGTCAGGCGTACGAGGAAGCCCCATGCCTTCCCGGACATCCCCGAACCCATCGGTCGGGTGATTTCCGGCGTCGACGCTCCGGTTGTTCGGCCGCCATGAGGTACGTGTACCGCCGTGATGCGAAGTCGTGCTCGCACCCTGTACGTGTAGCGCCGTGTGCCGGCCTCGACTCCTCGTGTCCGAAGGGCGCGTCCCCGGAAAAGGAGGAGTTATGAGAGCAGGCGATTCCAAGCGCTACCTCGCCTATCTGGCGAGTGTCGCCGCCGGGCTGAGCGTGCCCGTGTTCGCGGGAGGGGCGGCCCAGGCCGCCGAACCCACGCACACGGTCACCGTCTCCGACTCGGCGCGTGCCGCGCTGGCCGCCCAGGCGGCGGAGGCGGACCAGGAAGCGGTGTCCGCCGACGGCCTGTTCGGGCAGTTCAACGAGATCTACAACAGGGTCTACAACGAGGTGGTCAACCCCTACCTGCAGCGGACCCAGCCGTATTTCCAGGGCTTCACGCCGGCCGCCTCCGAGCGCACGGCCGACACCGCGTCGCTGAGCCGGATCCTCGACGACCTGTCCTGACGCCACCCGCCGGTGTCCCGCGCACGTCCCCCACCGGCTCCGGACCGGATGCGGACCGCACGTCCCGGCCGCATCCGGTGATCCGCAGTTCCGAGATGTCGCAGCGCGCGAGGAGGCAAACGAGTGGCACAGGAAACGTCCCGGCAGGTCCAGTTCGTCATCAAGATATCCAAGTTCTGCAACTTGAGGTGCACCTACTGCTACGAGTTCGCCGAGCTCGGGCAGCGCGAGCGGATGAGCCTGGAGCAACTGCGTTCCATGTATGTGCACATGCGCGACTACTACGTGAAGAAGGATCAGGAGGACGGGGTACGGACGCACCTGCACATCGTCTGGCACGGTGGCGAACCACTGATGATCGAACCGGAATACTACTGGCGGAGCCTGGACGACCAGCGTGAAATATTCGGCGATTCGCTGCAGGTGAGCAATTTCATCCAGACCAACCTCACCGTCCTCGACGACGAGCGGATCCGGCTTCTCCGGGACGGCTTCGACCATGTCGGTGTCTCCGTGGACCTCTTCAGCGGACTGCGTGTCAACATCGCCGGCAGGGACCAGCAGGCGAAGGTCGTCGCCAACATGGAAAGGCTGCGCGCCGAAGGTGTTCCCTTCGGCTGCATCACCGTGCTGACCAGGAAGAACCTGGGGCGCGTGAAGGACACCTTCTCGTTCTACGCAAAGGCGGGAATCGGTTTCAGGGTCCTCCCGCTCTTCGACGGCGCCTACGAGAACCAGCACGCGGCGTACGACATCACCGTCCCGGAGATCGTCTCCGCCCTCAACGAGATGGCCGACCTCTGGCTGGAGAGCGAGACCCCCGTGCAGGTCTCCCCGCTGGACAGCCACTTCCAGATCGTGCTGCGCCACCTCAACCCCGACGCGCCGCGCGTCTACTTCAACCAGCGCGAATGGCTCTCGGTGATGGTCGTGAACACGCCCGGGGACGTCTACGCCTACGGCGATCCGTACGAGGACCCCACGGCCTCGCTGGGCAACATCTTCACGACCCCGCTCGAGGAACTGCTCTCGGGACCGCGTTTCGAGGCCTCGGCGACCGCCGCTGAGGTCCGGATGGCCGCGAACTGCCTGAACTGCAAGTATTTCGGCGCCTGTTCGGGCGCCCCCATCGCGAGCAACCGGGACAACGTGCACACGGTCGTCGAGGGGATCGCCGTCTGCGACGTCGAGCGAGTGGTGCTGGAGCACATCGAGAACCGGTTGCGGAACAGCGACGTCCTGGGCGACGACGGGCGGATCGCGGCCGTGACGGCGCCCACCGTCGACCCCGTCTCCTGACCCCGGTGGTCACCGGTCCGGGGGACTCGCCCCGCCGGCCCCCCGAGGGCCTCGACGTGACGGTCACCTCGGCCGACGGCCCCCGCTCGGCTGTCCCCGACCCCCCGTTCCACGACGCCGCACCGCTGCTCGCCGTGACCCTGGAGAGCATGCCTGGTGGTGACGGGCAGGCGCTCCTGCCGTTCCTGTACGTCGATCTGGACGGCCTGCCGGGGGCCGCGGCCGTCGTCCGGGGCGACCGCGGGCCGGGAACGGTTCTGGAGAAGACGCTGACCCTCTTCGTCCACAGTTCCGGCAACGGTTACGTCGGCATCACCGTCACGCAGCGCGAGGTGTCGCCCGCCGCAGGCCCCGGCCCGGGTCCCGGCTCCGCACCGCGCGTCCTGCGCGTGGCCGTCGATCCGGTCCGGCACGCGGAGGGCCTCGCGGCCGCCGTCCGCGGCGGACGACTGGTGATGGCCCACCACTGGGCGTCCGCGGCGGGCGACCGCCACCGGTCCTTGCTACCGGTCGACGTGGACCGCGGAACGCTCGAACGCGTCGTCCGGGCGGCGCTCACCCACCCCCGCCGCGTACGCGTCGCCCTGCGTGACGGACCAGGGCGACCCGGGACCTGACCTCCGGACGGGCGGCTCGTCCCCTGGACCTCACCCCGGTCGCTGGCGTGGTCCCACCGGCTGCGGCCGGTGGACGACTCCTATGCGGGCCCGGTCGTCTCCGCCACCACCGGTCCGGGTGTCGGGACGACGAAGTCCCGTGGCGTCGTGGGTGTCGTCGGCGTTGTCGACTCCCCGGTGTCCGGGCCGGGGCGGGTGTGCACGGGGGACTCGGCGGGCCGCGGCGACACGGTGGAGTCCGTCGTGGGGGAGGGGGATCCGGTGAGTGGCGGCGGGGCCAGCGGGGCCGTGGGCGAGACCGGCCGGACGGAGGTCGTGGCGTACTGCAGCGGCAGCGCGACGAGCAGCGCCACCGCGCACGTGATGCCGGCCGCGGCCGCCGTACGGGTCAGCCGGCGCCGTGCCGCGCGGCGGCGGATCGCCTCGAACCGGCCGGGAAGCGGGCCGAGGTGGTCGGACGTGGGCCGCAGGAGGTCGACGAGCGGGTCGTCCGGGTCGAACTCCGGGCCCTCGTCAGCGTGTGTGATCAAGGTTTCTCCTCAGGTGGGCACGGAGCAGCTCCCTGGCCGCGTGAAGATCGGCCTTGATGGTTCCTTCCTTGCGTCCGGTCACCGCGGACACCTCCCGAACGGGCAGGTCGGCGTAGTAGTGCAGCAGGACCGGCACCCGCAGCCGTTCCGGCAGCGCCTGCACCAGCAGCCGCACCGACGGGTCGGAAGGCTCCGCGTGCGGACGTACGGCCGCCTCGGTGCCGACCCGGCGCACGGTCCTGCGTTCGCGTTCGAGCCTGCGCCAGTGGTCACGCACCAAGTTGGCCGCGGTGACGTACAGAAAGCCCCGTGGTTCCGTCACGGACGTCCAGCGCGACCACAACCGGGTGAACGCCTCCGAGGCTATCTCGTGGGCCGTCTCGTCGTCGTCGACCAGACGGCGGCACCAGCCGGCCAGGCGCGGATAAAGGGCAGCGAAAAGCTCGGACGCTGCCTGCTCGCGGGACCGTTTCAATGCTCTCCATCGTCGGGGCGACCCCGGTGAGGGGGTATCGCCTGCGGACCTACCGGAACGCGTGATGCCGGGCTGCCGGGCCGTCGGTCCGACCGCCCGGCACACGGCGCCGGGTCAGGGGGTGGTGGCGTGGAGCCTCGCGAAGACGATCACGTTGTCGCGGTACCCGCCGTCCTCCAGCGGGCCGCCGCACGTGATGAGCCGCAGCTCGGGCCGGGCGGTGTCGCCGTAGACGTCCTCCGTCGGGAACCGGGCCTTGGTGACCGTCCGGACCGAGGTGACGGCGAATTCCGCCGCCGTGCCGTTCTCCAGACGCACCGTGACCCTGTCGTCCCGCCGCAGCCGCGCCAGGTGACGGAAGACCCCGTCGCCGTGGGCGCCGACCGTGACGTGGCCGAGGATCACCGAGGGACCCGGCCGGCCCGGCGTGGGGGAGTACCGGTACCAGCCGGCCGGGTCGTCCGCCGTGATCGGAGGGACCTCCACCGTGCGGTCCGGGGCCAGCCCCAGCCGTACGACCGGGGTGTCGACCCCGATGGCGGGGATCTCCAGGCCCACCGGGACCGAACGCGCCAGGGGAGGCGGACCGGAGGCGGGCGACCCCGCCACGGCCGGCGCCTCGGGCCCCGGCGGTTCCGCCGTGGCCGGCCGGCCCGCTGCACCGTCACCGCCGCCGCAGCCCGCGACCAGGCAGGCCGCGGCCGCGGCGACGAAGGCGCGCCTGGAGGAGGGCGTCATGCCCCGGATGCCCGCCGGCGCACGACGAGGACCGCCGCGCCGCCCGCGACGAGCACCGCGGCGGCGCCCCCGCCGATCAGCAGGCCGTCACCACCGGACTGCGCGGCGACCGCAGCGTCACCGGTGTCCGGCGCCCCGCTCGGCACCACGGTGACTCCGTCGGAATCGTCCGCCGGGGCCGGAACCGGGGTCGGCGTGGTGGAACCGGGCTCGGTCGGTGCCGGGCTCGGGCTGCTCTCGGACACCTGGCCGCCGGAGTCGGCGGAGGTCGCCGCGGTGTCGGGGACGGGGGAGGGACTGTCGGCGAACGCCGGCACCGCGGTGGCGAGCACGGCGGCGCAGGCGAGTGCCGCTCCGCTCAGGACGTTTCGGCGCATGGAACGCTCTCTTTCCTGGGTACACCCGCACGGTCGCCCGGCGGACTGGGGATTGGGTCGTGCGGAGAGACGGGGGAGCGGGAACCCAGGTTGCAAAGGGAAGGTAAAGACGTGCGCGGCGGTGACCGTGGCAGGCCGATCTCCGCATGAAGAGGGGCGGCGCGGAAGCATTCCGCGCCGCCCCTCTTCCGGTTGCCCGGGGAGTCGGCGTCGACCGGCCGCTCAGCAGAAGCCGGCGGTCCGGGGTCAGCTCGTCCGGGGTTGCAGGAGCCGGGCCAGGAGGTCGTCCAGGGTCACCATGCCGGTGACGTGGCCGGCGCCGTCCCGCACCACCGCGAGCGAGGCCCGGTGGCGGCGCAGCAGCTCGATCGCGTCGGCCACGGTGGCGTCGCCGGTCAGCTCCGGCACCGGGCGGGCCAGGGCCCGGGCGTCGGTGACGCGCCCGCGGGAGCGGGCGACCATGGCGTCGCGCGCGTGGATCGAGCCGACGAACGTGTCACCGGCGCGCACCAGCAGCCGGGTGCGGCCGGCCGCCGCCGCGACCCGCAGGATCTCGTCGATGCCGGCGGCGGCGTCGACCGAGGTGATGCGGGCGTTCGGCACCTGCAGTGCGGCGACCGGGGTCTCCGGCTCGGTCAGCGAACGGGTCAACAGCTCGCCGTCCGTCTCGCTGATCAGGCCGAGCCGCCGGGACTCCACCACCAGGTGGGTCAGCTGCTCCCGGTTGTGGACGGAGGCCAGCTCCTCGCGCGGGGCGACCCGGCACAGCCGCACCAGGGCGTTGCTGAGCGCGTTGAGCAGCCGGATCAGCGGCCGCACCGTCCGCACCACGGCCCGGAAGGGCGGCGAGAGCAGCATGGCGGAGCGCTCGGGGTGGGCGATCGCCCAGGACTTGGGCGCCATCTCGCCGACCACCATGTGGAGGAAGACCACCACGACCATCGCCACGGCGAACGCGATGCCGTAACTGAGCCCGCTGGGCAGGCCCAGGCGGTGCAGCAACGGGTCGAGCTCGTGGGAGATCGCGGGCTTGGAGACCGAGCCGAGGCCCAGCGTGCAGATGGTGATGCCCAGCTGGGCGCCCGCCAGCATCAGGGACAGCTCCCGCATGCCGGCCAGGGCCGCGCCCGCTCCGCGCCGGTTCTCGGCCGCCGCCTTCTCCATCCGGTGCCGCTTGGCGGCGACCAGCGCGAACTCGGCGGCCACGAAGAAGCCGCTGCCGATCAACAGCAGGACGGTGACGAAGACCGCCATGGGGAAACTCATGCCGGGACCTCCGTCCGCGCCTCGGGGCCGGTGCCGGGCAGCTCGATGCGCACCCGGTCGGGCACGTGCCGGTCGAGGGTGCGGACCTCGATCAACGCGGAGCCGCCCTTGGGCAGCTCGACGGCGAGCCGGTCGCCGACGGCCGGGAAACGGCCGAGGCGGTCGACCACCAGGCCGGCCACGGTGTCGTAGTCCTCCTCCTCGGGCAGGTCGACGCCGGTGACCTCGGCCACCTCGTCCAGACGCCGCCCGGCGTCCACCAGCCAGCCTCCGGCGTCCGGCACGGCGACCTCCGTGACGGTGTCCGTCTCGTCCGCGATGTCGCCGATCAGTTCCTCGGCTATGTCCTCGTACGTGACGATGCCCGCCACGCCGCCGTGCTCGTCGAGGACGACGGCGAACTCGTCGTCCCGCTCGCGCATCTGGGTGACGGCGTCGGGCAGCGGGAGGGTGTCGGGCAGGAACAGCGCCCGCCGGGCGAGCGCGCCCGCGGTGGTGTCCTCGAGGTGGCCGGCCGATCGGCGCATCAGTTCGTTGACCCCCAGGACGCCGGTGATCTCGTCGGGGTGGTCGCCCAGCACCGGATAGTTGGAGTGGCCGTGCCGGGCGATCAGGCCGACGGCCTCGGCGGCCGTCGCGTCCTCCCGGACGAAGACGGCGTCCACCCGCGGCACCATGACCTGGTGGAGCGTCCGGTCGGAGAACTCCAGCGCGTGGTCGAGGAGGGCGGCGGTGTCCTCCGGCAGTGCCCCGCGTTCGTGGGACTCGCCGATCAGGTGGCCCAGCTCCTCCAGCGTGGCGCCGTGGTGCAGTTCCTCGACCGGTTCGATGCCGACCCTGCGCAGCAGCCGGTCGGCGGCGCCGTCGAAGACGCGCACCACCGGTCCGACGATCCTCAGGTAGAGCAGCGTGGAACCCGCGAGGGCCTTGGCCAGGCGTTCCGGGACGGCGATGGCGAGGTTCTTGGGGGCCAGTTCGCCCAGCACCATCTGCACGAACGTGGCCAGCACGAAGGCCAGCACCACGGAGACCGCGCTCACCGCGGCGTCGGGCAGGCCGACGCCGGACAGGGCGGGCCTGAGGAGCGCGGAGACGGACGGCTCGGCGATGAAGCCGACGACCAGTCCGGTCACGGTGATGCCGAGCTGGGCGCCCGACAGCATGAACGACAGCCGCTCCAGCACCTTCAGCGCGCGGGCGGCCTTCCGGTCGCCCCGCTCGGCGTCGCGCGCCAGCGCGAGGCGGTCGGCGGAGACGTACGCGAACTCCTGGGCGACGAAGTAGCCGGTGCCCGCGGTCAGAACGAAGACGGCCAGCAGGCCCAGCAGGGCGTTCGCGGCACTCATCGAACACCATCCCGCCGTGTGCCGTGATCAGTAACTCTCGGGCGGGATGGTCGGGGACTGTGCCCCGGAGGGTCCGTCGGTCTGGCGGACAAGGGGTGACTCCTTCTGGTTCCGGATCTACGGGGACAACGGTCCGGACCGGGCCGGTGTTCCCGGCCGTCACCGCGACGCCCGCGTGGAGGTGGTCCCTCCGCGTACGGGATCATCCTATGCTTCTACACGTCTGTAGAAGATGAAAACGGCCGGTGAACCGCCGGTCGGTCGCCCTGCCTGGGCGAACGCGGCACTGAAGGAGGAACGGACGCCTCATGGTGTTCAAACGACTGCTCGGCGCACTCGGCGTGGGGGGACCCACCGTCGACACGGTCCTGGCCCCCGGCCCCGCCCTGCCCGGCTCCACGCTCACCGGCCAGGTGCACATCGAGGGCGGCAGCAGCGACGTCGAGATCGAGGGCGTCACCCTGGAGCTGGTGGCCCGTGTGGAGGCGGAGCACGCGGACGGGGAGAGCGAGGGCGTGGTCGCCTTCGAGCGGTACACCGTCGGCGGGGGCTTCCGGCTCGCGGCGGGCGAGCGCCGCAGCCTGCCGTTCGGCGTGACGCTGCCCTGGGAGACGCCGGTCACCGAGCTGCACGGGCAGCCGCTGGGCATCGTGCTGGGCGTGCGCACCGAGCTGGCGGTGGCCGGCGCCCGGGACAAGGGCGACCTGGATCCGCTGGCCGTGGGGCCGCTGCCCGTCCAGGAGGCCGTCCTCGAGGCCTTCGGCCGGCTCGGCTTCGGCTTCCGCTCCGCCGACCTGGAGTACGGCCGCGTCGGCGGCACGGGGCAGCGGCTGCCCTTCTACCAGGAGATCGAGATCACCCCGTCGCCGCAGTTCGCGCACCAGGTGAACGAGATCGAGCTGACCTTCCTCGCCCACCCGGGCGGCATGGAGGTCGTCCTGGAGGCCGACAAGCGCGGCGGCATCCTCTCGGCCGGCCACGACGCGCTGACCCACGTCACCGTGGGCCACGACGACGTCCGCGACTGGACCGCCGAGGTCGACGGCTGGGTGCGGCGGCTCGTCGAACACCGGGCCGCCTACGGCGCGCACGGCGGATTCGGCCCCGGCGGGCACGGTACCGGCGGCTACGGCGAGCCGCCGTACGCGGGTCACGACGCCCACCACCACGGGCACGGTTCGTCGGGTCCGGGCATGGGCACGGCGGTCGCGGCCGGCGCCGCGGGGCTCGCGGTCGGGGTGGCCGGTGGCATGGTCGCGGCCGAAGTCGTGGACGAGGTGGGCGACTTCTTCGAGGACGACGAGGAAGGCGGCGAGGAGGCGTGACCCCCGCCGTCCGGGAGGCCGCCTGAGCGGGGTCTCCCGGACGGCAGCGCCTCGGCGCGGGCGCGTGCCGGGGCTCAGAGCGGTGTGGCCGCGTACAGGATGAGGGTCATCGTCACCGCCGCGTTGGCGGACGACATCGCCGACACGGCGGCGGCCGCGGCCGCACCCCAGGCGGCGAGGCCGACGGCGGTGAACAGGGGCGGCCAGCGGCGTGCGGCCGGGGCCGGACCGAGCAGCGCCGCGACCCGCCGCGGCACCGGCCCCGCGACGGCGAAGCCGGCCAGCGCGGCCGCGGGAGTACCACGGGACACCAGCGCCGCCTTGCCGATCGCACGGGCCACCGTCCGCCGGCTGCCCACCGCCTGCGCGGCCTCCTCGTCCGCCCACCGTTCCGTCGTGTACGCCACGGCGGTCCGCAGCGGCCGCAGGAACGGGTTGGCCCGCGCCGCCAGGCCCACCGCCAGGAGGCAGCGGTGATGGCGGGCGGCGAGGTGCGCGCGTTCGTGGGCGAACAGGGCGCGCCGCTCGGACGGTTCGAGGCCGCCGAGCAGGCCGGTGGTCACCACGACGCGGCCCCGGCGGCCGCCGCCGGGTAGGGCGTACGCATAGGCCGCGTCGTCCGGCAGCACCGCCACCTCCGTGTTCCGGAACCCGGCGAGCGCCCGGTGCGCCCGGCGGCGTAGCCGGCCGTGCCGCCACAGGGTCCGGCCGCAGAGGACGAGGACCGCGCACAGCGCGGGAATGGCCGCCTTCCCGGCCACATCGTCGTAGGGGACCGCTTCGCGCACCTCGGGGTCGGACCAGCCGTCCGGCAGAGGGTTCCCCGGGAGCTGGGCGGTGCCGACGACCATCAGCAGCCCCAGGCAGACGGTGCTGCAGGCCGCCATCACCGCGGCGACGGCCGTCAGCAGCCGTGTCGCCGTCCGCGGGTGCAGGCGCTGCTCGGCCAGCCGGGCCACCGGCCAGGCGGTGAGCGGCAGGACCAGCGGAAGGAAGACGAACACCCCCATGAGGTCAGTCGTCCCCTTCGCTCCCCGGCCGGCCGAGGAGTTCCCGCAGCAGGCGCTCGTCGTCCGGGTCGAGGCCGGTGACGAAGCTCGCCAGCACGGCCTCCCGGTCCCTCTCGCCGTCCAGCAGCCGGCGCATCTTCCGGGCGGCCAGACCGGCGTGGTCGGACGCCGGGGTCCACGCGAACGACCGGCCCGCGCGCTCACGGGTGACGGCCCCCTTGGCCAGCAGCCTGGTCAGGATGGTGACCACGGTGGTGTAGGCGAGGTCCCCGCCCAGGCGTTCCTGCACCCAGCCGGCCGTCGCCGGGCCCTCCGCCCCCTGCAGGGCCGACAGGACCAGCGCCTCCAGCTCTCCCTGCCCGCGCCGGGGCCGCCGCTGCTCCGCCACGTCCTGTCTCCCTTCCGCCACCGTCCGCTGCCCGGGCCGCCGCCGTCCGCCTCCCGGGCGGTCATCGTATAGACCCGTGCGACTCCGCTCGCCCACCTCGCTGTGGACTCGGACTTCTACACGCCTGTAGATTTTGGCGGGTCACCGGGGCACGCCCCACGCCCGGTGACCCGCCCCGCCGCACCCCACCGCCAGGAGCACGCCATGCTCGGACTGAGTGAACTCGCCGTCGTCCTCGTCGTCGTCATCGCCGTCCTGTCCGCCAAGAGGCTCCCCGACCTGGTGCGGTCGGCCGGCAAGTCGGCGCGCATCCTCAAGGCCGAGGCCCGCGCCATGAAGGAGGAGGAGAAGCAGGACCCGCCGGTCGGCGCGGAGGGCGCGGAGTCGGCCGCTCCTCCCCGGACGGCCCCGGCCGAGCTGTCCACGCCCCCGCCCGGCCCCGCCGGTGAGCCGGGTGGTGCGCCGCGGCAGACGGTGCGGCCGACGCCGCCGTCGGCTCCTTGACGGCCGAAGCCGAAGCCGCCGTCGGCTCCCTGACGGTCCAAGCAGCCCTTGGCGTCCGCCTGAGGCGGAAGCGGCCCCTGGCGCCCGCCTGACGGAGGAAGCGTCCCCCGGCGGCCCACGGGCGTGGACCCGTTGCCGTCGCCGCGGGAAATCGGGCGCATGAGCCAAGGGTGACAACCCTCCGTTCGGCGGATGGCCGCCGTCCCGCGCCACGACAATTCCTGCAGGGAACGCTCCGACGGGGCGTGCGTGCGGGGATGCGGGGTGGGTGTGACCGAGCGCGGCAGGGCCGACCACGCCGTTCCGGTGGGAACGGGACCGGGCGGGGCGGAGCAGAGCGGCACGGCACCGGGTGCGGCGGCACCGGGTGCGGCGGACCGGAGCGTCCGGGGCGCACGGACGGCGACGCAGGACCGGCCGGCGAACCGGCCCGAGGACCGGCCCGGTGGTGGGCAGCGGCACGGCGACCGGCGGCCGGACGACGGGCCGGCGCGGGCCGTGCCGCGACACGTGGCCTGCGTGATGGACGGCAACGGCCGCTGGGCACAACGCCGTTCGCTTCCCCGGACGGCGGGGCACCGGGCCGCCGAGACCACCGTCATCGACATCATCGAGGCCGCCCGGGCGGCCGGCGTCGGGTGGCTCAGCCTGTACGCCTTCTCCACCGAGAACTGGAGCCGTCCCGGTGCCGAGGTCGACTACCTGATGCGCCTGGTCCGCCGGGTCGTGCGCAAGCACGCGCCGCTGCTGCTCGCCCGCGGCATCCGCTGCCGCTTCCTCGGGGCCGCCGATCCGCGCATCCCCCGCGAGCTGGCCCAGGACTTCGAGGACCTGGCGACACTGACCGCCTGCAACCGGGGGATGACGCTGACCGTCGCCTTCGACCACGGTGGACGCCGGGACATCGTCGAGGCCGCCAGGTCGCTGATCCGCGCCGGGACGCCGGCCGACGAGGTGACCGAGCGGCTCTTCGCGGACCACCTGCCGTTCCCCGACACCCCCGACGTCGACCTCGTCATCCGGACCTCCGGCGAACAGCGCATCTCCAACTTCATGCTGTGGCAGGTGGCCTACGCCGAATGGGTCTTCCCCCCGGTGCTCTGGCCGGACTTCCGGGCCCCCGACTTCCTCGCCTGCCTGCACACGTACCGGCGCCGTGACCGCCGCTTCGGCGGCGTGCCGCACCAGACGAACGGAGACATGTCATGACGACCGGCACCACGGGTACGGCCGACGGGGCCTCGCTCCTCGGCCCTGACGCACGGTTCCGCGCCTTCTTCGACGACCCGCGCTGGGCGCTGGGCATCATCCGCGCCACCGTGCTGGAGGCCGCCCACCCGCAGGTCGGCGCCGCCCTGGCCGAGAACTCCACCTTCGTCGCCCACCCCTGGCGCCGGCTGCGCAACACCTTCCTCAGCATGCGGCGCATGTTCGACGCCGATCCGGCGGTGCGGGAGCGGGAGACCGCCCGGCTCAACCGGCTGCACGCCCGCATGAGCGGCTCCGACGCCCGCGGCCGCGCCTACGACGCCATGGACCGTCCGACCCGCGCCTGGGTGGTCGCCACCCTCTTCGAGAGCGCCGTCACCATGTGCCGGCTGAGCGGCCAGCCGCTCGACCAGGACACCATGGAGCACATGTACGCCGAGTACCGGGCCTTCCTCGCCGCGCTCGACGGCGACGCCCGGGAACTCCCCGAGCACCTCAACGACTTCTGGCCGTACTTCGACCGGGTCGTCGAGGAGGAGCTGGAGGACACCGAGGCAGCCCGCGTCATCCTCTTCCGGCTCTTCGACCACCTGCCCGCCCCGGCGCTGCTGCAGGGCGCCCCGACGCTGTGGGCGGCAGGCCGGGCCGTCGTCGGCCCGCTCATCGGCGCGATCACCGTCGCCTCGCTCCCCGAGGCATACCGGCGCAAGGCCGGCCTGCCCGAGACGCCCGGGGCCCCGACGCTCATGCAGGGCGCGTACCTCGCCGCCGGGCTCACCCGCTTCCTGCCCGAAGGCTGGATCGATGCCGGGACCATCATCGAGATCCTCTCCCTCTCGCCCCACGGCGACGACCGGCGCGCCCGCAGCGCCGACGCGCTGCGCGCCCGCGTGAAGCGTGCGGCGGCCCTGCTCCGCCTGGTCACACCGCTCGGTCCCGACGGCGGCACCGGCACCGGCCACCACCCGGCCCCCGCGGCCCCGACCGCCCCGGCGCCCACCGGAAAGGGGCAGCGCTCGGCGGAGGAGTTCTTCCGCCAGGTGCTGGACCAGACCGGCGACGGCCACCTCGACTGGCCCGACCTCGCCGCGATGGCACGCGAGTTGGCCACCCGCCTGGACCTGGACGAACCCGAGGAGACCCGTCTCTACGACGCCTTCGCCGCCTGGTGGCGCGAGCTCCAGGCCGCCCTCGACACGGACGGCGACGGCCGGGTGAGCGTCGACGAGTACGCCGCCGCCGTCCCGTCCCTCGCAGGTCCCGCGCTCATCCGGGTCGCCGAGGTGCTCTTCGACGTCACCGACAAGGACGGCAGCGGGACCATCGACGCGGACGAGTACCGGGCGCTCTTCCGCACCGCCTTCCACCGCGACCTCACCACCACCGACGGCGTCCACGGCCGCAGCGCCTTCGTCGGCGACTTCGTCGCCTTCATGTCGGGCCGCCGCTCGAACACCCCGTACGACCCCCTCCTCGCCGACGCCTGACGCACGGAGGCCATGGGACGGCACGGGCCCGCACGGGCCCACACGGAGGCCTCCGCCGGGCCGGGCGGGCGGGTCGGGTGGCTCGATCGGCGCGATACCGGTGTGTGAGACGGGTGTTGTGCGGTGAGCCGCAGGTCGGCACACTCACCGCATGGACCGCCACGCCCACCTGTGCCGTCGACTCGACGTCGACCTGGCCCACGTGTGCTCGGCGATGTGTCACCGCGCCCTCTGAGCGCGGTGACTCCCCGCCCGGCCGTGCCGGGCTTCTCCCTCCTGCCGGGCGGAGTGTGCACCGCTGTCCGCGTGTACCCGCTCCCCTCCCGATGGACGGATGACCCCATGCGCCTCGCGCCGCTTTCCCGTGCCGCCGTCGTCGCCGCGTCGACGCTGCTCGCCCTGAGCTCCGCCACCTCCGCCACGGCGGCGACCCCGACCGGGCCGCTGCCGCCCGCCAACCCGTACGCCGGCCCGGTGGGCACCGCCACCATGCACGGCGACACGGCGTCCTCGGACGCCACCCCGCTGCCCGGACCGGCCGCCGGCACGCTGTCCTCGCACCGCACCGCCCTGGCGTCCGCCTGCCCGACCGTGCTGGTGGGCGCGGACGGCTTCCCGGTGGCGCTGTGCACCACCATCTTCGGCCGCACCCCCACCGTCCACCTGCTCGACCCCGCCACCGGCGAGTCGCTCGCCGAGCTGGCGCTCACCCAGGGGTCCCTGCTCGGCGGGGTCTACGCCTACCTCGACGACCGGGACCGCCTGGTGGCCGTGGACGGCAACCGCGACCTGCTGCGGGTCGCCCACCGCCGGGCCGCCTCCGGCGGCTGGGAGCTGTACGTGGACAGCAGGCTCCCGCTCGCCGGTGCCGTGCCGGACGGGGACGCGGTCACCGGGGTGGCGCCGGACTGGGAGGGGCGGGTCTGGTTCGCCACCGGGCGGGGCGTGGTGGGGACGGCCGACGACCGGACGGGCGTGGTGCGCTCGCTGGCCCTGCCCGCGGGCGAGCAGGTGGCCAACTCCATCTCCACGGCGCCCTCCGGCACGGCGGTGTCCACCACGCACGCCACCTACCTGCTGACCGCAGCCGCGGACGGCACGCCGCGGATCGCCTGGCGCAGGACCTACGAGCGGGGCCCGGGCCGCAAGCCCGGACAGCTCAGCTGGGGCACCGGCTCCACGCCCACCTTCTTCGGCCCGCGCACCGGCACCGACTACCTCACCGTCGTCGACAACGCGGCCCCGACCGTGAACCTGCTGGTGTACCGGGTCGCCGACGGCTCCCAGGTCTGCTCGGTGCCGGTGCTCAAGGCGGGCGGCAGCGGCAGCGAGAACTCGCCGGTGGCCGTGGGGAACAGCGTCTTCATCGCCTCGACCTACGGGTACCCCTACCCGCAGCTGCCGGAGGGTGCCGGGGACAGCGTGCCCGCGTCGGCCGCCTTCACCGGCGGCCTGTCGCGGGTGGACGTGCGGGCGGACGGATCCGGGTGCGACCTGAAGTGGGACAACCGCGTCCGGTCGGCGGCGGTGCCCCGGCTGTCGACGGCGGACGGCAAGCTGCGCACGGTGCTGCGGGAGCCGGTGATCCCGGGCACCACCGCCACCTCCGTCCTCGACCCCTACCACTACGCCGAGATCGACCCGGAGACCGGCGCGGTGACCCGCACCAAGTGGCTGGGCAGCGGCTTCGTCTTCGACACGCTGCAGATGGTGGGCTCCATCGCGCCCGGCGGAGTGGTCCTCCAGGGCACGACCACCGGCGTCCTGCGGCTCACGGCCGAGTAGGAGACCGCGGCGGAGGGGGAGGACACCGGACCGCGGTCCCGCCGGCCCGACGGTCCGTGTCCTTGCCGCCCGCTGGCCGTCGCCGTCCGGATACCGGGCGCATGCCGGGCCAACTGCGCGACGCGGCCTCCAGGACGCTGTACGTGCACGTGCGCGCCCCGGGTGACCTGCCACCGGTCGAGGACCTGATGCGCGACCTGGAGGGACGCGTCCCCGACGGCATCCCGATCGTGGTCGACACCGCCCTGGGACGGGGACGGCGGATCGACGCCGGGACGGTGGGCGGCTGAGGCGGGTCCGCGCGGTGGGTCGGTGAGCCGATCATGGCCGCTGTGAGACATTAGCGTCTCACCTGGGTTACCGTTGGCTCATGAGCTTCGATCGGGACCAGGTGCTGCGCGCCGCGGCCGACCTGCTGGCGCGCAGGTCCACAGCCACCACGGAAGAGGTCGCCCGGGCCGCGGGGATCAGCAGGGCGACGCTGAACCGGTACTTCCCCGGACGGGACGCCCTGGTGCGCGCCCTGGAGGAGTACGGCATCGCCGAGTGCGAGAGGGCCCTGGAGGCGGCCCGCCCGGAGGAGGGGACGGCCGAGGAGGGGCTGCGCCGGCTGGTCCGCGCGGTCGAACCGTGCGCGGGTCTCCTTGCCTTCCTCTACTCCGAGAACCAGCTCTTCGAGGGCGAGGAGCAGAACGCCGGCTGGTCCCGGATCGACGAACGGCTCACCGGCCTGTTCCGGCGGGGCCAGGAGAGCGGCGAGTTCCGCATCGACCTGAGCGCGGTGTGGCTCACCGAGGCGCTCTACGGCCTCCTGGCCGCCGGCGGCTGGGCCGTCACCGAGGGCCGGGTGGCCCGCAACGACATCTCCCACATGGTCGTCGAGCTGCTGCTCGGCGGCGCCGTACGGAGGGACGCGTCATGACCTCCCCGCCGACGGTCGAGCAGGGCGGCGCACAGCGGTCTCCCGGGCGCTGGATCGCCCTGGGCGTCCTCGTCCTCGCCGTGCTGCTCGTCGCCGTGGACGCCACCGTGCTCGGTCTGGCCACGCCCTACCTCAGCGAGGACCTGCAGCCCTCGGGCACCCAGCTGCTGTGGATCGGTGACGCCTACTCCTTCGTGATCGCCGGCCTGCTGGTCTCCATGGGCAGCCTGGGCGACCGCATCGGCCGCAAACGCCTGCTGCTGATCGGAGCCACCGCGTTCGGGCTGGTCTCCCTGCTGAGTGCCTACGCGACGACCCCCGAGACGATGATCGTCGCCCGGGCGCTGCTCGGCGTCGCCGGTGCCACGCTGATGCCGTCCACCCTCGCGTTGATCCGCAACATCTTCCAGGACCAGCGTGAGCGCAGCCTCGCCATCGGCATCTGGAGCGCCGCCGCCTCGGCGGGCATGGCGGTCGGCCCGATCGTCGGCGGTGCGCTGCTGGAGCACTTCTGGTGGGGCTCGGTCTTCCTGATCAACCTGCCGGTGATGGCACTGCTGGTGGTCGTCGGCGTCAGGATGCTGCCGGAGTCGCGCAACCCCTCCCCGGGGCCGTGGGACCTGCCGAGCGTCCTGCTGTCCCTGGTCGGCATGGTCGGCGTCGTGTACGCGATCAAGGAGGCGGCCGCCCACGGATTCACCTGGCCCACCCTGGCGGCGGGGCTGCTCGGCGCGGCCGCCCTGTACGCCTTCGTCCGGCGGCAGCGCGGGCTGCCCGCCCCACTGGTGGACGTCCGGCTGTTCCGCAGCCGGGGCTTCAGCGGAGCCGTGCTGGCGAACCTGCTGACCATCCTCGGACTGTCCGGACTGCTGTTCTTCCTCTCCCAGTACCTGCAACTCGTCCAGGACCGGGGGCCGATGGAGGCGGGCATGGCCGAACTGCCGGCCGCCGTCGGCGCGGTGGTGGCCGGACTGGTCGCGGGCTCCGCGGCGCGCCGCCTGTCGGTGCGCGCGATCGTCTCCGGCGGCCTGGCCGCGATCGGCCTGGCCCTGTTCGCCCTCACCGCGATCACCGAGGGCACCGGCTACCCCCTGCTCGGCACCGCACTGCTGGTCGTCGGGTTCGGCGCCGGACTGTCCTTCACCGTCACCTCCGACGTGATCCTCACCGCCGTCCCCAGGGAACAGGCCGGCGCGGCCTCCGCGGTGTCGGAGACGGCGTACGAACTCGGCACCGCCCTGGGCGTGGCCCTGCTCGGGTCGGTCGTCACCAACGTCTACCAGGGCTTCACCGGACCGGCCGGAACACCGCAAGAGGCCCACGAGTCGCTGGCCGGAGCCGTCGTGGCCGCCGGGGACCTGCCCGCCGGTCCTGCCGAGGCGTTGCTGCGGGCGGCACGCGAGTCCTTCGTCGACGGAGTGGCTCTCGCCGCCGGTGCCGGCGCCGGACTGCTGCTGCTCGCCGCGGGAATGGCCTGGTTCCTGCTGCGCGGGCAGAGGCTGACCGGCGAACCCGACGCACCCGGCGAGCCCGGCGAACCCGACGCGCCCGACGCGCCCGTCGAGCCCGTCCAGTCCGAGGCGTCCGGCGCGTCCGTCGAGCGCTGAAGAGGACGGCAGGGGCCCGCGGCGACGGTCACGCCCCCACCGTGACGCCCCCACCGTGCCGCCCCCGCCACCCGGGGCCGGGCCGGCGGGGGCCCGTCAGACGGTGCGGACGACGGTGCCGGCGGCCTCGAGGGCGGCCACCTCGTCGGCGGGCGCGGAGGCGTCGGTGACGAGCGTGTGCAGGCGGGCGGCGGGCACGACGTGGGCGAAGGCGGTGCGGCCGAGCTTGCCGCCGTCCGTGGCGGCGACGACGCGGCGTGCGGAGGCGACGGCCGCCTTCTTCACCGTGGCGTCGTCGAGGTCGTAGGCGGTCAGGCCGTCGGCCGCGCTCAGCCCGCAGCAGCCGACGACGGCGGTGTCGAAACGCAGCGCCGCCAGCGAGGCCAGGGTGAGGGGCCCGGTGAGGGCGCCCTCCGCGGCCCGGGGCTGTCCGCCCGGCACGACCAGCGTGGCCGGGCCGGGCGCCTCGGCGAACAGCTGGACGGCCTGCAGGGACAGCGGCATGACCGTCACGGGCCGCTCGCGCAGCAGCCGCGCGACCTCCAGGCAGGTCGTGCCGCTGTCCAGCAGCACGCTCTCGCCGTCCGCGACGAGGGCGGACACCTCCGCGGCGATCCGCCGCTTGGCGGCCGTCGCCTCGTGGGCGCGCAGGGCGAACGGAGGCTCCTCGCCCCGCAGCAGCAGGGTGCGGGCCCCGCCCCGGACGCGTTCGAGCACGCCCTGGGCGGCCAGGGCGTCGAGGTCGCGGCGGATGGTCATCTCCGAGGCCCCGGTCAGCTCCGCGAGCTCCTGGACCGTGGCGCCGCCGGAGTCCCTGACGGCCTTCGCGATCAGCGCGTGGCGGTCTGCGTTGCTCATGCCCGGAATTGAACACCACCACCGAATGAACAGGCAATCTGTTCGTCGGGGTGACTTTCGAACAAGCAGCTTGTTCGTTTACGGTGATCGGCATGGAACGTTCGCTGCGAGCCGCCCGCGGGGCGACCTATGTCTACTTCGTCCTGTGCGGCGTCCTCATGGGCGCCTGGGTGGTGCACATCCCCGCCGTCGAGGAACGGGTGGGCATCAGCCACGCCACGCTGGGCGGGCTGCTGGTGCTGCTCGGGCTCGGGGCCTTCCTCGGCATGCAGGTCGCCGGTCCGCTGACCGACCGCCTCGGGGCGCGGGTCGTGGTGCCCGCGAGCGGGGTGCTGTGCGGTGCCTCCCTGATACTGCCCGGCATCGCCCAGGACCCGTGGACGCTGGCGGGCGCACTGCTCGTCTTCGGCTTCTGCAACGGCTGCCTGGACGTGAGCATGAACGCCCACGCCGTGCACGTCGAGAACGCGTACGGCCGGCCCGTCATGTCGGGCTTCCACGCCACGTTCTCCGTCGGCGGAGTCGTCGCCGCGCTCGCCGCGGCGGGCGCCACCGCCGTAGGGCTGCACCCGGTGGCCGGCATGGCCGCGATGGGGGCCGTGGGGATCGTGGTCGCCCTGGCCTCGGCGCGTGCCCTGATGCCGGCCGCCCCCGCGGCCGAGAGCCCCTCGGCCGAGGACACGGACGCCGCGGCCGAGGGCACGGACGCGGCGTCCGCTCCCGGCGGGCAGGCGAAGGCGCCGTCCACCGGCGGGGCCACCGGACGCGTGTGGCTCCTCGCCGTCCTGGCGCTGATGGTGATGCTGTGCGAGGGCGCGGCGAACGACTGGAGCGCGCTGCACCTGAAGGACGTCCTCGGCGCGTCGACCGGCACCGCGGCCTTCGCGTACGGCACCTTCGCCGCGGCCATGACGGTGGGCCGGCTGCTGACCGACCGCTGCGTCGCCCGGTTCGGTTCCATGGCGATCCTGCGCCACGGCTCGGCGCTGGCCGCCGTGGGGATCACGCTGGTGGCCCTCTGCCCGTGGATGTGGGCCGCGTTCGTGGGCTGGGCGCTGTTCGGGCTCGGCCTGTCCGGCACGGTTCCGCAACTGTTCAGCGCGGCCGGGCACGTCGATCCCGCGGCCGCCGGGGCCAACGTCTCCCGCGTCGCCGGACTCGGCTACGTCGGCATGCTCGCCGGCCCCGCCGTCATCGGCTGGCTGACCCGTCTGGTCGCCCTCGACCACGCGTTCGTCCTGCTGACCCTGCTGTGCGTGACCACCGCCCTGGGCGCCGGGGTGCTGCGCACCGCCTCGGTCGACCGCGCCCCCCGGAGCGGGACGGCGTCCGTCGGCCACTGACCGCTCGTGCGGCGCGGCCTGACCCCGTGCCGCACGAGCCTCCCGTCCGGCCCCGCCGCGGGACGGGCCGGGCCGTCACGGTCCAGCCCTTCGGGTCAGGTCATCAGGTCAGTCGAAGACCGACTGGCTCGGCGCCGGTGTGCGGCCGGCGAGGACCTCCTCGAGCCGTTGCGTTCCCTGCTGCACCGCGGACCTGGTGGTGCTCGCCCTGGCGCCGTCCACGCCGCCCTGGGTGACGGTGATCGCGTTCGTGCCGACCCGCACCACCGCCACGGCCAGGGTCAGGGTCACCGGCCCGCCGTCCTCCTCGCCCCGCACCGTCACGGTCAAACCCTGCCGGGCGTCGCCCTCGTCGGGCAGCGAGGTCTCCACCACCTCGACGGTGCGCTTCCCGCCGCCTTCGCCGGTCAGGGTGAAGCTGTCGCAGCGCTGCGGCAGGGTCTTCAGCCACCGCATCGAGTCGTCGAGCGTCTTCCGGTCGTAGGTCGCGACCTGGTACAGCAGCCGCGAGTCACCCTCCTGGAAGCCGGTGAGCGCCGAGGCGCCGGAGGGCCGGCCGAGCAGCGTCTCGTCGAACAGGGCGTCGGTCAGGCGCTGACAGTCGGCGACGTCCGCCTTGCCCGTGACGAACTGCGCCGCGTCGACGTCGCCGAGCAGCAGGCTGTCGCGCCAGGACCGCGCGGTGGCGGGCTCCACCTGTGTCCAGGCGTCCTCGATCTGGGCCTCGGTGATCAGCGCCAGGCGCGCGCCGTCCTCGGTGAGGGTGGCAGAGGGCGAGGGAGTGCCGGTCGCGGCCGCGGCGGGGCGTTCCCCCCTGCCGACGCCGGTGCGGGCCTCGGGTCCGCCGCCCGTCTCCGTGCCGGAGCAGGCGGTGGTGGCGAGCAGGGCCCCGGCCGCCACCGCGGCGGCGAGGTAACGCATCGGCCGGACGGCCGGACGGGGGGTGGTCACCGGTGCCTCCTGGGTCCTGAACTGCGCATCCTGAGTTCCGCGTCGCGGGAACGGGGAACAGCGGTCCCGGCGGCGCACCTCGGGTGCGACCGGGCGGTTGTCTCCGTGTCCCACCGCATCACCCTCCGGGCGTCACGACCAGCGCAGCACGTCGGACGGGTGACGAGGCGCGCGGGGCGGACGGACCCGCGGGCCCGGTGCGGCCGCGGTCAGGGCGTGTCCGGCGGATCAGTTCGCCGGGCTGCTCGGTGGGCCGTCCCGGAAAGTCGCGGGCGGCCATCCAGACGGTGAGGCCGCGGGCGACGTCGTGGATGCTGGTCGAGGTGGTGACCTCATGCTCGTTGCGGGTGGTGTCACGGCGGACGATCTCGTAGCCGTCTTCGTCCAGGATGGCGACGGAGGCGAACCAGGCGGGGTCGTCTTCGTCGTGCTGGACGACGATGAAGGTGTTGTCGGAGTCGTTGAGGTCGCTGATCAGCATGAACAGCGCGTCCTCGGAGGGATCGTCGATGTGGTCGCCGTTCTCACTGTCGGCGCGGTAGTTCTGAGCCCTCACCGTTGACTCTCCCTCGCCCTGTCGACCCTGGCTACGAGCAGCATGGCATGTGGAACCGACGGCTCAGGCTGCTCGTAGCCGTTCGCCGATCGCGGCGATCAGGACGGTGGCCTCGAAGCGGACGGCGAGTGTGTCGACCCGGGTGCCCACCGCCCGGTTGCGCTTGAGCCGATTGATCCCGCACTCGACTGCGTGCCGGGCCTCGTAGTCCTCACGGTTGAAGGCCGGCCGCCGCCCACGGGCCTGCCCCCTTCGCGATCGATCACTCCCCAGTCGACACGTCGATCTCCGGCGCCCTGTAGCCGAGCACCAGAGACCTCAGAGCCTTGTCCCATGAACCGTAGATGGCGATCCAGTCACTGACGACGTACACATCACCGTCTTCATCGATGCCCAAGGGATGGCAATGCTCCAACTCGCCGATCGGGAACAGCGAAACACCGAGTTCCGCGCTCCAATCGGTGAACTGATCTTCTGCTCCAAGAGCCGACTTCGGATCGAATGAGAAGGCCGCACGAAACACGGTGACACCCGGGCCACGGTCGGGAACGCTCAGACCGGCGAACTGGGACAAGAAGGCCCGGGCAGCCGGATGAGCCACCAGCCCTGCCTCTTCCAGCTCTTGCAACCAAGGCGTCACGTCGACGGACCGGCCGGGGAACCAGCCAGCAGCTGCCAGTGTCTTCGCCACCTCTTCATCTGGTGCGAAAACTGTCATCGCGTCACTACCGGACCGGGTGTTGGACAAGTGCTTCGCCGGTCAGGCCTCCCAGGCGCGAGGACGGTTCAGTTCTTCCCATTCAGGGCGGAGTAGCGAGAAAACGGCGAGGTCGTGGCGGCGGCCGCGGTGGAGGCAGGCAGCACGGCTGATCCCCTCCTGGGTGAAGCCGGACTTGGCAAGGACGGCGAGCGCGGGGGCGTTGTCGGTGTGCGTTTCCGCCGTGAGCCGATGCATCGGGAGTTCACCGAAGGCCAGGTCCACCACGGCGTCGAGGGCCGCGGTGCCGTGGCCGTGTCCTCGATGTCGAGCAGCGAGCATCAGCTCGACTTGGGCTGTGCCGTTGACGATGTTCTGGTTGGTCAGGGCGACGTGGCCGACAGGGGTGCTGTCGGGGAGGAGGATGAGGAAGTCGTCCCGGTCGTCGTCCTCGACATCGCGCTCGATGCGCTCGCGCACGGCGGTGAGTGAACGTGGCCAGATGCCTATTTGGTGGGCGGCTACGGGGTCGGATCTCCAGCTGTGCATGAGCTCGGCGTCGTCCATGTCGAGCGCTGCGAGGCCGAGGGTCTTGGCCCGCCAGGAAAGCTCCCTTTCGGCCTCTGCGTCATGCTCGGCGCCTGCAATCGTGATGTGGTCGACCATAGGCGGATGCTATGGGTGTCTTCGGGCCCGGACCACCGCGTTTTTTCGCTCAGTGGCGCGTCGTCATGGCTGGTCGGTCCACCGTCGTCCACGGACCGGATCGGCCGGCATCAGCGGCTCGATCCGGTCCCACATCGCATCGGTGATCATCAGCCGAACAGACATAACCGATCAATCGATCAACCCATCAAAGAGACACGCTCTAGTCGTCCGAGCCGTTGCGGCCCGAGGAGGAGCCACGGGGCAGGCTGCGCGCCGCCTCGCTGCCGAGCAGCGTCACCCCGGAGACGACACGGGCCCACCGCGGGGCGTCGCCCCGGGCGGTCCAGTAGACGCAGGCGCAGCCGCCGAGGACGAGCAGGACGACGAGCGACAGTACGAGGACCACCATGTTCTCCCCCTGTGTGGTGCAGTCGGTGACATCGTGCCAGGTGACGGCCGACGCGGCGGGGCCGGGACGGAACGCGTGACCTGCTGTGACAGTTCCGTGCACGGGAGACGCGAGGGGGGACGCCCGGGTTCCGCCCCCCCGGTACAGGACGAGCGGGGCGGGACCCGGGCGGGAGGTGCCGGTGGTCAGCGGGCGCTGGTGGGCTGGATGTCGACGACGCGGTCGTAGCGGCCCAGCAGCACGTAGAGCCTGGTCCGCTGTGCCGTGTCCCCGCTGCCGAACGTCAGGGTGACGACGACCTCGTGGCCGTTGCCCACGGCGCCGTTGTCGGCCACCGACCACTGCGCCGGGATGTTCTGGGCGCGCAGGACGCCGTCCACCCCGTTGTCCGTCTCCCAGGCCGCCAGCCGGGCGGCGAACTCGGGCGCCAGGTAGTGGCCGCGGAGTGCCGTGGCCAGCGTGGGGTCCGGGTCCGCGTAGTCGCCCTTGGCGTCGACGTAGGCGCCGTAGAAGTCGGCGACCCGGGTCACGGCCTCCGCCGGCCTGCCGGTGATCGTCCGCTGGGCGGCGAGGGCCGTCGCCCGCGGCGTCGCCCGCTTGGTGGCCGCCTGGGCGGTGGCCGCCGGTGTGGTCGCCTGCGCCGAGGCGGTGAGGCCCAGGGGGAGGGCGACGGCGGCGGCGAGGCAGACGGCCAGGGCGGTGCGCCGGACGTGCCTGTTCCTGGTCGTGCTCGGGTTGGCGTGCATCAGCTGATTCCTCGGGTTCGTTGGATCCGGACGTGCGTCGCCGTGTGCGGAGCACCCCGCCAGGCCCTCGGGGCGGTGGGGCGGCTCCGGCGACGACAGGAGCGTGGGCGGACCGGCGGCCCTGGGACAACAACCGGAGCGCCGGCCGCGACGGTGGAACCGTCCCAGCCCCTGTGACCTCTCCTTCTTCGGGTGCCTGGGACGCCGTCCTGGGACACGAGGGAGAGGGAGACGATGCCGTCCCAGGACGAGGTGGAGGAGTTCGCGGCGCTGCTGCGCGGTCTGAAGGCGCGCACGGACCGCAGCTACGGGGCGCTCGCGAGGCGGCTGGGCATGAACACCTCGACGCTGCACCGCTACTGCGCGGGGGACACCGTGCCGCTGGACTTCGCGTCCGTGGAACGGTTCGCCGCGTTGTGCGGAGCGACTGCGGCCGAGCGGGTCGAGCTGCACCGGTGCTGGATCCTGGCCGTGGCGGCCCGACAGCGGGGGGCGGCGGCCAAGGCCTCGACGACCACCGCGCCGGCCCCCCAGGAGGCCCCGCCCACGACGGGGCCGGCCACGCCCGGGGCTGGGGCAGCCGTGCCCGCGGCAGCCGAAGCCGCGCCCCTCGCCGGAACTCCCGTGCCCGCGGCGGTGGATGCCGTGCCGACCGCTGGGGCGGGCGTGCCCGCGGCAGCCGAAGCCGCGCCCCTCGCCGGAACTCCCGTGCCTGTGGCAGCGGTTACCGCGCCGACCGCCGGAACGCCCGTGCCTGCGGCAGCGGAAGCCGCGCCGACCGCTGGGGCGGGCGTGCCCGCGGCGGTGGAGGCCGTGCCCACCCCGGGAGTGGCCGTGCCCGCGGCAGTGGGAAACGGGCCCGCGTCCGGTGAGGCGGGGCTCCGGCCGTCCGGGGCGAAGGGCGGCCGGTACGGGCGGCGGTTCGCGGTGTCGGGGGTCGTGCTGGCCGCATTGTGCGCCACGGTGGGCGGGGTGGCCGCCCTGTCGTCCGGGAGCGGGACGACCACCGCGGACGGCGGGGCGGCGTCCACCGGCCCGGCGGACGTGCGGCACAGGCCCTCGGCCACCGGGGACGGCCGGTCCTCCGGCGGGCCGTCGGCCTCGTCCCCGGACGCTCCTCCGAAGGCGACCGGGGACGGCGAAGCCCCGTCCGGCCCGTCCGGCCCGTCCGGCCGGTCCAGGCACCCCTCCGCAGGGGCCTCCTCCACGGTCGCCCCCCTCGCCTGGAGCGTCGACGCGCAGCTCTGGGCGACCGGTTGCGATCACGACTACGTCATCGGCAAGGCGCCCCGCGACGTCCCACCGCCCCCGGCCCCGCAGGACGCGGGCCCGTGGGCGCACTCCCAGAGGGCGGTGCACGGCGGCCGGACGCTCGTGGGCATCTCGGTGCAGGGCCGGACGGACACGGCCGTGGTCCTCGAGGCGCTGCGGGTCCGCGTCGTGGGGCGCGCCGAACCGGTGGAGGGCGCCGTCTACTCCACGGGCCAGGGCTGCGGCAGCGACATGACCCCGCGCTCGTTCGCCGTCGACCTGGACAAGGACCGGCCCCTCGCCCGCCCCGTGCCGGGCAGCGACCGCGGCACGGACACCCCCGCGGTGCGCATGCCCTACAAGGTGTCCGCGACGGACCCGGAGGTCCTGCTGGTCGACGCCCGCACCGCGGACTGCGACTGCCGCTGGTACCTGGAGCTCGACTGGTCCTCGCAGGGCCGCACCGGCACCGAGCGCGTCGACGACCACGGCGTCCCGTTCCGTACCAGCGGCACCGAGGGGCTGCCGCACTACTGGTACGCGAACCGCGGCTGGACGCCGTGGTGAGCCGGACGGTCGACGGACACCGGACGCCGGACGGTGGGGAGCGTCAGGCCCGGGTGGCGCTCCCGACGTCGGGGTGCAGGGCGAAGATCTGGTCGAGGCCGGTGATGCGCAGGATCCGCTGCGTTCCGGGCGGCACGGCGGCGAGCGCGATGTCGGCCCGGGCGTCGAGGGCGTGACTGCGCGCGGCGATCAGCGCGGTGATGCCGCTGGAGTCGCAGAACTCCATGCCGCCCAGGTCGAGGACCAGGCGCTGACCCGGCCGCAGGGCGACGGTGGAGACGAGCGCGCGCAGTTCGGGGGCGCTGGCGTAGTCGAGGTCGCCGAAGACCTCCAGCACGGGTCCCGTCCCGGCGTCGCGCGTGGTCAACCTCAGCATGCTCATCGACTGCCCGCCGTCCGGGGGTCGGGGGCCGGGACGCCCAGGGCCAGCAGGGCGGTGTCGTCCTCGAGGCCTTCGCCGAAACTGTCCAGCAGGCCGGTCAGCGCTGCGACCACCGCCTGCGAGGACCGCCCGGCGTGGCCGGCGGCGAAGGCGAGCAGCGCCTCCTCCCCGTACAGACCGGCGCGGTCCGCGCCCGTGCGGGCCTCGGTGAGGCCGTCGGTGTACAGCAGCAGGGTGTCACCGGGGGCGAGCACGGTGGCGGCGGTGCCGACGGGCGCCGTGGGCACGATGCCCACCACGAGGCCGCCCGGGGTGGGCAGGTAGTCGGCCGAGCCGTCGGCCCGCAGCACGATGACCGGAGGGTGGCCGCCCGACGCGAGGTCGACGGTCACCCGCCCGGTGGCCGGGTCCGGCTCCAGGACGCCGAAGACGGCGGTGCAGTAGCGCGGGTCCCCGCCGGCCGAGTACCGGTCGTACAGCACCTTGTTGAGGGTGGACAACGTGGCGACGGGGTCGGGGTCGTGCAGTGCGGCCGCGCGCAGTGTGTAGCGCGTCAGCGAGGTGAGCGAGGCCGCCTTGGGGCCCTTGCCGCAGACGTCGCCGAGGAAGAACGCGAACCGCTTGTCGTCCACGGGGAAGACGTCGTAGAAGTCGCCGCCGAGCCGGTCGGGGGAGGCGGTGTGGTAGTACGCGGTCGCCTCCACGCCGGGCACCTCCGGCAGCATGTCGGGCAGCAGCGAGTGCTGGAGGACGGCGAGGGCGTCCTGCAGCCGGGCGCGGTCGGCCTCGGCCTGCCGGCGCGCCTCCTCGGCCTCCCTGCGTGCCTCCTCCGCCTGCCTGCGTGCCTCCTCCGCCTGCTTGCGCGCCTCCTCGGCCGCCTGCCGACGGCGCAGCAGCTCCTCCTCGTAGGCGCGGCGGTCACGGGCGTCGAAGACGGTGGTGCGGATCAGCAGCGGATCGCCGGTGCTGCCGCGCTTGACCACGGAGGAGACCAGCGCGGGCATCCGGCCGCCGCCGGCCTGCTTGATGTCCAGCGCGATGCCGGTGACCTCGCCCTGCATCCGCAGCAGGGGCGCGAAGTGCGTCTCGTGGTACAGCTTCCCGCCAACGGTCAGCAGGTCGGTGAACCGGATCCGGCCCACCACCTCGTCGCGTGACAGGCCGATCCAGTCCAGCAGGGTGGCGTTGATCTTCGCGACGGTGCCGTCCATCAGCGTGGACAGGTAGCCGCAGGGCGCCGACTCGTACAGGTCCTCGGCGCTGTCCTCCAGCACCGCGGCGAACGCGGCGTCCAGGGTGCTCTCGTCGTCGGGGCCGTGCGGGTCCTGCTGCTGCCCGCTGCGGCACATCACCGCAGACCGTCCAGGAACGTGCGGATCGCCGCGTTCGTGGCCTCGGGCGCGGACAGGTGCGGGCAGTGGCCGGTCGCGTCGAGGGTGACCAGCGTCGAGCCGGCCACGGCCCGGTGGACGAAGGCGCCGACCTCCCGCGGGGCGATCGCGTCCTGGGTGCACTCCAGCACCAGCGTCGGCACCCGCACGCTCTTGAGGTCGTCCCGCGCGTCGGAGAGGAAGGTGGTCCGCGCGAAGACGTGCGCCATGTCGGGGTCGGTGGCGCAGAAGCTGTTCCTGAGCTCCTCGCCGAGCTCCGGCCGGTCCGCGTTCCCCATGATCACCGGGGCCATCGCCGCGGACCACCCCAGATAGTTGGCCTCCAGGGACTCCAGCAGCTCCTCGATGTCCTCGGCGCTGAACCCGCCCCGGTAACCCTCGTCGTCGATGTAGCGCGGCGACGGAGCCACCATGACCAGCGACCCGATGCGCTCCGGCGCCATGTCGGCGGCCAGCACGCCGATCATCGCGCTGACCGAGTGGCCGACGAACGCCGCGTCGCGCAGGTCGAGGGCCTCGCACACCTCCACGACGTCCCGGGCGTACCCGTGCAGCGAGCTGTAGCGCTCCTCGGAGAAGGCGGAGAGGTCCGAGCGGCCCGATCCCACGTAGTCGAACAGCACGACCCGGTAGTCCTCGACCAGTGCGGGCAGCGTCAGCCGCCACATGTTCTGATCGCAGCCG
Organism: Streptomyces fragilis; assembly: GCF_003112515.1. Lineage (GTDB taxonomy): Bacteria > Actinomycetota > Actinomycetes > Streptomycetales > Streptomycetaceae > Streptomyces > Streptomyces fragilis. The sequence continues at coordinate 228,235 of NZ_BEVZ01000009.1, read as the reverse complement.
AACCCGTGAGCCAGCACCACCACCGGCCCCAGTGGATTGCCGGTGACGGTGACATTGTTCCTGCGAGCGATGTCCATGCCCTTCAGTCTCTCAGCCCCCGTACACCTCTCGGGCACGGCCCGGTGCTCGCGGTGGCCCGCCCGGGCGGCGACCACCGCCGGCCCCGGTCCGGCACCCGTGCCCGCCGGCGCACGTCAACTGCCCCGGGGGGCAGGCACGTTGATTTGCCGCGGCGCATGGGGTGCTGCCGCCGGGGTAGCTGGACGGGGCCGTCCGGACCGGGGCGGCGTCCGACAGGGGGGTACCGCGGTGATGAGAGCGACACGTCCGCTCGGCAGGCGACTCGGCGGGGTCTGCCTGACCGCCGTCACACTGCTGACGTTCACCGGCTCACCGCAGGCCGCGGCCCCGCTGCCGGGGCAGCGCGCCACCGCGGCCGAGTCGGCGGACGCCACGCTCGGCTACCGCACCGACGTCCGGGCCGACGGGTACGTCGCGGGGGCCACCGCGGCCCCGCCGTTCGAGAAACTGTGGTCCAGGGACTTCGGCACCGCCGTCTCCGCGCCCGTCGCGATCGGCGACAAGGTGTACGCCGTCGTCAACGCGGACGACGGCACGGAGGGCGGGCCGCGCATGGTGCTCGTCGGGCTGCACGCCGCCACCGGCAAGGACCTGTGGCCGCCCGTCACCGTCACCGACAACGAGCCGGACGCCTCGGTGACGTACGGGGGCGGGCTGCTGTACACCCAGACGTCGCGCGGCACGATCGCCGCCTGGGACCCGGCCACCGGGCGGAAGAAGTGGTCCGTGCAGCTCGCGTCGGCCTCCATGGAGTACCCGGTCGCCTGGTACAACGGCATGCTGTACCTCCAGGACGGCATCGGTTCCGCGCTGGCGCTGCGTGCCACCACGGGAGCCCGGGTGTGGACGGCGCCGCTCTCGGAGTACGGCTGGGCCCCCACCGTCGTCGACTCCACCGGTGTCTGGATCGGCTTCGACGACATCGCCTGGCACCACCTCGACCTGAGGACGGGCGCCGAACTGCACCGCTTCGAGGTGCCGGACATCTGGGGCGCCTACGGCAACCCGGTCGCCCTGGGGGCCGGCGCCTTCTGGGTGCGCAGCTACGCCGGCCAGGAGCAGACGGTCACCGCCTACGACCGCAGGACCGGAGCGGCCGTGCGGAAGCTGCCCGCGGACGCGACCCCCGCCTTCGGGCCGGGCCGCGTGTACGTCGCCCACCAGGGCAAGGTCAGGGCGCTCAGCACCAGCACCTACCACGCCGCGTGGACGTACACCAGTTCCGTGGGGGCGGCCACCGTGCGGCTGGTCGCCAACGGCCACGTCTACGTCCAGGACGCGGACGGACGCCTCGTCGTGCTGGACGACGGGACCGGCAAGGCGGTGTGGTCCTACCGGCTCCACCCCGCTCCGCACCCCCAGTCGCGGATCGTCGCCGAGGACGACTGGCGCGGTTTCGTCCCTCCCGGCCTCGCCACCGCCAAGGGCCGGCTCTTCGTGCCGGGCGCCGAGGGCACGCTGATCGGCTTCGGCAAGGGGTAGCGGCCGGGCGGCCCACTCCTGCGTGCGGGGGCGGCGAGGCGGTGCCACGATGGTGACGTTCTTCGTTCCCCAGGGCAGCAACGTCGAGTAGGGCGGGTGCGTCGTATGGACAGGTCCGAACTGGTCGAGGCGGTGGCGCGGAAGACCGCGGAGGGCGGTGACCTGTCCGACGCGCAGGTCGGCCGGGTGATCGACGCGGTGTTCGGCACCGTGGCCGAGCCGGGAGCGATCGCCGAGGCCCTCAAGGAGGGCCGGACCGTCACGCTGGTCGGCTTCGGCAGCTTCCACCACGCGGACGGCGAGGCGGGCCTGCGCCCGGGCAAGGCGCTCAACGAGTTCGTCAACGACCAGGTCCGCTGAGCGGGCGGTCGCGATGGCCGCGATGACGCTCCGGGCCTCGGGCTCCGCGCCGCCCGAGACGGCCTGGCGGCGGTACGCCGCCCCCTCCCGCTGGCCGACGTGGTCGCCGCAGATCCGGGCCGTGCGGGTGGACGGCGACCGCATCGCGCCCGGTCTGCGGGGCGAGGTGGTCTCCCTGTTCGGCGTCACGGCGCGGTTCGTCGTGGAGAGCGTCGACGAGGAGCGCCGGCGGTGGACCTGGCGGGTCCGGCTCGGCCCCGTGCGCATGCGGCTGCACCACGCGGTGCTCGCCCGGCCCGACGGGTCGGCCACCACCCTGCGCCTGGAGGGCCCCGCCCTCGCCCTCGCCGCGTACGCCGGCCCCGCCCGGTGGGCGCTGGGCCGCCTGGTGCGCGCGTGAGGACGCCGGTGGGTGCCTGGTCTGGTGCAGGCGTGAGGAACGTCGGTGGGCGCCGGGGCGCCTGGCGCGGGTGAGGACCCCGGGTCGCCCGGTGGGTGCGAGGACGCCGGGTCGCCCGGTGGGTGCGTGAGGACGCCGGGGCACGCGTGACGACGCGACAACGCCCGGTCGCGCCTGCCGACGCCGGGGTGGGCGTCTCGACGCCGGCGCACGGGTCCGCCCCGGCCGGCCGTCGTCCGGGGTGGGCCGGCACGTAGCCTTTTTCCCATGTCGGCCTCCCGTCTGCACCGCGTCGCCGTACTCGTGCTCGAGGGCGCGAAGCCGCTCGACGTCGGCATCCCCGCGCAGGTGTTCACGACCCGCGCGAGCATGCCGTACGAGGTGCGGGTGTGCGGTGCGACGCCCGGGCTCGTGACCGGCGGCGACGGCCTGTCGTACGCCGTCGCGCACGGTCTCGAGGCGCTGGAGTGGGCCGACATCGTCTTCGTCCCGGGCTACCGGTTCCCCGACCGTGAGGACCCGCCGCGTGCCGTTGTCGAGGCGCTGGTGGCGGCCCACGCCCGGGGAGCGCGGCTCGCGGCCATCTCCACCGGCGCCTTCGCCCTCGCCGCCACCGGCCTGCTCGACGGCCGGCGGGCCACCACGCACTGGCACTACGCGCGGGCCCTGCAGGCCAGGCACCCGCTGGTCGGGGTCGACGAGAACGTCCTGTTCGTCGACGAGGGCAGCGTGCTCACCTCGGCCGGCGCCGCCTCCGGCATCGACCTGTGCCTGCACATCCTGCGCGGCGACCTCGGGGTGGCCGCGTCCAACCACGCGGCCCGCCGCCTGGTCGCCGCGCCCTACCGCAGCGGCGGACAGGGGCAGTACGTGCCGCGCAGCGTCCCCGAGCCCAAGGGCGAGCGCTTCGGCTCGACCCGCGAGTGGGCGCTGCACCGGCTGGGGGAACCGCTGACGCTCGACGTCCTGGCCCGGCAGGCCGAGGTCTCGCCGCGCACCTTCTCCCGGCGCTTCGTCGAGGAGACCGGCTACACCCCGATGCAGTGGGTGATGCGCGCCCGCATCGACCTCGCCCGCGAACTCCTCGAGCGCTCGCAGCGCAGCGTGGAACAGATCGCCGCCGACGTCGGCCTGGGCACCGGGGCCAACCTGCGGCTGCACTTCCAGCGCATCCTCGGCACCACGCCGAGCGAGTACCGGCGCACCTTCACCCAGGGGCAGTAGCCGGCTGCCGCCCAGGAGGGGCGCCGAGCGGGTGGCACGATCCTTTCGAACTGTGGCGATCTCGCCACTGTCACCCCCGTGACCTGCGAGGGAGGCTGGAGGCGAAAGGAAGGGACATCACCCATGACTCGCATCGCCATCAACGGATTCGGCCGCATCGGACGCAACGTGCTGCGCGCGCTGCTGGAGCGCGACACCACCCTCGAGATCGTCGCCGTCAACGACCTGACCGAGCCGACCGCGCTCGCCCGGCTGCTCGCCTTCGACAGCACCTCGGGCCGCCTCGGGCGCCCGGTGACCGTCGAGGGGGACGTCCTCGTCGTCGACGGACGCCGGATCAAGGTGCTGGCCGAGCGTGAGCCCGCGCAGCTGCCGTGGGCCGAGCTCGGGGTCGACATCGTCCTGGAGGCCACCGGCCGCTTCACGTCGGCCAAGGCGGCGCGCGCCCACATCGACGCCGGCGCCAAGCGCGTCCTGGTCAGCGCCCCGGCGGACGGCGCGGACGTCACGCTGGCGTACGGCGTCAACACCGACGCCTACGACCCGGCGCTGCACACCATCGTCTCGAACGCCTCCTGCACCACCAACGCGCTCGCCCCGCTGGCCGCGGTCCTCGACGAACTGGCGGGCATCGAGCACGGGTTCATGACCACGGTGCACGCCTACACGCAGGAGCAGAACCTGCAGGACGGCCCGCACCGCGACCCGCGCCGGGCCCGTGCCGCCGGCGTCAACATCGTGCCGACCACGACCGGCGCCGCCAAGGCGATCGGCCTGGTGCTGCCGAACCTCGACGGGAAGCTGTCGGGCGACTCGATCCGCGTGCCGGTGCCGGTGGGCTCGATCGTCGAGCTCAACACGACCGTCTCGCGCGAGGTCTCGCGTGAGGACGTGCTGGCGGCCTACCGCGCCGCGGCCCAGGGCCCGCTGGCCGGCGTCCTCGAGTACTCCGAGGACGCGCTGGTGTCGTCCGACATCACGGGCAACCCCGCCTCCTCGATCTTCGACTCGGAGCTCACCCGCGTCGACGGCCGCCACGTCAAGGTCGTCGCCTGGTACGACAACGAGTGGGGCTTCTCGAACCGCGTGATCGACACGCTCGAGCTGCTCGCCGCCGGCTGACCCGGGCGGGACACCGGGCGGGCACCGGAGGGCGCCCGCCCGACGACCGAAGCCGGCCGTGCCGCCGGGGCCCCGGGCCCCCGCGGCACGGCCGGCGATCGTCGTGGCGCGGCGAGGCGCGTGCCGCGGACGGACCGGTGGTGACGGGTCAGACGGAGCGGTGGTACTGCTCCGGCACCCGCACCTCGGCGCCCAGCTCGCGGGCCGCGTGCCGGGCCCAGTACGGATCGCGCAGCAGTTCCCGGCCGAGGAGCACCGCGTCCGCCTCGCCGTTGGCGACGATCTTCTCCGCCTGGTCCGCCTCGGTGATCAGACCCACCGCCGCGACCGGCAGCGAGGTCTCCGCCTTCACGCGGGCGGCGAAGGGCACCTGGTAGCCGGGGCCGGTGGGGATCCGGACGCCGGAGGCGTTGCCGCCGGTGGAGACGTCCAGCAGGTCGACGCCGTGCGCCCGCAGGTCCCCGGCGAAGCGGACGGTGTCGTCGGCGCTCCAGCCGCCCTCGTCCAGCCAGTCGGTCGCCGAGATGCGGAAGAACACCGGCCTGTCCTGCGGCCACACCGCACGCACCGCGTCGACGACCTCCAGAGCGAAGCGGGTGCGGTTCTCGTACGAGCCGCCGTAGGCGTCGGTGCGGCGGTTGGAGTGCGGCGAGAGGAACTCGTTGATCAGATAGCCGTGGGCGCCGTGGACCTCGACGACTTCGAAGCCCGCGGCACGCGCCCGCCGGGCCGCGTCCGCGAACAGGGCGACGATCTCCCGGATCTGCTCGACCGTCAGCTCGTGGGGCAGGTGGTGCCCCTCGGCGAAGGGCACCGGACTCGGCGCGACGGGGGTCCAGCCGTGGGCGTCCGGGCCGACCGGGGCGCCGCCCTTCCAGGGCTGCGCGGTCGACGCCTTCCGGCCGGCGTGGGCGAGCTGGACGCCGGGCACGGTGCCCTGCGCGACGAGGAAGCGGGTGATGCGCCGGAACGCCTCGACCTGCGTGTCGTTCCACAGGCCCAGGTCCTGGGGCGAGATGCGGCCCTCGGGGCTCACCGCGGTCGCCTCGGTGAGGATCAGGCCGGTGCCGCCGGCCGCGCGGGCGGCGTAGTGGGCGAAGTGCCAGTCGTGCGGGGCGCCGGCCTCGGGACCGTCCGGCGCGGCCGAGTACTGGCACATCGGGGCCATCCACACGCGGTTCGGGATGGTCAGCTCACGCAGGGTGAAAGGCTCGAAGAGCGCGCTCACGGCGCCTCCATTCGTCACGGGCGGGACGGTCGGCTTGTACGATAACCGTCGTAGTACGGTGGATGTCAAACTACGAGGGTCGTCGTACCATGGCCGTCATGACCATCAGCGCACCCGCCGGCAGCCGTGACCTCCCGCACCCGGCGTGTGAGGAGATCCGGCTGGAGGGGGTCCTGCACGCGCTGTCCGACCCGATGCGCCTGCGGATCGTCCGGGAACTCGCGGCCGCCGGGGGAGGGGAGCTGAGCTGCTCCCAGTTCGAGCTCCCGGTCACCAAGTCCACGACGACGCATCACTTCCGGGTGCTGCGCGAGAGCGGCGTCATCCGGCAGATCTACCGGGGCACGGCCAAGATGAACTGTCTGCGCGGCGACGACCTGGACGGCCTCTTCCCCGGTCTGCTCGACGCGCTCCTGGCCGCGGCCGACCGGCAGTCCCGCCTGGCGTAGGCGCGCCCCCCGCTCCGCGCCGCCCGCTCCGCGCCGCCGGCGTGCGGCCCCGCACCGGCTCTCCCGGTTGCGGCCCCGGCGGCCGCCGGGAACATGGTGGGAGGAACGGGGGGTGAGGCGTCCGTGCCGCCGGACCGGCCCGGCGGGCGCCCTGACACGACTGGAGTCCCGCATGACGACCCTGCCGCCCCCCGTCACGCCGTACCTGGAGCCCGCCGCGAAGGCGCTGGCCGAGGCCACCGAACCGCACCCCCGGATCTACGAGGTGCCGCCGGAGAAGGGCCGGGAGATCCTGCTCGGGCTGCAGAGCGACGCGAGCGTCCCCCGTCCCGAGGTGGACGAGGAGTGGGTGGAGGTCGACGCGGGGGAGTGGGGCACGGTCCGCACCCGGATCATCCGGCCCAAGGGGGCGTCCGGCCCGCTGCCGGTGGTGTTCTTCATCCACGGCGCCGGGTGGGTGTTCGGCGACGAGAAGACCCACGACCGGCTCTTCCGCGAGCTGGCCGTCGGCGCCGGGGCGGCCGGGGTCTTCCCGGTGTACGACCGTGCGCCGGAGGCCAAGTATCCGACCCAGGTGGAGCAGAACTACGCGGTCGGCCGGTGGCTGCAGGAAAACGGCGCCGACCACGGTCTGGACGCCTCGCGCGTCGCCGTGGCCGGCGACTCGGTGGGCGGATGCATGTCCACCGTGTTCGCCCTGATGAACAAGGAGCGCGGCGGCCTCGACCTCAAGGCCCAGGTCCTGCTGTACCCGGTCACCGACGCCGACTTCGACACCCCGTCCTACCGGCAGTTCGCCGAGGGCCACTACCTCACCCGGGACGGCATGATCTGGTTCTGGGACCAGTACTCCGAGCCCGCGCAGCGCTCCGAGCCGCACGCCTCCCCGCTCCGGGCGGACCTCGACCGGCTCAGGGGCCTGCCCCCGACCCTCGTCGTCACCGACGAGGCGGACGTGCTGCGCGACGAGGGCGAGAAGTACGCCAACCGGCTGCGTGAGGCGGGCGTCGACGTCACCGCCGTGCGTGTGCTCGGCATGGTCCACGACTTCCTGATGCTGGACAGCCTCCGCGACACCCGCGGCGCGAACGTCGCCCGCCACCTGGCCGTCGAGGCGCTGAGGAAGGCGCTCCATCAGGGCTGACGGCCTGTCGGCCTCTCCGCCGGACGGTGGGGAGGCCATGCCTCCGCCCTTTTAGATGTAACATACAAGGAAAGTAGTTGTAATTGCCAATCATCTGAAGGGCTGGCCTCTCCATGACCGCTTCCCCGGCCGCCGCCGCTCCGGGAGCAGCGCCCGCTCACGCGGCTCCCCGCATGCGCGAGAGCATCGGACACGTCGTCCAGCACCTGCTGACCCCGCTCCTGATGTGCCTGGGGATGGGCCTCGCCTACCTGGGCGCCTTCCACGCTCCCGCACCGCACGGCATGGAGGTCGCGGTCGTCGGGACCGGTACCCGCGCGCAGGTCCTGGCGCAGACCCTCGAGGACAAGGCCGGGGACGGCCTCGACGTCAGGACCGTCCCGACGCGCGACGCCGCCGTGGACCGTCTGATGGACCGGGACCTGGCCGCCGCGTACGTCCCGTCCGCGAAGCACCCGGAACTGCTGGTCGCGAAGGCCAACTCCGACACCACGGCCACCGTCGCGGAGACCGTCTTCGGGAAGGTGGCGGCCGGGCAGGGCGCCGTCCTGTCGGTGACCGACCTGGCGCCCACCGCGGACGGGGACCCCACCGGCCAGGGACTCTTCTTCGTCCTGGTCACGATCAGCATCGGTTCCTATGCGAGCGTCGCCGCCATCGGCGCGGCCGGGGCCGCCCTGCGGCTGTGGACCCGTGCCGCCATCGGTCTCGCCACCTCGCTGGTGGTGAGCGTCATCGGCATCGTCCTGGCCGGGCCGGTCTTCCACATCGTCGACCACGGCCTCGCCGGGGTGTGGGGGATGGCGTGGCTCTACTCGGCCGGCATCGTCGCGATCGGCGTCGGCCTGCACACCTTCCTCAAGCGGTGGACCACGCTGACGATGATGACGCTGTTCGTGATGCTCAACTTCACGACCTCGGGCGGCATCTTCCGCCCCGAGCTGCAGAACGGCTTCTTCGGCGCGCTGCACGCCTTCTGGAACGGCGCGGGCTTCGTCGAGGGCGTCCGCAGCCTGCTGTACTTCCCCTCCGGCGCCGGCCTGACCGGCAGGATCGTCTCGCTGGTCCTCTGGCTCGGCGTGGGCCTCGTCGCGCTCGCCGTGGCCGACGGCGCCGAACGGCGTGCCCGGCGGGCCGCGCGGCCCGCACCGCTGCCGACCGCCGCGGAGCGGGACGCCGAGGAGCGGGACGCCGAGGAGGAGATGGCGGAAGCGGTCGCCGTCTGACGCGCGCCGGTCCTGCCCGGCGGGCCCCGTCCGCCGGGTGCGCCGCGGGAGCCGGGCGCCGGCCCTGAACCGCGCGCGAGGAAAGCGGGTTGGCGTCCGAGTGAACGCCGCCTAGGGTCGCCGGCATGACGCTGCGACTCTTCGAGGTGAACCTGAAGGCGCGGGACGACGTGGCGCTGGGCCGCTTCTGGGCACAGGCGCTCGGCTGGACCGTCTCCGGTGCGGGCGACGGCGCCACCAGCGTGAAGCCCCCGGGCCTCGCCTGGCCGGACCCCGCCGCCGTCCGGGTCGACATCATCGCCGTGCCCGATCCGGAGACCGTGGACACCCGCGTGCACCTGGAGCTCGCCACCGGCTCCGCGGCCCACCACGCGGAGCTGGTCGCCCGCCTGCGGGACCTCGGCGCCACGCCCGCCGAGGCCGGCCGGGGAAGCGTCCCGTGGACGGTGCTGTCCGACCCGGAGGGCAACGCCTTCTGCGTCCTGGAGCCGCAGGAACTCCACCGGGACACCGGGCCGATCGCCGCGGTGGTCCTCGACTGCGCCGACCCGCGCGCGACGGGCCGGTTCTGGGCCGAGGCGATGGGCTGGACCCCGCACGAGGTGACCGACGACCGCGTGCTGCTGCGCTCCGCCGAGAACGCCGGCCCCTACCTGGACCTGGTCCGCACGCCGCACCTCACGGGCGTCCGGCACCGGGCCCATCTCGACCTCGCCCCCCACCCGTTCGAGGCCGGTCTCCAGGCCGCGGAGGTGGCCCGGCTCGAAGGCCTCGGCGCCGCCCGCGCCGACGGGGGCCGGGGCGAGTTCCCGTGGAAGGTGCTGACCGACCCCGAGGGCAACGAGTTCTGCGTCCTCGGGCCCGCCTGACGGGCGCGGGACAGCTCGTCCGAGGGCGTGCGTGCCCGCCGCCCTCGGAGGGCCGCTCCCCGGGGTCCTCAGGGGGCCCTCCCCGGAACGCCCTCCCCAGGGTCCTCCGGGGAGGGCCCCGCGGTCACCTGGGCAGGGCGTCCAGGGTGCCCCTGGCCACCATCGTCACGCCGCCGCCGACCCGGACGTTGCGCAGCGCGTCGGGGCTCCCCTGTGGCAGGACGACGAGCCGGCTCGGGCGGCCGGTGAAGCGCCCCTGCCGCAGGACGAACGCCTCGTCGACGGGCACGACGCCGTGCCGTGCCAGGTACGCGCCGACGCAGCCGGCCGCGCTGCCGGTCGCGACGTCCTCCAGGACCCCGTCGTTGTTCCAGTGCCGGCCCTCCAGGGCCCCGACGTCGAGCAGGTACGCGAACTGCGCGCCGTACCGTCCGAGCAGGTCCGCGAAGTCGCGGCGGACGATTCTCGCTTCGGCCAGGCCCGCCACCACCGGCACCACGAGATAGCGCAGGCCGGTGGAGACGACCTCCGCGGGCAGAGGGGCGAGCGCGCCGGCGGGCAGGTTCAGGGCCGCGGCGACCTCGGGCCTGTCCCGCGCCGGCACGGTCGCGAGGAACTCCGGTGGCCCCTGGTCGAGCTCCGCGTGATACCCGGCGCCGGTGCGCCTGGTCGTCACCTCGACGGTCCTGCCGGTCGGACGGAACGCCCACCGCCGTGGTGCGGCGCCCCCGTCGCGCTCGTGCAGGACGGCGGCCGCGCCGAGGAGCGGGTGACCGGCGAAGTCGAGTTCCCCGAAGAGGTCGAACACGCGGGCGGCGACGGTCGGGGCCCCGTCCGCGCCGCTCAGGAAGATCGTCTCGAAGTGCCGGAGCTCCTGGGTGATCGCGAGCATCTGCTCGGCCGAGAGGCCGGCGGCGTCGGGGAAGACGGCGAGGCTGTTGCCGGTGAACGCCGTGTCGGCGAACACGTCGACGTGGCGGTAGCGCAGGGGCATGGGGGAGTCCAGGGTCGGTGCGGTGGTGGCCGGTCGTACCCGACGCTAGGCCGGTGCGGCCCCGCCGGTCCTGGGCCAATCCCGCGGAAGTGGCCCGTGATCGCGTGCGATCACGGGGACACATGCCTCGCCGAACGGCGCTGCCACCCCGCAACGGTCGAGGTCGCGTACCTCTCCGGAGGAGCGGCCACGGGAGTACGGGCGGACTCGGCGAGGTCCTCGGGAGGGCTCGCCGGCGGGTGAACGCGCCGTCGGCGGGGGCTGATTCCGGCCAGGTTTAGCGACCGGTTTAGTTACCGTCACCGCTTTTTGCCGCCGAGGTCCGCGAAGGTTTCGATCGAGTATTGACATGACCGAATCAGTGAATGCTGTCATGGTCGCGGCAGCCACCTCGCGGCCCGGGTCACCGTCCCTCGCGACACCGCTGCACGAGCCGATCGTCCGCCCACCGGGCGGGCTGTCGGCGCCGCACCCCGGTGACGTCGAGAAGGCGGCGGGAGATCCCCGACCCCCGTGGAACCGCCGATGCGTCCCTGCGGAACCGCCCCCACACTGCCCCCACACCGCCGTCACGCGACCGACCCGGCGTACGGCGTGGACGAAAGGACGAACGAGGATGAGACGACGCGTCGCATTACGGCTCGGTGCGGCTCTGGCGACCGGTGCGGTCGCCGCGGCGACCGGGGTGATGCTGTCGATGCCCACGGCGTCGGCCGCCGCCGCCGGGGCCACCGGCTTCGCCACCCAGAACGGCGGCACCACCGGAGGCGCGGGCGGGCAGACCGTGCGCGCCACGACCGGCACCGAGATCCACGCGGCCCTGTGCAACCGGGCCAGCCGGAGCACCCCGATCGTCATCCAGGTCGAGGGAACGATCAACCACGCCAACACCAGTCAGGTCTCGGGCGGCAGTTGCAGCACCGCCGGCGGCGTGATCGAACTCAAGCAGATCAGCAACGTCACCGTCGTCGGGGTCGGCGGTGGCGCCGTGTTCGACCAACTGGGCATCCACATCCGGGAGTCCAGCAACATCATCATCCAGAACGTGACCGTCCGGAACGTCAAGAAGTCGGGCTCGCCCACCTCCAACGGCGGCGACGCGATCGGCATGGAGAGCGACGTCCGCAACGTGTGGGTCGACCACACCACGCTGGAGGCGTCGGGCGGCGAGTCGGAAGGCTACGACGGCCTGTTCGACATGAAGGACAACACGCAGTACGTCACCCTCTCCTACAGCACGCTGCGCAACTCCGGCCGCGGCGGCCTCATCGGGTCCAGCGAGAGCGACGTCAGCAACGGCTACGTGACCTTCCACCACAACCTGTACGAGAACATCGACTCCCGCACCCCGCTGCTGCGCGGCGGAGTGGCCCACATCTACAACAACCACTACCGCAGCCTGAACGAGTCCGGCATCAACTCCCGTGCCGGGGCCCGCGCGAAGGTCGACAACAACTACTTCGAGGACTCCAAGGACGTCCTGGGCACCTTCTACACGGACGCGGCCGGCTACTGGCAGGTCTCCGGGAACATCTTCGACAACGTGACCTGGTCCAGCAGGAGCGGCGACACCAACCCGGCCGGCCCGAACCCGCAGTCGAACACCACGGTCTCCGTGCCGTACGGCTACAGCCTGGACGCGGCGAGCTGCGTGCCGAGCGTGGTCAGCCAGACGGCCGGCGCGAACAAGGGCCTGCGCGTCTCCGACGGCAACTGCACGCCCCAGACCCCGGGCCCGACGCCCACCACGCCGGCCCCGACGACCCCGGCCCCGACGACGCCCGCCCCGACGACGACCCCCACCCAGCCGAGCGGCCCGAACCTCAGCCTCGGCGCGGGCGCCGACGGTTCCAGCAAGGCCGACGGCACCAGCTACGGCAACGTGCGGGACGGCAACCTGTCGACCTACTGGTCGCCGGCCGGCAGCACGGGCTCCGTCTCGGTCAAGTGGGGCTCGCCCACGGCGGTGTCCAAGGTCAGCATCCGTGAGGCCGCGGGCTCCGCGGGCGCCGTCCGCTCCTGGCGGCTGCTGAACCACGACACCGGCGCCGTGCTCGCCTCGGGCACCACGGCGGGCGTCGTGAGCTTCCCCCGCACCACCCTGAGCAAGATCACCTTCGAGATCATCGGCGCCCAGGGGACGCCGCGGATCGCCGAGTTCGAGACCTACTCCGGCTGACGCGCGGGCTGACGCGGGCTGACGTGCACAGGGCCGGCCGCCGTGCCGCGGCACCCGGCCGGCCCCGTGACGGCGCCGCGCCACCCGATGACGACCGCGCGGGCGCGGTCGTCATCGTTCGTCCGCAGTCGGGCGTGGGCGGCGCACGGTCTGCGGCGCGTGCGGGGGGTGACGGATAGCATCGGGGCATGCCGCTGACCGCCGAGGACGTGGACAGGTTCGAGATCGCGAGGCCCCGGCTGGGGGCCATCGCCTACCGGCTGCTGGGGTCCGCGAGCGACGCCGAGGACGCCGTGCAGGAGACGTTCCTGCGCTGGCACGCCGCCGACCCGCGGCGCATCGAGGTGCCCGAGGCCTGGCTGACCAAGGTGCTCACGCGTCTGTGCCTCAACCAGCTCACCTCGGCCCGTGCCCGACGCGAGACCTACGTGGGCCAGTGGCTCCCCGAGCCGTTGCTGGAGGGCGACCCGATGCTGGGCCCCGCCGAGACGGCGGAGCAGCGGGAGTCGGTCTCGTACGCGGTGCTGACGCTGATGGAACGGCTGTCCCCGAACGAGCGCGCCGTGTACGTGCTGCGGGAGGCGTTCGGGCACTCCCACCGGGAGATCGCCGACATCCTCGACATCGGCGAGGCGGCCAGCCAGCAGATCTTCCACCGTGCCAAGCGGCACCTGGCGCAGGGCCGGACCCGCACCGAGGTCGACGGGGCGGCGGCGCGGCGGATCGCCGAGGAGTTCCTGACGGCGGCGACGAGCGGGAAGTACGACGGGCTGCTGCGGCTGCTGACCGACGACGCCGTCGCGGTCGGGGACGGGGGCGGCAAGGTCCCGGCCCGGGCCAAGGCCTTCGAGGGCGCGCGGGCGGTCGCGAAGTTCATGTGGGGTCTGTTCAGGCCGGCCCAGTCCAAGCGGACGCTCGTCGGCGGTTCGCCCGAGATCCACGCGACGACGGCCAACGGAGAGCCCGCCGTCGTGGCGGTCGTCGAGGGGCGCGTGGTCGGGATCGTGTGCCTGGAGGTCACGCCCGAGGGCATCGCGGCGTTCCGCAGCCAGGTCAACCCCGACAAGCTCGGCCGGGCCACCCGGCGGTGGGCGGAAGGCGGGCACGGGGAGCCCTTGTTCCACGCCTTCTGACGCGCGCCGTCGGATCGCCCACCGAGTGTGACGCAGGTCACATTCTTGTTCTGTCAGGAAATCGCGAGCTGTCCGGTTCAAGAGGCGAACCGGCCCGCGAACGGGTCACCGACCTCCCCCGAGCAGGGTGGACCCCATCGACAGGAGCAGGAAAATGCAGCACCGCATCATCGTCCTCGGCGCCGGATACACGGGGGCCACCGCGGCCGGCCGACTTGCCAGGAGGCTGCACCCGGACGACGTGAGCATCACGCTCGTCAACGCCGCGCCCGACTTCGTCGAGCGGGTGCGCATGCACCAGCTCGCGGCGGGTCAGGAGCTGCGGAACCGTCCCTTCGCCGAGATGTTCAAGGGCACCGGAGTGCGCCTGGAGGTCGCCGAGGTCGCCGGGATCGACGTCGACCGCCGGACCGTCCAGGTCTCCGGCCGCGGGGCGGACGGCGGCGTCTCGGACGGCGGCACGAGGGAACTGCCGTACGACACCCTGGTGTACGCCCTCGGCAGCGGATGGAACGACCACGGCGTCCCCGGCGCCGAGCAGCACGCCCACGAGATCGCGAGCAGGGCCGGAGCCCTCAGGCTCCGCGAGCGGCTGGGGGAGCTCGCAGCCGGTGGGACCGTGACCGTCGTCGGCGGGGGCCTCACCGGACTGGAGGCCGCCACGGAGATCGCCGAGTCGCACCCGCACCTCGCCGTCTCCCTCGCCGTCCGGGGCTCCCTGGGCGACTGGCTCTCCGAGAAGGGCCGCGCGCACCTGCGCAAGGTCCTCGACGGCCTGGGCGTGACCGTCCACGAGCACGCGGCCGTCACCGCCGTGGAGGCCGACCACGTCACCACGGCCGACGGCAGGACCCTGCCGGCCGCCGTGACCGTGTGGACCGCCGGCTTCGCGGTGCACCCGATCGCAGGGGCCAGCGCCCTGGAGACCGGGGAGACGGGCCAGATCGTGGTCGACGGGACCATGCGCTCGGTGTCGCACCCGGACGTCTACGCGGTGGGCGACGCCGCCCTGGCGATGGGCGACGGCGGCAAGCCGCTGCGGATGTCGTGCGCCAGCGGTGTCCCCACCGCGTGGCAGGCCGCCGACTCCATCGCGGCCCGTCTCACGGGCGGGAAGCTCCCGCACACCCCACTGCGCTACTTCAACCAGTGCATCTCGCTCGGGCGCAAGGAGGGTCTCATCCAGTACGTCACCGCCGACGACCGTTCCAAGGACGCGGCGCTGACCGGCCGGATCGCGGCGCTCTACAAGGAGATCGTGTGCAAGGGCGCCGCCTGGGGCGTCGCCAACCCGACCCTCGCGATGCCCACCCGGCGGCGTCGCGTCCTGCCGGCCGAGGAGCGGACCGTCCCGGCCGTCGAGGTCCGGGCCGCCGACGCCTCCGCCTGACCCGTGGGACGTCACCGCCCACCGGCGGGCGGGGCGCCGACTGACCCGTGCGGGGGGCATGGGTCCCCCGGAGGGACCCGCTCCCGCGCACGGGTGAGGCGGGCCGGGTGGGAGCGTGCTGGGGTGGAGGTCACTGCCCCGTCCGGGGCGGGCGTCGCCGGGCGCGTGCCGCCGAAGGGCGCCCGCGGCCGACCGCGGCCGACCGCGGCGGGGCCGACTTCCCAGGAGGACGACGATGACCCGCTCCACCCGATCCGCGCGGCCCACCCGCTCGGCACGACGCCGCGGCTTCCGCGTGGCCCTTCCCCTGGCGAGCGCCGCGCTGGTCGCCGCGGTCGCCACGGCCGCCGCCCCGCTCGCCCAGGCCGCCGGTTCCCCCGGGCTTCCGGGCCAGGGACAGTGCGAGCAGCTGCGCTGCGCCGGAGGGGCGCCCGACCTGCCGGCGCCGTCCGGTTCGGCGGAGCGGGCGGGGGGACCGATCCCGGGGGAGGAGTCCGCGTCGGCGGCCGGTGAGGCGGACACCGCCGGTGCCGACGCCCCGGTTCTCGCGGGGGACGGTGCGACGGGCTCCGGGTCCGCGGGAGCCGGACCTGCGGCCGACGAGCCCGTGGCCGACGAGGGATGGGCTGACGGTCCGGCGGCCGGCGAGGCGGTGGGGCCGGAGGAGGCGGCCTCGGAGGGTGTGGATCCGGGCGTTGTGTGGCCCGACCCCATGGGTGAAGAAGCCCTGTCGGGCCTCATGGGTTCGGACGCCATGGGTTCGGACTCCATGGGGTTCGACTCCATGGGCGCGGAGGACGTGGGCGCGGAGGACGCGGGGGCGGACTCCATGGGGGCGGACGCCACCGCGCAGGAAGCGGACGTGACGCCGGATCCGTCGGACGCCGGTGTGACGGACGGGGCGGCGGACGCGTCCGTCGGCCTGCCGGACGAAGCCGGGACCCCGGCCGAGCAGGGCATGCCGGCATGGCCGAGCGAGCAGACGGAGCCCGAGAGCGCGGCCGCCCCCGCCTCGCCCGCCTCGCCCGTGACGCCCGGCCAGGACGGCCAGGCGCCGTCGGTGCCGCCCGCCAACCCCGACGCGGAGCAGCCGCAGGGGGACGAGACGGTCGAGCACACCGCCTCCCTGCTCCCCGCCTTCGACGGCTTCCCCTCCGAGACGCCCGACGAGTAGACGGCCCCCGCCGCGGGCCCCCGGGTACGCGCCGCCGGGGGCCCGCGAAGCACGGCATAGGCTGGGCGGATGCAGGACGAGTACCGCACAGTGGCCCGCGCGGGCGTGCACGAGACCGAGATCAACCGCTCCCGCTTCCTGTGCAGCCTCGCCCCGGCGGCCACCGAGGAGGACGCGCAGGCGTTCGTCGCCGCCGTCCGCAAGGAGCACGCGGACGCGACGCACAACTGCTTCGCCTACGTGATCGGCGCCGACGCCTCCGTGCAGAAGGCCTCCGACGACGGCGAACCGGGCGGCACCGCCGGGGTGCCGATGCTGCAGATGCTGATGCGCCGCGAGATGCGCTACGTCGTGGCCGTCGTGACCCGGTACTACGGCGGCGTCAAGCTGGGGGCGGGCGGACTCATCCGCGCCTACGGCGGCGTGGTCGGCGAAGCCCTGGACGCCCTGGGCACGCTCACCCGGCGGCGGTTCCGGGTGGCCACGGTGACCGTGGACCACCAGCGGGCCGGAAAGGTCGAGAACGACCTGCGGTCCACCGGGCGTGAGGTGCGCGACGTGCGCTACGGGGAGCGGGTGGAGATCGAGATCGGTCTGCCCGACGCCGACGTGCCGGCGTTCGAGGCGTGGCTGGCCGACGCCACCGCCGGCGCCGCCCGTCTCGAGCTCGGCGGAGAGGCGTACGGCGACGCCTGACCGCGCCAGCGCCGCCCACCACCACCGCCCGCGTCCCGCGGTGCCCCGCCGGGTTCCGCCCCCACCGCGCAGTGCCTTCTGCCCGGGTGCTCCCTCCACCGGGTGCTCCCGCCGCCGGGTTCCGCCCCCACCGCGCAGTGCCTTCTGCCCGGGTGCTCCCTCCACCGGGTGCTCCCGCCGCCGGGTTCCGCCCCCACCGCGGGGCCCCCGCCGGGCGTCGCCCGCGCCCCCCAGTGCGTTCCGTCCGGGCTGCGGCCCGCCGCGCGGTGCTTCCCGCCCGCGCGTCGCCTCCCGCCGCGCGGTGCGCACCCGTCCGGTGCCGCTGCCCGCACCGGCGGTGTTCCCTGGCCCGCGCAGACGTCTTGTCACCACATGGGCCACGCCTTACTCTCCGGTAAGTAACCGCCGGTAACCCGGGCGACCTGTGCGCCCTCCGACGACGAGCAGGAGTGAGCCGCGTGGAAAGATTCGGCATCCCAGACCGGTCCCAGGCCGCCCCCGAGGCCCCGCGGCGCGCCCCCGCGCGGCGGCTGCTCGCCGCCGCACTGGTGGCCCTTGCCTGCGTGGGCGCACAGACCGCGGCCGCCCAGGCGGCGCCCGCCACCGGTTCGGAGCCGGCCGCCGTCGGGGCGGAGTCCGCGGAGTCCGGCTTCTACACCCCGCCCGCGACCCTGCCCGCGCAGAACGGCGCGCTGGTTCGCACCGAGCCGCTGCCGCTCGCCATCAGCCTGCCGACCCTCGGCGGCCCGTTCCCCGGCAAGGCCACCCGGCTGATGTACCGGTCCACCGACTCCGGCGGGCAGCCCGTCGCGGTGACCGGCGCCTACATCGAGCCCACCGCCGCGTGGCGGGGCGGCGGCGCGCGACCGCTGGTGGCCGTCGCGCCCGGCACCATGGGGCAGGGCGACGAGTGCGCCGCCTCCAAGGGGCTGCAGTACCCGATCCTGCTCGAGGGCGACTCCCTCTCCGTCGGGTACGAGGACCTGTCGATCTACCGGCTGCTCGCCTCCGGCGTCGCCGTCGTGGTCACCGACTACGTCGGTCTCGGTGCGACGGACCGCCTGCACACCTACGTCAACCGCGTCGACGGCGCGCACGCCGTGCTGGACGCGGTCCGGGCCGCCCGCTCGCTGCCCGGGACCTCGCTGACGCCCGAGTCGAGGATCGGCCTCTACGGCTACAGCCAGGGCGGCGGCGCCACCGCGGCGGCCGCCGAGCTCGCCGCCTCCTACGCCCCGGACGTGCGGCTGTCCGGCACGTACTCCGGGGCCCCGCCGGCCGACCTGACCGAGACGATCAAGGGCATCGACGGGAGCGCCCTGACCGGCGCCCTGGGATGGTCGCTCAACGGCTTCCTGCAGGCCTACCCCGACCTGCGGCCCATCGCCGACGCCCACCTCAACGACAAGGGACGCGCCGCGCTCGAGGAGCTGTCCGGCATGTGCATCGGCGACTCGCTCATCGGTTACGGGTTCCGCCGCAGCTCCTCCTGGACCAAGGACGGCAGCTCCCTCTCGCAGATCGTCGAGAGGGAGCCCCGCATCCAGGAGGTGCTCGACGAGCAGCGCATCGGCGACCGCAAGCCCTCCGGGCCGGTGCGGGTGGCGACCGGCGTCCAGGACGACATCGTGCCGCACCGGCAGTCCCGGCAGATGGCGGTCGACTGGTGCCGCAAGGGCGGGAACGTCACCTACAAGGCGATCGTCCTGCCCAACCTCGGCGACAAGATCCTCACCAACCACATGGTGCCGCTGCTCACCGACCAGGGCGACGCCATCGACTGGCTGAAGGACCGCCTCGAGGGGAAGGCGGCGGTCTCGAACTGCTGGAGCATGCCGGTCCAGCCCTGACGGCCCGTCGGGAGGCCGCCCGGGAGGCCGTCGAGGGCCTTCCGGGCGGCCGCCGCCCCCTCGACGGCGCCGGTCACGAACCGGACATCGCCCAGGAATCACGGCAATTCGGTCGAAATGCCGTCGCGTCCCGCGCTGTCGGTGGCCCCCGTTAAGGTCGGTGGGCATGAGGCTGCTGCACACGTCGGACTGGCATCTCGGCCGGTCGTTCCACCGGGTGAACATGCTCGGCGCCCAGGCGACGTTCGTCGACCACCTGCTCGCCGCCGTGCGCGAGCACCGGGTCGACGCGGTGGTCGTCTCGGGGGACGTCTACGACCGTGCGGTGCCGCCGCTGGCCGCCGTGGAGCTGTTCGACGCCGCCCTCCACCGGCTCGCGGACCTCGGTGTGCCCACCGTGATGATCTCCGGCAACCACGACTCCGCCCGCCGCCTCGGCGTCGGCGCCGGCCTGATCGACCGGGCCGGCATCCACCTGCGCACCGACGCCGCCTCGGCCGGCACCCCGGTGCTCCTCCGGGACGCCTTCGGCGAGGTCGCCTTCTACGGGCTGCCCTACCTCGAACCCGCCCTGGTGAAGGATGAGTTCGGCATCGACAGGGCGGGCCACGAGGCGGTGCTGGGCGCCGCCATGGACCGGGTCCGCGCCGACCTCGCCGGCCGGCCCGCCGGGACCCGCTCGGTCGTCCTGGCGCACGCCTTCGTCACCGGGGGCAAGGGCAGCGACAGCGAGCGCGACATCACCGTCGGCGGCGTCGCCTCGGTGTCCGCCTCCGTCTTCGACGGCGTCGACTACGTCGCCCTCGGCCACCTGCACGGCTGCCAGACCATCACCGAGCGGATCCGCTACTCCGGCTCGCCGCTCGCGTACTCCTTCTCCGAGGCCGACCACCGCAAGACCATGTGGCTGGTGGACCTCGACGCCCACGGCGCCGTGAGCGCCGAGCGGATCGACTGCCCGGTGCCCCGCGCTCTCGCCCGGATACGCGGCCCCCTGGAGCAGCTGCTCGCGGACCCCGGCCTGACCCGGCACGAGGAGGCGTGGGTCGAGGCCACCCTCACCGACCCGGTACGCCCGGCCGAACCCATGGCCCGCCTCTGCGAGCGCTTCCCGCACACCCTCAGCCTGGCCTTCGAACCCGAGCGCGCCCCCGAGGAGGCCGGCGTCTCCTACGCCCGCCGCCTCGCCGGGCGCACCGACCAGCAGATCGCCGAGGACTTCGTGGCCCACGTCCGGGGCGCGGGCCCCGACGACGACGAGCGCGCCGTGCTCCGCGACGCCTTCGACGCCGTGCGCGCCGACGCCGCCGTCAAGGAGGTCGCCCGATGAGGCTGCACCGGCTCCAGATGACCGCCTTCGGCCCGTTCGGCTCGACGCAGACCGTCGACTTCGACGAGCTCGCGGCGGCCGGCCTCTTCCTGCTGCACGGCCCGACCGGTGCCGGCAAGACCTCCGTGCTGGACGCCGTCTGCTACGCGCTCTACGGCAAGGTGCCCGGCGCCCGCGAGAGCGGCCACAGCGGCGCCCAGGGCTCGGCGCTGCGCAGCGACCACGCCGACCCGGCCGTCCCCACCAAGGTCGTGCTGGAGCTGACCGTCGCGGGCCGCCGCCTGGAGATCACCCGGCAGCCCGCCTGGCTCCGCCCGAAGCTGCGCGGAAAGGGCACCACCACCGAGAAGGCGCAGAGCCTGCTGCGCGAGCACGACGCCGCGGCGGGCGCCTGGAAGAGCACCGGCAGCCGCTCCCATCACGAGATCGGCGAGGAACTCACCCAGCTCCTCGGCATGAGCCGGGACCAGTTCTGCCAGGTGGTCCTGCTGCCGCAGGGCGACTTCGCCCGGTTCCTGCGCGCCGACGCCGAGGCCCGGGGCAAGCTGCTCGGCAAGCTCTTCGCCACCGAGCGCTTCGGCGAGGTCGAGAAGCGCCTCGCCGAACGCCGCCGCGCCACCGAGACCCGGGTGAAGGAGGCCGACGCGGACCTCCTCGCCCGCGCCCACCGCATGCAGCAGGCCGCCGGCGACGCCATGGACCTGCCCGCCCTCACCCCCGGGGACCCCGGTCTCGCCGCGACCGTGCTGGCCGAGGCCGCCGTCGCCCGCTCCACCGCCCGCGAGCAGCTCGACGTCGCCCGCGCCGCTCTCGACGCCGCGGAGGCGCACCGAGCCGAGGCCGGGCGGAAGGCCGCCGAGGTACGCGAACTCGCGCGCCTGCAGAGCCGGTTCGCCGACGCGCGGGCGCGCGCGGACCGCCTGGAGGAGGGCTCCGCGGTCTGCCGGGAGGCGGAGCGGGTGATGGAGCGGTCCCGCAAGGCGGAGGCCGTGGCCCCCGCCCTGGACCTGCGGCGCGCCGCGGAGGCCGAGCACCGTGCGGCGACCGCCGCCGACCGGCGGGCCCGCGCCCTGCTCCCGGCCGAGCGCGCCGGGGACGGGGCCGCGGGGCTGGCCGCCGCGGCCCGCCGGGCCGCGGAGGAACTGGGCGGCCTGGAGTCCGCCCGCCGCGCCGAGCACCGCCTGCACGACCTGACCGCCGCACGCGACCGGCTGGACCGGCAGGAGCGGGACGACGAGGAGGCCATCCAGGAGGCCGAGGAATGGCTGGCCGGCTGGGAGGAGACCCGCGCCGCCCTCCAGGCCCGCGCCGAGGCCGCCCAGGAGGCCGCCACCCGGGCCGAGCAGCTCGCCGCGGGCCAGGAACCCGCGCGCCGACGGCTGGAGGCCGCCCGTGAACGGGACCGGCTCGTCGCCGAGACCCGCACCGCCCACAAGCGGGCCGCCGCCGCCCGGGAGAACGCCGCGGCCGCCCACGAGCACTGGAACACCCTGCGCGAACAGCGGCTGGACGGCATCGCCGCCGAACTCGCCGCCGCCCTGCGCGAGGGCGAACCCTGCGCCGTCTGCGGCTCCCCGGAGCACCCCGCCCCGGCCGGCATGTCCGCCGGCCACGTCGACCGGGCCGCCGAGGAGGCCGCGCGCGCCGATCACCGGCGGCTGCAGGAGGAGGCCGACCGCGCGGAACGGCACCACGCCGGGCTGCGGGAGTCGCTGGCCGCCGCCGTCGCCGAGGCGGGGGAGGACAGCACCGAGGACCTCGCCCGCGAGCTGGCCGAACTGACCGAGCGGCACCGTCGTGAACACCTCGCCGCGAGCGACCTTCACCCGGCCCGCGAGGAGCTGCGCCGCGCCGAACAGGAACACGCCCGCCGCACCGCCGACCGGCAGGAGGCCGCTGTCCGCGCCGCCGCCCGCGTCGGACACCGCGAACGCCTCGACCAGGAACGCGCCACCCTGGAGCAGGAGCTCGCCGAGGCGCGCGGCGCGGCCGCGAGCGTCGCCGCCCGCGCCGCCCAGCTGGAGCGCACGGTCACCCTGCTCGACGAGGCCGCCGAGGCGGCCCGCGCCGCCGAGGACGCCGCCCACCGGCTCAAGGACGCCGACGCCCGGCTCGCCGACGCCGCCTACCGGGCCGGCTTCGAGACGCCGCAGGCCGCCGCCGACGCCCTGCTCGACGCGGCGGAGCACCGCGCGCTGCAGCAGCGGATCGACGCCTGGCAACAGGAGTACGCCGCGGTCCGCGCCGTCCTCGCCGAGGAGGAGACCGCCGCCGCGGACCGGCTCCCGCCCGCCGACCCGGCCGCCGCCGAGACCGTGCTCGCCGCCGCCACCCGGCGTGCCCGCGAGGCCGCCTCCGCCTACGACGCCGCCGAGCGGCGCTGCGCCGACCTGGACCGGCTCTCCGCCGAGGCCGCCCGCGCCGCCCGCGCGCTCGCCCCGCTGCGCGCCGAGCACGACAAGGTGGCCCGGATGGCCGGGCTGGCCGCCGGCACCTCCGCCGACAACGAGCGCAGGATGCGCCTGGAGTCCTACGTGCTGGCCGCCCGTCTGGAACAGGTCGCCGCGGCGGCCACCGCCAGGCTGCTGAAGATGTCCGGCGGCCGCTACACGCTCGTCCACTCCGACGACCGTTCCGGCCGCGGCCGCAGCGGCCTGGGCCTGCACGTGGTCGACGCCTGGACCGGCCGGGAGCGGGACACCGCCACCCTCTCCGGGGGCGAGACCTTCTTCGCCTCCCTGGCCCTCGCCCTGGGCCTGGCCGACGTGGTCACCGACGAGGCGGGCGGCGTCCGGCTCGACACCCTCTTCATCGACGAGGGCTTCGGCAGCCTCGACGACCAGACGCTCGACGAGGTCCTCGACGTCCTCGACTCCCTGCGCGAACGCGACCGCAGCGTGGGCATCGTCAGCCACGTCGCCGACCTCAAGCGCCGGGTGCACGCCCAGCTCGAGGTGGTGAAGGGACGGCAGGGTTCGCAGCTGCGGCAGCGCGGCGTGCCCGGCCGGGGCTGAGCCGACACGGCGGCCGCACCCCGCGGGGCGGGCCGTCAGCCGGTGACCGCCCGGCGGGGGAGCGGCGAGGAGTACACCACGCTGGTCGTCACCGAGCCCAGTCCGCCGATCCGCCCGGTGACCTCCTCCAGGTGCCGCATGGAGCGCGCGGTCACCTTGAGGACGAAGCAGTCCGCCCCGGTGACGTGGTGCGCCTCCACGATCTCCGGGGTGACGGCCACCAGGTCGTGGAACGGCTTGTAGTTCCCCGTCGGGTAGCGCAGCCAGACGAAGGCGAGGATCGGCAGGCCGAGCCGTTCCGGGTCGACGACGGCGGAGTAGCCCTGGATCACACCCGCCTCCTCCAGCCGCCGCACCCGCTCGGTGACGGCGCTCGCCGACATCGAGACGGCCCGCGCCAGTTCCGTGAAACTGGCCCGGCCGTCGCGCTGCAGGACCTCGAGAATGCGCAGGTCCGTGGAGTCCGGCGCGTACGCCGGGGATCGCGTGGCCATGGGCGGAGCATGCCGGGGATTCCCCGGTCGATCAACCTGCGTGCCGTGGAAGACACGTTCCCGCGGGCGGCCGTCGCGCCTAGATTTTCCGGTGCCGGAAGCCCGGAAGCCCGGAAGCCCGGAAGCCCGGCAGTCCGGTAGCTCGATGGCCCGGAGCAGGGCAGACAACCGAAGGGACGCCCACGTGACCTCGACCACCACCACCACGACCACCTCGACCGCCCCGCGCGCCACGGCCGCCGCGACCGTCAACCCCGTGCTGCGGGTGCCGCCGGCGGCACCGGCCGAGGCAGCCGCCCACTTCTCCGCGAGCCTCGCCTTCCACGCCGACGTCTCCGACGTGGCCGCCGCCCTCGCCGAGGCGGGTCCGGGCGGCGACCCGGGCTTCGTGCTGGTCGACACCCGGTCCACCGAGTCCTGGGACCAGGGGCACATCCCCGGCGCGCTGCACCTGCCCACGGCGCAGATCCCGCAGTCGGCGGGGCGGCTGCTCGACCCGGCCGTTCCCGTGGTGACCTACTGCTGGGGCCCCGGCTGCAACGGCGCCACCCGGGCCGCGCTGGCCCTCTCCCTGCTCGGCCACCGGGTCAAGGAGATGCTGGGCGGCTTCGAGTACTGGGTCCGCGAGGGCTTCGCCTACGAGACCGCAGAGGGCGGCGAGCGCCGGGACCCCGACCCGCTCACCGCCCCCGTGGCCGCGGACGCCGACTGCGGCTGCTGACACGGCGCGGCCCGGACGGCGTCAGAGCAGGGAGAGCTCGTCCACCAGGTCGTCCAAGCCCAGCGAGCCCTGCGACAGCGCCGCCATGTGCCAGGCCTTGAGGTCGAAGGCGTCGCCGTGCCGCTCCCGGGCCTTCTCGCGGCCCATCAGCCAGGCGCGCTCTCCCAGCTTGTAGCCGATGGCCTGGCCGGGCATCGACAGGTAGCGGATCAGCTCGCTCTCCACGAAGTCCGCCGGACGGCTGCTGTGCGCGCCGAAGAACTCCTCCGCCAGGGCGGGCGTCCATCGCTCGCCCGGGTGGAAGGGCGAGTCCGCGGGGATCTCCAGCTCCAGGTGCATGCCGATGTCCACGATCACCCGCGCCGCACGCATCATCTGGGCGTCCAGGTAGCCGAGCCGCTCCTCCGGGTCGGTCAGAAAGCCCAGCTCGTCCATCAGCCGCTCCGCGTACAGCGCCCAGCCCTCCATGTTGGCGCTGACCCCGGCCAGCGTGGCCTGGTACCGGGAGAGGTCCTTGGCGACGTAGGTCCACTGCGCGAGCTGCAGGTGATGGCCCGGCACACCCTCGTGGTACCAGGTGGAGACCAGGTCGTAGACCGGGAAACGGGTCTGGCCCATGGTGGGCAGCCAGGTGCGGCCCGGCCGGGAGAAGTCCTCGGACGGGTTGGTGTAGTAGGGAGCGGCGGCGCCGCCGGGCGGGGCGATGCGGGACTCCACCCGCTTCACCGGCTCGGCGAGGTCGAAGTGCGTGCCGTCCAGGTCCGCCACCGCGCGGTCCATGAGGTCCTGCAGCCAGGCCTGGACCTCGTCGACCCCGATGTGCCGGCCGTGCTCGTCCAAGTGGGCCAGCGCGACCCAGGGAGTCGCCGCCCCGGGCAGGATCAGCTCCGCCGCGGCCCTCATCTCGGCCAGGATGCGGTGGTACTCGGACCAGCCGTAGGCGTACGCCTCGTCCAGGTCGAGATCGGTGCCGTTGAAGTACCGGGCCCAGCGGGCGTAGCGTTCCCGGCCCACGGTGTCCGGGGCGCCGGCGACGGCCGGGGCGTACACGTCCCGCATCCAGTCGCGCAGCTCCGCCAGGGCGGCGGTGGCGCCGCGGGCGGCCTCGTCCAGCTCGCCGCGGAGCTTCTCCGGCCCGTCTGCGGCGAAGTCCTCGAACCAGCCGCGGCCGGTGCCGTGCGGGTCCACCCACTCGGCGAGCTGCTCGACGAAGGTGGCGGTGGGGCGCGGCCCGGCGTACAGCTTCCGCTCCAGGCCCAGCGCCAGCGATTCCCGGTACCCGGCCAGTGCGGCGGGCACCGCGCGCAGCCGCTCGGCGATCGCCGCCCAGTCCTCCTCCGTGTCGGCGGGGGTGACGGTGAAGACCTCACGGACCGCATGGGCCGGACTGTGGATGTTGCTGACCACCCGCAGGCCTTCCTGGGCCTCGTGGACGGCCAGTTCGGCGGTCAGCCGCTCCCGCAGCAGCCGGGCGCAGCGCCGCTCGATGCCGGAGTCGGCGCCGGGCCGGCGTTCGGCCTCCTCCAGCCGCGCCAAGGTGGCCCGCTGGAGCTCGGCCACGGCCTCCTGGCCGGCCGGTGAGAGGTCGGGCAGCCTGTTCGAGCACGCGTCGACGCCGAGATAGGTGCCGGTGATCGGGTCGAGGGCGATCAGGTCGTCGACGTAGGCGTCGGCGACCTGGCGGGGCAGCGGGTTGGTGATGTCTGACATGGGCTCATCCTTTCCCAGGAGGAGGGCCCACGTCAGCTCCGCCGGCACGCCCCCGCCGGCCGGCCGGCGTTCAGTCGGAGGCGGTGGCGCTCCGCGGCAGGTCGGTGCCCACCGGCTCCACCCGGGCCGTGATCACCAGCGTGCCCTCCTCGACCTGGTACTCCAGCGGCAGCTCCAGCCCGCGCATCGCCGCCAGCATGCCCGTGTTGGAGGCCTGGGTCACCGCGTAGACGGCCTCGCTGCCCGCCTCGGCGGCCAACCGCACCAGCCGGTACAGCAGCTCGCCGCCCAGGCCGCGTCGCTGCCAGGCGTCCTCGACCAGCAGCGCGACCTCGGTCTCGTCACCGTCCCACATGAGGTGCCCGAGCCCGACGACGTGGCCCCGGCCGGTCTCGACGACCAGCGTGCGGCCGAACTTCGGGCTCAGCAGGTGCCGCAGGTATCGGTCCGCGTCCGCCACCGGACCGTGGTAGCGCTGCCGCAGGGTCTCCTGGGAGCAGCGCTCGTGCAGGGCCTTGGCGGCCTCCAGGTCCCGCGGTCCGGCGCGGCGGATGGTGATGTGCCCGGCGCCGGGCACCGCCAGCAGGTCCTCCGACTGCGGGAGCCGCGGGCCGAGACGGTCGTCCAGCTCCACCAGGGCACGAGCCCGGGCGAACTCGGCCGGGGTGAAGGGCAGATGGGCGCGCTCGACGGTGATGGCGCCGCCGTCCGGAGCGCGCAGCCGCATCACCGTGCCGCACTCCTCGTCGATCCCGGTCGCGCCGCCACCGTTCGCGCCGTCGAGGCGGCCCCGCCCGCCCGGGACCTGACGGATGGTGCAGCGGCCCAGCAACTGGCGCAGCGCGACCGGCAGTTCGGCGGGGTCCAGGGCGGTGCGGGTGGCCAGGGCGACCGCGCGGGTGGGCGCGTCCACCAGGTCGTGGGCGTCCCCGCGTTCCGTCCAGACGTCCCAGCCGCCGGCCTGCTCGACCTGCGTCGCGAGTTCGGAGCCGGTGAGGGCGGCGGGCGCCCGGAGGAGGAACTCGTCCACCACGCCCTCGGCCAGCGGGTGTGTCTGCAGGCTGACGATGTCCACCCCGAGGCCGGCCAGCCGTGTGCAGAGCGCCGCCAGGGAACCCGGCTCGTCGCGCACCGTGGCCCGCATCCGCCACAGGGCGGCGGGGGCCGAGGGCTCCAGGAGCTCCTGACCGGCCTGCCCGGTCCGCCGTCCCGTGGAGGACGACGGCCGGGCGCCGGTATCGGTATCGCTCGACGGGGGTGCGCCGTCGTGGCGTCCTGACCACCAGGACTTCAGGCTCGCCGGCGCCAGGCGCAGCCAGGACGGGACGGGACGTTCGCTGCTCGCGCGGTGCTCCGCGGTCATGTTCCGATGCATGACTCCACGGTGAGGGTTCGGTGTTGCGCGATCACGAACGGATTGTGACCGCCCGGTTAAGCGCGTTTCTGTCCGCTATGGGGGATCTCACACGAGGGCCTCCGTGGACCGGGAACCATCACCCGGACCCGGACCCGGAGCTCCGCGAGCGGCCTGGCCCGCGCCCTTGGTGGCCGTCGCCGTCCGCAGTCGGGAGCGGCGGGCAGTCGGTCCGCGAGGTCCCGGCCCAGGGGTCACGCCGCAGTTCCGCGCAGACTCCGCAACAACGGTACCGGCGCCAGGCGTTCGCCCGCGGACAGGCCCTTCGGCAGGGCCGGCGTCCGCACCGTGTCACCGGCGCGGATCGCCGTGACCCGCTCGCTTCCCGTCGTCAGCTGACCGTCCCCCCGTTCAGCTCGCCGTTCAGCGCCGTGCGCAGTCGCCGTGCCTCCAGGACCAGCCGGGAGGAGCCGGAGCGGTCCGCCACCCGGTCCAGGCAGGGCAGCGCCCCGGTGATGCCGGTCCGCTCCGCGCACTCCGCGGCCACGCCCAGCAGGTCGCCCAGCCCGCGGGCCGGCTCCACGCCCTCGGCCAGCAGCGCCGGCAACGTGTGCCGGAGCACCTCGCCGACGGTGGCGTACGCCCCGGTGGCGGCAGCCGTGCGCAGCGCGTCGGCGAGCCGCGCCGCCTTGACCGCGCCCGGCGGGACCAGCGCGCCGAGGTCGGTCCCCAGGCGGCCCGCGTCGAGCTGCCCGCGCGCCGCCAGCACCAGCAGGGCGTCCACGGCGGCCAGCCGGTCCTCGGGATGCCGGGAGCCGAGCCCGTAGGCCACGCACAGGTGGGTGGCCGGACCGGCGGGCCCGCCGGCCTCCGCCAGCAGCGGCAGCACGGCCGCGCCGCGCCGCTGGTCCTGCACGGCGGAGGCGATCGTGTCGTGCGCCAGCCGGGCCGCGACCAGTTCGCGGTCCTCGGGGAGCATGGCGAGCAGGTGCGGCCGGATGTCGTCGTCGAGGTGGTAGCACCAGAAGTGCTGGGCATCGGCGGGCACCGGCTCGCCCAGACGTGCGAAGTCACGGGGGAAGTCGTGCAGCAACGGGAAGCACTCGCCGAGCCCCGGCAGCACCCGGCGGTCGGCCGTCCGCCGTTCCGGTGTCGCGGGGAGGGGATCGGCGGCGGTCAGCCACCGGGCCAGGTGTTCGCCCTCCGGGGTTCCCAGCGCCGCGGCGCGCGCGGCGGCGGCCTCGGCCGCGGGACGGTCCGAGCGACGCGCCCGCAGGAGCGCCTGGGCGAAGTCGTCCCCCAGCGGGCGGATCCCCGCCGTGGCGTAGACCTCCAGCCGATCCACCAGTTCCGCGGGATCGACGGCCCCGGTGCTCCAGGTGGGGGTGGACAGGAGGAAGGGCGGTACGGCGTCGGTCCGCACCCGGTGGGCGAGCTCCCGGACGCGGGCCTCGAACGCACGGCACAGTGTGGTGTGGGCACAGCGGCGGGTGAGGGCCGTGTCCTGCGTCCCGGCCCACAGCGCCTCCTCGGAGATCCGCTCCGCCAGTGCCGCCAGGACGAGTTCGGTGAGGTGGCGCACGTCGCAGGTGTAGGCGTCGGTGCCGAAGTAGCGCTCGGGCGTCAGCCGGCTGTCGGGTGCCGCGCCGTACCACTCGGTCCGCGCGAGGACCGGGGCGAGCGCGTCCAGCAGCGCCGCCCGGTCCCGGTGGGCGAGGCGGACCAGACCGTCCAGCACCCGCTCGAAGGCCGCCACGTCCACGTCGCGCCTGGCGAGCAACGCGCCGGTCTCCTCCGCCAGTTCGGCAGGCGAGGCGGGTGCCGGGGCCAGGCGGACGGCGGCGGGCGCCGGCGGCAGCATCTCCTCGTACGCCGCCTCCGGTGCCCCGCCCCGCGCCTCCATGCCCAGCGCCGTCAACGCCCGGACGCGCAGCGCCGGGGACAACTGATCGGCCGCGTACGCCAGTTCCTCGCGGACCTTCTCGTCGGTGACCTTGTCCCGATGCCGTTCCAGCAACCGGAGCGCCCGCTCCTGGGCGTCGGCGTCCGGCTGCCCGAACGCGTGGCCGAGACCCGGCAGCAGCAGCTCCGCCGCGTGCGGCCGTGCGGACAGCACCTTGCCGAGCAGGACGAGCTGGGCGCGGACCAGTTTCTTCTCCGTCCGGAAGAACACCGCGGCCGACAGGTCCGCCAGCTCCCGGTCGGAGAGGTCACCGGCCAGGGCCAGACCGCTCAGCACCGCCTGGGCGTGGGCGGCGACCGTCGAGATCCCGTCGGCGGCCAGCGCCGACCAGTCGGCCCTGCGCGCACGGCGCTCGTCCCCGGTCAGCTCCAGTGCCGTGAGCAGGTTGAGGAACACCCGCTGGTCGGCGGCCGGACCGCCGCGCAGCAGCCGTGCCACGCAGCCCTCCACCATCGCCGGCCGGTCCAGCAGGCCCTCGGCGGTCAGCCGCGCCAGCACGGTGACCCAGCTGTCGCCGCCGTCGACGGAGTACAGGTTCGCCATGGCGCGGCCCGCGTCGGCCGTGGCGAAGAGGCCGGCGGTCATCGCCGACAGGTGCCGTGTGTCCCGGATGCGGGCGTCGACGCCGTCCCGGTCCGACCAGGCGCCGTTGACGTACTGGATCCAGGCGTGCACGGACGCCTCGGTGACCGGTGGCGGACAGTCGGCCAGCCGCGCCAGTCCGTCCAGCAGGCCGTGGTCGACACCGGCGGAGACCGGGCGCGCGGCGACCCGGCGGGCCACGTCGGCGAGCCAGTGCGGCTCCCGGTCCCGCAGTGCCCGCAGCAGCAGCCCGGCCGGGGCCGCCGCCCACCGGAAGTCGGCCGCGGTGAGCCAGGAGGCGACCGCCGCCGCCCCGCTCAGGGAGGCCGCCCCGGCCAGATGCAGGGCCGGGTACACCCGCCGCTGCCGGCCCCAGTCCTGGCGGAGCTCCTTGCGCAGCCGCTCCCACTCCGGGACCAGCGCCCGCCGCTCGGCCGCCGTCATCTCCTCCAGCAGACCGGCCACCCGGTCGGTCATGCCTTCGCGCACCGCCGCGCACACCTCGTGCTCCGTCGCCGCCCTCTTCACGACCGCCCCTCCCGTCGCGCCATCCGGACCGCCAGCGCGTGTTTGCACGGCCCGCGTCCGCCCCGGTACTTCGCCCACCACAAGCAGGTGCACGTGAGCGCACCGTTCTCCTCGCGCACCCGGTGCCGGTGGCCGTCCTCGGCGGTGACCGTGCCGGTCGCGCCGTCCAGGGTGACCGCGCCCGCGGCCAGCAGCGCCCGGGCGTCCCGCAGCCGGGGGTTGTGCCGCTCCACCCGGGCCGCGTCGTAGGGCAGTTCGCGGTGGAAGTATGCGGCCTCGGCCGGGTCGTAACCCACCCGTCCGGAGGTGCCCAGCCGCACCAGGGCGGCGCGCACGCGCCCGGGGGTCAGGCCGGAGGCGGCCGCCAGATCGGCGACGTCGATGCGCGGCTCCCACGCCAGCAGCACGGAGATCAGCTCCGCGTCCTCGGCGGCGTCGTCCGAGGCCAGCGCGTCGAGGACCCCGCCCTCTCCCGAGAAGCCGCGGGAGGCGTCCGGCGACAGGGTCAGGGTGAGCCGCATGCCCGGCAGCACCGCCTCCCAGGCGCTCGCGGTGGCGTCCGTCCCGGACACGGCGGGCCCGTAGACCCGCAGCGCGGTCGCGTGCCGCAGCACCCGCTGCAGGGCGGCCAGCCGCTCCGGCCCCGGCAGGCACACGGCGCCCGGCACCGGCCTGGTGGTCGGCCGCAGCCCCCGCCCGGCGGGCGCCACCCAGGACGCGCCACCCCGGCCCCGGCCGCGCGGCAGCGACCGCAGGAACCGGACCGCCTCGGCGGCCGGGAGCTCCGCCCGCAGCTCGAAACCGGCCGCGACCACCTGGGACTCCGCGAAACCGCGCAGCCAGCGGTCCGGCAACGGCACCTTCTTCTCGACGACCGGGCCGTCCGTCGTCGTCACCGCCAGCTCGTCCGGGCCCACCCGCAGGTGGACCGGGTCGAGCGCACCCACCCGCGACAGCGCCTCACGCAGCGGGTCGTTGACGTCGACGTTGGTGGTGCCGTGCCCCACCTCCCCGCCGTCCAGGCCGCCGTCGAGGACGTCGAGTCGGGCGTACACGCCGCAACAGCCGGAGAAGGACTCGAAACGCAGCCGGTCGCCGTTGCCCGTCACCACCGGGTCGAGCGAGGCGCGCGCCTGGGGCTGGTGGTAGCGGGCCGCCGCCACGTCGGCCACCGCCAGCAGGCCCGCGGCGGCGGCCTGAGGGTGCGTGAGGAAGCCGGAGAAGAAGCCGGGGTGGTCCTGGACGCCCGTGGGCGTCGCGCCCCGGGAGGTCTCCAGTCCAAGGAGCCGTCCCTCCGCGGTGGAGCGCAGCGCGGAGGGACGCGCATAGGCCATGGCCTGCAGTGATCGCGTCATGGAAGGACCGTAGAGGCGACCACCGACAACTGCCGCGGCTGCCGGGAGCCTTCGGACTTCCGGCAGCCGAGGGTTGCCGGGCCCCGGGCCTACTGGCCGACGAGACCCGGCTGCAGCACCTTGGTGAACAGCACCGTCCCGTCCTGCTCCCGCAGCCGGACCGTCATCTCGCCGCTGTCGCCGTCGATCTCCACCTCGCCGAAGAACTGGAACCCCTCGGCCGGCGAGACGTTGGAGGTGACGGGCGCCTTCACGAACACCCGCTCCGGTCCGAAGGTGCCGTCCAGGGCGGTCGCCGGGAAGGCGCCCGCGTTGAGCGGGCCGGAGACGAACTCCCAGAACGGCTCGAAGTCGGTGAACGCGGCCCGCGAGGGCTGGTAGTGCTGGGCCGAGGTGTGGTGGACGTCCGCCGTCAGCCACACCGTGCCGGTGATCCGGCGGTGCTTGACGAACCGCAGCAGTTCCGCGATCTGCAGCTCGCGCCCCAGCGGCTCACCCGGATCGCCCTGGGCGACCGCCTCGACGTTGCGCCGGCCCTCGGTGGTGTCCGTCACCACCAGACCCAGCGGCATGTCCGAGGCGATCACCTTCCACACCGCGCGCGACCGCGCCAACTCGCGCTTGAGCCATTCCAGCTGCTCGCGGCCGAGGATGCCCTGCGGGTCGACGGCGTCGGTGCCGCCGGAGTTGGCGTTGCGGTAGGTGCGCATGTCGAGCACGAACACGTCCAGCAGCGGGCCGTGGCGCACCACCCGGTGTATCCGGCCCTCGCGGGCGCCCGGGGTGAGCGTGGAGATCGGGTAGTACTCGCTCACCGCCCTGCGGGCCCGCTCGGCCAGCACGTCGATGCGCTTCTCGGTGTAGCGGGCGTCGGTGTCGGCGATCACCTGGCCCGGGTACCAGTTGTTGCGCACCTCGTGGTCGTCCCACTGCACGACGGCCGGCACTCGCGCGTTGAAGCGGCGCAGGTTCTCGTCGAGCAGGTTGTAGCGGAAGTTGCCGCGGAACTCGGCCAGGGTCTCGGCGACCTTGGACTTCTCCTCGGTGACCAGGTTCCGGTACAGCCGCCCGTCCGGCAGCGCCGCGGTGGCGGCGATCGGTCCGTCGGCGTAGACGCTGTCGCCGCTGAGCAGGAAGAAGTCCGGGTCCAGCCGGGCCATCGCGTCGAAGATCCGGTAGCCGCCGATGTCCGGGTTGATGCCCCAGCCCTGCCCCGCGATGTCGCCCGACCACAGGAAGCGCACCCCGTCGCGGCGCCGCGCGGGGGCCGTGCGGAAGGTGCCGGTGACCGGCTCCCCGGTGCGGCGCGGGTCGTCGGGGTCGGCCAGCACCACGCGGTAGTGGATCTGCTCGCCCGGCGGCAGGCCCCGCAGCCGCGTGGTGCCGGTGAAGTCGGTGCCCTCGCCCAGCAGCGGGCCCGGCACGCGGCGCACCCGGCGGAACGACTCGGTCGGCGACACCTCGACGACCATCCGGGCCGGGCGGTCGGAGCGCACCCAGACCAGGCCCGATGCGGAGGTCACGTCACCGGCCTGCACACCCCACCCGGCCCGGGGACGGCCGGAGAGCGCGAAGGCCGGGACGGCGGAGCCGAGCCCCGCCGGCAGCGCGAGCGCCGCGGAGGCGGCGAGGGCGCCCCGCAGGACGCCGCGGCGCGCGGGGGCGGACGACTGGTCGGACATGAGGGCGCCTCCAGGAACGGAAGGGGAGCGGGAGCGAAACGGGACGGGACCGGGCGCGTCCGGACGGCGTGCGCAGCAACACCTACTCCCGCCGCACGGCCCGCACGGAAACCGGAGGTGAACAACGCGCTCCGCGGTCACTCGGCCGGGCGATTCAGCGCCGGGCCGCCCCGCCACTGCCGTCCCGGACCACCCGGGCGACCAGCGCCGGGTCGTCGTTCATCGGCACGTGCCCGCAGCCGCGCAGGCGCACCAGCCGGGCCCCGGGGATGACCCGCTTGGCCCGCACGCCCTGACGGGGAAACAGCAGACGGTCCCTGTCGCCCCAGGCCACGGTGACCGGGAGACCGGGCAGGTCGTCGCCGAAGGTGAGCCCGGCACCCGCGCGGAGGGTCGCCCCGAAGCCCGGCGCGTGCTTCAGCGCCAGCGTCTCGGCGACCACCGCCTCCGGCGCTCGACGGCCCGGCCGCGCGTAGATGGTGCCGGTCAGCGCGGCCCGCCCGGCGGCCGAGCGGGCCAGCTGCCGGACGACGGGCAGCGGCAGCCGCGTCGCGCCCTCGCGCATCACCCGCAGCACCGAGGCGGCGTAGCGCCACTCGCCCGGCGACCAGAAGCC
The DNA here is from genome assembly GCF_003112515.1 of Streptomyces fragilis. Classification (GTDB taxonomy): domain Bacteria; phylum Actinomycetota; class Actinomycetes; order Streptomycetales; family Streptomycetaceae; genus Streptomyces; species Streptomyces fragilis. The sequence continues at coordinate 193,885 of NZ_BEVZ01000009.1, read as the reverse complement.
GCCCGGGGAGAGCGCGGTCACCGAACGGGCCAGCCCGCGGCGGCCCATCTCCAGGGCGAGCAGCCCGCCGAGGGAGTTGCCCGCCACGTGCGGCCGTCCGACGCCCAGCGCCTCGCACGCGCCGCCCAGCACCGCCGTGACCGTCGCCAGGTCGTACTCCAGCCCTTCCGGGAGTGCCGGGGAGGACCCGAAGCCCGGGAGGTCCACGGCGATCACCTCCCGGTCCGCGGCCAGGATCCGGCTCACCGGCTCCCAGGCCTGGAGGTGGTGGCCGATGCCGTGCAGCAGCAGGAGGGGCTCGCCGGCGCCGCGCCGTTCGCAGGCCAGGGTCACGGTCCTCGGGCCGCCGGCGGAGGCGACCTCGAAGGAGACGGTGTCGGTCATGGAGTGAGTGCTCCTCGTCCGGGGGGTGGGTCGCGGACACGTCGAACCGGTCGACAGCTTGTCAGCAACGGCCGCCGGCGGGTAGGGGCCGACGCCCGTCCCGGCCGGGTCCTCGGCCCACCGCTCCGCGGACGCGGTGGATTCGGCCGCGGACGACCGGCCGCCTTCGCTCACGAACGTCTCATGAACGACGTGTGACGTTACCTGCCCGTTTTCTCCCCAGGTTCCAGGATTGGTCTTGACCAGGTTTGGGGGGCGTCCTATGGTCGCAGGAAAGTTCAACAACCTTTAATAAACAAGGGCGTCAAAAACGTCGCCGGCCACGCGCACCGTGGAGGACAGGGTGGGGACCACGCAGCTGGAAGCGGTGTCGGAGCCGAAGTACTGGCACCTGCGGACCGTGCTGAGCCAGGCACTCGACACCGAGTTCTCGGTGGGCGAGGTGCTGCCCAACGAACGGGAGCTCGCCGCCCGCTTCGGCGTCGCCAGGGCCACGCTCCGCCAGGCCCTGGAACAACTCGAACTGGAAGGCCGGCTGCGACGCCGCCGCGGCGTCGGCACGACCGTCGCCCCGCCGCGCGTGGGCGTGGCCGTCGAGACCGAACGTCCGTCGTGGCCGGGGGCGCCGGGGGACGCCTGGCAGCCGGCCGACTGCACCCAGGGCGCCGTGCCCGCCGCCGTGGCGGCCACGCTGGGCGTCGCCGGCGACGAGACGGTGCACACCGTGCGGCGCTCGCTCTCGGCGCACGGGCAGATCGTGGCGGCGGAACTCCTGTACGTGCCCGCGGCCTCGGTGCCCGAACTCACGGCCATCGACGTGCCCGGCGGACCGGCCCGCGTCCGCGCGGTCCTGCGGGAACTCCAGCGCCTCACGCTGGAGGGCCAGGACCGCGCCGTGGAGCTCGGCACCGCCCGCGCCGAGGACGCCAAGGACCTCGACCGGCTGCCCGGAGCGCCGGTGCTCATGGTCACCACGCGGTTCTTCGCCCGGGGGCGGACGGCCGCGGTGTCGGTGGCCACCTACCGGGCCGACACCTGCCGGCTCACCTTCGGCGCCGCCGGCGACGTGCGCATCGTCCACGACGGGCAGCGGCAGGTCTCCTGACCGCCCGTCGGCGACCGCCTTCGGTGGCGCCGCGGAGCGGTCACCGGCCGGCGGTCAGGGCGGGGGCCACCGGCGAGCGGTGACACCTGCGTGCGCCCACCGTGCCTTCACCTGCGTGCGCCCACGGTGCCTTCACCTGCGTGCGCTCACCGGCCGCGCCCACCGTGCGGTCATCTGCGTGCGCTCACCGGCCGCGCCCACCGTGCGGTCACCGGCCTCTGCGCCCACCGTGCGGTCACCGGCCGTCCACCTGCCGTGCGGTCACCGGCGGGTGCCTACCGTGCCGTCACCGTGCTGTCCACCGCGAACAGCTCCTCCTCCACGTGGTCGAGGGCCAGGCGCAGCGCCCCCGTGGCGACGGCCGCCTCGCCGAGCTGCGAGAGCGTCACCCGCGGGGTGCGCAGGCAGTAGCGGGACAGCTCCCGGCGGAGCGGCTCCAGCACGTCGTCCAGCCCCGCCGCCCAGCCGCCGACCACCACCAGCTCCGGGTCCATCGCCAGGACCAGCGCCGCCACGTCGTGGACCAGCCGCCGGATGAACCGCTCCACCGCGGCCCGGGCCCCCTTGTCACCGTCACGTGCCTGCTGGAACACCTGGGCCACCGCCTGCTCGTCCAGGGGGCGCAGCGGCTCGCCCTCGGTGGACAGCAGGGTCTCGGGGGTGGCCTCACGCCCCAGCAGGTGCAGCGCCCCGATCTCGCCCGCCGCGCCGCCGAACCCCCGGTGCAGCCGCCCGCCGATCAGCGAGCCCGCCCCGGGGCTGAGGCCGGCCAGCACGAAGACCACGTCGTCCGTATCGACGGCCGCGCCCTTCCAGTGCTCCGCCACCGCGGCGGCGTTGGCGTCGTTCTCCACCAGCACCGGACACCTGAACGAACGGCTGAGCCGCTCGCCGAGCCGCAGCCCCGTCCACTCCGGCAGCGCCGTGCCCAGGCGGACCGTGCCGTCCGCCTCGACGATGCCGGGCGTGCCGACGCCGACCGCGCGCAGCGAGCCGCCGGAGACCTGGGCGCGGCGCAGGAGGTCGGTGACGGCGGTGCGCAGGCAGTCGATGCGGTCGTCCGCGGGTGCGGTCTCCGCCACCTCTCTGGTGATGCTGTCCAGAACACGCCCGTCGAGGTCCGCCAGGAGGGCGGTCACCCGGTGGGCGCCGATCTCCAGCCCCAGCAGGTGGCCCGCCTCGGCGCGGAACCGGAAACGGCGGGCCGGGCGGCCCTGACGGCGCGTCGCGCTCTCGTCGGCCGCCGCCTCCGTGACCAGGCCCGCCTGGATCAGGCCCTCGACCACGCCCTCCACGGTGGGACGCGACAGACCGGTGACGCGGGTGATCTCGGTGAGGGTGGCGCAGTCGACCGCGCGCAGCGCGTGCAGCACCACGGCGGAGTTGATCCGCCGCAGCAGCGAGGGGTCACCGCCGGTCAGGCGTCCCACTGGTCCGTCCTCCCAGCTCGCGAGGTGTTGGCCGGATGTTACTCGTCGTTCAACGCCCCGGCGAGGGCGGGGATCCGGTTACCTCGGGTTCCGACCCGGACGGGCCCGCGGACGGCCGGGGCCTGACGGAACGGCAGTTGTCGGTGGCGGCTTGTTTACTGGGACCCATGAGCATCGCACGTCATGTCGCCGTCGTGGAACGGCTGTGCGGTTCGGACCTGCCGGAGGAAGGCGTGGCCGCGGACCGCGACGCCGCCCCGGGCCGGTGCGGCCCGGGATGGCGTGCGGCCGAGCTCCTCGGAAGCTGCCCCGACGGCGACCCGGGCCTGGCGGCCGAGGCGGCGGACGAGTGCGAGCACGAGCGGGAGGCACTCGCGCAGCGCCTGACGGCACGGTGGGGGGAGCCGCAACGGGTCGGCCTCCAGGGGGCGCTGATACGCGCCGCCGAGGCGGGGGAGGAGATACCGGAGCCGTGGGGCCGGCTGTGCGAGGACCTGACGGACGTGCACCTCTGGTGGACCGGGGACCGCTGGCTGGCCCTCGGCGTCTCCCACCACGGCCTCGAACCGCCGCACGCCCTCCTCGCCGTCGTCACCACGGAGGACCCGCCCTAGCCGCCCCGCCCTGGCCGCCCCGCCCTGGCCCCCCGCCCGGGTGGCTTCGACCCCGGCCGGCCGCACATGTCGGCCCGCATCGGAGCGAGCCCGGCTGACGGTCTGAAAGATTTTGCGACATCTTGCGCAAGGCTGGTGTCGGTCTTCGCGGAGGCGTGGTCACCGCCGCGAGGCGGCCTGCGGGTGACATCCGCGAAGCTCCACGGGCGGCCGCCTCCCCGGCGACCAGCTTGATCGACTCTTCGACCCCGAGCCCCGACGGATCGTTCAAGACTTTGAGGAAGTTGCGAGAGGGGTCGGTCGGAACGGCCGAATCGTGTGCATGGATGAACGCTGCAAGCGCATGCAGTCACCAATTGACTTCGGGTTGTGTTGGGATGGGCGCGGTCGGCGGGCGTGGATCCGCCGCCACCTTCCATCCATCGAAGGGATGTCATGCTCTCGATACGTCATCGCGTGCCCGCCGCCCTGCGGCCGCTGCTCGTGCTTGCCGTGCTCCTCGCCGGAATGTTCGCCGGCACGGCCCCCCAGGCCGGGGCGGCCACGGCGCAGGACACCTCGGCCACCTTCCGGGTGCAGGCCACCACGGCAGGGGAGACCCTGCTCGTCACCGGCAATGTTCCGCAGCTGGGGTCCTGGGACCCGGCCAAGGCCGTCCCCCTGGGCACCACCGCGAGCTCCTATCCGAACTGGTCGGCCGGCGTCCAGCTGCCCGTCGGCGTCACCGTGCAGTACAAGTACCTCAAGCGCTCCCCCGCCGGCACGGTGACGTGGGAGAGCACCCCCAACCGCACCCTGACCGTCTCGCCGGACACGCCGGGCAACTACGACAGCTGGAACGTCAGCCCGGTCTCCGCCACGTTCCGCGCCAGCGCCACCACCAGCTGGGGCCAGAACCTCTACGTCACCGGCAACCTGCCCGACCTCGGCAGCTGGGACCCGGCCAAGGCCGTGCCCCTCACCACCGGCTCCGCCACCTACCCGCTGTGGACCGGCGCGCACCAGCTGCCGCCCAACACCACCGTGCAGTACAAGTACCTCAAGAAGAACCCCGACGGCACCTTCACCTGGGAGAACGGTGACAACCGCACCGTCGTCACCCCGCCCACCGGCACCCTGACCGTCAACGACACCTGGCGCTGACGTCCAGCACCGGGGCCGAGGGATATGTGATGGATACCCCTCGGCCCCGGCGCCCACCAGTATTCCTTGCCCGACGACCTGGTGGTGGCCGGGTCCGGCACGAGGCGGAAGCGGCTCTGCCGTCCGCGGGCGGCGGTGCGTGGGCCTCCCGCGCGAGGGGCTGCGCGCTAACGGCCGTCCCGGCGGGGCGGCTCCTCGGCCGCCTCACGCAGGCGGGCGTACTCCTCCGCCATGGTCGCCAGGGTCCAGTGGGCGTTGAGGCCGCTCGGGTTGGGGAGCACCCAGACGCCGGTGCCGCCGGGCAGGAGCCGCTGCTGCGGTCCCACCGAGGCCTTCCTGTCGCCGAACGCCGCCCGGTAGGCGGTGATGCCCAGCACCGCCAGCCAACGAGGGCGCAGCAGCTCGGTCTTGGCCTCCAGGATCCGCCCGCCCTCCAGGTACTCCTCCGCGGTGAGCTCGTCCGCCCGGGCCGACGCCCGCGCGACCACGTTGGTGATGCCGAGCCCGTAGGACAGCAGCTCACGCTGCTCGGAGGGGTCGAGCTGCCGGGGCGTGAAGCCCGACCGGTGCAGGACCGGCCAGAACCGGTTGCCCGGGCGGGCGAAGTGGTGCCCGGTGGCGGCCGTCATCAGCCCGGGGTTGATCCCGCAGAACAGCACGCGCAGGCCGCCCGCGACCACATCGGGGACGATGCGGTCGCGGGCGGCCTCGAGTTCCTCGCGGGTGAAGCGGGGGGTCATCGGCGCGCCGACCGGGCGGTCAGAGGATCGCCCCGGGGGCGTAGGCCGCAGCCTGCGGGTGCTGCTTGACGACCTCCTCGACACGGGCGACGACCACGCCGACCTGGTCGGCGGCCGCGCCGGTGAAGGACAGCTTGTCCGCCATCAGCCCGTCCAGCGCCGCGCGGTCCAGCGGGATCCGCGCGTCGGCGGCCAGCCTGTCCAGCAGCTCGTTGCGCTCGGCGCCCTGCTCGCGCATGGCCAGGGCGCAGGCCACCGCGTTCTCCTTGATGGCCTCGTGCGCCTCCTCGCGGCCCACGCCGGCGCGCACCGAGGCCATCAGCACCTTGGTGGTGGCCAGGAACGGCAGGTAGCGGTCCAGCTCGCGGGCGACCACGGCGGGGAACGCGCCGAACTCGTCGAGGACGGTCAGGAAGGTCTCCAGCAGGCCGTCCAGCGCGAAGAACGCGTCCGGCAGCGCGACGCGGCGGACCACGGAGCAGGAGACGTCGCCCTCGTTCCACTGGTCGCCGGCCAGCTCGCCGGTCATCGAGGCGTAGCCGCGCAGGATCACCATCAGGCCGTTGACGCGCTCGCAGGAGCGGGTGTTCATCTTGTGCGGCATCGCGGACGAGCCGACCTGACCCGGCTTGAAGCCCTCGGTCACCAGCTCGTGGCCCGCCATCAGACGGATCGTCTTGGCCAGCGAGGACGGCGCGGCGGCGAGCTGCACGAGGGCCGTGACGACCTCGTAGTCCAGCGAGCGCGGGTAGACCTGGCCCACCGAGGTGAACGCCCGGCCGAAGCCGAGGTGGGCGGCGATCCGGTCCTCGAGCTCGGCCAGCTTGCCGGCGTCGCCGCCGAGCAGGTCCAGCATGTCCTGGGAGGTGCCGACGGGGCCCTTGATGCCGCGCAGCGGGTAGCGGCCCAGCAGCTCCTCCAGGCGGTGGTACGCCACCAGCAGCTCGTCCGTGGCGGTGGCGAAGCGCTTGCCGAGGGTGGTGGCCTGGGCGGCCACGTTGTGGGACCGGCCGGCCATCACGAGCTCGCCGTACTCGGCGGACAGGCGGCCCAGCCGGGCCAGCACGGCCACCACGCGGTCGCGGACCAGCTCGAGGGAGAGGCGGATCTGCAGCTGCTCGACGTTCTCGGTCAGGTCGCGGGAGGTCATGCCCTTGTGGACCTGCTCGTGGCCCGCGAGGTCGTTGAACTCCTCGATCCGGGCCTTCACGTCATGACGGGTGACCTTCTCGCGCTCGGCGACGGAGGCCAGGTCGACCTGGTCGAGCACGCGCTCGTAGTCGGCGAGAGCGGCCTCCGGCACCTCGATCCCGAGGTCCTTCTGCGCCCGGAGCACGGCGAGCCAGAGCCTGCGCTCGAGCTTCACCTTCTCCTCGGGCGACCAGAGCGTGGCGAGCTCGGCGGAGGCGTAGCGTCCGGCGAGGACGTTCGGAATGCGGGGCTTGGCGGGAGAAGTCACGTAACCGGATTCTACTGTTCGTTCCTGCAGGTCGACGCCGCGGGCCCGTTCGTAGGAAACGCCAAGGGCCGCGCGGCCGCCACGGAACGGGCGGGCCACCGCCACCGACCGGGTGGGCCACCGCCACGGAACGGGTGGGTTCCCGCCGCGGAACGGGGGTTCCCGCCACCCCGACGGTCGGGTCCCCGCCTCAGAACGGGTAGGTCCGGGGCGTGTCCCGGGTGGTGACCCACTGCAGCTCGGTGAAGTCCTCGGCCACGAAACCGACGCCGAACCGGCCCCAGCCGCTGTCGCGGGTGCCGCCGAACGGCATCTGCGGCTCGTCGTTCACCGGCTGGTCGTTCACGTGGACGATGCCGGCGTCGATCCGGCGCGCGACCTCCAGCCCCTGCACGGAATCCGCCGCCAGGACGGCCGCGGCGAGGCCGAAACCGGAGGCGTTGGCCCGGGCGACGGCCTCCTCGCGGTCCTCCACCACGGTGACGACCACGATCGGGCCGAAGGTCTCGTCGAAGGCCAGCTCGATGTCCTCGGGCACGTCGGTCAGCACCGTCGCCGGGTAACAGGGCGGCGCGGCCGTCCCGCCCGCCACGATCCGCGCACCGGCCGCCACCGCCTCCTCGACCCGGCGGCCGATCGTCGACAGCGCCCACCGGTTGATCACCGGACCGATCACCGTCCGGGGGTCCAGCGGGTTCCCGAGCGGCAGGGAGGAGACCTTGGCGGCGAACCGCTCGAGGAAGGCGTCGGCGATCGAGCGCTCGACGAAGATCCGCCGGGCGCACAGGCAGACCTGGCCCTGGTGGACGAAGGCGCCGTAGGCGGCCGCCTCGGCCGCGTGGTCGAGGTCCACCCCGTCGAGCACGATCAGGGGATTCTGTCCGCCGAGCTGGAGCAGGATCCGCTTGAGGTGCCTGCCCGCCGCCTCCGCCAGCCGCCTGCCCGTGGCCGTGGAGCCGGTGAAGCTCAGCCGCCGCACCAGCGGGTTCGCGATCAGCTCGTCGCCGATCAGCGAGGCCTCTCCCGGGGCGTGCGTCACCACGTTGAGCACACCCGGCGGCAGTCCCGCCTCCTCGAAGACCTCCGCCCACAGGGCCCCGCACGCGGGCGCCTCCTGGGAGGGCTTGAGCACCACCGTGTTGCCGAGCGCCAGCGGACCGACGATCGCGCGGCCGGTCAGCGCCAGGGCCGCGTTCCACGGGGCGATCGCGCCGACGACCCCCACCGGCCGGCGGACCGCCATCGACCGCGTGCCCGGCCGGTCGGACGGGATCAGCTGCCCGTCCGCGGCGTACGGAAGCGCCGCGGACTGTCGCAGCAGGGACAGCGCGAAGTCGAGCTGGACGTCGCCGAAGTAGCGGGTGCAGCCGGTCTCCCGGGCCAGCAGGGTGAGGATCTCGCCGCGCCGCCGCTGCACGATGTCCGCCGCGCGCAGCAGGACCGACTGACGCTCGTGGGGCAGGGACCGCGACCAGCCGGCGAACGCCCGGTCGGCCGCCTCGATCGCGGCCCGCGCGTCGTCCTGGTCGCCGGCGGAGACCACCGCGACCACCTCGCCGGACCAGGGGTCGAGGCTCTCGTAGGTGCGCCCGTTGCGTGAGTCGACCCACGCGCCGGCGATGTGCTGACGGACGAGGGGGGCCGCCGCGGTCGTCACTGTCGCTCCTCACCCGAGGCCGGGTCACCGGTCGTCGTGACCGGAGGATCGGACGACCTCCGGCAGATGGTCACCTTACGGGTTCCGCGGACCGGAACCGTGTCCCGGAAAAGGGATCGCGGTGTCATTCGAGGTGCCCCATGCGGCGGGAGATCTCCTGCGCGGCATGGCGCAGCGGCCCCTCCAGGCGGGCCACCACGGCTTCGGCCGTGGCGTTCCACGCGCTCAGGTGGACGGCGACGCCCAGGGCCGCGCAGACGTTCCCGTGCCGGTCGCGCACCGGCACGGCCACCGACCTCAGCCCGGCCGTGAGCTCCTGGTCGTTGAGGGCCAGACCGGTCCGCCGGATCTCCGCCAGCGCCGAGACCAGCTCCTCGCGGGCGGTGATGGTCCGCGGCCCGCGGCGCGCGAGATCGGTCCGGTCCAGGATCGCGCGGACGGACGCCGGGTCCCGGTGGGCCAGCAGCACCTTGCCCATCGACGTGCAGTAGGCGGGCAGCCGGGTCCCGATCTGGATGTTGAGCTCGATGCGGAAACCGGCCCGGCCCGGGCGGCGGCGGTCGACGTAGACGATGTCCGCGCCGTCCAGGACGGTCAGGCTCACCGTGTGGTTGGTCTCGTCGGCCAGCGCCTGCACGCTCCGGGCGCCGACCCGCGCGACGTCCAGCGTCCCCACCGCCGCCATGCCGAGGTGCATCGCCGTGGGCCCCAGCAGGTACTTGCGGCCGCCGTCCTCCTGCTCCAGGTAGCGCAGGGCCACCAGGCTCGCCACGTAGCGGTGGCAGGTGCTCTTGCTCAGCCCCGTCGCGTCGGCCAGTTCGACCAGGCCGAGCGGCCGGCGTCCGTCGGCGAGCGCGGTCAGGATCGCGAGGCCCCGCTCGAGGGCCTGGGCGCCGGTGCCGGAGGACACCGCCGGCTGCGGGGCTGCGGTCATGACGCGCAGCCTAGCCGGAACGCGGTTCTGGTGGATGGAACTTCTCGTTGACGCCGGTCCGCGTGCCGCAGCACGATCGGCCGCACGACGTCGTACCCGCTCCCGCATTCGCACCCGCACGCGCGCCGGCCGGCGCCCGCACCGGTGGTTTCTGTACGGAAGGAATCGTTGTGGCACTTCTGGACTCCGTCGACTGGCAGGGCAGGATCTTCAAGAACGGCGCCTGGGTGGCGGGCCGGGGCGGCGACTACGCCGTCGTGGAGCCGGCCACCGGCGCCGAGCTGGGCCGCATGGGCGCCGCCGACACCCAGGACGTCGCCGAGGCCGCCGCCCACGCGGCCGAGGCGCAGCAGGCCTGGGCCGCCCTCCCCTACACGGAGCGGGCCGCCGTGCTCCGCCGGGCGGGCGACCTGTGGAAGCAGCACGCGGACGAGATAACCGGCTGGAACATCCGCGAGGTCGGCGCCGTCCCCGGCATGGCCGGGTTCGCGCTGCACACCGCCGCCGAGGAGTGCTACGAGGCGGCCTCGCTGCCCGGCCGCCCGCTGGGCGAGCTGCTGCCGAGCGAGCAGCCGCGGCTGTCCATGGCCCGCCGCGTCCCGGCCGGCGTGGTCACGGTGATCGCGCCGTTCAACGTGCCGATCATCCTGGCGATCCGCTCGGTGGCGCCCGCGCTGGCCCTCGGCAACGCGGTCCTGCTCAAGCCGGATCCGCGCACCGCGGTCACCGGCGGCACGCTGATCGCCCGGATCTTCGAGGAGGCCGGCCTGCCCCCGGGCGTCCTGCAGATGCTGCCGGGCGGCCCGGACGTCGGCGAGGCGCTGGTCGTCGACCCGCACGTGCGGGTGATCTCGTTCACCGGCTCCACCGCCGTCGGCCGGCACATCGGCGAGCTCGCCGGCCGGCACCTCAAGCGCGCCCACCTCGAGCTCGGCGGCAACTCCGCGCTGCTGGTGCTGGACGACGCCGACGTGGAGGACGCCGTCAACCTGGCCGCCTGGGGCTCCTTCTTCAACCAGGGCCAGATCTGCATGACCACCGGACGGCACCTGGTGGCGAGCGCCGTCTACGACGACTTCGTGGCCGCGCTCGCGGAGAAGGCGCGGAGCCTGCCGGTCGGCGACCCCGCGGGCGGCGACGTCGCGCTCGGCCCGATCATCGACGCCGGACAGCGGGACAAGATCCACGCCCTGGTCACCGCGAGCGCCGCGGAAGGCGCCGAGGTGGCCGCCGGCGGCACCTACGACCGGCTGTTCTACCGGCCCACCGTGCTGGCCGACATGGCCCTGACCGCGCCCGCCTTCGCGCAGGAGGTCTTCGGCCCGGTCGCCCCGGTGACGCGGGTCGACTCCGTGGAGGACGCGGTGCGGATCGCGGGGGACAGCGAGTACGGGCTCTCGCTGGGCATCGTCACCAAGGACGTCATGCACGGTCTCGCCGTGGCGGACCGCATCCCCACCGGCATCGTGCACATCAACGACCAGACGGTGAACGACGAGGCGGTGGCCCCCTTCGGCGGGGTCAGGGCCTCGGGCACCGGCTCCCGGTTCGGCGGGGCGGCGGCGAACGTGGAGGCGTTCACCGAGACCCGCTGGGTCACCGTCCGCGGCACCACCGCCCGCTACCCCTTCTGATCACCGGCCCGGTCCCGTCCGGCGCCACCGGACGGGACCGGGTCCGCCGTCGCGGCACTCAGGCCGCCGCGCGCGGGTCCAGCAGGCCCTCGGCGAGCAGATCGGACCACAGCTGCTCGGGGACCTCCTTGCCGAACGCGGCCAGGTCGGCGCGCACCTCCTGGGCCGACCGCATGCCGACCACCACGCCCGCCACCGCCGGGTGCCGCAGCGGAAAGGCCAGCGCCGCCTCCGGCAGGGTCACCCCGTGCGCCGCGCAGACGTCGGCGACGCGCCGCGCGCGGTGGACGACCTCCGGGGAGGCGGCGGCGTAGTCGAAGAAGGCACCCGGGGAGGGGCGCGGCGTGGAGAGCAGCCCGGAGTTGAAGACGGAGGCGGCGAGCAGGGAGACGCCGCGTTCGGCGCAGGCGGGCAGCAGGTCGTGCGCCGCCCGCTGGTCGAGCAGGGTCCAGCGGCCGGACAGCATCACCACGTCGACGTCGTGCTCCCGCACCAGCCGGGTGAGCAGCGCGGTGTCGTGCATCCCGGCCCCGACGGCGCCGACCACGCCCTGGGCCCGCAGCTCGGCCAGGGCGGGCAGACCGGTGCGCAGGGCGTCCTCGAAGTGGTTCTCCGCGTCGTGCAGGAGGAGCACGTCCACCCGGTCGGCGCCGGTCCGGGCCAGCGAATCCTCCACGGAGCGCAGCACGCCGTCGCGGGAGAAGTCCCACTCCCTGCGGTGCGTGGCCGGCACCTCGAAACTCTCGTCCGTCCGCCCCGCCGGGTCCTGGGGCACCAGGAGCCGGCCGACCTTGGTGGACAGGGTGACGGCCTCCCGGGGCCGTGTGCGCAGGAAGTCGCCCAGCCGCCGCTCGGCGAGGCCGATGCCGTAGTGCGGCGCGGTGTCGAAGAAGCGGATCCCGTGGTCCCAGGCCGCGGACAGGGCCTCCGCGGCCGTCGCGTCGTCCAGCGGCTCGTACAGGCCGCCGAGCGGCCCGGTCCCGAACCCGAGTTCGGTCACCTCGACGGTGCTGCGCCCCAGCCGACGGGTCCTCATGCCGCTCCCCTCCGCACCGGCGCGGAGGTGCTCCGCGCCGGGGACGAACGTACCCGTCGTGCCCCAGCGTCACACCGGCCCCTCGCCTCCCACGCGCACCGGGCCGGCGGCCGGGGCGGCCGGACCGCCGGGCCTCACTCGTAGGGCAGCAGGTCCGCCCGCTTGGGCAGGAGGCCGTCGCCGGAGGAGCGGCCGGTCAGGCGGCGGGCTATCCAGGGGAGGAGGTGGACGCGCGCGAACCGGGCGTCGGCGACCCGCCGCCGCAGCCAGGGGTCCGGGGGAGTGGGGGCCATCGGCACGTGCCAGTCGTGGTCCTCCGGGTCGTACCCGAGACCCTGCCAGACCGCCTCGGCGACCCGCCGGTGTCCTTCCGCGTTGAGGTGGATGCGGTCCACGTCCCACACCCGGGGGTCGCCCAGCGAGGGCGCCCCGTAGAGGTCGATCAGCACCGCTCCGTGGCGCGAGGCCAGCGAGTCGAGGGTCTCGAAGATGACCTCCATGCGCGGACGGAACCGCTCCATCACCGGCCCCTGCCGCCCCGGGCTGCGCATCAGCACCAGCTGCTTGCAGGCCGGCGCCAGCCGCTCGACGGCCTCCTCCAGCATCCCGGTGACCCGCTTCAGGTCGCAGTTGGGCCGCATCGCGTCGTTGAGGCCGCCCACCAGCGTGATCACGTCGGCGCCCATCTCCGCGGCGAGGCCGACCTGCTCGTCGAGGATCTGGCCGATCAGCTTGCCGCGGATCGCCAGGTTGGCGTACCGGAAGCCTGGTGTGCGGGCGGCCATCCGGGCCGCGAGGAGGTCTGCCCAGCCGCGGTAGGTGCCGTCGGGCATCAGGTCCGACATGCCCTCGGTGAAGGAGTCGCCGAGCGCGACCAGGCTGGAGTGCGTGGGGGCGGGATCCGCCGGATTCTTCTGCGTCTGCATGGCGAGGCAGATCGTATCCCCGCCGCATACCGCTCGGTCGGTCGCCCCCCGGTCCCACCGGGGGGCGACCGACCGAGGAGGGTCAGGCGGCGGGCTGCCCGAACAGCTCGCGCAGCACGTCCTCCATGGTCACCAGCCCGGTCAGACGGCCGTCCGAGCCGAGCACCGCGGCCAGGTGGGTGCGGCTGCCGCGCAGCGCGGTGAGCACGTCGTCCAGCGGGGTGTTCTCCCGCACCCGCGCGATCGGCCGCATGTGCTGGACCCGGAACGGCAGGTCCCGCGGCATCGCGTCCAGGGCGTCCTTGACGTGCAGGTAGCCGATGATGCGGCGCTCGTCGTCGACGACCGGGAAGCGGGAGAACTTCGTCTCCGCGGAGAGGGCCTCCAGCTGGGCGGGGGTGACGCCCAGCGACACGTACCGCACCTTCTCCAGCGGCAGCAGGACCTCGCCCACCGGGCGGCGGCCGAGCTCCAGCGCGTCGTTCAGACGCTCCCGGGCCCGGTCGTCGATCAGGCCCGCCTCCCCGGAGTCCTTGACCATCTGCGCCAGCTCGGCGTCCGAGAAGGAGGCCGTGACCTCGTCCTTCGGTTCCACCTTGATCAGCTTCAGCAGGGCGTTGGCGAAGGCGTTGACGGTGAAGATCACCGGACGCAGCGCCCGGGAGACGGTGACCAGCGGCGGCCCGAGCAGCAGCGCCGTGCGCACCGGCTCGGCCAGCGCGACGTTCTTCGGGACCATCTCGCCGAGCAGCATGTGCAGGTAGGTCGCCACGGTCAGCGCGATCACGAAGGAGACCGCGTGGCCCGCGCCGGACGGCACGCCCACCGCGTGGAACAGCGGTTCCAGCAGGTGCGCGATGGCGGGCTCGGCGACCACGCCGAGGACCAGGGTGGACAGCGTGATGCCCAGCTGGGCCGCGGCCATCAGCGCGGAGACGTGCTCCAGGCCCCAGATGACCCGCACGGCGCGGCGGTCGCCCTCCTCGGCGTGCGGCTCGATCTGGCTGCGCCGGACCGAGATCATGGCGAACTCGGCGCCGACGAAGAAGGCGTTCAGGACCAGGGTCGCCAGGCCGATCAGCAGTTGTACGGCGGTCATCGGGTCGCTCCCTGTCCCTTCCCGGCGTTCCTGCCGGACTCGGCGTCCGCGTCGGTGTCGACGCCCTCGGCGCCGGCGTCGGCCGGCGGGGCGGTCAGCAGCACGCGGGCGGCCCGGTGGCCGGAGGCGTCCAGCACCTCGGCCCGCCAGCCCTCGATCTCCACGACGTCCCCGACGGCCGGTATCCGACCCAGGGCGGTGGCGACCAGGCCGGCCAGGGTCTCGTAGGGCCCGTCCGGGGCGCGCAGCCCGATCCGGGCGAGCTGGTCGGTGCGGGCGGCGCCGTCGGCGTCGTAGACCGCGCGGCCGTCGGCGTCCGTTCCGGCGGGAGCCAGGTCGGGCGTCTCGAACGGGTCGTGCTCGTCGTGGACCTCGCCCACGACCTCCTCGACGATGTCCTCCAGCGTCACCACGCCGGCGGTGCCGCCGTACTCGTCGATCACCACCGCCATGGTGCGCCCGCCCGACAGCCGGTCGAGCAGCCGCTCCACGGTCAGGGACTCGGGCACCAGCAGCGGCTCGCGCAGCAGCTCCGAGACATGCACCCGGGACCGCCGCTCGGCGGGCAGCGCGAGCACGTCCTTGATGTGCACGGTGCCCACCACCCGGTCCAGGTTGCCCCGGTACACCGGGAAGCGGGACAGCCCGGTGGCGCGCGTCGCGTTGGCGACGTCCTCACAGGTCGCCTGGGCCTCCAGGGCGACCACCTGGACGCGCGGGGTCATCACGTTCTCCGCGGTCAGCTCCGCCAGGTTCAGCGTGCGGACGAACAGCTCCGCGGTGTCCGCCTCCAGGGCGCCCTGCTTCGCGGAGTGGCGCGCCAGGGCGGCCAGCTCCTGCGGGCCGCGCGCGGAGGCCAGCTCCTCGGCGGGCTCGAGGCCCATCCGGCGCACCACCCGGTTGGCGGTGTTGTTCAGGTGGGTGATGAACGGGCCGAAGACCGCGCTGAACACGCGCTGCGGCGTCGCCACCTTGCGGGCCACGCCCATCGGCGAGGAGATCGCCCAGTTCTTCGGGACCAGCTCGCCGACGACCATCAGGAAGACGGTCGACAGGGCGGTGCCGAGCACCAGGGCCACCGAGCGCGAGGCGCTCTCGGACAGGCCCAGCGCGCCCAGCGGTCCCGAGATGAGGGCGGCGATCGACGGCTCGGCGAGCATGCCGACCACCAGGTTGGTGACCGTGATGCCGAGCTGCGCGCCGGAGAGCTGGAAGGTCAGGTTGCGCACGGCCTTCAGAGCGCTTTCCGCGCTCCGGTCGCCCTTCTGGGCGGCGCGCTCCAGCTCGGCGCGCTCGACCGTGGTCAGGGAGAACTCCGCCGCCACGAAGGCTCCGCAGGCCAGCGAGAGCAGGACCGCGAGGAGCAGGAGGAGGACCTCGGTCATGGGGTCGCCCCCCTGTGGTCGCCGGGGAGGGGGGATCGTGCGGAAAAGGCGCAGCCGGGGCTGCTACTGGGAGGCTCGCCCATGGGCGGACGCTCACGCACCTTTCGAGAGATGGTCAGGATCACCGTGATCGGTGGCACCCCCAGGGTAAAGGACGGGCAAAGCGGCCCGCGGGTGAGGGCCTCGACCCGGAAACGAGTACCCCTGGGGCGGCGTCGCATGAGGCGCCGGGGCACGGAAAGAACGGAAGAACCGCCCCGGCTCCGGCGGTGGGGCCGACGGGTCCGGGGCGGCGGGCTTCCGGGGCGGCGGGTCAGCGCACCCGCCCGTACCAGACGCTCCTGGTCCAGATCTTCTGCAGGCGCACCACGTCCCCCGTCTTGGGCGCGTGCCACATCCTGCCCGAACCGGCGTAGATGCCCACGTGGTAGACGTACGAGCCCGAGTGGAAGAAGACCAGGTCCCCCGGCCTGCGCTTGGACGCCGAGACGTGGGTGGACCGGTTGTACTGCTGCGCCGCGGTGCGCGGCAGGGTCTTGCCGGCCTTCTTGTACGAGTACAGCGTCAGTCCCGAGCAGTCGAACGCGTGGGGTCCGGTGGCGCCGTAACGGTAGGGGGCTCCCTTCTTGGAGGCCGCCACCTTCAGGGCCTTGGAGCCCAGGGTGGCCGCCTGCGCCTCGGCTGCGAGGCCGGGAGCGGCGATGCCGCCTCCGAACGCGGCGAAGGTCAGGACCGAGGCCGTTCCGGCCCGGGTCAGCAGGGACGGGACTCGATTGGGCACGGTCATGCACAACCCTTCGACAGCCGCCTGTGAAGGATGACCTGTCGGATTCGGGCCGCGAAGTCGCCCGGCCGCCCGAAGGCGGCTTCACCCCAAGGACCGCGCGGAACCAGTCCGGCGGCCCGTCGTGCTCGGGTCCTCCACTCCTGCCGATCCACTCCTGTCGACCCGTCGCCCGGCCGGCGGCAGGATTCGGCGTCCGCCCGGGCCGCCCCGCCGCGGTGGCGGGGGCTTGTCGTCGGGAGGATCTTGGCGCACTCGCGGCCCGGGATCATCCCTGGAGGGCGTGTTGTGGACTTCGTCACCATTGAGCCGTTCGGGTGGACAAAGTGGCCTGTGTCCCTCGGTAACGAATTCTTACGAGGCTCTCACCAGCGGTGCGGCGGCCGGCCCGGGCCGGCGTCCAGGCGCGCGGGGCAAATCGGGAGGTCCGTCGGAAGGAGCGGCGTCTACGCCGAACGACGGTACTTCTTCTGGTGCGTTTGAAAGGCGGCGCACCGGGGTGGCGGCGGGGCCACCACCGGGGGCACGCGGTGTACGCGCCGCCGTGCGACGGCCGCGCGCCGCGCCCCCGTCGGCGACGGCGCCGTTAACGCCGCCGAAACGCACCGCCGTTAGCCTCCGGGGACGCCACCGGGCCACTGCTGAGGGGGATGCCGTGCGACTGACTCCGCACGAACAGGAGAGGCTGCTCATCCATGTGGCGGCCGACGTCGCCGAACGGCGCAGGGCCCGCGGACTGCGGCTCAACCACCCGGAGGCGGTCGCGCTGATCGCCTCCCACGTGCTGGAAGGCGCCCGCGACGGCCGCACCGTCGCCGAACTGATGCGCTCCGGCCGCACCGTGCTCGCCCGGGACGACGTCATGGAGGGCGTCCCCGAGATGATCCCCGACGTCCAGGTCGAGGCGACCTTCCCGGACGGCACCAAGCTGGTCACCGTCCACGACCCGATCGTCTGACGAAGAGGGGCCGCCGTGATTCCCGGAGAGTTCGTCCTCGAGGAGACGCCCGTGGTCCTCAACGAGGGCCGCGAGGTCACCCGTACCACCGTGCTGAACGTCGCCGACCGCCCCGTGCAGGTCGGCTCCCACTACCACTTCGCCGAGGCCAATCCCGGCCTGGAGTTCGACCGCGCGGCCGCTCGAGGGCGCCGGCTGAACGTGGCCGCCGGCACCGCCGTGCGGTTCGAGCCGGGCATCCCCGTCGAGGTCGAGCTCGTGCCGCTGGCCGGACACCGCGTGGTGCCCGGCCTGCGCGGGGAGACCGGAGGCCCGCTCGATGCCTGAGACGCCCCACGGCCGGCGGATGACGCGCGCCGCCTACGCCGACCTCTTCGGCCCCACCACCGGGGACCGGATCCGGCTCGCCGACACCGACCTGCTGGTGGAGATCGAGGAGGACCGCTGCGGCGGCCCCGGACGCGCCGGGGACGAGGCGGTGTTCGGCGGCGGAAAGGTGATCCGCGAGTCCATGGGCCAGTCCCGGGCCACCCGCGCCGAGGGCGCCCCGGACACCGTGATCACCGGCGCGGTGGTCCTCGACCACTGGGGAGTCGTCAAGGCGGACGTCGGCATCAGGGACGGCCGGATCACCGCCCTCGGCAAGGCCGGCAACCCGGACACCATGGACGGCGTCCACCCCGACCTGGTGATCGGCCCCGAGACGGAGATCGTCGCCGGCAACGGCCGGATCCTCACCGCGGGGGCCGTCGACGCGCACGTCCACTTCATCTGCCCGCAGATCGCCGACGAGGCCCTGGCCTCCGGGGTGACCACCCTCGTCGGCGGCGGCACCGGGCCGGCCGAGGGCTCCAAGGCCACCACCGTCACCCCCGGTCCGTGGCACCTGGCGCGGATGCTGGAGGCGATGGAGGCCCACCCGCTGAACATCGGCCTGCTGGGCAAGGGGAACACCGTCTCCCAGGAGGCACTGCTCTCCCAGATCCGCGGCGGCGCCGTCGGCCTCAAGCTGCACGAGGACTGGGGATCCACGCCCGCCGCCATCGACGCGGCGCTCACCGCGGCCGACCGCACGGGCGTCCAGGTCGCCATCCACACCGACACCCTCAACGAGGCCGGCTTCGTCGGCGACACCCTCGCCGCGATCGCCGGCCGCGGCATCCACGCCTACCACGCCGAGGGCGCGGGCGGCGGCCACGCCCCCGACATCATGACCGTGGTCTCGCACCCCAACGTGCTGCCCAGCTCCACCAACCCGACCCGGCCGTTCACCGTCAACACCACCGAGGAACACCTCGACATGCTGATGGTCTGCCACCACCTGAACGCGGCCGTCCCCGAGGACCTGGCCTTCGCCGAGTCGCGCATCCGGCCCTCCACCATCGGCGCCGAGGACGTCCTGCACGACCTGGGCGCCATCTCGATCATCTCCTCCGACTCCCAGGCCATGGGCCGGGTCGGCGAAGTGGTCCTGCGGACCTGGCAGACCGCCCACGTCATGAAGCGCAGACGCGGCTCCCTGCCCGGCGACGGCCGGGCCGACAACCTGCGCGCCCGCCGCTACGTCGCCAAGTACACGATCAACCCGGCGCTCGCCCAGGGCCTGGCCGCCGAGATCGGCTCGGTGGAGCGCGGCAAGCTCGCCGACCTGGTGCTGTGGGAACCGGCGTTCTTCGGCGTCAAGCCCCATCTGGTGCTCAAGGGCGGCCAGATCGCCTACGCGCAGATGGGCGACGCCAACGCCTCCATCCCCACGCCGCAACCGGTGCTGCCCCGCCCGATGTTCGGGGCCCTCGGGCGCGCCCCGGCCGCCAACTCGGTCAACTTCGTCGCCCCGGCGGCGATCGAGGACGGACTGCCGGAGCGGCTGGGCCTGGGCAAGCGGTGGGCGGTGATCGACTCGACGCGGCGGATCGGCAAGGCCGACATGCGGGAGAACGACGCCCTGCCCGACGTGCGGATCGACCCCGACAGCTTCGCCGTGCACATCGACGGCGAACTGGTCGAGGCGACACCCGCCGCCGAACTGCCCATGGCCCAGCGCTACTTCCTCTTCTGAACTTCCTCCTGTGAGCGAGGGCCCGCCGATGAACCGCGCCGCACTGCTCCTGCTGGCCGACGGACGCTTCCCCGCCGGAGGCCACGCGCACTCCGGCGGCGCGGAGGCAGCCGTCCGCGCGGGCCGGATCACCGACGCCGCCTCGCTGGAGGCCTTCTGCCGTGGCCGGCTGCACACCGCGGGCCTGGTCGCCGCCTCCCTCGCCGCGGCGGCGGCGCTCGGCGCGGAGCCGGGAGAGCTGGACGCGGCCGCCGACGCGCGCACCCCGTCGCCCGCGCTGCGCGACACCGCCCGCCGGCTCGGCCGGCAGCTGCTGCGGGCCGGCCGGACGACCTGGCCGGGCGGGCAACTCGACGCGCTGGCGACGGTCTTCCCCCGGGGCCTCCACCAGCCGGTGGTGCTCGGCGCCGTCGCCCGCGCGGCCGGACTCGGACCGGAGGACGCCGCGTACTGCGCCGCCTACGAGAGCGTGGGCGGACCCGCCACCGCGACGGTCCGGCTGCTGAGCCTGGACCCGTTCGACGCCACCGGGGTGCTCGCCCGGCTCGCCCCCGATACCGACCGGGTCGCCGGCCGCGCCGTGCGGGCGGCCCGCGAGGCGCTCACCGACGGGGTGGACGCGCTCCCCGCCGCCTCGGCTCCGCTGCTGGAGATCTCGGCCGAGGCCCACGCCGCGCGAGGGGGCCGCCTGTTCGCCTCCTGACGCCGGCCCCGCCCTCCCTCTCCTGTGCCCGTCCTGCCGTCCCTCTCCTGTGCCACCCGCGCCGTCCTCCTCGACGTCCGCCCCTGCCGCCCGTCCTGACGAAGGAGCCCCGCCCATGCACCTGCACCGCCACCACGACGGCCTCGGGGGATCGGGAGCCGCCGCCCACCGCCCCGACGGAACGCGCCGCGCGCTGCGGCTCGGGCTCGGTGGCCCGGTCGGCTCCGGGAAGACCGCCACGGTGGCCGCGCTCTGCCGTCAACTGCGGCCCGAGCTGTCGCTGGCCGTCGTCACCAACGACATCTACACCCGCGAGGACGCCGAGTTCCTGCTGCGTGAGGCGGTGCTCCCGCCGGAGCGGATCACCGCCGTGGAGACCGGAGCCTGCCCGCACACCGCGATCCGCGACGACATCTCCGCCAACCTGGAGGCGGTGGAGGAACTGGAGGAGCGCAGCGGGCCGCTCGACCTGATCCTCATCGAGTCCGGCGGCGACAACCTGACCGCCACCTTCTCCCGCGGCCTGGTGGACGCCCAGATCTTCGTGATCGACGTGGCGGGCGGCGACGACATCCCGCGCAAGGGCGGCCCCGGCGTCACCACCGCCGACCTGCTGGTCGTCAACAAGACGGACCTGGCGCCCCACGTCGGCGCCGACCTGGCCCGGATGGCCGCCGACGCCAAGGCCCAGCGCGCCGAACTGCCGGTCGTCCTGCAGTCGTTGCGCGGCGAGGCCGGGGTCGCGGAGGTCGCCGCCTGGGTACGGGAGCGGCTGGCCGCGTGGCAGGCCTGAACACGCGGCCGCACCGCGGGACCGCCGGGGTGCGGGCGCACGCGCGGATCGCGGCGCGGCCCGACGGACGCGGAGGCACCGCGCTGCCGGTGCTCGCCGGCGACGGGCCCCTCGCCCTGCGGCGCACCCGGGGCACGGGGGACGAGGCGCGGGTGACCGTGGTCGGGGCGATGAGCGGACCGCTCGGCGGCGACCGGTTCCTGCTCGAGGCGGAGGTGGCCGAGGGAGCCCGGCTGCGGGTGGGCTCGGCCGCCGCCACGCTCGCCCTGCCCGGCCAAGGCGGGGAGCCCGCCCGGTACGAGACCCGGCTGCGGGTCGGCGCGGGCGGCGCGCTGCGCTGGGAGCCGGAGCCCCTGATCTCGGTGCGCGGCAGCGACCTGCGGGTCCACACCCGGGCCGACGTCGCCGCGGGCGGCCGGCTGCTGCTCCGGGAGGAACTGGTGCTCGGCCGCCACGGCGAGCCGCCCGGCACGCTCGCCTCGCGGCTGACCCTGCGGGTGGCCGGGCGGCTCCTGCTCGACCAGGACCTGGCCTGCGGACCCGGCGCGCCCGGCGGCTGGGACGGGCCCGCGGTGCTGGGCGGTCACCGCACGGTCGGCCAGGTGCTCCTGGTCGCCCCGGAGTTCGCCTCCCGCCCCCCGGAGCCCCGCCTCCTCGGCGACACGGCCGCCCTGGTCCCGCTCGACGGGCCCGCCGCCCTGATCACCGCCGTCGCCCAGGACGCCCTGACCCTGCGCCGCCTCCTCTCGGAGGCGACGGCGGCGGCGGAGGAGGCGATGGCCGCGGCGACCGGCGCGGCGGCCGAGGCGCCCGGCGCGGCGGGCGCGGCGACCGGCGCGGCGGACGGGCCGGCCGGGACCACGCGGGCCGATGCGCGCCCCGCCGGGTCGACGGCCCGCTGAGGGGACGCCTCGCCGAGGCGAGGGTCCGCCGAGGCGACGGCCGGTCGAGGCGAGGGTCCGCCGAGGGGACGGCCGGTCGAGGGGACGGCCGGTCGGCCGAGGGGACGGCCGGTCGAGGGGACGGTCGGCCGAGAGGGCCGGTCGGCGGAGGCGACGCCCCGCCGGCCGTCGCCGGGCACGGTCGGCGGATGCGACGCCCCGCCGGCCGTCGCCGGGCACGGTCGGCGGATGCGACGCCCCGCCGAGGGGACGGTCGGCCGAGGCGGCGCCCTCCCGCGCGCCCCGGTCACGCGGGGAGGGTGAGGACCCTCTCCGCCCTCCCGCGCCCCGGTCACGCGGGGACGGTGAGGACCCTCTCCAGCGCCGCGAGGGCCCCGCGCAGCTGGTCCTCGGTGACGGTGAGCGGGGGAGCGACGCGGATGGTGGAGCCGTGGGTGTCCTTCACCAGGACGCCCTCGGCCAGCAGCCGCTCGCCGATCTCCCGTCCCGTGCCCAGCGCGGGGTCCACGTCGATCCCCGCCCACAGACCGCGCGTCCGGAAGGCCCGGACCCCCCGGCCCACCAGAGGCGCCAGGCCGTCCCGCAGCACGATGCCCAGCTCCGCCGCCCGCCGCTGGTACTCGCCCGTCTCCAGCAGCCCCACCACCGCGGAGCCCACCGCCGCCGCCAGCGGGTTGCCGCCGAACGTCGACCCGTGCGTGCCCGGGCCGAGCACGCCCAGCACGTCACGCCGGCCCACCACCGCGGACACCGGCACGATGCCGCCGCCCAGCGCCTTGCCCAGCAGCACCAGGTCGGGGGTGACCTCCTCCAGGTCCACGGCCAGCGTGGAGCCCGACCGCCCCAACCCCGACTGGATCTCGTCGGCGACGAACAGGCAGCCCGCCCGCCGGGTGATCTCCCGGACCCCCGTCAGGTAGCCGTCGTCCGGCACGATCACCCCTGCCTCGCCCTGCACCGGCTCCAGCAGGACCGCCGCCGTCGAGTCGTCCACGGCCGCCTCCAGCGCGGCCAGGTCGTTGTACGGGACGATCCGGAAGCCCGGCGCGAACGGGCCGAAGCCGGCCCGCGCCGACTCGTCGGTGGAGAAGCCCACGATCGTGGTGGTCCGGCCGTGGAAGTTGTCGGCGGCGACCACGATCGTCGCCCGGCCGTCGGGGACGCCCTTGACCTCGTAGGCCCACTTGCGCGCCACCTTGACCGCGCTCTCCACCGCCTCGGCGCCGGTGTTCATGGGCAGCACCATCTCCTGCCCGGTCAGCGCCGCCAGCCGCTCCGCGAAACCCGCGAGCTGATCGTTGTGGAAGGCCCGCGAGGTCAGCGTGAGACGGTCCAGCTGCCGGTGGGCCGCCTCCACCAGCACGGGATGGCGGTGCCCGAAGTTGAGAGCCGAGTAGCCGGCCAGCAGGTCCAGGTAGCGGCGGCCCTCCACGT
Source organism: Streptomyces fragilis (assembly GCF_003112515.1). Taxonomy (GTDB): domain Bacteria; phylum Actinomycetota; class Actinomycetes; order Streptomycetales; family Streptomycetaceae; genus Streptomyces; species Streptomyces fragilis. The sequence goes on along the minus strand of NZ_BEVZ01000009.1, from coordinate 170,706 downwards.
CCTCCACCCAGGCGCCCTCCGCCCGGGCCACCACGACCGGCAGCGGATGGTAGTTGGGCGCGAGGACGGCCTCCTCGGCGCGGATCAGCCCGGCGGAGTCCCGCCTGCCGCCGGATCCGGAGCCGGAGCCAGGGCCAGGGCCGAAGCCGGGGCCGGAGCCCGGGACGCCGGGGGAGTCGATCCCGCGGCCGTCGGGGTCGCCGGGGCCGCCGGGGCGGCCGGAGGGAACGGTGGGCGCGGTCATGATCGGACCTCCAGGGTGCAGCACTTGATGCCCCCGCCGGCCTTGCGGAACTCCGACAGGTCGACGGGGACGGGGACGTAGCCGAGACGCTCCAGCTCCTCGCCCAGGGAGATCGCCCCGGGCGCGACGAACACGTGGCGTCCGTCGGAGACGGAGTTCAGACCGAAGGCCAGCGCGTCGCCCAGCGTGGCGATCACCGCGTGCGGGAACAGCCGCTCCAGCAGCTGACGGCTCTCGGGCGCGAAGGCGTCCGGGTAGTAGGCGACGTTCTCGTCGTCGAGGGCGAACAACGCGGTGTCCAGGTGGTAGAAGAACGGGTTCACCAGCCGCAGCCCCACCACCGGCACGCCGAACAGCTCCTCGGCCTCCCGGTGCGCCTCCGGCGTGGTGCGGAACCCGGTCCCCGCCAGCACGCGGCCGCCCACCGGCACCAGGTCGCCCTCGCCCTCGCACACCGACCGGGCCCGCCGCACCGGGATGCCGGCGTCCTTCAGCCACAGCTCGTAGTAGTCCGACTCGCCGCGCCGCTGGGGCGCGTGGAACACCGACCCCAGCGCCCGCCCGCCGAGCACCAGGGCCGCGTTGGCGGCGAACACCATGTCGGGCAGCCCCGGCGCCGGCGGCAGCGTCTCGACGACGTGGCCGTGCGCCCGGAAGGAGGCCACCAGCGACTCCCACTGCCGGTGCGCGCGGCGGACGTCGACCTCCTCGTCCGGATGCATCCAGGGATTGATCGCGTAGGACACGTCGAAGTGTCGGGGCTCGCACATCAGGAAGCGCCGGGGGCGCGACTGTCGTCTCACGGCCATGCCCCCACGTTAGGAAGAGGGCATAGCGCCGACAAGCGACCAAGCGGGGTGTTCCGGAGCGGATCGTGCGTCCCCGCCCCCGGGAGCGTTCCGGCATGCCGGGCAACCATGTCCAAATGTGCGATCAGCTCCTACACTCCACCTTCATGCTGCGCGCCCTCGCCGTCGACGACGAACGCCCCTCCCTGGGCGAACTGCTGTACCTGCTGGACGCCGACCCGCGGATCGGCAAGGTCGAGGGCGCCGGTGACGCGACCGAGGCGCTGCGCCGCATCACCCGCGCCCTGGAGTCCGGCCCCGACGGCCCCGAGGCCATCGACGTGGTCTTCCTCGACATCCAGATGCCCGGCCTCGACGGCCTTGAGCTCGCCCGCCTGCTCACCGGCTTCGCCAGCCCGCCCTTGGTCGTCTTCGTCACCGCGCACGAGGACTTCGCCGTGCGGGCCTTCGACCTCAAGGCGGTCGACTACGTCCTCAAGCCGGTCCGCCGCGAACGCCTCGCCGAGGCGGTCCGCCGGGCCCACGAGCTGCGCGCCGCGCGCATACCCGTGCACGAGCCCGAGCCGGACTCCATCGCCGTCGACCTCGGCGGGGTGCGGCGGCTGGTCCAGGTCGAGGACATCACCCACGTCGAGGCCCAGGGCGACTACGCCCGGCTGCACACCTCCGGCGGCAGCCACCTGGTCCGCGTCCCGCTGTCCACCCTCGAGGAACGCTGGCAGTCCCACGGCTTCGTGCGCATACACCGCCGCCACCTGGTCGCCCTGCGCCACATCGACGAGCTCCGCCTCGCCGCCGGCACGGTCAGCGTGCTGGTGGGGCATGTGGAGCTCCAGGTCAGCCGCCGTCACGCGCGCGAACTGCGCGACCTGCTGATGCGCCGCGGCGCCGCATAGGAAGCCGGCCCGCACCATGCCCCACGACCCCGCCCAGACCTCCGGGCGCCCCGGCCCCGTCCCCACCCGCGTGGTGGTCACCGGACCGCCGCGCCGGCACCGCGGCCCCGCCCACCGCACCGCCTACCGCCCCCGCACCGAGATCCACGAGCAGACCACCCTCGGCCACACCTACGTCCGCTCGCTGATGCGCACCCAGCTGCGCTCCGCGCTGACCGTCTTCGCGGTGCTCGTCGCCCTCGTCCTCCCGCTGCCGCTGCTCTTCGCGGCCGCGCCGCACGGCCACGCCCTGGAGTGGGCGGTGCTCGGCTTCTGCCTCTACCCGCCGCTGGTGCTGCTCGCCCGGTGGCACGTGCGCCGCGCCGAACGCCACGAGCGGGACTTCGTGCGGCTCGTCGAGGACCAGGACCGCTGACCGGAGAGCCCGTGACACGTCGATGAACGAAAGCTACGCGGTGGCCGCCGTCGCCCTGGTGGTGGTCGCCACCGCCCTGGTCGGCGCCTTCGGCCTGCGGGTCTCGCGCACCACCTCCGACTTCTACGTGGCCTCCCGCACCGTGGGCCCACGCCTCAACGCGGCCGCCATCAGCGGCGAGTACCTGTCCGCCGCCTCCTTCCTGGGCATCGCCGGACTCGTCCTCGTCCAAGGGCCCGACATGCTCTGGTACCCCGTCGGCTACACGGCCGGGTACCTCCTGCTGCTGCTCTTCGTCGCCGCCCCGCTGCGCCGCTCGGGCGCCTACACCCTTCCCGACTTCGCCGAGGCCCGGCTCGGCTCCCCCGCGGTGCGGAAGCTGGCGAGCGGCTTCGTCGTCGGGATCGGCTGGCTGTACCTGATGCCGCAGCTCCAGGGCGCCGGGCTCACCCTCAAGGTGCTCACCGGCGCGCCCGGGTCGCTGGGCTCGGTGATCGTCGCCGTGGTCGTGGTCGCCAACGTCGCGGCCGGCGGGATGCGCTCCATCACCTTCGTCCAGGCCTTCCAGTACTGGCTCAAGCTGACCGCCCTGCTGGTCCCGGCGCTCTTCCTGGTGCTCGCCTGGCGGGGCGACGGCGCGCCGGCCCGGGCGTTCGACGAGCCCGCCGCCTTCCGCGAGCACCGCACCGTGCGCGTCCAGGACACCGTGGAGATCCGCCTCGCCGAACCCCTCACCGTCACCGTCCACGGCAGCGTCGACGGGCGCCCGCACGACGGCGAACGGGTCGCCCTGCCCGCCGGCCCGCACACCGTGGAGGCCGGCGCCCGGCTCGGCTTCCCCGCCGGGGCCGAGGTGCCGGTGGCCCAGGGGCCCGGGGCCGACGGGGACGCAGCCCTGTCCGGCAGCGGCGGCCCCACCGGACAGGAACGCCCGCTGTACGCCACCTACGGCCTGATCATCGCCACCTTCCTGGGCACCATGGGCCTGCCGCACGTCGTGGTCCGCTTCTACACCAGCCCCCACGGGGTGGCCGCCCGCCGCACCACCGTCGCCGTGCTCGGCCTGATCGGCGCCTTCTACCTGCTGCCCCCGGTCTACGGGGCGCTCGCCCGCATGTACGCCCCCGAACTCGTCCTCACCGGCAACACCGACGCCGCGGTGCTGCTCCTGCCGGACCGCATGATCGGCGGTGTCGGCGGCGACCTGCTGGGCGCCCTGATCGCCGGCGGGGCGTTCGCGGCGTTCCTGTCCACCGCCTCCGGGCTCACCGTCGCGCTCGCCGGGGTCATCGCCCAGGACGCGCTGCCCTCCCGCGGGATCCGCCACTTCCGGGTGGGCGCGGTCACGGCCATGGCGGTGCCGCTCGCGGCGAGCGTGCTGGCCGGGCGGCTGCCGATCGCCGACGCGGTCGGCCTCGCCTTCGCGGTCTCCGCGTCCTCCTTCTGCCCGCTGCTGATCCTCGGCATCTGGTGGCGCAGGCTCACCCCGCCCGGCGCCGCCGCGGGCATGCTGGTCGGCGGCGGCTCCGCGCTCGCCGCCGTCTCCGTCACCCTGATCGGCCACCACCCGACGGCCGGCGTCCCCGACGCCCTGCTCGCCTGGCCCGCCCTCTGGTCGGTGCCGCTGGCCTTCCTGACCATGGTCGTCGTCTCGCTGGCCACCCCGGGCCGGATACCGCCGGGCACCGGCGCCGTCCTCGCCCGCTTCCACCTGCCCGAGGAGATCGGCGGCGCCGCCGTACGGAAGGAGGACGCGGCATGAGCGCCCTCGGCGGCTTCCTCGCCGGTCTCTGCGTGGCCCTGCTGCCGCTGACCGCCGCCGGTTTCTGGCTGGGCCGCCGCACCGCCCGGCGTTCCGGCCGGACGGCCTCGCTCGCCGGACTCGGCACCCCCGTCGAGCACGCCACCTTCGAGACCCTGCACACCGCCTCACTGGCCGCCCCGCCGCTGCGCGCCGGACTCACCGAGGAGACCGCCCGCCGCGCCGCCCGCCGGCTGCGTTCGCTGCTGGGCACCGACGCGCTCTGCCTCACCGATCTCGACCGGGTCCTGGTCTGGGACGGCGTCGGCGCCCACCACCGTGCCGAGATCATGGAACGCCTCGCCGGCCCCCTGGAGAGCGGCCGCGGCGAGGCGTTCCGGCTCGGCTGCGCCACCCCCGACTGCCCCCTGCGCTGGGCGGTCGTCGCCCCGCTCACCGTCGACGACCGGGTGCACGGAGCGCTGGTCGCCTGCGCCCCGGGGGAGTCCGCGGTGCTGGTGCGGGCCGCCGGAGAGGTCGCCCGCTGGGTCTCCGTCCAGCTCGAGCTCGCCGACCTCGACCGGTCCCGCACCCGGCTGATCGAAGCCGAGATCAGGGCGCTGCGGGCGCAGATATCGCCGCACTTCATCTTCAACTCGCTCGCCGTGATCGCCTCCTTCGTGCGCACCGACCCCGAGCGGGCCCGGGAGCTGCTGCTGGAGTTCGCCGACTTCACCCGGTACTCGTTCCGGCGGCACGGCGACTTCACCACCCTCGCCGACGAGCTGCACGCCATCGACCACTACCTGGCGCTGGTCCGCGCCCGCTTCGGCGACCGGCTGACGGTGACGCTGCAGATCGCGCCCGAGGTGCTGCCGGTGACCCTGCCGTTCCTGTGCCTGCAGCCGCTGGTGGAGAACGCCGTCAAGCACGGCCTCGAAGGCCGCGGCGACCGGTGCGGGATCGGCATCACGGCCCGGGACGAGGGCGCGGAGGCCGTCGTGGTGATCGAGGACGACGGCGCCGGCATGGACCCCGAACTGCTGCGGCGGATCCTCGCCGGGGAGGCCGGGCCCACCGGGGGCATCGGCCTGTCCAACGTGGACGACCGGCTCCGGCAGGTCTACGGGGACGAGTACGGGCTGGTCATCGAGACGGCCGAGGGCGCCGGCATGAAGGTCACCGTGCGGCTGCCGAAGTACCAGCCGGGCGTGCACCCCGCCGGGCCGGGAACCGGTGGCCTCCGGTGAGGGTGAGAAGCGGGGCCCGCGGGGCACCATGGGAGTAGCGGACCTGAGGAGGTCGCGATGCCCTCGATGCACGGCTCCGGCATACCCGGAAGCGCCAAGGCCATGGGAGCGCTCACCATGGGCGGTCTCGTCGTGGTGACGGCGTACTCGGTGGCCCTCGGAAGCAACGGCTGGCTGTGGTTCGGCTGGGTGGTGCTCGGGGCCCTGTTCCTGGCCCTGGCGGCGACGCGCGACACCTGACCGGCAGGACGGGCGGACCCCGAGCTCCCCTGTCAGCCCTGGCGGGCCGACCCCGCACGCAGGGAGGCGAGGTAGGCGTTGTACGCCTCCAGCTCCGCGTCGCCGTCGCGGTCGGCGGCGCGGTCCTTGCGGCGGGCCTGCCGCTGCTCGGAGCCGTGCCACTGGAACAGCAGCGCGATCAGCACCAGCACCGACGGGATCTCGCTGAACGCCCAGGCGATGCCGCCCGCCGCGTTGAGGTCCTCCATCGGGTCGATGCCCAGCGAGGCCGGCGGGTGGGCGAACGCGCCGATCATCGGCGTGGACGCCATCATCAGCGCGATGCCGAAGAAGGCGTGGAAGGGCATGCCCGCGAAGAGCTCCAGCATCCGCATCAGGTGCCCCGGGCGGTGCGGGCCCGGGTCGACGCCCATGATCGGCCAGAAGAACACCACGCCCACCGCGAAGAAGTGCACCATCATCGCCACGTGCCCCACGTAGGAGCCCATCAGCGTGTCCACCAGCGGCGTGAAGTACAGCGCGTAGAGGCTGGCGATGAACATCGGGATGGTGAACAGCGGATGCGTGACCACCCGCATGTAGCGGCTGTGCAGCAGCTTCAGCAGCAGCTCGCGCGGGCCGAGCGTGCCGCGGGCGGCCACCGGCAGGGCGCGCAGCGCCAGGGTGACCGGGGCGCCCAGCAGGATCATGATCGGGGAGAGCATGCTCAGCACCATGTGCTGCACCATGTGCACGCTGAACATGACCATGCCGTAGTCGTTGAGGCCGGTGCACATCACCAGCACCACGCTCAGCACGCCGGCGACGAACGACACCGTCCGGCCGACCGGCCACCGGTCGCCCCGCCGCGTCATCCGGACCACGCCCCAGCCGTAGAGCAGCAGCCCGAGCAGGCAGGCGACGAGGAAGAAGGCGTCCGGGGACCAGGCGAGCCCCCGGCCGAGCGTGAACGGGGGCAGATCCATGGCGCCGTGACCGCTGTGGTCCATCCGCCGGCTCCTGTTTCGTGGGGGTTGTGCAAATCTGTCCGCACCAGACTAGAACCGCCCCCGGCCGTGCCGGCGGCCGGGGGCGGTTCACCTGCGAGTCACCGACGGGCCGCAGGCGTCCAGGGGTGACTCAGGTCACCGGATGCGGGTCACAGCACGGTGGGAGCCTCGGCGTAGCGCTCCTCCGGCACGGTCTTGAGCGAGGCGACGGCCTCGGCCAGCGGGACGGTGACGATGTCGGTGCCGCGCAGCGCGGTCATCCGGCCGAACTCGCCGCGGTGCACCGCCTCCACCGCGTGCCAGCCGAAGCGGGTCGCCAGGACCCGGTCGTAGGCGGTGGGGGTGCCGCCGCGCTGCACGTGGCCGAGGATGACGGGGCGGGCCTCCTTGCCGAGGCGGCGCTCCAGCTCCACCGCCAGCAGGTTGGCGATGCCGGCGAAACGCTCGTGGCCGTAGATGTCCTTGCCGCCCTCGGCGAAGTCCATGGTGCCCGGGGCGGGCTTGGCGCCCTCGGCCACCACGACTATCGCGAAGCGCTTGCCGGCCTCGAAGCGCGCGCCGACCCGCTCGGTCAGCTCCTTGATGTCGAAGGGCCGCTCGGGCACCACGATCGCGTGGGCGCCGGCCGCCATGCCGGAGTGCAGGGCGATCCAGCCGGTGTGGCGGCCCATCACCTCGACGATCAGGACGCGCTGGTGGGACTCGGCGGTGGTCTTCAGCCGGTCCAGCGCGTCGGTGGCCACGCCCACGGCGGTGTCGAAGCCGAACGTGACGTCGGTGACCGCGATGTCGTTGTCGATGGTCTTCGGGACGCCCACGATGGGCAGACCGTTGTCGGACAGCAGGCGGGCGGCCTTCAGGGTGCCCTCGCCGCCGATCGGGATGACGGCGTCGAGACCGAGGTCCCGCAGGTGGCCCTTGGCCCGCTCCACGCCGTCCCGGAGGTCCTCGGGGCGGACGCGGGAGGAACCGAGGATGGTGCCGCCGCGGGCCAGGATGCCGCTGACCGCGTCGAGGTCGAGCTCGAGGTGGTCGCCGTCCAGCAGACCGCGCCAGCCGTCGAGGAAACCGATCACCTCGTCGCCGTGGGCGTCGACGGCGCGGTGGACGACGGAGCGGATGACGGCGTTCAGGCCGGGGCAGTCGCCGCCGGAGGTGAGCACACCAATGCGCATGGCGCGAAAGACCTTCTCGATGGGGGACGGCACCGGACCGCTTCGTCCGGCTTGATGCCGCCACCCTACCGGCGTGAAGGCCCCCGGCCGAACCCGGCGTCCGACAGCCGGACACCCCCGCTCACCTGTGCGGATGCCCCGTCAAACGGGCTCTTCGCAGGTGGGATCGGGGGTGTCCGGGGGGTGCTCGCGGTGCCGTCAGTGGCAGGCCGTCAGGCCGGCTGCGTGGCCGCCGTGATGCGCTCCTGACGCAGCGCCTCGTACCACCGGTCGTCGACCGGCGGGAGGGCGTTGACGTCGAGGGCGAGCTTCAGCAGGTGGTCCGCGATGTGCGGGTTGCGGGCCAGCACGGGACCGTGCATGTAGGTGCCGAAGACGGTCTCGTTGTACGCGCCCTCGGTGCCGTCGCCGGTGCCGTTGCCGTTGCCGATGCGGACCCGGGCGAACGGCTTGGCGCCCTGGCCGACATGGGTCACGCCCTGGTGGTTCTCGAAGCCGGTCAGCGGGGGCAGGCCCAGGCGCGGGTCGATGTCCGCGAGGACGTCGCCGACGCAGCGCACGCCCTCGCCGCGCACCGAGACCACGTCGAGCAGGCCCAGGCCCGGCTCGCGCTGGCCGAGGTCGTTGATGAACTCGTGGCCGAGGATCTGGTAGCCGGCGCAGACCGAGAAGACGATCGCGCCGTTGCCCACCGCGCGCTCCAGGCCGCCGTCGCGGCGCAGACGCTCCGCGGCGAGGCGCTGCGGGCGGTCCTCGCCGCCGCCGATCAGGTAGATGTCGCCGGAGGTCGGCACCGGCTGGTCGCTGCGCACGTCGATCCGGGCCACGTCCAGGCCGCGCTGGCGGGCCCGGCGCTCGACGACGAGGGCGTTGCCCTGGTCGCCGTAGGTGCTGAGCAGATCCGGGTAGATCCACACCAGCCGGAGTTGGCTGTCACTCATGAGTGGGTCCTCGAACTGTGAGTCGCTGGTCAGTCGCTGGTCGTGGGTCAGTTGCCGACGCGGCGGCGCAGATCCTGGAAGGCGGTGTAGTTGGCGATGACCTCGATCCGCCCGGGCGGGGCGAGGCGGACCGCCTCGTCGAGGTTCTGGCACACCTGGAAGTTCTGGTTGGCGACCTCCAGGCGCACCGCCAGGTCCAGCTTGCGGTCGCCGAGCACGAAGATCGGGTGACCGTTGAGCCGGCTGTAGTCGACGTCCCACAGCCAGGAGGTGTCGGTGCCGTCGGCGGAACGGGCGTTCACCGACAGGATCACCGGGGTCGGCGGCGGGTCGATCAGCGAGAACGTCTCCAGCCAGCCCGCCGGGTTCTTGGCGAGCAGCAGGCGCAGGTCGCGCCCCTGGAACTGGACGGTGTCGTAGCGGCCGGCCACCGCCTGCACGTGCGACATGCGCTCCAGCGCCACGTGCGGGGGCACGCCGAAGACGGCGGCGACGGCGGCGGAGGAGGCGGCGTTGGCGCGGTTGGCGCGGCCCGGCAGCTGGAGGTGGATCGGCCAGGCGCTGCCGTGCGGGTCCAGCACCTGGTCGCCGGAGAGCGCCCAGCTCGGCGTCGGACGGCGGAAGCCGCACTCTCCGCAGAACCAGTCGTCGCCCGGACGCTGCAGCACACCGCCGCAGGACGGGCAGGACCAGGCGTCGTCCTTCCACATCTGCCCGGCCGCGACCCAGATCACGTTCGGCGAGGAGGAGGCCGCCCAGACCACCAGCGGATCGTCGGCGTTGGCCACGACCACGGCCTTCGTGCCGGTCAGGCCCTCGCGCCAGTGCTCGGCCAGCATGCGGGTCTCCGCGGCGCGGTCCAGCTGGTCGCGGGAGAGGTTGAGCAGCGCGACGCACTTGGGGTCGGTCTCGCGGGCGACGGTGATCAGGTACTTCTCGTCGACCTCGATGACGCCGAAGCGGGCCTCGTCGTCACGGTCGGCCAGGGCCGAGGTGATGCCGGCGGGCATGTTGGCGCCCAGCGCGTTGGAGACCACCGGACCGGCCGCGCGCAGCGCCTCGGCGATCAGGCGGGTGGTGGTGGTCTTGCCGTTGGTCGCCGAGACCAGGGTGACGTCCAGGCCCTGCGCCAGCCGGGCCAGGAGCTCGGGGTCCAGCTTCAGCGCGACCCGGCCGCCGATCACCGAGCCGCTGCCGCGTCCTGCCGCCCGCGAGACGGCCGCGGCGGTCTTGCCCGCCGTCACGGCCAGCTTGGCCCGCGGCGAGAGCGGGTCCGAGGTGCCTGCCATCAGTTCTCGATCCTCCTTGCGTACGCGCCGCGCGTGAGTCCCGGCAGCGTGTGGTGGCCTCAGCCTACCGAGATCCGTTCACCCGGCCGAATATCGGAATCGCACCGTGACCGGCGGTGACGGGGGAAGGACGGAGGGGCACGCGGGACCGGGACGGCCTGCCCCGACCGTACCCTGACCGGCATGCGACACGGTTCGATCCCCGGCGCCCACGGGCGCGTGCGACCCCTCACCCTGCACGGGGACCCCGTGCTGCACAGCCCTTGCCGGGAGGTGACGGAATTCGGTCCGGACCTCGAACGACTGGTCGAGGACATGTTCGCCACCATGTACGCGGCTCAGGGCGTGGGCCTCGCGGCGAACCAGGTGGGGGAGGGGCTGCGGGTCTTCGTCTACGACTGTCCGGACGACGAGGACGTGCGCCATCTCGGTCATCTGGTGAATCCGCGGCTGGTGGAGGCCGACGGAGTGACGGTGCGTGGGCCGGAAGGGTGCCTGTCCCTGCCGGGGCTGGAGGCGGGGACGCCGCGCTTCGACCGGGCGGTGGTGCGGGGCTTCTCCGTCACGGGAGAGCCGGTGGAGGTCGTCGGCACCGGCTTCTTCGCGCGGTGCCTGCAGCACGAGTGCGACCACCTCGACGGGCTGGTCTACGCGGACCGCCTCACCGGCTTCCGGCGGCGCCGCGTCCTGCGCAAGGCCGCGCGGGCGACGGGGGGCTGATCGGGGGCGTCGGTTTTCGGCCGTGTCCGGTTCCCCGCGGGGCGGTCCGTCGATTTCCGGCCACGCGCGGCCACACCGGCGCGGGACCCGGGCCGCCCGGCTCGGCCCGGGCCGAGCTCGGCGCCGTGGGGTCGGTGGCCGGACCGGCAGCGGCGGCGGTTCCGGGCCCGGGCGGGCCAGGGAGCCCGGAAGGTGCAGGCGCCGGGAGGGCCGGTCGCGGTCAGAACGCGGGGCCGTCCGCGCGGTCGCCCGCGTCGGCGAGGCGGCCCCACAGGAGGTCGGCCAGGCTGCGGACCAGTTCCTCGCGGGGGCAGGGCCGCTCGCTCAGCCACCAGTCGCCGGCCGCGTGCATCATGCCGACGATGCCGTGGCCCCAGGCCCGCGACAGCTGCCGCCCGCCGGGGCCGAGGTCGACCCGCTCCTCGATGACCTGCGCCAGTTCCTCGCCCATCCGCCGCAGCAGCGGCGCCGAGTGCCGCCCCACGTCGAACCCGGGCTCGCCGGAGGAGCCGCCGTCCGCGGGATGCATCAGGAACCGGTACACCTGCGGCCGCGCCTCGATGGCCGTCAGGTAGGTCTCGAGCGTGCGCTCCACCCGCTCCCGCCGCTGCTCGGCGGGCGCGTCCAGCGCCGCCCGGAGCGAGGCCAGCAACGCGTCGGTGTGCCGCTGGGCGAGGGCCGCGTAGAGTCCCCCCTTGTCGCCGAAGTGGCGGTAGAGGATCGGCTTGGTGATCCCGGCCTCGGCCGCGATCGCGTTCATGGAGGCGCCCGGTCCGTCCCGGAGCACCACCCGGTCCGCGGCTTCCAGCAGTTCGCGGCGGCGCCGCTCGGTGGACCTCTGCTGCGGGGTCCCCTGCTGCGTCGTCTCCATGGTCGGTGCTCTCCCCACCCGTGCGTATTCGGCGATGCCTGCGCAAAGTAACACTGATCGGTCGCCGGTGGTCCTCAGGCCCGGAACTCGTGGCGATGCCCACTTCCGCAGGTGGGGGTCGTTCCGGGCGGAAACAGACGGTTGACTTTCCTACCGGCCGGTAACAGACTTCCGTTACCGCAAGTAACAGCTATCGATGTACGACCGGAGTCACGGCCGGCAGCGCTGGAGGGGTCATGGCCGAGTTCACCATGGAACTCAACGACGAGCAGAAGGAGGTCCGGGACTGGCTCCACGGGTTCGCCGCCGATGTGATGCGCCCCGCGGCCGCCGAGTGGGACGAGCGCGAGGAGACCCCCTGGCCCATCATCCAGGAAGCGGCCAAGGTCGGCATCTATTCTCTGGACTTCTACGCCAACCAGTACTTCGACCAGACCGGTCTGGGCCTCCCGATGGCCACCGAGGAGCTCTTCTGGGGCGACGCGGGCATCGCGCTGTCGATCATGGGCACCGGTCTCGCCGCCGTGGGTGTCCTGGCCAACGGCACCAACGAGCAGATCGGCACCTGGATCCCCCAGATGTACGGCACCCCGGACGACGTGAAGGTGGCCGCCTTCTGCTCCTCCGAGCCGGACGCCGGCTCCGACGTGGCCGCCATGCGCACCCGCGCCGTCTACGACGAGGCCAAGGACGAGTGGGTGATCAACGGCACCAAGACCTGGGCGACCAACGGCGGCATCGCCAACGTCCACGTGGTGGTCGCCGTCGTCGAACCGGAGCTCGGCTCCAAGGGCCACGCCTCGTTCATCATCCCGCCGAACACCGAGGGCCTCTCCCAGGGCCAGAAGTTCCAGAAGCACGGCATCCGCGCCTCGCACACCGCCGAGGTCGTCCTCGACAACGTGCGGGTCCCCGGCTCCTGCCTGCTCGGCGGCAAGGAGAAGCTGGACGAGCGCCTCGCCCGCGCCCGCGAGAAGGCCAAGAAGGCGGGCGGCGAGCGCGTGAAGAACGCCGCCATGGCGACCTTCGAGGCATCCCGCCCGGTGGTCGGCGCGATGGCCGTCGGCACCGCCCGCGCCGCCTACGACTACGCGCTGGAGTACGCGAAGACCCGCGTCCAGTTCGGCCGCCCGATCATCGACAACCAGGGCGTGGCCTTCCAGCTGGCCGACATGCGCACCAGCGTCGACGCCGCGCGCCTGCTGGTGTGGCGCGCCTCCTGGATGGCGGTCAACGGCAAGCCGTTCAACGGCGCCGAGGGCTCCCAGTCCAAGCTCTTCGCCAGCGAGACGGCCAAGAAGGTCACCGCCCAGGCGGTCCAGATCCTCGGCGGCAACGGCTTCACCCGCGAGTACCCGGTGGAGCGCATGCACCGCGACGCCGCCATCTACACGATCTTCGAAGGAACGAGCGAGATCCAGCGCCTGGTCATCGCCCGCACCATCTCCGGCGTCCACATCCGCTAGGGACCGCCGAGGCGGCCACCGGCGGTCACGACCGGCACGTCACCCGAGGGGGCGCGGGAATCTCCCGCGCCCCCTCGGGCCTCACGGTGCGAGCCCGGCCGCCGGGACCTCGCCGCCGTGCCGGAGCGGCGTGAGCTGCTGGATGTCGTAACGCGCCCGCAGCGCCTCGATCGCCGCCTCGTCCGGCGGGCCCCCGGCGGCGAGGATCTCCAGCAGTTCCTCGAAGTACCGCTCGTGGTCCGGCGGCGGGGCGGCCTGGAAGAACATCCGCGCCGGGGCGTCCGTCGGGTTGGCGAAGGCGTGCGGGCAGCCCGGCGGGACGGCGATCACGGTGCCGGGGCCGGCCCGCACCACCTGGCTGCCGGAGACGGACTCCCAGCGCCGCCAGTTGTCGGGCGTCCGCACCCGCGGCTCGAAGGCGAGCACGTCCAGCTCGCCCTCCAGCACGTAGAACAGCTCCTCGCTGCGGGTGTGGACGTGCGCGCCCACGTCGAAGCCGGGCGGCACGACCACCTCGAAGCTGGAGGCGGTCCGCGAGTGGGCCCCGGTCACCTTGAACGTCACGTGCTGGGCCGGGGTGGCCACCGTCCGGCCGTGACCGGGCGGCACCAGCAGGCCTTCCGTCATGGACATCGGCCGCTCACCAGGTGACCGGGAGGGCCTCGGGCCCGCGGATCAGGGCCCCCTTGCGGAACGGCACCTGCTCGGGCGGCACCGCCAGCCGCAGCCCCGGCATGCGGTCCAGCAGGGCGTCCACCAGGAGCTGGGACTCCAGCCGGGCCAGCATGCCGCCCACGCAGTAGTGCGGGCCGAAGCCGAAGGCGACGTGCGGGTTGGGGCTGCGGTCCAGGTCGATCCGGTCGGGGTCCGGGAAGACCTCGGGGTCCCGGTTGGCCGCGAGGTAGGAGTTGTACACCACGTCGCCCGCCCGGATCCGCACGCCGCGGATCTCGACGTCCTCGGTGGCGATCCGGGACAGCCCCACCGCGTTGCGGTGCGGGATGTACCGGAGCAGCTCCTCCACGGCCTTCGCCCGGATGCCGGGCTCGGCGCGCATCCGCTCGGCCAGCTCGGGGCGGGTCAGCAGCAGGTAGAACATCTGCCCGCTGTTGTTGGTGACCGCCTCGCCGCCGATCTGCACCAGGACGGCCAGGCCCACCGCCTCTCGGACGGTGATCTCGCCGCGGCCGACGGCGGCGCCCAGCAGCGAGGTGACGTCCTCGCCGTCACTGCCGCGCCGCTCCTCGACCAGCCGGGTGAAGTAGGCGGACATGTCCTCGCGCGCCTTCGTGCTGACCTCGGCGCCGTGCGACTGGGAGAGGATCTTCTGGGTCCAGTCGTGCATCAGCCCGCGGTCCGAGGCCGGCACGCCCATCAGCTCGCAGACCACGGCGATCGGGAAGGGGCTGAGCACCGTCTCGGTGAGGTCGGCGGGCGGTCCCTTCGCGAGCAGGCCGTCGACCAGCTCGTCCAGCATCCGCCGGGACTTCTCCCGCACCCGTTCGACGCCGCGCGCGGTGAACGCCGCGGCCACCGAGCGGCGCAGGCGGGTGTGATCGGGCGGATCGAGGAAGCCGATCGCGTCCGAACCGGGGATGAAGTGCGGGGCCAGCCGGGTGACCGGGCGGCCCATCACCTCGGCCCGGCTGAACCGGGGGTCGTTGGTCACCGCGCGGACGTCGTCGTAGCGGGTGACCAGCCAGGCCCAGCCCTCCCCGTTGGGCAGGGAGATGCGGGTGACCGGGCCCTCGCGCATCAGCTCGGTGAGGACCGGGTCGAAGTCGGCGCCGTGCAGGTCGATCGCCGGCCAGTCCCGCACCGGGGGCATGGCGGAAGGGGTGGCCTCGTCGGTGGTGGAGGTCATCTCGGGTGTCGTCTCCGTCCGCGTCCAGGGCGGTGGTCGGGGCCGCGGCTCATGCCGGGGCCCGCACCGCTCGGGCCGCCGTCTGTCGCGCCCGGTCGCCGCCGTCGACCTGCCAGGTGCCCACCGACATCTCGGCGGTGATACCCGGCCCGAAGCCGGCGAGCATGCCGCGCGCCCCGTCCTCGACGCCGCCCTCGTCGAACAGGCGGCGCAGGGCGTCCAGCACGACGGCGCTGGCGATGTTGCCGTACTCGGTCAGCGTCGCACGGCTGAACCGGAAGGCGTGCGGCTCGACACGCAGGTACTTGGTCAGGTCGTCGAGGATGCGCGGGCCGCCGGCGTGGATGATGTAGAAGTCCAGTTCGGAGGCGTTCCACGCGTGGGCGCGGGCCAGGTCGTGCAGGGCGGGGGCCAGCGGCTCCATGGTGCCCGGCACCCGCTTGTCCAGCAGGAAGTGGAACCCGGTCGCCCGGACGTCGTACGAGATCCAGTCCGTGGTCTTGGGGATCAGGTACGAGCTGTTGCGCTCCAGCCGCATGCCGGTGCCGCCCTGTCCGCGGACCACGGCGGCGGCGATGCCGTCACCGAAGAGGCCGTTGGAGAGCAGCGAGCCGACGCCCAGGTCGGTGGGCTGGTAGCACAGCGAGCAGAACTCGCACGCCACGATCAGCGCGTTGGCTTCCGGGTAGGCGGTGCAGAAGTCGTGTGCCCGGTTCACGGCGGCTCCGCCGGCCGCACAACCGAGCTGCGCGATCGGTATCTGCCGCGTCGTGGAGTGGAAGCCCATCTCGTTGATCAGCCAGGCGGTCATCGACGGCATCATGAAGCCCGTGCAGGAGACGTAGATGATGACGTCGATGTCGCTCGGCAGGACCTGGGCGTGGTCCAGGGCCTCGCGCACCACGGCGGGGACGCGGGCCTTGGCCTCGGCTTCGTAGATCTTGTTGCGGTCCTCGAAACCGGGGTGCTTCAGGGTCTCCTCGATCGGCTGCACGATGCGCCGGGTGCGGACCCCGGTGTTCTCGATCAGCCTGAGGGCCAGGGGGAGTTGCGGGTGGTCGTGGTGACGGGAGCGAGCCAGCTCCAGCGTCTCCTCCATGGTGATCACATGCTCGGGCACGGACACCGAGGGTTTGCACAACGTGGCCATGTGCCGCACCTGCTTTCGTGGGGATGTGTCGGTGCATCCCCCAGCCTCACCCCGCCGCGCGTGGATATCGCGCGGAAGTGGTCCAACCGGGGAAGGCTGATGTCAGGAGAGAGGACGGGAGGCCGACGATGGGGCGCATCGACGCCGGTGACCTGCTGGAACGGGCCAGGACGGAGTTCGCCCCCGACCCCGGGGCCAACCGGGTGGTGCCGCTCGTCGAGCGCGGCGAGGCGGCGCCCGCGCTGCTGCGGGCACTGGCGGCGGAGGAGCGGGCGGTGGTCGCGGCCGACCGGCGGGCCTTCCTGCGGCTCGCGGAACGCGCCGCGGGGATGCCGCGGTGCGCCGCCTACTACGCGGAGCTGGCCCGCGGGGAGGAGGAGGCGGCGCTCCGCCTCGACGTCTTCGCCCGCGCCGTCGACGCCCTCCCGGACGGGCCGGACGGGCCGGACGGGCAGGGGTACGAGTTGCGGGCCGGCTGCCAGGCGTACCCGGCGTTCGTGGCCTGGCTGGCGATCAACGCCGCCCCGGCCGGCACCGTGCTGGCGCTCGCCGCCAACTTCTCGGCGTGGGGCGGCTATTGCTCGCGCATCGCCCGCGGCCTGCGGGAGCACTACGGGCTGGACGACGCGGCCTGCGGGTTCTTCGACCTGTTCGCCGAGCCGGCGCCGGCGTACGAGGAGTCGGTGCTCGCGGCCGTCCAGGAGTGGGCCGACTCCGGCAGGATCGACGAGGCGGCCGTGCGTCGGCACGGCCGCCTGCTGCGGTCCTACGAAGCCGGGTTCTGGGACGCGCTGCTCGAGGGGTGAGGGGAAGAGGGAGAAGGGGGGAGGGCGGGTCAGGGGCGGTCGCTGCTGTGGGCGATGCAGGCCACGTCGATCCGGTCGGCGAGCTTGGCGAGTTCGATGGTCAAGGTCGCCACCGTGTCCTCGTCCAGGTCGTCACGACCGTCCTCGACCAGCCGCACCCACCGCCCGCCGACCGCCCGCAGCAACTTGCTGACGTCGGCGGCCGCCACCTGCAACGTGCCGCCGTTGTCGACGATCAGGGGGAGAGTAACTTCGCGGTTCACAAAGGGGATGGTAGACCCGTAAGGGTCACGCTCCGTGCCAAACAGTCGTGATGTTGCAGAACTCCCGGATGCCGTGGCCGGAAAGCTCCCGTCCGTATCCGGAACGCTTCACTCCGCCGAACGGGAAGGCCGGGTGGGAGGCGGTCATGCCGTTGACGTAGACGCCGCCCGCCTCCAGGTCGCGGGCGAACCGCTCGACCTCCGCCTCGTCCGCCGTCCAGACGTTGGAACTCAGCCCGAACGAGGTGTCGTTGGCGATCGCGACCGCCTCCTCCAGGTCCCCGGCCCGGTACAGCGTGGCCACCGGCCCGAAGGTCTCCTCGCGGTGGACGCGCATGTCGGGGGTGATGCCCGCCAGCACCGTCGGCTCGTAGAACCAGCCCGGCCCGTCCGGGCGGCGGCCCCCGCAGAGCACCTGGGCGCCCCGGGAGACCGCGTCGTCGACCAGCTCCTCCAGGTCGGCCCGGCCCCGCTCGGAGGAGAGCGGGCCGACGTCGGTGGACTCGTCCATCGGGTCGCCGACCCTCAGCGCCCGCACGCCGGCGGTGAACCGCTCGGCGAAGGCGTCGTAGACGTCGGTGTGCACGATGAAGCGCTTGGCCGCGATGCAGGACTGCCCCGCGTTCTGGTTGCGCGCGGTGACGGCGACCTCGGCGGCCCGGTCGAGGTCCGCGGAGGGCATCACCACGTACGGGTCGCTGCCGCCCAGCTCCAGGACCGTGTGCTTGATCTCGTCGCCCGCCGCCGCGGCCACCGCCCGCCCGGCGGGCTCGCTGCCGGTGAGCGTGGCGGCCCGCACCCGCGGGTCGCGCACGATCTTCTCCACCTCGGCCGAGCCCACCAGCAGGGTCTGGAAGCAGCCCTCGGGGAAGCCCGCCCGGCGGAACAGTCCGTCCAGGTGGAGGGCCGTCTGCGGGACGTTCGAGGCGTGCTTGAGCAGGCCCACGTTGCCGGCCATCAGCGCGGGCGCGGCGAACCGGACCACCTGCCAGAGCGGGAAGTTCCACGGCATCACCGCCAGCACCGGGCCGAGGGGCCGGTAGCGCACCACCGCCCGGGAGCCGCCGGAGTCCGCGACGTCGGCCGGGTCGGGGTGTTCGTCGGCCAGCAGCGCCTCCGCGCGGTCGGCGTACCAGCGCATCGCCTTGACGCACTTGGCGGCCTCCGCGCGGGCCTGGGTGATCGGCTTGCCCATCTCGGTGGTGACCGTCCGGGCGATCTCCTCGTTCTCCTTCTCCAGCAGGTCCGCGGCCCGGTGCAGCAGTCCGGCGCGCTCCGCGAAGGAGGTGGTCCGGTAGTCGCGGAACGCCGCGTCGGCGGCGGCGAGCCTGCGCTCGATCTCGTCCGGCCCGACGGCGTCGAACGTCCGGACCGTCTCACCGGTCGCCGGGTTCACGGTGGCGATGGGCATGCCCGACCAACTCCTCACTCGCTGTGCGGTTCTCCCGCAGGTGGTCCACCGGACGCCGAGTGCTCAGCGAGGCGGCTCAGAAACTCGGCCTGCGCCTTCACGACCACCTCGGCGGCCCTCCCGACCGGCAGCCAGGCGACCCGGTCCAGCTCGGGGAAGGCCTGGAGGCGGCCCGATCCGCGGGGCCACTCCATCTCGAAGGTGCCCGGGACGACCTCGGCCGGATCCAGGTCCGCCTCGACGGCCCAGACCGTGACCGTCTTGCCGCCGGCCTGCCGCACCTCGCCGAGCGGCACGGCGGGGCCGTCCGGCGGCTCCAGCCCCAGCTCCTCGCGGAACTCGCGCCGCGCCGCCGCGAAGGGTTCCTCGTCCGCCTCGTACTCGCCCTTGGGGATCGTCCAGGCGCCCGCCCGGCGGCGGGCGAAGAAGGGACCGCCCATGTGGCCCAGCAGCACCTCCAGCTCGCCGCCGGCCGTGTGCCGGTGGAGCAGCAGGCCCGCGCTGCGGCGGCCGCCGCTCACCGGGTCACCCCGGGGTGCGTGGCCAGCAGCGTCCGCACGGTGTCCGCCTCCGCGGCGCTCTTGTCCTCGCGGTAGCGCAGCACCCGGGCGAAGCGCAGGGTGACGCCGGCCGGGTAGCGGGTGGAGCGCTGCAGGCCGTCGTAGGCGATCTCCACCACCAGCTCGGGCCGGACGGTGACGCCCCAGGAATGCTCCTCCACGGCCAGCTCCCGGAGTCGCCCGGTCTGCCACCGCAGCAGTTCGTCGGTCATGCCCTTGAAGGTCTTGCCGAGCATCGCGAAGCCGCCGTCCGCCGTGCGGGCGCCCAGGTGCAGGTTGGACAGCTTTCCCGCGCGCCGCCCGCTGCCCCACTCGGCGGCCAGCACCACCAGGTCCAGGGTGTGCACCGGCTTCACCTTCAGCCACCCCGCGCCGCGGCGGCCCGCGCTGTACGGGGTGTCCAGCGACTTCACCACCACGCCCTCGTGGCCCCGCTCCAGCGTCGCGGCGAGGAAGTCCTCCGCCGCGGCGGCGTCCTCGGGCCCGCGCACCACGGCGCGCCGCACCCGCCGGGGCCCGGGCGCCAGGCGGGCCAGCTCGGCGTGACGCTCCGCGAACGGCAGGTCCATCAGATCGCGGCCGTCGGCGTGCAGGACGTCGAAGAAGACGGGGGAGACCGGCACCGCCCGGGCGGCCGAGGACACGTCGGTGCGCGAACCGATGCGTCCGGCGGTCTCCTGGAAGGGCCGGGGACGGCCGTGCTCGTCCAGCGCGATCACCTCGCCGTCCAGGATCAGGCGCTCGCCGCGCAGCTCGCGGGCGGCGGCGACGACCTCGGGGAGCCGGTCGGTGATCTCGTCCAGGGTGCGGGTGAAGACGTGGACCTCGTCGCCGTCGCGGTGCACCTGGACGCGGATGCCGTCCAGCTTCTCCTCGACCGCCGCCGCCCCGCCGAGGCGGGCGACCGCGTCCGTGGCCGTGGGCGCGCTCTGGGCCAGCATCGGCAGCACCGGGCTGCCCACGGTCAGGCGGAAGCGCTCCAGCGCCGTCGGCCCGTCGGCCAGCAGCGCCTCGGCGACCGGGGCGAGTCCGCCGGCCAGCATCACGGCCCGGCGCACGTCCTCGGGCGCAGCCCCGGAGGCCTCGGCCAGGCCGTCCGCGGCGGCGGCGTCCAGGGCGCCCTGGCGGACCTCGCCGGTGAGCAGGGCGACCAGGAACGCCTGCTCCTCCTCGGTGGCGCGGGACATCAGCGAGGTCACCAGCCGGAGGCGCTCGGCCTGCGAGCCGGGCCCGGCGACCGCCTTCAGCGCGGTGAGTTCGCGGTCGGTCTCCAGCACGGTCAGCGAGGGCGCGGACGCCGGCTCGACGGGGGCGCCGAGGGTCTTCCAGCCGATGCCCAGCCGCCCCTGGGGGAGGCGGCCCGCCAGGTACGGGATCACCACCGGCACGTCCTCGGGCCCGGCCTCGCGGAACAGCCCTGCCAGCAGGGCCTTCTTGCGGGACCGCGAGGAGGTGGCGGCGACCTCGCGGGACACGGCGGCAACACGCACCAGCAACATGCCGTCCAGGTTCCCAGCGCGGGCGGGCTCATCCCGGCGCTGACACGCGCGCAGGGGCGCCGGCCGTGGCGGCCCGCCGGGGCGGTTCGCCGGAAGGACGCCGGGGAGGACAGGCGGCGGCACCCGCGGGTGGCCGGCTGCGGCCCGCCGGGGCGGTTTGCCGCGTCACAGGGTTCCCTGGCGGCAAGCGACCGCTTAGTATGCGCCGGGGACGACAGCGACGCCGGCGACGCCGACGTCGGGCAAGGACACCGGCAGCCGTGGGAGGCCCACCATGCAGGCATGGCACGTGCACGAGAACGGCGCACCCCGTGAGGTGATGCGCCCCGTGGAGACCGAGCCGCCCGAGCCCGGCGCGCACCAGGTCCTCCTCAAGGTGCGCGCCGCCAACGTCAACTTCCCCGACGGCCTGATGTGCCGCGGGGAGTACCAGGTGCGGCCCCCGCTGCCCTTCACCCCCGGGGTGGAGATCTGCGGCGAGACCGAGGACGGCCGCCGCGTCCTGGCCACGCCCGTCCTGCCGCACGGCGGCTTCGCCGAGTACGCCCTCGCCGACTCCCGCGCCCTGCTGCCGGCCCCCGAGGCGCTGGACGACGCCGAGGCGGCCGCCCTGCACATCGGCTACCAGACCAGCTGGTTCGCCCTCCACCGCCGCGCCGCGCTGCGGGCGGGCGAGACGCTGCTGGTGCACGCCGCCGCGGGCGGGGTCGGCAGCGCCGCCGTCCAGCTCGGCAAGGCCGCCGGAGCCACCGTGATCGGTGTGGTCGGCGGCCCGGAGAAGGCCGCCGTCGCCCGCTCGCTCGGGTGCGACGTGGTGATCGACCGCAGGAGCGAGGACGTCATCGCCGCCGTCAAGGAGGCGACCGGCGGCCGCGGCGCCGACGTGATCTACGACCCGGTCGGCGGCGAGGCGTTCCGGCAGTCCACCAAGGTGGTCGCCTTCGAGGGCCGCATCGTGGTGATCGGCTTCGCCAGCGGCACCATCCCGAGCGCAGCCCTCAACCACGCGCTGGTGAAGAACTACGCGATCCTCGGCCTGCACTGGGGCCTGTACAACACCAAGAACCCGAAGCTGGTCCAGCACTGCCACGAGCAGCTCACCGAGCTGGCCGCGAAGGGCGCCGTCAGGCCGCTGGTGAGCGAGCGGGTGCCGCTGAGCGGCGCCGCCGACGCCGTGCAGCGGGTCTGGGAAGGCGCCACCACCGGCCGTGTCGTGGTGGTCCCCTCGCTGGAGAACGGAGCCGCCGCATGACCGACGCGAACGACCTGCGCCGCCGCACCCGGGAACTCCTGGCCGCGCACCCGCCCGCCACCACCGACCGCAAGGCGTTCCTGGAGGCCCGCTTCGACGCCGGCCTGGCCTGGGTCCACTTCCCCGAGGGCCTCGGCGGCCTCGGCCTGCCCCGCACCCTGCAGTCCGTGGTGGAGGCCGAACTGGCCGCCGCCGGCGCGCCGGACAACGACCCGCGCCGCATCGGCATCGGCCTCGGCATGGCCGCGCCGACCATCCTCCAGTACGGCACCGAGGAGCAGAAGCGGCGCTTCCTGCGCCCGCTGTGGCTCGGCGAGGAGGTCTGGTGCCAGCTCTTCAGCGAGCCCGGCGCCGGCTCCGACCTGGCCGCGCTCGGAACGCGCGCGGTGAAGGACGGCGACACGTGGGTCGTCAACGGGCAGAAGGTGTGGACCTCCAGCGCCCACCTCGCCCGCTGGGCCATCCTGATCGCCCGCACCGACCCGGACGTGCCCAAGCACCGCGGCATCACCTACTTCGTCTGCGACATGACCGACCCCGGCGTCGAGGTCCGCCCGCTGCGGCAGATCACCGGCGAGGCCGAGTTCAACGAGGTCTTCCTCAGCGATGTCCGGATCCCCGACGCCCACCGCCTCGGCGAGGTCGGCGACGGCTGGCGGGTCGCGCAGACCACCCTGAACAACGAGCGCGTCGCCATCGGCGGCTCTCCGATCCCGCGCGAGGGCGGCATGATCGGCAAGGTCGCCGCCACCTGGCGCGACCGCCCCGACCTGCGCACCCACGACCTCCACCAGCGGCTGCTCGACCTGTGGGTCGAGGCCGAGGCCGCCCGCCTCACGGGCGCCCGGCTGCGCCAGCAGCTGGTCGCCGGACAGCCCGGCCCCGAGGGCGCCGGGATGAAGCTGTCCTTCGCCCGCCTCAACCAGCAGATCAGCGGCCTCGAGGTCGAACTCCTCGGCGAAGAGGGCCTGTTGTACGAGGACTGGACGATGGTCCGCCCCGAGCAGGTCAACTTCACCGGCCGCGACGCCGGCTACCGCTACCTGCGCTCCAAGGGCAACAGCATCGAGGGCGGGACCAGCGAGGTCCTGCTGAACATCGTCGCCGAGCGCGTGCTGGGCCTGCCCGCCGAGCCGCGCACCGACAAGGACGTCGCCTGGAAGGACCTGGCCCGATGAGCGCCCCCGCCACCACCCCCGACCTGCTCTACTCGCAGGAGGAGGAGGACCTGCGCGCCGCCGTCCGCGACCTGCTCGCCGACCGGTGCGACGCCGCCTCCGTGATCGCGCGCACCGAGTCCGGCGAGCCGCACGACCGGACGCTGTGGAAGAGCCTCGCCGAGGACATGGGGCTGGCCGGCCTGCTGGTCCCCGAGGAGCGCGGCGGGCAGGGCGCGAGTCACCGCGAGGCCGCGGTGGTGCTGGAGGAGCTGGGCCGTGCCGTCGCGCCGGTGCCGTACCTGACCAGCGCCGTCGTCGCCACCGAGGCGCTGCTGGCCTGCTCCGGGGAGGAGGCCGACCGGCTGCTCGCCGCCCTCGCCTCCGGCCGGACCCTCGGCGTCCTCGCCGTCCCGCTGCACACCGCTCCCGGCGCCGCCGTGCCCACCGCCCGGGTGGAGGCCGGGGCGCTGCACGGCGCGTTCACCGGCGTCGCGGACGCCCAGGTGGCCGACGTGCTGCTGGTGCCCGGCGAGGACGGCGCCCTGTACGCCGTGGACACGACGGCCGGCGGGGTGACCGTCGACCCGCGGGTCTCCTTCGACCTCACCCGCCCGGTGGCCGCCGTCACCCTCGACGGGGCGGCCGCGCGCAAGGTGGCCGGCGGCGCCCCCGAGGCCGTCGCGCGCGCCCTGCGGGCCGGCGCCGGACTGCTCGCCTCCGAGCAGCTCGGCGTCGCGGAGCAGGTGCTGACCGAGACGGTCGGCTACCTCAAGGAACGCAAGCAGTTCAACCGGCAGGTCGGCGGCTTCCAGGCGATCAAGCACCGGCTGGCGAGGATCTGGCTGGACGTCGTCAACCTGCGCGCCGTCGCGAGGGCCGCCGCCGACGCACTGGCCACCGGCAGCGAGGACGCCCCGACGGCGGTCGCGGTCGCCCAGGTGTTCGCGAGCCGCGTCGCCGTCCACGCGACCGAGGAGGCGGTGCAGCTGCACGGCGGCATCGGCATGACCTGGGAGCACCCGACCCACCTCCACCTCAAGCGGGCCAAGGTCGACTCCCTCGCCTACGGCACGGCCGGCCGGCACAAGGAGCGGCTGGCCGAACTGGTCGACCTGCGCGCCCCGTTGGCCTAGGGCGCCCGGGGAGGCGGCGGGCCGCGCGCCCGTCCCGCCGCCTCCCGGCCGCCGGAACACCACACGTTCGGCGGACACGTCAACCACTCGGACGTTCCGCCCACTGCGCCACACTTGCGGCCGAAAGCCGTGAACCGGGCGTGCGGTGGAGGAGAATCCGATGGCCGTATCCATCTCTGTGGTGGTCCTGCTGCTGATCCTGGCCACCATCCTGCTGCGCTGCGGATCGCTCAAGCTCTCGCACGCCACGATCTGCGTGCTGCTCGGCTTCTGCCTGGCCGGCACCAGCATGGCCCCCACCATCCACAACGGGCTGTCCGCCACGACGGAGATCATGAGCAGCCTCAACCCGTGACCGGTGCCCCGACGGGCCGGGCGGCCGTGCCTTCGCCGCCGTCAGTCGGCGCCGCCGTCCTCACGCACCAGCAGCACACCGGTGACCAGCTCGGGACGGATCCGCACCGGACGGTCGGCGTGCGGCGGGCCCAGCGGACGGAGCAGGGAGCGGTAGCGCTCCAGGTCCGCCCGGTCCTCCACCGGCAGCGCGTAGCCGGTGACCGAGACGCTCCAGCCGAGGTGGGTGCGCGGATCGATGGAGCCCGCCTCGTACGCCACCACCACACCACGCCGCGCGTCCGGGAGGCCGTGCGCGAGCAGCGCGGCGGCGTCCGGGGTGCGGATGACGATGTCCCCGTCGTCGAGCAGGTGGCTCACCGCACGCACCGTGGGCAGTGCCTGCCGGGTGAACACCAGCCGGCCCAGCGACACCGTGGACATCAGCCGCAGCGCCTCGGCCTCGTCGAGGGGAATGCCGCGGCGGGCCTCCGGGCCGCCCGTCCGGGCGTCGGAGGACGGCTCGGCGCGACCGCCCGCCGTCACGGTGCGCCCAGTGGCGTCGTCGAGGTGCATGAGCGAGTCCAGTGGTCGGGCCGGCGCCGGGCGCGCGGGCGGTCACGTTCCATGCAACCGCGCGGCGCACCGTGCCGCCAGGGTCCTTCGGCCCCGTCACCCGGCCCTGGTCAGCGGCCGCCGCCCCCGCCGCCGCCGTCCGCGTCCCTGCCGTCCGCGTCCT
This sequence comes from Streptomyces fragilis, assembly GCF_003112515.1. Classification (GTDB taxonomy): domain Bacteria; phylum Actinomycetota; class Actinomycetes; order Streptomycetales; family Streptomycetaceae; genus Streptomyces; species Streptomyces fragilis. The sequence goes on along the minus strand of NZ_BEVZ01000009.1, from coordinate 145,490 downwards.
TGCCGTCCCCGTCCCCGCCGTGCCCGCCGTGCCCGTGGGACAGAGCCGCCCGGCCCGCCTCCAGCCGGGCCACCGGCACGCGGAACGGCGAGCAGGAGACGTAGTCGAGTCCCGCCGCGTGGAAGAAGTGGACCGACGCCGGGTCGCCGCCGTGCTCGCCGCAGACCCCGATCTGCAGGTCCGGACGGGCCCGACGGCCCTCCTCGACGGCGATCCGCACCAGCCGCCCCACCCCCTCCTCGTCCAGCGTCTCGAACGGGGAGGCGGCGAACACACCACGGTCGATGTAGCCGGGGAAGAACTCCGCCTCCACGTCGTCGCGGGAGAAACCCCAGGTCGTCTGGGTGAGGTCGTTGGTGCCGAAGGAGAAGAAGGCGGCCTCCTCGGCGATCGGGCCGGCGGTCAGCGCCGCGCGGGGCAGCTCGATCATCGTGCCGACCGGGCAGTCCACCGTCACGCCGGACTCCTCGCCGACCTCCGCCAGGACCCGCTCCACCTCGGCCTTCACCAGCCGCAGCTCCTCCACGTCGCCCACCAGCGGCACCATGATCTCGGCGCGGGGGTCTCCGCCGGCCCGGACGCGCGCGACCACCGCCGAGGCCACCGCCCGCACCTGCATGGCCACCAGACCCGGCACCGCCAGGCCCAGCCGCACGCCGCGCAGGCCCATCATGGGGTTCTCCTCGTGCATCCGGTCCACGGCCGCCAGCAGTTCCAGGTCGCGCTGCTCGGGGCGCTCCCCGCGCGCCTCGGCGGTGGCGACCCGCACCGACAGCTCCACGCGGTCCGGCAGGAACTCGTGCAGCGGCGGGTCCAGCAGCCGGATGGTGACCGGGAGGCCGTCCATCGCCTCGAGGATCCCGGCGAAGTCGTCCGTCTGCAGCGGCAGCAGCGCGTCCAGCGCCTGCTCCCGGTCGCCGGGGGTGCAGGCCAGGATCATCCGCTCCACCAGCTGCCGCCGCTCACCGAGGAACATGTGCTCGGTGCGGCACAGGCCGATGCCCTGCGCGCCGAAGCGGCGGGCCCGGGCCGCGTCCTCGGGGGTGTCCGCGTTGGCCCGCACCTCCAGCCGCCGCACGGAGTCCGCCTGCTCCAGGGCGCGCGTCACGGCCGCGACCAGACCGCCCTCCTCCGCGGCCTCCGCGGCGCCGTCGACGCCACCCTCCAGCCGGCGCATCACCTCCGAGGGCACCAGCGGCGCCGCGCCCAGGTACACGGCGCCCGAGGAGCCGTCCACCGAGACCACCCGGCCCTCCTCGACCACCGTGCCGTCCGGCGCGGTGAACCGGCGGGCCGCCGTGTCCACCACCAGTTCCTCGGCCCCGCACACGCACACCTTGCCCATGCCGCGCGCCACCACCGCCGCATGGCTGGTCTTGCCGCCCCGGCTGGTCAGGACGGCCTGCGCGGCCACCATGCCCGGCAGGTCGTCCGGGTTGGTCTCCTGGCGGACCAGGACCACCCGCTCGCCGGCCGCGGCCCGCCGCGCCGCCTCCGCCGAGTCGAAGACCGCCGCGCCGACCGCCGCGCCCGGCGACGCGGGCACTCCGTGCGCCAGCGGCTCGCCGGTACGGTCCGCGTCGAACCGGGGGAACATCAGCCGGGCCAGGCCCTCGCCGCCCACCCTCGCCAGTGCCTCCCGGCGGTCGATCAGCCCTTCCCGTACCAGCGCGTCCGCGATCGCGAACGCCGCCTCGGCGGTCCGCTTGCCGACCCGGGTCTGCAGCATCCAGAGCTCGCCGCGCTCGACGGTGAACTCGATGTCGCACAGATCCCTGTAGTGCCGCTCCAGGGTCTCCATGATCTCCAGCAGCCGCCCGTACGAGGTGGCGTCCAGCCGCTCCAGGTCGGCCAGCGGCACCGCGTTGCGGATGCCGGACACCACGTCCTCGCCCTGCGCGTCCGGCAGGTAGTCGCCGTAGACCCCGGGCCGCCCGGTCGCCGGGTCGCGGGTGAACGCCACGCCGCTGCCGGAGTCCGCGCCCAGGTTCCCGAACACCATCCGCTGCACGGTGACCGCGGTGCCCAGGTCGTCCGGGATGTGCTCGCGGCGCCGGTAGAGCCGCGCCCGCTCCCCGTTCCACGACTCGAACACCGCCAGGACGGCACGGCGCAGCTGCTCGGCCGGATCCTGCGGGAACTCCTCGCCGGTCTCCCGCCGGATCAGGTCCTTGAAGACGCCGGCGAGCCCCGCCAGGTCCTCCGCGTCCAGCCCCAGGTCGTCGCGCGCGCCACGGCGCTCCTTCAGCGCCCCCAGCGCCTCCTCGAACCGGGAGGCGGGCACGCCCATCACCGTCGCGCCGAACATCTGCAGCAGCCGGCGGTAGGAGTCCCAGGCGAACCGCTCGCTGCCGGACACCCGCGCCAGACCGTGGACCGACCCGTCGGTGAGGCCGACGTTCAGGATCGTCTCCATCATCCCCGGCATCGAGAAGCGGGCCCCGGAGCGCACCGACAGCAGCAGCGGGTCGTCCGGCCGGCCCAGCGTCCGCCCGGCCGACTCCTCCACTGCTGCCAGGTGCCGGGCCACCTCCGCGGCCAGCCCCTCGGGCTCGGCCCCGGTGGCCAGGTACGCCCGGCACGCCTCCGTGCTGATCACGAAACCGGGCGGCACCGGCAGGCCCATCCGGGTCATCTCCGCCAGGTTGGCCCCCTTGCCGCCCAGCAGGCCGGCCATCTCCCGGCCGCCCTCCGCGAAGTCGTACACGTAACGGACCATGGCATGCTCCCCAGTAGGTCGTGCGGGCTGCGCGGGCCCCTCGCGGGGCCGGTCAGGGCCTGTCGGCCCTGGCCCGAAGGCCCAGGACCGAGGCATGATCGGTCGGAGTGACACCCCTGCCGAACGACAAGGAGCAACCGATGGCGGACAGCCGGCCGGCCGGCCCCGCGAGCCCGATCCGGGTCTTTCTTCTCGACGACCACGAGGTGGTCAGGCGCGGGGTGCACGACCTCCTGAACGACGAGCCGGACCTCACCGTGGTCGGTGAGGCCGCCACGGTGGCCCAGGCCCTCGTCCGCGCTCCCGCGCTGCGCCCGGACGTGGCCGTGCTGGACGTCCGGCTGCCCGACGGCGACGGGGTGAGCGTATGCCGGGAGCTGCGCTCCCGCATGCCGGACCTCGCCTGCCTGATGCTCACCTCCTTCGACGACGACGAGGCGCTGCTGGACTCGGTGATGGCCGGGGCCGCCGGCTACGTGCTCAAGCAGATCCAGGGCTCCGACCTGGTCGCCGCGGTCCGCTCGGTGGCCGCCGGGCGCTCGCTGCTCGACCCGTCGGCGACCGCCCGGCTGATGCGCCGGCTGCGCGGCGAGGAGACCCGCCGCCCGGCCGCCGTCCGTCTCCCGGACCTCACCGAGCGCGAGCGGGAGATACTGGACCTGATCGGGGAGGGGCTCACCAACCGGCAGATCGGCGAGCGGCTGTTCCTCGCGGAGAAGACGGTCAAGAACCACATATCCCGCCTGCTGGCCAAGCTCGGGGTCGAGCGCCGCGTCCAGGCGGCCGTCATCGCCACCCAGGTGCGCGACGGTCACCGGTGAGAGACCCTTCCCCCCTGCCGGGGGCGGACGCTCCCGCCGTGGATCGCCCCCGCCCGTACCGGGCGCGGCCGTCCGGCCGCTACCGTTGGCATATGCGTCGCGGCGCGTGAAGGGCAGGTCTACGGGAGGACACCGGTGAACGACACGGACGACCCGGCCCGTCACGAGGTACGCCTGCCGCACCTGCGGCTGGACGACCTGCTGGACGAGCTCCAGGGGCGTCTGCAGGCCGCCCGTGGCACCAGGGACCGGATCCACAGCCTGCTGGAGGCGGTGCTCTCGGTGGGCCGGGAGCTCGACCTGGAGCAGGTGCTGCGCGGAGTCGTGGAGTCCGCCACCGTCCTCGTCGACGCCCGCTACGGCGCCCTCGGCGTCCTCACCCCCGACGGCGAGGGACTCTCCTCGTTCTACATGGTCGGTGTGGACGAGGACCGGATCGCCCGGATCTCCAGCTTCCCGGCCGGACACGGCATCCTCGGCCAGCTCGTCCGGCACCCCGAGCCGCTGCGCCTGGACCGGCTCTCCGACCACCCGGAGTCCTACGGGTTCCCGACGAACCACCCGCCGATGGAGAGCTTCCTCGGCGTCCCGATCCGGGTCCGCGACAAGGTCTTCGGCAACCTCTACCTGACCGAGAAGGGCAACGGCCAGACCTTCGACGAGGAGGACGTCGCCGTGCTCTCCACCCTGGCCGTGGCGGCCGGGGTGGCCATCGAGAACGCCCGCCTGTACGAGGAGTCCCTGCTGCGCCAGCGGCTGCTGCGGGCCGGCGCGGAGATCACCCGCAGCCTGATGTCCGGCAGCGACCGCGGCGAGGCGCTGGCGCTGATCGCCGAGCGGGCCCACGAGGTCACCGGAGCGCAGATCGCCGTGGTGGCGGTGCCGGTGGAGGGCACCGGCTCCCTGGTGCTGGAGCTCGCCTTCGGCGAGGACGCCGAGGAGTACCGCGGACTGGTGCTCGCCCAGGACGACAGCCTGATCGGCCGGGCCTTCGCCACCGGGCACCCGGTGGTGGTGCACGACGTCTCCAAGGACGAGAAGGCGCTCACCGCGCTGCCCCGCACGGCCGGCATGGGCCCCGCGGTCGCCCTGCCCATCGGCAGCGGCGTCGCCGACGTGCGCGGCGTCGTGCTGCTGGTCCGGGAGACCGGCCTGACGGGGTTCAGCGCGATGGAGATCGAGCCGCTGCAGGGCTTCGCGGCCCAGGCGGCCGTCGCCATGGAGCTCGCCGACCGGCGCCGCGAGGCCGAGCAGATCGCGATGCTCCAGGACCGCGACCGGATCGCCCGCGACCTGCACGACCTGGCGATCCAGCGGCTCTTCGCCACCGGCATGACGCTGCAGAGCGCCGGCCGCTTCATCGACCACCCGCAGGCCTCCGAGCGGGTCGCGCAGGCGGTCGACGACCTGGACGAGACCATCAAGATCATCCGGTCGACCATCTTCGGGCTCCGCTCACGCGACGACCTCACCGGCGCCGGACTGCGCTCCCGGGTGGTGCGGACCGTCGCCGAGGCGGCGCGCGAGCTCGGGTTCACCCCCAGCGTCCGCACCGACGGCCTGATCGACAACGACGTCCCGGCGGCCCTCGGCGACCACGTGCTGGCCGTGCTCGGCGAGGCGCTGGCCGACGTCGCGCGGCACGCCGGGGCCGGCCGCGCCGACGTGGTGCTGGGGACGGCCGACGGACAGGTCACGCTCACCGTCACCGACGACGGGACCGGCGACCGGGCCGGCGACCGGGTCGGCGGTGGAACCGGCGGTGGGACGGGTGACGGGACCGGCGACGCGTGGCCGGCCCGGCTGGCCCGGCGCACCGAGGAACTCGGCGGCTCGCTCACCCGCGAGTGCACCGCCGCCCGGGGCGCCCGGGTGGTGATGCGGGCGCCGCTGCAGGGCTGAGCGTCCCGCGGGTGCGGGCGGGCGCAAGGCTCCCTAGCCTGGAGCGGGGGGTGTTCCCGCCCGACCTCAGGAGGCCGACACCCATGAAGGCTCTCGTGTTCCACGGACCCGGACAGCGCTCCTGGGAGGACGTCCCCGATCCCGAGGTCCAGGACTCCACCGACGCGGTGATCAAGATCGACGCGGTCACGATCTGCGGCACCGACCTGCACATCCTCAAGGGCGACGTCCCCGCGGTGACGCCCGGCCGGATCCTCGGCCACGAGGCCGTCGGCACGGTGCGGAGCGTGGGCGACTCGGTCACCAACGTCGCCCCCGGCGACCGGGTGCTGATCTCCTGCATCACCTCCTGCGGCCGCTGCCGCTTCTGCCGGGAGTCCCGCTACAGCCTGTGCACCGGCGGAGGCAGCTGGATCCTCGGGCACCTGATCGACGGCGTGCAGGCCGAATACGTCCGCGTCCCGTTCGCCGACACCTCCACGTACAAGCTGCCCGACAGCGTCTCGGACGAGGACGCGCTGCTGCTCGCCGACATCCTGCCGACCTCCTACGAGATCGGCGTGCTCAACGGCAGGGTCTCGCCGGGCGACGTGGTCGTGGTGGTGGGCGCCGGGCCGGTGGGCCTCGCGGCCATGACGACCGCCAAGCTCTTCTCCCCGCGTCAGGTGATCGCCGTCGACCCGGCCGCGCAGCGACGGGAGGCCGCCCTGCGGCACGGGGCCCACGTCGCGCTCGCACCCGACGACGACGTCAGGGCCAAGGTCCTCGAGCTGACCGACGGCCTCGGCGCGGACGTCACCATCGAGGCCGTCGGCATCCCGGCGACCTTCGAGCAGTGCACGGAACTGGTCCGGCCCGGCGGACACATCGCCAACGCGGGCGTGCACGGCGAGCCGGTCACCCTGCACCTCGAGGACCTGTGGATCAAGGGCGTCACCATGACCACCGGCCTGGTCGACACCAGCACCACGCCGACCCTGCTGAAGATGGTCGCCTCCGGCGGACTGGACGTCGGCGGGTTCATCACGCACCGCTTCGGACTGCAGGAGATGGACGAGGCGTACGACGTCTTCTCCCGCGCCGGTCAGACCGGCGCCCTCAAGGTGGCGCTCACCGCGAGCTGACCGCCGTCGCGCAGCGGCGCGGACCGGGATCGTTCGGCAGGCGCCGTGGGTCCGTGCGGCACCGGCGCTCAGGTCTCGCGGAGGGGTTCGTACGCCTCCTCGGTGAGACCGAACGTCCAGGCGACGCCCTCACGGGCGGTCCGGGTGCGCGGCGGAACCCGCAGCCAGTACGTGCGGAACGTCCCGTCCGGCTCCGGCGTCGAGTTCACCACCTCGACCATCACCACCGGCTCGTCGTCCGCCAGGTCGATCCGCCACAGCACGCCCGCCTCGTCCCGGTGCAGCGGCCGCGCGCCGGAGTCGGCGAGGTAACGGTCGTAGCCGTAGTGCTCCAGCATCACCCGCCGCAGCTCCGCGTTCTCCTCGCCGCGTATCCGCTCCGGCGTCAGGGACGGGAGCTCCGCCAGGAACGCGGCCGGCACCGGCATGCCCCGCCAGGCGTACAGCGCGAATCCGTCCGGATAGGCGAGAGCCGGGCCGTCGCCCCGGTCGAGCCGCCCGTTCTCGTCCCGGTGCAGCTCCGCCGGACGCTCGCAGAGCACCGCGGCGTTCTCGTAGGGCCACCACCAGCCGGCGGCGTCCGCCACCGCGGCCAGCCCGTCCAGCGGAGCGCGCCCGGTGTCGAAGGCGGACAGCCAGGCCGCGTCGTGCTGGCCGAGCACCGCGTCCAGGAGCAGCAGGCGTATCCGGGTCCGTGACGCCGCGTCGTCCCCGGCCAGTTCGTCGGTCAGGGCCGCGGCGATCCGGTCGGTGAGCAGGCGGGTGGTCTCCCACAGCAGTCCGCCCGTCGCCGCCCAGCGGGCGCCCCAGCCGGCCGGTCCCAACCTCTCGCCCAGCCTGGCGCGTTCGGCCGCCCACGGCGCCGTGCGCACCGCGTCGCGCACGCTGCGTCCCAGCCCTGGTGACTCCAGCAGCAGGGTCACGGCCTCGCGAGGCGAACCGGTCCACACGATCCGCTCCGGTCCGGGCAGTCCCGCCCTGCGGTAGGCGAGGCGCACGCCCTCCTCCGCGGTGGAGCGGTCCGCCGGACCCGTCCGTGCCGCCGTGCGGCGCCATCGCGCCAGGCTCCCGGCCGTGACCGCCCCGTCGGTCGTCGCGCTGTTCGTCATCGTCATCTCCCCGCCCGTCGCCGCACTTGGCCTTCCTCGTCCCGCCCGGTGCTCCCCATCCCGCCTCAGTCCGCGACCAGCCGCACGGAACCGGGCACGTACTCCCGCTGCCGGATCACCCGGAACCAGCCCTTCGGCAGGGGTATCGCCGCGTGCTCCTCGTGCACCACCCGTCCGCCGTCCGGGAGATGGAGCAGCAGCGGGCCGAACGGGCCGCTCTCCCGCACCAGCCGGCCCGCACCGACCACCGCGTGGGCGTGACCGGTCACCTCGCCCAGTGCCAGCACCAGCCGCCCCCGGCCGTCCCTCGCCTCGCCCGGCGCGTCCACCGCCTGCCGCGGCACCGCCTCGGCGGCCACGGGCACGATCAGCACGTCTCCCTGCCGGTACACAGAGCTCTCCCCTCGACTCGGCGCCGGGACCGTCACCCGGACACGTCTTCGACACTAGGAGCCACCACCGACAACGCACCGTCGCGGAACGTCCCCGCCGTCGTCACTGTCGGTGGCGCTTGGTACAACTTCCGACAGACCAGCAACTCAGCTGTTCGAACCGGGGATCGTCAGGAGAGCACGCGCATGACCGTCAACCAACACCTCGACGAGCTGTACGGCCTGCCCTCGTTCACCTTCCCGGAGGCCGGGCAGGCCGGTGACCTGCCCGAACCGGAGACCGTCGCCTGGCGCCTCTCCGTCGACGTCTACGACCCGGACGAGCAGTGGCCGCAGGTGTTCGCCCGCTTCGCCCGGGCGGTGGACCTGACCCGGGTGCGCGCCCTGATCGTCGGCGCGTGGGGCGAGGCCTACGAGCGGTCGAGCAAGGAGGTCGTCGAGGCGATGGTGGCGGCCCGCGACCGGCTCCCCTCTCTGCGCGCCCTCTTCCTCGGCGACATGACGTACGAGGAGTCCGAGATCTCCTGGATCACGCAGTCGGACGTCACCCCGCTCCTGGAGAACTTCCCCGGACTGCGCTGGTTCGGTGTGCGCGGAGGCAACGGCCTCGTCTTCCCGCCCGTACGGCACGAGTCGCTGGAGACGCTGGTCGTGGAGAGCGGCGGACTCGGCGCCGAAGTGGTGCGCGGCATAGCGGCGAGCGACTTCCCGGCGCTGGAGAACCTCGACCTGTGGCTGGGGTCCGACTGGTACGGCGGCGACGCCGAGCCCGGCGACCTGGAACGGATCCTGGCCGGCACCCGGCTGCCCTCGCTGCGGTATCTCGCGCTGCGCAACAGCGTCATTCAGGACCGGATCGCCGAGGCGCTGGCCGGCGCCCCGGTCGTGGCCCGGCTGGACGTGCTGGACCTCTCCATGGGCACCCTGTCGGACGAGGGGGCGGCCGCTCTGCTGGCGGGCCAGCCGCTCACCCACCTCAGGAGGCTGGACCTGCACCACCACTACCTCGGCGAGGAACTGAGGTCCCGTCTCCGGGAGGCGCTCGAACCGGCCGGCGTCGAGCTCGACCTGGACGACGCCGGCGCGGAGTCCGACGAGGACGAGGGCGAGATCCACCGCTACATCGCCGTGGCCGAATGAGCCCGGTCACGGCCGAGGGCGCCCCCGGCGACGACGGGGGCGGCCGGGGAGGGCGTCATGTCGTCGTCCCCGGGTGACCGCCCCACCCGGTTCGCGGTGGTCGGCAACCCGGAGAACCGCCGGGTCGCCCTCTTCGCGGCCGCGGTGCGCGACGCCGGGCTGCCCACGCCGCGGGTGGTGCCGTGGCTGGACGTCCTGCGCGACGGCGGGGCGCGGTTCGGTGCCGAGGAGACCGTCCGGGTCGACTCGCCCGGTGAGAACCCGGAGGTCGACCGGATCCTGCGGGGTGTCGACGATCCCACCCGGGTCGAGGGCTCCGCGCGCTGGTACCGGCAGTTCGTCGCCGCCGCCCGCACGCTGACCGGCGGCCGCCGGCTCGACGACGCCGCCGAACTGGCGGTCCTCTTCGACAAGCGCCGCTGCCACGCCGTGCTGCGCGAGGCCGGAGTCCCGGTGCCCGCCTCGCCGACCTCCGGCCCGGACGCACCGCCTGTCCGCGGCTGGGACGACGTGCGGACCCTGATGCGCGACCACGGCATGCCCAGGGTGTTCCTCAAGCTCGCGCACGGCTCCTCGGCCTCCGGGGTGCTGGCGATCGAGACCGCCTCCGGCGGCCGGATCCGCGCCACCACCCCGGTGGAGCGCGCCGACGACGGGCGGCTGTTCAACTCGCTGCGCCTGCGGCGCCACCACGACGAGCGGGAGATCGCCGCCGTGGTCGACACGCTGGCCCCCGACGGACTGCACCTGGAGCGCTGGGTGCCCAAGGCGGCCGTCGGCGGCCGGACCTGCGACCTCCGGGTGGTGGTCGTCGCCGGGCGGGCCACCCACGCCGTCGTGCGGACCAGCCTCTCGCCCCTGACCAATCTTCATCTGGGCGGAGCGCGCGGTGACCTGGCGGCCGTCCGCGCGGCCGTCGGGGCGGCGGGCGGCGACTGGGCCGACCTGCTCGCCGTCTGCGAGCGGGCCGCCGCCTGCTTCCCCCGCACCCTCTGCGTGGGCGTCGACCTGCTGCCCGTCGTCGGCTGGCGGCGCTTCGTCGTCGGCGAGGTCAACGCCTTCGGGGACCTGCTGCCCCGTCTCACCGGGCTGCCCGGCGGCGGGGCCGAGGGGCTGGACACCTACGCCGCCCAGATACGCGCCGCCCTGCGCGCCACGACGCCCTCCGCACCACCGCACCGTTCGAGGAACCTCCATGCCCCCGCAGCCACCGCCGCTCCTCGCTGAGCCGGACATGAACGAGATCGTCGGCAGCCACGACCTGCTGATGGTCACCCTGGACACCCTCCGGTACGACGTGGCCGTCGAACTGGCCGAGGCCGGGCGCATCCCCCACCTCGCCCGCCACCTGCCCGGCGGGCGGTGGGAGGAGCGGCACGCGCCGGGCAGCTTCACCTACGCCTCCCACCAGGCGATGTTCGCCGGTTTCCTCCCCACGCCGGCCCGCCCCGGCCCCCACCCGCGGCTGTTCGCCGCCCGGTTCGCCGGCAGCGAGACCACGGCCTCGCGCACCTTCGTGTACGACACCCCCGACCTGGTCTCCGGGCTGGCCCGCGCCGGGTACCACACGGTCTGCGTCGGCGGGGTCGGCTTCTTCAACAAGCAGGGCCCGCTGGGCTCCGTGCTGCCGGGGCTCTTCGCGGAGTCGCACTGGGAGCCGGAGTTCGGCGTGCCCTCGCCCACCTCCTTCGAGGCCCAGGTCGCCCGCGCCGAGGAGGTGGTGGCCCGGCTCCCGCGCGAGCGGCGGCTGTTCCTCTTCCTCAACGTCGCGGCCCTCCACCAGCCCAACTGGTTCCACCTGCCCGGGGCCACCCGGGAGGACGGGGACACCCGGGCCAGCCACGCGGCGGCGCTGGAGTACGTGGACCGCCACATCGGCCGCCTCTTCGACGCCCTGCGCAGCCGCCGCCGCTGCTTCGCGATCGTCTGCTCCGACCACGGGACCGCCTACGGGGACGACGGCTGGACGGGTCACCGTCTCGGCCACCCCGTCGTGTGGACCGTCCCCTACGCCCACTTCTTCTTGGACCACGACGAGGCAACACGATGAACGCCCCCGCCACCGCCCCTGCCGTCACCCCTGCCGCCGACGAGGCGCCCGCGGGCCCGCGCCCGTACAGCCAGTACGTGTACGCCTACCCCCACAAGACGGCCTACCGGCGCCTGGACCCCCGGCCCGCGCTGCGCGACCTGTGGGCCGGCGAGCCCAAGGACGCGCTCTCGCTCTACCTGCACATCCCGTTCTGCGAGGTCCGCTGCGGCTTCTGCAACCTGTTCACCCGGATCGGCGCGCCCGAAGGACTGACCGGCGCCTACCTGGACGCCCTGGACCGGCAGGCCACCGCCGTGCGCGAGGCCCTGGGCGACGAGCCGGTGCGGTTCGCCACCGCCGCGTTCGGCGGCGGCACCCCCACCTTCCTGACCGCCGCCGAGCTGGAGCGGCTGTGCGACATCGCCGAGCGGCGCACGGGCGCGGACCTGCGTGCCGTCCCGCTCTCCGTGGAGGCCTCCCCGGCGACCGCCACCGCCGACCGGCTCGCCGTCCTCGCCGAGCGCGGCGCCACCCGGCTGAGCCTGGGCGTGCAGAGCTTCGTCGACTCCGAGGCGCGCGCCGCCGTCCGCCCGCAGCGCCGGGCCGACGTGGAGGCCGCGCTCGGGCGGATCCGGGAGGCCCGGATACCCGTCCTGAACATCGACCTGATCTACGGCATCGACGGCCAGACCGAGCGGACCTGGCGCGAGTCGCTGGACGCGGCGCTCGCCTGGCACCCGGAGGAGATCTACCTCTACCCGCTCTACGTCCGCCCGCTGACCGGCCTCGGGCGGCTCGGCGCCGACGCGGATGCCGCCTGGGACCGGCAGCGCCTCGCGCTCTACCGCCTGGGCCGCGACCACCTGCGCGAACGCGGCTACGAGCAGCGGTCCATGCGCATGTTCCGCCGCGCCGACGCCCCCGCGACCGGCGACGAGGACTACGCCTGCCAGACCGACGGCATGATCGGGCTGGGCTGCGGGGCCCGCTCCTACACCCGGGCACTGCACTACTCGTTCGACTACGCCGTGGACATGCGGGAGATCCGCGCCATCGTCGACGACTGGACCACGCGCCCCGCCGAGGACTTCGGGTACGCGGAGTACGGCCGGGCGATCGACGCCGACGAGGCCCGGCGCCGTCATCTGCTCCAGTCGATGCTGCAGGCCGACGGCATGGACCGGGCCGACTACCGCGCGCGGTTCGGGGCGGGACCGGAGGAACACTTCCCCGGGGAACTGGCCCGCTTCGCCGCCCGCGGCTGGCTGGACGCGTCCGCCCCCGCAGCCGGGCTGCTGCGGCTCTCCGAGGAGGGCCTGGCCCACTCGGACGCGCTCGGCCCCGAGCTGTTCTCGCCGGCGGTCCGCGCCGCCATGGCCGCCTACGACCTGAAGTGAGCGGACGATGGATCTGACGCTGCTGTACCGCGGGCCGCTCGCCTCCTGCGACTACGACTGCCCCTACTGTCCCTTCGCCAAGCGGCGCGACACCCCCGGGCAGCTGCGCGCCGACCGGGCGGCCCTGGAACGCTTCACCGACTGGGCGGCCGCCCGGACCGAGGACGGGCTCTCGGTCCTGTTCACCCCGTGGGGCGAAGGCCTGGTGCGCTCCTGGTACCGGCGCGCCGTGGTCCGGCTGTCCCGGCTGCCGCACGTGCGCCGCGTCGCCGTCCAGACCAACCTCAGCTGCCGCACGGACTGGCTGTCCGAGGCCGACCCCGACACCGTCGCCCTGTGGTGCACCTACCACCCGGGCCAGACGCCCTACGACCGCTTCCTCGCCAAGACCCACGACCTGGCCGCGCGCGGGGTGCGGTTCAGCGTGGGCGTGGTGGGCCTTCCGGAGCACCTGGAGCACGCCCGGCGGCTCCGCGCCGATCTGCCCGCACGGGTGTACCTGTGGGTGAACGCGGCCGAGGGGCACACCTACACGGACGAGGAGGCCGCCCCGTGGACGGCGCTGGATCCGCTGTTCCCGTACAGCCGGCATCCGCACCGCAGCGCGGGCCTGCCCTGCCGGACGGGGGAGTCGGTGGTCTCGGTGGACGGCGACGGAACGGTCCGCCGCTGCCACTTCGTCCGTGCGGAACTGGGCAACCTGTACGACGATTCGTTCCGTACGGCTCTGCGCCCCCGCGCCTGTCCGCTCGCGTCCTGCGACTGTCACATCGGCTACGTCCACCTCGAGACGCTGCCGTTGTACGACGTCTTCGCGGGCGGGGTCCTGGAGCGGATCCCCGCCGACGTCCCGTCAGCAGACCTGCCGGTGCTCCTCGACGCACCGAGGCGCTCTTGACGCGTGCATGACGTATCGGCTGGAGTGGGGGCGCCCTCATGACACGGCCGCCCCCGCGGCCGCTCCGGCGACCTGGAGGAACCTTGAGCACACGAACGGCGCTCCGCACGCGCACGGCCCGTTTCAGACGTACCGCGGTGCCCGCCCTGGGCGCGGTGCTGGCGGCCGCCCTGATGGTGACGAGCGCCCCCGCCGGCGTCGCGGCCCCGGCCCCGGAGCGGGGGGCCGCCGTCGGGGCGGAGGCCGGGCCGGTGGCGCGCGCCTTCGCCCGGTCCGCCGCCGAATACGGGGTCCCCCGCGACCTGCTGGTGGCCGTCGCCTACGGCGAGAGCCGCCTGAACAGCCACGACGGCGAGCCCAGCCAGGCCAACGGCTACGGCGTGATGCACCTGGTCAGCAACCCCGACCACCGCACCCTCGAGCAGGCGGCCGGCCTCACCGGCCTGTCCCGGGAGCGGCTGCGCGAGGACACCGCCGCGAACATCCGCGGCGCCGCCGCCGTCCTGCGGGCCCTCGCCGACGAGCGGGGCCTCGGCGCCGCGGACCGCCGGGACGCGGGCGCCTGGTACGAGACGGTGGCCGCCTACGGCGGCGCGAAGGACGACCGCGCCGCCCGGCTCTACGCGGACGCGGTGTACGACTTCCTCGGCCAGGGGCTGACCGCCCGCACCGAGACCGGCGAGACGGTGACGGTCGCCCCCCGGGCGGTCGAACCCGACCGGGGGAAACTGGAGCGCTCGACGACCGGCGAGTTCGGTATCCAGAGCACCGACTACGCGCCCGCCCTGTGGGTGCCCGCCGACGCCTCCAACTACACGGTGGGACGCAGCTCCGCCATCACCCACGTGGTCGTCCACGTCACCCAGGGGTCGTACGCGGGGTCCATCAGCTGGTTCCAGAACCCGTCCTCCGACGTGAGCGCGCACTACACGATCCGCTCCTCGGACGGCCAGGTCACCCAGTCGGTCCGTGAGAAGGACACCGCCTGGCACGCCCGGTCCGGCAACCCCTACAGCGTGGGCATCGAGCACGAGGGGTACGTCAGCGAGCCCAAGTGGTTCACCGACGCCATGTACCGCTCGTCGGCCGCCCTCACCCGGCACCTCGCCGACCGGTACGCCATCCCCAAGGACCGGACGCACATCGTCGGCCACGTCGAGGTGCCGGGCAACGACCACACCGACCCCGGGCCCTACTGGGACTGGACCTACTACATGCAGCTGGTCGGCGGCACCACCACCGGCGGCCAGGTCCAGCTCAGCTTCCCCGCCTACACCTCGATCAGCGCCGGCTCCACCGGCGACCTGGTCCGTGCCGCCCAGCACCTGCTCAACCAGCAGGGCCACAACGCCGGCACGGTCGACGGCATCTTCGGCTCCGGGACCACCTCCGCCGTGAAGTCCTTCCAGACCGCCAAGGGCCTCACCTCCGACGGCGTCGTGGGCGCCCGCACCTGGACGGCGCTGCTCTCCGCGGGGACCAAGCCGGTCCTCCAGCAGGGCAGCTCGGGCGCCGACGTACAGCGCCTGCAGCGCGCGCTGACCGCGGCGCTCGGCCGGACCGTGAGCGCCGACGGCTCCTTCGGCTCGGGCACGGCGACGGCGGTCCGCGACTACCAGACGAGCCGCGGCCTGACCGTCGACGGGATCGTGGGCTCCGGCACCTGGGGAGCCCTCCAGGCCGGTCGCTGACGGTCCGCGCCACCGACGGCCCGCCCGGTCCCGTCAGGGAACCCGTCCCCGTTGCGGGCCACCCGGCTGCCGTCACCCGGCTGCCGTCACCGTTTCCGTCCCCCGTTTCCGTCACCCCCGCGCGCGTGCCTCGCGGGGGTGACGGTCCTTCCGGCCCCCAACCCCCCAACTGCCGTGCCGTCACGTAATCTTCACCGTCGCGGACCGTTGTCGGAGAACAGTGTGGAGGGGGCCGACCGGTGGCTGAGGAATCCCCGGGGCCGCGGGTGCGGCTGCCGCAGCTGAGGCTGGACGAACTGCTGGGCGAGGTGCAGGCCCGGCTGGACGCCGCCCGGGGCACCCGCGACCGCGTGCACAGCCTCCTGGAGGCCGTCCTGGCGGTGGGCCGTGAGCTCGACCTGCAGCAGGCGCTGCACGGCATCGTCGAGGCTGCGGCCGTGCTGGTCGACGCGCGGTACGCCGCGCTCGGCGTGATCGGCCCGGACGGGCGGCGCCTGTCGGCCTTCCACACCATCGGCGTGAGCGACGAGCAGATAGCCGAGATCGGCCCCTTCCCGGAGGGGCACGGCATCCTCGGCGAGCTGATCCGGCATCCGGAGCCGCTGCGGCTCACCAAGCTCTCCGAACACCCCGCCTCGTACAGCTTCCCGCCCCACCATCCGCCGATGAACAGCTTCCTGGGCGTGCCGATCCGGGTGCGCGAGCAGGTCTTCGGCAACCTGTACCTGACCGAGAAGCGGGGCGGGGCACAGTTCGACGAGGACGACGAGTCGGTGCTGTCCACGCTGGCGGTGGCCGCAGGCGTCGCCATCGACAACGCCCGCCTGTACGAGGAGTCGCGGCTGCGCGAGCGCTGGCTGCGGGCCAACGCGGAGATCACCCACAGCCTGATGTCCGGCACCGGCCGTTCCGACGTGCTCGGCCTGATGGCGGAGCGGGCCCGGGAGATCACCGGCGCCGCCCGCGCCGTGGTCGCGGTGCCCCTCGACGACGGCGTGTCCCTGCGGGTGGAACTGGCCACCGGCGAGGGCGCGGACGAGCTCGGCGGGCTGGTCCTGAAGGTGGGGGAGAGCCTGCTGGGCCGCTCCTACTCGACGGCCGCCCCGGCCTTCTGGGCGGACCTCCCGGCGGACGGCGGCGGACTGCCGGACGACGTCTCGCTGCTGCCCGGCCGGGGGCCGGCCGTCGCCGTGCCCATCGGGGACGGCGGGCAGGGCGTCCGCGGCGTCGTGCTGCTGGCCCGTCAGGCGGGCGGGTCGGCCTTCACCGGTGAGGAGACCGAGCAGCTGCAGGCCTTCGCGGCGCAGGCGGCCATCGCCATGGAGCTCGCCGAACGCCGCCGCGACGCGGAGCAGATGGCGGTGCTCCAGGACCGTGACCGCATCGCCCGCGACCTGCACGACCTGGCGATCCAGCGGCTCTTCGCCACCGGCATGACGCTGCAGAGCGCGGGGCGGTTCATCGAGCACCCGGTCGCGGCGGACCGGGTGATGCGGGCGGTCGACGACCTCGACCAGACCATCAAGATCATCCGTTCCACCATCTTCGGGCTGCGCGCCCGGGTCGGCGAGGGCGCCGCCGGCCTGCGCTCGCGCCTGGTGGGCGTCGCGGGCGAGGCCGCGCCCGTCCTCGGCTTCGCGCCGGGCGTGCGCATGGAGGGACTGGTGGACACGGTCGTCCCCGCCGGGACGGCCGACGACCTGGTGGCGGTGCTCTCCGAGGCCCTGACCAACGTCGCCCGCCACGCCCACGCGGACCGGGTCGACGTGATCGTCGAGACCGACGGCCGCACGGTGCGGCTCACGGTGACCGACAACGGAGTGGGCCTCACGCCGGGCGGACGGCGCAGCGGCCTGCGGAACATGTCCGAACGCGCCGAACAGCGGGGCGGCGCGCTGCGGCTCGCCGTGCCGCCGGACGGCGGCACGGCGCTGACCTGGGAGGTACCACTCCCGGCCGAGGGCTGAGGGCCGGCCGGGGCGGCGGCCCTCCGACGGGGGGCGTGAGGAGCCTCCCGACGCGGGCCCGAGGGCGTCAGAGAGTGTCGAGGAAGGCCAGCAGCGCCTTGTTGTAGGCCCGCGGGTTCTCCAGGTTGGGCAGGTGCATCGCCCCGGGGAGGCGGACGCTCTCGCCCCGCTCGACCGCTCCGGTCACCGCGGCCGTCGCGGCGAGGAAGCCCGGGGCGTCGTGCTCGCCGTCCAGCGCCAGTACGGGGACCTTCGCCAGCTCCCCGAGGCGTGCGGCGACGTCGGGGACCGTCACCAGCAGGTTGGGCTCGTCCGGCGTGTGCTTGGCCATGGTGCCCGCCAGCGCCTTCCGGAGCAGTTCCACCGCCTCGGGGTCGTGGTGGTGCATCGAGGAGAGCGGCCAGTCGGGCGGGAAGGCCGGCATCGGCGGCGGCTCGTTCGGATCGTGACCCGGCGGGAGCGGCACGACCCCTCCGCCGGAGATCACCAGGGCCCGTACCAGGGGCGGGTGTTCCAGCGCGGTCTCCACGGCGACGCCCGCACCCATGGACACCCCCACCACCACGGCCGGCCCGGCGTCCAGGTGACGGATCAACGCGGCCACGTCGTCGGCCACGCGGAAGGGGCGGCTCGCGTTGGCGGAGCGGCCGTGCCCGCGCAGGTCCGTCGCCACCACGTGGAAGCGCTCGGCCAGTTCGGGGATCTGCCACCGCCAGACGGTGTGGTCGGCGAAGCCGGAGTGCAGGAGGACGACCAACGGGCCGTCCCCGGGGCCTGCTTCGGTGTAGGCGAGCGGACCGTCGTCACTGAGGAAGGTCTTCATGACAACTAAGGTGTCATTGTTTGGCGCAGTTGACAACCGAGGTGTCATGATGGGGGTGTGGATGACACGAACGAGGAGCGGCAGCCGATGACGTCCGGCCCCATGGACCCCGACGCCCGGGCCCGACGGCTGACCGAGGTCTTCGACCTGGTCGGCCCGCTGTACCACAAGGTCTTCCGCAAGGTGGAGCAGGAGACGCCGGTCGACGGGGTGAGCGTCGGCGTGCGCGCCGTCCTCGACCTCCTGGACCGGCACGGCCCGCTGACCGTCCCCCGGATGAGCCGCGCGCAGGCGCTCAGCCGCCAGTTCGTGCAGCGCATGGTCAACGACGCCGTCGCCCGCGGCTTCGCGGAGAGCCGGCCCAACCCCGCCCACCGGCGCTCCCCGCTGATCGCCCTCACCCCCGCCGGGGCGCGGGCGGTGGCCGCCGTCACCGCCCACGAGCGCACCCTGCTGCGTCAGGTCGACGGCGACCTCACCCACGAGGACGTGGACGCCTGCCTGAAGGTCCTGGGCCGCATGCTGGACCTGTTCGCCGACGTGGACATGGACGGCTCCGTCCCGCTCGCCCCGCCGCGCGGGCGGACCGAGGGAGACCGGCCCTGACCTGGCGTGTGCTGCGTCAACTCCGCAGGCAGGCAGAGTCCTTGACCGGATGCCCGCTTGTGGATCTTCGACCGGGGCGATCTACTGAGACGCTGCGGCCGCGGGGGCCGCACCAGCACGGGGACACCGGCCGCCGGACCGGTCCCAGGGGCGGGAGGAACCCACGACATGCTCTCCACCGACATCACCGGGGCGCTCGACGCCATGCCCCCGCACGCCTCGTCGGAGTACCACGCGCGGGCCGGCGCCCTCTGCGACCGGCTGACCGAGGAGGAGATGACGGCACTCGAGGCGCTGATCACGGACCCCGGCGACCGCAAGCGCGGCTTCGACGCGCTGTACGTCCTGCTCGCCCGGCACCGCAGGGCGCTGGACTCCGACCGCTTCCGCCGCCTCTACGAGCGCTACGCGGGTCACTTCGACGACATGCCGATGCGGGCCGTGCTCGACTCCGACATGGCCATGCTGCACCCCGGCGGCCCTGACCTGCCGAGCTCGGTCGAGTTCGCCTCCCGGGCGCTGGACGCCTACCCCAACAACCAGCCCCTGGTGGCCCACCACGCCCGCACGCTGGCGGAACTGGGCTGGTCCGGAGCCGAGGTCCCGGAGGCGGACCTGACCCAGGCGCTGGCCCGGGTGGAACGCTCGATCGAGGCGGACCCGGAGCGGGCGAGGTTCCGCGCGGTCAAGGGCCAGCTGTGCGCCCTGCTGGGCCGGTACGAGGAGGCCGAGGCCGCGATCCAGCGGGCCATGGAGCTCGAGGACTCCAGCCTGAACGGCTACGCGATCCGGGTCATCGAGTACCAGCGGCTGCGCGCCGACGTCCGCCTGCGCGCGGAGACCGGCCGCATCCGGCAGTCCCTGCACGAGACGACGCGGCGGCTGGAGCAGGAGATGGACCGGCGGCTCACCACGGTGGCCGAGGCCATCCGGCGGCGCGAGGAGGGCGAACTCGCCAAGCTCCGCTCGGAGTCGCTGGGAACCCTGGGCCTGCTCGCCGCGGTGATCGCGTTCATCGTCACCAGCGTCCAGGTCGCCGACAAGATGCCGCTCTCCGACGCCCTGCGCCTGCTGGCCGGCATCGCCGGTGTGCTGACGCTGGTCTTCACCGTCTTCGCCGGCGTCTACGCGGCCGTCCGCTCCTGGTGGCTGGCCGCGCCGGTGCTGCTGGGCGGCGCGCTCTTCGCCTACGCCAGCTTCGGCTGACGAGCCGCGGCGTGCCGCGGCGTGCGATGGCGTGCCGTGGCGTGCCGCTCCCCGCCGGGCGGAACCACCCGGCGGGGCGTCGGTGATCCGTTCCGGTCAGCGGAAGTTGACGTCGCTGCACAGGAAGTAGGTCTGGTCCATGTGCGAGGCCTGCCAGATGGTGTAGATCACGGCCCGGCCGCTGCGTCCGGAGATGCTCAGCGGGACGTTGTAGTCCGAGCCGGGGGCGTAACGGCTGGTACGGGTGACCAACTGAAGGTCGTTCCAGGTCAGCGGCTGGGTGACCGGGTTGAAGCCCTGCCGGGTGACGTAGACGAGGATGTAGTCCGCGCCGTGCCGGGCCTGGTCGTGCAGCCGGAGGGTGAAGCTGGAACCGACGTCGGTGGCCTTCCAGTTGCCCACCGCGTCCATGGCGTTGTAGCGGCCGTTCTCGGTCCGGCCTCCGCTGCACTGCTGGCCGTTGGGGATGACCGCCTGGAAGTTGCCGGCGGAACCGTTGCGGTAAAGGCCGTTCCAGTTCCACATGGCGTTGGTGTCGGCCTGCCAGGCCTGCCAGCACATCGGGTCCTGCTGCTGCATCGCCGGGTTCTGGAAGTCGCTGCCCCAGCGCAGCCAACAGCCGTAGTTGCGGGTCGCCGGGTCGACCACCGAGCCGTGGGCGTAGGCGGTGCCGCTCGTCGGGACCAGCGTGAACAGCGCGGCGGTGACCAGGGAGAGGACCAGGAGCGGGCCGCGGCGTAATCGGCCGGCGAGTTCGGAACGGGTCATGGGTGTCCTCCTCGGACGGAGTGGGGGCGGATGCGGGGGAGGGAGCGGGAGCGCTCCCACACCAAGGTTGCGTACATGCCAACACAGTGACAACGTTGTATTGCGTCACTTCCGGCCCGCCCGACGGGCTCGCCGCCTCAGAGGTCGAGCTGGTACTCCAGGGCCTTGTGCGTCGGGACGTAACCGAGCGCGTCGTTGATCCGCCGCATGTGCGTGTTGCTGTCCGCCGTGTCGGTGACCAGGCCGGTGAGCCCGGGGTGGTCGCGGCGCGCGAGGCGGATCGACTCGGCCTTCATCCACCGGCCGAGGCCGTGACCCCGGTGCTCCGGGAGCACGCCGGTGCCGTAGTGCTGTCCGTCGCCCTCGCCGTCGCCCGGCACCACGAGTTCGGTGAAGCCGGCGATCGACCCGTCCGACGCGTCGACGGCGGCCACCGTGGTCAGCAGGTCGCCGCGGTCGGCGACGGCCTGCGCGGCGGCCAGCACCCGCTCCACGTCCCAGGTCACGACGCCGTGGTCGGTGTCGTCCATCGGCATGTCGTCCATCGCCCGGCGTGAGCGGGCGAAGCTCGCGGCCAGGTCGCCGGGGACGGCGCCGTGCCACGAGGTGAGGCGGTAGCCCGGGTGCGGTCGTTCCGCCGCCGCCTCGATCTCCCGCAGCGCATCGCCGTCGAGCCCGTCCAGCGCCAGCCGGGCGTAGGTCAGCGTGAGCACCTTCCGGAAACCGCTCGCGGCGAGGAAGTGGTCGCCGGGCGTCCCCGCGTCGGCCGACGCGATCACCGAGCGGCGGCCCCGCTCGCGGGCGGCGGTCACCGCCTCCTCCAGCAGCCGCGCCCCGACGCCGCGGCGGCGCTCCGCCGGGTGCACGTTCACCCGCAACTCGGCGAGGTGGTCCTGACCCTCCCTGGTGAAGACGCGGAGGTACGCGGAGCCGAGCGGGTTCCCCTCGCCGTCCTCGGCCAGCCAGGCGAGACGGTGGCCGGAGGGGGTGCGAGCGGGGTCGGCCAGGGCGGTGACGCGGAGGGGCAAGGTGGCTCCGGGGGAGTGGCGGTGCGGACGGACGGCACAGTGGACCACGCCGTCCGCGGCCGCGCCGCCGAATTTCCCGGGAGGAGCGGGCGGACGAGGCGCTTCGGGTTCCCGTCGACGACGCCGTGGTCGGGCACGTCCGAGGACCGGTCGGATCCGTCCTCTTTCGCTTACATGCGTTGGTCATAGACTCGGCGGATGACTGCTGAGGATTCCGCCTTCGCCGTGCTGGGTGTGCTGGGAGACCCGGTGCGCCGACGGCTCTATCGACATGTCGCCTCGACCCCGGGTGAGGTGGGGCGTGACGCCGCCGCGGAGGCGGTGGGGGTGTCGCGGTCGCTGGCCGCGCATCACCTGGACAAGCTGGTCGAGGCCGGGCTGCTGGAGGTGTCGTTCCGGCGGCTGTCCGGGCGGGCCGGGCCGGGGGCGGGGCGGCCGGCGAAGCTGTACCGGAGGGCGGAGGGCGAGCACGCGGTGTCGGTGCCGCCCCGCTCCTACGACGCGGCGGGGCGGATGCTCGCCGAGGTGGTGGAGAAGGCGGGCCTCGACCGGGAGTTGCAGGCCGCGGCGAGGGCAGCGGGTGCGGCGGACCCGGAGGCCGCCGCCGGGCGGCTCGAGGAGGTGCTGGAGGCCCGCGGTTATCAGCCGTTCCGGGACGGAGGGACGCTGCGGCTGCGCAACTGCCCCTTCCACGCGCTGGCGGACGAGTTCCCCGCCCTGGTCTGCGGGATGAACCTGGCACTGCTGGAGGGCATGGCGGACGAGGAGTGGACGGCGGCCATGGACCCCTGTCCAGGCGGGTGTTGCGTGTCCCTCTCTAAAAACAATTGAGGTTGACGTTAGAGGGCGGGGTGGGCCAGGCTGTGCTCCATGACGACCTTTCACCTCGCGCAGGTCAACGTCGGACGCATCGTCGGCCCGCTGGACGGTCCTGAACTGAGCGATTTCGTGGCCGAGCTGCCGAGGATCAACGCGCTCGCCGACCGCAGCCCGGGGTTCGTGTGGCGCCTCGTCGACGCAGGGGGCGAGGACTCCACCGGCCTCCGGCCCGAGGAGGGCGACGACCTGCTGATCATCAACTGCTCGGTGTGGGAGTCGGTGGAGGCGCTGCGGAACTTCACCTACCACTCCGACCACCTGCGGGTGCTGAGCCGCCGCCGCGAGTGGTTCCGGCGGATGCGCGAGGCGCACCAGGCGCTCTGGTGGGTGCCCGCGGGACACCGTCCCGGCACCGCCGAGGCGATGGAGCGGGTCGCGATGGTGCGTGAGCACGGACCCACCCCGTCGGCGTTCACCTTCCGCGAGACGTTCCCGCCCCCGAACCCGGCTCCGAACCCCACCCGGGTTTCCGCGCCGGCTCCCGGCCCGGCTCCGGTTCCCGACCCGGCCCCGGTGACCCAGGCGGGCAGGGCGTAGGCCCTGGGCGCCGGCCGTCGCCCGCGGTCGGGCCGGAGCTGGGCACGCCGGCACCTCCGCCGTCGCGGGGAGGGGCACGAAATGCCGTCGTATCCGCGGGCTGCCGCCGCTACCGTGACGGCCATGGGGATCGCCAGGACGTCGTACGTGTGCCTGCCGTGCCGCGCCTCGTGGAAGCAGGAGTTCCGCACGGGCGGTGAGGCCGGCAGGGCGCGGGTCTGTCCGCGGTGCGCGGGTCCGCTGACCCACGTGGGGTCGGTCTTCGCGGCGCCCGCGCGGCGGGACGACGAGGGCTGGCGGGTGCTGACGGTGCTGCTGAACGCGGGCATCCGCTTCCACGCGAGCTGCTGCACCGGCTGCGGCGAGGGCTACCGTCCGCGCACCATGCGGGAGGTGAGGGAGCGGCTCGCGCACGCCGGGCGCACCGGGATGCCCGTCGCCAGGGCCCTGGTGCTGCCGGAGGTGCCGTGAGCCACGCCCTGTCCGGCGGGGGAGGCGAGCTGCCGGCGCCCTGCGGACAGCGGTGCGTTCCCCCGGGGTGAACCGGAGGGCCGCTTCGGTCCGGACCCGGTGCCGTGCGGCCCGGCGGTGGCGGCTGCGCGGGTGACGCGATGGTGCGCGGCCGCCGGCGAGGGCCAGGCCCCAGCGCCCCGGCGCGGGCTGCGAGGATGGGGTCATGCTGCAGGTCTGCCTCAACGGTGCGCGAAGCCGGGACGAGTGTCCTCATCTGCCCGTCACCCCAGCCGAGTTGGCGACCGCGGCCCGGCAGGCCGTCGACGCGGGCGCCGTCGACGTCCACCTGCACCCCAAGGACCGTCACGGCCAGGACACCCTGGACGGCTCCGCCGTCGCGGCCGCTGTGAGCGCGGTGCGGGCCGCCGTCCCGGGCGTGCCCGTCGGGGTCACCACCGGCGCCTGGGCCACCACGGACCCGCGGGCCCGTGCCGCGCAGGTCAGGGCCTGGACCGTCCTGCCCGACCACGCCTCCGTCAACTGGCACGAGGACGGCGCGGTCGACGTCGCCGCCGCGCTGCTGGACCGGGGCGTCGGCGTGGAGGCCGGCGTCTGGTCCGGCACTCCGGCGGCACGGCGGTTCCTCGTCTGGCCCGAAGCCCACCGGGTGCTGCGCGTCCTGGCCGAGATCACCGAGACCACGCCGCAGGACGCGGTGCGCGCCGCGGCCGGCCTGCTGGACGCACTCGCGCCGGCCGCCGCGCCGATCCTGCTGCACGGTGAGGACGCCGCCGCATGGCCGCTCCTGCGACTCGCGGCCACCCGCGGCCTGGACACCCGGATCGGCCTGGAGGACGCCCTTCTCCTCCCCGACGGCAGCCCCGCCCCGGACAACGCCGCCCTCGTCCGGGCGGCGCGCGACGTCTACGCAGCGGCAGGGTCCAGGCGGCCTCACGGGCCGGCCGACCCCTCCCGGTGAAGGGCCGGACCTGATGCCTCCACGCGGGCGGGGCGGCACCGGTCGACGGACCGGACGGGCGGTCGCGCCTGACGGGCTCACGCGGGCGCGGCTGTTCGCGTCGACGCACCGGACGGGAAGCCGCGCCTGACGGGTCCATGCGGGCGCGACGGCTCGCGCGTGGGCCCACCGGACGGGTCGTGGCCGGGATGGATGGGCGTCGGCGCACCCGACAGGTCATGGCCGGACACGCGTCGCGGGAGGCCCTGGGCGGCCTGGCGTCACCCGGCCGGCTCGCTCACCCATCCCGCCGCCAGGACGAGCCCGCTCCGGCGATGGACGGCGAGGAAACCGAAGGGCCGGTCGAAGCGGACCCGCACCTCGGTGACGCGGTACCGCGTGCTCGGGGCCGCACCGCCCGCCGCCATGGCGAAGGCCGTCACCGCCGAGGCCCGGAAACCGTGCTCGCCGAAGGCCGCGGTGGCCGTCTGGGCGGCCGCGCCCAGCGCCAGGGGCTGACCGCTCACGCCCGGCAGGTGCCCCTGCCCGGCGTCGAGGAAGGCGGTCAGGCCGAAGAGCCGGGGGTGCCGCGTCAGGTCGTGGTCGCCCGTGACGGCGAACGGCACGGTCGTGACCTCCAGGGTGGGCGGAGCCGCCCAGGTGCGCAGGGCCCGGCGCACCTCGATGCCCGGGCCGGGCTCGCCGAAGGGCAGCTCGCCGCCCCGGACGACGGGGCGGCGGCGCTCCAGCACGTCCAGCCCGCACCCGAGCATCCTCCCGGGCCGCGCCGGCTCCTCGCCCAGGAGCAGGCGCACGTCGACGCCCGCACGGCCCATGACGGTCAGTCCGGTCACGGCGCCGTGCGGGGTGTCCGCGAGATCGAGCCGGTCGGGCACCGCGCCCGAGCGGTACAGCGCGGGGAACGCCCGGTCCCGCCACGGGCCGGAGCCGGGGACCAGGTCGCCGGCCGGCAGGAACGGCCGGTGCCACTCGGTGGCCACCGTGAGGGCCGTGGCGAGGACCATCTCGGTGTCCTCGTGGACGGGCACCGGTACCCGGCCGATCTCGCCGCCGGTGCGGCCGGCCGCCCACGCGTCCAGGGCGGCCGAGTCGGCCCGCGGGTCGCCGGTGAGCACCCCGTGCGTGCCGGGTGCGAGCCGGTCCAGCCACGCGGACCTGATCTCGAGCGTGCGGCGAGTCCACAGCCCGAGGGCGAGCCGCAGGGCCGGTTCGGCCTCCAGCGCCGCCAGCAGCTCGCGCGCCGCGCCCGCCGCCTCGCCGGCGTCGAGCCCCACCGCGCCGGCCAGTTCCTCCCGGGCGCGGCCTCCGGCGCCGTCGGCGAGGAAGGCGAGCAGCGGCCAGACGCCCACCGCGGAGAACGCCGTGCCGGCCCGGTCCGCCGAGGCCTCCCCGGCCCAACGCGCCGTCAGCCGGTTGACCGCCCGTACCGTTCGCCCGTCGATCCGCATCCCGCCGCCCCCGTACGTGCCGCCGTGTGGCCGCGTGTGTGGCGGCACGGTACCGGGCCGGACGCGGCGCACGGCCACCGGGGCGTGGACGCCGCCCGGGGTCACTCCTCCCGGAGGTCCTTGACCCGCTGCAGCTTGCCGACCGACCGCTCCAGCGTCTCCGGGTCGACGACCGTCACGTCCACCGTCACGCCCACGCCGTCCTTGACGCCGCGGGCCACCTCGCGGGCGGCCTCCTCGCGCCGCTCCGCGCCGGTGCCCTGCTGGGCCTCGACCAGCACCGTCATGTGGTCCATCCGGCCGCGCCGGGTGAGCCGCACCTGGAAGTGCGGGGCGAGGCCCGGGACGCGCAGGACGATCTCCTCGATCTGGGTCGGGAAGACGTTCACCCCACGGAGGATGATCATGTCGTCGCAGCGGCCGGTGATCTTCTCGATGCGGCGGAACGCGGGCCGCGCGGTGCCGGGGAGGAGCCGGGTGAGGTCGCGGGTGCGGTAACGGATCATGGGCAGCGCCTCCTTGGTGAGGCCGGTGAACACCAGCTCGCCCTCGGAGCCGTCCGGCAGGACCTCGCCGGTCACCGGGTCGACGACCTCCGGGAGGAAGTGGTCCTCCCAGACGTGCAGGCCGTCCTTGGTCTCCACGCACTCCTGCGCCACGCCGGGGCCCATCACCTCGGACAGGCCGTAGATGTCGACCGCGTGCAGGTCCGCGCGCTCCTCGATCTCGCGGCGCATCTCCTCCGTCCACGGCTCGGCCCCGAAGATGCCCACCCGCAGCGAGCTGGTGCGCGGGTCGATCCCCTGGCGCTCGAACTCGTCGAGCAGGGTGAGCATGTACGAGGGCGTGATCATGATGATCTCGGGCTGGAAGTCCTGGATGATCCGCACCTGGCGTGCCGTCATGCCGCCGGAGGCGGGGATCACGGTGCACCCGGCGCGCTCCGCGCCGTAGTGGGCGCCGAGGCCGCCCGTGAACAGGCCGTAGCCGTAACTGACGTGGACCTTGTGGCCCGGCCGCCCGCCGGCGGCACGGAGGGAGCGGGCCACCAGGTCGGACCAGGCGGATATGTCGTTGTCGGTGTAACCGACCACCGTGGGGCGGCCGGTGGTGCCGCTGGAGGCGTGGACGCGCCGCACCTCGGACATGGGGACGGCGAACATGCCGAAGGGGTAGGAGTCCCGCAGGTCGGCCTTGGTGGTGAAGGGGAAGCGGGCCAGGTCCTCGAGCGAGCGGCAGTCCTCCGGGCGGACCCCGGCCTCGTCGAACTTGCGCCGGTACGTCTCCACGTTGTCGTACGCGTGGCGCAGCGAGGCGCGCAGCCGCGTCAGCTGGAGCTCGCGCAGTCCGTCGCGGGTCAGGCGCTCCGCGTCGTCCCTCAGGGTGTGGGGGAGGGGTTCCCCGAGACGCACCGGCCGGGCGGGGCCGGACACACCGGGGGACACGCCGGCGGACATCTCGGCGGTCATCGTGCCTCCTCGGGTCCCGTGGGGCGGAGCCGGCCCGTGCCGCCGCCGACCGCGCGGCTGCGGCCGCGGAACTCCGCGACCACCTCGTCCCCGCGACGGAGCGTGACGTCGTAGATGCCGCTGCGGCCGAAGCTGGTGCGCTCCTCTGCGGTGGCCACCAGGACGTCGTGCTCGTGCACCGGGGCGACGAAGTCGATGTCGGCTCCCGCCGCGACCGTCACCGGCCCGCGGCTGTTGCAGGCGCAGGCGAAGGCGGTGTCGGCGAGGAGGAACAGGTAGCCGCCGTGGGCGATGCCGTGGCCGTTCACCATCGCGCCGGTCACCCGCATCCGGCACACGGCCGTGCCCGGACCGTGCTCCACCAGCTCGATGCCGAGGGCGGCCGAGGCCGCGTCGGCGGCGAACATCCTCTCCGCCGGACCCGGGGGATCCTGAGCGGTCTGCGTCGCGGTCTGCGTCATGGAGAACCACCACCGAGAGTTACCGACCGAACATTCGGTATTCGTGCGCAGAGGCCAGTGCTTCAGCCATGTCCGACGGCTGTCAAGAGGCGGCGGGGGAGGGTCCGGCGATCTCCGCCGGGCCCGTCGGCGGGCTCGCGGGAGTGCGGACGCGTGCGATCCGGGTGGTGACGGGCGAAGCGCCCGCATTGCTCCGGTGATCTTGGAAACGCTTGTTGCGCGAAGGGTTGACGGCTGGTCGGGCCGCTCGTACGGTCCCGATCGCACCCTCTTGCAAGAGCTTGCAGCAAGTCCCGTCGTGTTCTTGCACCGGTGTGTGACCGCGGAAGTGCCCCCGTGCTTCCGTCCGTAACGCACGCACCTTCTCCCCCTCTCCCCCCGTGGAGGACACATGGCCGGAAAGACCATGGCCGCGACTCTCGCCCTCGTGGCGGGAGCCGCCCTGGCCGTCGTGGCGGCGCCGACGACGGCGCAGGCCGCCCCGCCCGGCGACAAGGACGTCACCGCCGTCCTGTTCGAGTGGAAGTTCGCCTCGGTCGCCAAGGCGTGCACCGACCAGCTCGGACCGGCCGGCTACGGCTACGTGCAGGTCTCGCCCCCGCAGGAGCACATCCAGGGCTCCCAGTGGTGGACCTCGTACCAGCCCGTCAGCTACAGGATCGCCGGGCGCCTCGGCGACCGCACCGCGTTCAAGAGCATGATCGACACCTGCCACGCGGCGGGCGTCAAGGTCGTGGTCGACACGGTGATCAACCACATGTCGGCCGGGTCCGGCACCGGCACCGGCGGCTCCTCGTACACCAAGTACACCTACCCGGGCCTCTACTCCGCCCCGGACTTCGACAACTGCACCGCCCAGATCAGCAACTACGGCGACCGCGCGAACGTGCAGAACTGCGAGCTGGTCGGCCTGGCGGACCTGGACACCGGCGAGGACTACGTCCGCGGCAGGATCGCCGCGTACATGAACGACCTGCTCTCCCTGGGCGCCGACGGCTTCCGGGTGGACGCCGCCAAGCACATGCCCGCGGCCGACCTGGCGAACATCAAGTCGCGGCTGACCAACCCGAACGCCTACTGGAAGCAGGAGGTGATCCACGGCGCCGGCGAGGCCGTCCAGCCCGACGAGTACCTGGGCACCGGTGACGTGCAGGAGTTCCGCTACGCCCGCGACCTCAAGCGGGTGTTCACCAACGAGAACCTGGCCTACCTGAAGAACTACGGGGAGTCCTGGGGCTACCTCGGCTCCTCCAAGGCCGGCGTCTTCGTCGACAACCACGACACCGAGCGCAACGGCGAGACCCTCAACTACAAGGCCGGCGCCAGCTACACCCTCGCCAACGTCTTCATGCTGGCCTGGCCGTACGGCTCCCCGGACGTCCACTCCGGCTACGAGTTCAGCGACCACGACGCCGGCCCGCCCAACGGCGGCCAGGTGAACGCCTGTTACAGCGACGGCTGGAAGTGCCAGCACGCCTGGCGGGAGATCTCCTCCATGGTGGGCCTGCGCAACGCGGCCCGCGGCCAGGCGGTGACCAACTGGTGGGACGACGGCGGCGACCGGATCGCCTTCGGCCGCGGCAGCAAGGCCTACGTGGCCATCAACCACACGGGCACGGCGCTGTCGCGCACCTTCCAGACCTCGCTGCCCGCCGGGGACTACTGCGACGTGCAGTCCGGCCGGGCCGTCACCGTCAACTCCTCCGGGCAGTTCACCGCCACCCTGGCCGCCGAGACCGCGGTGGCCCTGCACGCCGGGGCCCGCACCTGCTCCGGCTCCGTCCAGCCGTCCGGCGGCGCCTCGTTCAAGGTGAACGCGACCACCGTCGTCGGCGAGAACATCCACGTGGCCGGCGACTGCTCGGCGCTCGGCGGCTGGGACACCGCGAAGGCGCCGAAGCTCGACCCGGCCGCCTACCCGGTCTGGAGCCTGGACGTGGCGCTGCCCGCCGGCACCACCTGCGCCTACAAGTACGTGCGCAAGAACGCCTCCGGCGCCGTCACCTGGGAGTCGGGCGGCAACCGCACCCTCACCGTGCCGTCCAGCGGCCACATCACGCTGAACGACACCTGGCGCGCCTGACCGACGCGCGGCGAAAGGGGCGGCCGGGGTGCTCGCGAGCACCCCGGCCGCCCCGTCCGCCTGCCGGGCGCGGCGCGGTCAGGACACGACGTCCTTGCGGGCGAACCCGCGGAACGCCAGGGCGAAGAGCACCAGCGCGTAGGCCACCGACACCGACATGCCCTGCAGCATCCCGTCCCAGACGACCCGCGGCTGGATGGCGTCCGCCCAGGCGAACTGCCAGTGCGCGGGCAGGAACTCGCGCCACCGGCCGAGCGCCTCCACCTGGTCCAGCACGCTGCCCGCGATGGTCAGGCCCACCGCCCCGCCCACCGCGCCCAGCGGCGCGTCGGTACGGGTGGAGAGCCAGAACGCCAGGCCGGCGGTCACCAGCTGGGACACGAACAGGTAGCCGACGACCACCGCCAGCCGCCACAGGGCGTCGGTGAGCGGCAGCGCGCCACCGGTGGGGATCCGCAGCGGGCCCCAGCCGTAGGCGACCGAGCCCACCGCGAGGGCGACCAGCGGCAGCCAGACCATCGCGGCCAGGCTCATGGCCAGCCCGACGGCCAGCTTGGACCACAGCAGCCGCATCCGGGGCACCGGAGCCGCCAGCAGGTAGCGCAGCGAGGACCAGTTGGCCTCCGAGGCCACCGTGTCGCCGCAGAACAGCGCCACCGGCACCACCAGCAGCAGGCTCGCAGAGACGAACAGGCAGGTCGCGGCGAAGTTGGCGCCCGAAGCGGTCGCCGTGTCCATCAGGTTGATCCGGCGGCCGGGCCCGTCCCCGTCGTCGCCGCCGATCGCGAAGGCCACCGCCATCACCACCGGGAGGAGCGTCAGCACGGCGCCCATGGCGAGCGTCCGGCCCCGCTTGAGCTGCCGGACGAACTCGACGCGCAGCGGAAGGGTCCGCCCCGGCCGGTAGCCCTCGGCGGTCGCGGTCGACGCCCCGCCGGTCGATGCCCCGCCGGTCGGCGCCCCGCCGGTCGACGCCCCGCCGGCCGTCGGCTCCGGGCCGGACCCGGCGAGCGTGCTCTGCGTGCTCATGCGGAGTCTCCGATCAGGGTGAGGAACGCGTCTTCCAGACGGCGGTGCGGACCCACCGACTCCACCGGGACGTCGAGCCGGACCAGCTCGGCGACCAGGCGCCCGGGGGCGGTCCCCGCCCGCAGCCGGATCACCAGCCCGTCGTCGGTGACCACCGCGGTGTCCACCTCGGGCAGCGCGGCGATCTTGTCGGCCAGCGGGGGCGCCACCGGCTCGCCGGTCCCGACCAGCAGGGTGTCGCCGGTGCCGACGATCTCCGCCACCGGACCGGCCTGCACCAGCCTGCCCTGGTCCATCACGACCAGATGCGTGCAGGTCTGCTCCACCTCGGAGAGCAGGTGGCTGGAGACGATCACGGTCCGGCCGGCGGCCGCGTACCGGATCATCACCTCGCGCATCTCACGGATCTGCGGCGGGTCGAGCCCGTTGGTGGGCTCGTCGAGGATCATCAGGTCGGGCAGCCCCAGCATGGCCTGGGCGATCGCCAGACGCTGCCGCATGCCCTGCGAGTAGGTGCGCACCGCGCGTTCCAGGGCTCCGCCGAGGCCGGCGATCTCCAGCGCCTCCTCCAGGTGGGCGTCCTCGGCCGGCCGGCCGGTGGCCCGCCAGTACAGCTCGAGGTTCTCCCGCCCCGACAGGTGCGGCAGGAAGCCGGCGCCCTCCACGAAGGCGCCCACCCGGGAGAGCACCGGTGCGCCCGGCCGGATCGCGTGGCCGAAGACCCGGACCTCTCCCTCGTCGGGCCGGATCAGCCCCATCAGCATCCGCAGCGTCGTGGTCTTGCCCGCCCCGTTGGGACCGAGCAGACCCAGCACCTGCCCCTTCTCCACGCGGAAGGAGAGGTCCCGCACCGCGTAGCGGTCGGTGGAGCCGGCGTACCGCTTGCTCAGCCCGCGGATCTCCAGCGGCACCTCGGACAGTTCGGGCGAGGGCGCCGGCACGGCCGTGCGGCGGCGGCCGGCGAACAGCAGCGCCAGCGCGATCAGCAGGCCCGCCAGCGGCAGCCACCAGACACGGGCCGGCAGCGGGGCCTCGGCCGCCCGCACGTCCTTCGCGGTCGGCACCATCAGGTCGCCCCGCAGGGAGACCGAGTACGTCGCCGGTGCGGCGGGCGAGGAGTAGGCGAGGTCCGTGGAGGCCAGGACCAGACGCAGCCGGTGCCCGGCGCTGACCTCGTGGTCGATGACCGGCAGAGAGATCCGGACGTCCTGCCCGGAGGGCACCCGCAGCGGGGTGACCAGCTGGGAGGGCAGGACCTGCCGGCGGCCGTCGGGGCCGACGTCGTAGACCTTGGCGAAGAGCACCGCGTCGTCGGTGCTGGACTCGACGTGCACGGTGGCGGTGGGGGAGCCGGTGATCCGCAGGTCCTTCGTCAGCGGCCGCGAATCGAACGCGGCGAACTGGCCGGGGATGTCCAGGGAGGTGTCGACGCCCAGCGAGGAGAGCTGGGCCATCCCGCCGCCCGCGGCCAGGCCGGGCAGCGAGGAGACGGCGGGCGGCGCGGCGCCCGCCGGGTTGTCGATGCGCTGCTGCTTCCCGGCGAGCGGGAACCGCAGGAGGCCGGCGTTCAGCCCCGGGTACTCCTCGCCCGTCGCCCCGGTGTACCGGACGTCGCCGTCCCGGGAGTCCACCCCGCCGGCGCGGGTGACACGGAAGGCGGGCCCGGTGTCCGTCTTCCGCTCGCCCTTGAGGTAGCGGTCGAACCAGGCCTCGGTGCGGGCCTGGACCCGCTCACCCTCCGCGCTGCCGCCGTCGTGCCCGCCGGCCAGCCAGTCCACGGCCACCGGAGCGCCGTTCGCCCGGATGGCCCGCGCGGCGGCGTCCGACTGGTCCAGCGGGAAGAGCGAGTCGCTCTGGCCCTGCATGAGGAGCGTCGGCGCCTCGATGCGGTCGGCCACCGTCACCGGACTGCGCCCCGCCAGCAGTTCCATGGCCTCGACGTCCGGCTTCCCGGACTGCGCGACCCGCTCGTACATGCGGCACAGCTCGTCCTCGAAGTGGGAGCAGCCGCCGCCCGAGCTGATGAAGGTGCCCGCCCACAGCTTCTTGAAGACGCCGTTGGGAAAGAACGCGTCGGACAGGTTCCAGTAGGTGATCGCCGGGGCCAGCGCGTCGACGCGGCCGTCGTGTCCGGCGGCCAGCAGGGCGATCGCCCCGCCGTAGGAGGCGCCGGCGGCGCCGACCCGGGGGTCGCCCTCGCCGTCCAGCTGCACCTCGGGGCGGGTGGCCAGCCAGTCGATCAGCCGGGAGACGTCGGCGACCTCGGCCTTCGGGTCGTTGATCCCGATCTTCCCGGTCGACCGGCCGAAGCCGCGGGCCGACCAGGTCAGCACCGCGTAGCCGTGCCGGGCGAAGTCCTCCGCCTGCGCGCGCACCTCTCCCTTGTCGCCGCCGAAGCCGTGCCCGAGGAGCACCGCGGGGCGGCGTTCGCCGGACGGGCCGGCGGTGTAGTAGGAGGTGTCGATCCGCACCCCGCCGTCCATCGTCATCATCCGCGCGGTGTGCCGCACCGGGGGCGCGTCGTCCCCGGAGGCCGTCGCCGCCGTTCCGACGGCCGCGGCGCCCGCCAGCACGACGGCGGCCGCGGCCGCCGCGGGCACACGCTTCCGTGGCCACCTGGGCAATCGAAGATCCATGCGGAACACCCTACGGGTGGTTTCCCCGCGCCCTGCCCGCACCCGGTCACCGGCCCCCGCGCCACGGGTCGTCGCGAGCCGTGGTGCACGGTGGCCGGCCCCGTGGTCCGTGGGCGCGATTACCCTCCACCCGTTCCCCACAAACCCCGCGAAGCCTGCGCGGAAGTTGGCGCACGGGCCATCTTCACCCGCGGGGATACCGGCGGTAACCTCCTGGCCCTGTCCCCGTCGGGAGGAGCTGCCGTGAGACGGCACACCCCACGCACCGCCCCTGACAGACGAGCCGCCCGCAGGCTTCCGGTCCTGCTCACCGGCGCGATGATCGGCGCCCTGCTGGCCCCCGCCTTCCCGTCCGCCGCCGCCCCCGCCGCCCCCGCCGCCCCCGCACCCGCCGCGGCCGCGGCGGTGGCCGACCACTGCGGCGACGGCTGCTCGGACATCCTGCCGCCCGGCGCGGACGGCACCGCCACCCTCGCGGAGATCCTGCTCGACCAGACCGTCAACACCGTCCCGGCGCACAGCGACGACCAGCTCGGCCCCTACGCGGACCTGGCCACCGGCTATCCGGAGCTGACCGAGTCCACCATCGGGAAGTTCTTCAACGACGCCTCCTTCGGCGTCCCCGCCGACCAGGTCGCCTCCACCAAGCGGCCCGCCGGACGCACCGACGTCACCATCGTCCGCGACAAGGCCACCGGCGTCCCCCACATCACCGGCACCACCCGCTACGGCACCGAGTTCGGCGCCGGGTACGCCGCCGCCGAGGACCGGCTGTGGCTGATGGACGTCTTCCGTCACGTCGGCCGGGGACAGCTCACCTCCTTCGCGGGCGGCGCCCCGGGCAACCAGGCGCTGGAGCAGGAGTTCTGGCGCTCGGCGCCCTACACCGAGGCCGAGCTCCAGGCCCAGATCGACCGGGTGGCCGCCGAGAACGGCGAACGCGGCCGCCAGGCCCTCGCGGACGCGCAGGCCTACGTGGACGGCATCAACGCCTACGTCACCGCCTCCGACAAGGGCCGCTACTTCCCCGGCGAGTACGTGCTCACCGGCCACAAGGACGCGATCCTCAACCTCGGGAAGATCCAGCCCTTCAAGCTGACCGACCTGGTGGCCCTGGCCTCCGTCGTCGGCGCGCTCTTCGGCTCCGGTGGCGGGGGCGAGGTCGACAACGCCCTCTCGCTGCTCGCCGCGCAGTCCCGCTACGGCGTCCAGGAGGGCACCCGCGTCTGGGAGTCCTTCCGCGAACGCGACGACCCGGAGGCGGCGGTCACCGTGCGCGGCGCCCGCTTCCCCTACGCCGGCAGGCCCGCCGACCCGCAGGGGACGGCGCTGCCCGACCCGGGCTCGGTGACCCGCGCCCCGCTGGTGTACGACCGCACCGGCAGCGCCGCCACGGCGAAGGCGGACGCCGCCGCCGAGGCCGCCGCCAAGGCCGCCGTCGGATCGGCCAGGCGCGGCATGTCCAACGCGCTGGTGGTCAGCGGCGAGCACACCGCGAGCGGCCGCCCCGTCGCCGTCTTCGGCCCGCAGACCGGCTACTTCGCGCCCCAGCTGCTGATGCTCCAGGAGATCCAGGGCCCGGGTCTCAGCGCCCGCGGCGCCTCCTTCGCCGGACTGTCGATGTACGTCCAGCTCGGCCGCGGCCAGGACTACGCCTGGTCCGCCACCACCTCGGCCCAGGACATCGTCGACACCTACGCCGTCGAACTGTGCCAGGACGACTACCACTACCTGTTCCACGGTCAGTGCGTGGCCATGGAGAAGGTGGAGCACACCAATTCCTGGAAGCCCACCGTCGCCGACTCCACCGCCGCCGGCTCCTACCGGATGCGCGCCTGGCTGACCAAGTACGGACCGGTCGAGTACCGGGCCACCGTCGGAGGCAAGAAGGTCGCCTACACCAGCCTGCGCACCTCCTACCGGCACGAGGTCGACTCGATCGTCGGCTTCCAGATGCTCAACGACCCCGGTCACGTCACCGGCCCGGAGACCTTCCAGCAGGCGGCGCAGCACATCAACTTCACCTTCAACTGGTTCTACGCCGACTCCACCCGCACCGCGTACTACAACAGCGGTGACAACCCCGTCCGGGCCACCGGCGTGGACCCGGACTTCCCCGCCTGGGCCGACGCCCGCTACGAGTGGCGGAACTGGAACGCGGAGGACAACCGGGCCTCCTACACCCCGCCGGCCCAGCACCCGCAGTCCCTCGACCAGGACTACTACATCTCCTGGAACAACAAACTGGCCCACGGCTACACCGCCGCCTCCTGGGGCAACGGCTCCGTCCACCGCGGCGACCTGCTCGACGACCGGGTCCGGGCACTCGTCCAGGCCGGGAACGTCACCCGGGCCTCGCTCACCCGCGCCATGGCGCAGGCCGGCCTCGCCGACCTGCGCGCCGAACAGGTGCTGCCCAAGCTCCTCAAGGTGCTCCGCAGCGGCCCCGTCGACGACCCGGCCGTCACCGACGCCGTCGCCAAGCTGTCCGCCTGGAACGCGGCCGGCTCCCTGCGCACCGAGACCTCACGCGGCTCGAAGCGGTACGCGCACGCCGAGGCGATCCGGATCCTGGACGCCTGGTGGCCGCTGCTGGTCAAGGCCGAGTTCGGGCCCGGCCTCGGGGACGACCTCTACGCGGCCCTCGAGGCCAACCTGCCCGTCGACGAACCGCCGGGCGCCTCGCACGGACCCACCGGCGGGCACGCGGGCAGCGCCTTCCAGTACGGCTGGTGGAGCTACGTCGACAAGGACGTCCGCGCCGTGCTCGGTGAGAAGGTGGAGGGCGGCCTGGCCCGCGCCTACTGCGGGGCCGGCGACCTCGCCGGGTGCCGGGGCGTGCTCGCCCGCACCCTCAAGGAGGCGGCCGGACGCACCGCCGCCCAGGTCTACCCGGGCGACGAGCACTGCGCCGCGGGGGACCAGTGGTGCGCCGACGCCGTGATCCACCGGGCGCTGGGCGGCATCACCCACGCCCCGATCAGCTGGCAGAACCGGCCCACCTACCAGCAGGTCGTCGAGTTCGCGTCCCACCGGTAGGAGGCGGGGCCGCACCGCCCTGGAGGACGTACCGACACCCGGGGGCGGCGGACCGTGGCCACTGCCCCGGCCCGCCGCCCCCGAGGATCAGGACTGGTACGGCTGCTGCTGCGAGCTGCCCTGGACCGGGTTGCCGTGCCCGCCCGCAGCGCCCGCCTGCAGCTGGTCCGCCTCCGCGCTGCTCAACCGCCGCTGCGCCCCGCAGAAGGTGCACTGCGTGGAGTACTTCACCGAGACGGGGAAGAGCGGCACGAAGAACAGGGTGAACTTCGTGACGTGCTTGCGCAGCGCGTGCGCGGAGGGGTTGCCGCAGTTCCCGCAGACCAGCGTCAGCATGGCCAGCTGGTACAGGTAGCCCTTGGTACCGAAAATGATCATCGTATGGTCCTTCCCCCTGGCGGCGTGCGCTCACAGTACCCGCAGTGGCCGAACGTGTCCCTGGGGCCGCCGGGTTCCCCCGCTCACGGGCCCGCCCGCCCTCCGCGTACACCTACCGGGTCACCGCGGGAGCTCCACCCATGCACGGGCATGGGCCTGCGGCGCTCGGTGGGGGAGGGTGGGCGCCATGACATCGATCATGACAAGCCGCACCGCCTACGACGTCGTCGTGGTCGGCGGCGGCCACAACGGGCTCGCCGCGGCCGCCTACCTCGCCCGGGCCGGACTCTCCGTCGCCGTGCTGGAGCGCCTGGACCGCACCGGCGGGGCCGCCGTCTCCGCCCAGGCCTTCACGGGGCGGCCCACCCGGCTGTCCCGGTACTCCTACCTGGTGTCCCTGATGCCCGAGCGGATCATGGAGGACCTGGGACTGGAGCTCGAGCTCGCCTCCCGCTCCACCGCCTCCTACACCCCGGTCCTGCGCGACGGGCGGCCCGGTGGACTGCTGGTGGAACGGCCCGAGGGACCGGCCACCCGCGAGAGCTTCCGCCGGCTGACCGGGTCGGACGCCGAGTACGAGGCGTGGAGCGACTTCTACACCCGCCTCGGCGGCCTCGCCGAGGTGCTGGCGCCCACCCTCACCGAACCGCTGCCGAGGGAGGGCGAGCTGCGGCGGCGCGTCGATCCCGGCCTCTGGGAGGAGATCGTGCGGCGGCCGCTCGGCGAGGCGCTGGAGCGGCGGTTCGCCGACGGCACCGTCCGCGGAGTGGTGGCCACCGACGCCCTGATCGGCACCTTCGCCGCCCTCGACGACCCCCGGCTGATCCAGAACCGCTGCTTCCTCTACCACCTGATCGGCAACGGCACCGGGGAGTGGCGCGTGCCGGTCGGCGGGATGGGCGCGGTCACCGAAGCCCTGGCCGCCTCGGCGCTGCGGGCCGGCGCCGAGCTGGTGACGGGCGCCGAGGTCACCGCCGTGCGGCCCGCGGCCGACGGCGCCGAGGTCGAGATCGCCGGAGGGGCCGTCCTGCGGGCGCGGTTCGTCCTCTCCAACGCAGCGCCCTGGGTGCTCGACGGGCTGCTCGGCGAGACGCGCGACCCGGCGGACAAGCCGGTGGGTTCCCAACTGAAGATCAACTTCCTGCTGGACCGGCTGCCGCGCCTGAAGTCCGGGGCCGATCCCCGCGTCGCCTTCGCGGGCACCCTCCACCTCGACGAGGACTGGGACGACCTGGAAGCCGCGCACGCCGAGGCCTCGGCCGGCCGGGTGCCGCGGCGGCTGCCCGGCGAGGTGTACTGCCACTCGCTCACCGACCCGTCGATCCTGGGCGACGTCCCCGAAGGCACCCACACCCTCACCTACTTCGGCCTCCACCTCCCGGCCACCCTCTTCGCCGACCCGGCCACCCGCGCCGAACGCAAGGCGGAGGCCGTACGCCGCGCCGTCGCCTCCCTCGACCAGCACCTGCTCGACCCGATCGAGTCGGTGGTCGCCCGCGACGGCGACGGGCGGCCCTGCGTGGAGGCCAAGATCCCGCAGGACGTCGAGGCGGACGTCGCCATGCCGGGCGGCCACATCTTCCACGGAGACCTGGCCTGGCCCTGGGCCGCGGACGACGCCGACCTGTCCACCCCGGCCGCCCGCTGGGGCGTGGCCACCCGCCACCCCTCGGTGCTGCTCTGCGGCTCCGGCGCGGTCCGCGGCGGTGCGGTCTCCGCACTCGGCGGCCACAACGCGGCGATGGCGGTGCTGGAGCAGGCCTGATCACGGCGCGGCGGGGACGGAGTTGGGCCGTTTTTCATGAGCACGTCATTCCCCGGGGCCTCCGGGACCGGCAGAGTGTCCTGTGCACGCGTCGCGCACCCACGGGTGCGTCACATCCCTTCTCCGGCCGACGAGTTGAGGAGACCGCCTTGCCAGGACGACGCCCTTCCCCGGTCAGATCCCGCTCCGCCCGCCCCCGCCGTCCCCGCCGCGCGGGGCGGGCGCTCGGCACCCTCGGCGGCGCCCTCGTGCTGCTGCTCGCCGTCGCCGGCCCCGCCCAGGCCGCCCCGCCCGCCGCCCTGCCGGTGAACGCCACGTCGCTCGAGCTGCGCTTCCAGCCCGCGCTGGACTACGACAAGGACGGCTGCTACTCCACCCCGGCCATCGGACCCGACGGCTCGCTCAACGGCGGCCTCAACCCCACCGGCGCCCTCAACGGCAACTGCCGCGACGACTTCGACCTGGGCAACACCAACGCCTACTCCCGGGCCACCTGCAACAACGGCTGGTGCGCGGTGCTCTACGGCCTCTACTTCGAGAAGGACCAGGCCCTGGCCGGCACCAGCATCGGCGGCCACCGGCACGACTGGGAACACATCGTGGTCTGGGTCGAGCAGGCCACCGACACCGCCCGCCACGTGGCCACGTCGAACCACGGCGACTTCACCGTGCACAGCCGGGACCGCATCCCCTGGGAGGGCGCCCACCCCAAGGTCGTCTACCACAAGGACGGCATCGGCACGCACTGCTTCCGGGCGGCCACGGCGAACGACGAGCCGCCGGAGAACCACCGGGGTGCCTGGCAGTACCCGGCGCTGGTCGGCTGGAACGGCTACCCGGCCGGGCTGCGCGACAAGCTCGCCCAGGCGAACTGGGGCAGCGCCAACTTCGGTTTGAAGGACAGCAGTTACCTCTCCCACCTGGAGAAGGCGAAGCCCGCGGGCATCCCCTTCGTGCCCGCCCTCTGACCGGCGGTCCGGTCCTGGACAGCGAGGGCGCCCGTCCGCGTGACCGTGGACGGGCGCCCTCGCGGCGTGGTGTCCTCGGCGGCGGACGGGACCGGGGTCCGGTCGCGGGCCCCGGGTGACGCCGGGCGGCGGGCCGCTCCCGGGTCACGGTTCGGCGGCCCCTCGTGCAAGCGCTCTCAGTCGGGCGACCGGAAGCGCCTATCCTGGTCCGCGCCGGGTGACCGGCGCGGCATCGGGCGAAGGAGCCCGCGGACGCAGACAAGGAGCCCACCGTTGCCCGAGCAGACCATGGGACCCCGTCCGACGCTCGAGGCGGTCGCGGCGCGCGCCGGAGTGTCCCGGGCGACGGTCTCCCGCGTGGTCAACGGCGCCGTGGGGGTGCGGCCGCCGCTCGTCGACAAGGTCCGCAAGGCGGTGGAGGAGCTGGGGTACGTCCCCAACCACGCCGCCCGGTCGCTGGTGACCCGGCGCACCGGCGCGGTCGCCGTGATCATCGCGGAACCCGAGTTCCGGGTGTTCTCCGACCCGTTCTTCGAGCAGCAGATCCGCGGCATCAGCCGCGAACTCAGCGCACACAGCGCCCAGTTGGTGCTGCTGTGGGTGGAGGGCGCCGGCGAGCACGAGCGGATCGCCCGCTACCTGGAGGGCGGCCACGTGGACGGCGCGCTCGCCTTCTCGCTGCACAAGGACGACCAACTGGCGTCACTGATAGCCCGTACCAGGATCCCGGCGGTCTTCGGAGGCCGCCCCGCCCCGGGCGCCGGTCCCCTCGCCCCGTTCGTCGACTGCGACAACCGCGGGGGCGCGCGGGAGGCGGTGCGCCACCTGGTGTCGCTGGGCCGCCGCCGGATCGCCCACATCGCCGGCCCGCGCGACAAGATCGCCGCCCTCGACCGGATCGACGGTTACCGGGACGTGCTGGTCGACGCCCCCGAAGAGCTCCTGTGGCAGGGCGACTTCACCGAGGAGAGCGGCGCCCGCGCGATGGCCGGCCTGCTGGACCGGTGCCCCGGTCTGGACGGGGTCTTCGTGGCCAACGACCTGATGGCCGCGGGCGCGCTGCGCACGCTGCGCGAGCGGGGCGTGCGGGTGCCGCAGGACGTGGCGGTGGTCGGGTTCGACGACATGGCCGCCGTCACCGGGGTCACCGACCCGCCGCTGACCACCGTGCGCCAGGACATCGAAGGGATGGGCCGGCTGATGGTCAGGCTGCTGATGCGGCTGCTGGACCGCCCGGGCGACGAGGCGCCGGCGTCCGTGATCACCCCGACCACCCTGGTCCGCCGGGCCACCGCCTGACCGGCCCGCGAGACCCCGGGGGACAGCGGCGGGCGGCGGTCACCGGCCGGAACCGGTGACCGCCGCCCTGAACGCCGCGGTCGTCTCGATCTTCTCGATCTTCGCGGTCGTCGCGGTGTCGCGGTCCTCGCGACCGCTGTGATCACCGCGCTCGTCGCGCCCGTCAGCTGAAGGGGATCACCACCACGGAGGTGTCGGTGCCCGTCTGCAGCCGGGAGTCGGCGTTGCCGATGGCGCTCCAGACCTCCAGCCGCACCGTGCCGTTGCGCAGGTTGCCCAGCGTGCCGGTGGCGGACTTCAGGCCGCGGGTCTGGTCGTAGCGCTCCCAGCCCGTCACCGGGTCGGTGGCGAAGTAGGTGTACGTCTCCGTCCGGTCGAAGGTGCCGTCACCGGTCAGGTCGTAGCTGACGCGGGCCTGTTGGCCGAGCCCCACCGAGGTGCCGGCGTCCACGGCCAGGCGGAAGGAGGTCGAACCGCCCGAGGTGTACGTGCCGTTGACGTTCTTGACCTCGTAGACCAGAGGCCGGTACGGCGTGCCGTCGTGGTTGGCGCCGCCGGCCGACGGGATCGTGTCACTGGCCGCCGAGCTGCCGGTCGCCGTGGTCAGCACGCCGCCGGTCCGCAGCTGGAAGGTGTTCCCCGAGGCCGGGGGAGTGCCCGGGTCGGTACCGCCGCCGGGCCCGGTGCCCGTCGCGGTGGACCGCGCCGGCACGCTGAGCGTCCGGCCGTCGGAGAAGGTGACCGTGCGCGCGGAGGACCCGTGGTTGTGCGCCACGTAGGTGCGGGTCCCGTTCTTGGAGAAGACGGCCGAGACGGGGATGTCGCCGGTCACCGAGGTGTCGGGCGCTCCCATCGAGTCCAGCCCCACGATCCAGTGGTAGGTGTGGGCCTTCGACTCGCCGGCCTCCGGGGTGTAGCCGGCGTTCCCCGCGTCCCACTTGGACTTCGCCGTCGCCGGGTCGGCCAGGGACTGGAACTCCCACAGGATGTCCCGCCACTCGACCGCGGGACCACCGTTCTCCCGCTCCATCTCGGCGATGTTGCGCCGGATCGCCGCCTTGTGCGCGCCCAGGTGCAGCGAGCCCCCCGCGGTGACCGGGAGGACGTTGATGCCGTGGATCTCCTCGGGGTTGGCCGTCCACCAGGTCGAGTAGGCGGCGCCGCTGCCCCAGACCATGCCGACGGTGTCGTGCGTGTAGGAGCCGGGGAAGACCTGCTGGTCCTTGTCGAACCAGTACTGGGCGATCGCCTCGCTCTCCGTGGTGAGCAGGTACGTGCCCAGGTCGCGCAGCGAGTTGTCCCCGGTCGCCGAGCCGTACAGCACCAGGGCCGCGCTGAGGTTGGTGGACTCCGAGGAGGACTCCTGGTTGTTGCCGGCCGCGAAGCCCTGGTGGCCGGAGGCCCAGCTGTGCCCGGCGTACACGTCGAAGCCGCGCAGGAAGGGGAAGGAGCTGTCGGTGCGGCTCGGGTTGGCGGTGTCGCGGACCAGCGCCTTGACCATGCCGCCCCAGGCGGAGTCCGCGGCCCACGACGGGTCGTACTGGGCGACGATCGCGGCGGCGTGGACGTAGTAGCCGTAGTGGAAGTGGTGGTCGTTGAGCTCGGCGTCGCTGCCGTAGGAGGCGGGGTAGCCGATCAGCGTCCGCCAGTCGCGGTCGTAGGAGAACTCGCTCGCGCCGCCGGCGGTGAACCACTCCTGGAGACGGCCCTTCAGCAGGGAGATCAGGCGGTCGCGGACCGCGGTCTCACCGATCTGGTCGGCGACCGGGACCAGTTGCGCGAGCTTCCCGAGCGCCTTGCCGGTCCAGTACGTGTCGGTCGCCCCGGAGAACGGATCGGAGGCGTTCACGACGTCGTTCAGGTAACCGCGCAGGCGGGCGTTGTCGATCGCGCTGCCGCGCGGGAGCTGGGGCAGCACCGGGGCGGAGCGCATGCTCGTCGTGAAGGAGGCGCCCTCACGGACCTTCATCGTGCCGCGCGGCGAGACGTAGGTGTACGAGGTGAGCGCGTCCGAGGTGTACAGCCACTGGTGCCGGTACAGGGCCTGCAGCGTGCCGCGCTCGGAGCCCTCCTTGGCCTCGGTGGTCAGCGCGTAGGTGGCCTTGACCGTGCCGGAGGCGTAGCTCCAGTCGACCTTCGACCCGGTGACGAAACTGAACGCGTACTTGCGGTACGTCGCCAGCGCGTCGGTCGAGGGGAGCACGGCGAGGGAGAAGTAGTCCTTGCCGGCGAGACCGGCGGTGATCTCCGTGCCGGAGACGTTCCAGTCGGCGCCGGTCGGCGCGAAGAGGGCGTAGTGGTGGCCCCCGACGGTGATGCCGAGGACGTTGCCCTGGTCGGAGAAGACGGTGGGCGTCGACGCGGTGCTGATCCGGG
Organism: Streptomyces fragilis; assembly: GCF_003112515.1. Taxonomy (GTDB): domain Bacteria; phylum Actinomycetota; class Actinomycetes; order Streptomycetales; family Streptomycetaceae; genus Streptomyces; species Streptomyces fragilis. Next base: position 102,068 of record NZ_BEVZ01000009.1, on the reverse strand, counting down.
CGTTGCCGCCGGACCCCTGGGCGTACACGAAGGGCATGCCGTGGCCGATGGTGGTGCGCAGGGTGCGCGAGCCGTCGGACCAGTAGGGGGTGACGGTCCAGTCGGACCAGGAGTCCGCCTTGGTGTCGGGGGAGTTGAGTCCGGTCAGGCCGAGGGTCAGGTCGCGCTTGTGGGCGAACTCGTACTGCCGGCCTTCGCCGACGATCGCCGCGCTGGTCGGGTAGCCGACCTCCAGTCCGCCGGAGACGGCCTGGTAGGTGAGCGGGTGACCGTACATGGGGGTCGAGTACGGGTTGTCGCCGTACCGCTGGAAGGCGAGCGAGGACCACCAGTCGTTGGTGGGGACCGGCTTGCCCTGGGCGGCGGCGGTCACCTTGGGCTTGACGGCGGAGCCGGTGTTGGTGGTGGGGCCGGAGGTTCCGGCCGGCCGGGTGTCGGAATAACTTCCGGCGCCCACGGGAACGGTGGCGGCCGCCGCGGGGGCGGCGGCCGGACCGAGCCCGACGGCGGCCAGCGACGCGGCCACGACCAGCACGGACGCCGGTCGCAAGGCCCGCGGGGGCCGAAGGGGGAGGGCTGGCATGGGGGACACCTCTTGTCATGACGGGGGGATCGTCGGGACGTGCTGGAACGGGGGGAGGAACTGCTCCGCGGAGGTTCCGGGAACGCCCTAGAGAGCGCTCTCAGGAACGCGGGAAACGTAGGGCCCCCCGAGGTGGGTGTCAACACTTGACGCACAGTCAGGCACCGTCGCGGCGTTGTCCGATGATGGTCCGAGGCGGATCCGAGAGTTGTCTGAGAGCGCTCTCAGGCTGGTTCGGGGGTCATCGGGCCGGTTCGCCCGCCGCGTACTCCGGCAGGGCGATGTCCCCCGCCTTCGCGAACTGGGCGGCGAGCAGGTTCCGCATCGGCCACCGGGTCATCCGGCGCATGGACAGGTTCCGGAGCCTGATCCCCGTCCGGCTCGACGGCGCGAAGCCCGCTGCGCCGCCCGGCGGGAGCTGCTGGGCCCGGGCGACGTAGGGCCGCATCACCTCGTCGTACCGCCGGAACGCCGCGCGGTGGTCGCCTGCGGCCGCGGCGATCTCCCCGGCGAGGACGTAGGCGCCGACCAGGGCCAGGCTGGTCCCCAGGCCGGTGAGCGGGGAGGCGCAGTACCCGGCGTCGCCCAGCAGCACCACCCGGCCCCGTGACCAGCGGTCCAGGACCACCTGGTCCATGGAGTCGAGGAAGAAGTCCGGGGCCGTCCGCATGGCCCGCAGCAGACGGGGGGTCTGCCAGCCGACGCCGGCGAAGCGCCGTGCCACGATCTCCCGCTGCGCGGCGACGTCGCGGCGGTCGTAGGCGATGGGCGCGGAGCGGAAGCTGAGACCCGCCTTGACCTCGCCGGGGAGGCGGCCGGGCCGTGCGGAGGCCACCAGTCCGCCCGGCGCGTTGTGCATCAGGTACCAGCCGTCGAGGTCCAGACCCTCGTCGCCGGTGGTGAACCAGGCGTTGTAGAGCCCGAGCGGGCGGACGCACTCCCGCTCGGGGCCGAAGACCAGCCCGCGCGTCACGGAGTGCGGCCCGTCCGCGCCGACGACCAGGCCGAAGCGGCGCGGCGCGGCCTTCTCGAAGGTGACGTCCACGCCGTCCGCGTCCTGGGTGATGCCCGTGACGGTGTCGTCGAAGAGGTACTCCGTGCCGGGCAGGGTCGCGTCGTACAGCACGCGGGCGAGATCGCCGCGGAGGATCTCGATCTCGGAGACGATTCCCTCCCCGCCGAAGCTGTCGGCGGGGATCCGCACGGTGACGCGGCCGGAGCCGTCGACGTTGGCGATCCCGTGCTGCTCGACGCTCTCCGCCCTGGCCCGGTCCATCAGGCCCATCCGCTCGATCACGGTGCGGCCGGCGCCGCGCAGGTCCACGGTCTGTCCGCCCGGCCGGGGCTGTGGCGCGCGCTCCACCACGGTGACCGCGAAGCCCTGCTTGCGTAGCCAGTACGCCAGCGCGGGTCCTGCTATGCCGGCGCCGGAGATGAGTATCCCGTTGTTCGTCATGACGGTGAATGTACGGCGTACGCGTACGCTGCTGCAAGCGGGAAAAGGCGGGTAAATGCAGGTAGTGCAGATGAGTGCACTAGTGCGCTTAGGGGTTTCCGCGGGTGTTCGCGGACGACGCCCCTCGTCGCGGGCTAGGATGGCGCACACGTCAGGTGCACTAGTGCGGAGGGGTGGCGGGCGATGGGGGAGAACGCGGGACCGCGGTCCGGCCGGATCGTCGCCGAGCTGCGGCAGCGGATCGAGAGCGGGGAGCTGGCCCCGGGGGAGCGCGTCCCCTCGACCCGGGAGATCACCCGGCAGTGGGGTGTCGCCATGGCCACCGCGACCAAGGTGCTGGCCGAGCTGCGCCGTGCGGGACTGGTGCGTTCGGTTCCCGGTGTCGGGACGGTCGTGGAGGGCGGGGGCGGCCCCTCGCACCCGGCCCGCGCGGCCCGTCCGTCCGCCGCGCGGCGCCCCGGGACGCGGCCGGGGGCGGCGCCCCGGTCCCCTGGGACGGGCGCCTGGGCCGGGTCCGCGAGGTCCGCGGGGTCTGCGGGGCGGCCCGGGGCCGCCGGGGTCCCCGGACCGGCAGGGTCCACCGGGGGCGTGGGGCCGGCGGGTTCCGCCGGTGGGCTCACCCTGGAGCGGATCGTCGCCGCGGCCGTCGCGGTGGCCGACGAGGAAGGGCTGGCGGCGGTATCGATGCGCCGCGTCGCCGCCGAGCTGAAGGTGGCGACCATGTCGCTCTACCGGCACGTGGCCGACAAGGACGACCTGTTGACGCGGATGCTGGACGCCGCCATCGCCGGGCGACCGCTCCCCGCCGAACGGCCTGCCCACTGGCGTGCGGCGGTGGAGCTGGCGTCGCGGCAGCTGTGGGGTCTCTTCCGCCGTCACCCGTGGCTGGCTCCGGCGATGTCGGTGACCCGCCCGCAGATGGTCACCTCCGGGATGCAGTACAGCGAATGGATCCTGGGCGCGCTGCACGCCGAGGGACTGGACCTGCAGTCGGCCTTCACCGCGCACCTCACGCTGCTCAACCACGCCCGGGGCATCGCCGTCCACCTGGAGAGCGAGCGGGAGGCCGAGGCGCACAGCGGTCTCGACAGCGAGGAGTGGATGGACGGCCAGGAGCCCGCACTGCGGCGGGTACTTGCGGACGGCCGGCTCCCACTGCTCTCGCAGGTCGCCGAGGAAGGCTACGACCTGAACCTCGACGACCTGTTCGAGTTCGGGCTGCAGCGCCTGCTCGACGGTCTGGCCCTGCTCCTCGGGCGGACCCCGCCGGGCCGGCCGGCCGACGACGGCGGTCCGGGTCCGTCCTCTCCCGGGCGCGAGTAGGCGCGGCAGGAAGAGTGTCCGTCGGCACTCAGCCGCAGACGGGCGCTCCATGGGCCCTCTGGAGCCACTTCACCGCAGGCTCCGTTCCCGCACCGAAGCAGCCGTCCACCTCCTTCGGGCCCACCGAGTAGCCGTGGTGGTGGAGCAGCAGCGCCTGGACCTCCTTCACCCTGACCGCCGCGTCACCGCGGTGACAAAGCTGTCTCCGCACCGTTCGCGGAGGCGGTATTGCCGAGGGCCGCACGTCGTGAGGGGCGTGGCGCCCTTCGGCCCGTCCCGTCCGGGCCGGCGGCGGCACGCGGGGTTCTCTCGGGACTGCCTCGCAATTCTCGGCGTTCTCTCACACGACGCTGCTTCCGTATGCGGTGCCGGTCGAGGTCGACGGCACCGCACGACGAAGGAGGCACACGGTGGCAGAACCCCTGCACGTGGCCAGCAGGCTGCACGCGTTCAACCGGTTCGAGCTGAAGTACCTCGTGCCGGTCGAGGAGGCGGCCGGGATCAGGGACGAGCTGGCCGAGCGGATGGACCGGGACGCGCACAGCCCGGTCGGAGGCTACGGCGTGTGGAGTCTCTACTACGACACCCCTCAGCTGCGCTTCTACTGGGAGAAGATCGAAGGCCTGAAGTTCCGGCGCAAGCTGCGCATCCGGCACTACGGGGACCTCGACGGGGTGACTGACGAGTCCCCGGTGTGCGTGGAGATCAAGCAGCGGGTCAACCGGGTCACGCAGAAGCGCCGGATCACGCTGCCCTACGGGACGGCCCGGCGGCTGTGCGACGGACGGGAGCTCGTCGAGCACTCCGCCCAGGAGAGCGCCTTCGTCCAGGAGGTCCTCGAACTGGTCGTGCGGCTGAACCTGCGGCCCACCGCGATCACCGGTTACCAGCGCGAGGCGCTGGTGGGGCGTGATGCGGACACCGGACTGCGGGTGACCTTCGACCGGCGCGTCCGGGGCCGGGACCGTGACTTCGATTTCGGCCTCCCGAACCCGGAGAACCGTTTCACCATCCCGCCGCACCTGTCGGTGATGGAGATCAAGGTGAACGAGCGCACCCCGCACTGGATCACCGACCTGGCCGCGCGCCGGAACCTCGACCTCGTCCGGGTGTCCAAGTACGTGCAGTCCATCGAGGCGTTCGGCCTCGCACCTCGGTCCGTCTTCCACGTCCACGAGGCGGACTACCCGCCTCCCTCCGCCCCCTCGGCCCCGACCACCACCCCCACCAACGAGCCGCTGCCCGGGCAGCGGCCGGCGCCCGAGGCGCCGGTGAAAGCAGGAGCACAGTGAACTTCGATCTGCAGGAACTCAGCGGCACGTTCAGCGTCGCCGACGTCGTCGCGGCCATGGCGTTGTCGTTCGTGCTGAGCACGTTGATCGGCTACGTGTACCGGTACACCCACCGCAACGTCTCCTACAGCCAGTCCTACGTCCAGACGCTGGTCATCGTGGGCATGATCGTCGCCCTGATCATGCTGGTCGTCGGGTCCAACCTGGCCCGGGCGTTCTCCCTGGTCGGCGCCCTGTCCGTGGTCCGCTTCCGCAACGCGGTGAAGGAGACCAGGGACGTCGGCTTCATCTTCCTCGCGATGGCGATCGGCATGGCCTGCGGCGCCCGCTTCTACACGCTGGCCGCGGTCGGCGCGGTGGTGATCTGCGCGGTCGTCCTGGTCATGTTCAAGTTCAACTGGTTCGCGCTGAACGTCCAGCGTCAGGTGGTCAAGGTCCAGGTTCCGGCAGGCGAGGACTACGCGCCCGCGATCAGCGACGTGCTCATCAAGTACACCACCGAGTTCGAGCTGGTCAGCACCGAGACGATCAGGGGCGGCGCACTCACCGAGGTGTTCTACACGGTGCGGATGAAGAAGGGCGCCGAGCCCGGCGAGCTGGTGAGCGCGCTGCAGGAACGCACCTCCGGACAGCGGGTGACCGTGCTGACCGGTTACGACACGACCGACCTGTGATGGCCGGCGACGACAGGACCCGCGGACGCCGCCTGCGTGACCGCCTCCCGGTCCGGCTGCGGCACCACTGGAAGCCGGTGGGAGCGCTCTGCGCGGGGCTCGCGGTCATGGTCTACGGCTTCGGTGACGCCCGGGTCTCGCCGTACGTCACCTCCGCCTCCGCGGCGGAGGGCGACCCCGTCACCGAGAACGTCAGGGGCACGATCGGCCTGTACGACACCTCGGTCGCCCACTCCGTCCGACTCGCGTACGACCAGACCGAGTTCGACAAGATGATGAAGGAGTTCACGGAGGACGGGAACAAGGAGTACGTCAAGGCGGACCTCACGATCGACGGGGTCCACCTCGAGGACGTCGGCATCCGCCTCAAGGGCAACTCGACCCTGATGTCCCTGCGCGGCGGCGGCGCCGGAATGCCCGGCGGCGGCCGGACCGCGCCGGAGGGAGCCGCGGCCGGACAGGACGCCCCCGCGAGGGCCGGCGGGGGCAGGGGCGGCGGCATGACGCAGTACGACCTGTCCGCGGAAAAGCCGGAGGAGCTGCCCTGGCTGATCAAGATCGACGAGTACGTCGAGGGCCGCGCCTACCAGGGGGAGCGGGAGATCTCGTTGCGCCCCGGCAGCGGGGAGGAGGTGCCGGTCAACGAAGCCCTCGCGCTGAGCCTGATGGACTCCAGCGGCCTGAAGAACGAGCGCTACTCGTTCACCGCGTTCCAGGTCAACGACCGGCCCGTCACCACGCGGCTGATGGTCGAGAACCCCGACACCGAGTACGCCGAATCCGCCGGCGACGGCAACGGAGTGATGTACAAGGCGCGGGCCGGCAGCAGCTTCACCTACCGGGGCGACGACCCGACCGACTACGAGAACTCCTTCAAGCAGCTCAACAAGGTCGGCAGCCAGGACCTCGAACCCGTCATGAAGCTGATCAAGTGGGTCGACCAGGCGTCGGACGAGGAGTTCGAGAAGGAACTCGACCGGTACGTCGACGTCGAGTCCCTCGCCACGTACGTCGCGGCGCAGAACCTGCTGCTGAACTTCGACGACATGTCCGGGCCGGGCAAGAACTACCTGCTCCGGTACGACCTGGACATCCGGAAGTTCACGGTGCTGGGATGGGACTACAACCTCACCTTCTCCGGCGACGCGACGGCGGGGCCCGACGACGAGATCGGCATGGGCGGCGGCATGCCCGGGGGAGGGGCACCGGCGGGGGACACGGCCGAGGGCACGACTGAGGGCACGGCCGAGGGCGGTCCGCCGGAGGGGATGCCCGAAGGGTTCCCCGGCGAGCTGCCCGAGGGCTTCCCCGAAGGGCCGCCCGGCGGCGGCGCGGCAGGGCAGGGTCAGGGAGCCGACGCGGGCCAGGACGGCCAGGGCCAGGACGGTCGGGGCGGTAGGGGCGGCGGGCTCTCGGGCCACGCGCTCAAGGACCGGTTCCTGGAGTCCGACGCGTTCGACGCCGTCTACAAGAAGGCGTACCAGGAGCTGTACGAGAAGTTCTACGGCTCGGGCGCCGCGACCACGACCCTCGACCGCGTCGCCGACGCGGCGCGCGAGGCGGGCGCCGACGGCACGGGCCTGGACACCGCCGTCAAGGCACTCCGCACGACCGTCACCGCACGCACCGAGGCGCTGGCGAAGGACGAGGAGATCGCCGGGTGAGGCCGGGCGTCCGGACGGACCCCTCCCCGAGGGGGGCCGTTCGGACGCCCGGCGTTTCTCCCGTACCCGTCCCCTCCGCCGGGGCCTGCGCCGGGAGACATGCCCACCGCCGGCACCCTCCGCGGACACCTCCCGCGACCGGCCGCGGGTAACGTCCGGTACGGCCCACGCCCGGCACGCCGTGGACCTCAGCGAAAGAACGGATCGCACAGCACGATGACCGAGCACTCCGAGGCGGAGCCGAGGCACCGGCTCCTCGTCGTCGAGGACGAGCCCAGCATCCGCACCCTGCTCGAGTCGACCCTGCGGCTCACCGGGTACCGGGTGAGCAGCGTCGACTCCGGCCGGGCGGCCCTGACCGAGGCCGAGCGCCTGCAGCCGGACCTGGTGCTGCTGGACGTGATGCTCCCCGACCTGGACGGCTACGAGGTGACCCGCCGGCTGCGCGAGAGCGGGAACCAGGTGCCGGTGCTGTTCCTGACCGCCCGCACCGGCGTCGACGACCGCATCGAGGGCCTCAGCGCCGGCGCCGACGACTACGTGGCCAAGCCCTTCAACATCGAGGAGGTGCTGCTGCGCATCCAGGCCATCCTGCGGCGCACCCTCGGCACCGAGGCCCTGCTGCCGGACACCGTGCTGCGCTACGCCGACCTGGAACTGGACGAGACGGCGCACGAGGTGCGCAGGGCGGGGGAGTACCTGCAGCTGTCCCCGACGGAGTTCAAGCTGCTCGCGTACCTGATGGACAACCCCGGCCGGGTGCTCAGCAAGACGCGGATCCTGGACCACGTGTGGGGCTACGACTTCGCGGGCGACACGCGGGTCGTCGAGACCTACGTCAGGTACCTGCGCAAGAAGGTCGACCGGTTCGACCCGCCGCTCATCCACACCGTCCGGGGCGTCGGCTACTGCCTGCGCCTGCCCCGCCCGCACGAGGGGACCACGGACCGGTGAAGCGGCCCCTCACCCCGACGTCACGCTCCCTGGCCCCCCGGACCGCCCGTCGTCTCGCGCCGCGGTCGCTGCGCGGCCGGCTCGTCCTCGGCGTCACCGTGCTGGCCACGGTGGCCGTCCTGGCCTCCGAGCTGGTCGGCTTCCTCGTCCTGCGGTCCTGGCTCCTGGACCGCGTCGACCAGCAGCTCGCCCAGTTCGAACCGCGGCCGCCGTCCTTCCGCGACGCCCGCAGGCCCGACGGCCCGCCGCCCGTCCAGGGCCCCGGTTCGCTGCCGTCGGACTTCCGCGTCTACTTCTACAACGACTCCGGTGACCGTCTGGAGTACTCCCTCGGCTCCAACGACCGGCCCGGACCGCGGCTGCCCGACACGCTGGAGGACCTCGGGCTGACGGAGGGACACCCCGAGACCGTGGAGGCGGAGTCGGGCGACGGCAACTGGCGGGTGCTGCTGAGGACCGGCCCCCAGGGCATGGGCGCCGTGGTCGCGCTGCCGCTCGACACCGTCGACGGGGCGACCTCGAAGATCCTCTGGATGGACGCCCTGCTGCTCGCCGCCACCGTCGCCGCGCTGCTGGCCCTGGCCCGCGGAGTGGTCCGGCTGGGGCTCCTGCCGCTGACCCGGATGGAGCGCGCCGCCGGAACCATCACCGCGGGACAGCTCGACCGGCGGCTGCCCGACACCGATCCCGGGACCGAGATCGGACGGCTGGGCACCGTGCTCAACACGATGCTCGACCGCCTGCAGAAGGCGCTGCAGGAACGTCAGGCCTCGGAGGACCGCATGCGGCAGTTCGTCGCCGACGCCGGACACGAACTGCGCACGCCGCTGACCGCCATCCAGGGCTTCGCCCAGCTCGCGCTCCGGCCCGGCGCCCGCTCCGCACAGGAGCGGCGGGAGGCCGACCGGCTCGTGGCGCAGAACGCGGAACGGATGGCGCTGCTCGTCGACGACCTCCAGCTGCTCGCCACGCTGGACCGGGGACCCGCCTACCAGCGCGAGAGCGTGGACCTGCTCTCGGTGGCGGCGGACGCCGTGAGCACCGCCGTCATGCAGAGGCGGAGCCATCCGGTGGACCTGGAGCCGCTCGGCGGCGGCCCCGGCGGTGACGGCGGCCCCGGCGGCCGCGAGCTGGACGTCGTGGAGACCATGGGGGACCCGCACCGCCTGCGGCAGATCGTCGAGAACCTGCTGACGAACGCGCACGTGCACACCCCGGCCGGCACCCGCATCCACGTAAGGGTCGGCGAGGGCCTGGCCGGCCCCGGCGTCGGGGGGACGGACGCGCCCGGACGGGTCAGCACCACCCGGCCGTTCCTGCCCGGCACACGGGTCGCCGTCGTCGAGGTGGCCGACGACGGCCCGGGGCTGACGGCGGAGGAGGCCGAGCACGTCTTCGAGCGCTTCTACCGGGCCGACCGGTCGCGCTCGCGCGCCCAGGGCGGTTCGGGACTCGGCCTGGCCATCGCGGCGGCCATCGCCGAGGGGCACGGAGGCCGCCTGGAGCTCGACCCGGGTCCGGGCCGCGGGGCCACCTTCCGGCTGGTCCTGCCGAGGTCCTAGCCAGGGCGGGGCAGGACGGGGCGGGGTGGGGTGAGGAGGGGCCGGGTGGGATCGGGTGGGTCCTCGGCCCCGGCCGCCCGGACCCTGGGCCGGTACTCTCCCGCCATGTCACCGGGCCGGTACCCTCCGGCCATGTCCACTCCTTCCCCGGCGTCCGCCAACGGCCCGCTCGCCCGGTACCGGCCGCACGGTCACCGGGTGGAACCCGCGGAGCACCTGCTCGACACGCCCGGGTTCTGGCCCGCCTACCTGGGATGGACCCTCGTCGTGGAGGGCGTCGACCCGGAGCTCTTCGGCGCGGACCTCGCCGACCTGGACGCGGCGCTCGAGGCGGTCGGGGCGACGGAGGTGTGGCCCGCCTTCCGCGTGCCGCTGTCCGACGGCCGGGTGCACCACGTCGTCCCGTACAACCTCCCCGACGACTACGGCAGCACGGAGTTCCTGCTCGAGGTCCCGGGCGCCGACACCCTGCGCACGCTTGGGGTGATGGACCCGCACGACTTCCACGGCGGCGGCCTCACCTGGCGGGAGACCGTCGAGGCCGCCGACGCGGTGCCCTCCGGCGACGGCGGCCACCGGCACGGCGTGCTGGACCCCGACCACCGGCTGCTGCTCCTGCTCCCCGCCTGGGGCGGCGTCGACACCCCGGCGGAGGAGGCGCTCACCCGGATCGCACACGCCCTCGCGGCGGTCGGCGTGCCCGACGCCTCGGCGGCCGCCCTGGCGGAGCACCTGGTCGACGCCCGCGCCTGGGGCCTGTCCACCTGACCACCGCGTTCGCCGCATGGCACCGCCGTACGACCGATGCGCCGACGGCCGGGTGCGGCCGGGTGTGCGACAGTCCCGTCACGCTGATCGTCGGACCGCCTCGGGAACGGCGCCGATAAATGAGGTGAGAGGAGTGCGTCGTCCGGTCTACGTTGCTCCTGTTCGAAAGGGGGGACGCAATGGCGAAGCTCAACCAGATCATCGCTGTCGAAAAGGGCGTCAAGAACAAGTCGTTCCAGGACATCACCGCCGCGCACCACAAGGTGCAGAAGCCCGCGTTGCTGGCCGGCATCTCGAGGACGTACCAGCCGAAGGACGAGGAGGGCGAGCAGCTGCCGCCCGAGTCCACGCGGGTGCAGGTCAAGGCGGAGGACGTGCTGCGGGAGACGGCCGCGTCCCTCACCCGGCTCTTCGACGTCACGGCGACCAAGGACTGGGCCAACTGCACCGCGCGCGCCGACGTCACGGTGGACGGCCGGACCGTCGTCGCCGACGTCCCCGTCGGCTACCTGCTGTTCCTCGAGAAGCAGCTCGCCGACCTGCACACCTTCGTCAAGAAGCTCCCCGTGCTCGACGCCGCGGAGTCCTGGTCCCTCGACCCGTCCACGGACTGGTGGAAGACCGACGCGGTGCGCACGATCCGCACCAAGAAGGTGCCGCGCAACCACGTGAAGGCGGAAGCCACCGAGAAGCACCCGGCGCAGGTCGAGGTGTACTACGAGGACGTGCCGATCGGCTACTGGACCACGGTGAAGTTCTCCGGGGCGCTGCCCGCACGACGGGTGAACGAGCTGCTGGAGCGGGTCGAGAAGCTGCAGCAGGCGGTCAAGTTCGCCCGCGAGGAGGCCAACTCCACCGAGGTCACCGACCGGCGGGTCGGCGACGCGGTGTTCGGCTACCTGTTCGCCTGAGACCCGCGGACAACCCCATGATCGCCCCCGCGTGCGAGCGCGGGGGTGCGTGACAGGGGCGGGCCGGACATGAGGACCGGTCCGCTCCCCGAGCGCAAGCTGAAACTGAACGGAATCAGCCTGAAGAAGCGGCGACGGTGAAGGTTCGAATCCTTCCCCCGGCACCACACGCCGGGGTGGCCCAATCGGCAGAGGCACGCCGCCTGAAACTCAGACTCTCGCTCAAGCTTCAGCATCGCCACCGATCGCCGGATCGACCGAGGAGGGACTACGCCCTTGGGGTGCGAGTTCGACTCTCGTCTGCGCCTCTCCGCGGCGCGGTAGTTCAACGGAAGAACACGAGGGATAAGCCTGATCCCTCCTCTTGAAACGCCATCGGCGTGCCCAACGGGTGGCATCCCCAGGGACCCGGGAGCCGGATACCGCTCCCGGGTCCCGCCACGTCCGGGGCCGGTCACGTCCGGCGCCGGGTTCCATCATGAGGGTCAGGGCACCACCTCGTCGTCGGGCTTCGCCGTGGCTCCGCTGTCGCGGCCGGGCTCGCCGGAGCGCGGTGACGGCATCATGGCGGAGGCGCCGTGGAACTGACGGGCCTGCACGTCGTAGGCCTCACGGAAGAAGCCCCGACCTGTTTCGGGGTGCATCAGCTGCTCGAAGGTGCCGTGCTCGACGACGCGGCCCTCCTCCAGGACGTAGATCAGGTCGGCGTGGCGGACGCTGTGCAGCCGGTGGGTGATCAGGACGGTGGTCTGGCCGTGGCCCGCGAGGCGGTGGATCTGGTCGAAGACCTTCTGCTCCGCGGCCGGGTCGAGCGCGCTGGTCGGCTCGTCCACGATCAGGACCTGCCCGTCGCGGAACCGGGCCCGGGCCAGGCCGATCTTCTGCCACTGCCCGCCGGAGATCTCCCGCCCGCCCCGGAAGCCGCGCACCAGCAGGGTGTCCTTGCCGCGGGGGAGGGACCCGATGATCTCGTCGGCCCCCGAGTACGCCGCCGCCGCGTCGACCGCGGCCTCGTCGTGCAGGGCGGAGGACCGGCCGATGCCGATGTTGACCCGGGCCGTGAACGGCCAGCGGTGGAAGTCCTGCGCCACCATGGCGACCCGGGAGAAGATCTGCGCCCGGTCCGCCTCCGCGGTGTCCACGCCGCCCCAGGTGACGCGGCCGTGGTCGGGGAGGTAGAGACCGGACAGGAGCTTGGTCAGCGTCGTCTTGCCCGAGCCGTTCCGGCCGACCAGCGCCACCGTCCGGCCCGCCGGGACGACCAGGCTCACGTCGCGCAGAGAAGGCTCGTCACTGCCGTGGTAGGTGAACGTGACGTTGTCGAAGCGGATCTCCCCGCAGTGCTCCGGCAGGTCCTTGCCGCCCGCCGGGATGGCGCGCCGCTCCGCCTCCTCGCACAGGGCCTCGAGGTCGGCGACGAACAGCGACTCCTCCTGCACGTCGGTCACGGTCAGCACCAGGTCGTTGATCCCGGCGGAGCCGGACCGGATGGCGAGCACGGCGGTGGCCCCGACGGCGAACTCCATCGAACCGCTCCACAGCAGCAGCCCGAGGACCCCGTACGTCGCCACCGTGGCCACGCCCCGGGCGGAGTCCGCGATCAGACCGGTGCGGGCGCCGAGCCAGGCCAGCCGGGTCTGCTCCTTCTCGCTCGTCTCGGCCATCCCGCGGAAGTGCGTCAGCAGGAAGGGGCCGACCTCGTGCACCCGCACCTCGCCGGCGGCCTGCTGGTTGATCAGCAACTGGCTGATCAGATGGGCGGCCCGGACGTGCTGGATGAACCGGTGGCGGCTCACGTACTGCTGCCGTGCCATCGTCAGCGAACCCCAGGCACTGGGCAGCGCCATGACGATCAGCAGCGGCAACAGGGCGGGGTGGAGCACCGCCAGCACCCCCGCCGCGGCGACCAGTGAGATGCAGGAGGTGGCCACGGCGGTGCACAGACGGACCATGCGGCGGGCCGACTCCGCACCCCACTGCGCCGAGTCCATCAGCTTGTGGAACGCGTCGTCCTCGATCGCGCTCATCTCCACGCGCGCCACCAGGCCGAGGTAGCGCTCCGTCGCCACACGCGACACCTTGGGCTCCAGGATGCCCGTCGCGGCCATCGACGCGGACCGCAGCACGGCGCCCAGCAAGGTCACCAGTGCGACGAGCAGGAGCGCGGGCAGTGCGGCCCGCAGCCGCTCCGCGTTGGACCCGGGCGCGAAGAGCTCCCCCAGCAGCGCGCTGACCGCCACCAGCGACACCGCCTGGCTGATGCCGCGGCCGAGTTCGCAGAGGCCGACGACGAGGAGGGAGCGCGGGTCGGCCTGGCGGGCCAGCCGGACGGCGATACCGATGTGACGGGGCAGGGCGGCCGCCATGGTCCGCAGGCCGAGGCGCAGCCAGGCGCCGTTGTGCTGGTTCCAGCCCTGCTCATAGGTGAGTTCGCCGCCGAAGAGCAGTTTCTCCGAGGACGACGGCTCGCCCATGGCGCTCGCCCCGCCCGGGTCGGTTCCTTCGGCTTCGGCAGCCGGGCCGCCGGGAGGACCGGTGGGTGCCGGGGAGTCCGGCCCGGTGGAGGTCACGCCGCCCACCGCGTGCCGGCCGGTGCCACGGACAGGGCTTGTTCGAATGTGCCTGGGTTGCTCGGGCTTGCGGGAGTCAGGTGCACGGATTCCTCCGGACGGACGACGCAGGGGCACTGGTGCTCCAATAACGTCGCCGGAGCGCCGCTTGTCACGGTTCCGGAGCGGCTATTTCAGGACAATTGTTCCATCGCGGGGTGACGGGTTCTGGGGGTGGCCGGGGCGGTGGTGGCGCATGGTGTTCGAACAGGACTGGTCGTTCGGCGGGAGTGTGGCCGGGATGATCCGGGGTGATCCGGGGAGTGGCGAGCCGACCGTGTCGGACAGTCATATAACAGCAAGAAGCGCGGCACAGCGGCGGGAAAGCCGCAGGTGGTCGCTGTCAGTGGCGTGTGCCAGGCTGGCGCACATGATGGAGATGCTCGTGATGACGGAGCCCGGCGAGCGGGTGGTGCGCCCCACAGCCGGTGAACTCGCCGCGCTGGTGCGAAGGATCGGTGCGGCCGGCGACGGTTTCCTGGTCGCCCAGCGAGTGCCGGATCTTCCGGACGAGTACATACAGGTGGCGCACCGGGCCGGCGGCGACTACCAGCTGGAGTACCGGGACGGCTCCCACGACCGTCACTTCCAGACCTTCGTCGCCGACCCCGGCACCGTCGCCGACGCCATGACCGGCTGGGCGTGCCGGGAGCAGGACTGGAGCCGGGAGTTCGAGTGGGTCCTGCTCGACATGGACGAGCCCGAGTCGGTGCCGCCGCTGGAACTGTCCGCCGAGGACCGGCAGACGCTGGAGGAGCGGCTGCGCCTGTCGCTCGCCTGCGGGTACGTGGACCGGGCGGCGCTGGCCGAGATCGCGGAGGAGTACCTGGTCACCGCGGAGTGCCGCCCGCTCACCCGCGGGCAGGCCCGGCGGCTGGCCGACGCCTTGTGGCTGGAGAGGGTCGGCGAGCAGGCCGGCTGGCAGGGTGAGACCGATCCCGAGCGGCTGAGCCGGGCCTTCGCCCGGCTGCGGGAGCACGGGATCGTGGCGCGTGAGGACTTCGCCTGCTGCCGTACCTGCGGAGACGCCGAGATAGGCGCCGAATCGCAGCCGGGGGACCGGGGTTTCGTCTACTTCCACTCGCAGTGCACCGAGGGCGCCGCGCTGGGGCAGGGGCTCCACCTGCTCTACGGGACCTTCGACGACGCGGGTTCGGAGGCCACGGTGGCCGTCGGCCGGGAGGTCGCCGAAGCGGTGCGCGCGGCCGGTCTGACGGTGCGTTGGGACGGGGATCCGGCCCGGGCGATCGTGGTGACCCCGCTCGACTGGCGGAGACGACTGGTCGGCTGAGCGCCCGAGTCGACACCTTGGCGCGGCTCGTCCGGTGCGGCCCGCGCCGGCGAGGGTTCGACTCAGTCGACGGAGGAACGGGTTCGTGTCACGCACGGTGCACGCCGACCCGAAACTGCGGGTGGAGTACTGCTCCAGGCCGCGGAGCGACTGGGTGAGCGCCTTCGGGGAGACGCGGCCCAGCGGCACGCGGAGTTCGGAGTATCTTCGCGGGCCGTCTTCCAGGCACCGGATGACCAGGGGTGCCCATTTGTCCGGACGCACACGCGGGAAGGCCGTGATCCGCATCTGAAGCGGGGGCATCGGGCTGACAAGGCCGGGCCCCGGCAGGCGGGTGGCGGGCAGGCGGGACAGGGAAGTTGGACGAGGTTGTGTGACGGCTGTTGACAGCGGATGACAGTGCTGGCTTCATGAAACATACGGGTGGGAGCGCTCCCACTCACTCGTGTGTACGTCCTCTTTCGTCATGCGGCAAGAGGAAGCGGTATATACCCGGGCATAGCGGCCTCGCTGCCTGTGGGCTCTCACAGCGGTAGTCGTGGGAGCCGGAGGGCACCGAGGCCTCACAGCACGGTGTCACCCCGCACCACCGCACGTCCCGTACCGACGCTCGCCCCGCACACCGCATCGTCGCTCGCCCCGCACCACGGGCCGAACCGCACCACCGGAACCGTCAGCGCCGGAACGCACGGATGGCGCCGACCGCAAACGAAGCGCACCGACCGCACCCGACCGCACCGACCGCACCCCGCAACACCCGCAAGGCACGCTGCAGCACGGTCCCGCCGTCCTTCCCCACGGCGGGACCGGCCCCCACGGGGCAGGCACGTGGCCGGCGCCGGTGCCGGGCCGCCGCCCGGCACCGGCGCCGTACCCGCGTCGCCTGCCCGCCCGACGCACGGCGGGGACACCCCAGCCCCACCCCGCCCCACCGCTCGACCACCGCTCCCGCGAACCCGGAGGGCCCGTTCATGAGACCACCGACCCGCCGTGGCCGGCTGACAGCCGCACTGTCCGTCGCCGCCGCCCTCATCACCCTCGCCGGGTCGACGAGCGCGCAGCCCTCCGTCGCCGCGGAGGCCCCCGTGGCGGCCGCCGCCCTGCCGTACCAGGACGCCTCGCTCCCGGTGGCGGACCGCGTGAACGACCTGCTCGGCCGGATGACGCTGGACGACAAGATCGGCCAGATGACGCAGGCGGACAAGGACTCGATCGTCCCCCAGTCCGACATCAACACCTACCGTCTCGGCTCCGTCCTGTCCGGCGGTGACGGCACCGTCTCCCCGAACAACGCCACCACCTGGGCCGACACGTACGACGCGCTGCAGCGCCAGGCCATCGGCACGCCGCTGGCCATCCCGATGATCTACGGCATCGACGCGGTGCACGGCGCCAACGCGGTCCGCGGCGCGACGATCTTCCCCCACAACATCGGTCTGGGCGCGACGCGCGACCCGGCGCTCGTCCAGCGGATCGGCCGCGCCGTCGCCGAGGAGGTCTCCGGCACGGGCGTCGACTGGACCTTCGCGCCCTGCCTGTGCGTGGCCCGCAACGACCGCTGGGGCCGGACCTACGAGTCGTTCGGCGAGACTCCCGAACTGGTCTCCTCCATGTCGACCATCGTCGACGGCTTCCAGGGCGCGGGCGGCGCGGGATCGACCGCCGCCTCGGTCCTCGCCACCGCGAAGCACTACATCGGTGACGGCGGGACGACGAACGGCACCGACCAGGGCAACACCCAGCTGACCGAGGCCGAACTGCGGGCCGTCCACCTGCCGCCGTTCAAGTCCGCGGTGGACAGGGGCGTCGGTTCGGTGATGCTGTCGTACAGCAGCTGGAACGGCGTCAAGGTGCACGGCCACAAGTTCCTCGTCACCGACCTGCTCAAGGGCGAGCTCGGCTTCAAGGGCTTCGTGGTGTCCGACTGGGCCGCCGTCGACCAGCTCGACGGGCAGACCGGTTTCACCGCCGACGAGGTGAGCAAGGCGATCAACGCCGGCGTCGACATGGTGATGGTGCCGTACGACTACAAGAAGTTCATCAGCACGCTGCGCGCCGAGGTCGACAACGGCCACGTGGCGATGTCCCGCATCGACGACGCCAACCGGCGCATCCTCACCAAGAAGTTCGAACTGGGCCTGTTCGAGAAGCCGCTGACCGACCGGGCGTACACCTCGACGGTCGGCTCCGCCGAACACCGCACGCTGGCCCGCCAGGCCGTGCGCGAGTCGCAGGTGCTGCTGAAGAACGACGGTGGCGTGCTGCCGCTGGCCAAGTCGGCCAAGCTGTTCGTCGCGGGCAAGTCGGCCGACGACATCGGGAACATGAGCGGTGGCTGGACGATGAGCTGGCAGGGTAGGAGTGGTGCCATCACCCCCGGCACGACGGTGCTCGGCGGCATCAGGGCCGCCGCCACGGACTCCTCGCGGGTGACCTACGAGCGGTACGGCAACGGCATCGACAGCAGCTACACCGCCGCCGTCGCCGTGGTCGGCGAGACCCCGTACGCCGAGGGCAAGGGCGACCGGACCGGCGCGATGGGCCTGGACCAGGAGGACCTGCAGACCCTGGCGAAGCTGAAGGCCAGCGGCGTGCCGGTGGTGGTCGTGCTGGTCTCCGGGCGCCCGCTGGACATCGCCGCCCAACTGCCCGACTGGAAGGCGCTGGTCGCCGCCTGGCTGCCGGGCACCGAGGGCGGCGGCGTCGCCGACGTCCTGTTCGGCGACTACAAGCCGACCGGCAAGCTGCCCATGACCTGGATGCGCAGCGTCTCCCAGCAGCCGATCAACCAGGGTGACGGCAAGGACGCCCTGTTCCCCTACGGACACGGGCTGACCTACGGCACCGGCACCGAACCCGACCCGACGCCCACGCCGACCCCCACCCCGACGCCGGGCGCCGGCTCCTGCACGGCGACGACCAAGGTCACCAACAGCTGGTCCGGCGGCTACCAGGCCGACGTGACGGTGCGCAACACCGGCACCGTCGCGCTGACCGGCTGGGCGGCGAGCTGGGACCTCGGCAACCGGACCGTCACCAACGTGTGGAACGGCACGCTGACGACCAGCGGCGGCCGCGCCACCGTGCGCAACACGCAGTGGAACGGCTCGTTGGCCGCCGGCGGCACGGTGACCTTCGGCTACACCGCGAACGGCTCCGCCGACGGCCTTACGGTACCGGCCTGCTCCGGTACGACGGGAGCCTGACCGCGGAGGTCCCCCCACACGGACCCGGTGTCCGGCGCCGCGGCGCCGGACACCGGGTCCCGTCCTGCCGCATGGCGGCCGTGGCGGGGGGTACGTCCCTCCGTGCGGGCGCCGCCGGGGCGGCCGAGGACTTCGAGGAGTGCGGCAGATGATCCGGAAACTGCAGGCGGTCGCTCTGGACTGCGACGACCCGGTGATGCTCGCCGCGTTCTACGCGGAACTGCTCGGGGGCCACGTCGTCACGGAGTCCGCTGAAGCGGACTGGGTCGAGGTGCACGGGTTCGAAGGCGTGCCGCTGGCCTGCCAGCGGGTCGAGGGGTACCGGCCGCCCGCGTGGCCGGGTCAGGACCGCCCGCAGCAGCTCCACCTAGACTTCGACGTCGACGACCTCGAGGCCGAGGAGAGGCGTGCGCTCGCCCTCGGGGCGACGGTGCTGGAGCGGACCGACCAGGTCCGGCCCGGCGCCAACTGGCGGGTCTACGCCGACCCGGCCGGCCACCCCTTCTGCCTCTGCCGGCACTGAGGCCGACGGGCTCGGCCCCCGGGTGCCCGGAACCGCCGGCCCTCCCAGCCGAGGCGGGACGCCGGTCACGGCCCCGGGTGCCAGGCGATACACCTAGGCCATGGCCTCGGCCACGGTGGAAGCCGAGGGCGCGGGCCGGGGAGCTCCCCGGGTGAGCAGCACCACCCCGCGGGCGGCGACGAGCGCCCCGCCCCCGGCCAGCAGGGCGCCGAAGGCCCCGCCCTGGAAGCCTTCACCGAGCAGGCACAGGCCGATGCACGCCGCCGTCACGGGGTTGGCCAGCGTGGAAGTCGCCAGCGGGGCGCCGAGACCCCCGCGGTAGGCCGACTGCGCCAGCAGCAGCCCGCCGACCGCGAACGCGGCGACCAAGGCGCCCAGCAGTGCCGTCTGTCCCCACGCCGCTGCGGCCGGACCGCCGTCGCCCGTCAGGGTCACCGTCATGGTCTGCGTCAGCGCCGACGCCACCCCGGAGGCCACCCCGGACGCGGCGGCGCGGCACAGGCCGGAAGCGTCGGCCGGCCGGCACAGCGCGGCCAGCAGCACCGCCGCACCACCGGCGACCGCGAGCGCGGAGCCCGGTGACAGCGCCCTCTCCCGGACCGGGCCGGACACGGTGAGCAGCAGTGCGGCGAGGCCCAGCAGGGTCAGCGCGGTGCCGCGCCACTCGCTCTCGCGCACCCGGCGCCGCGCCACCCGGGCGCCCAGCGGCACCGCGACGACGAGGGTGAGCGCGCCCAGGGGCTGCACGACGGTCAGCGGTCCGTAGCGCAGGGCGACGACGTGCAGCAGCGAGCCCGTGAGGTTCAGGCCGGTCGAGGCCCACCAGGCCCCCGTGTCGAGGAGCGAACGCAGCGGGGCGCCGGGACGGGCCCGGGCGACGATGCGTTCCTGCGCCACGGCGGCGGAGGCGTAGGCGACCGCCGAGGCGAGGGACAGGGCGACGGCGGGCGCGGTGGCGTTCACCGGCCGGCCACGGTCTGCGCGGGAGGGTGCGCGGGGGTGCGCCCGGTGGGCGCGGGACGGGCTCTCATCTTCAGCCCTTCGTGCGGACGGACGTCGCGGGTGACGCCGGGCGCGGCCGGCCGCCGCGATCATCGAAACGGTTCAGTATCGGTACGGTAGAGTACCGGTACTGGTTGGTATCGATACGATCGGGTGTCGGTACGGATAGGGTGAGGGGCAGGTGCGGCCGAGGCGCGGGCCAGGTGGCGGAGGAAGGGGAATGGTCATGGTGCAGGTGGAGAGTGGAGCCCGGCCGGAATCCGCGTCGCGTCGCTCGAAGATCACACCGGAGCGTGAGCGGGAGTTCTTCGACGCCGTGCTGGACCTGATCCGTGAGAGCGGCTACGAGACCGTGACCATGGACGGCGTGGCGGCCGTCACCCGGTGCAGCAAGTCCACGCTGTACCGGCAGTGGAAGACCAAGCCCCAGTTCGTGGCCGCCGCGTTGCGGGCGAACCGCCGGGGCGGGCTCGCCGACATCGACACCGGCTCGCTCGCCGGTGACCTCACGGAGGTCGCCCGCTCCCTCGGGGCGGTGTCGGACCGGGACACCCGGCTCTTCCAGGCGCTGGCACACGCCATCACGGTGGACGCCGACCTGCGCAGCGCGCTGCGGGAGGCGCTGGTCGATCCGGAGCTCGTCGCGCTGGAGGCGATCCTGCGCCGGGGGATCGAGCGGGGCGACGTCGCCGCCGGCCATCCGGCGCTGCCGTTCGTGCCGGACATGCTGTTCGGTGTGATGCGGATCCGGCCGGTGCTGTCCGGCCGGTACGCGGACCCGGACCACATGGTGCGGTTCGTGGAGTCGGCCGTGCTGCCCGCCCTCGGACTCGACTGAAAGACCCGGACCGGCCGCCCGTGGGATGAGGCGGACGGTCCGAGCGTGCCGCACGTGGGGACGGCGTGGCACGCGAGCCGGGGCCGGACGGGGCGCCTCTTGAGCGGAGAGGCGCCCCGTCCGGCCCCCTTGGCTTTTTCCCCGCCCGGCGGGCCCGGCCGGCTGCGGCCCCCGCCCGTGGCGCCGCCCGGTGAGGTTCCCGGGCGGCGCCACGGGGGATCAGCGGCCTCCCCGGCTCCTCACCAGGAGCCACAGGAAGTACGGCGTGCCGATCAGCGCGGTCATCAGACCCGCGCCCAGCTGGGCCGGGGCGATGACCGTGCGGCCGAGGAGGTCCGCGGCGCAGACCAGCACCGCGCCGAGGAGGACGGCGACCGGCACCACCCGCACGTGGCGGCGGCCGACCAGGGCCCGGGCGGCGTGCGGGGCGACCAGGCCGACGAAGCCGATGGTGCCCGCCGCCGCCACCGCCGTCGCGGTGAGCAGCACGCTCAGCACCAGCAGCGCGAGACGTTCGCGGGACAGGCCGATGCCCAGCAGCCTGGGGGTGTCCTCGTCCAGGGAGACCAGGTCGAGCTCCGTGCGCCGGGCCACGGCCACGACGACGCCCGCGGCCAGCACGACGGCCAGTGGCACCAGGTCCGGGAAGGTGCGCCCGTAGGTCGAGCCGGAGAGCCAGGTCAGCGCCTTGGTCGCGTTGTACGGGTCGGTGAGCACGATGACCAGGCTGATCAGCGCCGTCGCCGCGGTGGCGACGCCCATGCCGACCAGCACCAGCCGGTTCTGGCGGAAGCCGCCCTTGGCCGCGAGCCCGAAGACCACCACGGAGGACACCCCCGCTCCCGCGAACGCGGCGCCCGCCACGCCCCAGGAACCGGCGAGCGGGACCGAGGTCACCAGCAGCACCGCGCCCAGCGCGGCGCCGTTCGAGACGCCCAGCACCGCGGGCTCGGCGAGCGGGTTGCGGGTGACCGCCTGTACCAGCGTGCCCGCCAGCGCGAGGGCGGCGCCCGCCAGCAGCGCCGCGCCCACCCGTGGGACACGGGTGTCGAGGACGAAGGTGACGGCGCGGCCGGACCTGCCCTGCGCCCAGTTGGCGACGTCGCCGAGGAGCAGCTTGGCGTCGCCCAGCAGCACCGCGGCGACGACCACGCCCACCAGCAGCACCACCAGCGCGGACAGCACCGTGACGAACACCCGGCGGCCGCGCGGTCTCAGACGGTCCGGCGCGGCGGACTCGGCGCTGTCGCGCAGCCGGGTCGCGGCCGCCACCAGGAAGACCGCGCCGACGAGGCTGGTGACCACCCCGGTCGGCACCGCGACCGAGAGGTCGTCGGGGACCAGGGCGCGCAGCACCACGTCCGACCCGAGGACCAGCGCGGCGCCGGTGAGCCCGGCGAGCGGCACGGCCCCGCGCAGCCGGGTGAAGGCCCGCACGCGGCGGGCCAGCTGCCGCACCAGCGCCGGGGCGCACAGGCCGACGAAGCCGATCGGTCCGGCCAGGGTGACGGCCGCCGCGGACAGCAGGGAGGCCAGCACCACCACGGTGACCCGGGTGGTGCGGACGTCGACGCCGAGTCCGCGGGCGGCGTCGTCGCCGAGTGCCAGCGCGTCGACGCGGCGGGCCGTCAGCAGCAGTCCGGCGAGGCCCACGGCGGCGATCGGCAGCATCTGCACGACGCCGTCGAAGCCGTTCTGGGCGATGGAGCCCTGGTTCCAGGCGTAGAGGCCCTCGGTCCGCTCGGGGAAGAGCAGCAGCAGGCCCTGGGTGACGGCGGTCAGGCCCAGCGTCAGGGCGCTGCCGGCCAGGACCAGGCGGACGGTGCCCGCGCCGAGCCCCGACAGCGACAGCACCACGGCCGCCGCTGCCAGGCCGCCGGCGAAGGCGATGCCGGACGACGCCAGCAGCGGGAGGGAGACGCCGGTGACGGCGGCCACGCCGAGGGCCAGGTAGGAACCGGCGTTGACCGCCAGGGTGTCGGGGGAGGCCAGCACGTTGCGGCTGACGGCCTGGAGGGCGAGACCCGCCATGCCGAGCAGGGCGCCGACCAGCAGGCCGGCCGCCATGCGCGGCAGCCGCGAGGCGACCACCACGGAGGCGTCGCCGGGGTCGGCGGCGCCGGTGAGCGCCTTCCACAGCTCGGGCGCGCCCGCCGTGGCGGTGCCCTGGGTGACGTCGACCGCCGCGAGGACGGCGACCAGCAGGGCCAGTGCGGCCGTCACCGCGGCCGCGGCCGGGGTGGCTGTTCTGGTTGCGGTGACGGCCACGGCGTTACTTCTTCGTCAGCGCCTCGACGAGGGCGTCGACGTACGCCTCCATCGAGCCGGGGCCGCCGAACATCCAGATGCCGTCGTCGAGACGGTGCACGTCACCGGACTCGACGAACGGGAGCGACTTCCACACGGCGTTGTCCTCGAGTACGCCGCCCTTGGCGAAGGGGGTGCTGTTCTCGTCGCCGTCGCTGCCGATGTAGGCGAAGCGGGTGTCCTTCGGGAGCTTGGTGAGACCCTCGACGTCGGTGGCGGCCAGGCCGTAGGACTCGTCGCCCTTCATCTTCCAGGTGTTCCTCAGGCCCAGCTCGGTGTTGACCTCGCCGATGAGGGAGGTGGCCGTGTAGGGGCGGACCGAGACCTGGTTGGACGTCACGTAGCCGTCGGCGAAGGCTATGCCCTCGCCGGCCAGGCCGGCCTCGTCCAGCGCCTTCTTCCCCTCCTCGAGCTTGGCGTCGAACCGCTCGCGCACCTGCCCGGCCTTGTCCTCGGTGCCGGTGGCCTTGGCGATGAGGTCGACGTTCTCCAGCATCTGGTCGATCTGGCCGGCGCCGTCGGCCGAGCGGACCTGGAGGACCGGGGCGACGTCCCGCAGCTGCTTGACGGCGGCCTCCGGAAGGTCGGTGGTGGCGACGATCAGGTCGGGCGCCAGCGCGGCGACGGTGTCCATGCTGGGCTCGCCGCGGGTGCCGATGTCCTTGGGCTCGCCCTTGAGGGGCACGGCGGTGTTCCACAGCTGGTAGCCCTTGACGTCGGCGACGCCGGCCGGCTGGACGCCGAGCGAGAGCAGGCTCTCGACGACGTTCCACTCGGTGCCGACGACCTTGGTGGCCGGTCCGTCGAGCTTCACCTCGGCGCCGGAGGCGTCGGTGAGGGTGACGGCCTTCGTCTTCCCGGAGTCCTGGGCGCCCTTGGCGTCGGCGGCGGGCTCGGTGGTGCCGCAGGCGGTCAGCGAGAGGGCGGCGGCGGCCGTGGCCGCGACGAGGAGGTGACGCTTCGCGAGGTGCTTCATGAGGAGGGGATGAGCCTTTCGGGCGTGGTGCGGGTGTGGTGCCGGCCCACCGCGCGGGTGCGCAGGTGGCCGGTGAGGGGGTCGGTGTCGACCTCGATGCGGATGCCGTAGGCCGCGGTCAGCCGCTGCGGGGTGAGCACCTCGGCGGGCGCGCCGTCCGCGACGATCCGGCCGTCGTGCAGGAGCACCACCCGGTCGGCGACGGCGGCGGTCTGGTCGAGGTCGTGCAGGACGACGCCGACGGCGATGCCGTGGTCGTCCGCCAGATCGCGTATCAGGTCGAGGAGTTCGACCTGGTAGCGGAGATCGAGGTAGGTGGTGGGCTCGTCGAGCAGCAGCACGCCGGTCTCCTGGGCCAGGCAGCCGGCCAGCCAGACGCGCTGGAGCTGGCCGCCGGAGAGGTGCTCGGCGCCGCGGTCCGCGAGGCCGGTGGTGCCGGTGAGGGCCAGCGCCCGGTCGACGGCGGCCGGGCCGGCCGGGTCGGCCTTGCCCCAGCGGCCCCGGTACGGGTAGCGGCCGAACTCGACCACGTCCCGGACGGTGAGTCCGGAGGGGGTGGGGCGCGCCTGCGTCAGCAGGGCGACCCGGCAGGAGAACTCCCGGGCCGTCAGGGCGAGGGCGTCCGTCTCCCGCGCGCCGTCGGTGTGGTCGTCGGAGAGGGTGAGACTGCCGCCGCGGGCCTGCTGCAGGCGGGCCATGGTGCGCAACAGCGTGGACTTGCCGCTGCCGTTGGGCCCGGCCAGGACGGTCACCTCGCCCGGCCGCAGGGTCACGTCGGCCTGGTGGACGACGGGGGTGCCGTCGTAGGCCACGGTGACGTCCGTCGCCGTGAGTCGGTGCCCACGCGGGGGTCTGACCTGGGAGGTCTCTTCGGCTCTCACGCCCTTAGGTTAGCCTAACCTAAGGGCGCTTTCGACAACGGCCCGGTGACGTTCCTGGCGCTCGAGGTCCCGCGGCAGGGTGAGGGCAAGGTCAAAGTCCGGTCGGCGTCGGCCAAGATCTCCGGTCACGGAACTGTGCACGCGTCATATGCCTTTCGTTCCGGCCTGTCAGGTGCCGGACGTCTTCAGGCCGCTGCCGGTGGCCGGCCGGTGCGGCGCGCGCGGACGACTCCTCGCTGCTCGGAGGGCCTTTGCCGGGGCCGGGTGCCGCGCGGGGGGCCTGGCCGGGCGCGCGGCCGGAGTCCGGCGGGGGTCATGGAACGGCGGCGGCGGGGCATACGGACGATTGCATACGGTCAAAGCATGGGCTGATTTACACACCACGGTCAGTGTCTGGATATGTATGGCCCGTAATCACTAGTTAGGAGACAGAAAGCGAGACTTGTGCTTAGTCTCTGTCTCGGCCTTGGAGGCCGGTCCCCCCGGGCCGGCTTCGCGCAGTACCGTCGCGAACGTGCGGCGCACGTCCCCAGCCGTCCGGATCCGTCCCCGTTCCGGTCGGTGCGTCATCAACAGAGCACGACTTCCCAGGAGGCCCCGCTCCATGCCGCACGTGCCCCCTACACACTTAGCCGACGGGCGCCCCACCCTCGGCCGCAGCACGCTGCAGAACCGCCTCGACGAACTGGCCCGCGCGCACGGAGTGCCGGGCGCCCAGCTCGCCGTCCACACCGGCGCCGAGGTGATCGGCGTCCACACCGGCACCGCCGACGCCGCCACCGGCGTCCCCTTCACTCCCGACACGGTCGTGCCGACCGGTTCGGTGACCAAGCTCTGCACGGCGGCCGCCGTCGCGGTGCTCGCCGACGACGGCGACATCGATCTGGACGAGCCGGCCGCCGCGTCGCTGCCCGAACTGCGGGCGATACCCGAGGTGACCGTGCGTCACCTGCTCAGCCACACCTCCGGCCTGCCGACCGGGCCGGACTCCGACACCGCCGCCGGGCTCACCGCGCCGCGGCTCCTCGCCTCGGTCTGCTCCCCGCGCGACCTGCTGTTCGCGCCGGGCAGCGGCTTCTCCTACTCCAACGCCGGCTACGTGGCCGCCGGCCGCCTGGTCGAGGAGGTCACCGGCATGACCTGGCGGGAGGCGGTACGGGCCCTGCTGCTCGAACCGCTGGGCATACGCCCGGTCCTCCTCCAGGACCCTCCGTCCGACCGGCCCGTCGCCGCCGGTCACGCCCGCAACACCGCCTCCGGCCGCCTGGTGCCCGTCGGGCAGAACCTCGCCGCCGTCGAGGCCCCGGCCGGCGCCCTGCTGGCGAGCGCGCTGGACCTGCTGGCCATAGGCCGGGCGCTCGCCGGCCACTCCGGCGCCCTGCCGCCCGCCGCGGCCGAGGCGATGCGCCGCCCGGCCCCCGGCGCGCGCCCGGGCGCCCTGGCCGACGGCTGGGGTGCCGGCGCGGCCCTGTTCCGGGGCGAGGACCGCTGGTGGTGCGGCCACGACGGCAACGCCCAGGGAACCTCCTGCCACCTGCGCGTCGACCCGCTGTCCGGAGTGGTCGTCGCCTTCACCGGCAACGCGAGCTCCGCGACCGCCCTGTGGCGCGACCTGGCCGGCGAACTCGGCGCGCTCACCGGATCGGTGGCGCCCGCCGCGATCGGCCCCGGGCACGGCCGCGGCCCCGTCCCGCTGCCCGCCGACTGCGTGGGCGTCTACCGCAACGGCACGGTCGAGTACCAGGTGGGCCTGGACGCCTCCGGCCGGCCGTTCCTCTCCGTCGACGGCGACGCGCAGTTGCCGCTGGTGTGCCACTCCGACCTCGAGTTCGACCTGGCCGACCCGGAGAGCGGCCGCCGGCAGCCCGGCGGGCACTTCCACCGCGACCCCCTGACGGGGACCGTCGACCGGGTGCAGGTCTCCGGGCGCACCGCCCGCAGGGTGAAGGGCGCCGAGCCGGAGGCCCGCCCGGCGGACCTCCAGGGCGCGGGCCTGCACGCCCCGCGTCACCCCGGTGCGGCGGCCAAGTCCGTCCGCCTGACGGCCGGTTCGCACCTGCGCGGTCACGCGCCCGTCCCCGCGTCCTCCGTGCGGGCCGAGGCGGCGACGGGCCCGTCCCCGAGGCCCGCGCACACCCCCGGGTACCGCAGCGCCCCGCCGTCCCCGCGGTAACTCCGGCGCGCATCCCCGCAGCACTTCCCCACATCCGAACGCGGCCACGCCGCGCCGCCCCGCCGTGCCCCGGCCGCATCCCAGGCCAGGGCCCGGCGGTGCCGCGCGCCGTTCCGTTCCGCTCCGAAGGACTGCACTCATGACGGTTCCGCACGACCTGCCGACCCCTGCGTCGTCCTCCTCGCCGGCCGGGAGCGCCGGCCCGGCCCCGCACCCCGGGACGACGGGCACCTCGATCGGCGAGCTGTTCACCGCGTGGGCGGCGCGTACGCCCGAGGCTCCCGCTCTGACCGACGGGCGGCGCACCTGGTCCTACCGCGAGCTCGAGGCACGGGCCCGGCGCCTCGCGGGCGACCTGGTGCGGCGCGGAGCCGGACCGGAGCGCACGGTGGCGCTGGTCCTGCCGCGCTCCCTGGAACTGATCGCCGCGGAACTGGCCACGGCCCTCACCGGCGCCGCCTTCCTGCCCGTCGACCCCGGCTACCCGCGGGAGCGGCGCGCCCTGATGCTCGCCGACGCCGCGCCGGCCGTCGTCCTCGACGACCTGACGGCCGTGCGACAGGCGCTGGACCCGGGGACGGACACCGACGCGGGGGAGGCCCCGCCGCACGGCGACGCGGGACCGGCCGCATGGGCGCAACCGGCTGCCGCGGCGGGACCGGCTGCCGCGGCGGGACCGGGCACCGGAACGGAACCGGCTGCCGGGGCGGACCCCGTCCCGGTGCCGCGGGGCGGTGTGCCCGTCGGCGCCGACCACGCGGCCTACCTGATCTACACCTCCGGCTCCACCGGCGTGCCGAAGGGCGTCACGGTCACCCACCGGGGAGTGCGCGGCTTCGTCGAGGCCGCCGCCGAGCGGTACGCGGTGGGTCCCGGCGACCGGGTGCTCCAGTTCTCCTCGCCGAGCTTCGACGCCTCCGTCCTCGAGGTGTTCATCTCCGTCCTCGCCGGGGCGACGCTGGTGGTACCCCCGGGCGGACCGTGGCTGGGGGACGAACTCGCCTCCGTGCTGGACGAGTTCCGCATCAGCCACACGCTGATCCCGCCGGCCGCGCTGGCCACGCTGCCCGACCCCGGACCGGACGGCGCGCCGCACCTGCGGACGCTGATCGTCGGGGCCGAGGCGTGCCCGGCCGCCCTCGTGGACCGGTGGGCGCCCGGACGGCGGATGATCAACTCCTACGGGCCCACCGAGGCCACCATCGTCGCCAGCTGGACCGGCCCGCTGCGCGCCGGGTCCGGCGCCCCGACGATCGGCGCTCCGCTGCCCGGCGTCCGCGCCCACGTCCTCGACGCCGCGATGCGCGAGGTCCCCGCCGGCGCGGACGGCGAACTGTACGTCGGCGGGGACGGCGTGGCACGCGGCTACCTGGGCCGCCCCGGCCTGACCGCCGCCCGCTTCGTCGCCGACCCCTGGGGACCGCCGGGGGCCCGGCTCTACCGCACCGGCGACCGGGCGAGGCGGCGGGCCGACGGCGAGCTGGAGTTCCTCGGCCGGGCCGACCGGCAGGTGAAGGTCCGCGGCTTCCGCATCGAGCCGGGAGAGATCGAGGCCGCCCTGCTGCGGGACCCGGCCGTCCGCGAGGCCGTGGTCGTGGCCCGCGAGGACGAGCCGGGCCGACGGCGGCTGGTCGGCTACGTCACGCCCGCCGACCCCGCCCGCGCTCCCGTCCCCGCGACGCTGCGGACCACGCTCGCAGCCTCGCTGCCGGCGCACCTGGTGCCCTCCGCGGTGGTCGTCCTGGACGCCCTGCCGCTGACCCCGCAGAACAAGATCGACCACCGGGCCCTGCCCGCCCCGGCACACACCCCGGACGCCGGTCACACGCCGCCCCGCACGCCCGCCGAGAGGGCGCTGGCCGCCGTCTGGAGCGAGGTGCTCGGGGTCGATCCGGTCGGCGTCGAGGACGACTTCTTCGACCTGGGCGGTGACTCCGTCCTCGCCGCGCGCACCCTCAGCCGGATCCGCGACGAACTGGGCGTCGCGCTGTCCGTGCGCGACGTGTTCACCGCCCGCACGATCGCCCGGCTCGCCCCGCTGCTCGACGACCCGTCCGCCGCCGCCCCGGCGGAACCGATCCCGCCCGCCCCGCGGGAGGCGCCCCTGCCGCTGTCCGCGGCACAGCGGCGACTGTGGTTCCTGTACGACCTCGACCCGGACGGCGCCGAGTACAACACGGGCGTCGCCCTGCGGCTGCGCGGCGCCCTCGACACCGGAGCCCTGCGGCGCGCCCTGGACCGGCTGGCCGGCCGCCACGACTCCCTGCGCACCGTGTTCGCCGAGATCGACGGACAGGTCACGCAACGGGTCGTCCCCGAACCCCGGCTCGCGCTGCGCATCGCGGAGCTGCCCCCGGTGCCGGCCGGGCGCCGGGACGAGGAGACGGAGCGTGCGCTCGCCGAGGAACTGCGCCGGCCCTTCGACCTGACGGCCGGTCCGCCGGCCCGGGCGCTGCTGGTGCGCCGCGCCGAGGACGACCACGTCCTGCTGCTCGCCCAGCACCACATCGTGACCGACGGATGGTCGGTCGGCGTGCTCGTCCGCGAACTGACCGCCCTGTACCGGGCGGAGGCGTCCGGCGAACCCGACGCGCTGCCCGAACCCCGCCTCCAGTACCCGGACTTCGCCGCCTGGGAGCACGCGCGCGGGCCGGCCGGACCCGAGGGCCTGGCCTACTGGCGGCGCCGGCTGGCCGGACTGCAGCAGCTCGACCTGCCCACGGACAGGCCGCGGCCGGCCGTCCGCACCACCGCCGGCGCCGCCCACCGGCACCGGATCCCCGCCGAACTCGTCGACCAGTTGCGGCGGTTGGCGGGACGCCGCAGCACCACCCTGTTCACCCTGTTCGCCGGCGCGGCCGCCGTGCTGTTCTCCCGGTACACCGGGCAGCGCGACGTCGCCTTCGGCACCGTCACCGACGGACGGGTGAGGCGGGACCTGGAGGAGGTCACCGGGTTCTTCGCCAACACCGTGGTGCTGCGCGGCGAGGTCGACGACACCCTCACCGTCAACCGGCTGGTGGAGTCCATGCGGACGACCGTGCTGGACGCCTTCGCCCACGCCGACGTGCCCTTCGACCAGGTGGTCGAGGAGCTGGCCCCGCGCCGGGACCCCAGCCGCACGCCCCTGGTGCAGGTCCTCGTCGTCCAGCAGACGCCGCTCGCGCACCCGCCCCGGGCGGCGGGCCTGCGCGTCGAGGAGCACCCGCTGCCCCGGCCCGCGGCCCGCTTCGACCTCGTCCTGGAGTTCACGCCCACCTCCGACGGGGGCTGCGACCTCACCGTCGAGTACAACACCGACCTGTTCGAGGCGAGCACCGCCGCCCGGTACGGCCGCCACCTGCACCGGCTGCTCGAGGGCATGGCCGACGCGCCGCACCGCACCGTCGCCCAGCTGCCGCTGCTCACCGACGACGAGCGGGGCACCCTGCTCGGTGCCGGCGAGGCCCCGCTCGACGCGGACGGGGCGGACGGCGGCCCCACCCTGCCCGAGCTGTTCGCGGCACAGGCCGCCCGCACCCCCGGGCGGACCGCCGTGGTGTGCGGCGACACCCGCCTGGACTACGCCGAGGTCGACCGCCGCTCCACCCTGCTCGCCCGGCGGCTCGTGGCGCACGGCGCGCGCCCGGAGACGCTGGTCGCCCTGTGCCTGCCCCGCACCGCCGACCTGCTCCCGGCGATCTGGGCGGTCTGGAAGGCCGGCGCGGCCTACCTGCCGGTCGACCCCGGCTACCCGGCCGAACGCATCCGCCTCATGCTCGGCGACGCCGACCCGACCCTCGTCCTGGCCACCCGGGACACCGCGGACGCCCTGCCCCCGGACCGCCCGGTGCTGTTCCTGGAGGACCACCCGGCCGACGAGGACGACGACGCGGGTCAGCCCCTCGCCGCCCCCGGGCGCCCCCAGGACCCGCGGCAGCCCGCGTACGTCATCTACACCTCCGGCTCCACCGGCCGCCCCAAGGGCGTCGTCGTCACCCACCGCAGCGTGGCCCACCTGGCCGACTGGGCCGCCCGGCGGTTCGCCGGACGCCTGGACCACGTCATCGCCAGCACCTCCCTCAACTTCGACGTCTCCGTCTTCGAGCTGCTGTGCCCGCTGGTCGCGGGAGGCACCGTGGAGATCGTCCCCGACCTGCCCGCCCTCGCCGACGCCGCCGAGCCGCGGCGGGCGGGGCTGGTCAGCGGCGTGCCCTCGGTGCTGTCGCGGATGCTCACCGGCGGCGGCCCGGCGGTGAGCGCGGACACCGTCGTCCTGGCGGGGGAGGCGCTGCCCGCGCAGACCGTGCGGGACCTGCGCCAGGCCATGCCGGGCTGCGCCGTCGCCAACCTCTACGGGCCCACCGAGGCCACCGTCTACGCGACCGCCTGGTTCGCCGGCGACGAGGACCCGGGCCAGGCGCCGCCGATCGGCCGGCCGGTGGCCCGCACCCGCGCCTACGTCCTCGACCGCAAGCTGCGCCTGCAGCCGGCGGGCGTCCCGGGCGAGCTGTACCTCGGCGGCGACGGACTGGCCCGCGGCTACCTGCGCCGCCCCGGCCTGACCGCCGCCCGGTTCGTCGCCGACCCGTTCGGCGCGCCGGGAGGCCGCATGTACCGCACGGGCGACCTGGTGCGGTGGAGCGCCGACGGCGAACTGGAGTACCTGGGCCGCACCGACGAGCAGGTCAAGGTGCGCGGCTTCCGCATCGAGCCGGGCGAGGTCGAGGAGGCGCTGCGCGGCTGTCCCGGCGTCGCCGAGGCCGCGGCCGCGGCCCGGGCCGACGGCGGCCACCAGCGGCTGGTCGGCTACGTCGTGCCGGAGCCCGGCGCCACCGTCGATCCCGAGGCGGTGCGCCGCACGCTCGGCGGCACCCTGCCCGACCACATGGTCCCGTCGGTGGTCATGGTGCTGGACGAGCTGCCGCTGAACGTCAACGGGAAGCTGGACCGCGGCCGGCTGCCCGACCCCGGCCCCGCCCGCCGCACCGCGCGCCACGTGGCCCCGCGGACGCCCACCGAGCGGATCCTCGCCGCCATCTGGGCCAAGGCGCTTGGCGTCGCCCGGGTCGGCACGGACGACAACTTCTTCTCCCTCGGCGGCGACTCCATCCTCAGCATCCAGGTCGTCGCCGAGGCCCGGCAGGCGGGCCTCGCGGTCACCTCCCGCGACGTCTACCGCCACCAGACCGTCGCCGCCCTCGCCCGCCGCGCCGACGCCGCCGCGAGCCGGCGCCCCGCCGCACCCGGCGCCGTGTCCGCCACCGGAAGCGCCCCGCTGACGCCCATCCAGCGGTGGCTGTTCGACAGCGCGGGCGAGCACGCGGGCCACTTCTCCCAGACCGTCTCCCTGGAGGTGGGCGACGACGTCGACGCGGCGGCGCTGGAGGACGCCCTCAACGACCTCCTCGCCCACCACGACGCCCTGCGCTCCCGCTTCACGCCCGAGGAGGGCACGGACGGCGCCACGGTCCGCTGGCACATCGACGCGACCGCGCCCCGCCTCGTGCTCGCCCGCCACCACGGTCCCGCCACCGACGCCCCGCACCACGGCCCCTTCGACCTCGCCCGTGGCCCGCTGCTGCGCGCCGTGCTGCACGAGAGAGGGCCGGGCCGTCCGCCCGTCCTGCACCTCGCCGTGCACCACCTGGTGGTCGACGGCGTCTCCTGGCGCGTCCTCCTCGAGGACCTCGACCACGCCTACCGGGCCCGTCACGCCGGCCAGGACGGGGCGGCCGCCCTGCCGCCGAAGACCTCGCCGCTGCGCCACTGGGCCGAGCGCCTGAACCGCTTCACGGCGGACGGCGGCTTCGACGAGGAGCGCGCGTACTGGGAGCGGGCCGCGTCCGGCGCCGGCACCACCCTGCCCGCGGACCGCGAGGGCGCCGACACCTACGGCTCGGCGGGCGAGGTCACCGTCCGGCTGGCCCCCGACGTCACGGCGGCCCTGCTGCGCACCCTGCAGGACACCTACCGCACGCGGGCCAACGACGCGCTGCTCACCGCGCTCGGCCGCGCCCTGTGCGACTGGAGCGGCCACGAGCGGGTCCTGGTCGACATCGAGGGACACGGCAGGGAGGACCTGTTCGACGACGTCGACACCGGCCGCACGGTCGGCTGGTTCACCACCCGGCACCCGGTCGCCCTCGCGGTGGCCCCGGACGCGGACTGGGACACGGCGCTCAAGCAGGTGAAGGAGCAGCTGCGGGCGGTGCCGCGGCACGGCATCGGTCACGACGCGCTGCGCCACCTCGCCGCACCCGGCACCCTGCCCGAGGCGCCGGCCGCCGGGATCAGCTTCAACTACCTGGGCCGGTTCGCCTCGCCGGGCGGAGCGGACGGCCTGTACCGCGCCGCGTCCCGCCCGCTCGCCCTGGACGCGGACCCCCGCTGCGCCCGCCCGCACCCCCTGGAGGTGGTCGGCCGGCTCGACGGGGAGCAGCTGGAGTTCACCTTCCACCACTCCCGCGCCACGCACGACGAGGCGACCGTCGCCGGCCTCGCCGAGCGCTACGCCGACGCGCTCACCGACCTCGCGCGGCACGCCGCCCGCCCGGGCGCCGCCGGCCGCACCCCCTCCGACTTCCCGCTCGCCCGGCTCGACCAGGCGGCCGTGGACCGGATCACCGGCGACGACCCCGCCGCCGTGGAGGACGTCCACCCCCTCACGCCCACCCAGGCGGGCATGCTCTTCCACGGCCTGTCCCAGGAGGACAGCGGCGTCTACTTCCACCAGCTCTCCTTCGTCCTCGACGGGGTGAGCGACCCGGCCGCCCTCGCGGCTGCCTGGCAGCGGGTCACGGACCGCACCCCGGTGCTGCGCGCCCACGCCGTCTGGCAGGACGTGCCCGAACCCCTGCTGGTGGTGCGGCGCGACGTCACCGTGCCGGTCGCCCAGCTGGACTGGCGCGAGCTCGGCGAGGCCGAACGCGAGGAGCGGCTGCGGGAGTTGCTGCGCAGCGAGCGGGAGCGGGGCATCGACCTGACCCGGGCGCCGCTGCAGCGGCTGACCCTGGTCCGGCTCCCCGGCGGCGGCCTGCGCGTGGTGTGGTCCTTCCACCACCTGGTGCTCGACGGCTGGAGCCTGTTCCACGTGCTGGCGGACGTCCTCGCCTGCGTCGCCGCGCCGGACGCCGCCGAGCTGCCCCACCGCCGGCCCTTCCGCGACTACGTGGCCTGGCTGGCCGAACGCGACCGCCCCGAGGCCGAACGCCACTGGCGCGAGAGGCTGGACGGCCTCGCCGAGCCCACCCCGCTGCCCTACGACCGCGAACCGCGCGAGAGCCACCGCGCCGAGTCCCGCGAGGCGGTGCGCGCCGTGCTGCCGGCCGCCGCGACCCGCGCGCTGCAGGACCGCGCCAGGGGCGCCGGGCTGACCCTCGGCACCCTGGTGCAGGGCGCCTGGGCGGTCCTGCTGAGCCGCCACGCGGGCCGTGACGAGGTCGTCTTCGGCACCACCGTCTCCGGCCGGCCGCCGGAGCTGGACGGTGCGGAGGCCATGACCGGCCTGTTCATCGCGACCCTGCCCACCCGGGTCACCGTGCCCCGCACCGGCACGACGGCCGACTGGCTGCACCGCCTCCAGCAGGACCAGGGCGAGGACCGGCGCTTCGACTTCGTCCCGCTGACCCGGATGAAGGCCCTCACCCGGCTTCCCGAGCGGGCGGGCCTGTTCGACAGCATCGTCGTCTTCGAGAACTACCCGGTGGACGACGCCACGGCCGCCTCCCACGGCCTGCGGCTGAGCGGGCTCGAGGGCGTCGAGACCACCAACTACCCGCTGAGCCTGGTCGTCGAGCCGGGGTCGGAACTCTCCCTCAGCCTCGGCTACGACCCCGAACTCTTCGACGCCGCCACCGCCGAACTGCTGACGGAGTACCTGCTGGTCCTCCTCGAGACCATGGCCGGCGGCCTCGACGCCGCACCCGGACGCCTGCCGCTGCTCACGCCCGCCCGCCGCGACCAGGTGCTGCACGCCTGGAACGACACCGCCGCCGGCGCGCCGGTGACGACCACGGCCGAACTCTTCGCCGCGCAGGTGCGCCGCACGCCCGACGCCGTGGCGCTGGAGGCGGGCGCGCACCGGCTCACCTACCGGGAGCTCGACGACCGGGCGGCCGCGCTGGCCGCCCGCCTCACCGCGCTCGGCGTGTGCGCCGAGCGGCCGGTGGCCGTGCTGATGGACCGTTCCGTGCCGCTCGTCCTCGCCCAGCTCGCCCTGGTGCGCACCGGCGGCGTGTACGTCCCGCTGGACGGCCGGGCGCCGCGCGAACGGCTGCGGCGGACGCTCGCCGAGGCCGGGGCGGACCTGCTGCTCACCGACGCCGCGGGCGAGGAGACGGCGCGCGCCGTCCTGCCCGGCGGGCGGGTCGTCCGGGCGGACGACACCGACGACGCGCAGGACCTGACCGCCGCGCCCGCCCCGCTGCCGCCGGTCCACCCCGACAACGCGCAGTACCTGATGTTCACCTCGGGCTCCACCGGCACGCCCAAGGGCGTCGCCGTGCGGCAGCGCGACGTCGCCGCGCTCGCCCTCGACCGGGCCTTCGCCGGGCACGAACGGGTCCTGGTGCACTCGCCGCAGGCCTTCGACGCCTCCACCTACGAGCTGTGGGTGCCGCTGCTGCGCGGCGGCACCGCCGTGCTCGCGCCGCCCGCCGAGGTGGACGCCGCCGTGGTGCGCCGCGCCGTGACCGAGCAGGGGGTGCGCCACCTGTGGCTGACGGCCGGACTGTTCCGGCTGATCGCCCAGGAGGACCCCGGCTGCCTGCGCGGCGCGTGCGAGGTGTGGACCGGCGGCGAGGCCGTGCCGGGCGCGGTGGTCCGGCGTGTCCTGGACGCCTGCCCCGGCCTGACCGTCGTGGACGGCTACGGCCCCACCGAGACCACCACCTTCGCCACCCGGCGCCCCTTCACCGCCGCCGACCGGCTGCCCGCCGTGCTGCCCATCGGCCGCCCGCTCGACGACACCCGCGCCTACGTGCTCGACGACGCCCTCCAGCCGCAGCCGCCCGGGGTGCCCGGCGAGCTGTACATCGCCGGCGCCGGAGTGGCCCGCGGGTACGCCGGACGACCGGGGGCGACCGCCGCCCGCTACCTCGCCGACCCGTACGGGCCGCCCGGCGGCCGGATGTACCGCACCGGCGACATCGTGCGCCGCAGCGCGGACGGCGAACTGTGCTTCGTGGGCCGCGCCGACGACCAGATCAAGATCCGGGGCTTCCGCGTCGAGCCCGCCGAGATCGAGGCCCGCCTCACCGCCCACCCGGCGGTCGCCGAGGCCGTCGTGTCGCTGTACGAGCACGCCGGGGTCAAGCGGCTCGCCGCCCACCTGGTGCCCGCCCCGCGCACGGACGCACCGCGCACCGACCCGCCGACCGCGGACGCCCCGCACGCGGACGCGCCGACCGCGGCCGTGCCGACCGCGGCCGAGCTGCGCGAGCACCTCTCGGCGAGCCTGCCCGACTACATGCTGCCCGCGGCGTTCGTCGCCGTCCCCGAACTGCCGCTGACCGCCAACGGCAAGGTGGACCGCCGCCGGCTGCCGGTGCCGGACTGGTCGGCGCCCGGCGACTCCTACCGCGAGCCCCGCGAGGGGGCCGAGCGGATCCTCGCCGGCATCTGGGCCGACCTGCTCGGCGTCGAACGGGTCGGCGCGGACGACAACTTCTTCATGCTCGGCGGCGACTCGATCCTCGGCATCCAGGTCGTCTCCCGGGCCCGCACCGCCGGGCTGACGCTCACCCCCCGCGACCTGTTCCGGCACCCCACGGTCGCCGCCCTGGCCGCCGCCCGCGCGACGCAGGGCGCCACCACGGTCGCCGGCACCGCGCCGGTCACCGGGGAGGTCGGCCTCACCCCGGTCCAGCACTGGTTCCTCGACGCCGCACCGCGCCGCCCCGAGATCTTCGACCAGTGCGTGGTCGTCGAGACCCCGGCCGACGTCGACCCGGACGCCCTGCACCGGGCACTGCGCGCCCTGTGGGACCACCACGACGCCCTGCGCTCCCGCTTCACCCGGCGGTACGACGGCTCGTGGTCGCAGTGGTGCGCCGCCCCGGGCGAGGAGCCGGAGCTGCTGCGCACGCACGACCTCGGCGGCCTGGACGAGGCGGCCGCGCGCGAGGAGGAGGCCAGGGTCACCGCCGAGGCGCACGCCGCCTTCCGGCTCGACAACGGACCGCTGCTCGCCGCCCGCCTGTTCACCGGCCTCCCGGCCCCCCGGCTGCTGATCGCCGTCCACCACCTGGTGGTCGACGGAGTCTCCTGGCGCATCCTCCTGGAGGACCTGGAGAGCGCCTACGCCCAGGCCCGCGCCGGCGAACCGGTCCGGCTGCCGGAGCGCACCACCTCGGTGCGGGAGTGGGCCCGCCGGCTGCGCGAGCACGCCGAGGCGGGCGGCTTCGCCGCGGAACGCGACCACTGGGAGACGGTGGCCCGGCACTGCGCCGCGCCCCTGCCGGTGGACGCCGACGGCGGCAACACCGTCGCCGACACCGAAGCGGTCACCGTACGGCTCGACCGCGCCCGCACCGACGCCCTGCTGCGCGAGGTGCCGGCCGTCTACCGCACCCGCGTCGACGACGTCCTGCTCACCGCCCTCGGCCGGGTCCTGGCCGACTGGACCGGACGGGACACGGTGGCCGTCACCCTGGAGGGCCACGGCCGGGAGGACGCCCTCTTCGAGGACGTCGACCTGTCCCGCACGGTCGGCTGGTTCACCAGCGTCCACCCGGTGGCGCTGACGGTGCCGCGGGACGACTGGGGCGCCGCCCTGAAATCCGTCAAGGAACAACTGCGGGCCATCCCCGGCCGCGGCATCGGCCACGGCGCGCTCACCCGCCTCACCCGCGAGCTCCCGGCCCACCCGGCGCCCGCGATCAGCTTCAACTACCTGGGCCGCTTCGACTGGAGCGCGGAGGGCGGCGCCCTGGTGCGCGCCGTGCCCGGCGGCCTGGACGGCGCGGACGCCCCCGAGGCGAGTCGCCCGCACCTGCTGGACGTCGTCGCCCGGGTCGGCGAGGACGGCGAGCTGGAGATCTCCTGGCACCACAGCCGCGGCGTGCACCGGCGGGAGACCGTGACCCGCCTCGCCGAGGAGACGGTGCGGGCGCTGGAGGCCGTCGTCGAACACTGCGCCCGCCCGGACGCCGGCGGACGCACCCCGTCGGACTTCCCGCTGGCCCGCCTCGACCAGGCGGCCGTGGACCGGGTCGCCGGGGACGGCCGTGCGGTCGCCGACGTGTACCCGCTGACGCCGATGCAGGCGGGCATGCTCTTCCACGGCCTGCTGGACCCCGACAGCCGCACCTACGTCAACCAGGTGCAGTTCACGCTCTCCGGCGTCACCGACCCGCACGCCCTCGCCGAGGCATGGCAGCGCACCGCGGACGCCAACGCCGTGCTGCGCACCCGCCTGGTGTGGCAGGAGACCGCCGAACCGCTGCAGGTCGTCCAGCACCACGCCACCGTGCCCGTCACCCACCACGACTGGAGCGGCCGCGACGCGTCGGAGTGCGCGGCGGACCTCGACCGGCTCCTCGACGAGGACCGGCGGGCCGGCATCGACCTCGCCGCCGCCCCGCTGATGCGGCTGACGCTGATCCGCCTCGCGCCCGACCGGGTGCGCGTGGTGTGGACGTTCCACCACGTGCTGCTCGACGGCTGGAGCGCCGCGCAGGTCTTCGACGAGGTCTGCGAACGGTACGCGGCCCTCACCCGGGGCGGCCGTCCCCGGGTGCCCGGGCGGGCGCCGTTCGCCGACTACCTGGGCTGGCTGGCCGGTCAGGACACGGACGCCGCGGAACGCCACTGGCGCGAGACGCTGGCCGGCTTCACCGCGCCGACCGAACTGCCCCGGGACCGCCGCCCCGCCGGGGTGCACCGCGCCTCCTCCGTGGAGACGGTGCGCGTCACGCTCGACGCCGAGGTCTCGGCCCGGCTCCGGGAGACCGCGCAGCGGTCCGGGCTGACCCTCAACACCGTGCTCCAGGGCGCCTGGGCGCTGCTGCTGTCGCGCTTCGGCGGCGGCGACGACGTGGTGTTCGGGACGACCGTCTCCGGCCGGCCCGCCGACCTGCCCGGCGTCACCACCATGGTCGGGCTGTTCATCAACACCCTGCCGACCCGGGTCACCGTCGACGGGAGGCGCCCCCTGCTGGAGTGGCTGGGCGAGCTGCAGGCCGCCCAGTCGGAGGCGCGGCGGCACGAGTTCGTCTCCCTGGCCCAGCTGCAGACGTGGAGCGAGGTGCCCGGCGGGACCAGCCTCTTCGACAGCATCGTCGTCTTCGAGAACTACCCGTTCGACGAGGACGCCCTCGGGCGGCTCGGCCTGACCCTCACCCAGGAACGCGACGTCGAACCGACCAGCTACCCGCTGAGCGTGGTCGTCGCCCCCGGCGACACCCTCGCCGTCTCCCTCGACCACGACCCGGCCGTCTTCGACCGGGCCACCGTGGAGAGCCTGGGCGCGAGCCTGCGCACCCTGCTGGGAGCGATGGCCGCGGACCCCGGCCGCCGCCTGGACGACCTGCCGCTGCTCGACCCCGCCGAGGGCCGCGCGCTGCTCGAGAGGTACGCGGGGGCTCCGGCGGCGGACGCCCAGGCCGCCTCGCCCGCGGCGTCCGCCGACGCGGCGACGCGCCCCGGCACCCTGCCCGCCGCGTTCGCCGCGCAGGCCGCCCGGACCCCCGACGCCCCGGCCGTCGTCGCCGGGGACGAGGAGCTGACCTACCGGCAGCTCGACGAGCGCTCCAACCGGCTGGCCCGGCTGCTGATCGAGGCCGGCGCGGGACCCGAACGCTTCGTCGCGCTCGCCCTGCCCCGCACCGCCGACCTCGTCGTGGCCCTGCTCGCGGTGCTCAAGAGCGGCGCCGGCTACCTGCCGGTCGACCCCGGCCACCCGGCCGAACGCGTCGCCTTCCTCTTCGAGGACGTGCGGCCCGCCGCCGTGGTGACCGCCGCCGCCACCGCCGGCCGGCTGCCCGACGGGCCGACGGCGCACGCCTGCCCGCGCCTGACCCTCGACGCCCCGGAGACCGCGGCGCGCCTGGCCGCCGCGTCCCCCGCACCCGTCGCCGACGGCGAGCGGCACGCGGCGCTGCTGCCCGAGCACCCGGCGTACGTCATCCACACCTCCGGATCGACGGGCCGGCCCAAGGGCGTGGTCGTCGCCCACGCCCCGGTGCTCACGCTGACCGACTGGGCCGCCGCCGAGTTCACCGGCCGGGGCCTGGAGCACGTGGTGGCGTCCACCTCGCTCAACTTCGACGTGTCGGTGTTCGAGATCTTCTCGCCGCTGCTGACCGGCGGCCGGGTGGAACTCGTCCGCGACCTGCTCGCCCTCGCCGAGCGGACCGGACCGTGGCGGGCCGGGCTGCTCAGCGCCGTGCCCTCCGCGCTGGGACGGCTGCTCGCCGAGGACGCCGTCCACCTCGACGCCGGCACCCTCGTCCTCGCCGGTGAGGCACTGCCCGCGCGGACCGTGCGCCAGGTGCGCGCGGCGGCGCCCGGCTGCCGGGTGCTGAACGTCTACGGACCCACCGAGGCCACCGTCTACGCCACCGCCTTCGTCTGCGACCCCGCCGACCCCGACCGGGACCCGCCCATCGGCCGCCCCGTCGGCGGCGCCCGCGCCTACGTCCTGGACGCCCGGCTGCGCCCGGTGCCCGTCGGCGCCCCCGGCGAGCTGTACCTCGCCGGAACCGGCGTCGCCCGCGGCTACCTGGGCCGGCCCGGCCTGACCGCCTCCCGCTTCCCCGCCGACCCCTACGGGCCGCCCGGCGGCCGGATGTACCGCACCGGCGACCTGGTGCGCCGCACCGCCGACGGCGACCTGGTCTACCTCGGCCGGTCGGACGACCAGGTCAAGGTGCGGGGCTTCCGCATCGAACTCGGCGAGGTGGAGGCGGCGCTGGCCCGGCACCCGCGGGTGGCCGCGGCGGCCGC
This sequence comes from Streptomyces fragilis, assembly GCF_003112515.1. Classification (GTDB taxonomy): domain Bacteria; phylum Actinomycetota; class Actinomycetes; order Streptomycetales; family Streptomycetaceae; genus Streptomyces; species Streptomyces fragilis. Next base: position 61,149 of record NZ_BEVZ01000009.1, on the reverse strand, counting down.
GCGCGTGGTGGAGCACGAGGGCCACCGGCGGCTCGTCGCCTACGCCGTGCCCCGCGGGTCCGGGAGCTTCGACGCGGCCGAGCTGCGCGACTTCCTCGCCCGCGCCCTCCCCGGCCACCTCGTCCCGTCGCTGGTGACCGAGCTGGACCGGCTGCCGCTGGGCGCCACCGGAAAGCTGGACCGGCGGGCCCTGCCCGAGCCGGTGTGGTCCGCACCCGGCGCGGCCGGCTCCCGCCCCCCGCGGCCCGGCGCCGAGCAGACGCTCGCCGCCATCTGGTCCGAGGTGCTCCAGGTCTCCGGGATCGGCGCCGACGACAACTACTTCGCCCTCGGCGGCGACTCCGTTCTCGGCATCCGCATCGTGTCGGCGGCCCGCCGCGCCGGGCTGCACCTGACGCCCCGCCACCTGTTCAGCCACCAGACCGTCGCCGAACTCGCCACCGTGGCGCAGCGCCCGCCCGCCCTCCCGGACACCGCCGAGGAGGACGACGCGACCGTCGAGGCGCCGCTCACCCCCGTGCAGCACTGGCTGCTCGACACCCTCACCGGCGACCCGGCGCACTTCAGCCAGTCGGTCGCCCACCACGTCGACCCCGACACCGACCCCGATCTGCTGCGCACCGCCCTCGCGGCGGTCACCGACCACCACGACGCGCTGCGCCTGCGCTACGCACCCGGCGACGACGGGCACGGCGTGCGGCAGCGGGCCGCCGCGCCGGGCGCGCCCCCGCACCTCGAACTGCACGACGCGCCGCCCGAGGAGGTCGCCGGGACCCTGGCCGCCGGATTCGACCTGCGCGAGGGCCCGTTGCTGCGCGCCGCGCTGTGCCGCCCCGAGGGCGGACGGCCCGTGCTGGTCCTCGCCGCCCACCACCTGGTGGTGGACGCCGTCTCCTGGCGGGTGGTCCTGGAGGACCTGGACGCCGCCTACCGGGCGCTGCGCGCCGGGGAGCCGGTCGACCTGGGCCCGAGGACGACGTCCTTCCGCAGCTGGGCGACCCGCCTGGCCGCCCACACCGCCGCCGGCGGCTTCGACGCCGAACTGCCCTACTGGCAGGGCGTCGAGAGCACCCCCCTGCCGACCGACCTGGACGGCGGGAACACCGTCGCCCACGAGGAGTCGCTGACCGCGGTCCTGGACGACGAGGGCACCCGCCGCCTGCTCCAGGAGGTGCCCGAGGCGTACCGGACCCGCGTCAACGACGTGCTGCTGTGCGCCCTGGGGCGGGTCCTGGCCCGCTGGACGGGACGCGACCGGGTGACGGTGGCGCTGGAGGGCCACGGCCGCGAGGAGCTGTTCGAGGGGGTCGACCTCTCCCGCACCGTCGGGTGGTTCACCGCGATGTACCCCGTCGCCCTGGACGTGCCGCGCTCCGCGGACACCGGGACCGTGCTGAAGTCCGTCAAGGAGAACCTGCGGGCCGTCCCGCACGGCGGCCTCGGCCACGGCGCCCTGCGCCACCTGCGCGCCCAGGACGGCGGAACCGCCGCACCGGACCTGCCGCAGGCGCCGCAGATCGCCTTCAACTACCTGGGCCGGCAGGACTGGCAGAACGCCCCCGGCAGCCTGCTGCAGGCCCCCTACGGAGGGCTGACCGGCGGCATGGACCCGGCCGCCCGCCGGCCGCACCTCATCGACGTGCTCGGCCAGGTCACCGACAAGCGGCTGGAGTTCACCTGGTCCTTCTCGCGCGAGGTCCACCACCGCGACACCGTCGCCCGGCTCGCCGCCGAGACCCTGGACGAACTGCGCGCGATCGTCCGGCACTGCGCCGAGCCCGGCGCCGGCGGGCGCACCCCGTCGGACTTCCCGCTGGCCCGCCTCGACCAGGCCGCCGTGGACCGCCTGGCGGGCGCCGGCCGGGACGTCGCCGACATCTACCCGCTCACCCCGACCCAGGCCGGCATGGTCGTGCACGCCCTCGACGAGCCCGGTCAGGGCCTGTACGTCGAGCAGATCACCTTCGTCATGGACGGGGTGAGCGACCTGGGCACGGCGGCCGCCGCCTGGCAGCACGTCGTCGACCGCACGCCCGTCCTGCGTACCGCCGTCGTCCTCGACGACGTGCCGGAGCCCCTGCAGGTGGTGCGCCGGGCGGCCCGGCTGCCCGTCACCGAGCTGGACTGGTCGCGGCTGGCCCCCGAGGAGCGGGCCGAGCGGCTCGAGCGGCTGCTGGCCGAGGACCGGGCCCGCGGCATGGCCCTGGACCGGGCGCCGCTGCTGCGGATCGCGCTGATCCGCCTCGGCCCCGACGAGGTCCGGGTGGTGTGGACCTTCCACCACCTGCTGCTGGACGGCTGGAGCGTCTTCCACGTGCTCGGCGACGTCCTGACCGCGCACGCCGCGCTCTCCCGCGGCGAGGAGCCGCGCCTGCCGGACCGGCGCCCGTTCGCGGACCACGCCGCCTGGCTCGCCGCCCGCGACACCGCGGGCGCCGAGGAGCACTGGCGCGCCGTCCTCGGCGACCTCGCCGCGCCCACCCCGTTGCCCTACGACACCCGGCCCGCGCCCGGCGCCGCCACCCGCTCGGACGCCTGGCTGTCCCACCGGCTCGGCGCCGAGGAGACCGGGAGGCTGCGGGAGTTCGCCCGCAGGCACCGGCTCACCCTCAACACCGTCGTCCAGGGCGCGTGGGCGCTGCTGCTGTCCCGGCTCGGCGCCACCTCCGACGTGTGCTTCGGCACCACCGTCTCCGGCCGCCCCGCGGACCTGCCCGGCGCCGACACCATCACCGGGCTGTTCATCACCACCCTGCCCGCACGGGTGCGCGTCGACGGGCGGGCCAGGTGCGCCGACTGGCTCCGCGAGACGCAGCGGGCGCGCGCCGAGGACCGCCGGTTCGAGCACCTGCCGCTGCCCCGGCTGCAGGCCCTGAGCGCGTTGCCCGAGGGCACCTCCCTCTTCGACAGCCTGCTGGTGCTGGAGAACTACCCGGTGGCCGACACCACGGCCGGCGCCCAGGGCGTCCGGGTCCGGGAACTGGACGCCCGCGAGGCCACCAACTACCCCCTCACCGTGGTCGTCTCGCCCGGCGAGCGGCTCTCGGTCGAACTCGGCCACGACCCGCGCTGCTTCGAGGAGGGAACCGCCCGCTCCCTGGCCGACCGGCTGCTGCACACCCTGCGCCGGCTGGCCGACGCCGACGAGGACACCCGCCTCGACGACCTCGACGTGCTGCCCCCCGAGGAACGCGCACGCCTCCTCGCCGGGCCCACCCGGCCCGACACGCCGCAGGTCGCCCCGGCGCCCCTGGCCGCGCTGGTCGAGGCTGCGGTGGACCGGTGGCCCGACGCCCCCGCCCTCACCGCCCCCGGCCTCGAGCTCACCTTCGCCCAGGTCGAGGAACGGGCCAACCGCCTCGCCCACCGGCTGATCGCGCGCGGCGCGGGGCCCGGCACGCTGGTCGGACTCCTGCTGCCCCGCTCGGCGCACATGGTGGTCGCGCAGCTCGCGGTGGCCAAGGCGGGCGCCGCCTTCCTGCCGGTCGACCCCGGCTACCCCGAGGAGCGCATCGCGCTGATGCTGCGCGACGCGGCGCCCGCCGTCACCCTCGACGAGGCCGAGGTGGAAGCGCTGCTCGCCGCCGGGCCGTCGGGGTTCCCCCCGGACGAGGCGCCCGGGGGAGGCGCCCGGGACCACCGGCCCACCGACGCCGACCGCGCACGCCCCCTCGACCTCGCCGACCCGGCGTACGTCATCTACACCTCCGGCTCCACCGGCACCCCCAAGGGCGTCGTGGTCACCCACCGCGGCCTCGCCGCGTTCTCCGCCGCCGAGGCCGCCCACTACCGGGTCGAGGCGGGCGACCGGGTGCTCGCCTTCTCCACGCCCAGCTTCGACGCGGCCGTCCTGGAGCTGTGCATGTCCCTGCCGCACGGCGCCCGGCTCGTCGTCCCGCGGCCCGGGCCGCTGCTCGGCGGCGAGCTCGCCGAGGTGCTGCGCGGGGAGCGGATCACCCACACGCTGCTGCCGCCGGCCGCACTGGCCACCCTGCCGCCGGACGCACCCGGCACGCTGCCCGACCTGCGGACCCTGGTGGTCGGCGCCGACGCCTGCCGCGCCGAACTGGTCACCCGCTGGGCACCGCACCACCGGATGATCAACTCCTACGGGCCGACCGAGGCCACCGTGGTGGCCACCTGGTCCTCTCCGCTGGAGCCCGACGGCTCCGCCCCGCCCGTCGGCCGCCGCCTGCCCGGCACCCGCGCCTACGTGCTGGACGCGCGGCTGCGCCCCGTCCCGGACGGGACGCCCGGCGAACTGTGGCTGGCCGGCGACGCGCTGGCGCGGGGCTACCTGGGCCGGCCGGGCCTGACCGCCGCCCGCTTCACCGCCGACCCGTTCGGCCCGCCGGGCAGCCGCATGTACCGCACCGGCGACCTGGTGCGGCGCGACGCCCGCGGCGAACTCCACCACCTCGGGCGTACCGACCACCAGCTGAAACTGCGGGGCCACCGCATCGAGGCGGGCGAGGTCGAGGCCACCCTGGTGCGCCACCCCGCCGTCCTGGACGCCGTGGTGAGCGTCCGGGAGGACGAGCCGGGACTGCCGCGGCTGGTCGCCCACGTGCTCACCGCCCCCGGGACCGAACCGCCCGGCGCCGCCGCCCTGCGGGCGCACGCCGCCCGGACGCTGCCCGGCCCCATGGTGCCGTCCGCGTTCGTGGTCATGGACAGCTTCCCGCTGACGGAGAACGGCAAGACCGACCGGTCCGCGCTGCCCGCGCCCGCGCCCGCGCCCGCGGCCGAGGAGACGGCCGGGCGGATCGCCCCGCGCACCCCCACCGAGGAGGCGCTCGCCGCCGTCTGGGAGGAGGTCCTGCAGGCGCCGGTCGGCGCCGAGGACGACTACTTCCTGCTCGGTGGCGACTCCCTGCGGGCCCTGCGGATCGTCTCCCGCGCCAACGACGCCTTCGGCGTCACGCTCACCCCCCGTGACGTCCTGGTCTCCCGCACCGTCGCCGCGCTGGCGGAGCTGGTGGAGGAGCAGGTGCTCAGCGAACTCGAGGCCGCCGCCCGTGGCGCCGGCGAATCCCACGAACGGTGAAGGACCGGACGACGATGACGTCTTCGAAGCGAAACCGCGCCGAGGCCCTGCCCGAGGACCTCAAGGAGGCCCTGCGCCGCCGGCTGGCCGGCCGTGCCACGGCCGCACCCGGTACCGCCGCCCGGCCGGAGCTGCCCCGGGCCGACCGCGACCGACCGCTGCCGCTGTCCTACGCCCAGCAGCGCCTGTGGTTCCTGGACCGGCTGCGTCCCGGCGACGCCCGCTACAACAGCGCCGTCGCCCTGCGCCTCACCGGTCCGCTCGACCAGGACGCCCTGCGCCGTGCCCTCGACCTGGTGGCCGCCCGGCACGAGGCGCTGCGCACCACCTTCGAGGAGGGCGAGGACGGCCGCCCCGTGCAGCGGGTCCACGAGCCGTCACCCGTCGCGCTGACGGTCCGTGAGAGCGCCCCGGCGCAGACGGACGCCCTGCTGCGGGCCGAGTACGCCCGCCCCTTCGACCTGCGCACCGGGCCGCTGCTGCGCGCGCTGCTGCTCCGCGAGGCGGCCGAGGAGCACGTCCTGCTGCTCACCGCCCACCACGTGGTCACCGACGGCTGGTCCACGGGTGTCGTCCTGGAGGAGATCTGCGCCGCCTACGAGGCCCTGGCGCACGGCGAGCCGGTGGAGCTGCCGCCGGTGGCGACGCAGTACCCGGACTTCGCCGCCCGGCAGCGCGACCAGCTCTCCGGCGACCGCCTGCAGCGTGAACTCGACTTGTGGGCGCAGAAGTTGCGCGGGGCGGTGGCGCCCGCGCTGCCGCTGGACCGGCCACGCCGCGGTGAGGAGTCCGGAGCGGGCGCGGTGCACCGGTTCACCGTGCCCGCGGACGTCACCGCACGGCTCCGCGCCCTCGCCGCGCAGCAGCACACCACCCTGTTCACCGCCCTGACCGCGGCCGGCCAGGCGTTGCTGGCCCGCTGGTCCGGGCAGGACGACATCACCATCGGCTCCCTCACCCCCGGCCGCCCCCGCACCGAGCTGGAGCGGACCGTCGGCTTCTTCGCCAACACCGTGGTCCTGCGCACCCCGGTCGACGCGTCCGGGTCCTTCCGCGACCTGCTGGCGGCCGCCGCGGACACCGTCAACGACGCCTTCACGCGCGCCGACACACCGTTCGAGCGGATCGTGGAGGCCGTCGGCGCGCCCCGGGAGGCGGGCCGCAACCCGCTGTTCGACGTGATGGTCCTGCTGCACCCGGCCCCGCCCACCGCTCCCGCCCTGCGCGGCCTCGCCACCACCCCGGTCGCCGTGGCCCGGCAGGCCGCCACCTTCGACCTGAGCATCGAGTTCGTGCCGGACGGCGAGGCCCTGACCGGCCTCCTCGAGTACCGCACCGACCTGTTCGACGCGGACACCGCCCGCCGCGCCGCCGACCAGCTCGGGCGGCTGCTCGCGGGCGTCGCCGCCGAACCCGACCGGCCCCTCGGCGCGCTCCCGCTGCTCTCCGGGGCCGAACTGCACCAGGTCACCCAGGACTGGAACGACACCGCCCGCCCGGTCCCCGACACCCTGCTGCCCGAGCTGTTCGAGGCACGGGCGGCCCGCACCCCGCACGCCACCGCGCTGGTGGCCGGCGGCGAGCGCCTCGACCACGCCGCCCTCGACGCCCGCGCCGACCGGCTGGCCCGCCACCTGGCCGCCCGCGGCGCCGGCCCCGAGCGGCTGGTCGCCCTGCGGCTGCCCCGCACCGCCGACATGGTCACCGCGATCCTCGCCGTGTGGAAGACCGGGGCCGCCTACCTGCCGCTCGACCCCGCCCTGCCCGAGGACCGCGTCCGGTACCTCCTCGACGACGCCCGCCCGGCCCTCGTCCTCGACGAACCGGCGGTCCGCGCCGCCCTCGCCGACGGAGACGCCCGCGATGGAGACGCCTCCGACGGAGTCACCCGCGACGACGCCGCCCACGACGACGCCGCCGCCCCGCACACCGGGCCCGCCGCCCCCACCCGGCCCGTCACCCCGGACCCCGACCGCCTCGCCTACGTCGTCTACACCTCCGGATCCACCGGCCGCCCCAAGGGCGTGGCCGTCACCCACCGCTCCGTGGCGAACCTGCTCGCCGCGCACCGCGAGGGCTTCGTCGCCGACGCCGGTGGAGGGCCGCTGAACGTGGCGCTCACCGCGTCTTTCTCCTTCGACACCTCCCTCGAGGGCGTGCTGCTGATGGCCGACGGCCACCCGCTGCACCTCGTCGACGAGACGACCCGCCTGGACCCGGCGGCGCTGGTGGAGTACGTCGTCGAGCACCGCGTCGACTTCCTCGACCTCACCCCCTCCTACCTCCGCCAGCTGCTGCCCGCCGGGCTCCTCACCGACCCGCGCCACCACCCGCGCGTGCTGATGATCGGCGGGGAGGCCCTGGACGCCGGCCTGTGGCGCGAGCTGGCGGCGCGGCAGGACGTCGCCGCGTACAACTTCTACGGCCCCACCGAGTGCACCGTGGACGCGCTCGCCTGCCGCGTCGAGGGCGGCGACCGTCCCCTGGTGGGCCGCCCGCTGCCCAACGTGCGGGCCTACGTCCTGGACGACCGGCTGCGCCCGGTGCCGCCCGGCGTCGGCGGCGAGCTGTACCTGGCGGGCGCGCAGGTGGCCCGCGGCTACGCCGGACGGCCCGGCCTGACCGCCGCGCGCTTCGTCGCCGACCCGTACGGGGCGCCGGGCACCCGCATGTACCGCACCGGCGACCTGGCCCGCTGGACCGCCGACGGCCGCATCGACCACCTCGGCCGGGTCGACGACCAGGTGAAGGTGCGCGGCCACCGCATCGAGCCCGGCGAGATCGAGGCCGCCCTGCTCGCCCTGCCGGAGCTGACCGCCGCCGCCGTGGTCGCCGCCGCCGACGACCGGGGCCACACCCGGCTCGCCGCCTACGTCGTCCCCGCGCCCTCGGCCACCGCCCCCGCCGGGCCCGCGCTGCGCGAGGCGCTGCGCCGGGTGCTCCCGGAGCACATGGTGCCCTCGTCGTTCACCGTCCTGGACGCGCTGCCCCTGACCACCAGCGGCAAGCTCGACAAACGCGCGCTGCCCGCGCCGGACTTCGGCGCCGGCCGCGACGGGCGCGAGCACGTCGCCCCCCGCACCGACGCCGAACGCGCCCTCGCCGGGATCTGGGCCGAGGTGCTGGGCGTGGACCGGGTCGGCGTGAGCGACAACTTCTTCGAGCTGGGCGGCGACTCCATCCTCGGCATCCAGGTCGTCTCCCGCGCCCGCGCGGCAGGGCACGACCTGCACTCGCAGGACGTCTTCCGCCACCAGACCGTCGCCGACCTCGCCGTCGCCGCGGCGGGCCGCAGGCCGGCCGCGCCCGCCCCCCGGCCGGCGCCGGTGAGCGGACCGGCCCCGCTGACGCCCGTGCAGGAGTGGTTCCTCGCCACCCACGGCCCGCTGCGCCACTTCAGCATGTCGGTCCTCCTCGACCTGCCGTACGACCTCGACGAGGCCGCACTGGAACGCGCGGTGGAGGCGGTGGCCGCCCGCCACCCGGCGCTGCGCACCCGCTTCGAGCGCACCGGCGACACCTGGCGGCAGCACCCCGGCGAGGGCCCGGCCACCGGCCTGCTCACCCGGCACGACACGGGCCGGGCGTCCGACGCGCGGGCCGCCCGCGAGGAGGCCGCCGACGCGGCCCGCGCCGCCCTCGACCCGCTGACCGGCGCCCTGTTCCGCGCCGCCCTGCTGCTGCCCGCCCCGGGCGGGCGCCCCCAGCTGTTCCTGACCGCCCACCACCTCGCCGTGGACGGCGTCTCCTGGCGCGTCCTGCTCGCCGCGCTGGAACAGGCCTACCGGCAGGCGGCCGCCGGCGGGACGGTCCGCCTGGAACCGGAGGCGACCGGGCACGCCGCCTGGGCCGCGCACCTGTCCGGCCTGGTGCGGGCCGGCGCCTTCGACGACGACCTGCCGCACTGGACGGCACAGGCCGCCGAGGAGCGGACCCCGCTGCCCGTGGACCGCCCGGGCACCCCGCGAGCCGCCTCGGTGCGCACCGTCCGCACCCGGGTCGACCACGCCACCACCGAGGCGCTGCTGCGCCGGGTGCCCGGCGTCTACCGCACCCAGGTCAACGACGTCCTGCTCAGCGCCCTGGGCCGGGTGCTCGCCGACTGGACGGGCTCCGGACGCGTCACCGTCGCCCTGGAGGGCCACGGCCGCGAACAGGTGAGCTCGGGGGAGGACGGCGCACCGCTCGACCTCTCCGGGACGGTGGGCTGGTTCACCAGCCAGTACCCCGTCACCCTCACCCCCGCGGGACCGGCCGGCGCGCCCGACTGGGGCGCCACCCTGAAGGCGGTCAAGGAGGAACTGCGCGCCGTGCCCCGGCGCGGTCTGAGCCACGAGGCACTGGCCCGCCTGGCCCCGCCCGCCCACACCGCCGCCCGCGCCCTGCGACGCAGCCCGCTGCCCGAGGTGTCCTTCACCTACCACGGGCAGTGGGAGACGCCCGGCTCCGGCGACTTCGCCCAGGCCGACGGCACCCTGGGCCGGGAGGTCGCCGGCGACGAGCCCCTGGACCACCTCCTCGACGTCTCGGCCGCCGTCACCGACGGCGCCCTGGAGATCACCTGGCACTACAGCGAGGACGTCCACGACGAGCGCACCGTGCGCGGCCTCGCCGACGGCATGACGGACGCGCTGGCCGCGATCGCCGACCACTGCGCCCGCCCCGGCGCCGGCGGCCGCACCCCCTCCGACTTCCCGCTCGCCGGCCTCGACCAGGCCGCCGTGGACCGGCTGGTGGGCGACGGACGCGGCGTGGAGGACATCTGGCCCCTGACCCCGCTGCAGGAGGGCATGCTCTTCCACCGCCTGGCCGGCGACGCCGACGACGTCTACGTGGACCAGGCGGCGCTGCTGCTGCGCGGGGTCGCCGACCCGAAGGCCTTCGCCCTCGCCTGGCAGCGGGTGACCGACCGCACCCCCGCGCTGCGCACCTCGGTGGTCTGGGAGGACGTGCCCCGGCCGCTGCAGATCGTGCACCGGGACGTCGAGGTGCCCATCGCCCACCTGGACTGGCGGGACACCGCCCCCGCCGACCGCGAGCGGCTGCTGCGCGAGTGGTGTGAGCGGGACCTGGCCCGCGGCGTGGACCTCGCCACCGCCCCGCTGATGCGGCTGACCATGATCCGGCTGCCGGACGCCGAACTGCGCCTGGTGTGGACCTCCCACCACCTGATCCTGGACGGCTGGAGCCTGGCCCAGGTGCTCACCGAGGTGTGCGAGGAGTACGCCGCCCTCACCACCGGCGCCGAGAGCCGGCCGCCGGTGCGCCGCCCGTTCGGGGACTACGTGCGCCTGCTCGCCGAGCAGGACGCCGGCGCCGCCCGCGACCACTGGCGCGGCGTGCTCGCCGGCTTCGCCACGCCGACCCCGCTGCCCGCCGACCGCCCGCAGGACCGCACCCGGCAGGCCCGCTCGGCCGCCGTGCACACCACCGCCCTGTCCGAGGACCTCTCCGAACGGCTGGCCCGCACCGCCCGCACCGCCGGACTCACCCTGGGAACCGTCGTGCAGGGCGCCTGGGCGCTGCTGCTCTCCCGGTACGCCGCCGAGGACGACGTGGTGTTCGGCACCACCGTCTCCGGCCGCCCCGACGACCTGCCCGGCGCGGAGTCGATGGTCGGCATGTTCATCAACACCCTCCCCACCCGGGTGCGGGTGGACCCGCGCCGCCCCGCCGCGGACTGGCTGCGCACCCTCCAGCAGGAGCAGGCCGAGGCGCGCCGGTACGCCGCCGTGTCCCTGGCGGAGCTGACCTCGCTGAGCGACGTGCCGCCGGGCAGCCCGCTGTTCCACTCCATGGTGGCCTTCGAGAACTACCCCTTCGACGAGGCCCGCACGGCCACCTCGGGCGTACGCCTGGCCGAGGTCGACTCCCGGGACGCCACCAACTACCCGCTGGTGCTGCGCGCCTACCAGGGCGGGCGGATCGGATTCGACGTCGCCCACGACCCCGGCCTGTTCGACGAGGCGACCGTGCGCGCGCTGGCCGGCCGGCTGCGCCTGCTGCTGGCCTCCATGGCGGACGGCCTGGACCGTCCGCTGCGCGACCTGCCGTGGACGACGCCCGAGGAGCGCCGGAGCCTGATCGCCGGGGCGGACGGCGGCGGGCGGCAGCGCCCCGCCGAGACCCTGGTGGACCTGTTCGAGGCACAGGCCGCCCGCACCCCCGACGCGCCCGCCGTCACCTGGGCGGGCGAGCACCTGGACTACGCGACCCTCGACGCCCGCGCCGGCCGCCTCGCCCACCGCCTCGCCGAGGCCGGGGCCCGCCCGGAGACCTTCGTCGCCCTCGCCCTGCCCCGCGGCGCCGACCAGGTCGTGGCGATCCTCGCGGTGCTGAAGACCGGCGCCGCCTACCTGCCCGTGGACCCCCAGGTCCCCGACGAGCGGCTGACCGCCGTCCTCGACGACGCCCGGCCGGTGACGCTGGTGACCACCACGCACATCGCGCCCCGCGCCGAGGGCGCCGGCGTGCCCGTGCTGCCGCTGGACGACCCCCGGGTCGCCGCCGACCTCGCCGGCCGCCCCGCCACGGGCCCCGGCGACCGCGCCGCGCGCCCGCTGCCGGACCACCCCGCCTACGCCATCTACACCTCCGGCTCCACCGGCCGCCCCAAGGGCGTCGTCGTGCCGCACGCCAACGTGGTGCGCCTGTTCACCCGCACCGCCCACTGGTTCGGCTTCGGCGCGGACGACGTGTGGACGCTGTTCCACTCCTACGCCTTCGACTTCTCGGTGTGGGAGCTGTGGGGCGCGCTGCTGCACGGCGGCCGGCTCGTCGTCGTCCCCGACGACGTGGCCCGCTCGCCCGAGGACTTCCTGCGGCTCCTCGCCGACGAGCGGGTCACCGTCCTCAACCAGACGCCCTCCGCGTTCCACCCCCTGGTGCGCGCCGACGCCCAGGACCCCGCGACCGGCGACCGCCTGGCCCTGCGCACCGTGGTCTTCGGCGGTGAGGCGCTCGACGTGTCCCGCCTCGCCCCCTGGTACGCGCGGCACCCGCAGGACGCGCCCCGCCTGGTCAACATGTACGGCATCACCGAGACCACCGTGCACGTGACCCACCACCCGCTGGACGGCGCCCGGGCCGCCGCCGGCGCCGCGAGCCCCATCGGGGAGGGCATCCCGGACCTGCGGGTGTACCTTCTCGACGACACCCTCGCGCCCGTGCCGCCCGGCGCGGTCGGCGAGATGTACGTGGCGGGGGAGGGGCTCGCCCGCGGCTACCTCGGCCGGCCCGGACTCACCGCGACCCGTTTCCCCGCCGACCCGTACGGGGCGCCCGGCACCCGGATGTACCGCACCGGCGACCGGGCGCGGCGGCGGGCCGACGGGACCCTGGAGTACCTGGGCCGCGCCGACCAGCAGGTCAAGATCCGCGGCTACCGCATCGAGCCGGGCGAGATCGAGGCCGCGCTGCACGCACACCCGGGCGTCGGCTCCGCCGCCGTCGAGGTCCACGAGGACGCCTCCGGCACGCGGCGGCTCGTCGCCTACGTGGTGCCCGCCGCCGGCGGCACGGCCGTGCCCGCGGCCGAACTGCGCGCCCACCTGGAGCGGTCCCTGCCGTCCTACATGGTGCCCGCCGCCTACGTGCCCCTGCCCGCGCTGCCCCTCACCGTCAACGGCAAACTCGACCGGCGCGCCCTGCCCGCGCCCGGCCCGGACGGCTTCGCCGCCCGGGGCGAACGCGTCGCGCCGCGCACCCGGGCCGAGCGGCTGGTGGCCGCCGCCTGGGCGGACGTCCTGGACGTCGCCGAGCCCGGGGCCGAGGACGACTTCTTCGCCCTCGGCGGCGACTCCCTGCTCGCCGTACGGGTCACCGCCCGGCTGCGCGCCGCCTTCGGCCAGGACGTCTCGCCCCGGCTGCTGTTCACCCACCCCACGGTCGCCGCCCTGGCCGCCGAACTCGGCGACCCTGCCGGCGCCGCGTCCGCGCCCATCCCGGCCACCGACCCCGGCGCGCCCGCCCCGCTGTCGTACGCGCAGCAACGCCTGTGGTTCCTCGACCGGTTCGAGCCGGGCGGCACGGAGTACGCGACCTTGTCCGTGCTGCGGCTGCGCGGCCCGCTCGACGAGAACGCCCTGCACACCGCGCTGGACGCGCTGGTGGCCCGGCACGAGACGTTGCGCACCACCTTCACCGAACTGGACGGCGCCGCCCGCCAGGTGGTGCACCCGCCGCACCCGGTCGCGCTGCCGCTCGACGACCTGACCGGCCAGGCTCCGGCGGCCCTCGACGCCCTGCTGGACTCCGAGGCCGCCACCCCCTTCGACCTGGAGAGCGGCCCGCTGCTGCGCGCCCGCCTGATCCGCACCGGTGCCGACGAGCACGTGCTCGTCCTCGCCGTGCACCACATCGTCACCGACGGCTGGTCGGTCGCCGTCCTCGGCCGCGACCTGGCCGAGCTGTACGCGGCGGCCCGCCTCGGACGCGACCCACGGCTTCCCGAACTGCCGGTCACCTACCGCGACTTCGCCACCTGGCAGCGCGAGCGCACCGACCGCGCCGAGGCGGACCTCGCCCACTGGCGGCAGGTCCTGGAGGGCTTCACCCCGCTGGACCTGCCCACCGACCGCCCCCGGCCCGCCGTCCGCAGCCGGGACGGCGCCCTCCTCACCTTCGAGCTGCCGGCCGCGCTCACCGACCGCCTGCGCGAGACGGCCCGCGCCGCCGACGCCACCTTGTACATGGCCCTGCTGACCGCCTGCCAGATCCTGCTCGCCCGCTGGGCCGAACAGGAGGACATCACCGTCGGCACCGTCACCGCCGGCCGCGACAGGTCCGAACTGCACGACGTGGTCGGCATGTTCGTCAACACGCTGGTGCTGCGCGCCCGGGTGCGCCCCGAACTGTCGTTCCGGGAACTGCTCGGACAGTCCCGGGACACCGTCCTCGACGCCTTCGCCCACCAGGAGGCGCCCTTCGAGCGGCTGGTGGACGCGCTGCAGCCGGAGCGGGACACCAGCCGCACCCCGCTGTTCCAGGTCATGGTCGCCCTGCACAACCTGGGCGCCGAGGCCCCCGCCCTGCCGGGACTGGACGTCGAGCCGGTCACCCCGCCGGTCCGGCACGCCACCTTCGACCTGTCCTTCGACTTCGTCGAGCACGACGGAGGCCTCACCTGCCACCTCGTCCACAGCACCGCCCTCTTCGACGAGGACACCGCGCGGCGCCTGGCCGCCCGGCTCCGGCTGCTCGTCGAGGCGGCGGTGCAGGACCCCGACCTGCCGGCCGGCGCGCTGCCGCTGCTCACCGAGACCGAGCGGCGCCGCATCCGGCGGGAATGGCAGGGCGCCCCGCTGCCGGTGCCGGACACCACCTTCACCGCGCTGTTCGAGGCACAGGCCGCCCGCACCCCCCACGCCACCGCCCTGGTGGCCCGCGACGCCGCCCTCGACCTCGGCACCCTCAACCGCCGCGCCAACCGGCTCGCCCACCACCTCATCGGCCTCGGCGCGGGCCCGGAGGACGTCGTCGCCCTGCGGCTCCCGCGCACCAGCGACCTGCTCGTCGCGCTGTTCGCCGTGCTGAAGGCCGGCGCCACCCTGCAGTGCCTGGACCCCGACCTCCCCGAGGAACGCGTCGCGGCCCTGCTGGAGGACACCGGCGCCCGCTGGGTGCTCACCCGGGACGCCCTGCGCGGCGTGCCGTGGGAGGAGCTGCCCGCGCACGACCCCACCGACGCCGACCGCCGCCGCCCGCTGGACCCCCGGAACACCGCCTACGTCATCCACACCTCCGGCTCCACCGGCCGGCCCAAGGGCGTCGCCGTCGAACACCGGCAGCTGGTCAACCTCTGCCTCGACCACCGCGACGGCCTCCTCGCCCCGCACACCGCGAACGGCCGCCGGCTGCGCGCCGCGCTCAGCGCCTCGTTCTCCTTCGACACCTCCTGGGAGGGCCCGCTGCTGCTCGCCCTCGGCCACGAGGTGCACCTGATCGACGAGGACACCCGGCTGGACCCGCAGGCCTTCCGCGCGCGGATCGACGAGCACCGCCTGGACCTCGTCAACGTCACCCCGTCCTTCCTGCGCGAACTCCTCACCGCCGGTCTCCTCGCCCCCGGCCGCCACCGCCCGGAGCTGCTCCTCGTCGGCGGCGAGGCCGTCGACGCCGCCACCTGGCGCGAACTGTGCGCGGCGGCCGAACTCGGCGTGACGGCGTACAACGTGTACGGACCGACCGAGACCACCGTCGACGCGGTCTACGGCCGCTGCGCCGACAGCCCCGCCCGGCCGGTCGTCGGCCGGCCCGGCCACAACCTGCGCGCCCACGTCCTGGACCGCGCCCTGCGGCCCGTGCCGCCCGGCGTGCCCGGCGAGCTGTACCTGGCCGGAGCGCAGGTGGCCCGCGGCTACCTGAACCGGCCCGGCCTGACCGCCGCCCGCTTCCTGCCCGACCCCTTCGAGGCGCCGGGGGAGCGGATGTACCGCACCGGCGACCGCGTCCGGTGGGACGCCCGGGGACGCCTGGAGTTCCTCGGCCGGACCGACGACCAGGTCAAGATCCGCGGCTTCCGCATCGAGCCCGGGGAGGTGGAGGCCGCGCTGCTCGCCCACCCGGACGTCGCCGACGCGGCCGTTGCCGCCCGCGACCACGCGGGCCGCACCATGCTCGTCGCCTACCTGACGCCCACCGCGGACCGCGGCGTCCCGTCCGCCGACGAACTGCGCGTCCGGCTGGGCCGGACGCTGCCCGCCCACATGGTGCCGGCCGCCTTCGTGCCGCTCGCGCGCATCCCGCGCACCAGCAGCGGCAAGACCGACCGGCGGGCCCTGCCCGCGCCGCCCGCCCAGCCCGCCGGCGGAGCGGAGTACGTGGCGCCGCGCCCCGGCGCCGAGGAGCGGCTGGCCGGCATCTGGGCGGACGTGCTGGGCGTCGAACGGGTCGGCGCGCAGGACAACTTCTTCAACCTGGGCGGCGACTCCATCCTCAGCATCCAGATCGTCTCCCGCGCCCGTGAGGCCGGCCTCGCCCTGAGCACCAAGGACGTCTTCCGCCACCAGACGATCGCCGAACTCGCCCTGTGCGTCACCGAACAGGACGCCCCCGCGGCCGCCGCCGAAGCCCCCCTGGAAGCGCCGCTCACCCCCATCCAGCACCAGTACCTCGACGGCCGCCGCCCCGGCGACCCGCTGCGCTTCACCATGACCCAGCGGCTGCGCCTCGCCCCCGGAACGGACCCGCGGGCACTGCGACAGGCGGTCGAGGCGCTCGTCGCCCACCACCCGGCCCTGCGCACCCGGTTCCCGCGGACGCCCGACGGCCGGCGCCAGGAGGTCCTGCCCAGGGCCCCGCACGACGTCCTCAGCCACCACGGGCCCGCCGACGAGGCAGAGGTCCAGCGCCTCGTCGACGCGGCGCAGCGGTCCCTCGACCCCGCCGAAGGACGCGTGGTGCGCGCCCTGCTCTTCGACGGCGACCCGCAGCAGCTCGTGCTGACCGTCCACCACCTGGCGATCGACGGCGTCTCCTGGCGCATCCTGCTCGCCGACCTGGAGAACGCCCACCGCGCCGCCGCGGCCGGCCGGCCCGTCGAACTCCCGGCGCAGGGCACGGCGTACACCACCTGGGCCACCCGCCTGGAGGAGCACACCCGCGCCGGCGCCCTGGACGCGGACCGGGAGTACTGGACGGCGGCCGGCTCCGCCCCGGCCGCCCTCCCGCCCGGCCGGAGCGGCCCCAACACCTACGGCGACGCCGCCACCCTCACCGTGACGCTGGAGCGCGAGGAGACCGAGGCGCTGCTGCGCCAGGTGCCCGAGGCCTACCGCACCCAGGTCAACGACGTGCTGCTGAGCGCCCTGGGCCGCACCCTGGCCCGCTGGTGCGGACGCGACACCGTCCTGATCGGCGTCGAGGGACACGGCCGCGAGGAGCTGTTCGACGACGTGGACCTGTCGCGCACGGTGGGCTGGTTCACCGCCGAGTTCCCGCTCGCGCTGGGCGTCGCCCCCGACGCCGGCTGGCACGACACGCTGCGCTCGGTCAAGGAACAGCTGCGCGCGGTGCCCCGGCACGGCCTCAGCCACGGCGCCCTGCGCCACCTCGTGCCCGCGGACCCGGTCCCCGCCGGCAACCGCCCCCAGGTCGGCTTCAACTACCACGGGCAGTGGGACGCGGGCGGCGGGGCCGACGACGGACTGCTGAGGGGCGCGCTGCCCCCGGCCGGCCGGGACACCGACCCGGACGAGGAGCGCCCCTACCTGCTGGACGTCACCGGAGTGGTCCAGGACGGCCGCCTCGAGCTCGGCTGGACCTACCCGCCGGCCGTCTACGACGAGTCCCTCGTGCGCCGCCTCGCGGAGGAGACGGCCGCCGCGCTGCGGGAGATCGCCGCACACTGCGCCCGGCCGGAGGCCGGAGGCCGCACGCCCTCCGACTTCCCGCTCGCCGGCCTCACCCAGGAACAGCTGGACCGCCTCGTCGGCGACGGCCGGCACGTGGCCGACGTGCTGCCGCTGACCCCGTTGCAGGCCGGCATGCTCTTCCACGGCCTCGTCGACACCGCCGACGCCTACGTCGACCGCGTCGCGGTACGGCTGTCGGGCGTCGCGGACCCGCTCGCCTTCGCCGGCGCCTGGCAGGAGCTGACCGCCCGCACCCCCGCCCTGCGCACCAGCGTCCACTGGCAGCAACTGCCGCACCCGGTCCAGGTCGTCCACCACCACGTGGAACTCCCCGTCACCCACGTCGACCTCAGCGACCTGGAGCCGCGCCGGCGGGACGAGGCGACCGCGCGGCTGCTCGCCGACGACCGCGCGGCCGGCCTGGACCTCACCCGCGCGCCGCTCACCCGCCTCACCCTGGCCACCCTGCCCGGCGACGAGGTGCTGCTGGTGTGGTCCACCCACCACATCGCCCTCGACGGCTGGAGCACCGGCCAGCTGCTCACCGAGGTGTGCGAGCTGTACGCCGCGCGCACCGGCGGGCCGGCCGCGACGCCGGTGGCCCGGCGGCCGTTCGCCGACTTCGTGCGCTGGCTGGCCGAGCGCGAGGAGTCGGACGCCGCCGCGGCCGAGGCGTACTGGGCGGGCGTCCTCGCGGGCTTCGCCGAGCGCACCCCGCTGCCCTACGACCGCACCCCCGCCCAGGCGCACCGCGCCCGCTCCGCCGCGGCCGTCCACCGGGAACTGGACGAGCGAACGACACGCAGGCTGCGGGAGGCGTCCGCCCGCGCCGGGATCACCGCCGGCACCCTCGTGCAGGCCGCGTGGGGACTCCTGCTGGCCCGCACCGCGGGGCGCCAGGACGTGGTGTTCGGCACCACCGTCTCCGGCCGCCCGGCCGAACTGCCCGGTGTCGAGACGATGATCGGCATGTTCATCAACACCGTGCCCACCCGCGTGCGGATCCCGTCCGGCGGCGTGCGGCAGTGGCTGCTCGGCGTGCAGGACGAACAGAGCGAGGCGCGCCGTCACGACTTCCTGGCCCTGCCGCGCATCCAGGCCACCGGCGCGGTCCCCGCCGGTGAGGCGCTGTTCGACAGCATGGTGGTCTTCGAGAACTACCCCGTCGACGAGACCGCCACCGCCCGCACCGGCGTGGGCGTCGAAGAGGTCCACCCGGACGACGCCACCTCCTTCCCCTGGTGCCTGAAGGCCCATCTCGGCGACCGGCTCGGCCTCGACCTGGCCTACGACCCCGCCCTGTTCGACGCCACCACCGTGGAACGCGCGGCGGCCCGCCTCGCCGTCCTGCTGACCGCCCTCACCGACGCGCTCGACGGGCAGGACGACGTCCCGGTGGCCGCCCTCGAACCGCTGACCGCCGAGGACCGCGGGACGCTCGAGCGGTGGAACGCCACCGCCCGCAGCGTCCCGCCGGGCAGCCCGGTCGGCCTCTTCGCCGAACAGGTCCGCCGGACCCCCGAGGCGACCGCGGTCGAGGACGGCGGCCTCACGGTCACCTACCGCCGGCTCGACGCCTGGTCCGACCGCCTCGCCGGCCGCCTGCTCCGCGACGGACTGACCCCCGAGGGCCGGGTGGCCCTGCTGATGGAACGCGGCGCCGCCCTCGTCGTCGCCCAGCTCGCCGTGCTCAAGGCGGGCGGCGCCTACGTCCCGGTGGACGCCCGCGCGCCCGAGGAGCGGCGCCGGACACTGCTGGAGAGCGCGGGCGCGACGGTCCGGCTCACCGCCGAGGACGTCGCCGCCTGCGAGCGGGAGGAGACCGGCGTCCCGCTGCCGCCCCTCCCGCCCGCCGATCCCGACCGCCTCGCCTACGTCATGTTCACCTCCGGCTCCACCGGCCTGCCCAAGGCGGTCGCCGTCCGCCACCGGGACGTGGCCTCGCTCGCCACCGACAGCCGCTTCGCCGACGGCGTGTGCGCGCGGGTGCTGCTGCACTCGCCGGTGGCGTTCGACGCGGCGACCTTCGAGGTGTGGACGCCGCTGCTGACCGGCGGCACGGTGGTCGTGGCCCCCGGCGACGTCGTCGACGCGCCGCTCCTGCGCCGGCTGGCCACGACCGGCGGCGGCCTGAGCGCCCTGTGGCTGACGGCCGGCCTGTTCCGCCTGCTCGCCCAGGACGCCCCCGACTGCTTCACCGGCCTGCGCCAGGTGTGGACCGGCGGCGACGTGGTCCCCGCGGCCGCCGTGCGCCGGGTCCTGACCGCCTGCCCCGGCCTCACCGTCGTCGACGGCTACGGGCCCACCGAGACCACCACCTTCGCCACCGCGCACGCCCTCGACGACGCCGCGGCCGTCCCCGCCACCGTGCCGGTCGGCACCCCCCTCGACGACCTGCGCCTGCACGTCCTCGACGCCCGGCTGCGCCCCGTGCCGCCCGGCTGCCCGGGCGAGCTGTACGTGGCCGGCGAGGGGGTCGCCCGCGGCTACCTCGGCCGCCCCGGCGACACCGCCGCCCGTTTCCCCGCCGACCCCTACGGACCTCCCGGCACGCGCATGTACCGCACCGGCGACCTCGTCCGGCGCCGGGCCGACGGCGTCGTCGAGTTCCTCGGCCGCGCCGACGACCAGGTGAAGATCCGCGGGTTCCGCGTCGAACCCGGCGAGGCGGAGGCGGCCCTCGCCGCCCACCCCGGCGTCACCGACGTCGCGGTCGTCGCCCGCCAGGACGGACCCGGCGCCAAACGGCTGGTGGCGTACGTCGTCGGCGAGGCCGGCGAACACCCCGACGAGCTCGTCGAGTTCGCCCGCCGCACGCTGCCCGACTACCTCGTCCCCTCCGCCGTCGTCCCGCTCGCGGCGCTGCCGCTCAGCGCCAACGGCAAGGTGGACCGCACGGCGCTGCCCGCACCCGCTGGCGACACGCGGCCGGCCGGCCGCCCGCACGTCGAGCCCCGCACCGACGCCGAACGCCGCGCGGCGGAGGTCTTCGCCGACGTGCTCGGCGGACAACGGCCCGGCGTGGAGGACGACTTCTTCCTGCTGGGCGGCGACTCCATCCTCTCCATCCGCCTGGCCGCGCGCCTCGCGGAGACCTTCGGCACGGGCGTCTCCCCGCGCGCCGTCTTCGACCACCCGACCCCGGCCGCGCTCGCCGCCCTGCTCACCGCACCCGGCGCCGGCCCGGCGCGCCCCGCCCTCACCCCGGCGCCCCGCGACACGGCGACCCCCATGTCGTACGCGCAGCAACGGCTCTGGTTCCTCGAGGAGTTCACCCCCGGCGGCGCCGAGTACGTCACCGCGCTCGCCCTGCGCCTGCGCGGCGCCCTGGACACCGCCGCCCTCACCAGGGCACTGGGGGCCCTGGTGGCCCGGCACGAGTCGCTGCGCACCACCTTCGACTCGGTCGACGGCCACGGCGTGCAGATCGTGCACCCGCCGCAGGACGTGCCGCTGCCGCTGCACGACCTGTCCGCGCTGCCCGAACCCGCACGCGAGACCCGGCTCGCGGAGCTCCTCGACGAGGACCGCACCCGCCCCTTCGACCTGCGCCGCGGACCGCTGCTGCGCCCGGCCCTGGTGCGGCTGTCCGCGGACGACCACGTCCTGGCCCTGGCCACGCACCACATCGTCACCGACGGCTGGTCCAACGCGGTCCTCACCGGCGACCTGTTCCACCTGTACCGCGCCGAGACCGGCGACGGCGCCGCCGCACTCCCGCCGCTGCCCGTCCAGTACGCCGACTACGCCCACTGGCAGCGCGGCATCGCCGACACCACCACCGCCGGGCACCTGGCGTACTGGAAGGAGCGCCTCGCGGACGTCGAGCCGCTCGAGCTGCCGGCCGACCGGCCGCGCCCGGCGGTGCGCAGCGCCGACGGCGCCACCACCCGCCTGGTGCTGCCGCCGCACACCGCCCGCCGGCTGGCCCGAGCCGGGAAGGAACGCGGCGCCACCCTGTTCACCACGCTGGTCGCCGCCACCCAGGCGCACCTGGCGCGGCTGTCCGGCGGACAGGACATCGCCGTCGGCACCGTGGCCTCCGGCCGCGACCTGCCCGAGACGCAGAACCTCGTCGGCTTCTTCGTCAACACGCTGGTCCTGCGGTCCCAGGTGCGCCCCGAGCAGCCCTTCCCGGAGTTCCTCGCCGATGTCCGGCAGACCGTCCTGGACGCCTTCACCCACCAGGACGTGCCGTTCGAGCGGGTGGTCGACGAGGTGCGGCCGGTGCGCGACACCAGCCGCACCCCCCTCTTCCAGGTGATGGTGGTCCTGCAGAACACCCCGACCGCCCACCCCGACGTCCCCGGCCTGGAGATCACCGACGCCGAGACGGAACTGCGGCACGCGGCCTTCGACCTGACCTGGGAGTTCGCCGAGGCCGACGACGGCGCCCTGCACGGCCTGCTCACCTACAGCACCGCCCTGTTCGACGAGGCGACCGCCGACCGCATGGCCCGCCAGCTCGCCACGCTGCTCACCGCCCTCGCCGAGGACCCGCACCGCACCCTGGGCGCCCTGCCGCTGAGCACCGACGAGGAGCGGCGGAAACTGCTCCGGCTGGGCCGGGGCAGTGCCCCCGTGGTGGCGGCCGCCACCCTGCCCGAGCTGTTCCAGCGGCAGGCGGCCCGCACCCCCGACGCCGTCGCCCTGACCGAACACGACCGGCGGTGGACGTACGCCGAGACGGAGCGGGCAGCCAACCGGCTCGCGCACCGGCTGGTCGGCCGCGGCGTCGGCCCGGAGACGGTGGTGGCGCTGGCACTGCCCCGCGGCGCGGCCTCGGTCGTCGCCCAGCTCGCCGTGAGCAAGGCGGGCGGCGCCTTCCTCCCCGTCGACCCGGACTACCCCGCCGAGCGCCGGGAGTTCATGCTCCGCGACGCGGGCGCCGCGCTGGTCCTGGACGACCCCGCCGAGGTGTGGGCCGCCGACGGCCCGGACACCGCCGTGACCGACGCCGACCGGCTCGCCCCGCTCTCCGTCGGCCACCCCGCCTACGTCATCTACACCTCCGGCTCCACCGGCGTCCCCAAGGGCGTCGTCGTCACCCACACCGGCCTGGCCGCCTTCGCGGCGGCGGCCGCCGAGCGCTACGCCGCGGGCCCCGGCGACCGGGTGCTGCAGTTCGCCTCGCCCAGCTTCGACGCCTCCGTCCTGGAGCTGTGCGTGTCCCTGCTGTCCGGCGCCACCCTGGTCGCCGGTGAGGAGGGCCCGCTGGTCGGCGAACGGCTGGCCGAGGTGCTCGAGGGACGGCGGATCAGCCACACGCTGATCCCCCCGGCGGCCCTCGCCACCCTGCCCGAGGCGACCGCCGCGGCCCTGCCCTGCCTGCGCACCCTGATCGTCGGCGCGGAGGCCTGCCCGGCCGACCTGGTCGACCGGTGGGCGCCCGGCCGCCGCATGATCAACTCCTACGGGCCCACCGAGGCCACCGTGGTCGCGAGCTGGACGGGCCCGCTCACCCCGGACGCGGGGGCGCCGCCCATCGGCGGTCCGGCCGGCGCCACCCGGGTTTACGTCCTCGACGCCGCGCTGCGGCCCGTGCCGGCCGGCGTGCTGGGCGAGCTGTACGTCGCGGGCCCGGGACTGGCCCGCGGCTACCTGGGCCGGCCCGGCCTGACCGCGGCACGGTTCCTGCCCGATCCGTTCGGCGCGCCCGGGGAGCGGATGTACCGCACCGGCGACCTGGTGCGCCTGGGGGCCGACGGGCAGCTGCGGTTCGCCGGACGCGCCGACGAGCAGGTCAAGGTGCGCGGGCACCGCGTCGAGCCCGGTGAGGTCGAGGCCGCGCTGCGGCGTGACGCACGGGTGCGCGACGCGGTGGTCGTGGTGCGCGACGACGGGAGCGCCGGCAGGGCCCAGCTGGTGGCCTACGTCGTGCCGGCCGCCACGGGCGACGAGCCGTCCGGGCCCACGGGCGACGGACCGACAGCCGCCCACACCGCCGCCGTCGACCCCGCCGGCACCGCCGCCGTCGACCCCGCCGGCACCGCCGCCGTCGACACCGCCGCGCTGCGCGAGGAACTGGCCCGCCGCCTGCCGCCGCACATGGTGCCCTCGGCGTTCGTGACCCTCCAGCGGCTCCCGCTCACCCCGAACGGCAAGCTGGACCGGCGTGCCCTGCCCGCCCCCGGCCCGGCCGTCCCCACCGGACCGCGCGTCGCCCCGCGCACGGACACCGAGCGACGCGTCGCGCGGATCTGGGCGGAGGTCCTCGGGGTGCCGGAGGTCGGCGCCGAGGACAACTTCTTCCACCTGGGCGGGGACTCGATCCTCAGCATGCAGGTGGTGTCCCGGCTGCGCCGCGAAGGTCTGCACCTCACCACCCGCGACCTCTTCGCGCACCAGACCGTCGCCGCCCTGGCCGCCGTCGTCCGCACCGGGCCCGAGCGCCCCGGTGAGGGACCGGTCAGCGGCGAGGTGCCGCTCACCCCCATCCAGGAGTGGTTCCTGACCACCCCGCGCGCCGCCCACCACCACTTCAACCAGTCGCTCCTCCTCGAACTCGAGGGCACGCCCGACGTGGCGGCCCTGGACAGGGCGCTCGCCGCCCTGCTCGACCACCACGACGCGCTCCGGATGCGCTTCACCCGGGGCGCCGACGGCTGGCGTCAGTTCAACCCGCCGCCCACCGGGGCGCAGGAGGTCCTGGTCCACCACGACCTGACGGGCCTGCCCGACGACCGGGCCCGCCGCGTCATGGAGCGGGCCGCCGACACCCTGCACGCCGGATTCGACCTCGAGCGGGGGCCGTTGCTCGGCGCGGGCCTCTTCACCGGCGGCCCGGGCCGCCCCGCCTTCCTCCTCCTGGTCGCCCACCACCTCGTGGTGGACGCCGTGTCCTGGCGGGTGCTGGGCGACGACCTGGAGACCGCCTACCGGCAGGCGGTCCGTGGCGAACCGGTGGACCTGGGGGAGCGCACCACCTCCTACCGGGACTGGGCCCGCGGACTCGCCGCCCACGTGCGGGCCGGCCACCTCGACCAGGAACTGCCGCACTGGGAGGAGGCGCTGACCGCCGAACCCCTGCCCGGCCCGGCGCTCCCCGACGCGGAGGGCGCGGAAGGCGCGGAAGGCCCGGAGGGCGCGGGGAACGCCGAGAACGCGCGGAACGCGCAGGACGCCGGCGACGCGGGCGGGACCCGGACGCTCGCCGTCGAACTCGGCGAGGAGGACACCGAGGCGCTGCTGCGCTCCGCCCCCACCGCCTACCGCACCCGCGTCAACGACGTCCTGCTCGCCGCCCTGGCCCTGGCCCTGGCCCGCTGGACCGGCGGGAAGCGGGTCCGGCTCGACCTGGAGAGCCACGGCCGTGAGGACCTGCTCGACGGGGTGGACCTGTCGCGCACCGTCGGCTGGTTCACCACCGTCCACCCGGTCGCGCTCAGCGTCGACACGCCCGACGACCTCGGGCCCGACCGCGACTGGCGCGCGCTGGTGAAGTCGGTGCGCCGCCAGCTGCGGGCCGTGCCGGGCAACGGCATCGGGTTCGGTGCCCTGCGCGCCTACGGCCCGCCCGAGGTGCGCGAGCGGCTCGGCGGCGAGAGCGCGCTCGGCCAGGTCGTGTTCAACTACCTCGGCCAGCTCGACGACCGCCCCGCCGAGGACGCGGCCCCGGGCGTCGGACTGATCCGCGCCCAGCACGGCAGCCTCGGCATGGACCACGACCCCCGCGACGGCGGGTCCCACCTGCTGGAGGTCGGCGGCGCGGTCCGCGACGGCCGCCTCACCGTCACCTGGAACCACCGCCCCGCCGTCCACGACACGCGAACCGTCCGGCGCGTCGCCGAGGACTTCGCCGAGGCGCTCCGGCAGATCGCACGTCACGCCCGCCGGACGGCGGGCCGGTGAGGACCGCCGCCAGGGCGCGCTGCCCGCCCCCGGACCCGGGTCCGCCCACCGCGGATCCACGACCGCACACCACCCACGCTGACGACGGAAGGCACGGACATGGACGAGAACACCCGCTACCAGGTGCTGCGCAACGACGAGGAGCAGTACTCCCTGTGGCCCGTCGACGTCGAGGTACCCGCCGGCTGGCAGCCGGTCGGCAAGGAGGGCACCGAGGCGGAGTGCAGCGCCTACGTCGACGAGGTCTGGACCGACATGCGGCCGCGCAGCCTGCGGGAGCGCATGGAGAACGCCGAGGCCTGACCCGGCGCCGCACCCGGGGCGCGCGGGCACGACGACCGTGCCCGCGCGCCCCGGGGCCCGCCGCCGTGAAACCCGCGCGGAGATGCGTGACCGCCGTGAAGGACGCCACATGAGCCAGGGGGACCTCGTGAAGACGCCCGTTCTGTACACCGAACGACTGCAGTTCCTGCCCTACCGCCCGGCCGACGAGGACCTCTTCGTCGCCCTCCTGCGCGACGAGGCGGTATGCCGCTGGATGGGGCAGGAAAGGGTGCCCGAGGAGGACATCCGCGCCCTGTTCCGGTCCATCCTCACCGAGGTCTACCCGCGACAGCTGTTCGACGTCTGGGGCCTGTGGCTCGACGGGACGTACGTCGGCCACGCCGAGGCGAAGAGGACCGGCAACGTCGATGGTCACGAGCTCGTCACCGCCCTCGCCCCGTCCTACTGGGGCAAGGGACTGGGCACCGAGACCGTCCGCGGCCTGGCCCGGCACGCCGCCGACAACCTCGGCCTGACCGAGGTCTACGGCATGATCGGCGCGGACAACACCGCCAGCCTGGCCATGAGCCGCAGGCTCGGCTTCCGCCCGCTGCGGGAAGTGGTGGCCGAGGACGGCTCGGTCACCGTGGTGATGGTGCTGCCGGTCACCCCCTCCGCATGACGGGAACCGCCGGCCGGGAAGGCGGCCGGCCCCCGCGGACCACCGAGGCTCCGGGCGGAGCACCGCCCGGAGCGACACGAAAGGGCGGAACAGCGATGACCCTCCGCGGACACGGCGCCGCGCCGGCATGGACCGGCACCAGCAGCCGCTGGCTGCGCCACCACCCGGTTGAGGACCCCCGGCTGCGGCTGGTGTGCCTCCCGCACGCGGGCGGCACCGCCACGGCGTACTCCGGCTGGCCGCCGCTGCTGCCCGCCGGGGTGGAGCTGCTGGCCGTCCAGTACCCGGGCCGGCAGGACCGCCTCGCCGAACCCTGCGAGACGTCCATGGCCGCCCTGGCCGACGCGGTCACGGACGCCCTCACCGACCGTCTCGACCTGCCCGTCGCCCTGTTCGGGCACAGCATGGGCAGCGCCGTCGCCTACGAGGTGGCGCTCCGGCTGCGCGACCGCGCCGACGCGGAGGTCGTCGCGCTGCTGGTGTCGGGGCGGTGCGCCCCGCACCGTCGGCGCCCCACGCCGTTCCCGCTCGACGACGCCGGGCTGCTCGCGTCGGTCGCGCGCCTGGCCGGTCCGGAGGCCTGGGCCTACGAGCATCCCGACCTGCGCGACCTGCTCCTGCCGTCCCTGCGGGGCGACCACCGGCTGCTGGACGCCTACCGCCCCGACCCGCCGGCCGAGCGCCTGCGGACACCCGTCACGGCCTACGGCGGCGACCGCGATCCCGTCTGCCCGGAGGCGGACCTGGGCACCTGGGCCGAGGTCACCGACGGCGGCCTGGAGACCGTCGTCCTGCCCGGCGGCCACTTCTTCCTCCGCGAACAGCAGGCGGCGCTCCTCGCCCACCTGGGCTCCCGCCTGGCCCCGCACCTCGGGAGCCGCCGCTGATGCCCGCCGGGGGAGACCCGCCGGCGCGGGGAGAGCCACGGGCGCGGGGAGACCCGCGGGCGCGCGGAACAACCGTGCCCCGCGGGGGGTTCGCCCGGGTGACGTCACCCGAACGAAGCGAGGAGTCCCATGCCCCCCGTCCCGGACACCGGCGCCGGCCCCCGGCCGCTGCGCAAGCTCGGCTTCCTGACCATCGGGCTGTTCGACGAGGCCGATCCGCGCGCCGGCCACGAGGACACGCTGCACCTGATCGAACTGGGCGAGCGCCTCGGCCTGGACAGCGCCTGGCTGCGCCACCGCCACCTGCAGCACGGCATCTCCTCGCCGGTGGCGGTGCTGGCCGCCGCCACCCAGCGCACCCGCCGCATCGAGCTGGGCACCGCCGTCACCCCGCTGGGCTGGGAGAACCCGCTGCGCCTGGCCGAGGACCTGGCCACCGTGGACATCCTCTCCGGCGGCCGCCTCAACCCCGGCGTCAGCGTCGGCCCGCCGGTCCACTGGCAGGACGTCAAGGACTCCCTCTACCCGGACACCGGCGACGCCGAGGACTTCGGGTACGACCGGGTGCGCCGCCTGCTCGACCTGGTCGCCGGGCGGCCCGCGTCACGCTTCAGCGGGACGGAGGGCATCGAGGTCTACTCCGACCGGGTCCAGCCCCATTCCCCCGGTCTCCGTGAGCGCCTGTGGTACGGCGGCGGCAGTCTGCGCTCCGCGCGGTGGGCGGGGGAGCAGGGCATGAACTTCCTGACCAGCAGCGTCGTCAAGGCCGAGGGACCGGACGCCGGCGACCTGGACTTCGACGCGGTGCAGCTGTCCCACATCCGTGCCTTCCGGGCCGCCCACCCGCTCGGCGGGGCGGCCCGCGTCTCGCAGGGACTGGTCGTCGTGCCGACCGACGGCGCGTCCGCCGCCCAGCGCGAGCGCTACGAGGAGTACGCCCGGGCGCGGCTCCCCCGCACCCGCTCCCCGCAGGGACCTGCCCGGCTCATGTTCGCGCCGGACCTGGTCGGGCCCAGCGAGCAACTGGCCGAACGGCTCCTCTCCCTGGCCTCGTACCGGGCGGTGGACGAGGTGGCCTTCGCCCTGCCGTTCACCTTCGCCCGGGAGGACTACGAGCAGATCCTCACCGACCTCGCGACCCGGCTGGGCCCCCTCCTCGGGTGGCGTCCGGCCGGCTGAGCCGGACGCACCTGGGCGGCCCCACCCGTTCCCCCACCCGGCGGCCCCGGCCTGCGGACCGACGGCCCGACGCCCAGGCTGGGGATCATGAGCAGCAGTGGTGGAGCGCCCGGCAGGTCCACGTTCGCCGAAGAGGTCAAGGACGCGGTGCGGCCGCGGTCGGCACTGCTCGTCCTGGGCGTGCTGGCGCTCGGGGTGCTGTTCATCGCCTCGTACGCCGGCGCCTTCCACGAGCCGAGACCCCGGGACATCGCCTTCGGCGTCGTCGCCCCGCAGGGCGGCGACCGCCTGGCGCGGCAGCTGGACGCGCTGCCCGGCTCCCCCCTCGACGCCCGGCCGCTCGCCTCGGCCGAGGAGGCGCGACGGCGGATCGAGGACCGGACGATCTACGGCGCCCTCGTCGTGGACCCGCGCGGCACCACCGACCGGCTGCTGGTCGCGAGCGGGGGCGGCGCCCCGGTGGCGGACGCGCTGGAGGAGGTGGTCGGCCGCGCGCAGGCCCGCCAGGGACGCCAGGTGCGCACCGTGGACCTGGTCCCCGTCGAACGGGGCGACGCGCGCGGGCTGTCGTCGTTCTACC
Organism: Streptomyces fragilis; assembly: GCF_003112515.1. Classification (GTDB taxonomy): domain Bacteria; phylum Actinomycetota; class Actinomycetes; order Streptomycetales; family Streptomycetaceae; genus Streptomyces; species Streptomyces fragilis. The sequence goes on along the minus strand of NZ_BEVZ01000009.1, from coordinate 32,306 downwards.
TGGTCGTCGGCTGGTGCGTGGGCGGCTACCTGTGCGCCGCGATCCTCGCGGTGAGCTACGGCGCCAGGCCCGCCAACCTCCGCCGTGCGGTGATCCGGCTGCTGACGCTGGCGGTGTACTCGGTGCTGCTCGGGCTGCTGGGCGCGGTGGTGATCGGCCCCGTGCTGGGCGCGATGCCGGGCAGCACGACGGGGCTGTGGTGGCTCGGCGCGCTGGTGGTGTTCGCCACCGGCGCGGTCACCTTCGCCTTCCAGGGGGCGCTGGGCGTCATCGGCATCGGGCTCACCGTCCTGGTGGTCGTCATCGCCGGCAACCCGAGCGCGGGCGGCGCCTACCCGTACCCGCTGCTGCCCCCGTTCTGGCGGGACATCGGCCCCGCCCTCATCCCCGGAGCCGGCACCTGGACCGCCCGGTCCATCGGCTACTTCGGCGGCCGGGCCGTCACCGGGCCGCTGCTGGTCCTCGGCGCCTGGGCACTCGCCGGGACCCTGCTGACGCTGCTCTTCTCGGTGCTGCGCGTCGGACGCCGCGCGGTGGAGGAGAGCGAGGCCCCGCAGCGCTGACCGGAGCGTCGGCCGCGCCTGCGGGGACGGGGGGACAGCCGTGATCGTGCGGTCGTCGGACAGCTCATCGACGACCCCCACCCGCGACGACCGCCCGCCGGTGATTCCACCGCCGGCACCGTCCCCGCGGTGCGACCGGCGCGTACGATCGGCGCACTCAGGGGGTAGGGCCCCGCACTTCACTCGTAAGGGGCCCGAGAGGCTTGCACAATTGGGCAAGAACGATCTTGCGGCTGGTCCCTAGTTCCGGATGGCCTGCCATTCCTCGGCGGTGAGCGGGGGGTGCTGCAGCGAGGGCTTGAGCGGGCCGCGGGCGGCAGCGATCAGTGTGTCGGGGCTGAGCAGTCGGGCGGGTCCGGCTTCCAGGGTCATGACGTCGGTGACAGCGCGTGCCACACGGCCGGATCCGGTCGCGGTGTGGATGAGACGGTCGATGTACCGCGCGGCCAGGCGCTCGACGACGGTCGGGCCGTTCTCCGAGGCGCCGGGGAAGAAGACGTCGGATCCGGTGGCGAACGTCCATGCCGTCTCGAGGTGCCGGGTGATGCCCTTCTGGACGTGCCGGGCGAGGTCCGGGGCGGCCCAGCCGCGTCGGCGGAGGGTGTCGCGGAGAGTCAGGGCGCTCTGTGCGGCGACGGACATGCCGTGGCCGTAGGTCGGGTTCGTCGCGGCGACGGCGTCGCCCAGGACGAGCAGACCGCGCGGCATGCGGGTCTTCTCGTAGTAGCGGCGCTGGTTCACCGTCGTGCGGCTGAGCGTCACGTCCGTGAGCGGCTGGGCGTGCACAAGCGCCTCGGCGATCAGGGGGTGCCGCAACTGCTGGGCGAACTCCTCGAAGCCCTTGGGGTCCCGGGGCGGTTCGGCGCCGCGGGTCCCGGACAGGGTCACCAGCCACCGGTCGTCCTCGATGGGCTGGATGGCTCCGCTGCGGGCGGGCCCGCCGCTGCGGGGGTCGGCCTGGATGTTGATGATCGGCCACACCGCGGGCGTCTTCGGAGGTGCCTGGTAGGTGCGGCTCGCATAGACGAGGCCGGAGTCGACTTCGCGGGCTGTGGGCCCGTCGAGCCCGAGGTCGAGCAGCCAGTGGGGGGTGCGTGAGGCGCGGCCGCCGGCGTCGACGACCAGGTCGGCGTTCAGCGTCTCCTCCTCGCCGGCGGCGTTCCGGATCCGGACGCCGGTCACGGCGGCAGCATCACCGACCAAGCCTAGGACCTGGGTCCGCTGCAACACCGTGATCGCAGCCGCGTTGCCGGCGAGGACCTGACCGCGGATGACCCAGTCCAGGAGGTCGCGGCTGCAGCTGATCGAGTAGTGGCTGTCGTCCCACCGGCGATACCAGCCGGCGGGGCTGTAGGCGACCATGCCGGAGGTGAGCGGTATGCGGCGCGCGCCGTGGGCCTGCAGCTCGGCCAGCGTGCCCGGCAGGAGCTGCTCCACGGCGCCGGCCCCGCCGGACCACAGGTTGTGGAGATGGCGTGCCTGGGGCAAGTTCTTGCGGGGCTCGGGCACCGTCGGCAGGGTGTCGCGCTCGACGATGGTGACGGCCGCGTCGCCGGCGAGGGCCCGCGCGGCAAGGAAGCCCGCCAGGCCCCCTCCGATGACCACGGCTTGACGGGTGCTGCTGGCTCTGCCGCTCATGGCGTGCTCTTTTCCGGTACGGGAGGGATGCCGACGGGCCGGCGCAAGGCCCTGGATATGGCCGTGAGATCGTGCAGCCCGTCGTACGCCGTCCGGCCGGTCCGCGGCTGTCCGGGGGTGGAGGTCTGCATGGTGGCGACGGCCGCCACGATGGCGGCCGCGTCGCCCTGGGCGTCGGCCTCGGCCGGCGTGCTGCCGGCGGCCAGACAAGCCGCGCGGGTGCGCTCCCGCAGGCCGGCGTCGAGGAACGGGGCGAGGTGGCGCAGGGCGTCCCGGATGACGGTCTGGCGGCGCGTGAGACGCAGGTCGATGGGCGACCACCGGCCGAGGGCCACGGGGGCGCTCGCGGTGGGGACCGGGCCGAGGGCCTTGGCCAGCGGGCCGAGAGCCCGATGGTCGCGGCGTACCGTCAGCCGGTGCGAGATGTGCGCGCCGAGGTGGGGCAGGATGAAGCCGAGTGCGATCAGCACGCCGACGAGGGCGGCGATGAGCGGCGCCAACTGCGTGTTCATCCAGTCCAGGCGGCTGTTGCCGAACCAGTGGGCGACGACCGGTGTGAGCTTGGCGAAGTCGTACGCCAGGTTCGCGGCGTAGCCGACGCCGAGGAGGACGACGCCGGGGTGCAGCCACCCTGTGCCCCTGACCCGGTTCTCCCACGTCCACAGCAGTCCGGACGTGATGACGACCGCCACCATGTGACCGGTCAGGTAGAGCACGATCATCTCGCGGATGAACGGGGTGGTGGCGTAGTAGGTGTCGAAGTCCTGGAGGCGTTCGACGTCGGCGTCGCCGAGGGCGAACAGCACCCACAGCGCGACCAGGACAGCGCCGTATCCGGCGTACACCCAGTAGCCGGCGCGTCGGACGGTCCGGGGTGTGCCGCCGCGCCACCGGATGATGAGCAGCAGGCAGACGGCGCAGAACCCGGTGAGCAGGCTGTATACCCACGGGGCGGACACGTTGGTGATACCGACCGTCTCGTTGACGACCGCGATGGTGGCGGGCTGGGCGAAGATGAAGACGCCGCAGGCGGCGGCGAGCAGGCCGCCGACCTGCCGCAGCAAGGGGTTGCGGCCGGCGCGGATGACGGTCGGGAGCTTGTAGAGCAGTGAGGCGACCAGGATGATCGCCGTCACTGCGTACGGGTGCGTAAGGACCACTGCCTATCCCTTGGGACCGGGGTAGCCGAGGGACGTGTCGATGCGCTGGGCGATGTCGTCCAGTGGAGTGGCACCGGTCCCTTCGTCGAGCCAGTTCCGCATGCGGGTGCCGAGGAGGAGTCCGAAGCCTTCAGCGTCCCGCTCGTCGGCGGCGTGGGAGTGGCTGCGCGCGGCGACCCGCCGGACGGCTTCGAGCAATGCCGGTTCGGAGGTCAGGACGGTGCGGGCGGCTACTGCGGCCTCGCCGACCTGGTGCCCGCAGTGCCCGGCGACCATGTGCCACAGCTCGTGCCCGAGCACGACCAGTTGGTGGTCGGCGTCGAGGCCCTCCTCGATGACGATGACGTCCTGGTCGGCCAGGTCGAGCCACAGGCCGGTGGTGTCGGCGATCTCGGGAGGAAACGGCCGGACGGCGAGTGCGACCGGGCGGCCGCGGCGCTCGCTCATGGCGTCGCAGAGCGCCCGGAAGACGACTTCGGGAGCGGCCGGCACGTCGACGCGCGCTACGACGGCCTTGCTCAGCTCGGTCATCAGCCGACGCTGCGCCTTGCTCGTGGTCCTGGGGGTGGACCTCATCCGCCTTCTCCTCCTTCCAGCCGGGCGAGGGGCTCCTCGACCGTAGCCAGGCTCTCGCGGATGCCGGCCACCATGTGGGCGACGGCGCCCAAGTGGTCACCGCCCCAGTTCGGGCCGCGGCCGGCGACGTGCCGCACACCGAGGGCCGCGAGGATCCGCTCCGGGTCGGCCTTGACCTCGAGGTCGAACACGATCTTGCCGAGCTCGCGGTTGAGGGCGTCGGCTGGCGTCGCGGTGAGGAAGTCGGAGGGGACTCCGTAGTACTGGCAGAGGACGTGCCCTGCGGTGAGGCTCGGGTTGGCCTGCCCGGCGACGATCTTCTTCGTCCAGGTCGGCGTCGCGTTGAGGGCGGCCGCGATGTCTCGGATGTCCGCCGGCCGTCCGTCGAGGTCGGTCCGCGATTCGTACAGGTGGCAGACTCGTCGTCTCACCCGGTCGTCCGGGTCGTCAAGGGGGACGTGCTCCCCGTTGAGCAGGGCCCGGACATCCGGCTCGGAGACGCCGGTGTTGGTGACCAGGCCGGGTATGTGAGTCTCGGTGTCGAGGCCGCACTCGGCCAACAGTTCGCGGTAACGCACTCGCGTGCGGTCCAAGGGGTGTGGCTCGCTCAAGGCGATTTACCTTCCAGGGCACGGCATCTGACGAAGGGTCGAACGGGTTTACGGGTCGAACCTATGGCTTACGGTAGGCGCAGAACCAGGATCGTGAATGAATCACCAGGCCACGACGGCGGGGGATACCGCTACGCGCTGACCTCGGACGAGGACGACGCCGACTTCTGGGGCCCCTCCCACGAGGCCCAGGGGCTGTTCACGCCGCTCCCGGGCGAGGAGGATGGGGCGCGTCAGGTGCTCCTCGCGGGCTGTCGCCCGCGAGGAGGCCTGCTGAGGAGCACCGGTCACCTCGGCCGCCAGCGCGCCTCGGCCGGCAACGCCGACCTCGATCTCCTCGACGCGGACGGCACGGTCATGGGGTCGTACTTCGTCAACGACGTCACCGTCGTCGACGCCCGGCCCTCCGCCCGCGGAGCCGATCTCCTCGACCTCACGGTCACGCTGTGGTGCGAGAACGCCCTGCCCGGAGCGGAACCGGTGTGGGACCTGATCCGTGAGGGCCGGCTGGACCGGACGGGCCTGTGGCGCGACCTCACCCCCGAGGGCCGACACGCCTGGCTGTCGGTGGCGCTGTGGTCCCGGGAGTACCGCCACCGGGGGAGGCCCGACGCCCCCGCGGGCCAGGTCCTCACCCTCGACGGCCGGGACATCGTCGACGAGGAGAGCTTCTACTGCGCGCTCGGCGAGGCCGTCAACGGACCCTGCGGCTACTTCGGCCGGAACCTCGACGCTCTGGACGACTGCCTGCGCGGCCGCTGGGGTGCCACCGTGCCGTTCACCCTGTATTGGGACCACTCGGCCGAGTCCGTGGCCCGCCTGTCGACACCCCGGCCGACCCCGCAGGGCGACAGTGGCGTGGTCCCGTTCCCCGTCATCCTGGAGATCTTCGCGGACCATGGCGTGGAGGTCGTCCTCCGTTGACGTCACCGAACCAGGGCTTCCGGCGCTGCGACGGTCAGGGGCGGCCCAGCTCCGGGTAGTAGGTCCTCTGGTAGGCCGACAACTGGGAGAGGGCCAGCTCCCCCGCGCCCCCGCAGACGGGGCACACGCGCCGCGCGGCGCACTGGGGGCAGCGGCTGCGCCCGTGCGGCTCACTCGGCAGCCACCCGCGGCCCCCGCAGCAGTCGCAGGCACCGAGGCCGTCGCATTCGTAGCAGAGCAGGTGGCCGGGCGTGAGGGCCGCGGCCGTCCGGACCGGCTCCGGCCACCGGAACGCCTGCGCCTCGTACAGGGCCGTCACCGGGGTCCGCCCGATGAACAGCACGGCGGAGCCGTACGCGTCCACGCGAACCTCGATGAGGTTGCCGTCGGGGTGGCGGGCGGTCAGGAGATACCGGTCACCCGTGTCGTCGGTGGCCCACTCCAGCTCCGCGTACTCCTCCGGCTCCGGGACGTCCCAGCCGGCTCGGGCGAGCAACCTCGCCGCACGCGGCACGATGCCGGCGGCGGCGATCCCGGCGGGGCGGTGCCCGCGGAACGAGAGGGAGTACCGGTACCCCAGGGGCTCGTGCCAGTCGACGACCGCGGGCTCGCGGAGTACGAGCGAGTCGAGGTCGGCGCCCGGAGTGAGGGTCTGGACCAACGACGCCAGCTGCGCGCGAAGGTCCCGCCCGAGCCGGTCCAACTCCGCCCGCGCGCCGGGTATGTCCGCCACGGGAGCCTCTTCCCTCAGTCCGGAAGGGGCATCCTACGCAAGGGGGAACGACCGGTACACCGGTTGAGGCGCGCCGCCGACCGCCGCTACGCCGTGCGCGCCGACCGGACGAGGTCCCCCCGCTGAGGGCGGGGGACGGGAGAAGGAAACGGCCGCACGACGCTATTCGGCCGGGACTGAGCTCCGCTCACCCTTGTGAGCGCTAACATGCGGCCCCGCTTGAGCTGGAGTGATGGCCTGTCCCGTGAGTGATGGACGGTTGCCCCTGCGCCACCCCACCGGCCCGTCTTGACGCACGACCCTTGCCCCGCGGAACTGTTAGCGCTCACACTGACTGCCGGACGCCCCACCGCGCTCGAGGTCACTCTCGGGCGCGGCCTGTCGTGACCGCGTCACAAGCTGCGCGACCCCGCTCCCTCCCACCGCACCGGCTCTCCCGTGCCGGCTCCTCGTGCGTGCGTGTGTCTGTGTGTATGCGCGAACCGAGAACCGACCGGACCCGAGCCCGACAACGACTGGAGAGCGCATGAATCTCAGCAGGCGATCGTTCGGTCTGGCCGCGGCGGGCGCCGCGCTCGGAGCCCTCGCGCCCGTCGCCCGCGCGACGGCCGCGACGCCCTCCGCCGCGGCAGCGGCCAACACGGCCTACGCCATGGTCTACTTCACCGAATCCCCGAACGGCCAGGGCGCGGACTACGGCCTGCACCTGGCGGTCAGCCGGGACGGACTCAACTGGACCCCGCTGAACCAGAACCGTCCCGTCGTCACCCCGACCGCCGGCGAACAGGGCCTGCGCGACCCGTTCGTCCTCCGCAAGCAGGACGGCACCTTCGTGGTGCTCGCCACCGACCTCAAGGGCACCGACTTCACCCGCTGGAGCCAGTACCTGCACGTGTACGACTCGACGGACCTGAGCGCGTTCACCGGCTACCGCCGCCTCCGGATGCACACGTCGAGCAGCCACACCTGGGCGCCGACCGCCTTCTGGGACGCCCCGAGGGGCCAGTACGGCATCGTCTACTCGGCGGTCGACGGCGGACGCGACGTCCTGATGGCCAACTGGACGACCGACTTCCGCTCGGTCGGCCCGCCCCAGGTGTACTTCAGCCCCAGCTTCGGCGTCCTGGACGGCGATGTCGTCGTCGACGGGGGCACCACCTACCTGTACTACAAGAACCTCGCCGACGGTCTGCTCTACGGGGCGAGGTCCTCCACCGGTGCGCCCAACAGCTTCACCACCTACACCAGCGGGCTCAGGCAGGGCAACGCCATCGAGGCGCCCCTGCTCGCCAGGAACAACGACGGCGGCTGGCGGCTGTGGGGAGACTCGTTCAGCCCGGTCAACAACGACTACTACGCCTGGTCGCAGGCGAACATCGGCTCCAACTCCTGGGCGCCGATGAACCAGCGCGACTACACGCCTGCGCTGAACTCCAAGCACGGCTCCGTCATCGGCATCACCGACGCCGAGTACACGGCCGCCGTCAGCCGCTGGGGCGCTCCCGCGTGGGTGCGGCTGAAGTCCTACAACTTCCCCGACCGCTTCGTACGCCACGCGGACCGGGCGGGACGCCTCGACGCCTACCCCTTCGACCCGTACCAGGACCAGATGTGGCGGATGGTCCCCGGGCTCGCCTCCTCCTCGGGCGTCTCCTTCGAGTCCGTCAACTATCCCGGCAACTACCTGCGGCACTACGACTACGCCGTGCGTCTCGACCCGGACGACGGCACCGCCACCTTCCGGGCGGACGCGACCTTCCAGCGGACGGCGGGCCTCGCCGACTCCTCCTGGACGTCGTTCCGCTCCCACAACTTCCCCACGCGCTACCTGCGGCACAGCGCCTACCAGCTGCGCATCGACCCGATCGACTCCGCGTCCAGCGCCTCGGACCGGCAGGACGCGACCTTCCGCGTCACTCCGTAACCCGGAGCACTCCTCTCCTGCCAGGAGAGGTCCGAACCACCGGGACTCCACCTTCAACCACCAGGAATTCCGACGACCAGGAATTCCGACCACCAGGAAAAGAGGTCGCACGGTGTCCTTACCCGTCAGCAGACGGTCCCTCCTGCGGACCGCCGGGGCGGCGGCCGTCGCGGCGGCCGCCCAGCCCTTCCTCGGCGGCTCACCCGCACAGGCGGCCGTGATCCCCCCGGTGCGTGCCGACATCGGGGTCTCGGCCCATCCCTTCGCACTGGGCCAGGTCCGGCTGACCGCGAGCCGGTGGCTGGACAACCAGAACCGCACACTGAACTACCTGCGGTTCGTCGACGTCGACCGGTTGCTGTACAACTTCCGTGCCAATCACCGGCTGTCCACCAACGGGGCCTCGGCCAACGGCGGCTGGGACGCCCCGTCCTTCCCCTTCCGCACCCATGTGCAGGGGCACTTCCTCACCGCCTGGGCGCAGTCGTACGCGGTGACCGGCGACACGGTGTGCCGGGACAAGGCGACCCGCATGGTCGCCGAGCTGGCCAGGTGCCAGGCCAACAACGGCGCGGCCGGATTCGGCGCCGGATACCTCTCCGGGTTCCCCGAGTCGGACTTCACCGCGCTCGAGCAGCGCACCCTGTCCAACGGGAACGTGCCCTACTACGCCATCCACAAGACGCTCGCCGGCCTGCTGGACGTCTGGCGCCTGATCGGCAGCACGCAGGCCCGTGACGTGCTGCTCGCCCTCGCCGCCTGGGTCGACCGGCGCACCGGCGCGCTGAGCACCGCGCAGATGCAGGCGATGCTCGGAACCGAGTTCGGCGGCATGAACGACGTGCTGGCCGACCTGTACCAGCAGACCGGCGACGCACGGTGGCTCACGGCCGCGCGACGCTTCGACCACGCCTCGGTGTTCGACCCCCTGGCGTCCAACCAGGACCGGCTGAGCGGACTGCACGCCAACACGCAGGTCCCCAAGTGGATCGGTGCGGTACGGGAGTTCAAGGCCACCGGCACCACCCGTTACCGGGACATCGCCAACAACGCCTGGAACATCTGCGTCGGCGCACACACCTACGTCATCGGCGGCAACAGTCAGGCCGAGCACTTCCGCGCCCCGAACGCCATCGCCGGCTACCTGAACCAGGACACCTGCGAGAGCTGCAACACCTTCAACATGCTCAAGCTGACCAGGGAACTGTTCACGCTCGACCCCAGCCGGGGCGAGTGGTTCGACTACTACGAGCGGGCCTGGCTGAACCACATGATCGGCCAGCAGAACCCGGCCGACAGTCACGGACACGTCACCTACTTCACCCCGCTCAACCCGGGCGGCAGGCGGGGTGTGGGACCGGCCTGGGGCGGGGGGACGTGGAGCACGGACTACAACTCGTTCTGGTGCTGCCAGGGAACCGGCCTGGAGATGCACACCCGGCTGATGGACTCGGTGTACTTCCACAACGGCGACACCCTGACCGTCAACATGTTCGTGCCCTCGGTGCTGGACTGGTCGCAGCGCGGCATCACGGTCACCCAGACGACCTCCTACCCGGTGGGCGACACCACCACCCTGCAGGTCACCGGAAACGCCGGCGGCACCTGGCCGATGCGCATCCGCATCCCGGCCTGGACCCAGGGGGCCACCGTCAGCGTCAACGGCGCCGTCCAGAACATCCCGACCACGCCCGGCGGTTACGCCACCCTCACCCGCTCGTGGAGCGCCGGCGACACGGTCACCGTGCGCCTGCCCATGCGGGTCGTCCTGCGTGCGGCCAACGACAACCCGGACGTCGCCGCGGTCACCTACGGCCCGGTCGTCCTGTCCGGCAACTACGGCAACACCGCGCTCAGCTCCCTGCCGCGCCTGGACACGGCCACGATCAGGCGCACCGGCAGCACCTCGCTGGCCTTCACCGCCACGGCCAACGGCTCCACCGTCAACCTCGGACCGTTCCACGACGCGCACGGCCACAACTACACCGTCTACTGGAACACCGGATCGTCCGGCGGACCCTCGGGATCCGTCCGGCTGGCCAACGCGGCCAGCGGCATGGTCCTGGGCATCCAGGACATGTCCACGGCGGACGGTGGCCGCGCCCTGCAGTGGGACGACTCGGGCACGGCCGACCACGACTGGGAGGTGATCCCCGACGGTGACGCGGTCCGCCTCCGCAACGTGCACAGCGCCAAGGTGCTCGGCGTGCAGAACATGTCCACGGCCGACAACGCGACCGTCCTGCAGTGGGCCGACAACGGAACCGCCGACCACCGGTGGACGCTGCTGGCCCAGGGCGACGGGACCTACAAGATCCGCAACGTCCACAGCGGCAAGCTCCTCGGCATCGCCGGCAACTCCACCGCCCGCGGCGCCTTCGCGGTCCAGGCCCCCGACGACGGCTCCGCCGACAACCGCTGGCGCATCGTGAACAACACCTGAGGCGGCCTCCCGGCGGCCCGGGGCGCCCGGCGGCCCGACCCGCCCAGGCCACCCGAGGCGCCCGGGCCGCCCGAGGCGTCCGGCCGCCCATGGCGTCCGGCCGCCCATGGCGTCCCGGGACGCTCCCGTGGGCGCTGCCCCACCGGCTCGCGAACGAGCACCGCGGGGCGGCGCCGACACGGCGGCGCCGGTTCGGCGCGGGTCAGCCGCGGCGTCGCGTCCCGGTCCTCCCCACCGCTCCCGCCGGGCGTGGTCTCACAGCGGGCGGGTGAACATCTTCCGGTTGGCGAAGTTGCGGTAGCCGGCGCGCCGGAACGCCTTGCACATGCCGATGTTGCCCGCGTCGCAGTCCCCGCGGATCTCGCCGAAGCCCGCGTCGACCAGCACGTGCGTACCCCGGGCGACCACGGCACCGGCGTAGCCGCGGCCCCGGCCGGCCCTCGCGACCGCGACCAGACCGATCACCGCCGAGCCGGGCGTACGCGCCGGCATGCTGATCGCCACGGGCGTCTCCGCCGCGTCGTAGCCGATCTCGAACCAGCCGGGCCGGTGGTCCAGCTCCAGCATGTCGGCGACGTTGCGTTCGGCGGCGCCGCGCAGGCCGTGCTCGGCGACCTCGGCCTGGAAGATCGCGTCCGAGGTGTCGGCGAACGCGTCGGCCAGCAGCTCCACGAACGGCTCTTCGCCCAGGTCGGTCAGGGAACGCCAGTGCAGCCGCTCGTCCTGGGCCGGTATCGGGTCGCCCACGGTCCATGCGAATCGGCAGCCGTCGCGTGCGACGGTGAACCCGGCGCCGACGAGCAGCGTCTCGCGCAGCTGTGGATCCCGCTGGAACTGGGGAGCCTGCGCCGGCGTGTCCAGCACGTGCCCCTGGGTCCGCGCGCCGAGCTCGCGGGCCAGCCGGCCGGCGTACGTCAACAGCGCCCGGCCGGTGTCCGCGTCGCCCGGCTCCAGCAGCACGAGGTCCATCGGAACGTCCCGTCCGGGGATCGTCCACAGCACCACGTTGCCCGCCAACCGGCCGTCGCGCTCGGCCACCAGACACCACTCCGGCCGGGTGCACCCGCTCTCCAGCAGGCCCGTCAGGTAGGCGGCTGTGGCGGCATTGCGTTCGCCGTCGCCCGGAAAAACCGTCAGCGCGGGTAGCTCGTCGGGCCGCGCGGTACGGATCGTCAGCATGTTCGGTTCTTCCTTCATCGTCGCTCTTCGGCAGCGCATGCAGAGTACGTAGGAAATGCCGGCATGCCTGGGACGAGGCGAACACCGTTCTCGCCGGAATTCACGCAGGTGTGGATGACGGTGAGTCACGAGTCGGTCGGCCAATAGGTGAGCAAAAAGGACGTGCGCCGCAGCGGTGCCCGACCTCGGGCACATCGCCGATTCGGGAGGGCGCCGAACCGGGTTTCGCGCACCCCGGAGGTGGATTTGTCGGGACGCCCGACTCGGGGGAGACCGACGGCGGAAGCGCTCACGGTCCGTCGCCATGAGCACCGGCCTGAAGCCGTGCACGCGGCTGGTTTTCGAACATGATCTTTGACCGGAACGGCGGCCCGATGTTGACTCGCCGCTCGCCCCATTCCGACCGACCGGTTACAGCAAGGAGCAACGCATGCGTGCGTTCACCCGCTCGACATCCGTCATCACGACAGCACTCGCGGCGGTCTTCTTCACGGTGGGCGCGGCGCCGTCGTCCGCGCAGACGCAACCGCTCGTCTCCGCCAAGGCGAGCTCCCAGACCAAGGCCTTCGCGGAGGACAACGCGGAACTGGTCTCCGCGATGGCGACCGTGTGCGGTTCGGGGTACAGCCTCACCGCCGCCGACCCCATGCCCCTGGGCGTCGATCCCGGCATGCGTCTGGGCACACTGTTCAACTACGAGAACTCCGGCAGCACCTCGGCCTGCGCGATCCTCGACAACAACACCGGCGCCACCAGGTACATGGTGCTGGAGTCCTGCCCCTCGACCGGGCCCGAGCACTCCGACTTCTGTGATGTCGACAAGGGCGACTTCAGCCAGTACGCGGGTCCCACGTACACGAGCACCCAGGGGATCAACGGCAGATGCTGGTCGCACTTCACCTACATGAAGAACAGGACGACAGGCGTCACCGTCTTCAACAGCGGCATGACGTACGGGTGGATCTGCCCCTGAGCGAGGTCCGCGGCCATCGGCGGTCCGGCCGGCCGCCGATGGGCGAGGCGGTTCAGGAGCCGCCGCGCTCACGGGGGATCTTCTGGCCCGCTTCGACGGCCACCGGCAACCGGTTCTCGGCCGGCGGCAGCGGGCAGGTCGCCAGGTCCGTGTAGGCGCACGGCAGGTTCGTGGCGCGGTTGAAGTCCACGAGGACGGTGCCGTCGGCGGCGGGCGGCTCGACGATCAGAGACCGGTTGGCGGCGTAGGTGGTCACCCCGGAGGTCGCGTCGGTGAACAGCACCATCAGTCGGCCCGCACCACCGCCGGGGAACGCGGTCAGGGACAGCGTGCGCCCGTCGAGCGTGAACTCGATCCTGCCCGGTGCGTCGTAGACGTGCTCGAGGCCCTCGACCGCGGCACCGACGGTGGTCGGCCTGGGGGTGTCGAACGGGATGTACCGGCCCGTCACGGCCCAGCGCGGGTGGGGGGCGTAGGCGGGCGTTCCGCTGAAGGCGGTGCGCAGCGGGGCGTCCGGGTGCCGGGGGCGCAGGATGTCGTGGCCGCCGCGCCGTGCGATCTCGATGACGGCGTCTCCCCAGATCGCGTCGACGCCGCCGCGTTCGGGAAGTGCCCCGAAGCGGTGCTCACCCCGTACCGGGGTCCCGTCGACGACCAGTTCCTCGCCGTCGTCCAGTGCGACGACGACCCCTTCGGCGCCGGTGTGCCAGGCGCCGGGCGCGTCCGGGAAGCGCTGGGGCCGGTCGTCGAGCCAGTGCAGGCCGGTGACGGCCAGGAACCCGTGCGGGGCGGCGAGCCGGGCCTCCTGGGCGCGGTGCCACTCCCGCCAGCTCTCGGTGAAGGCGTGGAGCTCCGTCGACGTCGCCTCGGTGGTCATGCGTTTCTCCTTCGGTCGGGCGAGGAGGAACCTCGCGCAGGGGTGCGGGGGCCTGTCCGGCCACGGGCCGACGGATCGACGGGTGGACGGGCCGTCCAGCTGAAGGGCTGAGCGGCTGAGGGGCCGAGAGCGTACTCAGCCCGCCAGTTGGCCGAGGAGCGCCCAGGTGCGTCGCCGGTCCGCTTCTCCCGCGATCTCGGTGCTGGTGAACACGACCTCGGTGGCGCCTGCGTCGCGGTAACGCCGTATCCCGGCCTCGACCGCCTTCTCGTCACCGATCACGGCCACGTCGGCGGCCCGCCGGCCGCCGGAGAGTTCGATGGCGCGGGCGTAGGACGGGAACTGCTCGTAGAAGGCGAGGTTCTCGACGGCCTTCGCCCGCACCGTGTCCACGTCGTCCGTGACCACGCCGGGAACCAGGGCCACGACCCTGGGCGCGGGACGGCCGGCGGCCTCGGCGGCGGCGGTCAGGGCGGGAACGATGTGCTCGGCCAGGGCGCGCGGTCCCGCCAGGTAGGGGAGGATCCCGTCCGCCAGCTCACCGCTGGCCCTCAGGGCCTGTGGCCCCATCGCGGCGACGAGCAGGGGGACACCGCTCTCGGCACCCGGTACGCGCGCGGGGACGGGAGTGGTGGCGGTGAGCAGCTCACCGTGGAAGTCGGCCGTGCCGGTCTCCGTCAACTGCCGCAGCGCGGTCAGGAATTCGCGCAGACGGGCGATGGGGCGTGTGAAGGGCAGGCCGAAGGCGGTCTCCGTCAGCAGCTTGGTGCCGAGCGCCAGTCCGAGGTGGTAGCGGCCGTGGGTCGCGGCCTGGACGGTCTGGGCCTGGCCGGCGACGAGCAGGGGGTGGCGGCCGAAGACGGGGATCGCGGAGGTTCCGACGTGCAGTCCGGGGACCGCGCGTCCGACGATCGCCGCGAGCTGGGGTGAGTCCGCGCCGAGGGTCTGCCCGAACCAGGCGGATCGCAGGCCGAAGTCCGCCGCCTCCGCTGCCAGTTGTACGGTCGCGTCGACCTGGTTCGGCGCGTCGGACGCGTTGAGCGCTACTCCAACAGTCATGTCTGTCAGAACGGGCGTCGGCCGAGCCCGCATTCCGCGGTACGTGTGACAGCTTCTTGTCAGTCGTGTGTACGAGGACGGCCGGGGAGCCGGCGACGGCGCGGTCGGCCGAGGCCGCCGGCCCGTACGGCGGGGACGCGAGGGTGCCCGGCCCGCGCTCCGGCGGGCCGGGCGGTCCCCCCCGCGGGCCTCAGAAGAAGCCGACCTCCTTGGCGGAGTAGGAGACCAGGAGGTTCTTCGTCTGCTGGTAGTGGTCCAGCATCATCTTGTGCGTCTCGCGGCCGATGCCCGAGCCCTTGTAGCCGCCGAAGGCGGCGTGCGCCGGGTAGGCGTGGTAACAGTTGGTCCACACGCGGCCCGCCTGGATGGCGCGGCCCGCCCGGTACGCGGTGTTGGCGTCGCGGGTCCACACGCCGGCGCCGAGGCCGTAGAGGGTGTCGTTGGCGATCTTGACGGCGTCGTCGAAGCCGTCGAAGGAGGTGACGGAGACGACCGGACCGAAGATCTCCTCCTGGAAGATCCGCATGCCGTTGTCGCCCTCGAAGATGGTCGGCTGGACGTAGTACCCGCCCCGCAGCTCGCCGCCGTGCTCGACGCGTTCGCCGCCGGTGAGGACCTTGGCTCCCTCCTGGCGGCCGATGTCGAGGTAGGAGAGGATCTTCTCCAGCTGGTCGCTGGAGGCCTGGGCGCCGATCATCGTGTCGGTGTCCAGCGGGTGGCCCGCGACGATCCTCTCGGTCCGCTCGACGGCCGCGGCGAGGAAGTCGCCGTAGTGGCCGCGCTGGATCAGCGCGCGGGAGGGGCAGGTGCAGACCTCGCCCTGGTTGAGGGCGAACATCGCGAAGCCCTCGAGCGCCTTGGTGTGGAAGTCGTCGCGGGAGCGCGAGACGTCGTCGAAGAAGATGTTCGGCGACTTGCCGCCCAGTTCCAAAGTGACCGGGGTGATGTTCTCCGAGGCGTATTGCATGATCAGCCTGCCGGTGGTCGTCTCGCCGGTGAACGCGACCTTGGCGACCCGCGGGCTGGAGGCCAGCGGCTTGCCGGCCTCGACGCCGAAGCCGTTGACGATGTTCAGGACGCCCGGCGGGAGGAGGTCGGAGACCAGGCTCAGCCAGTAGTGGATCGAGACCGGCGTCTGCTCGGCGGGCTTGAGGACGACCGCGTTGCCCGCCGCCAGCGCGGGGGCGAGCTTCCAGACCGCCATCAGGATCGGGAAGTTCCACGGGATGATCTGGGCGACCACGCCCAGCGGCTCGTGGAAGTGGTAGGCGACGGTGTCCTCGTCGATCTCCGCGAGCGTTCCCTCCTGGGCGCGGACCGCGCCCGCGAAGTAGCGGAAGTGGTCGATCGCCAGCGGGATGTCGGCGGCCAGCGTCTCGCGGACCGGCTTGCCGTTCTCCCAGCTCTCGGCGACCGCCAGTTTCTCCAGGTTCGCCTCCATCCGGTCCGCGATCCTCAGCAGGATGTCGGCGCGCGCCGCCGCGGAGGTGCGGCCCCAGGCCGGTGCTGCGGCGTGCGCCGCGTCCAGGGCGCGCTCCACGTCCTCCGCGGTGCCCCGCGCGACCTCGGTGAACGACTGCCCGTTCACGGGGGACGGGTTCTCGAAGTACCGGCCGCGGGCGGGCGGCACGTACGCGCCGCCGATGAAGTGGTCGTAACGCGTCTGGTAGGAGACGATCGCGCCCTCGGTGCCCGGTGCTGCGTAACGGGTCATCTGTCTGCCTCCCGGAGATGGCCGTCCGCGCCGGACGGCTCGATCAGCTCTGGTCGCGCAGGCTAGGGGGAGCGACGTTGCACGGACGTTGCGTGCCGGGGCCGGGCCGCGAACGGCTGTCGGGGGAGGCCGAGTTCGCGTTCCAGGGCGCCGAGCCGGGAGCGGACGGCGGGGGTGGGGCGGACCGCGGCGAGGGCGCGCCAGACGTCGAGGTCGTCCTCGCCCCACGGAGCGTGCGCCCAGTCGGCCAGCAGGTCCGCGTCACCCCGGGCGATCAACGCGGCGCGCAGCGCGTCAGCCGTCCGCCGCCGCAGCCGGATCACCGCCGGGGCCTGCGAGGACGGCAGCAGCGGTCCCGGGTACGCGGCCGCCGCGGCGGCGATCGCGCCCGCCTCCAGCCGCCGTTCCACCAGGTCCAGGTCCGTCTCCACCGGCGGGGTCAGCCGGTACGGCCGTGAGGCCAGCACGTCGGGGCCCAACACCCGCCGCAGGCGCGTCAGTTCCGCTCGCAGGGTCACTGGGGGCACGGTCTCCTGCGGGTACAGCGCGCAGGCCAGCTCCTCGCCGCCCAGGCCCTCGGGGTGGCGGGCGAGCAGCACCATGATCTCCGAGTGCCGCCTGCTCAGGCGCAACCGGCGTCCGCCGCCCGCCCGCAGCAGGGCCTCGTCCCCGCCCAGCGCGGTGAGCTCCAGGGCGCCGTCACCGCGCGGCGGCGGCTCCAGCAGGGCCAGCTGCGACTCGACGGCGCGGGCGACGGCCTGGACGAAGCCGAGGCTGTGCGGGTGGGCCAGCCCGTCGCCGCCGGTGATGTCGACGGCGCCGAGGATCCGCCCGGTGCGCGGATCGTGGACCGGGGCGGCCGCGCAGGTCCACGGCTGGACCCGGCGGGCGAAGTGCTCGGCGGTGAAGACCTGCACGGGCCGGTCGACGGCGACGGCGGTGCCGGGGGCGTTGGTGCCGACCGCGCTCTCCGACCAGCGGGAGCCGGGCACGAAGTTCATGGCGTCCGCGGCCCGTAGGGTCGCCGGGCAGCCCTCCACCCACAGCAGCCGGCCGTGCGCGTCGCAGACGGCCAGCAGGTGGCCGCCGTCGTCGGCGAAGGTGCCCACCAGCTCCCGGATCAGCGGCATCGTCCGGGAGAGCGGGTGCCCCGCCCGGTAGGCGCCGAGGTCGGCGTCGGTCAGCTCCACGTCCGCGGTGCGGTCCGGCGCCACGCCGGCCCGGGCGGACCTGCGCCAGGAGTCCGCCACCACGGGGCGCACCGGTCGGGGCACCGTGCCCGCGCGGGTGAAGGTCTCGTGGGCCCGCCGCAGCGCCCGCGTCCGCTCCGCCGGATCGGCGCCCGGTTCCAGGGCCACCCATGGATCGGTCAACTCGGTCTCCCCGCGAGGCGACGGTGACGTGCGGTCTCCGCCCCATCGTCGTGCGGGGCGGGGAGGGCCACAAGGCGTCGCGTCACGGGGAGTCGCGGGGATCCGGGAGTGACCCGGCGCGGGAGCGCGGTGGACTCCGCCGCGGTGCGCGGGTCAGGGCGCCGGTTCCGGCCCGGCCCCGTCGCGCACCAGCCGCCAGGCCCGCCCGAACAGTTCGGGAAGGGTGTCCGGGAGGGGCGGCAGGTGGGTCACCTTCCCGTCGTGGCTCAGCTCGGCGCCCAGCAGCGGGACCTTCCAGCGCTCCAGCGGAGGCGGAGGCCTCAGCCCCCACGTCGGCCGGCCGCTTGGCGCCCACGCCCCCGGCAGGAACAGCTCGCGGCCCGCCCTGGGGCGCCGGTCGCGCACCACCAGGCGCGTGCCGGCCAGTTCGCCGACGGCCTCGCGGTGCTGCCGGGCGGTCCAGCCGTTCCAGCGGCGCACCTGCCGGTCGGTGGGGGCGGGCAGGGTGAGCAGCTGAAGGTACAGGGCCGCCGCGTCCTCGGACAGCCCCGTCCGGCGGACCACCTGCGCCACCAGCTCCGGCGCGCTCGCGCGCGGGTCCGCCTCGTACGCGCCCTCGGGCAGGGCGCCCGAGCCGATCCGGGCCGTCATCCGGTCGCACGCCCCGCCGGTCAGCCACAGCCGCGCGGTGTCGGCGCGGCGGACGCCGTGGGCCAGGCCGTCCCGCAAAAGGCGGCCGGGTGAGTCCGTGCGGGTCAGCGTCGCGCGCAGGTGCCGGACCAGTTCCGGGGCGCCCTCCCGCACCGCGTCACCCGCCGGCAGCTCCGCGTAGGCCCACGGCACCACGGTGAGCAGTGTGTCCAGCAGCAGGGACGCGTCGCCCTGGTTCCGGACGTCCCAGACGGTGGGCAGCGCGCGGTACGCGGGCTCCAGCCAGCGCGGGTTGACGCCGATGATGCCCACCGAGGGCACCCGCGCGGGGTCGAGGAAGAGGCGGCACAGGTCCGCCGCCGACAGCTGCCGCTCCAGCGGCAGCGCGGCCTGCCAGGCCGTCTCGGACGCCCGGGGCCACACCCCGAACCGGTCGGCCCAGGCCGCGGCGAGGCGGGACGCCACCTCCCGCAGGCCTCCGGGCCGCCACAGGTCGCCCGGGTCGTCCGGCAGGACGTCGGCCGTCACCGCGATCAGGTCCGCCGCCGTGCGGGCGCGCACATCCCTGAGGCCGTCCTCGGCCTCCGCGGTCTTCAGCCCGAGCGCCTCGCGCTCCTCGGCGGTGAAACGGAACGGGGCCGGTGCGCCCGCCAGCAGCAGGGCCGCGGTGGCCCGGCTCAGACCGGTGGCCCGGCTGAGATCCGTCACCGCGGCGGGGTCCCACGGCATCGGTCCGCGCTCGTGGACCGCCGTGACCAGTGCCAGGAGCCGGTCGCGGGTGTACCTGCCGGGGCTGGTCCGCGCCACGTGGATCACCTCGCCCGGCAGCGCGGGGCCCATGACCCGGTCCGGGGACCCGGCATCGGACCGGGTCTCCGTCGCCACGAACCGGTGCCGGCCGTCGACCGGCCAGTACACGCTCGTGGCGGCGCCCCGCTCGTCACGGACGCCGAAACGACGGTCCGGTCCCTGCAGGACGCCCACCAGGAAGCGGCGGTCGGGGTCCGCGAACGATGTCCCCGCCCACATCCGCAGGAAGTCCAGGAGCACCTCGCGGTGCTCCGGCCGGGTGGAGGGAGCCGCCGCGCGCAGCGCCATGACCCCCGGGCGGCCGATGAACCGGGTCCAGGAGCCGTCGCCGGCCGGTCGGGGAGCGTCCTCGCCGGGGTCCGGGGTCCAGGTTCCGTCGAGGAACGCGGCGGTGCGGGCGATGCCGAGGAACGCGTCCTCCCCCCACATGCCCGACCCGGTGATGAGGTTGCCGAGGGCGGCGGTCATCTCGTGGCGCGCCCATGCCCGGGGCGGTGAGGGCTGGTGGGCGCTGATCGTCCGGTCCATGCCGCCGATCTTGACCCATGCCACCGACAGCCGGGCGGGGAATGCCGGGGCCTCCCACGCCGTTGGCACGACCAGAACGGAAGGAGGTCCCATGGCACGTAGTACCGCGCGTCCCGTGGTGAAGCTGAGGTCGACGGCCGGCACCGGTGTCACGTACGTGACGCGGAAGAACCGGCTGAGCGACCCGGACCGGATGACCCTGCGCAAGTACGACCCGGTGGCGCGGGAGCACGTCCTGTTCCGCGAGGAGCGCTAGGCCCACGCACCGGAGGGGGCGGTTCCGCGACGGCGGGGCCGCCCCCTCGGCGTGCGTGCGGCCGGCGCCCGTCCGGACTGGGGGAGCGGGACTCTCAGGCGTCCCGCTCGGCCACCGAGGCCGGGTCGTCGAGCACGCCGCGGATGACCGAGTGCGCGGCGCCCAGCAGGGGCCCCTCGGGGCCCAGGCGCGAGACCGACACCTCGCAGGAGCGCCCGGCCGTGCGGGCCGAGAGCTCCTCGCGCAGTGCCGGCAGCACCCACGGCGCCAGGGCCGACAGCTCGCCGCCCAGCACCACGGCCTGCGGGTCCAGCAGGTTGACGGCCCCGGTCAGGGCGATGCCCAGCGCCGACCCCGCGTCGCCGAGCGCGGCCCGGACCGCCTCGTCGCCCGCCCCCGCGCGTTCCGCCAGCAGCCCCACCCGGCCCTCGCCCGGATCGAGGCCCACCTTGCGCAGCACCGCGTCCTCGCCGGCGTACTGCTCCAGGCAGCCCACGCCGCCGCAGCCGCACGGCGGCCCGTCCGGACGCACCGGAACATGGCCGAGCTCACCCGCGAAGCCCCGGACACCGCGCAGCAGCCGGCCGTCCACGACCAGGGCCGCGCCGATGCCGATCTCGGCCGACACGTGCAGGAAGTCGGGCGGGGTGTCCTTGCCGAGCCACAGCTCGGCCAGACCGCCCAGGTTGGCCTCGTTGTCGACGCTCGGCTCGAGCCCGCAGGTGAGCAGCGCGCCCAGATCCGTCCGGTGCCAGCCCAGGTTGGGGGCGCGGACCACCGTCCGCGAGTCCCGCGCCACCAGACCGGGCACCGCGACCTTGAGCCCCGCGGGCCACAGCCCCTCGCCCTCGGCCTCGGCCACCACCTGGCGGACCAGGCCGCCGAGCTCCTCCAGCACCGGCTCCGGCGCCCGCCCGCGGTTGGGCCCGTAGCGGACCGCGCGGGACCGCACCTCGCCGCGCAGGTCCACCGCGCACACCGCGAGGTGGTCGACGCCGACCTCGGCGCCGATGCCGGCCGGGCCGTGCGCGCTCACCGTGAGCGCGGAGCCGGGCCGGCCGCGGCCCGCCGTGCCGTTGCGTTCGGGCCCCAGCTCCTCGAGCAGCCCCCACCGCACCAGGTCGTCGACGAGGGTGGAGACGGCGGCCCTGGTCAGGCCTATGCGCGAGGCCACCGCGGCGCGCGAGAGCGGACCCTCGTCGCGCACGGTGTGCATCACCCTGCCGAGGTTGCGCCGGCGCATGCCGGCCTGGGTGTCGGGGAGCTGCTTGCGTGCGGTCATACCTCTTCCTGGGCCCGGCCCCGCGCGTCCAACCGACGTGAGAGGCCGGGCGGTCGTCCGCCCCATGATCTCCGACCGCGGTTCCGTGCGGAACCGCGGGTCGGGTCAGGCGCCCTCCAGCAGGGGGGTGGCGGCCGAGAGCACCGAGCCGATGCGCTCCAGCGCGGCGTCGTCGCGCTCCACGGCGTCCAGCACCGGGCCGTCCGCGGTGTTCCAGCGGCGGGCGACGGCGGCCGGGTCCTCGCCGGTCAGCAGCCCGGCGGCCTGTGCCGCGGCGCCCAGCGCCACCAGCTCCTGGGCCTGCGGGATCTGCACCGGACGGCCGGAGAGGCGGCGCACCGTGTCGCGCCAGGCGGTGCCGCGCGCGCCGCCGCCGATCAGCAGCAGCGGCGTGCTGCGGTCGGCGTCCTCGTCCAGGACCAGGTCGAGCGCGGCCAGCAGCGAGTGCACCGCCCCGTCGTAGGCGGCCTGCAGCAGCTGGCCCGGCGTGGTGTCGTGGCGCAGGCCGTGGATCAGGCCGGAGGCGTGCGGCAGCGCGGGCGTCCGCTCGCCGTCCAGGTAGGGCAGCATCGTCACGCCGGAGCCCGGCTCCACGGCCTGCCGGTCCAGGCCGAGCAGCTCGGCCATGCGGTCGACGGCCAGGGTGCAGTTCAGCGTGCAGGCCAGCGGCAGCCAGCCGTCGTTGGCGGCGGCGAAGCCGGACACCGTGCCCGTCGGGTCCGCCGGACGGCGGCCGGTCACCGCGTAGACAACGCCGGAGGTGCCCAGGCTCATCACCGGGGTGCCAGGACGCACGCCCAGGCCGAGCGCGGCGGCGGCATTGTCGCCCGTGCCGGGCGCGACCAGCACGCCCTCGGCCAGCGGCAGGCCGGAGCGGACCGTGCCGGCGGCCTCGCCCGGGCGGACCACGCGCGGGAGCAGCGCCGCGTCCAGGCCGATGTGCTCGAGGGTCTTGGCGTCGTACTCCTCCGTCGCCGAGGCCCACCAGCCGGTGCCCGAGGCGTCGCCGCGGTCCGTGGTGCCCTCGCCGGTCAGCCGCTCGGTCAGGTAGTCGTGCGGCAGGCGCACGGCGGCGACCCGGGCGGCGGCCTCCGGCTCGTGCTCCGCCAGCCAGGCCCACTTGGTGACCGTGAACGAGGTGCTGGGCACGCTGCCGGTGCGCTCGGCCCAGGCCTCCGGGCCGCCGAGCTCCTCGATCAGGCGGCGGGTCTGCGGGGCGGAGCGGACGTCGTTCCACAGCATCGCGGGGCGCACCGGCTCGCCGGCGGCGTCCAGGGTCACCAGGCCGTGCTGCTGACCGCCGACCGAGATCGCCTTCGCCTCGCGGACCACGTCGCCGCACTGCTCCAGCGCCGAGCACAGCGCGTCCCACCAGCCGCGCGGGTCGCTCTCGCGGCGGTCGCCGCCGGTGACCGTGTGCTTGGCCTGGCCGCTCGCCACGACGCGCCCGGTGGCGACGTCGACGACCAGCGCCTTGGTGGACTGGGTGGACGAATCCACGCCGACGACGTACGTACCCTCGCTGGCTGACATCGGGCTCTCCCTGTGGTTCCGCGGCATGCGGATTCTGCCTGGTGGACCGTGGTACCCGCGACCCCGTCGGCCGCAGCGCCACGCTTCGTCGCCCGGCCGGATCCGTTTCACGGATCACAGCCCCGGGTTGTCTCTTCCCAGCGACGTGGTTGCATACTAATTTGTAAACCGGCCTGACGAAATAGTCGATCCCGAGCAAGGAGCCATGCCATGAGCATCCAGCCCACCCCCGAGGACAAGTTCACTTTCGGTCTTTGGACCGTCGGCTGGCAGGGCAAGGACCCCTTCGGCGACGCCACCCGTCCCGCCCTCGACCCGGTGGAGAGCGTGAACCGCCTCGCCGAGCTCGGTGCCTACGGCGTGACCTTCCACGACGACGACCTGATCCCCTTCGGCTCCTCGGACGCCGAGCGTGAGGCCATCGTCAAGCGCTTCCGGGACGCGCTGGACGCCACCGGCATGAAGGTGCCGATGGCCACCACCAACCTCTTCACCCACCCGGTCTTCAAGGACGGCGGCTTCACCGCCAACGACCGCGACATCCGCCGCTACGCGCTGCGCAAGGTCATCCGCAACATCGACCTGGCCGTCGAGCTGGGCGCCACCACCTACGTCGCCTGGGGCGGCCGTGAGGGTGCCGAGTCCGGTGCCGCCAAGGACGTGCGCGTCGCCCTCGACCGGATGAAGGAGGCGTTCGACCTCCTCGGTGACTACGTCGTCTCCCAGGGCTACGACCTGCGCTTCGCCATCGAGCCCAAGCCGAACGAGCCCCGCGGCGACATCCTCCTCCCGACCATCGGCCACGCCCTGGCGTTCATCGAGCGCCTCGAGCGCCCCGAGCTGGTCGGCGTCAACCCGGAGGTCGGTCACGAGCAGATGGCCGGTCTGAACTTCCCGCACGGCATCGCCCAGGCGCTGTGGGCGGGCAAGCTCTTCCACATCGACCTCAACGGCCAGTCCGGCATCAAGTACGACCAGGACTTCCGCTTCGGCGCCGGTGACCTGCGCCAGGCGTTCTGGCTGGTCGACCTGCTGGAGAGCTCCGACTACGCGGGCCCGAAGCACTTCGACTTCAAGCCCCCGCGGACCGAGGACATCGACGGCGTCTGGGAGTCCGCCGCGGGCAACATGCGCAACTACCTCCTGCTCAAGGAGCGTGCGCTGGCCTTCCGCGCCGACCCGGAGGTCCAGGAGGCGCTGCGCGCCGCCCGCCTCGACGAGCTGGCCCAGCAGACCGCCGCGGACGGCCTCGAGGGCCTGCTCGCCGACCGCTCCGCCTTCGAGGAGTTCGACGTCGACGCCGCCGCCGCGCGCGGCATGGCGTTCGAGCGCCTCGACCAGCTGGCCATGGAGCACCTGCTCGGCGCCCGCGGCTGATCACCGCCCCGTCAGGCAGTGCCCCGCACCGCCCCGCACCGCTTCGGCGGTGCGGGGCGGTGCGCGTCCGCGGGGCAGGGGGCCGTGCCGCGTGATCGCCCGGTCGGCCTAGGGGAGGCGTCTCAGGGTTTTCTCAGGGGCGGGTCGGGGGGCGGTGGGGGGCCCGGGAGGAACCGTCCGGGAGCCCCAGGGCGTTCACTGGAGGAAGAGCGGCAACGCGCCGCGAAGGAGGCGACCGAAGATGTCGAGGAACGCGAAGATCGCCGCAGGGGCCACGGCGGCCGGACTGGTCCTGCTGTTCTGGCTGCCGTGGTGGGTGTCCCTGCTCATAGTGCTCGGAGTCCCCGCCGCCTACTTCGCCCTGGACCCGGGGCAGCGGAGCCGGCTCCGCCGGGTGTCCCGCAAGCAGCTCGGGCGCTGATACCCGGGCCCTAGCGGTTCAGCGGGCAGCTGTTCGCCACGTCGCCCTCGGCGGGGCGTGCCACGTCGTGGTCGGCGGGCGGCTCCACGCCGTCCTCGACCCAGGCGGTGAGCGCGTCGAAGGCGGAGCGGTGGCAGGGCAGGATCGGGCGCAGTGCCGTCGGGTAGGTGTCGTACAGCCCGTCGACGTGGGTGCCGCCCTCGATGCCGTAGTAGCGGTGCAGGGCTCCGCGTCCGGCCTTGTCGATCATCCGGGCGTACACGTCGGAGTCCGCCGCCTTGGGCAGCAGGGTGTCCAGGTCGCCGTGGAGCGTGATCATCGGGCGGCCGATGCGGCCGGTGAGGGAGACCCGCTTCACGGCGTCGTGGACGGCCCGCGGGCGCGAGGCGTAGTCGTACGCGGCGTCCGAGGCGCACGGGGCGAGGATCTCCGCGACGGTGGAGCCCGCCGAGGGGCCGGGGCAAGCGGCGTCGTACGCCGGGTCGAACTCGGCACGGTAGGTCTTCTGCGTCACGCCCCAGTACGCGGTGGCGTGGTAGGGCCACAGGAACTCCGAGCCGTGGGCGAAGCCCGCGGAGTACAGGTCCTGGTCGTCGGCCTCACCGCGCATGTGCGCGACCGTCGTCGGCAGGGAGGTGAACATGTTGGGACCGTCCGCGGTCCACAGCGTGCCCTCCCAGTCCACGCCGCCGTCGTACAGCTCGGGGTGGTTCTCCAGCTGCCAGCGGGTGAGGTAGCCGCCGTTGGAGATGCCGGTGACGTACGTGCGGCGCGGGGCCTTGCCGTACCGCTGGGCGACCGTCGCCCTGGCGGCGCGGGTCAGCTGGGTCACCCGCCTGTTCCACTCGACGACCGCGTCGCCGGGGCGCCTGCCGTCGGTGTAGAAGTTCGGCGTGCTGTTGCCCTTGTCGGTGGCGGCGTAGGCGTAGCCCAGGGACAGCACGTGGTCGGAGATGGCGGTGTCCGAGGCGTACTGCTTGCGGGTGCCGGGCGCGCCGGCGACCACCAGTCCGCCGTTCCAGTCGTCGGGCAGGCGGATCACGAACTGGGCGTCGTGGTTCCAGCCGTGGGTGGTGTTGAAGGAGGAACTGTCGGGGAAGTAGCCGTCGATCTGCACGCCGGGCACGCCGGAGGGCTTGAGGGTCTTGACGGAGGTCAGTCCGGCCTGGTCGGCCATGTCGGTGTACGCGGTGCCGGCCAGACCGGTGGTCGTCAGGTCGTCGAGGCAGGCGCTCTCCTGATGGTCCGCGGCGGGCACCCTGAGGTGCTGATGGCGGGCGCAGTGGCCCGACGCGCCGGTGGCCTGCGTCGAGGCGGCCGCGGTGGGCGAGGCGCCGAGAGCGGTCACGGCCAACAGGGTCGCGGCGACCCAGGGGATGCCCGGGGACAGACGCATGTACGGCCTCCAGAGGCTGAGGAGCGGTAGGGCGGCCGCCGGACGCCGCAGCGGCGCGCACCCGTGGGGGTGCGGCTGCGGCTGTGGCGCGGCAGGGCCGCGGGCTGCCTCATCGTGGTGGCCTGGCGCGCTGTCAACCATGTGGCGGGGGGCCAGGGATGGTCGGTCGCGAGTAGCGGTCCGCCACATGCATCACGGGGCCGCGCAGCACGGAGCGTTCGGGGACCGCCGTCCGCGGGTCCGGTCGGCGCGCGCCCGCGCGACCGCGGTGGCGACGCCCCCCTCCGCGGCGGAGCGGTCCCGGGGCCCCTGCCTGAGCGGTTGAGGGCCGGGGCCCGCCTGAGCGGTCGACGGCCGGTCCCAGCCTGAGCGGTCGGGGGGCAGGTGCCTTCGTCTGATGGTCGGAAGCCGCGTCTCGTCTGAGCGTTCGGGAGCCCTCGCCTGAGCTGTCGAGGGCCGGAGCTTACGCCTCGGCGGTCGGGAGGTGGGCCCTGCCTGAGTGGTTAGGGGCCGGAGCGTTAGCCTGGGCGGTCGGGAGCCGGCCCCGTCTGAGCTGTCGAGGGCCGGAGCTTTCGCCTCGGCGGTCGGGGCCGGGGCGCTGCCCGAGCGGTCGAGGCCCGCCCCGGGGGCGGGCCTCGCGCGGATCAGACCGGCTCGGCGGCGAGGCCGGCCAACCCCTTCAGCAGCGCGGGCAGTTCAGGGCCGCGGCCCACCGGGATGATTTCCCGGGGCTGAGCGTCGAGGAGGACGAACGCTATGTCGTCGGTCCGTGCCACCAGCGACCAGTCCGGCCCGTCGGCCCGCACGGTGTGCGCGTCGCCGCCCGCGAAGAAGGCGCGGACCCGGCCGGGCGGGGGAGGGGACGCGAGGTACGCGCGGGCCTCGTCGAGGACCTGGCGGACGCCGGGACGGACCGTGCCGCCCGCCACCCCTGTCGCGTCCGCGGTTCCCGGGCTCCCCGCCCCCGCGGCGCCCGCGGTACCTCCGACACCCGCGGCACCCTCCGTGCCCGGGAGGACGGCGAAGTCGTCGTCGTTCACCTGGGTGCGCCAGTGGGCCCAGTGGGCGGCTATTTCGTCGGCGCCCAGCCGCCGCTGCGCGGGACCCCACTCGCCGGTGTCCGGCGGCGCCAGTGAGGGACCGGCCTCCTCGGGGTCGGGGTCGTGCGGCGCGGGCAGGCCCGGCGCCTTGACGGCCACCGACAGCGGCCATCCCGGCAGGGCGACGACCATGGACCGCTCGTCGGGGGAGAGGTCGTACTCCATGCCGCAGTCCCAGGACGCGATGGCCGTGGCGACCAGCGGGACGTCGTCGACCACGACCGTCCACCGGGCGCCGCCGCCGTCCTGGCCGAAGACCAAACCGTAGCCGCCGGGCGTCGGGTCCAGCCCCAGCACGGCGCAGGCCTGCGGGTAGTCGTCGCCCAGCACGCCGGGGAAGCGCGCCGGGGTCAGCAGGACAGCGGTCAGCACCGACAGCGCGTCGTCGTCCGTCACGCCGTCCGCGGACGCGCCCGCGGCGCCGTCCTGGGGGCCGTTCGCGCCGACGGCGGACCCATCCGTTCCGGCCATGCCGGCAGCCTCCTTCGTCACAGGTCGTCGGCGCGCACCCTAGACCGGCGGCGGCGCCCTTGTCACCTGCGCGGGAACGCCGTCTCACGCCCGGGGCGCGGGCAGGCCCAGCAGCTCGCGGGCCACCGCGTCCGGGCTCGTGCCGTGCTCCCTGGACAGGGTGAGCACCGCGCGGCAGGCGAGTTCGGTCACGCCGAAGGACAGCGCCTCGGGGGAGACCCACGAGGCGGCCTCGTCCTTGGCGTCCTCGTCGTCGGTCGCCGAGGCGGCCACATAGGCGGCCGCCGCGTCGAACAGGTTGTGGTTGCGCGGCCTGGGTCCCGGGGCCGACGGGGCGGGTGTGGCGGGGCGGGTCAACCGGGCGAGCACCGTGCGCAGCTTGCCGAGCACTGCGGACCACCTTCTTCCGGGTCTGTCCGTTGCGTGTGTGCCTCGCGTTCGGTCTTCCCTCAGGGACGTGGGATCGAACAGCCCGGCCCGGTAAAGGGTCTTGGGGACGCGCCGACCTCGGGCGCCGGGTCACCCACCCTTTCGTTCCGCCAGTGCCAGGAAGCGCGCGGGCTCGTCCACGTAGCCGGTCATCCGCCAGCCCGCCGCGCTCAGCAACGGCCGCAGGTTCTGCTCGGCCCGCAGGTCGCCGGAGCTCAGCTCGCGACCCTGCCGGGCGGCCAGCGCCGCCCGGCCCACCGGGTGGAAGAGCGCCAGCACGCCACCGGCCCGGACCGTCCGCCCCAGCGCGGCGAGGCCGCGCCCCGGGTCGGGCAGGTGCGCGATCAGACCGGCCGCGAACACGGCGTCCAGGGAGCCGGGGCGCACCGGGGGAGCGGCCGCGTCGCCCAGCACCAGCGCCCCGTCCCGGCCGCGGCCGGCGCGCGCCGCCGTGCGCAGCATCTCCTCGGTGAGGTCGAGGCCCAGCACCACCCCCGAGGGGCCCACGGCTGTTCGCAGCGCGGGCAGCGCGCGCCCCGTGCCGCAGCCCGCGTCCAGGACCCGGTCGCCCGGGCGCAGCCCCATCGCGGCCACCGCCGTGGCGAAGGCGGGGCCGTCGTCGGGGAACTTCCGGTCCCAGTCGGTCGCCCGGGCGGCGAAGAAGTCACGCACATGATCACGGTCGTACGGGGAGGTACGGTGCTCGCTCATGACGGCATGATCGCCCGTGACCGCGGCGTCCGGAACCACCGTCACGGTAGGTGCTGGTTCGATCGCATGAGGGCCCGGCCGGAAAAGTGAAGTGTCATGTTCCGGCACCTTTCGAAACCCTCCGCCCCGTGCGCCGGGCACCTGACTAGCGTCCCGGTCCCATGGGACACCTGGACCACGCCGCCTTCGGCTGGCTGACCCCGGTGCTGTCGTACGCGATGGCCTGCACCGGCGCCGCCCTCGGGCTGCGCTGCACCGTCCGCGCGCTCGAGGCGACCGGCAGCTCGCGCCGCAACTGGCTGCTCACCGCCGCCTCCGCCATCGGCACTGGCATCTGGACGATGCACTTCACCGCCATGCTCGGTTTCGCCGTCCGCGGCACCGACCTCCGCTACGACGTACCGCTGACCGTGGTCAGCCTGGTCGTCGCCATGATCGTGGTCTGTGCCGGAGTGTTCGCCGTCGGCTACGGCCGGGACCGCACCCGCGCCCTGATCCTGGGCGGACTGACCACCGGCCTCGGCGTCGCCTCCATGCACTACCTCGGCATGGCCGCCCTGCGCCTGCACGGTGAGGTCTCCTTCGACCCGCTGATGGTCGCGGTCTCCGTGGTGATCGCGGTCGTCGCCGCCACCGCGGCCCTGTGGGCAGCCCTCAACATCACCTCCCCGCTCGCCGTGACCGTCGCCTCCCTGCTGATGGGCCTGGCGGTGAGCAGCATGCACTACACCGGGATGCACGCGGTGAGGGTGCGGCTGATCCCGTCCGCCGAACCGCTCGCCGGAGCCACCGCGATGCAGTTCGTCTTCCCGCTCGCGGTGGGCCTGGGGTCCTACCTCTTCCTGACCTCGGCCTTCGTCGCGCTCTCCCCCACGGCGCGCGAACGGGCCGCGGAGGAGGCGGCGCGGCGCGCCTGGCGGAGCGCTCCGGCCCTCACCGAGCAGACCCCCGACCGACGAGGGAGCCATGCGTACATCCCCTAGGGCCGGCGGTCCCGGGACCCCGCCCCCGGCCCGAGGCCGAAGGGCGCACGCCGGACCCCCGGCCGACGAGACGGCGGAGGAACTCGCCGCCCTCGCCGCGGGCGCGGCCCCCGACGCCCACCGGCCCCCCGCGCCCTCCGGCCCGGCCGGCTCCGGCCGCCGGCTGAGGCTGCGCCCCCGGACGGTCCGCGCCAAGGTGGTCAGCCTGCTGATGGTGCCGGTGATGTCGCTGCTGGCCCTGTGGGGCTACGCCACCGTCACCACGGCGCGCGAGGTCACTGCCATGAGCCGGGCCGAGCGGGTGGACGCACAGTTGCGCGCACCCGTCGCCGAGGCCGTCTCCGCGCTGCAGGCCGAGCGCGCCTCCGCGGTGCGGCACGCCGCGGCCGGGGGAGGGGCGCCGCACGGCGAGTTCGGCGCGCTGGCCGACACCACCGACCGCGCCGTGGGCCGGCTGCGGCTCGACGGGGCGGGCACCGTCGCCGACAGCGGGGAGCTCCCGCCCGACGTGCCCCGGCGGGTGCGCGCCTTCCTGGCCGCCGCCGACGCCCTGGACGCCCTGCGGGACACCCTGCTCGACGGGGACGCCGGCTGGACGGAGGTCTACCGGGCGTACACCGGCGTCATCGACGACGCCCTCGCCGTCGAGGGCTCTCTCACCCGCATCCCCCACGTGCGGGCCGGTTCCGAGGCACGCGTCCTGCTGGAGCTCGACCGGGCCGGCGAGGCACTGGCCCAGGAGGACGCCCTGCTCGCCTCCGCGCGGCTCGACGGCTCGCTCGACGGTGAACGGCTCGCGCTGTTCACCTCCGCCACGGCCGCCCGCCGCGCCTTCACCGACGCCGCCGTCCCCGACCTGCGCGAGCCGCAGGCCGGGGCCTGGGATTTGCTCATCCGCGACGGAGGCCACCAGGCGCTCGCCCGTGCGGAGGACGCCGTGCTGCGGGCCGACGCCGGCGAGGCGGCCGCCCGCGCCGTGTCCGCCCACGACTGGGCGAGGGCCCACGACCCGGTCCGCGACACCCTGGGCCGGATCTCCGACCACGCCTCGCACGCCGGCCCCGAGGGCGCGGGGCCGCTGGTGCGCGGCCTGTCGAGCCCCGCAGGCGGCGCCGTCCTCCTCGGCCTCCTCGCGGTCGCGGTCTCCCTGCTGATCTCCGTGCGGATCGGCCGCGGCATCGTCGCCGACCTGGTAGGGCTGCGCAACAGCGCCCTGGAGATCGCCCGCCGCAAGCTCCCGCAGGCCATGCGCAAACTCCGCGCCGGCGAGGAGATCGACGTCCGGGCGGAGGCGCCGCACGGTCCGCCGGCCGAGGACGAGACCGGGCAGGTCGCCGAGGCGCTGGGCACCGTCCACCGGGCCGCCCTGCGCGCCGCCGTGGAGCGCGCCGAGCTCGCCAGCGGGATCTCCGGTGTCTTCGTCAACCTGGCGCGGCGCAGCCAGGTCCTGGTGCACCGCCAGCTGGCCCTGCTGGACGGCATGGAGCGCCGCGCCGAGGACCCCGACGAGCTCGGCGACCTGTTCCGGCTCGACCACCTCACCACCCGCATGCGCCGGCACGCCGAATCCCTGATCATCCTCTCCGGCGCGGCCCCCGGCCGGGTCTGGAGCAGGCCGGTCTCGCTCACCAACGTGGTGCGCGCCGCCGTCTCGGAGATCGAGGACTACGCGCGGGTCGACGTGAGCCGGCTCGCCGAGACCTCGGTGACCGGGGCGGCGGTCGCCGACCTCACCCACCTGCTCGCCGAACTCGTGGAGAACGCCGCCCAGTTCTCGCCTCCGCACACCAAGGTGCGGGTGACCGGCGAGGCGGTCGGCAACGGGTACGCGGTCGAGGTCGAGGACCGGGGGCTCGGCATGGGCCCGGAGACCCTCGCCGAGGCCAACCGGCGGATCGAGCAGTCCGAGGCGCTCGACCTGTTCGACAGCGACCGGCTGGGCCTGTTCGTGGTCAGCCGCCTGGCGGCCCGGCACGGCATCAGGGTCCACCTGCGGCCCTCGCCGTACGGCGGCACCACGGCCGTGATCCTGCTGCCGAAGAACCTGCTGCACCAGGAGCGCGACGGAGCGGACGGTGGGCCCGCGAGGCTCGGCGGCCCGGCCGACCCGGCCGGTGCGGGGGCGCAGGGCGGGGCCCTGCCGGCGTCGGACGGGGCGCGGTCGGGGCTGCCCGCGCAGGCGGGCGGGACGCCGCCGCCCGCGACCGGCACCGGGGTGCGGCCCGTCGACGCGGCCGAGGCCCTTCCGCCGATGCCGCTCGATCCGCCGCCGGGGGTCACTGCGCTCCGCCCCCGCCGCACGGCCGGCGGCCCGCGCGACACCCGCACCACCCCCGGCCCCTTCCGCACTCCCGCCCCCGGCGCGGCAGGCACCCCCGCCCCGGGCGGCCCGCGCACCGCGGCCCCGGACGCGGCGCGCGCTCCGGCCTTCGGTGCCCGCGGACACGACACCGGCGTGTCCGGAACGGCGGCCGACAGCCCGACCGGCGGGACGCTCGGCACGGCCTGGGGCGACCCGTCCGACGGGGCACGGGGCGGACACGCCGGCACGACACCGGGCGGCCACCTCGGCGCGAGGCAGGGCGGGTCGTCCGGTTCGGCGTCGGGCGGG
>NZ_BEVZ01000008.1 GCF_003112515.1 Streptomyces fragilis | reverse complement strand
CCCCCCCCCCCCCCCCCCCCCCCCGGGACCACGAAGCCTAGGTCCCGGCCCGCCCGCTGGGTACACGCTGGAGTGAACGTGTCAAATTCGTGATCGGACCGAGATTCTGACGGCGCTTCAGGACCGGTTCAGGGGGCATCAGAACAGGTTGCGGACCACCGTCCAGGCGACCGCCGTCAGCAGGACGGCCGCCTGCGCCCGCCTGCTCAGCTTCGGCCGCCAGCGGCGCCCGCGCAGTCCTTCGACGGCCCAGCGGCCCAGCATCACCAGCGCGAGGGGCGCGACGAGCAGCAGCACCCGGTTGTCCAGCCAGGCCTGCGCGAGGTGACCGTGCATCAGGTCGTAGACCATGCGGCTGGCCCCGCAGGCGGGGCAGAGCAGCCCGGTGACCCAGTTGAAGGGGCAGCGCGGCAGGAACTGGCCGGCCTGGTGCGGGTCGGTGACGTAGAGGTACGCGGCCCCGACGGCACCGGCGGCGAGCACCGCGAGGGGTGCCGCCGCCGGACGCCGCAACAGGCGGGCGACCCGGTCCACGGGGGAAGACGGTCCGCTCACGACTCCCCGGACCTTCGCACGCCGCCCCGGACCCTTACTTGATCTTCGTGCCCGCCGAGCGCAGGGCCTGGCAGGCCTCGACGATGCGGGCGGCCATGCCGGCCTCGGCCAGCTTGCCCCAGGTGCGCGGGTCGTAGGTCTTCTTGTTGCCGACCTCGCCGTCCACCTTCAGCACGCCGTCGTAGTTGCGGAACATGTGGTCCGCCACCGGACGGGTGAACGCGTACTGGGTGTCGGTGTCGATGTTCATCTTGACGACGCCGTTGTCCAGCGCGGTGGCGATCTCCTCGGCGGTGGAGCCGGAGCCTCCGTGGAAGACGAAGTCGAACGGGTCGGCCTTGCCGTAGCGGGAGCCGACGCCCTCCGCGAGCTCCTTCAGCAGCTCGGGACGGAGCACCACGTTGCCCGGCTTGTAGACGCCGTGCACGTTGCCGAAGGAGGCGGCCAGCAGGTAGCGGCCCTTCTCGCCCAGGCCCAGCGCCTCCGCGGTGCGGATCGCGTCGTCGACCGTGGTGTAGAGGGAGTCGTTGATCTCGTGCGTGACGCCGTCCTCCTCGCCACCGGTCGGGGTGATCTCGACCTCGAGGATGATCTTCGCGGCGCGGGCGCGCTCCAGCAGCTCCTCGGCGATGGCCAGGTTGTCGGAGAGGGTCTCCGCCGAACCGTCCCACATGTGCGACTGGAAGAGCGGGTGGCGGCCGGCCTTCACGCGCTCCTCGGAGACCGCCAGCAGCGGACGCACGTAGCCGTCCAGCTTGTCCTTGGGGCAGTGGTCCGTGTGCAGGGCGACGGTGATGTCGTACTTCGCCGCCACGATGTGCGCGAACTCGGCCAGGGCGACGGCGCCGGTGACCATGTCCTTGTTGTGCTGGCCACCCGCGAACTCGGCGCCGCCGGTGGAGATCTGGACGATGCCGTCGCTCTCCGCCTCGGCGAAGCCGCGCAGGGCCGCGTGCAGGGTCTGGGAGGAGGTCACGTTGATGGCCGGGTAGGCGAACTTGCCTGCCTTCGCCCGGTCGAGCATCTCGTTGTAGACCTCGGGGGTTGCGATGGGCATCCTGTCCGCTCCTTGGTGGTTCTGCGGGTTTTGTCCTTGCCAGCCCTGACCTTGGTGACGTCGTCGTCGGGGCCCATCTTTCCAGACGCGGGCGCCGGCCCGGACGCGCGTCTCGGACAGTGGCACCCGCGCCGGGCGTACCGGGCGTTTCCCGGCGGAGCGGCCCGCCCCGGGAGGCCGGGGCGGCCGGGGCGGCCCTAGTCCAGGCCGAGGTCGTCCTTGGAGTAGGCGAAGCGGTAGGGGACGCCGGCCTTGTCCTGGATGATCTCCGCGGCCCCGGTGGCGCGGTCGACGATCGTCACGACGGCGACGACCTCGGCGCCGGCCTCCCGGACCGCCTCGACGGCGGTCAGCGGCGAGCCGCCGGTGGTGGACGTGTCCTCGACGACCAGCACGCGGCGGCCGGCGATGTCCGGGCCCTCGACCCGCTTCTGCAGACCGTGCGCCTTGGCCGCCTTGCGGACCACGAACGCGTCCACGGTCCGGCCGCGCGCGGCGGCCGCGTGCAGCATCGCGGCGGCCACCGGGTCGGCGCCCATGGTCAGGCCGCCGACCGCGTCGAACTCCAGGTCCTCGGTGAGGTCCAGCAGCACCTGGCCGACCAGCGGGGCCGCCGTGCCGTCCAGGGTGATGCGGCGGAGGTCGATGTAGTAGTCGGCCTCCAGCCCGGAGGAGAGGGTCACCTTGCCGTGCACCACGGCCTTGTCCTTGATCTGCTGCAGCAGCTCGCCGCGAACGTCGCTCATGCCCGCCAGCCTAGTTCGCCCGGCCGAGCGGCCCTCACAGCCGCCGCCACCGCCAGGTGGTGGTGGCCTCCAGCGGTTCCAGCGGCGTCACCAGGCGGGGAGCGGTGTTGAGACCGTTGGGCGGGCCGGTCTGCGGCTCGACGCACAGGGCGGCGTCCTGCTCGTCGTAGAGCACCACCCACTTCTCCGGGCTGGTCACCCGCAGCTCCAGCCGCTCGGGCCAGACGACGGCGACGTCCACGCCCCCGGGCATGCCGAAGCAGTCGTCCCACGGGCCGGGCAGCGGCTTCTCCAGGCGGCGGCCGGTGGGGAGGTGGTCCTCGCCGCGCTCCTCCTGCCAGGCGGCGTCGAACTCCAGCCGCGCGCCCTCGCCGCCGCCGAGGGGACCCTCCAGTGTCCGGTTGAACCAGGGGTGCCAGCCGAGCTGCGCCGGGAAGGAGGACCCGTGGGTCTCGATCGCGAGGGTGAGGGTCAGCGACTCCTCGGTGAGGGCGACCACCTGGGTCAGGCGGGCCGGGTAGGGCCACGGGTCGGCGAGGTCGAGGGTGATCACCGCCTCGTCCGCCCCCTTGCGCGCGGTGCGCCAGGCGTGGTCGCGGGCGGTGCCGTGGATGGCGTGCGGCGGGGCGTTCAGCGGCATCTGCTGCGTGGTGCCGCCGTCGAGGAACCGCCCTTCGCGGATCCGGCCGCACCAGGGAGCCATCGGGAAGCAGCCGTACCGCTCCCCCTGGCGCAGGAGTTCGACGCCGCCGATGCGCAGGCTGGTGATCCGTCCGCCGTTGCGGGGGCTGACGGTCGCCTCCGCGTCGCCGGTGGTCAGGGTGAAGTCGTCATGGGTGCTCACGGCCCACGACCCTACTGGGGACGCGCCCCGGTCGCGCGATCACCGCTGACGGCGCAGCGCCCGGGTGACGGCGATCGCGCCGGCGGCCACGGCGAGCGCCGCGGCGGCGGGGGCCGCCCACCGCAGGGTCCGGTCCGCCACGCCGGACTGCGGGGCCGGCACCGGGGCGTACCGTCCGCGCGGCGGGGCGTGGTCGACCTCCTCGGCGCTGCGGCCGATCATCGTCCGCCGGGCCTGCGCGGGGTCGGCCATGGCGTCGCCGTCGGGGTCCTCGGGGAACAGCGCGGCGTCGTCGAGGCCGTCACCGTCCGTTTCGTCCTCGTCCGCTTCGTCCTCGTCGAAGTCCGCCCCGGGGTCCAGCGACGGCGGCGGCACCGGCACGTCGAACACCGTCCCCCGGGGCCCCGCCCCGGCCCCCTCGTCCGTGCCGGCGTCCTCGCCGCCCTCGTCCGCGCCCTCGGCCTCCGCGCCCTCGCCCGCATCCGGTGCCTCGGCGCGGGCGGCCTCCGCACCGCCCTCCGCACCCTCGGTGTCCTCGGCCTCCGCCTCGTCGTCCGCGCCCGGCTGCCGGGCCTCGGACTCCGCACCGGTCCCGCGGGCCTGCGGCTCGGCCCCGGCCCCGGTCCCACCGGCCTCGGGGACCTCTTCCCCGGCCTCGCCCGCGTCCGCGTCGTCGCGCGCGGTGGGGGTCTCCTCGGTCGTGCCGGTGGCCGCTTCGGCGGGGGACGCGTCGTCGGCGTCGGGGCGGGCGTCGAAGTCGCCGTCCGCGCCGGGGGCGAACTCGGGGACCAGGGGCTCACCCGCGCCGGGGATGACCTCCTCGTGGCCGTCGCTCGTCACCGCCGCGCTCCCCTCCGCCGGGCCGTCCGCGTCCTCTCCCCCCTGCCCCGGGAGGTCCTCGGCGAACCGTTCCAGCAGACGGGTCAGCGCCCCGTGCACGGCGTCCGGCTCGAAGTCGGTGATGCGCCCGGTCGCGGTGGCGGAGGCGTCGAAGTGCAGCACCGTCCCGTCGGACCGGGGGCGCAGGGTCAGGCGGACGGTGGCGCGGACCGTGCCGTCGCCGCGGGACTCACCGCCCTCCGCCTCGGCGACGAAGACGCCGTCGTCCTGCCGGGTGACGTCCAGGGAACCGCGGTACGTCACGCTGCTGCCCGCGACCCGCAGCTTGAGCCGGCCGACGAGGCCCTCGGCCGCCGCGGCGTCCCGCTGCAGGCCGTGGACGGCCCGGGCGACCCGCTCGCGGTCGGCGAGCGCGGCGGCCAGGCGGCCGGCGGGGACCGGAACGAACACCTCATGCTCCATGTCTCCCGACACTACCGAGGGGAACGCGAACCGCACCCCGGCCGGAAGCCGTTCGGCACAGCTTTTCCATGCCCACGGAGCGCTTCGCGGGCCGTCCGCGCCGTCAGTAGCGCGGGTGCGCCAGCGTGGAGGCCGGGAGCCCGGCGACCCTCGTGCGCCCGGCGGCCCGCTCCGCCGCCATGAGGGAACCTTCCTTCAGGGTGCGCGGCCGCGGTCCCCCGGGCGCCAGCCCGAGCCGCGGCGCGGCCGGCCCGCCCGAGGCGAGGAACAGTCCCCACTCCCGGCCGGCCGCCCCGGTGACCCGGTACGCCGCCGCCCGCAGGCCCGCCGCCCGCAGGGTCGCCCCGACCGTCCAGTACGCCCGGGGGCTGCCCGCCGCGGACCCGGCGTGGACCGCCAGCCGCCCGTGCGGCGCCATCACCCGCCGCGCCAGCCCGTAGAACTCACGCGAGTACAGCTTGGCGCTCGCGGTGTTCCCCGGGTCGGGGAGGTCGGCGATCACCACGTCGTACGGCCCGCCCCGCCCCGCCCTCAGCCACTGGAAGGCGTCCGCGGCGCCGACCCGCACCCTGGGGTCGTCGTACGCGTGCCCGTTGAGCGCGGCGAGCCCCGGATCGGTGCGCGCCAGCCGGACCAGCCGCGGGTCGGCGTCGACCACCTGGACCTCCCGCACCCCCCGGTGACGCAGCACCTCCCGCAGGGCCAGGCCGTCCCCGCCGCCCAGCACCAGCACCCGCTCCGCCGGGCCGTTCATCGCCGGGTGCACCAGCGCCTCGTGGTACCGCCGCTCGTCCCGCCCGTCGACCCGCAGCCTGCCGTCCAGGTAGAGGCCCAGCGGCCGCCCCGGCCCGCCCCCGGTGAGCGCGACCACCTGCCCGTCGGTGCGCAGGGACACCCGCAGGCCGTCGCCGTACAGCGCCCGCCCCGCCGCCCGCTCGAAGTCGTCGGCGAGCACGGCCGCCGTACCGAGCAGGGCCAGCACCAGCACGTTGGCGACCAGCAGCGTCCGCCGCGCCCGGCGGCCGAGGTCCCGGCCGAACAGCCCCAGCACCAGCGCCGCCCCCACCACCGCGTTGACCCCGCCGGTGAGCAGCGCCCCGGTGAGCTGCCCGAATCGTGGCAGGAGCAGGAACGGGAAGGCGAGGCCGCCGACCAGGGCGCCCACGTAGTCGGCGGCGAACAGGTCGGCGACCGCCCCGCCCGGGTCCTGCCGCCGGATCCGCTGGATCAGCTCCATCAGCAGCGGCACCTCGACGCCGATCAGCAGCCCTGTCGCCAGACAGACCGCGACCAGCACCACGCTGGGGCCGTCCCGCCACAGACCGCCCCAGGCGCCGGTCCAGGCGAAGACCGCGTACAGCGCCATGGCGCTGCACCCGCCGACCAGCGCGAGGGCGGCCTCCACCGCCCCGAAGGCCGCCGCGGCACGGCGACGCAGCCGCTTGGCGGCCAGCGAGCCCAGGCCCATGGCGAAGACCATCACCGACAGCACCACGGACGCCTGGGTGACCGAGTCGCCCATCAGGTACGAGGCCATGGCGACCAGTTCGAGCTCGTACACCAGCCCGCAGGCGGCGCAGACGAACACGCCCGCGAGCACCAGGAACCGCGCCGTCCCGGGGGGCAGCGGCAGCCGCGCCGCACACCCCTGACCGCCACCGCCGCCCCGGGCCGCACGGTCCGGTCCCTGCCGCGGGCCGCGGCCGTGGTCGTCGCCGGTCCGCCCCTCAGCCCTCTTCTCAGGTCGGTGGGCCGGTGGTGCGGGTGGGGCGTGCGGTTCGATCACATGACGACCGTACGTCATCGATCGAACACCCATCGTCACCCACCCGGGTGGTACTGGCGCACTCGCGGCGCGTTGGCTCCGACCACGCGCCCACCGCGTGCGCAACGGTCGTACGGGCCGGCGCGGGGCGTGCCGGGTCAGCGCAGGGCGCCCACCGGCAGCCGGCCCATCCCGGTGACCGTCTCGGCGCCGACCCCGAGGCCGACCGTGGTGCGGGTCGCCACCAGCTGTCCGTCCTGCGGATAGGCGTGCCAGGTGCGCCAGACGGTCTCCCCCTGGGTGCGCTGCGCGAGCAGCGCGGTGAAGGCGTGGGGACTGCCGGGGAAGACGCCCACCAGCCCGTTCGGATGGTCGGACACCAGGGCGATCAGCTCCTGGGCCCGCCCCGCGAACGCCCCCGGGGAGAGCACCTCCACCCGGGCCGCGAACTGGTACTCCCAGCCGCTCACCCGCTTGGCCACGCCCAGCGGCAGCGGCGTGCTGGAGCCGGGGATGCAGGCGACCGTCTCCGAGCAGGCGCCGTCCTCCCGCTCGAGGATCACCTGGTGGGAGGCGCCGAGCAGCCT
The DNA here is from genome assembly GCF_003112515.1 of Streptomyces fragilis. Lineage (GTDB taxonomy): Bacteria > Actinomycetota > Actinomycetes > Streptomycetales > Streptomycetaceae > Streptomyces > Streptomyces fragilis. Next base: position 384,307 of record NZ_BEVZ01000008.1, on the reverse strand, counting down.
CAACTGGATTCGCACGTCGGTGAGATCGAGGTCGAGCGCGGCCAGGGCGGGCAGCGGTTCACGCCCGAGCGCCCAGGCCAGGTCGGACGCACGCGTGTCGCTGTACGGGGTGTTCAGGGTCGTGAGCATGGGTCGGCTCCGCTAGCGCGCAGAAGGGGATGAAGGACCGGCGCCCCTGGGGCCGGCACCAGGGGAGGACGGCTCTGCCCCGGCCGGGAAGGCGGCCGCTTCAGGTGGCGCGGCCGTCCGCGGGGCTGCGTCGGCGAGTAGAGAAAAGCACGAACGTCGGTGACGCCACAGCGTTTTTACCCAACTTCGTCGGCTTTCCATCCTTCGGTGGGTTCTTCAGCTCAACTGTTCAACGACGAACCCTGATCGCCCAGTTGTCCGAATCCACGACGACGTCCGCCGCGGCTTCGCACCCCGGCGGACGTCCACGACCCGCGACGGCTCAGCTTCCGCCGCCGCACCCGCCGCCGCCCCCGCAGGAGGAGCTGCTCCCGCACGACGAGGAGCTGCTCCCGCACGACGACGAACCGCTTCCGCAGGACGACCTGGAGGAGTCGCCGGAGTCGCCGGACGACGACCCGCTGTCGGCGGCCCACCAGCCGCCGGCGCCGGCGTCGGCTCCCGAGTGCGAGGAGCTCGAGCTCGAGGACCTCGACCGCGAGGACGACCCCGACACGCGGCCGTGACGGACGCTCCCCACCCTCCGGTCGACGACGGCGGCGGCCCGCCTGTTCACGGCGATCGCGAACCCCACGAGAAGAACCACCGGCACGATCACCACGAACACCACGATCACGCCCACACCGACGGCACTGAACACAGTTCCGCCCTCCTTCCACGCTCCCCCGAAGCGCCCCCCGTGGGCCCCTCTCTCCGCAGCGTGTCCCGGTGATGCCCGACGCCGCAACGGCTCAACACAGAGTTGAGCAAGGCCAGAGGTTGGGCGCAGGATGGCCGCCATGAGCATCCCCGACCGGGCGGTCCGCCCCCTCCTCAACCGCCGTCTCGCCGAGTTCGGGACGACTGTCTTCGCCGAGATGTCCGCCCTGGCGGCGTCCACCGGCTCCATCAACCTGGGCCAGGGCTTCCCCGACACCGACGGCCCGGAGGAGGTCCGCGAGGCGGCGGTGCGGGCCCTGCGGGACGGCCGGGGCAACCAGTACCCGCCCGGTCCCGGCGTCCCCGAGCTGCGCCGGGCGGTGTCCGAGCACCAGCGGCGGCGCTACGGCCTCGCCGTCGACCCGGACACCGAGGTGCTGGTGACCGCCGGGGCCACCGAGGCGATCGCCGCGGCCATGCTCGCCCTGGTGGAGCCGGGCGACGAGGTGGTCGCCCTGGAGCCGTACTACGACTCGTACGCCGCCTGTGTGGCGATGGCCGGAGGCCGCAGGGTCCCGGTGACGCTGCGGCCCCACGAGGGGACGTTCCGCCTCGACCTCGACGAGCTGCGCGACGCCGTCACCGACCGGACCCGTCTGCTGCTGGTCAACACCCCGCACAACCCCACCGGCACGGTCCTCACCCGCGAGGAACTGGCGGCCGTGGCCCGGCTCGCCGTCGAGCGCGACCTGCTGGTGGTCACCGACGAGGTGTACGAGCACCTGGTCTTCGACGACGCCGAGCACGTGCCGCTCGCCTCCTTCCCCGGCATGCGGGAGCGCACGGTCACCATCTCCTCCGCGGGCAAGACGTTCTCCTTCACGGGCTGGAAGGTCGGCTGGATCACCGGCTCGCCGGAGCTGGTCACGGCGGTCCGCTCGGCCAAGCAGTTCCTCACCTACGTCTCGGCCGGGCCGTTCCAGTACGCGGTGGCCGAGGCGCTGGCCCTGCCGGACTCCTACTTCGACGGCCTGCGCGCCGGCCTCACCGCCAAGCGGGACCTGCTGACGGCCGGGCTGGAGGAGGCGGGCTTCGGCGTCTTCCGCCCGTCCGGCACCTACTTCGTCACCACCGACATCCGCCCGCTCGGCGAGAGCGACGGCGTCGCCTTCTGCCGCGAACTGCCCAAGCGGGCGGGCGTGGTGGCCATCCCCACCGCCGTCTTCTACGACGACCGGGAGGCGGGCGCGCCGTTCGTCCGGTTCGCCTTCTGCAAGAAGGACGAGGTCCTGCGGGAGGCGGCCACCCGCCTGGCCTCCCTCGCCGACCGACGCTGACGGGCTGCGCCGGCACCGCCCGGCGCCGACGACGCCCGCCCTGACGCCCGGCGCGGTACCGGCGACGGCTCGGCCACGCGGCGCCGGCGCTGAGGGACGCACGGGCGGGAACCCCGGCGGCACCCGGCGTGCCGTGACCGTTTTCGGGCGAATCGCCCTGCATCGTGCGTGGTGTGAACCCGATGCTCGCCGCCCTCGTACCGTCGCCCGCCCGCCGGAGGACCACCCAGGCGGAGCCGCCCGAGCCGCCCGGGTCGCCGGAACCCCCGGTGTCCGGCGGGCGGGCACGCCGCGCCGTCCCCACCGTGGTCACCGCGGTGGGGCTGTTCGCCGCCGCCCGGCTCACCGGCGTCCTGGTCCTCACCCTGCTGGCACACGCCCACGGCAAGGACGCCACCACGCTGCTCGGTCGCACCTGGGACTCGCTCTGGTACATCGGCATCGCCGCCGACGGCTACGGCGAGGTCCGCCAGTACACCCGGCTGGTCCTCGACGACCTGGCGTTCTTCCCGCTCTATCCCTGGCTGATCCGGGCGGTGACCGCCGTGCTGCCGATCAGCGGCGGCGCGGCCGGGGTGCTGCTGTCCTGGGGCGCGGCGGCCGTGGCGGCGGCCGGGATCTACCTGGTCGGCCGCCGGGTGCACGGCCGTGGGGCCGGCGTCCTGCTGGTGCTGCTGTGGGGGCTGACGCCGCACTCGGTGGTGCTGGGCCTGGCCTACACCGAGCCGCTGCTGACCGCCCTGGCCGCCTGGGCGCTGTACGCCACGATGACGCGGCGCTGGCTGTGGGCCGGCGCGCTGGCCTGCCTGGCCGGGCTCTCCCGGCCCAACGGCCTGGCCGTCGCGGCGGCGGTGGCGGCGACCGCCGCGTGGCAGGTGGCCGTGCTGGCGCGCCGGCGGAGCCTGTCCGTCCACACCCTGTGGAAACCGGTGGCGGGGACGGCTCTCGCTCCCCTCGGGTGGGTGGGCTTCTTCCTCTGGGTGGGCCTGCGGCGGGGCGATCCGCTGGGCGGCTACTTCGAGGTCCAGCGCAAGTGGGGGTCCGCCTTCGACCTCGGCCGGGGGAACCTGGAGTTCGTCGGTCACCTGCTGCGCCACCCGGACAAGCTGGTGTTCACGGTGGCGCTGGTGATCGTGCTGCTGGCGGTGCTGCTCCTCGGGCTGCTGATCGCGGACCGGGCGCCGCTGCCGCTGATCGTGTACAGCGCGGTCCTGCTGCTGATCGCACTCGGCGGGTCCGGCTACTTCGCGTCCAAGCCGCGGCTCCTGCTGCCCGCCTTCCCGCTGCTGCTGCCGCTCGCCGCGGCGCTGACGCGGACGGCGCGAGCCCGGCCCCGGCACGCGACGCTGGTGGTCGCGGCCCTGGCCGGGCTCTCGTTCGCCTACGGGGCGTACCTCGTCGTCATGGCGACGTCGCCCCTGTGAGGCCGCCGGGCGGGACGTCGCCCGCGCGCGGCGGACGCTCAGGCCTCGTCGTCCGGCTTCTCGGACTCGTTGACGTCCTGCTCCAGGCCCAGCTGCTCCACCAGCCACTTGTCGAACTCGATGGCGGCGCGGACCCAGCTGACCGTGGAGGACACGAAGTGCTCCAGGCTGACGCCCATGCCGATCAGCATCTGCGCCTCGCCGATGAGGCGGACGGTGCCGTCGTCGTGGGTGTGGGTGTAGACCTTGGGCCACAGGGTGCGGCGGTTCCAGTCGTCGATGGACTCCAGGAGCTGCGGCTTGGCCTCGATCTCGTGCGGGCGGTCGTAGAACGTCCGCACCGAGAAGATCGCCTGTTCGTTCTCGCCACGGAACATGAAGTACGTGCGGAAGCTCTCCCACGGGGCGGCGAGGTCACCCTCGTCGTCCACCACGTACTTCAGCTCCATCTGCTCGAGAAGCTGCTTCACCAGGTCCTGATCCGGGACAACGGGGCCCGCCGGTCCCTGGGGCTGCGGCTCGGGCTGCTGGCCCCCGAAGTTCGGAATCGAGGACGGGTCGATGCTCACCGTAATTTTCCCTTCGTATGGATCTCCGGCCAGTCTCCCCCACGGGGGGAGGGGGGCTGCAACCCCTGGGCCGCGCGGGACGTCGTGTATGGCGTGATCCGACCCGGTTGGCGGTCGGCGCGACACGGGAGGGGGCCGGCGTGGCGGACGCCCGCGGACGGAAGACCTGGCGGGTGGTCCTGATCGCCCTCGCCGCGGCGCTCGGGTGCGCGGCCCTGGCGGCCGCCTGGTACGCGGGGGCCGCGGCCGACGCCCCGGACGACCGGGACGCCCGGGACGCCCGGGACGCCCGGGACCAGCGGGGTGCCACCGCCCAGGAGGCCCCCTGCGCCGAGGCGCTCGCCTTCGCCGGCGGCACGCTCCCCTCCGGCGCCACCGACGCCAGGTGCACGGTGCAGACGTGGTTGGACACCCACTACCGGGCCGACTTCCGGATGCCGCGTGCGGAGGTGGCCGACTGGACGGCCCGGAACTGGCCCGCGATCGAGACCCGCACCGAGTTCTGCCATCCGGAGTCCGCCGCGCTGTGCGCCTCGACGGACAGCACCGGCGGCCGGGCACACGCCCTGAACGTCACGGTCACCTACGAGGACGCCGGCACCGCCCGGGTCCGCCTCGAGGCGTTCACCACCTGACCGGGCCGGAGCCCGCTCCGCGACGAGGGCCGTGCCCCCGCGCGTACGGCGGAGGCACGGCCCTGGGGCTCGGTCCGTCAGCCCGCGGTGACCGTGAGGCCGGCGCCGGGCTCGGGGGCGCGGTCGACGCGGACGGTGTCGCCGTCCTTGATCTCCCCGGAGATGATCTCCTTCGCCAGGGTGTCGCCGATCGCCGTCTGGATCAGGCGGCGCAGCGGACGGGCGCCGTACGCCGGGTCGAGGCCCTTCTCGGCGAGCCAGGCCAGCGCGGGCGGGGTGATGTCCAGCGTGAGGCGGCGCTCCGCGAGCCGCTTGGACAGGCGGCCGATCTGGAGCTCGGCGATCCGCTCCAGCTCCGCCTTGGTGAGGGCGGAGAACACCACCAGGTCGTCCAGCCGGTTGAGGAACTCCGGCTTGAAGGACGCCCGCACGACCTCCAGCACCTGCTCCCGCTTGGTCTCCTCGCTGCTCAGCGGGTCCACCAGGAACTGGCTGCCCAGGTTGGAGGTGAGGATCAGGATGGTGTTGCGGAAGTCGACCGTGCGGCCCTGGCCGTCGGTGAGGCGGCCGTCGTCGAGGACCTGGAGCAGGATGTCGAAGACCTCCGGGTGGGCCTTCTCCACCTCGTCCAGCAGCACCACGCTGTACGGCCGCCGCCGTACCGCCTCGGTGAGCTGGCCGCCCTCCTCGTAGCCGACGTAGCCGGGGGGCGCGCCGACCAGCCGGGCCACGCTGTGCTTCTCGCTGTACTCCGACATGTCGATGCGGACCATCGCCCGCTCGTCGTCGAAGAGGAAGTCGGCGAGCGCCTTGGCGAGTTCGGTCTTGCCGACGCCCGTCGGGCCGAGGAAGAGGAAGGAGCCGGTCGGCCGGTCCGGGTCGGCGATGCCGGCCCGGGTGCGACGCACGGCGTCGGAGACGGCGGCGACGGCCTGCTTCTGGCCGATGAGCCGGCGCCCCAGCTCGTCCTCCATCCGCAGCAGCTTGTGCGTCTCGCCCTCCAGCAGGCGCCCGGCGGGGATGCCCGTCCAGGAGCCGACCACGTCCGCGATGTCGTCCGGGCCGACCTCCTCCTTGACCATGGTGTCGTCGCGGGAGGCCTCCGCCTCCGCCTCGGAGGCGGCCTCCAGTTCCCGCTCGAGGGTCGGGATCTCGCCGTAGAGGAGCTTGGAGGCGGTGTCGAAGTCGCCGTCGCGCTGGGCGCGTTCGGCCTGGCCGCGCAGCTCGTCCAGCTTCTCCTTCAGCTCGCCGACCCGGTTGAGGGACTGCTTCTCCTTCTCCCAGCGGGCGTTGAGGCCGCGCAGCTCCTCCTCCTTGTCGGCGAGGTCGCGCCGCAGCCGCTCCAGGCGCTCCTTGGAGGCCTGGTCGGTCTCCTTGGACAGGGCCAGCTCCTCCATCCGCAGCCGGTCGACGGAGCGCTGCAGCTCGTCGATCTCCACCGGGGAGGAGTCGATCTCCATGCGCAGCCGGGAGGCGGCCTCGTCGACCAGGTCGATGGCCTTGTCCGGCAGGAACCGGGAGGTGATGTAGCGGTCGGACAGGGTGGCCGCGGCGACCAGGGCGCTGTCGTTGATCTGCACCTTGTGGTGGGCCTCGTAGCGGCCCTTGAGGCCGCGCAGGATGGCGATGGTGTCCTCGACCGACGGCTCGGCCACCAGCACCTGCTGGAAGCGCCGCTCCAGGGCCGGGTCCTTCTCGATCCGCTCGCGGTACTCGTCGAGCGTGGTCGCGCCGACCATCCGCAGCTCGCCACGGGCCAGCATCGGCTTGAGCATGTTGCCCGCGTCCATCGCCGAGTCGCCGCCGGCGCCCGCGCCGACCACGGTGTGCAGCTCGTCGATGAAGGTGATGATCTGCCCGTCCGAGTCCTTGATCTCGGCGAGCACCGTCTTGAGGCGCTCCTCGAACTCGCCGCGGTACTTGGCGCCCGCGACCATCGCGCCGAGGTCCAGCGACACCAGCCGCTTGTTCTTCAGCGACTCGGGCACGTCCCCCTTCACGATCCGCTGGGCGAGGCCCTCGACCACGGCGGTCTTGCCCACGCCGGGCTCGCCGATGAGGACCGGGTTGTTCTTGGTGCGGCGCGACAGCACCTGCACCACGCGGCGGATCTCGTGGTCCCGGCCGATGACCGGGTCGAGCTTGCCCTCGCGCGCGGCGGCGGTGAAGTCGGTGCCGAACTTCTCGAGTGCCTTGTACTGACCCTCCGGGTCCGGGGTCGTCACCCGGCGTCCTCCCCTGATCTTCTTGAACGCGTCCAGCAGCTTCTTCGCGTCGGCTCCCTGCCGGGACAGCACGTCCCCGGCCGCACCGCCCTTGGCGGCGACGCCGATCAGCAGGTGTTCGGTCGAGACGTACTCGTCGCCCAGCTCCTTCGCCCGCTGCCCGGCGTCGGCCACCACCGCGAGCAGGTCGCGGCTGGGCTGCGGGGGCGCGACCGTCGAGCCGGTCACGCTGGGCAGGCCCGCGAGCACCTTCTCGGCGCCCTGCCGCACGGCCGCGAGGTCGGCCTCGACGGCGGCCAGCAGGTCCAGGATGTTCTCGTTGTCGGCACCCTCCAGCAGGGCCAGCAGGAGATGTGCGGGCGTCAGGTCCGGATGTCCCTCGGTCACCGCGCGGCTGCTCGCCGCGTTGAGTGCCTCCCGGCTCCTGTTGGTCAGCTCGGCGTCCACGTCCGGTTCTCCTCCCTTGCCCGCCCGTACGGCCCGTGCGGATGTCACGACGCATCCAGACGTCGGTTACCCGCTCTGACGCGGCCAACGTCCACAAACTTGAGTCTATTCCACTCAAGGCGGTGGGAGGCGGAGGAGTTCCCGGGCACACGACAGCGGCGCCACCGTGTTCAGGTCACGGTGGCGCCGCTGCCGGGGGGAAGCACCTGAGGCGATCTTTGACGTTGGGGGTATCGCGTCAGGCGCTGCGGGGGGTGGCTGTCGAGACGTCCGGGAGTTCGTGGGGGGCGAACTCCCGATGGTCCCTTTGGTCCAGGTTCACGAAGATCATTCCATATCGGATCGCGCAGCGGACCGGCTGCGGCGCTCCGCGGGGGCGGCGCAGGCACCGGAACGCCCGCACGTCCTCCTCCTCGTCGCGCGTCACCACGACCGGCTCCCCGAAGACGGTGACCATCAGGGAGTCACCGGCGTGGGGGAGCGCGGTGACGAGGTCGACGAAGTGCCAGCCGGACCGGTAGGCCACGGCCATCTCCCGGCGGAACGAGCGGTCGTCCGGCGGCGTGCTCATGCTTCCGTGCCCGCCTGGACGGCGCCTCCGGCGGGGCTGGCCTCGACCCGGTCCCAGACCACGTCCCCCGCGTGCACAGATGTGCCGCGGCCGACGGACGGGCCGTCCCAGACGACGTCCGTCAGGGAGGCGGCACCGATGATCGCGCCCGCCGAGAAGGCCACAGCAAGCGCCGAGTGAAGCAATCTCTTGCACATGGTGGACTTCGTCCTCACTTCCCAAATTCGGTCCCTCGCCGCATCAGACGATGACCCATACCGGCACACGATGGCCAGTTCGAAGATGCATCATGTTCCTGCACGTTCATGACCCTGGGGGGCGGAGATATGGAACATACCGACATAACAAGGACACATCCCCACGGGATGGAGGCAATGTGCGAGGACGGCAGGCGGCTCTACGCCGATGCCCTCAGCCGCGGCCGCATCCAGCGCTCCGAGGCCGAAACCGCACCGTGCCTGCTCGAGTTCGCCCTCCTCCAGCCCGACCCCGACGACTCCGCCTGGCTCAGGCCGCTGCCGCCGGCGACCGCCCTGTCCCAGCGGCTGCTGCCGCTGGAGCGGGAGATCCAGCGGCACCGGGAGCAGGCCGTCCAGCTCACCCACGCCTTCGAGCCGTTCCTCTCCATCGCCGCGCACAGCCGGCCCACCCACGCGATCAACGTGCTGGAGGGCGTGGACCGGATCAACGAGGCGATCCAGGTGGCGCAGGCCAACTGCCGCTCGGAGATCCTCTCCGTCCAGCCCGGCGGCGGGCGCAGCGAGCCCACGCTCACCACGGCGTTCCGGCTCGGCCAGGACGTGCTGGAGCGCGGTCTGTCGATGCGGGTGCTCTACCAGCACACGGCCCGCCACAGCCCCGGCACGCTCACCTACGCACGGCTGATGAGTGACGCGCACGTCGAGTTCCGCACCGCGCGGGAACTGGTGGACCGGCTGACGATCTTCGACCGGTCGGTGGCCTTCATCCCCGCCCAGGACGACCGCAAGGTGGCCCTGGAGCTGCGCCACCCGGGCCTGGTCGACTACCTGATCAAGGTCTTCGACCAGCAGTGGCGCAGCGCCGTCCCGCTCTTCCAGGAGAGGCCCGACGAGGCCTCCGTCGACGGCATCACCGAGGTCCAGCGGACCATCGCCCGGCTGCTGATCGAAGGTCAGGTGGACGAGGCCATCGCGCGCCGTCTCGGCATGAACGTCCGCACCTGCCGCGCCCACATAGCCAAACTGGCCGCCGCCCTCGGCAGCGGCAGCCGGGCCCAGCTCGGCTACCTCATCGCCCGCTCCGGGCTCCTGGACGACGACGCAGCGCCGCCCGACGCCGGCTGAGGCCGCAGGAGGCCTCCACGGCCCCTAGGGCCCCTACGGCCCCTACGGCAGCCCGTCCGCCCCCGGCGGGCGGTCCAGCCCCGCATGGGCGATCCGGACGCCGAGCTGGGTCCGGCTGGTGGCCCCCAGCCGCTCGCTCAGGCGGGCGATGTGCGCCCGGCAGGTGCGCACGCTGATGCCGAGCCGCTCGGCGATGGCGGCGTCCTGGTGGCCCTCGGCGAGGAGCGCGGCGATCGACCGCTCGCGGTGGGAGACCCCCACCCCGCCGTCCTCCGGCGCCGGTACGGGCGAGCCGACCGGGACGGCCAGTCGCCACAGCCGCTCGAAGACGGTGGCCAGGTAGTCCACCAGGGCGGGGTGCCGCAGTTCCAGGGCCACCGAGCGGCGGGTGTTGGCCGGGACGAAGGCGACCGTGCGATCGAAAAGAATCAGCCGTTCCGGCACCTCGTCGAGGGTGCGGGCCTCCACCGCGTCACCCATCAGTTCCAGATAGCCCAGCAGCCCCTGTCCGTGCCGGGCGACGTGCGTGTACAGGTCCCGCATCCGCACGCCGCGGTGCCGCAGCTCCATGGCGCGCGGCAGGCCCTCGCTCAGCTCGTGCTCGGGGCGGATGCCGCCCGGCTGCACCGTGAGCACCTCGGTGACGCAGGCGGCGGAGGCCTCGTCGATGGCCGTCTGGATCCTCGGCAGCCCGTCCAGCACCCGCAGCGACGCCTCGCTGCCCAGCGGCCCCGCCCCGCCCGCCGGGCGCAGCCGGCTGCCGAGGCCCGCGTAGCGGTCGGCCGCCGAGAGCGCCGAGTCCATCCGCCGGTGGGCGTCGCCCATCTCGGCGCACAGCTCGCGCAGCAGCCGGGTCATGACCTCCTGCGGCGCCGTCGGCACCAGCCAGTCCATGTCGTCCGGGTCGGGGTGCAGCAGGCCGAGGTCCAGCAGGCAGGGCACCGCCTCGGAATCGCGGCGCGGCACCCGCCCCCGCCGGACGGCACGGGCGTACACCCGGTCGCCCTCCTCGCACAGGCGCTCGGGACCGTGCGGATGCTCCTGGGCCGCACGGACCGCGGCAGCCTCACCGGACATTCAGTTCTCCACCCCCGGTAGCGCCGCCTGTTCGCAGCGCCACTATGCGTGGCCGCGGACCCGCGCCGCAATACGCCACCGGCCCCGAGGGGGCTCGGGGCCGGCCGGTGCGTCAGGACGTCAGAGCAGCTTGGCGGCCTTGCAGGCCTCGCGAATTTCAGCCACGCAGATGTCGTCGACCTTGTGGATGCCGTCGGCGACGACGGTGTCCTTGATGTTGTCCCGGGTCAGTTCGATCACGGGGACGAGCGCCGCCGGAATGTCCTTCTTGGTCGGGCTGTCCACCGAGTCACGGGTCAGCGCGTCGAACTGGATGTCGTGGCTGCGGACCTTGGCGACGGCCATCTCCGCGGCGGCCTCGGCCTCGTTCGGGTACGGCTTGTAGACCGTCATGTACTGCTCACCGGTGACGATGCGCCGGACGGCCTCGATGTCCGCGTCCTGGCCGGTGATGGGCGGCATGTCGGTGACACCCGCCTCCTTGAGAGCCTCGACCACGCCGCCGGCCATGCCGTCGTTGGCGGAGAGCACGCCGTCGATCTTGGACACGCCCAGTGCCTCGATCGCGTCCTTCATGTGCTTCTTGGCCTTCTCCGGGTCCCACCCCTCGGTGTCGTACTCCTTGACGGACTGGCCGTTCAGCTCGATCCGTGCGCCGTCCCGGAACATCTTGGCGTTGGGGTCGGTGGGCGAGCCGTTGATCATCACGATGCTGCCACCGGGGACGGCCTCGGCCAGGGACCGGCCCTGGACCTCGCCGACCACCGTGTTGTTGAACGACACGTACGCGTCGACCGGACCCTCGGCCAGGCGGTCGTAGGCGATGACCGGGACGCCCGCCTCCTTGGCGTACTTGACCTCGGGGGCCACCGCCGCCGCGTCCACCGCGTCCACGACGATCACGTCGACCTTGGCGTCGACCATCGAGCGCATCTGCCGGTTCTGCGTGTCCTGGTCGCCGTCGGCGTTGGCGTAGCGGACCACGCCCTGGCCGTCGGTGAGCTCTTCGACCTTGTCCTTGAAGATCGGGAAGTCGAAGGCCTCGTACCGGGAGATCTTCTTCTCCGGCATCAGCAGACCGATCGTGATGTCGTTCAGGTCGGACGGAGCGGCGTCGTCGCCGTCCTTCCCCTGAGCACCCCCGCACGCGGCGAGCGAGAAGGACAGCGTGACGGCGGCCATGGATATGGCATAACGACGCATTCGAAAGCCCACTTCTGCGTTCGGTTAAGGGCGGGGCGTCCCACCACGATCCGGGCCGACGACGGCGTCACGGGCGGAACGGCACGAAGGGGAATCGGCCGTTGCCGTGACCGGGACGATGTTCTGCGGCTCGTGTGAAGACAGAGCGGAATCATAGCCAGTGTGCCTTCACACGTCTCCCTGGGTGTCCCGCGCATATCTGCGGTGATCACACACAGTAGGCACGGGCCGGCGTACAACCTCGTCCGTCCCCGGTGAGTCATGGTTCACGGCCGTACCCCGCGAACGGCCTTCTTCACGGACCCTCCAGGAGTTCCCCGATCGTGAACCGCATCTCCACGGCACGCGCCGCCACCGCCACCGCGGTGGTCCTCGCCACCACCGGTGGCCTGATCGGCGTGGCCGCCTCCACCTCCTCCGCGGCGGTGACCTGTGCGTCCCCGGTGTTCAAGCGGCAGTTCTTCGCGAACACCTCGTTCTCCGGCACGCCGAAGAAGACCGACTGCGACAGCGCCATCGACCAGAACTGGGGGACGGGCGCGCCGGCTTCCGGTCTGCCCTCCAACTACTTCGGCGTCCGCTGGTCCGTCACCCGCGACTTCGGCTCCGGCGGTCCGTTCGCCTTCACCGCGTCCTCGCGCGACGGCATCCGCGTCTACCTCGACGGCGTCCGCAAGGTCGACCTCTGGAAGAACGTCTCCACCACGGTCTCCAAAACGGTCAACCTCACCATCCCCCAAGGCAAGCACTCCCTGCGGATCGACTTCGTCAACTGGACCGGCTCCGCCGACGTCAAGTTCGCGTACGCGCCGCGCACCTCCGCGACGGTCGACACGGTCAAGCCGCTCACGCCCGGCGGTGCGGCCCTGACCTACAGCACCAGCACCTACAAGTCCAAGCTGTCCTGGACCAGGAGCCCCGAGATGGACCTCGCGGGCTACCAGGTCTACCGCCGCGTCTCCGGCGGCTCGTACCCGGTGAAGCCGCTCGCCGTCGCCACGGCGTCGGCGACCTCGTACACCGACACCCCGCCGATGGACGGCAAGCTCTACTACTACGAGGTCCGCGCCTACGACAAGGCCGGCAACACCTCCGCCGGCACCGCCGACAAGGGCGTCACGACGACCAAGGTCGCCACCCCGGCCGGCGTCACCGCCACCGCCACGGACACCGCCGTCGGGGTGCGGTGGAACCCGGTGCCCGGTGCCTCCGCCTACAAGCTGTACCGCAACGGCACCACGCTGACGACGGTCAAGGGCGCCACGGCGTACAGCGACACCGCCGTGGCCCGTTCGGTGTCCGCCTCCTACCGGGTGGCCGCCGTCGACACGACCGGGACCGTCGTCTCGCCCCTCTCCACCGCCTCGGCGGCCGTGCGCCGCCCGGTGGCCGCGCCGCGGTCGCTCACCGCGACGCCCGGTCTGGTGAAGGCCTCCCTGAAGTGGTCTGTCCCCGCCGACGGGGGCTCCTACGCCGGGTTCCACGTCTACCGCTCCACCTCGGTGACCGTGGACACCACCGGCGAGCCGCTGGACTGCACGGTCAAGGGTCCGGTGACCGAGGGGGACCAGCGGTACTGGACCTGCGTGGACAACACCGCCGAGGGCGGCGTCACCTACCACTACGTGGTGAAGGGGTACGACAGCGCCGGCACCGAGTCCGCCGCCTCCGGCGCCGTCCAGGTCACGCCCGAGAGCCGCGACCTCACCGCGCCGGCGGCCCCGACCGGGCTCACCGTCACCCCCACCGAGTACGGCTTCACCCTCGACTGGGACGACAACACCGAGGCGGACCTGCACCGTTACGGCATCTACAAGGGCTCGCTGTACGACGACGGCGACGGCGGTCAGGTCTGCCTCGCCCACCTCGTCGACCACACCTTCGCCGACACCTCGGAGCTCGAGTACCGGGCGGCGGCCGACGGCGAAGAGGTCTGCTTCCTGGTCAGCGCGATCGACACCGCCTGGAACGACAGCTTCAGGTCCACCGGGGAGGGCAAGGTCGTCCAGGTGCGGGAACTCGACCTGAGGCCCTCGGAGGAGACGCCCGCATCCGGTTCGCCGGTCGACGTCACCGTGGTCGACGACGGCGGCGAGATCTCCCTGAGCTGGTACGGCGGCGAGGACGCCACCGGGTACCGGGTCCACCGCTGGGACGGCACGTCCTACGTGCTGGTCCACACGCTGGACGGCGGGGGCCGGGTGTCGTGGACCGACCCGTCGGCACCGCGGGGCACCACGTCCTTCTACCGGGTGACCGCCGTCCTCGCGGACGGCACGGAGACCGCACCGGCCGGCGTGGCCGTCGCGCTGCTGCCCTGATCCGGGGACGGCGCCGCGACCGGTGGTGACGCCGAAGGGCCGGGAGACCGTGCGGTCTCCCGGCCCTTCGGGCACGTCGAGGCGCTGTCACTGCCCCCGCGCCGGCGGGCGCCACACCACCAGGGCGCTGGTGCGGGTCGCCTCCTGGTACGGGACCAGGTCCCGGCGGTAGGAGGCGTGCACCGCCGCCTCGCGGGCCCGGATCGTCGCCGCCGCGCCCTCGACCGCGGACTGCAGCTCCGCGACGCGGGACTGGAGGGCGGCGACCTGGTTCTCCAGCTCGATGATCCGCTTGATGCCGGCCAGGTTGATGCCCTCGTCCTGCGACAGCTGCTGCACCTGGCGGAGCAGCTGGATGTCGCGGGCCGAGTAGCGCCGGCCCCGCCCGGCCGTGCGGTCCGGGGAGACCAGGCCGAGGCGGTCGTACTGGCGCAGTGTCTGCGGGTGCAGGCCGGAGAGCTGGGCCGCAACCGAGATGACGTAGACCGGGGTGTCCTCGGTCAGTTCGTACGGGTTGCGCCGACGGCCGTCCATCTCGTCATGCTCCCTTCGCGGCTTCGAACAGCTCCGCTCGCGGGTCCTCCCCCGCGGTCGCCTCGCGGTACGCCTCGAGGGCGTCCCGGGCCTTCCCCGACAGGTCCTTGGGAACGCTCACCTCGACGGTGACCAGGAGGTCGCCGCGGGTGCCGTCCTTGCGGACCGCGCCCTTGCCCCGGGCGCGCATGGTGCGCCCGTTGGGCGTGCCGGGAGGCAGTTTCAGGGTGACCGGCGGTCCGCCCAGCGTTGGCACCCGGATCTCGCCGCCGAGGGCGGCCTCCGTGTACGTCACCGGCACGGTCACCGTCAGGTTGTCGCCCTTGCGGCCGAAGACCGGGTGGTCGTCCACGTGGACGACCACGTACAGGTCGCCGGCCGGTCCGCCCCGCTCGCCGGGGGCGCCCTTGCCGCGCAGCCTGATCCGCTGGCCGTCGCTCACGCCGGCCGGGATGCGGACCTGCATGGTGCGCGAGGACTTGGCCCGACCGGAGCCCTTGCAGACGTCGCAGGGGTTCTCGGCGATGAGGCCGCGGCCCTTGCAGTCGGGGCACGGGTCGGTCAGCGAGAAACCGCCGCCCGAACCGCGGGCCACCTGCCCGGTGCCGACGCAGGTCGGACACACGCGGGGCGTGCCGTTCTTGTCGCCGGTGCCCGAACAGGCCTTGCACGCCTGCTGGCTGGACATCCGCAGCGGCACCGTGGCGCCGTCCACCGCCTCGGTGAAGCTGAGCGTCACCTCGGACTCGATGTCCTGACCGCGCCGCGGCTGGGTGCGGGCGCCACCCGGCGCGCCGCCCCGGTTGCCGAACAGGCCGCCGAAGACGTCGCCGAGGCCGCCGCCCCCGCCGAAGCCGCCGCCCCCGCCGCCGGCGCCGCCCTGAGTGCCTCCGAAGAGGTCGCCCAGGTCGAAGTTGAACGTTCCTCCGGCACCCGGGCCCGGACGGAAGCCGCCACCGTTGCCGAACAGCGCGCGGGCGTCGTCGTACTCCTTGCGCCGCTTGGGGTCGCCGAGCACGTCGTTGGCCTCGGAGATCTCCTTGAAGCGCTCCTCGGCCGCCGCGTTGCCCTTGTTGGCGTCCGGGTGGAACTCGCGGGCGAGTTTCCGGTACGCCTTCTTGATCTCGGCCTCGGTGGCGTCCTTCGGGACGCCGAGAACCTTGTAGTAGTCCTTCTCGATGAAGTCCTTGGTACTCATCCCCGACGTCCCTCCTTCCGTCCGTCACCGGCGCGCCGGTTACCGGCGCGCCGCCTCACGTCAGCCCTCGTCCGGGCCACCGTTCTCCTTGTGCTCGACGTGCTCGGCGTTCTCGGTGCCGGCGGCACCGTCGGACGCCTTCTCGCCCTCGGCCGCGGACTCCTCGGCCTCCGCCTGCGCACCCGGCTGCGGTTCGGCCACGGCCACCCGCGCGGGGCGGATGATCCGGTCGCCGATCTTGTACCCGGGCTGCAGAATGCCCACGCAGGTGGTCTCGGTGACGTCCGGCGCGTAGCTGTGCATCAGCGCCTCGTGGATCGTCGGGTCGAAGGGCTCGCCCTCCTTGGCGTACTGCTGCAGCCCCATCTTGGCCGCGACCGTCTCCAGCGACTCGGCCACCGACTTGAAGCCGCCGACCAGTTCACCGTGCTCACGGGCGCGCCCGATGTCGTCGAGCACCGGCAGGAGCTCGGTCAGGAGGTTCGCCACGGCGATCTCCCGGACCGCGATCCGGTCGCGCTCGACCCGGCGGCGGTAGTTCTGGAACTCCGCCTGGAGCCGCTGCAGGTCCGCGGTGCGCTCGGAGAGCGCGGTGCGGGCCTGGTCGAGCTGCGCCGTCAGGCCTGCGGTCTGTGCCGCGTCCCCGGCCGGGGCCGCCGGCTCCTCCTGGGAGGAGTCGGCGGCCTGCGGCTCGGCGTCTTCGGAACCGCTGCCGGAAGGGACGTCGGGCTTCTCGTCAAAACCCGGGGTCTCCTCCGTCACGCGGCACCGTCCTTGCGCTCGTCGTCGACGATCTCGGCGTCGACCACGTCGTCCTCGGGAGCACCGGAGGGGGCGTCACCGGCGGAGGCGCCGCCGGCGGCCTGGGCGCCCTGGGCGTCGGCGTACATGGCCTGGCCGAGCTTCTGGGAGACGGCCGCGACCTTCTCGGTGGCGGTGCGGATCTCCGCGATGTCCTCGCCCTTGAGCTTCTCCTTCAGCTCGGCGATCGCACCCTCGACCTCGGTCTTGACGTCGCCCGGGACCTTGTCCTCGTTGTCCTTGAGGAACTTCTCGGTCTGGTAGACGAGCTGCTCGCCCTGGTTGCGGGTCTCGGCGGCCTCGCGACGCTTGTGGTCCTCCTCCGCGTAGCGCTCGGCCTCCTCACGCATGCGGTCGACCTCGTCCTTCGGCAGCGAGGAGCCGCCGGTGACGGTCATCTTCTGCTCCTTGCCCGTGCCCAGGTCCTTCGCGGTCACGTGCATGATGCCGTTGGCGTCGATGTCGAAGGAGACCTCGATCTGCGGGACGCCGCGCGGGGCCGGCGGGAGGCCGGTCAGCTCGAACATGCCGAGCTTCTTGTTGTACGCCGCGATCTCGCGCTCACCCTGGTAGACCTGGATCTGCACGGACGGCTGGTTGTCCTCGGCCGTCGTGAAGATCTCGGAGCGCTTGGTCGGGATCGTGGTGTTGCGCTCGATCAGCTTGGTCATGATGCCGCCCTTGGTCTCGATGCCGAGGGACAGCGGGGTGACGTCGAGGAGCAGGACGTCCTTGACCTCGCCCTTGAGGACACCGGCCTGGAGCGAGGCGCCGATGGCGACGACCTCGTCCGGGTTGACGCCCTTGTTGGCCTCCTTGCCGCCGGTCAGCTCCTTGACGAGCTCGGCGACGGCGGGCATGCGGGTCGAGCCGCCGACGAGGACGACGTGGTCGATCTCGCTGAGCTGGATGCCGGCGTCCTTGATGACGTTGTGGAACGGCACCTTGCAACGCTCGAGCAGGTCGGAGGTGAGCTGCTGGAACTGGGCGCGGGTGAGCTTCTCGTCCAGGTGCAGCGGGCCCTCGGCGGAGGCCGTGATGTAGGGCAGGTTGATCGAGGTCTCGGTGGACGAGGACAGCTCGATCTTCGCCTTCTCGGCGGCCTCGCGCAGACGCTGCAGGGCCATCTTGTCCTTGGCCAGGTCCACGCCGTGGGCGTTCTGGAACTGCTTGACCAGGTAGTCGACGACGCGCTGGTCCCAGTCGTCACCACCGAGGTGGTTGTCGCCGTTGGTGGCCTTCACCTCGACGACGCCGTCGCCGATCTCCAGCAGCGAGACGTCGAAGGTGCCGCCACCGAGGTCGAAGACCAGGATGGTCTGGTCGTCCTTGTCGAGGCCGTACGCCAGGGCGGCCGCGGTGGGCTCGTTGACGATGCGCAGGACGTTCAGGCCCGCGATCTCGCCGGCCTCCTTCGTCGCCTGACGCTCGGAGTCGTTGAAGTACGCCGGGACGGTGATGACCGCGTCGGTCACCTTCTCGCCCAGGTAGGCCTCCGCGTCCCGCTTCAGCTTCTGCAGGATGAACGCGGACATCTGCTGCGGGTTGAAGTCCTTGCCGTCCAGGTTGATCTTCCAGTCGGTGCCCATGTGGCGCTTGACCGACCGGATGGTCCTGTCGACGTTGGTGACGGCCTGGCGCTTGGCGACCTCGCCGACGAGCACCTCGCCGTTCTTGGCGAAGGCGACGACGGACGGCGTGGTCCTGGCGCCCTCGGCGTTGGTGATGACGGTGGGCTCACCGCCCTCCAGAACGCTGACGACCGAGTTGGTCGTACCCAGGTCGATGCCGACCGCACGTGCCATGGTGATCTTCCTCCAGCTGACTTGAGTGGAACAGACTCAAGTGTGCACGACCTCGCGGCGAGAGGCAACAGACCTGAGCCGGACGGACTCAACTTTACGGAGGCGGGGTCCGCATGGCGGCGCCGAGGCCGCTCGGGCGGGGCAACCGGGGGACGCGGCGGGCGGTGCGGGGAAGGGCGGACGCACCCACGCCCCTGCCCGGGGAGATACTGAGGCAACCCTCAGCGACGCAGATCACCGCTCCGACGGCTGCGGGCGGCGCTGGATATGGATAGTCTCGAACGGACTGGATAAGTTACCGCTTAGTAATCTGCTCCGTTCCTTAGTCTTCACACCCTCGCAGGCCCGAGGAGCCTCCCATGCAACTCGCCGCGATCATCGTGTCGCTGGTCCTGACCGTGGTGGGCGTCGCCTTGCTCGCACGCGCCGTCGGTCAGTTCGTCCGGTACTTCAAGCTGGGCCAGCCCGTGCCCGCGGGTGCCCGGACCGACAACCCCTACCAGCGCAGCGTGACGCTGGTGAAGGAATTCCTCGGCCACACGCGGATGAACCGCTGGGGGATCGTCGGCATCGCCCACTGGTTCGTCGCCGTCGGCTTCTTCTCCCTGGTGCCCACGCTGATCACCGCGTTCGGCCAGCTCTTCAAGGCCGACTGGGCGATCCCCTTCATCGGGCACTGGACGCCGTTCGAGATGTTCGTCGAGTTCATCGGCACGATGACGACGCTCGGCATCCTCACCCTGATCGTGATCCGCCAGCTCTCCAAGGCGACCCGCCCCGGCCGCAAGTCCCGCTTCGCCGGGTCCAACGCCGGCCAGGCGTACTTCGTCGAGACGGTCATCCTGACCATCGGCCTCGCGATCATGATGCTGCGCGGCCTCGAGGGCGCCCTGCTGGACATCCCGCACTACGAGCCCGCGTACTTCGCCTCGTACCCGCTGGTGCTGGCCTTCAAGGGCCTGGGCGTGACCACGCTGCAGAACCTGATCTACCTGTTCGCGATGATCAAGATCGGGACGTCCTTCATCTGGATGATCGTGGTCTCGCTGCGCACGGACATGGGCGTCGCCTGGCACCGCTTCCTGGCCTTCCCCAACATCTGGTTCAAGCGCAACGCGGACGGCTCCACCGCCCTGGGCGCGCTGCAGCCGATGACCTCCGGCGGCAAGGAGATCGACTTCGCCGACCCCGGTGACGACGACGTCTTCGGCGTCTCCCAGGTCGAGCAGTTCTCCTGGAAGGGCCTGCTGGACTTCTCCACCTGCACCGAGTGCGGCCGCTGCCAGTCGCAGTGCCCCGCCTGGAACACCGGCAAGCCGCTCTCCCCGAAGCTGCTGATCATGTCGCTGCGCGACAACATGCACGCCAAGGCCCCGTACCTGCTGGCCGGCGGCGGCAAGACCATGGAGGGCGAGGAGAAGGCCTCCGAGGAGCAGCTCAAGGACGTCCCCGCGGCCGCCCTCGCCGAGGCCGAGCGCCCCCTGATCGGGACGCTCGAGGAGAACGGCGTCATCGACCCGGACGTCCTGTGGTCCTGCACCACCTGCGGCGCCTGCGTCGAGCAGTGCCCGGTGGACATCGAGCACGTCGACCACATCGTCGACATGCGCCGCTACCAGGTCATGATCGAGTCGGCGTTCCCGTCCGAGGCGGGCACGATGCTCAAGAACCTGGAGAAGAAGGGCAACCCCTGGGGCCTGGCGAAGAAGCAGCGCCTGGAGTGGCTCAAGGAGGTCGAGTTCGAGGTCCCCGTCGTCGGCAAGGACATCGAGGACCTCACCGAGGTCGAGTACCTCTACTGGGTCGGCTGCGCCGGCGCCCTGGAGGACCGCGCCAAGAAGACCACCAAGGCCTTCGCCGAGCTGCTGCACATCGCGGGCGTCAAGTTCGCGATCATGGGCGGCGACGAGAAGTGCACCGGTGACTCCGCCCGCCGCCTGGGCAACGAGCCCCTGTTCCAGGAGCTCGGCATGGAGAACGTCATGGCGCTGAACATGGCGTTCGGCGAGGAGACGGACGACGACGGCAAGGTCACGGCCGAGTCGAGGAAGCCGAAGTCGGCGAAGAAGATCGTCGCCACCTGCCCGCACTGCCTCAACACCATCGGCAACGAATACCCGCAGCTCGGCGGCGACTACGAGGTCATCCACCACACCCAGCTGCTCCAGCACCTGATCGACGAGGGCAAGCTGGTCCCGGTCACCCCGGTCGAGGGTCTGATCACCTACCACGACCCCTGCTACCTGGGCCGCCACAACAAGATCTACACGCCTCCGCGCGAGATCATCGCCAACGTCCCGGGCCTGCGGAACGAGGAGATGCACCGCCACAAGGAGCGCGGCTTCTGCTGCGGCGCCGGCGGCGCGCGGATGTGGATGGAGGAGCGGATCGGCAAGCGCATCAACAACGAGCGCGTCGACGAGGCCCTGTCCCTCAACCCGGACATCGTCTCCACCGCCTGCCCCTTCTGCCTGGTCATGCTGACCGACTCGGTCAACGGCAAGAAGAACGACGGCAAGGCCAAGGAGTCGATCCAGGTCGTGGACGTCGCCCAGCTCCTCCTGGAGTCGGTCAAGACCCCCGCCGACCCGGCGGGCGAGGCGGAGACCGAGGACACGCCGGAGCCGCAGCCGGCGCAGTAGCGTCCCTCCTCCTCGGAGCCCGAAGGCCCGGCCGAGCACCACGCTCGGCCGGGCCCTCGGCGTTTCGGCGGCCCACGCAACCCTGCCCGCGACCGGCGGGGAAGATCTCCGCGACGGGTTCGCGTCCGATCTCTCCGACCTCGGTCGGTGTGTCCACCACGGGCTTCCCCGGCTTCGGTGGGACCTTCGCCGACCGACGCCGCCGCCGGTGAGGGCCGGGGGCCGGGCGCCGGGCGCCGGGCGCCGGGCGCCGGGGCCGGACGCCACCACGGCCTCCCTGCCCCGGGGGCGTCTCACGCATCGAACACGTCACCGTTCCCGTACAACCATTCCCACCCCGCACCGGTCTGAGAACCGCCGACCTCCCCTGCTCGGCCCAGTTCTTCCCCGGGGACCCGGCGCACCGCCGTTCCCCGCACGGCACTCGAGGGACCCGCATGCACAGAAACACCCGTACCACTCTCGCGACCGTCGCCGCCGCCGCGGTGACCGGCGGGCTGCTCACCTTCGCCGCCTC
The DNA here is from genome assembly GCF_003112515.1 of Streptomyces fragilis. Classification (GTDB taxonomy): domain Bacteria; phylum Actinomycetota; class Actinomycetes; order Streptomycetales; family Streptomycetaceae; genus Streptomyces; species Streptomyces fragilis. The sequence goes on along the minus strand of NZ_BEVZ01000008.1, from coordinate 362,848 downwards.
GGCCACCGCGGTCGCCGTCGACGGCACCGTCGCCTCGCAGGCCGACTTCGACAACGACGGCATCGCGGACGTGGCGTCCTCGGCGACGGCCACCGTCGCCGGCAAGGCGGAGGCGGGTGAGGTCGTCGTCGCCTACGGCGTCCAGGGCACCGGCCTCACCTCCACCAGGAGGAGCCTGGTCAGCCAGGACACCTCCGGCGTCCCGGGCTCCGCCGAGGCCGGCGACCGGTTCGGCGACGAGACCGCCTACGCCGACTTCGACGGCGACGGCTACGACGACCTGGCCGTCGGCGCGCCCGGTGAGGACCTCGGCACCGACAAGGACGCCGGCATGGTCACCATCCTCTGGGGCTCCGCCAACGGCATCACCGGCGCCGGCGCCGTCCAGATCGACGACCCCGCCTCCAGCTCCCACGACCAGTGGGGGCGGCTGCTGGCGGCCGGCGACTTCGACGGCGACGGCAGGCAGGACCTCACCGTCGGCACCAGCAAGAGCAAGGTCTACGTCTTCAAGGGCGGCATCAACCGCAAGGGCACCTACGGCAGTCGCCAGACCGTCCAGACGCCGATCATGACGGACGCCACTCCGTTCAACCTCACCGCCGGCGACGTCAACGGCGGCGCCACCGACCTGGTCGTCAGCGGCTACGAGCCCACCGAGGGCTGGACCCGCAACTTCCTGCTGTTCGGCACCGCCTCCGGTCTGGACGCCGCCGGCGCGCAGGAGCTGCGCCCCGGCATCATCAGCGGCGTCGGCGACATCAACCACGACGGGTACGGCGACGTCGTCAGCGGCGCGATGTGGAACGCGACCAACGAGGACGGCACGACCGTTCCGTACTCCGCCAAGGGCGGCAAGGTCTGGATCACCTACGGCAGCGAGTACGGCGTCGGCACCGTCCAGGGCATCACCCAGGACACCTCCGGCATCCCCGGCGCCAGCGAGTCCAACGACATGTTCGGCCACGAGCTGGACCTGGGCGACGTCAACGGCGACGGCTTCCTCGACCTGGCGATCGGCGTGGCCGGCGAGAACGTCGACGGCGTGACCGACACCGGCTCGGTCCTGGTCCTGTACGGCAAGGCCTCCGGCATCACCGGCACCGGCGCGCAGTACATCGACCAGAACACCGCGGGCGTCCCCGGCTCCAACGAGAAGGGCGACATGTTCGGCATCGACGTGAAGCTCGACGACGTCAACGGCGACGCCAAGGCCGACCTGGTGGTCGGCAGCGGCGAGAACGACTACAACGGCGCCATCACGTATGTGCCGTCCACCGGCGGGAAGATCAGCGGCACCGGCCGCTCGCTCTCCCCGTCCGCGCTCGGCGTCTCGACCGCGGGCCGGCCGGGGGTCGGCGTGAACTTCGCCGACTGATCCACCCCGTTCCCCACTCGGAGGCCGGGACGCCGTGACGGCGTCCCGGCCTGCGGCGTTCCGGCCCGTCGGCTTCTCGTGCGGGTTCCGTACAACCAACCCCACCCGTCGCAGGTCTGATCACTGCCACCACCCCACGCCCGTCCTTCTTCTCCCCGGGGCGCAGCACCCGCCCCCACGTGGTTCTAAGGGGATCCGCATGCACAGGAAGACCCGCACCACCCTCGCGACCGTCGCAGCCGCCGCGGTGACCGGCGGGCTGCTCACCTTCGCGGCCGCCACGCCCGCGCTCGCCGTCGACGGCACGGTCGCCTCGCAGGCCGACTTCAACGGCGACGGCGTCGGTGACGTGGCGTCCTCCGCCGACGGCGCGTACGTCTCCGGCAAGGCGAACGCGGGCCAGGTCGTCGTCGCGTACGGCGTCGAAGGCTCCGGCATCACCGCCTCCCAGCGCTCCGTGATCAGCCAGGACACCTCCGGCGTCCCCGGTGGCGCCGAGACCGGGGACGGCTTCAGCAGCGACACCGCCTACGCCGACTTCGACGGCGACGGCTACGACGACCTGGCCGTCGGCGCACCCTGGGAGGACCTGGGCGACGACCAGGACGCCGGCATGGTCACCATCCTCTGGGGCTCCGCATCCGGCATCACCGGCGCCGGCGCCGTCCAGCTCGACGACCCGGCCCCCACCTCGCACGACCAGTGGGGCCGCCTGCTCGCCGCCGGCGACTTCGACGGCGACGGCAAGCAGGACCTCACCGTCGGCACCAGCAAGACGAAGCTGTACCTGTTCAAGGGCGGCATCTCCCGCAACGGCACGTCCGGCAGCCGTCAGACGGTGCAGGCGCCGATCTCCACCACCCGGCCGCTGTACAACCTCACCGCGGGCGACGTGAACGGCGACCACCGCACCGACCTGGTGGCCAACGGGTACACCCCGGAGTCCTCGAACGGTTACTACTGGGACCGCAACTTCCTGCTGTTCGGCACCGCCTCCGGCCTGGACGCCGCCGGCGCGCAGGAGCTGCGCCCGGGCATCATCAGCGGCGTCGGCGACATCAACCGTGACGGCTACGGCGACATCGTCAGCGGCTGGCACCGGAACAAGGTCCAGGACGGCGTCACGGACCCCTACGCCGCGGACGGCGGCAAGGTCTGGATCACCTACGGCAGCCAGTACGGCGTCGGCACCGTCCAGGGCATCACCCAGGACACCTCCGGCGTCCCCGGCTCCGCCGAGCTGAACGACATGTTCGGCTACGAGCTGGACCTCGGCGACGTCGACGGTGACGGTTTCCTCGACCTGGCGGTCGGCGTGGCCGGCGAGAACGTCGACGGCGTCACCGACACCGGCTCGGTCGTCGTCCTCCACGGCACCGCCTCCGGCATCACCGGCACCGGCGCCCAGTACGTCGACCAGAACACCGCGGGCGTCCCCGGCTCCAACGAGAAGGAGGACTACTTCGGCTCGGACGTGAAGCTGGACGACGTCAGCGGCGACGGCAGGGCCGACCTGGTGGTCGGCAGCGGCGAGAACGACGGCAACGGCAGCATCACGTACCTGCCGTCCTCCGGCGGCAGGATCACCGGCACCGGATCCCGTGCGCTCTCCCCGACGGCGCTCGGCGTCTCCACCTCGGGGACGCCGTACGTCGGCTACAACTTCGCCGACTGATCCACCCGTCGACCGCCCCCGGACCCGCACCACCACGGACCCGGCCCGGGGGCGGACATCTTCACCACTCCCGTACAACCATTCCCGTCGGTCACAGATCTGATCACTGCCGACCGACCGGGCTCGGCCTTGTTCCTCCCGGGGACCCGCGTTTCAGCGCCGCTCCTCGCACGGCATTTGAGGGAACCGCATGCACAGGAAGACCCGCACCGCCCTCGCGACCGTCGCCGCCACCGCGGTGACCGGCGGGCTGCTCACCTTCGCCGCCGCGACCACCGCGGTCGCCGTCGACGGCACCGTCGCCTCGCAGGCCGACTTCGACAACGACGGCATCGGCGACGTCGCCACCGTGGCGTACTCCACCGTCTCCGGCTAGAGCTACGCCGGCCAGGTCGTCGTCACCTACGGCGTCAAGGGCACCGGCATCACCGCCACCAAGCGCGCGCTGATCAGCCAGGACACCTCCGGCGTGCCCGGCAGCGCCGAGACCGAGGACAGCTTCGGCGACGACACCGCCTACGCCGACTTCAACGGCGACGGCTACGACGACCTCGCCGTCGGGGCGCCCGGGGAGGACCTCGGCACCGACAAGGACGCCGGCATGGTCACCGTCCTCTGGGGCTCCGCCAACGGCATCACCGGCTCCGGCGCCGTCCAGATCGACGACCCGGCCCCCACCGCGCACGACCAGTGGGGCCGCCTGCTCGCCGCCGGCGACTTCGACGGCGACGGCAAGCAGGACCTGGCCGTCGGCACCAGCAAGAGCAAGGTCTACGTCCTCAAGGGCGGCATCACCAAGTCCGGCTCCTACGGCAGCCGCCAGACGGTGCAGACGCCCATCATCACCTCCGCGGCGCCCGCCAACCTCACCGCCGGCAACGTCGACGGCGACGCGGCCACCGACCTGGTGGTCAGCGGCTACGAGACCGACAGCGCCGAGGGCTGGAACAGCAACTTCCTGCTCCTGGGCACCTCTTCGGGCCTGAACGCCACCGGCTACCAGAAGCTCCGCCCCGGCGTCATCAGCGGCATCGGCGACATCAACCACGACGGCTTCGGCGACATCGTCAGCGGTGTCAGCTGGAACGCGGTCACGGACGACGGCACGCCCATCCCCTACTCCGCCAAGGGCGGCAAGGTCTGGATCACGTACGGCAGCCAGTACGGCGTCGGCACCATCCAGGGCATCACCCAGGACACCTCCGGCGTCCCCGGGTCCAGCGAGACCAACGACCAGTTCGGCCACGAGCTGGACCTCGGCGACGTCAACGGCGACGGCTTCCTCGACCTCGCGATCGGCGTGGCCGGCGAGAACATCGGCTCCGCCACCGACACCGGCACCGTGCTCGTGCTCTACGGCAACGCCTCCGGCATCACCGGCTCCGGCTCCCAGTCCTTCCACCAGGACACCGCGGGCGTCCCCGGCTCCAACGAGAAGTACGACATGTTCGGCATGGACGTGAAGCTGGACGACGTCACCGGCGACGGCAAGGCCGACCTGGTCGTCGGCACCGGCGAGAACGACGGCAACGGCAACCTGGTTTACCTGCCCTCCAACGGCAGCAAGATCACCGCGACCGGCTCCCGCGCGATCTCCCCGAGCGCGCTCGGCGTCTCGACCGCGGGCTACCCGGTGGTCGGCGCCAACTTCGCCGACTGACCCACCCGTTCCTCGTCCCCCGGGGCCGGGGCGCCGTCACGGCGCCCCGGCCCCGGTCCGTTACCCGACCGTTATCCCGGGTTCACGATTCCCGCGCAACCAACCCCACCCGTGACGGGTCTTGATCAACGCCGACCACATCTGGCCGGCTTCGGCACCCCGCGGAGAAGGCGCGTCCTGCCTCCCGCGTGGCATAGGGGGAATCACATGCACAGGAACACCCGCACCGCCCTCGCGACGGCGGCGGCGGCCGCACTGACCGGCGGCCTGCTGACCTTCGCCGCCTCGACGACCGCCGTCGCGGCCGACAGCACCGTCGTGGCGAAGGCGGACTTCAACAAGGACAAGAAGGGCGACATCGCCACCTCCGCGCCCTACGCCTATGTCGGCGGCAAGGACGCGGCCGGCCAGGTCGTCGCCCTCTACGGCACCAGCACGGGCGTCGTCTCCACCAAGCGCACCGTCATCAGCCAGGACACCGCCGGCGTCCCCGGCGCGGCCGAGACCGACGACCTCTTCGGCCTGGAGACCGCTTACGCCGACTTCAACGGCGACGGCTACGACGACCTCGCCGTCGGCGCGCCGGGCGAGGACACCACCGCCGGCGACGACGCGGGCTCCGTCACCATCCTGTGGGGCACGTCCTCCGGTCTGACCGGCACCGGCGCCGTCACCCTCGCGGACCCGACCCCCGGCGAGTGGCGCATGTGGGGCTGGACCATGGCGGCCGGCGACTTCGACCACGACGGGAGGACCGACCTCGCCGTCGGCGGCGCCGGCAACTCCCTGTACGTCTACAAGGGCGGCATCGGCAAGACCGGCGCGACCGGCGGCGGTTACACGGTGGACCTGCCGCTGCACGACAGCGCCTGGAACCTGCAGGCGGGCGACGTCAACGGCGACAAGGCCACCGACCTCGTGATCAACGGCGACACGCTGCCCCAGCTCGAGTACCCGACGGGCGGGATCGACGAGTACGTTCCGGACCAGAACATCCTGCTGTTCGGCGGCGCCTCCGGCCTGACCGCCCAAGGCGTCCAGACGCTGCGTCCGGGCTACATCACCGGCATCGGCGACATCAACCACGACGGTTACGGCGACATCGTCAGCGGCTTCGGCTGGGACGCCACGTACGACGACGGCGGTACCATCCCGTGGGCCGCCAAGGGCGGCAAGGTCTGGATCACCTACGGCTCCGCCGCGGGCGCCGGCCGGATCACCGGCATCACCCAGGACACCGCCGGCGTCCCCGGCGCCTCCGAGAAGGAGGACGGCTTCGGCGCGGACCTGGACCTCGGCGACGTCAACGGTGACGCCTACCTCGACCTGGTCGTCGGCGTGCCCGGCGAGGACGTCGACGGCTACGAGGACACGGGCAGCGTCGTCGTCCTGTACGGCACCGCCAGCGGCATCACCGGCACCGGCGGCCAGTCCTTCCACCAGGGCAGCGCCGGTGTCCCGGGCAACAACGAGCACGGCGACGTGTTCGGCATCGACGTGAAGCTCGACGACCTCACCGGCGACGGCCGGGCCGACCTGGTCGCCGGCTCGGACGAGAACGGCAACGGCTCGGTGACGTACCTGCCGTCCGGCGGCGGCAAGATCACCGCGACCGGTTCCCGCTCGATCTCCCCGTCCTCGGTCGGCGTCTCCACGACGAACTTCCCGGGCTTCGGCTGGAACTTCGCCGACTGACGCCTCCCTCCGGCGCGGGCCCGCACGGCCGGGGCCCGCGCCCCGGCCGTGCGGCCGGGGAAATCCCGCCCCACCCGTACAACCCGCACCGCCCTTCACGTGTCTCACCCACGCCGGCCCGTCGAGGGCGGCGGCACCGTCCCGTCCCGCACGGCCTGGAGCTCCGGATGCACCGCACGACGCGCACGGCCCCGGCGGGCACCGCCGCGGCCGCTCCCGCGGGTGGCGGCGCCCGGCTCCCCGCCTCCCGGCCGGACGCCGCCGACCGCCACGGTCCGGCCGCCCGTGACACCGCCGGCACCGCACCGGACCGCACACGTACGCGCCGAGCGCGTCGGGAGGAACCGAACCTCGTGAACCACCTCAGGAACCGCGCCTCGCGCACCGCCCTGGCGACCGCCGCCGCGGCCGTCCTCACCGGCGGTCTGCTCACCGTGGCGTCCGCCCCCGCCGTCGCGGCCGACTCGGCCACCACGCTGCGGCCGGACTTCAACTGTGACAAGAAGGGCGACGTCGTCACCGGCGTGACCTGGGCGACCGTCGGCGGCAAGGCCGAGGCCGGCCAGATCGTCGCCCTCTACGGCACCGGCACGGGCGTCGTCTCCACCAAGCGCACCGTCATCAGCCAGGACACCGCCGGCGTCCCCGGCGCCGCCGAGGCCGGGGACTTCTTCGGCCAGGACACCGCCTACGGCGACTTCGACAAGGACGGCTGCGACGACCTCGCGGTCGGCGCGCCCGGCGAGGACGTCACGGGCGACGCCGACGCCGGCTCGGTCACCATCCTGTGGGGCTCCACCTCCGGCCTGACCGGCACCGGCTCCGTCACCGTCAAGGACCCGGCCTCCTCCTCGCACGACAAGTGGGGCCTGAACCTCGCGGTCGGCGACTTCGACGGCGACGGCAGGAACGACCTGGCGGCCACCACCACCAAGACCAAGCTGTACGTCTACAAGGGCGGCTTCACCCGGACCGGCGCCAACGGCGGCTGGTACGGCGTCGAGACCCCGCTCTACACCGGGGAGCCCGACCCGGAGAACGTCCCGCCGCCGTACAACCTGCAGGCCGGCGACGTCACCGGAGACGGCGCCACCGATCTGGTGATCGACGGCATGGAGTTCGACGAGTTCGACGGCTACCCGCACAACTTCCTGTTCCTGGGCGGCAAGTCCGGCCTCCAGAAGGAGAGCTACCAGGAGCTGCGTCCCGGCGTCGTCACCGCGATCGGCGACATCGACCGCGACGGCTTCGGCGACATCGTCAGCGGCGCCGAGTGGAACGAGTCCGACGAGTACGGCGACACCCCGTACGGCGCCCGCGGCGGACAGGTGTGGATCACCTACGGCACCGGCACCGGCGTCGACGAGATCACCGCCATCAACCAGGACACCTCCGGCGTCCCCGGCTCCTCCGAGACCGACGACATGTTCGGCTACGAGCTGGACCTGGGCGACGTGAACAAGGACGGCTACCTCGACCTCGCGGTCGGCGTCCCCGGCGAGGACGTCGACGGCCACGAGGACGCCGGCAGCGTCGTCGTCCTCTACGGGTCCGCCGCCGGCATCACCGGAACCGGCTCCCAGTCCTTCCACCAGGGCTCGACGAGCTTCCCCGGCGACAACGAGGCCGGCGACAGCCTCGGCATGGACGTGAAGCTGGACGACCTCACCGGCGACGGCCGCGCCGACCTGGTCGCCGGCTCCTGGGAGAACGGCAACGGTTCGATCGTGTACCTGCCGGTGAACACCACCACCGGGAAGATCACCGCCACCGGCTCGCGCTCCATGTCCCCCTCCGCCGTCGGCGTCTCCACCGCCGGCAACCCCGGCTTCGGCGTCAACTTCGCCGACTGACCGGTCCTTCGGACGAGGCCCCCGGCAGGGCACGGCGGTGTCCTGCCGGGGGTCTTCCACGTCCGCGCTACAACCAACGGGGGCTCCGCGGTGTCCACCAGTCAGCCGTGCCGTCCGGCGCACGGCCTTCCTTCCGGGCGCCGTGGCCCCCCACGCGGTACCCGCGTGGCTTTGGAGACGCGCAGATGAACCGGAGAACACGCACCGCACGCGCGGCCGCCGCCGCGGCAGCCCTCACCGGCGGGCTGCTCGCCCTCACCCCGGCCGCCCCCGCCGTCGCCGCCGACTCGGCCACCGTCGACCGCCCCGACTTCGACGGCGACGGAAAGGGCGACATCGCCACCTCCGCCGCCGGCGCGTACGTCGCCGGTGAGCACCGGGCCGGGCAGGTCGTCGTCCTCCACGGCGCCCGCGGCGGCGTCTCCCCCGCCCGGCGGACCGTGATCGGGCAGGACAGCGCCGGCGTCACCGGGACGCCGGAGCGGCTCGACGGCTTCGGCCACGACCTGGCCCACGGCGACTTCGACGGCGACGGGTACGACGACCTCGCCGTGAGCGCCCCGGGGGAGGACACCTCCGGCGACAGCGAGGCGGGCATGGTCACCCTGCTATGGGGGTCGCCCGCCGGGCTCACCGGCAAGGGCTCCCTCGTGCTCCCGGACCCCGCCCCGCGCACCCACGACCGGTGGGGCCACTCGCTCGCGGCGGGCGACTTCGACGCGGACGGCACCACGGATCTGGCCGTCGGCTCCGACACGGCGACCGTGCACGTCCTCGAGGGCGGCTTCGGCCGGACCGGCCCCCGCGGCGGCTGGTACGCCCTCGCCGCCCCGCTCGTCACGCAGCGCGCGGGCTACGAGTTCCGCGCGCCCGAGCTGCACGCGGGCGACGTCACCGGGGACGGCGCCACCGACCTGGTGGTCAACGGCTACACGCAGGGCGAGACCCACCCGTACACCGACAACCTGCTCTTCCTCGGCGGAGCGTCCGGGCTGCGGACCGAGGGCCAGCGGGACCTCCTGCCCGGCGTCGGCACCACCGTCGCGGACATCGACCGTGACGGTTACGCGGACGTCGTCAGCGGCGCCTCCACCCGTGAGCCGGGCGAGGGCTGGGAGACCCCGCACGGGGCGCGCGGCGGCATCGTGTGGATCACCTACGGCTCCCCCGGCGGCCTCGACCCCGCCCGGACCACCGGCATCCACCAGGACACCCCCGGCGTCCCCGGCGTGAGCGAGCGCGGCGACCGGTTCGGCGACTCGGTGGACCTCGGCGACGTCGACGGGGACGGCTACCTCGACCTGGCCCTCGGCGTGCCCGGCGAGAGCGTCGACGGGGTGACGTGGGCGGGCCGGGTGGTCGTCCTGCGCGGCGGCCCCGGCGGCATCGTCACCGCGGGCGCCCGGTCCTTCCACCAGGGCACCACCGGCGTGCCCGGGGCCCCGGAGCCGTACGACCAGGTCGGCACGGCGGTCGAGCTGGACGACGTCACCGGCGACGGCCGCGCCGACCTGACCACGGGCTCCTACGAGAACGACCACAACGGCGGCCTCCTCCACCTGCTCTCCGCCGGCGGCCGCATCACCACCACCGGCGCCCGCGCCCTCTCCCCCACCGCCGTCGGCGTCTCCCCCGTCGACACCCCGGCCCTCGGCCACACCTTCTCCGACTGAGACCCGGGCCTGCCCGCCTCCTCCTGGCAGCGGCCGGTGAGGCGGGTGGGCCGGACGTGACGCCCCCGGCCGGGGGCCGGTGCTCCGCGGGCGGGGGAAAGGCCGGGGCGCCCCGGAGGTCGCCCTGGGGATTCCCCTTACGGGATGTCACATCTCGGCAGCAAAGGTGTCCCCATCCCCCTCGCCGGCGCACGCCGGACCGCCGGAGCAGGTACGTTCGAAGACGTGGCTGGATTCAGGAGCGGACGCGGCGGACGGGGCAACCGTCCCGCGCAGGGACAGCAGGCGTACGGACAGCAGCAGCCCTACGGGCAGCAGGGTCCGCCCGCCGGGCAGCCGTCGTACGGGTACCCGCCCCAGGGCGCCCCGCGGCCGCCCTACGGCGGTGCGGGCGGCGGCTACGGCGCGCCGGGCGGTGACGGACCGGAGTACTTCGACGACGGGCCGCACCACCCGCACCACCAGGGCCCGGCGTACGGGGGCGGCCACCCGCAGGGGCACGGCCGTGCCCCGCACCGGCCCGACCCCTACGCGGCGAACAACCCGGGGCACACCCAGGCGTTCTCGGTGGACCCGAACGCGGACCCCTACGCCGGCCAGTACGGCGAGGAGGCCCCGTCGGGCCCGATCGGCCCGCCGCTGCACTGGAAGGAGCTGCTGAAGGGCATCGTCCTGTCGCCCAACCAGACCTTCCTGCGCATGCGTGACTACCGCATGTGGGGCCCGGCGATCACCGTCGCGTTCGTCTACGGCCTGCTCGCCGTCTTCGGCTTCGACGGCGCCCGCGAGGACGTCATAGACGCCACCCTCAGCACGGCGATCCCGATCGTGCTGGCGACCGGCCTGGCGATGATCCTGAGCTCCTTCATCCTCGGCGTGGTCACCCACACGGTCGCCCGCCAGCTGGGGGGCAACGGCGCCTGGCAGCCGACGGTGGGCCTGTCCATGCTGATCATGTGCCTCTCGGACGCGCCGCGTCTGCTGGTCGCCATGTTCATGGGCGGCGACGCCCCGGTGGTCCAGGTCCTCGGCTGGCTGACCTGGCTGGGCTGCGGCGCGCTGCTCACCCTGATGGTGACCCGCTCCCACGAGATCCCCTGGCCGAAGGCGCTCGGCGCCTCCGCGATCCAGCTGATCGCCCTGCTCTCCATCGTGAAACTCGGCACCTTCTGACCCGGCCGCCCTCCGGCCGTCCTCCGGCGGCGCACGGACACGGCAGAGGCCCCCGACCGCCACGCGCGGTCGGGGGCCTCTTCAGCTCACGGGCCTCTTCGGCCGGCTGTCTGGGCGGGGTCAGGCGTCCAGGACCTGCCCGTCACGGCCGACCACCGGCTTGTCCACGCTCCACGGGAAGTTGATCCAGTCGTCCGTGCGCTTCCACACGTACTCGCACTTCACCAGGGAGTGCGACTTCTCGTAGATCACCGCGCTGCGCACCTCGGCGACCGTGTCCAGGCAGAAGTCGCGGACCAGCTTGAGCGTCTTGCCGGTGTCGGCGACGTCGTCGGTGATCAGGACCTTCTTTTCGGAGAAGTCGATCAGGTTGGGCACCGGGGCGAGCATGACCGGCATGTCCAGGGTGGTGCCCACGCCGGTGTAGAACTCGACGTTCACCAGGTGCAGGTTCTTGCAGTCCAGCGCGTAGGCCAGGCCGCCCGCGACGAAGACGCCGCCGCGGGCGATGGACAGCACCATGTCGGGCCGGTAGCCGTCCTCCGCGATGGTGTGGGCCAGCTCCCGCACCGCGACGCCGAACCTCTCGTAGGTCAGGTTCTCGCGCACGTCCGTCGCGTCAGCCATGGTGCTCTCCTGCCTCTGCTCAGACCTGGGTGCGGTGGAAGTTCAGGAAGGACCGCGACGGCGTCGGGCCGCGCTGCCCCTGGTACCGCGAGCCGTACCGCTCGCTGCCGTACGGGAACTCGGCGGGCGAGCTCAGCCGGAACATGCACAGCTGGCCGATCTTCATCCCGGGCCACAGCTTGATCGGCAGCGTGGCGAGGTTGGACAGCTCCAGCGTCACGTGACCGGAGAAGCCGGGGTCGATGAAACCGGCGGTGGAGTGGGTGACCAGACCGAGACGGCCCAGCGAGCTCTTGCCCTCCAGCCGGGACGCGATGTCGTCCGGCAGGCTCACCACCTCGTAGGTGGAGGCGAGCACGAACTCGCCCGGGTGGAGGATGAACGGCTCGTCCTCCTCCGGCTCCACCAGCCGGGTCAGCTCCGGCTGCTCGACCGCCGGGTCGATGTGGGGATACCGGTGGTTCTCGAAGACCCGGAAGAGGCGGTCCAGCCTGACGTCGATACTCGACGGCTGCACCATGGCGGGGTCGAACGGGTCGATCGTCACCCGGCCCTTGTCGATCTCGGCACGGATGTCCTGGTCTGAGAGAAGCACGCTGCAAGAGTACGCGGGGGGCCCCCGGCCCTGCCGGACGACCCCCGCGCTCACGCCTGCCTGCGCGCCGCCTACTGCTTCTGCAGCACACCCGCCGACACCGGGACCACGCTGCGCAGCCGCGCACAGCGGGGACACCGCATCAGCCGGCCGGGGCCGAGACGCTCGGCCTGCTGCATCGGGAACGAAGCCGCGGTGAACACGTGCCCTTCGGCACAGCGGACGACGGTGCTCTCCATCAAGTCGTTCAAGTCCCTTCCCCAAGAACCGCGCCGGACCGGAAGACCCGACGAGGAAAGCCACATTACGGGATCAAAGGGACGGCCTTCCACGCGGCACTCCGACCCCCTCCGGCGCCGCCGGAAGACCGGGCCGGCCCCGCCGGGGCCCTCCACGCGCGGCCCACCGTACGCCCCAACTCCGGTGCCCCGCACACCGCTCCACACACCTGTGAGCCACGCCGCAGCCCCGACGCCACGAGGCCCCGCGCGACAGCACGCGGAGCCTCGGATGGGGTACAGTAAGGGCGCCGACACCGGTACAGATCCGGCGTCCAGGCGGGTGTAGTTTAATGGTAGAACATCAGCTTCCCAAGCTGAGAGCGCGAGTTCGATTCTCGTCACCCGCTCCAGAGAGAAACCCCAGGTCAGCGACCTGGGGTTTGTTTATTGTCTAGACCATTTTCAGGCTCCGTGCCCTCCGCGTGCCCAAAGTCGAGGCCAGGCGCCTCACGGGCGTCCCTCCTGCACTGAAATCCAGCAAAGCGCCAGTTACTGGGACCGCACGTGGTGACCGATGGCAGAGTGGGCAGGTGCTTCCACCACTTGGGAAACGACTCAGGGCTCAACAAAGGAACAGCTACCTGACAGCCGTTCGAACGCGGCTTTGCGGACGGGGACGAGTGCACGTGGCAGCAGCTCCTCGACCTCAGCCCTGAGCCCTCGGCCCCTTCCTTGGAGGGATATCTGGAGGCGGCAACCACAGACAACTACCTAGCAGTCGATGAGACAGCTCTCGATCTGGAGGCGCGGTGACACGCCATCACCACGCACTGCTGTCACCAGTCCCGCGTCGGCCCCATGAAGGAGTGATGTCTCCAAGCGAAACGCACCTCGCACAACAGTCGAAGTGCTCACGGTGAGCGCACTTCATTCTCACGTCCGCGCTTTGGGGCAGCGTAAACAGGCCCGTGGCACAATCGCTGGCAATCCGACAGTCATCGAATCCGCAGCCCAGCAGTTCATCACAGCCGACGGTGATTGTGGTACCTCCCAACACACACGGAAGCCGCAGCTACGCTGCCGCGGCACCCTGCTCACCGCTGGCCGGCATACGCAGGGTGTGGTCGCCGAAGTCGGCGACCAGGTCGAGCCTCCCGCCGAGCGCTTCGACGTAACGGGCGATGACGTCCAGGGTGGCGCTCTCGCCGTGCTCGATCTGGGACACCCTCGCGACGCTGACCCCCATCCGGGTAGCGACGTCACGCTGGGCAAGGCCGGACTGCCGCCGCGCCTCTGCCAGCTGGTGACCGCGTGCCTCGGCCAGGAGGCGCCGGGAGCCGGCTTCCACATCGGCGGGCTTCACACCGGCCTCGTACAGCTCCTGCTCCAGAACTTCCCAGTCCTGTGCGACCTTCTTGGGCATGGCCACTCCTCAGTCCTCGTCGTCGCTGACGTACTCGCGGTAGAGCTGTTCCGCCAGCGGGATGTGGTCGCGATACCAACGCTCCCAGTTTCCTGCCTTGTCTCCGCCGAGAAGCAGCAGGGCGGAGCGCGTCGGGTCGAAGGCGAAGATGATCCGGATCTCGGAGCGTCCACCGGAACCGGGCCTCAGCTCCTTCAGGTGGTGCAACTCGGAGCCCTTCAAGCGGTCGACAAGCGGACGCCCCAACGTCGGGCCGACCTCGCGCAGTGCGGCCACGGCTTGAGCGACCTGGGAGGCCGATCCCAGGTCCTCTTTGATCAGGACCCTGAACCACTCCGCGTACTCATCAGTGACCTTGACAGACCAGCTCAAGACAGCTCTCCTCGACACCTGGTAACGAGGTTAAGTAATTCCTTAAGTCGCGGCAAGCCGTCAAGCCCACGGGCTGAAGATCCCCGTACGCAGTCGCAACCCGGCACCGATGGTCCGCCTCCTGCACAACTCTGAGCAGGCACTCCAGGTCACCCCGCCCGGCTCTCGGCCAAGTGCCCGGGCGCGTGCCCTCACCGTGCCCGTACGAGCGGAGAACCACGGTCTGCAGCGGTGTCTCCCGACACCTGCATCGGAAGCCACACCCGGCGAAAGCGCAGGTCACAGACCCGAGCCCGCCCAAGCGCCGTCGCCTCCCAAGCTGAGAGCGCGAGTTCGATTCTCGTCGCCCGCTCCACAGTCGAACCCCAGGTCATCGACCTGGGGTTCGTTTGCTGTCTGGACCTTTTCCGGAGGGCTCCGCGCCCTCCGCGCGCCCGCCACCTCGCGCAACGTGTGCGCCCGTCACCGGCGGCGAAGACGCGTCGAAATGTTTCGAAGAAGGCTCGGACATCTCGATATCGCGGCCCGCGTGTTCCCAGTTCTGCGGCCGGATTTCGCACCGGTGCGGCAGATCCCCGCGAGGGGAGGAGTGGGTGAGCGGCGGCCTTTCCCTGTCTCCACCTGGCCTGACTGACGCGTGGGCCGGAGCACCCGGAACGCCCACCGGAACACCGGTAAATCGAAAGTTTCGGTCGGCGGAGAGAAATGTTTTTCTGCCGAGTGTATTGACGGCCCCTTGCGGCACCACAATCATCCTCCACTGGAACGACTGGCCACAGACGACCACAGGTGCCCCTGCAGGCACCACAGACCCGCACCGCAGCACGCGCACGACCGCCCCCCACACATCACCTGGTCCGGTGAGGTTCGCACCAGGGCGTCCTGTCTCTTCGCACGGAGAGCAGACAGGCACGCCGCGTGCGTTCCCTCCGGCCGAGCCGCGACGGTGAGGTACGCCATGTTCGTGTCACAACACTGCCGGCGATCGCCGCAGGTCCCTCTGGTCCCTGACGGGCCATGACCCCGCGTCACCCGCTTCCGGTCCGCACCGCCCGCCCCAACAGGGCCACCAGGGGCCTGCGGTCCAGCCCCTCAGCCCTCGGCGTCAGTTCTTCCGTTCCGCCGTTCATCCGCGATACCTGCAATGGAGGCACAGTCATGGGCTCGTACGCCCTCCCCACATCCGACATCCGCCGAAGGATCCGCGGCCCGGTGCTGGCACTGGTCGTCGGCGCCGTCGGCCTGGCCACCGCACTGGTCGGACCGTCGAACGCGAGCGCCGCCGAGAGCACGCTCGGTGCCGCCGCGAAGCAGAACGGCCGCTACTTCGGCACCGCGATCGCCTCGGGCAAGCTGGGCGACTCGACGTACACGTCGATCGCGAACCGTGAGTTCAACATGGTGACGGCCGAGAACGAGATGAAGATCGACGCGACCGAGCCGCAGCGCGGTCAGTTCAACTTCACCTCCGCCGACCGCGTCTTCAACTGGGCGGTGCAGAACGGCAAGCAGGTGCGCGGCCACACCCTGGCCTGGCACTCGCAGCAGCCGAGCTGGATGCAGAACCTCAGCGGCAGCACCCTGCGCCAGGCGATGATCGACCACATCAACGGCGTGATGGGCCACTACAAGGGCAGGATCGCCCAGTGGGACGTCGTGAACGAGGCCTTCGAGGACGGCAACTCCGGAGCGCGGCGCGACTCCAACCTGCAGCGCACCGGCAACGACTGGATCGAGGTGGCGTTCCGCACCGCGCGTGCCGCCGACCCGTCCGCCAAGCTCTGTTACAACGACTACAACGTCGAGAACTGGACCTGGGCCAAGACCCAGGCCATGTACAACATGGTCAAGGACTTCAAGCAGCGCGGCGTGCCGATCGACTGCGTCGGCTTCCAGTCGCACTTCAACAGCGGCAGCCCTTACAACAGCAACTTCCGCACCACGCTGCAGAACTTCGCGGCCCTCGGCGTCGACGTGGCGATCACCGAACTCGACATCCAGGGCGCCTCGTCCACGACCTACGCCGCCGTGGTGAACGACTGCCTGGCCGTTTCGCGCTGCCTGGGCATCACCGTCTGGGGCGTGCGTGACAGCGACTCCTGGCGGTCCGGGGACACGCCGCTGCTGTTCAACAACGACGGCAGCAAGAAGGCCGCCTACACCGCCGTCCTCAACGCGCTCAACAGCGGTTCGTCCAACCCCGGCCCCACCCCGACCCCCACGCCGACCCCGACGCCCACCTCTCCCTCGGGCACCGGTCCGATCAAGGGCGTGGCCTCGGGTCGTTGCGTGGACGTGCCCAACTCCAGCACCACCGACGGCACGCAGGTCCAGCTGTACGACTGCAGCAACGGCACCAACCAGCAGTGGTCGTTCACCGCGGCCGGTGAGCTCAGGGTCTACGGCAACAAGTGCCTGGACGCCGCCGGCACCGGCAACGGCGCCAAGGTCCAGATCTACAGCTGCTGGGGCGGCGACAACCAGAAGTGGCGCCTCAACTCCAACGGCTCCATCACCGGCGTCCAGTCCGGCCTCTGCCTCGACGCCGTCGGCGCCGGCACCGGCAACGGCACCCTGATCCAGCTCTACTCCTGCTCGGGCGGCAGCAACCAGAGCTGGACCCGTAGCTGAGCGGAGCACGTCCCGCACAAGGTGCCCGACCCGGTGAGACAGGGTCGGGCACCCCGGGATACCGGTGCGGCGCGGCCGGTCAGCTGCCGGTCACAGCGCCGAGCCCGCCCAAGCGCCGTCGCGTCCCGAGCTGAGAGCGCCCCAGGTCGATGACCTGGGGTTGTTCGTTGTCCGGATCACGCAGAGGCCGCACGCCCTCCGCACGCTGTCGCCGTGAGGACTTGGGTCCACCCATACTTGGGTCCACCAATACTCGTGTCGCGACGCGGAGTTCGGAGTTCGGAGTTCTGACAGTGCTTTTCGGCGTCACCCGCGGCGAACTCGCCGGCCTCTTCGGCGAGGACCGGCTCACGACCCTTCCCGCCACCGCCTTCCCGCCCGCCGTGGCGGACACCGAGGGCGCCCGCCTGCTGCGGACCGTCGGTGTGCCCACCGGGGTGGTCACGCTGTACCGCCCCGGCGGGGAGTCCGGCCGGCTGTCCCTCGTGCGGGAGACCGTCCATCTGGAGGACTTCGAGGACGCCCCGGAGGGCGCGGGCGAGTGGCCCGTCATCGGCTGGCTGCTCAACGCCCACCTCGCCCTCGATCCCGGGTCCGGCAAGGTGTTCGCCTTCGACTCCGACGAGGAGACGGCGCAGGCGCTCCACACGGACGTCTCCTCCCTCGTCCAGGTCGCCGCCCGGATCCAGCGCCTGCTCGAGGAGTTCACCTTCGACGGCGATCAGGAGACCGGCTTCGCGCTCCTGGAGCACGAGGTGGAGCGGATCCGCCAGGAGACCGGCGACGTGGACCCGCTCCCCTTCCATGACGACGAGACCGTCTGGTCGGTGATCGGCGACGAGATCGCCATGGGACAGCGCTTCACGGCCGGCAGCCCCGGAGGACGCGCTCTGTACGGATGACCCGGTGATTTCTGTCGTGCAGAAGTGAGAATTCCGGGCGGCACGCACGGGAAGTAATTGTCCGGGAGCGGGCGGCGCACATTTCGCATCACTTAGGGACAACCGCAGCGTGCTACTGTCGAATCAGTTGCAGGTGTGGTTGCCAGAAGGTTTTCCGACGGCTGATCAACACGGCGACACGGAAATGCGCACTCCGCGTGTTCCTGACACCGTCCGAAGGAGAAGAACATGGCTACCGGCACCGTGAAGTGGTTCAACGCCGAAAAGGGCTTCGGCTTCATCGAGCAGGACGGCGGTGGCGCCGACGTCTTCGCCCATTACTCCAACATCGCCACCCAGGGCTTCCGCGAGCTGCTGGAAGGCCAGAAGGTGTCGTTCGACATCGCGCAGGGCCAGAAGGGCCCGACGGCCGAGAACATCGTTCCGGCCTGACGCGTCGGCACCGGCGATATCGTCGAACTGGGGTCCGCACCTTGTGGTGCGGACCCCAGTTCGCTTTGTTTTCCGGCAATGCGAGCTCTGATTTCCGGCCCGTCCCGGCGGCGTTCTTTCCACGGCCGCGGGCGTGCGCATGCCGCACGCCCGGGATTCACGGCTCACCTCACTGGTCGGAGTAGCTGAAGTCCCCGACGGTCCACGCGCTGACGTCCTTGATCGCCACCCGGTACATGCCACCCGTCTCCGGGATGCCGAAGCTGCCCTGGAGGATCCGGGCGAGGTGGAAGTGCAGATGCGTGGGCTCCTCGCCGCGCCCGGGCCGTCCCGCCCGCCGGTCGTCGGCGAAGACGTCGGCGAACGGGCCGAGGCGGTCCGATGCCTTCAGCACCTCCGCGACCCGCTCCCTCCACACCGCCTCGGGGGCCAGCCGGCCGGTGATGACGGCCCCGCCGACGACCACGGTCAGCGACATCTGATTGCTTCGCTCGTTCTCCACCGCGGCCGAGAGGGCCACGAGCATCTCATCCGGATTCGACACGGCCACGAATTCTATGCGAGCCGTCCCCCCTGGCGCTGGCCCGGGGCGCGAACCGGCTTCGCGCCGAGGCGGCGACTCCCGGCCCAACGGCAGGGGGCTCGGCGCGGAAGAAAATCTACCTTCGCCAGAGTAGACATTCTCATCCGGCGCGATTACGCTTCTTCCCGTAGACACGGTCGAAGAGACCCGGCAGAGACGAACTGGCGGGTAGCTGTACGGGAGGCGGCGGTGCGCACGTCGTGCGGCCGCCACCTCGACCAGTACCGATCAACCCAGTGATCGATTCGGAGAGAAACGGAGGAGCAGACGCCATCAGGACGCCCGGCCCGGGATGACTCGGCCCGGGTGCCGCGAGTTCCCGGAATGGAGTGTGGTTCCCGGTCAAGCAGCTGCGATCCCCCCGCGCCCCCTCCTCGAGACCGGGCGACGGAAGCAGAAGGCCGACGCGGCAGTAGCGCCGGCGGATGGTGTTCAATTCCTTCGGGGCCCTGGTGCCGTACGGCACCAGGGCCCCTCGACGCGTTGCACAGCGAGGTGACATGACAGCGGACAATCCCCTTGGCGATCGTCTGGACGACGACGACTACCCCGCCTACACGATGGGGCGGGCAGCCGAGATGCTCCGCACCACTCCGGGCTTCCTCCGGGCCATCGGCGAGGCCCGCCTCATCACTCCGCTCCGGTCGGAGGGAGGACACCGCCGGTACTCCCGCTACCAGCTGCGCATCGCCGCCCGCGCCCGCGAGCTCGTCGACAAGGGCACCCCGATCGAGGCCGCGTGCCGCATCGTCATCCTCGAGGACCAGCTCGAGGAGGCGCAGCGCATCAACGCCGAGTACCGCCGCGCGGCGAGCGAGGCGAGCGGGACGGCCGGCGGCTCCGTTCCCGGCTCCGGCTCCAGCTCCAGCTCCAGCTCCAGCTCCAGCTGAGGACTTACCGCCGCCCGGTGGCGAGAGGTCCGGCGACGCGGACGTCCGGGGAGGGAGCCTAGACGTCGCTCGACGGGCGTCCGCCCCCGTGGGGCGGCATCGCGGCCTCGGCCTCCGCCTTGGCGTCGTGGACCGCGGCGGCGGCCTGCCTCGCGGCCTCGCCGGTGGCGGCGGCGGCGTCGAGGGAGACCCCCGGGACCGCCGGGTTCCGGCCGGCATCGCCGACGTCCCCCGCCTCACCGGTGTCGCCGGTGTCGCCGACAGGGGCGGCCGGGACGGACCCGGGAGCGACTTCCGCCGCGTGGTCGCCGACCGCGCGGCTGACGGTGCGGACCGCCTCGGTCAGCTCACCGGGGATCACCC
The DNA here is from genome assembly GCF_003112515.1 of Streptomyces fragilis. Lineage (GTDB taxonomy): Bacteria > Actinomycetota > Actinomycetes > Streptomycetales > Streptomycetaceae > Streptomyces > Streptomyces fragilis. The sequence continues at coordinate 342,702 of NZ_BEVZ01000008.1, read as the reverse complement.
AGAACGTGTTGTTCTCGCTGCGCGCCAGCTGCGGGAGGGTCTCGAAGTACTTGTAGGCCAGCACCTTCGGGTCCGCGTTGTTGCGGTGGATGGACTGGAAGACGAGCTCGACCGACTTGGCCTCGCCGTCCGCCCGCAGGATCATCGCCTGCTGCGTGCCCTGGGCCTCCAGGATGTCCTTCTGCTTGGTGCCCTCCGCGGTGAGGATCTTGGCCTGCCGTTCTCCCTCGGCGTGCAGGATGGCCGCCCGCTTGTCCCGTTCGGCCCGCATCTGCTTCTCCATCGCCTCCTTGATGGTGTGCGGCGGGTCGATGGCCTTGATCTCGACGCGGTTGACGCGGATCCCCCACTTCCCCGTGGCGTCGTCGAGGACGGCGCGCAGCCGGGAGTTGATCTCCTCACGGGAGGTGAGCGTCTTCTCCAGGTCCATGGAGCCGATGACGTTGCGCAGGGTGGTCACGGTGAGCTGGTCGATCGCCTGGAGGTAGTGGGCGACCTCGTAGGCCGCCGCCCGCGGATCGGTGATCTGGAAGTAGAGCACCGTGTCGATGTTCACCACCAGGTTGTCCTCGGTGATCACCGGCTGGGGGGTGGACGAGTAGACCTGCTCGCGGACGTCGAGCTTGGTGTTGACGCGGTCCGCCACCGGGACGACCAGGTTGAGCCCCGGCTGCAGGGTCCGGCGGTACCGGCCGAACCGTTCGATGTTGTAGCGACGCGCCTGCGGAACGATCCGCACCGAGGCGGCCACGAGGAAGACGACGACGAGGGCCGCCACGAGGATGGGGACGACATAGGGATCCACAACGCCTCCGCTGCTGTGCTCAGCCGTTTCAGGGAAGGAGGTCGCGGGGGTGGACCACGGCCGTCGCGCCCTCGATCTCCATGACGTCGACCAGCGCTCCCACCGGGATCACCAGACTGTCGTCGAGCGCCCGGGCGGACCACTCCTCGCCGGAGAGCTTGACCAGGCCGTGGGTCCCGGTGACCTCCCGGACGACCTCGGCCCTCCTGCCGATCAGCGCGTCACTGCCCTCACGCACGACGGGCTGCCGTGCCATGTGCCGCAGCGCGACGGGCCGAACGCCGACGACTCCCGCCACCGCCGCCAGCCCGAACGCCAGCAACTGACCCGGCAGGCCGACGCCGATGCCGGCCACCACGGCGGCGACCAGCGCGGCGGCCGCGAGCAGCCCGAGGAACAGGGCGAGGGTGAAGAACTCCGCGGCGCCCAGCGCCACGGCGGCGAGCAGCCACACGTACCACGGCATCGCACTCCCCTCCTTCAGGGGCTGCCATTCCACGCTACCTCGGCGACCCTCCCAGCGGCCTCCGGCTACGCACCGCGGCGGTCGGGACCGTCCCGCTCGCTCCGGTCGTCCCGCTCGTCCCGGTCGTCCCACAGGCTCTCGACCACGCGTGACGGGCCGCCCGCTTCGCGGACCCGGTCCATCGCCACGCGGACGAACGCCCGCAGCCGGGCCGTCTCACGGCCGGTGGGCCACACGAAGGCGTAGTCGATGCCCGGTGCGTCCGTGAACGGCCTGAACACCAGGCCCGGCCGGCTGTAGTAGTGCGCGCCGGCCGCGGCCACCGGGGTCACGCCCTTGCCCGCGAGGACGAGGGAGAGCGCGTCCTCCCAGTGCGTCATGGCCTGCCCGTGCGGGATGGGCCGTCCCGAGGGGGTCAGCCGCGGGAAGTGGTAGTCCAGCCAGTGCCTCGGCGCGCTCCCGCCGACCGTCAGCAGTGTCGCCTCCGCCAGGTCCTCCAGGCTGACCGCCTCGCGTCGCGCGAACGGGTGCGCGGACGACATCAGCAGCATCCTCGGCTGGGACACCAGCACCGGGCCCAGCGTCAGATCGGGTTCGGTCATCGGCGGTTCGGTGATCTGGACCTCGACCTCCCCCGCCCGCAGCGGACCGAAGGGGTCCGATATCTGCACCTGCCGGATCTGCACGTCCACCCCTGGATGCCGGCGCCCGAACGCCTCGGCGACGCTGTGCAGCAGGTGGCCCGTGAACGCGCCCGAGAAGCCGATCCGCAGCGAGCCGGTGATCCCCCGCCCGGCCGCCATGGCCCTGGTGACGGCCTCCTCGACCGCCCGCCACGCGGGTGCGAGATCGGCCCTGAGCTGTTCCCCGATGGGGGTGACGGCGACCTGGCGGCTGGTGCGGTCGAACAGCCTGGCGCCGATGCGCCGCTCCAGCCGGGCGACGGTCCGGCTGACCCTGCTCTGGGAGACGCCCACCCGCTCAGCGGTCCGTCCGAAGTGCAGTTCCTCCGCGAGGGTCAGGAAGATCTCGATCTCCTGGCGTTCCATCTCCGCGTCTCCCGCGCCGTCGTCTCCGCGACCTCGAACGATGAGCCCGGCGAATCGATCGTTGCACAGACCGTCCTTGTTGCGCAGGTCTCCGCTCCCGAAGCTGGGCGGGTCAGCCGTATCGTCGACCTCAGGAAGGACAGCCGCATGGCCGTCACCGAGTCCTCTCCCCCCGCCCACGCCGCGGCCCCGCCCGGGGACGCCGCCGGCGTGGCCGCCTTCGCGGCGCGCGAGTGGCTGGTGCTGATCACCCTGTGCTGCGCCACCTTCATGTGCGGCCTGGACTTCTCCGTCGTCACCGTCGCCCTGCCCGAGATCGGCACCGCTCTCGGCTTCTCCTCGGCGGGCAGCCTGCAGTGGGTGGCCACCGCCAGCCTGCTGCCGTCGGCGAGCCTGCTCCCCCTGTTCGCCCGGGTCGCCGACCTGATCGGCCGCAAGCGGCTGTTCACCCTCGGCGTCGCCGTGTTCACCCTCTTCTCGCTCGGCGCGGCTCTGGCGGACAGCCCCGGCGTGCTCATCGCGACCCGGGTCGGCCAGGGCACCGCCGCCGCCATGATCGCGCCGGCCGCCATCGCCCTGCTGACCGGCTACTTCCGGGAAGGGCCCAAGCGCGCCCGCGCCCTGGGCCTCAACGGGGCCGTCATGTCGCTGGGCTTCGTGCTCGGCGCGCTCGGCGGCGGTGTCGTCACCAGCGGCCTCAGCTGGCGCTGGACCATGGTGGTGCTGTGCGTGATGGGCGCCCTGGCCCTGGCCGGCGCGCCGGCGCTCCCGTCGATCGAGGAGTCGGGCACCGCACGGCGGATGGACGTCCCCGGCGCGGTCCTGGCCACCTGTGGTCTCTTCGGCCTGGTCTACGGCATCTCCACCGGTGGCGACGAGGGCTGGAGCCGCCCCGGCGCCCTCGGTCCGATCGCCGGGGGTCTGGTGCTGCTGGCCCTCTTCCTGCTGGTCGAGCGGCGCCACCCGGAACCGTTGGTGCCGCTGTCGGTGCTGGGCCGGCCGTCCGTGAAGTGGTCGGGGCTGCTCGGTGTCATCACCTTCGGCATGTGTGCCGGCACGACGGTGCTGCTGAGCCTGTACATGCAGGACGTGCTGGGCTTCACCGCCCTGCAGGCGGGGCTGAGTTACCTCGGTGAGGGTGTGGCCGCCACACTCGGCGGCATGTACGTCGCCCGGCTCCTCGGCCGGTTCGGCGGCGTGCGGGTGCTCGCGGCGGGTCTGCTCGTCCAGGGCGTCGGGACGGTCGCGATGTTCGCCCTGCCCCAGGACGTGGACCTGGTCGCCCTGCTCGTCACCTCGTCCGTCATGGGCCTCGGCCACGTGTTCAGCGTCGTCTCCTTCATCACGGTGATGACCACGGGGGTGACCGAGGAGGACCAGGGCGTCGTCGGCGGTCTGTCGCAACTGCCGCAGTACGTCGCCGCGATCGGCGTCTCGGGCCTCGGCGCGATCGCCGCCGCCCGCACCGGCGCCCTCACCTCGGGCGCCACCCCGTCCCGCGCCGCCGTCCTGGGCGGGCTGCACGCGGGCATGGTCACGGCCGGTGTCGTGGCCCTGGTGGGCGCCGCGCTGACCGGTGTCCTCCTGCGCGGGCGGACCACGGCGTAGACCCGGCCCTCACCGCGGACAGCCGCGGCGCCGCCCGGCCCGGGCGGCGCCGGTCATGGCCGAGGACGGGACCTCAGGTCCAATGCCGGGGATCCAGGCCGAGCGGCCCCGGCTTCACGGACCGCACCGCGTCGGTGCGGAAGCCGGAGGTACCGCCGGGGATCAGCCAGAGGCCCGGTGTGCTCCTGACGTAGTAGCCGACGGCCCGGGCCACCACGTCGGCGTGCCGGTCGCCGTCGACGTCCAGCAGCGGGAAGGTGGCGGCGAAGTTGTCCCGGCCGGACGGGTACCGCTCGCCGGGGACGCCCGGGGTGTCCAGGTCGACGACAACGGCGCGGGAGGGGTCGGGACCCTCGGGGGTGCCCGGGACCAGCGTGACGCGGCCGCTCCTCCGGTCCTCCCCGGGGCTGTTGACGACCAGGTCGGGGTGGCCGTCCCCGGTCACGTCGCCGGTGCCGGCGTCGCTGCCGAAGCGGTCACCGTGCTCGGAGTCTCCGGGGACGCCGGGGGTCTCCTGGTCGAGGGTGACCGTCTTCCGGCCGGTGCCGAGGCCGCCCTCCGCGCCGTACACGACCGTCAGCCGCCCGGCGGTCGGGTGGCGGTCGTAGTCCACGCGCCGGTCGCCGTGGACGAGGAGGTCGGTGCGGCCGTCGCCGTCCACGTCGCCGGCGGCGGGAACGGTCGGCCCGTCGGCGACCTGGTTGTCCGGGTCCGGCGGGTACCGCGCCGGCTCCGGTCCGCCGGGGCCGCCGCGGAAGTAGGTGTCGACGGGCACGAACTCCGGCTCGTCCTGGTCGGGCACGGGCGTCTGGGTGGTGGTGAACAGCAGGTCGTCGTAGTCGTCGCCGTCGAAGTCGCCGGCGGTCAGGGCGCCCCCGACGGTGTTCCACTCCTGGCGGACCTCGCGCGCCGGGGCTCCGTCGCGGCCGAACGGGCCGTACGCGATCCGGCCGGGACGGGGCCGCACCCCGGGGTCGTGGGAGACGCGGCCGACGCCGCCGTCGATCAGGTCGGGGTGGTCGTCGCCGTCGACGTCGGCGACCGCGGCCAGGTGGAAGTCCCCCTCGGCCCGCACCGGCACCGGGTCGCCGAGGCCGTCGCGCCCGCCGTGCAGGATCACCGCCTCGCGCGCGCCGCCCGGCCCGGGGGCGCCGCCCGGGTTCGGGTCCCGGCGCGCGGCCAGGTCCGTGTAGCCGTCGCCGTCGAGGTCGGCGCGCAGCAGCGGGCCCTCGAGGCCCGCGAAGACGCGGTGGCGGGCGGTGTCCAGGCCTCGGCGTGAACCGGGGACCACCACCAGCCGGTGGCCCTCGGGCTCGCTCCGGAGCTTCGGGTCCTCCGCGACGACGGTGGTGGCGAAGTCGTCGTAGCCGTCCTTGTCGAAGTCCCCGAGGGACCGGTCGCCGTGGCCGTTCCGGTCCCGTGGGGCGGGAGGCCGCTGGTCGTCGTCGCCCCGGCACCCGGCGAGCGAGAACACCGCGACACCGGTCAGGGCGACGGCCGCGCGGAGGATCCGGCGGATCCGGCGGGTCCGGGGCGAGCGGCTCATGCGTGCCTCCTGGGAGATTGCCTGGCCGGAGTAACACCCGCCGGGCACGGCCGCCGGTTCCCGCCCGGAGATCACAAGTGGGTCCCGGAGAGCACCAGCTCCGGAGATCAGCAGACCCCGGGGATCAGCAGGTCCCGGGATCAGCAGGCCCCGGAGATCAGCAGGCCCCAGGGATCAGCAGGTGCCGGGGATCAGCAGGCCCCAGGGATCAGCAGTCGGTGAGGGGGGCGGCCACGGCGGCGGTCATCCGGGCGGCGAGTGCCGCGATCTCGGCCCGCAGCTCCTCCCCGCCCTCGACGCGGAAGGCGAACGGCACCCTGGCCAGCCACTCCTGCGCGTACATGGCCGGGTTACGCGTGCTGCCGACCAGGACGCACCCGTCGTCGTCCAAGGGCTCCAGCCTTCCCATCGGCGGGTGCACGAACGGGGCCACCTCGGCGAGGGGCGCGTCGAACACCACGCGGGTGGCGAACGCCCAGCCGACGCCCAGGTTCCGCTCCAGCACCGCCACCGGGTCGAGGTCCTTGGGCGGCGTGAAGGCGTGCCGGGTCCGCCGGACCGCGCGGATCCGGTCGACCCGGTAGGTGCGGACGGCGTCCGCGCGGTGGGAGTGGCACAGCAGGTACCAGCGCCCGTGGCGGACGACGAGGGCCCAGGGGTCCACCTCGGCCTCCCACTCGCGCCCCGACTCCCCGCGGTGGGTGAGCGACACCCGGTGCCGGGACACGACGGCGTCGACCAGTTCGCCCGAGACGGCCGGGTCGGGGCGGGCGGAGTACGGGTCCGGGGCGGCCGCGGCGTACTCCCGCAGCTGCGCCGCCTGCCTGCCGACGCCGTCCGGCAGCGCCTTGACGACCTTGCCCAGGGCGACGCCCACCAGGTCGTCCGCGTCGGCCGCCGCGGGCTGGGAGCCGAGCACCGCCATCACCAGGCCCAGGGCCTCGGCCTGCGTGAAGTGCACGGGAGGCAACCGGGTGCCGCGGCCGAGCCGGTACCCGCCGCCCGGTCCGCGGGCCGATTCCACGGGGACGCCCGCCTCCCGGAGGATCTCCACGTAGCGGCGCGCGGCACGTTCCGTGACGTGCAGCCGGGCCGCGAGTTCGGCGGCCGTGGTGCCGGGCCGGGCCCGCAGCATCTCCAGGGCGCGCAAGGCCCGCGCGGTGGGGCTCAGTTCATTCACCACACCGGCAGGCTAGTCCGGGGCCCGCACGCGCCCCCGTCCGGAGGGCCCGCGTGCGTCCGCCCGGCATACCGGCAGGGGAACGTCCGGATCTGCTCGTACGGTGACGTCGACGGCCTCGGGGACGACTTCCGCTAGGCCCGTGCGACCACCTCAGGGAAGGCACCCTTCATGGACATCCTGCTCATCGGCGGACTGTGGCTCGACGGCACCGCGTGGGACCGCGTCGCGGCGGAGCTGGAGGTGCTCGGCCACCGCGCCGTGCCGGTCACGCTCCCCGGCCAGGGGGACGGCGCCGCCTCCGCCACGCTGGACGACCAGCTGGCGGCGGTGCTCGCCGCGGTGGACGCGGCGCCCGGCCGGCCGTTGGTGGTGGGGCACTCCGCCGCCTGCACCCTGGCCTGGATGGCCGCCGACCGGCGGCCGGAGCGGGTGGCCCGGGTCGCGCTGATCGGCGGCGCCCCCACCGGCGACGGGCAGCCCTACGCCGACCTCTTCGAGGTGAGCGACGGCGTGGTGCCCTTCCCCGGCTGGGGCCCGTTCGACGGCCCGGACGCCGCCGACCTGGACGAGGAGGCCCGCAAGGCCTTCGAGGCGGCCGCGGTGCCGGTGCCCGAGGGCGTGGCCAAGGGTGTGGTGCGGCTGACCGACGAGCGGCGGTTCGACGTGCCGGTCGTGCTGGTCTGCCCGGAGTTCACCCCCGCGCAGGCGCGGGAATGGATCGACGCCGGCAAGGTTCCCGAGCTCGCCCGGGCCGGGCGGGTCGGCTTCGTCGACATCGACTCCGGTCACTGGCCGATGCTCACCCGGCCCGCCGAGCTGGCCCGCCTCCTGGCCGCGGAGGCCGCGAAGGCCGCGGAAGCCACGAAGGCCCTGGCTGCCACGGAGCCCGTGACAGCCACGGAGACCGTGACAGCCACGGAGACCGTGACAGCCACGGAGACCGTGGCCGGCACGGAGGCCGTGGCCGGCACGGAGACGGCGGCGGACACGGCCGGCTGACGAACGGGGCGGCCCGGCCGGTCGGAGCCGTCGGTCAGACCGCTTCCGGGTGCGGGGTCGAGGCCGGCCGGGGACGGGGGACGGACGGCGGCCCGCCCGCCGGGGGCGCGGCGGGCCCGGCCCACCGGCCGACGGTCCGGACGTAGCCGACGACCACCGAGGCCGTGACCAGCAGCAGGAGCGGTCCGGCGACCCACGGGTACGCGGCCATCTCCTCCGGCAGCCACCGGTAGGACACCAGGAGCGCGACGAAGACCGCGGCGCCGTGGACGGTCAGCCGGACGCCCGGCCGGCACCAGCCACGGTCGTGGGCCCGCAGCGCCGCCTCGATGGTGAGCGTGAACACCACGCCCGCGAGGAGGTCCACGCCGTAGTGGTAGCCGAACCCGAGCGTCGCGCAGAGCGTGGCGACCAGCCAGAAGGTCCCCGCGTACCGCAGGGTCCGCGGGCCCCGGCGGGAGTGGATGAAGATCGCGGTGGCCCAGGCGGTGTGCAGGCTGGGCATGCAGTTGCGCGGCGTGATGCCGTCGAACGGCATGGGCAGCGGGGAGCCGGTCGGCGGCAGCGTGCGCGGCCAGAGGTCGGCGACGGCCCAGGGCTCGCTGGGCGGCATGTGCGGCGCCCACAGGCTGACGGACTCCCAGTGCGCGGCACCGGTGCCGTAGGCGAAGACCGGGCCGACCACCGGGAAGATCATGTAGCAGGCCGGTCCGAGGAGGCCTATCACCGTGAACGTGCGCACCAGGTGGTGGCGCGGGAAGCGGCGCTCCACCGCGACCCGGCGCAGCTGGTACAGCGCGACGACGACCGCGGCCAGTGCCAGGTTGCCGTACACGAGCTCGAGGACGTTGAAGCCGACCGGGCCGGTCGCGGTCACCAGCCGTCCGGCCAGCCAGGACGGGTCGCCCAGCGCGTGGTCGGCGGCCGCCAGGTACTGGTCGAGGACCAGGGGGCGGGTCTCGGAGGTGATGAGCAGCCAGGTGTCCCCGGTCTTGCGTCCGGCGAGCAGCAGCAGTCCCAGCCCGACGCCCTTGAGCAGCAGGACCCGCTCCCGCCCGGTGCGGCGGGTGACCGCGACGACCGCGAGACCGAGGATCACCCACAGGGCGCCGTTGCCGAAGGGGTGGCCGCCGCTCGTGCCCGCGCCGACCGCCCAGCGCAGGACGAGCAGCACCACGTCGACGCCGACGGCCGCGCCGATCGCGACGAAACGTTCCCGCCAGGTCAGGACCACCAGCGTCAGCGCCAGGGCGGAGTAGAGCAGTCCGCCCGAGTCCGGTGGGTACACCAGCTCCCGTGCCTGGCTGGCGAGGGGCCCGGGTATGCCCAGGTGCCGGGCGGCGACCTCGAGGGCGACGAGGAACCCGAGGGTCACGACGGCGGCCACGCCCCAGAACCACGCCGGCGGCCGGCGCCGCCCCTCGACCTCGCCGCCGTCGGCTCCGCTGCCCAAGCCCCGAGACACCCTCACGCCCTCGCTCCGTCCCCCGTTACGTATCGCGCGAGCGAAGCACGGGCCATCCGCGCAGGTCAAGAGCGCCGCCGGTCGTGCTAGCTGTCCTCCACCGGCACGGCGTCGCGCCAGACGGTGACGTCCAGGGTGACGTAGTGGCTGGAGCTGCTGCTCGGCGACCGGCCGACGAAGGTCACCAGGGCGATCAGACCGCTCCGGGTGGTCGCGCACAGCTGCCTGCCGCGGGAGAGCCGGTCGACGGAGATCGTCTGCGGGAGGAAACGGGTGTCCGCCTTGCACGCCTCCAGGGAACCCTCCGTCTCCTTGTCCAGCAGGACGAGTTCGGTGGTGTAGTGCCCGAGGTGGCAGTCGGTGAACGAGCAGCCGAAGTACAGGTCGTCCTTGTTGTTGTACCGCGGGGCCAGCGGTTCGTCGCTGAACACGAGGTGGTAGCCCTCGGGCAGGTTCACCCCCTTGTGGACCTCCGGGTCCGGGGTGGTGGCCTCGCGCGGCGTCCCGTCCCGCGGGTCGGCGGGCGCGGTCGCCCCGCCGGACGCGGCGGCGGCGCCGGTGCGCTTCGGGCCGGCGTCGGTGGAGGGCGCGTCACCGCGCCCGAGGTAGCCGGCGAGCGCGGCGACGGCCAGGGCCAGGACCCCGCCGAGGACACCGAGGACGACACCCGCCCTGCGCCGTCGGGGCGGCGGACCGGTCACCCCCGGAGCGGAGGGCCCGGCCGGCCAGCCGGACCCGTGGGCGGGCGGCGGGGTGGGGGAGGCGCCGTGCGCCGGGGTGCCGGGTCCGGCGCCGTACGCGGGGGCGGTGACGGTCGGGCCGTACGCGGGTGCCGCGGCGGTCGGACCGTGCCCCGGGGCCGCGGCCGCGGGCGCGGGTGTGTGCGGTGCGTGCGGCGTGTGCGGGGCGGATCCGTACGCGGGGGCGGTCCCGGTCGGCGCGTAGGCGGAGCCCGCGGGCGGTGTGGCCGGCGCCTGGAGTCCGGCGGACACCGCGGTCGGCGGGTGCCGGGGCAGGTCGGGCGCCGTCACCGGGTGCTGCTCCGGGGCGGCGGAACGCCCGGACTCCCCGGCCGGCGCCGTCCCGGGTCCCGTCGAGGGCAGCGGTGCGGGGGCGGCGTAGTGCCGGTTGATGGCGGTGGTCAGGGGGCCCGGGAGCCAGTCCTCGGGGCGGCGGAGCTGGGTGAGGTCGGAGGCGGCGCTGCACAGGGCGAGGACCTCGGTGAGCGAGGGGCGCGCCTGTTCGTCCTTCGCGAGGCAGCGGCGGACGAGTTCGTCCAGTTCCCCGGGGAGCCCGGTGAGGTCGGCCTCCTCGTGCACGATCCGGTACAGCACCGCGTGCGACGGTCCCTCCCCGTGCGCGGCCCGGCCCAGCGCGGCGAAGGCCGCGACCTGACCGAGGGCGAACACGTCGGACCGCGGCCCCACGGTGCGGCCCGCCGCCTGCTCCGGCGACATGAAGGCGGGCGTTCCCACGGTGACGCCGCTGCCGGTCAGCGCGGTGCTGTCGGCGGCACGGGCGATGCCGAAGTCGATGACGCGGGGGCCGTCCCCGGCGAGCAGCACGTTGGACGGCTTGAGGTCCCGGTGCACGATGCCGGCGCCATGCACCACCTGCAGGGCCTCGGCGACCCCGGCGGTGAGCAGCAGCACGGTCGCGGCCGGCAGCGGCCCGTGCTCGGCGACGGCGGACGCCAGGGTGGGTCCGGGCACGTAGGCGGTCGCCAGCCAGGGCCGCGGGCCCTGGGTGTCGCTGTCGATCACGGGCGCCGTGTACAGGCCCTGCACCCGTTCGGCGGCGCGCACCTCCTGGGCGAACCGCCGCCGGAACTCGGGGTCCTCGGCGAACTCGGGCCGGATCACCTTGAGCGCCACGGGCCGGCCGCCCGGGGTGTGGGAGAGGTACACCTTGCCCATGCCGCCCGCACCGAGGCGGGCGGTCAGCCGGTAGCCGCCGACCGCTGTCGGGTCGTCCGCCTCCAGCGCCTTGAACATGCCGTCGGCGGATATGCCCGCACCGTTCATCGATCCCCCCGGAACGCCTGTCGCTCAGCAGCGGGGGCAGCCTAACGCGAAGCGGAACCCCGGGCACGGCCTCGGCGGAGCGGGCGGGAACCCCCTCGGGCGCGCGGAGCCCGCCAGTCGCGCGGGGCCCCTCAGGCTGGCGGGGCCCCTCAGGCGCGCGGGGCCCCTCAGGCGGGCGGTGCGGCCGGGTCGGCGGACGACGACAGGTGGCACAGCAGCAGGCAGACGTCGTCGTCGCGCTCGGAGTCGTGCAGGAGCGGCTTGAGCAGGGCGTCGGCCGCGGCCTCCGGATCGTGCTCCAGTTCCGGTGTGGTGAGGGTGCCCAGGGTGCTGCCGAGCCGGGCGATGCCCGGGTCGATGCCCTGGGAGCGGCGTTCGACCAGGCCGTCGGTGTACAGCGCCAGGGTCGAACCGGCGGGCAGTTCGGCCTGGTGATCCGCGTAGACGTAGGGCACCGGGATGCCCAGCATCACGCCCGGCTTGGCGTGCAGGACCCGCACGACGCCGTCGGGGTCGCGCACCACGGCGGGCGGGTGGCCGGCCGAGGCCCAGGTGATCTCCCGCTCACCGGGCCGGAAGCGGGCGATCATCGCGGTGGCGTACAGGTCCGGCTGCAGGTGCCGGAGCATGCCGTGCAGGCGCGTGAGGATCCCGGCGGGGCTCTCGTTCTCCACGGCGTAGGCGCGCAGCGCGGTGCGCAGCTGGCCCATGACGACGGCGGCGTGCAGTCCGTGCCCGGTGACGTCGCCTATGACCGTCAGCAGGCTGCCGTCGGGCTGGAGGAAGGCGTCGTACCAGTCGCCGCCGATGTTGAGACCGCTGGTGGCGGGCAGGTAGCGGGCGGCGAGCAGCATCCCGGGCGGGGAGGGCAGCTCGGTCAGCTGGGCGCGCTGCAGGGTCTCGGCGGTGTCGCGGTACTGCTCGTGACGGCCGGCGTTGTCGAGGGCGATGCCGACGCGGCGGGCCAGCTCGACCAGCATCACCGAGGCGTCCGGGTCGAAGCGCGGGCCCGGGCAGGTCAGGGTGAGGACGCCCAGCGGGTGGCGCGCGCCCAGGGGTATGGCGAGCAGCGGGCGGTGCGGGAACAGGGCGGACGGCGGGAGGTCGTCCACCCCGGGCAACCCGCCGGGATGCCCGGCGGCGTGCTGCGGGCGGCCGGTGCGGGCGGCGGTCACCGCGGCGGCGGGATGGTCCCGGATGCCGCGGGGGTGGTCGTCGTCGTTCTCCTCGTCGAAGAGCCAGACGTCGAGGTGGTCCGCGTGCTCGGGCACCAGCAGGTCGGACAGGCGGCGCAGGATGACGGTCCGGCTGAGCGACGAGGTGATGGCGGCGCTCGCGTCACCGAGGAAGGTCAGCAGGTGCCGGGCCCGCTCGGCCTCGGCCCGGGTGACCCGTTCGGCGTCCAGCAGGTCGCGCTGCGCCGTGGCGGCGGCCTCCAGGTCGGAGTGCAGCGCCACGACGCCGAGGTTGGTCCGCTCGAGCTCCTCCCGGTGCAGGCCGACGAGCTGTTCCTGTTCGTCCAGGAGGCGCAGGACCACCTCGGTGTCCTCGTCGGCGCTCAGCAGCGCCTCGGGCAGCGGCATCCCGTTCTGCGGGATGCCGTCGGCGGGCGGCCTGGGAAGCGGGCAGGAGACGGTGCACCCGTCGTCGTCCACCGGCGGCTCCGGGGAGCCCGACGGCCGCACGAACGCCTCCAGCCGGGCGGCCCCGTTCCCCTCGGCGAGGGCCCGGACGCGGAGCTGGAGTTCCCAGCCGCTGCCCTCGGCGAGACAGCGGCGCAGCCGGGCGGTCAGCTCGGTGACGAAACGGGCCCGGTCGCGCGGCGCAGCCCCCGCCTCCAGGGCGACGCCGGCGGCCGCGGCGCGGGCCAGCGCCGCGTCGGCGACGGAGGTGACCGGCCAGGTGTCCCGCCTGGCCGGCCCGGGCTTCACCGCGGCCTTCTTCCGCGGCGCCCCCTTCGGCCCCACGGCCTTCCCGGCGGCAGCCGCCTTCCGCGCGGAGGGCGGCGTGGCCGCCGGCTTCCGGGACGGTGACTCGGCCACCACGGCCTCCCCGCCCGAGGCCTGCGAAGCCGCCGCCTTCCGCGCGGAGGTCTGCGGAGCCGCCGGCTTCCGGGACGGTGACTCGGCCACCACGGCCTCCCCGCCCGAGGTCTGCGCGGCCGCCGCCTTCCGCGCGGAGGTCTGCGGAGCTGCCGCCTTCCGCGGGGAGGTCTGCGAAGCCGCTGCCTTCCGCGCGGAGGCCTGGGCAGCCGCCGGCTTCCGGGACGGTGACTCGGTGGCCACTGCCTCCCGGGCAGAGGGCTGCGAAGCCGCCGGCTTCCGGGCGGAAGGCTTCGGCTGCGCGGCTTTCCGGCCCGAGGGCTGCGAAGCTGCCGCCTTCCGGGCGGAGGTCTGCGCGGCCGCCGGTTTCCGGGACGGTGACTTGGCGGCCGTGGCCTTCCGACCCGGGGACTGCGGAGCCGCCGGCTGCGGAGACGGGGGCTCGGGGGCCGTAGGCTTCCGGGCCGGGGACGCCGGCGTCGTGGCCCTGCGGCCCGTACGCTGGGGAGCCGGCGGTTTCCCGGCGGAGGTCTGGTGGGCAGGAGCCTGCGGCGTCAGGGGAACCCGGGGCGACGGCAGACCCGCGGCTTCCGCGGCCGGCGGCCCCTTCTGCGGGCGGCCGGTCGTCATGCGCGCCCCCGGACCCGGGGACCCGGCCGGCAGACGGTCGGCTCGCGGCCCGCCCGTGCGGGGCTGTCGAGTTCCGCCACCTGCATCGTCTCCCTGCTGCGTACGACCATGGCCCGACCGGATGGCACACCGCAGACAATTATTGCCACAAGACAACTATCGACGCGAGTATCCGCACCGGGGACAACACCCGATCCTGCCCCCCGTAGGGGCCTGTGAATCACGCGTCCTCCTGCCTCCCGTGCCAGTCAAGACACACGATCAGGGCATCGTCGTCCGGCAGACGCTTGCCGCGGTGGCCGGTGAGCTCCCGCAGGATCGCCCGCGGCACCTCGGCGGCCGGCAGCAGCCGGGTGGACTGGATCGCTCCGGAAAGCGCCGCGTCCCCGTACGTCTCGCCCTTCGGGGAGGCGACCGCGTGCACCCCGTCGCTGACGAAGACCAGCCGGTCCCCCGGGAGCACCTGGAACTCCTGGGCGATGTAGTCGGTCTCCTCGAACATGCCCAGGGGAAGCTGCGCGTCGAAGGTCATGTGTTCCACGACGCCGTCCCGCAGCCGCAGCACCTGGGGCGAGCCGGCGTCCACGACCCGGGCCCGGCCGGTGGCCAGGTCGAAGTCGAGCATGAGGACGGACAGGTAGCAGCGTCCCTGGTAATGGGCGTAGACGGCGTGGTCGGCCAGGGCGGCCTGGTCGGCGATGTCGAGTCCGCCCCGGCGGGCGTTGCGCAGCGCGTTGATGGCCAGGTTCGTCAGCAGCGATGCCTCGATGCCCTCGCCCATGCCGTTGGTCACGTACAGCGTCAGACGGTCCGCGGTGGCCGACCAGTCGAAGTTGTCGCCGAAGATCGCGTAGGCCGGCTCCAGCTGGGCGCCCAGTTCGTACTCGGGCCGGGCGCAGGCCCGGCCGGGCAGCAGGTGCCACTGCATCTCGGCGGCCAGGGTCAGCCGGTCCTTGCGGCGTGCCTGCATGAACAGGTCGGTGTCGCGCTCGGCGACGATCACCTCGTGGCCCAGCACCTCGGCGATCTCGGTCAGTTCCTCCTCCCAACGACGGACGGCGTCGTCGTCGGGAAGGGTCACGGACAGCACTCCGAGGCGGTCACCGCGCACGCTGACCGGAAGGTGCAGGCGTCTTCGCCCGTCGCGCGCCTCCTCGCAGTACGGCCGCTGCGAGCCGAAGGCGCGACCGCCCGGACTGTTGTGCACCGGGACGGGTTCCAGCGTGTGCGGCAGGACCGACACCGGCTGCAGGACGCTCAGACCGTAGTCGGCCATGAACAGCTCGACGTCCAGCGCGTCGTACTGAGCCATCAGTACGCCCCGTGCGGCGTCGAGCAGCGCGTGCGGCTCGGCTCTTCGCAGAGCACGTTCAGCGGCCACAAATCTATGCATAGGGAGATGTTCACCAATCTTTCGCCGGACGGCACAACCGTCCTGCCCACGTGGCAGGGGTGGGATGGTCCTCTACGAGCCTGGTCGGTCACTGTGCGTCACGGGCGGCCGGTGGGCTCGCCTAGTACGCTGACAGGCACCCCAGTGCCTGCGAGAGTGTGACCGTGACTGCCTTCCGCCGCTGCCCCGAGCCCGACGAGGTCGCACGTGTGACCACGACGGCCGCAGAGCTGCTGGAAGTCGTGTGGGGCCGCGCTTCGACGGCGCCCACCTCCGCGTCCCAGCTGCGCGTGCTGCACATCCTCGAACACCACGACGGCGTCAAGCTGCGCACCCTGGCCGAGTACCTGGCGTCCACGCCGCCCTCCACCAGCCGGCTGTGCGACCGGCTGCAGGCGGCCGGATTCGTCGAGCGGGTGGCGAGCCCGGAGGACCGCCGGGAGGTGCGGCTGCACCTCAGCAGCCGCGGCCGGGTGTTCCTCGCCGAGCTGCGGGCCCGCCGGGAGCGGGAGCTGCGCACGGTGCTGGCGGACATGCCGGCCGCCAAGCGGATCGCACTGCTGGAAGGGCTGGAGGCGTTCTGCGCGACGGCGCAGACGCAGATCCTCGGCGACGAGGCCTCGGACTCCGGCGACAGCCGGACGGCCTGACGCGGCGTTCACCACATCGGCGCCGCGGTCGTCGTCGGCCCTCGGCGACGGTGCCCAGCACCCGGAGGCGATCTCCGTCCACCGGAGCATTCCAGGTCCTTCCCCGCGCACGTCCGACGCGATTACTCTGTTGCCTGGCGGCTATCATTGTCAAACGGCAACAATTCGTTCGACCGCCCTTACTTGACCCCTGATACCCCCTCTTGGGCCGTTATGACGGGGCCGTTCGGCCCCATCGGAAAAACCCCAGGTCACAGGCCTGGGGTCTCGGCGCTTCGGCCCGTGGTCCGGGCCGTCCACCGGGTGCCCGCCACCGCGCCCCGCCTCCCCGCGACGGCACGCAGGCACAGGAAGAGCAGCAGCCCGAAGGGGGACAACAGGACGGTGAGAACCAGCAGCGGTCCCATCAGCAGGGGACGCAGCCCCAGGCGCCGGCCCTCCAGGTACATCCACTGACCGATCAGCAGGTCCCAGGCGACGAGACGACGCGGACGGTCGGCCCCCAGGCCGGGGCGAGGATCATCAGCGCCCACACGGGCGCGGCCGGCCAGAAGGACAGCTCGAAGAGGACACCGGTCACGACGCGACCTCCTCGGGGGCCGAACCTGCCGTCGGGGCCCGGCCTTTCGCGGGGGCCGCCGGTGCCGCCTGCGCCCGTTTCGCCGGTGCCGCCTGCGCCCGCCCCGCTGGTGCCGCCTGCGCCGCCTGCGCCGCACGTCCCGCCGGTGCCGCCGCCCGCAGCGAGAGCACTCCCCCGATCACCACGGCGACCAGGACCGCCGCGGCCGCCGCCGACATCGCCCCGTCCGGCCGGAGCAGGGGCGGCCGGCCAGCGCCTGCCACAGCACCCGCAGGAGGACCGCCGCGTACGCCGCCGAGGCGAGCAGCACCAGGCGCATGCGGACCCGGTCGTCGGCCAGGCGGACGGACCGCGTGCCGCGCCTGAGCACCGGAGCGAACCCGGCCCGGCTGTCACGCCGGGAGCCGCCGGGCGCCCGATGCCGCCGGAGCGAGCCGGCCCACCGTGACGCCGGGAGCCGCGTGGGTCCGCCGGGGTGGTCGCGTCCGATGCGCCGCGGGGGCACAACCCTTTGGGCGTCGGGCACGTCGTACGTCACCGAGACACTCGGTAGGTACCCCCGACGGGAGCATGACCTTGCGTAGACGCACTTTCGCCGTTGCGGTGGCGGCCGCCGTGGCCGTCGCCGGACTGGCCGCGCCGTCCGCCGGCGCGGCGCCCTCCGGGCTGCGGGACGACTTCAACGGCGACGGGTACCGCGATCTGGCCATCGGCACGCCGAAGGCGGACGGCGGCACGGTCACCGTCGTCTTCGGCTCCTCCTCCGGCGTCGGCCCGGCCCGGTCGGTGAACGTCACCCAGGACACCCCCGGCGTGCCCGGCGCCTCGGAGTCGGTGGACCAGTTCGGTGAGAACGTCATCAGCGGCGACGTCAACCACGACGGCTACGCCGACCTGATCGTCGGCGCGCCCTGGGAGGAGGTCGCCGGCAAGCCGCGGGGCGCGGTGACCGTCGTGTGGGGCGGCGCGAAGCCGTTCACCTCCGGTGGCCTGATGCTCACCGCGCCGGACGCCACGGCCGACTTCTTCGGCACCGGCGCCGCCTTCGCCGACCTCGACGGGGACGGCAGCGACCAGCTGGTCGTCATCGGCGGCAACACCTTCTGGTACTACGGGGACGGGGGACCCACCCAGGACGGGGCGCTGGCCCCGGAGTTCGGGTTCCTGCCCGACGGCGTCGTCCTGGACGGCGTCACGGCGGGCCACTTCACCTCCAAGGACGTCAGCGACTTCGTCCTGAACGGCAGGCTCCAGGAGGACGGCGTGGGCGTCGGCTCCTACGTGGGCCTGCTCCACGGCGGTCCCGGCGACATCGGCCACCACTCGTCGGTCCTGGCGAGCGGTTACGGCCCCGGCGGGGCCTCATGGGACCGGGCCGCCGCGGCGGGCGACATCAACGGCGACGGGTACGACGACCTGGTGACCGGCTGGTCGGACACGCCGGAGGGCGGCTCCTTCACCGTGCGGTACGGCAGGTCGGGCAGCCTGTCCACGGGCACGACGTACACCCAGGCCACCGCGGGCGTCCCGGGGACGCCGGAGGCGAACGACCACTTCGGCGAGGCCGTCGCGGTGGGCGACGTGACGGGCGACGGCTACGCGGACGTCGCGATCGGCGCCCCGATGGAGGACGTCGGGTCCCACCGCAACGTCGGCAACATCGTGTTCCTCAAGGGCGGCCGCCCCGGCCTGACCACCAGCGGCGCCCAGTCCTTCCACCAGGCCACCTCGGGCGTCCCGGGCGCCGCGGAGGCCGGTGACCACTTCGGCTCCTCCGTGCGGCTGCGCGACATCAACGGCAACGGCCGCGCCGACCTGGCGGTGGGCGCGTACGGCGAGGACGTGGTGTCCGGCGGCTACGACGACGGCGCCGCGTGGGTCCTGCGCGGCACGGGCACCGGCCTGACGTCCTCCTACGCGACGGCCTTCAACGCCACCGACTTCGGCTACCGGACGGTCGTCGGCCGCAAGTTCGCCGACGTCCTCGGCCGCTGACCCACGACGACCACCCATCCCCTTACATCCGAAGGAGGCGCGAGGCATGCGCGACAGGATCCTTCCCACGGCGGTGATCTGCGCGACGGCCCTGCTGGGCCTGGCCGCGCCCACCGGCGCACAGGCCGCGGAACGGGCCGTTCCGCAGGGCGACCTCAACGGCGACGGCTACCCCGACCTGGCGGTGGGCGCGCCCTCCGCCCCGGTCGACGGCAAGGCCGAGGCCGGTTACGTGCACGTGCTGTGGGGCGGCCCCAACGGCCCCGGACGGCACGGCTCCGTCCGGATCACCCAGGCATCCCCCGGCGTTCCGGGCACGCCCGAGGCGGGCGACCTGTTCGGCTCCGCGGTGGCCGTCGACGACGTCGACGGTGACGGCATCGCCGACCTGGTGGTGGGCGCCTCCAGCGAGTCGCTGACCAGCGACAGGTACGCCGAGCACGGCACCGTCACGGTGCTGCCCGGTGGCGCTGCGGGCTTCCCGGCCGGATGGACGGTCGCGCGCGGCGCCGACGAGTACGCGCGGATCGGCTCGGTGCTCGCCGTCGGCGACGTGAACGACGACGGCGCCCCCGACCTGGCGCTCGGCCGCAGGGCGGAGGAGCACGGCGACGCGGTCCTGCGACCCGGCCCGCTCACCGCCGACTCGCCGGACACCCTGGGCGGCGTGATCGCCCGGGCGACGTTCGGCGGCGTGATCGCCCTCGCCACGGGCGACTTCGACGCGGACGGCGACGACGACCTCGCCGTCTCGGTGAAGGCGCTGGAGACCAGGTCCGTCGAGATCCACCGGTGGCAGGACGGCGTCCCGCAGCGGCTGTGGAGCACCCCGGCCTCGGCCGCCACGCTCGCCGTCGCCGACTTCGACGCGGACGGCGCGGACGACCTGGCCCTCGGCTACTGCTATCCGAACTACGAGTCCGACACCCCGGACTGCGCGGACACCTCCACGGGCCGCGCCGAGGTGTTCACCGGCGGACTGGTGAAGGTCGCCTACGGCTCGGCCACCGGCGGCTTCGGCGCCCGCACGCAGGAGATCCAGCAGGACACCCCGGGGATCCCCGGCACCGCCGAGGCCGACGACCGTCTCGGGACCGCGCTCGCCGTGGGCGACTCCGACGGCGACGGCCACCCCGACCTCGCGATCGGCGACGCGAACGAGGCGGTCGGAACGGCCAAGAACGCGGGCATGGTCACCGTCGTGCACGGCGGCCCCACCGGTCTGCTCGCGGCCGACGGCACGGCCCGCGCGGCCGGCTTCACCCAGAACGGCGCCGGGGTCCCCGGCACCGCCGAGGCGGGCGACCTGTTCGGCGCGTCCGTCCACCTCCAGGACCACGACGCCGACGGCCACGCGGACCTCACGACCGGCTCCCCCGGCGAGAACTCCGCCACCGGCGGCGTCTGGCTCCTCCCGGGCGCGGCCCAGGGCCCCACGGCGACGGGCTCCCGGGCGATGAGCCCCGGCGGCCTCGGGCTTCCGGCGTCCACCGCCCCGCGGTACGGGCAGGTCCTCGGGCAGAGCTGATCCACGCCCCCGAGCCCCGGGGCAGCAGGCGCGGGAGAGAGCCCCCGCACCTCCTGCCCCGGGGGTCCGCGACCCCGGGGTACCGGGCGGCCCGTGGATTGACTACCGTCCCGCCTACAACCTTTGCCACGCCTGCGCAGTCATGTACATGAGGCCGGGGGACATCGCGTGGGCGCACGCCTCGCGACCTGTCGGGGCGCCGGGCCTGCCGCGCCGTCCGTGCGGGGCCCAGGCCGCCTCCGTCCCCTGCCTCCTGCCGACGCACCAAGGCGTCGACATACGTGAGGTAGGAGCTTTGACACGTCGTACGACACACGCCTACCGCCCGCTGAGCATGAAGCGCAGAGCCTGGATCACCCTGGGCGCCGTGCTCCTCGGCGGCGGTGGCGTGGCCACTTACGCGATGGCCGACCCGCCGGCCGGCACACCGGCCGACGAGGCCCGCTCCAAACGCCCGGTGCGGGTCTACGACCTCTCGCTGCCGGGCCAGGGCCCCAAGAGGGAACTGCCGCGCACCTCGACCAAGCTCTTCTCGCTGCTGGGCGTCTCCTGGGACGCCGCCGAGAAGGAGCTCGAGGGCACCGCCCAGGTGCGCACCCGTAGCGCGGAGACCGGCACGTGGAGCGGCTGGAAGGACCTTGAGTTCCACGCCTCCCCGCCGGACGAGCCCACCGCCGAGATGCGCGGCGCCTCGGAGCCGCTCTGGGTCGGCCCGTCCGACGGCGTCGAGGTGCAGGTGGTCCGCGAGGACGGCAGCACCACGGCGATGCCCAAGGGCATGCAGGTCAACATGGTCGACCCGGGCGTCGTCACCACCGCGGAGACGAAGTCCACGGACGTCCTGATCGAGCCGGCCGCCTTCGCCGCGGCGAGCGACGAGAGCGCGACACCCACCCCGCCGGCCACCGAGCCCGCCCCCGGGGACACCGAACCGGCCCCCCAGGACACCGAGCCCGCTCCGGCGACCTCGGAGCCCGCCGGGGCAACCACCCCGCCGGCCACCGAGCCCACCGCGACCGGCTCGCCCTCGGCCACCCCGTCCGAGACGGCCCCGACGAAGCCGCCGGCGCTCCCCTCCACCGTCACGCAGCCCCCGATCATCAGCCGGGCGCAGTGGGGCGCGGACGAGTCGAAGGTCGAGGACCCGGCCGAGTACATCGAGAAGGTCCAGGCGGTCTTCATCCACCACACGGTGGGCTCGAACAGCTACAGCTGCGCGCAGTCCGCCTCGCTGGTGCGCGGCGTGATGGAGTACCACGTCAACATCGAGGGGTGGAACGACCTCGGCTACAACTTCCTGGTCGACAAGTGCGGCCAGGTCTTCGAGGGCCGCGGCGGCGGCGTCGACCTCCCGGTCATGGGCGCCCACACCCGCGGGTTCAACAGCTACTCCGCCGGCATCGCCTTCCTCGGCGACTTCGAGGGCGTGGACGGCAAGCCGGCCGGCAGGCCGACCCGGGCCGCCCTGGAGTCGGCGGCCCGCGTCGCCGCGTGGAAGCTCGGCCAGTACGGCGGCAACCCGACCGGCAAGGTCACCCTGGAGGCCGCAGCCGACACCGGCGTCTGGAAGAAGGGCGACCAGGCCACCCTCAACGTGATCTCCGGTCACCGCGACGCCTTTGCGACCCAGTGCCCCGGCGCCACCCTGTACTCCAAGCTCGGCGAGATCCGCCGCGTGGCGGCGAGCCCGCTGCGCAACGCGGCAGTCCCCACCGCCGACTTCAACCGTGACGGCGTCAACGACCTGGTGGCCGGCATCCCGCGGGCGTCGAGCTCCGCGGGCAACGTGGTGGTCGTCCCCGGGTCCACGGACGGTCCCGACGGGCCGCTGCGCAAGGTCCTCTCGCAGAGCTCCGCCGGCGTTCCCGGCGCCTCCGAGGCGGGCGACAACTGGGGCGCGGCCACTGCCTGGGGCGACGTCGACGGGGACGGCTACGCCGACCTCGTGGTCGGTGCGCCGGGCGAGGACGGCAGCGCCGGAGCGGACGCCGGCGCCCTCACCGTGCTGTACGGTCCCACGCTCACCCGGGGCGACTTCGTGGCCGACCCGGTCGCGAAGGCCGGCGCCAAGCTGGGCGGCACCGTCGCGGTCGGCGACTTCGACGCCGACGGCAAGGCGGACGTGTTCGCGGCCGGCGCCGGCAACGGCGGCGTCTGGAGCACCAGCCTGAGCGGCAAGGGCACCCAGAAGGGCACGCTCACCGCCTCCACCGGCTCCGTGGCCTACCTGGACTCGGCGACCGGCGACTTCAACCGCGACGGCTACGCCGACGTGGCGCTGAACTACCGTGACCAGTCCTCGATCGGCCGGGTCACCTGGTTCAAGGGCTCCGCGGCCGGTCTGGTGAAGGTCAGCGTCCTGTCCGTCAAGGGCGGCCGCTCCATCGCGGCGGGCGACGTCAACGGCAACGGCTACGACGACATCGTCATCGGCCAGCCGTACACGGCGGAGTCCGGCGCCAAGGCCGGCGGTCAGGTCACCGTCGTCCCCGGCACCTCCACCGGCTTCACCACCACCGGGATGAAGACCGTCCACCAGGACACCGCCGGCGTCCCGGGCACGGCCGAGAGCGGCGACGCCATGGGCTGGTCGGTGTCGGCGGGCGACTACAACCTGGACGGCTACGCCGACGTCCTGACGGGCGCGCCCCGCGAGGACATCACCCGTAGCGGCAACCGCGCCGACGCGGGCATGGTGTTCCTGCTGAAGGGCAGTTCCTCCGGCCTCACCGGCACCGGGGCGCTCGGCTACAGCCAGGACACGGCCGGCATCAGCGGCTCGACCGAGACCAACGACCGGTTCGGCTCCTCCGTGGTGCTCCAGGACCTGTCGGGCTGGGGCCGTGCGGACCTGGCCATCGGCGCGGAGGGCGAGGACGCCTACAACGGAACCGTCTTCCAGATGGACTCCGGCAGTTCCGGCGTCTCCACCGAGGGCGGCGTGTACTACGGCCGCTCCCTGCTCGGCACTCCTGCCGGCGGCTACCTGGGCCAGACCCTGCAGCCGTAGCGGTGACGGCGTCACGGTGTGAACCGTGGCGCCGCCCGCGCCGGGCCGGTGAGCGCTCCTCGGGGCGCTTCCCGGTCCGGCGCTTTTTATTCCACTTGCCGCATGAATTTCCGTACAGTTTTTCTTGGCACTTCCCGCGAGGACGGCTCGACTTTTCGCGGGAGTCCTGTGCTACGGTGGTGACCAGTTGCAGTTTTGGTTACCAGAGACTTCTTGAGTGCTCTCAGACGACCTTTACGTCTACGGAGCACTCTTTTGTATTTCCGGACATTGCCAGAGCAGCGACCCCGGGTCCACGAGGTGTGGGCCTGGAAACTGCCCAGAAGGAGATTCACATGGCATCCGGCACCGTTAAGTGGTTCAACGCGGAAAAGGGCTTCGGCTTCATCGAGCAGGACGGCGGCGGCGCCGACGTCTTCGCCCACTACTCGAACATCAACTCCTCCGGCTTCCGTGAGCTGCAGGAGGGTCAGCGCGTGAACTTCGACGTCACGCAGGGCCAGAAGGGCCCGCAGGCGGAGAACATCACCCCCGCCTGACGCGTACCGCGCTCCGCGCACCACGCATCGCAGGGCCGGGCCCGCACTCCTCGTGAGTGCGGGCCCGGCCTTTCGTGTGCCCGGCGGGCAGGGGATGCTGGTGCCATGCGCATGGTCGTGACCGGGGCCACCGGTAGCTTGGGCACGCTGGTGATCGAAGGACTGCTGGAGAGGGTTCCGGCGGACTCGGTGGTCGCGGTGGTGCGGGACAGGGAGAAGGGCGCGGCGCTCGCGGCGCGGGGCGTACGGCTGACGACGGCCGACTACGAGGCCCCGGACACCTTCCACGGCGTCTTCCGCGCCGGCGACCGGGTCCTGCTGATCTCCGGCAACGACGTGACGGCCGACCGGGTCGCGCAGCACCGCACGGTGGTCGACGCGGCCGCCGCGGCGGGGGTGGGGCTGCTCGCGTACACCGGGGTGCCCGGGGCGCTGCAGGCCCGCCTGGCCGACGCCCACCGGCGCACGGAGGGCCTGATCCTCGCCTCCGGCCTGCCGTACACGCTGCTCCGCAACAACTGGTACACCGAGGCGTACACCGAGCAGCTTCCGCTGGTGCTGTACCTGGGCGCCGTCGCCCGGGCCTGCGCGGACGGGCGGGTGGCCTCCGCCTCCCGCGCCGACTACGCCGCCGCGGCCGTGGCCGTGCTCACCGGCGCAGGGCACGAGAACCGGACGTACGAGCTCGGCGGCGACACCGCGTGGAGCCTGGCCGAGTACGCGGCCGAGGTGAGCCGCCGCGCCGGCCGGGAGGTCCCGTACCGGCCACTGACCTTCGACGGCTACCTCGCCCACCTGACCGCCGCCGGGGTGCCCGCGCAGGCGGCCGAGCTGCTGGCAGGCGCGGACGTCTCGGTCGCCCGCGGCCAGCTGGCCGCGACGCCCGGCACGCTGTCCCGGCTGATCGGCCGCCCGACCACCCCGATGCACCGTTCCGTCGCCGAGGCCATGGCGGGGCTCACCGCCGCAGGATGAGTGAGCGGGGCGGCAGCCGCCGGGCATCGGCCGAGGGGGTGCCGGTCGAACGGGCGCCGGCCGAACGGGCGCCGGCCGAGCGGGTGCCGATCGACGGGCGTCGGCCGGTCAGGTGCCGACTGCTCCTCCTGGGCCACGGGCGCGTGCTCACTCCCCTCTGACGCGCCGGGCCGGGAGCGGCGTTACGGACGGGACGCAGAAAACTCGCACCGGCCGGGCACAGCACCGCACATGCGGGACCACTGACCGGCGCACGCTGGCATTCGCGGCGGAAAGTGCCATAGGTTGACGCACATGCGTGAGTACTCCATGGCTCGGGCGGCCCGGTTGCTGGGGGTCAGTGCCGACACGGTGCGGCGGTGGGCGGACGCCGGGCGGCTGCCGACCCGGCGGGACGACGGGGGACGGCGGGTGGTGGACGGGCGGGACCTCGCGGCCTTCGCGGTGGAGCTGGCGCGGCACGGTGACGAGGAGCGCCCCGCGTACACCTCGGCGCGCAACGCGTTCGCCGGCATCGTGACCGGGGTGACGCTGGGCGACGTGGCGGCCCAGGTGGAGATCCAGGCGGGCCCGCACCGGCTGGTGTCGCTGATGACCCGGGAGGCCGTGGAGGAACTCGGCCTGGAGGTCGGCGTGGAGGCCACCGCCCGGGTGAAGGCGACCAGCGTGCACGTCGACCGGCCTGTGGAGCAGCGGTGAGGCGCGGGCGGCGGTGGGCCGGGGCGGCCCTGACTGCGGCCGTGGTCCTCTCCGGGTGCGGCACGCAGGAGGCGGAGCCGACGGTGACCGTGTTCGCCGCCGCCTCCCTCAAGGAGTCCTTCGGCACGCTGGGGGAGAAGTTCGAGGACGAACACCCGGGCACCAACGTCGAGTTCAGCTTCGGCGGCAGCGACACCCTGGCCGCGGGCATCACCGGCGGCGCACCCGCCGACGTGTTCGCCGCCGCGGACGAGGCCACCATGGCCCGGGTCACGCAGGCGGGCGAGGCGTCCGGCCGGCCCGAGGCGTTCGCCCGCAACCGGCTGGCGATCGTCACCCTGCCCGGCAACCCGCACGGCGTGCGGAGCCTGGGCGACCTGGCCCGCCCGGAGCTGAAGGTGGTGCTCTGCGACGTCTCCGTGCCGTGCGGCGCGGCGGCCCGCACGGTGCTGTCCACCGCCAGGGTCCGTGTCCGCCCCGCCTCCTACGAGCAGGACGTCAAGAGCGCGCTGACCAAGGTGCGGCTGAAGGAGGCCGACGCGGCGCTGGTGTACGCCACCGACGTGAAGGCGGCGGGCGACGCGGTGACCGGCGTGGAGTTCCCCGAGGCGGACACCGCGACGAACAGCTATCCCATCACCGTCCTGAAGAACGCGCCGCAGCCCGAACGGGCCGCCGAGTTCGTCGAGTTCGTCCGCTCGGCGCAGGGCCGCCGGGTGCTGCGCGAGGCGGGCTTCCTGGAACCGGGCCCGGGCGCGCGGTGAGCACCGCCCGGCCGGCCGCGCGCGCCCCGCTGGCCCTGCTGGTGCCCGCGGCGGCCGGTCTGGTGTTCCTGCTGCTGCCGCTGGCCGCGCTCCTGCTGCGCGCACCGTGGGCCGCCCTGCCCGCGCAGCTCGGCAGCCCCCGGGTCTGGGAGGCGCTGCGGCTGTCGCTGCTGACGGCGACCGCGGCGACCGCGCTGTGCCTGGTGCTGGGCGTGCCGCTCGCCTGGGTGCTGGCCCGCACCGACTTCCCCGGCCGGCGGCTGGTCCGCGCCCTGGTCACGCTGCCGCTGGTGCTGCCGCCGGTGGTCGGCGGTGTGGCGCTGCTGCTGGCACTGGGCCGGGACGGCCTGGTGGGCCGGCTGCTGGACGACTGGCTCGGCGTGACACTGCCGTTCACCACGGCGGGCGTGGTCGTCGCCGAGGCGTTCGTGGCGATGCCGTTCCTGGTGATCAGCGTGGAGGGCACGCTGCGCGCCGCCGACCCGCGGTTCGAGGAGGCGGCGGCCACCCTGGGGGCGTCCCGGTTCACCGCCTTCCGGCGGGTGACGCTGCCGTTGATCGCCCCCGGCGTCGCGGCGGGCGCGGTGCTGGCCTGGGCGCGGGCGCTCGGCGAGTTCGGGGCGACGATCACCTTCGCGGGCAACTTCCCGGGGCGCACGCAGACCATGCCGCTCGCCGTCTACCTGGCCCTGCAGAGCGACCCGGCCGCCGCCGTGGCGCTCTCGCTGGTGCTGCTGGCGGTCTCGGTGGCGGTCCTCGGCGCGATGCGGGACCGGTGGACGACGGGAGTGGGGGCGGCGTGACGACGGACGGACAGACGGCGGACCGTCCGCCGACGGGCCCCGCGGCGGAGAGTGCGGGGGCGGGGGGCGCGGTGACGGGAGGCTCACCGGCGGGAGGCGCTGCGGCCAGTGGCTTCCCGGCGGGAGACACTGCGGCGGAAGGTGCTGCGGCCGAGGGCTTCCCGGCAGGAGACGCTGCGGCGAAGGGTGCTGCGGGCGAAAGCACCCCTGCGGGCGGCGCCGCAGCCGCGGGTTCTGCGGCGGAAGGCTCCCCGGCGGGCGGCCCCGCGGCCGAACGCTCCCCGGCAGGAGGCCCCGCAGCCGAACGCTCCCCGGCAGGGGGGCTGGACGCCCGGTTGGTGGTGCGGCGCGGGGCGTTCCGGCTGGACGTGGCGCTGAGCGCCGCACCGGGCGAGGTCGTCGCGCTGCTCGGCCCGAACGGCGCGGGCAAGACGACCGCGCTGCGCGCCCTGGCCGGTCTCTCCCCGCTCGACGGCGGCCGCCTGCGTCTGGACGGCGAGGACCTCGCCCCGCTGCCCGCCGAGCGCCGCCCGGTCGGCGTCGTCTTCCAGGACCACCTGCTCTTCCCCCACCTGTCCGCGCTGGACAACGTGGCGTTCGGCCTGCGCTGCCAGGGCGTGCCGCGACGAGAGGCCAGGGCCGAGGCGGCGCGGTGGCTGGAGCGCGTGGGTCTGGCCGAGCACGCCGCGGCCCGCCCGCGGCGCCTGTCCGGCGGCCAGTCCCAGCGGGTCGCGCTGGCCCGCGCGCTGGCGACCCGCCCCCGGCTGCTGCTGCTCGACGAACCGCTGGCGGCACTCGACGCGCGCACCCGGCTGGAGACCCGCGCCACGCTGCGACACCACCTGGAGGAGTTCGAGGCGGTGGCCGTGCTGGTCACCCACGACCCGCTGGACGCCATGGTCCTGGCGGACCGGCTGGTGGTGGTGGAGGAGGGCCGCGTGGTCCAGACGGGCACCCCCGGCCAGGTCGCCCGCCGCCCCCGCACCGACTACGTCGCCCGCCTGGTGGGCCTCAACCTCTACCGCGGCACCGCCTCCGGCCACCGGGTGCACCTGGACGACGGCGCGGCCGTGGTCACCGTGCCGGAGGACCTGTCCGGCGAGGTCTTCGTGGCCTTCCCGCCGTCGGCGGTGACCCTGCACCGCGAGCGGCCGACGGGTCCCGCCGACGTGAGCAACGTGTGGCGGTGCCGGGTGGCCGGGATCGAGACGCACGGCGACCGCGTCCGCGCGGAGCTCACCGGCCGGCTGCCCCTGGCGGCCGACCTCACCACGGTCCGTGCCGCCGACCTGGGGCTCACACCGGGCGGCGAGGTGTGGGCCGCGGTCGAGGCCGGGCGGACGCACGCCTACCCGGTCGAGGCCGGGCCGACGCACGCCCCTCCGGTCGAGGCCGGGCCGACGCACGCCCCTCCGGCGTCATAACCGGTCGGTCGTCCGCTCGACCGCCTCGTTCTCCGTGGTCCCGGGACCCGGCGGCACCGCGGCGGACGGCCCCAGGTGGGCCGCCAGGACCAAGGCCGCCACCGTCACCAGCGCGGCACCCACGGCGCGCAGGTGGCGTGCGTGCGAACGTGCGATCAAGGCGACCTCGCCAAGTCCGGGAAACGACAGGTGAACGACGATCAACGTGCGGCTCAACCTAGGCCCGCGTCAGCCCGACGGCAAGGGGCTCAGGGGTGCGGGCACGTGGGCGGCTTTTGCGGACATGTCCGCGCGGCATGAACACGGTCGTCCACAGGTTGTGAAAAGTGGAGGGAGGTACGGGAGTACCGGAGCCGAGCCGCAGGAGTCGTCGTGACCGTCAGTCCCCCGCCCGAGCAGAACCCCGCCGAGCGCAGCGCCCCCGACCTGTCGTCCAGGGACCCCAACTGGTGGCGGCAGGCGGTGATCTACCAGGTGTACCCGCGCAGTTTCGCCGACGCGGACGGCGACGGGCTGGGCGACCTGCGCGGTGTCACGCGGCGCCTCGCCCACCTGGCCACCCTGGGCGTGGACGCGGTCTGGCTGAGCCCCTTCTACCCGTCGGAGCTCGCCGACGGCGGCTACGACGTCGCCGATTACCGCGACGTCGACCCGCGCCTTGGCACGCTGGAGGACTTCACCCTGATGGTGGCCGAGGCGCACCGGCTGGGTCTGAAGGTGATCGTCGACCTCGTCCCCAACCACACCTCCCGCCGGCACGCCTGGTTCGAGGAGGCGCTGCGGGCGGGCCCCGGCTCCCCGGCCAGGGACCGGTACGTCTTCCGTGACGGCCGCGGCCCCGGCGGCGAACTCCCGCCGTCCGACTGGCACTCGGTGTTCGGCGGCAGCGCCTGGGAGCGGGTGCCGGACGGCCAGTGGTACCTCCACCTGTTCGCCCCGGAGCAGCCGGACCTCAACTGGGACAACGAGGAGGTCCGCGCCGACTTCCGCACCACCCTGCGGTTCTGGTCGGACCGCGGCGTCGACGGCTTCCGGGTCGACGTGGCGCACGCCCTCGCCAAGGACCTCACCGAGCCGCTGCGCGATCTCGGCGACCTGGCGGCCGGCGGTGACGAGGCGCTGGAGGGCATGGCCCCGGGAGAACACCCGCTCTACGACCGGGACGAGGTGCACGAGGTCTACCGCGACTGGCGCAAGATCCTCGACTCCTACTCCCCGCCGCGGATGGCGGTGGCCGAGGCCTGGGTCCCGGGCGAGCGGCGGGTGCTGTACGCGCGGCCCGACGAACTCGGGCAGGCGTTCAACTTCGAGTACCTGCGGGCCCCGTGGGACGGCGAGGCGCTGCGCGAGGTGATCACCTCCTCGCTGGACCAGGCCCGCGCGGCGGGCGCCTCGGCGACCTGGGTGCTGTCCAACCACGACGTCATCCGGCACGCCACGCGCCTCGCCCTGCCGCCCGAGGTGGACCCGGACGCCTGGCTGCTCTCCGACGGCCGTGAGCCGGCCGTCGACGTGGAGCTCGGGCTGCGGCGGGCGCGGGCGGCCACCCTGCTGATGCTGGCGCTGCCGGGTTCGGCCTACCTGTACCAGGGCGAGGAACTGGGCCTGCCGGAGGTCGCCGACCTGCCCGCCGAGGCGCTGCAGGACCCGATCTGGGAGCAGACGGGGCACACCCGCAAGGGGCGCGACGGCTGCCGGGTGCCGCTGCCGTGGACGCGGGGCGGCGCGGGCTTCGGGTTCGGTCCCGCGTCCGGCGGAGGGTCCGGCGGCGGGCCGGGCGGCGGCTCGGGTGGGGCGTCGGGCGGGGCGTCGGGCGGCGGACTGCCGTGGTTGCCGCAGCCGGAGCACTTCGCCGAGCTGTCCGTGGAGGCGCAGGACGGGGTGGAGGGCTCCACGCTGGAGCTTTACCGGGCGGCACTGCGCGTCCGCCGCGGGCTGCTGAGCGCGGACGAGTCCCTGACCTGGCTCGACGGCTCGCCCCCCGGCGTCCTGCACTTCGCCCGCCCGGGTGGCTGGCAGGTCGTCGCCAACACCACTCCTGCGGCGGTCCCGCTCCCGGCGGGGCGCGTCCTGCTCGCCAGCGGCCCGCTGAACTCCTCGGGCGCCGAGCTCCCGGCGGACACCACGGTGTGGCTGAAGGCCTGACACAGAGCGGGCCGCCGGCACGGGTCCGGCAGGGCGCGCAGCACGGGTCCGGCAGGGCGCGCAGCACGGGTCCGGCAGGGCGCGCAGCACGGGTCCGGCAGGGCGCGCAGCACGGGTCCGGCAGGGCGTGTGACGCGCTCCATGCCCGGCAGGGCCCTGCGGGAGGCGGGCCCCCGCCTACCGTGGGGGCATGTCCCCGCTGGCCCGGATCGCCCATACCTTCACGCCGCGTTTCGCCGAGTTCGCCTTCGAGCCCGGCTTCACGGCGGCCGTGGACCAGCACGTGGCGGAACTGCGTGACCGGCTCGGCACCGCCGGCCCGGCCGCGGGCCTCACCCCGGCCGCGCCGGACCCGGCCGACCTCACGGACTACGCCCTCGGCTTCCTCGACGCGCTCGACGACCTCGACTGGCGCGAGCCCCCGGGTCACGACTACGCCGTCTGCCGCCTCACCGCCATCACCTGGTTGGTCCACCACCACGACCTCCTCCCACCCCCCGCCACGCCCTGAACCGCACCCACCCCCGGCCCACCGGGCCGGAGGCGGTCCGCCGGGCGGGGCGGCGGCCCACCGGGCCGGAAGCGCACCGGGCGGGGGACCGCCCACCGAGCCGGGAGTCGGGCCACCGGGCCGGGCGGCGGCCCACCAAGCCGGAAGCGCCCACCAAGCGGGGGACTGCCCACCGAGCCGGAGGCACCCCACCGGGCTCGTGAGGCTACCCACCGGGCGGGGCAGCGGCCCCCCAGGCCGGAAGCGCCCCCCAGGCGGGGGACCGCCCACCGAGCCGGAGGCACTCCACCACGTCGGAAGCGCCCCACCATGCGGAGACGGCCCACCGCCAGAGGCGCTCTCAACGGCCGGAAGCGCCCCCACCGGGCCGGAAGCGCCCACCAGGCGGGGGACCGCCCACCGAGCCGGAGGCGGACCACCCGGCCGGAAGCGCCCCACCGGGCCCGGGAGCGCCCCACCGGGCCGACGAGGTGTCACCCCTCCCGGGGGTGGCGCTCGCCCTCGGGACGGCCCGTGCCGTCCCCTTCCCCCTCCCGTTCCGCCCGGTACGCCGCCACCCCGCTCCGCGCCGCCGCGACCTCCTGCTCCGCCCGCGTCAGCCACCGCTCCCACCGCGACCGCATCGGCCCGATCAGCCCGCCCCCGACGCCCACCACCGCGATGCCTCCCACCGTCGCGAGCCCCGCGTACAGCACCGGGAGGACCACCCCCGTCGCGACCCCCGCCTGGCTCGCCGCCGCGACGAACCCCAGGAGCAGGACGACCGCCCACAGCACCCTCGCCACCGCGCCCCCGTACGCGGCGGACGCGAGCACCGAGCCCACCACCCTCCGCACCGCGTCCGCGACCGCCAGCGTGACCACGACCAGCAGCACCGCCACGATGCCGCGCGGCAGCCACGCCACCACCCCGTCGACCACCGCACCGACCGGGTTCGGCCCGAACACTCCCAGCGCCAGCCGCAGCACCGCCAGCATCAGCAGGTAGAACACCAGCCGGCTGATGATCCCGGTCAGGTCGTGCGGTGAGTCCCGCAGCAGCAGCCGTACCCCCGACCGCGCCGCCGGCCTTTCCGAACCGGCCCTGCGCAGCATCCGTTCCAACACCTTGGCGGCCGTCCTGGCGACGACCCACCCGACGACCAGCACCACCAGGAAGACCGCCAGCCGCGGTACGAACGCGACGACCTCCGACCAGGCGTCGTCCAGCCCTCCGGTGAGGTCCACGGCCAGGCGTCGACGGACCATCGGCGGACCCCTTCCTCAGCACGCACCCTGCCGGTGCCCTCACCACGTTCACCACTCCCCCGCACCGCTGCGGCACGCCCGCGCGGCAGGTCCGCCCGCCGACGCCCGTCCTCATCCCTGCTCGGTCACCCGCCCCCGGCGCCACGCCCGGACCCGCGGCGCACCGGCCGCGGCAGCCGGAACGGCACCGGCCCGAGACGGACCCGCCCCTGCGGATGCGTCACACCGCCCACGTCCTCGGCGTCGGGGCCGGGGCCGGGGCCGGGGTCGGGGTCCGCGTCGAGGTCGGGCTCGGGGTCGTCCAGCGACCTCGCCGGCTGACACCACGGCGGCGGCTCCTCCGGTCCGGGTCGCCGGACACAGAAGATCGTCGTGTCGTCCTCCAGGTGGTCGTCGGAGTGCAGCAGCACCCCGTCACGCACGAACCGGGCGATCCCCCGCGGCCTGCGCAGCGTGGGGCTCCGGGCGGCCGCGCGGGCGACCTCCTTCCGGAGCGGGTAGAACTCCCCCGCCTTGTTCCGCGCCTCCGTCACCCCGTCGGTGGTGAGCAGCAGGGTGGAACCCACCGGCACGG
Source organism: Streptomyces fragilis (assembly GCF_003112515.1). GTDB lineage: Bacteria > Actinomycetota > Actinomycetes > Streptomycetales > Streptomycetaceae > Streptomyces > Streptomyces fragilis. Next base: position 310,048 of record NZ_BEVZ01000008.1, on the reverse strand, counting down.
TGGTCCGCACCATCGGCGGTGGCTGGTCGGCGATGTCGCTCAGCCCCAGCGGCAGGCCGTGCGCGCCGGGCAGGGGAGCGCACTCCCCCGAAGGGCTGATCAGCAGCGGCGGTTCGTGACCGAAGTTGACGATGTCGACCACGTCCGGCTCGTCGGCCGGGAAGTCGAGCATCACCGCCGTGGCGAACCGGTCGCGGTCCTGCTCGGCTCCCAGGTCGAGGCGGTAGGCGACCTGTCTCTTCAGCCGGATCTCCAGCCGGGAGGCGATCACCGACAAGGACCGCTCGTGGTACGCGGCCTCCCGGAACGTGCCGAGCAGGGCCGCCGCCGTCTCGACCACCTCCAGCCCTTTGCCCTGCACGTCGCCGATGAGCACCCGCGTGCCCCAGGGGCTGGGCTGGATGTCGTAGAAGTCGCCGCCGACCCGCGCCTCGCTGTTGGCCGGCAGGTAGAGCGCCGCGTGTTCCAGCCCGCCCAGCCCTGGCGGGAAGGGCCGCAGGACCGCGCGGCGCGTGGTGTCGGCGACCACCGACATCTGCCGGAGCTTGTCGGCGTGGGCGACGCGCACCGCGCAGGCGAGGACGGAGAACGTCCCGCCGATGATCAGCAACACGAGGACCGGCCACACACTGACCATCGGCCGGGAGACCAGGGTGACCAGCCCGTACGCGGCCAGCGCCAGCACCGCGAGGACGGCCGTGGCCCGCACGCTGCACAGCGCCGCGGCCACCCCGGGGACCAGCACCAGCCAGGAGGCGGCCCGGAACCAGTCGGGCGTCGACACCTCCGCCACGATGCCGATCACTCCGATCAGCACCGGGAGCACCCAGTTGACCGCGTGGCCGCGCCAGTACAGGAGGCGCTCCACCCCGGCCTCGCGCACGAACACGGCACGCGGCGCCGCCGGATCGTGGACCGGGCCTCCGGTGGCGCTTCTCCCGGCAGGGGGCGTGGGCTGCATGTTTTCAGCGAAACACGGGCCTGGGACGCCTGCATCCGGTCGTGGACACAGGCGCGTTCCCGAGTTGCCCGTTCACTCGTACGGGTGTCCGCTGGATATCGGAGCCGGGCTTTGTCCACAGGCCGCCGCAGGACCGCGGCGTTCGTTGCATGCTCGGGGTCCGGCTCGACGACCGCCCGGTTTCCGGCGGAGAGGAGCGTTTCCATGACGTACGCGCCACACGCCCCCCGGGGCTCGCTGTCCCGGCGGCCTCCCGGCACCTGGCACGAGGGCGCCGACTCGCGCCCGCAGGCCGACACGCGGCTGCTGGGCGACCGCGGGACGAAGGCCATGAAGACGGTCGCGACCGTGGGGTCCGGGCTGATCTACGGCTACTGGGCCGCGGCCAACACCCGCGACGGCGGCCCGATCACCGGCTGGAACACGTTCTACGGCTTCATGACGGCGCTGGCCTTCATGCTGGCGCTCGCGGCGATGCTGGCGCTCACCCCGCGGTTGTCCCGCGGCATACGCGCCGTGGCCTGGGCCGCCTTCACCGGCGTCGCGCTGGGCTTCCTGGTGAGCACCACCGACACCAGCGTCATCCGCTCCGTCGTCCTGGGCGGAGCCCTGGCGGTGGGCGTCTTCGTCTCCGCCCTGTACCGGATACAGACCCGCCCGAGGCCCGGGGACGCCCGGACGGGCGACCCCGGCTACCCGGTCACCGACCGGCAGGACGCACTGCGTGTGGAGGAGTACGGGCAGGAGTCCTTCACCGCCCGGACGGCGCGGGAAGCCGTGGGGCCGGCCGCCTCCACCGCGCCGGCCGCGCCCGCGTCCCCCACGGCCCCCGCCTCCGCGGGGCGGCCCGCGGACCACGGCACGGTCGGGCACCGGCAGTTGCGGCGGCGGCGCGGCGGCGGCAAGGTGCGGCTGCTGACGCGCAGGCGCAGGATGGCCCGTTCCATCCGCCGGCACCACTGATCCGGGCTCCGCGGGGCCGGGCCGACGGCCCGGCCCCGGTGGCCGCCGCCTCACCCGGTCGGACGCGCGTCGCTCGCCCCGGCCGGACGGGCGGCGTCTCCTGGGAGGGTGAGTCCCCGCACGCGCCGTCTCCGTGACGTGCTGTCGGCGGCCCTGACCGTCGCGGCGTGCCTTCTGCTGCCGTTCGGCGCGCTCGCCGCCTGGGCGGTGCACCAGGTCGCCGACACGAGCAGGTACGTCGAGAGCATGGCGCCCCTGTCCTCGGACCCCGCCGTGCGCGGGGTGATCGCCGACACGGTGGGCGCCGGGATCGTGCACGAGCTGACGGACCGGCGCGACCTGCCCCCTTCGGCGGCGCCCTTCGTCCACAGCGCCGTGGACTCCTTCACCCGGACCGCGGCGTTCCGGGCCGTCTGGGACGCCGGCAACCGGGCCTCCCACGAGGCGGTGCTGAAGGCCCTGCGCGAGCGGGGCGACGGCCCGGTCACGGTGGACCTGGCGCCGATCACCGAGCGGGTGCGGCACGAGCTGGCCGACGAGAACGTGCCGCTGGCCGGCAGCATCCCCGTCCGGCACGCGCGGGTGGCGGTGCTGGAGCCGCAGGAGCTGCGGCGGCTGCGGGGCGGGCTGCGCACCCTGGAGGTCGCCGGGGTGTGGCTGCCGGTGTCGGCGGGGGTGCTGGCGGTGGCCGGCATCGCGGTCGCGGTCCGGCGCCGCCGCGCCGTCACCGCGACGGCCCTCGGCACGGCGGTCGGCGGCGCGGTGCTGGTGGTCGCGCTGCTGGTGGGGCGGGCCGCGATCCTCGCCGACCTGCCGCCCGGCGTCTCCCGCGCGGCGGCGGCCGCGGTGTACGACGCCCTGACCACGACCCTGCGGCAGGTCGCCTGGTCGCTGCTCGGCCTCGGCCTCCTGGCGGCAGCGGGCACCTGGCTGACCCGTCGCCGGTTCCTGGCCCGCCTGCCGCGCCGCTCGGCCGAGCCTGCCGCGGCCGCTTCCGTCACGTCCGTCACACCCGTCACACCCGTTCCACCCGCCGCCCCGGGGACGGCAGCCCCGGGCACGGCTGCCCCGGGGGCGGCGGCGCCGGGGACCGGAGAGGCCCGCTCCGCCAACCCGTCGCTTCAAGGACGCGTCGTTGACTAGTCTTTGCGGCATGTACGGCTACGACCCGAACGCCGGCGCCCAGCAGCAGTACGCCCCGCCGCCGCAGCAGCACCAGCAGCAGTCGATGGGCGGCATGAGCGGCGGTTACGGTCAGCCGCAGCAGCCGCTCTATCCCGAGCCCTCGACGGCCGCGCCCCCCACGCTCGCCGAAGCGGTGCGCGCCTTCACCACCGGCACGATGACGGCGGAGGACTTCCACCAGGTCTTCGCCACGTCCAAGGTCTACTGCCCGCGCGGCGACAACCCGGGATTCCTGGCGCTGCACAACACGCAGCAGCCGGTGATCCCGATGTTCACCTCGCTCAAGGAGCTGCGGCGGTACGCGGGCAAGGAGTCGAAGTACTTCGTCATCACCGGTTCCGAGGTGCTGGACCTGCTGCCCTCGGGGTACGGCTTCGTGCTGGACATGGAGGGCGAGCACCGCATGGTCTTCGACGCCCAGACCGTCGAGCAGATGGTCGACTACGCCATGCGGCGCATGTACACCTGAGCGCCGGCGCCCCGCCGCGGGGAACCACAGGGAACCACAGGCCCGGAGGACCTCCCTCCGGGCCTCACGTGTGCGCCCGCGAGCCTGCGGACACCGCCCGACCGAGAAAGTTGAACTCTCAACTAGCGGAAAGTTCAACAATCAACTAATCTCTTCCTCGAGGATGCAGCCGCCCTGGTTGCCGCCGCACAGGAGGTACACCGCCATGCCCGCCGTGACCGTCGAGAACACCCTGGCCCTGCCCCGCGTCACCGCGCCCGCCGAGGCCGTCGCCCGTCCCGTGCTGACCGTCACCACCGCGCCCAGCGGGTTCGAAGGTGAGGGCTTCCCGGTGCGGCGCGCCTTCGCCGGCATCGCCCACCGTCACCTGGACCCGTTCATCCTGATGGACCAGATGGGTGAGGTGGAGTACGCCCCGGGCGAGCCGAAGGGCACCCCCTGGCACCCCCACCGCGGCTTCGAGACCGTCACGTACATCATCGACGGCGCGTTCGACCACCAGGACAGCCATGGCGGAGGCGGCTCGATCACCAACGGCGACACCCAGTGGATGACGGCGGGCAGCGGCCTGCTGCACATCGAGGCGCCGCCGGAGCAGCTGGTGATGTCCGGCGGCCTCTTCCACGGTCTGCAGCTGTGGGTGAACCTGCCGGCCAAGGACAAGATGATGGCCCCGCGCTACCAGGACATCCGCGGTGGCACGGTCAAGCTGCTGACCTCCCCCGACGGCGGCGCGCTGATCCGCGTGATCGCCGGTGAGCTGGACGGCCACCAGGGCCCGGGCATCACCCACACCCCCATCACGATGATCCACGCGACCGTCGCCCCGGGCGCCGAGATCACGCTGCCCTGGCGCGAGGACTTCAACGCCCTGGCCTACGTGCTGGCCGGCCGCGGGTCGGTGGGCACGGAGCGGCGCCCGGTGCACACGGGTCAGGCTGCCGTGTACGGCAAGGGCTCCTCGCTGACCTTCCGGGCGGACGAGCGGCAGGACGGGAACACCCCCGACCTGGAGATCGTCCTGCTGGGCGGCCGGCCGATCCGCGAGCCGATGCAGCAGTACGGGCCGTTCGTCATGAACACCCGCGACGAGCTGGTGCAGGCCTTCGAGGACTTCCAGAAGGGGCGCTTCGGGCAGATCCCGGCGGCGCACGGGATGACGGCGTCCGGCCCGCAGGCCTGACCGCAGACCGGACGGGGGCCTGACCGCAGGCCGACGGAGGCCTGACCTCCAGCCGGGGCGGCGGGGCACCGCCGCCCCGGGGCCCGCCGCAGGAGCCGGACGCGCCCGAGCCGGTCAGTCCGGCTCGGGCGCCCGCTCCGGCTCGGGCCCGGGCTCGACCCCCGGCCCCGGCCCCCGCTCCCGCCCCGGCTCGACCTCAGGCCCAGACCCCGGCTCAGGCCCAGACCCCGGCTCCGGCCCCGGCTCGACCTCAGGCCCAGACCCCGGATCCGGCCCAGGCCCCGGTTCAGCCGCGCGCCCCGGCTCGACTCCCGCCTCGACCTCCGGCTCGGACCCCGGCTCGTGCAGCTCGAACCAGATGGTCTTGCCCACCCCGCGCGGATCGACCCCCCACGCCATGGCGAGTTCCTCGATGAGGAACAGACCGCGGCCGGAGGACGCCATCTCCCCCGGGTCGCGCCGGTGGGGCAGGGCCTCGGCCAGGTCGGTGACCTCCACCCGCAGCCGGCGCCGCCCCTCCGGCCCGATGACCCGGGCGAGCAGGGTCGCGTCCGCGTCGGTGTGCATCAGGACGTTGGCGATCATCTCGGAGGTCAGCAGCACCGCGGAGTCGATCTGGTCCGGGTCCCGCCAGTCGTGCAGCAGCTGCCGCAGCTCGGCCCGGGCGTCGCGGATCCGGTCGGCCTCGTCCTGGGCGACCGTCGCCGCCATCTGGCGCGTCGGCTTCAGCAGGGCGCCGCTCGCGTCGCGGGCCGTCCCGTGCCCGGGGACCCGGTGCAGCAGGACCAGCGCGATGTCGTCCTCGCGGCGGTCCGGCAGCGGACCGACGTGCCGGTGCGACGCGGGTCCCACCACCATGGAGATGAAGGCGTCGGCGAGGCCCTCCATGTCGTCTCCCTGGTACGCCTCGAACACGTCGCGCACCCGCTCCCAGCCGGTCAGCAGGTCGTGGCCGCCGGTCTCCGCCAGGCCGTCCGTGCACAACAGCAGCGTCTCCCCGGGCGCCAGCGTGAACTCGGTGGTGGGGTAGTCCGCGTCGGGGACGATGCCCAGCGGCAGCCCGCCCGCGGTGGGCCGCAGCAGGACGGTTCCGTCCGCCAGGCGGATCACCGGGTCGAGGTGGCCGGCCCGGGCGATGACGAGCGCGCCGCTGTCCGGGTCGACCTCGATGTAGAGGCAGGTCGCGAACCGGGGGTCGTCGGCGCCCTCGGCGTCGTTGACGCCGTGCAGGAAGCGGGAGGCGCGGGAGAGCACCGCGTCCGGGGTGTGCCCCTCGGCGGCGTAGGCGCGCAGTGCCATGCGCAGCTGGCCCATCAGGCCCGCCGCCCGCACGTCGTGGCCCTGGACGTCGCCGATGACCAGCGCGAACCGGCCGCCCGGGCCGAGGGCCGAGGCACCGCCGGGCAGCCGGATCATGTCGAACCAGTCCCCGCCGACCTGCAGTCCGCCGCCGGTGGGCACGTAGCGGCCGCTGATCTCCATCCCGGGGATCTCCAGGCCCAGGCGCGGCATCATCGAGGCCTGCAGGCCCTCCGACAGTTCGCGCTCGGTCTCCGCGGTGCCCGCCCGGGACAGGGCCTGCGCCAGCATCCGGGCCACCGTGGTCAGCACCGAGCGTTCGTCGGAGGTGAACTTCACCGGATGGCCGAACCCGGCCATCCACGCCCCCATGGTCCGGCCCCCCACCACCAGGGGGAGGAAGGCCCAGGACTTGCGGTGGTAGGGCTCGGCCAACGTCCAGCCGGTCGGGTAGCGCGAGCGGTACTCCTCGGGCGAGCGGAGGTAGACGGCCCGGCCGGTGCGGACGACCTCGGCGGCGGGGTAGTCCGCCTGCACCGACATGCGGGCGAACGGCTTCTCGTCCCCGCCCGGGTACCCGTGGTGGCCGATCAGCGTGATCCGCTCCCCGTCGGTGCCGAACACCGCGAGGCCGTTCGGGGAGAAGCCCGGCATGGCCAGCCCGGCGGCGACGCGCAGCACCTCCTGGGTGGAACCGGCCTCGGCCAGCGCGCGGCCGGCGTCGAGCAGGAACGCCTCCCGGCTGCGCCGCCAGTCGCCGATCACCGGTCCGTGCGAGGCGGGGCCCGAGGTGGGATCGCCGACCTCCTGGATGATGCCGACGACCTCGTAGGAGTCGCGCTGCTCGTTGTAGGACGGCCGGCAGCGGGAGCGCACGAGCCGCAGGACCCGGCCCTGGCCGTCCATCACCCTGGCCCGCACCTCGGCGAGGGTGTCCTCGGCGAGCGCCAGCTGGACCACGCCGAGCATCTCGCTCCAGTCCTCCGGATGGAGCCGGGCGCGCACCTGCGCCTCACGCAGCACCGTGGGCTCGGCCGGCAGGCCGAGCTGACGGGCGGTCTCGGCGTCGGCGGTGATCCGGTCCCCGGCGGTGTCCCACTGCCAGAGGCCGACCGACAGAACCGACAGGACCTCCGTGACCTTCTCGGCCGGCAGGTGCTCGTCGTGGCGCATTGCTCCACTGTAGGAAGACGGTGACCCAGCCTGCCATCCGAAGCATGCGCATATGTTCCGTTCGTCAGCGCCTCCCGGGGCCCGGGAAGCCGGGGAAACCAAGGGGAAGGGGCGACAGCACGACCGGTACCCTGGGAGGGCCCGGCCGAGCCATGCCGGGAGACCCCACCTCCACGAAGACTGGATGAACGACGATGCATCGGTACAGGTCCCACACCTGCGGCGAGCTCCGCGCCTCTGACGTCGGCACCGACGTCCGGCTGAGCGGCTGGCTGCACAATCGGCGCGACCTGGGCGGCATCCTCTTCATCGATCTGCGCGACCACTACGGCATCACCCAGCTGGTCGCCCGTCCCGGCACCGCCGCGTACGAGGCGCTGGACAAGATGTCCAAGGAGTCGACCGTCCGGGTGGACGGCAAGGTCGTCTCCCGCGGCGCGGAGAACGTGAACGCCGACCTCCCGACCGGTGAGGTCGAGGTCGAGGTCGGCGAGGTGGAGCTGCTCGGCGCGGCCGCCCCGCTGCCGTTCACCATCAACGCCGAGGACGGGGTGAACGAGGAGCGCCGTCTGGAGTACCGCTTCCTCGACCTGCGCCGCGAGCGGATGCACCGCAACATCATGCTGCGCACCGCCGTCATCTCCGCCATCCGGCACAAGATGACCGCGCTCGGCTTCAACGAGATGGCGACGCCGATCCTCACCGCCACCTCCCCCGAGGGCGCCCGCGACTTCGTCGTGCCCTCGCGCCTGAACCCGGGCCGCTTCTACGCGCTGCCGCAGGCGCCCCAGCAGTTCAAGCAGCTGCTGATGATCTCCGGCTTCGACCGCTACTTCCAGATCGCGCCCTGCTTCCGCGACGAGGACGCCCGCGCCGACCGTTCGCCGGGCGAGTTCTACCAGCTCGACGTCGAGATGAGCTTCGTCGAGCAGGAGGACGTCTTCCAGCCGATCGAGAAGCTGATGACCGAGCTCTTCACCGAGTTCGGGGGCGGCCGCGAGGTCACCTCGCCCTTCCCGCGGATCCCGTTCCGCGAGTCGATGCTGAAGTACGGCTCCGACAAGCCGGACCTGCGCGCCAAGCTCGAGCTGGTCGACATCACCGACGTCTTCGAGGGCTCCGACTTCAAGGCGTTCGCCGGCAAGCACGTCCGCGCCCTGCCGGTGCCGGACGTCGCCGCCCAGCCGCGCAAGTTCTTCGACCAGCTCGGCCAGTTCGCCGTCGACCTGGGCGCGCAGGGCCTGGCCTGGGTCCGCGTCGCCGAGGACGGCTCGCTGACCGGCCCGATCGCCAAGTTCCTCACCGAGGAGAACGTCGCCGAGCTGACCAAGCGCCTCGGCCTGGCCGCCGGCCACGCCGTCTTCTTCGGCGCCGGCGAGTTCGACGAGGTCTCCAAGATCATGGGCGCGGTCCGCGTCGAGGCCGCCAAGCGGGCCGGCCACTTCGAGGAGGGCGTCTTCCGGTTCTGCTGGATCGTCGACTTCCCGATGTACGAGAAGGACGAGGAGACCGGCCGGATCGACTTCTCGCACAACCCGTTCTCGATGCCGCAGGGCGGCATGGACGCGCTGGAGAACCAGGACCCGCTGGACATCCTGGCCTGGCAGTACGACATCGTCTGCAACGGCGTGGAGCTGTCCTCCGGCGCGATCCGCAACCACGAGCCGGAGATCATGCTGAAGGCGTTCGAGATCGCCGGCTACGACGCCGAGACGGTCGAGCGCGAGTTCGCCGGCATGCTGCGCGCCCTGCGCTTCGGCGCCCCGCCGCACGGTGGCATCGCCCCGGGCGTGGACCGCATCGTGATGCTGCTGGCCGACGAGCCCAACATCCGCGAGACCATCGCCTTCCCGCTCAACGGCAACGCCCAGGACCTGATGATGGGCGCGCCGACCGAGCTGGACGAGGCCCGCCTGCGCGAGCTGCACATCTCGGTGCGCAAGCCGCAGCCGAAGTAACCGCCCGACAGCACCACAGGGGCCCGGCCCCGGAGTCGTTCTCCGGCGCCGGGCCCCTGCCTTTTCCGCTCAGAAGAGCCCCTTGTACCCCTGCCAGCCTGTGGTGATCCTGGTCCTGGAGGAGAACGACCCCTTGCCGTCGCCGTTGTTCCGCCAGACGTTGCCGGAGGTGTCGCGGCAGACCAGGTCGGCCCTGCCGTCCCCGGTGATGTCGCCCACGCCGACGACCACGTTGTACGACGCGCCCCAGTCGGTGAAGACCTTCACCCGGTTCTTGAACTGGCCGCTCGCGGTGCCGTCGTAGCGCCACAGCTCGTTCGACTTGTCCTGCGCCAGCAGGTCACCGAAGCCGTCGCCGTTCAGATCGCCGGCGCCCAGGATCTTCTTGTAGGTCCATCCGGAGCGGATCTTCACACGTGCCGACAGCTTGCCGGTGCTGGTGGCCTTGTGCAGGTGGATGTCCCCGGTGGAGCTCTGCCGGGTGATCAGGTCGGCCCGGCCGTCACCGCTCAGGTCGCCCGGCGAGGTCAGCACGTCGTACTGGTTCCAGCCCGTTCCCAGCGAGGTGGAGGCGGTGGACGGGGTCACGGCCGAGGCACAGCCGGGGCGGTAGGCCCGCAGTTCCCCACTGCTGTGCCGGACCAGCATGTCGTTGCACCGGTCGCCGTCCAGGTCGCCGAACGGCACGGGACGGACCGTGGTCGCCCATCCGGAACCCGAGCGCTTGCCGCTGAAGGTGCCGGTGCCGTTCCCGTACTGGTACGTCAGACCGCCCGAGCTGTTCAGCGTCACCAGCTCGCCGAAGCCGTCGGAGCCGACGAAGTCGCGCGGCACAGGGGTGGCGCCGGTGACCTTCAGCGTGCCGGTCCGGGTCAGCGCGGCACCCTGGCCGTCGGCCGGGGTGGCGGTCAGCGTCCAGGTGTGGGCGCCGTTGGGCACCAGTCCGCCCGCGCTGTCCTTGCCGTTCCACGACGCCTGGACGGTGGACCGTGCGCCGGTGCCGGTCAGGGTGCGGACGGTGGCGCCGGTGGCCTTGTTCCTGATCACCAGCTTCCAGGAGGCGGCCTGCTTGGAGAGCCACCAGCGAGGGCTCCACAGCGAGGCGCCGCCCTTCACGTCGACGGAGCCGGCGACGGAGGAGTCGGTCTGGGCGAGCGGGGAGAGGGGGATGCCGCTGGGCACCAGGTGGATGTTCTGCCTGCCGTCGACGTGCGCGATCAGACCGGTGTACGGGTCGACGTCCCACGGCAGCCCTGACTGGAAGGCGCCCAGCGTGTGCGTCTGGGGCGTGCCGGTGCGGAAGTCCGTCACCGTGAGCGTGCCGTCCTCGTCCGTGACGACGAAGCCGTCACCGAGCTTCGCCGGCGGCAGATCACGCCCGGGGTCCTTCTCGAGGGTGAGGTTGGTCTTCGTCACGGTGTCGTAGACGCCGCGGGTGTCGGCCGACGATCCGAGGCACGTCCACAGCAGCCAGCGGCCGACGGCCTGCAGGTCGCCCGGCACGCAGCCGCCGCGGGCGGCACTCCACCGCACCGCCTCGCCGGCCTGCCCGGTGGACAGGTCGACCGGCACGACGCCGTTGCCGGCGGTCTCCCCCACCCACACGGTGGTTCCCCACATCGCCATGGCGTGGCTCGCCGAGGTGACCACGGTGCGGCCGGTGTCCGCGTCGACCACCCGGGTCTCCGCGGGGACCTCCGCGGTGTTCTCGGTGGCCATCGCGACGTGGCGGCCCGCTGCCTCCAGGACGCGGACGTAGGTGCGGGAGGCGTCGACGGGCCTGCCCGGCAGGGACTCCGCCGGGCCGATCACCCGTGGCACACCGTCCGACGGCCACGGCTCGGAGATCACCGTGCGCCCGTCCCCGGTGTCCGTGATCTCCGCACGGTCGGTGGCGGCGCCGCGGAAGACACGCGCGCCGACGGTCGAGGTGCCGGCCGTCCGCGTGTACATGTGCACGCGTTCGTATTCGGCGTTCCACTCCAGCACGCTCAGCCGGCCGTCGGTGAGGGCGAGGTCCCTGATCGGACGGGTCACCGTCTGCAGTTCACCCGCCGCCACCCGCCGGGTGCCGAGCGTGCCGTCGGAGCCTTCCGTGATCAGGTGCACGCCCCACCGGGTGAGGTCGTCCCCCGCGCCCGGGATCAGCAGCCCGCCGTCCGGGGTGGCCATGCCGAGGCCCAAGTTCCGGGCCAGCACCGTTCCCGTCGTCGATCCGTCGGCGGCCAGCGACTCCAGGCGCCACACGGCGGCGGAGGAGCCCGCCGCTCCCAGCGAGGGGTCGACCCGCGAGACGAGGAGCGTGTCGCCGATCATGCCCGCCAGCATGGTCTTTCCGTCGTTCTCCAACGGGACCCTGCGGACGGGCGTGCTCAGGTCGTCACGGGAGTAGACGGACACGGTGTCGCTCCCGTCCCACGCCGCCAGGTGCGTGGTGCTGAGGAACGACCTGCCCGTCATGTTCACCGTCACGTGACCGGGCAGTTCGGTCAGCCGGCCTTCCACGGCGTCGAGCCATCCCGTCCGGGCCGCCCCGTCCCGGTAGTACTGCACCACTGTGCCGCGCGTGTCGGCCACCGGCGCGATGGCGGTCATCACCGAGGTGATGCCCGCCGGTACGCCGGCCACGGCGCGCTCCCGCAGGGTGCCGTCGTCGCCGGTGTCGAGCAGACGCCACGTCCAGGCGCCGTCGACGTACCGGGTCGTCAGCACGGTCCGCCCGAGGGTTCCCTCGTACTCGTGTCCCGTGGGAAGGACGAGTGTCGAGACGGCGCCCCCGGCAGCCATGTCCCGCAGGGACACGGTGCGCGTGCCCTCGTCGTAGCGGACGACGACGTCCGAACCGGCACCGAGATCCGATGTGCCCGGGGTGGAGTCCCCTGAGGCGTCGACCACCGTGTCGTGACCGTCGTACGTGGTCCACAGGTGGCCGCGTCCGGGTTCGTACCGCAGGAAGCCCGACGGTCCGGCGCCCAGCACAACAGTGCCCGGCCGCTGGTAGGTCTCCGCGGGGACGATCACCTCCGCGGTCTCGTCGGCCTGGGCCGTCCCTACGACGACTCCCGCACCGAGGGCCAGGGCCAGCGAGGTGGTGACGGCGACGGCAACACGTATGAGGGCAGGTCTGCCCACTCGATTCCTCCACTGCTGTGCGAGTAAGGGAGGTTCACGCGGCGGAGGAGCGACGGCAGCCGGTACGTGCCGCGGACTGTTCAATCCTCAACAGCCATGTGGAACAGCCGGATCGTAACAGCGGGACCGCTGCGCGCTCCATCGTGATGTGCCCCCTCGCGTGGTCCCGCAGGAGCACCGCTGCCAGGGTGTCCGCCGCGGGGCTGCCGAGCGCCTGGCACTCACGCGGCCTCCCCGCGATCGGCGCGGCAGTCGCGGCAGTGGCCGGGCTCCGGTGCGCGGAAGGCGCGGTCGCAGGACTCGCAGGTGTGGAGGGGGTGCCGGGGGTCGGGCGCCGGGGCGGCCGCGGGCCGGTCGGACGGCAGGGGCGGCAGGGGTGGGAGCTGGGCGGACAGGCGGTGGGCGAGGAGAGCGGCCGGGCGGGCCAGGGGCTCGGCGGGCAGGTTCTCGGTCAGGGCACGGCGCACGGCGGAGGGAGGGACGTCCCGCTCCAGCCAGGCGGCGACGCCCGGCGCGAGGTGTTCGGCGTCGGTGGCCGACAGGAGGAGGCGCGGGTCGTGGCGGCGCAGGCCGGCCAGGACGTCGACGGCCGCCCGCAGGAGGACGGGGGCGGGGAAGGCCGGCTGGGGCACGGCGGGGAGGCGCTTGCGTGGCGCGGGCTCGTCCGGGGTGGTGCGCCGGGCCGGACGCCGGGCGGCCGTCTCCCGGGCGGCGCGATGACCGGGCCTGTTGCAGGAGACCGTGCGGGTGACGACCCGGCCGGTGGACGTCCGCTCGCGGGTGCGGCGCAGGTAGCCGTGGGCCTCGAGCTCGCGCAGGGCGGCGGCGATCCGGGCGGTGCCCTCGGGGAAGCGGGCGGCGAGCGTCTTGATGTCGACGGCGGTGCCGGGCCGCACGGACTGGATGTAACAGGCCAGCCCGATGGCCAGCAGCGACAGCTCCCGGTGCTGGGCCAGGTCGTTGCCGATCACCGTGAAGTTCTCGGTGTGGCGGACGTGTTCGTGGACGACGCCCGCGAGCGACGGCCCGGCGGGGTGGTTTGTGCCGCGGTTACGGGACCGGGCGCGCGAGGGCGCGCTAGGGTCTTCGGTACCCATCGGGAAGCCCTTTTCTTCCTCGGTGGTCAGGCCCTCGCACTGGGATGCCAGTCCCGGCGGGGGCCGTCACATGTCTGCGGTGGTGTCGCGCTGAGCGTAAGGCAGGCAACCGGGGTCAAATCCAGCCCTCCCGGGCATATTCACTCGCGGGAGTGAGTCGCGCCCGACGGGCGGGAGGGGTGGGGTTTGGTGGGGTGTTTTCTCCGCAGTGGGTAGTTCATAGGGAGCGCAGGTAGGACCGGGGACCGGCCCTCCGGGTTCCGGTGCGCCGCCCACTCCGACAGCAGGGCCCCGCCGTCAGCGCGACCAGTCCTTGAGCGGCTCGGTGTCCAGCTCGATGCCGACGGGGCCGGGCAGCGTCACCGTCTTCCCGTACGGCACGACGACCTGCCGCGTGTACCGGCCGTTCTCCGGCTCGGAGTGGACCTTGACCTCGCAGGAGTCGCGGTCGATGAGGAGGAACACGGGGATCCCGGCGCCGGCATAGGCGCGGGGCTTCTCGACGCGGTCCCGGGCGTTCGTGTCGCGGTCGTGGGACGTCACCTCGACCACCATGAGCACGCCGTCCGGGCTCGCCCATTCACCTTGGCCCGCGAAAGTGCCCGTCGGAGCCAAGGAACCGTCAGGGCGGGCGTTGCCCTGACGGTACCCGTCGACACGGAGGCCCTGATCGGAGTAGAGCCACCAATCCGTTCGCGCCTGCATGCACAGGCGGCTCAGCCACTCGATGATCGTGCTGTGGTCACCGTCAGGCATCGGCTTCTCCAGGACGCGCCCCTCGAGGAACTCCAGCCGCAGCGCCTCGTTGACCCGGTCGGCCATCCTGGCCAACTCCTCGAACTCTTCCTGGTTCAGCACGCTCGGGCGTTCCTCGGCGGCGCTCACGTCTGCCTCCTCGTGGGTAGGTGACGTTTTCAGCGTACGCAGGGCGGTCGCCATGGGCACTCCTTCCGCTGTGCGCTCCATCGATTCGGGCATCGGTCATACGGCCGAACGTAGAGGCGGCGGACCCGGGGAACGTCCGGTTCGCCCGGGCCTCACACGATCAGGGAGCGGCGAGGGCGCGGAGGTGACGGCGGTGGGCGTCAGGCCTCGTGGGCGCCGTTCCACGGGGGGCCGAAGCCGAGGCGGTCGGGGTGGAGTTCGGTCCACTCGTCGCCCTCGTCCTCGGACTCGACGAGGAGGCCGAAGAGGACCCCGTCGACGGTGCGGCGGAAGGGACGGACCGCGATGTCGCCGTAGGAGCGGGAGGGCAGGGTCTCCAGCAGCTTGGTCAGGTGGGCCTCGGCCTGGCCGAGGACCGCCGGGTCGCTCCGCTGGTCGGCCCAGGTGCCGCCGAACCAGACGTCGGTGTCCCGGTGGACGCCGTCCGCGTCGAAGGTGTGCAGGACGGCGTAGAGCCGGCGCTGCCGCTCCCACCCGTCGTCGGGGCGGTACCCGACGGGGTACGCGTACGTCACCGACGCCAGGAACTGGCCGCCGGCGTAGCGGCCGATGGTGGCCGTACGGCCGTCCGGCTCATGGGCGATCGGAATGACCTGGGGAATTGCCATGAGCGGCAACCTAAGGCCCAACGCCCCCCGTTGCGAAGCCGGGCGGCCGCAACGCCCGGGATGCGCGGATTCCGCACCCCGGCGCGGCGGTTCAGCCGGCTACGTACTGCGTGAGGATCGCCTGGACCTCGTAGATGTCGACGCCCTTGGTGAAGGTCTTCTGGATCGGCATCGAGGAGCCGGACACCCAGATCTTCAGCTCCGCGTCCAGGTCGAACGTGCCGGCCGTCTCCACCGCGAAGTGCGTGATGGAGCGGTACGGGATCGAGTGGTACTCGGTCTTCTTGCCGGTGATGCCCTGCTTGTCCACCAGGATCAGACGGCGGTCCGTGAGCATGATGGTGTCGCGGATCAGCAGGTACGCGGCCCGCACCTGCTCGCCCTGGCCCATCAGGCGGGCGTACTCCTGCTGCGCCTGGGCCGGGTCGATCGGGTGCGCGTTGCCGAACAGAGCCATGTGGTCCCCCCACGTGTGGTGTTTCCACCGGTCAGCGGCGTGACCGGTGTGTCCGGGAAGACGCGCGGGGCCCGGGAACGGTTGCGTTCCCGGGCCCCACCTCACGTGGCGTCACCGCCGGCACGGAGGTCGCGGCCGGCAAAGGGGGTCACTCGCCGCCGAAGCGCTCCTTGTAGGCCTCGAGGTCGTCCTCGGTCAGCTTGGCGAAGAGCACCGGCGGCACCGTGAACGGCGTGCCCACCGGCAGGAACGCCAGCGCGCGCGCCTCCTCGGCCGACACCCACGTGGCCGTGTCACCGTCGAGCTGGAACGCCTGGCGCATCGCCGCCGCGCTGGCCGGGATGAACGGCTCGGAGACGATCGCGTACAGGTGGATCAGGTTCATCGCCGTGCGCAGGGTCAGCGCGGCGCCGTCCTTGTCCGTCTTGATCTCCAGCCAGGGGGCCTTCTCCTCCAGGTAGGAGTTGCCCGCCGACCACAGCGCGCGCAGCGCGGCCGCGGCCTTGCGGAACTGCAGGGCCTCCATCTGGGTCTCGTACTCGGCCAGCAGCGCGGCGATCTGCTCGCCCAGCTTCGCCTCGGCCTCGCCCGCCTCGGCGCCCGCCGGGACCTCCTCGCCGAAGCGCTTCTTCGAGAAGGACAGCACCCGGTTCACGAAGTTGCCGAGGGTGTCGGCCAGGTCCTTGTTGACCGTCGCCGTGAAGTGCTCCCAGGTGAACGACGAGTCGTCGGACTCCGGGGCGTTGGCGATCAGGAAGTAGCGCCAGTAGTCGGCCGGCAGGATCTCCAGCGCCTGGTCGGTGAAGACGCCGCGCTTCTGCGAGGTGGAGAACTTGCCGCCGTAGTACGTCAGCCAGTTGAACGCCTTGACGACGTCGACCTTCTTCCACGGCTCGCGCACGCCCAGCTGGGTCGCCGGGAACATCACCGTGTGGAACGGGACGTTGTCCTTGGCCATGAACTGCGTGTAGCGGACGGTCTCGTCGGCCTCGTACCACCAGGACTTCCAGTCCCGGCTGTCCGGGTCCACGTCCGCCCACTCCTTGGTGGCGCCCAGGTACTCGACCGGGGCGTCGAACCAGACGTAGAAGACCTTGCCCTCGGCGGCCAGCTCCGGCCAGGTGTCGGCCGGCACCGGCACGCCCCAGTCGAGGTCACGGGTGATCGCACGGTCGTGCAGGCCCTCGGTCAGCCACTTGCGGGCGATGGAGGACGACAGGTGCGGCCACTGCTCCTCGTGGGCGGACACCCACTGCTCGACCTCGTGCTGCAGCTTGGACTGCAGCAGGAACAGGTGCTTGGTCTCGCGGACCTCCAGCTCGGTGGAGCCGGAGATCGCCGAGCGCGGGTTCACCAGGTCGGTCGGGTCCAGGACGCGGGTGCAGTTCTCGCACTGGTCGCCGCGGGCCTTGTCGTAGCCGCAGTGCGGGCAGGTGCCCTCGACGTAGCGGTCCGGGAGGAACCGGCCGTCGGCCGGGGAGTAGACCTGGCGGATCGCCCGCTCCTCGATGAAGCCGTTCTCGTTCAGCTTCCGGGCGAAGTGCTGGGTGATCTCGACGTTCTCCTGCGAGGAGCTGCGGCCGAAGTGGTCGAAGGCGAGGGCGAAGCCGTCGTAGACCGCCTTCTGGGCGTCGTGGGCCTGGGCGCAGAACTCGGCGACCGGCAGACCCCGCTCCTTCGCCGCCAGCTCGGCGGGGGTGCCGTGCTCGTCGGTGGCGCAGATGTAGAGGACGTCGTGACCGCGCTGGCGCAGGTAACGGGAGTACACGTCGGCCGGGAGCATGGACCCCACCATGTTGCCCAGGTGCTTGATCCCGTTGATGTACGGAAGGGCGCTGGTGATGAGGTGTCGAGCCACGGGGCTGCTCCCAGGTCGCAATGTCTTCGAACCTTGAAATCGTAGCCGACGCGGGGGTGCCGCCCGCCTCCCGTTTTGACCAGTGGGAGGAGGGCGGCACCGTTGATCTTGCGGGCCCGGGCGTCCGGGCCGGGGGCCCGGCGGCGGACCTACTTGGAGGCGGGCTCCCAGTCGGCGAGGACGCCGTCGTAGAGCTCGCGGTCGGTGAGCTCCAGCGGGGTCGGGCCGGCGTGGAAGAACGCGGTGTTGCCGGTCTTCAGCTTCCGCGCGTAGTCGAACGCCTTGTTGTCGTGCTCGCCGAACGCGACGAGGGAGAAGAACACGGCCGGGTGCGAGGCGGCGGCGTCGGTGAACGCCTGGGTGGCCGGGGTCTTTGCGTCGGGTGCGCCGTCCGTCTGGAAGACGACCAGGGCGGGCGCCTTCGGGTCCGTCGAGGCGTCGTGGAGGCGGAGCACCTCTTCGACGGCGGCGTGGTAGCTGGTGCGGCCCATCCGGCCGAGGTCGGCGTGCAGGTCGTCGATCTTGTTCTCGAATTCGGCGAGGGTGAGTTCGCCGGTGCCGTCGATCTCGGTGGAGAAGAACACGACGGGGAGGACGGCCTTCTCGACGCCCTCGGGGGCGAGGTGGGCGGCGAGGGCGAGGGCCTGCTCGCCGAGCGCCTGGGCGGAACCGTCCTTGTAGAACGGGCGCATCGAGGCGGACCGGTCGAGCACCAGGTACACGCGGGCCCGGGCCTTCGCGAGACCACGTGCCTCGAGGGCGGCGGAGGCGGCGGAGTACGCGGGGGCGAGCGTCGCGGGCACGGCCCCCGCCTCGTCCCGGTCCCCCGCGACGACCCCAGCCGCGTCCCCGTCGGCCTCGGCGTCGGCCTCCGTCCCCTCCGCGTCGACCTCGGACTCGGCGTCGTCGGCGTCGGCGGCGTCCGCCTGCGCGTCGGACTCGGCGTCGGCGTCGGCCTGCGCGTCGGACTCGGCGTCGGCGTCGGCCTGCGCGTCGGGCTCGTCGTCGGCGTCGGCGGTGGCCTGCGCGTCGGACTGGGCGTCGGCGGTGGACTGGTCCTGGTCATCGGCGGCGGGCTCGTCGTCGGCGGGCTCGTCGTCGTCGGCGGCGTCGGCCTGCGCGGCGGGCTCGGCCTCGGCCTCGGCGGGCTCGTCGGCATCCGCCTGCGGCGCAGCCTCGTCGACGGCCGGCTCGTCCTCGGCGGCGGCCTCGTCAACGTCGGCGGACTCGTCCTGAGCAGCGGGCTCGTCCTCGGCGGCGTCGGCCTTCACGTCGTCGGCGGGCTCGTCCTGAGCAGCGGGCTCGTCCTCGGCGGCGTCGGCCTTCACGTCGTCGGCGGGCTCGTCCTGAGCAGCGGGCTCGTCATCGACGTCGGCCTCGGCGGGCTCGGCCTCGGCCTCCGGGGCGGACTTGTCGGCGGCGGTGTCGGACTCGGTCTCGTCGCCGGTCTCGTCGTCGGCGGGCGCCGCAGCGGCCTCCGTCTCGGCGGAGTTCGCGTCCTCGGCAGAGGTCTCAGCGGCGGCCTCGGCGTCATCGCCCTCGGCACCGGCGTCGGCCTGCGGGGCGGCGTCGGTCTCGTCCTGCGCGGCGGACCCGTCCGTGGAGGCGTCCTCCGACGCGGCCTCGGCAGCGGGCTCCTCGTCGGCGGCGGGCTCATCGACCGTGGTCTCGGCCTGCTCGCCGGACTCCTTGGTGGCGGCGGGGTCATCGCCGTCGACCTCGGCGCCGGCTTCGACGGTGGGCTCCGTCTCCGGCTCGTCCTGCGCAGCGGAACCCGCAGGCTCCTCGGCCTCGGCCTCGGCAGCGTCCGCCTTGGCAACGGCCTCGGCGGCATCGGCAGCGTCCGCCTTGGCGGCGGCCTCAGCGGCGTCGGCGGCGTCATCGTCGGCGGCGTCGTCAACGTCGGCGGCGTCGGCGGCGGCGTCGGTCTCGCCGGCCCCCTCCTCCTTCGCCTCCTCGATGCGGGCCTCGATCTTGGCCTCCGCCTCGGCCAGGTCCTCCGGCTCGGCCACGGCCTGCGGCACCGGGGCGCCGTCGGGGCCCTCCCCGTCGGCGGCGGACTCTCTTGCCGTCGGAACCGCGTCGTCGCCCGGCGCGGCGGGGGACGGGATGGCGACGCCGTCGAACGCGGCGGACACCAGCTCGTGCTCCGTGTCCCCCTTCGGCTGCTCGGGCGAGGAGGCAGGCGCCGGCACCTTCGCCGCGCCGTCGGACTCGGCGGCCGAGGAGGCACCGGAAGCGGACGAAGAGGAGGAAGCGGGGGTGGAAGAGGAGGAGGAAGAGGAGGAGGACGCCTCGTCCGGGGCGCCACCCTGCGCCGGGACCGTGGGCTCCGGCTCGGCGGCACGTTCCTTCCGCGCCTTCCCGAACTTGTTCCGCAGGAGAGAGAAGATGCCCATGTGTCGCTACCCTTCGGAGGAGCTGAAGCCCGTCGAACGCTGGCCAGGACGGACACGTAAGGTTAGCGGCCCCCTTGGGGCCACTCGGTAAGGGGCGCACGCCCCGCGCCCCCGGCCGCACCCGACCGGACGCGTCCCATCGGGTGCACCCATGCCCCGACGGGGTCGGAGGACACCGGCGAAGCCCGCCCCGCGCCTCAAGACCCGTATCGCTGCCGTCGGTTCAGCCTCCGTTCACCCGGACGATCCGTCCCGGCACGTCTTCCTCCCTAGCGTCACGCCCACACCTAGGGCACAAGGGGAGAAACGAAGTGCGCAAACCGCTGCCGCTCATCGGAACGCCGTCCGCCGCTCACCCCGGCGGCCGGTCCGCACTGACCTGTCGCTTCCGGTGCGGTGACGCCTGCTTCCACGCGGTCCCGAACACCAGCGGCAACGAGTACATCGGCGACATCGTGGCCGGCGCCGTCAGCCGCCGCTCGGTGATGCGCGCCGCCGCGGTGGTCACGGTCGCCGCGGCTGCGGGCACCGCGACCGCCGTGGGAGCGGCCCGGCCCGCTCAGGCCGCACCGGCCGCCGGGGCCGGCCACGACCACGCCGGAAGGCCCGGCAAGCCCGGGCGGCCCGGCAAGGTGGACGGCGCCCGCGGCCTGCGCTTCACGCCGGTCGCGCCGAACACCGCGGACCAGGTCACCGTCCCCGACGGCTACGGCCAGAACGTGGTGATCCGCTGGGGCGAACCGATCCTGCGTGGCGCCCCGGAGTTCGACCCGGAGCACCAGAGCGCCGCCGCCCAGGCAGGCCAGTTCGGCTACAACAACGACTTCCTGGCGCTGCTCCCGCTGCGCGGCGAGCCGCACCGCCAGATCCTCGTCGCCAACCACGAGTACACCGACGAGATCCTGATGTTCCGCGACTACGACGCCGCGAACCCGACGCGCGACCAGGTGGAGATCGCCTGGGCGGCGCACGGCCTGTCCGCCGTGGTCGTCGAGGAGGACCGCCGCACCGGGGCGCTGCGCCCGGTCCGCCGGCACCGCCTCAACCGCCGGGTCACCGCCACCACGGAGTTCCGCCTCACCGGTCCCGCGGCGGGCTCGGACCTGCTGAAGACCTCCGCCGACCCGACCGGCCGCAAGGTGCTCGGCACCCTCAACAACTGCGCGGGCGGCGTCACTCCGTGGGGCACCACGCTGCACGGCGAGGAGAACTTCAACCAGTACTTCGCCCACGCGAGCCGCCCCACCGACGCCCGCTACGGCATCGGCACCGGCGCCACCGAGCGCAAGTGGGAGCGCTTCGACAAGCGCTTCGACCTCGCGCAGGAGCCCAACGAGGTCCACCGCTTCGGCTGGGTCGTCGAGTTCGACCCCACCGATCCCGACTCGGTTCCGCGCAAGCGCACCGCGCTGGGCCGCTTCAAGCACGAGGCCGCGACCGTCCGCCTCACCGACGACGGCCGCCCGGTGATCTACTCCGGCGACGACGAACGCTTCGACTACGTCTACAAGTTCGTCGGCTCCAAGCGGATGGCGCGGGGCAACTCCCGGGCCGCGCGTGAGCACAACCTCACGCTGCTCGACGAGGGCACCCTCTACGTGGCCCGCTTCACCGGCGACTCCCCCACGGCCGAGATCGACGGCACCGGGAAGCTGCCGTCGGACGGCGAGTTCGACGGCAGCGGCGAGTGGATCCCGCTGGCCACCGCGACCGCCGACGGCGCCGTCTCGCACGTGCCGGGCATGACGGCGGAAGAGGTCTTCGTCTTCACCCGGCTGGCCGGCGACAAGCGCCAGGCGACCAAGATGGACCGCCCGGAGGACGTCGAGCCGAACCCCCGCACCGGCAAGGTCTACGTCGCCCTGACCAACAACAGCAACCGCGGCAAGAGCGCCGATCACCCCGCCGCGGACGAGGCCAACCCGCGCAACCTCAACAAGCACGGCCAGGTCCTGGAGCTCACCGAGGCCCGCAACCGGGCCGACTCGGTCAGCTTCGCCTGGAAGCTGTTCCTGGTCGCGGGTGACCCGAACGACCCGGCCACCTACTTCGCCGGCTTCCCCAAGGAGAAGGTCAGCCCCATCTCCTGCCCGGACAACGTGGCCTTCGACCCGCACGGAAACCTGTGGATCTCCACCGACGGCAACGCGCTCGGCAACCACGACGGCCTGTTCGGCGTCGCGGTGACGGGCGAGCGGCGCGGTGAGCTGAAGCAGTTCCTGACGGTGCCGAAGGGTGCCGAGACCTGCGGTCCGCTCGTGCAGGACCGCCGGGTCCTGGTGTCCGTGCAGCACCCGGGCGAGGTCGACGGGGCGGACGTCGCCAACCCGGCCTCGCAGTGGCCCGACGGGCCGGGCACCTACGTCCGGCCCGCCGTGGTCGCGGTGTGGCGCAAGGACGGCGGGGACATCGGCGTCTGACGCCGGGAGCGAAGCGTCAGCGGTGGAGGGCGAGGGTCACCAGCAGGGCACGGTGGTCCGAGCCCTCCATCCGCAGGAAGCGCGCGTCGCGGGCGGTGAAGGCGGCCGAGACCAGCACGTGGTCGATCTGGACGCCCGGCGTCGGCCCGCCGGTCACCGGCCAGCTGGACGTGCGCGCGGCGCCGGCCAGGGCGGCCGCGTCGCCGAGGCCGCCGTCGTGCAGCAGGCGGCGGAAGGCGGCGTGGTCGCGGGAGGCGTTGAAGTCGCCGGCGACGATCACGGGGGTGTCCTCGGCGGCCGCACCGCCCTGGACCGCCCGCTCCCCGGGCCCCTGCCCCCGGACCGCCCGCTTCCCGGGCCCCTGCTCCCGGGCCGCCCGCTCCCCGGGCTCCTGCTCCCGGGCCCAGCGGCGCAGGCCGTCCAGCTCCGCGCGCCAGGCGGCGAGCCGGCCCGGGGTCGGGGGAGAGGGGTGGGCCAGCTGGAGCCGCACCCGGTGGCCGTCCGCGTCGACGAAGGCGCCCGGCTGCCCCATCTCCGCCGGAACTCCCTCGGCCGGCGTCAGGGGCCACCGGGAGAGGATCACCGAACCGGCCGGGCCCCGGGCCTCCACCGCGTGGTGGTGCGGGTGGGTGCCGGCGAGGGCGGCGCCCAGCTCCCGCACGCAGTGGGGGTCGCACTCCTGGACGAAGACGAGGTCCGGCTCCTCGCGCCGGACGAGGTCCACCAGGGCGCCGGCGGCCCGGCCGAACTGCAGGTTGGCGGTCAGCACCCGCAGTGCGGCCACGGGAGCCCCCTCGGCGGGGCGGGCGGCGCCGGGCGCGGCCGTGTACCAGGTGAGGAGCGCTGCCAGCCCCGCTCCCCAGACCGCCAGGGCGGGGCGCCGGGCGGGCAGCGCGCACAGCAGCCCCAGACCGGCCGGGACCAGCAGCCAGGGCAGGAACGCGAGCAGTTGCGGCACCGGGGTGGGTCCGTCGGCGTCGGCGACCCGGAACGCGGCCACGGCGGAGGTCCCGGCCAGGAGCGCCGCGGACCCCCAGGTGGCGACGGTACGGCCGGCGCCGCGGCGTCCCCCGCCGGGCGCCTGCTCCTGGTTCGTGGTGGCCACAGCCCCATCGTGCCGTGACAGCAGGGGTACTCGCCCGTACGGGCCGGAAATTTCCCTCCCGCGGACGGAGCACCGGAGGCCCGACGGGGCTACCGAAGGTAACCCCGACTGACACCGCAACCCGTCCTGACCAGGCAGAACGCGGGCCGGACGGGAGTCCTCGGTCACAGATGCCGCGGGCGGGGTTGCGGCTTATTACCGACGGGTAGCATCATCGTGGTTACCTGCCGGTAGACCGCCGGAATCCGCCACCTGATCCCTTACGGAGCCGTCGATGGGGCACTACAAGTCGAACCTCCGCGACATCGAGTTCAACCTCTTCGAGGTTCTCGGGCGCGACAAGCTGTACGGCACCGGCCCGTTCGCGGAGATGGACGTCGACACCGCTCGCAGCATCCTCGAAGAGGTGACCCGCCTCGCGGAGAACGAGCTGGCCGAGTCCTTCGCCGACGCGGACCGCAACCCCCCGGTGTTCGACCCCACCACCAACACCGCGCCCGTCCCGGCGTCCTTCCGGAAGAGCTACCAGGCCTTCATGGACTCCGAGTACTGGCGCCTCGGCCTCCCCGAGGCGATCGGCGGCACCCCGGCGCCGCGCTCCCTCATCTGGTCGTACGCGGAGCTGCTGCTCGGCTCGAACCCGGCCATCTGGATGTACGCCTCCGGCCCGGCCTTCGCCGGCGTCCTCTTCGACGAGGGCAACGAGGTCCAGAAGAAGATCGCGGAGATCGCCGTCGAGCGTCAGTGGGGCGCCACCATGGTGCTCACCGAGCCCGACGCGGGCTCCGACGTCGGCGCCGGCCGCACCAAGGCGGTCCAGCAGGCCGACGGCTCCTGGCACATCGAGGGCGTCAAGCGCTTCATCACGTCCGGCGAGCACGACATGTCGGAGAACATCCTCCACTACGTGCTCGCGCGCCCCGAGGGCGCCGGCCCCGGCACCAAGGGCCTGTCCCTCTTCCTCGTCCCGAAGTACGAGTTCGACTTCGAGACCGGCGAGCTGGGCGAGCGCAACGGCGTCTACGCCACCAACGTCGAGCACAAGATGGGCCTCAAGGCCTCCAACACCTGCGAGATGACCTTCGGCGACAAGCACCCCGCCAAGGGCTGGCTGGTCGGCGACAAGCACGACGGCATCCGCCAGATGTTCCTCATCATCGAGTTCGCCCGCATGATGGTCGGCACGAAGGCGATCTCCACCCTCTCCACCGGCTACCTCAACGCGCTGGAGTACGCCAAGGAGCGCGTCCAGGGCAACGACCTGGCCGGCGGCAAGGGCTCCCCGAAGGTCACCATCACCCACCACCCCGACGTCCGCCGCTCCCTGCTGACGCAGAAGGCGTACGCCGAGGGCATGCGCGCCCTGGTGATGTACACCGCCTCCGTCCAGGACGCCATCCAGGTCAAGGAGGCCAACGGCGAGGACTCCTCCGCCGAGCACGCCCTCAACGACCTGCTGCTCCCGATCGTCAAGGGCTACGGCTCCGAGAAGGGCTACGAACAGCTCGCCCAGTCCCTGCAGACCTTCGGCGGCTCCGGCTTCCTGCAGGAGTACCCGATCGAGCAGTACATCCGGGACTCCAAGATCGACACCCTCTACGAGGGCACCACGGCGATCCAGGGCCAGGACTTCTTCTTCCGGAAGATCGTCCGCACCGGCGGCGCCCCGCTCACCGCGATCGCCGAGGAGATCAAGGCCTTCATCGGCCAGAACATCGGCGGTGAGGACCTGGCCGCCGCCCGCGAGCAGCTCGGCCGCGCGGCCGGCGAGCTCGAGGCGATCGTCGGCCAGCTGCTGAACGACCTGATGGCCTCCCAGGAGGACGTCAAGAACATCTACAAGGTCGGCCTCAACACCACCGGCCTGCTGATGGCCGCCGGTGACGTGATCGTCGGCTACCTGCTGCTCAAGGGCGCGGCCGTGGCCGTCGAGAAGCTGCAGACCGCCACCGGCAAGGACGTCGCGTTCTACACCGGGAAGATCGCGGCCGCGAAGTTCTTCGCGAAGACCGTCCTGCCGGGCGTCACCTTCGCCCGCAAGGTCGCCCAGAGCGTCGACCTGGACATCATGGAGCTGCCCGAAGAGGCCTTCTGATCCCCAAACGTCCTCGCTCGTCCCGGACGTGTGCGACACGGCAGGGCGGGACGGTGCTCCGGCACCGTCCCGCCCTGCCGTTTCCGGCGCGTCACCTGGTTCTAGGCTGGCTCCCATGAGCGCACCCCTCCGCTTCGACCGCGGCCACACCGACGACCTCATGACCTACCTGGCGGCCTCCCCGTCCCCGTACCACGCCGTGGCGAACGCCGCCGCGAAGCTCCGGGAGGCCGGGTTCCGCGAGTTGTCGGAGACGGACGCCTGGGACGCGTCGGCCGGCGGCCGTTACGTCGTCCGCGGCGGCGCGCTGATCGCCTGGTTCGTGCCCGAGGGCGCGGACCCGCACACCCCGTTCCGCATCGTCGGCGCCCACACCGACTCCCCCAACCTCCGCGTCAAGCCGCTGCCCGACACCGGGTCCCAGGGCTGGCGGCAGGTGGCGGTCGAGGTCTACGGCGGCCCGCTGCTGAACTCCTGGCTCGACCGCGACCTCGGCCTGGCCGGCCGGCTGACCCTGCGCGACGGCACCACCCGCCTGGTCAACGTCGACCGCCCGCTGCTGCGCGTCCCGCAGCTCGCCATCCACATGGACCGCTCCATCCACGCCGACGGCCTCAAGCTGGACCAGCAGCGCCACATGCAGCCGATCTGGGGCCTGGGCGACGACGTCGCCGAGGGCGACCTGATCGCCTTCCTGGAGGACGAGGCCGGCCTGGAGAGCGGCTCGGTCGCCGGCTGGGACCTGATGACCCACTCCGTGGAAGCGCCCGCCTACCTGGGCCGCGACCGCGAACTGCTCGCCGGACCGCGGATGGACAACCTGCTCTCGGTGCACGCCGGGACCGCCGCACTGGCCGCCGTGGCAGCCGTCGACGACCTGCCGTACATCCCGGTGCTCGCCGCCTTCGACCACGAGGAGACCGGCTCGCAGTCCGACACCGGCGCCGACGGCCCGCTGCTCGGCACCGTGCTGGAGCGCTCCGTGCTGGCCCGCGGCGGCTCCCTGGAGGACCGGGCCCGCGCCCTCGCCGGCACCGTCTGCCTGTCCTCCGACACCGGCCACTCGGTGCACCCCAACTACGCGGAGCGGCACGACCCGACGCACCACCCGCGCGCCGGCGGCGGCCCCATCCTCAAGGTGAACGTCAACAACCGCTACGCCACGGACGGTTCGGGCCGCGCGGTGTTCGTCGACGCCTGCGAGCGGGCCGGGGTGCCGTTCCAGTCCTTCGTGTCCAACAACTCGATGCCCTGCGGCACCACCATCGGCCCGATCACCGCCGCCCGCCACGGCATCCGCACCGTCGACATCGGCGTGGCCATCCTGTCGATGCACAGCGCCCGCGAACTGTGCGCCGCCGACGACCCGTTCCTCCTCGCGGGCGCGCTGGCGGCGTTCCTGCGGGGGTAGCGGCAAGGTGGCGGAACCCTTGTGACACATGGGCTGCAGCCGCCCGGGTATCCGGAGTTGACGAAGAATCCTCACGAAGGAGACACAACTCATGGGACTGGGTGGCTGCATCGTCCTGATAGCGGTGGGAGCGATTCTCACCTTCGCCACCGACTGGGAGATGAGCGGCGTCAACGTCGACCTGGTCGGCATCATCCTGATGCTCGTCGGCCTGATCGGCGTGGCGACGTTCACCAGCATCGCGCGGCGCCGCCGCGTCGTCATGCCGCCGACCGCGCCGGTCATCGAGGAGGAGCCCCGCCGCCCGTACTGACGGGGACCGGACTCCTCCTCGCACGGCGCGTCGTTACGCGTCCAGCCCGGCGAGCACCAGCGGCAGACGGCTCACTCCGTCGGCCGTGAGGCGGACCGGGACACCCCAGTCCTGCTGGTGCACGTGGCAGGCGGGGTACTCGTTCGCCGGATCGTCGTCGCACGAGGCGGCCATCGCGGAGACATGGAGCACGCCCTCCGCCACAGCGGGGTTCAGCTCCAGCGCACGGCTCAGATCGGTGTCCGCGCCCTCGCCCGCGAGCAGCAGCTCGGGCGGGGTCGAGGAGACCAGCAGCCGGGTCGACGGCCCGTACCGGGTGTCCAGCTTCTGGCCCGCGGGAGCCTGGAAGATCACGTCCAGCTCCAGCCTTCCCGGGGCCACCTCGGTCGCCGCACGCCGCGTACGGTGCGCGACCGACTCCACCCGCACCGCCTCCTCCGGCAGCCGCAGCCGGGTCAGCCGGTGCCGGGCCGACTCGACGACCACGATGTCCCCGCCCACCAGCACCGCGTCGCTGGGCTCGCGCAGATCGGTGGCGAGCGTGGTGACCTCGCCGGTGGCGGGGTCGAAGCGGCGCAGCGCGTGGTTGTAGGTGTCGCTGACCGCGACCGAACCGTCGGGCAGCGGGGTGACGCCCAGCGGGTGCTGCAGCAGCGCCTGGCCCGCCTCGCCGTCACGGTGGCCGAAGTCGAAGAGCCCGGTGCCGACCGCGGTGTGCACCGCGCCGTCGCCGTCCACCCAGCGCAGCGCGCTGGTCTCGGAGTCGGCGAGCCACAGCCGCTCGCCGTCCGTGGACACCGCGAGGCCCGAGGGCTGCGCGAACCACGCCTCCGCGCCGGGGCCGTCGACCAGGCCCTCGTTGGTCGTGCCGGCGGTCACCTCGACCGTGCCGGCCGCCGGGTCCCACGCCCACAGCTGGTGGACGCCGGCCATCGCGATCCACACCTTGCCCCGCCAGTGGGCGACGTCCCACGGCGAGGAGAGGCTGACCTCACGGGCCGCGCCCGAGGCGGGCTCGCCCTGCATCCACTGCCGCCCGGTGCCGGCCACCGTGGTGACCTCGCCGGTGGCCAGGTCCAGGCGGCGCAGCGCGTGGTTCACGGTGTCCGCGACCACCACGGTGGCGTCGTCCAGCAGCGCGAGACCCTGGGGCTCGCTGAACAGGGCGGTGTCCGGGCCGCCGTCGGCCAGGCCGCGCGAGCCGCCGCCGATGCGGCGCACGACGCTCTCGCCGTCCGCGTCGAGCTCCACCAGCTGGTGCCGGGTGGTGTCGCTGACCAGGAAGTTCCCGCTCGGCAACAGCAGCGCCTTACCGGGGAAGCGGAGGGTGGTCGGCTCCGGCTCCGGGGCCACGTAGGGGCCGTCACCGCGACGCAGGGTGCCCTTCGCCTCGTGCTCGGCCTCCAGCTCCTCCACCAGCTTCTCGATGGCGTGCGCGTGGCCCTCGCCGGCGTGCTGGGCGACGACGTAGCCCTCGGGGTCGATGACGACCAGCGTCGGCCAGGCCCGGACGGCGTACTGCTTCCAGGTGGCCAGCTCCGGGTCGTCCAGCACGGGGTGTTCCACGCCGTACCGCTCGACCGCGTCGACCACGGCCTGGTGCTCGGCCTCGTGGACGAACTTCGGCGAGTGCACGCCGATGATCACCAGGGTGTCCCGGTGCTTCTCCTCCAGCTCCCGCAGCTCGTCCAGGACGTGCAGGCAGTTCACACAGCAGAAGGTCCAGAAATCGAGAACGACAATGCGTCCTCGCAGGTCGGAAAGGGTGTACTGCTTACCGCCCGTGTTCAGCCAGCCGCCCTTGCCGATCAGCTCGGGGGCGCGAACGCGGGCGCGACGGGGCGCGGAGTCGTTCATCCCTCAAGGGTGCCACGGGGGTGTCCGGTGCTTGTGGGCACCGTCCCTTCACTGCCCCGGGGGCTCGTCGGCGACGAAGCTTCCTCGGGCCGGCCGGGTGACCACCAGCCCGGCGTCCCGCAGGATGGCCAGCGCGCGGCGGACGGTCCCCGGGCCGACACCGTAGTGGTGCGTCATCGCCAGCTCCCCCGGCAGACGCGTCCCCGGCGGGTACTCGCCCGACCTGATCTTCGCCTCCAGTATCGAGGCCAGCTGCTCGTAGACGTACTGGGGCGAGTCGGGATTGATCTTGTCCACGCGGTGACCGTATGCGACCGTGCACCACTACGCATTACCCACCACCACTACCCACCACTACCTATTGCCACCATGTGTCGTTGTCACGGCGTACCGACGTGAGGAGCGCACCGTGACGGACGAACCCACACCCTTGCGGCGGCTGCCGTGGACGGAGGACGGGAGGCCGGCGTTCCTGTCGGGGGACGACGGACCCGTCTCGCGGCTCGCGGACGCCGTGGAGGCGCAGCAGCTGGACACCGCCGCCACCGTGCTGGCCCTCGCCCGCGAGACGCTCGCCTCCGGCCGGATGACCCTGCTGGAGGCCACCTGGGTGAACCGCCGCCTCACCGAGTGCCTGCACGACGCCCTGCACGTGGCCGAATCCCGCGGCGCGCGTCTGGGACTGTGACCGCCGTTCGGTCTACCCACCGCGTCCGGAGCCCTCCCGTGGGGAACTCCATCACCCATGAGACTCGTGGTGCGCGAACGCATGGTCGCCGTGGGCGACGACTACTGGATCGAGGACGAGAACGGCAACAAGATCTACCTGGTCGACGGCAAGGCCATGCGGCTGCGGGCCACCTTCGATCTGAAGCACGGCCGCACGGACAAGGTGCTGCTCCGCATCCATCAGAAGGTGGTGGCCCTGCGCGGCACGATGGTGATCGACCGGGACGGCGAGACGCTGGCCACCGTGCGCCGCAAGCGGCTCTCGCTGCTGCGGAACCACTACACGGTCACCATGGCGGACGGCACGGAGCTGAACGTCAGCGGCCGGATCGTCGACCGGGAGTTCGCCGTGGAGCACCGGGGCGAACTCCTCGCGGTGGTCTCCCGCCGCTGGCTCACCCTGCGGGACACCTACGGCATCGACATCGTCCGTGAGGACGCCGACGCGCCGCTGCTGGTCGCGGTGGCGATCTGCGTGATCCAGCTGGCGGAGAAGGACCGCGCGGGCGGGGACGGCTAGGCCGTCCCCTTCAGGTGCCGACGGGGGCCGGCCAAGGGGCGCCGACGTTGTCCCAGGAGCATCCTGGGGGCACGGGCAATCGCTGGGGCAGCCGACGAGAAGGGCCGGTCGTGAGGATGGGGTCACAGGACGTTACGGTCGTGACTCTCCTGGCGGATCCGGACGCGCCGACGGAGGTCGCTCAGCGCGTGGCCCCGGTACTCGCTGCTCGGCTCGCCGACAGGTCGGGCCCGGGGAGACAGTTCGACGTCCAGGTGGTCAGTGAGCCCTTCACCGCGGGGACGGAGGACCTGCCCACGTTGACGCGCCGGATCACGGACCGCGCACGTGCGCAGCACGGGGACATCGTCGTGGCCCTCACCGACCTTCCGTTGCACTCGCACGGGCGCAAGATCGTGGTGGATCTGAGTCATGAACACGGCTGGGCCCTGCTGTCCCTTCCGTCGCTGGGAAGCCTGGGTTTCCACAGAAGGGTCCGGCGGACGGTCGAGGAAATCGTGCTCGGCTTGGCGGGTGCGCGAGCCACTGGAGGTGAGGAGCCCTCTCAGCGGCTTCCACTGGGACGTTCCGCCGGTCGTCTTGCGCCTGTTCGGCCGGACCCGACCGGTGAGGAGGAGACCGCTGACCGCCGGTACGTCGTCAGCGGGCCGCGCGGTTATCTGAGGGTGCTCTTCGGCATGGTTCGCGCCAACCGGCCGTGGCGGTTGGTCCCGGGTCTCTCGAAGGCCCTGGCGGCCGCACTCGCCACAGGAGCGATCGCCACCGTGAACTCCACCCTGTGGAGTCTGGCCGCGTCCCTGGGCACACCACGCCTCGTGATCGCCATGGTCGGTTCCGTCGTTCTCATGATCGGCTGGCTGATCGTGGATGCGCGTCTGTGGCACCGGTCGACGGATCCCTCGCCCGAGGAGAGGAAGAGGACCGTCCTCTACAACGCGTCCACGGTCATGACCGTGGGTATCGGGGTGATCGTCTGCTACGCGGGTTTGCTGGTCGTCAACTTGATGTGGGCGCTCTTCATCCTCAACGACCGAGTCTTCACCTCCATGACACGGACCCCGCTGCAGGCCTCGGAGTACTGGACACTCTCCTGGTTCGTCGCTTCGGTCGCCACGGTGGGTGGCGCGTTGGGATCGGGCTTCGAGAGCGACAAGGCGATCCGGGCAGCCGCCTATTCCAAGCGCGAACAGGAACGTCGCCGCATGCTCGAGCAGGACCAGGATTAGCCGGTGGCCCGGGCCGGCGGGCCGGATGTCGAAGTCCGCCGATCGATCGACGGATGACCGTTTCGCGCCGAAGGCCGACGGGGACCCGGCTGGTGCGTCGCGGGAATGCCGGAGTTCCGTCCGGTGGGCTGACGGCGTCGCCGTTCCGTCCGATCCGGGGGAACGGTCCGCGGAGACGGCCGGAGCCGGCCCCTGCGCACCCACTCCGGGGGTCTGTCGCTCTGTGGGCGGTCTCATCACCGCCGTGCCGGGGTCATGGCGTGGCACCAAGGGAAGTCATCATGAAGGCAGCGGTATATGAAGGTCCGCGAACGGTCACGGTGAAGGACGTACCGGACGCGAAGATCGAGCATCCCTGCGACATCATCGTCAAGATCACCAGTACCAACATCTGCGGTTCGGACCTGCACATGTACGAGGGCCGTACCTCCTTCGAGTCCGGCCGCACCCTGGGACACGAGAACATGGGCCAGGTCGTGGAGGTCGGCTCGGCCGTTCGCAAGGTCCAGGTCGGCGAGTACGTGGTTCTGCCCTTCAACATCGCCTGCGGCTTCTGCAAGCAGTGCGAGCGCGGGCTGACCAACTACTGCCTGACCATGCAGCCGGATCCGTCCCTCGCCGGAGCCGCCTTCGGTTTCGCCGAGATGGGCCCCTATCAGGGCGGCCAGGCGGAGCTGCTGCGTGTGCCCTACGGCGACTTCAACGCGCTGCGTCTGGGCGAGGACGCCGCCGAGCGGCAGACCGACTACGTGATGCTCGCCGACATCTTCCCCACCGGCTATCACGCCACCGAGATGGCCCATGTGAAGCCGGGCGACCAGACCGTCGTCTTCGGGGCCGGCCCCGTCGGGCTCATGGCGACGTATTCCGCCCTCCTCAAGGGCGCCGGCCGCGTCTGGACGGCCGACCACCAGCCCGACCGGCTCCGCAAGGCGGAGGAGCTCGGAGCCATTCCCATCAACACCGCCGAGCAGAACCCGGCAGAGGTCGTCAAGGAGGCCACCCTCGGTCTGGGCGCCGACAACGGGTGCGAGTGCGTCGGCTACCAGGCACACGACCCCCAGGGACACGAGGACGCCAGCCTCACACTCAACGGACTGATCGACTCGGTGAGGTTCACCGGCGACATCGGCGTGGTGGGCGTGTTCCTGCCCCAGGACCCCGGCGGCGCGGAGGCGCAGGGCGAACTGGAGGCACAGGGCAAGGTTCCGATCGACTTCGGCATGATGTGGTTCAAGGGTCAGCACATGGGCACCGGGCAGGCGCCGGTGAAGAAGTACAACCGGGCGCTGCGGGACCTGATCGCCGGCGGGAAGGCGAAGCCGAGCTTCATCGTCTCCCACGATCTCGGCCTGGACGAGGCTCCCACCGCCTACGAGCACTTCGACACCCGCGACGAAGGCTGGACCAAGGTGGTCCTGCATCCCGACGGACACGGCAACGGCCACAAGCAGTAGGACTCCTGAGGCCGCCGGCCCGGCCGTGTCCCCGGACCGGACCGACCGCGTGCCGGCGCCGTCGGTCCCCTCCGTCCGAGCCGGCGGACCGAGGACGCCTTCCTTCCCGTTCACCTCACCGCACGTGGGGAGCACTCATGCAGACAGACATCCGCTCCGCCTCCCGGCTCCGGCACGATCCGCTGGTACGCGGTCTCGGCTGGGCCAGCGCGCTCCTCGGCGTGCCCCAGGTCATCGCCCCGACGGGCTTCGCCCGGACCGTGGGCGTGGACGGCACTCCCCGGCACCGCTCGGCCACGACCGCGGTCGGTGTGCGTGAACTGGCGGCGGCGACCGGGCTGCTGGGGCGGCCGCATCCCGCCTGGCTCTGGGCCCGCGTCGGTGGCGACCTCATGGATCTGGCGATGCTGACCCGGGCCTTGAAGAACCACGACGGTCGCGGCCTCGGCCGCACCGTCGTGGCGACCGCCGGGGTCACCGCCATCACCGCCACCGATGTCTACGCGGCCGTGACCCGCACCCGTAGGAGCACCCCGATGGAACTGACCGCGGCCACCACCGTCACCCAGCCCTCGGACGAGGTGTACGCCCTCTGGAGGGACCTGGAGCGGTTGCCGGACTTCATGGTGCACCTGGACGAGGTGCGCGTCACCGGCCCGCGCACCAGTCACTGGCGGGCCGGCGCGCCGTTCGGCAAGGCGGTCGAATGGGACGCCGAGACCACCCAGGACGTCCCCGGCCGTCTGCTCGCCTGGCGGTCGGTGGACGGTGCCGACATCGCCAACTCCGGGGAGGTGCGCTTCGCGCCTGCCCCCGGTGGCCGGGGCACGGAGATCAAGGTGACCCTGCGCTACGAACTGCCCGGCGGAGCGCTGGGCAGGACCGTGGCGCGCTACTTCGGCGAGGAACCGCACCAGCAACTGGACGACGACCTGCGCCGCTTCAAGCAGATCGCGGAGACCGGTGAGGTCGTCCGCTCCGAGGGCGCCCCCGGCGGCAAGCGGGCACGGGGAGAGTTCCCGCAGCACCCGGCCCGACCGCTGACCGAGGACGAACTGAAGGAGGCCCTGGCATGAAGGCGAACTGCTGGACGGGACGCAACTCGGTCGAGGTGCAGGACGTCCCCGACCCGTCGATCCTGAACAGCCGCGACGTCATCGTGAAGATCACCGCGACGGCGATCTGCGGCTCCGACCTGCACCTGGTCGACGGCTACGTCCCCACCATGGAGAAGGGCGACATCCTGGGACACGAGTTCATGGGAGAGGTCGTCGAGGTCGGCCCCGGCATCAGCGACGGCGGACTGCGCGTCGGTGACCGGATCGTGGTGCCCTTCCCCATTGCCTGCGGGGCTTGCGCGTCCTGCCGCGCGGAGCTGTACTCGTGCTGCGAGAACAGCAACCCCAACGCCGGCGTCTCGGAGGAGCTCTTCGGTCACCCCACCGCCGGCATCTACGGCTACTCCCACCTCACCGGCGGCTTTGCCGGCGGCCAGGCCGAGTACGCCCGGGTGGTGCTCGCCGACGCCAACGCACTCAAGATCGAGTCGGACCTCGGCGACGAGCAGGTGCTGTTCCTGTCCGACATCCTGCCGACCGGGTACATGGGCGCGGACATGTGCGACATCCACGATGGTGATGTCGTCGCGGTCTGGGGCGCCGGTCCGGTCGGCCAGTTCGCCATGGACAGCGCCCGCGTCCTGGGCGCGGACACGGTGATCGCGATCGACAAGGAGAACTACCGGCTCGACATGGCCGCCGCCCAGGGTTACACCACCATCGACTTCGAGGACACCGACGTGCGGTCCGCACTGCTGGAACTCACCGGCGGCCGGGGACCCGACAAGTGCATCGACGCGGTCGGCCTGGAGGCCACACACGGCGCCTCCCACGTTCACCTCTACGACCGCGCCAAGCAGGCGGTCCGCTCCGAGACCGACCGGCCACACGCCCTGCGCCAGGCGATCCTGTCCTGCCGGAGCGGCGGCGTGGTGTCGGTCATCGGCGTTTACGGCGGGTTGATCGACAAGTTTCCGGCGGGTGCCTGGATGAACAGGTCCCTGACCCTGCGCACCGGGCAGTGCCACGTGCAGAAGTACATGGAACCGCTGCTGGGGCTGGTCGAACAGGGCGCGATCGACCCCACCCGGGTCATCACCCACCGGATGCCCTTGGCCGAGGCGCCGACCGGTTACGACCTGTTCAAGAACAAGAAGGACCGCTGCGAGAAGGTCGTCCTCACACCGTGAGGACTGCACGGACACAGTCGAACGACCCGCACGAAACGGCCCGGAAGGGCGGATGCCGCCCTTCCGGGGGAGGTGTGACGAAGGCGCGAGGTTTTCGCGAGGAAACCCGGTTCTCCGTTGTCGCAGGCACGTCATATGCTGCCCTCGGCAGTCGCGCCCCGCGTGCAACCCGCCCCACTCGGAGGGCGGCCCCACGCGTGCGTTGTCGCGCGATCCTCGCGCCCGGCGATCACCGGGTTTTCTGGGGGGTACACCACCTGTGCGCAGGCGCAGCATCTCCACCGCGACGGCTCTGGCCGTCCTCTTCAGCTCGGCGGCACTGACCGTCACCGCGGCCGGCACCGCCTCGGCCGCCGCCTCCGTCGCCACGCCCGGCGGCATCGTGGCCCACGCGGGC
Source organism: Streptomyces fragilis (assembly GCF_003112515.1). Lineage (GTDB taxonomy): Bacteria > Actinomycetota > Actinomycetes > Streptomycetales > Streptomycetaceae > Streptomyces > Streptomyces fragilis. The sequence goes on along the minus strand of NZ_BEVZ01000008.1, from coordinate 274,583 downwards.
CTCCAGCGTGTCTTCGTCGCCGACCGGAGCGGCGGGACCATCACCGCCGCCGACTGGTCCGGCGGATTCATCAAGAAGGTCTCCGGCGTTCCGGGCGTCTCCGGTCTGACGCTCTCCGACGACGGTTCCACCCTCTACGCCGCGGCGGAGGGCAGCCACGAGGTCGTGGCCTTCGACGCGGGCACCCTCGCGGTCACCGACCGCTGGACCATCGACACCACCGAGGGTCCCCGGGGCATCGCCTTCACCGCCGGCAAGGTCTGGTTCAGCTACGGCAACCAGTGGTCCGGCAACCTCGGCTCGATCGACCCGGACTGGACGGCGCCGGAGCCGCCGGTCGAGCCGACCGAGCCTCCCGTGGAGCCCACCGAGCCTCCGGTGGAGCCGACGGAGCCTCCCGTCGAGCCCACCGAGCCGCCGGCCGAGCCCACGACGGAGCCCACCACCGAGCCTTCGGGCGAGCCCGGCACCGAGCCGACCGAGCCCGTCGTGGAGCCCACGACCGAGGTGCCGGCCGAGCCGACCACCGAGCCCGCCGCGGGCGGCTTCTCCACGGCCTCCGAGGAGGACGGCCAGGTCAGGATGGGGCTCTCCCCGCACGGCGGCATGTGGTACTCGCCGGCCGACCTGGACACCGACCCCGCCTCCCCCGGTCTGCTGGCCATGGGCGAGATGGGCATCAGCACCGGTTCCCTCTCGGTGCTGGACGTCTCCTCGGGCGACCCCGAGGTCGTCGCCTACCACAACGGCGACTACTCGCTGAACTACGGCGTCAGCGACGTCGACCTGGTGCCGGGTGGCTCACAGATCCTCGTCAACGGCACCCAGCGGCTGTCGTACGCGAACGGCACGTTCACCACCGCCGGCACGTACTCGGCCGGCGGCCCCAACGCCGAGGTGCACAAGGACGGCACCGTCGCCGCCTTCGGCGGTGAGACCGTCTCCGTCTTCGCGCCGGGCGGCACCAAGCCGCTGCGCACCCTCTCGACCGGCGGCGCCACCGCCGACGTCGCGTGGGCGCCGGACGCCTCCCGGCTGTTCGCGCTGGTCGGCTCGAACGGGACCTACACCCTGAAGGCCTTCACCGGCCCCAAGCTCAACGTCCCGACCCTGACCGTCAGCGCCCCCTCCAAGGGCACCCGGGGCACCAAGCTCACCGTCACCGGCAAGATCACGGCGACCGTGCCGCTGCCGTCCGGGGTGCAGCTGAAGGTCGCGCGCATCGACGTGTCCAGCCCCAGCGGCAAGGCGCTGCCGACCGTGACGGCCAAGGCGGACGGCACGTTCAGCTTCACGGACACGCCTCCGGCCGGCGGTGACGTGGTCTACCGGGTCACGTACTCGGGCGACGCCAAGCACACCTCGGTGGTCAAGTCGGACACCGTGGTCATCCCGCGCTACGCGACCTCGCTGACGCTGAACAACAACGGCAAGGTCTACTCGTACGGCAAGGACGTCACGTTCACCGCCCACCTGGGCACGACGTACACCAACCGCACGGTGGAGATCTGGGCCGACCCCTACGGCTCGGACAAGCCGAAGAAGCTGCTGAAGTCGGGCAAGGTCAACTCCAGCGGCAACATCTCCGCGGTCGTGGACATGAAGCGCGACACCACGGTGACCGCCGTCTTCAAGGGCGACGCCAAGTACGCGTCCAAGACGGTGAAGTCGGTCGGCTACGCCAAGGTCAGCATCTCCAACAGCGTCTCCGGCCACTACAAGACCGGTTACGTCGGCTCGCACAACTACTACTGGTTCCGCAAGACCAAGGACCCGCTCGTCAGCACCACGATGAGCTACTACCCGGGCCGCAGCACCCGTTACGACCTGCAGGTCTACTACGACGGCAAGTGGTACAGCGGTGCCTCGCAGTACTTCGAGCTCAGCAGCACCGGCAAGGTCACGGTGAACCTGGGCGCGGCCGGCGAGGCCGGGATCAAGGCCCGCGTGCGGTCGAACTACATCAACAGCTCGTCCGGCGACAACGTGAACAGCACGACGTACGGCTCCTGGAAGTACCTGTACTTCACCAACTGACGCCCGTCACGCCACGACGCCGCGTCCCGGATCTCCGGGGCGCGGCGTCGTGCTGTCCGGGGAGCCGCCCGCTGTCGGGCGGACGGCGGTCAGGCGGCCCGCGGTCAGGCGGGCGGCGGGCAGACGGCCGGCGGTCAGGCGGCCGGGCGGGGCGGCTTCGGCAGGCCCAGCAGGCGGTCCTTGAGGGCGGGGAACTGCTCGCGCGTCGCGGCGACCCGCGCGGGGTCGAACTCCACGGCGAGGACCTCCTCCTCGGCACCCGCCTCGGCGAGGACCTCGCCCCACGGGTCCACCACGATCGAGTGACCCGCCTGCGGAACTCCGGCGTGCGTGCCCGCCGTTCCACAGGCGAGGACGAAGCACTGGTTCTCGACCGCCCGCGCGCGGGCGAGGAGCGTCCAGTGCGCGCGCCGCCGCTCCGGCCACCCGGCCGGCACCACCAGCGTCTGCGCACCGGCGTCCACCAGTCCGCGGAAGAGCTCGGGGAAACGGAGGTCGTAACAGGTGGCGAGCCCCAGCGTGGTCTCCGGCAGTTCCACGGTGACCAGGTCGCCCCCCGCGCCCATCAGCACGGCCTCGCCCTTGTCGAAGCCGAAGCGGTGGATCTTGCGGTAGGCGGCGGCGAGGTCGCCCGAGGGCGCGTACACCAGCGAGGTGTTGAACAGCGTGCCGTCGTCGGCTCGTTCGGGGATCGACCCGGCGTGCAGCCAGACGCCGGCGTCGCGCGCGGCCTCGGACATGGCCTCGTGGGTGGGCCCCTTCAGCGGCTCGGCCCAGGCGTCGAAGTCGTCGAAGGCGAAGGCCCCGGTGGTCCACAGCTCCGGCAGGACGACCAGGTCCGCCCCGGCCTGCTCGCGCACCAGTGCGGATGCCCGTGCGCGGCGCCGCTCGACCGATTCGCTCCCGTCGACACGCATCTGGAGAAGAGAGGCGCGCACCGTACCACCGCCTTGGCCGTCGAGTTGTCCGCCCAGCTCTACGATCGTCACACGAAAGCTCTGCCGGGGTACCTCCCCGCAGCGTAACTTAGCTTTCCAAGACGCTGGCACTGCCCGAGTTCCAACCGCCCGAGGGGTCCCGTTCCGTGAGTCTGCATCCTGCCCTTCAGCCCTACGCCGACGCCTGGACTCACTCGATCGAGGCGATATCCGAGCTGGTGCAGCCCCTCGTGGAGGGCGAGTGGAACCGGCGGACGCCGTGCCCGGGATGGTCCGTCCGTGACGTCGTCTCCCATGTCATCGGACTGGACTGCGAGATGCTCGGCGACCCCCGGCCGTTCCACTCCCTGCCGCGCGACCTCTATCACGTCACGACCGAGCACCAGCGGTACATGGAGATCCAGGTCGACGTCCGGCGTCACCACACGGCGCCGGAGATGACCAGCGAGCTGGAATACACGGTGATCCGCCGCAACCGGCAGCTGCGCAACGAGAGCCGGCAGCCGGACACGGTGGTGCGCGGTCCCCTCGGGCGGGAGATCACGCTGGAGGAGTCGATGCGCTACCGCGCCTTCGACGTCTGGGTGCACGAGCAGGACCTGCGGGCCGCGCTCGGCGTGCCGGGGAACCTCGACTCGCCGGGCGCCCAGGTGGCGCGCGACCACCTGCTGGACGCGCTGCCGGAGGTGGTCGCCGGGCGGGCGGGCGCGCCGCGCAGCTCGGCCGTGGTGGTGGACGTGCACGGTCCGGTGGAGTTCCTGCGCACGGTGCGGGTCGACATCCGAGGCCGCGGCACGGTGGAGACGGCGCCGGCGCTGGGTCCGGCGGCGACGCTGACGCTCGACTGGGAGACGTACGTGCTGCTGGCCTGCGGCCGGGTGAAGCCGGCGGCGGTGCTCGACCGCGTCAAGCAGGAGGGTGACCTCGACCTGACCGCGGCGATTCTGCACAACTTCACCGTCACCCAGTAGCCGGCCGCGGGAGGAGCGCGGCGGTCCGCCCGGGGCGGCCGCCCGAGCGGCCCTCCGACCGGCCCTCCGACCGGACGCGCCGCCGGCCGTCCCCCGTTCCTGTCGCCGCGCGGCGGCTCACGGTTTGTGTACCGCCGCGACCCGCCCCGGGACCACGACCCGCTCGCGCTCCCGGCGCACCGTCGGCCGCCACAGGCGCACCATCTGCGAGGCGCCGAGCAGCTGCACCGCGAACACCACGCAGAACGCGACCCGGTAGTCGTCGCCCGTGGCGTCGAGCAGGACGCCGATCCCCAGCAGGGTCGTCATCGACGCGGTGAACCCGCCGATGTTGGTGATGCCGGACGCCGTGCCCTGGCGCTCCGCCGGGTTGGCCGGGCGCGAGAAGTCGAACCCGATCATCGACGCCGGTCCGCACGCGCCGAGCACCAGGCACAGCAGCGCGAAGACCGCCAGCGGCGCCCGCCCCGGCCAGGCCAGCAGCACCGCCCACACCACCGCGGTGGCTCCCACCGTGCCGAGGGCGATCGGCATCCGCGCGCCGTGGCGGCGGCCGATGATCTGCCCGTAGACCACGCCGATCATCATGTGGGCCAGCACGATCGCGGTGAGCAGCGTGCCCGCCCGGGCCCGCTCCATCCCCTGGTCCTCGACCAGGAACGGCATGCCCCACAGCAGCAGGAAGACCATGCCGGGGAACTGCGTGGTGAAGTGCGTCCACATGCCCAGCCGGGTCCCCGGCTCCCGCCAGGACTCGGCGATCTGCCTCCGGACGTACGCCACGCCCCGGTGCGGGGCCGGCGCGGTGCCGTGCCCGTCCGGGTGGTCCCTGAGGAAGAGCAGGGTCAGCACCAGCACGACCACGCCGCACAGGGCGCTGCCGACGAACGACGCCGTCCACCCGAACTGGGTGAGCGCCCGGGAGAGGACCAGGGTGGACACCACGTTGCCGCCCTGCCCGATGAGACCGGCGAGCTGCCCGACCAGCGGCCCGCGCCGCGCCGGGAACCAGCGGGCGCCCAGCCGCAGCACGCTGAGGAAGGTGAGCGCGTCGCCGCAGCCGAGGAGCGCGCGGGAGACCAGCGCCATGCCGTACGAGGGCGCCAGCGCGAACCCGAGCTGGCCCAGCGTGAACAGCACGCAGCCGGCGACCAGGACCTTCTTGGTGCCGAACCGGTCGACCAGCAGGCCCACCGGGATCTGCATCGCCGCGTAGACCAGCAGCTGCAGCATGGAGAAGGTCGAGAGGGCGGAGGCGCTGACGTGGAAGCGCTCCACCGCGTCGAGGCCGGCCACGCCCAGCGAGGTGCGGAAGAGGACGGCCACGAAGTAGACGGACAGGCCCACCGCCCAGACGGCGACGGCCCGCGCCCCGCCCGGCGGGTCCAGCGGCGGAAGGGCGTCCCCGGCCCGCGGCGCGTCGGCGGCCCGCGCGGCCGGCTGCTCGCTCATCGGGCCTCTCCACGCGCCAGGTGGGAGAACCAGCTCACGTGTCCGTGCACGACCGCGACCGCACGGTCGGCGTCGCCGGCGCGCAGCGCCTCCAGGATCTCCCCGTGCTCGGCCAGCGTCTTGGCGGCGCGGTCGGGGTGCGAGTGCATCACGGCGACGCCCATCCGCAACTGCCGGTCGCGCAGCTGGTCGTAGAGGTGGGAGAGGATCACGTTCCCGCCGCTGCGGACGATCTCGGCGTGGAAGCAGCGGTCGGTGACCGCCGCGGCGGCGTAGTCGCCGGCGGCGGCCTGCTCGCGCTGCCGCTCCAGCAGTTCCTCCAGGCGGGCGATCAGCTGCGGGGAGGCGGGGACCGCCTTGCGGGCCGCGTGTTCCTCCACCAGCAGCCGGGTCTCCACCACGTCCGCGATCTCCTGGGCGGTGACCGGCAGGACCAGCGCGCCCTTCTTCGGGTAGAGCTTGAGCAGCCCCTCCACCTCGAGCCGCAGCAGCGCCTCCCGCACCGGGGTGCGCGACACCCCCACCGCCTCGGCGAGTTCGCCCTCGGTGAGGAGGCTGCCCCCCTCGTACGTCCGGTCAAGGACTGCCTGCTTGACGTGGGCGTACACCCGCTCGGCGGCGGGCGGCTGCTTCAACGGCACGGTCATGCGAACAGCATAGATACAAGTAAGGCGCATCCTTCGCCCGCATCCGGCATGCGGACGGACGGCTCCCCGCCACCGGTCACCGGGAATCCAGAAAATTCACCCCCGTCCCCGGCGCAACCCTTGGCCCCCGCCGGTCGTCGGACATCACGCACCGCCGTATCCCGCGGCGGCGCCCTGCCCCGGGGACAGTTCAGGGGCACATCACATCCGGGGGTTCCCTACGTGAAGACCGGCATCAGGAGCCGTCGCCCGCGCAGAGCCGTGGTCTCGCTCGTCACCGGGGGCGCGATGCTCCTCGGCGGGACGCTCGCCTCGGCGCCCGCGCATGCCGCCGCCGCGCCGCCGCTGAAGAAGGTGGCCTCGCCGTCCATCGCCGCCAAGGGCGGCTTCGTGATGGAGACCGAGTTCGGGCGCACCACCTACAGCAAGAGCGCCGACACCAAGCGGCCCACCGGCTCCACCACCAAGATCATGACCGCCAAGGTGGTGCTCAGCCAGTCGAACCTGAACCTCGACGCCAAGGTGACCATCGCCCAGGACTACCGGAACTACATCGTCAACAAGGGCGCCTCCACGGCGAACCTGGTGGTCGGCGACAAGGTGACCGTCCGGCAGCTGCTCTACGGGCTGATGCTGCCGTCGGGCTGCGACGCGGCCTACGCGCTGGCCGACAAGTTCGGCACCGGCACGACGCGGTCGGCGCGGGTGAAGTCGTTCATCGGCAAGATGAACTCCACCGCCAAGAGCCTCGGCATGACGAACACGCACTTCGACTCGTTCGACGGCATCAGCAACGGGTCGAACTACTCGACGCCGCGGGACCTGACCAAGCTGGCCCGCAGCGCGATGAACAACACGACCTTCCGCACCGTGGTGAAGACGAAGTCGTACACCGCGAAGACGGTCACCAAGAGCGGCTCCACCCGCACCATGGGCACCTGGAAGAACACCAACCCGCTGCTCAGCAGCTACAGCGGAGCCACCGGTGTGAAGACGGGCTCGGGCCAGGTCGCCGGCTACTGCCTGGTGTTCGCGGCCACCCGCAACGGGAAGACGGTGATCGGCACGGTGCTGGCCTCGACCTCGTCGTCCCAGCGCACCACCGACGCGACCCGCCTGCTCAACCACGGCTTCGCCCGCATCGGCTGAGCCGCCCGAACCGCTCGGACACGGGACGGGCCCGCCGCGCTCTCGCGCGGCGGGCCCGTCCGTCGTGTGCGGCCGGCCGTCAGGCCCAGGTGACCAGACGCCGCGGCTGCTCCAGGACCGCCGCGATGTCCGCGAGAACCTTGGAACCGAGCTCCCCGTCGACCAGCCGGTGGTCGAAGGAGAGCGCCAGGGTGGTGACCTGACGCGGCTTGACCTTGCCCTTGTGCACCCACGGCTGCAGCTTGACCGCGCCGAAGGCGAGGATGGCGGCCTCGCCCGGGTTCAGGATCGGCGTGCCCGTGTCGACGCCGAAGACGCCGACGTTGGTGATGGTGACCGTGCCGCCCTGCATGTCGGCAGGGGAGGTCCGTCCCTCGCGGGCCGTGGCGACCAGGTCGCCCAGCGCCCCGGCGAGCTCCGGCAGGGTCTTGGCGTGCGCGTCCTTGATGTTCGGCACGATCAGACCGCGCGGGGTGGCGGCCGCGATGCCCAGGTTGACGTAGTGCTTCTCGACGATCTCCTGGTTGGCCTCGTCCCAGGACGCGTTGATCCCCGGGTTGCGCCGGATCGCGACCAGCAGCGCCTTGGCGACCAGCAGCAGCGGGTTGACCCGCAGCCCCGCCATGTCCGGGTCCTGCTTGAGTTCCTGGACCAGCTTCATCGTCCGCGTCACGTCGACCGTGACGAACTCGGTGACGTGCGGGGCGGTGAAGGCGGAGCCGACCATCGCGGCCGCGGTGGCCTTGCGGACGCCCTTGACCGGGATCCGCGTCTCCCGCGCGCCCTCGGACACCGCGGCGGGCGCCGAGACGGCCGTGGCGGCCTCCGCGGCCGGAGCGGGCTGCGGGGCGGGAGCCACCGGGGCCGGCGCCTGCGCCTCGGGCGCGGCGGCGGCGGCCGCCTGCACGTCCGCCCGGGTGATGATCCCGTCGGGACCGGTCGGGCGGACCGACCACAGGTCGACCCCGAGGTCCTTCGCCAGCTTGCGCACCGGCGGCTTGGCCAGCGGACGCTCCGGCCCGCCGGGGACGGCCGGGGCCGCGCCGTTGCCGTTGCCGTTGACCGCGGCGGGCGCCGGGGCGAAGACCTCGGCCGGGGCGGTGGTCACCTCGACGGCGGCGACGCCTCCGGCGGGGGCCGTGCCGTTCCTGCGCGGGCGGCGGCGCGTGGAGGACTCCACCACGCCGTACCCGACCAGCACCGGCTGCCTGCCCTGCGGCTTGGCCTCCTCGCCCGCGGCCGGAGCCGGGGCTGCGGGGGCAGCGGCGGGCTGCTCGGCGGCCGGGGCCGCCTGGGGCTCGGCCGGCGCGCCGCCGGCCACGTCCACGGCGATGATCGAGGTGCCCACGTCGACCGTGACGCCCTCCTCGAAGTGCAGCGCGCGCACCACCCCGTCGTACGGGATGGGCAGCTCCACGGCCGCCTTGGCGGTCTCGACCTCGCAGACGATCTGGCCGTCGGTGACGGTGTCACCAGGCTGGACGTACCACTTGAGGATCTCGGCCTCGGTGAGGCCCTCCCCCACGTCGGGCATCTTGAACTCGCGCACGGAGGTGCTCATGTTCCGGCCTCCTCTCAGTACGCGAGCGCGCGGTCGACGGCGTCGAGCACACGGTCCAGGCTGGGCAGGTACTCCTCCTCCAGGCGGGCCGGCGGGTACGGGGCGTGGTAGCCGCCGACCCGCAGCACGGGCGCCTCGAGGTGGTAGAAGCAGCGCTCGGTGATCCGGGCGGCGATCTCCGCGCCGGAACCGAAGAAGACCGGCGCCTCGTGCACCACGACCAGCCGGCCGGTGCGCTCCACCGACGTCTGGATCGCGTCGAAGTCGAGCGGGGAGACGGACCGCAGGTCCAAGACCTCCAGCGAGCGGCCCTCCTCGGCGGCCACGTCGGCGACCTCCTGGCACAGCTTCACCATCGGGCCGTACGCCACGAGGGTGAGGTCGCTGCCCTGGCGGACCACCTGGGCCTTGTGCAGCGGGCCGGGGATGGCCTCGGTGTCGACCTGGTCCTTGTCCCAGTAGCGGCGCTTGGGCTCGAAGAAGATGACCGGGTCGTCGCTCTCGATCGCCTGCTGCATCATCCAGTAGGCGTCCGCGGCGTTCGACGGCGTGACGATCTTCAGGCCGGCGACGTGCGCGAACAGCGACTCCGGCGACTCGCTGTGGTGCTCGACCGCGCCGATGCCGCCGCCGTAGGGGATGCGGACGACGACCGGCAGCTTGACCTTGCCCAGCGAGCGGGCGTGCATCTTGGCGAGCTGGGTGACGATCTGGTCGTAGGCGGGGAAGACGAAGCCGTCGAACTGGATCTCCACGACGGGCCGGTACCCGCGCAGCGCCAGACCGATGGCGGTGCCCACGATGCCGGACTCGGCGAGCGGGGTGTCGATGACCCGCTCCTCGCCGAAGTCCTTCTGCAGGCCGTCGGTGACGCGGAAGACGCCGCCGAGCTTGCCGACGTCCTCACCCATGATCACGACCTTGGGGTCGGTCTCCAGGGCCTTGCGCAGGGACTCGTTGATCGCCTTGGCGATCGCCAGCGTCTTCAGGGACTCGCGCGCCTTCACGGACTCAACAGCCATGGTCAGACCCCCTCACCGTCGGAGAACGACGCCTGGTAGGCGGCGAACTGGGCACGCTCCTCGTCGACGAGCGCGTGTCCGTCGGCGTAGGCGTTCTCGAAGATCGCGAACTTGTCCGGCTCGGGCATGGAACGGACCGCTTCGCGCACCCGCTTGCCCAACGCCTCGCTCTCGGTCTCGAGTTCCTCGAAGAATCCCTCGTTCGTGTCGGTTTCGGCGAGGAGGTACGCGCGCAGGCGGGCGATCGGGTCCTTGGCCTCCCAGGCCGCCCGCTCGTCGTCACCGCGGTAACGGGTCGGGTCGTCGGAGGTGGTGTGGGCGCCCATGCGGTAGGTGAAGGCCTCGACCAGGGTCGGACCCTCGCCGCGGCGGGCCCGCTCCAGGGCCTGCTTGGTCACCGCGAGGCACGCCAGGACGTCGTTGCCGTCGACGCGGACGCCCGGGAAGCCGTAGCCCTGGGCGCGCTGGTACAGCGGCACGCGGGTCTGGCGGTGGGTGGGCTCGGAGATCGCCCACTGGTTGTTCTGGCAGAAGAACACCACCGGCGCGTTGTAGACGGCCGAGAAGGTGAAGGCTTCCGCCACGTCGCCCTGGCTGGAGGCGCCGTCGCCGAAGTAGGCGATGACCGCGCTCTCGGCGCCGTCCTTGGCGACGCCCATGGCGTAGCCGGTGGCGTGCAGGGCCTGCGAGCCGATGACGATCGTGTACAGGTGGAAGTTGTTGCTGTTGGGGTCCCAGCCGCCGTGGTTCACGCCGCGGAACATGCCCAGCAGGTTGGCCGGGTCGACCCCGCGGCACCAGGCGACGCCGTGCTCGCGGTAGGTCGGGAAGACGTAGTCCTCGTCGTTCAGCGCGCGCCCGGAGCCGATCTGCGCGGCCTCCTGGCCGAGCAGCGAGGCCCACAGGCCCAGCTCGCCCTGGCGCTGCAGGGCGGTGGCCTCGGCGTCGAAACGCCGGGTCAGCACCATGTCCCGGTACAGCCCGCGCAGCTCGTCGGGGGTGATGGAGGCGACGTAACCGTCGTACTCCGGGTTGCTCACCCGCTGCCCCTCGGGAGTCAGCAGCTGTACGAGCTGGGGCTCCGCCGGAGCGGAGTCGGCCGCCTGGGCGGTCTTCTTCGCCGCCGTCCGGCCACGGGACGTCCCGGCCTTGCCTGAGGCGGCGCTGCGTCGCTGGGTGCGCGCGGCGGTGCTCTCCACGGTCACGTTGCTCCTCCGTCGTCCGGTCCCCGGGGTTGCCGGGTGACCTGGGGTGCCCCCCTCGCCCTTTGGGACGCGGGGTAACAGTTCCGCCTGGCCCCGACAGCGCGCACGGGGTGGGTGCCCTCGGCCGGGAGCAGGCGTGACAGTGCCCCGGCGAGCGCCCTACGAGAAATCACGTTACCCGCGGCTCCTCAATTCTGGGAAACCGCGCCTGACCTGGGATTTTGATTGGATTTCCAAGTAAAAGAACTCGGAAGCCCGACCATCTCCCCCTGGCCCGGAAGAACCGCTGGTGGCAGCCTTGGAACGGCCCGCAGGTGGCCGGAACATCGCGCACCGTATAACGGACACGGGCCTCATGGAAGACTCCGTACGGCTCTTTTTCTCCTCATTCGTGCCAGCCTTTCCCGGATCGCACGAAGCTCCCTAGGGAAAAGATGGAGGGGCGGAGGAGCACATGCGCTCCTCCGCCCCTTTTTCTGTACCGGGCGGTCAGCTCGGTCAGCCCGTCCCGCCGGTCAGCGAGCCGAGGCTGGTGGTGCCGTCCGTGGTGCCGCCGTCGTCCGTACCGGCGGTGGTTCCACTGTCCGTGGTGCCGCCGTCGTCCGTACCGGCAGTGGTTCCGCCGTCCGTGGTACCGCCGTCGTCCGTACCGGTCGTGGTCCCGCTGTCCGTGGTGCCGCCGTCACCGGAGCCGGTGGTGTCACCACCCGAGGTGGTACCGCCCTTGCTGCCGCCCCCGCTGTTCTTGCCGCCGGTGCTCGGCGTCCCGGCGTCGTCGGGGGGCTCCGGGGACTGCGACTGCGGGGACGAGTCGCCCCAGCCGCCGCCGGTGCTGGTCTCCGTGGTCTCCTCCTCGTGGGTGGAGGTGTCGTCCGGCGCCTCGGACTCCTCCTCGGAGGCGGAGGGCTGCGACGACGCGGGAGGCTTCTTCTCGTTCTTGTCGGCCGTGCTGTCCTTGACGTTGTTCATGGCCAGCGCGACGCCCGCCACCACGGCGATCACCGCGAGCGCTGCCATGAGCAGCAGCTTGCCCCGGCCGCCGCCGGATCCGCCCGAGCCACCGGTGTAACCGCCGTCGTCACCCGGGTTGTACGAGGGGATCATCGGCTGCGGGATCTGCGTGGTCGACGAGCCGGCACCCGGGCCGCCGGGCTGCGGGAGCATCGCCGTCGCCGCGGTCGCGCCGGCGCCACCGCGCGGGCCCCCGTTGGCGAGGACCGGGCCGGTGTTCCAGGTGCCGGTGTAGCCGCCCTGCTCGTAGAGCATCTCCAAGGCGTACTGGACCAGCCCGCGCATCTCCTCGGCCGTCTGGAACCGGTCGTCCGGGTCCTTGGCGAGGGAGCGCATCACCAGGCCGTCGAGCTCCGGCGGCACCTGGTTGCTCACCCCGGACGGCGGCAGCGGGATGTCCTGGACGTGCTGGTAGACCACCGACAGCGGCGTCTCGCCGGTGAAGGGCGGCCGCAGGGCCAGCAGCTCGTACAGCAGGCAGCCCGTGGCGTACAGGTCGGAGCGGTGGTCCACGGCCTTGCCGAGGGCCTGCTCCGGCGACAGGTACTGCGGGGTGCCCATCACCATGCCGGTCTGCGTCATGGTCGACTGCGCGCCGTGCAGGGCGCGCGCGATGCCGAAGTCCATGACCTTGACCGCGCCGTTGTGCGTGATGATCACGTTGGCCGGCTTGATGTCGCGGTGCACGATGCCGTGCTGGTGCGAGTACGCCAGTGCCTCGAGGACACCCGAGACGATGATCAGGGCCTGCTCGGGGCCGGGCGCCTCGGACTCGATGAGGAGCTCGCGGATGGTGCGGCCCTCGACCAGCTCCATCACGATGTACGGGACGGAGGACCCGTCCAGCCTGTCCTCGCCCGAGTCGTACACCGCGACGATGGCGTGGTGGTTGAGCCCGGCCACCGACTGGGCCTCGCGGGTGAAACGCGCCTTGGACACCGGATCCTCGGCGAGGTCGGCGCGGAGCAGCTTCACCGCCACGGTCCGGCCGAGACGCACGTCCTCGGCGGCGAACACCTCGGCCATACCGCCGCGCCCGAGTCTGTGGGTCAGCCGATACCGTCCGTCGCCTACCAGTCCGCCGTTGCCCCAATTATCCGGCGCGTCAGACATGCCGCCGCCGGCCGCCTCGGGATCGGACGGGCCCTGAGCGGGATGCTGCTGTGCCATCAGTCCTCGCCGTCTTTCTGCCCGCGGTGCGTGCAGTGTTGTTGCGGTCTCCGTCAGCCACGCTACAGCCTTCCCGCACCCCTCCGTCCGGGGTCGGACCCAGGTTCCGGTCGGGGAGTGACCCCGCCGGCCCGGCCGGAGACGGACCGGTCATCAAACCCCGTGGGCGGCCTGGCGTGCAAATTCCCGGTTACCGGCCCGAAGATCGAGTAACGCTTCCGCGACGCTTCCTTCGCGTACGGTCACGGAACGGGCACCACGCTTGACGTGTCTGTGCCCTACGGCAGACTTGGCCGGTAAGACACGGTCGATCACGATCGACACCCACTCGCGGGAGGGCCCAGGTCGCTGCCGCCGTGCCGAATCCGATGGGGGACGCACACAGATGAGCCAGGACGGCGCACAAGGACATGGCCGGTTCACGGGTCAGTCGCTCGCGGGCGGCCGCTACCAGCTCCGCGACCTCCTGGGCCAGGGCGGCATGGCCTCGGTGCACCTCGCCTACGACTCCGTGCTGGACCGCCAGGTGGCCATCAAGACGCTGCACAGCGAGCTGGGCCGCGAGCAGGCCTTCCGCGAGCGCTTCCGCCGCGAGGCGCAGTCCGTCGCCAAGCTGGCCCACACCAACATCGTCTCGGTCTTCGACACCGGCGAGGACGTCCTCGGCGACCTGACCACCCCCTACATCGTCATGGAGTACGTCGAGGGCCGTCCGCTCGGCTCGGTGCTCCAGGCCGACATCGACCAGCAGGGCGCCATGCCCGCCGACAAGGCGCTGAAGATCACCGCCGACGTCCTGGCCGCCCTGGAGATCAGCCACGAGGAAGGGCTGGTCCACCGCGACATCAAGCCCGGCAACGTGATGATCACCAAGCGCGGCGTGGTCAAGGTCATGGACTTCGGCATCGCCCGCGCCATGCAGTCGGGCGTCACCTCCATGACGCAGACCGGCATGGTGGTCGGCACGCCGCAGTACCTGTCGCCCGAGCAGGCGCTGGGCCGCGGTGTGGACGCCCGCTCCGACCTCTACTCGGTCGGCATCATGCTCTTCCAGCTGGTCACCGGCCGGCTGCCGTTCGACGCCGACTCCCCGCTGGCCATCGCCTACGCGCACGTCCAGGAAGAGCCGGTCGCCCCGTCGTCGATCAACCGCTCGCTGCCCCCGGCGGTGGACGCACTGGTCGCCCGGGCCCTGCGGAAGAACCCGAACGAGCGCTTCCCCAGCGCCGTCGCCATGCGCGACGAGTGCCTGCGGGTGATGCAGTCGCTGCAGCAGGTCGCCCCCAGCATCGTCCCCGGCACGCAGGCACAGAGCGGCGCGGGCGTCGGCTCGGCGGTCTTCCCGCCGGTCGGACAGCAGACGCCGCCGCCCGCGGACGTGCACACGCCCTACCAGCCGCCGACGCCCACGCCCGGTCCGTACGCGACCCCGCAGGCGGGCTACGGCTATCCGCACTCCGGCGGCTACCAGCAGCCGCAGCCGGGCTACCCGACGCCGATGGCCACCGGTCCGGGCTACCACCCCACCGGCCCCGCGACCGCACCGACTCCGGCGCCCGGCGGCCGGGGCGGGAAGAACCGGACCGTGCTGATCGCCGCCGCGGTCGCCGTGCTGGTGGCCGGCGGCGTGGGCACCGCGCTGTCGCTCCGGAACGACGACGACAGGACGCCCACCGGCGGCGGGGACTCCACGGCCTCCGCGTCCGCCGACCCGGCCGACGACTACAAGGGGCCGGAGAAGGAGAAGACGATCGACCCCGCGGAGTGCAGCGAGCCGGACGAGGCCTACAACGACGAGAACAAGATCGTCATGCCGGACTTCCGGTACAAGTACTGGCCCTCCGTGCAGGCCTGCCTCCAGGAGGGCGGCTGGAACTACGATCGTAAGGACGTCGCAGACGCCACCTGGGGCGAGGACATGATCGTCCGCCAGTTCCCGGCGCCGGGCACCGCGGTCGACGAGGACGACGTCAACGTCGAGCTGGAGATCTCGACCGGCCGCTCCCAGTAGGAACGAGCCGGGCCCGCGGGGCGTGGCTCGTCGAGGGGAACGACACGCGGGCGCGGACAGGAAGTGAACCGGAACGGGCCCGGAGCAGCGCCTTGTGCGCCGCTCCGGGCCCGTTCCCGCTCCGTCCGGCTCTCCGTCCGGAGCGGGGTCGTCGGGGCAGTCGGTCAGGTGTGGCCGACCCGGGTCAAGGCAGGGGCCGGGTCACAGCCACCCGGGTCACAGGTAAGGGCCGCCCGAGCGGCCGGTGGCGCGGGCGTCGTCCCCGTCCCCGGCGACACCCGGCGGCAGCGCACGCCGCATCTGCTCCAGCTGGGCCCGCGCGGCCATCTGCTGGGCGAAGAGCGTGGTCTGGATCCCGTGGAAGAGCCCTTCCAGCCAGCCCACCAGCTGGGCCTGGGCGATCCGCAGTTCCGCGTCGCTCGGCGTGCCCTCGTCGGTGAAGGGCAGCGAGAGCCGCTCCAGCTCCTCGACCAGCTGCGGGGCCAGCCCGTCCTCCAGCTCCTTCACCGAGCTGGCGTGGATCTCCTTCAGGCGCACCCGGCTCGCCTCGTCGAGGGGAGCGGCACGCACCTCCTCCAGCAGCTGCTTGATCATGCTGCCGATCCTCATGACCTTCGCAGGCTGTTCCACCTGCTCGGTCACGGGTGTCTCACGGGACTCGTCGTCCCCGCCTCCGCCGAGCGCCATGCCGTCCTGGCCCACGACCAGGATCTGCGGGTTCTCGGGCGACCTCTCGTTCCTCGGCATCTCCATGCCGCCATTCTCTCGCACCTGTTGTCCCAACACGGTCAATACCGTCCTTGCCCGATGAGTCTGCTGATCCACCGTCCGGATGTCCCGGGGTGCCGCGGTCAGGGCCGCGTGTGAGGCTGGGACCGTCGCATCCGGGCTCCGACCCAGCAGGGGGTCATCGGTATGGCCACCCAAGGCCGACGGGCACTCACGTCCGCACTGCTCCTGCCCGGGCTCCTCATTCCCATGCCGGCCGTGGCCGTCGTCATGGCGGCCACGCCACCGGGGACGCCGTCACCGGGCGCCGCGTCGCCGTCACGGGCGGGCAGCGTGGTGGGCGACGGGCAGGAGCGGCCCGGTCGCAGTGCGTCGCCGACGCCGTCCGCCGTCCCGTCCTCGCTTCCGCCGGGTCCCACCCGTTCGGCCTCCGCGTCGGGCACGGCCCCGGGCTCCTCCGTCTCTCCTGGGGCGCCCGTCCCGCCCGGGGCCACGACGAGGCCCGGCCACCCGAGCGGAGCGGCCACACGACCCGGCCGTCCGCCGCGTCCGCCCGGGACGGCCACGCGCCCGGGGGACCGTCCGGAGCCACCCGTCGAAGCCGAGGAGCCCGCGCCGGACGAGCAGGGGCTGGACGAGCCGGGGCTGGACGAGCCGGGGGCGGACGAGCCGGGGCCGGACGAGCCAGGGCTGGAGGAACCGGCGCCGGAGGAGTCCGCTTCCGAGGGCCCCGTACCCCCACCCTCCTGGTGGGTCCCTGGGCCGTCCGCCTCCCTGGGCGCGGGTGTTCCCGGCGTCACGCCACCGGTCCCGAGCTCCATGCCGCCCGCCCTGGTCCCACCCGACGTCGCCGACGCCGGCCCGTCCGGCGACCAGGCCGCAGCACGCACCGGCTCCGGAACGCGCAGCACGGCCCCCCTCGGCGTCGGCCTCATCCTCACCGGCCTCGCCCTGGCCCTGACCTTCCAGGCCCTCCGCCTGCGCCAGTCATGACCCGCGGACCGGTCACGCGGTCGCGGCGGGGGCGAGGAGAAGGACCTTGCCGATGTGGTCGCTGGACTCCAGGGTCTGGTGGCCCTTCCCCGCCTCGGCGAGCGGCACGGCCCGGTCGACCACCGGCCGCACGTGCCCGTCGGCCACCAGCGGCCACACGTGCTCCCGCACCGCCGCCACGATCGCCGCCTTCTCGCTCAGCGGCCGCGCCCGCAGCGAGGTCGCACTGACCGCCGCGCGCTTGTTGAGCAGCATCGCGATGTTCAGCTCGCCCTTGATGCCGCCCTGCATCCCGATGATCGCCAGACGCCCGTTGACCGCCAGCGCCCGCACGTTGCGGTCGAGGTACTTGGCTCCCATGTTGTCGAGGATGACGTCCGCCCCGGCGCCGTCCGTGGCCTTGGCGATCTCCTCGACGAAGTCCTGCTCGCGGTAGTTGATCAGGATGTCCGCGCCGAGCTCGGCGCAGCGGTCCAGCTTCTCCCGGGTGCCCGCGGTCACCGCCACCTTGGCGCCGACCGCCTTGGCCAGCTGGATCGCCATCGTGCCGATGCCGCTGGACCCGCCGTGCACCAGCAGCGTCTCGCCCGGGCGCAGGTTGGCGACCATGAAGACGTTCGACCAGACCGTGCACGTCACCTCGGGGAGCGCCGCCGCGTCCCGCAGCGACACCCCCGCCGGCACCGGCAGCAGCTGCCCGGCGGGGACGGCCACCTTCTCGGCGTAACCGCCGCCGGACAGCAGCGCGCACACCTCGTCGCCGACGCTCCACCCGGACACCCCCGGGCCGAGGGCGGCGATGCGGCCGGAGCACTCCAGCCCGGGGTAGGGGGACGCGCCCGGAGGCGGGTCGTAGAACCCCTGCCGCTGCAGCAGGTCGGCGCGGTTGACCGCCGCCGCCACCACCTCGACCAGGACCTCGCCCTCTCCGGGCACCGGATCCGGCACCTCGGCCCACACCAGAGCCTCGGGTCCGCCGGCCTCGGGAATCGTGATCGCATACATGCGAACGACGCTACTCCCTCACCGGGCGAAGCCCCAGGCATGCCGCCGCCCGACCCACCGAGCGGCGGCGAACAGCCGGCAGGCCCCTCTCAGGCCACCTTCAAGCCACCTTCGCGCCACCGTCAGGGGCGGTCGATGGTCCCCGACTGCCGGTCCGGATGCGGCAACGGCCGCATGTCCGGTGCGACCTGACGTGCTTGCGAGGAACGCACGATGCAGATGACCCGGTCCGCGATCTGCAGCGTGCCGAGCGAGGCGTCGTCGAACCCGAGTACCCGGTGGCCACGCACCACGCTGATCACCATGTCGTCCAGCTCGCGGGGCTTCTTGCCCACCTCGGCCTTTATGACCGGCCGTTCGGCGATGTCGAGTCCGCTGCCCTGCTGGATGAGGTCCTCCATCACCATGCCGGCGGCAGGGCTCAGCACCGAGAGACCCAGCAGACGGCCCGCGGCGCTCGCGCTGGTGATCACCGCGTCGGCGCCCGACTGCCGGAGCAGCGGCGCGTTCTCCTCCTCGCGGACCGCCGCCACGATCTTGGCGCCCCGGTTGAGCTGGCGGGCCGTCAGCGTGACCAGCACCGCGGTGTCGTCACGCTGGGTGGCGATGATGATCTGACGTGCCCGCTGGGCCTCGGCGCGCAGCAGCACGTCGCTCCGGGTGGCGTCGCCCACCACGCCCGCGTAGCCCTCGGCCGCGGCGGAGTCGATCGCCTTGGCGCTGGGGTCGACCACCACGATCTGCTCCGCGGGGACACCCGAGGCGCAGACCGTCTGCAGGGCCGAGCGACCCTTGGTGCCGAAGCCGACGACGACGGTGTGGTCCCGCAAGGTGTGCCTCCAGCGGTTCAGGCGCAGTTCTTCCCGCGTGCGCTCGGTGAGCGCCTCGAGGGTGGTACCGACGAGAATGATCAGGAACACCACGCGCAGGGGCGTGATGACGAGGATGTTGGTCAACCGGGCGCTGTCGCTGGCCGGGGTGACGTCACCGTAACCCGTGGTGGAGAGGGTGACGGTGGCGTAGTAGAAGCTGTCGAGCAGGTCGAGCCCGCCGCCGGCGTTGTCGTTGTAACCGTCCCTGTCCAGATAGACCACCAACGCGGTCGCCACCAGCACGGCCAGGGCCATCAGCAGACGCTTGCCGACCTGACGCAGGGGGTGCGGCACCTCTTTCTGCGGCAGCTTCACCCGGTAGGTGGCCAGACGTTCGCCCGCCTGTCGGGCGATGGCGTCCTGTCCCGGCAGTTTCACGTGAAACACACTCCCGTTCCGGCGAGCGTCCAGGGGAGGTCCAGGAGCTCGCTTTCGTCTCCCGGCCGCAGCCCGCCCGGCGGGATCACGGCGAGGGCGTCGGCCGCCGCCATGCCGCGGAGCATGGCGGGGCCGGTGTAGTGCAGCGGATGGGCCCGGTCCGCGCGCAGCACCACCGGCACCAGCCGGGTGTCGTGCGGATGCCCCTGGACTCCTTCGGCCAGCGGCAGGGCGTAGGGCTCCGGCGCCGGATGCTCGCCTAGGGCACGCAGCAGCGGCTGGGCGAGCGTCAGCAGACCGGAGACGGCGGCCAGCGGGTTGCCCGGCAGACCAACGAGGTGGCGCCCGTCCCCCAACCGGGCCAGCAGCATGGGGTGGCCGGGGCGGACCTGGACGCCGTCCACCAGGAGGTCGGCGCCGGTCGCGTGCAGGATCGGGTGGACGTGGTCGACCGGCCCGGCCGCGGTGCCGCCGGTGGTGACGATCAGGTCGGCCTCGCTGTCGACGACCGCGCGGCGCAGCGCCTCGGCGTCGTCGCCCAGACGGCGGACGGCGGTGACCTCCGCGCCGAGGACCCGCAGCCACGGCGGAAGCATAGGGCCGAGGGCGTCCCGGATCAGCCCGTCACGCGGGCGCCCAGCGGTAAGGAGTTCGTCGCCCAGGACCAGGATCTCGACGCACGGCCGGGAAGCGACGGCGAGCGTGTCGTACCCGGCCGCGGCGGCCAGGCCGAGGACCGGCGGGGTGACAGGCGTCCCGGCGGGCAGCAACTGGTCCCCCGAACGGCACTCCTGGCCGCGGAGGCGGATGTCCTGGCCGTAGCCGGTCTCCCGCTGGGCGTGCAGGCGGCCGGCCTGGTCGGGGCGGCCGTGCTCGGTCCGCAGCACCGCCGTGGTGTCCCGGGGGACACGGGCGCCGGTGGCGATGGGGGCCGCCTCGCCGTCGGCCAGCGGCGCGGGTTCCGAGTCGCCGGCCAGGACCTGGTCCTCCCGCACCTGCCAGGGGCCGGGGCCGGCGACGGCCCAGCCGTCCATGGCGGAGGTGTCGAACGGTGGCAGGTCGGTGAGCGCGGTGAGCGGAGCGGCCAGCACCCGGCCCAGCGCGGCGTCGAGCGGCACCTGGGCGGGCGTGCGGGAACGGTGGCGCGCGGCACGGGCGGCGCGGCCCGCCCGGTCGGCCACGGCACGCGCCTGCCGCCAGGGCAGGCCGGTGTGCCGGTGGCCGGCCCGGCTGCCCTCCGAGGCCGGCGGGGTCTGCGGGGTATGCAGGACCTGCGGGGCCTGGGCGGTTCCTGGGGTTCCTGCGGTACCTGGGGTTCCTGCGGTACCTGGGGTGTCCAGGGCGCTCGGGGTGCCCGAGGCCGCCGGGGTCTCCGAGGCCGCCAGGGTCTCCGCCCGAGGACGTCCCGGGGCGAACACGCCTGCGGTCCTGCCCTCGTTGACGAGGGTCAGCGCCTCCTGGATGCCGAGGTCGTCGAAGCCGTCGAGGTCGTCGAGACCTTCGGTGGAACCGCCGTCGACGGGGAGGCGGCCCACCGGGTTGCCTGGCTCGGTCATCCGGCGTCCGCGGGCGTCACGGGGTCGGCAGCGGTGCCGGGGGCGCTGCCGGGGGTGCTGCGCGGTGCGGCGGCGGGGCCGGAAGCGGCGCCCGGGGTGGCGTCGGGGACGGCGTCCGAGGCGGCTCCCTTCGCGGCGGCGGCCTCGTCGGCCCAGCGCAGGGCGAGGGCGACGGCCTTGCGGGTGGCCTCCGCAACCTCCTCGGGACCGCCGCCCGCACGGCCGGCCGCGTAACCCACCAGGAACGTGGTCAGCGGTGCCGCGGGGCGGGCGACACCGTGCGCCGCGTCGCGGGCGAGGTCGAGGAGCAGGGTGGTGTCGACGTCCAGGTCGATGCCCAGCTCGTCCTTGGCTGCGGTGATCCATTCATCCAACACGTGCTCATGCTCCCTGATACGCGCGCGGGCGGTGTCGATGTCGTCCCAGGTGTCGCAGTCGAAGGACGCGGCGGGGTCGCTGATGAGTGTGACCCGAAGCGACTCGGTCAGTCGTCGCAGGGGCAGCCCGTCGAGCCCACCGTTCGCCTCCGCGACCGCCGCGAGTACGCGCCGCAGCGGCTCGGCCCGGTAGGCCGCCACCAAGGGCTGCCGCCGCCCTTCCCCGTCCACGACCAGCACGGCGTCGCACATGGCGTTGCCGTCGCCCGGGGGGACGACCACGCCGGAGCCGCCTTCACGGCGGCCGCCATCACGGGCGGGGCCGCCATCACGGGCGGGGTCGGTTCCACGGGCGCGGTCGCTCGGTGCGGCGCGGTCAGCCGGGTCGGCGAGGCCAACCGGGTCGGAGGCACCGGCGGAACCGGCGTTGGCGGCTTCGGCCCCCTCAGCGGCGCCGGCGGCCCTCCGGGTGTCGGCAGCACCCGGGGCGCCCAAGGTGTCGGAGGGGGTGAAGGACCCGGCAGCAGCTTGAGCACTCGCGGCACGGTCACCCACAGCATCA
This sequence comes from Streptomyces fragilis, assembly GCF_003112515.1. Classification (GTDB taxonomy): domain Bacteria; phylum Actinomycetota; class Actinomycetes; order Streptomycetales; family Streptomycetaceae; genus Streptomyces; species Streptomyces fragilis. Next base: position 252,937 of record NZ_BEVZ01000008.1, on the reverse strand, counting down.
GCGGCGCCAAGGTCGTCACCGGAGGCGACAACGGGCACGGCAGCGGCAGCTCGGGCACTCGCCGCACGATCGGGCCTAGCGACCGCGCCCGTTGAGGCGTCGGCGGCGGTGTCCGCAGCGTGAGCAGTCCTGGCGGCGTCGGCGGCCGAGTCTGCGGCATGAGCAGACCCAGCGGCGTGAGCGGCACGATCCGCAGCGCGTGCAGCCCCGGTGACCCGGGCGGCAGTATCCGCGGCATGGGCGGCGGACGGGGGTGTGGTCAGCGTGCTCACGAGGCGGTGGACGGTGGCGGCGTCGAGGAAGGGGAGGTCCGCGGAGAGGACCACGACGACGTCGGCGGCGGTCTGCTCGAGGCCCGCCGCCAGGGCGGCCACCGGACCGCCCCCGGGCGGCTCCTCCCGCGCCCACCGCACCGGCCGCCCGGTCGACCGGGGGTCGGCCACGACGACGGTGCGCCCGGCGTCGGAGCAGGCGGCCAGGACCCGGTCGAGCAGGGCCCGGCCGCCGACCCGCACACCCGGCTTGTCGGCGCCGCCCAGCCGGCGGGCGGCACCGCCGGCGAGCACCACGGCGTCGAAGCCGTGGTGCCCGTCGCCCCGCACGGCGGGGGAGCTGCTGTGGTCGATCACCCCCCGAGTATGGAGGGCGCCGCGATCACAGGGAACGCAGGAGTACCGCAGGCTGCTCGATGCAGTCGGCCACGTACCGCAGGAAACCGCCCGCGGTACCGCCGTCACAGACCCGGTGGTCGAAGGTGAGCGACAGCTGCGTCACGTGACGCACCGCCAACTCGCCCTGATGCACCCACGGCTTGGGCGTGATGCGCCCCACGCCCAGCATGGCCGCCTCGGGATGGTTGAGGATCGGGGTCGAACCGTCGACGCCGAACACCCCGTAGTTGTTGAGGGTGAAGGTCGAGCCGGAGAGCTCGGCGGGCCGCAGCCCGCCGGACCGCGCCGACTCGGTGAGCCGCGAGAACTCCCCGGTCAGCGACTCCGCGTCGCGCCGGTGGGCGTCGCGGACCACGGGCACCACCAGCCCCCGCGGGGTCTGCGCCGCGAAGCCGATGTGCACCTGCCCGAACCGCACGATCTCCCGCGCCTCGGTGTCGACCGTGGCGTTGAGCTCCGGGAAGCGGTCCAGGGCGGCGACGCAGATCCTCGCCAGCAGGGCGATCAGCGAGATCTTCGGCCCCGGCCCGGCGTTCATCGCCGCGCGGGCGTTCAGCAGCTCCGTGGCGTCGGCGTCCACCCAGCAGGTGGCGTCCGGTATCTCGCTCCGGCTCCGGGTGAACTTGTCGGCCGCCGCGCCCAGCAGTCCGCGCAGCGGGATCCGCGTCTCGCCGGCATCGGCCGCCACGGGCGCGTCCACCGGGCGCAGGGGGGACACGGTGGCCGTGTCCCGGTGGTCCTGCGCCTGGTCCCGGGACGCCATGGCCCGCAGCGCGTACTCGACGTCGGCGCGCAGGATCAGACCCTCGGGGCCGGAACCGTTGATCTCCCGCAGATCCAGGCCGTTGTCCCGGGCGAGGCGTCGCACCAGCGGGGAGATGACCGGGACCGGGCCGTCCTGCGAGGACGCGGCGCCCACGCCGTCCGCGGCCCGCCCCGCCCGGACGGGAGCGGCCGTGCCGTTCACGGAGGAGGGAGCGGCAGCCGCCGCGGCCTCCGGCGAGGAGGACCGCGCCGAGTCGGCACCCACCGGACCGGATCGCGCCTCGGCCGCTCGCGAACCGGCCGGCTCTGCCGGAGAGGACTCCGACGGCTGCCGCGGCCGGCCGCGGACCGGGGACGGCGGAGGAACCCTGCGGCGGCGGGCCGGCGGCGCCGAGGTGCCGTAGCCGACCAGCACGTTCCCGGAACCCTCCGCGCCCTCGACGGCCGTGCCGTTCACCGTGCCGGCCGCCGTGCCGGAGACACCCGCGCCGGTCTCGCCCAGGGACAGGTCGCCCGGGGCCGCGCCCACCGCGACCGTGATCAGCGGGGCGCCCACCGGAAGGGACCCCCCTTCCTCGCCGTACCGCGCGGTGACGACCCCGCCGTAGGGGCAGGGCACCTCCACCATCGCCTTGGCCGTCTCGACCTCGACGACGGGCTGGTCGACGGCGACCACGTCGCCCACCTCGACCATCCACTGCACGATCTGCGCCTCGGTCAGCCCTTCGCCCAGGTCCGGCAGCTTGAACTCGAATACCTCGGCCATCAGTCGCCCGCCTCCCACTGCAGCCGTCCCACCGCGTCCAGAATCCGGTCCACGCCGGGCAGGTGATGCCGCTCCGCCATCGGCGGAGGATACGGGATGTCGAATCCGGCGACCCGGAGAACGGGAGCCTCCAGATGGTGGAAGCAGCGCTCGGTGATCCGGGCGGCGATCTCCCCGCCCGGTCCGCCGAAGCCGCCCGACTCGTGCACCACGACCGCGCGGCCGGTGCGCCGCACCTCGGCGCAGACCGTCTCGTCGTCGAACGGCACCAGCGACCGCAGGTCGACCACGCCCAGGTCCCAGCCCTCGGCCCGGGCCGCCTCCGCCGCCTCCAGGCAGACCGGCAGCGACGGGCCGTAGGTGATCAGCGTGGCGCTGCGCCCGGTCCGGCGGACCACGGCCTTGCCGATCGGCTCGACCGGTGCCGGGTCCTGGGGGTCCCAGGCGTCCTTGCCCCAGTAGAGCCGCTTGGGCTCGAGGAACACCACCGGGTCGTCGGAGGCGATGGCCTGCCGCAGCATGCCGTAGGCGTCGGCCACCGTGGCCGGCGTGACCACGTGCAGACCCGGCGTCGCCATGTAGTACGCCTCGGAGGAGTCGCTGTGGTGCTCCACGCCGCCTATGCCGCCGCCGTAGGGGACGCGCACGGTGATCGGCAGGGGCATCGCGCCGCGGGTGCGGTTGCGCATCTTCGCGACGTGCGAGATCAGCTGCTCGAAGGCCGGGTAGGCGAAGGCGTCGAACTGCATCTCGACCACCGGCCGCAGGCCGTACATGGCCATGCCGACGGCGGTGCCGAGGATCCCCGCCTCGGCGAGCGGGGTGTCGGTGCACCGGTGGTCGCCGAACTCGGCCGCGAGGCCGTCGGTGATCCGGAAGACACCGCCCAGGGTGCCCACGTCCTCGCCCAGGACATGGACGGACGGGTCCTCGGCCATGGAGTCCCGCAGCGCGCGGTTGAGCGCCTGCGCCATGGCCGTCTGCTGGACCGCCACGGCGCTGTCGACGGCAGTGCCGAGAGAGGTGCCGGTGGTCATCGGGCCGTGCCTTCCTGCTGCGGGTGCGCCTCAGCCTCCAGCTCGGCCCTGAGCATCGCCTGCTGCTCCAGCAGCTGGGGCGTGGGCTCGGCGTAGACGTGCGCGAAGAGTTCCATGGGGTCGATCTCGGGGTCCTGGTTCATCCGGGCCCGCAGGTCGGCGGCCATCGCCTCGGCGTCCTCGCGGACCGCGCCGATCGCGTCCTCGTCCAGCACGCCGCGCGCGGTCAGCTCCCGCTCGAGCAGCAGCACCGGGTCGTGGTCACGCCAGGCGTCCACCTCGGAGGACTCCCGGTAGCGGGTCGCGTCGTCGGCGTTGGTGTGGGCGTCCAGACGGTAGGTGATCGCCTCCACCAGCACCGGGCCGTTGCCCTCCCGGGCGTGCCGGACGGCCTCGCTCAGGACCTGGTGGACGGCGACGGCGTCGTTCCCGTCCACCAGCCGGCCCGGTATGCCGTACCCGACGGCCTTGTGGGCCAGGGAGGGGGCGGCTGACTGCTTGGCCAGCGGGACGGAGATGGCGAAGCCGTTGTTCTGGACCAGGAAGACGACGGGGGCCCGCCAGACGGCGGCGAAGTTGAGCGCCTCGTGGAAGTCGCCCTCGCTGGTGCCTCCGTCGCCGATCATGGCGAGGGCGACCACGTCGTCGCCCTTCAGGCGGGCGGCGTGGGCCAGCCCGACCGCGTGCGGCAGCTGGGTGGCCAGCGGGGTGCTCAGCGGGGCGACCCGGTGGGCGTAGGGGTCGTAGCCGGTGTGCCGGTCGCCGCGCAGCAGGGTCAGCGCCTCCACCGGGTCGACGCCGCGGCCGACCACGGCGAGGGTGTCCCGGTAGCTGGGGAAGAGCCAGTCCTGGTCGGCGAGGACCATGGCGGCGGCCACCTCGCAGGCCTCCTGGCCGGTGCTGGACGGGTAGACGGCGAGGCGGCCCTGCTTGGTCAGGGCGGTGGCCTGGGCGTTGTAACGGCGGCCGCGCACCACCTCGGCGTACAGGCGGCGCAGCAGGCCGGGATCGGCCGCGGCGGCCTCGTCGGCGGCCGGTGTCCCGAGGACGCGGTAGGGCTCGGCGTCGGGCAGCAGGGGCGCGGGGTCCGTGCGCGGCTGCCAGGCGGGCGGCGGGGCGGGGCGGTAGGTGTCCCGCTGCTCCATCACCGTCATGACGGCACCTCCTCGTGGGAGTGGCTACGAGGACGCCGGGTGTGACGCGCCTCACCTACCGATTGTTCGGTCGTTGGCGAATTTTGGCTACAGGCGGCGTCAGCCTGTGGACAAACGGTTCTCCACAGCCTGAGATGGAGGCACGGTGTCCAGGGGAGGGAGGCGGGGAAGCATGCGACCTGAACAAATGGCCGACGGCCCGGAGAAGGGTGTCGTGCCGGCGCCCACCGGCGCCCGCCCGCTGCCGCCTCCCAGGGTGCTGGACGCCATCGACCAGGACATCCTCGGAATGCTCCAGAAGGACGGCCGCGCGTCCATACGGTCGGTGGCCGAGCGGGTGCACGTCTCCCGGGCCAACGCCTACGCGCGGATCAACCGGCTGATCGAGGACGGCGTGATCCGCGGCTTCGGCGCCCGGATCGACCACGAACGGGCCGGTCAGGGCACCTCCGCCTACATCACGCTGAAAATCGTCCAGAACTCCTGGCGCACGGTGCGCGAGCAGCTGCGGGCCCTGCCAGGGGCCTCGCACCTGGCCCTGGTCGGAGGCGACTTCGACGTGCTGATGCTGGTGCACGCCCCCGACAACCGGGCGCTGCGCGAGCTGGTGCTGACCCGGCTGCACTCCATGCCGGAGGTGCTCTCGACCCGGACCCTGCTGGTCTTCGAGGTGGAGGACATCGAGATCCCCGACGGCACGGACGGCCCGAGGCGTGCGGACGCCCCGGACGTCCCGGGCAGCCGGGAGGTCCCGGGCAGCCGGAGCGTTCCGGGCAACGCCGGCGCCGCGGGCAGCCCGGTCTGAGCCACATCCGGCGAGCCTGCCGTCAGCCCCGCAGGCCCGTGAGGACCAGCTTGACCACCGCGTCGGCGATCTCACGGCGGGCGCCCGTGCCACCGTCGGGGCGGTACCACTCGACGATCGAGTTGATCATGCCGAACACCAGGCGGGTGGCCAGGCGCACCTCGACGTCACCCCGTACGTCGCCCTCCGCCGCGGCGTTCTTCAGCAGGTCCGCGACCCGGTGGTCGAACTCGCGCCGCCGCTCCAGCGCCCACCGCTCGGTGCCGGTGTTGCCGCGCACCCTCAGCAGCAACGTCACGTAGGGCAGCTCCGCGATCAGCACCTCGACCATCCGCCGCACCACGTACTCCAGGCGGCCTGCCGCGCCGCCCTCCTTGGCCGGCGGCTCGTCGAGGATGCCGAAGAGTCCTTCGAGCGCCCGGCTCACCGCACGCCGGAGAAGTTCCTCCTTGCCCGAGACATGGTGGTAGATGGACGACTTGGAGATCCCTGCCGCCTTGGCCAGGTGCTCCATCGACGTGCCGTCGTATCCGCGCTCGTTGAACACCTGGACGGCCACCTGGAGCAGTGAGTCCGGCGTGTAGGTGTCACGCTTGGGCGTGGTCATGGCAGCGGCTCCCCCCGTCACTTCGCCGCGGCGAAGGCGTGCCGCAGCAACGCCAGGGACGGGGCGCAGCGGCCGGACGGTTCCCGCTCGTGCACCGCGTCCAGGACGCCGTAGGCCCAGTCGTCGCCGAGCCGGCGGCTCCACTCGAAGGGACCCAGGGGGTAGTTGACGCCCAGCCGCATGGCGGTGTCGACGTCCTCCTCGCCGGCCACGCCGCGCGCCACCGCGTCGAAGGCGAGGTCGATGATCCGGGCGACCGTGCGCGCGACGATCATGCCGGGAACGTCGCCCACGACGCTGACCTTCTTGCCCAGCGCCTGGAACAGGCCCACCGCCTCGGCGAGGGTCTCCGGCGAGGTGACCGGGGAGGCCGCCAGCGCGATCCGGGTGGCCGCCCGGTAGTCCAGCGCGAGGTCGAAGGAGACCAGGTCGGGCCCGTACTCCCCGACCGTCTCCCCGTCCGCCAGGACCAGCGTGCCGCCGCCCGGCAGCACCAGACGGCCCTTCTCCTCGCCCTCCGCGGCGAAGCCCTCGTCCTCGACACGCAGGTCGATGCCGGATTCACGGATCAGCTCGACGAGGCCCGACGCGGGACCCAGGTCACCCAGCAGAGTGACGTGGCCGGGCGCCTGCTCCGGGGCGGCGGTGTGCGGCTCCGGCCGCCCCGCGCCCTCTTCACCCCCGTAGGGGAACCAGCCGTGACCGGACTTGCGCCCGAGCCGTCCGGACTCGACCAGACGGCGCTGGGCGAGCGAGGGCCGGAAGCGCACGTCCTGGAAGAAGGACTCCCACACCGAGCGGGTGACCGCCTCGTTGACGTCCTGGCCGATCAGATCGGTGAGCTCGAAGGCCCCCATCCGGAAGCCGCCGCTCTCGCGCAGCACCGCGTCGATGGTGGCCGGGTCCGCGGCGCCGAGCTCGTACAGCTCGAAGGCCTCCGCGTAGAACGGCCGGGCGATCCGGTTGACGACGAAGCCGGGCTGGTCGGCGCAGGAGACCGGGGTCCTGCCCCAGGCGCGCACCGTCTCCAGCGCCCGGTCCGCGGCCTCGGGGTCGGTGGCGAAGCCGGAGACGACCTCGACCAGCGGCATCAGCGGCGCCGGGTTGAAGAAGTGCAGTCCGAGGAACCGGCCGGGCAGGCGCAGAGCGCCGCCGATGGCCGTGACGGAGAGGGAGGAGGTGTTGGTGGCCAGCAGGCAGTCCTCGCCGACCACCTCCTCGAGCTCGCGGAACAGCTGCTGCTTGACGTCGAGGCGCTCCAGGACCGCCTCCACCACCACGCCGCATCCGGCCAGGTCGGAGAGGGCGCCGGCAGGCGTCAGCCGCTCCCGGGCGGCGTCGCGGTCGGCGGCGGTGAGACGGTCCTTCTCGACGAGCCGGTCCAGGCGGGCGACGATCGCGGCCGCGGCCTCGCCGGCCCGGCCGGGGGCGGCGTCGTAAAGCCGAACGGGGTGTCCGGCGACCAGAGCGACCTGGGCGATGCCCTGGCCCATGGTGCCGGTACCGACTACTGCCACGGGGCTTTTCAGGTCGAGTGCTGTCATGAACGCGATCCTCCCGCACGGGGTTTTCCACAGGCGCGGCGGACCCCCTTGTCCCGACCGATCGTTCGGTTACTCTAGCCCTGTCCTTCTGTTCCTGCCCAGCGTGCCGGTTCGACGAGGAGCCGGTCCGAGGAGGAGGTGGGTCCACCCATGGCCACCGCACCGACCGCGCACGTCCCCGCCACGTCCCCGTCCGCCGACGGCGGCCTGACCGCCGCCGAGCTGACCGACCGCCACCAGGCCACGCTGGACCAGGCGCTGGAGGCGATCACGACCCGCGCCTATTGGTCACCCCACCCCGAGCACCCCAAGGCCTACGGGGAGAATGGCACGCAGTCCGCCGAGGAGGGCCAGGCCGCCTTCCAGGCGCTGCTGGGCCGTCCCTTCGAGCTGGACCAGCCGGGCACCGACGAACTGGTCGGCGGCGAGGTGTCCCCCTACGGCATCGAGCTGGGCGTCACCTACCCCCACCCGGACATCGACGTGCTGCTCCCGGCGATGCGCTCGGGCATGCGCGGCTGGCGTGAGGCCGGCCCCCGGCTGCGGGCCCTGGTCTGCCTCGAGATCCTCCGGCGGATCAACGCCCGCACCCACGAGTTCGCGCACGCGGTCATGCACACCAGCGGCCAGGCCTTCGTCATGGCCCTGCAGGCCGGCGGACCGCACGCGCAGGACCGCGGCCTGGAGGCGGTCGCGTACGCCTACCAGGAGCAGACCCGGGTCCCGGAGACCGCGGACTGGAGCAAGCCGCAGGGCAAGCGCGACCCGCTGCGGCTCACCAAGGAGTTCACGGCCGTCCCGCGCGGCGTCGCGCTGATGATCGGCTGCAACACCTTCCCCACCTGGAACGGCTTCCCGGGCCTCTTCGCCTCGCTGGCCACCGGCAACCCGGTCCTGGTCAAGCCGCATCCGCGGGCCGTGCTGCCGCTGGCCCTCACCGTCCGGATCGCGCGCGAGGTGCTCGCCGAGGCCGGCTTCGAGCCGAACCTGGTCGCGCTGGCCGCCGAGCGGCCGGGCGAGGGCCTGGCGAAGACGCTGGCGGTGCGCCCGGAGATCCGCATCATCGACTACACCGGCTCCACGTCCTTCGGCGACTGGTTGGAGACCACCGCCCGCCAGGCGCAGGTCTACACCGAGAAGGCCGGTGTCAACACGGTGGTGATCGAGTCGGCCGCCGACTACCGCGGCATGCTCTCCAACCTGGCCTTCTCCCTCTCCCTGTACAGCGGCCAGATGTGCACCACCCCGCAGAACCTCCTGATCCCCCGGGACGGCATCGACACCGACCAGGGCCACCGCACCTTCGACGAGGTGACGGCCGACCTGGCCGCCGCCGTCTCCAAGCTGCTGGGCGACGACGCCCGGGCGGCCGGGCTGCTCGGCGCGATCGTCAACCCGGACGTGAAGGCGCGGCTGGATGCGGCCGCCGAGCTGGGCGAGGTCGTGCTCCCCTCCCGCGAGGTGGCCCACCCGGACTTCCCCGACGCGGTCGTGCGCACGCCGGTCATGGTCCGGCTCGACGCCGCCAAGTCCGAGGAGGACCCGGCCTACCTGGAGGAGTGCTTCGGCCCCGTCTCCTTCGCCGTCGCCGTCGACTCGGCCGCCGACGCCGTGGAGCTGCTGCGACGCACGGTCCGTGAGAAGGGCGCGATGACGGTCGCCGCCTGGACCACGAACGCCGAGGTGGAGCAGGCCGTCGAGGAGGTCTGCCTGGAGGAGTGCGCCCAGCTCTCCCTCAACCTGACCGGCGGGGTCTTCGTGAACCAGACGGCCGCCTTCTCCGACTTCCACGGCTCGGGCGGCAACCCGGCGGCCAACGCGGCGCTGTGCGACGCCGCCTTCGTCGCCAACCGCTTCCGCACGGTGGAGGTCCGCCGGGAGGCGTGACCGGCGCCTGTCAGTCCTCCGCGGGTGTCCCGGTCGCCGCCGGGGCGCCGGCGGGGGACTGCGAGCTCCAGTGGTAGAGCGTCATCGCCACGCTGGTCGCCAGGTTGTAGCTGGACACCTGCGGGCGCATCGGCAGGGACAGCAGCCGGTCGGCCCTGTCGCGCAGCTCGGGCGTGAGCCCGCTGCGTTCGGACCCGAAGGCCAACACGGCGTCGTCCGGCAGCCGGACCCCGCGGATGTCCTCGCCCTCCGCGTCCAGGGCGAACACCGGCCCGGGCGGGAGATCCGGCACGTCCAGCCGCTCCACGACGGTCGCGAAGTGCAGCCCCGCCCCGCCGCGCACCACGTTGGGGTGCCAGGGGTCGAGCGGCCCCGTGGTGACCACGCCGGTCGCACCGAACCCTGCCGCCAGCCGGACCACCGCCCCGGCGTTGCCGAGGTTGCGGGGCTGGTCCAGCACGACGACGGGAGCGGTGCGGGGGAGCGCGTCCAGGGTCCGCAGCGCCGCCTCACGGTCCGGGCGCTCGGCCAGCGCCGCGACCCCGGTGGGGTGAGGGCGGGGGACCAGCTGCCGGTAGGCCGCCTCGTCCACCTCGGTCAGCAGCCCGTCCAGCACTGCGCCCACGTCCGGGGCCAGCTCCTCGGCGAGGGCGAGCGTCGCGGCCCGGTCCGTCGCGACGGCCAGCGGCACGGCGGCCCCGAAGCGGAGGGCGTGCTTGAGCGCGTGGAACCCGTCCAGGAGGACGGCGCCGTCGGCTAGGGAGCGCCAGGCACGCGTGATGTCGGGGAAGGCGGTCACGGACCGAAGCCTAGGCGGCCCGGCCCCTCCCGATCACTTCCGCGGCCAGGCATCCCGCACGGCCGGGGACTCCCGCCCCGGAGGCGTCCCTCACGTCCGGGCACTCCCGCCCCCGGAGACGTCCCTCACGGACGGGTGCTTCCGCCCCCGGAGGCGCCGGTGCCGGAGGTCTCGCTGCCATGGGAACCCGCCCCGCCCGCGTCGGTGCCTGCGGCCCCGGTCTCGGCCTCCGCTTCGGCCTCGGCTTCGGCGGCGGTCCCGGCGACAGCGCCGGGGGCAGCCGCCCCGGGCTCCCCACCGTGCTTCGCCCTCTCCGCGGCCCACCCCGGGCCGCCCTGGGCGGGCACCCACGCGGAACCGGTCGCGCCCGGTCCCGTCCCGGCCGGCGCCGTGGCCGACGCGAGGCCGCTCTGGCCGTCCGGGCGGAACCGTCCGGTCAGCCGTCCGGCGGCGTCGCCCACCCGCCGCAGGAAGGTGGTCGGCAGGAACACCGAGTCGGCCACGATCATCGCCATCGAGAAGAACGGCAGGCCCAGCACGACCGCGATCGCCAGGTGCTCCGTGATCATCAGGGCGAGCAGGACGTTCTTCACCCTGCGGTTGAAGAGGGTGAACGGGAAGGCCACCTGCACGGCCACCGTGCCGTAGGTGATCAGCATGACCATCGTGGCGTTGGACGCCAGCAGGTCCGCCAGGCCCGGCCACGGGGAGAAGTAGTCCAGGTGCAGCGGATAGTGCAGCGCCGTGCCGTCCTGCCAGCGCGAACCCTGAATCTTGTACCAGCCCGCCGTGGCGTAGATCAGGCACGCCTCGGCCATGATCACCAACAATGCGGTGTTGTGGACGATGTTGCCCACCACGTCGAAGAGGGCACGCGCGTCGGAGCGCGGGGCGACCCGTCCCACCAGCCACCACGCACCGAGCGCGGCCCACACCGTCCACAGCAGCACCGGGACGAACGGATCGGGGGTGGTGGTACCGCTCAGCGACACCGCGAGCAGCCCTCCCGCCGAGAGGGCCCACAGGACGGGTCCCACGACGTCGGCGCGCTCCTGTTCGCCGCCGGCCGCTTCCCGTCGCCGTGCCCGGCGGGCGTCCAGCGACCAGACCTGACCGCACCGGGTGAACACCAGGTAGACGGCCATCAGGTGGATCACGTTGTCGCCGCCGTCGCCCATGAAGACGCTGCGGTTCTGCAGCGAGAGCACGCCCACCATGAAGAAGACGGACACGGCGCGGGTGCGCCAGCCCACCGCCAGCAGCAGGCTCGCCAGGACGGCGAAGACGTAGACGACCTCGAACCAGAGCTCCGAGTCGGTCCACAGCAGCACGGTGAAGGCCCCGTTGTCCGACACCAGCCGCTCCCCGAGCTCCCAGCTCCACGGGCTGTCGGGCCCGTACAGCTCGTGCCGGTGGGGGAACTCACGGAGCAGGAAGAGCAGCCAGGTGGCCGCGAAGCCTATGCGTATCACCGCGCTCTGGTACGGACCGAGCGCGGAGTCGGTGACCTTCGAGACCAGCTTCCCCAGGGCGATCGCCGAACGATTCACCGGGCGCCTCCCCGGGCCCTGCCGGACGCGGCGAACCCGGCGGAACCTCCGGACTCCCCGGCGGCGGCGTCCGACTCGTCGGGTACGAGCCACCAGGGCAGCACCCGGTAGCGCGGTTCGGCCGACGCCTTCTCACCGCTCCAGGCGGGCGGCTGCACCTGCAGGGTCCGTGACCGTATCTGTATCCGCTCGACCTCGGCCCCGTGGGCGCGGCCCAGCCGCATCACCACGATGCGCCGCAGGTACTCCTCGGAGATCCGGCCACGCGAGCCCACCGGGCGGTTCTCCTCGTCGTGCGAAGAGGTGAAGAAGTCCCAGGCGCGGCGGAGTTCGTTCTGCTGGGTGTGGCTGGGGGCCGGATTGCCGTCGATGGCACGGCCGTCCTCCGCGGAGAGGTCGGTCCAGCCCACCGAGCGGGTGCGACCGTCCTCGGTGCGTATCTCCGCCCGGACCTGCACCGCGATGTTCTGCTGCAGCGGGTTGGGGGCGAAGAGCTTCCAGTTCTGCTCGAACTCGGGGTAGACCCAGCGGTCGATGGCCTCGGCGTGCTGCTTGCTCAGGGTGTTCGACGGGGCGAGGTGCAGGAAGACCATGCCCAGGTGCACGCAGGCGACACCCGCCACCGCCGCCAGCGCGAAGGCCGCGGCGATCCGGCAGGGGAGGCCCAGCGCGGCCACTCCGGTCGGGGGATGTGTCTCCTCGGGTGGAGACCCGCCCTCGTGTGCTTCCATTCGCGCCCCGTCTCGCCCGTTCCGGTCCTTCGCACGCACCGTACTGAGTCCCGGCAGCCCCGGCACACCCTTGTGGACAACAGGGCTCCACGAGCTCCGGGGTTTTCCACAGCGGTGGACACCCTACGGCCCGCGAGGCACGGTCGACCGGGCAGCGTGCGGGCGCAAAACGCCTCAGACGACCTGTCCCGGCTTGCCCTCGTCGTCCACCACCGGCCGTCCCGCGGCGGCCCAGGCGCCCATGCCGCCGTCCACGTTCGCGGCGTCGACGCCCTGCTGCACGAGGTACATGGTCACCTGCGCGGACCGCCCGCCGGAGCGGCAGATCACGTTCACCTGGCCGTCCTGCGGCGCGGCCTCGGTGAGCTCGCCGTAACGGGCCACGAACTCGCTCATCGGGATGTGCAGCGCCCCGGCGGCGTGGCCCGCCCGCCACTCGTCGTCCTCGCGGACGTCCAGCAGGAAGTCGCCGTCCGCGAGATCCGTGACCTGCACCGTGGGCACACCAGCTCCAAAGTTCATGCGCCCGACGCTACCCGACCGCACCCCGCCACCCCGGGTCCCCGGCCCGGCCGCCCCGCGTCCCAGGGCCAGCCACCCCCGGTCTCTGCCCAGCCACCCGGGTCCCCGGCCGGCCGTCCCAGGTCCCCGGCCCCGCCGCCCCCGCTTCCCGGGCCAGCCGTCCCCGCTGCCGGGCGGCACCGACCGCCCTCGCCCGGTGACCCCTATCCCTGGTGCAGAGCCGCCAGCTCGGCCTCGCGCTCGGCGATCTCGCCGGCGAGCTTGCCCGCGATGTCGTCCAGCAGCCCGTCCGGATCGTCCGGCGCCAGCCGCAGCATGGAGGCGATGGCGCTCTCCTCCAGCTTGCCCGCCAGCTCGGTCAGCAGCTCCTTGCGGGCCGCGAGCCACTCGAGACGGTCGTACAGCTCGTCGGCGGGGGTGGGGCGTCGCTCGGGCACCGGCCCGGCCGCCCACTCCTCCTGCAGCGCGAGCAGCTTCGACTCGTCACCCAGCGCGTAGGCCGCGTTCACCCGGGAGATGAACTCGTCACGCCGCTTGCGCTCCCCCTCGTCCTGCGCCAGGTCCGGGTGGGCCGCGCGGACCAGCTCGCGGTAGAGGCGGCGCGCCTCCTCGCCCGGCCGCACCCGCGGCGGCGGCTGCACACTGCGCTCGGTGAGCATCGCCACCGACTCCGGGTACAGCCCCTGCCCGTCCATCCAGCCGTGCAGCAGCTCCTCGACACCCGGGATGGGCGTCAGGCGCGCCCGGGCCTCCTGGGCCCGGCGCAGGTCCTCCGGGTCACCGGTGCGGGCGGCGCGCGCCTCGGCGATCAGGGCTTCCAGCTCCTCCAGCCGCGCGTACAGCGGGCCGAGCCGCTGCTCGTGCAGCCGGGAGAAGTTCTCGATCTCGACGCGGAAGGTCTCCACGGCGATCTCGAACTCGATCAGCGCCTTCTCGGCGGCCATGACGGCGCGCTCCAGACGCTCCTCGGGGCGGGGAGGGGCTCCGGCGGAGCCCTCCGGGGGCTCGGGCGGGGTCCGATCAGCTTCCGGGGTGGTCATCCGCCCAGCGTAGGCCACCCGCCAAGTCCCGTACCTTCCATGACGATCAAGGACCGGTCACGCTCCCGTCTCGGCCTCGATCCGCCCCGACCGCACGGCGGCCACCAGGTCGGCGTGGTCGGCCTCGGTGCGGTCGGCGTAGGCGACCGCGAAGGACGCCACGGCCTCGTCCAGCTCCTCGTTCCTGCCGCAGTAGCCGGTCAGCAGCCGCGGGTCGGCGCTGTGACTGTGCGCACGGGCCAGCAGCGCGCCGGTCATCCGGGCGTAGTCGTCGATCTCACCGGCCGGCAGCGCGGCGGGGTCCACACTTCCCTTGCGGTTGCGGAACTGACGCACCTGGTAGTGCCGCCCCTCGACCGTGGTCCAGCCGAGCAGGAAGTCGCTCACCACCTGCATGTGGCGTTGCCCGAGCACCACCCTGCGGCCCTCGTGCTCGACCGGCGGTGTGGCGATGCCCACGGTCGCCAGGTGCGGCAGCAGCGCCGACGGCCGGGCCTCCTTCACCTGGAGGACGAGCGGCTCGCCCCGGTGGTCCAGCAGCAGCACCACGTAGGAGCGGGTGCCGACGCTGCCCGTGCCCACCACGCGGAACGCCACGTCGTGCACCGCGTACCGGGCCAGCAGCGGCAGCCGGTCCTCCGGCAGGGTCGCGGTCCAGCTCTCCAGCGACAGGGCGACCGCCGCGGCCTCCGCGTCCGGCACCCGCCGCAGCACCGGGGGCGCCTCCACGAAGCGCCGCCCGCCGTCCGGGCCCTTCTCGGTGGATCTGGCGGCGAAGCGGCCGCTGGTGTTGGAGCGCGCCTTCGCGGACACCTTCTCCAGCGTGCCGAGCAGGTCGCGGGCGTCGGCGTGCGACACGAGCCGCTCGTCCGCGATGGCGTTCCACGCCTCGGCGGCGGGCATCTTCGCCAGCACCCGCAGGGTGCGCCGGTAGGAGCCCGCGGCGTCCAGGGCGGCCTTGCGGCACTCGTCCTCGTCGGCGCCCGCCTCGCGCCCCGCGAGGACCAGGGAGGTGGCGAGCCGCTTCAGGTCCCACTCCCACGGGCCCCGCACCGTCTCGTCGAAGTCGTTGAGGTCGATCACCAGGCCGCCGCGGACGTCGCCGTACAGGCCGAAATTGGCCGCGTGGGCGTCGCCGCAGATCTGCGCCGTGACTCCTGTCACAGGGGTGCGGGCCAGGTCGTACGCCATGAGGCCGGCCGTCCCCCGCAGGAAGGCGAACGGGCTCGCGGCCATCCGCCCCACCCGCAGCGGGGTCAGCCGGGGTATGCGGCCGCGGCCGGACTCCTCGACGGCCGTCAGCACGTCGGGCCGGCCGGGGTCGAGGTCCAGGCGGGCGTGGTCGGCGCGGGGCGTCGACCGGCGCAGTGCCTTGCCGCGGGCCTTCGCCCCGGCTCCGCCGCCGGAGCCCGAGCGGGGCGCGAACCCCCGCACCACGGGCAGCCGCGGAAGGCCGCCGTCGGGCTCCCGGCCACCCCGGCGCTGCCCGGGCGGCACAGCCGCGCGTGTTCCCGTCCCCACCCCGGTATCAGCCACCGGACCGCCTCCCCCGCGCCGACCGACAAGCGACTGGCGCCGACGTTATCCCCGTCACCGTCCGCGCGACAGAGCGGGGCGGCTCCTCCCGGGGTACAGAACCTGGGGCGCGGCCCCTGGGGCACGGACAACGCGAAACGGCCGCCATCGTTTTCACGATGACGACCGTTCGTCGTTGTGCGCGAGGGGGGAGTTGAACCCCCACGCCCTTGCGGGCACTGGAACCTGAATCCAGCGCGTCTGCCTATTCCGCCACCCGCGCATTGGGTGTGTCTTCCGGTTCGGCCCCTTTTCGGTGCCGCGCCCTTCCGACATGCAGAACATTAGCACGCCCCACGGGGTGGATTCACATCCCTTTCCTCGCATGATCACCAGCCGCTTCCCGGCCGTCCCGCACACCCGCGTGGCGGACCTCCGCCCGCCCGGGGCGAGCCCGGGACGCCGGCCCGGGCACTCCGCCGCACGCCGCCCGGTCACCGCACCGCCTCCCCCCGCGGCCCACACCGACCGCCGCCGGCCGCCGCCCCGGCCCCTCCACACCACCCACCACCACGGCTCCGCACCGTGACTCCGCCCACAGACCCGCCCACCAGCCAATCACCAGTCATACGGGCTGGTTTACGTATCAACCTTGTACCGGTCCGCGCACTCCTCCCCCAAGAGGAGACCGGTCCGTCCACAGGTGCGGGACACTGGTCGGGGGCCGCCCGTACGATCCTGGGACGGCGCCCGGCGGCGACGACGAACAGCAGGAGGCGGGAACACCCGCCGAGCAAGTTCGAAGGCGCACTTCGCAGGGAACCTTCGCAGTCAGCGCACCCGGCCGAAGCGGCCGGAGGCGGGGACGGTCCGGTGGCCACACGTGGGCCGACAGGGGGAACCAGGCGATTCACGGCCGCGTGGATACGATCAGTAAGCAGTACCGCGAGCAGTACCCCGGGCGACACACCCGGTACGGCAAGGACAGGGACGGAGGAGGTGCCCCATGGGAGTCCTGAAGAAGTTCGAGCAGCGTCTCGAAGGTCTGGTCAACGGCACCTTCGCCAAGGTGTTCAAGGCCGAGGTCCAGCCCGTGGAGATCGCCGGAGCGCTGCAGCGCGAGTGCGACAACAACGCCACGATCTGGAACCGCGACCGCACGGTCGTGCCCAACGACTTCATCGTGGAACTCAGCACACCCGACCACGAGCGGCTGAGCCCGTACTCGGGGCAGCTGGGCGACGAGCTGGCCGGAATGGTGCGTGACTACGCCAAGCACCAGCGGTACACGTTCATGGGCCCGATCAAGGTCCACCTGTCCAAGGCCGACGACCTGGACACGGGGCTCTACCGGGTCCGCAGCCGCACGCTCGCCGGGTCCACGGACCAGCAGGGCGCCCAGCCGTACCCGAACGCCGCCGGTGGTTCCGCGCCGGGCGGCTACGGCTACCCGGGCCCGGCCGCGGGCCGGCCCGGAGCGGCGGCCCCGCCGCCCCCGATGCCCAGCACCCCGCCCGGCATGGGCGCCCCCGGCGCCCCCGGCGGTTACGGATACCCGCCCGCGGCCGGACGCCCGCCGGCGCCCGGCGGTCCGGCAGGCCCGGCGGCCGGCGCCCGCACCCGCTTCTGGATCGAGGTCAACGGCAACCGCCACCAGATCTCCCGGCCCTCGCTGGTGCTCGGCCGGTCCACCGAGGCGGACGTGCGCATCGACGACCCGGGCGTCTCGCGCCGCCACTGCGAGATCCACACGGGGAGCCCGTCCTACGTCCAGGACCTGGGATCCACCAACGGCATCGTGGTGGACGGACAGCACACCACCCGCGCTACGCTCCGCGACGGCTCGCGGATCGTCGTGGGCAGCACCACCATCATTTACCGGCAAGCCGAAGGGTGAAGCGGGGGCAATGTCAGAGCTGACCCTCACGGTCATGCGGCTGGGTTTTCTGGCCGTCCTGTGGCTGTTCGTGATCGTGGCCGTGCAGGTCATCCGCAGCGACCTCTTCGGTGTGCGCGTCACCCAGCGCGGAGCGCGCCGGGAGGCCGGCAGGACCGCCGAGCGGCCCGGCCGCCAGGCCGCCGCACCGCAGCCCCAGGGCCGCCAGGCCGCGTCGGGCGGCCGCCGCGGCCGCAACACCCCGACCAAGCTGGTGGTGACCGAGGGCACGCTGACGGGGACCACCGTCGCGCTCCAGGGGCAGACCATCACCCTGGGCCGCGCCCACGACAGCACCATCGTGCTGGACGACGACTACGCGTCCAGCCGCCATGCCAGGATCTACCCGGACCGCGACGGCCAGTGGATCGTCGAGGACCTCGGATCCACCAACGGCACGTTCATGAACCGGAACCGGCTGACGGCCCCCGTGCCGATACCGCTGGGCGCGCCGATCCGCATCGGCAAGACCGTCATCGAGCTGCGGAAGTAGTACGAGAATGAGCGAGCGGAGCGAGCACGCGGCACCAGTCCCCACCCAGGACGCCGGCGCGCTCCCGACCGGAGGGTGGGCAGGGTGGCTCGACACGACCGGCTGCGGCTTTCCCCGCAACAGCCGACGGAGCAGCAGCCGACGGGCGAGGTGCGCATGAGTCTGTCACTGCGCTTCGCCGCCGGGTCGCACAAGGGGATGATCCGGGAGGGCAACGAGGACTCCGGCTACGCCGGTCCGCGCCTGCTCGCCATCGCCGACGGCATGGGCGGCCAGGCCGCCGGTGAGGTCGCCTCCTCCGAGGTGATCTCCACCATCGTCGCCCTCGACGACGACGTCCCCGGCTCCGACATCCTGACCTCCCTCGGCACGGCCGTGCAGCGCGCCAACGAGCAGCTGCGCGTCATGGTCGAGGAGGACCCCCGCCTGGAGGGCATGGGCACCACGCTCACCGCCCTGCTGTGGACCGGCCAGCGCCTGGGCCTGGTCCACGTCGGCGACTCCCGCGCCTACCTCCTGCGTGACGGCGTCCTCACCCAGATCACCCAGGACCACACCTGGGTGCAGCGTCTGGTCGACGAGGGCCGGATCACCGAGGAGGAGGCCACCACCCACCCGCAGCGCTCCCTGCTGATGCGCGCGCTGGGCAGCGGCGACCACGTCGAGCCCGACCTGTCGATCCGCGAGGTGCGGGCCGGCGACCGGTACCTGATCTGCTCCGACGGCCTGAGCGGCGTGGTGTCCCACCAGACCCTGGAGGACACCCTCGCCAGCTACCAGGGCCCCGAGGAGACCGTCCAGGAGCTGATCCAGCTCGCCCTGCGCGGCGGCGGCCCGGACAACATCACCGTGATCGTGGCCGATGTCCTCGACCTGGACACCGGCGAGACCCTCGCCGGGGCGCGCCTGTCCGACACCCCCGTGGTCGTCGGCGCGGTCGCCGAGAACCAGATCACCGACGACAACGGCGCGATGCAGACTCCCGCGGGCCGCGCGGCCGGTCTCGGCCGTCCCGCGCCCGCGCCGGGCGGCGAGGGCCAGTTCGGCCCTCCCGGCAGCGGCGACACCGGCTTCATGGCCGGCGGCGAGAACTTCGGCGACTGGACCGACGAGGACTTCACCAAGCCCCGCAAGGGGCGCCGCTGGCTGAAGAGATCGTTCTACACGGTGCTGGCCCTGGGCGTGATCGGCGGCGGCCTCTACGGCGGCTGGCGCTGGACGCAGACCCAGTTCTACGTCGGCACCAACGACGAGCACGTCGCGCTGTACCGGGGCATCAGCCAGGACCTGGGCTGGGTGTCGCTCTCGAAGGTGGAGAAGGACCACCCCGAGATCGAACTCAAGTACCTGCCTGCCTACCAGCAGAAGAAGGTCAAGGCGAACATCGCCCAGGGTGGCCGCGGCGAGGCGGTCGAGAAGATCGAGGAGCTCAAGGTCCAGGCCTCCGCCTGCCGCAAGGACGCCGAGCGGCAGGCCGCCGAGAAGCAGAACCCCAAGCCCAAGAAGCCCGCGGACAACGCCGAGGCCACCAACCCGGACGCGGTGGGCCAGAACGCCGCCCCGTCCAAGA
The DNA here is from genome assembly GCF_003112515.1 of Streptomyces fragilis. Taxonomy (GTDB): domain Bacteria; phylum Actinomycetota; class Actinomycetes; order Streptomycetales; family Streptomycetaceae; genus Streptomyces; species Streptomyces fragilis. Next base: position 233,545 of record NZ_BEVZ01000008.1, on the reverse strand, counting down.
CCACGACGTCCGCTCCCAGCCCCGGCCCCAGCCTCTCCGAGGAGGAGAAGAAGCTGGTCTCGCTGTGCGGCGATCAGTAGGCAAGCCGTGAGGGGCCCGGAACACGATGAGCAGTAGTACCCACCAGACGTCCACCATCGGCGCCGTCGGCGCGCCCAGCCGCCGCAACACCGAGCTCGCGCTGCTGGTGTTCGCGGTGGTCATCCCGGTCTTCGCCTACATCAACGTGGGCCTGGCCATCGACGGGTCGATCCCGGCGGGGCTCGCCACGTACGGCCTGAGCCTGGGCGCCATGGCGGCGCTCGGCCACCTGGCCGTGCGCAAGCTGGCGCCCTACGCCGACCCGCTGCTGCTGCCGCTGGCCACGCTGCTCAACGGCCTGGGTCTGGTCGCCATCTGGCGGCTGGACCAGTCCGAGCGGCTGCAGGCGCGCAGGGAGTTCTTCGAGCAGGCACCCAACCAGCTGCTCTACTCGGGCCTGGGCATCGTGTTGTTCGCGCTGGTGCTGTTCCTGCTGAAGGACCACCGTGTGCTGCAGCGCTACACCTACATCTCCATGCTGGCGGCCCTGGTCCTTCTGCTGCTCCCGCTGGTTCCCGGCCTGGGCAAGGATCTGTACGGTGCGAAGATCTGGATCAGCGTCGCCGGTTTCTCCATCCAGCCCGCCGAGTTCGCGAAGATCGTGATCGCGGTCTTCTTCGCCGGCTACCTGATGGTGAAGCGGGACGCGCTGGCCCTCGCCAGCCGCCGCTTCCTCGGCCTCTACCTGCCGCGCGGCCGCGACCTGGGCCCGATCCTGGTGGTCTGGGCGGTCTCCATCCTGATCCTGGTCTTCGAGACCGACCTCGGCACCTCGCTGCTGTTCTTCGGCATGTTCGTGATCATGCTGTACGTCGCCACCGAGCGGACCAGCTGGATCGTCTTCGGTCTGCTGATGTCCGCGGTCGGCGCCGTGACGGTGGCCACCTTCGAGTCGCACGTCCAGCAGCGCGTCCAGGCCTGGCTCGACCCGATGAACGAGTGGAAGCTCAGCCGCCAGGGCGTCACCGGTCACACCGAGCAGTCCCAGGAGGCCCTGTGGGCCTTCGGCTCCGGCGGCACCCTGGGCAGCGGCTGGGGCCAGGGTCACTCCGACCTGATCGGCTTCGCCGCCAACTCCGACTTCATCCTCGCCACCTTCGCCGAGGAGATCGGCCTGACCGGTGTGATGGCGATCCTGCTGCTGTACGTGCTGATCGTGCAGCGCGGCATCCGCACAGCCCTGGCCGCCCGTGACCCGTTCGGCAAGCTGCTGGCGGTGGGCCTGTCCGGCGCCTTCGCACTCCAGGTCTTCGTGGTGGCCGGCGGTGTGATGGGCCTCATCCCGCTGACCGGTATGACCCTGCCGTTCGTCGCGGCCGGTGGTTCGGCCGTCATCGCCAACTGGGCCCTCATCGGCGTGCTGCTGAGGATCAGCGACACCGCCCGACGGCCCGCGCCCGCACCGGCACCCAATCCCGACGCCGAGATGACCCAGGTGGTCCGTCCGTGAACAAGCCCCTGCGCCGGATCGCGATCTTCTGCGGCCTGCTGATGCTGGCCCTGCTTCTGCGCGACAACTGGCTCCAGTACGCCCAGGCCGACTCGCTGGCCAAGGACTCCGACAACCGCCGGGTCCGCATCGAGCGCTACTCGATACCGCGTGGCGACATCATCGTCGACGGCAAGGCCATCACGGACTCCAAGGAGACCGACGGCGAGTTCCAGTACAAGCGCACCTGGAAGAACGGCCCGATGTGGGCGCCGGTCACCGGCTACTCGTCGCAGGCCTTCGACTCCAACGCCCTGGAGAAGATCGAGGACGGCATCCTCACCGGCAACGACGACCGGCTCTTCTTCCGCAACACCCTGGACATGCTCACCGGCAAGGAGCGCCAGGGCGGCAACGTCGTCACCACGCTGAGCAGCGCTGCCCAGAAGGCCGCCTGGAACGGGCTCAAGGGCAAGAAGGGCGCCGCCGTCGCGCTCGACCCGGCCACCGGCAAGATCCTCGCCATGGTCTCCGCGCCGTCCTACGACCCGGGCAAGTTCGCCGGCAGCATGGACTCCGACGCCAAGGCGTGGAACTCCCTGCAGAAGAAGAACAACCCCGACGACCCGATGCTCAACCGGGCGCTGCGCCAGACCTACCCGCCCGGCTCCACCTTCAAGGTGGTCACCGCCGCCGCCGCGCTGGAGGAGGGGCTGATCGACGACATCGACGCCTCCACCGACAGCCCGGACCCGTTCCCGCTGCCGCAGTCGACGACCAAGCTCACCAACGACCACGGCGTCTGCAAGGACGTGAGCCTGCGCGAGGCGCTGCGGATCTCCTGCAACACGGTCTTCGGCAAGATCAGCGACGAGCTCGGCAACAAGACGATGATCGAGCACGCCGACAAGTTCGGCTTCAACGAAGAGGTCTTCACCCCGGTCCGCGCCGACGCCAGCATCTACCCGAAGGACGTCCCGCCGCAGAACGCCATGGCGGGCATCGGCCAGGCGTCCAACCGCGCCACCCCGCTCCAGATGGCCATGGTGGCCGCCGCCGTCGCCAACGACGGCAAGCTGATGAAGCCGTACTCGGTCGCCCAGCTGCGCTCCGCCAACCTGGACGTCATCGAGGAGACCGAGCCGGAGGAGCTCTCCCAGGCCGTCTCCCCGGAGAACGCCCAGAAGCTGCAGGAGATGATGGAGACCGTCGTCAAGGACGGCACCGGTCAGACCGCGCAGATCCCCGGCGTCACCGTCGGCGGCAAGACCGGTACGGCCCAGCACGGCGAGAACAACGAGAAGAACCCGTACGCGTGGTTCATCTCGTACGCCAAGGACTCCAACGGCAAGTCGGTCGCCGTGGCCGTGGTCGTCGAGGACGGCTCCGCGGTCCGTGAGGACATCTCCGGCGGTGGTCTCGCGGCCCCGATCGCGAAGGACATCATGAAGGCCGTGCTGAACAAGTGACGACCGGGAAGTGACCTCCGCGGCTCCTCCGTCACACACCGCGATGCTCTCCCGGGCCGTCGATACCGGTCGTGTATCGGGTGACGGGCGTGGCCCGGCGGGGCGCCGTGGGGCGGGTACGGTATGCCCGGACGGCACGCCGCCGAATCCACGAAGGGTGCGGTCGGTACCGACGGAGAGGGCTGGTAGGTAGCTATGGAAGAGCCGCGTCGCCTCGGCGGCCGGTACGAGCTGGGCCACGTGCTCGGCCGTGGTGGCATGGCCGAGGTCTACCTCGCGCAGGACACCCGGCTCGGCCGCACCGTGGCGGTGAAGACGCTGCGGGCCGACCTCGCACGTGACCCCTCGTTCCAGGCCCGGTTCCGCCGTGAGGCCCAGTCGGCCGCCTCGCTCAACCATCCCGCGATCGTGGCGGTCTACGACACGGGCGAGGACTACATCGACGGGGTCTCGATCCCGTACATCGTCATGGAGTACGTCGACGGCTCGACGCTGCGTGAGCTGCTCCACAGCGGCCGCAGGCTGCTGCCGGAGCGGTCCATGGAGATGACCATCGGCATCCTCCAGGCCCTGGAGTACTCGCACCGGGCCGGCATCGTCCACCGCGACATCAAGCCGGCGAACGTCATGCTGACGCGCAACGGCCAGGTCAAGGTGATGGACTTCGGCATCGCCCGTGCCATGGGCGACTCCGGCATGACCATGACCCAGACGGCCGCCGTGATCGGCACCGCCCAGTACCTCTCCCCGGAGCAGGCCAAGGGCGAGCAGGTCGACGCGCGTTCCGACCTGTACTCCACCGGCTGCCTGCTCTACGAGCTCCTCACCGTCCGTCCCCCGTTCGTGGGTGACTCCCCGGTCGCCGTCGCCTACCAGCACGTGCGCGAGGAGGCCCAGCCGCCGAGCGTCTTCGACCCCGAGATCACGCCCGAGATGGACGCGATCGTGCTGAAGGCGCTCGTCAAGGACCCGAACTACCGCTACCAGTCGGCCGACGAGATGCGCGCCGACATCGAGGCCTGCCTCGACGGCCAGCCGGTCGCCGCCACCGCGGCGATGGGCGCGGTCGGCTACGGCGCGGGCTACGGCGGCTACAACCAGGGCTACGGCGACGACCAGGCCACCACCGCGATGTCCCCGGCAGGCGCCACCTCGATGCTGCCGCCGACGAACCCGGACGACGGCGGCTACGGCTACGACGGGGACCGCCCCGACCGGCGACGGCAGAAGAAGAACCAGCAGTCGACGATCCTGCTGATCGCGGCCGCGGTGCTGGTGCTGATCGGCGCCATCCTGATCGGCCGGTGGATCGTCAGCGGCGACGACACCCCGGACCGCGCGACGGTGCCGTCCTTCGTCGGCAACACCAAGTCGGACGCACAGGACCGGGCCGCGCGGGTGGACCTGAAGGTCTCGTTCTCCGAGCGGGAGTGCGCCGACCAGCCCAAGGGCAAGGTCTGCAGCCAGGACACCGCGAAGGGCACCGAGGTCGACAAGGGCGAGACCATCGGGCTGGTCCTCTCCACCGGGGCTCCGAAGAAGGAGATCCCGGACGTCGTCGGCATGTCCGAGGAGGACGCGACGGACGCGCTGGAGAAGGCGGGCTTCGAGGTCACCGTCGAGCCCAAGGTCAACGCCCAGGAGAAGGAGGGCACGGTCCTCGACCAGGATCCGGGCGACGGCGCCAAGCGCGAGCGGGGCACCGAGGTGACCATCACGGTCGCCAGGCCCCCGCAGCAGGTGAACGTTCCGGCGGTCATCGGCAGGACCTGCGACGAGGCCCGGGTGAAGCTGCAGGAGGACGGCCTGATCGGCCAGTGCGACAGCCAGACCGTCGAGGTCACGGACCCGAACCAGGACGGCAAGGTCGTGCAGGCGCTCCCCGTCGGCCCGGGCGAGAAGGCCGACGTGGGCTCCACCATCACCCTGAAGATCGGCAAGCTCAAGGAAGGCCCGAAGGCCGTCCCGGACGTGACCGGCCAGTCCCGGAAGGACGCCGAGAAGGCGCTCAAGGAAGCCGGCTACAACAACGTCAAGTCGGAGGGCAATCCCGACCCGAACGGGAAGGTGCTCTTCCAGAACCCTCCCGGCGGCCAGCCGCTGGCTGACCCCAACCAGCAGATCACCCTGATCGTCGGCTGACCGGCCGGCCGATCGACACGCGGAAGGGCCCGCTCACCTCGGGGTGAGCGGGCCCTTCCGCGTGTCCATGGAACCTACGCCGCGCGCCGCACCCGCACCACCCGCAGCCAGGACGCCGCCGCCTTGAGCGCCGACCCCGCAGCCAGCCCCCAGGCCGCGCCCGCCGCGCCGGCGAGGGCGAAGCCGGTGAAGAGCAGGGCCACCGAGAGCAGCGAGAAGACGACCTGCACCGGCAGCGTCTCGCGAGGGCTCAGGACCCGCAGGGTGAGCAGGGCGCTGACGCCGAACCCCATGAGCAGGTACTGCGTCCCGGTGGCCGGCAGCAGCGCGGCGACCGCCGGCCAGGTGGCGCCGAGGACCTGGCGGCCCCAGTCGGCGGGGAGCAGCAGCCACAGGCCCGCCCACGTGCCGCCGGTGGCGGCGAGGGCGACGCCGAGCAGCAGGGTGGCGCGGGCGACCGCGCGTCCGCCGCCGCCGAGGCGGGCCAGCAGCGGGGGACCGAAGGCGTTGGCGGCCCCGAAGAACACGTTGAGCGGGCCGAACAGCGCCGACGCGCCGCGCAGCGCGCCCACCGCCAGGGGGGTGCCGACGACTCCGAGCGCGAGCACCGCCAGCTGGCTGGAGCCGTTGCCGACGGCGTACTCGACCACGAACCGCCGGCCGAGGTGCCCGCGGCGCAGGTACGCGCCGAGCCCGGGACCGCCCGCCCCCGCGGCTGCCTCCGCGGCCGCCCGCAGCGGCCTGGCGAGGAGCGCGCCGGCGACGGCCAGGGAGGGCAGCGCGGCGCATCCCCAGGCGAGGACCAGGCGGGCGGAGCCGGCACCGTCGGGCTGGACGGCGAGGAGGCCCACGGTGGCCAGCAGCCGCAGCCCGTCCGAGGCCAGCGCGTGGTGGGGGCGCTGGAGGAGGGAGAAGCAGTACCGGGCGCCGTCCTGGAGCAGCACCACGGGGAGCACGGCGCCCAGTGCCGCGAGCGCCCGGCCCGTGCCGCCGCCGACGGCCCATCCGGTCGCCGCCAGCAGGGCCGCGCAGACCAGGGAGGCGAGCGTGGTGAAGGCGAGCGCCGGCCGGCAGGCGGCCTCGCGGCCCTCCCGCACCAGGACCAGCGCCTGGCCGACGTAGCTCATGAAGAGTCCGAGGGCCACGGTGAAGACCAGGTAGACCATGGAGAACTCGGCGAACCCGGCCGCCGTGGAGACCCTCGCGGCCAGGATCAGCACCAGGATGTTGGTCAGCCCGGAGGCGGCCTGGTCGAGGATCGACGCGACGACGGCCGCCGGACCGCGCAGTCCCTTCCCGTCGCCGGGGGACGCGGGCGCCGCCCCGTCCTCCACGCCGGCTCCGGACCCGGTCCCCGAACCGGCTCCGGACCCCGGCCCGCCTCCGCTCCCGGACCCCGGCCCGCCCCCCGCCGTCCCGGACCCGGTGACGGGTGACCCCGTCACTGGCGGTCCGGAGGGAGGGACACCGTCTGCAGGCCGAGCGTCGGCTGGTCGTCGTGCTCGTGGCGGATGTAGGTGGGCTCCTCCCGCCGACGGGGCGCGGGCTCGGCGGCCCGGGGCTCCTGACGGGCGCCCTTCTTCTGCTTGCGGCCCCGGCCGCGGTTGTCCCGCACCGGCATGGCGTCCTGCCCGCGGTGCATCACCGCGCCCAGCACGGTGCCGCCCGCGCCGACGATCAGGTCCCGCAGCCGGGCCAGCTGCGCGCGGTGCACGCCGCGCGGGTCGCAGACCACCAGCACGCCGTCGACGCGGTCCACCAGGGCGAGCGCGTCGGCGTAGGCGAACACCGGGGGAGTCAGGACGATCACCGTGGCGTGCACGTCGTCCGCCTCGGCGACCAGGCGTGAGGTCTCCGGGGAGGTCAGCGAGCGGGCCACGTTGCGCACCCGGGCGCCGGGGACCAGCTCGAAGCCTCCGGACTCGCCCGCGTCGACCAGCAGGCGACGGCGGCCCGGCCACTCCTCGTCGGCCGCACCGCCCGGGTTCTCGTCCGTCCACGACGGGCGGGACAGTTCGCGGGCGTCCAGCTCCTGGGTGAGGAACGGGCGGCGCAGGTCCGCCTCGACGACCAGGACGCGCTTGCCGGTCTCCGAGAAGGTCGCCGCCAGGTTGACCGCCACGGCGGCCGCCGTCCGGCTGGAGCCGCGGGGCGCCGCCACCAGCAGCCGCCGGCGGTCGGCGAACCGCCGGTCGTAGGCGAGCCGGTAGGCGATCGACCGGTACTCCTCGGCCAGCGGCGAGTCGTCGCGGTCGTCCGCCAGCAGCGGGTCGTCGGGGTCGGTGCGCGGGAGCGAGCCGAGGACCGGGGCGCGCAGCGCGCGGGCCACGTCGCCCTCGGACCGGGCAGCCGGGTCGAAGACCAGCCGGACCCAGGCGAAGAGCAGGCCCAGCGCGAGGCCGCCGGTGCCGCCGAGGATCAGCGAGAGCGTCCAGCCGGGGCCGTCGGAGGCGGTCGGCGGGGTCGCCTTGCGGATCACCTTGCCCGGCGTCATGTCGAGCGAGTCCAGCTTGCTGATCCGGTCGTTCAGCTCGGTGATCTTGTTGAGCAGGTTGGCCTTGACGCTGAAGTCCGACTCCGGACTGGTGCTGGTGAGGGTCTTGGCCAGTTCCTCGTGCTGCTTGGCGATCGGGTTCAGCTGGTTCTTCAGGCCCTTGATCATCGAGTCCCGGGTGGCCTCGGTGTCCTGGCGGCGTACCGCCAGGTAGGCGGCGACCGCCGCGTTGGCGCGGCGCGCCGCGTCCTGCGGGTCGGCCGCGGTGTAGCTGAACCGGAGCACCTGCGACTGCGGCGGGTTGGTGACCTGCAGGCCCGACAGGAAGGCCTCCTCCTGGCCGCCGATGCCCAGCTTCTCCGCCGCGCGCTCGGCCGTGCGGCGGCTGCCCGCGTCCTGCCGCTCGGTGTTCATGTCGAGCTTGGAGGCCGACTGGGTGGCGCTGAACGGGTCGTCGGTGGCGACCCGCAGCCGCACGTCGCTGGTGGCCACGTAGGTGTCGGCCGTGCTCAGCCCCAGCCAGGCGCCGCCCAGCAGGCCCAGCAGGACGCCGCCCGCGATCAGCCGCGGATAGCGCATCAGTTGCAGGAACTGGTCCCGCAGCAGATCGGGCTCGTCCTCCGGCACCGGCACCAGTCCGGCCGGTGTGCCGTTGGCCTCGGTCATGCTCCCGCCCCTCTCACGTTCTCCTGCTCCCCCGCCGCCGTACCGGCCCGGCCCACCAGGACCTCGTCCAGCAGGGCGTCGTAGCGGGCCAGGCCGGCCTCCCGGCCCAGGTGCGCCGCCACGTGACGCGGACCTCGCGCGCCCAACGCGTCGGCCGCGGCCCGGTCGGCGTCCAGTTTCCGTACCGCCGCCAGCAGCGCGGCCGGGTCCTCCGGCGGCACCAGCACGCCCGCGCCGGAGCGCCGCACCTCCTCGGCGGTGCCGCCGCCGTCCGCGACCGAGGCCACCACCGGCCGTCCGGCCGCGAAGTAGGAGGTCAGCTTGGAGGGCACGCTCATGTCCAGCACGGACGCCCGCTGGGTCACCGCCAGCACGTCCGCGGCCGCCAGCACGTCGGGGAACTCGTCGTTGCCCACCGACGGCAGGAACTCCACGTTGGGCACCCCCGCGGCCAGCTCCCGCAGCGCGGCGCGCTGGTTGCCGTCGCCCATCAGCACCCAGCGGACCCCCGGGTCGAGGCGGGCGGCGCCCACCAGGACCTCCAGGCCCTGCTTGAGGCCCATGTTCCCGGAGTGCAGCACCACCGGGGCGGCGCCCCAGCCCAGGCGGGCCCGGGTCTTCCCGCGGTCGCCCGACGGGGCCGCGACGTGCGACCAGTTGGGCACCACGCGGATCCTGCCGCGCTCCACGCCCAGCGCCTCGACCCGCTCGACGAAGGTCTCGTGGATGACGCCGACCAGCGTGGCGCCGCGCAGCACCCGCCCCTCCACCGCGGCCGCGGCGCTCGCCGCCCGGTCGCCGCCGGAGATGCCGCTCTGCTCGGCCGCCGCCCCCATCAGGTCCTGCACCACGGGAACGAAGGGGACCTTCCAGCGGGCGGCCAGCCGGGACGCCACGACGCCGCCGGCCAGGCTCGGCAGCTGGGCGAGGACGGCGTCCGGACGCCCCATGCGGGGCGGGGCGACCAGCTGGTGGCCCAGCACGGTCGCCTCGAACAGGGCACGCCGCACGGCGGTCTGCCGGGACGGCACCAGGTGGCGCCGCCGGTGCACGCTCACCCCGCCGCGCTCCTCGGTCATCCGCCACAGACCCTGGTAGTCGGGGTCCACCGACCACGACGGGTAGTGCGGCATGCCCGCGAGGACGTGCGTCTCGTGCCCCCGTGCCGCCCAGTGCTCGGCGATCTGGGTCGCGTACGGACCGATGCCGGTGTGTTCCGGCGCGTAGTTGGTGGAGACGAGCAGCAGACGACGCCGGGGTATTCGGTCCTCCCCGATCTGATGCTCAGTCACGTTGCGCGTCACAGGCCCCCCTTGCGGCGAACGAACTGTTTGTCACCCTAATCGTTCACCTGTCCCACCCGAAGGGTGCACGGTACTGTCAATTCAGACGCAGGGGGGTAGAACGCGTTCTCATAGGGGGGAAACGCAAGGTGTCGAATCGCAGACCGTACCGCGTGGGGTACGCGCCTGGTGCCTACGACCTTTTTCACATAGGGCACTTGAACATCCTTCGGCATGCCCGGCAGCAGTGCGACTACCTGGTCGCCGGGGTGGTGTCGGACGAGATGGCCGAGCGGGCCAAGGGGCGCCGGCCGGTCATCCCGCTCATCGAGCGGCTGGAGATCGTGCGGAACATCAAGTACGTGGACGCCGCCTTCGTGGAGACCGTCGCGGACAAGGTGGAGACCTGGAAGCAGGTCCGCTTCGACGTGCTCTTCAAGGGCGACGACTGGCGGGGGACCCCCAAGGGGGACAAGCTCGAGCAGGACTTCGCGGCCGTGGGGGTGGACGTCGTCTACTTCCCGTACACCGTCCACACGTCCAGCACCCAGCTCCGCCGGGCGCTGGACGCGCTCGCACCGCCGCTCCCGGAGGCGGGGGAGCTCAGCCGCGGCTGAGCTCCCTGAACCACTTCACCAGGAACATCGGCAGGTACAGCGCCGCGGCCGCGCCCAGCAGGGCGTAGCCCCACAGGAAGACCTGACCGGCCCCGAGCAGCAGGAAGACCAGGCAGAACACGCCGTGGTCGACCGGCAGCAGCGCCACCGCCCGCACCAGGGACGGCGGCGCGGCGGGGCCGGCCGGTCCGCCGGACCCGGCCTTCCGCTTGAGCTGCTCGGTGAGCAGCCCGCCGAAGAAGGTCACGATCGCCGCGAACAGGAAGCCCAGCGGCAGCAGCAGCCAGGCGTCCCACCGCGTCCCGAACTCCTCGGGGCGCAGGAAGAAGGCCAGCAGCACCGCCGTGTGCAGCGCCGTGGTCTTGGCGCAGTCCACGACGTGGTCCAGCCATTCGCCCGCCGGGCTGCCGCCACCGCGCAGGCGCGCCAGCTGGCCGTCGGCCGAGTCGAAGGCGAAGCCGGTCGCCAGCGCGAGCCAGACCACCGGTCCGGTCCACCAGGCCGGGTCGGCCAGGGCGGTCACGGCGATGCCGCCGAAGCTGAACAGCGCGCTGACGAGGGTGACCTGGTTGGGGGTGAGCCCGGCGCGGTAGGACCCGGCCGCCAGCACGCGGCCCACCGGGCGGTTGACGTACCGGGAGTAGAGGGAGACGCCCTTGGCGCTCTTCTGCGCCCCGGACAGCCGCTCCAGCGCCTCCCGGAAGGTGAGACGCCCCGAGGCGGCCTCTGCGGTGGTCATCCGCGGCCCCCGCTCAGTTGCCGCCGCCGGCCGGGGACCTCCGGGCCGACTCGGGTATCGGACGGTCGGTGCGCAGCGCCTCCCAGACCTTGTCGGCCAGGGGCTGCGCGGGCACCACACGGTTGGGGTCGGCGACGTCGTACTTCACCGGCAGCATGACGGTGTCCATGGCCGCCGGGTCGATGCCCTGCAGCGACTGCCCGAAGTCGGCCAGCGAGGTCAGCGAGGCCAGGTCGGAGTCGGTGGTCAGGGCGCCGGTGAGCGAGTCGGCGATCTTGTAGGTCTTCACCGGGTCGCCCAGCAGGTCCTGCCGCTTGACCTCGCCCATCAGCGCCACCAGGAACTGCTGCTGCAGGCCGATGCGCCCCAGGTCGCTGCCGTCCCGGTAGCCGTAACGGGTGCGGACGAACTTCAGCGACTCGGTGCCGTCCAGGCGGTGCTGCCCCGGCTCCAGGGTGAAGCCCCCCTTGGTGTCGCGGATGGGCTCCTTGACGTCGACCGTCACCCCGCCCAGTTCGTCCACCAGCGACTTGAAGCCCGCGAAGTCGATCTCCATCAGGTGGTCGATCCGGACCCCGGACATGGCCTCGACGGTCTTCAGGGTGCAGGCGGAACCCACCTGCGAGTAGACCGAGTTGAACATCACCCGCTTCGCCGGGCCCACCTCGTCGCCGTTGGCGCGGGTGCAGGCCGGACGGTCGACGAGGGTGTCGCGCGGGATGGAGACGGCCACCGCCTCGGTGCGGCCCTCCGCGACGTGCACCACCAGGGCGGTGTCGGAGCGGGCTCCGCCCACGTGTCCCTTGTCCAGCGCGGCGTTGGCGCCGGCCCGGGAGTCGGAGCCCAGCACCAGGATGTTCAGCGCCTCACCGGCGGCCGGTTCCTTGGTGGGCCTGTCGTCCCCCAGCGCCTCGTCGAGGTCGACGGCCTTGATGTTGCCGTCCAGGTCGTCGTAGAGCCACCAGGCCGTGCCGCCCGCGGCCAGCGCCAGCACGGCGCAGCCGATCATCACCTTGCGCAGGATCCTGCGGCGTGGCCGGCGGCGGTCGCGGCGGCCTTCACCGGCGTTCGGGCCGTCGTCGGACCGCGCGGGTCCCTCGTTCACGGCGTGTGTCATCGCCGAGCCCCTCCCCTGTTCCCCTACCCCCTGGCCGAGCGCGCGGCAGCGAGGTGCATAGGAGGCGGCGCTCGGCGAAATGCTCCGGCCGGAGCCGTCTTCGAACTATAGAGGCAAGTTCGTTCGAGTAGGGAGTGACACCGGGCCCCGGCCGCCTCAGGGGAACGAGGCGGCCGGGGCCCGGTGTTCGGGGGATGTTCCACGTGAAACATCACCCGGCGCGACGCTTGGATCAGCGACGCTCTTCGTCCTCCGACGAGGCCGGCGTGTTCTGTTCACCGACCGTTGAGGGGCCGGTGTTCTCGTCGGTACGGGCGTTCTCCGGGGTGGGGGCGACCGGAGGAGCACTGTCCTCCGGGGTCAGGCTGCTCGCGTCGTCGGGGACCTCGGTGGCCTCCGGCGGTTCGACCAGCCAGTCCGGGTTGGCCTGCTTGTCCCACCACTGCCAGGCGGCGTAGGCGGCGGCGCCCAGCAGGCTGAGCATCACCGTCTTCTTGGCGAACCCGCCGACGGCGGACCGCCGACGACGCTTCTTCACCAGGCGCTGGATGTCCTTGGGGGACACCTGCCCCTTCAGTGCCGCCAGGGCGGCCGCACTGCGTGCGGCGGCCTCGTCCTTCACCGGGCCGGCGTTGGCCTTGGCCTGCTCGATCACCGGCCGGGAGTAGTCGACGGCCTGCTGGGCCGCCAGTCGGGTCTTCAACGCCGCCTCACGGGCGGCGGAGTCGACCTTGGCCGGCACGTAGGCGGACGCCTGGGCCAGGCGCGGTGCCACATGGGCGCCGTACTGGGCACGGGCCTGCCCTGCGGCCTGAGTCACCACGGGCGCGAGCCGTACGCGCGCCTCGTTCGCGTACTGCGCGGCCCGGACCCTGGCCGTGTCGGCGTAGGGCGCCAGCGCCTGACCGGCGTGCAACACGCTGTCCTTCGCCGAACCGGACCGGGCGCGCGCGCGATTCTTGCGGGTCACGGGTTCCTCCTCCTCGGTGGCGTACGGTTTCCATCGGCTTTCCACCCTTTGTCGGATCATGCCTCCGGAAGCGGTATCGGGCATGCCGCAGCGGGCATCCGGGTCACGATCCAGGTCCATGGACGGCCGAAAGAGACCGCTCGGTAAACGAGTCGGTCGAGGACGCGCAACCGAAACCACTCGATCCGCTCCGCACGACGGCCAGTGCCCGACTCCAGGTGCGGGGCGTGCGAGGATCGAGGGGTCACAGACGACAACGGAAGGCAGATCGTGGCCGAGCAGCTCTACGCCACCCTGAAGACCAACCACGGCGACATCGAGGTCCGGCTCTTCCCGGACCACGCGCCCAAGACGGTCAAGAACTTCGTCGAGCTCGCCCAGGGCGAGCGCGAGTGGGTCAACCCCGCCACCGGCCAGAAGACGACCGCCCGGCTTTACGACGGCACCGTCTTCCACCGGGTCATCAGCGGTTTCATGCTCCAGGGCGGTGACCCGCTCGGTAACGGCACCGGCGGTCCCGGCTACCAGTTCGAGGACGAGTTCCACCCGGAGCTCTCCTTCAACAAGCCGTACCTGCTGGCCATGGCCAACGCCGGCCCGGGGACCAACGGCTCGCAGTTCTTCATCACGGTCGCCCCGACGACCTGGCTGAACCGCAAGCACACCATCTTCGGCGAGGTCACCAACGAGGCGGGCCAGAAGGTCGTGGACGCCATCGCGGCGACGCAGACCAACCCGCGCACCGACCGCCCCGTCAACGACGTGGTCATCGAGTCGGTCGTCGTCGAGTCCCGCTGAGGCAGGGACCGCCGAGGGAACCTTTCGCCCCGCCCGCCCGTACGTAGGGCGGGCGGGGCGCATCCTTTCGCGACCACGCCCATGGCGGCTTGATCGCGTCCATGGCCGCCGGAACCGCCGCCGCGGCGGCGCGGGCGACGTCGAGTGAGGGGAACTGCAGGACGTGGCGGACGACCAGGGGAACCAGGAGCAGGCGCACGCCCTGCCCACGTGCTATCGCCACCCGGACCGCGAGACGGGCATACGGTGCACCCGCTGCGAACGGCCCATCTGCACGGACTGCATGATCAGCGCCTCCGTCGGCTTCCAGTGCCCCGGGTGTGTGCGCGGCGGATCCACCGCCGGGTCCTCCCGGCCCCGGACGCTGACCGGGGCGCCCGTGGTCTCCGACACCCGGCTGGTCACCAAGATCCTCATCGGCGTCAACGTCGCCGTCTTCCTCGCCCTCCAGGCCCTGCCCGGCCTCGCGGACGAGCTGGTGCTGTGGCCGGTGGGCGTCGCCTTCCTCGGCGAGTGGTACCGCATGGTCACCTCGGTGTTCAGCCACCTCGAGGTGTGGCACATCGCGTTGAACGCGCTGGCCCTGTGGATGGTCGGAGGGCCGCTGGAGGAGGCGCTGGGGCGCCTGCGCTACCTGGCGCTCTACCTGGTGTCCGGGCTGGCGGGCAGCGCGCTCGGCTACCTCCTGATGGACCCGAACAGCGGTGCCCTGGGCGCCTCGGGCGCGGTCTTCGGAGTCTTCGGCGCCACGCTGGTGCTGCATCGGCGACTCCAGCGCGACCTGCGGCCCATGCTGGTGCTGCTGGCGCTCAACCTGGCGTTGCCCCTGTTGCCCGGTACGAGCATCGGCTGGCAGGCCCACGTGGGCGGCCTGGTCGCCGGCGGCCTGATCGGCTACGCCATGCTGCACGCCCGGGGCTCCCGGCGGACGCTGCTCCAGTACGGCTCCTGTGTGCTGGTACTGGCCGTGGTCGTCGCCCTCACTCTGTTGAGAACTGCTCAGCTCACCTGAGTCATCGCCCAGAGTCACAGCTCTGTCCACAGGTTCGGCACAGATCGGGGCCCACCTGGGGAAACGCCGAACCCCCTGCAACTGACAGCTATTTCCGCAGGTCAGATGCAGGGGGAACAGGTATTCGAGTGGTGAGGGATCGATCACATCCGGACCGCTCCCCAACGGTTATCCACAGATCTTCTTTTCTTTTCCACCTGTGGATAACTGCTGTGGATAACTAGCGGCCGCGGTGGCCCGTGGAGGGCCGGGCCGCTACTTCCACTGGGTGGAGACGGCGAATCCGGCGGCGATGAAACCGAAGCCCACCACGATGTTCCAGTTGCCGAGCGCCTCGAGGGGCAGCGAGCCCTCCGTCACGTAGAAGATGACGATCCAGGCCAGGCCGACCAGGAACAGCGCCAGCATCACCGGAGCCACCCAGGCGCGGTTGGTCAGCTTGATCGCCGCCGGCTGCGTCTTGGCCGCGGGCGGCGTGTAATCGGCCTTCTTGCGGATACGTGACTTCGGCACGAGGGACTCTCCTGTCGATGCGCTGCGTGGCCGCGCTGGAACGGGGCACGCTCCGGGGCAGCTGCAAAGGGATGTTCAGATGTACGGCAAAGGGACGACTGAGCACTCCCCCGGGCGTCCGTTAGCGTAGTGCTTCCGCGGCGCCGAAGGAGACAAGGGTACGTTGAGCAATTCTGCCGACTTCCCCGGGACGGGCACCAGCCCCGGCCGCTCCCGGTTCCGACCCGTGAGGGTCCTCACGCTGGCCGTGTTCGCCCTGGCCGGTCTGCTCTTCGCGACCAGCTTCCACACGGCCAAGGGCACCAACATCCGCACCGACGACTCCCTGCTGCGCCTGTCCGACCTGATCCACGAGCGCAGCCGGGAGAACGCCGGCCTGGAGGAGTCCAACGCCGCCCTGCGCGACGACGTCGAGGAACTGGCCGCCCGCGAGCAGGGCCTAACCGACGCCGAGGACGCCGAGCTCAAGGAGCTCGAGCAGGCGGCGGGCACCGACCCGGTCAAGGGCGAGGCGGTCACCGTCACGCTCAACGACGCCCCGCCGGACGCCACCGCGAAGCTGCCCGGCTACCCCGAGCCGGAGCCCGACTACCTGGTCATCCACCAGCAGGACCTGCAGGCCGTGGTGAACGCGCTCTGGAAGGGCGGCGCCGAGGGGATCCAGGTCATGGACCAGCGGCTGATCTCCACCAGCGCGGTGCGCTGCGTGGGCAACACCCTGATCCTCCAGGGCCGGGTCTACTCCCCTCCCTACAAGGTCACCGCCGTCGGCGACCCGGAGCGGCTGCAGAAGTCGCTCGCCGAGTCCCCGGCCATCCAGAACTACATGGTCTACGTGAACGTCTACGGCCTCGGCTGGAAGGTCGAGGAGGACGGCGTGCGCACCCTGCCCGGCTACACCGGCACGGTGGACCTCCAGTACGCCAGGCCCGCCGGAAACGCCTCGGAGAGGCCCTAGTCTGGTTGCCGTACGCCTCCGTGGTGCACGACGGCGTACGGCGGCATCGCGACCGAAGGTGACGAAGGGGAGGGGTAGGTACCCGTGTACGGCTGGATCTGGCGGCATCTGCCGGGCAACACCTGGGTGAAGGCCCTGCTCTCGCTGCTTCTCGCGCTGGCCGCGGTCTACGTGCTGTTCCAGTACGTGTTCCCGTGGGCCGAGCCGCTTCTTCCCTTCGGCGATGCGACGGTGGACGAACAGTGAGCGCGCGGATCCTCGTTGTCGACAACTACGACAGCTTTGTCTTCAACCTCGTCCAGTACCTCTACCAGCTCGGCGCCGAGTGCGAGGTGCTGCGCAACGACGAGGTGACCCTCGGCCACGCCGAGCAGGGTTTCGACGGCGTGCTGCTGTCCCCCGGCCCCGGCTCGCCGGAGGAGGCCGGCGTCTGCGTCGACATGGTGCGGCACTGCTCGGCGGCCGGCGTGCCGGTCTTCGGCGTCTGCCTCGGCATGCAGTCGATGCAGGTGGCCTACGGCGGCGTGGTGAACCGCGCGCCGCAGCTGCTGCACGGGAAGACCTCCCTGGTCGAGCACGAGGGACGGGGCGTCTTCGCCGGGCTGCCCTCCCCGTTCACCGCCACCCGCTACCACTCGCTGGCCGCCGACCCGGTGACGGTGCCCGCGGAGCTCGAGGTGACCGCGCGGACCGCCGACGGCATCGTCATGGGGCTGCGCCACCGGGAACTCGCCGTCGAAGGCGTGCAGTTCCACCCGGAGTCGGTGCTGACCGAGCACGGCCACCGGATGCTGGCCAACTGGCTGGCCGAGTGCGGCGACCCGGACGCGGTGGCGCGGTCCGCCGGGCTGGCCCCGGTCGTCGGCAGGTCCACGGCGTGACCGGGTGGCGCCCCGAGGACGACGAGACGGTGGCGCTGCGCATACCCCCGGCCTCCCCGGGGGGCCCCGCCGACCCGCTCGGGCACGTCGATCCCTTCCTGCCCGGAGACCTGTACCAGGGCGCGGAGAACCCCTTCGGCACCACGGCCGCCCACACGGCCGGCGGCGCCGTGGACCCGTCGAGCACCATGCGCCTCACCGTCGTACCCCCGCCCGACCCCACGCACTCCGGCGGCCCGGCGTCCGACGGCCCCGCGGGCACGGACGGCTCGGACGACGCCCCGTCCACCTCCTCGGCCGCCGCCGCGCCCCCGGAGGGCGGCCGGGCCGCGCGCAGACGGGCGGCGGCCGCGGCCGCCAAGGGCCGCCGCGGCCGCCGGGCCGCCCCCCGGGGCGCCGACGACGACGCGGCACGCTCCGGTGACGGCGACGGGGCGCGCTCCGGCAAGGGCCGCGCCGCGCTGTCGCGGGTGGAGCGCCGCCGCGCCGAGCGGGCCCGCCGCCCCGGTCCCGGCGTGCTGATCAGCCGCGCCGTGGGGGAGCTGTTCATCACCACCGGCGTGCTGATGATCCTGTTCGTCGCCTACCAGCTGTGGTGGACCAACGTCCTCGCGGCCGCCGACGTGGACCGGGAGACCGTCCAGCTCCAGGACGACTGGGACAAGGGCGCCCGGGACCCCGGCACCTTCGAGGCCGGACAGGGCTTCGCCCTCCTGCACATCCCCACCCTGGACGTGGTGGTGCCCATCGCCGAGGGCATCGACAAGGAGCGGGTGCTGGACCGCGGCATGGTCGGGCACTACGACAAGGAGAGCATCCCCACCGCCATGCCCGGCGACAAGACCGGCAACTTCGGGCTCGCCGGCCACCGCAACACCCACGGCGAGCCGTTCCGCTACATCAACCGCCTGAAGCCGGGTGACCCGATCGTGGTGGAGACCAGCAAGGCGTACTACGTGTACCGGATGACCTCGATCCTTCCGTCCACGTCACCGGGCAACGTCTCCGTCCTGGAGCCCGTGCCGCCCGGGTCGGGTTTCACCGGACCGGGTCGTTACATCACACTGACCACCTGCACCCCGGAGTTCACCAGCACCTACCGGATGATCGTCTGGGGCAAGATGGACGAGGAACGCCCGCGCGCCAAGGGAAAGCCCGACGTGCTGGTGGACCCGTGACAGGGTGAGTTCGGCACACGACGGGGGACGGCCGCAGTGGCAGTGGTAGAGCACGACCGGCGCGGCGGGGACACCGGCGCGCACCGGCCGGACGGCCGTCGCCGCCCCACCCGGGGACCGGTGGCCTCCCTGGTCAGCTTCCTGGGCGAGCTGCTGATGACCGCCGGCGTGGTCCTCGGCCTCTTCGTCGTCTACTCGCTGTGGTGGACCAACCTGCTCGCCGACCGCGCGGCGGACCGGGAGAGCGACCGGGTCCGCGAGCAGTGGGAGCAGGAGATCGAGGGCGCCGGCGTCCCCGGGAAGCTGGACACCAAGGACGGCATCGGCTTCCTCCACGTCCCGGCGATGGACGACGACCAGATCCTGGTGAAGAAGGGCACCGACCCCAAGGTGCTCGACGACGGCGCGGCCGGCTACTACACCGACCCGGTCAGGGCGACCCTGCCGACCAGCGGGAAGAACGGCAACTTCTCCCTGGCCGCGCACCGCGACGGCCACGGGGCCAAGTTCCACAACATCCACAAGATCCACGAGGGCGACCCGGTCGTCTTCGAGTCCAAGGACAGGTGGTACGTCTACAAGGTCTTCGAGATCCTGCCGAGCACCTCGAAGTTCGACGTCGGCGTGCTGGAGAAGGTGCCGGAGAAGTCCGGGCGGAAGAAGCCCGGGAAATACATCACCCTGACCACCTGCACCCCGATGTACACCTCCGAGCACCGCTACATCGTCTGGGGCGAACTGGTCCGGGTGGAGCCGGTCGACGACCGGCGCACCCCGCCCGCGGAGATCCGCGGCTCCTAGGCCCCGGGGAGGAGCGCCACGCCCCGTGGCCGTCCGAGCGCCACGGCCCTGCGGCCGTCCGAGCGCCACGGCCCTGCGGCCCCGCCTAGTTCCCCGGCACCGCCCGGTCCGCGCGGCGGGTGGTGATGAACAGCAGGCACAGGGCGGCGATCGCGACCCTGCCGGTCGCCTGGAGCAGCGGCCCGCGCAGCAGGATGAACGAGTAGCCGGCGATCAGCGGGGCGGTGATCAGCAGCAGCCGCCCCGGATGGCTCCGCCGGCCGGGCGCCGCCCTCGCCACCCTCCGGTCGAACCGGGCGGCCGCGTACCCGATCAGGCCCAGCCCCGCCGTCATCCCCACCGCGCCGAAGTCGATGTACAGCTCCGCCCACACGGGGGAGGACAGGTTGGTGTTCCGGGTGCCCATCCACTGGCCCACCATCACGCCGGTGTCCACCGGCTTGCCCTCCCACACCGACCGCGGCACCGCGAACAGCACGCAGCCCGCCAGCTGGTTGCCGTAGGTGTGGCCGGTGGACTCCACGTAGGTGATCGTGTTGGCGAACATCCCGATCTGGTCGTAGTCCTTCAGCGCCAGCGGCTCCAGGAACGACGTGGTCTCGATGGGCCGGGTGTTGTTCTCGTCGTAGCGGAAGGCGTCCGCGAAGGGGAACAGCAGCAGCGCCACCACCACGCCCAGCGTCAGCGACATCCGGTACAGCGCCGCGCTCACCGGGAAGGCCGTGAACAGCAGCGCGAACATCACCGTGAGGAACCAGTAACGCGGGTTCGATATCGGGTTGTTGACGACGGCGTTCAGGCAGAGCAGCGCCCCGAAGACGGCCACCGTGGACCAGCTGCGCCGCGCGCGCCGGGAGGTCGCCAGCCGCCGGACGTAGACCAGCAGCGCGATCAGCGGCAGTACCGTGCCGAAGCCGCGGACGAAGGCCTGGCCCGCCTCGGAGCCGTTGCCGGACAGCCCCGCGTCCTCCAGGCCGGCGGTGATCTCCTGACGGCTGGAGAAGAAGACCGCCGGACCGCCCAGCCGCACCACCAGCAGCGCCGCCGCGGCGAAGGCCGCCAGCGTGAGCAGATGGACGCGGCGCCGGTGCACCAGGCGCGGACGGTCGCCCTCGCGGCCCTGCCGCCGCTCCCCCGCCGACCCGTCGTCCGGCCCACCCGCCCCGGCCGCCCGGGCCCCCCCGAAGTTCCGCTCCTCCTCGGCCTCCCTGCGCCGCCACGGCGGCCGGAACCGCGCCAGCAGCGCCCCGAGGTCGAAGGCGCAGCACCCGAAGAGCACCAGCGCGATCGCCAGCACCAGGTCCTCGCGCGGGCCCACCACGGGCGTCGGCACCCGGCCCAGCACCGCCTGCGCCAGCGGGGCCACACCCATCGCCATGTAGCAGAACATCCAGAACGTGGCCTGCAGCAGCTTGCGGCGGCGGGCCAGGATCATGGCGCACAGCCGCGCCCCGCAGTACGCCGTCAGACCCGCCTGCAGCCAGTACGCGGTGTCCCGCGCTCCGCTCCCCGGCTGGTTCATCACCACCAGCGGCAGCAGCAGCGGAAGGCCCAGCACCAGGGGCACCGACATCGCCGTGGTCAGCAGCGTGCTCGGCGCGAAGGGGCGGAACCGGATGCCCGGGCGCCGCACGGCGGGCCCCTGGCCGGCGCTCCCGCGCGCCTCGGCGCCCTCCTTCGGGACGCCCGCGCCGCGCGGCCCGCCCGCCGGGGCCCCCGGCGGCCCGCCGGCCGTTCGCTCGGTGGTCATCGCATTCCCCCACACCCCTCCGGCCCCCCGGCCGGGTCCTTGGCAGTCTACGAGCGATCATCGGACACGCGTCCGCCCTGTGGACGATGCGACGGGGGTTGTCCACAGGCCCTGCCGTGACCTCCGGCGACCCACTAGCCTGTGATCACCGCGCTGGGGAGCGCGGACGACCGGTGGGGCGTCGCCTCCCGGTGACGCGTGGGGGAAGGGGGCCGGCATGCGTGATCTCTCGTCGTTCACCCTGGCCGGATACGACAAGGGGCGGGGCAAGCTGGTCCAGGCCCTGTGGTTCGCGGTGATGAACCTGGTCTTCACGGCCTGGTGGTGCCCGCCGCGGCTGCGGGTCGCGCTGCTGCGCGCCTTCGGCGCGACCGTGGGCGAGCGGGTGCTGATCCGCCACCGGGTGCGCGTGCTGTGGCCGTGGAAGCTGACCGTCGGCGACCACACCTGGATAGGCGAGGGCGCCTGGCTGCTCAACCTGGAGCCCGTCACCCTCGGCCGCCACGTGTGCGTCTCCCAGGAGGCCCTGCTCTGCACCGGCTCGCACGACCACCGGGCCGCCGACTTCCGCTACCGCAACGCCCCGATCACCGTCGAGGACGGCGCCTGGATAGCCGCCCGCGCCACCGTCCTGGCCGGCGCGACGGTCGGCCGGCACGCCGTGGTCGGCGCGGGCGCGGTGCTCCACCAGGACCTGCCCGAGCTGACCCTGCACACCGCCGACGGTGCCCGCCGCCCCGTGAAGGAGCCCTCGTGAGCGCCCCGGACGGACCGCTGCGCGTCCTGCACGCGGTCACCCTGCACTCGCCCACCGGCGCCTTCGGCGGACCGGTCAGGGTCGCGCTCAACCTCGCGCACGGCCTGGCGGCCCGCGGCCACCGGCCCGAACTTCTCGCCCTGGCCGAGGGGTTCGCCGGCGGCCCGCCGCGCGACGTGGAAGGGGTGCCCGCCCGGCTCTACCCGGCCCGCCGTCTGCTGCCGCTCGGCTTCAGCGGCATCACCTCACCCGCCCTGCTGGCCCGCGCCGGCCGCCTGGTGCGCGAGGCGGACGTGGTCCACGTCCACCTGGCCCGCGACCTGGTCACCCTCCCGGTGGCGCTGGCCGCGCTGCGCGCCCGCGTCCCGCTGGTGCTGCAGACGCACGGCATGGTCGACCCCAGCGGCAAGGCGCTCGCCAAGGTCCTCGACGCCCTGGCCGTCCGCCGGGTGCTGCGCGGCGCGGCAGCGGTGCTCCACCTCACCGGCCACGAGCGGCGGGACCTGGACGCGGTGCTCGGCGCCCCGCTGGCCACCGCCGTGCACCTGGTGAACGGCGTGCCCGCCCAGGACCCCCGCCCGCAGCCCGCCGGGCCGCCGCGGATCCTCTACGCCGCCCGCCTGCAGGCCCGCAAGCGCCCCGTGGACTTCGTCGACGCCGCGCCCGCGGTCCTGCGCCGCCACCCGGACGCCGAATTCGTGGTCGCCGGCCCCGACGAGGGCGAGCTCGCGACCGTGCGGCGCCGGATCGAGGAACTACGGCTGGCCGACCGGGTGTTCTGCGTGGGCGCGCTGACCTCCGCCCGGGTGCTGGAGGAGCTGCGCCGGGCCCACGTCTACGTGCTGCCCTCGGTGGACGAGCCGTTCCCGATGTCGGTCCTGGAGTCCCTCTCGGTCGGCACGCCCGCCGTGGTGACGCGCTCCAACGGCCTCGCGCCGGCGATCGGCGAGGCCGGCGCCGGCCGGGTGGTCGAGGGCGCCGACGCCCTGGCGGGAGCGGTGCTGGAGCTGCTGGAGCCCGAGAACGCCGAGAAGGCCTCGGCGGCGGCCCACAGGCTGGCCGGCGAGGCCTTCTCGATCGACGCGGTGGTCGGGAAGCTGCTGGAGGTGTACGGCGGGGCGGTCGGAGCCGGTCAGGCCCGCACCCAGGCGTAACACCCGGAGGACACCAGCCGGGCGGCCCCGGACGGCACGGTCATGGTGTACGTGCCGTCCTTCCTGGCGCCCCCGGTGCCCGGTCCGGAGGCCAGCACCTTCCCGCCGGACCCGGTGACCGTCCAGGCGCAGGCCGGTCCCGCGGACACGGTCCGGTACCGCCCCGCCGCGGGCTTCGGGTGCTGCCCGTCCGGGTAGCCGCCCTTCGCGGCCTCGAGCAGCGGCTCGTGCTCCGGGCACAGGTGGGTGACGGCCGGCTCGGCGTCCGGGATCTCCCCGGCCACCAGCGCGCCGATCACCGCGTCCTTGTCGTGCCGCGCGGTGCGGTCGATCCGCTGGCAGGCCTCCTTGCCGAGGTCCAGGACGGCGGCCGGCTCCATCCGCTCGGGCACCCGGCCGCTGAGGTACTCCTTCTCCTTCTTCGTGAACTTCCCGGACCCCTTCGGGGCCTCGATCTCCGAGTCCGGCAGCACCGGCCCCGGGGACGACGCCCCCGCACCGGCCGACGGGCCGCCGGAGGCGGGGGAGGAGGCCGAGGAGTGGCCCGCGGCCCGGTCGCCGCCGGCCCGATCGCCGGAGGAGGACGAGCAGCCGGAGAGCGCGGGCAGCACGCCCAGGGCGATCAGGGCGGCGATCGCCGCCAGCGGGTGGTTGCGCATGGGACTCCTGCTCTCTGCTCCGCACGCGCGCGTGCGGGACGTGCTGGTGGTGCCGTCACGCCGGATCTGTGCCGCGGCCCGGTGGCCCCCGCGGTCGTGCGACCGACGGGAGGCCACCGGGCCGGCGGTCCGCCCTACTGGGGCGAGAAGGTGAGGATCAGCCGCGGCGTGCCCGCCGCGGACGGGGCCTCGCTGGACCACAGCCACAGCGCGTCCGTCCCGGTCCCCGTCAGCGCCACGCCGTAGTCGCCGCCCAGCGCCGCGCGCACCGCGGCGACGTCCAGCTCCGCGGTGGCGCCGGAGTTCGAGGCGGCCGGCGGGGTGAGGGTGCCCAGCGTGGACGGGCCCAGGGCGGGCTTGGTGTTCCACGTGGTGCCCGCCTCGGTCCACTCGCCGGTGACCGGCCGCAGCGTGACGGCGTCGGCCGACCCGGCGGTGGCGGAGGAGTCCGTGCGGACCTCCAGCGCCGCACCGGTCAGCGTGGTGCCGGCCGGAGCCGCGGGCAGCGCGAAGCGCAGGTACGCCTCGTACCCGGAGCTGCCGCGGACCGCCAGCGAGGTGGCGGAGCCGTACGCGGTGCTCTTGGACCCCTCGTTCACGTAGGTGTCCTCGGACGCCTGCACGGAGGTGACGGTGTCGCCCTGCTTGGTGGCCTGCTGGTGGTGCGCGGCCACCCGGTCGGCGCCGAGGACGGTCGGGTAGACCGCGACCTCGTCGATCTGACCGGCGAAGTTGTCGCTGCTCGGACGCGACGGCCAGCCGCTCAGGGCGTCGCCGCCCACCCGCCAGTAGCCGGCGTAGCTCTGGTGCGTGGTGTACGCGGTGTTGCGCGCGACCCGGACCCCGTCGACGTACAGCGCCATGCCGCCCGCGCCCTGCGTGCCGACGACGTGGTGCCACTTGCCGTCGTTGTAGCGGGTGAGGGAGTTCACCGTCCGCGTGGCCCCGCTGTAGGCGCCGAAGAACAGGCGCCCGTCGTTGGCCATGTAGATGTGCTTGTCGTAGCTGCCGCTGTTCCTGGTGGTGTTGTTGCCGAAGCCCACCAGCTTGCCGCCGCTCGTGGTGGTGGTGCGGAACCAGGTCTCCAGCGAGTAGGACGTGCCGACGGTGGTGCGACGGTCGCTGTACAGGCGGTCGTCGGAGCCGTCGAAGCGGAACGAGGTACCGCCGCTGGTGAGCGCGCCCGCCTCACCGAGGGCCGGACCGCCGCTCATCACACCGCTCTGGTCACCGGCCGAGGAGTCGCCGACGTACGGCGTGGTCTTCTCGTCGTGACGCCAGTACAGGTTCGGGCCGTCCGCCAGCACCGACGAGGCGTACGGCTCGGCCGTCTTCGGCACGGTCACGCTCGCGGTCGCCGACAGGGCGCTGGTGTTGCCCGCCGGGTCCGAGGCCGTCACCCGGTAGCTGTAGCTCGAGCCGGGGGTGACACCGGTGTCGGTGAAGGAGGCCTGCGGGCGCTCCCAGTAGACGGAGTCCGCCTCGACGGTGCCGATCGGCGTGCTGGAGCCGTTGCGGTAGATCTTGTAGATCAGCCGGCTGTCGTCGTCGTCCATGCTGGTGCGCCAGCGGACCTTGACCTTGCCGGGCTCCACCGCGTCCGCGCCGATCACCGGCACGGTGGGCGCGCCGACGTCACCGGTGGAGGCGAACCGGGTGAGTCCCTGCGCCGCGGCGCCGTTGACGGTGGTGAACTCGCCGCCGGACCAGAGGTAGTCGACGCCGTTCTTCGACGAGATGGTGATGGCGCGCGGCCCGATGCCCTCGCCGAGACCGTCGTTGGTGTCCGGGAACCAGCCCAGCTTGGCCGTGGAGGTGGTCGGCTGGGCCAGGAAGTGCTGGCGCCGTCCGTCCGGGAACTCGCCGACGCTGGAGCAGTCGTGGGCGTGCGAGGCGCTGTAGAGGACGTCCTGGTAGGACTCCACGGCCTGGGTGGCGCCCAGGCAGGTGTCGCGCCAGCGCTGGTCGAAGGTGCCGTAGTCCAGCGCGATGCGGCCGTCGAAGACGCCGCCGCCGGTGCCCTCGTTGCCGGTGTAGAAGCCGGTTCCGTCGGTGTCGATGTCCTTGACCACCGAGGTGTTCGGGATGAACCCGGCCGGGTAGGCCTTCTCGACGTCGCCCCTGACGGCGTCCACCACGGCCAGCGCGTGCGAGTTCTGCCCGTTGACGGTGAAGAAGTCGCCGCCGATCAGGGCGTGCTGCCCGTCGGGGGTGACCTCGATCGCCCGGCCCGGCTCGTCCACGTCGGCGGTGAACGGGCGCAGCGCGCCGTTGCCGGCGGCCACCGCGGCGAAGCGCTCGCGCGGCTGGCCGTTGACGCTGGTGAAGTCACCGCCCGCGTACACCGTGTCACCGGTGACGGCCAGCGCCCGCACGGTCGCCGGGAAGGCGGCGTTGAAGCCGGTCCGCGGCGTGCAGGTGTCGATGTCGATCGCGGCGACGCTGGAGACGGCGGTGCCGTTGACCGCGCCGAAGTAGCCGCCCACGTACAGCGTCTGCTGATCCGGGGAGACGGCCATCGCGCGGACGGTGGCGGTGCCGGAGCCCACCGTGAAGGACAGGTCGCAGTCGGTGGGCGCGCCGGTCGCGGCGTCCAGCGCCACGAAGTTCGCCACCTGCTGCTCGCTGCCGGTTTCCCCCTCGGGGGGACGCACCGCGGAGAAGGTGCCGCCGGCGAAGACCACGCCGTCCGCCTGGGCGAGCGCCCAGACGATGCCGTTGGTCTGCCAGGTGGGCAGATCGTCCGCGGTGAAGGCGACCGACTCGCTGATCGCGCCGGCCTGCGGCGCCACGGCGGCCGCAAGGCCCGCCGCGAGCGCCGTCGCGAGGGCCACGCTCAGCCCTCTGGTTCTTCTCATCGAACCCCCAAACAAACGGCCCTGAAGCCGCCCCTGACGCGTCCGGCGGGCCGCCGGACGCGTTCCTCTCCCTGCTCCCGGCCGATCCCCGTCCCCCCGGGCTTCGGCCGGAGCCTGTGTGCCGTACCGTGCCGGTCCCGTCCCGGACCGGCGGCCGGCTCAGCGGTCGACGCGCACCGCGGTGCCCGCCAGCTCGGCGTCCACCTGACGGACGTCGGCGTCGACCATGATCCGGGCGAGCTCCTCCACCCTGACCTCGGGCTTCCAGCCGAGGATCTCCTCGGCCTTGGAGGCGTCGCCGATCAGCGCGTCCACCTCGCTCGGACGCTCGTACTTGGCGTCGTACCGGACGTGCTCGCGCCAGTCCAGCCCCGCGTGACCGAACGCCGTCTCCAGGAACTCGCGCACCGTGGCCGCGACCCCGGTGGCCACCACGTAGTCGGTCGGCTCGTCCTGCTGGAGCATCCGCCACATGGCGTCCACGTACTCGGGCGCGTAGCCCCAGTCGCGGACGGCGTCGAGGTTCCCCAGGTAGAGCTCCTGCTGCAGCCCCGCCTTGATGCGGGCCACCGCGCGGGTGATCTTCCGGGTCACGAAGGTCTCGCCGCGGCGCGGGGACTCGTGGTTGAAGAGGATCCCGTTGACCGCGTACATACCGTAGGCCTCACGGTAGTTGACGGTGGACCAGTACGCGTAGACCTTGGCGGCACCGTACGGGCTGCGCGGGTGGAAAGGCGTCGCCTCGTTCTGCGGGGGCGGCGTCGCGCCGAACATCTCCGAGGAGGAAGCCTGGTAGAAGCGGGTCTCGATGCCCGCGGCGCGGACCGCCTCCAGCAGCCGCAGCGAACCGAGCCCGGTGGCGTCGCCGGTGTACAGCGGGGCGTCGAAGGACACCCGCACATGCGACTGGGCACCCAGGTTGTAGACCTCGTGGGGCTGTATCTCACGCAGCAGGTTGACCAGGGCGACGCCGTCGGTGAGGTCGGCGTGGTGCAGCACGAAGCGGCGGCCGGGCTCCTGCGGGCCCTGGTAGATGTGGTCGATCCGCTCGGTGTTGAAGCTGGACGACCGGCGCACCAGGCCGTGCACCGTGTAGCCCTTCTCCAGCAGCAGCTCCGCCAGGTACGACCCGTCCTGGCCGGTGACACCGGTGATCAGCGCGGTCTTGCTCATGAGTGGTTTTCCTCCCCGACGGGCCGGTGGACCGGCCGCGCCCCGTACTCGGTCACACGCCCCGTACGCGAACCATCCGTACGGAAATCTTCTGAATTGCGCGGGATCATCCGCGCACTGCTGGCATGATCCGGTCCATGACACTTCTTGCGCCGCAGTCCCGGATATTCGTGGCGGGCCACCGCGGGCTGGTCGGTTCCGCGGTCGTCCGCCGGCTCACCGCCGACGGCCACCAGGTCCTCACCCGGGGCCGCGCCGACCTGGACCTGCGGGACGCCGCGGCCACCGCCGCGTACCTTGCCGAGACCCGCCCGGACGCGGTGGTCCTGGCCGCCGCCAAGGTGGGCGGGATCATGGCGAACAGCACGCGTCCGGTGGAGTTCCTCGAGGACAACCTGCGGATCCAGCTGAGCGTGATCTCCGGCTCGCACGCCGCCGGGGTGGGCCGCCTGCTCTTCCTGGGCTCCTCGTGCATCTATCCGAAGTTCGCCCCGCAGCCCATCCGCGAGGACGCGCTGCTGACCGGCCCGCTGGAGCCCACCAACGAGCCGTACGCCCTCGCCAAGATCGCCGGCATCTGCCAGGTCCAGTCCTACCGCCGCCAGTTCGGGGCCTCCTGGATCAGCGCCATGCCCACCAACCTCTACGGCCCCGGCGACAACTTCGACCTGGAGACCTCGCACGTCCTGCCCGCGCTGATCCGCC
The DNA here is from genome assembly GCF_003112515.1 of Streptomyces fragilis. Taxonomy (GTDB): domain Bacteria; phylum Actinomycetota; class Actinomycetes; order Streptomycetales; family Streptomycetaceae; genus Streptomyces; species Streptomyces fragilis. The sequence goes on along the minus strand of NZ_BEVZ01000008.1, from coordinate 205,341 downwards.
GCTTCCACGAGGCGCGCGAGTCCGGCGCCGGCCACGTCACCCTGTGGGGCTCCGGCTCCCCGCGCCGCGAGTTCCTGCACGTCGACGACCTGGCCTCGGCCTGCGTCCGGCTGCTGGAGACCTACGACGGCGACGAGCCGGTCAACGTCGGCTGCGGCGAGGACCTGACCATCCGCGCGCTCGCCGGGACGGTCGCCGAGGTCACCGGCTTCTCGGGCGAGATCCGCTGGGACACCACCAAGCCGGACGGCACGCCCCGCAAGCTGCTGGACGTGTCGCGGCTGACCGGTCTGGGCTGGAAGCCGTCGATCGCGCTGCGCGACGGCATCGCCGGCACCTACCAGTGGTGGCTGTCCGAGGGCGCGGGCTCCTCCCGCGCCTGAGCGGGGCCGCATCCCCCGCACCCCTGGGTCCCTCAGTACGCTCCGCGGCCGTCGGCGACGGCGCGGAGCGTACGGCTGAGCACGTCGAGGTCGCTGACGAACGACCAGTTGTCCACGTAGTGCAGATCCAGCTGAACCGTTTCCTCCCAGGAGAGGTCCGACCGGCCGCTGACCTGCCACAACCCCGTCATGCCGGGCTTGACCCGCAGCCGGCGCAGCGCGGTCGCGTCGTAGCCGGCCACCTCCTCGGGCAGCGGCGGACGCGGACCCACCAGGGACATGTCACCGATGAGGACGTTGAACAGCTGCGGCAGCTCGTCCAGCGAGGTACGGCGCAGCAGCCGCCCGACCCGGGTCACCCGCGGGTCTCGGCGCATCTTGAACATCAGCCCGTCGTTCTCGTTGCGCTCCGCCAGCTCGTCCTTGAGGGCGTCCGCGTCGACGACCATGGTGCGGAACTTCCACATCACGAAGACGTCCTGGTCCCGGCCGATCCGCTGCTGCCGGTAGAACGCGGGACCGCGCGAGTCCAGCTTCACCGCCAGCGCGACCAGCGCGAAGAACGGGGCGAGCACCAGCAGTCCGAGCGCGGCCCCGCAGCGGTCCAGGGCCTCCTTCAGCGTCTGCTGCACACCGCCGGGCCCCTGCGGGGGAGCCACCTTGAGCACCGTCAGGCCGGCCACCGAGCCGACCTCCAGCCGCTTGTGGGAGACCTCCACCAGACCGGGCGCCAGCGCGATCTCGACCTCGGCGTCGTGCAGCGCCCAGACCAGGTGCCGCAGCGCCGGCCCGGAGAGCCGCGCCCCCGGCGCCAGCAGCACCACGTCCGCGCGGTGGCGGCGCACCGTGTCCACCAGCACCCGCCCGGCCCGCGCGCCGGACTCCGGGTCGGCGGGCACGTCGAGCCGCTCGGCGCCCGGCGCCGCGCCGCCCACGGCGACGCTGCCCACCACCGCGTAGGGGTGGTCCGTACGCGAGTCGAGCCGCCCCATCACCACCGGAAACGCCTCGGGCTCACCGACGACCAGCACCCGCAGCACCGCCTGCGCCGCGCGCCGCTCCCGGGCCAGGTGCGCGAAGACCACGCGCCGGGCGAACACCGCGAGCAGCAGGGCGGGCGTCAGGGCCCCGAGGACGACGAAGGGGTCGACGACCGTCCGGACGCCGACCCCGATCACCGCGAGGACCCCGAGCGTCATGAGCCAGTCGTGCAGCACCGGGACGGCGCCGCGGGACTCGCCCACCTCGGCACGGGTGTACCGGCGTCTGGCTCCGCGCACGCCGAGCCAGGTCAGGGTCGAGGTGACGGTCACCAGCCCGGGGGCCGGCTGCCCGGACTGCTCCAGCACGGGCGCCAGCGTGACGGTCGGAACCAGGGAGTCCACGCAGAGCAGCGTGGTCACGTACCAACCGGGCTTGTCCCGCAGGCCGATGCCGCGGGGCCGGAACGTTTCCTCACGATGCCGGCGCGTGCGGGTCCCGCCCGCGTCCCGTATGTCCGCAGACGTCCGAGCGTCCTGTGCCATCCACACGCCCCCCCAGGCCGCGCGGCCCCTGGTCGAGGGCCGCGGTGTGCGTGCGGACCCATCCCCATGACGACCGCACAGAAAGGCACCGTACTGCACAGGGAAACACCACAGTGCGTTTTTACCCTGATTTCACAAGCATGCCCACGTCAAACAGGACGAACCGGTCGGGACCGGACGTCCCTGGCGAAGCACAGGGGGCGCACGCGGGCGACCGGAAGCACGGGGTGTCCGCGAGTCGGCAGGCAGTTGACGGTCCGTCGGCGCCCAGGTGAACGGGACGGCCAGGCACGACGAAGGCCCTCCCGCGGGAGGGCCTCGAAGAAGGTGCCGCGGCACGAAGAGGCGCGTGACACCGAGTGGAGCCTAGGGGAGTCGAACCCCTGACATCTGCCATGCAAAGACAGCGCTCTACCAACTGAGCTAAGGCCCCTCAACGACGGCATGAGCCCCGGAGGTGCGACCACCGGTGCGAGCCGACGACCAGACTACCCGGTGACCCCCCGTATCCCGCAAAAGGATTGGTCAACCACGACGGCGGCGGCTCCCCGCCGCCGTCCGCCCTCCGTAAGATTCGGTACGTGGTTCGCTCGAGCGAACCCTGTACATGGGGAAGCGATGGGGAGACGCATGGACGCCGCACAGCAGGAAGCCACCGCGAGGGCGCGCGAGCTGCAGCGGAACTGGTACGGAGAGCCTCTGGGGGAGCTCTTCCGGCGGCTGATCGACGACCTGGGGCTCAACCAGGCGCGGCTCGCGGGAGTTCTCGGGCTGTCGGCGCCGATGCTGTCGCAGCTGATGAGCGGGCAGCGGGCGAAGATCGGCAATCCCGCGGTGGTGCAGCGGGTCCGGCTGCTGCAGGACCTGGCGGCGCAGGTCGCCGACGGCAGCGTGAGCGCGGCCGAGGCGGCCGAACGCATGGAGGAGATCAAGAAGTCGCAGGGCGGTTCGATGCTGAGCGTGGCCACCCAGCAGACGGGGGCGACGCCGGTGGGCGCCCCGACGGTGAAGCGGGTGGTGCGGGAGATACAGAGTCTCCTGCGCTCACTGGCCGCGGCCGGCGACATCATCGAGGCCGCCGAGCAGATCGGGCAGACGCACCCCGAACTCGCCGAGTTCCTGCGGGTGTACGGGGCCGGACGCACCGCCGACGCGGTCGCGCACTACCAGGTCCACCAGAGCTGAGGGCGGAGCCGGCCGAGGCCGGTCCCGACAGCACGAAACCCCGGTCGCCTTCGGGCGGCCGGGGTTTTCGCGTGGTTTCGGCGACTGCCGTCCTCAGGAACCGCTGGGCACGGAGTCGGTGGCCTCCGTCCACAGGTCCTGCTCGGCGCGGTCCGCCTGGATCTGGCGGTACACGAGGAGACCGCCGATGGCGGCCAGGGCGACCAGGAGGAGCTTCTTCACCGCGCGACCTCGTCTTTCGTTGACGTAGGAGACCTCTAGGCGCCCGACTATACACACCGGCCGAGACCGAACGGTGACCTAGGGGTGGGGCTCCCCACCGCCCCGCGGGGCGCTTCGGATCACCAGGTGATCGCACCGGTGCGACCGCACGCCGGGAGGTTCCTCCCCGGCCTTGCGTCCGTCCGAGTGGTGTTCATCCGACCATCGACGCGCCACGGGCGAAGGTCCCCCACATCGGGAGGCGCATACACATCATGAGGAAAGTACGCAAATCGCCCCACCCGAAAGTGAGGTCATCCATGACCGGAACCCAGGTCAGGAAGATGTGGCAGGTGCTGGTGTCCGCGTTCCTCGCGCTGTTCACGGCGCTGGGACTGGTCTCCACGACGTCCGCGGCGGCGGTACCGCAGAGCGGGCCGGCGCGCAACGGCGGACGCCGCGACGGCCACGGCGGCCGGACGGACGCCGCGGCGCTCCGCGCGGCGGCCACGGCGGAGGCGACGCGGGCCGGAGTGCGGGCCACGGCGGGGGCGAACGCCACCGCGGTGATCCCCCGGCAGGCCGCCCGGAGCGGGCTCTGGCCGGCGGACCGCGCCCTCCCGCCCACGATGAAGCAGCGCATCCTCGCGGAGGCGCACGGCGGCTCCCCGCACAGCCGCGCACGCTCCACCGCGGGCGTCGGCCTGCTGGTCCCCGCCGCGCTCCCCACGGCCCCCTCAGCCGCCTCGGACACCGCCTCGCGCCGCGACTCCGCCGACCGCCCGGCCGACCCCCTCGAGCAGGAGCCGGCCATACACCTCCCCCTCCGCGCCGCAACCGCCGCCCAGCCTCCGCGCCACCCCGGCCCTTTGCCCAGCGACCTCCCCACGGCACCCCACGGCCGGCACGGTGCGCCCTGCGGCCCGCACGGTGCACCGCCCCACGGCCCGCACGGCATGCACAGCTCGTCCAGCCCGCACAGCTCGTCCAGCCCGCACAGCTCGTCCAGCGTGGCACGGCCCGCGCACGCACCGCCCACGCGGATCGCTGAGCACCTACCGCCCGCACCGCCCGCCCAGCTCACTCAGCCGCGGCCACCGCTCGCTCGTCGGGCAACGCCCGTGCCACGGGACCGACCTGGCGCCCACCACCCGCACCACCGGTCCACCACACCGGCACCGTCACCCCACCCGCACGGCCGCCCTCCGCACAGGCCCCGCAGGCCCGCTCCAGGCACTCCGCGGCCTCCCCCGGCCCGATCGCCCCCAGTCACCGCCCACGGCCGCGCCGAGCCGCGAGAGACCCCGCCACACCACCGGCCCGCCCCACACGTCCCCGGTCAGCGCCTGTCACGCCCCCGCAGGTCCCGCGCGTCACCCACGTCCCGCGCGTCACCCACGTCCCGGACGTCACCCACGTCCCGGACGTCACCCACGTCCCGGACGTCACCCGCGTCGCGGTGGCGCCCCCGCATCACGCCGTCTCGAGCCCGCCCTCACCAGGCGGGCCGGCGGCGTTTCCCCGTGCCCGCCCGCCGCTGTGCCACCCGTCGACATCGGCACGCCCCGGAATCGCAGAAGACCCCCGGCCCAAGTGGACCGGGGGTCTTCGTGCTGGTGGGGCTAACAGGATTTGAACCTGTGGCCTCATCCTTATCAGGGATGCGCTCTAACCAACTGAGCTATAGCCCCGCCGCGCTGTGCGGTGTGTGTCCCGCGCGCTGACTCCTGAAGATTAGCGCACGACATGCGAACTCCCAAAATCGGTATCCGCAGCCCGGAGCGCCCGATCTCCCGGAGGCCCTACTCGTCCTCGGCGAGCGTCAGCTCGACGCCGCCGACGAAGCCGGCGGAGAGGTTGTAGATGAAGGCGCCCAGCGTCGCCAGCGCCGTCATCAGCACCACGTCGACCACCGCGATCACCGCGGTGAACATCAGCACGTTCGGCAGCGACAGGAAGCCCTGCAGGTCGAAGCCGTTGGACCCCTCGGAGCCCGTGGCCTCCGCGATGGTCCCGCCGACCGTGGCGAAGACGCCCATCGTGTCCATGACCAGCCACAGCACCGCCGCCGCGACCACCGTGCAGATGCCCAGGGCGATCGACAGCAGGAAGCTGACCTTCATCACCGACCACGGGTCGGTCTTCGCGACCCGCAGCCGCGCCTTGCGGGTCCGCGGCACCGGCTTGGCACCGGTGCGCGGCCTGCGCACCGCGCCGGCCGGAGGGGCCGACACCGCGTCCGCCTCGTAGGCGTGCGGCGGGTGGTACGGGCCGACGGAGCCCTGCTGCCCCTGCCGCTCCCCGGGCAGCGGCGACGTCGGCAGCGGCGTCACCTCGGGACGCCCCTGCGCCTGGGCCTGGCCGGGCTGCTCGTAGGGCTGGGTGGGCTGGGTCACGGTTCCCCCCTGGGATCCATGGGTCTGATAGGACTCCGCCGCCTTCTGCGACGGGGCCTGGGCCTGCTGCTGCGCGAAGGAGCCACGGCCGCCGCCGTCGGTCTCCCCACCGGTCGGTCCGGCGCCCGTGGCTCCGTTCACGCTCGTCTCACTCCTCGTGCCTACTCGGCCGAGGGCGACTCACCCTCGTCCGTGCCGGTCGTCCCGGTCTCGGCGTCCGTAGCGTCGAACACCGTGGATCCGGTGCTCTCCATGGTCCCGGCGGCCTCGTCGACGACGATGTCGCCGTCGACCTCCTCCGCCTCGCGGCCCGCCTCGGCGTTGCGCGCGATGCCGACCACCGCGTCACGCTTGCCCAGGTTGATCAGCTGGACGCCCATGGTGTCACGGCCGGTTTCCCTGACCTCGCTCACCCGGGTGCGGATCACGCCGCCGGCCTGCGTGATGGCGAGGATCTCGTCGCTCTCCTCCACCACCAGCGCGCCGACGAGCGACCCGCGGTCCTCGACGATCTTGGCAGCCTTGATGCCCAGACCGCCACGACCCTGAACCCGGTATTCGTCGACGGCGGTGCGCTTCGCGTATCCGCCGTCCGTCGCGGTGAACACGAACGTACCCGGTCGCACGACGTTCATCGAGAGCAGCTCGTCGCCCTCGCGGAAGCTCATGCCCTTCACGCCGGAGGTCGCGCGGCCCATCGGGCGCAGCGAGTCGTCCGTCGCGGTGAACCGCAGGGACTGGGCCTTCCTGCTGATGAGCAGCAGGTCGTCGTCGGGCGAGACCAGCTCGGCGCCGATCAGCTCGTCGTCGCTGCCGTCCTCCAGCTGACGGAGGTTGATCGCGATGACGCCGCCGGAGCGCGGGGAGTCGTAGTCCTTCAGCGAGGTCTTCTTCACCAGGCCGCTCTTGGTGGCGAGCACCAGGTACGGGGCGACCTCGTAGTCGCGGATCGCGCGGATGCCGGCGATCTGCTCGTCCGGCTGGAAGGCCAGCAGGTTGGCCACGTGCTGGCCGCGGGCGTCCCGGCCCGCGTCCGGCAGCTCGTACCCCTTGACCCGGTAGACCCGGCCCTTGGTGGTGAAGAACAGCAGCCAGTGGTGGGTGGTGGAGACGAAGAAGTGGTCGACGATGTCGTCTTCCTTGAGCTTCGTGCCCCGCACGCCCTTGCCGCCGCGCTTCTGGGCGCGGTAGTCCACCGTCTTGGTGCGCTTGATGTAACCGCCGCGGGTGACCGTGACGACGATGTCCTCCTCGGCGATCAGGTCCTCGATGGACATGTCGCCGTCGTAGGGCACCAGCTCGCTCTTGCGGTCGTCGCCGAACTTCTCGACGATCGCGGCCAGTTCCTCGCTGACGATGCCGCGCTGGCGGACCGGCGAGGCGAGGATCTCGTTGTACTCGTTGATCTTCGCCTGGAGCTCGTCGTGCTCCTGGATGATCTTCTGGCGCTCCAGGGCGGCGAGCCGGCGGAGCTGCATCTCCAGGATCGCGTTGGCCTGGATCTCGTCGATCTCCAGCAGGCTCATCAGGCCACCGCGGGCCACCTCCACCGTGTCGCTGCGGCGGATCAGGGCGATGACCTCGTCGATCGCGTCCAGGGCCTTGAGCAGGCCGCGCAGGATGTGGGCGCGCTCCTCGGCCTTGCGCAGCCGGAAACGCGTCCGGCGGACGATGACCTCGATCTGGTGCGTCACCCAGTGCCGGATGAAGGCGTCCAGCGAGAGGGTGCGCGGCACGCCGTCGACCAGGGCCAGCATGTTGGCGCCGAAGTTGGTCTGCAGGTCGGTGTGCTTGTACAGGTTGTTGAGAACGACCTTGGCGACCGCGTCCCGCTTGAGCACGATGACCAGGCGCTGACCGGTGCGCGAGGAGGTCTCGTCACGGACGTCGGCGATGCCGCCGATCTTGCCGTCCTTGACCAGGTCGGCGATCCGCTGGGCCAGGTTGTCCGGGTTGACCTGGTAGGGCAGCTCGGTGACCACCAGGCACTGGCGGTTCTGGATCTCCTCGACCTCGACCACCGCGCGCATGGTGATCGAGCCGCGGCCGGTCCGGTAGGCCTCCTCGATGCCCTTGCGGCCCACCACCAGGGCGCCGGTCGGGAAGTCGGGGCCCTTGATGCGCTCCATCAGCGCGTCCAGCAGGTCCTCCTGGGAGGCCTCCGGGTTCTCCAGGTACCACTGGGCGCCGGCCGCGACCTCGCGCAGGTTGTGCGGCGGGATGTTGGTCGCCATGCCGACCGCGATGCCGGCCGAGCCGTTGATCAGCAGGTTCGGGAAGCGGGACGGCAGGACGGTCGGCTCCTGGGAGCGGCCGTCGTAGTTGTCCGTGAAGTCGACGGTCTCCTCGTCGATGTCGCGGACCATCTCCATGGACAGCGGCGCCATCTTGCACTCGGTGTACCGCATGGCCGCGGCCGGGTCGTTGCCCGGGGAACCGAAGTTGCCGTTGGAGTCGACCAGCGGCATCCGCATCGACCACGGCTGGGCCAGGCGCACCAGGGCGTCGTAGATGGAGGAGTCGCCGTGCGGGTGGTAGTTGCCCATCACGTCGCCGACGACGCGGGCGCACTTGTAGAAGCCCTTCTCGGGCCGGTAGCCGCCGTCGTACATGGCGTACAGCACACGCCGGTGGACGGGCTTGAGACCGTCCCGGACGTCCGGCAGCGCACGCGAGACGATGACGGACATCGCGTAGTCGAGGTACGAGCGCTGCATCTCCGTCTCGAGCCCGACCGGCTCGATGCGCATCGCGATGTCGTCCCCGTCCGTGGGGTCGACGGCGACCGCCTCGGGAGCGCTGTCGTCGGCGGGGTCGGGAGTGACGGGAGTGTTCTCGTCGGCCATTGCTGGTGAAGATCCTTCCTGGTGCGGTCAGCGATTGCTCGGCTGCTCGGGGCAGCAGTGACCGACTCAGATGTCGAGGAAGCGGACGTCCTTGGCGTTGCGCTGGATGAAGGCGCGGCGGGCCTCGACGTCCTCGCCCATGAGGACCGAGAACAGGTCGTCGGCCTGGGCGGCGTCGTCGAGGGTGACCTGGCCGAGGACCCGGTGCTCCTGGTCCATGGTCGTGATCCGCAGCTCCTCGGCGTTCATCTCGCCGAGACCCTTGAAGCGCTGCACCGAGTCGTCCTTGATCCGCTTGCCGTTGCCGCGGCCGAGCTCGATCAGGGCGTCGCGCTCACGGTCGGAGTAGGCGTACTCGAAGTCGTCGCGGCCCCACTTGATCTTGTAGAGCGGCGGACGGGAGAGGAAGACGTGCCCGGCCTCCACCAGCGGCCGCATGAAGCGGAACAGGAAGGTCAGCAGCAGCGTGTTGATGTGCTGGCCGTCGACGTCGGCGTCCGCCATCAGGATGATCTTGTGATAGCGGAGCTTGGAGATGTCGAAGTCCTCGTGCACGCCGGTGCCGAAGGCGGAGATCAGCGCCTGGATCTCCTGGTTCTGCAGGATCTTGTCGATCCGCGCCTTCTCGACGTTGAGGATCTTGCCGCGGATCGGGAGGATCGCCTGGTACTGCGGGTTCCGGCCGGACTTGGCGGAGCCGCCGGCGGAGTCGCCCTCGACGATGAAGATCTCGCACTTGGCCGGGTCGTTGGACTGGCAGTCGGCCAGCTTGCCCGGCAGCGAGGCGGACTCCAGCAGGCCCTTGCGGCGGGTCAGGTCGCGCGCCTTGCGGGCGGCGACGCGGGCCGTGGCGGCCTGGATGCCCTTGCGGATGATGTCCGCGGCCTCGTTGGGGTTGCGGTCCAGCCAGTCGGTGAGGTGCTCGTGCACCACGCGCTGCACGAAGGTCTTGACCTCGGTGTTGCCCAGCTTGGTCTTGGTCTGGCCCTCGAACTGCGGCTCGCCCAGCTTGACCGAGATGATCGCGGTCAGACCCTCGCGGATGTCGTCGCCCGTGAGGTTGTCGTCCTTCTCGCGGAGCAGCTTCTTGTCGCGCGCGTACTTGTTGATCAGCGTGGTCAGCGCGGCGCGGAAGCCCTCCTCGTGGGTACCGCCCTCATGGGTGTGGATGACGTTGGCGAAGGAGTAGACGCCCTCGCTGTAGCCGCTGTTCCACTGCATCGCGACCTCGACGGAGAGCTGACGCTCCTTGTCCTCGGCCTCGATGTCGATGACGGTCGGGTGGACCATCTCGCCCTTGCGGGAGTTGAGGTACTTCACGAAGTCGACGATGCCGCCGTCGTACTTGTACGTGACGGTCTTGACCTCGGGCTTGTCGTCCGCGCCCGCCTCGTCCGCGCCGGCCGTGGCCTTCGCGGTCTCCCGCTCGTCGGTCAGGCTGATGGAGATCCCCTTGTTGAGGAACGCCATCTCCTGGAACCGGCGGGAGAGGGTCTCGAACGAGTACTCCGTGGTCTCGAAGATGTCCGGGTCCGCCCAGAAGGTGACCGAGGTGCCCGTCTCCTCGGTCGGCTCGCCCTGGGCCAGCGGCGCCGTCGGCACGCCCGCCTTGTAGTCCTGCGTCCACACGTACCCGTCGGTCTTCACCTCGACGGACACCCGGGTGGACAGGGCGTTGACGACGGAGACGCCGACGCCGTGCAGACCACCGGAGACGGCGTAGCCGCCGCCTCCGAACTTTCCGCCCGCGTGCAGGACGGTGAGCACGACCTCGACGGCCGGCTTCCCCTGGCCGGGCACGATGCCGACGGGGATGCCACGGCCGTTGTCGACGCAGCGGACGCCGCCGTCGGCGAGGATCGTCACCTCGATGGTGTCCGCGTGGCCGGCCAGCGCCTCGTCGACGGAGTTGTCCACGACCTCCTGCACCATGTGGTGCAGGCCACGCTCACCGGTCGAGCCGATGTACATGCCGGGCCGCTTGCGGACCGCGTCCAGCCCTTCGAGCACGGAGATGGCGCTCGCGTCGTAGGAAGGCGAGTCGCCCCCTGCGGCGGCGGCGTCGTTGGACGGGATGTTCTCGTTGGGGTTGCCGGAATCGGCCACGAAGCGCCCTTTCTGGCACAGCACAAGCCGTACTCGCGGCCGATGACCTGACGACCGGAGCGGCTGCGGCATGTAGCGGTTTTCAACCTGGATCAGCGTTGCTCGGTGTGTGTCCCACAAGTGGGGCGGGATTGCGCTCCAGTCTACCGCTAGCGCCGACACTGATGGGCCGTTGCGGGCACCTCAGTTCGCATGTGCCGCCCTGAACCGGACCGGACCGACTCCCCATATACGGGGCGGGGCTCCAAGAGCCTCACAGCGGCACTCAGCGCTTTGCCTTGTCAACCCATGGCTACCGGCGGGTCACCTTCGGCGCCCCACCCTCCGAACACCTGCTCCAGCCCTGTTTTCCCGGGCCGAGCGGGGCATGCCTCACCGCGGAGCGGGGGGCCACTCCGCTTCCGGGGCCTCGGCTCCCTGCGGGCAGTGGTGCCGCTCGGGCGATGGGGGGTCCCCCCCCCTGCTCGAGCGAGCCGAGAGCTTGGGGGAGGGCGGGCGCAGGTCCTCACGTCCTCACGGGACGGCGCGCTCCACGTGACGTGAGCCCTGCCGGGGAAGGGGGCGGGTCAGGGGACGAAACAGTGCTGCCCACCTGGGCCGACCTGCTGGTGCCGCGGCTGGAGGCACGCGCGGACGGCGCCGGCCTGGCCAGGTGGACAGGGACGCGTCACCAGTCGTGGGAGCCGCGCGAACCGGACGCCCGCAGCGGACCGTAACGGGGACGCGCCGCCCCCGCGGGGCCCAGCACCTTGATCACCCGCACCGCCCCGTGCCCGAGGTCCGCGTTCAGCCGCGCCACCAACTGCGGCGCCAGCAACCGCAGGTTCGCCGCCCACGCCGACGAGTCGCACCGCACGACCAGCTCACGCCCGTCCTCGTCGTACCGCTCCGGCGAACAGTGGTTGGCCACGTCGTCGCCGACGATCTGCGGCCACCGCCCCATGACCCCGCCGACCGCCGCCGGCCGTTCCCAGCCCCGCTCGGTCACCAGCCGGTTGATCGCCGCGCCCAGCGCCATCGGATCGCGGCCGTCGCCCCGGGAACCGGACCGCGCTCCCCGCCGCCCCGCGCCCGCGCCCTTGGTCTGCCGCGTCGCCTCGCCCCGGGCGCGCGCCTGCTCCCGGGCGGCCCGCAGCGCCACCCGGGCGAGGTCCACCCCGGACGGCTGCCCGGCGCCCGCGGCCCCGCCGCCACCGGCGGCCGCCGCGCCCGCGCCGGACCCCCCGGTCCCGCCGGTTCCTCCCGTGCCCGCACCCGTCGTCACGCCCGCTCCACCGTCCCCTCGGCGACCCGGAACCGCGCCCCGGTCAACGCGGACGGCACGTCCTCGTCCACCGCCGCCGTCACCATCACCTGCTCCGCCGGAGCCACCAGCTCCGCCAGCCGGTCCCGCCGCCGCGCGTCCAGTTCGGCGAAGACGTCGTCCAGGATCAGCACCGGCTCGTTGCCCTCCGCCCGCAGCAGCTCGTACGAGGCCAGCCGCAGCGCCAGCGCGTACGACCAGGACTCCCCGTGCGACGCGTACCCCTTCGCCGGCAGCCGGCCCAGCCGCAGCACGAGGTCGTCCCGGTGCGGTCCGGCCAGCGTCACGCCGCGCTCGATCTCCTGCTTGCGGACGCCCTCCAGCGCCGCGAGCAGCTGCGGGTACAGCTCCTCGCGGGTGTGCCCCTCGCCCGGGGCGGACGCCTTGTACTCGAGGGCGACCGGGCCCCCGCCGGGCGCCAGCTGCTCGTACGCCTTGTCGGCCAGCGGCTGCAGCACGGCGATCAGGTCCAGCCGCTGCGCCAGCAGCTCGGCGCCGACCTGGGCCAGGTGCTGGTCCCAGATGTCCAGCGTCGACATGTCCATGTTGCGCCCGCCGTGGCGGCGGGCCAGCGCGGCCGACTTCAGCAGGGTGTTGCGCTGCTTCAGCACCCGCTCGTAGTCGGAGCGGACGCCCGCCATCCGCGGGGAGCGCGCGGTGACCAGCTCGTCCAGGAACCGCCGCCGCTCCCCGGGGTCGCCCTTGACCAGCGCGAGATCCTCGGGCGCGAACAGCACCGTGCGCAGGATCCCCAGCACGTCACGGGGCCTGACCTGCGAGGACCGGTTGATGCGGGCCCTGTTGGCACGGCCCGGGTTCAGCTCCAGCTCGACCAGCTGCTGCCGGTCGCCCTGCCGCACCTGGGCCCGCACGATCGCCCGCTCGGCGCCCATCCGCACCAGCGGGGCGTCCGAGGAGACCCGGTGGCTGCCCAGCGTCGCCAGGTAGCCGACCGCCTCGACCAGGTTCGTCTTGCCCTGCCCGTTGGGACCCACGAACGCCGTGACGCCCGGGCCGAGAGCGACCTCGGCCCGGGCGTACGAGCGGAAGTCGGCCAGCGAGAGATGCGTGACATGCATGGACGGGCGCCGACCTCCCCGGCGTGGAACTGCTAGGCGGTGCCGGGGCCATGCCCCGCTGCGGGCGGGGCCCCGTCGTGCTTCTCGTGCGGCCGCCGGTTACTTCTGCGTGACCGCGTGGCCGCCGAACTGGTTGCGCAGGGCGGCGATCATCTTCATCTGCGGGGAGTCCTCCTGGCGGGAGGCGAAGCGGGCGAAGAGGGAGGCGGTGATGGCGGGCAGCGGGACGGCGTTGTCGATGGCCGCCTCGACCGTCCAGCGGCCCTCGCCGGAGTCCTGGGCGAAGCCGCGGAGCTTGTCCAGGTGCTCGTCCTCGTCGAGGGCGTTGACGGCCAGGTCCAGGAGCCAGGAGCGGATGACGGTGCCCTCGCGCCAGGAGCGGAAGATCTCCCGGACGTCGGTGACGGAGTCGACGGCCTCCAGCAGCTCCCAGCCCTCGGCGTAGGCCTGCATCATGGCGTACTCGATGCCGTTGTGGACCATCTTCGCGAAGTGACCGGCGCCGACCTTGCCGGCGTGCACGGAACCGAAGTCGCCCTCCGGCTTCAGCGCGTCCAGCACCGGCTGCACCTTGGCCACGTGCTCGGGCTCGCCGCCGTACATCAGCGCGTAACCGTTCGCCAGGCCGTGCACACCGCCGGAGACGCCGCAGTCCACGAAGCCGATGCCCTTCTCGGCCAGCTCCGCGGCGTGCTTCTCGTCGTCCGTCCACCGCGAGTTACCGCCGTCGACCACCACGTCACCGGGCTCGAGCAGCTCGCCCAGCTCGTCGACGGTGGACTGCGTCGCGGCGCCGGCCGGGACCATCACCCACACCACGCGCGGCGCCTGCAGGCTGTCCACCAGCTCACGCAGGCTGCTGACGTCCGAGACGTCCGGGTTGCGGTCGTATCCCACGACGGTGTGGCCTGCGCGGCGGATCCGCTCGCGCATGTTGCCGCCCATCTTGCCGAGGCCGATGAGACCGAGCTCCATCAGTTGTTCCCTTTGGTTGCGAGGTGGGGTGTGGGCGCGTTCCGGCACCCACGTCCGAGCGTAAACCCGGCTCCGCACCGCCACCCGATGGGCGGCCCCTTGACCTAGTGCTTCGACCGGTGGCGGGCGACGCCGCGTGCGGCGCCACCCGTCCGGGGCGGTTCCACGGGGCGCGGAACCGTCCGGAAAACGGCTCCGCGGTGCGCGGGGCTCACCCCTGGCACCGCGGAGGAACAGCGGGTCAGCCGCTGAGGCGGACCGGCATGATCAGGTACTTGTAGGCCTCGTCGGCCTCCGCGTCCGCGGCGGGCTTGCCGCTGAGCAGCGCCGGCTTGGTGGACGTGGTGAAGGACAGCTGGGCGACCGGGGAGTCGATGGCGCTCAGACCGTCCAGCAGGAAGGTCGGGTTGAAGGCGATCGAGATGTCGTCGCCCTCCAGGTTGGCGTCGACCTTTTCCACAGCCTGTGCGTCGTCGCTGGAGCCTGCCTCCAGGATCAGCACGCCCTGCTCGAAGGTCAGCCGTACCGGGGTGTTCCGCTCGGCGACCAGGGCCACGCGCTTGACGGCCTCGACGAACGGGGCCGTCTCGATGGTGGCCACGCTGTTGAACTCGGTCGGGAAGAGCGTGCGGTACTTGGGGAGGTCGCCCTCCAGCAGCCGCGTGGTGGTGCGGCGCCCGGCACCCTCGAAGCCGATCAGGCCCTCGCCCTTGCCGGAGCCGGAGAGCGCCAGGATGACGCTGTCACCGCTGGTCAGCGCCTTGGCGGTGTCCAGCAGCGTCTTGGCGGGCACCAGCGCGACCGCGGAGGCGTCCGGGTTCTCCGGCTTCCACAGGAACTCCCGGACCGCGAAGCGGTAGCGGTCGGTCGAGGCCAGCGTGACCGTGTCGCCCTCGATCTCGATGCGCACACCGGTGAGCACCGGGAGGGTGTCGTCGCGGCCCGCGGCGATCGCGACCTGGGCGGCGGCCGCGGCGAAGACCTCGCCGGGAACCGTGCCGGTGGCGTTCGGCATCTGCGGGAGCGCGGGGTACTCCTCCACGGGCAGGGTGTGGAGGGTGAACCGGGACGAGCCGCAGACCACCGTCGCCCGCACGCCGTCGGTGGAGATCTCCACCGGGCGGTTGGGGAGGGCGCGGCAGATGTCCGCGAGGAGGCGGCCGGAGACGAGCACCGTGCCCTCCTCCTCGACCTCGGCCTCCACCGAGACGCGGGCCGAGACCTCGTAGTCGAAGCTGGAGAGGCTCAGCTGCCCGTCCTCGGCCTTTAGCAGCAGGCCCGCGAGGACCGGGGCCGGCGGACGGGCGGGCAGGCTGCGCGCAGCCCAGGCCACCGCCTCCGCGAGTACGTCGCGTTCCACCCGGATCTTCACCGTTGCCGCCTCCTGCTGTTGCCGGCGTCCCTCGCCCTGCTGGCCTTCGTCGGTGGTGTAGCCGGCTCCCCGGGAGGGGAGAACCACCGGGGACCAGTCTGACGCATCCCGCTGACAGCTGTTGCCGCTCGGGTCAAGTCGCACCGAGGCCCGTCAGGGCCGCCCGAGCCGAGTTGTGCACAGGACCCACTTCGAAACGAATTCCCGGCTCTCTCAAGTTGGGAGTAGTAGTAGGGGCTGTGGATACCGTGGATAACCCCGTTTTCGCAGGTCAGCGCCTGTTTTTTATCCACCGGGCCTGTGGGTGGAGCCGGTGGACAACCTGGTGGTTCTGTGGACGGCGGAAAGTTCTGCACAGCCCATGCACAGGGAGGGGCGACTTCTCCCCAGCTGCGTCCCCAGCTTTTCCCAGGTTTCCCACACCCCACTCCCGCCGCCTGATGTGACGCGCTTCACTCAGGGCAGTGATCCGGCCCCTGACGTTGTCGAACAGTGGACAGTGATGTGGAGAACCGCCGGTTCGCTGGGGACAACGAGCCACAACCTGTGGGTGGCCGGTGGACAACTGCATCGGGCTCCTGTGGGCCACGGAACTGTCCACAGGCTGTGGAAACTCTTCGTCCACGAATCCACATGGCGCTGACCTGTTCTGATGGCCGGTCACCGGGGTTACCTGTGGACACATTCTGGACAACTTCGGCCTCCCCAGGCTGTGGACGCCAGAAAGTCACCGAATCTGTGGAGGAAGACCGTAACCCCGGCTCCGCTCGAACGGAGTAGTCGGGTGTTCCCGTGCCGACGGCGGCGTCGAAGACGGCCGGTGGGCCTCCCGGGACGACGAAAAGCGCCCCGGAGACGAACTCCGGGGCGCTCTGCACGCCTTCGGGGCGGGGCGACGTGGGCGGGGTGGGCTGGGGCAGGCTGACCGCGGGTGCGGGTGCGGGTGCGGGTGCGGGTGCGGGTGCGGGTGCGGGTGCGGGCAGGCTGACCGCGGTCCGGGCCGCCACCTGCCCTTGCTTGCCGGCGGCCCGGACCGAGTCAGCCGTTCTTGATGCGGTTGGTGAGCTCGGTGACCTGGTTGTAGATGGAGCGCCGCTCGGCCATCAGGGCCCGGATCTTCCGGTCGGCGTGCATCACCGTCGTGTGGTCGCGGCCGCCGAACTGCGCGCCGATCTTCGGCAGCGACAGGTCCGTGAGCTCACGGCACAGGTACATGGCGATCTGCCGCGCCGTCACCAGCGCACGGCCACGGGAGGTGCCGCACAGGTCCTCGACGGTCAGCCCGAAGTAGTCGGCGGTGGCCGCCATGATGGCCGAGGCGGTGATCTCCGGCGCCGAGTCCTCACCGCCGGGGATCAGGTCCTTGAGGACGATCTCGGTGAGCCCCAGGTCCACCGGCTGCCGGTTGAGCGAGGCGAACGCCGTCACCCGGATCAGCGCGCCCTCCAGCTCACGGATGTTCCGCGAGATCCGCGAGGCGATGAACTCCAGCACCTCCGGCGGAGCGTTCAGCTGCTCCTGCACCGCCTTCTTGCGGAGGATCGCGATCCGGGTCTCCAGCTCGGGAGGCTGGACGTCGGTGATCAGGCCCCACTCGAACCGGTTGCGCAGCCGGTCCTCGAGCGTCACCAGCTGCTTGGGCGGCCGGTCGCTGGAGAGCACGATCTGCTTGTTCGCGTTGTGCAGGGTGTTGAAGGTGTGGAAGAACTCCTCCTGCGTCGACTCCTTGTCCGCGAGGAACTGGATGTCGTCGACCAGCAGGATGTCCATCTCCCGGTAGCGCTTGCGGAAGCTGTCGCCCTTGCCGTCACGGATCGAGTTGATGAACTCGTTGGTGAACTCCTCCGAGCTCACGTACCGCACCCGGGTGCCCGGGTAGAGGCTCCGCGCGTAATGCCCGATGGCGTGCAGCAGATGGGTCTTGCCGAGCCCGGACTCCCCGTAGATGAACAGGGGGTTGTACGCCTTGGCGGGCGCCTCGGCGACGGCCACCGCGGCGGCGTGCGCGAAGCGGTTCGAGGCGCCGATGACGAACGTCTCGAAGAGGTACTTGGGGTTCAGGCGCGCCGCGGGCTCGCCCACACCCGGGGTCCCCGTCCCGCCGCCCGTGCCGGGGCCGCCCGGAGAAGAAGGGGAGGAGCCCGGGGAGGGGGAGGAGACGGAGGAGGGCGCCGGCGCATAGCTGTCGTAGCCGCCCCGGTCGAAGCCGGGCCGCTCGTAGCCGCCGTCGCCGCGCTGCGGACGCTCGTAGTCACCGCGGTCCTGGCGGTCCTGCCGGGGGTCCCGGTCGGCGTGGTCACCCCGGTCGCCACGGGGGTCGGGGGAACGCTCGTACCCGGGCCGGCCGTAATCGGGGCGGTCGAAGTCCTTGCGCTCGGGGCGCTCGTACTCGGGCCGCTCGGAGCGCTCCGGCCGCTCGGGTCGCTCGTAGTCGTTCCGGTCGTACTCGGGGCGCTCGGCGGGGGAACGGTCGTACTCGCCCCGCTCGTAGTCGCGGCGGTCGTGGTCACGCCGTTCGTACTCGGGGCGGGAGTAGTCCTGACGGTCGTAGTCGCCGGACCGGCCGTAGGGGGCGCGGTGCCGCCCGTAGTCCTGGGTGCCGTACTCCTGGCCGCCGTACTCCTGGGAGGAGGAAGGCGTGGCGTACGGGTCGCGCTCCGGGAAGCCGAGCGGCTGCTGCTGCCAGCCGAAGTCCTGCTGCCCCGGACGGGGCCACGCCCCGGGCTCGGGCCGCTGGTGGTCCGGGTAGGCCGGACGCGCGGTGGGCAGCTGCTCCTGCCGGGAATCCGGCGCCGGCTCGCGCGACGGCGCGGCCGCGGGCCCCTCGAGCTCGTCCTGACCGCCGCCCGACGGCGAGGCGGACGGAGCCGGCGGCTCACCCATGGAGGTGTCGACGGTGATGGCGATACGGATGGGGCGCCCGCACTCACGGCTCAGCGTGTCGCTGACCACCGGGGCGAGCCGGCCCTCCAGCACCGTCTTGGCGAACTCGTTGGGGACCGCGAGGAGCGCCGTGTCGGCGACCAGGGCCAGCGGCTGGCAGCTGCGCAGCCACCTCTCGTCCTTGGCCTCCACTCCCTGCCCACGACCCTCGCCGAGGAGCCCGTCCAGCACCCGGGGCCACACTGCGGCAAGATCGGCGGGTACGTCAGCCACAGTGCACGCTCTCTCACAGGTCCCACGTCGGTGTGGTGCGCGGGACGATCGGTCGACCGTCCGGCGGACGGCAGGTAACGAATCAGTCGGGGCCGGGGGGAACCGAACGAATCGGGAGTCCACCCACGGTAGTCAGGGCAACGGCTGTGCATCAAGTCGTTGTCCCCAGCCTGTGGACAGTGTGCCGCCGCCCCACGTCGGGCCGGAAATCGAGAGCGAGGGCGCCCCTTCCGGTCGCCCCCGAAACCTCTGTCGCACCCCTGGTGAACTGCGGACACGAGGTAGGCTGCCGGTGTCACACGACCGTCGGGTTTGACCGCATGGCGCAGCCGCGCGTACCGTAACCAGGTCGAGTTGTCGATGGCTGCTGCCGCCTGCCTCCGATGGGCAAAGATCACGCACCAGTGATCGAGAAGCGGTGCACTCGGGCGTAAGCGAGCTACTCGTGGGCGCACGGTGACAGCCACACGACACCCCGCCACCCACCGATTCATTTCTGGAGCCCCCGAGTGAGCAAGCGCACCTTCCAGCCGAACAACCGTCGTCGCGCGAAGACCCACGGCTTCCGGCTGCGTATGCGGACCCGTGCCGGTCGCGCGATCCTGGCGACCCGCCGCAGCAAGGGTCGCGCCCGTCTGTCCGCCTGATTCCGGTCAGGTCATGACGTCGTGCTGCCCACCGACAACCGGCTGAGGCGGCGCGAGGACTTCGCGACCGCTGTACGACGAGGGCGCCGGGCAGGCCGCCCGTCCCTCGTCGTCCACTTTCGTAGCGGTGCCACGGACCCGCACGCGCCTGGGGAGAGCGTTTCCCAGCCGCGTGCGGGTTTCGTCGTGAGCAAAGCCGTGGGTGGAGCAGTGGTGCGCAACAAGGTGAAGCGTCGTCTTCGTCACCTCATGCGCGAGCGGGTCGCTCAGCTGCCCCCCGGTAGCCTGGTAGTCGTACGAGCGCTGCCCCCCGCGGGCGGCGCGGCCAACGAAGAACTGGCCCGAGACCTGGACGCCGCCCTCCAGCGGCTGCTGGGAGGGGGCGCGCGATGAAGTACCCGCTGCTGGCTCTGATCAAGCTCTACCAGTGGACGATCAGTCCGCTGCTCGGGCCGGTGTGCAAGTACTACCCGTCGTGCTCCCACTACGGCTACCAGGCCATCGACCGGCACGGTGCGATCAAGGGATCGGCGCTCACCGCGTGGCGCATCCTGCGCTGCAACCCGTGGTCGCTCGGCGGCGTGGACCATGTGCCCGAGCGGAAACGTCCGCGCTGGCACGAGATGCTGCGGGCCTTCTGGCACGCACGCAAGGGCGGGACCTCCGCCGATTCCGCCACCGTGGAGCGTGGAGAGACGGGCAGCCGGCCCGACCTTCCCCCGAACCCGGCCGCAGAGACCCCGTCCCATGCCCAAGGAGCATGATTAGTGGACACGATTGCCAGCTTCTTCAGCTTCATCACCACACCGGTTTCCTGGATCATCGTCCAGTTCCACTCGCTGTACGGCGCCGTCTTCGGTGAGTCCAGCGGCTGGGCCTGGGGCCTGTCGATCGTGTCCCTGGTGATCCTGATCCGCATCGCCCTGATCCCGCTCTTCGTGAAGCAGATCAAGGCGACCCGGGCCATGCAGACGCTGCAGCCCGAGATGAAGAAGATCCAGGAGCGCTACAAGAACGACAAGCAGCGCCAGTCCGAAGAGATGATGAAGCTGTACAAGGAGTCGGGTACCAACCCGCTCTCCTCGTGCCTTCCCATCCTGGCGCAGTCGCCGTTCTTCTTCGCGCTGTACCACGTCCTGAACTCCATCGCGCAGGGCAAGGAGATCGGCGTCCTCAACCAGGGCCTGGTCGACAGCGCTCGTGAAGCGCACATCTTCGGCGCCCCTCTCGCGGCCAAGTTCACCGACACCGCCAGCGACCTCGCCCCGCTGTCGGCCAACGTCACCGACGTCCGCATCGTGACGGTCATCATGATCGTCCTGATGTCGCTGTCGCAGTTCTTCACGCAGCGCCAGCTGATGACGAAGAACGTCGACACCTCGGTGAAGACGCCGTTCATGCAGCAGCAGAAGATGCTGATGTACGTCTTCCCGGTCATCTTCGCGGTCTTCGGCATCAACTTCCCGGTCGGTGTCCTCGTCTACTGGCTGACCACCAACGTGTGGACCATGGGCCAGCAGATGTACGTGATCCACAACAACCCGACCCCGGGTTCCACGGCCCAGGCCTCCTACCTCGAGCGTCTCGCCAAGAAGATCGAGCACAGCGGATCCATCCGCGGCCGTGGGCGTCGCGCCATCGTCAAGGCCATCGTCGCCAAGGGCCGTGACCGCAACCCCGCCGAGCGGAAGTTCATCAACGGTCTCAACAAGATGGGCTTCGCCGCCCAGCCCGACGGCACCGTGGTGAAGAGCGAGAAGCTCGCCGCCGACCAGGCCGTCGACGGCCCCGGGGCCACTCCGGGCGGGACCGCCAAGCGCCAGCAGCCGAAGCGCCAGACCAAGGCCCAGCGCCAGGCCGCCGTCAAGGCGGCCGCCGACGCCGCCGAGGACGAGGCGGAAGCCGCCGAGGGCGGCCACCCGAGCCCTGAGCCCCAGGACACCAAGCCGCAGGGCGCCAAGCCCCAGGGTGGTGCCACCAGGGCCGGCGGGGCCGGCAACGGCCGCAGCCGGGCCCAGTCGGGCCGCAAGGGTCCCCAGCGCTCCAAGTCCTCGTCCAAGAAGTAAGCAAGAAGGAGCCCATCCCGTGACGGAAGGCACCATCCCCTCCGCGGCCGACGGCGCGGACGCCTTGACCCGCCTGGAGCAGGAGGGTGAGATCGCGGCGGACTACCTGGAAGGTCTGCTGGACATCGCCGACCTCGACGGTGACATCGACATGGACGTCGAGGCCGACCGGGCGTCCGTGTCGATCATCAGCGACTCGGACGGCCGCGACCTGCAGAAGCTGGTCGGCCGTGACGGTGAGGTGCTCGAGGCCCTCCAGGAGCTCACCCGCCTTGCCGTGCACCGGGAGACCGGTGACCGAAGCCGCCTGATGCTGGACATCGCCGGCTTCCGGGCCCGCAAGCGTGAGGAGCTCTCCGAGATCGGCGCCCAGGCCGCGGCCGACGCTCGCAGCAGTGGTGAGCCGGTGCGGCTGCGCCCGATGTCGCCGTTCGAGCGCAAGGTCGTGCACGACGCGGTCAAGGCCGCGGGTCTGCGGAGTGAGTCCGAGGGCGAGGAGCCGCAGCGCTTCGTCGTCGTACTGCCGGCCTGATCGGCACGCGTACGTCCCACGGCCCCGTCTGTTCAGCAGACGGGGCCGTGACCTTGTCAGCCTGGTAGTTCTGGTGGTCAGCGCTCAGTGCGCTTTTTTGCGGTACGGAAGGACGGTCCTCGTGACGGAGGCAGCAGAGCTTCCCCCTGCGCCCGAGCAGGCGCGTGAAGTGTTCGGCGATCGTTTCGACGACGCGGTGCGGTACGCCGAGCTGCTGGCGGACGCCGGTGTGCAGCGCGGGCTCATCGGCCCGCGGGAGGTCCCCCGGCTCTGGGAGCGACACCTGCTGAACTGCGCGGTGCTCTCCGAGGCCGTGCCCGAGGGCGTGACCGTGTGCGACGTCGGCTCCGGCGCCGGGCTCCCGGGCATTCCACTGGCCCTGGTCCGTGGTGACCTGAAGATCACGCTGCTCGAACCGCTGCTGCGGCGCACCAACTTCCTCACCGAGGTGGTGGAGCTGCTCGGACTGGACCACGTGACGGTGGTGCGTGGCCGTGCCGAGGAGGTCCTCGGGAAGCTGCCTCCGGTCCATGTGGTCACCGCGCGGGCCGTGGCGCCGCTGGACCGTCTGGCGACCTGGGGCATCCCGCTGCTGCGGCCCTACGGCGAGATGCTGGCGCTGAAGGGCGACACCGCCGAGGAGGAGCTGAAGGCCGCGGCCTCTGCACTCAGCAAGCTGGGAGCCGTCGAGACCGACGTCCTCCAGGTCGGCGACGGCGTGGTGGATCCCCTGTCGACCGTGGTGCAGGTAAAGGTCGGCGAAAGCCCGGGAGGCGTCCGGTTCGCCGCCAAGCGCGCCAAGGCTGCCCGTCCGGCCCGCGCGTCCCGACGCCGACGCTGACACCCGTTGTGGGCGGGAGCGTCCGCTCCCGCCCACAACGACCCTCCCGCAGCGTCCGCTACCGCCCCCCGCGACTTCCCGCCCATGGCGTCCGCTCCCCGCCCGCCGCGACCTTCCCGCCCACAGTGACTGAGCTGCGAAGCCGCGTTCATCCCGCCGGGTCTTCGGGCGGTACTCCACCACGGTTCACCCCGGTCCCACGTTTCTGTCGCCCGGAGTGTCGGAGAGCCCGTCGGCCCCCACCTCGGCATCGTTGTTTCACGTGAAACGTCGCTCACTCCTGCAAGGCGTCATCGGCCGCAACCACGCCGCCGCCGAACCGCGCGACCGCAAACCGGCCACCCCCCTTCGGAAGCCCTCCAGTGGTTCACCTGCCCGGGGCGACAAGTTGTCCACAGAGGCCGATTTCTCCACAGAACGACCGGCCTCACTGGTTCGCACCCCCAAAGGCATGGGACGCTCTGTGTATAGAGAGCCTGAAGTCGAGGAGAGTGAATCCTTGCGGTCCGACGCCAACATCGCGGGACCGATGACCGATCCGGTCCCCGGTCCCCGCACCGAGTCGCAGGGGGACGATGTTTCACGTGAAACGCCGCCCCCCATGGACGACACCCCCATGGGACACACAAGCCAGCAGGCAGTGGACGCCATGGGCCGCGCTGCCGGGGAAGGTCTGCCCCGTCCGGAGCAGACCCGGATCATCGTGGTCGCCAATCAGAAGGGCGGCGTCGGCAAGACCACTACGACGGTCAACGTCGCTGCCTCGTTGGCGCTGCACGGCAACCGTGTCCTGGTGGTCGACCTCGATCCCCAGGGCAACGCTTCGACCGCGCTGGGGATCGACCACCACGCCGAGGTCCCCTCGATCTATGACGTCCTGGTGGACAGCCGCCCTCTCTCCGAAGTGGTGCAGCCGGTCCCGGACGTCGAAGGGCTCTTCTGCGCGCCCGCCACGATCGACCTTGCCGGCGCCGAGATCGAACTGGTCTCTCTGGTGGCTCGTGAGAGCCGGCTGCAGCGTGCCCTCCAGGCCTACGAGCAGCCGCTGGACTACGTCCTCATCGATTGCCCGCCGTCCTTGGGCCTGCTGACCGTCAATGCGATGGTCGCCGGCGCAGAGGTGCTGATTCCGATCCAGTGCGAGTACTACGCGCTGGAAGGTCTCGGGCAGCTACTGCGGAACGTCGAGTTGATCCGGGGCCACCTGAACCCGCATCTGCACGTCTCGACGATCCTGCTGACCATGTACGACGGCCGGACGCGGCTGGCGTCCCAGGTCGCCGAAGAGGTCCGTAGCCACTTCGGCGAGGAGGTGTTGCGGACCAGCATCCCGCGGTCGGTGCGCATCTCCGAGGCCCCCAGCTACGGGCAGACGGTTCTGACTTACGATCCAGGTTCGAGTGGTGCCCTCTCCTACTTGGAGGCGGCCCGGGAACTCGCCCTCCGGGGCGTGGGCATCCGTTACGACGGCTCGCAGGCCCACACGGGTGCTGCGGCGGGGCAGCTGTCCGGTGGGCAACCGCAGGGCGCTCAGGTCGCGGACGGTCAGATGATGAGCGGACAGAGCATGGTGGAGGGGATCCAGTGAGTGAACGACGCAGAGGGCTGGGCCGCGGGCTGGGCGCACTGATCCCTGCGGCGCCGACGGGGGACAGGCCGGTCGGTGGACCCGGGACGGCCGCTCCGGCCTCTGCGGGCACGGTGACCCAGACGGCGCCGACCGTCCCGGGCTCCGTGGGAGAGCGTGGCGTCCCTGCGGCCAAGCTGGCGTCCCTGCCGTCGGCGCTCCGCGAGGAGGACCGACCTGCGGGTACGGCCACCGACCTGCCGGCTCCCCCGGTGGGCGCGTACTTCGCCGAACTTCCGCTGGACGCCATCACCCCCAACCCACGGCAGCCCCGCAAGGAGTTCGACGAGGACGCACTGGCGGAGCTGGTCACCTCCATCAAGGAAGTCGGCCTGCTGCAGCCGGTGGTGGTCCGGCAGACGGGGCCGGGGCGCTATGAGCTCATCATGGGCGAGCGCCGTCTGCGGGCCAGCCGCAAGGCCGGCCTGGAGGCGATCCCCGCGATCGTCCGGGGGACCGAGGACGAGAAGCTCCTCCTCGACGCCCTGCTGGAGAACCTTCACCGTGCGCAGCTGAACCCGCTGGAGGAGGCCTTCGCCTACGACCAGCTCCTCAAGGACTTCGAGTGCACCCATGACCAGCTGGCGGACCGGATCGGCCGGTCCCGGCCCCAGGTGTCCAACACGCTGCGACTGCTGAAGCTGTCTACTGCCGTGCAGCGGCGGGTGGCGGCCGGTGTGCTCTCGGCCGGTCATGCCCGTGCGCTCCTCTCCATCGAGGACGCGGAGGAGCAGGACCGGATGGCCAAGCGGATCGTCGCCGAGGGGCTGTCGGTCCGTGCCGTCGAGGAGATCGTCCAGCTGATGGGCACCGGCCCGGAGAAGCCCGCCCGGGCCAAGGGGCCGCGTGCCGGTTCCAAGGTGTCGCCGGCTCTCTCCGAACTGGCCACCCGTCTGTCGGACCGCTTCGAGACCCGGGTCAAGGTCGACCTGGGGAAGACCAAGGGCAAGATCACGGTCGAGTTCGCCTCCGTGGAGGACCTGGAGCGCATCCTGGCGACACTGGCACCCGACGAGGCGCCCATGCTGCAGGACATCTCGGCGCCCCAGGCCGAGGAAGACGGGCTGGTCGGCGACAGGAGCGAGTAGGCGGCGGCCGCTCCCACTGATGGCAGCGCGCGGGTCATGTTCGGCTAGTTCCGGACACGACCCGCGCTTTGCTTTGTGGAGAGGGCATCAGGGCCTCATGGTGGAGGGTGGGACCACAGGAAGCGAGGAAGAGCGTTCATGGGGCGTCGGCTTGTTCCGCTCACACTGGACAATCTCCAGGACCTACCGCAGCGCTGCCGGGGGTGCGTCTTCTGGGAGCTTGACCCCTTCAGCGGGGAGACGGCTCTCAAGGACGGCACCGCCGAGGTGGAGAAGGAGTCCTGGATTTCCGCCGTGCTGTTGGACTGGGGCTCGTGTGGCCGCATCGTCTATGTGGACGACGTACCGGCGGGGTTCGTGCTCTACGCGCCACCGGCTTACGTGCCTCGCTCCACGGCCTTCCCGACCAGTCCAGTCTCCCCGGACGCAGTCCAACTGATCACTTCCTTCATCCTCCCTGAGTACCAAGGACAAGGACTGGGCCGCGTCCTGGTTCAGACGGTGGCCAAGGACCTGCTACGGCGAGGCTTCAGAGCGGTGGAAGCCTTCGGCGACGCCCGCTGGAAGGAACCTGCCTGTCTGCTCCCTGCGGATCACCTCCTGGCGGTCGGCTTCAAAACCGTCCGCTCCCACCCGACCTACCCGCGACTTCGCCTGGAACTGCGCTCGACGCTCTCCTGGAAGGAAGACGTCGAGATGGCCCTGGACCGGTTGCTGGGCGCCGTGCAGAAGGAACCTGCTCTCCGCCCACTGTGAAGCGCCATAGGCCGGGAGAACGGCGGAGGGCCGATCCCTGATGGGATCGGCCCTCGCTCGTGCTGCTGCTCCGATGTTTCACGTGAAACCACGTTTCACGTGAAACAAGCCCTCATTCGGAGATGAACTCCTCAAGGTCCCGCACGATCATCGCCTTCGGCTTGGCGCCGACGATGGTCTTGGCGACCTCGCCACCCTGGTAGACGTTCAGCGTCGGGATCGACATGACGCCGTACTTCGCCGCGGTCGCGGGGTTCTCGTCGATGTTGAGCTTGACGACCTCGATCTTGTCGGCGTGCTCGGAGGCGATCGCCTCCAACGACGGGGCGATCTGGCGGCACGGGCCGCACCAAGCGGCCCAGAAGTCCACGAGGACGGGCTTGTCGCTCTTCAGGACCTCTTCCTCGAAGGTCTCGTCGGTGACGTTCTTCAGGCTGCCAGCCACTGAGGGCTCCTCACTACGAATCGGGGGGAAGGAAATCAGGCCGAGGTCTTCTCCGGCTCCGCCTGCTGCTCGGAGTCGGAGAGAGAGGCCAGGTAGCGCTCGGCATCCAGGGCGGCGGAACAGCCGGTGCCGGCCGCGGTGATCGCCTGGCGGTAGGTGTGGTCCACCACGTCACCGGCGGCAAAGACGCCCGTCACGTTGGTGCGGGTCGAAGGCGCGTCGACTTTGAGGTAACCCTCGTCGTCGAGCTCCAGCTGGCCCTTGAAGAGCTCGGTACGCGGGTCGTGACCGATGGCAATGAACAGACCCGTGACCGCCAGGTCCGAGAGCTCGCCGGTCTTCACGTTGCGCAGCTTCAGGCCCGAGAGCTTGGCGTCGCCCTGCACCTCGGCGACCTCGCTGTCCCAGATGAAGCGGATCTTCGGGTCGGCGAAGGCGCGCTCCTGCATCGCCTTGGAGGCGCGCAGGGTGTCCCGGCGGTGGACGATGGTGACCGACTTGGCGAACCGGGAGAGGAAGGTCGCTTCCTCCATCGCGGTGTCGCCGCCGCCGATCACGGCGATGTCGTGCTCCCGGAAGAAGAAGCCGTCACAGGTGGCGCACCAGGAGACGCCTCGGCCGGAGAGGGCGTCCTCGTTGGGCAGACCCAGCTTGCGGTGCTGGGAGCCGGTGGTGACGATGACGGCCTTGGCGCGGTGCACCGTGCCCGCGGTGTCGGTGACGGTCTTGATCTCACCGGCCAGGTCGACGGAGACGACGTCGTCCGGGATCAGCTCGGCACCGAAGCGCTCCGCCTGGGCGCGCATGTTGTCCATGAGCTCCGGGCCCATGATGCCGGTCTGGAAGCCGGGGAAGTTCTCGACCTCGGTGGTGTTCATCAGGGCGCCACCGGCGGTGACGGCCCCCTCGAACACCAGCGGCTTCAGCGACGCGCGCGCGGTGTAGAGCGCCGCCGTGTAGCCGGCGGGCCCTGAGCCGATGATGATCACGTTACGGACGTCGCTCACGGCGGGTTTCCTCGTCTCTGGACTACGTCTTCAGGGGGCTCTGCTGGTGCGGTGAGCCTGGTTCGGTGGTCTCACCTCACCCCAACGGATCCTAGAGGCCGGGCATTCCCCACTGTGCGCGGGCACGCGAGTGTCTCAAGGCGGGCGTCGAGCGGCCGCCGTCAGTTCGAGGTTCGGGCGTACGAGCGCTGGAGGAGAACGTCTCCCTTGGTCTCCTTGCCCGAGGAAGCCTGGGTGATGCACGAAGCGTCCACCACATAGGCGGTCACCCGAGCGTCCTTCGTGGCGTGGGGCAGGACCACCAGGTAGGCGTCCTTGTCCTGGAACCTGCCGCGCTGCGCGGCGAGTGCCTCCGCATCGCCGGCGATTCCGGCCCGGATGCAGGCGGGGACCTCGACAGCCGGACGGACCAGCGTTCTGGGCTGGGGGGAGGACGACTGCGTGGACATGTCGGTCTCGTCGAGGAGGCCGGCCACACGCTGCTGGAGCGGCTGCCCGGAGAAGGTGGCCGCGGCGGGGGAAGGGGTGTCCGTCTGGAAGGGCTGGGTCACCCAGACACCGATGCCGAGCGCTGCGACGGCGAGAACCACGCCGAGCGTCAGAGAGCGGCGACGGGTGGCGCGCGTCCGGGGCCGCGCTGCGACGGGTCGGCCCGGGCTGACGGCTGCCGCGGCGGGCTTCCGGCCCGAAGGGCGCGATCCGGCGCGGCCTGCGGGCCGCGTGGCGTCCCCCTGTGTTTCACGTGAAACATGTGTCGCGCGAGCAGCGTCAGCGTCCAGCTCACCCGGAGATGTGGCAGCAGCGGTGCCGGAGGAGCTCAGCAGCGCTTCGGCAGCGAGGGCGGCGTCGATCCGTCCGGAGACATCGGCGGGCATCCGCACCGGTCCCGGGAGGGTTCCGAGCGCGCAGCGGATCTCCTCCAGTGCCGAGAGGACGTCGGCACAGAGGACGCAGTCGTCGAGGTGACCGCGCACCGACGCCGCGCGGTCGGGTGTGAGGGCGCCCTCCGCCAGGTCGGAGATTTCGGTGACGTCCGGGTGCCCGGCCGTGTCCTTCCTCGCGGTCACGTGCGTTCACCTCCGCCCTTCGCGGTAGCAGAATCGGGGGGTCCGGTGGGAAGCCTCTCGGGCGCCCCAGGTGGGACGGATGCGCGGGGCGGGTGGTTCCGTCCTTCACCCGAAGGGTGTCGTGCTCGTTCACGTGACGGCCGCAGATGGGTCAGCAGGGGCAGCAACCGGGCTCTCCCCCGGGCGCAGCGGCTCTTCACGGTACCGACGGGGACGTCGAGGATTCCGGCTGCCTCCGCGACGGGATACCCCTGCATGTCCACCAGGACCAGGGCCGCGCGCTGGTCGGCCGGCAGGGTGGCGAGAGCCGCGACCAATTCCCGCTGCAGGGCGTTGCGCTCGGCGGGGGCGGAGGCCGCCTCGTGCGGCTCCAGCAGTTGCTCCATGCGCTCCGGGTCGTCCACCGGGGAGGTCCTGCGGGTGGCTGCTTTGCGGAGACGGTCCAGGCAGGCATTCACCGTGATGCGGTGCAGCCAGGTGGTGACGGCCGAATGGCCGCGAAAGGTGTGTGCGGACCGGTAGGCGGACACCAGGGCGTCCTGCACGGCGTCGGCCGCCTCCTCCCGGTCGCCGAGGGTGCGCAGTGCCACCGCCCAGAGACGGTCGCGATGGCGGCGGACCAGTTCACCGAAGGCGTCGGGGTCGCCCCGGAGGTGGAGGTCCAGCAGTTCCTGGTCGCTCGTTGCGTCGTACCCGCCGGCGTCCGCCATCCGCCCCTCCCCCTGTGGTTCCTTCCCCCGGGTGGGCCGCTACCCCCGTGGCATCCGGAGCGGCGGCCCGTCCCCGACGTGTCAGCTGGTCACCTTGACGTCGACCACCCGGCCGCGGAAGGTGCCGGCGCTCTCCGGCGGAAGCTTGGTCAGCCAGACCAGAAGGTAGCGGGACTCGAGGTCCTTGCCCGGCGTGAGCGTGACCTTCGTGCCGGAGCCATTGGCCACCTTCTCGTATGCGTCGAAGGTGGTGGGCTGGGCATCGGCCGTGCCGGACGCCGCGCGCAGCTCGACCGAGGTCTCGCCCACGAAGGTGACGGTGACCTTGCCGACCGGCTGCTTCTTGCCGAGGTCGAGGATCACTCCGACGCCCGACTTCAGGTTGCCGAACTTGGCGTCACCCGAGTAGTAGTCCGTCTGCCAGTAGGTGCCGGACTCGGCGTCGTAGACCTTCCCTATGTCCGCGGGCTTCTCGCGGCCGTCCTTGCCGAACGGGTCGAAGTCGGTGGCGCCCTTGATGGTTATCGGCTGGGGCGCTTTCGGCTTCTCGTCCTGGGGCGCGTTCTGCGGCACCGTCTTGAGCGGCTCGTTCCTCTTGCCCAGCAAGGTGTCCGCGAGCTGCCAGCTGCCGAGGCCGAGGGCGGCGATCAGGAGCGCCGAGACGGCCCACTTGAGCGCCTTGCCCGTCTTGGTGTCCAGCGGGGCGGGCGGAGTGGGCACGGGCGGCTGCACGGGGCCCGCCGCCGTGTAGCCGGGCGGGGCGTAGGGAGGCCGCACGTACTCCGACGGCGGGGTGAAGGACGGCTCGGGACGCCGGACGCGCGGCATCTCCATGACCGCCTTGGCCAGTTCCTCCGGCGTGGTGCAGGCGGAGTCGTGGCGGGAGGCGGTGGCGCCGTTGTTGGCGAGCGCGCGCATCGCCAGTTCCGACAGGCCGAGGTGGACCCCGGCCCGGACCTGGTCCGGAGGAATCAGCCCGAGGTCCTTGGGCAGGCCGGCGAGACCGTGGGCATCCGTCTCGTAGGGCCAGCGGTGGGTGAGGGCCGCGTAGAGGAGAGCGCCGACGGCTTCGGTGTCGGCGCGCTGCGGGGTGTCGGAGCTGATGCCGCGCAGGGCGGAGCTCACGGCGAGGCCGCGGATCCGCCACTGTCCCGCGGAGGTGCGCAGGACGGTGCTCGGGGTGAGGCAGAGGTGGGCGAGGCCTTCGCGGTGGGCCGCCGCCATGGCCTGGGAGACCTGCAGCACCATCTGGTAGGCCTCGTGCGCCTCCAGCGGCCCGGAGGCCAGCAGGCCGGTGAGTTCGGTGGCGTCGGGGAGCCACTCGTGGACCACGTAGACCAGGTCGTCGTCCTCGACGGCGTCGAGGACCTGGACGAACCGGGGGTCACCGAGGAGCGCCGCGGCGCGGGCCGCGGACAGGACCGAGCGGGCGCGCGGGTGGTCGGTCGGCAGGATGTGCACGCCGACGGCACGGCGCAGCATCTCGTCCATCGCCCGCCAGCTGCTGAACCCGTCCAGACGGGTGACGCATTCCTCCAGGCGGTACCGCTTGGCCAGCTTGTGGCCGCTGTGCAGCTCGAGCGCCCGGGCCGGGACCTGGTCCGTCACCACCGCGTCGGCCTGCGCCTGGTCGTGCTCCGTGTCCGGTCGCCGCTTCTGGGCCACCCCGTCGGCCGTGGACTGGTCCGCCTCGGCGGTCGACGACTCGTCGCCGCCGGTGCCTGCCACGTCGACGGCAGCTGTGCTTCGTTCCGCCACCGTCGTTCCTGCCTCCCCATTCATTGCGTGCCCACCACGCCGAAACCCATTGTGCCCACAGTCCATCACTCCGCACGACACGCGGTGGCGGCCGATGGTTGTGCGCCTACCCCGGACTCATCGCCCGAGGCGTCCACGGACCATGCCGACCAGAGAGTTCAGCTCCTCCACCCTCATCCGCCGGGCGGCGAGGAAGAAGACTCCGAGAAGAACGATCCCGCCCAGGACCAGCGCGCTCAGCGAGCCGAGGAGACCCCAGCCCAGGGTCCGGCCGATGCCGTAGCAGACGGCCCCGCTGAGTGCGGCGGCCGGAACGGACGCGATGCAGAGCCTGGCATACGTCCGCAGGACGCGGGCGCCGTCCAGGTCACCGCCGAGCTTCCTGCGCAGGCGCCGCCAGGCGACACCCACACCGATGCCGTACGCCAGGCCGTACGAGGCGGCCATGCCGACGACGGCCCAGCGGGCGGGCAGCAGCAGGAAGCAGAGGAACGACGCGCCGGCGTTGCCCGCAGCGACGATCACCGTGTTGTAGAAGGGGGTCCGGGTGTCCTCGTAGGCGTAGAAGGCGCGCAGCACCACGTACTGGACCGAATAGGGGATCAGGCCGAGACCGAAGGCCATCAGCATGTAGCCCATGTTGGTCGCCGCGGCGGTGCCGGAACCACCGAACATCAGGTTGCACATGGGGACGCCGAGGGCGATGAACCCGAAGGCGATCGGGACGATCGCGACGGCCGTGGTCCGCAGGCCCTGCGAGATGTCGTCCCGGACCGCGCCGGTGTCGTCCTCCGCCGCGGAGCGGGCCAACCGGGGCAGCAGCGCGGCCATCAGTGACACGGTGATGATGGCCTGCGGCAGGCCCCAGATCAGCTGGGCGTTGGCGTAGGCGCTGAAACCGGTACCGACTTCATTCTGGCCGTCCACGAGCGCCCGGGTGGCCAGCTGGGAGACCACCACGGCGCCGAGCTGGTTGGCCAGGACGAAGAGGATGGTCCACTTCGCCAGCTTCGCTGCCTTGCCCAGGCCGTGCCCTCGCCAGTCGAAGCGCAGCCGCAGCCGGAAGCCGCTCTCCTTGAGATACGGGATCATCGCCAGCGCCTGCACCACCAGGCCCAGCAGCACGCCGATGCCGACGAGACGGACGCCTTCCGGAGGAATGCTCTCCACGCTCATCTTCGAGTCGGCGGACGTGCCGTAGACCCACAGGAACATGCCGAGCGTCACGATGATGACGATGTTGTTGAGGACCGGGGTCCACATCATCGCGCCGAACCGGTTCCTCGCATTGAGGATCTGGCCCATCACCACGTGGATGCCCATGAAGAAGATCGTGGGCAGGAAGTACAGGCTGAGGGTGACGGCGACGTCGTTGGCAGCGGGGTCTTCGGCGAGGGAGTCCGACAGCGCCCGGACCAGGAGCGGTGCGCCCAGCATGGCGAGGCCGGTGAGGACGGCCAGTGACACCATCACCAAGGTGAGGAGGCGGTTGGCGTACGCCTCGCCGCCGTCCTCGTCGTTCTTCATGGCGCGTACCAGCTGAGGCACGAAGACCGAGTTCAGGCCACCACCCACGGTGAGGATGTAGATCATCGTCGGCAGCTGGTAGGAGACCTGGAACGCCTCGCCGAGCAGACCGAGGCCCAAGGCGGCGACGATCATCATCGAGCGGACGAACCCGGTGAGCCGTGACACCAGGGTGCCCGCGGCCATCACGGCGCTCGACTTGAGGAGACCGGAGGCCCGGCCGCCCTTCTTGGGCGCCGCCACAGGCTGCTCCGGTCCGCCGGCTGCGGGGCCGGACGGCTCAGGGTGGGCCTGCGGCGGTCCGGCGGGCCCGGGAGGCACGCCGGGGACCGTCGGGGGCTGCGCGGGGCCAGGCACGCCCATCGGGGGCACGCCAGGACCCGCCGCGGCGCCGGCCGGAGGCCTGGCACCGCTCGGCTGCTGGTCGCGGTAGAGGTTGGCGAAGGCGTCCGGGTGCTGTTCCGCCGAGGCGGCACCGCTCACCAGTTCGTCGACGCCGACGTAGTGGGAGCGGTCGTCCGCGGACGACCGGGCACCCGTCGGCGCCTGGCCGGGCGCCGGGGCCCAGACCCGCGGGTCCGGAGCCCGGGGCGGCTCGGGTGCCTGCGGGCCCTCCTGCGCGGCGTGCGCTTCCGGCGTCACCGGCGGCCGCGCGGAACGGTCGTAGTGCGCCTCACCGGCCGGATGCTGCGCGGACAGGTCCTGCCCCCGGTAGGGGTCCTGGTCGTAGGCGTCCTGGAAGTACGTGTCCGCGGGCGGCTGCGGAGGCACCTGCCCGTGCTCGGTCGGCGGCACCCCGGGGTGGCCCGGCCCGCTCGCGGACCGGCCGCGGTCACCGTCGTACGGCGCGTTCATGGTTACCCCACCTCATGGTTTCCCGGGCCGACCGGCCTCGACATCGCTCAACGGTCCACTTTCTCACCCGTGGCGGACGGGTCGGCGTTTTCGGCCGAGGTGTCCGGGGCCGGGTCACTCGCCTGCTCGGAGGCGTCCGGGGCCCGGCCGGCGCCGTCCTCCTGCTCGGCCGCGGCGTCGGCCTCCGCGTCGCGGCGGGCCGCGGCGCGCTTGCGCTGGGTGTACATCCGGAAGCCGGCCAGCACCAGGATCAGCACGCCACCGCCGATCACCAGCATGACCGTCGCCGTCACCTCGGTGGCCCGCACCTTGAACGTCACCGGCCGACCGTAGGCCTGGCCGTCCTCGGTGTAGAGCTGGGCGATGACGGTGGACGGACCGTTGGCGTTCGCCGAGGTGGTGAACTTCGCCGAGTGGCTGCGGCTGCCGGCCACGGTGATGGCTTGCTCGTCGTACCGCTTCCCGTTGATCTCCAGGCGCGTCGGATTGGTGGAGGTCAGCCTGACGACGAGACCCTCGACGTCCTGCAGCAGGTCGTTCTTGACGGTCACCGGGATGGTGGCGCTGTGGCCGGAGAGCTTGGTCTCCGACTTGTCGATCAGCCACACACGATCGGCGAGGTCGTCCAGGTAGGCCTTGACATCGGCACGGTAGTCGCCCGCCGCACCTGCGTGTCCCCGCCAGGAGACCGACATCGCGCGGTTCATGGCCCGGCCGAAGGGGGTCACCACCCGTCCCTTCGCGCTGAGGATGACCTTGAAGCTGTCGAGCTTGTCCTGCGTCCGTGCGATCTGCTCGAAGGCCTCCCGGGGGAGTTCCTTCTTGCGCAGCGCGGAGGGGTAGGCGGAGCGAGGCGGCACCGTGGAGGAGGCGCGCGGATCGGGATCCGCCCCCGCGGTCTCGGACAGTGCCTGCGGCAGGGACCAGGACCCGTCCCGGAGGGCGGTCAGTGCCTCGGCCATGGTCTGGGCCTGGGCCGCGGACGGGGTGCGCTGCGGAGCGACGAGGATGCTGCGCTCCCGGTTGGTCTGCTGGGTGATCGCGAGACTCTGGCCGAGGAACTGCTGCACGGCCAGGGTGGAGTTCTCGGCCCGGGACAGGTCGCCCTGGAAGGCGGTCGACAGCCAGGCGTCGGCCACCACGGCGGTGGTGCCGCCGCCGATGGGGCGGGCGGCGGAGGGGGTGTACGACAGGCCGTCCTTGAGGCTGTCGCTGCGCGTGATCACCTTGTCGGCGCCGGCCGAGGTGGCCACGTTCTTGATCGCGGGGTCGAGCGCGCCGTCGACAGGCCAGGCGTACTCCGTGGAGGCGTCCACGTGGAGGACGGTCCGCACGGTCAGGGCGGCCACGTCGGTGGCGCTCTTGAGCTGGTTCAGGGTGCCGCTGACGTTGCGGCCGTTGTGTGCGATGGAGGCCAGGTCCGGGTCCCCGTACGGCAGGGCGACGACCTCTTCGTCCTTGACCGCGGCGATGAGCTTGGACAGCCAGCGGGCGGCATCCTTCTGGTGGGCGCCGCGGACCTCGCGGCCGTCCTCCGTCTTCACCTCGTAGGCGGTGTCCGCCATCGCGTCGACCGTGGCCAGCAGGTCCGGGTCCACCACCCAGGTGATGTCCAGCTCGTCGCCCAGGGAGACCATGCGGTCCAGGCGCCCACCGGGTGCGATCTCCTTGCCCAGGGAGTCGTTGAGGAACATCGGGGATCGGTCGTCGGAGGCCGTCTCGGCGGTCATGCTGACCTCCGAGGTCAACGGCCACAGGAAGGTCGTCCGGGTGGCCGTCCGGGTGTCCGGCTGCCAGGGCAGGACGGTCCGCCGGATGCCGAGCACCTGCTCCGCCCACGGCTGCTCCGCGGTCAGACCCGAGACCGAGGCGCCGAACTGGTAGACCCCCGCCTCGCCCAGGCCCAGCTCGTCGGCGGGGACCGTGATGGTGAAGACCTGCGAGACCTTCGGCTCGAGCCGCTCGAACCCGGCGGTGTACTTGCCGCCGACCGCGTTGCCGTCCACACCGGCCTGGAACGTGGTGAGCCGGGAGACGTTGTCGATGGCCGAGCGGGTCCCCAGAGCCCGCCCCAGCCGGAGGTCCACCCGAGCCTCGGTGATCGGCTTGCTGGTGGTGTTGGTGACGGTGCCCGACACGGTCAGCGTGTCGCCCTCGGACAGGACGCCGGGCGTCACCTTGTTCAGCGCGACCGTGACAGGACCGGAGGCGGCCTCGGCGGCCTTCGCGGTGGTCGGCGCGCTCGCCGGCGCCGCTGCCGCCTCCTCGGCGGAGGGCAGGAGGAAGAAGCCGGCCAGCAGAGGCGCCCCGGCCAGCACTGCGCCGGTGCGCCGCAACCACCGGCGGCCAGGTGAGGAACTCATCCCCTGGAAGTCTGCCGCCTGGGCCACGCGCTCGTCCGTCCCTCGTCGTCGGTGGTGGTCTTCGGTACCGGATTCTCGGCTGCCGGTCGTGCGCGACCGGTCGCGGATCGTGCCGCTCGTCGGCGCCTGTCCGAGTGTGCGTCCAGGCATGGTAACGAGGTGCGAGGAGCAGATGCGCCACGGACCGCTCCAGCACGATCAAGCTCACTGTGGGGACCGTCACCCGGGCGCCCGGAAATTACCGGCGAGCGGCGCCGGGGCCGGGCCACGTAGTCTTTTCTGTTGTGCCGAACGCCAACGAAGACAAGTCCAGTGCCCTGAGCCAGGCCGAGAGCCTCGCGGTCAGCGAGCTGCTCCGCGTGGCCCCCGTCGCCGATGACCTAGGACGCCGCTTCCAGGACGCGGGGTTCCGCCTCGCCCTGGTCGGCGGATCGGTACGGGACGCCCTGCTGGGGAGGCTGGGCAACGATCTGGACTTCACCACCGACGCCCGCCCCGAGGACGTTCTGAAGATCGTCCGGCCGTGGGCCGAGGCCGTCTGGGAAGTGGGCATCGCCTTCGGCACCGTGGGCTGCCAGAAGGACGGCTACCAGATCGAGGTCACCACCTACCGCTCGGAGGCGTACGACCGCACCTCCCGCAAGCCGGAGGTGTCGTACGGCGACTCCATCGAGCAGGACCTGGTGCGGCGTGACTTCACGGTCAACGCCATGGCGCTCGCGCTTCCGGAGCAGGTGTTCATCGACCCGCACGGTGGTCGGGAGGACCTGGCACGCCGGGTGCTGCGCACGCCGGGCACCCCGGAGGAGTCCTTCTCCGACGACCCGCTGCGCATGATGCGGGCCGCGCGCTTCGCGGCGCAGCTGGACTTCGACGTGGCGCCCGAGGTGGTCGCCGCGATGACCGACATGGCCGGCCGGATCGAGATCGTCTCGGCCGAGCGGGTCCGGGACGAGCTGAACAAGCTGATCCTCTCCGCGCGGCCACGCAAGGGCCTCACGCTGCTGGTGGACACCGGTCTGGCCGGCCATGTGCTGCCCGAGCTTCCGGCGTTGCGCCTGGAGCGGGACGAACACCACCGGCACAAGGACGTCTACGACCACACGCTGATCGTCCTGGAGCAGGCCATCGACCTGGAGGAGGACGGTCCCGACCTGACGCTCCGGCTCTCCGCGCTGCTCCATGACATCGGCAAGCCGCGTACGCGCCGGTTCGAGGAGGACGGCAGGGTCTCCTTCCACCACCACGAGGTGGTGGGCGCCAAGATGACCAAGAAGCGCATGACGGCGCTGAAGTACCCGAACGAGATGGTCAGCAACGTCTCCCGCCTGGTCGAGCTCCACCTCCGCTTCCACGGATACGGGACCGGCGAGTGGACGGACTCCGCCGTGCGCCGCTACGTGCGGGACGCCGGCCCTCTCTTGGACCGCCTGCACAAGCTGACGCGCTCGGACTGCACCACCCGGAACAAGAAGAAGGCAGCCGCGCTGTCGCGTGCCTACGACGGTCTGGAGGAGCGGATCGCCCAGCTGCAGGAGCAGGAGGAGCTGGACTCGATCCGTCCGGACCTCGACGGCAACCAGATCATGGCAACCCTGGGCGTCGGCCCGGGACCGGTGATCGGTCAGGCCTACAAGTTCCTGCTGGAGCTTCGCCTCGAGAACGGACCGATGGAGCACGACGCCGCCGTGGCGGCGCTCAAGGAATGGTGGGCGGGCCAGGGCTGAGCAGGCCCGACCTCTGGCGATGCGATGTTTCACGTGAAACATCCGTCTCCAGCGGTCGGTGGGCCGACGGTGGATTGATGGGCGACGTTTCACGTGAAACGTCGCCCATCACGCGTTCGAAGGCCGGTTCCTGTCCGGCACCCGGTCGGCGAACCGGAGGAGGACCAATGTGGTGAGGCCGTAGAGCGCCGCCACGGTGAGGACCAAGGGGAGGGAACGGCCGTCGTGCGGCAGCATCAGTGCCGCCAGCCCGGCCGCGGCGACGAACGCCACGTTGAAGAGGACGTCGTACAGGGAGAAGATGCGGCCCCTGAACCTGTCCTCGGTGTGGGACTGCACCACCGTGTCGGTCGAGATCTTCGCCCCTTGAGTGACGAGTCCCAGCACGAAGGCGGCCACCATGACGGACGCCGGCCGGAACGGCAGAACCAGCGCCGGTGCGAGCACCGTGGCACTTCCGGCGCAGATCGTCATCCAGCGCATCGGTCCCAGCCGGCCGGCCATCGAGGGCGTGATCACCGCGGCGACGAAGAAGCCGGCCCCCGAGACCGCGACCGCCACCCCCAGCAGGGCCAATCCGTCCCGGGTTCCTCCCGCGGTCGTCTCGTCGTTCCACGTGTGGCGGCAGAGCATGAGCACCATCACCGTCTGCGCGCCGTAGCAGAAGCGCATCAGTGTCATCGCCACCAGCGCCCAGGCCGCCTGCCGTCTGTCGGGTGCCGCCAGGTGCCGCAGACCGTCGGCCAGCCCACGAGCGGTGCCGCTGACCGCCTGGAGCATCTTCGGGGCGGTGACCCCGTCCCGGTCCGGACCCAGCAGGGAGGGCGCCATGCGGAGGGAGGCGAGTGCGGCACAGAGGTAGAGGGCGGCACCCAGCAACACCACCACGGCGTCCGAGTCCGCTCCGGCCAGACGGACCACGAAGGCCAGACCGCCTCCGAGGGTGGCTGCCAGGGTGCCCGCGGTGGGAGTGAGGGAGTTCGCCGTGACCAGCCGCTCACCGTCGACGACCCGGGGCAGGGCGGCCGAGAGGCCGGCCAGGACGAAGCGGTTGACCGCCGTCACGCACAGCGCGGAAGCGTAGAACAGCGGCCCGGGTGCACCGCCCAGCATGAGGAACGCGGTCGCCAGGGCGAGCAGTGCGCGCAGCAGGCTGCCGAACAGCAGGACCTGACGGCGGCGCCAGCGGTCGAGGAGAACCCCGGCGAACGGGCCGACGAACGAGTACGGAAGGAGCAGCACGGCCATGGCGGAGGCGATGGCCGCCGCTGAGGTCTGCTGCTCGGGGGAGAAGACCACGTAGGTGGCGAGGGCCACCTGATAGACGCCGTCCGCCGCCTGCGAGAGCAGTCGTACACCGAGCAGGCGTCGGAAGTCCCGCAGGCGGAGCAGGACGGACAGGTCGCGTACAGCGGACATGGCGCTCAGCCTCACATACGCAGGGCCGGGAACGGGGGGAGGGGCCCCGGGCGACATGCCCGGGGCCCCTCCTGAGTCCCTGTGGTGCTCCCGCCGGCCTGCGGCGAGGGGACGGGTGTCAGCGCTCGACCTCACCCGCGATGAACTTCTCGACGTTGGCGCGGGCCTCGTCGTCGAAGTACTGGACCGGCGGGGACTTCATGAAGTAGCTCGACGCGGAAAGGATCGGGCCACCGATGCCCCGGTCCTTGGCGATCTTCGCAGCGCGCAGGGCGTCGATGATGACACCCGCCGAGTTCGGGGAGTCCCAGACCTCGAGCTTGTACTCCAGGTTCAGCGGGACGTCACCGAAGGCG
Organism: Streptomyces fragilis; assembly: GCF_003112515.1. Lineage (GTDB taxonomy): Bacteria > Actinomycetota > Actinomycetes > Streptomycetales > Streptomycetaceae > Streptomyces > Streptomyces fragilis. Next base: position 166,022 of record NZ_BEVZ01000008.1, on the reverse strand, counting down.
CGGCCCTCGAGACGGACGTAGGCCCACTTGCGGTCGTCCAGCCAGGCCACGTAGTCGGACGGGCCGATGTGGACGTTCTTCTCGCCGAGGTCCCGGTCGGGGATCTGGGAGGTGACGGCCTGCGTCTTGGAGATCTTCTTCGACTCGAGGCGGTCGCGCTCGAGCATGTTCTTGAAGTCCATGTTGCCGCCGACGTTCAGCTGCATGGTGCGGTCCAGGACGACGCCGCGGTCCTCGAACAGCTTCGCCATCACACGGTGCGTGATGGTGGCGCCGACCTGGGACTTGATGTCGTCACCGACGATCGGCACACCGGCCTCGGTGAACTTGTCCGCCCACTCCTTGGTGCCGGCGATGAAGACCGGAAGGGCGTTGACGAAGGCGACCTTGGCGTCGATGGCGCACTGGGCGTAGAAGCGGGCCGCGTCCTCGGAGCCGACGGGCAGGTAGCAGACCAGCACGTCGACCTGCTGGTCCTTGAGGACCTGGACGACGTCGACCGGCTCCTCGGCGGACTCCTCGATGGTCTCGCGGTAGTACTTGCCGAGGCCGTCGAGGGTGTGACCACGCTGGACCGTGACACCGGTACGCGGCACGTCGCAGATCTTGATGGTGTTGTTCTCGGAGGCGCCGATGGCGTCGGCGAGGTCGAGACCGACCTTCTTGGTGTCGACGTCGAAGGCCGCGACGAACTCCACGTCACGGACGTGGTAGTCGCCGAACTGGACGTGCATCAGGCCAGGCACCTTGGACGCCGGGTCGGCGTCCTTGTAGTACTCGACGCCCTGCACCAGCGAGGCGGCGCAGTTGCCCACGCCGACGATGGCTACGCGAACCGAACCCATTGCGGTGGCTCCCTGTGTGTACTCGGTGAAACCCTGTGGCTTCACGTGTTGTTGTCTTCGGGCGTCTCGGGCGGGGTGTCGACCCCACGCCGGGTCTGGCCGCCCGTCGCTCCGGATGACGTGTCCTGCTGAGCGGAACCCGAGGACGGCGACCGCTTCTGGTCACGTCCGGCCCGCTCGCTCTCGATGAGCTCGTTCAGCCAGCGCACTTCGCGCTCCACGGACTCCATGCCGTGGCGCTGGAGCTCAAGGGTGTAGTCGTCGAGGCGTTCCCGCGTGCGCGCGAACGAGGCGCGCATCTTCTCCAGGCGCTCCTCGAGACGGCTGCGGCGGCCTTCCAGCACTCGCATGCGCACGTCCCGGGAGGTCTGCCCGAAGAAGGCGAACCGGGCCGCGAACGTCTCGTCCTCGTACGAGTCCGGTCCGGTCTGCGAGAGCAGCTCCTCGAACCGCTCCTTACCTTCCGCCGTCAGCCGGTAGACGATCTTGGCGCGGCGCCCGGTGAGGGGAGCGGCCAGGGCGTCCACGGGTTCGGCCGAAGGCTCCTCGATCAACCAGCCGTTTGCGACCAGCGTCTTGAGGCATGGGTAGAGGGTTCCGTAACTGAAGGCGCGGAATACGCCCAACGATGTGTTGAGCCGTTTGCGCAGCTCGTAGCCGTGCATCGGGGACTCGCGGAGCAGACCGAGAACGGCGAACTCGAGGATTCCGGCACGCCGGCTCATCGTCGCCTCCTCTCTGCCGCGGACTGTCGGGTCGGCAGTTTATGTTCCCCCGATGTATCGAGTCGATACATCCGAACGATAGGTCCGCCTCGGGCGGCGTACAAGGGCGGCCTCGGTGAGCGGCGTCACATCGCCGATTCAGGTGGTAGCGCTATGCGTTGTTCGTACGTGAGAACCCGATTTGGCGCTGTTCGGCGATGCGTAGTCTGTGCGGCATGCAATCCGCCGGGAACCAAGTGACGTCCGTGATACGTCAACGTCCCAGGTGTAGTACGGCTGATCGAGTGACCGTCGGCCGTACGTCGGGGGGACCGGAAACCAGCCGCTGTTTCCAGGCGCTCATGTGTGCGCCTGCCCGAGGAGTAATCGTTCGATGAGCGAGCACCGTCGCAAACCGCCACAGCCGCAGGGAGGCGGACGTGCCGCGGCCCGACGCGCCCAGTCCGGTTCGTCCTCCGGCCGCCGCGCGGCTCCGAGAGGAGCCACCGGCTCCTCCGCCGGCTCGTACTACGGGCCTGAGGCGGAAGAGCGTCCGTACGGCGGCCGAGCGGAGGCCCGCCGGGCCGCGCAGAGGTCCGGTGGGGCCGGAGGGTCCGGAGGGAGTCGCCGCAGGGCGGCCCCGGCACCGGAGGGCAGGCGCGGCCGCACCGGGCCCAAGGACCGCTTCATCGACTACCCGCGTGCGGGGAAGTACGGCGCAGCACGGTGGGTGCCGTCGTGGCGCCTGGTCACCGGCGCGTTCGTCGCCTTCTTCGCCAGTCTGTTGCTGGTCGGCGGCATCGGGTACGCCATGGTGGAGGTCCCCGACCAGGACAAGGCCGCGCTGGCGGAGACCAACGTCTACTACTGGGCCGACGGGTCCCAGATGGCGTCCACGGGCGGTGGCACCACCCGCCAGAACGTGGAGATCGACGACATCCAGCCGACGCTGCGCGACGCGGTGATCGCCGCCGAGAACGCGTCCTTCGAGGACGATCGGGGCGTCGACCCGATGGGCATCGCCCGGGCGCTCTTCAACATGGCCAAGGGCGACGAGGTGCAGGGTGGTTCGACCATCACCCAGCAGTTCGTGAAGAACACCTACCTGGACCAGAGTCAGACGCTGACCCGGAAGTTCAAGGAGCTGTTCATCTCCATAAAGGTCGGCTCGAAGATGTCGAAGGACCAGATCCTCGCGGGCTACCTGAACACCGCCTACTACGGGCGGAACGCCTACGGTGTCCAGGCGGCCTCCCTGGCGTACTTCGGCAAGGAGGCCAAGGCGCTCAGCCCGGAGGAGTGCGTCTTCCTGGCGGCGGTGCTCAAGGGGCCGAACCTCTACAGCCCGGACGGCGGATCAGGTGACAACGCGACTCCGGAGGCGAACCGCAAGCGCGCCGAGCTGCGGTGGAGCTGGATCCTGAAGCGCATGGTCGAGGTCGGCCGGATGACGCCGGAGGAGCGGAGCAAGATCGGCGACTTCCCCGAGCTCGAGAAGCGCAAGATGTCCGACCTCACGGGGCAGAAGGGCTACCTGGTCGACATCGCGAAGACGTACGTGGCCAAGAAGGCCGACATCTCCGCCGACGAGCTGGACAAGCGGGGTGGGTACAAGATCTACACCACCTTCGACAAGGACCGTGTGCGGGAGCTGGAGAAGGCCGTCCAGAAGTCCCGCAAGACACTGCTGGACGAGAAGGCCCGTCCGAAGACCGACACCCACGTGCAGTTCGGTGGCGCCTCCATCGACCCCGACACCGGGGCCATCGTGGCTGTCTACGGTGGTGACGGCTTCGACAAGAACCACTTCACCAACAACGCCAACACCTCGGGCGTGCCGGTCGGCTCGACCTGGAAGCCTTTCGTGCTGGCGTCGGCCATGGAGTACGGCACGATCCACACCAATGGAGAGCCGCTGTCGCCGCAGAGCCTCTACCAGGGCAACGACGGAACAGTGATCACGGACCAGAGCGGCAAACCGCTGCTGAACGACAAGAACCAGCCGTTCAAGCAGGCGAACGAGGGCCCCACGCCCTGGGGCATGATCACGCTCGAGAAGGCCATGGAGCAGTCGGTCAACGTGCCGTTCGTCCAGCTGGGCATCGATGTGGGGCTGGACAAGACCCGGGAGACGGCCAAGCGGCTGGGCATCCTCGAGAGCAGCTTCGACACCGGCAACCTGGACACCGCCTCGTTCTCGCTGGGCACCTCCACGCCGAGCGCGATCCGCATGGCAGACGCCTACGCGGGCTTCGCTTCCTCCGGCAAGCACTACGAGCCCTTCTCGGTGACGAAGGTCGAGGACGGCGAGGGCGTCGCGCTCCCCGGGTTCGCGCCGCCGAAGAAGAAGAAGGGTCTCGATCCGGAGGTCGCGGACAACGTGACCAAGGTGCTGGAGAACGTGGTCCAGAACGGTACGGCCAAGGCGCTCGCGGATCTTCCGTTCCCGAACGCCGGCAAGACCGGAACCACCGACGAGAACAAGTCCGCCTGGTACGTCGGCTACACCTCGGAACTCTCCACGGCCGTGGCGATGTTCCGGACCAACCCGAAGGACAAGGAACTCCTCTCCATGAACGGAGTGGGCGGTCTCACCTCCATCCACGGTGGTGACATCCCCGCCGACGTGTGGAAGGAGTACATGTCCATCGCCATGAAGGACAAGGACTACAAGCCGAAGCCCTTCCCGGAGCCGGCGCCGCTGGGGACGGTCTACAACCCCTCCCCGAGCCCGGAGCCGAGCCCCTCGCAGTCCGCGCCGGAGGAGGACGAGGAGAAGGACGACAAGCCGGAGCCCAGCAAGCCTGCCGAGCCCTCCAACACCTGCCAGCCGCTGGACTTCGAGTGCATGACCGCCGGTGGCAACACCACCGACGGCCAGACCACCGACGGCGGAACCTTCGGCGGAACGGACAACGGGGGCACCACTACCGGGACGACGACCGACGGTACGACCGGCGGTGAGACCGATACCGGCACGGTGAGCGAAGGAACGGTCTTCGGCAACACCAACACCGGTGGCGGAAACGGAAGAGGCGGAACCACCGGATAGCGCCGGAATCGGGCGTCACGTCCGTTTCACGTGAAACACGGGCCGCCGCACCTGCGGGTGCGGCGGCCCTCGCCCTTTTCCGGCGCGGGTACGGCAGGATGTGCGCCATGCCGAGCGCAGAGACGATGCACGAGAGCACTCCCGAGCCCGGGACCGGAGCCACCGTGGCGCGGGTCGCGACGGAGCCCGTGGCACCGACCCGCGAGGACCCGGTGGCCGCGTCGGGCAGCGCCTTCCTGGGCGGTCCCCTGGGCCGGCACGCGCTGACCGGCGCCTCCTGGTGGTCGCCGGTACGCGTCGTGGTGCTGGTGGCGATGGTGGTCTTCGCCCTGGGGCTGATCCAGAAGGCGCCCTGCTACAACGGAGGCTGGTTCTTCGGCGCCGGGGCCCAGTACACCCATGCCTGTTACTCCGACATCCCGCACCTGTACCACGCACGCGGTTTCGCCGAAGGGCTGATCCCGTACTTCGACCGGCTGCCCGGCGACATGGAGTACCTCGAATATCCGGTGCTCACCGGCCTCTTCATGCAGGTCGCCGCCTGGCTGACCCCTGACGGCGGCAGCTACCAGGACCTCGGGCAGAACTACTGGATGGTCAACGCCGGCATGCTGATGGTGTGCGCCGCGGTGATCGCCGTCTGCACCGTCCGTACCCATGCCCGGCGGCCCTGGGACGGCCTGCTGGTGGCTCTGGCGCCGGCCTTCGCGCTGACCGCCACCATCAACTGGGATCTCCTGGCGGTCGCCCTGACGTCCGCGGCGATGCTGATGTGGGCGCGGTCCCGGCCGCTGGCGTTCGGCGTCCTGCTCGGTCTGGCCACCGCGGCGAAGCTCTACCCGGTCTTCCTGCTGGTGCCGCTGCTGGCTCTGTGCTGGCGCGCCGGACGCCTCCGGGCGTACGGGGTCGCGGTCGCCGGTGCGGCGGGAGCCTGGCTGCTGGTGAACCTGCCGGTGATGGTCCTCTCCTTCGAGGGCTGGTCGAAGTTCTACCGCTTCAGTCAGGAGCGCTCGGTCGACTTCGGTTCCTTCTGGCTGATCCTGGACCAGCGCACCGACCTGAACCTCGCGCCGGCGGTGGTGAACCCGATCGCCCTCGTCCTGACCGTCGCGGCGCTCGCCGGTGGGGTGGCGCTGGTCGTGGCCGCGCCCCGGCGGCCGCGTTTCGCCCAGCTGGCCTTCCTGGCCGTCGCCGCGTTCATCCTGACCAACAAGGTCTACTCGCCGCAGTACGTGCTCTGGCTGGTCCCCCTGGCCGCCCTGGCGCGCCCGCGGTGGCGCGACTTCCTGATCTGGCAGGCCTGCGAGGTCACGTACTACCTGGGCATCTGGATGTACCTCGCGTTCACCAGCGGGGGCGACAAGGCGAAAGGGCTCCCCCTGGAGGGGTACCAGTTCGCGATCGTCGTCCACCTGGTGGGGACGCTCTTTCTCTGTGCCATGGTCGTCCGCGACATCCTGCACCCGAAGGCGGATCCGGTGCGGCGGTCGGGCGACGACGATCCCTCGGGCGGCGTGCTGGACGGGGCGCCCGACGTCGTGGCCCTCCCCCGCCGATCGGGGCCGTCGGACGAGCAGGGACCCGAGGGCCACGACGACACGGAGGGATCCGGCGAGCCCGGTGCCACCGGCGACGGGGACGACACCCGCGGCGACGCGGGCGCCTGGGGCGACGTGGACGGTGAGGACCCCTGGAAGTACCGCGGCGGCCCTCTCCGGAAGGAGAAGGCCGCCGGGGGGCGGAACGAGGACTGAGGACGCCGTAGGCCGCTCAGTTGTCCACGAGGCGGTCGAACTGGGTGGTCGTGTGGCGCAGGTGGGCGACGAGCTCGTCGCCCACCGTGGGCTCGGGGGCGTCCGCCGGGACGAAGAGGATGGACACCTGCATGTGCGGCGGCTCGGCGAACCACCGCTGCTTGCCGGCCCACACGAAGGGCGAAAGGTTGCGGTTGACCGTCGCCAGGCCGGCCCGGGCCACGCCCTTGGCCCGCGGCATCACCCCGTGCAGCGCCTTCGGCGCCTCCAGGCCGACGCCGTGCGAGGTGCCACCGGCCACGACCACCAGGTAGCCGTCGGAGGCGGCCTTCTGCTGGCGGTAGCCGAACCGGTCCCCCTTGGAGACCCGCGTGACGTCGAGGACGGCACCGCGGTACTCGGTCGCCTCGTGGTCACCGAGCCACAGCCGGGTCCCGATCCGCGCGCGGAAGCGCGTCTGCGGGAACTGCTGCTGCAGCCGGGCGAGTTCGTCCGCCTTGAGGTGGCTGACGAACATGGTGTGCAGCGGCAGGCGGGCGGCCCGGAGGCGGTCCATCCACCCGATGACCTCCTCGACGGCATCCGAGCCGTCGGTGCGGTCCAGGGGGAGGTGGAGGGCGAAGCCCTCCAGCCGGACGTTCTCTATGGCGGCGTGCAGCTGCGAGAGCTCCGCCTCGCTGACGCCGTGGCGCTTCATCGAGGACATCACCTCGATGACCACCCGCGCCCCCACGAGGCCGTAGACCCCGTCCACCGAGGAGACCGACCGGATGACCCGGTCGGGCAGCGGGACCGGCTCCTCGCCGCGCCGGAAGGGCGTCAGGACGAGCAGGTCACCGCCGAACCAGTCCTTGAGCTTGGCCGCCTCGTAGGTGGTGCCGGTGGCGAGGATGTCGGACCCCAGCCGGGTCGCCTCCTCGGCCAGGCGCTCGTGACCGAAGCCGTAACCGTTCCCCTTGCAGACCGGGACGAGGCCGGGGAACGAATCCTGCACGTGCTTGTGGTGTGCCCGCCAGCGCGCGGTGTCGACGTACAGCGTGAGCGCCATGGCCGGTCCGGACCCTTTCTCGTGGCTTCGGATGAAGGTGTGGAGCGTCGGGGCCGCACGCGGCGGCCTCAGCTGACTATGGAAGCAAACACCGCGGAGGTCAGCGGCGCGACATGTAGATGTCGAGAGCCTTGTGGAGCAGCTTGTTGAGCGGGAAGTCCCACTCGCCCAGGTACTCCGCCGCTTGGCCGCCGGTGCCCACCTTGAACTGGATGAGGCCGAAGAGGTGGTCCGTCTCGTCGAGCGAGTCGGAGATGCCCCGCAGGTCGTAGACGGTGGCGCCCAGGGCGTAGGCGTCCCGGAGCATCCGCCACTGCATGGCGTTGGAGGGGCGGAACTCACGGCCGATGTTGTCCGAGGCGCCGTAGGAGTACCAGACGTGCCCGCCGACGATCAGCATGGTCGCCGCGGAGAGGTTCACCCCGTCCTTGCGGGCGAAGTACAGCCGCATGCGGTTGGGGTCCTCGGCGTTGAGCGCCGTCCACATGCGCTGGAAGTAGGAGAGCGGACGCGGCCGGAAGTGGTCGCGGACGGCGGTGATCTCGTAGAGCCGCTGCCACTCCTCCAGGTCCTCGTAGCCGCCCTGCACGACCTCCACGCCGGCCTTCTCGGCCTTCTTGATGTTGCGGCGCCAGAGCTGGTTGAAGTTCTTGTGCACGTCCTCCAGGGACCGGTTCTCGAGCGGCACCTGATAGACGTACCGGGGCTGCACGTCACCGAAGCCGGCGCCGCCGTCCTCGCCCTGCTGCCAGCCCATGCGACGCAGCTTGTCGGCGACCTCGAAGGCGCGCGGCTCGATGAAGTCGGGCTCGATGTCCCGCAGCCGCTTCACCTCGGTGTCCTGGATGCCCTTCTTGATGGAAGGGGCTTCCCAACGGCGGATGATCACCGGCGGGCCCATCTTCACCGAGAAGGCGCCCTGGGCCTTCAGGTGGGCCAGCATGGGCTCCAGCCAGTCGGTCAGGTTGGGGGCGAACCAGTTGATGACCGGGCCTTCGGGCAGGTAGGCCAGGTAGCGCTTGATCTTGGGGAGCTGCCGGTACAGGACCAGACCGGCGCCGACCAGCTCTCCGGTGCGGTCGTCGAACCAGCCGAGGTTCTCCGAGCGCCACTCGGCCTTCACATCCGCCCACGCCGGTACCTGCATGTGGCTCGCCGAGGGCAGACTCTGGATGTATGCCAGATGCTGTTCTCGGCTGATCGTCCTCAGGGTCAGGCTCATTCGGGGCGCTCCTCGGGCTGGCGTGTCCCCACATGTAGGGGCTCCGGCTCTCGCGCCGAAGCCTACTGTGCCAGCCGAACGTACTGACGGACACGTACGCGGTCCGCCCCGGTCCGGGGGCCGGCTGAGCCGGCGCGGACCGGGGCGGACGGGACGGGCGGAGGACGGACGGGGGAACGGCGGGGCAACCTGGGGCCGGTCCGACGGCCCTACGAACCGATCCCGCCGAAGAGGCCTCCGTGGGACATGCCCAGGAGCAGTCCGAGGGCGCAGGCGCCGATGCCGACGATCAGCCCGAACCGCTCCCGGGTGGTCGCCGAGATGAACTGGCCGGCTCCGCCCGTGATGATGCCGATCAGTCCCGCCCATGAGGTGAGCAGGTGCAGATGGTGGAACCCGGCGGTCGCCAGGGCCACCACACCGAGCACCAGGGTGATGCCGAGCAGGGCGTTCACCTTGGGGTGGGGCCTGTGATCGGTGGCGAAGAGGGACCCGTGAATGGTGGGCCGCGGCTGCGAACGCGTTGTCTGTGCCATGAGCACCTCCCGACGGAAGCGGCGCATCCTAGACGGCGAGTACCCGATATGTACGGGATCGACGCCATTCGCGCACGGATTTCAGCCGGAAGCCGGTGTGCGGGTAGTCTGTACCGTCTGCACCGGTGTCTGCCCACGTCAGGTCAGGAAGGCATCCATCCCGACTGTCAGTGGGGCCCGATACCGTTGCTCACGTAACACCACGCATACAACCCTCCTGCCACGGATCGACCGTGGCCGCTGAGTCCAAAGGAGGTGGGTTCCACATGCGTCACTACGAGGTGATGGTCATCCTCGACCCCGATCTGGAGGAGCGCGCTGTCGCCCCCCTGATCGAGAACTTCCTCTCCGTCGTCCGTGAGGGCAACGGAAAGGTCGAGAAGGTCGACACCTGGGGCCGTCGTCGTCTCGCGTACGAGATCAAGAAGAAGCCCGAGGGCATCTACTCGGTCATCGACCTGCAGGCCGAGCCTGCGGTCGTCAAGGAGCTCGACCGCCAGATGAACCTGAACGAGTCGGTCCTCCGGACCAAGGTCCTCCGTCCCGAGATGCACTGAGCCTGCCGGCTCGGTCGATCCCGGGAATCGAGTAGCACCACCAGCAACCAGCAGCTAACCCGCTGAGAGGTTCCCCCATGGCAGGCGAGACCGTCATCACGGTCGTCGGCAATCTCGTCGACGACCCCGAGCTGCGCTTCACCGCGTCTGGTGCGCCGGTCGCGAACTTCCGAGTCGCGTCCACCCCCCGCACCTTCGACCGGCAGACCAACGAGTGGAAGGACGGCGAGAGCCTGTTCCTGAGCTGCTCGGTCTGGCGGCAGACGGCGGAGCACGTCGCGGAGTCCCTCACGAAGGGCATGCGCGTGATCGTCCAGGGCCGCCTCAAGCAGCGGTCCTACGACGACAACCAGGGCGTCAGGCGGACGGTCTACGAGCTGGACGTCGAGGAAGTCGGCCCCAGCCTGCGCAGCGCCACTGCCAAGGTCACCAAGGCCGCCGGAGGCGGCGGCGGTGCCCGCGGCGGCCAGGGCGGTTACGGCGGCGGTGGCGGCCAGGGTGGCGGCGGCTGGGGCGGAGGCCCCGGCGGCGGTCAGCAGGGTGGCGGCTCCCAGCCTGCCGACCCGTGGGCGTCCGGCGGTGCTCCCGCCGGTGGCCAGGGCGGCGGCGGCTGGGGCGGCAACCAGGGCGGTTCCGGCGGTGGCTACTCGGACGAGCCCCCCTTCTAGGGCGGACTCGTCACCCACACTTCTTGATCACACAGGAGAATCACCATGGCGAAGCCGCCTGTGCGCAAGCCGAAGAAGAAGGTCTGCGCGTTCTGCAAGGACAAGGTCCAGTACGTGGACTACAAGGACACGAACATGCTGCGGAAGTTCATTTCCGACCGCGGCAAGATCCGTGCCCGCCGCGTGACCGGCAACTGCACGCAGCACCAGCGTGACGTCGCCACGGCCGTGAAGAACAGCCGTGAGATGGCGCTGCTGCCCTACACGTCCACCGCGCGATAAGGGAAGGGTGACCGAAAAATGAAGATCATCCTCACCCACGAGGTCTCCGGCCTCGGCGCTGCCGGCGACGTCGTCGACGTCAAGGACGGCTACGCTCGCAACTACCTGATCCCGCGGAACTTCGCGATCCGCTGGACCAAGGGTGGCGAGAAGGACGTGGCGCAGATCCGCCGCGCCCGCAAGATCCACGAGATCCAGACCATCGAGCAGGCCAACGCCATCAAGGCGCAGCTCGAGGGCACCAAGGTCCGTCTGGCCGTTCGCTCCGGCGACGCCGGTCGTCTCTTCGGCTCCGTCACCCCGGCCGACATCGCGTCCGCGATCAAGGCTTCCGGTGGCCCCGAGGTCGACAAGCGCCGCATCGAGCTGGGCGCCCCGATCAAGACCCTCGGCTCGCACGAGACCTCGGTGCGTCTGCACCCCGAGGTTGCCGCGAAGGTCAGCGTCGAGGTCGTCTCTGCCTGAGCTTCGGCTCGGGTCTGAGCCTTCGGCTCGGGTCTGAGCCTTCGGCTCGGCATCACTGAGAAGGGCCGCACCCTCTGGGTGCGGCCCTTCTTGGCTGTCCGCCTTCTTTGGCTGTCCGGTCCGTCCCGTGCGCCGTGTTTCACGTGAAACCGTCCGTGCGGCAGAGTCGGCGTGGAGGTTCCGTCCGTCAGCGGACGGCCCCGGTCACGAGCCAGTGGCCGGACCGCGCGCGCCACCACAGCGTCGCCATGCGCACCGTCATCATCAGCGTCATGGCGCCCCAGAGTGCGGTGAGACCTCCTCCGACGGAGGGCACCAGCAGCGCGACGGGCGTGAAGACAGCGAGCGTCAGGATCATGGCCCAGGCCAGGTACGGGCCGTCTCCCGCGCCCATCAGGACACCGTCGAGCACGAAGACGACCCCGCTCAGCGGCTGCGACACCGCGACGACGAGAAGGGCGGGAAGCGCCGCGTGCCACACCGCGGTGTCGCCCGTGAACATGGGCAGCAGCAGGGGCCGAGCCAGCACCACCAGCAGGCCCAAGGCGATGCCGACGGCGATCCCCCACTCGACCATGCGGCGGCAGGCTGCCCGGGCTCCGTCGGTGTCACCGGCCCCGAGGTAGCGTCCGATGATGGCCTGTCCGGCGATCGCGATGGCGTCGAGGGCGAAGGCCAACAAGCTCCACAGGGACAGGACGATCTGGTGGGCGGCCACGTCCGCGTCGCCCAGCCGGGCGGCGACCGCGGTGGCGATCATCAGGATGGCGCGGAGGGAGAGTGTCCGGACCAGCAGCGGGACACCGGCCTGTGCCGATGCGCGGATGCCCGCGGCGTCCGGGCGGAGCGACGCTCCGTGGCGACGGGCTCCGCGCACGACCACCACCAGGTAGACGGCCGCCATGCCGCACTGGGCGATCACCGTGCCCCATGCGGAGCCGGCGATCCCGAGGTCGAGGCCGTAGACCAGCAGGACGTTGAGGACCGCGTTGGCCACGAAGCCGGCGACGGCGACGCGAAGAGGGGTCTTGGTGTCCTGAAGTCCCCGTAGGACGCCGGTCGCCGCCAGGACGATCAGCATCGGGGGGATGCCGAGCGAGGAGATGCGCAAGTACGTCACCGCGTAGGGGGCGGCGGTGTCCGAGGCCCCGAACAGGTCGATCAGCGCCGGAGCGGTGGGCAGTACCGCGACGATCACCGCGCAGCCCAGCAGGATCGCCAGCCAGATGCCGTCCATGCCCTGGCGTATGGCGGCGCCGAGTTCACCGGCGCCGACTCGCCGGGCCACCGCGGCCGTGGTGGCGTAGGCCAGGAAGACGAAGATGCTGACCGCCGTGGTCAGCAGTGCCGAGGCCACGCCCAGCCCGGCCAGTTGGGCGGTGCCGAGGTGTCCGACGATGGCGCTGTCCGCGAGGATGAAAAGAGGTTCGGCCACCAGGGCGCCGAAGGCCGGGAGCGCCAGCGCGATGATCTCGCGATCGTGTCGGCGTCGGCTCGGGAGGCCGGTCGCGGAAGCCTGTGTCATGAGCACCAATCTAATCGTCCACAGGTAAGTGGTGCAATGCTGATGGGCCTCTTACTTCTTGCCGGGCGACGTGTGTTCTCGCACAGCGTTCCGGTAGATCTTGGCCCGGCGGCCGAATTTTTTCTTCTGCACAACCCGTGCATCGCGTTGCCGCAGGTCAGAGGGGCAACCCGGGGAAGGCTGCGGGCTTGTTCACAGCGCTGTCCACCGACTCGTGCACAGGTTTCCGGGGGTTGTCCACAGCATACGGCCGTTCTTCCACATGGCCTGTGGATAACCAGATTGGCTGAAGGTGCCCGCGGGCTTAGCGTGGTGCGGTGCCCGCCCTCTGTGGCCTGTGAGATTCCACCACGAAACCGGCGTCCGACGCCGGTGCCGACGTGGGCTGCGGGCAGCTCGATCTGTCAGAGCCGTGCCGTACAACTGAGAGGCACGGCGAGGTCCGCGCGGCGGACGGGAGGAGGTCGCTCGGTGAGCATTTCCGAGCCCTTGGACGACCCCTGGGCCGAGAGCGGTCCCAGTGATCGTCTGCCCGCCTCGCGCCGTCGTGAGGACTCCGGTCCGGGCCGCTCCGGCGGCCGTGGCGGCCGTTCCGGTGACGGGAGGTGGGACGAGCAGGAGGTCTCCCCCTTCGAGCGCGTGCCCCCGCAGGACCTCGACGCCGAGCAGTCCGTGCTCGGCGGCATGCTGCTGTCCAAGGACGCCATCGCCGACGTGGTGGAGGTGCTCAAGGGACACGACTTCTACAAGCCCGCCCACGAGCTGATCTACCAGGCGATCCTCGACATCTACGCCAAGGGCGAGCCGGCCGACCCGATCACCATCGCCGCCGAGCTGACCAAGCGGGGCGAGATCAACAAGGTGGGCGGCGCCGCCTACCTGCACACCCTGGTGCAGACGGTCCCCACCGCGGCCAACGCCGAGTACTACGCGGAGATCGTCCACGAGCGCGCGGTGCTGCGGCGCCTGGTCGAGGCCGGCACCCGGATCACCCAGATGGGGTACGCGGCCGACGACGACGTCGACGAGATCGTCAACCGGGCCCAGGCCGAGATCTACGCCGTCACCGAGCAGCGCACCAGCGAGGACTACCTGCCGCTCGGCGACATCATGGAGGGCGCGCTCGACGAGATCGAGGCGATCGGCTCCCGCAGCGGGGAGATGACCGGGGTGCCCACCGGCTTCACCGACTTCGACGCCCTCACCAACGGCCTGCACCCCGGTCAGATGATCGTCATCGCGGCCCGTCCCGCGATGGGCAAGTCGACGCTGGCGCTGGACTTCGCCCGAGCGGCGTCGATCAAGAACCAGCTGCCCAGCGTCATCTTCTCCCTGGAGATGGGCCGCAACGAGATCGCCATGCGTCTGCTGTCCGCCGAGGCGCGGGTGGCCCTGCACCACATGCGCTCCGGCACCATGACCGACGACGACTGGACGCGTCTTGCCCGCCGGATGCCCGACGTCTCCGCCGCACCCCTTTACATCGACGACTCCCCCAACCTGTCGATGATGGAGATCCGCGCCAAGTGCCGCCGGCTCAAGCAGCGCAACGACATCAAGCTGGTCGTCATCGACTACCTCCAGCTGATGCAGTCCGGCGGCTCCAAGCGCGCCGAGAACCGCCAGCAGGAGGTCTCGGACATGTCCCGTAACCTCAAGCTGCTGGCCAAGGAGCTGGAGATCCCGGTCATCGCGCTCTCCCAGCTGAACCGAGGGCCCGAGCAGCGCACCGACAAGAAGCCGATGGTCTCCGACCTGCGTGAGTCCGGCTCCATCGAGCAGGACGCCGACATGGTCATCCTGCTGCACCGCGAGGACGCCTACGAGAAGGAGTCACCGCGCGCCGGTGAGGCCGACCTGATCGTGGCCAAGCACCGTAACGGCCCGACGGCCACCATCACCGTGGCCTTCCAGGGCCACTACTCGCGCTTCGTGGACATGGCGCAGAGCTGACCGGTTTCCAGGGGCCCCGGCGGTCGAGGCGCGCGGTCCCGCCGTCGAGGCGGGCGTCCCGGGCGGGCGCCTCGCGTGACGGGCTCAGCGCCTCGTCTCGTACCTGGTGAGGACCACGCCGCAGGGAAGCGTCCGGGTCTCCACCAGATTCAGGTTCACCCAGCTGTCCAGCGCGGTGAAGAACGGTGTGCCGCCGCCCACCAGCACCGGCGCGGTGGCCAGGACGTACTCGTCGATCAGCCCGGCCCGCATGGCCGCACCGGCGAGCGTCGCGCCGCCGATGTCCATCGGGCCGCCGTCCTCGGCCTTGAGCCGGGTGATCTCGGCGACCGCGTCGCCGGTGACCAGGCGGGTGTTCCAGTCGGCCTCGTCGATCGTCGAGGAGAACACCACCTTCGCCATGTCCCGCCAGCGGCGCCCGAACTCGATCTCCGCCGGGGTGGCGTCGGGCCGCTGGTCGACGGTCGGCCAGTAAGGGGTCATCGTGTGCCACAGCTTGCGCCCGTACAGCGACAGCTCGGTCGCCCGCAACTGGTCGGACCAGAACTGGAAGAGCTCGTCGCTCGGCACGCTCCAGCCGATGTCGTCGCCGGGCGCGGCGATGTAGCCGTCCAGGGACAGGTTCATGCCGTAGATCAGTTTCCGCATGGCGCCAGCCTTTCGTGAGTCGGCCCCACGCGTACGGACCGACGCGGCGCGGAAATCTCATCGGTGCGCTCCGGGCCCGTCTCCGGTCCTGGTGCTCGACCGCCCCGCCTCGGATCCGTCGGCCGTCAGCCGGCGGTCAGAACCAGTGCAGGCAGTGCGGCGTGCGCTCGGCGCGGAAGAGCGCGTCGGCGAGTTCGGCGGCGCCCGGACGGTGGGACGTGATGTGCCCGGCCCGCACCAGCGTGCTCGGCAGGGTCCCGCCCAGGTAGACCGAGCCCAGGTCGCTGACGTCCAGGGACAGGTCGGGCGCCTGGCTCGTCGGGGCGCAGTCGGCCTTGCCGCCCTGGACGGTCAGCCGGTAGCGGCCGTGCTCGCCGAGCCAGGGATCGTCCACCTCGAGGACCAGCTCGCCGTCGCCCGACCAGCCCCGTGCGGTCAGCGCGCGCGGAATGTCGAGCAGCCGCACCCACAGCCAGTCCGTGCTGTCCCCCAGCTCGCCGGCCCGGTAGTCGGTGAACTGCCAGCGCAGCGGATGACCGGGCGGAAGGTGCTTGAAGACCACCTTCTCCACCAGGTCGTGCCCGAGCACGAACCGGGCCAGGGCGGTGAAGGCCGCGTCGTCGACGGTGATCGTCTCGTCGACCGTCAGGGTCCGGTCCTTGTCGACGGAGTAGCTCGCGTACCCGTCGGCCACGCCGTCGGCGTCCCGGTGGACGGCGATGTACCGCGGGGCCCGTGCGATCGGCGGCTGGCCCGCGCCCAGGCTCCACCAGCGGTGCGGGCGCGACAGGGCGCCGGGCTGTGTGCGGCGGTACCGGTCGTAGATCTCCTCCAGGAGGTCGCCGCACTCGGCCCGCCGCAGCACCTCGACCGATCCGGCGCGGGGCGCGGCCCCGCCGCCGGTTTCCTCGGCGCGCGGCCGGGCCAATGCCGCCCGGTGGCGGTCGACCGTCATCCTCTGCGTGTAGGTCGCCGGACCGTAGCCGAAGCGCCGGTAGATCACCGCCTCGGAGGACAGGAGCACCGAGAGGATGTCGCCCTCCTCGCGCAGGTCGGCGAGCTGGCGCCGCATCATGGCGCTGAGGACGCCCTGCCGTCGGTGCGTGGGCAGGACGCCGACCGCGGTCACTCCGGGCGCCGGCACCAGGGCGCCGCCCGGCAGGGTGAGTTCCAGGGAGTAGGCGCCGGCGGTGCCGACGGGCCGCCCGTCGTCCGTGACGGCGAGCAGGGAGCGGTCCATCTCGAACGCCGACCACCAGGCGCCGTCGCCCTCCGCCGGGGTCTCGCGCTCCATGGCGAAGGCAGTGAGGGTGGTGTCGACGAAGACGTCGAAATCCTGGGCGGTCGTGGAACGGATCTCCATCGCTGGCTGTGCCTCCCCGGCGTCCGGCACCACGGCGTGTGGGCCCGCCACAGTGCAACGCGAAGGCATGGCCAGGTCAAACCATTTACCGCCGGGCAGAACCGTGGTCGCCCGGCCCCGAGCAGGTCTGGTGCACTGGGGTCATGACGACACCTCAGGATGAGAACGCCCTGCTGCCCGCCACCCGGCGGGCCCTGCTGCACCGCATCGCGGTCGCCCAGAACGAGGGGCGGACGCCGTCGCTCACCGCGGCGGTCGCCCGGGGCGGCGAGATCGTGTGGACCGGTGCGCGCACCTCGGTGGACGGGCACGCCCCCGACGGCGACGTCCAGTACCGGATCGGATCGATCACCAAGACCTTCGTCGCGGTCCTGGTGATGCGGCTGCGCGACGAAGGGCTTCTCTCGCTGCAGGACCCCCTGGAGAAGCACCTTCCCGGCACCTCGGCGGGCGCGGCCACCGTCGCCCAGTTGCTGGCCCACACCGCGGGCCTTGCCGCCGAGGCGCCCGCGCCCTGGTGGGAGCGGACGCCTGGCTCGCTGCGCCCCGAACTGGCCGACGTGCTCGGCGACAACCCCGGACTCCATCCGGGCGGACGCAGGTTCCACTACTCCAACCCCGGTTACACGCTGCT
Organism: Streptomyces fragilis; assembly: GCF_003112515.1. GTDB lineage: Bacteria > Actinomycetota > Actinomycetes > Streptomycetales > Streptomycetaceae > Streptomyces > Streptomyces fragilis. The sequence continues at coordinate 148,766 of NZ_BEVZ01000008.1, read as the reverse complement.
GGGCGCGCTGGTGGAGGAGCTGCGGCAGGATCCCTGGGACCGGGTGCTGCGCCGCGAGGTTCTGGAACCGCTCGGCCTGCACCGCACCGGCCCGGACCCGGTGGCCCCGTTCGCCGGCGGCTGGGCCGTCCACCCGTGGGCCGACGTGCTGCTCCCCGAACAGGTCGAGGACCTGGGCCGGATGGCGCCGGCGGGGCAGCTCTGGTCGACCAGCACCGACCTGGCGCGCTTCGCCCTCTTCCTGGCCCGCGGCGACGACCGGGTGCTGAGCGCCGCCTCGCTGGCCGAGATGCGCACCCCCGCCGCGCCGCCGGAACCGGGTGACCTGGCATCCGGATACGGCTACGGACTGGGGATGCAGATCCAGTACTGGGGCGAGCGTCAGGTGGTCGGTCACTCCGGATCGGTCCCCGGGTATCTGGCCAACCTGTCCCTGTCCGTCGCGGACGACGTGGCCGCCGTGGTCCTCGTGAACAGCATCTCCGGGGTCCCCATCGCGACGCTGGGCGCCGACCTGGTGCGCATCGTCGCGGAGGCGGAGCCCCGCATCCCCGAACCGTGGCGTCCCCTGCCGGAGGTCGATCCGGCGACGCTCGCGCTGGCCGGCCCCTGGTACTGGGGGACCCAGGCGTTCGTCCTGCGTCTGGCCCCGGAGGGTGGCGTCTCCCTCGATCCGCTGGCGGCCGGCGGTCCCCGCAGGTCGCGCTTCCGGGCGGCCGGGGACGACGCCTGGACCGGCCTGGACGGTTACTACGCGGGGGAGACCCTGCGGGCCGTCCGCCGCTCCGACGGCACCGTGAGCCACCTCGACCTCGGGTCGTTCGTCTTCACCCGCACCCCTTACGACCCCGCCGCCCCCGTGCCGGGCGGCGTGGACGAAGGCGGCTGGCGCGGGCTGAAGCAGGGGGACGAGCTCACAGCTGGAGCTTGAAGCCGATGTGTGAGGCGGTGAAGCCGAGGCGCTCGTAGAACCTGCGGGCATCGGTCCGGGTGGCGTCGGAGGTCAGCTGCACCAGTTGGCAGCCCTGCCGCCCGGATTCCTCGATCGCCCACCGGACGAGGTGCGTGCCCAGCCCGCTGCCCCGCTCGTCGGCGTGCACCCGGACGCCCTCGATGACCGACCGGATGGTCCCGCGGCGCGACAGGCCGGGGATCACCGTCAGCTGGAGGGTGCCGACGACCGTGCCGGAGCGCTCGGCCACCACGAGGTGCTGGTTCGGGTCCGCAGCCAGCCTCTCGAAGGCCGCCAGATAGGGGTCCAGATCGTCCGGCGTCTCGCGGAGGGCGCCCAAGGGGTCGTCCGCGTACAGGGCGACGAGGGCGGGTACGTCGTCCGTCCGGGCCGGACGTATCGAAAGATCACTCATGACCGCACCCTAGGCCTGCTCCGGCCGCGCAGAGCACGGTCACACGAGATCGGCGGCGTGCAGGGCGCGGACGCCCTCGATGTTGCCGTCCAGATAGTGCCGCAGTGAGAGCGGCACGAGGTGGACGGAGGCAATCCCGACGCGGGTGAAGGGCACGCGCACGATCTCGTACTCCCCGGCAGGCTCCTCCACCTCGGGACCGTGACGGAGGGAGGGGTCCATCGACTCCAGCCGGCAGACGAAGAAGTGCTGGATCTTGACGCCGGTGGACGCCTCGTCCGGTCCGATGTGTTCCACGGTGTCCACGAAGCAGGGGATGACGCCGGAGATCTTGGCGCCGAGCTCCTCGTCCACCTCGCGGTGGAGCGCCTCGACGACCGTGGCGTCCTCGGGCTCCACACCGCCGCCCGGGGTGACCCAGTAGGGATCGACACCAGGCTTGGTGCGCTTGATCAGGATGAGGTCGTCACCGTCCAGGAGAACGGCTCGGGCGGTGCGCTTGACCACGGGGCGGACGGTCATGGGGGAAATCTGGCCCGAGATGTTCCACGTGAAACATCGCTCGGGGTCCATTCGCCGCTGGGGCTCCTCCCTCAGGACCACGCCGCTGCGGCCCGCTGCAGGTGCTCCTGCGCCCGGCCGATGTGCGGAAGGCCGAGTGTGCCGGTGCGCGCCACGAGGAAGTACGTCCGCAGCGGGGGCACGGCGGGTTCGTACGGGACGACCAGCGAGCCCCGCCCCAGGGCGGCGGCGCAGAGGTACCGCGGCAGGACGGCGAGGCCGGCGCCGCGCTCGGCGCAGGCGAGAACCGCCCGCAGGTCCGGCACCACGACCGCCCCGGAGGCCGCCGCGGGGGCGGCGTCGAAGACCGCGGCCCAGTAGCGCGAGACGAACGGCAGCGACTCGTGGACCTCGACCACGGGGAGCCGGTCCAACCGGGCCAGGACGTCCGCCGGACGGTCCCGGCCGCCGGGGGCCGTCTCGGCCACCCAGGCCGGGGCGGCGACCAGGACGTGCTCCTCGTCGCACAGCGGGGTGGAGCTCAGCAGTGATCCGCGAGGGCGGGCGGTGGTGACGGAGAGGTCGTAATGGCCGGCAGCCAGGCCCTCCAGGACCTCCTCGTCGTTGCCGAAGGAGGCGCGCAGCGGCTGCGTCAGGCCGTCGTCATCGGTGAGGCCCACCAGGGCGGGCAGGACCCGCTCGGCGAGGAACTCCGGCGGTCCGGACAGGTGGAGGGTGCGCGGTGCGCCGTCGTCGCCTCCCGCCTCGGCTATCTCGACCAGCGCGTCGAGGTGGGGAGCGGCCCGGTGGGCCAGCTCGTCGCCGATGGCGGTGGGCACGACCCCGCGTGCCCTTCTCAGGAAGAGAGGGCGGCCGAGCTGACGCTCCAGCGTGCGGATCTGGGAGGTGACAGCGGGCTGGGAGAGGCCGAGCAGAGCGGCCGCGCGCGTGAAGGACCCGGCTCGGTGCACCGCCACGAAGGTGCGGAGCAAGGCCAGATCCATGAACGCCCCCTCGGCTTACCGCCCCTCGGCTTGCCGCCCCTCGGTTTCCCCGCCCTCTCGGTTTCCCGGGGGCGGTACGGACCGGGCCGTCGGCGGCCCGTCGACCGGGTCCTACTATAAATATGTCGATAGGTCCCTGTCGCTCCCGTGATTGGACACTGACACAGAGTCAACTAGCCTTGGTCGCGCGGTGCGACCGGGTGGTCGCACGGCGGGCAGGCGGCCCGGTCCGAGCCACGAGGGGGGAGGCTCGGACCGGGCCCTTCGCGCTCCTGACCGGAGCGTCGTCCTCAGTGCCCCGCGGTCGTGCCCGCCGCCTTGTCGAGGGCCCGCAGCACGTCCGCCAGCAGGTCGTCCGGGTCCTCGGCGCCCACCGAGAGACGGATGAAGCCCTCCGGCACCGCGTCCCCGCCCCAGCGCCCCCGCCGCTCGGCGCTGGAACGCACACCGCCGAAGCTGGTCGCCTCGTCCACGAGCCGCAGCGACTCCAGGAACCGCTCCGCGTGCGCGCGGCCGGGGAGGGCGAAGGAGACCACGCTGCCGAACCGGCGCATCTGCCGCGAGGCCACGGCGTGGGACGGGTCGTCCGGGAGGCCGGGGTAGCGCAGGTCGCCGACCTCGGGGCGCTCCTTGAGGGCGCGGGCGAGGGTGAGGGCGGTGGCGGCCTGCCGGTCCACCCGCATCTGCAGGGTGGAGATCGAGCGGTGGGCCAGCCAGGCCTCCATCGGGCCCGCGATCACACCGGCGATCTTCCGCCAGCGTCGCACCGCGTCCATGGCCTCGCCGCGGGCGCCGGTCACATAGCCGAGCAGCACGTCACCGTGGCCGGTCAGCTGCTTGGTCCCGCTGGCCACCGAGAAGTCGGCACCCAGTTCCAGCGGCCGCTGGCCGAGCGGCGTGGCCAAGGTGTTGTCGACGGCGACCAGGATGCCCCGGGCGTGCGCCTCCTCGGCGAGCCGGCGCACGTCGCAGACGTCCAGGCCGGGGTTGGAGGGCGTCTCGATCCACAGCAGCCGGGCGTCGTCGAGCACCTCCAGCTGTGCGTCCCCGCCGGTCGGCGCGGTGCGCACCTCGACGCCGAAGGCCTCCAGCTGGGCCCGGACCAGGGGGAACACCTGGTAGCCGTCGCTGGGCAGGACCACCGTGTCGCCGGAACGCAGCTGGGAGAAGAGCACCGCGGAGATCGCGCCCATGCCGGAGGGGAAGACCAGCGTCTCCACGTCCTCCCTGCCGGGAGCCTCGAGCTCGCCGATGGCGTTCTCCAGCAGCGTCCAGGTGGGGTTCTCGTCCCGCCCGTAGGTGTACGGGCCGGTGGGTTCGCCCGGGAGGTGGAAGTGGGCGGCGAACACCGGACCGGGGAGCGTCGGCTCGTACTTCACCGGTTCCGGCAGGCCGGCGCGGACCGCCCGGGTGCCGTCACCGGTCGCGGAGTGCGTCGTGCCCGTGCCGTCGGCCTCGGCGCCCTGTCCTGGGGTGTGCGCGGCGGAGTCGTTCATACGGCCCGTCCTTCCTGGTGCTCACGTCCGGTGGCGGCCGGAGGGCCCGCCGCCCCCCACTGTCTCAGGGCGGTCGGCCGGACGGACGGAGGGGTGGCGGAACGGGCAGGTCAGGGACGTGTCGGCGTCTCACGTAGCGGACGGAGGGCGGCCTGCGGCGGTCGGCGATGGCCCGCGGTGTCCGGCGGTGGTCCGCGGTGCTCGGCGGCGGTTCGACGGTGATCCGCAGTGCTCGGCGGTGGCCCAGGGCGGCCCAGGTCGTGTGGGGCGGCCTGGGCGGCCCGGGCCGGGGTCAGTCGTTGTCGGGGAGGATCAGGTCGAGGGCCCAGGAGACCACCGAGATGACCAGGCCGCCCAGGACCGCGGTCCAGAACCCCTCGACGTGGAAGCTCAGGTCGAGCTCCCCGGCGATCCAGGAGGTGAGCAGCAGCATCAGGGCGTTGACCACCAGCGTGATCAGACCGAGGGTGAGAATGAAGAGCGGGAGCGTCAACAGCTTGACGACCGGCTTCACCAGCAGGTTGACCAGGCCGAAGATCAGGGCCACCAGGATCAGCGTCCAGGCCTTCCTGCCGGTGCTGCCGCCCTCCAGACTGATCTTGTCGATCAGCCACACGGCCACCGCCAGGGCTCCCGCGTTGGCGAGCGTCTTGACTAGGAAATTCATCATGTATCTGATCGTGGCAGAAGAGATCGATGCGGGTCCTGGACCCAGGGGGCGAGCGGGACGATGAAGGCTTTCCGGCTGGACGAACTCGAGGCGGAACGGGCCGCCAACGACGGCGCGTACCTGCAGTTCCTGCGCGAGCGGCACATGTCGGTGGGGCTCTACGCGCTGGACGCCGGCGCCCAGGACCCGCAGCAGCCGCACCACCAGGACGAGGTGTACTTCGTGGTGAGCGGGCGCGGCTGGATCACCGTGGGGACCGAGACCACGGAGGTGGCGCGCGGCAGCGTGGTCTACGTGCCGGCCGGGGTCCCGCACAAGTTCCACCACATCAGCGAGGACCTCAGGGTGATGGTGGTCTTCTCGCCGCCGGAGGGGTGACCGAGGGCTTCGGCCGAGGGTCGCGGGACCCCGTCCCCTAGGGGTGCGGTCAGGGGGGAACGGGGGTGCCCGGAGCCCCTGCACCCGCCGGTGCGCGCCTAGCATCGATGACGTGGCGCCCGACCCGCGGCGCCCGACGTGGACGGAAAAGGGGCTGGGCGATGCGTGAGATCCTCGCGGACGTGCCGTGGTGGGTGAAGTGGGTCGCGATCCCGGTGATCGCGCTGGCGGTGTTCGGCGGCTTCCTCCTGAGCCTGCTCGGCTTCCTGGTGCACCTGCTGTTCAAGGTGCTGCTGTTCGTGGCGCTGGTGGGAGGCCTGATCTTCCTGGTCCGGAAGTTCACCGGCTCCTCCTCGTCCTCGTCCTCCGACGGGAAGTGGTGAGCGCGCCCGGCGCGCAAGGGGCGGATCCCTCGTGAGGGGGAAGCTTCGCCCGCGGGGTGTATGCGGCAGGTGACGGACCGTTAGAGTCCGGAACTCGACGTGGGGGAGCCAGAGCCCCCGCGGGCGGCCTGCACATCCCCCGTGTTTCCCCGGCACGGGCAGCCCTCGCGCTCCGGGAGTGACCCTTGGCCACGGCCGACACCGCGTCCGCCTCGCGACGCACCCCATCGGTGCCCGTCCAGCCCACCCAGGCGGGCCACGCGCCCGCCGGCTCCGCGAAGGAGCGCCCGGGCAGAGGCAGAGCGGCCGAGGGTGCGGGAAGACCGCGCCAGGGCCAGCCGGCCACGCTGATCGGATCGGTCCAGCGGGCGATGCGCCTGCTGGAGACCGTGGCCGCGCACGAGCAGGGCGCGCCGGCGAAACAGCTGGCCCGGCAGACCGGGCTCGCGCTCCCGACCACCTACCACCTGCTGCGCACCCTCGTCCACGAGGGCTACCTGCGGCGCGACAGCGGTCTCTTCCACCTCGGAGACGCCGCCGAGCGGCTGAGCCGCAGGATGGCCCGGCAGAAACGTCGCGGCGCGGTCTCCGAGGCGCTGGCCCACTGGCACCAGGCCGTGGGCGCCCCGCTGTACTGCGCCCGCTACCGCGACGGGGAGATCGAGGTCGTCGGCGTCGCGGACTCCGAGGAGAGCCCGGCGGTCGGCGAGTGGGCCGACTTCCGGGCCACCGGGCACGCGCACGCCATCGGGCAGTGCCTGCTCTCCCAGCTCGACGAGGACGCCCGCCGGGACCACCTGACGCGTTATCCGGTACAGCGGCTGACCCCGTACACCGTCGAGGACGAGCACGTCCTGCTGCGGCGTTTGGCGGCCTGCCGCCATGGGGAGCCAGTGATCGAGCGTCAGGAGTACGCGCTGGGCACGGTGTGCGCCGCGATCCCCGTCCGGATCGGCACCCTCGTCGCCGCGGTGGCCGTCTCCCTCCCCGCCCAGCAGGCCGACGGCCTGCTCCCGGCGGCCCGTCGGCTGCAGGCCGAGATGGGGCGTGAACCCGGTGTCCTGGCCCTGTCTTTCAGTATCTGAAAAATCACTCCTTGTGATTCGCCGTGTACGTTCAGCAAGATGGCGCGCAGGGTCAGCAGGATGAGTCCCGGACAACCCGAGGACAAAAGACGGGGTAGGCGATGCGCGAGTCGGTGCAGGCAGAGGTCATGATGAACTTTCTCGTCTCGGACGAGCTCTCGTTCCGCATTCCGGTCGAGCTGCGCTACGAGACCTCTGATCCGTTCGCCGTGCGACTGACCTTTCACCTTCCTGGTGACGCGCCGGTGACCTGGGCCTTCGGTCGGGAGCTGCTGATCGACGGGGTGGGGCGGCCCTGCGGGGACGGTGACGTCAGGGTGTCGCCCGCCGACCCCGACATGCTGGGCGAGGTGCTGATCCGGCTCCAGGTGGGCCGCGACCAGGCGCTGTTCCGCTCCGGAGCCGCTCCGCTGGTGGCGTTCCTGGACCGGACGGACAAGCTGGTGCCGCTCGGCCAGGAGGGCGCCCTGGCCGACTTCGACGCCCACCTCGACGAGGCGCTGGACCGGATCCTGGCCGAGGAACAGAGCGCCGGCTGACCCGCCCGCCGCAGCCGGCCCCGATCCGGTGAAGGAACGCTTCGGCCCGGCGGCCGGAGTCCGGGTGGCCCTGACCCGCCTCCCGGGCACCGGAAGCCGAAGCCCGTGCCGCACCTGCGACACGGACCTCACGTCCGGTGACGTCAGCGGCGGCGGCGACGCCCGCGGCTGCCGCGTCCCCGTCCGCCCGCCTGCAGGCCGCCTCGGCCGTCGGGGGCGGGGCGGTCGGCAGCGACCACCAGGGCGGCCAGCGCGGTGGTCACCGGCACCGAGGCCACCAGGCCGATGGAACCGATCAGGGTGCGCACGATCTCCTGGGCCACCAGCTCGCTGTTGGCGACCGCGCCCACACTGCTCCGGGCGATCGAGAAGAGCAGCAGCAACGGCAGCGCGGCGCCCGCGTAGGCGAGCACCAGGGTGTTGACCACCGAGGCGATGTGGTCCCGGCCGATGCGCAGACCGGCGCGGTAGAGGCCGCGCGGCCCCAGCGAGGGGTTGGCCTCGTGGAGCTCCCAGACCGCCGAGGTCTGGGTGACGGTCACGTCGTCCAGGACGCCCAGCGAGCCGATGATGATCCCGGCCAGCAGCAGGCCGCTCATGTCGATCTGCGGGTAGAGGCCGTGGATCAGGCCGGTGTTGTCGTCGGTGTTGCCGGTCAGGTCGCCCCAGTCGATGAAGACCGAGCCCAGGACGCCGATCAGCAGCAACGACACCAGGGTGCCCAGGACCGCCACCGAGGTCCTGGCCGACAGGCCGTGGCACAGGTAGAGCGCGATCAGCATGATGGCGCTGGACCCGACCACCGCGACCACCAGCGGATTCGATCCCTGGAGGATGGCGGGCAGGATGAACAGGGTGAGGACCAGGAAGCTCACCGCCAGCGCGATCAGCGCCATCAGGCCCCGCAACCGGCCCACGACCACCACGGCCACCGCGAAGATGCCCGCCAGCAGGGCGAGCGGGAACTTCCGGTCCATGTCCATGACCGAGTACTGCAGTTCCTTCGGCGCCGACGGCTCGTAGGCGACGATCACCGAGTCGCCCTCCGCCAACTGCCGGGACTGGTCCTTCTGCACCGTCTCGGTGAAGGTGTGGCCCTCGTCCTTCCCGGAGTCGATGCGCACCGTGGCCAGGGAGCACTCCTGGCCCTTCTGGTTCTGCTGTCCGCAGGGGGTCTTCTCCACCCGGGTGACGGTGCCCTGCTCGGTGTGCCGGTCGAAGCCCACACCGGAGCGCTCGTGGTCGGGCGCCCCGCCGGGCCACAGGACCAGCAGGCCGACGGCGACGGCGGCGGCGAACGGCACCAGGACGGCGGCGATGATCCTCCGCAGCCGGCGGGAGGCCGGTGCGGCGGGCCCGTGCGCGTGACTGTGCCCGTGCCCCCCGCCGGAGCCGTGCCCGTGTCCTCCACCGTCGGCACCGGATCCCCCGCGGGAACCATGCCCGTGTCCTCCGCCGCCGTGTCCGTCGCCGGAACCGGATCCCCCGCCGGAGCCGTGCCCGGATCCCCCGCCGGAGCCGTGCCCGGATCCCCCGCCGGAGCCGGAGCCGGAGCCGGAGCCGGAGCCGTGCTCGTGCCCGTGTCCGCCGGGATCCGGCCGCGTGCCGGGAGCGGAGCCGCCGCCGGCCGGAGACCCGTAGCCGGGTGGCGGCCCGTAGGCGGGACCACCGCCATGACCGGGTCCGGTGCCGTGCGCGTGGCCGGGCGGCATGCGAGGACCGGTGGGGGGACGCGGCGATTCGGGAGGCGGTTGCATGGAGCTCACGGACAGATCATCCCAAGAGTGGCAGGGGCCTACTGTTCACCGCGCCCGGCGAGACGCTAGCGTGGGGCCACCTTTGCACACGCGGGAGCTCGGAGCACCGGGCTGAGAGGACGCTGACCTCCGCACCGCCCCTGATCCGGGGCGGGCAGACGATGTTTCACGGGAAACATCGCCACGGAGACCGCTGCGTCGACCGCCGAACCTGTTACCGGGTAATGCCGGCGTAGGGAGTAGGTCTCATGACCGACAAGGACGCACGCACGCCTGCTCGTTGGCACAAGAGCTATGTCGAGGGCTCCCGCCCCGACATCCGCGTGCCGATGCGGCAGGTCCACCTCACCAATGGCCGTTCGGTGTCGCTGTACGACACCTCCGGCCCGTACACCGACCCGGCGGCGGCCACCGACGTCCGCCGCGGCCTGCCGCCACTGCGGCAGCACTGGATCGTCGCCCGGGGGGACACCGAGGAGTATCCGGGCCGCCCGGTCCGGCCCGAGGACGACGGGATCCGCCACACCTCACCACGTGGCGGCCTGCGGAACCTGGACGCGGTGTTCCCGGGAGCGCCGCGGCTTCCCCGGCGCAGCCGGGAGGGCGGTCCGGTCACCCAGCTCGCCTACGCGCGGCGCGGGGAGGTCACGCCGGAGATGGAGTTCGTCGCCCTCCGGGAGAACGTCTCCCCCGAAGTGGTGCGCGAGGAGATCGCGGCGGGCCGGGCGGTACTGCCCGCCAACGTGAACCACCCGGAGATCGAGCCGATGATCATCGGCAAGCGGTTCCTGGTGAAGGTCAACGCCAACATCGGCAACTCGGCGGTGACCTCCTCGATCGAGGAGGAGGTGGAGAAGATGACCTGGGCGACCCGCTGGGGCGCCGACACGGTGATGGACCTCTCCACGGGCCGCAACATCCACACCACGCGGGAGTGGGTGCTGCGCAACTCGCCCGTGCCCATCGGCACCGTGCCGCTCTACCAGGCGCTGGAGAAGGTGGAGGGCCGGGCCGAGGAGCTGACCTGGGAGATCTACCGGGACACGGTGATCGAGCAGGCCGAGCAGGGCGTGGACTACATGACGGTCCACGCCGGGGTCCGGCTGGCGTACGTGCCGCTGACGGCCGGGCGGAAGACGGGCATCGTCTCCCGGGGCGGGTCCATCATGGCCGCCTGGTGCCTGGCCCACCACAAGGAGAGCTTCCTCTACGAGAACTTCGAGGAACTGAGCGAGATCCTCGCCGCGTACGACGTCACCTACTCGCTGGGCGACGGCCTGCGTCCGGGGTCGATCGCCGACGCCAACGACGAGGCGCAGTTCGCCGAGTTGCGCACCCTCGGGGAACTCGGCCGCGTCGCCAGGCGGTGCGGGGTGCAGACGATGATCGAGGGCCCGGGACACGTCCCCATGCACAAGATCAAGGAGAACATCGACCTCCAGCAGGAGATCTGTGACGAGGCGCCGTTCTACACCTTGGGTCCGCTGACCACGGACATCGCTCCGGGCTACGACCACATCACCTCGGGGATCGGCGCGGCGATGATCGCCTGGTGGGGCACGGCGATGCTCTGCTACGTGACGCCCAAGGAGCACCTGGGCCTGCCCGACCGTGACGACGTCAAGACGGGCGTGATCACCTACAAGATCGCCGCCCACGCCGCGGACCTGGCCAAGGGGCACCCGGGCGCCCAGGAGTGGGACGACGCGCTCTCCGACGCACGGTTCGAGTTCCGGTGGGAGGACCAGTTCGACCTTTCCCTGGACCCGGTCACGGCGCGGGAGTTCCACGACGAGACGCTGCCGGCCGAGCCGGCGAAGACGGCCCACTTCTGCTCCATGTGCGGGCCGAAGTTCTGCTCGATGCGGATCAGCCGGGACATCAACGAGCGGTTCGGCGGCGACGCGGCCGCGGGTTCGCCGGAGGAGATCGCCGAGGGGATGCTCCAGAAGTCCAAGGAGTTCGCGGCACGTGGCAACCAGGTCTACGTGCCGCTGACCGAACGGCCCGAGCAGTTCGAGACCGCGGCGGACTGAGCGTGGACCGGCACGGCGGCGCGCTGCGGCGGACCGGCGCGGCGGATCGAACGCCGACCGGCGCGGCGGACCGAACGCCGACCGGCGCGGCGGACCGAACGCCGACCGGCGCGGCGGCCCGGGCGCGGACCGGTGCGCCGGCGTGCCCCGCCGGCCGGGCGCCTGCGCGCGCCCGGCCGGCGGATCCGCGGTACCTCAGGTGTTGCGGCGGTCCCGGCTGGAGAAGTCGGGGCTGCTGTAGCCCGGGCTGCTGAAGCGGGGGCTGGTCATCCGGCCCGGCTCCCGGCGGGCGCCGGACCGGCCGTCCTGGTCACCCGGCGCCGGCAGCGGTCCGCCCGCCGGGGCGACCCGGGGGGCGGAGGCCGACGCCTTCTCCAGGAAGGGCTGGAGGCCGCGCTCGCGCAGAGCCTCCAGCCACTCCAGGCGGGCCCGTTCCAGGTCCGCGTCCCGCCGGTGCCGGGGCTGCACGTGGTAGGCCCGGGCGCCGTTGCGCAGGGCGGTGACCAGCAGTCCGGCCGCGGCGGTCAGCAGGCCTCCGGCGGCCAGCGCCCCGAACACCCACCCGGCGGTCAACAGGGTCCGTGCCATCGCCGGTTCCGGGGTGAACATCTTCAGCAGGTAGCCGATCAGCAGCAGCACGACCGCCGACGCTCCCGCCAGCAGCGGAGCCAGGACGACGGCCACCGCGCCCGCGCCGGGACCGGAGGCGTCGGCCTCCCGCGGCGCGGAGTTCTCCACGCCGCCGGATTCCGGCTCCCCGGCCGAGTCGGCCAGGCGCCGCAGGCCGTCGCGGAGGTCGAGGTAGTGGCCGTACTCGGCGGCCGCCCCCTGGAGGATCTCGTCGGCGCCGGCCAGGGCGAGCGTGCGCAGCTGCTCGGTGTTCGGCCGCCCGGTGAGCGTCGCCGGGTCGTTGTCGCGCGGGGTCGAGCGCAGCACCTCTTCCAGGGCTCGCTCGAAATCGGGGCGGTCCTCGTTCCGCAGGTGCTGCGGGTGGCTGGTCATGTGCATCCCCCGATGCTCCGTAGGGCTGTGGCTCGGCATGCCGACGAGCCGTCTGGCTGGGACGGAGGGGAGCCTGCTACGGATAGTCCGATGGTAGTGCCGCGGCGGCGGGTGATGACAAGGGGAATTCCGGGAGTTTCCCGGTTTCCTGCCGGATCCGCGCCGGATCCGGCAGGAAATGCGGCGTATGAACTCCCTCGATGTACAGGGGAGTTGATCACTCATCGTGATCAGCAGCCGGGGAGCGGCGGCGGGTGCGCGACGTCAGGCGACCGGCAGGCGGCGCACCAGGAGGGTGCCGGCCATGGTGACGCCACCGTCCATGGCGACGGCCAGGCCGTCGGCGTAGATGTGCGGCCCGTCGATCGGTGAGCGCCCCGAGCCGGATTCGCCGTCCTCCGAGCCGGCCTCGCCCGTGAGGTACGGGATCGGGCTGTGGCCGTGCACGATCCGCGTGCCGCCGTAGGCGTCGAGGAGCTCGCGGGCGGCGTCCACGCCACCGGAGTCGCGGAAGGCGAACCGCTTGGTGAACTTGCGGAAGAGGTCCCACACCTCGTCCGGGTCGTTGCGGGTCAGCGTCTCCCGGACGGTGTCGTTGACCTCCTCGATGGAGGCGCCGAACTCCAGGTACGCGGTGGTGTCGGAGTGGACCAGCAGGTGCCCGTCGACCTCCTCCATGGCGGCCAGCCGGGACATCCACTGCAGGTGGTGGTCGCGCAGGCGGTCCATGTCCGCCGCCTGACCCCCGTTGAGCAGCCAGGCGGCCTGGAAGGTGGCGGTGCCCGCACCGGAGTTGACGGGCGTGTCGCCGTACCGCTTGGCACCGAGCAGGAGGAGCTCGTGGTTGCCGAGCAGCGCCTTGCAGTAGCCGCCCGCGGCCGCCGCCTCGGCCGACAGCCGCATCACGAGATCGATCACGCCGATCCCGTCGGGGCCCCGGTCGGTGAAGTCGCCGAGGAACCACAGCCGGGTGTTGCCGGCCGACCATTCGCCGCTCTCGTCGACGATGCCCTGCTCGTGCAGTGCGTCGAGGAGTTCGTCGAGGTAGCCGTGGACGTCGCCGACGACGTAGAGCGGCCCGGGGGCGGGCTGCCCGGCGGCCGTCGCCTCCGCGGGGCCGGCGGCGGGGGACGGGATGAGCTGCAGCGTGTCGCCGCGGCGGATCACCGGGAGGTCCCGCTCGGTGGGGGTGTACTCGTCGGCGCCGTGGCCGGGGATGTCCTCGGGGGGCACCGAACCGGGGTGCGGTTCCGCCGGAGGCGCGGCGGAGACCGGCGGCACGGGAGGAGGCGGGCTCCCCGCCGCGGTGTGCGGAACGGGTTCGTGGACGTATGCGGGCACCCGGAAGTCGCGCAGCGTCGCCGTGCGCTCCACCTCGGGTCCCCGACCGGCCCCCTGAGTCATCGACCCCTCCACCATCGCGCCGCGTCTGCACCGCATCGGACTGCCTGGTGGCAGCGGCCCGCGGTGCCGTGCGCCCATCATAGGAACGCGGATCGTGCCGTGGGACGACCCAGGGGTGGTGAATCCTGCGGCGCGAGAGGATGACGGACGGGATTTCGGCCGAATCGCACGGTGTGCGCCGGTTGACGCCCCCTGCGGCGGCCGCCGTCCGCCTCGGACCGGGTCCGTCTCCGCGACCGCTCCGCGCTCACCCCACCTGCCTTCCGCCGGGCCACTCCCACCGCGCGCACCGCGTGCGGTCGGCGTCCGCCCCGGCCACCCCTGCCGCACCGGGTGCCGCCGCCCGCTCCTGCTCCGCCCGCCTGCTCCGCCCGACTTTGCTTCCGCCCGCCTCCGCTTCGGCTCGCCGTGGGGCGAGGGGCCGGAGCGGAGGCCGACGGCGTGTCAGCCGGCGCCGGCCGCGCGCGGAGGGCTCACGGTGGTGCGGGCCGGACGTCGCTGGGATGACGCGCGGACGATCAGCTCCGTCGGTATCACCTGCTCGACCGGCTGGTCCGAGGCGACGCCCTCGATGGCGTCGATCAGCAGCTGGACCACCGCCGTGCCGATGCGGCGCGGCTTGAGGGAGAGCGTGGTGATCGGCGGCTCGGTGGCGGCGTAGACCGAGGACTCGCTGCAGCACACCAGCAGCAGGTCCTCCGGCACCCGCAACCCGTACCGCCGGGCGGCCGCCAGCAGGTCCGTGCCGTTGGGGTCGAACAGGCCGTACACCGCGTCCGGACGGTCCGGGCGGGCCAGCAGCCGGTCGGCGGCGACCGCGCCCGCGCAGGGGTCGTGAGCCGGGTAGGCCTCGTAGACCGGGTCCTGGCCGACGCGCTCGCACCAGCGGAGGTAGGCGGTGGTCGACAGCCGGGTGTAGGTGTCCGTGCTGGTGCCGGTGAGCAGACCGATGCGGCGGGCGCCGGCCGCCGCGAGGTGGTCCAGGATGCCCATCACGGCGGCCTCGTGGTCGTTGTCCACCCAGGCCGTCACCGGAAGGGTGCCGTCGGGGCGGCCGTCGGAGACCACCGGTAAACCCTGCCGGGCCAGCTCGGTGACGACCGGATCGTGGTCCGAGGGGTCGATGACCACCGTCCCGTCCAGCGCCACGTTGGACCACACGTCGTGGCGTGAGGTCGCGGGCAGGATGACCAGGGCGTACCCGCGGTCCAGCGCCGCCGACGAGGCCGCCCGCGCCATCTCGGCGAAGTACGCGAACTCCGTGAAGGTGAAAGGTTCATCCCCGTACGTGGTCACGGTCAGGCCGATCAGGCCGGACTTCCCCGTACGGAGGGTTCGGGCCGCGGCCGAGGGGCGGTAACCGAGACGGTCGGCCACCTCACGGACATGGCGGCGGGTGGCATCGGGCAGTCGGCCCTTGCCGTTGAGGGCGTCGGAGACGGTCGTGATGGAGACTCCGGCCGCGGCGGCGACGTCGCGGATCCCTGCCCGGCCCGGTCGGCTGCCCCGGCGGCTGATCTCCGCCCGGTTCACCTGGTGCTTCCCTGCTGCTGTCATGGCGAGCCGATAGTAGGGCTCGAAAGGCAGGCTGGGCCGGATGCATATGCGCCCGTTGACAGGGACGATTCTCCATGGTCATGTGGGCGTAATCACCTTAGAAATCAAGGTGATTGAGTCGCGAAGTCGAGGGACCAGGCCTCTCGGCGGGTGCATGCAATGTGCACCGGAAGGGACCCGCCCCGGCCGCAACTCACCTTCACGGGTGATGCGCGCCAGGGCGCGAGCCACCGGCGCGCGTGATTCTCCGGGTTGCGCCCCTGGTGACCCCGCGGGTTGTTCCGGTGCCCCGGACCGATTCGGCCGTGCCGGTCCCGCGACGGCGGGAGGCTCTTAGGGTGATAGCCATCGGTGCCGTCGGCGCATGAGCCGCCGGCCGTCATGAGGAGGACTGCGGTGAGCGAGACGACCCCCAAACTGCGTGCCGAGCTGGAGGGAGTGCCCTCCTACAAGCCGGGCCGCCCGGCCACGGGAACGGGCCCGGTCGCCTACAAGCTGTCCTCCAATGAGAACCCCTACCCGCCGCTGCCCGGCGTGATGGAGAGCGTGGTGGCCGCCGCCGCCTCCTTCAACCGGTACCCGGACATGGCCTGCACCGGTCTGACCGAGGAGCTGGCGGAGCGCTTCGGGGTGCCGGCCTCGCACGTGGCCACCGGCACGGGCTCGGTGGGCGTCGCCCAGCAGCTGCTGCAGGCCACCAGCGGCCCCGGTGACGAGGTGATCTACGCCTGGCGCTCCTTCGAGGCCTACCCGATCATCACCCGGATCAGCGGTGCCACGCCCGTGCAGGTCCCGCTCACCCCGGGCGACGTGCACGACCTCGACGCGATGGCCGCCGCGATCACCGACCGCACCCGGCTGATCTTCGTCTGCAACCCCAACAACCCCACCGGCACCGTGGTGCGCCGGGCCGAGCTGGAGCGCTTCCTGGACCGGGTGCCGAGCGACGTGTTGGTGGTGCTGGACGAGGCGTACCGCGAGTTCATCCGGGACACGGACGTGCCGGACGGCGTGGAGCTCTACCGGGACCGCCCCAACGTCTGCGTGCTGCGCACCTTCTCCAAGGCGTACGGCCTGGCGGGCCTGCGCGTCGGTTTCGCGATCGCCCACGAGCCGGTGGCGGCCGCGCTGCGCAAGACGGCCGTGCCGTTCGGTGTCAGCCAGCTGGCGCAGGACGCGGCGGTCGCCTCGCTGCGCGCGGAGGACGAGCTGCTGGGCCGGGTCGGCTCCCTGGTGTGCGAGCGCATCCGGGTGGTCGCGGCCCTGCGCGAGCAGGGATGGACCGTGCCGGACACCGAGGCGAACTTCGTCTGGCTGCGGCTGGGCGAGCGGACCATGGACTTCGCCGCGGTCTGTGAGCAGGCGGGCGTGGTGATCCGCCCGTTCGCCGGGGAGGGCGTGCGGGTCACCATCGGGGAGACCGAGGCGAACGACCTCTTCGTCAAGACGGCGGAGGACTTCCGCCGCTCCCTCTGATCCCGGTCCGGTCCGCGAACCGGACGTGCCGCGGCCCGGTGGCCCCTTAGGGAGCCGCCGGGCCGTCGTCGTTCCCGGCGCCCGGCGGAGAGGGGCGCGAGCGTGGAGCGGAGCGTGGGCGAGGGGCGGGTTTCGGCCGGTCCGGGCCGTTAGGGGGGACCCCCCTGTACGGCCGTTCGACCTACATGCTGATAATAGCTTGTGAATGTGAACGCTTTCACAAGCGCGCATGTTCATCCCCCCATGTGCGGATCTGGTGGACCAAAACTCCGCCTCGAGGCACCGCTGTGAAGGAGAACACGTGGACCTCGCCCTGGCACCCGAGACACTCGCCCGTTGGCAGTTCGGCATCACGACCGTCTACCACTTCCTCTTCGTCCCGCTGACGATCTCGCTGGCCGCGCTCACGGCCGGCCTGCAGACGGCCTGGGTCCGCTCGGGCAACGAGAAGTACCTCAGGGCCACCAAGTTCTGGGGCAAGCTCTTCCTGATCAACATCGCACTGGGCGTGGTCACCGGCCTGGTGCAGGAGTTCCAGTTCGGCATGAACTGGTCCGCCTACTCCCGCTTCGTGGGTGACGTCTTCGGAGCGCCGCTGGCCTTCGAGGCGCTGATCGCCTTCTTCTTCGAGTCGACCTTCATCGGGCTGTGGATCTTCGGCTGGGACAAGCTGCCGAAGAGGATCCACCTCGCCTGCATCTGGATGGTGGCGGTCGGCACCGTCCTCTCCGCGTACTTCATCCTGGCGGCGAACTCCTGGATGCAGCACCCGGTCGGCTACCGGATCAACGAGGCCAAGGGCCGCGCCGAGCTCACCGACTTCTGGCTGGTGCTGACCCAGAACACCACGCTCGCCCAGGTCTTCCACAGCCTGGCCGCCGCCTTCCTGACCGGTGGCGCCTTCATGGTCGGCATCGCCGCCTTCCACCTGGCCCGCGGCCGGCACATCGCGGAGATGCGCACCTCGCTGCGGATGGGTCTGGTGACGGTGGCGGTCGGCGGCCTGCTGACCGCGGTCAGCGGCGACGTGCTCGGCAAGGTGATGTTCGAGCAGCAGCCGATGAAGATGGCGGCCGCCGAGGCGCTGTGGGAGGGCGAACGCGGAGCCCCGTTCTCGCTCTTCGCCTACGGGGACGTCGACAAGGGCCACAACACGGTGGCCATCGAGATTCCCGGCCTGCTCTCCTACCTCGCCGACTCGGACCTGGACCACTACGTGCCGGGCATCAACGACATCAACCAGGAGATGCAGGAGAAGTACGGACCCGGCGACTACCGCCCCAACATCCCGGTCGCCTTCTGGAGCTTCCGCTGGATGATCGGCTTCGGCATGGCCTCGCTCGGGGTGGGCGTGCTCGGACTCTGGCTCACCCGCAAGAGGTTCCTGCTCCCCCAGCACCTGCGGACCGGCGAGGACGAGGTGCCGCGCCTGGTCCTGCTGCCGCGCGGCACGGTCCTCGGCCCCCGGGCGACCCGGCTGTTCTGGCAAGTGGCGACCTGGACCATGGCGTTCCCGCTGATCGCGAACGCCTGGGGCTGGATCTTCACCGAGATGGGCCGCCAGCCCTGGGTGGTGTTCGGCGTCTTCCAGACCCGTGACGCCGTCTCCCCCGGCGTCGGCCAGGGCGAGGTGCTCGCCTCGATGCTCCTCTTCACGGTGGTCTACGCGGCGCTCGCCGTCGTCGAGGTGAAGCTGCTCGTGAAGTACGTGAAGGCCGGCCCGCCCGAACTCACCGAGGCCGACCTCAACCCGCCCACCCGGATCGGCGGCGACCCGCAGGACGCCGACCGGCCGATGGCCTTCTCGTACTAGCAGGCAGGAGTCGCCTCGCATGGAACTTCAACTGCACGACGTCTGGTTCGTCCTGATCGCCGTCCTGTGGACCGGCTACTTCTTCCTGGAGGGCTTCGACTTCGGGATCGGCGTGCTCACCCGGCTGCTGGCTCGGGACCGGACCGAGAAGCGGGTGCTGATCAACACCATCGGCCCGGTCTGGGACGGCAACGAAGTCTGGTTGGTGACCGCCGCCGGCGCCACCTTCGCCGCCTTTCCCGAGTGGTACGCCACGCTCTTCTCCGGGTTCTACCTGCCCCTGCTGGTGGTCCTGCTCTGCCTGATCCTGCGCGGAGTGGCCTTCGAGTACCGGGTGAAGCGGTCCGGTGAGCAGTGGCAGCGCAACTGGGAGTCGGTCATCTTCTGGACCTCGCTGCTGCTCGCCACCCTGTGGGGCGTGATCTTCGGCAACATCGTCCGCGGCCTGCGGATCGACCGGGACCTGGAGTACGTGGGCACCCTGGGCGACCTGCTGAACCCGTACGCCCTGCTGGGCGGAGTGACGACCCTCGCGCTGTTCACCTTCCACGGGTCGGTCTTCGCCGCGCTGAAGACCGAGGGGGAGATCAGGGACCGGGCGCGGCGAATGGCGCTGCGGCTGGGCGCCGTCACCGCCGTGCCGCTGGCCTGCTTCCTGCTCTGGACGCTGCTCCTGCGGGGTGAGGCCCCGAGCCTGGTGGCCGCCGTTCTCACCCTGTCCGCCCTGGCCGCCGCGGTGCTCGCCGGACGGGCCGGCCGGGAGGGCTGGTCGTTCGTCTTCTCCGGTCTCGGTGTGGTGGGGCTGGTGGCGGTGTTCTTCCTGGCGCTGTTCCCGGACGTCATGCCCTCCACGCTGGACGAGAGCTGGAGCCTCACGGTCACCAACGCCTCCTCCAGCCCCTACACCCTGAAGATCATGACCTGGTGCGCGCTGGCGGCCACGCCCGTGGTGCTGCTCTACCAGTCGTGGACCTACTGGGTGTTCCGCAAGCGGATCGGCACACGGCACATCGCCGTGAGCCACTGACGGACGAGGTTTCACGTGAAACCGGTGGACCCCCGGCTGGTGCGCTACGCGCGCGCCACCCGCTTCTTCCTGGCCGCGGTGGTGGCCCTGGGCCTGCTCGGGGCAGGACTGGTCGTCGCCCAGGCGACACTGATCGCCGAGGTGGTGGTCGGCGTCTTCCAACGAGGCCTGACGACCGGAGAGCTGGGAACCCCCCTGCTGGCACTGGCCGCCGTCGCCTGCGGGCGGGGGCTGGTCGCCTGGCTGACCGGGCTCGTCGCCCACCGGGCGAGTGCGGCGGTCAAGTCCGAGCTCCGGGGGCGGTTGCTGGCACGGACAGCCGCCCTCGGTCCCGCCTGGCTGGACGGGCAGCGCACCGGGTCGCTGGTGAACCTGGCGACCCGGGGCGTGGACGCCCTGGACGACTACTTCGCGCGGTACCTGCCCCAGCTGGGACTGGCCGTGGTGGTGCCGGTGGTGGTGCTGGCCCGGATCGTCACGGGCGACTGGGTCTCCGCGGCGATCATCGTGGCGACCCTGCCGCTGATCCCGCTGTTCATGGCGCTGATCGGATGGGCCACCGAGGCCCACACCGCACGGCAGTGGCGGTTGCTGTCGCGCCTCTCCGGCCACTTCCTCGACGTGGTCGCCGGGCTCCCGACCCTGAAGGTGTTCGGGCGGGCGAAGGCGCAGGCGGAGTCGATCCGCCGGATCACCGAGGAGTACCGGCGGGCCACCCTGCGCACGCTGCGGATCGCCTTCCTCTCCTCGTTCGCGCTCGAGTTGTTGGCCACCCTGTCGGTGGCGCTGGTGGCGGTCACCATCGGCATGCGGCTCGTCCACGGGGAACTGGATCTTCACACCGGGCTGGTGGTGCTGGTCCTCGCGCCCGAGGCGTACCTGCCGCTGCGGCAGGTGGGGACGCAGTACCACGCGGCGGCGGAAGGCCTCGCCGCCGCGGAAGAGGTGTTCGAGACGCTGGAAACGCCGCTGCCGGTGGCGGGGGACCGGGCGGTGCCGGCGGACACCACGATCACGTTCGAGGACGTCGCGGTGCGGTACCCGGGCCGCTCGGAGGACGCCGTCGCGGACGTCTCGTTCACGGTGGAGCGCGGAGCGGCGGTCGCGCTCACGGGACCCAGCGGCGCGGGCAAGTCCACGCTGCTGCGGGTGCTGCTCGGCTTCACCCAGCCCGCACGGGGGCGGGTGCGGGTGGGCGGCGTGGACCTCGCGGAGATCGACCCGCAGGCCTGGCGGTCGCGGATCGCCTGGGTGCCGCAGCGGCCCCACCTGTTCGCGGCGAGCGTGGCGGAGAACGTGCGGCTGGCACGGCCCGGTGCCGACGACGCCGAGGTGCGGCGGGCGCTTGCGGACGCCGGGGCGCTGGACTTCGTGGACGCCCTGCCGGACGGGACCGGCACGATGCTGGGGGAGGACGGCGCGGGACTGTCGGCGGGGCAGCGTCAGCGGATCGCGCTGGCCCGCGCCTTCCTGGCCGACCGGCCGGTGCTGCTGCTCGACGAGCCGACGGCCGCGTTGGACGGGGCGACGGAGGCGGAGGTCACCGAGGCGGTGCGGCGCCTCGCGGTGGGCCGGACGGTTCTGCTGGTGGTCCACCGGCCCGCACTGCTGGCGGTGGCGGACCGCGTCATCCGGCTGGCGGGGCCGTCCGCGGCGACCGCGGCGAGGAGTGACGTCCGGAGTGGCCCGGGTCCCGTGCCCGGGCCACTTCTGGAGCCCGAAAGCGCCACCGGAGCCGTGCCCGGGCCGGACCGGGTGTCCGCACGCGGTGCGGCGCTCGATGCCGGGGCGGGCTCCGTGGCTGACTCCCTGCCAGGCACGGTCTCGGCAGTGGAGCTCGGGCTCGTGTCCGGGCAGATGGGCCACGTGCGGGCCACCCCGGTGAACGGTGCCGTGCACCCTGCGGGGGCCGAACCGGCGACCTTCGCCGGCGGCGGTCCGGTGGCCGGTGCCGAGGTGCCTGCCGGGGCCGACCCGCTGAGCCGTGCGGTGGCCCCGGTGAACGGTGCTGCCGCCGGACCGGTGGCCGGAGCGGACGGCGGCGCTGGGGCCGCCGGCGTGGGCGGGGTGGTGATCGAGGACAGCACGCGTCCCGAGATCCCGGAGACCCCCGTTGGTGGGCGCGGCGTGCTGCGGCGGGTGCGAGGGCTGTCGGGGGCGCGGCGGGGGCGGCTCGGGGTGGCCCTGCTGCTGGGGAGCCTCGCACTGGGCAGCGCCGTGGGGCTGATGGCGACCTCCGGCTGGCTGATCTCCCGTGCCTCCGAGATGCCGCCCGTGCTGCACCTGATGCTCGCGGTGACCGCGACCCGCGCCTTCGGGATGGGCCGTGCCGTCTTCCGGTACGCCGAGCGACTGGTCTCCCACGACGCCGTGCTGCGGATGCTCGCCGACACCCGGGTCGCGGTCTTCGCACGGCTGGAGCGGCTGGCCCCCGCCGGGCTGCGCGGCGCGCGCAGGGGCGATCTCCTGTCCCGCCTGGTCACCGACGTGGACGCCCTGCAGGACTACTGGCTGCGGTGGCTGCTGCCCGTCGGCGCGGCCCTGACCGTCTCGGCGGGCTCCGTGGCGTTCACCGCCTGGCTGCTGCCCGAGGCGGGCGCCGTCCTGGCCGTGGGGCTGCTGGCGGCCGGGGCCGGTGTCCCGCTGCTGACCGCTGCGGTGGCCCGGCGGGCGGAGGCACGACTGGCGCCGGCCCGGGGCGAGCTGGCCACCCGGGTGACCGACCTGCTGACCGGCACCGCCGAGTCCACGGTGGCCGGCGCGCTGCCCGCCCGGCTCGCCGCCACCCGCACGGCCGACGCCGTGCTGACCCGGATCACCGCGCGCACCTCGTCCGCGAGCGCCCTGGGCGACGGGCTGGTCTCGCTGCTCGGCGGTCTCACCGTCGCCGCGTCCGCGCTGGTCGCCGTCCCCGCGGTGAACGCGGGAAGGCTGGACGGGCTGCTCACCGCGGTGGTGGTACTGACCCCCCTCGCCGCTTTCGAAGCCGTGCTGGGGCTGCCGCTCGCCGCGCAGTACCGGCAGCGGGTGCGGCGCGGTGCCGAACGGGTCTTCGACGTGCTGGACGCGCCGGATCCCGTGCGGGAGCCCGAGCGGCCGCGCCCGGCTCCGGAATCCCCGTTCCCCCTCGTGGTGCGCGGCCTGTCGGCCCGTCACCCGGGGCAGGCCCGGGCCGCGTTGAGCGAGGTTGACCTGGTGCTGGAGCCGGGACGCCGGGTGGCCGTGGTGGGAGCGTCCGGCGCGGGCAAGACCACCCTCGCCCAGGTGCTGCTGCGCTTCCTCGAGCCCGAGGCGGGTTCCTGCACCCTCGCGGGGGTCGACATCCGCGAACTGGACGGCGACCAGGTGCGCCGGGCGGTGGGGCTCTGTGCCCAGGACGCCCACCTCTTCGACAGCAGCGTCCGGGAGAACCTGCTGATCGGACGGAAGGACGCCACCGACACGGAACTCCGGGCGATGCTCGACCGGGTCGGGCTGCTGGAGTGGGCGGGCGCCCTCCCCGAGGGCCTGGACACCCTGATCGGGGAGCACGGCGCACGG
This sequence comes from Streptomyces fragilis, assembly GCF_003112515.1. Classification (GTDB taxonomy): domain Bacteria; phylum Actinomycetota; class Actinomycetes; order Streptomycetales; family Streptomycetaceae; genus Streptomyces; species Streptomyces fragilis. The sequence continues at coordinate 125,731 of NZ_BEVZ01000008.1, read as the reverse complement.
CTCTCCGGGGGCCAGCACCGCCGGCTCGCCCTGGCGCGGGCGCTGCTGGCGGACTTCCCCGTCCTGGTGCTGGACGAGCCCACCGAGCACCTGGACCTGCCGACCGCCGACGCCCTCACCGCGGACCTGCTGTCCGCCACGGAGGTCTCCGCCGCCGAGGGACGGTCCACCGTGCTCATCACGCACCGCACCGCGGGCCTGGAGGCGGTGGACGAGGTGCTGGTCCTGGACCGTGGACGGGTGGTGCAGCGGGGGACGTACGCGGATCTCGCGGCGGTCCCCGGCCCGTTCCGCGGGATGGTGGAGCGTGAGGAGGAGGCGGCGCTCCTCACCACCCGGCCCGCGGGTCCTGCCGGCCCGGCGCCTCGGACCCTGGCCCGGGCGGCGGGCTGACCCTCGGGCCTCGGCGGCGCGCGGTTCGGTGGTCCTGGTCCGGCGGCGTGCGGTTCAGGAGTCCCGGTTCGGCGGCGTGCGGTTCAGGGCCCTGGTCCGGTGGCGCGCGGGGCAGGTCCCCCGGCTGCCGCAGAGGTTCCCCCGGGTGCCGTACGGGTTCCCCCGGCCGTACGTCTCCGGCGGGCCAGGTGCGGGTGACGCCGCCAGCATCGCTGACATGCCCTCACCTCGCCGCGCTCTCCCGCTGGTTCCGGTCCTGCTGTGCACCCTGGCCGCGCTGGCCGTGCCACGCGCCGCCGCCGAGGAAGGGAGGGGACTCGCCGGTCCACCGGACGACGGCGGCCTCAGTACGCGGGTGGCGCGGCTGCACCGGGAGGCGGCCCGGGCCACCGACCGGTACGAGGCCGACGCCCGCCGGTTGGTGCAGGAGCGGGCGCGGGCCGGGAAGCTGGACCGGCTGCTGGCCCGCAAGCGCCAGGAGGCCCAGGTGATCCGGGAGGACGTCGGCCGGTACGCCCGGGCCCAGTACCGGGCGGGCGGCGGCCTGCCGGTCACCGCGCAGATCCTGCTCTCCGGGGACGCGCGGTCACTGATGGCCGGTCAGCGGGCGCTCTGGAACGCGGACCTCGCCCTGCAGAACGTGATCGACCGGAGCCGGCGGGCCGAGCGGCGACTCGCCGAGGAGCGCCGGAAGGCAGAGGAACGGCGGCGTCGGCTGGAGAAGCACTCGGCCGAACTGGACGGGACGCGGCAGCGGATCCGGAGCACCCTGGAGGAGGCGCAGGCACTGCTGCAGAGCCGGGCGGACGCCTCGGTCGCCGCCGGCTCGTGCCGGGGGCCGGTGCGGCTGGAGCAGCCGGGCCCGCCGACTCCGGGGACCTGGGTGGCGCCGGTCGAGGAGTACGCGCTGTCCGCCGGGTTCGGCCAGGGAGGAGTCCGGTGGGCGAGCCGGCACACGGGGCAGGACTTCGCGGTGCCGATCGGCACGCCGGTCCGCGCGGTGGGCGAGGGCCGGGTGGTCAGGGTGTCCTGCGGCGGCCCCTTCGGGATCGAGGTGGTGCTCGAGCACCCCGGCGGGTTCTTCACCCAGTACGCGCACCTGGCCGCGGTCACCGTCGACCAGGGGCAGCGGGTGGCGGCCGGACAGTGGATCGCCCAGTCGGGGACCAGCGGCAACTCCACCGGGCCGCACCTGCACTTCGAGGTGCGCGTCACGCCCCGCTCGGGATCGGCACTCGACCCCGTCCCCTGGCTGGCCTCCCACGGAGTGCCGCTCGGCTGAGGCCCACGCCGGACCCCGGGCCACGGCAGGGGTGGACGGCAGGGCAGCGGCCACGGCAGGGGTGGACCGAGGGGCAGCGGCCCAAGGGAGGACGGCGGGGCAGCGGCTGCAGCAGGGCGGCCACAGCAGGTGGCTACGCCAGCCCGGCCACGCCAGGCCCGCTACGCCAGGGTGGCGAGGATCTCCTCGATGACCAGCGCGACCCCGTCCTCGTTGTTGCCCGCGGTCTGCCGCCCGGCGGCGCGCAGCGCGTCCGGGTGGGCGTTGCCCATGGCGTAGGCCCGTCCGGCCCAGGTCAGCATCTCGACGTCGTTGGGCATGTCGCCGAAGGCGACCACCTCCTCGGGGGAGATGCCCCGCTCGGCACAGCACAGGGCGAGCGTGCTGGCCTTGGAGACGCCGGGACCGCTGATCTCCAGCAGGGCGCTGGGGCTGGAGCGGGTGACCGTGACCCGCTCGCCGAGCGCGGTGCGGGCCAGGCCGAGGAAGGCGTCCGGCTCGAGATCGTGGTGGAAGGCCAGCAGCTTGAGCACCGGCAGGGAGGCCGTGACACCACCGGGCGCCAGCAGTTCCTCCGCATCCCCGTAGGAGTCGGGCTCCTCCACGAAGATGCGCGGGTAGGCGCGCTCCTGGTGGAAGGCGTAGGTCTGCTCGACGGCGAAGAGCGTGCCCGGCACCGTCTCGCGCAGCAGCCGGACGGTCTCCCTGGCGTTGGCGTGGCCGACCTCGCGGACCTTGGCGAAGCGGTGGCGTCCCGGACCCTCGTGCAGGTCGACGACGGCGGCCCCGTTGCCGCAGATGGCCAGCCCGTGTCCCTGCAGGTGGTCGGCGACGACCTCCATCCAGCGAGCGGGCCGGCCGGTCACGAAGAAGACCTCGAGACCTGCCTCCTCTGCGGCCGCCAGCGCGGCCACCGTGCGGGGCGACACCGACTTGTCGTCCCGCAGCAGCGTGCCGTCGAGATCCGTGGCGATCAGCCGGGGCGGAACTGCAGCGTGGGCCCGGGTCGCGGGCGCTTCGAGAGCTGAGGTCACCCCGCCATTCTCGCGCATATGCCAGCACGTGCGTGCGGGTGCCCGCACATTTGAGTGAGAATCGACCCCTGAATGATCGGTTCCCCCGCATATGTCGGGTAGGCCGGGCGTCGCAGCAGCGGCTGCGGCTCGCGGTCAGCTCAATTGCGCCGGTGCCTCGGTGGCGATGCGCTCGAAGGTCTTCTCGTCGACGTCGAACTCCGAGTCGGGGATCGGCATGTGGATCACCAGCTCGTCGAAGCCCAGCTCGGCGTGGCGGCCGGCGAAGTCCACGAAGGCGTCGACGGACTCCAGGGGAGCGTTGCGGTCCGGGGTGAACCCGGTGAGCAGTACCTTGCCGAGCTCCGTGACGTCCCGGCCGATTGCCGCACAGGCGTCCGCCAGCCGTTCGGTCTGACGGCGGATGGCGGCCACCGAGTCCTCCGGAGTGCCTGTCTCGAAGATCGCCGGGTCGCCCGTGGTCACCCAGGCCTGGCCGTGGCGCGCGGCCAGCTTCATCCCGCGCGGCCCGGTGGCCGCCACCGCGAAGGGCAGGCGGGGGCGCTGGACGCAGCCCGGGATGTTGCGGGCCTCGTGCGCCGAGTAGTGGTCACCTGTGTAGGAGACCGAGTCCTGGGTGAGCAGGCGGTCCAGCAGCGGGACGAACTCGGCCAGCCGGTCGGCCCGCTCCCGCGGCGTCCAGGGGTCCTGGCCCAGCGCGGTGGCGTCGAAGCCGGTGCCTCCGGCGCCGATGCCCAGGGTGATGCGGCCGCCGGAGATGTCGTCCAGGGAGATCAGTTCCTTCGCCAGGGTCACCGGGTGCCGGAAGTTGGGCGAGCTGACCAGGGTGCCCAGACGGATTCGCGAGGTGGCGGTGGCGGCGGCGGTCAGCGTGGGCACGGCCCCGAACCACGGGCCGTCCCGGAAGGTGCGCCAGGACAGGTGGTCGTACGTGTAGGCGGTGGAGAAACCGAGTTCCTCGGCGCGTTCCCAGGAAGCTCTTCCACCCTCCTGCCAGCGGCGGTACGGCAGGATCACGGTGCTCAGGCGCATGCTCATGGTGCGAGCCTACGGCGGGGCGTTTCACGTGAAACATCCCACCTGCGCACTTCACCCCTGCTGGAGCCGCAGGTACTCCGGTGGGACGGAGCGGGTCAGCCAGACGCCGTTGGCGCTCACCCGGAAGACATGGCCGTCCCGGTGCATCGCCCCTGCGTCGACCGTCAGCACGAGAGGCCGGCCCCGGCGGGCGCCCACCCGGGTGGCGGTCTCCCGGTCCACCGAGAGATGGACGTCATGGCGGGCCATGGGGCGCAGCCCTTCGGTGCGGATCGCCTCCAGGGACCGGGCGACGGTGCCGTGGTAGAGGTACGGCGGTGGTACGGCCGCCTCCAGCCCGAGGTCCACCTCCACGGTGTGGCCCTGACTGGCACGGATCCGGGTGCCCTCCACGGCGAAGCGCCGCTTGTCGTTGGCCGCCACCGCGTGGTCGAGCTCGGCCCGGCTGATGGGGAAGCCGTGGGCCTCGGCCGCCGCCAGCAGGGCGTCGATCTCCACCCAGCCGCCGGGGTCGAGGGTGATGCCGATCCGGTCGGGCTGATGGCGCAGGTGCCGGGAGAGGTATTTGGAGACCTTCACCATGCGCCGGTCGTCGATGCCGGCGTTTTCCTGAGAGGTGTTCATGTGGCCCAAGTCTCAGGCATCGGGCGTTTGATCCACAGCGAATTACGGTTCTCCACAGGATTGGGGGACCAGCCTGTGGACAACTCCGCCGCGATACGGACGGCGCGACCTCACCACGCCACCGGCCCCCGAGGGCGGGCCACGGCCCCTGCAGCACAGCCCCTCCGGCTCACCCGTCGCCCGGCTCCCGTCTCAGCTCCGGGGTGGACCCTTACGCGTCCCCTACATCTTGAGGGTGAGCCGGGCACGCCCCACGGGAGGACGACGTGCCCATGCCCACGCCCCTACCGTCAGGGCCGTGACTGTGATCCTGACCGAAAGCCTGAGCAAGCGGTTCCCCCGGGTGACCGCCCTCGACCGGCTCACCCTGGACATCGGTTCCGGGGTGACCGGCCTGGTCGGCGCCAACGGAGCCGGCAAATCGACCCTGATCAAGATCCTGCTGGGTCTCTCCCCCGCGTCGGAGGGACGGGCCGAGGTGCTGGGCATGGACGTCCGCGCCGAGGGCCCCGCCATCCGCGCCCGGGTCGGCTACATGCCGGAACACGACTGCCTGCCCCCGGACGTCTCGGCCACCGAGTTCGTCGTCCACATGGCGCGCATGTCGGGTCTGCCGTCGGCCGCCGCCCGTGAGCGGACCGCCGACACCCTGCGTCACGTCGGTCTCTACGAGGAGCGCTACCGGCCCATCGGCGGCTACTCCACCGGCATGAAGCAGCGGGTCAAGCTCGCCCAGGCGCTGGTCCACGACCCGGACCTGGTGCTGCTCGACGAGCCCACCAACGGTCTCGACCCGGCCGGCCGGGACGACATGCTGGGCCTGATCCGGCGGATCCATACCGACTTCGGCATATCGGTGCTGGTCACCTCCCATCTGCTGGGGGAACTGGAGCGCACCTGCGACCACGTCGTCGTGATCGACGGCGGCTCGCTGCTGCAGTCCAGTTCGACCACCGACTTCACCCGCTCCACCGCGGTCCTCGCGGTGGAGGTCACCGACAGCGACGAGCACCCGAACGGCATCGAGGCCCTCCGCAAGGCCCTGGACGCACGGGGCGTGCGCACCGAGGACGGCGGCGCCGGCCTCCCTGGGGCGGGCCGCATCCTGCTCCTCACCGCGGACGGCGACGACACCTACGACCTGGTCCGCGACACCGTCGCCGGGCTCGGACTCGGACTGGTGCGCATGGAGCAGCGCCGGCACCACATCTCGGAGGTCTTCCGCCATGACGACCGATAGCCTCACGCCGTCCGGCTCCCCGGACAGGTCACGGCCGGGCGACGGCGCCGCGCCCGAGAGCCGGATCCACGACATCGGCTACCGCGGCTACGACGGACCCCGCCTGGGCCGCTCCTACGCCCGCCGCTCACTGTTCGCGCAGTCCCTGCGCGGCGCCTTCGGCCTCGGCCGCTCCGCGCGCTCCAAGATCGTGCCGGTGATCATCACCGCCGTCATGGCGCTGCCGGCGGTGATCGCGGTGGCGACCACCATGATCACCGGCAGCGAGGAACTGCCCATCCCCTACGTCGAGTACGCGGTCGGCTTCGACATGGTGATCGCCCTGTTCCTCGCCGCCCAGGCGCCCCAGGCGGTCTCGCTGGACCTGAGGTACCGGACCATGCCGCTGTACTTCTCCCGCCCCATCGAGACCTCCGACTACGTCCGGGCCAAGTACGCGGCGATGGCCTCGGCGGTCTTCGTGCTCACCTCGCTGCCCCTGGTGCTCCTCTACGCGGGCGCGCTGCTGGCGAAGCTGGACTTCACGGACCAGACGACCGGCTTCGCCCAGGGGCTCGCCGGCGCCGCCGTGCTCTCCCTGCTGCACTCGGCCGTCGCCCTGCTGGTCGCCGCCCTCACGCCGCGCCGCGGCTTCGGCGTGGCCGCGGTGATCGCCGTGATGACCCTGTCCTTCACCGCCGTCACGGCGCTGCAGGTCGCCGCGGAGGAGAGCGGGGCCCAAGGCGCCGTGAACTGGATCGGCCTCTTCTCGCCGAGCAGCCTCATCTACGGCCTCCAGCACGCCTTCCTCGACGCCGAGGGCCCCTTCCCGGGCAACACCGGGCCGTCCACCGCCCAGGGCGTCGTCTACCTGCTGGCCGTCGTCGCGCTGATCGCCGGCTGCTACGCCCTTCTGATCCGCCGCTACCGAAAGGCCGGGCTGTGACCACCATCAAGCTCGACCACGTCTCCCGCTGGTTCGGCAACGTGGTCGCCGTCAACGACATCACCATGGACGTCGGCCCGGGCGTCACCGGTCTGCTGGGGCCGAACGGAGCGGGGAAGTCCACCCTCATCAACATGATGGCGGGGTTCCTCTCCCCCTCGGCCGGGACGGTCACCCTCGACGGCAGGCCGGTCTGGCGCAACGAGGACATCTACCGGGAGATCGGCATCGTCCCCGAACGCGAGGCGATGTACGACTTCCTGACCGGCCGTGAGTTCGTCGTGGCCAACGCCGAGCTGCACGGTCTGGGTGATGCCGAGGCACAGCGCGCCCTGGCCCTGGTGGAGATGGAGTACGCCCAGGACCGCCGGATCGGCACCTACTCCAAGGGCATGCGGCAGCGCGTGAAGATGGCGTCCGCGCTGGTGCACGGGCCCTCGGTGCTGCTGCTCGACGAGCCGTTCAACGGGATGGACCCGCGCCAGCGGATGCAGCTGATGGAGGTGCTGCGCCGCATGGGGGCCGAGGGCCGCACCGTGCTGTTCTCCTCCCACATCCTGGAGGAGGTCGAGCAGGTGGCCTCGCACATCGAGGTGGTGGTCGCCGGACGCCACGCGGCCAGCGGCGACTTCCGCTCCATCCGCCGCCTGATGACCGACCGCCCGCACCGCTACCTGGTGCGCTCCAGCGACGACCGGGCCCTGGCCGCGGCGCTGATCGGCGACCCGTCGACGTCGGGCATCGAGGTGGACGCCGCCGAGGACGCGCTGCTGATCCAGGCGGCCGACTTCGGCCGGTTCACCGCACTGCTGCCCAGGGTGGCCCGCGACCACGGCATCCGGCTCTACACGGTGTCGCCGTCCGACGAGTCCCTCGAGTCCGTCTTCTCGTACCTTGTCGCGGCCTAGCGACACAGCGGCCCAGGAGGCCCTCACGATGTCCACAGCCTTCCATCCCACGGTGGCCCGGCTCACCTAGCGGGCCCTGCTCGGCCGGCGCCGCGCCCTCGTCCTCGGCAGTCTGCCGCTGCTGCTCGTGGTGATCTCCGTCGTGGTGCGGCTCATGGCCGGCGCCGACCCGCAGAGCGCGGTCAACGTGCTCGGCGGCTTCGCCCTGGCCGCCATGGTGCCGATCGTCGGCGTGATCGCCGGCACCGGGGCGATCGGTCCCGAGATCGACGACGGTTCGGTGATGTACCTGCTCAGCAAGCCGGTGAAGCGGCGCACCGTGCTGCTCACCAAGCTGGTCGTCGCGATCGCGGTGACGATGGTCTTCTCGGCCGTCCCCACCCTGGTGTCCGCGCTGATCCTGGCGGGCACGGCGGACGGGGTCGCCGTCGCCTACACGGTCGCCGCCCTGGTCGCCTCGGTGGCCTACGCCTCGCTCTTCCTGATGCTGGGCACGATCACGCGTCACGCGGTGGTCGTCGGTCTGGTCTACGCACTGGTCTGGGAGGCGCTGCTCGGCTCCTTCGTGCCGGGGGCGCGGTCCCTGAGCGTCCAGCAGTGGGCGCTGGCGGTCGGCGGTGACCTGGCCGAGGGGAAGCTGGTCACCTCCGAGGTCACCACGGTCACCGGCGCGGTGCTGCTGGTCGTGGTCACCGTGCTGGCCGCCTGGTACGGGGCACGCCGCCTGCGCACGCTGACCCCCGCCACCGAGGAGTGAGGCCCGCGCGCCCTCCGCTACGGGGCGCTGTCGGCGTCGATCTCCTCGAACAGGATTCCGGATCCCCTTCCGCCCGGGCACACTGGGCGTGAGGGGATCCGGGAGGTACGGGGAGATGGCGGAGCCTGACGGGACGGCGGGTCCACAGGACTGGGACGAGGTCGTCCTGGACGAGGACTTCGTCCGCGGCGCGACGGTCCAGGAGCCGTCGGGCCGGGCCAGGATGCTGGCGGCGCGGTGGCGGCGGGAGCCGCCGGAGCCGGAGCCGTGGCGCACGGACCGGCCCCCGGCGGGCTGGTTCTGGAGCAAGGCGCGCCGCCGCAGGTGGCGGCGGAGGTGATCCGCCCGGCGCGGTCCGCCGCCCGCTGACGCGGTGGCGGAGGCCACCCGCTAATTCGGTGGCGGAGCGGGCCCGCGTGGAGGCACAGTGGGGTGTCACGCCGGACATGTCCGGCGTGACGTGGTCCGGGAGCGGGGACGGGGAGGAAAGGCCCCGGCCCCCGGCTGGGCAGGCCCGCGCCGGCGCCGGTGGGATTCGTTACCCCACCGCGTGCGTGCTGCTGGGAGCCGCCCGGGGCGGCCGCTTCGAGCGCGCGGGAACACAGCCCCGCGCGGGCCGCCCCACCCGGGACCACCCCTGCGCACCCGCCGTCGGCGCCCTCCGCGGCGCGGCCGGTCAGCGGGCGAGGAGACGTTCCAGGACGACGGCGATGCCGTCCGCGTCGTTGGACGTGGTGACCTCGTCCGCGACCGCCTTGACCTCGTCGTGGGCGTCGGCCATGGCCACACCCCAGGACGCCCACCGGAACATCGGTATGTCGTTGGGCATGTCCCCGAACGCGATGGTCTCGGCGGCCTTCACGCCCAGCCGGCGGGCCGCCACCGACAGCCCCGTGGCCTTGCTCAGGCCCAGCGGCAGCAGCTCCACGATCCCCGCGCCGGCCATCACCACGGTGACGAACCCGCCGGCGATCCGCTGGGCCGCCTCGGTGAGCTCGTCGTCGCCCATGGTGGGGTGCTGGATGTAGAGCTTGCTCAGCGGCGCCGCCCACAGGTCGGCGGGGTCGGTGAGCGGCTCGGCCGGCAGGTGGCCCACCGACCGGTAGCCGGGGGAGACCAGGACCTCACCGTCGAGCCCGTCCCGGGCCACCGCGACGAACAGCGGCCCCGTCTCCGCCTCGATCTTGGCGAGCGCCAGCTCGGCGATCCTGCGGTCCAGGGTGACCGAGGTCAGCAGCCGTCCCGCGCCCGCGTCGTAGACCTGGCCGCCCTGGCTGCACACGGCGATGCCCCGGTACCCCAGGTCGTCGAGCACGTCACGGGTCCACGGCACGCCGCGCCCGGTCACCACGATGTGGGCCGCGCCCGCCGCGGCGGCGGCGGCGAGCGCGTCACGGGTGCGCCCGGAGATCGTGTCGTCGGAACGCAGCAGCGTCCCGTCGAGGTCGGTCGCGATCAGCCGGTAGGGGAAGGGCGAGGGGGACGAGTGGGGGGACGAGGGGGAGGGCGTCACTTGGCCACCGGCTCGAAGACCTCACGGCCTCCGAGGTAGGGGCGCAGGACCTCGGGCACGCGCACCGAGCCGTCCGCCTGCTGGTGGTTCTCCAGGATCGCGACGATGGTGCGCGGCACCGCGCAGAGCGTGCCGTTGAGCGTGGCCAGCGGGCGGGTGCCCTGCCCGTCGCGCAGACGGATCTGCAGGCGGCGGGCCTGGAACTCGGTGCAGTCCGAGGTCGACGTCAGCTCGCGGTACTTGCCCTGGGTCGGGATCCACGCCTCGCAGTCGTACTTGCGGGCGGCCGAGGAGCCGAGGTCACCGGTGGCGACGTCGATCACCCGGAACGGCAGCTCGAGCGAGGTCAGCCACTGCTTCTCCCACTCCAGCAGGCGCTGGTGCTCGGCCTGCGAGTCCTCCGGGGCGACGTAGGAGAACATCTCCACCTTGTCGAACTGGTGGACGCGGAAGATGCCGCGGGTGTCCTTGCCGTGCGAACCGGCCTCACGGCGGAAGCAGGGCGAGAAGCCGGCGTAGCGCAGCGGAAGGCGGTCGGCGTCCAGGATCTCGTCCATGTGGTACGCGGCGAGCGCCACCTCGGAGGTGCCGACCAGGTACAGGTCGTCCTCCGGCAGGTGGTAGACGTCCTGGCCGGAGCCCTGGCTCAGGTAACCGGTGCCGGCCATCGACTGCGGGCGCACCAGCGCCGGGGTCAGCATCGGGGTGAAGCCGGCCGCGGTGGCCTGGGCCATCGCGGCGTTGACCAGGGCCAGCTCCAGCAGGGCGCCGACGCCGGTGAGGAAGTAGAAGCGCGAACCGGAGACCTTGGCGCCGCGCTCCACGTCGATGGCGCCCAGCAGGCGGCCGAGCTCCAGGTGGTCGCGGGGCTCGAAGCCCTCGGCCGCGAAGTCGCGGATCTCGCCGTGGGTCTCGCGGGTGACGAAGTCCTCCTCGCCGCCGACCGGGACCTCGGGGTGCACCAGGTTGCCCAGCTGGAGGAGGAGCCGCTGGGTCTCCTCGGCGGCCTCGTCGCGCTGGGCGTCGGCGGCCTTCACGTCGGCGGCGAGCGTGCCGGCCCGCTTCAGGAGTTCGGCCTTCTCCTCGCCGGACGCCTTGCCGATCAGCTTGCCGAGCGACTTCTGCTCGTTGCGCAGTTCGTCGAAGCGGACGCCGGACGACCTGCGCCGCTCGTCGGCGGAGAGCAGGGCGTCGACGAGCGCGACGTCCTCTCCACGGGCGCGCTGCGAGGCGCGCACACGGTCAGGGTCCTCACGGAGCAGGCGAAGGTCAATCACGGGACCAGGCTACCGGTGCGCGCGCGGCGGTCACGACCCAGTATTCCCGGGTGTCCGGACGGCGGCGGAGCGTCAGGTTGTCCACAGAAATGCACAGCCTCGGACGCGGGTTATCCACAGGGCGCGGGCCCCATCTGTGGACAACGGAGTTGGGCACTCCGAATGGGTGCCGGGATGGCCCGATCCCCTGCGAAATGGGGCTCAGGAGGAGTAATGCAGACACTTTCGAGTGAAAAGAGGGGAGGTCGATGAGAGATTCCGCGGGAAAGGGTGAATGAGGCAAGGTTGCCCGTAACTCGGCCGGGAAGATCCGGGAAGAGCGATTTGTCGACGGCAACCCGTATTGACATCGACTTGTCCCCAACTCGCGCACCGGCACCCCGATCCGCCTGTGGACAAGACCTGTGGATAACTCGCGTCAGTCCGGGAAACGCCCGTCCTGGCACCGGGCCACCCACTCCGCCGCCGCGACGAACTCCGCGTCGGTGGTGCCGGACAGCGGGCTCGGCAGCGCGTCGGAGGCGGCGTCGGTGATGTCGGCGCGGGGATAGGAACCCAGGTAGCGCACCTTGAGGCAGGACCGCTTGAGCCCCATCAGGCTTTCCGCGACCCGCCGTTCCGAGATATGGCCCTCCGCGTCGATGGCGAAGCAGTAGTTGCCGATTCCCTCACCGGTGGGGCGGGACTGCAGCAGCATCAGGTTGACGCCCCGGACGGCGAACTCACCCAGCAGGTCGCGCAGCCCGCCGGGGTGGTCGTCACGCTGCCAGATCACCACCGACGTCTTGTCCGCGCCGGTGGGAGCGGCCGGCCGCGCGGGGCGGCCGACCAGCACGAAACGGGTCTGCGCGTTGTCCGCGTCGTGGATGCCCGTCTCCAGCGGAACCAGGCCGTACCGGGCGGCGGCGAACTCGCCGGCGAAGGCCGCGTCGTACCGGCCCTCCTGCACCAGCCGGGCGCCGTCGGCGTTGGAGGCGGCGGACTCCCAGAGCGCGTCCGGGAGGTGGGCCTTCATCCAGTTCCTGACCTGCGCCTGTGCGGCGGGATGGGCGGTCACGGTCTTGACGTCCTCCAGCCGGGTGCCCGGCCGGACCAGCAGCGCGAAGGTGATCGAGAGGAGCACCTCGCGGTAGATCATCAGCGGCTCGCCCGAGACCAGTTCGTCCAGCGTGGTGGTGATCCCGCCCTCGACGGAGTTCTCGATCGGCACGAACGCCGCCTCGGCCTCCCCGGCGCGTACGGCGTCCAGCGCGGCCGGCACGGAGACCATGGGAAGGAGTTCCCGGGTGGCCGTCTCGGGCAGGGTGCGCAGGGCGACTTCGGTGAAGGTGCCTTCGGGGCCGAGATAGGCGTACGTCGCGGGCATGCGACCCACAGTAGTCCTCGCGGCGGCCGGGCCAGGCCCGGTCCGGATGACGGACCCCGGTCCCGTCCTCAGCCCTCCAGCAGTGCCTGCCCCACGTACTCCCCCTCCGCGGCCCCGCCCGGCACCGCGTAGAGGCCGCTGGCCTCGTGACGGATGAAGGCGGAGAGCGCGTCCCCACGGTCCAGCTTGCGCTGCACCGGCACGAACCCGCGCAGCGGATCGGCCTGCCAGCTGACGAAGAGCAGGCCGGCGTCGGGTGCGCCGTCGCCGGTGAAGCCGTCGTGGAAGGAGAACGGCCGCCGCAGCATGGCGGCTCCGCCGTTCTGGTCGGGGCGGGTGATCCGGGCGTGGGCGTTCATCGGCACCACCGGACTGCCGGAGGCGTCCAGCTTCTCCAGGTCCATCTCCGTGGTCTCGCCCCCGCCGCTGAGCGGGGCGCCGTCGGACTTGCGGCGGCCTATCACCGCTTCCTGGTCCCGCAGGGGAAGCCGCTCCCAGTCGTCCAGCAGCATGCGGATGCGGCGCACCACGGCATAGGAGCCGTGCGCCATCCACGCGGGCTCTCCCCCGGCGGGAACGAAGACCCGCTGGTCGAAGTCGGCGTCGGCCGGCTTCGGGTTGTTGGTTCCGTCCACCTGGCCCATCAGGTTGCGCGCGGTCGCGGGGCGCGCGGTGGCGCCCGGCGACCGGTTGAAGCCGCTCATGTGCCAGCGGACCCGGGCCGCCTCTCCGGCCTCCTTCTGCAGGGCCCGCAGGGCGTGGAACGCCACGGGGCCGTCGTCGGCGCCGACCTGCACCCACAGGTCCCCGTCGCTGCTGGTCCTGTCCAGACGGTCGCTCGAGAAGGCGGGCAGCGGGTCCAGGGCGGCCGGACGCTGCTTCTCCAGACCGGTCCGGCCGAAGAAACTGTGGCCGAAGCCGATGGTGACGGTCAGGCCCGAAGGGCCCGCGTCCCGCGACACCGCGGTGTCCTGGTGCGGCGCAGGCCGTCCGGCCATCAGTCGTTCGGCCACCTCGGACCAGCGGCGGAGCAGCGCCGCGGCTTCCCGACGGCCTGCGCCCGGGGCCAGGTCGAAGGCGATCAGGTGACCGTGCGCCTGCGCCGGCTGGAGGATGCCCGGCTGATGTTTCACGTGAAACTGCGCCCGGTTCGCGCCGAGGGCGGTCAGGGGAGCGACGTCGGGCGTCTCCGGGGCCGTCGCGCGCCCGGCCGTGTAGCCGGCGGCCACGCCGCCGGCGCCCAGCAGCAGGCCGGTGGCGCCGGCGGTGCCGAGCAGCCGCCGGCGCGAGGGTGCGGCAGGGAGCTGCTCGGCGGTGCCGGCGTCCGGGCCGCCGGCCGCGGGCCCGGACCGCGGGCCCGGCAGCAGGTCGGAGCGGTGGTCGGAACGGGGGTCGTGCATCTGGTTCGTCAGCCGATCTTCACGTTCTTGTCGACGGTCACCTGGTCGATGTCGGAGGTCCGCACGGTGACCGACACCTTCCACTCGCCCGCCATGGGGATCTGGACGCCCGCCGTCGACCAGTGGCCGGTCGACATGTGCTTGGGGAACACCGGCAGCGGGCCGACGTTCTTGGACTCCAGGGTGAGCGCCACCTTGAGCTCCGGGAGGTCGTACGGGGCTCCGTAGGAGTGCTCGGCGTAGACGTGCAGCGTGTTCTCGCCGACCTGGGCCGGGACGAACTCGAGCCGGACCACGCCTTCGCCGTCCTTGCCGCCGGTGTCGAAGGGCAACTCGACGGTGACGGTGCCCGTGGGTGCCAGCAGCGAGGCGGACGCCGCCCGTGCCTGCTGTTCGGTGCGGCCGGGCTCGGCCCCGGTGAGCGCGGTGGTCACGGCCAGGACGACGACGGCCACCGCGACCTCGGCGAGGACGGAACGGCGCAGCCCGGCGCGCGGGGCGTCGGCGTCGCGTTCCTTGCGGCGGCGGGCGGTCTCGACGGCCGCGCGCTGGCGGGCCAGTTGTTCCGCGCGGCGCGGGTCGGCGTCGTCGTCCCCGTCACCGCCGCCCGTCTTCCGGGCGGGCGCCTCACCGGACAGATGGGCCACCGCGGCGGCGGCTCCGGCGGACCCCACGGCAGCGGCGGCGCTCGCGGCACCCACGGAGCCCATGGTGCTGGTGGCCCCCAGCTCGCCGGCGGCCTCCCCGGCACCGGCCCGCACCCCCGGCGCGTCCGCGACGGCGGCCCCGGTGGTCCCGGCGGCCCCGGCCTCCGCCGTGCGGCCGCCCTCGGCGGCACGCTGCTCGGTACCGCCCACCTCGGCGTCGGCGTCGTCGTTGGCGTCGTCGTTGGCGTCGGCCGCCTCGGCGCCCTCGGTGGTCCCCGCCGCCGTGGCACCTGCGGCCCCCGTGTCGTCGAGTCGCCGGGTCCAGCGGCGGGATATCCAGGCGATCCCGACCAGCAGGGCCACCAGTCCCGCCTTGACGAGCAGGAGGCGCCCGTAGGACGTGCTGGTGAGCGCGTCCCAGGAGCCGACCTGGCGCCAGGACTGGTAGACGCCGGTGACCGCCAGAGCCACCACGGAGCAGAACGCCACCCGAGAGAAGCGGTGCACCGCGGCCCGCTCCACCGTGATCTCCGCCGAACGCCGGTACAGCGCGACCAGCAGCGCGGTGAGCCCGCCCAGCCACAGCGCCACGGCGAGCAGGTGGATCACGTCCGCAGGCATGGCGATGCCCGGCTGGAGCCCCGCCGAGGCGTGCTCCGACAGGGCCCAGGTGGCCGCGAGGCCCGCGGCGACGACCACGCCGCCCACCGTCAGGCCGAAGGACAGGTCCCGCTTCTCCGCGCCGTCCTCGCGCCGCTGGTACGTGCCGAAGAGGACCGCCACGAACAGCGCGGCCACCGCGAGCAGCAGCAGACGGCAGACCAGCGCCGCTCCGGTGCTGCTCCGCAGCACCTGGGCGAGGAGGCCCATGTCCGCGACGTCGCCCAGCTTCCCGGAGCCGACGTACGCGCCCCGCAGGAGCAGCAGCGCCAGCGTCCCGACGGTGAGGGCGAGCCAGCCGCCCACCACCAGCCGCTGCAGCGCGCGCACCCCGGCGCCCCGCCGCCAGCAGATCAGCACGAAGGCCGCGCCGCCGACCAGCACGGTGAACCCGGCGTAGGAGACGTAGCGCGCCACGTCGTACAGGGTGCCCACGAGCCCGCCGCCCGCGGACTGCTCGGGCAGGTCCACGGAGGTCTGGGAGGGGGCGCCCACCGAGTAGGTGTAGGCGCCGGCGACCGGGTGGCTGTCCTCGGACACCACCTGGTAGGCCACCGTGAAGGTGCCGAAGGGCAGGCCCTGGTGCAGCTTCACCCGCACGCTGGTCCCGTCGACGGTCGGCGCCTTGCCGGTGTCCACGCGGTTGCCCTCGGGGTCGAGCACCCGGACGGAGTCGGCGGAGACGGCGACCTTCTCGGAGAAGGTGAGCGTCACCTGCTCGGGAGCGCTGTTGACCACCGCCCCCTGCCTGGGGTCGCTGCCGGTGAGCGCGGCGTGCGCCGACGCCGGACCCGCCCCGGCCAGCAGCAGCCCGGCCATGGTGAGCAGCAGTGCCAGAACACGTGCGATCCGCGGTCCTGCGGTGGTCGCCGCGCGGGGCGCGATGGTCGGCGTCACGGTGGTCCCTCCCTAGTGCCGGTGGTGCGACGGTGTGTAGGTGGCCGATCGGACCGGCATGTCGACCGTGACCGGGTCGGCGTCCTCGAAGCGGAGCTCGACGGTGACCGTGTCGCCCTTCACCGGCCGCCGGGTCAGGGCCTCGAACATCAGGTGCGTGCCGCCGGACTCGAGCGTCAGCCGCCCGCCGGCGGGCACGTCGACGGATGCGGCGGGACGCATGGTCCCGTCGACCGTCTCGTGCACGGTGACCCGGGCGGCCAGGTCGCTGGAGACCCCGGTGAGTCGGGCCGGCCGGTCGCCGTCGTTGACGACGGTCAGGAAGCCGGCGGCCAGCTCGTCGGTGACCGGCTGGGGCATGTAGGCGCCCTCGACGGTGACGTCGGGGCCGTCCTGGCCCCCGCAGGCCGACAGCGGCAGGGCGAGCGCGGCGACGGCGGCGAGCGCCAGGCGGCGGCCGCGTGCCGCGTGCCGGCGGGCCGTGTGCCCGCGGGCCGGACGCCCGGGACCGGGGCGGGTCACGGGTTCTCGCCCTTGATCAGCTCGGGCAGGTCGGCGGACCAGTCGGCGACGGTGGCGTCCTCGCCGTAGAGCACGTACCCCTGGTCCGTCTTCGGGGAGAAGGCGATCACCTGGGTGCCGTGGGTGGAGATGTAGGTGCCGTCCTTCTTCTCGACGGGCTTCTCGACGGAGATGCCGACGGTCCGCGCACCGGCCTGGATGGTCGCGAAGTCGCCGGTCAGACCGACGATGTCGGCGTCGATGCCCTTGAGCCAGGAGCCGAGCTCCGCGGGGGTGTCGCGGCCGGGGTCGGTGGTGACGAAGACGACGCGCAGCTCGTCCTGCTGCGCCTCGGGGAGCGACTTCTTGGCGACGGCCAGGTTGTTCATCGTCAGCGGGCAGATGTCGGGGCAGTGGGTGTAGCCGAAGTAGATCAGCGTCGGCCTGCCCTTCGTCTGCTCGCGGAGGTCGAACTCCTTGCCGTCGGTGTCGGTGAGCACCAGGTCGGGCTTCTCGAACGGCGTGTCCAGGACGGTGGCCGCCTTGTCGTCGGGAGCCACCTCGCTCACCGTGGTGCTCGGCTCGTCGGAGCCGGACGTGCAGGCGGAGAGGGTGAGGGCGGCGGCGAGCAGGGCGGCCGCGGTGAACTTCTTCGTGCGCATGGAGTCTCGTGTCCCGTGGTGGACCCGGACGCCGCCGGGACGCGTTCGCACGCGCCCCGGCGACGGCCGTAGGGCTGGATGGGTCGGTCAGGTGTACGGAGGTCAGGCCGTGCGACGGCGGGCCAGGACGCCGAAGGCGACGCCGGCGACGCCCACGACGATGCCCACCACGCCCAGTACACGGGCGGTGGTGTCCGTGCTGTGGGAGGCGGCGTGCGTCTCGTGGTCGTCCGTGCCGTCGGAGTGGCCGGCCCGCTCGCCCTTGGCCCCGCTGCCGGAGGCGGCCTGGTCCTTCTTCTTGTCGCCGTGGCCGTGGCCGTCCTCGGCTGCGGCGGAGAGCGCGAGCACCGGGGCGGGGCTGTCGGGCTCCTCCTGGCCCTCCTCCTGGAGCTCGATCCAGCGTACGACCTCGCCGTTCGAGTACGTCTGGAGCGCCTTGAAGACGAGCTCGTCGGCGTCCTCGGGCAGCGGGCCGACCGAGACGGGGAACTTCTGGAAGAAGCCGGGCGAGATGCCGCCCTTCTTCTTGTCCTCGGCGGTCCAGACGACCTTGGTGACGGCCTCGTCGACCTGACGGCCGTGCAGGTCGAGCGGCTTGTCGAGCTTGCTCCTGGTCACCTTCACGTCCCAGCCCTGGACGGGCTGCGGCATCACGGAGGCCAGCGGGTGGTCCGCCGGGAAGTTGACCTCGAGCTTGGTGGTCGAGGCGTCGTCGCGCTCGTTGGGAACCTTGAACGCCACGGTGGCGTAGCCGCCCTTGGCCGCGGCGCCCTCCGGCTGCACGCTGACGTGGGCGAAGGACGGGGACGAGAGCAGCAGGACGGACGCGCCGGCCGCGGCGACGGCGGCGGCGATACGGGATGCCTTCACGGGCACACTCCACTTCCGGATTCACACGGTGGATTCGGTCGGACGGCGCGCAGGGCGCGCCGGGCCGCGTGACGGCGGCGTCCGGCCCGGAATCCGGCATCACGGAAGGCCCTGCCGACGGGATCGGCAGGCCGTGCGCGGCAACGGAGAGGGGCGTCGCGTCAGGCGGCGAGAGCGAGGGCGGGGACGGAGGCGGGCGGGCCCCGCCTGATCACCGTGTGCTGGAGGGGCGCGGTGGAGGGCGCCGGGACATCGTCGAGGACGGAGCCCGACGGGACCCGCGGACGCTCGTGGGCGCCGGGCAGGCCTGCGTGGAGGACCCGTACCAGTGCCAGGGCGGCGAGCAGCGGCCGCAGCACCGTCGGCCGGGCGGCCAGGTCCTGTCCGGCGATCCGCATGAGCCGCAGCAGCGCCAGGTCGCCGCGGCGCAGCAGCCAGCCCGCGGCCAGCCCGGCCAGCGCGTGACCGAGCAGCATCGGCAGCGACGGCAGCACGCTGAGCCAGGCGTCGGAGGGGCCGGTGTGCGGGTGGCCGTAGCCGCCGCCGGCGCTCAGCCGGGCGAATTCCGCGAGATCGCGGCCGAGCCCGGCGTCGACCAGTATCTGCCGGGCCTCCTCCGCGGTCAGCCGGTTCGCCCCGCAGACGATGCGGGAGGCGCGGTCCACCACCGCCGCCGTGTCGACGGCGCCGTGGCCGCCGGCCGCCACGTCCGTGACGCCGCCGTGCCGGGCGGCGGCGCCGGACTGCGGGCCCAGGGCGAAGAGGGTGTGCAGGACCAGCTGGCAGGCCACCAGGAGCCCGGTGATCCGGGGCAGCGAACGGTTCCGCTCCCGCCCGGCGAGCGGCAGGGCGGCCGCCAGGACGAGGAGGAAGCCCGCGGCCCAGGTCCACCAGGAGGGGACGGCGGGGTGCGAGGCCGAGGACGCGAGGACGTGCCCTCCTCCGGCCAGCACGACGCAGACCGCGGCGAAGGCCGCGGCCCTCGGGTACCGGAGGTCGTCCCCGGTGTGCGCCGTGCGCTGGTGGAGGGCAGTCATGGCGGCCCCATCATCCCACTCGTCGCTCCGGCATCACAGACCAGGTCCGATATGCGCCGAGTGCCGCCATTCGGCCTGCCGCCGGATGGGTGTTCTCACGTCGAACGGGCGCTTAGGGACGGGGAGTAAGGGCAATACGTATCGGTATGTCGAGCCGAGCCGCCGCCTGGAGGCAGGAGCATGAGCATCTTGTGGTCACTCCAACTGCGGCGTGAGGCTGCCAGCGTTCCCTTCGCCCGGCGTCTGCTGCTCGGGGCGATGGAGACGGCGGGAGTGGACCCGGACATCTGCTACGACCTGTCCGTGGCGCTCAGCGAGGCCTGCGCGAACGCGGTGGAGCACGGTGGGCACGGCGCCGGCGCAACCGCGGACTACCAGATCACGGCCTACATGGACGGCGAGCGGTGCCGGATCGAGGTCT
Source organism: Streptomyces fragilis (assembly GCF_003112515.1). Lineage (GTDB taxonomy): Bacteria > Actinomycetota > Actinomycetes > Streptomycetales > Streptomycetaceae > Streptomyces > Streptomyces fragilis. The sequence goes on along the minus strand of NZ_BEVZ01000008.1, from coordinate 106,279 downwards.
CGGACTCCGGCCCCGGCTTCGGGGAGGGCGCGGCCCGCCGGGTCGTCCCGGACCCCGGCGCGGAGGCGGAGAGCGGCCGCGGCCTGATGCTGATCCGGAAGCTGGCCGACCACGTCCGCGTCGAGAACCTGCCCGGCGCGGGCGGGGCGGTCGTCAGCTTCGACAAGCTGCTCAAGTGGCGGGAGAACGCGCCCCTCACCGCGGTCTGAGACCGCCGTCGCGGCGCGCACCGTCGGGGATCCCCCACCGGACGACGGGTCCCTGTGCCGCCCCGCGGGGCGGCACAGGGACCCGTGACGGATCAGGCGCCGAGGTCCGCCATCCAGGCCTCGACGTCCTCGGAGCGGCGCGGGAGGGCGGCCGACAGGTTCCGGTTGCCGTCCTCGGTGACGAGGATGTCGTCCTCGATCCGCACGCCGATGCCGCGGTACTCCTCGGGCACGGTGAGGTCGTCGGCCTGGAAGTAGAGGCCCGGCTCGACGGTCAGGCACATGCCCGGCTCGAGCGTGCCCCCGACGTAGGTCTCGGTGCGGGCGGCCGCGCAGTCGTGGACGTCCATGCCGAGCATGTGCCCGGTGCCGTGCAGGGTCCAGCGGCGCTGCAGACCGAGCTCCAGGACGCGCTCCACCGGACCCTCGACGAGGCCCCACTCGACCAGCTTCTCGGCCAGCACGCGCTGCGCCGCGTCGTGGAAGTCGCGGTACTTGGCACCCGGCCTGACCGCGGCGATGCCGGCCTCCTGGGCCTCGTACACCGCGTCGTAGATCTTGCGCTGGACGTCGGTGAAGCGGCCGTCGACCGGGAGGGTCCGGGTGACGTCGGCCGTGTAGTACGTGTGCGTCTCCACGCCGGCGTCGAGCAGCAGCAGGTCGCCGGAGCGGACCGGGCCGTCGTTGCGGACCCAGTGCAGGGTGCAGGCGTGCGGGCCGGAGGCGGCGATGGTGCCGTAGCCGACGTCGTTGCCCTCGACGCGGGCGCGCAGGAAGAAGGTGCCCTCGACGTACCGCTCCGAGGTGGCCTTGGCCTGGTCGAGGACCTTCACCACGTCCTCGAAGCCGCGGACGGTGGAGTCGACGGCCTTCTGCAGCTCGCCGACCTCGAACTCGTCCTTGACCAGACGCATCTCGGAGAGGAAGACCCGCAGTTCCTCGTCGCGCTCGGCGGTGACCTTGTCGGTCAGCGCCGCCTCGATGCCGGCGTCGTAGCCGCGCACCACGCGCACCGGACCGGTGGCCTCGCGCAGCGCACCGGCCAGTTCGCGCACGTCGGAGCAGGGGATGCCGTACAGCAGCTCGGCCTCGGAGAGCGAGTGGCGGCGGCCGACCCACAGCTCGCCCTGGCCGGAGAGCCAGAACTCGCCGTTCTCGCGGTCGGAGCGCGGCAGCAGGTAGAGCGTGGCGTTGTGCCCGTCCGAGGCCGGCTCCATGACCAGGACGCCGTCCTCGGTCTGGTTGCCGGTGAGGTAGGCGTACTCCACCGAGGAGCGGAAGGCGTACTCGGTGTCGTTGGAACGCGTCTTGAGGTTGCCGGCGGGGACGACCAGGCGCTCGCCCGGGAAGCGGGCGGAGAGCGCGGCGCGGCGGCGGGCGGTCTCCTCCGCCTGAGCGATCGGCTCCAGGTCGCGCAGTTCGGTGTCGGCCCAGCCGGTCCGCATGTTCTCGGCGAGCTCGTCGGACACGCCCGGGTACAGGCCGTTCTTGCGCTGCTTGATCGGCTCTTCGGCTTCGGTGTCCGGGGTCTCCGGCAGCTCTTCCGCCACGTCGTCCTCCTCGATGTACTGATGTATGCACCATCGTACGTTTCGAGGGTGGACGGCCCCAGGGGCGGAAGCGGCCCGGTACGCGTGGTCACGGTCCGCGACGCAGGGCAGTCGCCGTCCGGTGTGCGCTCCGGGCGGCGGGGCGGGAGGGCCGGGGGCGGTCAGTCGAAGCGGGCGGCGAGGAGCACCACGTCGTCCGTGCCGTCCGCCGCGTCCCGCCCGTCCGGCAGCACCGCCCGCAGCACGTGGTCGGCGACCGTCTCCGGATCGCCGCGCAGCCGCCGGGGGACGCCCGCCGCGGCCCGGTGGAGCCGGGCGAACGCCCGGTCGACGGGTTCGCCGGTGCGGCGCAGCAGGCCGTCGGTCCACAGCAGCACCGTCTCGCCGGGGTCCAGGCGGACCTCGGCGCCCGGTGCCTCCCAGCAGCCGAGCATGCCCAGCGGGGCGGAGACCCCGGTCTCGACGAACTCGGCCCGCCGGTCGCCGATCACCAGCGGCGGGTTGTGCCCCGCCCCGGCCAGGGTCATGCGGCGCCCGCCGGGCCGGCAGTGCGCGAACAGGGCGGTGGCCGGGCAGCCGGGCTCGGTGAGGCGGAGCAGCAGCTCCAGGTCGGACAGGACGGCGACCGGGTCCTCGCCCTCCATCACCGCGTAGGCGCGCAGCGCGGCCCGCAGCCGGCCCATCGCGGCCACGGCGCGCGGTCCCGATCCGGCGACCGAGCCGACCGCCAGTCCGAGCGCCCCCTCGGGCAGCGGCAGCGCGTCGTACCAGTCGCCGCCGCCGAGCGGCCCGGTGCGGTGCCGCACGGCCAGGCGCACGCCGGGCATCGCGGGGAGGCGGGAGGGGAGGAGGCCCTCGGTGAGCGAGGCCAGGCGGGCGCGGGCGCGGTCCACCTCCAGCAGGCGGGCCAGGTGGTCGGCGGCCAGGCCGAGGTAGTGGGAGGCCGTGCGGCGCTCGGCCGGGCCGGGGACGGCGGGCCCGTCGAACAGCCAGACCGCGGCGCCGAGCCGGGATCCGTCGTGCGGGTCCAGGGCGTGGGCGTAGGTGGCCGCGTAGCCCAGCCGGTCCGCCACCTCGCGGTGGCGCGGGGTGAGGCCGTCCTCGGCGGTCAGGGCCTCGCGGGCCACCTCGGTCAGTGAGGGGTCCGCGGTCAGGGGGGCCTGCGGACGGTCGGCGGCCGGCACGGTCTCCAGCTGTCCGAGCTCCTCGTGGGTCAGGCCGAGGCCCACCGGGGTGTGCGGGCCGTACGCCCCGCTCGGGCCGTACGCCCCGGGCGGCCCGTCCTGGTCGAGCACCGCCAGCCCCCGCCGGGCGCCGAGCAGGCGGGCCCCGGCGTGCAGGATCTCGCGCAGCGCGTCACGGACGGTGCCGGTGCGCACCAGGCAGCGGGTGAGGTCGTGCAGCGAGGCCAGGTCGGCGATGCGGCCGGCCAGCCGGTCCTCGAGGAGGGTGCGGGGCTCCGTGCAGTGCCGCGCGGCCGCGGGGCGGGCGGGAGCGTCGGGAGCGGCGCCGGCCCGTGGGGGCGGTGTGCACGAGGGCGTTCCGGCCACGGGAGGCACTGTGGAGGACGCGGGGGCGGAGGAGGGCACGAGTGAATCGAATCCGGCCACTTTCGGCGGGTGAGGGGCGCTCATGGCGTCCGGCTTACGGGCCGGTGCGTAGCGTGCAAAAGCATCGCAAACCCCCATGTGGTTCCGCGCAGCCGACGGTCCCCCCACAACTAACGGACTGATCACGAGATGTCCAGTATTGTCCTGTCCGTGGCGTCGTTTTCCCTGGGGGTCCTTCCGGCGCCTCCCCGGTGAGCTTCTGGGGCGCGAGGTGCCGCAGAGGCGGACGGGAACGCGAGGAGATCTGTCCGGAAAGCGCCGTGGTCCGGTGGGGGTGCGGTCGTATAGGGATGCGCCCCGCGGCGCGTCACCCCGGAGTTGCGGGGTACCTACTGGTGAGAGAGCCGGAGGTGTGGAGCGGGCCGCGTGGAACCCGGTGACCGCTCTCCCGCGTGCTGTTGGTCGACGGCCGAACCGGTGTCCGGAAGTGGCATGGCCGCGGTGATCGCCGCGGCGAGCAACACGAAACACCGTACGTGCGCAACCGACGTGACGAGGAACGGCGAAACGCAACTTCGCCACCCCGCGCCATGCCCATGCTGGTGATGGGCGCACCACGGCCGCGGAGCAGCAGACGCTCGGCTCGTGCTCCCTGCCCGACAAGGGTCGGTGAAGCGCCGCAAGTACGTACGCAGTGCAGTGATCGACACATGGTGTGAAGTGGTCCTCGGTGTTGCCAGCGTGCAACGGAAAGGAACGAGCGCCCATGCGCGAGATCCTCGGAAAGCGACGCAGGCTTCTGTCGCTCCTGTCCGGTCTGCTCCCCGGGAGCGGCCCGGCCTCCCCGGGCCGTCGCCCGGCCGACGGGAGCGTGACCGGCGCCGGCCGGCCGGCCTTCACGGCCGCGACGGCCGAGGCGGCCGCCGGATTCGCCCGCTGGGGGTGGCGGGTTCTCCCCGCCGTGGCGCCCGGTCCGCAGGGGCACGGGGGATGCGCCTGCCCCGACGCGGACTGCGCGTCCCCGGGAGCCCACCCCTTCGACCCCGCCCTGCCGGCGGCGACCCACGACGCGCGGATGGTGCGGTGGTGGTGGGCCAACCGGCCGGCCGCGCCGGTGCTGCTGGCCACGGGGGAGGGCGAGGGACCCAGCGCGGTGAGTCTTCCCGCGGTGGCCGGCGCCCGTGCGGTGGCGGAGCTGGAGCGCGAGGGCGTGCGGCTCGGTCCGGTCGTCGCCTCGCCCACCCGGTGGGCGCTGCTGGTGCGGCCGTACTCGCTGGAGCGGCTGGGCGAGCTCCTCTACGCCCAGGACATGGTGCCCGGTTCGCTGCGGTTCCACGGTCAGGGGGGCTATCTCGTGCTGCCGCCGTCGGTCACCGGCCAGGGGCGCGTCCGCTGGGTGCGTGAGCCGGAACCGGGCGACGCCGCGCCGTGGCTGCCGGACGTGGAGCGGGTGGTCGGCACGGCGGTGACCGCGCTGACCCGGCCCGAAGTCGGCGCGCCGGACGCCTGAGCGCGTCCGCGCGGCCGGTGCCCCCGAGGGGACGCCGAGAGGGGCGCCGAGGGGGCCGCACATGCGAAGACCCGGTTGCTGGCGACGGGGGATGCACCAGCAACCGGGCTACTTGCACGTTAACAAGAGATCGGCCGTTGGCAAATTCGGTCGCGGCCCTTTCGGCCGTCCCCGGATGTGCCCCGGAAGACCCTTGTGACGCGGCCCGAAAACCGTCAGCTCAGCGTCACCTGGCGGTTCGTCAGGCCCCCGCGCGCGCGGCGCTCGTCGGCCGTCAGCGGGGTGTCGTCGGACAGCGCGGCGGCCAGTCGCTCGGCGAACTCGGCGGCCGGCTTCTCGACGTCCTCGGCGGTGACCCCGGTCGGCAGGTCCCACACCGGGACGACCAGGCCGTGGGCGCGGAACGAGCCCACCAGGCGGGTGCCTTCGCCGAGGTCGGTCCGGCGCGCGGCGTGCAGCCGGGCGAGGGCGTCCAGCAGGCGCTCCTCGTCGTGCGGCATGACCCAGCGCAGGTGGTTCTTCTCCGGCGTCTCGCACCAGTAGGCCGCGTCCACGCCCGTCAGCTTGACGGTCGGCACGGCCGCCTCGTTGGCCCGCTCCAGCGAGGCCTTGACGTCGGCGGTGGCGGCGGACGCGTCCGGCACCCAGAACTCGAAGCCGGAGTGCACCACCGGCTCGAACGGGGCGTCCGCGTCCAGCAGGTCCTGCAGGCGCGGGCCGTCGGCCGGCGCGCGGCGGCCGGGCACCGGGTTGCCCGGCTCGGTCTCCAGCGCCTGCGTCAGCACGTCGGCCAGGTCACGGCTGAGGTCGCCGGAGGAGGTGTCGTTCTGCAGGCCGACCAGCACCGAGCCGTCGTCGCGGCGCAGCGCGGGCCACGCCATCGGCAGCACCGTGGCCAGCGTGACCGAGGGGACGCCCTCGGGCAGTCCGCCCTTGAGGGTCAGCTCGACCGTCGCGGCGGGCACCAGCTCGCGCAGCGCGACCCAGTCGCACTCGCCCGGCAGGCCCTCGAACGGACGCTGCACCAGCTCGGTCACCGCCTGCGCGGCGGCCCGGCCGTGGCAGGCCTTGTAGCGGCGGCCACTGCCGCACGGGCAGGGTTCGCGGGCGCCGACGACCGGGAGGTTCCCGTCGTCGACCTGGGATCCGGCCGCGCGCTGCGGGCGCGCGCCCTTCGTCTGACGCTTCTTGGCCATGCGGTGTCTCCCGGGTACGGCTGGGCTGCTCGTGCTTCGGCCGCGAGCCTAGCCGCTCCCCGGCCCGCAACCGCCGCCGACGGCGCGTCACCACGCCCGCCCGGCCCGGCTCTCGGCCGTGCGTGCCATATGCCACTGGTCGACGCGCGTAGCACGTGACCGTGGCGGGACCCCTCATGGCAGACCGTCGAAGGGGTCCGGGAAGACGAGGTCGAGGTCGGCCAGCTGGGCCACCGCCGGCACCCGTGGCGCGGCCACCCGCGCGGCGAAGTCCTCGCGGTGACGCCCGGCGTCCGGGTCGTGCACGTCGCGGTGGACGACCACCCAGACCGTGACCTCGCCGGAGATCCCGTCCCGCACGCCCCAGTCGTCGGCCAGGGAGGTGATGATGTTCAGCCCCCGGCCGCCGTGCGCCGTCACGGACGGCGTCGCCGGGCGGGGGCGGGTCGGGCCGCCGCCGTCGGTGACCTCCACGGTCAGCCGGCCGCCCGGATCGATCCGCCAGGTCACCCGCACCTGCCCGTCCGCGCCGCCGCTCAGCGGCCGCCCGTGCTTGCAGGCGTTGCTCAGCAGTTCCGACAGGATCAGCACCGTGTCGTCGACCACCGGATCGGGCACCCCGCCACGGCGGAGCTCGTCGCGCACCCGATGTCTTGCCCGGCCCACGCCGGCCGGCCCGTGCGGAACGGACATGCTCGACGACGTGGGCACCTCCTGTGCCACCATCAACGCCACCCCCGAGACCTCCTTCGCCCCACGCCAGGGTGTGAATGCCCCCTTGATCTGCGGCGGAAACCGCCGGGACCGCCCGGCGGGACGCATTCACCCCCACCGGCGACACGCCGGATGCGCCGGTGCACTCCCGGAAAGGGCCCGGCAGCGGGGGCGGCGGACCCGTGGCAGGGGGTCAGCGGCCGAGCTGGCGCAGCACCGCGTGCGGCCGGTTGGTGATCACGGCGTCCACCCCGAGTGAGGCGCAGAGCTCCACGTCCGAGGGCTCGTCGACGGTCCAGACGTGCACCCGGTGACCCGCCCGCCGCAGCCGCTCGACGTACGAGGGGTGGGAGCGCACGATGCGGATCGAAGGGCCGGCGATGCCCACGCCGGCCGGCAGCCGCCCGTCACGGAGCCGGGGGGAGACGAACTGCATCAGGTAGACGGTCGGCAGGGCCGGCGAGGCGGCGTGGATCCGGTGCAGCGACCGGGCCGAGAAGCTCATGATCCGGACCCGGGACTCCTCGGGGGTCTCCGGCGCGTCCAGGCCGAAGCGCTTGAGCAGCATCAGCAGCCGTTCCTCGACCTGCCCGGCCCAGCGGGTCGGGTGCTTGGTCTCCACGGCCAGCTCCACGCGCCGCCCGGCGTCGCTGACCAGCTCCAGCAGGCGCTCCAGGGTGAGCACCGAGGTGGCTTCGCGGTCCTCCGGCCGGTGCTCCCACTCGGGGGCCTCCGGGCGGCCGTGCCACTGCTCCGGGTTCTTCCAGGAGCCGAAGTCCAGGGCGGCCAGGTCCGCCAGCTCCAGCGCCGAGACGGCGCCCCGGCCGTTGGAGGTGCGGTTGACGCGGCGGTCGTGGACGCAGACCAGATGGCCGTCGGCGGTGAGACGCACGTCGCACTCGAGCGCGTCCGCTCCGTCCTCGATGGCCTTCCGGTACGCGGCGAGGGTGTGTTCGGGTGCGTCCTCGGAGGCGCCGCGGTGGGCGACGACCTGGATGCGCCGCTGCGTTGCGTTCGTCACCGCGACATGGTGCCACCCCGGGCGGGCGGCCGGGGAGCCGGTGGGGAGACGGTGGCGAGGACGGCCGCGGACCTGGGGACGGAGCGTCCTGGACGGTCATTTGGTGCGCGTGCCGGATCTGGGCGGATTGTCCGTAGTAAACAATGTCCGGGCACGACGGCGTACGGCTTATCGTGCTCTGACGCCCTGTGGGAAAAGCTGATGGACGGATGCCACACATCCCGCCCGTACACCAGCCCGTACACCAGCCTGGATCGAGGAGAAGAGCTGTGAGCAGCGAGAACGAGGGCACTGCGGTTCCGCCGGTTCCGTCCGCCCCGCCGGCGACGGGGGAGACTCCCGCTGCTCCTCCGGCAGCCGCGCCGCCCGTCCCGCCCGTGCCCTCGGCGCCGCCCGCGGCGAGCGCCCCGACCGAGCAGCTGCCGCCGGTGCCGGCCGAGCAGCCGGACCCGGCCGCCGCCTCCGGTTCCGGTTACGCGCAGCCGCAGCCGTCACACGCCCATGCACAGGCCCAGGCCCAGGCCCAGCAGCCGTACGCGGCCGCCGCGCAGTCCGGTGCCCCCGGGGCGGAGCCGGCCGGCGCCTGGCCGCCGCCCGCGGCCCCCGGCGCCCCCGGTGCTCCCGGTGCTCCCGGCGGTTACGGCACCGACGTCTGGGGCGCACCCCTGCAGCAGCCGGCCCCCAAGCCCCGCCGCGGCGGTCGCGGCCTGATCACCGCCGTGATCGTGGCGGCGCTGGTGGCCGGCGGCGTCGGCGGCGGCATCGGCTTCAGCCTCGCCGACTCGTCCGGCCCGGGCAGCTCGACCGTGGTCTCTGCGGGCGGCGGCAGCGTGCAGCGTGCCCCCGACTCGGTGGCCGGCGTGGCCGCCTCCGCGCTGCCCAGCACCGTCACCATCGACGCCCAGAACTCGGGCGGCGAGGGCGGCACCGGCACCGGCTTCGTCTTCGACACCGAGGGCCACATCGTCACCAACAACCACGTCGTGGCCGAGGCCGTCGACAGCGGCAAGGTCACCGCGACCTTCCCGGACGGCAAGAAGTACGACGCCGAGGTGGTCGGCCACGCCCAGGGCTACGACGTCGCGGTCATCAAGCTGAAGAACGCGCCGGACAACCTGAAGCCGCTGCCGCTGGGCGACTCCGAGAAGGTGGCGGTCGGTGACCCGACCATCGCCATCGGCGCCCCGTTCGGCCTGTCCAACACGGTGACGACCGGCATCATCAGCGCCAAGAACCGCCCGGTGGCCTCCAGCGACGGCGGCGCGGGCAGCAAGGCCTCGTACATGAGTGCCCTGCAGACCGACGCCTCCATCAACCCCGGCAACTCCGGTGGCCCGCTGCTGAACGCGGACGGCGCCGTGATCGGCATCAACTCCGCGATCCAGTCCGCCGGCGACGGCTTCGGCTCCGGCCAGGCCGGCTCCATCGGCCTCGGTTTCGCCATCCCGATCAACCAGGCCAAGTTCGTCGCCCAGGAGCTCATCAAGACCGGCAAGCCGGTGTACGCCAAGATCGGCGCCTCGGTCACCATGACGGAGGGCGAGGGCGGCGCCCGCATCATCGGCGACAGCGGCACCGCCGTCGAGCGGGGCGGCCCGGCCGACAAGGCCGGCCTGGAGCCGGGCGACCTGATCACCCGCTTCGACGACAAGGCCATCGACAGCGGCCCGGCCCTGATCGGCGAGATCTGGACCCACAAGCCGGGCGACACGGTGAAGCTCACCTTCGAGCGCGACGGCAAGGAGCGCACGGTCGAACTGACCCTCGGCTCCCGCACCGGCGACAACTGACCTGACAACCCCCCTCACGGACCCGTTACTCTTGTCCCCGCGCCGGGCTCGCCCGACGCGGGGAGGCGTGCCCGAGCGGCCGAAGGGAACGGTCTTGAAAACCGTCGTGGCAGCGATGTCACCGTGGGTTCAAATCCCACCGCCTCCGCGCTGAGAACAGCGGAACGGCCCCTGACCGGGATGTCGGTCGGGGGCCGTTCGCGTGTCCGGCCACCGTGACAGCCTGCTGTCCGGGAGGCCCCCTGCGGCTCTCGTGGGTCGGACGTGCCGTCAGGCGGCGGTCGCCGGGGCGATGTTGTGGTTCGACTGGAAGAAGTTGTACGGGTCGTAGGCGCGCTTGACGTCGGCCAGCCGGTCGTAGTTGCCCCGGTAGGTGGACCGGACGTGGTCGGGACCCGCCGCCTCCCACAGGAAGTTGACGTAGGCGCCGCCCATGGAGTGCGGGTGCAGGTCGCTCCAGTAGTCGACGCACCACTGCCGGATCAGGTCCGCGTTGGCCGGGTCGGGGTCGATGCCGCTGATGACCGCGGACCAGACGGCGTCCCGGTACGCCCAGGCGGTGGCCTCGGAGCCGACCCGGTGCGCCGCTCCGTCCACCGGATACAGGTGCATGGTCGACAGGGCCGTGGGGATGGCACTGCCGTACCTCTCGTGCACCTCGGCCGCCTCGTCGGAGATGGTGTCGAAGAAGTCCCCTCGCCAGTACCACTGGAGGCCTTCGGGAATCAGGGGGTCGAACATGCTCTGCAGGACCGGGTAGGGCATGGGCGCGGCGAAGTGGAAGGCCGGCGGCGCAGGTTCGTCGACCGCCGACCGCAGCTCCTCCAGCGTGTTCCGTTCCAGGTCACCGCTGTAGCACCACACCACCACGGCCATCTTCCGCCCGTGGATCGGTTCCGGGAACGGAGGCACCGGCGGGATGTTCATGACCGCGAAGAAGCCGTTGAGGTCCTCCGGCGCCGACGGCAGGAACTCGCGGTACCACCGCAGGACGTCGGTCGTGCGGTCGATCGGCCACACCGTGATGGCGGTCCCGACCGTGTGCACCGGGTGCAGGCGGAAGGTGAACGAGGTGACGACGCCGAAGTTGCCGCCTCCGCCGCGCAGCGCCCAGAACAGGTCGGGGTGGTTCTCCTCCGTCGCGGTGACGGCCCTGCCGTCGGCCAGGATCACGTCCGCGGCGATCAGGCTGTCGACGGTCAGTCCGTACGCGCGCGTCAGATGTCCGTGCCCGCCGCCCAGGGTGAGACCGCCCAGGCCGGTGCTCGACACGTTCCCGGCCGGGATGCCGAGGCCGAAGGTGTGCGTCGCGTGGTCCAGGTCGCCCAGGAGGCTGCCCCCGCCCGCCTGAGCGATCCTCGCCTCGGCGTCCACGCGCACCCAGCGCATCGGGGTCAGGTCCAGGGTGATCCCGCCGTCGATCACCGAGGCGCCAGGGGCGCTGTGGCCACCGCCGCGTACCGCCAGATCGGTGCCCGTCTCCTGGGCGTAGGCGAGGGTGGCCCGCACATCCGCTGCGTCGACGCAGCGCACGACTGCGGCCGGACGCCGGTCGATCATCCCGTTGTACACGCGGCGGGCCTCGTCGTAGTCCGCGTTGCCAGGCGTGACGGCACGCCCCCGCAGGGCCGTGCGCAGGCCGTCGAGCGCCGTTGCGTCCATTGCGCTCACGATCGAACACTCCTCGGGACAAGGCGGTTCGACGGGAGTCGGCGCACGGTCGTCGGTCTCCGTGGGCACGCGTCCGGGCAACCCGCGGCCCCCTGCCCGTCCTGTCGTTCTCGTCGTTCCGTGCGGCCACGTCCGCGACCGTCTCCCCTGGTGGGAGGCGTCGTGCCAGGCCGGTGCGGGCGTCCCGCCCGACGTGCCCTCCTCTCCAGTGTGACGCAGGTCACTATGCGCGGCGAGTGGTGGAAGGAGTTTTGCCGGAGTGTGTCCGGCGAGGGGGTTTATCGACAAGACGTCACGCTTGCGAGCGAACCGGCGGTGCGGGACGGTTTGCCCGGCGTGGGGTGGGCATGTCTCGGGTCGAGGAACGCAGTAGCGGGACGGTCCGGTCAACCGCCCCGTCCGAAGGGCCGGTTCGCCGGCCCGGAGGGAAACAGCCCTTCTCGTGACTCGGTGTTCGTGTCGGCCCACCCACAAAGGAGGAACCAGATGGCATCCATCCGCACGGCCCGCGCACGCAGCGCGGTGGCGCGCGGCGGCGGTCCCCCGGTGGGCGAGCGGCCCACCCACGGGATCCGGAACTACCAGGGAGGTCTGTGGTGAGCGGACCGCGGCCGCCGGAGCGCTAGGGCCCGGCGGTCGCGGAAGGAGCGTGCTTCATGGGGATGCCCGTGCGCGCGGCGGCGGATCGACGCCGTCGCGCGCACGGGTGCGTTTACGGGGGTTCCGGGGGCTTTCAGGCTTCCCGGGGTCGGGCCGAAGCGTGTCGTCCCCCCCTCCGGAGCCGCTCCCGGGCCGGGCGGGCCGACCCCCGGCCGTTCCCGGGCGGTCCCCGGACCCTGCCCGGGCCCCCGGACCCGTCCGGAGCTGTCCCGGGCTCCCGGGCCCGTCCGGAGCTGACCTGGGCCTCCGGGCCCGCCTGGAGCTGACCTGGGCCTCCGGACCCGCCTGGAGCTGACCTGGGCCTCCGGACCCGCCTGGAGCTGTCCCGGGCCTCCGGACCCGCCTGGAGCTGTCCCGGGCCTCCGGACCCGTCCGGAGCTGTCCCGGGCTCCCGGGCCCGTCCGGAGGTGACCTGGGCTCCCGGGCCCGTCCGGAGCTGACCTGGGCTCCCGGGCCCGTCCGGAGCTGTCTCGGGCCTCCGGGCCCGTCCGAAGCCGACCCGGGCCGCGGGTCGGTCACCCGCTGCGGCGCCGGGGCCCGCGCCGATCCGTCCGGCACCTCGGCCGCCCCCGGGCTCACCCCAGGGGGAAACCCCGAGGTCGCCTCGCTCTCCAGGAGGTGCGGGCACCGCCCCTCTCCGACCTGCGGGGGACCCCGTCCGGTCCCTGCGGCCGATCCGCCCACGCCCCGTCGCTCCTAGCGTGGGAGGCATGACAGCCAGGACGGCACCGCCACCGCCGCGTGCGACCTCCTACGCCTCCTTCGCGTCGTACGTCCAGGCCCGCCGGCCGGTGCTGCTGCGCACCGCCCGGTCGCTGACCAACGACCCCTTGGACGCGGAGGACCTGCTCCAGACCGCCCTCGCCCGCACCTACGTCCACTGGGACCGGATCGCCGACCACGGCGCCCTCGACGGCTACGTCCGCCGTGCCCTGGTGAACACCCGCACCTCCCAGTGGCGTCGCCGCCGCGTCGAGGAGCTCCCCAGCGACACCCTGCCCGAGCCCCGCGAGCACGCCGCCGCGCCGGCCGACCCGGCCGAGCGGCAGGCCACCCGCGACGCCCTGTGGCGCGCGGTGCTGCGTCTCCCCGACCGCCAGCGCGCCATCGTCGTGCTCCGCTACTACGAGGACCTGAGCGAGGCCCGCACCGCCGAACTGCTCGGCGTCTCGGTGGGCACGGTGAAGTCGGCACTGTCCCGCGCCCTGGTCAAGCTGCGCGAAGACCCCGAATTGCCTCTCGCCAGGTAGTGACGGGAGCGCCTCCACCTGTGCAGAATCACCGGAAACTTACCCACGCGTAATGACGCGCGTTCCTCGGGGAGGCACCGGTGCAGAGCACGATGCAGGACGTCGAGCTGACGGTCTCGCGAATCCTGGCCCACGGCACGACCGTCCACGGTCGTTCGGAGGTCATCACCTGGACGGGCGAGGGGGCGCCCGAGCGCCGCACCTTCGCCGAGGTGGGCCGCCGGGCCGCCCAGCTCGCCCACGCCCTGCGCGACGACCTCGGCGTCCGCGGCGACGACCGGGTCGCCACCCTGATGTGGAACAACAGTGCCCACGTCGAGGCCTACTTCGCCATCCCGTCGATGGGCGCGGTGCTGCACACCCTCAACCTGCGCCTGCCCGCCGAGCAGCTGGCCTGGATCGTCAACCACGCCGCCGACAAGGTGGTCCTCGTCAACGGCACCCTGCTGCCGCTGCTCGCCCCGCTGCTGCCGCAGCTGCCCACCGTCGAGCACATCGTGGTGTCCGGCCCCGGCGACCTCTCCCTGCTCGACGGGGCGGGCGCCCAGGTCCACGAGTACGAGGCGCTGCTCGCCGGGAAGCCGGAGAGCTACGACTGGCCGCGGCTGGACGAACGCCAGGCCGCCGCCATGTGCTACACCTCCGGCACCACCGGCGACCCCAAGGGCGTCGTCTACTCCCACCGCTCGATATACCTGCACTCCATGCAGGTCAACATGAGCCAGTCGATGGCGCTGACGGACAGCGACACCTCCCTGGTCGTCGTCCCGCAGTTCCACGTCAACGCCTGGGGCATCCCGCACGCCACCTTCATGACCGGCGTCAACATGCTGATGCCGGACCGCTTCCTGCAGCCCGCCCCGCTCGCCGAGATGATCGAGACGGTCCGCCCCACCCACGCCGCCGCCGTCCCCACCATCTGGCAGGGCCTGCTCGCCGAGCTCAAGGCCAGGCCGCGTGACGTCTCCACGCTCACCCAGGTCACCATCGGCGGCGCCGCCTGCCCGCCCGCGCTGATGAAGTCCTTCGACGAGTTCGGCATGCGGGTCGTCCACGCCTGGGGCATGACCGAGACCTCCCCGCTCGGCACGGTGGCCCGCCCGCCGGCCCACGTGGCGCCGGGCTCCGAGGAGGAGTTCGCCTACCGCACCACCCAGGGCCGCTTCCCCGCCGGCGTCGAGGCCCGCCTGACCGGCCCGAACGGCGAGCGCCTGCCCTGGGACGGCGAGTCGGCCGGCGAGCTGGAGGTGCGCGGCCCGTGGATCGCCGGCGCGTACTACAACGGTCCGGACGGCGCACCGCTGCGGCCGGACGACAAGTTCAGCGAGGACGGCTGGCTGAAGACGGGCGACGTCGGCGTGATCGACCCGGACGGCTTCCTGACCCTGACGGACCGGGCGAAGGACGTCATCAAGTCCGGTGGCGAGTGGATCTCCTCCGTGGAACTGGAGAACGCGCTGATGGGGCACCCGCAGGTCGCCGAGGCCGCCGTGGTGGCGGTGCCGGACGACAAGTGGGGCGAGCGCCCGCTGGCCGCGGTGGTCCTCGAGGAGGGCGCGGAGACCGGGTTCGACGAGCTGCGCGAGTTCCTCGGCGCGGAGGGCGGCATCGCCAAGTGGCAGCTGCCGGAGCGCTGGACGCGGGTCGCGGCGGTGCCCAAGACGAGTGTCGGCAAGTTCGACAAGAAGGTCATCCGCCGGCAGTACGCGGAGGGTGAGCTGGACGTGACCACGATCTGACGCCCGTATCCGGGTGGGGGAGGGGCGCTTCGCGGTGACGCCGCGGGGCGCCCCTCTTCGTGTCGTCGGCCGCCGCGTGCCGTCGGTCGGTGACACGTGGCGGGCGGGGCCGTCAGCGGGCGCGGCCCGTCAGCGGGTGCCGGTCGGTGCGGGCGGGGCCGTCAGTTGGTGCCGATGCGTGCCAGCAGGTCGACCAGGCGGTCCTGCACCTCGTCCTCGGTGGAGCGCTCGGCCAGGAACAGCACCGACTCCCCCGACGCCAGCGCCGGCAACGCGTGCGGTTCCACCGGCGCCGTGTAGACGACCAGCGGGGTGCGGCTGAGGCGGCCGTTGGCGCGCAGCCAGTCGAGGATGCCGGCCCGGCGCCGGTCCATCCGCATCAGGTCCATCACCACCAGGTTGGGCAGCATCTGCGCGGCCACCGCCGCCGCCTGGCCGTCGTCCACGGCCCGCCCGACCTGCATGCCGCGCCGCTCGAGCGAGGCGGTCATCGCCAGGGCGACCTCGTCGCGCCCCTCGATCAGCAGCACCCGGGGCGGGTGCTGGTCGCTGTCCCTGGGGGCCAGCGCCTTGAAGAGCACGGCCGGGTCGGCGCCGTACGCCTCCTCACGGAGCGCGTGCGCCAGCCCCGCGGTCACCATGACCGGGACCTCGGCGGCGACCGCGGCCTCGCGCAGCGACTGCAGGGCGGTCCGGGTGATCGGGCCGGTCAGCGGGTCGACGAAGAGCGCGGCGGGGAACGCGGCGATCTGCGCGTCCACCTCCTCGCGGGAGTTGACCACCACCGGCCGGTAGCCGCGGTCGCTGAGCGCCTGCCGGGTGGTCGGGTCCGGGGCGGGCCAGACCAGCAGGCGGCGCGGGTTGTCCAGGGGCTCCGGCGGCAGCTCGTCGTCCATCGGACGCGGCTGCGGCTGGTCCGAGACCTCGACCGCCCCGCCCGGACCGTCCAGCGGCTCGGGACCCTCGGCGGCGTCGGCGTCCGGCGCGCCGATGGCGTAGGACCGGCCCACGCTGGTGTCGGACACCGCGCCCGGCCGGGGAGCCGGGGCCGCGGGCCGGGGCAGTCCGGCGGACGGCACCGGGGGCAGCGCCGGGACGCCGCCCGCGGTGGCGCCGGGGGTCGGCGTAGGCGTGCCCGGGGCCGGCGTCGCGGTGGGCTCGGCCTCGGCGGCACGGTTGCCCAGCTTGCGTCGACGGCCGTTCGAGCCCGGGTTGACCGGCGGCGGGGTCTGCTGGCCCTGCCCCGGACGGCGGGCGAACGGGACGCCCTGCCCGAGGGTGCGCACGCTGAAGGCGCGGCCCTGCGTGCTGTTGGTGCTGTCGCCCGGGGGCTCCACGGCGGGTGCCGCGGGCGCGGCGGGCGTCGGCGTCGTGGGCTGGGCCGGAGCCGGAGCCGGGGCTGGGGGCTGGGGTTGGGCCTGCGGCTGCGCCGGGGCCGGCGGCGGCGTGGCCGTCGACTCGGCGGGCAGCGGCTGGGCCAGCCGGGGCTGCGGCGGGGGCACCGGCTGTGAAGCCGGGGGCTGCACCTGGGGCTGCGACTGAGGCCGCGACTGGGGCTGCGCCTGTCCCGGGGCCTGTCCCGGGGCCTGTGCCGGGGTCTGTGCCTGCGGCATCGCGGGGCCGGTCCCCGGCGCGGGGGTGGGCGGTACGGGGACGGCCGTGCCTTGCGGGGCCACCGGGGTCACACCCGGTGCGGGCTGGGCCTCGGCGGCCGCAGCGGACTGCTGCTGGGCCGGGGCGGCCTGGGGGGCCTGCGGCGCGGGGGCGCCGGGAACCGCGGCACCGGGCCAGACCGGGGCGGGGCCGGGCACCTGGGCCATTTCCGCGCCGGCCGGCGCCTGCGAGGCCACCGGCTGGGGGACGTTCTGCGGACCGCCCTGCGGCGGGACCGTGGCCATCGGCGCGGGAACCGGCTGTACGGCGATCGGCTGCTGGGCCGGCACGGTGACCGGCTGTCCGGGCACGGGCGGCTGTGCGGCGGCGGGCTGCGCGGCCGCCGCGGCAGGGGCGGTCCCCTGCGCGGGCACCGGCGCGCCCTGCTGCCCGGCCGCCGGAAGCCCCGGGGGCACCGGCTGCGGCGCGCCACCCGGCTGGGGCACGGGCTGCCCGGGCACCGGCTGGGGCACGACACCGGGCTGCCCGACGGCACCGGGCTGGGGTGCGGCACCCGGCAGAGGCACCGGCTGCATCCCGGGCGGGGGCACCGGCTGCCCCCCGGGCGGCGGAACGGGCTGCGTCCCCGGCTGGACAGGCTGAGCGGGCTGAGCGGGCTGGGGACCCCCCTGCGGCACCTGAGGCACCACCGGGGGAACCACCTGCGGCCCCGGCTGAGGAACGGCCTGCAGTCCCGGTGGCGCAACGGCCTGCAGCCCCGGCTGCACGACCTCCTGCGCCGCACCGGCACCGACCGCCCCCACACCGGCCGCACCGGCCACGGCCGCACCGCCCGCACCGGCCGCACCGGCCAGGTCGGACCCCGCACCATCGGTGGCGCGGTCCGCGTCGGCCGGCGGCAGCGCGAACGGCGAGCGCGGCGCGGCCTCCTGGGCCGCGGCCCTCGCCTCGGCGGCGGCCATCGCACGACGCCGCCGCCCGGACGGCTGCGCGGCCTGCGCCTGGGCGTCCTGGCCGGCGTCGGCCCCCGCCGCCGGCAGCGCGGCGGGCAAGGCCGGCGCGCCCTGCGCCTCGGGTGCGCGGCCGCCCGCGGGCACCGGCACGCCCTGCGGCGGCACCGTCCCGCCGAGTCCCACGGCGCTTGCCGCGGCGCCCGCCGCGTGCTCGGCGGCCGTCACGATCGCGCCGGTCGGCAGCGACTGCGCGGTGGTGCCGGGCTGCCCGGTGCGCTCCACGGCCGCGCCGTTCCCCTCCGGGCTCGGCCGCCCGCGTCGCCGACGACCCGTGCCGGCCGCCGCCGGGGCCGCCGCACCGGGCTCCTGGGCACCCGCCGGCTGCTGCGCCGGAAGCGCGACGTCCGCCGAGTCCTCCGCCGCGGCGGCACGTCGGCGCCGCCGCCCGGTCGGCACGGCGCCGGGAGCCTGCTCGGCACCGGACGCCGGGGCAGCCGGGGACGCCGAAACCGCGGGGGCCGGGGACGCCGAAGCCGCGGGGACCGCCGCATCCGCCGCAGAACCCGCCGCCGGGTCCGCGGTCGCGTCCGGCCGCGAGGTGTCGTCGAGGAAGGCGTCCACCGAGGAACGCCGCGCACGCCGCCGCCCGGTACCGCCGCCCGGCGCCGCCTCGGGAGCCGGCGCCGCCTCCGGAGCCGCGACCGCCGGGGCGGGGGCCGGGACCTCGACGACGCCCGCGCCGGTCCCCAGCGGCACCTCCAGCACGAAGGCGCTGCCGCTCATCCCCGGTACCTCGTGCGTCTGCAGCACGCCGCCGTGGGCGCGGACGATGCCCTGCACGATCGGGCCGTGGACCGGGTCGCCGCCGGAGTAGGGGCCGCGCACCTCGATGCGCACCACCTCGCCGCGCTGGGCGGCGGCCACGACCACCGTGTTGTCCATGTAACCGCCCGTGGACACGGGCGCGTTGCCGGTCGCGTCCACCCCGGCGACGTCCGCCACCAGGTGTGCCAGCGCGGTGGCCAGGCGCTGCGGGTCGACCTCCGCCTCGATGGGCGGCGCGTGCACGGCGAACTGCACCCGGCCGGGGCCGATCAGCTCCACCGCACCGTCGACGCCCGCCGCGACGACCGCGTCCAGCATCACCTTGGCGCGGTGCAGTTCGTCGCCGCCCGCGGCCAGGGACTGGTAGCCGAGCACGTTGTCGATCAGCTGGGTGATCCGGGAGTAGCCCGCCGACAGGTGGTGCAGCACCTGGTTGGCCTCCGGCCACAGCTGGCCGGCGTCGTCCGCCGCGAGGACGGACAGCTCGCGGCGCAGCTCGTCCAGCGGGCCGCGCAGCGATCCGCCCAGCAGCCCCAGCAGCTGCTCGTGGCGGGCGGCCAGCTCGTCGAAGCGGTCCTTCTCCCGCTCGGCGAGCGAGGCGTAGCGCTCCTCGGCGTCGGCCGTGGCCTCCTCGAGCCGCTCGGTGAGCTCGCGGACCTTCTCGGCGCCGGTCGCGGTGAGCTCGCGGACCTCCTCCGCGTGGGCCTCGGTGAGCTTGCGGATCTCCTCGGCGTGCGACTCGGTGAGCTCCTCGACCTCGCCGACGTGCTGCTGGCGCAGCGAGGTCAGCTCGGAGGCGTGCTCCTCGGAGAGCTTCTCCAGCTCCTCCTCGTGCCGCTTCTCGGCGTCCTCGCGCTCCTTGACCAGGTTGTCGAAGGGCCGCCGGTCGGTGAACGTCATCACCGCGCCGACCAGTTGGTCGCCGTCGCGCACCGGGGCCGTGGTCAGGTCGACCGGCACCTTGTCGCCGCCACGGGACCACAGCACCTGCCCGCGCACCCGGTGCTTGCGCCCGGAGCGCAGGGTGTCGGCGAGCGGGGACTCCTCGTACGGGAAGGGGGTGCCGTCGGGGCGCGAGTGGAGGATCAGCTCGTGCAGCTCACGGCCGCCGAGGTCGCTCGCCCGGTAACCCAGGATCTGCGCGGCCGCCGGGTTCACCAGCACGACGCGGCCGTCGGTGTCGGTGCCGACCACGCCCTCCGCGGCGGCCCGCAGGATCATCTCGGTCTGCCGCTGCGAGCGGGCGAGTTCGGCCTCGGTGTCGACGGTGCCGGTGAGGTCGCGGACGACCAGCATCAGCAGCTCGTCGCCGGTGTACGCGGGGGTGTGGCCGTCGTGGGCCTGGCCGCCGTTCTCCAGGCCGGCGCTGGTGACCTCGACCGGGAACTCGCTGCCGTCGGTGCGGCGGGCGATCATCCGGGTGGGCTTCGTCCGGGTCCCGGGCTGGAGGGAGTCGCCCGGCCGTCGCATCGACCCGGGGATCAGCCGGGAGTCGAACTCCGGGAGCAGGTCGAGCAGTCCGCGGCCCACCAGGGCGGTGCCGGGCGTCTCGAAGGCGTCCAGGGCGATGGTGTTGGCGTTGACGACGGTGCCGTTGGCATTGACCAGGACCAGCGCGTCGGGCAGCGCGTCCAGTATGGCTGCGAGGCGAGCAGCGCCTCGGGATGGCCTGCTGCTCACGAGACGCATTCCTCCCTGTTACCGCACCGTGCTGACCGTGTGGGCCATCTTGCCAACCGGCCCGGCACGTGTCACGGGCAGAGTCTACGGGCACCGGGCGCCCCGGCGGCCCAGGATGAGAGGGACGTCGCACGAGAGGTTGACGCGAGGTGCGGGGGAGATGTGGAGCCCGACCCTCCTCTTCCTGGGCCTTCCGGGAGCTTCCGTGGAGCCCTCGTGGTTACCGTGCGGCCCGGATCTCGGGGAGGACCGGCACCATCGCGTCCCAGCGCGCGGTGCGGCAGCCGTCGTGCCGGTCGTACGCCGCGTTCACCCGGCGTCCGTCCCACCATCCGGTGATCCGCGCGGTGGCCGGGCCGCCGTCCATCATCGTGCAGAACGCCTGCGGTGCGGACGGGGCGAACGGGTCCCGGGGGCCGGCCGGACCCTCGGGCCCCGCGCCGTGGACGGGCCCGGTGAAGCCGCCGGGACCCGCGGGCGCCGGACGGGTGGGGCGGGTCAGCTGGTCGAGCCGGGCGCAGGCGGCCGCCGCGTCCGGGTGGTCGCCGCCACGGGGGTGGCAGTCGAGCCGGTACCTGCCGTCCAGGCCCTTCCCCGCGTGCTGGACGGTGACGGTCAGCCGGTCCCGCAGTTCGTGGTCCCCGAGCGGCGAACCGACGGCCGGGGCCGGGGCGGCGGCGAGAGCCGCGAGGGCGGCGACGGTGACGGCGGCCAGGGGCGGCCGGGCGGCGGCGCGAGCGGGTCGAGTGGAGTGGGCGGATCGAGTGGAGGGGGCGGGGTGGGCGGAGTGAGCGGTGGAGTGCGACATGCCCTGCTCAACGCGGGAGGACCCCTCCCGGTAGCGGTCCGGTGCCCCGGTCCGGAGCCCGCCCGGGGCCGAATCCTCCGGCGCGCCGAAAGCCCTTTGCCCTGCGGGCCACGCGCCTAGTACCGTGGGGGCCAATTGGTGACCGGGCGCTCGTCTGTGTCATCATCTGCACACACCACTCGCGCTTGCGCGAGAGCTGTGCTGGAGGCGTCGCCTAGTCCGGTCTATGGCGCCGCACTGCTAATGCGGTTTGGGCTTTACGGTCCATCGAGGGTTCAAATCCCTCCGCCTCCGCATCTCTCGGGCCCCTGTTCCTCGAACAGGGGCCCGAGGTGTTTCCGCGGCTCCGTCTCCGCGCCCGCAGGGGAGGCACGCGTCCTCGACGCGCCTGCGCTGCCCCTTTCGGTCCGTCCGGGCCGCGCTCTGTCCGGCCGCACCCCTTGACGAGCGGCCCGACCCTCGGTGCGAAGGGCGGACCCGGGCGCACGCGTTTCGACGTTTCCGCAGGTCAGACAGGGTGTGCCGAATGGATTTCACATGTCGGCGGCAGTCATGTAATGTTCTTCCTGTCGCCGGGACGGGCCGAAAGGAACCGAAACGGAGACAACAACAAAACAAGCACTCGTAGCTTAACGGATAGAGCATCTGACTACGGATCAGAAGGTTGCAGGTTCGAATCCTGCCGAGTGCACACAGGTGAGAGGCCCCGGGAGATGATCCCGGGGCCTCTTGCGTTGCCTGTACAGCAGCGAAGTACAGCAACCGCGTCAGCCGGGGCGGGCGTGCGGCACCGGTGAACGGGGAGGTCGCGGGTGGGCTGTCACCGGGAGCAGGACGGCTCGGGGTTCCAGTCCGGGTCGTCGCAGCCGGAGGACGACCACCTGCCGTCGGACCACGGGTCGTCGGTGCTGTCGGTGTAGATCTCCAGCGCGCCGTGCGGCGTGACGCGGTAGTACTCGCGGACCGGGTCGCCCTCGACGGTGAGGGCGGTGACCTTCAGTTCGGCGCCCTCGTCGCGGTCGTGTGCGCGGCGCAGGCAGCCGATCTCCCGCTTCGCCCGGCTCCCGAGTTCCTGGCCCTGCGCCAAGGTGACGTCACCGCAGCTCCGGTACGGGTCCCGCGCCTCGAAGCGGGCCTTCTGCGGGTCGTGCGTGACGACCAGGAGCGCGGCGCAGACCAGGCAGAGCAACGTCCCCACGGTGGTCCAGCCGATCGCCGCCCGGCGGACCCGGCGCGCGGCGGTCGGGGTGTCGCCGAGAGGGTGCCGCCGGCGGAGGCGGGCCCGTGCGCGGGCGGAGCCCCGACGGGTGAAGAGGCGGACGCCGAGGACGGTCGCGGCCAGCCCCGCAGCCAGGACGCACAGGACGACGGTGACCGACGGTGCCGAGACGCTGATCATCGGCTGATCGTCCTGGCTCCGGGCAGGCGGGTCAACGGGTTCGGCGAAGTCGGGCCGGAGGAGGACGACGGCCGGGCCATAGTGGGGGACGGGGTACCGCCGCAGGGGCCCCGGACAGGTTCACCGCACAGGGAGCTGACGTCATGACGCAAACGCGCACCGTGGCCGTGCTGGGCACCGGGATCATGGGGGCCGCGATGGCCCGCAACATCGCCCGGGCCGGGCACGTCCTGCGGGTGTGGAACCGCAGCCGGGAGAAGGCGGAGCCGCTGGCCGCGGACGGGGCGCACGTCGCCGGGACGCCGGCCGAGGCCGTCGAGGGCGCGGACGTGGTCGTCACCATGCTGTACGACGGCGCCGCCGCGCTGGAGGTGATGCGGCAGGCGGCCCCCGGCCTGCGGGCCGGCGCCGCGTGGGTGCAGGCCACCACCGCCGGGCTGGAGGCGCTTCCGGAGCTGGCGGAGTTCGCCGGGAAGCACGGCCTGGTGTTCTTCGACGCGCCGGTGCTCGGCACCCGGCAGCCCGCCGAGGAGGGTGCGTTGACGGTGATCGCCGCCGGTCCGGTCGCGGAGCGGGAGCGGGTGACGCCCGTGTTCGACGCCGTCGGTGTGCGCACGGTGTGGGCCGGGGAGGACGGCGCGCAGGGCGGTGCGACGCGGCTGAAGCTGGTGGCCAACAGCTGGGTGCTGGCGGTGACCGGTGCGGCCGGCGAGGCGCTGGCCCTGGCCAAGGGGCTGGGAGTCGGTCCGGAGACGTTCCTGGACCTCATCGCGGGTGGCCCGCTCGACATGGCCTACCTGCGGCTCAAGGCCGGAATGATCATGGAGGACCGGCTGACTCCGGCCTCCTTCGCGGCGGAGACCGCGGCCAAGGACGCGCGGCTGATCGTGGAGGCGGGGGAGCGGCACGGCGTGCGGCTGGACGTCGCCGGAGCGAGCGCCGAGCGGTTCCGCCGCGTCGTCGAGCAGGGGCGCGGGCGGCAGGACATGGCCGCCGCGTACTGGGCCAGCTTCGACGCGAACGGGGCCGGGCCCGGCGTCGAGGACGGGCACGGGGCAGAGGACGGGGGCGGACCGTCCGACGGCGGAGCGTCCGGGCGCGCGCAGGGGCACGAGGGGCAGGCGTCCTGACCGCGCGGGGCTGGCGGAGCGAAGGGCTGCGCTGGACGGCGGAGGGCCCGTTGCTGCGGTGGAAGGGCGGCCGGGAGAGCGCGCTCCCGCCGGGGAAGCGGGTGGTCCTCGCGGTGCCGGGCGACGCGGTCCGCCGCTGTGTCGGCGCCCGCGGCAACGCCTGCCCGGTGGCGGCGGAGGTGCCCGGCCGGTCGGGGTCGGCGCGCTGCGAGGAGTGCGCGCGGCTGGAGCGGGCCCATTCGGTGGCCGCGGACACCCGGGCCGACGACCCGCAGCCGTACCACGTCTACCTGGCCTGGTTCGGTCCCGGCATGACCAAGGTGGGCATCACCGCCCTGCGGCGCGGGTCCGGCCGGCTGCTGGAACAGGGGGCGGTGACGTTCACCTGGCTGGGGCGCGGGCCGCTGATGGCGGCGCGCAGGACGGAGGAACTGCTGCGGGCGGCGCTGCGGGTGCCGGACCGGATCCCGTACGACGCCAAGCGGGCGGTGCGGGCGGCGCTGCCGTCGGCGCCCGGCGAACGGGCGGCGGAGGTCGCCGCGTTGCACGCGCGGGCGTCGGAGCTGCCGGGGTGGCCGGAGGCGCTGGAGCGGGAGCCGCTGGAGGTGGTGGACCACGCGGCGGTGTTCGGGCTCGAGGGACTGCCGCCGGCGGCCGGGACGGTGCGCGAACTGGTGCCCGGCGGTGCGGTGGAGGGGACGCTGCTGGCGGCCGCCGGGCCGGACCTGCACCTGCGGACCGGTCGGGGCGTGGTGGTGCTGGACACCCGGCTGCTGCCGGGCTGGCCGCTCACCGCCGCCCCGGAGGACGGCGCGGGGCTCCCCCTCCCGCTGAAGCCCCCGCCCCAGGCCCCGGCCCAACCCCAGCCGGGCCTGTTCTGAACCGCCGGGGGATCCGCCCGCCCCAGGCCCCGGCCCAACCCCAGCCGGGCCTGTTCTGAACCGCGGGGGATCCGCCTGCCCCAGGCCGCGGCCCCGGCCCAGCCGGGCTTGTTCTGAACCGCCGGTGACCCGTCTGTCGGTGGCCGGGTGCCGACCGCAGGTGACCCGGTGTCGGCGCCGCCGGGCACCAGGTGGGCCACCCGCCCCGGCGGACGGGTCAGTCCTGCTCCGCCAGGCGGGCCGGGAAGCCGCCGGTGGCGACCGGTCCCCAGGACACCGGGGTGACCCGGATGATCGACTTCCCCTGCTTCAGCATCGCCGCCCGGTACTCGTCCCAGTCCGGGTGCTCCCCCGCGATGTTCCGGTAGTACTCCACCAGCGGCTCCACCGAGTCCGGCGCGTCGATCACCTCCGCGGTGCCGTCGACCTGTACCCACGGGCCGTTCCAGTCGTCGCTGAGGACGAGGACGGAGACCCGCTCGTCGCGCTTGGCGTTGCGGGTCTTGGCCCGCTCCGGGTAGGTCGAGATCACGATGCGCCCGGAGTCGTCGACCCCGCAGGTCAGCGGCGAGCCCTGCGGGCCGCCGTCGCCGCGGCGGGTGAGCAGGATCGCGCGGTGGCGGGGACGGACGAAGTCCAGCAGCTCCTCGAGGGAGACGGCGGTGTTGGTCGCGATGTTCTTCGGTGCCATGTCCCGCAGCCTAGGGGCCGCGCGCGCCGTCCGCCCCGCACGCCCCGCCCGTCCCGCACGCATCGCCCGTGCCCGGAGGGGGCGTCAGGCGGCAGGCAACTCCGTGCCCCGCACCGCCTGGACGTCCAGCTCCACCCGCAGCGTGGTGCCGATGGCGGCGATGCCGGCCTGGACGATCTGGTTGTAGTTCATCGCGAAGTCCTCCCGCCGGAGCTCGGCGGTGGCCCGGAAGGCGGCGCGGGTGCCGCCCCACGGGTCGGCGCCGGTGCCGAGGTGGCTGAGGGACAGGTCGACCGGGCGGACCAGGCCGCGCATGGTCAGCTCCCCGTGCACCGTCCAGCGGTCGGCGCCTGCCGGGGTCAGACCGTGGGACCGGTAGGTGATCTCCGGGTACTTCTCGACGAAGAGGAAGTCCTCGGAACGCAGGTGCTCGTCGCGCACGCGGTTGCCGGTGTCGATCGAGGCGGCGGCGATCACGGCGTCCACCCGCGAGCGGGCGACGTCGCCGGCCGCGATCTCCACGGTGCCGGCGAACTCGGTGAACCGGCCGCGCACGCTGGAGATGCCCAGGTGCTGGGCGACCGCGCCGACCGTGGAGTGCGCCGGGTCGACGGTCCAGGGGCCGGGCGGCAGAAGCTCCTCCCCGCCCTGCCGGGCCAGGGTGACGGTGCCGACCTCGGCGTGCCCGGAGGCGGTGACGATGGCACTGGCGGCCACCGGGGCGTAGCCGACGGCGGTGACGATCACCGTGTAGGAGCCCGGTGCCAGGGCGGAGCCGTCCCGTACCACGCCCTCGGTGTCGGCCTCGGCGCGCAGCGTCTGGGCGCCGTGGGCGTCGGTCAGCGTGACGACCGCGTGCGACACG
This sequence comes from Streptomyces fragilis, assembly GCF_003112515.1. Classification (GTDB taxonomy): domain Bacteria; phylum Actinomycetota; class Actinomycetes; order Streptomycetales; family Streptomycetaceae; genus Streptomyces; species Streptomyces fragilis. The sequence goes on along the minus strand of NZ_BEVZ01000008.1, from coordinate 80,573 downwards.
GCCCATCCGTCCCGCGTACGGACTCGTGCGGTCAAAGCCATCCCGTCATCTCCCTGTAAACGCTTACAAATTGGCCATGAAGAGGCATACGGAGGAAAAGAGGGCCGGCCGGTGGCGGAGCTCCCTCAGGGAGCCCCCGCCACCGGCCGTGAGCGTCTACTCGCCCGAGTGGGCGAGCTCGATGACGTGGTCCTCGACGTCCTGCCGGACGGCCAGGGTGGTGGCCACCGGCGGGTAGCCCGTGGCGATCACGGTGTAGTCGCCGCTGTCCAGGTCGGCGAAGGCGTACACGCCGTCCTCACCGGTGGTGGCGGTGGAGACCACGTTGCCGGCCGCGTCCAGGAGCGTGACCCGGGCGTTCGCCAGCGGGCCGTACGGCGAGCGCACGACACCCCTGAGCTGCGACCCCGCCTCCAGCGCGGCCTCCACCCGGGTGACCCCGGTGGTGGCCACCTGGACCGGCAGGGCGCTCGGCCGGAAGCCGGCGGCGTTGACCGCGACGGTGACGTCGCCGGGGACCACCGCGGCGAAGGCGAACTCGCCCGCCTCGTCGGTGGCGCCGGTGGCGATCAAGTCGCCCCGCACGTCCGTGACGATCACCATGGCGCCCACCACCGGCTCGCCGGTGGCCGCCGCGCGGACGACGCCGGTCAGGCCGCTGGTGCCGCTCAGCAGGATGTCGTACGCCAGCGGCTCACCGTTCACGGTGACCGTGGAGGCCTGCGGCTGGAAGCCGTCGGCGGAGGCGATCAGCACGTACGAGCCGACGCCGGGGGCGTCCACCGCGTAGGCGCCGTCGGCCTGGGCGATGGCCCGGCCCAGCTGGCGTCCCTCGAGCGAGATCAGCGTGACCGCGGCGTGCGGCAGCGGAGCGCCCTCGCCGTTGCGGACGTGGCCGTGCACCGGGAGGCCGGCCCGCTCCACCGCGGTCGTGGCGGCCACCGCGGTGGCGGTGGCGGCGGCGACGGCCCCGGTGGACGGGGCGGCGTGCTTCGGGCCGGCCGCGGCCGGGACCTCGGCGGTGGCCTCGTCGGCCGCGGTCGCACCGGAGGTCTCGTCCAGCGCGGAGTGCGTCTTCAGCGGGACCTCCTTGATGAACAGCGTCAGGAGGAACGCGACCAGCGCGATCGGCGCGGCGAACAGGAAGACGTCGGCGATGCCGTGGCCGTAGGCGCTCTCCATCAGCTCGCGGATCGGACCGGGCAGCGACTGGACGTCCGGGATGGAGTCGCTCGCGGAGGCCGAGCCCATCGCCTTGGCGTACCGCGGCGGCAGGTCGGCGATGCCGTCCTTGACGTAGTCGGTGACCCGGTTGCCCAGGACCGCGCCGAAGGCCGAGACGCCCACCGCGCCGCCCAGCGAGCGGAAGAAGTTGGCGACCGAGCTGGCCGAGCCGAGGTCGCTGGGGGCGACCTGGTTCTGCGCGGCGAGCAGCAGGTTCTGCATCATCATGCCGACGCCCACACCCATCACGGCCATGAAGACCGCGACGTGCCAGTACGGGGTGTCGTAGCGGATGGTGCCGAGCAGGCCCAGGCCCGCGGCGAGCAGGAAGCCGCCGGAGACCAGCCAGGCCTTCCACTTGCCGGTGCGGGTGATCAGGTTGCCGGAGACGGTGGAGGAGACGAACAGGCCGGCGATCATCGGGATGGTCAGCACGCCGGACATGGTCGGCGACTCGCCGCGCGCCAGCTGGAAGTACTGGGCGAAGAAGATCGTGCCGGCGAACATGCCGACACCCACGAAGAGCGAGGCGAACGCGGAGAGCGTGACGGTGCGGTTGCGGAACAGCCGCAGCGGGATGATCGGCTCGGACACCTTGGACTCGACGAACAGGAAGAGCAGCGCGAGGGCGATCGAGCCGCCCACCATCGCGTAGGTCTGCCAGGAGACCCACTCGTACTTGTCGCCGGCGAAGGTGACCCAGAGCAGGATCAGGCAGGTCGCGGCGGCGACCAGGGTGGCGCCCAGCCAGTCGACCTTGACCTTGCGCTTGATCACGGGCAGGTGCAGCGTCTTCTGCAGCACGATCAGGGCGACCACGGCGAACGGAATGCCGACGTAGAAGCACCAGCGCCAGCCCAGCGACTCGCTGTCGGTGATGACACCGCCCAGCAGCGGACCGCCCACGGTTGCGACCGCGAACACCGCGCCGAGGTAGCCGGCGTACTTCCCGCGTTCACGCGGAGAAATGATGGACGCCAGGATCACCTGGGACAGCGCCGCGAGGCCACCGCCGCCGATGCCCTGGAAGACGCGGAAGGCGATCAGCGTCTCGGGGTTCTGCGAGAAGCCCGCTCCGGCCGAGGCCACCACGAAGATGACCAGGGCTATCTGGATCAGCAGCTTCTTGCTGAAGAGGTCGGCGAGCTTGCCCCACAGCGGGGTGGACGCCGTCATCGCCAGCAGGGAGGAGGTGATCACCCAGGTGTAGGCGGACTGGCCGCCGCCCAGGTCCGCGATGATCCGCGGCATCGCGTTGCTCACGATCGTGGACGAGATCATCGCCACGAACATGCCGAGCATGAGGCCCGACAGGGCCTCCAAGATCTGCCGGTGCGTCATCTGGACGCCGCCGGAGGTCCCTCCCCCGTGCTCGGCGTTGGCCCGCACACCGGCTGGTGTGGTGGTTGCCATACGTTTCCCTTTGTTCACTGGGTGGTCTGTCTGGTCTGTCTGGTCTGTCTCAGGAACGGTCGTGGTGGTGCACGGCCGTGGTCCGACGGCAGTCGCCGAAGCTCTGCCGGAAGCGCGTCATCAGCTCGGTGAGGCGGGCGACGTCCTCGTCGCTCCAGTCCCCGAGCCGTTCGGAGAGCAACGCGGTCGAGCGCAGCGACAGGTCGGTGAGCCGGTCACGGCCCGTGTCGCTGAGACGCAGCAGGCGGGACCGCTTGTCGTCCGGGTCGGGCAGTCGTTCCACCCATCCCTGGTCGGCGACGTGCGAGACGTGCCTGCTGCACACGGAGATGTCCACCGCGAGCAGCTCCGCGAGCCGGCTCAGACGCATGTCCCCGTGACGGTCGAGCAGCGTCAGGACGGCGGCCGACCCGGGCGGACACTCGGGCGGCAGCCGGCGTGCCAGCTCCCGCTTGACGGCCCCGACGGCGCTGAGCTGCCGCAGCAGCTCCTCGAACTGCGCCTGCCTGGCCATCCAACCTCCTGGAACCGCCGTCGATCGTTGCGTATACCAACCGTAAGAAGGTTGGTTGCAGTAGGCAAACGAAAACGGTGTGCGGTACATCAAAACTTGGCAAAGGCAAGTATTGGCGAAAGTGAAGGTTAGGTAAGAGCGCAGGTCAGGGCGCGGGCGGTCGGTCGGGAGGGTCGGCGGAGGGGCCCGAGAAGGAGCCACGGTGGAGCCCGGGAGGTCTGCGGAGGAGTCCGGGAGGGAGTCGCGGAGGAGTCCGGGAGGGAGTCGCGGAGGAGGGTGACGGGCTCGGGGCGCCGTGTGGGTGGTCCGGGGGCGGGCCGGGAACGCCCGGCGGTGGTTCCGGGCGGTTTCGGCACCGGTTCCGGCCTGCACTTGGGCCGGGCCCCCGCCATTCGCTAGGGTCCTGGCCATGGCTAACACCCAGGGCCCCCAGGGCAATTACGACCCGGCCGGCAGCACCCAGATGTTCCGCGCGTTCGTCGACGAGGAGCCGCAGGCGCGTCAGCCGCAGGCGGCCTCCGCGGGAGGACCCCGGATCGGCGTGATCATCGGCATCGTCGCCGTCGTGGCGGTCGTCGCCGCGGTGGCGTGGCTGGCGCTCGCCTGACACGCTCGGCGCGCCCCGGGCCCTGCCCGGAGCGCGGACGGACGACGCCGGCCGCCGGAACCACAGGGTTCCGGCGGCCTGGCGTCCGTCGTTCCGTGCCCGCTCGAGCGGCGACCGCCCCGCGGGCGGGCGGGTCAGTCCGCGATCAGGCCCTCGCGCAGCTGCGCCAGGGTGCGGGTCAGCAGCCGGGAGACGTGCATCTGGGAGATGCCGACCTCCTCACCGATCTGCGACTGGGTCATGTTCGCGAAGAAGCGCAGCGTGATGATCCGGCGCTCCCGCGGGGGCAGCTTGGCCAGCAGCGGCTTGAGGGACTCCCGGTACTCGACGCCCTCCAGCGCGGTGTCCTCGTAGCCGAGGCGGTCGGCCAGCGATCCCTCGCCGCCGTCGTCCTCCGGGGCCGGGGAGTCCAGCGAGGAGGCGGTGTAGGCGTTGCCCACCGCGAGGCCGTCGACCACGTCCTCCTCGGAGACGCCGAGGACCGCGGCGAGCTCCGAGACGGTGGGCGAGCGGTCCAGCTTCTGGGAGAGCTCGTCGCCGGCCTTGGTGAGGGCCAGGCGCAGCTCCTGCAGACGGCGCGGGACGCGCACCGACCAGGAGGTGTCACGGAAGAAGCGCTTGATCTCGCCCACGACCGTCGGCATCGCGAAGGTCGGGAACTCCACGCCGCGCTCGCAGTCGAACCGGTCGATCGCCTTGATCAGCCCGATGGTGCCGACCTGGACGATGTCCTCCATCGGCTCGTTGCGGCTGCGGAAGCGGGCCGCGGCGTAGCGCACGAGGGGGAGGTTCAGCTCGATCAGGGTGTCCCGGACGTAGGCGCGCTCCGGGCTGTTCTCGTCGAGCGAGGCGAGCCGCAGGAACAGGGAGCGGGACAGCGTGCGGGTGTCGATGACGGCCGGGGCGGCGGCGGGCGCCGGGACCGGCGCTTCGTCGAGGCCCGGGACATTGTCGAGCGCGTCGGGCGCGGACGCGCTCTTCGTGAGCGTGAGCACCTTCGAGCTGCCCTGGTCTGCGGACATGCCACCCCCTTTTGGGTCGCGGACGGTCGCGGCCGGCGCTCCGTCGGGGAGCGCAGCCCTCACCTGAATACCGGAGCCTGGGTCCCGGCAAACACGCTTCCCGAAGAATGTCACAAGTCGGCAACGCGCTGTAGTGACTTGTCGACATGTGACCGGCGAATAGGCGCAGCACAGAGGCCGTATGACGGCACGTCACGGCTCAACGAGGCACAGGGGGGCGCACCGTCGAATCCCTCGTGGGGATTATGCCTCGATCCTGTTTGCGGAACGCAGCCGTTGGAAGGATCGGGCCAGCAACCGTGACACGTGCATCTGGGAGACGCCCAGCTCGGCGCTGATCTGCGACTGCGTGAGGTTGTTGTAGTAGCGCAGCAGCAGGATGCGCTGTTCCCGCTCGGGGAGCTGGACCAGCAGGTGACGGACCAGGTCGCGGTGCTCGACGCCGTCCAGCGCGGGGTCCTCGTAGCCGAGCCGGTCCAGCAGGCCGGGCATGCCGTCGCCCTCCTGGGCGGCCTCCAGCGAGGTCGCGTGGTAGGAACGGCCGGCCTCGATGCAGGTGAGGACCTCCTCCTCGGAGATGCGCAGCCGCTCGGCGATCTCGGAGGTGGTCGGGGAGCGGCCGAAGGCGGTGGTGAGGTCCTCGGTGGCGGCGTTCACCTGTACCCACAGCTCGTGCAGACGGCGCGGGACGTGCACGGTGCGGACGTTGTCGCGGAAGTACCGCTTGATCTCGCCCACCACGGTGGGCATCGCGAAGGTGGGGAACTGGACGCCGCGGTCCGGGTCGAACCGGTCGATCGCGTTGATCAGCCCGATGGTGCCGACCTGGACGACGTCCTCCATCGGCTCGTTGCGGCTGCGGAAGCGGGCGGCGGCGTAGCGGACCAGGGGGAGGTTGGCCTCGATCAGGGCGCCGCGGACCCGGTCGTGCTCGGGGGTGCCCGGCTGGAGCTGCTTGAGCTGCCCGAACAGCACCTGCGTCAGCGCCCTGGTGTCCGCGCCCCGGGTGCCGCGGGGGCGCTCGGTACGCGGGGCACTCTCGACGGCGCCCCCGGCGGGACCGTCGGCGGGACGGTCGGTGAGGCCGTCGGCGGCGTCCTCGGCCGTGCGGTCGGCGTTGTGCTCGGGCGTGCGGTCGGGAGCGTGCCCGGTCGTGCGGTCGGGAGCGTGCCCGGGCGTGCGGTCGGCGTTGTGCTCCGGCGTGCGGTCACAGGCGTGCTCGGTGGGGCTGTCGGCCACGTGCCCGGTGGGGCGGCCGGCGCGTTCCAGGCACTCCACGGTCGTGGAGCGGTCGGTGCTCCCGGCGCGTGGCGCGGGTTCCTGGGACGGCACGGGAGGCGCAGTACTGGCCGGCACGGTCAACTCCACCTCGTCATCGATCAACTCATCCGTCAAAAGCGGTCATAGCATCACAAGACGGAACAGGGGGCGCAAGCACCTGCCCCCTGCCGTGTTGGCGGCGAAGCGGGGCGCCGACGGGACCGGGAGGCCGTGTCCCGAACGCGAAGGAGCCCCCCGCCGAGCTCGGCGAGGGGCCCCGGAAGTGATCCGGAACGGTCAGAATTCGTAGTCGGCGATCACCCAGGTGGCGAACTCGCGCCACAGCGCGACGCCGGCCTGGTGCTCCGGGTGCTCGACGTAGGCGCGCAGCGCCTCGGCGTCCTCGACCGCGGAGTTGATGGCGAAGTCGTAGGCGATGGGCCGGTCGCTGACGTTCCAGCCGCACTCCCAGAACCGCAGCTCCGGAATCTTCTCCCCGAGCGAGGCGAAGATCCGCGCCCCCTCGACGACCCGCGGGTCGTCCCGCACGACGCCGTCGTTGAGCTTGAAGAGGACCAGGTGGCGGATCACGGGGACTCCCGGGTGCACGGGGGCCTCGGGGCGCCCGCCGTCAGCTGCTGCTGCCGCCCCGCGCGATCCAGGTCATGAAATCGCCGATGGCGGAGGCCGCCGCGGAGATGCCCTCGAAGCCCATCTCGACATAACCGGCAGCGGTGTGGGGGTCGGTGATGATCACGTACAGCGCGAACACCACGACGATGCCCAGCCCTATCGTCTTCGCGTTCGCCGCCATCGCGGTCCCTCCCCCGTCAGCCATCCGGCCTGCTGCCGCGGGGAGTCTAACCGTGCGGCCCCGCACGCACACAAGTACCGGCGTCCCCAGGGGGCACACACCGGACCCGCGCGGGACGTGCGGGCGAACGCACGAAGGGCCCCGCCGTACGGCGGGGCCCTTCCAGAGCGGTAGCGGAGGGATTTGAACCCTCGGTGACTTGCGCCACACTCGCTTTCGAGGCGAGCTCCTTCGGCCGCTCGGACACGCTACCGAGGGAGACTTTACATCACGGCGGCCGCTGGCAGAAATCGGTTCCGCGGCCGGGGCCGTGGAGGAACCCGGCAGGGTCCGGCGGGGTGTCCGGGGAGCTCAGCGGGCGCGGAAGAAGTCCGTGAGCAGGCGGGCGCAGTCGTCGGCGAGGACGCCCTCGATCACCTCGGGGCGGTGGTTGAGGCGGCGGTCGCGGACCAGGTCCCACAGGGAGCCGGCGGCGCCGGCCTTCTCGTCGCGGGCGCCGTAGACGACCCGGTCGACGCGTGACTGCACCAGTGCCCCCGCGCACATCACGCAGGGCTCCAGGGTCACCACCAGCGTGCAGCCGGGCAACCGCCACTCACCCCGGGCGGCCGCGGCGCGGCGCAGCGCCAGGATCTCGGCGTGGGCGGTGGGGTCGCCGGTGGCCTCGCGCTCGTTGTGGGCGACGGAGAGCACCGTGACGCCGTCGGGGGCGAGCACGAGGGCGCCCACCGGGACGTCGCCCCCCGGCAGCGCGGCCCGTGCCTGGTCCAGGGCACGGCGCATGACGGACCGCCAGGGGTCGCGCACGGGGTCGGGGGCGGGGCCGGTGCCTGTGGCACGGATCCGCCCCGCGCCCGGAAGGGGGCGCGGGGCGGTCGGGTCGTTGGTCACACGGGGACGTTAGCGGACCGTCTCCAGGACCTCGGAGGCGCCGAGGGTCTCGGCGATGGTGTTGAGCGCGCCGTCCGGCACCAGGGAACGGAGCTCCTTCTCGCTCACGCCGAGGTCCTCGAGGACCTCGGCGTCGCCGACCGGCCCGTGCGGCACGAAGCCGCCCGGGCCGGTAGCGGCACCGTCGTCGTTGTCGTGGTCGTCGGATGCGCCGGCCGTCGCGAGCGGCTCACCGTCCTCGGTGCCGTCCAGGTCCAGCGCGTCCAGGTCGGTGGTGTCGTCCTCCTCCGGATCGCGGCCGAGCACGTCGTCGGTGAGCAGGATCTCCCCGTAGGAGCTGCGGCGGGCGGCCGCGGCGTTCGACACGTAGATGCGAGGGTCGTCCTCGCCGTCCACGCGCACGACGCCGAACCAGGCGTCCTCCTGTTCGATCAGCACCAGCACCGTGTCGTCGTCGGGCGAGGCTTCGCGGGCCAGGTCGGCCAGGTCCGCCAGGGTCTCCACATCGTCGAGCTCCGTGTCGCTCGCTTCCCACCCGTCTTCGGTGCGCGCGAGCAGTGCGGCGAAGTACACCGTGACTCTCCCACTGGTCATAGGTGTGCCGGTTGGGGGTCCCCCCGGCGGGGTCGCGGGCGGGGACCGAGGTCCCGCCCACTCGGAATCGTGGCAGAAACCTCGCGCTCAGGGGATGTCTTCGACCGCCTGTGTCTGGCTCTTTTGCCCGGGATCTGCCCCGGAGCCCTTCGCGCGCCCGGCGCGTCGTGGTGCGCCTACCAGCGGAAGGTGCGCATGCGCATGGCGTGGCGCAGGCGTGCCGCCTTGGCGCGGCGGGGCTGCACGCGGGCGCGCAGTTCGCGCGCCTCGGCCAGGTCGCGCAGGAACTGGGCCCGTCGGCGGCGCCGCTCCTCGTCCGTCTCCGGGGGCCTCACCGGACGGGGCGGGGGCGGCGGCTCGGAGCTGCTGCGGCGCGGGGCGCCGGACGGGGGGATGAACCCGGCGGCCGGCCCCGGCCCGGTCCCGAGCACGGTCCGTGCCACGGCCCGGCCCTCGGTGCGCGGCTCCGCGGCGCGGGCGGCGGAACGGGACCCCGTCCCCGCCTGCGCCCCGGCCCCGGCCTCGGAGGCGCGGGAGCCGGCGGGGGAACCGGAACCGGTGCGGGGCGCGGTGGCGGCCCTGGCCCGGGAGGCGGTGCGGGGTGCGGAGTCGGCCGCGGGAGACGACCCGGCGGCGCGGGCCCCGGCCCCGGCCTTGGCGCGGGCGCCGGTGCGCGGCCCGATTGTGGTGGCGGTGCGTGGCTCGGCGGCCGCCTTGCCGGTGCGGGGTTCGGTGGTGGCCTTGCTGCGGGGGGCGGGGCGGGCTGCACCCCCTGGCTCGGCGGCGGTCTTGCCGGTGCGGGACCCGGTGTCGGCTGCGGTGAGGGTGCCGGTGCGGGGTTCGGTGGTGGCCTTGGCCCGGGGTGCGGGACGCGCGCCGGGCCGGGGTGCGGGGCTGGGCTCGGCGGCGGTCTTGCCGGTGCGGGACCCGGTGTCTGCTGCCGTGCGGGCGCCGGGGCGGGGTTCGGCGGCGGCCTTGGTGCGGCTCTTCGCGCGGGCGCCGGTACGGGGTGCGGGGCGGGGTTCGGCGGGGGAGTCGGCGCCGGTTCCGGGCTCACCGGCCCGGGACCTCTTCGCCTCGTCCCGCTGCGGCCGCCGTCGGGGCGCCTGCTGTCGGGGACTGCGGTCGGGCACAGCGTCACCACCCCGGTCCGGTCTGTCCGTGTTCCCTCCACCTTCCCTCGGTCGGCGGATTCGATGCCGCCCGGACGAGGCGGACGTGCCCCCGGCGGGGACCGGACGGCCTGGTGGGTGGGGTCCTCGCGCCCGGTTACTGTGGAGCAATGCGTCTCCACGTCGTCGACCACCCGCTGGTCGCCCACAAGCTCTCGACCCTGCGCGACCGGCGCACCGATTCCGCGACCTTCCGTCGGCTCGCCGACGAGCTCGTCACCCTGCTGGCCTACGAGGCCACCCGTGACGTGCGCACCGAGCAGGTCGAGATCGAGACCCCGGTGGCCACCACCACCGGTACCCGGCTGTCCCACCCGCGCCCCCTGGTGGTGCCGATCCTCCGGGCCGGCCTCGGCATGCTCGACGGCATGGTCCGGCTGCTGCCGACCGCCGAGGTGGGCTTCCTGGGCATGGTGCGCAACGAGGAGACGCTGACCGCCTCCACCTACGCCACCCGGATGCCGGAGGACCTCTCCGGCCGCCAGGTGTACGTGCTGGACCCGATGCTGGCCACCGGCGGCACGCTGGTCGCCGCCATCCGCGAGCTGATCGACCGCGGCGCCGACGACGTGACGGCCGTAGTGCTGCTGGCCGCGCCGGAGGGCGTGGAGGTCATGGAGCGCGAGCTGGCGAACGTGCCGGTCACCGTGGTGACCGCCTCCGTCGACGAGCGGCTCAACGAGAACGGCTACATCGTCCCGGGCCTCGGCGACGCGGGCGACCGCATGTACGGCGCCGCGGAGTAACGCTTCCCCGCAGCGTGACGGGAAGACCTCGCCCCTCGGGGCGAGGTCTTCTCACGTCACGGACGCGAAGGCGGGGCCGCGGCGCGGACCGGCGGGGCCTGCAGGGAGGGCCGGCGGGACGGATGCGGGGCTCAGCAGCCCTTGCGCGTGGCCTCGGGGGCCGGAGCGGGCGCGGTGAGCGTGGTGAGCGCCTTGTCGGCGTCGCCCGGCGCGGAGAGGTCCTTGAACGCGTCGCCGATGATCAGGTCCACCACCGGCGTCTTCGCCTTCCCGTCCGGCTTGCGCGCCGGGTCCGGCCGGACCTCGGCCCCGGCCAGCTGGGTGCCCAGCACCGGCAGCACGGTGTCGGCCGCCTCCGGGCCGCCCAGCAGCAGTCCGGTGGCCTTCACCTTCTTGTCGTACTCCTTCGGCGCGTTGCCCACCTCGCCGATCCGGAAGCCGCGCTTCTTCAGCTCGTCGGCGGTCTTCTTGGCCAGGCCCTCGCGGGTGGTCGCGTTGAGGACGTTGACGGTGATGCCGTCGGGCCGCGGGTAGACCTTCGCGGGGGTCGGCGAAGCGCTCGGGCGGGCGGCGCACCGCGCGCCCGCGCCGGCCGCGGAGGCCTGGTCACCGCCGGTGAAGACGTCGATGAGCTGCAGCGTGCCCCAGCCGAGGAGCCCCAGCAGGGCCACGGGGAGCGCGGTCAGCGCGACGATTCGGCGGCGCTTCTTCGGCCGGCGCATGCGGGGGTAGGTCTTCCCCGTCACGCGGTACCGGCCGCCCATGCCGGGTGGGGTCAGCATGCTCATGAGCGCAGCGTAGTGCGCCCGGCCGAGGATGCCTACAAGACGATCATCATCCTGGCGGGAGACAACCCGAAAGGGGCAACAGCCTGCGCCGATCAGTCCATTTCCAGCACACGGGCGTGCAGGATCTGACGCTGCTGGAGGGCGGCACGGACCGCGCGGTGCAGGCCGTCCTCCAGGTAGAGGTCGCCCCGCCACTTCACGACGTGCGCGAAGAGGTCGCCGTAGAAGGTGGAGTCCTCGGCGAGCAAGGTCTCCAGGTCGAGCTGGCCCTTGGTCGTCACGAGCTGATCGAGGCGGACCGGGCGCGGTGCGACGTCCGCCCACTGCCGGGTGCTTTCCCGGCCGTGATCGGGGTACGGCCGGCCGTTTCCGATGCGCTTGAAGATCACACGGAAAGCCTACCGGGGATGGTGCGCTCGGCGCAGCCACGTAACCCGAACCGGCCACCTCCGGGCCACGCCGCGACCCCGCCCCGTCACCGCGCCGCCCGCATCTCCGGCCCCGCGCTGTGTGCCCGGGGCACAGTGCCGTACCCGCCCTGTGCGGCGCCGTACCGCGGTGCCTGCGCGTCGGGGCGCCCGCGTGCCGCGGCGCCCGCACGTGCCGCCGTGCCCGCCCTTGCCGTGGCGTAGTGCTGCCGTGCTCGCCGTGCCGTGGCGCAAATACGGCCGTGCCCGCACCGGTCGCCGTGCCCGCACGTGCCGTTGCGCCGTGGCACGGTGGCAGCCCCTGCTGTGGCGTGTTGCCGTCGTGTCCGCACGGGTCGCCGTGCTGACCCGTGCCGTGGCGCGGTGCCGGGGTGTCCGTCCGTGACACCGAGGCGGCACGGCGCTGTGCTGCCGGGGGCGGCCGGGGGCGGCCGGCCCGGTTACTTCGCCTTGGCGGCCTTCGCCGCCTTCGCCGCCGCCTTCATCTCCTGCTTGTGGGCGCGGACCTTCACCAGGGAGTCGGGGCCGGTGATGTCGGCGACCGAGCGGAAGGAGCCCTCCTCCCCGTACGAGCCCGCCGCCTCGCGCCACCCCTGGGGGCGGACCTCCAGTTGCTTGCCGAGCAGCGCCAGGAAGATCTGCGCCTTCTGCGCGCCGAAGCCGGGAAGCTCCTTGAGCCGCTTCAGCAGCTCCTTGCCGTCCGTGACGCCCCGCCAGACCGCCTCGGCGTCCCCGTCGTAGTGCTCCACCAGGTACTGGCAGAGCTGCTGGATGCGCCCGGCCATCGAACCGGGATAGCGGTGCACGGCCGGCTTCTCGGAGAGCAGCGCGGCGAAGGCGTCGGGGTCCTGCGCGGCGATCTCGTGGGCGTCCAGGTCCTGCGCGCCCATCCGGTCGGCGATGGTGCGCGGGCCCTTGAACGCCCACTCCATCGGCACCTGCTGGTCCAGCAGCATGCCGACCAGCGCGGCGAGGGGGCTGCGGCCGAGCAGCTCGTCGGCCGGAGGGTCCTGGGCGAGGCGGAGGGTGACGTCCATGCCCCGATGATCCCGCGCCCGCCGCCGTCCCGCTCCCCGGCCCCCGCCACCTCGCCGTCTTCCGCTCTGCCCCGGACACGCGGCCCCACCTGGACGTCGGGTCCGGGCACGACCTTCCGCTTCCGCGTGGCTCCGCCCCCTCCCGGCCCCCGCCCGGGCCGACGGCTCCTGACGCCCCGGCCGTGCCCGGGCCGGTTCCTGATGCCACCAGGCCGGCCCGGGCCGGCCGCGTCAGGAGCGCTCGGCCGGTTCCGTCTCCCGCGGCTCCACGCCGGACGCGTCCCCGGCGGACGGGGCGCTCACCCCCGTGGAGGCGGCACGACGCCGGGCCGTCGCCCGGGTGAGGGCGAGCGCCACCGGCTGGGTGTACCGCGCGGTGAGCGGTCCGACGATCACCAGGATCAGCACGTACGCCGTGGCCAGCGGCCCCAGCCTCGGCTCGATGCCCGAGGTGACCGCCAGCCCCGCGATCACGATGGAGAACTCGCCGCGCGCCACCAGCGTCCCGCCGGCGCGCCAGCGCCCGTTGACCGAGATGCCCGCGCGCCGGGCCGCCCAGTAACCGGTGGCGATCTTGCTGAGCGCGGTGACCACGGCCAGCGCCAGCGCCGGCAGCAGCACCGGCGGAATCGCCGCCGGGTCGGTGTGCAGGCCGAAGAAGACGAAGAACACGGCGGCGAACAGGTCCCGCAGCGGCGACAGCAGGTGGTGCGCGCCCTCCGCGACCTCGCCGGACAGGGCGATGCCCACCAGGAACGCGCCGACCGCAGCCGACACCTGGAGCTGCTGGGCGATGCCCGCGACCAGCAGGGTCAGCCCCAGCACCACCAGCAGCAGCTTCTCCGGGTCCTGGTGCGAGACGAACCGGGAGATGTGCCGGCCGAAGCGGACCGCCAGGAAGAGCACCAGTCCGGCGACGCCCAGCGCGATCGCCAGCGTCACGCTGCCGGCGGCGAGGCCGGTGCCGGCCAGCAGGGCGGTGATGATCGGCAGGTACACGGCCATCGAGAGGTCCTCGAGGACCAGGATGCTCAGAATCACCGGGGTCTCCCGGTTGCCCACCCGTCCGAGGTCGTTCAGCACCTTGGCGATGACACCGGAGGAGGAGATCCAGGTGACGCCCGCCAGGACCACCGCGGCCACCGGGCCCCAGCCCAGCAGCAGCGCCATCGCGGCGCCCGGGAGTGCGTTGAGCGCCATGTCGACGAGGCCGGCCGGGTACTGCGTCTTGAGGTTGGAGACCAGGTCGGAGGCGGTGTACTCGAGCCCCAGCATCAGCAGGAGCAGGATGACGCCGATCTCCGCCCCGATCGCCACGAACTCCTCGCTGGCGCCCAGCGGCAGCAGCCCGCCTTCGCCGAAGGCGAGTCCGGCCAGCAGGTAGAGGGGGATCGGGGAGAACTGGAAGCGCCCGGCGAAGCGGCCGAGAAGGCCGAGGCCGAGGATGATGGCGCCGAATTCGATGAGGAACGTCGCGGTCGAATGCACCCGATCAGTCCTGCTCGAGTATCGCCGCGGCGGCTTCCACGCCTTCGCGGGTGCCGATCACGATCAGGATGTCGCCGCCCGCGAGGCGGAAGGCCGGCGTCGGCGAGGGAATCGCCTCGGCGCGGCGCATCACGGCGACGATCGACGCGCCGGTGCGCGTCCGGATCTGCGTGTCGCCGAGCAGCCGGCCGTTCCAGCGCGCCGTGCCGGAGAGTTCGATGCGCTCGGCGACCAGGCCCAGGTCGCTGCCGGAGAGCAGGCTGGGGCTGTGGTGGTCCGGGGCCAGCGCGTCGATCAGGGCCTGCGACTCGCCGGCGGTCAGGTGCACCGACATCTCGGCGGCGTCCGGGTCGTCCTGGCCGTAGGCGGTGATCGTGCGGCTGCCGTCGCGCTGGGCCACCACCGAGAGGCACCGGCGTTCGCGCGTCGTCATGTCGTACCGCACTCCGATGCCCGGCAGGGGCGTACTGCTGAGGCGTGGAATTCCCACCGCGATCCCTTTCGCTGTATCCCGCCCTGGTTTGCGCCGAGCGGTATGTGTAATGCGCAGGTAAAGCCCGCTCCGCCACAGTAGGCGACCGGGAACGCTGCGTCGGCGTCGGCGGGTCGTGGGCTCCGTCACCGTCCGGCACGGCCTGCGGGCACGACGGTGCCCGTGGTGAGGCCGAGACCGCCGTGGGGAGGCCCGCACCATGCAATGACCGCGCCGGCCGGGCTGGTCGCGCAGGCCCGGCGGGTCGGGCTGGCCGCGCCGGCCGGGTTGGTCGCGCAGGCCCGGCGGGTCGCGCTGGTCGCGCAGGCCCGGCGGGTCGCGCTGGTGGCGCTGGTGGGGCTGGTCGGGCCGACCGCGGTGACGCCGCTCGGCCGGGACGCGCTGGGGATGGTCACGCGGGCGGCGGGTTCGCCGGCTTCCGTACTCCCCGGGCTCGGGCCGGGCCGGGTCACGGTGGTCACCGCCCCGCGGACCCCTGGGCGCGGGGCGTTCGTGCTGCGGCTGTCCCGTGACCGGCGGAAGCCGCCGGTCACGGTCGCCGGGTGAGCGCGGACGTCCCGCGTGGGAGTCCGGGAACCCCTACGGCACGACTACGAGAACATCCAGGTGCCGAGGTCGCTGTACGACTGCTTGAGCGAGGACACCGTGTACGACTTCGAACCGGTGCCCGTGGTGCCGGTGGAGGAGCCCTTCAGCATCTGCACCATGCCGAGGGTCTCGCCGGCCCACTCCACCGTGCCCACCATCAGGTCGGCCCGGCCGTCACGGGTGTAGTCCGTCAGCTTGAGCGTGAAGCCGAAGCGGTCGTCCTTCTCGACGGCCCCGGCGACACCCGAGGTGCCCTGGTCGTAGGCCTTCGCCCCGGTTCCGGAGAGACCGCCCGCCCGGCCGAGCAGGACGGTGACCGCGCCGCCGTCGCGCATGCCCGCCAGGTCCTCGCCCGGGCTGCCGACGGCGAGGTCCGCGTAGCCGTCGCCGTTCACGTCGCCGGCCGCCACGGAGTAGCCGAACATGTCGTCCGTCTCCACCGCGCCGGGCACCCCGGAGGTGTCCTGGGTGAACTTCACCGGCTTGCGCGCGCTGTTCGGCCCGTTCGCGCCGCCGTACTGCACGGCCACGTACCCGCTGTTGTCGTCGGTGTACTCCCCGCCGCGGCCGACGGCGAGGTCGCCGAAACCGTCCTTGTCGAAGTCGCCGATGGCGGTGGTGAGCGGTCCCGGGCCGGGGGAGTCCGGGGTGGCCTCCGGGACGACCACCGCGGCCGCGCGGGTGGCGAAGCCGCTGCCGCCGCGGTGGTAGTAGGCCCGCAGGTTGATGTCCTCCTGGTCGACGCCCAGGATGTACAGGTCGGTCGCGGCGTCCCCGTCCACCTTGCCCGCCGCCAGGCGCATCACGTACGGGTAGATGTAGCTGCCGCCCAGCGACTGGGAGCCGCCGTGCCCGCCGGCCCGGGTGAAGGGTCCCTTGAGCAGTACGGCGGCCGCGCGGCTGTCGCTGCTCGCGACGAGGTCCGCGTCGCCGTCGCCGTCGAAGTCGCCGGTCACGACCTCACGGCCGAAGGAGTCACCGGAGCCGGCGTACTCGGGGGCGATCGGCGAGTGGTACACCGTGCCGGACCCGAGACCCGAGGCGCCGCCCCACACGACGGTGAGCCCGCCGGCGATCTGGAGGTCGCCGACGGCCTCGCCGGGTGAGGCGACGACCAGGTCGGCGTACCCGTCGCGGTCGAGGTCGGCGCTGGTGACGCTCTCGCCCCAGCCGTCGCCCTCCTCCACGGAACCCGGGATGCCGGCCGAGTTCTGGTGGATCGTCTGCACCTTCGTCCCCGGCCCGGAGGAGGTGCCGTACACCACGGTGATCCGGTAGTCCTTGCCGTACCGTCCGCCGGCCAGGACGAGGTCGCGGTAGCCGTCCCCGTTGAAGTCGTCGGCGAGCTTGGCCGGCGCCGCCGAGGCGGGGGCGGCGGTGAGCAGCGGCCCGGTGAGGGCCGCGGCGAGGACCGCCGCGACAGCGGCGGTGCGAGTGGGACGCAACGGGGCTCCAGTGTCTGCGCGTGAACAAAGAGGTGTGCTTACCGCCCCTTCGACTCGCGACCCCACCCGATGGTTGTACGCCCCACCGTCACCGCCGCGGCGGTCCCCACCGCACCGCCCGCTGTGCCCCTCACCCCACCGTCACCCCGGCCCGACCGGCAGCCGTCACGGGGCCCGCGCCCGACGGCCGGCCGTCACGCGGACCCGCGCCCGACCGCCGGCCGTCACGCCGGCTCGACCGGCAGCCAGAGCTCGCAGCTCGCGGTGGAGAAGTCGTCCGCCAGCTCCAGGACCGCGACGATCGACGGCCCCGGCCGCAGCCGCCACGGGTTGGACGGGAACCACTCGGTCGCCGTCGCCGCCCAGGTGCTCTGCAGCGCCTGCGGGTACGCACCCGCGCTGGGGAACACCGCCCACGTGCCGGCCTGCGCCTCGAGGACGTCGAGGTCCTCGGGCACCGGCGCCTCCGGGGGCACGGCCACCCCGTGCAGGTAGGTGAGCTCAGTGCCTTCCGCCGCGTCCTGCGCCACGTCGTCGGTGACCTGGAGCAGGCCCCGCGGCTCCGTCGCGCTCAGCGCCTTCAGCCGCCCGTGCTCCTCCGTCGGCAGGGAGGCGATGTGCCGCTGGATGTGCGGGTTGACGCCCTGGTGGATCAACGGCACGCGGGCGGCGTGCCCGACCAGCCGGAACGCGGGACGGTCGGTGATGCGGGTGTCCATGGGGGTGCTCCCTTCGACGCTCAGGCGGAACCTGAGCTGCGGTTGTGTCCGGAGGGGGCCTCCGTCGCGGCGCACCTCACCGGGCGCCGCGCCGTGCACGGCGCGGAACGCCCGGCCGAACGCCTCGGCCGACCCGTACCCGTGCCGCACCGCGATGCCCAGCAGGTCCTCCCCGCCCCGGACGACGTCCGCCGCGGCGACCGTCATGCGCCGCCGCCGCACGTACTCCGACAGCGGCATGCCGGCCAGCGACGAGAACATCCGCCGCAGGTGGTACTCCGTGGTGCCGGACCGCCGGGCCAGCGCCCCGACGTCGAGCTCCTCCGCGAGGTGCTCCTCGACCAGGTCGACCAGCTTGTTGAGCGCCGCGATCACGAGGCCTCCTTCCGTCCACGACCCTCGCAGGACCCGGGCGTCCCGCACCCGACCACCGCGGACCGATCCGGTCATCCAGCGACCCCGGCGGCTCACTGGTGCACGTGCGCGCGCTGCCCGTCCCGGTCGAACACCATGAGCAGCTCGGCGGGACCGTCCAGGGCCGTGATCGCGTGCGGGACCATCGTCGCGAACTCCGCTGCCTCCCCCGTGCCGACGTCGATCTGCCGCTCGCCCAGCCACAGACGCACCCGCCCCTCCAGCACGAGGAACCAGTCGTGGCCCGGGTGCATCCGCTGGCACGGCGGGGTGTCGGACGGCTCGAGGCGCATCTTCATCGCGACCGTGCGCCCGTCCGGACGGCTCAGCGGCCACGTCGTCCGGGTGCCGCTGCTGTGCGCGACCGGCCGGATCACGACGTCGTCGTCCGTGGGCGCCTCGAAGAGCACGTCCAGACTCATCTGCAGGGCGTTGGCCAGCGGCACCAGCACATCGAGGCTGAGCGTGCGTTTGCCCGTCTCGACACGGCTGATGGTCGACGGGCTGAGGTTCGTGCGTGCGGCCAGCTCGTCCAGGGAGTACCCCAGGGTGGTGCGCATGCTCCTCAGGCGCGAGCGCGCCAGGGCTTCGATGTCGGCGACTGCGTTCATGGGCCCATCCTCCAGCATCTTGCGAATTGTGCAAGTGTGTTTGCGGTAGACGCCGGGCCCAGTACGGTCGATTTCATGAGCGAGCACCCCACCCACGGTCAGGACCAGGCCTCGTCCGCGCCCACCGGGCAGGCCGGCCACACCGCGCCCCGCACCACCGAGCGTCACTGCGACGTCGCCGTGATCGGCGGCTCGGCCGCCGGTCTCGCCGCCGCCCTGCAACTCTCCCGCCAGCGGCGCGGCGTCGTCGTGGTCGACGACGGCACCCCGCGCAACGCCCCCGCCGCGCACATGCACGGCTACCTGGGGCACGAGGGCGCCGCGCCCGGCGAGCTGATGGAGATCGGGCGCGCGGAGGTGCGCGCCCACGGCGGGGAGGTGCTCCCCGGCCGGGTCGTGGGGGTGCACCGTCGCGACGACGGCCGGTTCCGGCTCGACCTCACCGGTGGACACGCGCTGGTGGCCCGTCGCGTCCTCGCCGCGACCGGCCTGTCCGACGAACTCCCCGCGATCGACGGCGTCGCCGAGGGCTGGGGGCGCGGCGTGATCCACTGCCCGTTCTGCCACGGCTTCGAGGTGCGCGACCAGCGCCTGGTGCAGATCGTCACGCACCCCCTGGGGCTCCACCCGACCCCGCTGTTCCGGCACCTGACCGACCGGCTGACCGTCGTGCTGCACGAGCCGGCCGGGCTCGACGAGGGCGCGGTCGACGCGCTCGCCGCCTCCGGCGTCGCGATCGAGCGCAGCGAGGTGCGGCGGGTCCTCACCGGGCCGGACGGCGAGGTGTCCGGGGTCGAGCTCGGCGACGGCCGCGTCCTGGAGGCCGACGCCGTCGTGGTCGGCTCGCGCTTCAGGGCACGCGTCGACGTGCTGGCCGGGTGCGGGCTCACCGCCACCCCGCACCCGACCGGCGCCGGCGACGTCCTCGCCGTCGACGCGCGCGGTGAGACCGCCGTACCGGGGGTCTACGCGGCCGGCAACGTCACCGATCCGAGCCTGCAGGTGCTGCCGTCGGCCGCCCAGGGCAGCCAGGTCGGCGCCATGATCGCGTTCAGTCTCGCCGAGGAGGATCTGCGCGCCGCCGCCAGGCGCTCGGGCGAGGAGGCCGACTGGGACCACCGCTACGGGGGTCCCGACCGGGCCTGGAGCGGCAACCCCAACGGCACGCTCGTCCACGAGGTCGCTTCCCTGGCCCCGGGCCGCGCACTCGACGTCGGCACCGGCGAAGGCGCCGACGCCCTGTGGCTGGCCGAGCGCGGCTGGAAGGTGACCGCCACCGACATCTCCGGCAACGCGCTCGCCAGGGTCCGCGCCGAGGCCGAGCACCGCGGGCTCACGGTCGCCCTCGTCCGCGGCGACGTCAACGACCCCGCGCCCTTCGGTGCCGAGACCTTCGACCTGGTCTCCCTGCAGTACGGCTCGTTCAAGCGCACCCCCGACCGGCGAGGCCTGCGCAGCCTGCTCGCCGCCGTCGCCCCCGGCGGTACCCTCCTGGTCGTCCACCACGACCTCACCTCACTGCACGACCCGGTGGACGTGGCGACCGGGACCCGGATGTACGACCCGGAGGCGTTCGTCGGAGTCGACGAGATCGCCGCCGCGCTCGCCGCGGATCCCGGCGCCTGGCACGTCGAGACCCACGAGACGCGCCGACGCCCCCCTGGCGCGGTCAGCACCCACCACGTCAGCGACGTCGTGCTGCGCGCGGTCCGACGCACGGCCTGAGCGACGAGACGCGCGGCGGGTTCCGGCGGGGCGTCCGCCCCGTCGGCCGAGGGGGGGTGATGCGCCTCACACGCCCCAACTGCCGCGTGCGTACAACCAATTCACCGCTTCGTCGATCAAGACTGTGCGGCCGTGACGGCCGTGCGTGATGCGGGTCCGCCCGTCCGCGACCCGCATCCGCCCGTCGACAGTCGACAACGGAGCCTCTTCATGTCCCAGCACGCCAGCAAGAAGTTCACGTCCGGCAGGAAGGTGACCCTGGGCGTCGGCGCCCTGGCCGCCTCCGGGCTCGCCCTCGGCCTGCTCGGCGCTCCGTCCGCGATGGCGGGCGAGACCGGCGCGGCCGGAGCGCTGAAGCAGAGCAGGGCCGCGGCCGCGGACGCGTCGGCGGCGAAGGCCGCCGCGCCCAAGGGCCTCACCGCGAGCAGCACCGCCGCCGCCTCCACCACCGTCTCCGGCGTCTCCGTCAACGGCGGCAACAGCGCGAGCGTCGGGACGACGAACACGCAGACGATCACCGTGAAGTGGAAGGTCAGCGGCGGGTCGACGCTCTACGGCAGCCACGCGTCGATCTGGCGCGGCACCGACCTCGAGGACGGACTGGAGCAGTTCATGACCTCCGAGGAGTTCAACGCGGACATCGACCCCTGCGTCCAGTCCGGCACCACCACGTTCAACTGCACGGCGACCTTCAGGATCGACCCCCAGTACGACCTGACGAACGCGGACGCCGGAGCCTGGAAGATCTCCCTCTGGGCGTTCACCGACGCGGACACCGACGTGGACACCGACAACGCCAAGACCTGGTACCTCAAGCGCCTGTCCCGGCTGAGCACCGACGCGGCCCCCGAGCCCGTCGCCAAGGGCAAGACGATCACGATCACCGGCACGCTGACGCGCGCCAACTGGGACACCCACAAGTACGCGGGCTACACCCAGCAGACCGTCCGTCTCCAGGAGCGTTCCCTGACCGGCTCGTACGCCACCACCAGCAGCCACAGCACCGGCACCGGCAGCCAGGCGGGCGTCGAGAAGCAGACGCGCACCGCCACCACCGACCGCTGCTACCGCTACAAGTTCGAGGGCACCACCACCACGCCGCCGGTCACCGCCACCGGTGACTGCGTGGACGTGCGCTGATCCCACCCACCTGGCCGGCCCGGACCCGCTGACGCGGTCCGGGCCGGCCCGCGTGCGGTCCCACCGGACCACGCGACGACGAGAGCCCCGACCGGAATCCGGTCGGGGCTCTCGTCCGCCCTGGCGGGCGAGCACGGAGCATGCAAGCGCCCGGGACGTCACCTCGTGGTGCGGAGAAGCAGAAGGGCGATGTCGTCGTGGCCGGGGGCGGAGCGTTCGGCGTGACGGATGAGGTCGTCGGCGAGGTCGTCCAGGTCCTGGCACGGGGCCTGCGCGAGGTGCCGGGCGAGTGCGTCGGTGGTCTCGTCGATGTCGGTGCCGGGGATCTCCACGAGCCCGTCGGTGTACAGGACGAGCACGGAGCCGGGCGGGAGGGGGATGTCGGTCGTGGGGTAGTCGTTGTCGGGGTCGATGCCGAGAAGCAGTCCCGGTCGCGGGCGCAGCACGTCGGTGTGTCCGTCGGGGTGGCGCAGCAGGGGTGGGGGGTGGCCGGCGCTGGCGAGGCGGACGCGGTGGTGGGCCAGGTCGAGATTGGCGATCAGGCAGCTGGCGAACAGGCCGGGGTCGAGGTCGGTGAGGAGCCGGTTGGTGCGGCTGAGGAGCTCGCCGGGGGACGTGCCGACGGTGGCGTGGGCGTGGACCGCGGTGCGGACCTGGCCCATCAGGGCCGCAGCGGTGGCGTTGTGGCCCTGGACGTCGCCGATCGCCGCCGTGGCGGTCGGGGGAACCTGGATGAGGTCGTAGAAGTCGCCGCCGATGTCCATCCCCCTCCCGCCGGGCCGATAGCGCGCCACGGCTTCCAGGCCGTCGATGCGGGGCAGCGTGCGGGGCAGCAGGGAGCTCTGCAGGCTGTGGGCGAGTGCGTGTTTGGTGTCGTAGAGGAGAGCGCGGTCCAGGGCCTCGGCGATCAGTCCGGTGACGGAGGTGAGCAGAGCGCGTCTGGCCGGGAGGAAAGGGCGGGGCTCGTCGAAGGAGAGGACGAGGGAACCGATGCGGCGGCCGGAGACGGTCAGGGGAAGGAAGGCCCAGGCGTTTCTCGACTCGGGACGGGGAGCGTCGGGAAAGGCCCGCTGCAGGTCGCCGGAGGTGGAGAAGAAGATGGCTTCACCGGTGAGCAGGGCACGCGTGGTCGGGGTGTCGGCCGCGAGGCTCGTGTCGTCGACACGGCTGAGGAACTCGGCGCTGTAGCCCTGTTGCCCGATGATGTGCAGGCGGCCCTCGTCCGCGCTCATGAGGACCATGCCCTGGGCCTCGAACGCGGGCACGATCTGTTCGCGGATCGCGTTGGCCACGTCCCGCACGCTCAGCGCTTCGGTGAGTGTGGTCGCCAGGTGCATCAGGTGGTAGAGCGCCATCGCATCGGTGTGTTTGCCGGACAGGGGAGCCGGCACGGTCTCCACCGGCTGCGCGGTGGGTGCGATGTGGACGCTGATGCCGCTGTCGTCGGGATAGAGGTCGAAGCGAAGTGGTCTGTCCGGAGGACGTACCGCGGTGAACGAGGTGGGCCGGCGGGTGACGACCGCAGCCCGGTAGCTGTCTCCGGAGACCGGGTTGTGCAACCACGGCAGCACCTCGAACGGACGGGCACCCGTCAGGGACACGCCGTCGGCGCCCACGAGATCGAGCGCGACGGAGTTGATGTAGGTGATCCGTCCCTCGAGATCCAGGGCGCAGCAGCCGAAGGGGAGCCGCTCGACGCATCGGAGTGCCGCCGAGGCCCACGCGTGCTCGACCTCCTTGCCCGCCGGGAGGAGATGGACGGGTTCGGCGGGAGGCAGCAGCGGGCGGCCCCGGCCCTCGCTCCGCTCGAGAAGAGTCACCACGTCCTCGCAGAACATGGTGATCGCCTCGCGCTGGTGCGAGCTGAGCCGCGGCGGATGCCTGACGGGCCACAGCAGCGCGACACCCCCCTGCACCGCGGTGCCGCTGACGAAGGGGGCCGCGGCGAGCATGAAGTCGTACGGCACCGCGAGCCCCAGGTGGGGGTAGTAGCGGGCGATCTGCTCCCGGCTGCTGCGCCACAGCAGGTGCCCTTGACGCATGGCGTCCGGCACCGGGAACACGGAATCCACGGAGACGCGGTCCACAGGCGCCGTGATGCGCTCCGGAATACCCGCTGCGAGGGCGAGCCACAGAGTCCGCTCCCCGGGAGGCAGCAGGTAGAGCAGACCGGCTGAAGCGCCGGTCTCCTGCATCACCGTAGTCATGAGGCGTTCCAGACGCTTCATACCGAGGTCTTCCTCTCATGATGCGGGTGTGCGGCGGGGCTCCGCCGGCCGGCGGGTCGTGTTCGCCGCGGAGGCCGGCTGACGGACTGCCGTGTCCATGGTGGGGATTATCCCCTTTGTCCTGTGATGCGTGAGGGAGGCGCAATGGGGCCGAGCAGGCCGGCGGGGCGCGCGCGAGGCGATCGAGATACAGGACCGGGGAGCGCCCGAAGGCCTCGTTGTGGACAGAGACAGGGCAACGAGGTCCGGGACAACGTCGAAGGGCCCCCTGTTTCCAGGGGGCCCTTCGACATCGTGCCCGGTGAGGCACTGGCGGAGGATACGAGATTCGAACTCGTGAGGGGTTGCCCCCAACACGCTTTCCAAGCGTGCGCCCTAGGCCTCTAGGCGAATCCTCCGGGAAGAACATTACATGACTCGAGACAGTGGTCGCGAACTCGTTCTCCCCGGCCGGATCGGGTACCCTGTGCGGAGCCCCTCACGTGGCGCTATCTGACTGAACCCCCCCAGGGCCGGAAGGCAGCAAGGGTAGGTCGGCTCTGGCGGGTGCGTGGGGGGCGCTTGCGTTCCCGGCCTCGGGCGGTCGCTGTGGGGCTGTCCACAGGCCCTCCGGTATGTCGGCGCTCGCCTATAACCTCGTAGGCGTGTCGTCTCTCGCGCTGTACCGCCGCTACCGTCCCGAGTCCTTCGCCGAGGTCATCGGGCAGGAGCATGTCACCGACCCGCTGCAGCAGGCGCTGCGGAACAACCGGGTCAATCACGCGTACCTGTTCAGCGGCCCGCGCGGCTGCGGCAAGACGACCAGCGCCCGCATCCTGGCCCGCTGCCTGAACTGCGAGCAGGGCCCCACCCCGACGCCGTGCGGCGAGTGCCAGTCCTGCCGCGACCTGGCGCGCAACGGCCCCGGCTCCATCGACGTCATCGAGATCGACGCCGCCTCGCACGGTGGTGTGGACGACGCCCGTGAGCTGAGGGAGAAGGCGTTCTTCGGCCCGGCGTCCAGCCGCTACAAGATCTACATCATCGACGAGGCGCACATGGTCACCCCGCAGGGCTTCAACGCCCTGCTGAAGGTGGTCGAGGAGCCCCCGGAGCACCTCAAGTTCATCTTCGCGACCACGGAGCCCGAGAAGGTCATCGGCACCATCCGCTCCCGGACGCACCACTACCCCTTCCGCCTGGTCCCGCCGGGCACGCTGCGCGACTACCTCGGCGAGGTCTGCGGCAAGGAGGAGATCCCGGTCGAGGAGGGCGTGCTGCCGCTGGTGGTCCGCGCGGGCGCCGGCTCGGTGCGTGACTCGATGTCGGTGATGGACCAGCTGCTGGCCGGCGCGGGGGAGGACGGCGTGACGTACGCCATGGCGACCTCGCTGCTGGGCTACACGGACGGTTCCCTCCTGGACTCCGTCGTCGAGGCGTTCGCCACCGGTGACGGGGCGGCCGCCTTCGAGGTGGTCGACCGCATCATCGAGGGCGGCAACGACCCGCGGCGCTTCGTGGCGGACCTGCTGGAGCGGCTGCGCGACCTGGTGATCCTGGCGGCGGTCCCGGACGCGGCGGACAAGGGGCTGATCGACGCCCCGGCCGACGTGCTGGAGCGGATGGCGGCGCAGGCGTCGGTGTTCGGCCCGGCCGAGCTGAGCCGCGCGGCGGACATCGTCAACGAGGGCCTCGGCGAGATGCGGGGCACCGCCTCGCCGCGCCTGCAGCTCGAGCTGATCTGCGCGCGGGTGCTGCTGCCCGCCGCGTACGGGGACGAGCGGTCGCTGATGGCGCGGCTCGACCGGATGGAGCGGGGCATCAACTTCTCGGCGGGCGCGGGCGCCCCCGCCATGGGGTACGCGCCGGGACCCGACGCGCACGGGCCCGGGGCCGCCCGGGCCGCGGTCCGTCCCGGCGGCGCCCCGCAGCCCGGTCCGCAGGCGGTCCCGCACGCCGGTCCGCAGGGGGCGCCGCAGCCCGGGCCCCACGCGGGCCCGCAGCACGGCATGC
Source organism: Streptomyces fragilis (assembly GCF_003112515.1). Lineage (GTDB taxonomy): Bacteria > Actinomycetota > Actinomycetes > Streptomycetales > Streptomycetaceae > Streptomyces > Streptomyces fragilis. The sequence continues at coordinate 55,220 of NZ_BEVZ01000008.1, read as the reverse complement.
CCGCCGGTCAGCCGCCGGCTCCGGCCGCCGCGCCGCCGCCGCAGGCTCCCGCCCCCCACCAGGCTCCCGCCGCCGCCCAGGTACCCGCCCCCGCTCCGGAACAGGCAGCGGCCCAGGGCGCTCCGGCCCCCGGCGCGTGGCCCACGGCCGCCCCCGCCGGCGGCGGTCGCCGCCCCGGCGGCTGGCCCACCGCGGCTGCCGCGGGCAGCGGCGCACCCGCGGCGCGCCCGTCCGCGCCCGCCCAGGCGCAGGCCCCGGCGCACCCGCAGGCCCCGGCCGCGGCCCACGGCGCGGCCCCGTCAGCGCCCGCCGCCGCGCCCCTGCAGGCGCCGCCCGCGGGCGGGCTGGACCCGCGCACCCTGTGGCCCAACATCCTCGAGGCGGTGAAGAACCGCCGCCGGTTCACCTGGATCCTGCTCAGCCAGAACGCGCACGTGGCGGGCTTCGACGGTACGACGCTCCAGATCGGCTTCGTCAACGCCGGCGCCCGTGACAACTTCTCCGGCAGCGGCAGCGAGGACGTGTTGCGGGCGGCGCTGGCCGAGGAGTTCAACGTCCAGTGGAAGATCGACGCCGTGATCGACCCCAGCGGCGGTTCCGCGCCGCCGGCAGGGGGCGGCGGCGGTCACGGCGGCGGCGCCTACGGGGGCGGCGGCTTCGGCGGGCAGCCCGGGGGCGGCCACGGCGGCGGACAGCCCGGGGGCGGTCCCGACGGTGGCTTCGGAGGCGGCGGCTTCGGCGGCGGACAGCCCGGAGGCGCCCCGGCGGGCGGCGGTGCCCCGGCGTACCAGCGCCCCGCGCCGCCCCAGCAGGCACCCGCCGCGCCCCCGCAGGCGCAGCAGCAGCCCCCCGGCCCCCGGCAGGACCGCCCGGCCGCGCCCGCGCGGCAGCAGCCGCCCGCTCCCGCCCCCGAGCCGCGAAGAATCGTGGCGCCCGAGGACGACATGCCGGCCCCGGACGACCCGGACCTCGACGAGTCCGCCCTCTCCGGCCACGAGCTGATCGTGCGGGAGCTCGGCGCGACGGTCGTCGAGGAGGTCGTGCACGAATAGCGGCCGTCGCCCGCCGATTCGGAGGAAGCTCCGACACCGGTGGCCGTCCACGCTGGGCGGGGTCTACAAGAGGTGCCCGGCGCGCCCGTTAGGCTGAGCACGTGAAGGTCCTCGTCATCGGCAGCGGTGCCCGCGAACACGCCCTGTGCCGCTCCCTGTCCCTCGATCCCGCCGTCACCGCGCTGCACTGCGCCCCCGGCAACGCAGGTATCGCCGAGGTGGCGGAGCTGCACGCGGTCGACGCCAACGACGGCGCGTCCGTCACCGAGCTCGCCCGGCGGCTGGAAGCCGAACTGGTGGTGGTCGGTCCCGAGGCCCCGCTGGTGGCAGGCGTCGCCGACGCCGTCCGCGCGGCCGGCATCCCGGTCTTCGGCCCGTCCGGCGAGGCCGCGCGGCTGGAGGGCTCCAAGGCGTTCGCCAAGGACGTGATGGCCGGCGCAGGGGTGCCCACCGCCCGTTCCTACGTGTGCACCACCGCCGAGGAGGTCGCCCACGCGCTGGACGCGTTCGGCGCGCCCTACGTCGTCAAGGACGACGGCCTCGCCGCCGGCAAGGGCGTCGTGGTCACCGACGACCTCCAGGCCGCCAAGGACCACGCCGCCGCCTGCGAACGCGTGGTCGTCGAGGAGTACCTGGACGGTCCGGAGGTCTCCCTCTTCGCCATCACCGACGGCACCACCGTGGTCCCGCTGCAGCCCGCGCAGGACTTCAAGCGCGCGCTCAACGACGACCAGGGTCCCAACACCGGCGGCATGGGCGCCTACTCCCCGCTGCCCTGGGCCGACCCCGCCCTGGTCGACGAGGTCACGGCGTCGGTGCTCCAGCCGACCGTCGACGAGATGCGCCGCCGCGGCACCCCGTTCTCCGGCCTGCTGTACGCGGGCCTGGCGATCACCTCGCGCGGCGTGCGGGTGATCGAGTTCAACGCCCGCTTCGGCGACCCGGAGACCCAGGTGGTCCTGGCCCGGCTGAGGACCCCGCTGGCCGGTGTGCTGATGGCCGCCGCCACGGAGAACCTGGGCGACCTGGAGCCGCTGCGCTGGAGCGAGGAGGCCGCGGTCACCGTGGTCGTCGCCTCGCACAACTACCCCGGCACCCCCCGGACCGGGGACCCGATCACCGGTCTGGACGAGGTCGCCGAGAAGGACGCCCCGCACGCCTACGTGCTGCACGCCGGCACGCGGCGCGAGGGCGACGCGGTGGTCAGCGCCGGCGGCCGGGTGCTGTCGGTCACCGCGACCGGCTCCGACCTCACCGAGGCCCGCGACCGCGCCTACACGGCGGTGGCCCGGATCAACCTCGACGGGTCCCAGCACCGCACGGACATCGCGCTCAAGGCGGCCATGGACGCCTGACGCACCGCCGCGCGGGAGCCACAGGCCCCGGATTCCCTGCCTCGTCGAGGCACCGGAATCCGGGGCCTGATCTTTGCGCTGCGTCATCCACCTTTCCCCAAAGCCATTCCATCGAGTGAGCGATGGCCGGTATGGCTGACTGAGGTCCGGACCCTGGCTAGTGTGCCCCGCGGGCGTTCCGGCACTTGGCCCACAGGCATTGCGCTGTCCTGGCCCGGTGCCACAGTGGGGGCATGGACAACGCGGCCAGGCGACGGACAGGCGACGCACACGTGAGGGGGTGAGGTCCGGTCGTGACCGGTACGGGCATGGACACCGGCGCACCGGGTGCGCGTTCACGGGCGCTCGCCGTGCTGCGCGTGCGGGGCTGGGCGCTGGCGGCGGCGCTGCTGCCCGCCGGAGTGTGCGTGGTGCTGCTGACCGGGAACGCCACCGGGCGGTTCACCGGGCCCGTCTGGGACGTCGTCCGCCTGGTGACCGGCGTCCTGGCGCTGCTGGTCCTCGCCGCCGCGGCCGTCGTCTCGCTGGTCGTCGCCCGTTCCCGTCCGGCCACCAGCCCCACGGTGCCGATCCCGGAGCGATCGGCGCCCGACCTCTACCGGCTGGTCCGTGACCTCGCCGACCGGCTGGGCGTCCCGGCGCCCTCCTCCATAGAGCTGACCCCGGACTGCGACAGCTGGCTGGAGGACCGCTCGCACCCGGCGCACGCGGCCGCCTCCGGCCGCGGGACCTCGCTGCTGCGCAGACTGGCCGATCCGCACCGGCGTGACCGGACGGCTCCGGTCCTGGTGATCGGCTCGCCTTTCCTGTGGTGGATGCGGGTGGGCGAACTGCGTGCGGTGCTGGCCCCCGTCGTGGCCGGCACGGGCCCCTCCGCCCACCCGGACATAGCCGCGGCCCGCCGCTTCGTGCGTGGTCTGGACGCCGCGATGGCCGTGACCGCGGACCCGCAGCGCAGCGGGCCGGCCCGGCTGGTGCTGGGCGGGGTGGCCCGGGTGGTGCGGCTGATGCTGCGCGGCTGCGCGCCGCACGCCGCGGAGATGGAACGCGGGGTGGCCGCGGCGGCCGCCGAGCGTGCACAGGCTGTGGACCACGGGCTGCGGGTCGTCGCCCAGGAGCAGGTGGGGCTCGCCTACGCGGGCTGGGACCGGCTGCTCACCCGGGTCGCGCAGCCGGCCTGGCGGATGCGGCGCTGGCCGGCCCGTCTTGACGTCGGCGTGGTCGCCGCGCTCACCGAACTGTCCCGCCGCGACCGGCTGGCCGGGGGGTTCGCCTCCCGGCTCGGCGACCGGCCCGCCTGCGACCTGCTGGAGGAGCCGGGCGCGATCGACGAGGCGACCTCGCTGCTGGCGGCCCGCCTCTTCCACGGCGCCTCCGCGGGATCCTGCGGGAAGTGGGCCCCGGTGGAGTGGCAGGAGTACCCGGAGGAGGTCGTGGACCGTGCCTGGCGCGCCGACGCCGACCGGCTCCACCGCGTCCTGGACGCGCTGGGCCCCCACCAGACCCCCGGCGACCGCACCCTCTCCCGCGTCCTCGACCACCTCACCACCCCCACCGCCCCCGACCCGGGTCGTCCCTCCGCCGCCGACGGCTCCGCCGCCTCGGACTCGGGTCGTGCCTCCGGTGCCGACGGTTCCGCCGCCTCGGACCCGGGCCGTGCCGCCGGCGCCGACGGTTCCGCCGCTCCGGACTCGGGCCGTCCCTCCGCCGCCGACGGTCCCGCTGCTCCGGACTCGGGCCGTCCCTCCGCCGCCGACGGTCCCGCTGCTCCGGACTCGGGCCGTCCCTCCGCCGCCGACGGCTCCGCTGCTCCGGACTCGGGTCGTGCCTCCGGTGCCGACGGTTCCGCCGCCTCGGACTCGGGTCGTGCCGCCGGCGCCGACGGTCCCACCGCTCCGGACTCGGGCCGTCCCACCTCCGCCGAGCGTCCCGCCGCCTCGGGGCATGCCTCTGATGCCGAGGGTCCCGCCCCCGGCCCCACCACCTCCGGCACCGGCCGTCCCTCCGCCGTCCCCGGTCCCACCACGCACCCCAGCCCGGACCAGGCGTCCCCGGCCGCCGCCCCGACGCCGCCCACCGGCACCGTGCCCGAGGGCGGCACCCCGGGGGGCATCCCTGGCGACAACGCCGACGCGACACCGCCAGCCGCCTCCGCCACCCCAACCCCCACCCCCGGGACCGCCCACCCCTGGCCGGGGGCCGACGACCCCGACGACGGCGACCCGCTGCAGGACAACGAGCGCGCCGCCACGCTGGCCGCCGGGATCACCGCCGAGCTGGCCCGCGAGGAGGCCCACGCCGCGCGGGAGGGTGGCGGCGGGCCCGCGGCCGCCGCCGGGGGGCCGGGCGCCGGGTCGACCTGGTGGGACGACGGGCGGCTGCCGCTGCTGCCGCCCCCGCCGCCCCGTTCCGGCCGGGACCTGCTCGCCGACCACGTCACCGCCATGGTCTGCTGCGCCGCCGTCGACACGGCCGGAGCGGCGCCGGGGCTGGACTGGCTGGACGGCCCCGCCCTCCTGGTGCGCGGCGAGCGCGTCGCCGACCTGGGCGCGCGGGTCCTGACCTTGGTCGAGGAGGGGGACGCCGTGCCCCTGCGGGCCTGGCTGCGCGACCTGGGCGTCCGCGCGGAGAAACCGGTACGGCTGGGGTGACCGCGCCGGGGGCGCCCGGCCCGCCCGGCACGGAAGAGCAAGGCGCCGCCCGCCGAGGGAGAAAGGCGGCACCGACCGGCACGGAAGGGAAGGCGCCGCCCGCCGAGGGCGGGCATGGGCACGGGCCCGGCACTGAAGGGAAGGGCACCGCCCGCCGAGGGAGGGTGGCGGGCACGGGCCCGGCACGGAAGGGAAGGGCGCCGCCCGCCGCGGGAAGCGGGGACGGCACCGACCGGCAGGGGGCCGGGACGCACGACGAACACCAGGGAGGGGGAGCGGTACATGGGCCCGGAGCGGATCCGCCGCTGGGAGTCGGGGGCACTGGCGCACGGCGTGACGGACCCGTTCGGCCTGGGCCCCTTACCGTGGCTGCGCGGCGGCGAGACGTACTTCGACGACACCGGCCAGGTGGTCCCCTGGTACGTCGACGAGCCGGGCCCGCGCCCCGCGGGACCCCGCCCCGCCGACGACGTGCGCCGCCAGATCAAGGGCTTCGCCTCGCCCGGCGCCGTCGCGCCGGGGGAGCCGATCGACTTCCGCGTCACCGTCGAGCCGCCCCAGGAGTTCGGCATCGACGTCTACCGGATCGGCCACTACGGCGGCGACGGCGCGACCAAGGTGACGAGCAGTCCCCGGCTGGCCGGCCTGGTGCAGCCCCCGCCGCTGGTCGCCGACCGGACCGTCTCCTGCCACCACTGGTGGCTGTCCTGGCGGCTCACCGTCCCCGCCGACTGGCAGCCCGGCGCGTACGTCGCCGTGCTGACCACCGCCGACGGCCACCGGTCCCACGTCCCCTTCACGGTCCGCGACAACCGCCCCGCCGACCTGCTGCTCCTGCTGCCCGACATCACCTGGCAGGCCTACAACCTGTACCCGGAGGACGGCGTCACCGGCGCCAGCCTCTACCACGCCTGGGACGACGAGGGCCGGCTGCTCGGCGAGTCCGGCGCGGCCACCACGGTGTCCTTCGACCGCCCCTACGCGGGCGCCGGACTCCCCCTGCACGTCGGCCACGCCTACGACGTGATCCGCTGGGCCGAGCGCTACGGCTACGACCTCGCCTACGCCGACGCCCGCGACCTGCACGCCGGCCGCGTCGACCCGGGCCGCTACCGCGGACTGGTGTTCCCCGGGCACGACGAGTACTGGTCCCGGCCGATGCGCCGGACCGTGGAGCTCGCCCGCGACCAGGGCACCTCCCTGGTCTTCCTGTCGGCCAACACCCTGTACTGGCAGGTGGAGCTGGGCCCCTCCGCCCCCGGGGAGCCGGACCGGCTGCTCACCTGCCGCAAGCGCCGGGGACCGGGCCGTCCGGTGCTCTGGCGGGAGATCGACCGCCCCGAGCAGGAACTCCTCGGCATCCAGTACGGCGGACCGGTGCCCGAGCCCGCCCCGCTGATCGTCCGCAACGCCGGCCACTGGCTGTGGGACGGCGCCGGGGTCACCGACGGCGAGGAGATCCCCGGGCTGGTCGCCGGCGAGGCCGACCGCTACTTCCCCCGCGCCCCGCTGCCCGCCCACGACGAGCGGGTGCTCCTCGCCCACTCGCCGTACCCGGATGCCGGCGGCGTCAGGCGCCACCAGGAGACCTCGCTGTACCGCGCGCCCTCCGGCGCGCTGGTCTTCGCCTCCGGGACGTTCGCCTGGTCCCCGGCCCTCGACCGGCCCGGCCACGTCGACCCGCGGATCCAGAAGGTCACCGCCAACCTGCTGGACCGCGTCTGCAAACGGGACTGAACGGTTCCCCTCACGGGCCGGGGACGGACGCCGCACCACGCACCCCGTCCCGCGCCCTGCCCCGCCCCAGGCCCCCCGGCCTGCCTCGGATCTCCCGGTACGGGAGAATCGGGGGCATTGGACCAAACCACGGGGAGGAACCGTGTCCGGATTCGTCGAAAAGCCCGAGCCGGTGCAGGTGCCGGGCCTGGTGCATCTGCACACCGGCAAGGTGCGCGATCTGTACCGCAACGAGGCGGGCGACCTCGTGATGGTCGCCAGCGACCGCATCTCCGCCTACGACTGGGTGCTGCCCACCGAGATCCCGGACAAGGGGCGCGTGCTGACCCAGCTCTCCCTGTGGTGGTTCGACCAGCTCGCCGACCTGGTGCCCAACCACGTGCTGAGCACCGAGGTGCCGGCCGGCGCGCCCGCCGACTGGGCGGGCCGCACCATGATCTGCAAGAACCTCGAGATGGTGCCGGTGGAGTGCGTGGCACGCGGCTACCTGACCGGCTCCGGCCTGGCCGAGTACCGCGAGTCCCGCACGGTCTGCGGTCTCGCCCTGCCCGAGGGGCTGGTGGACGGCTCCGCGCTGCCCGCCCCCATCTTCACCCCGGCCACCAAGGCCGAGGTCGGCGAGCACGACGAGAACGTCTCCTACGAGGAGGTCGCCCGCAAGGTCGGCGCCGAGGTCGCCGCGCTGCTGCGCCAGACCACGCTCGCCGTCTACGGCCGCGCCCGTGACGTCGCCCGCGACCGCGGGATCGTCCTGGCCGACACCAAGTTCGAGTTCGGGTTCGAGGGCGACCGGCTGATCATCGCCGACGAGGTGCTCACCCCGGACTCCTCCCGCTTCTGGCCGGCCGACGTCTGGGAGCCGGGCCACGCCCAGCCGTCCTACGACAAGCAGTTCGTCCGCGACTGGCTGACCTCGGACGCCTCCGGCTGGGACCGTCACGGCGAGCAGCCGCCGCCGGCCCTCCCGCAGGAGATCGTCGACGCGACCCGGGCCAAGTACGTCGAGGCCTACGAGCGCCTGACCGGCCTCACCTGGAGCTGAGACCCCGGAGCCCCGGAACGCCGAAGGCCCCGGTCGAGTGACCGGGGCCTTCGGGACTGGAGCGGACGACGAGGCTCGAACTCGCGACCTCAACCTTGGCAAGGTTGCGCTCTACCAACTGAGCTACGTCCGCCTTGCGCCGTGGCGCGAGAGCAACTATACCCAACCTCGCTCACGAGCGGTACGCGCCGCTGTGTGACGGTTCTCCGCCCCCAGCTTGGAGACGGCCGAGGACAGGTAGTTGCGGACCGTCCCGGGGGAGAGCCCGGCCCGCTCCGCGATCTCGGTGACGGGCGCCCCGTCCGAGGCCAGGTCCAGCACCTCGGCCTCCCGCGCGGTCAGCGGCGAGTCCCCGGCGGAGATCGCGTCGGCCGCCAACTCCGGGTCGACGTAACGGTTCCCCGCGTGCACGGTGCGGATGATCTCGGCCAGGCGGCGCGCGCTCACCGTCTTCGGCACGAACCCGCGCACCCCCGCCGCCAGCGCCCGCTTCAGGTGGCCCGGCTGCCCGTGGCTGGTCACCACCAGCACCCGGCACTCCGGCAGTTCGGAGCGCAGTGCTGTGGCCACCTTCACACCGTCCGCCCCCGGCATCTGCAGGTCGAGAACGGCCACGTCGGGCCGGTGCGCCCGGGCCATGGCCAGCGCCTCCGGGCCGGTGGCGGCCTCGGCGACCACCACCAGGTCCTCCTCCAGGGCGAGGAGCGCGGCCAGGGCGCCGCGGATCAGGTGCTCGTCGTCGGCGAGCAGCAGGCGTACGGGCGCGCTCACGGGGCGGCCTCCAGCAGGTCGCGGGCGTCGGCCCCGCGGCCGAGTCCCCCGACCGGCACCTCGGCGACCAGCCGGAAGGTGCCACCGCCGCCCGCACCACCCGCAGCGCCGCTCGTACCGCCACCGCCCGCACCGCCCGCGGCGCCGCTCGCACCGCCGCCGCTCGCGCTGCCCGCACCACCCGCGCCACCGCTCGCGCTGCCCGCGCCGTCACCCACAGTGCCGCCCGCCCGGTCGCCGCCGTCGACCCGGCCCGCGGTGAGCGTGCCGCCCACCGCCGCCAGCCGCTCGCGGAGCCCGGCGAGCCCCGAGCCGCCCGTGCCCGCGGCGTCCTCGGCGCCGTCGGCGCCGTCGTTCTCCACCACCAGCGTCACCCGTCCCTCCTCCGTCGCGGCGGTCACCGCGCACCACTGGGCGTTCCCGTGCCGCAGCACGTTGGTCGTCGCCTCCCGCACCACCCAGGCCAGCGCGGACTGCACCTCGGCCGGCAGTTCCCCGCCGGCCACGGACACTTCGCAGTGGATCCCGGCCGCCTCCAGCACGCCCTGCGCGCCGGCGATCTCGGTCCCGAGGTCGGCCCTGCGGTAGCCGCGCACCACCGCCCGCACCTCGCGCTGCGACTCCTGCGCGATCCGTTCCACCTCGGTCATCTGGTCCACCGCCTCGGGCCGTCCGCGGCGCGCCAGTTCCACGGCCAGTTCGGCCTTCAGCGCGATGACCGCGAGGTTGCGTCCCAGCACGTCGTGCAGGTCCCGTCCGAACCGGAGCCGCTCCTCGGCCACGGCCAGCCGGGCCCGGTTCTCCCGGGCCTCGTCGAGCTCGTAGACGGCGTTGAGCAGCCAGACGGTGAAGACGGAGGTGAAGGCCATGAAGCCGGTGACGAGCAGCACGACGAGGGAGACGACCACGGCGACGGCGACGGGCGCGCCGTCCGCCAGCGTCACCGCCCCGGTCCCCACGCCGAACCCGGCCACGGCCGCGGGGATCCGGGCCCGGTCGCGGACGCCGAGGACCAGGATCCCGCCACCGAAGGCCAGCACCAGCGCGAAGACCGCGCCCGCCGCCTCCTGGTAGGCGTCCTCCTCCACCCGTGCCGCCAGCAGCAGGGACGTCACGGCCACCGCGCCGGTCATGACCCCGAGGGCGGTCAGCAGGCGCCGCGGCTGCTCACGGGTGCCGCGGGTCCAGTCCAGGGCCCGGGAGGCGGTCACCGCGCACAGGGCGGCGTGGGCGAGGACGACCAGGAGCACGGGCACCGCGTCGGGGAACCCGAGGGGCGCGGCCAGCGAGGCAGCGGCCGCGGCCTCGGCCAGCGCGAAGCCGTGGAATGACCACCGCGTGTACGTCTCCACCTTCGCCGGAGTGCTCTTCTTCCCCCACCACTGCCGCACGCGTCGTTCCCTCTTCTCCGTCGGCGCCGTCAGGCCCGAGCTTCTCAGCGCCGCGGTTCCCAGCGGAACCAGCGTCGCACGGCGAACATCCCGAGCGCGATCCACGCCAGGGCGGTGGCCACGGCGGTCAGCGCCTCACCGGCCGTCATGGTGCCGAGCCAGCCGTCGCGGACCAGACGGATCGCCGGTGACAGCGGCAGCAGATCGAGCACCGCGGCGATCCGGTCGGGCATGACCTCGGTCGGGAAGGCCATCCCGGACGTGACCGCCGTCACGAAGAGGAACGGCAGCGAGGTGACCTGGCTGCTCTCCACCGTCCTGGTGAGGCCGGCCGTGGCCGCGCCCAGCGCCGCGCACAGCAGGGCGCCCAGGACCACGCCCAGCACCAGCAGGTGCGGAGCACGCGGGGCGCCGATGTCCAGCAGCACCGCGCAGGCGACGCCCAGCAGCAGCGACTGGGCCAGGCTGACGGCCAGCACCGGGGCGGCGGTCCCGCCGAGGATCTCGGCGTCGGACGCCTCACCGGTGCGCAGCCGCTTGAGCACCAGTTCCTCGCGGCGGGAGACGTAGGTGGAGACCAGGGTGGCGTAGACGGCGAAGAGCATCGAGAAGCCGATGCCGGCGGACAGCATCATCACGCCCAGGCTGAGCCCGTGGGCCGCCAGATCGATCTCGCGCATGCCCTGCTGGACGCTGAACGGCAGCACCAGCGGGATCAGCAGCGCCGTGATCACCGCGCTGCGGTTGCGCAGCAGCAGCGTGAACTCGGCCCGGGCCAGGGCCCGCAGGCGGCCGACGGGGGTGGTCGTGCCCCGGCGGACGGGTCCGGCGGCGGTGGCGGCGGTGGTGGTGGGGATGCTCATGCGGTCCTCTCCGTCTCCCGGGCGGTGTCCTCACCCAGGCGTGCGTCCGTGTCGGCGGCGGCTGCGGCTGCGGGGTCGCGGCGTCCGCCGGCCTCGCGGGCGATGTCGAGGAACGCCTCCTCCAGGGAGGCGGAGCGCACGTCGAGCCTGCGCAGCTCGACGCCCTCGGCGGCGGCCCAGGACAGCAGCGCGGTGGCGGTGCGCTGGAGTTCACGGGTGTGCAGGCGCAGCAGCGGGCCCTCGGTCCGGTGGTCGACGACGCCCATCGGGGCCAGCGGCGGCAGGTCCCCCGGCAGGAGCCCCGCGGGCAGCTCGAAGGAGATCCGGGAGGGCCGGGTGGCGGTCACCTCGGCGGGCGTCCCGGAGACGGCGATCCGGCCGTCGTGCAGGATGGCCAGCCGGTCGGCGAGGTCCTCGGCCTCCTCCAGGTAGTGCGTGGTCAGCAGCACGGTGGTGCCCCGGTCGCGCAGCGCACGCACCAGGTCCCAGGTTTCCCTGCGGCCCTCGGCGTCCAGGCCGGTGGTCGGCTCGTCGAGGAACAGCACCTCGGGGTCGCCCAGCAGGGCCAGTGCCAGGTCCAGGCGGCGGCGCTCGCCGCCGGAGAGCTGCTTGACCTTCACGTCCGCGCGTCCGCGCAGGCCGACCAGCTGGAGCACCTCGCTCTCGGGCCGGGTGCCGCTGGTGCAGCCGGCCCACATCCGCGCGGTCTCCGCCACCGTCAGCTCGGAGGGGAAGCCGCCCTCCTGGAGCATCACGCCGGTCCGCGGACGGACGGCCGCGCGCTCCGTGTACGGGTCGTGCCCGAGGACCCGGACCCGGCCGCCGGCCGGGCGGTCCATGCCTTCCAGCAGTTCCACCGTCGAGGTCTTGCCCGCACCGTTGGTGCCGAGCAGCGCGAAGATCTCGCCCCGGCCCACCGAGAAGGAGATGCCCCGAACCGCCTCGTAGCCGCCCTGGTAGACGCGGCGCAGGTCGGTGACCTCGATCACCCGCTCGCGTTCGCTGATGTCCATGGCCACAGCATTTCGCCGGGCGGGGACCGCCGACAGTGCCTGCTGTCATCGGCTCGTATGACAAATGTCAGGGGCGGGATGCCGGCTCCGGGGCGGCCTGACCTCGGTCCCGACCACGGAAAACGCCGAAGGCCCCGGTCGAGTGACCGGGGCCTTTCGGAACTGGAGCGGACGACGAGGCTCGAACTCGCGACCTCAACCTTGGCAAGGTTGCGCTCTACCAACTGAGCTACGTCCGCAATTGCTCCCGACCGGCTTTCACCGATCGGTGCGAGCACCAGCCTACCGGATGCGGAGGGGTACTCCGGACCGGATGGGCCGATGGAGAGCGGGTGACAGGGATCGCACACTGCGCCTCCCCCCTGGAAGGGGGGTGTTCTACTACTGAACTACACCCGCACGGTTCGGGGTTTCGGCCTTCCGGCCTCGCCCCTCGGCGTGCCTGAACTCTAACTGATCACCCGGGGTGCTGCGCAAGTCCATTCCCCGGAGGGGCGCGCGCGGCACCCCGCGGCCCGTCAGTCCCGGGCCGCCGCGAACGCCTCGTAGACCCGCTTGGGGATGCGGCCGCGGGCCGGCACCTCCAGGCTGTGCGCCTGGGCCCAGGCCCGCACGGCCGCCGGGTCGGGCGCCACCTCGGTCTGCCGGTAGACGTTCCCGGAACGCGCGCGCTTGCGGCCCGCCTCCACGTACGGGGCGAGCGCGTCGCGCAGCTTCCCGGCATTCGTTTCGTTCAGGTCGATCTCGTACGTCCGGCCGTCGAGGCCGAAAGCGACCGTTTCCGCCGCCGGTGAGCCGTCGATGTCGTCGGAGAGGGTGACCACGACACGCTGAGCCACGAATATCGGTCCTTTCCTGCGGGACCCCGTCGGTTCCCGGATGCCGCCGAAGGGCGTGACGTGCCCGAACGTCGTCCGGGACGCGCCGTGGATCACCGGGTCGTCCGGTTGTCACGGCCGAATGTCCTCCGGCCGACAATTACTTTGTACAGGGCTCGTCGCCATAAGGGGAAGTGCGGGGAAATCGTTTCGCGGGTCGCGGCGTGAAATCCGGGAGAATCACCGCCTCCTTTTTCCGGCGGTCCGGCGGTCCGGCCGTCAGGTTCGGCAATGCCCGGAAGGATCAAGGAAAGACTCATCCTGAAGTGATGCGGAACACGTAGTTTCCTACTAATCTACCCGCGTAGAAATTTTGTCCGGGTAGTCTGAAGGAACCTGCTCAGCACCACACATCGGGAGTGCCAGTGGCACGCGTCGTAGTCGACGTCATGCTCAAGCCGGAGATCCTCGACCCCCAGGGCCAGGCGGTCCAGCGCGCGCTGCCGCGCCTCGGTTTCGAGGGCATCTCCGACGTCCGTCAGGGAAAGCGTTTCGAGCTCGAGGTCGACGGTCCCGTCGACGATGCGGCCCTCGCCCGTATCCACGAGCTCGCCGAATCCTTCCTCGCGAACACCGTGATCGAGGACTTCACCGTCAAGGTGGAGGAAGTCGCGGAGGCGGCGAAGTGACCACCCGTATCGGAGTCGTCACTTTCCCCGGAAGCCTCGACGACCGTGACGCCCAGCGCGCGGTCCGCATCGCCGGGGCCGAGCCGGTCGCCCTGTGGCACAAGGACAAGGACCTCAAGCAGGTCGACGCCGTCATCCTGCCGGGCGGCTTCTCCTACGGCGACTACCTGCGGGCCGGCGCCATCTCGCGGTTCTCGCCCGTGATGGAGACGCTGATCGAGCAGGCCAAGGCCGGTCTCCCGGTCCTGGGCATCTGCAACGGCTTCCAGATCCTCGCCGAGACGCACCTGCTGCCCGGCGCGATGCTGCGCAACAACCACCTGCACTTCGTCTGCCGTGACCAGAAGCTGCGGGTGGAGAACGCGGACACCGCCTGGACGTCGGACTACGCGGCGGGCCAGGAGATCCTGATCCCGCTGAAGAACGCCGACGGCCGCTACACCGCCGACGAGTACACGCTCGACAAGCTGGAGGCCGAGGGCCGGGTCGCGTTCCGCTACCTGACCGACGGCCCGGAGGCCGACGGCTACGGCAACCCCAACGGCTCGCTGCGCAACATCGCCGGCATCACCAACGAGGCCGGGAACGTCGTCGGCCTGATGCCGCACCCGGAGCACGCCGTGGAGTCCCTCACCGGCGGCGGCACCGACGGTCTGCCGTTCTTCACCTCGATCCTCAAGAAGCTGGTCACCGCATGAGCCGCACCCCTCTGGACACGGTCGAGCACGCGGCCGCGACCCCCGACGTGGAGCAGCCCTGGGCCGAACTCGGCCTGAACAAGGACGAGTACGCGCGCATCCGCGAGATCCTCGGCCGCCGCCCGACCGGCGCCGAGCTCGCCATGTACTCGGTGATGTGGTCCGAGCACTGCTCCTACAAGTCCTCCAAGGTCCACCTCCGCCAGTTCGGCGAGAAGGCCCCGCAGTCCGAGGCGATGCTGGTCGGCATCGGCGAGAACGCCGGTGTGGTCGACGTCGGCCAGGGCTACGCGGTGACCTTCAAGGTCGAGTCGCACAACCACCCGTCGTACGTGGAGCCCTACCAGGGCGCCGCGACCGGCGTCGGCGGCATCGTGCGCGACATCATCGCGATGGGCGCCCGCCCGGTCGCCGTGGTCGACCCGCTGCGCTTCGGCGCGGCCGACCACCCCGACACCCGGCGCGTGCTGCCCGGCGTGGTCGCGGGCATCAGCGGCTACGGCAACTGCCTGGGCCTGCCCAACATCGGCGGCGAGGTCGTCTTCGACGCCTGCTACCAGGGCAACCCGCTGGTCAACGCCGGTGCCATCGGCGTGATGCGCCACGAGGACATCCACCTGGCCAAGGCGTCCGGCGCCGGCAACAAGGTCATCCTCTACGGCGCCCGCACCGGCGGTGACGGCATCGGCGGCGCGTCCATCCTCGCCTCCGAGACCTTCGACGACGCCAAGCCGTCGAAGCGCCCCGCCGTCCAGGTCGGCGACCCCTTCCAGGAGAAGCTGCTCATCGAGTGCACCCTGGAGGCCTTCCGGGAGAAGCTCGTCGTCGGCATCCAGGACCTCGGCGCGGCCGGTCTGTCCTGCGCCACCTCCGAGCTCGCCTCCAACGGCTCCGGCGGCATGCGCGTCGAGCTCGACGACGTGCCGCTGCGCGACTCCACGCTCTCGCCCGAGGAGATCCTCATGAGCGAGTCGCAGGAGCGCATGTGCGCCGTGGTCGAGCCGGCGAAGGTCGACCGCTTCCTCGAGATCTGCGAGAAGTGGGACGTCATCGCCACCGTCATCGGCGAGGTCACCGACGGCGACCGCCTGGAGATCTACTGGCACGGCGGCAAGATCGTCGACGTCGACGCGCGGACCGTCGCCCACGAGGGCCCGGTCTACGACCGCCCGTACGCGCGCCCCGACTGGCAGGACGCGCTGCAGGCCGACGACGCCGCCAAGCTGCCCCGTCCGGAGAGCTCCGACGAGCTGCGGGCCCAGGTCCTGAAGCTGGTCGGCTCCCCGAACCAGGCCTCCAAGGCGTGGATCACCTCCCAGTACGACCACCTCGTGCAGGGCAACACGGTCCTCGCCCGCACCGAGGGCGACTCCGGCATGATCCGGGTCGACGAGGAGACCGGCCTCGGCGTCGCCATCGCCACGGACGGCAACGGCCGCTACGCCAAGCTCGACCCGTACACCGGCGCGCAGCTGGCGCTGGCCGAGGCCTACCGCAACGTGGCCGCCACCGGCGCCAAGCCGCTGGCCGTCTCGGACTGCCTCAACTTCGGCTCCCCCGAGGACCCGGCGGTGATGTGGCAGTTCGTGGAGGCCGTGCGCGGCCTGGCCGACGGCTGCCTCCAGCTCGGCACCCCGGTCACCGGCGGCAACGTCTCGCTCTACAACCAGACGGGCGAGGCGGCCATCCACCCGACGCCGGTCGTCGCCGTGCTCGGCGTGATCGACGACGTGGCCCGCCGCACCCCGGCCGCCTTCCGCGAGGAGGGCCAGCTGATCTACCTGCTCGGCGACACCGAGCCGGAGTTCGGCGGTTCGGCCTGGTCGCAGGTGATCCACGACCACCTCGGCGGCCTGCCGCCCAAGGTGGACCTGGAGCGTGAGCGGCTGCTCGGCGAGATCCTGATCTCCGCCTCCCGTGACGGCATGGTCGACGCCGCCCACGACCTGTCCGACGGCGGCCTGATCCAGGCCGTGGTCGAGTCCGCCCTCGAGGGCGGGACGGGCGCGCGGCTGGTCGTGCCGGACGGGCTGGACGCGTTCACCTTCCTGTTCTCCGAGTCCGCGGGGCGCGCCATCGTGTCGGTGCCGCGCTCCGAGGAACTGCGCTTCACGGACATGTGCGGTGCGCGGGGCCTGCCGGCCACCCGGATCGGCGTGGTCGACGGCGACGCGGTCGAGGTCCAGGGCGAGTTCACGCTCCCGCTGGCCGAACTGCGGTCCGCCCACGAGGGCGTGATCGAGGGTCTGCTCGCCTGACCCGGCCCACCCCGAGACACCCGGCCCGCCCCGCGCGGCGCCGGGTGCCTCCGCGTCCGGCGCCGTGTGCCCGCGCGCGGCCTCGGGCGCCAGTCCCGTGCGGCCCCGGGTGCGCCCGCGCGTGCGGCGCCGGTGCCTGCGCGTCCGGCCCCCGCTGAGGAACCGTTACGCTCGCCCGCATGGCACCCGGCACGCGGAAGAAGCCCCGCACCTACGACCCGCTGCGCACCCGCACCGCGGTACTGGCCCAGTTCGCCAACGTCCGCCGGACGGTCGGGGACCTGACGCCCGAGCAGCTCGCGGCCCCCGCCGGGATGGGCGACTGGACGGTCCGTGACCTCGTCGCCCACATCGCCTTCGCCGTCGCCAGTACCAGCCGCCTGCTCGACCTTCCCGAGCCGCCGAAGGCCGAGTTGATCCCCGCCACCTGGACGGTCACCGCCGCCCGGCACGCGGAGAGCATCGCCGCGTCCGCCCGAAACCTCGCCGAGGCGCACCCGGACCTGGACGCCCTCTGCACGGAGACCGCCGAGCGGCTCACCGGGGACCTGGAGGCCCACCCCGGCCGCCGCCTCCTCGCCGGCCGGACCGGCGCCCTCACGCTCACCGACCACCTGGCCACCCGCTGCGTCGAACTCGCCGTCCACACCGACGACCTGAACGCCGCTCTGGCCGCCGTGGACGGCCCGCGGACGCCCCAGGACCGGCAGGCCCTCGCCGCGGCCGTCCGGGTCCTCGCCGACGCCCTCGCGCACGCCGCCCCGGGCGGCTCCACCGAGGTCCGGGTGCCCCCGTTCGCCGTCGTGCAGTGCGTGGAGGGGCCGCGGCACACGCGGGGCACGCCCCCCAACGTGGTCGAGACCGACCCGCTGACCTGGCTCCGTCTCGCCTCCGGCCGGCTCGGCTGGGAGCAGGCCCGGGAGGCGGGCGCGGTGTCCGCGAGCGGGGAGCGCGCCGACCTGTCCCCGTGGCTGCCCGTGATCGCCTGACCACTCCGACGCGGTCGGCCCGCGGTCCGCGGGTCACGGTCCGTGGACGCGCCTGTCCGCTCCGTGGACCGGCGGGTGTGCGACGTCTCACTCGTGCGGCCCCCCGGAGATCCCCGCCCGCCACCGCCACCGCCCGCCGACGCCGTCACCTCACCCTCCGAGAACCCCTCTGACCTGCGGAAACGCGGCCCTGCCCGGTCGGCCGGCGTGTCGTCTCCGGCATCCGTCCCGCCACTGCCCCATTCGGCGCAACGGCCGTCCTCCCCTACACTCGAAGACGTGCCTCGTGGTGACGGTCTCCTCAATCACGACCTTCTTCCCGGCGAAAAGGGCCCCCAGGACGCTTGCGGCGTCTTCGGTGTCTGGGCTCCGGGTGAAGAGGTCGCCAAGCTCACGTACTTCGGGCTCTACGCCCTCCAGCATCGGGGTCAGGAATCCGCGGGTATCGCGGTCAGCAACGGCTCCCAGATCCTCGTCTTCAAGGACATGGGCCTCGTGTCCCAGGTCTTCGACGAGACCTCTCTCAGCTCCCTGCAGGGTCATATCGCGGTCGGACACGCCCGCTACTCGACCACCGGCGCCTCCGTCTGGGAGAACGCCCAGCCGACCTTCCGGGCGACCGCGCAGGGATCCATCGCCCTCGCCCACAACGGCAACCTGGTCAACACGGCGGAACTCGCCGGCCTGGTCGCCGATCTGCCCGAGCGGAACAACGGCTCCGCCCCCGCCGCGACCAACGACACCGACCTGGTGACGGCCCTGCTGGCCGGCCAGACGGACGACGACGGCAAGCCGCTGTCCATCGAGGCGGCGTCGTCCCGGATCCTGCCCCAGGTCCGTGGAGCCTTCTCCCTGGTCTTCATGGACGAGCACACGCTCTACGCCGCCCGTGACCCGCAGGGCATCCGCCCGCTGGTCCTGGGGCGTCTGGAGCGCGGCTGGGTGGTCGCCTCCGAGTCGGCCGCCCTGGACATCTGCGGCGCCAGCTACGTGCGCGAGATCGAGCCCGGCGAGTTCGTCGCGATAGACGAGAACGGCCTGCGCTCCTCCCGCTTCGCCGACGCCCGCCCCAAGGGCTGCGTCTTCGAGTACGTGTACCTGGCCCGCCCGGACACCGACATCGCCGGCCGGAACGTGTACCTCTCCCGCGTGGAGATGGGCCGCCGCCTCGCCGCCGAGGCGCCCGCCGAGGCGGACCTGGTGATAGCGACGCCCGAGTCCGGCACCCCCGCCGCGATCGGCTACGCGGAGGCCTCCGGCATCCCGTTCGGCGCCGGTCTGGTCAAGAACGCCTACGTCGGCCGGACCTTCATCCAGCCCTCGCAGACCATCCGCCAGCTGGGCATCCGGCTGAAGCTGAACCCGCTCAAGGAAGTCATCAAGGGCAAGCGCCTGGTCGTGGTGGACGACTCGATTGTCCGCGGCAACACCCAGCGCGCGCTGGTCCGGATGCTCCGCGAGGCCGGCGCGGCCGAGGTCCACATCCGGATCTCCTCGCCGCCGGTGAAGTGGCCCTGCTTCTTCGGCATCGACTTCGCCACCCGCGCGGAGCTGATCGCCAACGGCATGACCATCGAGGAGATCGGCACCTCGCTGGGCGCCGACTCCCTCGCCTACATCTCCATCGACGGCATGATCGAGGCGACCACCATCGCCAAGCCGAACCTGTGCCGTGCCTGCTTCGACGGCGAGTACCCGATGGACCTGCCCGACCCCGAGCTGCTCGGCAAGCAGCTGCTCGAGACGGAGCTGGCCGCGCCGGTCGAGACCGCCGCCAGCGCCGCCATCCGGCGTCCGTAGCCCGCCGACGCACGGCGCCGGGTCCCTCGCGGGCCCGGCGCCGGCCTCCGGCCCCTCGCAGATTCCTCGCAGCGCTTCAGCTGTACACCCGACAGAAAGCTCACACAGTCATGTCCACTGAGACAGGTGCCAGCTACGCGGCTGCAGGCGTCGACATCGAGGCGGGCGACCGCGCCGTCGAGCTCATGAAGGAATGGGTGAAGAAGACCCGGCGCCCCGAGGTGCTCGGCGGCCTCGGCGGCTTCGCCGGCCTCTTCGACGCCTCCGCCCTCAAGAACTACGAGCGCCCGCTGCTCGCCTCGGCCACCGACGGCGTCGGCACCAAGGTCGACATCGCCCGGCAGATGGGCGTCTACGACACCATCGGCCACGACCTGGTCGCCATGGTCATGGACGACATCGTGGTCTGCGGAGCCGAGCCGCTCTTCATGACCGACTACATCTGCGTGGGCAAGGTCCACCCGGAGCGGGTGGCCGCGATCGTCAAGGGCATCGCCGAGGGCTGCGTCCTGGCCGGCTGCGCGCTGGTCGGCGGTGAGACGGCGGAGCACCCGGGTCTGCTCGGGGCCGACGACTTCGACGTGGCCGGCGCCGGCACGGGCGTGGTGGAGGCCGACGCGCTGCTCGGCCCCGACCGGATCCGGGAGGGCGACGCGGTGATCGCGATGGCCTCCTCCGGTCTGCACTCCAACGGCTACTCGCTGGTGCGTCACGTGCTGCTCGAGCGCGCCGGCATGGCGCTCGACGCCCACGTCGAGGAGCTCGGCCGCACCCTCGGCGAGGAACTGCTGGAGCCGACCAAGATCTACTCGCTGGACTGCCTGGCCCTGATGCGCACCGGTGAGGTGCACGCCTTCAGCCACATCACCGGCGGCGGCCTGGCGGCCAACCTGGCCCGGGTGATCCCGGACGGCCTGCACGCCGTGGTCGACCGGTCCACCTGGACGCCGGACCCGATCTTCACGCTGGTCGGCCGGACCGGTGGGGTCGAGCGGCTGGAGCTGGAGAAGACCCTCAACATGGGCGTCGGCATGATGGCCGTCGTCCCGCAGGAGTCCGTCGAGGTCGCCCTGTCCACGCTGGCCGACCGCGGGGTCGAGTCCTGGGTGGCCGGCGAGATCGTCGCCCGGGGCGAGCACGCCACGGGCGCGGAGCTGATCGGCGACTACGGGGCGTGAGCCCGCCGTCGGTCCCGGCGGGCTCACCGCCCGCCGGGGCCGGAACCGAGGCCGGGACCAGGGCCGCCGCCGCGACCAGGGCCGGGAGCCGGGGCTCCGGCGGTGGCGTGGGCAGCCCCGGCGGTCCGGGGCAACACTGAACCCGGCTCGGTGCCGAAGCCCCGAACCGGGTCCAGATCAGTATGAGCGGTGAACGCTGTCAGGCACCGCGACGGTGAGAGGACTCTTCGTCCTCGTCCTCGTCGTCGGCCCCGTAGAGCTCGGCGTACCGCGAATACAGGTCGTCGTCCTGCTCATCGTCCTCGAACCGCTCGCCGTTAGGCGTCGGATTCGACGTCGATGCGCCCAGCTCCTCGGCCAGGCGTGAGAGATCCGTCCCGCCGCTGTTGTACTTCAGCTGGCGGGCGACCTTCGTCTGCTTGGCCTTGGCCCGGCCGCGCCCCATGGCTCGACCCCCTCAACGACGGGGCGCGACGGCCCCAGAGTCTTGACGCGTTCATGATCCAGAACGGCCTCTCCGCGGAGAGACCGGTCCGTAGGGCTTCCACGGTACCTGAGCCCACGCCCATACGGTACGTCGCCCGCACCAAGCGTGTGTGCCCAGTACCCGCGAGGCGCCCTTTCCCCGCTGGTCAGTGCCGATTTTAACCACTTCCGCCCGGAAGACCCGCCCGGAGAAGTGACAGGTGTCTCCCGTTGTCCGGACCTCTGACCTCCGAACACCGGTGCCGCAAGGCGATCATCCACACGGAACCGGCGCGTCGCGGCCTCGTCACCGACACGTTTCTTCACTCCGGAGGGTGAAGGGTCGGGCGGGAAGTTGACGCGCCGGTCTCTCGGGAGAAGGCGCCGCCGAGTCAGGCGGACCGGGTCATCGACCCGACCGACGGGATTCGGCCATCCTCTGCTCGGCGATCCGGTCGGCCGCGGCGGCCGGCGGGATGCCGTCCGCCTTCGCCCGCGCGAACAGCTCCAGGGTGGTGTCGAAGATCTTCGTCGCCTTGGCCTTGGCCCGGTCGAAGTCGAAACCGAGGAGCTCGTCGGCCACCTGGATCACCCCGCCGGCGTTCACCACGTAGTCCGGCGCGTACAGGATGCCCCGGTCGGCGAGGTCCTTCTCGATGCCGGGGTGGGCCAGCTGGTTGTTGGCCGCGCCGCACACCACCGTCGCGGTGAGCGCCGCCACGGTGGCGTCGTCGAGCGCGCCGCCGAGGGCGCACGGGGCGTAGATGTCCAGACCCGGGGTGCGGACCAGTTCCTCCGCGTCCGCCGCGACCCGCACCGACGGGTGCTGCGCGAGCAGCGCCCGCACGGCCTCCTCGCGCACGTCGGTGACGATCACCTCGGCGCCGTCCGACAGCAGGTGCTCCACCAGGTGGCGCCCGACCTTGCCGACGCCGGCGATGCCGACCGTGCGGCCGCGCAGCGTGGGGTCGCCCCACAGGTGCTGGGCTGCGGCCCGCATGCCCTGGAAGACGCCGAACGAGGTGAGCACCGAGGAGTCGCCCGCCCCGCCGTTCTGCGGGGACCGCCCGGTGGTCCAACGGCACTCCCCGGCCACCACGTCCATGTCGGCCACGTAGGTGCCGACGTCGCAGGCCGTGACGTACCGGCCGCCCAGCGAGGCGACGAACCGGCCGTAGGCGCGCAGGAGTTCCTCGGTCTTGTGCTTCTCCGGGTCTCCTATGATCACCGCCTTGCCGCCGCCGTGCTCGAGGCCTGCCATGGCGTTCTTGTACGACATCCCGCGGGCCAGGTTGAGGGCGTCGGCGACGGCCTCGGCCTCCGTGGCGTAGGGGTGGAAGCGCGTCCCGCCGAGGGCGGGGCCCAGGGCGGTGGAATGGATGGCGATCACGGCCTTCAGTCCGCTGGCGCGGTCCTGGCAGAGCACGACCTGCTCATGCCCCCCTTGCTCCGACTGGAACAGGGTGTGCAGGACGCCGTCGGTCATTTCGGTCACGGTGGTGACTCCTGGATGAGAAGCGGCGGTTACGGCGGTCCCCGTACGGGTGGCGGGGACCGTGGCACGAGGGTAGAGCCTGGAGCGCCGCCCTGACCGTCTCCGCACAGGATCATCCACGCGAGGAGTACGCGCCGGTCCGGGCCTAGACGGTTCTGGCTGCTTTTCCCGGCATTGCGCCCACTTCCGATCCGGGCGGGACGGGTTTCGGACGTCGGCCCTCGGGGAGGGTGGAGGGGTGCCCAAGGTGACCTCGGTGATCGTCCCCTATCCCGCCTATCTGCGGGTCTACGAACCACTGGCCGCCTTCCCCCGCGAGGAGCGCGCCCACTGGGAGCGTTACGCGGCCCGCCCGGGACGGCCCACCTGCCAGGACGAACTGCGGCGTTCCCTCGCCGACCTGCTGGCCACCCCGCCGTCGCCGGTGCCGGTCCACGAGAGCGGGGACGCGTTCGTCACCGAGGTGGACGGCGTGGTGTGCGTGTGCCCCTGGCGCACCCGGCTGCGCGGGTGGCAGGCGCTGCGGGACTTCGGGACGGACCTTCCGCCGACCGTCCTGGACGCCGTGCTGCCGCCGGTGGTGCGCGAGGAGGCCGCCCGGGACTACGAGCGGTGGCTGGTCCGCCATCCGGACGCCAGGCCCTGGATCCGCAGCGCCACCTGGCACGTCCCGGGCCACTGGTTCGTGCTGGTCGCCGACGAGGAACGGGAGTGGCGGCCCGGCACGGGCGGCGGGCCGCCGGTGCTCCGCTACCGGACCCGGATGGTCGACGCGCGCCGGCGCCTGGCGCGCGGCCTGCGCACGGTGCGCGAGTCGGTGGGCGAGGGCCCGGTGACCGAGGCGCTGGTCGGGGTGGGCCGGTGGCTTGAGGAGTTCCACCCGCGCTCCCTGGTGGAGCTGGACTACGGAGGGCTGGTGCACGCCCTCCCGGCCGGCGACCTCGCCGAGGACCACTCGGCCGCGGACGCGGCCGAGGCCCTGGCGGCGCTGCGCGACGGCGACGGGGAGGCGGCCGGCGAGGCGTACGAGCGCCTGGTGGACCGGTGGCGGGCGGTCCGGCAGCGCGGGCTGGCCAGCTGACGCCCGGCGCGCACGGTGTGAGCCCCGCGGCGCACGGTGGTGAGCCCCGGAGCGTGGCGGACCCGTATGCACGCCCGTCACGAAACGGACACACGTCCCTAAGCGTGACGGAGTGCACGTACCCGGCCCTTGCGTATCTTGCCACCCCTCATGCCAAAATAGGACAAGGAGTCCGGGGAGGGCTCCTGCTGTCCGCCTGGGCGGGCATCGGTGCTGGACGCCTGGGGGGTCTGATGGCCTCTGTGGACTCTGTGACTGATCGTCACAGTGGAGTGACTGTCCGTTATGGCACGGTCCATCGGCTTCCGTCGCTGATGAACACCTGGGAGGGCAATTCCATCGGTTTGGCCGACGCGGCTGGACAGATGGTGTAGTTGTAGTGCCGAGGACAAGCCGTTCGTCCTATAACCGACTCGACCCGCGTCCGCCATTTCGGGCAACGCGGGTCAAGGTGCAGAATTTAGAGGAAAGAACCGAGAACGTCGGTTCTCCCGAGGAGGCCGCTCATGACCGCTCGCACCCCTGATGCCGAGCCGCTGCTGACCCCGGCTGAGGTCGCCACCATGTTCCGCGTCGACCCCAAGACGGTGACGCGGTGGGCGAAGGCCGGCAAGCTCACGTCGATCCGCACGCTCGGCGGGCACCGGCGCTACCGCGAGGCCGAGGTCCGCGCACTGCTGGCGGGCATCCCCCAGCAGCGTAGCGAGGCCTGACAGCCATTGATTCGAAGGCCCGTGGCGATCACGGTGCCCACAATTGAATAGCAGGACGCGCGAAGCGGTCCCCCAGCCGCCGAGACGTCCGTCACTCAGCTCCACACGACGCCGGTCCTGCCCCAACAGGACCTCGTCCAGGGCCTCCGGGCCCCTCGGACACCCCCTTGCACGTTGACGCGTCGTCGATCGCGCTGGACTCCGCCGGGTCCAGCGCGATCTTTTTTTGCCCTCACGACGACGGCTGAAGGCCTCTCCAGGGCCCCTTCGCGGGACCTCCGGCGGATCTCCACCCCCCGCGCGTCCGCGCAGATCAGGGCGGCGGTCAGGGCGTCGGGCGGAGTCCGGCGCGGGCCCGGAGGGAGAGTGCAATTGCACATATAAAATTGACATGATGTAAGCAGGGGTTAACTACGCCCCTTTGAAAAACTGATGAGGTGACACCTTTCACACCGACGACGGCTTGTTGCCGGTGCGACACGTGCGCTATTGGGTGGGACAGGGGCATATGCCGCCGTCGGCGCCCGTCGGTGCGGCGGGCTCCCCGCGCACCTCGTGGCGCCGGAGCGCGGGGCCTCTGGAGGGCGCGTCAGGCCCCGCTGGGCGCGCCGGGGCGCGGGAGGGTCGGAGAGGTCTTTCCGGGGCCGTGGTCGGTTTCTGACGCCCTTTCGGGGGCGTCCTCCCGGACCCGGATGCCCCGCCGGGCCCTCCCCACACCCGCTCTCCGGTCGGCCCCTGGCGCGGCCGGCCCTCGGGGCCTTAGCGGGGCTCGGCCGTCTCCCGTTCGGGGGCGCACGACGAAGGCCCGCACCGATGAGGTGCGGGCCTTCTAAGAAGTGCGGTCCTGACGGGATTTGAACCCGCGGCCTCCACCTTGACAGGGTGGCGAGCACTCCAAACTGCTCCACAGGACCAGGTGCTTCACACCGTGGGTTTCCTGTTCGGTCCCCTGCGCTGTGCTGCGAGAAGGACTCTACAGGAGTACGGCCGCCTGGTCGAACTCACTGTGGGTCAGTGCCCCGTCACCCGTTCGGGGCAGCTCAGGGGGCCAGCCCGTCGATGGTCTTCACGATCCGCTTGTCCGAGACCGGATACGCCGTCCCCAGCGCGTGCGCGAAGTAGCTGACCCGCAGCTCCTCGATCATCCACCGGACCTCCCGCACCGCCCGCGGCACCGGGCGGCCCTGCGGCATCTGCTCCAGGAGCCAGGCGTACTCGTCCTGCATCTCGTGGACCTTCTCCATGCGGGTGGTGTCCCGCTGGACGTTGGAGGCCATCTGCTGCAGCCGCCGGTCGGCCGCCACCAGGTACCGCATCAGGTGCGGCAGCCGCGCGAGTCCGGCCTCGGTGACGAAGCCCGGCTTCACGAGGCCGTCCAACTGGCTCCGGACGTCCGTGAGGTTGGCCAGCAGGGCGGGGCTCCTCACCGACTTCAGCCGCCGCTCGCACGCCTGCCAGGCGGCCAGCACCTGCTGCACCTGGCCGACCGCGCGCACCGTGGTGTCCACGATCTCGGCCCGCACCTTGTCGTAGAGCTTCCGGTAGGACTCCTCGTCCCAGACCGGACCCCCGAAGTCCGCGATCAGCTTGTCCGCCGCCGCGAGCGCGCAGTCGTCGAACAACGCCTGCACGGAGCCGTGCGGGTTGGCCGACAGGGCCAGCTTCTGCGCGTTGGAGAGGCGGTCCAGCGCGAACTTCGCCGGGTTGACCGGGATGTTGCGCACGATCAGCCGCCGGGTGCCCCGCCACATGGCCTCGGCCTGCTCGGCCTCGCTGTCGAACAGCCGCACCGAGACCGTGTCGCCGTCGTCCACCAGCGCGGGGAAGGCCTTCACCGGCTGGCCGGCCCGCTTGGTCTCGAAGACCCGGACCAGCGTGCCGATCGTCCAGTCCGTCAGGCCCGTCCGCTCCAGCGAAGGACCGCCCGAGCGTTCGGCGGTGGCCGCGGCGGCCTTGGAGAGGGCCTGGCGGGCCTTGGGGCGCAGCCGCAGCTTCAGCGCCTCGAGGTCCTTGTCCTCGGCCAGCTTGCGCCGCCGTTCGTCGACGATCCGGAACGTCACCTTGAGGTGGTCCGGCACCTTCGACCGGTCGAAGTCGTCGGGCTCCAGGCGCACGCCCACCATGCGGTGCAGCTCCCGCGCCATGGCCACGTCCAGCGGCTCCTGGCCCGGCACCGCCACGCCGAGGAACCGCTGCGCGAAGTTGGGCGCCGGGACGTAGTTGCGGCGGATCGGCTTGGGGAGCGAGCGGATCATCTCGGTGACCAGTTCCTCGCGCAGGCCGGGGATCTGCCAGTCGAAGCCCTCGTCGGTCACCTGGTTGAGCACCTGCAGCGGGATGTGCACGGTGACGCCGTCCGCGTCCGCGCCGGGCTCGAACTGGTAGGTGACGCGGAACTTCAGCCGGCCCTGCCGCCAGGAGTCCGGGTAGTCGTCCTTGGTGACCTGGCCGGCCTTCTCGTTGATGAGCATGGACCGCTCGAAGTCGAGCAGGTCCGGCTCCTCATGGCGCTTGTGCTTCCACCACGAGTCGAAGTGCGCGCCGGAGACGACGTGCTCGGGGATCCGCTGGTCGTAGAAGTCGTAGAGGGTCTCGTCGTCGACCAGGATGTCCCGGCGGCGGGCCCGGTGCTCGAGCTCCTCGACCTCGGTGAGCAGCTTGCGGTTGTCCGCGTAGAACTTGTGGTGGGTGCGCCAGTCGCCCTCCACCAGGGCGTTGCGGATGAAGAGTTCGCGGGAGACCTCGGGGTCGATGCGCCCGTAGTTCACCTTCCGCTGGGCGACGATCGGGACGCCGTAGAGCGTCACCTTCTCGTACGCCATCACCGCGGCCTGGTCCTTCTCCCAGTGCGGCTCGCTGTAGGTCCGCTTGAGCAGGTGGCCGGCGAGCGGCTCCACCCACTCCGGCTCGATCTTCGCGTTGACCCGCGCCCACAGGCGGGAGGTCTCCACCAGTTCGGCCGACATCACGAACCTCGGCGGCTTCCGGAAGAGCGCCGAGCCGGGGAAGATCGCGAACTTGGCGTTGCGCGCGCCGAGGTACTCGTTCCTCGTGGCGCCCTTCCCGGACTCCTTGGTGGTCCCGGAGTCCTTCACGTCCTTCATGCCGATGTGCGAGAGCAGACCGGCCAGCAGCGAGACGTGGACGGACTGTTCGGGGGCGTCCTCCTCGTTGAGGCGTATCCCCATCTGCTGGGCCACCGAACGGAGCTGGCTGTAGATGTCCTGCCACTCGCGGATCCGCAGGAAGTTCAGGTACTCCTGCTTGCACATCCGGCGGAACGCGGACGAGCCGCGCTCCTTCTGCTGCTCGCGGACGTAGCGCCACAGGTTGAGGAAGGCCAGGAAGTCGCTGGACTCGTCCTTGAACCGGGCGTGCTGCTGGTCGGCCTGTGCCTGCTTGTCGGCGGGCCGCTCGCGCGGGTCCTGGATGGAGAGGGCGGAGGCGATCACCATGACCTCGCGGACACAGCCGTTGCGGTCGGCCTCCAGCACCATCCGCGCCAGCCGCGGGTCCACCGGCAGCTGGGCGAGCTTGCGGCCCGTGTCGGTGAGGCGCTTGCGCGGGTCCTTCTCCGCCGGGTCCAGCGCGCCGAGCTCCTGCAGCAGCTGGACGCCGTCACGGATGTTGCGGTGGTCCGGCGGATCGATGAAGGGGAACTTCTCGATGTCGCCCAGGCCGGCGGCGGTCATCTGCAGGATGACCGAGGCCAGGTTGGTGCGCAGGATCTCCGCGTCGGTGAACTCCGGGCGCGCCTCGAAGTCGTCCTCGGAGTAGAGGCGGATGCAGATGCCGTCGCTGGTGCGGCCGCAGCGGCCCTTGCGCTGGTTGGCGCTGGCCTGGGAGACCGGTTCGATCGGCAGCCGCTGCACCTTGGTGCGGTGGCTGTAGCGGGAGATCCGGGCGAAGCCGGGGTCGATCACGTACTTGATGCCCGGCACCGTCAGCGAGGTCTCGGCCACGTTGGTGGCCAGCACGATCCGGCGGCCGGAGTGCTGCTGGAAGACCCGGTGCTGCTCGGCGTGGGAGAGCCGGGCGTAGAGCGGCAGGATCTGGGTGGACCGGTACCGCTTCTTGGTGAGCGCGTCCGCGGTGTCGCGGATCTCCCGCTCGCCGGAGAGGAAGACCAGGATGTCGCCCGGTCCCTCCGCCATCAGTTCCTCGCAGGCGTCGGTGATCGCGGTGATCTGGTCGCGGTCCGTCTCCTGGGAGTCCTCCTCCAGCAGCGGCCGGTAGCGGACCTCCACCGGGTAGGTGCGGCCGCTGACCTCGATGATCGGGGCGTCGCCGAAGTGCCGGGAGAACCGTTCCGGGTCGATGGTCGCCGAGGTGATGACGACCTTGAGGTCGGGGCGGCGGGGGAGCAGCTGGGCCAGGTAGCCCAGCAGGAAGTCGATGTTGAGGGACCGCTCGTGCGCCTCGTCGATGATGATCGTGTCGTAGGCGCGCAGATCGCGGTCGGTCTGGATCTCGGCCAGCAGGATGCCGTCCGTCATCAGCTTGACGTAGGTGTCCTGGCCGACCTGGTCGGTGAACCGGACCTTCCAGCCGACGGCCTCGCCCAGCGGGGTGTTCAGCTCCTCGGCCACGCGCTCGGCCACCGTGCGGGCGGCGATGCGGCGGGGCTGGGTGTGGCCGATCATCCCGCGGACGCCGCGGCCCAGCTCCATGCAGATCTTGGGGATCTGCGTCGTCTTGCCGGAGCCGGTCTCACCCGCGACGATCACGACCTGGTGGTCGCGGATCGCCTCGGCGATGTCGTCCTTCTTCTGGCTGACCGGGAGGGCCTGCGGATAGGTGATGGCCGGCACCCGGGAGGCCCGCTCGGCCAGCCTGGCCTCGGCCTTCTCCACCTCCGCCGCGATCTCGGCGAGCACGGCGGCCCGGGCCTCGGGCTTGCGGATCCTGCGGGCGCCTTCGAGTCGCCGCCCCAGCCGGTGAGCCTCCCGCAGGGAGAGCTGGGCCAGGCGGTGGGCGATGTCGCCGAAGGCGGGCGCGGCGGGGGCGGAGGCAGGCTGCGTAGACATACGCATTCCAGGATCGCACCTTCCCGAACGGGGTGGCGAGCGCATTAACCGGGGGCGGTGCCCCGGCCTGAGCGAGGACGGCACAGCGGAAGACCCCCTTCGGTAACCGAAGGGGGTCTTCCTGGCGGTGGCTGGGCCCGGGGTCGAACCGGGGACCTTCCGCTTTTCAGGCGGACGCTCGTACCAGCTGAGCTACCCAGCCACGAGGTTTCAGGTGAAACCTCAGCGGTCCTGACGGGATTTGAACCCGCGGCCTCCACCTTGACAGGGTGGCGAGCACTCCAAACTGCTCCACAGGACCTAGCTTTGTGCGCGTCTTGCGTTAACAGTGTCGCACACGATCTTGCGTGCCCCCAACGGGATTCGAACCCGTGCTACCGCCTTGAAAGGGCGGCGTCCTAGGCCGCTAGACGATGAGGGCTATACGGCCCGCCTGGGCGCTTCTCAGCGCGTCGGGGACGTGAGAAGCATAGGTGATGCCGGGGGG
The DNA here is from genome assembly GCF_003112515.1 of Streptomyces fragilis. Taxonomy (GTDB): domain Bacteria; phylum Actinomycetota; class Actinomycetes; order Streptomycetales; family Streptomycetaceae; genus Streptomyces; species Streptomyces fragilis. The sequence continues at coordinate 25,647 of NZ_BEVZ01000008.1, read as the reverse complement.
TATCGCCAAAACGTTCAGCGGTCGCCACCGGACCGCCGTGGCGAAGCCTCCGCGGTGGACGGAACCGAGGGTGATCCGGAGCCGGAACCGGAGGGCGCGGGAGAGGCCCCGCCCGGCTGGTTCTCCTTCACCAGGTGGCGGCTCACCTCGGCGGTCGTGAGGCCGAGGCCGCCCAGCCGGATCTCGTCCCAGGCCTGCAGCCGGCGGCTGTCCCGGTCGAAGTAGAGGACCGAGGTCTCGATCGGATCCGGCTTCTTCCCCTCCAGCGCCCGCAGTCCACCGCCGCCGGTGGACCCCTCGGTGCGCAGCCGGGTGCCCAGCTCCATCAGCCAGGTCCGCTGCTTGTGGATGTGCCCGGACAGCGCCAGCGGGACCACGCCGTCCACCTTCCGCGCCGCCTGCGGGTCGTGGACGACGGCGACGTCCACCGGCTTCCCGGCGCGCCGGTGGTCGCGGATCTCCGCGGCCAGTTGCACCCCGGCCCGTTCCGCGGCGGCCTTCCCGCCCTGCGGCTTGCTCCGGTCGGGTGTGAACTGCGGGTCGCCGATGCCCGCGAACCGCAGCCCGGCCACGTCGACCGCCCGGCCCTCGTCCAGCACGTGCACGCCGTCCAGGCCGGAGAGGTACGTCTGCGTGTCCCGGGAGTCGTGGTTGCCGCGCACCCATATGTAGGGCGCGCCCAGGTCCGCGACCGGGTCCAGGAAGCGGTTCTCGGCCTTGGTGCCGTGGTCCATGGTGTCGCCGGAGTCGACGATGACGTCGATCTCGTACTGGTCGACCAGGGAGGCGATGATCTCCCAGCTCGCCGGGTTGAGGTGGATGTCCGAGACGTGCAGGACCCGGATGGTGGTCGGGTCGGGCTGGTAGGCCGGGAGGGTGCTGGTGGCGTCGTAGAGCTTGGTGACGTTGGTGACCAGGCGGGCCAGTTCCTGCTGGTAGACGTCGAAGTCGGAGACGATGCTGCGCGCGTTGCCCACCACCGAGGGCGCGGAGGAGAGCAGGCCGGAGAACCGGGGCTCGAGCACCGAGTTGGGGTTCCAGGTGGCCCAGGCGGTGGCCCCGGAGGTGGCGAGCAGCGCGAGGGCGAGGCCGCCGGCGGCCAGGGCGCGGCGCGGGCGGCGGTAGACGATCAGTCCCAGCGCCGTCGCGCCCACCACCACGGCGGCGCCCGAGCGGACCGCGAGGGTGAGGATGCCGTCGCCGACATCCTCGGCGATGGCGTCCTGGAGGCCGGAGATGCGCTCGGGGTGGTCGACCAGGTCGCGCGAGCGTTCCGCGTCCAGCTGGTCGACGTCGACCCGCAGCCGGAAGGGCGCGGTGTGGGTGTCCAGGGACAGCGCGCCCAGCGGCGGGATGCGGATCTCGGTGCCGCCGTCCACCGAGGGGTGCAGGCCCATGGTGGTGTTCACCGGCCCGACCGGGGCCCGGACCACGCCCACGGTCAGCAGGCCCAGCCAGGCGCCGCCCACCACCACCGCGACCAGCCCGGCGGCCCGCGCCAGGGGGTGCGCGCGGCGGCCCGGCTCGGGCCGGACGCCCGGGGCGGACCTCCTCCGCAGAAGGGTGCGTATGCGATGCGGCACGGTGGGCGGTCGGGCGTCGGAGCGGGCCATTGGGACCGTATGCCCAGGTCTGCGACCGGATACGCGGCTCGGGGAAGTGGCGCCGGAGGCGACCGGGCGGGTGTGCGGGCGGACGTTGTGGCACAGAATGGCGGTGTGCTGGAGATGACGCGCGAGGAGTTCGAGGAAACGGTGGCGGAGGCGCTCGACCGGATCCCGCCCGAGCTGACACGGCTGATGGACAACGTCGCCGTGTTCGTCGAGGACGAGCCGCCGGCGGACGACCCGGACCTGCTGGGGCTGTACGAGGGGACGCCGCTCACCGAACGGGGCGAGTGGTACGCGGGGGTGCTGCCGGACCGGATCACCATCTACCGGAACCCGACCCTGCGGCTCTGCGACACCCGCGAGGACGCGGTCGCCGAGACGGAGGTGACGGTCGTTCACGAGATCGCCCACCACTTCGGCATCGACGACGAGCGCCTGCACGACCTCGGCTACGGCTGAGCCCCGACGCGCCGACGCCCCGACGCCCCGACGCGCCGACGCCCGGCGCCTTGATGCCCCGGCGCCCTGACGCCCGGCGCTCTTGACGCCCGGCCCGGCGCGGGGCGGCGGGTGGTGGTGATTGCGCGGCGCGTGGGCGTGTCCTCCTGCGCCCGGCGGGAGTTGGGCAGGGTGACTCTCCCCCCGCCCTCGGAGGTGGCTCCCGTGCGCCGTGTGTACGTCCCCGTTCGTATTGCCGCCGCGGTCGTCGCCGTCTCCGCCCTGGCGACCGGCTGCGTGGACCTGCCGGGCGGGGACGGCGACCGGGCCCGGCCGTCGCGGTCCTCGGGCAGCGGTGGTGCCGAGGACGGCGGGGCGGGGCCCGGAGCCCCCGGCGGCGGCGCCTTCGACCCCCGGGTGACCGGCGAGGGCGCCCGCCCGGAGACCGGCGGCTCGCGGCGGCCCGGCAGGCCCGGCAAGGACGAGCGGCGTCCGTCGGACCGCAAGGAGGGCGAGCGCCCCGGGGAGGCCGAGGATCCGGTGGACGCGGACCCGGGCGACGTCGAGGAGCCGGGCGAGCCGGCCCCCGCCGAGCCCGGCGAGCCCGCGCCCGAGCCGCCCACCCAGGAACCGAGCCCGGTGCAGCCGCAGCCCTCCCCGCCCCCGCCGTCGCCGGACCCCACGCCGGTCCAGCCCTCCTCCGCGCTGCCCCCGTCGCAGCCCTCCGCGGCCGGAGCCCCGGTGGCCGTGTAGCAGGGCCCGGAGTGTGGCGTGGCTCGCGTTCGCCGTTCTCGTTTGCGCGGAAGGGCGTGAGGTGCGTATGGTGGTAGATCGTTTGATCCCATTTGCCCGGCGCAGCGAAAAAGAGCGCGCCGTGTGGCGCGTTCTCTCCCTTGCCGTGGCTGACCGCATCGAGGCGGTTCCTCGCGAAACACGGAGTTGACGGGCGCGTGCCGACGAGACTCCGGAAGGTTTCGCATAAGCATGTCCATTTCCAGTACTGATCAGTTCGTCGTCTCCGAGAACGAGACGGCCGCCGAGCTCGGCGGGCACGACGAGAACGCCGACGCCGTCCTGGTTCAGGACGCCGTCGAGGCCCCCGAGGCAGCGGACCACGCCGAGGAGCAGGCCCCCGAGGAGACGGGGCCGAGCTTCGCCGACCTCGGTCTGCCCGAGGGCGTCGTGCGCAAGCTCGCGCAGAACGGCGTGACCAAGCCCTTCCCGATCCAGGCCGCGACCATCCCGGACGCCCTGGCCGGCAAGGACATCCTGGGCCGCGGCCGCACCGGCTCCGGCAAGACCCTCTCCTTCGGTCTGCCGACCCTGGCCCGCCTGGCCGGCGGCCGCACCGAGAAGAAGCGCCCGCGCGCCGTCATCCTCACCCCGACCCGTGAGCTGGCCATGCAGGTCGCCGACGCCCTGCAGCCCTACGGCGACGTGCTCGGCCTCAAGATGAAGGTCGTCTGCGGCGGCACCTCGATGGGCAACCAGATCTACGCCCTGGAGCGCGGCGTCGACATCCTCGTCGCCACCCCGGGCCGTCTGCGCGACATCATCGGCCGCGGCGCCTGCTCGCTCGGCGACGTCGAGGTCGCGGTCCTCGACGAGGCCGACCAGATGTCCGACCTGGGCTTCATGCCCGAGGTCACCGAGCTGCTCGACCAGATCCCGGCCGGCGGCCAGCGGATGCTTTTCTCCGCCACCATGGAGAACGAGATCAAGACCCTGGTCGACCGCTACCTGGAGAACCCGGTCAGCCACGAGGTCGACGCCGCCCAGGGCGCCGTCACCACGATGTCGCACCACATCCTGATCGTGAAGCCGAAGGACAAGGCTCCGGTCACCGCGGCGATCGCCTCCCGCAAGGGCCGCACCATCATCTTCGTCCGCACCCAGCTGGGCGCCGACCGCATCGCCGAGCAGCTGCGCGACGCCGGTGTGAAGGCGGACGCCCTGCACGGCGGCATGACCCAGGGCGCGCGCACCCGAACCCTGGCCGACTTCAAGGACGGTTACGTCAACGTCCTGGTCGCCACCGACGTCGCCGCCCGCGGCATCCACGTCGACGGCATCGACCTGGTCCTCAACGTGGACCCGGCCGGCGACCACAAGGACTACCTGCACCGTGCCGGCCGCACCGCCCGTGCCGGCCGCACCGGCACCGTGGTCTCGCTGTCGCTGCCGCACCAGCGCCGCCAGATCTTCCGGCTGATGGAGGACGCGGGCATCGACGCCTCGCGTCACATCATCCAGAGCGGTACCGCCTTCGAGCCCGAGGTCGCCGAGATCACCGGCGCCCGCTCGATGACCGAGCTGCAGGCCGAGTCGGTGGCCGGCGCCGCCGTCCAGGCCGAGCGTGAGGTCGCCCAGCTCACCAAGGAGCTGGAGCGCCTGCAGCGCCGCGCCGCCGAGCTGCGCGAGGAGGCCGACCGCCTCACCGCGCGAGCCGCCCGCGAGCGCGGGGACGACCCGGAGACCGCGCTGGCCGAGGCCGCCGTCGTCCGTGAGGCCGCGGAGGCCGCCGAGGCCGCCGCCGTCTCCGTGCCGGAGCAGCCGAGCGCCCAGCAGGTCGACCGCACCGAGCGCGAGGACCGCCCGCAGCGCCGTGACGACCGCGGCGAGCGTCGTGACGACCGTCCGTTCAACCGCGACCGCCGCGACGACCGCAGCGAGCGTCCGTTCAACCGTGACGACCGCGGTGGCCGTTCCTTCGAGCGTCGTGACGACCGCGGTGGCGACCGTGGCGGTTTCCGCCGCGACGACCGCGGTGACCGTGGCGGCCGTTCCTTCGAGCGCCGCGACGACCGTCCGTTCAACCGCGACCGCCGCGACGACCGCAGCGAGCGTCCGTTCAACCGTGACGACCGCGGTGGCCGTTCCTTCGAGCGCCGTGACGACCGCGGCGGTGACCGTGGCGGCCGTCCGTTCGAGCGTCGTGACGACCGTGGCGGCTTCCGCGGCAACGACCGGGGTGACCGTCCGTTCAACCGCGACGACCGCGGTGGCGACCGTGGTGGCCGTTCCTTCGAGCGTCGTGACGACCGTGGCGGCTTCCGCGGCAACGACCGGGGTGACCGTCCGTTCAACCGCGACGACCGTGGCGGCGACCGTGGTGGCCGTTCCTTCGAGCGTCGTGACGACCGTGGCGGCTTCCGCAGCAACGACCGTCCGTTCAACCGCGACCGCCGCGACGACCGCCCGGGCTTCCGCTCCGGCGGCGCCTCGGACCGCCCGTTCGGCCGCCGCGACGACCGTCGTGACGACCACCGCGGTGGCTCCTTCGGCCGCCGGGACGAGAAGCCGCGCTGGAAGCGCAACGGCTGACACGCCCGCGCACACCGCCTGTGAGGGCCCGCACGACTCGGTCGTGCGGGCCCTCCGCGCTTCCCGCGCGCCGTCGGCCCCGGATACCCGCTCGGACGGGAGGCCCCCTCCCGCTATGCTCGGGGAAGCAACATCACCCTGGGCCCTTAGCTCAATTGGCAGAGCAGTGGACTTTTAATCCATTGGTTGTGGGTTCGAGTCCCACAGGGCCTACTTCTGACGCGGCGCATGCGCCCGGCCGACCCCGGCCGGAGCATGCGCCGCTTCACGTCCCGGAGCCGCCCCATGCCGCACCCCTACGTCCTGCTCTCCGCCGCCGTCTCGCTCGACGGCTGCCTCGACGACACCGGCCCGGAGCGGCTGCTGCTCTCCGGCCCGCAGGACTTCGACCGGGTCGACGAGGTGCGGGCCGCGAGCGACGCGATCCTCATCGGGGCCGGCACCCTGCGTGCCGACGACCCGCGGCTGGTCGTCCGCTCACCCGAACGGCGGGCCGCGCGCACCGCCGCCGGGCTGCCGGAGTTCCCGCTCAAGGTGCTCGTCACCGGATCGGGTGAACTGGACCCGGCTGCACGCTTCTGGCGCACCGGCGGCCGCAAGGCCGTCTACACCACCGACGGGGGCGCATCGCGGGCGCAGGCGGCGCTGCGTGGCCAGAAGGACGTCGAAGTGGTCCCGGTGGGGCCGGAAGTCGACTGGCGGGCGGTCCTGGAGCACCTCCACGCCGCGTACCGGGTGCGACGGCTGATGGTGGAGGGAGGCGGCAGCGTCCACACCCAGCTGCTGCGGCTCGGTCTCGCCGACGAGCTCCAGCTGGTGCTGGCCCCGTTGCTGGTCGGCGAGCCGGGTGCGCCGCGGCTCTTCGGCCCGGGCGCCTACCCGCCGGGCCGGCTGCGGCTGGAGGAGACCCGGCCGGTGGGCGACGTGGTGCTCGCCCGCTACCGGCCGGTCGCCCCGGGCGCGGGTCCGCTCGCCTCGGCCGCGGACCGGTACTGGCTGGGCCTCGCCTGCGACCTCGCCCGGGAGTGCCCGCCGTCGCGCACCGCGTTCAGCGTGGGCGCCGTGGTGGTGGCCGAGGACGGGACCGAGCTGGCCCGCGGCCACTCCCGGGAGGGGGACGACCCCGTGGTGCACGCGGAGGAGGCGGCGCTGGCCAAGATCGACCGGGCCGACCCGCGGTTGCCCGGGGCCACCGTCTACAGCAGCCTGGAGCCCTGCGCCCGCCGTGCCTCCCGGCCCGCCCCGTGCGCACGACTGATCCTCGACGCGGGGGTGCGGCGGGTGGTCACCGCCTGGCGGGAGCCCGACACCTTCGTGGCGGCCGCGGACGGCAGCGGGGTGCTGGCGGCGGGCGGCGCCGAGGTGGTGCGACTGCCCGAGTACGAGGGGCGGGCCGTGGAGCCCAACCGCCACCTGCTCGGCGGGTCGGCGTGAACCGATTCGCTTTTCCCCGTCGCCATGTCGTACAGTGAAGACACAACGACGCGGGGTGGAGCAGCTCGGTAGCTCGCTGGGCTCATAACCCAGAGGTCGCAGGTTCAAATCCTGTCCCCGCTACTGAAAACTCAGGGCCGGAATCCTTCAGGGATTCCGGCCCTGAGTGTTTGCGACCGCAGTCGTCCTTCTTCTCCGGCTTCTCCGGCCTTCGCAGGCGCCCTCCAGTCCGCCTGCTCCGCCTGCCTCCGCCCTCATCCGCGCCGAGGTCAGCGGTCGCCGCTTCCGGCCCGGCGCGGGACGATGGATTCCATGCTGAGGCGAGGCGGACCGGTGGATCCGGACGTCGAGGAGGCCCTCGGGCCCGGCCGGCGCTGGATCCACTACGCCCGTCTGGTGCTGCGGGTGCTGCCCTTCCTGGCCCTGGGCCTCGGCCTCGCCTACGACAGTCTGACGCCGCGGGACGTGACCGCCGTACCGTTCTTCGCGGCCGCCCCGTTGATCGCCGCACCCCTCTACACCCTGCGCGCCACGGTGCTCATCGGGCTGCTGTCGACGGGCCTCACCCTGTACGTGCGGCTGACCCAGGACACGGACAACTCCGCCCTGCTGGCCACCGAGCTGTTCACCGTGGTCATCGTCTCGGTGCTGTCCTGCGTCTTGAACGTCGCGGTCCACCGGGTCGACCTGCGCCTCGCGTCGGCCCGGCAGATGGCCGAGGTGGCGATGCGGGCCGTGATGCCGCCTCCGCAGCGGCAGATCGGCGCCCTGCGGATCGCCTCCCGGTACCAGGCCGCCCTGCGCGAGGCCAACATCGGCGGCGACCTCTAAGCCGTGCACGACACCCCGCACGGGGTGCGGCTGGTCCTGGGCGACGTACGCGGCAAGGGGATGGACGCCGTCGCAGCGGTCGCGGTCGTCGTCGGCGCCTTCCGCGAGGTGGCGGAACGGGCCGACACCATCGAGCAGGCCTCCGAGCACATGGAACAGGCGGTGGTGCGCGAGCGGGACCGGCGGGCCGTGGAGCTGGAACAGCAGGAGGGGTTCGTGACGGCGGTGTTCGCCGAGTTCACCCGGGACGGCCGGAGCGTGACGATCGTCAACCACGGTCATCCGCCGCCGCTGCTGCTGGAACCGGGGGCGCGGCCGCGCCTGCTGGAGCCGGGGCGGTCCGGGGGGCCGCTCGCGCTCTCGGAGCTCGTCGGCCCGCCCCGGCCCGGGCCGCCCGTGCCGCTGCGGCCGGGTGTGACGGTGCTCTTCTACACCGACGGCATGACCGAGGCGCGGGACGAGGACGGGGTGTTCTACGACCCGGTAGAGCGGCTGGACGGGCGGGTGTTCCGTGAGCCGGAGGACCTGCTGGAGTTCCTGTCCGAGGACGTGGCCCGGCACTCCGGCGGTGACGCCGAGGACGACATGGCCCTGCTCGCCGTGCGGAGCCTGTGACCGGCCCGGACACGGCAGCGGCCCCCGGGGCCACGGAAACCCACCGAAGTGATCAAGCCATGGCGGTCGTCACGGTGTGACCGAGGCCATGTCCGTTTCGCCCTGTTGGGTCTCCATAGGTTCAGGCCACAGGGTCGGACGATGTGAAGGAACGGCTTGGAATTGAGCCACCGCTTCTATTAACGTTCGATAACGCAGCGCGCGGTTGTCCCAGCCGTCACCAGCGACGGCTCCGTGCGCTCTGCCGAATCCCGCGAGGGAACCGGGGAACCACTTTTGGGGTGAATCGGGCGTATCTCGGTATACGCGCGTAGGAGACCTTCCCGCTCCGAACCCGTCAGCTAACCCGGTAGGCGAGACGGAAGGAAAGGAGTGCGCCCCCGTGGCGTCCAACACCCCTGCCCCTGAACTGCCCCTCGTGCCGAGCCAGCGTGCGGCCGCCGACGCGTACGGTCCCGCGGGATTCCCCGGCGAGGGCGCCTTCGAGGAGTGGAACCCCAGCGAGGGAACCGTCCAGAGAGGCCGCCACCGGGTGGCCAAGCAGCGGGGTCTGGCCCGCAGTTCCACCGTCCTCGGCGTCGGTGTGATCGCCGCCGTCGGTGCGGGCGGCATGGCCACCGCCGCGCCCGGCAAGGCTCCGGTGCACATCACCATGCCGCAGATGCCGTCGCTGGACCCGGTCACCTCACTGCTTCCCGGCGGCGACGAGGCCGAAACGGCGGCCGTCGAGCAGGCTCCCAGCGTCCTCGGCGAGATGGGCGTGGGTGTCGCCCCCACCGAGACCGCCTCCCCCGCCGACGCGGGCGAGGCGCTGCGCGCCCGCATCATGGCGCAGGCCGCCCAGCAGGAGCAGGAGGCCGAGGCGCAGGCCGCGCTGGAGGCCCAGGACGCCGCCGCCCAGGCCGCCGCCGAGAAGGCCGCCAAGGAGAAGGCCGAGGCGCAGGCCCGCGAGGCCGCCGCCGAGAAGGCCGAGGAGGAGGCCAAGGCCAAGGCCGAGGCCGAGCGCATCGCCAAGCTGGCCGCCACCTTCGTCTCCCCCGCGTCCTCCTACACGATCACCTCCACCTACATGCAGGCCGGCTCCATGTGGTCCTCCGGCTACCACACGGGTCTGGACCTCGCGGCCCCCACCGGCACGCTGCTGAAGGCCGTCCACACGGGCACCGTCACCGAGGCGGGCTGGGCCGGCTCCTACGGCTACCGGACGGTCCTCACCCTCGAGGACGGCACCGAGCTCTGGTACTGCCACCAGTCGTCGATCAACGTCAGCGTGGGCCAGAAGGTGTCCACCGGCGACGTCATCGGCCGGGTGGGCGCGACCGGCAACGTCACCGGCCCGCACCTGCACCTGGAGGTGCACCCGGGCGGCGGCGACGGCGTCGACCCGATGGCCTGGCTGGCCGAGCGCGGCGTCAACCTCTGACGGCCGCCGGTTCCACCCCCCTCACCCTCCGCGGACCGTGACCGGCTGACGGCGCGTCGGAATGCGCCGTCGGCCGGACGCGTTGGTCACAGGCATGACTGAACTGCGCAAGCTGGGCACGTCCGGCCTCGAGGTCTTCCCGCTCGCCCTCGGCGGCAACGTGTTCGGATGGACCGCCGACGAGCGGGAGTCCTTCGCCGTCCTCGACGCGTACACCGCGGCGGGCGGCAACTTCGTCGACACCGCCGACTCCTACTCCGCCTGGGTGGAGGGCAACGAGGGCGGCGAGTCGGAGACCGTCATCGGCAGGTGGCTCAAGGCGCGGGGCAACCGCTCCGAGGTCGTGATCGCCACCAAGGTGAGCCAGCACCCGCAGTACCGCGGGCTGTCGGGCGCCAACATCCGGGCGGCGGCGGAGGCCTCGCTGCGCCGGCTGGGCACCGACCACATCGACCTGTACTACACGCACTTCGACCAGCCGGAGACGCCGGTCGAGGAGATCATGCTCGCCCTCGACCAGCTGGTCCGCGAGGGCAAGGTGCGGGCGATCGCCGCGTCCAACATCAGCGCCGAGCGGCTGCAGGAATCGCTGGACTTCTCCGAGCGCGAGGGCTTCGCCCGCTACACCGCCGTCCAGCCGCACTACAACCTGGTCTCCCGCGACACCTACGAGGGCCCCCTGCGCGACGTCGCGGAGCGGGCGGGGCTGGCCGCCGTGCCGTACTACGCCCTGGCGTCCGGCTTCTTGACCGGCAAGTACCGCCCCGGGACCACGGTGGACAGCCCCCGCGCGACCGGAGCGGCCCGGCACCTGGAGAGCGAGCGCGGCCGGCGCGTCCTGGCCGCCCTCGACGAGATCGCCGAGGCGCACGGCGCGTCCCCGGCCACGGTGGCCCTCGCCTGGCTGGCCGCGCGCCCGACGGTGGTGGCGCCGATCGCCTCCGCCCGCACGGTGGACCAGCTGCCCGCCCTCACGGCGGTCGCGGACCTGCGGCTCACCGACGCGGAGACGGCCCGGCTGGACGAGGCCTCCGACTGACCGGCCGCGCCGCCGGGGCTCAGATCCGGCGGAAGAGCAGGTCGCGCACCACGTGCCCCTTGTCCAGCCCCTGACCCTCGAACCGGGTGAGCGGGCGGAACTCCGGCCGCGGCGCGAAGTGACCGTCGGGACGGGTGTTCTCGAAGCGGGGGTGCGCGGTCAGCACCTCCAGCATCTGCTCCGCGTACGGCTCCCAGTCCGTCGCGCAGTGGAGCACCGCGCCCGGACGGAGACGGTCGGCGGCCAGGTCGAGGAACTCGGGCTGGATCAGCCGCCGCTTGTGGTGCCGCTTCTTGGGCCAGGGGTCGGGGAAGTAGACCCGCAGGCCGGCCAGCGCGTCGGGCGTGAGCATCTCGCGGAGCAGGATGATCGCGTCGCCGTTGGCCACCCGCACGTTGGTGAGCCCGCTCTTCTCGGCGAGGTTCAGCAGGTTGCCCTGGCCCGGGGTGTGCACGTCCACCGCGAGGATGTTGGTTTCCGGGTCGTCGGCGGCCATCTGGGCGGTGGCCTCGCCCATGCCGAAGCCGATCTCCAGCACGACGGGACGGTCGTCGCCGAAGAGCTCGGCGAGGTCCAGGGTGCGGTGGCCGTCGATGTCCAGGCCCCACCGGGCCCAGAGCCGCTCGATGGCGTCGGCCTGGCCGGTGGTCACCCGGCTGCGGCGGGGCTGGAAGCTGCGGATGCGGCGCTCGTGGTGGGAGCCGGCCGGATCGGGCTGCGGTCCGTCCGGGAACCGGGGGGTCCGGGCGGGGCGGCGGCTGGGGTTCGGGGCGTCAGACACAATGCCCCGAGTCTACGGCGCACCGCCTCCACCCTCCGCGCTCACCACCCCCGGCACGGGCGCCGCCGTGCCGGGAATCGGGGATCGTGCCGGGAGTCGGGATCGCGCCGGGAGCGGGATAGGGCCGCCGCGCGGAAGGCGGGACCGGTCCGGGGCGCCGAAGGCGGGATCAGGCCGGGGTGCCGAGGAGGGGGCGGGCGCGTTCGCGTAACTCGACGACCCGCGGTTCGTCGCCGTACGGCTCCAGCCGGGTGAGCAGGTCCTTGACGTACTCCGTGGTGCGGGCGGACGAGATCCGCCCGGCCACCTCCACCGCGCGCACCCCCTGCTCGCAGGCCGCGTCCAGGTTGCCGGACTCCAGTTCGGCCACCGCGGAGACCACCAGCCGCAGCCCGTGCGAGCGCACGAACTCCTCGGTGGGCTTGGACAGCGCCTGCTCGGTGAACCGCCGCACCTGCCCGGGCGCCTTCAGGTCGCGGTAGCACTCGGCGGCGTCGGCGCAGAACCGGTCGTAGCCGTAGAAGCCGAGCCAGGTCGGGTCATGGTCCCCCTCGCGGGAACGCTCCAGCCAGCTCTCGGAGGCCTTCAGCGCCGCACCCGCCGCGGCCGCGTCCCCCGCCTTGGCGTGGGCCCGCGCCTCGACCAGGCGGAAGAAGCTCATCGTGCGGGCGGTGGCCAGCCCCCGGTTGCGCTCCACGGCGGCCTGGGCGAGGTCCACGCCCTCGTCGCCGAAGCCCCGGTAGGTGGCCTGCAGGGACATGGACGCCAGAACGTAACCGCCCAGTGGCACGTCCGCCGCCGCGCGGGCCAGCCGCAGGGCCTGGATGTAGTAGCGCTGCGCGGCCTCCTGCTGCCCGGTGTCGAAGGCCATCCAGCCCGCCAGCCGGGTCAGCTCGGCACTCGCCCCGAAGAGGGCGCGCCCGACGTCGTCGGAGTACGAGCCGAGCAGCAGCGGCGCCGCCTCGACCCGCAGGCACTCGGGCACCATCGAGGACCGCCAGTCCCCGCCGCCGTACTTGGAGTCCCACCGCCGCGCGTCCTCCGCCGCCTCGCGCAGCTTGCGGACGTCGCTGTGGCCCACCTTCAGCGGGGAGCCGGACCCCTCCGAGGCGCCGGCCTCGCGCGCCACCGAACTGTCGGCCGGGGATATCAGCCACCGCGAGGCGGGCGTCGCGTAGGCGGAGACGGCGAAGGAGCCCGCGAGCGACTGCCAGATGCCGCCCGAGCCCGCCCGCCGGCCGGCCAGGTCGAGCCGGTACAGCTCGGTGGCCGACCTCACCGCCTGGCCGACGTCGCGCGGGAAGGCCAGGCCGACCTCGGGCGTCGGATCGGCGTCCGCCAGCCCGATCTCGTGCAGCGGGACCGGCCGGCCGAGCTTCTGCCCGATGGCGGCCGCGATCAGATGGGGAGCCGCGCCCTGCGGCACCATGCCCTTGGACACCCAGCGCGCCACCGACGTCTTGTCGTACCGAAGCGTCAGCCCGCGCTGGGCCCCCAGGTCGTTCACGCGCCGCGCCAGCCCCGCGTTGCTGATGCCCGCGAGGGCGAGAACGGCGCCGAGCTTCTCGTTCGGCCCGCGTTGCTCCCTGGGCATCCGGTCCCCCCTCGGCAGAGACGGCTGCCGCGACTGGCATAAACCCGCGGCATTCGTAAACCCAGCGTAGTTCTCCGAATCCCATGCGTTAAGGGGCAAAGTTCCGTATGGCGAGATTGCTGCCCGGGCGGGAGTACGGAGGGTGTCCACGTGCTCCCGGTGTGTGGCCGTGCGCCCGGCCGTGCGCTCTGCATCGCCGGCGGCCAGGACTGTTCCATGGGTCCTGCGTGGGTCGGCCCGCTGTACTGGATCCAGCGGGCTGGGGGACACCGCCGCCACATCCCCGCGGGCGGCGGACCGGTCCGGGAGGCGCAGCCCGCCTCCCGGACCGTACGTACTCCTCCGTATGTACGGAGCGTGTGCGCAGGGCTCCGCAACTCGCGCACAGTCGGCGTAATTGGCTGAAAATATGCCCTGCGCCGAGAAGCCGTCACGGCCCTCCCGCCAGGTGAACGCAGGCGCACCGGGTGGTCACCGGGGGCGCGCCAGGGGGCGCATTCAAGTCGCCCCGGTGGAACGCCACTTGACCGGGCCCTCGCGCGGCCGGCACGGAGGGCGCGTCGGCGTGCCTCCGTGACACTCCCTTCGTGGCAGCATGGTGCACAGGTTCGCTCGTGCACTGATTGTCCACAGCCTGTGGAGGCGTCGATGCGGTGGTTGGTGGGATGGAGCAGCACCGCCGCGGGCCATCGGCCGCCCGGCCCCGACCTCTTCGGCGCCTACGGCGAACCCGACGCCCACCCCGACGAGTTCGGTGACGACACCCCCGAGCCGGTGGGCGCCCAGCTGCTGTGGGGCGGCGTCGATCCGCTGTGGGCGGTGGGCGACTGGCGGCCCGACGAGACCCGCGTCCTTATCGCCGACGCCCGCACCCGGATAGCGGTGGTGGGGCTGTGCGGGGCCACCGACGACCAGCTGCTGGCCGGGCTCTTCGCGGCCCGTGGCGGCGCGCTGCGCCACCTCACCGCCTGGTCCGGCAGCTACACCGTCGTCGTCCAGGTCGACCGGCGCACCACGGTCTGCGGCGACCTGGCCGGCGCCCGCCCCGTCTTCCACACCCCCTGGCGGGGCGGCACCGCCTACGCCACCGCGGCGCTGCCGCTCGCCGACCTGGTCGGCGCCAACCTCGACTTCGGGCACCTGGCCGCCCTGCTGGCCGCGCCGGAGGTCCCGGCCGCGCTCCAGGACTCGACCCCCTACGAAGGGGTGCGGCGCATCCCGCCCGGACACGCCCTGATCCTGCGCGCCGGCGCGCGTGAGGTCGCCGGGTACGAGCCGGTCGCCTCGCTCGCCGTGGCCGCGCCCCCCGCCGACCCGCACAGCGCCGTGGACGCGCTGCGCGAGGCGCTGGTGGAGGCGGTGCGCACCCGGCTGGCGGCGCCCCGGCACATGCCCGGCGCCGGCACGGACCCCGGGCCGGTGCCCGGCATGGGGCCCGCCGACCGCCGCGCCGACCGGATGCCGGTGCCCGGCATCGGCGCGGACCTGTCCGGCGGCCCCGGCTCCGGCACCCTGGCCCTGCTCGCCGCCGGTCTGCCCGGCCGCCCCGGCACCGTCCTCGGCCACGGCGCCGGCGCGGGGGAGCGGCTGCTGGCGGTCACCTTCAACGACCTGGCGGTCCGCGGCCGGGAGGCCGAACTGGAACGGGCGGGCACCCTGGCGGCCAACCCCCGGCTGCGGCACGTGGTGGTCGCGGGCGGCGCGGAGGTGCTTCCCTACGCCGACCTCGACGGCCCGCTCACCGACGAGCCCGGCCGCTCCCTGGTCTCCGCGGCCCGGCACCGCGCCCGGTTCGCCGCGGGCAGCGCCGACCACTTCACCGGGCACGGCGCCCGCGAGGTCCTGGACGCCCACCCGGCGCGCCTGGCCGACCTGCTGATGGACCGCAAGCGGCGCCACCTGGTCCGGCCCACCATGGCGCTCGCCCGGGCGGACGGCTCGGTGCTCGTCCCGGCCCGGGTCTACGGCGCGGCCCGCAAGCTGGCCCGCACCTCCTACCCGGCCGGCATGAACGATTTGGCGGAGCGGCTGCGGCACCGCCGGTTCGACGACGGGTCCGCCGTGGCCGGAGCGGTGGAGGCGTCGCTGGCCGCGCTGGTGTGGGCCACGCCCGGTCCCGCCGCGCGGTGGCTGACCGGCGAAGCGCTGGCCGACGTGTCCGGACGCCTGCAGGCGGCGACGCTGCGCGCGGCGGCCGTGGGCCCCGGGCAGCGGCCGGGCGACTTCCGCGCCCGGGCCGCGCTGGCCCGGTACGCGGCGGACGTACGGGTGCTGGAGCAGGCGGCGGAGGTCCGCGCGCAGCGGCTGCACGCGCCGTTCCTCGACAACCAGGTGGTGCGGGCCGGGCGCGCCCTGCCGGAGACGCTGCGGGTGCGGCCCGGGGCGCGGGCGGCGATCCTGCGCGCGGTCCTCGAGGGCGCGGGCGTC
Source organism: Streptomyces fragilis (assembly GCF_003112515.1). GTDB lineage: Bacteria > Actinomycetota > Actinomycetes > Streptomycetales > Streptomycetaceae > Streptomyces > Streptomyces fragilis. The sequence goes on along the minus strand of NZ_BEVZ01000008.1, from coordinate 10,131 downwards.
GGCGGCCTGCCGCCCGGCTGGGGCGCCCCCAGCCACGCCACGGCGGAGGCCGCGGACCGGGCGGGGCTGCGGGCCGCGGGGGACGTGCTGGGAGACCTGTTCGCCTCGCCGTTCCTGGCGGAGGCGGGGCTGGTCGAGGCGCGGGTGGTGCGGCAGGCGCTGCGGGCGGGGGCGGAGGGGGAGCCGCTGGCGTCGGCGGGGCTCGCGGACATCGTCTCGCTCGAGCTGTGGCTGCGGCGGCTGCTCTCCCGGCGCGGCACCTGCTGGACCGGCACCGCCCGCCGCCGCGCCGCCCCCGCGGGCCTCACCCCGCCCCGCCGCAAGGCCCTCGACGCCACCGGGCGGTGACGGAGGCCTCCGGGTCCCGCGGGCGGGCGTTGCGGGCCGGCCGGGGGGTGAGGGGCGTCGCGTCCTCCGGCGGCTCGGCGGGGCGCGGTTCGGCCGAAGGCGGCTTGACGGGGCGCGGTTCGGCCGAAGGCGGCTTGACGCGGCGCCGTTTGCCCGAAGGCGGCTTGTCGGGAGGCGCTCCGACCGAAGGCGCCCCGACGTAAGGCGGTTCGACGAAGGTGCGCCGACGTAAGGCGCGCCCGACGTAGAGTGCGCCGACGTAAGACACCCTGCCGGAGGGCGCGCTCCGTCGGGACGTCACCCGCAGAGGAAGCGGGAGGCGGCCCAGTCGGCGGGCACGGCGAGGGCGCCGCCGCGCGGCTCGACGACGAGACGCACCGTCCGCCGCCCGGACAGGCCGACGGACACCGGCACCGCCGGATCCCCCGCCCGCACCACCCCGGACTGCCACAGCCGCACCCCGTCGGCGTGGACGGAGAACACCGCGGCCCCCAGTCCCAGCGACATGTCGTCGATCCCCGCCATCGCCCGGTACGAGGTGCACGGCCGGTTGAGGTCGATCACCACGGAGGACCGCCCGTTGACCGTCACCCCCTCGGGGTAGGTCACCCCGGCGACGGTGAGGGACCTCCGCTGCCAGACCCAGGTACTCGAGGAGAGCCGCATCTCCGGGCCGCTGCCGTCACCGGCGACGTCGTACGGCAGGCCGCTCCACCGGTACTCGACAGGCACCACGGGCGGGGGCGGCGGCTCCTCGGCCGGCGCGGGCACGGGTTCCGGCGCGGGTTCCGGCGCGGGCGGAGGCGCGGGAGTGGGCGAGGGGGAGGGTGAGGCGGACCGCGCGGGAACATCGGCGGCAGGCTCGCGCACGGGCGGGACGGACGTCGCCGGCCCCGCGGCCACCGGGCGTGCGGGCCGCTCCGGCCCGGGCGACGGCGGCGCGCCCTCGGGCGCCGCGGCCGGCTCCGACACCGGCGGAGGACCGGCCACCGGTGGCGTCAGCGGCGTGGGACGGTCGTGCCCGATCAGCGCGAGCGCCAGCACCGCGGCGGCCACCGTGACCACCCCGGCGGCGATGCCCGCCTTGGCCGGAGCTCCCAGCCCCTCGGCCAGCACCCCGCCACCACCGGCACCCGCGCCGGAACCGCCCGCGCCCGCACCGCCCGCACCCCCGGCCGCCGACGTGGCGCCGCCCGCGCCGCCGCCACCACCCGCCGCGGCCACCGCCGACCCGCCCGCGGCCACCGCCCCGGCCCCGGTGGCGCCCGAGAGCGGCCCCGCCACCCTGGCGTACCCCGCCGCGGCGAACCACCCGATGACGGCCACCGGCACCACCGCCGGGATGCCCTGCGCGACATCCCTGATCTGCCCCGCCGCCGCCCGGCACCGCGCGCACTCCTCCAGGTGCTTGCGCAGTCCCCGCTCGGCCCGGATCCGCAGCCCGCCGCGGGCGAAGGCGCCCAGCCGGTCCGCGTACCGGGCGCACTCGGCGTCGGCGGCGAGCGTCGCGCTGACGTGCGCCTGCAGATACGCCTGCTTGAGACCTTCGCGGGCCCGGCTGGCGAGCACCCGCGTGCCGTTGGCGTCCAGGCCGAACAGCGTGGCGACCTCGCCCGGCGACTCGTCCTCCACCTCGGTGTGCCACAGCACCGCCTGCCACCGCTCGGGCAGCGAGCGGAAGGCGCGCATCGCCAGCGACTGCTCGGCCTCGTGCATCGCCCTCACGTCGGCGCCGAGCTCGAGCGTGTCGTCGTCCAGCCGGTCGGTGTCCCGGACCGACTGCTCGACGAACACCGCGAAGTCGTCGACCAGTTGTTCACGCCGGGCGGACCTGACCCACCCCGCGGCGGTGCGGCGGACGGTGGTGAGCAGATAGGCGCGCACGGCGTGCCGCGGACCTGCCCCGCCGCGCACCGCCTGGAGCACGCCGGCGAACACCTCGGCGGTCAGGTCGTCCGCGGTGTGCGCGTCCCGGCAGCAGGTGCGGGCGTACCGGCGCACGGCGTCCGCGTGCCGGCGGTAGAGCGCCTCGTAGGCCGAGTCGTCACCGGCCCGCATCCGCACGATCAGCTCGGCGTCGGAGCCGGGCGGTGCGGACGCGGCGGCCTCCCGGCCGGCACCCGCCTCCCGCTGCGCGGGGAGGAAGGTCCCACCCCCCGGCCTCACGGCCGCCCCGGCCTCTGCCTCACGCGGCCCGGCCACGGTCTCAGGCGGTCCGGCCACGGGCTCACGCGGTCCCGCAGTAGCCTTACGCGATCCGGTCCTGGGCTCGCGCGGTCCGGTCGCGGGCTCACGCTGCCCTGCAGTGGCCTCACGCAATTCGGTCCCGGGCTCAGGCCGCCCGGTCCCGGGCTCGCGCGACCCGGCAGCGGGTTCACGGGGCCCGGCAGCGGCCTGGTGTGGCCAGGTCCCGGCCTCACGCGATCCGGTCCCGGGCTCAGGCGGTCCGGCCGCGGGCGCACGCGAACCGGCCGCGGGCTCACGCAAACCGGCAGCGGGTTCACAGGGCCCGGCAACGGCCTGGCGCGATCCGGTACCGGCCTGGCGTGGCTCGGCAGCGGCCTCACGCGGCCCGGCCGCGACCCGCCCCGGCTCCGCCCCGGGCCCCGCCTGCTCGGGGATCCTCCCGGCGGCACCTCCGCCCCCCGTGCCCCCCGCGCCCCCGCCGGCCCTGTCGCCCTCGTCGTTCCGCTCGTCCGCGCCCATATCTCGGCTGGCCCCCGCACGCCGGTCCGTCATGTCGCGGCCAGCGTGGCACAGCGGAACTGGGCGTCGAGCGGACGGACGGAACTACCACTCGTCCGTGGGGTTTCGCCCGCTCAGGGGTTCCAGCCGGCACCCCCGCACGGCACAATCCGGGGCCGCGCACGAGACACCCCCGCACGCGGCCCCGGGTCGAGCACCTGGACGGCCCCGGACCGCACCCCGCCGCCCGTCACCGGGTGGCGTCCCGCCTCAGGACGGCCGCGAACGCAGCCCCTCCAGCAGGATGTCCAGCAGCCGCGAGGAGGCCGCCGCCTGCTGCGCCGGATCCGGCAGCGAGGGCGCGGCGGTCGCGATGACCAGCAGCACGTCCGCCACCGACACGTCCGTCCGCAGCTCGCCCGCCGCCCGCGCCCGGTCGACCAGCCGGCCGACCACGTCGAGCAGCGCCGCCGCGCCGGCGTCGTCCGGCACGCCCGACTCGCCGGGGTCCGCCGGGACGCTCCGCTGCTGCGGCACCCGGGCGTCGTCGGCCACGCCGACCCGCAGCACCTGCGGCGGCAGCAGCCGCCCGGCACCCGAGGCGACCGAGGTGCGCAGGAACCGGGAGAGGGCCGACCACGGCTCGTCCTCCTGGCCCAGCGCGGCCCTCGCCTGGTCCGTGAGACGGGCCGTCTCCTCCTCGGCTATCCGCCGCACCAGCACGTCCTTGCTCGGGAAGCGCCGGTAGACCGTGCCGACACCCACCCGGGCCCGCCGGGCGACGTCCTCCATCGGAGCCCCGTAACCCAGCTCGCCGAACACCTCGCGGGCCGCGCGGAGCACGTGCTCCAGGTTCCGCTGGGCGTCCACCCGCAGCGGCGTCGTGCGCATCCCGCGGGCCGCCGCATGGGCGAGGCCGGTGCCGCCGGCGCCCACCGCCGCGGCGACCGGCGTCGCGGCGGCCCGCGCGACGGGCGCGGACGGCCAGTGAGATTCCTGAGTCTGCATGTGTAACCCCCCGGTTATTGCGTCTCCCCCCGGAGACTCCCCACCTTGGACGGCCGGGCCACGAGGAGAAGGCGTATGACAAGAAATCCGCCCGACGCGGATACGAACCGCGCATCCCCCCACACCCCGACGCACAACGAACATAGTTGAGTGGGCGTCAATTCAGAAGGGTCCCGTTCCGCGTAGGTGGACCCTCGAAAGGAGTACGAGGCGCACACGTCCGCGACACGCCCCCGCCGGGAGCCCTCGATTCCCCCGCGACCTGCGGATTCCGCCGCACGCCCCGATGCCACCGCCACGCCCCCGCGATCCGCCGCCGGTCACATGAATTGACAAGGCTGTGGACAAAGTTCTGAGCGGGGTGCGTCATGGGGTGTGTGATGGTGAAGGAGCGCACCCGGGTACTGGTGGTGGGCGGCGGCTGCGCCGGGATGAACACGGCCCTGAGGCTGCAACGCCGCCTGCGCGCCGAGCTCCGCGCCGGCGCCGTGGAGATCGTCCTGATCACGGCTGACCCGTACATGACCTATCAGCCGTTCCTCCCCGAGGCCGCCGCCGGATCGATCTCCCCGCGGCACGTGGTGGTGCCGCTGCGCCGCGTCCTCGACGGCTGCCGGGTGATCGTCGGAGAGGTCACCGGCGTCGAGCACTCCCGGCGCCTCGCCCGGTACACCACCGCAGCCTCCGGTGAGCGGGCCGCCCGCAACCCCTCCGCGCCCTGCGGCGAGTCGATCGGCTACGACGAGATCGTGCTGGCTCCCGGCTCCGTCTCGCGCACCCTCCCCGTGCCCGGCCTGGCCGACCACGGCATCGGCTTCCGGACCGTGGAGGAGGCCATCGGGCTGCGCAACCACGTCCTGGAACAGCTGGACATCGCCGCCTCCACCCGCGACCCGGCGGTCCGCGAGGCGGCGCTGACCTTCGTCTTCGTCGGCGCCGGCTACGCGGGGGTCGAGGCGCTCGCCGAACTGGAGGACATGGCCCGGTACGCGGTCCGGCACTACAACACCATCGCCCCCGAGGACCTGCGCTGGCTCCTGGTCGAGGCGTCCGGCCGCATCCTCCCGGAGGTCGACGAGCCGCTCGCCCGCTACGCCCTCACCCAGCTGCGCCGCCGCAACGTCGACGTCCGGCTGTCCACCCGGTTGCGCTCCTGCACCGACCGGGTCGTGGTGCTCGACGACGGCGCACGGCTGCCCGCTCGCACCCTCGTGTGGACCACCGGGGTTCGGCCATCCCCGATGCTCGCCGCCACGGGCCTGCCGCTGGACTCCCGGGGGCGGCTGCGGTGCACCGAGCACCTCGCCGTCGAGGGCGTCCCGCACGCCTGGGCGGCCGGCGACGCCGCCGCGGTCCCCGACCTGGCCGCCGACGCGCCCGGCACCACGGTGGCGCCCAACGCCCAGCACGCGGTGCGCCAGGCCCGGGTCCTCGCCGACAACCTCGTGCGCTCCCTGCGGGGGGAGCCGTTGGAGCGCTACGCACACGCCCATCTCGGCGCGGTCGCCTCCCTCGGCCTGCGCAAAGGCGTCGCCCAGCTCCGCGGGCGCCGGCTCACCGGCCGCGCCGCCTGGCTGCTGCACCGCGCCTACCACCTGGGCCGGCTGCCCACCCTCAACCGCAAGGCACGGGTGCTCGCCGAATGGACGCTGGCCGGTCTGTTCGCGCGGGAGATCGTCTCGCTCGGTTCATTGGAACACCCGCGCGCGGAGTTCGAACGCGCTGCCGGGGGAATGCATCCCGACGGCCCTCACCCCGACCCGAACGGGTCCACCTGACCGGACGAAGGAACTCCGCAAACGCGCCAGGCGTCCAACGGATGTCGGTGCAAACCGCCCCGGACCGCTCCGGGGCTGCCACACTGGTCCACCGTCCGCGGCGGCCGCCCGACCGGCCGCATTCCGGAGCAGGCCGGAGACCACAACCCGAGGCAAGGATTCGTGAACTTCACGCGCTGGAGCGCCCGGCTCCCCGGAACGCAGCGCCGCGCCGCAGCGCGAGCGGGAACGGGCCTCTCCCCGGACGGAGCGACCCCGGGCCGGGAGGCCCAGGATCGCCGGGCCGACGGCTCCGTGCCCGCCGCCCGTGCCGAGCAGCCGGGCGGCAGAGCCCGCCCCGGCGCCGCGGCCCTCGACGACCTGGCCGTCCACGAGGTGCTGGACCGCGTCCCAGCCCTGGTCGCCCTCGTCCAGGGCGCGGACCACCGCGTCGCCTACGTCAACGCCGCCTACACCGCCGCGTTCGGCCCCCGAACACCGGGCGGAGCGGCCCGCGACCAGCTCCCCGAACTGGTCGAGACCGGCCTGCTCCCCCTCCTCGACCAGGTCCTGCGCAGCGCCCGCCCCCGCACGCTGAAGTCCCGCACGGCCTCCGACGGCCGCTGCTACACCTTCACCTGCACCCCCGTGGCGGTCGAGGGGGAGCGGCACGGCGGCGTGCTGGTCTTCGCCGCCGACGTCACCGACCACGCCGAGGCGGGCGAGCGGCTGCGTGCCAGCGAGCGCCGTCAGCGCGAGACCGCGGTGACCCTCCAGCGCTCCCTGCTCCCGCAGGAGCTCGAGCAGCCCGACGACCTCCGCATCGCCGCCACCTACCACCCCGGCGGGACGGAGGCCGCGGTCGGCGGCGACTGGTACGACGTCATCACCCTCGGCGGCGGCCGCACGGCGCTGGTCATCGGTGACGTGATGGGGCGCGGGGTGCGCGCCGCCGCCGTGATGGGCCAGCTGCGCACCGCCGTGCGCGCCTACGCCCGCCTGGACCTCCCGCCGCACGAGGTGCTCCAGCTGCTGGACGGCCTGGCGTCCGAGATCGACGCGAATCAGATCGCCACCTGCGTCTACGCGGTGCACGACCCCAACGAGGGCCGGCTGGTCTACGCCTCGGCGGGCCACCTGCCGATCCTCGTCCGCGACGCCGAGGGCGAGGTGGTCCGCACCGAGGAACCCACCGGTCCGCCGCTCGGCGCGGGCGGCTGGGTGCACGCCTCCGCCTCCGTGCCGCTGACCCCCGGGTCGACGGCCGTCCTCTACACGGACGGCCTGGTCGAGCGCCGGGACAAGGACCTCGACGAGGGGATCACCGCCCTGGAGCGGGCGCTGGCCGGCGCGGGCGGCAGCCCTCAGGTGATCTGCGACCGCCTGATGCGCTCCGCCGGGGTCACCGCCGACCACGACGACGACGTCGCCGTGCTGGTGATCCAGCATCCCGAGCGCACCGGCGCCGAGGCGGACCTCTTCCGCCACGCCGAGCTGGAGCTGCTCGGCGGCGCCGAGGCCGCACCGCACGCCCGCGCGTTCACCTCCGGGGTGCTCGCCAGCTGGCGGTTCCCCGCGGACCTCCGCGACCTGGGCGTCCTGGCGGCCAGCGAGCTGGTCGCCAACTCGCTCCAGCACGGGATGCCGCCGATGCGGCTGCGACTGCGCCGCACCGACCGCCGGCTGATCGTGGAGGTGACCGACGCGGACGACCACCTGCCGCGGCGCCGCCGGGCCGAGCCGGGCGACGAGTCGGGCCGGGGCATCGCCATCGTGGCGACCATCAGCTCCAGCTGGGGCTGCCGGCGCACGCCGGGCGGCGGCAAGGCGGTCTGGTGCGAGTTCGCACTGCGGTGAGCGCGCCGGTCCCGGGAGACCGACGCGCTCAGGGGGTGAGGGCCGAGCCCTAGGCGTCCGCACCCACCGGCGCGGCAGGCGGGGAGGCGGGCGCGGACTGCGCCACCACCCGGGCACGCGTGGCGTAGGGGTGGTTCTGCGCGGTGGTGAGCCGCCGCTCCAGGCCCATCGCCAACCCCGCCATGCCGAGGCAGAACAGCAGCATCAGCACGATGTACGGCCCGTGCAGCGCGGCACCCATCGGCCCGCCCACGGCGGGACCGATCGCCAGCGCCAGCTGCTTGACCAGGGCGAACGCCGAGTTGTACTGACCGGCCAGCCCACTGGGCGCGAGATCGGCGACCAGCGGCGCCAGTGTCGGCGACAGCAGCGCCTCACCCAGCCCGAACAGCGCGTAGACCGAGATGAAGGAGACGGTCGCGACCGCCTGGCTCACGTCGGCCAGCCCGGAGAACCCGGCGACCGCCCAGGCGACGGCCCACAGCAGACCCACGCCCGCGATCACCCGCGAACGCCGCCGCCGCTCCACGAACCGCAGCACCAGGAACTGGGCCAGCACGATCATCGCCGTGTTGGCCGCCAGCGCGGTGCCCAGCGTGGACGTCGAGATGCCCGCCGCCTCCACGCCGTAGGCGCTCAGGCCCGACTCGAACTGCCCGTAGCAGGCGAAGAACAGCACGAAGCCCAGGACGCAGAGCCAGACCATCGCCCGGTTACGGAACAGCGCGCGCCAGTCGGCCTTGACCGCGGGCACCTGCTCCGGGCCACCGTCCTCCGGCAACGCCGCCTTCGGCAGCCGCGTCGTCGCCATCAGACCGGTGAGCAGGACGAACATCGCGGCCTGGATCGAGAACAGCAGGACGAACGAGCCGGGACGCGACGGGTCCACCAGGTGGCCGCCGATCAGACCGCCGACGCCCAGGCCGAGGTTCTGCAGGAAGAACTGCGTGGCGAACGCCCGGGTCCGCGAGAGCGTGGACGAGCAGTCGACGACCAGGGTGGCCAGTGCCGGCTGCATCACGGCCTGACCCGCGCCGAGCAGCGCCGCCGACAGCAGCACCGTGGTGGCGCCGGCCGACAGGCCCAGCGCCAGGGAGCCCGCCGCGGCCGTCACCAGCGAGGCCACCAGCACGGGGAGCGCGCCCCGCGACACGATGGCCCGTCCGGCGAACGGGAGCACGATCAGGGCGGCCACCGCGAACACCGCGAGGACCAGCCCCGCCGTCACGGCGCCCAGCCCCCGCACCTGTGCCACATAGACGTACAGATACGGAACGGTGAATCCCAGACCGAACGCGCTGAGCGCGCTGCCCACCTGGATCCGCCGCATCGCCTTGCTCACTGTCACCTGCCTTGCTACGAGTCGTTAGCCCTGAACACTTCGAACCTAAAGTTCGAAGCTAAAGACTACACACCCAAGGTCTTCAGGCGCCAAGTCTGTGCATGCGATACTCCGCACATGGCCGACAACTCCGCAGACCCGACCGCAGCGGCTCTCGGCGAGCCGACGCTCGAGGAGCAGATCGCGGCCTACCAGCGGGAGTTCCAGGACCTCGACCCCCAGGTCGAGAAGGTCGTCTCCGCGCTGTCCCGGCTCAACCGGCGCATGAACGTCGCCTACAGCCGCCAGACCTCGGAGCTCGGCATCAGCAACGCCGAGTGGGAGGTGCTGAAGGCCTTGGTCCTGTCCGGCGCCCCCTATCGGATGGGGCCGGGCGAGCTGGCCAAGCGCCTCGGCCTCACCCCGGCCGCGATGACCCACCGGATCGACCGCATGGTCACCGAGAGCCTGGTGACCCGCGAGCGCGACGAGTCCAACCGCGTCCGCGTCATCGTCGAGCTCACCCCGCTCGGCCGTGAGAGGTGGCTGGAGGCCATGCGTCTGGCGAGCGTCTTCGAGGAGGGCCTCCTCCAGGACCTCTCCTCCGACGAGCGCGCCACCCTGGGCGAGCTCCTCACCCGTCTGCTCATCCGTGTCGAGCACGCCCAGCCGGACGCCGGCGGGCGGCTGACCGACCTGGACTGACCCGGCCGGCCCGGCCTCTTGACACGGGTCCTGCCGATCCGTAAGGTTCTTCGAGTTGCCGCCGAGCCGTCACGGTTCCCCGGCAACCATCCGCCGCTCTCAGCGGCACCTCACACCAAGCACGATCACTCCCGCGGGATTCTTTTCGGCGTGCCCGGAAAGCAATTCACGCGGATCTCGAGGTCTCCGGGCCGGCTCCGAATAGGGCCGATTGGGAACCGAGGGAAAGATCCGCTAAGGTTTGAGACGTCGGAACGGCCCAACGGCCGCGAAGACAACCCCCTCTGACTGGGAATCAGACGCCGAAAGGTTCTGATAGAGTCGGAACCGCCGGAAAGGGAAAACGCCGAAAGGTGAAGGACCTGGAAAGCACCGAGGAAATCGGAACGGAAACGGTCTGATAGAGTCGGAAACGAAGGAAGCGCCCGGAGGAAAGCCCGAGAGGGTCAG
>NZ_BEVZ01000007.1 GCF_003112515.1 Streptomyces fragilis | reverse complement strand
TGTCCGACCCGGACTCCCAGGGGCGGATCCGGACCTGGTTCGCCGAGCACGCCACGGCCCGGGGGTACGACGCCGGGACGGTGGCGCGCGCCTGGGAGATCATCGAGGCCTTCGGTTCGTACGGCTTCTGCAAGGCGCACGCGGTGGCCTTCGCGGTGCCGACCTACCAGTCGGCCTGGCTGAAGGCGCACCACCCGGCCGCCTTCTACGCCGGGCTGCTCACCCACGACCCCGGGATGTACCCCAAGCGGCTGCTGCTGGCGGACGCGCGCCGGCGGGGCGTGCCCGTGCTCCCGCTGGACGTCAACCGGTCCGGCGTCACCCACCGTGTCGAACTGGTGTCTGGTGGAAACCAGGGCGAGCCGGATGCCGGGGCGGGGGCCGGACCGGATGCCGGACCGAGCGCCGGACCGGGTGCCGGGGCGGCGGCCGCCGGGGCGGCGGGTGTCTGGGGGCTGCGGCTGGCCCTCGGGGACGTGCACGGCATCAGCGAGGCGGAGGCGGAGCGGATCGCCGCGGCCCAGCCCTACTCCTCCCTGCTGGACTTCTGGCAGCGGGCCCGCCCCAGCCGCCCGGTGGCCGACCGGCTGGCGCAGGTGGGCGCGCTGGACGCGTTCGGCGCCAACCGGCGCGACCTGAGGCTGCACATCAGCGAGCTGCACCGGGGCGCCGCCCGGGCCGCCGGGGCCGAACAGCTGCCGCTGGGAGGCGGCGAGCGCACCGCGTCGGCGGGCCTGCCGGAGCTCACCGACGGGGAGAGGCTCAGCGCCGAGCTGGGCGTGCTGTCCATGGACGCCTCGCGCAACCTGATGGACGACCACGCCGAGTTCCTCGCCGAGCTGGGCGTCACCTCCGCGAAGCGGCTGCGCACCGCCGGGCACGGCGAGACGGTGCTGGTGGCCGGGTCCAAGGTGGCCACCCAGACCCCGCCCATCAGGTCCGGCCGCCGGGTCATCTTCACCACCCTCGACGACGGCACCGGCCTGGTCGACCTGGCCTTCTTCGACGACTCCCACGACGCCTGCGCGCACACCGTCTTCCACTCCTGGCTGCTGCTGGTGCGCGGGACCGTGCAGCGCCGCGGGGTGCGCAGCTTCAGCGTGGTGGGCACGGCCGCCTGGAACCTTGCCGAGCTGACCGGGCTGCGCGCCGAGGGCGGGCTGGAGCGGGTGGCGGCCCGGCTGTCGGAGACGCTGGCCGAGCAGAGCGCGCTGCGCGAGAAGGGCGGCGGACGGCAGGACGGCGACGACGGCGGCGCGCACGACGGGCGGACCATCCGGATGCCCACCGGGTACGAGATGCACCCGTGGGCGGACCTCCGTCCCGCGGGGAACGGGGGCCCGCCCACGGGGCGGAAGCTGTGGCACAGCAGCCCGGGCAGCGCCGGCTGAGACGGCCCGCGGGCGGGGAGGTCCCGGGGAATGCCCGGGGACGGGGAGGTCCCGGGGAACGCCCGGGGGCGGGCCGCCGGGGGCGCGGGTCAGCCCGCGGGGGTGGCCTCGCGTCCGCGCCGGCGCAGCAGCTTGCGGCGCGGCTCCTGCTCGGGCATCCACCCGAAGGCCAGGGTCGATCCGAGCAGGCCGAGGATCAGGCCGATGACGAACCCGCCGAGGTTCGAGGTGACCCACGACCCGAGCGTGGCCAGCAGCCCGATGATCGAGTAGAAGATCCGCTGCGCGGGGTTGAAGAGGATCAGCACCCCGCACAGGGCCATCACGGCGGGCAGCAGATAGCCGGCGATGCCCAGGGCCCCCGCCTTGAGGATCACCTGGAGCGAGGACTCCAGGACCTTCATGGTCAGCATGATCTCCACACCGGCCAGGGCGAGCAGCAGGCCGCCCAGGAACGGTCGGTTGCCGCGCCAGGCGGCGAACCGGGACCGCTGCCGGGGCGCCGGACCGGCGGAGCCGCCGGGCGGAGCGGCCGCGGACACACCGGCGGGGGCTTCGGCGGCGGAGGCTTCGACGGCGGGCGGGCCGGCGTGCGGGGCGGTGTGCGGGCTGTCGGATGTGCTGTCGCTGGCCACGGCCGGCGGCTCCTTCGCGGGCGTTTCCGATCGGACACGGGCCCGGCCGGCGGAACGCGTCCGCCGGCCGGGTCTCGGCGACTGCGTCAGTTGCCGCAGCCGGCTTCGCTGAACGCGATCTTCAGGTTGGGCAGGGTCATGGCCCCGGCGGTGGTCGCCCAGTTGTGCTGGTACACGTCCTCCAGCACGATCCGGTCGGCCTGCATGCCGAAGGTGCCCAGCGGGCCCTGCGAGAAGCCCTTGTCCAGGGTCGCGGCGTCGCGGCCCATCTCCAGGCCGTTGAAGGTGCCGGTCCGGCCCGTCAGGGTGTCCGAGTCGGTGGCCAGGTTGGTGGCCTTGGCCGGGGTGCCCTTGTTGCCGGCGGTGATGGTCAGGTGGGTGCCGCCGATCGCGACCGCCTGACACAGGTTGGTGATCTCGGCGTTCTTCATGGTGGTGACGAACACCGCCACCTGGCCGCCCGTGTCGCCGTGGAGCGGGCTGTCCGGGTGCATGTTGTCCAGGCCGCCGTACTGGGCCATGCCGGTGGCCTGGATCTTGTCGGCGTTGATGGTGAAGGGCATGCCCGAGATCGTGAACTGGGCGGCCAGGATGCCCTGGGCGGTGGCGACGACCAGCGCGGCGGTGGCGAGCACCCCGGGGACGCCGAGAGCGGCCCAGCGGCGCAGGCGGACCCTGCCCTTGAGGGGCATTGCGGACTCTGACATGAACGGCTCTCCTCTGTGACGGCAATGTCGATGGAACCGGGGCAGGTCCTGGCGCGGACGGCGCCTCCCGTGGTGCGCGCCGGGTTTCCCCTGGTCCTGTCGGTGGCGGCGCGGCGGAGGCTTCGGGGGGATTCCTGGAAGTTACCGGCGAGTGAGGAACGGGGTCAATTGGCTTGCGGACAAAGAGTGTTGACCTTGTGAGCCGGTTGGTGCGGATGTGGCCACGCGGTGCCGGGGAGGCTTCGGGGGCTTCTCCCGCGGGGCGGCGCTCCCACCTGCGGACCCGTCGCCGGGAGGGCCCGCCGGAGTCCTCCGCGCGCCGGCGTCTGCCGTCCGAACTGGACTTACCTCGGGTAACAAAAATCTCCCCCGCGCCTTGACCGCCCAACCGGCTCCCGATACAACACCGTTGGGTTTCCCTGCGGTTGGACGTCCCCCTTGCCCGTGGCGCCGGGCGAGGGGGATCCGCCGCGCCGCCGTTCCGCACGACACCGCCCGAACGGGCCCGATGCGAGGAGAACGCGCACATGGACAACACCCGCAACCGCCGACAGCGCCGCCGCGTGCTCGGCAAGGCCGTCACCGTGACGGCCGGCTGTGCCGCCCTGCTGGGGCTGCAGACGACACCGGCCTCGGCCGCCGGGACGCAGCTGGCCGCGCCCTACCAGGGCATGGACACCTGCCCGGTCACCGCCCCGCTGCTCACCGCGGCGGACAACCTGCAGGTCGGCTGCGTGCACTCCGAGGTCGCCGGGGGCACTTTCCGGATCGGTGACTACAGCGTGCCGATCGGCGCCCCGATGAAGCTCAACTGGGGGATCCGCTGGTCGTCGGCCGCCCCGACGGTCGACGTCCTGGGCAGCACCGCCAACGTCTACGACACCGCCGACCCGTCCGGCGGCCCGCTGCTGGACGCCCCGGTCACCGAGGCGCCGCTGCCCGGACTGGCCAACTTCTGGCCTGGTGTCACCAGCGCGGACATCAAGGTCGAGCCCGCGGGCAAGATCAAGAACTTCGTGCCGCTGGCCGTCGGCAGCGACCACCCGCTGTTCGAGATGCCGATCAAGCTGAAGGTGATCCACCCCCTGCTCGGCTCCCGCTGCTACGTGGGGTCCGACTCCAGCCCGATCGTGCTGCGGGCCTCCTCGCCCGCCGCGCCCGAGATGACCGTCGACGCCGACCCCAACGGGCACGGCACCGCGGTCCTCAAGGTCGTCAACGGCACCCTGACCGACTCCTCGGTCGCGATCCCCGGTGCCAGCCGCTGCGGCCTCCTCGGGCTCGGGGAGAGCAACTGGATCGTGAACTCGCTCTTCGACCTGCCGGCCGGAGCGGGGAAGAACGCGGTGACCTTCACCGGCGTCAACACCTCGATCGCCATCGACGGCAGCCTCGAATCGCTCACCGCGGCGCTGGACGACGCGCGCGGCTGAGCCGATCCCGGGCTGCGGCGGACCCCGCGGCAGACTCCGCGGCAGGACGGCGTCCGGCCGCCGAACGACCCGTGGGGCGTGGCCGCGCGCCCCGCCCCACGGGCGCTCCGCCCTGCTCCGAAACGAAGGCCGGACGCCCGCGGCGACGTCCGGCGCTCCCCCGGCATCCTGTGCATGAACTGGGATTACCCGGGGTAACAAAAACGCGGCGGACCTCTTGACCGTCCGTGGCGCCGCCGTTACAAAACCTAGGGAACGACTGCGGACCTCCTGTCGCCCCGTCTTCGGACGCACCCGTCCCGGGCTGCGCCCCGGGGCAGGGGCGGAAGGCCCGCAGCGCACGGAGCCACCCGAAACTCTCACTGCGGAACGGGCCCTACCCGCGAGTGAGCTGACGGCGGTGACGGGGCGGCACCCGCGTCACCGCCGTGCGCACCCCCCGAGATCCATCCCCCACGGAAGGAATCCGTCATGCGCAATCGTCGTACCGCCTTACTCGCCACCGCCGCCCTCGCCGGCGTCGCCTCGCTGGGCGCCTCCACGACGGCCGTCGCCGCGCCGGCGGCCGCCACCTCGGTCCTGACGTACGACGCCACCGGCGCCAACGTCCCGGTCGGCGCCAAGCTGACCGCGTCACTGGCCGCCGGCACCACCGCCAAGCTCACCACCACCGCGGGCGGCAGCACCGGTGTGACCTGCACCGGTTCGGCGATCGAGGCCATCGTCGCCACCAACCCGACGGCCCCCGGCACGGCCACCGAGAACAACGTGAAGCAGACGTTCGACGCGGCCACCTGCACGTCCAACATCCCGCTCACCACCGGCGTCGCGTCCATCACGGTCACGCCGTTGCTGACCGCCGCCGTCACCTCCGGCGGAGCCCTGACGGTGAACGGGCCGATCACCGCCACCGCCGTGCTGAAGACCCCCTTCGGCAACGTCACCTGTGTGTACAACAAGTCCTCGATCAGCGGCACCACCAACAACGCTGACGACTCGATCAACTTCAGCAACCAGCTGTTCACCAAGACGAGCGGGTCGACCACCTGCCCGTCCAACAGCTACTTCACCGCCAAGTACGCGCCGGTGACCGGACCGGGCGGAGCGGTGTCCGTCAACTGACCGGCGCCCACACCGGACCGTGAGGTCCCCGGGCCGCCCCGCGAGCGAGCACACCGGCTCGCCGGGGCGGCCTCGGCCCGTGCCGACCGCCGTCCGGCGATCGGCACGGGCCGTCGGACGGCGGCGCGGCGGGCTACCGCAGCAGAGCCTCCAAGCCGTCCTCCCGGGCCAGCCGCTCCAATTCGTCCAAGGCGGCCTCGGCCTGTGCGGCAGCGCGCGGGTCGCGTTCGCGCAGGCCGCTCGCGGCGAACTCGTCCTCGTCCAGCCGCAGCACCCGGCGCCCGTCGCCGGACACCCACAGGTCCAGGTCGAGGTCCTCCACGACCACCTGGCCGCCGGACCGCCGCGCCGGGCGGGTGACGTCGCAGTACCAGCCCTTGAGGACGCCGGAGGGGTCCCGGACCTCCTTCACCGAGTACCAGCGGTCCCGCCAGTACCACTCGGTGAACAGGTCGTGCGGCTCGAACCGCACGAAGCCGAAGTCGCGGGCGCCCTCCCCGGCCCACTCGGCGCGGACGACGATCCGCACGCCGTCGTCGCAGAGCAGGTCCGCGGGGTAGCGGATCTTCAGGCGGCCCGCCTTGCGCAGCACCACCTCGACCCGCTCCGCACCCGCGCCGTCCTCAGCCGAGTTCGCGGACATGCTGCACCTCCCGCGCGCAGACCCGGTAGCCCAGCCAGCGGTTGACGGCCAGCATGGGTTCGTTGCCGGCGTCGTTGCCGGTGTGCGCCTCGGTGAAGCCGGCCGCCCGGGCGCGGTGCAGCGAGTCGGCCTTCACCAGCTTCGCCAGACCCCGGCCGCGGTGGGCGCGGGCCGTGCCGGTCATGCCGGTGCCGTAGCGGACGCCGCCGTCCGTGCGGACCGCGGTGAACGCCACCGGGCGGCCGTCCGCCACGGCGACGGTGGTCAGGTCGTGACGCAGGAGCGGGTGACGCCAGGTCTCCTCGAGCCAGGCCCCGTAGTCGCCGAGCCGGTGGTCGACGTCGCCGGGCTCGTCGGCGGTGCACTCGGCGTCCAGCTCGAAGAGCGGACGCGGGTCGTCGGCGAAGTCGGCGGCGGTGCGCAGCTCCACGCCCGGGGGCGGGGCCGGCACCGGGGGCAGCTCCGCCTTGGCCAGGTCCAGCAGGAGGAACTGGGCAGTGCTGCCGGGACGGTAGCCGCGGCGCTCCGCGAAGACGCGGTCGGCCGGCTCGTCCAGGACCCAGGAGAACACCTTGTGCGCGCCCAGGCCGGCGAGCAGTTCCTCGCCGGCCTGCACCAGGGCGGTGCCCGCGCCGCGTCCGGTGCGGTCCGGGCGGACGTGGACGTTGAGCAGCGCCTGCCCGGGCTCCGGGCTCTCGTGCGCCAGGGAGAGCTGGGCGGTGCCGATCGCCTCGCCGTCGTCCTCCGCGAGGAGCGCGGTGAAGTGGGCGTCCGGATGGAGGCGGGCCGTCAGGTGCTCGACGGAGTCGGCGGTGAAGAAGACGTAGGGGAGGGCCAGCATCCTGATCCGGGCGAAGGCCTCGGCGTCGCTGCGGTTCCCCGGCCGGAGGGCGCGTACCGATACGGTCATGGCGGGGACGCTACGCGAGGGGGCGGTGGCCCGCCCTTCATTTTCCGGGCGTGGCCCGGTGGGGCAGAATCCGGGTGTGAGCAGCCTGAGGATCCGCATCGACGACCGAGCCGGCAGCCTTGCGCCCTACGAGCAGGTGCGGGCGCAGATCTCCGAACAGGCGCGGTCCGGCGCCCTCCCGGTGGGACACCGGCTGCCGACCGTGCGCGGACTCGCCGAGACGCTCGGGCTGGCCGCCAACACCGTCGCCAAGGCCTACCGCGCGCTGGAGGCCGACGGGGTGATCGAGACCCGCGGCCGCAACGGCACCTTCGTGGCGGCCGCCGGTGCCGCGGCCGAGCGGGCGGTGGCCGCCGCCGCCCGGGAGTTCGCGCGGACGGCGCGCCGGCTGGGGCTGGACGCCGACGCGGCGGGCCGGGCGGCGGCGGACGCGGTGCGGGCGGTGTACGAGGGGCCCGCCGCATAGCCGGCCGAAGACTTCAGCGCGGTGTCCGCGTCACGTCCAGGCCCTCCGAGCGGGCCGCGCGGGCGAACCGCACGGCGTCGTGGACGGCGGCCCCGCCGGGGTCGTTGTTGAAGTAGGCGTACAGGTCGCCCGCCGGCCAGGTGGCGGCGGCGCGCTCCGCCCAGGTGCGCAGCGCGCGGGCGCCGTAACGCGGCCACGGCCGGGCGCGGCCTTCGTGCAGCCGCAGGTAGCCCCAGTCCGCGGTCCGCCACAGCGGGGTCACCGGACGCGAGCCGCGGTCGGCCCAGCACAGGGCCGCGCCGTGGTCCTCCAGCACCGACCGCACCCGGTCCGTCCACCACGAGTCGTGACGCGGCTCCACCGCGACGCGCAGCCCGGACGGGAAGCAGGCCAGGCAGTCGCCGAGCAGGACCGGGTCGGCCCGCAGCGTCGGCGGGAGCTGCAGCAGCACCGGACCGAGCCGCCCGCCCAGACCGCCCGCGTGCGACATCAGCCGTTCCACCGGTTCCGCCGGGTCCTTGAGCCGCTTCACGTGGGTGAGGAACCGGCTCGCCTTCACCGCGACCGTGAAATCCGCCGGCGTCCGCTCCCGCCAGCCGGCGAAGGTCTCGCGGGACGGCAGCCGGTAGAAGGCGTTGTTGCTCTCCACCGTGGCGAACCGGGCGGCGTACTCCTCCAGCCACCGGCGCACCGGCGTGCCCTCCGGGTAGAGCACGCCGCGCCAGTCCTTGTACTGCCACCCGGAGGTGCCGACGAAGACGGTCATACCGCCATCAAAGCACTACAGGTAGAGCCCCGCGTCCTCCCCGGCCCGCGGCTCGGGCAGCGACGTCGGCGAGGTGCCGCGCCGCAGCGCGTACAGCTCGGCCAGGGTGGCCCCGTCGCGGCCGACGCCCTCCTCGGTGCCGAGCCACTCCACCGACTCGCGCCGGGTCAGCGGGCCGACCTCGATCCGCGCCATGCAGCGGCCGGGGCGCACCACCGCCGGGTGCAGGCGCTCCAGGTCCTCGTTGGTCGTGATGCCGACCAGCACCTTGCGGCCCTGCCCGAGCAGACCGTCCGTCAGGTTCAGCAGCCGGGACAGCGCCTGGCCCGCCACGTGCTTCGCCTCGCCGCGGACCAGCTCGTCGCAGTCCTCCAGCAGGAGCAGCCGCCAGCGGCCCTCGCCGTCCTCGTCATCGTCGTCGTCGCCGATGGCGATGTTCATCAGGTAGCCGGCGTCGGAGAACAGCAGCTCCGGGTCGAGCACGCAGTCCACCTGGCACCAGTCCCGCCAGGAGCGGGCCAGCGTGCGCAGCGCGGTGGTCTTGCCGGTGCCGGGCGGGCCGTGCAGCAGCAGGAGGCGCCCGGCGATGTCCTGGGGGGTGGTCTTCATCAGCGAGTCCATCGCCTCGGCCACCGGGGCCGTGTAGTTGACGCGGACCTCGTCCCAGGTGGCGGCGGAGATCTGCCGGGTGATGCGCAGCGGGCCGCGGCGCGGGGAGAGGTGCCAGAACCCCATGGTCACCTCCTCGGGGACCGGTTCCGGCTCCATCTCCACGCCGTCGGTGGCACGGTGGATCACCGAGTCCGCCAGCTCCTCGCTGACCGCCGTCACCGAAACGTGGGTGCCGGTGCCCCACTGGGCGGTGGAGACCCGCAGGGTCCAGCCGTCGCCCTCGGCCAGGGTGGACCGCTGCTTGTCGCTGCTGGCCTGCCGCACGACGCGGGCCTCGGAGGGCACCAGCTGGGCGCCGGGGCGGACCCGGTCGATGCTGACCGTCCGGGAGTACGGCTGCTCGCCGGTGGTGAAACGCTGCAGGAACAGGGCGTCGATGACGTCGATCGGGGAGTCGCCGTCGTCCAGGGCGAGCCGGATGGGCACAGGGGCGTGAGGGTTCTCGGCCATGGGGTCATGATCCGTGGGATCGGCTGCGAGCGCACGGCAATTCCCGCATTGCCGGCCCGCATCACCACAGCTCGCCCCCGTCGCGGGGGTGCGCGGGACGCACTCCGGGCGCCCCGCGCACCTTTTCCGTTCAGCCCGCGCGCGGCGCGAGCCGTCGTGCCGCGCGGAGTGCCGCGTACCCCTTGGTGAGACAGCGGTCCACGGCGAAGTTCCGGGCCAGCTCCCGCCCG
This sequence comes from Streptomyces fragilis, assembly GCF_003112515.1. Taxonomy (GTDB): domain Bacteria; phylum Actinomycetota; class Actinomycetes; order Streptomycetales; family Streptomycetaceae; genus Streptomyces; species Streptomyces fragilis. The sequence continues at coordinate 203,066 of NZ_BEVZ01000007.1, read as the reverse complement.
TGGAGCAGCCGGAGGAACTCCTCCGCCCCGGTCCGCCGCCGCACCGTCACCCGGCGCAGCGCGTAGGGGCCCTGCCGGCGCCGGGCCAGGTCGTTGCCGACGGCGAGGGCCTGGGCGAAACCGGCGTCCCGCACCGCCCGCCGTACCCGGCGGGTGGAGTGCCCGTACGGGTGGGCGAAGGAGGCGGGCGGCACACCCAGTTCGGCCGCGACGATCTCCCGGCACAGCCCCAGCTCCCGCCGCAGCGTCTCCTCGCCGACCAGGTCGAGCGGGGGATGGGTGTGGCTGTGCCCACCGATCTCCACCCCGTGGGCGGCGAGTTCGCGGACCTGGCCCCAGTCCAGCATGGTGTCGGGGGCGCCCCCGGTGTCGTACGCCCCGCGCAGCCAGCCGGTGGTGACGAAGACGGTGGCCGGGAAGCCGAGCCGGGCAAGCTCCGGCAGCGCGTGACGGTGGACGCCCTCGTAGCCGTCGTCGAAGGTGATCAGCACCGGCCGCCGCGGGAGCGGTCCGCCCCGGCGCCAGGCCGCGGCCAGGGCGGCGGTGTCCACCGGGGTGAAGCCCTCCGCCGCGATCACCTCCAGCTGTCCGGCGAACGCCGCCGGGGTCACCGACAGCCCTCGCGTCGAGGGGTCCGGGTCCCGGGCCACCGCGTGGTACATCAGCACCGGGACCGCCCGGTCCGCCTCCTTCCCGCCGCGCGCCTCACGCCGCGCGGGCTTCCCGTGCTCCCGGTGCGCCTCGTGCGCCCCGTGCGCCTCAGGTGTCTCGGGTCCCTCGGGCTCGTCGCGCTCAGGCACGGCCGGGTGTCCTCCCCGCGGCCGTGGGGGAGGGCGGGACCACGAACGTCCCGCCGCCCCTCCGGGTCCGCACCGTGCCGACCAGGTAGCCGGCCGCGGTGACCAGGACGCCGGCCACGATCGCCCCGGCCCGCGCCGCCCCGCCGGGCCGGCCCCGCACCGCGTCCCCGAGACCGCGGAGCACCCCCGCGGGCAGCACCCTGGCGACGTACCGCCGCTCCGACTCCAGTGCCTTGTCCGCGCCGACGCTCCGGGCCACCAGCGCCTTCGACAGCCCCTCGGCGTAGGTCCGGGTGCGGAAGTACCCGAACCGCTCCCGGGCCGCCGGCACCCGGTGCCGGATCACCGCGCGGTCGTCGGTCAGCAGCACCGCCTCCGGCAGCGCACGGCCGAGGCGGATGCACAGCTCGGTCTCCTCGCAGCCCAGCGGCCGCCGGCCGCCGTCCCGCCCGATGCCGGTGGCGAAGCCGCCCGCGGCGTCGAAGGCGGTGCGCCGGAACGAGGCGTTGCCGCCCAGCACGTTGCGCACCCGCACCCGGCCGGGCGGCAGGCCGCGGTAGGTGCAGCCCACCACCCAGTCGAACTCCTCGGGGAACCAGGCGGGCCTGCGGCCCGACGCCCAGGCGGGCTCGGTGCGCCCGCCCACCGCCATCACCCGCGGGTCGTCGTACGCCTCCGCGAGGTGGCGCAGCCACCGCGGGTCGGCCACCGCGTCGTCGTCGAGGAAGGCGACCACCTCCCCCCGGGCGTGGGTGATCCCGGTGTTGCGCCCCGCCGACAGGCCGCGCGGGCCGGCGTTGGCGCACACCCGCACCGAGGGCTCGTCCCGGTACTCCCGCTCCAGCCGCTTCCGCAGGGCCGGGTTGTGGTCCACGACCAGCAGGGTCTCCAGCGCGGGGAGGGACTGCGCCCGCACCGAGGCCACCGCCGCGAGGATGTCCGTCCAGCGGTCCTCGGTGTAGACGCAGACCACCACCGAGACCTCCGGCAGGGCCGGGCCGGCCGGCAGTCCGCTCCGGTCGTGCACGGCGGGCCCCGTCACGATACCTCGCCGGGGGCCACGGCCGTCAGCGGCGCCCTGCGCGGACGGCCGCGCAGGGCGCGCCGGTTGGACCGCTCGGTGAGGATCACCCGGAGCACCCGCAGGCCGTCGCGGACCGCCCGCAGGTTGCTGACCCCGTGGATGCGCAGGTACTCGTGGCTGGGAATCTCCTGCACCTTGAGGCCGGCCGTGACGACGCGGATGTTCATCAGCGTCTCGACCTCGAACCCGGTGCAGTCCAGGTCGATCCGCTCCAGGCAGTGACGCCAGAAGGCGTTGTAGCCGTAGCAGAGGTCGGTGTAGCGGGCGCCGAACTTCCGGTTGACGGCGGCGCACAGCAGGCGGTTGCCCAGCTTGCGGACGAGGGTCATGTCGTCGGTGCCGCCGCCGTTGGCGAACCGCGACCCCTTGGCGAAGTCGGCCCCGGAGACCAGGGCGGAGACGTAGCTGACGATCTCGTTGCCGTCGGCCGATCCGTCGGCGTCGACCATGACGACGATGTCGCCGGTGCAGGCGGCGAAGCCGGCGATCAGGGCGTCCCCCTTGCCCTTGCCGGTCTGCCGCACCACCTTGACGTCCGGCCGCAGTTCGCGGGCCACCGCCACGGTGTCGTCGGTGGAGTCGCCGTCGACCAGGACCACCTCGTGGATCCAGTCCGGCAGGGTCTTGAAGACGTACGGAAGGTTCTCCGCCTCGTTCATGGCGGGGATCACCACGCTGACCGGTGGAGCGATGGCCAGGTGGGTGGTGATGGGCCGGTACCGGTCGGTCCCCGTGTCGATGTCGGGCCCCGGCGTGACCGGGGGCAGCACTGCGCTCATGTGTTGGTCCCTCTCGTCCGGCGGACCGCCCGCCCCCGGGCGGCCGCTGTGAGTCCGGTTCGAAAGGGGGGTTCTCACCCACGGCACGCAGGAAGGGATCTTCGTGCGCGCCGGGTGAGCCGGCAGAACTGTCCGGGATCCGTGGGCCGGAACCCGGGCGCGCGGCACGACCCGACGACCGGTCGCGTCATCGAGCACCCCCCTACCGCGCGTCCGCCCCGGTCCGTCCTGGTTCCGAGCCCTCCCCTGAACCGCAGGACGACGGACCGGTGCGTAAGAGATGTATGACGATATGGGTTATTGGTCGGTATTCGCAACACCTGAAAGGTGATCGGGCGTTATGACGGGTTGAGGCGTTCCGTGCGTTTACCGGCCCAAGAGATGGCGGTCGGGGCCAATCTGACGCAATGGCGGTATGCGGGTCAAGATGCCGAATTCGCCTGTGACACGCGTTAATCGCTGATTCATCAGGTATTGCGTAGGCCATCATGGCCTGGAGGTGTGCCGCTCCGTCGAATTGTTGACATGAACACTTCCTGTCAACGCGTGTAGCTGGTACCACAGTTGGTGCAGAAACAACTGCAGAACAGGGAGGCTCCACCATGAGACGTTTCCGTACGTCCGCCGTCGTGAGCTCGTTCCTTCTGTCCGTAGGGCTCGCCTTCACCGGGGCGGCCGCGGCACAGGCCTCCGCCCAGGCGGCGGGCGCGTACGTCGCCCTCGGCGACTCGTACTCCTCCGGCGTCGGGGCCGGCAGCTACACCGCCGAGAGCGGCAGCTGCAAGCGCAGCACGAACGCGTACCCGCAGTTGTGGGCCAACGCCAACGCACCCTCGTCGTTCGCCTTCGTGGCCTGCGGCGGCGCGACCACGAGCTCCGTCCGCAGCAGCCAGATGGGCCCCCTCAACTCCTCCACCGCGCTCGTCTCGGTGACGGCGGGCGGGAACGACGCCGGCTTCGCGGACGTCATGACGACCTGTGTGGTCAGCTCCGACTCGACCTGTCTCAACCGGATCAACACGGCCCGGTCGTACATCTCCTCGACGCTTCCGGGGAACCTCGACGCCCTGTACACGGACATCAGGAACCGGGCGCCCAACGCCCGCGTCGTCGTCCTGGGCTACCCGAAGTTCTACAACGTGCAGGCCATCTGCGTCGGGCTCTCCGACACCAAGCGGACCGCGATCAACGCCGCGTCGGACCTGCTGAACTCGGTCATGTCGCAGCGTGCGGCGGCCTACGGCTTCGCGTTCGGCGACGTCCGCACCACCTTCGCCGGGCACGAGCTCTGCTCCGGCAGTGCCTGGCTGCACAGCGTGAACTGGACCAACATCGGCGAGTCCTACCACCCCAAGGCCGCCGGCCAGTCGGGCGGTTACCTCCCTGTTCTGAACGCCAACGACTGACCCGTCCTCCCGCGCGCGGCGTCCCCCGCACCCGAAGAGGGCGCGGGGGACGTGTCGTTCACCTCCGGCGCGGTGCTGGACGTCGCGAAAAAAGCGGCTCCGCTGCACGGATTTCTTGGCATGAGCACTTCCAGTCAACGCGCGTAGCTGCCACAGTTCCTCCGTCAAACCCGCCGACCATGGAGGCCCCCACCATGAGACGTGCCCGTACGTCGTCCCTCGTGAGCTCGTTCCTGCTCGCGCTGACCCTCGCCTTCACCGGCGCGACCCAGGCGCAGGCCGCCGCGACCTCCTACGTCGCGCTCGGCGACTCCTACTCCTCGGGAGTCGGCTCCGGCAGCTACATCTCCTCCAGCGGGGACTGCAAGCGCAGCACGCTCGCCTACCCGCAGCTGTGGGCCAACGCGAACGCGCCGTCCTCCTTCTCCTTCATGGCCTGCTCGGGGGCGACCACGAGCTCGGTCCGCAGCACCCAGCTCGCCCCGCTCAGCGCCGGCACCCAGCTGGTCTCGGTGACCGCCGGCGGCAACGACGCGGGCTTCGCGGACGTCATGCAGACCTGTGTCCTCAGCACCGAGACGACGTGCCTCAACCGGATCAACACCGCGCGCAGCTACATCAGCTCCACGCTGCCGGGCAACCTCAACGCCCTCTACACCGACATCCGCAACCGTGCGCCCAACGCCCGCGTCGTGGTGATCGGGTACCCCAGGTTCTACGACGTGGCGGCGGTCTGCGCGGGGCTCTCCGACACCAAGCGCACCGCGATCAACTCGGCGGCGGACCTGCTGAACTCGGTCACCTCGCAGCGCGCGGCGGCCTACGGGTTCCGCTTCGGCGACGTCCGGCCTCCGTTCACCGGGCACGAGATCTGCTCCGGCAGCTCGTGGCTGCACAGCGTCAACATCTCCATCGGCGAGTCCTACCACCCGAAGGCGGCCGGCCAGTCGGGCGGTTACCTGCCGGTGCTGAACGCCAACGACTGATCCACGCGCCCGATCCGCGCGCCGGAACGCCGCGTCCCCCGTGCCCTGACCGGGCGACGGGGGACGTCGTGCTGTCGGGACCGGCTCCCGGGGCGCGGTCCGCTCAGTCCTCGCCCTCGGCGGAAGGATCAGGTTCCGGCTCCTCGGGGGCCTCGCACACGAGGGCGACGGACACGGGCTCGGAGGCGGCCTCGACCGGCCGGTCGGCCTCGACGTGCACGGACCCCTCCACGGCGCCCTCCACCCCGTCCAGCGACAGCGGGACGGACACCTCGTGGGTCGTCGTGCCCTTCTCGAAGGAGAGCGTCCGCCAGCTCTCGTCCACCACGCCGTCGGTCAGATCGGCCACCCACCGGTAGCGGACCTGGGCGGGCGAACGCCCCACGGTGAACGAGGCGGTGAGGGAGGGCCGTTCCGCCTCCGGCGCCGGGCAGGGGCCGGTGCGGTCCGTGTGCGAGCCGGTGACGGACACCTTCACCGACTGGGCCGGCTCCGGTGACTTCGACGGGCCGGGGCTCGCGGAGGTCGCGGTGGCCGAAGGACTCGGCGTCCTGGTCCGCTCCCGGGTGGGCCTGTCGTCGGGGGTGCCGGTGTCGGAGGTGGCGGTGGAGTCCTCGGCGGCGTCCTTGTCGTCCGGGTTCGCCAGCCGCCAGGCCAGCCCGGCCACCAGCAGGGCCAGGACCAGGACGCCTATCACCAGCGCGGTCCTCGCCCGGTCGCCCCCGTCGTCCGGACGCCGTCCGTCGCGCCGTTCGCCGTCGAAGTGCCGCACGGGAGGCGGGGGCGGCGCGGCCGACCGGTGCGCGGACGTCCCGTACCCCTGGCCCCCGCCGGGCGGCAGGGGGGCCGTCGGGCCGGCGGCGACGCCCCCGGCGGCCGACGGCTCGGGGGTTCCGCCCGCGGCCACCAGGCGCAGCTGCCGTTCGGCCTCCTCGGCCGAGGTCCGCTCCGCCGGGTCCTTGCGCAGCAGCCCGTCGATCACCACGGCGAGCGGGCCCGCCCAGCGCGGCGGGGCCGGCGGCTCGTCGACCACCGCGCGCAGCGTGGTCAGCGGGGTGTCCTGGCGGAAGGGGGAACTGCCCTCCACCGCCGCGTAGAGCAGCACGCCCAGCGACCACAGGTCGGCCTCGGGGCCGGAGGGGCGCCCCAGCGCACGCTCGGGGGCGAGGTACTCCGGCGAGCCGATCACCTCGCCGGTCCGGGTCAGCGCGGTGTCGCCGGCCAGCGTGGCGATGCCGAAGTCGGTGAGGACCACCCGGCCGTCGTTGCCGATGAGCACATTGGCCGGTTTCACGTCCCGGTGGAGCACCCCCACCTCGTGCGCGGCCCGCAGCGCCGCCAGCACGTCCGCCCCGACCGCCGCCGCCCGGGCCGGCGCCAGGGCGCCCTCGGCCTCCAGCACGTCGGACAGGGACAGGCCGCGGACCAGTTCCATCACGATCCAGGGGCGGCCGCCGTCGGTGACCACGTCGTACACGGTGACCACCGAGCGGTGCGAGACGCGGGCCGCGGCCCAGGCCTCGCGCTCCAGGCGGGCGTACAGACGGGTGACCTCGTCGTCCGGCAGCCCGGCCGGGGCGCGCACCTCCTTGACGGCGACCTCGCGGCGCAGGACCTCGTCCCGGGCCCGCCACACCGTGCCCATGCCGCCGCTGCCGAGCGTGGACAGCAGGCGGTAGCGGCCGGAGACGAGGCGTTCCGCGTCCGGTTCCTCGGTCAAGGGTCACCTCTTTCTCCGGAACCGGTGAGGACCGGTGGGCCGGTTCACCACGGGAACGCTTTTCGGAACGCTCTCCCGGGGTACGGGGTCTGCCGGGGCGTAACCTCCCCGGTGTTCTGCCCGCCGACGGCGTCGGCGATGCGCGACGGGCGTCACCCGCGGTGACCTGCGATCCTGGTGCCGAGGACCGGACGGCTGCTGTGCCGGTTGTCCAACTCGCCCTGAAACTTCATGCATCGGGTGAGGAGTTGTCAACCGTCTTGCGGAAAAGGTGAATTCTGTGATCGAGATGCGCCATCCCCCACCAAGGACGATAAGGTTGCCCTGCCCGGGCCGGGTGGACTCGTACGGGTGGGGAGTGTCATGGATCAGATAACGATGCGTAGCAGGGCGCGGGTCCCTGCGATCACCTGCGGAAGCAGCGCGACCAGTTCGCGCCTCGACCGCCACCTCTCGGTGCTGTCGGGTCCCGCCATACCGCAGCGCGAGACGGTGGAGGCCACCTCGCTGATGCGTGAGCTCACGGCACGTGACGTGCCGCGCGAGCGGAGCAGGGGACACCGCGTCCAGCGCGTGTCGCTCTTCGCGCCGCTGCGCCGGCTCACCCGCTCGCTCTTCGGGGGTCGCTGACCACCACCGCTCCATCCCGCCGGTTCTCCGCTGCGCGCAGACACTCCCGCCGTCCCCACGGCTCGCAGCGGAGGGCCGGCGTCGCGCTGTGCCCGGACGCTGTGCGGACGCCGCCGATCGCTGTGTGAACCTTGTCTCTCCTCCCAGACCGGCCCCGTGCGCTCTGGCCGTCAAAGCAAGCGCTCGCTAACTTGAGCGGCGGACGACGCCCCCCGGCTCCCGGCTCCTCCCTCCCGCTCCCGGCACCTCGACCGAGCGGCGGGACCGCCGTCGGCAGGGGGAACCCCATCCCGCCCGGAGGACGCACTGATGAAGGCACACGACGGCATGTACATCGACGGAGCCTGGAGGGCGGCCGTCGGGCCGGACACCATCGCCGTCCTGAACCCCGCCGACGAGCAGGTCATCGCGCAGGTGCCCGCCGGATCGGCACAGGACGTGGACGCCGCGGTACGGGCCGCCCGCGCCGCGCTGCCGGGCTGGGCCGCCACCGCGCCCGCCGAGCGCGCCGCCCGGCTGGCCGCCCTGCGCGACGTCCTGGCGGCCCGCAAGGACGAGATCGCCGAGACGGTCACCGCCGAGCTGGGGGCCCCGCTGCCGTTCTCGCAGAAGGTGCACGCCGCCTCGCCGATCGCGGTCTGCGGCTCCTACGCCGAGCTGGCCGCCTCCTTCCCGTTCGAGGAGAAGGTCGGCAACTCCACCGTGTACCAGGAGCCGATCGGCGTGGTCGCCGCGATCACCCCCTGGAACTACCCGCTGCACCAGATCGTCGCCAAGGTCGCCCCCGCGCTGGCCGCCGGCTGCACGGTCGTCCTGAAGCCGGCCGAGGACACCCCGCTGACCGCCCAGCTCTTCGCCGAGGCGGTCCACGAGGCCGGAGTGCCGGCCGGCGTCCTCAACCTGGTCACCGGGCTCGGCCCGGTCGCCGGGCAGGCGCTCGCCGAGCACGACGGCGTCGACATGGTCTCCTTCACCGGCTCCACCGCCGTCGGCCGCTCCATCGCCGCGACCGCCGGCGCCGGACTGAAGAAGGTCGCCCTCGAGCTCGGCGGCAAGTCCGCCAACGTGATCCTGCCGAGCGCCGATCTCGGCAGGGCGGTCGCCGTCGGCGTCGCCAACGTGATGGCCAACTCCGGCCAGACCTGCAGCGCCTGGACCCGGATGCTGGTCCACGAGGACCGCTACGAGGAAGCCGTGGAGCTCGCCGCCCAGGCCGCCGCCAAGTACGGGGACCGGATCGGGCCGCTGGTCAACGCCAAGCAGCAGGCACGGGTGCGCGGCTACATCGAGAAGGGCGTCGCCGAGGGCGCCCGCCTGGTGGCCGGCGGCCCCGAGGCCCCCGCGGACAAGGGCTTCCACGTCGCGCCCACCGTCTTCGCCGACGTCACCCCCGAGATGACCATCGCCCAGGAGGAGATCTTCGGCCCGGTGCTCTGCGTCCTGAAGTACCGGGACGAGGACGACGCCGTGCGCATCGCCAACGGCACCGTCTACGGGCTGGCCGGCGCGGTCTGGGCCGCCGACGAGGCGGAGGCCGCCGCCTTCGCGCGCCGCCTGGACACCGGGCAGGTCGACATCAACGGCGGGCGCTTCAACCCGCTCGCCCCCTTCGGCGGCTACAAGCACTCCGGCGTGGGCCGGGAGCTCGGCTCGCACGGGCTCGCGGAGTTCCTCCAGACCAAGTCCCTCCAGTTCTGAGTCCCCCCACTTCGAGGAGCGTTCATCCCATGGTTCTCGCCGCCGTGGCGCCCGCGATCGGCGCCCCGCTGGAAGTCACCGAGATAGAGCTGCCGGAGACCGGCCCCGGCCAGGTCCGGATCCGGCTGGCCGCGGCCGGGGTGTGCCACTCCGACCTCTCCATCGCCAACGGCACCATGCGGGTGCCACTGCCGGCCGTCCTCGGGCACGAGGGCGCGGGCACCGTGACGGAGGTGGGGGAGGGCGTCACCCACGTCGCGGTGGGCGACCAGGTGGTGCTCAACTGGTCCCCGTCCTGCGGCAGCTGCCCGTCCTGCGAACTGGGCGAGGTCTGGCTGTGCGCCCGCTCGCTGGACGGCGCCACCGCCCCCTACGCCCGCCGGGCGTCGGACGGCCTGGAGCTGTACCCCGGGCTGAACGTGGCCGCCTTCGCCGAGGAGGCGGTGGTCGCCGCCAACACGGTGCTGCCGCTGCCGGAGGGCATCCCGCTGACCGACGCGGCGCTGCTGGGCTGCGCCGTCCTCACCGGCTACGGCGCCGTGCACCACGCGGCGCGGGTGCGGGAGGGCGAGACGGTCGCCGTCTACGGCGTGGGCGGCGTGGGCCTCGCGACGGTCCAGGCGGCGCGCATCGCCGGGGCGTCCAAGGTGATCGCGGTGGACGTCTCCCCGGCCAAGGAGGAACTGGCGCGGGCGGCCGGCGCGACGGACTACGTCGTCGCCTCGGAGCAGACGGCGCGGGAGATCCGCGGCCTCACCGGCAGGCAGGGCGTCGACGTGGCGGTGGAGTGCGTGGGCCGTGCGGTCACCATCCGCACGGCCTGGGAGTCGACGCGCCGCGGCGGCCGCACGACGGTGGTCGGCATCGGGGGCAAGGACCAGCAGGTCACCTTCAACGCCCTGGAGATCTTCCACTGGGGCCGCACGCTGGCCGGCTGCGTGTACGGCAACTGCGACCCGGCGCGGGACCTTCCGGTGCTGGCGGAGCACGTCCGTGCCGGGCGGCTGGACCTCGGCATGCTGGTCACCGACCGCATCGGGCTCGCAGACATCCCGTCCGCCTTCGACAACATGACCGCGGGCAAGGGCGGCCGCGCGCTGGTCGTCTTCTAGCCCACCGCTCCAACACCCGGGCCCGCCGTCACGGGGGCCCGGGTCGGCCGCTCCCGTCGCCTGGGTCGGCCGCTCCCGTCGCCCGGGTCCGCCGTCACGGAGGGCGGGGTCCGCCCGACCCGGGCCGCGCGGACCCGGCGGGGGCCCGCTCATCGGGTGCCGGTCAGTTCCTCGTACTGGCGCTCCAGCCCGTCCAGCAGCGCCCGCAGCCCGGTGTCGAAGGCGCGCTCGTCGATCTCCTCCTGCCGCCCGGCCAGCAGGTGCGCCTGGCCGAGGTGGGGGTAGTCCGCCGGGTCGTAGGCCGTCTCGTCGCCGACGAAGCCGCCCGCGAACGAGCCCAGCGCGGACCCCATGATGAAGTACCGCATCAGCGCGCCGACGGAGGTCGCGTGGGCCGGCGGCCAGCCCGCCTCGACCATCGCCCCGTACACCGCGTCCGCCAGCCGCAGCGCCGCCGGACGCCGGCCCGGCCCGGCGGCCAGCACCGGCACGATGTTGGGGTGTCTGCGCAGCGCGGCCCGGTAGGAGGCCGCCCACTCCCGCAGCGCCTCCCGCCAGGGCGTGCCGTTCTCGAACATCGACAGGTCGACCTGCGCGCTCACCGCGTCCGCCGCCGCCTCCACGATCTGGTCCCGGCTGCGGAAGTGGTTGTACAGCGAGGGCCCGCTCACCCCCAGCTCCGCCGCGAGGCGCCGCGTGGAGAGAGCGGCCAGGCCCTCGGCGTCGACCAGGGTCAGGGCCGTCTCGACGATCCGGCCGGTGGACAGCAACGGCGTGCGGGGGCGTGGCATGACGCACATCGTAGAGTCTCGACCGAATAAACTAGCAGTGCTAATTTAACGCGGGACAGGAACACCGACTCGACCGTGGGGTGGCGCACCGTGAATCTGGGGCTCAGCGAGGAGCAGGCGGCCGTACAGGAGCTCGCCCGGGACTTCGTGGCACGGGAGATCGCCCCGCACGTGGTCGCCTGGGACCGCGCCGAGCAGGTGGACCGCTCGATCGTGCGGAAGCTGGGCGAGGTCGGGTTCCTGGGGCTGACCATCGACGAGGAGTACGGCGGCTCCGGAGGCGACCACCTGGCCTACTGCCTGGTCACCGAGGAACTCGGCCGCGGCGACTCCTCGGTCCGCGGCATCGTCTCGGTCTCGCTCGGCCTGGTCACCAAGACCATCCAGAGCTGGGGCACCGAGGAGCAGAAGCGGGAGTGGCTGCCGCGGCTGACCGCGGGCGAGGCGCTGGGCTGCTTCGGCCTCACCGAGCCGGGCACCGGCTCCGACGCCGGCAACCTCACCACCCGCGCGGTGCGCGACGGCGACGACTACGTCATCAACGGCACCAAGATGTTCATCACCAACGGCACCTGGGCCGACGTGGCGATCGTCTTCGCGCGCTCCACCGACGCGCCGGGCCACAAGGGCGTGTCCGCCTTCCTGGTCCCCACCGACACCCCCGGCCTGACCCGCAACACCATCCACGGCAAGCTCGGCCTGCGCGGCCAGGCCACCGCCGAACTGGTGCTGGAGGACGTGCGGGTGCCCGCCTCCGCGCTGCTCGGCCCCGAGGGCAAGGGCTTCACCGTCGCCATGTCCACCCTGGCCAAGGGCCGGATGTCGGTCGCCGCCGGCTGTGTCGGCATCGCCCAGGCGGCGCTGGACTGCGCCCTGGAGTACGCGGGCCAGCGCGAGCAGTTCGGGAAGACCATCGCCCACCACCAGCTGGTGCAGGAACTGCTCGCCGACATCGCGCTCGACGTGGACGCCGCCCGGCTGCTGGTGTGGCGGGTGGCCGACCTGATCGACCGCGGGCTGCCGTTCACCGTCGAGGCGTCCAAGGCCAAGCTGTTCGCCTCCGAGGCGGCCGTGCGCTGCGCCAACAACGCGCTGCAGGTCTTCGGCGGGTACGGCTTCATCGACGAGTACCCGGCCGGCAAGCTGCTGCGCGACGCCCGGGTGATGACCCTCTACGAGGGCACCAGCCAGATCCAGAAGCTGCTGATCGGCCGCGACCTGACGGGAGTCTCCGCCTTCTGACCGGCCGCGCGGGAGGAGGCCTTCCCGAACGGCCGGGAGCGAGGCCTCCCGAACGGCACTCGCGCGAGGCCTGCCCGCACGGCCGGGCGCCAGGCCCCTTCCCTGAGTACGCCGGACCACCGGCGGCTGAGTACGCGGGCGGATGTGCCCAGGGCGCGTCCGCCCGATGCTTCTCCCATGACCGAGACACCCGTCAAGCAGCAGAGCACCGTGGCCTTCTACGGCCAGGCGGTGGCATCGTTCGTCCTCGCGCTGAGCGCGACCTGCGTCGGCATCGTCCGCATGGAGGCCAGTGCCTGGGTGCGCGGCTTCTTCGCGGTGGCCGTCCTCTACCTGGTCACCTCGGCCTTCACACTGGCCAAGGTGATCCGCGACCGCCAGGAGGCCGGGGCCATCGTCAGCCGGGTGGACCAGGCCCGCCTGGAGAAGCTGCTCGCCGAGCACGACCCCTTCCAGAAGCTCTGACGGCACTCCCGCAGGTGCGCCGGCGCGGCTCGGGCCCACCGGTCTAAGCGCCCGCTCAGACTCCGGCGGTATGGTGGTGCCCCGCACGTACGGCGTGCGGTCCGGAGGGTCCTCGTCCAGGGTGTGCGGGACGGGGAGCGAGAGAGGCGAGGCGAGCGATGAGTACGGCGGAGGAGACGACGTCCGGCGGCGAGCAGCAGCAGCCCTGGGCCGAGGTCACACCCGAGGCCGCCCGGCGCCTGCTGGTGGCCGCGGTCGACGCGTTCGCCGAGCGGGGCTACCACGCCACGACGACCCGCGACATCGCGGGCCGCGCGGGCATGAGCCCGGCCGCCCTCTACATCCACTACAAGACCAAGGAAGAGCTGCTCGCTCGGATCAGCCGGATCGGTCACGAGAAGGCCCTCGCCATCCTGCGCACCGCCGCGGAGGGCGAGGGCACGGCGGCCGAACGGCTCGCCGGGGCGGTCGGCTCCTTCGTGCGCTGGCACGCCGCCCAGCACACCACCGCGCGGGTGGTGCAGTACGAGCTCGAGGCCCTCGGCGAGGACTCGCGGGACGAGATCGTGGCGCTGCGCAAGCAGGTGGACGCGCAGGTGCGCCGGATCATCCAGGAGGGCGTCGCGGCCGGCGAGTTCGACGTGCCGGACGTCCAGGGCGCCACGCTGGCGATCATGTCGCTGTGCATCGACGTGGCCCGGTGGTTCCGGGTGGACGGCCGCTGGACGCCCGACGAGGTCGGCGCGCTCTACGCCGACCTCGTGCTCAACATGGTGGGCGCGAAGCGGTAGCCCGCCCGGCCGCGGAGGCGGGGGCCGGCCTCAGAGGTAGTAGCGCGACACCGACTCGGCGACGCAGACCGGCTTGTCGCCGCCCTCGCGCTCGACGGTGAAGGCGAGCGAGAGCTGCACGCCGCCCGGCACGTCCTCGACGTTCGTGATGGTCGCCGTGGAGCGCAGCCGGGAGCCCACCGGGACGGGGGCGGGGAAGCGGACCTTGTTGGTGCCGTAGTTCACGCCCATCTTCACGCCCTCGACCGCGATGAGCTGCGGGCCGAAGAGGGGCAGCAGCGACAGCGTCAGGTAGCCGTGCGCGATCGTGGTGCCGAAGGGGCCCCGGGCGGCCTTCTCCGGGTCGACGTGGATCCACTGGTGGTCGCCGGTGGCCTCCGCGAACAGGTCGATCCGCTTCTGGTCGACCTCGACCCAGTCGGTGTACCCGAGCTGCTCGCCCACGGCGGCCTTCAGCTCGTCGGGGGAGGTGAAGATCCTCGGCTCTGCCATGTCGCTGTCCCTGGCCTCTCGCGTCTGCGGTGAACTGAGCGCTGATGCTAAGCGACTGCTTAGCATGGTTGCGGTCCGCTGTCCTGTCAATGCCGGACGCCGGCCTCGCGGGCGCGCTGGGTAGGGTCGCCCCGTGCCCCAGATCCCCGCCAAGGTCCAGGAACTCACCGTCGGTCAGCTCGCGGCGCGCAGCGGCGTGGCGGTCTCGGCGCTGCACTTCTACGAGTCCAAGGGGCTGATCACCAGCCGCCGGACCCCCGGGAACCAGCGCCGCTACACCCGCGACACCCTGCGCCGCGTCGCCTTCGTCCGGGCCTCCCAGCGGGTGGGGATGCCCCTGACCGCCATCCGCGACGCCCTCGGCGCACTCCCCGACGGCCGTACGCCCACCCGCGAGGACTGGGCGCGCCTGTCCGAGCTGTGGCGGGCCGAACTGGACGACCGCATCCGCCGCCTGGAGCGGCTGCGGGACCATCTCACCGACTGCATCGGCTGCGGGTGCCTGTCGATGCGCACGTGCGCCCTGTCCAACCCGGACGACACCATCGGGGCCGGCCTGACCGGCTCCCGGCTGGCCCCCGAGCCGGGGAAGGGGTGAGCGGGTGAGCACGCCCGCGCGGGGGCCGGGCCACCGCATTTCCCGGTCCCTCTGTACCCGGCAGGCTTGTTCCTGCACGATGATCGTCCGACCGACTTCCGTCCGCGGCCTTCCGCACCCCTCTCATCGCAGGAGCACCACCCCGTGACCGACCAGCCCCAGCAGCCTCCCTACCCGCAGGACGGACCCAAGGGCCACCAGCCTCCGCCCGGTCCGCAGGGGCCCGGCTACGGCTATCCGCCTCCGCCCGGTCCGCAGGGGCCCGGCTACGGCTATCCGCCCCCGCCCGGGCAGGCGCCCGGCTACAGCTACCCGCCCCCGCCCGGTCCGCAGGGCCCCGGCCCCGGTTACCCGCCCCCGCCCGGCGGGCAGCACCCCGGCTACGGCTCGTACCCCTACCAGGGGCAGGTGCCGCCCGGCACCTGGACCGGCGACCCCCAGGCGCCGTACGGCTACGACATCTACGGGCGCCCCTACTCGGACAAGTCGAAGCTGGCCGCCGGTCTGCTGCAGCTCTTCCTCGGCGGCTTCGGGGTCGGCCGGTTCTACACCGGCCACGTCGGCATCGCCCTCGCGCAGCTCTTCACCTGTGGCGGCCTCGGGATCTGGTCGCTGGTCGACGGCATCCTGCTGCTGGCCGGCGACCACACCGACGCGCAGGGCCGCCCGCTCCGCGGCTGATCCCTGCCGCTCCCGCGCGGGCACGGACCGCCGGTCCGGCGCGAGCACGGACCGCCGCTCCCGCGCGGGCACGGACAGGCCCCGGCGGCGGACGCCCCTCGCGGCGCCCGCCGCCGAGGGCGGCGCGGACGTGCCGTCACACGGCGGCCAGCTGCCGCCGTCCCCGCCGCGCCGTCTCCACGGCCTCCGGAGTGAGCACCGGCAGCGGGACGAGGATCCCGCACCCGACGCACACCGGTCCGCTGGACGGCTCGTGGTTCATGCCGTGACGCCAGGCCAGGTCCTCGTCGCCGCAGACCGGGCAGCTCCTCCCCGGCTCCCGCTCCAGTGCCCCGATCAGCCGGCGCAGCACCTCCGGCAGCGGGTCCGCGGGGTGGACGCGGGGATCGTCGCACCAGGCGATCCCGAACCCGCCCCAGGTCCTGCGGTGCCAGTCGTCCACCGACCCGGGCCGGCGCAGACCGTCGTGCTTCTCCCGGCGCCGCCGCTGCGCGAAGGCCACCTCGTAGCGCAGCCAGATCTCCCGGGCCTGCTCCAGCTCCGCCACCGCGCCCACCAGCCGGCGCGGATCGGGGGACCGGTCCTCCGGGCCGAACCCCCAGGTGACGCACAGGTGGTCCCAGGTCGCCCGGTGGCCGTAGGGCGCGAACCTCTCCAGGCACTTGCGCAGCGAGTACCGCCGCAACGCCAGGTCGCACCGCTGGTCACGCACTTGTCTCGCCAGACTCCGGAATCCCGCCATCGACCGTACCTCCGTCGCACGTGCCCTCGACTGCTGTCCAACGTCGTCCAACTCGGCGTCCCCGCAAGGCTGTCGCCGATGGGACGTGCCGACCGCCCAACCGGCTCCATCGGTTCGGCCGGGGTCTGCCATAAGCGGGACGACACACCTATGCGGGTTCCTGTTGACGGCGGGACTATGCGCGACAAGAGCGAACAGAACGGGCGGGCCGCGTCGGTCCGCGGCCCGCCCGTGTCCGTCAACCCGGCTCAGCGGTACAGGAGATACCGCTTCCGGGTGGCGCGGAAGGCGGCCAGTTCGTCCCGCCAGCCGGCCACCACCTCGTCGAGGCCGGCGCCCGCGTCGATCCGGTCGCGGACCCCGGTCGAGCCGGTGAGCTTGTCGATCCAGTTGTCCGCGCGCCAGGCGAAGCCGCTCCAGGTGGCCCGGGCGGTGATCAGCAGGCCGATGCCGGTGCGCACCGGCTCGAACGCGGCGCGGTCGTGCACGTGGACCTGGACGCCGCCGACGGTCTGGCCGGAATACTTGCTGAAGGTCGGCTGGAAATACGCCTCCCTGAACCGGACGCCGGGCAGGCCCAGTTCGTTGGCTGCCGCCGCCCAGGACCCGTCGACGCCCGGCGCGCCCAGCAGTTCGAAGGGGCGGGTGGTGCCGCGGCCCTCGGAAAGGTTGGTGCCCTCGAAGAGGCAGGTGCCCGGGTAGACCAGCGCGGTGTCCGGGGTCGGCATGTTGGGACTCGGCGGCACCCACGGCAGCCCGGAGGCGTCGTAGAACTCGTCGCGCCGCCACCCGGTCATCCGGACCGTCTCCAGTTCCACCGGGGTGGACAGGAACTCCCCGTTGAAGAGCAGGGCCAGCTCCGCCACCGTCATGCCGTGCTGCTGGGAGATCGGCTTGCGGCCGACGAAGGTGGCGAACTGCGGGTGCATCACCGGACCTTCGGCCGAGCGGCCGGACACCGGGTTGGGCCGGTCCAGCACCACGAACCGCTTGCCGGCCAGGGCGGCGGCCTCCATGCAGTCGTACAGGGTCCAGATGTAGGTGTAGAAGCGGGCGCCTGCGTCCTGGATGTCGAAGACCACGGTGTCCACGCCCGAGGCGGTGAAGACGCCCGCCAGCGCCTGGCCGCTCTTGAGGTAGGTGTCGTACACCGGGAGCCCGGTGGCGGGGTCCTCGTAGAAGCCCTCGGAGCCGCCGGCCTGCGCGGTGCCGCGGAAGCCGTGCTCGGGCCCGAAGACCGCCGTCAGGTCGACCCGGTCGTCGGCGTGCATCACGTCGACGATGTGCGTGGCGTCGCGGGTGATGCCCGTCGGGTTGGTGACGACGCCGACCTTCCGGCCGGCGAGCGGCGCGTACCCGTCCGCGACGAGGCGCTCGAACCCGGTGCGCAGCGGCCGCCCGCCCGAGGGCGGGGTGTCGCCGACCGGCGGCGCGGAGGGCTCGGCCGCCTGCGCGGCGCCGGCCGCGGTGGCGGACAGGGCTGCCGTGGCGGCGGTGAGCAGGCCTCGTCTGGACAGTCTCATGGTGCGTGACCTCCGTGGATCGTGGGGTGGTGCCCGGCTCTTCTCGCTGACGGACGGTGCCGCGGCGCCCTTGTGGGGCGGCCGGTGCCGAGTGTCATGCCCACGCGGGAGTTGGTCCACCCCCCGCGCGGGCCCGATGTCCCCGAACGGCCCTGCGCTACCCCTTCCGCGCAACATACCGACCGGTTAGTCTGACGCCGCAGTCAGCGGCGACAGCGCCGTGTCACGTCGTGCCGGAGGTAACCGATGGTGGAAGCCGTGCGAGATGCCCGTGTCGTCGTCACCGGGGCGGGGGGCGGCATCGGAGCCGCGATGGCCCGGCGCTTCGTCGCCGAGGGGGCCCGGGTCGTGGTCAACGACCTGGACGCGGACAAGGCGCAGGCGGTGGCGGGGGAGATCGGCGCCACGGCCGTCCCGGGAGACGCCTCGGCGGTGCTGGAGCCCGCCCGCGAGGCCCTGGGCGGGGGGATCGACGTCTTCTGCGCCAACGCCGGCATCGCCGGCAGCGACGGCAGCCTCGCCCCGGACGACGAGGCGTGGGAGCGCGCCTGGGACGTCAACGTGATGGCGCACGTACGCGCCGCCCGCGCCCTGGTGCCCGAGTGGCTGGAGCGCGGCGGGGGCCGCTTCGTGGCCACCGTCTCCGCGGCCGGCCTGCTCACCATGATCGGCGCTGCCCCCTACAGCGCCACCAAGCACGCCGCCTACGCCCACGCGGAATGGCTCTCGCTCACCTACCGCCACCGCGGGATCAAGGTGCACGCGATCTGCCCCCAGGGCGTGCGCACCGACATGCTGGCCGGCTCCGGCAGCGCGGGCGACCTGGTCCTCGCCCCCACCGCGATCGAGCCCGAGGACGTGGCCGACGCCCTCTTCAAGGGCATCGCGGAGGACCGCTTCCTGATCCTCCCGCACCCGGAGGTCGCCGAGTACTACGCGGCCCGGGCGGCCGACCCGGAGCGCTGGCTGACGCACATGAACCGTCTGCACCAGAAGTGGGAGAGCATCCGATGACGACCGAATCCCGGTACGCGGCCAAGCCCTGGCTGGCCCTTCTGACCGACGCTCAGAAGGCCCCCCTCACCCCGCCGGCCGGCGCGGTGCACGCCCTGGAGCGCGCCCTGGCCACCCGCGCGGACGAGACCTTCCTCACCTACTTCGACGGCCGCCTGACCTACCGCGAGGTCGACGCGCTCACCGACTCGGTGGCCGGCCGCCTCGCCGCCCGCGGCGTCGCCAAGGGCGACCGGGTCGCCGTGCTGCTGCAGAACTCCCCGGCCTTCGTGCTCGCCGTCCTGGGCGCGTGGAAGGCCGGCGCGATCGTGCTGCCGGTCAACCCCATGTACAAGACCGGAGAGGTCAGGCACGTCCTCACCGACGGCGAGGTCAGGGCGCTGATCTGCTCCGACCGCGCCTGGGAGGCCTACCTGCGCGACGCCGCCGACGGCACCCCCGTCGAGTTCGCCCTCACCGCCTGCGAGCTGGACTTCCAGAGCCGCGACGACAAGCGCGTCCTCGACTTCGAGCGGCTGCCCGTGGCCGCCGACGCGGAGGACCTCACCGAGGCCGCCCGGGCCGGCCACCCCGCGCCCGAGGGCCGCGAGACCGGCCCCCAGGACATCGCGCTGATCAGCTACACCTCGGGCACCAGCGGCACCCCCAAGGGCGCCACCAACACCCACGGCAACCTGATGTACAACGCCGAGCGCCAGGCCACCGGCCTCGGACTGCCCGAGCACGCCGCCTACTTCGCGCTCGCCCCGCTCTTCCACATCACCGGCATGGTCTGCCAGTTCCTGGCCGCCCTGAACAGCGCCGGCAGCCTGGTGCTCGCCTACCGCTTCGAGGCCGGCGTGGTCCTGGACGCCTTCACCGAGCACCGCCCGGCCTACACCGTCGGCCCGTCCACCGCCTTCATGGCGCTGGCCGCCCACCCGTCGGTCGGCCGCGACCACTTCACCTCCTTCGCGCAGATCTCCTCCGGCGGCGCCCCGCTGCCGCCCGCGCTCGTGGACAAGTTCGAGGCCGCCTTCGGCCCGTACATCCAGAACGGCTACGGGCTCACCGAGTGCAGCGCCCCCTGCGCCTCGGTCACCGGAGGCCTGCGGGCCCCCGTCGACCCGGTCTCCGGCACCCTGGCCGTCGGCGTCCCCGGCGCCGACACCGTGGTGCGCATCCTGGACGACCAGGGCCAGGAGGTCCCCTTCGGCGAGCAGGGCGAGATCGTCGTCAAGGGCCCGCAGGTCGTCCCCGGCTACTGGCGCCGCCCCGAGGCCACCGCCGAGACCTTCCCCGACGGCGAGCTGCGCACCGGCGACATCGGCTTCATGGACGAGCAGGGCTGGCTGTACGTCGTCGACCGCAAGAAGGACATGATCAACGCCTCCGGCTTCAAGGTGTGGCCGCGCGAGGTCGAGGACGTGCTCTACACCCACCCGGCGGTACGCGAGGCGGCCGTGGTCGGCGTCCCCGACGGCTACCGCGGGGAGACGGTGAAGGCGTACATCTCGCTGCGCCCGGGGGCCGAGGCCACCGGCGAGGACCTCGCCGCATACTGCAAGGAGCGCCTGGCCGCGTACAAGTACCCGCGGCTGGTCGAGATCCTGCCCGACCTGCCGAAGACGGCGACTGGCAAGATCCTGCGCAGGGAACTGCGAGCGAAGTAGTTCCCGCACACGCGTACGACGAAGGAAACGGAAGGACAGGTGGCGGCACGATGGCCAGGACGACGGACGGAGACGGCACGCCCGTTCCCCAGCGGCTGCTGGCCGCCGCCACCCGCCTCTTCGCGGAGCGCGGCTACGACCGCACCTCCGTGCAGGAGATCGTGGAGGCGGCCGGCGTCACCAAGGGCGCGCTGTACCACTACTTCGGCTCCAAGGAGGACCTGCTCCACGAGGTCTACGCCCGGGTGCTGCGGCTCCAGCAGGAGCGGCTGGACCACTTCGCCCGGCTGGACGCCCCGGTGGACCGGCGGCTGCGCGAGGCGGCCGCCGACGTGGTGGTGACGACCATCGAGAACCTCGACGACGCGTCGATCTTCTTTCAGTCGATCCACCACCTCAGCCCGGAGAAGAACAAGCAGGTGCGGGCCGAGCGGCGGCGCTACCACGAGCAGTTCAAGGGGCTCATCGAGGAGGGCCAGGAGGCGGGCGTCTTCTCCCGCGCCACCCCGGCCAGCCTGGTGGTCGACTACCACTTCGGCTCCATCCACCACCTGTCGACGTGGTACCGGCCCAACGGACCGCTGAGCCCCCGCGAGGTGGCCGACCACCTGGCGGACCTGCTGCTGCGCGCGCTGCGGCCCTGAGGGACGGCCGAAAGGCGCGGGGCGGGGACGAGATCGATCTCGTCCCCGCCCCGCGCCTTGGTCCGTGCGCCTAGAGGTACTTCTTCAGCTCACGGCGGGCCAGCGACCGCTGGTGGACCTCGTCCGGCCCGTCGGCCAGCCGCAGCGTCCGCGCCCCGGCGTACAGCTCGGCCAGCGGGAAGTCCTGCGAGACCCCGCCCGCGCCGTACAGCTGGATGGCCTGGTCGAGGATGCCGCACACCGTCCGCGGCGTGGCGATCTTGATGGCCTGGATCTCGGTGTGCGCCCCCTTGTTGCCCACCGTGTCCATCATCCAGGCCGTCTTCAGCACCAGCAGCCGCAGCTGCTCCACCGCGACCCGGGCATCGGCGATCCAGTTCTGCACCACGCCCTGCTGCGCCAGCGGCTTGCCGAAGGCGGTGCGCGACACGGCACGGCGGCACATCAGCTCGATCGCCCGCTCCGCCATGCCGATCAGCCGCATGCAGTGGTGGATGCGGCCCGGGCCCAGCCGTGCCTGGGCGATGGCGAAGCCGCCGCCCTCCTCGCCGACCAGGTTCGACACCGGCACCCGGACGTCCTCGAAGACCACCTCGGCGTGCCCGCCGTGGTACTCGTCGCCGTACCCGAAGACCGTCATCGCCCGCTCCACCCGCAGGCCCGGGGTGTCGCGCGGGACCAGGACCATCGACTGCTGGCGGCGGACGTCCGCGCCGTCCGGGTCGGTCTTGCCCATCACGATGAAGATCCGGCACGCCGGGTTCATCGCGCCGGAGATGTACCACTTGCGGCCGTTGATGACGTACTCGTCGCCCACCCGCTCGATCCGCGTGGTGATGTTGGTGGCGTCCGAGGAGGCCACCTCCGGCTCGGTCATCGCGAAGGCGGAGCGGATCTCGCCGGCCAGCAGCGGCTCCAGCCACTGCTTCTTCTGCTCGTCGGTGGCGAACTGGTTCAGCAGCTCCATGTTGCCGGTGTCCGGCGCGGCGCAGTTCAGGGCGTCCGGCGCCAGCTGCGGGGAGCGGCCGGTGATCTCGGCGAGCGGGGCGTACTGCAGGTTGGTCAGCCCCGCGCCGTACTCGGCGTCCGGCAGGAACAGGTTCCACAGCCCGCGGCGGCGCGCCTCGGCCTGCAGGTCGTGCAGCACCGGCACGTGCCCCCACGGGTCGGCGAGCGCCGCACGCTGTTCACGGGCCACCTGCTCGGCCGGGTGGACGAACTCCTCCATGAAGTCGAGGAGGTCGGCGCGCAGTTCCTCGGTGCGCGCGTCGAACGCGAAGTCCATGATCAGCCTTCCTGCAGAGTGGTGAGGCCTTGCTCGATGAAGTAGGGCACCAGGTCGCCGATGCGGTCGAAGCCGCCGCCGACGGTCTGGCCGAGCGTGTAGCGGTAGTGGATGCCCTCGAGGATCACCGCGAGCTTGAACCAGGCGAAGGCCGTGTACCAGGAGACGGCCGACACGTCGCGGCCGGACAGCGCCGCGTACCGCTCCACCAGCTCGGACGGCGCGGGGTGTCCCGCGGCCTCGGCGGTGGTGGAGACGGGGGAGCCCGGCAGCCCGTGCGGCGTGCTGTACATGACCAGCAGGCCGAGGTCGGTCAGCGGGTCGCCCAGGGTGGACATCTCCCAGTCCAGGACGGCCTTGATCCGGTCGTCATCGCCGATCAGCACGTTGTCCAGGCGGTAGTCGCCGTGCACCACGGCGGGCGCGGGGGAGTCCGGCAGCCGGGCGCCCAGCGCGGCGTGCAGCTCGTCGATGCCGGGCAGCTCGCGGCTGCGGGAGGCGGCCAGCTGCTTGCCCCAGCGGCGCAGCTGGCGCTCCAGGAAGCCCTCGGGGCGTCCGAAGTCGCCCAGGGCGATCGCCTCCGGGTCCAGCGCGTGCAGCTCCACGAGCGTGTCGACCAGCCCCAGCACTGCCTCACGGGTGCGCCCGGGGCCGAGCGGGGCGAGCTGCTCCGCGGTCCGGTACGGCGTGCCGGCGACGAACTCCATCACGTAGAACGGCGCGCCCAGCACCTCCTCGTCCTCGCAGAACAGGACCGGGGCGGGCACCGGCACGGCCGTCGGGTGCAGGGCGCTGATCACCCGGTGCTCACGGCGCATGTCGTGCGCGGTGGCCAGCACGTGCCCCAGCGGCGGACGGCGGACCACCCAGCGGCCGACGCCGTCGGTGACGTGGTAGGTGAGGTTCGACCGGCCGCCCTCGATGAGGCGGGCGGACAGCTCACCCTGCAGCAGGCCGGGCCGCTCGCGCTCGAGCAGATCGCGCAGCCGGACCGGATCGAGGCCTGGCGGATGGTCGGGGCGGCTCATTCTCGAGCTCCTTCGGGCGACGACGACGAAGACACCAGATCATGATGCCGACCGGTCGGTATGCCGTCCATAGCCGGAACCCAACGTGACGGGAACAACTTCCGTCGCCGTGTACCTTCGCGCGGGTCCGCGGGCCTCCGCGCGCCGTCGCGGTCAGGGCGCCAGCACGTCCAGCTCGCGCAGTGCGCCCACGGTGATCTCCCGGGTCAGACGCTCCGCCTCCGCCGCGTCGCCCTCGCGGACCGCCTCCGCCACGCGCACGTGGAGCGTCACGGCGGCCGGATCCGGGTCCTCGAACATCACCTCGTGGCGGGTGCGTCCGCTGAGGACCTCGGCCACCACGTCGCCGAGGCGGGCGAACATCTCGTTGCCCGAGGCGCTCAGGATCACCCGGTGGAAGGCCACGTCGTGGACCAGGTACTCCGCCAGCCGCTGCCCGCGGGAGGTGGCCACCATGCCCAGCGCGCACCGCGTCAGCTCCGCGCACTGCTCCGGCGAGGCGTGGCGCGCGGCCAGGCCGGCCGCGGCCGGCTCGACGGCGGAACGCAGGACGGTGAGCGAGCGGAGCTGCCGGGCGCGGTCGGCGCCGGCCAGCCGCCAGCGGATGACCTGCGGGTCGTAGACGTTCCACTCCTCCACCGGCCGCACCGTCACGCCGACCCGGCGGCGGGAGGCGACCAGCTGCATCGACTCCAGGACCCGCACCGCCTCGCGCATCACCGACCTCGACACCCCGTACTCCTGGGCGAGCTCGTCGGTGCGCAGCACGCTGCCGGGCGGGTGCTCCCCCGCGGTGATCGCGGGCCCGAGGCGGTCGAGTACCTGTGCGTGCAGCCCTCGGGCCTGGACGGTCATGGCATCAGGGTATGGGATGTCGCACACCTCAAAAGTCAGACTTTTTAGCGTCGAGGTCTTGAATTTGTCACATCACATGGGTTTCAGTGTCCCCCGGCAACGGAAGTCGACGAAGACTGCGAGAAGACCATGGCCCCTGAACCCGCCCAGCCCGTCCCACCGGTCGTGGTGGTCATGGGGGTCGCCGGCACCGGCAAGACCACGATCGGCCGCCGCCTCGCCGAGATCCTC
This sequence comes from Streptomyces fragilis, assembly GCF_003112515.1. Lineage (GTDB taxonomy): Bacteria > Actinomycetota > Actinomycetes > Streptomycetales > Streptomycetaceae > Streptomyces > Streptomyces fragilis. The sequence goes on along the minus strand of NZ_BEVZ01000007.1, from coordinate 178,817 downwards.
GGCGTCCCCTACGCCGAAGGCGACGAGTTCCACCCGCCCTCCAACATCGCCAAGATGACGGCCGGCACCCCGCTGGACGACCAGGACCGGGCCCCCTGGCTGGACCTGATCGGCGCCTGGGCGCACGAGCGCCGCGCCACCGGCGGCGTGGTCAGCTGCTCGGCCCTCAAGCGGGCCTACCGCGACCGTCTGCGGGCCGCGGACCCCGGCCTCTTCTTCGTCCACCTCAGCGGCGACCGCGCCCTCGTCGAGCGGCGGATGGCGGGCCGCACGGGCCACTTCATGCCCGGCTCGCTGCTGGACTCCCAGTTCGCCACCCTCGAGCCGCTCCAGCCGGACGAGGCCGGCGTCGTCGTCGACCTCGCGGCGCAGCCGGAGGAGATCGCCCGGACGGCCGAGGCCGCCGTGCGCGCCGCCTCCTGACCGCCGGCCCCCGAACCTCCCCCCCACGGGTCCCCACGGCCCACCCCGCCCCACCCACCCCCACACCAGGCCCCACACCCCCCCTCGCAAGGAACCACCGTGACCAGACTCAGCGTCGAGACTCTGGCGGCGGACGCCGTCGAGCCGATCACCTCGGCCGGCCATGCCCACCTGGGCCTCGCCGTGCTCGCGGGCATCGCCGTCATCGTCGTGCTCATCACCAAGTTCAAGCTGCACGCCTTCCTGGCGCTGACCGTCGGCTCGCTCGCCCTCGGCGCCTTCGCGGGCGCCCCGCTGGACAAGACCATCGCCAGCTTCACCACCGGCCTGGGCTCCACCGTCTCCGGCGTCGGCGTGCTGATCGCCCTGGGCGCCGTCCTCGGCAAGCTGCTGGCCGACTCCGGCGGCGCCGACCGGATCGTGGACACCATCCTGGCCAGGGCGAACGGCCGGGCCATGCCGTGGGCGATGGTGCTGATCGCCTCGGTGATCGGCCTGCCGCTGTTCTTCGAGGTCGGCGTGGTCCTGCTGATCCCGGTGGTGCTGATGGTGGCCCGCCGCGGCAACTTCTCGCTGATGCGGATCGGCATCCCCGCCCTCGCGGGCCTCTCCGTGATGCACGGCCTGATCCCGCCGCACCCCGGGCCGCTGGCCGCCATCGACGCGGTCGACGCGGACCTCGGCCTCACGCTGGCCCTGGGCCTGATCGTCGCGATCCCCACGGTGATCGTCGCCGGTCCGCTCTTCTCCCGCTACGCCGCCCGCTGGGTGGACGTCCCCGCCCCCGAGCGGATGGTCCCCGTCGTCGACGAGGACCAGGACCCCGACAAGCGCCCCGGCTTCGGCCCCACCCTCGCCACCATGCTGCTGCCGGTGGTGCTGATGCTGGCCAAGGCGCTGGTCGACATCGTGGTCGACGACCCGGAGAACTCCGTCCAGCGCGTCTTCGACGTCGTCGGCTCCCCGATGATCGCCCTGCTCGCCGCCGTGCTCGTGGGCCTGTTCACGCTGGGCCGCGCGGCCGGCTTCACCAAGGAGCGCCTCTCCAGCACCGTCGAGAAGTCCCTCGCCCCGATCGCCGGCATCCTGCTGATCGTCGGCGCGGGCGGCGGCTTCAAGCAGACCCTGATCGACTCGGGTGTCGGGCAGATGATCCTCGAGATATCCGAGAACTGGTCGATCCCGGCGCTGCTGCTCGCCTGGCTCATCGCCGTGGTGATCCGCCTGGCCACCGGCTCGGCGACCGTCGCCACCATCTCGGCGGCCGGCCTGGTCGCCCCGCTCGCGGCGGGCATGTCCCCGGCGGAGACGGCGCTGCTGGTCCTGGCGATCGGCGCCGGCTCGGTCTTCTTCAGCCACGTCAACGACGCCGGGTTCTGGCTGGTCAAGGAGTACTTCGGGCTCTCCGTCGGCCAGACGATCAAGACCTGGTCGGTGATGGAGACGCTGATCTCCGTGGTCGGCGGGGCGACGGTGCTGCTGCTGTCGTTGTTCGTCTAGCGAGGCACCGTTCGTCCAGCGAGGCACGCCGCCTCCTTCCGACCGCCCGCGGTCCCGGGTTCCTGACGCTCCCGGGGCCGCGGGCGCTTTCGCCGCCGCGTGGTGCGGTTGGATGTCGGCATGACTGGTACCGGAGCCGAGCACCCGTCCGACGCCGCGGACCTCCTGGCCGCCCACGCCGCGCGTTCCGCGGAGGAGATCCTCGACGTCGTCGACGAGCACGACCGGGTCGTCGGCCGGCGGCCGCGCGGGGAGGTGTACGCGCGAGGGCTGCGGCACCGGTGCGTCTTCGTCGAGGCGCGGGACGCCGAGGACCGGATCTTCGTCCACCGCAGGACGGCCACCAAGCTCGTGTACCCGTCCCTGTACGACATGTTCGTGGGCGGGGTGGTCGGCGCGGGGGAGTCCTACGAGGTGGCCGCCCTGCGCGAGGCCGAGGAGGAGCTGGGGGTGAGCGGGCTGCCGCAGCCGGAGTTCCTCTTCACCTTCCTCTACGACGACGGCGCCGGCCACAGCTGGTGGTCGGCCGTGTACCAGGTCCGCTGCGAGCAGCCGGTGAGGCCACAGCCCGAGGAGGTCGCCTGGCACGCCTTCCTCACGGAGGAGGAGCTGGAGGCGCGCGTCGGCGTCTGGGACTGGGTGCCGGACGGCCTGGCCGCCCACCACCGGCTGCGCGAGTTCCGCGGGCGCGCCTGAGCGGCTCCGGGCCCCGGACCCGAGGTCAGCCGGAGACGTCGCCGTCCACGTACAGCCAGCCGCCCGAGCCGCCCCGCTCCCGCTCGAAGCGGCTGTGCTCGGTCATCGCGCCGCCGCGGTAGGAGGCGCGGAAGGTGACCGTGCCGGTCGAGTGGAAGGCGGACCCGCCCTCCGTGGCCAGGATCTCCAGCCCCGTCCAGCGGGTGCCGGGATCCAGGTCGAGCTCCGCCGGACGGGTCCGCGGATGCCAGGTGCGCAGCAGGTACCCCGCCTCGAGCCGCACGAAGGCGCTGTACCGGGAGCGCATCAGCTGCTCGGCGGTGGCCGCGACGGCGGAACCGGAGTGGAACCGCCCGCAGCAGGCGTCGTACGGCTGGGGCAGCCCGCAGGGGCAGGAACGCGCGGTGGACATGCGCCCATTGTGCCCGCCCCCGGGGCGTGGCGTGGGCTCAGGCGAACTCGGGGGCCGGGACGGAGGGGCCGCCCAGGGCGTTGCGCATCGCGGGCTCCGGCATCCGCAGGGTGACCATGCGCCGCCAGCCGCCCGCCCGCTCGACGGCGTACACCGCGTGGACGCCCGCGGCCAGCGCGGCACGCTTGGGGGCGGACCAGCCCAGGATCCGGCCCATGCGGGCCATCACCGCGAGGCTGACGTCCCGGTAGACCGCGATCTCGGCCAGCGCCGTCGTGCGCAGCGTCCGCCGGATCAGCCGCCCGTACCCGGCAGCCGACAGCCGCAACAGCTCCTCGTGGCAGTAGGCCAGGTGGTTCTCCTCGTCGGCGGAGATCATCCGCACCGCCCGCCCGACGTCCGGGTGGTCGCCGAAGACCCCGCACAGCAGCCGCATCTGCTCCGACGCCCGCTGCTCGGTGACGCGGCTGTGCGCGAGGTACACCACGAGGTCCCGGACGCTCAGCTGCTCCTCGCGGCGCAGCTTGTGGTGCGGGAGCCCGATGCCGTCGCGCTCCAGCAGCATCGTGTAATCGACGTCCGTCGGGACCTCCACCGCCTCGAGCCCGCGCTTGCGCAGCAGCGCGGTGAAGATCCGCCCGTGCTTGTCCTCGTCCGCGCCGTGGCGCGCGATCCGGGGCGCCATCTCCCGCTCCTCGGCCGGCACCAGCGCCGCGATCCGGGCGTTCTCCCAGCCGCCCTGCGCCTCGCCGCCGGCGGCGACGGAACAGAACAGGCGGAACGCCTCGTCGTTGTCGAAGATCTCCTGGAACAGACTCCTGGCGGACAGCATGGAGCACCCCTCTTCCGAGGACACGGACGCGGACCCCCGGAGACCGAGTCAACGGCCGGGGCACCGGCGCCGCAACAGCTCCGGGCGGCCCGTGGGCCGATCGGAGGACCGGCGGACGGCGCCCGCACGTAACCGGCGCGCCGCCGGCGCGTTGTTCCCCGTGACGGCCGTGGCGGGGAGGACCCCCGAGCCCCCACCACGGCCGCAGGACTTCCTCGCGCACCGGCTCGCGTACCGGGCCTCGGACGCCGGCCTCGGTGACCGGGCGTCCGGCGCCGGTCTCAGGCGAGGCCGGCGCGCTCCAGGGCCTCCATGCCGGCGCGCAGCGCGGTGATCCGCTCCTCGAGCGTGAAGCCGGCCGGGGCCAGGGTCAGGGTGGTGACGCCGGCGGCGGCGTAGGCCTTCATCCGGTCGGCGATCCGGTCCACGGAGCCCAGCAGGGTGGTGCTGTCGATCAGGTCCTGCGGAACCGCGGCGGCCGCGCCGTCCTTGTCGCCGGCCAGGTACTTGTCCTGGATCGCGGCGGCGGCCTCCTCGTAGCCCATGCGCTGGGCGAGCTGGTTGTAGAAGTTCTGCTTCCGGCTGCCCATGCCGCCGACGTACAGCGCGGTGTAGGGGCGGAAGGCGTCGGCCAGCGCCGGGACGTCCTTGTCCTCGCCCACGGCCAGCGGCAGCGTGGGGACGATGTCGAAGCCCTCCAGCGTCTTGCCCACCTTCTCGCGGCCCGCGCGGATGTGCTGGACCGCCGTCTCCTCGAGGTGGTCGGCCGACGGGAAGATCAGCAGCGCGCCGTCCGCGATCTCGCCGGTCTGCTCCAGGTTCTTCGGGCCGATCGCCGCGATGTAGACCGGGATGTGCTCGCGCTCCGGGTGCACGGTCAGCTTCAGCGGCTTGCCCGGGCCGCCCGGCAGCGGCAGCGTCCAGTGCTGGCCCTCGTAGGACAGGCGCTCACGGGTCATCGCCTTGCGGATGATCTCCACGTACTCACGCGTACGGGCGAGCGGCTTGTCGAACTTGACGCCGTACCAGCCCTCGGAGACCTGCGGGCCCGAGACGCCCAGACCCAGGCGGAAACGGCCGCCGGAGAGGGAGTCCAGGGTGGCCGCGGTCATCGCCGTCATCGCGGGCTGACGGGCCGGGATCTGGAAGATCGCCGAACCCACGTCGATGCGCTCCGTCTGGGCCGCGACCCAGCTGAGCACCGTGGCGGCGTCGGAGCCGTAGGCCTCCGCGGCCCAGCAGACGGAGTAACCCAGACGGTCGGCCTCCTTGGCCACCTCCAGGTTGTCCAAGTCCATTCCGGCGCCCCAGTAGCCGAGGTTGATCCCGAGCCGCATACCGCTCCCCTTACCGATCAGTAACGTCCCTGTCCAGCAGGACCCTAGCGCGCGAAGGGCCCGGTGGGGAGCGGGGGAGGGGGCGACGCGGGTCACGTCGGAGGGTGACTGCCGGTAAGGGCAGGGCCCGGGTTGTCCACAGGGTTCCCCGGGAGAGGAATCCGGCCAGTAATGTGCGCGTCCATGAAGCAGAGGCATCTCGGCCGGACCGGCCTGCGCGTGTCCCGCATCGGGCTCGGCACCCTCACCTGGGGCCGGGACACCGAGGAGCACGAGGCGGCCGACCTGTTGAGGACGTTCTGGGAGGCCGGCGGCACCCTGGTCGACACCGCCGACATATACGGCGGGGGCGAGGCCGAGTACCTGCTGGGCAGGCTGCTCGCCGACCTCGTGCCGCGCGAGGACCTGGTCATCTCCACCAAGGCGGGCAGCGTGCCGGACCCCGAGCGCCGGGTCGACGGCTCGCGCGGCCACCTGCTGGCCGCCCTCGACGCCTCGCTCGCCCGCCTCGGCACCGACCACGTCGACCTGTGGCAGGTGCACGCGTACGACGACTGCACCCCGCTCGAGGAGACGCTGCAGGCCCTCGACATCGCCGTGACCAGCGGCCGGGCCCGCTACGTAGGGGTCTCCAACTTCTGCGGCTGGCAGCTCGCGCGGGCGGCCACCTGGCAGCTCGCCGCCCCCGGCGCGCGGACCGCGCTCGCCGGCACCCAGATGGAGTACTCGCTGCTGCAGCGCGGCGTCGAGCGCGAGGTGCTGCCCGCCGCGAAGGAGCTCGGGATCGGCCTGCTGCCGTCCTCGCCGCTCGGGCGCGGCGTGCTCACCGGCAAGTACCGCACCGGCACTCCCGCCGACTCGCGCGGCGGCTCCGAGCAGCTCGCCCCCTTCGTCGCCCCGTACCTCGACGACGCCGCCGCGCGCATCGTCGACGCGGTCGCCACCGCCGCCGACGGGCTGGCGGTCACGCCGCTCCAGGTGTCGCTGGCCTGGATCCGCGACCGGCCCGGAGTGACCGCCCCGATCGTCGGGGCGCGCACGCCGCAGCAGCTGGAGGCGGCACTGTCGGTGGAGACGCTTACGCTTCCGGACGAGATCTGCAGGGCTCTCGACGACGTGTCGGCGCCCGAGCACCGCTATCCCGATCACGACTGGAGCACGCTGTGACGACGGACCCCGAGACCACGGAGCAACCCGAGCCGGGGCCGCGGGACGAGGGCGCCGGGACCGCCACCGGGCCCGCCGACGAGACCCCCGGGGCGGTCGCGGAGGAGGCTTCGGAGGACGCCGCCGGGGAGGGCGGCGGCGCCGAGCCGGAGCCCGGGGAGGCCGGTGGCAGCGCGGAGGCGGAGTCCGGGGAGGCGGGTGGCAGCGAGGAGGCCGAGCCCGGGGAGGACGCCGGGGGCGGCGCGGAGGCGGAGTCCGGGGAGGGCGAGGCGCCCGCGGCCGGGGAGCAGGCCGCCGCGCCGGAGATGTCCGAGGCGGAGGCCGAGCTGCTCGCGCAGAAGCTGGAGCGGGAGCGGATCGAGCGCCGCAAGGCGGCCAGGCAGGGCCCGGTGGAGGCCGGCGGGAAGCTGTCCGGCACCGCCGCCGAGCTGCTCGCCGCGGTGCGCGCCGTCGAGAAGGGCGAGAAGCCCGCGGGCAGCGTGTTCAGTGAGCCGCCCGCCCCGCGCCGGCCCGCCGTGCCGGAGCCCGAGCGGCAGCGCCCGGCCCCCCGGCCCGCCGCCGCCCCCACCGGCCCCGACCCGGCCGCCGTGGAGGCCGTCCGCGCCGTCCTGGCGGCCGGGGGAGCCCCCGAGGCGCTCGCGCCCTCCGCCGCCGCCGTGCTCGGCGAGGGCGCCGACGCGCTGCTGCGCGAGGACCCCTGGCAGCTGCTGCGGGTCGAGGGAGTGCGGCCGGAGCACGCCGACGCCTTCGCCCGCGCCCTGCTGGGATCCGAGGCCGGTCCCGACGACGAGCGCCGCGGCCGTGCCCTCACGGTCCGGGCGCTGGAGCGGGCGGCGTTGTCCGGGCACACCGCCCTGGAGGCGCCCGCTCTCGCCGCCGCCCTCGGCGCGCAGGGCGTGCCCGAGCCGGACGCCGCCGTGCGGAGCGCCGTGGCCGAGGGAGACGTGCTGGTGTTCCAGGACGCCCTGGACGACGTGCCCGCCGCGACCCCCGTCCCCGCCCCCGCCCCCGCGCCGTCCGCGGCCGCGGAGGGGGACCAGCAGGAGGGCGAGGAGGAGCACCCGGTGCGGGTGCTGGTCGGACTCGAGCGGTACGCCCTGGCCGAGGAGAGCCTCGCCGACGGCCTGGCCCGCCTGGTCAACACCACGCCCACCGGCTCGGCGGACGGCTGGGAGGCCGCCGCCGCGCGGCTCCGCGGCTCCGCCGCGGACCTGGTCCGCGCCGTCGCCGGCCACGCGCTGGTGCTGCACACCGGCGGTGAGGCGGCCCGCGCCGAACCCGCCGCGCTGCTCGCCGCCGCGGCCTCCCTGGGGCTGCGGGTCTGTGCCGTCACCCACACCGCGGACGGCCGCCGCCGGCTGCGCGCCGCGCTGGCCGGCTCTCCCGTGGACGAGCGGGCCGTCGTCACCACCGCCGGGCTGCTGTCCGGGGCCCAGGGCCCGGGCCGGGACGCCGACGGGGCGCTCGGCCTCGACCTGCTGGTGGTGCTCGACGCGCCCCAGCTCGGCGTGGAGAGCGCCGCCGTGCTGGTGGAGTCGCTGCCGGACGGCGCCCGGCTGGTGCTCACCGGCGATCCGGGGGTGCTGTGGTCGGCCGGGCCCGGCCGGGTCTTCGCCGACCTGCTGGCCGCCAAGGTCTGCCCGCAGGTGGCCTCCCGGACGCCCGACCCCGGGCCGGTCGGGGAGCTGGTCTCCGCGATCGGGGTGGGCGAGCTGATCGCCGTCGAGTCGCCCGGTCACGAGGTCGCCGTCGTGCCGGTCCGGGACCCCCGCGAGGCGGTGCACCGGACGGTGCAGCTGATCGCGGACTCGGTGCCCCGGGCCATCGGGATCCCGTCCGAGCAGACCCAGGTCCTCACCCCCGGCCACGGCGGCGCGGTCGGCACCCGGGTGCTGAACGCCGCGCTCAAGGAGCGGTTCAACCCCGGTCCCGGCCGCTTCGGCGGCTTCGACCCCGGGGACCGCGTCGCCTGGTCGCCGGAGCCGGGGCGCACGGTCCTGGGGCGCGTCGCCAAGGGGGACGCCGAAGGACTCCACCTCGACCTGGCCGGAGCGGCCGTCGTGGTCCCGCCGGACGCCGTCGAGCGCACCCTGCGCCACGGCTGGGCCGTGACGGCCCACCAGGCGGTCGGGCAGCGCTGGCCCGCCGTCGTCGCGGTGCTGCCCGGGGACGCCGGGGCCGCGCTCGACCGGGCGTGGGTGTACACCGCCTTCGGCCGGGCGGAGCGGCACCTCTCCGTCGTCCAGGGCGTCGGCCCGGCCCTCGCCGAGGCGGTCGCCTCCGGCGTGCCCAGGCCCCGCACGACCCGCCTCCCGGCCCTCCTGCGGGCCGCCCGCCAGGCCTGACGGAAGCGGAGAGCCCCGCGGGCGGTCCGGGAGGTCCGGGCCGCCCACGGGGCCCGTGGGGGTTCTGCGGGGCGAAGGGGGTGCCGCGCGCGTCGCTGCCGCGGGCCGCACCCGCCGCGCGGGGCCCGCGCGGCGGTCCCGTCAGCCCAGGTCGTCGTCGGGGTCGTCGTCGAACACCGCGGAGACGTCGAAGCGGCAGACGACCTGGGCGGGGTCCGCGGCCTCGAAGGGGGCGGCGAGCCACTCACCGGGCTCGGCGGGCTCCTCCTGCGCCGTCACCCAGAGCGTGGAGTCACCCTCCTCCAGCCCGAACTCCCGGTGCCGCGAGGCGATCTCGTCCGGCTCGTACTCGCCGAACAGCAGCCCCAGCGCGCCGTGCGTCGTCCGGGAGAACGCGTCGTCGCCGAGGTCGTCGGCCACGTCCTCGTCCGCCTCCTCGATCCGGCGCGCCGCGGCCAGCAGCCGCTGCGGCTCGACGACGGTGTAGTCCCGCCGGATCAGCACGCCGACCGCCTGCGGCTCGGCCGGTCCCTCGTACGGCGGGAGCGACTCCTCGATCCCCGGAATCTCGAACGGCGTCACCTCGTCGTGGACGGTGTACAGCAGCTCGTCGTAGACCTCGGCCGCCGCGGCCAGCTGGTTGAACGCCTCGTGGACGGCCGGGTCGTCCTCACCCGACCGCCGTTCGACCGCCGCAAGGTGACGGTCGAGCGCGACCTTGACCGCCTCGACGGCGGCACGGACCTCGGCAGCGGTGGGCTGCGCAGCATCAGACATGGTGCAGACGCTATCCGTACCGGGCGGGTGCCCGCACAATGGATGGGATGGCCGAATACGAATTTGTCGACGTGTACGTACCGCGCGGGGTCTCCCGCAAGGACACGGCACGCCTGCTGACGGACCACGCGGAGTACGGGCACTGGGAGTTGTACCGCCTCAGCCTCATGCGGGACGGCAGCCGCAGGGTGCGCCTCCGCAGACGGATCATCCGACAGGTACGCGCGACATGGTGAACGGGTGAAGCGGGCCCCGCCTCGGCGGAGCCCGCTTCACCCGTCCTGGGAGGTCTCCCGAGGGGAGACGTGTCTCACACCGCGGCGCGCGCCCGGCGGAAGAGCATCACGCCGGCCAGCAGCGCGCCCGCGCCGATCGGCAGCACGGCTCCCGCCGGGACGCCCGCGCCGGTCTCGGCGAGCTGCGGCGGGGTGCCACCGTGCGGGGCGGGTCCTCCGGGGGTGTCCGGGGTCGCGGGGGAACCGGGTGTGTCGGGCCTGTCCGGGGTCCCCGGCTTGCCGGGCTTCCCGGGCTTGCCCGGAGTGTCGGGGGTGTCCGGCTTTCCGGGCTTCCCCGGCTCGTCGGGCCGCTCCGGCGTGGCCGGGGGCTTGCGGTGGCGGCCGGTGCCCTCGTTGACGCAGTCGTTGCCCACGGCGGCGTTACCGAGGCCGACCACGTCGACGCTGTTGCCGCAGACGTTCACCGGAACGTCCACCGGCACCTGGACGGTGTTGCCGGATCCCACGCCGGGCGAGCCGGAGCTCCGGCCGTCGGCGTGCGCGCCACCGTGGCCGTCGTGGCCACCGCGGTGCTTGCCACCGCCGTGCTTCCCGCCGTCGTGCTTGCCGCCGTCGTGCTTGCCGGAGCCGTGGCCGCCGCCGATCGCGCAGCCGTTGCCGGCCGCGGGGTTGAGCAGACCCACGACGTTCACGGTGTTGCCGCAGACGTCGACGCCGATGTTCACCGGCACCTGCACGGTGTTCCCCGACAGCACGCCGGGGGAGTTGGCCGCGGAGCCGCCGGCGTGGGCGTCGGCGTGAGCCTGACCTCCGGCCGCGGCGATGACACCGGTCGCCGCCGCCACGGTCATCAGGCCCTTGCGGGTGACGTGTCGCATTCTGAGAACTTCCTGCCTTCGACCTTGTCTGGTACCTGAGAGGGCGGCCGACGGGCCGGCCCCGGGGGAAACCCGGGGCCGGCCGTCTCGGCGCCGTGTGGAACGGAGCGAGTGTCAGCCGTTGACGCAGGCGTTGCCGAAGGCCGGGTTCAGCAGGCCGATGACGTTGATCGTGTTGCCGCAGACGTTCACCGGCACGTGGACGGGCACCTGGATGACGTTGCCGGAGACGACACCGGGGGAGCCGACCGCGGCGCCCTCGGCTCCCGCGTCGGCGGCGGCCATGCCCGCACCGGCCAGCACGAGTCCACCGGTGGCAGCGGCGGCGGCGACGATCTTCTTGATCATGATTCCTCCTGGAAAGGCAAACGCGACCCAAGTGCGGTCGCATCACCTGTAACGAGGAAGGGCTAATAGGGCTACGAGCCTATGAGCGCATTCACCCGTCCCGGGAGGCTGCTGGACGTCTGACCGAATTGACGGATCAGCAGGCGTCGAGGAAGCGGTCCAGTACCCGCACCCCGAACTTCAGTCCGTCGACCGGCACCCGCTCGTCCACGCCGTGGAACATCCCGGCGAAGTCCAGCTCCGGGGGCAGCTTCAGCGGCGCGAAGCCGAAGCAGCGGATCCCCAGGTCGTCGAAGGACTTGGCATCGGTGCCGCCGGAAAGCATGTACGGCACCGCCCGCGCGATGGGGTCCTCCGCCACCAGCGAGCTCTGCATGGCGTCCACCAGCCGGCCGTCGAAGTCCGTCTCCAGGGCCTTGTCCGCGTGCACGTCCTCCCGCCGTACCCGGGGGCCGAGGAGCCGGTCCAGGTCGGCGAGGAACTCCTCCTCGTAGCCCGGCAGGAAGCGGCCGTCGACGTGGGCGGTCGCCTGGCCGGGGATGACGTTCACCTTGTAGCCGGCGCCGAGCATGGTGGGCGCGGCCGAGTTGCGCAGGGTGGCGCCGACCATCTTGGCGATGCCGCCCAGCTTGGCCAGCGTCTCCTCCATGTTCTCCGGGTCGAGCTCGGTGCCCAGGGCGTCGGAGAGCTCGTCCAGGAACGAGCGGACGGTCTTGGTCACCCGCACCGGCCAGGTGTGCCGGCCGAGCCGCCCGACCGCCTCGCACAGTTCGGTGACCGCGTTGTCGTGGTTGGTCATCGAACCGTGGCCGGCCGTGCCGTCCACGGTCAGCCGCATCCAGTGCATGCCCTTCTGGGCCGTCTCGACCAGGTAGAGCCGCAGCTTCTCGTTGACCGTGAAGGAGAAGCCGCCGACCTCGCCGATCGCCTCCGTGACGCCCTCGAAGAGGTCCGGGTGGTTGTCCACCAGGTGCCGCGCGCCGTAGGTGCCGCCGGCCTCCTCGTCGGCCAGGAACGCCAGCACGACGTCCCGCGGGGGCTTGCGGCCGGTGCGCAGGCGCTCGCGGACCACGGCCAGGGTCATCGCGTTCATGTCCTGCATGTCCACCGCGCCGCGCCCCCAGACGCAGCCGTCGGCGATCTCCCCGGCGAAGGGGTGGTGCGTCCAGTCGTCCGCGTTGGCGGGGACGACGTCGGTGTGGCCGTGGATGAGCAGCGCCGGCCGGGAGGAGTCCTCGCCCTCGATGCGCGCCACGGTGGAGGCCCGGCCGGGGCGCGACTCGATGATCTTCGGCTCCAGGCCCACCTCGGCGAGCTTCTCGGCCACGTACTCGGCGGCCTTGCGCTCGCCCGGCCCCGAGCCGTCGCCGTAGTTGCTGGTGTCGATCCGGATCAGCTCCCGGCAGAGGTCGACGACCTCGTCCTCCCCGGTGACCTTCTCGCTCACGCGCTACCTCCCGCTGTCGTCCGGATGTGGTCCTGCCACATCCTCCCCCTCCTGGCCCACACGGACGAGAGGGGGCGTGATCGGGCACCCTGGAAAGCCTGGTAATGTTTCTCCTGTCGCCGCGAGGGGAACAGAGAAACCCCTCAGCAGCGACAGACACCTTGTCCGGGTGGCGGAATGGCAGACGCGCTAGCTTGAGGTGCTAGTGCCCTTTATCGGGCGTGGGGGTTCAAGTCCCCCCTCGGACACCACACGAAGGGCCGCGGTCGACGACCGCGGCCCTTCGGCGTTGCCGCGTCCCGCCGCGGCGGGCGGTCAGAGCCAGTCGCGCTTCTTGAAGAGCCGGAAGAGGAAGTACTCCATGACCGCCATGACCGCGATCACCGCGGGGTAGGACCAGGTCCAGGTCAGCTCCGGCATGTGCTCGAAGTTCATCCCGTAGATGCCGGCGATCATCGTCGGCACCGCGGCCATGGCCGCCCAGGCGGAGATCTTCCGCATGTCGTCGTTCTGCCGGACACTCATCTGCGCCAGGTGCGCCGAGAGGATGTCGGAGATCAGGCGGTCCAGCCCCTCCACCGACTCGTTGACCCGCATCAGGTGGTCGCCGACGTCACGGAAGAACGGCCGGGCCTCGTCGTCGACGAACGGCACCCTGCTGCCGCCGCGGCCGTTCTCGGCCAGCCGCAGCACGGGGGCGGTCAGCGGCCCGGTGGCCCGGCGGAACTCCAGGACCTGCCGCTTGAAGGTGTAGATCCGCTCCGCGGTGTTCCGCGAGCCGCCCGCCGACGGGGAGAAGACCTCCGCCTCGACCTCCTCCAGGTCGGTGTGCAGCTCGCGCCCCACCTCCAGGTAGTGGTCGACCACGGTGTCGGCGATGGCGTACAGCACCGCCGTCGGACCGCGCCCCAGGGTGTCCGGCTCCCGCTCCAGCCGGTCGCGCACCGCGTGCAGCGGTGTGTCGCCGTGCCGGACGGTGACCACGAAGGCGTCGCCCAGGAAGATCATGATCTCGCCCGTGGAGACCTGGTCGCTGCGCGGTTCGTAGACCACCGGCTTGAGCACCACGAAGAGCGAGTCGTCGTAGACCTCCAGCTTCGGCCGCTGGTGCGCCTTGAGGGCGTCCTCGACGGCCAGCGGGTGGAGCCCGAACTCGCTGGCGACCAGGTCGAACTCCTCCGGGGTGGGCTGGTGCAGCCCGATCCAGACGAACGACGAGCCGCTGCCTGCGGCGCGCGCCTGTGCCAGGGCGTCGGAGTAGTCCTCCTCGGCCGGGATCCGCTTCCCGTCCCGGTAGACGGCGCAGTCGACGATCACCTGGTGCGTTCTCCCTCGTCCCGACGGACCCCACGGTGAGGCCCTCGCAGTCCCTGGTACCCCTACCCTGGGCGACATGCCCACGCTCATCCTGGTCCGGCACGGACGTTCCACCGCCAACACCGCGGGACTGCTCGCCGGACGCATGCCCGGTGTGACGCTCGACGAACGCGGCGCCGCGCAGGCCGCCGCCCTGCCGGCCCGTCTGGAGGGGGTGCCGCTGGCCGAGGTCGTCACCAGTCCGCTGCGGCGCTGCCGGGAGACGGTCCAGCCGCTGCTGGCCGCCCGCCCGGGGCTGCGCGTCCACACCGAGGACGGCATCACCGAGTGCGACTACGGCGACTGGACCGGCCGCAAGCTGGACAAGCTGGCCGGCGAGCCGCTGATGGAGATCGTGCAGGCCCACCCCACCGCCGCCGCGTTCCCCGGCGGCGAGTCGATGCGCGCCATGCAGCACCGGGCCGCCGAGGCGGTCCGGGAGTGGAACCGGCGGATCGAGGACGAGCACGGTGCCGACGCCGTCTACCTGATGTGCTCCCACGGCGACATCATCAAGTCGCTGGCCGCGGACGCGCTGGGGCTGCACCTCGACCAGTTCCAGCGGATCTCCGTCGAGCCCTGTTCGGTGACCGTGGTGCGTTACACCCGCACCCGGCCCTTCCTGGTGCGCCTCGGCGACACCGGCGACTTCGCCTCGCTGATCCCGCGCCCGGACCGGGCGCCGGAGGCGTCCGGCGGCGACGCCACGGTCGGGGGCGGCGCCGGGGCACCGTGATCGTCCCCGCAGTAGGGTGAACCGCGTCAGCCCGTACCCGACGACGAATCCCAGGAGACAGGACGTGTCACGTCAGGTGTTCCTCTACGATCCGCCGGACCGCTTCGTGGCCGGCACGGTGGGGCTGCCCGGGCGCCGTACGTTCTACCTCCAGGCCAGCGCCGGGACCCGGGTGACCAGCGTCGCGCTGGAGAAGACCCAGGTCGCCGCGCTCGCCGAGCGGATGGACGAGCTGCTGGACGAGGTGGTGCGCCGCAGCGGCGGCAGCGCCTCCGTCCCCGCGGTCGCTCCCGCCGACGTCCTGGACACCGCGCCCCTGCAGACACCGGTGGACGAGGAGTTCCGGGTCGGCACCATGGCCCTGGCCTGGGACGGCTCCGACCAGCGCATGGTCGTCGAGGCGCAGGCCCTGGTCGAGCTGGAGGCGGAGACCGACGAGGACCTGGCCGCCGCCGAGGAGCAGATGCTCCAGGACGAGGAGAACGGCCCGCCCGTGCTGCGGGTGCGGCTCACCGGGGCGCAGGCGAGATCGTTCGCCAAGCGCGCCATGGAGGTCGTCGACGCGGGGCGCCCGCCGTGCCCCCTGTGCAGCCTGCCGCTCGACCCGGAGGGACACGTATGTCCGCGCCAGAACGGATACCGGCGCTGAGCCTGCCGCCCGCCGAGCTGCTGGCCCGCGGCGGGCTCACCGTGCGCGGCCGGATCCCGGAGGCGTCCAACGCCGCCCTGTACTGCACCGTCGCGCTCGACGGGCAGGAGGCGGCGTGCGTCTACAAGCCGGTGGCGGGGGAGCGCCCGCTGTGGGACTTCCCCGACGGGAACCTCGCCCGCCGCGAGGTGGCCGCCTACGAGGTGTCCGAGGCCACCGGCTGGGGGCTGGTCCCGCCCACCGTGCTGCGCGAGGGGCCCTACGGCGAGGGCATGTGCCAGCTGTGGATCGAGCAGCCGGACGAGCCGGAGCCGGGCAGCGAACTGCTCGCCCTGGTCGACCCGGCGAATCCAGGGCCGGGCTGGAAGGAGATCGGCCTCGCCGAGGTGGGGGAAGGGCGCACCGCCCTGCTGGTGCACGCCGACGACGCGCGCCTGCGGCGGCTCGCCGTGCTGGACGCGGTGATCAACAACGCCGACCGCAAGGGCGGCCACCTGCTGAGGGGGCCCGGCGGGGAGCTGTACGGCATCGACCACGGGGTGACCTTCCACACCGAGGACAAGCTGCGCACGCTGCTGTGGGGCTGGGCCGGCGAGCCGCTCCCGCCGGAGGCCGTGGAGGCCCTGCGCGGCCTGTCGGCCGCGCTGGCCGACGACGGCCCCCTCACCGGGCGCCTCGCCCCCCTGATCACCGCCGCGGAGCTGGACGCCACCCGGGCGCGGATCGCCGCCCTCCTGGAGAGCGGGACGCATCCGCAGCCGGGCGGCGAGTGGCCCGCCCTGCCGTGGCCCCCGATCTGACGGCCCGCGCCGGGCCGCCCGACGGCCGGGTGCACGGTGGAGGCGATCACGCAAGAGTGCCTCTTCGGTCACGTGGAGGCCGTGTGGCGCGGACCGGTTCGTGGCCGGAACACCTGTCCGGTTAGTCTCGTGACATGCATGCCTGGCCCGCTTCCGACGTCCCCGCCCTGCCCGGTCAGGGCCGCGACCTGAGGATCCACGACACCGCGACCGGTGGTCGCGTCACCCTCACCCCCGGCCCCGTCGCCCGCATCTACGTCTGCGGCATCACGCCCTACGACGCCACCCACATGGGTCACGCGGCGACCTACAACGCGTTCGATCTCGTCCAGCGCGTCTGGCTGGACACCAAGCGCCAGGTCCACTACGTCCAGAACGTCACCGACGTCGACGACCCCCTGCTCGAGCGCGCCCAGCGCGACGACGTCGACTGGGTGGCCCTCGCCGAGCGCGAGACGGCCCTGTTCCGCGAGGACATGACGGCCCTGCGGATGCTGCCGCCGAAGCACTACATCGGCGCCGTGGAGGCCATCCCCGGCATCGTCCCGCTGGTGGAGCGCCTGCTCGCGGCCGGCGCGGCCTACGAGCTCGAGGGCGACGTCTACTTCTCCGTCGAGTCCGACCCGCACTTCGGGCAGGTGTCGAACCTCGACGCCGCCGCGATGCGGCTGCTGTCCGCCGAGCGCGGCGGCGACCCGGAGCGCCCCGGCAAGAAGAACCCCCTCGACCCGATGCTGTGGATGGCCGCCCGCGAGGGCGAGCCCAGCTGGGACGGCGGCAGCCTCGGCCGCGGCCGCCCGGGCTGGCACATCGAGTGCGTCGCCATCGCCCTGGACCACCTCGGCATGGGCTTCGACGTGCAGGGCGGCGGCTCCGACCTCGCCTTCCCGCACCACGAGATGGGCGCCTCGCACGCCCAGGTGCTGACCGGCGAGTACCCCATGGCCAAGGCGTATGTCCACGCCGGCATGGTCGGCCTGGACGGCGAGAAGATGTCGAAGTCCAGGGGCAACCTGGTCTTCGTCTCCCGGCTGCGCGCGGACGGCGTCGACCCGGCCGCCATACGGCTGGCCCTGCTCGCGCACCACTACCGCAGCGACTGGGAGTGGACCGACCAGGTCCTGCGGGACGCCGTCGAGCGCCTGGACCGCTGGCGCGCAGCCGTCTCCCGGCCGGACGGCCCGCCCGCCGACGCGCTGGTCGAGGAGATCCGCGACGCCCTCGCCGACGACCTCGACGCCCCCGCCGCGCTGGCCGCGGTGGACCGCTGGGCCGCCGTCCAGCACAGCACCGGCGGCCAGGACATCGGCGCCCCCGGCGTGGTCACCCGCGCGGTCGACGCCCTGCTCGGCGTCGCGCTGTAAGGGCCGGCGGACACGCACGAGGGAGGCTCCCCACGCCCGACGGCGTGGGGAGCCTCCCTCGTTCCGGTCGTCCCGCGGCGGCGACCGGGTCAGTCCTCCGAGCCCGCGCCCGGACCCGCGCCGGGCCCCGGACCGGGTCCCTGCGGCGGGTCCTCGTCGTCCCCTGCCCGCGGCGGCTTCCCGGGGCGGGAGCGTCCGCCCGGGGTGTCCCGGCGGCGCAGGTACCGCTCGAACTCGCGCGCGATCGCCTCGCCGGATGCCTCGGGGAGGTCCGCGGTGTCCCGCGCCTCCTCCAGGGTCTGCACGTACTCGGCGACCTCGCTGTCCTCGGCGGCCAGCTGGTCCACGCCGACCTGCCAGGCGCGCGCGTCCTCCGGGAGCTCGCCCAGCGGGACGCGGATGTCGATCAGGTCCTCCAGCCGGTTCAGCAGCGCCAGCGAGGCCTTCGGGTTCGGCGGCTGCGACACGTAGTGCGGCACCGCCGCCCACAGGCTCACCGCCGGCACCCCGGCGTGCGTGCAGGCCTCCTGCAGCACGCCCACGATGCCGGTGGGACCCTCGTACTTGGTCTCCTCCAGGTCCATCCGCCGCGCCAGGTCGGCGTCGGAGGTGGTCCCGCTGATCGGCACCGGCCGGGTGTGCGGGGTGTCGCCGAGCAGCGCGCCCAGGATCACCACCAGCTCCACGCCCAGCTCGTGCGCGAAGCCGAGCAGCTCGTTGCAGAAGGTGCGCCAGCGCATCGACGGCTCGATGCCGCGGACCAGCACCAGGTCGCGCGGCTTGTCCCCGCCCACGCGCACCACCGACAGCCGGGTCGTCGGCCAGGTGATCTTGCGGACCCCGTTGTCCAGCCACACGGTGGGCCGGTTGACCTGGAAGTCGTAGTAGTCCTCGGCGTCCAGCGCCGCGAACACCTCGCCCTTCCACTCCTTCTCGAGATGCGCGACCGCGGCGGAGGCGGCGTCACCGGCATCGTTCCAGCCTTCGAACGCGGCCACCATGACCGGGTCGATCAGCTCGGGAACCCCCTCGAGCTCGATCACCCAGCGCCTCCTTCCGACGATCCCTCGCGTACGCCACAACCTTACGGCCATCGAGGGCACTGCCCGCAGCCCCTCGAGGGGCCCGTGAGCGATCACTGCCCCGAGAGGAAGGAGTGCACACCCGCCCCGGCGGCCCCGGGCGCCGACCGGTTTCCCGCGCGCCGGGGCCGCCCGGACGTCACCCGCTCACTCCTCGACCCAGTCCATCGTCCGCTGCACCGCCTTGTGCCAGTTGCGGTACTCGCGGTCGCGGACCGCCGGGTCCATCCCGGGCGTCCACTCGGCGTCCTGGCGCCAGTTGGCGCGCAGCTCGTCCACGCTCTTCCAGAAGCCGACCGCCAGGCCCGCCGCGTAGGCCGCGCCCAGACAGGTCGTCTCGGACACCTCGGGACGCACCACCGGCGCGTCCAGGCAGTCCGCGAGGATTTGCATCAGCAGGTCGTTGGCGGTCATGCCGCCGTCCACCCGCAGCGTCGCCAACTGGACGCCGGAGTCCTTGGCCATGGCGTCGGTGATCTCGCGGGTCTGCCAGGCGGTGGCCTCCAGCACCGCGCGCGCCAGGTGCGCCTTGGTGACGTACCGGGTGAGCCCGGCGATCACCCCGCGGGCGTCGGAGCGCCAGTACGGGGCGAACAGGCCGGAGAACGCCGGCACGAAGTACGCGCCGCCGTTGTCCTCCACCGAGGCGGCCAGCGGCTCGATCTCGGCCGCGCTGGAGATCATCCCCATCTGGTCGCGCATCCACTGCACCAGCGAGCCGGTGACCGCGATGGACCCCTCCAGCGCGTAGACCGGCTTCTGGGCGCCGATCCGGTAGCCGACCGTGGTGATCAGGCCGCTGTAGGAGTTGATGATCTTCTCGCCGGTGTTCATCAGCAGGAAGGTGCCGGTGCCGTAGGTCGACTTGCCCTCGCCCTCGGCGAAGCAGGTCTGGCCGAACAGCGCGGCCTGCTGGTCGCCCAGCGCCGAGGCCACCGGGATGCCGCCCAGCAGGTGGCCCAGGCGACCGCCCCTGATCTTCCCGTACTCCTCGGCGGAGGAGCGGATCTCCGGCAGCATCGCGGCGGGCACGCCGATCGACTCGCAGATCCGCTCGTCCCAGTCGAGGGTGCGCAGGTTCATCAGCAGGGTGCGGGAGGCGTTGGTGACGTCGGTGACGTGCCGCCCGCCGTCCACCCCGCCGGTCAGGTTCCAGATCACCCAGCTGTCCATCGTGCCGAAGAGGATGTCCCCGGCCTCCGCCCGCTCCCGCAGGCCGTCCACCCGGTCCAGCAGCCAGCGCGCCTTGGGCCCGGCGAAGTAGGACGCCAGCGGCAGGCCGGTCTCCCGGCGGAAGCGGTCCTGGCCCACGTTGCGGCCCAGCTCGCGGCAGAGCGCGTCGGTGCGGGTGTCCTGCCAGACGATCGCGTTGTGCACCGGGCGGCCGGTGTGCCGGTCCCACAGCACGGTCGTCTCGCGCTGGTTGGTGATGCCGATCGCCACGATGTCGTCCCGGGTGACGCCCGCCGCGCCGATCGCGCCGGCGACCACCTCCTCCAGGTTGGCCCAGATCTCCATCGCGTCGTGCTCGACCCACCCCGGCCTGGGGAGGATCTGTTCGTGCTCCTTCTGGTCCACCGCGACGATCCGGCCGTCGCGGTCGAAGACGATGCAGCGGGTCGACGTGGTGCCCTGGTCGATGGCCGCGATGTACGGGCCGGCGCTGCGTCCTTGGGTCACTGGCTGCTGGTCGGTCACTTGTCACTCCCCGAGGTCTGCGGACGTGGTACGTGCGGGTCGGTGCGTCTGCTCCACCGCGGCGTGCGCATGGTCTCTCAGGGGAACAGCCACCGGTAGAGACCCGCCGCGACCACCGCCCCGATCAGGGGACCGGCCACCGGCACCCAGGCGTACCCCCAGTCGGAGCCGCCCTTGTTGGGCAGGGGCAGGAGCGCGTGCGTCACCCGGGGGCCCAGGTCGCGGGCCGGGTTGATGGCGTAGCCGGTCGGGCCGCCCAGCGACAGGCCGATCGCGACCACGAGCAGGGCGGTGACCAGACCGCCCATCGGACCCAGGCCGTCGCCGTCGGCGTTCAGGCCCTGGGTGAGCACGCCGAGCAGCAGGACCACGGTGCCGATGATCTCCGTCAGGAGGTTCTGCAGCGGTTTGCGGATCTCCGGGCCGGTGGAGAAGACGCCCAGCACCGGTCCGGCGGCCGGTTCCCGCGCCTCGACCGCCTTGCCCTCGGCGGTCGGCGTCCTCTGCGCGCCGGGACCGCCGACGATCTCGTGGTCGGTCAGATGGGCGTGGAACTGCCCGTAGTAGGCGACCCAGACGAGGGCCGCGCCGATCATCGCGCCGAGCATCTGCCCGGCCCAGTACAGCGGCAGGTCCGCCCAGGCGGTGCCGCCGTTCAGGGCCAGGGCCAGGGTGACCGCCGGATTGAGGTGGGCCCCGGACACGGGGCCCGTGGCGTAGACCGCGACCATCACGGCCAGGCCCCAGCCGAAGGCGATGGAGAGCCATCCGGCGTTACGGGCCTTGGACGCCTTGAGTGTGACGGCGGCGCACACGCCGCCGCCGAGGAGGATGAGAAGAGCCGTCCCTACTGTCTCGCCGATGAAGATCTGGGAGCTCGTCATCCTTCGGATGGTAACGACGGGACCCCAGGGGCGATACCTGAGGGTGATGGCGTGATTACGCCAAGATCCCGGCCTGCCCACCGCCCTCCCGTCCACCTCCGCCGGGCCCCGCCCACGCGTCCGCGGCGCGCCGCCCCTACGCCCTTCGCGGGTCCGCCGTACGGCCGTCCGGCGGCGTCCGCACAGTGGACCGGAGCGCCACCGTGCGGACACCCCGGCTAGGCTGAGCTGGTGCGCACCCCGCGGAATCGGTCCGCGACCGCGCAAAGCCGACAGCCGTCGCATCCCAGGGAGCTTCTCCATGGCCTCGTCGCCGTCCCCGTCCACAGCCGACGCCCGTGCCCGCGTGTCCGCCCTCCGAGAGGCCCTGGCCACCCGTGTGGTGGTCGCCGACGGGGCGATGGGCACGATGCTCCAGGCGCAGGACCCGACCCTGGAGGACTTCCAGGAGCTCGAGGGCTGCAACGAGATCCTGAACGTCACCCGTCCCGACATCGTGCGCTCGGTCCACGACGCCTACCTCGAGGTGGGCGTCGACTGCGTCGAGACCAACACCTTCGGCGCCAACCACTCGGCCGCCGCCGAGTACGACATCGCCGGCCGGATCCACGAGCTCTCCGAGGCGGGTGCCCGCATCGCCCGTGAGGCGGCCGACGACTTCACCGCGCGCACCGGCCGGCAGCGCTGGGTGCTGGGCTCCATGGGCCCCGGCACCAAGCTGCCCACCCTCGGGCACATCGGCTACGGGGTCGTCCGCGACGGCTTCCAGGCCAACGCCGAGGGCCTGCTCGGCGGGGGCGCCGACGCGCTGATCGTGGAGACCACCCAGGACCTGCTGCAGACCAAGGCCGCCGTCGTCGGAGCCCGCCGCGCCATGGAGGCCACCGGCGTCCAGGTGCCGCTGATGGTGTCGATGGCGTTCGAGACCACCGGCACCATGCTGCTCGGCTCCGAGATCGGCGCCGCGCTCACCGCGCTGGAGCCGCTCGGCATCGACATGATCGGCCTGAACTGCTCGACCGGCCCCGCCGAGATGACCGAGCACCTGCGCTACCTGGCCCGCCACTCCCGCATCCCGCTGCTGTGCATGCCCAACGCCGGCCTGCCCGTGCTCACCAAGGACGGCGCGCACTTCCCGCTGGACGCCGAGGGGCTGGCCGACGCCCAGCAGGACTTCGTCCGCGACTACGGCCTGTCCCTGGTCGGCGGCTGCTGCGGCACCACGCCGGAACACCTGCGGCAGCTCGTCGAGCGCGTCCAGAGCGCCACCCCGGTCGAGCGCGCGCCGCGCCCGGAGCCCGGCGCCGCCTCGCTCTACCAGACGGTGCCGTTCCGCCAGGACACCTCGTACCTCGCCATCGGTGAGCGCACCAACGCCAACGGCTCCAAGAAGTTCCGCGAGGCCATGCTCGAGGGCCGCTGGGACGACTGCGTGGAGATGGCCCGCGAGCAGATCCGCGAGGGCGCGCACATGCTCGACCTGTGCGTGGACTACGTGGGCCGCGACGGCGTCGCCGACATGGCGGAGCTGGCCGGCCGCTTCGCCACCGCCTCCACCCTGCCGATCGTGCTGGACTCCACCGAGGTGGACGTGCTGCGGGCCGGTCTGGAGAAGCTCGGCGGGCGCGCCGTGCTCAACTCCGTCAACTACGAGGACGGCGCCGGCCCCGAGTCGCGTTTCGCCAAGGTCACCGAGCTCGCCCGGGAGCACGGCGCCGCGCTGATCGCGCTGACCATCGACGAGGAGGGCCAGGCCCGCACGGCGGAGAAGAAGGTCGAGATCGCCGAGCGGCTGATCGACGACCTGACGGGCAACTACGGCATCCACGAGTCGGACATCCTGGTCGACTGCCTGACCTTCACCATCTGTACCGGTCAGGAGGAGTCCCGCAAGGACGGCGTCGCCACCATCGAGGCGATCCGCGAGCTCAAGCGCCGCCGCCCGGACGTGCAGACCACGCTCGGCCTGTCCAACATCTCCTTCGGCCTCAACCCGGCCGCGCGCATCCTGCTCAACTCCGTCTTCCTGGACGAGTGCGTCAAGGCCGGTCTGGACTCGGCGATCGTGCACGCCAGCAAGATCCTCCCGATCGCCCGGTTCAGCGAGGAGGAGGTCACCACCGCCCTCGACCTGGTGTACGACCGCCGCAGCGAGGGCTACGACCCGCTGCAGAAGCTGATGCAGCTCTTCGAGGGCGCCACCGCCAAGTCGCTCAAGGCCGGCAGGGCCGAGGAGCTGGCGGCCCTGCCGCTGGACGAGCGCCTCAAGCGGCGGATCATCGACGGCGAGAAGAACGGGCTGGAGGCCGACCTCGACGAGGCGCTGACCACCCGCAAGGCGCTCGACATCGTCAACGACACGCTGCTGGACGGCATGAAGGTGGTCGGCGAGCTGTTCGGCTCCGGCCAGATGCAGCTGCCGTTCGTCCTGCAGTCCGCCGAGGTCATGAAGACGGCCGTGGCGCACCTCGAGCCGCACATGGAGAAAGTCGCGGACGGCGAGGACACGGCAGGCAAGGGCACCATCGTCCTGGCCACCGTCCGCGGCGACGTCCACGACATCGGCAAGAACCTGGTCGACATCATCCTGTCCAACAACGGCTACAACGTCGTGAACCTCGGCATCAAGCAGCCGGTCTCCGCCATCCTGGAGGCGGCCGAGGAGCACAAGGCCGACGTCATCGGCATGTCCGGCCTGCTGGTGAAGTCCACGGTGATCATGAAGGAGAACCTGGAGGAGCTGAACCAGCGCGAGCTGGCCGCCCGCTACCCGGTGATCCTCGGCGGCGCCGCCCTCACCCGCGCCTACGTCGAGCAGGACCTGCACGAGATCTACCAGGGCGAGGTCCGCTACGCCCGCGACGCCTTCGAGGGCCTGCGCCTGATGGACGCCCTGATCGGCATCAAGCGCGGCGTGCCCGGCGCCAAGCTGCCGGAACTGCGGCAGCGCCGGGTGAAGGCCGCCCCCGCCCTCCAGGTGGAGGAGCGCCAGGACGAGGGGCCGGTCCGCTCCGACGTGGCCACCGACAACCCGGTGCCGACCCCGCCCTTCCGGGGCACCCGCGTGGTCAAGGGCATCCAGCTCAAGGAGTACGCCTCCTGGCTCGACGAGGGCGCGCTGTTCAAGGGCCAGTGGGGCCTCAAGCAGGCCCGCACCGGCGACGGCCCGTCGTACGAGGAACTGGTCGAGACCGAGGGTCGGCCGCGGCTGCGCGGCCTGCTGGACCGGCTGCAGACGGAGAACCTGCTGGAGGCCGCCGTCGTGTACGGCTACTTCCCCTGCGTCTCCAAGGGCGACGACCTGATCCTGCTGGACGAGGACGGCGGCGAGCGCACCCGCTTCACCTTCCCCCGCCAGCGCCGCGGCCGCCGGCTCTGCCTGGCGGACTTCTTCCGCCCCCAGGAGTCCGGCGAGACGGACGTGGTCGGCCTGCAGGTCGTCACCGTCGGCTCGCGGATCGGCGAGGAGACCGCCCGGCTGTTCGCCGCCGACTCCTACCGCGAGTACCTGGAGCTGCACGGCCTGTCCGTGCAGCTCGCCGAGGCGCTCGCCGAGTACTGGCACGCCCGGGTCCGCTCCGAGCTCGGCTACGCCGGCGAGGACCCGGACGACATGAGCGGCATGTTCGAGCTCAAGTACCGCGGCGCCCGCTTCTCCCTGGGCTACGGGGCCTGCCCCGACCTCGAGGACCGGGCGAAGATCGCGGAGCTGCTGAAGCCGGAGCGCATCGGCGTCCACCTCTCCGAGGAGTTCCAGCTCCACCCGGAGCAGTCCACCGACGCCATCGTCATCCACCACCCCGAGGCGAAGTACTTCAACGCCCGCTGAGCCGCCCGCGCCCGCTCCCGCCGTTTCCGACGGGCGATCGGCGCGAACCGGTCGTACACTGGTCGA
Organism: Streptomyces fragilis; assembly: GCF_003112515.1. Taxonomy (GTDB): domain Bacteria; phylum Actinomycetota; class Actinomycetes; order Streptomycetales; family Streptomycetaceae; genus Streptomyces; species Streptomyces fragilis. The sequence continues at coordinate 153,955 of NZ_BEVZ01000007.1, read as the reverse complement.
TCCGCCGCAGGCCGGTCGTTCTCCCCGCTCGGGGAGGGCGGCCGGCCTGTCGGCCCCCGTCGGCAGCAGGCTCTATCGCGAGGAGGTCTCCACGGATGACCAGCACGGTCCCCGCCACCACGACCCGGACGGCCGAGGAGTCGGGCCTCCAGGCGGTACTGCTCGACATGGACGGCACCCTCGTCGACACGGAGGGCTTCTGGTGGGACGTGGAGAGGGAGGTCTTCGGAGCGCTGGGGCACCGGCTGGACGAGTCCTGGCGTGAGGTGGTGGTCGGCGGGCCGATGAGCCGCAGCGCCGGCTTCCTCATCCGGGCCACCGGCGCGGACATCGCGCTGGAGGAGCTGTCCGTCCTGCTCAACCAGGGCTTCGAGGCGCGCATCGAGGAGCACCTGCCGCTGATGCCGGGCGCGGCCCGCCTGCTCGCCGAACTGCACGCCCACGACGTCCCGACGGCGCTGGTCTCCGCCTCCCACCGCCGGGTCATCGACCGGGTGCTCACCGCGCTGGGCGCCCACCACTTCCGCCTCACCGTGGCCGGCGACGAGGTGCCGCGCACCAAGCCGCACCCCGACCCCTACCTGCGGGCCGCGGCCGGACTCGGCGCCGATCCGGCCCGCTGCGCGGTCGTCGAGGACACCCCCACCGGGGTCGCCGCCGCGGAGGCGGCCGGCTGCCGGGTGGTCGCGGTGCCCTCCGTCACCCCGATGCACCCGGGGCCGCGGCGCACCGTCGTGAAGTCGCTGGAAGAAGTCGACCTGGGATTCCTGCGCTCGCTGATCCACTCCCGCTGAGGGAACGCCCCCACGCAATAGGCCCAGCCCGTTCACGAATTGCTCACCTCCCCTGGGCGGGGCAATGACGGGCGTCGCTTCCGCGGAATACCGGAAAGAGGCGGCGCCTGCGTGGGCGGCCCTCTTTCCCGCGATTCATTCTGTGACCTTCACCACGTCGAGAGGGTCCGGCACCTGCGGTGATCCGGACAGAAGGGCCCGATCCGCCTGTCCGCGCAGGTCGTTCGCGCCCGTTTTGGGGAACTGCCGCACGAATCCTTCCCCGAGAGCCTTGCCGTAGCGTCCACGGCCGGTTCCGAAGCGTGACGGCAATTCGGAACCGGTCGCTTCGAAGGGCCCCGGGGGCGGCGGCTAATGTCGGCCGCGAGAAACATTCCCCCCACTCCCGCGGCCCGACGTGCCACACCCCGGCCGACGGAACCCGTGGAAACAGACAGCCTGGAGACGTCCGAGCATGAACCGCAAGACTCTGGTGCTGCCGGCCGTGATCGGTCTGGTCGCTCCGCTGATGGCCGCCTGTGGCGGATCCGACGGCGGTTCGGGCGACGCGCCGGTCAAGGTCGGGACCACGGACCAGGTCGCCTCCTCGGCGGAGGCCCCCGCACCGCTCGATCCCGCCTACGCCTACGACGTCGGTTCCTGGAACGTCCTGCGCCAGTCGCTGCAGACCCTCCTGGTGCAGCCGAGGGGCGGCGGCGACCCGCAGCCCGAGGCCGCCGAGGACTGCCGCTTCACCGACACCGGCAACGAGCGCTACTCCTGCACCCTGCGCAAGGGCCTGAAGTTCACCGACGGCGACGCCGTGACCGCCGAGGACGTGAAGTACTCCGTCGAGCGCGTGCTGCGGATCGACTCGGACAGCGGCGTGGCGGGCCTGCTGAACGGCGTGGACGCCGTGGAGACCCGGGGCGAGCGCGAAGTGGTCTTCCACCTGAAGGCCGCCGACGCCACCTTCCCGTACAAGCTCTCCACCCCGGTCGCCTCCATCGTCGACCCGGACGAGTACCCCGCCTCCGAGCTCCGCGAGGGCTTCGCCGTGGACGGCTCGGGCCCGTACACCCTCGAGTCCGACGTCGAGGACGGCGTCCTGGTGAAGGCCGTCTTCACCCGCAACCCGCACTACCGGGGCTCCCTCGAGGTGGCCAACGAGCAGGCGGAACTGGTCTCCTTCGCCGACGCCGAGGCGATGAGCGCGGCGATGACCGACGGCGAGATCGACGTCATGTCCCGCACCATGACGCCCGAGCAGGTCACGAAGCTGGACGCCACGAAGGACGACGGCATCGAGCTCGTCGAGATGTCCGGCCTCGACATCCGCTACCTGGCCTTCGACACCGACGCCCCGGCCGTCCAGAACAAGGCGGTCCGCCAGGCGGTGGCGCAGGTCGTGGACCGCAGCGAGCTGATCGCCCGGGTGTACGGCGCGCAGGCCGAGCCGCTGTACTCGCTGGTGCCGGCCACCCTCACCGGGCACTCCAACAGCTTCTTCAACAAGTACGGCGAGCCCAGCACCACCAAGGCCGCCAAGATCCTCGCCGACGCCGGCATCAGCACCCCGGTGCCGATCGACCTCCACTACACGGTGGACCACTACGGCTCCGCCACGTCCAAGGAGTTCGACGTGCTGGCCGAACAGCTCCGCGAGAGCGGGCTGTTCAAGGTCGCCGACCCCAAGGGCGCGAAGTGGAAGGAGTTCCGCCCCGCGTCCATGAAGGGCCGCTACGAGGTCTGGGGCATGGGCTGGTTCCCCGACTTCCCGGACGCGGACAACTACCTCGCTCCCTTCCTCGAGAAGAAGAACTTCCTCGGTTCCCCCTACTCCAGCCGCAAGGCACAGCAGGTGCTGATTCCCCAGTCGCGCCGCGAGCGCGACCGGTCCGACGCCGTGCTGAGCCTGACCGAGATGCAGGAGATCGTCGCCGAGGACGTCCCGGTGCTGCCGCTGTGGCAGGGCAAGCAGTACATCGCCGCCCGCGACGGTGTCACCGGCACGGCCTACGCGCTCAACAGTTCCTCCAACCTCCAGCTGTGGGAGCTGAGCCGAGGCGTCGGCTCCCAGTGACCCACCCTCCCGCCGGTCCCCGGGGACCGGCGGGAGCCGTCCCCCCGCACCGCGACCGGGCTCGGCCGAGCCCGGCTTCCGTTTCGAACGCATGACAAGGCACATCACGTGAAGAGACATCATCGGTGGCCGGTAATGCCCGCGTCGGTCGCATTGGCGGCCGTCCTGCTCGCGGGTTGCGGCACGGGGGAGGAGTCGGCGCAGAGCACCGACTCCGAGGTCGTCGTCGGCATGACCGACGACGTGCTCGCCACCGACCCGGCCTCGGGCTACGACCCGGGTTCCTGGCTGTTGTTCAACAACGTCTTCCAGTCGCTGCTGTCCTTCCCGCGCGGCGCCATCGAGCCGGAGCCGGAGGCGGCGGAGGAGTGTCACTTCGCCGACGACAAGGCGCAGGTCTTCGAGTGCACCCTGCGTGAGGGCCTGGAGTTCAGCAACGGCGACCCCTTCACGTCCGAGGACGTGAAGTTCACCTTCGACCGCATGCTGAAGATCGACGACCCGTCCGGCCCCGCCGTGATGTTCGCCGCGCTGGACAAGGTCGAGGCGCCGGAGGACACGAAGGTCGTCTTCCGCCTGAAGTTCCCCGACGCGACCTTCCCCAGCAAGATCGCCTCGGGCGCCGGATCGATCGTGCCGCGGGGCGAGTACCCGGCCGACAAGCTGCGTGAGGACGGCAAGGCCGTCGGCTCGGGCCCCTACCGGCTCGACTCCTTCGACGACGACGAGGCCGTCTTCTCCCTCAACGAGGGCTACAAGGGCACCGCGCAGACGCGCAACGAGGGCGTCACCCTCAAGCTCTTCCACGGCGACCGCGCGCACCTGAAGGACGCCCTGACCGAGGGCGAGGTGGACGTCGCCTACCGAGGCCTGTCCGCCGGGGACATCGCGGACATCGAGGAGAGCGCCGACCGCCACGAGGAGATATCGGTCCTGGAGGGCTCCAGCGCCGAGGTCCAGCACCTGGTCTTCAACGTCAAGGACCCGGTCGTCGGCAATCTGGGCGTGCGCAAGGCCATCGCCTACCTGCTCGACCGCGAGGCCCTGATGGACCAGGTCTACGAGCAGACCGCCACGCCGCTCTACTCGATCGTCCCGGCGGGCATCAACGGCCACAACACCGCCTTCTTCGACACCTACGGCGGCAAGCCCTCCAAGGCCGCCGCCCGGCAGGCGCTGACCGAGGCGGGCATCACCAGCAAGGTGAAGCTGACGCTGTGGTCCACCCCGGACCGCTACGGCCCGTCCACGGACCAGGAGTTCGAGGCGATCGCCAAACAGCTCAACGACAGCGGGCTGTTCCAGGCGGACGTCAAGTCGGTGAAGTTCGACACCTACGAGAAGAACATTGCCGCCGGCAAGTACGGCGTCTACGTCAAGGGCTGGGTGCCGGACTACCCGGACCCGGAGAACTTCACCGCCCCGTTCTTCGGCGAGGGCAACGTCCTCGACAACAACTACGAGAACAAGACCATCACCGAGAAGCTGATCCCGGCGACCGGTGCCCAGCGGGAGCGGGCGTCCACCACCCGCGACTACGGGGAGCTGCAGGACATCGTCGCCGAGGAGCTGCCGCTCCTGCCGATCTGGCAGGCCAAGCAGTACGCGGTCGTCCGCGACGGCGTGTACGGCCTGGAGAAGTGCCTGGACGCCTCGACGGTCTTCCGGTTCTGGGAGATCAGCAAGGGCACCGGCTGATCCCACGCACCTCGCGCGGCTGACGGCACGTACCTCGCGCGGCTGATCGCACGCACCACGACGACGGCGCCCCCGCCACCCGGAGACCGGGTGGCGGGGGCGCCGTCGTCGTACGCGCGGCCCGGGCCGGGCGGCGGGGGCGCCGTCAGCGGCCGCCGGGGCGCACCAGGCCGCTCTCGTAGGCGTAGACCGCGGCCTGCACCCGGTCGCGCAGCCCGAGCTTGGTCAGCACGTGGCCGACGTGGGTCTTCACCGTGGTCTCGCCGACGAACAGGTCCGCGGCGATCTCCGCGTTGGACAGCCCGCGCGCCACCAGCTTCAGCACCTCCACCTCACGCTCGGTCAGCGTGCGCAGCGCGTCCGGCACGGTCTCCTCGCCGGACGGCAGGTGGGTGGCGTACTTGTCGAGCAGCCGCCGGGTCACGCTGGGCGCCAGCATCGCCTCGCCGGCCGCCACCACACGGATCGCCTGCACCAGCTCGTGCGCCGGGGCGTCCTTCAGCAGGAAGCCGCCGGCGCCCGCGCGCAGCGCCTCCACCACGTACTCGTCCAGGTCGAAGGTGGTCAGCACCAGCACCTTGGCCGGGCCGTCCCGCTCCGGTCCGGTGATGCGCCGGGTCGCCTCCACGCCGTCCATCCGCGGCATCCGGATGTCCATCAGCACCACGTCCGGCTGCAGCGCCCGGACCTGCTCCACCGCCTGGCGGCCGTCACCGGCCTCGCCGACGACGGCGATGTCCTGTTCGGCCTCCAGGATCATCCGGAAGCCGGTGCGCAGCAGAGGCTGGTCGTCCACCAGCAGGACACGGATCGCCACCTGAGATCTCCCTCGTTCATCGGCCGGCACGCGTCCCCCGGCGGCCGGCCCCGGCTCATTCTGCCGTGCGCGGCCGGGGCGTGGGCAGGGTGACCGGCAGCGGGTACGGCGGGGGAGTGCCGCCGAACTCGGGGCAGCGCGCCTGGTGGTCGCACCAGTCGCACAGCTTCCCGCGGCGCGGCCGCCAGTCGCCGGTCGCGGTCGCCTGCGCGATCGCCTCCCACAGCGCGAGCAGCTTGCGCTCGACCCGCCGCAGGTCCTCGGGGACCGGGTCGTACGTCACCACGTCGCCGCTGCCGAGGTACACCAGCTGCAGCCGGCGCGGCAGCACCCGCTTCAGGCGCCACACCACCAGGGCGTAGAACTTCATCTGGAACAGGGCCTCCTCCGCGTACTGCGGGCGGGGGGCCTTGCCGGTCTTGTAGTCGACGATCCGGACCTCGCCGGTGGGCGCCACGTCGACCCGGTCGATGATGCCGCGCAGCCGCAGGCCGGACTCCAGCTCCGTCTCCACCGTGAACTCGCGCTCCACCGGCTCCAGGAGCGTCGGGTCCTCCAGCGTGAACCAGCGCTCCACCAGCCGCTCGGCCTCCTCCAGCCAGCGGGCGAGGCGGACGCCGCCGGGGTCGTCGGCGAACAGCTCCGCGACCTCCGGGCGGCTCTCGCGCAGCCGCTGCCACTGTCCGGGCAGCAGGTCACGGGCGCGGGGCGCGGTGCGCTCGGCGGCGGGCGCGTCGAAGAGGCGCTCCAGCACCGCGTGCACCAGCGTGCCGCGGGTGGCCGCCTCGCTGGGCTTCTCCGGCAGCCGGTCGATCACCCGGAAGCGGTAGAGCAGCGGGCACCGCATGAAGTCCGCGGCGCGCGAGGGGGACAGCGACCGCGGCGGCGCGGGGGCACGGGTGCCGGCCGGGGCGTCCGGGGCGGTTCCCGGCGTGTTCTCCGAGGCGGCGCCCGGCGTGGCGTCCGGCGTGGCGCCCGGCGTGGCGTCCGGGGTCCCGGCGGGGTCGGCGGTGCTGGTCTCCATGGCCTCAGACCTTACGGCCCGGCGCGGACAGCGGGGGCACGGGCCGGACATGGGCATGGTCACAGGGGGAAGGGCTCAGGGGGGCGCCAAGGCGTGCGAAGCGGGCTCCGCCGCATACCATCGACCTCGAGCCGCTCCACCGCACGCGGGCGCGTGGAGGGCGACGCTCATCGATCGAGGGGACTGACGGCGTGGAGCAGAGCGGCGCGAGCGAGGATCCGCGGCCCGAGGGCGACGCCACGCCGCCCGCCCCGTCCGCGAAGCCCGCCCCCGCGCCGCTGCCCGAGGAGTCCGGCGCGGGCGCGGCCGGGGAGCCCGGGGCCCACGACGCCGGGCGCGGGCCGGAGCCCGCGGGCGCCGCCGACACCGGGCCCGAGTCGGGCGGCTCCCGTGCCGCCGAGCCGGGTGACGCGGGGACCGCCTCCGCCGGCCGTCCCGCCGAGCCGGGCGGCAACGAGCCCCGTCCCACGGAGCCCCGTCCCACCGAGCCCCGTCCCGCCGAGCCGGGTGGCGTCGAGCCCCCCGGGGCCGGCGCGGGTGCGGCGGAGGAGGAACGGTCCGGCGAGGAGGAGCGGGGGGCGCCCGGGGCGCAGGAGCCGCCCGCCCAGGCGCCGGTCACCCCCTCGGGACGGACGCTCGCCCAGGGCCACGGCCCCGCCCCCGAGGGCCCGCGGCGGCCGGGCGGACCGGAGGACCACGGGAAGGAGACCCGCGGCGGGCTGCTGATGGGACGCCCCTTCGGCGTGCCCGTCTACGTGTCGCCCAGCTGGTTCCTCGTCGCCGCACTGATCACCTGGGTCTTCGGCAACCAGCTCGAGCGGATCCTCCCCGACCTCGGCGCCGCCCGTTACCTGGTCTCGCTGTTCTTCGCCGTCGCCCTCTACGCCTCCGTGCTGGTGCACGAGCTGGCGCACACCGTCGCCGCCCTCCGCTTCCAGCTGCCGGTGCGCCGCATCCAGCTCCAGTTCTTCGGCGGCTACTCCGACATCGGCAAGGAGTCGGAGACCCCCGGCCGGGAGTTCGTGCTGGCCTTCGTCGGCCCGCTGCTCTCCCTGGTGCTGGGAGGCGTCTTCTACCTGGCCCTGTTCGCCGTGGAGCCCGGCACCGTGCCCGGCGTCCTGCTGGCCGGCCTGATGATCTCCAACCTGATCGTCGCCGCCTTCAACCTGCTCCCCGGCCTGCCCCTGGACGGCGGCCGGATGCTCCGCGCCGTGGTCTGGAAGATCACCGGCAGGCCCATGGCCGGCACCGTCGCCGCCGCGTGGGTCGGCCGGGCACTGGCCGTCGCCGTCCTCATCGGCTTCCCGCTGCTCACCCGCTCCGGCGCCGTCGGGCAGGCCGAGACGGACGGCATGGACACCGTCCTGGACGCGCTGCTGGCCGCCGTCGTCGCCGCGATCATGTGGACCGGCGCGGGCAACAGCCTCCGCATGGCCCGGCTGCGCGAGCGCCTGCCCGAGCTGCGCGCCCGCACCCTCACCCGCCGGGCCGTCCCCGTGCAGCCGGACACCCCCGTCTCCGAGGCGCTGCGCCGCGCCAACGCCGCCGGCGCCCGCGCGCTGGTCGTGGTGGACGCCGCGGGCGAGCCGCTGTCCCTGGTGCGCGAGACCGGCATCGCCGGCGTCCCCGAGCACCGGCGCCCCTGGGTCGCGGTGAGCACCCTGGCGACCGACCTCACCGAGGGCATGCGGGTCTCCGCCGAGCTGGACGGCGAGGAACTGCTGGAGGCCCTGCGGGCCGCCCCCGCCACCGAGTACCTGGTGGTGGAGGAGTCCGGCGCGATCTACGGCGTCCTGTCGGCCGCCGACGTCGAGAAGGCCTTCGTGAAGGCGATGGCCCGCCGCGGCTGACCGGCCCGGTCGGGACACCCGTCACGGACCGGTAGGCTGGTCACATGTCCGAACCGACCGGTGCCGCCCGCAGGCGCGGGCCCTTCAAGGTCGGGGACCAGGTTCAGCTGACCGACCCCAAGGGCCGCCACTACACGTTCACGCTGGAAGCGGGAAAGAACTTCCACACCCACAAGGGTTCCTTCCCGCACGACGAGCTGATCGGCGCCCCCGAGGGCAGCGTTGTCCGCACCACGGGGAACGTCGCCTATCTGGCGCTGCGCCCCCTGCTCCCCGACTACGTCCTGTCCATGCCCCGCGGCGCCGCCGTGGTCTACCCCAAGGACGCGGGGCAGATCCTGGCCTTCGCCGACATCTTCCCCGGCGCCCGCGTCGTGGAGGCCGGCGTCGGCTCCGGATCGCTCAGCTCCTTCCTGCTGCGCGCCATCGGCGACCAGGGCATGCTCCACTCCTACGAGCGCCGCGAGGACTTCGCCGACATCGCGAAGCAGAACGTGGAGCGCTACTTCGGAGGCGAGCACCCCGCCTGGCAGCTCACCGTGGGCGACCTCCAGGACAACCTGAGCGACACCGAGGTCGACCGGGTCATCCTCGACATGCTGGCCCCCTGGGAGTGCCTGGAGGCCGTCTCCAAGGCGCTCGTCCCCGGCGGCATCCTCTGCTGCTACGTGGCCACCACCACGCAGCTGGCCCGCACCGTCGAGTCCATCCGTGAGATCGGCTGCTTCAACGAGCCGACCGCATGGGAGTCGATGATCCGCAACTGGCACATCGAGGGCCTCGCGGTCCGCCCGGACCACCGGATGATCGGCCACACCGGCTTCCTGCTCACCGCCCGCCGCCTCGCGGACGGCGTCGAGCCGCCCATGCGCCGCCGCCGCCCCGCCAAGGGCGCCTACGGCGAGGACTACGCCGGCCCCAACGCCGACGGCGGCTCCCGCTAGCCGGACCGCCCACCCCCGGCGCGCGGGCTCCACCCGCACGCTCCCGCAACTCCCCGGCGCACCTGCCGGGTTGCCGCGCCCCGCACGGCAACCCGGCAGGTGCGTCCTGTCGTTGGCGGCGCCCCGTCGTCGCGCGTCGCCGCACGTCGACGTGCGGTGCCCGGCGGGTCGACGCGCGGTGCCCGCCCCGTGGAGGGCCCGCGCACGGTGACCCCGCGGTTCCGCGAAACTGTGACGTGTGGCACGATGCAGGGCATCCCACCGGCACCGTCCCTCCACGGGAGACACCCACTCGTGCAGCATCCCGACGTCCCGGAACTGGCGCACGCGCACGCCTCCCCCCGCCCCGTCCACTGGCTCGCCACGGCCACCGCCGTGGCCGGCGTGATGGCCCTGTCCTCCCTGGTGCAGCCCGGCCACGCCACCGCGGCGCAGCCCCGGGACGGCAAGGCGGTGGCCGCCGCGCCGGCCGCCCCGGCCCGCCCGGCGCCCGAGGCGGACGCCGTGTCCTTCCCGCTCGAGTGCGGCGAGGTCGCCGAGCCCGTCGTGGCCCGGCAGGCCGCCGGCGACCTCGACGGCGACGGCAGCCCGGAGACGGTCGCCGCGGTGCACTGCGACAGCGCGATGGGGACGCCGCCGGACGCCGTCTACGTCATCACCCGTGCGGCCGACACCGGCAAGCCGCGCCTGGTCGCCACGCTGGTGGGGCACAAGGAGCGCCGCACGGTCACCGCCCTCACCGTGCGGGACGGACAGGTCGAGGCCACCGTGCTCGGGTACTCCTCGAAGGACGTGCCCAGTTGCTGCCCCGACGTCGAGGAGGACGTCAACTGGCGCTGGGCCGACGGCGCGTTCCACCGCGGTTCGCCGGAGGCGACCGAACAGGTCTGAGCCCCACGCCGTCTGCCGCCCGGTCACAGCCGTTGATGTTCACTGCTTTCGATCCGCGTTCCTTGGGTATCTCCCAGGCAGTGAGGGAGAGCGCAAGGGTGAAGATGGGACACCTTCCGACGGTGTTCGTGATCTAGGGTTTCAATCGACACCCGCCCAGGTAGGGTCTGGAAGCGTCCAGCTCCCTTTGGAGGAGGTGAGGACCGTGGCAGCCCACGACGACGACATGAACCGCGGCATCCGCCCGGGTCGAGGGTCCGAGGACCCGGCCGGGCAGATCGCCTACCTTGAGCAGGAGATCGCCGTCCTGCGACGCAAGCTCGCCGACTCTCCGCGACACACGAGGCTTCTCGAAGAGCGGATCGTCGAACTGCAGACCAATCTGGCCGGCGTGTCCGCGCAGAACGAGCGGCTGGCCGGCACGCTCCGTGAGGCCCGCGACCAGATCGTGGCCCTCAAGGAGGAGGTCGACCGGCTCGCCCAGCCGCCGGCCGGGTTCGGAGTGTTCCTCGCGGCGAACGAGGACGGCACCGCCGACATCTTCACCGGCGGCCGCAAGCTCCGGGTGAACGTCAGTCCCAGCATCGACCTCGACGAGCTCCGGCGCGGCCAGGAGGTGATGCTCAACGAGGCGCTCAACGTGGTCGAGGCCATGCACTTCGAGCGCGTCGGTGAGATCGTCACCCTCAAGGAGGTCCTGGAGGACGGCGAGCGGGCCCTGGTGATCGGGCACACCGACGAGGAGAAGGTGGTCCGGCTCGCCGAACCGCTGCTCGACGTCACCATCCGGGCCGGCGACGCCCTGCTGCTCGAGCCCCGCTCCGGGTACGTCTACGAGGTCGTGCCCAAGAGCGAGGTCGAGGAGCTGGTCCTCGAAGAGGTCCCCGACATCGGCTACGACCAGATCGGCGGCCTCGGCGGCCAGATCGAGGCGATCCGGGACGCGGTCGAGCTCCCCTACCTGTACCCCGACCTGTTCAAGGAGCACGAGCTGCGCCCGCCCAAGGGCGTCCTGCTCTACGGCCCGCCCGGATGCGGCAAGACGCTCATCGCCAAGGCGGTGGCGAACTCGCTGGCCAAGAAGGTCGCCGAGGTCACCGGCCAGGCGGCGGGCAAGAGCTTCTTCCTCAACATCAAGGGCCCCGAGCTGCTCAACAAGTACGTCGGCGAGACCGAGCGGCAGATCCGCCTGGTCTTCCAGCGGGCCCGTGAGAAGGCCAGCGAGGGCACGCCCGTCATCGTGTTCTTCGACGAGATGGAGTCCCTCTTCCGCACCCGCGGTTCCGGCGTCAGCTCCGACGTGGAGAACACCATCGTCCCGCAGCTCCTCGCCGAGATCGACGGCGTCGAGGGCCTGCAGAACGTGGTCGTGATCGGCGCCTCCAACCGTGAGGACATGATCGACCCGGCCATCCTGCGTCCCGGCCGGCTCGACGTGAAGATCAAGATCGAGCGTCCGGACGCCGAGGCGGCCAAGGACATCTTCGGCAAGTACCTCACCGAGCGCCTGCCGCTCCACGGGGACGACCTGACCGAGCACGGTGGCGACAAGTCCGCCACGGTCCAGGCCATGATCCAGTCCGCGGTGGAGCACATGTACGCGGAGTCCGAGGAGAACCGCTTCCTGGAGGTCACCTACGCCAACGGCGACAAGGAGGTCCTGTACTTCAAGGACTTCAACTCCGGCGCCATGATCGAGAACATCGTGGGCCGGGCCAAGAAGATGGCGATCAAGGACTTCCTGGACAAGGACCAGAAGGGTCTGCGGGTCTCCCACCTCCTCCAGGCGTGCGTGGACGAGTTCAAGGAGAACGAGGACCTGCCCAACACGACCAACCCGGACGACTGGGCCCGTATCTCCGGCAAGAAGGGCGAGCGGATCGTGTACATCCGCACCCTGATCACCGGGAAGCAGGGCGCGGACACCGGACGGTCCATCGACACGGTGGCCAACACCGGTCAGTACCTGTAGCGAGAAGGGGGCGGCCGCGGGTGCCCGTAGGGGCGTCCGCGGCCGCCTGTCACTCCCGCGGCGTCCGGCAGACGCTCGCCCGGCCGGGCGCGGCGGGCGTGGCAAAGAGGCAAATGATCTCCCCGCCGGCGCGGTCGCGTTCTAGGCTTTCCGGTACCGCCGCTCCGCCGCAGCGGGCCGACCGGAACGCGGACCTGCGCCGGAGCACGGGTGGTACTTCAGGGCCGCCCCCGACCGAGGGCGCCGCCGGGCAAGGAGGGCCGCATGACCGTACGGCGAGTGATGGGGATCGAGACGGAGTACGGGATCTCCGTTCCGGGCCACCCGAACGCCAATGCCATGCTCACCTCGTCCCAGATCGTCAACGCCTACGCGGCGGCGATGCACCGGGCCCGCCGGGCCCGCTGGGACTTCGAGGAGGAGAACCCGCTGCGGGACGCGCGTGGCTTCGACCTGGCGCGGGAGGTGGCCGACTCCAGCCAGCTGACGGACGAGGACATCGGCCTCGCCAACGTGATCCTGACCAACGGCGCCCGTCTCTACGTGGACCACGCCCACCCCGAGTACAGCTCCCCGGAGGTCACCAACCCGCGGGACGCCGTGCTGTGGGACAAGGCCGGCGAGCGGATCATGGCCGAGGCGGCCGAGCGGGCCGCCCAGCTGCCCGGCGCGCAGCCCATCCACCTCTACAAGAACAACACCGACAACAAGGGCGCCTCCTACGGGACGCACGAGAACTACCTGATGAAGCGGGAAACCGCCTTCTCGGACATCGTGCGCCACCTGACGCCCTTCTTCGTCTCCCGCCAGGTCTTCGCGGGCGCGGGCCGGGTCGGCATCGGCCAGGACGGCAACGAGCACGGATTCCAGCTGAGCCAGCGGGCGGACTACTTCGAGGTCGAGGTGGGGCTGGAGACCACCCTCAAGCGGCCCATCATCAACACCCGCGACGAGCCGCACGCGGACGCGGAGCGGTACCGCCGCCTGCACGTGATCATCGGCGACGCCAACCTCTCGGAGATCTCCACCTACCTCAAGCTCGGCACCACCTCCCTGGTCCTCTCCATGATCGAGGACGGTTTCATCGCCGTCGACCTGGCCGTGGACCAGCCGGTGCGCACCCTGCACCAGGTTTCGCACGATCCGTCGCTCAAGCGGCTGGTCGAGCTGCGCAGCGGGCGCAGGCTGACCGCGGTGCAGCTCCAGATGGAGTACTACGAGCTGGCCCGCAAGTACGTCGAGGAGCGCTTCGGGGCCGACGCGGACGACCAGACCAGGGACGTGCTCACCCGCTGGGAGGACGTCCTGGGCCGGCTCGAGAGGGACCCGATGAGCCTGGCCGGCGAGCTGGACTGGGTGGCCAAGCGGGAGCTCATGGAGGGCTACCGCCGCCGGGACTCCCTGGACTGGGACGCCCCCAGGCTCCACCTGGTCGACCTGCAGTACGCCGACGTGCGGCCCGACAAGGGCCTGTACAACCGCCTGGCGGCCCGCGGGCGGATGAAGCGGCTGCTGGACGAGCAGGACGTGCTCCGGGCCGTCACACAGCCCCCTGAGGACACCAGGGCCTACTTCCGGGGCCGCTGTCTGGAGCAGTACGCGGACGACGTGGCGGCGGCCTCCTGGGACTCGGTGATCTTCGACCTGCCGGGCCGTGACTCGCTGCAACGGGTGCCCACGCTGGAGCCGCTGCGCGGCACCCGGGCGCACGTGAAGGAGCTGCTGGACCGCTGCCGGACGGCGGAGGACCTGGTCAAGGTGCTGAGCGGCAACAACTGAGCGATCTTCCACCCCCGGATGCGGGGTGGGACGGGTCCCGAAGGGGAATCATCGGGATGGTTTCTCCGTGTGTGGGAACTGTGGGGTCGATGTCGGACCCTGCTTGTAGGGTCTGATCAAGAACGTCGAACCGAGCGGGGTGAGGGTTATGGCGACCAAGGACACCGGCGGCGGACAGCAGAAGGCCACGCGGTCGACCGAGGAGGTCGACGAGCAGGCGCAGGACGCGCAGGCGAGCGAGGACCTGAAGGAACGGCAGGAGGCGCTGAGCGACGACGTCGACTCCGTCCTCGACGAGATCGACGACGTACTCGAGTCCAATGCCGAGGAATTCGTGCGTTCGTTCGTCCAGAAGGGCGGCCAGTAAGGCCGGAGGGCCTTCGAAGCGAAGGCACAGTGCCGAAGCACGGGGACTGCTCCTGGGTGGCCCCCGTGCTTCGCCGTTCGGAGGTGGATCATCGCCGCCGTGCGGGTAGGGTCCGTGACACAACTGTGCTGCAGCTTGCCAACCGCGCGGCTGTGATTCGACCGCGGCGCGGACGCCGTGTTCTTCGGAAGGAATTGCGTGGAAGCCAACACTCGTGACACCGGGCGACTGCCGGCCGCCTTCCTGACTCCGGGATCCTCCTCCTTCATGGACTTCCTGGCGGGACACCAGCCGGACATGCTGCCCGGGAACCGGCAGTTGCCGCCCACCCAGGGCGTGATCGAGGCGCCGCACGGCACCACCATCGTGGCCGTCACCTTCCCCGGCGGCGTGGTCCTGGCCGGTGACCGGCGCGCCACCATGGGCAACGTGATCGCGCAGCGCGACATCGAGAAGGTGTTCCCGGCCGACGAGTACTCCGCGGTGGGCATCGCCGGCACCGCCGGTCTCGCCGTGGAGATGGTGAAGCTGTTCCAGCTGGAGCTGGAGCACTTCGAGAAGGTCGAGGGCGCCCAGCTCTCGCTGGAGGGCAAGGCCAACCGGCTGTCGACGATGATCCGTTCCAACCTCGGCATGGCCATGCAGGGCCTGGCCGTGGTGCCGCTGTTCGCGGGGTACGACCTCGACCGCCGCAAGGGCCGGATCTTCTCCTACGACGTCACGGGCGGCCGCTCCGACGAGCAGGCGGGCTTCGCGGCCACGGGCTCCGGCTCGCTGTTCGCGCGCGGCTCGATGAAGAAGCTCTACCGCGAGGACCTGACGGAGGAACAGGCCACCACCCTGGTCGTCCAAGCGCTGTACGACGCGGCTGACGACGACTCGGCGACGGGCGGCCCCGACATGGCCCGCCGGATCTTCCCGATCGTCACCGTGATCACCGAGGACGGGTTCCGCCGGCTGACGGACCAGGAGTCCTCGCAGATCGCCCGCTCGGTCCTGGACCGCCGGCTCGAGGAGCCCGACGGCCCTCGTGCGGCGCTGCTCTGACGGCCCGTCGCGGAACCACGGACCTTCAGGACGATCCCTGTGACCCCTACAGACTCTTCGACGGAATCGACGGAAAGGGACGGATAACCGGTGTCGACGCCGTTCTATGTCTCACCCCAGCAGGCGATGGCGGACCGGGCGGAATACGCCCGCAAGGGCATCGCGCGCGGCCGCAGTCTGGTCGTGCTGCAGTACGCCGACGGCATCGTCTTCGTCGGTGAGAACCCGTCCCGCGCGCTGCACAAGTTCAGCGAGATCTACGACCGGATCGGTTTCGCCGCGGCGGGCAAGTACAACGAGTACGAGAACCTCCGCATCGGCGGCGTGCGCTACGCGGACCTGCGCGGCTACACCTACGACCGGGGCGACGTGACCGCGCGCGGCCTGGCCAACGTGTACGCGCAGACGCTGGGCACCATCTTCTCCAGCGCGGGGGAGAAGCCCTACGAGGTCGAGCTGGTGGTGGCCGAGGTCGGGGAGACCCCCGAGGGCGACCAGATCTACCGGCTGCCGCACGACGGCTCGATCGTCGACGAGCACGGCTCGGTCGCGGTCGGCGGCAACGCGGAGCAGATCAGCTCCTACCTGGACCAGCGCCACCGGGAGGGCATGACCCTCGCCGAGGCCCTCAAGCTGGCCGTGCAGGCCCTCTCCCGCGACACCAGCGGTTCGGAGCGGGAGATCCCCGCCGAGCGCCTCGAGGTGGCCGTGCTGGACCGCACCCGGCCGCAGCGCAGGAAGTTCCGCCGGATCACCGGCCCGCGCCTAGAGCGGCTGCTCGCGGGCGGCGGCGAGGGCGGCGCCGCGGCGACGGACGCCGGGAAGGGCGAGGACCCGGAGGACGCCTCCGAGGAGTGACCCGGTCCGGGCGGCCCCGGCCGGAAGGACGTGACCGTGCCGCGTGGTGACGGCTGTGCGCCGTGACCGCGCGGCACCGTCATGTCCGGGGCGCGGGCCCCGTCGAGCCGCGGACGACCAGTTCCACCGGGATGTCGTGGGTCACCGGGGCGCGGCCCTCGATCACCGACAGCAGCGCCTCCATGCCGCGCTCCCCGGTCAGCTCGGCGTCCAGCCGGACGGTGGTGAGCTCCGGCTCCAGGGCCATCGCCAGGACCTGGTCGTCCACCCCGGTGACCGAGAGGTCGTGCGGCACCCGCAGCCCCAGCCGGCGGGCCGCCTTGTAGGCGCCCACCGCGAGCATGTCGTCGTCGCAGACCACGGCGGTCGGCCGGGGGCCCGGGGCGCTCAGCGCGCCCTCCACGGCGGCGCGGCCGTGGTCGGCGGTCATCGAGGAGGCCGCGGTGCGCAGCGTGGCGCCCGGCACGGCGGCGAGCCGTTCCTCGAGGGCGCGGGCCCGCTGGGCGAAGGTCCAGGAGGGCACGTCGGCCCGCAGGTGGAGGAAGCGGCGGTGGCCCAGGCCCAGCAGGTGGTCGGCCACCTGGCGCACGCCGTCGGCGATGTCCAGGTTGACCGTGGCGGTGCCCGGGGTGGCGTCGGGCTCGCTGTCCAGCATCACCAGGGGGAGCCGGTCGCCGCGCAGCACGGTGAGCGCCTGGGCGGCCATGGAGGAGGCCAGCACGCCGTCCAGCGCGGCCGGGGCCGAGGCGAAGGGGTCGCGTGCCGGGCCCACGCCGGCCGGGGACGGGTACAGCACGATCGAGAACCCGTGCGCCGCGGCCACCCGGGCGGCGCCGGTGTGCACCCCCGCGAAGAAGTGCGTGGTCAGCGAGGGGACCACCAGCAGGACCGTCCGGGCGCTGCCGGTGCGCAGGTTCCGCGCCGCCAGGTTGGGCCGGTAACCGAGGGTGCGGGCGGCCTCCCGTACCCGCTCCGCGGTGGGCGCGGAGATCCGGCCGTGCCACTTGCCCCCCAGGACGAGGGAGACGGAGGCCTGCGAGACGCCGGCAACTCGGGCCACGTCGCGGCTCGTCGGGCGGGTCCTGCCTGGTGAGGGCATCGTCGGCGCACTTCTCCGGTCTGGACTACGGGTCGTCGACCATGCTACGTATGACGTTCACGTTATACGTAAAACGGAGGGGCGCTGCATGTTTTCGCGGTACCTGGAGATCCTCAAGGCCCGGCATGCCGCGCGTCTGCTGACGGGAACGCTCGTGGGGCGGCTGCCCAACGCCACCTCGGCGATCGCCATCGTCCTGTTCGTCCGCGCCGAGGGCGGCTCCTACAGCCTGGCCGGCGTGCTGGCCGCCGTGTACGGCGTCGCCAACGCCGTCGGCCAGCCGGTCCTGGGCCGCCTGGTGGACCTGCACGGCCAGCCGCGGGTGCAGCTGCCCGCCGCCGTGCTGGCCGCCGCGTCGATGGCCGTCTTCGCCGTCACCGGCCTGGACCCGCTGCCCGTCGCCTACCTGGCCACGGCCGGCGCGGGCCTGTTCACCCCGCCGCTGGAGGGCGGACTGCGCGCCCTGTGGCCCTCCGTGCTGCGCCGCGACGACCAGATCCACACCGCCTACGCCATGGACGCGGTGGCGCAGGAGGTGATGTTCACCGTCGGCCCGCTGCTGGTCTCCCTCTTCGTGGCCCTGTGGTCGCCGATGGCCGCGCTGCTGGCGCTGAACGCGATCGGCGTGCTCGGCGCCCTGTCCGTGGTCCTCTCGCCGCCCTCGCGGGCCTGGCGGTCCGCGCCCCGGGAGGCGCACTGGCTGGGCGCCCTGCGCTCGGGCGGGCTGCTGGTGCTGCTGGGCGCGCTGTTCTTCGTCGGCATCGCCCTCGGCTCCATCACCGTCGCCGCGGCCGCCTACGCCGACCGCACCGGCCCCGACGGCGACGCCGTGTACGCCGTCCTGCTCGCGGCGCTCGGCTTCGGCGCCCTGGTCGGCGGCGGGCTCTACGGAGCCCGCGAGTGGGCCGGGGCCCCCGAGCGGCGCCTGAAGGGCCTGGTCGCCGCCCTCGCCCTCGGCTACCTCCCGCTGATCGCGATGCCCGCACCCGCGCCCATGACCCTGCTGGCCGCGCTCGCCGGAGTGTTCCTGGCGCCCACCATCGCCTGCGCCTTCGTCCTGGTGGACCGGCACGCCCCGCGCGGCACGGTCACCGAGGCGTTCTCCTGGCTGGTCACCACCTTCACCGTCGGCTCCTCGGTCGGCACCGGCATCGCCGGACCGGTCCTGGAGAGCCTCGGCACCCGCGCCGGTTTCGCCGTCCCGGCCGTCGCCGGAACGGTGTCGCTGGCCGTCCTGCTCGCCTCCCGCGGCGTGCTCGCCAGGCCGAGGAATCTCGGGAGAGTCGCCGCCGGATCGGAAAATGATCCGAATCGGACCGTCGAACCCCGTTTCAGCTCGGGTGATCGGGCGTAATGTTCAGACATGGACCGCCGAATTTTCGGGCTGGAGAACGAGTACGGCGTCACGTGCACGTTCAGGGGACAGCGCCGTCTGTCGCCTGACGAGGTGGCGCGGTACCTCTTCCGGCGTGTCGTGTCATGGGGCCGCAGCAGCAACGTGTTTCTGCGAAACGGCGCCCGCCTCTATCTCGACGTGGGTTCGCATCCGGAATACGCGACACCCGAATGCGACAACGTGACGGAGCTCGTCACCCACGACAAGGCCGGCGAGCGCATTCTCGAAGGACTTCTCGTCGACGCGGAACGCCGCCTGCACGAGGAAGGAATCGCGGGCGACGTCTATCTCTTCAAGAACAACACCGACTCCGCCGGCAACTCGTACGGCTGCCACGAGAACTATCTGGTGGCCCGCCACGGCGAGTTCTCCCGGCTGGCGGACATCCTGATCCCGTTCCTGGTCACCCGGCAGCTGCTCTGCGGCGCGGGCAAGGTCCTCCAGACCCCGCGCGGCGCGGTGTACTGCGTCAGCCAGCGCGCCGAGCACATCTGGGAGGGCGTCTCCTCGGCGACCACCCGCTCGAGGCCCATCATCAACACCCGTGACGAGCCGCACGCGGACGCCGAGCGCTACCGCCGGCTCCACGTGATCGTCGGCGACTCCAACATGTCGGAGACGACCATGCTGCTCAAGGTCGGGGCCACCGACCTGGTGCTGCGCATGATCGAGGCCGGCACGGTCATGCGCGACCTCACCCTGGAGAACCCGATCCGGGCCATCCGCGAGGTCAGCCACGACCTCACCGGCCGCCGCAAGGTGCGCCTGGCCAGCGGCCGGGAGGCCTCGGCGCTCGAGGTGCAGCGCGAGTACTACGAGAAGGCCTGCGAGTTCGTCGCCCGGCGGGGCATCCGCACCGGCGTCGTCGAGCAGGTCCTGGAGCTGTGGGGCCGCACCCTGGAAGCGATCGAGGAGGAGGACCTGGACCGGGTCGCCACCGAGATCGACTGGGTGATCAAGTACAAGCTGCTGGAGCGCTACCGCGCCAAGCACAACATGACCATGTCGAACCCGCGGGTCGCCCAGATAGACCTCGCGTACCACGACATCCACCGCCGCCGGGGCCTCTACTACCTGCTGGAGCGCAACGGCCAGGCCAAGCGGATCTGCAACGACGTCAAGATCTTCGAGGGCAAGTCGGTGCCGCCGCAGACCACGCGGGCCCGGCTGCGCGGCGACTTCATCAAGCGCGCCCAGGAACAGCGCCGCGACTTCACGGTGGACTGGGTCCACCTCAAGCTCAACGACCAGGCCCAGCGCACGGTCCTGTGCAAGGACCCGTTCCGGTCCGTCGACGACCGGGTGGAGAAGCTGATCGCCGGCATGTAACCGCACCGGTGCACGACGGCCGTACCGCTCGCGGGGGCCGCGGATCCGATCCGCGGCCCCCGCGTGCTCGTACGGGGGCCGCGGGGTCCGAACACCGTAGAGTGACGCGGGAAGCCAACTCGAAGATCGATCGATAGAGGCCCCCATCGTGCGCCGACGCTCACTCCTCCTGGCCGTTCCCGCGGGACTGGCCACCCTCTCCGCCTGCGGCTCCGACTCGTCGGACAAGGAGGCGGACCCGTCCGGCAAGCCGTCCGCCCAGTCCCCCACCCCGGCGCCGTCGCCGAAGATCGTCGACGGTCCGCTCCCCAAGATCACCAGCGGCACCGAGTTCGGGCAGAAGCCGACGGTGGCCAAGGGCAACGGCGCGCCCTCGAAGGACCTCGCCGTGCGCACGCTGATCGCCGGCAACGGCCGCACGGTCGCCGAGAACGACTTCATCCAGGCGCAGTACCTCGGCCAGACCTGGGACGACGCCAAGGTCTTCGACAACTCCTACGACCGCAAGACGCCGATCGTCATCCAGCTCGCCCAGGGCGGCATCATCGACGGCTGGCGCTACGGGCTGAGCGGCAAGAAGGCCGGCAGCCGCGTGATGATGGCCGTCCCGCCCACCTGGGGCTACGGCGAGCAGGGCAACGAGCAGGCCGGCATCAAGGGCGACGACACCCTGGTCTTCGTCGTGGACATCGAGAACACCTTCAACTCCCGCAGCTCCGCCAAGGGCAGGACGGTCGCCTCCTCCGACGCCGCGCTGCCGAAGGTCGGCACCAACACCGACGGCAAGGCCCCCTCGGTCGAGGTCCCCAAGAGCGACCCGCCGAAGAAGCTGGTCTCCGAGTACGTCATCGAGGGCGACGGCCCCGAGGTGGCGAAGGACAGCACCGTCCTCGTCCAGTACAAGGGCGTGCTGTGGGCCGACGGCAAGGAGTTCGACTCCACCTACAGCCGCGGCCAGCTGACCTCGTTCTCGCTGCAGCAGGTCGTGCCCGGCTGGGCGCAGGGCCTGGCCGGCAAGAAGGTCGGCAGCCGCGTCCTGATCGTCATCCCGCCGGACCTCGGCTACGGCGACAACCCGCCGCAGGGAAGCACCATCAAGAAGGACTCGACGCTCGTCTTCACCGTGGACCTGCTGGCGAAGATGTGACGCCCGGGATGGGAGACTGATCCCGTTGCATCTTTTCGTCCATCAGCAGGAGACAGATTCGTGAGCATCGAGAAGCCCGAGGTCGACTTCCCGGGCGGCGAGCCGCCGGCGAACCTCGAGATCAAGGACATCTGGGAGGGCGACGGCGAGGAGGCCAAGGCGGGCGACGTCGTCTCCGTCCACTACGTGGGCGTGTCCTTCTCGTCCGGCGAGGAGTTCGACTCGTCCTGGAACCGCGGCACCCCGCTGCGCTTCCAGCTCGGTGTCGGTCAGGTCATCACCGGCTGGGACCAGGGCGTGCAGGGCATGAAGGTCGGCGGCCGCCGCCAGCTGATCATCCCGCCGCACCTGGCGTACGGCGACCGCGGCGCGGGCCGCGCCATCGGCCCCGGCGAGACGCTGATCTTCGTCTGCGACCTGGTCTCGGTCTGATCCGCGACCGCCTCCGGGCGGTCGGAGCGTGATCGGGAACGACCGCAGTGGGCTCCTCAGGGTCCGTGTCCGTCCGGGCGCGGACCCTGTGCCTTTCCACGTGCCGTACCGGGGGCCGCGGAATGCCGTACCAAGGGCCTGCGGAATTTCCCCCCCAGCCCTCCGGAGCGGTACGGTCGGCCGTCGGAAGTGACGAGGGAGAGGGCGTAGGTCGTCGATGGCGATTGCCAAGGCAGAGCGGCTGATGAACCTGGCACTGTGCCTGCTGGGCACCCGGCGCCCGCTGAGCAAGCGTGAACTGCGCGCGTCCCTGGAGGCCTACATGGAGGCCACCACCGACGAGTCGTTCAACCGTATGTTCGAGCGGGACAAGGACGACCTCCGGGAGCTCGGACTGGTCATCGAGACCGTCGAGAACCTCGACGGCGAGGTCGGCTACCTCGCCCGCCACGACTCCAACCAGCTGCCGCCCATCACCCTGGACGCCGAGGAGGCCGCCGCCCTCGGCCTGGCCGCCAGCGTCTGGCAGCAGGCCCGGCTCGCCGGAGCGGCCAGCGGCGCCCTGCAGAAGCTGCGCGCCGCCGGACTGCCCGAGGACGTCGACCCGTACGCCGCCCACGGCGCCCTCGAGCCGCGCATCCCCGTCCACGAGGCCGCCTTCGAGCCGTTGATGCTGGCCTGCCGCGACCGCCGTCCGGTCGTCTTCGACTACCGCAAGGCCACCGCCGCCGCCCCCGAGCCCCGCCAGGTCGAGCCCTGGGCGCTCGAGTGCTGGCGCGGCCACTGGTACCTGGCCGGCTGGGACCGCGACCGCGGCGCCGAGCGGGTCTTCCGCCTCTCCCGCATCACCGGCAAGGTCCGCACCCGCGCCGGCGCGTTCACCGCCGAGGTCCCCGACGTGGTCCGCGTCCGCGAGACGGTGGCCCGCTGGGCGGGGGAGAGCGCCGAGCGCTCCGCGCTGATCCGCCTCCGGGCCGGCTGCGGTTACCCGTTGCGCGCCCGCGCCACCGCCGTCCGCCCGCTCGGTGACGGCTGGGACGAGGTCGAGATCCCGTACGGCCGCGGCCTCGACGCCCTGCTGGTCGAGTTCGGGCCCGACGTGGTGGCCCTGGAGCCGGCCGAGCTGCGGGCCGACGTGATCGACCGGCTGCGCGCCGTGGCCAAGGGCTGAGGGGCGCCGGCGATGAGTGCCACCACGACGAGCGCCGTGACGACGGGCGCCGCAGCGATGAGTGCCGCGACGATGGGCGCCGCAACGTTGGGCGCCGCGCTGACGGGCGCCGCAGTGACGAGGGGAAGGCCGGCACCGACGCGGGCCGCATCGACGAGGGGAAGGCGAGCATGACGACCAGCCGGGGGAACCGCCCCGCCAACGCCATCGACCAGACCCGCCGGATGCTCTCCCTGGTCACCTACCTGCGCGAGCGCCCCGGCGCCCGGGTCGCCGACGTGGCCCGCGCCTTCGGCGTCAGCGGGGACGAGCTGATCGCCGACCTCGAGCTGCTGCCCATGTGCGGCACCAGCTTCCGCGGCGGCGACCTGCTCGACATCGACACCGACGGCGAGCACATCTGGTGGCACAACCCGGCCGCGCTGGGCGCCGAGGCCGCCCAGCCGCTGCGGCTCGCCTCCGACGAGGCCACCGCCCTGCTGGTCGCCGCCCGTGCCGTCGCCACGCTGCCCGGCCTGCGGGAGGGCGACCGGCAGGCGCTGCTGCGCGCCACCGCCAAGGTGGAGGCCGCCGCGGGGGAGAGCGCCGAGGCCAGTTCCCGCCTGTCGGTGACCTTCGAGTCCGAGGGCGGCGTCTTCGCCGACGTCGACCGGGCCATCTCCGAGGGCCGCCGGCTGCGGATCCGCTACTGGTCGCCCGCCCGCGACGAGGTCAGCGAGCGGGAGATCGACCCGATCCGCCTGGTGAGCGTCGGCCACACCTACGTCGAGGCCTGGTGCCGCCGCTCCGAGGCGCGCCGCACCTTCCGGCTGGACCGGGTGGCCGAGATCAGCATCCTCGACGAGCCCTCCGAGCCGCCGCGGATCGAGCCACGCGACCTGTCCGCCGGGCTGGTCCAGCCCTCCGCCGACGACCCGGAGGTCGTGGTCGAGGTGGGCCCGGCCGGCCGCTGGGTCGCCGAGTACTACCCGCACGAGGCCGCCGAGGAACTGCCCGACGGCGGGCTGCGGATCACCATCCGCACCCCCGCCCCCGAGTCGCTGCGCCGCCTGGCGCTGCGGCTTGGCCCCGACGGGCGGATCGTCGCCCCCGTGGAGCTGGCGGAGAGCGCCCGGCGGGCCGCCCGCGAGGCGCTGGCCGCCTACGGCGAGGGCGGCGGCGAGGACCTGTTCGACGCCGCGGAGGCGCTGGGCGCGGCCGGCGCCACCGTGTCCGAGGGCACCACCGCCCCGGCCGACCCCGCCGGTGCGGGCGCCGCCCCGGCGGGCGCGTAGGCTCCTGCCCATGTCCGGTGCGATGTTCTGGGCGATGCTCGCGGTCGCCCTCGGTTTCCTCGGCACGGCCGTGCTCGGCGTGCTGGCCGTACGGGTGTTCGTCGAGGCCCGGCGGCTGGGGGCGCAGGTGGAGGCCTCGGCCCGCCGGATCTCCGTGGCCTCGGCCGACCTCGAGCGGGCCGCCGAGCGCACCGCCCGGGCGGCCCGGAGCCTGTGAGCCGTCAGGGCGCTCACCTGTGGGAAGCCTTCGTTCCGGTGAGCGCCGAAGGCCCGCACACGCGGCGGGACCACCCGACCGACCCTGTTCGAGCGGGGGCGGCGCCAGGTACGCTGCATCTTCGCGGGCCGGGGAACGAGGCATCGGCTCGTGTGACCGGGAGTACGTCCGTGGGATGCCTGTCGTTCATGCCCGGACGTTACGATCGCTTACGGAGGCCGGACCCGGTCCGCCCCGTCAGCCACACACCCCCACTGGCCTCGGTGAGAAGGTAAAGACATGTTCGGACGGCTCGGACCTACCGAGATCATTCTGATCCTCGTCGTCATCCTGCTGCTGTTCGGCGCCAAGAAGCTGCCGGACATGGCGCGCTCCCTGGGCAAGTCCGCCCGCATCCTCAAGAGCGAGGCCAAGGCGATGAAGGAAGAGGGCAAGAAGGACGAGGCGGCCCCCGCCGGTCCGCCCGCCTCCGAGGAGCCGGCGCCGCGTGTCATCCAGGCCGCCCCCGGCGACGTGACCAGCTCGCGTCCGGTGAGCGAGCCGACCGACACGACCAAGCGCTGACGTCCGGACCGGAGCCCAAGTCTCCGGTCCGCCGCACGAGATGAGGACGTGGGTTGCTCAAGTCTGCCCGCAAACAGGAGAGGGACCCCGAGGGGCGGATGCCCCTCGCGGAGCACCTGCGTGAGCTGCGCAACCGGCTCGTCAAGTCCCTGCTGGCCATCGTCGTCGCCACGGTCGTCGCCGCCTTCTTCTACAAGGACGTCATCCAGTTCTTCACGGATCCCGTCCTCGAGGCGGTCGGCTGCGACTACAGCTTCGCGGAGCTCGCGGAGAACACCAACGAGACGACGTGCGCGAGGATCGTGCAGAACGGCCTGCTGAGCCCGTTCACGCTCGCCCTCACGGTCGCCCTGACGTCCGGCGTGGTGCTCGCCGCACCGGTGTGGCTGTTCCAGCTCTGGGGCTTCCTCGCCCCGGGCCTCCACCGCCACGAGAAGCGGTACGCCTACGCCTTCGTGGCGGCCGGGTTCCCGCTGTTCACCATGGGCGGCTACTTCGCCTACTGGTCGCTGCCCAAGATGGCCTCGGTCATGCTGGAGTTCTCGATCATCGGTAGCGACAACCAGCTGCCGCTCGACGACCTCCTGCAGCTGATCATGCGGATGGTCATCGTGTTCGGCCTCTCCTTCGAGCTGCCGCTCCTGCTGGTCATGCTGAACTTCGGCGGGGTGCTCTCCGGCAAGAAGATCGCCGGCTGGTGGCGGGGCATGATCCTCGGCATCACGCTCTTCGCGGCGATCGCCACGCCCAGCACCGACCCGCTCTCCATGCTGGCGCTGGCCGGCCCCATCTGGGTCCTGTACTTCGCCGCTGCCGGCATCGCCCTGGTCAACGACCGGCGCCGCACGCGCCGCGACGCACTGGGCCCGGCGGACGACGAGGCCTCCGAGCTGGACCTGACGCCCGAGCCGGTCGAGGCGGTGGAACCGGTCGCCGCGGCGCCGATGCTCCCCGAGCAGGCCGACGGCGGGCGCACGGGCAGGCCCGAGGGGATCAACGGTTACGACGACGTGACCTGACCGGGCTCCCCTCCGCCACGCGGACCTCGTAGGGTGCCGCCGTGACCAGCGAGATAGTGCTCTTCGTCAACCCCACCGCGGGACGCGGCCGGGGCGCCCAGGCGGCGCAGCCGGCCGCGTCGGCGTTCCGGGACGCGGGCTTCTCCGTGCGCACGATCGTCGGCCTCGACGCCGACGACGCGCTTGACCGGGCCCGCGAGGCGGTGGCCGGCGGCACGGGCGCCCTGGTCGCCGTCGGCGGCGACGGGCTGGTTCACCTCGCGCTGCAGGCGGTGGCCGGCACCGACACCCCCCTCGGGGTGGTGGCGGTCGGCACCGGCAACGACTTCGCGGGCGCCCTCGGCCTCCCGCTGCGCGACCCGGCGGCCGCGGCGCGGCGGATCGCCGGCGCGCTGAAGGAGTCCCGGCTCACCGCGATCGACCTGGGCCGGGTGAACGGGCGCTGGTTCGGCACCGTGATCGCCACCGGCTTCGACTCGCGGGTCAACGACCGCGGGAACCGGATGAGGCTGCCGGTCGGCCGCTTCCGCTACGACCTGGCGATCGTCGCGGAGCTCGCCGCCTTCAAACCCCTGCCGTACCGGCTCACCCTCGACGGAGGCGGGACGCGCGACGTCGAGGCCACCCTGGTCGCCGTCGGCAACGGCTCCTCCTACGGCGGCGGCATGCGCATCTGCCCGGGCGCCGACCTGCGCGACGGGCTCTTCGACGTCACCGTCGTCGGCGCCTGCGGCCGCACCACGCTGCTCAAGGTCTTCCCCCGCGTCTACCGGGGGACGCACGTCGACCACCCGGTCGTCACCACCCACCGCGCCTCGCGGATCGAGCTGATGGCGCCGGGGCTGACCGCCTACGTCGACGGGGAGCGGCTCGGTCCGCTGCCGATCACCGCGGAGTGCGTCCCCGGCGCGGTGCGGGTGGCGGGAGCCGCCTGACGGCGGCGTCCGCCGGGCCGGCGCGGAGTGCGCCGGGCCGGAACCGGGGCCGGAAGCCGGCAGGCCGCCCAGGCCGGGCCTGCCGCGCCGCGGCCGACGGGTCGACGAGTGGGCCCCGCAAAAGATCGTCCGTTGTCGGCGGCGCCCGGTACGCTCGAACGTACGATGACAGAGGATCTCTCTCCCGCCGAGCGGTACGCGGCAGCCCGCAGGCGCGCCGCGGAGCAGGCCACGGCACTCGGCACGTTCCGCGAGATGTACGACTTCGGCCTCGATCCGTTCCAGACAGAGGCGTGCAAGGCGCTGGAGGCCGGCAAGGGCGTGCTGGTCGCGGCCCCCACCGGCTCCGGCAAGACGATCGTCGGCGAGTTCGCCGTCCACCTCGCCCTGGGCCAGGGCAAGAAGTGTTTCTACACCACGCCCATCAAGGCGCTCTCCAACCAGAAGTACTCCGACCTGTGCCGCCGCTACGGCGCCGACAAGGTCGGCCTGCTCACCGGCGACAACAGCGTGAACTCCGACGCCCCGGTGGTCGTGATGACCACCGAGGTGCTGCGGAACATGCTCTACGCCGGGTCGCAGACCCTGCTCGGCCTCGGCTACGTGGTGATGGACGAGGTGCACTACCTCTCCGACCGCTTCCGCGGCGCGGTGTGGGAGGAAGTGATCATCCACCTCCCGGAGTCCGTCACCCTGGTCTCCCTGTCCGCGACCGTCTCCAACGCCGAGGAGTTCGGCGACTGGCTGGACACCGTGCGCGGCGACACCCAGGTGATCGTCTCCGAGCACCGCCCCGTGCCGCTGTTCCAGCACGTGCTGGCCGGCCGCCGGATGTACGACCTGTTCGAGGAGGCCGAGGGCAGCCGCAAGGCCGTCAACCCGGACCTGACCCGGATGGCCCGGCTGGAGGCCAGTCGCCCGTCCTACCAGGAGCGCCGTCGCGGCAAGATGATGCGCGAGGCCGACCGGGAGCGCGAGCGGCGATCACGCGCCCGCGTCTGGACGCCCAGCCGGGCGGAGGTCATCGAGCGCCTGGACGCCGAGGGCCTGCTCCCCGCGATCACCTTCATCTTCAGCCGGGCCGGCTGCGAGGCCGCCGTCCAGCAGTGCCTGTACGCCGGGCTGCGGCTCAACGACGAGGAGGCCCGCCAGAAGGTCCGCGACCTGGTCGAGGAACGCACCGCCTCCATCCCGGCGGAGGACCTGCACGTCCTCGGCTACTACGAGTGGCTGGAGGGCCTCGAGCGCGGCATCGCCGCCCACCACGCCGGCATGCTGCCGACCTTCAAGGAGGTCGTCGAGGAGCTCTTCGTCCGCGGCCTGGTCAAGGCGGTCTTCGCCACCGAGACGCTGGCGCTCGGCATCAACATGCCCGCCCGTTCCGTGGTGCTGGAGAAGCTGGTCAAGTGGAACGGCGAGACCCACGCCGACATCACCCCCGGCGAGTACACCCAGCTCACCGGCCGGGCCGGCCGCCGCGGCATCGACGTCGAGGGCCACGCCGTGGTCCTGTGGCAGCGCGGGATGAACCCCGAGCACCTGGCCGGTCTCGCGGGCACCCGCACCTATCCGCTGCGCTCCAGCTTCAAGCCGTCGTACAACATGGCCGTCAACCTGGTCGAGCAGTTCGGCCGGCACCGCTCGCGCGAGCTGCTGGAGACCTCCTTCGCCCAGTTCCAGGCCGACAAGTCGGTGGTCGGGATCTCCCGGCAGGTGCAGAAGAACGAGGAGGGCCTCTCCGGCTACAAGGAGGCCATGACCTGCCACCTGGGCGACTTCGACGAGTACGCCCGGCTGCGCCGTGAGCTGAAGGACCGGGAGAACGAGCTGGCCCGGCAGGGCGCCCACGTGCGCCGGGCGGAGGCGGCCGCCTCCCTGGAGAAGCTGAAGCCGGGCGACATCATCCACGTGCCGACCGGCAAGTACGCCGGGCTCGCCCTGGTCCTCGACCCGGGCCTGCCCGCGGGGCGGACGGGCGGCCACCGCGGGCTCGACCGGCACGACGGCCCGCGCCCGCTGGTGCTGACCGCCGAGCGCCAGGTCAAGCGGCTGGCCGAGATGGACTTCCCGGTGCCGGTGGAGGCGCTGGACCGGATGCGCATCCCCCGGTCGTTCAACGCGCGCTCCCCGCAGTCGCGCCGCGACCTGGCCTCCGCGCTGCGCACCAAGGCCGGTCACATCGCGCCCGAGCGGCACCGCAAGCGCCGCGCCGAGGCCGCCGACGACCGTGAGATCAAGCGGCTGCGCACCGCCCTGCGGGCGCACCCCTGCCACGGCTGCGACGACCGCGAGGACCACGCCCGGTGGGCCGAGCGCTACCACCGGCTGCTGCGCGACACCTCGCAGCTGGAGCGGCGGATCGAGGGCCGGACCAACACCATCGCCCGCACCTTCGACCGGATCGTCGCCCTGCTGACCGAGCTGGACTACCTGCGCGGCAACGAGGTCACCGAGCACGGCAAGCGGCTGGCCCGCCTCTACGGCGAGCTGGACCTGCTCTCCAGCGAATGCCTGCGGGCCGGCGTCTGGGAGGGGTTGCTCCCCGCCGAGCTGGCGGCCTGCGCGTCGGCGCTGGTCTACGAGTCCCGCGCCGCGGACGACGCCCTGGCCCCCAAGGTGCCCTCCGGCAAGGCCAAGGCCGCGCTCGACGAGACGGTCCGCATCTGGGGCAGGCTCGACGCGCTGGAGGAGGACTTCCGCATCCGGCAGACCGAGGGCGTGGGCCAGCGCCAGCCGGACCTGGGCTTCGCCTGGGCGGCCTACATGTGGGCCTCGGGCAAGGGGCTCGACGAGGTGCTGCGGGAGGCGGAGATGCCGGCCGGCGACTTCGTGCGCTGGTGCAAGCAGGTCATCGACGTGCTCGGCCAGATCGCCGCGGCGGCCCCCTCCGAGGGATCGACCGTGCCGAGGACGGCGCGCAAGGCGGTCGACGCGCTGCTGCGCGGCGTGGTCGCCTACTCCTCGGTGGGCTGACCGACGCGTTCGCGGGGCGCGGGCCGCGGGGGCATGCCCTCCAGCTCGCGCCCGCTGCGGAACGCGTGCCGCAGCCCCGTCACCGGATCGGTGAAGCGCAGCTCGCGGGCCAGCAGCTGCAGCGGCCGGGAGAAGTCGCCGGGGGCCGTCCGCGGCGCCACCTCGGGGTAGAGCGGGTCCCAGAGGATCGGCACCCCGAGCGCGCACAGGTGGACGCGCAGCTGGTGCGTCTGCCCCGTCTCCGGCAGCAGCCGGTACCGGCCGAGGGCGCCGCGGCGCTCCACCAGCTCCACCCGGCTCACCGCGTTCGGTTCGCCCTCGACCTCACGGGCGGTCAGCGAGCCGCGCTCCTTCACCAGGCGGCTGCGCACCACCCGGGGGAGCTCCAGCGCGGGGGCCCAGGGGGCGATCGCCTCGTACTCCTTGGCGACCCGCCGGTCACGGAACAGCGCCTGGTAGGCGCCCCGCTCCTCGGGCCGCACGGTGAACAGCACCAGGCCCGCGGTCAGCCGGTCCAGCCGGTGCGCCGCGGTCAGCGTGGGAACGCCCAGCTCGCGCCGCAGCCGCGCCAGCGCCGTCTCGGCGACGTGGGCGCCGCGCGGCGTCGTCGCCAGGAAGTGCGGCTTGTCGGCGACCACGACGTGCTCGTCGCGGTACACCACCTCCACCGGGAACGGCACCGGTTCCTCGGCCGGCAGCTCGCGGTGGAACCAGACGTGCAGACCGGCCCGGTAGGGGGTGGCCGGATCGACGGGGCGCCCGTCCGCGCCGACGACCGCCCCCTCGGCGAACATCGCGTCGATCACCCCGGGCCCCGCCGCCAGCCGCAGCCGCAGGTGCTCGCCCACGGTGGAACCGGGGCCGCCCGCGGGCAGGCGGACCCGCACCGGGTCGACCCCGTCGCGCTGCGGCAGCGGGGAGGGCGGTGCGGAGCTTCTGCGGGCCATGGGCGGGGCGGGGTTCCGTGCGGTCGGACGGTCAGGCGGCGGCCGGGGCGAGGTCCCGGGCGGAGGCCTGCGCGGGCGCGGCGTCGGTGGGGGCCGCGGCGGCGGGCGCGCCCGCGGAGGGGGCGCCCTCCTGCTCGGCCTCGACGGCGGCGTTCCACTCGGGCTTGGCGGCCTGCCAGCGGTCCTCGGTGTGCCCCAGACGCCAGTAGCCGGAGACCGAGAGGTCCTCACGGGGGATCTGCCGCTCGACGCGCAGCATCCGCCGCAGGTCACGCACGAAGCCCGCCTCTCCGTGCACGAAGGCGTGCGGGCGGCCCGCGGGCCACTCCATGGACGCGACGGCCGCGACCAGCAGCGAACCCACCGGGGCGTCGCCGCGGTGCAGCCAGACGATCTCCGCGTCGGTGTCGATCTTCTGCTCGTCCTCCGGGCCGGCGACCTCGAGGAACGCGCGGACCTCGGCCCCCTCCGGGAGCGACTCCAGGGCCGCCGCGACGGCCGGCAGGGCGCTCTCGTCGCCGATCAGCAGGTGCCAGTCCGCCGTGGGGTCGGGGGCGTAGGCGCCGCCCGGGCCGAGCATCAGCATGGTGTCGCCCGGACGGGCGCGCAGGGCCCAGGGGCCGGCCAGGCCCTCGTCACCGTGGACCACGAAGTCGATCGTGAGCTCGCGCAGTCCGGGGTCCCAGGCGCGGACCGTGTAGGTGCGGGTGACCGGCCACTGCTCCCGGGGGAACTCCTCGCGGACCCGCGCCATGCTGAACGGCTCGGGGTACGCGACGCCGTCGGCCGGGAACACCAGCTTCACGTAGTGGTCCGTGTGCGTCCCCGCCTCGAAGGCGGACAGCCCCTCGCCGCCGAAGACCACCCGCTGCATGTGCGGGCTGAGCCGCTGGGTGCGGATCACCCGTCCCAGATGCGGCACGGGCGGGGACTTGCGGACGGGGCGCGCTGCCATGACTGGCCTCCCTGCGAGTTAGCTTAGGCTCCCCTAAGCTAACACCGAATCAGTGGTCACGGTCCGATGCGGCGAGAATGTCGCCGGCGTTGCCGCGACGAGCCCCCCGCCCGTCCGCCGCCCCGGCCGCGCTCCCTCACGCCTCCAGGGTCGCGCTCACGCCCCCAGGGTCGCGCTCACGCCTCCAGGGTGAGCAGCAGCCGCTGCAGCGAGCCGCCCAGGTTCCACCGTGCGCCCAGGGCCTCGACCATCTCCGGGTCCCGCGGCGCCTTGGGCAGCGTCGTGTCGACCTCGGGCAGCGGCACGTCGGAGGCCACCCGCACCACCTTCGGCGCCACCGCCACGTACGGCCGCGACTCGTCCAGGCGGCGGCGCTGCGCCGGGGTCAGGCCGGAGGCCGGGTCGTCCACCGCGGCCATGATCCCCGCCAGGTCGCCGAACCGGTCCAGCAGCTTGGCGGCCGTCTTCTCCCCGACGCCGGGGACGCCGGGCAGGCCGTCGCTCGGGTCGCCGCGCAGCAGCGCCAGGTCGACGTAGCCGCGGCCGTCCACCCCGTACTTCTCGCGCAGGGCGGCCTCGTCCATGATCTGCGGGTTGCCGACGCCCTTCACCGGATAGAGCACCCGCACCCCACGCGCGTCGTCGACCAGCTGGAACAGGTCGCGGTCGCCGGTGACGATGTCCACCGGCCCGGTGGCGCGCGCCGTGAAGGTGCCGATCACGTCGTCCGCCTCGTAACCCGCCACGCCCACCCGGGCGATGCCCAGGGCGTCCAGCACGGCCTCGATGACCGGGACCTGCGGGGAGAGGGTGTCCGGCACCTCCTCGGCGTCCGGGCCCCCCTCGCGCTCCTCGGCCACCCGGTGCGCCTTGTAGGAGGGGATCAGCTCCACCCGCCAGGCCGGCCGCCAGTCCGCGTCCATGCAGGCCACCAGCGCGTCGGGCCGGTGGTCCTTGACCAGCCGGTCGATGAAGTCCAGCAGCCCGCGCACGGCGTTCACCGGCATGCCGTCCGGCGCCTTCACCGATTCGGGCACGCCGAAGTACGCGCGGAAGTAGAGGGAGGCGGTGTCGAGAAGCATCAGTCGTCCGGTCACGCCTCGCCATCTTGCCGTACCCGTGGTTGGGGAGTGTCTCGGACGGGACACAAATGTGAGCGTGCCGTGCAGGCGGTCTGAACAGGCGTTTGTCACCAAGGGGCCCGGGCAGGCACGGGTCCTGGCCGGGCCGTTGCAGTTGCCAACGGCCCGGGGATCGGGACGGCAGGACGAGAGGCTGAACGTTGTCATCCAGGTTGCGGGCCGAGAACGTCTACAAGGTGTTCGGCAGAAGACCCGAGCGGGCCGTGGAGCGGCTGCGCGCGGGCGCCGACCGTGAGGAGCTGAGGTCCGACGGCATCACCGCCGCCGTCGTCGACGCCTCCTTCACGGTGGAGCCGGGCGAGATCTTCGTGGTCATGGGCCTCTCCGGGTCCGGCAAGTCCACGCTGCTGCGCATGCTCAACGGGCTGCTGGAACCCACCGCGGGCAGCGTCAGCTTCGACGGGCAGGACCTGTCCTCGCTCTCCGCCGCCGAGCTGCGCACCCTGCGCTCACGGCGCATCAGCATGGTCTTCCAGCACTTCGCGCTCTTCCCGCACCGCACCGTGCTGCAGAACGCCGCCTACGGCCTCGAGGTCCAGGGCGTCCCGCGCGCCGAACGGGAGAGGCGCGCCGCCGAGGCGCTCGCCCTGTGCGGGCTGGAGGGCTGGGAGAAGTCCTGGCCCGACGAGCTGTCCGGCGGCATGCGCCAGCGCGTCGGCCTCGCCCGCGCCCTGGCCACCGACGCCGACCTGCTGCTGATGGACGAGTCCTTCAGCGCCCTCGACCCGCTGATCCGCCGCGAGATGCAGGACCAGCTGCTCGAACTGCAGAAGACGCTGCACAAGACCATCGTCTTCATCACCCACGACCTCAACGAGGCCATGCGCCTCGGCGACCGCATCGCCGTCATGCGCGACGGCGAGATCGTGCAGATCGGCACCGCCGAGGACATCCTGGTCCGCCCGGAGGGCGAGTACGTCGCCTCCTTCACCCGGGACGTCGACCGCTCCAAGGTGCTGACCGCCGCCTCCGTGATGGAACCGGCCGCCCGCGGCCGCAAGACGGCCTGCGGCTGCCCGGCCGCCACGCCCGACACGCCGTTCGACGAGCTGTGCGCCCTGGGCGCCCGCACCGGTCACCCCGTCGACGTGGTGGACGCCGGCGGGGCACTGGTCGGCACCGTCTCGCAGGAACGGCTGGTCGCCGTGATCGGCGACGTCGACCCCGACGAGGCCGGGCAGGCCACGCGGAGCGCCGACTGCGGCCGGCCGGACGCCGGCGCCGGGGAGGTGGCCGCCTGATGCCCCGCATCACCTTCGGCGAGTGGGTCGACAGCGGGGTCGAATGGCTCCGCGCGCACCTGGCCTGGTTCTTCGACCTGTGCAAGACCGTCTTCGAGGGCGCCTGGGACGGGCTGGACGCCGTCCTGCAGGCGCCGGAGCCGCTGCTCATGACCGGCATCCTGGCGGTGATCGCCTGGCGGCTGCGCGGCCTGTCGGCCGGTCTGCTCAGCTTCCTCGGCTTCGCGTTCGTGGACGCGCTCGGCCTGTGGTCCGACTCCATGTCCACCCTCGCCCTGCTGCTGGTGGCGACCGTCATCGCGCTCGCCGTGGGCGTGCCGGTGGGCATCTGGGCCGCCCGCTCGGACCGGGTGAGCGCCGCGGTGCGCCCGGTGCTGGACTTCATGCAGACCCTGCCGGCCATGGTCTACCTGATCCCGGCCATCATCTTCTTCGGCACCGGCGCCCCCGCGGGCATCGTCGCCACCCTGATCTTCGCGGTGGCCCCCGCCGTCCGGCTGACCGAGCTGGGCATCCGGCAGGTCGACCCCGAACTGGTCGAGGCCGCCGAGGCGTTCGGCACCACCCGCCGCAACACGCTGCTGCGCGTCCAGCTGCCGCTGGCGCTGCCCACCGTCATGGCGGGCGTCAACCAGGTCATCATGCTGGGCCTGTCCATGGCGGCCATCGCCGGCATGGTCGGCACCGGCGGCCTCGGCGGCGCCGTCAACGAGGCCATCGGGCAGCTCGACGTCGGGCTCGGCGCGGAGGCGGGCCTGTCGATCGTGATCCTCGCGGTGTACCTCGACCGGATGACCTCCGCGCTGGGCCGCGAGCTGTCCCCCCTCGGCCGCCGCGCGGCCGCCGCCGTGCGCACCACCGGGCTCGCCCGGGTGCTGTCGTACCGGCCGCGACCGGTCGTCGCGGGCGTCGGCGTGGTCGCGCTGGCGCTCACCGCGGGCCTGCTCGGAGCGGTCGGCGGGACGGGTACCGCCCCCGCCACGGCCGTCGGCGACGCCGCGGACGTCGGCAAGGGCAAGAAGGTCACCATCGGCTACGTCACCTGGGAGGAGGCCGTCGCCTCCACCTTCGTGTGGAAGAACGTCCTGGAGCAGCGCGGCTTCGACGTCGAGGTGCAGCAGTACGAGGTGGCGCCGCTCTACACCGCGCTCGCGAGCGGCGACATCGACTTCCAGACCGACGCCTGGCTGCCCACCACCTCCGGCCCCTTCCTGAAGAAGCACGGCGGCAAGGTGGAGGACCTGGGCGCCTGGTACGGGCCCACCTCGCTGGAACTGGCCGTCCCCGCCTACCTGGACGGCATCGACTCCATGGCCGATCTCCAGGGCCGCGCCGACGAGTTCGGCGGGAGGATCACCGGCATCGAGCCCAGCGCGGGCGAGATGGAGCTGCTGAAGGACAAGGTCCTGCCCGCCTACGGGCTCCAGGACGAGTACAAGGTGGTCGACAGCTCGACCCCGGCCATGCTCGCCGAGCTCAAGCGCGCCTACGAGGCCAAGAAGCCCATCGCCGTCACCCTGTGGTCGCCGCACTGGGCCTACAACGACTTCGAGCTGAAGAAGCTGAAGGACCCCGAGGGCGCCTGGGGCACCGGCGACAAGATCCACACGCTGGCGCGGGACGGGTACGCGAAGGAGAACCCGGTCGTCGCCGGCTGGCTGCGCGACTTCTCGATGTCCGAGAAGCAGCTCACCGGGCTCGAGGCGGAGATCAACGCGGCGGGCAAGGGCAACCAGGACAAGGCCGTCAAGGCGTGGCTGAAGGAGCACCCCGAGCTGGTCGACACATGGGCCCCGCTCCCGAAGGGCGCGAAGGGCGGCGAGGGCGACGCGGAGACGCGGCGGCCGCTGGAGGTCGCCTGGTTCCCGTGGGAGGAGGACGTCGCCGTCACCCACCTCTGGAAGCACGTCCTGGAGGACCGCGGCTACCGGATGAACCTCAGGCAGATGGACGTCGGCCCGGTCTACACCGGCCTCGCGAGCGGTGACGTCGACCTCAACTTCGACGCCTGGCTGCCGCACGCCCAGAGCAACTTCTGGGAGAAGACCAAGGACGACCTGACCGACCTCGGCAGCTGGTACGAACCCACCTCGCTGGAGATCGCCGTGCCCTCCTACGTCAAGGGCGTCGACTCCATGCGGGACCTCCGGGGCCGTGCCGACGAGTTCGGCGGCCGGATCATCGGCATCGAGCCGGGCACCGGCGAGATGAACCTGCTGAAGAAGGACGTCCTGCCGGCCTACGGGCTCGAGGACGAGTACGAGGTGGTCGACGGCTCCACGCCCGCCATGCTCGCCGAACTCGAGCGCGCGTACGCGGAGAAGAAGCCGGTGGCGGTCACCCTGTGGTCGCCGCACTGGGCCTACGACGAGTACGAGCTGACCAAGCTCGCCGATCCGAAGAAGGCCTGGGGCGCGGGCAACAAGATCCACACCATCGCCGCCGGGGACTTCACCGAGCGGTACCCGAGGCTCGCCGGCTGGATCAAGGGCTTCCGGATGTCCGAGGAGGAGCTCGCCTCGCTGGAGGCGGAGATCGTCCGCCGGGGCAAGGGGAAGGAACCACAGGCCGTCGAGGCCTGGCTCGAGGAACACCCGGACGTACCCGGCCGGATGACCTCCGGCGGGTGACGGCCGCCGGCCCGGACGCCTCCCCGTGCACGGTCTCGTGCACGGGGAGGATCCGGACGGCCACGTAGTGCTACGCTCCGACCCCGGCTGCCCTCGCAGCCGGGGTCGGACCTCGTCGTGCGGTCCGTCACGCGGCGGACACCGATGGTGACGGTCCGTCGGGTTCTGTTTGGCCGGAGGGCCGGGGGTCAAGGAAGTCTTCGACAGGACTTCCCGCACCATGGAGTACGCGCGGGTCTTCTCGGGCGCGCGCCGACAGCAGCGAGGGAGGGAGCCGGAGCGATGGGCGACCACAAGGAACAGCCCCTTCGGGTGGGGGCGGCCGTTCGGCGGCGCCGCCGCGCGCTCGAGCTCACCCTCGCCGCGGTGGCCGAACGCAGCGGCCTGTCCGTGCCGTTCCTCAGCCAGATCGAGAACGAACGGGCGCGGCCCAGCCAGCGCTCCCTGGAGAAGGTCGCCGACGCGCTGCGGACCACCGCGGTGGAACTGCTGGCGGCGGCCGACCCGGCCTGCAGCGTCGACCTGGTCCGCGGCGAGGGTTTCGGCGGCGAGGGCTCGGCGCCGGCGGTGGGGGAGACCCGGACCCGCACGCTGGTGCGCGGGCACCACCAGATGCACGCCACCGAGATCAGCGGGGAGTACGACGCGGGGCGCGAGTTCCAGCACCGCAACGACGAGCTGATGTACGTCGCCGACGGGGCGGTGGAGGTCGAGGCCGAGGGCCGCGCCTACCGGCTGGGGCGCGGCGACACGCTCTACCTCACCGGCGGGGTCCGGCACCGGTGGCGGGCCACCGAGCCGGGGACCCGGGTGGTGGTGGTCGCGGTGGCCGAGCACATCGAGGCGACGCAGGACCGGGCGCGGTAGCGGTCCTTCACGCCCCGCCCCGCCCGGGGTCAGACCGTCGCCGGGGTGCGCCCGGAGGCGGTTCCGGCGGAGGCCCGTCCTGCCGGAGCGGCTTGTGCGGGAGCGGATCGGGTCGAGGCGGCCTGTGCCGGAGCGGTTCCGGTCGAAGCGGCTTGTGCCGGAGCGGTTCCGGTCGAGGCGGCCTGTGCCGGAGCGGTGGAGGGCGGCACTGCGGGCAGCGGTGCGGCGGCCGGCGGGCCGGCCAGGAGCTCGCCGCGCAGGAGGCCCCGCGCGGTGCCGAACGCGGCGGCGGCCCAGGCGGCGAGCAGCAGCGCGTACAGGGTCATCGCGAGGGCGTCGAACACGGCGAGCCCCGTCCGGTGTCCCAGCGCGGTCGCCCCGGTCACGCAGGTGCCCACCGGGAAGGTGAACGCCCACCAGGCCATCGAGAAGCCCATGCCCGCGCGGACCGCGCGCACCGCCAGCGCGGCGGCGAGGGCCAGCCACAGCAGGGCGAAGCCGGTCACCGGGACGCCGTAGAGCACCGCCGCGACGTCCGCCACCTCGGCGTACCGGGCGGGGGCGACGCCCGGCGCGACGGCCGCGAGGTTGCCCGCGGCGGTGGCCGACTGGCCCAGCGGGCCCAGGACCAGGAACAGTGTCGGGGTGAGGGCCAGGGGCGGCGGTCCGCCGGTGAGGAGCCGGGCGAACACCACGGGCAGGGTGACCAGCACCGCCAGCAGACTC
Source organism: Streptomyces fragilis (assembly GCF_003112515.1). Lineage (GTDB taxonomy): Bacteria > Actinomycetota > Actinomycetes > Streptomycetales > Streptomycetaceae > Streptomyces > Streptomyces fragilis. The sequence continues at coordinate 115,788 of NZ_BEVZ01000007.1, read as the reverse complement.
AGGCCGAAGAGCGCCAGGCACAGTGTCGACACGCTCTCGCGGGCGGCGCCCTGCGGCAGGTACGGGACCAGCAGCGGGCCCAGCGCCGCCGACACCATCGGCGCGACCAGCGGCAGCAGCCACGTGGGGGACGCGTCGGCGAGGGCGGGGCGGTGGCGCACCACCATCAGGTACGGGACGGCGACGGCCGCCGTCAGGCCCGTCAGCGTGCCGGCGGCGAACAGCACGACGTCCAGGGCGACGGCGGCGGGCAGGCCGATCCAGTCCCGGCCGACCGTGACCGCGCCGCCGCCCACGGCCAGCAGTGCCATCGACTGGCAGCCGTAGAACGGGGCCACGGCCGGGTCCAGCAGGTGGCGGCGGGCCTGGTCGCCGTGGTGACGCCAGTGCAGGGCGCGGGCGGTCAGCAGCGCCACCAGCATCAGCAGGGACAGCGCCCACAGACCGGCCCAGAGGTCGCGCGCCTCCCCGAGACCGGACGGGAGCCCCGCGCCGGCGGTGCCGAGGACGGCCGTGCCCATCACGGACGCGTACCAGTTGGGGCCGAGATGACGTACAGCGCGGATCATGTCCCCAGCCTCCGGCGCGGGCCCCGGGGCGGGCAGAGGGCCCGTTCCTATGAGGACATAAGCTGAGGTTATGAGCAGCCGCCCCGACGACCAGCACGACGCCTCCTACGTGGCCGGGTCCCTCGCCCACCGGGTGCCGGACCTCGGGGCGCTGGAGCTGCTGCTGGCGGTGGCCAGGCTGGGAAGTCTGGGCCGGGCGGCCCGCGAGCTGGGCGTCTCGCAGCCGGCGGCCAGCAGCCGGGTGCGGTCGATGGAACGCCACCTCGGGCTCGCCCTGGTGGACCGCTCGCCGCGCGGCTCCCGGCTCACCGACACCGGGCAGCTGGTGGCGGACTGGGCCCGCAAGGTGGTCGAGGCGGCGGCGGCGTTCGACGCGGGCACGCAGGCGCTCAAGGACCGGCGGGACTCCCGGCTGCGGGTCGCGGCCAGCATGACGATCGCCGAGTACCTGCTGCCGGGATGGCTGATCGCGCTGAGCGAGCGGCGGCCCGGCACGGCGGTCTCGCTGCACGCGGGCAACTCGGCGGAGGTGGCGCGGCGGGTGCGGTCCGACGAGGCCGACCTCGGGTTCGTGGAGGGGCTCAGCGTGCCGGAGGGGCTGGACTCGGCGGTCGTCGCGCACGACCTGCTGCTGGTGGTCGTCGCGCCCGGGCACCCGTGGGCGCGGCGGCGGCAGCCGGTGACGGCCGGGGAACTCGCCCGCACGCCGCTGATCCTGCGCGAGGAGGGGTCGGGGACGCGGCAGGTGCTGGAGGTCGCGCTGGGCGGGCTCACCCGGCCGCTGATCGAGCTGTCCTCGACGACGGCGGTCAAGACGGCGGCGGTCGGCGGGGCGGGGCCCGCGGTGGTCAGCGAGCTGGCGGTCGCGGAGGAGGTCGCGGCACGGCGGCTGGTTCCCGTGCGGCTGGACCCGTCCCTGCGGCTCGGCCGCGACCTCCGCGCCGTCTGGCCCGCCGGCCACCGCCCCGTCGGCCCCGCCCGCGAACTCCTCGCCCTCACCCGCGTCTGACTCCGCGCCGCGCGCCCCGGCCGTGGCACGGGGGCGGTCCCCGCCCGCGCGCCCCGGCCGGGCGGTGCCGCCCGCGAAGCCACGGCCGGGCAGCACTGCCCGCAGTCCACGGCCGGGCGGCACCGGCCCGCAGGCCCCCCTACGCGCGGGTCAAGGCCCGGCGTCACCGTCAACAAGGGGCACCCCGGCCGCGGCCCCCCTACGCGCGGGTCAAAGCGGAGGCGTGCACCAGGGCGTGGAGGAGGCGGAGGTCGGTGCCCATCTCGGGGTGCCACTGGACGCCGAGGACGAGGTCGGGCCCCGGCCGCTCGACCGCCTCGACCGTCCCGTCGGACACCGCCCGCGCCGCGACCACCAGCCCCGCGCCCAGCCGGTCCACCGCCTGGTGGTGGAAGGTGGGCACCGACGTCACCTCCGGGACCAGTTCCGCGTACCGGGTGCCGGGGACCGGAGCCACCGGGTGCCGCCCGAACGCGCCCGGCGTCCCGGCGTGCCCGTCGAGGTGCTGCACGAGCGTGCCCCCGAGCGCGACGTTGAGCAGCTGCATGCCGCGGCAGACCCCGAGCAGCGGCACCCGCGCCTCCAGCGCCGCCCCGACCAGCGCCAGTTCCCACGCGTCCCGCTCCGGCGCCGGCGGCCCCGTGCGCGGGTCGCGCTCCGCGCCGTAGCGCGCGGGGTCGACGTCCGGGCCGCCCGCGATCAGCAGGCCGTCGAGCCGGGCGACCGCCTCCGCCGCCAGCTCCGGCGCGTCCGGCGGCAGCAGCGCCGCGATGCCCCCGGCCTGCTGCACCAGCCGGTGGTAGCCGGACGGCAGCAGCGCCGCGTCCAGCTCCCACGAGCCCCACCGCACCCCTGCCTCCAGGTAGGTGCTGACCCCGATCAACGGACGTCCGGACATACGGCACTCCTCCCACGGTCCTGCCGCACACCCTTGTGGGTCCCGTTCAGGTTTTCAACCTGAGGGAACCGGAGCCCTCGGGGGCGGAGGGCGCCCCGGGAACCCCCGTCGTGCCCCCTTCCCCGGTGAACGCCCCGAACCGTACGTTAAGGACCGCGGCAGGCCGAAGGGCCTGTGCGCGAGCCTGAAGGAGGACCTTCCCGTGGCCGACCGCACACCCCACCTCGGCGTCGACGAACTCAAGGCCCTGGTGACCGCAGGGGAGATCGACACCGTCGTGCTCGCCTTCACCGACATGCAGGGACGGCTGCAGGGCAAGCGGTTCGCCGCCCGCTTCTTCCTCGACGAGGTGCTCGACCACGGCACCGAGGGCTGCAACTACCTGCTGGCCGTGGACACCGAGATGAACACCGTCGACGGCTACGCGATGTCCTCCTGGGACCGCGGCTACGGCGACTTCGCCATGTACCCCGACGTCAGCACCCTGCGGCGGATCCCCTGGCACCCCGGCACCGCCCTGCTCACCGCCGACCTCGCCTGGTCCGACGGCAGCCCCGTCGCCGAGTCGCCCCGTCAGATCCTGCGCCGCCAGCTGGACCGGCTGGCCGCCCACGGACTGACCGCCAAGGCGGGCACCGAGCTGGAGTTCATCGTCTTCAAGGACACCTACGAGCAGGCCTGGGACGCCGGATACCGCGGCCTCACCCCGGCCAACCAGTACAACGTCGACTACTCGGTGCTCGGCACCGGCCGGATGGAGCCGCTGCTGCGCCGCATCCGCAACGAGATGGCCGCCGCCGGGATGGTCGTGGAGTCCGCCAAGGGGGAGTGCAACCCCGGGCAGCACGAGATCGCGTTCCGCTACGACGAGGCGCTCACCACCTGCGACCAGCACGCCCTGTACAAGACCGGGGCGAAGGAGATCGCCGCGCAGGAGGGCCTCTCGCTGACCTTCATGGCCAAGTACAACGAACGCGAGGGCAACTCCTGCCACGTCCACCTCTCGCTGTGGGACACCGACGGCCGCAGCGTGATGTCCGGCGACGGCGAGGACGGCATGTCGGAGACCATGCGGTACTTCCTGGCCGGACAGCTCGCCGCACTGCGGGAGTTCACCCTGCTGTACGCCCCGAACATCAACTCCTACAAGCGTTTCCAGCCCGGCTCGTTCGCGCCCACCGCCGTCGCCTGGGGCCACGACAACCGCACCTGCGCGCTGCGCGTCGTGGGACACGGGCAGTCGCTGCGGTTCGAGAACCGGCTGCCCGGCGGCGACGTCAACCCCTACCTCGCCCTGGCCGGCCTGATAGCGGCCGGCCTGCACGGCATCGACCAGAAGCTCGAACTCCCCGAGGCCTGCGCCGGGAACGCCTACGCGGCCGGCTACGCCCGGGTGCCCGGCACGCTGCGGGACGCCGCCGACCTGTGGGAGCACAGCGACATCGCCCGCTCCGCCTTCGGCGACGAGGTGGTCGACCACTACCTGAACATGGCCCGCGTCGAGGTCGCCGCCTACGACGCCGCGGTCACCGACTGGGAGCTGCGCCGCTCCTTCGAACGGCTCTGAGGCACACCGCCGAGAACGGAACGGCATGAGCAACCCGTACGACCTCGACGTGCTCGACCCGGCCACGGCGGAGGTGATCGCCACCGTCGCCGGAGCCACCGAGGAGGACGTCGACACGGCCGTGCGCCGGGCCGCCCGCGCGCAGACCGCGTGGGCGGCCCTGGCCCCCGGCGAACGCGCCCGCCTGCTGCGGCGGTTCGCGGCCGTCGTCGACGAGCACGTCGAGGAACTGGCCCGGACGGAGATCCGCGAGGCCGGGCACACCGCCGGCAACGCGCGCTGGGAGGCCGGCAACGTCCGCGACCTGCTGGACTACGCGGCGGGCGGCGTGGAGCGGCTCAACGGCCGTCAGATCCCGGTGGCCGGCGGCGTCGACGTCACCTTCCTCGAGCCGCTCGGCGTGGTGGGTGTCATCGTGCCGTGGAACTTCCCGATGCCCATCGCCGCCTGGGGGTTCGCGCCCGCGCTCGCGGCGGGCAACGCGGTGGTCCTCAAGCCCGCCGAGACCACCCCGCTCACCGCGCTGCGCCTGGCCGAACTCGCCCTCGAGGCGGGGCTTCCCGAGCACCTGCTCCAGGTGCTGCCCGGGCGCGGCGACGTCGCGGGCGAGGCACTGGTCCGCCACCCCGGCGTCGCCAAGATCGTCTTCACCGGTTCCACCCGCGTCGGCAGACACGTGATGGCCCTCTGCTCCGACCGGGTGAAGCGGGTCACCCTGGAACTCGGCGGCAAGAGTCCCAACATCGTCTTCGCCGACGCCGACCTGGAGGCCGCGGCGGCCGGCGCCCCGATGTCGTTCCTCGACAACGCCGGGCAGGACTGCTGCGCCCGCACCCGGATCCTGGTGCAGCGCCCGGTGTACGACCGCTTCCTGGAACTGCTGGAGCCCGCGGTCGCGTCCGTCAGGGTGGGCGACCCCGCGGACGAGCGGACGCAGATGGGCCCGCTGATCTCCCGCACCCAGCTCGAGAGGGTGCGCACCCTGGTGGACGGCGCCGTGGCCCAGGGCGCCGTGCCCGCGATCCGCGGCCGGGCGCCCGAGGGCCCCGGCTTCTGGTTCCCGCCGACCGTGCTCACCGGTGTCGCGCCGCACGCGCCGGCGGCCCGCGAGGAGATCTTCGGGCCGGTGGCCGTCGTGCTGCCCTTCGAGGACGAGGCCGACGCGGTCCGGCTCGCCAACGACACCGAGTACGGGCTGGCCGGCTCCCTGTGGACCCGTGACGTGGGCCGCGCCCTGCGGGTCTCCCGGGCCGTGCGGGCCGGCAACCTGTCGGTCAACTCGCACAGCAGCGTGCGGTACTGGACGCCGTTCGGCGGCTTCGGCTCCTCCGGGCTCGGCCGGGAGCTCGGCCCGGACGCGCTGGCCGCCTTCACCGAGACCAAGAACGTCTTCATCAGCACGGAAGGGTCCGACCGATGACCGACACCAGCGGGCAGCCCGTCTGCCGCCGCCTCGTGGGCCGTACCGCCGTGGTCACCGGGGCGGGCAGCGGCATCGGCCTGGCGGCCGTGCGCCGTCTGGCCGCGGAGGGCGCGCACGTGGTGTGCGGCGACGTCGACGCGAGTTCCGGCAAGGCCGCCGCGGACGAGGCGGGGGGCCTGTTCGTGCAGGTGGACGTCACCGACCCGGAGCAGGTGGAGGCGTTGTTCCGCACGGCGTTCGAGACGTACGGGTCGGTGGATGTGGCGTTCAACAACGCGGGCATCTCGCCGCCGGACGACGACTCCATCCTGGACACCGGCCTGGAGGCGTGGAAGCGGGTCCAGGAGGTCAACCTGACCTCGGTGTTCCTGTGCTGCAAGGCCGCCATCCCGTACATGCGGCGCCAGGGGAAGGGGTCGATCATCAACACGGCGTCCTTCGTCGCCCGGATGGGCGCGGCCACCTCGCAGATCTCCTACACCGCCTCCAAGGGCGGCGTGCTCGCGATGTCCCGGGAACTGGGCGTGCAGTTCGCCCGCGAGGGCATCCGCGTCAACGCCCTGTGCCCGGGGCCGGTCAACACCCCGCTGCTGCGGGAGCTGTTCGCCAAGGACCCCGAGCGGGCCGCGCGCCGGCTCGTGCACATCCCCGTCGGCCGGTTCGCGGAGCCCGAGGAGATCGCCGCCGCCGTGGCCTTCCTCGCCAGCGACGACTCCTCCTTCGTCAACGCCACCGACTTCCTCGTCGACGGCGGCATTGCGGGCGCGTACGTCACGCCCCTGTAGCGGGCAGAGGTGTACGGTCCCGGGCATATGGGACACCTGAAGCGACGACGCCTGCTCCTCCGGGCCGCCCGGACCCTCGCCGCGGTCACCGCCCTGGTGGCCGCGGCCGCCCCCGCGCCGGCCGCGCCCCGGGAGGCGGCGCCGGCCGGCGACTGCCCCCGCCTCAGCGGGAAGTGGGCCGACGGCAACCGGGAGCGGCTGCAGCGTCTGATCGACACCGTGGGGCCGTGCGCCACCGGCCACCGCGGGGCGCGCCCGGTCGCCGTCTTCGACTGGGACAACACGCTCGTCAAGAACGACGTCACCGACGCCACCCTCTCCTGGGCGCTGCGCCACGACCGGCTCCGGCGGCCCGCCGACTGGTCCGACACCAGCCCGTGGCTCACCCCCGCCGCCGAGGGCGCCCTGCGCGCGGCGTGCGGACGCAAGCCCGCCGGCGGGGCGATGCCCACCTCCGCGATGCCCGCCTGCGCCGACGAGATCTCGCTGATCCGCGAGACCGGGCGGACCGCCGCGGGCGTCAGGGCCTTCGCCGGCTCGTGGAACCACCGCCGCACCGTCCCCCAGTACGCCTGGGTCCCCCGGCTGTTCGCCGGACTCACCGAACAGGAGGTCCGCGAGGTGGCCGCGGCGGCCCGCGAGGAGGCGCTGGCTGCACCGGTCGGCTCCACGGTCCGGCTGGGCACCCGGTCCGTCCCGGCGTACGTGCGCTACTACGAACAGCAGCGCGAACTCGTCGCGGCCCTGCGGCGGGCCGGGTTCGCGGTCCACGTGGTCTCCGCCGGCTTCGAGCCCGTCACCGAGGTCTGGTCGAGGGCGCTCGGCGTGGACGCCCGGCACACCGTCGCCATCCGCGCCGTCACGGACGCGCGGGGGCGGATCACCATGGACGCCGAGGGCTGCGGGGGAGTGGGCGTCAACCGGGGCGAGGCGATCCCCTACGTCGAGGGCAAGCGCTGCTGGATCAACGAGCGGATCTACGGGGTACGGGGCGCCGCCGCCTGGCAGCGGCAGCGGCCCGCGCGCCGTCCCGCGCTGGGCGCCGGCGACGCGGACACCGACGTCACCTTCGTGGGCGACGCCACCGGACTGAGGGTGGTGCTCGACCGGCACAAGCCGGAGATCATGTGCCGGGCGCTCGACGACGCGGACGGCAGGTGGCTGGTCCAGCCGATGTTCCTCGAGCCGCTCGCGCCGCCGCGCGGCCGCTACCCCTGCTCGACGACGGCGTTCACCCTGCCCGACGGGAGCGGAGCCCCGGTGCGGCGGGACGACGGCACCGTGATCCCCGACCAGCCCCGGTAGCCGCCGCCCACCGGGGCGGGACGACGGCGCCGTGAGCCCTGACCGACCGGCCCCGGTGGCCGGCGGCCGGCGGCCGGCGGCCTAGAGGAAGGTCATGCCCTCGCCCCGGTAGGTGGGGGCCGCGCCGACGACCCGGTCGCCCTCCACCAGGTGCAGCGTGTCGAAGCGTTCGCACAGCTCGCCCGCCTTGGCGTGACGGAACCACACCCGGTCGCCGACCAGCAGGTCGTCCGCGGCCGCCCCCAGCAACGGCGTCTGCACCTCGCCGGCGCCCTCCATCGGGTCGTACCTCAGCCCCTCCGGCAGGTACGGCTGCGGGAGCCGGTCCTTCCCGGGGGCGCCGGACGCCGGGTAACCGCCGCCCAGCACCGTCACCGCGCCCACGCCCGACCGCCGCACCACCGGCTGGGCGAACAGGGCGGCCGGGCGGGCCCGGAAGGACGTGTAGTGGTCGAAGAGCCGCGGAGCGAACAGCCCCGATCCCGCGGCCACCTCGGTGACCGCCTCCTCCGCCACCGTGTGCTGCACGCTCCCCGTGCCGCCGCCGTTGACGAACTCCAGGTGCGGGGCGACCTCGCGCACCGCCCGGACCGCAGCCGCCCGCCGGTCCGCCAGCTCGCGGCGGGCGGCGGCCTGCATCAGCCGCACCGCACGCGACTTCAGCGGCTTCCCGGCCACCGCGTCGCCCACCCCGGCGACATGGCCCTCGTACGCCATCACGCCGACCAGCCGGAACCCCGGCCGGCCGGCCACCGCGCGCGCCATCTCGGCCACCTGCTCCGGGGCGTGCAGCGGGGAGCGGCGGGCGCCCACCCGGATCCGCCCGCCCAGCAGCCGCAGCGAGGTGTCCAGCTCGAGGCAGACCCGGACCGTCTCCCGGCCCTCCCCGCGCGCCGCCTCGATCAGCCGCAGCTGCGCCGGGTCGTCGACCATCACCGTCACCGCGGCGGCGAGCTTGGGGTCGGCGCACAGCTCGGCGAAGGCGGAGCGGTCCGCCGACGGGTAGGCGCAGAGCACGTCGTCGAAGCCGCCCCGGGCCAGCCACAGGGACTCGGCCAGGGTGAACGACATGATCCCCGCGAACCCCGGCCGTGCCAGGACGCGCTCCAGCAGCGGCCGGCAGCGGACCGACTTGCTGGCCACCCGCACGGGTTTGCCCCCGGCCCGGCGGACCAGGTCGTCGGCGTTGGCGTCGAAGGCCTCCAGGTCGACGACGGCCAGGGGGGCGTCGAGATGGGCGGTGGCCCGGTCGTACCGGGCCCGGTCGGCGGCTCGGGCTGTCATGGTCGCAGCGTGCCAGGCATGGGCACGCCAGGGTAGGGGGACGATCCGGGCAGATGCCGCGCCCGGGAGAACCGGTTCCCGTACCGGCGGCGTCTGGCCGTAGAGTGACGCGCACACCAGGCACGAGGCGGGGGTGGAGATGAGCACGGAAGCGCGCCGTCCGGCGCCGCCGGTCCGGCCGCCGCACGACCCGCCGCCCTCCGCCGCGCCCCGTTCCCCGCAGCGCGGCGAGACCGAGCAGGCCACCGGGTCCAAGACGCCGCCCCCGCCCGCGGCGACCGCGCGGTTCCCCGACACGTCCCCGGCCGTGGGAGCCCGGCAGACGGCGCAGGAGACCACCGTCCGCCTGCGCCCCGTGCCGCCGGGACCGGCCCGGCGCCCGGCGCCCGAGCCTCCGCGGTGGGGCCCGCCGGCCGCCGGCACGTCGACCTCCGCCGCACCCGCCGCCTCCTCCGCCCCGGCCTTCGGACCCCTGGCGCCCGCCCCCACCCCCGCCCCCACTCCCGCTCCGGTACGCCCGCGCGGGCGACTGGGCGCGGCGCTGGCCTGCGGGCTGCTGGGCACCGGACTGCTCGCCGCCGGCGTCACCGCGGGGATCACCGGCGGGGCCGACGGCGGGGCGGACGCCTTCACCGAGGCCCGCGAACTGTGGCGCACCACCCCGGTCGACGAACTCTTCCCGCCCTCCGTCAAGGGCCGGGACCTCGGCCCCGGCGGCGCCGACCGCACCTGGAAGCGCGTCGCGGTCGCCCCCGACGGCGACTGCTCCGACGCCTTCGACCCCGCGCTGCACAGGACGCTCGCCGCGGTCGGCTGCGAACGCCTGCTGCGCGCCACCTACACCGACGCCACCCGCAGCCACCTGATCACCGTCGGCCTGCTCTTCACCGAGGGGGACGCCGACCAGATGCGCGCACTGCGCACCAAGGTGGCCAAGGGCCGGCTGGACCGCAGCGCCGACCGGCTGCCGCGCCCGTACGCGGCCGAGGGCACCCTCGCCGAGGGGTTCGGCGACGAGCAGCGCGCCTCGTGGGCGCTGGACGTGCTCACCGAGGCGCCCGTCGTCGTCTACGCCGTCTCCGGCTGGGCCGACGGGCGGGAAGTGGCCGAGCCGGTGCCGGCCCCGGACGCGCTGCAGGGCGCCGTCGACTCCGCGCCCGCGCAGGCCGGGCTGGGCCACGACGCGGGCCGGCTGACCGGACTGTTCGCCCGGGACCTCCGCAGCACCGTCGCCCCGCCCCGGGAGACCCCGTCGTGACCCACACCCCCCACGCCCCTCGCACCCCCGGCCACGCCGACGCCCGGCGGCCCCGCCGGGCGGTGTCCGAGGACGCCCCCGCACGCCGGACCGCCCCGCGGCGTCGCGGGGCGGCTTCCGGCCGCCGGGTGGCGGGCCTGGGCGCCGTGCTGGGCGCGGTGCTGGTGCTGCAGCCGACGACCGTGGCGCACGCCGACCTGATCCGGGACGGACAGTGGGCACTGCGCGAGCTGCGCGCGGAGCAGGCCTGGCGGACCACGCGCGGCGCGGGCGTCACCGTCGCCGTGCTGGACACCGGGGTCGACGCGGACCACCGGGACCTGGCGGGCAACGTGCTGACCGGCAAGGACCTGGTCGGCTTCGGCGCCGGGCCGGGCGACGAGGCCTGGGCGGGGCACGGCACCGCCATGGCGGGCATCATCGCCGGGCACGGCCACGGCTGGAACCACGGCGACGGCGTGATGGGGCTCGCCCCGGAGGCCCGGATCATGCCGGTGCGGGTCATCCTCGAGGAGGACGACCCGCAGCTGGCCAAGGCCCGGCGGACCCGCGCGAACGCGCTGGCCGAGGGCATCCGGTGGGCCGTCGACCACGGCGCGGACGTCATCAACCTCTCGCTGGGCGACGACTCCAAGTCCGCCCACCCCGAGCCCGAGCAGGACGAGGCAGTGCAGTACGCGCTGGCCAAGGGCGTCGTCGTGGTGGCCTCGGCCGGCAACGGCGGCGCGTCCGGCAACCGGGTCTCCTACCCGGCGGCCTACCCCGGCGTCATCGCGGTGACGGCGGTGGACCGCGACGGCCGGCGGGCCGACTTCTCCACCCGGCGGTGGTACGCCACGGTCAGCGCGCCGGGCGTGGACGTGGTGACGGCCGACCCGGACGGCCAGTACTACGAGGGCTGGGGCACCAGCGCGGCGGCCGCGTGGGTGTCGGGGACGGCGGCGCTGCTCAAGTCGGAGCATCCCGAGCTCACGCCCTCCGAGGTCAAGCGGCTGATCGAGGAGACCGCCGAGGACCCGCCGAAGGGCGGGCGCGACGACTCCCGCGGCCACGGGCTGGTGAACCCCGTCGCCGCGCTCGAGGCCGCGGAGAAGAGCGGGCCGGACGAGCGGCGGGTGGCCGCGCAGTACGCCGACCGGTACTTCGGGGACGGGCCCGGCGAGGCGGCGGGCGAGCCCGACGCCCCGGGCTGGGCGTTCCCCGCCGCGGCGGTGGGCGCGGGCCTCGTGCTGGGCGCCGCCGTCCTCGCCCGGCCCCGCCTGCGGCGCCGCTGAACCGCGCCCGGCGGCCACGCCTGCGGCGCCGTCGGGCCCCCGGCCGAGGCGTTCGACCGCTGTGAGGCGGTTCCGGGGGCGGCGATAGGGTCGGGGGCGTGAACAAGAACATCCCCGACCCCGGGTTCGCCGACGACGACGGCTCCGCGGACCCCCGCCTCGCCGCCGCCCTCGAGGCCTGGTCGAAGGACCGCACCGCGCACGGCCCCGTGCTGGAGGCGCTGAAGGACGCCCGCCTCCTCGTTCCCGTGGTCGCCGTCCTCGGCGAGGTGGAGGTGGACGAGAACGGCCTGCGCCGGGAGAAGACCAGTGACATGGCCGTGCCGACCCTGAAGGCAGGCGACCGCACCGCGCTGCCCGCCTTCACCTCCACCGAGGCACTGGCCCTGTGGGACCCGGCCGCCCGCCCCGTCGCCGTCCCGCTGGGCCAGGCGCTGAGCGCCGCCGCGCACGAGAAGGCGGACACGATCGTGCTGGACCTGGCCGGACCGGTGGCCTACGAGCTGAACCGCCCGGCGCTGCTGGCGCTGGCCGAGGGCCGCACCTCACTCGACCCGTCGGCCGACCCCGCCGTCGCCGCCGCGGTCCGCGAGACGGTCGCCGCCGAACCCGCGGTGGGGAGGGCGTACCTGCTGCCGGGGGAGCGGGACGGGATGCTCGCGCTGGTGCTGGACGACCCGGACGCCGCCCCGGCGGTGGTCCGCTCGCTGGCGGGCCGGCTCGCGCGGGACGAGACGCTGAGGGCCCGCCTGCTGCGCGGTCTCGACCTGGCGGTGGTGCCGGCCGGAACCTCGCTGCCGGGCGAGCCCCTGTACGTGCGCTGAGCGTTTCGTGCACCGAGCGTTGGATGCGCTGCGCGTTCGTGCGCGTGCGTCTCGTACGCCGCGTCGCGCGCGCCGAGTGCGGGCGTCAGCCCCAGACGGGGCCCGTGTACTTCTCGCCCGGGCCCTGACCCGGCTCGTCCGCGACGGCTGACGCCTCGCGGAAGGCGAGCTGCAGCGACTTCAGGCCGTCCTTCAGCGGGGCGGCGTGGAAGGAGCTGATCTCGGTGGCGCTCGCGTCCAGCAGGCCGGCCAGGGCGTGGATCAGCTTGCGGGCCTCGTCGAGGTCCTTGTACTTGTCGCCCTCGTCGGTGAGCCCGAGGTTGACCGCGGCGGCGCTCATCAGGTTCACGGCGACCGTCACGATGACCTCGACGGCGGGGACCTCCGCGATGTCACGGGTCATGGCGTCGAAGTCGGGCGTCTCAGAACTCTCACTCATGCCCCACACGATAGGCGCAGGCCGGGCCCCGTCCTCGCGCGGGACCACCGCCGCCGCGCGTGCGCCACCGGGTTAGCGCCGCGCCCGGCGACCTGCTAATCTTGTGTCCACGACCGGCCGGACACGTGTGTCACCAGACGCGGACCCGGCCCACAAGTGGAGTCCTTCGAACTCCCACCTGGCTGCCCTCAGGGCGGCGGGTCACCGGTCAGCGAAGGCCGTCCGTCCAGGACGTCGTTCGCCGAATGCGCGCCCCGCGACGATCGCGGCGGTGCTCCGGTAGCAGTTCGAGGAGCCCCGCCTGTGAGACCGTGCGGGGCATTTTTCTTGCCCCGGCGCGGTTAGGTCCGACGAAGACACAGACGTCCGCGGCTGTCACACCAGGCTGCCGCGTGGTGCTACCGAGGAGGATCCATCAGCGCCGAGCCCCGCATCAACGACCGGATTCGCGTTCCCGAGGTGCGACTTGTCGGTCCCAGCGGCGAGCAGGTCGGGATTGTCCCGCTTGCCAAGGCCCTGGAGCTTGCGCAGGAGTACGACCTGGACCTGGTCGAGGTCGCGGCGAACGCCCGTCCGCCCGTGTGCAAGCTCATGGACTACGGGAAGTTCAAGTACGAGTCGGCCATGAAGGCCCGTGAGGCGCGCAAGAACCAGGCGCACACGGTCATCAAGGAGATGAAGCTCCGGCCGAAGATCGACCCGCACGACTACGACACCAAGAAGGGTCACGTCGTCCGGTTCCTCAAGCAGGGTGACAAGGTCAAGATCACGATCATGTTCCGCGGTCGTGAGCAGTCCCGCCCCGAGCTGGGCTACCGACTGCTGCAGCGTCTCGCGGAGGATGTGGCCGACCTCGGGTTCGTGGAGTCGAACCCGAAGCAGGACGGCCGCAACATGATCATGGTCCTCGGTCCGCACAAGAAGAAGACCGAGGCGATGGCCGAGGCCCGCGAGGCCCAGGCGGCCCGCAAGGCGGACGCGAAGGCCAACCCCGGCAAGTCGCAGAACGCCGCCGAGGCCGAGGCTCCCGCCGACGGCCAGGCAGAGGCTTCGACCGACGCCTGATCCTCCTGGACGCGAGTCCGGGATTGTCCAGCACAACAGAGCGACGCTCCGCACCGTGCCCGGCCTGGCCGCCGACAGGCAGCCGCACCGGGCACCGGAGCGCCACCGACGAGGAGAGAACGGCGCTATGCCGAAGAACAAGTCGCACAGCGGTGCCAGCAAGCGCTTCAAGGTCACCGGCTCCGGCAAGGTGCTCCGTGAGCGCGCCGGCAAGCGCCACCTGCTCGAGCACAAGTCGTCCCGTCTGACGCGTCGCCTCACCGGCAACGCCGAGATGGCCCCGGGCGACGCCAAGAAGATCAAGAAGCTTCTCGGCAAGTGACGCCCCGGCGGCCCGGCCGCCGGACGTCAGTCAAGACCGGGACCCAAGTCGTTTCCGGGCCGTGTGACCAACCACCGCGGCCCCGCTACAAGGAGTTAAAAAGTGGCACGCGTCAAGCGGGCAGTCAACGCCCACAAGAAGCGCCGGGCGATCCTCGAGCAGGCCTCCGGCTACCGCGGTCAGCGTTCGCGCCTGTACCGCAAGGCCAAGGAGCAGGTCACCCACTCGCTGGTCTACAACTACAACGACCGCAAGAAGCGCAAGGGCGACTTCCGTCAGCTGTGGATCCAGCGCATCAACGCCGCTGCCCGCGCCAACGGCATGACGTACAACCGCTTCATCCAGGGTCTGAAGGCCGCCAACGTCGAGGTGGACCGCAAGATCCTCGCGGAGCTCGCCGTCAACGACGCCACCGCCTTCGCGGCCCTGATCGAGGTCGCGCAGAAGGCGCTCCCCTCGGACGTGAACGCGCCGAAGGCCGCGTGACGTCTGCCGGTGAACACCGGCTGTGACACTCCGGACCCGCAGGCCTGACGGCCTGCGGGTCCGGACGTGTGTGGGGACCGCCCCACCGCCCGGCCCCCCACCGCCCGGCCCCGCGCCGCCCGCCCCGCCCGCGGCCCCCGCGCCCTCCCTCGCGACGGGCGCCGGCTCCGAGGCCCCGTCGTTCCCGCTTCTTCCGAAGGTGAGCCCATGCCCTCCGCAGCCCCCGAGCTGATCTCCCCGCGTTCCCCTCGTGTCGCCGCAGCCCGGCGGCTGGCGAAGCGGAACTTCCGGAGCAAGGAGCGGCTCTTCCTCGCCGAGGGGCCGCAGGCGGTCCGCGAGGCGGCGGCGCACCGCGGGGAGACGGGCACGGCCACGCTGGTGGAGCTGTTCAGCACGCCCGAGGCTGCCGACCGCTACCCGGACATCGTCGGCGACGCCCGCTCGGCCGGCGCCCGGGTCCACCTGGCGGACGAGCAGGTGATCGCCGACATCTCCACCACCGTCACCCCGCAGGGCCTGGTCGGCGTCTGCCGCTTCCTGGACACCCCGTTCGAGGAGATCCTCCGGGCCCGTCCGCGGCTGGTCGCCGTCCTCGCCAACGTCCGCGACCCCGGCAACGCGGGCACCGTGCTGCGCTGCGCCGACGCGGCGGGCGCCGAGGCCGTGGTGCTCACCGACGCCTCCGTCGACCTGTACAACCCGAAGGCCGTCCGCGCCTCCGTCGGCTCCCACTTCCACCTGCCGGTGGCGGTCGGGGTGCCCGTCGAGCGGGCCGTCGCCGGGCTCAAGGAGGCCGGTGTGAGCGTGCTGGCCGCGGACGGCGCGGGCACCCACGACCTCGACCACGAGCTGGACACCGGCTCCATGGGCGGGCCCACCGCCTGGGTCTTCGGCAACGAGGCCTGGGGCCTGCCGGAGGAGACCCGCGCGCTCGCGGACGCCGTGGTGCGCGTCCCGATCCACGGCAAGGCCGAGAGCCTCAACCTCGCCACGGCCGCCGCCGTGTGCCTCTACGCGTCCGCCCGTGCACAGCGCGCCGCCGGAGGGTGCCGCTCCGTCACCGACAGCTAGTAGGGTGACTGCCTCGGGGGCCCTCCCAACAGACAGAGGCGGGTACGGGGATGAGCGTCGGCACCAGGACACCAACGGGCAGGCCGTCCGGCACCGCGCCGGGCGCGCCGCCCGCGCGCGAGGACGCGCCGGACCCGCCCGCGGTGGGCCCCGACGAGCTGCCCGACGGCCTGGTGGTCGCCGACGAGCGCGGCCGGGTGGTCTGCTTCAACGCCGCCGCCGAGCGCATCACCGCCACCCCGGCCGGGGAGGCCCTCGGACTGTCCCTGGAGCGGGCCCTCCCGCTGGAGGACCTGGAGGGCCGCCGCTGGTGGCGGCTGACCGACCCGTACGACGGACTCACCATCCGCACCCGCCAGCCGGAGCGCAACCTGCTGCTGCCCGGCGGCCGCGAGGTCCTGGTCTCCGCCCGGTACGTCCGTGAGCGCCCCACCGGTCCGGTGCGCCGGGTGGTGGTGTGCCTGCGCGACACCGAGGCCCGCCGCCGCACCGAGCGCAGCCACGCCGAGCTGATCGCCACCGTCGCCCACGAGCTGCGCTCGCCGCTCACCTCCGTCAAGGGCTTCACGGCCACCCTGCTGGCCAAGTGGGAGCGCTTCACCGACGACCAGAAGCGGCTGATGCTGGAGACCGTCGATGCCGACGCCGACCGCGTCACCCGGCTGATCGCGGAGCTCCTCGACATCTCCCGCATCGACTCGGGCCGTCTGGAGCTGCGCCGCCAGCCCGTCGACATCGCCGCCGCCGTCGACCGCCACATCCAGGCCTACGTCGCCGCCGGCCAGAGCCCCGACCGGTTCCGGCTGCGCGTCGAGCGGCCGCTGCCCGGCTTGTGGGCCGACCCCGACAAGATCGACCAGGTGCTCGGCAACCTGCTGGAAAACGCCGTGCGCCACGGCGGCGGGACTGTCACCATCGACGTCACGGCCCAGGCCTCGCCCCGCGAAGGGGAGGAGGCCGCCACGTCGGTCACGGTGAGCGACGAGGGCCCCGGCATCCCGGAGGAGTCCATGAACCGCGTCTTCACCCGCTTCTGGCGGGGCAGCAAGCGCGGTGGCACCGGCCTCGGGCTCTACATCGTCAAGGGCATCGTCGAGGCCCACTCCGGGGTCATCACGGTAGGGCGGGCCGCCTCCGGCGGCGCCCAGTTCCGATTTACCCTGCCCGTGGGCACCCCGGCGTACCTCCTCTGAGGGACCACCTCCAGAGGTCACCGACGCCGGACCGCGGCCCACGGGCGCAGCAGCGCATACCCGCCCCGTTAGACTCGGCCCCTGGCACCTTTGTGTCCCCGTTCCCGGGACACGTCGTCCCACCACCCGGACGGCGGCCCAGGACAGGCCGTCCCGGCGGGGCCACTCCAGCCAGCCAATCGGAAGAGCACGGGAAGAGATGTCGGCACCGAATAAGTCGTACGACCCGGTAGAGGTCGAGGCGTTGAAACCGGAAAACATCGAGCGCATGCGGGACGAGGCGCTCGCCGCCTTCGCCGCCGCCGACTCGCTCGAGGCCCTCCAGGAGGCGAAGACCGCCCACGCCGGCGGCGCCTCGCCGCTGGCTCTCGCCAACCGCGAGATCGGCGCCCTGCCGCCGCAGGCCAAGGCCGAGGCGGGCAAGCGCGTGGGTCAGGCCCGCGGCGCCGTCAACAAGGCCCTCGCCGTCCGTCAGGCCGAGCTGGAGGCCGAGCGCGACGCCCGTGTCCTGGTCGAGGAGTCGGTGGACGTCACCCTCCCCTACGACCGCGTCCCGGCCGGCGCCCGCCACCCGCTGACCACCATGATGGAGCGCGTCGCGGACGTCTTCGTCTCGATGGGCTACGAGATCGCCGAGGGCCCCGAGGTCGAGGCGGAGTGGTTCAACTTCGACGCCCTGAACTTCGGCCCGGACCACCCGGCCCGGCAGATGCAGGACACCTTCTTCGTCGAGGGACCGCAGGGCCCCGGAACCACCGACGGCGAGTCCGGCGTCGTGCTGCGCACCCACACCTCCCCGGTGCAGGCGCGCGCCCTGCTCGACCGGGAGCCCCCGGTCTACGTGGTCTGCCCGGGCCGCGTCTACCGCACCGACGAGCTGGACGCCACGCACACCCCCGTCTTCCACCAGATCGAGCTCCTCGCCGTCGACGAGGGCCTGACCATGGCGGACCTCAAGGGCACCCTGGACCACATGGTGCAGGCGCTGTTCGGCGCGGACATGAAGACCCGGCTGCGGCCGAACTTCTTCCCGTTCACCGAGCCGTCCGCCGAGATGGACATGCTCTGCTACGTCTGCAAGGGCGAGTCGATCGGCAACCCCGACCGTCCCTGCCGCACCTGCTCCAGCGAGGGCTGGATCGAGCTGGGCGGCTGCGGCATGGTCAACCCGCGGGTGCTGACCGCCTGCGGCGTCGACCCGGAGAAGTACAGCGGCTTCGCCTTCGGGTTCGGCATCGAGCGGATGCTGATGTTCCGCCACAACGTCGAAGACATGCGAGACATGGTCGAGGGTGACGTCCGGTTCACCCGGCCGTTCGGGATGGAGATCTGATGCGGGTCCCGCTTTCTTGGCTGCGGGAGTACGTCGACCTGCCGGCGACGGAGACCGGGCGCGACGTCCAGGCCAAGCTCATTTCGGCCGGTCTGGAGGTCGAGACCGTCGAGCAGCTCGGCGCCGACCTCAAGGGCCCGCTGGTCGTCGGCCAGGTGCTGACCATCGAGGAGCTGGAGGGCTTCAAGAAGCCCATCCGCTTCTGCACCGTCGACGTCGGCCAGGCCAACGGCACCGGTGAGCCGCAGGAGATCGTCTGCGGCGCCCGGAACTTCTCCGTCGGCGACAAGGTCGTCGTGGTCCTGCCCGGCGCCACCCTGCCCGGCGGGTTCCACATCGCCGCCCGCAAGACCTACGGCAAGGTCTCGCACGGCATGATCTGCTCCACCGACGAGCTCGGCATGGGCGACGACGGCAGCCACGGCATCATCGTCCTGCCGCCCGAGCACGAGGTGGGCACCGACGCCATCGAGCTGCTGGAGCTGGTCGACGAGGTCCTCGACATCGCGGTCACCCCCGACCGGGGTTACTGCCTGTCGATGCGCGGCGTCGCCCGCGAGACCGCCACCGCCTACGGCCTGCCGCTGCGCGACCCGGCGCTGCTCGACGTGCCCGCGCCCAACGCGTTCGGCTACCCCGTCCAGATCACCGACCCGCGCGGCTGCGACCGGTTCACCGCCCGCACCGTCACCGGCATCGAGCCGGAGACCCGCTCGCCGATCTGGCTCAAGCGCCGCCTCCAGAAGGCCGGCATGCGCCCGATCTCGCTGGCCGTCGACATCACCAACTACGTGATGCTGGAGCTCGGCCAGCCGCTGCACGCCTACGACCGCACCCGTGTCCAGGGCGCGATCGGCGTGCGCCGGGCGGAGAAGGGCGAGAAGCTCACCACGCTGGACGACGTGACCCGCACCCTCGACCCCGAGGACCTGGTCATCGTCGACGACCGCGGGCCGATCGGCCTGGCCGGCGTCATGGGCGGCGCCCACACGGAGATCGGTGACGGTCTGGAGAGCCACACCACCGAGGTGGTCATCGAGTCGGCCCACTTCGACCCGATCGCCATCGCCCGCACCGCGCGCCGGCACAAGCTGTCCAGCGAGGCATCCCGCCGCTTCGAGCGGGGCGTCGACCCGCTGGCCGCGGCGGCCGCAGCGCAGCGCACCGTGGACCTGCTGGTGCTGCTGGCCGGCGGCACCGCCGACGCGGGCGTCACCGAGGTCGTCGCGCCCTCCGCGCCGGCCACCATCACCATCCCGGCCGACCACCCCGACAAGGTGGCGGGCATGACGTACGGCCGCGAGACGGTGGTGCGCCGCCTGCAGGAGATCGGCTGCGACGTCTACGGGCAGGACGAGCTCGTCGTGTCCGTGCCGTCCTGGCGGCCCGACCTCACCGACCCGAACGACCTCGCCGAGGAGGTCATCCGGCTCGAGGGCTACGAGAACCTGCCCTCCACGCTGCCCAGGCCCCCGGCCGGACGCGGGCTCACCCCCCGCCAGCGGCTGCACCGCCGGATCGGCCGCGCGCTGGCCGCCGCCGGCTACGTCGAGGCGCTCACCTACCCGTTCATGGGCACCGCGGTCCTCGACCAGCTGAACGTCCCCGCCGACGACCCGCGGCGCACCCTGGTCACCCTCGTCAACCCGCTCTCCGACGAGGAGCCGGCGCTGCGCACCACGCTGCTGCCGGGCCTGCTCGGCGCGCTGCGGCGCAACGACGGCCGCGGCTCGCACGACCTCGCGCTCTTCGAGACGGGCCTGGTCTTCCACCCGAAGGCCGAGCGGAGCGTCGCCGGCATCCTGCCGGTGCACGGCCGCCCCGCCGACGAGGACCTCGCCACCCTCCAGGCGGCGCTGCCCGACCAGCCCAAGCACGCCGCGGTCGTCCTGGCCGGCGCCCGTGAGCAGGCCGGCTGGTGGGGCAAGGGACGCCCGTCCGACTGGGCCGACGCCGTCGAGGCGGCCCGGATCCTCGCCCGTGAGGCGGGGACCGAGCTGATCGTCCGCAAGGGCCAGTACGAGCCGTGGCACCCGGGCCGCTGCGCCGAGCTGCTGGTGGTGCTCGACGGCGAGGAGCGGGTGATCGGCCACGCCGGCGAGCTGCACCCCGGCGTGCTGAAGACGCTGGGCCTGCCGGCCCGGACCTCGGCCATGGAGATCGACCTGGACGCGCTGGAGCGCGCCTCGGCCGGTGTGCCGAGCGCGCCGCGGATCTCCGCCATGCCGGTCGCCACCCAGGACGTGGCGCTCGTCGTCGACCAGGCCGTCCCGGCCGCCGAGGTCGAGGCCGCGCTGCGCGAGGGGGCGGGCGAACTGCTGGAGGCCATCCGGCTGTTCGACGTCTACCACAACGAGGAGCAGCTGGGCGACGGCCGCAAGTCCCTCGCCTACGCGCTGCGCTTCCGCGCGGCCGACCGGACGCTGACCGCGGACGAGGCCTCGGCCGCCCGCGACGCCGCGGTCGCCACGGCGGCCGAGCGCTTCGGCGCGGTGCTGCGCGGGGCGTGACCGCCGGGACCACCGGGGCTCCACCCGGACGCGGGCCCGTCCTCCTCACCGGAGGGCGGGCCCGCGTCCGTGCGGGGGGAAGCCGTGCGGGGGAAGGGGTGGACGGCGGGCCGGCGTCGGTGGCGTGAGGGGGGAGACGGCGGCCCGCCGAGCGACCAGGGAACCGTGCCGCCCCGGAGTGGCGTAAGCACGCGTACCGGGCCTCATGCGGCGTTCCGTTCGCACCCCGTGTGAACCGGGACCCACTACCCTGGCGGAACCGAGGCACCGGAGGGCACCCCACATGACCCCGAGACAGCCCAACACCCTGCTGGACGCGCTCCTCGACGAGGCGGGCGTCTCGCACGCCGGTCTGGCCGCCCGGGTGAACGCCGCCGGGCAGGCCCGCGGCCTGCCCCTGCGCTACGAACACACCGCCGTGGCCCGGTGGCTGAAGGGGCAGCGGCCCCGCGGCCAGGTGCCGGACCTGATCTGCGAGGTGCTCTCCGCCCGCCTGCGCCGTCCGGTGACGCTGGACGACATCGGCCTCGGCGTCCCCGGAGCGCCCGCCTCGCCGCACGCGGGTTCGCTGTCCGGCTTCGTGGACCGCGCCACCGCGCTGTGGCGCTCCGACGAACTCCAGCGGCCGCACGTCCTGGGCGCGCCCGCCGTGACCGGGACGCCGGCCGTGATGCCGGTGTGGGAGTGGGAGAACCCGCCGGAGGACGCCGACGTCTCCCGCGGCGGCAGCCTGCGGGTGTCCCCGGACGACATCGAGACGCTGCGGGCGGCGCGCACCCACTACGAGCACATGTACCGCAAGGCCGGCGGGGTGGCGACCCGCGCCCGGGTGGTCGGCTTCCTCAACAACGAGGCGGCTCCGCTGCTGCGGGGCAGTTACCCCGACTCCACGGGGCGCCAACTGCACCGCGCCACAGGCGCGTTGGTCGCCGTGGCCGGGATCTGCGCCTACGACTCCGACGCCCAGGGCCTCGCCCAGCGGTACTTCCACCAGGCGCTGCGGCTGGCGAAGGCCAGCGGCGACCGCGGGCTGGGCGCGTACGTCATCGCCCTGCTCGTCAACCAGGCCCTGTTCATGCGGGAGTTCCGCCAGGCCGTCGCGTTCGCGGAGGCGGCGTTACGCACGGCCGGGCGGGACATCACCCCGGCCCTGGCCTCCGACCTCTACGCCATGCAGGCCAAGGCGTACGCACACCTCGGCGACGGCGCGGGCGCGCTCGCCCGCATCCGGCGGGCGGAGCAGGCCGCCGAGCGCATCCACCGCGGCCACGAACCCGACGAGACCGGCTACGTCCAGCCGGGCCTGGTCAACGTGCAGGTGGCGGAGGCGCTGCTGAGCCTCGGCGACCTGACCGCCGCCGGAGCGCACGCCGAGGCAGCCGTAGGCACTCCGGCGCACGACCGCGGCCGGGTGCACCGGCTGGCCATGCTCAGCCAGATCGAACTGCGCCGCGGGGACGCGGACAAGGCGGCCGTCACCGCCGCGGAGATGGCCCGGCTGGCCCGAGGCGTGGAGTCGCAGAGGCTCCGGGACCGGCTGCGCACGGTGCGCGAACACCTGCTGCGCAACGACTGCGCGGCCACCCGCGAGGCGGCCGAACTCATCGACGCGGCGCTGCGGGTGCCGCTGCGGTAGGCCCCGCACGAGCCGTACCGCGAGCCGTTCCGCTCCCTCATGGGCCCTGCTGCCGGCCCCCGCGCTGCTGCGATATTGCCACTCACTCGTCGAGAACCGTCGAAAGGTGGCAGAAACATGCAGTGGGCGAAACTGAGTGAGCAACACGTGTACGGAAACCGGTGGTTCGACGTCAACCTGGCCGACGTCCGGCTGCCCGACGGGCGGCACCTGGACCACTACCTGATCCGCATGCGGCCCGTCGCCGTGGCCACGATCGTCAACGAGGCCGACGAGGCGCTGCTGTTGTGGCGGCACCGGTTCATCACCGACAGCTGGGGGTGGGAGCTGGCCGCGGGGGTGGTGGAGGACGGGGAGGACCTCGTGGCGGCGGCGGCGCGTGAGCTGGAGGAGGAGACCGGCTGGCGGCCGGGGCCGCTGCGGCACCTGATGAGCGTCGAGCCGAGCAACGGGCTCACCGACGCCCGGCATCACGTGTACTGGGCCGAGGGCGGGGAGTTCGCCGGTCCTCCGGTGGACGACTTCGAGTCCCAGCGGCGGGAGTGGGTGCCGCTGAAGCTCGTTCCCGACCTGGTCGCCCGGGGCGAGGTTCCCGCCTCCGGCATGGCGGCCGCGCTGCTGCTCCTGCACCACCTGCGGCTCGGCCACGACCCGGCGGCCTGACCCACCCGCCGGCGCGCCGCTCCCGTCTACGGGGCGGGGGAGGGGGCGCCCTCCGCGCCTCCTCCCGCGGCCAGGGGGGAGCGGGCCAGGACGACGCAGCCGAGGGCGATCAGGGCCAGCCCGGCCAGCTGCGGCAGCAGCCACCAGCCGGTGCGCACGTGCTCGCCGAACAGCGTCACCCCGAAGCAGACGCTGATCAGCGCGTCGCCGAGGGTGAGCATCGGCTGGACTGCGACCAGCGAGCCGGCCTGGAGGGCGTTCTGCAGCAGGAACAGCGCGCCCACCCCCACGGCGGCGGTGGCGTAGAGCTGCCACGCCGTCAGCAGCGCCCCCACGCCGCCGGCGTCCAGCCGTGCCATCGCGTCCTTCATCAGCGCCGCGGTCAGCGAGTACGCGCAGGCCGCCGCCAGACCCAGCAGCGCGCCGCGGGCGTCGCCGCGCGTGCTCCGCGCGGCGACGATCAGCGCGGTCTCGAAGGCGGCGGTCGCCAGCAGCGCGAGGACCCAGGTCTCCCCGTCGACGCCTCCGTGCCCGCCGACCGGGTCGGCGGAGGCGAGGGCGAGCGCCAGCCCGCCCGTCACCGCGGCCACGCCGGCCCACAGGCGGCCCCGTACCCGGGTACGGGTGATCAGGCCCGCGATCAGCAGGGTCGCCGGCAGCTCGATCACGAAGATCGGCTGGACCAGGGCGATCGGTCCGGTGGCCAGGGCCACCGCCTGGCAGACGGCGGCCACGATCACCATGGCGATGCCCGCCAGCCACACCTTCTGCCGCAGCAGCCGCCCGAAGAGGGACAGCCGCATCGTCTGGTCGTCGGGGATCCGGCGGGCGGCCTGGCGCTGCAGCACCGTTGCCGTGCCGTTGCTGAACGCGGTGAGCACGGCGAAGAGGACGCTGATCACCCGCACCATCATGCGTGCGTGCGGCCCGGAGGGCGTGCTGCGACGTGCGAGCGTGCGAGTGGTGGTCACGGTCCGCGGCCGCCCACCGGGGGGCCGGCCGGTGGCGCGGCCGGCCACCGCGGATCAGTTGCCCACGGCCTGCCAGACGGTCACGGCCAGCGCTCCCAGGGAGGCGAGCGTGGCCACCGCCCGCAGGGGCCAGCGGTTGCGTTCCAGCGCGGTTACCCGCTCGGCGAGGGCGTCCAGCTCCTTCGCCGTCTCCTCGGCGCGGTGGCCGAGCAGGGCCAGTCCGCCGTCGACGCGTGCCTGCGCCACGTCGCAGCGGCGGCGCAGCTCGGCGACCTCCTTGGGCACCACCGGCTGTTCGGGGGTGGCGTTCACCGTTCGCTCCTTCCCTCACCGACCTCCGGCCTCGGCCGGCCGATTGTCGTACCAGCAGTCAACAGCGCCGGCGGGGAAGCGTGGGAGAGTGTGCGTCTGGCATATGCGCACCCCCGGCTCACACGGAGTGTGAAACCGCGTCACGCTGCGTCATCACCGGTGTCGTCGCCCTCGGTGTGGCGGATCACCACCACCGGGCAGGCGGCGTGCTGCACGCAGTGCTGGGACACCGACCCCAGCAGCAGCCCGGAGAAACCCCCGAGTCCGCGCGCCCCGACCACCAGCAGTTCGGCGCCCCGGGACGCGTCGATCAGCACGCCGGCGGCCGTGCCGTACCGCACCTCGCTGTGGACGGGCGCCTGTGGCCGGGGGCCCGCGGTCTCCAGCACCGCCTCCTCCAGCTCCTCCAGCGCGCGCGTCCGCAGGGCCGCCTCGTCGCTGCTCGGCGGGGGCAGCCACCCCAGGCTGCCGTGGAAGTGGGGGAAGTCCCAGGCGTTCAGCGCCTCCACCGTCCCCCCGGTGCGTTCCGCGTACCGGACCGCCCACCGCAACGCGGCCCTGGACGGGGCCGACCCGTCCACCCCGACCACCACGCGGCCCGGCTCCCCCTGCTCCCGCTGGTCGGCCATCCTGCCTCCTCCTTCGGCGCCGGGCGCCGCCGGGGGCGCGCCATGTCCCGACAAACAGTACATTCGGGACCGTAATACAGATCGGCCGAGCAGTCGGGCCGCGCCGCCGGGCCGCGCAGTCGGGCCACGCCGCCGGGACAAGCCGCCAGGCTTCCGCGCCGTCCGGGCGTGTGCCGGGGGCGCGGCCTCAGACGAACAGGACGCTGGAGGGCGCGGGCAGGTCGAGCGACCCGGCCCGCCGCGGGACGCCGTCCTCGTCGAGGTCGAACCAGGTCACGTCCCCCGACCGCTCGTTGGCCGCGTACAGCCGGCCGCCCGAGGGGTGCAGCACCAGGTCGCGCGGCCAACTCCCGCCGCACGGGACCGACGTGAGGACCTCCAGGCCCTCCCCGTCCTCCGAGACCGCCAGGACCACGATGGTGTCCGTGCCGCGGACCGCCGCCCACAGCCGCCGCCCGTCGAGGGAGACGACCGGCGCGGACGGCTGGACGTGCGCGTCCGTGCCGTCCGGGAACAGCGGGTACTCGCCGACCGCCCGCAGCTCCCCGCCCGCACCGTCCCACCGGCACACGGTGACCACCGGACGCAGCTCGCCGAGCACGTACACGTGCGTGCCGCGGGGGTGGACGGCCAGGTGGCGCGGGCCCGTGCCGGGCGGCAGCCGCAGCGCCGCGTGCAGGCGCAGCTCCCCGGAGGCGGCGTCCAGCTCGCAGACCCGCACCTCGTCGGTGCCCAGGTCGACGCTCAGCACCCAGCGGCCCGACGCGTCGGGCACCACCACCTGGTGGGCGTGCGGACCCTCCTGACGGTCGGCGTCCGGGCCTGACCCCTCGTTGCCCAGCTGCCCGCTCGGGGCGCCCGGGGCGCCGTCCGCGGCCAGCGGGAGCGCCGTCACGCTGCCGGAGCTGTAGTTGGCCGTCACCAGGTGACGGCCGGCCACGGCCAGATGCGTCGGATCGGCTCCCCGCACCGGCACCGGGCGGCCGATCGGCTCCGGCGCGGCCCCGGAGACGTCGTAGGCGGCCACCGCCCCCTCGGCCGTCTCCGACACGCAGTACAGGACCGGTCCGCCCGCCCCCCGCCCGAGGGCCAGGTACGACGGGTTGGGCACGGTGGCGACGGCGTCCGTCGGGGTCAGCGCCCCGGTGCCGGGATCCACGGTGGCCTGGACGATGCCCCGCCCGCCGCTCGTCGTGAACGAACCGATGAAAGCTCTCTGCGCGCCTGTGCTCGTCATGATGATCAGACTAGGAGCCGCCCCCGCGCACCGCGCGAAGGATCCACCCCGCGAGATGCCCTGAACGCATCAATCACCGCGGAGCCCGATTGCGGTCCGCCGCGGCCTCGGTGAGGGTGAGGAGGAGAAGCCCGGGCGGGGACGGGAGGGTCGCCCGCGCGGCCGACCGGACGACCGGAGCAATCATGGGCAACTTCCCCCTGACGTTCAGCCGCACCGGGGTCCGCGCCGGCGCCGGCCCCGGACGGCGCACGGCACGCGGGACGGGCGGCAGGCGATGAACATCCGGCGACTCGTCGTCCTCGGCGGCACCGGCGACCTGACCGGTCGCTACCTCCTGCCGGCCCTGGCCGCCCTCCACGCCGCCGGGCACATCGACGACCGGTTCACCCTGACCGCCGGCAGCAGGGAGGACTGGGACGGCGAACGGTACCGCCGGTGGGCCGCCGCCCAGCTCGAACGCCACGGCGCCGACCTGCCCCACGACGCCGTGCGCGCCGTCACGGCCGCCTGCGGCTACCGCAAGGTCGACGTCACCGACCCCGCCGAGGTGGCCGCCGTCGTCGCCGGCGACGATCCCGTCGCCGTCTACCTGGCGCTGCCCCCCGCGCTCTTCGCCGCGACGGTGACCGCCCTGCACGAGGCGGAACTGCCCCACGGCAGCCGCATCGTGACGGAGAAGCCGTTCGGCGAGAGCCTGCGGGACGCCGAGGAGCTCAACCGGCTCCTCGCCGACGTGCTGCCCGAGCAGGCGGTGTTCCGCGTGGACCACTTCCTGGCCATGACCACCGTGCAGAACCTGCTCGGCAGCAGGCTCGCCAACCGGGTCATGGAACCGATCTGGAACAGCACCCACATCGCCGAGGTGGACATCGTCTGGGACGAGACCCTCGCCCTGGAGGGCAGGGCCGGCTACTACGACCACGTCGGCGCGCTCAAGGACATGATCCAGAACCACCTGCTGCAGATCCTCTGCCTGGTCGCCATGGAGCCACCGCTGACCCTCGGCGAGCGGGACCTGCGCGACCGGAAGGTGGACGTGCTGCGCTCGGTGCGCCGCCTGACCGACGCCGACGTCGTCCACCGCACCCGCCGGGCCCGCTACGCCGCCGGGCGCGCCGGCGACCACGACGTGCCCGCCTACACCGACGAGGACGGGGTGGACGCGGGACGACGGACGGAGACCTTCGCCGAGGTCGAGCTGGAGCTCGACAGCTGGCGCTGGGCGGGCACCAGATTCCGGCTGCGCACCGGCAAGGGCCTCGGCCGTGACCGCATGGAGGTCGCGGTACGCTTCCGGCCCGTCCCCCACCTGCCGTTCGCGCAGGACGAGGACGTCCGGCCCAACGTCCTGCGCTTCGGTCTCGACCCGGAGAGCCTGAGCCTGGACCTCAACGTCGTCGGCTCCCAGGTGAAGAAGCTCACGCAGGTCTCGCTCAGCGCCCGGATGGACCCGCCCGCCCTGCCCGCCTACGGCCGGCTGCTGCTGGACGTGCTGCGCGGCGACCCCGCCCTCTCCATCCGCGGCGACGAGGCCGAGGAGTCCTGGCGGGTCGTCGAACCGGTGCTGTCGGCCTGGGAGCGGGGCCTGGTGCCGCTGGAGGAGTACCCGGCCGGCTCCGACGGGCCGCCGCGCCGCCACACTCCCGAGCGACGGGAGGATCTCCTCCACCAGGACGCGGTGCTCCCGCAGTGACCCTTCCCGGCGGAGCCCGCCCCCGCCCCGGCGACCGGCGCCCGTGCGTGGTGGTCATCGGGGTGTCCGGCGTGGGCAAGTCCACGGTCGCCCGGCTCCTCGCGGAGCGGCTCGGCCTGCCCTTCGCCGAGGCGGACGACTTCCACCCGCCCGCCAACATCCGCAAGATGTCCTCCGGCGTCCCCCTCGACGACCACGACCGCCGCTCCTGGCTGGAGACCGTGGGGCGCTGGCTCGACGACCACGACGCCGACGGCAGCGGGGGAGTGGTGTCCTGCTCCGCCCTGCGCCGGCGCTACCGCGACGCGCTGCGCTCCTCCTGCCCGTCCGCGTTCTTCCTCCACCTCACCGCCGAGCGCGCGCTCCTCGAGGCCCGGCTCCACGGCCGCACCGGGCACTTCATGCCGGAGACCCTGCTCGACTCCCAGCTCGCCGTCCTCGAGCCGCTCCAGCCCGACGAGCGGGGCGCCACCCTGGACGCCTCGCCGCCGCCCGAGGAGATCACCCGGCGGGCCGCCGAGGCGGTCACGGAGGCCGGGTGGAACTGAGCCGCGCTCCGCGCGGGACGCCCCGGGCGGCCGACGGACCGTCACCCGGACGGGTCCGGTGCGCTCGCCCCCGGCCCACGCCCGACCCAGGCTGTGAAGGTGGCGGAAAACGCCGCCGCCGGTTCAAGCACCAGGACGAAAGGTGACAGCCATGGCGGGCATCCCCGGTGAGGTGCGACACGACAGGACGCGGGCCGACGACCGTCCGGAGACCCCCAACCAGTTCGCCGGCATCGGCCTGGTCCTCAGCGGTGCGCTCAGCGTCCTCCAGGGCATCACGGGCATCGCCCGCGACCGCCTCTTCGGCACGCCGCTGCACTACGAGTACCGGTTCGACCTCACGGCCTGGGGCTGGATCCACCTCGTCATCGGCGTCGCGCTGCTGATCGGAGGGATCGCGCTCCTGCGCGGCGTCCCCTGGGGCCGCCCGGCCGGCCTGGCGCTCGCCGCGGTCAGCCTGGTCACCCAGTTCATGTTCATCCCCTACTACCCGGTCTGGTGCATCGCCGTGATGGTCCTGGACCTGATGGTCCTGTGGACCCTCGCCAGGCTCGCCGTCTGACCGTCGGCCCGACCTCGCGCCCCTGACCCGGTGAGGCCCTTGACCCGGTGACGTGTACGACCCGGTGAGGCTCCTGACCCGGTGACGTGCCGCACCCGGCAGGCTCCTGACCCGGTGACGCACGGTGGCCGCCCGGGAGCGGTGACGCTAGCGTGCACGGATGGACAGTGAGACGAAGGCGACGCACGCCTCCTCCTTCGGCGCGGCCGCGACCGCCTACGCCGAGCACCGCCCCGACTACGCCCACGCCGCCGTGCGCTGGGCCCTCGAGCCCGCCCCCGGAGCGCGCGTACTCGATCTCGGAGCCGGCACCGGCAAGCTGACCGCCACCCTGTCCCGGCTCGGCGCCGACGTGGTCGCGGTGGAGCCCGACCCGGCGATGCTGGCCGAACTGCGCCGCGCCCTGCCCGGCGTGCGCGCCCTGCCCGGCAGCGCCGAGGCGATCCCGCTGCCGGACGGCTCGGTGGACGCCGTGGTGGCCGGCAACGCCATGCACTGGTTCGACATGGCCGTCGCCGGCCCCGAGATCGCCAGGGTCCTGGCCCCCGGCGGCGTGCTGGCCGGCCTGTGGAACACCATGGACGACGCGGTCGACTGGGTCGCCGGACTCGCCCGCGTCAGCGGCAGCGCGGCCATCGGCCCGCGCGACACCCCCGGCAGCTGGCGCGCCGGGACGGCCGCGATGCACCTGCCCGCCGGCGGCGGCCCCGCGTGCTTCGGCTCGCCGGAACAGGAGCTCTTCCCGCACGGGCAGACCCGCACCGCGGCCTCCCTCGTCGCGACCCTCGGGACCCGCGCCGGAGTCCTGGTCATGCCGGACGAGGAACGGCGGGCGCTGCTGGACCGCGTCCACGCCTTCCTCACGAGCCGGCCGGAGACCGCCCACGGGGAGTTCACCCTCCCGCTGCTGACCGGCGTGCTGCGGGTGCGCAAGGTGTGAGCACCGGCGCCGGGGCACGCGGGCGTGACCTTC
Source organism: Streptomyces fragilis (assembly GCF_003112515.1). Lineage (GTDB taxonomy): Bacteria > Actinomycetota > Actinomycetes > Streptomycetales > Streptomycetaceae > Streptomyces > Streptomyces fragilis. The sequence continues at coordinate 85,946 of NZ_BEVZ01000007.1, read as the reverse complement.
GGGGCCACCTGAGCCGAGGGCCCGCGACCGCGTCGGCAGCCGCGGCCCCGGAGTGGGGCCGCGGCCCCGGCGGCCCCGGTGGCATCCGTGGCCGGCGGGGGCCGCGGCCCGGGGTCAGGCGTCCACGGACTCCCGCCGCGCGGCGGCGGCCCGGTCCGAGGCGGCGATCCGCGCGGCGCGGTCCGGCATCGTGAAGGCGAAGACGGCGGCGACCGCGGAGATCACCGCGAGCACCAGGTACGCCTGCTGGAAGGCGGAGACCGGCGGGTGGGTGTCGGCCCCGGTGCCGACCGCGGCGGCCGAGGCCAGGACCACGGTCGCCACCGCGGGGGCGGTCGCGCCGGCCGCCTGCCGGACCACCGTGTTCAGGGTCGCGGCATGGGAGACGTCCGCCTTCCCGATGCCGGTGAACGAGGCGACAGTGGTGGGCATGAACACCCCGCCCATCGCCGCCCCCAGCAGGAACATCAGCGCGCGGAACGTCCACAGCGAGGAGTCCGCGTCCAGCCGGGAGAAGGCGACCAGCACCAGCGCCACGCCGAGCAGCCCGTAGCCGACGAGCCGGCGCGGACCGATCCGGGCGTAGAGCGGCGTGACGAGCTGCATGGTGAGCAGCACGCCGAACGCCTCCGAGAAGGTGCTGGACCCGGACACCCACGCGCTCAGCCCCAGCCCCTGCTGCAGGAAGAGCGGGCCGACGAACATCCCGCCCATGAACGCGGTGAAGCCGAGGAAGGCGACGATGTTGGTGTCGCGGAACAGGCGGTCGGTGAACAACCGCACCCGCAGGGCCGGTTCGGGCACCCGCAGCTCCACCGCCACGGCCGCCGTCAGCAGCACCGCGCCGCCGACCAGGCCGGCCAGCACCGGCACGCTGCTCCAGCCCATCTCGGCGGCCTCGCTGACGCCGAACATCAGCCCGGCGGTGCCGAAGGCCGTCAGGACCAGGCCGGGCACGTCCAGGCGGCCGGGGACGTGGTCGCGGTGCTCCTCGAGGAAGAGCAGGCCGAAGACGAGGACGGCGACACCGATCGGCAGGTTGGCGTAGAAGACCCAGCGCCAGGTCATGTTGTCGACCAGCCAGCCCGCGCCCATCGGGGCCAGGGCGGGCGCCACCTGCTGCGGGATGATCATGTAGCGGGAGACCTTCACCTGCTCGGACAGGCTGAAGGTGCGGTACAGCAGGGCTCCGGTGACCGGCAGCAGGATGCCGGCGGCGAGACCCTGGAGGGCGCGCCACAGGACGAGTTCGCCCAGTGACCCGGCCACGCCGCAGAGTCCGGAGGCGGCGGTGAAGACGGCGAAGGCCGTCAGGACGGTGCGGCGTCCGCCGAAGCGGTCGCCGAGCCAGGCCGACAGGGGAACGGCGAGGCCCACACAGACGGGGTAGACCACGACGACGGCGTCGAGACCCGCGGTGGCGAGTCCGAAGTCACGTCCGATGGAGGGCAGGGCGACGGTGGTGCCGGCTCCGTCCACGATGGACATGAACGCGGTGACCACACAGACGACGGGGACGACTATGCGCTGGTCGAGGCGCAGCGGGCGAACGGGCATGTGCTGAGTATACTCAGTATGTGTAGCCTCAGTACATCCCGTTCCGGTGGAGCTCGGACCGATCCGGGCCACCGGGCCCGCTCCCGCCCCGCGTGTGCGGTAGGAACGGGGGCGTAAGTCGCCGACCGCCACGAGCACAGGAGCATCAAGGTGAGGAACGTCCCGGGCAGCAGTGACCCGCTGATCGACGAGTTGTTCGCGACGACCCACCGTCTGCGGCTCTTCGTCGACAGCAGGCTGGCCGAGAAGGGCACCACCGTCGCCCAGTTGCGCGCCCTGCGGTTCCTCGCCCACGCCGCCGAGCCGATGCGCATGCGCGACCTCAGCGACATGCTCGGCGTCGCCGCCCGCACGGCCACCAGCGTCGTCGACGCCCTGGAGCGCGACGGTCTGGTCGTCCGCCTCCCGCACCCCACGGACCGCCGCGCCCACCTGCTCGCCCTCACCGACGCGGGCCGTGCCTGCCACCAGGAGGCCGAGGCGATGGACCGCGAGGCCCTGCGTGCCGCCACCGGCGCCCTCACCTCCGAGGACCGCACCACCCTGCGCACCCTGCTGGGCCGCATCCGCGACACCGTCGCCACCGCCGACCAGGACGGTCCCGGCCCTCGCAGGTGAGAGCGGTGTTCAGGCCCGGTCGGCCGAGAAGGTCGTGCGGTTGGCCCCGTGGACCCGTCCGTCCGGATGGCCGGGGGCCGAAGGGTCGCACGCGGCCTGGAGGGCGACCGTGAGACAGCCCGGCGGCTGCTCGATCCGGTGGGTCGCCCGCAACGTGAGCACCCCGTTCTCGAAGGTCCCCGCCACCGACGACCCGCGCGGCACCTGGGCGTTGGAGGGCGCCGGGTAGAACGCGAACACCCCGGTGGCGGTGCCGGTCCCCGAGGCGCCGCCCGCCGTCAGGGCGACGGCGGTGTCCAGCGAGACACCCGGCACGTAGGCGGGGGCCAGCCACGGCGGGTCCGCCCCTGGATCCGCGTCCACCACGCCTGCGGTGAACACCTCGTTCACGCGCCCGGGCGGCCGCCACCTCGCGCGCGAACCGTTGCCGGAACTCACGGTCCTCGATGCCAGGTCGAGCGGAATCGGACCGGCTACGGCAGAAGGGCCGGGCGCCCGCCGGAACGCGGAGGGGCGGGCGGCCGCATCCCGCCGTCCCCTCGAAGCGCGGACGGACGGCGGGGGCGGTCGATCGGCCGGCTCAGCCTCCGCAGCCGCTGACCGAGATGGAGGACACCGCGTTGTCGTAGAGGAACAGCAGTTCCTGCTTCGCGCCCGCCGGGATGCTGAAGTAGTAGCCGCGGTGGTCGATGTCGGTCCAGATGCAGACCTGATCGTTGCTGAGGTTCCACACCGAACTGGCCCGGTCGTTCCACGCCCAGCCGATGTTGAGGATGTCCGCCGGTTCGAGCTGCAGCACGTCACCGGTGTTGTTGTGGCCGTCGAAGAGGTAGATCTTCCCCGCGACGAAGCCGTCCTTGGGGTCGGCCGAGGCGGTTCCCGGGGCCGCCAGGACGACGGTCGAGGCGATGGCTGCCGCTACCGCCGCGGCCTTGAGCGTGAGTTTCATGAGGGTCCTTCCCGTTCTTCAGCGTTCGCTTCTTGAAGGCATCGGGTCGTAGGACGGTCCCCGCGCGCATGCGGTTCGCAGGGATGAGGATGCTCACAATTCCCCGAAAGGGCCCGCACGTTGGCGCTCCCATGGCCAACCCGATCGTTTCGGAACCGGCCACGGCGGCAGGTACTACGACATGTGCCCGCAGACGAGAGGGCCTCTACCGTGCGGTCCGGACCTGGCACCGGACGGCGGACCTCACCGGCCACCCGGGGCTCCGGTCAGGCCAGGTCAGTGCAGAGTGGGCCGGTAGACCAGCTCCTGGATGCGCCCGTCCAGGGTCCGGCTCTCCAGCAGCTCCAGGTCGAAGCCCTCGGCGCCCGCGAAGATCGGGTCCAGCCCCGTCCGGCCCGTCACGACGGGGAAGAGCGTCACCTGCAGCCGGTCCACCAGCCCGGCGGCCAGCAAGGCCCGGTTCATGGACAGGCTGCCGTGCGAGCGCAGGGGCACGTCCGACTCCTCCTTCAGCCGGGCGACCACCTCGACCGCGTCGCCGCCCACCACGGCGGCGTCCGGCCAGTCGAGGGGCTCGGCCAGCGTCGTCGACACCACCGTCAGGGGCAGGTTCCTCATCCTGGTCACCCACGGGTCGCGCACGTCGGAGTCCTCCGTGCTCTCCGCGAGCATCCGGGCGAACAGCCGGTAGGTGTTCGCCCCCAGCACCATCCGCTGCTCCGCCTCGTACAGCCCCAGGCGGTGTTCCAGCAGCTCCGGTCCCTGCTTGCCCCAGTAGCCGGTCCAGTCGCCGCCGGCGGCGCCGAAGCCGTCCAGGCTCATGAAGACGTCGAAGGTGTAGGTGGCGGTCATGCCGTCCTCCTCGGATGGTGCCGGCCGTGGGGGACCGGGCCAGGTGGGACCCTGCGTCGAACCGTCCCCCACCCTCGACCCGGCGGCCCCGCGGAACGCACCGCCATGCCCGCCGGCTTGGCGGCGACCACCCGAACGGCAGGGTGCGGAGGGAGCAGCGTCCGGGCCCCGGCCGGGGCCCCTTCACCTCGTCCGGGCTCCGGATATGCTCGGCACGGGAGATCGAACGGGGGAGCACCAGGTGGACGATGCCGTCGAACTGTCGCAGATGATCGCTCAGTTGCGACGCGAACTGAGCCGCGCCATGGCCGAGGGCGAAGGTGCGGACCTGCGCTTCGAAGCCGAACAGATCGAACTCGAGGTGAGCGTCGGAGTGGAGCGGAGCCGCGAGCCCGGCGCCCAGTTGAAGTTCTGGGTCTTCGAGGTCGGAGCGTCCGCCCGACGCGCGACGGCCCTCACCCAGCGCATCAACCTCACGTTGCGCCCCGTCCGAACCGACCGCCCGGATCAGCCCACGCTGATATCCGGTCGCGAACTCCTCGACGAGTACTGACATCCGTCCCCGCGGAAGCCGGGAAGGCGAAAGAGAGCCGTCGATGAGCACAGCACATCGGTCCACCGCGGGCATCGAGCCGCGGCGCATCGCGGAGATCATCGTGGCGACCCCCGACGGCAGGCGTCGGGGGTCGGGATACCGCGTCACCGGAGCGTGCGTCCTCACCGCGGCGCACGTGGTCTCGGACGCCACGGAGGTGACCGTCCGCTGCGACGCGGACCGCCCCGGGGAGTGGTCGGCCACCGCCCAGGTGTCCTGGGCCGACCCCGCCACCGACCTGGCCGTGCTCACCCTCGAACGCCCGGCCGGTGGTGATCCGGTGGAGCCCGCCCGCTTCGCCCGTGTCCCGGAGGAGCGGCACGCCGTCGTTCCCGTCCACGCCGCCGGATTCCCGCTCTGGAAGCAGCGCAGGAGGCCCGGAGGCGGGGCGTTCCGCGAACTCCATCAGGCGGACGGAACCGTCGCGGCGCTCTCCAACCTCCGTACCGGGACACTGGAGATCACCGTCGCCCCCGCGGGCGGGGACCCCGATCCCAGGTCGTCCCCCTGGGCGGGGATGTCGGGCGCCGCTCTCTGGGCCGGTGACGCGATCGTCGGTGTGATCGCCGAACACCATCGCTGGGAGGGGTCGGGCAGGCTGACTGCCGTCCGCATCGACACCGCCCTCCGCCAGGCCGACACCGCCGCCGCCACGGCCCTGGCCGGACTTCTCGGCGTCGAGGCCCCGACCGACCTGCCGCTCGTCCGCACCCCGGATACCCCGCACGTCGCCGGGGACGAGCAGAACGCGGGCTCGGAGCGCCCACGGAAAAGAGTCATCGGCCTTCCCGTGGCCCACGGCATCGAGCTCTTCAAGAACCGTACGGAACAACTGGCCCGCGCCGGCTGGCACCTGGCCGACCCCACCATCCGCATGGTTTCTGTCGTCGGACGGCGCGGCATGGGCAAGAGCGCGCTCGCGGCCAAGCTGATGGAACAACTCGACCGCGGGGCATGGCCCGGCCGTACCCGGATCCCCGTCGTCTCCGGCTTGGTCAACCTCAGCACGCGCACCTCCGGCATCTCGCTGGAGCGCCTCTTCTTCGACTGCGCCCGACTGCTGCCCGCCGACGTCCGAAGACACCTGGAGAGTGTCTGGGCGAGCGGTCTTCCCGTCCCGGACAAGGTCCAGGAACTGTTCGAGGCGCTCGGCGACCGCCTGGTCGTCATCCTCATGGACAACTTCGAGGATCTCCTGACCGACGAGGGAGACATCACCGACGAGGAGATCGCCGTCTTCCTCGACTGTCTGTTCCGCACCGGGACGGCCCCACGCCTGCTGATCACCACCCAGATACCCGTGCGACTCAAGCCCGAGCTGCGGAGATTCGCCGCACAGGTCGAGCTGACCGAAGGCCTGGGAGCGGACGAGGCCGTGGAACTGCTGCGGGAACTGGACCGCGACGGTGCCCTCGGCCTCGCCGAGCTCTCCGACGAGGAGCTGCTGAGCGCCTCCGTCCGTGTGCACGGCGTGCCGCGGGCACTCGAGCTCATGGTGGGCGCGCTGGCCGACCAGAGCATCGAACTCCCGACCCTGCACCAGGTCCTGGAGGACTTCGTCCAGCGCGAGAACGTGGTCGAAGCGCTGGCCCACGACCGGTACCGCCGCCTCGACGGACCGAGCCGCACCGTGCTCCAGGTGCTCGCCGCCCTCCGCACCCCGGTGTCCCGCGGTGCTCTCGAGGAGATCGTGTCCCGGATCGACCCCGAGGTGGATCTCGGACTGGCACTCAGCAAACTGCTCCACGTGCGGCTGGTCTCCGCCCACCGGGCCACCCGCACCTTCTCGCTCCACCCGATGGACGCCGATCTCGCCTATGCCGGCATGCCACTGGACGGCCCGTCAGGACGACGCACCACCGAGCGCCGGATCGCCGACTGGTACGCCAACGCCGCGATGCCCGCCCCCGCCTGGCGCACCCTGGACGACCTCGAGCCGTTGCGGCGCCAGTTCCTGCACCTCGTCCGCGCAGGCGATCACGACGACGCCGCCATGGTCCTCGGAGAGATCAGCGAATGGATGGTGTGGAAGGGGTCGGTCCTCACCGCCCTCTCCTTCCACGCAGTGATCGACGGGCTGGTGCACGACGACCGGGCGCGCCTCACCCACCTGATCGCCTACGGCCACGCACGCCTCAGCGGCGGACCCATGGAACAGGCGCTGGACCTCTTCCGCCAGGGAGCGGAGCTGGCCCGACGGCTCGACGACCCGGTGGCGCTGCAGAGCGCCGTGTTCGGACTGGGCGACACCTACCGGCAGTTGGGCAGGCCGGAGGACTCCGTCGAGCCACTGTCGGAGGCGAGCGCACTCGCTCGCCGCAGCGGCGACACGGAGACCGAGATCCATGCCCTCCTCTCGCTCAGCCTGACCCTCAGTTACCTCCACAGGGGCGAGGAGGCACTGGCCGCCGCGGACGAACTGGGCGCCGTCGCCTCCCGGACGGGTCAGCCCCTGACGGACGCACGAGCCTGGAACGCCCGCACGATCGCCCTGCTGACGCTCGGCCGCTGGGAGGAAACGGTGCGCTCCGGAGCCCGCGCCGCCGAGGCGTACCGGGCGGCGGGCAGCCAGGAAGCGATCGCCTACGCGCTCAACGCCCAAGGGCTTGCCCTCCTCGCCCTCCGGCGCACGGACGAAGCGCGGGCCGCTCTCGAGGACGCCCTGCGGGAAGCCTCCCTCATGGAGAATCCGCGGGCCGAGGGAGTCTGTCTCTGCAACCTGGCCTGGGCGCACTGGAAGGCCGGCGACTGGGACCGCAGCGCCGAGTCCGCCGAGCGGGCCTCGGCCACCCTCCAGATCGCCGGCGCGGCGGAACGCGCCGCCGCGGTGGACCTGGCGGAGGCGGCGCGCGCGATGGGCCGGTCCGAGCCGGGAACGGCGGCCACGGCTCTGACGCGGGCAGCCGGCGCCCTCACCGGCAACGCCGAGGTGATCACCGCGTCCTGGCTCCTCCAGGAGGCGGAGCACCTCAGGGCCGGCGGCGCGTGGTGACGTGGGAGGGCTCCGAGCTGCGGGTGCAGCTGGGAGCCCCCGGGCGCGCGGTCGGACGACGTCAGCCGTAGGTGTAGAACCCCGACCCCGTCTTGCGGCCGAGCCGGCCCGCGTCGACCATGCGCTGGAGCAGCGGCGGGGCGGCGTACAGGGGCTCCTTGTACTCCTCGTACATGGAGTAGGCGACCGAGGCCACCGTGTCCAGGCCGATCAGGTCGGCGAGTTTGAGGGGGCCCATCGGGTGGGCGCAGCCCATCTCCATGCCGTTGTCGATGTCCTCACGGCTGGCGATGCCGGACTCGAACATCCGGATCGCCGACAGGAGGTAGGGGATCAGCAGCGCGTTGACCACGAAGCCGGAGCGGTCTTGGGCGCGGATGGAGTGCTTGCCGAGCGCCTTCTCGGCGAACAGCTGCGCGCGGCTGAGGGTGCCCTCGGAGGTGGTCAGCGCGGGGATCAGTTCGACGAGCTGCTGCACCGGCGCCGGGTTGAAGAAGTGGATGCCCACCACCTGGTCGGGCCGCGAGGTGGCGACCGCCAGCTTCACCAGCGGGATCGAGGAGGTGTTGGAGGCCAGGATGGCGTCCGGGCGGGTGACCACCTGGTCGAGGACCTGGAAGATCTCCGTCTTGACCTGCTCGTTCTCCACGACGGCCTCGATGACCAGGTCGCGGTCGTGGAACTCGCCGAGGTCCGTGGTGAAGTCCAGGCGCGCCTCGGTGGCCTCGCGCTCCTCCTCGGTGAGCTTGCCCCGCTCCACCGCCCGCTGGAGAGAGGTGAAGACCCGGGTGCGTCCGATCTCCAGGGCCTCGCCGGTCGCCTCGGCGACCTTCACGTCCAGACCGGCGCGGGCGCAGACCTCGGCGATACCGGCTCCCATCTGGCCGGAGCCCACCACTCCCACGCGTTCGATGTCGCTCACATCGTCCCTTTCGTGATCATCGGGTCGGACAGGGTGCCGTCGGTCGGCGCCTGCTCCGATCGAGCACGTTACCTTCGCGGCTCCGACGATCGATCATTCGGGTGGGGCATGCTGGGTGGCCGCTGTCCCAGCGGTACTGCCCGTGGCCGGGCAGCCGCGAAACGTGAGGGGTCACATCCGATGGCAGGACTCTCCCGGCGGACGTTCGCCACCGTCGCCGTCACGGCGATGCCCGCCCTGCTGGCCACGGGCGCCGCCGCGCCGGCGGCCGGAGGCTCGGCCGTGACCGGCCCCGCGCGCGCGGGCGGCGGTGGCGGGGCGCCGGCCGGGGCGATGCGCGGGATGTGGCTGGCCACCGTGGGCAACCGGGACTGGCCCTCGCGCCCCGGACTGAGCGCCGCCCGCCAGCGCGACGAACTGCTGCGGTACCTGGACGCCGCGGTGCGGCGGCGGCTGAACACCGTGATCTTCCAGGTCAGGCCCACCGCGGACGCCTTCTGGCCGTCCCGGTACGAGCCCTGGTCCGCCTACCTCACCGGCACCCAGGGCAAGAACCCCGGCTGGGACCCGCTGGGCACCGCCGTGACCGAGGCGCATGCCCGCGGGCTCGAGCTGCACGCCTGGTTCAACCCCTTCCGGGTGGCCGCGCACACCCAGCCGTCCCGCCTGGTCGCCGGGCACCCCGCGCGCAGGCACCCGGACTGGGTGGTGCCCTACGGCGGCAAGCTGTACTACAACCCGGGCCTGCCGGAGGTCCGCGCCTTCGTGCAGGACGCCGTCCTCGACGCCGTGAAGCGGTACCCGGTCGACGCGGTCCACTTCGACGACTACTTCTACCCGTACCCGGTGGCGGGACAGACCTTCGGCGACGCGGCCGCCCACAAGGCGCACGGGGCCGCGTTCCCCTCCCGCGCCGCCTGGCGCCGCAACAACGTCGACCTGCTGGTCAAGGAGACCGCCGCGCGGATCCGCGCCGCCCGTCCGGGGACGCGGTTCGGGATCAGCCCGTTCGGCGTCTGGCGCAACGCCTCCACGGACCGGCGCGGTTCCGACACCCGCGGCGGCGTGCAGACGTACGACGACCTGTACGCCGACACCCGCAAGTGGGTGCGCGGCGGCTGGATCGACTACGTGGTGCCGCAGCTGTACTGGCACATCGGGCAGAGCGCGGCGGACTACGCGGTGCTCGCCGAGTGGTGGGCGGACACCGCACGCGGCTCCGGCACCGCCCTGTACCTCGGCGAGGCGCTCTACAAGGCGGGCGACCCGAAGCAGGCCGCCGCCTGGCAGAACACGCGCGAACTGTCCCGCCACCTCGAGCTCGCGGCCGCGCTGCCCGAGGTGGGGGGTCACGTGTTCTTCTCCGCCAAGGAGGTCGCGGCCGACCCGAGCGGCGCCATGGCCCGGGTCGTCGCGGACCACTACGGCGGCTGAGCGTCCGGGCGGGTCGTCCAGTGGTGTCGTCCGGCGGCGCCGCGTTCAGGCGCGTCTCCGGTGGTGTCGTCCGGTGGCGTCGTCCGCGCGGGCCGGGGCCTCGCTACAGGCGGTGGCCGCCGCTGTCGGTGACGCCCCGACCGGTGGTCAGGTGCTTCACCTCGGTGTCCGGGCCGGGCCAGACCATCGCCTCGTTGCCGTCGTCCAGCCGCACCCGGTAGGGCGGGGAACCCTCCGGGCCGAGCACCTCGATCACCTCGGCCGTCCGGTCGGCCGCTCCGACCACCCTTCCGTGGGTCAGCAGCCGGTCTCCCACACGTGCGTACATCGGCGGGCCTCCTCGTCCAGTGGTCGTCTCGTCCAGCGATACGTTCCCGGGAGCCCCCTCGTCCGAGTCTACGAGCGGAACGCGGGTCCGGCAGGGGCAGCGGGCCGGGTGGGGTGCCGGCCGGTCGGGCCGGCGTCCGGGCGGTGGCCGTCCCGCGTCCCATATCGCGTTGCGGCCGCTCGAGGGCCCGTGGAAGCCTCCCGCCATGACGCTTCCGCCGGCCTTGCCGCCCCTCCCGCCCCTCCCGCCCCTGCCGTCCCTGCCGCAGGGATACGAGTTCTCCGCCGATCCGGCCCGCGTGGACGCCGGCCGGGTGCACCGGTGGCTGTCCACCGACGCCTACTGGGCGCTCGGCCGCTCCCGGGAGAAGCAGGACGCGGCGATGGCCGGCTCGATGAACTTCGGGATGTACGACGTCGTCACCGGGGCCCAGGCCGCCTACGCCCGCGCGGTCACCGACCGGGCCACCTTCGCCTGGCTCTGCGACGTCTACGTCGACCCGGAGGTGCGGGGCAAGGGCCTGGGCACCGCCATGGTGGCCCGGGTGCGCGAGGAGCTGAGCGGCCTCGGGCTGCGCCGCATCATGCTCGCCACCCACGACGCCCACGACGTCTACACCCGCCTCGGCTTCGAGCCCCTCGCGCGGCCGGACGACTGGATGGCGCTGCAGCTCCACTGAACACCGGGCGCACACCGGTACCCGGCCGCACAGGAGGGCCACCGGGCGGGTTACCGGCCGGGGTCGGCCCTCTTGACCCGCCCTCCCCGCGGGTCGACCATCACCGCATGCATGTTCGGGTCACCTTCGTTGCAGCCGCGAGCAGCACCCGCCCGATCGCCGAGCGCTTCGACGACGACAGCCCGCTGGACCGGGAGGGCTGGGAGGGGATCCAGCGCGTCGTCCCGGGCCTGGCGCCGCTGGCCGCCGCCGACCTGCGCTACTGCTCGCCCACCCCGCGCAGCCGGGCCACCGGGGACCTGCTGGGCTACGTCCCGATGGTGCAGCCCGCCCTTCGCGACTGCGACATGGGACGGTGGCGCGGCATGACCCTCGCCGAGGCGATGGCCCGCGAGCCGCAGGCCGTCGACGCCTGGCTCGCCGACCCGCGCTCCGCGCCGCACGGCGGGGAGTCGCTGCTCGCGTTCATCACCCGCGTCGGAGGCTGGCTCGACACCCGGCCCTCGGACGACGGGGCCACCATCATCGCCGTCGCGGAACCCGGGGTGATCCGGGCGGCGCTCACCTACGCCCTCAAGGCGCCGCCGTCCGTCTACTGGAACGTCGACGTCCGCCCGCTCTCGGCGGTCACCGTCCTGGGCCGCCCCGGCCGCTGGACCCTCCGCCTGGACGTGCCCTACGCGCCGCCGGTGCGGGCCTGACCGGCGCCGCCCTCGCGGGTCCCCGCCGCCTCCCGGGCGGACCGGGGCTCCGCCGTCTCCCGGGGGGACCGGGGCTCCGCCGTCTCCCGGGGGGACCGGGGCTCCGCCGTCTCCCGCACGTATTCCGTGGTGAGGACCAGGTCCTTCGCCGGCCCCCGCACCCGCCACACCGTGCGCCACCGGTCTGCGTCCAGCACCGTGAACTCGCCCTCGTACAGGTCGGCGGCGCAGGGGTGCGGGGCGACGAACCGTCCCGTCGACAGGTCCAACGCGTGGAACTCCCGTCCGTCGGCGAACCGCACGTCCGCCGAGCCGGGGGTGCTCCCGGGCAGCAGCCGCAACGTGCGGCCGGCCGGACGGGAGACGCCCTGCCACACGAAGTCGCCGTCCTCCCGCTGCACCAGCCCGCCCTCCGGCCCCGGAGACGGCTCGAACACGGTCGTCCCGCGGAACCGGCCCTCGTCCCCGGTGGCCAGATCGCGCACGGTGCGCTCGGTGCGCCAGGTCCCGGGCAGGTACGCCCACAGGTCCGGCACCGGGTGGAACTCCTCCGGCACGGCTCGCCGCCTCCCCTTCCCGCCTTCGGCTCCTCGGGCGGTCCGCTCCCGCCCGCAGCCATCATCGCCGCTGCTCCACGACGGAATGAACCCGCCCCGGAAGCGTTGAACAACATATGAAGAAGATCGGCTTCCTCTCCTTCGGGCACTGGTCGGACACCCCGCACTCGCGGACCCGGACCGCCTCCGACGCGCTGCTCCAGGCGATCGACCTCGCCGTCGCCGCCGAGGAGGTGGGCGTGGACGGCGCGTACTTCCGCGTGCACCACTTCGCCCAGCAGTACGCCTCCCCTTTCCCGCTGCTCGCGGCGATCGGCGCGCGCACCAGCCGGATCGAGATCGGCACCGGCGTGATCGACATGCGCTACGAGAACCCCATGTACATGGCGGAGGACGCGGGCGCCGCCGACCTGATATCCGGCGGCCGGCTCCAGCTCGGTCTCAGCCGCGGTTCACCGGAACAGGTGATCGACGGCTGGCGCTATTTCGGCTACCAGCCGCCGGAGGGCGGCGACGACGCCGACATGGCGCGCAATCACACCGAGGTCCTGCTCGAGGTGCTCAAGGGCAAGGGCTTCGCCCGGCCCAACCCGCGTCCCATGTTCCCCAACCCGCCCGGGCTGCTCCGCCTGGAGCCGCACTCCGAAGGCCTGCGGGAACGGCTCTGGTGGGGTTCCGGCTCCAACGCCACCGCCGTCTGGGCCGCCAAGCTGGGCATGAACCTGCAGAGCTCCACCCTCAAGGACGACGAGAGCGGCGAGCCCCTGCACGTCCAGCAGCGCAAGCAGATCGAGGCGTACCGGGAGGCGTGGAAGGAGGCCGGGCACGGGCGTGAGCCGCGCGTCTCGGTCAGCCGCTCGGTGTTCCCGCTGGTCGACGACCGCGACCGTGCCTACTTCGGCAGGGAGACCGACTCCGAGGACCACTTCGGCAACATCGACCCCAAGACGCGGGCCGTGTTCGGGCGCTCCTACGCCGCCGAGCCGGACGTCCTGGCCGAGCAGCTGGCGAAGGACGAGGCGATCGCCGCCGCCGACACGCTGCTGCTCACGGTCCCGAACCAGCTGGGCGTCGACTACAACGCCCACGTCCTGGACGCCGTCCTCACCCACGTCGCCCCGGCCCTGGGCTGGCGCTGACAAGACGTGGCCCGACCGCCCGTGACCGGGCGGCCCGTCGAGGTGGAGCGCGGCGGTCGGGGAGCGTGGCAGGAAAGGTGGGAAACCCGTCGTTGCCGCCATGACCGGCCGCTGCCACGCTCGTAGGCATGAGGAAGCGCAGCGTGCTCGTCGTGCTCCACGACGGAGTGCAGAGCCTCGACGTCACCGGCCCCCTGGAGGTCTTCACCGGGGCCGCTGAAGCCGTCGGGCGGCCGGACGCCTACCGGGTGTGGACCGCCGGTCCGGGCGGCGGACCGGTGCGGACGTCGAGCGGGCTGCGCCTGCTGCCGGACACCGACCTGGCCGACGCCGGGCCTCCGCACACGCTGGTGGTGCCGGGCGGCGCGGGGACCGCCGAACCCGACCCGGCGGTGGTGCGCGGGATCCGGGAACTGGCGGCCGGGGCGGAGCGGATCGTGTCCGTCTGCACCGGCGCGTTCCTGCTGGCCGAGGCCGGTCTGCTGACCGGGCGGCGGGCCACCACCCATTGGGCGTACTGCGACACCCTCGCGCGCCGCTTCCCGGACACCGAGGTGGCCGCCGAGCCGATCTTCGTGCGGGACGGCAATGTCGCCACCTCGGCCGGAGTCACCGCCGGGATCGACCTCGCCCTCGCGCTGGTCGAGGAGGACCTCGGCCGGGACGTCGCGCTGACGGTGGCCCGGCACTTGGTGGTGTTCCTCCGACGGCCGGGCGACCAGGCCCAGTTCAGCACCCAGCTCGCCGCACAGCTCGCGCAGCGGCATCCGTTGCGGGAGGTGCAGAGCTGGATCGCCGAGCATCCGGACGACGACCTGAGCGTCGAGGCGCTGGCCCGCCGCGCCGCCCTGTCACCGCGCCACTTCGCGCGGTCCTTCGCCGCCGAGGTCGGCATGACGCCCGGACGGTACGTGGACGCCGCCCGCCTGGAGACCGCGCGCCGCCGCCTGGAGGACACCGAGGACGGCGTCGAGGAGATCGCCCGCGCCTGCGGCTACGGCACCCCCGAGGCGATGCGGCGGGCCTTCGTCCGCGCGCTGTCCGTGCCGCCGGCCGAGTACCGGCGCCGCTTCCGGCCGTCGCCCGCCGCGCGCACCGCCGCCCCCGCAAGCACCACCCACGCGCCAGCTTCAGCACCCGCCCGACGCACCCACGGAGGTAACCGATGAGCATGAAGATCGCCGTCCTGCTGTACGACCAACTCACCGCGCTGGACGCGGTCGGGCCCTACGAGGTCCTGTCCCGCGTCCCCGGTGCGGAGGTCGTCTTCACCGCCGCCCGGCCCGGCCCCGTGCGCACCGACATGGGCAGCCTCGCCCTCACCGCGGACGCCGGGTTCGCCGAGGTGACCGACCCGGACGTGCTCCTCGTCCCCGGCGGCCCCGGCTGCGCGGCCCTGCTCGAGGACGGGCCCACGCTGGACTGGATCCGCGAGGTCGACGCGGGCACCACCTGGACCACGTCCGTCTGCTCCGGCTCGCTCCTGCTGGCCGCGGCCGGTCTGCTCACCGGCCGCCGGGCCACCTCGCACTGGATCTGTCTCGACATGCTGGAGGCGTTCGGCGCGACCCCCGTCGGCGACGAGCGGATCGTCGTCGACGGCACGTACGCCACGTCGGCCGGGGTCTCGGCCGGGATCGACCTGGCGCTCCACCTGGCAGGTCTGGCCGCGGGCCCGCGGGTCGCCGAGTCGATCCAGCTGGTCATCGAGTACGCGCCCGAGCCGCCCTACGCGACCGGCTCGACGGCGGACGCCCCGCCCGAGATGGTGGAGGCGCTGAGGGCCAGCAACCTGATCGTCACGGGCTGAACCGACAGGCGGGTCAAGCGACTTGGCGCACCGGCCGACCTCACCCCGGCCGTCCTCCAACGAGGTCACCGGTGTCCGCTGCGACGGGGCACCGGTCTATCTTCTCGGGCATGGATCATCAGGGCGAATTCCGCCGGGCAGCACTCGAGTTGGGCATCCCGGACGACGAGATCAGCAGGTTCAGCCGGCACCTTCGTCTGGCGATCGGACTGTCCGGGAGAGGCGAGGGGCCTCCGGTCGGGCACATCGGTGGGGTGCCGCGGCTGCCGGTGGGCATGACGTGGCCGTCCGCCGGGGACGTCCCGTTGCCGTTGCTGCTCTCCGTCGACTGCGGCGCGCTGCCGAGGATCGAGGGCTTCGACCTGCCGGCGGACGGGACGCTGCCGTTCTTCGTGCACCAGGAGATGGACTTCGACGAACCGTGGGCCGGTCCGGGGCAGTACGCGCGGGTCGTGTACGTACCGGTCGGCACCGACACCGTGCTCGCGGAGCCTCCGCATCCCGCGTGCGCCGGTGAACGGATCGACGTCCGCGCGGAGCTCGAAGCCGAGCTGCCCCTCTGGCTCGAGGAGGGCGACGAGGACTGGCACGAGTTCTGGGAGGATCTCGAACGGGACGACATGTCGCCCTTCCAGCAGCGGTTGGCCCGCTACATGGAGCGCGAACTGCCGCACCTGGACGAACTCCGGTCCCTGGCCCACGACCTCTGGTCGTCAGGCGCCTACCTCGTCATCGGCGGGTACGCCGACGACGAGGAGACGGTCGGCGGCATCGCGGTGAAGACCTCCGCGAAGGGGGGATGGCCGGCCTGTACGGAGGAGGACGCCGTCCGGTTGGCGAGCGAATGGATACCGCTCGCCAACCAGGGACGGATCTACGAGGAGTACTACACGAAGTTCGTGATCCGCCACGACGACCTGGCCGCCGCTCGGTGGGACAAGGCGCTGACCGTGACCGTGTTCGACGCTCCGTGACCCGGGCCGACGCACCTCTGCCCCGAGGGCCGACGACGACTCGGCGCCCTCTCAGGCGCCCGCGGCGCGGGTCGCGGTGACCAGCAGGAACTCCCAGTCCATGACGACGCCGTCGCCCTCACCCCGGTCGTGCTCCCGAGCGAGGTCGGCCAGGGCACGGTCGAGCTGGGCCGTGCGGTCCGGGTCGTCGCCGATGGCCCGGTAGGCGGCGATGGTCGGTCCGTACCGCTGCTTGAAGTAGTCCCGGAACTCCTCGGGGGAGGCGAACGCGTCGACCACCAGCTCGCGGCGTTCGGCGCTCAGCTCCTCGACCCGGTCGCCGAGGAGCTCACGGACGTGCTCCTCGGTACCCCAGAGCGGGGGCGGCTGCGCACCCGGCGGCAGGGGCGGCATGAACGGCTTCATCACCGCCAGCATGTGCCCCAGGAAGCCCTCCGGGGTCCACGCGATCAGTCCGATCGTGCCGCCCGGGCGGCAGACGCGGAGCAGTTCGTCGGCGGCGGCGCGGTGGTGCGGCGCGAACATGACCCCCACCACGGAGAGCACGACGTCGAACTCGCCGTCGCCGAACGGCAGTTGCTCCGCGTCCGCCTCGCGCCACTCGATCTCCACGCCGCGTTCGGCCGCCAGCGCGCGCCCGACCTCCAGCAGCTCGGGCGTCAGGTCACTCGCCACGACCTGCGCACCGGTCAGCGCGGCCGGGATCGAGGCGTTGCCGGTGCCCGCCGCGACGTCCAGCACCCGCTGCCCGGGGCCCACCCCGCTCCGTTGCACCAGCAGGGGGCCCATGCCGGCGATCAGTTCGGCGGCGATCGAGGGGTAGTCGCCCTGCGCCCACATCGCCCGGTGCTTGGCCTTCAGCGCGTGGTCCGCCGCGGCCGCGTCGTCGGTGTTCGGGTTCGTCATGCGGTGTCTCACCCTCCTGGTCGGGCTTCCCTGGCCGTGCCTCCACGATGGGGACCGCCCGGTCCGGCGGACGCGCAGCCGCGCCGGACCGGGGGCGGGCGTCACCGGGATGGTCGCGCGGGGGCCTGGCCATCACCGGGATGGTCGCCCAGGCGGTGCTCAGGCTCAAGGCGGACCGGCTCTACGGAACCGCCCTCGACGTCGACGGATGACGCCCGGTCGGGAGCTCACCGGGGCGCGGCCTGGATTCCTCCCGCCGCGCCCCTCGCCGACGTCACCGCAGCGGGAGGCCCTTGGCGGAGATGAGCCCCTTCGACGGGTGGGCGCGCAGGGTGGCCGTCCACGCGGTGGGCGGGCAGGAGGCGCCGTTGGGATGCTGCTCCGTGAGCTTCACCCGCCTGGCGTCCGTCGTGACGACGTGCTCGTCCTTCCCCGCGGTCACCGTCAACCGCACGGTGACCGTCTTCCCGCCGATGTCCTGCCGGAGCGGCACGGTGACCCGTAGCACGGGAACCTCCGCCTCGGCGGACCGCCTCTCCTCGCATGTGCCGTTCACACACACCCGGACCGTCGTGGTGTCGTCGGGGAAGTCGGCGGTGCGCCATGCCACGGTGACACCGGAGTCCATGCCGATCAACGTGCATACGGGGCCGTCCCCGGAGCCGGAGCAGCCCGCGAGCGCCGTGAGGGCCGTCAAGGTGCCCGCCGCGAGCAGCAGACGGTGCCGCGTGCCCCTGCCTCGCACGGTGGCACGGCCGCCCTGGCCCCGCTCCGTAACTGCCCCATCCATGACCGCGGTTCCTCCCGATGGACGCGGAACGGTATGCCGGGGGCTGCCGTTCCTGCCGTGACGCGGCACGTCGGCGGCCCCCGTCCGCCCGCCGGTCATCATGCCACTGCCGTCATCGCGGTTTCCTCGCGGACGTGCACGCGTCGCCCTATGATCGGCTGCCGCAGACCGACGAGAGGTGGGGGCACGCCATGACCGAAGGCCGGGTCACCGCGGTGAGCCGCAATCCGGAGTACGCGTTCAGCAAACCCAACCAGCCGTCCGTCACGCTTCTGGAAGGTCTCGGGGTGGAGGGCGACGTCCACGCCGGGAGGACCATCCGCCACCAGTTCCGCATGACGTACGAGCCCGACCTGCCCAACCTCCGTCAGGTGCACCTGATGCACGAGGAGCTTTTCGCGGAGCTCGCGCTGAAGGGGTTCGACGTCTCCGCCGGCGGGCTCGGCGAGAACATCACCACCCGCGACGTCGACCTCCTCGGCCTCCCGACCGGCACCCTGCTCCACCTCGGACAGGACGCGGTGGTCGAGGTGACCGGCCTGCGCAACCCGTGCGCGAAGATCAACGACTTCCGCCAAGGGCTGCTGGGCGAGATGTTCACGATCGACCCGTCGTCCGGTGACTTCACGTTCAAGGCGGGCGTCATGGCCGTGGTACGGCACACCGGCACCGTCCGCCCGGGCGACGCCGTCGAGGTGGAGGTCCCGCCCTTCCCGCACCGCCCTCTGGAGCGCGTCTAGCGCCGAGGTCCCGCACAGGTCGCCGGCCGCGGCGGCGCGAGCCGCACCGGACCCGGCCTCAGGGTCCGGGGATCAGGCCGGGCCGCACGCCCATCGCCTTCACGTCGTCGCGCACGGCCGCCACGAACCGCCCGACCTCCGCCACCAGAACATCCCATGCGACGGGCGAGGTCCAGGTGTCCGGGGTGGAGACCGACCCGACGCGCCACCCTTCGGGCGACGCCGCGATCCGCACCTCACCCACGTCCGGGTAGGACATCGAGTCGAAGGCGAAGTCACCCCGCTCACCGTCCGGCCGGCGAAGCCAGAGCGCCAGCTCCCGCGCCAACTCGGCCACGGGGAAGTACCCTTCCGCGAGCACGACCTGGCTGCCGTCCCGGATGACCAGATCGGCCTCGATGTCCACGAGCAGCACCTCGAGGCCCGCCGTCCCGGGCCGGAGTCCTCGGCGGTACAGATCCGGCATTCCCACGTTCTCGTGCGCCAACTCCATCGGCATCCGGCCCTCCCCGAGCTTGCAAGCCCGCGCATGCGCAGGTCACCTAGGGCCGGAACCTACCAAGCCGCGCCGGTGTCTCCACGGGGAATACGCATCGCGCACGGGACGGCACGCGGACGGAGTGGCGGAGACGCGACACGCGGCGTCGTGATCGACGACAGTGGAGAAACCGCTGGTGAGGCAGGTGGGGACGGGACCTACAGTCTGTCCATGCGTACGTACCGGCTCGGCCCCACACAGCTGTACACCCCTGCCCGGCGACTGCTTCTCGGGCGGCGGGTGGAGGCGGCGGTCGGCGCCTGCCGGCAAGCCGGCGACTGGCTGCGCCTCGACGGGGACGTCCACCGGGGCACCTCCACCGTGACGGACCGCGGCCGGACACGGCACAACCGGATCCGGGTCGGCTTCCCGCGCGTCGACGAGCGGGAGACGGCCGACTGGTCCCGGGCTCCGTACTGGCAGGCGCCCGGCCCCGACACGGGCAACGGTGCGCGTCCCGAGGGCCCCTCCTGGAGCGTGCCGCCCACCGAGTCGGAGATCGTTCTCTGCCTCGCCCACGCGGACCCCCGCATGCGCGCGGCGGCGCTCGCCCTCGTCGAGGCGCGGGCCCTGCCCGAGCCCGTGGCGCGGCTCGTCGTGCCGCTCGTCCTGATCCGCAGCGCGGACGCCGACGAGCGGGTGCGCGACCTCGCCCGAGCCGCCCTCGCCCCGCGTCTTCGCGAGGCCAGCGAGGCAGAACTCCGCGAACTGGCGCTGCTCGCCGTGCTGATGGGGGCGCGGGCACGCGGCCACTGGGCACGGGACGCGATACTCGGCCCCCTCGGCGGGCCGCCGGCCGAGGCCCTCGTACAAGCCGCGAACGGGGGCCACGGCTCCCGCCTCGCCGGGCTGCGCGCGGCCGCCGCTCACGGACAGCTCACCACGGCCGAACTCTGGGCCCTCGCCGCGCAGCACCCGGACGAGAGCGTGCGCCGGTGGGCCGTCCGCACGGCGGCGGACCTGGCGCTCACGTCCGGACAGCGGACGGCCGTCGACGACGCCCGGTCCTGGCTGCTGCGACACCTGGACACCGAGCGCGCGTACGGCGTCCGCCTGGAGACGTTCGCGTGGGCGGTCCGGGCCGGCCTCCTGCGGGCCCCGGACCTGGCCGACACGGCCGTCGGCCACGCGTACCGGAAGTTGCGGCGGCACGGCTGCGACGCACTCCTCGCCCACCCCGACGCGCACGCCCACCTCGACCGCCTCCTCGCCGCCCGCGACACGTACGTGCGCGCCGCCGCCGTCGGACGGCTCCGCGACGCCGGCCGCGGAGACGAGGTGTCCCGGTACCTGACCGACCTCTCCGCCGCCGTCCGCGCGACGGCGTGCCGGGACCTGCGTGCGGCCGGCGGTGATCCCCGTGCCCACTACCGTGCCCTGTGCGCCGACCCGGCGGCCGTCGTGCCGCCCGCGGTCATCGGGCTCGCGGAGCAGGGGCACCAGGAGGACGCCGACCTGCTCCACCCGCTCACCCGCCACCCGGACCCCGCGGTGCGCGCCCGCGCGCTGTCGGCGCTGCGGATGCTCCGTGCCCTCCCCGACACGGCGCTGCTCCCCTTCGCCGACGACCCGGACCCCGCCGTGCGGGCCACCGCCCTCACCGGCATGCGTGAGAGCGCCGCACTGTTGCGCGGGCAACTCCACAGCCGTCACGAGAGGGTTCGCGCCCGCGTCCTGGACCTCCTGGAGTGGCACCGCCTGAACCGGGCCGACTCCTGCCGCTGCTGCGGGGCCCCCGCCTCCACCCCTGTGCGGCGGGTGGCGGGCCCGGGGGTGTGGAGGCCGGGGCCGGCGGGGTCCATGCCGTCCATGACCGCCCGCCCGGACGTCACGCCGTTCGGGGCGCCCTTTCCGTCACTCCGGCCACCGCGTCAGGGGACGAGCGGGACGAGTGGGACGAGGCCCTGACGGCAGGTGCACGGACCCGCGCGCCGACAGTGACCCTCCCCGGGGAGCAACCAGCCTGACCTGCGACGATGGGCGCATGCCCGAAGAACCTGGCCTCCTGGCGAGCCGGTGGTGGCCGCCCGCTCCGCCCGGGGCCGCCGACTGGCTGCGGGAGCTGTGCGGCGACGGCCTCACCGGCTTCATGCCTCCGGCGATGCCCGACGCGGTGTGGGTGCTCAACGCCATGTACGAGCACCAGAGCGGGCCCGGCGAGGTCTCGCACGACGACCACCACCGGGCCAGGCCGGCGGACGGGAGCGTCCAGCGGCACGTCGTGGGGGACGTCGACCTCGACGCCGAAACGATCGTCACGGGTGGTGGACTGGGCCGCGCCCGGCACCCGGGCCCCGGCCGGCGACGCCTGCGCTGGGCCGAACTGGCCCGGCGGACCGGCGATCCGGTCGTGCCCGAAGGGGTGCTGCCGTGCTTCCGCTGCTTCCCCTCGGCCAAGAAGGGCGGCAGTTGGCCACTCGGCGTCGTCCCACCGACCGAGGGAAGCCTGGACCGCGAGACCTGGACCCGGCTGATCGCCGTCCTCACCGACCACAGCCCCGTCGGCCCCGACACCCCCTGCCTCGCCTACTACAGCCCCCTGACGCGCGGCGACTTCGACACCCTCGACGTCCGCGCGGGCCGGCTCGGCGACGCGGAGGCCCTGTACGACTGCCCCGAAGCCGACTTCAGCCCGTCCAACCTCTGGGCGGCCGACCACTCCTGGGTCCTGTGCACCGACTACGACCTGTGGGGCACCAAGGTCGCCGGCCCACCGAGCCTCGTCGAAGCGGTACTCCACGATCCCGAACTGGAGGCCCTCCGCCTGCCCTGGGCCCACTGACGGGCCGTGGTAGGCGGCGTGTCTGCGACGATGCCGGCGTGATTGTCGCGTTGCTCACGAGCCAGGTGCACGGATAGCGTGCGCGGACCCGCCCACGGTGACGAAGGGAATCGTGAAGCATGCGCCTCGTCCCGACCGTTCACCGACGCCGCCTACGCGCGGAACCGTCGGCCAGGGGAACGGGTGACGGCGAGGCGCGCGTCGCAGACGCCGTGTGCCCGCTGCGGGCCTTGACGGCGGAGGGCGTGCGGACCCTCGTGGACGACCCCACGCCGACCGGTATGGCAGCGACATCCGGTGCCGTCCGCCCGGCGGTGAGGGCAAGGCCTCGGCGACCGGTGCTTCCTCCCGCCGCTGTCGGTCGCGTGGCCACCGTGGTGCTGTCCGTGGTCCTGCTCGCCGGCGGGCCGGTGGGGTGTTCCGCGCTGTCCCCGTTCGAGGGCTGTGAGGGGACGGGGAGCCTGATGCGGGAGCTGGAGGAGACGCCGCTGCTGGCCTCGCCGCCGCCGGGCGCGAGGGCGGCCGGGGGAGAGGCCGGGGGGTACTCCTCGTGCTCGGACGACAGCGGTGACGCGTGGCTCTCGGCGCGACGGCTGTTCGTCCACCCCGGTACGGCGGAGGAGGTGGTCGCCCACTACCGCCGGGTGGCCCGCGCGGAGGGGTGGACGTACGTCGCGAACCCTGAGCCCTCCGTCGCCCCGCCGATGGACCTGCCCGCGCCCCCACCGGGCTCCACGGGACAACACCGGGACGTGTGCTTCACCAAGGGTGGCGACGGGAGCGCGCGGGTCGTCACGCTGTACTTCACCACCGTGGAGGAGATCCGCCGTTCGCACGACGTGGACCCGGGGCCCGCTTTCGCGTCGGGGCAGGTCTACGAGATCGAGGCCGGGGCGGAACCGGACGGGTCCGTCGTCTCGCCGCCCTGCTGAACGCCGCACTGCTGAACGCCGCCCTGCTGAGCCAGCAGCGCCGCCGCGGCCGACCGTGCCTGACGGGCCGGCGCCGGGTCCCCGGCGATGCCCGCGGTGACCACGGCGCCCTCGGCCAGCAGGAAAACCGCGTCGGCGGCGGCCGGCACGCCCGCTGCGAGCGCCCACTCGGCGAGCTGTGCGCGGAACGCCCGCTTGTGGGAACGGACTTCGGCCAGCACGGCGGGGGAGGAGGAGCCGAGCTCTCCGTGGGCGTTGATCCAGGCGCAGCCCCGGAAGCCGGGCTCGGCGAACCAGCCGGCCAGCCAGTCGAAGACCGCCAGGACGCGTGCCCGGGGATCGGCGACCTGCTCCACGCTGACGGTCAGGCTCTCCCGCCAGCGCCGGTCGCGGCGCCGCAGCATCGCCACCACCAGGTCCTCCTTGGTGGGGAAGAGACGGTAGATCCGCTTCAGGGGGAGGTCGGAGGCCGCCCGGACCTGGTCCATGCCCACCGCCTGGATGCCCCGTTCGTAGAACAGCCTCTCCGCCGCGTCCAGCAGGTCCTCGCGGGCGCGGCGGTTCTGCTCCTCGGTGAGCGGGGCGGGCATCGGAACTCCTTGCGTCGAGAACGGGCGTTCTCTACCTTAGGCGGCGAGACGTGGAGAACGCACGTTCTCCACATGGAGGAGGCTGGCGTGACCGACGATCGACCGCCCTACCCGCCGTTCACACGGGAGACCGCCCTGCGAAAGGTCCAGGCCGCCGAGGACGCCTGGAACACCCGCGATCCGCGGCGCGTGGCCTCGGCGTACACGCCGGACTCGGTCTGGCGGAACCGGGACGAGTTCGTGCGGGGCCGGGAGGAGATCGTCGCCTTCCTGACGCGCAAGTGGGAGCGCGAGCTCGACTACGCACTGCGCAAGAGCCTGTGGGCCTTCGACGGTGACCGGATCGCGGTGCGCTTCCAGTACGAGTGGCACGACGCGGAAGGCCGGTGGTGGCGCAGCTACGGCAACGAGCTCTGGGAGTTCGACGTGCGCGGGCTGATGCGGCGGCGGGAGGCGAGCATCAACGACCTCGCCATCGCGGAGGCGGACCGGCGCATCCGCGGATCCCGGGCCGTGGAGGAGCACGGGGTCGACATCCCCCTCGCCTAGCCTCCCGTGGGGCTCAGGTGCCCCGCGTCCGCCCGCCGAGGCCCGGACGGCCGGGCCCCGGCGGACGACGGGCCGCCGTGCCGCGCGTTCACGTCACGGCACGGCGGGCGCGGGGGCACCCGGGCCCTGCGGTCCTACACGCACTCCTCGATCTTGGCCGCGGCCATGTAGATCTTGACGACCCGCCTGCCGCCCAGGTACCGGGTCTCCCCGTCGCAGAAGTCGCTGGAGGTGCCGTCGCTGAAGTAGACGTAACCCGACCAGCCGCCCGCGTAGATGCTGTACCCGCCGGAGTTGAGCGAGTAGCTGCCGCTACAGGTCTTGCTCCACGTCGCGATGGTGCCGCTCGACGTGTAGTACTTGTACTTCAGCGCTGCGCCGGAGTCCTGGCACAGCTGTACGGACTGCGGGGAGGCCGAGGCCGACGCCGGCATCACCCCCGCCAGGGAGGCGGCCCCGATCGCCAGGGCGGCCATCTTCACCATCGCGCGCTTCGCCATGTCTTCCTCCGTATCGACCGTATCGACGTCCTGGGAAGCGTTCCGGGAGCTGGAGCCCGGAACGACCAGGGAGAGTCTGTGCGCGAGGAGGAGCCGGCGGCCACGCCTTTCAACCCTGGCCGAAAGGGCGAGGTGAGGGCCACGCCGTCTGCGGCGACGCACGGCCGGGCCGTGGCGGTCAGCCGGTCAGCTCCCACAGCACCCGGTAATAGGTGATCCGCTCCGGGTCCGCCTCGACGCCGTAGGCGGCGAGCAGAACTTCCTCCCACCCCGGACCGTAGTTCCACCGGGTGCTCCACGTGGCGACGGCGAGGTCGGCCCAGCGGTCGGCCACGCCGAGGGCGCCGAGATCGACGTGGCCGACGGGCTCGCCGTCGTCACCGACCAGCGTGTTGGGGGCGCAGGCGTCGCCGTGGCAGACGACCCGGCGGTCGACCGGGGGCGGGTCCTCCAGCAGGCGCATCGCGCGTTGCACGGTGCCCAGGTGGCGGAGCTCCACCGGCCAGGCGGCGGGGTCCACGACGCCCGACGCCACGCGGGCGCGGGCCCTGGCCAGCCGGCGCTCCACCGACCAGTCGAACGGGCAGTCCGCGACCGGGAGGGCGTCGTGCAGGGCGCGCAGCCCGGCGCCTACGGCGTGGACCGCGGTCGATGGGTCCGTCGTCCACCGCTCGTCCACGGCGGACGTACCGGGCAGCCCCCGGGTGAGCAGCCAGGTTCCCGTGGCGTCCCCGCCATCCGCAAGTACGGGCGGCACGGCGGTGTATGGGGCGGCCCAGCGCAGCCGGACCGCCTCGGCCCGCAGGTCCAGCCCGCTGCCGGCGGGAGCCCACTTGGCGAAGCGCGGAGGGTCGTTGGAGTCTTTGTCGGCCGCCTCGCCTCCGATCCGGAAGGTCAGTCCGCCGAGCAGGTTGCGCCACACCGCCCGGACCGGCCGTCCGCCGGCCAGCGCGGCGACGGCGGGCGGAGGCTCGACGGGTTCGTCGGGAGGAGCGGCGATCACGCCTCCATCTTGACCGCGGACGGCGCCGGGTGGAAGGCCGCCCGGAAGGCCGCCCGAAAGGGGCATTGCGATTTTCGCAACGCGGGTCTAGCGTCGACATATGGACGAGTCTGTGCACGACCGGGTACGCAAAGTCATGGACGCGGCGTCCCTCAGCCAGGCGGCGTTCGCGCAGCGGGTCGGGCTGACCGCGGACAAACTGTCCAAGTCTCTCAACGGAGTTCGCCGCTTCACCTCGCTGGACCTCGCCCGCGTCGCGGAGTTCGGCGACACGACGGTCGACTGGCTGCTCAGCGGCCGCGAACCGCTCCGGCCGAGCTTCGCCGCGAGGACGACCGGGGCGGCCGCAGCGGCGAGGACGGCAGGGGCAGCGGGGCAGGGGCGGAGCGTCCCTACCGCGCCCCCGACTGCGCATCCGGCCGCACGGACCGGTGGAACGAGCGGAACCGGTGGAATCGCCGGCACCGAGGGCACCGAGGGCACCGGCGGCACCGGCGGCAATGCGGCGGTGGCGGACAGCCGCTCCGACGCCTCGCTCGAGTCCCTGCTGCGCCGCTTCACCGGCGCCTACGAGGTGCTCGAGGCCCTCGGCCGCGGCCGCCCCTTGCCGGAGCTGCCCGCGCCACCGAAGGGCGTGGAGCGGTTTGTCGACCAGGGTGAGGCGCTGGCCCGGGAAGCCCTGGCCCTGCTGGAGTCCCACGGGGTGGCCTCGGTGGCGGAGCTGGACACCCCCCAGCTGGTCGACGTCGTCGACCAGGTCTTCGGGGTCGACGTCGCCCAAGTGGGCCTGCCAGGAGGGGTGGACGGCGTCGCCTGGCACACCGACGCGTTCCGTCTTGTCCTCCTCGCCCGCACCGACCGGTGGACGCGCCAGCGCTTCACCCTCGCCCACGAGCTGGGTCACGTGCTCGCCCGCGACGCCCAACAGCCGCTGGCGGAGCGGCATCTGGCGCCGGGCCACCAGAAGAACTACGACGAGGTCCGCGCCAACGTCTTCGCCGCCGGCTTTCTGATGCCGGAGCGGGAGGTGGGGCTCGCGGTGGAGAAGGCCGGGCACCTGCCCAGGACGGTCGGCCCCGACGGCTCCGACGGGCCCGTCGGAACCGCCGACCTGTCCGAGGCGACGCGGGCCGCGCTGGTCGTGCGGTTCCAGGTCTCGCCCAGCGCGCTGGCCGCCCGCCTCCACCAGCTCGGCGTGATCTCCGGCGAGGGGCGCAGGACCCTGCGCGGGATGACGACCGAGCAGTGCCACCTCCTCGTCGGCGAGGCCGGCCGGCTGCAGGACCGCACGGCCTCCGCCGTCGCCGAGCGCGTCCCGTCCGGCCCCGCCCGCCGCCTCTACGACGCGTATGAAGCGGCCGAGACCACGCTGCGGCCGCTCGCCGCCTACCTGGACCGGGAGGCCGACGTCCTGCGCGAGCAGCTGGCCCCGGAGCCGCCGGTCGCGGCCCTGCCCGCCGAGGAGAAGGGCGACCTCGTCTTCCAGCCATGAGCAGACCTTGGTGGTTCCCCGACAACACGGTCCTGTGCAGCTTCGCGGCGGTGGACCGGCTCGCGTTACTGGAGAAGGTCCTGGACGACCGGGGCCGCTGGACCCAGGCCGTCGCTTACGAGGCGCGGCGGTCGGCCGTCCACCTCCCGGCCCTCGGCGGGCTGGTCGACGGGGCGGGATGGCTGGGCGAACCGATCGAGGTCGACGGCGAGGCCGAACAGGTGCTGGTCGAGCGACTGCGGCGCGTGGTCTTCGGCGGCCTGGCGCACCGGCCGCTGCAGCACCTCGGCGAGGCGGAGACGCTGGCCGTCATCGAGTCCCGGCGGGAGTTCCGCACCGCCGTGTGGATCACCGACGACGCCGACGCGGGCCGCTACGCCCGCCGCCGGGGCATCCGGGTGCTGGACACCGTGGGCGTGATGCGCGAGGCGATCGCCCGCGGCCTCGTCCCCGCCGCCGAGGGGCACCGCCTCCTCGTCACCATGCGCGAACGCGGCCGCCACCTCCGCGGCATCCCCCTCCGCCCGGAGGACCTGCTCGGCGGCTGACGGACCTGACGGACCCGACGGACCCTGCACCGGCACCTCCGATCCGATCCCGCCCGATCCGATCCGATCCGATCCGGTCCGGTGAGGTCCGGTCCGGTCCGGTGCGGGTCATGCGCCGACCGTCACGCCACGCCTCCTCCCCGTGGCGGTCGAGCCCCGCAGATCCGGCCGACACACCACACCCCGCGTCCACTCCCGGATCACCTCATTGCATAAAAATGCGCGTCACCGTATAGTCGTGCCATCGATAGGGAGGACCCATGACGGTACGAGCGGCGGTTGCCGGAGCGAGTGGATACGCGGGCGGAGAGCTGCTGAGGCTGCTGCTGGCGCACCCCGAGGTGGAGATCGGCGCGCTGACCGGGAACTCCAACGCGGGGCAGCCGCTCGGCGCGCTGCAGCCGCACCTGCTGCCGCTGGCCGACAGGGTGCTGGAGGCGACCACCCCCGACGTGCTCGCCGGGCACGACGTCGTGTTCCTCGCGCTGCCGCACGGCCAGTCCGCGCCGGTCGCCGAGCAGCTCGGCCCCGACTTGTTGGTGATCGACGTGGGCGCGGACTTCCGGCTGAAGGACGCCGCCGACTGGGAGCGCTTCTACGGCAGCGCCCACGCCGGCACCTGGCCCTACGGCCTGCCCGAACTGCCGGGCGCCCGCGCCGCGCTGGAGGGGTCCAAGCGTGTCGCGGTGCCCGGTTGCTACCCGACCGCCGTCTCGCTCGCGCTGTTCCCGGCGTACGCCGCCGCCCTGGCCGAGCCGGAGGCCGTGATCGTCGCCGCCTCCGGCACCTCCGGCGCCGGCAAGGCCGCCAAGCCGCACCTGCTGGGCAGCGAGGTCATGGGCTCCATGTCGCCCTACGGCGTCGGCGGCGGCCACCGGCACACGCCGGAGATGATCCAGAACCTCAGCGCCGCCGCCGGGGAGCGGGTGAGCGTCTCGTTCACGCCGATGCTCGCGCCCATGCCGCGCGGCATCCTCGCCACCTGCAGCGCCAAGGCGAAGCCGGGCGTCACCGCCGAGACGGTGCGGGACGCCTACGCGAAGGCGTACGCGGACGAGCCGTTCGTCCACCTGCTCCCCGAGGGGCAGTGGCCGGCCACCGGATCGGTCGTCGGCTCCAACGCGGTGCAGGTGCAGGTCGCGTACGACGAGGCCACCGGTCGCCTGATCGCCGTCGCCGCCGTCGACAACCTCACCAAGGGCACCGCGGGCGGCGCCGTGCAGAGCATGAACATCGCCCTGGGCCTGGACGAGACCACCGGACTTTCCACGATCGGAGTCGCCCCGTGAGCCGCGGGCACCGCCCCGTGAGCCGCGGGCACCGCCCAGCGGCAGCTGGGGGAGTCCGCGCGGCCGCCGGGCCGCAGACCACCACGGCCGCACCGCTGCACCGCACGGGCGGAGAAGCCAACGAGGAGATGCAGTGAGCGTCACGGCAGCCAAGGGATTCACGGCGGCGGGCATCGCCGCCGGGATCAAGGAGAACGGCAACCCCGACCTCGCCCTGGTCGTCAACAACGGCCCCCGCCTGGCCGCCGCGGGTGTCTTCACCTCCAACCGCGTCAAGGCCGCACCGGTGCTGTGGTCCGAACAGGTCCTCAGGGGCGGCGAGGTGTCCGCCGTCGTCCTCAACTCCGGTGGCGCCAACGCCTGCACCGGACCGAAGGGCTTCCAGGACACGCACGCCACCGCGGAGAAGGCCGCCGAGGTCCTCGGCCTCAACGCCGCCCAGGTCGCGGTCTGCTCGACCGGCCTGATCGGCGTGCTGCTCCCGATGGACAAGCTGCTGCCCGGAGTGGAGACGGCCGCCGGCCGCCTCTCCGAGCACGGCGGCGAGAAGGCCGCCATCGCCATCAAGACCACCGACACCGTGCACAAGACCTCGGTGGCCGTCGGCGACGGCTGGACGGTCGGCGGCATGGCCAAGGGCGCGGGCATGCTCGCCCCGGGTCTGGCCACCATGCTCGTCGTGATCACCACGGACGCCGACCTCGACTCCGCCGTCCTCGACAAGGCCCTGCGCGACGCCACCCGCGTCACCTTCGACCGCGTCGACTCCGACGGCTGCATGTCCACCAACGACACCGTGCTGCTGCTCGCCTCCGGCGCCTCCGGAGTCACCCCCGACGAGGCGGAGTTCGCCGCCGCCGTCCGCGCCGTCTGCGACGACCTCGGCCAGCAGCTGATCCAGGACGCCGAGGGCGCCAGCAAGGACATCAAGGTGGAGGTGGTCAACGCCGCCACCGAGGCCGACGCCGTCGAGGTCGGCCGCTCCATCGCCCGCAACAACCTCCTCAAGTGCGCCATCCACGGGGAGGACCCCAACTGGGGCAGGGTCCTCTCCGCCATCGGTACCACGAGCGCCGCCTTCGAACCCGACCGGCTCAACGTCGCCATCAACGGCGTCTGGGTCTGCAAGGGCGGCGGCGTCGGTGAGGACCGCGAACTGGTCGACATGCGCTACCGCGAGGTGCACATCGTCGCCGACCTCGCGGCCGGCGACGAGACCGCCACCATCTGGACCAACGACCTCACCGCCGACTACGTCCACGAGAACAGCGCGTACTCCTCATGACGACAGCCGAGAAGAAGAACAGCAGCGGGCCCACCCGTCGGCACACCGCCCTGCCCAAGGCGCAGATCCTCATCGAGGCGCTGCCCTGGCTGACCCGCCACCGCGGGAAGACCGTCGTCATCAAGTTCGGCGGCAACGCCATGGTCGACGAGCAGCTCAAGGCTGCCTTCGCGCAGGACGTCGTCTTCCTGCACCACGCCGGCCTCAAGCCGGTCGTCGTGCACGGCGGCGGCCCGCAGATCAGCGCCGCGCTCGACCGGCACGGCATCGTCAGCGAGTTCAAGGCCGGTCTGCGGGTCACCACCGAGGAGGCCATGGACGTGGTCCGGATGGTGCTCGCCGGGCAGGTCCAGCGCGAACTGGTCGGCCTGCTCAACCAGCACGGCCCGCTCGCCGTCGGCCTCACCGGCGAGGACGCCCACACCCTGACCGCCACCAAGCACCTGGCCGAGATCGACGGCGAACTCGTCGACATCGGCCGGGTCGGAGAGATCACCGCGATCGACACCGGCGCCGTCGAGGCGCTGCTGGCGGACGGCCGCATCCCGGTCGTCTCCTCGATCGCCCGTTCCCAGGACGACGGACATGTCTACAACGTCAATGCTGATACGGCGGCTGCGGCACTCGCTGCGGCGCTCGACGCGGAAACCCTCATGGTCCTCACCGACGTCGAGGGCCTCTACGAGGACTGGCCGAACAGCGACGAGGTGATCAGCCGCCTCACCGCGAGCGAGCTCGAGAAACTCCTGCCGGAGCTTTCCGCCGGCATGGTGCCGAAGATGGAGGGCTGCCTGCACGCCGTGCGCAACGGCGTCGGCAACGCCCGCGTCATCGACGGCCGGGTCCAGCACTCGATCCTGCTGGAGATCTTCACCGACGAGGGCATCGGCACGATGGTCGTGCCGGACGGACCCGTCGTCGCCGACGAGGAGGGGCAGTCGTGAGCGACACCGAACTGAAGGAGCGCTGGAACGGCGCCCTGATGAACAACTACGGCACCCCCCGGCTGGCGCTCACCCGCGGCGAGGGCGCCAGGGTCTGGGACGCCGACGGCAAGGAGTACCTCGACTTCGTCGGAGGCATCGCCGTCAACGCCCTCGGCCACGCCCACCCGGCGATCGTCGAGGCGGTGTCCCGGCAGATCGCCTCGCTGGGCCACATCTCCAACTTCTTCGCCGCCGAGCCCACCGTGGCCCTCGCCGAGCGTCTGCTCGAGCTGTTCGGGCGGGCCGGCCGGGTCTTCTTCTGCAACTCCGGCACCGAGGCCAACGAAGCCGCCTTCAAGCTCGGCCGGCTCACCGGCCGCGGCCACGTGGTGGCCACCGAGGGCGGCTTCCACGGCCGCACCATGGGCGCGCTGGCCCTCACCGGCCAGCCCGGCAAGCGGGAACCCTTCCTCCCGCTGCCCGGCGACGTCACCCACGTGCCCTACGGCGACGCGCAGGCCCTCGCGGCCGCCGTCACCGAGGACACCGCCATGGTGATCATCGAGCCGGTGCAGGGCGAGAACGGCGTGGTGGTGCCCCCGGCCGGCTACCTCAAGGCCGCCCGGGCCATCACCGCCGCGAACGGCGCGCTGCTGGTCCTCGACGAGGTCCAGACCGGCGTCGGCCGCACCGGCCACTGGTTCGCCTACCAGGCCCACGAGGGCGTGCTGCCCGACGTGGTCACGCTGGCCAAGGGCCTCGGCGGCGGTCTGCCGCTCGGCGCCGTCGTCGCCTTCGGCCGCGCCGCCGAGCTGTTCCTGCCCGGCCACCACGGCACCACGTTCGGCGGCAACCCGGTCGCCTGCGCGGCCGGCCTCGCCGTCCTGGACACCATCGCCGCCGACGGACTGCTCGACAACGTCAAGCGGCAGAGCGAGCGTCTGGTCACCGGGATCGAGGCGCTCGGAGACGCGGCGGTCTCCCACGTCCGGGGCGAGGGGCTGCTGCTGGGTATCGTGCTCACCGGGCCGCTCGCACCCCGCGTGCAACAGGCGGCCCAGGAGGCCGGGTTCCTGGTGAACGCGCCCGCCCCCGACGTCGTGCGGCTGATGCCCCCGCTGACCCTGAGCGACGCGGAGACGGACGCCTTCCTCCAGGCGCTCCCCGGCATCCTCGCCACGGCCGCCGCGACGGCCGACGCCACGACCCGCTAGGCGGAAGAACCGCCGAGGGCGGAACAACCGCCGAGGGGCGGACGAACCGGATCCGGAGACGAAGAACACGATGAGTCAGGCGCAGGACCACGAGCAGCAGGGCGGGCCCGCCGTGCCGCAGACCCGCACCGCCCGGCACCGCCGGATCGTCGACATCCTCAACCGGCAGCCGGTGCGCTCGCAGAGCCAGCTCGCCAAGCTGCTCGCCGACGACGGGCTGAGCGTCACCCAGGCGACACTCTCCCGGGACCTCGACGAGCTGAACGCGGTGAAGATCCGCAACACCGACGGCGAACTGATCTACGCGGTGCCCAGCGAGGGCGGCTTCCGCACCCCGCGCGCGCCGCTGGGGGAGTCCGCCAAGGAGGAGCGGATGCGGCGGCTCTCCGGGGAGCTGCTGATCTCCGCGGAGGCCTCCGCCAACCTCGTGGTCCTGCGCACCCCTCCCGGGGCCGCCCAGTTCCTCGCCTCGGCCATCGACCAGGCGGAGCTGCACGACATCCTGGGCACCATCGCCGGCGACGACACCCTGCTGCTGATCAGCCGGGAGCCCACCGGCGGCCAGGCGCTCGCCGACCACCTGCTGTCGCTGGCCCAGAACAGCCGCCGGACCACCCCCTGACAGCGCGCCGGGCACGCCCGGCGGTCGACCCGGTTCGCCCGGCTGCCGTCCCGGTTCGCCCGGCTGCCGTCCCGGTTCGCCCGGCGGCCGCTCAGTACCGCGTGATCGCCGTCGGCCCGTCCGCCGTGCCGATGGCGATGTGCGGGTCGCGGGCCGGGTCGGTCCAGCGCAGGACGCGGCGCATCGCGTCGGCCGGCACGGAGACGCAGCCGGCCGTCGCGCCGCGGCCGTGCACGTGCAGGAAGATGCCCGCGCCGCGCTCCCGCACCGGCCGGCGGTAGTTGAAGCCGATCACCAGGGCGTGCGCGTACTGCTCGCGGTAGGCGATCAGGTGCTCGGCCTCGCCGGGCCGGCAGTCCGCGGCCAGCGGCTCGCTCCAGCGGTTGTAGGCGCGCGAGTCGTTGTCCTGGCACCACCAGGAGTCGGGCCCCACCCGCCGGTACCGCACGCGCACGTCCGCGGGAGCGGGCTTGACGCCGAAGGCGAACGGCAGGTCGTACAGGCCGGTGGGCGTGGTGGCGGTGCCCTGCCGGCGGGTCGCCCCGTCGGCCGGCCCGTTCGCCCCGAACCGGGCGGGCGCCGACCCGGCCCGCGTCCAGCCGGCGGGAGTGCGGTCCCACCAGGTGAGCGTGCCGGTGGTGCTGCCGGCGGTCGCCGCCTCCGCGGTGATCAGCTGGGACCCGCCGCCGGTGTCCGCCATCCGCGCGGGCAGCGGCGGGGGAGGGCCCGGCGCGGCCTGGGCGGCGAGCAGGGGCAGGCACAGGGCGATCGCGGCGACACCGGGGCGCAGGCGCATGTGCCCATCGTCAGCGAGCCACCGGAGGCAGCGGGAGCGGCACGCCGGGCAGGCCGTCGATGCTGGTCGCGATGTGGTCCTTCTTGGCGAAGTACGCGCTCAGCGAATCGTCGTCGTCCCGCGAGAACCGCTTCCCGTGCAGCTCCCGGTCGCTCTCGTAGCTCATGTACGGGACGGCGTACCCGCAGGCGTCCCGCACCGTCCGGGCGGTCACCACGACGATCGCCCGCAGCCCGTGATCGCCGGGCTCGATGTCCGGGAAGTGCGCGAGCAGCTCCGGGAAGCGGGGATCGTCGCGGAAGACGGCCTCACCGGTACCGTGCACCCGCAGCACGGTCGGCGGGCCCTGCCAGGCGCACCACATCAGGGTGATCCGCCCGTTCTCACGCAGGTGCGCCACGGTCTCGGCGTTCGACCCGGCGAAGTCGAGGTACGCGACGGTGTGGTCGTCCAGCACGGCCAGGGACCCCTTGAGGCCCTTGGGGGACAGGTTCACCGTGCCATCGGCGGCGAGCGGAGCGGTGGCGGTGAAGAAGACGGGCTGAGCCTCGATGAAAGCGCGGAGCCGGTCGTCGATCCGGTCGTATGACTTACCCATGCGGCCATCCTCCTGCGAAGTCGTCCGCGGCGTACGGGAGTTCCGAGGTGTGGACGCGGCGGCACGACGGACCGGGCCGCCGGCGGTGGCGACGCCACCGGAGGTGCGGATTGACGATTCATGCGGAGCAATGCATAATCATGCAGAACGACGGTGCGGCGACGGGTCACGCCGGTCGCACCCCATCGGCCTTCGGCAACGAGGAGCAGCAAGTGAGCAGCAACAGCGGTGACGTCCGCCTCTGGGGCGGCCGGTTCGCCGACGGTCCCGCCGAGGCGCTGGCGAAGCTCTCGGCGTCGGTCCACTTCGACTGGCGGCTGGCGCCCTACGACATCGCGGGCTCCCGCGCCCACGCCCGTGTGCTGCACCAGGCCGGACTGCTCACCGCCGACGAGCTCGAGCGCATGACCGCCGGGCTCGACCAGCTCGAGCAGGACGTCGCCTCCGGCGCCTTCGTGGGCACCATCGCCGACGAGGACGTCCACACCGCACTCGAGCGCGGGCTGCTGGAGCGGCTCGGCCCGGACCTCGGCGGCAAGCTGCGCGCCGGCCGGTCCCGCAACGACCAGGTCGCCACGCTGTTCCGGATGTACCTGCGCGACCACGCGCGGATCGTCGGCGGGCTGATCGCCGACCTCCAGGACGCGCTGATCGGCCTCGCCGAGGCCCACCCGGACGTCGCCATGCCCGGCCGCACCCACCTGCAGCACGCCCAGCCGGTGCTCTTCGCGCACCACGTGCTGGCCCACGTCCAGGCCCTCACCCGGGACGCCGAGCGGCTGCGGCAGTGGGACGAGCGCACCGCCGTCTCCCCCTACGGCTCGGGCGCGCTGGCCGGGTCCTCGCTCGGCCTCGACCCGGAGGCGGTCGCCAAGGACCTCGGCTTCGAGCACGGCTCCGTGGCCAACTCCATCGACGGCACCGCCTCGCGGGACTTCGTCGCGGAATTCGCGTTCATCACCGCGATGATCGGCGTCAACGTCTCCCGGATCGCCGAGGAGATCATCATCTGGAACACGAAGGAGTTCTCCTTCGTCACCCTGCACGACGCCTTCTCCACCGGCTCCTCGATCATGCCGCAGAAGAAGAACCCGGACATCGCCGAGCTGGCGCGCGGCAAGTCCGGCCGGCTGATCGGCAACCTCACGGGGCTGATGGCCACCCTCAAGGCCCTCCCGCTCGCGTACAACCGCGACCTGCAGGAGGACAAGGAGCCGGTCTTCGACTCCATCGACCAGCTCGAGGTCCTGCTCCCCGCCTTCACCGGCATGATGGCCACCCTCACCGTGCACCGTGAGCGGATGGAGGAGCTGGCCCCGGCCGGGTTCTCGCTGGCCACCGACATCGCGGAGTGGCTGGTCAAGCAGGGTGTGCCGTTCCGGGTCGCGCACGAGGTGGCCGGGGAGTGCGTGAAGGCCGCGGAGGCGGACGGCAAGGAGCTCGACGAGCTGACCGACGAGCAGTTCGCCAAGATCAGCGAGCACCTCACCCCCGAGGTGCGGACCGTCCTGAACGTCCCCGGCGCCCTGGCCTCCCGCGACGGCCGCGGCGGCACCGCCCCGAGCGCGGTCGCCGTCCAGCTCGCCGAGGTCAAGCAGAACGTCGCCGCCCAGCACGCCTGGGCCGCCGCCCACCGCGGCTGATCCCACGCCCCCGCACGGCTTCGGCCCCGTCCCGCTGACGTCAGCGGGACGGGGCCGAAGCCGTGCGGGGGAACGGGAAGACGCCTCCCGAACGGGAAGGCGGCTCCCGCATCGGAAGGCGGCTCCCGTCAGGCCGCCTTGGCCTTGGTGGCGTACATGTCGACGTACTCCTGGCCCGACAGCCGCATGACCTCGGTCATGACCGAGTCGGTGACCGCCCGCAGCACGTACCGGTCGCGGTCCATGCCCTCGTAGCGGGAGAACTCCATCGGCTCGCCGAACCGCACCGTGACCCGGCCGGGCCGCGGGATGCCGTTGCCGCCGGGCTGCAGCTTGTCCGTGCCGATCATGGCGAACGGCACCACCGGCGCGCCGGTCATCAGGGTCAGCCGCGCGATGCCGGTGCGGCCCCGGTAGAGGCGGCCGTCGGGGGAGCGGGTGCCCTCCGGGTAGATGCCGAAGACCTTGCCCTCCTCCAGCACCCGCCGGCCCGTCATCAGGGCCGCCACGCCGCCGTTCGCACCGTCACGGTCGACCGGGATCATGCCGACGCCGGTGAAGAACCAGGCCATCAGGCGGCCCTTGATCCCCTTGCCGGTGACGTACTCGTCCTTGCCGATGAAGAGGACCTGCCGGTCGGTGACCAGGGGGAGCACGATGGAGTCGATGAAGGTGAGGTGGTTTCCGGCCAGGATCACCGCTCCCGTCCCGGGAATGTTCTCCGCGCCTTCGACGCGCGGGCGGAACATCAGGCGCATGATCGGTCCGAGCACTGCCTTGATGAGCGCGAAGCGGGACAACGAGCCCTCCCATGTCAAGGGGTCCGACGGAAACGGACGAGTCCGTGCAGGTGAGGACGATACTCGCGCGGATGCCCACGGCGCACATCCGCTTGACGGGTCCGTTGCACACTGTTGACCTCGCGTCACCTGACCGGCTGGATGCGACATCGGTACGTCACACGGGTGGAACACGGCACGAGCCCGAGCGGACACCCGCTGTTTTCCGCCCCGTCGTTCCGGGGACCTTCAACCGTCACGGACGCGCACCTACGATCCGGCCGACCTGTTGTCCCTGATCTCACGAGGGAGCACCGATGGCGAGATGCGAAGGACCCGCAGGACCCGCAGGACCGGCGGAAGCCGCAGGCCCGGCGGCGGCCTCCGGCGGGCCCGCCCGGGGCGCCGGACGGCGGGCCGTGCTGGGGGCCGCGCTGCTGGGCGCCTCCGCGGCCGCGCTGGGGACGGGCGGCGCCGCGGTGGCCGCCGAGGGAGACGCGGGGCGCGGCCGGGGCCTTGCCGGGCTGCCGAAGCCCGCCGTGATCGCCCACCGGGGCGCCAGCGGCTACCGCCCCGAGCACACCCTCGGCGCGTACCAGCTCGCCCTGGACATGGGCGCGGACATCGTCGAGGCCGGCGACCTGGTGATCACCAAGGACGGCCACCTGGTGTGCCGCCACGAGCCCGAGATCGGCGGCACCACCGACGTCGCCGCCCATCCCGAGTTCGCCGGCCGCCGCACCACCAAGTCGCTGGACGGCGTCCCCACCACCGGCTGGTTCGCCGAGGACTTCACGCTGGCCGAGCTGAAGACCCTGCGCGCCAAGGAGCGCGTGCCGGCCAACCGCCCGCACAACACCCTCTACGACGGCGTGTGGGAGATCCCCACCTTCGAGGAGGTGCTGCGCTGGCAGGACGAGCAGACCCGCAGGCGCGGCAGGCCGGTCTTCGTCTACCCGGAACTCAAGCACCCCACCTACTTCCGCGAGCAGGGCCTGCCGCTGGAGGAACGTCTCGCCAAGGTGCTGCGGCGGCACGGCAAGCACCGCCGCACCTCGCCCGTGCTCCTGCAGTCCTTCGAGCCGACCAGCATCCGCAGGATGCGCGAACTGGTCGACAACCCGCTCGCCGTGCTGCTGTCCTCGGCGGGCACGCGCCCCTGGGACCTCCAGCAGCAGGGCGACCCGCGCAAGGTCTCCGACCTGATCACCCCGCAGGGCCTCGCCTGGATCGCCACCTTCGCGGACGGCATCGGACCCACCCTCGACCTGATCGTCCCGCGTGACGCGGCCGGGAAGCTGACCTCGCCGACCACCCTGGTCGCCGACGCGCACCGGGCGGGCCTGGTGCTCCACCCGTACACGATGCGCAACGAGAACCCGTTCCTCCCGGCGGACTTCCGCCGCGGCGGGGAGCCCGACGCCTACGGCGACGCGCTCGCGGCCTTCAGCGTCTACTTCGACACGGGCATCGACGGCGTCTTCACCGACCAGCCCGACACCGGCCTGCTGGCCCGCGAGCTCTGGCGCGCGGCACGCTGACCCGCCGGCCGCCCGGCCGACCGTCCACCCGGCGGGTGACGGCCCACGGCCTCGGAGCCCCCGGGTGCGACCGGCGTCAACCGGGCGCACCCGGGGGCCTTCCCCCGGGTGAAATCGGTCCTCGGGCGGCAACCGCCGCCGCCGGACCGCCGTCCTGAGAGCGTATGAAGCCGCACGACATGGTGGCCCGGCTGCGCCCCCTGCTGGCCGCCGAGGCCGCGGCCGAGGCCGTCGCCGCCGGAGCCGAGGCGCGGGACCTGGAACAGGCCGTATGGCTCCGGCTCCTGGAACGCCTCCAGCGGGCCGACCCGCCGCACGACCCCGCCCGCTGGGTGCGCGGGGCGGTACGCGCCGAGGCCCGCGCCGTCCGCCGCGCCGCACACCGGGAACGCGCCCTGCGCCGCGACCCGGCAGACGAGACGTGGCCCGGTCCCGAGCAGCTGGCCCTGGCCTCGGCCCGCCGCCGCACCCTGCAGGACGCCGTCCGGCGGCTGCCCGGCCGCTGCCCCCGGCTGCTCACCGCGCTCTTCTCGCCGCGCGACCTCACCTACCGGGAGATCGCCCGGGAGTTGGGTATCTCACAGGGCAGTCTCGGACCGGAACGCTCCCGATGTCTGGGATGTCTGCGGCGGCTGCTCGGTCCGGAGGTTGCGCCGCGTCCGAGGCGGGGATAGGTGTGATGGACCACTGGTGAGCAAGTGAGCGGGAGGCATGCACACATGGGCATGAGCGTGACCATCTCCAGGGCGACCGAGCAGGACGCCGAGCAGATCTTCCGGCTCAGGTATCTGTGCTTCCAGAGCGAGGCCGTGATCTACGGCGACCACCGCCTGGGCCCGCTGACGGAGGCCCTCGCCGACGTCCGCGCGGAGATCGCCTCGGGCATCGTCTGCGTGGCCCGCCTGGGCGAGGAGGTGATCGGCGCCGTCTACGGCCGGGTGACCGCCGACGGCGCGGGCGAGATCGACGGACTGTGCGTCCACCCCCGCCTGCAGGGCCACGGCATCGGCGCCCGGCTGCTGCGCGCCGCCGAGGCCGCGGTGACCGAGAGCTCCCAGGTGGCGGCCTTCCGGCTGAGCGCCGGCAACCGCAGCGAGCCCGGGCTGCGGCTCTACCGCCGCCTCGGCTACCGGGCCACCGGCCGCGCCGAGGGGCCCGACGGCATCCCGCGGATCGTCCTCGAGCGGACGGCGGCCGTGGGCCAGGACCCGGACGCCGGGACGGCCGTCTACGCGGCGACGGCCTGACCGCGGTCCACGCCGTGACGGCCTGACCGCGGTCCGCGCCGTGAGGGCCTGGCCGCGGTCCGCGTGGCGACGGCCTGACCGCCGTCCGGGTGGGGACAACCCGGCGGCGGTCTACGCCGTGACGGTCCAGCGGTCCCCGGCGGCGCCCCGGACCAGCCAGTACAGGGCGGTCACCGGCAGCAGCACCGGGATGAAGAGGTAGCCCATCCCGAAGTCCGACCAGACCGTCGCGTCCGGGAACGCCCCGGGGTCGGCCAGCGTCCAGGCGCCCACCACCAGGACACCGAGCAGCTCGGCGGCGCAGCACACCACCGCCGCCCGCCGGGCCCGCTCGCCGCCGCGCACCAGCGTGTAGGTGATGAAGCCGTAGACCACACCGGCCAGCGCCGACAGCGAGTAGGCCAGCGGCGCCCGGTCGAACTCGGTGGAGATCTGGTAGGCCGAGCGGGACACCGCTCCGACCACCATCACGCCGTACAGCCACACCAGGAGGACGCCCGGCCCGGAGATCAGCCTCCGGCGGGGTGCGGTCGTGCGCTCCGGCTCCATCTCAGGCTCCCCAGATGTCGTAGAGCCGCACCTGCAGCACGGCCAGGACGAAACCGCCCGCCGCCACCGTGAGCGAACCCCAGCGGGTGCGCTCGGCCAGCGACATGAAGCCCGCCGCCGGCACGCAGGCGAAGGCGCCGAGCAGGTAGGCCACGTAGATCACCGTGCCCTGCTCCGGCTTCTCGCCGCGGGCCAGCTGCACCACACCGACCACCAGCTGCACGGTGGCCAGCAGCGCGACCACACCCATGCCGATGAAGTGCCAGTCCTTGGTCGGCTGGTCGCGCCAGGCGGCCCAGCCGCACCAGGCGGCGAGGAGGAGTGCGGCCACGGCGGTCGCCACGGTCAGGGCTACGAGCATGCGGAGACTGTATTACGGGAGGAATGTCCCCCCGTCGCCCGCCCCCGCCCTCCGGGCCCGCTCGCCCCCGCCCTCCGGGCCCGCGCGCGAGCGCCCGGGGCGGCCCCGCGAGGCCGCCCCGGGGCCTTGGCTAGGGTCACGGGCATGACGATCCTCCACGCCGACGCCCTGCTGTTCGACAACGACGGCACGCTCCTGTCCTCCCTGGACTCCGTCACCCGCTCCTGGACGGCCTGGGCCCACGAGCACGGCGTCACCCGCGAGCAGTTCGGTGCGATCGAGCTGCACGGCCGCCCCGCCGCGGAGATAGTCGCCGACCTGCTGCCCGCCGACCGGGTGCCCGCCGCCGTCGCCCGGATCGAGGAGATCGAGGTGGAGGACGTCCCGCACGGGGGAGTGGCCGCGCTTCCCGGCACCCGGGAGTTCCTGCACGGTCTGCCCGCCGACCGGTGGGCCGTCGTCACCTCCGCCTCCCGCCGGCTCGCCGAGGCCCGGCTCGCCTGGGTCGGCCTCACGGCCACGACCCTGGTCGCCGCCGACGACATCACCCGCGGCAAGCCCGATCCGGAGCCCTACCTGCTCGCCGCCGAGGCGCTGGGCGTCGACCCGTCCCGCTGCCTCGTCTTCGAGGACGCACCCGCCGGCCTGCGCTCCGGCCGCGCGGCCGGCATGCGCACGGTGGCGTTGGCCACAACCCACCCGGCGCACGAACTGGAGGCCGACCTGGTGGTCCCGGACCTGTCCGCCCTGTCGGCCCAGGTCACGCCGGACGGCATCGCGGTCTCCCGCATCGCCTGAACCGGGTCGAACCGGACACCTACCCGGCCGCCGACCGGACAGGGTGTCCGCATGCCGGACACCCTGCCCCTCTTGCCTGTGATCGTCTGATTTACTTGCGCCCATGACCACGACGAGCCGCACCACCCCTGCGACCGAGGCGACCCCGACGCCCGGTGCTCGTTGTCTGTGTCGAATGTGCGCCTGTTAGAGGGCCCCTGCAAGACGTTTGGCCTCGCGCCCCGAAGCGAGCCCCGCGGCCTCACCGTGCCGCCCGCGCACCACGGATCCCCCGTCCTCCCTCCGCCGCCCCGCTGTGGCCGGAGCCGGAGCGACGCGCCGTGCCGCGGTCCGACCGAATGCACCCGTGACCGGGGCGCCACAGCGCCCCCGGCACTCGACAGTGACGGAAACCCCTGTGATCACCACCTCGGGTCTGACCAAGATCTACCGCTCCGGCGGCCGTGAGGTCACCGCCATCGACGGCGTCGACCTCCACGTCCGCGAAGGTGAGGTCTTCGGCGTCATCGGCCAGTCCGGCGCCGGCAAGTCCTCCCTTATCCGCTGCGTCAACCTCCTGGAGCGGCCCACCTCCGGCACGGTCACGGTCGACGGCCAGGACCTCACCGCCCTCGCCGGGCGCGGCCCCCGCGCCTCCAAGGCGCTGCGCCAGGCCCGCAGCCGCATCGGCATGGTCTTCCAGCACTTCAACCTGCTCTCCTCGCGCACCGTGCAGGAGAACGTCGAGCTCCCCCTGGAGATCCTCGGCCGCTCCGGCCGCGAGCGCTCCGCCAAGGCCCTCGAACTGCTCGACCTGGTCGGCCTCGCCGACAAGGCCAAGGCCTACCCGGCCCAGCTCTCCGGCGGTCAGAAGCAGCGCGTCGGCATCGCCCGCGCCCTGGCCGGCGACCCCAAGGTCCTCCTGTCCGACGAGGCGACCAGCGCCCTCGACCCGGAGACCACCCGCTCGATCCTCCAGCTGCTGCGCGACCTCAACCGGCAGCTCGGCCTGACCGTGCTGCTGATCACCCACGAGATGGACGTCGTCAAGACGGTCTGCGACTCCGCGGCCCTCATGGAGCGCGGCCGCGTCGTCGAGTCCGGCACCGTCGGCGAACTGCTCGCCACCCCCGGCTCCCAGCTCGCCGCCGCGCTCTTCCCGGTCGGCGGCGACCCCTCCGGCCCGGCCGGCACCGTCCTGGACATCACCTTCCACGGCGAGTCCACCGGCCGCCCGGTCATCTCCCAGCTCGCCCGCAACTACAACGTGGACGTCTCCATCCTGGGCGCCGCGGTCGACACCGTCGGCGGCGCCCAGATCGGCCGGATGCGCATCGAACTGCCCGGCCGCTACGAGGACAACGTCGTTCCCGTCGGCTTCCTGCGCGAGCAGGGCCTCCAGGTCGAGCTCGTCGACCCCGACGAAGAGGCCGTCGACCCCGACGAGGAGGCCGTCGTCAACGCGAAGGCCGTCGTCAACGCGAAGGAAGTGACCAAGTGACCTGGTCCGAAATGCAGCCGCTGCTCAGCCAGGCCAGCTGGGACACCCTGTACATGGTCGGCTGGTCCACCCTGATCGCGATCGTCGGCGGCCTGCCGCTGGGCGTCCTGCTGGTCCTCACCGACCGCGGCGGCCTGCTGCAGAACGTCGTCGCCAACAAGGTGATCGGCCAGGTCGTCAACATCGCCCGCTCGCTGCCGTTCATCATCCTGATGGTCGCGCTGATGAGCTTCACCCGCCTGATCACGGGCACCACCATCGGCCGCGACGCCGCCATCGTGCCGCTGGCCATCGGCGCCATCCCGTTCTTCGCCCGCCTGGTCGAGACCGCCGTCCGCGAGGTCGACCACGGACTGGTCGAGGCCGTGCAGGCGATGGGCGGCAACACCTGGACGATCGTCCGCAAGGTCCTCGTCCCCGAGGCGCTGCCCTCGCTGATCTCCTCCGCCACCACCACCGTCGTCGCGCTCATCGGCTACTCCGCGATGGCCGGCACGGTCGGCGCCGGCGGACTCGGCGACATCGCCATCCGCTACGGCTACCAGCGGTTCGAGACCGGGCTGATGTGGGTCACCGTGGCGGTCCTCGCCGTGGTGATC
The DNA here is from genome assembly GCF_003112515.1 of Streptomyces fragilis. Lineage (GTDB taxonomy): Bacteria > Actinomycetota > Actinomycetes > Streptomycetales > Streptomycetaceae > Streptomyces > Streptomyces fragilis. The sequence goes on along the minus strand of NZ_BEVZ01000007.1, from coordinate 42,742 downwards.
GCCCTCATCCAGTTCGCCGGCGACGCCGGGGCCCGCGCCCTGCACCGCCGCGGCGGACGCGGCGGCCCCGCGCCACGGCTGCGGCTGCTGAAGGCCAAGGAGCCCGACACCGCGACGGCCACCGACGCCGCCGGGATCCGCAGGACCGCCTAGGCCGGGCAGGCCCCACGGCCGAAGCGGGGCCGGCTCCACGGCCGGCCCCACCCCCAGACCTCCCCGCACCACCCGACGCGGGGGAGCACCACCAGGCACGCCCCGCGTGCCGCAACGGAAAGGCACTTTTCGTGCGTAACACCGCCAAGCTTTTCAACGTCAAGGTCGCCACCGCCGTCCTGACCGCCGGAGCCCTCTCGCTGGGCCTGACCGCCTGCGGCGGCTCCGGTGACGACAAGGCCGCCTCCTCCGACGACCCGCTGGTCGTCGCCGCCAGCCCCGTCCCCCACGCGGAGATCCTCACCTTCGTCAAGGACAACCTGGCGGAGAAGGCCGGTCTGGACCTCGAGGTCAAGGAGTTCACCGACTACGTGACTCCGAACACCGCCACCGAGGACGGGTCGGTCGACGCCAACTACTTCCAGAACCAGCCGTACCTCGACGACTTCAACAAGAAAAACGGCACCCACATCGCGCCGGTCGTCACCGTCCACCTCGAGCCGCTCGGCCTCTACTCGCACAAGATCAAGAGCGCCGACGACCTGAAGAGCGGCGCCACCATCGCCGTCCCCAACGACACGGTGAACGAGGCCCGCGCGCTCAAGCTCCTCGCCGACAACGGCCTGATCGAGCTCAAGAAGGGCGCCGACAGCTCGGCCACCCCCGCAGACATCGTCAAGAACCCCAAGAAGCTCCAGTTCAAGGAGCTCGAGGCCGCGCAGACCCCGCGCTCCCTCGACGACGTCGACGCCGCCGTCGTCAACGGCAACTACGCCATCGAGTCCGACCTGCAGCCCGCCGAGGACGCCCTGGTCCTGGAGTCCGCGGAGAACAACCCCTACGGCAACTTCCTCGCCGTCAAGGAGGGCTCCGAGGACGACCCCCGCGTCAAGAAGCTCGCCAAGCTGCTCACCTCCCCCGAGGTGAAGAAGTTCATCGAGGACAAGTACGCCGGCTCCGTCATCGCCTCGTTCTGACCCTTCCGGAACGACGACACGTCCTGACCGACGCTCCGTCAGGAAAGCGGGGTCCACTCCGGCCGCCGGAGTGGACCCCGCCGTCCTGATCGGTGATTTCATGCTGCATGCTGAAAAGTTCAGCAGGTCCGAACGGTTCCCCGACACCACGGAGCGGCGCATGAACGGCACCTTCCCCGACATCTCCATCAGCACGGAGCGGTTGGTCCTGCGTCCGCTCGAGGAGGCGGACGTCCCCGCCTACACCGAGATGCTGAACGACGAGCAGGTCGTCGCCTGGACCTCCGTCCCGCACCCCTACACCGAGGAGCACGCCCGGCGCTGGATCGCCGAGGGCGCCCCCGCCGAGCGCACCGAGGGCCGCGGCATCGTCCTGGCCGTCACCGAGTTCCTCACCCAGCGCCTGGTCGGCACGCTCCGCCTGCACCACACCGACTGGCGGCTCCGCTCCGCCGAGGTCGCCTACGTGATCGCCCCCTGGGCACGCGGCGAGGGCTACGCCACCGAGGCCGTCCTGGCCGCCGCCCAGTGGCTCTTCCGCGACCAGAAGTTCGAGCGCATGGAACTGCGCACCGCCGCCGACAACGCCGCCTCCCAGCAGGTCGCGCAGAAGATCGGCTGCATCAGCGAGGGCGTGCTGCGCGGCGCCTTCATAGCCCGGGCGAAGGACGACACCGGCGTGTGGAGCGACGTACGCACCGACCTCATCGTCTGGAGCCTGCTCCCGGAGGACTTCGAGGGCGCCGGCGAGTACGCGGACTGGGACTGACCCTTGGTCCCCCGTCCGCGGGGTAACCTCACAGCGCGCCCACGACAGGGCCCGCCCGACCGCCCGCGGACAGCACCGCCCACCACCCCCTGGAGACTGACGACGATGGCCGACCGCGTCACCGTGATCGGCTGGGACGGCTCGCCTCTGACCGCCGCCGGACTCTCCGCGCTCGGCGCCGCCACCCTGGTGGCCGGAGCCCCCCACCACCTGGCCCTGCCCGAGGTGCCGCCCACCGCCGAACGCGTCCCCCTCGGCAGTCTCCCGCTCGCCGCCCGCCGGATCGCCGGCCACCGCGGCACCGCCGTGGTCCTCGCCGACGGGGACCCCGGCTTCTTCGGCGTCGTCCGCACCCTGCGCGCACCGGAGTTCGGGCTCGAGGTCGAGGTGGTCCCGGCCGTCTCCTCCGTCGCCGCCGCCTTCGCCCGCGCCGGAATGCCCTGGGACGACGCCCTGGTCGTCGTCGCCCAGCCGCGCACCCTGCGCCGGGCCGTCAACGTCTGCCGCGCCCACACCAAGGTCGCCGTCCTCACCGCCCCGGGCGCCGGGCCCGCCGAACTCGGGCTGCTCCTCGAGGGCGCGCCCCGCACCTTCGTGGTCTGCGAGGAACTCGGCACCGACCGCGAGCAGGTGAGCATCGTCACCTCCGACCGCGCCGCCGACCACAGCTGGCGCGACCCCAACGTGGTGATCGCCATCGGCGCCCCGACCAACGCGGAGTCCGCCCCCTGGATCGCCGGCCGCGCGCCCACCGGCCCCCGCGGCTGGGTGCTGCCCTCCGACTGCTACGACGGGCCGCTGGGCGAGGCGGAGGCGGAACCCCTGCGGGCCGCCCAGCTGTCCCGGCTGGGCCCGCGCCTGGGCGACCTCGTCTGGGACATCGGCTGCGGCAGCGGCGCGTTCGCCGTCGAGGCCGCCCGCGCCGGGGCCGCCGTGATCGCCGTCGACCGCGACCTGGAGGCCTGCGCCCGCACCGAGCGCGCCGCCCGCCGCTCAGGCGTCCAGCTCCAGACCGTCCGGGGCGCCGCCCCGCACGTCCTGGAGGACCTGCCCGAGCCCGACGTGGTGCGGATCGCCGACGGGGGAGCGGAGGTGATCGCCGCCGTCGCCGACCGCCGGCCCGAGCGGATCGTCGCCCACGTCCCCACCCGGGACGCCGCCGAACTCGCGGGCCGCCGCCTGGCCGAGCGCGGGTTCGCGGTCGACTGTTCGCTCCTGCAGTCCGTCGCCCTCGACGCCGAACAGTGGACCGAGAAGGGCCGCAGCGTCGGATTCCTGCTCTGCGGGGAGAGGCTGCGCGAGCGGGCCCGGTGACGCGCGGCGGCACGGCGCCGTCCGCCGTCAGTAGCGCCCCGTGATCGAACGGTCTCGGGGCGCGGGGTAGGCTGGCCGATCGTTGTACTACGCCTGGAATTCGGTTCTCGTCGGACCATGTCCGGACAAGACCGCCGGCCGGAGGACGGGTGCGGTACGACGGCGCCGGAGGCGCACGAGAGGGCGGGTTCCACCACGGACCTTGCCGCATCGGCCTGCACCGGAGGGCGGGGGACGGCGACAATACGAGTCGTCGGCTCCTCGTCCGACTGGGCGGGTCTCTCGTGCCGCTCGGCGGGCCCGCTCGTTCAACAGGACGGGCGGTCCGCGCGCCGCTCCGGACGAGCAGGTCGTCAGAAGCACCAACCGATGGGCGAGGGGTACGCATGACCGACACCGGCCAGGTCCCGGGCGAGGGACTGCCGGAGAGCGCAGGCACGGTGGAACAGCCGGGCGTCCCCGCGCCGGGTTCCTACACCTACCTCTCCGAGCCGACCGCCGAGGAAGACCAGCTCCTGCTGCCGGGCGCCCAGGGCGCCTGGGGCAACGAGGTGCCGCCGGGGCAGGAAGGCGCGTACCCGGAGGGCGGTTACGCCGAGGGCGGCTACCCGGAGGGCGCCTACGCGGACCAGCACGGTCACGCCCAGCAGGCCCACGGTCAGCAGGCCCATGGTCAGCAGGTCTACGCGGAACAGGCGTACCCGGAGCAGCAGGCCTACGCGGAGCAGCAGGGCGCGGCCGGGTACCCGGCCTACGCCGAGCAGACCGCCGGAGCGGACCAGACCGGCGGCGCGGCCCAGGGCGCGCCGGAGCACGGCGGCCCGGGGCACCACGGCCTGCCGGGTCTGCCCGAGCAGGGCGTCCCGGGCTCCGTCCCGCAGGGCGCCGGAGCGACCTCGCACGCCACCGGCGTCCACGACAGCGGGAGTTACGACCTCGGCGCCGCCGCCCAGGCGCCCGGACGGGCCGGCCCGCGTCGCCCGCTGCACCTCGGCCCGCCGACCCCCGACGCCTCGATGAGCCCCGTGCGGTCCCTCGCCGACCGCGGACCCGCCACCGTCGTCCGGCAGTCGGGGCAGCAGGGCGCGGCCCCGGAGACCCCGGGCGGCGGCCCCGCCACTCAGCACCCCACGCCGTGGGGCGGCGTGCCCACCGGGCAGGAGACGGCCCAGGACCACCCCGAGCAGACCGCCGCCGCCCGGAACGGGCAGGCGGCCGCGGACGCCTACGCCACGGGCGGGGAGGCCTACCCGGCCGCCGACGCCTCCCTCGGCGCGGGCGAGCCCTACGCCGCCCAGGCCGACGGCGGCACCGGCCAGTACCCCGCCGCCGCACAGCAGGCCTACGCCGGCCAGGAGACCGCGGGGCAGGACACGTTCGCCGGGCAGGAGCCGTTCGCCACCGCGCCGCAGGACGCCCACGGCGCCCCGCAGGACGCCCACGGCGGCGCGCAGGACACGTACGCGGGTCAGGACGCCGCCGCCCTGCAGCAGAGCTTCCCCAACGACACCCTCTCCGGGCACGGCACGCTCGGCGGCCGGCACGGCATCGCGGCCCACGACCTGGCCGCCGCGCAGCAGGCCGCCGCGGCGCAGCAGGCCGCGGCCCACGGGCCGGACGCCTCCGGGCAGTTCGCCCTGGCCGAGCAGCCGCTGGGCGAGTTCGTGCCGGTCCCCGGCACCGTCCCGGCCCCGCCGCACCTGGCCCCCGCCCCCGGTTACCCCGCGGCCGCTGCGGGGGAGGCGTGGCCCGCCCAGGCCCCGGACGCGGAGTCCGCCGACCCGGCCGCCCAGGCGGCGGAGCACGCCGCCGCGGAGCAGGCTGCCGCGGAGCAGGCCCTCGCCCAGCAGGCCGCAGCCGAGCAGGCCGCCGCCGAGCAGGCCGCGGCCGAGCAGGCCGCCGCCGAGCACGCCGCGGCGGAACAGGCTGCCGCCGAGCACGCCGCTGCTCAGCACGCCGCAGCCGAGCACGCCGAAGCCGAGCAGGCAGTCGCGGACGGGGAGTTCGAGCAGTTCCGGACCGGCCCCGCCCCGCTCACCGACGCCGTCGCCGACCACGGGGCCCAGACCGCTCCCGAGCAGCCCGCGGAGGCCCCCGCCGAGGCCACGGCAGCCGAGCAGCCGCAGGCCCCCGTCGCGCTCGTCCCCGCCCCCCGCGAGGGCGAGAGCATCGCCCCCGAGCCGACGGCGGTGGAGCCCGAGAACCTCGGGACCCCGCAGCCGGACGCCGCCGAGGCCGCACCGGCCGCACCGGCCGAGGACGCGGAGGCGGAGCGGGCCGAGGAGCAGGCGCTCCCCGAGGCCGAGGCCGAGGCCGCGGACACGGCCCCCGTCCGGCCCGCCCCCGTCGGCGAGGACACCCCCGCCGTGGCGGAGGAACTCGCCGAGCCGGCCGCCGGCCAGGACGCCGAGCCCCAGCCCGCCGCACCGGGATACGCCGAGGCCGAACGCGAGGCCGTGCTCCGCGTGATGCGCGAGCGCCGCGACATCCGCCAGGGCTTCCGCCCCGACCCGATCCCGCACGAGGTGCTGCGCCGCGTCCTGGAGGCCGCGCACCATGCGCCGTCCGTCGGGCACTCCCAGCCCTGGGACTTCGTCGTCATCCGCTCCGAGGAGACCCGGCAGCAGATGCACGAACTGGCCATGGCCCAGCGCGAGGCGTACGCCAAGTCGCTGCCCAAGGGCCGGGCGAAGAAGTTCAAGGAGATGAAGATCGAGGCCATCCTCGACACTCCGGTGAACATCGTCGTCACCGCCGACCCGACCCGCGGCGGACAGCACACACTCGGCCGGTACACCCAGCCGCAGATGGCCCCCTACTCCGCGGCCCTGGCCGTCGAGAACCTCTGGCTCGCCGCGCGCGCCGAGGGCCTCGGCGTCGGCTGGGTGAGCTTCTTCGACGAGCGGGAGATGGTCCGCGCCCTCGGCCTGCCCGAGTACCTCGAGGTCGTCGCCTACCTCTGCGTGGGCTACGTCGACGAGTTCCCGGACGAGCCGGAACTGGTGCAGGCCGGCTGGTCCAAGCGGCGCCCGCTGTCCTGGGCGGTGCACGAGGAGGCCTACGGCCGCCGCGCGCTGCCCGGCGAGGAGCCGCACGACCTGCTCGCCGAGACCATCGCCGGGATCCGCCCGCTGGACGCCAAGGCGCTCGGCGAGGCGTGGGAGCGGCAGAAGCGGATGACCAAGCCGGCCGGCGCGCTCGGCATGCTGGAGATCATCTCCGCCCAGCTGTGCGGCCTGTCCCGGCAGTGCCCGCCGCCGATCCCCGAGCCCGCCGCCGTCGCGGTGTTCGCCGGCGACCACGGCGTCCACGCCCAGGGCGTGACCCCGTGGCCGCAGGAGGTCACCGCCCAGATGGTGGCCAACATGCTCGGCGGCGGCGCGGTCAGCAACGCCTTCGCCACCCAGGTGGGCGCCGAACTGTGCGTGGTGGACGTCGGCGTGGCCGCCGAACTGCCGCCCCAGCAGGGCCTGCTGCCCCGCAAGGTGCGGCCCGGCACGGCCGACATGACGCAGGGGCCCGCGATGACCCGCGAGGAGGTCAAGGCCGCCATCGAGGTGGGCATCGAGACCGCCCGCGACCTGGTCGCCGCCGGCAACAAGGCGCTGCTCACCGGCGAGATGGGCATCGCCAACACCACCGCCTCCGCGGCCCTGATCTCCGTCTACACCGAGACCGACCCGGCCGAGGTCACCGGCCGCGGCACCGGCATCGACGACGAGACGCTGGCCCGCAAGACCGACGTGGTGCGCCGCGCCCTCGAGGTGCACCGGCCCGACCCGGCCGACCCGATCGGCGTCCTCGCCGCCGTCGGCGGCCTGGAGCACGCCGCCATGGTCGGTCTGCTGCTCGGCGGCGCCTGCCTGCGCACGCCGGTCATCCTGGACGGCGTCAGCGCCGGAGCCGCCGCCCTGGTGGCCCGCGCCATCGCCCCCGAGGTGCTGGCCGCCTGCATCGCCGGCCACCGCAGCGCCGAGCCGGGGCACGTCGCCGCGCTCAACAAGCTGGGCCTGCGCCCGCTGGTCGACCTGGACCTGCGCCTCGGCGAGGGCACCGGCGCCCTGCTGGCGCTGCCGCTGGTGCAGTCCACCGCCCGTGCCATGCACGAGGTGGCCACCTTCGACTCGGCCGGCGTCACCGAGAAGTAGCACCGCCAGGACCGGGCGGGGCGGGAGATCGTGCGAAGATCACACCGCCCTGCCCCGGTCCGGGCCCGCCGCACGCCATAAACTCCCCCTGTCAGGGCAGCTCCGACGGCGCAGCTCCCACCCCTGCCGGGCATGCCCGAAGCGGCCCGGCAGCGTCCCCAGCAGCCCGTTCCCAGGGAGCCGCCCCATGGCCGAACACCCCGCCTACCCCGTGGGCCTGCGCCTCACCGGCCGTCGAGTGGTCGTGCTCGGCGGCGGGCAGGTCGCCCAGCGCCGCCTCCCCGCCCTGGTCGCGGCCGGCGCCGACGTCACCCTGGTCTCCCCGTCCGCCACCCCGTCCGTCGAGGCGATGGCCGACGCCGGCGAGATCGCCTGGCAGCGCCGCCGCTACGCCGACGGCGACCTGGAGGGCGCCTGGTACGCCGTCGTCGCCACCAGCGACCCCGAGGCCAACGCCGCCGCCTCCGCCGAGGCCGAGCGCGGCCGCGTCTGGTGCGTCCGCTCCGACGACGCCGACGCCGCCACCGCCTGGACCCCCGCCACCGGCCGCGCCGGAGGCGTCACCGTCGCCGTCCTCACCACCGAGGCCAAGGACCGCGACCCGCGCCACACCGCCGCCATCCGCGACGCCGTCGTCGAGGGCCTGCGCGACAACACCCTGGTCGCCCCGCAGCACCGCATCAAGAGCCCCGGCGTCGCCCTGGTCGGCGGCGGCCCCGGCGACCCCGACCTGATCACCGTGCGCGGCCGCAGGCTGCTCGCCGAGGCCGACGTCGTCATCGCCGACCGGCTCGGCCCCCGCGACCTGCTCGACGAACTCCCGCCGCACGTCGAGGTCATCGACGCGGCGAAGATCCCCTACGGGCGCTACATGGCCCAGGAGGCCATCAACAACGCCCTGATCGAGCACGCCCAGCAGGGCAAGGCCGTGGTCCGCCTCAAGGGCGGCGATCCGTTCGTCTTCGGCCGCGGCATGGAGGAGGCCCAGGCGCTCGCCGAGGCCGGCATCCCCTGCACCGTGGTCCCCGGCATCTCCTCGTCCATCTCCGTCCCGGCCGCCGCCGGCATCCCGGTCACCCACCGGGGCGTCGCCCACGAGTTCACCGTCCTCAGCGGCCACGTCGCCCCCGACGACGCGCGCTCGCTGGTCGACTGGGCGGCCATGGCGAAGCTCACCGGCACGCTCGTCATCCTGATGGGCGTCGACAAGATCGGCCGCATCGCCGAGGCGCTGATCGCCCACGGCAAGGCGCCCGACACCCCCGTCGCCCTCGTCCAGGAGGGCACCACCAGCGCCCAGCGGCGGGTGGACGCCACCCTGGCGACCGTCGGCGAGGTCGTCCGCGCCGAGGACGTCCGGCCGCCCGCCGTCATCGTCATCGGCCCGGTGGTCTCCGTCGGCGCCGCCACGCTCACGTGAAGGCACCGCACCCCATGGCCGAACCCGTCCTCGTCGACGACCCCGCCGACCCCCGGCTCGCCGACTACACCGACCTCACCGACGTCGAGCTGCGCCGCCGCCGGGAACCCGCCGAAGGCCTGTTCATCGCCGAGGGCGAGAAGGTGATCCGGCGGGCCGTCGACGGCGGCCACGCCATGCGGTCGATGATGCTCACGCCCAAGTGGGCGGGCGTGATGGCCGACGTCGTCGAGGCGACCGACGCGCCCGTCCTCCTGGTGACGCCCGAGGTCGCCGAACAGGTCACCGGCTACCACGTGCACCGCGGGGCGCTCGCCTCCATGGCGCGCGAGCCGCTGCGCGACGTCGCGGAACTCCTGCCGGGGGCGCGGAGGGTGGCCGTCTTCGAGGACATCGTCGACCACGCCAACATCGGCGCCGCCTTCCGCAACGCCGCCGCGCTGGGCGTCGACGCGGTGCTGCTCACCCCGCGGTGCGCGGACCCGCTGTACCGGCGGGCGGTGAAGGTGTCGATGGGCACGGTGTTCCAGGTGCCGTGGACCCGGCTGGAGACGTGGCCCGCGGACGTCGGGCGGCTGCGGGAGGCGGGCTTCACGGTGGCCGCGTTCTGCCTGAGCGAGCAGGCCGTCACGCTGGACGAGCTGGCCGCGCGCGAAGACGAGCGCCTGGCCCTCGTCTTCGGCACCGAGGGCGACGGCCTCAGCCCGCGCGTCCTGGCCGAGGCGGACCTCCACGTCACCATCCCCATGGCCGAGGGCGTCGACTCCCTCAACGTCGCCGCCGCCTCCGCCGTGGCCTTCTACGCCACCCGCCCCCGCCCGGCCTGAGGCCCTCCGCCGCACCCGGCGACCCTCCGTGAGCCCGCCACGGCTGCGTGAGCCCGCCGGGTGCCCTCGGCCCGTCGCCGCACCCCGCGGCCGTCCCCGAGCCCGCCGCGGTTCCGTGCGGCCCGCCGCGGGCGGCCGCGGAGGGGTCAGCCCGGCGGGGCGCCCGCCGCCGTGGCGGCATGACCCGGACCGGGGCCGAGCCCCGCCGCGTCGGAAGGCCCCTGACAGCCCTGGACCGTGGCGATCCCCAGCGCCGCCAGCAGTGTCACCACCACGAACACGGTCAGCCGCTGCCGCAGCAGCCGCGGATTGGCCGGCCGCAGCTTCGTCCCGCTGCGCGAGCCGCCCGTGCCCGCACCCGTCCCGGGCGCCGCGCGACCGCCCCGCGAGGGGGCGGCCCCCTTGCGGCCCGGCCGGCTCCCCCCGGTGGAGGGAGGCCGCCGCCGCGCCGGCGTGGGGGAGGCGGAGGCCCGCCGCGCCTCGGCAGGGGAGGGCGAAGCAGCGCCCCCCGGGGACCGCACCGGCGTGCGCCCCGCCGAGGCGGACGGCGCGGACCCCCGCGGCACCGGCGTCCGCACCGTCGCGGCCGAGGCCGAGCCCGCCGCACCGTCGTCCCGTCCGGCGGACCGGGCCTCGCCCAATCCCAGCCCCTGCGCCTCCCGCGCCGCGATCTCCTTCAGCCGCAGCGACAGCTGCAGCGTCGTGGGCCGCTGCTCGGGGTCCTTGGCCAGACAGGCCCGCACCAGCGGCGCCAGCGCCCCCGGCACGCCCCGCAGCTGCGGCTCCTCGTGGACCACGCGGTACAGCATCACCTCGGAGCTGCCGTGCCCGAACGGCGAGTCCCCCGTCGAGGCGTACGCCAGCGTGGCGCCCAGCGCGAACACGTCGGTGGCCGGCGTCACCGCCGCCCCCCGCACCTGCTCCGGGGCGAGGAACCCGGGGGAGCCCACCGCCGTGCCGACGTGGGTGAGCGTGGACGCCCCCATCGCCCAGGCGATGCCGAAGTCGATGATCCGGGGGCCCTTGGGGGAGAGCAGGATGTTGGACGGCTTCAGGTCCCGGTGCACCACCCCGGCCTCGTGCACCGCGACCAGCCCCTCGGAGAGCGCCGCACCGACCGCCGCGACCTCCGCCGCCGGCAGCGGACCCTCCTCGGCGACCTTGTCGTGCAGCGAGGGCCCCGGCACGTACTGCGTGGCGAACCAGGGCCGCTCGGCCTCCAGGTCCGCCGCCACCAGCCGCGCCGTGCAGCCGCCCCGGATCCGCCGCGCCGCCGACACCTCGCGGGCGAAACGCGACCGGAACTCCTGGTCCTCGGCCAGGTCCGGCCGGATCACCTTGAGCGCGACCCGCTGGCCCCGCCGGTCGGAGCCCAGGTAGACCACGCCCATCCCGCCCGCGCCGAGCCGCCGGTGCAGCCTGAACGAGCCGACGACGCGCGGGTCCTCGCGCCTGAGGCGCATCATCGCCATGTTCATCCCCGCTGCCCGGTCCGTCTGACGAGCCAACAGCTTACGTTTCCCGGCCGCGCCGCGCGTTCAGGCCGCGCCCGCTCACCCCCGCGGGAACGCGTTTGCGGGCTCGCGGCTGCCAAGATGCCGCCTCCACAAGGGGTTTGGCGACCGTACCGCCGCGTGAGCCACATCACCAGCCGTCCCGTACGAGGCGAAGCTCCGGCCTCCGCTTCTCCACCCTGGGAAGTAGCCGCGGCGACCCGGTTCATCCGAGGGCATGACGCCGCGGCCCCGAATCCGCGCGAGTATTTCCCCTGTGACCACGCAGACGTCGTCCGAGGGCGTGGTGCCGGGGCGCCGAGCGCGTCCCGGGCCCGGAAGAGCGGTCCGGGTGGGGACATCGGCCCGAACGAACCCCGTGGGGACGGGGGTACGACGGACGGCACCACGCCGGTGCGGCACGATCGCCGCGCCGGCGTGGGGTTTTCACGGGCGTCGTCCCGCCCCATCGTCCTCGTCCACACCGTGATCCACTGCCCGCGTACGCTCACCGCCATGCCGGCAGACCTCCACGAGCACGCGCGCGCCGCGGCCCACCCCGCCGCCCGGCCCTGCCCGGGCTGTGTCACCGACACCCTGGCCGACCGCCCCGACGCCACCGTCGTCCGCCACCACCGCACCGTCGTCAAGGCCCACGCCCCCGGCACCGACCCCGCCGCCCTGCGCGCCCGCGTCGCGGTGGCGGCCGCCCTGCCGGACATCCTGCTGCCGCCCCTGGACCCGGCCCCCGTCCCCCTGGGCGGGCGCCTGGTGACCCACTGGCCGCTGGGCCGGCCCGTCGACCCCGACGACCCGGACGCCGCCCCCTGGGAGGACGCCGCCACCCTCACCGCGCGACTGCACCGCACCCCGCCGCCCCCCGGCCTGCCCGCCATGCGCGGCCCCGGCAAGGCGGCCCTGGCGGTCGCCCGGCTCGCCGCCGACGCGCCGGGCCACCCCGCCGTCCCGGCGCTGCTGGGCGCCTGGCGGGCCCTGCCGCCCTGGGCCCGCGACGAGGAGCCCGCCCCGCCCGGCGCCGTGACCGCGCTCTGCCACGGAGACCTGCACCTGGGCCAGCTGGTCCGCCACCCCGCGCCGGACGGTCCGTGGCGGCTCATAGACGTCGACGACCTCGGCGTCGGCGTCCCCGCCTGGGACCTCGCCAGGCCCGCCTCCTGGTACGCCTGCGGTCTGCTGCCCGCCGAGGAGTGGCAGCGCTTCCTGCGCGCCTACCGGGCCGCCCGGGGCCCCGCCGTGCCCGCCGAGGGCGACCCGTGGCCGACGCTGGACGTACCCGCCCGCGCCCTGACCGTGCAGACCGCCGCCAGGTCCGTCACCAAGGCCGCCCTCGCGGGGCGGCCGCTGGACGAGGCGGAGGAGGCGCTGGTCGACGCCTGCGGGCGCATGGTGGCCCCCGGAGGCGGTCCGGTGTGACGAATCCGTCCGTTCGAGGTGCAACCGGCCGCGTCCGGGGGAGAGTCTGTGAGGGCGAGAGCCGCAGCACCACAGGAACACGCACCGCGAAACGAGGAGTTGATCCGTCGATGCACTGTCCGAAGTGTCACGCGCCGATGCACACCTACAACCGCAACGGGGTCCAGATCGAGCAGTGCTCGGGCTGCCGGGGCATCTTCCTCGACTACGGCGAGCTGGAGACGCTGACCCGGCTGGAGGCCCAGTGGGCCCAGCCCGCCCCGCCCGCGGCCCCGGGTGCCCCGGCCTGGGGCGCGCCGCACGCCGGCCACCACGGCCACGGCGGACACCACCGCCCGCACAGCTTCGGCCGGATGCTCTTCTCGTCCTGACGCCGCCTGACGTCGCCCTGGCGTCCCTGCGGTCTCGGCCGCGGGGCGGCGAGGCCGCGAGGCCGCGGGGCGGCGAGGCCGCGGGGGACGGAGAACGCGGAAGCCCCCGTCCACCGAGGTGGACGGGGGCTTCGCGCCGGTGTGGACGATACTGGGATTGAACCAGTGACCTCTTCCGTGTCAGGGAAGCGCTCTCCCGCTGAGCTAATCGTCCTCGGGACAGGTGCGCGGCCCGGGGGCCGTGCCTACCGCGTGCGCGATACTGGGATTGAACCAGTGACCTCTTCCGTGTCAGGGAAGCGCTCTCCCGCTGAGCTAATCGCGCGGGGATCCTTGCGGATCAGGTCCTTGCGGACCGGTGGACGATACTGGGATTGAACCAGTGACCTCTTCCGTGTCAGGGAAGCGCTCTCCCGCTGAGCTAATCGTCCTTGGAGGTGGAGACGGGATTTGAACCCGTGTAGACGGCTTTGCAGGCCGTTGCCTCGCCTCTCGGCCACTCCACCAGGAGCACAGGGGTTCGGGAAGATCCCCTGCTCTTCATGCGAGCGGACGACGAGGCTCGAACTCGCGACCTCAACCTTGGCAAGGTTGCGCTCTACCAACTGAGCTACGTCCGCCTGTCGTTTCGGTCCGCTTCCGCGTCCCGGCGACGTGTTGAACTTTAGCCCATTCCCGGGCCAGTACAAAAACGCGTTTGCCCAGCATGCCGCGGCGGACCTCCCCGGACCGCGTTCCGGCAGGTCCCGCGGCGCCCGCTCCCCACCGGCCCGGGAAGCCCCGCCCGGTCCCGACCTACACTCGGCGGCGTGCAGCACCTCCCACCCCTCGCCCGGTTCGGCGGCCTGGTCGCCACCGGCCTGCTCGACGTCACCGACGACCCCGCCGCGCTCGACTCCAGCGGCTTCTGGGCCGTCGCCGCGGACTACGAGGGCCGCCTGACCTGCGCCCGCTTCGCCGACGTCCGCACCGAGCCGGTCCCCGCGCCCGTCCCCGGACGGTGGCCCGCGCCCGCCTCCGGCGACTGGACGTCCTCGCTCGACCGCGCCGCGTACACCGAAGGCGTGCGGAGCATCCACCGGCACATCGCGGCCGGCGAGGTCTACCAGGCCAACCTCTGCCGCGTGCTCACCGCGCCCGTCGCCCCGCACGCCGACGTCGACGACCTCACGGCGCTGCTGGCGCGCGGCAACCCGGCGCCGTACGCAGGAACGATCCGTCTGCCGGAACACGGGGTGGAGATCGCCACCGCCTCCCCGGAGCTCTTCCTCAGCCGCGACGGGCGGACCGTGGAGTCCGGCCCGATCAAGGGCACCGGGCGGACCGAGGCCGACCTGCTGCCCAAGGACACGGCCGAGAACGTGATGATCGTCGACCTGGTCCGCAACGACCTGGGCCGGGTCTGCCGCACCGGCAGCGTCACCGTGCCCGACCTGTGCGTGGTCGAGAAGCACCCCGGCCTGGTCCACCTGGTCTCCACGGTGCGCGGCGAGCTGCTGCCCGGGGCCGGCTGGCCCGAGCTCCTGACCGCCGCCTTCCCGCCCGGCTCGGTGACCGGCGCCCCCAAGGAGAGCGCCCTGACGATCCTCGCCGCCCTCGAGCGGGGGCCGCGCGGCCCCTACTGCGGGGGCATCGGCTGGGTCGACGCCGACCGCGGCCGCGCCGAGCTGGCCGTCGGCATCCGCACCTTCTGGATCGACCGGGACGGCTCCGGCTCCGCCGTGCTGCGCTTCGGGACCGGCGCCGGGATCACCTGGGACTCCGACCCGGAGCGGGAGTGGGCGGAGACCGAGCTCAAGGCGTCCCGGCTGCTCGCGGTAGCGTCGGGAACGCACGACACCAGTGGAGGGACCCTTTCGTGAAGATATGGCTCGACGGCGGGCTCAAGGACATCGAGTCCGCCCGCGTCTCCGTCCTCGACCACGGCCTGACCGTGGGGGACGGCATCTTCGAGACGGTGAAGACGGTCGACGGGAAGCCCTTCGCCCTCACCCGCCACCTGGACCGGCTCGCCCGGTCGGCCCGGGGGCTGGGCCTTCCCGCCCCGGACGCCGGCGAGGTCCGCCGCGCCTGCGAGGCCGTGATCGACGCCAACCCGGGCCTCCCGCTGGGGCGGCTGCGGATCACCTACACAGGCGGCCACGGCCCGCTCGGCTCCGACCGCGGTGACCGGGGCACCACGCTGGTGGTGGCGCTCGGCGAGGCCAAGGCACGCCCCGACTCCACCGCGGTGATCACCGTGCCGTGGACCCGCAACGAACGCGGCGCGCTCACCGGACTGAAGACCACCTCCTACGCGGAGAACGTCGTCGCGCTCGCCCGCGCACACGAACACGGCGCTTCCGAGGCCCTGTTCGGCAACACCGTCGGGCAGCTCTGCGAGGGGACCGGCTCCAACGTCTTCGTCGTCCTGGGCGGCGAGATCCTCACCCCGCCGCTCGCCTCCGGGTGCCTGGCCGGCATCACCCGCGAGCTGGTGGCCGAGTGGACCGGCGCGCGGGAGACCGACCTGCCGCTGGACGTCCTGGAGCGCGCCGACGAGGTGTTCCTGACCTCCTCGCTCCGCGACGTGCAGGCGGTGCACCGCGTGGACGACCGTGAACTGCCCGGTGTCGAGGGTCCGTTGACGGCGAAGGCGATGCGGCTCTTCGCGGAGCGGTCGGGCGACGACCTCGACCCCTGAACCGGCGCGGGAAACGGTCGGGGCACCAGGTGGCCGTGGGGCCGCCGGTGGGGTAGGAACACGGCATGACCACCACCCTGCGGCCCACCGAGCCGTTGCAGCAGGAGGCCGACGGGACCCGCTCGCGCCGCTTCCAGGTGTGCGTGAACAGCAGGCCCGTCGGCGCCGTGCGCCTGGGCACCTCGCCGGTGTTCGGGGACACGGTGGCACGCGTGCTGGACCTGCGGATCGACGAGGCGGACCGCCGGCGCGGCCGGGCCACGGTGGCCGCGCTGGCCGCCGAGGAGGTCGCCCGGATCTGGGGCTGCCGGCGGATCGAGGCCACGGTGCCGGCGGAGGCCGAGGCGGGCCTGCGGCTGGCCGCCGCGCTCGGGTACACCGAACGCAACCGGAACCTGGAGAAGCGGCTCGCCGTCCCGCCCGCGTCGGGGGCCGCGCCGGTGGAACTGCCGGCCGGCAGCCGCGTGCGGTCCATGACGCCCGAGGAGTTCGAGGCCTGGCGCGCGACGGAGGCCGAGCAGTACGCCCGCGACTGGATCGCCCGCGGGGTGCCCGAGGCCGAGGCCCTCGCCAGGTCCCGCGCGGACCAGCGGCGGCTGCTGCCGGACGGACTCGCCACCGCGGGCATGGAGTTCCGGGTGCTGGAGTTCCAGGGGGAGCGGGCGGGACTGCTGTGGCTGCGGCTGGGCGCGGGGGAGACGGAGCCGGCGTACGTCTACCAGGTCATGACCGAGGAGGCGGTGCGCGGGCGGGGGTTCGGGCGGCTGCTGATGCGGCTCGCGGAGGAGCGGGCGGGGGCGGCGGGACACTCTGCCGTGTGCCTCAACGTCTTCGCGGGCAACGTCCCCGCGGAACGCCTCTACGCCTCCCTCGGCTACCGCCCCACCCACCACCACCTGTACAAGCCCCTGCTCTGACCCGCGGGCCGCCCGCGCGGACCACGCCGTGATCCGCGCGGCACCGTACGCCCCGGCCCGCCGCCGGCCGGGAACCTCAGGCGAGGAGGCGGTCGGCGATGGACTCGATCCGGGCGCGGAGGCCGTCCTGGGACCTGCCGCCGTCGAGGCGCTCACCGTCGATGACGTACGTCGGCGTCCCCGTGACCCCGATCGCCTTGCCCTCGGCCTGGTCGGCGTCGACGACCAGGATGTGCCGGCCGTCGACCAGCGCCGTGTCGAACTCCTCCGCGTCGAGCCCGAGGTCGCGCGCGACGTCGACCAGCAGCGGCTCTCCGCGGCGGTCCAGCTCCTCGACCCTGCCGAGGACGGCCTCCACGTACTCCCAGCCCTTGCCCTGCTCCAGCGCCTCCTCGGCGGCCTGCGCCGCGGCGAAGGCGTGCTTGTGCTTCTCCAGCGGGAAGTGGCGCAGCCGTACCTCCAGCCGGTCGCCGTAGCGGGCGCGGAGGGCGCGGACGTCGTCCAGGGCGGTGCGGCAGTCGGGGCACTGCAGCTCGCACCAGACGTCGAGCACGAGGGGGGCGGGGGTGCTGGAGGAGGTGTCGCTCATGGGACCAGTCTCCCAGCCGCGCCACGCCGCCCGCTCCTCAGGGGCGGCCTGGGGGATGTCCCTGATTTCGGCCCGGATCCGTGGCGCCGCGGTGTGCCGCGGGGGCACGATGGAGGGAGCGTGACCGCCCCGCCCCGTCCGTCAGGAGGCCCGATGCTCGCCGAGACCATCTGCAGCGCGGTGTCCGCGGCAGGCCTGGGCATCGCCGCGATCACCGCCTTCCGGCGCCGTTTCCTGACGGCCGCCCGGATCGCCGCGTACGCCCTGATACCGCTCGGCCTGGTGATGACCGGCGCGGTCGCCTGGGCCGCGGAGACCGCCTTCAGCCCGATGGCCTGGGCCGGTTTCGGCCTGCTCGGCGCCGCCTGGCTGCTCTTCCTGCTGACCCGCGCCGTGGAGCGACGCCGGCTGCGCAGGGCGGAGGCGGCGCCCTCCGGCGAGGGCGGACGGCCCGCCGCCGCGGCGGCGCCCCCGCGCCGCGCGGTGCCCCCGGCCAAGGAGGGCGGGGGCCGTGGGCCCGCGGCCGGGTCCGGCGACCAGGACGACTTCAGCGACATCGAGGCGATCCTGAAGAAGCACGGCATCTGAGGTCGTCGGGTCTCCGGATCCGAGAGGCATATGATCCGACCTTTTCGGTCGGTGATCATGCTGCGCCCCGCGAGCGGTCCGTTCCGGTCGCGAACCGTGCCCGTCGACGCCTGCCGGGCGCACTACCTGGCACGACGCGGCCGCCGTTGGCCCACGGGTCCCGCGCTGACCCATGATGCTCCCGAGATGCTGGACACGACTCGGAGCGAGGCCGCCACGTCTCCGGAAGGAGACGAGCACGAGCCCCGCGGGTGCCTCTTCGCCCTCTCCCAGCCGCCGCTGATGATCTTCCTGGCGGTGATCGGGAGCCTCTTCCTCATGGCAGCGCTGCACGACCTGCTGCTGCTGTGAGCCGACCGCGCGCGTCCCCGGCGACACCCGTCGGGGGCGGCGTTCCCGCACGGCCCGCCGAGGGGTCCCGGGGGGCGAGGGCGCGGCTCAGCCCGCGGCCTCCTTGCGCCGGGCCCGGTAGGCCGCGACGTGGAGGCGGTTCCCGCAGGTGCGGCTGTCGCAGTAGCGCCGCGAACGGTTGCGCGAGAGGTCGACGAACGCGCGCCGGCAGTCGGGCGCCTCGCACCGCCGCAGCCTCTCCTGCTCCCCGGCGACCACGAAGAAGGCCAGCGCCATCCCGCAGTCCGCGGCCAGGTGGTCGGCGACGGAGGCCCCGGGCGCGAAGTAGTGGACGTGCCAGTCGTAGCCGTCGTGGTCGGTCAGCCGGGGCGTGGTGCCCGCGGCCGCGACCAGCTCGTTGATCAGCCCGGCGGCGATCCGGGCGTCCGGGGCGGCGAACACCGCCGCGAACCGGCCCCGGAGCCGCCGGACCGCGGAGAGGTCCAGCTCGGACAGGGTTCCCACGTCGCTGATCCGGTGCCCCGCCACGAACTCCCGGAGCGCGCCGACGTCCGGCAGTCCCTCCGCCACGCCGTCCTCCGGCGCGGTGTTCACCAGATCCACCACCGCGTCGAGGGCACACCGGGTGTCGTGGGTGATCAGCACGTGTCGCTCCCTGCCTGGCTTGCGTGGGCCGCCCGCCGATGGTGGCCGATCGTAATGGCTTTTCGGGCAGGAGGAGGGGCCGATCCGCACGCCGGGAGCGAACGTCCGTCACGGCTGTCCGCCCCCGGACGCACCGGCGCCGCCGCCGCGGAGGGTGACCGCGGCGACGGCGCCGGTGTGTGGGTGGAGTCGCGCCGGCTCGCGTGGTGCTTGCGCCGGCCCCGGCCGTCTCCCCGAGTGGACGGCCGAGGTTGCTGGAGTGGTGGTGGGGACCGGGGCCGGAGGCGCCCCGGGGGTCTCCCGCCCTAGCTCTCCGCCAGGATGTGCGAGAGCTCCTGGTCGAGATCGAAGTGCCGGTGCTCCGTGCCGGGTGGCACGGCGGCGTCCGTACGCTTCAGGAAGGACTCCAGGGCCCGCGCCGGGGCCTCGAGCAGGGCCTCGCCCTCGGGGGAGCTGAGGGCGATGCAGACGACCCCCTGACCGTGACTGCGGGACGGCCAGACACGGACGTCGCCCGTGCCGGTGGGCCGGTGCAGCCCTTCGGCGAGGAGGTCACGGGCGAACACCCATTCGACCGTCTCCTCGGCTCCGGTGTGGAAGGTGGCGTGCACGGCGTAGGGGTCGGCCGTGTCGTACCGCAGGCCTGCGGGGACAGGCAGTGAGGACTCGCTCGATACAACGAGGCGCAGGTGCAGCTCGCAGCTGACCGTGGTGTTCATAAGCGCCAGGGCCTTTCGCTCAGTGTGCGCTCGGGGATTCGCACGTCGGCGAAATCGACATGCCACACACGATGCCGTTGTAAACCCCTCTGAGGGTTTTGCGTGCGTTTATGTACCTCTTCTGGCCGAGGGTACTTCCTTTGAAGCGACCATTCCGGTGATCACTTTCCCTCGGGTAGGGTTTCGGTGATGAATACGGGGAGTGACGAACCTGGGGGGACGCGGGGGATGCGCACGACAGCGGGCGAGGTGGAATCCGACGTGACACAGGACGATCGTGGGACCCCGGCCGACGGCACGGAAGGCGGCGCGCCGGGCACCGGCGCCACCATGAGCGAGGTGGCGGACACGGAGGGCTCCGGAGCGGGGGACGGCGGGCACGGCCGGGGCCTCGGCTCGCGCGCCCCCCGGTTCGTCCGCCGGAGCCGGCCGCTCCACCTGAGCTGGCAGGTCGGCGTCTTCCTGATCGGCCTCGCCGTGGTCGGCGGCGGCGTGCTGCTGCTGCCGCTGCCCGGTCCCGGCTGGGTGGTCATCTTCGCCGGCATGGCGATCTGGGCCACCGAGTTCGTCTGGGCCCAGCTGGTGCTGCGCTGGACGAAGCGCAAGGTCACCGAGGCCGCGCAGAAGGCGCTGGACCCCAGGGTGCGACGCCGCAACCTGATCCTCACCGCCGTCGCGCTGGTGATCGTCGGCACCCTGGTGGGCGTCTACCTCTGGAAGTTCGGTCTCGTCATGCCCTGGAACGCCGGGCGGCGCTGACCGGGGTGGTGCGGAGCACCGCCTGACATGGGGTAATGTTCTTCCTGCGCCCGGGCGATTAGCTCAGCGGGAGAGCGCTTCGTTCACACCGAAGAGGTCACTGGTTCGAACCCAGTATCGCCCACCGACGAGGAGGGCCCGGATCCGCCGAAACGCGGAACCGGGCCCTCCTCGCTTTGCGTCCCCCGGCCGCGGGCCCGCAGCCGGGCCGAATAATTCGGTCCGGAATTCGACGATTCTTTTTCGTGGAACACCGCGCAATTCCCACGGCGTTCGCGGACCCTCTTCCTCCGTTTATCCGGCGGTCCGTCAAGTGTCTGCCCAAGTGCGTCAATTCACGGCCGGAAGTGAATGCGCGAAAAAGGAACACCGTCCTCCGCGGAGGGCGCGCCGCAACTCGACGGGGCCGCGCGCGCGTTCGCCGGCCGCCCCGCGGAGGGGCGCCGAACGCCTCGTGGACACTGGGGGCATGAGACCGAGCGAGCTCACCCGGTACCGCTTCAGGGGGCGCTGGAGCCTGTCCGCGCCGCCCGCGGAGGTCTACGGCGTCCTGGAACGCGTCGACGACTACCCCCGCTGGTGGCCACAGGTGCGGGAGGCGGAGCGGACCGGGGAGGCCTCCGGGCGGGTCCTGGTCCGCTCGCTCCTCCCGTACGACCTGCGCATGGAGCTCAGGGCCGTCCGTCACGAACCGGACGACGGTGTGCTCGAGGCCGCGCTCTTCGGTGACCTGGAGGGCTGGATGCGCTGGACCGTCCGCCCGGCCGGCGCCGGCACCCTGGTCCTCCACGACCAGGACACCGACCTCGCCAAACCCCTGTTGCGCCTGCTCGGCGTGCCCGGCCGGCCGCTGCTGCGGGCCAACCACGCCCTGATGATGCGCGGCGGGCGCCGCGGCCTGGAGGCGTTCCTGACGGGCGGCGGGGAAGCGGTTTGAACGAAGGGCCGTCGGACCTGTATTGTTCAGTGCGTTCCCGGGCGATTAGCTCAGCGGGAGAGCGCTTCGTTCACACCGAAGAGGTCACTGGTTCGAACCCAGTATCGCCCACACCACCGGAGGCGATCCGAGTCCGCAGTACTGCGGCCGGGTCGCCTCCGTCGTTCGTCCGGACGTCGTGCGTTCACGCCGCCGCGGTCAGGCCCGGGCGCAGCGGCCAGGACCGGTCCACCGCCTCCGGCACGCCGCTGCGCGCGAACCACGCCTCCAGCCCCCTGGCCTGCGCCGCGTGCCAGGTCTGCTGCAGCGTGTGCAGCTCCGCCGGGCTCAGCCGCTCCAGCCGGGAGGCGAACCGCCGCCCCACCGCACGCGTCACGTCCAGCGCCGCCAGCGCGTCCGCCGCCGCGTCGTGCGCCTCGGCCAGCTCCACGCCGTAGTACTCGCACAGGTCGGCCAGGGTCCGGCGCCCCTTGCGGTACCGGTCGAAGTGCTTGTCCAGCACCCGCGGGTCGAGGACCCTCAGCGGCGCCGAACGGAACCAGCGCTCCAGCGAGGACGCCCGGTGGCGGCGCAGCTCCCGGTCCAGCAGCGTCAGGTCGAACGGCGCGTTCATCACCACCAGCGGCCGCCCCGCCGCGGCCTGCTCACCCAGCGCCCGGCCTATCTCGTACATCACCGGCGCCGGCCAGCGGCCGTTGCGCTCCAGGTGGTCCTGCGTCAGTCCGTGCACCGCCGTCGCCTCCTCGGGCACCGGCACGCCCGGGTTCACCAGCCAGCGCGTCACGCGCGGCCGGGTCCCCGGCGCGTCCTGCACCACCAGGGCGGCCGACACCACCCGGTCCGTCTCCACGTCCACCCCGGTCGTCTCCGTGTCGAAGGCGGCCAGTGGGCCCTCGTACCAGCACGTCATGTCCCCGCAACCCCTCGCTCAACTCCCCGCACACGCAAGGCGGCAGACGGATCGTCCGTCGTGCAGCGGTGATACCCGGACCGTTTGCGGCGTACGCCGCGAGGAGACAACAGAGATACGGGTCCGCGCAGTTCAGCGGCCCGCACCTCGAACCGTCCGGCCGGAGAGGCTGTTGGGCATGGCCACGGCGCAGCCCGAGCGCGGGGGGCTGCTGCCCGACCGCGCGGCGCACCAGCGCGGCACACTCGCCACCACCGCCTGCATGGAGACCCTGCAGGTGGGATATCTGCACGCCGTCGCGGCGGCGGCCGGCTGCTCGCTGTCCCAGCCGTTCCCGGACAACGGCATCGACTGGCACGTCAGCCACAGCTCGCCCGGCCACACCGTGGACGACGAGGTCACCATCAAGGTCCAGCTGAAGGCCACCTACCAGATACCGCCCCGTCCGCCGGGACGGCACTTCTCCTTCACGCTGGACAACAGCCACCTGGCGAAGCTGGCCCGCACTCCCGTCACCGTCCACAAGATCCTCGTGGTGATGCTGGTGCCCCGCTCGCGCGACCAGTGGCTGTCCGCGGGGCACGACCGGCTCGACCTCAGGCACTGCTGCTACTGGGTCAACCTCGCCGGCCACCCGGTCACCGGCCGCACCCGCACCACCGTGCGGGTGCCGACCTCGCGCATCTTCGACGACCGGGCGCTCTGCGAGATCATGAACCGGGTCGGCAGGGGAGGCATGCCGTGACGCACCGACCGATCGACGAACCAGGGCCCGGACCGCGCCGCGGACGCCCGGCCCGCGCCCACCCCGCCGACCCCGCGGGGGAGACGGTCCGCCCCCTGCTGCCGAGCGCGCGCGGGCTCCGGAGGGCCTCCGCACCGCGGCCCCCGGACGTCCCGCCCGACGCCGCGCAGGCCGACCCCGCCGTCCTCGCCGCCCTGCTGGCCCGCCACGGCTGGCGCCGGCGCGGGGGAGCGCCCGGCCGGTACGGCAGGTGGACGCCGCCCGGGCCGGGCGGCGCGCGCACCAGCCTGCTCGTTCCGGAGAGCCGCGCCTTCCCCGACAGCGCCGACCTGCTCGGCGAGGCCCTGGACGCCCTCGCGCGGACCGGGGACGGCGCCGCCCGCGAGATCCTGCTCGGCCTCGCCGTCCCCAGCGACGAGATCCGCTGGCGGCGCGACGTCCCCGAGGGCCGCGCCGCCGGGAGCCCGGCGGCGCCCTGGACGGCCGAGGAGGGCCTGCGCTCGGCCGCCCGCCACACCCTGCTCGCCGCCGCGCTGGCCGGGCGCGCCCGCACCGGCTACCACGGTGCCCGCCACCGCCGGGCCGCCGCGGCCGCGCTGGAGGACGTGCTGCCGCTGGGCGTCTCGTCCGGCGGCCGCGTCCTCACCGCCTTCGCCCCCGTCGTGCCGGCCCGGCCGCTGGCGGTCCGGCTGCACCAGGCCCTCCGCGCCGCCCGGGAGGCCGTCGACCACCGGCGGGCCACCGGAGGAATGGACGCCTTCGACGCCGCCGTCGGGGCCGGGGTGAGCCGGGAGCTGACCGAGGCGCTGATCACCCTGGTGCGGGGAACCGAGGGAGCGGGCGTGACTATCTCCTGGGCGCCCGCGGCCGGCATCCCCCCGGGCTGCGGCCCCGACGCCGAGCCGGTGGAGTTCTCGCCCGGCGACCTGCCCGCACTGCGCGAGGCCGGCGCCCGCTACCAGCGCGCGGAGCCCTCCGTCGCGGTGCGGCTCACCGGCACCGTGGAGCGGATGCGGCGCGACCGCGCCGACGGGGCCGGCACCGTGCGGCTGCGGGTGCTGGCCGGGGCGGAGGTCCCGCACGTGCGCGTCACCCTGGACGAGGAGTCGTACCGGATCGCGGGCCAGGCGCACCTGGTCGGGCTGCCGGTCCGGCTGGACGGGCGGCTGGACAGCAAGGCCGGCTTCCGCCGCCTCACCGGCGCCCGCGGGCTCTCCCCGGTCACCGTGGACGAGGACGAACGCGAGCGGCTGATGAAGTCCCTGCAGGAGAACCTGGACTTCTTCGAGGAGGCGTGCGGGGAGGACTGCGGAGGGTAACCGCTTCGCGCGGGGTGCGCGCGGCTCGGTAGGATTCCCGTACACGTCGCCCGTGACGTGGCGAGACCTTCACCTCAGCAGGGCCTTCAGTCAGGAGAGACCGGTGTCAGACGTCCGTGTGATCATCCAACGCGATTCCGAGCGGGAAGAGCGCGTGGTGACGACGGGCACTACGGCCGCCGACCTCTTCGCCGGCGAGCGCTCGATCGTGGCCGCCCGCGTCGACGGCGAGCTGCGGGACCTCGCGTACGAGCTGAA
Source organism: Streptomyces fragilis (assembly GCF_003112515.1). Taxonomy (GTDB): domain Bacteria; phylum Actinomycetota; class Actinomycetes; order Streptomycetales; family Streptomycetaceae; genus Streptomyces; species Streptomyces fragilis. The sequence continues at coordinate 18,416 of NZ_BEVZ01000007.1, read as the reverse complement.
GGACGGCGAGAGCGTCGAGGGCGTCGAGATCTCCTCCGCGGACGGTCTCGACATCCTGCGCCACTCCACCGCGCACGTCATGGCGCAGGCCGTCCAGGAGCTCTTCCCGGAGGCCAAGCTGGGCATCGGCCCGCCGGTCAAGGACGGCTTCTACTACGACTTCGACGTCGAGAAGCCGTTCACGCCGGAGGATCTCAAGGCCGTCGAGAAGAAGATGCAGGAGATCCAGAAGCGCGGCCAGAGGTTCTCCCGCCGCGTGGTGAGCGACGAGGCCGCCCGCGAGGAGCTCGCGGACGAGCCGTACAAGCTCGAGCTGATCGGCCTCAAGGGCTCCGCCTCCTCCGACGACGGCGCGGACGTCGAGGTGGGCGCCGGCGAGCTGACCATCTACGACAACCTGGACGCCAAGACCGGCGAGCTGTGCTGGAAGGACCTCTGCCGCGGTCCCCACCTGCCCTCGACCCGTCTGATCCCGGCGTTCAAGCTGATGCGCAACGCGGCTGCGTACTGGCGGGGCAGCGAGAAGAACCCGATGCTGCAGCGCATCTACGGCACCGCGTGGCCGTCCAAGGACGAGCTGAAGCAGCACCTGGAGTTCCTCGCCGAGGCGGAGAAGCGCGACCACCGCAAGCTGGGCAGCGAGCTCGACCTGTTCTCGATCCCCGAGCAGATCGGTTCCGGCCTCGCCGTCTTCCACCCCAGGGGCGGCATCGTCCGCCGGGTCATGGAGGACTACTCGCGCCGCCGCCACGAGGAGGAGGGCTACGAGTTCGTCTACACCCCGCACGCGACGAAGGGGAAGCTCTTCGAGACCTCGGGCCACCTGGACTGGTACGCCGACGGCATGTACCCGCCCATGCAGCTCGACGAGGGCGTGGACTACTACCTCAAGCCCATGAACTGCCCGATGCACAACCTCGTCTTCGACGCGCGCGGCCGGTCCTACCGTGAACTGCCGCTGCGCCTCTTCGAGTTCGGGACGGTGTACCGGTACGAGAAGTCCGGCGTGGTGCACGGCCTGACCCGCGCCCGCGGCTTCACCCAGGACGACGCGCACATCTACTGCACCAAGGAGCAGATGGCGGAGGAGCTCGACAAGACGCTCACCTTCGTCCTGAACCTGCTGCGCGACTACGGCCTCACCGACTTCTACCTGGAGCTCTCCACCAAGGACCCGGAGAAGTTCGTCGGCTCCGACGAGGTGTGGGAGGAGGCCACCGAGACGCTGCGGCAGGTGGCCGAGAAGCAGGGCCTCCCGCTGGTCCCGGACCCGGGCGGCGCGGCGTTCTACGGTCCGAAGATCTCCGTCCAGGCCAAGGACGCGATCGGCCGGACCTGGCAGATGTCCACCGTGCAGCTCGACTTCAACCTGCCGGAGCGGTTCAACCTCGAGTACACCGCGGCCGACGGCACCAAGCAGCGGCCGGTGATGATCCACCGCGCGCTGTTCGGGTCCATCGAGCGGTTCTTCGCGGTGCTGCTCGAGCACTACGCGGGCGCGTTCCCGGCGTGGCTGGCCCCGGTGCAGGCGGTCGGCATCCCGATCGGCGACGCGCACGTGGAGTACCTGCGGGAGTTCGCCGCCGAGGCGAAGAGGAAGGGCCTGCGCGTGGAGGTCGACGCCTCCTCGGACCGCATGCAGAAGAAGATCCGCAACGCGCAGAAGCAGAAGGTGCCGTTCATGATCATCGTCGGTGACGACGACATGCACGCCGGCACGGTCTCCTTCCGCTACCGCGACGGTTCCCAGGAGAACGGCATCGCGCGGGACGAGGCGATCGCCAAGCTCGTCGACGTCGTGGAGCGCCGCGTCCAGGTGTGACGTCCTGACGGAAGGCCCCCGGGAGGCTCAGCTCCCCGGGGGCCTTCCGCGTTCCTCGTCCGTGGAGAAGACCGTCATCAGCCACGAGGCGAAGGAGCCGGTGACCGCGCCGAGCAGGGCGAGACCGCAGGCCATCAGGGCGACCGCGATGGTCCGCCCCATGAACGTCACCGGGGTCACGTCGCCGTAGCCGACGGTGGCCAGGGTGGAACAGGCCCACCACACCGAGTCGCCGAAGGTGCGGATGGTGGCGCCGGGGGCGCCCCGCTCCTGCTGGTAGACGGCCAGAGCCCCGGCGAAGCCGATCAGCAGCACGGACACCCCGGCGTAGAACATCACCCGCGCCTGCAGGGAGAACCGCGGCTGCCCGCGCCGCCGCGTCACCGCCTCGTAGAGCCGGACGATCCGCAGCGGGCGCAGCAGGGGCAGGAGCAGGACCAGCGTGTCCAGCCAGTGGGTGCGCACGAAGCGCGGGCCCTGGCCGCTGCGGCGCCAGCGGGCCGCGTAGTCGAGGGCGAAGAGCAGCCACACCGCGGCGATCACCGCGAGGGCGAGGCTGTGCCACACGTCGGGCAGCCCGCTGCTCAGGACCAGGAGGGCGTAGGCGGCGAGGAACAGCAGCGAGGCCACGGCGAGCGGGATCTCCGCGCGGTCCTCGCGGGGGTCACGGTTGTCCATCCCGCCAGCCTGGCGGGCGACCCGGGCCGTGCGCCCCCGGCGACACGTTCCGTACGGGCGACGCCATATGCTGCGTGGTATGACGAGTGAGCCGGAGCTGCAGATCGGGGTGGGTTCGCCGGACGCCTTCCAGCGGCTGTGGACCCCCCACCGCATGGCCTACGTCCAGGGCGAGAACAAGCCCACCGGGCCCGAGGCCGGCGACGGGTGCCCGTTCTGTTCGATCCCGGCCAAGTCGGACGAGGACGGGCTGGTGGTCCGGCGCGGGGCTCACGTGTACGCCGTGCTGAACCTCTACCCGTACACCGGCGGCCACCTGATGGTGGTGCCCTACCGGCACGTCGCCGACTACACGGGGCTGACCGCCGAGGAGACGGCGGAGCTGGGGGAGCTCACCAAGCAGGCGATGAAGGCGCTGCGGGTCTGCTCCGGGGCGCACGGGTTCAACATCGGCATGAACCAGGGGACGGTCGCCGGGGCCGGGATCGCCGCGCACCTGCACCAGCACGTGGTGCCCCGCTGGGGCGGGGACACCAACTTCATGCCGGTGGTGGGGCAGACCAAGGTGCTGCCGCAGCTGCTGGCCGACACCCGCGCCATGATCGCCGCGGCCTGGCCCGAGGCCTGACGGAAGCCTCGTCCCGTCGGGCCCGCGGCCTGACGGGCGCGCGGGCCCGGGTGCAGGGCGCCTGCCCTACGCGTCGTAGGTGTCCGCCTTGCGCGGCGTGGGGTCCTGCACCGCGCCGCTGACGACGGAGGACCGCGCGCCGAACTTCTCGGTGTTGACCCCGTGCTCGCGCAGCATGCCGATCACCGCCTGGTGGACGGCCCGCAGCACCGGCGTGGCCACCCGCATGGCGTCGTCGGCCATGAAGCGGTGGCGCCAGGGCTGCTCGGCCCAGGCGTGGCGCAGGCCGAACGGCTCCGGCAGGGTGAGGCTGCCGCCGAGCCAGTTGAGCTGCTTGGGGAACCAGGTCATCGGCGCGCGGGCGGCCAGACGCACCACCTCGTCGCTGTCGACGAGCGGGAGGGTGACGGTCCGCTTCTCCCAGGGCTTGAACGCCTTCTCGACGGTCTTCTCCTTGGCCGCCGGCTTGGAGTTGAACAGGCCGTGCACCGGGCCCAGCGCGTGGCCGGTGACCTCGATGCGCAGGGTCTGGTAGAGCACCGTCACCGTGATCAGCATGCTGAGGACCAGCTGGCCCTCCCAGGTGACCCACTGGACGCCCAGGTAGTGGCGGTCGCCGCTGCCGAACTGCTGACGGTTGCAGATCTGCTGTATGGCGTGCGACTTGTAGCGGAAGCCGTCGACGTCGGAACCCTCGGGCCGGGCGACGGCGTCGGCGCCCTCACCGACGGGGGAGACGATCCAGTGCTCTATCGAGGGCTTGGAGATGCCCTCGGTGGGGACCGGGGTGCGGTCCATCAGGGAGAGCTTGGCGTGAATGGCGCGGACCACGTCCCAGCTGCGGAAGGCGTAGATCTCCTTGTCCTCCTCGGCGGGTTCCAGGTCCTCGGCGAGCTGCCAGCTGCCCCAGCGGGTGCCCATGCCGAGGATGCCCTTGGGGCCGGCGTAGAAGACGACGTTGGACCGCTGCTCGGCGCCGAGCCGGGTGAGGGACTGGCGCAGCTGCTCGGCGGCGGTCTCGCCCGGGTTGGAGGGGACGGCCTCGGGGACCTTGGCGCCGATGCTGGAGCCGGAGAGCAGGCTGGCCCACCGGTCGCGCAGGTCCCGGGCGGTGCCTTCGCAGATCCGCTTGGCGACCACCCAGCCGATCACCGGCGCGATCACCGCGCCGCGCGAGTACCAGGCCCAAATGCCGCCGAAGGGCATCTGTACGAGGAAGACGACGGCGAGCAGGCCGAAGGCGGTCAGCAGGACGTTGCCCATGCCGGAGGTCCGGCGGTTCTCGACCTTGGCGAGGGTGGCCCGGATGGTGAAGACCAGCAGCCAGGCGAGCAGGCCCGGCAGGAAGAGCACACCGCACAGCAGCATCACGGCGGTGAGGCGGATGTCGCGGGTGCGGCGCAGGCCGTTGGCGGCCAGGCAGTGCTCGACGACGGTCTGCGGGTCCATGCCGAAGGACTGGACGACGGGCTTGCGGCCGGGCGTGAGGAGCCGGTCGACCACCGCGCGGGAGAAGGCCTCGCCGAGGTTGGGACGGAAGATCCTGGCCCAGGACCTGCCCGGGTTGACGGTGGAGCGGTGCCACTCGTTGTCGGCGTCGAGGATCTTCTCGACCGGGTCGTCCCGGTAGGCCGCGGAGGCCAGCGCGAAGGTGGCCTTCTGCCCCTCGCCGCCGGCCGCCGGCACCATCGGCCCGAATGCGTCGCTCGACACGGTTGTCTCCGCCCCCCTGCCACGGTTCCTCCGCGGCGGTGTGTCCTGGCCTGCCCGCGCGACCGGACCATCGGTTCGTCAGCCTATCGGCCCTGCCGGCCGTCCGGCGGTCCCCGGCGGAATCGTCCGCCGGACGCCGGCCGGCCGGGCCGCGGTCGCGCACTACACAGACTGCCCAGGACGGGGGCGTGGTCAACCCCCGTTCCGGGGCGCACTGTTGCGGGGCCGCCCGGTTCCGGGAGGTCAGGCGGGCGCCGCCACCTTCTCGCGCAGCCGCTTCACCACGTGCTCGGGGACGGGTTCGTGGCGCAGGTACCGGCGGGCGAAGCCGGCGGTGCCGTGCGAGAGCGAGCGCAGTTCCACCGCGTAGCGGTCGATCTCCAGCTCGGGGATCTCGGCGCGCACCAGCATCCGTCCCGGCTCGGCCTGTTCGGTGCCCAGGACCCGGCCGCGGCGGGTGGACAGGTCGCTCATCACGGAGCCGACGTACTCGTCGCCGATCAACACGTCCACCTCGGCCACCGGTTCCAGGACGTGCAGCCGCGCACCGGCGGCGGCCTCCCGCAGGGCGAGCGCGCCGGCCGTCTGGAAGGCGGCGTCGGAGGAGTCCACCGAGTGGGCCTTGCCGTCGAGGAGGGTGACCCGCACGTCGGTGAGCGGGTGGCCGGAGCCGAGCCCCTTGGCGGCCTGGGCGCGGACGCCCTTCTCGACGGAGGGGACGAACTGCCGGGGCACCGCGCCGCCGACCACCCGGTCGACGAACTCGACGCCGGAGCCCGCGGGCAGCGGCTCCACCCGGATCTCGCAGATCGCGAACTGCCCGTGTCCGCCGGACTGTTTGACGTGCCGTCCGCGCCCGGCGGCGGGCCCCGCGAAGGTCTCGCGCAGCGCCACCCGGTGCGGGACGACGTCGACCTGGACGCCGTAGCGGGTCCGCAGCCGCTCCAGCGCGACCTCGGCGTGGGCCTCGCCCAGGCACCACAGGACGACCTGACGGGTGTCGCGGTTCTGCTCGAGCCGCATGGTGGGGTCCTCGGCGGCGAGGCGCGACAGGCCCTCGGAGAGGCGGTCCTCGTCGGTCCTGGAGTGCGCCTCGACGGCCAGCGGCAGCAGCGGGTCGGGCAGCGCCCAGGGCGCCATCAGCAGCGGGTCGTCCTTGGCGGAGAGGGTGTCGCCGGTCTCCGCGCGGGCGAGCTTCGCCACGCACACCAGGTCTCCGGCGACGGCGTGGGTGACCGGGCGCTGCTGCTTGCCGAAGGGGCTGGTGAGCGCGGAGACCCGCTCGTCGACGTCGTGGTCCTGGTGGCCGCGGTCGGTCAGGCCGTGTCCGCCGACGTGCACGACGGTGTCGGGGCGCAGGGTGCCGGAGAAGACCCGGACCAGGGACATGCGGCCGACATAGGGGTCGGAGGCGGTCTTGACGACCTCGGCCACCAGCGGCCCGTCGGGGTCGCCGAGCCGCAGCTCGCGGGGCGTGCCGTCGAGGGAGGTCACCACCGGGGCGTGGCGCTCGGGCGGGGCGGGGCAGCCGCGGGTGATCAGGTCGAGGAGTTCCACGGTGCCCAGGCCCTGGCGGGCGCCGGGCGGGGCGGGCGCGGCGCACAGGACGGGGTGGAAGGAGGCGCGCGAGACGGCCTTCTCCAGGTCCGCGATCAGCACGCCGGGGTCGAGGGTCTCGCCGCCGACGTAACGGTCCATGAGGCCCTCGTCCTCGCTCTCGGCGATGATGCCCTCGATCAGGCGGTCGCGGGCTTCGTCGATCAGCGGGATCCGGTCCGCGTCGGGTTCGAGCTCGGCGCGCCCGCCGGTGGAGTAGTCGAAGAGCTTCTTGGTGAGCAGGCCGACCAGCCCGGTCACCGGGGCCTGTCCGTCGGGGCCCGCGGGGCCGCGCAGCGGGAGGTAGAGGGGAAGGACGGCGTCGGGGTCGTCGCCGCCGAAGGCCTCGGCGCACAGCCGGGTCATCTCCTCCACACCGGTGCGGGCCGACTCGAGGTGGGTGACGACGATGGCGCGCGGCATGCCGACGGCCGCGCACTCGTCCCACATCGCCCGGGTGGCGCCGTCCACGCCGTCGGAGGCGGAGACCACGAAGAGGGCCGCGTCCGCCGCGCGCAGACCGGCCCTGAGCTCTCCGACGAAGTCGGCGTAGCCGGGGGTGTCCAGCAGGTTGATCTTGATCCCGTCCCATTCGAGCGGGACCAGGGAGAGCTGCACCGACCGGTGGCGGCGCTGTTCGATCTCGTCGTGGTCGGAGACGGTGGCGCCGTCCTCGACCCGGCCCGCCCGGTTGACCGCCCCCGCGGTCTGGGCGAGCGCCTCCACCAGCGTGGTCTTGCCCGATCCGGTGGGGCCGACCAGCACCACGTTGCGGATGGAGGCGGGCCGGTCGGCCGTCGTCGCCCTGCCGGCGGCCCCGGGGTGGTGGCTGTTCCTGTCGCCCATGATCCTGCCCTCCCGTGCACGGTGAGTGGCTGCCGGCGACGGTGAGCGTCACCGGCCGGAGCGGACGCCCGGTCCCGAGGACCGCGGCGGCGGCGCCCGGCGCGCGCCCGCGGTTCCCTTCGAGCTTCGCACCGCCGCCGGGACTCGTCCATCCGAGGGAACGAAAGGCCCGGCGTGACCTGGACGAGGCGGGGCCGTGGCCAGGACGTGACCTTGCCCCGCGGGTGCCCCGCCCTCGGCGCACAGGGCGCGTGGCTACGATGGGCCGGGCCGGTGGCCAGCAGGGGCGCCGGCCGCCACGACCCTCGGGAAGGCCATGCTGAACAAGTACGCGCGTGCATTCTTCACGCGTGTTCTCACACCGTTCGCCGCGTTTCTCATCCGCCTGGGCGTCAGCCCCGACGTGGTCACCGTGCTGGGGACCGCCGGAGTGGTCGCCGGGGCGCTGGCCTTCTTCCCGGTGGGTGAGTTCTTCTGGGGCACGATCGTGATCACGCTGTTCGTGTTCTCCGACCTGGTGGACGGCAACATGGCCCGCCAGCTGGGCCGCTCCAGCCGCTGGGGCGCCTTCCTGGACTCCACCCTGGACCGCGTCGCCGACGGAGCGATCTTCGGCGGCATCGCCCTGTGGTACGCCGGCGGCGGGGACAGCGTGCTGCTGTGCGCGGTGGCGATCTTCTGCCTGGCCAGCGGCCAGGTGGTGTCGTACACCAAGGCGCGCGGCGAGTCGATCGGCCTGCCGGTCGCGGTGAACGGCCTGGTCGAGCGCGCGGAGCGGCTGGTGGTCACCCTGGTGGCCGCCGGACTGGCCGGTCTGCACGCCTTCGGGGTGCCGGGCATCGACGTGCTGCTGCCGATCGCGCTGTGGATCGTCGCCGTGGGCAGCCTGGTGACGCTGGTCCAGCGCGTGGTCACGGTGCGCCGGGAGGCCGCCGAGGCGGACGCGGGGACCACCGGCACCGCGGGGACCGCCGGGGCGGCCTCGTGAGCGCGCGGGAGAAGCGTGCGGGCCTGGTGAGCGCGCGGGAGAAGCTCGCCGACTCGCTGTACGGGCTGGGCTGGGCGACCGTGAAGCGGCTGCCGGAGCCGGCCGCCGTGCGGCTGGGGCACGTCATCGCGGACACCGCGTGGCGCCGCCGCGGCGCGGGCGTGCTGCGGCTGGAGCGCAACCTGGCCCGGGTCGTGCCGGACGCCACGCCCGAGCGGCTCGCCCAGCTGTCGAAGGCCGGCATGCGCTCCTACCTGCGGTACTGGATGGAGTCGTTCCGCCTGCCCGCGTGGAGCAGGGAGCGGATCGCCGCCGGCGTGGAGGCCGAGGACCTGCACCTGCTCACCGACGTGCTGGGCGGCGGGCGCGGCGTGATCATAGCGCTGCCGCACATGGCCAACTGGGACCTCGCCGGCGCCTGGGTCACCACCCACCTGGGCACCCCGTTCACCACCGTCGCCGAGCGCCTCAAGCCCGAGACGCTGTACGACCGGTTCGTCGCCTACCGCGAGGGCCTGGGCATGGAGGTGCTGCCGCACACCGGCGGCTCCGCCTTCGGCGCGCTGGCGCGACGGCTGCGCAAGGGCGGGATGGTCTGCCTGGTCGCCGACCGCGACCTGTCCGCCTCCGGCGTCGAGGTGGACTTCTTCGGGGAGAAGGCGCGGATGCCGGCCGGCCCGGCGATACTCGCGCAGCAGACCGGGGCGCTGCTGCTGCCGGTGACGCTCTGGTTCGACGACACCCCGGTGATGAAGGCGCGGATCCACCCGCCGGTGGAGGTGCCGGAGAGCGGGACGCGCGCCGAGAAGAGCGCGGTCATGGCGCAGCGGGTCGCCGACGCCTTCGCGTCCGGCATCGCCGAACACCCCGAGGACTGGCACATGCTGCAACGGCTGTGGCTCGCGGACCTCGACGACCGGGACGACAAGGGCGACCGGGACGTGAAGGAGGAGGCCGCGTGAGGATCGGCATCGTCTGCCCGTACTCCTGGGACGTGCCCGGCGGCGTCCAGTTCCACATCCGGGACCTGGCCGAGTACTTCGTGCGGCAGGGCCACGAGGTGTCCGTGCTGGCCCCGGCCGACGACGACACCCCGCTGCCGCCCTACGTGGTCTCCGCCGGGCGCGCGGTGCCGGTGCCGTACAACGGCTCGGTGGCGCGGCTCAACTTCGGGTTCCTGTCCGCGGCGCGGGTGCGGCGCTGGCTGCACGACGGGGCGTTCGACGTCATCCACATCCACGAGCCGGCCTCGCCCTCGCTGGGACTGCTCGCGTGCTGGGCGGCGTCGGGACCCATCGTGGCCACCTTCCACACCTCCAACCCCCGCTCCCGGGCGATGATCGCCGCGTACTCGATCCTGCAGGCCGCGCTGGAGAAGATCAGCGCGCGGATCGCGGTCAGCGAGTATGCCCGGCGCACACTGGTGGAGCACCTGGGCGGCGACGCGGTGGTCATCCCCAACGGCGTCGACGTCGACTTCTTCGCCGAGGCCGAGCCGAACCCCGACTGGCAGGGCGGCACGATCGGGTTCATAGGACGGATCGACGAGCCGCGCAAGGGACTGCCGGTGCTGATGCGGGCGCTGCCGGGGATCCTCGCCGCCCGGCCGGAGACGCGGCTGCTGGTCGCGGGGCGCGGCGACGAGGAGGAGGCGGTGGCCTCGCTCCCCGCGGAGCTGCGCTCCCGGGTGGAGTTCCTCGGCATGGTCAGCGACGAGGACAAGGCGCGCCTGCTGCGGTCCGTCGACCTGTACGTGGCGCCCAACACGGGCGGGGAGAGCTTCGGGATCATCCTGGTCGAGGCGCTGTCGGCGGGAGCGCCGGTGCTGGCCTCCGACCTGGACGCGTTCGCGCAGGTGCTGGACCACGGGGTGGCGGGGGAGCTGTTCGCCAACGAGGACGCGGACGCGCTGGCGGAGGCGGCGGTGCGGCTGCTGGGCGATCCCGCGCGCCGTGCGGAGCTGCGGGAGCGGGGCAGTGCGCACGTGCGGCGGTTCGACTGGGCGACGGTCGGCGCCGACATCATGTCCGTCTACGAGACGGTGACGGCGGGAGCGGCGGCGGTCGGGGCGGACGAGGCCACCACGGGTCTGCGCCCCCGCCGCTGGGGACTCGCCCGCGACTGACCCCCGCGCGGGCGGCACCTCCCCTCCGGCGTGAGCCTTCGGCCGTGCGGCCCGCTCCCGGTACGTCCGGGCAGCCTCCCGGGGCGGCTCGGGTCCCGTGGAGCGAACCGTCCCGCGCGTACCCACCGCCCTGCGCCCACCCTCCCCCCGGACTTCGTCCGAGGGGACCCGCACCGCTCAGCGGCACGATTGCCCGCGGGGTGAACGAGCCTGCCCTCGCCCCCTGAGGGCCCCAGGGCCCCGGCCCCGTCGGCCCCGTCCGCACGGGGACCCCGCTCCGCAGGGCCGCGGCCCCCGGCGGGAACCGTCCCGCACGGGGGCTCGGGCCGGGCGGATACGCTGCCGGGCGTGACCGCAACGCTGATCTGGATCCTCGTCGCCCTCGTCGCGATCGGGCTGTACCTGAGCTGGACCGCCGGCCGCCTCGACCGCCTGCACGCCCGGATCGACGCCGCCCGCGCCGCCCTGGACGCGCAGCTGCTGCGCCGCGCCTCCGTCGCCCAGGAGCTGGCGACCGCCGGCGTGCTCGACCCGGCCGCGTCGATCGTGCTGTACGAGGCGGCCCACGCCGCCCGCCAGGCGGAGGAGGAACACCGGGAGATCGCCGAGAGCGAGCTCAGCCAGGCGCTGCGCGCGGTGTTCGCCGAGGCGCAGCAGGTCGAGGGCGTCCGCGAGGCCCCCGGCGGCGAGGAGACGGTCCGCGAACTCGCCGAGGCGGTGCGCCGCGTGCCGATGGCCCGCCGCTTCCACAACGACGCCGTCCGCGCCGCCCGCGCCCTGCGCCGCCACCGCAAGGTGCGCTGGTTCCGCCTGGCCGGGCACGCCCCGTTCCCGATGGCCTTCGAGATGGACGACGAGGCGCCCGCCGCCCTCGTCGAGCGGGTGAACTGACCCGGCGGCGCACCGCGCGGGTGCCCGGGGCAGGCCACGACCTGAACATTGGCTCTTGTCCCGCCCCCGCCCCGCGGCGTTTCCTCACAAGGACAACACCCCTCTTTACCCCCTGTGAGGCATGACCATGTCCACCCTCAACGGCACCGAGCCCGCCCCCGTCACCGGCACCGCCCGCGTCAAGCGCGGCATGGCCGAGCAGCTCAAGGGCGGCGTCATCATGGACGTCGTCACCCCTGAGCAGGCGAAGATCGCCGAGGACGCCGGCGCGGTCGCCGTGATGGCGCTGGAGCGTGTTCCGGCCGACATCCGCAAGGACGGCGGCGTGGCCCGGATGTCCGACCCGGACATGATCGAAGGCATCATCGACGCCGTTTCGATCCCCGTCATGGCCAAGTCCCGCATCGGTCACTTCGTCGAGGCGCAGGTGCTGCAGGCGCTCGGCGTCGACTACATCGACGAGTCCGAGGTGCTGACCCCGGCCGACGAGGTCAACCACTCCGACAAGTGGGGCTTCACCACCCCGTTCGTCTGCGGCGCGACCAACCTGGGCGAGGCGCTGCGCCGGATCTCCGAGGGCGCGGCGATGATCCGCTCCAAGGGCGAGGCCGGTACCGGAAACGTCGTCGAGGCGGTCCGCCACCTGCGTCAGATCAAGGGCGACATCTCCCGCCTGCGCGGCCTGGACGAGCACGAGCTGTACGCCGCCGCCAAGGAGCTGCGCGCCCCCTACGAGCTGGTGCGCGAGGTCGCGCAGCTGGGCAAGCTGCCGGTGGTGCTGTTCTCGGCCGGCGGCGTCGCCACTCCGGCGGACGCGGCGCTGATGCGCCAGCTCGGCGCCGAGGGCGTCTTCGTCGGCTCCGGCATCTTCAAGTCGGGCGACCCGGCCAAGCGCGCCGCGGCCATCGTCAAGGCCACCACCTTCTACGACGACCCCAAGGTGGTCGCGGACGCCTCCCGCAACCTGGGCGAGGCCATGGTCGGCATCAACTGCGACGTGCTCCCCGAGTCGGAGCGCTACGCCAACCGCGGCTGGTGACACAGCAGATGACGACGGAGCACGACCGTCCTGTGATCGGCGTCCTGGCCCTGCAGGGCGACGTCAGGGAACACCTCGCGGCGCTGGACCGGGCCGGCGCCGCGCCGGTCACGGTCCGCCGCCCGCAGGAGCTGGCCGCCGTCGACGGCCTGGTCCTGCCGGGCGGGGAGTCGACCGTGATCTCCAAGCTGGCCGAGACGTTCGGACTGCTGGAGCCGCTGCGCGAGCGGGTGCGGGCCGGGATGCCGGTGTACGGGACCTGCGCCGGGATGATCCTGCTCGCCGACCGGATCGCCGATCCGCGCTCGGGCCAGCAGAGCGTCGGCGGCATCGACATGACCGTGCGCCGCAATGCCTTCGGGCGGCAGAACGAGTCCTTCGAGGCGCCGCTGAAGGTGGCCGGCGTGGAGGGCGGTCCGGTGACGGGGGTGTTCATCCGCGCGCCCCTGGCCGAGAAGGTCGGGCAGGGCGTGGAGGTCCTCGCCCGGCACGAGGGCGCGGTGGTCGCCGTGCGTCAGGGCGACGCCCTGGCCACCGCGTTCCACCCGGAGCTGACCGGCGACCACCGGGTGCACGCGCTCTTCACCGACATGGTGCGGGCGAAGCGGACAGCGGGAGCCTTGTAGGATCTCTGCCGTTCGTAGGTGATGGGTTACGCGAAGGAGACAGGCAGATGTCCGGCCACTCTAAATGGGCCACGACGAAGCACAAGAAGGCCGTCATCGACGCCAAGCGCGGCAAGCTCTTCGCGAAGCTGATCAAGAACATCGAGGTCGCTGCGCGGACCGGCGGCGCCGACCCGGACGGCAACCCGACGCTCTTCGACGCCATCCAGAAGGCCAAGAAGTCGTCGGTCCCGAACAAGAACATCGACTCGGCCGTCAAGCGCGGCGGCGGCCTCGAGGCCGGCGGCGTCGACTACGAGACGATCATGTACGAGGGCTACGGCCCCAACGGCGTCGCGGTGCTCATCGAGTGCCTCACCGACAACCGCAACCGCGCCGCCTCCGACGTCCGGGTCGCCATGACCCGCAACGGCGGTTCGATGGCCGACCCCGGTTCGGTGTCGTACCTCTTCCACCGCAAGGGCGTGGTGATCGTCCCCAAGGGCGAGCTGACCGAGGACGACGTCCTCGGCGCGGTCCTGGACGCGGGCGCCGAGGAGGTCAACGACCTCGGCGAGACCTTCGAGGTCATCAGCGAGGCCACCGACCTGGTCGCGGTCCGCACCGCCCTCCAGGAGGCCGGCATCGACTACGACTCGGCCGACGCCAACTTCGTCCCGACCATGCAGGTCGAGCTGGACGAGGAGGGCGCGCGCAAGATCTTCAAGCTGATCGACGCGCTCGAGGACAGCGACGACGTGCAGAACGTCTACGCCAACTTCGACGTCTCCGACGAGGTCATGGAGAAGGTCGACGCCTGAGGGGCGTCACCTGGACGCGGCGCCGCGGCGGGCCGGCGGGACGGACACGTTCCCCCGGCCCGCCGTTCGCTTCGGCCCTGCTGTCGGTGCGGCGCGATAGCCTTCCTGCCTGCGGGAACAGGTGAACGAACGCGGGAACGAGCCAGGAGGCGAACGCTGTGCGGGTACTGGGGGTGGACCCGGGGCTGACCCGGTGCGGCGTCGGCGTGGTGGAAGGGGTCGCCGGGCGGCCGCTGACCATGCGCGGCGTCGGCGTGGTCCGCACGCCCGTGGACGCCGAGCCCGCGCTCCGGCTGGTCGCCCTGGAGCAAGGGCTCGAGCGGTGGCTGGACGAGTACCGGCCCGAGTTCGTCGCCGTGGAGCGGGTCTTCGCCCAGCACAACGTCAGCACCGTGATGGGCACCGCCCAGGCCAGCGCCGTCGCCATGGTCTGCGCGGCCCGGCGGGGCATCCCCGTCGCGCTGCACACCCCCAGCGAGGTCAAGGCCGCCGTCACCGGCAGCGGCCGCGCCGACAAGGCGCAGGTCGGGGCCATGGTCACGCGCCTGCTGCGGCTGGACGCGCCGCCGAAGCCGGCCGACGCGGCGGACGCGCTGGCGCTGGCCATCTGCCACATCTGGCGCGCCCCCGCGCAGAACCGCCTGCAGATGGCGGTGGACCGGCAGGCACTGCGCAACCAGCACACCACGCGCACCCTCGGCCGGCCCCGTCCGGCCAGGGCCCGCCCCCCGGAGCCCTCACCCGGCGCCCCGTCCTCCCCGGTCGACCCCCCGCAGGCCGACACCCCGCAACCGAAAGGCCGCCCGTCATGATCGTCTTCGTGAGCGGCCCGGTCGCCGCCCTCGCCCCGGACTCCGCCGTGGTCGAGGTGGGCGGCATCGGCATCGCCGTCCAGTGCACCCCCGACACCCTCTCCCGGCTCCGCCAGGGGGAGAACGCCCGCCTGGCCACCTCGCTGGTGGTGCGCGAGGACTCCCTGACGCTCTACGGCTTCGCCGACGACGACGAGCGGCAGGTCTTCGAGCTGCTGCAGACGGCCAGCGGCGTCGGCCCCCGCCTCGCCCAGGCCATGCTCGCCGTGCACAGCCCCGACGCGCTGCGCCGCGCGGTGGCCTCCGGCGACGAGAAGGCGCTCACCGCCGTCCCCGGCATCGGCAAGAAGGGCGCCCAGAAGCTGCTGCTGGAGCTCAAGGACCGGCTCGGCGCGCCCGTCGGCTCGCCCGCCCGCCCCGCAGCCGGCCTCGCTCCCGGCCCGGCCGGCTGGCGCGAGCAGCTGCACGCCGCCCTGGTCGGCCTCGGCTACGCGGCCCGCGAGGCCGACGAGGCCGTCGACGCGGTCGCCCCGCAGGCCGAGGCGGAGGCCGACCCGCAGGTCGGGCGCCTGCTGAAGGCCGCGCTGCAGACCCTCAACCGAGCCCGCTAGGAGACCTGGGTGAACTGGGACGACACCACCGACGACCTCACCGCCCCCGAGCGGCTGGTCGGCGCCTCCGCGGACGGCGAGGACCAGGCCGTCGAGGCCGCGCTGCGCCCCAAGGACCTGGGCGAGTTCATCGGTCAGGAGAAGGTCCGCGAGCAGCTCGACCTGGTGCTGCGGGCCGCCCGCGCCCGCGGCGCCACCGCCGACCACGTGCTGCTCTCCGGCGCGCCCGGCCTGGGCAAGACCACCCTCTCCATGATCATCGCGGCCGAGATGGGCGCCCCGATCCGCATCACCAGCGGCCCGGCCATCCAGCACGCCGGCGACCTCGCCGCGATCCTCTCCTCGCTCCAGGAGGGCGAGGTCCTCTTCCTCGACGAGATCCACCGCATGTCGCGGCCCGCCGAGGAGATGCTGTACATGGCCATGGAGGACTTCCGGGTCGACGTGGTCGTCGGCAAGGGCCCCGGCGCGACCGCCATCCCGCTGGAACTGCCCCCGTTCACCCTGGTCGGGGCCACCACCCGGGCCGGACTGCTGCCGCCGCCGCTGCGGGACCGCTTCGGGTTCACCGCGCACATGGAGTTCTACGCCCCCGACGAGCTGGAGCGCGTCATCCACCGCTCGGCCCGGCTGCTCGACGTGGAGATCGACGCCGAGGGCGCCGCCGAGATCGCCGGCCGCTCCCGCGGCACCCCCCGCATCGCCAACCGGCTGCTGCGCCGCGTGCGCGACTACGCGCAGGTCAAGGCGGACGGCGTCATCACCCGTGAGGTGGCTTCCGCGGCGCTCCAGGTGTACGAGGTGGACACCCGCGGGCTGGACCGGCTGGACCGGGGCGTGCTGGAGGCGCTGCTCAAGCTGTTCGGCGGCGGCCCGGTGGGTCTGTCCACGCTGGCCGTGGCCGTGGGGGAGGAGCGCGAGACGGTCGAGGAGGTCGCCGAGCCGTTCCTGGTGCGGGAGGGCCTGCTGGCCCGCACGCCCCGCGGCCGGATCGCCACCCCCGCGGCCTGGGCCCACCTGGGGCTCACCCCGCCGGGCGCCTCGGCGCCCGGCGCCGCGGGCAGGACGGCGGGGAACGGACAAGGCGACCTGTTCGGGGCGTGAGGGGCGTGTGACGGGAGGTAAAGCTCGCTACGGAAGGAACCCCGGTGACATGCTGGGCGTTGTTCCATGCGCGCGGGCTCGCTTAGACTCCGCCGATGCCGCCCCTGTGGGCGGCGCCCACCCCAGCCCCCGTCAACAGGCCGCTCACGATCGCGGTCGTGCGAAGGAAATCTCCGTCCCGTGGATATCTTGACCCTTTTCCCGTTCATCATTCTTATCGGGGCCATGTTCCTGATGACCCGCTCGGCCAAGAAGAAGCAGCAGCAGGCCGCCGAGATGCGGAATCAGATGCAGCCCGGTACCGGCGTCCGGACGATCGGGGGCATGTACGCCACGGTCAAGGAGGTCAGCGACGAGACGGTCCTGCTCGACGCGGGTCCCGGCGTGGAGCTGCTCTTCGCGAAGAACTCCATCGGCGCGGTCCTGACCGATGACGAGTACAACCGCATCGTGCACGGCATCGAGGCCGAGCTGAAGGACGACGTCGTCCCCGACGACGCCTCCTCCCTCACCGACGAGGACGCCGACGCGGACACCCGTGCCGTCGCCGACGAGCAGGTCGTCGACCTGGGCAAGAAGGCCGAGGACGAGCCGAGGAAGACCGACGGCGAGTCCGACGCCAAGTAGGCACGCTCCGGCGTGGGGGGTGACCGGTCGCGCCCCGCGCACCCCGGGGGGGAACGCCCGCGTTCCGTACGGGGTCCGAACTTGTCATGGCCGTCCGCCGACCGCACAGGTGCGCGCGGCGGCCCGAGAGGGAGTACGAGAAGGTGGCAGCACCTAAGAAGGGCCGCAGCGCGAACGCGCCGGGCAAGCCGGGACGCGCCCTCGCCCTGATCCTGATCGCCCTGGTGGCGCTCACCGGAGGCATGTTCGTCTCCGGCCACACCACCCCGCGTCTCGGCATCGACCTGGCCGGCGGCACCAGCATCACGCTGCGCGCGGTCGCCGAGAAGGGTCAGGAGTCGGCGATCAACCCGACGAACATGGCCACGGCGGTCGACATCATGGAGCGCCGGGTCAACGGCCTGGGCGTCTCCGAGGCCGAGGTTCAGACCCAGGGCGACAAGAACATCATCGTCAACGTCCCCAAGGGCACCAACTCGCAGCAGGCCCGGGACCAGGTCGGCACCACCGCCAAGCTGTACTTCCGTCCCGTGGTGCAGCTCGACGTCTCCGGCGGCGAGGCCGCGGTTCCGACGCCGGGCGCCACCGACGGGGCCTCCCCGTCGGCCGACCCCACGGGCAAGGCCGATCCGTCGGGCAAGACCGACGCGTCGCCCTCCGCCCCCGAGGCCTCCGACCCGTCCGCGAAGGCCTCCGCCTCGCCCCAGGGCCGTGCGCTGACCGAGGGCCTCAAGGCCGCCACCGCCACCCCCTCCCCGGACGCCACCGGCGCCTCCGAGGCCCCGGCGGAGAACCCCGTGCCCGCGCAGACCACCGCGCCGGTCGACGAGAAGGTGCAGGCCGCCTACGCCAAGCTCGACTGCACCGACCCCGAGCAGCGCGCCACCGCCGGCAAGGACAGCAAGCCCGAGGACGCCACCGTCGCCTGCGGCCGCAACGGCGAGGGTCCGTGGCAGAAGTACATCCTCGGCCCCGCCGAGGTCGACGGCACCGACGTCGACGACGCCCAGGCCGTCCTGAACACCCAGACCGGCGCCGGCTGGACCGTCACCATGGAGTTCACCTCCGAGGGCCGGAAGAAGTTCGGCGACATCACCGGCAAGCTGGCCACCCAGCCCAGCCCGCAGAACCAGTTCGCCATCGTGCTCGACGGCGAGGTCGTCTCCGACCCGCGCGTCAGCGAGGCGCTGACCGGCGGCAACGCCGAGATCTCCGGCAGCTTCGGCCAGGAGGAGGCCCAGGCCCTGGCGAACATGCTGTCCTACGGCGCCCTCCCGCTGACCTTCGAGGAGGACAGCGTCACCACGGTCACCCCGGCCCTCGGCAGCGAACAGCTCCAGGGCGGTCTGATCGCCGGCGCCATCGGCCTCGCGCTCGTCGTGATCTACCTGCTGACGTACTACCGCGGCCTCGGTTTCGTCGCGCTGCTGTCGCTGGCGGTCTCCGCGGTCCTGACCTACACGATCATGTCGCTGCTCGGCCCCGGCATCGGCTTCGCGCTGAACCTGCC
>NZ_BEVZ01000006.1 GCF_003112515.1 Streptomyces fragilis | reverse complement strand
CCACGTAGGGATCACGTTCGGAGCCACATGACGTCGGTGCCGCCAGTGTCCGCAACCAGGACTATGCGGAACGCAACGTCAGTCAGGGGCCGACGTGTATGACGGCCGCCGATGTAGCCGACCAGCCACGGCTGCCCGCGCCATCCGATAGCGTATCGCCGTGATCACAGGCGAGCTCAAGAGCAAGGTAGGACGCGTCTGGGATGCGTTTTGGTCCGGTGGGATCTCGAATCCGCTGGAGGTGATAGAGCAGATCACGTACCTGCTCTTCATCAAGCGGCTGGACGAGATCCAAACCCGCAAGGACAACCGGGCGAGCCGTACAGCCAAACCGGATCCGGACCCACTCTTCGCTGAGGACCAGCAGGAACTGCGCTGGCAGAATTTCAAGGCCTGCGATCCCGAGGTCATGTACCGCATCGTCGAGCAGGGGGTCTTCCCCTATCTCCGCGCGATGGGCGGTGACGGCTCCACGTACTCCCACCACATGCGCGACGCCCGTTTCACCATCCCGGGCCCCAACCTGCTTGCCAAGGTCGTAGAGCTGCTCGACTCCATCTCGATGGAGTCGAGTGACACCGCAGGCGACATCTACGAGTACCTGCTAGCGAAGATCGCCACGAGTGGCCGGAATGGCCAGTTCCGCACACCGCGCCACCTCATCCAGTTGATGGTCGAGATGACCCAGCCGAAGCCGGACGACGAGGTCTGCGACCCGGCGTGCGGCACGGCTGGCTTCCTGGTTCAGTCGGCGTCGTACGTGAAGCGCGAGCATGCGAAGGCGCTCCTGGACGTGGAGCAGCAAGCGCACTTCAACGCGAGCATGTTCCACGGCTTCGACTTCGACTCCACGATGCTGCGCATCGGTTCGATGAACATGCTGCTGCATGGCATCGAGGACCCGGACATCCGCTACCGCGACTCGCTTGTGGAGTCCTCGGCGGGCGAGGCAGAACGCTACTCCCTGATCTTGGCGAACCCGCCGTTCGCCGGCAGTCTGGACTATGAGTCCCCGGCGGCGGACCTGCTGCCCGTGGTGAAGACCAAGAAAACCGAACTCCTCTTCTTGGCCTTGTTCTTGAGGCTCCTCAAGCCCGGTGGCCGCGCGGCGGTCATCGTTCCGGACGGCGTCCTTTTCGGTTCGACGAAGGCGCACAAAGAGCTGCGCCGGACGCTGGTTGAGGACCACAAACTGGACGGCGTGGTGAAACTCCCGAGCGGGGTCTTCAAGCCGTACGCGGGAGTCTCGACCGCGATCCTGCTGTTCACCCGCACGGATAGCGGAGGCACGGACAACGTTTGGTTCTACGACGTCCAGGCGGACGGCTTCAGCCTCGACGACAGGCGCAACCCGCTCCTCCCGGAGGACCGTTTGGGCGTCCGGCCTGCGGCCGGCTCCTTGTCACAGGAGGAGCACACCAAGAACAACCTCCCGGACGCCCTCTCTCGCTGGTTCGACCGTGGCGGCTCTGAGCACAACCGCGCGCGTACGGAACAGAGCTTCTGCGTCCCAAAGTCAGACATCGTCGCCCAGGGATACGACCTGAGCCTGAACCGATACGCCGAACGGCCTCGTTACCTCACGGCAGGCAGGCGTGTGACCATGGCTGACCTTCTCGATGCTGGTCTAATCACAGAGGGTACGCAGTTGACTTTCGAGCGTGCAGGGGCACGCTACTCCGCGAGAGTGACGGCTGCGGGTCGGCTCGAACTGGTTGGTGGTCAACAGTTTCCATCCCCCAACCGGGCTGCGGCCGCAGCGGTCGGCGAAGGGACCGTTGATGGCTGGCGAAGCTGGGCTTTGGAAGACGGCACAACGCTTGATCGACTGCGTCAGCGATTCCTGGGCACCTCAGCCGTGGGTGCCTCCAGCCCTGGTGCCGGCGAATTGGCCAACGAGCGACTGGGCGTATCGCCCAACTTTGATGCGGCTCCCAAGTCCGTCGCGGCGCAAAGCGATAGTGCAATACGGCACACTGAAACCGCAGAGGATCCACTCCGGATTCAAACGGTCAACGAATCCCCGGCCCAAGGCGAAGACAAGGATGCACCCGTGGTCGGTCTGACCGTAGGCGACTTGCCCTCTGCTCTTGGTGGTGTCGTCCATGTGTCCCCCTCTGCCACATTCGATGAAGCCATCACTCAAATGATGATCAACGACTACTCCCAGCTCCCTGTCTTGTCGGGACGCCAACTCCGCGGGGCCGTGACGTGGAAGTCAATCGCACGGGCACGCCACGCCAATCACGCACCGCCATTTTCTCGGGCCATAATCCAAGCCCGCGAAGTATCCTATGATCAAGACCTCATCGATATTCTCCCAATGCTCGCGGAATCTGAATTTGTTCTTATTCGAAACCGAAGTAATGAGATTTCGGGCATCGTAACTGCGAGCGACGTAGCGGCAGCCTACGGAGCCATGGCCACCCCATTCTTTCTTATCGGTGAATTCGATCAACGGCTGCGCCAGGTGCTCGCCTCTTCTATTGAATTTTCTAGAGTTCAGGAGTTGTGTGACCCGGAAGGCAACCGGAGTATCACAGGATTCGATGACCTGTCGATCGGAGACTACCAGCGCGTCTTGGAGAATAAGGAAGAATGGGAGAGGGTCGGCTGGTCCTTGGATCGAAAAGTCTTCATCGAGCGACTTGATGAGATACGGGAAATCAGGAACGGTCTCATGCATTTCAACCCCAAACCGTTGCCTGGCAACTCCACTCACAAGATACGGCACATGATCAACGTACTGCGAGAGTACGGAAACTGATTCATGTAGAATGCATCCCGCTTTACTGGCGGGAGGGGGTTATTCCGACCGTGCACTATTCCTGGGATTTGGGAAGCCTCGACCGCAGTTGACACCTGCTCTGGCCAGCCGCCAGCCCGTGGCGGACGCCTCCGGCTCAGGAGTCGAACGGGCTTGTCCTGTCGAGAACACGCTAGGGACACAAGGACAGGCGCCGCAGGGCAGTGGTGATCTCTCACAGAGATGAGCTGCCTGAGGCCGTGTGCGGAAGCCACAGCCCACGGTCGGTGTCCCGCATCTCCCGCAGCCACGATCGCAGCATCTCCCGGTTCACCTCATCCACCGGATAGCCTCTCGTCTTGACAAGTTTTCTGGCTCCAGGAGCCCACTCTGCGGTAGCAACAAGCAACCCTTTCTGAGCTCCTACCCATTTCACATCAGCGAAGAGCGCTTTCACGACGACCTGCTCGATCTTCCGGTGTTCACGTTTGCATTGGACGATGAATGTTGGTGGAGCGTCATGCGTTGAGGAGCCGGATTCCCAGACTCGGAGATGAACTCCCCCATCACCGCGTCCAGGCCCTAGATCTACTTCAAACCCTAGACGCTCAAAGCGCTCCGCCACGAGGGCTTCGAATTTTCTCCAATTAATCGACCCGATCGCCTCGAAGTTGCTCGCCAAGTAATTGACGAATCGTTGATCAAAGAATCTTCCATAGGAAGCTGTGACCGACTCTGATGCGAAGAGCTCTTGGAGGTCGAGCACGTCAGCCCATACCTGCTCTTCTCTTACCGGTGTGGGGTTACGCACGGCGCGGAACTGCATCTCATCAAGGGCAGCTTCCACTGCGGCCGCCAGAGCGTGACCATGCAGCTGCGCCGCTTCCCGCACTACTTCACGTGCACGCTCCCGGCTGACGCACTTCAGGGTGACTCCGATACCATCGGCCCTGCCCTCGGGGATTCCGGCGAAGACTTCCTCCTCTGCTCCGTAGATTCTCTGCGCCATGAAGGAGAGTGCCCGCAGAGCAAGGTCATAGTCGTGGACTCGATCTCGGACAACGAGAATGATCGAGTGGTCTTCTGCTCGCATCGCACCTTCTAGGCCAAACGCCTCCAAGACAGCCCTCCCCAGGAGTGGATAGGCAAACCTATAATGCGTCTTGAATGCCTCGGGTAGCAGCTGCATTCCTCCTCTGACGGCACTCTTGATCTTTTCCTCCGATGCCGCCAGGCCGACCCTGATACCGAGCAACTCGGCCATGTCCTCCAAGAATCCCAGATCGCTGGCCCAGTCCCAATCTCCAGCGACCCCCGGCTCCCCGTACCGATGGCTTCTCCCCCACGACTTCTTTTCCGTTTCGGGGTCACGCCTTGCTTGTTCCTTCGGCAGCTGACCTCCGGAACTGCGACGCTCCGTCATGTCCTGCTATTCCCTTCTCTCGTTTCTCGGCGTCGTCTTCGGCTCGGGCGGCGAGGTACTCGGCCCAGTCGCGTCGGGCGTAGGCGACCCAGCGGAGTGCGGTGTGGCGGTGCATCCCGGTCACGTCGGCGAGAATCGGGCTGGGGAGGTCAGCGGCGAGGCCGGCCAGTGCCGCGTTGCGGGCGGTGCGAACCGGGATGCCGTGCCGGTTGAGCTTCTGGGTCATGCCGTGGGTCGAGATCGGCTTGCCCGGGACCATGCCCGGGAAGAGCCATCGAGGGCCTGCGTGGACTCGCGAGAGCTGCGGCCGTAGCTGGGGCTGTTCGACGAGGCGGCGAAGGAGCTCGGCGAGCCGTGGAGGCAGCAGGACGGGGTGGCGTCCCAGGACGAGGTGGGTGTCCTTGTCGCCGAGCTTGAGGTGCTCGGGCGTCAGATGGCAGAGGCGTTCAGTGGACGGGCCGAACAGCAGAGTGATCGCTCCGGCCGCCCGGACATCGGTGGGCAGGGCCTCGTCGGTCAGGCAACGCTGGAGGAGCGGCCATCGATTGTCCTCGTCGAGCAGGTTCTGGGGCTCCTGCCTCGGGATGGAGGGAACCGTGAGCTCGCGGGTAAGCCGACGGCTCGTGGTCCATTTCAAGAAGTACCGGATCAGGTAGCGACGTTGGCTGGTGGCTCCAGCGATCCAGTCGTCGATGTGCTCCTGGGCGAGGTCGGCGAGGGCCAAGCCGCGTTCGTCTGTCCAGGCCAGGAAGTCCAGGGCGACGCTGACGCGGCGCCGCAGGTCGCGATCGACGGAGGCGGGGTGGCGTCGGATGGCGGCCCGCTGGCGTGCCCGCCGGAGCAGAAACCAGTGCAGGAACGGGCGGGCCAGGTTGGCGTGCGCGGCCGGCTCGTCCGCGAGCTCGTGCTCCAGCCAGCCCGGGATGCGTTCGAGGTCCTCATGGCGTTCTTCCAAGATGCCGGTGTGGACCAGGAGTTGACGGATGTAGCGCTGGTTCCGACTGGGCGGGAGCTCGTCCAACAACTCGTGGCTGAGCGTGTGGCCTTCGGCGGCGAGCTGGGCGAGGAGCCTGGTGTTCGGGCTCTCCTTGAGCCACTGGATCGCCGGAAACGGCGAGGGAGCGTCCGCCAAGGCCGAGCGGACGTGTGACCTCTACGCCGCAGCAGAAGAACGGTTGCTCGGCATCATCGCGCGCCAGCTCGCCGCCAGCCTCGACGCGTCCGGATGGGGCAAGGCCAAACTCGCCGCCGTGCAGCAGGTACGCCGCGAGTCTCAGGCCGTCCTCGACGAGCTGGGCGCGCCGCACAGCTCGAAGTGTTCGACGCGGTCGCCGAGGCGTAGAACGTCGGGCACCGCGCCGCGGTCGCCGAGTTGGGCGCCCTGTCCGACGACGCCCGCCGCCTGGTCGACGAGCGTCTACCGCAGGCGCAGGCTGTCGGACCGCCTCGCTGCCGAGGCCATGCAGGTGGTGACCTCGACGTAGCGGTCGATCCTGCGGGCCGTCGCCGACGGTTTCCGGGCGATCGTCGGGGCCGTCGCCGCAACGCCCCTGCTCGCGGGCCCCCTCGGCGCACCACGTCACACACACGAGGGAAGACCTCTGGTCTCAGGGTTCACGACCACTTCCGCGCGGAAGGACAGCAGCATGCGCCTTGCCTCGACGATCCGTACCGCACTGGCCGCCGCCACCCTGGCCGCGGGCACCCTGATCGGCACAGCTGCTCCCGCCAACGCCTTGCCGTGCGGGCGCACCCACAACATCACGATCGACGGCGCGGCAGCCCGTGTCTTGCTGGCCTGCGAAGACAGGTACACGCGGATGAGCGGGTGGGGCAAGGACACACGTACAGACGGCCTGTGCGCCCAACTCAGCGTCTTCCCTGAAGGGCGTGGTCCTGTCGCCCGGCACCGGCACCGGGCGTGCGGCGAGGGCACAGCCCGAAACTTCAGCAATCGCTATTACGGCCGCAGCGTCGGTCTCATCCTGGAAATCATCCTGGCGTGACCGCCCGCACGTGCGACGTGTTCGGATCCATGGCATGACGGCCGCCGAGCCGGGCATGCCGCACCCCCCATGGGAGTCCTGCTCGGCGCCCTGTCGGCGCTCGTCCTGGCCCGCGCCCCCGGCACAACCCCCACGGGTGACAACTTCGCGGACACCGACCGCACCGGCACCCGAGCGCCGCCGGCGGGACGGCCCCTGGGGCCGTCTCATGGTGCGCTCAGGGTGTGCGGCGGTGACGTAGCGAGTTCCAGGCCAATGCCGTGGCCCTGTTCGACTCCACACCCGGGGCGACGTACAAGAGCATCGACGCTGACCTGGGCGTCAAACGGGCCCCTGCGCCAGTGGTTGCTGCGGGACCGCCGTCGCGGCGTCGGCGCCGCTGCCCGGGGACACCAGGACAGCCGCCCAGGTCTCGTAAGCGGCGTCGGCAGCCGGATCCGGACGAGCGGATCCGGCAACTGGAATCGAACGGCGGCTGGTAGCAGTGGCGGCGGTCATCTGGCGTCTGCCTACCGTTTCGCGTCCCGAGGTGCTCTCGACTGCACTCAGTCATCGATTGCCGATCGGCCGGGAGGGGCGTCGGCACGGAAGGCGACAGGGCGCTTGTGGTCGTAGGTGCTGGGGACCTCAGACACTCTGATGCGGGGTACCGCATCGGCGGCATCAGAGTGGCCGAAACGAAGCGTGAATCGTGACGCTCGTTTGACGCTGCGATCTTGGAAGCGGTCTTCTGACGCTTGGAAAAGGCCTCTGACCTGCACTTTCTCCGTCAGCGGGAAGCTTTGATGTGATCCCCATGACCCACCACGTGGAGTGCGTGGCGATCCTGGAGCCGGCCGCGAAGGGATCCTGACCTGGGGTTTTTCTGTGCGCGTTATGTGCGGTGTGGGCGTTGCGGGCGATATCTTCACGCTGAAATGACGCTCATTTGACGCTCCTTCTGATGGGGTGTCAGGTATGTTGCATCGCTGGTCAGGCGGTCTGATGGCTTTAGGTGCAGGCTGTATCTGTGAGGGGGGTGCGCCCACCCGTCGACGAGGGCGGCTCCCAGTGCTGTGCCCGCTGGGTTCGGGCGGGCCACTGCCGCGCCTCGGAGCTGACGCTCATCGCCCCAGGTGCAAAGCAGCGTTTCTGGCTGTCCGCGCTCCGGCCGGGCCCTTCCAGTCCGCCAGGAGGACGTCAGCGACGGCCTCTTCGTAGACGGCGCGGTTCTCCCGTTTCATGGCCTCGGCGAGCCCTGGCTCCCAGGCAGTGTCCTGTGCCTTGCCGCTCAGCTGGACGTGATCGCTGTCGACGCGAACCGCGCTGAGATAGTCCGCAGTGCTCATCCGCCAGGGTTCGGCCCGGTAGCGGGCGCGGAGCTGGTTGGTCATGTCGATGCCGGGCCAGTCGAAGTCCCCGTGGTAGCGCAAGGTGCCGCCAGCTTCGACGATCAGTCGCACCAGCCGGTGGAAAGCGGTCGAGGGGCGGCCCTCGGCGCAGATCAGCGGCGGACTGCTGGCACCGAGCTCACCGGCGGCACGGCGGAGCACGGCGGGGTTCTCGCAGACGTACACCGTGGGGAGGTCTACGGCGATCGGCAGGGTGATGAGCTGGTGGAGGGTGACGTGGAAGGGAGTACCGTAGCGGGCGGCGTCGGTGAGCCAGTGGCCCAGCCCCTGGCCGGTCGCGGGCAGATTGAGGACGAGGACACGGCTGGCGAGGTCGTCGACGATGACGTCGAAGGTGTCCCACAGCTCGCGCCGAGCCTCGGCTCCTTTTTCGAGCGGGATTCCACGTGCCATGGCCAGGGCTCGCAGGACCAGAGTCGGGAGAGAGCCGCGGCCGGGGTTGAGGGCTTTGGTGTCTCCTGTGGTGGCGTCGGCCAGGGCGGGCAGCATGATCGGTGGAGCGTCGCTGGGCCGGCTGTAGAGGTATTCCAGGACGCGGACGGCCTGGCTGAAGAGGCGGGTGTCCTTCTTGTTGATCAGTGCGGTGATCGTGCCGTCGGATGCGAGGTCGGCCAGCCACCGCCGGTACCAGGCGTGCTCGGCGTGCAGCGGGCTGGCCTCGCCCTCAGCAAGGATCCTCTGTCGGGCCTGATCGAGCGTGGTCCGCTCGTCGGCGCGAAAGCGCAGCTTGGGGCCGATCCGTTCGAGGACATCGCGGAGCGACATGCCCGTGACGTTGCGGACGCTCTGCTCCAACGCTGAGAGGGGGATGGTGATGCGGCGGACGTCGGCCGACCGGTAAGTACCGGTGATGCCGATGATGGCGTTGCGTTCGGCCGTGGTCGGGTTGGCAAGGCCGATGGAGCCCTTGACTTCGCCGCCGTTGCGTTCGAGCGAGCGCCGGGCAGCGGCCAGGAGCCGGCGGAACTCGGTGGCTCGGTAGCGCTCGTATGCCTCTGTTGGCCCGGTCACTCTGCTTCCTCGGCATCGTCGTTCGTCGGCTCGTCATCGGGGATGTCCGCGAGCAGTCCTGCCTGTGCGGGAACGTGTCGACGGGGCGTGAAGCCGAGGAGTTCGGCGGCCAGATCGTCGGATCCGGGGTATTCGAGGTCATCGAGGACCTGTTCGCCGTCCCAGACCAGCAACATGGCGGAGACGGTGTGGGATGCCTCGTCGTGCTTCATGTCGTAGTGCGAGATCTGCGGCACGTCGGGGTAGGTGATCCACAGGTCGTAGCCCGTCATGAAGAGGTCGAGGTCGAACTTGGCCGTGAGGGCGAGCAGATCGGGACGGTACTTTTCGTCGATGCCGGCGAATGCCTCGTCGAGGGCGATCAGCCTCGGGCAGGTGGGGTAGGCGGAGCTGTACTGTGCGTGGGCGGCTGCAAAGAGCGGCAGGTGGATGGAGGCGGACTTCTCGCCGCCGGACATCACGCTGTGCTTTGCCTTGGTGAGCAGTTCTCCCTTCTTCCGCTCTTCCTCGGTCATGCCCGGCCGGAACAGACGGAGCTCGAACTTGCGCCAGGCGCGGTAGTCCAGGACTTCCGCGATCACTTGCTGGTAGCTCCTCTTCTTGTCGGCAGCGGCCTTGGTGCGAATCTGGCTGCGCAGGTGGGAGCGGAGTTCGGCCAGTCCGGCCGGACCGAGACCGGAGGCGTCCTTGTCGAGCAGTTTGTTGACGGCCTGCTGGGAGTCGGTGAGCGCGTCGGAGATGACCCAGTTGATGCCCACCGTCGTCCCGGAGGACATCGGCTTGGATCGGGTGTCGGCGTCCATGCTCTTGACCAGGTCGCGGGCGGCGACGGTGCGGTCGTGGATCTGTTCGGCCAGCCCGGTCAGGAGGCCGTCCTCCAGGACGGTCCGTTCCTTGTCTTCCAGTAGCACGCTCTGATCGGCGAGCTGTTCGGCCAGGCGGCGGGCGAAGTCCGCCACGGGAGCCGGCCCTTCGCTGTCGGTGACCCGGGCCAGGATGATGTCACCGGCCGGTTCCCACTCGAAGAGGTAGCCCTGATCGGACTCCAGCAGGGCTGCCTCCAGCGCTGTGATAGCGGTAGAGATCTTGGTTGTCACGGTCTTCAGGAGGCTCGCGGTGATCGGCCGTCCTCGTGTTGCCTCGTCGAGCGCGTTGATCAAGGAGGCAACGGACGTGGGGACGACGTTCTGGGCGGCCTCCATGCCCGTGAGGGAAGTGCCGAGTGAGGTCAGGCTGTCCATGAGGGCCTGGACTGCCTGCTCGGGGCTCGGCCACATGTCGTGCGGCAGCCAGACGGTCTCGGCGTTCGCTTCGAGGAGGCCGAGGAGGTCGGGCCGGGCATAGGGCTCCAGCGTGAGCGTGGTGCGCATCTGCTCAGCCACGGCTGTGGCCAGCGCTGTACGGCCGAACTCCAAGGCATGGTCAGCCTTCAGGAGCCGGTCTCGCTGCTCTTCGGCGTCCTTCTTCGCGCGGCTGTACGTCTTCTGCGCCGCGGTGAGCTGCTCCTCCGCGTCCGCGATCTGCTGCAGAATCTCCTGAAGTGGGGCTTCGAGCGTCGCTTCCTGGGTGCGCAGACGTTCCTCCTGAACGGCGAACTCATCCTTGCGCGCCTGTAGTGCCTCAGCCTGTTCTGCGCAGGACTCGGTCTGCGCTGCGATGATCTCCTTGCGGCCGACGATGTCGCGCTCGGCGGCCTCGGCCTGCTCGCGGCAGGTGGAGAGGGCCTTGCCGGCGTCGGCGAAGTCGTCAGTGGCCTGGGCGACGTTGTCCAGTTCCCCACGGACGGTGGGCAGCCGTGCGGCGGTCGCGGTATGCCGAAGCTGCCGGTTCTTCTCATGGGCGCGCGCGATCGCCCCGTCGAGCCGCTTGCGGGATTCGATGAGGCGGCGGCGGGCGCCGGCGACCTTCTCCGCCACCACGGCCACCTCGCCTACCGCATCGGTGATCGGCCGGGTGCGGGGGAGCTCGCACCTGGCGCGGTCGAAGTCGTCGAATGCTTCTTGCGCGTACCGCTGCTGCTCTTCGATGCCGACGAGCTGAGCTTCCAGGGCGGCGATGGATTCTTCGAGCAGGCGCAACCGTTCGCGCCGACGGGCGGCCCGCGCGGTGGCCCCGATGTACTCCGGCTGGTCCTTGGGATGCGCACCGACCTGGATGCCGAGGCAGAAGTGCGAGCCTGTCGTGACTGCAGCAGCGCGCGGTGGGTCGTCCGTTGCAGGGCTGTCGTCCGCTACGGCGATGGACGACAGGACGGCCTGTACGGCCGCGACATCGACACGCTGCTGATCTTCGACGACCAGTACATCGGCCAGAGTGGGGCCGGTGGGCCGCTGTGCGGGAGGCAGGGGGCGCAGATAGGCGTCGGCGACCTTGTCGTGCAGGGCCTGGTCGGTCAGCGCGGGGTCTGGGTGCAGCCATGCGGTAAGCAGGCCGGCCGCGTACAGGGCGCCCTCCACAGCGGCTGCATGGGCGTCCGGAATGTGATCGGCGAACCGCACGAGTTGCCACAGCGGGGCGCCTGGCCGATCATCGCGGTTGGCAGGACGCAGGTCACTGGATGGGGGCGCGTCATCAGCCTCGGCGGCAACGGTGTCGCGCTCAACCCGTCTGCTGCGCAACGCGTCCGCAGTATCGCTGTGCTCCCGCTTCAAGGTCTCGACGCGGGTCAGGGCCCTGGTGCGGCGCTGGTCGGTGAGAGAACGAAACACCTCCGGCAGCGGTGACGCTTCGGGTTCCCCTACCGCGTCGATGGCCACGCGCAGTGCGTCACCGTCGGCGGCGGCCAAGACCGTGATGTCGTTGCCGCTGCTCCAGCGGCTGATGAATCCGTCCAGTTCCTGTCTCGCCGTGGTGCGGGCGATCACGAGCTTCTCGGCGGCTGCTGCGGACTGCCGCTCGGCCTCGGTCAGCTCACCGCTGGCCGCGTCACAGTGGTCCTGCTCGCGTTCCTGGTCTTTCGTGGCGTCCTCAAACGCGCTGAGGTGGGCGCGTACGTCTTCCAGTTCCCTGCGCCGCGCGGCTACGCGACCTGCTACGTCTATGTCCAGATCGGCACCAAGATCCAGCGTGGCGTCGTCGTGCAGGATGCCGCAACGGCGTGCGGCGTCCGTCAGCCTGTGGGTGTGCCGGGAGGCCGCTTCGCGCAGCTCATCGTGCCGCTGGACAGCGCGCTCAGCCTCCCCCTTGAGGGTGGCCAAGTTGTTCTGAGCCTGGCTGAGGTGGCGCTCGCTGTCGGCGATGCCCCGGCGTTCCGTGCGCACGCGGTCGCGCAGTTCCTTGAGATCGTCACGTTGTCTGATGGCGTCGTGGTTCTTGTACTCGGCAAGGCGGGCGCCGATTTCGTTGCACTGGCGTTCGGCGGTATCCCGCTCATGCTGTGCGGAAGCCAGCTGCCGCTCGGAGGTGCGGCGGTCCTCTGCGGCTTCCATGATCTTCTCGCACTGGGCGGCCGTGTCCTGGATGCGCCCGGTGACCTGGTCGACGCGGTCACGGGCATGGGCGCGAAGGTAACTGGTGTACTCGCGCAGGAAGTTCCGGACCGCGGTATCTGCCCCCGTCAGGGCATTGAGGAGCGCTTGGATCTCGGCGAGATTCTCGAAGTCGCGGGCCGCCTGCAGGATGAGGTCATCGTCGACGGGGCGCAGGCCGGCGGTGAGGGTGTCGGACAGCTTGACCGGGTCAAGATCCTTGGCCAGCAGCGGGCGTCGCAGCTGGAGCAGAAGATTGACCAGCTGGCTGTAGCGCTCGCGGCCCAGCCCGAACAGCCGGTCATCGATCTTTTCCCGGTACGCCTCCGCCGTATCGAAGATGGCCTTCTTACCCAGCAGCTGCTCCAGGGCCTTCTCCCGCAGCGGGCGCGAGGCGGCATCCAGCAGGCCGAAGTCGATGCCGACTCTGCCGTCGGCGACAAAGAAGAAGCGGGCTGGCGTGGACATCGCCTTGGTCACCCGCATGCCGATCCCCACGGTGACGGCTTCGAGGACCTCCCCGTCGGGGCCGGTGCGGGCAAATTCCATCCACACATAGCCGTAGGCGGACTCCTGCCCCTTGTAGAGCAGGTTCGACTTCATGGTCCGCTCCTCGCCGCTGAAGGGATCAAGACGCCTTGCGTCGAGGACACCGTCCAGCACGAGGGGGAACAGCACTTCGAGGGCCTTGGTCTTGCCGGAGCCGTTGTGCCCCCGCAGGACCAGTCGGCCATCGGCGAAGACGAACTCCTCGTCGGTGTAGTCCCAAAGGCCGATCACTCCGGCGCGCGTGGGCTTGAAGCGAACCTCCGGCTCGTCAGCGGTGCGAGAGTGGGGGATGAGCGTCATCGAGAGGTGTCCTCAAGGGGGAAGTCGAGAGCGAACTGGCCGTGCGCGGGGCGCGGCAGGACGGCAGTGATGTTGCGGTAACGGCCGGCCGCGGGCCGGACCAGGATCCCGCCGGGGACGATGTGGACCAGGCGCAGGTCGGCCAGGAGCGCGACCGCCTCTGCCAGCAGCCCGCCAGGGTCGGCCTGCCACTTGTTGGTGAAGGAGGAGGGGCCGAACTCTTCATAGAGCTCGTTGATCATCTGCTCCAACGTGCCGTGTTCCACGAAAGGCAGACCCGCCTGCCCGTCATGCGCTGGCATGTCCGGATCGGCCTCGTCCGCAGGCCAACCAGCGTCCGCATGCGGGTCCTGCGCCAAGGCTTCGAGCGTGCCGGCTTGCGGTAGGGCCATGTCGATGCGGCTCAGTAGGTCCGCATGTTCCTCGCCTGGTCCGGCGGGTAGGAGGTACTGAAGACTGCTGGACCGGTCCGGGTCTTCCCGCAAGTCCGCGATCTTCGCGAGCATCAGCCCCGCGGTGCGGTTGACCGCCCCGCCGCGGCCGGGGAATCGCTTGTCAGTGAAGTGCCCCGTGGTGTCGACGAGCATGATCCCCTCTGCGCGGCGCTCGACCGGCAATCCGGTCAGCCGTGCGATGTCCTCCGCCAGAGTGGGCTGGCGCAGCGCTATCGCCGTCTCCGCGTCGGTGTCGCTGAAGTAAACCACCGGGTACTCGATCAGCAATCGGCGAGCTCGCTGGGCAGCAAAGCGTCGGCGGGGGTCCCGTCCGGTGCCGGCGGTCGGGGTGTCCAGCAGGCCGGCAGCGCTGACCAAGTGCTGCAGCGGCTTGTTCGGCCTGAAAAGTGCCGCGCAGGTGTCGTGGTCGATGTCGAACAGCGCATCGCCGCGGTCGTGGTCACGGGCCCAGTCCTCCATGGAGCCATCGGAGATCCGCAGCGCACCCCGGTCGACAAGCCAGTCCATCACATCCACGACTGCGTCCTTGTGGCCCGGTGCGGTCGCATCGAAGCCCAGGTGCTCGATCGCGTTGGCGGACGGTGTGAGCAGCTTGACGAGATCGGCGAGGTTGATCTCGATGCGTGACCGGTGCAAGCAGGCCAGGATCAGGCAGAGGTAGGCCAGACGCCGCCGGTCGAACGGCCTCTTGCTTTTCACCGTAAGGAACGCCTGGCTGGCATCGAAAGCATCCAGCCGCCGCAGCAGCCGTGCGTGACGGGCGCTCGTCTGCAACGAGTAGCCGAATAAGTCACGGAAATCCTTGGCCAGTTCCTCTGACCACTGCAGCACCAGAGCCAGTGCCTTGGCTCGGGGATAGCTCTCGGTGACAATTCCGTGCAACAGCATGAGCCGGGCAGCTTGCTGGTAGGAGCCGAGGTCCGCGGGCTCCACTGAGGCGGCGACGCGATGGGCGGGCATCAGGGCTTCTCCGTTCGGCGTCGGCGCAGCGCACCGTGGGGCGTGATCTCCAGGGCGAAGCCGGGCAGGTGCAGCGTGCCGGTCTCGGTTCGCAGCTGGCTGCCGCGCTCGTTCGGGACCAGGCGCAGCGTCATCACGTCGCTGCTGCCGGTCCCCGAACGCAGCTGGCCCGCGACGACCGTTCGTGCTTGGAGGGCACGGGTCAGCAGCTTGAGCACGGCTCGGGTCTCTGCCTCGCTTAGCACCCGGTCGTGGGGGCCGTGGTCCAGGAGATCCGTGGCGGCCTCCCGGTCCGCGGCCCGATCCGCCAGCTGCTGCTCTCGCAGCCGGGCGTGCGCGCCACGACGCGTGCGGACTGGCTGCGGCCCGCCCGGCGCAGGCCGCTTGCCATGCCGGAACAGGCTGATGCTGATCTCCACACCGGGCGCATCCCACCACGTCGCCCGCGGCGAAATCTGGTCATCGTCGTCGTGGGCACCCGACAGATGCCGCACCGAGCGTAGGTCGAAGGCGGCGGACACCAGTGCGTTCGCTGCCTGCTCATCCGGCGCAGCCGCCGCCCAGGCGGCAAGATGCCGCAGCTGAGTGGTCCGGCTCACCCCTCCTCGACGTGACTCCGTCACCTGCCGCAGCAGGGCAATGACCCCTGAAATGGCCGTGCGGGTAGCGCCTTGCAGCTGAGCGGCCTTGGTCTCTCCAGGGCCGTCGGCCAAGAACCACTGGCGCAGACCCATCCAGCGCCGCCGCCAGTCTTCAAGCCGGGCGGCCGGCCGCATCATCGGCCGTTCATCCACCGCGGCGGCTCGCTCCAACAGGGTCTCCACTCCGCTGTCTTCCACCTCGTACACGGCCTCCGCCAGCCGGGGCGCGTAGCGCTCCAGCTCTGTGGTGAACTCACTCATGTGTGCCAGCAGCGCGTGCTTATAGCGCAGGAACGTCTCGGGGGAGACGTCCGTGGTCCGCGCCACGTCGTTGAGGGTCAGGTAGAAGCGTGCTGCCCGCTGGGTCATGTCCTCTAGCACGTTGTCGAGCCGGGCGAGCTTGCGATACACCTCGTCCTGGTCACCCGATCGGTTCGCCGCAGCCAGCGCCTTGAAGTCCGCCAGGATGTCGGCGAAGACCAGCCGCGACAGGTTCGCGTCCTGCACGCGGGAGCCGATGACCTCTTCCACTGCGCAATAGACGCGGTAGCCGATCTCCGTGAACTGGTAGACCGACTGCCGGTTCCGGTATGCGGCCAGATTGCCGCACCGCGCCGCGTCCTCCACTCGGTAGAGAACCTGCTCATTGTCCGAGGAGAGGTTGTCCAGCATGGCCCGCAGGTTTAAGTCGGCGGCGGACGGCACCTCGTCGTGCGCTATCGCGAGCTCTTTCAGCGCGTTCGCCACGTCGTCGGGGTGGACCTGCAGTTGGTGAACAGCCCGTAGAACGTTCATCGCCCGCAACACCCACAGATACGCCACGCGGTCATCACGCTGCGTGAAATTGAACAGTCGCAGGCGGTCACCCACCGTCAGGGAATCAAGATCGAATGACTCGGAGACACCAGAGTCATCACGCTGCAACACCTATACCGCCCCTCGTCCCGCCATGCATTGCGCACACCCTGACAGATGCCACTGACAATCGGCTTGGGATCGGGACACGGAGGCCGATTCCGCCCTCTTCGGCATTCTCAACAGTAGACGCCTGCACGTCCGCTCCGGTGAAATGGGACCTCGCTTGCTCTCGCCCGACGCTGCCCTCCCGGAGGGGATGGTGTCCCGCCAAGTGGTGTAGGAATCCGGACCGCCTCGCTCCGGCGACCGCCTCCACGGCGATCACCGTCGAGGCGCCTCGGTCGGTGTCGATCCCGTTCCAGCCCACAGGAGCGACCCCGGAGGGCCCGCTTGGGCCCCGAGCGGGCCCCGAAACAGCGTTCCGGTACTGCTGGCGATCTATGCACGCTGCATCGTCGGTCAGCAAGATGGCTACCTGAAGCGGATCGCAGGCGTCCAATATGCGTCGGGGGCGGCGGTAGGAGAGCGGCCGCGAACCCCCCGAGATGGTGCTCTGAGGCTGCTCTGCCGTGTGCTCGTCTAGTAGTGCTTCGTTAGGTTCTGCGCTGTCTGCGGCGGCTTCGTCGGCTGGGTAGGGGGCGTCCGCAGGTGGTGCAGGCACCGGTCCAGCACCTCAGCAGGTCCTGAAGAACGTCGAGGACCTGGTAGAGGGTCAGGCCGGTGTGCGGGTTTTTGGGTTGTGCCGCCTGAGGGTGAGGAATGCCTGGGCGGCGGTGACGAGGGTGACGTGGTGGTGTCAGCCGCGCCATGTGCGGCCTTCGAAGTGGTCCAGGCCGAGGCCGTGCTTGAGTTCGCGGTAGTCGTGCTCGATCCGCCAGCGCATCTTCGCCCATCGCACGAGGTCGGCGACCGGGGTGGTTGCGGGCAGATTCGATATCCAGTACTCCGTGGGAGCGTCCTGGCCGTCCGGCCACTCGGCCAGGAGTGTCTGTGTGGGCAGGACACCGTCCCACTGGTTGCGGCCGCCGCCTGCTTCCTGGGCCGCGGCCAGGGACTGCTTGCCCGCGGGCCGGACGGTCAGGACCGCGAACCGTGAGGTCATCGCCCCTTTGATGCCCTGCCGCCAGGTCACCTTGGCGAACCGGTCCACATCGGTCTCGGCCGCCAGGGCGGAGACCGCTCGTGGCGGGGTGCGGTAGCGGGGCAGCGTGGGCGGCCCGAGCCCTCCGTAAGCCGGCTGGTGCGGTTCGGCGTCCTCCGGGTGGGCGACCTCCTTGCCGGTCAGTGCGAGGACATAGGACAGGCCGCGTTCCTCAAGGCCGAGCCGGAACGGGGTGCTGACGCCGTAGCCGGCATCGGCGACCACGACCGGCACCTTCAGATGCCACTCGGCCAGACTGTCGAGCAGGCCGAGCGCGATCCGCCACTTCTCCTGGTGGACGACGTCGTCGGGGACTCCTGCCCGGCGGCAGCGGTCCGGCTCGTCCGTCCACTCGAGCGGCAGATACAACTGCCAGTTCAGCGGGCACGAGGCGGTGTCGGTGGCGGCATGGACGCTGACCGCGACCTGGCAGTTCGCCCGTTTCCCGACCGCGCCGCAGTACTGGCGGGCCACCCCGGCCGACGCCCTGCCGCACTTGGGGAACGACACGTCGTCGACCACCCACACGTCAGGCGTGATCACCTCGGACAGCCGCTCGGCGATCCGCCGCCTCACCGGCAGCGGATCCCACGGCGACTGGTTCACGAACTGCTGCAGGGCCTGCATGTTCCCGTCCGGCAGCCGCTCGGCCATCGGCTGGACCGACTTCCGCCGGCCGTCGAGCATCAGGCCCCGCAGGTAACACTCGCCCCACCGCCGTTGATCCCGCCGCGACAACGACCCGAACACATCGGCAACGAACTCCGCCAACTCACCCCGGAGCCGTTCCACCTCCCCCAGCTTCACCCTGGAAGGCTGCCCACCACCAGCGAGGATCACTCAACGTAACGAAGCACTGCTAGACCGTGACGCGGTGGTATTTACCACCATCACCAAGGGCAGGGCCGGACGACTCCTCGATGACGGCAACTGGCGGAGGCAGACCTGGTGGCCGGCTGTCGAAGGCGCCTACTACTTCGACGGCGACGGTGAGCAGCAGCCCGTCCCGCACTACCCACCGCACTCCATGCGCCACACCTGCGCCTCGTGGCTGGTGCAGCAGGGAGTCTCGCTCTACGAGGTCCAGCACCTCCTCGGCCATGAAAGCTTCCAGACCACGCAGCGCTACGCCCACCTGCAGCCGGACGCTCACAAGGCAGTCCTAGGAGCCTGGGAGAGAACGGAAGCCCCGCTCACTGTAGCTGCATGAACGTTCCTCCACCTCTGTCCGTGCAGGACAGGGGTGAAGGCGTTTTGAGTGCAGGCCACGCCCGGATCGCGGTGGGGTGCAGATGCGGTGATGAGCCGACAGTTCCTGACGCCGTGCTACTCGCGGAGTCATCCATGCTCGCGCCCAGTTGGAATGACCAGTTCGCTTCAGGGGCGGGGAGCCGCATGGCCGATGAGATCAAGTACGAGTACAAGGTCGTGCAGACGCTTCGGGGCACCGACGGTTTGGTCATCTCGAAGATGCAGAAGGACGGCTGGGAGCTCGTGGAACAGCTCCCAGGCCGGCTGCGCACCACCCTCAACTTCCGTCGGCCGAAGAGGCCGCTACCGTGGCGTCTGATCGGGGCGGGGGCTGCCGTCCTCGTGGTCTTGGCCGCCATCATCGTCACTGGCGTTGCGCTCGGCGACGGAGACGAGGAGAAGGACGCGTCAGCCAGCTCGACGGCCAGCGGCGAAAAGCCTTCCACTACGCCCTCCGCAGATGAGCCGACTGCCGCTGAGATGATCACGGCGCAAAACGATCGCGAGTTCGCAGAGTTGCTGAAGGCGGACCCGTGCAGCGAAGCGAACGCGAACTTCGCAACCAAGCACGAGGGGCAGACGATCGCGTTCGACGGGTCAGTCAGGCACATGGCGTCCTATGGGAGTGATCAGACCCGCTACGACTTCCTTCTCGGCCCAGGCGACAAGGGGCCGCAGACGACGGACGGCCCGAACTTTAAGTACGAGGACGTCAACACCGGCGACCTGCACCTGGCTGGTCAGCAGGCCCCTGCAACCGTTGCAGTTGGCGATAAGTTCCGCTTCGTCGCGGAGGTGATCGAGTTCAACACGGTCCAGTGCGTCTTCCGCCTCGACCCGGTCTCGACGAAGGCCCGTTAGCCGAAATGGGAAACCTTCCCATCAGGGAGGGGCTGCGCGAAGGAACGGCACCTCCATCCCGCCATCTATTCCAGAACTTTGCACTTTCTAGCCCGATTGTCAGACCGCAGCGCCATCATTGGCCCATGCCCACATCCAGCCCTGCCCGACGGCTCGCCGATCACGTTCAACATCTACTCGGCAGCGGTCCGTTTCCCCAGCCCGGCGGATGGACCCACATGGGTGCTGTCATCTGCGACGTCAGCTTTCAGCCCCGGTGCAACTACGAGAGGACTCTCCGACCGCGGCTCCTCCATCTGCAGTTGAGTTGGCCTGATGCAAGAACGGTCGGAGGCTTCCAGCGCCAGCTCGCCACGGAGGACCTTGCCGTGGCCATGAAGTTCAACCACGCCCAGAAGGTCGCGACGGCCCACGCCATCACCGACCTCCTCGCTGCCCATGGGGTCGACACCCGCGAGGACCTCCACGCGTGGCTCGATCATCAGGCCAATCGCGCTGCTCTGCGCAGGGTGAAGGGGGTGGGGCCGAAGAGCATCGACTACATCGGCAATCTTGTTGGCCGTTCGCATGTGGCCGTTGATGTACATCTGCGCGCCTTCGCCGTAGGTGCTGGCGTTCCGGACCTCCCATACGACCAGTTGCGCGCTGTCTATGAGGAAGCCGCCGCGCTTCTCGGGCACGACAAGGGCGGACTGGAGCACGCCGTTTGGCGGCACAGGTCGAAGGGCGCGTAGCCACCCAGCGGGCCTGGCCGTTGTAGGTGCGGGTTACTGCAGGCTGATCTGCTCATGGGCGACGCGCGGCCGAGTCCGTGGCCCTTGCCTCCGGTCTTCTCCTCTCACCCGCTAGACGAATAGCCTGCAGTGGCACCGTCGAGGCCAGGTGGAACCGGCCTGTGGCCGAGAATCAACGTGGGCGGAAACGGCGTCACGCTGCAGGCTGTGGCGGCCCCAGACCTACGTTCTGACGCGCACATTGGCGCAAGGAAGACCTTAGGCTTCTCCGATGAGCACGGTGCGCGCCCGGGTGTGGCGCTTCACGATCGAGAAGGGGAAGGCCGGCGCGGAGGCTGTCCAGGCCGTCGAGATCGGACAGGGCCCGCTGCCGGTCTCCCTGGCCGCCATGGTCAACATCAACGCCCTCGCTTGTGACCTGCGCAAGACGGTCGACCAGCGCGTGCGCGATTACGAGATCAGCCTCCTCCTCAGTTACATCATCGGTGGCCAGGGCAAAGGGCCGCTCGGAGTCGAGTGCTCTGCTCTCGACTCCAGCGCCGGCCACATCCAGCGCTTCGTCAGCGAGTGCACCGGGCTCGGCGTGATGAGCGCCGCCAGCGAGGCACTGTTCGACTGGAAGCCCGGCGCCAGCCGACTGAGCAGCTTCGACGTGCTTCCGGGCAAACTCTCTCGGGTCTACGCCAAGACCGGTGTGCGGCCCGATCTGCTGTACGACCTGGCTGCGGGGCCGGTTGCCGGAGAGGCGCGAGGGCGGCGACGGCGCGCCATGAAGATGTTCCCGCCGGGCAAGGGCACCCCGGAGCAGAAAAAGCGATTGGAGAAGCTTGCGCAGTGGTCCGTTGACCACGATGATCACGCCTACTTCATGAGCTGGGTCTGGCTCGGCGCGGGCGGTGTCTACGTCGATGTCTTCCTGCCCGACGGCTCCGCCGCCCTGACGGGCCTCAAGACCGGATGGATCGACGTGCCCGGAGGCGCGAAGCCTTGGGAAGTCCGTGTGTCCCGGCCCGATCACCGCCGAGTGGTGAACGTGGCACAGCAACAGGGGCACATGGTCGACCTCCCGCATCCGGAGATCAGCGGTGAGGGGGCTGCGAGCAGGCAAGCGATCAGCCGGGTGGGACCGAAGGTCGAGAAAGCAATGGACCGGGCCTTCAGCCGCGAGGAGCACCAGCTTGGCACGCTCAACGGTGTACCGGTCCGAGGACGGTGGATCCGCGGCGACATCCTCGGCGAGGCGCGTCACGAGGTATTGCTCGGAGTTCTGGGCGAGCGGGTAGAGGTGAACCGCCGTGCTCAACGCGAGCGGCTGGCCACCCTGGCCGGCGGTCGGCTCGATACGTTCCTCGACGGCCGCCGGCTTACAGCCGTACGCCCGGTCGATGGCCCCCGACCGAGCTGGGACCGGATCAGCGCGGAGCTGCTGGAGCAGACCTGAGGCCCGTACCTCGCATGTCGCTGGCGGGCCAACAAAAATGCGCGAACAGCGGCGCTAGAGAGGCGCGGTCGTGACGCTCAAATGACGCTCCGGCCCGGGGCAGGCCGTTTCCGGTGCCGGAGAAAGGCCCCCTCACCTGCGGTTTTCTCCGGCTGAAGAATGCGGACATGTTTCCGATGACCCACCATGTCGAGTGTGTCGCGATCCTTGAACCTGCGGCGAGGGGCGCTGAGCTGCGGATTTACGAATGCGCGTGAGGCGTGGGGTGTGCGGTATGGGCGAGTCATTGACGCTCGTCGGAGATCCTTTCCGGCGGCACGTCAGCGGCAATGTGCGGCGCTGTCCGCGGCGGAGCGGTACTTGCTGCCCACCCGGCGCTTGAAAGGTCCGTTGGCGAGCCGATTGAGGAAGAGCGTCACGGTGCCCCGCCTGGGTTGGAAGGTGTAACGGCGGAGCATGGATGAGCCGCTCATCCGGCCAGAGCTCCTCGAGGCGCGTTGCTACCCGCGCCTCACGCGACCTCTGTGAACACCTCCGTCCATGCCTCGCCATGTGCCGCGCGCCCCGCCCACGATGCCGTACTGCGCAGGGCCGGCATGAGGGCGGGCGGAGTCCGCGGGTCACGCATCAGGGCGTACAGCTCGGGCGAGATGTCGCCGAGGCTCTGGCCGGCGACCTCCACGAGCTGCTTGGCGAAGGCGATGTCCCGGATGGCGAAATCGAGGATCGTCTCGGTCAGCTGCTCTCGGTTTTCGAGGCTGACCACGCGGAGGTAGCGCCGCCAGTCGTTGGCCAAGCCGTCGCGCCAGTTGCCCTTGCCGGAGGGGTGGACCCGGTTGGTGAAGTCGAGCACGCGGTCCAGGAGGGCGCGGGCGGCTTCCCGGTGGTTTGCGGCGGCGAGGCGGCGGCACAGGTGGGGGAGGTGCTCGAAGCGTCGGCGCCATGCGTGCAGCGCGATCTCTCTGTCACCTGGCGGGAGGAAGAGCGGGAGATCCGCGAAGGCCAAGCCTTCCAGGTTGTGGAGAAGTTGGCTCACGGGCCGCGCTGAGAGGTCGTCGAAGTGGGCGTGCAGAGCGATGCGTAGGAGGTACGCCTCGTTGGCGGCCAGCATGAACTGCCGGGCATGGTGGTCGTACGGCGGGCCGACCGTGGCACGCTTCTCTCGTCCTCGGTCCTCCATCGCCTCCAAGACCGGGCCGAGCTTGCCGAACGGGTCCTGACTTCGCCAGTGCTCGGCGTGTCTGTGCAGTTGGTCGCTGACGCTGCTGAGGATGGCCTTGTGGGTCTCGGCGTTGCGTGTGGCCGTCAGAAGGGCGACCGTCTCGTCGACGGTGGCCGGGAGTAGGCCGCCCTGGGTGGTCGCCAGGGTCTGCAGCTTGACGCCTAGGGCCTTGAGACCGGTGGGCGAGTCCTGGAGGGTCTTGGCGATCGTGAGCAGTGTCTCCCGGTGTCCGGGGTCCTCAAGGACGACGGTCAGCATGTCGGGGCCCATGGTGGCCAGGCGTTTCAGTCCGCTCAGGTCGCCGCTGTGAGTGGCGTCCTGCTGGAGTGGGCCGAGCAGAGCATTGGGGTGGTCGGCCGCGAGTCGGCCGAGCGCTTCCCGTAGCCGTACCGCGTAGGTGCCGGTGGCTGGCGGTTCCATGTCGACGTGCAGGGCGAGGGCTTGCTTGGCCACGGCGTGGCCTCCGGCGGCTGCGGCCACCGTGAGAGAGGGCGGCCACGGGTCGCACAGCCAGCGCCGCAGCGTGGAGTTACGACAGCGGGCCGGGTCAGGCGGCGTGGGCAGGCAGGCCGCCACCGTCTCGGCGGGCAGGGGCACCTTGTCCACGGCAAGGGCTTTGGCGATCACGCCCGTGGCGCCACGTTCTGCGTCACTGTCGTGAGTCAGCTCCGTCGGCGACAGATGGCTACGGCACCAATCGCGGGCGGCGGCGACGCCGGTCTGCTGAGGCTCCTGAGAGAGGAGGGGCGCCAGCAGGTACTTGGCGACGGGCTCGGCGGACTCGGGTGAGGTAGCCGCCTCCGCGAGGAGATCCAGGCAGCTGCGGACGAGTTTGCGAGACCTGGTGGCGAACACGTGCGCCAGGGTACGCAGACGCAGCGCATCCGATGGCACTGCAGGGCCGGCCGTCAGATGTTCGGCCAGGGAGCGGGCGGTGTTCTCGATCTGCTCGGCGGTGGCGGCTCGTAGCGTGGACGCCCACGCTGGGGCGGCTGCGTCGACGAGCTTGTCCAGGGATGCCTGCCACTGCTTCTGTTGGAGCCCGTCGAGGAGTCCGGGCAGGTCCGCGGCATTGGCGTCGTACATGCCGGGGTGCCGGGCCGTGAGGTGCGCCAGCGCTGTAAGCGTGTGGAGCAGGACGGACTTGTTCCGAAAGGTGACCGCCGCCTCCAGCAGGTTGCTGACGCCGGTCGCGCATTGCTCGGGTGTCGCGGTGTGCAGGCAGAGGAGGAAGAGGGTCAGATCTCGGCCGTAGGGGAGGCACTTCAGCTGTTCGAGGTCTGTGAAGTCGAGCAGGCCGAGAGAGGTGAGGAACTGTGCGACCTGCTGTGGCTGCTGGTGCGCGAGGTGTGTGACGGCGATCAGTGCCCGGCGTCGGTCCTGGGGGTCCTCGCGGTTCCAGATGGCGCGAAGGGTGTGCGGCCAGGCGGATGGGGCCGGATTGCTGATGCCGGTGAGCACTGTCATGTAGGACGCCGTCTGCCATGGATCGGCGTCCCGCAGGGTCTTCACGGCCTGGGATACCGCGCTCTTCGGGGGGTGGCGCAGACCGGCGTGAATGCGCAGGGCGGTGAGCCGGGTGGCGGCGTGGTGGTGCTGCATCAGCGTGTCCAGCGCGGTGTGCCAGCCGGCCGCGCCGTCGCGATCCGCGATGTGGAAGGCGTGCTTGGCGGCCTCGGCGAGGAACAGGTCGTCCGGGTGACGGGTCACGCGCTCGGCGGCCGCGGAAAGACCGTGTCTGGCGAACCGCAGCGCTTGCCCGGCTGCGTGCTCGGCGAACGCCTGGTGGTGGAAGGAGATGCGGTCGCCGTCGATCTTGCGCAGCACGCCGCGGCGCAGCAGCACGGACACCGCTTGCCGTGCGCGTTGGTATTTGAGGTCCGCATGCGCCCTGAGGGCGTTCAGTGCATTCGCGTGGTGCAGTTCCGGTCTGCCCTCGCGGAGCATCGCCAGCCCCAGGGCCCGTACCTCCTTCGAGAGGTCCCACCGGGTTTCGTCGTCCGCCGGGCCGTCGTTGACGACCGCGTGCCGGACGTCCTCCACCACACGAGCTTCCCAGTACTCCCGGAAGAGGTCGGTGACGTCGAGGTCCTTGTCCCGCGGGCCGGCGGGGGCATAGACGTCGAACAACATGCGCAGGGAGAGCGGGTGGCGGATCAACTGTCCGAGCGGCAGTCCCCGTGCTGCCGCGTACACGAGCGTCGACCGCATGCGCTGGGCGAGCGGCTCCACCGGGCCGCGGCCGTGCCGGCTGTCT
This sequence comes from Streptomyces fragilis, assembly GCF_003112515.1. Classification (GTDB taxonomy): domain Bacteria; phylum Actinomycetota; class Actinomycetes; order Streptomycetales; family Streptomycetaceae; genus Streptomyces; species Streptomyces fragilis. Next base: position 582,483 of record NZ_BEVZ01000006.1, on the reverse strand, counting down.
TCCTCGCGCGGGCTCGGCATTCCATAGTCTCGGCAGAAGACGCGTAGGTGCGCCTCCACGGCGCGGTCGAGCTCGGAGCCCGGTTCCCACGGGGCGCCGACGTGCTGTCCGCCACCCGCCGCCGAGCGGCCATCGTCGTAGCCCTCCAAGTGCTCCTTGGTGAGCAGGGCCTCGACGCCTTCCAGGCCGCGATCCTCCAGCCTGCGTGCCTCGACCGACCGGCAGGCGACAGCGACGGCAACACCCAGCTTGCGGGCACCCCTGATCAGGGCCACCAGCCGGTTGCGCCCCTGGTCGGTGTCGTCATGGAGGAGCAAGTCCACAGTGTCCAGTAGAAGAGCGACGGGCCGGGGCGTCTTCCGGACACGCATGCCCGACAGATGAGCCTCAAGAGCTGTCAGCAGATCCGGGAGTCTGAGATCCGCGGGGCGGTCGGGAGTGTCGAGCAGGGCGGACGCCGAGACCGCCACGACCGTCCACCCGGCGGCGCGGAGTTCCTCGCGCACTCCCCAGAGCACGCAACTCTTGCCGGTGCCGGGCTCGCCGAGTACGGCACTTCCCTGGGGACGGCGGTTGACCAGCTGGTTCTTGAGGCTCCGGACGAGCACCTTCTGAGCCCGGCGGGTTACGTAGAGGTCCCGCAGGTGGACGGCGGCCCGACTAGGGTCGTCCAGCAGGGGGACGACGGACTCCCAGGTGCGAACGGTCCGGCGGTCGACCGTGTCGACTTTGCGGAGGGCGGCACGGGTCTCATCCTCCTCGCCCGGAACCGACCGGTCGCGGAGGTCCATACGCCGGATCGAAGAGCTGGCGGGCCGGGGAACGGCCGTGTCGATGCGGACCGGTGACCGGCGGACGGGCACCACAGCGTCCCTGCCCTCCTTCTTCTGCTCCTTCTCCTCCTGGTCCGCAGCATGGAGACGCCGGAACAGTTGCTCCTCATCCGCGTACGGCGAATCGCAGGTGGCAGGGGCGCAGCCCACCCGGGACCGCACGACTACGAACCACTCGAGGTTCCAGAGATTGCCCTTGCGCCAGTCCGTAACGGCGGACTCACTGCAGCCGAGCCATGCGCCGACCGTCCTGTTCCGGGGCTGGCACCCGGTCTCGGGGTCGCCATGCTCGGCTGTCCAGTGCGCCAAGGCTCGCCACAACCAGGCGGTATGGGGACGGGCCGTCTCGTCGAAACAATCCGCCACCGACGTCCAGTCGAGCTTGCGCCCTCGCCCCGACGGCAGAGGCCGCGCGTCCACCGATTTCTTCACCACTTCCCCCGGTATGCCGCGCTGAAGAATTCCTCCCATCCTGCCAGGTCGTGGCGATCGGTGAGCAGGCTTCAGGGGGTGCCTCCGCTCGAAGCGGGCGAAGAAATACGGCACCGAGGTGATCTGTTCGGGCCGGTCGCCGACCGGCCTCTCCTCAGGGCCGATTGAAGCCTCACGCAGGAGAGCCCTCGGGCCAGGAGCCGAAGCATGACACTCGACATGGTCCTCGACCTGCTGAGCGCGCTGCCGCACGTTTTCGGGCCAGCCGGCACCATTACCGCCGCCCTTGTCCTCGTGCGCACCACGGTGCGACACCTCACCCTGATCTGGCTGACGCGCGGGGCCACTCCGCCGGAACGGGCGATGATCCTCGCCTCGGTGCATGAGCGACCGCGGCCTTCCTGGCGTGCCCGCGCCAGTCGGCTCTTCCGGCGCTGGAGGTGGCGCCGGTGACGTGACGGAGGCTCCCAGAGCGGCGGCGCTCCACCACGGGCGCCGCCCCGGGCCGCGCGGTATGGAGTGAGCCTGGCGACACCGTATTTCCGGGAAGTCCGGTCGGCCCGAACTGCGGTCTTGTCGTCTGGATCTGAGCGACCTCAGCTTCGACCCAGAGCACAAAGACGGCCCAATCCGTCGGCGGACCCTGGGGAAACTTCGAGTCCGGATCCCTCCCGAAATTCGGGCAGCCTATGCGGACCGTCAAGGTGTCCAGTGCTGGAATTCGCTCACGGCAGACGAGGGAAACCTTGAACGTGCTGGCCTTTGTTCTGAGGCTATGTCAACCTACAACACCTCGCTGGGAACGGAGAGTCGAGAGGTGGATTAATTGGGGTTGGTCAGACGAGCAGCCTGTTCCAGGGGGACGTCGGCGCAACATAGACCACGATCGCCGGTTATGCAAAACGGTAGCCGTGATCATCATGGATGTGGTTGGCCCCGACTGTGCTTGGCGTCGTGTACAGGGAGGTGGGGTGGGTTCCGTAGGTCGCGACGATGAAGATCGTGGCATCTGCTGTTCACGCGATGGCGACGCGACAGAGTATGGGGAACGGTTATTCGCGTAATGGCCACCGATGAGATGGTAGGTGTGATCTTGGCGCATGGCGGGAGCTATCGGCTTCTGACGCCGGCTGAAGTAGCTGACTGGTTGAAGGTCAGCGAGTCGACCATTAAGAACAAGTATCGAGCGTGGGGCCTGCGGCCGCAGAAGGTCGGTCGTCTCCTGAGGTTTCGCGAACGAGACGTGGTTGCCTATCTTGAAAGGAAGTATGGGTAACTCAAGGGGATTGCTGTTTTCGTCGGCCGAGCAGACGGTGCGATAATTGGCTCGAGTATTCCAGAAGTGCAAGGAAGACGAGAAGAGTGGCAACTACCCGTGCGTCATGACTCGCTGCGGTCATCCTTGGACCGTGCGATATCGGGAGCCTGGCGGGCGAGGTGGGCGGCAGAGGGAGAAATCGTTCGACAAGAAGGGGGCCGCCGACTCCTTCGCGGCCAAGGTCGAACGGGAAAAAGATCTCGGTACCTATATCGCTCCCACTGGTCTGCTGGTGCCGCTCGTGGCCGTGTACCGCGAGTTCATCGACTCCGGGACTCGGGTAAATGGAACGCGGTATCAGTACGAGACGAGCCTTCGACTCCACGTGGAGCCCTACTTCGGGTCTACCGCTATCGGCGCGGTCAAACCGAAGCACCTGAACGCGTGGCTGAAGTGGATGGTGGAAGAGCGAGGCTATGAAGAGAGCACGGCGATCAATCGCTATGAGACGCTTGCCGGTGTCTTCAGCTTCGCTGTCGCCAATGAGTACATAACCAAGAATCCGTGCCAGCACGTACGAACCGGTCGGCAGCGTGTGAAGCGGAGGGTGAAGAAGACGATCCGCCTGCCGACCCTGGCGGAGATCGAAGCGATCGAGCGGCACCTGCCGGGTCCTTACAAGCTGCTCGTGTGGCTTATGGCGGGGTGCGGCCTGCGGATAGGTGAGGCATGTGCTGTGACGCTGCAGCAGTTCGACTTCGAGAGCGGAACCCTCCACGTCGACCGCCAGGTCACGCAGGACGGCGAGAATGAGGAGCCCAAGACCGCAGTCCAGAAGGCCATCACGAAGGGGAGAGGGCGGGCCCACTGCGTCCGCCACCTGAAGTGGCGTGATCTGGATGAGGGGCGAGCGGTTCCCGTGCCACCGACCATCGCGGCCAAGGTGCAAGAGCACGTTCGGCTGCACGGCACCTTTCGGGTGGAGGAGGGGCCGAACCGCCTGGAGGGGGACTACCTCTTCTCCAACGTCGGGCGTACCAACATCCTCATGTACTCCCTGGTCGACCGGCTGTGGCGCAACGCCAAGAAGGCAGCGGGCATCAAGCGGAGGATCACCACGCACTGGCTACGCCACTTCTTCGCCTCCGCCGGCCTCTCGAAGGGGGTGCCGGTGACGGACATGGCCGAGTGGCTGGGACATCGAGACCCGAGAGTCACCCATCAGACCTACGCGCACGTGATGCCCGATGCCCCCGAGCGCCTGAGGTCTCTGATGGACGCTGTCTTCACGATGCAGACCGAACTCAACCTGCCTCTCGAGTTCGAGGCGGTGGTTGAGGCGGCCTGAACTGAATTTGTGAACGGGCGATGCCCGCAGCCGGACGCTCGGTTGCGGGCATCGCCCGTTCGGCTTGGTGCCGCTGAGAATCGTTGAACTGACGTATCACTCACCGGCCCCCGCCTACGCCTTGGTGTGTGTCCGCGAAACCTGGCCTCGTCCCGGCGCCTGGTTCTCAGCCACGACCGGCGCGTCGTGCACGGTCACGGACCTCACCGGCGACGATGCGCCGTTTGTACTGCCACAGCTGTTTGCGCTCCTCCGTTGTGAGGTTGTCCGCGAGACGGTTCACCTCGCCCCAGGCCGCTGAGCGGGCCGCGCGGGCGGAGGCCCAGTCGCCTCTCTCAACGGCTTCGCGCAGGTCTTCCATCAGCCTCAGCAGCGGCTTGCGAGCTTCCCGCTGCCGTCTGCTGAACGGTACCGACTTTGCGGGCGCTTGCCGCTGTTCCCAATTGGGTCCGCCGGTCAGCAGGTGCACACGGGGGCGCGATCGGTGAGTCATGACGCATTCTCCTTCCTCTTGCACCACGGGCAGGCGGACTCCCGCTCGATCACGAGATCACGTAGCCGAACCCGGCCGCCAGACGGCCAAGGCAACGCGCCGTGCCGTGGTGAGGACGACATCCGGTGAGCGATGTCGTTCCCTGCTGCGGTCGAGTGCATGGACCAGTGCTGCTGCCTCGGGCTCCTCCAAGGCGACCGACCGGATTCTCGGCCTCAGCCGGTCGAGCCCTTGGGGATCCAGTCCGCGAAGACCTCCGGCAGGCGATTCAGGTCCTCGACCGTGATGGTGACGAGACGCAGTCCGTGGTGGCGGGCCAGTTCCCGCTTGCGGGCGACCTTGGCCGCGTACGCCTTCTTCGTCATGAGGCCCAGGGCCTCGACGAACGTGCCGTCAGCCAGGCGCCAGTCCGCCCGTAGGCCGGTCGTGTTGAGTTCCGGATGGCGCGGATAGGAGGGCTCCGGCTCATGAGCTACCCCCCAGTGATGAAGGAAGTCGTCCACGTGCCGCTCGAACAGGGAGCGGCACGGATGACCGTCCGTGGCCGTGGTCGCTGTACCCATCGAGGTACGGAGCCCGTCTGTGAGGAGCCCTGCGTATGCCAGCCACTCCGTCCAGGTGCGGGCCGGGCGCGTCGGCCGCGCACTCAGCAACGCGGAGTGGGGACGCGGCAGCAGGAAACGACAGAGCAGTACCTCGTCGACCAGGACGTGGTCCTCGAAGGGAACTCCGACACGGTCCAGCTGGGCGAGGGACGGCGGCCCGGAGAACTCGGCCTCCGCCAGCCTGCGTAGGGCGTACACGATCGCCTCCGTCCACGCGCCGTCCACTCCGGTTTCCCGCAGCACTCCTTGGCTCGCCAGGGCGCAGCAGCCGTGGCAGTAGAACAGCCCCGGGCGGGCCGACTGAGCCGATCGCCCGCAGAGCCGGCACGGTCCGCGCTCGGCCAGATTCACGGGCGCGCCGAAGAGCGCCTCCAGAGCTCGCCGGTAGTAGGAGTTCTCCGCTGCGTCGTCGATGAGTGGCGGCGGCAGGCTGTTGGCCCGCGCGGAGAGCGCCTCCCCGTTGTTGGGCTTTGCGTTGAGCCACCGGCGGTGGGGCTTTGGGATCAGCCGCTGCGCGGCGGCCGTCACCCGGCTGTAGCTGCTGACGGGGCTGATCTCGGCCGGCGCGACCGCGGCACGGAGGTTGTGTCGTTCCACCTCCTCGTGCGGCGTGCCCCAGGTCACGAGCAGGGGACGCACGCCGTGCCGGAGCAGCAGCACCGTCAGCGGCTCGGCGAGCGACGCGGCGTACACGGTGAGCGTGCCCGAGTCCGGGTCGAACCAGCCGACCTCGGGGAGTCCGTCCCGCGAGACCCCCGGCTGCGGGAGCCGGATCGACCACCTGCCTACGTCCGCGACGATCACAGCGTCCGGGAAGCCAACGAGGGACGCCAGGTCCTCGGGGGCGTCCACGTCCACCCCGTGCGCGCGCAGTGCGTCGAGTGCCTCTGCGCGCACTCGCTCGTCAATCAGGGTGAGCGGGCCGTCCGGATGATGGTATTGCCCTACCTCCACGCCGGAGCCGTCCAGGACGAGGATTCGGGTGTGGAAGAAGACAGACCGGGTGACGGCGCGCAGGTCACGGAAACCAGGCGGCGAGGTCCGGTACGTTTCCCAGGCGGCCAGGAGCGGCCGTGCCTCGGCGTCCCGGCGCCGGCGCGCACGCTCGCGCTCGGTTTCCCGGCCCCAGGCCCCGCCGGCGGCGCGGTGGCTCAGACCGGTGCGCATCCGGACGGCGAGGCGTTCGGCGAGCGCCCGGCGCAGGTCCCGCTCGACACCGGACGCGGCCGGCTCTCTTTCCGCGCGCGGGTCGGCTTGCCGCCTGTGAGCGGCCAGGTAGTCGTCCACCAGGGCCCGCACTGTCTGACGCTCGGGCAACAGGACACGGACCGAACCGACCCCGTACCCGAACGCCTGCTGCTCCGCCCAGGACAGCGGCTCGTCGCTGCTGGGTTCCCAGCTCGCTTCGTCGCCGTCTTCCTCGTCGTCGTAGAAGCGGCTGTCCTCCTCGAGATCGTAGAGCTCTATCCATCCGTGACAGCCGACGGGCGTCCCCGTCTCCTCGGTGAGCTCGCGGATGCTCTCGCTCGTGACGTGCAGGGCGCTGCTGTAGAGGTAGCCCATGTGTCGGTCAAGGATGGACCCGCCGTCGCAGGGCGGTGCGGCGACCGACACAGCACTCGTGTCGTAGTCGTTGTCGGGCCGGGGGATCAGACCCACGCGCACGGGTATGACGGCACCACTCTTCGCCCTGGGCGCCGCTGGCCTGATGTTCTCCTTCCGCAGCCGGTCCAGAATGAACGCGCGCAGGGCGGGGACGGAGTCGTCGAAGACCGCGAATCCTGGGGAGTAGTCCTTCGCCGGATCACCGGGGATCATGAGGAGTCCCACGTCAGGGGCGTATTGGATGGTGTCACGGCTAGACATGTGCAGATTATGTCAAGAGCATATGCATCTTCATGGCTCGGGGCTGGAGGGGTGACGGATGGGCGGTGGCCCGAGTGAGGCCGCCGCGTACGACCGGCTTCATGTGGTCCCGAGTACGCCCTACTTCATACCGGGCGGATTTCCCGGCATCGGTCAGTAGGGGAAAAGATCGCTGGCGTCGACCGCGAGGTAGGTCTCGGGGGTGGTGGCTTCGAGGGCCGCCGGGGCGACGGTAAGGCGTGGGATGCCCGTCAGGCGGTGTTCCCAGGGCTGGTCGTGGGAGGCGACGAAGACCTCGCGGAGCTGACGTTGGAGGATGGGCCTGACGTCTTCTTGGCGCTCACGGTACTCGCGGCGCGCGGCCGCCGACCGTTCCTCCAATTCTTCCTCCTCGACGGCCGTGGCGCGGTCCTCGGCGCGCAGCCCTGGCGTCCTGTCCGCGATTTCCCTGTCGGCTCGGAAGAGTGCCGCGCAGGTGGCGTAAAGCCGTCGAGACATGCCGAGAGTGACTTCCGTGTGCGGGATGCGACCCGTGAGGAAGCTTTCCAGGCCCGTCGTCCGGGCGCTCGCATCGTTCGGGGCCGCTTCCCGCGAGTGCAGGGCAGCTCGTCGTTCACGGGTGGTCTCGTCGTCCTCCATGAGGGTGAGCGGCCCCGCTGTCGGGCGACGCCCGCCGCGGTCACGGGCCACTGGTACCAAACGGAGCCGGGAGAAGGCGGAGGCTTCCAGGGCCCTCAGGGCCAGGTACGTCAAGATCTGTGAGCGGGCAACATCGAGCAGGAGTTCCCCGGTGTCGTCCTCGTCGAGGAGTTCCTCCGCCGATTGCCCCTCAGTGGGGGCCGTTCCGTCACCGCTCGCAGAGGTCAGGGAACCGCCTTGTGCTCCGGGGTGATGCTCGTGGCGGATGATGACGAACAGGTCATTCTTGGGGCCGACGCCGCGTTTTAAGGCGGCGCCACAGAGCACGACGCGGTGATCCACGCCGTGGGGGTGAAGTACCGTGCATCCGCCGAGGAGCTGCTCCCACCCGCGGTCGAGCTGGGCACTCTTGATGTCTCCGCCTTTGGCCTCGATCAGCCAGTGGCGGCCCTCGGCATGGTGCTGACCCCACAGGTCGGGCCGGGGGTGCTTCTTTCCCTTGGCCGGCTTCGTCCCTGCGGCAGGGTCCCGGATGCCCAAGGGCCAGCTGTTCTCGATGTGCCATGTCTCGCCGAGCCCCATCAGCGAGCGACAGGCCCACTCGGCCATCGTCATGCCCAGCCGGTAACTGAAGGCCCCGACGGCACTGGCTTCGGTGCCCTGTTCGAGTACGACGTTCGCGGTCAGCCGCCTTCCGGCGTTGTAGCCGTGTAGGCGGTCAGCCTCGTGGAGGTCCAGATACGCGTTCAGGGGCGCGATCCGGGCCCCCATCTCGCGCATCGCGTAGTGCGGACGATTGAGCCAGGGGGAGATGTCACGTCCCACACCGACCGCGGCCTGGAGGATGTTCCGCCACGTCGTGGTGGGCAAGTACCAGCCGTTGCTGGAGGGGAAGCTGGTGCCGGTCCACGCGGCGTGGTCGTTCCGGCGCCACTCGCTCCTCGTCCGCCCGCCGGGGACGTCACGGAAGAGCACGGGTATGTCGATGGCGTCGACGTACCTCAGAGGCTTCTGATCCTTCGTGTTCTTGGCGGGCACAAAGCTCACTCTGGCAGGGCCCGGGTGCCTGTCGCCGGGACTTGGATTGGTTCCTGCGTGGGTGTTCCTCTTCGGGCCATCGACTTCCCAGGGCGGCCCAGCATTTGGTAACAGTAAGTGACCGCATCCGGAGGGCGCCAGGGGTAGCTCAGCGCGCTGCGACGCAGTTCGGCCAGCGCCGACTCAGCACGCCGCGCACCCCGTGCTGGTTCCGTGCTGACTTCGAAGACCGGAACAGCGCAAAACCGCAGGTCCTAGCCCTGGTCGGATGAGTTGTCGTACCACTCGATGGTGGTGCCGATGAGGCTCGCGGCGACGATCTTCTTCAGACTGTTCGGCGTCTCAGGCGCGGGCGCGGCTGCCGATGAGGCCATGGTGACCACTTCCAGATGTGGGATGGGGACGTCTACGTGTCGCCACACCGTAGGAATCCGCAGGTCAGGCGCACATGTGGCGGGGCAACATAGTTTCGGCTGCAGCAGTGCGTGTCCCAACCATGACGGTGCGATCGTTCCTCGCCAGAGCCCTTTCGGGGGCCGAAAACCGCCCACGGGGACGCTGCCCGAGTCGCCCTGCCGAGGCCCGTTGGGGAACCGCCGTGCTGACTCTCGTGCTGGTTCGGCGCTGACTACGCTGCGGTGAACTCGGGCATCTGGGGTTGATCGGCTCCGGCGGGGCGCCGGGCAGGCAGTCGAGGAAGTCGGTCGTCTCGTGACCTTCGGCGGGCAACGAGTCGCAGCGGAACCCTCCGGACGCTGCGGAGGCGGGCGATCCCACCACCTCGGAGATCATTTCGTCAGGAGTTCCACGCGTTGCTCCAACCGTGCGTGCGGGAATAGGAGTCCAGCAGATCCACGACGAAGACCAGGGTCGAGCCTGCCGGGATCGACGGCGAAGGCGACTGATTGCCGTAGCCGAGACGTGGGGGAACGATGATCTCGCGCCGACCGCCGACCTTCATCCCCCTCACCCCCCGGTCCCAGCCCTTGATGACCTTGCCACTGCCCAGGGTGAACTTGAACGGCTGACCGCGGTCCCAGGAGGCATCGAACTGTTTCCCGGACTCGAAGGTCACACCGACATAGTGGACCCGTACCACCGTGCCCGGCTTCACCTCGGCTCCCTCCCCGACGACCAGGTCCCGGACGGTCAGCTCGGTAGGAGCGTCGACCTCCGGAACGGCGACCTCGGGCTTCGTCAGTTCACTCATTGCAGCCTCATCACTATCGGTCGGTCGGAAGTCGTCGCACGGACCGGTCGGACACAAGGACACTCCGTGCCGCAGCTGGTCACGCTACCGAGAAGGCACGGCCCCGAAACACACCGGAGCCCGATCGGCGGCCCGTCATCACGCGAAGGCCGCACCGATGGCGTCGCCGATCTCGTTCAGCACGTCGCGCGAGACCTGGACGTCGCGGGTGAAGGACAGGAATGCGTGGGGCACTCCCTCGACCGGTCGGTGCGTCACCGGCACTCCAGCCTCGCGGAGGGCGTCCGCGTATCGGATGCCCTGGTCGCGTAGTGGGTCGAGCTCGGCAGTGACGATGAACGTGGCCGGGAGCCCGGCAAGGTCTTCCGCGCGCAGCGGAGAGACGCGGGGGTCAGCGCCCTCGTCCGGGGTGTTCAGGTAGGCGCCCCAGAACCACTCGAGCCAAGGGCGCGTCAGCAGAGGGCCGGCGGCGTTCTCGTACATCGATGCGCTGTCGTCGAAGCGGTCGGTTGCGGGATAGGCGAGGGCCTGGAAGGCGACGGTCGGTCCGCCGCGTCGCTTCGCTTCCTGCGTGGTGACGGCGGCGAGATTGCCTCCCGCGCTCTCTCCGAACAGGGCGATGCGCTTCGGATCCGCGCCGAAGGCGCCGGCGTTCCGCTCGACCCACCGCAGCGCGGCGTAGGCGTCCTCGACGGCGCCCGGGAACCGGTGCTCCGGCGCCAGCCGGTAGCCGACGGAGACGACGACGGTCCCCGACCGCGTCGCGACCACCCTGGCGAAGTGGTCCTGGCTGTCGAGGTCGCCGAACACCCAGCCGCCGCCGTGGAAGAACACCGTCACCGGGGCGGGCGAGCCCGTCGGGGCCGTCCCGGGTGTGTAGATGCGGATCGGGACGTCATGGTCACCGTTGCGGAAGGCCGTGTCGCGAATCTCGCGAACCGGGACGACGCCACCGGCGAACGAGGCGAACGCAAGACCGACGGCGCGGTTCTCCGCCACGGTGAGGGTGTTGGCCGCGGGCGCGGGGGTTGCGGCCAAGTCGTCGAGCACGGTCTGGATCTGCGGGTCGAGAGCCATGGGCTGCGCCTTTCACAGGTGCTGGAACGATCTTGGAATGAACGCTCCAACCGTAGGCGTCGCAAAATTGGAAAGTCAATTCCAATCCTTGGTAGGCTGGCTCGCATGCAGACGCGCAGGGTCGAGACCCGGGTCAAGGCGGCGGCTACCGAGGGCGGTCGTCGCACACGGGACCGCATCCTGCGCGCCGCCGCCGAGCTGATGTTCAAGCAGGGGGTCGCCGGTACGAGCATCCCCGACGTGCAACGCCGAGCTCAGGTGAGTGCCTCGCAGATCTATCACTACTTCGGGGACAAGAAGGGCCTCACGGCGGCGGTGATCGAGTATCAGAGCACCGTGAAGCTCGAACAGCAGCGGCCCCTGCTCGATCACCTGGACAGCATCGACGCGCTGCGTGAATGGTGCGAACGCGCCGCCGTCCGCCTGGACGCGGTGCACTGTGCCGGAGGGTGCGAAATCGGCTCGCTCGCGAGCGAGTTGTCGGACATCGACCCCTCTGCTCGCCTCGGCCTGGCCGCGGGATTCGCCGCGTGGCAGACGGCGATCGAATCCGGGCTTGCTCGCATGCGCGAGCGCGGCGACCTCGGAGCCGACGAGGACGTTTCGGCGCTTGCGGTCACGCTGCTGGCCGCGATACAAGGCGGCATGCTCCTGTCGCAGGTGAGCCAGGACGCCACCCCGTACCGCCGGGCGGTCAACGTGGTCATCGACCACATCGCAGACCGCGTGGCGGCGGCTCAAACTTCGCGGTCCGCCGATCGCTGAACACGGACCGGTCAGCAGGGGCCGTGGCGTGATGCGAGGTCGGCAACGGCGGGCACTCGTCTACGGCGAAGGCCCCGCCTCCGCCGACAAGGCCGCGGTCGGCTTCCTGGCCACCGGCCGCCTGCCGGACAAGGACGTCCACTCCACCGACGTCACCCGGAATTGACCCGACGGAACGCGGTGCTTCCCCGTCCGGCGGCGGTTCGGCGTGCGGCGTCGGAGCTCGACCCGGCCGAAGCGGTGCCCGATGGTCAGGCACGCACGCACCGGTGAAGCACGATCATGCGACGCGGAACGCACGGGGCTGCGGTGTCGAGCCTGAGCGCGTCAGCAAAACCTCGTCCTCGGCCGGCGCGGGATCGACGCGCACGTGGTCGTTCACCGTTCGTCCGCTGATCGTGACGCCGGTCCGGTCAGCCCGTGCAACAGCAGATCCGTGAGGGTGTCGATGACGCGCTGGTCGTCCTCGCCGCCGGGGGGCGTGACCACAGCGTAGTTGAGGGTGACGAGCATCGCTCCTATCGCCGTCGCGATGAACTCGGGGTCGCCAGGCAGCCGGTGTCCGCGCTCGACCAAGTACTCCAGATGCTCCCGAATGGTTCCGGTCTGCTCGCACAGGTCACGCCAGGCCCGGCCCGTGCCGGGGTCGTCGGCCACCATCGCCTGAAACAGCGCGAGCGTGACCGGGCGGTTCTGCCGCATCACCGTCCACGCGACACCGACGTGGTCGCGCAACTGGCCGCGGTCGGTCAGGTCGTGGTCACGGGGGTGCTCCAGGCCCACCATGCGCTCGTCGATCGCATCCTCCATCTCGGCGAGGAGCGCCTGGAGCAGTTCGTCCTTGCCGGCGAAGTGTTCGTAGAACGAGCCGGTCGAGCGTCCGGCCGCGGCGGTGATGTCGGTGATCTTCGTATTGAGGTAGCCGCGGTCGTTGAACAGCCCCCGCGCCGCGTCCAGCAGCGCGGCACGGGTCTGGGCCGCCCGGGCTTTTCGACCGGCGGTGCTCGCCTGCGGCATGTCGTCCTCCAACGCCTGTTGACAGACACCAGCGTATCGGAACACACTTTCACCGAATCGAAGTTCAGTGAAAATGGATTCAGGGAGGTACCGTGCGGACGATTGTGATCGGTGGCGGGATAGCCGGACCCGCCATCGCCCTTGCGCTGCAGCGGATCGGTCACGACGTGACCGTCTACGAGGCGTACGAGGTTCCGGTCGAGGACGTCGGCGCCCACTTCAGCCTGGCGGTCAACGGCCTGCGCGCACTGGAGAAGCTGGGCTGCCTGCGCGACGTACAGGCGGCCGGATTCCCCGTCGACCGGATGCGGTTCTACACGGCGGGCGGCCACCTCCTGGGCGACGTGCCGCGTCTTCGGCGCGAAGCCGACCCGATGCGCAGCATCTCGCTCCAGCGCGGACGGCTGGTGGCGATCCTGCGGCGCGCGGCGCTCGACGCGGGCGCGCAGATCGTCACCGGCGAACGCCTGGTGCATGCGACGGAGTCGGCGGACGGCGTGGTGGCCGAATTCGCCTCCGGCCGGCGCGACACCGCGGAGCTGCTCGTGGGTGCCGACGGCGTCTGGTCGACCGTGCGCGGGCTGATCGACTCGTCCGCGCCGCGCGCGGAGTACGCGGGGCTCTACGGGGTCGCCGGGATCGCCACCATGACGGGTCTCGAACCCGGCGTCTGGAACCTCTCCTACGCGCGCAACGGCGCGTTCGTATACACCAGCATCGACGAAGAGACCCAGTGGTGGACGGCTCAGATCGGGGATCCGGCCAAGCCCGACCTGCGGGGCATCGACGACGCGCAATGGCTGCGGCGCGTCACCGAGCTGTTTCCCGAGGCAATGCCGAGGGCCATCGTCGGAGCCGCGACATCGATAGTCGCGTCCGGCCACCTGAACGTCTGCGGCCCGGTCCAGAAGTGGCACAGTGGGCGCATGGTCCTGGTCGGCGACGCCGCTCACCCCGTCGGCGTCGGACACGGAGCCTCGATGTGCGTCGAGGACGCACTGGAGCTCGCGGCGGCGCTGAGCGGCGCCCCGACCGTCCCGGCGGCGCTCAAGGCCTACGACGCGACGCGTCGCCCGCGCATCGACAAGCTGCTCAAGCACGGGCACAACGCCCGTGAGAGCAAGAGGCCCGGCGCCGTGAAGCGACAGATCAACTCGGCGAAGATGCGCGTACTCCTTCCGTTCTTCGAACGGGCGCAGGGATACCTGTACGACTACGAGCCGCCCTCCCTGCCCGCCGTAGGCGGATCACGGTCCGTCACGCGCTGGACGTAGTGCCTCGCGACGTTGCGCAAGACCGTACCGACCGGCCATTGCTTGGCCCGAACGGATGACGACCCGGTGCGGCGCCGTACCGAGGACGATGCGGCGTCCCACCCATCGAGAAGGAGGAACAGGTGCTGAAATCGCGGGTGAGGAAGAACCTGGCCATTGGGCTGGTGATCACGGTCGTCATCACGGCGCTGTCGGTGGTCGTCGCGGACGACGGCAGCAAGCGTGAGGAGTTCAGGAAGTCGCTGACAGTGGGCTTATCGGTGACGGGGACGGTGACAGGGGGTACCTGGTTGCTGCAGCGGAGGCGTTCGGCACAGTGACCGGCAGGAGATCAACTCGACTCGCGGACCACCAGTTCGTTCGGCATGATCACCGGGCTGGTGGGGCCGCCGTCGATGAGGCCGAGGAGGAGGTGGACGGCGGCGGTCGCCTGGTCGGCCATCGGGCTGCGCACCGAGGTGAGAGCGGGGGTGGTGTAGGAGGCCGCTTCTATGTCGTCAAAACCGACGACGGCGACGTCTTCGGGGACGCGTCGTCCCGCTTGGTGGAGTGTGCGCAGCGCCCCGATCGCCATCAGGTCGTTGGCGGCGAACACGGCGTCGAGGTCGGGATCGTCCTCCAGGAGCTGGCGCATGGCGGCGGCGCCGGAGGCCCGGGTGAAGTCTCCCAGCGCCACGATGGAGCGCCGGCCGGTGTCGCGTAGCGTGTCGCGGTAACCGTCGAGACGTTCGCGGGCCTCGTAGAGTTCGAGCGGTCCGGTGATGGTGGCGATACGGCGGCGGCCGCGCTCCAGGAGGTGCCGCACGGCCAGTGCTGCTCCGCCGGCATTGTCCAGGGCCACGTACGGGACGTTCGGTGCGGAGGTCCGGTTGAAGGAGACGACCGGCAGGCCCTGTCTGGCCAGAGCGGCGGGCAGCGGGTCCGCGCCGTGCAGAGCGACGAGCAGCACACCGTCCACGTGGCCGCCCGCGATGTGCTGCTCCACCCTCGTTCGGCTCTGGTCCGATTCGGCGAGCATCAGCACCAGTCGTTTCCCGGCGGTCTCGAGCTCCCTGCTGACGGCACGGACCACGGCGGAGAAGAGAGGGTCGTCGGAGACGACTCCCTGGGGCGGGTCGGAGACGACCACGGCGAGGGTGTCCGTACGACGGGTGACGAGGTTGCGTGCCGCCCCGTTGGGGACGTAACCCAGTTCGTGCACGGCTCGCATGACGACGTCGCGGATCTGGGGGGCGACCGTCGTCTCGCCGTTGATGACGCGGGAGACGCTCGACTTGGACACGCCCGCCCGGGCGGCGACCACTTCGAGAGTGGGGCGCTTCATGCCTGTCCGTCCCCGGCGCCGCCACCCGGGTCACTGCTCGGGGAGAGGTGTCTCATCAGGGTGACCTCCGGCTCTGCGTCATGGCGATGCGAGCAGCGTATCCGCAGGCGGGGACCGACGTGAGCCGACCAGGGCGTCAACTCCCTTTGCACGACGCGCGTGTTGTCCACCTGGCGCGAGGGCCGCGAGAAAACGCTCCCCGGAGGCGACGCGCCGGTTCCGGCGCCGTATTTCCTGGGTGACAGGGCTCTTGACAGCCGTCCCCGACCCTTCCATTCTCCGATCAGGGAGCGCTCCCTCAGCCCACCTCCGCCAGAGGAGTCGCCCGTGCAAACACTCTTACGTCGCTTCGGCCTGCTTCTGGCCGTCGCGTCCTCGTTGCTCGCCTTCGTGGCCCTGCCCGCTCCCGCCGCTCAGGCGGCGGACGTTCTGCTGTCCCAGGGGAAGACCGCCACCGCCTCGAGTACGGAAGGCGTCTTCAGCGCTCGCAGCGCCGTCGACGGCGACGCCGGCACCCGGTGGTCCAGTGCGTTCTCGGATCCCCAGTGGATCCAGATCGACCTCGGAACCACGGCCCGGATCAGCCGTGTCGCGCTCAACTGGGAGACCGCGTACGGCAAGGCGTTCAGGATCGAGGTGTCGAACGACGCCGCCAGGTGGACCGTCGTCCACGAGACGGCCACGGGTACCGGCGGCGCCCAGAGCCTGACCGTCGCCGGAACGGGCCGCTACGTACGCATGTACGGCATCCAGCGCGGCACTGCCTACGGGTACTCCCTGTGGGAGTTCCAAGTGTTCGGCGCCTTCGGCTCCGGCGACCCGGGCGGTGACGCGGACAAGCTGCTCTCCTACGGCAGGACGGGCGCGGCCTCTTCGTCGCAGACCGACTCCAACTGCTGGGAGTGCTCGCCCGCCAGGGCCTTCGACCGCGATCCGGCCTCACGCTGGGCGACGAGTCCCGGCACGGGGTGGACGGATCCGGGTTGGATCTCCGTCGACCTCGGCGCGACGGCGCAGATCAACAAGGTCGTACTGCAGTGGGATCCCGCCTACGCCAAGTCCTTCCAGATCCAGGTCTCGCCGAACGGGACCGACTGGACGCCGATCTACTCGACCACGGCCGGCACAGGGTTCAAGCAGACGCTGCTCGTCTCCGGCAGCGGCCGCCATGTCCGCATGTACGGCACCGAGCGCGCCACCCCGTACGGCTACTCGCTGTGGGAGTTCCAGGTGTACGGCGCCGGCGGTGACCCCGTACCGGCCCCGCCCCTGCCGAGCGACCCCGCGAACCCGCCCCGGCTGGTGTGGAGCGACGAGTTCGACGGCGCCGCCAACAGCAGGCCCGATGCCGCGAAGTGGAGGCCGGACCCCGGCACCGGACCCAACAACGAGCTGGAGTACTACACCGACCGCAACGCCACCCTGGACGGGTCCGGGCACCTCGTGATGGAAGCACGCAAGGAAACCACCGCCGGATCCTCGTGCCCGCGTGATCCGCTGAGCGGGAGCGGCACCTGCCAGTACACATCGGCGCGGATCAACACGGGTGCGACGTTCCAGTTCACCTACGGACGTGTCGAGGCACGCATCAAGGTGCCCAAGGGCAACGGCCTGTGGCCCGCCTTCTGGATGATGGGCGCGGACTTCCTCACGGGCCGGCCGTGGCCGTACAACGGCGAGGTCGACATCGTGGAGGTCCTCGGCAAGGACGTGAAGACCGCGTACTCGACCGTCCACGCACCGGCCTACAACGGGGGAGGCGGGATCGGCGCACCGTACACGCTGCCCGGGAACGCCGACTTCTCCGACGACTTCCACACCTGGGCCGCCGACTGGAACAGCAAGGGCATCACCTACAGCCTGGACGGCCGGACCGTGTTCTCCCTCGACAAGGACGAGGTGGAACGAACCCGCGGACCGTGGATCTTCGACCACCCGCACTACATGATCCTCAACCTGGCGGTGGGAGGGGACTGGCCGGGCCCGCCGGACGCCGGTACGCCCTTCCCCTCGAAGATGCTCGTCGACTACGTGCGGGTCTATCAGTAGTCGCCCCGGACGCCTCCGCCGCGCACCCAGGGCACGATCCCTCCGGTCCGCTGCCCTGCCCCCTCTCTCACGGCCGTGCTCGCAAGGAGCCGGCCCCCTGAATCCGACGCACGTGAGGATGTGACATGCGTAGATACCCCCCATCGCTGTACACGCTGTTCGCCGGCGCCTTGGCGGTCGTGCTGGCCGCCGCGCTGGGTCTGACGGTCTCGGCCCAGCAGGCGCAGGCCGCCACGGTCACGGTCCAGGCCGAGTCCTACGCCGCCCAGTCGGGCGTCGTTCTGGAGGCCACCGGGGACACCGGTGGCGGTCAGAACGCGGCGTTCCTCGCCGATGGCGACTGGATGCGGTTCGACAACGTCGATCTCGGCGCGGCCGGCCGCCTGACGGTGTCCGCCCGGATCGCTTCCGCCACCGGCTCGGGCGCGGTCGAGTTACGCACCGGCAGCCTGACCGGTCCGCTGCTCGCCGTCGTGCAGACGTCCCCGACCGGGGGCTGGCAGAGCTGGGTGACCCGGGCGACCGAGGTCGCCACCCATCCCACCGGGTCGCAGACCGTGTTCGCCGTGCTGCGCGGCGCGACCGGGGGCGACTTCCTCAACATCAACTGGTTCTCCTTCGTCGGTGAGGGGGACGGCACGGCGACCGGATGGGTGCCTGTCGACCAGGCCAAGTGGAACGCCCAGCTGGCGCAGTTCCGTGCGATGTCTCCGGCCGCAGTGCCCGCCGGCACGGTCCGTGTTCCGGAGTTCAACGCCACCTGCACCTACAGCCACTCCAAGCAGGACGACCCCATCGTCCTGCCGGGCCTTCCCGGTGCGTCCCACATGCACAGCTTCTTCGGCAACCGGAGCACGGACGCGTTCTCCACCGCCCGATCGCTGCTGGCCAGCACGCCGACCACCTGCGCCCCCGCCAAGGACCTCTCGGCGTACTGGATCCCCACCCTCTACGAGGGCGACAGGGCCGTCGAAGCCGAGGGCATGATCGTCTACTACGGTTCGCGGTTGCCCGACCCGTCGGTGACCGTGCCCTTCCCCGAGGGTTTCCGCATGATCGCCGGCGATGCCAAGGCACAGACGCCCACACCCGCGGGATCACCCGGCCAGTTCTGGTGCGCCGGCGAGGGCGGCGAGACCGGCCGCAGTGCCGACGGCAACTGGCCGGTCTGCGCCCCGAAGGCCCACCTCACCCACCAACTCGTCTTTCCCGACTGCTGGGACGGCAAGCACCTGGACAGTCCCGACCACAAGTCGCACGTCGCGTTCGCCTACGACGGCAAGTGCAGCGGCGCCTACCCCGTCGCCATCCCGAACCTCTCCTTCGTCGTCAGCTACCCCACCAGCGGCAGCGCGGCAGGCTTCCGGCTGGCCTCGGGCATGGCATCGTCCATCCACGGCGACTTCTTCAACGCCTGGGACGACGCCGCTCTCGGGCAGCGCGTGAAGGACTGCATCACCCAGAAGGCCAAGTGCAACTCCGCCGGCACCTTCTGACCCGGCGGACGGCATGTGCCGTGGCCACGGCACTGCTGGCTGTCGGCTGCACCACGCAGCCGACAGCCGGCACGTCGCCGGCGGCCACCGGCGCATCGCCGTCAGCCGCGGGTGCCTCCCCGACGGCCGGCGCATCGCCGTCGGTGGCCTTCAACGCCACCGACACCGCATGGATCCAGCTGATGATCCCCATGGACGAGCGGGCGCTGCTCCTGACCGACCTGGCACCTTCACGCACGGCGGACCCGGCCCTGACGGTGCTGGCGGCCGAGACCGGATCGGCACTGCGTGAAGACCTGCGCCGCCTGCGCGCCCTGCTGCACCTCTCAGGCGTCCCCGACACCCGCCCGCACGAGGGGCACGACATGCCGGGCATGGTCAGCCTCACCACCATCGAGAAGGCACGCGCCGCGACGGGGCACGAGTTCGACGAGATTCTCACCGAGGCGCTGCGGGCCCACTGGACCCAGTCCCGGACGCTCTGCGCAGGCGAACGCGCCAACGGCCGAGCCGGCATGGCGAAGGAACTGGCCGCGACCATCGCGAGGAACACCGGCGAACGGATCACCCGGCTGGGCAGGGTGCGTCCGGCGCGACCTGCGCCGGACGGCACCACGGCGATGCCGGGGCCGTAGGTGCGCAGCAGGTGCGGGGGCCGACGCCGGCGCATCATGCCCCC
Source organism: Streptomyces fragilis (assembly GCF_003112515.1). Lineage (GTDB taxonomy): Bacteria > Actinomycetota > Actinomycetes > Streptomycetales > Streptomycetaceae > Streptomyces > Streptomyces fragilis. Next base: position 563,080 of record NZ_BEVZ01000006.1, on the reverse strand, counting down.
AGGACGTTCCACTGGCTCCGCACACCTACCGCCGGCCTCACCGCGGCGCCTTGGCGCAGTTGCCCGAGGACCACGGCGACCACCTGGCCGAGGACGCCCGAGCTGGTCGTGGTCGGTCAGGCCGGTTCTGGGCGCCGCAGTGCGCGTTCCCGCCACGACGGTGCGCTCGGAGCACCGTCATGGCGGTGACGGTGGTGCAGGGGCGGATCGGAAGGATCAGCTTGCCCGGACTCGGACCGGCCGTTCATCATGATGGGTCAGGGGAGACGCGAGCAACGGGGTGGGCGGATGGGCCGGAGTCGTCATGCGCTTCTGGTGGGGGTGCCGCAGCAGACCGAACCGGATCTTCCTCTGCGGAGCATCGGCGATCCCGTCCGCGAAGACCTGCGCCGCATGCGGGAGGCGCTGGACGCCTGCGACTACCACTGCACGGTGCGCGGGCTGGGGGACCCCGACGAGAGCAGACGCGACGCGGTCCAGGATGCGATTCGGGAGGCGTTACGTTCCGCCCCCGCCGACGGCGTCCTGCTCGTCTACTTCTCGGGCCACGGCCTTCACCTGGAGGGGAAGGACTACGTGCTCCCCGCCAACGCCAAGGCGCTGTCGGACGGCAGCATGGACGTGGGCTCGCTGATCGACCTGGACAGGGACTTCTTCCAGGTGCTGGACACGAGCGGCTGCCCTGCGGCGCTGGTTCTGGCCTGCTTCGACGCTTGTCGCGACGGTTCGGGTGCGAACGCGATCCGCCCCTACCACTACCGGGCACCGGAGCCCACCCAGCTCGTGGTGGCCAACAGCTGCTCGGCGGGAGAGACCAGTGGTTACGACGCCGACGGCAGCCACTTCACCAAGGCCCTCGCCCACGCGTTGCACCCCGAAGCACCGCACAGGACGCTGCGGGAGCTCAGTGCGTCGGTCACGGCGCAGCTCAGAGACCACGACCAGCGTCCGAGGTGGTCCCCCGCGGGCGAGCTGCCGGACTTCGTGATCGCCGAAGCCGACGGCGTGCCGGAGTGGGTGCAAGCGGTGTCCGTCGCGCGCCTGTGGGATCTGCCGTGCAGCGATCCGCAGGATCTGCAGGACACGCTGCGCGCGAGCGTGACGGCGGCGGTGCGCAGCCTGTCCGGGAAGTACCGCAGGGCGTGCGAGCAACTGCGGCATCCCTGGCAGGACGACGACTACCCGATGCGCGTGCTGGATGCCGTCGCAGGGCTTCCGGCCGGGACGCGTCCGCTCAGCGCGCTCGAGAAGGCGCTGCTGTGCGGTCTGCCGTTCATGCTCGCCACGGCCCTGGCCGAGGAGTTCTCGTCCGTCTTCGACTCGTTCACCGGTTTCTCCCGCTTCGACTCCGCCCAGCTGCAGAACGCCCTGATGGATCACGACTTCTCCCCGCTGGAGGAGAACCGGGTACGCCGACTGCACGCCCGGGGCGAGAACGAGGACGCGTGGGCGCTGGTCACCTGGCGGTTGGTGCACCGCAGTAGTGGCCTGCGCATCGCCGGAACAGAGGGCACGGACCACCTCGCGGACACTGCGGAGAGGCTCGCCGACGCCCTGTTGCCCGACGTGGCGTCCAGCCATCGCAAAAGGCTGCAGGCCATCGTCGACCAGCTTTCCCGGTACCACCTGTCGTATCCGAGCTGCACGGCTCTGGACGACTACCCAGGGACCTCCAGTCACTTCAAGGTCACCTCCCAGGGCGCCTCGCAGCTCAACGACCATGATCTGGCCGCGCGATGGTCGATGGGCGCCGCGCTGGCGATCGATGTGCGCGAACTGTCGGACACCGTCGGCGAACACATCGGAACCATGTATCCGCTGGAGCCGGAGGAGGTGCTGCTCTGCCTCGAGGACGCAAGCCGTCGTGTGGTCGAGGACCGCGCCGAGATACAGGTGCACCTGTGCCCGCACGGAGCGGTCCACAAGGCCTTGGAAGCACACGCGACCCGGTGCCGTGAAGCGATCAGCCGACTGCACGGCCTGGGTCTGCCGCCCGACCTCGCATGGTTGCGCTCCGTGCGGGCGATCGATGTCTCGGTCCACCCCGCTCCGGGCGCGTACAACCTCCCGTTGCTGACCTTCCAGTTCGACCAGCGGGCGGTCTCCCACCTCCTCATGGGTGAACAGTTGTACGGCGATCCGGCGCTGGCGTTGCGCGAGTTGTACCAGAACGCCCTCGACGCCTGCCGGTACCGCATGTACCGCTACCGGTGGGCCGAGTCCTTGGGCGGCGGGGCCGACTGGGACGGCGAGATCCGCATCACCCAGTACGAACGGGAAGGCCGTACCGTCATCGAGTGCCTCGACAACGGGGTGGGCATGACTGCGGAGCAGCTCAAGGACCTGTTCGCCAGAGCCGGCCGCAGGCTCTCCGACTCCTCCGCGTTCCAGCACGAACTCGGCGAGTGGCAGGAAGCCGGCATCGAGGCCCGCTTCAACAGCCGGTTCGGGATCGGAGTCCTCAGCTACTTCATGCTGGCCGACGAGATCACGGTGGTCACCCGGCCCACCAACATCCACGGCCAGACGACCGGGGAGCCGCTCCAGGCCCACATCGTGGGCACGGCGACCCTGTTCCGCATCGGTCCTGCCCGGTACGACAACGACGACGCCTCCAAGGTGCAGAACGGTGGCACACTGATCCGTCTGTATCTGTCGAACGACCAGGCGGACGAGCCGACAGGAGGCGTCTCGGCGAGTCGTACGCTCGGCGACCTGCTCTGGTACAGCGAGTTCGACACCAGGGTGGAGGACGAGTCGACCGGGCACCACGTCCTGTGGAGGAGTCAGGAACTGCGCATCCCTGACGGCGTGGTACGGAGCGTCCTTCCGGTCGACGGCGCGCCGGGGGAACTGTGGTGGGTGGACGGCGACGGCCGGCTGCTCGCGGACGGGATCGCCACCACGCAGCAGACCTTCGGCTGCGTGGTGAACGTACGTGATCAACGCGACCTGACGCTGAGCGTGAGCCGCAACGAGGTGCAGAGCTGGAACCGGAACAAAGTCACGGCCCTCCTTACTGCCCATCTGCCGGAACTGGCCTCCTGGCCGACCGTCACGCTGCCCTGGCTCCTGCGCTTCGGCCAGGAAGCGCCGCGGCTGGGGGACGACCTGCTCCGGGTGTTCTCGGACCGTCCGCTGCGGGCGGAGAGCCTGCGCCAGGACGACGAGTCCGCTCAGGAGGGGGCTTCGGGCCAGGGCGGGGTCTTCCATCTCTCCGACATAGGCTGGTGCCCGGCCGACGCGACCCTGCTCACGACCGGAGAGCTTCCTGCGGTCCTGCAGGCCTTCTCGTTCGCCGACGAACTGCAAGGGTGGCGAAGCGCCGTCCTGGGACAGGAGACCCGCGACCAGGCCAGACGTCCGTGGATCACGACCACGCTCAACATGATGGCCGCGAACCAGGGCGGTCTGTACGCCGATCTCAGGGCAGCGCTCAGTCCACGTGCCGGATCGCGGGCCCGGCTGCTCGCCGCGGAGACCAGCGCAGCCGACTGGTTCCTCCTCTCCGTGCGTCCGGACTTCGGGATGACAGCGAGTTACCAGCTGACAGCGAGAGGGACAGCCGTCGTCTGGCTCCCCGTGGAGGACACGCAACGGGCCGTCCTGGGATGGCGGCGCACCGTGCTGGGACGCGACTACGATCTGCTCGTCCCGCCAGGTCTTCCGATGAGCACGGACCTGGCGCGCATCCTCGCGACCCAGGAGCTCAGGGGACAATTGCTCTCCCGGAAGCAGCACGATTCCTGGCCGTGGCACGTCCTCGTGGGCGTGGCGGCCAGGTGCAGGATCCCCCTGGGGGAGCTCTGGGCGGAGCTCGACGACTTTCCGGAGAGCTGTTTCGGCCCACTTCCCGCGCTGCCGGAGCACCTGGCCGACAACACGCCCCGTGCCAATGACGCGATCTGGAACAACCTGGTGGTCTCGAGGCGCGAAGCTCTGCAGGGGCCCAAGGCGCTGCGCGACTGGGCCGAACGCTACGAAGGTCTCGGCATTCCGGCTCACGTGCGGAGACTGCTGGGATACCTGGACGTGAGGGAGACGCTCACCCCCGCGTCCAGGTCCCTGGCCGAGCGGCTCATGGACTTCCACGGGTTCCTGGAGGACGGCACGGTGAGCGGCTTCGACATCGCCCGTGCGGCGGCCGGTGCCCAAGTGCCCATGGGGGACGTCCTCGAGGTGGTGACGCAACTCCAAGAACCCTTGGAGCTGACCGGTGTTCCGGTGATCAGCGACATCGGTGTCCGCCCTCCGGAATGGCTGGCCGACCTCCCGTCCACCCAGGCGGGGTTGGAGCTTCCCGAAGGGAGCGAGCACGTCAGGGCAGAGGCACTGCACAGAGTCAGGCGCCGTCCCAAGGAACAACTCCGCAAGGGGTTCGAGGTCCTGCACGAACTGGGCGTGCGCTGTCCCGTCGCGCCGGCGGCACTGCAAGACCTGCAGGACGGCGATGTCGACCCGGACGTGTGGGCCCTCGTCACGGGAGCCCTGCACACCCGGGAGGAGGACCGACTCGCCTACGTGGACAGCTGGGAGATCGACGCGGGCAAACTCCTCTGGTTCGCAGCCCAGCACAGACTGACGGTGGGAGAGGCGCTCGAACGCGCCGCCCGGGTATCGGCACGATGGGACGTGCCGCTGACCGTCCAGCCGTCGGAAGCCCTGGCCCGAATCGAAGTCACCCCGGCCCTGTGGACCGCGCTCAACGGTGCCGCGGACCTCGGCAGCGCCTTCACGGAGACGGATTGGCGGGAAGTGACACCGCTGTCCGTCGCGCGACTCGCCTACCTCGAGGACCTGACCCTGTACGAGGCCATGAGCGCCCTGCGGCCGTTCGGGGAACTCGGCGTCGACCTTCCGGAACTCGACGGTGTCACGGAGAAGGCGCTGGGTCGCAGGCCCACCGAGGACGACCTGTGGATCCTCTCCCGGGACGGGGACGGGAGCCTGCCCGCCGCACCCACGGACGTCGACCCGCTCACGCTCCTCCGCGCCGCGCTGCGCCTCGGCCGTACTCCTCGGTCCGTCCACCGGATGCTGGCCGCGTACCGCCCGTTCGGCATGACCCTGTGCTTCACCGAACCGGACGACGACCTGGGTGTTCCCTCCTGGGAGGACGCCATCATCCTCAGCTTTGCCGGAGACGGACAGGCGCCGGCGTTCGAGGGTCCGGTCGGCGAGGGGCGCATCGCCTGGTGCGCCAGGGTCATCGGCCGTCCTGACGACACGGAGTGGGTCCGGGAACGGCTGCGGCTGTACGCACCCATGTTCGGTCTGGAGATCCCGAGCGCACCTGTACGGACGAAGGAGACATGATGGCCACACCGCGGCACCGCAAGCGGCTCGGCTGGGAGAACGCGCCCATGGGGCCGCAGCAGACGCCCTTGACCACGGACGGGGACGGTGGCCTGGTCTTCTCCGGCCCGTGTCCGCGATGCATGGGCACCTTCTCCAGGACCTACCCTGCGGCGATCCCCGGATCGACGAAGGGCGTCGGGTCGTCCGGCGGCTCCGCGAAGCCGATCAGGGTGCTGTGCGAGTGCGGTGTCCGCCACGCCGGGCGTCCCGACGTCGAGAAGGAAGTCGGTTGCGGCGCCCACTGGCAGGTGGACAGGTCGTGACCCAGCGCCCGGAAAGCAGGTGGCAGAACCTCGCCGACGAGCTCCCCTTTCAGCAGCTCGACATCGTCCGCAGGCAGGCGGAGGGCTGGCGCAACGGCCTCACCGGGCTGACCGGGCTGCTCACGGCAGTTCTCGTCCTCAAGGGGCGCGAGACCTTCACGGGTCTGCCCTCGTGGGCGGTGACCCTGGCGAGCTGCCTCATCGCCACCGGCTTCCTGCTCCTTGTGGCCGGGACCCTGCTCGCCGTGCGCGCCAGCCATGGGCGCCGCGCCGAGGACATCGTGACCAACGGTGCGGATCTGGAGGGGTGGACGAAGCAGGAGGCGAAGGACTCCCAGCGGGCTCTGGTCCTGGCCGTCGGCTGCTTCGTTGCCGGGGTTCTGCTCGTGGCGTCATCCGTCGGGGTGGCCTGGACGACGTACCGGGACGCGGGTCCGGACCCGGCCTCCGGTGCGAGCGTCCGGGTGACGACGTCCAGCGGCGCGGTGTGCGGACGGCTTGCGGCGTCGGACGGGAAGACCCTGCGGCTGCTCACCGGTGCGGTGCGGGACCGGAAGATCACGCAATTGCCGATGAGCACGGTGCTGGCCGTGGCTCCGGTGCCCGGGTGCTGACAGGCTGATCAGCGAACCGTCCCCGGAGGGGAAGGGTCCGCGACGGCTTCCGTCCGGGTGAAGTCGTCGAGCGCCTCGGTCAGCCCGTCGAGCAGGGCGCGCAGCGCGAGGGCGTCCTGGTGGCCGAGGCCGGTGGCCGCGGCGATGCGGAGCGGCACCCGGCGAGCCCGGTCCCGCAGGGCCTCGCCGTCGGGGGTCAGGTGGATCTGGACCGACCGTTCGTCCTCGGCCGAGCGCTCGCGGCGCACCAGCCCCGCCGCCTCCAGGCGCTTGAGCAGGGGGGACAGCGTGCCGGAGTCGAGCCGCAGACGCTCGCCCAGGCCCTTCACCGGCGTCGTGCCGTGCTCCCACAGCACCAGCATCACGAGGTACTGGGGGTAGGTGAGTCCGAGCTCCTTGAGTACGACGCGGTAGACGCCGTTGAAGGCCCGCGAGGCCGCGTTCAGGGAGAAGCAGATCTGGCGGTCCAGGACGAGGAAGTCGTCCTCGACGCCGGGGGCGACGTCGCCGGGGCCGGCGGCGGGGCGGCCGGCTTCGGTGGGGCGGGACTCCTGGTGGCTCATGGGAACAAGCCTAGCCAAGAACGAGCCGCACGCATTTTGATTGTGCACAACTGAATTGTGTGCTTCACTTGGTCGTGCCGCGGTCGTCCGACCGCGGGAACACCTGGGGAAGGCACGCACATGGACGCGCTCTACACCGCAGTCGCCACCGCCACGCACGGCCGGGACGGCCGCGCGGTCGCCTCCGACGGAAAGCTGGACGTCCAGCTGGCGCCGCCGCGTGAGCTGGGCGGCAACGGTGAGGGGACCAACCCCGAGCAGCTCTTCGCGGCCGGGTACGCCGCCTGTTTCGCCAGCGCGCTGGGCGCGGTCGGCCGGCAGGCCAAGATCGACGTCTCGGACGCCGCGGTCACCGGCGAGGTGTCGATAGGCAAGGAGGGCGTCGGCTTCGCCCTGGCCGTCACGCTGCGCATCGAGCTGCCCGAGTCGGTGGACGAGGAGACCGGCCGCAAGCTCGTCGAGCAGGCCCATCAGGTCTGCCCCTACTCCAACGCCACCCGCGGCAACATCCCGGTGGACCTCGTCATCGAGTAGGCGCGTTCCCGCGGGCGGCCGTCCCTCGACGCCCCGTCGACCTGCGGCCGACGCCCCCGGCCCCCGCGGCCGGGGGCGTCAGCCGTTCCTCCAGCACCTCGCGACGGAGAAGCGCGCCGCGGCCTCGGCGGGGGTGACCCCTTGACGGCGGCCGGGGACGTCGTGAACGGCGTGTGCGCCTTCGGTGCGCAGCTGTCGGCCCCGGCGTGCCGGGCCATGACCGCCGCGGCGGTGTGGACGTCGGTGGCGCTCACGTCGGTGCGGCCCCGCCCCGCCTGCTGCGCGAGGAGGACATCGAGGCCGGGGTCGAAGCGCAGCACGGTCACCGGAGCGTCGAAGCGCCTGGCGATGGCGATCAGGCGGGTGCGCGCCTGCGGGGTGACGTTCGTGGACTCGGCGACCGCCGTCCGTCCGTCGGCGAGCCGGTCGGCGATCCGTCGGTCACGTACCTGGAAGATCTGCGCGTCCGCCGTGTCGGTGTGCGCTTCGGAAGGCGACGTGCCGAACAGTTCCGCGCGGATGCCGTCGCTGGACACCACGGCGTCCTCCTCGAGGAGCCCACGTGCGACCAGGGCCCGGACGAAGCTGCTCTTGCCCGAGGCCGGCGGGCCGACGAGCACCACGAGGCCTGCCCGCACCGCGGTGGCCTCGCCCGCGATGCCGTCCTCCGGCGTGTCCTTCATGGACGCCGCCCCCTTTCCTGCGCGTGTCCCGTCCATCCTTCCAGTACGGGGCAGCCCGGAGGGGGTGGTGCGCCACGCGGAATTCGCGTTGCACCGGTTCGAGGCGGGGGAGGATCCTGACTCGTCGGAGGTGGGTCAAGTGATCACTCTGACCTTGGGGTTGACCGTACGCGACCTGGTGCACGCGGATCTGGCGGCGTGCGGTTGGGCCGGCTCCGCCCGCCATCTCGCCGTGGTGGGAGAGCAGTTGGAACGCAGGCGGCTCGGCGAGGTGGACTATCTGGCGGTCTGCGCCCGCGCCGACGTCCCGATCGCCAAGGGCGGTGTCGACTACCGGGCCAAGGACGGCGTGGGCACGCTGTGGCAACTCGCCGTCCACCCCGCGCTGCAGTCCTGCGGCGTGGGCACGGTCCTCGTCGAGGCCGCGGAACAGCGGATCAGGGACCGAGGGCTGCGGCAGGCGGAGCTGGGTGTGGAGGACGGCAACGATCGTGCTCGCGCCCTGTACGAGAGGCTTGGCTACCGTGCCTACGACCGCCGACCCGACGCGTGGGACGTGCAGGCCCCCGACGGGACTCTGCGCCGGCACGAGACGATGTGCACCATGATGCGCAAGGACCTGGCGTGACGCGCGACGCGGGGAGTGAGGCCGCCGAGGTGCTCACACTGACGGGCATCGCCGCGGACCCGCTGTGCCTGACCTGCCGCTTGCGGGCCCGTGACGGTGCGGAGCTCGTCCTTCGTCCCCTCGTACACGCCGACGCGGCGGGCCTGGCCGGCTTCCTCGCGGCCATGTCCGCCGCATCGAGGCGGTTCAGCACGTTCGACGGCTACGGCCTCGCGACCGCCCGGGAGGTGTGTGACGCGATCGCGCGCTACGACAAGCTCAGGCTGGTCCTCGAGGACGTCGCGTCCGGCAGGATCGTCGGCCTTCTCGAGCACAGCCTCGACCTGACGCCGACGGACGTCGCGCGCTACCGGGACGCGGGCGTCCGCCTGACCGCGACCACCGACTGCCGCTTCGGCATCACGCCGGCCGACGACCACCAGGACCGGGGCCTCGGGACGCTCGTTCTCCCGCTGGTCGAGGAGGTCGCCCGACGCCTCGGGAGGACGAGGATCATCCTGTGGGGCGGCGTCCGCGCCGACAACCCGCGCGCCGTCCGCTACTACGAGAAGAACGGCTTCCGGACGGTGGGTGCCTTCGAGGAGGCGGACGGGTCCCTGTCGCTGGACATGATGCTCACCCTGGACCCGGTGCCCGATCGGCCGTGACCGTCACCCGGTCGCGCCCGAGAACCGTGCGCGCCGTCGGACGGGCCGAAGGGCCGGAGCGCCTGCCAGGCGGGCTTCCCGGCGAGGACGTGACGGAAGTAGTCCGCCAGGTCCAGCCGGGAGGCGGCCGCCTCGTCGGCCACCACCGTGACGTGCGGGTGCAGTTGGAGCGCCGAGGCCGGGCAGCGGGCGGCGAGCGGTCCCTCGACCGCCGCGGCCAGCGCCTCGGCCTTGCCCGCACCGGTGGCCAGCAGCACCACGTGTCGGGCCTCCAGGATCGTGCCGACGCCCTGGGTGACGACGTGGCGCGGCACCTGTTCGACGTCCCCGCCGAAGAACCGCGCGTTGTCGCCGCGGGTGCGCTCGGTGAGCGTTTTGATGCGGGTGCGGGAGGCGAGCGACGAGCAGGGCTCGTTGAAGCCGATGTGGCCGTCGCCGCCGATGCCCAGGAGCTGCAGGTCCACCCCGCCGGCCGCCGCGAGCGCCTGCTCGTAGGCCCGGCACGCCGCAGGGAGGTCGGCCGCGGTGGTGTCCGGCCCGAGGAACGCCTCCGGGCCCAGACCCAGCGGCTCCAGTACCTCCCGTGCCAGGACGGACCGGTACGATTCCGGGTGCCTGGCGGGCAGCCCCACGTACTCGTCCAGCTGGGCGATCCGCACCCGCGAGAGGTCCGCCTCACCCCCGGACACCAGGGCGGCGAGCGCCCGGTAGACGGGCAGCGGGGTGGAGCCGGTGGCCACGCCGAGCAGCGCGTCGGGCTTGAGCCCGACCAGCCGGGCGATGCCCTCGGCGACGAAGCGGCCGCCGGTCTCCGCGTCCGGAACGATGACGACTTCCATGCGGGTCCTGCCGATCGGTGAGGGGTCCGGTGGTCGGCCGGACCCGGAACGGTGAGTGGTGCGTCGTGGGGCGTCGGCCGGGCGCCGCGTGCGCGGCTCTCCCGGCCGGGGAAGCGGGCTGGGGACCCCCGCCGCGGGCACGAGGCCCCTCCCGCCCGCTGGACGCGGGTGACGAAGCGCCTCCGGATCGCCGGCGTGATGCCCCTCCACACGGGGTCCTTTGCCTGCCGCACCAGGGACGCGAAACGCACCTCCGCCCGCGGGGCGGGGAGGGGAAACGGACCCCCGCCCGCGGGGCGGGGAGGGGAAACGGATCCCCGCCCGCGGGGGCGGGGACGGGTAACGCACCTCCGCCCGCGGGGCGGGGAGGGGAAACGGACCCCCGCCCGCGGGGGCGGGGACGGGGAACGCACCCCCGCCCGTGGGAGCGGGGAGGGGTAACGCACCTCCGCCCGCGGGGGCGGGGGAGGGGAAACGCACCTCCGCCCGCGGGAGGGGGGAGGGGAACGGACCTCCGCCCGCGGGAGCGGGGAGGGTAACGCACCTCCGCCCGCGGGAGGGGGCACGGGAAACGGACTCCCGACCCCGCCCCCGCGCCGGGCGGCGTCAGCCCGTGGTGGTGGTGACGGCGGCGGCCCCCGCAGGGGAGGGCTCCGGGGCGGCCCCGTCGCCCGGCTGGGGGTGGACGCAGTGCCAGCGGTGACCGTCCACCCCCTCCGTTGCCGCCGGGAAGACCGTCGCGCAGGCGTCGTCCGCCTTCCAGCAGCGGGTCCGGAACGGGCAGCCGGAGGGCGGGTTGGTGGCCGAGGGCACCGGGCCGTGCAGCACGATGCGCTCGGGGCGCTCCAGCAGGCTGGGCGTGGCGGACAGCAGGGCCTCGGTGTACGGGTGGCGCGGGGCGCCGGTGACCCGCGCGGCCCCGCCCTCCTCGACGACCCGCCCCAGGTACAGCACCGCGATGCGGTCGGCCAGGTACCGCACCGTCTGCACGTCGTGCGAGATGAACACCATGCCGAGGCCCAGGCGCGCCCGCAGGTCGACCAGCAGGTTGAGGACCTGGGCGCGCACCGACACGTCCAGGGCGCTGGTCGGCTCGTCGGCGACGATCAGCTCCGGCTCCAGGGCGAGGGCCCGGGCGATGGCCACCCGCTGGCGCTGGCCGCCGGAGAGCTGTCCGGGCAGCGCCTCCAGGGTGTGGCCGGGCAGGCCGACCAGGTCGAGCAGTTCCTCGACGCGGCTCTCCCGCTCGGCGCGGGTCCCCCGGCGGTGCACGTCCAGCGGGTCCCGCAGGATCTGCCGGACGGACAGGCGGGGGTTCAGCGCGGTGGACGGGTCCTGGAAGACCACGCCGACGGCCTGGCCGAACCGCTCGCGGCGGTCCGCGGCGGTCATGCCCCACAGGTCCTCGCCGCGGAAGCGCACCCGGCCCTCGGTCGGGCGCTGCAGGCCGGTCACCACACGGGCCAGCGTGGACTTGCCGCAGCCGGACTCGCCGACCAGGCCCAGGATCTCGCCGCGCCGCACCTCCAGCGTGGCGTCGGTCAGGGCGTGCACGGCGTCCCGGCGGAAGAGCCCGCCGCTGCGCGCCCGGTGCCGGACGTGGACGTGGTCGAGCCGGATGAGGGGGTCCATGGCGGTGTCCTTCGGGGCGGTCATCGGGCGCTCTCCAGGGGCTTCGCCGGCCGCCGCGCGGGCGCCGGGTGGTGGCAGGCGAACCGGTGGTCCTCCCCGGCGGCGCCGCGGTCGGCGGTGGGCGGCGGGGTGGTGGCGCACAGCTCGGTGGCGGCGGCGCAACGGGACGCGAACCGGCAGCCGTCACCGAACGCCCGGGGCGCGGGCACGACGCCGCGGATCTGGTGCAGCCGCTCCGTGCCCGCCTCCAGGGAGACGACGGAACCGAGCAGGCCGCGGCTGTAGTGGTGCGCCGGGTCGGTCAGCAGGGCGCGGGTGTCGCCGGCCTCGGCGACCTGTCCCGCGTACATCACCGCGACCCGGTGCGCGAGGTCGCCGACCAGGGCCAGGTCGTGCGAGACCAGGACCATCGCGAAACCGAGCTCGTCGCGCAGCCCGACCAGCAGCTCGACGACCTGCGCCTGCACGGTCACGTCCAGCGCGGTCGTCGGCTCGTCGGCGATCAGCAGCCGGGGGCTGCGGGAGAGGGCCATGGCGATGAGCACGCGCTGGCGCTGCCCGCCGGAGAGCTCGTGGGGGTAGCTGCGCAGGGTGCGCTCGGGGGACAGGCCGACCAGCTCCAGCAGCTCGGCGGGCGTCCTGGTGCCGCCGCGCGAGGTCAGCCGCTTCAGCTGGGTGCCGATCAGCACCGACGGGTTGAGCGAGGACATGGCGTCCTGGTAGACCATGGCGATCTCCGGGCCCATCAGCGCGCGGCGCTCCTTGGGCGAGAGCTTCAGCAGGTCCCGGCCCCGGTAGAGGATCTCGCCCTCGGCCTCGGCGTTGCGGGCCAGCAGGCCCATGACCGCCAGGCTGGTGACGGACTTCCCGCAGCCGGACTCACCGACCAGGCCGAGGGTCTCGCCCTCGCGGACGGTGAAGGAGATGCCGTCGACGACCCGGGTGTCGCCGTAGCGGTCGGGGAAGCGGATCGTCAGGTCGCGGACGACCAGCAGCTCGGGGGCGTCCTCGGGCAGCGCCGGCACGGCGGGCTCGGTGGCCTCCAGCCGGACCGCGAGCTCGGTGAGCGCGGCGGCGACCCCTGCGTCCTCGGCGGCGGGGGCCGCGGCGACGTCCTTGTCCGCACCCGCCCCGCCCGCGCGGGCCTTGTCCGGGGAGGCGGCGGCGTCCGTCATGCCCTCGGAGAGGACGTTCAGGGCCAGCACGGTGACCAGCAGGCACAGGCCCGGGAAGAGGGTCGCCCACCAGCCGCCGGACAGCAGGATCTGCCGGCCGTAGGCCAGCACGCTGCCCCAGCTCGGGTCGGGGTCCTGCACCCCGGCGCCGATGAACGACAGGCTGGCCTCGAAGATGATCGAGTCGGCCACCATGACGGTCGCGAACACCAGCACCGGCGCCGCGCAGTTGACGGCGACGTGCCGGGCCACGATGTAGCCGCGGCGGGCGCCGATCACCTGCTCCGCCGCGACGTAGTCCTCGCCGTACTGCTCCAGCACGTTGGCCCGCACCACGCGGGCCAGCGAGGGCGAGTAGACGAACGCGATGGTGAAGATGATGACCGGGACGCTGGGCCCGAACACGGCGACCAGGACGGCGGCCAGGGCGATCGGCGGGAACGACATGACGACGTCCAGCGAACGCATCACCGCCTCGTCGGCGAACCGGCGCGAGGTCGCGGCCAGGGCGCCCAGGCAGGAGCCGGCGACCAGGGCCAGCAGGGTCGCGCCCAGGCCGATGACCAGGGAGTAGCGCGCGCCGTGCACCACCCGGGCGAAGACGTCACGGCCCGCCCGGTCGGTGCCGAACCAGTGGTTGGCGCCCGGCGGTTGCGCGGGGACGCCGGTGGCCAGCGGGTCCTGGGTGAGCAGGGGTGCGAACACCGCGCCCAGCACGACGACGACGAGGATCACCAGGGCGATCCGTGAGGGCGCCGGCAGACGGCGCAGGCGGGTGCCGGGTGACAGCCGCTCGGCGAGGGATCGGGGGGCGAACATCACACCGTCCTGATACGCGGGTTGACGAGCAGGTAGAGCAGGTCGACGACGACGTTGACCACGAGGAAGGCGACCGCGATGGTCAGCACGGTGCCCTGGACCAGTGCGACGTCGCCCCCGGTGACGCCCTCGAGGATCAGCTTGCCCATGCCGGGCAGGTCGAAGATCGCCTCGATGACCACGGCGCCGCTGAGCATGTAGCCGACCTTGACGCCGAGCACCGTCAACGGCGTGATCAGGGAGTTGCGCAGCACCGACCGGATGATCAGGAACGGCGGCAGCCCGCTGCCCCGGGCCGTGCGCACGTAGTCCCGGTCGAGCTCGGAGACCATCGCGGTGCGCACCAGGCGGGCCAGCGAGGCGGCCACCGGCAGGGCGAGCGCGACGGCGGGCAGGGTCATGCCGCGCAGCCAGCCGCCGAAGGAGTCGGCGGGGTTGACGTAACCGCCGGTCGGGAAGAGCGGCGTGTTCAGCGCGAACTGCTGGATGAGCAGCACGCCCAGCCAGAACGAGGGCAGCGCGATGCCCACCATCGACAGCACCCGGAAGACCTGGTCGGGCCAGCGGTCGCGGTACACGGCGCTGATGACGCCGAGGACCAGGGCCAGCACGACGGCCAGCGCGAGGCCCAGCAGCGTCAGCTGCAGCGTGAGCGGGAACGCGGTGGCGATCCGGTCGGCCACCGGCTGGCTGGGCGGCACGGTGACACCGAGGTCCCCGCGCGCCAGATCGCCCAGGAAGGCGAAGTACCGCACCGGCAGCGGGTCGTCGAGGCCGTGCGCCGCGGCGAACGCCGCACGGGCCTCGGCGCTCGCGGAGTCGCCGAGCGCGTTGTACGCGGGGTCGGCCGGCGAGAACTGCAGCACCACGAAGACCAGCAGGGCGATGCCGAGGACCATCACCGGCATCATCGCGACGCGGCGCAGCGCGAGCCGGAGAAAAGCAACCATCGTGAGGTTCCTAGAGATCGGGGCGACGGCCGCCGCCGCCCGGGGGACGGCGGCGGCCCGGCGTCCGGGCGGACGAGGTCAGGCGCGACCGACGTCGACGAAGGACAGACCGGTGGTGGGCAGCGGCCTGAAGCCGGTGAGGGTGCCCTCGCGCCAGGCGGTGGGCAGCTTGCGGTGCAGGACCGGGTACAGGGCCGCCTCGTCGGCGACCAGGTCGGTGACCTCGCCCCACAGCTCCTTGCGCCGGGCCCCGTCGGCCTCGCGGGCGGCCTCGTCGAGCAGCGACCTGACCTTCTTGTAGGCGTCCGAGCCGGTCCAGCCGTAGCGCTTCTCCGGCCAGAAGCCGTAGTAGAACCAGCGCAGCAGCAGGTCGGCGTCGTTGCCGAAGACGGACGGGTCGCCCGGCGCCGCCAGCACCTCGAAGTCGCCCTTGTCGACCTTGGAGTACTGGGCGGGGGACTGGGCGATGTCGAGCTTCACCTCGATGCCGGCCGCCGCCCAGCTCTCCTTGATCAGCGGGGCGATGTCCTTGACCCAGCCGGTGTCCGTGACCAGCAGGGTGAAGGAGAGCTTCTTCACGCCCGCCTCGTCCAGCAGCTTCCTGGCCTTCGCCGGGTCGTGGCCGTAGACGGTGGCGGCCTTGTGGTAGTCCGGGTGCGTGTCCGGCACGTAGCCGGTGGCGGACTCGGCGTGGCCGAGCAGCGCGGTGGAGATGACCTTCTCGGTGTCCAGCGCGTAGTGCAGCGCCTGGCGCACCCGCTTGTCGGCGAAACGCTCGTCCTTGCAGTTGAACATCAGGAAGAGCAGCCCGAAGGACTGCACGGACTCGACCTTGTCGTCGCCGGTGAAGCCCTTCAGGTCGATGTAGGGCACGTCCTCGATCGCCTGCACCCGGCCCGAGCGGAGCGCGCTGACCCGGGCGGACGGGTCGGACATCAGGTGCCAGGTCATCTTCCGGACCTTGGCCGGGTGGGGGCCGTTGTACTTGTCGTACGCCTCCATGACGATCTTGTCCTCGCGGACCGCCGACACGAAGCGGAAGGGACCGGAGCCGACCGGCTTGGCGTCGAAGGCCTTGGCGTCGGCGCCGACGATCTTCTCGGGCACGATGCGCACCACGGATATGCGCGAGGGGAACAGCGCGAAGGGGTGCTTCAGCTTGAATTCGACCGTGGACGCGTCGACCGCCACCACGCGGTCGATGAACGGCACGAACTGCGCCATCAGCGAGGCGTTCTTCGGATCCAGGACCCGCTCGAAGCTGAAGACCACGTCCTGGGCGGTGACGGGGGAGCCGTCGTGGAAGGTCGCGCCCTCGCGCAGGGTCGCGCGATAGGTGGTCGCGTTGATCTTCTTGGGCATCTCGGTGGCCAGCGCCGGACGCGCCACCAGCGTGGCCGGGTCAAGGTCCACCAGGCCCTCGAAGATGTGCATGTTCGCGGCGTACGGCGTCGCGCCCGAGGTGATCATCGGGTCGAAGCCGGTGGAGAGCGGGTAGGACAGGCCCGCCTCCAGGGTGTCGGCGCCCTTGCCGGAGGCGGAGGAACCCTCGGCGGTGCTGCCCGGGCCCCCGCAGGCGGACAGGCCGGCCGTGATCGCGGTCGCCGCGCCGATGGCGCCGGTGAGTCTGAGGAAGGCGCGGCGGTCGACGCCGGCAGTGCTGCGCGGGGACAAAGGTTCCTCCAGGCGGGAGACATGACGGGCGAATCAGGAAGAAGCGGGGTGCGGACGGCGTCTGCTCCGGATGCATCAGACGTCTGATGTCCGACCCTTGATAGCGTGGGAACGTAGCCCGACAGTGGAGAGGGGTCAAGAGGTGGCGGTGGGACAAGGAGCTGTCCGACGTGCGGAGCCGGAGCCGAGACCGGCGCGTCAGCCGTTGCGACAGGAGGTCGTGGACGGCATCAAGGCCTACATCCTGCGCAACCAGCTGCGCCCCGGGGACCCGCTGCCGACCGAGCCGGCCCTGTGCGAGGCGCTGGGCGCCAGCCGCTCCAGCGTCCGGGAGGCCATCAGGATCCTGACCGCGCTGGACATCGTCGAGGTGCGCCACGGCCACGGGACGTACGTGGGGAGGCTGAGCCTCTCCGCGCTGGTCGAGAGCCTGACCTTCCGTGGTCTGCTCAGCCCCGACGACGACTTCCAGGTGCTGTCCGACCTCGTCGACGTCCGCGAGCTGTTCGAACGCGGCATGGCGGAACGCCTCGTGGAGTCGCTCAGCGACGAGCAGATCGAGCGGCTGGAAGGCCACGTCGACGAGATGCGCCGGGCCGGGGCGGGGGAGGGGCAGGGCTTCGTCGTCGCCGACCGCGCTTTCCACACCCTGCTCCTCGCCCCCCTCGGCAACGACCTCATCGGGCAGCTGTCCACGGCGTTCTGGGACGTGTACGTCATCGTCGCGCCACATCTGGACGTCTTCACCCATGAGCACGAAGTGGCCACCATCGCCCACCATAAGCGCATAGTGGACGCCGTCCGGGACCGGGACCCGGTGCGGTTCGCCGCCGCGCTGACCGACCACTACGCGCCGGTCCGCCAGCGCATCGCCGAGGCCCGCGCCCGCCGCTGACCGGGCGTTTCCCGCGGTGGGGCCGGTCCGGGTCACGGGCCGGCCCCACCGTCGTCCAACTGGGGAGGGCGGGGCGGCACTTCGCCCGCGACGGCCGGTGCGCTCGGCCCGCGGTGACCGCCGCGGCCGGCCCCCGATGCCCGAGGTCCCCGCCCGCGACGACCGCGGTGCCCCGCTCTTGACGGCCGCGTTGTGGATCTCTAAGGTCCCTCAACAGCAGACATCAGACGTCTGTTCTTCCCACACCGACTGGGGCGGACTCCTCATGCCACTGACGGACCTCACCCTCGCCGAGTGCCTCGCACTGCGGCCCGACCTCCACGAACCCCCCGACCTCGACGCGTTCTGGGACCTGACCCTGCGGGAGGCCCGGGCGGCGGGCGGAACCCCCCGCTGGACGCCCGTGGACACCGGCCTGACCCAGGTCACCACCTTCGACGTCGCCGTGCCCGGCTTCGCAGGCGAGACCGTTCGGGGCTGGCTGCACCTGCCCGCCGGCGCGGGTCTCCCGCTCGGCTGCGTCGTGGAGTTCCTCGGCTACGGCCGGGGACGGGGCCTGGCGCACGAGCAGGTGCTGTGGGCCAACGCCGGCTACGCGCACCTCGTCATGGACACCCGAGGGCAGGGCTGGTCCACGGCCGGGGGCGACACCCCCGACACGGCCACCCTCAACGGCGAGGTCCCCGGTTTCCTCACCCGCGGCGTCGAGGATCCCCACGACCTCTACTACCGGCGGCTGTTCACGGACGCCGTGCGCTTCGTCGAGGCGGCCCGGGAGCACCCGGCCGTCGACCCCGACCGGATCGTGGTGACCGGGCACAGCCAGGGCGGCGGCATCTCGCTCGCGGTGGCCGCGCTCGTCCCCGGCCTGGCCGGCGTCATGCCCGACGTCCCGTTCCTGTGCGACATCCGGCGCGGGGCGCAGATCGCCGGGCAGCCCCCGTACACCGAGATCGCGGAGTACCTGAGCCTGCACCGCGACCGTGCCGACGCCGTCCTCACCTCGCTGTCCTACGTCGACGCCGCGGTGCTGGCCTCCCGCGCCACCGCCCCCGCGTTCTTCTCCGTCGCCATGATGGACGCCGTCTGCCCGCCCTCCACCTGCTTCGCGGCCTACCACCGCTACGGCGGCCCCAAGGACCTGCGGGTCTACGAGTTCAACGGCCACGAGGGCGGCGGCGGTCACCACCGGCGCGCCCAGCTCGCCTGGGTCAAGGACCTCTTCTCCGCCTCCTAGACCCGGTGTTCCACCGCTCCGCGCACGTCCCGACCGTCCGACCGCACTCCCGAGAAGAGGCACGTCCATGCAGCGAAGAGTCTCCCTGGTCCTCGGCACCGCCTGTCTGACCCTGCTCGGCCTCACCACCGGCGCCCACGGCGCCCCCGCGCAGAGCGGCTCCGTCGCCGCGGCCGCCGCGGGAGCCCTCACCTCGCAGGACATCGCCACCGCGGGCACCGGCTCCCCCTACTACCGCATCCCCGCGCTGACCAGGACCACCAAGGGCACCCTGATCGCCGCCTACGACGCCCGCCCCACCCTCGGCGACCTCCCCGGCAACCTCGGCGTCGTCATGCGCCGCAGCACCGACGGCGGCGCCACCTGGCAGGCGCAGCAGGTGGTGCGCAAGGACGCCGCGCCCCAGGGGTACGGCGACCCGAGCCTCCTCGTGGACCGGGTGACGGGACGGATCTTCGTCTTCTACGCGGCCTCCGTGAACCAGGGCTTCTTCGGCTCGGCGACCGGCAACGACGAGAGCGACCCGAACGTCCTGCAGGCCGACTACAGCTACTCCGACGACGACGGCCTGACCTGGAAGCACGAGCGGATCACCGCCGAGATCAAGAACCCGGCCTGGGCGGGCATGTTCGCCGCCTCCGGCGAGGGCATCCAGCTGCGCCAGGGCGCCCACAAGGGCCGGCTGATCCAGCAGTACGCCATCCGCGACAACGGCGCCAACTACGCGGTCAGCGCCTACAGCGACGACCACGGCGCCACCTGGAGGATGGGCACCCCCGTCGGACCGGGCGGCGACGAGAACAAGACCGTCGAGCTGTCCGACGGCCGCGTCATGCTGAACAACCGCTCCGCGCCCTACCGCACGGTCGCCCACTCCTCGGACGGCGGCGTCACCTACACGCCCTTCCAGCGCGACACCGAACTGCCCGACCCCGCCAACAACGGCTCCGTCGTCCGGTTCGCGCCGGACGCGGCCCCCTCCCACCCGAGAGCCTCCTGGCTGCTGTTCAGCAACACGGCCACCACCAACAGCCGCAGCAACCTCACCGTCCGGCTGTCCTGCGACAACGGACAGAACTGGCCGGTGCGCAAGGTGGTCGAGGCCGGCTCCGCCGCCTACTCGACGCTCACCCCGCTCGGCGACGGCATGGGCAACGCCCGGGTCGGCCTCCTGTGGGAGCGCGCCAACTACCAGCACATCACGTACTCCTCCTTCGACCTCCAGTGGCTCGGCGGAGTCTGCGCCCCGGTCACCGTCACCCCGCCCGCCGCCCTGCCCGCGGGCCGCACCACCGAGGTCACCGTCCGCGTCGTCAGCCAGAACGACGTCGACCTCCCCTCTGGCACGGTCTCGCTCAAGCTGCCCTCCGGCTGGAGCGCCCCCTCCGTCACGATGCCCGCGCTCAAGCCGGGCCAGGGCGCCAACGTCAAGATCCCCGTCACCGTCCCGGCCGGCACCGCCGCCGGCAACGTGGCGGTCACCGCGGCCTACCAGGTCCGCGGCACCCAGCACTCCTACGGCGACGCGACCCTCCCGGTCACCGCCCCGTAGGCCGAGCCCGGCCGGCCACCGGGACCTCCCCGCCCCGGCGGCCGGCCGACCCCCTCCCGAACCACCCCTCGCACAGCCCCAGGAGACACCCATGTCCTCGTCCCAGCCACTGCGCGGCGTCGTGCCGCCCGTCTGCACCCCCCTGGACGCGTCGGGCGAGGTCGACACCGCGTCGCTCGCACGCCTCGTCGAGCACCTCGTCGCGGGGGGAGTGCACGGGCTGTTCGCCCTGGGCTCCAGCAGCGAGGTCGCCTTCCTCACCGACCGGCAGCGGGCCGTGGCCCTGGAGACCGTCGTGGAGGCCGCCGCGGGACGCGTCCCGGTGCTCGCCGGCGTCATCGACATGACGACCCCGCGGGTGCTCGTCCACGCCGAGGCCGCCCGCAAGGCCGGCGCCGACGCCCTGGTGGCGACCGCCCCCTTCTACGCCCGCACGCATCCCCGCGAGATCGCGCTCCACTTCCGCACCGTCCGCGAGCGGGGGGAACTGCCGCTGTACGCCTACGACCTGCCGGTCTCCGTGCACAGCAAGCTCTCCACCGCCCTGGTGCGCGAGCTCGCCGAGGACGGCACCCTGGCCGGCCTGAAGGACAGCAGCGGGGACGAGGGGGGACTGCGCCGCCTGATCGTCGCCCTGGGCGGACGCGCGGGCCGCGCGGACGGCCCCGCCCCCTCCTTCAGCATCCTCACCGGCTCGGAACTGACCGTAGACGCCGCGCTGCTGGCCGGCGCGGACGGGGTGGTGCCCGGTCTGGGCAACGTGGACCCGGCCGGCTACGTCCGCCTCTACGACGCCGTGCGCGGCGGCGACCTGGACCGCGCGGTCGCCGAGCAGGAGCGGCTGGTCCAGCTGTTCGGCCTGGTGGACGCGGGTCCCGAGAGCGAGATGGGCCGCAACTCGTCGGCCATCGGCGCCTTCAAGCACGCGCTGCGGCTGCTCGGCGTGTTCACGCACGGCACCACCGCGGGTTCGCAGATCCAGCTGGACGAGGTCTGCGTCGCCCACGTCGAGCGGCATCTGCGCGACGCCGCGCTGCTGCCGGTCCGATGACCGGGCGCGACACCCGGGCGCCGGTCGTCGGCCTCGACCTGGGCGGCACCAAGATCGCCGCCGCCCTGGTCGGCGCCGACGGCACCGTCCTGGTCCGGCACACCCGGCCCACCCCGGCGACGGGCGGGGCCGAGGCGGTGCTGGACGCCCTGGCCGAGGCCGCCCGCGAGGTCCGGGTGCCGGGCGTCACCAGGCTGGGCGTCGCCGCGGCCGGGGTGATCGACCCGGTGTCCGGGACGGTCACCAGCGCCACCGACACGATCCGCGGCTGGGCCGGCACCGCCCTGGCCGCGGGCCTCGCCGCCCGCACCGGACTGCGGGTGGCCTGCGACAACGACGTCCGGGCGGCCGCGGCCACGGAGCTGGCGGACCTGGGCGGGGACGGCACCCTGATCTACGCGGCCGTCGGCACCGGGGTCGGCGGCGCCGTCGCGGCCGGCGGACGGATGCTGCAGGGCGCCGGCGGCGTCGCCGGTCACCTCGGGCACCTGCCGAGCCCCGAGGCGGACGGACTGCCCTGCACCTGCGGCGCCACCGGTCACCTGGAGGCGATCGCCGCGGGGCCCGCCATCACCGCCCACTACGCACGGCTCGGCGGAGAGCCCGCCGACCGGCTGCAGACCGTCGCCGCCCGCGCCGCCCTCGGCGACCCGCACGCCACCGCCGCCATCACCCTCGGCGCCCGCGCGGCCGGCCGCGTCCTGGGCGGCCTCGCCAACGCGCTGGGCCCGCACCGGGTGGTCGTCGCCGGCGGCGTGCCGGGCATCGGCGCCCTGTACCAGGACGCCCTGCGCACCGCCTTCACCGCCGAACTCATGCCCCCGCTCCGCGCGTTGCGTCCCACGCCGCCGCGCGGCGGAACCGACGCCGCGGTTCTCGGGGCCGCCGCGCTGACCCGCACCCTGCCGCTGCACGATCCCCACACCACCGGAGTTCCCCGATGACCCCGCCGCCCCCGCCCCCGCTTCCGCAGCCGCGTCCGGCCGACGCCCTGGGAGGACGGCTGATCGTCTCCTGCCAGGCGCCTCCCGGCGACCCGATGCGTCACACCGGCACCCTCGTCCGGATGGCCATGGCGGCCGAGGCCGGCGGCGCGGCGGCCGTGCGGGTCAACGACCCCGAGGTCGTCGCCGCCACGGTCGCGGCGGTCGGCCTGCCGGTGATCGGCCTGTGGAAGGACGGTGACACCGGCGTCTACATCACGCCGGGCGTGCGCCACGCGCTCGCCCTGGTGGAGGCGGGAGCGGCCGTCGTCGCGGCCGACGCGACCGCCCGGCCGCGTCCCGACGGCAGCACCTTCGCCGAACTCGTCGCCGCGGTGCACGCGGCCGGAGCCCAGGTCATGGCGGACGTCTCCACCCTCGCGGAGGGGCGGGAGGCGGCGGCGCGGGGAGCCGACCTCGTCTCGACGACCCTGTCCGGCTACGTGCCGGGCTCCCCGCGGCAGACGGCACCCGACCTCGCGCTCGTCGCGGAACTCGCCGCGGCGATCGACGTCCCGGTGGTCGCCGAGGGCCGCATCGCGACGCCGGCCCAGGCCGCCGAGGCGCTGGCGGCCGGCGCGGCGAGCGTGGTCGTCGGCACCGCCATCACCGCCCCCACGGCCCTGACCCGCCTGTTCGCCGAGGCCCTCCCGCGCTGACCGGGAGGTGGCCCCCCGCGCCGCCCGGACCTGGGTGCCCGCGCGGGCGCCGTGCCTCACGGGCGGCGTCCCGGACAGCGGTTCGCCGTGCGGGTGCACCCGCACGGCGGTTGGTCGGCGCCTGTGTCTGCGCGTGCCTGCGCCGCGTCGTGTGCCAGCGTGGCTCTGCGCCGCGTCGTGTAACCCGCGTGGCTCTGCGTCGCGTCGTGTACCCGCGTGCTTCGCCGCGCCGTGTGCCTGCGCGGGCCTGCGCCGCGTCGTGTGCCTGCGCGGGCTTGCGCCGCGTCGTGTAACCCGCGTGGCTCTGCGTCGCGTCGTGTACCCGCGTGCTTCGCCGCGCCGTGTGCCTGCGCGGGCCTGCGCCGCGCCGTGTACCCGCGTGGGCCTGCGCCGCGCCCGGTGCCCGCGCGGGCACCGGGTCGTGCACCCGGGCCCGGTTCGTCGCGCAGTGCACCCGTGCGGCCGGGTCGCGACGGCTGTCCGGGGGCCCACCCCTCCACCCCCGGGCGGCCTTCGTGGTCCGGCCGCACGGGTGCGGGGGGACGCCACGCGCGGGCGGCGTGTCAGCGGGAGACGTTCTCCGACGCCGTCAGCAGGCCCAGTTCGCGGCGGGTGGGCAGGCCCTCCCAGTCGCCCGGGACCGTGCAGGCGAACGCCCCGGTCGCGGACGCCGTGGTGAGCCGCTCCGCCAGCGGGCGGCCCGCGAGCAGCTCGGCCAGGTAGCCGGCCACGAAGGCGTCGCCCGCCCCCACCGTGTCCACCGCGTCGACCCGCAGGGCGGGCACCCGCAGCCGTTCGCCGTCCGCGACCGCCGCGCACCCGTCCGCGCCCAGCTTCACGACCGCCTGAGAGGGCCCCAGCGCGCACAACGCCGCCGCCACCTCAAGGGGGTCGTCGTCCGCGGCCACGAACAGCTCGGCCTCCTCCGGCCCGGCGAACACCACGTCCGCCTCCCGCACCAGCCAGGACAGCCCTTCCGCGGCCTCCGCCGGACTCCACAGCTTGGTACGGAGGTTGACGTCGAAGGAGACCAGCAGCCCCCGCTCGCGGGCGGCCGACACGGCGTGCCGCACCGCCTCGGCGGCCGACGCCGACAGCGCCGGGGTGATGCCCGTGACGTGCAGCAGGCGCGCGCCGTGGAAGACCTCGTCCGGCACGTCGCCGGGGGAGAGGCGCGACCCGGCGCTGCCGGCACGGTAGTACCAGACCCCGGCCGTGCGGGCCGTGCGCCGCTCCTTGACCATCAGCCCGGTGGGCGCTCCCGCGTCCACCACCGCCCGTACGTCCAGCCCTTCGCCGCGCAGCTCGCGCAGCACCCGCTGCCCGAACGGGTCGTCGCCGACCCGGCCGATCCAGGCCGCGGACACGCCGAGCCGCCGCAGGCCGACGGCCACGTTGCTCTCCGCCCCGCCGATGCCCAGGCTCATCCCCGGCACGTGCGCCAGGGCGCCCACCCGGTCGGGCGCGAGCAGCGCCATGGTCTCCCCGAGGGTGACGACCTCAGCCACCGGACACCTCCGCGGCCGCCTCGGTCACGCCCTTCACGACCTCCCGCGCCCGCTCCCGCAGTGCGCCCAGGTCGCCGCCGGACAGCGCGTCGCCGAGCAGCGGACCGCCCAGGCTGACGGCAGGGCAGCCGACCCGGATCCACTCGCCGGCGCTCGCCCGGTCCACGCCGCCGGAGGGGATGACCGGCATCCCCGGGAACGGGCCGTGCAGGTCCTTCACGTACCGGGGTCCCACCGCGGACGCCGGGAACAGCTTCACCGCGCTCGCCCCGGCCGCCCAGCCGGTGCGCAGCTCGGTCGGCGTCAGCCCGCCGGGCACGATCGGCACGCCCCGCCCCACGGCCGCGCGGATCAGCTCGGGATCGGTGTGCGGGGTGACCACGTACCGCGCCCCGGCCGCGAGCACGGCGTCGAGGTCCTCGGTCGTGAGGACCGTGCCCGCGCCCACCTCGACGCCGGGGCCGAGGTGGGCGGCCAGCTCGGCGATCGCGTCGACGCCGCCGGCGGTGGTCAGCGTCACCTCGAAGCTGCGCACCCCCTCCTCGGCCAGGGCCTCCGCCGCCGGCCGCAGGTACGAGGCGTCGGCGGCGCGCAGCACCGCGATCACCCGGCTCTCCAGCAGTATCGGGCTCAGGGGGATGCTCATCGGTGCTGCTCCTTCGTTCGGGCCCGGCGGCGCGGGGGTG
Source organism: Streptomyces fragilis (assembly GCF_003112515.1). GTDB lineage: Bacteria > Actinomycetota > Actinomycetes > Streptomycetales > Streptomycetaceae > Streptomyces > Streptomyces fragilis. Next base: position 538,130 of record NZ_BEVZ01000006.1, on the reverse strand, counting down.
CGGAGTCCTCGCCGTCGAACAGTTCGGGGTGGCGGTCGCGGATGGTCTCGACGTCGGCGAACACCTGCCGCAGGTGGCCGCGGAGCGCGCTGTCCGCGCCGCCCTCGTCCCCCCGCTCCAGGGCGTCGACCACGTCGGTGTGCTGCTGCACCAGCAGCGTGATCCGGTCCTCCAGGGGCAGCGACAGCCGCCGCGCCCGGTCCAGGTGCGCCTTGGCGTGGCCCACCACCGACCAGGCGTCGCCGTGCCCGCCGACCGCCATGAGGCGGGCGTGGAACTCCTCGTCGAGCCGGAAGAACGCCTCCGGGTCGCCGCGCCGGTCGGCGTCGACCTGCCCGGCCAGCAGCGCCCGCAGCTCCAGGACGTCGCGCTCGGTGGCCTGGGCCACGCCGTCGCGCAGGGCGGCCAGTTCCAGGGCCTCGCGGACGAACTGGGCCGAGGCCACGGCCTGCGGCCGGATCCGCGAGACGAAGGTGCCCAGCTGCGGATAGACGTCCACCAGGCCCTCCTCGCCGAGCAGGATCAGGCTCTCGCGGACCGGGGTCCGGCTCACACCCAGCTCGGCGGCCAGGTCGTTCTCCGACAGCGCCGCGCCGGGCCGCAGCTCCAGCCCCACGATCCGCCCCCGCAGCAGCTCGTACACCAGCTGCCTGGTGTTCTGCCCCCGCGCCCGCGCCGCGCGCAACCCGTTGACCGCCGAAGCCATCCCGGGCCCTCCCCTCTTGACGTTGTCTGACGTACTTGTATGGTAGCCGACGAACTCAGGGGCCCGCAGGCACCCGGGGCGCTTCTCCCCAGCTCCCTCCCCGTCCATGCGGCGGCCCTCCCCCTGCAAGGAGGCAGGCAGATGAGCAACACCCCCGCCACGGCGTCCCCCGCGCCGCCGACGCCCAAGGACGTGCGCCGCACCGTCGGCGCCTCGGTCGTCGGCACGGTCGCCGAGTACTACGACTTCTTCATCTACGGCACCGCGTCGGCGCTCGCCTTCAACAAGGTGTTCTTCCCCGAGGTCGACCCCACCGTGGGCACCCTCGCCGCGTTCTCCACCTACGCCGTCGGGTTCTTCGCGCGTCCCCTCGGCGGCCTGGTCTGGGGCCACATCGGCGACCGGGTCGGCCGCAAGAAGGCGCTGGTCCTCACGCTGCTGCTGACCGGCCTGGGCACCTTCGCGGTCGGCCTGCTGCCCACCTACGAACAGATCGGCATGTGGGCCGCCGTCATCCTGGTCCTGGTCCGCCTGATCCAGGGCTTCGGCGTCGGCGGCGAGCAGGGCGGCGCGGTCCTGCTGACCGCCGAGGCGGCGCCGCCCGGCAGGCGCGGCTTCCTCGCCAGCTTCGTCCAGCTCGGCTCGCCCGCCGCCTACCTGATCCCCACCGGCCTGTTCGCGCTGCTCACCACCCAGCTGTCCGAGGAGGCGTTCCTCTCCTGGGGCTGGCGGGTGCCGTTCCTGCTCAGCATCCTGGTCGTCGCCGTCGGCGTCTTCATCCGCCTGCGGGTCAACGAGTCCGAGACCTTCCAGCAGGCCAAGGAGCAGCAGAGCGCGCACCAGGCCGCGCCGCTCAAGCTGCTCGCCCGTGACCACAGGCGCGAGCTGCTCGGCGGCCTGTTCACCAAGTTCGTCGAGGCCGCGGTCTTCCCCTTCTACACGGTCTTCCTCGTGACGTACGCCAAGGAACACGGCGTCGACGAGGGCATGGTCCTCAACTCCGTGCTGATAGCCATCGCCTGCGAACTGCTCGCCATCCCGCTGCTCGGCCGCCTCACCGACAAGGTGGGACGCAAGCCGGTCTACCTCGCCGCCGCGGTCCTCAACCTGGTCCTGGTCGTCCCCGCGTTCAAGGCGATCGAGACCGGCGACATGGCCGTGATCGTCGCCCTCCTGATCGCGGGCCTCGCCCTGGGGCACGCCGGCACGTACGCGCCGCAGGCCTCGTACTTCCCCGAGCTGTTCCCGGCCCGCGCCCGCTACAGCGGCGTCTCGGTGGTCTGGCAGTTCGGCTCGATGATCGCCAGCGGTCCGTTCACCGTCGTGGCGGCCGCGCTGCTGATCGCCGGCGACGGATCCTTCACCTGGGTCGCCGTCTACGTCACGGCGCTGATCCTGGTCAGCATCGTCGCCCTGTACTTCATGCCGGAGACCGCCCCCGGCCGCCGCGGCGGCGTCGAGTACGCCGACTGGGGCCGCGGCCAGGACACCGCGGACGCCTCCGCGGCCACCGCCGCCGCACCCGCCGCGCGCGTCACCACGCACGCCGGCAACTGATCCACCACGCTCCCACGCTCCCCGGGAAGGGCTGCTCCATGGCCACCATCACCGAGGCGAAGGTCGTCGTGACCTCGCCCGGCCGCAACTTCGTCACCCTCAAGCTCACCACCTCCGACGGGGTGACGGGCCTGGGCGACGCCACCCTCAACGGCCGTGAACTCGCCGTCGCCTCCTACCTGCGGGACCACCTGGTCCCGCTGCTGATCGGCCGCGACGCCGACCGCATCGAGGACATGTGGCAGTACCTCTACAAGGGCGCCTACTGGCGCCGCGGCCCCGTCACCATGACGGCCATCGCCGCGGTCGACACCGCCCTGTGGGACATCAAGGGCAAGGTCGCCGGCATGCCGGTCTACGACCTGCTCGGCGGCAAGGCCCGCGAAGGCGCCCTGGTCTACGGCCACGCGAGCGGCGCCACCGTCGGCGAACTGCTCGAGGACGTCGCCCGGTTCCAGGAGGCCGGCTACCGCGCGATCCGCGCCCAGGCGGCCGTGCCCGGTGTCGCCGGCACCTACGGCGTCCGCAAGGGCGCCGTCTACGAGCCGGCCGCGGGGGCCCTTCCCGAGGAGCAGCTCTGGGACACCGAGAAGTACCTGGACTTCGCGCCGCGCTACCTCGCCCGCGTCCGGGAGGAGTTCGGCTTCGACTTCCACCTGCTGCACGACGTCCACCACCGGCTGACCCCCACCGAGGCGGGACGGCTCGGCGCGCGGCTGGAGGAACTGCGGCTGTTCTGGATGGAGGACCCGAGCCCGGCCGAGCTGCAGGAGAACTTCCGTCAGATCCGGCAGGCCACCACCACGCCGATCGCGGTCGGCGAGGTCTTCAACTCCGTCTGGGACTGCCAGCAGCTGATCACCGAGCGGCTGATCGACTACATCCGCTGCTCGGTCGCCCACGCCGGCGGCATCACCCACCTGCGGCGTATCTTCCACCTGGCCGAGCTGTACCAGGTGCGCACCGGCTCGCACGGCGCCACCGACCTCTCCCCGGTCAGCATGTCCGCCGCCGTCCACCTCGACGTCACCGTGCCCAACTTCGGCATCCAGGAGTACATGGAGCACGACCCGGTCACCCACGAGGTGTTCCGGCCCACCTACGAACTTCGCGACGGGGCCCTGCATCCGTCCGACGCCGCCGGACTCGGCGTGGAACTCGACGAGGAGGCCGCGGCGCGCTTCCCGTACGACCCCAGGTACCTGCCGGTGGGCCGCCGTTCGGACGGATCGGTGCACGACTGGTGACCAGGCTGAACCTCGGCGCGCTGACCGGGCTGCCCGAGGGGACCGGACCCCTCGTCGACCCCCGCTCCCTCGGCACCCGCATCGTCCACCTCGGCCCGGGCGCCTTCCACCGCGCCCACCAGGCCGTCCACACCGAGCAGGCCGAGGCGCTGCACGGCGGGGGCTGGGGCATCGTCGGCTTCTCCCAGCGCGGGCGCGGCGTGGTCGGACAGCTCGCCCCGCAGGACGGGCTGTACTCGCTGACCCTGCGCACCCCGGACGGTCCGCGCACCCGCGTGGTCGGCCAGCTCCGCGAGGCCCTGCACGCGGCCGACGACGCTGACAGGCTGCGGGCCCTGCTGGCCTCCCCGCGGGTCACCGTGGTCACCCTCACGGTGACCGAGAAGGGCTACCGCCGCGCGCCCGGCGGCGGCCTGGACACCACGGACCCGCTGGTCGCCGCCGACCTGGCCGGGGCGCCCGTCCCGGGAAGCGTGCCCGGGCAGCTGGCTCACGGACTGCGCGCCCGGCGCGTGGTCTGCGGGGCCCCGCTGAACGTCGTGCCCTGCGACAACATGGCCGACAACGGGCAGGTGGTGGCCCGCCTCGTCCGCGAGTTCGTGCAGGCGTCCGGCTGGGACGACCGCGACACGCTGCTCGCCTGGATCGACGAAGCCGTCGCCTTCCCCTCCACGGTCGTCGACCGGATCGTCCCCGCGACGACCGACGCCGACCGGGACGCCGCGAGCGTGGCCCTCGGCGTCCGCGACGAGGCGGCGGTCACCGGCGAGCCGTTCACCCAGTGGGTTCTCCAGGACGCCTTCGCGGCGGACCGGCCCCGCTGGGAGGACACCGGGGCACTCCTCGTGCCGGACGTCGCGCCCTACCAGGTGATGAAGCTACGGCTCCTCAACGGCGGCCACACGCTGCTGAGTTGCCTCGGTCTCGCCGACGGGCGTGGGACGGTCGCCGACGCGATGACGGCGCCGTGGGCCGAGCCGGTGCTGCGCGCCTACGCCGCCGAGGTCGCAGGGAGCCTTCCGGCGGGCCTCGACGTGGACGGCTACGTGGACGGCCTGGTGGCCCGGTTCGCCAACCCGGCGATGCGCCACCGGCTGCGGCAGATCGCCACCGACGGCTCCCTCAAGGTGCCCGAACGCTGGCTGGCCCCGCTGCGGGAGCTGCGCGCGGCGGGCCACGCGACCCCGGCGCTGGTCACCGCCGTCGCGGCGTGGGCCCGTCACACCCGGGACGAGCGGCTCGACGACCCGGCGGCGGAGCGTCTGCGCGCCGCCTGGCAGGGCCCCGCCGACCGGGGCGTCCCCGCCCTCCTCACCGTCCTCGGCGCCGAGGACCTCGCCGGGGACCGGCACTTCGTCGCCGAGGTGCGCGAACGCCTCGCCGCACTGGACGCCCACGGAGCCGCGGCGAGCATCTGAACCCGACGGCCGCCGCCGGGGCCGGAGTGCCGGCCCGTCGCCCACGGGTGGTGACGGGCCGGCCCGGCCGGGTCACTTCCCGGCGCGCTGCTCCTGCACGTCGCAGTCGGTGTACACCGGAGGCCGGGTCATCAGGGCCGAGAGCTGCTGGGCCAGCTCGCCGGTCTCGGGCGCGTCGCTGTTGGCCATGGCCGTCTCGTAGTCCTCGAACTCCACGACGGCGAGGTAGCGGTTGCCGTTCGCCCGGTCCTTGAGCAGCATGCGGGCGGTGGGGGCGGTGGTCCGGCCCTGGGTACGGGACTGCTCCTCGTACTCGGCCATCCTCTGCCGCACCTCGTCGATGCGCTCCGTCTCGAAGTCGATGATCTGCACGAATTTCATGGCGGGGGCCGCTCCTCCTGGTGCGCTGACCTGCGGGTGGTGGCGCGCCTCCGCACCGGGCGGGGCGACGCCACCAGGCCAACGACCCGCCGGTCACCAGGCAACGGGGAGTTCGGCCACCCGGGGCGGACCCGGGCCGGCGAGGAGCAGGACGATGTCCCCGCCCGCCGCACCCGCGCGGTCTCCCCGGCGGGAGGCCGCGCGGCGGCGCGCCGTCACGCGGCGAGGGCGGCTGCCTTCTCGGCCTGGCGCGTCCGCCACTCCCTGCGGGCGGTGAAGAAGCGGAGGGCGCCCACCGCGAAGAACATCAGCGCGACCGCGCCCCGCTGCCAGGCTCCCGCGACGACGAACCAGTACGCGGCGAGCCCGCCCATGCCGAGACAGAGGCCGACGGCCAGCGGCTCGCGGATCCAGAACGGCAGGACCTTGAGGAGGATTCCCAGCATCGCGCCAGTTGATCACCGGACCTCGCGGACCGCCATGGGCTCGACGACATCGTGGCGCTTCCGAGATGTTCGCCGGACAGCCCCTAGGGGGCGTCGACCACGGCGCGGCCGGCGGCGGTGACGCCCGCGGTCAGGCCGTTCGCGTAGAAGGACTCCACGCGGGCCTGCTCGGTCAGGTTCGGCACCGCGTTGGTGCAGCTGGTGCCCGCGCTGGAGCCGGACATCAGCTGGGAGCACGGGCCGGGCTTGGTGTCGGGCAGCCCCAGGCTGTGGCCGAGTTCGTGGGCCGCGATGCGGGTCTTGTTGTACCCCTGCGCCACGGCCTGGCTGCCGAGTTCGACCCGCACCTGGCCGCCCGGACGCACCGGACCGAGGTACGCCTGCGGCCAGCCGGTGGTGGCGACGATGACGATCTCGGCGCGGGTTCCGGCCGGGGCCTCGACCAGCTGGACGTTGTCCACGTTCCGGTTCCAGGAGGCGACTCCCGCGGCGATCGCCGACTCCCAGCCGGCGGCCCGGCTGTCGTCGTAGCGGAGCGTCACCGCGGCGGCGGCGGCGCGCGCCGTACCGGCCGGTGCGGGGGCCGCCTGCGCGGCGGTCGTCGCGGCGAAGGTGAGCGCTGCGGCGGCGCCGGCCGCCTTCAGCCACAAGGACTTCTGCATGGCTGTCCTTTCGGTCATGGGTTCCGGCCCTGTCCGGAACGGGGGGTGGGGGGTGCGGGACCACACCGGCAGGTGACCAACCGTCGGTCCCGTCGTAGGTTCTCCCAGGGCCCCAGGACACTGCCCACCCCGACCGATAGGTCATGCCCATGTCATGCAAGTAGGCCGGAAAGCGCCCCCGGCCGCGGGCTCCGGGCCAGGGCTGTCCGCCGGCCGGCCGGGCCCGTAGGATCACCGCAGGCAAGGCCGTAGCGCAGTGGTCGTCGCACCCGAGCTCCACGCTGGTGGACGTCGGTTCGAATCCGACCGGCCTTGCCGTCCAAGCCCCTTGGGGGCAGAAACCGGCCGGGGCGCCATGGCCGGGACCCGTCGGAGGAGTGGGGGAGCGGGATGAGGGGGAGTACGCCCGTGCGCTGCCCCGCGATCGGGCATCCGCGGATCGCGCTCACCGACCCCGCGCTGCTGGACCCGCTGCTCGCGCGGCTGACGGAGCGTGAACCGGTCACCGCCGGCCGGACCTTCCCCCTGGGGACGCTGCACGCCGACGGGCGGGTCGACCTGTGCAAGCAGGGGCTCGGCCCCGCCGGCGCGGCACGGCTGATGCCGGTGGCCGCCCGCTCGCCGCACGCCGTGCACGTGCTGCTCGGCACCAACGCCGTCGGGGACGCAGGCGCGCGCTCGGTGGCGGACGCACTCACCGAGGGGCACGCACGCACCGAGCGGCACGGGCCCACCGAGGGGCACGGGCTGACCACCCTCTACCTCGGCTGCAACCGCATCGGCCCCCACGGCGCGGCGGCCCTGGCGGACCGGCTGGCCGGGGACGGCACCGTCCGGGCCCTGTGGCTCAAGCGCAACCCGCTGGGAGACGCCGGAGTCCGGGCCCTCGCCGACTGCCTCTCCGTCAACACCACGCTGCGCACCCTCGACCTGGTGAACACGGGCATCACCTCGCGGGGCCTCACCGCCCTCGTGGAGACGCTCACCGCGAGGCCGCGGCCCGTCGAGCGGCTCTTCCTCGGCGGCAACGGGCTCACCGCCCGGGACGCCCCGCTCCTCGCCGCCCTGCTCAGGGACGCCGGCGTCCGCGAGCTGTACCTGTCCGCCAACCACCTCGGGGACGAGGGCGCGGCCGTGCTCGCCGCCGCGGCCGACCCCGCCCGCCCCGTGCGCCTGGGCCTCGGCGGCAACGGCATCGGCCCGGCCGGTGCGCGGGCGCTGGCCGACGCCCTCGGCGGGATCGAGGCGCTCGACCTCGGCCGGCCCGCCTCCGAACGCGCCCTTGGCGCCCCGCCCAACGGCACCGGCGACGCGGGCGCCGGGGCCCTGGCCGCCGCACTGCCCGGAAGCCCGCTGCGCCGCCTGGAGCTGCGGCACACCGGCCTGACCGGCCGCGGGGCCAAGACGCTCCTGCAGGCCGCGGACGGCGGGGTGCTGGAGCACGTGGGTCTCGGTCCCGGACTGCCCCGGAAGGTGAAGCGCGCCTTCGCCCTCCTGCTGCGCCCCGCGAGCGGGAGCCACCCCGACCTGCGGGCGGTCAGGAGCGCCTACCGGTGAACGGACCGAACCCCGTGGACACGTCGAGCCGGCGGCGGGCGCGCCGCTACGCCGTGCCGCGCACGATGATCGAGCGCGCCACCGAGCGACGCCTGGCCGGTGACTGGGCCGGCGCCTGCGCGGCCGCCCACGTCGACCTCGGCTTCGACCCGCACGACGTCGCCGCACGGCACGGCGCCGACGTCGCCGCCGCCGTGGAGGACGACCTCCGCCACCTCGTCCCGGACCTGTTGCGCTGGCACGCGCCGCGCAGGCTCGGCGGGCGGTCCACGCTGGCTCCCGACGTGGCCGTGCTGCTCTCCCGGCACACCTCGCGCTCGGCCGGGCCCGTCCTCCTGTACGTCCTCACGCCCGCGACGGTCGACGGCCCGCAGCGTCTCCTGCTGCGCCTCGGGTCGCCGCAGGAGGAACGGCGGCCGGGGGCCGAGGCGATCACCTGCGAGGACTGGTCGACGGCCCGCCACCTCTGGGACGAGCGGCACACCGCCGAACTGCGGGAGCGCTGCGGCGGCGGCCCCGACCGGCCGCCCTTCCTGGAGGCCGACGGCACCCCTCGCGACCCGTCCCTGCTTCCCGTCGCGGACCCCGGCGACGCCCCGGGCGCCGACCCCGCGGCGCGCACCGAGTGGACGGTCCTCCTGCAGGAGAGCGGGCGCACGGCCGAGGCGTTCGCCGCGGCGGGCATCACGCTGGAAGCCGCACCTCCCCGGTGGGAGCTCGCCCCGTACGTCCTCACGCTCACCCGCCTGGAGGACGAGCTGGAACGGCTCGCCGCCCAGCTGCCCGGGAGCCGTTTCCGGCTGGACGCCGGCCGGCGCGGGACGCTGTACCTCGAACCGGCGGCCGGGGCGGACGACGTGGTGCAGGCCCAGGTGGCCGCCCCCCGGGGCGACACCCCGCTCCTGCCCCGGTGGCTGCACCAGCCGCTCCCCGACCTGCTGTTGCTGCGGGAGGGCCACCTCAAGCCGGCCGATCTCCACCCTCTGGTGGGCGCCTCGCTGTTCCCCTCGCTCCCGGTCCCCGAGGGACCTCCGGGTCCGCGGAGGCCGGAGCCGGTGCGCGTGAGGTGCGGCGGGACGTGGCACGAGGTGGTCTCCCGCGGCGGACGGCTCGACATACCGCACCGGGAGGAGGAGCAGCCGCCGGAGCATGCCGGGTGCGGACTCCCGGCCGCCTGCGGTCTTCCGGCCGACTGCCGCCGCCTGCTCCGGCAGCCGCGCCCCACCGACTGCTTCGCGGTCCGCGAAACGTGGACGACCGGGGTGGGGCGGTTGCCCAAGGCACTGAGGGCGCAGCGGACCGAGCTGTTCCAGCGGGCGCAGCACGGGGACACCGCCGGCGTGCTGGCGCTCCTGGACGCCGGTGTCGACCCGCGCGTGCGGGACGCAGGACGCCGGAGTCTGCTGCACGTGCTCCACCTGCTCGACCACGAGGCCCTGCTGCCCCGGCTGGTCGAGGCGGGTCTCGACCTCGAGGCCCGGGACTGCCGGCAGCGGACGCCGCTGTACGCCGCGGTGCACCAGGGAGGTTCCCCCGCCCTGGTGCGGTCGCTCCTCGCGCTGGGGGCGCGCATCGATGTGGTGGACGAGCTGGGTCTGACGATGGCCCAGGTGATCGGCAGGTACCGGCGGAGCGACCTGGGCTTTCTGCGTGAACGCGTGGAGAGGGAGCACCCCGGCCGTGGCAGCTGGTGGCCGGGGATGACGCGGGACGAAGAGCCCGTCTGGAAGCGGGGACGCGCCGCGGAGTGACCGCGTCGCGGAACCCGGTCGGTCCGCTCCGGGCGGCCGTCCCGTCGCGCGCCCGACCGCGCGAGGCCCGTGGTCGGGCCGGGGACCGGATCCGGACAGTTCCACCGTGTCGCTCTTGACCCAGACATGCCACGCGTTCACCATGAGCGCCACCGCACCAGCACGTCGTACGCGCACGTCGCACCGCCCCGCTCCACTCCCACAGGCCGGACAATCCCGGTACTCCCGGAGAAACAAGGAGACTTCATGCGACTCCGCCCCCACGGCACGGGCGCCCGCCACCGCGGGCGCACCGCCGCCCTGGCCGCCCTGCTGGCCCTGGCGCTCGCCGCACCCGTCTCGGCCACGGCCGACGACACGCCGACCGCCTCCGCCACGTCGGCCGCGGCGGACGAGGTCCGCCAGTACGAGATCACCGTGCACTCCACCCCCGAGGACCGCGCCGCCCTGCAGCGCACCGGGGTGACCGTCGACGAGGTCCACGGCCACGGCGTCGTCGTCTCGGGCCGCGCCGACCAGATCAGGAAACTGCGCTCGCTGGGCTACGACGTGACGCCTCTCGGCTCGGTCCCCGACCGGTCCGCCGGAGAGGACGACGTCCGCCCCCTCGACTTCCCGTCGGCCGACGCGCGCTACCACAACTACGCGGAGATGACGGCCGAGATCAACGCGATCGTCCAGGCCAACCCGCAGATCGCCTCGCAGCGGGTGATCGGCACCTCCTACCAGGGGCGCAACATCGTCGCCGTCAAGATCAGCGACAACGTCGCCACCGACGAGGCCGAGCCCGAGGTGCTGTTCACCCACCACCAGCACGCGCGTGAGCACCTCACCGTGGAGATGGCGCTGTACCTGCTGCGCGAGCTCACCGGCGACTACGGGACCGACTCCCGGGTCACCAACATGGTGAACGGCCGCGAGATCTGGATCATCCCGGACCTCAACCCGGACGGCGGCGAGTACGACGTGGCCAGCGGCTCCTACCGCTCCTGGCGCAAGAACCGCCAGCCCAACTCCGGCTCCAGCTACGTCGGCACGGACCTCAACCGCAACTGGGCCTACCGCTGGGGCTGCTGCGGCGGCTCCTCCGGCTCCACCTCCTCCGACACCTACCGCGGCACCGCCGGCGAGTCGGCCAAGGAGGTCAAGGTGGTCGCCGACTTCGTGCGCGGACGCGTGGTGGGCGGCAAGCAGCAGATCAAGGCGGGGATCGACTTCCACACCTACAGCGAGCTGGTGCTGTGGCCGTACGGGTACACCACGGCCGACACCGCGACCGGCCTGACGGCCGACGACCGCAACGCCCTCGCCACGGTGGGGCAGAAGATGGCCGCCAGCAACGGCTACACCGCCGAGCAGTCGAGCGACCTCTACATCACCGACGGCTCGATCAACGACTGGCTCTGGGGCACGTACAAGATCTTCTCGTACACCTTCGAGATGTACCCGTCGTCCAGCTCCGGCGGCGGCTTCTACCCGCCCGACGAGGTGATCGACCGCGAGACCTCCCGCAACCGGGACGCGGTGCTGCAACTCCTGGAGAACGCGGACTGCATGTACCGCTCGATCGGCAAGCAGGCCCAGTACTGCGCCTGACGCCCCGGGCGGACACCCGCACCGCCCCTGCCGCCCCGCCGCGCACACGACGCGGCGGGGCGGCGACGGCATGGCGTCAGCGCTGCCCGGCCAGCCACTCCTCGAAGGTGGTCGGCGCGATGCGGGCGTCCGGACCCGGCAGCATCACGTCCCCGGCCATCTCCGTGCCGAACAGCCCCGACCAGGTCGGCACGAGCCGGACGGTGCGGCCGCGCGCCTGATGGGTGCGCCGGGCCATGTCCACCAGGTCCTGCGGGTCGGGCCCCGCGACGTCCCGGTACTGCCCCTGCGGGGCGCCCACGGCGATCTCGGCGAGGACGTCGGCCACGGCCTGCGGCGCGATCGGCTGGACGAGCAGCGGGGCGACGGTCGCGACGCCGTCCTGCTCCGTCCACCCCGTCACCATCTCGGCGAAGTCGTGGAACTGCGTCGCCGGGACGATCGTCCAGGGCACCAGGCCCTCGGAGACGAGGCGTTCCTGCTCCCGCTTGCCGGCGTAGTGCGCGTTGCCCTCGACGCGGTGCAGGCAGGCGATCGAGAGCAGCACGTGGTGGCGGACACCCGCCCGCGCCCCGGCGGCGAGCAGGTTCCGGGTGGTGGTGCCGAAGAACGCGACCGCTTCGTCACGGTCGGCCGCGGGACCGTTGGTGGCGTCCACGACGGCCTCGACTCCGGTCAGGGCGGCGTCGAGGCCGTCCCCGGTGGTCAGGTCGACGCCGAGCGAGCGGCTGATGCGCACGACCTCGTGCCCGGCCTCCTCCAGGGCGGCGACGGTCAGGGCGCCGATGTTGCCGGTCGCGCCGGCGACAGCGATCCGCATGGTGGGATCTCCTCCAGGTCAGGAGTGGTGGATGGTCTCGCCGGTGATCCCGGCGAGGACGTCCAGCAGGCGGTCCTGGACGTCGAGGTCGTAGGCGGCCGGATTGGCCCGCAGGGAGACGCGGTGCTTGAGGTACCGGCCGGTCACCAGCGCGTCCGGCTCGTCGGACGAGGCCAGCCACACCTGGGTCTCGGCACCGTCGGGCAGCGCGTCGGTGGCGTTCGGGCCGCCCATCCGGGTGCGGACCCAGCCGGGGTCGACCGCGTTGACGACGACGTCCGGCCACCGGCGCGCCAGGGCGAAGGCGAGCGCCACGTCCATGAGCTTGCTGTCGGAGTAGGCCTGCATGCCGTCCCACGCGCGCTTCTCGAACATCAGGTCGCCGAAGTCGAGGCGCCCCGCGGACTCCAGCCCCGAGGTGAGGAGGACCAGGCGCGCCGGGCGGGGCGAGAGGGCGGTCAGCAGGTAGGGCGCCACCACGTTCACCTGGAAGATGTGCTCCAGCCCGTCGGCGGTCGTCACCCGCTCGGAGGCGCCGCCGCCCACACCCGCGTTGTGGATCACGACGTCGAAGGGACCCGCCTGCGCGGCCGCGGAGGCCAGCGCGCGGGTGCTGTCCAGGGACGCCAGGTCGCCGGTCAGCACGGCGGCGGCACCGGGCAGGGAGGCGCGCAACTCGGCGGCGCGCCGGTCGTCGCGGGCGTGCACGACCACCCGGTGCCCGGCGTCGATCAGTGCCCGGGCGGTCTCGTGGCCGATGCCCTGGGCCGAACCGGTGACGAAGACGCTGCTCAAGGTGGTCTCTCCCCGTGACGGGAGCGGCGACTGCCGCTCTTGACGATCCGTCGCCAACCCTACGAGACTCCGACGGTGACCGTGCCGAACCTGACCAGCCTGCCCTTCCCGCTCGAACCGGAAGGCGCGCCGCCGTGCGCGTTCGAGACGTCCGGCGGCTCCCTGCGGCTGACCGGACAGGCCGGCACCGACCTCTTCCTCGACCCGGCGGGCGGCGGCACGCCCCCGGACGCCGGCCGTCTCGTCGGCGTCCCGCCCCAGGGCGACTTCAGCCTGGCGGCGCGGGTACGGGTGGAGTTCGCCTCCGTCTTCGACGCCGGCGTGCTGCTGGTGCACGCGGCCGAGGACCGCTGGGCCAAGCTGTGCTTCGAGTACTCCCCGCAGAAGACCCCGACCGCGGTTTCCGTGGTCACCCGCGGCACCTCCGACGACGCCAACGCCTTCGAGGTGTCCGGCGACACGCTGTGGCTGCGCGTCACCCGCTCGGGCCGCGCCTGGGCCTTCCACGCCTCCACCGACGGGCGGTGGTGGCGCCTGCTGCGCTACTTCTCCCTGCACGAGCACGAGCACGAGCACGAGCACGAGCATGAGGCGGCCCCTGGGCGCACCACGGTCGGCTTCCTCGCGCAGTCGCCCACCGGCCAGGGCTGCACCGCCTGGTTCGAGGACGTGACCTTCACGCTCTCGGCCCCCGCCGACCTGCGCGACGGTTCCTGAGGGGGCCGCGTACGCGCAGGTGAAAGTGGTTTGCCGGGGTGATCGGACGCCAGCTAGCGTCGCCGCGTGACCCCGACCCTGCGCACCGCGCGTCTGCTGCTCGAGCCCTACCGCCGTGAGGACGAGGACGACTTCGTCGCCCTGTTCCTCGACGAGAGGGTCTCCCGCTGGATGGGTGACGGTCCCGAGCCCGAGGCGGCGTACCGGGCCCTGTTCGGACGGGTCTTCACCAAGGTCTACGCCCGGGAACTGTTCGACGTCTGGGCCGTGCGGCAGGACGGCAACCTGGTCGGGCACGCCGAGATCAAGCCCAACGAGGAGCTGGGCGGTCACGAGATCGTCTACGCCCTCGCCCCCGGCGCCTGGGGCTCGGGCCTCGGGCGGGAGCTGGCCGCGGCGGTCGTCGCCCACGGCTTCGGCGCCCTCGGCCTCACCGAGGTGCACGCCACCGTCGCCGAACCGAACACCGCTTCCCTGGCCGTGCTCCGGAAGCTCGGCTTCGCGCACGTCCGGGACGTGACCGAGGACGACGGTTCCGTCACGAGGGTACTGACCTGCCGCGACGCCGACCGGTAGGTCCACGGGGAACGGCACGGACGCGAGGACGTCCCCCGGGGAGCCGCGAACGGCGCTCCGCCCGCGCACGATCCGCCCCCGCACGATCCGGGCGCGAGCGGCCTGGTGCCGCGGCGGCGGAGGCACTAGCGTCCCGGCGGGGCACATGTGCAGTACCGATGCGGCAGGGGCCCGCGACTCGGCGGGCCCGCGCCGCTCCGTCCGCTCCCCCCTGCGAAACCCAGGAGCCGTACATGCCGTACCTGCCGTACCCGCTCAAGAGACGATTACCGCGCCGCTGGTCAGGTCTGCTGCTCGCCCTTCCCCTGGTCCTGAGCGGCCCGTTCACCCTCCCGGCCGCCTCCGCCGAGGCCCCGCCCGCCAAGGTGTCGCGGACCGCCGCCGCGGTGCCGCCGCTGGAGGAGGTCGCCGCCACCACCACCCAGGTGGCCTCCGGCCTGCGACGCCCCACCGCCATCGCCGCCCCGAGCGACGGCACCGGGCGGCTGTTCATCACCGAGAAGTCCGGCCGGGTCCGCGTCTACCAGCCCGGCACCGGCCTCTCCTCCACCCCGCTGCTGGACATCGTCGACAAGGTCGACGAGTCGGGCAACGAGCGGGGCCTGCTGGGCATCGCCCTGCCGCCCGACTTCACCACCAGCAAGAAGCTCTACCTCGCCTACACCGCGCTGCCCGACGCCGCGGTCACCCTGGCCCGCTACAGCCTCGCCGACCAGAAGCTCGAGGTCCTGCTGCAGCAGCCGCACGCCGACTACAGCAACCACAACGGCGGCCAGCTCGCCTTCGGTCCCGACGGCAAGCTGTACATGGCCATCGGCGACGGCGGCGGGTCCGGCGACCCGTTCGACACCGGCCAGCGCAAGGACACCCTGCTCGGCAAGATCCTCCGCATCGACGTGAGCCGCAGCTGCGGCTCGCTCCCGTACTGCGTCCCGGCCGACAACCCGTTCGTCGACACCGCCGGCGCCAGGGGCGAGATCTGGCTCTGGGGAACCCGCAACCCCTGGAAGTTCTCCTTCGACCCGGCGGACGGGTCGATGTGGGTGGCCGACGTCGGCCAGGGCCGCTGGGAGGAGATCACCCAGCTGACGCGCGCCGAGCAGGCGGGCGCGAACCTCGGCTGGTCCTGCTACGAGGGCCCCCAGGTCTTCGACGAGACCCAGTGCGCCTCCGGAGCCCGCCACACCCGGCAGGACTTCTACTATTCGCCCTACAACGGCAACTGCGCGGTCATCGGCGGGCACGTCTACCACGGCAAGCAGTTCGCCGATCTGGTCGGCGGCACCTACATCGCCACCGACTACTGCTCGTCCCAGGTCTGGGCGCTGCGCCCGGACGGGAACGGCGGGTTCCGCCAGGCGGACATCGGCGACCTGCCCACCCAGGTGACGGCCGTCGGCACCACCCAGGAAGGCGAGTTCTACGTCGTCAACGACCTGCCCGGGGGCCTGCACAAGGTCTCCTTCCAGCGGACGGAGCCTCCCTGCAGGGTCGACGTGAGGAAGACGGCCTGGGGCACCGGCATGACCGTCGACCTCACCGTCACCAACACGGGCACCACACCGATCGACGGCTGGTCGCTGCAGTTCCCGCTGCCCTACGGGCAGAGCGTCACCTCGGACTGGAACACCGACCTCACCCACCTCGGCGACATCCACACCGCGGTCAACGCCGCCCACAACGCGGTGATCCCACCGGGCGGTTCCGTCACCCTCGGCTACCTGGTGAGCCACACCGGCGACGCCTCCGCACCGGGCCGCTTCACCCTCGACGAGACGCCCTGCGCCCGCACCGGCAGCAGCTGACACCGCCGCGGCGGCAGCACCAGGTACCAACAGGGCCCGTGCCACGGCCGGTCGGCCGTGGCACGGGCGCCTGACGTGCGCCCCGGCCGCCCCGGCCGCTCCGGCAGGCACGGCGGACGGCGGGCCGGAGCCGCCGCCCGTTCCGAGCAGGAGCGATGTCCGACCCGCTCAGTAGGCTCGGGTGACCCCGGGCGCCGGACGGCGGGCGGGCACTGAGTACCCGTACTCATGACCTTCCGCGCCGCCTCGGCCACGCTGGTCGCGCAGGACTACACAAGGGGGACCCATGGCCAGGCCGCTGCTCTACCTCGACGTCGACGGGCCGCTCAACCCGTACGCCGCCGCGCGGCCGAACCCCCTGCCCGGCTACCGGGAGCGTCCGGTGCCCAGCACCCTCAGGGCCCGCCCGTGGCGGCTGTGGCTGAACCCGGCGCACGGGCCCGCGCTGCTGTCGCTGGGCTTCGACATCTGCTGGGCCACCGCCTGGACCTCCCACGCCGACCGGCACATCGCCCCCGTCCTCGGCCTGCCCGAGCTGCCCTTCGTCGACTTCGGCGACGACCTGTTCCGGAAGCGGGCCGACGGCGTCCACTGGAAGACCGCCGCGATCGTGGAGCACGCCGCCGGCCGTCCGTTCATCTGGGTGGACGACGAGCAGAGCGTGCTGGACGAGCTGTACGTCGACGCCTGCAGCCCCGCGCCGGCGGCCCTCCACCACGTCGACCCGCGCCTCGGTCTGCGTCCCGAGGACTTCGTCGCGCTGGCCGATCTCGCGGACGGCCTCTTCGACCGCGCCGGACTGCGGGAGCCGCCACTCGCCCGCAACTGGTAGTTGGCTGATCATTTTTTATAACTGGACTCTTATGTGAAAGCGGCTCATTGATCACCTTCCGCCATTCCTGATCAACCTTTCTTCGCGCCGGATCACTCCGCGTACGTTGCGATCGCAGGCGGGCCCGGAACCGGGGCCCGTACCGCCGACAATCAACGGAGGCTCCGATGGCGAGCGTGGAAGTTGCACTCAAGGAACTGATGACCGAGGTCGAGGGCTCGCTGGGTGCGGCCGTCGTCGACTACACCAGCGGCATGGCCCTGGGCACGCTCGGCGGCGGGAAGGAACTGGACCTGACCGTCGCGGCGGCCGGCAACACCGACGTGATCCGGGCCAAGGTGCGCACCATGGAGCACCTCGGGCTGCAGAGCCAGATCGAGGACATCCTCATCACGCTGGGGACGCAGTACCACCTGATCCGGCTGGTGACGGGCCGCAACGGAAACGGCCTGTTCCTCTACCTGGTGATCGACAAGGAGCGTTCGAACCTGGCGATGGCCCGCCACGTGCTCAAGCGGGTCGAGGCACAGCTGGAAGTCTGACCGCTCCGCGACCCGGCAGACGCATGCCCGTGAATTGCAGAATTCTTCAAGTCATCACTTGGAGATCATTCCAACTGGTGCACGTGAGCTGCGCGGATCGAGAAGATGAGCGGATAAACCCATGGCGCGGTGGGGGAGCGCCGCGCCATGGGAGCCAGCCACCCCGACCGGCAGGAAGAGCGCCATGCAACCGCCCCTCTACCAAGCCAAGGCAGAGTTCTTTCGCATGCTGGGGCACCCGGCACGCATCAGGGTCCTGGAACTGCTGCAGCACGGGCCGGTCCCGGTGCGGGACCTGCTCGCCGACATCGAGATCGAGCCGTCCAGCCTGTCGCAGCAACTGGCCGTGCTCCGCCGTGCGGGCATCGTCGTGTCCATCCGGGAGGGCTCGACCGTCAGCTACGCGCTCGCCGGCGGCGACGTGGCGGAGCTGCTCCGCGCGGCCCGCCGCATCCTCACCGAACTCCTGGCGGGACGCAACGAACTCCTCGCCGAACTGCGCGAGAGCGACCCCGCCCCGCCGGTCCCGGCGGCTGCCGAGTAGCCGACCGGAACCACTCCCGCCGTTTCCGGCGACCGGTCGGGGGCAGACGAACCGTGACCGCCTACGAAGGGAGTAGCCATGAGTGCCGAAGAGAAGGCCAAGGCCAAGGGCGAGCAGATCGTGGGCAAGGCCGTACGCAAGTCCGCCCACGCCGCCGGGGACGACAAGACCGCGGCCAAGGGGGGCGCCCTCGAGGGCCGCGGGCACGCCCGGGGCACCAAGGAGAAGGGCAAGGACGCCTTCAAGGGCTGACCTGCCGACCCGCGGGTCGCACCCGCGACCGACGGCCCGCCGTGCGCCCACTGCGCACGGCGGGCCGTCGCGTCGTTCGGCGGCGGGGCAGGCCGTGCGGGCCGTGCGGGCCGTGCGTGCGCGCCGTGCGGCCGGGGTCGCTGGGGCCCCGGCCGCACGGCCCGCCGTCCTCAGGCCGGCGGCCGCCGGCCCACCAGGTGCTCGACCACGCCCCAGTCGAGCCGGGACTCCTCGGTGCCCTCGGGGACCAGGCTCCAGGTCCGGTCGAGCCAGTGCTGCACCGGCTCCAGGAGCAGGTCGAGGAGCGCGTAGCCGGTGGGGCCCTGCAACAGGATTCGGGCGTGGGTGCTGCCGCAGCAGCCGCACCGGCAGCCGCCGGACGGCCAGACACGGACGTCCCCCTCGCCGGTGGGCTCGTACAGCCCGTCCTGCAGCAGGTCCCGGGAGAACACCCAGCGGCTCCGGCGGTTCTCGTCACAGGGGAAGCTCACGCTCACCCCGAAGGGCTCCGCGGGGTCGTAGCCGAGGCGCACCGTCAGCGGCGTGGCCGCCTCCTGGTTGACGACGAGGTGGCAGGTCAGACAGGTCTCCACCGGGAGCTCCTGCGGGAACCGGCCGTCGGGGCCGGGGCGGTGCGCGGGGGACATGGGCAGCACTCCTGGGGCGGGGCGGGGGACGACGCCGACGCGGGCGCGGCGCCCGTTCGTCCTTCGCCCGTACTGTGGCGGTCGCCGTCGCTCACCCGCCAGACCAGTGGGTGCTCACCCGTCGCTCACCTTGGCGCCGCCCGGCCCGCACGGCCCGCGCCGTCCGCCCGTCCGGGTGGCGGGAGCGGATCCCCGCCCGCCGGGCCGGCGTATACATTGCGCGGATGAAGCGTGAAGCGAAGAGCCTTGCGGAACGGCTGAGGTGGGCGCGGGAGCGGGCCTTCGTCGGGCGTTCCGCGCAGCTGGCGGTGTTCCGCGAGGCCCTCGCCGGCGGCGACGGCGCGCCCGCGGTGATCTACGTCCACGGGCCCGGCGGAGTGGGCAAGTCGACGCTGCTGCGGCGGTTCGCGGACGAGAGCCGGGACGCGGGACGTCCCGTGGTCGAGGTGAACGGTCGGCTCGTGGACCCCTCGCCCGCCGGGGTGGAGGCCGAGGTCGCGGGCGCCCCCGCGGACGCCGTGCTGCTCGTCGACGCCTTCGAGCACTGCCAGGGGCTGGAGAGCTGGCTGGTCGACCGCTTCCTGCCCGCCCTGTCGCCGCGGACGCTGGTGGTGCTCGCCGGCCGGGAGGCGCCGAGTCCCACCTGGACCGCCGACGTCGCCTGGAGCGAGATCCTGGCCGTCATGCCGCTCGGCGACCTCGACGAGGCCGAGGCCGCGCGGCTGCTGGAGCTGCGGGGGGTGTCGCCGGCCGTGCGCCGCCGCGTCCTGCGGTTCGCCGGCGGACACCCGCTGGCGCTCAACCTCGCCGCCGGCATCGCCGCCGACGGCAACGGAGGGGACTGGACACCCAGCCCCGACGTCCTGACGGCGCTGCTCCAGCAGATGGTGGGAGACGTGCCCTCGCCCACCCACCGGCTCGCCCTGGAGGTCGCCGCGCACGCGATGACCACCACCGAGGGCCTGCTGCGCGCGATGATCGGGCCCGAACGGGGCGCCGAGATGTTCACCTGGCTGCGGCGGCTGCCGATCGCCGACTGGGGGCGGCAGGGACTGTTCCTGCACGAGCTGGCCGGCGACGCCATCGACACCGACCTGCGCTGGCGGGACCCCCAGGCGTACGAGGAGATGCACCGCCGTCTCGGGCACATCCTGCTCGAGCAGGCCCGCACCGCCCCGCCGGCCGAGGCCATGACCGCGATCCGCGAGCTCACCTACCTCAAGCGCTACGGGTCGATGGGCGAGTACTTCCAGATGCGCCGGGAGGGCGACTTCCACGAGGACACCCTCCGGCCGGGCGACCACGAGGCCGTGCGCCGGCTGATCGCCCGGACCGAGGGACCCGAGTCCGCGGCCGTCGTCGACTTCTGGCTGGAGCGGCAGCCGGAGGCCTTCTGGCTCTACCGCGACTCGGCCACCGGCGAGGCGGCCGCGTTCATGACCTGGCTGCGGATCTCCACGCCGAGCGAGGACGAACTGGCCGCCGACCCCATCCTCGCGCAGGCGTGGGAGTACGCCGGGCGCACCAGTCCGCTGCGCCCCGGCCAGCACATGCTGGTGGCCCGCTTCTTCGTCAACCCCGCGGCCTACGGCGAGATCTCCCCGGTGCAGCACCTGATGCAGCTGCGCATCTGCGCCGACTGGATCCGCTCCGCGGGGCTCGCCTGGTCGTTCCTGCTCAGCCCGTTCGCCGACCTGTGGGACCCGCTGATGCGGCACCTGGGGCACGAGAGGGCCACGGACATGCCCTGGCCCAACGGCCACACGTACTCGCTGTTCGCCTGCGACTGGCGGACCACCCCGCTGTCGGTCTGGTTCGACCGGACCCAGCCCGGCGCGCTCACCGAGGAGCCGCCGGCCGTGCCGGCGGCCGGACCCGCCGCCCCGCTGACCCGCGCCGACTTCGACACGGCCGTCCGCGCCGCACTGCGCGACTGGCACCGGGAGGACGACTTCGCGGCCGGCCCGCTGCTGCGGTCGCGCATGGTCACCGGCCTGCCCGGTCACACGCCGGACCGCGCCGCGGACCTGCTCCGCGAGCTGCTCACCGACGTCGTCGACGCCATGCGCGCCGACCCCCGGGACGCCAGGGTGCACCGGGTGGTCGCCACCACCTACTTCCACCGGGTGCCCAACCAGATGGCGGCGGCCGAACGGCTGGGCCTGCCCTACAGCACCTACCGACGTCATCTGCAGCGGGCCCACGAGCGCCTGTGCGACGCGCTCTGGCGACGGGAGACCTCCGGCCACCCGGTGCCCGTCCGGGCCGTGACGGCCGGCGCGAACCTGGCGGCTCCGGCCGGGGTGGTTGAACAGTGAATGACCGCTTTTCGCGGGGATCCGCCGCATGGACCGGGAATGAGACGTCCTGTTCGGGCGCGCGCCGGGGCGCAAAGGGCGCGTGAAACGGTTGGCGCGATGTGATGGCTCGCGCAATTGCCGGAGACATTGTCGGACACCGTCGTGAAACCGTCACGAGGGTGACTCCGGCGAATGCTTTTGCCGGATTATTTTCGTGGTCATGACAGCCGGAAGGAAAGGGATCGATGATCGCGGAAAATGTCGTAGTCCCAGGTGGTGCAAGGTGCGTGAAGCAGATCAAGGAATGCGGTGGCATATGCGCCGACGGGTATCGGCGTATGCGTTTCGGCCAAGTGCGGACAGCTGTCTAGGCGGATGCCTGGGAACGTTGGAGCATGAGGGAGTCGGCGGTCGGCGGGACCTCGATTGGCCGACAAGTGGCTTCCGCGCCGCGCCGGAAGCGCGAGGAACGACGGGAACAGGGGGTCTCCACGGTGGATCTGTTCGGTACCGCCACGCACGACGCATTACGGGCCAGGGTGCGGGAGTTCGCCGAGACCGAGATCCGACCCCGGATCGGTGATCTGGAGACGGAGAAGACCGTCGGCGAAGTGGGGCACAAACTCTCCCGGGCCATCGCCGAACAGGGATGGATGGGCGCCACGATAGATCCCGTGTACCAGGGCATGGGCGTAGGACATCTCGGCAAGACCGTGATCATCGAGGAACTCTCCCGCGTCTGCGGCGCGATGGGCGCGATGGCACAGGCGAGCATTCTGGGCGTCGCCAAAATCATTCATTTCGGCGACGCGGCGCAGCGCGCGGCCTGGCTGCCGCGCATAGCCAAGGGCCTGTGCCTGCCCACCATCGCCGTCACCGAGCCGGGCTCGGGCGGTCACGTCCTCGGCATGACCGGCAGTGCGGTCCGCGACGGCGGCGACTACGTGCTCACCGGCCGCAAGGTCCACGTGGGCAACAGCCACGTGGGAGACCTGCACGGTGTGGTGGTGCGCACCGGGCCGGGATCGCGCGGGCTGAGCGCCTTCCTGGTCGAGGCCGGTCGGCCGGGCGTGCGCCTCGCCCCTCAGCGGGAGTCCATGGGGCTGCACGGCTTCTCCTTCGGGGAGATCGTCCTCGACGGCGTCCGGGTGCCGGCGGCGAACCGGCTCGGCGAGGAGGGACAGGGCCTGGACGTCGCCTACTCCTCCTCCACGCTCTACGGCAGACCCAACCTCGCCGCCGTGTCGCTCGGCATCCACCAGGCCGTGGTCGAGGAGACCGCGGCCTTCTGCACGGAACGGATCCGCTACGGCCGGCCGCTCAAGGACCTGACCAACGTCAAGATCAAGCTGGGCGAGATGCAGTCCCGGCTGATGACCGCCCGGACCGCGCTGTACCACGCGGTCAGCCTGCTCGACCACGGCCTGCCGTGCGACGAGGAGATGATGAACGCCAAGGCGGTCAACGCGGAGTACGCCATCACCTCGGCCCGGCAGGCGATGGAGATCCACGCGGCGGCGGGCCTGTTCACCGACCGCGCGGTGGAACGGCACGTACGGGACGCGTTCCACATCCTGGCGCCGGCGGGCACCTCCGACGTCCAGTACCTGCGGCTCGCCGAGACGGCGCTGGGCGAGGGCAAGGGCTCCTGGTCCGTCCGCCTTGCCCACGTGGCCCGCACGGTCCCGCCCGGCCCGGAGCGCGGACTGCTCGCGGTGTGACCGCCCGCTCAGCACACGGTCTCGGGCCAGACGCCGTAGGCGAAGCCGCCGGTGACGTCGTCCACGGTCAGCCGCCAGTGATGGCCCGGCGGCATCCGCGGGGCCACGCCGGTCATGAGCTCCTCCTCCAGCTCCTCCCTGCTCCACTCCGCCGGAGGCACGACGCCCACCAGCCGGGCGTACAGCCCGGTCAGTGCCGCCCGCAGCACCTCGTCGTCCGCCAGCACCTGCGGGGGCACCCGCAGGTGCGCGCCGGGCCACAGCCGCGAGGGGACCACGGCGACGCGGGCCAGGGCCCGCGCCCGCGCGGGGCTCAGACCGGCCGCCTCCTCCACCTCGACGGCGTCCGCGCCCTCGTACCGCGCCTGGAGCACCAGCCGGTCGCGCGCGGCGCAGGCCGCAGCGACGTGCTCGGCATGCCACCGCAGGCGCTCCAGCAGCTCCTTGACCCGTACCCCGCCGTCCCGCGCGCCGCTCACGACACCTCCGCGGGCCAGGGGGAGGCGTTCGCCGGCCGCGGCGCCCGCCCCACGGTCGTCAGCGCCGGGTACGGCTCACCCGGCGGGGTGGTGGCGTACATGGCGCAGGTCAGCGGCCGGATCCCGCTGAGCCGGTGCTCGCCGTGGTCCTCCATCAGGTCCTGCGGGATGCCGGTGATGAAATCGCGCTCCAGCAGGTGCTCCGCCGCCTGGATGTGGGCGCGGACCGTCTTGGGCGCGATACCGACCCGGGCGGCGGCCTGGTCGACGTGGAACTCGCAGGTCACCCACGCCCGCAGGGTGCGGACCAGGTCGCGCCGGTCGGTGGCGAGGGGGCGCAGCGTCTTGTCCGCCCAGGCCCGCACCTCCTGACCGGTCAGCAGGTCGTGCAGGGTGGCCGGCGGGCCGGACTCCGCCGCGCTCCCCGTGCCGTGCATCCGCACCACCTGGATGGCCAGGGACAGCGCGATCCGGTGCATGGCGCGCTCCGGGTCCAGTCCCACCGCCCCACAGGTCTGGGCGACCCGCCGGGCCAGCGTGTTGCGGTGCATGCCCAGCACCTTCGAGGCCGCCGTGGTGCGGAACTCCAGTGCCATGGCCGTCAGTTCGAGCTGCCGAATGCGGGCCGTGCTGAGGATCGGCTGCAGCAGCGCGGTGGCCCACGACCGGGCGGGCCCGGCGGGCAGCACGTCGGCGAGGCCCGGCGGCCGCGGCGAGGCGATGACGATCCGCTCGGGGTAGTGGGAGGCCCGGGTGAGCGCGGCCAGGGCCTCGTCGTAGGCGTCGCCCACCGCCTTGAGCTCGTGCGGCTGGCTGCCGCCGATGTGCACGCCCGCGGTGCGGAACACCTCGAGCAGGTGGCGCACGGTGTGCTCGTGCTCCTGCTCCTCGACGAGCGGGACGACGCTGATGATGTGGTTGTCGAAGGCCGGGCAGGCCACGGTGAGCGCCTGCCCCGCGAAGAGCCGGTCGGCCTGCGCCATCACCAGCGCACGCCCGGCCCGCCCGCAGTCGGCGACGTAGACCTGGGCGTGGGTGGGGTCCAGCAGGCCCGGCATGATGGAGGCGGTGACCCGCTGGGCGTCGACCGCGTGCCCGGTCATCAGCAGCTGGAACGCCGACAGCCGCACCTGGCGGACGGCGTCGGAGACCACCAGGTCGTCGGAGCGCTGCCCGCCGGGCAGGGCGACGGTGAGCACCTTGGCGGCACAGGTGGTGAGCTCGGTCCCGGCCTGCCCCAGCGGCCCCGGCGTGCCGACCACGAGAGCCCCGTGCGCGCCCAGCGGCACCGAGGTGACGTGCAGCCCGTCCAGCGCCTGCCGCGGCTGGTCGGGGTGTTCCAGCGCGGCCGCCAGGGTGACCGGGGCAGCGGGCGGGGCCGCCGCCCGCACCCCGCCGGCGTCCCGGACGACGACGCTGCCGGGCAGCTCCTCCGCGAGGTACTCGACGACCCCGGTGACGGTGTCGGCCCGCGGGTGGGCGAGCTGGTCGAGCAGGGTGCCCAGGCGCGCGGCGTGCCGCCGGGCCGCGGTCACGCACAACTCGGAGACACGGTGGGTCAGCAGCGCCTTCCAGTCGCTCAGCGAGTGCGAGGTGGTCAGCAGCGGCAGCCGGTGCTGTGCCGCGGTGTCCCGCAGGGCGGGGTCGAGCGTGTCGGCACTCGCCCCGGACACGACGAGCGCCGCCGCGCCGCCGGCCGAGAGGGTGAACATGATGCGTTCGGCGTCCTCCAGATATCTGCTGTGCGTGACGATCAGCGCGTGTGCGATGTTCGACCGGATCCAGTCGGTGTCGGACAGCACCT
Source organism: Streptomyces fragilis (assembly GCF_003112515.1). Classification (GTDB taxonomy): domain Bacteria; phylum Actinomycetota; class Actinomycetes; order Streptomycetales; family Streptomycetaceae; genus Streptomyces; species Streptomyces fragilis. The sequence continues at coordinate 512,975 of NZ_BEVZ01000006.1, read as the reverse complement.
GCGCGGACTGCACTTCACGGTCGTCCCCGACGTGGCACGCGGTGATGCCGAGTTCGGGGAACGCCGGTAAATCTCGGACGGTCAACATGTGCCTGTCTCACTCCTCGTCGCTGGGGCGTACGTCGCGTCCGTCGCGCCAGGTGGAAAGGCCTCTCCTGCCTTTCCGGGTGGTGGAGAACAGCACCCCCACGTGGGCGGGGCAGGCGCGGAACGGGCTGGGCCGCCGGGCGACCGCGGTGATCGGGGCGGTCAGGTCCCACAGCATGTCGACGGCCGTCTCGGTCGCGGCCTCCGCGATGGTGGTCGCCAGACCGGGCGCCGGGCACCGGTGGACCCCCGCGGACCAGGCGAGGTGACTGCGGTCGTGCGCGCCGCCGTCCCCGGGGCGGTCGGGATCGACGCCGGTGGCCGCGTGGTGGATCAGCACGGGGATGCCGGGCGGGACGTGCACCCCGTGCAGCACGGTGGGGCTCACCGCGTAGTAGGCGGACATGGTGGCGGCCGGGCAGCGGCGCGAGAGGGTCTCGGTGAGCGCCGCCCGCACGGTCACCGAACCGCCGATCAGCCGGGTCGCGTAGGCCGGGTCGGCGACCAGGGCGTGCAGGGTGGTGCCGATCCAGGCCGCGGTGGGCGCCGCGCCCAGGATGATCAGGGCGATCACCTGGTGGCACACCTCGTCGTCGCTGAGACCGGCGGGGTGCGCCAGCAGCCAGGACGCGAAGTCCCGGGCCGGATGCTCCCGTTTCCCGTCGAGCACCTCCTGGACCATGCCGTACAGGTCCCACCACGCGGTGGTGGCGTCCGGCTGGGCGTCGGCGAGCCGGTCGGTCGCCGCCCGCACCCGGTCGGCCTGCCCGGGCGGAAGACCGGCCAGCCCGGTCATGGTCCGGGCCACCACCCGGTCCGCGTACTCGGCCATCAGGTCCAGGTGACCGCGCTCGGCCACCTCCTCGATCAGGTCCCGGGCGTGACGCTGCACCGTCTCGCGGACCGCGTGCAGGTTGACCGAGGCCAGGCAGTCGCCCACCGCGCGCCGCAGCCGCTCGTGCCGCTCGCCGTCGCTGTGGTGCAGGCCGGGCGTGGCCAGATAGGTCAGCCGGGAGGGGACCACGCCGCGGTTCAGCGCCTCCCAGTGACCGGGGTCCTTGCGGAAGGCGGGGCCGGTCAGCACCTCGCGGGCCGCCTGCCAGCCCGTCACCACCAGGACGTGTATGCCGTCGGCGATCTCCGCCCAGGCCACCGGGCCCTGCGACCGCAGGTGCGCGTAGAGGTCCTGTTCGTCCAGGGCCGTGCCGTGAAGTCGGGGGACACCCGCGGAAGTCGTCATCGCACCTGGATCTCCTTGGGACTCAGGACGTCCTTGACCAGGGCGATCAGGGACAGTTTCGCCGACTCGCGGGCCCGCGCGTCGATCCGGATCAGCGGCCGGTCGTCGGGCAGGCTCAGCGCGTCCCGCAGGACCGGTTCCGGGTACACGGGCGCCTGGGGGAAGTCGTTGATCGCGATGACGTACGGCAGGCCGGCCTCCTCCAGGAGACCGATCGACTCGTAACAGGCGTCCACGTGCCGCGTGTCGACGAGGACGATGCCGCCCAGCGCGCCGTTGAGCAGGGAACGGATCATGTCGGCGAACCGGGGCTGTCCGGGCGCGCCGAACATGTAGACGACGATGCCGCCGGCCAGCGTGCGCCGTCCGAAGTCCATGGCGACGGTGGTGGTCGTCTTGGCCGCGGTCGGCAGGTCGTCGACCATCTGCCCCGCCCGGGTGAGCCGTTCCTCGGTGCGCAGCGGCAGGATCTCGGAGACCGCCTCCACCAGGGTCGTCTTGCCGACGCCGAAGGCGCCGAGCACCACGATCTTCACGGAGGTGGACCCCGGGGGCAGGTAGTGCGGGCGTCTAGAGTCGCTGAAGGCCATCGAGTATCCGTTCCAGGAATTCCTTCTCGTGCGGCTGGGCCTGCGGGACGAACGGGTCGGCCGCCAGCAGGTTCCCCCGGGTCACCAGGTCGGTCACCAGCACGCGGACCACCCCGCCGGGCATCTCCAGGTGGGCCGCCACCTCGGCCACCGAGACCACTCCCGGCGCGCACAGCGCCAGCACCCGGTGGGCCTGCACGCCCAGGCCGGCCCGCGGTGCGGCCGGGGCGAGCGAGAGGAGGGTGGCGTGGTCGGTGCACAGCCGTGGCGGCTCCGGTTCCGCGTCCACGCCGGCCCGGTCCACCTCGCCGGAGGGCTCGTCCTCCACGAGGGGGATGACGGTGTGGGAGCGGACCACCCCACGCCGGGTGTGCCCGCCGCCTGCCGGTCCGCCGCTCATTGCCCGGCGGTGAGCTGCCGTTCGCGGGCCTCCAGGTACGAGCCGAGCCCTTTGATCAGTTTGAGGCTCTTGCCGATCGCGGCCTGCACCCGTGGTGACCGGTCGCCCTCCACGGCCACCGCCAGACCGGTGTTCCGTCCGGCGGACAGGACCGCGACCGTCATCTCGGTGAAGTCGATGATGTTGTACTTCATCCGCATCTGCTCGGGACGGCTGCCGGAGAACTCCAGGAAGACCGAGGTGTGCAGCGACGCCAGTCCGCTGAAGGCGGCGCTGAGCTTCTCGGCGGTGTCCCGCGGGATCCCGTCGGTGTGGGTGAGCATCATCCCGTCGCTGGAGAACAGCACGGCGCCGGTGACCCCGTCACCGAGCAGGGTGTTGAGCTGGGGGGCCATGTCGACGGTGTCGGCGGTGGCGTGGGTGTACTCGGACATCTCAGGCTCCTAAGTCGTTCGTGCCGTCGCCGTAGCCCTCCATCAGGGTGTCCATCACCCGTCCCAGGTCCGCGGTGAACGTCTCGGGGTCGGGAAGGGCGGCGTGGGTCGGCCGGGGCGACGGCGCGGCATGGCGGCGGGGCGCCCGCGGCTGTCGTTTGGGGAGGACGGGGAGCTCCGGTGCGGCGTCGGCGGGCGCGCCGAACCCGTGGGCGGGGTCGGGCAGCCGCGGGGTCTGTGCCTGGTACGCCCCGTTGTGCTGGGCGGGCGTCAGGCGGGCCGGGGCGGGTGCCGGGGCGGCGGGCGGTGGCGCCACGGCCCAGGCGTCGGCGGGCGGTGCGAGGCCGGGCGGTGCGAGGGCGGCCATCGGCGCGCGGGGACCGGGGACGGCGGAGGGACGTGCGCCGCCGGGGAATTCCGGCCGGACCGCGTGCCGCAGGTCGCCCGCCGCGGCCGGCTCCCGCGGAGCCTCCTCCTGCAGGTGGGCGTCCGGGACGAGGAGGTCGGCGCGCATCCCGCCGGCCGCGGACGGCGCGAGGCCCGCCCGCAGTCCGTACTCGGCCGTCAGCCGTCCCACCACCAGGAATCCCAGCCGCCCGGGCTCCGCCAGGTCGGTCACCCCGGTGCCGCCGGCGGAGAGGGAACGTTCCGCCTCCTCGAGCTGCAGCGGGGCCATGCCGAGTCCCTGGTCCTCCACCGAGAACCGGATCCCGTTGGGCACCCGCTGCACGTGGACCGAGACCGTGCCTCCGGAGTAGGCCGTCGCGTTGGCCAGCAGCTCGGTCAGGGCGACGATGGCCGGCTCCACGATCAGGCCGTCGACGACGATCTCGCCGGTTTCGACGTGGTAGGCGTAGTCGACGGCGCTGCTGTGCCGGATGCGGCCGCGGGCGCTCTCCACGATCTCCGCCACCGTGCAGCTCGCCCGCTGCACGCCGGGCCAGGAGTCGGTGAGGATCCGCAGCCGCTGCACGCTGTGGACGCCCATGGTGACGCTGTGGTCGACCTTGGTGAGGATGGAGCGCACGTCCTTCGCCCCGGCGTACGCGCCGCCGCCGGTCAGCTCCAGGTCGTCGAGACCGTCGTCGATGTCGGCCTGAGCGTGCGTCAGGGCCGCCTGGACCTCCTCCGCGATGCCGCGCAGCGCCCCCCGCGCGGACTCCTCCATGCCGCGCCGGACGACGCCGCCCGCGCCGCGGACCAGCTCCTCGGCGGCTGTGAGGTAGCCGGCCACCTCGGTGCCCTCGAACACGGCAGGGTGTGCGAGTCCGGCCGTGGCCGGCACCCGCACACCCTCCAGTTCCTGCACCACCTGGGGAAGCCGCCGCTCCACCAGGCACTCCAGCTCGCTGATCACCTGCTGGGCGTACTGCCAGTGCCGGCCCTGCTCCTGCCGGGCGAGCTCGGCGGCCTCGGCCTTCTCGCGGGCGGCCGCCAAGGCCTCGTCCAGTTCCCGTGCGACGCGGCGCCTGCCCGGCAGACAGGCCGACCACACCACGATCGCCGAGCCGAGCGCGGACGACGCTCCGATGACCAAGTCCGTGTAATCGAGCACGCGTTATCGCCAATCGACCAGAGTTTTTGTCGTCGCCCGCGGGGACGCGATGCCGGCCTCGCCGGTGATCGCTTATCTCGGGCATGTTCGGCGGTCCCGGGCCGTTGTCGATCTTTCGCCCGGGAGGGGCCGATCGGACCGCCGCCCGCTTTCACGGCCGGCCGGACCGGGGATCAGCCCTGAGGATGGAAGGCGAGCACCCGGCAGCCCGACGAGGACGCCGGGAAATGCACCGAACCAGGATGCCCGATAATCACGGTGCCGGGGCCGTGAACGGCGTCGCCGTCACTGAACTCGCCCTCCAGGACGTGCAGGATCTCCAACTCGGCGTGCTCGTCCCTGCCGAACGCCGCACCCGGGGCGAAGGTCAGTTCCATGAAGACCGACGGGTCCTCCGCCGTGCCTTCCTTGAGGATCTTCGCGGTGATGCCCTCCTTCACTTCCTTCGGTGGGACATCGGTGATCGAGAGAAATCGGAACCCTTCGAGCATCTGTCGTTTCCTTCGGATCCACGGCCGCAGGGGAGCACTGCGCGCAAGCAGCCCGGGCCTCAAGTGGCGGGATCAGGAGACTATGCCAGCAGCATGAGTCGAAGGCAGGGGCCTGGTGCACAATTTTCGGCCGAATCAGGGATCCCGTGCACCACGTGGAAGGGCTTCCGGAAAAGCGTTGGGTAATGCTTTGACGCTGAGTTGCGAATCTTGAAAAGAAAAACAACGAACGGGACGGCGAGGGCTTTTCGGGGTTCACGGGCCCGTGGCCGGTGCTCGTGAGCACCCCACGGACGCCGCCTTGACCCGTCGTCGGGCGGCGACCTACAGTTCAGGCGACGGTTCGCACATGGAGATGACGTCCACATATGTAGACATCAGGAGCCCCGAGGTGCCGATGTTCGACGGCGTACTGTTCTTCCCGGTGACCCCCTTCGCGCGGGCCGGGCACATCGACAAGGCGGCGCTCGCCGAACACGTTGGACGAGGACTCGACGCCGGGCCCGGAGGCGTCTTCGCCGCCTGCGGCACGGGGGAGTTCCACGCACTGGACCCGGAGGAGTACGGCGAGGTCGTCCGCACCGCGGTGGAGACCACGGCCGGCCGTGTGCCCGTCTTCGCCGGCACCGGCGGCCCGCTGCCCCTGGCCTGGCGCCTGTCCCGCATCGCCCAGGACGCGGGGGCCGACGGTCTGCTGCTGCTCCCGCCCTACCTGGTCGAGTCCCCGCCCGCTGGCCTGGTCGCCTACACCCGGCAGGTGGCCGCCGCGAGCGAGCTGCCGCTGATCGTCTACAACCGGTCCAACGCGCGCTACACCCCCGAGGCGGCGGCCGAGGTGGCGCGGCTGGAGAAGGTCGTCGGCTTCAAGGACGGCGTCGGCGACCTCGACCGGCTCTCCCGCACCGTGCTGGCGGTCCGCTCCGCCCTGGCCGGGCGCGACAAGCCGTTCCAGTTCTTCAACGGGATGCCCACGGCCGAGGTGACCGTCCCGGCCTACCGCGGCATCGGCGTCGAGCTCTACTCCTCGGCCGTGTTCTGCTTCGCGCCGGAGATCTCCCACGCGTTCCACCGCGCCGTCACCACGGGCGACGACGCCACCCGTGACCTCCTGCTGCGCGACTTCTTCCACCCGCTGGTGGCGCTGCGCGACCGGGTGCCCGGCTACGCCGTCTCCCTGGTCAAGGCCGCCGTGACCCTGCGCGGCCACGACGTCGGCGGTGTCCGCCCGCCGCTGACCGATCCGGCGCCCCAGCACCTCGAGCGCCTGCGCCGTATCGTCGGCACCGGGCTGGAGATCGCCGCGCGCTCCGGGAAGGAGGCCGTCCGGTGAGCGACGCGATACGGATCACCTCCGTCACCGTCACCCCCGTCGCCTTCCGTGACCCGCCGCTGCTCAACGCCGTCGGCGTCCACGAGCCGTACGCCCTGCGGGCCGTCCTGGAGGTGCACACCGACCAAGGGCTCACCGGTCTCGGCGAGACCTACGCCGACACCGGGCACCTGCGCCGCCTGCGCACCGCGGCGGATGCCCTCACCGGCCTGGACGTCCACCACCTCGGCGCCGTCAGGGCCGCCGTCGCGCGGGCGCTGGACGGCGACACCGGCAGCGACGGGCACGGCCTCACCGGGATGATCACCACCAGCAGCACCGTCGACCGGGTCTTCTCGCCCTTCGAGGTGGCCTGCCTCGACGTCCAGGGCCGGGCCGTCGGCCGCCCGGTCAGCGACCTGCTCGGCGGGGCGGTACGCGAGCGGGTCCCCTTCAGCGCCTACCTCTTCCACAAGTGGGCCGCGCACCCGGGCGCCGCACCCGACGAGTGGGGCGAGGCGCTGGACGCGGACGGCATCGTCGCCCAGGCCCGCCGCATGGTCGACACCTACGGCTTCACGGCGCTCAAGCTCAAAGGGGGAGTGTTCCCGCCGGAGAGGGAGATCGACACCGTCCACGCCCTGCGCGATGCCTTCCCCTCGCTCCCGCTGCGGATCGACCCCAACGCCGCCTGGACCGTCGAAACCTCCCTGCGGGTGGCCCGGGAGCTCGACGGCGTCCTCGAGTACCTGGAGGACCCCACCCCCGGCCAGGAGGGCATGGCGGCGGTGGCCCGTCAGGCGTCGATGCCGCTGGCCACCAACATGTGCGTGGTCTCCTTCGAGGAGGTGGCTCCCGCCGTCGCGCGCGACGCCGTGCAGGTCGTGCTCTCCGACCACCACTACTGGGGCGGCCTGCGGCGCTCGGGCGTGCTCGCCGGGATCTGCGACACCTTCGGTCTGGGCCTGTCCATGCACTCCAACTCACACCTCGGCATCAGCCTCGCCGCCATGACCCATCTGGCCGCCGCCACGCCCAACCTCACCTACGCCTGCGACACCCACTGGCCGTGGAAGGACGAGGACGTGATCGCCCCCGGGGTGCTGGCGTTCGAGGACGGGGCGGTGGCGGTGCCCCCCGGTCCCGGGCTCGGCGTCGAGCTCGACCGGGACGAACTGGCCCGGCTGCACGAGCAGTACCTCGCCTGCGGCCTCCGCGACCGTGACGACACCGGGTACATGCGGAGCGTCGACCCCGCCTACGAGAAGAAGGTGCCGCGCTGGTGAACCCGGCGGCCGGCGCCTCGCCCGGCTGCCGCCGGCCGGCGCCTCGCTCCCGCCGGCCGGCGCCTCGCTCCCGCCGGCCGGCGCCTCGCTCTCCGCGGCCGGTGTCCGTCCGTGGGGAGCCGGCGCCCACGGACGCCGCAGGGGCACGGCCCACCGCGCGCCGTGCCCCTGCGGCGTCGTGCGCGGGCTCAGCGGATCCCCTCCCGCCGCAGGGTGCCCGCCAGCTCGGACCGGTGGTGCAGCACCGCCTCCGAGACCCGCGCGATCTCCTGGTCCGAGGCGTGGTCCAGCGGGATCGAGCAGCTGATCGCGTCCGTCGCGGGGATGCGGTAAGGCACCGCGGCGGCCACGCAGCACAGCCCCGGCGTGTTCTGCTCGTTCTCCAGCGACCAGCCGCGCGCCCGGACCCCGTCCAGCTCCTCGGCCAGCTCCCGGCGCCCGGTCACGGTGTGCGCCGTCAGCCCCTCCAGCGGCTCCGGCAGCAGCGCGTCCACTTCCCGCGCCGTCAGCTCCGCCATCAACGCCTTGCCCAACGCGGTCGCGTGCGCCGGGAGTTGACGTCCCACGCGGGAGGTCAGGCGCCGTGAATCGGTGGCCTCACGGGTTGCCAGGTAGATCACGCGGGCCTCGTCGAGGCGCGCGTAGTGCGTGGTGTACCCCACGTCCGCCCGCAGCCGCTCGATCTGGCGCACCGCGTGCGGCAGCGCCGGATCCCGGTCCAGGTAGGCCGTCCCGCACAGCAGGGCCCGGGGGCCGATCCCGTAGGCCGCGGACTCCCCGCCGTCCTGCGCCTCGATCCACTTCATCCCGGCCAGGGTGCGCAACAGCGCGTACAGGCTGGACCGCGGATACCCCGTCAGCTCCTGCAGCGCGCCCAGCGTGAGCCGCTCGGGCGACGAGGCCAGCGCCTCCATGATCCGCACGGTCCGCTCCGCCGACTTCACCGGTCCGCGCGCGACCGCTTCCTCCCGTGCCAACGAAACCCTCCGAAACATCGACGCATCGATTGACCGCCCCTGGGTGCGGCAATAACCTGCACGCGCGTTCAAGGCAAGAATGCAGACGCAGTCTACATACGTGGACGTCCGCGCTCGTTCGTTCCTCCCGCTCGTCGCCGCATCCCCCACCGCCCGCTCGCGATCGCGCGGACCGTCGCGCTCGCGCCGACATCGAGGAGTTCGTATGGCTTGGCCGGACTGGGTGGCCCTGGCGGGCTACTTCCTGGTGATGCTGCTCATCGGGTTCTGGTCACACCGGCGGATCACCACCGTCAGCGACTTCTTCACCGGCGGCGGGCGCATGCCGTGGTGGCTGTCCGGCATCTCGCACCACATGTCGGGCTACAGCGCGGCGGTGTTCGTCGCCTACGCCGCCGTCGCCTACAGCTACGGCATCACCATCTACATCTGGGCGTTCGTGCCGCTGGCGCTCTCCACCGCCGTGGGCGCCTTCGTGTTCGCGCCCCGCTGGAACCGGCTGCGCATCAGGTACGACGTGGCGTCGCCGCTGGAGTACCTCGCCCGGCGGTACAACGTGCCCACCCAGCAGGCGCTGGCCTGGAGCGGCACCCTGCTGAAGGTGTTCGACGTGGCCGCCAAGTGGGCGTCCGCGGCGATCCTGCTGAACGTCTTCACCGGCCTGAGCCTCCCCGTCGGCATCCTGCTCACCGGCCTGGTCACGCTCGTCTACTGCACCGCGGGCGGCCTCTGGGCGGACGCCCTCACCGACTTCGGCCAGTTCGTCGTCCAGGGCATCGCCGCCCTCACCATGCTCTGGGTCGTCGTCGACCAGGTCGGCGGCCTCGGCGGGCTCGGCGCCGCCCTCGGCGAGCTGCCCGACGGGCACACCGAGCCGCTGGTCGGCCCGTACACGGCTGGCTTCCTCACCGCCTACGTCGTCATCAAGCTCTTCGAGTACAACGGCGGCATGTGGAACCTGGCCCAGCGCTACATGGCCACCGACTCCCCGCCCGCCGCCAGGCGTTCGGCGCTGCTGTCCGCGTCGCTCTACCTGATATGGCCGGCCATCATCCTCTTCCCGTCCGTGCTCGGCCCCGTGCTCATGCCGAACCTGGAGAGGCCCGAGCAGGTCTACGCGCTGATGGCGCAGGACCTGCTGCCCGCCGGTCTCGTCGGCCTGACCGTCGCCGGCATGTTCTCCCACACCATGGCCATGGCGTCCTCCGACGCCAACGCCATCTCCTCCGTCGTGGTCCGCGACATCCTGCCCGCCGTCAGCAGGCGCGCCCGCGCCTTCGACCCACGGTCGGGCCTGCTCGCCGGCCGGGTCTGCACGGTCCTCTTCATCGGCGCGAGCATGGTCGTCGCCCTGCAGGCCGAGGCGCTGGGCGGCCCGCTCGGCATCATCGTCGCCCTGGTTGCCGCGGTGATGGGGCCCATCTCCATCCCCATGCTCCTCGGACTCCTGCCGGCCTTCCGCCGCTGCGGGCCCAGGGCCGCCCTCATCTCCTGGGGCTGCGGCCTCCTCGGATACGTCCTGGTGAAGTACGTCATCGGCAGCCAGGACCAGACCGCCACGGTCGCCACCCCGCTGCTGACCTCCCTGGTCCTCTTCGTCGGCATCGGCCTGCTGTTCCCCGAACCCAGCGCCGCCGCCGACGAGATCACCCGGGCACTCGGCCCCGACGGCGACGACCGTCCCGGCACCGGCACCACCCCCGAACCCCTTGTCGGCACCACCGGCTGACGGACCGGTCCGCACACCACGCCGTCGGCCCCCGCCCGCTCCCCCGGGCGGGGGCCGATGAGGCGCCCCGCCCCCCGGCAGGCCCTGCTCCACCAGGGCAGCCAATTGTCTAGACGGCCTGGTTCCGGGCAGGGCACCCGCCCCCGTATTGGTTCGCGTAGATCGCGTTACCCTGCCTGTCGCTGAGGTGGAAGCAGTGGCCGTTCGCCCACACCGTGACCGAGTCCGGTCGATGCTCGACCTCGAACGGCTCGTCGCCCCATGACGTCCCACCCCAGGCGTCATCTCCTGCGGGCGAGTGGGTGACAACGACGCAGGCCTCCTTCGGCGGGATCCGGTGGATGTCCGCCCAGGGTTCGACCGTCAGCTCCAGTAGTACCTCGCCCTCGTTACGGACCACCAGCCGCGCTGTTCTCCCCGCGAACAATCCAGCACCCCCGCTCGACCTTGCGTACGCCCGCGCCACTGCACTGCCCCTCACCGACCCACCCGTGCGATGCCCCGGCATGATGCCGCGTCCATCGTAGGAGCGGGTGACCAGCGCTCCCGGCACCGTTCGGGACAGCACGAGCTCTGGGCCCACGACTGCCCCCACTCAGTCTCCAGGCACGGTCACGCCCACACGTCCGAGAAGTCGATCTCCCGGGCCCACTCGGGGTGGTCCGTCAGCGGGTTGCGGTTGCCCTGTATCTCCGCGACGGCCGCGTTGCGGTGGCGTTCGTACTCGTCCACCGGCTCACGCTCGTGCCAGGCCAGCAGGACGGGCAGCCGGCTCCGGGGGAACTCGCCGCTCTCGCCGACCAGGCCCGGATAGCGCAGCAGGAAGTACAGCGTCGCCCGGGCGACGGCCCCCTTCCCGTGCGACGGCTCGAAGCCGCCCGCCTCGCGCAGGCCGCAGTCCTCCCGCACGACCTCCTCGAAGTCGGGGAAGTCCTGGTACGGGATGTTGCCCCGGAAGCTGTTGCACCCGGCCTCGCACGCGAACAGGTGGTGCAGGTCGCCCCGCATCGGCTCGCGCTTGGCGAACCAGGACTGGGGCACGACGTGCTCGCAGTTGAACGGCGACGCCGCCTCCAGCGCGTCCAGCTCCGAGGCGAGCTCTCCCGGCCCCGCCGTGCTCTCGCGGAGCAGGAAGTCCTGCAGACCGGTGAGCCGGACCGCCTCGGCGGCGACGTCGGCGCGGATGAACTCCTCGGCGTCGAAGGACTTGCCCGAGTAGACGCTCCGCAGCCTGCGGTCGGGACGCAGGTCGACCCACGGATAGACCATCCGCGCCGGCTGGTAGGCCGGACGCCGGTCGTGCGTGTCCTCCAGCAAGGAGCTCAGGGCCCGGCGCAGCGCGCCGCCGTCGGCCACCGCCCCCAGCGGGGCGTAGTAGGCGTCCCGGGCCCGGCGGTCACCGTCCGCGTCGTAGTAGTCCCGCTCGTCCCCCAGCCGGAGATTGACCAGGGCGGCGGCCAGATCCCGCTCCGCCGACTCCCGGACGGCCGTCGCCGCCCGGGCCGCCCCGGACGCGGCCCCCGCCGACCGGGCGGCGCCGGCCGCCGCGTCGCCCGCGGGGAGCCGGAACAGTTCGTCCCGCAGCCGTGCGGCCGTACCGGTCAGGGACAGCGCGCCCAGCGCCCGCAGGATGCTGCTGACGCGCACCCCCTCGTTGGCCTTCCAGGCCACCCGGTGCTCTCCCGCCTCGGGACTCCAGACGCCGCCGTCGACGTCGAGCGGTCGGCCCTCCTCGTCGGTCACCGGCACGGCGCTGTGGTGCAGCGCGACGACCTCCCACTGGTCGTTGAACACCGGGGAACCCGAGGAACCGGGTGCGCTGTCGGTGGTGTACTGGACGAACCCGTCCAGCAGGTCGACCACCGTGTTCTCCCGCAGCGCGACCTGCTTGGGCTCGCCGTTGGGGTGCTGCACGATGTTGACGGTCTCGCCGACGAGCACCTTGCCCCGCGCGCCGTCCAGGGGCAGCCAGCGGTAGTCCGCCAGCCGCCCGTCCCGCCCGTCCTGCGCGTCCCGGGTCTCCCGCCGGTCCCGCTCCGCGACCGCGACGACGGTGAAGTCCAGGGCCCGGTCGGTGGCGAAGAACCGGCGCGGCTCGAGCGCGAAGACCACCGACGCGAGCGGGTGGCCGTCCGGACCGTCCTGGTAGTCGAACTCGACCACGCCGCGCTCCGCCTCCGCCTCGTCGCGCAGCACGTGGTTGTTGGTCATCAGCAGCGACGGCGACACCATGAACCCGGTGCCGTGACGACCGCCGCCGGGCCCCCGCACCGTCACCCTGCCGACCGGCCGGGCGGCGCTCCGGCCGGCTTCCAGGAAGGCGACGCCGATCAGGTCGTTGCGCCCCATGACCCGCTCCAGGCCCAGCAGATCAGGCCCGAACGGCACCGCCGCCACCGACGGCGCGCCGTCCGCCGTCGCCCCGGGCCCGGTCTCCGCCCGCTCGACCGACCGGGCGAGGGACCAGTCGGCGTTCAGGCGGGCCAGCCGCTCGGTGACCCTGTCGGGATCGTTGGCCTGGAGCACTCCGCGGCGTTCGACCGCCCGCAGGCGCTCCTCGCGCCGCGCGCTGCGGGCGTCGTACCGCCGGGCGGCCTGCCTCAGCTGTTCCGGATAGTCCGTATCGGCCCGGGACACGTGCTCTGCGATGGTCATGACCATTACCTCGCCTCGTGGGGCCCCCTTTCATTGTGCGCGCCATGGACCGGGTACTTCCTGCCGGGAGGGCGTGGTGCTCCGTTCAACTGTCGCCCGTTCAAGCAGGCCCCGGCGGCCTTCGGGTGGGGCTCGTGGCGTGGGGGAGGGGCGCGGCCTCAGCGGAAGGCGGCCTCGCCGGTGAGGGCCTTGCCGATGACCAGGCTGTGGACCTCGCTGGTGCCCTCGTAGGTCAGCACCGACTCCAGGTTGTTGGCGTGCCGGAGCACCGGGTACTCCAGGGTGACGCCGTTGGCCCCGAGGATCGTGCGGCACTCCCGCGCGATGGCGATGGCCTCACGGACGTTGTTCAGCTTGCCGACGCTGACCTGCTCGGGGGTGAGACGGCCCTCCTCCTTGAGGCGGCCGAGGCGCAGCGCGAGCAGCATGCCCTTGTCGAGCTCCACCGCCATGTCGGCGAGCTTCTGCTGGGTGAGCTGGTAGGAGGCGAGTGACCGGCCGAAGACGGTGCGGTCGGCGGCGTAGGAGAGAGCGGTCTCCAGGCAGTCGCGGGCCGCGCCGATCGCGCCGAAGACGATGCCGAAGCGGGCCTCGTTGAGGCAGCCGAGCGGGCCGGACAGGCCGCGGGCGCCGGGCAGCATCGCATCCGCGGGCAACCGGACGCCGTCGAGGACGAGTTCGCCGGTGACACTGGCGCGCAGCGAGAGCTTGCGCCGGATCTCGGGCGCGGAGAAACCGGGAGTGCCGGCCGGGACGACGAAACCGCGCACGCCCTCGTCGGTGCGGGCCCACACCACGGCGACGTCGGCCACCGAGGCGTTGGTGATCCACATCTTGGCGCCGTCGAGGATCCAGTCGGAGCCGTCGCGCCGCGCCCGGGTGCGCATGGAGCCGGGGTCGGAGCCCGCGTCGGGCTCGGTGAGGCCGAAGCAGCCGATCTTCTCGCCGGCCGCCATCCCGGGCAGCCACTGCCGCCGCTGTTCCTCGGAGCCGTACGCGTGGATCGCGTACATCGCCAGCGAACCCTGCACCGACACCAGACTGCGCAGTCCCGAGTCGACGGCCTCCAGCTCCAGGCAGGCCAGGCCGTAGGAGACCGCGCCGGCCCCGGCGCAGCCGTAGCCCTCCAGATGCATGCCGAGCACGCCGAGCTTGCCGAGGAGCCGGGCCAGCTCGCGGGCGGGGATCGCACCGTCCTCGAACCAGTCGGCGACGTGCGGACGCAACTCCCGCTCTCCCAGGGCCCGTACGGTCCGCTGGATCTCGCGCTCCTCCTCGGTCAGCAGGCCGTCGACGGCGACGAGATCGAAGGGGTGGACGGCTGAGCTGGTCATGGCTGGCCTCCGTGGTACACGCGGCGGGCGGGGTGCGGCCCTCAGTTAACCTTGGATCGGATTTTGGATCCAGTGTGGGTCCGGCCACGAGGAAGAGGTGCCCGTGACGAACGGCGCTGTGCAGCGCAGGAGGCCCCCGACCGCCCAGCAGTACGTGCTGGCGGAGCTGCGGAGCGCCATCACCGGCGGTCGGTTGCGGCCCGGCGAGCCGATCCGGCAGGACGCCCTGGCCGCGCGGCTGGAGGTCAGCCGGGTCCCGCTGAGGGAGGCCCTGAAGATCCTGGAGGGCGAAGGGCTCGTCGAACACAAGGTGCACCGGGGCTACTTCGTGACCGAGCTGTCCCTCGACGACCTGCGGGAGGTGTACCGGATCCGCGAACTGCTGGAGGCGGAGGCCGTGCGCAGGGCGGCGGCCAGGACCGACGCCGACCTGCTCACGGTGCTGGAGCGGGCCCAGAGCGAGGTGGAACGGGCCGGCGGGAGCGGGGACGTCACGGCGATGGCGGACGCCAACCGCCGCTTCCACTTCGCCCTCTTCGATGCGTCCGGCATGCCCCGCCTCGTCCGGCTGATCGGGACGCTGTGGGACTCCACCGACGCCTACCGCTCCCTGTACTACGCGGAACCCCCCAACCGGGAACGCGTCGTCGACGAACACCACGCCGTCCTCGACGCCCTGCGCGCGGGCGACACCGACGAGGCCCTCCGCCTGCTCGACCGGCACCGCGCCCACGCCGTCACCAGGCTGGAGCGCGTCCTGGGAAAATCCCGGTGACCGGACAGCCGCCGGTTGCGTAGGGTTCGCCGCCATGGATCCCGCCGACTTCTACACGGGCATCGTCGCCGACCTCTACGGTCCGCTGAAATCCGCCTCGCACGACCCGCTGACCTACGCCGCCTTCATCGAGGAAGCCGGCCAGCCGGCGCTGGAGCTGGGGTGCGGCGACGGCGACCCGCTGCTCGAACTGCGCCGCCGCGGCCTGGACGTCGAGGGAGTCGACTCCTCCGAGGACATGCTGCGACGGCTCCGGCGCAGGGCCGGACAACAGGGGCTCGCCGTGACCGTCCACCATCAGCGGATGGAGCGGCTGGACCTGCCCCGCAGCTACCGGTCGGTCTTCCTCGTCGGGCCCACCTTCACCTTGCTCCCGGACGACGCCACGGCGCTCGCCGCGCTGCGCGGCATCCGCGCGCACCTGGCGGACGACGGCACCGCCCTGGTGCCCCTCTTCGTCCCCGCTCCCACCCCGGCCGGACAGATCGGCCTGGTGCGGACGGCCACCGCGCCCGATGGCGCCGAACTGAGCGTGTCGGTCGTCTCCGAGTACCGCGACGGCACGGCACGCACGCAGACGGCGCTGCTGCGCTACGAGCGCCGGCTCGGCTCCGACCTCACCGTGAGCGAGCGACCGTGGGTTCTCCACTGGTACCCCCGCGACGTGTTCGCGGAGCTGGTCACGGCGGCCGGGCTGACCGTGGCGGGCGTCACCGATCCGCAGGGCCGCCCCGCCCCCGCCGACGCCACCGACGTGACCTACCGACTGCGGCGCGCCGCCTGACACCCCTACAGGTCGGCTGCGGCCGGCGGCAGCGGCCAGCCGGTGTAGGCCTCGGAGAAGTAGGCGCGGCCCGCCTCCGACCCGACGACCGAACGCAGCTCCCCGAGCTGACGCAGACGGTCGAACTCGTCGGCGTCCGGCTGCAGATGGAGCATGCTCGTCATCCACCAGGAGAAGTGCTGCGCCTTCCAGATGCGGTCGAGGGCAGTTCGCGGGAAGGCGTCCAGCAGACCCGTGTCCCGCTCCAGCAGCAGTGCCCGGAGGGCGTCGGTGAGCAGGACGACGTCGGCGACGGCCAGGTTCATGCCCTTGGCGCCGGTGGGCGGCACGGTGTGGGCGGCGTCACCGACCAGCACGACCCGGCCACGGCGCATCTCGTGCGCGACGAAGCTGCGGAAACGCAGCACGTCACGCTGGAAGACGCGTCCCTCCCTCAGCGTGGTGCCGGGGACGCGCGAGCGCAGGATCCGCCACAGCTGCTCCTCGGTGTACGCCTCGGGGTCGTCCTGCGGGTCGCACTGGAAGTACATCCGCTGCACCTCGGCGCTGCGCCTGCTGATCAGCGCGAAGCCGTCCGGCGAGTTGCTGTAGATCAGCTCCTCGGAACTGGGCGGTGCCTCGCACAGGATGCCGAACCAGGCGAAGGGGTACTCCCGGAAGTGCCCGCCGTACGCGCCGCTGACGGCCTCGCGCGCGACCCCGCGGGAGCCGTCCGCGCCGACCACCACGTCGGCCTCGATCTCCACCCGTCCGCCCCGGGCGTCCCGGGCGACCACTCGCGGCCGGTCGGTCTCCGCGTCCTCGACGCGCTCGGCGGTCACCTCGAACCGCAGGTCCTGGCCGGCGGCGAGGCGCGCGGCGATCAGGTCCTTGAGCACCTCGTGCTGCGGGTAGAGCCACACCGCGCGGCCGACGCTGTCCGCGAAGTCGATCCGGTGGCCCTCCCCGCCGAAACGCAGCTCGACGCCCTCGTGCCTCTGCCCGACCCGCAGCACCCGGTCCGAGGCCCCGGTACGGTCGAGGACCTCCACCGTCCCCTGCTCGAGGATGCCGGCCCGGATCGTGCTCTCGATCTCCGCGCGGCTGCGGGAGTCGATCACGACCGATTCGATGCCCTGACGGTCGAGCAGGTGGGCCAGCAGCAGACCGGCGGGGCCTGCGCCGATGATCGCGACACGGGTGCGTACGTGCATGGCGTCTCCTAGAGGGCGGACGGATGGCAGGAGTCTCGCCCGCACCGGCGCGGCTGACGACGGGGTTTCCCGTTCAACGGGAATCGGAGCGGGGCGCCTGCGGACCCACGCCCCTGCCAGGTGTCCGACGCGCCTGAGCCACCATGCTCAGCCTCAGTAGGCCTGAAAGTCGCTGTACGGGTGCATTCGGGCACCAGTAGTAATGATGGCCGGCCCCAACAAGCCGTCCGCGACCAGGGAGACTTCACGATGACTCGCTTCCGCACCGTTTGTCTGGCACTGTCCGGTACCGCGGCGATGTTCGCCCTGACCGCCGCACCCGCCCATGCCGCACCCGGCGATGTCAGCGTCACGTGCTCGAGCGTTCTCACCCCGACGGGCTTCGTGGACGTCAGCTGGGGCTACAGCAGCAGCTGCGGCACGAGCAGTTTCGCCCCGAACCAGAAGTCGATCAAGCAGCTCACCGGGCTGCCCGTCGGCACCGTGGTCTCGGCCTGCTCCTCCACGTACCAGCCGGCCGGGTGGATACAGACCAGCTTCTACTACAGCAGCAGCTGCAACTACTCGTCGGTCCCCAGCCTCAACAACAACGCCTGGCAGTTGAAGCGCGTCTCCTGACCCCGATCACCCCGGACAGGCCCTAGGGGCGTTGGGCCTCGAGGGCGGCGGAGATGCCGGTGGCCGCGGCCCGGAGCTCGTCCACGGCCGGGCGGGTGGGCGCGTCGCGGGGGAGGACCACCGACAGCGCGGCGACCACCGGCCCGCGCCCCTCCCGGACCGGCACGGCGACACCGGTCGAGACGCTCTCCACCGTTCCCGGAGCGACGACGACGCCGTCGCGGCGGACGGAGGCCAGCACCCGGCGCAGCCGCGCCGGATCCGTCTCGGTCTCCGGCGACACCGCGTCGAGGGGCCCGGTGAGGACCTGTTCCTGCAGTTCCCGGGGGCCGTGAGCCAGCAGGACCAGACCCGCGGACGAGGCGTGCAGGGGCAGCCGGCCCGCGATCCGGGTGATGTTCGCCCCCGCCTGCGGATGCGACAGCCGCTCGACGAAGAGGGTCTCACCGTTCTCCAGGACGGCGAGCTGCGTGTGCTCCCGGATCCGCGCCTGCACCCGCTCCATGAAGGGCAGCGCCGCCTGCCGCAGCCGCAGCGCGCGCGAGCCGCGCAGGGCCAGCTCCCACAGCCGCATGCCCAGGCGCACCCGGTGCTCCTCGTCGCGCTCCAGCAGACCGCACGACACCAGTTCGGCCACCACCCGGTGCGCGGTGGACGACGGGAGATGCGCGCGCCGCCCGATCTCCGACGCGGTCTGCACGGTGCGGTCGGTGTCGAAGGTCTCCAGGACGCGGACGATCCGCTCGGTGACCGTCTCGCCGGACGGTGAGTTCGCCATCCGCCCACGGTGCCACAGACACGGCGGCGTCCTCCGGCACGGGGGCCGGAGGACGCCGCGGTGGGGCGGGGCGGAGGGTCAACGCCGAGGGTCGGCGTTGAACTTGGCGGTGGCCCAGAAGTAGCCCAGGATCGCGAGGCCGAGGCACCAGCCGGCCGCCAGCCAGCCGTTGTGGCCGATCCCGGTGCCGAGGAGCAGGCCGCGCAGGGTCTCGATGGCCGGGGTGAAGGGCTGGTACTCGGCGATCGGCTGGAACCAGCCCGGCATCGAGTCGATGGGCACGAAGGTGCTCGAGATCAGCGGCAGGAAGACCAGCGGCAGGGCGTTGTTGCTGGCAGCCTCCGCGTTCGGGCTGATCAGGCCCATGCCGATCGCGATCCAGGTGAGGGCGAGCGAGAAGAACGCCAGCAGCACCGCGGCCAGGACCCACTCGACGACCGTGGCGCCGCTGGACCGGAACCCGATGGCGACGCCGACGGCCGTCACGAGCAGCACGCTCGCCAGGCACTGGACGACGCTCCCCAGCAGGTGCCCGACCAGCACCGAGCCGCGGTGGATGGCCATCGTGCGGAAGCGGGCGATGATGCCCTCGCTCATGTCCATCGAGACGGAGACCGCGGTGCCGACGGCGGTGGAACCGATGGTCATCATCAGGATGCCCGGGACCAGGAACGCGACGTACTCCGAGCGGTCGGCCGCACCGCCACCCATCCCGGCGCTCATCACGTCGCCGAAGATGTAGACGAAGAGCAGGAGCAGCATGATCGGGGTGAGCAGGAGGTTGAGGGTGAGGGAGGGGTAGCGGCGGGCGTGGAGGAGGTTGCGGCGGAGCATGGTTCGGCTGTCGCGGAGGGCGAGGGGGAGGGTGCTGCTCATCGCGCGGTCTCCTTGTCGGTGGTGGTGCCGGTGGTGGGGGTGGTGTCGTCGGTGAGGGCGAAGAAGACGTCGTCGAGGTCGGGGGTGTGGACGGTGAGTTCGGTGGCTTCGATGCCGGCGGTGTCGAGGCGGTCGAGGAGGGTGCGCAGGGAGCGCTGGCTGCCGTCGCCGGGGACGCGCAGGGTGAGGGAGTCCTCGTCGTGCGTGGCGTCGGTGAGCAGGGCGGTGGCGTGGCGGTAGGCGGTGGGGTCGGTGAAGCGGAGCTGGACGTGGCCGCCGGGGATGATGCGCTTGAGTTCGTCGGGGGTGCCTTCGGCGGCGATGCGGCCGTTGTGGAGGACGGCGATGCGGTCGGCGAGCTGGTCGGCCTCCTCGAGGTACTGGGTGGTGAGGAGGACGGTGACGCCGCCGGTGACCAGTTCCCTGATGATCTGCCACATGGTGTGGCGTGAGCGGGGGTCGAGGCCGGTGGTGGGTTCGTCGAGGAAGATGACGCGGGGGCTGCCGACCAGGGTCATCGCGATGTCCAGCCGTCGTTTCATGCCGCCCGAGTAGGTGGAGGCGGGCTTGGCGGCCGCCTCCGCCAGGTCGAAGCGCTCCAGCAGGTCCGCGGTGACGCGTCGGCCCTCGGCCTTGGACAGGTGGTGCAGGTCGGCCATCAGGAGCATGTTCTCCTCACCGGTGATCAGGCCGTCCACCGCCGAGAACTGCCCCGTCACCCCGATCGCCGACCTCACACCCTGCGGTGACGTGGCGAGGTCGTGGCCCGCGACCTGGGCCTGACCGCCGTCGGCGGAGATGAGCGTCGAGAGGATCTTGACGACCGTGGTCTTGCCCGCACCGTTCGGGCCGAGCAGCGCGAACACGGAACCCGCGGGGATGCGCAGGTCGATGCCGTCGAGGACGTGCTTGTCGCCGAAGGACTTGCGCAGGCCGGCGGCGGACACCGCGGCGGGGGACGCGGCGCCGGTCCCGTGATTTGGTGTGGGCATGACAGAAACAGGCATGGGACCCTCCGGTCCGAAGGTGAAGTGACGAGGATGTGGGCGAGCGGGAACGCGGTGGCCGGCGCCGGGCCCCTGGATGCCGAGGGGCCGGCGCGCTCACCTGCGGGTGGTGCGAAGGGGTTCGGCCCGCAGGGGCCGGTGGTGCTCAGCCGCGGGCGCGGCGGACGTCGATGTTCCCGTAACGGGTCCGTGCGCGGATCTTGACGGTCTCCTCGGCGTCCTCGGGGGAATCCGAGGCGGTCAGCGAGTTCCGGACCTGACCGGAGGTGGAGCTGACGTCCAGCCAGGCGGCGGTGCCCTCGCGGACGCCGACCTCGATCGCGCCGTAGGAGGTCTCGAGCTGCACCGAACCTCGGACGGCCTCGCCGATGCGCAGGGTGCCGTGCGCGGTGGTCGCGGTGACCGAGTCCTCGGCGCGGCGGACGTCGATGTCGCCGTTGGCACCGCTCACCCGCAGCTCGCCGGTGGCCGCCTCCACGGTGGTGCTGCCGTGCGAGTTCTTCAGGACGGCGGCGCCGTCGAGGACACCGGCGCGGAGGCTGCCGGAGCTGGTGGTGATCTCGGCCGTGCCCTCGACCCGGTCCACGGTGATGGACCCGTGCGAGGCGGTCAGCTTCAGCGGACCGGTGGCGTCCATGCGGACGTCGCCGGCCGAGGTCTTGACGCGCACCTCGCCGAGCCGTCCCTCGCCGAGCACCTGGGTCCACGAGCCCGTCATGTCGACGTGCGACCCGGTGGGCAGTTCGACCGTCACGTCCACCACGCCGGTGCGGCCGAACAGGCCGGACTTGGGCGTCCGCACCGTCAGTGCGCCGCCGGCGAAGCGGACATCGGTCTGGTCGGCGGCCCGCACGTCCAGGTCCCGCTTCGGGTCCCGGGGCCGCACCTCGACGACCGTGTCGGAGCGGTCGGTCGCCGTGAGCTGGAGTGAACCGGCCTCCACGGTCGCCGTGACCGAGATGGGCGCGGGGGTGTCGAAAGAAGGCATGGCTGTCCCGTCCTCTTGGCTCTGCGGGCGTCCCCGTCGCGGGGACGTGATGGATGGGGTCGGATGTGATGTGCCGTGCGGGACGACGTGGGCGGTCAGCGCACCCAGCCGGTGAAGCTCTGGCCGACGGTCCGTGCCCGTTCCGGTGTGCGCGGCCGGGCGCCGCCGTCGACCGCGGCCGACACGGCGCGCACCAGCCAGGCGTTGACCGACAGACCCTCCAGGTTCGCGGCCTCCTCGGCACGCACCTTCAGATGGGCCGGCAGCCGCAGGTTGACGCGGGCGGTGCCCCCTTCGTCGCCCTCGGCGGACGTCGGCGCCCTGAGGGGTTCGAGGGCCGGGGCCGGCTCGGAAAGGGCGGCTCCGTCCGAGGGCGGCGGGGTCACCACGAAGTCGGGGTCCAGTCCCCGCAGCCGTACGTCGACCGAACCCGGGGCGAGGTCACGGGTGACCTCACTCATCGCCGCGGAGAGAACGTTGAGCATGACCAGGCGGGTCGCCGACTCCAGCGGAGCGGTGAGCCGGTCGGCCAGTTCCCGGGCTTCCTCGCCGCCGGCCTCGGCGGCCACCGCGAGTTCGCGGCGGAGGGTTTCGACATACGGGGTGAGGTCCATGACGCCATACTGGCACCACATTGGCGTCATGCGCAAGCGCCTTGTTGACGCCGCAGGCCACGGCTCGCTTCGTACTGCTCTGACCTGCATGTTCGCCGGTGGCTGCATCGCTTGGCGTGTGGCGTCACGTGGTGCGGGGTGGCGTCATGTGACGCCACGTGGTGCCATGCGGTGCCAAGTGGCGTCATGTGGTCACTGGCGGCGCGCCACGCGGCGTCGGTGTGGCCCCATCGCCGTGCCGGCGGGTGAGGGCGGGCGTCCGGGAGTCGCGGATCAGGACTTCTCGGGAGGCTGGAGCGACCTGGTCAGCACGTCCAGTTCGTCGAGCCGCTGGGACGCCTGGAGCCGGGACGCGGCCGCGACGAGCAGGAGCTCGGTCACCGCGATCTCGTGCGTGAGCGGGGCGATGGGGCCGGCCGCCTCGCGGGGGAGGGGGACCAGGATCTGGGCCTGACCGGCCAGCGGTGACCCCCAGGCGTCGGTGACCAGCAGGAGCCGGGCCCCACGGGCGAGGGCGGCCCGCACGAAGGCCGCCGTCTCCGCCGAGTAGCGCCGGAAGTCGTAGGCCACCACGAGGTCGGCCGAGGTCACCTCCAGCAGCGACCGGGCCCGCTCCGCCGCCGGACCCGTGACGAAGCGCACCGCGGGCCGCAGTGCGCCCAACTGCCGGCCCAGGTAGTCCGCGGCGAGCTCGCTCAACGGGCCGCCCAGCGTCCACACCGTCCCCGCCGACACGAGCGCGTCGGCCGCCGCGTCCAGCAGCGGCGCGTTCACGGCGGTGATCGTCTCCACCAGGCCGCTGTGGAGGTCGGCCGCCGCACTCCGGGGGTCGGCGCCCTCGGCGGTGAAGGCGCGCAGCCGCGACCTGTCCTCCTGCGCCGCCGTGCGCACCGCGGCCTGGAACTGGGCGAAACCCTGGTAGCCGAGGCGGTCGACCAGGCGCGACGCGGTGGGTGCGCTCACCCCGGCCCGCTCGGCCAGGGACCGGAGCGAGCCGAGCGCGGCGAACGGATAGTCGTCCAGCAGCAGGCGGGCGACGGCACGCTCCCCCGGGGAGAGCCGTGGATAGATCTCTTCGAGCCGGGACACCACAGGTTCCATACTGCCGAATGTTACATACACAGGATCTAGAAGGGGTTGGTGAAACATGTGTTACGTTCGCTTCATGACCCCTTGGCAAGGATTGATCAACAGCCGGTACCGGCGCCTGCTCCCGGTCACCGACCGCACCCCGGCCGTCTCCCTCCACGAGGGCAACACGCCGTTGCTGCGTTCCCGGCACCTGTCGGAGCTGACGGGATGCGACGTCCACCTCAAGAACGAGGGCGCGAACCCCACCGGCTCGTTCAAGGACCGGGGGATGACGATGGCCATCAGCAAGGCCGCCGAGGGCGGCGCCCAGGCGGTCATCTGCGCCTCCACGGGCAACACCAGCGCCTCGGCGGCCGCCTACGCGGCCCGGGCCGGCATCACCTCGGTGGTCCTGGTGCCCCGGGGCAGGGTGGCGCTCGGCAAGCTCGGCCAGGCCGTGCGCCACGGGGCCCGCATCGTGGAGGTGGACGGCGGCTTCGACGACTGCCTGCGGATCGCGCGGGAACTCGCCGACCGGCACCCGGTCGCCCTCGTCAACAGCGTCGGCAACGAACTGCGCCTGTCCGGCCAGCGCACCGTCGCCTACGAGATCGTCGACGCGTTGGGCGAGGCCCCCGACATCCACTGCCTGCCGGTGGGCAACGGCGGGAACATCACCGCCACCTGGCAGGGCTACCGGACCTACCGGGCGGAAGGCGCCGCCACCCGCCTGCCGCGGATGTGGGGTTTCCAGGCGGCCGGCGCGGCGCCCCTCGTGCACGGCGAACCCGTCGCCCGGCCGGAGACGTCGGCGAGCGCCATCCGCGTGGGACACCCGGCGACCTGGCGGGGCGCCGTCGCCGCCCGTGACGAATCCGGCGGGCTCTTCGCGGCCGTCACCGACGAGCAGATTTTCGAGGCCTACCGGATGCTGGCCCGCCACGACGGCGTCTTCGTGGAGCCCGCCTCGGCCGCGGGCGTCGCCGGCCTCCTCGACCGGCACCGCCGCGGGCTGATCGACCCCGGGCGGACGGTCGTCGTCACCCTCACCGGCAACGGCCTCAAGGACCAGGACGCGTCCCTCCAGGACGGCTACGACGTGATACCGGCCGGCTCCTCCACCGCCGAGGTCGTCGAGGCGCTGCGGCTCACCGCCTGAACAAGGCCGCGCCGCCTTGCCCGAGTTGCGGCGGGCGGCCGATACGAGATGGTGAGAGGGGACAGCCGCACGAAGGGAGCGTGCTGTGACAGACGGTTCCGTCGACGACGCCGCCGTGCTGAACGCCCTGTTCGCCAACTCTCCCCAGGGCCTGTTCATCCTCGACGCCGAGCGCCGGGTGAGCCGCTACAACACCTCCGGACGTGGGGTGAGGGGACTGGACCCCGAGGACATCATCGGGCACAGCGTCGACGACTTCGCCCCCGGTTTCGACCCGGCAGTCCTCGACGCCCTGATCGACGAGGCGTGGTCGAGCGGACAGCCCCTGCGCGGCAGGCTGGTGCGGGGTGAGGCCCCGTCGGAGCCGGGGCGGACGGTCACGGCCCAGCTGTCCCTGTTCCCCCTGGAGAGCGCGGGCGAGGGGCCTCCGCCGCTGCTGTGCGTGGTGGAGGACGTGACCGAGTCACAGGCCGCCGCCGACCGGCTGGCCGTGCTCGCCTCGGTGCACGCGAACGTCGGCACCACCCTGGACACACGCTCCACCGCCGAGGAGCTCGTGAGGGCCCTGGCGCCCGCCTTCGCCGACGCGGCCGCCGTCGACCTGCTGGAGAACGCGGACGTGGCCGCCCAGCGGGCGGGCACCTCCGCGACGGGCGCCCCGCTGCGCCGGACGGCCTTCGCCCCGTCGTCCGCCCGGCGGATCTGGCGGGACAAGGAGAGCCGGGTGTTCCCCTTCGCCACCCCCTACGCCCAGGCGCTCAACGACCGCCGGGCCCGGCTGCTGACGGTCACGCCGGACACGCCGTGGCTGTCCGTCGCCCCCGACGACTTCGCCCTGCTGGTCCGGGTGGGCGTGCACTCGATGATCGTGGCGCCGCTCACCGTCCGCGACACCCTCCTCGGACTGCTGACGCTCTACCGCCACCGGTCCGACCCGTTCTCGGAGGCGGACCTGGGCATCGCCGTGCAGGCGGCCTCCGCCGCGTCGGCACACCTGGACAACGCGCGCAGCTACCACCGTGAGCACACGGTGGCCACGACGCTGCACCGATGGCTGCAGCCGACCGCGACCCCCGACCTCTCGGCGGTGGAGACCGCCAACGTGTACCTGCCGGAGACGGCCGGCGGCGACTGGTTCGACGTCATCCCCCTCTCCGGCACACGGGTCGGTCTCGTCGTCGGCGACGTCGTCGGGCAGGGCATCGAGGCGGCCGCGACCATGGGACAGCTGCGGACGGCCCTGCGCTCGCTCGCCCTGCAGGACCTGGAGACGGACGAGATGCTGAGCCACCTGTACGAGGTGGCCGCCCAGATGGCGGGCGAGGGGGCGCCGGTCGCCAACAGCCACCTCGCCACGTGTGCCCTCACCGTCTACGACCCGCTCTCCCGGCAGTGCTCCATGGTCCGCGCGGGCCACCCCGCGCCCCTCCTCGTCGACCCGCACGGATTCAAGCTCGAGGTGGACGTTCCCGAGGGTCCCTCGCTGGGACCGGGCGGCGGACACGCCTTCGCCCCCGTCGAGATCGAGGTGGAACCGGGCACGGTGCTGGCCCATTACACCAACGGCCTGCTCGACGCCGGCGGCCCCGACCGCGAGACCGCCGCCCGCCGCCTCACCGACGTCCTCGCGTCCTCCAACGGGCCGCTGCGGGAACTGTGCGACACCGCCGTGTACCGCATGGCTCCGTCCCACGACGACGACGCCGTGCTGCTGCTCGCGCGCACCCGCGCCATGCCCCGCGACCGGATCGCGGACTGGACACTGCCCGCCGACGCCTCCGTGGTCGGCACGGCACGCCGGCTGGTGGACCGCCAGCTCGCCGCCTGGCACCTGGAGGAGTTCGCCTTCACCACCGGGCTGGTGGTCAGCGAGCTGTTCACCAACGCCATCCGCTACGGCAGCGAACCGCTGCGTCTGCGGCTCATCCGCGACCAGAACCGGCTGCTCAGCGAGGTCACCGACGCCAACAGCGCCAGCCCTCACATGCGCCGCGCGCGGGAGAGCGACGAGGGCGGCCGGGGCCTGTTCGTCGTCATGCGGCTCAGCACCCGCTGGGGCGTCCGGCACAACCGCCAGGACAAGACCATCTGGTCCGAACAGCGCCTCGACGGCCCGCCCCCGGACCTGACGGCCACCGACACGGTGTTCGACCTGGACGACGTGCCGGAGCTGTGACGACCCCTCGGTCGTGCGCGGCGGCTCTCCCCGGGTTCGTCACACCGTGAGCCGGTCAGGGGCGTGGATGGGTCGTCCTTCGTCGGAGGTGGACGGGCGGTCTCAGTCGGGTCGACGGGCGCACAGGAGGGTGCAGGAGGTGGGATCGCCCGTGCCGGGTGCGGTGAGGACCTCGACCTGACCGACGGTCAGACCGTGCTCGACGAGCAACTGTCGCCAGCGGGAGGGTGTGAGCACCCACATCTCGACGGGACGAGGGCCGACATCCACCAGGCGCAGGGTCTCGCGGCGGGCCGTGACGGTGTCCCGGGGACCGTCGCCCTCGGAGTTGGTGTGGAGAACGGAGAAGACCAGTCGCCCGCCGGGAGTGAGCGCCGAGGCGAGCGCCGGGAGCACCCGGTAGGGGTCCAGGAAGGCGAGGCCGTGGGCGCAGAGGACGACGTCGTACGGCTCGGCCTCACCGAGATGGGTCACGGCGTCCGCGTGGACGAACCGCAGCCCGGGCGGACCTCCGAAGCGGGCGACGGCGCGCTCGTGCTGGGAGCGGGCGCCCTCGACCGCGTCCACGCGGACGCCCCCACGCGCCAGGTACGCCGCGAACCTTCCCATGCCGGAACACAGGTCGAGCACCCGACAGCCCGTCAGGTCACCAAGGATCTCCTCACCGGGACCCACGCCCTCCCAGTAACCCCAGTACAGGCTGCCGGGCTCGGGGATCTCCGTCCCGCGGGACAGATGGTTGTCGCCGTAGTCGCTCCACACAGCGAGGTTCCGCCGCTCCGGCTCCGACGGACGCGACGGGGCCGCACCGGACCGGTCGACGCGGATGGATTCCACAGATAGCTCCCTTCCAGGACGAACAGGCGTACACCGGGTACAACGACGAGGCCCCGTCCGTCGAACACATGTCTTTCGGACGGAGTGTGCGCCCCGGGCCTGAGCGGTGCGCCGAAGGTGTGGGGGGCACGGGCCCTTGCGGCACCAGGGGCGGCCGATGCGCGGCGGTGGCCGAAACGCCGACGGTGGGTCGGACGGGCCTCCGAAAACAGGTGGCGGCGTTCGCCCCGCGTCCTTACCGTCGTGTTCATGGGATCTCTGTGACAGCCCCCGCACGCCACGGCGTCTGAGCTCGGCTCCGCCGTTGGCCCGTGCTGCCCGCCTCCATCTTCCGGACTCCACATCTCGGCATGCCGAGAGGCGAGGGGCTGCTCATGCGCGCGTCACTCTCATCCCAGCTCTCCCTGCACGGCGTCACCCGTCGGTACGACGACCGCACCGTGCTCGACCAGGTCTCCTTCTCCCTCGCCCCGGGCGAGAAAGCCGGCATCGTCGGCGACAACGGGGCCGGCAAGTCCACCCTGCTCCGGCTGCTGGCGGGGGTGGAGCGCCCCGACGCCGGGGAGGTCACGGTCGTGGCCCCTGGCGGCGTCGGGTACCTGCCGCAGGCCCTCACCCTGCCGCCCGGGGCGACCGTGCAGGACGCGGTGGACCTCGCCCTGGCCGAACTGCGGTCCATGGAAGTCCAGTTGCGCCGGGAGGAGGCCGCGATGGCGGCACTTCCGCCCGGCCCCGAACTCGACGCGGCGCTGGCCGCCTACGCCGGCCTCAGGGCCCGGTACGAGGCCCGCGAGGGCTACGACGCCGACGTGCGGGTGAACGTGGCCCTCGACGACCTGGGGCTGCCGCGGCTGGACCGGGCGCGTCCGCTGGACACGCTGTCCGGCGGTGAGCGGTCCCGGCTGGTGCTGGCCGCCACCCTGGCGTCGCAGCCCGAACTGCTGCTGCTCGACGAGCCGACCAACGACCTGGACGACCAGGCTGTCGCCCGGCTGGAGGAGCGGCTGCGCCGGCACCCCGGCACGGTGGTGGCGGTGACCCACGACCGGGTGTTCCTGGAACGGCTGACCTCCACGGTGCTGGAGGTGGCGGAGGGCCAGGTCACCCGGCACGGCCACGGGTACGCCGGTTACCTGGCCGCCAAGGCGGCCGAGCGCAGGCGCCGGCAGCAGCGGTACGACGAGTGGCGGGAGGAACTGGCCCGCTCCCGCCGCCTCGCGGCGACCGGCGCGGCCCGGCTGGAGGCGATCCCGCGGAAGATGGAGAAGGCCATCTTCGGCGCCTCCGCCTTCCGTGCCCGCGGACGCTCGCACGGCGCGATGGGCCGCATCCGCAACGCCAAGGAGCGGATGGAACGGCTCACCGCCTCGCCCGTCGCGCCGCCGCCGGAGCCGCTGTCCCTGCGGGCGCGCCTCACCACCGGGAGCGGGGCGGAAGCCGGCGCCCGGCCCGCCGCCGAGCTGTGCGACGTGGCGGTGGACGGACGGCTGCGGCTGCCGGAGCTGCGGATCGAGGCGGGCGAACGGCTGCTGGTCACCGGGCCCAACGGCGCCGGTAAGAGCACCCTGCTGCGGGTGCTCGCCGGTGAACTCGAGCCGGACACCGGCACCGTGACGACGACCGGAAGGATCGGGCACCTGCGGCAGGAGGAGGCGCCCTGGCCCCCCTCCGCCACCACCCTGGCCGCCTTCGCGCACGGGCGAGCGGGCGACCGGGAGGAGCACGCCGACCGGCTGCTGTCGCTGGGGCTGTTCGAATCGTCGGCGCTGCGGCTGCGTGTGGCCGAACTGTCCTACGGGCAGCGGCGACGGATCGAACTGGCCAGGCTGGTCGTAGAACCCGTCGACCTGCTGCTGCTCGACGAGCCGACCAACCACCTCTCTCCCGCCCTGGTCGAGGAGTTGGAGGAGGCCCTGGCCGACTACGCCGGAGCGGTCGTCCTGGTGACCCACGACCGGCGCATGCGGGAGCGCTTCACCGGTTCCCGGCTCCAGCTGGACGGCGGCGAGGTGCGCCTGCTCGACCGCCCTGTCGCGTGCCGTTGACGCGGAACCGGACGGGCCGGCGCGTCCGGCTCGGCTCCCGGTGGGCAGGCTTCCCGGACTCCCCGAGACCCTTCGCGTCACCACGGACGAGCAACTGCGCGCCGTCTCCAACCTCACCCGCCACCGGATCATGGCGGTGCTCCGCTTCGAGCCCGCGACGATCACACAGATCGCCGAGCGGGTGGGCCTCGCGAAGAGAAGTTCCAGCTACCACGTGCGGCTGCTGGAGCGGGCCGGCCTGGTGAAGGTGGTGCGGACGCGGAAGGTCCGGGGCGTCACCGAGCGGTACTACGCCATGGCCGCCCGGACGATCGCGCTGCCGGACCCGGGCGAGGGAGCACCGGACGTGCTGATGCGGCACGCGGTGGCGGACCTGGAAGCGTCACCGACCGACGGTGAGGGGCACGTGCGGATGGCGCATCTGCGGCTCACCGAGGAGCAGTTCGCGGAGCTGGGCGCACGACTGCAGGCGCTGGCGGACGAGTACCCCCGACCACCCGGAGTCGCAGGCTCCCGCCACGCACGGCACCCCCGAGGTGTCGTGACACCCGCCACCGGCCGCCGCGGTCGGCGGGTCCCCCCACTGCCGAGGCCGTGCGACAGCGGGAGCCGCCGCCTGGGTTCTCACAGCGGCCGTCCTCGGCCTCGCGGCGGGACGGCGACCCGGCCGGCGCGGATAAATCGGTTCCCCGCGGGCCGCCGCCGGCATGACACTTGCCTCCCACCGTGCTGTCCCCGACGGGCGGGGCCGGCCGGCCGTGCCCGCGCGCCGGCCGCCGGACGTCCGCCTCGTGAACCGACCTGGAGCCACCCGCCGTGACCGTGACCGCACCCGGCCTCGCCGCACTCAACAGCGCGACGAAGTACCCGAGCATCCCCACCTACCACCGCCTCGACCCCAGGAACGGCGGTCTCCTCGAGGAGCCGGCCGACTTCACCGGTGACGTGCTGCTCACCGAGAAGGTCGACGGCACCAACGGGCGGATCGTCCTGCTCCCCGACGGCGACTACTTCATCGGCTCGCGCGAGGAACTCCTGCACGCGAAGGGCGACCGGGTCCACAACCCCGCTCTCGGCATCGTCGAAGAGCTGAGGCCGCAAGCCGACCGGCTTCAGCCCGGTGACGCGCGGGGCCTCATCACCGTGTTCTACCTCGAGGTGTACGGCCGCAAGATCGGTGGCGCGGCCAAGCAGTACACCGGCGGGAGCGGCGTCGGCCACCGGCTCTTCGACGTCGCGTTCCTGCGGACCGAGGACCTGGACCGGAGCGTCGAACAGATATCGTCCTGGCGCGACGGCGGCGGCCAGGAGTTCGGCGACGAGGCCGATCTCCAGCGGATCGCCGCCTCCGAGGACATCCCTCTCGTCCCGCGTGTCGCGACCGTCCCCGGCGACCTGCTGCCCGCAAGCGTCGACGGCATGGCCGCCCTGCTCGCCGGGCGTCTGCCCGCCACCCGGGTCGCCCTCGACGACGGCGCCGGTGGCACCCCGGAGGGCATCGTGCTGCGCACCACCGATCGGTCCGTCATCGCCAAGGCCCGCTTCCAGGACTACGCCCGCACCCTGAAGCGCCGCGCGCGCGGCTGAGTCCTGAGGCCCGGCCATCGGCCCCCGGCCCCTGGGACCGGCCCGGTGGGACATACTCGCCGGATGGGTTCACGCACTTCCGGGGCCGGGCGGCCGGTCACCGTACGGAGGGCCGTCGCGCGGGACGCCAAGCGGCTCACGCGGCTCGTGCGGGGTTCGGGGGCCTACGAGGGCAGATACGCGACCGCGGTCGCGGGTTACCGGGTGGGCCCCGACTACCTCGAGGCCCACCGCGTCTTCGTGGCCGTCGACGGCGGCGCGGAGGAAGGCGGCGCGGAGGAAGGCGGCGCGGAGGAAGGCGGCGAGAAGGGAGGCCGGATCCTCGGGTTCTACTCGCTCGTCCTCGCTCCACCGGAGCTGGATCTGCTGTTCGTCGCCGACGAAGCGCAAGGACGGGGCATCGGACGACTGCTCGTCACGCACATGAAGGCGCAGGCCCGTGCCGCAGGCCTCGACCGTGTCGAGGTCGTGTCGCACCCTCCCGCCGAGGACTTCTACCTCCGGGTCGGTGCGGTGCGGACCGGGACCGTGCCGGCGAACCCGCCCGCCGTGCCGTGGGACCGCCCCGCACTCGAGTTCCGCATCGCGGAGTGAACGGGCACGGGGCGGCGGGCGACCGGACCCGGCGGCGCCGCGGGGACGGCGGGAAGGATCCGGACGACAGCGGCACTCAGGCCGCGACGAGCTCCCGCTCCCGGTCCGGCGTGGTGACCGCGGGCTTCTTCTTGTTCGGCAGCGACAGCCGGACGACCTTGCGCCACGCGGAGAACACCTGCTTGGGCAGCGGCCCGGTGACGTACTCCAGCTCGTACTTCTCGAACAGGGCGCGCACCTTCACCGAGACCTCGGCGTACCGGTTGCTCGGCAGGTCCGG
Organism: Streptomyces fragilis; assembly: GCF_003112515.1. Taxonomy (GTDB): domain Bacteria; phylum Actinomycetota; class Actinomycetes; order Streptomycetales; family Streptomycetaceae; genus Streptomyces; species Streptomyces fragilis. Next base: position 481,506 of record NZ_BEVZ01000006.1, on the reverse strand, counting down.
GAACAGGTGGTGCTCGATCTGGTGCGACAGGTTGCCGGTCATGAAGTGCATGGCCTTGCTGCCGCTGATGTTCGCCGAGCCCATCATCTGGCGCAGGTACCACTGACCGCGCGTCTCGCCCTTGATCGACCGGCGCTCGAAGACCTGCACGCCCTCGGGGAAGTGCCCGCACATGATCACCGAGTGGGACCAGAGGTTGCGGACCAGGTTCGCGGTAAACGTGGCGGCGAGCGTGGTGAGGAACGACGGGCCCGACAGCAGCGGGTGAACCACGTAGTCCTTGAGCACCTGCTTGCGGATCTTGCGGCCCACGGCCCTGGCGCGGGCGCGGAACTCCGGGTTCTTGCGGCGGCGCTTGTGCAGGTTCTTGCCGAGCTCCAGGTCGTACGCCGCGATGCCGTACTCGAAGAAGCAGGCGTTGATGAAGTTCCACAACGGCTGGCCGAGGTGGAACGGCTGCCACTTCTGGTCCTCGTCGACGCGCATGATGCCGTAGCCGAGGTCGTTGTCCTTGCCGAGCACGTTGGTGTACGTGTGGTGCAGCTCGTTGTGCGAGTGCTTCCACTGGTCGGCCGGCGAGACGTGATCCCAGTCCCAGGTGGTGGAGTGGATCTTCGGGTCCCGCATCCAGTCCCACTGGCCGTGCAGGACGTTGTGACCGATCTCCATGTTGTCCATGATCTTCGCCACGGACAGACCGGCGGTGCCGAGGATCCACGCGGGCGGGAAGAACGAGAACAGCAGCACGCCCCTGCTGGCCAGCTCGAGCTTGCGCTGCGCCGAGATGACCTTGCGGATGTACGCGGCGTCCTTCTCTCCGCGGCTGGCGATCACCTCGTCGCGGATCGCGTCCAGCTCGCGGCCGAGCTCCTCGATCTGCTCCGCGGTCAGGTGGGCGGTGGGGTCGATGGCGGTCAAGTTGCTCCTACCGTTCGATGTCACAGGGGCCCGCGGCGGCGGACACGCAGGTCTGGATGAGGACGCCCGGCTCGGCCTCGGTGATCTCGCCGGTGCGCAGGTCGCGGACGGCGCCCGCCTTGAGCGGCGTGACGCAGCCGAAGCAGATGCCCATGCGGCACCCGGAGGGCATGAGCACCCCGGCCTCCTCGCCGACGTCCAGCAACGGCGTTGCGCCGTCCGCGTCGACCGTCTTGCCGGTCGCGCTGAACGTAACCTCGCCGCCGGCACCGGCGACGACGACGCTGGGGCGGAAACGCTCGGTGTGCAGGCGTTCCTGGACCCCGTGCTCGCTCCAGTGCTCCTCGGCGGCGTCCAGCAGGCCCGCGGGCCCGCAGGCCCAGGTCTCGCGCTCGGCCCAGTCGGGCACGGTTTCGGCGAGACGGGCCACGTCGAGCGTGCCGTCCGTGTCGGTGTGCACCTCGGTGAGCCGCAGCTTCTTCTGCGCGACCAGGTCGTGCAGTTCGTCGCGGAAGATCACGTCCTGGGGCCGCGGCGCACTGTGGACCATGACGACGTCGTCGAACGCGGTGTCGCGCAGCATGCCCATCACGGGGGTGATGCCGCTGCCGGCCGTCAGGAAGAGCACCTTGGGGGGCTTGGCCTGCGGCAGCACGAAGTCACCGGTGGCCTGGTCGAGCTGGACCAGCGTGCCGGGTTTGGCTCTCCGGACCAGGTAGTTGCTCACCTTGCCGTCCTGGATGGCCTTCACGGTGATCGTGACGCGGCCGTCCCGGCGGTTCGTCGGCGAGGTGAGGGAGTAGGCACGCCACAGGCGCACGCCGTCGACGTCGACCCCGATGCGCACGTACTGACCGGCTGTGTGGCCGCGCCAGCCCTTCCCCGGTCTGATCACGACGGTCGCGGCGTCACCCGTCTCGGGGTGCACGGCCTCGATGCGTCCACGCAGGTCGGCGCCCGCACGCAGCGGGCTGACCAGGTCGAGGTAGTCCGACGGCAGCAGCGGCGTCGTGATCAGCTCCAGCATTTTCCACGCCCGGCTGCGGAGGGCTGTACTCGTCATGACTCCAGCTTGCTGCGCCTCAGGGCGTAAAGTCCTGACCGCAGGACGTAAATCTGATCGGTTAAATTGTTCGCAGGGAACAAAACGTGAACCAGGCAATCCGGAGGGTCAGCGAACTGGCCCTCGACGAGACGACGGTCACCGCGCTTCGGGCCGCGCTGAAGACCACCGCCGACGAGGTCGTCCAGGCGATCATCGACGAGGTCCCTCCCTACGCCAACGCCCTCTCGGGCCACATGGGCGGCACCATCCGCCGGGCCGTCCGCACCGCCCTGGGGCACTACCTGGACCTCGCGAGCGGCAACGCCACCGGCGGCAACGCCGGTGACGCGGCCTACGAGCTGGGCCGCGGCGAGGTGCGCGACGGCCGTTCGATGGACGCCCTGCTCAGCGCGTACCGCGTCGGCGCCCGCGTGGCCTGGCGATGTCTGGCGGCGGGCGCGGTACCCGCGGGTCTGCCCGCCGCCGAGGTCGCCAAGTTCGCCGAGCTGACCTTCGCCTACATCGACGAGCTCTCCGCCGCGAGCGCCGCCGGCCACGCCGACGAACTGGCCGCCCGCGGCAGGGCCCAGGAGCGCCACCTGGAACACCTGGCCCGCGACCTCCTCGCCGGCGCGAGCCCGGACGCGCTGCTGGCCTCCGCGCAACGGGCCGGGTGGCAGCCTCCGGTCTCGCTGACCGCGGTGCTGCTGCCCGCCGTCCAGGCCCGGCCCGCCTACCGCGTGCTCGACCCGAGCACCCTCGTCCTCGACGATCTGCCGGACGCCACCGGCGTGCTGCTCGTCCCCGACGCGGACCGGGTCCATCTCCTGCGGCAGCTGACCGACCGCGCCGCCGTGGTCGGCCCGGCCCGGCCGTGGACCCGTGCGGCCGCCTCGTACGCACGGGCCCTTCGCGCGCGCTCCCTCTCCTGCGACATCCGCGACACCGAGGACCACCTGCCCGAGCTGGTGCTGAGCGCCGACGCGGACGCTTTCGCGGACCTGCGGGCCCGGGCCCTGGCACCGCTGCGGACCTTGCCCGTCGCGACCGCACGGCGGCTGGAGGAGACGTTGCGGGCGTGGCTGCTGCACCAGGGCAGGCGGGACGAGGTGGCGGCGGCGCTGTTCGTCCATCCCCAGACGGTCCGCTACCGCATGGCGCAGCTGCGGGAGCTGTTCCCGGACCTGGCATCGCCGCAGCGGGCCCTCGAACTGACGCTGGCGGTCGGCCTCCGGGCCGGCTGACGAGTACGGCGGCGCACGGAGCGGACCCCCGCTCAGGGGTGGTCCGCCGCGCCGACCGCGACCCCGCCCTCCGCACACCCGGTGCGTCCCATCCGGCGCCGGGCACGGTGCAGGAGGTAGGCGGTGGCCAGACCTCCCGCCATGACCGCCGCCGCCCCCAGCGCCTGCCCGGTGCGGGCCGCCGCCGCGAAGGCGTCCAGCACGGCCGGACCGCCCTCCGGCCCGGCGGCCTCCAGCACCGCGGTCAGCGACGCCGAACCGGCGGACCCCGGCTCCCGCGCGGCGAGGTGGCTGCTGACGACCGCGCCGAGAACCGCCACGCCCAGACTGCCTCCGACCTCGCCCATGGTGCCGTCGACCGCCGCGCCCGACCCCGCCCGGTCCGCGGGGATCGAGCCCATCACCGCGGCGACGATGGCCGGATTGGCGAGGGCACAGCCGACGCCCATCAGCAACAGCCCGGCCAGCAGCACCGGGTGGCCGCCCCGGTCCAGCACGCCGGCCACCGCGAAGCCGCCGGCCAGCAGGCCCATGCCGAGGGCCACGGCACGGACCTCGCCCAGCCGGTTGATCATCCTCGGGGCCAGACCACGGATGTTGAGCACCACGACGCTCAGCGGGAAGGGCGCCATGTACAGTCCGGCCTCCAGGGCGGTGAAGCCCCGGACGTACTGGAGTTGCTGCGCGAGCAGGAACAACGCCCCCGCGCTGCCGAAACTGATCAGCAGGACCCCGGTGACCGCGCCGGTGAAGCGGGGGTCGCGGAAGAGCTGGGGCGCCAGCACGGGATCGGCGCAATGCCGCTCCCACACCACGAGCGCGGTCAGCGCCACCACCGCGGTCACGGTCGCCGCCAGCACCGGGAGGGAACCGGGGCCGTGCTCCGGCCAGGAGGTCACCGCGTGGACCAGCGCCACCACGCCGACGGCGGACAGCACCGCGCCGGGGACGTCCGGGCGTCCCGCCCCCGCCCGCCGCGACTCGGGAACGAGCCGGCGGGCGGCGGCCAGGCCCAGCAGGGCCACCGGCACGTTGACCAGGAAGATGGCGCCCCACGAGAAGTGGGAGAGGATCAGCCCGCCGAGCGGCGGGCCGGCCGCGAAGCCGAGACCGTTGACCGCCGCCCAGATGCCGATGGCCCGCACGCGCTCGCCCTCGGGGAAGACCTGGGCGACCACCGCGAGGGTGGTGCACGTGATCAGCGCGCCGCCCACGCCCATGCCGGCCCGGGCGGCGACGAGCTGCCCGACGTCCTGGCTCAGTCCGGCCGCCAGGGAGCACGTACCGAACAGGGCGAGCCCGGTCAGCAGCAGCCGGCGCCGTCCGTAGCGGTCGGCGGCCGCGCCGGCGGCCAGCAGCAGCCCCGCCTGGGCCAGCGGATAGGCGTTGACCACCCACTGGATCGCCGCCATCCCCGCGTCCAGTTCCCGGGAGAGCGTGGGGACGGCGACGGTCAGCACCGAGTTGTCGAGGACGACGACGAGCTGCACCAGGCAGACCACGCCGAGCACCACCGCCCGCCGGTCGGCGCGCGTCCCCGGGCCCCCGGGTCCGTCCGAGGGGGCGCCGGGCGCGCGGGCGTCGCCCGTGGACGGTGCGCCGGTCACCGGACGGGTGCGAAGCGGGCTATGGGGTTGGTCAGTTCGCCGACCAGCTGGAGTGCCGCGGAGGGGTCGGCGAGGTCCACCATCTGGCGGTTGTTGCGCAGCTGCAGACGGTTGAGGCAGGACAGCGCGAAGGTCTTCGCGAACGGGTCGTGGCGCCGGAACCGCTCGGCGAGGTCGGGGACGGCGTCCTGGTAGTCGGCGACGCAGTGGGCGACCGTCTGCCAGAAGGCTTCCTCGGAGAGCGTGCCGGCTTCGTCCAGCAGCGCGGCCAGGTAGCGCAGGAAGCCGTCGAAGACGTCGGTGAAGATGGACAGCAGCCGCATGTCCTCCGGGACGTCCGCGCGGACACGCTGCACGGCCGGCGGCAGGTCCGCCTGCGGATCCATGACCACGATCTCCTCGGCGATGTCCTTGAACACCGCGCGCACCACCGCGCCCTCGTCGTCGAGCACCAGGATGACGTTCTCCCCGTGCGGCATGAACGCGAGGTCGTGGGCGTAGAAGCTGTGCAGCAGCGGCACGAGGTACGCGTCGAGGTAGCGGCGCAGCCACTGCTGCGCGGGCAGGCCGCTGCGGGAGATCAGCGCCGCGGCGAAGGACCGGCCGTCGCGGTCGGCGTGCAGGAGCGCGGCCATGGTGAACACCCGCTCGCCGGGCGCCAGCGAGGGCACCGGGCTCTCCCGCCACAGTGCGGCCAGCATCTTGCGGTACGGCGAGTAGCGGTCCGTGGCCGCCTCGTACCGGGGGTTGCGGTACCCGATGGCGGCGTGCTCGCGGATGATGGTCAGCCCGGTTCCGCGCAGCACCGGATCGGAGGCGATCAGCTCGGCCAGCCAGTCGTTGATCGCGGGCGTCGCCTCCATGTAGGCGGCCGAGAGACCGCGCATGAAGCCCATGTTGAGGACCGACATGGCCGTCTTCACGTAGTGCCGGTCCGGGCGGCTGGTGTTGAAGAAGGTGCGGATGGACTGCTGTGCCTGGTAGAGGTCCGTGCTCTCGCCCAGCGGGACCAGGTGCCGGGTGGCGATTTCCCCGGCGAAGGTGACCGCCAGCTTGTTGGTCCATTGCCAGGGGTGCGCGGGGAAGAGGAGGTAGTCGGCGGGGTCCAGTCCGAGGCCGGTGAGCACTCCTTCGAGACGGGCCCGCTCCTCGGCGCCGAGCTCCTGCGCGATCAGGGTGTCGTAGTCGATGTCCGCGCAGCAGGTGAAGGTGGCGCGGTCGCGGTGCGCGGCGAGCCACATCAGGCGGATCGGCGCCGCGGCCTCCGGGGCGTAGGAGTGGAACTCCGCGATGTCGAAGCCGATCCTGCCGTTGTTGGCGACGAAGCCGGGGTGCCCCTCCGTCATGTTCGCCTCGACGCTCTGGAAGTCGGCGGTCACCAGTTCGTCCGCGGTCGGGGCCGGGCGGGAGAGCTTGTAGGCGGTGGAGGAGAGGGTGGAGCTGAGTTCTTCCAGGTAGACGGGCAGGACCTCGTCGCTCAGCCCCAGCGTGGTGCGCAGCTCGAGGATCAGTTCGAGGGCGTCCAGCGGCGCTTCGGAGCCGGACCGGTGCCGGGTGACGGAGCCGGCGTCTATCTGCCAGTGGTCCAGGGACATCGTCCGGGCGGCGAAGCGGTACTCGGTGGCGCCGTCGTCGGACCGCACGGTGTAGCGCCCGTCGCCCGCGGGCTCCGGCGTCAGCAGCCGCTCGTGGGCGAACTCCGCGAGCGCCTTGCGGACCAGGGCCCGGTTCGCGGCCGCCCACAGCTCGGGGCGCAGGTGGGTCACCTGCTCGAGGGCGGCGGTGGTGTCCCGGTGGGGCGGGGCGGCGGTCATGCGTGGGCTCCTTCTACGGCGGCCGTGAACTGTTCCCTGGTGCAGAAGCTGAGCAGGGCGGTCTTCTCGGGCTTGGCGAGCGGGCCTTCGGGGACGAATCCGACGAAGGCGTTGAGGGCGTGGACGGCGGTGTTGCGGATGTCCGGCTCGACGACGACGCGGCGTGCCGACGGGTCGTCGAAGAGGAAGGCCATCACGGTGGTGATGACCGCGCGGGTGAAGCCGTGACGGGGAGTGCCGGCCGGAGCGCACAGGAAGTGCATGCCGACGTCCCCCGGCCGTGCGTCGTACAGCCCGGCCAGCTCCACCCGCGCCGGGTCGTAGCGTTCGACCAGGAAGCACGACTCGTCGTCCAGGGCGCCGAGGAACGCGTCGTGGTGCGGGTGCCGGACGATCGCCTCGTAGGTCTCGACGACCTCGGCGGCGCTGAGACCCCCCATCATCCAGTAGGCGGCCTTCGGGTCGGTGACCCAGGCGTGCAGCAGGGCGGACTCCCGTGCCGGGTCCAGCGGATGCAGCGACATCGTGCCCAGGGCAGTGGGCCGGGAGTAGAGCGCGGGGGTCACGGGGCGGGTCACGAGACCACGCCCTCGGGCGCGCCGAACTCCTGGAACGCGATCGACTTCTCGATCGGGTAGACCTCGCGACCGGCGATCTCGCGGATGATCCAGCTGTTGCGGTACGGGCCCATGCCGAGGTCGGGCGAGGTCACGCTGTGCGCGTGGGTGGCGCCGTTCTGCAGGAACACGCCGCGGCCGGTGTCGTCGACGCTGTAGTTCCGGGCCACGTCCAGACGTCCGCGGCCGTCCCACCGCAGCCGGTCGCGGACCGGCTCGAGGAAGGCGGGCGGCTGGTAGGCGTAGCCGGTGGCCAGCACCAGCCCGTGGGTGAGGAGGGTGAAGTCCCGGTCCTGCTCGTCGTGGTGCAGCCCGAGCTCGTACCGGTCCGCGGCCTCGTCGTGGCGGGCGGTGCGCAGCGTGGTGTTGGTGAACAGCCGGGCGGGTACCGGGCCGTGCACGCTCTTCTGGTAGAGCAGATCGAAGATGTTGTTGATCAGCTCGGCGTCGATGCCCTTGCTGAGGCCCTTCTGCTCCGACTCCAGCCGGTAGCGGGTCGCCTCGGGAAGCGCGTGGAAGTAGTCCACGTACTCGGGCGAGGTCATCTCGAGCGTGAGCTTGGTGTACTCCAGCGGGAAGAAGCGCGGCGAGCGGGTCACCCAGTTGAGCCGGTAGCCGTGGGTGTCGATGTCGCCGAGCAGGTCGTAGAAGATCTCGGCCGCGCTCTGGCCGGACCCGATGACGGTCACCGACTCCTTGGCCTGCAGCACCTTCTTGTGCTGCAGGTAGCGCGAGTTGTGGATGGCGTCGTCGGGCAGGTCGCGGCAGGAGGGCGGCAGGTGCGGAGGCGTCCCGGTGCCGAGCACCAGGTGCCGGCCACGGTGTTGGACCCGGTCCCCGGCCGCCCGTGTGGAGGTGACGACGTAGACGCCCTCCGCCTCGTCGAACTCCACCCGCTCCACGTGATGGCCGAACCGTACGGACGTCAGCTGCGCCGCGGCCCAGCGGCAGTAGTCGTTGTACTCGGCGCGCACCGGATAGAAGTTCTCCCGTATGTAGAACGGGTAGAGCCGTCCCTTCTCCTTGAGGTACTGGAGGAAGGAGAAGGGGGAGGTCGGATCGGCGAGGCTGACGAGGTCGGCCAGGAACGGGGTCTGCAGCGTCGCGAAGTCGAGCAGCATCCCGGGGTGCCAGTCGAACCGCTCCCGGCTCTCCAGGAAGACGCCGTCGAGGTCGTCCAACGGCGCGGTGAGGCAGGCCAGGCCCAGGTTGTACGGGCCTAGGCCGACCGCGACGAAGTCGTGCACGGGCTCGGTTGCGGGCTGGGGCATGCGTGTCTCCAGAAGCACTGTGGTGATGGGGGTGGCGGCATGTGACGCGCGGCTCCGGTCCGCCGGGGCCGGTCGGGCCCGGGGCCGGACGGAGCGGTGCGCCGTCAGGAGGCGTCGTCCGCGGCCCTGCCGCGGGGAGCGGCCTCGATGAACTCGGCGGCGTGCGCCGCCAGAAGGTCGAGGACGTGGGCGACGTCGCCCGGGGTGGTGCGGGGGTTGAGGAACGTGCACTTCAGGAAGTGCCGCCCGTCCACCTTGGTGCCGGCGACCATGCCCTCGCCCGAGGCGGCGAGCGCTTCGCGGGCGTGCAGGTTGGCGTCGTCGGCGAGATGGGCGTCCTGCGCGGCGGGGCGGTAGCGGAAGACGACGGTGGACAGCTGGGAGCGGCCGACCACCTCGAACCGGGGGTCGGCGGCGAGCATCTCGTGCACGGCGCCCGCCAGGTCCACCACTTCGTCGAAGAGGGCTCCCACTCCGTCGGCGCCCATGACGCGCAGGGTCATCCACAGTTTCAGGGCGTCGAAACGGCGGGTGGTCTGCAAGGACTTGTCCACCTGGTTGGGGATCCGGCGTTCGGCCATCCGCGCGGGGTTCAGGTAGTCGGCGTAGTAGGTCGCGTGCGACATCATCCGGCTGTCACGGACCACCACCGCGCTGGAACTCACCGGCTGGAAGAAGGACTTGTGGAAGTCCACCGTCACCGAATCGGCGCGTTCGATGCCTGCGAGCAGGTGCCGACGGGTGGGGGAGACCAACAGCCCGCAGCCGTAGGCGGCGTCCACGTGGAGCCAGGTGGAGGCCGCCGCGCAGACGTCCGCCGCTTCCGCGAGGGGATCGATGCTGCCGAAGTCGGTGGTGCCGGCGGTGGCGACCACGGCCATCACCGTCAGTCCTTCGGCGCGCAGGCGGTCGCACTCCCGGCGCAGCGACGCCGCGTCCATCCGCCGGTCGGCCGTGGTGCCCACGCTCACCACGGCCTCCATCGGCAGGCCGAGCATCTTGGCGGACTTGCTGACGCTGAAGTGGGCCGCCTCGGAGGCGAGCACCCGCATCCGCGGCAGCAGGGACTGGCGGGCCTCGGACGTGCGGGCCCCGGCGCGGGCGAAGGCCTCCTCGCGCGCCAGCACCAGCGCGTGCAGGTTGGACTGCGTGCCGCCGCTGGTGAAGACGCCGTCCGCGTCCAGGCCGAAGCCGATCCGTCCCGCGGTCCAGTCGATCAGGCGGCGCTCGATCAGCGTGGCGCCGGCGCTCTGGTCCCACGTGTCCATGGAGGAGTTGACCGCGCTGAGCACCGCTTCGCCGAGCAGGGCGGGGATCACGACGGGGCAGTTGAGATGGGCGAGATAGCGCGGATGGTGGAAGTAGACGGCGTCGCGGAGGTAGAGCTGTTCCAGCTCGGCGAGCGCCGCCGCCGAGTCGCCGAGCGGCCGGTCCAGATCGACCTGGTCGACCTCAGGTGCGAGCGCGTCCGGGCTGATGCCGGTGAACGGCCCCTCGACCCCCGTCACGCGGGACGCCACCGCGTCGACGCCCAGGAGCAGCGCCTCGCGGTAGGCGTCCGCGGTCGGCGCGCCGAAGAGGTGCCGCCGGGCCTCGGCGTGCCGGACCTCGGGGTTCGGCGAGGCGACGGAGCGCTGCGTCGGGACAGTCTTGCCGTCAATGGTCATGTCAGCCTTCTGGTGGGGACAGCGGAACGAACAGGAGGTTAGGTTAGCCTCACCTAACCATCACTTGTTCCGCTTGTCGACACCGCCCCCGGCAGGTCACCCGGCGGTTGTCCTCGTCCTGGCCCGATGAGTAAGGTTAGGCTCTCCTAAGCGCATGTCAACCGTCCCTTCCGCCGGCGGGCCGAATCCACGACCGGCCGCAATTCGCCGCGTGGGAGCACCCGTTGACCAGCCGAGCCCACGCCGACCGAGGAGTCCGGGTTGCCCCCAGTCCGCCACCGCGTCCACCGCGACCCCTACGGCATCCCGCACGTGTGGGCTCCCGACGCACTCGCACTCGCCCACGCCCAGGGCGTGGTGACCGCGCGCGACCGGGGCTGGCAGATCGAGGTCGAGCGGCACAGGGCGCTGGGCAGCTCGGCCTCCTTCCTCGGCCCGGATCACCTGTCGTGGGACGTCCTCGCCCGTCGCGCCCGACTCGCCGACACCGCCCGGCGTTGTTACGAGGCGCTCGACGAGTCCACCGCCGCCTGGGTTCGCGCGTACGCCGAAGGAATCGACAGCGCACTGCCGGAGGCGGCCGGCCGGGCGCCCGAGTTCGCCCGAACCGGTCTGCGGCCGGGCCGCTGGGAGCCGTGGGCGCCGCTGGCCGTGTGGCTCTCCCACCACCTGCTCTTCGCCGGTTTCCCGGCGAAACTCTGGCGCGGTCGTGTCGCCTCGGCACTCGGGCCCGGCATGGTGGCGTCCTTCGCGACCGACGGCCCGGGCACCGCGGGCAGCAACGGCTGGCTCCTCACCCCGGAGCGCACCACCACAGGTGCGGCGCTCCTGGCCGGCGATCCGCACCGCTTCATCGAGGCCCCCGGGGTGTACCAGCAGATCCGGCTGGCGTGCCCGGAGTTCGACGTCGTGGGTCTCGCGGTACCGGGCGTGCCCGGCATCGCCCACTTCGGTCACACGGGACATGTCGCGTGGGCCATCACCAACGCCATGGCGGACTACCAGGACCTCTACCGCGAGCGGCTGCGGCGCGTCCGGCGGCCGAACGGGACGACCGCGGTGGAAGCGTTCGGGCCGGACGGCTGGGAACCCGCCGAGGTCCGCACCGAGACCTTCCTGATCGCGGACGGCGATCCGGTGGAGGTCGAGACGGTGGAGACCGCCCGAGGACCCGTCGTGCTCCAGGGAGCGATACCGGACGCGCCGGAGGAGGCCCCCGACGCCGCTGCCCGTGCCGCCGACGCCCGGCACGCGGAGGCGCACGGGAGCGGTCCCGGGACGACCCTCGCCCTGCGCCTGCCGGCGAGAGTGCTCGGCACCCTCGGCTTCGAGGCCCTGCCCGCCCTGCTGCGGGCCACGACCGTCACGGACGTCGACACCGCGGTGGACGCGTGGGTGGAACCGGTCAACGTGGTGATGGCCGCCGACACCTCGGGTGGTCTGCTGCACCGGGTGGCCGGAGCCGTCCCGGTCCGCGCCGAAGCCAACCGGCGGGGTCCCGTCGACGCCTGGGACCGGGCCGCGGCCTGGTCGGGCCGGTGGGAGGTGATGCCGCGGGGTGACGTCGCCGACGGCCGGGCCGTGATGGCCAACGCCCGCGGGATCGCCACCCCGCTGGGCTCGGAGTTCGCCGCCGCGCACCGAGCGCGCCGGATCGCCGAGCTCCTGGACTCCCGGCCGCGCTGGTCACCCGCCGACATGCCCGTCGTGCACGCCGACACGCTCTCGCCGGGCGCGTCGGTGCTCCTGGCACGTCTGGTGGAACCGTTGGCCGGACTGTCGTCCGAGGCCGCGTCACTGCGGCGTGAACTGGCCGCATGGGACCGCCGCATGGCTGCGGGCTCGCGGGGAGCCGCGGTGTTCGCCGCGTGGCGTGGCGCCCTGGTGCGTCGGCTGGCGGGCGACCCGGCGCTGGCGGCCCTGACACCCCGTCCGGACGATCCCGAGATCTTCCTGCCCTGGCTGTCCCTCATCGCCCGCGTCGGACACGCACTGGAGAACCTGACCGTGCCGGGGGCGCTGCCCGCGGCGGTGGACGTCCTCGCCCACGCCCGGGAGGCGCTGGAAGAGGTGGCCCGTGACGGCGCACCCGCGAGCTGGGGCGAGACCCACCGTCTGGCCGCGTGGCAGGCCCTGCCCGATGCCGCCACTTCTCCCGGGTCGCCCGCGCTGGAGGGAGACCACGACTGTGTGATGTCCTCCTCGAGCATGCCGGGACTGACCGACCTGAGCGCCCGTGCCTCCGCCGCGCGTTACGTGTGGGACCTGGCGCGCAGGCAGGACAGTGCCTGGATCGTTCCCCTGGGCGCCTCGGGCATCCCCGACGACACCCACGCCCACGACCAGCTCCCGCTGTGGCTGCACGGCGCGCTGGTCCCCGTGGTCACCGACTGGAACCTGCTCACCGAGGAGCGATCAGCATGACCGGACCCACCACCTCCCCGACGCCCCGGGAACCCGCCGCGCCACACGCGCCGGCCCTCGCGCACGTCTCCCGCGTACCGGGCTTCGGCACCGTCGCCTTCCGGGTCCTCGACCCGGAGCACGACGCCGCGGTCGTGCACCGCTGGGTGGACGACGAGCGTGCGCGGTTCTGGGGCATGGTCGGGCACACGGTCGAGCAGGTGCGCGACATCTACGCCTTCGTGGACACCCTGGAGACCCACCACGCCTACCTGATCGAGCACGACGGGCACCCCGCGGGACTGCTGCAGACCTATGACCCCGCGCACGATCCACTGGGGGAGCACTACGACGTCCGGCCCGGCGACTTCGGGATCCACATCCTCCTCGCACCTCCCGCGACCGCGCCGCGCAGCGGCTACGCCGGCTCCCTGTTCGAGGCCGTTCTGGAGTTCGTGTGGTCCGATCCCACGCACCTGCGGGTGGTGGCCGAACCCGACGTCCGTAACGACAGGTCCCGCCGGCGACTGCGCCTCGCGGGATTCACCGAAGGCGCCGAGGTCGCCCTGGAGCACAAGCGGGCCCGCCTGTACTTCCTCGAACGCGACCGCCGGGGTCGAGCTCAGTAGGCGACCCCCACTCCCTGTTTCACCGTCCGCGGGTCGCCGGTCATCGCCAGCATCGCGTGGGCCACGTCCGCGCGGGCGACGAACCGGCCCTTGGGCGGGAAACCGCCGACGACCGTCCGGTACCTGCCGGTGAGCGGTCCGTTCCGCAGACGCGGCGGGCGCACGACGGTCCAGTCCGTGGTGCTCCGGGCCACCTCGGCCTCCATCTCGCGCAGATCGGCGTAGACGTCCTTCAGGACGGCGGAGACGATGCCGCGCACGGAGCGGTCGAGGAGGCCGTCCTGCGGTGCGGGGCCGACCGGAGCGGCACTCACGACCAGGAGACGCCGGGTGCCCGCTCCCTCCATGGCGCGCACCAGGCTCCGCGTGAGCAGCGTCGCCACCCCGGCGTCCTTGCGGCTGCGGGCACCGAGGCCGGAGAGGACCGCGTCCCGGTCGGCCACCGCGGGACGCACCGCCTCGGGGTCGGTCAGGTCGGCGCGCACCACCCGCAGGGCCTCACCGGTGACGGTCAGTGCGGCGGGATTCCGGACCACCGCCGTGACACGGTGTCCCGCGTCCAGGGCCTGCCGGACGATCTCCTGGCCGATGCCTCCCGTGGCACCGAGGACGGTGAGTTCCATGAGCTCCCCAGTTCTCCCGTTCTCCGGTTCTCCCGTTCTCCGTCAGCTGACTTCGACGATCTCCCAGTGGCCGCGCTTGAGGAGGCTGCTCCCGTCCTCGGCGTCGCTGAAGAAGTCGACGACGACGTAGCGGCCGGGCTGGAGCGTGAGTTCGAGCAGCGACGCCTCACCCGTGTTCATGGGCAGACCACCGGTGCCCTGCTCCAGGTCGAGGGGACCGGCGTGGTCGGGGAAGGCTCCGGTGTCCCCGAAGTCGTCGACGTAGGCGCGGACGTCCTCCTCGGTGACGTCGTCCGCGAGCCGGAAGAAGATGGCCTCGGCGTTCTGGCCCTCGGGCATCTCGTTGCGGAAGAGGATCGGGCGGCCCGCCCGCACGGTACCGCTGAGGATCCAGCGCGGCTGACCGTCGATCATCCTGCTGACGAGGGTGGCGGTGGGGAACGGCGTGGTGGCGGCCCTGACGGTGCCGTCGACGCGCAGCACGCTGTGGCGGGGGTTCGCGTCCCGGATGTTCCGGTAGTCGAAGAACCAGTAGGTGCCCGGGGTCAGGGTCCTGGTGAAGGAGGCCGGGAGGTTCGTGTGGATCACCGTGCCGCCGAGCAGCTCCGCCTTCTCCCGCATCTCGGCGCTGCCCTCGACGATGTCGGGCCCGACCGCGTTGATCATTTTCAGGATGGATGAGCGGAAGCTCTCGAACGTCACGCCGGGCTTCGGGCGGACGAGTGATATCCAGCCCGACGCGGGATCCGTGGTGGACACCCGGAACTCGGTCGGACCGGGGCGTGCGGTGGCCGGTGCGTTGAGCCCGTCGACGGTGGACCTGAGGTGCAGGACCTGCGGGGCCCCGTTCTCGGCGACGGCTCCGACGGCTCCGCTCAGGGCGGGGCGGACGGCCGAGGGTTCGGCCGCGGCGGTGGTCAGGCCCGTGGTGGTGGTGAGCGCCAGCACGGTGACGGCCGCGGTGGCCCAGGCACGGCGTATGCGCGTCGATCGCATGGGTTCTCCCGTGGAAGGTGTGCGGAGCGGTCGGATCAGTGCAGTCGGGCGCTGCCCGCGAGGGCGGACGCGAAGGCCCGCCGGAACGCCTCCTCGGACTGTGCGCCCGACAGGCGGATTCCCCCACCGAAGTCGAACAGCGGTACGGAGCGGACACCCGTGGCCAGCACCCGGGACAGTTCGGCCCGCAGTTCGTCGGCACCGTCCGGACTCGGCTCGACGCCGGTCTCGGCGGCGAGCCTGTCGAGGGTGGCGCGGTCGCCGATGTTGAGCCCTTCGGTCAGGTAGGCCCGGAAGATGCGTTCGGCCATGGCTTCGCCCCGTCCTTGGCGGGCCGCGGTGGCCAGAAGGCGGTGGGCCTCGAAGGTGTTCACGTGCACGGCGCGGTCGAAGTTCAGCTCCAGGCCCTCCTCGGCGCCGATGGCGGCCATGCCCGCGGTCGCCTGGGCGGCCCGGGCGGCGCTGCCGAAGAACTCACGGTGCACTTCGGCCAGCGGCCGCCCCTCCGGCGGCGCGTCGGGGGAGACCTGGAAGGGGCGGAAGACCACCTCGAGCCGGCCGCCTTCCGCCCGGTGGCGGGCGGCGACCCGTTCGAAGCGGGTGAACCCGATGAAGGAGTGGACGCAGGTGAGATCGAGGGTGATCTCGACCCGCAGGAACGCGGCTTCGTCGACGGTCATGGTCGTGTGGTCCTTCTCTTCACGGTGATTCGGGTGTGCGGTTCGAGGTGAACCGTGCAACTCGTCGCGAGCCGGGCCTCTCCTGGTGCACCGGGCACGCGGGGTGATGGGCGGGAGTGCGAGGGCCGGGGCGCTCACCCCTGCGGGCGGCGGGCCCACGCCGAGACCATGAGCGTCGTCATGTCCCGCCCCTCCGGCCGGCCCAGCAGGTCCATGAATTCCGCGAGTTCGTCCGCGGTGACCATGCCGTTGTCGACCAGTGCGTGGCCCTCCTGCTTCAGCCGCAGGCCGATCAGCTCGTCGTCCGCGGCCGACTGCCCCGGGCCCGCGGGGGTGAGCCGCAGGCCGGCCGGTTCCAGGCCGGCCCGCGCCAGGGCGGCCGGCAGGTGCCGTGCCCATCCCATGTCGGCCCCCTGTTCCTGCATGCGCCGTACGTATCCGCCGACGAGGGTGCGTCCCACGGCCGTCGCGGCGTGCTCGGCCGGCAGGTAGTAGAAGTCCTCCACCACCAGCCAGCCACCGGGTGCCAGCCAGCGCGCCGCGCGCCGCAGCACCGCGTCGGGGTCGGGCAGGTGCTCGAGCACGGCCCGCGCGAGGACCAGGTCGTAGGCGCCCTCCTCGAACTCCGCGGCGACGATGTCGGCCTGCCGCACGGTCAGGTTCGCGGCATGCTCGGCGTCCAGCCGGCTGACGTCGATGTCGACGGCGAGTACCTGCCCCTGGGGCACCCGCTCCGCCAGCCAGTAGGACATCGACCCCGCGCCGGCGCCGAGTTCGAGGCAGCGCCACGCCGGCTCCACGGGAAGCGCCTCGACGACGGCGCGGGTCACGGGGTCGTACTTCCGCTCGAACAGCCGGATCTGGTCGAGCGGGGAGAAGGTCCCCCGGGTCAGTGATCCCGTGCTGTACGACTGCTGCGACGTTCCGCTCGCCATGTCCGACGCCTTCCTTTTCCGTCCGTTCCCCCGCCTGCCCGGCCGGGACGCCGGTGTCGAGCAGGCGAAGGAACGCGAGTGGTGGGGAAAGAGGTCCGCGACCGGCTCGCGCATCGGCGAAGCGGTCGGGAGAACCCGGCCACCAGGATCTTGGGCGGTGAAGAATGGCGCAAGATCCGCCCTATCAGATCGTTGCGCAAGTTTGTCACGTTTACGTCAAATGTCGTTGCCGGACCGCCGGCATTCCGTCGTCACCGGCGGAGTGCGGGACCGGGGCCGCTCCGTGGTGGCCTCGAGGCCGTGGAGGGGACGACCGGTCCCGGACTCCCGCGGTGCCCCGGGACGGGGCGCGACGGATCCGTCCTCACCCGGTGCGCGTGGTGGTCTGCGGGACCGGGGCCGGAGCGCCGCCGTCGGCGTCGGCGTCGGGCTCCGTCGTGTCCGTGCGGGTGACCATCAGGAGGACCGCGGCCAGTGCGGGCACGGCCGCCGCGAGGAGGAATCCCGTGAGCGGCGAGGTCGCCTGGATGAGCGGCCCGATCAGCAGGGGTGAGGCGAACTGCCCGGCGAAGGTGGCCGTCCCCGACAGGGAGGTGGCCTTTCCCCGGACCTCTTCGGGCACGCCCTCGCCGATGAGGACGGTGGAGACCGGGAAGAACACTCCCTGGCCGAGACCGAACAGCAGCGGCGCGAGGAACAGGAGGGGGGCGTTGGGCGCGACGGCGAGCACGAGGAAGGCGGCCGTCAGCAGCACCAGCGAGCCGCGCAGCAGCGTGCCGTAGGCCAGCCGCGCGCGCAGCGTCGCGTACGCGAGCCCGATCAGACTCATCGCACCGGACATGCCCACGGTGTAGAGGGAGACCAGCAGCGGATCCTCGACGCCGAACCCGGACAGCCGGTCCGGGACGAAGACCACCAGCGCGTACATCAGCAGGGAGGCGCAGAACTGCAGCGCGTACCAGACGAGCAGGAGACGGTACCGGCGCAGCATCGCCCAGGCGCCGAGTCCCGGTCCGGCCGTGCCGGCGGAGCCCGTCGGCTTCGTGCGGGGGAGCATCAGGGCCGTGGCGATACCGAGGGGCACGCCCACCAGGTAGATCCCGAAGGGGAGGTGCCAGGAGATCCCCCCGACGGCTCCGGACAGCAGCGGCCAGAGCACGCCGCCCGCGCTGGTGGCCGTTCCCCGCAGGCCCATCGCACGGTCCCGGGCGGTTCCCCGGTACAGGTTGAGCATGGCCACGGTGGTGCCCGAGAAAACGAAGGCCGCTCCGACGCCGAAGACGGCACGTGTGGCGATGAGTGCGGGATAGCTGTCGACGACCATCCCGACGCCGCCGGACAGCCCGTACAGCACCAGTCCGCCCGCCAGTGGCATGCGGACGCCCCAGCGGTCGATCATCCAGCCGACCAGGGGGCTGGTGACGGCGATGGAGAGGCTGTGGGTGGTGATGATGAGGCCGGCAGCGGTGCCGCTGACCCCGAGGTCGCCGCGGATGACCTGGATGACCGGCGCGAGGATGGAGCCCGCCATCACGGCCAGGGTCGAGGCGAAGAGCAGGAGGGGCAGCGTCCCCCGGCGGACGGGTACGGGTTCCTGTTCCTGTGCGACGGCGCTCATCGGGCACCCGCGTCTTCGAGGACGGGCCCGCCGACGCCGCCGGGACGCTCCAGGCCGCGGTTGGCCAGGTGGAAGACGGCGCTGTTGAAGGACATGAAGGGCTGGATGAGACCGTCGACGAAGACCAGGAAGGCCAGGGTGCCGATCCCGACGGGGCCGCCCAGCAGCCACCCGAGCGTGAGCAGGACGGCTTCGACGCCGACCTTCGCGCACCAGAAGGGCACCTTCCAGCGCTGGTTGAGGGAGATCACGATCAGGTCCATGGCGCGGATGCCGGTGCCGCTCATGATGATCAGGGAGGAGCCGTAGGCGCACAGCAGGACCGCGAGGACCAGCGAGGGCACGGGGGCGATCCATTCCAGGTCGGCGAGGAGCATCAGGTCAATGAGGCTGCCGCAGAGGAGGAAGGTGACGAAGGGCATCACCACCGGGCGTCGGCGGTTCCACAGCGACCAGACGGCGATGCACACGGCCGCGATGAACGCCTGCGCCACGCCGATCGTGAGGGGGACGTGCTCCAGGATGCCCAGCGAGAGGACGTCCAGGGGGTCCACCCCGAGGTCGGAGTGGATGAAGAGGGTGGCTCCGGCCGCGAAGACCAGGCAGCCGGCCAGGTAGAGGACGTAGCGCGTGAGGTTCTCACGCAGGGCCCGGGGGCCTCGACCCCGGACCGACACGGCGGTCGTTCGTGAAGTGGACATACGGGGTTCCTCTGGGGAGGCCCCTGCGGGACGTCCGGCGCGTGAGGGGGAAGACACGGGCCGGAGCGCCCGCAGGGGAGCATCAAGGGGGAGGGTCGGGCCCGCCGGCACGTCCAAGGGGAGACGCCGCGGCAGGCCCGCCGCAGGGAGCCGTCAGGCGTTGACGAAGATCAGCTGGTTGCCCTCGGGGTCGGTGATCTCGAACCGCTCACCCGTCTTGTGCGGGAAGACGTCCGTGGGGCCGAGGTCGCCCAGGGCTTCGTGGGCCGCGGGGATGTCCACCTGGGTGAAGGCGAGGGCGTTGGGCTGGGTGCCCTTCTGGATGATCAGCTCACCGTCGTGACCGGTGTCGAAGACCACGCTGACGCCCGGGTACTCCTCGCGGATCTTCAGGCCGAGCCGGTCGCGGTAGAAGGCGGCCATCGTGTCGAGGTCCTCGCAGAAGATCTTGATCACCGTGAGCTTGCCGAACATGACGTCCTCTCTTTCATGAACACCCCTCGTCGGGGGCTGCCGAGACGGGGAGGGGCCGGACACGCCGGGGCCGGATGGTGCGGGGCCCGCCGTCCGCCATAAAGGAAACTACACCGTGCAGGGCAGAAAGTAAACCGGACGGTGCAATCGAAGGAGGGCGGGGGTCCAACCGGGCGGGGTGGACGCGGCGACGGTGGGGGCGGACGTGGCGACGGTGGGGGCGGGCGCCGCCGGTAAACCGGGCGGTACAGTTTCGAACGTTGGCGCGCAATCGAAGGAGTGGAGCACCATGACGGCCGCAACGACCCCGCCGGCGCGAACAGGGAGGCCCGCGAAGCGCGTAGCGATCGACCGCGCGGCCCGCGTCGTCTTCGGCCGCGAGGGCTACATCCGTGCCAGCGTGGACAGCATCGCGGCCGAGGCGCACGTCTCCAAGCGCACCATCTACAACCACTACCAGGACAAGGAGCAGTTGCTCCTGTGCGTGCTGAAGGAGAGTACGCACGCGGTGGCGGAGCACCAGGAGGAGCTCATCGACCGGCACCTGGCCTCGCCGGTCGACCTGGAGGCCGAGCTCGTGGCGCTCGGCTGTGCCCTCGCCACGCCGCAGAGCGGCTTCAAGGAGCACTTCGCCCTGGTACGGGTCATCTTCGCGGAGGCGTCCAGGCTGCCCGGCGAGGTCACCGACAGCTGGCGCACCGAAGGGCCGGGGCGTACGCAGGCCCGGCTCGCCCGGCACTTCGCCACCCTGTCCGCGGCCGGCCGGCTGCGGACGGACGAGCCCCAGGAGGCGGCCGCCCACTTCACCCAGCTCGTCACCTCCGAGGCGTACGAGCGCTCCTTCCATGGAGCCCTGCCCCTGCCCGCGGACGAGTTGGAGGCGCTGGTCACCGCCGGAGTGCGTGCCTTCCTGAGGCTGTACGGGGCGCGCTCCTGACCCTGCCCACGGTCGGCGGGAGCGCGACCCGGAAGGACTTTTTACTCCGCACGGTGTAGTTTACTTTGATGTCAGGGCGTCGCATGTCGCGTCCCGCACCAAGCCGTCTCTTCTGGAGGGAAACATGACCACCCAGCCCCTGTCTCTCGCGGTCATCATCGGTAGCGCGCGCGGCGGGCGTCTCGGCGACAAGGTCGGCCACTGGTTCGCCCAGCAGGCCCAGGAGCGCGACGACATGACGGTCGACGTGATCGACGTCGTGGACCACCCGCTGCCGCTCGCCATGCCGGCGATGGGCGAGGAGCCGGCCGAGCACGTCCGCACCGTGAAGGACCAGCTGTCCGAGCGGCTGCACTCCGCCGACGCGTTCATCGTGGTCACCCCCGAGTACAACCACTCCTTCCCCGCCTCGCTGAAGAACATCATCGACTGGCACCTGCAGGAGTGGGCCGCCAAGCCGGTGGGGCTGGTGTCCTACGGCGGCATGGGAGGCGGCCTGCGGGCCGCCGAGCACCTGCGGCAGGTCTTCGCCGAGGTGCACGCCATGACGGTGCGCGAGATGGTCAGCCTGCACAACCCCTGGGGGGCCTTCGCCGACGGCAACGCGCCTCAGGGCGCGGACGTCGCGGCGAAGAAGCTGCTGGACCAGGTGGCCTGGTGGGGCAGGGCGCTGCGCGCCGCGCGCACCGCGGAGCCGTACACCTTCTGAGCGCCCGTGGCTCCGAGCCGGGTGCGGACGCCGCGCCACGTCCGCACCGCCTCGGACCGGGTACAGACCGGGTGCGCACCGAGTACGGACCGAGGCGGCGGACCGCGCGAGGCGGCCCCGCCGTCTACTCGTCCTCTCCGCGGTTCGCCTCCTCGGCCTCCGCGACCACACGTGCCCCGCGCGTCGGCGACAGGTCAAGGGTCATCAGGACGCCGGGTACCGCGATGCTCGGCAGGACGTGCCGGTACAGGGCCGCCGCGCGCACTCCGAGGCTGGCCTGGTCGTTCATGGAACGCGCCATCATGTTGATGCCGGCGTAGGCCCCCACGAGCACCATCGCCGTCTCCTCGGGAACCGCGTGGGGCAACAGCTCCCCCTGCTCCTTGGCGGCCCGCAGGATGGCGGCGTTCAACTCGATCCATTCCTGGTACGGACCGCTGCGGTTGAGCCGCGTGGTCGTGTCGTCCAACGTCAGCCGTACGCTCCCGCGCACCAGCGGGTCGTAACTGAGCCGGTGGGCGAAGGCCAGGCCGACATCGACCGCCTCCTGGAGCTTGGACGTACCCGAGACGGCGGGCGCCTGGTGCGAGACCTGCGCTTCGAGGACCGCCAGGGCGAGGTCCTCCTTGTTCTCGAAGTGGAAATAGAGCGCGCCCTTGCTGACCTGGGCACGTTCGAGGACGTCGCTCAGCTTCGCCGCCTCGTACCCGTGCTCGTCGAATACCTGTGCGGCGGCGGTGAGGATGGCTCTGCGCGTTCTGATCGCACGGTCCTGCTTGGCCACGGATGTCCCCCTCTACAGGTGCGTCATCGCGTGCGGGCCGCCGCATGGCGTCCGGCGGCGCACGCCCGGGCGGGCATCATAAACCGCCGAGTATGTTTGCAATCAGGTGTCCGACGTGACGACTCCGCGTTTCGTCGAAGTGAACGACCGTGTTCCGCACCGGACTTCGAGCCGGCGGCCCGCGCGGGCGGAGCGGGCCGGCCGGCGGCCGAGGCAGGCGCCCGGCCGGGAACGCGGACACGCTCCCGGCCGGGCGGCCGGGATCAGACCCCGGCAGGTCTCCCGCACAGCGCGCCCGGTCGTCCCGCGGCGCGAGCCGCGGCCTCGGCGTCCACGAGCCGTATGAGTTCCTCGTCGATCCGGTCCGGGCCGTCCACGAGGTGACGCACGCCGAGGGCGCGCATCACCGATCGCTGGAAACCGTGCTCGAAGTCGCTGGGGTGGCCGATGAAGGAGGCGCCCGACTCCTGCGCCGCCTGCCCGACTCCGGCCACGTCGTCGATGAACAGCGTCCGGTCGCAGGGGAGCCCGAAGAGTTCGGCGATCTCCCGCACCCCGGGCCGGAAGTCGTTGGTGCACACGTAGGCCGGGTCGTCGAAGAGCGCTGCGTGGGCGCCCAGGTGACGGTCGAAGTGACCGCGTTCCAGGCCCCCGTAACACACCGTGCGCAGGCCCAGGGACCGGAGCCTGGCCACGAGCTCGACCGCACCCTCGAGCACCCTGACCGGACGCTCGGCCAGGTACTCCTCCCGCTCGGCGAAGTACTCCGCACGGATCTGCTCCGGTGCGGCGTCGCTGCCGACGGCGGCCCCGAGCACACCGCACGCCACGAGCTGGGGCTGGGAGAACACGGCGCGCTCGACGTCCACCGTGTAGGTGCCACCCCGCCGTGTGACGAACCGGTGGATCACCGGGCTGAACGTGTCGTTCAGGAGGACGCCGTCGAGGTTCACGGCGGCCAACCGGAGATGACGCAGAGGGTGCACATGCTCTCCCGTGACGATCTTGAACGCTTCAAAGGCGCGCAGAGTCTTCCCAGGCTGCCGGAAAACACACCTGCGAGTAGGTGAACCAAGCGTTCCCTCGAGGAAAGACGGCGGTCGCAGCGGCGTCACACAGTGCGGGGAACATGCTCCGGTGCCCAGGGCCGGGCGCGACGGGCGGAGGGGCCGAACGGAAGAAGGTACTCTGCTTCCGGGTATGACCAAGACCATAGAGCGGGCGCCAACAGCTGTGTTTCATACGGGACTTGGCGTCCCAGCTGCGAGGATGCGCGGCCTCCTCCACCTCCGCGCACCCCGCGGGCTGTGCGGATCTTGAGGCCCCTTGAAGAAAACCGCCGAGTGTGTATCTTTTTTGGATGTTGAACGGCTGCAGGCCTGGCCAACCAACCCAGGGGGTTCCATGGAGCAAACACTGTCCTTAGCCCGCGAAGAGCCGCGGATGTCCCGCTACGACCCGCCCGTCCCCTCCGTGCGCGGGCTGACGGCCACCGTGCCGCGGGAGTTCGTGCACCGGGCGTCCGTCGCCGAGGTGTTCCTCACGGGGTGGCATGAGCGTGGCAGTGATCGTTTCACGGTCTTCGCGCAGTGGCCCAGAGGGCACAGCTTCTACAGTCCGATCGCGAAGCACTACGACCCGATGCTCGCCGCGGAGACCATCCGCCAGGTGGGCGCCCTGCTGGCGCACGCCGCCTTCGACGTGCCGATGGGTCACCAATTCCTGATGTGGGAACTGTCCTACGACGTCGTTCCCGCTCTGCTGCGCATCGGGTCCGCCCCCATGGACCTGGAGATCGACGTGAGATGCGTCGAGATCAAGCGCCGCGGCGGACGACTGACGGGACTGCGGTACGAGGCGGTGCTCCGCTCCGAGGGCGAGATCGTCGCCGAGGGCGGGGCGCGGTACACCGTCACGACACCCGAGGCCTACCGTCGGCTGCGCGCCTCCCGGAACGCCGACGTGGTCGTGCCGGACACCTCGAACCGGCGCCTGTCCCCCCTCTTCGTCGGCCGCGCCGACCAGAACGACGTCGTCCTGGCCCGCACGGGAACCCCCGGACAATGGCTGCTGCACATCGACCTCTCACACCCCGTGCTCTTCGACCACTTCGTCGACCACGTGCCGGGCATGATGCTGCTGGAAGCCGCACGACAGGCGGCGCTCACGGTCGGCAGCCCGGAAGCACGACTCCTTCCGCAGGGCGTCGCGGGAACGTTTCACCGGTACGCCGAGCTGGACAGCCCTTGCTGGATCCACGTCAACTCGGTGACTCCGACCGTCCAAGGACAACGCGCCCGGATCACCGGACATCAAGGTGGCAACGCTGTCTTCACCGCGACGGTGGACCTGTTCACCGTGCCGGCGGGCGCCGGATGAACCGTGGACCGGACCGGCACGGCTTCCTCCGGAGCGCCGGGCAGCTCCGGACACCCGTGCGCCGCCCGGCCCGGGCCGGTCCGCCGTGGCAGGAGGTACCGGGGGAAGCGGGTCCGTTGCGCGGCCCGGCGGTCGCCACCGCCGGTTCCGCGCCGACGGACGGTGTCAGCCCGCTGTGCCGTCCGCCCGGACGGAGCCAGCACGGTCCTGGGACCGGGTGTCGAACACGCTGGACGTCCCCGCCGGGTTGAGCGCGGCGCGGTGCTCGGGGACGACCAGGGAGGGGAGCAGCAACTGCCAGAGTGACGTGAGTACGCCGGCCGAGATCCACTGCTCGTCCTCCCTTCCCAGCACGTCGAATCCCACGGTGGAGGCGACGATCACCGAAGCGGCGGCCTGCCGGGAGACGTGCGGCAGCAGAGCGCCCGCGCGGTCGGCCTCGGCCAGGAGCCGCTGGACGCAGCCGTGCCACTCCTGGCGCAGGTCCGTGTGGTTGTGCGTGTGCCGGTCGCAGTTCAGCTCGAGACCGACCTGAGTGACGAGGCTCGAACGCAGTGCTGCGACCAGCGCGTGGGAGGTGTCGATCAGGGACTGCAGCGGCGAGGTGCGCGAGTGTCGGACGTCCAGGGCGGCCGACCGGAGGGTCTCGATGGCCTCGGCCTCGACGGCGGCGGCGAGTTCCTCCTTGCCGGAGAAGTGGAAATACAGAGCTCCGGAACTGACACCCGCGTTTCGGCTGATCTCGGTGAGTCGGGAGCGGCTGAACCCGTGCCGGCGGAACGACGAAGCGGCTTCGGTCAGGAGCTGGTTCCGCGTGCGGACGGCTCGTTCTTGACGGGGCATGGCCTTCCTGTGGTCATGAAGAGGCGACGGATTGAGGGCATCCGCAGCGAATTATCAGGGATGGGGGTCTGTTTACGTAAGGGGTGGGATGCGACACCGAAGGAAGAAGCGAGACAGGGCTCTCCTTCCCCTCGAAATTATCGGTTCGTTTCGGGCAGAACGGACATCACTTCGACGTTGACAAACGGCGGAGTCGGTTTTTAAAGTCCCGATGACTGGCTTCTGGTAGGTAGCCGACCTGCTTCGATCAAGGGGGAAACAGTGACGCGCACCATGGAAAGCACAGTGAAGTCTCGAATATCCGGTTCCTGGGGATCCGGATTAGCGGAGGAGGGAGTGGGGTCCGCCACCGGCCGGGGGACATCGGGCGGGTGGCGGGTACTGGTCGTCGAGAGCAACGCCTCCGACGCGGACTCCCTCGTCCGCGGACTGCGGCGGCACAGTCACGAGGTCGACCACGTGAGGACGGGGTGTGCCGCTCTGGACCTGTACGAGCAAGCCGATCTGGTGCTTCTGGACCTGGAGCTGCCCGACCTGGACGGGCTGGACGTCTGCCGGAGCATCCGGCGGGGCAGTGACGTCCCGGTGATCGCGGTCACGGCCCGCAGCAGCGAACTCGACCGGGTGCTCGGCCTGCAGGCCGGCGCAGACGACTACTTGGTGAAGCCGTACGGGTTCCGGGAGCTGATGGCCCGCATCGAAGCCGTCATGCGCCGTGCCGGCCGGCAGCGGACGGAGAGCAGCGCCATCGAGCACGGCCCCCTCCGCATCGACCCCCGCACCCGGCAGGTCCGGGTGAACGGCGTCAGCGTCGAGATGACGCGCAAGGAGTTCGACCTTCTTCACCTCCTCGCCTCCCACCCCGGCGCCGTCATCTCGCGGCAGCAGGTCATGCGGCAGGTGTGGGGCGGCACGTGGTCGCGCCGCACCGTCGACACGCACGTCAGCAGTCTCCGCAACAAACTCGGGGAACGGGACTGGATCGTCACGGTCCGGGGAGTCGGATTTCAATTCGCTCCCGAATAGGGGAGGCGGGGGAATGGACCCCCGCTCGGCATAGCGCTCGGCGGAAAAGCTCCGGCGCACGGGATGATGAGCAGGACCACCCGTGTTCGTCCGGAGCTTTTCGCCTTTCTGCCGTCCGGCCGGCCGGACGGCCGCGTGAGCGGGCCGGTGGTGCGCGATCGCCAGGCCGCCGGGACGAGGGCATTTGACCCGCCTCTGACACTCCGCTTGCCCTCGTCGAAGAAAGCGGCAGTCATCTGACAAACCTGTCCGAGTCATGAACTTCGAAGGCTTGCCCACCGGCAGGGAAAACCCGGAACCTTGTTCACGGAGCCGGCCGCCGCGCGAAACGGCAGTGCGGCCGCTGTCGAAAGGGAGGAGGCTGCCAACGTGCGCAAGGTGCTGATCGCCAACCGTGGTGAGATCGCTGTCCGTGTCGCCCGGGCGTGCCGGGACGCGGGGATCGCGAGTGCCGCGGTGTACGCCGACCCGGACCGGGACGCTCCGCACGTCCGCGCGGCGGACGAGGCGTTCGCGCTGGGCGGGGACACTCCGGCCACCAGTTACCTCGACATCGCCAAGGTGCTCCGGGCGGCCAAGGACTCCGGGGCGGACGCGGTCCACCCCGGTTACGGCTTCCTGTCCGAGAACGCCGACTTCGCGCAGGCGGTGCTGGACGCGGGCCTGATCTGGATCGGTCCGCCGCCGCAGGCCATCCGCGACCTGGGCGACAAGGTGGCCGCCCGTCACATCGCACAGCGCGCCGGCGCCCCGCTGGTCGCGGGCACCCCCGACCCGGTCTCGGGCGCGGAGGAGGTCGTCGCCTTCGCCGAGGAGCACGGCCTGCCGATCGCGATCAAGGCCGCCTTCGGCGGCGGCGGCCGTGGCCTGAAGGTCGCCCGCACGCTGGAGGAGGTACCCGAGCTGTACGACTCCGCCGTCCGCGAGGCGGTGGCCGCCTTCGGCCGGGGTGAGTGCTTCGTCGAGCGTTACCTGGACAAGCCGCGTCACGTGGAGACCCAGTGCCTCGCCGACAAGTACGGCAACGTGGTGGTCGTCTCCACCCGTGACTGCTCCCTGCAGCGCCGCCACCAGAAGCTGGTCGAGGAGGCCCCCGCGCCGTTCCTCTCCGAGGCGCAGGTGGAGGAGCTGTACGCGGCGTCCAAGGCCATCCTCAAGGAGGCCGGCTACGTCGGCGCCGGCACGGTGGAGTTCCTGGTCGGCGCGGACGGCACCATCTCCTTCCTCGAGGTCAACACCCGCCTCCAGGTGGAGCACCCGGTCACCGAGGAGGTCGCCGGCATCGACCTGGTGCGCGAGATGTTCCGCATCGCCGACGGCGAGGAGCTGGGCTACGACGACCCGGAACCGCGCGGGCACTCCTTCGAGTTCCGCATCAACGGCGAGGACCCGGGGCGGGGCTTCCTGCCCGCCCCCGGCACGGTGACCACCTTCGCGCCGCCGTCCGGTCCGGGCGTGCGCCTGGACGCCGGGGTGGAGTCCGGCTCGGTCATCGGCCCGGCCTGGGACTCCCTGCTCGCCAAACTGATTGTCACCGGCTCCACCCGCGAGCAGGCGCTGCAGCGCGCCGCCCGGGCGCTGGAGGAGTTCCGCGTCGAAGGCATGGCCACCGCCCTGCCCTTCCACCGCGCGGTGGTCCGCGATCCGGCATTCGCCCCCGAACTGACCGGCTCGAAGGACCCGTTCACGGTCCACACCCGGTGGATCGAGACCGAGTTCGTCAACGACATCAAGCCCTTCACCGCCCCGGTCGACGCCGAGGCCGAGGAGGACACCACCCGCGAGACGGTCGTGGTCGAGATCGGCGGCAAGCGCCTGGAGGTCTCCCTGCCCGCCGCGCTGGGGATGTCGCTGGCACGCACCGGCCTGGCCGGGGGCGCCAGGCCCAAGCGTCGCGCGGCCAGGAGGTCCGGCCCCGCGGCCTCCGGCGACACCCTGGCCTCCCCGATGCAGGGCACCATCGTCAAGGTGGCCGTCGAGGAGGGCCAGAAGGTCCAGGAGGGCGACCTGATCGTCGTCCTGGAGGCCATGAAGATGGAACAGCCCCTCAACGCCCACCGCGCGGGCACCGTCAAGGGCCTGACCGCCGAGATCGGCGCCTCCGTCTCCTCCGGCGCCCCGATCTGCGAGATCAAGGACTGACCGGTGCTCCCCGGCCGGCCGACGCGGAACGATGCCCGGGTGTTTCCATTCCCCGCACTTTCCCCGTGGCCTTTCTCGACCATTTCGACCGGCCGGGCGAAGACCTGACGTGAATTGACCAGGATCTGACACAGACCGTATTGATCCGCCATATGGGCTCCTGCTTTATTTTGTATGGCTTTCATTTGCGCGGTCGCGCAGCCATGCACTCGTGAGTGGATTTCGGCTTTCCCCTGGGAGGGGTAAATGGATGCTTCTGTGATTGTCGTGGGTGCCGGCCCCGCCGGTCTCATGCTTGCCGGGGAACTGCGGGTCGCAGGTGTCGACGTCATCGTTCTCGAAAAACTGGAGAAGCGCACAGGGGAATCCCGCGGCCTCGGATTCACCGCCCGCACGATGGAGGTGTTCGACCAGCGGGGACTGCTGCCCCGGTTCGGTGAGGTGGAGACCAGCAACGTGGGTCACTTCGGCGGCCTTCCCGTCGACTTCGGGGTGCTCGCCGGTGCCCACCAGGCCGCCAAGACGGTGCCGCAGTCCCAGACCGAGGCCGTCCTGGAGGCCTGGGCGAAGGAGCTCGGCGCCGATCTTCGCCGAGGCCACGAGGTCCGCTCGGTCATCGAGAAGGAGGACTGCGTCGAGGTCGAGGTGGTCACCCCGGCGGGGGAGCGGACCCTGCGCGCGCAGTACCTCGTCGGCTGCGACGGCGGTCGCAGCACGGTGCGCAAGGCCGCCGGGTTCGACTTCCCCGGCACCCCGGCCACGCTCGAGATGTTCCTCGCCGACGTCAAGGGCCTCGACCTGCAGCCGCGGATGATCGGCGAGACGTTCCCGGGCGGCATGGTCATGGTCGGCCCGCTGCCCGGCGGCATCACCCGGCTGATCCTGTGCGAGAGGGGCACCCCGCCCCAGCGCCGCACGGCGCCTCCGTCGTACGACGAGATCGTGGCGGGCTGGAAGCGTGTGACCGGGGAGGACATCTCCCACGGCGAAGCGGTCTGGGTCAGCTCCTTCGGCGACGCCACCCGCCAGGTGACCGAGTACCGCCGCGGTCGCGTCGTCCTGGCCGGCGACTCGGCCCACATCCACCTGCCGGCCGGTGGCCAGGGCATGAACACCAGCATCCAGGATGCCGTCAACCTCGGCTGGAAGCTCGCCGCCGTGGTGCGCGGCAGGGCGCCGGAAGCCCTGCTGGACACCTACCACAGCGAGCGCCACCCGGTCGGCGAGCGGCTGATGATGAACACCCGTGCCCAGGGACTGCTGTTCCTGAGCGGGGCGGAGATGCAGCCGCTGCGCGACGTCATGTCGGAGCTCATCGAGTACGACGTCGTCAGCCGTCATCTGGCCGCCATGGTCAGCGGTCTGGAGATCCGCTACGACGTCGGCGGCGGCAGCCACCCGCTCCTCGGCCGGCGGATGCCGGACGTGGAACTGGCGGGCGACGGCCTGAGGACCGGCAGCACCCGGCTGCTGCACTCCGGGCGGGGCGTCCTGCTCGACCTGGCGGACAACCCTCGGCTGCGGCAGAGGGCGGTCGGCTGGACGGACCGCGTCGACGTGGTCACGGCCGCACCGCACAACCCGGCCGACGACAGCCCGCTCCACGGCACGGGCGCCGTCCTGATCCGCCCCGACGGCTACGTCGCCTGGGCCGCGCCGGGCAGCCACAGCGACCTGCCGATGGCCCTGGAGCGCTGGTTCGGACCCGCCCGCGGCGTCTGAGCACCGCTTCGTCCGCAACAAGCCACACCGCCCACAGGACACGGGGGCCGGCTTCTTCCCCCGGTCCAGGTTGTTGAGGAGAGAGCACGATGCACAGCACTTTGATCGTGGCCCGAATGGAACCGAGCGCGCACGCCGACGTCGCCGAGCTGTTCGCCGCATTCGACGCCACGGAGATGCCCCACCGCATGGGGACCCGGCGACGCCAGCTGTTCTCGTACCGAGGGCTGTACTTCCACCTGCAGGACTTCGACACCGACAACGGCGGCGAGCGCATCGAGGACGCGAAGACCGACCCCCGCTTCGTCCGGATCAGCGAGGACCTGAAGCCGTTCATCGAGGCGTACGACCCCGCGACCTGGCGCTCGCCCGCCGACGCGATGGCCACGCGCTTCTACACCTGGGAGGCGTCGAAGTGACCGGCCGACGCGTCGTGATCACCGGCATCGAAGTCCTCGCGCCCGGTGGCGTCGGCAGGAAGAGTTTCTGGGACCTGATCAGCAGCGGCCGCACCGCGACGCGCGGCATCACCTTCTTCGATCCGTCCCCGTTCCGCTCCCGTGTCGCCGCCGAGATCGACTTCGACCCCTACGAACACGGTCTGACCCCGCAGGAGGTCCGCCGCATGGACCGTGCCGCGCAGCTCGCGGTGGTGGCCGCGCGCGGCGCCGTGCAGGACAGCGGCCTGGACCTCACGGACCTGGACCCCTACCGGGTCGGGGTCACCGTCGGCAGCGCGGTCGGCGCGACCATGGGGCTCGACGAGGAGTACCGCGTGGTCAGTGACGGCGGCAGGCTCGACCTCGTCGACCACACCTACGCGGCCCCGCATCTCTACAACCACCTGGTCCCCAGCTCGTTCGCCGCCGAGGTCGCGTGGGCCGTGGGCGCGGAGGGTCCCAGCACCGTCGTCTCGACGGGCTGCACGTCCGGGATCGACTCGGTCGGTTACGCCGTGGAACTGATCCGCGAGGGATCCGCCGACGTCATGGTCGCCGGTTCCTCGGACGCTCCGATCTCGCCGATCACCATGGCGTGCTTCGACGCCATCAAGGCGACCACGCCCCGCCACGACGATCCGGAGCGCGCCTCCCGTCCCTTCGACGGCACGCGCAACGGGTTCGTCCTCGGCGAAGGAGCCGCGGTCTTCGTCCTCGAGGAGCTGGAGAGCGCCCGGCGGCGCGGTGCCCACGTCTACGCGGAGATCGCCGGCTACGCCACGCGCAGCAACGCGTACCACATGACCGGCCTGCGGCCGGACGGTGCCGAGATGGCCGAGGCCATCCGTGTCGCGCTGGACGAGGCGCGGATGAACGCCGAGCAGATCGACTACATCAACGCGCACGGTTCGGGGACCAAGCAGAACGACCGGCACGAGACCGCCGCGTTCAAGAAGAGTCTGGGCGACCACGCGTACCGCACCCCGGTCAGCTCCATCAAGTCCATGGTGGGGCACTCCCTGGGCGCCATCGGTTCCATCGAGATCGCCGCCTCCGCGCTCGCCATGGAGCACAACGTGGTGCCCCCCACGGCGAACCTGCACACCCCGGACCCGGAGTGCGACCTCGACTACGTGCCGCTGACGGCCCGCGACCAGCTGACCGACACCGTCCTGACGGTGGGCAGCGGGTTCGGCGGCTTCCAGAGCGCGATGGTGCTCGCCCGTCCGGAGAGGAGCTTGGCATGACCGCCTCTGTGGTGGTGACCGGCCTGGGCGTCGCCGCGCCCAACGGCCTGGGGACGCGCGACTTCTGGGATGCGACCCGGAACGGCAAGAACGCGATCGGCCGCGTCACCCGCTTCGACCCGTCGGGGTATCCGGCCCGGCTCGCCGGGGAGGTGCCCGGGTTCGTGGCCGCGGACCACCTGCCCAGCCGGCTGCTTCCGCAGACCGACCACATGACGCAGATGGCCCTGGCGGCGACCGACTGGGCCCTCGCCGACGCGGGGGTCGAGCCCGCGGACCTGCCCGAGTTCGACATGGGGGTGGTCACCGCCAGTGCCTCGGGCGGCTTCGAGTTCGGCCAGGGCGAGCTGCGCAAGCTGTGGAGCCAGGGCAGCCAGTACGTCTCCGCGTACCAGTCCTTCGCCTGGTTCTACGCGGTCAACAGCGGCCAGATATCCATCCGCAACGGCATGAAGGGCCCCAGCGGCGTCGTCGTCACCGACCAGGCGGGCGGTCTGGACGCCGTGGCCCAGGCCCGCCGCCAGATCCGCAAGGGCACCCCGCTCATCGTCTCCGGCGGCGTCGACGCCTCGATCTGCCCCTGGGGCTGGGTGGCCCAGCTGGCCGGCGGACGGCTGAGCACCAGCGACGAACCGGACCGGGCCTACCTGCCCTTCGACCGGGAGGCCCGGGGGCACGTGCCCGGCGAGGGCGGTGCGATCCTGATCATGGAGGCCGCCGACGCGGCCCGTGCCCGTGGCGCACGGATCTACGGCGAGATCTCCGGCTACGGTGCGACCTTCGACCCGAGGCCGGGCAGCGGGCGGGCCCCCGGGCTGCGCAAGGCGATCGAACTGGCACTGGCGGACGCCCGGGCCGAGGCCGGCGACGTCGACGTGGTCTTCGCCGACGCGGCCGCCCTCCCGGACCTCGACCGCGTCGAGGCCGAGGCACTCACCGCCGTCTTCGGACGGCGCGGCGTCCCCGTCACGGCGCCCAAGACCATGACCGGGCGCCTGTACTCCGGAGCCGGCCCCCTCGACCTGGCCGCCGCCCTCCTGGCGATCGAGGAGGGGCTCATCCCTCCCACGGTGAACGTCGAACCCGCCGAGGAGTACGGCCTGGACCTGGTGAACGGAGCGGCGAGGACCGCCGAGGTACGCACGGGCCTCGTCCTCGCCCGTGGCCAGGGCGGCTTCAACTCCGCCGTCGTCGTGCGCGCCGTCGACTGACGGGCCCGCCGGCACCCCCATCCGCACATCTCTTCCGATCCGTTCCACCGACCCATCGCACAGACAAGGAATGCCCGTGAGCGCACAGGAATTCACCCTCGACTCCCTCAAGCGCATCCTGCTGGAGGCGGCAGGGATGGCCGAGGACGTCGACCTCGGCGGGGACATCCTCGACACCGACTTCGAGGACCTCGGCTACGAGTCCCTCGCCCTGCTGGAGACCGGCAGCCGCATCGAGCGCGAGTACGGCATCACGCTCGACGACTCGGTGCTCACCGAAGCCCGTACGCCGCGCGCGCTCATCGACGCGGTCAACGCGCACCTCATGTCCGGCGCCACCGTCGCCTGACCCCCTCCCACACGGCCGCCGGGTGCCGACCCCCGCACCCGGCGGCCCCGCCCCTCGCCATCGACTGGAGAAGTGAGAAACATGCCGCAGCAGGACAAGCGGGTCGCCCTCGTCACCGGCGCCACCAGCGGGATCGGTCTGGCCTGTGCCAGGGTCCTGGCGGAACAGGGCCACCAGGTGTTCATCGGAGCGCGCAGCGCGGACGCCGTCGCCGACACGGTCAAGCAGCTGCAGGCCGACGGGTTCGACGTGGACGGGACGACGCTCGACGTGCGGTCGCAGCCCTCCGTGGAAGCCTTCGTCCGTGCCGCCGTCGACCGGTTCGGTCCCGTCGACGTCCTGGTCAACAATGCCGGTCGCAGCGGCGGCGGAGTGACCGCCGACATCGGCGACGACCTGTGGAACGACGTCATGGACACCAACCTCAACAGCGTCTTCCGCATGACCCGGGAGACCCTGAACGCCGGCGGCATGCGGGAGAAGGACCGCGGCCGGATCATCAACATCGCCTCCACCGCGGGCAAGCAGGGCGTGGTCCTGGGCGCCCCGTACTCGGCCTCCAAGCACGGGGTCGTCGGTTTCACCAAGGCACTCGGCAACGAGCTGGCCCCCACCGGGATCACCGTCAACGCGGTGTGCCCGGGGTACGTCGAGACACCGATGGCGCAGCGGGTGCGCCAGGGGTACGCCGCCGCCTACGACACGTCCGAGGACGCCATCCTGCAGAAGTTCCGGGCGAAGATCCCGCTCGGCCGCTACTCGACTCCCGAGGAGGTCGCCGGGCTGGTGGGCTACCTCGCCTCCGACACCGCCGCCTCGATCACCGCGCAGGCGCTGAACGTCTGCGGCGGTCTCGGCAACTTCTGAGTCCCCCGCCCCACGTGAAGGAAGGAAGTCCGTCATGACGACCCGTGAGGTCGAGCACGAGATCACCGTCGACGCCCCGGCCGCCGAGGTGTACCGGCTGCTGGCCGACGTGGAGAACTGGCCGCGCATCTTCCCGCCCACCATCTTCGTCGAGCAGGTCGAACGCACCGGCGACCAGGAGCGCATTCGCATCTGGGCGACCGCCAACGGCGAGGCCAAGAGCTGGTCCTCACGCCGCACCCTCGACGAGCGGGCCCTGCGGATCGACTTCCGGCAGGAGGTCTCCGCGCCGCCCGTCGCGTCCATGGGCGGGGCCTGGATCATCGAGCGCGTCACCGAGGCGCGCTCCCGGGTCCGGCTGCTGCACGACTACCGGGCCGTCGACGACGACCCCGGTTCCCTGAAGTGGATCGACGAGGCGGTCGACCAGAACTCCCGCTCGGAGCTCGCCGCGCTGAAGAGCAACGTGGAACGGGCGCACGCCGACCGGGACCTGACGTTCTCCTTCGAGGACACCGTGCGCATCGCCGGTTCGGCCAAGGACGTCTACGACTTCGTCAACGAGGCCGACAAGTGGGACGAGCGGCTGCCGCACGTGGCCAAGGTCCGCCTCGAGGAGGACGCGGTGGGCCTGCAGACGCTGGAGATGGACACCCGCGCCAAGGACGGCAGCGTGCACACCACCAAGTCGTACCGCGTCTGCTTCCCGAACCACAGGATCGCCTACAAGCAGGTCACCCTGCCCGCGCTCATGACCCTGCACACCGGCTACTGGACCTTCGAGGACGACGGGGACGGGGTGCGGGCCTCCTCCCAGCACACGGTCGTGCTCAACACCGCGAACATCGAGCGGGTGCTGGGGCCGGACGCCACGGTGGAGGACGCCAGGACGTACGTGCACAACGCGCTGAGCACCAACAGCCGCGCGACGCTCGGGCACGCCAAGGACTACGCCGAGAGCAGGCGCTGAGCGTGGCGAGCACCCCCTTGGACACCCAGGTCGTCGTGGTCGGCGCCGGCCCCGTGGGGCTGAT
The DNA here is from genome assembly GCF_003112515.1 of Streptomyces fragilis. Taxonomy (GTDB): domain Bacteria; phylum Actinomycetota; class Actinomycetes; order Streptomycetales; family Streptomycetaceae; genus Streptomyces; species Streptomyces fragilis. The sequence goes on along the minus strand of NZ_BEVZ01000006.1, from coordinate 446,574 downwards.
GCTCGCCGGCGAGCTGCGGCTCGGCGGCGCGGACGTCGTCGTGCTGGAACAGCGCACGGCGCCGACCACCGAGTCGCGCGCCTCCACCCTGCACGCCCGCACCATGGAGATCCTGGACAGCCGCGGCCTGCTCGACGCCGTCGGCGTCCCGCCGAACCAGCCCAGGGGCCACTTCGGCGGCATCCCCCTCGACCTGACCCTGCCGAGCCCCTACCCCGGCCAGTGGAAGGTGCCGCAGACGAAGGTCGAGGAGGTCCTGGGCGCCTGGGCCGTCTCCTCGGGCGCCGACGTGCGCCGCGGGCACACCGTGTGCGGCCTCACCGTCGAGGACGACCACGTCGAGGTGGAGGCGGCCACCTCCAGCGGCACCGTCCGGCTGCGCGCGCTGTGCGTGGTGGCCTGCGACGGCGAGCGGAGCACGGTGCGCCGGCTCACCGGGGCCCGTTTCCCGGGCGCGGACGCCTCCCGGGAACTGCTCAGGGCCGACGTGGCCGGCATCGAGGTCCCCGACCGGCGCTTCGAACGGCTGGAGCGCGGTCTGGCCATCGCGGCCCGCCGGCCCGACGGGGTGACCCGTGTCATGGTGCACGAGTTCGGCAGCGTCGCGCGCGAGCGCGGTGAGGAGCCCTCCTTCGAGGAGTTCGCCCGCACCTGGGAGCGCGTCACCGGCGAGGACATCGGCCACGGCACCCCGCTGTGGGTCAACTCCTTCGGCGACGCGTCACGGCAGCTCGAACGCTACCGCGACGGGCGCGTCCTCTACGCGGGAGACGCCGCCCACCAGCAGATGCCGATCGGCGGCCAGGCACTCAACCTCGGCCTGCAGGACGCGTACAACCTGGGCTGGAAGCTGGCCGTCCAGGTGTCCCGCAGAGCGTCCGAGGGGCTGCTCGACAGCTACCACGACGAGCGGCACCCCGTGGGGCGCCGGACCCTGGCCAACATCAGGGCCCAGGCCACGCTCCTGCTGGGCGGCCCGGAGGCCGAGGACCTGCGCGGTGTCATCGACGAGATGATCGGCCTGCCGGACGGCCGCGCGCGGCTGGCCGGGATGATCTCCGGCCTGGACGTGCGGTACGAGGTGGGCGGCGGCGAACACCCCCTGCTCGGCGCCCGCCTGCCCGAACTGCGGCTGGAGACCGCCCCGGGAAGCACCACGACCACGACCGCGCTGCTGCGCACCGGGCGCGGGCTGCTGCTCGACCTGTCCGGCGACGACGACCGGTTCGCCCGGCTGCGGGAGACCGCCGCGGACTGGACCGACCGGGTCACCGCGGTGGCGGCCCGCCCGGCGGACACGGACGGGCCGGACCCCCTGGCCGGCGCGGACACCGTCCTCGTCCGGCCCGACGGCCACGTGGTGTCCGCCGGCACGGACACCGACGGGCTGGTACCCGTCCTGCGGCGCTGGTTCGGGCTGCCGGCGTCCGAACCCACCCCACCGGCGGCGGCTGCCGCGCAGACCGCAACACCGACCACATCTGTCACCGAGCGGAGGAACGACATGGGCAGGCTCACCGGAAAGACGGCACTCGTCACGGGGTCCAGCCGGGGCATGGGCCGGGCGACCGCGCTGCGGCTGGCGGCGGACGGCGCGCTCGTCGCCGTGCACTACGCCCGCGGCAAGGAGGAGGCGGAGGACGTCGTCGCCACGATCGAGAAGGACGGGGGCCGGGCCTTCACCGTGCGCGCCGAACTCGGTGTCCCCGGCGACGTGCACGAGCTCTTCCTCGGCCTGGAGGAGGGACTGCGGGAGCGGACCGGTAGCACCGCCCTCGACATCCTGGTCAACAACGCCGGGGTGATGGGCGGAGTCAAGCCCGAGGAGACCACGCCCGACCGGTTCGACGAGATCTTCGCGGTCAACGCCAAGGCCCCGTTCTTCCTCATCCAGCGCGCACTGAAGAACCTGCGCGACGGCGGACGGATCATCAACATCTCCTCCGGTCTGACCCGCTTCGCCAATCCGGACGAGATCGCCTACGCCATGGCCAAGGGCGCGGTCGAGCAACTGGCCCTGCACTTCGCCAAGTACCTCGGCCCGCGCCGCATCACCATCAACAGCGTGGCGCCCGGCATCACCCGCAACGGCTCCCCGGTCTTCGACATCCCCGAGGCGGTGGAGCAGATGGCCGCGATGTCCGCCTTCAACCGGGTGGGCGAGCCCGAGGACGTCGCCGACGTGGTGGCCTTCCTCGCCTCCGACGACGCCCGCTGGATCACCGGCTCGTTCGTCGACGCCACCGGCGGCACGCTGCTGGGCTGAGGAGACCGGCGCCTCCCACCGCGCTGGCGGGGGCGGCCGCCCCGGCACGGCCGCCCTCCGCCCCGGCACTTCCCCGCACCCACTTCCCCGCACCCTTTCCGCTTTCCGAACAGGTACCGGACAACGCCATGACGACGCTGCAGACCTCCGCAGGCACCTCCGTGCGCACGGTGTGGAGCCCGAGCATGTGGGCGCTGCTGGCCGTGCTCGCGGGCAACATGCTCATCGACGCGCTCGAAGTGTCCGTGCTGATCGTCGCCCTGCCCGCCATCGGCGCGGACCTGGCCCTCCCGGTCACCTCGGCGCAGTGGCTCATGACGGGCTTCGCCCTCGGCTTCGGCGGGCTGATGCTGTTCGCCGGACGTGTGGTCGCCCTGCTGGGCAGGCGGAGGGTCTACCTCCTCGCACTCCTGGCCTTCGCGCTCGCCTCCCTCGCGGCCGGGTTCCTGGACAGCCCCGGACTTCTGCTCGTCACCCGGGTGGTGAAGGGCTTCTGCGCCGCCCTCACCGCGCCGACGGGGCTGTCCATCATCACCACGGCCTTCCGCGAGGGGGCGGACCGCAACCGCGCGGTCTCCGTCTACACCTTCTTCGGCGCCTGCGGGTTCACCGCGGGACTGGTGCTGTCCGGCCTGCTCACGCCGGTGGACTGGCACTGGGTGCTGGCCTTCCCCGCCCCGGTGGTCCTCGTGCTGTTCGCCGCCGGACTGCGCCTGGTCCCCGCCGACCCGCCGTCCGCCGCCGGACCGCGTCACTACGACCTGCCCGGCGCGGCCGCGCTGAGCGGCGCCCTGCTCACCCTGGTGTACGCCGTCGTGCACGTGCCGGAGCAGGGATGGGGCGACGCGCGGGTCGTCGCGGCCTTCGCCGGCACGGTCGTGCTGGGCGTCTGCTTCGTCCTGGCGGAGAGGTCGGCCCCCGAGCCGCTGATACCCGTCGGGCTGCTCGCGAACGCGGCGATGATCCGCTCCGCGCTCGCGGCGGCCGCGCTCAACGGCTCCCACCTCGGGCTGCTGCTCATCCTCAGCTACCGCACCCAGCACGACCTGGGCTGGGGCCCCCTGCGCACCGCCTGCGCCTTCCTGCCGGCCGGCGCCCCCCTGGTCGTGACGGCCCTGCTGTCGGGCCGGCTGGTGGCCCGCTTCGGCGCGCCCCGGCTCGTCGCGGCGGGACTCCTCCTGCCGACGGCCGGTTACGCCTGGTACCAGTGGGGGCCGCACCCGACGTCGTACGCGACCGGGATGCTGCCGGCGCTGCTCCTGGTGGGGGCGGGCTTCGTGCTCGCCTTCGCCGCACTGAACCTGCAGGCCACGGCGGAGGTGCCGGCGGCCGGACGGGGCGCCGCCGGGGCCGTCTACCAGACGGCCGTACAGACCGGCGCACTGGTGACGCTCTCGGTCGTGGCCGCGGTCATGGCCGGCGGAGGTCCGGCGGCGGGACTGGTCGCCGCGGTGGGCGGCGGCGGGTTCCTCGTCGCCCTGACCGGACTGCGCCGTCGGGCGGGGCGGGGCTGACGTGCCTGGGCCCGCCCACCGGCAGGAGGTGCAGGTGTGGCTGCGCACCGCACCGTGGGACGGTCTCGACACCGCCGTCCTGGATGCCCGCGAGCGGCGTCGTGCGCGGTCCTTCGTACGCCCGGACGACGGGGCCCGGTACGCCGCGGCGCACACCGCCCTGCGCGAGATCCTGGGCCGGCACCTGCGGATTCCCGCCCGGGAGGTGCCGTTCGAGCGGCTGCCCTGCGCCCGCTGCGGCGCCCCGCACGGGCGTCCCGTGCTGGCCGCTCCGTACGCCGCGCTCCAGTTCTCGCTCTCGCACAGCGGCAGCATGGTGCTGATCGCGGTCTCCACCGCGAGGGTCGGCGCCGACGTGCAGCGGATCCCGTCGGCGGGCACGGTCGCCGCGTGCACCCGCGCCCTCCACCCGGAGGAGCAGCGGGAGCTGGCCGCGCGGGCGGGGGCGGACCGGTGCCGGGCGTTCGCCCGGATCTGGACCCGCAAGGAGGCCTACCTCAAGGCACTGGGCACAGGGCTGTGCCGCCCCGCGTCGCTCGACCGTCTCGGCACCGGCACCGGCACCGGCACAGGCCCAGGCGCCGGCGGCAACGGCGGCGGGCCCCGGGGCTGGTCCTTCTTCGACCTTCCCTGCGGCCCCGGCCACAGCGCCGCGGTGGCGGTCCGGGGGACGGGGGTAGGCCCCCCGGTCCTGCGCAGGCTGCCGCACCCGGCGTACCCCCATTCCGTGGATCGTGAAGGAGTAAGTCCGTGAACCGACTGGACGAACTGACCGACATCAAGGCGCAGGCCCTGCGCGGCCCGAGCGACAGGGCCACCGAGGCGCAGCACGCCAAGGGCAAGCTGACGGCGCGCGAGCGGATCGGGCTCCTGCTGGACAAGGGGTCGTTCACCGAGGTCGAAACCTTGCGCCGGCACCGGGCGACGGGCTTCGGCCTGGAGGAGAAGAAGCCGTACACCGACGGCGTCGTGACCGGCTGGGGCACCGTGCACGGACGCACCGTCTTCGTCTACGCCCACGACTTCCGCATCTTCGGCGGCGCCCTGGGCGAGGCGCACGCCCAGAAGATCCACAAGATCATGGACATGGCCGAAGCCGCGGGCGCTCCCCTGATCAGCCTCAACGACGGGGCCGGCGCCCGGATCCAGGAAGGGGTGACGGCACTCGCCGGGTACGGGGGGATCTTCCGGCGCAACACCCGGGCCTCCGGCGTCATCCCGCAGATATCGGTGATGCTCGGCCCCTGCGCCGGCGGGGCCGCGTACTCCCCGGCACTCACCGACTTCGTGTTCATGGTCCGCGACACCTCGCAGATGTTCATCACCGGCCCGGACGTGGTGCGCGCCGTCACCGGCGAGGAGATCACCCAGAACGCCCTGGGCGGTGCCGACGTGCACGCCGGCACGTCGGGGGTGGCGCACTTCGCCTACGACGACGAGGAGAGCTGCCTGGAGGACGTCCGCCACCTGCTCGGCCTCCTCCCCTCGAACAACCGCGACCTGCCGCCGCACGAGTTCAGTGGCGACCCCGCGGAGCGGAGCTGCGACGCCCTGCTCGACCTCGTGCCCAGCGAACCGGGGCGCTCCTACGACATGCGCGCGGTGGTCGAGGAGATCGTCGACAACGGGGAGTTCTTCGAGGTCCACCCCGGCTGGGCGCCCAATATCCTCTGCGCCCTCGCCCGAATGGACGGGAACGTCGTGGGAATCGTCGCGAACAATCCCCGGTCCATGGCGGGAGTCCTCGACATCGAGGCGTCGGAGAAGGGGGCTCGATTCGTCCAGTTCTGCGACGCGTTCAACATTCCGCTCGTGACGCTGGTGGACGTCCCCGGATTCCTGCCGGGCGTCGACCAGGAGCACGGCGGAATCATCCGGCGCGGGGCCAAACTGCTCTACGCGTACTGCAACGCCACCGTGCCGCGCGTCTCCCTGGTGCTGCGCAAGGCCTACGGCGGCGCCTACATCGTCATGGACTCCCGGTCGATCGGCGCGGACCTCGCCTTCGCCTGGCCGTCCAACGAGATCGCCGTCATGGGGGCCGAAGGCGCCGCGAACGTCATCTTCCGGCGTGAGATCGCCGCGGCCCCGAACCCGGACGAGGTACGGGCGGCGAAGATCGAGGAGTACAGGACCGCGCTCATGCACCCGTACTACGCGGCCGAACGCGGCCTGGTCGACGACGTGATCGACCCGCGTGACACCCGTTCGGTCCTCATCAGGGCGCTCGCCATGCTGCGGGACAAGCACGCGGGCCTTCCCTCCCGCAAGCACGGAAATCCCCCGCAGTGACCGGGCGGGAACCCGCCGGCGAAGAATTGACATTGACGTGACAGCCCCTTGTACATGTCTGACGCGCGATTTCTTGAAGCGTGATCCTCCGCCGACGATCCTGTTGTTCGGGTCATTCGTGAAAGCAACGTGAAAGCAAGGGGAAAAGGCCGCGGCGGAAAGCAGCGGCCGTCCGCCGCGCCCGTCCTTTCGAAGGAGTCGAAATGAGCGCACAGAACGTCGTCCTCGTCACGGCGGCCACCGGGAACCTGGGACCGCACGCCGCGGCCCGTCTGCTGGACGCGGGCGTCTCCGTCCGGGCCCTCGTACTGCCCGACGACCCCCATCGTGACCGGCTGCCCGAGGGGGTGGAGGTCTTCCACGGAGACCTCGCCGACCCGGACAGCCTCGACGCCGCGCTGGACGGCGTCGACGGCGTCTTCCTCATGTGGCCCTTCTTCACCCTCAACGTGGACACGGCCCCGGCCGTCGTGAAGAAGATCGAGGCCACGGCGCGGAGGGTCGCCTTCGTCTCCTCCGTCGGGGTGCACATCGGCCTGGAGCCGGTGGACAACAACTGCCACGCCTACATGGAGCAGTTGCTCGAGGGCACCAGCCTGGACTGGACCTTCCTGCGCACCACCGGGTTCCACTGCAACGCACTGGGCTTCGCCCCGCAGATCCGGGCCGGCGACGTCGTCCGCTACCCCTACGGCGCGGCCACCCGCACCTCGGTCGACGAGAGGGACCTGGCCGCGGTCGGCGCCGCGGTGCTCACCACCGACGGGCACGCCGGCAAGAAGTACCTGGTCTCCGGCCCCGAGGAGGTGTCCCAGGCGGAACAGGTGCGCATCATCGGAGAGGTGATCGGGCGCGAACTGCGCTGGGAGGACATCGAACACGACGCCGCCCGCCGGGCGATGGTCGACTCCGGCTGGCCGGCCTCGTACGCGGACGGCGCACTGGACTACTTCGCCCAGCTCACCACCACACCGGAAGTGAGGTCCGACGCCGTGCGAGAACTGACGGGCAGGCCCGCGCGCACGTTCCGCGAGTGGGCCCTCGACCGGGCCGACGCGTTCCGGTGAGCGCCGTCATCCCGCAGAAGGCGGGCTTCGCGGCGTTCCACGTGTTCGGCGTCCGCCGGCCCGCGGCGGCCGGCAGACTGGGGGCGGTCCTCGCCGAGGCCGTGGCCGAGCGGCTGCCCCGGCGGCCCGGGTTCGTCTCGGCCCGCGTCCACCGGACCACCGACGACACCCGGGTGGTCACGCGGATCCTCTGGCGCGACCGGAAGGACCACGCGGCGGCCGTCGAGGACGGCGTCCTGCCCGCCGCGCTGCGCGAGGGCGGACGGGGCCCGGGGAACCGGCCCGTGGTCGAGTTCCTCGGGACACCCGTGCCGGGCATCACCGGTCCCCAGGAGGGCGAGCCCCCCGGCGTCGTCGCCGTCGCCACACGACACCTGCGCGACGGGGCCTCCTTCCACTCCCTGATGGGGCTGCTGGAACGGAGCGAGGAGTGGAAGCGCCACCATCCGGGCTTCATCCGGGCCACCCCCTACCGGGGGCTCGACGGCGTCACCTTCGTCAACTACCCGGAATGGGCGGACGAGGAGTCGTACCGGGCCTGGATGGCGGACCCCCGCCTGCCCCGTGGGCAGGAGGAGATCGCCCGGCTGGAGGCCGCGCGGCCCGAGTACCTCCTGTGCACGGTGACCGCCCACATCGACGCCGAGGAGGTGCGCGCGTGACATCCCCCGGTGACGTGATCCGCGTCGAGAAGGGCGCGGCGACCCCCGAGGAACTGGCCGTCCTGGTCACCGTGCTGACCTGCCGCCGGCCCCAGGCCCCCGTCGTCCCCGGGCGGCGGACCGGGCCCCGGTGGAGCCGCCCCGAACGGACCCCGCGCTTTCCGGGCCCCCGCAGCTGGCGGGCCTGAGAGCGCCCCGAGCGAGTCAGGAAGGCAGCAGATGAGAACCGAACCGACAGAGCTCGACCTCCCCGATCCCGCCAACTCCCGTGAGGCCGCCCGTCCGCCGGCCCCCCTCCTGGCGGGCGAGGACGAGAACGAGGCCGAGCCGCACATCCTGCGGGGTCTGGACTGACGGGCGGGGCGGACACGCACGGACCCGAGGTGCGTGCCGCCCGCCGCCCCCCCGCCGCTCCCCACCCCCTCACCGCTCGAAGATCGCCGCTTCCCGCCACCCTCGCCGCTCGCCGCTCGAAGACCGGAGTCCGATCCCGTATGACACCGCACACCGCGCTCCCCGTCCCGTCCTCCCCGGCCCGACGCGTGCTGCTCGACGCCGGCGGCGTCGAACTGTCCGGGCTCCTCGCCGTTCCGCGGGGGAGGCCGCGGGCCACCGTCGTCGCACTGCACGGTGGCGGCATGAGCGCCGGGTACTTCGACGGACCGGCCCACCCCGATCTCTCCCTGCTGCGTCTGGGCGCGGAGCTCGGCTACACGGTCCTGGCCGTGGACCGCCCCGGCTACGGGCACTCCGCGGCGGCGCTGCCGGAGGGCCAGTCCCTGGCGGAGCAGGCGACGACGCTGAACCACCTGCTGCGCGACTTCGCCGCACACCACGACATCGGGGCCGGCTACTTCCTGCTCGCCCACTCCTACGGCGGGAAGCTGGCCCTCACCGCGGCGGCCGCCGCCGACCCCAGCCGGCTGCTGGGCCTCGACATCTCCGGATGCGGTCACCGGTACGCCACGCCGCCGCGGCGGTCGTCCGCACGGGGCGGCGACTGGAAGCGCAACTGGGGTCCCTTGAGCCTGTATCCACCGGGTACGTTCCGCGCCTCCACGGAGCTGGTGCGGCCGATGCCGGCGCGGGAATGGACGGAGGCGGCGCGTTGGCCGGAGGTCTTCCCCACCGTCGCGGCCGGGGTGCGCGTGCCCGTACGGTTCACCTTCGCCGAGCACGAGTACTGGTGGCGGCACGACGACGAGGCGGTGGCGGACCTCGTCGCCCACCTGGCCCCCGCGCACACCGTCGTCGACCGTGCCGCCCGTGCGGGCCACAACATCAGCCTCGGCTGGGCCGCACGCGCGTACCACCTGAAGGCACTCGCCTTCCTGGAGAGCTGTCTCCTTCCGGGGACGGACGGGATCCGGCCCGACGCCGCCCGGGTGCCCGAGCCCGCCCGGGCATGACCGGACATGACGGCCGTGGCCCAGGACCGGCCCGCGCTGTCGCAGGAGTTCGTGGACGGCCCGGCGGGGCGCGTGCGAGGATCTGGGCCGATCACCCGGTCCCTGTCCGCCGGTTCGTCGCCGAAGCGGTCGGGACCTGACGGAACCGCCGGCCGCTCCCAGCCCGGCAGGCCGACCGCGCGGGCGTCGGGGCACGGCGGCTGGTGGGCGGGCCGGGACGGGCCGTGGCGCACATGCGCCTCGGCGACCGTGGGCACGAACACAGGAAGCAGGCCACCACATGAAGGACGAGTCGGGGATGCTGGCCGGGAAGGTCATGCTGATCACCGGAGCGAGCAGCGGGATCGGGGCGGCCGCGGCGAGGGTGGCGGCACGGCACGGTGCCACACTCGTGCTGATGGCGCGCCGCGGGGCGAGGCTGCAGGCCCTGGCCGACGCATTACGGGCCGAGGGGGCCGAGGTCTCCTGGTCGGCGGGAGACGTGTCGGACGCCCATGACGTGCGGCGGACCCTCGACCTGACGGTCGAGCGGTACGGCACGCTGGACGCCGCGTTCAACAACGCGGGCGTGGCAACGAAGCCGGCCCTCCTGCACGAGACCGACGACGCACAGCTCGACGCGGTGCTCGACGTCAATCTGCGGGGCGTCTGGCTGTGCATGAAGTACCAGGTCAAGGCCATGCTCGCGAGCGGCTCGGGCGGCGCGATCGTCAACAACAGCAGCGTGGCCGGACTGCGCGCCACCTCCGCCGGTCCTGCCTACGTCGCCGCCAAGCACGCCGTGCTCGGGCTGACCAAGTCGGCCGCGGCCCAGTACGCCGAGCACGGCATAAGGGTCAACGCCCTCGCGACCGGCCTCACCCGCTCGGAGATGTCCGAAGCCGTCTTCGCCCGTGATCCGGGCGCGGAGGACCGGATGCGGCGCCGGAACCCGCAGGGCAGGGTGGCCGACCCGGAGGAGGTGGCGCAGGCCGCGGCGTGGCTGTGCAGTGACCTGGCCGGCTTCGTCACCGGTGCGACGCTGGCGGTGGACGGCGGGGCGGGCGCCTGGTGACCGTCCGCCGACGGATCGCACCGGCGACGGCGGGTGTTCCCCGGCGAGGTACGGGCCGGCCCGTCCGGGAACGCTGCGAACTGCCCCGACCGGAGCGCGGAGACCTCACACCGGTCTTCTCGCACCGGTCCTCACAGTCCAGGCAGTGGAAGCGCCACCCGTCGTCCCAGACCGAACTCCTCGGCCTCGTCGGTACTGACGACCGCGACGACTCCGGCCGGGACCCCGGGCAGCGTGGCTACGCGGGACGCCACCTCCAGAAGATCCGCCTGGCCGGCTCCGGTGACGAAGAAGACGTAGACGTCCCCGTCCTCCTCTCCGCCCGGCTCGACCGGGGGCGAGCCGCGTCAGCAGCCCTGCTCAGGCCGGAAAGGAACGCCGGACTCCCCAAGACGGTCGAAGCCGGCGAGGCGCGGCGAGACGACGAAGGGGAAGGATCCGCCATCGGGGGTCCTGAGAGCCGCCACGATGTCATGGTCCGGTGCACCGAATATCTCGAAGTGCTGCACGGTGCAGTGCTCCATCACCTCGCGGATGTACGGATCCGAGAGCCGCCAGTGGGCGCGGATGGCATCGGAGTCGCGGTAGAGCTGGAAGCTGTGCGCCAACATCCGCTCCTCGTCGATGAAGACGTCGACCATGAGCTGAGGGCCGTGCTCTTGAGCGAATGCCACCGCCTGCGCGATGGCGCGCCGGAAACCGTCGAGGTGACCGTCCGCGATGCGCATGGTGTTGCGGAAGAGAATGGTGCTGCTCCTTGTGGTCGCCATGTGCCGAGTGTTGCGCCTCAACCAAGGTTGAGGTCAAGGGTGCGGCCCGGCCGGGGATCCGGCGACGACACCGAGGCTGCTGATGGAGACGAACCGGCCTCTGGGGCCGCGGACCTGGTGGCCGCCGGACGGGAGTCCGCCGTGACTCCCTCGCGGCCGCCCCCTTGAGCGGATGCTGCAACGTGGCCCGGGCGCCTGTGGCCGGCGTGCTCGGCCGGGCGTTCAGCGGTTCCTCCTCGGCGGCCGGTCAGCAGGCCGAGCACGTGGTGCGTGAGGGTGAGGAAGTCGGGTGAGCGATGATGACGGTGACAGGGCGACGGCGGTACGAGGAAGCCGGTGCGAATCCGGCGCGGTCCCGCCACTGTGATCGGCGAGCGGATCCCATGAAGGCCACTGCCCCCGAGGGCGGGAAGACCGGGACGAGCGACGACCCGAGAGCCAGGAGACTCACGCGGTCGCCTCCTCGACGGAACCCCGGGGCGGATCTCCCCGGAGAGAGGAAGGCTCGGCCATGCCCGAGAAGCCCGACGGAGACGGCCGGCACCGCTCGTCGCTGGATCCGGTGCCCTACCGGGTGGTCGTGTGCCGCGACTGCTGCTGCGGCACCTCCAAGGTGACCGGTGTCGATCATGCGGCGCAGATCGAACGACTGCGCGCGGCTGTGCCGGTGCGAATATCGGACTGCCTCGACGCGTGCGACCAGGCCAACGTGGTGGTGGTGCGGCCTTCGGCGGCCGGCCGCGCTGCCGGGGCACGGCCGGTGTGGCTGGGTCTGGTGAACGATCCGGACGCCACCGAGGACATCGCCGCCTGGGTGCGCGCCGGAGGACCCGGCGTGGCCCCCCTCCCGGACATCCTCGGCCTGTACGTGTTCACCCCGCCGCGCCGCCGTGCCACCGGCTGAGCGACACGGCGGCGCGGCGGGCGGGCCTTGTCCGTCACCACCAGGTCGTGGGCGCCGCCGAAGTGGCCTCAGGTGAGGTGGCATCACCCCGTCGTCCTGGCGCTCCGTTCGCTCCTTCGCTGGGCCGGCGTCGTGGTGCCGAGGGGGCCTTCCTGCTCGTCCCGGCGCAGGCACTCGATCAGGTAATCGCCGGTGTCGGGGGCCCGGGTCACCCCGTGCGTCTCGCTGCCGAAGCCGGGGAAGCGGCGGTCGAAGGCCTCCAGGGCGCGGAGGTAGCGCAGGAGAGGACCGCCTTCCTCCCCGACGCTTTCGCCCGGCATGAGGACCGGGATGCCGGGCGGCGTCACCGTAACCATCGCCGCCGCGACCCGGCCCGGTGCGTCCGCCAGAGAAATCCGTTCCGTGCCACCGCGGATCAGGCGCTGGTAGCACACCTGCGGCGGGGCGACCGGCTCCGGGAGCTGCTGGAAGGCCGTGTCGAGCAGTTCGACCAGGCGGGCGTCGCGCAGATGGGCGTGCATCTCCTGGCACAGGTCGCGCAGCCTCCGCCCTGAGTAGCGCCGCGGGTGATCGGCGACCAGGGCGGGCAGCACGCGGTCCAGTGGTGCGCCACTGTCGTAGAGGTCCTTGAAGTCCATCAGGGCGTCCAGCAGCGTGCCCCACTTGCCCTTGGTGATGCCCATGGAGAACAGCACCAGCGTGGTGTAGCTGTCGGTCTTCTCCACGACGATGCCGCGGTTGGTGAGGTAGGCGGTGAGGACCCGCGCCGGGATGCCCTGGTCGGACATCACGCCGGCCGCGTCGAGCCCGGGGCAGGTCAGGGTGACCTTGATCGGGTCAAGCATGCAGTAACCGTCGGTCAGGCCGGTGAAGCCGTGCCAGTCCGCGTCGGGTGCCAGGTGCCAGCAGGACGCCTCGGTCCGCAGCAGTTCCGCCGGAGCCTCGTCGAACGGCAGCCGCGTCCCGTCCGCGGGGTCGGTCACCTCGTCCGGCTGCCATACTCCGAAGAACCAGGGCGGCCGGTCCCCGGCGGCCTTGATCCGCCGCCCGATCCGCACCATCTCCTGGCGGAGCCGGACCGCCTCCGTGACCGCCTCGTCGACCAGCCACCGCCCTTGCGGACCGTCCATCATCGCCGTGGCCACGTCCAGCGAGGCGATCATCGGATACAGCGGAGACGTCGTGCCGTGCATCATCAGCGTCTCGTTGAACCGGTCGTGCTCCACCGGCGCCCGCGGGGCGGTCCGGACGTGCACCATGGCGCTCTGTGACAGCGCGGCCAGCAACTTGTGGGTGGACTGGGTAGCGAAGATCGTCGGCCGGTCGGAGCCGGGGAAGACCGTCTCGTCGACGGACATGCCGTAGCGCCCCGCGTACAGCGGATGGAAGCGGGCGTAGGCGAACCACGCCTCGTCGAAGTGCAGCCGGGGTGTGCTGGCCGCGAAGGCGCGGGCCGCTGCCGGCGCGTCGTAACACAGGCCGTCATAGGTGGAGTTGGTGAACACCGCGTACTGGGCACGGGACGACAGCGCCTCCCTCGTGAGAGGGCTCTTCGCGATTCTCGCCGCAACCGATGCCGCCGCGATCTCGGCCGGTGGCAGCGGTCCGGCAAGCCCGTAGCCGTTGCGGGTCGGTACCAGGTAGACCGGCCGGGCGCCGGAGACGACCAACCCGTGCAGGACCGACTTGTGGCAGTTGCGGTCCACCAGGGCGATCTCGTCTCGCGTCACGCTGAAATGGCCGACGAGGCGGTTGCAGGTGGAGTCGCCGTGCAGGACGAAGTATGTGTGGTCGGAGCCGAAGACCCGGGCGGCGTTGCGCTCCGCCTCGCCGATCGGCCCGGTGTGCTCGAACAGCGAGCCGAGCTCCTCCACCGAGATCGAGAGGTCACTGCGCAGCAACCGCTCCCCGTAATAGTCGTGGAACGCCCGCCCCACGGGTGACTTGAGAAAGGCGACACCGCCGGAGTGCGCCGGAGTGTGCCACGAGTACTCGTGCGCGTCGTCGAAGCGCCGCAGGGCCTTGAAGAAGGGTGGCAGCAGCGCGTCCTGGTAGGCACGCGCGGCTGATGAGATCCGCCCCGCGATGAACGTCGGCGTGTCCTCCAGCGGCCACACGTAGCCCACCACCGACTGCGACACCCACAGCGGCAGCTCACGCAGCCCTTCGTCCGCCATGACCAGGAACACCGGCAGATCACGGAACCGGCTCGCGATCCGACGCAGAACCGTCGCGCCGCCCGGCCCGTCCTCGGCTCCGGGCGGAAGATCCCAGGCAACCACCGCGGCGGACAGGCCGGCCTCCGTCCTGAGCACCGCATCAGCGTCCGCGGCGTTCACCACCCACCGGACCTGCAGGCCGGTCGCCCGGATCGCCTCGGCGATGCGCGTCAATTGCCCGGCAGCGACACCTCCACCCTCCTGATGTTCCGTCACCGCAACGAGTACCGTGCCCTCGGCCATGCCGCCCCCTTCGCCTGATGGCCCACGCCACCTGCGACCAGCGTTCACGGCCCGCCCGACCACGCTGTTCCAGTCGCCGGTCAACCGACTCCAACGGATGGCAGCCGGAACCGCTCCTTGACGCATCGCCAAGCAGGTGCGGCATCCGGAGAAACGACGTCCTGCCGCCGGGCCGGCGCCGTGTCACCCGTCGTCGGCGGCCCCGGACGCCCGCTCCCGACCGGATCAGGCACCAGCGATGGACGGTCGTCTCCGACTGGTGGAGCCCGACGCAGACAAGCAGAGGAAGAAGGTCTTGCTCCTGTTCACGACACGGCTCGGTCATGCCCGCGATGAGGGCGCGAAGCGCCGGCAGTGGGAGGCGGCGCGGAAGGACGGGTTTCATGGGCTGGGCCACACCAGGCCGGGAGCAAGGGGCGCGCCGTTGTCGACAGGTCCGGTACCGAGTCGGACAAGGGCCAGATGGTCGGCGAACACGCCCGTGAGGATTCCCCGCGCTGGGCTGCGTACAGCGGCTGGCGCCAAGCCGTCCACTCCCGTTCACTCGGCTTGGTCATGGGCAGCATCTTCCTCCTGTCCTGGCTGGCCCAGTCCGTCACGGGCTGCGCCGCATACAACGAGGAGCAGCTGCGCCAGTCACAGGCTCCTGTTAGTTGGGCCGAAGACCTTCTTTCCGCGGACTTCTGGAGCCGCACCTTGCAGAACTGGCAGTCCGAGCTGCTGGCGGTCGCTTCGATGGCCATCTTCGCGATCTATCTGCGGCAGCGCGGATCACCGGAGTCCAAGCCGGTTGGGGCTTCCCACTCCGTCACCGGAGTGGAGGGCTGAGCGCGTGTGGTGATATGAGCATGGCTTTTCGGCGAACATACATTCTGACGGGTGAGTGAGCGCCCTGCCGGCCCGAAGGCGGTGACCTGACGACGATGTTCACCGTGCGTCGGATCGCGGCGTCATCCGGTGTGCCGCATCGTTTCGCCGTCGTATCTGGAACATCGCGCCCAAGCAGGATCTGAAGGTGACAATCGGACAGGTGGAGCGGCCGGCCACCGCGGTTCCACGTCGCTGCGGGTCAGCGGATGAGCCGCCCATGGTGCCGCGCCGCAAGGGTCGGCACCACCAGGCGTCCGGGCTGACGCGTGTGCTGCGGCGCGCCGTGAGCCGAGAAGGAGCTTCCTTCCGGCCCAGGGGATGTCCCGTGCCGGGTGGCCGACCAGACTCGTGTCGGCACGAGCGGCCGCGTGCATCACCTTGGGGTGGGAGAGAAGGACGGGAGCAACGGTGTCCAGAACCGTCACGGCCCACCACCGCAACGCCGGCGACCGGCTGGTTTCGGCGACACCGTCGATGACGCGCAGGCCATCCTGCTCTCCGACGTCTATCCCACGGCCTGGTCCGGGGCGCGGCTGGCCGAGATCGCCGACGGTGATGCGGTAGCGATCGTCGGGGCCGGGCCGATCGGGCAGGCTGCCGTCGCCTGCGCCCGCCTGCAGGGAGCCGGACGGATCATCGTCGTCGACGGTGTGCCCGACCGGCTGGAGCTGGCCCGCGACCAGCACGCCGAGACGGTCGACTTCAACGCGGATGACCCGGTCGAAGCCGTCATGGAGCTGACCGGCGGAAATGGTGCGGACCGGGTGATCGACGCCGTGGGCGTGGACGCCCAGCGTCCCTCCCACGGGGCCGGCGGCCGACGCGCTCCAGACCTGGGTGAGCAGTTCGACCACGAACGGGACGAGGCGGCCCCCGGGAGAACGTGGGTGCCGGGGGACGCGCCCTCACTGGCGGCACGCTGGGCGGTGCACATGGTGGCGAAGGCGGGCACGATCGGCACAGTGGGGGTGTATCCGCCGCAGGTGGGGCACTACCCGTTCGGTGAGGCGTTCATGAAGAACCTCACCCTCAGCAACTGCGACCACCGCCGGCACACAGGGACCGGCGGCAACGGACCGGGGGAGCGGAAGCAATCAGCCGGGCAACAAGTCCTGAGCGGCTTGTCCTGTCTGGCCGTGCCCGCGCAGAGCAAGGTTCGGCAAGCCCGCCCACCCCGTCCGCGCCGTCCCGGACGGGGGTAGGCGCGGACGGGGTGGGCGGGGCCTGGGGC
Source organism: Streptomyces fragilis (assembly GCF_003112515.1). GTDB lineage: Bacteria > Actinomycetota > Actinomycetes > Streptomycetales > Streptomycetaceae > Streptomyces > Streptomyces fragilis. Next base: position 430,073 of record NZ_BEVZ01000006.1, on the reverse strand, counting down.
CCGCTTTCAACGACCGAGGGCCTTGGCGAGCTGGTCCTTGTTCATCGAGGACCGGCCGTCGATGCCCTTCTTCTTCGCCTCCTGGTAGAGCTGATCCCGGGTGGGGCCCGCACCACCGCTGCCGGACCTTTCCCCGCCGCGCTGCGACGGCGACTTGCCCTTCGTGGAGCTGCTGCTCGAGGACTTGGCCTCGCCGGACCGTGCGCGCTCCTTGTTCACCGTGCGCGCAGCCATCTCCTTGGCCCGGCCTTCGGATGCGCCACGTTCCTGGGCGCTGTCCTTGATGTGCTCGTACTGGCGCTCCCGCTTGGAGCTGGAACCTGCGGGCATGTCGGCCTCCTTCCGGTGTCGGCGTGCCGACCGTGCGTCGGACGACGCGATCGGTCCAGGCAGGGTTTCCCTTCGTCACTGAGTGAAACGGCCGTCGACGGCGGCCGCCCAGGCGCTCGACCGACACAGGTCCGCACATGACGCCTGACCCGACGTGCGGCGGACCGGTGGTCTTTCCTGTGCGCGGGTTGCCGTGGCCGGCAGGCGGGTACACGTGGGCCGCCATAAATCCCCGCCAACCAGGAGTGAGTGCCCGTGAAGGACCGGATCGCGGACATCTGGGGCGCCCGCACCCCGCACGCGAGGGACACTCCCTGGCCGGTGCGCGTCGACACCCACTTCGACTCCTCGGTGTCCGAGGGGGACGTGGACCGGTGGGTGCAGTCGGCGTGCGTGCTGTGCAGCAACGGATGCGGCTGCGACATCGCGGTCAAGGACGGCCGCATGGTGGGCATCCGGGGCCGTGCGGCCGACACCGTCAACCACGGCCGGCTGGGACCCAAGGGGCTGTACGGATCGTGGCAGTGGAGTCGTACCGACCGGCTCACCCGGCCGCTGGTCCGCGACGGGAACGGCGCCCTGGTCGAGAGCGACTGGGACACGGCGATGGACCGCATCGTCGAACGCTCGCGGCAGCTGCTGGCGACCGACGCAGGAGCACTCAGCCACGGCTTCTACACTTCCGGGCAGCTCTTCCTGGAGGAGTACTACACCCTGGGCGTGATCGGGAAGGCCGGGCTGGGAACGCCGCACATGGACGGCAACACCCGTCTGTGCACGGCGACCGCGGCCGCCGCGCTGAAGGAGAACTTCGGCTCGGACGGGCAGCCGGGTAGCTACAGCGACATCGAAGCCACCGATGCCGTGTTCCTCTTCGGACACAACATGGCCGAGACCCAGACCGTGCTGTGGATGCGCGTCCTGGACCGGATCCACGGCCCCAACCCGCCACGGATCGTCGCGGTCGACCCCCGCACAACCAAGGTCGCCGAAGCCGCGCGGGCCACCGGCGGGGTGCACCTGGCACCGCTGCCGGGCACCAACCAGGCACTGATGAACGCCCTGATCCGCGAGGTCGTCCACAACGGCTGGGTGGACGAGCGGTACATCGAGGCGCACACCCTGGGTTTCGACGAGCTGAAGGCCACCGTCGAGCCGTACACCCCTGAGCACTCGGCCGGCATCTGCCGGGTCCCGGCCGACGACATCCGCCGCGCGGCGCGGATCTTCGGAACCTCCGAGCGGGTGCTCTCCACGGTCCTGCAGGGCTTCTTCCAGTCCCACCAGGCCACCGCCGCCTCCTGCGCGGTGAACAACCTGCACCTGCTGCGCGGGATGCTGGGACGCCCCGGATGCGGGATCCTGCAGATGAACGGCCAGCCCACCGCCCAGAACACCCGCGAGTGCGGCGCGGACGGAGACCTGCCGGGGTTCCGCAACTGGGACAACGTCGAGCACGTCCGGCAACTGGCGAAGCTGTGGAACGTCGACCCCATGACCGTTCCGCACTGGGCGCCGCCGACCCACGCCATGCAGATCTGGCGCTACTGCGAACAGGGATCGATCGGCCTGCTGTGGATCTCCGGCACCAACCCCGCCGTCTCTCTGCCCGAACTGCCCCGGATCCGCAGGATCCTCCAGCAGGAATCCCTCTTCACCGTCGTGCAGGACGGCTTCCTGACCGAGACCGCCCGCTACGCCGACGTGGTCCTGCCGGCCGCCCTCTGGGGCGAGAAGCAGGGCACGTTCACCAACGTCAACCGCACCGTGCACCTGTCCGACAAGGCGGTCGAGCCGCCCGGCGAGGCGCGCAGCGACCTGGACATCTGGCTGGACTACGCCCGCCGCATGGACTTCCGCGACAAGGACGGCGCCCCGCTGATCACCTGGTCCGGTCCTGAGGAGGTGTTCGAGGCGTGGAAGGAGTGCACCCGCGGCCGCCTCGTCGACTACACCGGCCTGACGTACGACAGGCTGCGCGGCGGCAGCGGCATCCCCTGGCCCGTGAACGAGCAGGCTCCCGAGGGCACCGACCGCCTGTACGCGGACGCCGAGTTCCCCACCCACCCGGACGTCTGTGAGACCTACGGCCACGACCTGCTCACCGGCGGGGCGCTCAGTGAGCAGGAGTACCGGGCCAAGAACCCCGACGGCCGCGCCTTCTTCAAGGCCGCCCCCTACGTGTCGCCGCCGGAGAGCCCGGGGGAGGAGTATCCGTTCGTCCTCACCACCGGCCGCACCGCCTACCACTTCCATACCCGCACCAAAACCGGGCGCTCCCGTCAACTGCAGCGCGCCGCACCCGGAGTGTGGGTGGAGCTGTCCGTCGGCGACGCGGCACGGCTCGGCGTGCGCGAGGGCGACCTGGTGCGGCTGGAGTCACCGCGAGGAGCCATGCAGGGGCCGGCGCGGATCGGCCGCGGTCGCGACGGGGTGGTGTTCACACCGTTCCACTACGGCTACTGGGACCGGCCGGGAACGGACGGAGCCGCTCCCGGCGGCAGCCCGAGCGCGGCGAACGAACTCACGATCACCGAATGGGACCCCGTCTCCAAGCAGCCGTTGTTCAAGATCGGGACCGTCAAGGTCGTGAGGATGGCGGACGCCACCGGCCCTTCCCCCGCACCCACCACGACCGCGTCGGCACCGGCCGACCCGGACGGCGTCCCGGCCACCGTCGGCGGCCCCGGCGCCGAGGAGCGCGAGCACCCGGACGCCTGCGAACCGCCGCGGCCCCCGCGGCAGCCGGAAGCCCCTCCGCAGCCGCCCGGCTCCGGAGGCACGACGTCCACCACCGGCACGAAGGGCTGACCCGTGCATCTCGCCACCTACATCGGCCTGCAGCACGCGGCGTCCAAAACGCTGGCCGACTCCTTCCGCCAGGTCGCCGAGGGCCACGTCGGCGAACCGGACGTGCACTCCCTCTGCCACACCCTCGCCCGGGCCAGCGACGGACACGTCGACCGGCTCTCGCCCGTCGCCGAGCGCTACGGCGAACAGCGCGAGGACGAGCCCGAACGGCTGCACGCCGAAGGACTGTCAGGCATCCGCTCCGGCGGCGTCGGCCTCCTGCGCGACCTGCAGGACCTCTACCTCCTGGCCTCCTTCGTCGACATCACCTGGACCGTCCTGGGCCAGGCGGCGCAGGGGACGCGCGACGGCGAACTGCTGGACGTCGTGGAGACGTGCAAGACCGACACCCAGCGCCAGCTGAAGTGGCTGAACACCCGCATCAAGCAGGCCGCCCCCCAGGCACTGATCGCCACCGCCACCTGACCCGGCTGGTCACGGCCCGCTGAGCGGCGGCGCGGGCCGGCGGAGCAGCACAGCCAGTCCTCCAGAGGAGAGCTGTATGAGAGACAGCCGATCACCGAATCACACGTCACCCGTGGTGGTCCACCTGCGCCCGTTGGCCAGTCCTCTTCCCATGGGATTCCTGGGACTGGCCGGCGGCACCTTCGTCGTCGCCGCGCTCCAACTGGAGTGGCTGCCACCGGTCCAGGGCCACGCCGTGGCGATCGTCCTGCTCGCCTTCGTCTTTCCCCTGCAGTCCGCGGCCGCGGTACTCGGTTTCCTGTGCCGGGACGATGTCGCGGCGACCGGCATGGCCGTGCTGGCCGGGACCTGGTTGTCCCTGGGGTTCATCATGCTCAGCTCTCCGCCCGGGAGCACCAGCAAGGCGGTGGGACTGCTGCTCCTGCTCACCGCCTTCGCGTTGTGGGTTCCGATCGCCGCCGCCGGCGCGGGAAAGCTCGTCGCCTCACTCGTCCTCGTCGTGGCCTCGCTGCGGTTCGCGGCCACGGGTGTCTGGGAACTCTCCGGGGCGCAGTCGTGGAAGCACACGGCGGGTGCCGTCGGCCTGGTCCTCACCGCGGTCGCCGTCTACGCCTCCTTCGCCCTGGTGCTCGAGGACCAACGCCAGCGCCCCGTGCTGCCGACGTGGCGGCGCGGGAAGGGCGCTGCGGTACTGACCGGCGACTGGCAGTCCCAGACCGAGCACGTGACCGGCGAAGCCGGGGTCCGCCGTCACCTGTGACCGGCCGCGACGAGTCGGACGAGGCCGGGGACGCAGACGTCGCGAGCGGATGACACGCGGGCACGAACGGACAGGGGATGTGAGGGCACGCGGGCGACGTCACCGCGGCCGGCCCAGGCGTCAGCCCAGGGACATGAGGAGGCCACCTTTCGTCCGGACGGGTGCACCGGGAGATCGACGGGCGCGCAGCGGGGTACGGCTGTGCCATGAAGGCACTGGTGATCAACTGCACGCTCAAGAAGTCCCCCGCGCCGTCCAACACCGAGGCACTGGCCCGGGTGGTCGGTGACTGGCTGGCGGAGAACGGCGGCGTCGAGGTGGAGCACGTCCGGGCCGTGGACCTCGACGTCCACCCGGGCGTGGTCAGCGAAGCGGTCGCCGCCGGCGACGACTGGCCGGCCGTGCACGCCAAGCTGTTGCAGACGCAGATCCTCGTCGTCGCCTCCCCGACCTGGCTCGGCCGGCCGTCCTCGATGGCCCAGCGGGTCCTGGAGCGGATGGACGCCATGCTGTCCGAGACCGACGACCACGGCCGCCCCGTCGCCTACAACCGCGTCGCGGGAGTCGTCGTCACCGGCAACGAGGACGGTGCACACCATGTGATCAGTGAGATCAACGGCGCCCTGTGCGACATCGGATACACCATCCCCGGCCAGTCGTGGACCTACTGGCACCTGGGCCCCGGCCCGGGCCCCGACTACCTCGACGACCAACGCGGCCACGACTGGGCTCACAGCACCGGCCGCGCGATGGCCGCCAACCTGTACGGCACCGCTCGCGCGCTCGCCGCGAACCCGCTGAGCGCCCCGCCGCAGTGAACCACCCCCGGCCGGGTGCGAAGGAAGGAGGCCCGCCCTGCCGCCCTGTGCTTCGTGCACCGGGCGGGAACGGCGGGCGGCGCGGCGGGCTCCGGCAAGATTTGCCAGTGAGGTCGACCTGCCCCATCGACTGCTGGCCGGACGCCGCCCTGGCGCGCTGGTGTGGCAGTGCGGAGACGCTGACACGGATGACGAGCGGGAGACTGGTGCACGGTGACCGATCGCGAGCGCATGTCCGGCATGCTCACGGGCCTGATCCAGATTTCTCATACGGCGAACTTCGAGGCACTGCCGCAACTGGTGGCCGAGCATGCCGCGTCCGCAGGTCTTCATGACGCGGTGATGTACCTCGTGGATCTGCAGGATTAGTGCTTAGCGACGTCGCGTCGGTGGTCGCCCTGCTCCTGCTGAGCAAGCGCTCCTTCAGCAATTCCTATGCACGGCTGGTGCGCGTCGCGCCGATGAACGTCGCGGCGGAGATGCAGATGGACCTCATGCCGCCCCCGGCATACGCCGGCCACAACGTCACCGTCGGGGCGGTGCTTGAGCCCACCTACGACCTGGGGGCGACGCCTTCGACTTCGCGGTCGCCGACGACACCCTGCACCTGGCGGTCTTCGACGCGATGGGGCACGACGTGTCCGCGGGCATCACCGCGAACGTCGCCGTCGCCGCGTGCCGCAACGCGCGCCGCCAGGGCGCGTCCTTGACCGAGGCGAGCCAGACGGTGGAACGGGCCCTGCTCGAGCAGTTCGGCACCCAACGCCACGTCACCGGCATTCTGGCCGAGCTGAACATTCGAACGGGTGGACTGAGCTGGGTCAACCGTGGCCACCACCTGCCGCTGCTGGTCCGCGACCGGCGCGTCAGCGCCACACTGACCTGCCGGAGTCGTCGAGGCCCGCGACGCCGAGGGAAACGAGTTCGGCAAGGGCCGCTTCATCGACTTCGTCCTTCGCCACCACTCGGGCCACTTCACCCTCCACGAGACCCTGCGCCGCCTCATGCGTGCCGTGCTGAGCACAACGCCGGGCGCCTGAAGGACGATGCCACTGTTCTGCTGGTCGAGTGGCGAGGTGGACACCATGACGCCCTCACCCCCTGACCCCGGCGCAGGGAGGGGGTGGACGGTCGTTGTGTGTGATCCTCTCCCTCGGTCGGCCGCCGGGTCTCGACATGGCTCAGGTCGCTGGGGCATCCCGCATCGCCTACGTCGACCGCTACGTCGGCTCGGCGGCTGGAGCACTCGCCAGGGCCGTCACGCACGGTGAACCGGGTCTCCAGGACCGCTTCGGCCGGATGGCTGAGGGAGGCTGAAGTCACGCGGGAGACGGGTTGGCCGGTCGGCGGGACGGGTTGTTAGCCTCGCCGGATGAGCATCCCGTCGCCCGAAGAGATCCGCGCGTTGCACGAGAAGTGGGCGCCCACGCCGGAGGCGTTCCGGTCGGTCCACACCCACTGCGAGATCGTGTGGCGGATCGCCGAGCACCTGATCGAGTCGGCGGGGCTCGATGTCGACTTCGAGCTGGTCAGGGCCGGTTGTCTGCTCCACGACATCGGGGTCTACCGGCTCTTCGCGGATGACGGAGTGCTGGACCACAAGAACTACATCCGGCACGGCGTGCTCGGGCACGAGCTGCTCGAGCAGGCCGGTCTGCCGGAGACGCTGCGGCGGTTCTGCTCCCACCACACGGGGGTCGGCGTCACCCGCGAGGACATCGTCCGGCAGGGGCTGCCGCTGCCGCCCGGCGACTACGTCGCGGAGACTCCGGAGGAGAAGCTGGTGATGTACGCGGACAAGTTCCACAGCAAGTCCCGGCCGTCGTCGCTGCTGACTCCCGAGGAATACGCCGCCCACGTCCGCCGGTTCGGGGACGAGAAGGTCACCGCCTTCCAGGAGCTGCGGGCGACCTTCGGCGATCCCGATCTCGGCCTCGATCTCGGGCCCGGCACGGGCCTGCCGGTCGCCGCCGAGACGCCGGGGCGGCCGACGTGACGGGTCCGGCGGCCGCTGCGGACCCCCTGTCCGCCCTCGTCTGGCCGCTCACCACGGAGCGGCTCTCCCTGCGGCGGGTGACTCCCGGGGACGCCGAGGCCATGTTCGCGTATCGGCGGCTTCCGGAGGTGTCCTACTGGCTGACGTTCGCGCCGAGGGACCTCGAGGACTGGCGGGAGCTCCTGACCAGGCCGCAACGGCTGGCCACCACGCTGGTGGCGGAGCTCGACGGCCGCGTCGTCGGCGACTTCTACGTCCGGGTGGAGGACGCCTGGGCACAGCGGGAGGTCGCCGAACAGGCCAGGGGCGCCCAGGCGGAACTCGGCTGGGTGTTCGACCCCGCGGTGGGCGGCCGGGGATACGCCACCGAGGGGTGCCGCGAGCTGCTGCGGGTCTGCTTCGAGGAGCTGAAGGTGCGACGGGTGTGCGCCAACGCCTTCGCCGACAACGAGGCCTCCTGGCGGCTGATGGAGCGGCTGGGGATGCGCCGTGAGCAGTACACCGTGCGCGAGTCCCTGCACCGGGACCTGGGGTGGATCGACGGAATCGGTTACGCGCTGCTGGCCGACGAGTGGCAGTGCGGCCGGGGTGCGGCCTCCGCCTGAGCGGGACAGCGGAGTGGCCTCGCCCCCGTCGGGCGCGGTCGCGCCGGTGGCCCGGGGCGGTGCCGGGACGCGGCGACCGGGGCAATGTACCGGCCCGCACGGGTGAAACCGGGCCCCGGCCCGCCGGACGGACCGGCCGGCGGGGGAGACGGGTACTGGCCGGCGCTTCCGCCGACCACGCTCCGATCCCTCTCCCCATCCGGAGGAACAGATGCGCGTACGTCGCGTCACCGCCACCGTCCTGGCCGCCTTCGCCCTGAGCGCCGCGCTGGGCGCGGGCAGCGCGTTCGCGGGGGACCACCCCCACGACAACGGCAACCAGGCCCAGCACCAGAGCCACCACCAGGGTCACCACCAGGGCGATCACCAGCGTGACGAGAAGGCCCAGGACAAGGACAAGGGCAAGGAGAAGGGCCAGGACAAGGGCCAGGAGAAGGAGCAGGACAAGGGCCGGGAGAACGGCCACGACAAGGGCAAGGGCCAGGACAAGGGCCACGAGAACGGGCACGACAAGGGCAAGGGCCACGACAAGGGCAAGGGCCAGGACAAGGGCCACGAGAACGGCCACGAGAACGGGCACGACAAGGGCAAGGGCCACGACGAGGGCCGTCACCAGAACGACCACGAGCGTGACGGCAAGAACCGCCAGGGCGAGCACCGTGGCGACGACAAGGGCCGTCAGAACGACCACGGTTGGAACCACAACGGTGACAACCGCGGTGACCACCGTGGGGACAACCGCGGCGACCACAACGGCGACCACCGTGGGGACAACCGCGGCGACTACCGTGGTGACCACAACGGCGACCACCGCGGGGACCACAACGGCCGTCACTGCTGGGGCGGCAACTCCATCTTCGCCGGCACCCAGTGGCAGTCCCCGTACGGCAGCTACGGGACCTACGCCGCCGTGTGCTCCTCGGTCGACTTCGACGACTGACCCATCCCGAGCGGTCCCTCCGCCGACGGCCGGCTCACAGGTTGCGCAGGCCGTCCAGGACGGCCTCCAGCAGCGTGGGGTCGCTGCCGTCGGCGGAGCGGTCGGGCATGGCGTGGATCAGGAAACCGCCGCCGAGCAGGTCCGCGACGACCACCTTGGTCACCTGGAGCGGCAGTTGCAGGAGGGTTGCCAGCTCGGCCACCGACAGCGCCTGCCCGGCGCAGAGCCGCACCGCGGTCAGCGCCTCCGGGGAGACAGCGTCGTACGGAGGCCGGGCGGCCGCCCGCACCAGTGAGTCGGCTTCCACCGGCACGGCGGGACGGGTCCGGCCCAGGGTCACGGCGTAGGCGCGGACCGTCGCCGTCTCCTGGGTCACCCACGGGTCGGGCCGGGCCACCTCAGCGCCCGCCCGTGCGGCCGTCGTCGGCGCGCCAGGCGCCCGGGTGGTGCGGGCCGAACAACGCGTCGTCGCCGAGCGGCCCGGAGTGCGGCGCGGGCCGCGGCACGGACCCGGGCACGTCCTCCGCCCGGGCGGAGCCCCGCCACCGAACGGCCGGCTCGCCGACGGCCCGCTCCGTGACGGCCCGCTCCGTGACCGCCCGCTCGGTGACGGCCCGCTCCGTGACGCCTCGCCGCAGGCCGGTGGCCGGCACGGTGCGGAACTCCGGCCGGACCTGGCCCGGTTGGCCCACCCGGCCCAGCGGCATGGTGTCCGCCGCGTGCGCCGTCGACGGGTCGGTCCGACGGTGTTCCGGACGGTCGTGGCCGGCCGGGTCCTCGTCGGCCAGGTGCAGCAGCGTGGCCGGCAGGCGGACCAGCGCCTGCACGCCGCCGTAGAGATTGGTCTGGAAGCGCACCGCCAGCCCCAGCCGCTGGGCCACCCTGGCCACCACCGCCAGACCGGTGCGGCCGTCGTCCCCGCCCGGCTCGTGGACCAGGGAGACGACCTGGTTCATCTCCTCGAGCTGGTCTCCGGTCAGACCCGGACCCCGGTCGTCGATCTCCACGACCAGTCCCTCCCGGGCCAGCGCCGCGCGCACCGTCACCTTGGTCCCGGCGGGCGAGAAGCGGGCGCCGTTCTCGGCGAGTTCCGCGACCAGATGGATGACCTCGGCGGCCGCCGGGCCCACCAGCGCGTACCCCGCGGGGGGCGGCGCGACCTCGATCCGCGTGTAGTCCTCGGTCTCCGCCGCTGCCTGCCGCAGCACCGTGGCCAGCGGCACCGGGCGGCGGACGGCCCGGGGCAGCCGGCCGTCGAGGACGGCTGCGCTCTCCACGGCCCGCTGGGTACGGGTGACCAGGTGGTCGATCCGGAACAGCACGTCCAGCAGTTCGGGATCCTCGGTGCGGTCGTGGGCGTCGTCGAGCAATTCCAGCGCCATCAGGACCAGCGCCTGGATCTTGCGGACGATGGCGAGGGACGCGTCGGTGTGCCGACGCGAGCCCGCGGTCAGCACGGCGGTGTGCGCCGCGGTCAGCGCACGGCGGACCGCGTCCTCCAGGCCGTCGGCGGGACCGGCCGGCTGTCCGCCCGGGACCGCCCGGGACGCCGCCGACCCGCGGCCCGCCGCGGGGACGGGCCCCGCCGGAGAGGCGGGCAGCTCCAGCGGCTCGGGGGTCTCGCCGCGCCGGACCCGCCGGGCGGCCGAGGCGATCTGCCGCAGGCCCTCCTCCAGCAGCGCCGGCACCACGGCCGCGGCGGCCTCCGCGGTCTCCTCGCGGGAGGCGGACCGGGCGGCCGTCCGGGCGGCGTCGCGGCGGGCCGCCACGGTGGCCGTCGTGGTGACCGCGACGCAGCCGATGGCCGCGCAGATGCCCGCTCCGACCGCGGCCGAGGTCGGCAGCGGGGACAGGGCGGCGGCGTAGGCGGCGCCCGCCAGCAGGGTGGCCGACGCGGCAGGCAGCGCCCCGAGCAGGGTCGCCGAGCGCAGTGACGTCCGGCCGCCCTCCGGCGGATCCGACGCGGGCGTGGCGGATGCCGACCGGTGCCGCTGCGGGCGCGTTGTCATGCGGGACCCTCCTCACCACTGCCCGGTCGGCCCGCGGACGTCGAAGCAACGCGCGTAGGTGGCGCAGGCAGGAGCGGTGGAACGAGTGGACCAGACCACGCCGGATTATGCCCGGGGACGGTCCACGCCGACCTGACATCCGCGGAGGGGCGGCGGCCGGACATCCGGCCATGGCCGACTTCCACCCCCGTCGCCCGGGGCGCCCTCGGACGCGCCGTGCGAGGTTTCCGCACGTCGTGGGGGTGGCGTCGGCGACTGCGCGGAGGCGACCGGAAGGGCAGGGTTCGCGTGCCGCTTCGCCCACATTGGCCGAATCGTTCCCGCACACGCGGACTCCGCCTCCCGCGCCCCGCACGCTCCTTTTCGCGCCCCTGGACGCCGCCCGCGCGCCCACCCCGACGAGGCGGACGCTGCCACCCCTGCCGCCCCCCGCCGGCACCCGGTTCGAGGTACCCAGGCACCTGGCCCCGATGGCACCCGGCACCGAGTGCGCCCGGCACCGAGCGCGCCCGTCGCCCGCACCCGTCACCCGCACCCGGCGCCCCAGCGGCCGCCAGCCCGGCACCCGCACCCGGCGCCCCAGCGGCCGCCGGCCCGGCACCCGGACCCGGCGGCACCGCGGCCGCCGGCCGGCCCCCGCTCCGCGCGGCCGGTCAGTCCGGCAGCCGCCGCAGGGCGAACCAGAGCTCCATGCGCACATCCGGGTCGTCCAGGTCGGCGTCCAGCAGCGCCGCGCACCGGGCGATCCGCTGCCGGACGGTGTTGCGGTGCACCGAGAGCGCCACGGCGGTGCGGTCCCAGCTGCCGTGCAGGGAGAGCCAGGCGCGCAGGGTGCGCGGTAGCGCGGGGGTGCCGGCGATCGGCGCCAGCAGGGCGCGGGCGTGCTCCTCGGCCTCGCCCGGCGGCAGGAGGTCGGCCAGCCGCCCGCCGGAGCCGTGACGGACGAGCGGGGAACGGGTGGCGAGGGCGCGGCCCAGGGCACGGGCGGCCCGGTCGTCGACGGCCGGCCAGTCATCCGGTCCGGTCACCTCCGCGACCCCCAGCGTCCATCCGGCCCGCCGCTCCACGGGCCGCCCGCCGGGTGCCAGCACCCGCACCACCCGGTCCGCCAGGTCGACCAGCGGGGAACCCAGCGCCTCGCCCAGCGCCGCGGCGGCCTCCGCGTCCGGGACTCCGGCGTCCGGGCGGGCGTGCACCAGCGTCCAGCGCTCCCCGCCGAGCAGCGGAGCCACCTCCGCGGGACCGCGGCCCAGCAGCAGCCGCACCAGCGCGGCCGCCCAGGAGGCGTCCGGTCCGCTGCCGCGTTCCCCGGTGAGGAGGGTCAGCAGCACGGAGGCCGCCGAGGCGATGGTGTGGTCGCCGGGCTCACGGCGGTCCGTCGCGAGCCCGAGCACGTATCCGGGCGCGGTCCCCAGCCCGTACGCCGCCAGGTGGGCGCCGCCGGCCGTGTCGGTGGCCGACGAGGGCCCCGGCGCGGAGCTGCCGGGTGCGCCGGGCCGCACCACCCGGGCCAGCTCGGCCAGCGCCGCACGCACCCGCGCCCCCGGGTCCCGCCCGGCCGTGAGGTCCGCCGTTCCGCGTGACGGCCCGGCCGGCCGCGGCTCCTGTCCCGTCGCTCCGGCACGCGCCCCGAAACCGGCGGGCGGTCCACCTGCCGACGCGCCCGGTGACACGCCCACCGTCGCACCTGCCGACACGCCCGTCGACATGCCCGCCGACGCATTCGCCGACGTGCCCCCCGACGCATTCGCCGACGTGCCCCCCGACGCATTCGCCGACGTGCCCCCCGACGCACTCGCCGACGCGCCCGCCGACGCGTCCTCGGACGACTCCGCCGACCCGGCCACCGCCCCCTCCGGACCGAACAGCACCGCCCAGCCCCCCAGCGCCGCGGCCAGCTGCCGCAGCACGGACGGCACCGGGTCGGGCCGCGACGCCGCCGCGGCCAGGCTCCGCTGCGCCTCGGCGACCCGCCGGAGCTCCGCCAGCCGGGCCCGGGCGACCAGCTCGCCGACCGCGCGGGCCACCGCGGAGAACGTGGTGCGCCGCGGCACCTCCAGCAGCGGCAGGTCGTGCGCCTCGCAGGCGGCGACCAGCTCCCCGGGCACCGTGTCGTGCACGGGGGCGACGCCGAAGCCCAGGGCCGCGCCGCCCGCCTCCAGGATCCGCCGCACGTAGGCGCCGAAGTAGGCGGCGCCGGCCGAGGGCGGCACCTGGACCCCCGCCGTCAGCAGCAGTTCGCCGCCCAGCAGGTACGGCAGGGGATCGGCCATCTCGGAGACCTGCGCCCAGTGGACGTCCGCCTCCTCGGGCCCGGCGAGACGGACCAGACCCAGGTCGCCGCGCGCCAGCAGGGCCGACAGCGGCACCGGGGGAGTGGGCGGTGGTGCGGGAGGGGACGCGGGGGCGGACGGCATGATGGACGATTCCTCTGTTCTTCTCCGGCCCGATGGAGGAAACGTACACTTCGCAGCCGTCCGGGGGCCATCTAGGGTCGGTCCGTGGTGCGCTCCGCCGGTGACTTCGGCGCCGCGTACCCTCGGTACCGGTGAGAGGAAGGCATCACCTCCATGACCTCCATGAGCAACAGCGGGACGCCCCGCGGCCCCGTCGACTCCTCGCGGATCCCGCGGTACGCGGGGCCGGCGACGTTCGCCCGGCTGCCGCGGCTGGACGAGGTCGGCGCGGCCGACGTGGCGGTGATCGGCGTCCCCTTCGACTCGGGCGTCTCCTACCGGCCCGGCGCCCGCTTCGGCGGCAACGCCATCCGTGAGGCGTCCCGGCTGCTGCGCCCCTACAACCCGGCCCAGGACGCCTCGCCGTTCGCGCTGGCGCAGGTGGCCGACGGCGGGGACATCGCGGTCAACCCGTTCAACATCGACGAGGCCGTCGAGACGATCGAGGCCGCGGCGGACGACCTGCTCGGCACCGGCGCCCGCCTGATGACGCTCGGCGGCGACCACACCATCGCGCTGCCGCTGCTGCGCTCCGTGGCGAAGAAGCACGGCCCGGTCGCGCTCCTGCACTTCGACGCCCACCTGGACACCTGGGACACCTACTTCGGCGCCGAGTACACCCACGGCACCCCGTTCCGGCGGGCGGTCGAGGAAGGCATCCTCGACACCTCGGCCCTCTCCCACGTCGGCACCCGCGGCCCGCTGTACGGCAAGCAGGACCTCAAGGACGACGAGAAGATGGGCTTCGGCATCGTCACCTCGGCGGACGTCTACCGCCGGGGCGCGGACGAGGTCGCCGACCAGCTGCGGCAGCGGATCGGGGACCGGCCGCTGTACATCTCCATCGACATCGACTGCCTCGACCCGGCGCACGCGCCCGGAACCGGCACGCCCGAGGCCGGCGGGATGACCTCGCGGGAGCTGCTGGAGATCCTGCGCGGCCTGGCCGGCTGCAACCTGGTGTCGGCGGACGTCGTGGAGGTCGCCCCGGCGTACGACCACGCGGAGATCACCTCCGTCGCCGCCTCGCACACCGCCTACGAGCTCACCACCATCATGTCCCGGCAGATCGCGAAGGCGCGCACGCAGTGACCCACGACCACGACCTGGTGCTCCGCCCGACGGCCGCGCAGACGGAGGCGGCCCTGAACCCGCCCCCCGGCCGCCACGGCGGGGACCTGGTCGTGGAGACGCTCGCCGGGCTGGGCGCCACCACCGTCTTCGCCCTGCCCGGCCAGCACGTCCTGCCGGTCCTCGACGCGCTGCGCAGGTCGGACCTGCGCACCGTCGGCCTGCAGGTCGAGAACAACGCCGCCTTCGCGGCGGACGCGTACGGCCGGATCACCGGAGAGGCCGCCCCGCTGCTGCTGTCCACCGGGCCCGGGGCGCTGACCGCGCTGGCCGCGCTGCAGGAGGCCGCCGCCGCCTCCTCGCCGGTGCTGGCCCTGTGCGGCCAGGTCCCGTCCGGCGGCCCCGGCGGACGGCGCCGAGGTCACCTCCACGAGCTGGAGGACCAGGCGGCCGCCTTCCGCGGGATCGTCAAGTCCGTCCACACCGCCCGCACCCAGTCGCAGATCCCCACCGCGATCGCCGAGGCCTGGCGCTCGGCGCTGACCGTCCCCTTCGGGCCCGTCTACGTGGAGATCCCGTACGACGTGCTGCGGGAGCCGGCCCGCGTCCCGCAGGTCACCGCGGTGGACGCCACCCCGGAGGAACTGCCGCCACGGCCCGAACTGACCGCCGTCGCCGCGGACCTGCTGGCCCGCGCCGAGCGCCCGGTGATCGTCGCGGGAGGCGGCGTCGTCCGCTCGGACGCCTCCGGCAAGCTGCGGCAGCTGGCCGAGAAGCTCGCCGTCCCGGTCGTCACCACCTTCGGCGGCAAGGGCGCCTTCCCCTGGACGCATCCGCTCTCGCTGCGGTCCTGGATGGAGGACCGGCACACCACCGACTTCCTCGAGGACGCCGACGTCCTGCTGGTCGTCGGCTCGGGACTGGGCGAACTCTCCTCCAACTACCACACGTTGGCACCGCGCGGCACGATCGTGCAGATCGACGCCGACGCCGGGAAGCTCGAGGCCAACCACCCCGCCCTCGGCATCCACGCGGACGCACGGCTCGCGCTGCAGGCCCTGCTGGAGACGCTGGAACCGGTGCCCGCGCGGGAGAACGACCGGGCCGCCCGCAGGGTCCGGGAGCTCCTCGACCGGGTCGGCGCCCGGATCGCGGCCCAGGACCTCGACCTGGAGCAGGACGTCCTGGAGTCGGTGCGCGCGGCCCTGCCCGCCGGGTCGCCCTCCTTCTGGGACATGACGATCCTGTCGTACTGGGCCTGGTCCGCCTTCGACCCCCGCAGGCCCAACACCATGCACTCCGCGCAGGGGGCCGGCGGCCTCGGCTACGCCTTCCCCTCCGCCCTGGGCGCGGCCGTCGCCGAGCCCGGCCTGCCGGTCCTCGCCGTCTCCGGCGACGGGGGCGCGCTGTACTCGGTCGCCGAGCTCGCCACGGCGCGCCGCCACCGGCTCGACGTCACCTGGCTGATCGTCGACGACGGCGGGTACGGCATCCTCCGCGAGTACATGACCGACGCGTACGGCGAGCCGCACGGGACGGAGCTCGCGGGGCCGGACTTCGTCGCCCTGGCGGAGTCCTTCGGGGTGCCCGCCGTCCGGACGAGCCCGCGGGAACTGCGGGCCCACCTGTCCGAGGCGCTCGCCACCCCGGGCCCCTCGGTGGTGGTGCTCCCGGCGACCCTGCGCATGTTCGCGCCGACCCACCTGGAGAACTGACCGCCGAGAGGGCTCCGGGGGACCGGGGCCGATTCGTACGCGCATGTCCCCCCTGTCCACCGAGGGTTATCCCTCGAAGCGGCCGTCCGGGCCCCCTGCACTCGTGACATGGCCGAGTCAACGCTGCCATCCTCACCCCTGACCGTTACCCCTGCCGGTCACCGGCGGTCCACCGCCCGCCCGGCCAGCCCCCGGTCGCCACAGCGGCCGCGAACGGACAGGACACCGAGTGAGACACACAACCCTCCGCCGACGGGCCGCCTCCGCCGGCCTGCTGGCCGCGGCGGCGCTGGTCGCCGTCGGCTTGCCCGCCCTCCCGGCCGCCGCCCAGCCGGACGCCGCCCCCAAGGCCGCCCAGCTGCGCACCGGCGGGCTCGCCGCCGACATCACGGCCTCCGAGCGCACCTCGCTGATCAGGTCCGCACAGACCAAGGCGGACGACCACGCCAAGAAGCTGAAGCTCGGCGGCAAGGAGAAGCTCCTCGTCAAGGACGTCGTCCAGGACAACGACGGGACGCTGCACACCCGTTACGAGCGGACCTTCGCGGGTCTGCCGGTCCTCGGCGGCGACCTCGTCGTCCACGACGCCCCGGAGTCCGGCAAGGGCGACGGGCTGAACGCCACCTTCAACAACAAGCGCGCCATCACGGTGGGCACCACCGCGAAGGTGGCGGAGACCACCGCCGAGACCAAGGCGGTCAAGGCCGCCAAGGCGCACGACGGCAACGCCACGCCGACGGCCGACAACACCCGCAAGGTCGTCTGGGCCGGCTCGGGCACCCCGCGCCTGGCGTGGGAGACCCTCGTCGAGGGCTTCCAGCACGACGGCACCCCCAGCCGCCTGCGCGTCGTCACCGACGCCCTGACCGGCGAGAAGCTGCACGAGTCCGAGGACATCAAGACCGGCACCGGCAAGAGCCTCTACAGCGGCACGGTCACCCTGGGCACCACGCTCTCCGGGTCCACGTACCAGCTGACGGACGGCTCCCGCGGCGGTCACCGGACCACCAACCTGGCCCGCGCCACCTCCGGCGCCGGCACCCTGTTCACCGACGCGGACGACACCTGGGGCACCGGAGTCGCCTCCAGCTCGTCGACCGACCAGACCGCCGCCGTCGACGCCGCCTACGGCGCCGCGGTGACCTGGGACTTCTTCAAGAACACGTTCAACCGCAGCGGCATCGAGAACAACGGCCAGGGCGCCTACTCCCGCGTCCACTACGGCAGCGGCTACGTCAACGCCTTCTGGGACGACAGCTGCTTCTGCATGACCTACGGCGACGGCTCGGGCAACACCCACCCGCTGACCTCGCTCGACGTGGCCGCCCACGAGATGAGCCACGGCGTCACCTCGGCGACCGCCAACCTGACCTACAGCGGTGAGTCCGGCGGCCTCAACGAGGCCACCTCCGACATCTTCGCGGCCGGCGCCGAGTTCGCCGCGGGCAACTCCACCGACGTCGGCGACTACCTGGTCGGCGAGAAGATCGACATCAACGGCAACGGCACCCCGCTGCGCTACATGGACAAGCCGAGCAAGGACGGCGGCTCCAAGGACTCCTGGTACTCGGGCATCGGCAGCATCGACGTCCACTACTCCTCGGGTCCCGCGAACCACATGTTCTACCTGCTCTCCGAGGGCAGCGGCACCAAGACGATCAACGGCGTCACCTACAACAGCCCCACCAGCGACGGCGTCGCCGTCCAGGGCATCGGCCGCGCCGCCGCCCTGCAGATCTGGTACAAGGCGCTGACGACCTACATGACGTCCAGCACCAACTACGCGGGCGCGCGCACCGCCGCGCTCAACGCCGCCACCGCCCTGTACGGCGCGAACTCCGCGCAGTACGCCGGTGTGGCCAACGCCTTCGCGGGCATCAACGTCGGCGCCCGCGTGCCCGTGCCGGGCAACGGCGTCACCGTCACCAACCCGGGCAGCCGCACGGCCACCGTCGGCACCGCCGTCAGCCTGCAGATCAGCGCGAGCAGCACCAACGCCGGCGCACTGACCTACAGCGCCACCGGGCTGCCGGCCGGCCTGGCCATCAACGCCTCCACCGGCCTCATCTCCGGCACGCCGACCACGGCGGGCACCTACAGCACCACCGTCACCGTCACGGACAGCGCCGCGCAGACCGGCACGGCCTCCTTCACCTGGACCGTCAACCCGGTCGGCGGCGGCACCTGCACCGCCAAGCAGCTGCTCGGCAACCCCGGCTTCGAGTCCGGCAACACCACCTGGACCGCCAGCAGCGGCGTCATCACCACCGACTCCGGCCAGGCAGCGCACGGCGGCTCGTACAAGGCCTGGCTGGACGGCTACGGCTCCTCGCACACCGACACGCTCTCCCAGTCGGTGACCATCCCGGCCGGCTGCAAGGCCACCCTCAGCTTCTGGCTGCACATCGACACCGCGGAGACCACCGCCACCACGGCGTACGACAAGCTCACCGTCACCGCCGGTTCGACCACCCTGGCCACCTACAGCAACCTGAACGCGGCCACCGGGTACGTCCAGAAGTCCTTCGACCTGTCCTCGCTGGCCGGTCAGACCGTCACCCTGAAGTTCAACGGGGTGGAGGACACCAACCTGCAGACCAGCTTCGTCATCGACGACACCGCCCTGTCGGTGAGCTAGTCACCGCCCACCCCCGGCTCCCGGGCCGGGGGTGACGCGCGCGCGGGCCGTCCCTCCACGGGGCGGCCCGCGCTCCGGCGTCCGCCCCGTGCCCTCTCACGCCCGGCCGGTGCGGACCGGCGGCCCCACGGCCTCACCGGAGTCACCGGCCCCCTCACCGCGGCCGCCCCGGTCGCGGCGCCAGTCGGCCACCGCCAGCGCGAGCGCCGCCGTCATGCCGAGGAGCGCGGCGCCGAGCGCGATGGCGACCGCGTCGCGGAAGTTGTCGTCCCGGCCCGCCAGCACCAGGTAGAAGAGACCCGGCAGCGCCGCCGTGCCCACCGCCGCGCCCAGCCGCTGCCCGGTCTGCAACGCGCCGCCCGCCGCCCCGGCCATCCGCACCGGGACGTCGCGCAGGGTCATCGTGATGTTCGGCGAGATGACGGAACCGCTGCCCATGCCGGCCACGAACAGGGCCGGGGCGGCCAGCCAGGTCGCCGACGACTCCGGCGCGAAGCGCAGCAGCAGCGCCGTGGCGCTCATGCCGACGATCACCGCGCTCAGCCCGCACACCGTCAGCAGCCTGCCCAGCCGGTCCACCAGCCGCCCGGACACCACCGCCGCGCCCGCCGACCCGACCGCGAAGGGAGTGACCGCCAGGCCCGACCGGAGCGGGGAGTAGTCCAGACCGTGCTGGAAGAAGAGCGCGAACACCAGCCACACCCCGCTGAAGCCGACGAAGTACAGCGTGCCGACCCCCGCGCCGACCGCGTACCCGCGGGTCTGGGTGAACAGCCGCAGATCCAGCAGCGGTTGATCACCGCGGGCGAGGACCCGGCGCTGCCAGAGAGTGAACACCGCGAGCAGCGCCGCCCCGACCAGGAACAGCCACCACAGCCGGCCCAGCCCGCCGGCCTCGGCCTGCACCAGCGGCAGCATCACCGCCAGCACGCCCGCGCCGAGCAGCAGCACGCCCGGGACGTCGACGTGGCCCTTGCCGGTCGGGCGGGTGCGCGGGAGCAGCCGCCGGCCGAGCAGCACGGCGACGACGCCGATCGGGACGTTGACGTAGAAGATCCACCGCCAGCCCCCGCCGCCGGAGGCCAGCGCCAGGATCAGACCGCCGGTGATCGGACCGACCGCGCTGGAGATGCCCACCGTGGCGCCGAAGAAGCCGAAGGCGCGGCCCCGTTCGGGACCGCGGAACATCTGCTGGATGAGCGCCGAGTTCTGCGGGGCCATGCAGCCCGCCGCCAGCCCCTGGGCCAGCCGGGCGACCACCAGCCAGGTGCTGCTCGGGGCGGCCCCGGCGAGGGCGCTGCACAGCACGAAGGCGCTCAGCGCCAGCAGGAAGATCCGCCGCCGGTTGAGCGCGTCGCCCAGCCGGCCGGCGGTCACCAGAGCGAGGGCGAAGGTGAGCGCGTAACCCGACACCACCCACTGCACCTCGGCCGGGGTCGCGCCCAGGTCGCGCTGGATGGTCGGCAGGGCCACGGCGACGATCGTCACGTCCAGCAGGCTCATGAACCCGGCCACCAGGGTGACCCACAGGGCGTGCCACCGGTTCGGGTCCCGGCCCTCCCCGCCCTCCCTCCCGGCCGGGGACCGTCCGCCGGACGCCGACGTCGACGATGTCACGAAGAGCTCCTCTCACCAGGACGGCGGCCGCGACGGCGGGTTCCGTACGACTGCCCGCACGGGACAATCTGCCCGCAACGGGGCGGGGCACCGGTGTGCCGCACCGGTTCCTTCCCGCGATTGCCCACCGGTTCCCGCGTTTCCCCACGGGTTGCCGTTCCCGGGGGCCGCCGGCCGGGCGGCGCGGGGCCCTCACCCGGGGCGTCCGCCGGAGCCCACCGCGGAGACCGCGGCGTCGATCCGGTCGGCCAGCTCCAGGTCGGCGGTGGTGACGGCGTCCACCGAACGGGTGCGGACGGTGAAGGTGATGCCCTCGTCCGAGACCGAGTGGCCGACCCGGCGGTGCAGTTCCCGGGCGTCGTGCTCCACCTGGTGCAGCAGCGGCGGGACCCGGTCGCGGGGCAGGCCGACGGTGCGGGTGAGGCGGTGGCCGTCGCCGCTCCACGACGGGCGGCGGCGCAGTGCGTCGCGCAGTTCGCGGTCGGTGAGCGGGGCGTCCTCGCCGGGCAGCCGCTCGGGATGGGCGTCCGGCGCGGTGAACGCCTCCGCGAAGCCGGGCGGCAGGTTCTCCACGAGGTGGCGCGCCAGGCCCGGGTCGTCGCGGGCGATCAGCGACAGCACCGCGCGCGCCACGCGACGGCCCTGCTCCGGCGCCGCCGGCAGGTGGGCCGCGACCTCGCCGTAGAAGTCGGTCACCGTGCCGTGGGAGCGGGGGACGGTCGCGTAGGCGGCGTCCCGGGCCGGGCCGGGCACCGCCTGCCGCAGCCGCTGCCGCGCCGGCACGTCGAGATGGAGAGCGAGGACCGCGAGCGTCACCTTGACCGCGCGGGCCACCCGCTCGGAGGGCAGACGGGTGCGTGCGGCGGCGTCCTCGACCAGGCGTCGGTGAGTGATCATGTCGTCTCCCGCAGCGGATACCGGGGGCGGGGGTCGCCGGGCCGAGTACCCAGCGGTTTCCCGGACGATGCGCCAGGGGCCCGGGAGCGGCGGCGGAGCCGCGAGGACCACGTGCCGTGCGGTGTAGGCGCCCGGCGGGCGGGTACCTCGGGCTGGGTCGACACCGGGGTCGAACCGCACCAACCGCCGTCGATACCGGTCGAATCCCCGCAGAGAGCACACGGCCCGACAAGGAGAGTCACCGACGTGAACCAGCCCCAGCACCCGGGCGAGAAGCACCCCACCCCCGAGTTCTCCTCCCAGGACCAGCCGCACCCCGGCCACACCGCGCCCATGGACCCGCCGCCCGACCACGGCGAGGAGTCCTACAAGGGCAGCGGCAAGCTGGAGGGCCGCAAGGCGGTGATCACCGGCGGCGACTCCGGCATCGGCAGGGCCGTCGCGCTGGCCTTCGCCCGCGAGGGGGCCGACGTGCTCTTCACGTACCTGGAGGACGAGAAGGAGGACGCCCGGGAGACCGTGCGCCTGGTGGAGGACGCCGGGCGCCGCGCGGTCGCCGTCTCCTGCGACATCCGCGAGGAGGCCAACTGCCGGGCGCTGATCGACCGGGCGGTCGAGGAGTTCGGCCGGATCGACGTCCTGGTCAACAACGCCGCCTACCAGATGTCGCAGCCGGACGGCATCGAGGCGATCACCACCGAGCAGTTCGACCGGGTGATGCGCACCAACCTCTACGGCATGTTCTGGCTGTCGAAGTTCGCCCTGCCGCACATCCAGGAGGGCGGCTCGATCGTCAACACCACCTCCGTGCAGGGCTACCAGCCCAGCCCGCACCTGCTCGACTACGCGATGACCAAGGCGGCCATCGTCAACTTCACGCAGGGGATGGCGCAGATGCTGGCCGAGCGCGGCGTGCGCGTCAACGCCGTCGCCCCCGGCCCGGTGTGGACCCCGCTGATCCCGGCGACCATGCCGGACACCAGCGAGTTCGGCAAGCAGTCGCCGCTCGGACGTCCGGCCCAGCCGGCCGAGATGGCGCCCGCCTACGTGTTCCTCGCCTCCGAGGACGCCTCGTTCATCACCGGCGAGATCGTCAACGCCACCGGCGGCACCCCGCTGCCGTAGCCGCGGCCGTGCCCGCCCGCCCGCCCCGCAGGCGTGCCGACGGGACGGGCGGGCACAGGTACCGAAGCGGACACCGTTCGGCGGAAACCGGACAACGCACCACACGGCACGGACAAGGGCGGACACGGAACATGGCAGACACCCCGGAAGGCGGCGGCCTCGCACAGCGCCTGCAGGCGGCGCTCCACCGCACCCACGGCGCGTACGCCGGGGGCGGGGACCGCCCGCTGAGCGGCTACCTGGCGGCGATGACGGCCTTCGGCACGTACACCGCGGCCTGGACCACCGCGGTCCGGCTCCGCGGCCGCCCGGTCCCCGAGCGCCCCGACCCCTGGGACGTGGCGCTCACCGCGGTGGCCACCTTCCGGCTCAGCCGGCTGCTCAGCAAGGCCGCGGTGACCAGCCCGCTGCGCGCGCCGTTCACCCGGTACGTCGGCCCGGAAGGCCCCGCGGAACTGCACGAGGAGGCCCGCCCGGAGAGCGGCCGGGAGACCGTGGGCGAGCTGATGACCTGCCCGTTCTGCACCAGCGTCTGGGTGGCCTCCACCCTGACCGCCGGACTGCTGCTGGCCCCGCGCGCCACCCGCACCGCCATGGGCGCCCTGACCGCGCTGGCCGGCGCCGACGCCCTCCAGCTCGGCTACGCGGCCCTGGTCCGCAAGGCGACCGGCGAGGACTGAGACGGGAGCCCGCCGGCCCGGGCTGTGGGCCTGGACCGTCCGCGCGGGGTGGGCGCCCGCGGTGGCCGGGCTCAGTCCTCCCGCCGCCCGGCGACGGGGCCTGTGAGCGGCTCCGCGTCCTCCCCGGGCGGTGCCGCCGCCCCGTCGGGCGCGGCCCCCTCGCCCGCCCCCGTCGCGCGGAACAGGCGCAGTTCCGGATCGGCCACGTCGTCGGAGCGGAGCAGCTTCACGTCGGAGTGGTAACTCATCGACGTCAGCCACGGCATCCGGTCCCCCTGGCGGGGAAGCTGGTCCACCGCCCTGAGGATGTAACCGGCCGCGAAGTCCAGGAAGGGCCGGGTGGGCATGTCCGGGTCGCCCGGCTCGGGACAGGCCGCGTCGTAGCCGTGGGCGTCCAGGTGGGACAGCAGGCGGCAGAAGTGCTCGCACAGCAGGCCGATCTTCAGCGTCCAGGACGAGTTGGTGTACCCGATGGCCATCACCAGGTTCGGCACGCCGGACAGCATCATGCCCTTGTAGGCGACGGTCCTGGAGAGCTGGACGGGCTCGCCGTCGACGGTCAGGGCGATGCCGCCCAGCGCCTGCACGGTGAGACCGGTGGCGGTGACCACGATGTCCGCCTCCAGCTCCCGGCCCGACTCCAGCAGGACGCCCCGCCCGGTGAACCGGACGATCCGGTCGGTCACCACCTCCGCGGCGCCGCGGCCGATCGCCTTGAAGAGGTCGCCGTCCGGCACCGCGCACAACCGCTGGTCCCACGGGTCGTACGGCGGGTTGAAGTGCTCGTCGACCGGATAACCCTTCGGCAGCTGCCGGGTGTTGACCCACCGGATCAGCTTCCGCGCGGTCTTCGGGAACCTCTGGGCGAACGACCAGACGGCGCGCTGCTGGGCGATGTTCTTGCGCCGGGCGAGGGCGTGACCGCGTTCCTCGCCGAACCACTTGCGCAGGGCGGCGGCGACCGCGTCCTCACGGGGCACCGGCATGACGTAGGTGGGCGTCCGCTGGAGCATGGTGACGTGCGAGGCCGTCTCCGCGAGCGCCGGGACCAGGGTGACGGCGGTCGCGCCGCTGCCGATCACCACCACCCTCCGGCCGGCGTGGTCCAGGTCCTCGGGCCACTGCTGGGGGTGGACCACCGTGCCCCGGAAGTTCTCCCGTCCCTCGAAGCGCGGGGTGTGTCCCCGGTCGTAGCGGTAGTAGCCGCCGGCGCAGAACACCCAGCGGGCGCTCAGCCGCAGCCGCTCGCCGGTGTCGGTGCGCTCCACGTCGGCCAGCCAGCGCGCCTCCCCGCTCGACCAGGACAGGGCGGTCACCCGGTGGTGGTAGCGGATGTGGGCGTCGAGACCGTTCTCCGCCACCACCTCCCGCAGGTAGGCCAGGATGCGCGGCGCGTCGGCGATGGCCTGCCGGTCCCGCCACGGCTTGAAGTCGTAGCCGAAGGTGTGGAGGTCGGAGTCCGAGCGGACGCCCGGGTAGCGGAAGAGGTCCCAGGTGCCGCCCGAGGCGCCGCGGGCCTCCAGGACGGCGAAGGACTTCGCCGGGTGCTCGGTCCTCAGGTAGCGTCCCGCGCCGATGCCGGAGATGCCGGCTCCGACGACGAGGACGTCCAGCTGCTCGGGGGGCGTCTCGGCCCGGCTCACGGCGTCACTCCCTCCAGGGTGCTCCCGCTTCGGTCACGGTGCTCCGACTATGCGCCACGAGGGCCGTCACAACCAGCCGTTGCGCTTGAACCCGCGGTGGATGAAGAAGCAGGCCACCACGATCAGCCCGATCGCGTAGGCGTACCCGTACCGCCAGTGCAGCTCGGGCATGTGCTCGAAGTTCATGCCGTACACGCCGCACACCATGGTGGGGACGGCGATGATCGCGGCCCACGCGGTGATCTTGCGCATGTCCTCGTTCTGCGCCACGGTCACCTGGGCCAGGTGGGCCTGCAGGACGGAGTCCAGCAGTGCGTCGGAGGCGGTTATCTGCTCGGTGACGCGGGCCAGGTGATCGGCGACGTCGCGGAAGTAGGCCCGGATCTCCGGCGTGACCGGCGAGGAGGGGTCGCTCGCCAGCCGGGCCAGCGGCTGTGCCAGCGGCACCGCCGCCCGCTTGAACTCCAGCACCTCGCGCTTGAGCTGGTAGATGCGGCCGGGATCGGCGGTGCGGTCGGCGGGGGAGAAGACCTGGGTCTCCACCGCGTCGATGTCGTCCTGCACGGCCGCCGCCACCGTCAGGAACTCGTCGACGACGTGGTCCGCGACCGCGTGCAGCACCGCCGACGGGCCCTCGGCCAGCAGCCGCGGCTGCGATTCGAGCTCCTCCCGCAGCGGGCCCAGCGAACCGTGGCTGCCGTGGCGGACGGTGACCACGAAGCGGGGACCGGTGAAGACCATGATCTCGCCGGTGTCCACCACCTCGCTGGTCGCGGTCAGTTCGGCGTGCTCGACGTAGGTGACCGTCTTGAAGACGGAGAACAGCACGTCGCCGTACTGCTCCACCTTGGGCCGCTGGTGGGCGTGGACCGCGTCCTCCACCGCCAGCGGGTGCAGCCCGAACAGCTCGGCCACATCGGCGAACTGCTCGGCGGCGGGCTCGTGCAGCCCCAGCCAGACGAAGCCGTCGCGGTGCCCGGCGGCGAGCCGGACCGCCTCGTGCACGCTCGCCGGACCCTCCTGCCGGACACCTCCGCGGTAGACGACGCAGTTCACCACCGTCGATCCCAGGGGCGAGCGGGCGGGATGGCTGAGATCCACCCGGCGCGCACGCCGCGCCAGGCGCGCCACCTTGCGCAGGTTGCCGACCATGGACATGTTGGGGGCCACGCTCCTTCGCCCGACTAGGCCTTCAGCGCTGCTCATTGTGCCTCGCCCGCCGGCCCCGCGGCGTCTCGCATGGCGGCCACGGCGTTGACGGCCGCGAAACCCCCGTGCTTGCATCGGAGCATGCCGCGCCAGATTCTCACCTGCCGCCGCTGCGTCGACCTGGTCCGTGTCGCCGCAGCGCTGTGTCGCGTGGCCTGACACCGGTTCCTTCCCGGTCGCTCCCTCCCTCCGCGCCGCACGGTGAGCAGCCGTCGGGCCGCTGACGTTGCGTCGGCCCCGGCTCGCGCCACACGTCCGGCCCCGGTGCCCGCATGTCCCGCGGGGCCTTCGCCCGTCCTTCCTCCCGGGCGCCCTCGTCCCTGCCCCGGCCCGTCCCGGCCGCCGCGCGGGGGCGACCGGCGTGCCCGTGCGCGGAGGGTCCGGCCCACCGCGCCCGCAGTCCACCGCCGCATTCCCCCATCCCGTTCCAGGAGATCCGCCTCATGGCCACCGTCCTCTCGCTCTCCGGCAGCCCGTCCCCGACCTCCCGCACCGCGCGCCTGCTGCGCCACCTCGACGCCCGTCTGACCGCACAGGGCCACCACGTCGTCCCGCTGGACGTCCGCACCCTGCCCGCGGAGGCGCTGCTCGGCGCCGACTTCGGCCACCCCGCGATCGCCCGGGCGACGGCCCTGGTCGCCGAGGCGGACGGCCTGGTGATCGGCACGCCGGTCTACAAGGCCGCCTACTCCGGGCTGCTCAAGTCCCTGCTGGACCTGCTCCCGCAGTACGCGCTGACCGGCAAGACGGTGCTGCCGCTCGCCACCGGTGGGTCCACCGCACATGTGCTCGCCATCGACTACGCCCTCCGCCCGGTGCTGAGCTCCATGGGCGCAGGCCACATCGTCCAGGGCTGGTTCACCCTCGACAAGGACATCACCGTCGCCGAGGACGGCACGGTGACCGTCGCCGAGCCGGCCGCCGGCGCCCTGGAGGGCGTGGTGGACCAGTTCTCCGCCGCCCTCACCGACCACGCCCGCCGGACGGTCGTCCGCGCCGTCGCCGCGTGAACGCGCGCCCCGCAGACCCGACCGCTCCCGAAAGGCGACCCCTCCGGTGACCCTCACCTTCCACTGGTTCATGCCCACCAACGGCGACAGCCGTGACATCGTCGGCGGCGGCCACGGCGTCCGCACCGGCGCCGCCGGGGCGGACCGGCCGGCCACCGTCGGCTACCTCAGCCAGATAGCCCTGGCCGCCGAGGACCTGGGCTTCGTCGGCGCGCTGACCCCCACCGGCACCTGGTGCGAGGACGCCTGGCTGACCACCGCCATGGTCAGCCGTCACACGGAGCGGCTGAAGTTCCTGGTCGCCTTCCGCCCCGACTCCGTCTCGCCCACCCTCGCCGCCCAGATGGCCTCCACCTACCAGCGGCTCACCGGCGGGCGGCTGCTGGTCAACGTGGTGACCGGCGGCGAGAGCAGGGAGCAGCGCGCCTACGGCGACTTCCTGGACAAGGACCAGCGCTACGAGCGCACCGACGAGTTCCTGCACGTGGTCCGCGGCCTGTGGGCGGGGGAGCGGGTCACCCGCACCGGCCGGCACCTGCGGGTGGAGGAGGCCGAGCTCAGCCGGCTGCCCGACCCGGCGCCGCAGATCTACTTCGGCGGCTCCTCGCCCCGCGCGCTCGAGGTCGCCGCACGGCACGTCGACGTCTACCTCACCTGGGGAGAGCCGCCCGCCGCCGTCGCGGAGAAGATCGCGCGCGTCCGGGCGCACGCCGAGGCCCAGGGCCGCCGGCTCCGCTTCGGCATCCGGCTGCACGTCATCACCCGCGACACCGCCGAGCAGGCGTGGGCGGAGGCGCGACGGCTGCTGGACGGCTTCGACCCGCAGACGGTGCGGGCCGTGCAGGAGGGGCTCGCCCGCAGCGAGTCCGAGGGGCAGCGCCGCATGCTGGAGCTGCACGGCGGCGGCAACACCGACGGCCTGGAGATCCACCCCAACCTCTGGGCGGGTATCGGCCTGGTCCGCGGCGGGGCGGGCACCGCGCTGGTCGGCAGCCACGAGGAGGTCGCCGACCTGATCGGGGAGTACCACGCCCTGGGGATCGACGAGTTCGTGCTCTCGGGGTATCCGCACCTGGAGGAGGCCTACTGGTTCGGCGAGGGCGTCCTGCCCCGCCTCGCCTCGCGCGGCCTGTGGACGCACCCGGCCCGCCCGGCGTCCCTGACGCGGCCCGCGCCCCAGGTTCCCTTCGCGGCGGCGGCCCCCCGCTGACCGCGGCGGCCCGGTGACGGCGGTCTGCTGACGGCAGCGGCCTGCTGACCGGGGCCGCCGCACACGGCGGTGCGCCGGGCGGGGACCTCCTCCCGCCCGGCGCACCGGGACCGTGGCACCGCCCCGCGGCTACCCCTGGTCCGCCGCGAACGACGCCATCCAGGCCAGGGCCGCGTTCCAGTTCACCGTCAGCTCGTTGGTGGACCAGGACTGGATGTCGTCCACGTAGCAGAACTGGCCGGTGCAGCCGCGCAGCAGGCTCTGCGCCACCGGGTCCTGGATGCTGGAGTTCGGGCCCCCGGACAGCGTGCCCGCCGGCGGGTTGGGCAGGCTCGGCTCCAGCTGGTGGGCGTACCACCGGCTGTGCTGGTTCACCGAGGTGACGTCGCCGTAGCCGGTCACGTACGAGATGTTCAGCGCGTTGCGGCCCAGGATGTAGTCCAGGCTCTGCAGCGCCCCGTCGCGGTAACGGCGGTCACCGGTCAGGTCGTACGCGGTGGCGATGACGTGCGCGTTGTTCAGGATCTGCGCGTTCGAACCCCAGTCGTAGACGTTGTCCTTCGGCGCGTACGGCAGGCCGTACGGGTGCTCGCGCAGGGTCGCCAGGTAGGTGTCGGCGCCCTTGACCACCGAGGCGCGCACGGAGCGCAGACCCGGGAGGCGGTTCGGCACGGTGGCGAGGTCCAGCCGGCCCGCCGCCGCGGTGCGCTGCCAGTCGAAGCCGAGCGGGTTCCAGATGTCCGCCGTGTGCACCGGGGACTTGAGGATGTACCGCTCGTACTCGCGGTCACCGGTGGTCAGGTACAGCTGCACGGCCGCCCAGTAGAACTCGTCGGAGGCGTCGGTGTCGGGGTAGGCGCCGCCGCCGATGCCGTCGTTCGGGTCCGGCAGGAGGTCCGGGTGGGCGAGCGCGGCCCGCCAGGCGGTCTTCGCGGAGGCCAGGGACTCCTTGGCGAACGCCCGGTCGTAGGGACGGTAGAGGCGGGCCGCCTGCGCGGCGGTGGCCGCCAGGTTCAGGGTGGCCGTGGTGGTCGGCGGGTGCAGCTCACGCTTCTTCGGGTCCAGGTGCGGCATCAGCGGCAGCCCGGTCCACTCGGAGTCGTGGATCTTGTGGTGCGCCATGCCGGCCAGCGGCTGCCCGCTCGGCACCTGCATCTTCATCATGAACTCGAGCTCCCAACGCGCCTCGTCGAGGACGTCGGGGACCCGGTTGCCGGACTCGGGGATCACCAGGCTGCCGTCGCGCAGGGAGCCCGGGCTGCCCGAGGGGGCGTGCAGGGCACGCTCGTAGGTGCGCAGCAGCTCCCAGGTGGAGATGCCGCCGTTGACGACGTACTTGCCGTGGTCGCCGGCGTCGTACCAACCGCCCGCCACGTCCAGGGAGTAGTCGCAGACGCCTTCCTGGCAGGGCACGTCGGTGTCGCCCTGGTTGGGCGCCTCGCCGACGTGGCCGGCCGGGCGGCCGTAGCCCGGGCGCAGGTCGTCACGGATCGCCTGGCCGGATCGCTGCGTGTAGTAGAACTTCAGCGAGTCCAGCCGGAGCCGCTCGTAGGCCGTCGCGGAGATGTCGAAGGGGCGGCTGGTCTCGCCGTCGGCGACCAGCACGAAGCCCCTGCCGGAGCCGCGGTAGGAACCGAAGTCGACGGAATGGACGTTCTGTCCGGAGGAGGCGTCGACGCCGCGCGGCACGGTCCTGCCGCGGGCCACCGCCTTGCCCCTGGAGTCGCGCAGCTCCCACGGCAGGGCAGCCGTCGCCTCGGTGACCACGGTCGCGTTCTTCGGTCCCTTGGGCAGGTAGCCGACCTGGTTGACGCGCACCCGCGGGCCGGTGTCCGGCTCGTACTCCTGCGGCGGCACGCCGCCCACCAGGGAGATGTCGTCGAGGCACATCCGCCACGCGTCGGCGCTGCCGCCGGCCTGGAAGGCCACCTGGGCCTGCGTGGTGTCGGCCGGCGCGGTGAAGGTGTAGGTGTAGTCGTTGCCGGAGACGCTCAGCTGCGGGCTGACCTCGAAGTAGGTGTCGTACGGATCCACGGCCAGGCCCACCACGGCCCGCACCACGTGGTCCGCCGGGTTCCCGGTCGCCGAGAACGAGAAGCGGTAGGTCTGGCCCTCCTGCAGCGTGAGGTCGTTGTGGCCGACGATCGCGTCCCAGCGGTTGGCGGTGCCGCCGGGTATCGCGGCGCACAACTGCCCGTCCTGCAGCGCGGTGGTGACGTTCGCGCTGCTCCACCAGGGATCGGTGGACGAGTCGAAGGTGCCGTTCCTGATCAGCTCGACCTCGTCGGCGCCCGCCGGGCCGGCGGGCAGGGTGAGGGCGGCCGCCAGCAGGGCCGTCGTCACGCCGAGCAAGGTGGTTCTGCGTCGTTTCACGTCCGGGGCTCCTCGGTCGTGGTGCGGGTGGTCACGGGCGTGCCCGACCGGGAGGCAGGCAGGTGGGAGCGCTCCCATCCCGGTAGGCGGTCATGCTCATCCACATCTGATCCGGCGTCAATGGGATGGACGGGACGGATGTGGGGGACGGGAAGAAGCGCGACGTCAGAGCGGTGGGAGTTCTCGGGCGCGAGGAGGGCGGACCACCGCGGAGGGCGGCGACGGACGGGTCCGCGGCGGGAGTTCGTGTCCGGAGGGGTGGAACGGGCGGCGGCCCGGGCGCGGTCGGCGGGCCCGGGCCGGCGGAAGGCGGGAGGCGTCAGGCGATGGAGGCGGAGACGATGGCGGAGACCGCCAGGTTGCAGGAGGCGGTGACCCACACGGCGGGGTGCGGCTCGGGCTCGACCAGGGTGGCGCCCAGCTTGCCCGGGGTGACCAGGTCGACCACGAGGAAGGCCACGGCCATCATCACCAGACCCAGCAGGCCGAACACCGCGGTCGACAGCAGCCCCTTGCCGAAGTCCTCGTAGGTGGTCCAGATCGACGTGAAGACGATGCCGCCGATGCCCAGCAGCGCCGAGCTGAGCAGCACGGCGGCGTTGCGGTTGCGCTGCTCCCATATCTGCCGGCCCAGCTTGCCGGGCGTCAGCAGGTCGATCAGGAAGATGCCGAGGATCAGCAGGACCACGCCCAGGGCGCCGTACGCGGTGGCCCGGCCGAGGCCTTCGATGATGTCGTTCATAAGGGTGTCCGGCTCCAGCGATGAGTGATCGGCAGTCAAGGAGAGGCAAAATCTAGCGCAGATGTTCGGCACCGGCGGTGGCGAGGCCGCGGCCCGGTCCGGCCGTCCGCTGTTCAGGCGGACTTCACCGCGGCGTCCCCTGCCGTGCGGGGCGCCGCCGGTACGTTCCGGCCATGCCGACCGACCCCTCGGTGATCCGGCTCCTGGCCGTGCTCGCCGTCCTCCTCTGCGTGCCTCTCGCGGCCGCGCTGGGCCTGCGCGCCCTGGAACTCGCCGGGCTGCTGGGTGCCGGACGGCCAGGCGCGCCGCCCTCCGCCCGGCCCTCCGTCCGGCTCGCCGAGGTGGCGGACGCCGCCGTCCGCCGCCCCCGGGCGCACCGTCTGCGCGCGCTGGCCGGGTGCGTCCTGGGCGCCTCGGCCCTGGCGTCGTGCGCCGCCCTCGCCGTGGTGACGGCGGTACGCGGTCAGGCGTGACGGTCGGCCCGGAGCGACCTGCGGGCCGACCGCCGGCCGTCAGGGGCGAGCCGTGTCCTCGGGCCACACGACGGTGACGGGGACGTGGACGCCCAGCGCGTACGCGACCGTGTCGGCGGTGCCGCCGTGGCCGAGGGCCGGCCGTCCGTCCCACACGGCGAGGAGTTCGTCGCTCAGACCCACCAGGATCTCCCCCGCGGCCTGCCGGGCCTGGGGGGTCGACGCCTCCATTCCTGTCCGGTGCACGCACCGCGCCTGCTTCACCAGGTCGTCGTAGAGAGGCAGGTGCTCCGACGACAGGGTGGACCGGTGGTCGTCGGCGGGGACGACGATCTCCAGCGCGGCGCCCGCGTCCAGCGCGGCCCTGGCCAGCCGGCTCTCCGGGCCCTCGGCGGCGCAGGTGACCACGGTCAGCGAGGCCGGGTCGTAACGCCTCAGCCGTTCGGCGAGCCTTTCAAGGACCTGGGAGACGATCTCGTGGCCCAGGCCGTGGTGCCCGGTGATTCCCACACGCATGGTGCGATTCCTCTACACGTACGAAAGTGGAACGTGATGTCGAACTTCCGCACCATAGCGCCGAGTCGGCGCCGCGGAGTGGCGCGTTACGGGAAACGCCGGGAGAAGAACGGGAGCGGCGGGAGGGGGCCGGGCCCGGTGGTCGGGTGTGCGCGCGGCGGCGTGCGGGGATCCACGTCGTCCGGCCCGCGCCGGTGCGCGGCTCGCGCCGGCGCGAAGACCGCCTCCCCGGTGCGAAGTCCGCCTCCCCGGTGCTCACCTCGCGCCGGTGCGGGGCCCCCGTGCTCGGCCCGCCCCGGGCCGAGGGCCGCCCCCGTCCGCGGCGCACGCCGATGGGGAGGCAGCCTCCGTACGCCGTGGCCGTCGGGTCAGGCGAGCTTGGCCGCCTGGGCGTCGATGACGTGCGAGGGGATGTCGTAGGGCTTGTTGTCGACGAGCCGCGCGAGGTTGGACCCGTAGAAGGTGGCCACCACGTTGCCCTGGCGGACCACCTCGACGTGCACGGTGGCCTCGCCCTCCTCCGCGGCGACGGTCACCGCGTAGGCGACGGACTCGTCGCCCTTGCCCGACGCCTTCTCCTCGACGACCTTGTTGACCTTCTGCGCCCCGTCGAACTTCATGTCGAAGCCGCCGGCGCAGTCCTTCGCCGACGCGGAGGCCGCGGCCACGCCCTCCTGGGCGCCCTCGCCCTCGTAGGAGGCGAGCGAGACGATCACCATGTCCATGTCCATGGAGTCGTCGAAGGCATCCTTCCACTCCTCCGGCTCCATGCCCTCCATGGACTCCGGAGCCTCCTTGTCCTCCACGACGTTGCTCAGGGTCTCGGCCGCGGGCGACCCCGGGGCGAAGCCGGACACCGTCTGGGCGATGGCGAGGCACTTCGGATCCGTGCTCTTGACGTCCTCTCGGTCACCGGGGGCGGCCGGCGCCTTCTTGACCTTGAACCCCTTCTCGACCTCGTCGTTCGTGAGGTGCAGGGCCTTCAGCTCGGTCTCGGTCAGCGGCTTCGCGGCGGGCCCGGAGCCGCCGGCGGCATCGCTGCCGGACTTCGCGGCGGAACCGCCCTCCGAGCAGCCGGTCACCAGCGCGAGGGAGAGGGCGGAGAGCAGGGCCGCGCCCGCGTGCAGGCGGGTGATCTTCTTCAACATCATGACTTTCTGGTGATCCCGGCACGGAGAACCGTGGTCGTTCCCGTCGTGCGCCCATGAACGGGTCGAAGTGTCCAAGTCCCGTTGACACACTGTCAAACAGAATTTCGAACACCGGCATTGACACCGACCGTCCTTCCGCCGAGTCTGCCGGACGGCAACGGAGCCACCGGAACGAAGGGGTTGGGGAGTCGTATGGGGAAGAGCCGCCGAAGGACACTTTCCGGACTGGCCGCGCTGGGCGCGGCGGCATTGATGATCGGTGCGGGGGCGGCACCCAGCCCGGCGACGCCCGCCGAGCGGTACGTGGCGCTCGGGGACTCGTACACCTCCGGGCCGGGCATCCCGCGGCAGACGGACGCCGACTGCGCCCGCTCCGACCGCAACTACCCCTCGCTGACCGCGCGGGCGCTGCACGTCGCCTCGTTCAAGGACGTCAGCTGCGGGGGTGCGACCACCGCCGAGATGTGGCGTTCGCAGCGGAGCAACCCGCCCCAGCTGACCGCCGTCTCCAAGGACACCACGCTGGTCACCCTACAGATCGGCGGCAACGACATCGGCTTCGGCGAGATCATGGACACCTGCGGACGCCTCGGCGCGACCGATCCGGCCGGGGCGCCCTGCACGGCCCACTGGACCGGCGGCGGCAGGGACGTCCTCGCCGACCGCATCGCGGCGGCCGCTCCGCTGGTGGAGAAGGTGCTGGACGCCGTCCACGCCCGCTCGCCGCGGGCCCGGGTGTACGTCCTGGGCTACCCGCCGATCCTCCCGGAGAGCGGCCCCGGCTGCTGGCCGGTGGTGACGGCGGCGGCCGGCGACGTGCCGTACATGAGGGCCACCGCCAAGCGGCTCAACGCGATGCTGCGCGAGGTCGCGGAGGACGGACGCGCCCGCTACGTCGACACCTACACCCCGGCGATCGGCCACGACGCCTGCCGGCCGCCCGCCGAGCGCTGGACGGAGCCGCTGGTGCCGGCCTCCCCGGCCGCCCCCTTCCACCCCAACGCGGCAGGCGAACGGGCGATGGCCGACGCGCTGCTCGCGCGGCTGGCGGAACCGGGCCGCGGTCGCTGATCCCGGCCCGCGAGGGGCCCGGCCGGAGACGGCCGGGCCCCTCGCGGGCGGCGTTCGCCGCCCCCGCGCCGCGGCCGGCACGGAGTGCGCGGCCCCCGCGCCGGCGTCTTCGCCCCGGGTGGTCGAGGTCGTGCTCCGCTCCGCGGAGTGACCGTCCCGCGGGGCGCGGAGGCCGGCGGAAACGGTCCCGGCGACCCCCCTCCCGGACAGGCGTACCGGTCGGTATGCTCGGCCCGTCGTCGTCACCGTGCGGGAGGAAACACGTGTCCGAGGTCAGCAACTCCCGTACCGCGCTGCGGATCTGCCCCCTGTGCGAGGCTACCTGCGGCCTCGTGCTCACCGTGGAGGGCAGCCGGGTCACCGGCGCCCGGGGCGACCGCGAGGACGTGTTCAGCCAGGGCTTCGTCTGCCCCAAGGGCGCGGCCTTCGGCCAGCTCGACGGCGACCCCGACCGGCTGCGCGCGCCCCTCGTGCGCCGGGACGGCGAGCTGCGCGAGGCCACCTGGGAGGAGGCGTTCGCCGCCGTCGCCGAAGGCATGGCCCCGGTCCTCGAGCGGCACGGGGGAGAGGCGGTCGGCGTGGTGCTCGGCAACCCCACCGTGCACACCATGGCCGGCGCCCTCTACCCGCGCCTGCTGCTCGGCGCGCTGGGCACCCGGAACCTCTTCACGGCCTCCACCGTCGACCAGATGCCCAAGCACGTCTCCTGCGGACTGCTCTACGGCGACCCCGACGCCATCCCGGTGCCCGACCTGGACCGCACCGACCACCTGCTGATCGTCGGGGCCAACCCCCTGGAGTCCAACGGCAGCCTGTGCACCGCCCCCGACTTCCCCGGCCGCCTCAAGGCCCTGCGGCGGCGCGGCGGCACCCTCACCGTGATCGACCCGCGCCGCACCCGCACCGCCGCGCTCGCCGACCGCCACGTGGCGGTCCGCCCCGGCACCGACGCGCTGCTGCTCGCCGCCATGGCGCACGTGCTGTTCGAGGAGGACCTGGTGGACACCGGCGGCCTCGCGCCGCACCTCGACGGCCTCGACCGTCTCCCGGAGGCCCTGCGGGAGTTCACCCCCGAGGCGGTCGCCGCCGTCTGCGACGTGGAGCCCGCGGTGGTGCGCACCCTGGCCCGCGAACTGGCCGCGGCGCCGTCCGCCGCCGTCTACGGACGCGTCGGCAGCTGCACCGTGCCGCACGGCACCCTCGCCAGCTGGCTGGTCGACGTCCTCGCGGTCCTGACCGGCAACCTCGACCGCCCCGGCGGCCTGATGTTCCCCCAGGCCGCCACCGCCCGGGCGCCACGGCCCGCCGGGCCGGGCCGCGGCTTCACGCTGGGCCGCCGCCACTCCCGGGTCGCGCGGCACCCCGAGGCCAAGGGCGAACTGCCGCTGGCCGCCCTCGCGGAGGAGATCGACACCCCCACCGACGAGGGCGAGCCGATCCGTGCCCTGGTCGTCTCCGCGGCCAACCCGGTCCTCTCCGCGCCCGACGGGGAGCGGCTCGACCGGGCGCTCGCCTCACTCGACTTCATGGTGAGCGTGGACCCCTACCTCAACGAGACCTCCCGGCACGCCCACGTGGTGCTGCCGCCTCCGCCGCCCGCCCAGAGCCCGCACCACGACTTCGCCTTCAACTCCCTCGCGGTGCGCAACCAGGTGCGCTACACCCGCCCCGCCGTCCCCCTCGAACCCGGACGCATGGCCGAGAGCGAGATCTTCGCCCGCCTGGTCCTCGCGGTGAGCGGCGCGCCCGGCGCCGACCCGGCCACCGTCGACGCCACGGTGGTCTCCCGGACCCTCGGCCACGCCGTGCAGGACCCGCACTCCCCGGTGCACGGCCGCGACCCGCAGGAGCTCGCCGCCCAGCTCACCGGCGCGGACGGCTGCGAACGCCGCCTCGACCTGATGTTGCGCCTCGGCCCCTACGGCGACGGCTTCGGCGCCCGCCCCGACGGGCTCCGGCTGAGCGAGCTCCTCGACCACCCCCACGGCATCGACCTCGGACCGCTGCGCCCGAGGCTCCCCGAGGTGCTGCGGACCCGCAGCGGGCGCATCGAGCTGCTGCCGGAACCGATCGCCGGCGACCTGCCCCGGCTGCGGCAGGCCCTCGGTCACCGCTTCGACGAGATGCTCCTGGTCGGGCGCCGGCACCTGCGCTCCAACAACAGCTGGATGCACAACCTCCCCGCCCTCACCGGCGGTTCCAACCGCTGCACCCTGCAGGTCCACCCCGAGGACGCGGCCCTGCACGGGATCGCCGACGGGCAGACGGTCCGCGTCAAGGGAGCCGGCGGCGAGGTCACCGCGCCCGCCGAGCTCACCGACGCCGTGCGCCGCGGCGTGGTCAGCCTGCCGCACGGCTGGGGCCACGACCGGCCCGGCACCCGCACCCGCCACGCCTCCGCCGACCCCGGCGCCAACGTCAACCAGCTCCTCGACGGCACCCTGCTCGACCCGCTCTCCGGCACCGCCGTCCTCAACGGATTCCCCGTCACCCTCTCGCCCGCCGGCTGACCCGCCCCCTGCCGCCCGCGCCGCCGCGATCGGACCAACCGGACGGGCTGCCCACCGCCCCCCGTGCGAGGGTGGAAGCCGTTCGTCCAGGCCGGGGCAGGAGGCGGGGTGTACCGCGCGACACGGGAACAAGGCCGCCGGATGCGCCCGCCGGGGCGCACCGGGAGGCGGGTGCGGTGAGCGAGCAGCAGGACGACGCGGTGCCCTTCGCCGACCTGCGCAAGCGCCTCGACTCCGAGATGGACGAGATCGCGCGGCACCTGCGGGCGCTCGGCTCCACCAAGAACCGGCTCCAGGGACTGCTGGACGCGGTGCTCGCCATCACCGGCGAACTCGAGCTCGACGAGGTCCTGCGGCGCATCGTCGCCACCGCCATGGAGCTGTGCGACACCCGCTACGGCGCCCTCGGCGTGCTCGACGAGACGGGCGAGCGGCTCGAGCGGTTCATCACCGTGGGGCTCACCGACGAGGAGTACGAGGCGCTGGCCGGCATCGAGTTCCCGCACGGCGAGGGCGTCCTGGGCCTGCTCATCCAGAACCCGGAACCCCTGCGCCTGGAGGACATCTCCGGCCACCCCGCCTCGGTCGGGTATCCGCCCGGCCACCCCGCCATGCGCAGTCTCCTGGGCGTCGCCATCAGCGTCCGCGGCGAGATCTACGGCGACCTCTACCTCTCCGAACGCCTCGACGGCCGGCCGTTCGAGAGCGAGGACGAGGAGGTCCTGGTCGCGCTGGCCAGCGCGGCGGGCATCGCCGTCGAGAGCGCCCGCCTCTTCGAGCAGGTCCGCGACAGCGCCGAGACCTTCCAGCGCCTGCTGCTCCCCACCCTGCCCGACCTCAGCCCCTTCTCCGCCGCCACCGTCTACCGTCCCGCCGCCGAGCCCCACCACCTCGGCGGCGACTGGTACGACGCGCTGCGGCTGCCGGACGGCGCGCTGGGCGTCGTCATCGGCGACGTCTACGGCCACGACCTGCACGCGGCCGCCACCATGTCGCAGATCCGCAACATGTTGTGGGCCCTGTTCTACGACCGTCGCAGCCCGCCCAGCGACGTGCTGCGCCAGCTCGACGTCACCCTGGCCGCCGGCACCGTCCAGCCGGTGACCACGGTGATGGTGGCACGGGTGGAACCCGCCGGGGACGCGTGGGACCTGCACTGGTGCGCGGCCGGCCACTTCCCGCCGCTGGTGATCCTGCCCGGCGGGCAGGCCGAGTACCTGCTGCACGAGCCGGGCCTGCCCCTGGGCGTCGACCCGGCCGAGCCCCGGCCGGACCACCGCAGGAGCCTGCCGCCCGGAGCCACCGTCGTCTTCTTCACGGACGGCCTGGTCGAGCACCCGGCCCACTCCATCGACACGGGGATGGACGCCCTGCTGGAACTGGCGCTCACGCACGCCGCCCTGCCCGTGGACGAGCTGGTGGACGCGCTCGCGGACCACCACCCGAGCGACGGGCACGACGACATGGCCATCCTCGCGCTGCGCCTGCCCGCTGCCGGCTGAGCGGTCGCTCGCGGGAGCCGGCCGGCGGGCGGGGACGCCGGGTCACACCAGGACGGCGGGCGGGGACGCCGGGTCACACCAGGGCGGCGGGCTCCACGCGCACACCACGCACACCGCGCCGCAGCAGCGCCGCGCCCGCGGCGGCGACGGCCAGCGCGGCCACCGCCGCGACCGCGGGGAGCGCGTAGCCGTGCCCGGGACCGTGCCGCTCCACGAACCAGCCCGCCACCGCGCTGCCCAGCGCGATGCCGCCCAGCAGGGCGGTGGTGGTCAGCGTCATGCCTTCGTTGAGCCGCTCCCTGGGCACCAGCTCCTGGACGAGACCGGTCCCGGTGATCATCGTGGGGGAGGTGGCCGCCCCGGCCAGGAACATCAGCGGCACCAGGGCGCCCAGCCCGCCGGCGAACGTCAGGGGCAGCATCAGCACGGCCATCCCGGCGACGCCGGCCAGGAAGCGCCGCACCGGCCCGCCCCGCCAGGCGACCACGCCGAACAGCAGCCCGGACACCGCGGATCCGGCCGCCTGCAGACCCAGCACCACCCCGGCCAGCGAGCCGTGTCCCACCGACTCGGTGAACGCCACGGTGACCAGCTCGAGGGAACCGAACACCGCGCCGGTGCAGAGGAAGGTGAGGGTCATGACCTGGATGCCCGGCTGCCGCAGCGGAGCGGTGGAGCGGCCGTCCGCCGCGGAACCGGGAGCGGCGGCCCGCACGGGCGGCTCGGTACGCCTTTGGGCGGCGAAGAGCAGTGTCCCGGCCAGGGTGAGCACCAGGGAGCAGACCTTGCCGGCCCAGGGGGCGACGGAGGTCGCCAGGCCGACGGCCAGGACCGGGCCCACGACGAAGCACACCTCGTCCAGCACCTGCTCGAAGGAGTTGGCCCGGTGCATGGCCACGGCGTCGCCGTCGTGGATCTCGGCCCACCGGGCCCGTGCCATCGCCCCCACGTTCGGCGCGGTGGTGGACAGGACGCTCGCGGCGATCAGCGCCCAGGCGGGAGCCCGCAGCACCGCGCACACCACCAGCACGGCCGTCCAGGCGGACGACCACACGGCGGCCGGCACCGCCACCCGTGCCTGACCGAACCGGTCGACCAGCCGCCCCAGCCACGGCATGGTCACCAGGGTGGTGATCAGCGAGGCGAAGGTGACCAGGCCCGCCAGGGCGTACGACCCGTGCGTCGACGACACCATCACCACCGTGGCGACACCCGACATGGCGAGCGCCAGCCGGGCGAGGAAGCCCGCACCGGTGAACGCGGCGGCTCCCTCGGCGGCGAACAGGCGGCGGTAGGGGGCGGGCACGAGGCGCGGACGCACGGCGACTCCGGTGGGGGCGGGACAGGACCGCGTGATCATGCCACGTGGTCCTGGACCGGTCGACCGGTATTCACGCCGCCGGGGGCGCCACCTCCCCTCGGCGCGGTCGTCGCCGCCCCTCCGTCGTGGTCGTCGCCCGCGGTCGGCGCTCGCGGTCGTTGCCCGCGGTCGGCGCTCGCGGTCGGCGCCCGTGACCCCGTCAGTCCCCGTCGACCAGCCGGACGGCCCCCGTCGGGCAGGTCGCCGCGGCCTCCCGCACCGCGGCGGCGTGACCCTCGCCCGGCTCCGGATCCAGGAGGATCACCCGCCCGTCCTCCTCCTGCTGGTCGAACACCTCCGGGGCCACCAGCACGCACTGGCCGGCGCCGCAGCACAGGCCCTGGTCCACCGCCACCTTCACGCCCGCCGCCCCCGCTCCCGGCGTCCCCGGCGTCACCAGCGGACCGGGAGCTGGGTCAGGGGAGTGACGATCAGACCGTCGTCGAGCTCCAACTCGTCCGCCGGGACTGCCAGTTCCAGGCCGGGAAGCCGCCGCAGCATCACCTCGAGCACCACCTGCATCTCGGTACGGGCGAGAGCCTGGCCGACGCAGGAGTGCGGGCCGACACCGAAGGCGATGTGCGGGTTCGGGCTGCGGTCCAGCACCATCTCGTCGGCCCGTTCGAAGACCGTGGTGTCCCGGTTGGCGGCCGCCATGCTCAGCATCGCCGTGGTCCCGGCGGGCAGCACGGCGTCGCCGACCGCCACCTCCTCGTCGACGAACCGGGGCAGACCCAGACCGAGCTGGGCGTCGAACCGCAGCGCCTCCTCGACCGCCGTGCGGATCAGCGAGCGGTCGGCGAGCAGGGCCTCCCAGCGGGAGCGGTCGGCGAGCAGCGCCGCCGTCATCTTGCCGATGCTGTTCGCGGTGGTCTCGTGCCCGGCGGCGAGCAGCCCCTTGGCCGTCCCGAGCAGCTCGGCGCCCTCCATCCGGTAGCCCGCGCCGTCGGTCTGCACGATCAGGTTGCTGATGATGTCGTCCTTGGGGTCGCGCCGCTTGGCCTCGATGTGGCCGAGCATGTAGGCGTCGAACTCCGCGGTCGAAGCGGCGGTCTCCTCCCTGGAGAACCGGCTGTAGTTCATCATCGCGTGCGACCAGTGGGCGAACCTCTCCCGGTCCTGGTCCGGCACGCCCAGCATCGAGCAGATCACCCGGACCGGCAGCGGGAACGCCAGGTGGGCCACGAGGTCGGCGGGCGGGCCGTGCTCCACCAT
This sequence comes from Streptomyces fragilis, assembly GCF_003112515.1. Classification (GTDB taxonomy): domain Bacteria; phylum Actinomycetota; class Actinomycetes; order Streptomycetales; family Streptomycetaceae; genus Streptomyces; species Streptomyces fragilis. The sequence goes on along the minus strand of NZ_BEVZ01000006.1, from coordinate 389,155 downwards.
GACGTCGACGAGTTCGTCCGCCATCCGCTCGATCTCCGGCCTCAGCGCCGTCATCCGCTTGGCGGTGAACCAGCGGCTGACCATGCGCCGCCACTGCCCGTGGGCCTCCCCGGTCGTCGCCATGCCCTGGGAGTCGCCCTGGCTGAACACATCCGTGCCGTCCGCGCTGAGACTCACCGCCCCCTCGGCCGACAGGTCCCGCGAGAAACGCGGGTCACTCATGACCGCGCGGACGTCCGCGTAGCGGGTCAGGAGCGTCATCTCCCCGCCGCCGACGGCGATCCGCGCGTGCGGACACCTCTCGCGCAGCTCCGCGAACTCGGCCGGCGGCTCCAGCGCCGACCGGGAGGGGAACGGATAACTCAGCGGTGCGGCGGCGTCGTCGACCGACATGGCGGGCCTCCTGAAACGGGACGGGATCAGGTGTCGCGTCACCCTAGGAACGCCGGTCCGGCCCGGCCAGAAGGCGTCCCGTGCCGCGCGGCCGGTTCCCGGCAGCAGGCGGCCCGCCCGACGGGGGCGGAACCCGGCGGTCCACCGCGCCCGGCCGCGCTGACCGGCGCGGACGACCCGAGGGGCGCGGCGGCCGCGCCCCCGCCGGCGCGGCCCACAATGGCGGGAATTGGCGTCCCGTACGGACGCGAGCGGCTCGGTGCGGCCCCCGAGCCGCCACCGCGCGGCCCCGGGCGGCCACCGCGCGGTCCCGGGCGGTCACGAGCAGCCGCAGCGCGGCCCCGAATGGCCACGAGCAGCCACCGTGCGGCCCTCCGAGGCACCCCTCCCCGTCCGGCCCCGGGCGCCCATGAGCGGCCGCGATGCGGCCCCCGGCCCCCCGCGCGGCTCAGCCCTTGTCCGCCCCACCCGTCAGCCCTTCCGCCAGCAGGCGTTCCGCGGCGAAGAAGAGCAGCACCACCGGAATCGTCAGCACCACCGAACCGGCCATCAGCACCGTCTTGGGCACCTCCACCCCGTCGGCGAGCTGCGCCAGGCCGAGGGAGACGGTCCACCGCTGGGGATCCGCCGCGAGGAACAGCAGGGCGAACAGGAACTCGTTCCAGGCGATCATGAAGACGTACAGGCCGGTGGCCATCAGCGACGGCACGGCCAGCGGCAGCACCACCTCGCGCACCGCCCGCAGCCGGGTGCAGCCGTCCAGCGCGGCGGCCTCCTCCACCGAGACCGGCACCGTGACCAGGTAGTTCTTCAACATGTACACCGAGACCGGCACCGTCTGCGCCACGTAGACGACGGCCAGCCCCACCAGACTGGAGGACAGCCCCAGCCTGGCGAAGATCACGAACAGCGGGACCGCCAGCAGGGTCGCCGGGAACAGGTAGACCGCGAGGAACAGGGCGCTCACCTGGCGGCGGCCGAAGAACCGCAGCCGGCTCACCGCGTACGCGCCGGGGACCGACGCGAGCAGGGTCAGCGCCACCGTCCCGAGCGACACCAGCCCCGAGTTGAGCAGGAACCGCAGGAAGCCCTGCCCGCCCGCGTCCGCGGACCGCAGGACGTCGCGGTAGGTGGACACCGTGAAGTCCTGCGCCGACACCCACAGCGACCCGGGCTCCAGCAGGAGCGCGTCGATCGGCTTCACCGACAGCAGCAGCATGTAGAGGAACGGCACCAGGGTGATCAGCGCCAACGCCACGACCACCAGCGGTCGCACCACCGCGAACAGCCGCTCCTCCCAGCGCGCCCGGGAGACGCTCACGACTCCTCCTCCCGCGCCCGGTCGCCGAAGAACCGGAAGTAGACCCCGAGCAGCACCATCAGCGAGGCGGCGAGCACCAGCGCCTGCGCGGCTGCCGCGCCCACGTCGTAGCGTGCGGTGAGGAAGTCGTAGACCCGCACGGCCGCCACGTCGGTGCCCGCGCCGCCGCCGGTCAGCAGATAGACGTCGTCGAACTTGTTGAACGTCATGATGAACCGCAGCACGCACAACAGGGCGAGCACCGGCGTCAGTTGGGGCAGCAGGACGTACCGGAACCGCTGGGTCGGCGTCGCCCCGTCCACGGTGGCCGCCTCCTCCAGGTCCGGCGGGACGGCCTGCAGGCGGGCCAGGACGAACAGGAACGCGAAGGGGAAGTACCGCCAGCTCTCGAAGGCGATCACCGTCAGCAGCGCCAGGGGCACGTCGACGTGCGCGCCCAGCAGGCCCACCTCGTAGCGGCGGGAGGTGAGGAAGGCGATCGGGTCGTCCCAGCCGAGGAAGCGCCGCCCCCAGTCGTTGACGATGCCGTACTGCGGGGAGAGGGCCACCTTCCACAGGAACGTCGCGGCGACCACCGGGGCGACGTACGGCAGCAGCATCGCCGCCCGCAGCGGTCCGCGGCCGCGGAAGGGCCGGCGCAGGGCCAGCGCGGCGACCAGCCCCAGCAGGACCGAGCCCGCCGTCCCGCCCACCGTGTAGACCAGGGTGACCAGCAGGCTCTCCCAGAAGCCGCCGGTGCCGAACACCTCGGAGAAGTTGTCCCACGTCCAGTGACCCAGCAGGCCCATGCCCTGGATGTCGACCAGCCGGGCGTCCTGGAAGGCGAGCAGGACCGTCCACAGGATCGGCAGGGCGACGACCACCAGCACCACGAGGACGGTGGGGGAGACGAAGGCGATGCCGGCCCGGTTGGCCCGCCGGCTCGCGGTCGACGGACGGCGGGCGGACGGACGGCGGGTGGACGCACGGCGCCCGGACCGGCGACCGCTCGACCGGTGGCGGCCGGCCGGACGGCGCCCGTCTCCGGGCGTGCGCGACGCCGGCTGAGGGCCGGACGCCGGCCGCGGGTGGGACGCCGGTGGGGGACCGGATGCCGCCGATGGACTGGGCGCCGGCTGCGGATCGGACGCCGACTGCGGACCGGACGCCGACTGGGGCCCGGACGCCGGTGGAGGATCGGACGCAGGCGGGGGACCGGACGCAGGGCTCACCGCGACCTCCGGGCCCCGGCGGCCCGCTCCAGCGACGCGCGCAGGGAGGCGACCTCCTCGTCTGCCTGGGCGGCCGCCTCGGCGGGAGAGAGCTGCCCCGCGGTCATCGCACCGATCGCCTTGGACACCGGCAGCTCCCCGCCCGCGGCGCCCACCAGGGCGCCCTCGCCCTGCGCGATGCCCCAGCGGCGCATCCGGTGCACACCCTCCACCAGCCGGTCCAGCAGCTCCGGTGGATACACCTCGTCGATGGGCCTGCGGGCGTCCACCCCCAGCTCGCTGCTCCGCCAGGCCCGCAGATAACGGTCCGGCTCCTCGGCGGTGCCCCGCCGGACCGGGATCTTGCCCTCGGGCGCCATGCCGAACCAGCCCTCGTACCCGGCGCCCATCATGTACTCGACGAACCGGCGTGAGGCCTCCTCCTCGGCGGTGCGGGTCACCGCCCAGGAGGTCACCTCACCGAACTGGGCGGGCTCCGCGGCGTCAGGACCCCGCAGCGAAGTGACGATCCCGCTGTTCCTCGCCAGGAACCCGGGGTCCTTCGCGCACTCCGGGCAGCTGGGCAGGGCGTCGGCCCGCAGACCGGCCATCTCGTCCAGGACGAACGACGACCAGATCACCATCGCACTGCGCCCCGCGAAGTAGGTGGCGCGGGTGGAGTCCACGGTCTGGGTCCCGGGCGCCCCGTAGTTCCGGGCGAGCCGGTCGTACACGGCGAACGCCCGCGCGCAGGGCTGTGACGCCAGGGCCACCCTTCCCGCCTCGACGAGCCGGCAGTCGTTGGCCAGGGCCAGGCTCTCGAAGCTCTGCGAGGTGAAGACGTCGGCGGGGTCGGTGGCCGCGGACATGCCGTCCCGGCCGTCGCCGGTGAGCCGTCTCGCGGCGTCGAGCACCCGCCCGTAGGTGTCCGGCGGGGGCAGACGCCGCCGGTCGAACCGGTCCTTGCGGTAGACCAGCAGCTGCAGCCAGGCGTCGGAGGGCACCGCGAGACGGGTGGCGCCGTCGGAAGCCAGTGCCAGGGCGTTCGCGTCGAAGGTGCCGGGCCCCAGCGTCGCGACGACGCGGCCCGCGACGCGGGTGTTCAGCAGTTCGTTGCCGTACATCTGCCAGATCTGTCCCAGCGTCGCCGCCCCGATCACGTCGGGGAGGGTGCCGGAAGCCGCGGCGGACATGACCAGCTGGGGCATCTGCGCCTCGGCGACCCCCACCAGCTCTACCTCGATCCCGGTGTCGCGCCGGAACCGGTCGACCACCTTCTCGGTGGCGGCGATGCGGTCCGGCAGGCTCTCCTGCGACCACACGGTGATCCGGCGGTCCGGCCGGCCGGGCCCGCTCTCCCCGGCACAGCCGGCCGGCGTCCCGAGGAGCAGGGCCGCCGCGGCGGCGAGCGCGGCCGTCCAGGGCCGCCGGGCCTCGCGCATCTGTGACCTCATCGCCTTCCCCTGCGCCGGACCGGTGGCCCGGTATCGCCTGCCGGTCCATCAGGAGTAAGCGCGGGCCCGACCGCACGCAACCGGACGGGCGGTGAACGGGCGGCCTGCCCGCGGCACCGGTCCGTTCGGTCCCGTCCCGCTTGCGTGCGGCGGCACCGGAGGATCGGATGGGTGGACGGGCTCGGACACCGACACCGACACCGACGGCGGGAGGCGGAATGCGAGGCAGCCGGCACCTCCGCGCGGCCGCGCGGGCCGCGGCGCTCTCCCTGGGCCTCGCCGCGCTCGGCGCCTGCGGCGCGGTGGAGGAGCGGCGCGACGCCGCGGAGGCCGAGGCCACGCGCTTCGAACTCGACCGAGACGCCGGGCGGCACGCCCTGCTGTGCGCGGCGCTGGCGCCGGGCACCCGCGACGAGCTGGAGCAGACCGCCGGGAGCGGATGCCCCGGAGCGATCCGCCAGGCCATCGAGGAGGACGACCTCCCGGCCGCCGGAGCGGTCCGCGCGGTGGACGTGTGGGGCGACCAGGCCCGCGTTGTGCTGGAGGGCGACACCCTCTTCCTGTCGCAGTTCCCGGGCGGCTGGAAGGTGACCGCCGCCGGCTGCGCGTCACGGCCCGACCAGCCCTACCGCTGCGGACTGAAGGGCGGGTGACGTCCGGTGCGGCTGCTGTTCACGACGACCCTGCTGATCGTCTTCGGAGGGCTCGCCTACTTCACCGCGCTGGGGCTGATGCACCGATGACGGTGTCCCGCGGCGCCGGGCGCTTCCTGCGGGAGAACAGCCTGGGCCTCGCGTTCCTCCTGGGCTTCCTGCTCACCCTGCTCGGCCAGCTGATCGCCGGCCGCGCCGAGATGAACAACGACCTGGTGTCCGCCCAGCTGCCTCCCGTCGGCTACCTCGCGTACGCCACGTCCTCGGACTTCGCGGTGGACGTCACCGAGAACTGGCAGTCGGAGTACCTGCAGAACACCTGCAATGCCTGAAGCGGAAGGGCCTCTGATGAGGACACCGCCAGCACCGCGACCATGCCGCGTGATCACCTGGGGCGAGAGGCGGTGTCATCGCAGCCGTGGAAGTGGCTGGCCGGGGCTTGGTCGCACGGGGCGGTCGCGATGGGCAGAGCGAGGTGAGGCCCGCCAGCATGTCCACCGGCACGTCGGCGGAGAGCCCGACGGCCCAGGCCGGTTGGCGGGTGGTGGCGCGGCGCCAAGCTGTCCAGGAGCGGAGGGCCTGTTCGGGGCGGGCGGGCACGTGGGTGTTGAACTGGAAGCCGTACGAGCCGGCGGCCTCGTCGTCCGCGCCGACCGGGGCGCGCAACAGGTCGGGAAGGTGGTCGGCGGGGCCGTAGGCGTGGGAGAGGGCGGGTCAGGGACGACTGTCCAGGATGCCGAATGCACGTTCGACTTCCATGGCGGTCATGGTGCCAGCATGCTCCGACACCTCACGGGACGCCGCCACCTCCGTCGTGTCCGCGGACCGGGGCTTCTTCGGCTCACGCCCCTTCAGCCGCGTCAACGCAGGGGCACGTAGCCGGTCGGCTGGAGCCCGCCGCGGGCCGCTGTGTCCGCTGCATCGAGTTCTCTCTGGCCAGTGCCGGCACATTCTTGGTCTGCCGGCTGTGCAGCGACGGCAAGGGGCTGAGCAGGAGCTGTGGAGTGGTCGGCGGCCGAGGGAAGCCTGGGCCGGGAGAAGACCCCCGGATCATCTTGGTGCCGGACTGTGGCAGCGGGCGGTGCGGCCGAGCGGAGTGCGACCTCACTCCGCTCGGCGCGACCTTCACGCCGCGGTCAGGGCCCTGGTGGTCCGAGCAGGGAAGCACCTGGAGGAGATCACCACGGCCCGAGCCGAGTAGGGCGCCCGGCCCGAATGGCCCTGGAAGGGGGCCGGCTCGCCAGGGCGGGGCCACATCAGGGCCGGTGGGGCCGGTCGTCAGCGCCGTGCCGCAGTGATCATGACCAGTAGGGGAACGAGACGGGTGGGCGGGATCCGATAGCGACCGCGTTCCTCGGTCTCCAGCCAGCCGGCGGAGACGAGTTGCCGCAGATGGTGGTAGATCTGGCCGGTCGTGCCGAGCCCTTCCAGTTCGCTGAGCTCGGCGACCGCGGTGCGCCCCCCGGCCAGCGCCTGGATCAACCGCAGCCGCACCGGATGGCCCAGAGCGCCCAGCGCGTACGCTGCCTCCGACCAGTCGGAACCCAGAACCGCGTCCGTGGCGTCGGACCGTTCCCACTCCACGAACTTCCCGTCCGGGCCGGACACGGACCCAGCGAACAGCACTCCACCGTGCGCCGCTTCCTGCAGGTGCTCCCGAAGCTGTGGCAGCGCCCGGTAGGCATCGGTCGGCACCTCGTCAGGACCCGGGTCTCGGGAGCCGGTCTCCAGCATGGCCTCGAGCGCAGAGAGCCGACGTGACACGTCCGCGACCTGTACTGCCAGCGCCTCCCATGGCGGACCGTCACTCATCCGTCCAGCCTATCAGCGCTCTTCCACGACGAGGCTCCTCGGACGCATGTCGATCCAGGTCGCCTCGATGTGCCGGAGGCAGGCATCGCGACTGTCGGGCCCGAACGTACGGTTCCAGCCAGCCGGTACGTCGGCGAACCGGGGCCACAGGGAGTGCTGGCCCTCGTCGTTCACGAGTACCAGGAAGATGGCGTTCTCATCGTCGAACGGGTTGGTCATGGGTGGCCTCTCTCTTCGATTCGTCGTTCCGTAATTCCGCGTCGAGCAGATCGGCCACCAGCAGCCCGGGCCGCGTGGCGATGGCGTCCAGCAGGCGGGTCAACTCGCGCAGAAGATCGTGGGCGATGCCGGGTTCCAGTGCGCCCGGCCGGTGGTCGAGGCGTAGATGCAGGGACTCGTCGTCGGCGAACGCCACCAGGGTCAGCGGGTAGTGGGTGGCGTCGCGGCCCGTCACGGAGGTCACGCGGAGTCCCGAAGCGGGCCGCGTGACCGAGGCCCGGTCCAGCGGATAGTTCTCGAACACCAGATGGGTGTCGAACAGCTCCCTGTGTCCCACGGCGCGCTGGATCCCGCTCAGCCCGATGTGGTGGTACGGCAGGAGACGGGACTGCTCGTCCCGCAGCCGGCGCAGGGCCTCGCGCGCCGTCTCCGTGCCGTCGAGGCGCAGGCGCACCGGTATGGTGTCGATGAACAGGCCGATCATCGAGGTCATCCCGGGAAGGTCCGGTTGGCGGCCCGACGCGGTCGTGCCGAACACGACGTCCCGTGTCCCGAGGCGACGGGCCAGCAGCATGCCCCAGGCGCCTTGGAGAACGGTGTTGAGGGTGATTCCGTCGCTGCCCAGACCGCGCAGGGCCTTGGTGCCGGCCTGGGACAGGACGGCGCTCAGCGTGGTGGCGGGCCCGGTGTCCCCGGGCACGGTCCGGGTCAGGCGCCGTGGTGCGGGCAGGCCACGAAGGGCGGCTCGCCATGCGGTGCGGGCGGCGGGCTCGTCCCGAGTGGCCAGCAGGGCGAGGTGGTCGCGGTAGGGGGTGACCGGTGGCAGTGCCGCCGGTTCACCTCCGCAGGCATACAGGTCGAGCAGTTCTCCCACGAGCAGAGGCATCGACCAGCCGTCGATCACCAGGTGGTGGTTGGTCAGAACGAGCCGGTGCTCGTCGGGGCCCCACCGGGTGAGAGTGAAGCGGAGAAGCGGCGGGCGGTCGGGGTGGAAGCGGCGGCCGAGATCGGTCTGGTTCAGCCGGTCGAAGACCCGTTCCCGGCGTTTCGCGGACACCGGGGTGAGGTCGAGGTGCCGCCATTCCGGGACGGGTGCGGCGGGAACGACCTGAACGGGGCGGCGCAGGCCGTGGTGGACGAACGCGGCGCCCAGGTGAGGGTGGCGGGACAGCAGGGCGGTGGCCGCTGTGCGCAGGACGTCCTGGTCCAGGGCGCCCTGGAGCCGGAGGACGCACTGCGCCTGGTAGACGTCGGGAACGTTCGGCGCGTACAGGGCGTGGAAGAGCAGTCCCTCCTGAAGCGGGGTGAGCGGGAGCACGTCCGCCAGGTCGGGGTACGAGTCCTCCAGCAGGTCGATCTCCCGCTGGTCGAGCCGGACGAGGGGCAGATCGGAGGGGGTGCGGCCGCCGCTGCCCCGGGTCCGAGCGTGCAGGACGAGGGAGTCGAGAGCGGCGAACCACAGGTCGGTGAGCAGACAGACCTCGGCCTTGGTCAGCTGACCGGCGGTCCAGCTCACCGAGGCGGTGAGCCGGGGTCCCTCGGGTCCGTCGGTCGTCAGCGCGTCGATGTCAAGGACGTGCGCCCCCGGGCGGCCCTTGGGGTCGGCGCGGGGCGTGGCCTGTTCCCCGGTGATGCTCCAGTCCGTGTCGGTCGCGGTGGCGAGGCGGCCCAGGTAGTTGAAGCTGAGCTGGGGAGGGGGCCGGCCGTCGAGTACGGGCCGGGCCACCGGGTCGAGGTGGCGCAGGATGCCGTAGCCGACCCCGCGGTCGGGGACCGCCCGCAGCGCCTCCTTGACCTGCTTGAGCGCGTGGCCGAGAGCGGTTCCTGCACTCCGCACGTCGCTCCAGGAGCAGTCTGTGGGGGGCAGCCGGACCGGATACAGGGCGGTCAGCCATCCCACCGTTCGGGACAGGTCGGTCCCGGGCAGGTCGGGGCGGCCGTGGGACTCCAGGTCGACGGTCAGTCCGTTCGGCCCTGGTGGCCTGCCTCGGCGGCGGTTCCACTCCTCGACCGCGAGGGCCAGGCCGGTGAGCAGGACGGGCTCGACGCCGCAGTGGAAGGCCGCGCCGACCTCGGTGAGCAGGGGCAGGGTCCGGCCTGGGGGCAGGGTGGCGGATAGCGCGCACGACTGTCGGTCCGCGCCGGGCGGGAGCGGGTCGGCGAGTGCGGGCACCGTGGCTGTCGCCGTTTCCGACCACAGAGGTAGTTCCGTGCGCCGGGTTCCGTCCGTTCCCTGGGCTTCCAGTGTGCGGGCCCAGTCCGGGAACCGCACGGGTGGCGCGGTGAGAGCGGGGTTGTTCCCGGCGGTGAGTGAGCGGTCGGCGGCGGCGAGGTCGGACAGGAGGATTCGCCAGGAGACGCCGTCGACCGCCAGGTGGTGGACGACGAGCAGCAGCCGTCCGGTCAGAGCGGGTCCCCGGTCGAGGAATTCCGCGGCCAACAAGTGCCCGGTCGTCGGGTCGAGTCGGTTGCGCGCCTCGTCCAGAGACCCGGCCGGCAGGACGGGCGGCCGTCCGTCGGTCGTGTCGGGGATCCGGCGCACCCGGTCGGCCACGCGGATCCGCCGGGCCGGCAGGACGTCGAGTCGCCAGTCATCGCCGGTGGGGTCGAGACGCATCCGCAGGGCAGCGTGCCGGTCGACGACCGCTTGGAGGACGGCGGTGAGCCGGTCGGTGGTCAGTCCGGCCGGGGTACGGATCACCATGTGCTGGCTGAACGTGCTGATGTCACCGCCCTGTTCGCGCCACCAGCGGATGATGGGGGTCGGCGGGAGCGGTCCGGCGCCGTCGTCCGGGCCTGTGATGAAGGGGTGCGCCGGGGCTTCCACAGTTGTGGCGCGTTGGGCGAGTCCGACGACGGTGGGTGCGCGGAGGACGTCGTTCACCGTGATGCTCAGACCGGCCTCGTAGGCGCGGCTGACCAACTGGATGGCGATGATGCTGTCGCCGCCCGAGTCGAAGAAGCCGTCGTGAAGGCTGATCGTCGGGGCGCGGAGCAGTTCGGCGAAGAGCGCGCGCAGGATGCGTTCCGGTTCGTTGCGGGGTTCACGGCTGCCGTCGGGTCGGGAGGCGCCGGGTGAGTGGGACCCAAGGGTGGGCCGGGGCAGGGCGGCGCGGTCCAGCTTTCCGTTCCGGGTGAGCGGCATCGAGCCGAGCACCGCCCAGGCCGCTGGAATCATGTAGTCGGGGAGGGTCCCGGCGAGGTGCCGCCGCAGTGTCTCAGGGTCGGCCTGCGTGCCTTCGGCGGGGACCACGTAGGCGGCCAGGTGTTTCGGCCCCGGCCTGTCCTCGCGTACCGTCACGACGGCCTGCTCCACGCTGTCGTGTTCGACGAGCGCGGCCGCGACCTCGTTCGTCTCGATGCGGAAGCCCCGGAGCTTGACCTGCCCGTCGGACCGTCCGGTGAACGCCAGGATGCCGTCCGGCAGCCAGCGAGCCAGGTCGCCGGTCCGGTACATGCGGGAGCCGGGCGGGCCGTAGGGGTCGGCGACGAAGCGTTCGGCGGTCGCCGCTGGGCGGCCGAGGTAGCCCCGCGCGACGCCGGGCCCGGCGAGGTAGACCTCTCCCGTCACCCCGGCGGGCACCGGTTGGAGCCAGGCGTCCAGCACGTAGCACCGGCCGCCGTCCAGCGGCCGGCCGACGGGGATGCCACGGCGGCCGGCGCCGTCGGCCAGGTCGGCGTCCGTGACCTGGTGCCAGGTGGCGCAGGTCGTCGTCTCCGCCGGGCCGTACCCGTTGACGATCCCGGTGTCCGGGCAATGTCGCCGGACGGCCCGGACGGCTCGGGGCGAGACGACGTCGCCACCGGTCCAGACGACGTCGAGGCGGCTCAGACAGGCCGGATCCTCCTCGGCGACCAGTTGGAAGAGTCCGGCGGTCAGCCACAGGCTGGTGGGGCGGGCCTCGGTGATCAGCCGACGCAGGGTCCGCAGGTCCAGGTCACCGGGCGGGGCTACGGCGACCTCGCCGCCGTTGAGCAGGGGCACCCACAGTTCCATGGTGGACGCGTCGAAGGAGTGCGGGGAGTGCATCACCATGCGGTGGGCGGTGGTGGGCTCGTAGCAGGAGTCGGCGGCGAGGGCGAGGATGCCGCCGTGGGTGACGGCGATGCCTTTGGGCACGCCCGTGGTCCCGGAGGTGAAGATGACACAGGCCAGCTGTCCGGCATGCCGGGGCCCCTCCGGTGGCGCGGAGTCCGGCGGTGCCGGCGCGGCCAGGGCTGCGCCGGCGTCGAGGATCGCCGGTCCCTTCGGGAGCGGCTCGTCGGGAGGGGGCAGGCCCGGGCCGACGACAAGCACGGCGGCACCGGCCTCGGTGATGAGGCGCGTTCGCCGCGCGCGGGGCGCCCGGGTGTCGAGCGGTACGTAGACGCCTCCGCTCTTGAGGATCGCGAGAACGGTGACGGCGTACAGCACGCCGCGTTCCATGAGCACGGCGACGCGGGTCTCCCGGCCCACCCCGGCAGCGACGAGATGGGCGGCCAGCTGGTCGGACCTGGCCTCCAGTTCCGCGTACGTCAGCGTCTCCGTGTCCGAGCGCAGCGCCACGGTGTGCGGAGCGCGCCGCGTGTGGGTGGCGATCCGCTCCGGGATCCCGCGGGGGGAATCGCCGTGCGGGCGGTGCCGGGCCGGGGTCGAGCCCCACCGGAGCAGGAGTTCGGCACGTTCTTCCGGGGCGAGCAGTTCGGCCGTGCCGATGGGAGTGTCCGGAGCATCGGCCAGCCGGGTGAGCAGCCGGACCAGGCGTTCGCCCAGGGCGCGGGCGGTCTTCGGGGTGAAGAGGGCAGTGCGGTACTCGAGTACGCCGTCCAGGCCCTCGCGGGCACCCTGAGGGCCACGGCGCTCGTACAGGCTGAAGGCCAGGTCGCACTTGGCCGTGCCGGTGGCAACCGGGGTGATCTCGGCGCTCAGCCCGGGCAGGTCGAGCCGTTCGGGCGGTGGCGGAGTGAGGACCAGCATCACCTGGAAGAGCGGGGGGCCGCTTTCGGGGCGGTGCGGGGCCAGCGTCTCCACGACGCGTTCGAACGGGACGTCCTGGTGGGCGAAGGCCGCCAGGTCCCCCGCGCGGACCCGGCCGAGCAACTCCCGGAACGTGGGGTTCCCCGAGGTGTCGGTGCGCAGGACCAGCGTGTTGACGAAGAAGCCGACCGACGCGTCGAGCCGGGGATCGGGCCGGTCGGAGACGGCGGTGGCGATCGGGATGTCGTTTCCGGTGCCGAGGCGGGTGAGGAGGACGGCGAGCGCCGTGTGGACGACCATGAACAGGCTGGCGCGCTCGCCTGCGGCGAGCCGGGCGAGGCGCTGGTGCAGCTCGACAGGGACATGAAACGCGGTGGTGGCTCCGTCGTCCGTCGGCGGCATCGTTCGGTCGGCGGGCAGGACGACACGCGACGGCAGACCGTCCAGTGTGCGCGTCCAGTAGGCGAGTTGATCCTGGTCGGGGTAGGGGCCGTTTGCGGAGCCGGAGTCCACGGTGCGGTCGAGCGCGAAGTCGGCGTACTGGTAGGGCAGCGGTGGCAGACCGGTGGGCGGCGCACCGCCCAGCCGCGCGGCGTAGGCGGTTTCGAGGTCGGCGGTGAGTGTGGCGAGCGAGTCGTGGTCGCAGGCGATGTGGTGGAGGAGCAGCAGCAGCGTGTGGGGGCGGCCCGGTCCGGTGCTGAACAGAGTCGCCCGCAAGGGGGTCTCACGGTCGAGCCGGAAGGGGCGCCGGGCCTCCCGGGCGAGCAGGGCCGGCAGGCGGTCCGGGGCGGCGGCCGATTCGACAAGACGGGGTCGGCCCTCTTCGGGCGACAGTATCCGCTGGTAGGGGTGGCCTTCCTCCTCCTCGATGACGGTACGCAGGATTTCGTGCCGGTCGGTCACGTCGCCCAGCGCGGCCGTGAGGGCCGCGCGGTCCAGGGCGCCGGTGAGACGGACCGACAGGGGCACGTTGTAGGCGCGGTCGGTGCCGGTGTGGCGGTGCAGGAACCACAGACGTCGCTGCCCGTGGGACAGCGGGATGCGCTCCGGGCGGGCGGAGGGCGGCACGGACCCGGCGCGGGCGGGCGTGGGAAGGCGGGCTGCGAGGGCGGCGACGGTGGGATGGTCGAAGATGTCGCGGACGTCGATGTCGGCGTGGTGGCCGGAGCGGAGTGCGGCGGCCAGCCGGGCGGCCCGCAGGCTGTCTCCCCCGAGGTCGAAGAAGTTGTCGTGGGGCTGTACCCGGGTCGCTCCGAGGAGCCGGGTGAACAGGCCGGCGACGTGCCGCTCGAGCGGGGTGGCGAAGACCGGATCCTGCTCGGGGCGCGCGGTGTCGTGGAGCGGGAGGCGGTCCGGTGCGGGCAGGGCGGCGCGGTCGAGTTTGCCGTTCGGGGTGAGTGGCAGCGTGTCGACGAGCACCAGTCGGGCCGGCAGGAGATGGGCGGGCAGGCGGGCACGCAGGGCATGGCGCAACCGGCCGGGAAGGTCGTCCGCGGGTTGGGCGGGGTCCGGGACCACGTAGCCCACCAGGCGGGGCTCGCCGTCCGGGAACGGCACGGCGGCGACGGCGGCGCCCGCCACGCCGTCGAGGGCGAGCAGTGCCGCCTCGGCCTCGGCGGGCTCGACGCGGTGGCCGCGGATCTTGAGCTGGTCGTCGGCGCGCGCCAGGTACTGGAGTTCTCCGTCCGGTGTCCACCGGGCCAGGTCGCCGGACCTGTAGAGGCGTGCGCCGGGCGGGCCGAAGGGATCGGCGACGAAGCGCCGCGCGGTGAGGCCGGGCTGTCCGAGGTAGCCCTGGGCGACGCCTGGGCCGCCGACGTACAGTTCGCCAGGTGCCCCCGTGGGAACCGGACGCAGGCTGTCGTCCAGCAGGTGGAGCCGGGCGCCGGGCAACGGGGCTCCGATCGGGCTGCCGTCGTGGTCGGCGTCGGCGGCGGTCAGGTCGCGGCGCGTGGTGTGGACCGTGGTTTCGGTGATCCCGTACATGTTGACGAGCGTGGGCGCGGTGTTCCCGCCGTGGCGGCGGTACCAGTCGCGCAGCGTTCGCGGCCTCAGTGCCTCTCCCCCGAACACCACCCATCGCAGGGCGAGTTCGCGGCTGCGGGCCGGGTCCTCGGCGTCGACGCGGTCCAGGGCGGCGAAGGCGGACGGGGTCTGGTTCAGCACGGTGACGCGCTCGCGGACGAGGAGGTCGAGGAAGGCGCGGGGCGAGCGGGTCACGTCGTGCGGGACGACGACGAGGCGCCCGCCGTGCGCCAGCGCTCCCCATACCTCCCACACGGAGAAGTCGAAGGCGGGGGCATGGAAGAGCGTCCACACGTCGCTCGCGCCGAAGCCGAACGGGGAGGCCGCGTCGGTCAGCAGGGCCACCGGGCCTTGGTGGGGGACCACGACGCCCTTAGGCCGGCCCGTCGATCCCGAGGTGTGGATCACGTAGGCGGGGTGCGCGGGCAGCAGCGGGCTCACGCGGTCCGCGTCGTCGAGGTTGCCCGCCGGGTCCGTGGCCGAGGGCAGGGTGATGAGATCGTCGGGCGTCAGCACACGGACCGGCCGGGTCTCGGCCAGGACCAGGTTGGTCCGTCGGTCCGGCCAGTCCGGGTCGAGAGGGACGAGGGCGGCGCCGGACGTGGCCACCGCGACGATCGCGGTCACCAGGTCGGCGGAGCGCGGGAGTCGCACGGCGACGGTGCGGCCGGGCCCGGCCCCGTGGCGAACCAGGGCCCGCGCCAGGCGGTTGGCCCGCGCGCCGAGTTCGCGGTAGGTCAGGGCGGTGTCGGAGTCCTGGACCGCCACGGCGTCGGGAAAGCCGGACGCGGCCCGTTCGAAGAGCTGCGGAAGCGTGGCGGGGGCGGCGGCCGGCCGGCCGTCGGGGCGGGGTGCCGAGCGGCGGCGTTCGGCCGCGGAGAGGGGGTCGCAGTCGCGGAGGGCGTCGTCCTGACCGGTGGTGAGCCCATACAGCAGCCGGGCGTAGCGGCGGGCCTCGGCGGCCGCCTCGGCGGGGCCGTAGCGGGTGGGGTCGGCGTCCAGGTCGATGCGCAGGCCGCCGCGGCCGTTGTCCGGGTACAAGGTGACGGACAGGTCCTGGACGGGGCCGACGGCGACGTTGCGCATCACGGCCGGCCGGCCGGCGAAGTCACGGCCGTAGCTGAACGGCAGGACGTTCACCGCCAGCCCGTACAGAGAGCTTCCGGAGCCCGCCAGGCCGAGATCGCTCAGCTGGTCCTCGTACCGGTGGCGCCGGTGCGGGAGGACGGCCCTCATCTCGTCCGCGGTGGCGCGTACCAGGTCGCGGGCCGGGCGGTGCGGGTGGACGGCCATGCGCAGCGGAAGGATGTTCGACGCCGTACCGGCGGCCAGCAGCGACTCCTCCCGGTCGCGTCCCGGGACCGGGAGCCCCAGCACCACCGCCCCGGGGGCTCCCGCGCCGGCCCGGACGTGCGCGAGGAGTGCCCCGGCGGCCGTGGCCATCACCGGCCAGTCCACGCCGAGCCGCCGGGCGGTCGCCCGCAGCCGGGCGAATCCCCCGGCGGGCAGGCGGGTGCCGCCGCGCGCCGCCACGCCACCGGTGGTGGCCGGACGCACCGTGTCCGCCCCCATCTGCCGGGCCTTCCAGAAGGCACGGTCCGTCAGAGCCTGGTCCGAGGCCCGGTAGGCGCGTTCGGCGCTGAGCAGGGTGTCCAGCGGATGCGGGGTGGGCACCGGCCGTTCTCCGCGTTCCAGCGCGGCGTAGAGCCGGCCGACCCGGCGCACCAGCAGGGCGCTGCCCAGGCCGTCGAGCACCAAGTGATGGCAGGCCAGGTACCAGCAGTAGCGGTCGTCCGCCAGGCGCAGCAGCGCCGTACGGAAGAGGGGCCCGGTGCTGAGGTCGAACGGCCGCGCCACGTCGGTCCGCATCCAGGCCATGGCTGCGGCGGCCGGGGTCGGGTCGGCGCGCAGGTCGGCCCGGGTGACGTTCCACGGTGGGAAGGGCCCGTCCCACTGTCGAGGTTCGCCGTCGTCGGTGACCGTGAAACGGGCCCGAAGCGGCGCGGTCTCGGCCACGGCCGCCGCGAAGGCCGCCTCGAAGAGGCCGGGGTCCAAGGGCCCGGTGATGTCGAGGGACAGTCCCACGTGGTAGCGGCCCGGGGTCGCAAGCCGATCGCCCAGCCAGATGCCGCGCTGAGCCGTGGTCAGCGGCAGCGGCGCGTTTTCGTGCCCGGTCACCGGGGCGTGTCCGGTTTCGTGTCCGGTCCCCGTAGCGGCAGCATTTCGGCGATCTCCGCCAGCGGGCCGGGACGTCCCATCTCCGCGTGAGGGCAGTCCACGGGACGCACGTCGGGCTTCCCGCCGTCGACGTACGGTTCCCACTGCCGCGCGGCCGCCTCGGCGGAGGTTTCGAGAGCGGTGAAGACCAACAGGTCACCGGTGTACCGGGAGGGGGTGTGGTGGTGGGCGAGGACGGCGTTGTTGGTGTAGACGCGGCAGAGCGTCTCGATCATCGTCTCGTCGAAGGTGGCCAGCAGTCCCGGGTAGGCGCGGGCGATCTCCAGGAACCGCGGATAGGTCATCTCCTCGTCGGCCCAGAGGGCGGGGTCATATCCGAAGAACTGCAGGACCGTCCGCATGACGTGGTCGGGACCGAAGCGGAGGGAGGGTGCTTCCGGTCCGTCGCCGCATCGGTGGTCGTCGCCCCGGTCGTCCGGGGCGGGGGGGATGGAGTCGAGGACGGCGAGCAGTCCGACCTCCTCGCCCGCACTCTGGAGCTGCACGGCCATCTCGTGTGCGACGGTTCCGCCGAACGACCAGCCGAGCAGGTGGTAAGGACCGGTCGGCTGCACAGTGCGGATCTGGGCCACGTAGTCCGCCGCCATCTCGGCGATCGAGGCCGGCAGGACACGTGATCCGTCCAGGCCGCGCGCCTGCAGCCCGTACAGCGGCTGATCGGCGCCGAGCGGCCCGGTGAGACCGGCGTACGACCAGGCGATCCCGGCTGCGGGGTGTACGCAGAACAGCGGCGGGCGGTTGCCCTCCTCGCGCAGCGGCAGGAGCACCCCGGTGTCTCCGTCGAGGGCCGAGGGGGAGGCCGTCGGCCCGTGGTCCGCGACCAGGATGTCCGAGCCGCCCTCCACGAGCAGGTCGGTGGACAGGAGAGAACCCACGACACTGTGGGGTGTGTGCGCGCTGCGGGTCAGCAGGGCGACGAAACGTCGGGCCAGGTGGTCGGCCCGGTCCGGGTCGATCAGGTGGGGGTGGTACTCGACCTGGACGGTCACGATGTCGTCGCGGTGGGCGAGGACCACACCCAACGGGTAGTGCTGCCGGTCGTCGCCGGAGGCGCGAACGAGTTCCAGACCGGGCGCGGGCCGGCGCAGGGACTCGCCGTCGAAGGGGTAGTTGGCGAAGGACATCATCGTGTCGAACATGTCGCCGCTGTCGGTGATGCGGCGGATGTCGGTGAGGCTGATGTGCTGGTACGGCAGGAGTCCGGCCTGCTCGTCCTGGACTCTCGCGAAGAGGTCGCCGAGCGACTCGGCCGGGTCGATCCTCACCCGTGTGGGCACGGTGTTGATGAACAGCCCCACCATCTTCTCCACGTCCGGCAGTTCGGCCGGCCGTCCGGAGACCACCGATCCGAACACGACGTCCGGGTGACCGGTCTCCTCGCAGAGCACGATCGCCCAGCAGGTCTGGAGCACGGTCGCGAGAGTCAGGCCGTGTCGCCGGGCGGTGCCCACCAGGGCACTGGTCACGTCCTTGTCGAGGGAGAACCACAGGTGCCGTGACGGCAGTGGCTTGCCGGGGTGCCGGTTCCCGATTCTCGTGGGGGTGAAGTCCGCGAGCGCGGTGCGCCACGCGTCCTCGGCCGCCTCGCCGTCGACGCGGGACAGCCAGCGTATGTACTCGCGGAACGGTGTGCCCGCGGGCAGCGCGTGCGGGGTCCCCGTGACCAGCGCCCGGTAGTGGGTGAACAGCTCCTCGATCACGACGGGCAGGGACCAGCCGTCCAGCAGGATGTGATGCGTCGAGAGCACCAGCCGCCGCCGGTCGCCGCCCAGGTCGACGAGCAGCACCCGCATGAGCGGGGCCCGGGACGGGTCGTAGGGCCGTGTGCGCTCCTTGACCAGGAGCCGGTCGGTCTCCCGTTCCTGTTCCTCCTCCGGCAGATCGCTCAGGTCCGTTTCCTGCCAGGGCACCTCCACACCCGGACGGAGGACCTGGACGGGCTGGGGAAGCCCGGTGTGGACGAAGGCGGCGCCGAGGTTG
The DNA here is from genome assembly GCF_003112515.1 of Streptomyces fragilis. GTDB lineage: Bacteria > Actinomycetota > Actinomycetes > Streptomycetales > Streptomycetaceae > Streptomyces > Streptomyces fragilis. The sequence continues at coordinate 370,913 of NZ_BEVZ01000006.1, read as the reverse complement.
CGGTGGCGGTCCATGAGGGCACGCAAGGCAGCCCGCATGGCGCTGGTGTTCAGGTCACCCTCAAGCTCCAGCCAGAACTGGACGGTGTACAGCGCGTGTGCCGAGTCCTCGGAGCCGCCGTTCCCGGGGCTGTTCAGCGAGCCGAGGAGTAGGTGGTACAGCATGCCCTGCTGGAGGGAGGAGAGCGGCAGTATCTCGTCCAGGCCGGGGTACTCGCGTTCCAGCAGTTCGATGTCCCGCTGGCCGAGTTCGACCAGGGGGAAGTCCGACGGCGTGCGACCGCCGGAGCCCGGTTCGGCCGCGTGCGCGGCCAGCGCGTCCAGTACCTCGAACCAGGTGTCGGCCAGCTCGTCGACCCGGTCGTCGTCCACGGCCCCGTTCGCCCAGGAGAACGCGATGCGTAGCACAGGGCCTTCCGCGGTGTCCTCGGTGAGGGCGTTGACGGACAGCGGGTGGTCGAGCGGCATGCCGGCGTCGGCGCCCGCCGTCATGCCCGTCTCGGGAGCGGGTGTCCAGTCCTCCTCCCCGCCCTCTGAGGGCAGCAGGAAACGGCCGAAGTAGTTGAAGCCGATGTCCCTGGGCTCCGCGGCGGCCAGCCGACGCCCGGCCTCCTGGGGGCCGAGGTGGCGGAGCATGCCGAAGCCGATGCCCTTGTCCGGGACGGCACGGAGCTGTTCCTTCACCCGGCGCAGGGCGTCGCCGAGTTCGGCTCCGGAGGGCAGCGTCTTCCCGTCCGGCGGGATGCCGGGGGCCATGCGTACCGGGTACATGCTGGTGAACCAGCCGACCGTGCGCGACAGATCCGCTCCGGGCACCACCGGCTCACGGCCGTGGCCCTCCACGTCGATCACCACGTCCTCGTCGGTGTCGAGGCAGCGTTGCACAGCCACGGCGAGCGCTGTGAGCAGCACGTCGTTGATCTCGCAGTGGAAGGCCAGCGGGATGGTGGTGAAAAGGTGCCGGGCCCGCTCCGCGCCGTAGACGACGGTACGCGAGCGTGCGGTGACCGTGGTGTCGCGGGAGGGATCCAGGGGGCGCCGGGCGAAACGGGTCCGAGGGGCGGCGAGCATCCGTTCCCACAGAGGCAGTTCGGCCAGCCGCTCCGGGGTACGGGCCTGTTCGGTCAGGGCCCGGCTCCAGTGCCGCAGAGACGTCTCGACCGGCCGGAGGGCGACCGGCCGGCCGGCCTCGGCGTCCTGGTAGGCGCCCACGAGATCGGGCACCACGACCCGCCAGGACACGCCGTCGCAGGCCAGATGGTTGGCCATGAACAGGAGCCGGCCGGGCCGGTCGGGGCCGGCGTCGAACCAGACCACTCGGGCCATACGCCCGTCGGCCACGTCGAGTTCTCGCTGCGCCCGCGCCGTCTCCCGGGACAGAAGCCGTAGGAGCCCGTCACCGGACGTCCCGTCGGCGGGAACACGGCGCACGCAGTCCGTGGCGAGAACGCTGCCGACCGGCCGGACCTCCAGGGACCAGCTGGGCGCAAAGCGGTCGAGGCGGAGGCGGAAGGCGTCGTGGTGGTCGATCAGTGCCTGGACGGCGGTGGTCAGCCGGTCGACGCGCAGACCGCCGGGGACCCGGAGCAGCACGGCCTGGTGGAAGCCGTCGACGGGCCCTCCCTGGTCGCGCAACCAGTGCATGATCGGGGTGAGGGGGACGTCACCCACGGCCGCCGAGTCCTCTCCGGTGGCCAGTCGCCCGGTCTCCCGGGCGACGCGGGCCAGGGCCTGGACGGTCTTGTACTCGAAGATGTCCTGGGGGATGAGGACGAGGCCGGACTGCCGCAGGTGGCTGACCAGCTGGATCGACATGATGCTGTCGCCGCCGAGGTCGAAGAAGCTCCGGTCGCGCGGGACCCGGGTCTCGCGCAGCACTTCCGCGAAGGCGGCCGCGACCAGATCCTCCCGGGAGACCGGCGAGTCGGGCGTCACCACGGCTGCGGGCTTGGGCGTCTCCATGGCTGCGGGCCGAGGCATCTCCATGGCTGCGGGCTCGGGCGTCGCCACGGTGGCGGGCAGGGGCGGCGTCGAGGCGGTGACGGGCTCGGGCGGGGCAGGGGACGGGCGGGGTGACGGCGCGGGGAGCGGCGCGGGGTCGGTGTCGCGGGCGAGCTTGCCGTTGGGTGTGTACGGAAGCGCGGCGGCGAGACGGAGTTCGGCCGGTACCAGGTGTGCGGGGAGGCGCTCGGCGAGCCATGCGCGCAGCTTCTCCGGCGCGGGCGCCGCGGAGGTGTCGGAGGGAACCAGATAGGCGACCAGCCGGGCGTCCCGCGCGTCGTCGGTGCGGACGACGGCCATCACCTCGGTGACCTCGGGATGGCGGGTCAGTACCGCCTCCACCTCACCCGGTTCGACGCGGTATCCGTTGACCTTGATCTGTTCGTCCATCCGTCCGAGGAAGTCGAGCTGTCCGTCGTCCCGGAGGCGCACCAGGTCCCCTGTGCGGTACATCCGCGTGCCCGGCGGCCCGAAGGGATCGGCCGTGAAGCGTCCGGCGGTCAGCCCCGGACGCCCGAGGTAGCCACGGGCCAGCCCGTCGCCCGCCAGGTACAGCTCTCCCGTTCCGTTCGGCCCGACCGGGGTGAGTGCCTCGTCGAGGACGTGGAGGCGAACGTGGCCGAGCGGCCGGCCGATCGGCGGCGCCGCTCCCCGCGGTGCGCCGTCGGCCCGCCATGCGGTGGTGTACACGGTGGCCTCGGTCGGCCCGTAGACGTTGATCAGCTGGGTGCCCGGCATCGTCGTGGCCACACGGGCGGCCAGCGCGGCGGAGAGCGCCTCGCCGCCCAGAGCCAGAGTCTTCGCCGAGAGGCTGAGGTCCGTACGCTCCAGCAGCTTGCCGAGCACCGAGGGAATCGCGCAGACGAGGCCGCCCGACCAGCGAGGCGGTTCGTCGTCCAGCAACGACAGCAGGTTTCCGACGACTTCGACCATGCCTCCGGTGGCCAGCGGTGCGAAGACCTCCGTGACGGAGACGTCGAAGCTGAACGAAGTGGCGGCCAGGGCGTGCTTGAGCGCGTCGGTGCCGAACTCCTGCTCGACCCAGGCGAGCAGCGGCGGCAGGCTCCGGTGCGCCACGACGACGCCCTTGGGCGTGCCCGTCGACCCGGAGGTGTAGATGACGTACGCCGGGTGACCGGGTTTGAGCGGATCGGCCCGGTCGTCGTCGGTGATGTGGTGCGACGCGGTCGACGCCAGTTCCGTACGCGTCGGTGTGTCGTCGAGGACCAGTACGGATTCGCCGGACGCGCCGAGGTCCCGTCCGGCGTGCGCGGAGTCGGTGAGCAGGCAGGCGGGCCGGGCGTCCTCGACCATGAGGCGGAGACGCTCGTCGGGGTAGGCCGGGTCGAGCGGCAGGTACGCGGCGCCGGACTTCAGGACCGCGAGCATCGCCACGATCGTGTCGGCGGAGCGGGGCAGCAGCAGGCCGACCAGCCGTTCGGGGCCCGCTCCGCGGCCGATGAGGAGCCTGGCCAGCCTGTTGGCCCGCTCGTGCAGCTCACAGTAGGTCAGTTCGCCGGCCCGGTCCCGGACGGCGACGGCGCCCGGGGTGCGTCGCGCGGCCGCGTCGAGGAGCGAGGTCAGAGTGTGCGCCTGCTGTGTTCGGCCCGCGGTGGACAGCTCCCGGACGGTTTCGGCGGTGGGCCCCTCGGTGCAGGGCGGGGCGAGGACGGCGACAGGGTGGCCCGGTGCGGAGACGGCCGCGGACAGCAGGGTACGCAGGTGCCGGGCGCGGGTGGCGAGTTCGGCCTCGGCGTCGGGGCCGGCCGGTCCGAGGGCGACGAGGAGGAGGCGGCCGTCCCGGTCCTCGTCCAGCAGGAACCTCGAAGCGGTGGACGGCTGGACGCCGAGGGACCGGGCGGTGGCCCGGTGGTCGCCGAAACGCAGGAGCGGCGTCGCTTCCCGTACGTCGGCGATCACCTCGTACAGCTGGGAGCCGGGACGCGTCGCTCCCAGGGCACCGCACACTTCGGCGTGCCGGAACCGCTGGTGGCGCCGGACCCGGCGCGACTCGCGCCCGGCCTGGCGGACGAGGTCCGCGAACGGTGCGTCCGGCCGTACGTCGAGGCGCAGCGCGGCGATGTCCCCGGCCGCGCCCGGTACGCGCTGAAGGGCCCGTTCGAAGCGGCCGTCCACAGGCAGACCGAGGACGACGTCGGCCTTGCCGGTGGTCCGGTACTGATGGGCGGCGACGGCGGCGAGCAGGACCGCTCGTGGATGGGTGCCGCAGTAGCGGGCCGTGGCGCGCACCCGCTCCGCGCCCGCGTCCGGCAGCGGGACGGTCACTGCCACTGTCGTGGTTTCCATGGCCGCGGCGGTGGCCGGGACGGTCGGGGTGAGGCCCGCGAGACGGTCCCGCCAGAAGGCGGCGTCGTCCTCGGGCGCGGCCGAGGACCGGTAGGCGGTCTCGGCCCCGGTGAGCCGCGCGAGAGCGGGCAGCGCTCCCGCGGCCGGAGACTCGCCCGCCGCGAGCGAGGTGTAGACCTCGGCTGCGCGGCGGCCGATCAGCGCGCATCCCCAAGTGTCGAGGACACGCCGGGGATGCAGGTGGAACCAGGTGAAGCGGTCGTCGGCCAGGCGGAGCAGAGCCTGTGAGGACTGTTCCGCCCCGCTGCCCGCCGCGAGCTCCGCGCGCAGCCATGCCTCGCGGGCGGTGGCCGGGTCCGCCTCGTCGGCCAGGTCCACCATGGTCAGCGGCACACCGCCGCCGTCGGTGAACTCCGTGTGGACGGACGTGGTACCGGTCGCCCGCAGCCGCACGGCCTCCGCCTCGTCGGTCACCTGGCGGATCGCCCGCTGGAACAGGGCGATGTCCACCGGGCCGTCGATGTCCACGGCCTCCGCGACGAAGTCACCGGCCGTCGTCCATGCGATGTCGTGTTCAGACACGGGTGTCAGCTCCTGCCGGCCGCGAGGGACGTGTGGATGTGTTCGACGGATACGGATGGAAACCCCGGCCGGCCTTCCTGCCGACGTTTCCCCCGGCGACCAGGCGTGACAGCAGGGGGGTCGGCCGGAACCGTTCGTCGCCGGTGAACCGGCCCAGTACGACCAGGGTGTCGAGCACGGTGTCGAGACCGATCAGATCGGCGGTGCGCAGCGGTCCCGTGGCGTGCCCGAAGCAGTCCTGGAAGATACGGTCCACGGTGGCCGCGTCGGCGGTACCGGCCTCCACGACGGCCGCCGCCTCGTTGACGGTCAGCATCAGCACGCGGTTGCTGACGAAGCCCGGGCCGTCACCGACCACGATCGCCTGTTTCCCCAGGACCGCCAGGACGTCCAGGGTCCGCCGGAGGGTCTGTTCGCTGGTGGCCGGGGAGGTGGCGACCTCGACGGTGTCCTTCAGCGGCGCAGGGTTCATGAAGTGGGTTCCGACGACGCGATCGGGGCGGCCGGTGAAGGAGCCGAGGTGGCCGATGGGGATCGCCGAGGTGCATGAGGCGAACACCGCGTCGTCGGGGCAGATCCGGTCCAGGGCCCGGAAGGCCTCCTCCTTGACGGGGACGCGTTCCGGTGTGCAGTCGACGACGAAGTGGGCGTCGGCCAGGGCGGCCGGCTCGGCCGCCCAGAGCAGCCGTTCCTCGACCGGGCCGGAGTCGGCCCCGCGCAGCAGCCGGACGGCTCGGGTCCAGGCGCGCACGCGTTCCGGCCCGTCGGCCCGCGCCGCCGGATGCGGATCCACGACCACGACGGGATGGCCGGCCGCGGCGAAACACTGGGCGACTCCCACGCCCATGGTTCCGGCCCCGACGACGCCCACCGGGATTCCGGTGGTGCTCGACGGCTCGCTGTCCTTGCTCTCACTCACGTGAGGGGTTCCTTCCCGGTCGGTGCGTGCTCGTGGTGTCATGCGGCGGACGCGGCTGCGGCACGCGCCAGGGTGACGAGGTCGTCGGCAAGGGCCACCACCGTCTCCTCGTCGAACAGTTCGGTGCGGTACTCCACGGTGATCCGGTCGTCGGTGATGCTCCAGTGCAGGTCGGGAGCGGGCCCGTCGACGCGTCCACCGGTGCCGTACGGATCGGCCGTGACGTCGAACGGGCGCGACACCTCGGGGGGCGGGGCCGGCGCCTGCGCGCACAGCCCGGCGATCCGTGCGGTCAGCTCCGTCAGGGACGGTTCGTCCGCCACGCCGACCCGTAGGGGGAGGAGCGTCGCGTCGGGCCGCATGACTCCGAGGAGCAGTTCGTCGGACTCGGCCCGGTCGGTGAGCAGGGTGACGAGGGCGGCCAGCAGTCCGGCCGCCCCGAGGCCCGGTGCCCACCCGTCAGCCAGCGGAAGCCCGTGGCGGTCCGTCGCACCGTCGCCGCCGCCCTGAGGCCGCGGCCGGTCGGTGGGCAGATCGAACGGACGCAGCCCGGCCGGGGTGTCCGACGCGTGCGCCGCGGGCGGGCCCGGCAGCGCGGAGAGCGGGGCGTCCGGGTCCTCCGTCACAGCCCACAGCAGGTCGACCCACGACTGCGCGATCGCCGCGATCGTGCTTCGGTCGAACAGATGGGTGCTGTACTCCACCACGACGTCCAGGTCGTCGGCGCCGGCGCGTTCCCCGACGACCACCGAAAGGTCGAACTTGGACGTTCCCGGCGGCAGGCCCGGGAACAACGGACCGCCGTCCTCGTCCACGGCCGGTCCGAACAGGCTCTCGCCGACGACGAAGTGCGGCGGCAGCGTCTGGTGCACGTACATGACGTCGAAGATGGGGTTGCGCGAGGGGTCGCGCTCGGGGGCCACTTCGCGTACGACGGCGTCGAAGGGGAGCTCCTGGTTCTCCAGCCCTTCGATCACGTCGGTGCGCGTGTGCCGCAGCAGCGCACGGAACCGCGGGTCGTCCGACAGGTCCGAGCGCAGCGCGATGGTGTTGTTGAAGAAGCCGAGGAGGCCCCACAGTTCGGGACGGGTACGTCCGATGGTGGGGGTACCGACCACGATGTCGCCCTGGCCCGACCACCGGGACAGGGTCATGCTGAGCCCGGTGAGCAGCACGGTGAAGAGCGTGGCGGACTCCTCCACCCCGACCGCGCGGAGCCGGTCGACCAGCTCGGGCGGAATGGTCAGGCCGTGGGCGGCGCCCACGTAGTCCATCCGGGCGGCGCGCGGGCGGTCGGTGGGCAGCGTCAGCACCGGGGGCTCGGCGAGTCGTTCCTTCCAGTACCGCAGCTGGCCGTCGAGCAGCCCGCGCTCCATCAGTTCGCGCTGCCAGTGCGCGTAGTCGCGGTACTGCACGGGCAGCGGCTCGAAGCGGTGCACCCGGCCTTCGCGGCGAGCCGTGTAGAACTCCATCAACTCGCGCATCAGGATCTGCGGCGCCCAACCGTCGTTGACCGCGTGATGGGTCAGCCAGCAGAACAGGTGGTCGTCGGGGGCGAGGCGGATCAGGGTGACCCGGACCAGCGGGTCCCGTTCGACGTCGAGCGAGCGGTGGGACTCGGTAAGGATGACCTGGCGGGCCGTTCGTTCCGCGTCGGGACTGCCCGTCAGGTCCTCGTAACGGAAGAAGTCGCCGAGCGAGGGACGGACGGAGAGCCGCGCCCGGCCATCCACGGAGACGAAGTTGGACCGCAGGGCCTCATGGCGTTCGGCCAGGTCCTCCCACGCCAGACGCATGGCCTCCGGGTCGATCGGGCCGCGGTGACGCGACGCGCCAGGCAGGTTGTAGAGGGTGGTGCCCGGGTCGAGCTGGTGGTGGAACCACATGCGCTCCTGGCCGTACGAGAGGACCCGGGCGTCGGACCGGCGGATCGGCGGGAGTGCGTCCTCGTCCGTTCCGGGGCGAGCCGCCGGCACCGGATCGGGCGTGGCGGCCGGGTCCGGGAGGGATGCCCGCCGGGCCTCCACGGCGGCCGCCAGGTCGGCCACCGCCGGGTGGTCGTAGACGTCGATCATGCGTAGCTCGACCCCGTAGCGCTGCTCGACGCGTCTGAGTAGGAGCAGGGCGATGATCGAGTTGCCGCCGAGGGCGAAGTAGTCGTCACCGGGAGCGACGGAGTCCGCGTGGAGCAGCTCGGCGAGGGTCTCCCGAAGCCAGGACAGCACCGTGGGCACGGGCCCCTCGCTGCCGGACGCCGGTGGCGTCGGCGGCGCCTCGGGGACCGAACGCTCCTGGGGAGCGGGCTGTGCCCGGGGAACGGGGAGCTGGACGGGAGCGGGGGGTGCCTCGGCCGCCGCGTGCACGGCGGCCGGGGCCGTGAACGCCTCGCCGGGGCGCCGTGCCCAGCAGGGCACGCCTCGGAACGGCGGGCCCGGCAGCGGCACGCGGCGCGCCGCCGGGGTCTGCGCGCTCCAGTCGGGGTTGTGGCCCAGCTCGTAGAGCCGTGCCAGGACGCCGAGTATTCCGTCCGTCGCGGGTCCTGCGGTGAGCACATCCGCTCCGGGCCGCCCGGCGAGAAGCTCCGTGAGCAGGTCGCTCAGCTCTCCGCGGCCGCCCAACTCCACGAACACGACCGGTCCGAGGGCGAGTTGCTCGTCGGCGGCGGCCCGCAGGCGGTCCGGGCGCAAAGGCTCGGCGGTGACGTCGCCGTTCGCGAGGCTCCTGATGTCGTCGTCGGTGAGCGTGCCGTTGAGATGGCGGACCGCGTAGCGGGAGAGGCCGGAACTGATCAGCCCGTCCGGGGTGATCGCCGCCCGGCCGAGCGCGGCGTGGGCGGCCAGTTGACCTTGTACGGAACGGGCGTGACCGGCCGGCATGCGCAGCGCGGGGGGCAGCGGGGCCGACTCGGTGATCCCGGCGGGCGGTTCCGCGTCACCGGACAGGAGCAGAACGACACGCGGCCGGGTGGTCGGCGGGGTCGCCCTGCGCCAGGTCACCGCCGCCGCCAGCTCGGCCGCCAGGTGCCGTGTCCGGTCGGCCACCACGCCCAACCGGAAGGCGTGGTGCTCACGGCCGGTGTTCAGCGTCCACGCGACGTCGTCGATCGCGAGATCGCCGGAGCGGAGTTCGACCGAGAGCTGTTCGCACATCTGGTACAGGTCGGCCTCGGTACGGCCCGACACACCGACCACCCGAGATGCTCCGTCGGACGGTCGGCCGGGCGTCGCGGGTGGTTCCTCGACCACACAGTGCGCGTTGACCCCTCCGAGGCTGAAGGAACTGACCCCCGCCCGGCGCGGGCCGGTGGTCCGCCACGGGCGCAGGGAGGTCACCACCTCCAGATCGGCCCCGGCGAGATCGACCTCCGCCGCGGCCTGCCGGAAGTGCAGAGACGGGTACAGCTCCCCGTGCCGCACGCTGAGGATCGCCTTGACCAGTCCGGCGACACCGGCCGCGTGGTCGAGGTGACCGAGGTTGGTCTTCAAGGAGCCGATCGGGAGTGTTCCGCCCCTCCCACGCCGGGCCAGGGCCAGCCCTTCCACCTCGACGGCGTCGCCCAGCCGGGTGCCCGAACCGTGCGCCTCCAGGTAGCCGGCCGTGCTGATGTCGAGACCGGCCCGGTCCCAGGCCCGTGCGATGACGTCGGCCTGGGCGCGGGCGCTGGGAGTGGCGATGGTCGCTGAGTGGCGGCCGTTGTGCGCGGTGGCGGTGCCCCGGATCACCGCGTGTACGTGGGTGCCCTCGTCCAGGGCCCTTTCGAGGGTCGTGAGGAGCAGTACCGCGCCGCCCTCGCCGGCGCCCGCGCCGTCGGCCGCCGCGTCGAAGGCCCGGGAGCGGGCGGTGGGTGAGGCGATGCCGGGGAAGTCGCCGACCGCCGCTGTCGGGGCGATGACATGGCGCAAGCTCACGCCGCCCACGACGGCGTAGTCCGCGTCCCCGTCCCTGAGTTCGCGGCAGCCCTGGTGGACGGCCACGAGTGATCCGTTGCACCCGGTGTCGACGCCGTAGCACGGGCCGGTCAGGGCGAAGAGGTGGGCGATGCGGGCGGGCAGTGCGAACGGCATGTTGCCCATCAGACTGAGGGTGCCCGGCTCGCCGACGAACGGCAGGTATCCGTTGCTGGGTGAGCTGAACACGACCGCCGTCCGGCTGTCGCGCAGTGCGGCGGGAGTGTACCCGGCGTTCTCCAGCGCCTCCTGGGTGAGGTGCAGGGCCAGCCGGTGCTGGGGGTCGGTGACCTCCGCCTCGTGACGGGAGAGGCCGAAGCGCTCGTGGTCGAAGAGGTCGATCCGCTCCAGGTATCCCATGTCCGGGTATTCGGGCTCGGGGTCGAGGCCGGTGGAGGTGATGCGATCCGGGGGGACCGGCCGTACGGAGTCCCGTCCGGCGCGCAGGTTCGCGCGCAGGGCCGTGAGGTCGGCCGCCTCGGGCAGGCGTGTCGCGATGCCGATGACCGCGATGCCGCCGGTGGCGCCACCGGTTTTCTGCGCCTTCACGCGGAACACTCCTTCGTCACAGCTCGTAGGCGACCGGGGCAGGGCGGGCGGTCGTCGGCGGGGATGGCGGGTCGGTGTCGTCCGAGGCGTCCGTGGCCCGCTCTTCGAGGGCACGGGCCTGGGCCGCAATGGTGGTGAGGTCGAACAGTTCCCCGACGCGCACGGCTCCGGGCCAGCGTTCGTCGAATGCGCGGAAGAGCTCGATCACCTTGAGCGAGTCGCCGCCGGCACCGAAGAAGTTGTCGTCGGGGCCCGCGTCGTCGTGGCCCAGCACCCCGGTCCAAATGCTGCGGACGGTGCGGTGGAGATCGGTTCGGCCGTCGTCCTTCGGCCCGGGTACCGGCTTGCCAGGGTCGGGGACGAGTGCGGAGAGCGACTGGCGGTCGACCTTGCCGGTGGTGGTGAGCGACATCCGGTCCAGGGGAACGAACCTGGTCGGCAGGGCCTGTTCGACGATGTGGCGGAGGCAGTGCCGCCGCAGTTCGCGGGGCTCGGGGGCCGTGCGCCCCGGCGTGGGGGCGAGGAACGCGGTCAGGGTCGGCTCGCCGCCCTCGGAGCGCGTACAGATCACGACGGCCTGGTCGACCGCCGGATGTGTTTCCAGGGCGGCTTCGACGTCCCCGAGCTCGATGCGGGCGCCGCGGATCTTCACCTGCTGGTCGGTGCGGCCGTGGTAGTGCAGCGCGCCGTTCTCGTCCCGGTGGGCGAGATCACCGGTGCGGTACATGCGTGCTCCGGCGGGGCCGAACGGGGAGGCGACGAACCGCTGGGCCGTGAGCCCGGGTGCGTTGGCGTAGCCGAGGGCGACGAAGGCACCGCCGATGTACAGCTCGCCCTGTTCGCCCGTGCCCACCTCACGGAGGCGGCCGTCCAGTACGTGGGCCATGGCGCCGGGCCAGGGTCGCCCGATGGGTACGCGCTCCGTGTCGGGGTCGGGCCGGTCCTCCGCCGTGCAGGAGACGACGGTCTCGGTGGGCCCGTACTCGTTGACGAGCCGGGCGGCGGGCAGGTGCGCGCGATGGCTTCTGACCAGCTCGGGCGTGCAGACCTCGCCGGCGACGACGACGACCTGAAGGCTGTCGGGCAGCCGTTCCGGGCCGGACAGCAGCAGCCGGTAGTACGAGGGCACGACGACGAGGTGGGTCGGCCGGTGGCGGTCGGCGAGCCGGAGGAACTCGGGGGCGAGACGGAGTTCACGCGCGGTTGGCAGAAGCAGGGTGTGTCCGTGGGAGAACGACCAGAACATGCCGGCGAGCATGCCGTCGAAGGAGAGGCGCATGGCCATCAGGAACATCGAAGGGCCCGTGCCGTAGACGGCGCCGCGCGGGCGTACGGAGTCCGCGAGCTGACCGCGGCTCACCACGACGCCCTTGGGCGGGCCGGTGGATCCCGAGGTGTAGATGAGGTAGGCAGGCGTGGTCTCCGGGACCGGGCTCGCCGTCGGCCCGGCGGCCGGGCGGGCTCCGGCTTCGGCCAGGCAGGCGAGGTCGAGATCCTCGGCCGGCAGAAGGGGCGGCGGGTCGGCGAGGCGGCCGATGCCCAGGTCGTTCCGTGTGCCGATGACGACGGCGCACGTGGTGTCGCCCAGGAGTGCGCGGAGCCGGGCTTCGGGCAGATCGGGTTCCAGTGCGGCCCAGGCCGCTCCCACCCGGAGCGCCGCGAGAACGGCGACGACGGCGAGGGCGCTCTGTTCGAGCCGGATGCACACCGTGGTGCCGGGGCGTGCGCCTGCCGCGCGGATCAGTTCGGCGAGGCCGGCGGAGGCATCGGCAAGCCGCCGGTAGGTGATCGAGGTGTCGTCGATGATGAGCGCGGTGGCCAGCGGGCTGTGGTCGGCCTGTGCGAGGAACGCGTCGAGGAGCGGCTTTGCCGAGGGCCCTGTCACTGCGGCCTCCTCACGCGTCGTGGACCAGCAGCCGGACATGGCTGCCGGGTTCGCGGAGCGGGTGGTCGGCAGGCACTTCGAGAACCATCGGCGTTTCGTCGCCCGGTGCCGTCGTGACGGGTACGTATCCGGCGAAGCGCAGGGTGACGAGCATGGTGCGGTTCACGGCGGTCGGCACGAAGTGGGTGACGGGGCGGCGGCCCTCGGCACGGGCCTGCCGTACGAGGTGGGCCAGCATCAGCTCTCCCGCGCCCCGGGAGGCGACCCGGCAGGACATCAGCATCAGTCGCAGCACCGATTGCGTCGAGGTCAGCTCGGTGACGGAGAGGCCGACGATGCCGTAGTCGCCGAACCTGTCCTTGAGCCGTGCCAGCCGCACCTGATGGTCGGGCGCGGTGCTGAGGCGGCGCAGTTCCTCCTCGCTGTAGATCAGGCCGGTGCTGTTGAGCTGGTGGGTGCGTACGGTCAGTTCACTGGCCCGCGCGAGGTCGTCCTCGGTGGCCGGGGCGATCTCCATGACGAGGCCGAGCGAGGCGAGGAACTCCCGCCGGTCGCCTCCGGCCTCCTCCTCCGCCTGCCTCCGGCGCCACTCGGTGCGGTAGAGCAGGCGCCGGCCGGTCGCCTCGGCAGTGACGTGCGCGGGGCGGAATTCGGCGCGGTCCGGAAGGTGCTCCGCGAGGTGGGCGGGGTAGCAGCGGACCATTGGCAGGGCGGCGGCGACCTCGGCCCGTTCGGCGGGGTCGTTGTCGATGAACGCGATGGTGTCGAGGCCGATGTTGAGGGTTTCGGCGATCCGCCGGACGGCCGTCGACTTGTCGCCCCAGCCGATCCGAGCCGCGCAGAACCATTCGCCGAGTCCACAGGCGTCGAGGTGGGCGGTGGCCATGTCATGGTCGCCGCGGCTGACGGCGGCGTGCAGGATGCCGCGGGAGTCCAGGGTCTTCAGGGTCCGCTCGGCGTGCGGGAAGGGCGGGGGTGTGTCTCCCTCCAGGACGACGCCGTCCCAGAGGGTGTCGTCCAGGTCCCAGACCAGGCACTTGACGGCGGGCGGTTCCTGGGGGGCAGTCATCCGACCGCTCCGAACCGGCGTAAGAGCTGATCGGCTATATGGGCTTCGGTCACTTCCTGCGCTCCTTCGATGATCTGCATGATCTTGGCGTCCCGGTAGTGCCGTCCGGCGCGGCTGTCCGGGGCGCATCCCGCGGCGCCGAGGATCTGTACGGCGTCCCGTCCGGCCGCGGCGCAGGCGTCGGCGGCCGCGTACTTCGCCATCACCGTCTCGGTGATGCCGCGCCCCGGTCCGGCGGTCCGCGCACGGCCGGCGAGCGCGGCGAGTTCGCGCGCGGCGGCGGCTCGTACCGCGGTCCTGGCGAGGAGCGCGGCGACCGAATGGTGGTGGCCGATGGGCACACCGGCCTGGAATCGTGCGGCGGCGTGTCCGGCGGCGTCGGCGAGACACGCTTCCGCCATGCCGACGCAGCCCCAGGCAACCGTGTAGCGGCCGTGGTCGAGCGCCGTCGCGGCGACGTGCGACAGACCGGCTCCGGGCGGGGCGATCCGGTGGTCGGCGGGCACCCGGACCGCGTCCAGCGTGATGTGGGCGATTCCTGCCGCGCGCATGCCGAGCTGGCCGGTGACGGGCTCCCGGCGTACTCCGAGGCGGTCGGTCTCCACGAGTACGGTGGTGAGCTTGCCCTCCTGCCGGCCCAGCACGAGCAGGACGTCGGCCGACTGCCCGAACGTGACCCACTTCTTGCGGCCGGTCACGCGGAGCTGGTTCCCGGACTCCTCGATCACCGTGGACACCTCGCCGAGCGCGCTGCCCGCGCCGTCCTCGGTGGCCGCGAACCCGGCCGTGAGGGTTCCGTCGGCCAGGTTCGGCAGCCACTGGGCGCGCTGTGCGCGGGTTCCCCAGCGCAGCAGCGCCGCCGCCACCATCGACTGGACGGTGAGCAGGCCGCGCAGGGCACTGCACACTCCGCCCAGGTGGGCGGCGACCTCGCCCAACTCGCCCGGTGTCAGGTCCCGTCCACCGTAGCGGGCGGGCTGATCGGCGGCGAGGAGGCCGGTCCTGGCCACGGTGCGCAGGACGTCCGAAGGGACCCGGCCGTCCGTGTCCCACTGCCCTGCCGGTATCCGCGCCGTGGCGGCCAGCTCTGCGGCGGCGGCGACCAGGGGCGAGGGCCCGGTCCCGTCGCGCGCCTCAGTTGTCGCCGGCATGGAGAGGGGTGGGATCGTCGGCGCCCGTCTTGCGGTGGACGAACTCGGTGATGCGGCGTGCGGTGCGGAAGCTGTCGAGGTCGAGATCCTCCACCTCGACAGTCAGCGAGAAGGTGACCTCCACGTAGGTGACCAGTTCAAGTGCGAACAGCGAGTCGACGAGCCCGAGGGTGAAGTAGTCGTCGTCGGGCCCGACGGCCCTGCGGAGCGCGGCGCTCAGGAACCGGGTGATTTCCTCGGTCGTTTCCGCGGGTTCACGGCTCATGCGATGCCTCCCGGCCCGCGCTGCGGGCCAATCTCGACCAACAGGACGCTCCACGCCGCGACCGGACTCACGTTGACGAGGACGGCCAGGTCACCTTCGGCCAGCTCCTTGCGGGCCAGGGCGGTGGAGAGGTTCAGGAACGTGTCGTTGGCGCCGAGGTGTCCGAGGCGGCGGAGGTTGTCCCGGCAGGACGGCAACAGCTTGATGTCCAGGGACTCCTCGGTGAACGCCAGGCCGGCAGCCGAGAGGTTCTGGCTGACATAGCCCGCGACGTCGGAACGGGTGAGCCCGTTGCGCGCCAGCAGGTCCGCGACCAGTCCTGCGAGCCGATTCCTGGTCTCCATGGCGAGCCGGAAGGAGTATCCGGGCGGGTCCGCGCACTCCTCGCGCCACTGTGCGGTGGGGCGGTCGCGGTACTCCAGACCGAAGAGGTTCCAGTAACGGCCGTTGGTGTGCTGGACGGCGTCGAGGAGATGGGCCGGCGCCTCCCTGTGGGGGCGGCCGAGGAGGAGGGCGAGGCCGCTGTCGCCGTTGACCGTCACGGGATGCCGGTAGCGCCGCTCCGCGGCGGGCTTGCTGCCGTGGACGACGAGCATGGGGCCGAGGCCGGGGTCGGCGGCCAACAGGCCGCGGGCCGCGAGCAGCGCCGGGGTGGAGGACACGCAGCCGAGCCCGCCGACCGAGAAGGTGAGAGCCGGATCGGCGCCGATGGCTTGTTGGAGTCTGGTCGCGTCCGAGCTGATCAGGGCCTCCGGAGCGCGTGGTTCGACCAGGATCAGCGCTCCGAGCGCGGCGGCCGGGACCCCAGCGGTCTCGAGGGTGCTGCGCGCGGCCCGTTCGGCGAGGTCCGCGGCGGTGAGCCTGTCGGCGGCCACGGTGTCGATGCCGAGTCCGAGACAGGTGAGGCGCTCCGCCTTGCCGAGCTCGGCCAGCTCGGGAAGTTCGGCGACGGTCCGGCGACGGTCCGGGATGAACCGGCCAACGGCATCAATCGCGATCTTCGGTGCGATGGTACGGAACGTGCCCTCGGCGCCCATGTGCGCTCCCAGCGTTCGACGCTTCGTCAGCGGAACCCTAGGATTGATCTACGGAATTGCGCAAGTACGTAATATGTCATCCGTCTGGAGTCCGACTCCGGAATGCCAGGTTCCCTGTCGGCCACCATGCGGGCCGCACGCCTCGCTCTTCGTCAGGGATTCGTCGCTGGCGGTTCGCCCACCCCCCACTTCCTCATGTTCGTCGGCCGGCATGTCCCCGGACATCGCCTTGGGTCGGGCCATGCGGCCCGCCTTGGCCGTTCTGGGGGCGCAGTCGGTCAGAATCGGTCACCCCACTGCCAGTGCATCGATTCCCCCCCGTCGGCTCCGACGATTGAACGCGCAGGTCAGGCTAAATCGGAGGATCGCCGCAGTGGTCGGGTGCTGCACCGGAAATCCGGCCAGAGTGGCTGTGCAGCCTGTTTTCCTGGTTGGCGTGAGGTTAGCGTGAGAACGCCTCTGGTGATCGATTCCCGAGGTGCAGATGCTGCAGGCGCACAGATGGCCGCTCGATTCTCGGTGTACTCCAGGGGCGGACCCGTATCCAAGGACTGCGCACTTTCACCGGAGCGGGAAACTGCGGACCAAGTTCCATGTCGCGCACGGTTCCCGACGGGTGTATGTCACTGCCGATGCGGCTCACAATGTTTCCCGGCGGGCATTTCGAGGCGTGCCCGGATCCGCACCCTCACCTGAAAATCGCCGAGCGAGAGTCGGAGCGCACCAAGCCTCAACCAGGAGATGGGAGAGAAGTAAATGGAAATGAAGATCGCGGCGTTCATGAACGAGCAGGACCTCGGTTCGCTGGAGCGGGGTTATCAGGACGACGCTCCGGCGCCGGTCCTGGCCACCCCGCTGGCCGCCGTCGCCACGTGCTGGTACGTCGGCGGAGCTGTCGCCGGCGCCGCCGTCGTGGCGGGCGCCTACGTCACCGGCCGAGTTGTCGGCTGACCCGTCACGCGGGATCGGCTTTGGTGATCTCTCCGAAGAAAGGAAGCGCAATGAGCAAGATCGTCAGAAGCGTTGCCGCCGTCACTCCTGAGGTGCTGACGGAGGATGTCCACGGTGACTCCGGCTCGATGATGCCCATCCAGGCCACCCCGGCTCTGGTGGCCTTCGGTGCGGGCTTCGCCGGTGGTGCCGGCATCTCGTGGGTCTGCGTCCAGGCGTACGAGGCCGGCGCCAACGACTGACCCGCCCTGCTCAACCGAGCACGACCTCTTCAGGATTCCGGTGGGCCTGAACGTGCCCTCCGGTAACTGATTCCGGAGGTGAGGAGGGCTGTCGGGCCACGGCGGAATCGCGGCCCGGCAGCCCTTTCGTGAGGGTACCTTCAACTGCTTCAACGTAGAGGAAATCTTCAGTATGAAGTTGATAAAGAAACTGGCCTCTTCCTTTTTCTCTCCGATTCCGGTGTCCCGGGATCGGGCGATAGGCGTATCGGAGCGGCTTGCGGCGCTTTCCAGTCTGTCCTCCTCCCTGGAGTACCTGAGCCAACGCCGAAGTCTGGATCCGGGAGGGCTCAACGACTGGGAAATCATGAAGAAGAATCCCGAGAGTCGGGTCCCGGCCATTCAGAAGCTCACCAATGCCGTGAGTGGCAGGCGGGTCACCTTGGCCCTGCACGGCGCGCGCGTCGCCTGCAGCGTGGGGATGCTTCTCCCGGGGAACAGCAAGTGGCGGGCGGTGGGCAGTCTCTATCTCGGCGCGACCACGACGCTGCTGCAGGCTCGCCATCGCTACGGTTCCGACGGGGCGGACCAGGTCGCCACGCAGGTGCAGGCGGTCACGGGCTTTGCCAGACTGTCGGACAGCCCCCAGGTCAAGGACGCCTTGATGTGGTACTTGGCGATCCAGGCCACCATGTCGTACGCGGCTTCCGGCTGGGTGAAGATGGCGGGGACGAAGTGGCGCGACGGCTCGGCACTGCCCGGGGTGATGCGGACCCGGACGTACGGCTGGGAGCGCGTGTACCGGCTGACTCAGCGGTACCCCCGGACCAGCAAGGCGACGCAGCACGCGGTTCTCGCGATGGAATGCCTCTTTCCGGTCGTCTACTTGGCCGGGGGGAGGCTTACCCGGCCGATGATCGGCGCGGCCGGCGGTTTCCACGTCGCCAATGCGTTCGTCATGGGTCTGGGCCGTTTCATGACGGCTTTCCCGGCGATGCACCCCATGATCGCTTACACGACCGCGCCGCGGACCTTTCCGGAGGTCGCCGACCGGGACGACCGGATGGTCAAGACCGCGCTGACACTGCTGGCGGCCGGTGTCACCGGGGCCGGCGTGCTGGCGACGCAGCGACGCGCTCGGGCCGTGGCCGGGTGGCCGACGACACGTTCCCTCACCACCCGCTGCGGCAACGTGCTGAAGTACGACGTCGGCGGACAGGACCTTGCCGACCGTCCGGTTCTCGTCTTCAACCATGGACTGGCATCGACCTCTGAGCACTTCTCATGGATGGTCGAGCGCCTGGCATTCGACCTCGGCCAGCCCGTGGTGACGTACGCCCGCGCCGGTTACGGTCCCAGCCGGCGGCTGAAGGACGCCCGGTACACCATCGAGGAGTCCGTCGACGACTTGGAGGACTTGATCCGTCAGGCCCTGCCGACCGATCGCAAGGTGGTGCTCATCGGGCACTCCCTGGGTGCGGAGCTGAACCGGCGTGCCGTGGACCAGCTCGGTGACCGGGTGGCCGGCATCGTCTACCTCGACCCCACTCACCCGGGGCAGCTGCTGCGGTCCAGCAGACAGCAGAAGGGCAGCGACGTCTTCACCGAGTCGCTGACGCACATGGTGCGCTGGACGAAGCTGGGATTCGGAGCGCTGATGCAGCGTCCGCGATGGGTGGACAACCTGCCGTCCTCCTACCGGGAGAAGGTGTTCGCTCTCTACACCGATTCCCGGCTGTGGACAGCGGCGGCCAGGGAATGGCAAGTCGTCCGAGAGGAGCTGGAAGCCTTCACCGGGAGCCTGGCCCCGATGCCGGTCCCGGGCCTGGTCGTCGCCGCGCAGACAACGGTGGACACCGATCCGGAGCAGTTGCTGATGTACCACGACCTTGTCCGCGCCCATGAGGCAGCCGACCAGCACGGGGACGTCACCGTCGTGGAGCGTGCGGGACACGACACGATCCTGACCGACGCGCGCCACGCGCGGACCGCGGCAGACCTGATCGCGACTTTCGTCGACCGGTACTGCATGCCGCAGACGGTACCGGCGGCCCAGGAATCAGGCGGGACACCCACAGGAAAGGCTGAGGAGACGAAGTGAACGCCACCGCATTCGTAAAGGATGCCTTCACCGGTCCTGGCGCCGTGACCCGCTTCGCGGGTGCCGCCCTGCTGGTGACGACACTGGCAGCGCAGCATCCGCATACGGCCTTCGAGATCGCACGGGAAAAGGATGTGTTCTCCCTTGTCCCGAACTGGAAGTTCTTCGCGCCGAACCCCGCGACGCACGACTACCACTACCTCTACCGGACCCTCGACGAGGACCGAAGAACCTCTCCCTGGATCGAACTCGACCTGATCAAGAACCGAAAGATGTCTCAGGCGTTCTGGTTCTCGTCCAGACGCAGGGAGAAGGCCGTCTTCGACATCTGCAGCGCCATCCTCAAGAGCGTGGCCAAGGGCGACGACCCCGTTGGTTCACCGCCCTTCCGAGTCCTGGCCGAATTCATCAGGAAGCAGATCAGGGACACCCCGGACGTTTCCAGGGTGCGCGGCTTCCAATTCTCGGTGGTGCGCGCCGCAGGGCACGACGAAAGTGAAGACCCGGAGGTTCTCTACGTCTCCACCTACCAAGCGATGAATCCTGAGCCGCCGGGCCTTCTGCGAGCCCTCTGAGAACGACAGCTCCCGCTGCGGGGGTTTGACCCACACCTGAAACGGAGAACCCATGACGATCGCCGATATCGGCTACGGCAAGCAGTTCGAAGGCTGGTACGACCGCGTCTTCCAACAGGACGCCGCCACACGGGCCGCCGTCGAGGCGCTGGCCGGGTTCCACCCGGACCCGGCCGGCGGGACGCTGGAGTTCGGAGTGGGAACCGGCCGACTCGCGCTGCCGCTGTCACGCAGCATCGGCAGGGTCACGGGTGTGGACTCCTCGCAGGAGATGCTTGCGGCCCTGGAGAAGAAGGCGCATGAGGGTGAGGTGACCGCCGAACTCGGAGACATCCGGACCTACCGCAGCGATCGGCGGTACGGACTGGTCTACTGCGTGTGCTCCACGCTCGCTCTGATCCTCGACCCCGAGGGGCAGCGGGAGGCCGTTGCCCGGGCGGCCGAACACCTACGGCCCGGAGGCAGACTGGTGGTCGAAACACACAATCGCCCCGGCATCGTCGCTTTGCACGAGGGTAGGGCACGCACCACGATGTTCGTGCCCTACCCTGAGCCGAACACCGGCATAGAGATGCATGCCACCCTCATGATGGACAACCGGATCTGGCAGGTTTCCACAGTGTGGTTCGAGGCGGACGGCACCCACCGCATAGGCACGGAGACCGCACTCCTGCTCACGCCCGACGAGGTGGATGCCTACGCGCAGGACGCCGGGCTGCTGCCCGAAGGCCACTACAGTGACTGGCAGCGGACCGAATACGCCCCCGCAGCGGGCTTGTTCGTCGCCTCCTACTCCAAGCCGGCATGAATCTCCGGGAGATCGTCGGCCGCCACAGGGCGCTGCTGATCGCCGGAGTGGGCATGGGACTGGTCGGTGCGGCGGCCACCCTTGCCCAGCCCTGGATGCTGGGTCGGCTGATCGAGGCCGTGGCCCTGGACAAGCCGATCGCCGGCACCGTCACGCTCATCGCCCTGTTCTTCATTGCCGACGCGGCGCTGGGCGCCGGGCACGCCTACGCGATCGGCCGGGCCGGCGAGAACATCGTGTTCGACACCCGGCGCATCCTCGGCGGCCGGCTGCTACGCAGTCAGATCCCGCACTTCTCGCGTCTCCAACAGGGCGACGTCTTCTCCCGAACCGTGTCCGACACCTCCATCGCTTGCCTGGTTGTCGCACAGGCCATGGCGCAGATGGTCACTTCCGTCTTCATGGTGGTCGGCGGCATCGTCCTGATGGCCAGGCTCGACTGGAAGCTGCTGCTCACCGCGGTCGGTTGCCTGGGCCTGGCCAGCGGAGGCGCGCTGCTGCTCGCCCGTCAGGTCCGCATCGCCGCCATGAAGAACCGACAGAACGTCGGCGCGTTCGGATCGGGTCTGCAGCGGGTACTCGGTGCCATCACCACGGTGAAGGCATCGCGTGCCGAGGAGCGGGAGACCGAAGAACTGGCACGGCTCGCCGACAAGGCCCGACGCAGCGGAATCCGGGTCACCGGGTTCGGCTCGATGCTCACCCCGGTCATGAACGTCGGTACGCAGTTGTCGCTCGCCGTCGTCATTGCCTGGGGCATGGCCCGTGTCGCCACGGGATCGTTGTCCTCGGCCGACCTCACGTCGTTCGTGATGTACCTTTTCTACCTGGTTTCTCCGCTGGTGATGCTGTTCATGTCGATCGGCCAGATTCAGCAGGGCCGCGCCGCCGTTCAGCGTGTCATGGAGCTCGGGGCGGTTCCGCAGGAGGAAGAGGAGAGGGAAACGGAAGTCGGGCAAGGAAAGGAACGTGAGCCCGTCGCGGAGTCGGCCCCCGCGGTCTGCTTCGAGAAGGTCGGTTTCGCCTATCAGCAGGACGCCGAGGTACTGCGGGACGTTTCCTTCACCCTGCCGCCTCGCGGCCTGACCGCGATCGTTGGTGCTTCCGGCGCCGGCAAGACAACGGTCTTTCAGCTCATCGAACGATTCTTCCAGCCGGGCTCCGGCACGATCCGGGTCGCTGGTATCGACATCGCCGACCTCCGGCTCGCCGAACTGCGGTCGAAGGTCGGCTATGTCGAGCAGGACACGCCGCTGTTGCGTGGCACCATCCGAGAGAATTTGACGTATGCGAATCCCGATGCCGACGCGGACGACATCGCCCGCGCGCTGCGGCTCGCCAGCCTGGAAAGCTTCGTCGGTGAACTGCCCCAAGGGCTCGACACCGAACTCGGCGAACGGGGCGCGGGGTTGTCGGGAGGGCAGAGGCAACGGCTCGCCATCGCCCGTACATTGCTGCAGCGGCCGGAGGTGATCCTGTTGGACGAGGTCACCGCGCACCTGGACAGCGACACCGAGGCCGCGCTGCGGGATGCGATGACAGAAGCGGCCCGGGAGTGCGCCGTACTGGCCATCGCGCACCGGCTGTCCACCATCGCGCAGGCAGACCGCATCATCGTGATGGAGGAAGGAGGCGTGCGGGCGATCGGCACCCACAGGGAACTCATCGAGACCGACGAAGTGTACCGGCGACTCGCCGGCCAGCAATTCACCACCGAGGAAGCGTTGACATGACTCACGTCGATGTCGCCGTCGTCGGAAGTGGCCCGAACGGTCTCGCCGCCGCTGTCACGATGGCGCGTGCCGGCCTGACGGTACACGTCCATGAGCAGGCCGCCACGGTCGGCGGCGGCCTGCGAGGCGAGGCACTGTTCGACTCCGAGGTATGGCACGACGTCTGCGCCGCGGTGCACCCCATGGCAGCGGCGTCCGCGTTCTTCCGTGAGTTCGACCTCTCGGCTCGCGGCGTGTCGATGATGCAGCCGCCGATCGCCTACGCGCACCCGTTGGACGGAGGCGCCGCCGCCTTCGCTCACCACGACCTCGTGAGGACCAGCGACCAACTCGGCGCGGATGGGCCGCGCTGGCGACGGCTGATGGAGCCGCTGGTGCGGCACAGCATCGGCGTCACGGATTTCCTGCTGTCCGGCCAGCGGTCACTGCCGCGCGACTCCACCGTCCCCCTGTTGCTCGGCCCGCGGGTGATCGACCACCTTCTGAGGGTGAACGGGTTACGCACCGAGGCCGCCCGCGCACTGCTCACCGGGGCCGCGGCACACGCAGTGGGCGTGCAACCCAGCTTGCCCGCTGCCGCCATCGCACTGCTGCTCGGACATCTGGCGCACGGGACCGGTTGGCCACTTCCGCACGGCGGCAGCATTCGGATCGCGGAGGCAATGGCAGACGATCTACGAGCACACGGCGGTGTGCTGCACACCGGTCATCGGGTGACCGACCTGGCCGAGCTGGAGGCCCGGGTGGTCATGTTGGACACCACGCCGCATGGCCTGCTCGCCCTGGCCGGTGACCGCTTACCACCTCGCTACCGCCGCGCCTTGGCCCGCTTCCGCTACGGCCCGGGTGCCGCAAAGGCCGACTTTCTGGTCAGCGAACCCATCCCATGGACCAACGCCGAGGTGGGACGGGCCGGAACGGTGCATCTGGGAGGCATCCGCGCCGAGACGCTCGCCGCGGAGAACGCGGCGGTCCGTGGCGAGGCCGGCGAGGAACCCTTCGTGCTCCTGGTGGACCCGGCCGTGACCGACCCCGGCCGAGCGGCAGGCCGCCGTCGCCCGGTGTGGGCCTATGCACATGTGCCCAACGGCGATACCCGGGATCCGGTGCCACTGATCACCCGCCGCATCGAGCGCTACGCGCCCGGTTTCGCGGACACGGTCATCGCGGCGCGCGGCGTGGCGGCGGCCGAGTATGAGGTGTACAACCCGAACTATCCCGGTGGCGACATCGGAGCGGGAGCACTCACACTCACACAGGCGGTGTTTCGACCTACGCCTACCTGGAATCCGTACCGAACCCCTCTGCCTGGGGTGTACTTGTGTTCCGCGTCGACGCCACCTGGACCCAGTGTGCATGGCATGTGCGGCTACTTCGCCGCCCAGGCCGCCCTTCGCAGGGAGTTCCACCTGCCCTCGCCGTCCCTGGGACCCAGGGACAGAACCGTCGTTACCGACGAGACCAGGAGAACGTCATGAATGTTGATCAGCGTCCTACCGCCGCACAGGACTTCGCCGGCTACCTCCGTGCCTACCACGCCGACGCCGTGGACGGCACCGAGCCGATCGAAGAGGTGTGGGACCGGTACCACCTGCCTGACGGTACGCACCGTGTCAACGGCCGGATCTGGGACCGGGAGAAGATTCTCGGCAGGGCTCGCGCCCGCCGTTCTCTCGGGGCGCCGTACGAGCTGTACATTCACGAAGTGGTGGTGGAGGGGCACCGGGCGGCCGCCCGGTACACGTTCGGCACGCCCATGCTGTGGAAGGTTCAGAGCGCCACGGACGTGGCTGTCTTCGCCGAGATGGACGACGACGGCCGCGTGGCCCGCACCGTCATGCATTCCGCGAGCCGACCCGGCTGGTCAGGGTCGGGTGGAGAGTCGCCGTTCGACAGCGCGGCCGCTCCCGCCGCGGACACCGCCCCTGCCCCGCCGCCCGCCGTTGGAGCCGAGCCGACGCCGGCTCAGGACCCGGCGCACTACCTGCGGGCCTACTACGCCACCGGCTACAACCCGGAAGTACCGGTAGCCGAGGCATATGACCGTTTGCACACCCCCGACGCCCTTCACGAGATCGGAGGAAAGCTGATGCAGCGTTCCGGCGTTCTGAAGGCCATGGAGGAGGGGCGGAAACGGGGGCACGTCTACCCGGTGGAGGTGCACGAGACGCTGCGCGAGGGAAATCGCTTCGCGGCTCGATACGCCACCAGCAGGGACGGGAACCCGAAGCGGCAACAAGAGGTACTCGTCTTCGGGGAGTTCGCCCCTGACGGCCGTGTCCGTCGAGTCCGCTTCCTGCTGGAGCCCGGCTACGGCTCGGTGTAGGGCATCGGTTCGTCCGCCGTAGCAGTCCCGACGGGGGAGAAGCAGGTGTTGTCGGCGGGCACGCCCTCGTACTCCCGCCCGTCGTCGTCCTGGTACCGCCAGGTGAAGCGCAGGCCGCGGGCGGACGTGATGTCGGGGCCGTCCATGAGATGGAAGTGCACGTGGGGCTCCGACGAGTTGCCGGAGTTCCCGCACTCGGCGAACGGCTGCCCCGCGGACACGCGGTCACCCACGGCCACCTTCAGCGAGCCGCGTCGCAGGTGCGCGAACACCGCGTAAGCGCCGTTGCCCAGGTCGAGGACGAGGTGGTTGCCCAACAAGTGCCGGGGAAGGCCGAGCGAGCGCACGAACGCCTCACCGAGCACATACAGCACGCCGAACAGAGAACTGCGCGACAGATGGTCCCGCTGCCTGTCCGAGGCGGCCACCACCTGGCCGTCCGCCGGGGCGAGGAGCGGTGCGCCGAAGGACGGATACGACTCGGGGCGCCGCGCTACGGGCCACAGCCACACGGGCTCCGGTGCCGGGCGGCGGGCGAGGTCGATGGCGTAGGTCTGGGCGAGGTTGTGGGTGTGGCTGGGGACCTTGGTGGCGGGACCGTTCCGCGCCGTCCAATGACCCGCCACGGGGACTTGAAGCGCAAGCGGTGCCGCTTCGTCGTGTGGCGGACGCTGCGCGCGGGTCATCGCGCCCCGCATCAGCATCCCAGCCGCCAGAAGGGCGAGCCCGGTGAACCACAGCGGTCCGATCCCCTGGGCGTTGACGATGATGAACGCGGCACCTGCAGCCGTGACCGGGCCGTGCCATTTCCAAAATGACTTCAACTTGGGTCCTTCCGTTGGTGAGTTGGTGATGGAACCCAGCCTTTCAAATGCAGAGGGGCGCTGTGTGTTGTTTCATGGGAGGCGCCAGGTGATGCTGGTCCTGGGAGCGTTCAGGCTGTGGCCGCCAGGTCTGGGAAGCCCGGCGTGCTCGCCCAACCTGTACGAGCGGGCCGCCGACGAACACGGTGATTTGTCCCTGAGGTTCCGAGGCACACTTGCTGAAGCCGCGAGCGGACAAGACGGCGCAGCCTGTGCCGATTCCTCCGGCGTTCATGGAGCTACTGAGCTTGTCGTTTAACCTCATCACGGGGTGACGTGGTAGCCCCAGCCGAAAGTGGCGACATAGGCCCGTCGTACTGCTTCCCTGCCGCGTCCACCCCTGATGTGGATGACCGTGAGCGCGAGGATGAACCAGGCGGTAAAGCCTCCTGCAACGATCAAAGTCCAGCGAGCGCCGGAGAAGCTGGCGACAACGATCAAAGCAATGATCGTCACGGCCAGTCCGATGTGACCGCCGCCGACATCCGTACTGGACCTGTCGCCGCCTGTCATGAGAGTCCCCGTTGAAGATCACGCTGTCCTGCGTCAGAGCGGATTACGGGGCTCTGCCGATGGTGTCAGTGCCGCTCCGTCGACGGGGTTTGGTGCCTTGCTTGTGGTGGGCGGGACGGCTGTACGCCTTGCCGGTGGCAAGGACTCTGCCCACGTCGTGACGGGTGGCCGGGCAGCGGTTCTTCGAGCCCGGCGGCCTGCCTGGCCCGGGCCGGGTCGGTTAACGAGGCCAAGGGCCGCGCAACGGGTTTCAAGAACGAGCTCAAGTGGTCTCGGGAGCCGAGGTTCGTCCCCTACTCCCTACACCGTCCAGCAGGCCGTGGAGCGGCACATGGCGGAGTTCGGGACCTGGGGAGAGCACGGGTGGCTCTTCGAGAGCCCGAAGTGCAAGAACCAGCCCTTCAGCCTGAAAGGGTACGACACCCGCTGGAAGCGGGCGCTGAGAGATGCCGGCCTGGAGCACACCGGGTGCACCCCGAAGTCCCTGCGGCACTACTTCGCCTCGGTCTGCATCGCGGGCGGCGTACCCGTTTTCGAGGTGGCCAAGTGGCTGGGACACAAGGGGACTCGGGTCACCGAAGCGACCTACGTGCATCTGCTTGCAGACGCACACTTGAGGTCCACGGACGCCATCGAGCTGGCCATCGTGGAGAACGCCCAGCACGCTCAGGAGGCACGCTGGTCGTGATGACGGTCGGGACCGGTGCTGGCTTGGTGCTGAGAGTCGGCGTGTAGCGGTCGCATCAGCCCAGGTCAGAGCGGGTAGCGGGGAGTACCTGCAGTTCTTCCTCTACATCTTCGGCACGGTCTGGCTGCTGCAGCGCGGCTCGCCGGAGTCCAAGGAGATCGGCCGGGCGGGCACGGAGTCCGACCGTGAGCAACGGGTCGGCGAGCACGCCCGGGAGGACTCCCCGCGCTGGGCTTCTGCCCGGGGCTGGCGGGGACTGGTGTTCTCGCGCTCGCTGGGGCTGGTGATGGGCGGCATCTTCGTCCTCTGCTGGCTGGCCCAGTCGATCACCGGCACCGCCGCGTACAACGAGGAACGACTCCGCGAACTGGAGGGGCCGGTCGGCTGGGGCGGCTACGTCACCTCCGCCGACTTCTGGAGCCGCACGCTGCAGAACTGGCAGTCCGAACTCCTTGCGGTCGCGTCGATGGCCGTCCTCTCCATCTACCTCCGCCAGCGCGGCAGCCCGGAGTCCAAACCCGTGGGCGCCCCGCACGGGGCCACCGGCGTCGAGGGCTGAACGACGCCGCGGGGCCCCCGTCCTCCCTAAGCGAAACCGGATCTGACCGGGTGTTGTGCCGACTAGGTGCCCTTCTCGATCTGGGGATCCGGTCTCCGATCTGTCGGCCGTCCGGGGTCCGGACCGGTTCGGAGCGCGCGGCGGGCTCTCAGCGCTGGGCGCGCAAACCCTGGGGCGCCGACTGACCCCGCCTACTCAGGGATCACCCGCGGGCGCCACTCTTCCCGGTACTCGGGGGAGTCGTGGTACGTCTGGGCGAGGAGCCGGACGGCCACCCCCCGCGGCCCACCCCGCCTCGAAGTCGCGGCTCGCTCCTCGGGCATGCGGCTCGAGATGCGCAACCGTCGCATACAGCTCGGCGACAGCGCGCACCATGTCGATCATGGGGATCGTGCTGTCGAGCGTCACGTCCGTGCCCGGCGGCGCAAGCGACGCGATCATCACGAGGTTGTGTTCGTCTGCGTCGAGCTTCGATCGCACGAACCTGACGAGGTCTTCCTCCACGGCGACCATCTTGCCGCCGCCCGCCCGACACGTGAAGCAGCGGAGTGTGGCAGGCGGCAGATCAACACCCACCGAGCGGCCAACGCTCGCGGACCAGAGCCAGCCTGCGACGATGCTCCTCGACCCAGCCGTCAGCCAACCGCACCAGAACACTCACTGAAGTCAGTGATGCCGCCACATCTCTCACGGTCACCTCAATCGCGTCGAGGGTCTCCCCACGCGAGAAATACGGGCCGCTCATGGCGATCCGGACCTCAGGATTGCGCCCGTCGTCCATCCAGACCACACCCTGGCCTGAGGCAAGCCGATCAAGCGCCTCGGCCCACTCCTCGAGGTCGTCGTCGAGCAGAAACACCTCGCTCAGACGGCCATGCGCGAAGGCGCTCGCGGCCACGATCTCAACTTCGAGACAACCCTCGGGAACGCCGACGGTCGTGCTGCCCAGCACGCGAACCGTCACGCAGTTCTCGTCATCAGCGAAGCGGATGAGCTCTGTCACCTGCCCGTCGACCACACCAGTCCCTCCGGCTGTACCCGTTCGCAAAACTCACGGCACCGTACATGCTTGCGAAGCGCGGTGGCCGTCCTCCCCGGACATGCCTGGCCGTCGCCAATTTGAGGAGGGGCTGAAGTCCGCAGTCGCGCTCAGGGCTGTCTGCCTTGCCGGAGTCGTGACGGTCGTCGCTCGCTGCGCAGTTGTGCCGCGGGCGTCGTCGGTCGGGCCGGGCGGGTGCTGGGCCGCCTGTCGGCGTCACGCGGTGAGCCGGTCCGGCGCGGCGGGCGTCGGGCCGGTGGTGAGGCGGATGAAGTGTTCGGTGCGGATGATCGAGGTCGGGCTTGAACGCGCGGATGTGACCCACGAGGCGGCCGACCGCCTCGTCGAGCGGCGCGTCGACGAGCCGCTGCCCACCGGGCGCGGAGGCCGGGTTGCGGGCGTCGGCGTATCCGAGCAGCCGGGGTGTTCCCGCGCCGGCGGCGTGATGCTGGGCAAGGACGCCGCCGGCGAGCAGGGACTCGTCGTCCGGGTGGGCGAACACGCCCAGAAGCGAGCGAGGGTGAGCCGATTCGGTGGACACGTCGGCGGTCTCCGTCTGTGGTGTTGCTGGTCAGGCGGCGCGGCTGAGGCGGCCGGGGTCACGAGTTCTCGGACACCTCGGCGATGCCGTGCTCAGGGCTGAGTCCTTCCACAGCGAGGCGGAAGAGACGGTTGGCCTGGGTCTCGGGGTCCTTGTGGTGCTCGGTGGCCAGGGCGATGCCAACGGCGAGGGTCAGCAGGTCGTGAAATGTGACGTGCGGTGCAACCGCCTTGTCGCGAATGGCCCGCTCGAGCAGGGGAGTTCCGGCCGCTGAGATCCTGTTGCCACAGGAGTGCGGGGAGGGTTCCTCGGCGGGGGGCTCGTAGCTGAGGGTATCGGCGAAGCCGCGGGCTGAGACGGCGTAGAGGACGAGGGCGTGGAGCCACTCCAGGAGGGCGGTCCGTCCGTCCTCGATCGCACTTAGCCGGTGGGCTCGCTCGCACAGACCCTCGACGCGCTCGTGAAAGACGGCTTCGAGCAGGGAGCGGCGGGTGGGGAAGTGACGGCGCACGGTGGCCGAACCGACGCCCGCGGTGCGGGCGATCTGCTCCAGGGATGCCTCGGCGCCGTGCGCGGCGACCTCGGCTTCGGCGACGGCGAGGATGCGCTGGTAGTTGCGTCGAGCGTCCGAGCGCTGACCGGTCATGATCTCCTCATTGCGAAACGGCGGGCCCCGCCATATCTTAGCGGCAGGCAAAACGGCGGGTCCCGCCGTTTTCACCCTCCGGTCCGTGGGGAGCAGCAGCCATGCCCAGCAACAGCGGTACCGTCCTGGTCACCGGAGCCACCGGCCAGCAAGGCGGGGCCACGGCCCGTGCACTCCTGGCCGCCGAGGTGCCCGTACGTGCACTCGTACGCGACACGCGGTCGAAGTCCGCCCGAGCGATCGAGGCGCTGGGCGCCGAGCTGGTGCGGGCAGATCTCGCCGACCGGGACTCCCTCGGCCCAGCGGTCGAGGGAGTCCGCGCGGTGTTCTCGGTGCAGAGGCCACCCATGACCGAGAGCAGCGTGGACTTCGCGGGCGAGCTCGCCCAAGCCGCCAATCTGGTGGACGCGGCGAAGGCTGAAGGAGTGCGGCAGTTCGTGCAGTCCTCGACCAGTGGAGTCGGTGAGCACACCCGGGTCGTCGGCTGGGCCGAGGGCCGCTGGGCGGCGATGGCGGACTACTTCCATACCAAGCAGACGATCATGGAAGCGGTGCGGGATGCGGGCTTTGCCCGCTGGACGGTGATCAAGCCCGCGTTCTTCATGGAGAACTTGCCTTTGCTGGCACCCGCAGGCCCGCGCGGCGGACTGCTGACGGTACTGAAGCCGGAGACCGAACTGGCCCTGGTGGCCGTGAGGGACATCGGCACGGCTGCGGCGCACGCCCTTCAAGACCCTGACCGGTTCCATCAGGTGGAACTGGAACTGGCCGGTGACCTGCTCACGATGGAGCAGATCGTGCAGACCTTGTCCGCCGCCTGGGGCGTGCCCGTGACCGCGCCCTCCATGAGCATGGAAGAGGCCCTCGGCGCGGGCATGCCGACGTGGGGAGCCGGGCACGACTGGAACAACGCGGTCCTCCAGCCCGCTCGGCCCGAGTTCGCGCGGGAGTTGGGCATCCCGGTCACCACCTTCGCCGAGTGGGCGGATGCGCAGCTGACACCCGTGTCCGGATAAGGCGTATCCGGTGCTGTGACGCTCGGCAGCGTCCGCCGAGGCGGGCTGGGGCGAGAACTTGGCGTGGTTCTGCCCCGCCCCGCCGCGGTTGTTGCCGAATACGTCGGGCACCCGTTGGGCGGCGAGGAGGCGCCGCGGCGGGGACGATGCCCCGGCCGGGCGCCTCGGGCCCGCGGTCGCGCGCCGACGTTCCGGTAAGTACGGGGCGCGCCCCGCGCCGCTCCGGCGGGCCGGGCGACGATCGCGGGCGCGCGGCCGCTCAACCTGTCGGAAGCTCAGAAGATCTGAATGGACGTGATGTTCGGCGGCCGGTTGGGGTAGGTCACGATGTTCCAGCGGTTGATCCTGATGGCAGTGCCGTTGGCGTCGTTCATCTGGATGTCGTTGTTCCCGGTGGAGATCTTGTCCACCCAGGCGCCGGCGCCGAGGTTCATGGTTCCCGCGTTGGCGGCGCAGTATTCGAAGGGCCCGGAGGGGCCGGCGATCAGCGGGCGGCTGTAGTGGCCCCAGATGTGCAGCAGGTCGCCGCTGGTGCAAGGCGTCTGGTTCATGGCGTGCGCGGCATTCGTCGGCGTCGCGACGCTGAAGCCCGCGGCCAATAAGGCCACAGCGAACAGGCTTCGGGTGGTCTTCCTGATGGTGGACACGATGTGCCATCTCCTCGAGGGCTGGGGCCACGCCGCGTGAGCCGGCGGGTGCTTCCGAACGGTGAGGCGACTGCCCGGTCGGGCGTGACAGTCGGCCTCCTGCGTTTCGATCTTGACCCAGTGCCGTGTCGGCCAGGGACGGCGCACGGGGTTTGTTGCCTTCCCGTTACACGGATCCCTGTGCCCGGGGTCAGTCGGTCAGGGTGCGGGAGAGCACCTCGCGCTGCAGCGGGCGCACCAGGGCGTACAGCTCACGGCCGCGGGCGGTGGGCGCCACCCACACCCCGCGCCGGTCCTCGTGGCACACCGTGCGCTCCAGCAGCCCCTCGCGCTCCAGGCGGCCCAGCAGCCGCGAGAGCGCGCTCTGGCTGAGGTGGACCCGGTCCGCGATGTCCTGCACTCGGCAGGGAACGCCCGGGCCGTCCGGCGTCCCCGACACCAGGATCTCCAGCACCTCGAAGTCGCTGGCGCACAGCCCGTGGGGATGCAGTGCCCGGTCGATCTCGCAGACCGTACGGGAATGGAGCGCGAGGATTCCGCGCCACCGTTGCTCCAGCCGCGCACCGGCGGTGTCCGCTGCCATGGGATCCATCGTAGGTCGGCGCCGTCCGGCGGGGGAGACCCCGGAAGCGCCGTATCGGACGGGGCGTCAGCCGGTCCGCCGGGTCGGCGGCGTCCACGGCGCGGCACCTCTCACACGCGGCGTCCACGGCGCGGCACCTCTCACACGCGGCGTCCACGGCGCGGCACCTCTCACACCACGGCCGGCCCCTCGCCCGGGCGGTCCTCGACCAGGCCCACCGGGTTGCCGTCCGGGTCCCGCACGGTGGCGACCAGCTTGCCGCCGCCGACGTCCCGGACGTCCTGCACCACCTCCGCGCCCGCGGCCAGCACCGCGGCCAGCGTGGCCCGCAGGTCCTCGACGTGCCAGTACGGGACGGGCCCGGTCAGCCCGGCGTCGTGCCCGTGCGGGTCCAGCCCGATCTCCACCCCGGCCCCCTGACCGTCCACGGTCCGGAACCCGGTCCAGTTCGTGACGTCGACGTGCGGTTCGACGCCGAGCAGGGAGCGGAACAGGGCCTTGGCCCCGTCCGGGTCGCCGACGGGGTAGACGATCGTCCTCAGACGGGCCTCCATGCCCCCATGCTCCCCGCCCGGGCGGCGGCGCGCATCCGGCACGCGCCCTCCCGGACAGCCGTCGGCCCGGGCTGCCCGGCGGGGCCGGGCCGGTCACCCCGGGACGACCGCCACCGAGGTCCCGCAGTGCCGCAGCACCGTCCGCGTGACGCCGCCGATCCGCCCAGGCGCCCCGCCGCGTCCCACGACCAGCAGGGAGGCATCAGCCGCCGCGTCGACCAGCCGCGACGCCGCCGCGCCGAACCCGGTGCGCACCGTGACCCGCACCGTCGGGTGACGTGCCCGCCACGGGGCCAGCACCTCCCGCAGCGCCTGCCCCGCCTCCCGCTCCAGCTCGCGGTCCCGCGCCGGATCCGCCCCGGGCGGCCGCCGCCAGGCGTGCACCGCCTCCAGCCGGGCGTGCCGTCGCGCCGCCTCACCGAAGGCGAAGGCCACCGCGCCGGTCGCCGGCCGCCGCGGGTCCACGCCCAGCACCACGTGGGGCGAGGGGGCGCCGTCCCACGACGGCCCCGGCACGCCCGTGGAACCTGCGAGCTCCGGCACGGCCGGGGACCGCGCCAGCACCACCGGGCCGCTCGCCCCCGCCACCACCGCCAGCGTCACCGGGCCGAGCAGCCACACGTCCTCGCGGCCGTCGGGACCCCCGACGACCCGCGACCCCAGCACCAGCGGGCAGCCGTGCGACGCCGCGTCCAGCAGCGCGGACACCGGCGTCTCGCGCACCTGCTCGAAGGTGACCCGCAGCCCGGGCCGCCCGGCGGTCAGCCGCTCCGTGGTCTCCCGCAGCACCCGTTGCGCCCACCGGCGCCGCGCCGCCTCCACCTCCGGGCCGCCGCCGTGACCCTCACCCGCCGCCGCGAACGGCTGCCAGGGTCCCGCGTGCACCAGCCGCACCGGCCGCCCCCACAACTCGGCCTCCCGCGCGGCCCAGTCGGCCGCCGTGAGGCTCTCCGGCGAGCCGTCCACGCCGACGGTGACGGTTCGGGGCATGATGCGCGCTCCTGGGCTCTCCACGGGACCCGGCCGTCCTGTTCCGGCACGGCACGGTGGAACGATCACGTTGTCAGGGCCGGACCGCCCGGCGTAGGGCCGACCGGCCCCCTTTCCCCGACCGGCCCCCTTTCCCCGACCGGCCCCTCCGCCCCGACCCGTCGGTGACGGGGATAGGCTCGAGCACCGACATGAGTGACACCCCCGCCCCGGACACCCCCGCGCCGGACCCGTCCGGACCCGGCGACGCTGCATCCCGCACCGGGCCGTCGCGCGCCCCCCGGTTCCCCCGGGCCTGGCGTGCCGACGCCCCCGTCGTCCTAGCGGTCGCCCTCGGCGGGGCGGTGGGCGCGAGCGCCCGCTACGCGGCTGTCCTGCGCTGGCCCGCCGCCGCGGACGCCTTCCCGTGGGCGGTGTTCTGGGTCAACGTGAGCGGCTGCGCGATGATCGGCGCCTTCACCGTGCTGGTGACCGAAGGGGCCCGGACGCCGCATCCGCTGCTGCGCCCCTTCTTCGGCTCCGGGGTGCTCGGCGGCTACACCACCTTCTCCACGTACGCGCTGGACGTCCACCGGCTGCAGGACGCCCGGGAGCCGCTGCTGGGCCTCCTCTACCTCGCCGGGACGCTGCTCGCCGCGCTGGCCGCCGTCCTCCTGGGCACGGCGGCCGCCCGGCTCGGCCTGCGGGCGAGGAGGTCGCCGTGAACTGGCTGCTGGTGATCGCCGGCGCCATGGTCGGCGCCCCGCTGCGGTTCCTCACCGACCGCGCCGTGCGGCTGCGGCTGAGGCCGGACGCGGTCTTCCCGTGGGGCACCTTCACGGTCAACGTGGCCGGCTCGCTGGTGCTGGGCCTGCTGACCGGCGCCGCGGCGGCCGGGGCGTCGGGGGAGCGCCTGGGGCTGCTGCTCGGCACCGGGCTGTGCGGGGCGCTCACCACGTACTCGACCTTCTCCTGGGAGACGCTGCGCCTGGCCGAGGACGGCTCACCGGCCCTCGCGGTGGCCAACGCCCTGGGCAGCCTCGCCGCGGGACTGGGCGCGATGTACGCGGGCGTGGCCCTCGGCGACGCGCTGTGGGGCTGATCCGGATCCGTCCGGGTTCCCGCCCTGGCCCGGCCCCGTCCGGGGCGGTTCCCCGCCAAGCCGGGTGGGCGCCCGCGGAGTACCGTGGGAGCAGGGGGCCGAGGAGGTGCGGCATGACCACGGCCACCACTGTCTCCGCCCGGGACATCCCCCGAACCCCCGCCGTCCAGGCCCGGAGGGTCAACGAGGCGGAGGTTCGGGCCTCCGTGGACATACTGGGCTCACTGCCGCCCCAGGCGTGGTCGCGACCGACCGCCTGCACCGGGTGGACCGTGCGGGACATGGCCGCCCACGAGGTCGGCCAGTACGAGGAACTGGTGAAGCCCTGGCTGATGGTCACCCGCGTCCGGCGGGCGCGGGCCGCACACCCCGGCCTCGGCGCCCTCGACGGTCACAACGAGGTCCAGGTTGAGGACCGCGCCGACCTGCCGGGGGAGCAACTGGTCGAGGAACTGGACCGGTTCGGCTCGCGCGGGGTGCGCTCGCTCGGGCGGATGCCAGCCCCGGCACGCCGACGGCTGCGCACCAGCATGGTCTTCCCGGAGGGCCGGACGCTGCCCGAGGACTCCATCGAGTACCTGCACGACGTCCTGGTGGCCCGCGACCCGTGGATGCACCGGGTCGACATCAGCGACGCGACCGGGGCGGAACTGGTCCTGGGCGCGCACGACCAGGAGATCATGCGACAGATCCTGCTGGACCTGGCGCTGGGCTGGACGGGGCCGCCCTGTCAGCTGGAGCTCTCGGGTCCGCTCGGGGGCAGCTACCGGATCGGCGACCTCGCCGGCCCGCCGGCGGTCACCCTGCGGGCCGACGCGGTGGTCCTCGCCCGGCACCTGTCGGGGCGTCCGGCGCGCGGGGAGATCGCACTCGAGGGCGACGAGGAGACCGCCGCCGCCCTCGCCGCCGCCCGCGTCATCTTCTGACCCCCGGCCGTCCCGTCCGGCCGCACGACCGCCGCCCCCCTCGGCCTGACGGCCCTCCCGTCCGGCTTCGCCGAGAGGCCGCCCCGTCCGGTTCCGCCGACAGGGCCGGACCTCACCGCTCCGCGTGCCGTGCCCGGCGCCGGAGCGCGCCGGCCACCGTCGCGCCCGCCGCCACCGCCGCCGCGCACCCGCCCAGCAGCAGGGTGGTCCGCCACTGCGGTGCGCCGTCGCCCGCGACGGCCGCCGCGTGTTCCGTCGCCGGGCCGGGCCGGTGCGAGGCCGGGGGACCCGCCGCGACGGGAGGCTCCAGGGACCCCACCGGGCGCACCCGCCCCGCCGCGTCGAAGCCCCAGTCCAGCAGGGACCGTGCCTCCTCGTACACGGCGCCGGGAGTGTCGTCCTGCGGATTGAGCACCGTGACCACCAGCGTCCGCCCGCCCCGCCGGGCCGCCGCGATCAGCGTGTTGCCCGCCTTGCTGGTGTACCCGTTCTTCACCCCGATCGCCCCGGGGTACGCCTCCACCCCCAGCGCCCCCGTCAGCAGCCGGTTGGTGTTCTGGATGTCGTACACGCCCCGCCGGCCCGGGAACTGCGCCACAGCGGTCCGGCAGTACTCCGCGAACCGGGGGTCGCTCAGTCCGGCCCGCCCGAACACCGCCAGGTCGTACGCGGACGAGACCTGCCCCGGCGCGTCGTACCCGTCCGGCGTGACCACGTGGGTGTCGCGGGCGCCCAGCTCCTCGGCCGTCTCCCGCATCCGGGCCACCGCGGCCGCCGTGCCGCCCGCCATGGCGGACAGGACGTGCACCGCGTCGTTGCCGGAGCTCAGGAAGACGCCCCGCCACAGGTCGCCCACCGAGTAGTCGCGGCCCGCCTCCACCCCGACCAGGCTGCTCCCCTCCCCGACGCCGGCCAGCTCCGCGGCGGTCGCCCGGTGACGGCCCTCGGGCACCCGGGGCAGCAGGGCGAGCGCGAACAGGGTCTTGAGGGTGCTGGCCGGCGGGAGCGCGCGGTGCGCGTCGTGTGCGGCGAGCACGTCACCGCTGCGGGCGTCCGCGACCACCCAGGAGAGCGCGGACACCTCCGGAACCCGCGGCGCGCCGCCGGTGAGCCGCACCTGGGTGCCCGAGGTCCGCAGCGGGTCCGGCGGGGAGGCCGCCGGACTCGGCGCCGGTGCCCCCGCCCCCACCGCGAGCAGGGCGCACGCGGCGACGGCGACGCGGAGGACGCGACCCGACCCGGACCTCCGTGAGAAAAGTGCGATTTTCATACGAATAACGTAGGAACGGGGTGCCGCGACACGCCGCACGCCACGGCCGGACCGGGCCCAGCGACACCCGGATGCCGTACGGCCGCCGCTATGCTCCGAGGATGTCCGCTCCCCAGGCGCACGCTCCGAAGAACGGCCCGCAGGGGTCCGGGCCGAAGGGCCCGACCCTCCGTCAGCTCACCGTGCAGGCGCTGTCCTCCGTCGAGCACGGCTACGACCTGCTGGCGCCGATGTTCGACCACACCTCGTTCCGCACCTCCGACCGCTTCCTGCGTGCCACGCGGGACGCCCTGGCGCCGCTCGGCCCCTTCGAGGGCGGCCTGGACCTGTGCTGCGGCACCGGCGCCGGACTCGGAGTCCTGCGGGACCTGTGCGCCGGGACGGTCACCGGTGTGGACCTCAGCGCGGGCATGCTCGACCGCGCCCGCCTCGCCGCCCCGTGGGCGGAGCTGGTCCGCGCGGACGCCCGCGACCTCCCCCTCGCCCCGCGGTCGTTCGACCTGGCGGTCACCTTCGGGGCCCTGGGCCACTTCCTGCCCCGCGACCTGCCCGCCCTCTTCGGCCAGGCGTACACCGTGCTCCGCCCCGGCGGACGCCTCGCCTTCCCCCTGCCCGGGCCTCCCCGCCCGGGGTCCCGGCAGGCCCTGCGGCTGCGGGCCTTCGACACGGCGATGCGGATCCGCAACGCCGTGTGGCGACCGCGGTTCGTCATGTACTACCGCGCCCTGACCCTCGGGACGCTGCGCGACTCCCTCGCCGGGGCCGGGTTCACCGTGGAGACCTACGCGATGCCGGAGTTCGGCCGCCGCGAGGACGGCAGCCCGCGCTGCCGCCTGGTCGTCGCCACCCGGCCCACGGCGTCCGGTCAGTCCTCCGGGGAGGCGGCGCCGGCCGACGGACCCGCGTTGTAGCGCTCCAGGTAGGAGGCGAAGCGGACCAGGTCCTCCTGCGACCAGCCGTCCAGCCGCTCCTTGAACGCGGCTCGCCGGCGCTCGCTCACCCGGGCGAGCATCCGGCGCCCCTCCTCGGTGAGCTGCAGCACCTGGACCCGCTGGTCCTCCGCGTCCTGGCGGCGCTCCACCAGACCCTCGCGCTCCAGCACCGCGACCTGACGGCTGACCGTGGACTTGTCCAGCGCGTAGTGCTCCGCCAGATCGGTGGCGCGGCAGCCGGAGCCCTCCTCCAGGTGCCCCAGCAGCGCGAACGAGACCAGCGACAGTTCCGGATGGAGCCGTCCGGCCAGTGCGCGCGCCCGGCGGGCGAACGACGTCATCTCGCGGTGGATCGTCTCGATCGCCACGTCGGCGCCAGAGTTCACGGGAACCTCCTCACGTTCTGGTTGCAGAATACAACCACGGGCCCCCGGGGTGGGAGTCGAGGGACCGCCGCCGGCGCGGGAAATGCGCGTGCCGGGACAGGGGGCGCTGGGTAGGGTGGCCGCGCCCGAGCGGGCCCGCCGCCCCGTCGCCACCGCCACCGACAGCCGAGGCCGATGACAACTCCCCGGACATCATCCCCCGTTCCGCCGGCCGCTCCGGACACCGTGGTCGCCGCGCTGCGCGCCGCGGGCTGCGTCTTCGCCGAGGAGGAGGCCGCGCTCCTGTCCGCCGCGGCGGACACACCCGACCGGCTCGCCTCCCTGGTGGCCCGGCGCGCGGCCGGGGAGCCGCTGGAACACGTCGTCGGCTGGGCCGAGTTCCGCGGACTGCGGATCGGCGTCGCCCCGGGCGTCTTCGTGCCGCGCCGCCGCACCGAGTTCCTGGTCGGGCGCGCCCTCGCGCTCGCGCCCACGGCGCGGGTGGTGGTCGACCTGTGCTGCGGGTCCGGCGCGCTCGGGGCGGCGCTCGCCGCCGCGCTGCCCGGCGCGGAACTCCACGCCGCCGACATCGACCCGGCCGCCGTGGACTGCGCCCGGAGGAACCTCGCACCCCGGGGCGGCCGGGTCCACCACGGGGACCTGTTCGCCGCCCTGCCCGTGGACCTGCGCGGACGCGTCGAGATCCTCGCCGCCAACGTGCCCTACGTGCCGACCGCGGACATCCGCCTGCTGCCCGCCGAGGCACGCGACCACGAGCCGTCCGCAGCCCTGGACGGCGGCCCCGACGGACTCGCCGTGCTGCGCCGGGTGGCCGAGGGCGCGCCCGCCTGGCTGGCCCCCGGCGGCTGCCTCCTCGCCGAGACGAGCGGGCGTCAGGCCCCGGCGGCGCGACGGGCCTTCGCGGAGGCGGGACTGACCGCGGAGGTGGCGGTCTGCGAGGACAGCGAGGCCCATGTGATCACCGGCGTGCTCCCGCCCGTGACGCCCGCCCGCTGACGTCGGGTGCTTCGGCAGGTCGGGGGCCTGCCGGGGTGACGCGCGTGGGCCGCCGCCCGGCTGTCCTGCCGGGCGGCGGCCCACGTGCGGCGCGGTGCGGACAACCGCTCAGAAACGGTGCGGCCTGGCCCGGCGGCGCAGGTACCAGGCGCCGCCGCCGACGCCGGCCGCGACCAGGGCGCCGCCCGCGACCAGGGTGAGGGTGGTGTGGTCCTTCACGGCACCGCCGATGCCGCCCATCACGCCACGCGTGGGGGAGGCGGTGGCCGACCTGGTCGCAGTCGCCGTGGAGGTGGGGGTGGACGTGGGCGAGGGCGTCGGCCGGGTGCCCGAGACGATGACGGACTGGGTGCCCGCCGTGGTGTTGTTCGAGCACCGGACGATCACCGTGTAGGTGCCGGGACTGACGCTCGACCAGGCGGCCGACTGGCTGGTGGCCGAGCCCGACAGGGCGACCTGACGGCCCTCGGCGAACGTGTTCTGGGTGCTGTTGAGCAGCGAGGCGGTGCCCCAACTGCCGTTGACCTGGGTGCAGGCGCTGGTGGTGACCGCGACGGTGGTGCCGCTGGTGCTCACGGAGATGCCCGGGGCGGCGACGGCCGGCCCCGCGAAGGCGAGCGGCAGGGCGGCGGCGGCAGCCACGGTCAGGCCTGATCGGACGATGACGCGAGGTGTACGCATGGGTCTGACCTCCGGCGGCACGGCTGGCGGACATCCCTAGCGCCGCCGAGGATCGGGAGGCCCGTACCGCCCTCGGGGACAGCCAATGCCGACGGCGCGCCGGGCGCACCCGGAGAGCGTCCGGACAGGTGACGCACCCCGGCGGCCCCCGCCCTGCCCATCACGCGGGGCCACACCCGCCGTTCGGCGGCCCCTGTCCCACCGCCCGGCGGCGCCACGCCCGCCCTCCATCGGCTGCCCGCACCGTCCGGCGGCGCCACGCCCACGACTCGGGACCACGCCTGCCGTTCGGCGGACCCCGTCCCACCCTCCGGTGGGGAACGCTCCGGCCGGTGGCGTGGTCTCACCGGCCGGTGGTCACCGTCCGCTCCGGCGAGAAGCCGCCCCAGGTACCGTCCGGAAGCTTCGCGCGCAGGCGCACCCGGTGGGTCTCCCCGGCCTCGCCGCCGAGGTAGAAGCGGTGGGTCGCCCGGCCGTCCGGCGCCTCGCCGCCCCACACCAGGGTGGTGGCCGGCCTGCCGTCGAGATGGATCCGGTACTCGGTGATCACGCCGTCGGCCGGAGGCGGCTCCCAGGAGATCTCCAGGTGCCAGGCGCCGTCGGCCCGCAACGCCTTCGCACGGAACGCGGTGGGGGCCGTGGCGCGCCCGTCGTCCTCCTTCTCCCCCGCGGTGGTGACCCGCACCCGGCCACCGGCGGGGGAGAGGTTGCCGGCCGCGTCCCTGGCGCGCACCGTGAAGGAGTAACGGGTCCCGGGGCGAAGGCCGGTGACCACCGCGGCCGTCTGCCCGCCGCCCACGCTGTGGATCTTCGTCGAGCCCTGGTGGATCTCGTAGGAGACCACCTCATGGTCGTCCGTCGACGCCTTCCAGGACAGCTGCGCCGCCCCGCTGCCCACGGCGCGGCCCTCCAGGTCCTTCGGCGCGGACGGCGCACGGGTGTCGGCGGCGCTCGCGACGGGGGTGGTGGCCCGCACGACGGCGCTCCGCGGGCCGAGCCGGCCGTCGGTGGAGCGGGCCCGCACGTGGAAGGTGTAGGCGGTGTCCGCCTTCAGCCGGACCACGTCCGTCATGTGCTCGGAGGCCGGGACCTCCTTCACCTTGGCGGAGCCGCGGTACACCTCGTAGGCCTGAACCCGGGAGCCGTTGTCGGCCACCCGGTTCCACATGACGTGCACGCTGGTGGCGCTGCCCGCCTGCGCGGTGACACCGGCCGGAGCCGCGGGGAGCCGCCCGCCGTCCTCCTCCTCGCCGGCGGCCGCGCCCCAGCCGCACGACGTGGCCAGGACCGCGGTGAGCAGGACGCCGCAGCACCGGGCCGCCCGACGGGGAGCGCGCTCCGCACCAGCCATACCGAACCTCCGCCGACAGGGCAGCCAATTGGTCCGTACCAATATGCGCATGCTGGCGCGGACACATCAAGAGGCCGTGCGTTGACCCCGCGGGTACGGCTGTACGTATGCTGAACTCCCTTGCGGCCGAGTCGACCTGATACCAAGTCGGCCGGCGGCCGCCGGCGCGGATCCGCTGTCGTCGCTGTTCACGCGCCGGGCGGGGAGCGAGGGCCGGAACGGGGCGCAGGCCCGCCCCGGCCCTCGCTCGTGCCCGCGGCGCCCTCCACGGCCCGCCCGGGCGCACCCACCTCGGGAGATCCCCTCCACCCCTTCACGATCTCTTCCGGCCGCACCTGCCGTCGAGGTGTTCACCTGGGCGCGCGGG
Source organism: Streptomyces fragilis (assembly GCF_003112515.1). GTDB lineage: Bacteria > Actinomycetota > Actinomycetes > Streptomycetales > Streptomycetaceae > Streptomyces > Streptomyces fragilis. The sequence goes on along the minus strand of NZ_BEVZ01000006.1, from coordinate 329,858 downwards.
GGTGATGAGATGTTCGGACCTTGGCCGATCCGGCCGGCCCGGCGAAGCCGCCGGGCCACCGTACGGAGGAGTGAGAACGATGCGGGTGCCCATGACCATCGCGGACTTCCTCGACCGGGCGGAGGCCGGCTTCGCCACCGGTTCCGGGGTGGTGGACGAGCTCGACCAGCCGGCCCCGCCCGTACCGCCGAGCACCTACGGGCGCTTCGCCGAACGGGTCCGTGCCTGGCAGGCGGGCTTCGACGCGCTGGGCGTCGCCGAGGGCGAGCGGATCGCCGTGGTCAGCCACAACTCGGCCCGGCTGCTGGAGCTGCTGTTCGCGGTGCCGATGAGCGGGCGGATCTGCGTCCCCGTCAACTTCCGCCTGCGGCCCGAGGAGGTCGACTACATCGTCCGCCAGAGCGGCGCCTCGGTGCTGCTGGTGGACCCCGAACTCGACGCCGCGCTCGCGCGGGTCGGCGCCCGCCACCGCTTCGTCCTCGGCGAGGAGACCGAGCGGAGCCTGATGCGCTTCGGCGTGGAGCCGAGGCCCTGGTCGGAGCCGGACGAGGACGCCACCGCCACCATCAACTACACCTCCGGCACGACCGCCCGGCCCAAGGGCGTCCAGCTCACCCACCGCAACATCTGGGTCGACGCGGTCACCTTCGGCCTGCACACCCGTGCCTGGGAGCGTGACGTGTATATGCACGTCCTGCCCATGTTCCACTGCAACGGCTGGGGCATGCCGTTCGTGATGGCCGGCCTCGGCGTCCCGCAGATCGTCCTGCGCAAGGTCGACGGCGCGGAGATCCTGCGCCGCGTCGAGCGGCACGGCGTCACCCTGATGTGCGGCGCCCCCGCCGTCTGGAACGCGGTCCTCGACGCGGCCGCCGACTGGGAGGGTGAGATCCCCGGCCGCGACCGCGTGCGCATCGTCTGCGCGGGCGCGCCGCCGCCCAGCCGCACCATCCAGCGGGTGAACGAGGAGCTCGGCTGGGAGTTCCTGCAGATCTACGGCCTCACCGAGACCGCGCCGCTGCTCACCTTCAACCGCTCCCTGCCCGGCGACGACGCCCTGCCCGCCGACCGGCGCGCCCACCGGCTGTCCCGCGCCGGGCTGCCCACGCTCGGCACCCGGCTGAGGGTCTCCGACACCGGCGAGGTGCTGGCCCGCTCCAACACCGTGATGGAGGGCTACTGGGAGAAGCCCGAGGCCACCGCCGACGCGCTGGACGGCGGCTGGTTCCACACCGGCGACGGCGGCTTCCTCGACCCGGACGACGGCCACCTCACCATCTCGGACCGCAAGAAGGACGTCATCATCACCGGCGGCGAGAACGTCTCCTCCATCGAGGTCGAGGATGTGATCTTCAGCCATCCGGCGGTCGCCGAGGTCGCGGTGATCGGCGTGCCGCACGAGAAATGGGGCGAGACGGTCAAGGCGCTGGTGGTGCTCGCCGAGGGCGCCGAGGCGGAGGAGGCCGAGATCATCGCCCACTGCAAGGAGCGGGCGGCCGGGTACAAGGCGCCCACCAGCGTCGAGTTCCGCGAGTCCATCCCGCGCACCGCCACCGGGAAGATCCAGAAGTTCAAGCTGCGCCGGCCGTACTGGGAGGGGGCCGACCGAGGCGTCAACTGACCGGGTAGCCTGCCCGTCCATGAGCACTCTCGACGCCCTGGCCGCCGCCCCGTACGTCTCGGTGACGACGTTCCGCAAGGACGGGCGGGCGGTGGCCACGCCCGTCTGGGTGGTCCCGGACGGCGAGGGCGCGCTGGCCGTGTGGACCCGGGCGGACAGCGGCAAGGTCAAGCGCATACGGCGCGACGGCAGGGTGACGGTGGCCCCGTGCGACTTCCGCGGCAACCTCCGCGGCGATGCCGTCGAGGCCCGCGCGCGTCTCGGCACGCCCGAGGAGACGGCGCGGGTCCGCCGGGGCATCGCCCGCAAGTACGGGCTGACGGGCCGCCTGACGCTGCTCGGCAGCCGCCTGCGCGGCGGCCGCGACGCCACGGTCGCGGTCCTCATCGGCCCGGCGGACTGAGCCGGGGCCGAGAGGGCGGGGCCGCGGGGACGAGACCGCGGTGACGAGGCCGCGGGGACGAGAGGGGTCACCGCGCTGGTCCTCCACGACCTGCTCGGCGGCGAGCTGATCCGCGGGGATGTCCACGTGGAGGGTCGCCCGCGTCCTGCACAAGCTGGGCGTGCCCGCCACGTCCCCCTGACCGTGCGGGGAGCGGCCGTCCGGAGTTCGGGACCGCGGGGCGCGCTGCCGCCCCTGTCCGGCCGCACCGCCAACCCTCGCTCTGCCCTCGGCAGAGGCGGCCGACAGCGGGGCCGGGGCGCCGGGAGGATGAGCCGCATGACCTCCGTCTCCGTACGCCGCCTCGACCTCGGGTACTTCGTCCGCCCCGCCGCCGAGACCGGAGGGCCCGATCCCCGGGTGGAACCGGTGCTCGCGTACCTGGTGCGCCACCCCGGTGGACTGCTGCTCTTCGACACCGGCATGGGTGACGCCGGCCCCGCCACCGAGGCCCACTACCGTCCGCGTCGCCGGTCCCTGGCCGCGGCGCTCGCGGCGGCGGGAGTCCGTCCCGGGGGCGTCGACCTCGTGGTCAACTGCCACCTGCACTTCGACCACTGCGGCGGCAATCCCGGCCTCGCCGGGCGCCCCGTCGTGGTGCAGAGGAGCGAGCTGGCCGCCGCCCGGGCCGGCGGGTACACCGCGGACCACCTGGTCGACTTCCCCGGCGCGCGGTACGAGGAGCTCGACGGCGAGGCGGAGCTCCTGCCGGGCGTCCGCGTCCTCCCCACCCCCGGCCACACCGCGGGCCACCAGTCCCTGGCGGTGACGACGTCCGCCGGCGTCGTCGTGCTCGCCGGACAGGCGCACGACCTCGCCTCCCACTTCTCCGCCGACCATCTGGCCCACCGCGCCGCGCTCGACGGAACGGAACCTCCGCTGCCTCCGTACCGTCCATGGATGGACAGGATCGCTGCCCTCGCACCCCGGCGAGTGCTCTTCGCCCACGACTGCGCGGTCTGGGAGCCGGGGGACGACGGGGCGGCTACCGTGTGAGACCTGGGACGCCAGGCGGAAGGAGCACGACATGCCGTACCGGATGCGAGGCCGAGGACCCGCCCTGCTGGCCGCCACCTGCCTGCTGCTCGCCGCCTGCGGGTCGGTGGAGGCGTCCCAGCCGGACGGGCCGCCCCCCTCGCCCGGACGGACGCAGCCGTCTGCGGAAGAACCGCGGGAACCGGGGGAGCAGGGGGAGCAGGGCGGTGACGGGGCAACGCCCAGCGAGCGGCCCGAGACCGTCCGCCTCACCGTCACCGGCGGGATCGCCGGCGTCCGCCGCTCCATCCTGGCCTCCACCGACGGCACGGTGGAGATCAGCGACCGCAGGGACGGCGTCCGGGAGGCCGACCCGCTCTCCGGCGCGGACCGCGACCGGCTCCGGACCCTGCTGGAGAAGGTCGACTTCGCGGCGCTCCCGCCCCGCAGCGTCGACGAGGGCGCCCGCGACATGTTCGTCTACACCCTGGAGCACGACGGCCGCGCCGTCGTCACCGACCGCAGCGTTCCCCTCGGCGAGGCCGACGACCTGATCGGCCAGCTGGAACGCTTCCTCGAGGAGCGGCTCTGAGCACGCTGAACCTGTGGCGCCGGCGCCTCGGCGCCGTACCGGAGTCCGTCTGGGACCGGCGCGACCTGCGCGTGCTGATCCTCGCCGACAACGACCTCACCGACGTGTCACCCGCGATCGGCGGACTCGGCCGGCTCACCACGCTCGACCTCGGCCACAACGCGCTCACCGAAGTGCCGGCGGAGCTGGGGGAGTTGACCGGGCTCACCGGCTGCCTCTACCTCCACGACAACCGCCTGACCCGCCTGCCCGACGCGTTGGGCCGGCTGACCGCGCTGCGGCTCCTCAACGTCGGCGACAACCGCCTGACCGAGCTGCCCGACTCGCTCACCCGCATGGCCGCACTGGTCGAACTGCGCAGCCAACACAACGAGTTGACGGCGCTCCCGGAGCGTATCGGCGACCTCGCGAACCTCCGGGAACTGTGGCTCAAGGGCAACCGCCTCACCGAACTCCCCGCCTCCCTCTCCCGGCTGCGGGAGCTGCGGCACCTCGAGCTGCGCGACAACCTGCTCCCCGAGGTCCCCGCGCCGCTCGCCGGCCTGCCCCTGCTGCGCACCCTCGACCTGCGGGGCAACCGGATCGGCAGCCTGCCCCCGTGGCTGCCGGAACTCCCCTCCCTGGAGAAGCTCGACCTGCGGTGGAACGACCTCGCCGTGGACCCCGGTGAGGACCCGGTGGCCGTCGCCCTGGAACGGCGCGGCTGCGTCGTCGTGGCGTGATCGCGTCACCCGGCCGACACAGGGTTGACTTCCCTCGCACCCGTGGCGTGAAGCTGTCCCGGTGACCGCACCTGGAACCGGCCGGGCCAGGCTGCCCGAACCGCCCCCGGCCTACCGCCCCCTGTTCGCGCACCGGCCCTTCAGGCGGCTGCTGTCCGCCTTCGTCGCGTCCGACTTCGGTGACGGGATGGCCGTGGTGACCGTGCCGTGGCTCGCCGTCCTGCTGGCGCCGGACGGCAACCGCGGGCTCTACGTCGGGACCGCGGTGGCCGCCTACGCGCTGCCGGGAGCCGTCGGCGCGCTGGTGCTCGGGCGGTGGATGCGCGGCTTCCCCGCCCGGCGGCTGCTGTTCGCCGACGCCGCGCTGCGGGCGGTGATGCTCGCCTGCGTGCCGCTGGCCTGGATCCTCGGCGTGCTCACCCCCTGGCTGTACGTGGTGCTGCTGGCGGCCTCCTCCCTGCTGCACGCCTGGGGCAGCGCGGGCAAGTACGCCCTGCTCGCCTCCCTCCTGGCGCCCGAACGGCGGCTCGCCGCCAACGCCCTGGTCAGCTCCAGCGCCTCGGCCGCCATGGTCTTCGGGCCCGCACTGGCCGGTGTGCTGATCACCGTGCTGAGCCCCGCCTGGATCATCGGCATCGACGCGCTGACCTTCGCCGTCCTCGCGGTGGGCGCGGTCAGGGTCCGTCCCGACGCCGCTGCCGCCGGGCAACCGGGTGGGGCCGGGCGGCCGGGTGGGGCGGAGGAGCCGGGCGGGGCGGAGAAACGGGGCGGGGCGGAGAGACCGGCTGGCGCGGGGAAGCCGGGCGGGGCGGAACAACCCGGTGGGACGGACGCCGCCGACCCGACGGGCGGTCCCGGCGGGAAACCCTTCGCCGTCCTCGGCCTCTTCCGGCAACGGCCCGAACTGCTGGGCATCCTGGCGCTCACCTGGTCCTTCTTCTTCCTCTACGGCCCGGTCGAGGTGGCGCTCCCGCTGCACGTCACCGAGGACCTGCACCAAGGCCCGCACCTGCTCGGCCTGTACTGGACGCTCTTCAGCGCCGGAGCGGTGCTCGGCGGGCTCGCCGCCGGAATGCTGCGGAGGCTGCCGCTGTGGCCCACGGCGCTCGGGATCGTGGCCGGCTGGGGAGCCGTCCTCCTGCCGTTCGGCTTCGGGGCGCCGCCCGCCGTCACCGTCACCTGCTTCGCCCTCGGCGGCCTGATCTACGGCCCGTTCACCGCGCTGTCCTTCACCCTCTTCCAGGACCGCACCCCCGAGGCGTGGCTGACCACCGTGCTCGCGGTGCGGGGCGCCGCCCTGCTGGCGTCCTCCCCGACGGGCGCCGCGCTCGGCGGGCCCCTCACCGCCGCCCTCGGGCCCCGCACCGTGCTCGCCGCCTCGGGGGCGGCCACCCTCGCCCTGGTGGCCGTCGCCCTCGTCGTCCGCCCGAAGGTCCGTGACGGCGGCCGGGAACCCGGCCAGGACCTGGGCGCCGCCGAGGCCGCCTGACGCGACGCCCCACCCGGCCCCGGGAGCACGCCCCGACCCGCCCCGGTCCGTCCCCGGCAGCCCGTGACATGCCGAAGGGCCCCGGACCGGTGGGTCCGGGGCCCTTCACGTGAGGGAGCACGACGGGATCAGAAGCGGTCGCCCTTCGGCTTGCCGCGCTGGTCGGGAGTGCCGTGCGGCGGCGGGTTGTACGGCTCGGCCGAGGTCCGCGGTGACACCGGCGAGCCGCCCGGCGTTCCGCCGGCCTCCGGGCGGAGCCCGGACGGGTCGCCCCCGGTCGGCTGGGCACCGTTGCGGAGCTGATCCAGACGGGCGGAGAGCACCTGGGTGGCGGGCACCCGCCGGCCGTGCTCCTTCTCGTGGGTCAGCAGCTCCTCCACCTGCTCCGACGTCAGCGAGCGGATCCGGCTCTCCAGCGAGCCGAGGGGAAGCTGGTCGTAGTCGGACAGCGGCAGGCCGTCGCGGCCGGAACGGTCCATGGTCACTCACTCACTTCCTGCGTGAAGGTGCGGCAGGACATCGGCCCCGCGTCAGCGGTGGCCGCCGCCCCCGCTGCCGAAGCCTCCGCTGCTGCCCTCGTTCCAACGGGGACGCGGCGGCTCCTCCTCGGAGGGGACGGTTCCCTGCGGGTCGAGCTGGTACGGCGTGAGCCGGTCGTGGTCCGTGCGCGGGACGTCGTCGGCGTCCCTGGTCGAACGGTGCTCGCGCACCGGACCGCCCGGCGGCATCTTGGGCTGCTCCTCCGGCGTCGGCCTGCGCGGCTCACGCTGACGGACCCGCCAGCCGAACACGACCGCGCCGATCAGCGCCGCGGCCACGATCGCGCCGAGGATGAACGGAGCGAGGCCGCCGATCTGTCCCTCTTCCAGAGCGAAATCCACCCATTCATAGCTCATGGTCACTATCTACCCTCAATCGGTTGGTACGAACCGATACGCGGCGCGCCTGCTGCCGGTGTGTCGGTCGGAGGGGCGCTCCGAGGCGGACGGCGGTTCCTCACCGCAGGGCCACCGGATCGCCCCTTCCCTCCGCCGGACTCCCTCCGTCGGATCTCCTGGACGCCGGGTGCCCGGGGCCAGGCGTTTGACACCGCGGGCCGGGGCAACTCGGGCCACGTGACGAGCGCATCCCAGGACGAGCTGTACCGGTTCCTGGAGGACCGGTTCGCCTGCGCGCAGGCCTGCACCGAGTGTGCGAGGGCCTGCGCCCTGCGCGCGGGATTCATGGATCCGGACGGCACCGAGGCGCAGGACCGCGCCCGGCGCAAGGGCATCATGTGCGCCGAGGTGTGCGACGCGACCTGCCGGGTGCTGTCCGAGCAGACCGGACTGGACGAGGCCGGGCTGCGGATGCAGGTGGAGTGGTGCCGCACCGTGTGCCTGGAGTGCGCCGAGGTCTTCGACGCCTGCCCCGGGGCGGAGGAGGCGGCCAAGGCATGCCGCCTGTGCGCCGAGGCCTGCACGGAGTTCCTCGCCACGCTCGCCGCCTAGCGCGGGCCCGAGACACCCGGACAGGACCACCTTCCAGGAGGCACACCATGGCCGACACGAACCCGATCGAGCTGCAGAAGGCCCTCAACGGCGTGAACTACCCGACGGACAAGAAGTCCCTCGTCGACCGTGCCCGGAGCAACCACGCCGACGGCTCCCTGGTCGAGAAGCTCGAAAACCTCCGCCAGGACAACTTCGACGGCCCCAACGAGGTGCAGAAGGCGGTGTTCAAGGGCTGATCCTCCCGACGGTGCGAGGGCCGGAGCCCCGGCCCGTGGCCCGTCGGCACGGCCCCCCGCTCCCCGGGCGGCGCCGGAGCCGGCGGGCTTTTTCGCGCGCCCACCGGCCTCTTGACCTGCGCCGCAGCCCGCACGCAGGATCGGCGCCATGAGCCGAACCACCGCCGGCAGCGGCAACGCCAGCACCGTCGACGCCGTCCTGCGCCGCAGCGCGCGCCGCACCCCGGACCGGACCGCGGTCGACTACGCGGACCGGTCGTGGACCTACGCCGAACTCGACGACGCGGTCTCCCGCGCGGCCGCCGTCCTGCGCTCGCACGGGCTGAGCCCCGGGGACCGCGTCGCCTCCTACGGCCACAACTCCGACGCCTACCTGATCGGTTACCTCGCCTGCGCCCGCGCCGGCCTGGTCCACGTGCCGGTCAACCAGAACCTCACCGGCGACGACCTGGCGTACCTGCTCGGCCAGTCGGGCAGCGGCCTCGTCCTCGTCGACCCGGCGCTCGCCGGCCGCCTCCCGGAGGGCGTGCCGGTCCTGGCCCTGCGCGACGCCGGGGACTCGCTGCTCGACCGCCTCGCGTCCACCGCCCCCTACGACGGTCCCGCTCCGGACGCCGAGGACCTGGTCCAGCTCCTCTACACCTCGGGCACCACCGCCCTGCCCAAGGGCGCGATGATGACGCACCGCGCCCTGGTCCACGAGTACGTGAGCGCCGTCACCGCGCTCGGCCTGAGCGCCGAGGACCGGCCCGTGCACGCGCTGCCGCTCTACCACTCGGCGCAGATGCACGTCTTCCTGCTGCCCTACCTCGCCGTGGGCGCCCGCAACACCATCCTCGACGCTCCCGACGGCGACCGCCTCTTCGACCTGATCGAAGCCGGGCGCGCCGACAGCGTGTTCGCCCCGCCCACGGTGTGGATCGCCCTCGCCAACCGTCCCGACTTCGCGACCCGCGACCTCGGTGCGCTGCGCAAGGGCTTCTACGGGGCCTCCGTCATGCCCGTGCCGGTCCTCGAGCGGCTGCGCGAACGCCTCCCCGGCCTCGCCTTCCACAACTGCTTCGGCCAGAGCGAGATCGGCCCCCTCGCCATGGTGCTCGGACCCGACGAGCACGAGGGCCGGATGGACTCCTGCGGCCGCCCCGTCCTGTTCGTCGAGGCCCGCGTCGTCGACGAGAACGGCAAGGACGTCCCCGACGGCACCCCCGGCGAGATCGTCTACCGCTCCCCGCAACTGTGCGAGGGCTACTGGGACAAGCCCGAGGCGACCGAGGAGGCCTTCCGCGACGGCTGGTTCCACTCCGGCGACCTGGCCGTGCGCGACGCGGACGGCTACCACACCATCGTCGACCGGGTGAAGGACGTGATCAACTCCGGTGGGGTGCTGGTGGCTTCCCGGCAGGTGGAGGACGCCCTCTACACGCACCCCGAGGTCGCCGAGGTGGCCGTCGTCGGCCTGCCCGACGCACGCTGGATCGAGGCCGTCACCGCCTTCGTGGTGCGCCGGGGAGAGGTCACCGAGGAGGAACTGGTGGCCCACGCCAAGGAGCGGCTGGCCTCCTTCAAGGCGCCCAAGCGCGTCGTCCTCGTCGACGAACTGCCGCGCAACGCCAGCGGCAAGATCCTCAAGCGCGAGCTGCGCGACCGGCACGGCGCGGCCGGCGCCTGACCCGCACCCGTGCCCCGGCCCCGTGCCGCGCCCGCCGCGGCACGGGGCCTGTCGGTGACCCCGACCGGTCGGTAGGCTGACCGCCGACCCCAACGGGAGGAGCACGGACGTGGCCGACAGCACCACCCAGCAGCGGCGCACCGGATGGGACAAGCCGGACCACCTCGACCTCAGCCAGGCCCAGTGGCGTTCCAGCAGCCGTGGACTCGGAGACGTCCAGATCGCCTTCGTCGAGGGATTCATCGCGATGCGCAACAGCCGCCGGCCCGAAAGCCCGTCCCTGATCTTCACTCCCGACGAGTGGGGTGTCTTCGTCTCGGACGCCCGCGAAGGCGAGTTCGACCTCACCTGAGGGCCGGCCCGGCAGACACGGATCCCGCCCCCCGAGGACCGCACGAGGGTTTCCGCCGCGAATTGCGGACACTCGGCCACCGGTTCCCGCACCGGCCCCGCCGCTGGGCGAGGCTGGGCGGGGACAGTGGAATGCCGAACTCCGGAGGTGAGGGACCACATGACCCTGCCGGTCATCGCGGCGGTCGACGGATCGGAAGACAGCCTGCGGGCCCTTGACTGGGCGGTGCTGACCGCGCTGATGCGGGGCGTGCCCCTGCGGGTGCTGCACGTGCGCCAGTACCCGGCCTGGGCGCCCCCCGAGTTCATCGCCGTGGACACCGCCGAGGACCCCGTCCTGGACCAGGTGCGCGCCCGGATCGAACGGCGCGAGGGCGGTCGGCCCGACGTCGAGTACCTGAGCCGGGTCGGCAGCCCCGGAAGCGTCCTGGCCGAGGTCAGCACCGAGGGCTCCCTGCTGGTCGTCGGCTCCCGGGGCCGCGGCGGCTTCGCCAGCCTGCTGCTCGGCTCCACCGGCATCGCCGCCGCCCGCGACGCCCACTGCCCGGTGGTGGTCGTCCCCCGGCCCGGACGCCAGGTCCCGCAGGACCTCGCCGACGCCTCCGTCGGACCCCGGGTCGTCGTCGGCCTCGGCGTCGACCACGCCGGCGACGCCGCGCTGGAGTTCGCCTTCGCGGAGGCCGAACTGCGCCGGGTGCGTCTCCAGGCCGTCGCCGTCTACCCCTGGCCCCCGCAGATGTGGGCGGTGCCCGGCGAGTTCTCGCTGCCGGTGATCGAGGAGGCCGGCGTCGCCGCCGAGACCCGGGAGCTCGCCGAGGAACGGCTCGCCCCGCTCCGCGAGCGGCACCCCCGGGTCGAGGTCGACCTCGCGGTGGACGGCGGGGACGCGGCCGGCCGGCTGGTCGCCCATTCCCAGGACGCCGAGCTGGTGGTGGTCGGCCGCCACCAGCGGCGGCTCCTGGTCCCGACCCGGATGGTCGGCTCGGTCACCCAGGCGGTCCTGCTGCACGCCGCCGCCCCGGTGGCCGTGGTGGTCCCGCACCCGCAGGGAGAAACGGCCCACCCCGGGGACGAGGCCACCGGCCGGCAGTGAACTCCCGCACACCGTGAAGCCCGGCGGGCCACGTACCATTGCGGCATGTCGTTCCTCCGCCGCCGCAGCGCCACACCCGCCGGGCCCGACTTCGACGTACTGGCCATGGACCCGGGCGACTGGCCCGGCAACCTCGGCGCCGGTCTGCTGCCCGCGCCCGACGGCAGCTGCCAGGGCGTCTTCCTCCGCTACGACCTGTTCGGCAACCGTGGACCCGCGATGATCATCGGGAACCTGCCCGAGGGCTCGCCCGCCCGTGACGTCGCCGAGGACGAGGTGCCGTTCGAGGTGGCGCAGCTGCTGCTGGCCCTGGAGAACGACGAGGAGGTCACCGTCGTCGGCTCCGAGGACGTCCCGGTGCTCCAGGGCGACAACCTGCTCGTGGTCCGCCGCCTCAAGCTCTCCGAGAGCAGGATCTCCTGCGTGCAGTTCGACCGCAGCGACAACGTCCTGGTCACCATCGCCTCCTGGGACCGCCCGATCACCGAGGACCTCTACGCGCTCCTCAAGCCGCTGCCCGCCGAGCTCTTCCGCCAGGGCTGAGCGCACCGGGCCCACGCGGCCGGCGCGGGACGACCGGCGCACGAAGGGGCCGGACCACCTCGGTGGTCCGGCCCCTTCGGCGTCCCGCCCCCGGCGGGCGCGCCGCTCACGGCGCGAGGGTCACGGCAGACGCGTCACCGCGCGACGACGTCCACGTCGGAGACCTTCACGAAGGCCACCCGGTGCCCCAGCTGGATCTGGTAGTAGTCGTCCTGGCCCCTCACCACGGTGCCCCGGCCGCCGTACGTGGTGTTCCAGAAGTACTCCGGGTGGAAGCGGTCGCCCGCCACGTACCGCTGGCCGGCCGCGAAGACGTAGGGCAGCGGAGCCAGCGACTGCACCGGCACCCCCGCCGGGTAGGCCGACGCCTCCGGGTACGCGCGCCCGTACACCGGCACCGACTCGCGCCCGTCCTTCGGGGTCACCACCAGGCCCTTCGTCGGGATCGCCGTCGGCTGCCCGGCGGGGTTGCGGAACCAGGCCTTCTGCCCCAGGTACCAGATCGCCGTCCAGTCGCCGGCCCGCTCCGCCACCACGTACTGCTGACCGGTCGAGGCGCGGGCGCCGACGTCGTTCACCCCGATCGTGGTCCGGCCCTCGTTCTTCGGGTACAGGCCGACGTCCTTCACCAGCGGGGCGTCCTCGGACGGGGCCGAGTACAGCCGCACCTCGCTGGAGCCGTGCGGCGCGCACGCCTCCCCGGCGCGCTCGCAGCCGGTGTAGACCGGCTGGTTCGACGCGTAGTCGGGCCGGATCGTCACCACGTCGCCGTGCGGGTTCGCGTTCCGGTGGAAGGGCGCGCCCATCAGCCGGAAGTAGTGCGCCCAGTCCCAGTACGGGCCGGGGTCGGTGTGCATGCCGGGGATGTTGCCGGGCGTCACCCCGGGGATCGCGTCGTGGCTCAGGATGTGCTGGCGGTCCAGCGGCACGCCGTGCTGCTTCGCCAGGTACTTCACCAGGCGCGCGGAGGAACGGTACAGCGACTCCGTGAACCAGGCGTCCGGCTGGGCCAGGAACGCCTCCTGCTCCACACCGATCGAGTGCGCGTTCACGTACCAGTTGCCGGCGTGCCAGCCGACGTCGCGGGCCTTCACGTGCTGGGCGACATGACCGTCGTCGGAGCGGATCGAGTAGTGCCACGCCAGGTAGTCCGGGCGCTGCACCAGCATCAGCGTGGTGTCCCAGGTCGCCTCGGTGGAGTGGACCACGATGTAGTCGATCGACTGGTCCTCGGGACGGTTCGCCAGGTCGTGGTTGCCGTAGTCGCCCGGGTCGTCGCCGCCGAGGTGCTGGTACGGAGCCGGGATCCACTCGCAGGCCAGCGTCGCGGGGCACTCCGTCCCGTCCTGGTCCAGCTTCCGCAGCCCGGCCCGCTCCAGCTGCGCCGGGTCGGCCACCGCCCGCGGGTCGGCCGGCAGCACGATCCGCTCGCCGGTGTCGGTCACCCGCTCCTGGCCGGCCGAGATCACCGAGAACACGTCCTGGGCGAACATCGCGGCCGTCGCGCTGTCCCGCGCGCCGGAGTACCGGGCGACCGCGGCGTACCAGTCGGCCGGGTCCTCGCTGAAGGGCAGCCCCAGCTCCCGCTGGGTCCGGGCGAGCAGGGCCGCGCCCCCCTCCACGTTGGCGGCCGGGTCATCGCGCAGCTCGGCGGCCGGCAGCCCGGTGAGCTCGGCGGCCGTCGCCAGCGTGCGCAGGTGCCCGGGGAGCTCGGACGGCTCGGGCACCGGGGCGCCCTCGGCCTCGGGAACCACCAGCGGACGCGCCTCGTCACCGCGCGGGTCCTCCGCGCCGTCGCTGTGGTGCGGCGCCTCGGCCAGGGCGCCGGACAGATCGGTGAGGTGCATCGGGCCGTAACCGCCGGAGACGCTGGGCAGCCCGGCGTGCGCGTCCCAGCGGGACTCCAGGTAGGAGACGCCCAGCAGCACGCTCCGGGGCACCTCGTACTCGGCGGCGGCCCGGGCGAACGCGTCGCTCAACGGCCCCTGAGCGGCCTGGGCGCCGGGGGCGGCCCCCAGCAGAGGTAGCAGCAGGGCGGCCGCGGCGACGGCCTGGGCCGTGCGCCGGCGCGACGGGCGCCCGGCCTCCGGCGGGGGAGTGGGGGCGGTGGCGGATCCTCGCAATGCGTCCTCCCGGGGACTGCTGTACGCGTACGGGGTGAGCGGGGCGGATGTGCGTCAGGGATATCGGTATCGCGACGCCCCGTCAATGACGTGCGCATGCAACAAAGGTGTGTCGGGTGGTCCGCACGCACCCCGCACGCACCCGCGCAAGGCACCGGCGGCACGGAGGAAACGCCGGCGACACGGAGGAAACGCCTCGGGGCCCGGCGAACCGGGCCCCGAGGCGTCACAGCGGCGCGCACACCGGCACAGTGGTGCGCGCACCGGCGTCAGCGGGTGCCCACCGCCGCCCGCACCGCCCGCCGCGCCATCTGGGCGTCGTCGTGCAGCCGCCGCAGCAGCAGCCGCTGCTCCTCCCCGGTGGGGATGGCTCCCGCCGGGGCCGCCACCGGAGCGGGCGCCAGGTCCTGCATCGTGCGCTGCACCGCCGTCTCGTAGGTACGGATCTCCCGGGTCAGGATCAGCATCAGGTTGACCAGGAAGGCGTCCCGGGCCGCCGGCCCCTGCTGCTGCGCCAGCTGGCTGATCTGGCGCCGCATGTCCGGTGCGTCTCCCAGCACCGTCCACAGCGTCGCCAGGTCGTAGCCCGGCAGGTACCAGCCGGCGTGCTCCCAGTCCACCAGCACCGGACCCGTCGGCGAGACGAGGATGTTGGAGAGCAGCGCGTCACCGTGACAGAACTGCCCCATCCCCTGCCTGCCCGACGCGTGCGCGATGCCGTGCAGCAGCTTCTGCAGGTCCCCCAGGTCGCGGTCGGTCAGCAGGCCGAGCGCGTGGTACCGGCTGATCCGCGCCGCGTAGTCCAGCGGCGCGGAGAAGGTGCCCGCCGGAGGCCGCCAGGCATTGAGCCGGCAGATCGCGCCGAGCACCGCCCGCACGTCGGCCCGCGGCGGCGTCTCCGCCGGGTGCCGGTGCAACGCGGCGGCCCGCCCCGGCATGCGCTCGATGACCAGCGTGCAGTTGTCCGGATCCGCCGCGATCAGCCTCGGCACCCGCACGGGGGGCCGGTGCCGCACGAAGGACCGGTATGCAGCTATCTCGTGCCTGATCCGCTCGGCCCAGGCCGGAGAGTCGTCCAGTAAAACCTTGGCGACCGCGTTGGTGCGTCCTGTCGTCCCGACCAGGAGGACGGAACGCCCTGTGCGCCTCAGCACCTGGACGGGGGCGAACTCGGGACAGATGCGGTGCACGGAGGCGACGGCCGTCCGCAGCTGCGCGCCCTGCGGGCCGGACAGGTCGAGCCGTCCGCTGAGCGTCCCGCCGCCCGGGGGCGGCATCCGCCGAAGCCTGGGGCCCGGGGGCTGCACCGGGCGGGCCGGGTCGAGAAAGGGGCCGGCGCCCGGGCGGGTCTGCGGCCGGAGCGGGGCGGACACGGAGGACGACACTGCGTACATGGGAGACGGTTCCCTTCGTGTGCCAAGGAAGAAGTACCGCACCATCCGCCCCGGCCCCGGGGGGCACCCTGGGGAGAGCCCCCGTGAGAACCGGGGCGGGATGGCGCACTTCTACTCCACCGCAACCAGGGGCATGGCTGACAACTGGCGACCCCTGGCGAACCCTGGCGAATAGTCGCTCGGCACTTTGGCCCGCGTTAATGTCAAGTCAGCCGAGAACCTGGGGGCTTGACGTGAGCGGACAACCCAACACCCGCCTTGCGGATGTGTTCGGCCTGGCCGGCTGGACCAAGGGCGAACTCGCGAGGCTGGTCAACCGGCAGGCGGCGGCCCTGGGCCACCCGCAGCTGGCGACCGACACCTCCCGGGTGAGGCGCTGGATCGACATGGGGGAGATTCCCCGTGATCCGGTGCCGCGGGTGCTGGCGGCTCTGTTCACCGAGCGTCTCGGCCGTGTCGTGACCATCGAGGATCTCGGACTGGTCCGGCAAGGGCGAACGGGGAAACGGCAGCGCGGCGAGGAGAATCCCGACGGTCTGCCGTGGGCGCCCGAGCGGACGGCTGCGGTCCTCACCGAATTCACGGGAATGGACCTCATGCTCAACCGACGCGGCTTGGTGGGCGCGGGCGTCGCGCTCACCGCAGGATCGGCGCTGCACAGCGCCATGCACCAGTGGCTGAACACGGACCCGGCCCTGACGGCCGAACAACCCGGCACCACCGCCGGCGAACTGCTGCGGGCGGACCCCGCGGGGTTCGACCGGTACGAGGCGGCCCCGGTGGGCTCCGAGGAGGTCGAGGAGCTCGAACGCTCCGTCGAGGTCTTCCGGGCCTGGGACGCCTCGCGCGGAGGCGGCCTCCAACGCAAGGCGGTGGTGGGCCAGTTGAACGAGGTGGGCGGCATGCTCTCCTACCACCACCCCGACCACCTGCAGCGCCGGCTGTGGGGCGTCGCCGCCAACCTGGCCGTCCTCGCGGGCTGGATGTCGCACGACGTGGGCCTGGAGCCCACCGCGCAGAAGTACTTCATCATCGCGGCCCACGCCGCGCGTGAGGGCGGTGACCGGCCGCGGGCCGGCGAGGCGCTCTCCCGGGCGGCCCGCCAGATGGTCCACCTGGGCCGTCCCGACGACGCCCTGGACCTGATGAAGCTGGCCAAGTCCGGCGCGGGGGAGGAGGTCCTGCCCCGCACCAGGGCGATGCTGCACACCATCGAGGCGTGGGCGCAGGCGTCCATGGGCAAGGGCCAGGCCATGCGCCGCACCCTGGGCCAGGCGGAGGACCTCTTCGTCTCCGACAAGGGGGACGTGGCCCCGCCCAGCTGGATGCAGATGTTCGACGAGGCCGACCTGCACGGCATGGAGGCCCTCGCCTACCGGACCCTCGCCGAACACGACCCCTCCGCGGCGACGTCGGCCCAGAACCACGCCAAGCAGGCGCTGGACCTCCGGGCGAACGGCCGGGAGCGCTCGAAGATCTTCGACTGGCTCTCCATGGCGTCGGCCTGCTTCATCGCCGACGATCCCGAGCAGGCGGACCGGTACGCGCGGCTGGCCCTGGTGTCGATGGGGAACAACTCCTCGCACCGCACCTGGGACCGGCTGCGGCAGATGTACCGCCTGACCGGCCAGTACGCGAGCTATCAGAAGATCGACGAACTGCGGGAGGAGATCCAGCTCGCCCTGCCCAAGTCCAAGCGGCCGGGGAGCGGAGCGGCGGTCTGAGGGGCGGGGGGACCACCCCGTCCGTGACAGTGGCTCCGCGGAGCGGCAGGCGTCCTGAGCGGACGGCATCCAGGGAGCGGCAGGAGCGGCGTACGCCGGATTTCGTGCGTCGGATCTCGTGGGCCGGGCAGGGCCTCGCCGTGCGCGGAGCGGGTCGTCGGCCTGTCCCCGAGTCCTTCAGGCCTGCACGAGTCCCTCAGTCCTGTACCCGGGCGACGAGGAAGCCTGCCGTGTCGTCACGGAGGTCGCCGTCGAACTCCTCGGCGAGTATCCGTACCGCGTCCTGCGCGGACGGTTCCCGCAGGAGGCTCTCCGCCAGCCCGGTCAGCCGGCGCTCGCCGTCCGCGGCGCCGAGCAGCCCCGCCGTGTGGAGGACCAGCAGGTCACCCGCCTCCAGCCGCTGCCGGGTTCCGGCCTGCCCGGCGGGGGAGCGGAGCACCCGCCCCGTCCCGTCCCGGAACAGCACCGGGGCGGGACCGCCGGCCCAGCTGAGTGTCCTCTCGGGCGCCCGGTAGCGGCAGCACAGGGCGGGACCGGAGAGCGACGGCGCGCCGGAAGAGGTCCGGGCGGTACTCAGCAGGTCGCCCAGCCAGGCGGTCAGCTGCCCGGGGGCCGCGCCGGCCATGGCCATGCCTCGCAGGCCGCCGATCAGCATCGCCGTGCCCGGGACCACCGTGGACGGCTCGCCCATGAGCGTGCCGAAACCGATGAGGGTCTCGCCGTCGGGAAGTTCGCAGGCGTCGTACCAGTCGCCGCCCGCGGGTGCGCCGGGTGAGGAGGGCGGCAGCCGGCGCGCCGCCAGCTCCAGCGAGCCGGGCCCGCCCTGTCGCGGGAGCCGCAGGGAGCCGTGCCACGGGGGGAGCAAGGCTTCCTGCGGCTCGACCACGAGCCCCTGCCCGGACCGGGCCGTCCGGGGGAGGCCGAGCGAGTCACGGGTCTCGCTCACCGCCCGCCGGTGACGGCGCAGTTCGCTGACGTCACGCAGCACCGCCCACATCGAGGCGGTGTTGCCGTCGGCGTCGAGCACGGGCTCGCCCTTCATGTGCACGGACCGCACCCTGCCGTCGCCCGGACGCGTGATCCGGAACTCGCCGTCGATCGGCCGGCCGTCGACCAGGCAGTCCGTCACCATGACGGTCAGCCGGGGCCGGTCCTCGTCGAGCACCAGCGAAGGCAGCTCGTCGAGGGTCAGGGCCTGGGCGGTGGGGTCCATGCCGAGGATCTCGTAGAACTCGGCGGACCAGCGGACCTCGTCGGTCAGCAGTTCCCACTCCGCGGTGCCGATCCGGCCGGGGGGCGAAGCCGCCCCGGCGTCGCCCGCGGCCGGCGAGGCGGGCAGCGCCTCGGGGGAACCGGCCGCGGGCGGAGGGCCCTCACGGAGTTGCGCCAGATGTTCGTCGAGGTCCTCCAGGTGGTGCAGCGCGAGGTCGTACACCGCGCGCTGCCACCGGTCCGCGGGATCCGTGCCGTCGGTCTCGACGTCGCGGCGGACCGCGTCCATGTCCGTCCTGAGCTGCCGCGTCCGCGTGATGAGCGCCTCCACCGGGCCGCCGCCGTGAGGCGAGCGGCCGGCTGAGTGATCCGCGGACAGATGGGACGGCATGACGCACTCCGGTGTCGAGGAGACGGTACGGCCGGGGCCGGTCGGTGAACCGGATACGACTCTTGCACAGCTCGCCACTGCCTGTAAGGGGAATGGCAACACTCGATGGAGTGGTGCTTCTGGCATATGCCAGAGTCTTTCCGGGACCTCCTGCCCCAGGAGAACGGGACCAACGCCTCTTGTGGCACGGGGAGTTGGCGATTAGTACTGGTGTGCTGGCGGAACGTCAGTCTCCCCTTTCGGGGTCCTCGGCGGGGCAGGAACCGCCCTTCAGTTCGCCATGGACCAGGAAATCCTCCACCGCCCGTTGTACGCAGCGTGACGATCCGTAGCCCGTGTGCCCCTCGCCCCGGTTGTCCAGGACCACCGCGGAGGAACCCAGCCGCCGTGCCGTCTCCACCGTCCAGCGGTAGGGCGTCGCGGGATCGCCCCGGGTGCCGACCAGCAGCATCCGGGGGGTCTTGAGGTCGCGGACCTTCTCGCGGACGAAGTCGGTTCCCGCCGGCCGTCCGTAGCACATCAGCGCCTCGGCCAGCCGGTAGCGGCCGAAGACCGGGGAGGCCTTCTCGTAGGACGCCCGCATCGCGTGCAGACCGGCCGCGATCCGCTGCGCGGACGGACGCTCGGGGGCGTCCGCGCAGTTGACGGCGAGCAGTGCGGCGGGCGGGTTGTCCGGCGGCACCGGCTGCTCGGGCCGAAGCGCCGCGTCGGGGCCGAACACGGGCGGGGCGAAGGCGCCCTGGGTGAAGCCCTGCAGGCCGCGCGGGTCGCCGTACTCCACCAGGTCGGACACCGCCCTCTCCAGCGGAGGCCACAGGGCGCGGCTGTACAGCGCCTGACCGAGGGCGGCCACCAGCTCCTGACCGCTGAAACGCAGGCCCCCGGCCGTGGGCACGGGGTGCGCGTCCAGGGTGTCGACCAGGCGTACCACCTGACGGGGAGCGACGCGGGGGTCGCGGCCGAAGGGGCAGGCGATGTCGCGCACGCACCAGGTGAGGAAGCGCTCCAGCGCGGCCTGCTGACCCGCCGCGCCGGCCCGGGCCTGCTCGACGGGCGGCTCGGTGAGCGTGTCGACGCCGTCCAGGACGAACCGGCCCACCCGGCGCGGGAACTGGGCGGCGTAGACCGCGCCGAGCCGGGTGCCGTAGGAGAAGCCGAGGTAGTTCAGCCGGCGGTCGCCGAGGGCGTGGCGGATGACGTCCATGTCCCGGGCCGCGTCCACGGTGCCCATGTGCTCCAGCACCGGTCCGGAACTCGCCGCGCAGGCCTCGGCGACCTCCCGCAGCCGGCGCAGGTAGGGGCGGGGGTCGCCCTCGGCGACCTGGTCGGGCGAGGCGCTCGCGCTCGGCCCGTCGTCCCGCGCGTCGTCCAGCGGGGAGCCGAGGGAGCCGAGGGAGCCGGACGCGCCCGAAGCGCCGGGGGAGCCGGAGTACGCGGCGTCGCCGCAGGTCACCGGGGAAGACCGGCCCACCCCACGGGGGTCGAAGGTGACCACGTCGTACTCCTCGGCCAGCGGCATGAAGTCCTTGCCCGCCATGGCCAGCCGGCCGACGCCCTCACCGCCGGGGCCGCCGAAGTTGAGGACCAGCGATCCGCGGGGACGGTCCGCGGTGGACCGGAAACGGGCCAGCGCCAGCCGGATCGTGCCGCGGTCCGGGCGGGCGTAGTCCAGTGGTACGGCGACGGCCGAGCACTGGAGGTCCAGCGGCGCCGCCTCCGAGTCGCAGGGGTGCCAGACGACGCGCTGGTCGTAGAAGCGCTTCAGGCGGCGTGGCGGATCCGCCCCGTCGGCCGTCGCGGTGGCGGGAGCGGCGGGCAGCGCCGCACAGAGCACGGCCAGCGCGGCCGCCTTGGCCGCGACGCGTATGGAACACGGTCCCTGCATGCGAGCCTCCTGGGGTGGACGGCCGCAGCCCACGATAGGCGCGCCGCGCGCCCCCCGCCCGTCCACGCGACCCGCCCGGGGGTGCGCGGACACGGCGCCCGAGGTGCGCGGACACGGCGAAGGGCGGGGAGGACCGTGTCCTCCCCGCCCTTCGCCGTGTCCCTCCGGCGTCCGCGCCTCAGTGGGTGGCGCGGCTGCGGGTGGCGCGGCTGCGGGTGGCGCGGCTGCGGTCCAGCGCCGCCACGCCCAGCGCGGCGAGGGCGATCTGGATCAGCCACTCGATCCAGTCGGGCCCGTTCGTGCTGCGCACCCCGAACGCTCCTGCGAGGGCGGAACCGATCAGCGCCGCCGCGATGCCGACCACGATCGTCCACAGCACTCCGATGTGCTGGCGCCCGGGCAGGGCGAGGCGGCCCAGCACGCCGATCACGATGCCGATGAGGATCGCGCTGATGATGCCCGAGATCTCCATCTCTTCCCCATCCCTTCGGGTTCGTCGTGCGGTCCTTGTGCCCCCGCGCCGGAGTTGCACGCCCCGCGCCCGACGTCGCACCGGCGGCCTGCCGCACACGTGGGCGGCGGGGCCCCGCCGGGGTGACCCGGCCGGACCCCGCCGCCTGGGCGGCAGGCCGCTCGGACGACGTCGTCGGACGACGTCGTCAGAACCTGGACGCCGCCTTGCGGGCTCCCTTCATGCCCATGAAGGCGCACGCGGCTCCCAGGCAGACGGCCAGGGCGCCGGTGCAGACGTTGGTGATGATCACGCCGGCGTCGGGGTTGGTCCCCACCACCCAGGGGGAGATGATCAGCCAGACGCCCAGACCGGCAGCTGCCCAGCCGAGCCCGCCCATCCGCGTGGGGTTCGCGGCCGCGCAGATCGCGAGGGCGAGGATCGCCGCGCCGACGATCACGTTGTGCGCCACCAGCGGCGGCTGACTACCGGTGAAGTGCAGGATCCACGGTGATGCCGCGCAGAACACGCCGACCAGTGCCAGCGGTGCGGCGAGCATCCCCAGATTCGGTCCCTGCTGGGAACGGGCGTACTGCTCCCTCATTTCGAGTACGTCGGGGTGACTCGAGATGTCACCACGCGGGTGCGAGACGTTGGCCATGACTCGTCTCCTTCGAGATCTCAGGCCTGCCCGCGACTGCGGACGGAAGGAATCGGCTGTGGGGCAGGTAGGCCCGCACCTGTTCCATTCTGCCCCGATTCACCCGTTATGTGTAATGCAGCACACAACCGCAGCTCACCGGCACGCCTCGCCGGCACGCCTCACAGGTGTCCGAGCAGTCCGCGCACGTACGCCGCCTGCCCCACGTGCTGCAGGTCGTCCGACAGGACGCTGACCAGCCGGACGCCCAGCGTCACCGGCGGATCCCACCGCTCGTCGACGATCCGCTCCAGTTCGGCGGCGGTCAGGCCCCGCAGGAAACCCAGCGTCTGCTCGTGGACCGCGTCGTAGTAGCCGGTCAGCAGGTCAGGGGAGTCCACCCGTACCGCCGCGACCCTGGACGCGTCGTGCCCGAAGCCGGTGTCCGTCACCGGCAGGTCCAGCCCGAACCGGCCGTGCCAGTCCCGCGCCGTCCACACCTGCTCCAGTCCGGCCGCGTCCGCCACGTGGTCGTCCTGGACCCGGGTCAGGTGCCACACCAGCCAGGCGACGGAGTTCGTCCCGGGCGCGGGGCGCGCGGCGAGCCGCTCGGCGTCCAGGTCCTGGACCGCGGCGTGGACCTCCTCGCGGATCCGGCCGTACCCCTCGATCAGAATGTCCTTTGCGTGCATGTCTCCAGCCTCCGCCCGAAGCGGTCGGGGCGCTCGGCGGTTGGACCGGGCGAGGTCCGGTGAGGAAGAGTGATCTCCGGCACCGACACGCACGACACCAGGAGTCACGTTGTACACAGCCCATCCCGGCCGCTACGAGCAGATGCCCTACCGGCGCACCGGGCGCAGCGGTCTGAAGCTGCCCGCGCTGTCGCTCGGTCTGTGGCACAACTTCGGGCCGGACCGCCCGGTCGAGACCCAGCGGGCCATCCTGCGCCGCGCCTTCGACCTGGGCGTCACCCACTTCGACCTGGCCAACAACTACGGCCCGCCGCCCGGCGCCGCCGAGTCGGCCTTCGGCGAGGCGCTCAAGGCGGACCTGCGCCCCTACCGCGACGAGATGGTGATCTCCACCAAGGCCGGCTACCTGATGTGGGACGGCCCCTACGGCGAGTGGGGCTCGCGCAAGTACCTGCTCTCCTCGCTGGACCAGAGCCTCGGCCGGATGGGCCTGGACTACGTCGACGTCTTCTACTCGCACCGCCCCGACCCGGACACCCCGCTCGAGGAGACCATGGGCGCGCTGCACTCCGCGGTGCAGCAGGGCAAGGCGCTGTACGTGGGCGTCTCCAACTACTCGCCGGAGCAGACCCGCGAGGCCGCCAGGATCCTCGAGGAGCTCGGGACGCCGCTGCTGATCCACCAGCCGCGCTACTCGATGCTCGACCGCCGCCCGGAGGAGAGCGGTCTCCTCGACACCCTGGACGAGCTCCGGGTCGGGTCGATCGTCTACTCCCCGCTGGAGCAGGGCCTGCTCACCTCGCGTTACCTCGACGGCATCCCCGAGGGGTCCCGCGCCGCGGGCGACAGCCCCTTCCTGACCGCCGACAAGGTGACCGGCGAGCTCGTCGGCCACCTGCGGACGCTCGACGAGATCGCCTCCGCCCGCGGCCAGTCCCTGGCCCAGATGGCGCTGGCGTGGGTGCTGCGCGGCGGCAGGGTCACCTCGGCCCTGGTCGGCGCCAGCAGCCCGCAGCAGCTCGAGGACTCGGTCGCCGCCATCGGCAACCTCGACTTCGACGACGAGGAGCTGGCCCGGATCGACGCGGTCGTCCGCGCCGCCGGCTGAGCCCGCGGCCGGACGGGGACCGCAGGCCGAGCCAGCGGCCCGTCCGCGAGGCCCACGCGGGAGGCCCGGCCTCCCGCGTGGGGCCCCGTGAACGGCGTGTTACGCGAATTTCGGTTGGGGAAGAGTGCGAGGGCCCGACCCGGGTACAAGCTCAGGCGCATCAGTATCCGGCCGGGCCGGCATCCGAGAGAGACACGCATGATCGAGCACCTGGACGGGGCCGTGGTGACAACGGGTTTCGACGTCCCCGTGGAACCTCTGCGCCGTGCGACGCACTACACCGGTGAACCGGGGTGCATCGCCGAGGCGAGGGAGTTCGCGGGACAGTTCCTCGAGCAACTGAGGAGCGAGTGGTGCGCCACGGCCGACGAGCGGTACGGCGGGGAACTGCTCCTGGTGGTCAGCGAGTTGGTCACCAACGCGGACCGGCACAGCCATGGCCCGTACATCCTGGAGCTCGAGGGCTCGGACAACCGCGTGACCGTCACGGTCTACGACAGCAGCGTCGCGCTGCCCCAGATCTTCCCCCGTGACCCCAAGCGCGTCGGGCGGCACGGTCTGGAGATCGTCCACGCCCTCGCCGACGAGGTCGTCGTGGAGCGCGTCCCGGTCGGCAAGCGGATACGCGCCACCCTGCGCCTCGGCTGAGCCGGCCCGCCGCGGCCCCGCCCGAGGGGCCGCGCCCGCGCACCGGGCGCGTCGATTCACCTCTGAGCGGAACCGCCGCGGGCGCCCTTGCCGGGTCCCGGGCGCGGCCTAGGCTGAGGAGGGTGAGCAGCCACGAAGCCTCCCGGACCCCCGTCCCCCTCCGCCGCCCGGCGGACCGCCCGGCATCCGGTCCGGCGGGCCGCGCCCGGGAGCCCTTGTGGCGCGACCTCGTGGGAGACGCCCTGCGCCGCGAGCGGCTCGCCCAGGGGCGCACCCTCAAGGAGGTCGCCGAGACGGCGCGGATCTCCATGCCCTACCTCTCGGAGCTGGAACGGGGCCGCAAGGAGGCCTCCTCGGAGGTTCTCGCGGCCGCCGCCCGCGCCCTGGGACTGAGCCTCGGGGACCTGCTCGTGCGCGTCCACAGCGACCTCACCGCGGCCACCGGGACCGCCGCCGGCTCCGTCGCGCACCGCGGGGTCGCCCACCGGGGCGTCCCGCGTCACGCTGTCCCGCACCGCGGAGGCATGTGCCTGGCGGCCTGACGCGGACCACGCGGCACCGGCGGACCCGGACCGCGCGGCACCGGCGGACCCGGACCGCGCGTCCTCACCGGCGCGCGGTCAGCACCTCGTCGGCCAGACCGTAGGCCACCGCCTCCTGAGCGGTGAACACCTTGTCCCGGTCCATGTCCGCGCGCAGCGTCGCCGGGTCGTGGCCGGTGTGCCGGGCGAGGACCTCCTCCATCTGGGCGCGCACGCGCCCCATCTCGCGGGCCCGCAGCGCCAGGTCGGCGACCGTCCCCTGGCTGCCCGCGCTGGCCGGCTGGCCCAGCAGCACCCGCGAGTGCTCCAGCACGAACCGCCGCCCGGGGTCGCCGCCCGCCAGCAGGACGGCGGCCGTCGACGCGGCCTGGCCCACGCAGAAGGTGGCGATCGGCGCGCGCACGAAACGCATGGTGTCGTAAATGGCCATCAGCGACGTCACCGAGCCGCCGGGGGAGTTGAGGTAGAGCGCGATCTCGTTGTCGGGCGCGTCCGACTCCAGGTGGAGCAGCTGGGCGATGACCACGTTGGCCACCCCGTCGTCGATCTCGGTGCCCAGGAAGACGATCCGCTCCGACAGCAGACGGCTGAAGACGTCGGAGGACCGCTCACCGCGCGCGGTCGGCTCGGTCACGTACGGAACCGTGTAGCTTCCCATGATCACAGCCCCGTCCGGCGCCGGGAGGCGCCGGGACGCACCTCGTCGAAGGAGCCGACCAGGCGGTCGACCATCCCGTACTCCATGGCCTGCTCGGCCGTGAACCAGCGGTCCCGGTCGGAGTCCCGGGCGACGGTCTCCCGGCTCTGCCCGGTGTGGTCCGCGATGATCCGCTCGATCTGCCCCCGGGTGAACTCCAGGTTCTCGGCCTGGATCTCGATGTCGGCGGCGGTGCCGCCGATGCCAGCCGAGGGCTGGTGCATCATGATCCGCGCGTTGGGCAGCGCGTACCGCTTGCCGGGCGCGCCCACGGTCAGCAGGAACTGGCCCATGCTCGCCGCGAACCCCATGACCAGGGTCGACACGTCGTTCGGGATCGCCCGCATGGTGTCGTACACGGCCAGGCCCGCGGTCACCGAGCCGCCGGGGCTGTTGATGTAGAGGCCGATGTCGCTGCGCGGGTCCTCCGCGGAGAGCACCAGCAACTGGGCGCACACCCGGTTGGCGGACACCTCGTCCACCTGGGTGCCCAGCATCACGATCCGCTGCGCCAGCAGCGCCGAGGCCAGTTGGTCGTCGAAGGGCGTGTACGGGGTGTCGCCCTGCTGCGCCCGTGGGGCGTACTGCGGTGGAAGCATGCGAGGTCCTCCTGAAGACTTCGGTACGAAGGGGTGCGCTGCCTTCGACCATGCCCGCGCCCGCCCCTGACCGGGGCACATCTCTGCCTGCGGCAGATTCGCCCACGGCAGATCCCGGCCCGCGCGCGGCGGGCCGATGAGTTTCGGACCGCCGGCCGGTCGACAGTGGTGAACGGCGGACGATCGGGAGGAACCGATGGACAGCAACGGATTCACCACCTGCCTCTGGTTCGACAACCAGGCGGAGGAAGCGGCCGAGTACTACGTCTCGGTCTTTCCCGACTCGCGCATCGAGCGGGTCGACCGGTTCTCCGAGGCGGGCCCGGAGAAGGTCACACCGGACGAGAGCGGGTCGGTCGTCGAGGTCCAGTTCACCGTCAACGGCCAGCGGTTCTCCGCCCTCGACGGCGGTCCGCTGTTCCACTTCGACGAGGCAGTCTCCTTCCAGATCATGTGCGACAGCCAGGAGGAGGCCGACCACTACTGGAACACCCTGATCGGCGACGGCGGCCAGGAGAGCCAGTGCGGCTGGCTCAAGGACAAGTACGGGCTGTCCTGGCAGGTGATCCCCAAGGAGGCCCTGGAGCTCATGCGCGACGCCGACCGCGCGAAGGCATCCCGGGCGATGGCCGCGATGCTCACGATGCGACGGCTCGACGTGGCGCAGATGCGGGCGGCCGCCGAAGCCGGCTGACGGACATGCCCCGAGCACCAGGGGCGCCCCGCCCTCGTACGACGCCCGCCGCCCGAACCCGACCGGCGTGAAACCCGAACGACCACGAACGGAGGCCGCACCATGGCCGCACCACCCGAAGGCACCCCGATCTGGGCGGACGCGATGTTCGCCGACGTCGAAGGAGCCAAGAAGTTCTACGGAGAGGTCCTCGGCTGGACCTTCGGCGAGTCCAGCACCGAGTTCGGCAACTACACCGAGGCCTACGCGGACGGCAAGGCCGTCGCCGCCGTGGTCCCGCCGATGCCGGGCGCCGAGGAGCAGTCCGCCTGGTGTCTCTACTTCGCCACCCCGGACGCCGCGGCCACCGCCGCGCAGATCCGGGAGAACGGGGGAGAGGTGGTCATGGAGCCGATGCAGGTCGCCGACTTCGGCACCATGTGCATCGCCCGTGACCCGGGCGGCGTCGTGTTCGGCCTCTGGCAGCCGGCGAAGCACACCGGCTTCGACACCGTCGGCACGCCCGGCGCGTTCTGCTGGGCGGAGATCAACACCCGGGACGCCGGGAAGGCGGACGCCTTCTTCCCGGCGGTCTTCTCGTACAACCAGAAGAACATGCCCGACGACAAGATCGACTTCCGGGTGTACGAGCTGAACGGCGCTCCGCTGATCGGCCGGATGGGGATGACGGAGGACTTCCCGCCGGAGGTCCCGCCGCACATCAACGTCTACTTCGCCGTCCCCGACTGCGACGCGGCCGTCGCGAAGGCCCAGGAGCTGGGCGCCACGGTCCGGTTCGGGCCGGTGACCAGCCCCTTCGGCCGGTTCGCCAGCCTGACCGACCCGCACGGCGCCGCCTTCTCCGTCCTCGACCCGGACACGACGGAGGGCGACATGCCGCCCATGGACGAGGTCGGCTGACCGTCCTCCGGCCGTGCCGGAAGGCCGTCGCGCGGCCCCGCTCCCCTCGGGCGGGGCCGCGCGACGTGCGTGGGATGATCGTGCCCATGCGTGCTGAACGACTGGTCGCCGCCTGCGACGGCGCCTGCAAGGGAAACCCCGGTCCCGCCGCCTGGGCGTGGGTCCTCGCCGAGAACGGCGACACCCCCGACAAGCCCACCCGCTGGGAGGCCGGCCCCCTCGGCACCGCCACCAACAACATCGCCGAGCTGACGGCCCTGGAGCGGCTGCTCGCCGCCACCGACCCCGCGGTGCCGCTGGAGGTCCGCATGGACTCCCAGTACGCGATGAAGGCCGTCACCACCTGGCTCCCCGGCTGGAAGCGCAACGGGTGGAGGACCGCCGCCGGCAAGCCCGTCGCCAACCGGGAACTCGTGGTCCGCATCGACGAGCTGCTCGCCGGGCGCACCGTCGAGTTCCGGTACGTGGCGGCCCACCAGGTGGACGGCGACCCGCTGAACGACTTCGCCGACCGTGCCGCCAGCCAGGCCGCGACCGCGCAGCAGGGCGCGGGCAGCGCGCAGAACTCCCCTGAGCCCCCGCCGTCCCCGGCGCCCGTGGGCAAGAAGACGCCCGCCCGTACGCGCGGTACGCGTACGGGCGGGCGGGCCGCCTCCGCCGGGGGGCCGGTGAGGACCCTCAAGGCCAAGTTCCCCGGCAGGTGCGGAGTCTGCGGTCGCGGCTATCCGGCCGGCGAGTCGATCGCCAAGGTGGGTCAGGGCTGGGGCCATCCGGAGTGCCGCGCGGCCGGCTGAGGCGGTCTCACCGGCGTGGCGCCGTCACAGGACGGTGCCGCGCCACTCGCCGGTCTCGGTGCCGCGCTCCTCGATGAACTTCTTGAAGCGCGCCAGGTCTGCCTTGGCGTTGCGCTCGACGAACCCCAGCTTGTCGCCGATCTTCTCGGCGGCGCCCTCGGGCTGCAGCCGCATGCGCAGGTTCACCCTCGTCGCGCCGGGGGCGACGGACTGGAAGGTGACCCGGCCCTCCTGCTTGGTGTCCCCGTCGACGGTGGTCCAGCTGACGCACTCGTCCGGGACCTGCTCGGTGATCTCGGCGTCGAACTCCCGCTTGACGCCGTCCACCTTGGTCACCCAGTGCGTGAGCGTGTCGGTGCGCTGCTCGATCCGCTCGACCCCGCTCATGAACTCGGGGAAGGTCTCGAACTGCGTCCACTGGTTGTACGCGGTGTGCACAGGAACTCGGACCTCGATGGATTCCTCGATCACGGACACGTGATGTCCTCCTTCGTGTAGCTTGCGTGCCGTGCGTCTTGCCGCCCGCCGCGGAGACAAACCGGATACGGCGAAGAAGCGGAAGGACGCTCTCCGTACCCGTGCCCGCCCCCGCGACCACCCGAGACCCGTGCCCGGGGGTCGGCCGCGCCCCGCGGCGTGACAGACTTGCCGGTATGGAACAGCGAGTAATCGGCAGGTCCGGGCACAGTCTCTCGGTCATCGGACTCGGCACCTGGCAGCTGGGCGCCGACTGGGGCGACGTCGACGAGAAGGACGCGCTGGCCGTCCTCGAGGCGGCCGCGGAGTCCGGCATCACCTTCTTCGACACCGCCGACGTCTACGGCGACGGACGCAGCGAGCAGACCATCGCCGCCTTCCTGCGCGGCCGGCCGGACCTGGACGTCACGGTGGCCACCAAGATGGGCCGCCGGGTCGACCAGATCCCGGAGAACTACGTCCTGGACAACTTCCGGGAGTGGAACGACCGCTCCCGGCGCAACCTCGGCGTGGAGCGGCTGGACCTGGTCCAGCTGCACTGCCCGCCCACGGCCGTCTACTCCACCGACGAGGTGTTCGACGCGCTCGACACCCTGGTGGAGGAGGGCCGCACCGCCGCCTACGGCGTCAGCGTCGAGACCTGCGCCGAGGCGCTGGAGGCGATCGCCCGGCCGCACGTGGCGAGCGTGCAGATCATCCTCAACCCGTTCCGGATGAAGCCGCTGCTGGAGGTGCTGCCCGCCGCCGCCGAGGCCGGCGTCGGCATCATCGCCCGCGTGCCGCTGGCGTCCGGGCTGCTCTCCGGCAAGTACACCAAGGACACCGTCTTCGCGGCCAACGACCACCGGACCTTCAACCGGCACGGCGAGGCCTTCGACCAGGGGGAGACCTTCTCCGGCGTCGACTACGGCACGGGCGTCGAGGCCGCGGCGGAGTTCTCCGGCCTGGTCCCCGCGGGCTTCACCCCCGCCCAGGCCGCGCTGCGCTGGATCATGCAGCAGCCCGGCGTCACCACCGTGATCCCCGGCGCCCGCACTCCGGAGCAGGCGCGCACCAACGCCGAGGCGGCCTCCCTGCCGCCGCTCTCCGAGGAGACGCTGGCGGCGATCCGTGAGCTCTACGAGCGCAGGATCAAGGAGCAGGTCGAGAACCGCTGGTAGCGGGCGGCGCCACGACGGAGGGCGGGACCGGTCACGGTGACCGGTCCCGCCCTCCGTCGTGGCGCGTCGCTCACGCCTCGATGAGCAGTTCCCGCTCCTGCTCCTGGTCCCCGGACACGATCCCCTGGTCGCGGACCGTGAACGCCGCGGACAGCGCCTCGCCCGCCTTGTGGACCGCCTCGGGCGTGCCCTGCAGGGTCACGGTCACCGGATCGGCCACCCCGGTGCGTCCCGAGTCGTCCGGCGGGGTGGGAGCGGAGCTCTCACCACCCCCGAAGACGGCGGTGTGCACCGTGGCGTGCTCGTCCTTCGGCTGCGAGTCCGGAGGCCCGAAGACGGGCTCCAGCGTGCGCAGAACCGCCTGGGCGTCGGAGCAGTGCCCTCCGGTGAGGGTGATGGTGAGCTGTGTGCCGGTCATGGTCAACGGACTCCCTCGGCCCAGATCGCCTGCCTGATTGCAGCCTGACGGGTATCCGCGCCGCCGAGATGCGAAACCGGGCGACCCGCTACTGGCCGGTCACGCCTGCTTGCCCTGGGGAATCACGGGCAGAAGGGGCACTCGGACGAAGGACCCGGCGAACAGGAGTAAGGGTGAGCGGTAACCGACCCGACGACGAGGACGGCGTGAGCGGCGGCATAGGCCGGCAGCTCAACCGCGGCCGCAACGAGACGGAGGAGGAGGCGGCCGACCGGAAGTGGAGCGAACTGATCCAGGAGGTCCGGGTCGCCCAGACGGGCGTGCAGATCCTCTTCGGCTTCCTGCTCACCGTCGTCTTCCAGCCGGGCTACGAGGAGCTGGGGAGCACCGACCGGCGCATCTACCTCGTCACCGTGGTCCTCGGCGCGGCGACGACCGGTGCGCTCATCGCGCCCGTCGCCCTGCACCGCATAGTCTCCGGCCGCCGGGTGAAACCGCAGGCCGTGCAGTGGGCGGCCCGGGTGACCTTCACCGGTCTGGTGCTGCTGCTGGGGACCATGACCTCCGCGCTGCTGCTGGTGCTCCGCGTCGCCACCCACGACGGCTTCGTGCCCTACCTCGTCGCGGGGGTGCTCTCCTGGTACATCCTGTGCTGGTTCGTGCTCCCGCTGTGGACGCGCTACCGGTACACCTCGAAGTAGTCACCGCCCGGAACGCCGAAGGCCCGGTCCCCTCCGTGGGGCCGGGCCTTCCGTCCTGTTCGTCGCTGCCGTTCTTCCTCGTCCGGTATCCGTCTCTTCCTCGTCCCGGTGATCCGTCCGCCCCGTCCCTCCGGCGTGACCGCCGGGCCGGGGCCCTCGCGCCGCGCCCGGGCGTGGTCTCATCCGTTGGCCAGGAGCTCCGAGAGGAAGCTGTCCACCTCGACCTGCTCGTCGCCCGGCGCGACCACCCGGTACGTCTCCTCCAGGAACCGCTCCACGGCCGGCGCCCACGCGTGCACCACCGCGTGGTGCCGGGCTCCGTCCCCCTTGTGCTCCCCGTAGAAGTCCATCCGCAGCTCGTGCCAGCCGCGGGCGTAACGCGGGGAGAAGCGCACGTCGCCCTCGCCGACCGGACGGCGCAGACCCTCGGCGAGCATCTCCCGGGCCAGTCGCCAGCGGGCCAGCACCCGGCCGTCATGGCTGAAGGTGGCGGTGACCGCGAACGGGTCCTCCTTGTCGTAGCTGAGGTGGGCGAGCACCGCGAAGCGGTTGGCGTCGTCGCCGCTCCCGCCGGACTGGAGCTGCATCACAACGGCCCTGTGCACGAACGCGCTCGACTTCATCGAGACCTCCGGGGGGAGTGGACGGGAGATGTACCGTGCCCACCCTGTTACCCCCACTCACGGCAGCCATGACCACGACTTCCGCGCTCCGTGGATCAGCCGAAGGCGTTGCGCAACTCCGGCAGCAGCGTCCGCTCGGACCACTCCAGGAACGGGTACTGCGTCTCGTCCCCGCCGATCTGCACCAGGGCGAGTTCGGTGAAGCCCGCCTCGGCGTAGGGCCGCACCGCCTCGACGTACGCCTGGGGGTCGTCGCCGCAGGGGATCGAGGAGGCGACGTCGTCCGGCCGCACGAACTGCGTGGCCGCGGCGAAGGAGTCGGGATGCGGCAGTTCCGCGTTGACCTTCCAGCCCAGCCCGAACCAGCGGAACATCTCGTGCGCCCGGGCGACCGCGGCGTCGCGGTCCGGGTCGAAGCAGACCGGCAGTTGTCCGACCCGCGGCTTGCCCTCGCCGCCGTGCTGGTCGAACAGGTCCAGCAGGTCCTTCTTCGGCTCCGTCGCGATCACCAGGTCGGCGTAGTGGCCGGCCAGGGCGCAGGACTGCTCGCCGGACACGGCGATCCCGATCGGCGGGGGCTGGTCGGGCAGGTCCCACAGCTTGGCCGAGTCCACCTGGTAGTGCTCCCCGTGATAGGTCACGTGGCCGCCCTCGAAGAGCGCGTGGATGATCTCCACCGCCTCCTCGAACTGCTCGTGCCGCACGTCCACCGGGGGCCAGCCCTGGCCGACGACGTGCTCGTTGAGGTTCTCGCCCGATCCCAGGCCCAGCCGGAACCGCCCCTGGGACAGCAGCTGGAGGGTCGCCGCCTTCTGGGCCACCACCGCGGGGTGGTACCGGTAGGTCGGGCAGGTCACGTACGTCATCAGCGGGATCCGCGAGGTCGCCTGCGCCGCCGCGCCCAGCACCGCCCACGCGTACGGGGAGTGCCCCTGCTCGCGCAGCCACGGGAAGTAGTGGTCGGAGGTCACCGAGAAGTCGTAGCCCACCTCCTCGGCCCGCACCACGTGCCCCACCAGCTCCCGGGGCCCTGCCTGCTCGGTCATCATCGTGTAGCCGAATTGCACCATGCCCGACGCGTTCCCGACATAACGGACGGAAAACCGCGCGGTGGGCCGCTCGGTGGCCGCCACCACCGTCCCGGACCCGCCGGAACGGGGCCTGGACGCCCCGAACGCCGGTCCGCCGCCGGCCGTTGTGGCAGGCTGAACGGGTGATGCTCGAGGATCTGGTCCGGCTGCGCCGGGCGCGGGACACGATGGACCGCGACTACGCGGAACCGCTCGACGTGCCGGCGCTCGCCGCCGTCGCCCTGATGTCGCCCGGGCACTTCTCCCGCAGCTTCCGCGCCGCGTTCGGGGAGACCCCCTACAGCTACCTGATGACACGCCGCGTGGAGCGGGCCAAGGCCCTGCTCCGCCGCGGGGACATGTCGGTCACCGAGGTCTGCTTCGCGGTCGGCTGCACCTCCTTGGGGTCGTTCAGCTCGCGCTTCACCGAGCTGGTCGGCGAGACGCCCAGCGCCTACCGGGCCCGGGACCACTCGGCGGGCGCGGCCGTGCCGCCCTGCGTCGCCAAGCTCTACACGCGACCGATCAGGAACGGAGAAGCGAAGTCCGACTCCCGCGCCTAGCGTGGAGCGCATGGACATCAGACTCTCGCAGTGCTTCATCGCCGTCGACGACCACGACAAGGCGCTCCCCTTCTACCGCGACGCCCTCGGGCTCGAGGTGCGCAACGACGTCGGCTTCGAGAACATGCGCTGGGTGACCCTCGGCTCCCCGGCGCAGCCCGACGTGTCCGTGGTCCTGGAGCCGCCGCTCGCCGACCCGAACGCCTCGCCCGCCGACCAGCGGGCGATGGCGGAACTCCTCTCCAAGGGGCTGCTGCGAGCCGTCATCTTCGCCACCGACGACGTCGACGCCACCTTCGAGCGCATCCGCTCCGCCGGTGTCGGCGAGGTGCTGCAGGAGCCCACCGACCAGCACTACGGCGTGCGGGACTGCGCCTTCCGCGACCCCGCGGGCAACATGATCCGCTTCCAGCAGGCCCGGAAGGGCTGACACGGAGGCTGTCACCGCGTGCGAGGAGCGGCCGGTGACGACCGGTCGGCGTGGCGCGGTCCGGACGGGTGAGCCGCCCGCACGCACGTGGACCGCCCGGGGTGCCGGGAGCGCGGTCCGCTGGTCGACTGATCACACCGACGTCGTGCGAGGAGGCGCAGGTGGGCGATCGGCTCGGGCAGGCCGCGTGGGTGGCGGGGGTCGCGCAGTTCTTCGTGTTCCACGCGATCGTGGAGTCCGCGTGGCCGCGTCCCTACAGCTGGGCGGCGCACAACATCAGCGACCTGGGGAACGTCACCTGCGGCCCGCAGGGGCGGTCCGAGCCGCGCTACGTCTGCTCGCCGGAGCACGCCCTGATGAACGGCTCGTTCATCGCCCTCAGCGTGCTGTTCCTGGCCGGGGTGGTGCTGGCCGGCGGCCTCTGGCGGCACGGTCCGGCCGGCCTGGCCACCCGCGCCGCGCTGGCCACCACCGCGAGCGGCTTCGCCCTGGCCGGCCTCGCCCCCGCCGACGTCGACGAACCCGTGCACGTGCTCGGGGCGGTGCTGGCGCTGGGCGTCGGCAACCTCGCCCTGTTCCTGGCCGGCGCCGGCCTCGCCGACCGGGTCCCGAGGCTGTGGCGCCGGGTCGCGGTGGTCGCGGCGGCGACCGGGTCGACCGCCTGCGTGCTGCTCCTTCTCGAGCGGGACATGGGTCTGGGGACGGGCGGCATGGAACGCTTCGCGGCCTATCCGATCCTCCTGTGGGCCTTCGCCCTCGGCCTGGCCGGCCTGCTCGGCCGCCTCGACAGGGTCACGTGGCCGACGCCGCCGCACCGGTGAGGGGGAACCTCGCGGGGCCGCCCGGGAAGAAGTCGGACCGGTGGCCCCGGCGGCGCGCGGAAAGGGGCCGACAGGGCCGCCGGGGGCACTGTTCGCGGCCCGGCGCGGCAGCCGTGGGAGCACCTGACCGCGCGGTGCGCCCAGGCGCCCCACGGCCCGGCCACGCCGGGCCCCCGACGACTCCGACCTGGGCCGACTCCCGTCGCGGGCCTAGGATGCAGCGATGGAACGCACTCCGCGGAGCATGCGCAGTGTTCGCACGACCGACGACGTGCTCCGGCTGATGGACGCCCTCTTCGCCCCCGGGGCGGACCGGTGGACGGACGAGGGCGCGGACTGGTGGGACCGGTTCTACGCCGACCGCTCCCGCGGCGTCCCCTTCTTCGCCGCCGATCCCGACGAGAGCCTGGCGTCCTGGCTCGACCGCGGCCTGGTCACCGCGGGCGCCCGCGGCCGCGCCCTGGACCTCGGGTGCGGGCCGGGGCGCAACACGCTGCGGCTGGCCCGGCACGGGTTCGCCGTCGACGCGGTGGACCTCTCCCTGAAGGCGCTCGCCTGGGCGCGGGAACGCGCCGGACAGGCCGGCGTCGAGGCGCGGTTCCACCGGGCCGACGCCTTCACCCTCACCGAGCGCGACCTGGACGGTCCCTACGACCTGGTCTACGACTCGGGATGCTTCCACCACCTGCCCCCGCACCGCCGCGTCAGCTACCTGGCCTTCCTGGAGCGGTTCCTCGCCCCCGGCGGCGCCTTCGGCATCAGCTGCTTCGCGGCGGGCGCGGAGAACTCCGGGACGGAACTGCCCGACCTCGCCCTCTACCGGGAAGCCGGCCTGCACGGGGGAGTGGCGTACGGCGACGACGACCTGCGGTGGATCTTCTCCGACCTCACCGAGGTGGAACTCCGCCGGATGCGCCGGCCCGCGCCCGGGTCGGGAACCTTCGGCGAGCCCTTCCTCTGGGCCGGACTCTTCCGCCGCCCCGTCAGATGACGGGCGCCGCCCGGTCCAGCCGCTCCCGCTGGGCGGCGGTGAGCCGCAGGGCGCCGGCCGCGACGTTCTCCTCCAGGTGGCCGGCCGGTGCCGGGCGTCCGTCGTGGGCCCAGCCCTGTGGGCCCGCGGACCGCGCCACGCCGACCTTCGTGGCGATCAGCAGGCCCTCGTGTGGAGGGCGGGCCGGTCCCGCCCCTGTCCCGAAGCGGTGGGAAGGCGCATCGCGCCGAAGCCGACGCGGCCGACCGGAAGCCGCCCGGCGCGGGCCCGCGGAGCCGTCCCCCGGGTCACCGGGGGAGCACTGCGAAGGCCTCGACCTCCAGCAGGAGTTCGGGGCGGATCAACGCGGACACCTCCACCGCCGTGCTCGCCGGCGGGCGGCCGGTGTCGATGTACCGGTCGCGGACCGCCCGCACCTCGGGGAGGTCGGTGATCCGGGTGAGGTAGAAGCCCAGCTTCACCACGTCGGCGAAGGAGGCGCCGGCCGCCTCCAGGCACCGCTCGAGGTTCCGGAAGACCTGGTGTGCCTGGGCGGTGACGTCGCCCTCGCCGACCACCCGGCCCCCGGCGTCCAGGGGGACCTGGCCGGAGATCACCGCGAGGCGGCCCTCGGCCACGACCAGGGGGCTGTATCCGTTGCCGGGAGCCAGGCCGTCGACGGCGGGGTGGAGCAGGGTGGTGTTGTCGTTGCCGGACATGTGTTCCCTTCTGTGACAGGACGTCACACCCTACAAAGGCACCGTCCCCCGCGCGCCCGGTTTCCCGCCCCGGCCGTCACCCGGCAGCCGGCCGATCGTCACCCGGCGGCCCGCCGGCCGTCAGCGCGGCGGCTCGTCGTCGGGGCGGCCGCCGATCCAGTCCTGCGCCGAGCGCAGCCGGCCCGACCAGCGCCGTTCGTGCCGCTCGGCCCGCCGCTCGGCGCGGGCCAGGGCGCGGGGGCGGCCGCGGTAGAAGCGGCGGGCCCAGGGTGAGCCGGGGCGGGCGAGGCGGACCGCGCCCACCAGTGAGACGAACGGGACCACCAGGCCGAAGACGGCCATTCGGGCCTTCCCCTTGGCCAGGGCCAGCAGGGCCAGGGCGAAGTGCACGACGACGGTGACGGCCACGGTGCCGCGCCCCTCCCGGTCGCCCTCGTCGAGGCCGTCCACCCCGAACGGCAGGAAGCCCGCGAGCAGCAGCCCGGCCAGGGCGGCGGTGATCGCCACCACCTCGACGCTCTTGCGGCCCGCCTCCGACCAGTAGACGTCGTCCAGATGGAGGATCAGCGCGAACTCGTCCAGCACCAGTCCGGCGCCGACGCCGAAGACCACCGCGGCGGCCCAGGCGCCGAACCCGTGGCCGCCGCTCGCGACCGAGGTGAAGCCGCCCGCCACGGTGAGCACCACCCCGGGCACCACGTGGTGGACGTGCACGCCGCCGCCGGTTCGGACGTTGCGGAAGGGACCCCGGCCGGCACGGATCATCCGGGTCACCAGCCGGGTGACGGCGAAGGTGACGACGAAGGCCGTGAGGGCGAGCAGCAGGGGGAGCTTGCCGGGCTCGACGATGTTCCGGTACAGCCAGTGACCCATGACGGGACTCTATGTCGACATGTCCCTTCCCTCCCGGTTGGGCGGGCGCGTCGGCCCTGCCGGCCCGGCCCTAGGATGAGCGGGCCGACGAGCGGCGACGACCTTGGAGGACACCCATGACCGGCGGACCGCTGAGCATCGCCGTCGCGCAGCCGCGCACCGTGGCCCACGACGTGGCGGGCAACGCCCTGGCCCACGCCGAGGCGGTGCGGGCGGCGGGCGCCAGGGTCGTGGTCTTCCCCGAGCTCTCCCTCACCGGTTACGAGCTGGACGCCGCCGTGGTGGAGCCGGACGACGAGCGGCTGGCCCCGATCGTCGCCGCGTGCGCCGGGACCGGCACGCTCGCCCTGGTCGGCGCTCCGGTCCCCGGGCCGCACATCGGGGTGCTCGCGGTGGACGGCGACGGCGCCCGGGTGGCGTACGGCAAGACGCACCTGTACGGCGCCGAGGCCGACCGCTTCGCGCCCGGCGAGCCGACCGTGCTCGAGGTCGACGGCGTCCGGCTGGGTCTCGCGGTCTGCCGGGACACCGGTCTGCCCGAGCACGCGGCGGCCACCGCCGCCCTCGGGATGGACGGCTACGTGGCCGGCGTGGTGCACTCCGACGCCGAGGCCGAGGTGCACGGCGAGCGGGCCCGCCGGGCCGCCGCCGACCACGGCGTCTGGGTCGCCACCGCGGCCTTCGCGGGACCCGCCGGCGGCGGCTTCGACCGCACCTGCGGGCGCTCCGGCGTCTGGGCCGCAGACGGGTCCCTCCTCGCCGAGGCGAGCGACCTGCCCGGCGACTTCGCGAGGGCGGTCGTCCCCGCGCGGCGCAACGGCTAGAGTCCGCACGGAGCCCGGCCGTCCGGCCGGCAGACAGGGGGAGAGCCGTGGCCAAGGTCGCCGTCAGCCTGGACGCCGAACTCGTCGTGGAGGTGATGGTCCTCTCGGGGACCGGATCGCCGCAGGACGCGGTCGAACTGGTGGTCCGCGACTACATCGCCCGTGGTCACCGCACCGAGGCGCGCACCGAGCTGAAGGACGAGCGGCTGCGGGAGATCGACGCCGAGCCGCAGGAGCCGCAGGGCTGATCCTCGGCGGCCGGGGGCCCGCGCACCGGGGCGGCACCGGGGCGGCGCCGGGGCGGCCGTTCCCCCGGCCTCAGCCCGGCGAGACGAACCCCGACTCGTACGCGGCGATGACCGCCTGCGTGCGGTCCCGCACCCCGAGCTTCGCGAGCACCCCGCTCACGTGGGACTTCACCGTCTCGGTACCCACCACCAGCCGGCCGGCGATCTCCGCGTTGGACAGGCCGCGGGACATCAGCCGCAGCACCTCCGCCTCCCGCTCGGTCAGCCGGGCACGCTCCAGCCGCGCCCGCGCCCGCGCCTCGGCGTCGCCGCGCGTCGCCCCGTACTCGGCCGCCAACTGCCGCACCGCCGCCGGGAAGAGCAGGGAGTCGCCCTCGGCCACCAGCCGTACCGCGCCCACGATCTCGGCGGGCCTGGCCCGCTTGAGGAGGAAACCGTCCGCGCCCGCCCGCAGCGCGCCGTACACGTACTCGTCGTTCTCGAAGGTGGTGACCACCAGGATCTTCGGCGGCTCGCCGACCGACCGCAGCACCGCGCGGGTCGCCTCGATGCCGTCCATCAGCGGCATCCGCACGTCCATCATCACCACGTCCGGGCGCAGCCGCCGCACCAGCGGGACGACCGCGGCACCGTCCGCCGCCTCGCCGACCACCTCGATGCCCGGTCCCGCCTCCAGCACGGCCCGCAGTCCCATCCGCACGAGCGGTTCGTCGTCGACCAGGAGCACGGTGAGCGGCATCGGCACAGCGTAGATCACCTGGCCGGCAGGTCCACGCGCAGCACCCACAGGCCGCCCTCGGGCCCGGCGGACGCCTCGCCGCCCAGCAGCGCGGCCCGCTCCCGTATGCCGCGGATGCCGGTGCCCCCGCCGCGCAGCCCCGCCGTCCCTCCCGCCCCGGGCAGCGGATTGCGGACCTCCATCCGCAGCCGGGTCCCCTCCACCGCGAGCCGCACGCCCACCGGCAGCGACCCCGCGTGGCGCACCGCGTTGGTCAGGGCCTCCTGCAGCATCCGGTAGCCCTCCCGGGAGACCGGCCCCGGCACGGTGTCCAGCGGTCCCGCCACCTCGGCGTCGACCCGGGCACCCGAGGAACGGGCCGACTCCAGGAGCCGGCCCGCCTCACCCAGGCCGGGCCGCGCGCCGGCCGGGCGCTCAGGGTCGCGCAGCACCAGCAGCACCCGCTCCAGGTCCTCCAGTGCCGCCCGGCCGGTCTCCTCGACTGCTGCGAGGGCCTGCTCGGTGAAACGGGCGTCGCCCGCGGCCCGTGCCGCCCCCGCCTGCACCACCGCCAGGGTGAGCGCGTGCCCGATGGAGTCGTGCAGTTCCCGGGCGATGCGGTTGCGTTCCAGCAACTGCTCGGTCCGCTCCTCCAGCCGGGCCAGCCGCTCCTTGGCGGACGGCCCCAGCAGCGCCCTGGCCGCCCGCGCCATCAGCGCGCCCACCACCGTGACGAAGGCGAGCAGCACGGCCAGGTCCAGCACGGCCAGCAGCCCGTACCACCAGGCGGTGCCGGGCATCCGGTACGCGGAGGAGACCCCCGGGTCGCCGAAGGCCGCCCCGACCAGCGACAGGCACAGGCCGGCCAGCAGGTTGGACACCAGCGCGACGGCGCACCCCACCTCCAGCCGCAGCACCAGCCAGGCCGCGGTGCGCAGCCGGTCGTTCCACGAGGCCGACGGAGCGGCGGAGACGCCCTGGTCGTCGCCCGCCCTCCCCGAGGCGTCCCTGGCGTGCGGGCCGGGGAACAACATCAGCCGGGCCTGCAGCCCCTCGGCGGTGCGGACCGCCGGGACCGCGAGGGCGAGCAGCACCAGCAGCGGCGCCGGCTGCAGGACGATCACCAGCCAGTCGGCCGGGGTGAGGTCCACCAGCCCGGGAAGGACCAGGGCCATCACGAGCGGCAGGATCACCGTGACCACCAGGTGCAGCCACCGGGTCCAGGTGACCGCGCGGGTCAGCGGCTGAAGGAGGCGAGGCACCCGGTCATGCTGTCAGAGGAGCCGCCGCCGGCCCTCCCCCGTGCGGGGGAGACGAACCCCTCCCGCCGGGGATGGCTCCGTGCCCTCCCGGCGACAGGCTGGGGACATGACCACGATCGAGCTGACCGCCCTGACCAAGGAGTACGGCTCCCGCCGCACGGTGACCAGAGCGGTGGACGACCTCACCTGCACCGTGGAGCCCGGCCGGGTGACCGGCTTCCTCGGCCCCAACGGCGCGGGCAAGTCCACCACCATGCGCCTGGTCCTCGGCCTGGACCGCCCGACCTGTGGCACCGCCACCGTCGGCGGCCGGGACTACACCACGCTCGGCTCCCCGCTGCGCACCGTCGGCGCCCTGCTGGACGCCCACTCCGCCCACCCCTCACGCACCGCCCGCGACCACCTGCGCCACCTCGCGGCGAGCAACCGCATCCCGGCGCGCCGGGTCGACGAGGTGCTGGAGGAGGCCGGGATCGCCTCCGTGGCCGGGCGCCGGACCAGGACCTTCTCGCTCGGCATGCGCCAGCGCCTGGGCATCGCCGCCGCCCTGCTCGGCGACCCGCCGGTGCTGATGCTGGACGAGCCGGCCAACGGCCTCGACCCCGAGGGCTTCGTGTGGTTGCGGCGGCTGCTGCGCCGGCTCGCCGGGGAGGGGCGCACGGTGCTGATGTCCAGCCACCTGATGAACGAGACCTCCGCCGTCGCCGACCACCTGCTGGTGCTGGGCCGCGGACGCCTGCTCGCCGACGTCGGCACGAGCGCGTTCATCGACCGCAACTCCGCCCCGCGCGTCCAGGTCCGCACCGGCGACCCGGTGCGCCTGCGGGCGAGCATGGCCGCCAGGGGCCACGCGATGCGGGAGGCCGGGGGCGGCCGGTGGACCGTCGAGGGCGCCACGGCCGAGGAGGTCGGCGCGGTGAGCGCGAGGGAGGGCATCCCCGTCCTCGAACTCACCGATCTGCGCGCGTCGCTGGAGGACGCCTACCTCGCCCTCACCGCCGCGTCCGCGCAGTTCGCCGCCGCGTCCCCGCCCACCACGACCAGCCCCCAGGAGGCCTGACCATGCCCGTCGCGTCCATCCCGTCCGTCGCACCCGTGCTCCGCTCCGAGTGGATCAAGATCCGGACGGTCCGGGCCAGTTGGGGCTCGCTGCTGGCGATCCTGCTGGTCACGACGGCCCTCACCGTCCTGACGTACTCCACCGTCGGCGAGGCCGAGGCGGCGGACGGGGGGCAGCAGGTGAAGGAGGCGTTCTACCCGCTGAACTTCGCGCAGGTCGCCGCACTCGCCTACGGGGCCACCGCGGTGGCGTCGGAGTACCGGGAGGGCGCCCTGCGGGTCTCGCTGGCGGCCGTGCCGCGCCGCGGCCTCCTGTACTGGTCGAAGACCGCGGTGATCGCGGTCACCGCCCTGCTGGTGTGCGTCCCGACGACCTTCGCGACCTTCCTCGTGGGCCAGGCGTTCCTCGGCGGGCACGCCATCGGGCTGGACCACCCGGGAGTGCTGCGGGCCTGCGCCGGCGGCGCGGTCTACCTGGTGCTGATGACCCTGTTCGCCGCCGGTCTCACCTTCCTGCTGCGCAGCGCGGTCGGCGCGCTGGGCATCCTGGTCCCGTTCGTCCTGGTGGGGTCCTTCGTCCTCGGGGACGCGGCCGGCGGGATCGGCGCCTACCTGCCCGACCGGGCCGGCAGCCACTTCTTCCGGGAGACCCCGCCCGGCCCGCTCGGCCCCTGGGAGGGCCTGGGCGTGACCGCCCTGTGGGCGGCCGCGGCGCTGGCCGCGGGCTGGTGGGCGGTGCGCCGCCGGGACGCCTGAGCGCCCGCGCGGCGGCGCACCGCCGCAGGTCAGTGCAGGAACTTCAGCCCCACCACCCCGCCCACGATCAGGGCGAGGCAGATCAGCCGGGCGGCGGTGGCGGGCTCGTGCAGGAAGAACATCCCGTAGAGCGCGGTGCCGACGGCGCCGATGCCGACCCACACCGCGTAACCGGTGCCGATCGGGATCGAGCGCATGGCGTAGGCGAGTCCGCCCATGCTGAGCAGCAGGGCGACGGCGAAGAGCAGGGAGGGGACGAGGCGGGAGAACCCGCGGGAGGCGTTCAGGGCGACGGCCCAGACGGTCTCCAGCAGTCCGGACACGATGAGCACGAGCCAGGCGGACACGGTGGCGGAACCTTTCGGACGAGGCGACAGCGCTTGTACGCCGTCTTGTCCTCACCGGGTACGGCGCGCTCGTCCGGGGCCGCACCGGGCGACCGTGGCCGAGGCTAGCACGCCCGGCGCGCGGGGTGCGGCCGCCGCTGCCGGAGGGTGACGGACGACGCCGGGGCTCCCGTCCGGGCGCCCGTGGAGACCGCGCCGGAAGCCGTGCCGCGCAGGTCACGGGGGTGTGCGGGGCGTCCGGGGGGCCGCTCGCACGCAGAGTCGGATTCCGGTCACGGACGGGGACGCCGGACACTACGATGGCCCGCCATGACCGAGACGAAGTGGGCGCCGGACAGCTGCGCCACGCGCCCGCAGGACTCCCGCGCGTCCCACGGCACCGTCGCCGAGGACCACGCCGCACTGCTCTGCGGCGAGCTGTCGCACAAGCCCTTCGACCGGGCGATGCTCGCCGCCTTCGCCGACCGGGTACGGGCCCGGGGCGGCGGGCCGGTCGCCGAACTCGGCTGCGGCCCCGGGCGCATCACCGCCCACCTCCACCGGCTCGGCCTCGACGTCCTCGGCGTCGACCCGTCCCCGCAGATGATCCGCGTCGCCCGCCGCGACCACCCCGCGCTGCGCTTCGAGGTGGGCGACACGACGGCCCTCGACCTGGCGGACGCCTCACTGGCGGGCGTCTGCGCCCGGTACTCCACCGCGCACACCCCGCCGGAGGGACTCCCGCGCCTGTTCGCGGAGTCGCACCGCGTCCTGGCGCCCGGCGGCACGATGCTCCTCGCGTTCGAGGCCGGCGCCCTGCGCCGGAACCTCACCCACGCCCACGGCCACGACCTCTCCCTCGAGGTGGACCGGGCCCGGCCCGAACCGGTCGAGCGGCTGCTGGCGCGGGCGGGGCTGACCGTGGAGGCGCAGCTGGTCCGCGAGCCGGAGGAGCGGGAACGCGGCCCTCAGGGCTACGTCCTCGCCCACCGCCCGCCGCCGGAGGTCCGTCCCCGCCGGTGAGGCAGGCGTGGTTCCCGAGCCCCCGAGTGACGTGGTACACACGGCGGATCACAGTCCTGTCCGCCAGCAGGAAGGTCGCTCATGTCCGCCACACGACGTCAGATGCTCGCCCGCTCCGGTGCCCTCGGAGCGGGCATCGTGGTCTCGGGGGCCGTGACGGAGCTGTTCTCCGCGTCCGCCGCCTCCGCCCTGCCGCTCACCGAGAACGGGTACGGCCCGCTGGTGCCCGATCCCCACGGCCTGCTCGACCTGCCGAAAGGTTTCCGTTACCGGGTGCTCTCCCGTGAGGGCGACGCCCTGCGCTCCGGGGAGGGCCCGGTGCCCTCCCACTGCGACGGCATGACCGCGCTGCCCGGCAGGAGGGGCCGCGT
Organism: Streptomyces fragilis; assembly: GCF_003112515.1. Classification (GTDB taxonomy): domain Bacteria; phylum Actinomycetota; class Actinomycetes; order Streptomycetales; family Streptomycetaceae; genus Streptomyces; species Streptomyces fragilis. The sequence continues at coordinate 286,726 of NZ_BEVZ01000006.1, read as the reverse complement.
CCACCTGGTCCGCAACCACGAGAACCGCGTCACCGCCGCGCTCGGCGTCCCCACCGTCGAGGGCCTGACCTACGACCCGGCGGCCAAGGGCGGATGCACCCTGCTCACCCTGGACGGCCCCGGCGGCGCCGTCGTGGACGAGCGCGTCGCGATCGCCGGCACCGCCGTCAACTGCAGCGGCGGGCCGACGCCCTGGGGGACCTGGCTGACCTGCGAGGAGACCGAGGACAAGGCGGGGGGCGCCGGCTACGCCAAGGACCACGGCTTCATCTTCGAGGTCGACCCCGCCGACCCGCGGCGCAGCGGCGCGGTGCCGCTGACCGCGATGGGCCGGTTCCAGCACGAGGCGGTCGCCGTCGACCCCGTCCACGGCATCGTCTACGAGACCGAGGACGCCTTCGTCGCCCCGTTCGGCCTGTTCTACCGCTTCCTGCCGCGCCGGCCCGAGGGCCGCCTCGGGTCGCTGCGCGCCGGCGGCCGCCTCCAGGCCATGCGGGTGCCGGACCTCCCCGACCTGTCCGTGGTCGACGAGCCGGGGGCGAGCTTCGGCGGCGTGCAGTGGGTGGACGTCCCCGACCCGCTGGCCGCGCAGACCCCGACCCGTCTGCAGGACTACGGCCGCGGCGGCGTCACCCGCGGACAGAAGCTGGAGGGCTGCTACTGGGGCGGGCGCTCGGTCTACTTCGTCTCCTCCTACGCCCGCACCGGTGAGGGATCGGGCGCCGACCACCACGGCCAGGTGTGGCGCTACGACCCCGGCGCCCGCCGCCTCACCCTGGTGATCGTCTTCGGTCCCGGGTCGGACGTCCAGCTGCCGGGCGACTCACCCGACAACATCTGCCTGGCGCCCGGCGGTTCGCTGATGGTCTGCGAGGACGGCAGCGGGGCCCAGCACGTCTTCGGCGTGACGCGGCGCGGCGAGGTGTACACCATGGCGCGCAACGCCCAGAACATCGGCACCGAAGAGGCCCCGGAGTGGGGCGAGTTCGCCGGCGTCGCCTTCTCGCCCGACGGCGGCACCATGTACGTCAACTGCTACGACCCGGGCACCACCTTCGCCGTCACCGGCCCCTGGCGCGGCTAGCGTCCACGCGGCGGGGGCGGCACCACGGGGCCGCCCCCGCCCGGCCCGCGGCCCGCCCGGGCACGCGCTGCGGAAGGGGGCGCGCCGTGATCTTGTGGCGTGCGTGGTCCAGACTGGTCCCCAGCGAGTGCGTCACGACACGACAGCGGCCCGAGAGCCGTGAGCAGGGAGGCAGCTGATGACCCGTCCGATCGCCGCGGGAGTGGACGGAACCCCGGAGAGCCTGGCAGCGCTGGAGTGGGCGGCCGTCGAGGCGGGCCGGCGCGGCGCCGAGCTGCGGGTGGCCCACGTGTGGGAGCCCCGCCGGGTGAGCGGCGCCGAGGAACGAAGCGGCAGCAGCGACGAGCAGGAGCGGTGGGTGCGGCAGGGCGTCGAGGACTCGGTCCGCGGCCTGGCCGAACGCCACCCGGGTCTGACGGTGAGCACCCACATCGGCCGGGGCGAGGCCCCCGAGGGGCTGCTGGAGGCGTCCGACGGTGCCGGGATGCTGGTCCTCGGTTCACGGGGGCGGGGCCTGCTCCTCGGCTTCCTGCTCGGCTCCGTCGGCCGGCAGGTGATCGCCGAGGCCGGCCTCCCGGTCGTCCTGGTCCGCGCGGACGTCAAGGGCGACGAGGGCGAGCGGGGCGGCGAGGTGGGCACCGGGGCGGCCGGTGAGATCGTCGTCGGACAGCACGGCGAGCCGGAGGACAGCGCCGAGACGCTGCGCTTCGCCTTCGAGACGGCCGCCGCCTGCGGGGCGCCGGTGCGCGCCGTGCGCGCCTGGGCGCTGCCCCCGGTCTTCGCCTACAGCCCCGGCTCGCTGCGGCTGCTGGACGAGGCGGGCGGCCCCGTGCCGTTCGAACGCAAGGCACTGAGCACCGCCCTGGCCCCCTGGCGCGAGCGCTTCCCCGACGTGCCGGTGACCGAGCACGTCGAGATGGGCAGCGCCGGAGAGGTGCTGCTGTCGGCGTCGGCGGGCGCCCGGCTGACCGTCGTCGGCCGCCGCGCGCACCGCGCCGCGGTCGGCAGCCGGCTCGGCTCGGTGGCCGACGCGGTCATCCACCACGCCCCCTGCCCCGTGGCCGTCGTCCCGCCCGGGCCCGGCGCCTGAAGCCCCGGCCCGCCGCCCGAAGAAGGCCGCACAGGTTCCCCGCGGCGCAGGTCACGGGTTAGATTGCCGCGCGCCCACCGCACACCGCCGTGGGCGCGCGGGCGCGCGGGCGCGGCGAGGAACAGCGCCGGGGACCGGCGCGGACGAGCACCACCGCACACGCGGTACGCGGACGCAGCGAAGGGGACACCGTCATGGACGCGGACGTCATAGTCGTCGGAGCCGGCCTGGCGGGTCTGGTGGCCGCCCACGAGATCACCCGCCAAGGACGCAAGGTCCTCCTGGTGGACCAGGAGAACCCCGCCAACCTCGGCGGCCAGGCGTTCTGGTCCTTCGGCGGGCTGTTCCTGGTCGACTCCCCGGAGCAGCGCAGGATGCGCGTCAAGGACTCCTTCGAGCTGGCCTGGAGCGACTGGCAGGGCAGCGCCGCCTTCGACCGCACCGACGACGAGGACTCCTGGGCGCTGCGCTGGGCCCGCGCCTACGTCGAGTGGGCCGCGGGGGAGAAGCGCTCCTGGCTGGACGGGCACGGCATCACCTTCCTGCCCACCGTCGGCTGGGCCGAGCGCGGCGACCTGCGCGCGGGCGGGCACGGCAACTCGGTGCCGCGCTTCCACGTCGCCTGGGGCACCGGCACCGGGGTGGTCGCGCCCTTCGTGAAGTACGCCCAGCAGGCCTACCAGGACGGACTGCTGGCCTTCCACCACCGGCACCGGGTCGACGAGCTGATCGTCGAGCAGGGGGTGGTGCGCGGCGTGCGCGGCACGCTGCTGGCCGACGACGACGCCCCGCGCGGCGTCGCCTCCAGCCGTGAGGCGGTCGGGCAGTTCGAGCTGCGGGCACAGGCCGTGGTGGTGACCTCCGGCGGCATCGGGGCCAACCACGACATCGTCCGCCGGTACTGGCCCGAGCGGCTCGGCGCCGCCCCGGCGGACATGGTCACCGGCGTCCCCGCGTACGTGGACGGCCGGATGCTGGAGATCACCGAGTCGGCCGGGGCACGGCTGGTCAACCGCGACCGCATGTGGCACTACACGGAGGGCGTGCGCAACTGGGACCCCGTCTGGGCGGGCCACGGCATCCGGATCCTGCCCGGCCCGTCGTCGATCTGGCTCGACGCCCTCGGGCGGCGCCTGCCCGCCCCGTACCTGCCCGGCTACGACACCCTGGGCACCCTGCGCCACCTGCGGACCACCGCCGGCCTCGCCGAGCACGGCCACTCCTGGTTCGTCCTGACCCAGAGGATCATCGAGAAGGAGTTCGCGCTCTCCGGCTCCGAGCAGAACCCCGACATCACCGCCAAGGACCGCAAGGCCTTCCTCAGGGAACGCATCCTCGGCAAGGGCGCCCCCGCGCCGGTCGAGGCGTTCAAGCGGCACGGCGCCGACTTCGTGGTCGCCGGCACCCTCGAGGAACTGATCACGAAGATGAACGCCCTCACCGACGAGCCGCTGCTCGACGCGGCCGAGGTGCGCCGGCAGATCGAGGAGCGCGACCGGCAGCTGGCCAACCCGTACAGCAAGGACGCCCAGGTCCAGGGCATCCACAACGCCCGCCGCTACCTCGGCGACCGGCTCGGCCGGGTGGCCACGCCGCACCGCGTCCTGGACCCGGACGCCGGACCGCTCATCGGCGTCAAGCTGCACATCCTCACCCGCAAGACCCTGGGGGGCATCCAGACGGACCTGGACTCCCGCGCCCTGGGCCCCGACGGCTCCCCGGTCGACGGCCTCTACGCGGCCGGCGAGGTGGCCGGCTTCGGCGGGGGCGGCGTCCACGGCTACAACGCGCTGGAGGGGACCTTCCTCGGCGGCTGCCTCTTCTCGGGCCGCGCCGCCGGGCGCGCGGCCGCCCGCGAGGTCGCCTGACCTGGCGGAAGGAGGGATTCCACGCGCGGTCGCCGGGTACCCCGGAGATCTACCGGGAGGTGATCACGCGTGGAGAAAGCCGGTCAGGACGGCCTGCCCGTACTGCACTCCCTCGAGGAGCTCGCGGAACTGCTCGAGCGGCACGACGGGCTGTACCTCCGCTGGTCGAAGGGGCCGGGCGTCGACATCGCCAGGACGTCCAGCAAGGACGAACTGACGGGCATCGCCATGCCCGGACTCTCCGCCAACCCGCTGGACGTCGAGAGGTGGTGGGACGACCGCCCGCTCGTCCTGTGGGCGGCGCGGCGGGTCTACGACTACGAGCACATCCCCCGGGAGAAGGGGCCGCAGGTGCGGCCCTGGGTCCTCAAGGGCGCCGAGGCGGGCCGGGGACCGGACAACGAGCCGCTGGTCGTCGACGTGGAACCGCTGTGCTGGCTGGGCGACGAGGTGATCGAGGCCTCGCGCACCGAGGTGGCGCGCCACCGCGAGGAATGGGGCCCGCTGAAACGCGGCCGCTGAGCCGCCGCGACCCGCGGGACCGGTCCCGAGTGGCGAAACACCTCGGATCGGGGTGGGATCAAAGGAACCTTCGCGGGCATTCGGACCGTGTTGATCGCACAGACCGAACAGCCGACCAGGAGCCGCAGAAAGGTGGCCATCGTGACACGACCCAGGATCCTGGTGGTGGGCGCGGGCTTCGCGGGAGTGGAGTGCGTCCGCCGCCTCGAGAGGAAGCTCGGCCCCGACGAGGCGGACGTGACCCTGGTGGCGCCGTTCTCCTACCAGCTCTACCTGCCCCTGCTGCCGCAGGTGGCCTCCGGCGTGCTGACCCCCCAGTCCATCGCGCTCTCGCTGCGCCGCAGCAGCCGCTACCGCACCCGGATCATCCCGGGCGGCGCCATCGGCGTGGACAGCAAGGCGAAGGTCTGCGTCATCCGCACCGTCACCGACGAGCTGATCGACGAGCCCTACGACATCCTGGTGCTCACCCCCGGCAGCGTCACCCGCACCTTCGACATCCCCGGCCTGACCGACAACGCCCGGGGCATGAAGACGCTCGCCGAGGCCGCCTACGTCCGCGACCACGTCATCCAGCAGCTGGACCTCGCCGACGCCAGCCAGGACCCCGCCGAGCGGGCCGCCCGGCTGCAGTTCGTCGTCGTCGGCGGCGGATACGCCGGCACCGAGACGGCCGCCTGCCTGCAGCGGCTCACCCACAACGCGGTCAAGCGCTACCCGCGGCTGGACCCCGGGCTGATCAAGTGGCACCTGATCGACATCGCCCCGCGGCTGATGCCCGAACTCGGCGAGAAGCTCGGCGAGACCGCGCTCGGCATCCTGCGCAGGCGCGGCATCGAGGTCTCCCTCGGCGTCTCCGTCGCCAAGGTGTCGCCCACCGAGGTCACCTTCACCGACGGACGCGTGGTGCCCAGCCACACCCTCATCTGGACGGCCGGCGTCGCCGCCAGCCCGCTGATGGCCACCCTCGGCTGCGAGACCTCCCGGGGCCGGATGGTGGTCGACGCCGAGATGAAGGCGCCGGGCTGCCCGGACGTCTTCGCCCTGGGCGACGCCGCCGCCGTGCCGGACCTCGCCAAGGGCGAGGAGGGCGCCGTCTGCCCGCCCACCGCCCAGCACGCCATGCGGCAGGGCAAGGTCGCCGCCGACAACGTCATCGCGCGGATCCGCAACCAGCCCCTGCGGCCCTACGTCCACAAGGACCTGGGCCTGGTCGTCGACCTCGGCGGCAAGGACGCCGTCTCCCGCCCCCTGGGAGTGGAGATGAAGGGCCTGCCCGCCCTCGCGGTGGCCCGCGGCTACCACTGGATGGCGCTGCGGACAGGCGTCGCCAAGGCCCGCGTGGCCACCAACTGGGCGCTCAACGCGGTGGCCGGCGACGACTTCGTCCGCACCGGCTTCCAGGCGCGCAAGCCCGCCACGCTGAAGGACTTCGAGTACACCGACGCCTATCTGTCGCCCGAGCAGATCCGCGAGCGCGTCGAGCGGCACCAGCTGCGCGAGGCGTGAGGACGGCGGCCCGGGCGCGAGCGGGCCGGTCGGCCTTCCGCGACCGGGTCGCCGCGTCCGACCCCGGCCTGTTGCGGCTGACGGCCGGGCTGCGCACCGTCGGCTCGCTCGCCCTCACCCTGGGCGTGGTGGGCGTGTTCGGCGCGAGCGTCGAACAGCTGGTGGCGGGCGCGATGGCCGCCATGGTGGCGACCTTCGCGGTCCGTGAGAAGGACCGGCGCGGGCAGGCCCTGTCCCTCGCGGCGGGGCTCCCGGCGGCCTGGCTGGCACTGACGCTGGGCACCCTGCTCAGCGGCACCTTCACCGGTACCGCCGTCTTCGTCGTGCTGATCTTCGGCGCGGTCTACTGCCGCCGCTTCGGCGACCGGGGCTTCGCCCTCGGCATGATCGGCTTCCAGTCCTACTTCCTCTCCCAGTTCCTGGGCGTCGGCACGGCCGGGCTGCCCGGCCTGTACTGGCCCGTGGGCGCCGGCTTCGCCTGCAGCGCGCTGATCCGCTTCGGCGTCGTCCAGGCCGGCCCCGAACAGGTCCTCGGGAGGCTGCGCGCGGCCTTCAGGGCCCGCTTCGCCCAGCTGGTGAGCGCCCAGATCGAGCTGCTGGACGCCGGACCCGACCAGGTCGACAAGGCCCTCGACCAGGTCCGCGGCCGCACCGCCCGCCTCCACGAGACGGCCATGATGATCCAGGCCCGGCTCACCGAGGGCACCCCCGACGACCGGGCCGCCTCCCTGGTGCAGCGCCGCATCGCCGACGCCGAGATCGCCGCCGAACGGCTCGGTCTGCTGATCCTCACCGCGCGGATGACCGAACGCGCCGGCACCCCCGCCCGCGCCGACACCCTCACCCTCCACCTGCCGGGCGCCCCCCTGCCCGAGAGCGGCCTGCAGCCCGTGCGGGACCGGGCCGCCGAGGCCCTCCACCGTGACCTGCGCGCCCTGCGCGCCCTGGTGCTGCGCTCGTCCGACGAGCACCGCGGAACCGGCCTCGCCCAGCTGCGCAACCGGCTGCTCGGCTACCGGGACGACGACAAGCTGCCCGCCCAGGCCTCCCCTGCGGTCCGCGACGTCTTCCGCGGCGTGGGCGAGGCCGCCCGGGCCGTGCTGGGACTGCGGATCGCGCTGGGCGGCAGCGCCGACGACAGCGACGACAGCCCCGAGACCGCCCGCAGCCGGGAGGAGATCGAGGCCGAGGACGCCGCCATCGCGGTCGCCGAGACCGAGGAGGACGAACGGGACGAGGAACGCTCCGGCCTGGAGCGGCCCACCACCCGCACCGCCGTGCAGGTCACCGTCGGCTCCGTCCTCGCGATCGCCGGCGGGGAGCTGCTCTCCCGGGAGCGCTGGTACTGGGCCGTGCTCGCCTGCTGGATCGTCTTCGTCAACACCAGCTCCACCGGCGAGATCCTGGTCAAGGCCTACCGCCGGCTGCTGGGCACCATGCTCGGCGTGGTGGCCGGCATCGTGCTGGCCGGCCTGGTCGGGCAGCGGGTGCCGCTGGCCTTCGCACTCGTCCTGGTGCTGGTCTTCCTGACGCACTACCTGGCGCGGCTCTCGTACACGCTGATGTCGTTCTTCGTCACGGCGATGCTCGGACTGCTCTACACGCTGCTGAACACCTACAGCCTCGACGTCCTGGTGCTGCGCCTGGGGGAGACGGCCCTGGGAGCCGCCTGCGGGCTGGCCGCCGCGATCCTGGTCCTGCCGGTGCGCACCGCGCACCGCACCGACGAACTCCTGGTGACGGTGCTGGAGCGGCTGGCCGACGTCACCGGGTCCGCCGTCCGGCAGCTCAGCGGCGGCCCCGCGGCCGACCTGCTGGACCAGGCCAGGGAACTGGACGAGGCACTGGGCGACCTGCGCTCCTCCACCCAGCCGCTGACCCACCCGATCACCCCGCTGCGCAGCCGGCGCGACACCGCCCGGTACGTCGTCGCCCAGCTGGAGACCTGCGCCTACCACGCGCGGTCCCTGGCGGCGACGGCCGAACTGCTGCCCAGCCAGACGGCGATCGCCGCCGACCCGAGGCTGGCCGGGGCGGGGGAGCGGATCCTGCGCAACATCGACACCGTCGCCGCGCACGTCGAGGGGCGCAGGGACGCCGGGGAGCTGGAGACCGGCGCGAGCATCGCCTCGCTGCTCGAGCCGGGCTCCGGCGCCCGGGCCCGGTACGGGCAGGTCACCGACCGCGTGCTGGGCCATCTGGGACGGCTGGACGACGCGGTCACCGGTCTCGCGCGGCCGCTGGAGGTCCCGCTGCGGCCCCGCGGGCGGCAGGCGGCCTGACCGCGAGGCCCCGGGGCCTGACCGCGAGGCCCCGGGGCGCGGCCGGGCGGCACATGAAGGACCGGGCCCCGGGAGAGTCCCGAAGCCCGGTGGGGGCGGAGTGCGGTCGGCCCGGTGACCGGCGGGCGCCGGTGGTGGCCGCGACCGGTCAGAAGTCGGTGGGCAGGTCGCTGGCCTCGGCGATGCCGCGCAGTTCCTCGTCCTCGCGGCGACGGCGCAGCAGGGAGTCGGCGATCTCGCGGCGGCGGTCCGGGTCGGCGGCGCTGGCCGCGTCGGTGACGACCCGGATCGGGCCGGTGTCCTCGTAGTCGAGTTCGATCAGGACGTTGTCGAGACGGCCGGTGACCGCCGCTGCGATCACCAGGGCGGCCTCGTCACGGATCTCCTGCGGCACCGGACCCTCGTCGGGGCAGTCGCCGTCCGGGCCGAGATCGGCCAGGTCGACGTCCTCACCGAGCGCCCGCAGCGCGGGCCGGACCAGGCGGAGCAGGAGGTCGTATTCCTCGGGGCTCAGGCGGAGACGCAGCAGGTCGAGGTAGAGCTCGACCGGTTCGCCGTCCGGCAGGTGCGGTTCGCTCATCGGCCCCGGGTTCCCCGAGTGGGACGACGATCACATCCCGGGGGCTGATTCGTCCGAAGGGGTGGGGATGGTTTAAGCTTCACCCATACGACGTCATCGTCGTACCCGAGTACGGCCCCGACCGGTCTCCCCCGTCCGGTCGGGGTCTTTTGCGTTCGCGCCCGGCCCATCTCTGCCGGCGCCCGGCGCGTCTCCGCCGGCGTCCGGCCCGTTCCCCGCCCGCTCCGCGGGCCCGCCCGAGGTCCTCACCGCCTTTGCCCGCCCTTCACCCGTTCGAAGTGCTCGCGTCGGGGGGACCCGCCGACAATGGGGGAGGGGTGTGTGTCCGTAGTCCGCCCGGCCGGCGAGGAGCGTCGTGATGACCAAGCCGATCAAACTGCTGACCGCGCTGACTCCGGAGCGCCGGGAACGGCTGATGACGCTGGCGCGGGAGGTGTCCTTCAGGGAGGACGCCCCGATCTTCGAGGAAGGCGGGGTGGCCGACCGCTTCTGGGTGGTGCGCTCGGGCCGCGTCGACCTGTACCAGCAGGTCACGCAGCTGCGGCGGGTGACCGTGGCGAGCCTGGGGGCGGGTGACCTGCTGGGGTGGTCCTGGCTGTTCCCGCCGCACGAGTGGGACTTCGGGGCGGTGGCCTTCAGCCCGGTCCGGGCCTACGAGTTCGAGGCGGCGCCGGTCCTCGAACTGTCCGAGCAGGACGCCGGACTGGGCCTGTCGCTGATGCGGATCGTCGCCGAGATCCTCGCCTACCGCCTGGAGTCCACCCGGGTCCAGCTCCTGGAGTCCTTCCAGCACCCCCTGCGCTGAGCTTTCGGCACGCAGGCGGGGGAGCGGGGGAGCCGGACCCGGCGGCGGCGGGGTCAGACGCGGTAGCGCCGCAGGGACGGCGTGAGGACGGCGAGGGCGAGGGTCAGGAGGACCACGAGCGCGCCACCGCCCACCACGGCCCACCTGGTGCCCGCCACCGACGCGGACGTCCCGTGGAGGACGTCGGCCAGCCGCGGCCCGCCGGCGACCACCACGGTGAAGACGCCCTGCATCCGGCCCCGCATCTCGTCCGTCGCGGCGGACAGCAGGATCGCCCCGCGGAAGACCATGGACACCATGTCGGCCACCCCGCCCGCGGCCAGGCAGGCCACGGCCACCCACAGGTTGCCGGTGAGCCCGAACCCGATCACGGCCAGGCCCCAGCCCACCACCGAGCCGATCACCATCCAGCCGTGCCGCCGTGCCCGCGAGAAGGTGCCGGAGAACAGGCCGCCGATCACGGCGCCGACGGGTATCGCCGCGAACAGCAGACCCAGCGCGAACTCGGAGCCGTACGCCCCGAAGGTCTCCTCCGCCATCTGCGGGAAGAGGGCGCGCGGCATGCCGAACACCATGGCGATGATGTCCGCGAGGAAGGAGAGCAGCAGCACCTGCTGCATGCCGATGTACCGGAAACCGTCCACGACCTCCCGCAGCCCGGCCCGCCGGGGGGCGCCGCCGTCGGCCAGGGGCGGGAGCGCGGGCAGGCGCCAGACCGCCCACACGGTCACGGTGAGCGCGACGGCGTCGATCAGGTAGAGCTCGGGAAGCCCGACGATCGGTATCAGCGCTCCGGCGAGCAGCGGCCCGGCCACCAGGCCGGTCTGCATCACCGTGGACCCCAGCGCGTTGGCGGCCGGCAGCTCGTCGGCCGGCACCAGCCGGGCGATGGAGGCGGTCCGCGCCGGCGAGTTCAGCCCGAAGAACGCCTGCTGCACCGCGAGCAGCAGCATCAGCACCGCGACGGAGTCCAGTCCGGCGGCCGCCTGGACCCAGAAGAGCACCGAGGTCACCGCGATGCCGGTGTTGGTCACCAGCAGGAGCTTGCGCCGGTCGACGGTGTCGGCGACCGCGCCGCCCCAGAGCGCGAAGAGCACCATCGGCACCAGTCCGGCGAGGCTGGCGTAGCCGACCCAGGCGGAGGAGCCGGTGATGTCGTAGATCTGCTTGGGGACGGCCACCGCCGTGAGCTGACTGCCCACCGAGGTGACGATGGTGGACGCCCACAGCCGCCGGTAGGCGGGCCGGCGCAGCGGGCGGGTGTCCATGGCGAAGCGGCGCCACCCGGGGCGCGCCGCGGCCGCCGGCGGGCTCGCCGCCTGTCCCTCGGCGGCCGGTGACGGGGCGGCGTCGAGGTCCTCGTGGCCCTGATGATCCTCGACGCCGCTGCGACTACTGGTGTCCACGGATGGCACGCACTCTCTCGATGCTCAGTACAACTATCTGGACCGCATCATCCCCCATGGGCGGACCGGTGTGTTCACCGGTCCGCCCATGGGGGAGGGGGAATCGAGAGGTTCCGAGCGGAGGCTCAGGCCACCGACGGGTCGAGCAGGCCCTTGCGGAGCTTCTTGATGATGCGGCTCAGCAGGCGGGAGACGTGCATCTGGGAGATGCCCAGCTCCTCACCGATCTGCGCCTGCGTCCGCTCCTCGACGAAGCGCATGTGGATGATCTGACGGTCGCGCTCGTCCAGCTCGGCGATGAGCGGGGCGAGGGAGTGGAAGTCCTCCACCAGCTCCAGGGAGGCGTCCTCGGCGCCGATGAAGTCCGCCAGCACGGCCTCGCCGTCGTTGCCGCCGTCCCGGGTGAGCGCGGCGTCCAGGGAGGAGGAGGTGTAGCAGTTCGAGGCCTTCTGCGCCTCGACGACCTCCGACTCCGGCAGGGACATCAGCGCGGAGAGCTCGCGGGTGGTGGGCGTGCGGCCCAGCCGGCTGCGCAGCTCCTCGGTCGCCCGGGCCAGCTCGACGCGGGCCTCCTGCAGGCGGCGCGGGACGTGGACGGCCCAGCTGGTGTCGCGGAAGAAGCGCTTGATCTCGCCCACGATGTAGGGCACCGCGAAGGAGGTGAACTCGACCTCGCGGGTCAGCTCGAACCGGTCGATCGCCTTGATCAGGCCGATGGTGCCGACCTGGACGATGTCCTCCATCGAGTCGTCACGGCCGCGGAAGCGGGAGGCGGCGTAACGGACGAGGGACAGGTTCATCTCGATGAGCGTGTTGCGCGCGTACTGGAACTCCGGCGTGCCTTCCTCGAGCACGGCGAGGCGGTTCAGGAACTCCCGCGACAGTTCCCGGGCGTCCCGGGGGGCCACGGCGGAGGGGTCCTCGATGTACGGGAGCCCCGCGGTCATCTCCTCGGTCCGGACCTCCCACTGCGCCGTGGTCGTTGCCTCTCCCGCGGTCACGGCTGCCATGCTGTTCCTCTCTGATCGTCTGCAGTCATCGAATACACCGTACAGATCGTCGAACAGATCCTTGTATACGCCGTATTCGTCCTCGTAGCTGCGTGCCACCGTTCTGCTGGGTGACATCGCTCGCTTGCCCCGAGGTTCGCTCCGTACTCCACCCGGAGGAAAACTTTTTTGTGAAGCGGATCTCATCAAGCCCTGACCAGCGCTTTCGCTCGGAGTGACCGCAAGTCGGCGGCGCGGCGACGCCGCGCGAGAGCCGCCCGCGTGCGGGGTCGCGTGACGCCAGTCACAATATGGGAGATCGAGGCGTTTGCCGTCCGACCCCTGGGGCAGGTGGGGTTTCGTGCTTCGGACCGGAGAAACGCGCCGCAGGTCGGCGCGACCGCCCGGCACCCGAAACCTCCCGGCGACCGTGGGCAGCGTATCCGCGGCAGTTCCCTGACCCCCCACTGCTCAGGAGCTCAATCGCATGGTCATCGATATGTCGACAAGTCGCTCCGAAACGGCACAAACCACCGCACACCGGACCTCCAGCGGCCGCAGGTCGCACGACGACGCCCCTGACACCGCGGCCGCGTTCGCCCGGCTCGCCGAGCTGGGGCCCGGACCGGAGCGCGACGCCGTGCGTGAGGAGTTGACCGAGGCGTGGCTGCCGATGGCCCACCGCATCGCGAGTCGCTTCCGCGACCGCGGCGAATCGGTAGAGGACCTGAGGCAGGTCGCCGCACTCGGACTGGTGAAGGCGATCGACCGGTTCGACCCCTCCAGGGGCGCGTTCGAGAGCTACGCCGTCCCCACCATCACCGGCGAGATCAAGCGGCACTTCCGTGACCGCATGTGGGCCCTGCGGGTGCCGCGCCGGGTGCAGGAACTCCGCAACAAGGTGCGGGTGGCCCGGCGGGAGCTCACCCAGAGCCCCGGCAGCCCCGAGCCGAGTACCGCGCGGATCGCCGAGTACACCGGGCTGACCGAGGAGGAGGTCGTCACCGGCATGGAGGCGCTGGAGAGCTTCAGCACCCTCTCGCTGGACGCGGAGCTCTCCTCCGACGACGACGGTTACAGCCTCGCCGACACGCTCGGCTCCGCGGACTCCGCCTACGACGTGGTGGTGGACCGCGAGGCGGCGAAGGAAGGGCTGCGCCGGCTCCCCGAGCGGGAGCGGGCCATCCTCTACATGCGGTTCTTTGAGGACATGACACAGAACCGGATCGCTGACCGGCTGGGCATCTCCCAGATGCACGTGTCGCGGCTCATCAGCCGCAGTTGCGCACGGGTGCGGGAGGAAGCCCTCGGCCAGGGCATGCGAACCGCCTTCGTGAAGGAGTAGGTCCATGCTCACGCCCCATCCCGCCACCCTGCGCAAACTCGTCGACGAGTACCACGCCCTGCTCGCCGAGGAGGCGGAGCGGGGCGGCCCGCGCACCGGCAGGCGCTCCGAGGACCTGGCCTACACCCTCTGTGTCTCCACCGGTACCCGCGACATCCGCGCCGCACTGGCCACGGCGCACCGGATGCTCGCCGCCGGGCCCCTGGCGGCGGGCGGCGCGCTGGGTGACGGTCTGCCGGCCGGCGGCCGCAGGGGAGCGGGGCGCATCCGGGGCACCGGGCGGCCGCTGGTCGCCGAGGGCGGGGAACCCGTGGCGTCATGAGCTGCCGAGGAGTGGTGCGGTGAACTGCGCGCGGTCCGGTTCCCATCCCGTCCGTGAGCGGCCGCGGGCCGCCGTGGCGAGTGCCTCGGCGGCTCGCGCGTACGCGGTCGCCGTGGTCCGCGACCAGTGGGAGACCCCCTACCGCAGGGCGCCCGAGGGCGCCCTCGTCGACCTGCGGCTGGTCGTCTCGGAACTGGTCTCCAACGCGCTCCGGCACGGCGGAGGCCTCACCGGCTTCGACGCGCGGCCCGAGGCCGTGGGGGTACGGGTGGTCGTGCGCGACGCCAGCGACCGCGTGCCGGAGGCCGTCGCGGAGCCCGGAACCTTCCCGGAGGGGGAGGAGCACCTGGAGCGCAACGCCCCCGGCGGCTACGGCTGGCCGCTCATCCACCGCCTGGCGCGTGACATCCGCGTCGAACGTCTGCCTGGCGGGGGAAAGGCCGTCAGCGCGTTGATTCCGCTGACCGTTCCGCGGGAGGACTGACCGTTCCGCGCGAGGACCGCCGCATGTCCCGGATCACCAGGGCAGGAACACGTGGATGTCCTTGCCGTCGCTGCGCCCCACCACGCTGACCTGGTCGGACAGGGTGTGCACCAGGTGCCAGCCGATGCCCCCGCCGCCCCGGCTGGGCTGGAACGGCCGGGGAGCCGGCGGCCTGGGGTTGCTGTCGCTCATGGTGACGTGGACGCCGTCGAAGGTGCGGCGCATCCTCAGCTCGAACGGACCGGGCGCGTACTGGACGGCGTTCGCCGCGAGCTCGGTGACGACCAGCAGGATGTCGTCCCAGTGCTCCGGCGCCGAGGGCGGCGTGGGGCGCGAGAGCACCCGCAGGAACTCCTCGGCGGCGAGCCTGGCATCCGTCACGTCCGGCAGTTCGCCGGGAAAAACGGTGGTCAGGCTCTTCACGTCCTCGTCGTGGTGGTGCGCGAGTGCGTCGTCCCCACGCGGCTCGGATGCCATGTCGCCCTCCCCAGCCCCTCGGGCGCGGTGCTGTCGCGCAGTCGTCCTCTTCCTTCGTTGCATGTTCCCGAAGGGAGGGAAGCTACGCGCCCCGAAGGGCGGGAGGGGCGGTGGGGGCGCCGGAGCGCGGAGCGAACGGTTCCGGTCCGGTGGGCCGGGGAACCCGGCACGCATGAGCTACTCGAATCCCGATCCGGATCCGTCCCGTTCCACCGGCCTGGAGCCCGGCGGGGGCGTCCCGCCGGGCGAGACCCCGCCCGCGGAGAGCAGCATGCCGGAGGCGGGTCCCCGCGAGACCCACAACCCGCCCAAGGGCTGGGCCAAGGGCCCCTTGATCCTCATCGCGCTGGTCGTGCTGCTGGTGGCCGTCGGCATGATCGGCTACGCCGTGGGCGTGTGGAACTGACGGCCGGCCCGCAAAGGGGGAGCCGGGCGGCAGGCCGCCCGGCTCCCCGGCGTCGCGTCGCGCCGGATCAGACGGGCCGCAGCCAGACGGTTGCCAGCGGCGGCACGGTCATCCTCAGCAGACCGTCCTGCTGCCGCTCGAGCACGCCCTCGTTGCGGACGTCGCTGCCGCCGTACCGCAGGTCGTCGGTGTTCAGCGTCTCCCGCCAGGCGTGACCCGCCTCCTGGGGCACCCACAGCGCGTAGTCGTGCCGCACCACGGGGGAGAAGTTGCTGACCGACAGCAGCGGCGCGCCGTCGTGGCCGTACCGCACGAAGGCCAGCAGGTTGTCGTCGGCGCTGTCGCAGGCCACCCAGCGGAAGCCCGCCGGGTCGGTGTCCCGCTGCCACAGCGCCGGCGTGGCCAGGTACTGCCCGTTGAGCTCACGCACCAGGTGCTGCACGCCCTCGTGGTCGGCGCGGGCCCCGTACGCGGCGTCCAGCAGCCACCACTCCGGTCCCCTCTCCAGCTTCCACTCGTCGCCCTGCGCGAACTCCTGGCCCATGAAAAGGAGCTGCTTGCCGGGGTGGGCCCACATGAAGGCGAGGTAGGCGCGGTGGTTGGCGCGCCGCTGCCACCAGTCGCCCGGCATCTTGGAGACCAGCGCCTGCTTGCCGTGCACCACCTCGTCGTGGGAGATCGGCAGTACGTAGTTCTCGCTGTAGGCATAGATCATCGAGAAGGTCATCTCGTGGTGGTGGTACTTGCGGTGCACCGGCTCGTGGCTCATGTACTCCAGCGAGTCGTGCATCCAGCCCATGTTCCACTTCAGCCCGAAGCCCAGGCCGCCGCACTCGGTGGGCCGGGTCACGCCCTCCCAGGCGGTGGACTCCTCGGCGATGGTCACCACACCCGGGTTGCGCCGGTAGACGGTGGCGTTCATCTCCTGCAGGAAGCGGACCGCGGCCCAGTCCTCCCGGCCGCCGTGCTCGTTGGGCTGCCACTGCCCGTCCTCGCGGGAGTAGTCCAGGTAGAGCATCGAGGCGACGGCGTCCACCCGCAGCCCGTCGATGTGGAACTCCTCGCACCAGTAGACCGCGTTGGCCACCAAGAAGTTGCGCACCTCGGTACGGCCGAAGTCGAACTCGAAGGTGCCCCAGTCCGGGTGCTCGGCCCGCATCTCGTTGCCGGGCTCGTACAGCGGGAAGCCGTCGAACCGGGCCAGCGCCCAGTCGTCCTTCGGGAAGTGGGCCGGCACCCAGTCCATGATCACGCCGATGCCGGCCCGGTGCAGGCTGTCGACCAGGTACCTGAAGTCGTCCGGACCGCCCAGGCGGGCGGTGGGGGCGTAGAAACCGGTGACCTGGTAGCCCCAGGACGGGGCGAAGGGGTGCTCGGCGACCGGCATCAGCTCGACGTGGGTGAAGCCCAGGTCCTTGACGTACGCCGGCAGCTGCTCGGCGAGCTGCCGGTAGGTGAGCCCCGGCCGCCAGGACGCCAGGTGGACCTCGTACACCGAGAACGGCGCCTCGTGCACCGGGCGGTCGCCCCGGTGCGCCATCCACTCCTGGTCGCCCCACTCGTAGTGCGAGGCGGTCACCACCGACGCGGTGGCCGGCGGGCACTCGGTGCGGCGGGCCATCGGGTCCGCCTTCAGCAGCCGGGTGCCGTAGCTGGTGGCGATCTCGAACTTGTACAGGGTGCCCTCGCCGACGTCCGGCAGGAACAGCTCCCACACGCCGGAGGCGCCCATCGAGCGCATCGGGAAGGCGGTGCCGTCCCAGAAGGTCGACTCCATGGCGACCCGCACACCGGAGGCGTTCGGCGCCCAGACCGAGAAGCGGGTGCCGGCCACGCCCTGGTGGACCATGGGCTCCGCACCCAGGGCCTTCCACAGCTGCTCGTGCCGGCCCTCACGGATCAGGTGCAGGTCGAGCTCGCCCAGCGCGGGCAGGAACCGGTACGGGTCCTCGGTCTCGACCTCGGCCTCCGGGTAGACCACGTGCAGCCGGTACTCGGGGATCGCCTCGAGGGCGAGCGAGCCGCCGAACAGGCCGTCGCCCTCGTCGTTCAACGGCACGTGGCGTCCGCCGTCGAGGATCAGGCTGACGCCGCGCGCACCCGGCCGCAGGGCCCGGAAGACCACGCCGTCGGGCGCCGGGTGCGCGCCGAGCAGGGCGTGCGGGTCGTGGTGGGCGCCGGAGAGCAGACGATGCCGGTCGCCCGCGTCCATCGGCGGCGCGGGCGGCGCACCCGGGACGACGGGCCTGCGCACCACCGGGGCCGCGGCCGCCCGGCGGCGCCCGGACCGGGCGGGCGCCCGGCCGGCGTCGGCCGCGCCCGCACCGCCCCGGCCGGACGCGGCGGGGGCGGTGGTGGCCACGGCGTCGTCGCCGGGCCGGGGGGCGGAGGGCTCGGGGGGAGCGGTCTCACGCAGTGCCATGGTCGGGTTCAGCCTCCTAGAACGGCGAGACGCCGGATCGCTGCCATCGGAACGGGGAGCCAGTCCGGCCGGTGCTTGGCCTCGTAGAGGACCTCGTACACCGCCCGGTCGGTCTCGTAGGCGCGCAGTACGCCGGGCTCGTCGCGGGGGTCCCACCCCGAGCCGCGCGCGTACCCCGCGCAGTAGGCCTCACGGCACTGCCGGGCCCACTCGGGGTGCCACGGCCGGCGGGTGCGGGCCGCGTAGTCGAAGGAACGCAGCATGCCCGCCACGTCGCGCACCGGGGAGTGCGCGCTGCGGCGCTCCGCCAGCGGCCGGGACGGCTCGCCCTCGAAGTCGATGACGAACCACCGGCTGCCGGCCCGCAGCACCTGCCCCAGGTGCAGGTCGCCGTGGATGCGCTGGGCCGGCCGGTCAGCCTCCAGCGAGGCGAACGCCGCCGACAGCCCCGGCACGTACGGCCGCAGGTCCGGCACGGCGCGGGCGGTGGCGTGCAGCCGCTCGGTCATCTCCTGGGCGAGCCGGCCCTTCTGCGGCGCGGCCTCCGGGCCGAACTGGCCCTGCGGGAACGCGGCCGCCAGCGCCTGGTGGACCTCCGCGGTGGCCAGGCCCAGGGCGTGCGCCTCACGGGTGAAGTCGTTCTCCGCGGCCAGCGCGTTCAGGCCGAGCGTCCAGCCGTCCGTCGCGGAGGGCAGGAACGGCTGCAGTACGCCGAGGGTGGCCTCGAAGGGCTGCGAGGTGCGGAACCAGGCGGTCGGCGCGGGCACCCGGGTGCAGCCCGTGCGCGCCAGCGCCCACGGCACCTCCCAGTCCGGGTTGATGCCGGGCTGGATCCGGCGGAACACCTTGAGGATGTACTGGTCGCCGTAGACCAGCGAGGTGTTGGACTGCTCGGCGGCGAGGAGCCGCGGGGCGAGCCCGGCCGGCAGGCAGACGCTGGTGTCGCGTTCGAAGCTGAGCGGCCCGGTGGTGCCGGGGTGGCGCAGCCGGTCGAGCAGCAGCGCCGCCGAACGCGGCTCGCGCAGGGCGTCGTAGACCGCCATGCCGGCCAGCGGGCCGGTGCCGGCCCGGCCGATGAACGCCTCCGCCAGCCGCGGCGGCAGCTCGCGGCGGGCCCCCAGCAGCAGCTGGTAGCAGTCGCCGGGACGGGAGGCGCCCGGGGTGGCCGGGCCGGTGTGCTCGGCGTGCACCAGCAGGTGCAGGCAGCCCGGGTGCAGCTCCGTCATGGACAGCAGCTTCAGATCGGTCACGGGCCGGTCCTTGCCCGCGAACCAGCGCTGCTGTGGCAGCCACTCGAGCAACAGCCCCTTGAGGGAGGCCATGGGCTCGGCGGCGACCGGGCGGGCGGTGCGGAGCGATGCTGTCTTCGTCATGGCGTGTCCTTTCGCGGGCTCAGGCTCACAGTCGTCGGCTGGCGCGGGGTGCGACTCGGACGAGCCGGAACCAGTAGAAGCCGTGGCCTGCCAGGGTCAGCAGGTACGGCAGTTCGCCGATGGCCGGAAAGCGGACTCCGCCGAACAGTTCGACCGGGTGGCGTCCTTCGAAGGCGCTCAGGTCGAGTTCGGTGGGCTGGGCGTAGCGGGAGAAGTTGTGCACGCACACGACGGTGTCGTCCTCGTGTTCCCTCAGGAAGGCGAGCACCGCGGGGTTCGAGGAGGGGAGTTCGGTGTAGGTGCCGAGTCCGAACGCCGGGTTCTGCTTGCGGATCTCGATCATCCGGCGGGTCCAGTGCAGCAGCGACGACGGCGACGCCATGGACGCCTCGACGTTGGTGACCTGGTAGCCGAAGACCGGGTCCATGATGGTCGGCAGGTTGAGGCGGCCGGGGTCGCAGGAGGAGAAGCCCGCGTTGCGGTCGGGGGTCCACTGCATGGGGGTGCGCACGCCGTCGCGGTCGCCGAGCCAGATGTTGTCGCCCATGCCGATCTCGTCGCCGTAGTACAGGACCGGCGATCCCGGCAGCGAGAGCAGCAGGGCGGTGAAGAGCTCGATCTGGTTGCGGTCGTTGTCGAGGAGCGGCGCGAGACGGCGGCGGATGCCGATGTTGGCCCGCATCCGCGGGTCCTTGGCGTACTCCGCGTACATGTAGTCGCGTTCCTCGTCGGTGACCATCTCCAGGGTCAGCTCGTCGTGGTTGCGCAGGAAGATCCCCCACTGGCACTTCGCCGGAATGGCGGGGGTCTTCGCCAGGATTTCGGAGACCGGGTAGCGCGACTCCCGGCGCACCGCCATGAAGATGCGCGGCATCACCGGGAAGTGGAAGGCCATGTGGCACTCGTCGCCGCCGGAGGCGAAGTCGCCGAAGTAGTCGACCACGTCCTCGGGCCACTGGTTGGCCTCCGCCAGCAGCACGGTGTCCGGGTAGTGCGCGTCGATCTCCTTGCGCACCCGCTTCAGGAACCGGTGCGTGGCCGGCAGGTTCTCGCAGTTGGTGCCCTCCTCCGCGTAGAGGTACGGCACCGCGTCCAGCCGGTAGCCGTCCACGCCGAGGTCGAGCCAGAAGCGCAGGGCCGCCAGGATCTCCTCCTGAACCGCCGGGTTCTCGTAGTTCAGGTCCGGCTGGTGGGAGAAGAACCGGTGCCAGTAGTACTGGCCGCGGACTGGGTCGTAGGTCCAGTTGGACGTCTCGGTGTCGACGAAGATGATCCGCGCGTCGGCGTACCGGCTGTCGTCGTCGGCCCAGACGTAGTAGTCGCCGTAGGGGCCGTCGGGGTCCTTGCGGGACTCCTGGAACCACGGGTGCTGGTCGCTGGTGTGGTTCATGACGAAGTCGATGATCACGCGCATGCCGCGCTGGTGCGCGGCGTCGACGAACTCCACGAAGTCGGCCAGGTCACCGAACTCGGGCAGCACCGAGGTGTAGTCGGAGACGTCGTACCCGCCGTCACGCAGCGGCGACTTGAAGAACGGCGGGATCCACAGGCAGTCCACGCCGAGCCACTGGAGATAGTCCAGCTTCGCGGTCAGGCCCTTGAGGTCCCCGATGCCGTCGCCGTTGGAGTCCTGGAAGGAGCGGACCAGGACCTCGTAGAAGACGGCGCGCTTGAACCAGTCCGGGTCCCGGTCACGGGCCGGTGTGTCCTCGAAGGTGTCCGGAACGGGATCGTTGACGGTCATGGCGCTGCGTTCCCTCCGGCCTGGACGTGGAAGCCCTGCACATGGAAGACGTGGGCCGGCCGCACGCCGGGGTCGAGACGGACGTAGTTGGCGCCGCTCCAGTGGTAGGTCTCGCCTGTCAGCTCGTCCAGGACGGGCACCGAGCCGTGTGGGTCGAGGCCGAGCCGTGCCAGGTCGGGCCGGACCGTCGCCTCCTGCACGTGATGCGGGTCGAGGTTGGCGACCACCAGGACCGTGTCGTCGCCCTCGCTCTTGCTGTACGCGATCACGGCGTCGTTGTCCGTCGGATGGAACCGGAGATTGCGCAGCCGTCGCAGCGCGGGATGGCGGCGCCGGATGCCGTTGAGTTCGGCGATCAGGGGGGCGATGGTGCGGCCCTCCCGTTCAGCGGCCTCCCAGTCGCGGGGCCGCAGCTGGTACTTCTCCGAGTCCAGGTATTCCTCGCTGCCCTCGCGCACCGGGGTGTTCTCGCAGAGCTCGTAGCCCGCGTAGACGCCCCAGGCGGGGGAGAGGGTGGCCGCCAGGACCGCGCGGACCTCGAAGGCGGGCCGCCCGCCCCGCTGCAGGTAGGCGTGCAGGATGTCGGGGGTGTTCACGAACAGGTTCGGGCGCAGGTAGGCGGCCGATTCGCCCGACAACTCACTGAGGTACTCGGTCAGTTCGTGCTTGGAGTTGCGCCAGGTGAAGTAGGTGTACGACTGCTGGAAGCCGACCTGGGCGAGCGTCTCCATCATGGCGGGGCGGGTGAAGGCCTCGGCCAGGAAGATGACGTCGGGGTCGGTGGCGTTGATCTCGCCGATGACCTTCTCCCAGAACACCACCGGCTTGGTGTGCGGGTTGTCGACGCGGAAGATCCGCACCCCGTGGTCCATCCAGAACCGCAGGACGCGGACGGTCTCCTGGACCAGGCCGGGCATGTCCTGGTCGAAGGCGATCGGGTAGATGTCCTGGTACTTCTTCGGCGGGTTCTCCGCGTAGGCGATCGACCCGTCGGGGCGGTGGTGGAACCACTGCGGGTGCTTCTCCACCCACGGGTGGTCCGGGGAGCACTGCAGCGCGAAGTCCAGCGCGATCTCCAGCCCCAGCCCGGACGCCCTCGCCACGAACGCGTCGAAGTCCTCGATCGTCCCCAGGTCCGGGTGGACCGCGTCGTGCCCGCCCTCCTGCGACCCGATCGCCCACGGCACGCCGACGTCCCACTCCCCGGCGGTCAGCGTGTTGTTCCTCCCCTTGCGATGAGTGCGCCCGATCGGGTGAACGGGCGGGAGGTAGACGACGTCGAAGCCCATCGCGGCGACGGCCGGCAACCGCTCCGCGGCCGTGCGGAAGGTGCCGCTGACCGGCGGCCCGTCCTGCGGCACCACGGCGCCCTCGGAACGCGGGAAGAACTCGTACCAGGACCCGTACAGCGCCCGCTCCCGCTCCACCAGCAACGGCATCGGCCGCGCCGCCGACACCAGTTCCCGCAGCGGGTGCCGCTCCAGGGCCTCCTCGGCAGCGGGGTCGAAGGCGGCGGCGAAGCGTTCGTCCACGTCCAGCGAGTCGTCGCCCAGCGTCCGGGCGGCGCGGCGGACCGCGTCCCGGCCCGGCCCCTTGGGCACCCGGCGGGCCGCGCGCGCGAACAGCTCGGCGCCCTCCTCCAGGACCAGACCCACGTCGATGCGCGCCGGCATCTTGACGAGGGCGTGTCGCCGCCAGGTGGCCACCGGGTCGCTCCACGCCTCCACCGTGTACGTCCACAGCCCCGTCCGGTCCGGCGTCACCAGGGCGCCCCACCGGTCGGTCCCCGGAGCCAGCTCGCGCATCGGCGTCCACCGCCCGGGGCGGCCGTCGGGATCCCGCAGCACGACGTTGGCCCCGACCGCGTCATGGCCCTCGCGGAACACCGTGGCCGTGACCTCGAAGGTCTCGCCGACCACTGCCTTCGCGGGACGTCTGCCGCACTCGACCGCCGGACGGACGTCGCGGACGGGAATGCGGCCGATGGCCTGGGGTCGCTTCATGGTTCTGCCTTCGTGAGCGGGATACCGGGGAGGAATCGGGGCGGGGCCGGTGGCGTCTACCGGCCCGTGGGCGAACGGCGTCCGCCCGGAGGGCCGCGCCGGCCCGGCCGGCCGGAGGTCCGCCGCCCGCGGAGGAGCGGCGCCCCGCGCCGCTCCTGCCGCAGGTAGGAGACGGGACCGGAGCGCAGGTAGCGCTCGGCGGCGTCCGCCGCCTCGCGCGCGCAGCGCTTCCCCATCAGGGCGCACAGGGCATAGCCCGAGTCCTCGAAGCGGTCGCGCACCGCCGGGTCGGCGGGGGATGCGAGCATCACCCGTTCCCAGGCCCGGTACCGGCTGAGGTCGCGGGCCACTTCGGCCTTGGCCGGGAGCAGCATGGGGCGGGCCCCCTCTCGATGCTTCGGACGGTTGCTGGGCAGGCTTGTCACCCATGGTGCACATGGGACCACGCAGCGTCTTGTTGGTGGTTCAACGACCGCTGGAGTCGTCCCGGGTTGCACGAACGGCGTAAGACTCTCACCCTGAAGGTGACTCAGAAGCGAACACCGCTCACGCTTCGTGTTCGGGGATCGTGTCCGCCAAGTGGCACGAGGAGGCGGGGAGCTTCGCCGGTGAGGAGCCAACGAGATGAAGACCGCAGTGCCCTGCTACTACCACCTCGACGTGGAGGTCGGTCCGCAACGGGTCGACCAGGTCGGCCGGATCCTGGCCGCCCATCTCCGGTTCTGGAGCCTGGACAACCTGGTCGAACCGGTCCGCCGCGGCGCCGAGGTGCTGCTGCACGCCATCGACGAGCACGCCGTCGACAAGAGGACCTCGATCGAGATGTGGTGGAACGGTCAGCACCTGATCACCGCGGTCGGGCAGAACGACCGCAACCTCCGCCCCGACCTCGAGCTGCGCCCCTGCCTGACCCACATCGCCACGCACAGCGACGGCTGGGGCTGCTGTGACACGGGCGCCGGCCGGATCATCTGGTTCACCCGGCGCGCCCGCTCCGGCGAGCGGGTCCCGCTGGTGCCGGTCGGCCCCGATCCGCTGGTCACCGAGGCGCTGGACCTGCCGCGGGAGGAGCAGCGCGTGCTGGCCCTGGCCGGGTCCGCGCCGCCGCCGGAGGCCGCCGCCGTGCACGAGAGCGTGGTGACGCGGTGACCGCGCGCAGGACCAAGAGCGCTGGGGCGCCCGTGTGGAGCGGGCGCCCCAGTCCGCTGGGCGCGACCTACGACGGCCAGGGCACCAATTTCGCTCTTTTCAGTGAGGTCGCCGAGCGCGTTGACCTGGTGCTGGTGGATGACGACGGTTCGCACCGCACGGTGACGATGCACGAGGTCGACGGCTTCGTCTGGCACTGCTACCTGCCCGGCGCGGGCCCCGGCCAGCGGTACGGCTACCGGGTCCACGGCCCCTGGGATCCCCCCATGGGCCACCGCTGCAACCCGCGGAAGCTGCTGCTCGACCCGTACGCCCGCGCCGTCGACGGCATGCCCGACAACCACCCGTCGCTCTACGAGCGGGCCCACCGCGGACGCTCCGCGGCCGACAGCGCGGGGCACACCATGCTCGGCGTGGTCACCGACCCGTACTTCGACTGGGGCGACGACCGTTCACCCGGACGGCCGTACGCGGACTCCGTCGTCTACGAGACCCACGTCCGCGGCCTCACCCGCACCCACCCCAAGGTCCCCGCCCGCCTGCGCGGCACCTACGCCGGCCTGGCCCACCCCGCGGTGATCGAACACCTCACCTCCCTCGGGGTGACGGCCGTCGAACTGATGCCGGTGCACCAGTTCGTCCAGGACGGCGTGCTGCAGGGCAGGGGCCTCACCAACTACTGGGGCTACAACACCATCGGCTTCTTCGCGCCCCACAACGAGTACGCCGCCCGCGGCACCCGCGGTGAACAGGTGAACGAGTTCAAGGCCATGGTGAAGGCGCTCCACGAGGCCGGTCTCGAGGTCATCCTCGACGTGGTCTACAACCACACCGCCGAGGGCAACGAGAAGGGCCCCACCCTCTCCTTCCGCGGCATCGACAACGCCTCCTACTACCGCCTGGTGGACGGCGACTGGGGGCACTACTACGACACCACGGGCACCGGAAACAGCCTGCTGATGCGTCACCCGTACGTGCTACAGCTCATCATGGACTCGCTGCGCTACTGGGTGACGGAGATGCACGTCGACGGCTTCCGCTTCGACCTGGCGGCCACCCTGGCCCGTCAGTTCCACGAGGTGGACCGGCTGTCGGCGTTCTTCGACCTGATCCAGCAGGACCCGGTGATCAGCCGCGTGAAGCTGATCGCCGAGCCGTGGGATCTCGGCGACGGCGGCTACCAGGTGGGCAACTTCCCGCCGCTGTGGTCGGAGTGGAACGGGCTCTACCGCGACGCGGTGCGGGACTTCTGGCGGGCGGAGGACCACAGCCTGGCCGAGTTCGCCTCCCGGCTGACCGGCTCCTCGGACCTCTACGAGCGCGACCGGCGCCGGCCGCGTGCCAGCATCAACTTCGTCACCGCCCACGACGGGTTCACGCTGCGCGACCTGGTCTCCTACAACGACAAGCGCAACGAGGCCAACGGCGAGGACAACCGCGACGGCGAGAGCCACAACCGCTCCTGGAACTGCGGCGTCGAGGGCGAGACCGACGACGAGGGCGTCCTCGAGCTCCGCGCCCGGCAGCAGCGCAACTTCCTGGCCACCCTGCTGCTCTCCCAGGGCATCCCGATGCTCAGCCACGGCGACGAACTGGGCCGCACCCAGCGGGGCAACAACAACGCCTACTGCCAGGACAACGAGGTCTCCTGGATCGACTGGCGCGGCCTGGGCGAGGAACAGCGCGACCTGATCGACTACACCAGCCGTCTGATCACCCTGCGCCGTGAGCACCCCGTGCTGCGGCGCCGCCGCTTCTTCCGCGGCGAGACCCCGGTCCACGAGGGCCAGCCGCTGCCCGACCTGGTGTGGCTGCTGCCCGACGCCACCGAGATGACCGACGAGGACTGGCACCGTTCCGACGCCCACGCCATCGGGGTCTTCCTCAACGGCGACGCCATCGCGGAACGGGACTCCTACGGCCGGCGGGTGATCGACGACTCCTTCCTGCTGCTGTTCAACAGCTACTGGGAGCCGATGACCTTCCGGCTGCCGCCGGCCGCCTACGGCGAGCGGTGGACGGCGCTGATCGACACCACCGACCCGCAGGGGACGCCGGACGAGTCCGAGCACAAGGCGGGCACCGCGCTCGTCGTCGAGTCGCGCAGCCTGGTGGTGCTCAGCCGGCCCCCGCTGACGGGCTGAGGGGAAGCCGTGCCGGCGGCGCCGGCGGAACGCGGTGAACACGCCGTTGCGGCGGCGACCCGGCCGGGTCGCCGCCGCAACGGCGTGTTCACGGTGTCCGTCGTGCGCCGTCCTGCGCGGACGGTCCGCGGTCAGGGAACCCGGCCGCCGAGCGGCCCGGTCGGCCGGTGGTAGATGGTGAACAGGGCGCCCTCCGGGTCGCGCAGCACCGCCTCACGATCGGTGGACCGGAGCACCGACCCGCCGTTCGCCTCGGCGGCCCGGACGCAGGAGACGACGTCCTCGACCGCGAAGTGCACCTGCCAGTGCGGCCGGATGCTGGGGTCGGGCGCGGCGCCGAGGGCGCCGGACTCGATCCGCGCCACCTCCTCGCCGTTGTTGATCACCACCACCTCCTCGCCGTCGTAGCGGACCTCGCAGCCCCCGGGCCGGCCGGAGGCCCACTCGAACACCTCGCCGTAGAAGATCGCCGAGTCGAAGGCGTCCCGGGTGCGCAGCCGGACGAGGACCGGGGCGGCCTTGCGCCAGGCGTCCCAGGAACCGGAGATCTCGCCCTCCCAGATGCCGAAGGTGGCGCCGTCCCGGTCGGCGAGGAGGGCGGTGCGGCCGGGCGGCAGCGACAGCGGCCCGACCGCCAGGGTGCCCCCGCGCTCCTGGACCCGGGAGGCCGTCGCGTCGGCGCTCTCCACCGCGAAGTAGGCCGTCCAGCTGACCGCCATGTGCCACTGGCCGGCGAGGGCCGCGACCCCGGCGACCGGCACGCCGTCCACCTCGGCCACCCGGAAGAGGTCCCCGAGCTTTATCGTCCGCCACTCCCAGCCCAGCACCGCGGTGTAGAACTTCTGGGTCGCGGCCAGGTCGTGGCTGGTCAGACTCACCCAGATGGGCGCGCCCGAGATGGTGCGCGTCGAGCGCCGCCCACCGGCACGCGGGGCGAGGGGCGTGCTGTCGTCGTTCATGGCAGTCATGGCAGTCCCACGTCCTGGAGTAGGAGGGCGCCCGGGCGAGGACCGGCGCACACCGGGTGGACACCAGTGTCCGGCCGGACCGGGTGCCGGTGCCTGTCGAGTACCCGGGCCCTTCCGCCGAAACGGTGGCCGTCGCCCGGTCCCCTCCCGGTGGCAGGCGGCCGGACGAATGGCGACGATGTAAAGGAGGGAGATGAGCCCGAGGCGCCCACGGGAGCCTACGCCGGACGCCGGAGGTCACGATGCGCACGCAGGACCGTCCGGGTGACAGCGAGCAGGACCCGCTGCGCGCCGCGCCGCCGGAGACCGTCGCCGGGGCCGCCGCCGACCGGGTGTTCGCCCTGGAGGCCGAGGTCGCCCAGCTCAAGGAGGCGGTCACCTCCCACGCGGTGGTGGACCAGGCGATCGGCAGCCTGGTCGCACTCGCACGGGTGACGCCCGACCAGGGCTGGGCGGTGCTCAAGGAGGTCTCCCAGCACACCAACGTCAAGCTGCGCCAGGTCGCCGAGACGGTGCTCCTGTGGGCGCGCACCGGTGATCTTCCCGAGGAGATCCGGACGGCCCTCGAGGAGGCACTGGTCCGTCGGCGCGCCCCGGCCGGCCGGCCCGTCGCCCGCTCGCGTTTCAACGCCGCCGGGCCCGGTCACTCCGGTCACTGAGCTCGCTTTCGAACGGCTCCCGGGACGGTTCGGCAGTGAGCCCGTCCCAGCCGCCCGGCCGCGAGGCCGGGCGACTGCCGTCTCCGGGGCCGGAGCCGTGGCCCCGGCTCCCGGGACGGACGGGGCGGGCGCTGCGGTCCTCACCAGCCTTCCTCCCCGGTCACGTCCAGCTCCGCGCGCAGCCGGTCGAAGCAGCCGCTGAGCAGCCGCGACACGTGCATCTGCGAGATGCCGAGCTGCTGGGCGATCCGGCTCTGCGTCATCCCGCGGAAGAACCGCAGGTAGAGGATGACCCGGTCCCGCTCGGAGAGGGCCTCCAGGCAGGGCCGCACCGCCACCCGGTCCACCACCAGGTCGTAACCGGTCTCGACCGACCCCAGCGCGTCCTCCAGCGCGTACCCCTCGGTGCCGGGCAGCTCCGCCTCCAGGGACAGGGCGTGGAAGCACTCCAGGGCCTCCATGCCCGTGCGCACCTCGTCCTCGGTGAGCCCGGTGTACGCGGAGATCTCGGTGATCGTGGGCGAGCGGCCCTGGGTGGTCTGGGACAGCTCCTTGGCCGCCCGCCTGACCCGGTTGCGTAGGTCCTGCACCCGCCGGGGCACGTGCAGGGTCCACAGGTGGTCGCGGAAGTGGCGTTTGATCTCACCGGTGACGGTCGGCACGGCGTACGACTCGAAGGCGCAGCCGCGCGCGGGGTCGTAGTGGTCGACGGCCTTGACGAGGCCGAGCGCGGCCACCTGGTAGAGGTCCTCCAGGGCCTCGCCGCGGCCGCGGAAGTTGACGGCGATGCGCTCGGCCATGGGGAGCCAGGCGCGGACCAGATCGTCGCGCAGGGCGCGGCGTTCGGGGCCTTCCGGCAGGGACGCCAGGCGGGCGAAGTCCGCCGCGGTGTCCGGGGCGTCGTCGTGCGGATGGCCGCGGGACCGGGTGGTCCGGGTGCGGGTGGTGCTGGTGGCCGGCATACGGGCACCTCCCTCGGCTGGGCCGGCAGGGCGGTCACCGCGGGAGAGAGGCGCTCACGGACAGGTCCGGGACGCCGGGGGCCGTGCAGGCCCCTCCCGCGGCCGTGCCTCCTGTCCGAAGCACTGGTGGAGGAATTCCCTCGAACGGGGGAAGCCAAACAAATCGGGCAAATAACCCGAAAGTGTCATCAGTGGGTGCTGGAGGAGGAGCGAGGGGGTGACGAGGGCCGGGGGAGGGGCCTGGGCTCAGTGCTCGATCGAGTCGATCAGTTCCCGGGCGCCCTGGCGGAGCAGGGTGACCGCCACCG
This sequence comes from Streptomyces fragilis, assembly GCF_003112515.1. Taxonomy (GTDB): domain Bacteria; phylum Actinomycetota; class Actinomycetes; order Streptomycetales; family Streptomycetaceae; genus Streptomyces; species Streptomyces fragilis. The sequence goes on along the minus strand of NZ_BEVZ01000006.1, from coordinate 257,825 downwards.
AGGTGCCCAGCGTTGCCGGGTCCAGGGGACCGGCCCACTCGTGGGCGTTCAGCCGCGTCTTGCCGTCGGGGGTGAAGACGCAGGCGCGCAGCGAGAGCTCGCCGGTGCGGTCGACCCGGGCGAAGCCGGCGATCGGGCTGTTGCAGTGCCCCTGCAGGACGTGCAGGAACATCCGCTCCGCGGTCGCCTCCCGGTGGGTGTCCGGGTCGCCGAGGACGCCGACCGCCTCGATCAGGCCGGTGTCCTCCTCGCGGCACTGGAGGGCGAGGATGCCCGCGCCGATCGGAGGCATCATCGTCTCGGTGGAGAGCACCTCGCTCACCGTGTCGGTCCGGCCGATGCGTTCCAGCCCGGACAGCGCCAGCAGCAGCGCGTCGGCCTCGCCGGCCGCCAGCTTCTCCAGCCGCCGGTTGGCGTTGCCGCGCATCGGCACGCAGGTCAGATGCGGGTGCGAGGCGGCCAGCTGGGCCACCCGGCGCACCGAGGACGTGCCGATCCGGGTGCCCGGGGGGAGCTCGTCGAGGGTCAGTCCGCCCGGGTGGATCAACGCGTCGCGGACGTCGTCCCGGCGCAGGAAGGCGGCGAAGACGGTGCCGGCGGGCAGGGGACGGTCGGCGGGGATGTCCTTGACGCAGTGGACCGCGAGATCGGCCTCTCCGGCCAGCAGCGCGGCGTCCACCTCCTTGGTGAACGCGCCCTTGCCCTCCACCTGGGACAGCTCGCCCATCCACTTGTCGCCGGTGGTCTTCACCGGCACGACCTCGGTGCGCGTCGAGGGGTGGTGCAGCGCGAGTTCGGCGCGGACGCGCTCGACCTGCGCGAGGGCCATCGGGGAGTCGCGGGAGACGATGCGGACGATCTCGGGAGCCGACATGCGGCCACGATAGCCGTCGGCGAGGGCTCCGTGGAGCCCGTGACGTGAGTGCGGCGCGCTGGTCCAGCGGAACCCTAGCCGTCCTCGTGGGCCCGCTCGTCGGCGTCCGCGTCCGCGGGACGGGCGGCGCCGGGCGGGAGGTGCGCCGCCGATTCCTCCGGGGCCAGGTCGGGCCGCAGCCGCAGCCAGGACGGCTGGCGCAGCATGCCCGCCCGGGTCCGGGTGCTGTAGCGGACCTCGCCGACCAGTCTCGGCACCACCCAGCGCGCCCCGGCCGCCTTCGGGGCCGGGGTGAACGGGCAGACGTCGGTCGCCGCGGCGGCCAGCAGCCGGGCCAGGTCCGCGCGCTCCGCCTCGCTCCAGCCGGTGCCGACGCTGCCCACGTACCGCAGCAGCCCCTCGGGGTCGCGCTGGCCCATCAGCACCGCGCCCGGCAGCCCGGAGAGCCGCCCCCGTCCCGGCATCCAGCCGCCCACCACCACGTCGACGCCGGTCATGTGCCGGATCTTGATCCAGGCGCGCGAGCGCACCCCCGGCTCGTACACCGAGTCGAGCCGCTTGCACACCAGCCCTTCCATGCCGTGCTCACGGGTGAGGGCGAGGGCCCGCTCGCCGTGGCCGACGACCGCGGCGGGTGTCGACCAGAACGGGCCGGCGAGGCCCAGCCCCTCGAGCTCGCCGCGGCGGCGCGCGTACGGCAGCCGCAGCAGGGAGCGACCGCCCAGGTGCATCACGTCGAAGAGCACGAGGTGCGCGGGGGCGGCCGCGGCGCGGCGGGCAGCCAGGGCGGGGGAGTGGGCGAGGCCCATGCGGGACTGGAGCAGCTGGAAGTCGGCGCGGCCCCGGTCGTCGAGGACCAGGATCTCGCCGTCCAGGACCGCCGCGGCGCCGCCCAGGGCCCGCCCCAGCGGGGCGAGCTCGGGGTAGGCGGCCGTGATGTCCTCGCCGGAGCGGGCCCGCAGGGTGAGCGTGCCGTCGGCTTCGGCGTAGACCACGGCGCGCTGGCCGTCCTGCTTGGTCTCGTAGGCCCACCGGTCGTCCAGCGCCGGGGGCGGAAGCCGGCCGGGGGTCGCGAGCATGGGGGAGATCCGTGGCAGCGTCACGGCACAGTTCTCCACCGCCGGCCCGCCGGTCAAGCGGCGGCACGGCCCGCTTCCCCCTACCGGCCCAGGCAGCGGCCGGTCCGGCCGCCGCTCCGGGTGGACGGCCCGAAGCGTGGTCGGTCCGGCCGCCACTCCGCCTGGACGGCCCGAAGCGCGGACGGTCCGGCCGCCGCTCCGCGCGGAAGGCCCGGACCGGGGTCAGTCCAGCCGCCGCTCCGCGTAGGCAGCCATGGCCGCGGCCAGGAACTCCGCCAGACGGGGGTGCTTGGCGTCGTAGCGGGCGCGGAACTCCGGCGAGTCGGCGTACATCCGGCCGAGACCGGTGAACGAGGCGCGGTCAGGCGTCCAGAAGGCGCCCACCGCCCGGTACTGCCGGTCCATGAGCTCCACGGCCCGTGGGTCGTCCGGGGCGGCACCGGCCTCGATCAGCTCCACCGCCGCGTCCTCCACGGCCTCGTACTCGGCGACCGCCTCGTCGGCCCGCGCGCGGTCCCAGCCGGCCGTGCGGCGCCGGCTCTCCGCGATGTGCTGCCGCGCCCCGTCGCCGAACCGGTCCACCAGCTCGGCCTCGTGAGCCGCCTGACGTGCCGGGTCGATCCCGTCGAACAGGTCCTCCAGAGCCATGTCCCTCTCCCCTTCCAGGTGCGCGATGGTCGCGGTCACGGTCCGCACCAGCCGCTCCACCCTCCGGCGCTCGGCGAGCAGTCCGGTCAGGTGGGCGCGGAGCGCCTCGACGGCGTCCTTCTCCTCGTCGACGACCGCGGCGATCTCCGACAGGCCGAGGCCGAGGTCGCGGAGCAGCAGGATGCGCTGCAGCCGCAGGACCGAGGCGGCGGCGTAGTGCCGGACGCCGCCGGCGCCGAGCCGGTCCGCGGGCAGCAGCCCCACGGCGTCGTAGTGCCGCAGGGTCCTCACCGTCACCCCGGAGGCCTTCGCCAGTCGGGTGATCGACCACTCCTCGTCCATGACCGAGGCATCGCCCTTCTCTCGCGCGTCACGTACGTCGCCGCAGGTCGCGGCGACGGGTACGACGCTAGGCGCTGACGCTGCGGCAGCGGCAAGCCGCGTCCGCGCCGGGTTCGCGCCGGGGCCGGCAAGGGGGCCGTCCGCGCGTCAGGCCGTGTCGTCCAACAGCCCGGCGAGGCGCTTCAGGACTCCGGGCCAGCCCTTGCCCATCCCGTCGCGGGCCTGGCGGCCCATGGGGGAGTCGAGGTCGAAACCCGCGTGGACGAGGACCAGACGGGTGCCGCCGCCCTCGGGGTGCAGGGTCCAGGTGATCACGGTGTCGAGCGTGCCCTCGGCGAACCGGTAGGACAGCAGCCGCTCGTCCTCCACGGCGGTCACCTCGCAGGGCTGGCCGCCGAAGGCGCCCATGTCCAGGGTGAAGCGGTGTCCGACCACGGGCCTGACGTCACCGGCGGCCCACCAGCGGGCGTGCAGCGCGGGGTCGGTCAGGGCCCGCCAGACCGCCGCCGGGGGGTGGGGCAGGAGCCTTTCGCAGGTGATCGCGTCGTCGGTCATGTCTCGGTTTCCTCGTCCAGGAGATCGGACAGCGCGTCCAGGCGCTGTTCCCAGTAGTGCGCGAAGGGGTGCAGCCACGCGCCCACCTCGGACAGGCGGGCGGGCTCGAGGTGGTAGTAGCGGTGCCGGCCGCGGGGCTCCTCGCGCACGAGTCCCGCGGTGCGGAGCACCGCCAGGTGCTCGGAGACGGCGGGCCGGCCGAGGTCGAACAACCCGGCCAGTTCGCCGGTGGAGCGGGGGCCGTCCCGCAGGGTCTCGAGCAGTCTGCGCCGCACCGGACTGGCCAGCACGCCGAACACATCGGTGGGCATGCGGTGACCTTACGTCGGAGATTTCCGACGCGTCAACAATCTCCGACGCGTTTGCGGCGCGTGTTCCACGGGCGTGGGCGGCGTGGGCACGGGCGACCGTGCCGCTCGTGCCCGCGCCGACCGGGCGTCAGCGGAGCGCGGGGTGCTCCGGTCGCCGCGCCGGTTCGGCGGCGGAGGCCGGCGGAGCAGCGGGTACGGCCTCCGCCGGTGCGGGGGCCTGGGCCGCGACCGCCGCGCGTCCGGCGGGCTCGCGGGCGGGCTCCGCCGCCCGGCCGGGCACGGGGAGCGCCTCGTGGATGCCGGCGCGCGGCGACGGCATCAGCGGGATCGCGGTGTGCGAAGGCGAAGGCGACGGCATCGGCGGAACCGCGGTGTGCGTGGGCGGGAGGTTCGGCGCCGGGGTGGTGGGCGATGCGGATGTGACCGCGGCGGACGCGGCGGCCGGGGTGGTGGTGATCATTGGGTCCGCGCAGGCCGAGGCGGTGACCACCGAACCCGCGACGGCCGGGCCTGCGGTGGCCGGGACGGCGGTGTGCGTGAGCGGGAGGTTCGGCGCCGGGGTGGTGGGCGACGCGGGCGTGACCGCGGCGGCCGCGGCGGTAACCACCGGACCCGCGGCGGCGGTGCCCGCAGTGGCAGGGGCGGTGGCGCTTACCGCGTCCGCGAAGGCCGGGGCGGTGACTACGGGGCCCGCGGCGGCCGGGCCCGCGGCGGTGCCCGCGGTGGACGCGGTGGTCCGGGCGGTGGTCGCCGGGTGCGTGGCCCGCGGGGCCGCGGGCCGGGCAACGCGGCGGCGGTGGAGGGCCGCGCCGGCGGCGACGGTGGCGGCGATGAGGGCGCCGCCGAGCACCAGCGCCCCCCGCGCACCCGCCCACTCCATCAACAGGCCCAGCAGCGGCGGGCCCACCAGCCCCCACCCGGTGCTCACGCTGCGCCACACGCCGAGCACCCGTCCCCGCATCCGCGGCGGGGGATCCGTCTGCAGGACGGTCGTGCCGGCCGTGTCGGAGACCGACTCCACGATCGCCATCGGCACGATCAGCGTCATCAGGACCGCGAGGTTCGGCGAGAGACCCGCCGCGACCTGCAGCAGCCCCCCAACCGCCGCCATCGTGCCGACCAGCCGCACCGTCGGGCCGGTGAGGCGCCCCGCGAGCACCGCGCCCACGACGCCGCCCACCGCCAGCACCGTGGAGACCGCGCCGAACTCGGCGGCCCCGCCGGCCAGCGGCCCGGTCACCAGGACGGCCAGAGTCAGCGTGTAGTTGCGGCCGAAGACGCTGCTCACCGCGGTGATCGCGGCCAACGCCACCAGCCGGGGACGCCGGAGGAAGAACACCAGCCCGTCGCCGGCCCCCGTCCCCCGCCGCCGCTCCGTGGCCGGCGTCGCGGCCGTGGCCCTGCCGGGCTGCACGGCCCGCAGGGCGACCGGCTCCACCGGCACCGCTCCCGGCGCGGGACGCAGGAACGGGATCACCGAGGCGACGAACAGGAAGGAGAGGCCGTTCGCGGCGTACGCCGCGCCGGGTCCCCACGAGCTGACCAGCACGCCCGCGGCCGCCGCTCCGGCGAGCCGCCCGACGCCGTGCACCAGCGAGCCGACGGCGATCGCCGAGGGCACGTCCCGCGGCGGCACCAGGTCGTTGCCCAGCAGCGCGCAGGCGGGCGCGTCCACCGTGGCGATCAGCCCGGTGACCACCGCGAGGACCATCAGCACGCCCACGTCCAGCTGGTCGAAGGCGATGAGCACGGCGGTGACGACCGCGACCGCGCCCAGCAGCGCCTGGCTGACCGCGGCGGTGAGCTTGCGGGGCCAGGCGTCGACCGCCGCGCCGCCGGCCAGGCCGAGCAGCAGACCGGGAGCCGCCTGCAGGGAGACCGACAGGCCGGTGAGCGCCGCGGAGCCGGTGAGCTCCAGCACCAGCAGGTTCTGCGCGGTGAGCTGCATCCAGGTGCCGACGTTGGACACCAGGTTGGCCAGGGACCACCAGCGCATGGACCGGTGCCGCAGCGAGCGCCACGGGCCGCGGCCGCCGCCGGGACGGCGGGCCGAGCGCGCGGCCCGGAGCCGGGCGGTCAGGGACCGGCCGGCGGAGGAGGAGAGGAACACGGGGAAGTACGCCTTGCGGACGGGACGGGGGAGACCGTCCTGGCGGAACGGCGACGGCCATGATGGCCCGCGGAACCCCGCAGTACTTTCCGCACGCCTGTCCAGTCGTCCCTCGTTCGGGTCAACTCCGCTGTCGTGCAGGCGGATCCGCAGCCAGGTGGCGTTTCTCACAAGGATGGTCCGGGACCCGGATGAGGGGTCCCGGACCAGGAGGGGGACGATACTGAGGCACCCCCGCACCGCAGCACAGCACGGAAGGTCTTCGCGCACCCATCCCATGAGCGACTCCTCCACCTCCCACCCCGCGCCCTCGGGCGGCGGCCCGGCCCCCGCGGCCGTCTGGTACGCCCGCGGCCGCTCCACCCGGCCGCTCGCCGACGAAGCCGTGCGCCTGTATCTGCGCCGGATGCAGGACGCCGGCGTCCTCGACGCCCACCTGGAGCTGGACCCCGCGGAGATCCCCCACCTGACCCACCCGTCGGCGGCCTCCTCCCCGGCCCCGGCCGGTCCTTCCTCCGCCGCCGTCTCCGGAGGCGTCCCGGGAGGCGTTACCGGAGCACGGTCCTCCCACCCCGCCGCGGACGCCGACGGCGCGGCGCCGGTGGCGGACCACGGCGTCCGGTCCTTCGAGGCCCGGTGGCGGGCACCCGGCGGGGTGACCGTGAGGGCCCGGCTGACCGTCGGCCCCGAGGGCGGCTTCCTGCCCGGCGCGGCCCCCGGCCTCACGCTCGCCCCCGCCGGTCTCGCGCACGCCCTCGGGCGCGCCCCGGAGGGCAGGGAATGGCTGCTGGTCGCCGAGGCGGAGAGCGTCTGGGACCCGCGCTGGCCCTCCCCGGCGGACATGTTCTGGCCGCGCGAGGACGCGGACGGCTGGGACCGGGTTCACGTGGGCGGCCTGCGCGGCGCCGACCTGCGCACCCTGGAGATCAACCGGCTGCCCGACGACGACAAGGATCTGCGCAAGCTCCTGAAGGACTGCGCCCGGGACGGCTGGAACGTCCACGTGGTCGTGCACGAGGCGATGACCCCCGACGAGCGCGGTCTGCGCCCGCTGGTGCGCAGGCTCCCGGCCGGACTGCGGCACAGGGTGATCGAGCACCGCGCCGCGCCCGACCAGTACCGGGCCGTCAACTGGGCGCTCAAGGACCACGGTGTCGAGGTCCCGCGCGGCGGCGCGGTGGTCCTGCCCGGCGACCCGGCCCGTCCGGGGTACGACCGCGACGGCTTCACGGTGCGCACGGTCTTCCTGGACGGCTCCGAGCCCACCGCGCTGATCGACGCGCTGCACCGCTTCGTGGCCCTGCCCGCGCCGCTCCCCGAGGGCGCCACCGAAGGCGTGCGGGTGATGCGCGAACAGTGGCACCTGGTCACCCTGCAGGAACGGCTGGCGCACGCCGAGCAGCTGGTGGTCATGTACCGGGAGGCCCTCGACGCGATGACCCGCTCCCGGGACCTCTACCGGGAGGCCGCGGAGCAGGCGCACGAGGCGCTGGCCGCCCTGCGCGCCTCGGCCGGCCCGGCGGCGCTGCCGGCGCCCCGCGCGGACACGCCCGCGCAGCCCGAGGCAGGCACGCCCCCGCAGGGCTCCGGGTTCTCGCTGCGCCAGTTCACCCGGTCGCTGGAAAGGATGAAGGACGCGGGGAAGGGACGCCGCGAACGCCCGTAGAGGGGGGAACCGGTCCCCCTCCCGGGGGGACCGGCCCTAAGCTCGTCGAATGGCCAAGTACTTCGACGTTCACCCCGAGAACCCCCAGCCGCGCACCATCGCCCAGGTGGCGCAGAGCCTCCGGGACGACGCGCTGATCGTCTACCCCACCGACTCCTGCTTCGCGCTGGGATGCCGGACGGGCAGCAAGGACGGCGTCGACCGCATCCGGGCGATCCGGCAGCTCGACGACCGGCACCACTTCACCCTGGTCTGCCGCGACTTCGCGCAGCTCGGTCAGTACGCGCAGATCGACAACGACGTGTTCCGGTCCGTGAAGGCCGCGACGCCGGGTCAGTACACGTTCATCCTGCCGGCCACCCGGGAGGTGCCCCGGAAGCTGGCCCACCCCAAGAAGCGCACCGTGGGCGTGCGCATCCCCGAGCACCCCGTGGTCCGGGCGCTGCTGGAGGAGCTGGAGGAGCCGCTGCTCTCCAGCACCCTGCTGCTGCCCGGCGACGAGGAGCCGATGACGATGGGCTGGGAGATCAAGGAGCGGCTCGACCACGTGGTCGACGCGGTCCTGGACTCCGGCGAATGCGGCACGACGCCGACCACGGTCGTGGACTTCTCCGAGGGCGTTCCCGAGATCGTGCGGCGCGGCGCGGGCGACCCCACCCCGTTCGAGTGACCGCGGGGCGGGCCGCCGGGCCCCGGTCCGGCGGCCCGCACCCCCTCACCACACGCCGGGCGCGCTGCCCGTCAGGGCCTCGGAGGCACGCCCGTCGGCGCCCACCGGGACCTCGCCGGCCAGCATCACCCGGTGCATGATCCGCGGCGCGCCCGCCACGGTGTGGTCGCCCGGCGCCAGATGGATCGTCGAGCGGTTGTCCCAGAACGCCACGCTGCCGGGCTCCCAGCGGAACCGCACCGTGTACTCGGGGCGCACCGCCTGCTCCAGCAGCATCTCCAGGACCCGCGCGCTCTCCGCGCGTGACAGCTCCTGGATCCGCTCCAGGTAGTAGCCGTTGACGAACAGCGACCGTTCCCCGGACTCCGGGTGGACCCGGACCAGCGGGTGCACGGAGGCCACCTGCCGGTCGAGCAGATGCCGGACGTACGCGTCCTCGCCGGGACGCGGCTGGTACCCCACGCCCAGCCGGTGCTCGGCGCGCAGCCCGTCGGCGAACGCCCGCACCGGCGCCGACAGGCCGGCGTAGGCGGCGGCCAGGTTCGACCAGGTGGTGTCGCCGCCGAACGGGGGCACCTCCTCGGCGCGCAGGATCGTCGCCGCCGGCGGGTCGACCCGGGCACCGTGGTCGCAGTGCCAGCCCCGCAGCAGGCTGTGACGGCGGCGGTCCAGCCACTCCTCGTGCTCCATGCCGAACCGGCCGCCCAGCTCCAGCCGGTCCGCGGTGGTCTCCACCTCAGGGAAACCCGGCGGCGAGGCGCTCCCGCGACGGGGCAGCACCACCGGCTCCCCGAAACGCCTCGCCAGCGCCACATGGGCGGCGTGGTCCAGCCGCTGACCGCGGAAGAACAGCACCTTGTGCCGCAGCAGCGCCGCGCGGAGCGCGGCGACCGTGGAACCGGGCAGCTCGTCCGCCAGATCGACCCCGTGGACCTCCGCGCCTATGTGGCCGGCGACCGGGGCGATCTCCACCGGTCGGTCCGTGGCCGTACGTGTCCTCACCATGCCCTCAGCCTCGGCGCTGCGGGAAAGGCGACGCAAGAGGGCCTCCCGGTGCGCGGCGCGCCGATGCGGGGCCCGCCGATGGACGGCCCGCCGGTGGGCGGGACACCGGATCAGACGCCGAACGGCGCGGCGTAGCGGACCGTCCCGGCCGGCAGCGGCACGGACCGGTCCAGGGTGAGGGCCATCAGCGCCTCGTCGGGGACGTCGAAGCTCACCCGGATGCCGTGGACGGACGCCCGGGAGAAACCGAAGCGCGGGTAGTACGAGGGGTGTCCCAGCACGACCACGTGGTGCTCACCGCGCGCCCGGGCCGCCTCCAGCGCCGCCCGGACCAGGACCGCGCCCACCCCCTGCCCCTGGTGGTCGGGCAGCACCGCGACCGGGGCCAGCGCCAGCGCCGGGGACGCCCCCACATGACAGCGGGTCAGCACGGCATGGCCGACGACCTTCCCCCGCTCGTCCTCGGCCACCAGCGCCAGGTCCCCGAACCACGCCTCCGTGTCGGCGCGCAGCGCCTCCACCAGGTCCGCCTCCTCGGCGGTGGGGAACGCCGCCAGGTCGACGGCGCGGACAGCCGCCGCGTCCGCTCCCGTCTCCTCCTCCGGGCGCACCCGCCAGGGGTGAGTCATGGTCCACCCTTCCGTCGTACCGTCCCGTGTCGTTGGCAGCGTACGGTGCTGTGCGGCTGTCCCGTGCGGCAGTGCGGTGGTGCGGCTGTTTCCGTGGAAGGAAGAACGGGAGGGGAAGGGCGTGGACGACGTCGTCGGCTCCGTCGTGGCCCTGGCGCGGGAGTTGGTCCGCACGCCCAGCAGGGGCGGGATCGACGACTACGGGCCGGTGCTGTCCCTGCTGGAGCGCTGGCTGGCCTGGCGCGGGCTCCCCCACCGCCGCCTGCGGGACCCGGAGGGGACCACGGTGGGCCTGCTGGTGGAGATCGCCGGCGGCCTGCCGGGCCGGTGGTGGACGCTGGACGCCTGCGTGGACACCGCGCCCTTCGGCGACGCGAGCGCCTGGTCGTTCCCGCCGGCCGCCGGGGACGTGGTGGACGGCATGCTGCGGGGACGCGGAGCGGCGGACTCCAAGACGGCCGCGGCGGTGTTCTGCCACCTGGCCGCCGAGATCGCCCCGCGGGCGCGGGAGTTGCACGGCGGCCTGGCCGTGCTGCTCGACGTGGACGAACACACCGGCCGCTTCGGCGGTGCCCGCGCCTACCTCGCGGACCCCGGCGCCGTCCGTCCGGCGGGCGTGATGATCGGCTACCCGGGGCTCGACGAGGTGGTCGTCGGCGGACGAGGGCTGTGGCGCTGCGTGCTCACCGTGCACGCGCCCGCCGGTCACTCGGGTGCGCGGCGGGAGACCGTGGGCGCGGTGTCGCGGGCCGCGCGCCTGGTGGGCATGCTGGACGAGGCCGAACTGCCCCGCGACGACTGGCCGTTGCCGCCACGGCTGACCGTGACCGCGATCGGCGGCGGCGAGGGCTTCTCCATGGTCCCGGACCGCTGCGAGATCAAGGTCGACGTGCGCACCACACCCGGCTTCGGCCTGGCCGAGGCCGAACGGCTCGTCCGCGGCGTCGTCACCGCCTTCGACGCCGCGGTCCCCGGCCCGCGGCCCACCGGCGTGGACGCGGTCGCCGCCTGGCCGGCCTACCGGCTGGAACGCGACCGGCAGCCCGCCGCCGCCCTGCTGGACGCCGCCGCCGGAGAAGGGCTCGCGGTACGGGCGAAGGTGGCAGGGCCCTCCAACATCGGCAACCTGCTGGCGGGGGAGGGCATTCGCGCCACCGCCGGGTTCGGGCTGCCGTACCGGGGGCTGCACGGCGCGGACGAGTGCGTCGACCTCGCCGAACTGCCGCGCGTGTACCGCGTGTACCGGCAGGCGGTCCGCCAACTGCTGGGCGCGGCATGAGCGTCGTCGAGCAGTATCCGCACTGGTCGGCGCTGCGGATCGCCGCCCTGGTGCGCGGCGGGCGACTGCGCCCCGCCGAGGTGCTGCGGGCCGCGTTCGCCCGCGTCGAGCGGGAGGAGGCGCGGACCCGGGCGTTCAGGGAGCTCTGGCCCCGCCGCGCCGCCGAGGCCGCCGCCGAGGTGGAGCGGCGGCTGGCAGGCGGGGAGTCGCTGCCGCTGGCCGGCGTGCCGATCGGCGTGAAGGCCACCGAAGGACCCGCCGCCTTCCAGACCGCACGGCTGCTCGCCGCCGGCTGCGTACCGCTGGGAGCCACCTCCACTCCCGGGCCCGGCACCGCCTGGCAGACCTGGGGCGCGACCCCCCACGGGCCCACCTTGAACCCGCACGATCCGGAGTGCAGTCCCGGCGGCTCCTCCGCCGGCTCCGCGGCGGCCGTCGCCCGGGGCATGGTGCCGCTGGCCACCGGCAGCGACGGAGCCGGCTCCGTCCGCATCCCCGCCGCCTGGTGCTCCGTCGTCGGGCTCAAGCCCACCAACGGCAGACTGCCCGCACGGGACCGGGCAGGGCTCAACACCCCCGGCCCGCTCACCCGTCGCGTGGCGGACGCCGCCGCCGTGCTGGACGTCCTGACCGGCACGGCGGCGTTCGGCGCGCCGCGTGCCCCGCGGCAGCCGTTGGCGGCGCTGTGGTCACCCGGCCTCGGCCTGGCCGACACCGCACCGGAGGTGGCCCGCACGGCCCGGGCCGCGCTCGCCCGGCTCGCGGCGGCCGGGGCGGTCCGGGTGCGTGAGGCCGAGGTCCGTATCCCCGACCCCGCCCCGTGCTGGACCGCGCTGCGCGGCGGCGACGCGGAAACGGCCGAGCCGCTCCGCCGCGCGCTGACCCGTGCCGTGGACGCCCTCTTCACGCACCACGACCTGCTGGCGACCCCCACCACCCCGAACCCGCCGCACGGCCACGAGGGCCCGGGCGACATCCTGAGTGTCGCCCTGACCTGGGCGTTCAACATCACCGGCCATCCCGCTCTCAGCATCCCGGCGGGGCTGACGGCCTCCGGAGCGCCCGTGGGACTGCAGCTGGTGGCGCGCCGTGACCACGAGGCGGACCTGCTGGCCGCCGCCGCGGCGCTGGAGGAGACCGAGGACCCCCCGGTGTGAATAATGCGGGGCATGCTGAGAATCGGATCACTGGTGCTGGGCGTCGAGGACGTGGAGCGGGCCGTCGCCTTCTGGACACAGGCGCTGGGCTACGTGCCGCGCGAGGAACCCGAGGAGACCTGGGCGGTCCTGGTGCCCGCCGATGGCACGGCCGGAGCCCAACTGGCCCTGATGCGCAGCGACGTGGCCGTCCAGCCACACCCGCGGGTCCACCTGGACCTGTACGCCGGCGACGCCCGGGACCAGGCCGCGGAGGTGGAGCGGCTGCTGTCCCTCGGCGCGCGCCGCACCGACTGGGACCTCTACCCCGAGGACCCGGACTTCGTGGTGCTGGAGGACCCCGACGGCAACCGGTTCTGCGTCATCGACACCTCCCGGGAATCCTGACCCCTCGGGAGTCCTGACCCCTCGGGAGTCCTGACCCCTCGGGAGTCCTGACCCCTCGGGAGTCCTGACCCCTCGGGAGTCCTGACCTCCCGGGAGGTCCCGCCCGGGAGGGTCCAGGGCGTCAGGGCGTCACGCGGTGGGGGCGAACACGCAGAACTCGTTGCCCTCCGGGTCGGCGAGGACGTGCCAGTGGACGTCGTCGTCCGGGCGGCGCAGCAGGGTGGCGCCAAGGGCCAGCAGGCGTTCCACGTCGCCGGTGACGTCGAGGTGCATGCGGTTCTTCGTGGTCTTGGGCTCGGGGACCCGGTTGATCCAGATCAACGGGCCCGCGCCGTCCGGGTCGACGATGGGCACCGGCCAGTCGGGCTGGGGCTCCGCGCCGTCCGGCGACCCGCGCCGCACGTAGCCGAGTGCCGCGCACCACCAGTCGGCGAGGGACAGGTGGTCCACGGCGTCCAGACAGAGGTCCTTGAAACGGGCGGGGGCGGCCTGTAGATCGTTCATGGTCCCATCCAAGCAGGACCGGACCGGCCCGGGAGCTCATACCGTGGCGTCGAGGTCCCCGGCGTAGAACTCGATCGCCCGCCGGTAGGCGCGGACACCGGGGTCCTCGCTGGTGGAGGCCAGGAGCCGGAGCAGGAGCGTCATCGCCTCGTGGTGACCGCCGGTGTTGTAGAGGGCCATCGCGAGGAAGGCGCGCAGGGCGCCGTCCTGCGGGAACTCCTCGGCCCCCTGCCGCAGGATCCGGACGGCGTCGGTGTGACGGCCCAGCACCCGGTAGGTGCTGCCCAGCCCGAGGAGCGCACCGCGCCGGTCCTCCCGGGGCAGACCGGGGAGGGCCAGCGCCCGCTCGTAGAACGGCACGGCCTCCGCCTCCAGCCCCAGGACGTCGTGGGCCCAGGCCGACTGGTAGGCGACGCGGGCGTCGCCGGGGAACTCTGCGCTCAGGGCGAGCAGCGACCGCCGGGCGGTCTCCGGATCACCGCCCTCCCGCACGCGCACCGCCTCCGCGAGGCGGGCGGCGGCGCCGGCCGGCAGCGGGTTCGCCGCCACCGGCTTGCGCATCGCCAGGCGGGGCCGGAGGTCGAGCCCCCGTGCGGTCTCCTCGGCGCGGATCGCGCGCAGTCGCGGTCCCCACTCCTCCTCGGGGAGCGGCGCGAAGCCGAGCCGGGCGTAGTACGGCGCGTTCCACGGCACTTCGGCGTAGGTGGTCAGGGTCAGCGCCGGCACGCCCAGGGCCGCCGCGTGCCGCTCCAGGTGCTCGACGAGCGCGCGGCCGATCCCTCGGCGGGCGTGGTCGGGGTGGACGGTGACCTGCTCGACGTGGAGGGCGCCGTCGACCGGTTCGGCCACCAGGTAGGCGACGGGCGTGTCCGCCTCGTCCACGGCCACCCAGGCGAGACCGGCCTTCCGGTGGCGCTCGAGCACGTCCGGCGGGAGCGGTTCGTCGTCCGCCACGAAGGCCATGCCGATGTCGGCGAAGAGGCGCCCGGCGGCGCGCTCGACGTCCTGCAGCGCGGAGAGTTCCTGGGGGCGTACGGGTCTGATCGTCACCGTCGGATTCTCGCCGGTAACCGGCGGACGGCCCAGCGATTTGCGGGCCGCCGGTGATTCGGCCGATGCGACGCGCGGGCCGGCGCGGCCATGGTGTGCGAAGGCGGGCGGGCATCCGGCCCCGCCCAGGAGAGGAGCCGGACGCAGATGAGCGCATGGCGCCGAACGTCGCGCATCCTGTTGGCCGCCCTGGCCGCCGCCACGCTGGCCGGGGGGCCCGCCCAGGCCGCGCAGGGAACCGGGGCCACCGGCCAGGGGCCGGGGGGTGCGACCGCGCGGGGGCCCGGGGCCGCGGCCGCGGGGGCCGGCGTGCCGGCCGTGCGGGTCCTCCCCGGCGCCGTGCCCGGGGATCCCAAGGCACCCGCGGTCGAGGACACCTACCCGTGGATGTCGACCGTCACCGACCTCGCGTCCGCCGGGTACGTCGAGGAGGAGTTCGAGATCGCCGGGGAGGCCGACGCCTACGGCACCACCGGCGAACTCCTCGCCGAGGACGTCCCCTACCGCACCCGGATGATCGTCCGCCGTCCCGCCGACCCGCGGGACTTCAACGGCACCGTCCTCACCGAATGGCAGAACGTCACCGCCGGCCACGACCTGGACGCCCTGTGGAGCCCGGACCAGATCCTGCGCGAGGGCTACGCCTGGGTCGGGGTCTCCGCCCAGCGGGTCGGCGTCGACCAGCTGCGCGGCTGGAGCCCCGCCCGCTACGGGAACCTCGACGTCACCGGCGGCGGGCGGTTCACCGCCGACCAGCTGTCCTACGACGTGTTCGCCCAGGCCGCCCGTACGCTGAGGTCCCGTCAGGGCGGTGCCGCCCCGCTCGGGACGCTGCGGGCCCGCACCGTGCTCGGCGTCGGCGCGTCGCAGTCCGCGACGCGGATGACCGTGTACTACGACCACGTGCTGCCGCGTACCGCGCCCGTCTTCGACGCCTACGCCTTCGTGGTCGGCAACGCCCCGGCCCGCAAGGGCGCCGAGCCGGTCCTCCAGGTGCTGTCCGAGACCGACGTGCGCACCCCCGCGCGCCGGGCCGACGACGACCGGTTCCGCCGCTGGGAGGTGGCGGGCGCAGCGCACTCCGGCTGGAGTGGCCAGGAGTACCGCCGGCCCGTGCTCACCCGCGACCTCGGCGCCGCCCCGGAGTACCGGTGCGCACGGCCCCCGTTCAGCAGGGTGCCGCTGCACCACGTGGTCGCCGCCGCCTACGGGCACCTGACCCGCTGGGCCCGGATCGGGGTGCTCCCGCCGTCCGCCCCGCCGCTGGAGTTCGCGGCCGACGGCACCAAGGCCCGCGACGAGCTGGGGCGGGCCCGCGGCGGGATCCGGCTCTCCCAGGTCGAGGCGCCCACCGCACTGGACACCGGCGACAACGCGGGCGAGACGTTCTGCTTCCTCTTCGGCAGCCACGAGCCCTTCACCGAGGAGAAGCTGGACGAGCTCCACCCCACGCACGGCGGCTACCTCGCCCGGGTGGCGCGCACCGACGCCCGCAACGTGCTGGCCGGCTACCTCCTGCCGGGCGACGCCCGCGACAACCTCCGCGAAGCCGCGGCCTCGGAGACCGGCCGCTGACACCCCGAGAACGCCCCGCGGGCGGCGGCCCGAGGCCCGCCGCCGCCCGCGGGGTCCCCGCCGGATCACCCCGGCCCGACGAGGCCGAGCGCGAACAGCGCGAACCCCGCCGAGAGCACCCCGGCCGCCCACGGCCGCCACCAGGCCCGGCCGCCCGTCCGCCACGGATCCTCGAACCGCCGGGTCCGGCGCGCGAGCACCACCAGGAGCACCGCGAGGACCGGCAGCCACAGCAGCCGTGCCGCGATCCAGGCCAGGGAGTCGGGAGCCGTGGTCAGGCCAGGGACGGCGCCCACGAAGGGGGCCGCCAGCGACGCCGGCGCCGCCGCCGCGAACATCGCGGACTGGTGCCAGCAGAGGATCGTCATCGCCGACAGGTTGATCACGACGACCGGCGCCCACAGCGCGGGCCTGCGCAGGCAGCGGCCGATGCGGTCGTGCAGCAGGATCGCCGCGCCGCTCTGCGCCGCCGCGAGCGCGAGCACCAGCAGCGACGGCGGGTGCGAGTTGGTGCGGTCCGCGCCGGGCACGCCCACCATGGACGCCGGGTAGTCGAAGACGCACAGCAGGAGCGCGAACAGGGCCGTGCCCACGCCGAGCAGGACGAGGGCGCCACGCCTGCCGAGCCTCCTGCCGCCCCAGCTGACGCCCAGTTGGTAGGCGAACATCCAGCCCGGCAGGACGTTCAGGACGCCCAGCCAGGACGGCACCGCCTCCGCGTACGGGCCGTAGCGCAGGAAGTCCACCACGGCGACGGCGAGCAGGAGCGGGGCCGCGGCCCAGGCGCCGATGCGTCGGGAGGCGCGGACGCAGTACGGGGTGAGGGCCGTGATCACGGTGTACACGCCGACGAACCACAGGGGCTGGATCACCAGGGTGGATCCGGTGCGCAGGGTCGTGGCCGGCACGCCGAGCGCGTACAGGGCCGGAACCAGAGCTCCCCACACGGCCGTCACACCGAGCACCGGCCGCCCCAGGCGGGCGACACGGCCGCGCAGCCAGGCGCTTCGGGACCTCCCGCGCCGCAGGGACCGGTGGTACGACAGGGCCGAGGCGTAGCCGCCGACCAGGAAGAAGACGCCGAGCATCTGCAGCACCCAGCTCAGCGGAGCGAGGGCGCCGAACGAGGAGAGCGGGCTGGCGTTGCGCAGGGCGCCGCCCGCGTCCAGGGTGAAGCCGCCGAGCAGCCAGTGCCCGGTCGGCACGGCGAGCAGGGCGAGGGCGCGCAGACCGTCGACGGCGCGGTCACGGCCGGCGGGGGTCCTGGCGTCGACGACGGCCACCGCCCCGGCGAACCTCCGCCGCAGGCCGGCCCGCCCGGAGGGCGCCGGCGCTGCCGGTGCCGGGAGCCCCGCGGGCGCCGCGGAGGGATGTGCCACGGGGGTCCCCGGGGATGCCGCGGGCGGCGTCGGTGAGGCCGACGACGTCGTGGTGGAAGCCGCGCTCATGCCGCCGCCCCCAGCGCGATCCGGGCGAAGGCCCGCAGCGAGTCGGTCCCGGGAGCGAAGTACCCGGTGTGGCCGCCGGCCCGCTCGGCTGGCACGTGCCGTGCGCCGAAGGCCGGGTCGGCCGGGTCCGCGCCGTGCCCGAGGCCGAGCACCTCCACGTGCGGAACGCGGCCGATCCAGTCGTCCGCGCTCCTGGTGGCCCAGACCCGCGCCGTCGTCCGCAGGTCCTCGACGCCGTCCGCGCGCAGGCCGGGCGACCCCGCGACGACGATGTCGACGGCGGGCATCTGCGCCGCGGCCAGCCCGCACACCACCGAGCCGTAGCTGTGGCAGAACACGGCGGGCCTCGGCGCACCGGCCGCCACCAGGCCCCGCACGAAACGGGCCAGACGCGGCGCGCCCGCCTCGGCGAGCCGGCCGGTGGCGGCGTCCGGACCGAGTCCGACCGGCGTGGTGTACCCGGCCCAGGCGACGACCGCCGTGCGGCCCCCGGTGGCGGCGTACAGGGAACGAGCCATGCCGGTGGGCGTCCCGTACCGGTCCCCGGCGCGGTCGAAGGTGTCCAGGTCGATGTCGGAACCGGGCACCACGACGGAGACGTGACCCGCGTGCGTCAGGTCACCGTGGACCTCGGCCACCTGCCCGCGCCCGCGCGGGTCGAAGGCGATGATCTGCCGTCCGCCCTTCTGCCCGCCGAGCAACCGCGCACAGCGGTCGGCGCGGGCACGCGCCGTCCGCCGTTCCCGCTCGGTGAGTGACGGGTCCTCGGCGCGCGCCCGCTGGCGGTCCCGTTCCTCCGCGAGCGCCAGCGCGTTCGCCTCGTACCGCACGGGGGCGGGCACGCCGTCCAGGTTGCCCACCACGAGAGGGTGACGCCGGACCAGCGCGCGACGCTGTTCCGGTCCGAGCCGGGCGAAGAACGCCGCCACCCGGCCGGGCGTCGCGGTGGCCGGGTCGGGCAGAGGCCCGAGGCCGCGGTCGGCGCGCCAGGCGCCGGTACCGGGGACGGGGCCGGTGACCGCCCGCTGCTCTTCGCCGGCCGCCAGACCCGTGGTGCCGGCCACGACGCACGCCGCGAGCGCGGCGGCGACCACGGTCCGCCTGCCACGCCTCTTCCAGATCCCCGCCCGCAGTCCCATGATCCGTCTCCCCTGTGGTGTCCGTCGGTGCGTCGACGGAGGGAAGGTAGGAGGGTGACCGGCCGGCAGGCGTCACGCCGGGGAGCCAGGTCGCAGGTGCTACCGGGGTCTGCCGTGCGGGGCGCGGATGCTACCGGGGTAGGGGGTGCGCGCGGGGAAGCCGCCCGACGCCGGGACTAACCGGCGTCCCCCGGCGCGACGAGCCCGGACTCGTAGGCGAAGATCACCGCCTGCGCCCGGTCGCGCAGGTTCACCTTGGCGAGCACGCGCCCGACATGGGTCTTCACCGTCTGCTCGGCGAGCACGAGGCGTTCGGCGATCTCCTGGTTGGAGAGGCCGCGGGCGATCAGTTCGAGGACCTCGGTCTCGCGCGGCGTGAGCGCGTTGAGGTGCAGGGCGCGGTTCCTGCGGGGCGCGGGGCGCTGCCTGGCGAAGTCCGCGATGAGGCGGCGCGTGACCGACGGGGCGAGCAGCGCGTCGCCGGAGGCCACCACCCGCACCGCCGCGATCAGGTCCGCCGGCGGCGCGTCCTTGAGCAGGAAGCCGGAGGCGCCGGCCCGCAGTGCCTCGTACACGTAGTCGTCCACGTCGAACGTGGTCAGCATCAGCACCCGCGGCCGGTGCACGACACCCGGCGGCGGATCCAGCAGCGCGCGGGCCGCGGCGAGCCCGTCCATCTGCGGCATCCGCACGTCCATGAGCACCACGTCGGGGCGGACGGAGCGGCTGACCTCGACGCCCTTCCCGCCGTCCGGCGCCTCGCCCACCACGTCGATGTCCGCCTGCGCGGAGAGCAGCGCGGCGAAGCCGGCCCGGACCATGGCCTGGTCGTCGACGATGACTACACGGATGGTCATGGGGATCCCTTCGGAAGGTCGACGCCGTCGGTGTCACCGGTACGCAGGGGGAGCCGCGCCGCGACGCGGAAGCCGCCGTCCGGCAGCGGCCCCACGTCGAGCGTGCCGCCGGTCAGCCGTACGCGTTCGCGCATCCCGACCAGACCGTGCCCCGTGCCGTCCCGCTCCAGCGGGGCGGCGACCGGTTGCGGAGCGGGGCCGTTGACGACCAGCGCCGTCAGGTCGGTTCCGTCCGAGCTCACCGAGACCCTGGTCGGCGCCCCGGGTGCGTGCCGCACCACGTTGGCGAGCGCCTCCTGCACGATGCGGTAGGCGGACAGGCCCACGGCCTGGTCCATGTCGCCCGGATCGGCCGCCAGGGACAGTTCGGCGGGCACCCCGGCCCGCACGGTCGCCTCGACCAGCTGCTGCAGCCGGTCGAGCCCGGGCTGCGGGGCACGTTCACCCCCGGCGTCCTCGTTGCGGAGGACGACGAGCAGCCGCCGCATCTCGTTGAGCGCCTCACGCGCGCCCGCGGCGATGCCGGCGAACTCCTCCCGGGCCTCGGCAGGCAGGCCCTGGATGCGGTAGGGCGCCGAGTCCGCCTGGACCGTGATCACCGACATGTGGTGGGCCACCACGTCGTGCAACTCCCGTGCGATACGGGCCCGTTCCTCGAGGAGGGTGCGCCGGGCGCGCTCGGCCCCGCTGATGCTCTCCTGTTCGGCGAGCCGTTGCCGCGCCTCGCCGCGCGAGCGCAGGGAGTAGGTCACGACCAAGGTGACACCGCTGAGCACGAAGAGCAGCAGGTGGATGCCGTCGCCCAGGTGCGGCCCCGTGACCTCGAAGAAGAGCCCGGCCGCGCCGGTGGCGAGCCAGACCGCGGTCAGGGTGCGGCGCGGCTCGCGCAGCCCGAGCAGCACCATGAGCGGCAGATAGCCGATCACGATCATCGGCGTCCAGGGCCAGTTGCGGTCCGCAGTGCCCGACCCGCCCATCAGCACCAGGCCACCCGCCACGTCGGCGGTGAAGATCACCCACCAGGCCGGCAGCGGTCGGGTCAGGGCGAGGAGCAGAGGGGCGCTCTGTGCGGTGGCGAGGGCGCCGGCCGTCGCCCCGTTCACGCCGTAGTCCTGGACCAGGACGGTGACCGTGACCGGCAGCAGGGACGCGACGAAGCCGAGCACGACGACGTACGGCGACAGGCGGACCCACCGCGCGCGGGCCCCGGCGAGCGGGGGCCTGCGAAGGTCCGAGGGCGTCACGAGGGTCTGCCCGAACTCCCGCAGCCCTTCGCGCAGCAGCGCCAACCATCCTTCCCCGGACGGGCGTTGGGGCTGAACCGGTCGGAGTTCCATGAGGTGATCAGAGTACGGGGGCCCGAGGAGGGGTGTCATCTCCACCGTCGGGCGACGCCGTTCCCCCGATACGCTCCGGACATGGAGAGGGAGCGTGCTGTGGGAGCCGTGCTGGGTGCGGCGGTCGGCGACGCCCTGGGCGCGCCCTTCGAGTTCGGGCCGCCGGGGGCGTTCACCGCCCGGTTCCCCGAGCCGGGCGCCGGCGGCGAGATGTGCGGCGGAGGCGGCTGGGACCCGGGGGAGGCCACCGACGACACGCAGATGGCCGTGCTGATCGGGGAGTCGCTCCTCGAACGCGCGGGACTCGACCTGCCCGACGTCTTCGGCCGCTTCCAGCGCTGGGCCCGTGGAGGGCCCAAGGACATCGGGCTGCAGACCGAGGGCGTCCTGACCAACGGCCTGCCCTGGGACCAGGCCGCCGCCCTGCACTTCCAGGTCAACCTCCGCGCCGCGGGCAACGGTTGCCTGATGCGGGCCTCCGTCCCCGCCGTCGCCTTCGCCCGCTGGGGGCGGCGGGCCACCATGGACGCCGGCCGCCGGCTCGCCGCCCTCACCCACGGCGACCGCGCCGCCTGGGAGGGCACCGCGATCCTCCACGAGCTGGTGCGCGTCGCCCTGCGGGGCGGCGATCCGCTCGACGCGATCGACGACGTCCTGGCCGAGGTTCCCCCGCCCCACCGCGAGCGGTACGCCACGGTCCTGGCTCCCGACTGGCACCCCGACCTGGCCACCGAGTTCAACGGAGCCGTCTGGCCGTGCCTCGGCTCCGCCGTGTGGGCGCTGCGCCACACGCGCGGCTACGAAGAGGCGGTGCGCGCCGCCGTCGACCTCGGCGGCGACACGGACACCGTCGCGGCGGTCACCGGCACCCTCGCCGGAGCGCGCCACGGGGCCGGCGCCGTCCCGGACCGGTGGACGGCCGCGCTGCACGTGCCGCTGCCGGGATGGCCGGGGCGGGTGCTCCGGGCGCCCGAACTGGCGGCCATGGCCGAGAAGCTGGCGGCCTGAGGCGGTGCGGCGCGGCCGGCGTGCCGCGGCGCGACGACCGGGCGGCAGGCCACGGAACCCGGCACCGTCCCGCGCTTGACCTCAACCTTGCTCGAGGTCGCACGCTGTCCGCATGACCGCGACCACCACGCGCCACAACGGTGACGCCTACGCCGACCTGCCCCGTCTGATGGCCCTGATGACCGGGGACGAGAAGCACGGACCCGCCGCCACCTCCACCCTCGACGTCCTGTGGGTCCTGTACGACCGGGTCCTGCGGGTGTCGCCCGAGCGGGCCCGGGACCCGGAGCGGGACCGGTTCCTGCTCTCCAAGGGCCACGGACCGATGGCCTACTACGCGGTCCTCGCCGCCAAGGGCTTCCTTCCCGTCGACCTGCTGTCCGGGTTCGGTTCCTACGACTCCCCGCTCGGCCACCACCCCGACCGCACGCTGCTGCCCGGTGTGGAGATCGGCAGCGGATCGCTCGGCCACGGCCTGCCCATCGCGGTGGGTGAGGCCCTGGGCCTGCGCGCCCAGGGCCTCACCGGCCCCGCCGTGTGGGTGCTGACCGGCGACGCCGAACTGGACGAGGGCAGCAACCACGAGGCCCTCGCCTTCGCCGGCCCGGCGGGACTCGACAGGCTCCACGCCGTCGTCGTGGACAACTCCTCGGCCACCCACGCCCGTCCCGGCGGCATCGCCGCCCGCTTCGAGGTGGCCGGCTGGTCCGTCGCCACGGCGGACGGGCACGACCACGAGGCGCTGTACGAGGCCTTCACCCGGCCGCACCCCGGCCGCCCGCACGCCGTGGTGGCGCGGGTGCGGTCCAAGAACGCCTGACACCGAGAGACAGGAACCGGAGAGCCCGATGGACACCATGCGCGACCGCTTCGCCACCGTCATGGCCCGGCTGCTCGACGAGGACCCCAGGGTCGCCGTCGTCCTCGCCGAGATCGGCCGGGACGGCTTCACCGACGCCGCCCGCCGCCACCCCGACCGGGTGATCAACGTCGGCATCCGCGAACAGCTGCTGATCGGCGCCGGGGCGGGCCTGGCGCTGACGGGCATGCGGCCCGTCCTGCACACCTTCGGCAGCTTCCTGGTGGAACGGCCCTTCGAGCAGGTCAAGCTGGACCTCGGCCACCAGGACGCCGGCGCGGTCCTGGTGAGCGCCCTCGGCTCCTACGACTGGCCGGCCGGCGGCTTCACCCACATGTCGCCCGGCGACGTGGCGCTGCTCGACACCCTCGACGGCTGGACGGTGCACGTGCCCGGGCACCCCGACGAGGCCGAAACTCTGCTGCGGCACGCGGTCGGGGCCGGCGACGACAAGGTCTACGTCCGCCTCTCCGTCCAGTCCAACGACGACGCCCGCCCCGTGGACGGCTCGCGTCCGCTGACCGTGCGCCGCGGCGGAGGGGGCGTGGTGGTCGCCGTGGGACCCATGCTCACCCCCGTGCTCGAGGCCACCGCGGACCTGGACCTCACCGTCCTGTACGCCACCACCGTGCGGCCGTTCGACGCCCGGAGCCTGCGGGCGGCCACCGAGTCGGCCGGCGCCGACGTCGTCCTGGTCGAGCCGTACCTCGCCGGCACCTCCACCCCCGCCGCGGCGGAGGCCCTGGCCGACGTCCCGCACCGCCTCCTCGGCCTCGGCGTCGGCCGCCGGGAGCTGCGCCGCTACGGCACCATGCCCGAACACCTCGCCGCCCACGGCCTGGACCCGGCCGGACTGCGGGAGCGGATCGTCCGGTTCCTGGACGCGGGGCGCCCGCGTCCGGCGGGCGGCCGTACGGCGCGGTGAGGGCGAGGGCGGCCGGACCGACCCGGACGTCGCCGTACGACCGGCCCTCACCGGGCCAGCCTTCACCGGGCCGGCCCTCACCGGGGCGGCGCCCTGTGCACGCTCGCCCCGCCCCGGGGCGCGGAGCCCGCCGTCCCGCCGGAGGAGGTCCCGGCGGCGGTGCCGGCGCGCCGGACCGTCAGCCCCGCTCCTCCAGCGCCGCCAGGAGCTCCCGCTCGCGGGCCCGGCTCAGCCCGGCCCGCCGGGGCCGGTCCAGGCCCGCCTCCCGTTCGGTGACGAGGGTGTCGGCGAGCATCTCCACGTACGGGCGGTGCCGCAGCCCGGCCGAGCGGGCCGCCGTCCCGGACCGCGCCAGCCAGCCCTCCCAGCCCTCCTCGACCAGCCACAGCGGCAGCGACTCCTCGCCCGCCCACTCGGCGACCCCCTGCTCCACCAGCCAGTCGGAGGGCGCGCCCACCACCGGGCCCGTGTGACCGCCCGCGGTGCGCGCCGCCTCGATCCACTCGGTGAAGGAGATCCGCGGGCCGACCGCGTCGTACACCCCGGTCACCCCCTTCTCCGCGGACTCCACCAGCCACAGCGCCAGGTCCCGCACGTCCACCACCTGCACGGGGGCGTCGGGGACGTCGGGCACCAGCATCGGCTCCCGCGGAGCCCGCGCGGCACGCGCCACCCAGTAGCCGGCCCGGTCGCTGGCGTCGCCCGGCCCGCCGATCAGGCCCGCACGCGCCACCAGCAGCCGGTCGCCGACCGCCTTCCGGCACGCCGCCTCGCACGCCACCTTCGCCTCGCCGTACAACTCCCGGTCCACCTCGTCACGTTCGGTGGGAGCCAGCAACTCGGCCGACTCGTCCGCGTCCAGCGCCGCGTGCGAGGCGTACACGTTGCCCGTGGAGACGTACGACCAGTAGCGGGCACGTTCCCCCAGCGCCGTCAACGCGCCGCGCACGAAGGCCGGTTGCCAGGACACGTCGAACACCGCGTCCCACTCCCGCGCGGGCAGCGCCTCGTACGCGGACGCCTCCCGCCGGTCGGCCACGACCAGCCGCGCCCCCTGCGCGATCCCGCCGCTCTCCCCGCGTGCCAGGCAGGTCACCCGGTGCCCGCGCTCCAGCGCCTGCCGTGCGATCTCGCGGCCCAGCCATGCGGTACCGCCCAGAACCAGAATCTCCATGGGCAGAGCAAAGCAGGGCGCGGGCCCGCGGCCCAGTGAATCTGCCCAGGGCAGATCACCCGCCGGCCGGTGCCGTCGTTCCGTCACCCCGGCTCCGGTCCGGCCGCGGGCCGGCACGCGCGGACCGGCCTGTCCGCCCGCGGACCGGGTATTCGCTTGCTCCAGCCCGTAGGCGGCCCTACGGTGCGCGCCATGATCGCCGAAGAACCCCCCGCCGCGCTGACCGCCTTCCGCCGCCTCAACGACGAGGTGTTCCGCTGTTACGAGGAGGGGCGGCTGGAGGACGGCATCCGCCTCCTTCGCACCCCGCCGCCACCGACCCTGCCGTGGCGGGCCGAGCTGGCCTACCTGCTCGCCTGCCTGCAGGGCGCGGCGGGGCGTCCCGGCGAGGCGCTGGAGACGCTGCGGGAGGCCCTCACGGCGGGCGGCTGGTGGGACCCGGCGGTGCTGGACGGCGAGGAGGACTTCGCGGAGGTCCGCCGGCTGCCCGCCTTCGCCGCGCTGCGCGAGGAGTCGGCCGGGCGCTGGCGCGAGGCCCTGCGGATGACCCGTGACCACGACGTCCTGGTGCGCCCGGACGCGCTCCCGGCGCGCGGTCTGCTCCTCGCCCTGCACGGGGCGGAGGAGTCGGAACAGGACGCGCTCAGGGCGTGGCGGCCCGCCCTGGAGGTGGGGTTCGCGGTGCTCGCGGTGCGGTCCTCCTGGCGCACCTCGCCCCGCTACCGGACCTGGCCGCGCACCCCGTGGGCGCTCGAGGAGGTCGACGCCGCGGTGGCCGCGCACGCCGGTGAGGTGGCGGGCCTGCCGCTGACGGTCGCGGGGTTCTCGGCCGGCGGGCGGGTCGCGCTGCAGTGGGCGCTGTCCAGGGGGCCCAGGGAGGTGGCCGGCGTCGTCGCGGTGGCCCCGGCGATCTCCGTGGAGGAGCTGCCGGGGTCCCCGCGCCTGCCCGAGCGGGCCCACCTGGTCGTCGGGGCGCGGGACGACCTGCTGGACGACGTGCGCGAGGTCGCGGGGCGTCTCGCCGGCTGCCGGCTGGACGTGGTGGAGGGAGCCGGGCACGAGGTCCCCGCGGACGCGATCCGCCGCGCCCTGGCCTGACGGGCGTCCCTCCGCCCCGCCGGGAGAGCCGGGTGCCGTCACCCGGCGACGGCCGCCGCGAAGGCCTCCGGCGCGTCGAACATGACGTTGTGTCCGGCGCCCGGCACGGTGATCACCCGCACCCCCGCCGCCTCCAGGTCCGCCCGGCCCTGCAGTTCGCCGCTGAGCGCGCCCTGCAGGTACACCCGGTCCACGGTGAGCCGCTCGAGGACGCGGCGCATCGTGGGGCGCGACCCGCGGACCAGGCCGACCGCGGACCGGTGCAGTGCCCGCGGGTCCGCCAGGCGCATGGTGGCGGCCCACAGGGGGCCCACCCGCTCCAGGGTCCGCGCACATCCCCCGGCCAGGAACTCCTCCTCCGTGTACGACGCGATCCGGCTGCTCCCCGCCGTCGCCGGCGGGTCCGGGTCCAGGTTCGCCTCGGTGAGGACCAGCCGGGACACCAGGTCGGGCCTGCGGCCGGCCAGCACGATCGCCACCGCACCGCCCATGCTGTGCCCGACGACCTCCGCCCCGCGGACGCCCGCGGCGTCGAGCGCGGCCGCGAGGGCGTCGGCGTGGTCCTCCAGGGTGTAGCGGAAGTCCGCCGGCCGGTCGCTGATCCCGTGGCCCGGCAGGTCGACGAAGAGGCTGCGCCGCCCGGCCGACGCCCCGCTGCACGGGTACGGACTGCGCAAGCGGCTGACCGCCCTGATCGGGCACGTGCGTCCCGTCGGCGAGGGCACCCTCTATCCGGCCATCAAGCGCCTGGAGAAGGCGGGGCTGCTCGCCCGGACCACCGAGCCGGGCGCCGCGGCCGCCCCCCGGCACGTGCTGACGCTCACCGCCGCCGGCGCCCGGGAGCTCGAGCGCCGTCTCGCCGATCCGGAGCGGCTTGACGTCACCGACGAGAACCGCTGGTTCACGCTGCTCGCCTTCCTCCGCCACCTGCGGGACCCGGCCGCGCAGTCCGCCGTCCTGCGGCGCCGGCTGGCCTTCCTCGAGGAACCGTCCAGCTTCTTCCTCGACGGCGACCGCCCGCTGCTGGCCGAGGAACTGGACGACCCGTTCCGGCGTGGCGTCCTCACCGTGGCCAGGGCCACCGGCCGGGCCGAGATCGCGTGGCTGAGGGAGACCCTCGCCGCGCTCGAGGCGGAGGGGAAGGCGGCGCCGAAGGGCTGACCGGTTGGCGCGATAGCTCATTGACCAGGTGTCAGCGGGCCACATAGCGTCCCGGCGTGAAAAGCAGACAAGTCCTTCGGCACCGAGATTTCCGCCTCCTGGTGACCGGCGTCTCGGTGAGCGCCCTCGGCAACGCCGTCACCCCGGTGGCACTCGCCTTCGCCGTGCTCGACCTGGGCGGTTCGATCACCGACCTGGGCCTGGTGGAAGCCGTTCTCGCGATCTGCCAGATCGTCACCATGCTCGCCGGAGGGGTTCTCGGCGACCGCTTCTCACGCAAGCTGATGATGCAGGGCGGGTCCGTCGCCAGCGCCGTGGTGGTGGGGCTCCTCGCCGCGGTGGTGCTGCTGGACGCGGCCACGATATGGCTGCTCGCCCTGCTCGGCGGTGCCGCCGGAGTGGTCACGGCGCTGAGCCGGCCGTCCTCCAAGGCGATGACCCGGGTGGTCGTCCCGGACGCCGACCTCGCGGACGCGGTGGCCACGCGCTCGCTGCTGGACAGCCTCTTCCGCACCCTCGGCTACGCGGTCGCCGGTCTGCTGGTCGCCGTGGTGGGCCCGGGGTGGGCCATCATGGTGGACGCCGCCACCTTCGTCGTGGCCGCCGTGGCGTTCGGCCGCCTGCGCGCCTCCAACGCCCGCGCGCCCCGCACGACGTCGCCGCTCGCGGACCTCGGCGAGGGGTTCCGCGAGGTCGTCCGGCACACCTGGCTGTGGCTGCTGGTGCTGCAGGCCCTGCTCTACCACCTGTTCTACGGCGGGGCCCAGGCGGTGCTGGGCCCGGTCGTGGTGGGCGAGGGGATGGGGCGCAGCGCCTGGGGCTTCGCGCTCGCCGCCCTGATGGCCGGTTTCGTGGCCGGCGGACTGCTCGCCCTGCGGGTCGAACCGCGCAAGCCGCTGGCGACCGGGGTCGCGCTGCTCGCGCTGGCCGGCGTCTTCCCGCTCGCCATGGCGCTGTCGGACACGCTGTGGCCGGTCATGCTGGGAGCGTTCGTGCACGGCATCGGCCTGCAGATGTTCAGCGTCTACTGGGACCAGAGCATCCAGAGCCAGGTGCCGGAGGACAAGCTGGCCCGGGTGTACGCCTTCGACTCGGTCGGCTCGTTCGTGGCCAGGCCCCTCGGCCTCGCCCTGACCGGCCCGCTCGCCGCGGCGGCGGGGGTCGACACGTGGCTGCTGGTGGTCGCCGCGGTGGTCTCCGGTTCGTCACTGGCGGCCCTCGGGCTGCGGGACGTGCGCGCCTTGGAGCGGACGACGCCCCAGCGGGTGTCCTGACGCGCGCACCCTGCGGCCTGCCGTCGGACGTGACGCCGCGGAGGTGTCACCGCGTACGTGACGCCGCGAAGGTGGCACCGCGGACGCGACGCCGTGGACGTGACACCGCCCCCTGTCCGGTCGCGGGGCCGGACAGGGGGCGGTGGTGCGCAGGGGGAGATCGGGATCAGCCCATCGGGTCGGTGGTGTCCCGGAGCAGTTCCAGGGCAGGGCCGTACATCCGGGACTTGATCGTGCCGAGCGTCCCGCTCGCCTTTCCGGCCAGCGCCCCCGCCAGTTCGACGGCCGTCGCGCGCACCGCGTCCTCCGGGACGGCCCGGTCCACGACGCCGGCGGCCAGTGCCTCCTCGCCCCCGAAGCGGCGTGCCGTGACCATCGCCTCGTGGGCGGTCTGCGGCGTGAGCCGGGACTGGATGAGGGCCGACATGCCCGGGGTGAACGGAATGTGGATGTCCGCCTCGGGCAGGCACCAGAAGCCGCGGTCCGCGCGCATCACCCGGAAGTCGTGCGCCAGCGAGAGCATGGCCCCGGCGGCGAAGGTGTGACCCTGCAGCGCCGCCACGGTGACCAGTGGGAGGGACAGCACCCGCGCGAACAGCGCGTGCACCGACACGACGTAGTTCCGGTGCTCCTCGGCGTGGGCGAGAAGCCAGTCCAGGTCCAGGCCGTTGGACCAGAACTTCCCGGTCGCGGCGGTGACCAGGGCCTTGGGGCCCTCCGCCTTCTCCACCTCGTCCAGGGCGCTGCCGACCGAGGCGATCCAGTCCGGGTGGAAGCGGTTCTCGCCGTCTCCGAGATCGAGGACGAAGACGTCGCCCTGACGGTCGAGAGTGGGCATGGGCTGCTCCTTTGCACGCGGGTCGAGGCGGTGACACCAACCTACCAGTCAGTAACTTATGGGGTCGCGGACCGGCCTGGCAAGACGTGGGCAGGGCGGTGGGCGGACGGCGGCAGAGATCGAAAACCGATGGCAGGCCCGGCGCGACCGCTGATAGACAGTCCCGAGCCGTGCGGCCGGTGAACGCCGGGCCGCTCCCACGACCGCCGACCGAAGAGGAGGGGTAAGTCATGTCCACGCCCCGTACCGCATCCGCGTTCGTCCTCCCCGGGGCCGGGCACTCGGCCTGACCCCGTTCCCGGACGGCCGAGCGCTCTCACCGGAAAGCCTCGACCGTGAGCACAGAAGCCCTCACCGTGCGTCCCCTCACCGGGCGCGCGGAACTCGACCTCTTCCGCCGCCTGTCCTACGCCCTCGACGCGGAACTCGACTCCGACCTCGACGAGGGGCGGCGACGCCCCGAGTGGATGTGGGTCGCCCAGCAGGGGGACCGGCTGCTCGCCCGGCTCGCCTGGTGGAGCCGCCCCGGCGCCGACCGGCCCCTGCTGCTCGACGTCCTCGACGTCGACGACGCACTGCCCGAGGCGGACCGCCTCGACGTCGGCGAACACCTGCTGTGCACCGCCCTGTCGTCCCTCTCCGCCGTGTCGGACGCCGAAGGCCCCACACCGGAGTACACCCGCTTCGTGCCGCCCGACTGGCGTGACACCCCGGCCGTCCGCCAGGCGGTCGAGGACCGCATGGCGATCGCCGCGCGCACCGGGGCCCGTCCCTTCGTCGAACGGCTCCGCCTCGACCGGCCCTCCGGCGCTCCCGTCCCCCCCGCCCACCGGACGCCTGGCCTTCCGCACGCCCCTGGGCGAGGACGAGCTGACCGGCCTGATGGCCCGTGTGCTCGACGGCACCCTGGACGCCTACAGCCTGCACGACCTGACCACCTTGACCGCCCCGGAGGCGGCGAAGGCCCAGTACACCGGCGAACTGGCCCGCTACCGCAGCCCGCGGGAGTGGTGGCGGGTCGCCACACTGCCCGACGGGGAACCGGTGGGCTTCGTGATCCCCGCCCACAACGGCTACAACCCGATCATCGCCTACATCGCCGTGCTGCCCGAACACCGCGGCAAGGGCTACGTCGACGACATCCTCGCGGAGGGTACCCGGGTCCTCGTGGACCAGGGCGTTCCCCGCATCCGGGCCTCCACCGACCTGGGCAACGTGCCGATGGCCGAGGCCTTCGGGCGGGCCGGCTACGACGCGTTCGAGCGGGAGATCGTCATGAGCTGGGGCTGACCCGCCCGGAAGCCGACCCACCCGCCGCCGACCCACCCGCCGCCTACCCGCCCACCGCGGACCCGCGTGCGGCCGGGGCCGACCGGTGCCGGAACACGTGGCGGTAGGTCTGCGGCGAGACCGTGGTGAGCCGGCCGAAGTGACGGCGCAGGTTGGCGGCGTTGCCGAAACCGGTGCGGTGGGCCACGGACTCCACCGGATCGTCGGTCGTCTCCAGCAACTCCTGGGCGAGCAGCACCCGTTCACGCAGGATCCACTGCAGCGGCGTGGTCCCCAGGGTGTCGCGGAAGCGGCGCGCGAAGGTGCGCTCGCTCAGATGGGCCCGCCGGGCCATCCCGGCCACCGTGAGCGGTTCGTGGAGCCGCTCACGGGCCCACTCGAGGACCGGTCCCAGGCCCTCCTCGCGCCGGCGGGCCCGCGCCGGAAGCGGCTTCGCGTACTGGGTCTGCCCGCCCTCCCGGTGCGGCGGCACCACCATCCGCCGGGCCACCTCGTTGGCGACCGCGGAACCGTGGTCGGTGCGCACCAGGTGCAGGCACAGGTCGATCGCCGCGCCGGTGCCGGCGGAGGTGAACACGGTGCCGTCCTCGACGTACAGCGCGGAGGGGTCGTAGGTCACCCGCGGGAAGCGGTGCGCGAAGTCCACGGTGTTCATCCAGTGCGTGGTCGCCCGGCGTCCGTCGAGGAGGCCCGCCGCGGCCAGCACGTAGGCGCCGCTGCACAGCGAGACGATCCGCCGCCCCCGCGCGTGGGCCGTCCGCAGCGCGTCGAGCAGGCCCGGGGGCGGGTCGAGCTGAACACGCCGCGGGCAGGCGGCGACGACCACGGTGTCGGCCTCCGCCAGATCCTCGAGGCCGTGTTCGGTGCTCACCGTCAGCCCGGCGGAGGTGCGCAGCGGGCCCGGCTCCACGGCGCAGAGCCGCAACTCGTACCAGGGGTCGACGACGTCGCTGCGGTCGATCCCGAACACCTCGCAGGGCACCGCGAGTTCGAAGTTGGTCGCGCCGTCCGTCACCGCCACGGCCACCACGTGGGGGCGGCCGGAGGCGTCGCCGAGGGGGGCGCCGCCGACGGGTGTGCCGTTGTCGTCCATGGCAGGAATGTAGCGCACACCGTCGTTTCCGCCACTGTCCGCGCGGCGGGCCTCACCGGAGGCTGGTGCCATGTCCCAGCACACGTCCACGTCCCAGTCCCTTCCGGCCGGACGGCTCACCACGGCGCAGGGCACCGCCCTGTCCGTGGGCGCCGTGCTCGGCACCGGCGTCATCGCCCTCCCGGCCCTCGCCGCCGACATCGCGGGCCCCGCGTCGCTGCTGGCCTGGCTCGCGCTGGTGGTGCTCTCGGTGCCGCTGGCCGTCGCCTTCGCCGCGCTGGGGGCCCGCCACGCCGACGCGGGCGGCGTCTCCACCTACGCCCGGCTCGCGTTCGGCGAACGCAGCGCCGCGGTCGCCGGGTGGTGCTTCTACCTCGCGATACCGCCGGGCGCCACGGCCGCAGCCCTCTTCGGCGGCTCCTACGTCTCCGACGCCCTCGGCGGCGGGACGCTCACCACCGTCATCACGGCGGCCGGCGTGATGGGCACCGTGACGGCGGTCAACGCCGCCGGACTCCGGGTCACCGGACGGCTGCAGGTCGTCCTCTTCGTGCTCCTGCTCGCCCTGCTGACGGCCGCCGTGCTCTTCTCCCTCCCGCACGCCGACACCGCCAACCTGCGTCCGTTCGCCCCTCACGGCTGGTCCGCGGTCGGCCCGGCGGCGGCCCTGCTGGTGTTCTGCTTCGCCGGCTGGGAGGCGGTCGCCCACCTCGCGGGCGAGTTCCGGCGCCCCGACCGCGACCTGCCCCGCGCCACGGGGGCCGCCGTCGTGATCGTCGGCGTGGTGTACCTGGCGGCCGCCTTCGCCGTCATCGCCGTCCTCGGCCCCGCCGCCGGGAGCTCCGGGGCGCCGCTCGGCGACCTGATGGCCCGCGGCCTGGGCGAGGGCGCGCGTCCGCTCGCCGCGGTGGCCGCGCTGCTGCTCACCTTCGGCACCATGAACGCCTACTTCGCCGGCGCCGCCAAGCTCGGTGCCGCCCTGGGCCGGGACGGCGCGCTGCCGCGGTGGTTCGCCCGGGGCAGCACGGCGGGGGAGACGCCGGGCCGCAGCCTGCTGTTCGTCGCCACGCTCGCCCTGCTGACCCTGGCGGCGGTCGCGGTGTCCGGAACGGGCGCGGAGCCGGCGGTCATGTTCTCCGCGGCCTCCTTCGCCGTCGTGTACGCGATCGGCGTGGCCGCGGCGATCCGGCTGCTGCCGCAGGGGAGTTGGGGCCGCCGGTCGGCGTGGGCGGCCCTGGCCGCGGTCACCGCCCTGCTCGTGCTGTGCGGCCTCCACCTGGCCTGGCCGCTCCTGGTGACCTGCGCGGCCCTCGTCTCCGTCCGCGTCACCCGCCGCCGTCGCGCGAGGACCGCGGCGCCTCTCGCCACGGCCGCCTGAAACGGGTGCGACCGCCCGGTGCCGCCCGGTGGCCGACCGGACGAGGTCCTCGGGGCCGGCGCCGCAGCGCGCCCTCCCCGGCCACGAGGCCGCCGCGGTGCCCGGTCGGAGCGAGGCAACGTGCCGCAGGCTTCGGACGTCCTTCCCACCGCACCAAGAGGCGTGAGCCTCGCAGCACTCGAAGAGACAGTGGGCACCACCATGACCGTCACTCCCGCCACCGCCTCGGCGCCCCATCGGGCACCGGATGACGGCGCGGTGACGCACATCGGTGACGATCGCGTGCGACCGGTCGCCACGCCCCGGAAGGAAGCCATGAACCGTCCCCTGCTGTTCCTGGACGTCGACGGTCCCTTGAACCCGTACGCCGCCAAGCCCTCGAAGCGGCCCGAGGGCTACACCACGATCCGGGTGCCGCGGGGTGGCGGGCAGCGACCCTTGCGGGTCTGGCTCCATCCGGGGCACGGAGCGCGACTGCTCTCCCTGGACTACGACCTGTGCTGGGCCACCACCTGGATGGCGGAGGCCAACCGGTGGATCGCCCCCGTGGTCGGACTCCCGGAGCTGCCGTACGTCGACTTCGGTGACGCCCTGTTCCGGGAGCGCCCGGACGGCGTCCACTGGAAGACCGAGGTGCTGGTCGAGTACGCGGCCGGCCGCCCCTTCGCCTGGGTGGACGACGAACAGAGCGCGGCGGACGACGCCTACGTCGGCGCCCACCACCGCGCTCCCGCGCTGCTCCACCACGTCAACCCGCGCATCGGCCTGCGCGACGACGACCTGGCGGCCCTGACAGCCTTCGCCGTGACCGCCGGCGCGGCCTGAACGCCCGTGTCGGCGGCGGGACGAGCCGCGCGCCGGCACGGGTGGGGCGGAATCAGCGCCAGCCGTACAGTCAGCGGCCGTACAGTCAGCGGCCGTACAGACAGCGCCGGCCGTACGGTCAGTGCCAGCCGTACCGCTCGCGCAGCCGGTGGACCACCAGGTTGAACCGCATGCGGTCCAGCGCGCACGCCTCGCGGCGCATGCCGCCGTCGTGGACGCGCAGGACGCGGTCCACCGCCACCCACGAGGGGCGGCCGGAGCGGTCCCAGGGGCCGCTGCCGATCGGCACCCAGTCGCGGTCGCCGTCGTGCTCCTTGCTGGACAGCTGCACCGCGAGCAGCGTCCCGCCCGCCTCGCGGGCGACGACCAGCACCGGGCGGTCCTTGCCCCGGCCGTCGTTCTCCTCGTAGGGCACCCACGTCCAGACGATCTCGCCGGGATCGGGGTCGCCGTCGTGGGCGGGGGAGTACTCGGTGCGGACCCGGCCGACGGCGCGCGGATCTGCCTCGATGGTCGCCGACGGGCCGAAACGGCCCGGGACCTCGTCGATGGGAACGGTCATCGCCCCACCGTAGAAGGGCTGTTGACCGGCCTGCGCGGCGGGGTCGCCGCCCCGGCCGGTCAGCCAGGAGCGCATCAGCTCGCGTACCCGGCGAAGCGTGCCGGTCATGCCGCGGGAATCCTTCCGGCCGGTCAGGCCGGCTCGCCGCCCTTGGCCTCGGCGCCGCCCTGGGCCCCGCCGCCCTGCTCCGCCTGCGCCTGCTGCGCGGCGACGGAGCGGCGGACCTCCTCCATGTCCAGTCCGCGCGCCTGGCCGATCAGGTCCTGCAGCACCGGGGCCGGCAGGGCGCCGGGCTGCGCGAAGACGGCCACCTGGTCCCGCACGATCATCAGCGTCGGGATCGACTGGATGCCGAACGCCTGGGCGAGCTCCGGCTGCGCCTCGGTGTCCACCTTGGCGAACACCAGGTCCGGGTTGTCCTGCGCGGCCTTCTCGTACACCGGGGCGAACTGCTTGCACGGCCCGCACCAGTCGGCCCAGAAGTCGATGAGAACGAATTCGTTCTCGGTGACCGTCTGGTCGAAGTTCTCCTTGGTGAGCTCCACGGTGCTGCTCATGAGCTGACTTCCTCCTGGACGTCGGTACGGCTGACTTCTGCCCGGTCTCCGGCGACAACGGCGCGACCGGACGGCGTATTCCGTTCGCCCCATGTGGCCGTGCGCGCGCCGCCTCCGCGACCCGGCAGACCCGTCCGGCCCAGCGGACGGGTCCGGCGCGCCTACCCGTGTGGCCGGGCCGCACACCACCCGGAAGACTGAGCCGCATGACCGAGACCGAGAGCTTCGCCTACGACGTCGTCGTCATCGGCGCGGGACCCGTCGGCGAGAACGTCGCCGACCGCACGCTGGCCGCCGGGCTGTCCACCGCCGTGGTGGAGAGCGAACTGGTGGGCGGGGAGTGCTCGTACTGGGCCTGCATGCCCAGCAAGGCGCTGCTGCGGCCGGTGATCGCGCACGCGGACGCCCGTCGCACGCCCGGTCTGCGCGCCGCCGCCCGGGCGCCCCTCGACGCGGCGGAGGTATTCGCCCACCGCGACGAGCAGACGGCCCACTGGAAGGACGACGGGCAGGTCGAGTGGCTGGAAGGGGCCGGAGCCGCACTGCACCGCGGACACGGCCGCCTGTCCGGACCTCGCACCGTCACCGTCACCACACCCGAGGGCCGGACCGAGACCCTCACGGCCCGGCACGCGGTCGCCGTCTGCACCGGGAGCCGGGCCGCGCTGCCCGGCCTGCCCGGGCTGCGCGACGGTGCCGTCGCCCCCTGGACCAGCCGGGGGGCCACCTCCGCCCGCGAGGCGCCCGGCCGGCTGGTGGTGGTCGGCGGGGGAGTGGTCGCCGCCGAGATGGCCACCGCCTGGCAGAACCTCGGCTCCTCGGTCACCGTGCTGGTGCGCGGGAGCGGCCTGCTGGAGCGCATGGAGCCGTTCGCCGGGGAACTGGTCTCCCAGGCGCTGCGCGAGGCGGGGGCCGAGGTGCGCACGGGTGTTTCGGTCACCGGCGTGAGCAGGGAGAACGGCACGGTGGTCGCCGTCACGGACGCGGGCGACCGGGTGGAGGCCGACGAGATCCTCTTCGCCACCGGCAGGGCGCCGCGCACCGACGACCTCGGGCTGGAGACGGTGGGCCTGGAGCCCGGCTCGTGGCTCGAGGTGGACAACACCCTGCGGGTCACCGGGAGCGACTGGCTGTACGCGGCCGGGGACGTCAACCACCGGGCGCTCCTCACCCACCAGGGCAAGTACCAGGCGCGGGTCGCGGGCGACGCGATCGCCGCCCGGGCCAGGGGGGAGGCCCCGCCGACGGCCGCCACCGCCGACGACGGCGCCGTGCCCCAGGTGGTCTTCACCGACCCCGAGGTCGCCTCGGTGGGCGTCACCCTCGCCGAGGCGGAGCGGGCCGGGCACCGGGTGCGGGCGGTGGACGTGGACCTCGCCACCGTGGCCGGCGCGGGGCTCTACGCCGACGGCTACCGGGGGCGGGCCCGGATGGTCGTCGACCTGGACAGGGAAATCCTGCGCGGGGTCACCTTCGTCGGGCCGGGGGTCGGCGAGCTGCTGCACTCGGCGACCGTCGCGGTGGTCGCCCAGGTACCCGTCGCGCGCCTCTGGCACGCCGTCCCCGCCTACCCGACCATCAGCGAGGTCTGGCTCCGCCTCCTGGAGACCTACCGGGGCTGACGCCGCCCGGCCGGCCGCGGGTCCCGGCCCGCCCCGACGGGCGGCGGGTGGGTGCACGTCGCACGTGAGCCGCGGAGGTGTCGCCCGAGCGACACCTCCGCGGCTCACCTGTACGACGCACCCGGTGCGCGCCCACCACCGGACCGGACGTCGGTCCGGCCGGGCCGGGGAAGGGTGTCACGCGTCCTCGAAGTCACCCGCCATCGCGGCGGCCAGCCGCAGGTGCGGACGCGCCTCCTCGTGGCGCCCCTGCCGCTCCAGCGTGCGCCCCAGGAGCAGGCGGGCGTACCCCTCGACCGGGTGACGCTCCACCAGCACGCGGCACTCGGCCTCCGCCCGCCGCAGCTGCGCGGAGTGGTAGTAGGCCCGCGCCAGCAGCAGCCGCGGGCCGCTCTGCTCCGGCACCTCCTCCACCAGCGACGCGAGCACCCGCGCCGCGTCCGCGTAGTTCTTCCGCCCGAAGTGCCTCTGCGCCCTGTCCCAGCGCTCGGCCGGCGTTCCGTGGTCGTGGTACGACCTGGTCATCTCCACGTCGACCTCCCTTCGCCCGCCTGAACACCGGACGGCCGCCCGCTGTTCCGCGAGGCGTCCGGGCGGCCCCGGGACACTTTCTGTCGCGACGAGACACGTCCGAATCGTTGACAAGTCCCTGTCATGGGCTCGACATTACGAGCGAGTAACCCCCGTGTGTCCGTCCTGCGGACCCCGGGGTCCGTCCGCGTGCCCCCGCCGCCCGCGCGCCCCCCGGGCACGGCCCCCGCCGTGCCCCGCCCCGCCGTACCCCAGGAGGACCTGATGCCGCACCCTGCCCGCCGCCTGCGCAGAACCCTCGCCGCCGCCCTCGCGGCGAGCGCCG
Organism: Streptomyces fragilis; assembly: GCF_003112515.1. Classification (GTDB taxonomy): domain Bacteria; phylum Actinomycetota; class Actinomycetes; order Streptomycetales; family Streptomycetaceae; genus Streptomyces; species Streptomyces fragilis. The sequence continues at coordinate 220,683 of NZ_BEVZ01000006.1, read as the reverse complement.
TCGCCGCCCTCGGCCTCGGCGCCCAGCCCGCCCAGGCCGCCGACCCGGTCGCGTACGTGGCACTCGGCGACAGCTACAGCGCCGGATCCGGAGTCTCGCCCACGGACCTCAGCAGCCCGCTCTGTCTGCGCTCCAAGGCCAACTACCCCAAGGTGATCGCCGGCCGCATCGGCGCCCGGCTCACCGACGTCACCTGCGGCGCGGCCCAGACCAAGGACTTCACCGGGTCCCAGTACCCGACCGTCGGCCCGCAGGTGAACGCCCTGTCCGCCGACACGGACCTGGTCACCTTCACCATCGGCGGCAACGACAACAACACCTTCATCGGGGCGCTGCTGGCCTGCGGCTCGGCCGGCCTGGTCACCGCCGGCTACGGGGACCCCTGCCGGACGCTGTACGGCAGCAGATTCACCGACGCGATCGACAGCACCACCTATCCGGCGCTGAAGGAGGCGCTGGCCGCCGTCAAGGCCAAGGCGCCGAACGCGCGGATCGCCGTCCTGGGCTACCCCTGGATCACCCCGGCGACGTTCGACCCCACCTGCTTCGCCAAGCTGCCCATCGCCCGCGGTGACATCTCCTACCTGCGCGACCTGCAGGGCCACCTCAACGACACCATCGCCCGCGCCGCACGCGAGTCCGGCGCCGTCTACGTCGACTTCGCCCAGGTCTCCGAGGGGCACGACGCCTGCAAGGCGTCCGGGACCCGGTGGATCGAACCGGTCCTCGGCGGCAACAGCCTCGTACCGGTCCACCCCAACGCGCTGGGCGAGTCCCGGATGGCCGACCGGACCATGGCGGTGCTCGGCCTCGGCTGATCACCCGGCCCGGCGTGCACGACGGCGAAGGCCGCCCCCTCGGCGCGGGAGGGGGCGGCCTTCGCGTGGACCGGCGCCGTCAGGCGCTGGAGTAGACGCTCTCCACGAAGTCGGCGAGCTTGTCGTCGGTCAGGTGGTGCGCCAGGTCCGACTCGCTGATCATGCCGATCAGGCGCTTGTTCTCGATCACCGGCAGCCGCTTGATCCGGTGCTCCCGCATCTCCTGGAGCACCTCGTCGACGTCGGCGGAGGCGTCCACCCACCGCGGCGTGCCCTCGGTGAGGTCGGAGCAGGTGACCTTCGACGGGTCCTTGCCCGCGGCCACGCACTTCACCACGATGTCACGGTCGGTGATGATGCCCCGCATCCGGTCGTCGTCGCCGGCCACCGGCAGGGCGCCCACGTCGAGTTCCCGCATCAGCTGGGCCGCCCGGTCCAGCGTCTCGCCCGCCGGGATCCACCGGGCGCCGGGGTGCATGATGTCCTTGGCCGTCGTCATGGTCGTCACTCCTCCTCGAAGGGTGTGTGCGGTTCCGCCTCCTCGGGTTTCCGGAGCGAACAGAACAAACCGGACTTCCGGACTTCGGCCGTGACCGTCACCGACGGTGCCCGGCGCGCACGCCGGGTCACTCCTCCTCCATGCGCCGCCGGTCGTCCTCGTCCCACGCCGTGGTGTCGCGGGGCTGGGTGTACGGCTCCTCGGTGGGCGGGTGGCCGCCCGCGATCGCCCGCTGGCGGACCGTCTCCGCGTCGAACTCCAGGCCCAGCAGGATCGCCAGGTTGGTGATCCACAGCCAGATCAGGAAGACCACGACACCGGCCATGGTCCCGTAGGTCTTGTTGTACGAGGCGAAGTTCGCGACGTAGAAGGCGAACCCGACGGAGGCGAGGATCCACAGGAACAGCGCGAGGAAGCTGCCCGGGGTGATCCAGCGGAACCCCTTCACCTTGGCGTTCGGCGCCGCCCAGTAGAGGAGCGCGATCATCAGGGTCACCAGGACCACCAGGACCGGCCACTTGGCGAACGACCACACCGTCAGGGCGGTGTCGCCGATGCCGATCGTCGTGCCCACCTGCCGCGCCAGACCGCCGGTGAAGACCACGATGACGGCGCTCGCCGCCGTCATCACCATGAGCACCAGGGTGATGGCGACCCGGACCGGCAGGACCTTCCACACCGGCCGGCCCTCGGGGATGTCGTAGACGGCGTTGGAGGCGCGGATGAAGCCCGCGACATAGCCGGAGGCCGACCAGACCGCCAGGACCAGACCCACGATCGCCATGAGGGAGCCGACCCCGGCGTTGTCCTGGAGCTGTTCCACGGCCTTGGTGAGGACGTCCCGGGCCGGGCCGGGGGCCAGCTTGGTGATGTTGTCCATCACCCTGTCGGTCGCGCTCCTGCCCATGATCCCCAGCAGGGAGACCAGGACCAGCAGCGCGGGGAAGAGTGAGAGGACCGCGTAGTACGTCAGTGCCGCCGCGCGGTCGGTGAGTTCGTCGTCCTTGAACTCCTTGAGTGCGCCCTTGAAGATCTTGCCCCAGCGGGGCTTCGGCAGCTGGGTCGGGCTGTCGGGGGCGTTGCGCTCCACCGCGGGGGAGGGGCCGTAGGACTCCGCCCCGGCGTCCCCGCCGTGACGGGAACGGTCCGCCCCGTCCGTCCCGTCCGGCCCGACCGGACGCCCACCGCGGTCGTCGTCGCCGTCGCCGTGGTCGCCGCTTCCTGGAAGATGCATTTTCGCCATGCACGCCGGGTATCCTGCGCGCTCGCGGATACGCACAGGGTTGTGCCCATACCTCCGTGTAGGGGACGCGGTTCGCTTCGGCGGCGTCTGAGGATGCCCGCCCGGACCGCCGCGGTGGCCCACGACGGCGCGTCCGGCGCCGTGCGCGCGCCCGGCCCCGGACGCCTTGCGCGGCCGAAAAAAACTCTTGGACGGGCCGGAGCGGGGCACGGAAGACTTCCCCTCCCGGGTTCTCCCCAAATGTCCGGCCCGGCGCACCACGACACTAGGCGCACACACATGGACTCGCCTGAGAAACCTGACCAACCCGAGAAACGCGAGGGCCCGCGCAAGGGCCCCGTACTCCTCGCCCTCCGACACTACGGCCGGGAACTCGCCCGGCTCCGCCGCTTCACCGTCCCCGCCCTGCTGCTCCCCGCGCTGGGCAACATCGGCCTCTACTACGTCGCGCCGCTGATCGTCGCCAAGCTGATCGGCCACGTCGCCGGCGAGAAGGACCCGGGCGGCCCGGGGACCTTCGGCGCGGCGCTCCCCTACGTCCTCGGGTTCGCCGGCGTGCTGCTGTTCGCCGAGGCGCTGTGGCGCCTGGGCCTGCACTGCCTGAACCGCCTCGACGCCTACGGCATCGAGCACCTCTACGTCGTCGGGATGGACGAGCTCTACGCCAAGGACTCGGCCTTCTTCCACGACAACTTCGCCGGCTCGCTCACCAAACGGGTCCTCAGCTTCGCCACCCGCTTCGAGGAGTTCGCCGACACCCTGACCTTCAACATCATGGGCAGCTTCGTGCCGCTCGCCTTCGGCTCCGTCATCCTGTGGAACTACGACCCGCTGCTCGTCGTCGGCCTGCTGACGATGATCACGGTCACCGCGTTCTGCGTGGTCCCGCTCATCAGGCGACGGCAGAGGCTCGTCGCCCGGCGGGAGGAGGCCATCGCCCGGGTCTCCGGTCACGTGGCCGACAGCCTGATGAACATGGAGACCGTCCGCGCCTTCGCCGCCGAGCGGCGGGAGGCCGCCGAGCACCGTTCCCGGGTCGTCGAGTCACGCCGGCTCACCCTGCGGTCCTGGGACTACGGCAACCTGCGCATCGACACGCTGATCGCCCCCATGTCCGTGCTGACCAACCTGCTGGGGCTGCTGCTCGCGGTCTCGCTCGGCGGCGGGACGCACAGTGTGGAGGCGGTCGTCGTCGCCTTCACCTACTACACCAACGCGACCCGGATCATGTTCGAGTTCAACCAGATCTACCGCCGTCTGGAGAGCTCGATGACGGAGGCCGCCCAGTTCACCGAACTGCTGCTGGAGCCCCCCACCGTGCTCGATCCGCCGGAGCCCGAGCCGCTGCGCCCGGACGGCGCCGACATCCGCTTCGAGCGGGTGACCTTCGCCCACGGGGGCGGCAGTCCGCTCTTCGACGGTCTCGACCTCACGGTGCCCAGCGGGGCGAAGATCGGCCTGGTCGGCCGCTCCGGCGGCGGCAAGACCACGCTCACCCGGCTGCTGCTGCGGATGACCGACATCGACGGCGGACGCATCCTGATCGGCGGTCAGGACATCAGCAGGCTCCGCCAGGCCGACCTCCGCAGCATGATCGCCTACGTGCCGCAGGAGCCGGCGATGTTCCACCGCACCCTCAAGGAGAACATCGCCTTCGCCCGGCCGGGGGCCAGCGACGCGGAGATCCGCCGCGCCGCGGAGGCGGCGCACGTCACCGAGTTCGCCGACGCGCTGCCGGAGGGCTTCGAGACGATGGTCGGGGAACGGGGCGTCAAACTCTCCGGCGGACAGCGGCAGCGGGTCGCGCTCGCCCGGGCCATCCTGCGCGACGCGCCGGTCCTGCTGCTGGACGAGGCGACCAGCGCCCTCGACTCGGAGAGCGAGATCCTCATCCAGGAGGCGCTGTGGCGGCTCATGGAGGGGCGCACCGCACTGGTGGTGGCGCACCGGCTCAGCACGGTGGCCGGCATGGACCGCCTGGTGGTCCTCGACCGGGGGCGGATCATCGAGCAGGGAGCCCACCACGAACTGCTCGCCGCGGACGGGGTCTACGCCAAGCTGTGGGAGCACCAGTCCGGAGGGTTCCTGGAGGACGACGACCCGGTCCGGGCCGGCAACCCGGTCTGAGCGGCGCCCGCCGCACCCCCGCACCGCCGCACCGCCGCACGTCCGGCGGTGCGGCGGACGTCCGGGGGTGCGGCGGACGTCCGGGGGTGCGGTGGCCGTCGGGGGTCTGGTCCGGCGTCACCTGGCTGTTCTAGGTTGCGCGCATGCCAGAACTTCCAGGCCGGACCCCGGCCGAGATCCTCGCCCGCCTCGACGCCCTGCGCGCCGCCGACCTGCCGGTCCGCGGCGGACGGACCATGGCCTACGTCTACGACTCCGGACTGGACGGGGCGGAGGACCTGGCCCTCGCCGCCCAGACCCGGGTGGCGGGGGTCAACGGCCTGGACATGACGGTGTTCCCCAGCGTCGTCACGCTGGAGAACGAGGTGACCGGCCGCGCGGCCCGGCTGCTCGGCGGCGATGCCCGCACCGCCGGCGTGTTCACCAGCGGCGGTACCGAGAGCTGCCTGCTCGCCGTGCTGACGGCGCGGGAACACGCCCGCAGGACACGGGGCCTGCGGGAGGGCGCCGAACTGCTGCTGCCCGCGACCGCCCACGCCGCCTTCCACAAGGCGGCCCACCTCTTCGGGCTCACGGTCGTCGAGGTGCCGGTCGACCCGCAGACCTGCGAGGTCCGGGCCGAGGACATGGCCGCGGCGATCACCGACCGCACCGCGCTGGTGGTCGTCTCCGCGCCGTCCTACCCGCACGGGGTGATCGACCCGGTCGCCGACGTCGCGGCCGCGGCCGCCGCGCGCGGCGTGCTCTGCCACGTCGACGCCTGCATCGGCGGCTGGTACCTCGGCCACCTGCGCCTCGCGCCGGACGCCCCCGACCTGCCGCCCTTCGACCTGTCCGTCCCCGGCGTCACCTCGATCTCCGCGGACCTGCACAAGTACGGGTACACGCCCAAGGGCGCCTCGGTCCTCCTCTTCCGCGACGCCGGCCTCAGGCGGCACGGCTGGTTCGCCCAAGCCGGATGGCCGGGTTACCCCGTCGTCAACCCCACATTGCAGGGCACCCGATCGGCCGCGCCGCTGGCCGGCGCCTGGGCGGTGCTCGAGCACATCGGGACCGACGGGTACGTCGAGCTGGCCCGCCGCGTCCACGCGGCGACGGTCCGCCTCGCGGAGGGGATCACGGCGGTCGACGGACTGCGCGTGCTGGGGCGGCCCCGCGCCTCCCTGCTCGCCGTCGCCTCCGCGGACCCGGCGCTGGACGTGTTCGTCCTGGCCGACGAGATGAGGACGGCCGGCTGGTACCTCCAGCCCCAGCCCGCCCGCGGCTCCTCACCGGCCAACCTGCACCTGACGGTCACGGCGGCCGCCGCCGGCGAGGACCGCCTGCGGGAACTGCTCGCCGAGCTGGAGAAGGCGGCCGCCCGGGCACGGGCGGCGGGCCCGGCCGTCGTGGACCGCGAGGTCGCCGCCGTCGCGGCCGCGCTGGACCCCGAGGCGCTCGGGGAGGAGGAAGTCGCCCTCGCGCTCGCGGTGGCGGGGGTCGGTGAGGACGGAGCCCTCCCCGAGCGGACGGCCCCCGTGCTGGCGGTCCTCCAGGCGATGCCCCCGGCTCTCGCGGAACGGCTGCTGCCGGAGGTGATCGGTCGGCTCTACCGGCTCTGAGATGCTCGGGCGAACAGCCTGCCGCCCGCAAGGAGGAGCCGAAGGTGCAGCACGCATCGCTCGCGTACAGCGACGTGAAGTCCGCCCGCGACCGGATCGCCGGGGGCGTCCGGCCGGTGACGGTGGCACCGGTCGAGGCGGGGGCGTTCGACGGGTTCCAGGTCCATCTCGCCCTGGAGTTCCTGCAGTTCACCGGCAGCTTCAAGGCGCGCGGCGCGCTCAACTTCGTCGAGGCGCACCGTGAGCAGGGCTCGCTGCCCGAAGCCGGGGTGACCATCGCCTCCGGCGGCAACGCGGGCGTCGCCTGCGCGTGGGCCGCCCGGCGGGTGGGTGTCCGCGCCACCGTCTTCCTTCCCCGGTCGGCGCCCGAGGTCAAGGTGCGCCGGCTGCGGGGACTGGGCGCCGAGGTGCGGCTGGTGGGCTCCGAGTACGCCGAGGCGGCCGCCGCCTGCGAGGAGTTCGCGCGGGAGAGCGGGGCGCTCGCCTCCCACGCGTACGACCATCCGCTGATCGCGGCCGGCGCGGGCACGCTGCTGGAGGAGATCCGCGAACGGGTGCCCGGCCTGGACACGGTGGTCGTCTCGGTCGGCGGCGGAGGCCTCCTGGCCGGCGTCGCCACGGCCGCGCGGACGCACGGGGTGCGGACGGTGGCGGTGGAGCCGCAGGACTGCCGGGCGCTCGACGCCGCGCTGGCGGCCGGACGCCCGGTGGACGTGCCCGTCCGGTCCGTGGCGGCGGACTCGCTCGGCGCGCGCAGGGTCTCCGCGGACGCCCTGGCGGCGGCCCGGGAGGACTCCGTGCGGTCGGTGCTGGTGCCGGACACGGCGATCGTCGAGGCCCGCAGGCTGCTCTGGGAGGAGCGGCGGCTCGCCGTGGAGCACGCCGCGGCGGCCGCGCTGGCGGCGGTCCTCCCGCAGCGTGACCCCGGCCACGGCTACCGCCCCGAGCCGGGCGAACGGATCTGCGTGGTCCTCTGCGGCGCGAACACCGACCCCTCCGACCTCACGGACTGACCGGCCGCACCCCCCGGCCCGCCTCACCGGTGCGGGGCCGGTGCGGGTCCGGGGCCGGCAGGTGCCGGTTCGCGGAACGGCGCGAGGCCCCAGGATCAGTCCCGCCGTGCTCGCCGGGCCGGGCGGCCGCGCCGTGGGCGTCGTGCGAGGCCGGCTCGCGGGGCCGTTCCGCCGCGTTCGGCCGCCCGGGCGATGTTGCGGGCCATGCCGCCGAACACCACGGCGTGGAACGGCGACACCGCCCACCAGTAGGCGTGGCCCAGCAGCCCGTGCGGGTGGAAGAGGGCCCGCTGCCGGTAACGGGTCCGGCCGTCCGGGCCGGCGTCCGCGTACAGCTCCAGCCAGGCCAGCCCGGGCAGGCGCATCTCGGCGCGCAGCCGCAGCAGCCGGCCCCGGTCGATCTCCTCCACCCGCCAGAAGTCGAGCGAGTCGCCGGCCCGCAGCCGCGTCGCGTCGCGGCGGCCACGGCGCAGACCCACGCCGCCCGCCAGCCGGTCCAGCAGCCCGCGCACGGACCAGGCGAGCGGGAAGGAGTACCAGCCGTTCTCGCCGCCGATGCCCTCGATCACCCGCCACAGCGCCTCGGGGGAAGCGTCCACGGCCCGCTCCCGCCGGTCCGTGTACAGGCTGCCGCCGGCCCAGTCCGGGTCGGTCGGCAGCGGGTCGCTCGGGGCGCCCGGCACCGCGGCGTTCGACCAGCGGGTGTCCACCCGCGCCTCGCGGACGTTGCGCAGCGCGAGCCGCACGGCCTGCTCGAAGCTCAGCGGACCGCCCGGGGGGTCCGGCAGGTACCGGGTGATGTCGCGCTCGCGGCACACCACCTCGTGCCGCAGCGACTCGGTTAGCGGCTTGGCGATCGAGGCGGGCACCGGCGTGACCAGGCCGACCCAGTGGCTGGACAGACGGGGCGTGAGCACCGGCACCGGGACGATCACCCGGTGCGGCAGGCCCGCCACCTCCGCGTAGCCGCGCATCATGTCCCGGTAGGTCAGGATGTCGGGCCCGCCGATGTCGAAGGCGCGGTTGACGTCCGCGGGGAGCCGCGCGCAGCCCACCAGCCACCGCAGCACGTCGCGGACGGCGACCGGCTGGATGCGGGTCCGCACCCAGCTCGGGGTGACCATCACCGGCAGCCGCTCGGTGAGGTAGCGCAGCATCTCGAAGGAGGCCGAGCCGGAGCCGATGATGACGGCGGCGCGCAGCACGGCCGTCGGCACGCCCGACTCCAGCAGGACGCGGCCCACCTCGGTACGCGAGCGCAGGTGCGGCGACAGCTCCTCCACGGGCACCCCGGCGGGAGTGAGGCCGCCGAGGTAGACGATCCGGCGGACCCCCGCGGCACGCGCCCGCTCGCCGAAGATCCGCGCGGCCCGCCGGTCGGTCTCCTCGAAGCCGGAACCGGTCCCCAGCGCGTGGACCAGGTAGTACGCCACGTCGACGTCCCGCATGGCCTCCGCCGTGGACTGCGGATCGGTGACGTCGCCCCGGACCACCTCGGCCTCACCCGCCCAGGGATGGTCGCGGAGCTTGCCGGGGGAGCGGGCCAGACAGCGCACCCGGTGCCCGGCGGCCAGCAGCTCGGGGACCAGGCGGCCGCCGATGTACCCCGTCGCACCCGTCACCAGACAGCGCAGTGGCGCGGCGTCGCCGCGGGCGCCCTCGCTCATCGGCCTCGCTCCCGTCCCGTCCCTCGACGACGCCCGGCTGGGCGCCCGGCCGCTTCCAGGATGTTCCACCGCGGCCCGCCCCGCATCGCGAGACCGGACCCCGGTCCTCGACCGGCCCGTCGGTGCCGTGCCGCCGTCACGGGAGACGGGTGTGCCCCGGCGACGCGATGTCGCCGGGGCACACCCGTCCGCGGCCGGTGGCGGGCCGGTCAGGCCGCCGGGGCCGGGTAGGTCGGGTACTCCACGCCGGAGACGTGCTGCACCACACGGACCACCTGGCACGAGTAGCCGAACTCGTTGTCGTACCACAGGTAGAGGATGGCGTTGTCGCCCTCGACCTTGGTGGCGCCGGCGTCGACGATCGAGGCGTGACGCGAGCCGATGAAGTCGCTGGAGACCGCGTCGGGGGCGCTGATGAAGTCGATCTGGCGCTTCAGCGGCGAGGTCAGCGACACCTCGCGCAGGTACTCGAGGACCTCGGCGCGGGTGGTCTCGCGCTTCAGCTGCAGGTTGAGGATGGCGATCGACACGTCCGGGGTGGGGACGCGGATCGAGCTGCCGGTGATGGTCGCCCGGAGGTCGGGCAGCGCCTTCGCCACGGCGGAGGCGGCGCCGGTCTCGGTGATGACCATGTTCAGCGGCGCGGAGCGGCCGCGGCGGTCGCCCTTGTGGTAGTTGTCCAGCAGGTTCTGGTCGTTGGTGAACGAGTGGATGGTCTCCACGTGACCGCGCAGGACGCCGTACTCGTCCTCCATCGCCTTCAGCGGCGGCACGATCGCGTTGGTCGTGCAGGAGGCGCAGGAGATGACGTTCTCGTCCGGCTTGATCATGTCGTGGTTGACGCCGTGGACGATGTTCGGGACGTCGCCCTTGCCCGGAGCGGTCAGCACGACCTTGTCGATGCCGGGGCGCAGGTGCTTGGACAGGCCCTCGCGGTCGCGCCACTTGCCGGTGTTGTCGATCAGGATGGCGTTCTTGATGCCGTACTCGGTGTAGTCCACCGACTCGGGGGAGTCGGAGTAGATGACCTGGATCGTGTGGCCGTTGGCCACGATCCGGTTGTTCTCCTCGTCCACCGTGATGGTGCCCTGGAACTGGCCGTGGATGGAGTCGCGGCGCAGCAGCGAGGCGCGCTTGACCAGGTCACCGCCACCGCCGTCGCGGACCACGATCGCCTTCAGGCGCAGGCCGTTGCCCGAGCCGGCCTTCTCGATGAGCAGGCGCGCCAGCAGGCGGCCGATCCGGCCGAAGCCGTAGAGGACCACGTCGCGGCCCTCGCGGCGCTCGATCTTGTTGGCGCCGGTGGCGCCGGCGACCGCCTCGGCGGTGAACTCCTCGACCGACAGCCCGCGGTCGTCGGCCTTGTGGGCCACGGCCAGCATGCCGATGTCGATCTGAGAGGGGCCGAGGTCCAGCGTGGTGAGGGCCTGCAGGAAGGGCATCGTCTCGACGACCGACAGCTCCCCGCCGACGATCTGCCGGGCGAAGCGGTGGGTCTTGAGGATGCTGATGACCGACTTGTTCACCAGGGAGCGGCTGTGGACCAGGACCGTGACGTCCCGCTCCCGGTGCAGCTTCCCGATGATCGGGATCATCGACTCCGCGATCTCCTCGCGGTTCTTCCAGTTGGTGAACGAGTCGTCGTTGACAGTCACTGGTCCATCTTTCGAGCTAGGCGGCGCTCACATGTTAACCATCTCGACGTACGGTCATCGAAACCGGGTCCGGCGCCGGGTGGGCAGGTGGATGCGCGTGGTCCCGGGCCGCCGCGATTCGTGCAGGTCCGTCCGCTTCCGGGCGTTGTCGGGGCGGCCCGGATGTGCGCTTGATCACCCGCGCTCCGGACGGCCCGGACCTCCCGCCGACCCGCCGCCGGAGTCTTGACGCGCCGTGACTCGCCAGGGTGTGCGTACGCGGTGGCCGGGAGGGACGGCGCATGGGGTACCGCCGGCTTCGGCGCACCCGGCAGTTGGATCTGGTGCGCGCTGAGCAACGCCGGCCGGACCTGCGCGGGCGTCGAACGCGTCTACGCGGTGCGGGAGATCCACGGAGAGCTGTGCCGGCGGGTGGTCGAGCGCGCGACGGCGATGACGGAGGAGACCTTCGGCCCGGTCGTCGTCGTCAACCCCGTCGCCGACGCCGACGAGGCGGTGGAGCGGGGGAACGCCTCCCGCTATGCCCTGGGCGCGGCGGTGTTCAGCGGGAGCGCGCGCAGCGGCGCGGCCGTCGTCTCCCGGCTGCGGGCCGGAGCGGTGTCGGTGAACTCCGGTCTCGGCTTCGTCGCCGTGCCGGCCCTGCCGTTCGGCGGTACCCAGGAGTCCGGGTTCGGGCGCATCCACGGCGAGGAAGGGCTGCGCGCCTTCACCTCGGTCCAGTCCATGACGGTGCAGCGCTTCAGCCCGCCGATCGCCCTGACCTCCTTCGAGGTGCCGGCCGCCGTCCGCGAGCGCGCGGTGCGCACGGCGCGGTCACTGCACCGGCGGCGCCGAGCGGGCGCGGGCGGGCGGGACGGCGGCGTCAGGCGATGAGCGCCATGAAGCCGCCCCGCGTGGGGGCGCCGTTCATGAGCGCCGGAACGTCGACGACCTCCGGCAGCCGCTCCACCGAGAGGACCACCGCGCCGCCCGCCCGCGCGGCGTCGCCGCACCAGGCGCTCATGTCGGCCTCGCCCAGCACCAGGGCGGCCAGCGAGGGGATGACGGCACCGTGCTCCCCGGGGCCGTCCACCACGCACAGGGTGTGCTTGGGGACGATGCTCCACCCCTCGCAGGTGGGCAGCGACCGGTCCTCGGTCGCGAGCGGCGGCAGGGCCTCGTGGAACGGCGCGCCGCTGAGCAGCAGCAGCGGCGTTGCGCCGGGCACGAACATCGCTTTCTCCGGATCCAGAAGCATCCGCCAACTCTGGCAGGTGAGGACCGTCCTTGACCAGCCGCCTCGGGGCACGAACACGGATCAGCCCCGCGCCGGGCGCCCGGCGACCAGCTCGACCGCCCCGGTGCCGCACTCACGGACCACCAGGCACTCCCGCACCCGGGCCGCGTCCGCGGCGGGCAGCACCGTCTCGAGCCGCTCCAGCGGCACGGCCAGCAGCCCGACGGCACCGCTTCCTCCACGGGGCCCGCCCGCGCCGGTCGCCTCCGCGGCCGCCCCCGCGTGGGGCGCCGCCTCCGTGCCGACCGCCCCGTCGACCCCGCTCGTGTCGACCGCGCCGGTCACCCTGGCAGTGTCGGCCGTCCGGGTCGCCTCCGGCGCGCAGCTGTCGGTCGTCCCCTCGGCGTCGGCTGTGCCGGCTGCGTCGCCCGCGCTGGTCACCCTGGCCGTGTCAGCCGTCCGGGTCGCCCCCGGCGCGCCCGCGTCGGTCGTTCCGGCCACATCGCACGCACCCCTCACCCTGTCCGCCTCGGCCGCTCGGGTCGCCCCCGGCGCGCAGGATTCGGTCGTCCCCTCGGTCTCCGCCGTGCCGATCGCGCCGATCGCGCTGGCCGTGCCGGCCGTGCCGGCCGCGCCGCCCGTGCCGGCCGCAGCATCCGCCCATTCCCGGCCGACCGCAGCGCCCGCCCAGGCCCCGTCGGCCGCGGCCTCCGCCTCGAGGAGGACCCCGCCGTCGTAGACGTGGAGCGTCTCCGGGAGGACACGCGCGCCCTCGCAGCCGGAGGCGGCGCCGGGGACCCAGTCCACGGCGAGCAGCGCGCCCGGCGGCACGTCCCGCCCCAGCCGCTCACGCAGCACGCGGCGGGCGGCCGGGCGGGGTGTCTCGCCGGTGTCGCCGGCCACCGGGGCCGAGGGCAGCGACCAGCCCGACTCCCCCTCGCGCGCCAGCACCACCCGGCCGGCCGGGTCGGTGAGCAGCACGGCGACGGTCGTGAGCGCCTTGGCACGGGTGGCCAGCCGGTCGGCGGCCGCCGCGGGACCGGCGCCCCCTTCCTCGAGCGGCGCCCGCCGGGCCGGGGGGAGGCCCACCGCGGACCCGGGCTGGGGCAGCCCGCCCTCCAGGTGCGCGACCGTGCCCGCGGCCAGCGCCCGCAGCCCGTACCGGAGCCGGTTGCCGATCTGGGCGGGAAGCACGGCCAGGGCCTCCTCGGGGGCCAGCCAGTGGACCGCCAGGATCTCCCCGTCCGGGAAGCCGATCGCCGCGACCTGGTCGTCCGTCAGCGGCCCCACCGTGAACACGTGCACGTCCAGGGCCCGGCCGTAGGTACGCGCCGGGGTGCTGTCCACGGCGACCAGCCGGCCCACCGGCACCCCGGTCAGCCCGAGCTCCTCGGCCAGCTCCCGGGCCGCGCCCCGGCGCGGGGACTCCTGCGCGTGGACCATGCCGCCCGGCAGGCCGAAGGGGGAGCCACCGCCGTGGTCGTAGGAGTGCTCGGCCACCAGCACCCGGCCGCGCGTGTCGGTGATCAGCGCGGCCGCCGCCATCATCGGGGACGGGAGCAGCGCGTAGTGGTCCTTGAGGTCCACCGGCACGGGCCGGCCCTGGCGCAGCTGCGCGGTGTGCGAGCCCAGCGACGCCCGCAGGGCGGCCCTGACCCGGCGGCGCAGCGGCTCGGGCAGCCTGCGCAGCGCCTCCCGCTCGGTGACGTACTCCGCCGCGAGCAACTCCTCGCGCTGCAGCACCAGTTCCTCCAGCGCCGGAGGGCGGCGGGGGTGCACGGCGTAGACGCAGGCGACGTGGGCGCGGCCGTAGACCTCCTTGGGCATGCTGTCGACCGCCAGCAGCCGCCCGACGCGCGCGCCCCGGATGCCGAGCTCCTCGCGCAACTCGCGCTCGAGCGCGGCCACCGGCTCCTCGTCGTCGACCATGCCGCCCGGCAGGTCCCAGCCCTCCTTGTAGGAGGGGTCGACGATCAGGACCCGGCCGGACCCGTCACGGATCAGCGCGTCCGCCGCCATGACCGGCGCCGGGTGGACCGCGAGGTATTCGGAAAGACCGGCCGCACCGGCCGTCGGCTGGGTCACCGTCACGGACAAACCTCCACCGGTCGCCGCATCGCGCCTCCTCTCGCATCGAACGCATGTGTGCTCACAAGGAGCAACGAGCGAGGGTGACCGGGCGTAACGGCCTGATCCGGACGTATCCGGACGGCACCGGCCTGGCGGCCCACCGGCCTACCGGCATGCCGGCGGAGCGCGGCTCCGGCCGCGGCCCTCACCAGGTGTCGACGAACCGCCGCTGCTCCGGCGCGCCCCGGTCGTCCTCCCAGCCGTCCAGCGCTGCGGCGATCCAGGCCCGGGAGTCGGCCGGGTCGATCACCGCGTCGATCTCCAGCGCCGCCGCCGCGTTCACCGCCTTGCCCTGCTCGTGGAGTTCGGCCACCCGCGCCTCGAACACCCGGGCCCGTTCCGCGGGGTCCTCGATCGCCTCCAGCTCCCGCCGGTGGCCGAGCCGGACCGCGCCCTCCAGGCCCATCCCGCCGAACTCCCCGCTGGGCCACGCCGCGGTGGCCGCCGGGGCCCTCGTGGAGCCGCCCAGCATGGCCATCGCTCCCAGGCCGTACGCCTTGCGCAGCACCAGCCCGACCATCGGCACCCGCAGCTGGGCGCCCGCGACGAAGAGCCGGGCGAAGTGCCGTACCGTCGCGGTGCGTTCGGCGTCCGGACCGACCATGAAACCCGGGGTGTCGCAGAGCGTGACGACGGGCAGCCCGAAGGCGTCGCACAACCGCAGGAAGCGAGCCGCCTTGTCGGCCGCGTCCCGGTCGATCGCGCCGCTCAGATGCCCAGGATTGCTGGCCAGCAGCCCCAGCGGCCTCCCCTCCACCCGTACCAGGCAGGTCAGGATGCCCACCCCGAACTCCGGGCGCAGTTCCAGCACCGAGCCGATGTCCGCGAGGCCGCGCACCACGGCGCGGACGTCGTAGGCGCGACGGCGGTTCTCCGGGACCACCCGCCGCAGCCGCCGCCGGTCCGGGGCCTCCCAGTCGTCGACAGGCCCCTGGAAGTAGGACAGGTACCGCCGCGCCACCCGCACGGCCTCCGCCTCGTCGGCGGCGGCGACATCCACCACCCCGTTGGGGACCTGCACCGACAGCGGGCCGACCTCCTCCGGCCGGTACACCCCGAGCCCGCCGCCCTCGATCATCGCCGGGCCGCCCATCCCGATGGTGGCCTCCGGCGTCGCGATCACCACGTCGCAGCAGCCCAGCAGCGCCGCGTTGCCGGCGAAGCAGCGCCCCGAGGCGATGCCCACCAGGGGCACCCGGCCGCTCAGCCGACCCATGGAGCGGAACGTGCCCAGGTGCAGCCCCGCCACCGCCGTCGAGTCGGTGTCGCCCGGCCGCCCGCCGCCGCCCTCGGCGAACAGGACGACGGGCAGCCGCCGCCGGTCCGCCAGCTCCAGCAGGCGGTCGGTCTTGCGGTGGTTGTTCATGCCCTGCGTGCCGGCCAGCACCGTGTAGTCGTAGGACATCACCGCGCACGGACGGCCGTCGATCCGCCCGGTGCCGGTGACCAGGCCGTCCGCCGGGGTGGAACGGATCAGGTCGTCCAGGGAGCGCCGCCGCCGCTGAGCGGCCAGGGCGAGGGCGCCGAACTCGGTGAACGTCCCCTCGTCGCACAGGTCGGCGATGTTCTCGCGGGCCGTCCGGCGCCCCTGGGCGTGCCGTTTCGCGACCGCTTCGGGACGGTTCTCGTCCAGGCCGAAGGCGTGCCGCCGGAGTGCCTCGGCGAGGTCGGGACGCACCTCGTCCGGATCGGTGGGCTCCGCCCCGGCGGGCGCCTCCTCGGACGCCGCGCCCGTCGGCTCCAGCTCGGCGAGCACCGCCCCCTCGGCCACCGTCCCGCCCGGCCGCACCCGCACACCGCGCACCCGGCCGGCCCAGGGCGCGGTGACCACGTGCTCCATCTTCATCGCCTCCAGCACCAGCAACTGCCGCCCCGCGCCCACCTCCTCGCCGGGCCGGACGTCCACCTGCACCACCGTGCCGGTCATCGGGGCCCGCACCAGGCCCCCCTCGTCGTCCGAGGCCCCGCCCGGCCTCACCGGCTCCACCGGGGCGAGGGCACGCGCGCGGCGTTCCACCGTGTCCGGGCGGGTCCAGAACTCCGGCTCCGCCAGCACGGCCCGCAGCAGGGGGATGCCGGTGGACAGGCCCTCCACGCCGAACTCGCCCAGCGCCCGCCGGACCCGCGCGCAGGCGGCCTCCACCGGACCCGAGGGCACGTGCGCCACCACCTTGGCGAGCAGCGGGTCGTAGCTCACCCCCACCTCCAGGCCGGCCCGCAGCGCCGTGTCCACCCGGACGCCCGGCCCCGACGGCAGGTCGAAGCGGGTGAGCCGGCCCGCCGACGGCCGGCCCCCGCCGTCCGGACCCGTCGCCTCCGCCGTCACCCGCGCCTGCACCGCGTGGCCGCGCGGCGCCGGCGGCTCCGACAGCCCCAGCCGGGCCAGCGTCGCCCCGGCCGCCAGGCGCAGCTGGACGGCCACCAGGTCGACACCGGTCACCTCCTCGGTGACCGTGTGCTCCACCTGGAGCCGGGGATTGACCTCGATGAAGCGGAACTCCCCGTCCAGCACCAGGAATTCGACGGTCGCGAGTCCCGCGCACCCGGCCCTGCGCGCCAGTTCCAGCGCGGCCTCCCGCATCGACGCGCGCAGGGAGTCGTCGAGACCCGGCGCCGGCGCCATCTCGACGAGCTTCTGACGGCGGCGCTGGGTCGTGCAGTCGCGGTCCCACAGGTGCGTCACCGCACCGGAGGCGTCCCCCACCACCTGCACCTCGACGTGCCGGGCCCCCTCCAGGAGCCGCTCCGCGTACAACTCGTCGCGTCCGAAGCCCTGCCGGGCCTCCGAGCGGCACCGCTGCCAGGCCTCGTCCAGGTCCTCGGCGCGCCGCACCACCCGCATGCCGCGCCCGCCGCCGCCGGCCACCGCCTTGACCATCACCGGCCCGCCCGCCAGCAGGGCGCGCGCCTCCTCGACGCCCGCCCCGCCGTCGGTGCCCTCGAGCACCGGCACCCCGGCCTCCGCGGCCAGCCGCCGCGCCCGCGCCTTGTCGCCGAACACCTCCAGCACCTCGGGCGCCGGACCCACGAACACCAGGCCCGCCTCGGCGCACCGGCGTGCGAACCCGGCGTCCTCGCTGAGGAACCCGTACCCCGGGTGGACGAAGCCGCAGCCGGTGCGCAGCGCCGCCTCCACCAGCCCCGCCGCGTCCAGGTAGCCGCCCGGGACCGCCACCGCCTCGTCCGCGGCGGCCAGATGCGCCTCGTCGCCCGCGGCGTGCGCGGCCACGGCACGCCACCCCAGCTCCGAGGCCCCGCGCAGCACCCGTACGGCGATCTCCCCGCGGTTGGCGACCAGAACGGCGGCAGACCCCATCAACGCTCCTCACGGACCGCGCGGCCGACCCCGCGCGACGAACATCATCGACCGGCCCCGCCATGCTCTCCGGGCCCTGACCAGGGGTCAATGTGCGGCCGTACAGCGTCCTGAGCCCCACGACGTCATTTGTCACACCGGCCGGCAGGACGGGACGGCGCCCCGGCAGGCGGCAGGCTGGCGGCATGAAGGAACGCCTGACCCGCCGACGGCTCAACCGGGCCACCCTCCTGCGCCAGTCGCTCGACGAGCGGGCCGAGCTGTCCGTCGAGACGATGGTCGAACGGCTGGCCGGCCTCCACGCCCGGACTTCCGACCCCCCGTACATCGGCCTGTGGAACCGGGTCGACGGCTTCCGCAAGGAGGACCTCACCACGCTGCTGGACCTGCGGGCTGTCGTACGGGCCTCGCTGCACCGCGGGGCGCGGTACCTGGTCACCGCCGAGGACTACCTCTGGCTGCGCCCCACCCTGGAGCCGATGCTGCGGGGCAGGCGCGAGCGCCTCCTGGGGCGGCGCACGGCCGGCGTCGACTGCGGGCAACTCGCCGCCGCCGCACGGGGCCTGCTGGCCGGACGGGTGACGCCGCGCCCCGAGCTGGGCCGGGCGCTCGCCGACCGCTGGCCGGGACGGGATCCGCTCGCCCTGGCGCGCTCGGCGCGGTTGCTGCTGCCGGTGCTCCACCCACCGCCGTCCGGGCTGTGGGGGAGGCGCGGCCCCGCCGCCTTCGTCCTCGCGGAGGAGTGGCTGGGCCGGTCCCTCGCCCGGCGGCCCGACCCCGCCCGGCTGGTGACGCGCCACCTGGCCGCGTTCGGACCGGCCACCGTGGAGGACGTCCAGGCGTGGAGCGGAACGAGCGGACTGCGCGAAGTGGTCGAGGAACTCAGGCCGCGTCTACGGGAGTTCCGCGGCGAGGACGGCGAGGAGTTGCTCGACGTGCCCGACGCGCCGCTGCCCCCCGAGGACCTGCCCGTCCCGGCGCGCTTCCTGGCCGCGCGGGACGACGCCGTCCTCGCCCACGCCGGCGGCACCCGGCTGACGGGGGCGGAGCGGCCCCGTCACCCACCGGGGGAACCGGCGTTCCTGGTCGACGGCTTCGTCCGCGGCGGGTGGTCGCTCGCCAGGGAGCCGGGTGGACGGGCGGTCCTCACCGTGCGGCTGTCCGCCCCCCTGACCCGGCGGCAGCGGGAGCAGGCCGCCGGCGAGGGCGCCGCCCTGCTGCGCTTCGCGGCGGAGGACGCGGACCGCCACGACATCCGGTTCATCGCCGCGGGGTGACGCGCCAGCGGGTGAGACGGCGGCCGGGTCCCGTCGTCGGCCGGGCCGCCCGCCGCCGGATGGGCGGCCCGCGGAGGACGCGGACCGCCACGACATCCGGGCTACCGCGCCCCGGGGTGACGCACCGCCGGGTGAAGCGGCGGCCGGGTGCCGGCGGGGCCACCCGCCACCGGCCGGGGCGGCGGCGGGTGGGTGGCCCGGCCGGTGGCGGGAGCGAGGTCAGGCGGGGAGGACCCGGACGAAGGCCCCGCGCCGCGGCTCGCCCCCGGCGGTCCAGCCCGCGGTGACGCCCGAGGCCGGCACACCGGCCGTCGGGCCCTCCGGCGTCTCCTCGAGCACCCGCAGCACCCGCAGAGTGACTCCGTCCAGCAGCACGTCGGTCCATCGCTCGCCGTCCACCACGGCCGGCCGCCCGCTCACCCCGTCCGGCAGCGGTCCGCCGTAGGAGGCCACCACCGAGGTGTCCGGGGTGTCGCTCACGCTCTGCGCCTGCGGTACCGCCCGCCCCCGCAGCAACGCCACGACCTGCCCGACCGCCACCGGGTCCCGGGTCGCGTCGTAGACCCAGCGGGTGCCCAGCACCCCGTGCTCGCTGGTGCCGATCAGCGCCTCCTCGGCTCGCTCCAGCGGCGCGCCGCGGTAGGTCATCGGCTGGTGGTAGACGGTGCCGTCGGCGTCCTCGAGGACCGCGAACTCGATGCCCACCTCCCCGGCGGGATCGTCGAGCCGGAAGCCGCCGGCCCGCTCCAGCCGCGGCGTCCCCGCACCCCGGTACCAGGGGCGGCCGGGCAGCCACGCGGTCAGCAGCTCCACCTTCGTGGGAGCCATCGTCGTTCGGTGAATGACTGACATGGCGCCATCATTCCAGTTCGGCCGTGGCCCGCAGCGGCAGGAGATGTGGACGTTTGGCGGTGCGGCCCTCCCCGGAGGACCTGCCCCTCAGCCGCCGGACCAGCCAAGGGCCCAGGAAGGAGCCGAGCCACCGCAGCTCGGTGGCGAAGGCGTGCGGACCGACGGGCGGCGGCGTGGCCTCCGGCGGAAGCGGGCGCGTCCAGCCGTCGTCGCTGCCCTGCAGCTCCAGCGCGTGGGCCAGCGCGGCGGCGATCCGGTCGTGGCCGAGCGGACTCGCGTGCAGCCGGTCGGGGCTCCACAGTCGGCGGTCGGTGATCACCGCGTGCCCGGCCACGTCCACCAGCGCGACCCCGTGCCGCCGGGCCGCCTCACGGATGCGGTCGTTGAGCGCCAGGGCCCGCGGGGTGAGCACCCGCCCCAGCGGCGTCATCCCGGCCGGGTCGGGGAACGTGACTGTGGCGACCCGCGCCCCGGCCGCGGTCAGCGCCGCGAACATCGCCTCCAGGTGCCCGCCCACCTCGTCGGCGTCGAACCGCGGCCGCAGCAGGTCGTTGACCCCGGCGACCACGGTGGCCAGGTCGGGGCGCAGGGCCAGCGCCGGCGCCAGCTGCTCCTCGCGCACCTGCCCGGCCACACGTCCGCGTATCGCCAGGTTGGCGTAGGCGAAGCCGGGCACGCCCTCGGCGAGCCGCTCCGCCAGCCGGTCGGCGAAACCGCGCAGCCCCGAGGCGTCGTCACCGTCGCCCATGCCCTCGGTCTGGCTGTCCCCCAGGGCGACGTAACGGCGGAACGGGGGCGCGGGCTCGGTCATCGGCGGTCCTCTCCTGGATGTGCGAGCCAGCTTGGTGTCCGCCTCCGCGAGAAGCAACCCACGCCCGCGTGGGCCGGCAGGGGGATGGGCACCGGCGGGACGCCGCCGGGGGAACCGCCGCCCGGTCTCAGCCCTGCTTCCGCATCACCCGCGCCGCCGCCTCGCTCTCCGCGGCGGGGACGGAGAGCTCGCTCAGCGTGTCGAGGTCGCGGTCGTCGGCGAGTTCGGACTCCCAGGCGTCGGCGAGGCGCTCCTGCTCCTCGCGGGGACGCCGCTCGACGTCCGCGCGGTGCTCGGGGCTCAGGGCGTGCAGGAACCGTCCGACGGTGTCGGTGGTCATTCGTCCTCCTCGGTCACTCGGCTCCGGGCCCCGCACCCGTCCGCGGCGGCGGCCCACGAGCCCGATCGTGCCCCGCGGTCGGCCCGTCGGCCCCGTCGGCGCGCCGACGGCCCACGCGTCAACGGGGCGACGGTCCATGTCATGAGGCGGCGGTCCGCGTCACGCCGGGAGGGGCTCGTGCGACGGAGGGCCCGGCGAACCGTTCGGCTCCGCGGCACCATGGCCGGGTGAGAATCGTCGAAGACATCGAACCCCGCGGCACGCGGCACTGCGAGACGTCGACCCTGGGGGTCCTGCTGCGGCATCAGAAGCTCGACCTGTCGGAGCCCATGCTCTTCGGGCTGGCCTCCGGGCTGTCGTTCGTCTACTGGGACAGCAAGCGCATGGACTTCCCGTTTTTGGGAGGCAGGGTCAAGCCGTTCGAGCTGACCCGGAACCTCGCCGCCAACCTCGGCCTGGACCTACGGGTCCAGGAGACGACGTCCCCGCGCACGGCGTGGAGGAACGTGGTGACCGCCGTCGACGCGGGGCACCCGGTCGGGCTCCAGCTGGACAGCTTCCACCTCGAGCACTTCACGTCGAAGGTGCACTTCGGCGGACACGTCGTCGCCCTGTACGGCTACGACGACGACCGCGCCCTCCTGGTGGACACCGACCAGCAGGGCGGCGCGGTCTCCACCGGCCTGGACTCCCTGGCCGCCGCCCGGGCGGAGCGCGGCCCGATGACCGCACGTCACCGCTCCTTCACCCTCCACGTCCCCGCGGACGCGCCCTCCCCGTGGAGCAGGATCGTGCCCGCGATCACCGCCTGCGCCGAGGCGTTCCTCCACCCGCCCATCGCCAACGTCGGCCACCGCGGCATCGAGAAGGCCGGCAGGCTGGCGCCCACCTGGCTCGACCGGGCCGTCGACCCCGCGCGGGACCTGCCGCAGGCCGCCCTCCTGATGGAGAAGGGCGGCACCGGCGGCGCGCTCTTCCGCAACCTGTACCGCGACTTCCTCGCCGAATGCGCCCAGCGGCTGGACAGCGCCCCGCTGCGCGAAGGACTCCGGCTGTACACCGAGGCGGCCACCCGGTGGACGCGGGTGGCCGAACTGATCGACCTGGCCGGCCGGACGGGCGAGGAGAAGCACCTGACGGAGGCGGCGGAGCTGCTCCGCGGCCTCTCCCGGCTGGAGCGGGACGCCATGGAGCGGCTCCTGCGCGTCGCCTGACACCGCCCGCGAGGACGCCGGCCGTCCCGTGCTGCCCGCGCCCTCGGCCCGCCGCGCCGCCCGTCGGCCCCGCCGCGCCGCCAGCGCCCGCCCCGGCCCCCGCCGCGCCGCTCAGTCCCTCTCCCGCGACCACCCGTCCGCGGTGACCCGGGCGAGGTCGGCCGGGCGGGCGTCGGCGTACAGCAGCGTCTCCCCGGCGGCGGCCCTCTGCGCGCCGACGTAGACGCCCCGGCCCACGTACCGCGCGTCGGTGGTGTACCGCCACCGGACCACCGTGCCCGCGGAGGCCGGCAGGTCGGCGGAGAACCGGTGCCAGACGCGCCCGTTGAAGCCCGACACCCGCCCGTCGGGGCGCGTGACCGGCTCGCCGTGCGGAGCGCGGGTGGTGAAGGGCAGAGGGCTCCAGGTGGCGCCGCCGTCGGTGGAGACCTCGGCGCACAGTACGTCCCAGGTCGCCTCGGTGTCCCACCACAGGTCGCCGGTGAGCCGGGCGGACGCCGCCGAGGTGTCCAGCGCGGGCAGCGTCAGCACGGCCTCCGAGGCCGGCCTCATGCCGCCGAACCAGGCCGCCTTCCCGTGCGCGGGCGGCACCGCGACCGCGCGGGCCATCCGCTCGCCCGCCGCCTGCCGGGGCGCCGAGCCGGACCGCCAGGTGCGCACCGGGTGCACCGAGTTGCCCAGCAGGACGAGGAACGAGTCGGTCGTCGGGTCCAGCACGACGCAGGTCCCGGTGAAGCCGGTGTGCCCCGCGGTGCGCGGGGTGGCCATGGCGCCCATGTACCAGTGCTGGTTCAGCTCGAACCCCAGGCCGTGGCCGTTGCCGGGGAAGGCGGTGTTGAAGTCGGAGAACAGCAGCTCCACCGACTCCTCGGAGAGGAGGCGGGCCCTGCCGTACTCCCCGCCGTTGAGGAGGGTGCGGGCGAGCACCGCCAGGTCCCAGGCGCAGGAGAAGACGCCGGCGTGCCCCGCGACGCCGCCCATGGCGTACGCGTTCTCGTCGTGCACCTCGCCCCACACCAGCCCCCGGTCCAGGCCGGCCCACGGCGGCCGGGACACCTCGGTGGCGGCGATCCGCGGCCGCCAGTCGGCGGGCGGGTTGTAGCGGGTGCGGGTCAGTCCCAGCGGCCCGGTGATCTCCTCGGCCAGCAGCACGTCGAGCGGCTTGCCGGTGACCCGCTCCAGCACCAGCTGCAGGGTGATCAGACTGAGGTCGGAGTACCGGTAGACGGTGCCCGGCGGATTCGTCGGCTCCACCGCCCACAGCGCCTCGAGCATCGCCTCGCGGTCCGGCTGCCGGTACAGGGCGATCCAGGCGGGCATGCCCGAGGTGTGCGTGAGCAGGTGCCGGACGGTGACGTCCTGCTTGCCGCCGCCGGCGAACTCGGGCACGTACCGCGCGGCGGGGGCCTCCAGCTCGACCCGGCCGCGCTCCAGCTGCTGGACCACCAGCAGCGAGGTGAACAGCTTGGACAGGGAGGCCAGGTCGTAGACCGTGTCCGGGGTGGCGTCGATCTGCTCCCCGGGCGGGAACTCCACGGCCTCGCCGGTGGCCGCGTCGTAGTCGGCGTACCGGACCGCCTTGCCGACGGCCGTCTCCAGGGCCACCGTCCCGCCGCGCCCGGCCAGGACCACCGCGCCCGCCCAGTACGGCCGGGTGGGGGAGGGGCCGAGGTACCGCTCGGCGACCGCGGTGATCTCCGCCAGGTGGCCGGCGAGGAGCCCGGCCCGCGCGGCCGAGCCGCGGCGCAGCGTCGGCCGGCGCCGTCCGCCGTCGCCCGCCGGAGCGTCCGGCACCGCGCCGTCCGCCGCGGCGGCCCCGCCGCCGAGGGACGTCACCATCACCGCTCCTCCCAGGGCCAGGGCCCCCGCTCCGAACCGGCGTCTGCTGATTCCTCTGTCGCGCACAGGACCTCCGGAAGAATCTTTCACCATGACCCTCGGGCGGTGAAACATTCCTTCGGTGGCCGTGCTCTGTCAATAGCGCCCGCCGTCCAGGACCGGGCGGGGCTCGCGGCACCGCGTCCCGCACGGGCGGTGGCGGAACGCACCGCGGCCCGCCCGGAGTGTTCCGGACGGGCCGCGGCGGGTGGAGCGGGGACCGCTACTTGCGGCCCTTCTTGACGTCGATGCGCACGACCTGCGGGTCGTGGTCGCTCGCCTGGTCGGCGAACTCCGCGTTCAGGTGCACGATGTCGTAGTCGTAGGCGACCACCGACGGGCTGACCAGCGTCTGGTCCAGCGTCTGCGAATTGCCCTCGAAGACGTAGGTGTAACGCTCCTCGACCGGCAGCGTGTTGACCAGCGGGGTCAGCAGGGAACCGCCGCCCGTCATGATCTCGGTGGTCTTCGAGAACTGGAAGTCGTTGATGTCGCCGAGGACGACCACCTTCGCCTTCGGGTCGGCCGCCAGCAGCTCCGAGACGAACTCGCGGACCTCCTCCGCCTGCTTGTGGCGCTGCTCCTCCGAGGAGCGCGAGGGCTCCTGGAACTTGCCGTGCATCGGGGCGTCGCCGCCCTTGGAGGCGAAGTGGTTGGCGATCACGAAGACCTGCTCGCCGTGGAACGTGAACTCGCCCACCAGCGGCTTGCGGCTGTTCTTCCAGGCGTCGCTCGCCGGGTCGATGCGGCCGGGGGAGACGCTCAGACGCGCGCCCTTGTGGGTGGCGACGACCTCGGTCGCGGCGCTCGCGTCCGCGGCGGCGCGGTCGGTGAACTTCAGGCGCTCCTCGTTGTAGAGGAAGACCTGGCGGATGTTGCCGCCCGGCTCGCCGCCGTCCGCCTTGTTCTCCGGGGCGACGTAGCGCCAGCTGTAGCGGGGGCCGCCGGCCGCGACGATCGCGTCGGTGAAACGGGTCAGGGTCTGCTCGGAGGAGACGGTGCCGTCGTCGGTGGCGCCGTTGTCGTCCTGGATCTCCTCCAGCGCGACGACGTCCGGAGCGGCGAGGTTGACCGCCACGCCCTCGGCCAGGCGGTCGAACTTCTCCTGCGGGTCAAGGGCGTCCAGGTTCTCCACGTTGTACGTGGCGATCGCCAGCTCCTTGTCGCGCTGCGGACGCGTCACCTCGCGCTCCAGGCCGCCCGACACGTGCGAGCCCAGCTCGGTGGCCATCAGCGTGTAGCCGCCGTAGGAGTCGTAGTCCAGCGGGCCGGTGGTGGCGCCGGACAGCGTGTCGCCGACGTTCGCCTCGGGGATCTCGGGGCCGAGCGACTCGATCTTGACGCGGCCCGAGTTCTGGCCGTCGTAGCCCAGGTACACGGTGCCGCCGCGGACCGAGGGGTTCTCCTCGGGCTTGGCGGTGACGTACACCTCGTCGTACTCGGTGGTCGCGCCGACCACCCGGGCGTCGCCGACCTGTACGCGCATGCCCTCGGTGGCCTCGAGGAAGTCCAGGGCGTAGAGGGCCGGCTGGAGCGGCAGGGCCTCGATGGAGCCGCCGCCCGCCTCCGGGGTGTAGTCGTCGGGCAGGTTCGCCGGGCCCAGCACGACCGGTGCGGGGACGGCGTTGCCGGAGGAGAGCACCGAGGTCTTCGGGCCGGAGATCTGGGTGATCGACTGGGTGGTGCTGCTCGGCGCGTACTCGGCGACCTTGCCGCTGACCAGGACGCTGTCGCCGATCTTCACGGTGGGGACGGCGGAGCCGGTGTGGACGAAGAGGGCCTCGCTGGTGCGCGGGTCGGCGTCGGCCTGGGTGTCCTGGATCCAGAAGCCCCTGGAGCCGCCGGCGCGCACGCCGATGACGATGCCGGGGACGTTGGTGACGCTCTCGCCGGTCAGCGGGGAGCGGCGGGTGGTGCCCTGGATGTCGTGGACGCGGACCGCGCCGGGGGTGCCCGGGTCGCCGGGCTCCTCGCCGCCACCGCCGCCGGTGCCGGGGGTCTCGCCCTTGGTGTTGACCGGGGTGGGCGTGCCGGCGGTGAGGTCGGCGGAGTTGTCGTCGGTGTCGGCGAGCGAGGCCGCGCGGGCCACCGAGGCGGTGTTCGAGGCGCCGGGGACCGGGCTGGTCTCGCGCACGGCGGCCGTGCCGAAGCCGACCAGGTCGACGATCCGCTCGTCCGTCGCGCAGTCCGCGGCCGTCCGGCAGTTCAGCTCGTCGGTGCCGGCCACCAGGGCGACCGTGCCGCTGGTGCCGCTCATCGCGATCGAGCCGGAGGCGTCGGGGGTGGGCAGTGCCGTGGTGCCGCCGGTGCCCTGGGCCTCGGCGATCAGGTAACGGCCGCCCGCGGCTATGGAGCCGGTGATCCGGGTGACGCTCCAGCGGGACGTCGCCGAGGGGGAGCCCGGCAGGTACTGCACGCTGTAGCCGGACAGGTCGACGGCCGTGCCACCGGCGTTGCCCAGCTCGATGAAGTCACGGGTGAGGGTGGCCCCGGAGTTGCCGCCGCCGCCGTACGCCTCGGCGATCACCGCACCGCCGGAGGGCGCGGCGAAGGCCTGCGGCAGCGGGGTCAGCACGAAGGCGCCGGCCGCCCCCGTCGCCGTGATGGCCTGTGCGGCATGGCGCCAGCGCGCTCTCTTGTCACCGGACTTGGGCACGATTTGCACTCCTCGGAAGGAACCCGCCGCGAGAGCCGCGGAACGGGCCGAAATGACACAACGGGACAGTCGACTCAAGTTACGCGCGTAGAAATCGTGCTGCCAAGAGGGAGCGCGTGAATTTCCTGGAATCGCGGGATGAACTGTAGCGGGAACACACGAGCGGGAGCGCCGGGGGTCGCGACCCCGAAGCCCCCGGGCCCGCACCCTGTTCGGGGCCGCGGGCCGTGTCGTACCGTACGGCTCCCGGAGGGCCCGGGCGGGGGAGGTGGCGCGGATGCGCGGCAAGGGACCGGCGGCCGGAGAACGGAAGATCGCGCGCCCGGCGGACGGCGACGCCCGCGCGGCGCGGGGCGGTTGCCCCGTCCGGCAGGATCCGGACGGCGTCTGGCGGGTGACCGGGGTCGCGGAGGCGCGGACGGTCCTGCGCTCCCACGACACCGTGCAGGCCGGACTCGGCGTGGAGACGGTGGAGAAGCTGCCCTCCGTCTACCGCCGCCCCGTCCTGTACCGCGACGGGCCCGAGCACCGCGAGGACCGCCGGCAGACGGCACGCTTCTTCACGCCCCGCCGGGTCGCCGAGCACTACCGCCCCGTCATGGAGCGCGTCGCCGAGGCCCAGTTGACCCGGCTGCGCACGGCCGGCGAGGCCGACCTCACCCAGCTCGCCTTCCGGCTCGCGATCGCGGTGGCCGCCGAGGTCATCGGCCTCACCGAGTCCCGCCCCGGCCTCGACCGGCGGCTGGAGGCGTTCTTCCCCGACGGGGAGTTCGACACGCCCGGCTTCACCAGCCTCAGGGGGCTGCGCACCATCGCCCGCCAGAACCGCAACTGGCTGCGCATCCTCCGGGCGGACGTGCGTCCCGCGGTCCGGGCCCGGCGGGCGGGGCGGCGCGACGACCTGATCTCCCACCTGCTCGACGAGGGCTGCTCGACGGGCGAGATACTCGGCGAGTGCATCACCTTCGCCGCCGCCGGCATGGTCACCACCCGTGAGTTCGTCTCCCTCGCCGCCTGGCACCTCTTCACCGACGAGGACCTGCTGGCCGCCTACCGCGCCGCCGAGGAGCCGGAGCGCCTCGCGACGCTCCGGGAGATCCTGCGCCTGGAGCCGGTCATCTCCCTCCTGCGCCGCCGCACCACCGCGGAACTGACGGTCGGTGACGAGGCCACGCGGATCCCCGCCGGAGCCGTGGTCGAGATCGACGTCGAGACGGCCAACCTCGACGCGCGCGCGGTGGGCCCCGACCCGGAGCGGCTCCGCCCCGCCCGCGCCGGACAGGCCGCCCGCGGCGCGGACGCGCCCCCCGTCCTCTCCTTCGGCGACGGCCCGCACCGGTGTCCCGGCGCGGACATCGCGATCCTGGAGACCGACGTCTTCCTCACCCGCCTCTTCGCCGAACCGGGCCTGCGGATGCGCGCCGCCCCCCGCGTCCGCTTCCAGCGAGCGCTGGGGAGCTACGAACTCCGCGAGTTCCCCGTGGAGATCGCCGGCTGACCCTCGCCCGCGGGCGGGCGTGACCGCGTGCCGCCGGTCACGGACCTGCGGTGGTCCGCCTGCCGTCCGTGCGCTCCGCTCCGGCACGGCGCTGTCGGCCGGACGGGGCGAGGCGCTCTTGCGGACCGGTCCTACCCTGAAGGCATGGCCACCGATCCCTTACTGGAACAAGGCCCCGACTCGACGGATCTGGTCCTGCGCGGCGGCTCGCCCGCCGGGCCGGTTCGGATCGCGCTGACCTCGGCGGGGCCGGCGCTGCTCACTCCGCTCGCCCTGGGCGTACCGACCCTGCTCGTCGCCGTCTGGATGGCGCTGGCCGGGGCGCGGGCGTCGACCGTGTTCGTGGTGGTGGGGGCGATCGCCGGGCTGGAGTACCTGCTCGGCTGGCCGGTGCTGGCCTTCGCCGAGGCCCGGAGCGTCCTGCGGGTGGAGTTCGCACCGGCCGGGGAGCCCGCGTCCCTGCGGTTGGTCCGGGCCGCCGGGCCGGACGACCGGCTGCCCGTCGGCACCCTGCGCGCGGTGCGGCTGACGCACGAGGTGGTGGAGCCGTACGAGGGGGACCCCAAGCCGGCCGTCTCCACGCTCGCGCTGGAACTCGTCCTGCGGGACGACGAGGAGCGGATCGCCCCGCTCCCGTTCGGCGGTGACCCGCAGCGGCTCGCCGACGCGCTGGAGGCCCTGCTCGGCCCGGCCGGGGTCGAGGTGGAGCTGCGCACCGAGCGCAGCAAGCGGTCCCGGCCGCAGACCAACTCCGGCTGGACCTCCGGGGGTTCGGCCTCGGTCGGTTCGGCCGGCGGCTGACTTCGGTGTCCGTGGCGCTCCCCGGCCGGGGCGTGGCCGCTCCACCCGCAACGGCGCGGTGCCCGTGGGCGCCGCGCCGTCGCGTGGGGGGAGGAGGAGCGGCCCGGGTCAGCCGGCGGTGCAGCCGCCGACCGTGGGGGAGGGGCTGCTCGGGCCGCTGGCGGTGAAGCCGAACGACGTGGACTGGCCCGCGGCCAGGGTGCGGTTGTGGCCGGCCGGGGTCACCGTGACCACGTTCCCGCTCCGGGACATGGTGCCGTTCCAGAGCGAGACGATGCTCTGGTTGCTCGCCAGCGTCAGCGGCACCTTCCAGTTGGTGACACCGCCGCTGCCCGCGGTGATGGTCACCTCGCCGTTGAAGCCGCCCTGCCACGAACTGGAGGTGCGGTACGCGGCGCTGCAGGCGCCGGTGCCACCCGGCGGAGGCGTGGTGGGCGTGCTGGTGCCGCCGCCCGGCGGGGGAGTGGTGGGGGTCCCGCCGGTCAGGGAGACGTTGGAGCTGCCGGTGCTCTGGTAGCCCTCGGTGGCCATGATCATGTAGTACTTGAACTCGCCCATCGGCATCCCGGCCCGCTGCCAGGCGTCGAAGTGGACACCGGTGTTGATGGTGCCGCTGCTCCGCTTGCTCTGCCGGATGCTCCAGTACTGCTGGAAGGTGGCGGTGCCTTCCACGGAGGGCTGGTTGGTACGGGTCGACTCGTAGATGTCGTACGTGCCGCCGCCGTCGGTGACGGTCCCGCGCCTGGTGCCGGCCGAACCCGGGTTGTAGGGGCCGAAGTTCTCCACGATGTAGTACTCGACCAGCGGGTTGGCGGTCCACCCGTACAGGGCCAGGTAGCCGTTGCTGCCGGGGTTGAAGTCGCCGGAGTAGGTGACGGACCGGCGGCTGCCGTTACTCCAGCCGAGGCCGCCCACCCAGTTGTTGGTGTTGCTCCACCGGCTGCTGTACTGCCCGGCGGCACCCAGGGTCATGGTGACGGAGCCCGGGCTGTCGGTCCAGAAGGAGTAGTAGTACCCGTTGTAGGTGCCGGTGGAGTTGCTGGTCAGGACCTGGTCGGCACGTGCGGTGCCGGGGAGTAACAGTCCCGAACCGGCAGCCGCGACCACTGCCCCGGCACCGCCGAGGACCAGCTTCCGGCGGCTGACGGGACGTGCGTCGGAGTCGTGGGGGGTCTCGCTCATACGAGTGTTCCTCCTCAGGGGGTGGCACCGTCGGTGACCGGGAGACACGCCGAACGCACCTCGGCGTTCATCGACGAGCCGGAAGAGCCGGTCCTGCGCATGTCACGCCCGACCGGAGAGCGTCACAACAGTCTTCCTGGGCGCGGGAGTTGTCAATAGTTGCGCAACGTTTTCGAAACACCGCGTGACCCTGCGGTTGCTGTTACGCGCGGGTAAGGAGGACGGGTCGGCGCCTCCCGGGTGAGGCGCGCGTCTAGGGATGGCCGACCCTGCGAGCCGAAACTTTCGGCGAGCTTTCGGAGGGCGCACAGCCAGAGGCCCGCCGCACCATCGGTGCGGCGGGCCTCTGGCCGTCGGAGGGGGTGGGTCAGCAGCAGCCGCCGCCCTCGCGGGGGTCGGCGTCGCGCCGGTCGATCCGCCGGTTCTCGAACTCCCGCCGGGACAGCACCCTCACGTGGGGGTCGTGGGATCGGGCGTGGGCCACGTACCGGTCGTACGCGTGCTCGCCGTTCAGTTCGCGCACGTACCACCAGGCGCGGGCGCCGGCCTCCCTCAGCCGGGTCAGGGCGCGGGTCATTACTCGGCCCCGGCGCCGACCAGTTCCTTCTCGTCCGTCTGCGGCTTGCGCAGCGAGAAGGAAGGGACCTCCATCTCGGACCTGACGTACGGGTCCTCCTGGAGCGGCAGCCTGCTCGTCCCGCGCAGGTGGGCGACCGAGACGCACAGGCAGGAGGAGAAGACCACCAGGGTCAGGCCGGCGAAGACCGCCATCAGGGTGCCGGTCACCGTCGAGTTGGTGATCACCGTCTCCATCTCCGCCAGGCTCTTCGCCGGGGCGAGCACCTCACCGGACCGCAGGGCGTCGGCGTAGGTGGAGCGCTGGGCCCAGAAGCCGATCTTGGGGTTGTCGGAGAAGAGCTTCTGGTAGCTCGCGGTCATGGTCACGGCCAGCGCCCAGGCGAGCGGCAGGGCCGTGATCCACGCCCACTTCACCCGGCCGGACTTGATCAGCAGCGTGGTGGAGATGGTCAGCGCGATCGAGGCCAGCAGCTGGTTGGCGATGCCGAACAGCGGGTAGAGCTGGTTGATCCCGCCCAGCGGGTCACTGACGCCGACCCACAGGAAGTAGCCCCAGCAGAGCACCACGAGCGCGGAGCAGAGCCAGATGGCCGGCTTCCAGTCCTTGTCGCGGAAGCGCGGGACGACGTTGCCGATGGTGTCCTGCAGCATGAAGCGGCCCACCCGGGTGGCGGCGTCCACCGCGGTCAGGATGAAGAGCGCCTCGAACATGAGGGCGAAGTGGTACCAGAACGACATCATCCCGGTGGAGCCGAACGCCTTGGCGAGGATCATCGACATGCCGACGGCCAGCGTGGGGGCGCCGCCGGTGCGGGCGATCAGGCTTTCCTCGCCGACCTGGTCGGCCGCGTGCTGCAGCGTCTCGGGCGAGATGGTGAAGCCGAAGCCCGCCACCGCCTGGGAGGCCGACTGCACGGTGTCGCCCAGCACGCCGGCCGGGGCGTTCATCGCGTAGTACAGGCCAGGGTCCAGGACGCAGGCGCAGACCAGCGCCATGATCGCGACGAAGGACTCCATGAGCATCGAGCCGTAACCGATGCCGGCGATCTGGCTCTCCTTCTGGATCATCTTCGGCGTGGTGCCGGCCGAGATCAGGGAGTGGAACCCGGACAGGGCGCCACAGGCGATGGTGATGAAGGCGAACGGGAACAGCGAGCCGGCGAAGACCGGACCGGTGCCGCTGCCCGCGAACTCGGAGACGGCCGGGACGGTGATGTCCGGGTTGGCCACCAGCACGCCCACGGCCAGCAGCACGATCGTGCCGATCTTCATGAACGTGGACAGGTAGTCACGCGGGGCGAGCAGCATCCAGACCGGCAGCACGGCGGCCACGAAGCCGTAGACCACCAGACAGATCACCAGGGTCTTCGGGCTCAGGACGAAGGCGTCCGCGAAGGAGGACTCGGAGACCCAGCGGCCGCCCATGATGGCCGCCAGCAGCAGCACGACGCCGATCAGACTGACCTCGGTGACCCGGCCCGGACGCAGGAAGCGCAGGTAGCCGCCCATGAAGAGGGCGATCGGGATGGTCATGCCGATGGAGAAGGTGCCCCACGCGGAGTGGGCGAGGGCCTGCACGACCACCAGGGCCAGCACGGCCAGGATGATGATCATGATCGCGAAGACGGCGATCAGCGCGGCGATGCCGCCGATCCGCCCGATCTCGTCCCGTGCCATCTGACCGAGCGACTTGCCGTTGCGGCGGGTGGAGAAGAAGAGCACGACCATGTCCTGCACCGCGCCCGCGAAGATCACGCCCACGATGATCCAGACGGTGCCGGGCAGGTAGCCCATCTGCGCCGCCAGGACCGGGCCGACCAGCGGGCCGGCGCCCGCGATCGCCGCGAAGTGGTGGCCGAAGAGCACGCGCTTGTCGGTGGGGTGGTAGTCCACGCCGTCGTTGTGCCGCTCCGCCGGGGTGGCGCGGGTGTCGTCGACGCGCAGCACCCTGCGGGCGATGAACCGGGCGTAGAACCGCTGGGCGATCAGGTAGGAGCCGACCGCCGCGGCGACGATCCAGACGGCCGAGATCTTCTCACCGCGAGCGAGTGCGATGGCTGCCCAACCGGCGGCGCCGATGGCTGCCACCAGCAGCCATACGGCGATGCTGCGGGGACTGGTGCGGGACACGTCGACGTGCCTTTCGTTCGGGGGTTTCCTGGCGATTCACTGATGCTAATGGCGGTAACCCAGCTCTCATCAGGCATGTTGTATATGTCACCTATCTCGGCGGAACAAAGGGGGGTGGCCGGTCGCGTGAGCGATGTCCGGCCACCCCCGGGTGGAGGGTGCGGTGGGACCGTGGTCAGCGCCCGCGGCGGAGGGCCAGGTCCGCGACCACCGGCCGGTGGTCCGAGGCGAGGGTCTCGGGCACCGTGACCCCCTTGACCACGACCGTGCCCGGGGACACCGCGACGTGGTCGATGCGGGTCCTCGGGTTCAGCGCCGGGTAGGTCGGCGCGTCCGCCCCGGCCTCGGTGGAGGCGTCGGTCAGGCGCTCCCAGAGGGGCGCCAGCTCGGGAGCGGCGTGGACGGCGTTGAAGTCGCCGGTGAGGATCTGGCGCGGACAGCGGCCGCGCCCGTCGCAGTCCTCGTCCAGGATCCGCAGCGTGTCGGCGACCTGGGCGGCCCGCACCGAGGGGTCCGCCCGGTAGTCGAGGTGCGTGGTGTAGACGTGCACCGGGACGCCCCTGACCCGGATCCTCACCTCGGGGAAGCCGGGGGCGGGCGCGGGCACCGGGTTCGCCTCCTGGGTGGAGAGCCGGGTGATGTCGTGGTTCTCGGCCGACAGGATCGGATACCGGGAGAGCACGGCCACCCCGTACTCGCGGCGCGGGGCGTCCGCGGAGAGCGGGTCGAGGCTGTATATCGGGGCGAAGTACACCTCCATGCCCAGTCTCCCGCCCAGCTCGGTGGCCAGGTCGCGCCACCCGCTCCTGGCGCCCCAGTGGACGTCCACCTCCTGCAGCCCGATCACGTCCGCGTCCAGGGAGCGCAGTGCCTCGGCCTGCCGGTCCAGGTCGAAGACGTTGTCCGTCCCCGCGCCCGCGTGGATGTTGTACGAGACCACCCGCAGCGGCACGGTCGCCGCCGCGGCCGGCGGATCCGCGTGCGCGCCCGCCGGAGCGGCGCCCGGGAACACGAGCGCGCCCAGCAGTCCCGCGGTGAGAAGAAGTTGTGCCGTACGACGACGCCGCATCACGCAGCCCCCTCAAGTCTGGTGGGGATCTTGGCACTTGCGCGCAGTACGGTACCGGCGCCCAGGACCCGGCGGAACGGTGCCGCGCCCGCGGGCGCCGCCGGTGTCGCCCTGCCCCTCGCCGCCGGGGGAGGGCGACTGCGTCCCGGCGGCTCCGGCGGCGCCGACCCCGTCTCGACGCCCCCGGGCGCCCGCGGCGGGTGGCTCGCCGCTCCGCGCCCGGCGCCGTCCGCACGCCAGGGGGAGCGGGTCACCCGGGCGGGTGACCCCTGTGGTGTCGCCCCGGCAGGACGGTCGCGTGCCGTGACGATGGTGACCGTGCGTCAAGACGAACCGACCAAGCGACCGCGCGCGGCACTGTCCGCGCTGGCCCTCGCCCTGGCCGCCACCGCGGTCAGCGCGCCCACCGCGACGGCGGACGCGGCCGCCGCCCGCCCCGCCCCGTGCACCGGAGAGTTCCGGG
The DNA here is from genome assembly GCF_003112515.1 of Streptomyces fragilis. GTDB lineage: Bacteria > Actinomycetota > Actinomycetes > Streptomycetales > Streptomycetaceae > Streptomyces > Streptomyces fragilis. The sequence goes on along the minus strand of NZ_BEVZ01000006.1, from coordinate 186,648 downwards.
GCGACGCCAGGCTCGGCCCCGAGAACCTTCCCGACTCCGCCGAACCCCCTGTGGGCCCCCTCCTGCGCGGCTACCACCGCACCGGCGGACTCTCCGCCCGCGACTTCCTGGCCACCTACTGGAAGGAGGACGGCCCGGGCGGCGCCGGCGGCTGGAAGTACCCGCCGAACGACGGGTTCGCCGAGGTGAACGGTGAGGTGGACAAGCACGTCGAGACCCTCGAACCGGGCGCGGAACTCGACCGGTTCGGGTCGGAGTACGGCTCCTACCTGGCCCCCGCGGGCGCCCCGTACGCCAGGCGCGCGCTGCCCCCGCAGAACCTGAACACCCGGGACGCCGCCTACCCCTGCGACTACCACCGCTACACCGTCACCCGGGAGTTCGACGTCTGGCAGGGCCGGGCCATGCCCTGGTTCGAGCAGCCGGGCGGAGGACAGCAGATCAAGCTCGACCCCGCGCTGCTCATGCCCGGCCCGGACGAGCGGCTGAACGTCGGGTGGCTGCTCGACCACGGCTATCTCGCGCCCGCGCGGGACACCGCGCGCTAGACCGCCCCCGCCACCTGCCCGGCACTACGCTCGTCGTCGTGGACCGCGCCGAACTGCACGCCGCGTTGCGCGCCGCGGGAGTGCCGGGCGGGTACTACCGCATCGAGGGCGTGCACGAACCGACGCCCCTGCCCGTCGACTTCCTCTACCTGCGCCGGGCCCCGGACGACCCGGATGCCTGGGAGACCGGCGCCTACGAGCGCGGGGTGTGGGAGCCGGTCGCCCGCCGACGGGACGAGGGCGAGGCCTGCGCCCACCTGCTGCGACTGCTCACCCGGGCCGCGCCGGGCGCGCCGGGCGGCCGGCCGGGACCCGGCCCACGGGGCTGAGCCGGCACCGGCCCCCCACAGGCCCCGCGCGCCGCCCCGCCGGGAGGCCGCGCCCGAACGCCGTCCCCGGGAACCGCCCTCAGGCGTCGTTCGGGTCGATCAGCCGGAGAGCCTGCTCCACGGAGGTCAAGGACTCGCCCGTCCCGGTCATGGCGACCACGTCCAGCGCCGTGTCCGCCAGCTTGATGACGTGCTCGTCGCCGTGCTCGGCCGCGCGCGCGAAGAGCTCCCCGGCCGTTCCCGAGACCTCCGGCACCCCGCGCGCCGGCGTCGCGTAGGCGGCGGTCACGGCCGCGGACGCCGCCCAGGCCGCCTCCAGACTCGGCGCCCACAGCTCGCGCGGCAGCGCGGGAAGGGTGCGCAGCACGGCGTTGGGGGCCGTCGCCGTGTGCACCAGCATCACCGGGTCGCCGTGCGCGTGGGCGGCGAACCGGTCGGTCGCCGCCGTCACGAGGTCGCGCAGCAGGTCCCGCGCCTGCTCCGGTGAGGCCGGGGCGCGCAGCGCCGCCGTGGCCTCGCTCCAGCCCGCCGTCGACCCCAGCCGGTCCAGGCGCTCCCGGATGCCGCCCTCCTGGACCCCCACCGGCGGCACTGCCGCCAGCGCCTCGGCCGGGCCCGCGGCGCCGGACGGCCCGGCCACGCCGGCCAGCGGCTGGTGCCGGCCCGCCCAGTAGGCCAGGCCGTGCGCCAGCTCCGTCGTCCTCGCCGCGTTGTCGCCGTCCTCGAGCAGCGCCCGCACCGCGTGGCCCACCCGGATCACCGGATGGGTGGCCCCCGCCGCGATGCCCGGCAGCAGCCGCGGCCACCAGCGCACCAGCACCGCCCGCCAGCCCTCCTCGGCCACGGCCCGGACGAAGTACACCGTCCAGTCCCCGAGCCGGCGCGGATCGCCCAGCGCCTCGCGCCACCGGGGCTCCGTCACCGGGTCCGTCGAGAGCGGCATGTCCTCCAGCTTGCTCAGCGCGTAACGCTCCAACCAGCGGTGCACGCCGTGCCCGTGGCCGTGCCGCACCAGCGCCTCCACCGCCATCGGAGCGTGGTTGGACAGCCACCCGCGGCGCTCGGGCCCCGCCCGGTGCAGCCTCTCCAGCGCCTCGTCCAGTACTCCGGTGTCCGTGCCGCTCATCCTGGTCAGCTCCCTGGGTTCGCCTGGTGCCGTCACGCTACGAGAGGGCCGCGGCCTGCGACACCGGCACGGGACCTAGGCCCCGGGTCCCGGTCGCACTCCGTCCCCGGGACTGTGCTGAACTGGGACGACATGCCCGCCCGACCGCCCCGGGAGACCCCTTGACCCTCCGCTACCGCCAGCCCGGCGTCGTCCTCACCGACCACCGCTTCACCGTGCCGCTCGACCACGCCGAACCCGACGGCGAGACGATCGAGCTGTACGCGCGCGAGGTGGTGGCGAGCGACAAGGCGGACCAGGACCTGCCCTGGCTGGTGTACCTGCAGGGCGGTCCCGGCATGCCCGCCGGCCGCTTCGTGGGCCGCCAGGCCTGGCTGGAGCGTGCCCTGCGGGAGTTCCGGGTGCTCCTCCTCGACCAGCGGGGCACCGGCGCCTCCACGCCGGCCAACCGCCAGACGCTGCCGCTGCGCGGCGGACCCGCCGAACAGGCCGACCACCTCACGCACTTCCGCGCCGACTCGATCGTCCGCGACTGCGAGGCGATCCGCCCGCTGCTCACCGGCGGCGCGCCGTGGACCGTCCTCGGCCAGAGCTTCGGCGGCTTCTGCACCGTCACCTACCTCTCGATGGCCCCCGAGGGCCTGGCCGCAGCCCTGATCACCGGCGGTCTGCCCTCGCTGACCGCGCGCGCCGACGACGTCTACCGGGCCGCCTACCCGCGCATGGAGCGCAAGGTGGCCGCCCACTACGCCCGCTACCCGCAGGACGTCGAGAGGGTCCGCCGGATCGCCGAGCACCTGCTGCGCGAGGACGTCGTCCTGCCGAACGGGCACCGGCTCACCGCGGAGTCGTTCCAGTCGCTGGGCATCCTGCTCGGCTCGGGCGACGGCAGCCACCGCCTGCACTTCCTGCTGGAGGACGCCTTCGTCCTGCCCACGGCACGCGGGCTCGAGCTCTCCGACGCCTTCCTCGAGCAGGTGCAGCAGACGCTCTCCTACGCGAGCCACCCGCTGTACGCCGTGCTCCACGAGGCCATCTACGCCCAGGACGCGCAGCCCACCGCCTGGGCCGCCGAACGGGTGCGCGCCGAGTTCCCCCGCTTCGACGCCGCCAAGGCGCTCGCCGGGGGCGAGGCGGTGCTCCTCACCGGTGAGACCGTCCACCCGTGGCTGTTCGACTGCGACCCGGCGCTGCGGCCGCTCAAGGAGACGGCGCAGCTCCTCGCCGCCCGCACCGACTGGACCCCGCTCTACGACCCGGCGAGGCTCGCCGCGAACGAGGTCCCCGTGGCGGCCGCCGTCTACCACGACGACCTGTACGTCGACACCGCCCACTCGCTGGAGACCGCCCGGGCGATCCGGGGCCTGCGCACCTACGTCACCGACGAGTTCGAGCACGACGGCGTCCGGGCCGGCGGTCCGCGCGTCCTGGACCGGCTGCTCGCCCTGGTGCGTGACGAGACCTGACGCCGCGTCGCCGCGGCCCCGGCACGGCCCGGGGCCACGGCGCCCTGCGCCTCAGCGCCCGGCCGTCACCGCCTCCTCGGCCGCCGGCCGGGGCGCCCGCCGCTCCAGACGAAGGCGCAGGTTCTCCGGCATCAGGGTGAGCCGCTCCGAGACGCTCAGCCGGTAGCCGGGCTCCGGCAGCAGCTCGTAGCGGCGCAGCAGCAGCCCGAGCACCAGCGTCGCCTCGTGCAGCGCGAACTGGCGGCCGATGCAGGCCCGCGCGCCGGTGCCGAACGGCTTGAAGACGTGCGGCGGACGGGCCCGCACCGCCGAGGCCTCGAACCGGTCCGGGTCGAACCGCTCCGGCTCGGGCCCCCACACCGCGGCGTCCCGGTGCAGCAGCGGAAGCACCACCAGCGCCCAGGCGCCGCGCCGCATCGGATGCGTGCCGCCGAGCACCGTGTCCTGCACCGCGGCCCGGGCGAAGGCCGGGGCGGTCGGCCACAGCCGCAGCGACTCGTCCAGCACCCGCCGCACGTACCGCAGTCTCGCCACCTGCTCGTACCCCGGAGAGACGACGTCGCCCCACACCCGGTCCACCTCCTCGCGCGCCCGGGCCGCGATCTGCGGGTGCTGCGACAGGTAGTGCAGCGCGAACGACAGCGCGCCCGAGGTCGTCTCGTGCCCCGCGACCAGGAAGGTGATCACCTGGCGGCGCACGTTGTCCAGGGACAGCCGCTCCCCGGTCCGGGGATGGGCGGTCTCCAGCATCCGGTCCAGCAGGTCGCCGTCGCCCGGCCGTCCGTCGGCGACCCGGGACCGGACCACCTCGTCCACCGTGTCGTTCAGCAGCGCCATGTCCCGCTCGCCGCGCCGGTCGGCGGCCCGGCCGCCGAACAGGCCGGCCAGCGGGGCGGGCAGGGCCACGCGCCGCTGGGCGTAGCTCAGGTAGCCCACCATCGCGTCGACGAAGGGGTGCGGCCGGTCCCGTTCGAAGGAGCCGAAGTCATGGCCGAAACCGGTCCTGGCGATCGTCTCCAGGGTCAGCTTGGTCATGTCGCCAGGCACGTCCACCGGACGTCCGGCCGCGAGCTCCGCGTCCCAGCGGTCGGTCAGCCGGCCCGCCACGTCCAGCATGGCCCCGTGGTAGCCCGCCATCGCCTCACGGCTGAAACCCGGCGCCAGCACGTCGTGGGCCAGCTGCCAGTTCGGCTCGTGGTTGTGCGCCGTGAACAGCCCGTCCCTGGCGAGGGGGCGCAACGCCGCGATGCCCGGGGCGACGTGCTTGGCGAACCGGGACTCGTCCGACAGCTCGCCGGCCAGGTCGGCGCCCCCGACCAGGACGATCTCGAAGGAGAACACCTTCCTGCGGAAGATCGGCCCCAGGGCCTGTCCCCGGCGCACGGTGTCCTGCACCGGCCGGGTGCGGTCGGTACCCAGGACGTCCCCCGCCAGCGGGACGCGGCGCGGCGGGTGCGGGATCAGGTCGAGCCGCGGCCACGCCTCCCGGACGCTCGGCACCGGCGTCACCGCCCGGACCGGACTGCTGCTCTCCATGGACCCTCCCGATCGAACCGCCACGTCACCCGGCCGCCCCCTCGTGCACCGCCGCGCTGACGCGCCGCCGTACCGCGTGAGGGCTGCCCGGCGACCATCGTGCCTTCGGGGACGGCCCGTCACCAGTCCCCGTCGGCCACCGGCCTTCCCGGCCCGTCGCCGAGCTGGACCACCTGCTGCGGCTTCGGCTCGGCCCACGGGGAGTGGTCGTCGCCGAGCCAGTCGCCGACCGGCCTGACCCCCGCGAGGGTCTCCGAGGGGTCCAGGTCCACCGCGCTCTCGTCGTAGTGCTCGAACCAGGGCAGCCCCGCCCTGGTGTAGGCGGCACGGTCGACGGGGGAGGGCGGCGCGGCCTCACCGGTGATGCGGCGCCACTCCGGCGGCGTCACCAGGTGCACGAAGACACGGCCGGAGGGCTCGGTGGACCAGTCGGAGAGCGGGCGCCGGTCCTGGTGCACCTGCTGGCGCATGGAGCCGCCCGCGCCCAGCCCCATCGCGGCGGCCCGGGGCGCGGACCGCTGCGGCGCGGCACCGGCGGGAGCCGGGGGAGGCACCGCGCCGGGCGCCGCGCCCGGAGCCGTGCCGGGGGCCGGCGGCGCGCCGTACGCCACCGCACCAGGGGCCGGAGGCATGGGCATGCCGGTGAACGGCGGGGGCGGCGGAACGGGCCCCGGCGGGGGAGTGGCGGGCCACACCGGCGCGTTCAGGCGGTTCCACTCGGCCAGCTTCCGCTCCGTCAGGCCGAAGGCCTGCAGCTGGATCCCGCCCCAGGTCTCCTCACCCGTCACCTGGCCCTCGACGGTGGCGCCCATCCCCAGCGGCACGGCGACGAACTGACGCACCGTCCCCCGTCCGGAGTTGATGCCGTCCAGCCAGGGCTGTTCGGGCAGCGGGAGATAGTTCTGCGGGTCCGCCGACAGCCGCCGGCTCCACGGCTTCCCGGACACCGCGCACACCTTGCCCACGCCGACCTGCAGGGCCGCCGGACGCGAGGTGCCGCCGAAGTGCAGCCACATCGCCTCCCGCAGGTACACCGGCAGCATCACGCCGCCACGGGCCAGCCACTCCGCCGGCGCCGTGTCGGGGAAGTCCTCGACCCGGCGCAGCGGGAAGGACCCCAGACCCGGCGGCAGCGCATGGGTGCCCGTCTCCGGCAGTCGCAGGGTCCGGATGAACCGCACCCGCACCCCGCCCGGCAACGCCAGGCTGTCCCCGTCGATCCGCGCACCGCCCGCTCCGACCATCGCACGCTCCCTCTGTCCGGAACCCGTCGGCCGGGCCCCGCCGGGAAGCACGCTCTCAGGACCGTGCCCGGTTCCGCCGGGGTTTGCGGATCTTCGGCAGCCGCAGCCGGCGGCGCCACTGCTCCAGCCGGCGCCTGCGCTCGCGCTGCTGCCGCGTGTTGCGGTCCAGCTCCTCCAGGAGACGACGGGAGCGGTGGTCGGTGTCCAGCTCGTCGAGGATCCGGGTGATCTCGGTGAGGAATGCCCCCACCAGCTGCCAGTCCTTGGGGTCCTCCTGCACCCGCTCGAGCAGGATGTCGGCCAGCCGGTCCCGGGTGGCCGTCGCCTGCGTCAGCTCCGCGGCCAGGCGCTCCTCCGCCTCCTCGGCGTTGGTGCTGACGTCGGAGATCACCATGACACCGAAGCTCACCACCGCGTCGCCGACCTCGGCCAGCAGCTCCTCGACGACCGGACCCGCCTGCGGGTCGAACAGCGGGTCCGGGTCGCGCCGCTTCGCCAGGTCGGTGAAGCTGCGCGCGATGACCCGCAGCACCACCGTGCAGATCTCCAGGGTGTCCAGACCGGTCCGCAGCACGACCCGGTGCAGCAGCCCCTCCCGGACCCTGGGGTTGAGCCGCAGACTGTCCTCCGCCTGCCGCAGCGCCGCGTCGACACCCGCGATGTGGTGGTCCAGGGCGCGCGCCTCGTGGAGCCGGGCGGTGGCGTTGGGCACCGGCGTGTGACCGGAGGCCTCCTCGCCCATCCGCAGCATCAGCTGCCGCATCCGCCGGGACAGGTCGGTCAGCGACTCGGCGGCCACGTCCACCCAGACCGGGGGAGCGAACAGGAAGTTGAAGGAGAGTCCGACGATCGCGCCGATCAGCGTCTCGACGATGCGCGCCCACGCGGTGTCGCCCACCGTCGTGACGCCCAGCACCAGCATCGCGCTGATCGCCACCTCGGGCAGGAAGTCCCCGGTGCGCGCCAGCCGCCCGATGACCAGCGACGCCAGGATGATCAGCGCCAGACTCCACCAGGTGAGCCCGACCACCCGGGTGAAGACGATGGCGATCAGCACGCCCGCGACCACCGCGTTCACGCGCTCGATGCCCGTGGTGATCGTCGAGTAGAGGGTCACCTGCACGACCAGCAGCGCCGTCAGCGGAGCGGTGAGCGGCACCGCCTCCGGACTGAGGTGGAGGGCGATCACGTAGGAGATCGTCGCGGCCGCCGTCGCCCGCAGGGTGTGGACGACGTCCGGATCCCTCTTCCACCTCCGGTACCTCGTGACCAACGCTGCCTTCACACCCTGAACGTCCCGCATGACCTGCGCCTTCCCGCTCCGGGGGACACCCAACACGTCGGTTCCGCCAGGTGGGGCCCCTGTGCGGTCCATGGTCGCGGCCCGTGCCGTGGATCGTCTCCACGACACGGGCCGCGTGGGGCGCCGCTCCCGTCCTCCGGCCGCGGGCGCGGGTCAGCCGGCGGGTTCCTCGGGCACCGGGTGCTCCGGGTTGGGACTGCCGCCCTTCGGCGCGCCCTGCCGGCCGGTGCCCGCCTCGTCGGTGTCGGGCAGCTCCTCCTCGTCCGCGTCGCCGGTCCGCTCGCCGGAGCCGGTGGCCGCGGGGCCGGGGGCGGCGTCCCAGCGGTCGCCGCCCTCGTCGGTCGCCTGCTGGTCCTGCAGGTCACGTGGCACCGGCTTGCCGGCAGCCGCGGGCCGCTCGGGGTCCTCCCGGCTCCCCGGCTCCTCCCGTTCGGCCCCGTCGTCCGTGGACGCGGTCGCCGGATCGCGGTCCGGGGAGGCCGCGGCGCCGGGGCCCGCCTCCGGCGCGCGGCCGCCGTCGCGCTCACGGGCCCGCTCGGGACCGGCCTGCTGGTCCGGCATGTCGCGGGGGACCGGCTGGACGCCTCCCGCGGCTGTCGCGTCGCTCACGTGCCCACTCCCTTTCTCCTGGCCGTCGAAGTGCCGCCGGCCGTCGAAGCCGTCGTCGCCACCGGTCGGACGGTCGAACCGGGGCCGGACCTGCGGGTACCTCCGCCCTCCGCCGCCAAACGCCGTGACCGGCCCGGCGGGCCGCTCCGGTGGCCCGCCGGCCCGCCGACGGTCCGTCAGCCCACCGACTGTCCGTGGAGCGGCGCCGTGTCCTGGCCCGCGCCCTCGCGCATGCCCTGCAGGAACTCCTCGATCACCGACTCGGCGTCCCGCGTGGGCCGCCACCCCAGCACGTCCCGGGCCCGCCGGGTGTCCATCATCGGGACCCGCAGCACCGCGTCGAACAGGTGGGGCGAGGCCGGCAGCAGCCGCATCCGCCACGCCGCGGCCACCGCCGCCCGCACCGCGCCCGCAGGCACCCGCACCGGCCTGGCCCCGAACATCCGCCCGAGCACCTGGGCGTCCACCGGCGGCCCCGCCGCCAGGTTGAACGCGCCCCGGGCGTCGGGGGAGAGGGCCGCGATCCGGTACGCCTCGGCCGCGTCGTCGGTGTGCAGCGCCTGCACCCGCAGCCCCGGGACGTCCGGCAGCACCGGAAGCAGGCCCGGCCTGGCGACCCCTCCGGGCAGGTACTTGCCGCCGAAGATGCGCCGCTGCTCGCTGGAGGCCTGCCGCTTGAACAGGAACGCCGGCCGCATCCGCACCACCCGTACCTGCGGATGCTGCCGCTCGAAGGCGTCCAGCGCCCGTTCCAGATAGGCCTTCTCCCGCGTGTAGGCGGCGTCCGGCCAGCCGTGCGTGGGCCAGGACTCGTCCACCTCGCGGTCCTTGGGCCCCGGGGAGTACGCCCCCACCGAGGAGGCGTGCACCAGCGCCGGGACCCCGGCCTCGGCCACCGCCTCGAACACCCGCAGGCTGCCCAGCACGTTGGTGCGCCAGGTCACCACCGGATCGTGCGTGGGCTGGAACGCCCACGCCAGGTGCACCACCGCGTCCGCGCCCCGGAAGGCCTCCACCAGGCCGGACGCGGACCCTTCCCGGGCCAGGTCCAGCGACTTCCAGTCGGTCCCCTCCGGCCGCCACCCGGGCAGCCGCCGGGCGATGCCCGTCACGGAGGACACCGCGGGGTCCTCGGCGAGCACCCGCACCACGCTCGTGCCCACGTTGCCGGTGGCCCCGGTCACCACGATCCTGCCGCTCACAGCACGCTCCTCACGTCCGGTACCGGCGTCCCGGGTACCCGTGCGGGCGCGCCGCTCACGCGCGCACCCGGGCGGTCAGCGGCCGGTGGCCGCGACGCGCGCTCACTCCCGTCGGGCGCCCAGCGAGGTGTCCGCCCAGATGTTCTCGGCGTGCAGCAGCAGCGCGCCCAGCACCGCCGCCTGCGAGGGATCCTGGGCGGCGTGGTCGCGCAGGCTGCGCCGCAGCCGCGTGTGCAGGTCGTTGAGCCGCTCCTCCGCGGACTCCCCGGGCCCGTCCTCGCCGTCGTCGCCGTCCTCGCGGCCGTCACCGGCCTCACCTGCCTCCCGCTCCAGCAGGTCGCTCCGGCTCGCGCCGGAGGGGCCCGCGGCCAGCCGGCGGCTCTCCGCCTCGCACGCCCGGCCCAGCACGTCCAGCATCCGCGCGTACAGCTCCAGCGCGGCGGTGTCCGGCGGAACCGGCGAGCGTCCCGCGTCGGCCGCCACCGACAGCGCCCGGGTGAGCGCGACCACCTGGCCCGTCACCCGCGCCCAGCGCTCGTCCTCCTCCGCCCGCGGCGCCTCCATCGAGATCCGCCGCAGCCGCCGCAGGCGGTTGGCGGTCAGCCGCAGACTCTCGTCCGACCAGCCCCGCGCGGAACGCAATCCCTCCAGCCGCCGCTCCAGCCGGTCCGGCAGACGCGCCCAGCGCGAGGCCGCCGCGTCGTCCCACTCCGCCTCCGGCAGCTCCCGCGCCACCTGCCGCAGCGCCGCCCCCGCCTCCCGGGCCAGTCCGGCCAGGTTGTCCCGCACGTCGCGCAGGTGGACGGGCGGCAGCACCAGCGCGTTCACCGCCACCCCGACGACCGCCCCCAGCACCGCCTGCCCCACCCGGTGGCCCGCGGCCTCCGGGCCGACCGCCCCGGTGGCCAGGGTGAAGACGGCCGTGGTCGCCGCGTACCCGCCCTGGTCGCCGAAGCGGGACCAGTGCGAGAGCAGCATCAGCGGCGGCAGGCACACCGCCATGGCCGTCAGTTCGTCACCGGTGACCGCCTGCGCCCCGGTGGCCAGCAGCGTCCCCACACAGATCGCGGCGCACTGCTGCGCCGCGCGCAGCAGCGATCCGTACACGGTGGCCTGCACCAGCACCAGCGCCGCCCACGGGGCCATCAGCGCCATCGGGTCGTGCAGCCACAGCCGGGCCACCGCCCACGCCAGCAGCGCCGCGCCGGACGCCTTGAGGGACTGGACCAGCAGGTCGCGTTCGCGCCCCGGACCGCGCACCGCGTTCCGGGCCGTCACGCCGACGGCCCGGAGCTCCCGGCCGATCGCCTCCGTCGCACGGTTCATCCGGCACGGGTTGCCGGGAGCGCCCGCGGTAACCGCACGCCCGGTCCGGCGGTCCCACCGGCCGGGCCGGCAGGCTCCGCGCCCGGACCGGCGGGCTCCGCGCCCGGGCCGGCCGGCCCGGCGCTCAGGCCAGCGGGCCCTCCCGCAGCGTCTCCAGCAGGTGCGCCGGGTCGGCGTAGACCGCCCGGGCCCCCGCCTCCTCGAGGTCGGCGCGCGGGATGCCCCCGCACAGCACCGCCACCGGAGTGACGCCCGCCCGGCTCGCCGCCTTCATGTCCCAGACCGTGTCCCCGACGAAGACGGCCCGCTCGGCCGGCACCCCGGCCAGCTCCAGCGCGTGCTCCACCGGCTCGGGGGCCGGCTTGCCCTGCTCGACGTCGTCGGCGCTGGCCGTCGCGGTGATCGCCTCGTCCGCGTCCAGGGCCCGGCGCAGGGCCGCCAGCTCCGGGCCGCCCGCCGAGGTCGCCAGCACCACCCGGCGGCCCTCCGCGTGCAGCCGCCGCAGCAGCTCGCTCGCGCCCGGCAGGGGGTCGAGCCGGTCGAAGTACTGGCCGTACAGGGTCTTGTGCGCCGCACTGAGGGCGTCGTCCTGCTCCTCGTCGCGGTCCTCGCCCAGCACCCGGGCGATCAGGTCCATGCCCGGCAGCCCCACCGCCCGGTGGACGTGGTGCATCGGCACCCGGTGCCCCGCCTGGCGGAACGCCTCCCACCAGGCCACCGCGTGCAGGTGGTTGGTGTCCACCAGGGTTCCGTCGACGTCGAACACCACGGCCCGTTCCATACCCGTCCCGCCTCTCGTTCCCGGCCGCCGGCTTCCGGCGACGGCTCACGGGTACCACCGACGGCCCGCGTTCAGACGCCCGACGGCACGACTCCCTCCCGGCTCCAGGCGAGCAGCCGCTCCAGCGGCCAGGTGGTCACCACCCGTTCGGGCGGCACACCGCACTCCTCGGCGCGGGCGCAGCCGTGGACCTGCCACTCCAGCTGGCCCGGTGCGTGGGCGTCGGTGTCGACGGAGAACAGCACCCCGGCCTCCACGGCCTGCCGCAGCAGCCGCCGCGGCGGGTCCAGCCGCTCCGGACGGCTGTTGATCTCCACCGCCGTCCCCGAGGCGGCGCAGGCCGCGAACACCTCGTCGGCGTCGAACTCCGACTCGGGCCTGCCCCGGCCCGTGACCAGCCGTCCCGTGCAGTGCCCCAGCACGTCGGCGTGCGGGTCGCGGACCGCGGCCACCATCCGCCGGGTCATCGAGCGCCGGTCCATGCGCAGCTTGGAGTGGACCGAGACCACCACCACGTCCAGCCGCTCCAGCAGCTCCGGCTCCTGGTCCAGCGAGCCGTCGTCGAGGATGTCGCACTCGATCCCGGTCAGCAGCCGGAACGGCGCCCAGGTGTCGTTGAGCCGCGCCACCACCTCCAGCTGCTCCCGCAGCCGCTGCGGGGAGAGCCCCCGGGCGACGGTCAGGCGCGGCGAGTGGTCGGTCAGCACCGCCCACTCGTGGCCCAGCGCCGCCGCCGCACGGCCCATCTCCTCGATCGGGCTGCCGCCGTCGGACCAGTCGGAGTGCAGGTGGCAGTCCCCCCGCAGCAGCGACCGCAGGTGCTCACCCCCCTCGGTGAGCGGTCCGCCGCCCGCCTCCTCGAGCTTCGCCAGGTACCCGGGAACCTCCCCCGCCAGGGCCTCCCGGGCGGCCTGCGCGGTCTTCGGCCCCACCCCCTTGAGGGACTCCAGCGAGCCGTTCGCGGCCCGCTCCCGCACCTCGTCGCTGCCCAGCCCGGCCAGCACCCGGGCCGCGGTCCGGAAGGCGCGCACCCGGTAGGCCGGTTCCTGCGACCGCTCCAGCAGGTAGGCGATCCGCTCCAGCGCGACGACGGGATCCATCCGCGCCTCCCTTCGTACGACGACGCCCTCCGGCCGGCGGGCCGCTCGGCGGCGGGCGCCGGTCCGCGCCCGGTTTGCCCCGCGGGCGCCCGGGTACTGCGACGCCCCGGGAACCGGGACGCCCCGAGGGCCGGGACGTCCCGAGTACCCATCCGGCCCAGCACCGTCAGCAGGAGGCGTGCCCATGCCCGAGACCTCACCCCGCGTCGCCGTCGTCACCGGCTCCGACTCCGGCATCGGCCGGGCGGTGGCGGTCAGGCTCGCCGAGGAGGGCATGGACGTCGGCATCACCTGGCACACCGACCACCAGGGCGCCGAGCGCACCGCCGAGGAGGTGCGTGCCAAGGGCCGCCGCGCCGAGGTCGTCCAGGTGGACCTGACCCGGCTGCCGGAGGCCGCCGACACGGTGGACCGGCTCTGCGAACGGCTCGGCCGGATCGACGTCCTGGTCAACAACTCCGGAACCGGTACCTCCACCCTGTTCCTCGAGCTCGGCCTGGAGGACCTGCGGCACGTCCTGGACGTGAACCTGGCGGGCCCGTTCCTCTGCTCGCAGCGCGCCGCCCGGCGCATGATCGAGCAGGGGAGCGGAGGCCGGATCGTGAACATCACCTCCGTCCACGAGCACCAGCCCAAGGTCGGCGCGGCGCCCTACTGCGCGTCCAAGGGCGGGCTGGGGCTGCTCACCCAGGTGATGGCGCTCGAACTCGCCGAGCACGGCATCACGGTGAACTCGGTGGCCCCGGGCGAGATCTCCACCCCGATGACCGGCCAGGAGGACACCGACCCGGGCACCCAGCGCCGCCCCGGCGTCCCGCTGGGCCGCCCGGGCGACGCCCGGGAGGTCGCCGCCGTGGTCGCCTTCCTCGCCGGTGGCGAGTCCTCCTACGTCACCGGCGCCTCCTGGGTGATCGACGGAGGCATGACGCGGATGGGTCCGATGGCCGGGGCGTACCTGGACGCCGACGACTGGCGGCGCCCCTGAGGCGAACTACGCTCGACACCATGACGGAAATCTCGAGCCCTCGCATCGGCCGGTCCCGGATCACCGTGCTCGCGGTGCAGCCGGCCACGCAGCCCTTCCGGATCGTGGAGATCGACGGCGATTTCGTCGGTGAGGCGAGGTCCGTCACCGACGTCCTGGAGATCGCCGCCGCCTACGGCATCGTGGTGCACGACCTCGACGACCCGGACGTGGTCCGCTGGGTCGGCGGTGACAAGTTCACCTGGGGCCGCCGGCAGGCGGGCTGAGACCGGCGGACGCACCGGAACCGGCCGGCACACGAGGTGCCGGCCGGTCGGGGGGAGCGGGGGGAAAGGCGGGTCAGGCAGCGGGCTGCCGGGCCCGCCGGGCGTGCACCGCCCGGCCCAGCCTGCGGCCGAGCAGCAGGTGACCCAGCAGCGCGCCGGCCGTGTTCATGATCACGTCGTCGATGTCGAAGGCCCGCCCGGTGACCAGGGAACCCTGCACCAGCTCCACGCACAGCATCACCACCGCGGTCAGTGCGAGGACCCTCAGCATGCCGCGGGCGGCCGGGGCCACGATCGGCACCAGCACACCGAAGGGTACGCCCAGCAGGATGTTCCCGCCGACCTGTTTCAGGGCCGGCAGCGGCTCGTAGGCCTCGAAGTACCTGCGCAAGGAGTCACCGGGACGCAGGTTGCTGTGCGTCAGGTCCGCCGACGCCGGTGAGGGCTCCAGCGTGAGGCGGGCCAGCAGGACCGCGAAGCCCACCAGGAGGGCGAAACCGGCCAGCATGGCCAGTGCCCTCAGTGGCCACGGCATCGGCCGGGTCGCGGCCGGCGCCGTGCGGGGAGCGTGTTCAGTCGCCATACGTGACGGTCACCTTCTCGAAGCCCAGGGAGTGCAGCAGGCCCTCCAGCATTCCGGTCGTGTTCTCCTCGGCCCGTTTCGTCAGACCGCTCTCGTCGGCGGCCTCCGCGATGTGCCGGACCGCGAGCTTCTGCACGGCCTGCTCGCTGTTCGGGTTGTCCGAGAAGAGGTCGCCGAGACGGTCCAGCACGCCGCGCTGCTTGGAGACGGCGTACGACCGGTCGGGATCGAGGGCGGGTTTGCCGAGCTGGGCGTGCGGCAGGCGGAGCGTCGCGACGGTACGGTCCTCGTTCACCGTGACGTCCTTCTCGCCCAGCCGGCCCAGGTCGACGTAGGCGTCGACGGTTCCGGCGCCCACGTACAGCGTGCGGCTGCCGCGGATCGCGTCGGGCAGGAACCTGGTGTCCTTCTCCAGGTCGACCACGACCTGGAAGTTGCCGGTGGCCGCGTCGTAGCGGCTGATGTCCTGCACCGATTCCAGCAGCGCGGGTCCGGAACGGTCGTGCGTGTCGGTGCCGAACCAGTCGCCAGGACCGGGAATCCCGCTCAGCTTGATCCCCACGGCCAGCGCCAGCAGGACCAGCAGCACGGCGGCGGCCCACGCACCCGTCCGCGGCCGGCGCTCGGCGCCGGCGGCCTTCTTCGTCATCTCGGCTCCCCCTTTCAGCTGACCTCTTCCCGCCATCCGTCGGCTCAGACAGAGCACTTGGGGCGGGCGGGCGCGGCCGGCGGACCACCGTGACGGGGGTCGACGCGGGAGGCGGGAGAAGGAGGAGGGGGGAGGGGGCCGTGCGTCACGGCGCTCCGGTCGCCGCCCTGAAACCCGGGGCGTCCAGCGCCTCGTCGATGCCGGCCACCGGGGGCAGCAGCTCGGCCAGCCCCGTGATGCGCAGTATCCTCAGCACCAGCCGGTCGGAGCACACCAGCCGCAGCTCGCCACCACGGTCGAGGACCCGCCGACGGGCCCGGTACAACAGCCGGAGGCCGGCGCAGTCGAAGAACTCCACCGGCGTCAGATCGACGACGACGTCGGGTTCGGGGCGGCCCGTCACGGCGTCCATGTGGGGGTGGATCTCCTGCGCGGAGAGGATGTCGATCTCGCCGCGTAACTCCAGGACGGTCCGGCCCCGGTGCTCACGGACCCGCAGATGCCGGGTCAGGGGCGCGGGTTCCTGCCGCACGACGTTTCGCCTCCATCCGGCCGCAGCCTGCCTCGGGTCCGCCCAAGTCCCTTACTTGGAAGGGTAGTTACCCCGATGAGGTGAATTCCAGCATGTTCAATTGACATATGTCTGGTCTTTGGCCGTGAGGCTTGTGTGAGAGCCGTCGCATTCGGCGGGCGCGGGTGGGCCGGGGACCGCCCGCGCCCGCGGCCCAGGGGGTCAGTCGACCGTGAGGACCAGCTTGCCCGTGGTGCGCCCCGTCTCGCCCACCGCGTGCGCCCGGGCCGCCCCGGCCAGCGGGAAGGTCTCCGCGATCGTCGCCCGCAGCCTTCCGGTGGCCGCCAGGTCCGCCACCGCCCGCATCCCGGCCTGGTCGGCCTCGACCAGCATCACGGCCGTCCGCACGCCCAGCCGCTCCGCCTCGGCCGGGAGTTCCGGCGGCAGGGGGAGCAGCGAGACGAGCACGCCGCCCGGGCGCAGCACCCGCAGCGAGCGCAGGGCGTGCTCGCCGCCGAAGGTGTCCAGCACGACGTCCATCCCGGAGACCGCCTCGGCGAAGTCCGTCTCCCGGTAGTCGATCTGCTCGTCCGCGCCCAGCGCGCGCAGGAAGCCGTGCTTCTCCGCGCTCGCCGTGCCCACCACGTGGGCGCCCCGGGACTTGGCGATCTGCACCGCCACATGGCCCACGCCCCCGGCCGCCGCGTGCAGCAGGACCCGCTGCCCGGGCCCCAGCATCGCCGTGTCCACCAGCGCCTGCCAGGCGGTCAGCGAGACCAGCGGCAGCGCGCCCGCCTGCAGCACGTCCAGGCCGTCGGGCCGCGCCACGAAGGCGCGGGCCGGGCCGACCACGTACTCGGCGTGCGAGCCGTGCCCGAAGGGGTACGGCAACATCCCGAACACTTCATCACCCGATCGGTGGATCGTGACGCCGTATCCGGCCTCCACCACCGTGCCGCAGACGTCCCAGCCGAGCACGAAGGGAGGCTCGCCGAGGAACCCCCCGCCGGCCCGGTGCTTCCAGTCCGTCGGATTGACGCCTGCCGTCCGGACCCGCACCAGCACCTCGCCCGGGCGGGGTGACGGGCGGGGCATCTCCACCTCCCGCAGCACGTCAGGGCCGCCGAGGGTGTCCTGCCGGATCGCGCGCATGGTCTTCGAGCCGCTCATACCGACCACCCTGCCATCCGGACGCCGGGGGCGCACGGCGTGCCCGGGGGGCGGGCGCCCGGGGGAGGGACGCGCCCGCGGCTCATCCCGATGGAATATTCCCGGCCGAATCGCCGGAGGTTGATCCGGCGGTCGGAATTCCGGCTAAGCTCCCCCGGAGCGCTGCGAGTTGGAACCCCTACGCACCGCGATCGCCTCACCGTCCGCACGTGCGTGCCCCTGTGCCCGCGGTGCCGGAGGGGTGGTCGGCGGTCCGGTCCGCCGGCGTGTCCCCGGGGCGCGTCACGCGTCTCGTCGCCTTCCCGTCCACCCGTCCGCCAGTCCCCCTTCCGACTCCCCACCCGTCCGCCTGTCGCTCCGACGTGTCGCCCCGAAGGATGCAGATGGATTTCGCCACACCACCGGAGAGGCCTTCGGCCGCCCGGTACAGCTGGTGGCTCATGCCGCTGGCGCTGGGCTCCGGTACGGTCGCCTCCGCCTTCCTCGGCCCGGAACCCGCCCTGACCACCCCCGTGGGGGCCGCGGCCACCGCCGCCGGCGCCGTGTGCGTCCGGCTCCTGCTCAAGTCGCAGGACCGGCTGCGGCGCTCCCGCGAGGAGTTCCACGCCGAGGCCCAGGAGACGGAGCGCCGCTGGCGGCAGCGCGTCGCGGGTCTGGAGAGCGAACTGGCCACCACGCGCGCCCAGGCGGACGCCCGTGTCGCCGCGGAACGCGAGACGCTCGACCGGCGTCTCGCCGAGCGGGACCAGGCGTGGATCGCCACCCGCGAGCGCGACCTGGCCGTCGTGGCCCGCTTCGCCGGGCAGCACCTGCCCGAGGCGCTCCGCCGCCTGCGCGACGGTGACGCCGTGGAGGACCTCCTCCCGCTGATCACCGACGAGCAGGACGTCACCCCCGAGGTCAGGGCCGAACTGCGCAAGGTGCTGCGCACCGCCCTGATCGGCGTGGAGGAGGAGCTCAACCGCTCCACCTCCGCCGAGCAGGCCGTCATCAGCCTCGGCAACCGCATCCACGTCCTCACCAGCAAGCTCCGGGTGCGCCTGCACGAGATGCAGGGCGAGCACGGCCGCCACCCCGTGATCGCGCAGGGGCTGATGGAGCTCGACCAGCAGATCGGTCCCGCGGACTGTCTGGCCGCCTCCATCGGCGTGCTGGGCGGCTCGGCCCGCCCCGGCCGTCAGTGGCAGGAGCCCCAGCGGCTGCTCGGCGTGGTCCGCGGCGGCATCGGCCGGATCAAGGACTTCCACCGCGTGGAGATCCGTCAGCTGCCCGAACTCGGCGTCGACGGCGGCCTGGTGGACCACCTGACGCTGATCTTCGCCCACCTCCTCGACAACGCCGCCCGCTACTCGCCGCCCAGCGAGCCGGTGATCGTCTCCGGCAAGGAGGTGCCCAACGGCGTCGGCATCGAGATCCAGGACGCCGGCAAGGGCCTGAGCGAGGAGAAGAAGCGCGAGGCCGAGCGGTCCCTGGCGGGCGTCGCGGCCGGCTCCGGTCTCGGCGGTCTCTCCGAGGACGCCCACCTCGGCCTGCGGGTGGTGGGCGCGCTGGCCCGCCGCTACGGCATCCGGGTCACCTTCGCCGACTCGCCCTGGCTGGGCACCTCGGTCGTCGTCGTGCCGCACAAGTACTTCAGCCCGCTCGCCGCCGCCCCGGCCGCCCCCGCCCCCGAGCGGTCCCCGGGCCTGCCGGCGGTGCCGCCGCAGTCCGGGGCCGGTCACGACACGGACGACGCGGGGACCACCGGGGAGTCCACCCCCGGAGGACTCCCGCGCCGCCGCAGCATCCGGCGAAGCGCTCCCGCCGCACAGCGGGAGACCGCGCGCGCGGAAACGGCCGAGGCTCCCGCGCGCCGGTCCGCCGGCGTGCCCGACGTCCCGCCCGACGCCTCGTTCGCCGGCCTCGCCGCCTTCGCCACCGCCGGTCGCGACACCGGCGCACCGGCACCCCGGGCGGCAGCCGACGACCTCGAGTCCACCGAGCCCCGTACGGAAGAAAGCGACTGGTCCGCATGACGACGCAGCAGGGAACCGATGTCAGCTGGGCACTCCGCGACCTCGCGGAGAGCATCCCGGAGATCCGTTTCACCCTGGTGGCCTCCAGCGACGGCAAGGCCATCACCTCCTACGGTGCCGAGGACCCGGACGACGTGGACCGCTTCGCCGCCGTGGTCGCCGGACTGCAGGCGCTCGCCCAGCCGGTCGCCGAGCAGTTTCCGGCGGCGGCCGGGCAGCTACGGCTGGCCATGATCGAGGTCGACGGCGGTCACCTGTTCGTGGTCCGGGCCGGCCAGGAGACCTACCTCGGCGTCCTCGCCAAGGAAGGCCTCGACCAGGGTCTGCTCGGCCACCAGATGCGCGACCTGGCCCGGAGGATGGGTGAGCTCCTCGGCACCACTCCGCGGCTGGAGGAGCACTCTGGATGAGTGCTCCCCGTCGCCCCACCGATCCGGCCGGGCTCGAGCGCTACTACGTCCTCACCGGAGGCCGCAGCAAGCCGGCCGGTCCGGCGGCGACCCTGGACGTGGCGACCCTGGTGGTCTCCCGCACGGGACCACAGCCGTCGCCGCATCCCGGCCTGCAGCACGAGCACGAGGAGATCCTCCGCCGCTGCCGCGAGCCGCTGTCGGTGGCGGAGCTCGGCGCCCACCTGGGGCTGCCCTTCAACATCATCGCGGTACTCCTGGCCGATCTGCTCGATGCAGGACGCGTGGAAACCCGTGACCCCGTCCCGGCGAACTCCGCCGGACTCGGGCCCGACCTCGCGCTCCTTGAGGAGGTACTCAGTGGACTTCAAAGGCTTTGACCCCACCGGCCGGAGCACGGCGGCCGACGGCACCCGCTCGGTGAAGGTCATGATCGCCGGAGGCTTCGGCACCGGGAAGACCACGATGGTCCGGTCGGTCAGCGACATCCGCCCGCTCACCACGGAGGAGACGCTCACCCAGGCCAGCGCCGGGGTGGACCACCTGGTCGGCGTGACGGACAAGCAGCAGACCACCGTGAGCCTGGACTTCGGCAAGATCGGGATCAACGACGAGCTGGTGCTCTACCTGTTCGGCACGCCCGGACAGGAACGCTTCTGGTTCCTGTGGAACGGGCTCTTCAAGGGCGCCCTGGGGGCGGTGGTCCTGGTCGACACCCGCCGGCTGGCGTCCAGCTTCCGGGCGATAGAGGAGATGGAGCGCCAGGACGTCCCGTTCGTGATAGCGCTCAACATCTTCCCCGACAGCCGTGACCACCCGGTCGAGGAGATCCGCGACGCCCTCGACATCCCGGACGACATCCCGATCGTGGCGTTCGACGCCCGGGACCGGTCCGCGAGCCGGGACGTGCTCGTCGCCCTCATACGCCATCTGCAGGAACGCGCTCTCGCCCTGGAGCCCCGATGACCGACCGGACCTCCCCAGGCCTCACCGCCGCGCCCGGCTGCCCCGTGGACCACGGAGCGGCCACCCGGCTGTACGGGCCCGAGACCACGCACGACATGGAGGGCGTCTACGCGCGGCTGCGCCGCGAGCACGGCACGGTGGCCCCGGTCCTGATCGAGGGCGACGTCGCCGCCTGGCTGGTGCTGGGCTACCGGGAGAACCGGCGGGTGCTCGACAACCCGCTCCAGTTCAGCCGGGACGCCCGCATCTGGCGGGACTGGAAGGAGGGCCGCGTCGCCGACGACCTGCCGGTCATGCAGATGGTCGGCTGGCGCCCCGACTGCGTCTCCCAGGACGGCGAGCCGCACCGCCGGCTGCGCGGCGCCGTGACCGACAGCCTGCAGGCGGTCGCGGGCCGCGGCATCCGGCGGCACGTGGCGCACTTCGCGGACAAGCAGATCGACGCCTTCGCCGACGCCGGCCGCGCCGATCTGGTGACCGACTTCGCGGAGTACCTGCCGATGCTGGTCCTCACCCGGCTGTTCGGCCTCGCCGCCAGCGAGGGACGCAGCCTCGCCGAGTCCAGCAACCACGTCATCAAGGGCGGCGCGGACGCCCTCGTCCACAACGCCCGGATCATGGCCATCCTCGGCGAGCTCGCCGAACGCAAGCGCCGCGAGCCGGGGGCGGACTTCACCAGCGGGCTGCTCGCGCACCCGGCCCGGCTCGACGAGGAGGAGATCCTCCACCACCTGCGGCTGGTGCTGATCACCGCGCACACCACGACCAGCAACCTGCTGGCCCGGGTGCTGCAGGCCATACTGACCGACGACGCCCGCCTCGCGTCGCTGGTCGGCGGGGAGCTCGCCCTGTCGGCCGTGGTGGAGGAGGTCATGTGGAACACGCCTCCGCTGGCCGTGCTGCCGGGCCGCTTCGCCACGGCGGACCTCCAGCTCGGCGACGCGGCGGTCAAGGAGGGCGACATGCTCCTGCTGGGGCTCGCGGCCGGCAACCTCGACCCGGAGATCCGCCAGGTGGCCGGCGTCTCGGTCCAGGGCAACCACTCGCACCTGGCGTTCAGCTCCGGCCCGCACGAGTGCCCCGGGCAGGGCATCGGGCACGCCATCATCGAGATCGCCGTCGACGTCCTGCTGCACCGGCTGCCCGGCCTGCGGCTGGCCGTCCCGCCGGACTCGCTGACCTCCACCGCCTCCACCTGGGTCGCCCAGCTGGACAGCCTCCCGGTGGAGTTCCCGGTCAGGTGAGCCGCCCGGCGCGCCCGGTCGACGCACACGGCCCGGCGGTCGCACCCCTCGCGGAAGGGATGCGGCCGCCGGGCCGTGCGCGCGTCGGGCGGGCGCCGGACGTCAACTCACCTGGAGCAGGTCGTCCACCGAGCCCCGCCCGGCCCGCTCGGCCGCGGCCGCCACCGTGTCCTTGTCGGCCGCGTAGCGCCCGGTCACCAGGGCCCACTCGTAGTTGCCGTTGATCCAGTGCTGGATCGCCTCCACGCCCATGCGGGTGCGCGCGCGCTCGTCCTCCGACAGCCTCAGTTCGTCGCACATCGCGGGCACCCGCCCCTCCAGCTCCAGGTACTCGACCAGGCACCCGGCGGTCATCCGGTACGCCTCGCCCGCGGCCTCCTCCCAGGAGCAGCCCATCTCGCGGCGGACCACGGCGATGAGGTTGTGCCCGTCGCCCCGGCGCCGCTCCCGCTCGAAGGAGTGGATGTCGTTCATGAACCCGATGACGTCCGCGGCCAGGTCCCGCATCCGCTCCATGAGCGGGTGGGCCTGCACCTGGGCCGGCACCTCGAAGCCGCGGCTGCGCTCACCGGCGTCGATGCTGTGGTGGATCCCCACCGTGCGGCGGCGGAACTCCGCGTACTCCTTGACGCTCAGCGTGCCCTCCCGCCCGGCGGCGGCCAGATCGACCTCCTCGCAGTGGGCGGTCAGGAACCGGCCCCAGGAGGCGGCGAACCGGGTACGCCAGGTGAGCGACATGCCGCGCGCCAGGTGCTCCCAGACCTCGGCCCAGGCCTCGGTGATCGGGCAGACCACCCGCGGGGGAGTGCCCGCCGGGCGCATCGGGGTGACGATCAGTTCGCGGGCCACCTCGGTGATCCGGCCGGCCCGGTCGGGCTGGGTGGCGTCGAACTGGTCGTCGAAGAGGAACGCCAGGGAGAACCAGTTCATCAGGACGGTCATGTCCTCGGCGGAAGCGTACGGGTAGGTGCGCGCGGCCGCCTGCGCGAGGTCCCACGAGCAGTACTCCTCGAACCCCGCGTCGCTGCGGACCAGTCCCCGGTCACGGACCCAGCGCAGATGCCGTTCGCGCGCGTACTCCAGATGCGGGCTGACGGGGGTGGAGAACGGCAGGTCGAACGTGACGTCCTGAGGCATGGGGGGTCCTTTCGGGACGGATTAGGGCTCAATTGCGCAATAAATGCGCCAAGTTGGAGCGCGGAGCCGTTCCGAAGCTGCCCTTCCGGTCAGGCGGGCATACCCATTAAACATGTGACCTGTATTACTTTTCGAGGTCATGTGCCGGGTGCACTTCTCCCACCCGTCACATGGACAACCGGGACCCCTGTCGTCACAGGAGCCCCGGTCGTGGCGCGGTGGCCGGGATCAGTCCCTGCCGTTGCCCTTCGCGCCGTCCGGCCACACGCCGGTCCTGCGCTCGACGGCCTGCGCGCTGGTCCGGTCGATGACCGCCCGGACCACGGCGAAGATGGCCCCCTGGATCGCCGCCGCCAGCAGGATCTCGCCCCACTGCCGGTCGCGGTCGAGGGCGTCGGGCGCGTTGTCCTCCTTCTTGATCGCCTTCCAGGTCTTCTGGAAGGCGGCGGTGGCCAGCCGGCCACCGCCCCAGCTGACCGCGAAGCCGAGCGGCTTGTAGACGGTGGGCAGCTTCTGCTTCTTCTGCGTGTAGGTGGCCAAGGGGTCTCTCCTCAGTTCCTCGGTCGGGAAAGGGTCGTGGTCAGGCGGACGGCCCGCGGCAGGCGGCCCGCGGACGGTCAGGCCGCCGTCGGGCGGCCCGTGGCGGGTACCTCCTCGCCCGGTGGCACCGGGCCCGGAGGGGTGCCGTCACCGAACGGCCGGCCGCCGAGCCGCTCCCGCCCGTGCGGGGCGAGCCAGCCGGCCAGGTCCGGCCCCACCGGCACCACCGCGGTGGGATTGATGCCGGTGTGCACGGTGTAGTAGTGGCGCTTGATGTGGTCGAAGTCGACCGTGTCGCCGAACCCCGGGGTCTGGTACAGGTCCCGGGCGTACGCCCAGAGCACCTCGTTCTCCGCCAGCTTCCAGCGGTTGCACTTGAAGTGGCCGTGATAGACGGGGTCGAAGCGGACCAGGGTGGTGAACAGCCGGATGTCCGCCTCGGTGATGGTGTCGCCCACCAGGTACCGCTGTCCCTCCAGTCGTTCGGCGAGCCGCTCGAGCCGGGCGAAGACCGCACGGCACGCTTCCTCGTACTCGTCCTGGGTGGTCGCGAAACCCGCGCGGTACACGCCGTTGTTGACGTCCTGGTAGACGTCCTCCATCACCTCGTCGATCTCCGCCCGCAGGGCACGCGGGTACAGGTCCGGCGCGCCCTCGCGGTGGTGCGCGGTCCACTCGGTGGCGAAGTCGAGGGTCAGCCGGTGGAAGTCGTTGGTGACCAGCTTCCCGCTGGGCACGTCGACGAGCGCCGGGACGCTGACGCCGCCCGGGTGGTCCCGCTCACGCCGGTCGTAGGCCTCGTGCAGGAACGCGATGCCCAGCACCGGGTCGCGGCCGTCCGGATCGAGGGTGAAGCGCCAGCTCCGGTCGTCCTGCACGGGGTCGGCGACGGCCAGCGACACCACGTCCTCGAGGCCGAGCAGGCGCCGGGAGACGGCCGCGCGGCTCGCCCACGGGCAGGCCCGGCTGATCACCAGCCGGTAGCGCCCCGGCTCCACCGGCCAGCCGTCCCTGCCGTCGGCCGTGACCCGGTCGGCGAAGTGACTCCGCGACCGCTTGAACTTCTTACGGCCGTACCCGGCGTTTCCCTCGCCGCTCATCGCCGTTCCGCCTTCCGGTGCCGTCCGCGGACCGGTCGTCCGCTCCCCAGAACTGCGTTCCCCCTTTTCGGCGAACGGCACCGACCAAGAGGGACGAGGACGTCATCTGCGGAGGAAGTGCGCGGGGCGGGCCACAGGCCCGGCACGACGCCGCGCGGAGGAGGGTGAGGACACTGGTGGGCCCCGCCACGACGGGGGAGCGCGGCGGGGCCCGACAAGCGTCTGCCCCACCCCAGCCGCTTCATGCACGCCGGTCCGGTGGATTTTCCGCGAGGCGCCCGCGGTCATCCCTCCGGTCGATCCGGTCGATCCGATCGGTCCCCGGCCGGGGACCGGACGGGTTCGCCGCGAGCCGCCGCGGTCACTCCCCGCAGGCGACGGCGGGGCCCGCCACCATGCCGCCGGTGCGGAAGGTCTGGCCCCGGGGCATCCAGTACCCCAGCTTCGACACCACGGTCGAGCACGCGTCGCCCGTGGTGGCCCGGACGACCACCGTGGCCGGATTGCCGGGCTGCAGGTCGGTCAACGCGCAGTCGATCGCGTGGGTGAGCCGCTTCCTCGACGGGTGGCGCCCGACCAGCGGGTTCACGCACCGGGCGTCGTCGGTGGAGAGGCGGATGCCGGAGTCCTCCTCGCCGATCACCCCGAACCTGCCGCTGCCGTCGCCCTCCTCGCTGTCCCGGTGCACGGTGTACGTCAGCGTCGTGGTCCGGCCGGGACGCAGCCGGTCCCGGTCCACCTCGATGCGGTGCGTGGGCTCGCGCAGCGGCTGGGTGAGGGTGAGCGGGGCGGTCACCTCGCCGCGCACGTCCACGCCGGCCGGCGTGGAGCGGACGCGCACCTCGGCGGTGATCTCGTACGTCCCCGGCCCGGAGTAGTCGGCGGAGCCGGGCAGCGAGCCGGAGGCGACCACCGCGCCGTCCTTGCGGGCCGTCCAGGTGCCGGTGGTGCGGCAGGCGCGGGCCGCGCCGTCCTCCGTCGCGCAGGAGGCGGGCGCGGACAGGGCCAGGGAGGGGCCGCCGGTGGACGTGCACAGGGAGACCGAAGCGCGTCCGCCGCCTCCCTCCAGTGCGCCGGCCGGCGCACAGAGGGTCTCGGCGGCGGTCTCCGCGCCGGCGCCCGGGGAGGGAGCCGCCGCGGACGGCCGCCCGCGGCCGTCGTCGGGTGAGAGCACGGAAGGCTGGGACACCGCGGCCAGGGCGAGGGCCGCGGCTCCCGCGGTCAGGGCGACACGCGCCCGCCGGGTGAGCGGGGTACGCGACGGCGGGGTCGGGGATGCCGGCACCGGGTCCTCCGGGGGGTCGGGAGCGTCGGGTCCGCCGACGAGCATGACCCCCGGGGAACACCGGAGACCGGGCCGCGCCCCCGACACGCCGCCCCCTCACGCGGCAGCACCAACGCCCCGCCGCCCGGGCGGGCCCGCCCTCTCACGTGGCGGCACCAGCGGTCCGCTGCTCGGGCGGGCCCGCACTCTCACGCGGGGGCATCAACGGACCGTCGCTCGGGCGGGTCAGCCTCCTCACGCGAGGGCACCAGCGGTCCGCTGCTCGGGCGGGTCAGCCTCCTCACGCGGCGGCGCCAGCCGTCCGCCGCCCGGGTGGGTCAGCCGCGCGACTCCGCGGTGAACGCCGTCACCGAGAGCTCCGCCCCGTCCGAGACGGGGACCTCGCCGTTCTCCCACCGCACGCTCAGCGGCCGTCGCTCGTCCGGCGGCGTGATCAGCAAGGTCTCCGGCTGGGCGGCCCTCGACCCGGTCAGCCTCGGATCCGGGAACGACAGCGCCGCCCACGCGCTCTCCCCGGCGGCGAGGACGACCGAGGCGGCCGGCGGCTTCCCGACACGCTCGGGATCCGGTCCCAGCCGCCCGCCGTCGGCGTCCGTGAACGCCGCGCCGGGGAACCCGCGCACGGTGCAGGTGCGCCCCGACTGGTTGGTCAGGGCCACCGAGAAGCTCCGCTGCCCCGCGCCCGCGTCACCCGGGCCCACGGAGGCCGACAGCCCGGAGGTGTGGCACCGCTCCACGGCCGACCCCGCACCGGCCGGTTTCCGCTCCGCACCGGGGGAGGCCCCGTCGTCCCCTCCCCGGCAGCCCGTCAGCAGGAACAGAAGAGGCAGCGAGGCCGCCGCCGTCCACAGGACGCCGCGGTGCCGCGTCGCGTGCGAGAGGCCCATGGCCGTCACCTCCCAGAAGGTCGCCGTGCCGGAGTCCGCCCGCCATGCTCCTCCGGCCGGCCCGATTCGGAAAGACCCCCTCCGCACGCGTCACGTGTCGTCGAGCAGCGCCAGCTCCGCCCAGATCGTCTTGCCCTCCTGCGTGTGACGGGTGCCCCAGCGCTGGGTCAGCTGGGCCACCAGCAGCAGGCCGCGGCCGCCCTCGTCGAAGGTCCGCGCCCGGCGCAGGTGCGGGGCCGTGTGGCTGGTGTCCGACACCTCGCAGATCAAGGTCCCCGCGCCGTGGATCAGCCGCAGCCGGATGGGCCGGGCCCCGTAGCGGATGGCGTTGGTGACCAGCTCGCTCACCACCAGCTCGGCGGTGAAGGCGGCCTCCTCCAGACCCCAGTGCTCCAGCTGCTTCACGGACTGCTTGCGGATCGCCGCCACGAGCGCGGGATCGGCGGGGATGTCCCAGGTCGCCACCTTGGAGGAGGGCAGGACCCGGGTGCGGGCCAGCAGCAGGGCCACGTCGTCGGCCACGTCGTGCCGGGGCAGCAGCGTCGCGAGGATGTGCTCGCAGCTCGCCTCGAGGGACTCGGCCGGCTCCGCCAGCGCCTCCTGGAGCTGGATGCGGCCCGCGTCCACGTCCAGGCCGCGGTTCTTCACCAGACCGTCGGTGTAGAAGGCGAGGACCGTGCCCTCGGGCAGTTCCAGGTCGGCCACCTCGAAGGGCAGTCCGCCCACGCCCAGCGGCGGGCCGGCCGGCATCTCGACCGGCTCCGGCAGACCGCCGGGGCGGACCATGAGCGGCGGCTGATGCCCCGCACGGGCCAGGGAACAGCGCCGGGAGACCGGGTCGTACACCGCGTACAGACAGGTCGCGCCCATCTCGCCCGGACTTCCCTCGCCGCCCGCCTCCTCGGAGAGCCGGACCACCAGGTCGTCGAGGTGGGTGAGCAGTTCCTCGGGCGCCAGGTCGATGTCCGCCAGGGTGCGCACCGCGGTCCGCAGCCGCCCCATGGTCGCGGAGGCCTGGACACCGTGCCCCACCACGTCGCCGACGACCATCGCCACCCGCATGCCGGACAGCGGGATGATGTCGAACCAGTCGCCGCCCACCCCGCCGGCGCGGGCCGCCGGCAGGTACCGCGAGGCGGCCTCCAGCGCGGCGGTGACGGGCAGCGACCGCGGCAGCAGGCTGCGCTGCAGCGCCAGCGCCACCTCCCGCTCGCGCGAGTAGCGCCGGGCGTTGTCGATGCACACCGCGGCCGTCGCCGCCACCTCCTCCGCCAGCAGCACGTCGTCGAGGGAGAACGGCTCCTGCTGCCGGTGCCGGGCCAGCAGGGCCACGCCGAGGATCATCCCGCGGGCCCGCAACGGCACGGCCATCGCCGAGTGCACGCCGATGTCCAGAACCCGGCGGCCGAGTCCTTCCCGGTAGGAGAAGCGGCGCGCCAGCACCTCCGGCGTGTCGGTGAAGACCAGGGCCTGCGCCTGGCTGAGCGACTCCGCCTGGAGGCTGGACGCCGGATAGGACTCCAGCTCGCCGATGTCGGGGAGGGCCGAGGAGCGGCCCAGCACCGAGCGGTCGGCCACCCGCCGCAGCTTCACCTGCACCGACGGCGGAGGCGGCTCCGACGGCGGGTCACCGCCGTGCTCCGGGTCCAGCAGGTCCACGGACACGAAGTCGGCCAGCGCCGGCACCAGCACGTCCGCGAACTCCTGCGCGGTGCGGCGGACGTCCAGCGTGGTCCCGACCCGGGTGCTCGCCTCGTTCACCAGCTGGAGGCGCTCGCGGGCGCGCAGCTGCTCGGTGAAGTCGTGGGCGGCCACCGAGACCCCGCAGACCGCCCCCATGCCGTCGCGGATCGGAGCCATGCTGGTCAGCCAGGCGCGGAGCGTCCCGCCGCC
Source organism: Streptomyces fragilis (assembly GCF_003112515.1). GTDB lineage: Bacteria > Actinomycetota > Actinomycetes > Streptomycetales > Streptomycetaceae > Streptomyces > Streptomyces fragilis. Next base: position 158,437 of record NZ_BEVZ01000006.1, on the reverse strand, counting down.
GCCCAGCTGGGGCAGATAGGTGCGCACCGAGAAGTGCTTGCCGGTCTCCAGGACCTGGCGCATGGTCCGCTCGACCTCCGCCAGCTCGGCGCGCTGGCCGATGTCGGTCACCCGCAGTCCGCGCAGCCGGTCGGCCGAGGCTCCCATCACCCGCGCCATGTCGTCGTTCATCGCGCGCAGCCGCAGCCCGGAGTCGAAGACGGCCATCGCGCAGGGGGACTGCACCAGCTCCACCGTCGCCAGCGGATCGTCGGGCCGCAGCGGGCCCGAGGTCTCGCCGACCGGCGCCACCAGGAGCCAGCTGCCGGGGGCGTCGCCCTGCGGAGGCCTGCGGTGGGCGATCAGGTCGACCGCCACGGTCCGCCCGTCCCGGTGCCGCAGGGGGACCGTCGCGGTGAGCCGGTCGCCGACGGGCGCGAGATCGGCCAGCAGGTCGCCGCAGCCGTCTTGCCCGACGCACAGGGTGGCGGCCCGCAGGCCCACGACGTCGTCGGCGGCATGGCCCAGGAGTCGCTCCGCGCCCTCGTTCCACTCGAGCACGACACCGTCGTCGCGGACCACGGCACGCGCCGTCGCGGCATCGTCGAGCGGGTTGACCGGGCTCATGGTCGGCACTCCATCGCGGACACTTTCCGTGACCGTCGGGTCACGTCGGTCCCAGCGTAGTACCTCGGGCGGAGGCGCGTGCCGCGGCCATGGGCCGTGCGGGCGGCGACCCCTTCGAGCCCACCCGCCAGGACCGCCCCGCCCACCCTTTCGGGTACCGGGCCGAATGGATGTTCCCTGGGTCGTGACCTGCGGGAATTTACCCTCGGGCGGGTGAGCGGTACCTTGGCGCCATGCCAGCTCTCAATGTCGAGTTCAGCGATCGCGAGCTCGAGGACCTGCGGCAGATCGCCAAGGAGCGCGGTACCTCCATGAAGGCCCTGGTCCGGGAGGCCGCGGCCGCGGACATAGCGCGGCACCGCGCCCTCCAGGAGGGTGCGGAGGCATTCCGCCGCTTCTTCACCACGCACGCCGACGAGTTCGCCGCCGCCTTCCCGGACGACGAGCCGCCGGTCCGGGGCGCGGGCCGGGCCGCCTGACGCATGGCCTCCGTCCTGCACGTCGACGTCCCCTGGCTGCTGCAGCGCCACGAGGAGGTGCTGCCGGACCAGCCGACGGTCAGCGACTTCTCCGCGCTGGTCGCCGCGGTCGCCCGGCACAGGGTGGACCCGCCGCGCCTGGGCGTGGACTCCGACCCCGCCTGGCGCGCCGCCGCCCTGCTGCACACCATCGCCGTGCTCAGGCCGCTGCCGTCGTCCAACGCCCGCTTCGCCTGCGCCACGGCGGTGGCGTACATGTACGCCAGCGGGGCGGGGATCGACCCGCCCTACGGCGCGCTCGTCGACCTCGCCCGCGAACTGATCGCGGGCAAGGCCGACGTCTACACGGCCGCCGACCGCCTCAGGGAGTGGCAGCTGTGACGCGAGGGCGGCGCGGCCCACGTCAGCGCCGCCTGCGGTGGCTGGTGTCGCACCACGGATAGCGCTCGCTGAGCCGGCAGGTGCACAGGGCCACCCGGAAGCGGTCCGAGGACGCCACCGTGCCGTCCTCCAGTTCCACCTCCACCGGCCCGTCGACCAGCATCGGGCCACGGCGCGGCACCACGACGCGCCGGGCCTCGGCGGGACGCTGCGACGTGCCCGGGGCGGGCGTGCGCTCAGACGGGTCGTTCGGCACGGACCACCACCAGTTCCTCCCGCTCCGCGCGGGCCTGTTCCGGGGAGATCAGCCCCCGGTGCCTCAACCAGTTCACCCGGTCCCTCAGCACCGGGCCGAACGCCACCTGGCGTCGCAGGGTCACCGCCGCCTTGAGCCCGGCCGCCCGCAACTGCTCCACGGAGGTGGCGGGACCGCTCAGCGCCGAGTGCACCATCAGCAGCACGCCCCCCGGGCGCAGCAGCTCCGGCGCCTCCCGGCAGATCCGGTCCACGACCAGCCGTCCGTCGTCCCCGGCGTCCCAGGCGCGGGCCTCCCGGGGGCGCCCGCGCGTACCGCCCGGAGGAGTCGGCACGTACGGCGGATTGCTGGTGATCAGGTCGAACGCCTCACCCCTGACCGGGGCGAACAGGTCGCCGCGCACGGCGCGCACCCGCACCCCGTGCAGCAGGGCGTTGAGCCGGACGCCGACGACGGCGCGGCGGGAGACGTCCACGGCCGTGACCCGCCCGCCGCGGCGGGCGGCGGCCAGGGCCAGGGCCCCTGAGCCGGTGCCCACGTCGAGCACACGGCCGCCGGCGGGGAAGGGCTCGTCCTCCAGTGCCTCGGAGAGGAGGAGCGTGTCGTCCTGGGGGGCGTACACGCCAGGGATAACCAAAGGTCGCTTCACACGGGCCGAATACCCAGGCCGGGCCGCACCATGGCCGGTGGGGCCCCCGCCGTCACCCGTCCAGGTCCTTCCCGTCGTGCGTTCCGGGGGCCCGGCCACCGCCCCGCTCACGCGGACACCGCCACGGGCTCCGGCAGCGGGGAGCGCAGCGCCGGACGGCCCGCCTGCCAGCAGGCCATGACGTGGTCGCCCAGCCGGTCCTCCAGGAAGACCGTGGCGTCCATGCCGAACACCACGTCGTCCTCCAGGTACGGCTCCTCCTCCAGCAGTCCGCCGATCACCTCGTGCCGGACCACCTGCTCGTGCACCGCGTCGGCCTCGACGTGCTCGTCGTAGAAGAACTCGGCCGCGGGTCCCGCGCCGGTGCGGCGCATGGCCTCGGCCAGCCGCCGGGAACCGGGGGAGGAGGTGATCTCCACGGCGGCGAAGTGGCCCACCAGCGCGCCGCGCAGCGCGCGGTGCAGGCCCAGCAGCGACATCAGGTTGACCACGGCCAGTGCCGGAGCGGGGGAGTGCTCCAGGTAGACGCCGTAGGCGGTCTCCAGGCCCAGGTCCGCCATCAGGTCGGCGAACAGCTTGGCGTGCACCCGCTCGGCGCGGCCGCCGCCGAACTCGTCGAACTCCACCGAGACCATGGCGGCCTTGGCGCGCCCCCACAGCCGGGGCAGCACCCAGGCGTGCGGGTCCGCCTCCTTGAGGTGGTAGACCGACCGCATCGCGGCGTACTCCCGCAGGTGGCGCAGCTCGCCCTCGTCGCGCAGGAACCAGCTGGCGCCGGAACCCTCGACGGGCTCCGTCTCGAGCTCCTTGACGGCGGAGCGCACGTCGCGGTGGACCTCGACGTCCTGGCGCAGCGCCCCGAGGAACCGGTTCTCCATCGCCCTGCGCACGGTCAGCAGGGCCGGGTCCCACTCCAGGGCGGGGTCGACGCCGGCGAAGCCGCGGTAGTGCAGTTCGTAGCAGCAGTACAGGGCGAGCTGGAGGTCGTCGCCGTAGGGGTCGGCCTCGGCGGCGAGCTCCGCGCCGGGGGGCGGGCCCTCGCCGCGCAGCAGGGCGAGGACGCCCGCGGACAGCGGGCCGCGGGAGGAGGGGAGAGCGGGGGAGTGCCGGTCGTGAAGAGCGTCGCGGTCGTGACTCATGGCGCCCGGGTACCCGCCGCGACGCCGGGTACCCGGGCGGATCGCCAGGTCAGCCGTCCCGCCGGGCCTGCTCCTGGGCGCGCGGGTTCGGCGAGGTGGCGTCCCCGGCCTCGCCGGAGCGCTCCTGCCCCTGCGTGTCCCGGCCGTCGGCGCGGGCAGCGGCCTCCTCCGCCTCGCGGAAGGCCTCGGCCAGCGCGGTGCGCGGCGGGTCGTCGTGACGGTCGCGGTCGCTGTGGTGGTGGTTCACCGTTCGTCTCCTCGGTCTCGCCGGTTCGGGACGCCCCCGCGCGAGGTCACCCGTGGGTGACCTCGCGCCGGGGCCACCTGCGGGTACCCGGCACCGCCACGAACAGGCTCGGCGCCGCCGCACGAACAGACCCGGCGCTGCCGCCGACACCCGGCGACGGCGCCCCGCCCCCGCCGCTACGCCATCTGGCGGCGCACCAGCTCGTGCAGCCGGCCGCTCCGGTCGGCCAGCAGCTCGGCCGGGGTGCCGATCTGCGCCACCCGGCCCTCGTCCATCACGACCACCCGGTCGGCGTCCATCACCGTCGAGAGCCGGTGGGCGATCACCACCCGGGTCGCCCGCAGCGCCCGGGTGCTCTCGATGACCTGCCGCTGCGTCTCGTTGTCCAGCGCGCTGGTCGCCTCGTCCAGGAAGAGGATCCGCGGACGCCGGATCAGGGCCTGCGCGATCATCAGCCGCTGGCGCTGACCGCCGGACAGCGAACCGCTGCCCGCCACCAGGGTGTGCAGCCCCATCGGCATCCGCCGGATGTCGTCGCCCAGCCCGGCCAGTTCCGCCGCCGCCATCACCTCCTCGGGCGTGTACGGCTCGTGGCCGCGGACGATCTCCAGGATCGACCCGGTGAACGGCTGCGCGTGCTGCAGCACCACCCCGCACTGCCGGCGCACCGCCGCCCGGTCCAGCGCGGCCAGGTCCTGTCCGTCGTACAGGACACTGCCGGTGGCGGGGCGCTCGAAGCCGATCAGCAGCCGCAGCAGCGTCGACTTGCCGCAGCCGCTCGGCCCGACGATCGCCAGGAACTCGCCGGGACGGACCTCGAAGGAGACGTCGTCGAGCACCGGCGGCCCGTCGTCGGAGTAGCGGAACGACAGCCGTCGCGCCTCGATCGCCCCGGTGAGCCTGCCCGGCGGCGTGTTCGCCCGCCGCACCTCGGGGACCGCGTCCAGCACCGGCCGCAGTTCCTCGAACAACGGCAGAGCGGCCACCACCGACACCGCGGCCCCGGTCAGCTGGGTGACCGAGCCGAGCAGCATCGTCACCGCCGTGGTGAAGGCGAGGAAGTCGGCGGCCGACATGGCGCCCCGCGCCGGGCCCGCCAGCAGCATGAACATCAGCAGCGAGCAGACCGGCAGGGCCACCGCGCCGAGCACCGTGTTGAGGTTCTTGATCCCGCCCAGCCGCCGGTGCATCTCCCGGCTGCGGGCGAACTCGCCCGCCCACGCGGCGTACGCGTAGTCCTCGGCCGCCGCGACCCGCAGCTTGGGCAGGCCGCGCAGGGTCTGGAAGGCCTGGTTGTTGAGCCGGTGGGTGAGCCGCACCAGCCGGCGCTGCCACCGCACCTGCCACAGTCCCAGCGCCAGGAACACCGCGCCGAGCACCACCAGCAGGGCCACGGCGGCCATCGCCGTCGCCGTGTCGTACCAGAGCAGCAGTCCCAGGTTGACGGTGCCGACGGTCAGCGACTGGACCGCGACCGGCCCCACGCCGGCCAGCAGCTGCCGGATCCGGCTGATGCCCATCGCCGCCCCGGCCAGCTCCCCGGTCGAGCGGCCGGCGAAGAACCGCGCCGGCAGCCGCAGCAGCCGGTCCCACACCGCGGGCTGCAGCACGGCCTCGATCCGCCCCTCCAGCCGCAGCATCGTCAGGTTCTGCAGCAGCAGGAACACCGCCGACACCACGGCGGCCACCAGCACGGCGGTACAGGCCAGCGCGATCATGTCGGTCCGCGCCCGAGGCACGTACTCGCCCAGCACCTTGCCGGTCACCACCGGCACCGTCACGCCGACCGCCACCGTCACCAGCCCGCCCAGCAGCAGCGACGCCAGGTCGCCGCGGGCCCCGGACAGCACGAACCGGGCCAGCCCCAGCGGCGTGGTCCGGCGCTCGGGCAGCGGGCGGAAGAACATCACGGCGCGCGCGTCGTAGTCGTCGGCGTTGTCCGCGCCGATCCGGGTTTCGCGCCCGGTGGTCGGGTGCACCGCCACGTAGCCCCCGCGCCGCCACAGCAGCGCCACCGGAGCCCCCGACAGGGCGCGGAACCCCAGCAGCGGGCCGACGTCCTCCTTCCACCAGCGGCCGGAGCCCAGCCGCACGGTCCGGGTCCGCACCCGGGAGACGGCCGCGATCCGCTCCACCGGGTCCAGCCGCTCGGCGCCCGCCGCGCCGCGCGCCGGATCGGTCAGCGTGACGCCCGCGGCACGGGCCACCAGACGGCAGGCGGCCCAGGTGGCGTCCTCGTCCACGTCGGTGATCCGGCGGCGGGAGGAGCCGCCCATCGACGCCAGCAGGGTGCGGTCCGCACGGTCGCGGGCCTCCCGCCCCGCCCGCATCCCTGCCGCGGCGCGGCTCTCGTGGGACCGCTCCTGCTGCTCGATCCACCGGTCCAGGGTGGACAGCAGCCGGTACTGCCGGTCCACCATCCCCTGCCACAACGCGGGGTCCACCAGCAGATCGGCCGCGGCCTCCTCGCCGTACACGGAGCCGTGGGCGACGGAGCCGGGCGGCACGTACAGGGAGAAGACGTCCTCGTCCGCCCTCCGCGCCAGGTGCTCGGCGGCCTGCTGGAAGCCCGGCTCGGTGGAGAAGCCCTCGGTGAACTCCGCCGTGAACACCGCCGCCGTCGGCGCCTGGAACAGCACCGACAGGCCGCGTCCGACGCCGAACGCCAGCGCGTGCTCCAGCGGACCGTCACCGGAGGCGGTGTACCGGGGGCTGAGCTGGAGCGGGTTGCCGTGCTCGTCGTACGTCCAGTGCTGCTCCGCCACCGGCTGGTACAGCTCCCGCAGCTGGATCCGGCGCACCGCGCAGTCCCGGAGCGGCCGGGCGACCAGCGTGTGCCGGGGACCTGCGACCGGGCCGAGCAGCAGGGAGCCCGCCTCCAGGCGGCCCAGGTGGTGCCAGTGACCCTGGCCCACCATGTCCGCCGCGAACAGGTCGAGCGCCCCCGCGGCGACCAGCCAGAGCACCTGCGGCCCCTCCAGGTCGAGCTGCGGGCCGGAGCAGTCCACAGGCGTGCCCAGCGTGTCGAACGCCCGCAGCCCCGCGTCCTGATGGCCCCCGCCGCCCGGGTACGCGTTCTCGCAGCCGGAGGTCATCTACCGCTCCCTGACCAGTCGTGCGTAGCTCCCGCCCGCGGCCGTCAGCTGCTGGTGGGTGCCGCGTTCCACGATCGCGCCGTGCTGGAGCACCACGATCTCGTCGCTGTCGCGGACCGTGCTCAGCCGGTGGGCGATCACCACGCAGGCGCAGCCGCGGCGGCGCAGGTTGTCCATCACCACCACCTCCGTCTCGGCGTCCAGCGCGCTGGTCACCTCGTCGAGCACCAGGACGCTGGGACGGCGGGCGAGGGCGCGGGCGATCTCCAGCCGCTGCCGCTGCCCGCCGGAGAAGTTGCGGCCGTCCTGCTCCACGGGGCTGTGGATGCCGCCGGGGCGGCGCATCACCACGTCGTACAGGGCGGCGTCCCGCAGCGCGTCGACCACCGCCTCGTCCGGCACGGAGGGGTCCCACAGTGCGACGTTGTCGCGGACCGTGCCCTCGAAGAGGAACACGTCCTGGTCGACGAAGGAGACCGAGGCGGCCAGCGCCCCGCGCGGGATGTCCTCCAGCCGCTGCCCGTCGATCCGGATCACGCCCTCCCAGGGCACGTACAGGCCGGCCAGCAGCCGGGCCACCGTCGACTTGCCGCTGCCGGAGCCGCCGACCAGCGCCACCTGCCGGCCCGGACCGACCGTCAGGTCGAAGCCGCTCAGCAGCGGTTCGCCCAGCGGGCTGTAGCCGAACGCGACGTCCTCCAGCTCGACGTGGCCGCGCAGGCGGCGGGCGGAGTCCTCGCCGCCGCGCGCGTGCAGTGGATCGGGCGCGAAGTTCTCCACGTCCTTCAGCCGGGCCACGTCGGCCGCGAAGTCCTGGATCCGCCCGGCCACGCCGTTCAGCCGGGTCAACGGCGCGGTGAACCGGGTGACCAGCGCCTGGAAGGCGACCAGCAGGCCCACCGTGACGTGGCCCTCCACCGCGCGCAGCCCGCCGATCCACAGGATCAGCGCGCTGTTCAGGGTCGCCAGCGTCGGCGCCACCACTCCCAGCCAGGCGGTGGGCACGCCCAGCCGCTGCTGCTCCTCCAGGGTGACGGCGTGCTGCCCGGCCCACGTGCGGAAGTAGCCGTCCTCGCCGCCGGTCGCCTTCATCGTCTCGATCAGCTGGAGCCCGGTGTAGGCGGTGTTGGTGAGCCGGGCGGTGTCGGCCCGCAACTTGGCGGTACGGGTGGCCCGCAGCCGCACCACCACGCGCATGGCCACCACGTTGAGCAGCGCCACCCCGATGCCCACCGCGGTCAGCTGCGGATCGTAGGTGTACAGCAGGACCGCGTACAGCACCACCACCACGGCGTCGACACCGGCCGAAGCCAGGTCCCGGGAGAGGGTCTCGGCCACCGCGTCGTTGGACTCCAGCCGCTGCACCAGGTCGGCGGGGCCGCGCTGGGAGAAGAAGGTGACCGGCAGACGCAGCAGATGACGCAGGAACCGGGCGCTGGAGAGCGTGGAGGAGATGATCCGCCCGCGCAGCAGATTGCCCTGCTGCAGCCAGGTCAGCACCGCGGTGAGCAGCACGCAGGCCCCCATCGACGTGAACAGCACGCCCAGCAGCGAGGTGCTGCCGCCGATGAGGAAGGTGTCGATGTAGGTGCGGCTGAGCGCCGGCACGGCGGCGCCGACCAGCACCAGCAGCAGGCTCGCCAGCACGGCGGCGGGCAGGGCGCCGGCCGTGCCGCGCAGCCGGGAGGGGAGCGCGCCCAGCGCTCCCGGGCGGCGTCCGCCGCGCCGGAAGTGGGGGCCCGGCTCCATCACCAGCACCACGCCGGTGAAGCTGGTGTCGAAGTCCTCCATGGGCACGAACCGGCGGCCCTTCGCCGGGTCGTTGACGTGCACGCCGCGCCGGCCGAAGCGCCGTCCCGTGCCGTCGTAGACGACGTAGTGGTTGAACTCCCAGAAGAGGACGGCCGGCGCCGCCACCTCGGCGAGCGCGGCGGTGTCCATCTGCATGCCCTTGGCCGTCATCCCGTAACCGCGGGCGGCCTTCAAGAGGTTCCCCGCCCGGGAGCCGTCGCGGGACACGCCGCAGGCGACGCGCAGTTCCTCCAGGGGCACGTGGCGGCCGTGGTGGCCCAGCACCATGGCGAGCGCGGCCGCGCCGCACTCCACGGCCTCCATCTGCAGCACGGTGGGGGTGCGGACCGGGCGGCGGCGCGGCCGGCGGGCCTGGGCCTTCTTCGCCGGGGCGGCCCGGCGCCGGCCGCGCACGGGCGGCGGCGGGCCCTTCCTCGAGGGCGCGGGCTGGGTGGTGGTCACGGCAGGAGCCAATCGACGGGGTGCTGGTCGGCGACGCGGACGGAAGCGGTGGCCCAGGTCATGGAGTCCAGGCGGAAGGGCGGTCCGTCCTCGGTGGACCAGGCGTAACCGCTCCTGGTCGACGGGGACCGCACCGGGGAGACGGTGACCGCCACCGGCGCGCCGTCCTCGGTGAGCCGGGCGGCCAGTCGCGCGTCGCCCAGGAAGGAGGCGATGCGGCCGGCGGACTGGGCGCGCCGCTCGACCGACGTCACCTCGCCGCGCAGCACCCCGTAGCGGGAGGCGGGCGCGCTCTGCACGGTGAGGTCCACCGGGTCGCCCACGCGGACCTCGGAGGCCTTGCCGGCCGGGACGTACACGGTGGCGTACAGGGGGGAGTCCTCGTCGGTGACCTTCTCCACCGCCGCCACGTCGGCGCCGGTCCGCAGGACGGCCCCGACGTCCACGGCGAGCGCGCCCACCCGGCCGGCCTCGACCGCCCGCACCAGGGTCCTCCCCTCGGCGGCGCGCACCTCGAGGACCGGCGCCCCGGCCTCCAGCCGGTCGCCCTCCTCGGCGAGCACGCGGGTCACCTGCCCGGTGACGGGACTCTGCAGGACGTAACCGCCCTGTCCGTGGGTGAGCACGGCCGGCGCGCCCACCGTGGTGACGACCGAACCGGTCACCGCCCAGACGGACGCGGCGGCCATCACGACCAGGGTCACCGAGAGCACCAGCCAGCCCTGCGGCCGGGCGAGCCGGGCGGGCAGCTCGAGGTCCTCCGGCGACCGCAGCTTGTCGAGGGCCTGCTGGCGGAACTGCACGGAACTTCTTTCGGCTGTACGGAACCGGTCCCCGTGCGGGAACCGGGCACGGAACGCCGGGAGCCCCGGAGCCGTGGGGGTGGCTCCGGGACTCGACGGCACGAGGTGCGATCAGAGGCCGTTGACCAGGCCGGTGACCGGAGCGGTGTTGAGGCCGGTGACGCCCTCGACGGTGGAGACCGCGGTGTTGAGGATGCCGGAGACCGGCACGACGCCGTCGACGACGCCGGTGACGGCACCGAGGGTCTCGCCGATCAGGCCGCCGGAGACGTTGTCCAGCTCGGCGTCGGAGATCTCGGCGGTCTCGACCTGGGGGACGAAGTTCATGAGAACTTCCCTTCGTAAGGACCTACTTATGGGGGACGCGCCGCCGCTCGCCGGGCCCGTGACGGGCCGGCCAACCGTGCGGCGCGGTGGGATCAAAGCACGGGCGACGTGCCGCCTTCCAACCAGGAACCGCTGTGAGCTGGGCATTCGGCCTCCGGTCGGCGGGAAGCGTGAACGCGGCGTCACCGCACGGCGATCACTTCCACACATGGGTCACGGGAGGGCCGCAGGGCCTTCTCCCGCCCCCGGGCCGGAAGCGGGCATTCGGGACCACGGCGGGGCGCCGCCGGTCCGCGAGGGCTCGGGCCGTGCCCGGATCGGGCAGCCGGTGTGCAGATTTCCCGCACGGACGTTTCGCCGCGGCGGACGGTCACTCCACGTGCGCGGACCGTCACGCTGCGGCGTACCCCGGGTCCGGTGGCACCCCGGCCCGCGCGGGCCCGCCGAGCACCGCCGCCGTCCCCTCCGCCCGCGCCGGCCGCCGCCCCCTCCGCCCGCGCCGGCCGCCGCCCCCCGGGGGGCTGCGCCCGGCCCGCTGACCTGCGTGACAGCTCCGCCGGCTGTGCCCCGGACACCCTCCCGTGACGTACCGTTGGGTGGCCGGACCCGGTTCACGTCACCGACGAAAGGTCACTCCATGGCGCAGGAAGTACGCGGCGTAGTCGCTCCAGGCAGGAACGAGCCGGTGCGGGTCGAGACGATCCTGGTTCCGGACCCGGGGCCGGGCGAGGCCGTGGTGAAGGTGCAGGCCTGCGGGGTCTGCCACACCGACCTGCACTACAAGCAGGGCGGCATCAGCGACGACTACCCCTTCCTGCTGGGCCACGAGGCGGCCGGCGTCGTGGAGTCCGTCGGCGAGGGCGTGACCGAGGTGGCCCCCGGCGACTTCGTCGTCCTCAACTGGCGGGCCGTGTGCGGCCGGTGCCGGGCCTGCCTGCGCGGCCGCCCCTGGTACTGCTTCGACACCCACAACGCCCGGCAGCGGATGACCCTTGCCGACGGGACGGAGCTCAGCCCGGCGCTGGGCATCGGGGCCTTCGCCGAGAAGACCCTGGTCGCCGCCGGCCAGTGCACCAAGGTCGACCCGTCGGTCTCCCCCGCGGTGGCGGGTCTGCTCGGCTGCGGCGTCATGGCGGGCATCGGCGCGGCCATCAACACCGGCGGCGTCGGCCGCGGCGACAGCGTCGCGGTGATCGGCTGCGGCGGCGTGGGCGACGCGGCGATCGCCGGGGCGAACCTGGCGGGAGCGGCGAGGATCATCGCCGTGGACATCGACGACCGGAAGCTGGAGACCGCCCGCACCATGGGCGCCACCCACACCGTCAACAGCAAGGAGAGCGACCCGGTCGAGGCGATCCGCGAGCTCACCGGCGGCTTCGGCGCCGACGTGGTGATCGAGGCGGTCGGCCGGCCGGAGACCTACCGGCAGGCCTTCTACGCCCGCGACCTCGCCGGCACCGTGGTCCTGGTGGGCGTGCCCACGCCGGAGATGAAGCTCGAACTCCCGCTGCTCGACGTGTTCGGCCGCGGCGGCTCCCTCAAGTCCTCCTGGTACGGCGACTGCCTGCCCTCGCGCGACTTCCCGATGCTGGTCGACCTGCACCTCCAGGGCCGTCTCCCGCTGGAGAAGTTCGTCACCGAGACGATCGAACTGACCGACGTCGAGGCCGCGTTCGAGCGCATGCACCACGGCGACGTCCTGCGTTCGGTGGTGGTGCTCCCGTGACCGCCAGGATCGAACGCCTCGTCACCTCCGGGCAGTTCAGCCTGGACGGCGGCACCTGGGACGTGGACAACAACGTCTGGATCGTCGGCGACGACCACGAGGCCGTGGTGATCGACGCGGCGCACGACGCTGAGGCGATCCTGGAGGCCGTGGGCGACCGCCGGCTGACCGGCATCGTCTGCACCCACGCCCACAACGACCACATCGACGCCGCTCCCGAGCTCGCCGAACGCACCGGGGCCGTGATCTGGCTGCACCCCGACGACCTGCACCTGTGGAAGCAGACCCACCCGGAGCGGCTGCCCGACGCCTGGCTGGAGGACGGCCTGCGGATCGAGGTGGCCGGAACCGACCTCGAGGTGATCCACACCCCCGGGCACGCGCCGGGCGCGGTCAGCCTGCGTTCGGTCGCCCTGGGCGTGGTCTTCACCGGCGACACCCTCTTCCAGGGCGGGCCGGGCGCGACGGGCAGGTCCTGGTCGAGCTTCCCGGACATCGTCGAATCCATTCGCGAGAGGTTGCTCACGCTCCCGCCGGAGACCAAGGTCCTCACCGGCCACGGAGACAGCACGACCATCGGCGAAGAAGCCCCTCACCTGGACGAATGGATCGCCCGAGGACACTGAGGAGCACGGCGGCGGGCGGACGCGCCGCTGGACCGGGCCGGTGAACCGGAGCGCCTCCGCGGCGTGCCGGTGCCGCCCGGTTCACGGCGCCCAAGATGTGTGATGTCATCATTTCCTCGCCGACGTGCCCGACCCGCGACCGCTCCCGGGGCGCGGACCGCCGTCGGCACGACCAGCACGACACGGACCAGAGGAAGGCGCTGGGGCATGGGGGACATCCGCAGGCGGGGCGCCGCCCTGCTCGCCGCGGTGCTCGCGGCGCCGCTCGCACTCGCCGTGGGCGCCGCACCGGCCGGAGCGGCGGGCGGTGCGACCGTCGCCGCGGCCTGCACCGCCGGCACGGGCCCCTACCAGAGGCAGGCCGAGGGCTTCCTCGGCCTGCCGGTGGACGGGAAGCAGTCGCGCGCCGACTGCGAGGCGATCCGCGCCTTCCAGACGAAGCACCTGATCACGCCCAGCGCCGGCTACGCGGGCCCGCTCACCTGGCGGGTGATGGACCTCATGAACCGGCAGCGGGCCGCGGGCACCAACCCGAACAGGGACGGGCGCTGCCCCGTCGACAAGGGCCGCATCGCCTGCGTGGACCTCACCCGCCAGCTGAGCTGGATCCAGGACGGACGCAAGCTGGTGTACGGACCCGTCCCGGTGCGCACCGGGCGCGACGGCTACGAGACGCGCACGGGCCTCAAGAAGGTCTACTGGCGCAACATCGACCACGTGTCGAGCATCTACAACGTGCCCATGCCGTACAGCCAGTTCTTCGACGGCGGTCAGGCGTTCCACTCGGTGGCGATGAGCGTCTGGGCCCCGCCGGGCTCGCACGGCTGCGTCAACATGACGCCCAAGGACGCCAGGAAGTACTGGGAGTTGCTCCGCAACGGCGACGAGGTGTCCGTGTGGGGGCGCAAGCCCGGCACGTGATCAGCAACACGTCCGGTAAGCGCGTTTTCGCCGGATTGCTCACATCGTCCCCCTGCTTTCCGCCGTATGCTTCACAACATGTCCACCACTCCTGAAACCGTCCGCCTGCGTTCGGCGGCAGAGGTGAACGAGGAGATCCGGGACCTGTTGATGAAGTCCGGCGGGCGGCTCGACCACGAGCAGCGCCGCAGGTATCAGCGCCTGGTGGGGGAGTGGGCCGCTGCCACCCCGCGGCCCAAGTCCCGCCGCCGTCCGGCCCGGGCCTCCTGAGGACCTCCTCCGTACCCCGTGTCCCCGCCCGGCGGGGGCGCGGGCCCGACAAGGCCGCTGCCCCGGGGCAGGACCCCGCGTCCCCTCAGTGCCAGGAACGGTGCGTGTCGTCCGTCAGCTGGAAGACCGGCTCGCCCCGCACCGGGTCCTTCGCCGTCACCAGCCGGACGCGGTCGCCCGTGTGCACCCCGGCCGGCGGACCGGTCACCCGGCCCCTCACCACGAAGCCCTCGGCCATCTCTATCAGCGAGACGTTGCGGGCCGACGGCGTGTTCCGGTGGACCACCGTGGAGCGCAGCACCGTCCCCACGCCCGCGCTGCGTTCCGTCCGCAGCTCGCTTCCCGCGCAGACCGGGCACAGCAGCTTGTGGTACATCGCCGTGCCGCACCAGGTGCAGCTCTGGTAGCTGAGGGCCTCGGTCTCCTGGGCGACGTGGTCGAGCACACCCGTCGCGGAGAAGCCGGTGGCCGGGTGAGAGGCGAATCCTGACTGGAACACGACTGTCATCTCCCTGCGCTCGGACGGGGCGTCCCCGGCGCGCGGCGCCCCCGCGCGCGAGCACAGCGTATGGCACCCAGTGCCACACGTAAAGGCACTGCGTACCGTCTTATCGGTCTTCCTCGCCGGGCCCCAGCGCCGACTCGATCTCCCGCACCACCTGCCACATCGGCGCGCGGCGCCGTGAGACCACCACGACCACGTCCTCGTCCTGGCGGTCCGGCCCGCCGCCGTCGCCGAACGCCTCGCGCACGTAGGCCAGCGCCCGCTCCACCGCGACCTGCGCGTCGCCCTCGCCCTCCGAACGCAGCCAGGACCGCAGCACGTTGTTGTGCGCCGCGACCACCGCCGCCGCTATCACGTCCGCCCGCAGCGCCCCGTCGGGCCGGTCCGCCAGCCGCTCCCGCAGGTGCCCGGCGAAGGTCCGCTCGTAGCGCCACACCACGGACAGCTCGTAGGCGCGCAGGCCCGGGACGGTCTTGGTGAGCCGGTAACGCTGCACCGAGAAGGTCGGGTTGTCGGTGTAGAGGCGCAGCACCAGCCGGACCGCCTCGCACACCCGCGCCACCGGGTCCTCGCCCCGGCCGCTGCCGGACAGGAACTCCGTCACCTCGGCCAGCCGGCGCTCGTGGTCGGGGAAGACCACCCCCTCCTTGGAGGGGAAGTACCGGAAGAACGAACGGCGGCCGACCCCGGCCAGCGTGACGATGTCCTCCACCGTCGTCTGCTCGTACCCCCGCTCCAGGAAGAGCCGGAAGGCGGCCTCGACCAGCGCGTCACGCATCGGCGGCTTCGACGGGAAACTCATGCCGCGAAACGTAGCACCGACCGGGCGGGGCGGCACTCGGTCCCCTCCTGGAGGGAACGCAGTGCACAAGCTAGGTTGACCTGCGTCGACGCCCTCGAGGAGGAGCCCATGCCGCCCGCCCGTCCCCGCCTGCTGCACGTCACCGACCTCGCCTACCCGGCCGCGGGACGCCGGTACTGCGACGAGGACATCCACCTCTCCGACCGCCTCGGCAAGGACTTCGACGTCGCCCTGTGCCACCCCCGCCGGGCCGCCGCGCTGATGGACTCCTTCGACGCCGTGCTGGTCCGCAACAGCGGGCCCGTCCTCGGTCACCTCGACGCCCACCGCGACTTCCGCGACCGGGCGCTGGCCGCCGGAACCCGGGTCTACAACGAGCTCACCGGCAAGGGCGACATGGCCGGCAAGCAGTACCTGCTCGACCTGACCGCCGAGGGCCGTCCGGTCATCCCCACCGTCGACCGGCCGGAGGACCTCGGCCGCCTGCCGGAGGCCGACGCCTACGTCGTCAAGCCGAAGCTCGGCGCCGACTCCGTCGGCCTGCGCGTCCTGCCCGCCGAGGCCCTGGCCGGGCTCGAGTACGGGGACGTCCTGGTGCAGCCCCGGATCGACTTCGCCTACGAGGTCTCCTTCTACTTCGTCGACCACGACTTCCAGTACGCCCTGTACGCGCCGGACCCCGCCCGCCGCTGGGAGCTCGTCCCCTACGAGCCCACCGCGCAGGACCTGGAGTTCGCCCGCCTCTTCGTCGCGTGGAACACCCTCTCCCACGGCATCCAGCGCGTCGACGCCTGCCGCGCCCCGGACGGAGGGCTGCTGCTGGTCGAACTCGAGGACCTCAACCCGTACCTGTCCCTGGACGCGCTGCCCGCCGAACGCCGCGACGCCTTCGTCGACGCCCTCGGCAAGGCCCTGCACCGGCTGCTGGACCGCCCCTGAGCCGAACGGGGCGAAGGCCGGGGACGGGGAGCGGAGTGGCGGGGGAGTGCCCGCGCGCTTCCGGGGCAGCATGGCTCGCATGCGATCCACCGAGGCGTTCATGAAACGGCTCAACCCCGACATGTGCGTGGTCACCGCCGTCGCCGACGGCGAGCGGGCCGGGTGCCTCGTCGGGTTCTGGGCACAGTGCTCGATCGACCCGCCCCGGCTCACCGTCTGGATCTCCAAGGCGAACCACACCAGCCGGGTGGCCCGGCGCGCCGAACGGCTCGTCGTCCACCTGCTCACCCCCGAGCAGCACGAGCTGGCGGCCCTGTTCGGCGGAGAGACCGGCGACCGCACCGACAAGTTCGCCGCGGTCGACTGGCACGAAGGGCCGGGCGGCAGCGTCGTCCTCGCCGGAGCGGCCGCCTGGACGGTCGGCGTCGTCGAACAGCGGCTGGACACCGGCGACCACGTCGCGCACGTCCTCGCACCCGAGCGGAGCGGGGAGCGTCCGGGGGTCCGGGGGCGCCTGCTCAGGCTGGAGGACGCCCTGGACATCGAGCCCGGGCACCCCGCCTGAGCCACCCCGGGGCGCCCGGCGGCCCGAGGGGCCGGACCGCCCGCCCGAGGGTGCGGCCCGCCTGCCCGAGGGGCCGGGCGGCGCGCCACGCGGCCCGCTCGGGCGGGATCAGTGCTCCAGGTCCTTCTCGGGCATGACCCGGATGTCCAGCACGCAGACGTCGTCGCGGCGCTCGCCCTCGAGCATCTCGGCCAGCAGGGGCCCCAGCGAGGCGGAACCCGGCTGCTCGTCGTGGCCGGCGGCCGCGGCGGCCAGCCGCTGCAGACCCGCGTCGATGCCCTCCGAGGGCCGCTCGATCAGGCCGTCCGTGTACAGCAGGATCCGGTCGCCCGGCTCCAGCACCGTCTCCGCCTCCTGGAACGGCGGGTTCTCCACCGCGCCCAGCAGCATGCCGACCGGACGCTTCAGGAACCGGGCCTCGCCGTCGCGCAGCAGCAACGGCGGCGGATGGCCCGCCTGCGCCCACACCAGCTTGCGTTCGCCCGGGTTGTAGCGGGCCAGCACCATGGTGGCCGTCGCGCGCGGCTCGCCGGTGTGCAGCAGCAGGGCGTTCAGCCGGGTCAGCGCGCCGGTCAGCGAGGAGCCGGTGATCACCATGCCCTTGGCGGTGAACCGCAGCTGCGCCATGGTGGCGACCGCGTCGATCCCGTGCCCGGCCACGTCGCCCACCACGCACAGGGCGTCCCCGTCGGGCAGTTCGATCGCGCTGAACCAGTCACCGCCCACCTGTATGCCGGACTGGGCGGGCAGGTAGGCGACGTCCACCCGCAGCCCCCCGGGGCGCACCGGCTCGTGCGGCAGCGGCAGCAGCGCCTGCTGCAGCCGGCTGGCCAGACTGCGCTCGGCACGCAGCATGCCGTGCTGGGTGAGCATCATCCGCTCGCTCTCCACCAGCGCCAGCTCGGCACTGCGCTGGGCGGTGAGGTCCTGGACGAACCCGTGGGCCTCCACGGGCGTGCCGTGGGTGTCCGTCACCGCCTCGGCGACCGCCCTGAGGTGACGCACGCCGTGCGCGGTGCGGATCCGGAAGGGCACGTCGAAGGCGCGGCCGTCGGAGGCGAGGGAGCGCACCGCGCGGGTGAGCGCCGGCCGGTCCTCGGCCAGCACCTGGTCGGGCAGGTCGTGGTACGGGACGGCGCCGTCGGCGGGCGAGCGGTCGAAGATCCGGAAGACCTGCGGGGACCAGTTGACCTCCTCGGTCAGCAGGTTCCAGTTGGTCCAGCCGAGATTGCCCAGGCGCTGCACGTCGGACAGGCGCTGCTCCTGGCGCTCGGCGATCTCGTAGCGGGACCACGTGAGCATCAGGCCGTCGCCCAGCCGCCGGGCCCGCACCGAGAAGGTGGGCAGCTCCCCGGCGTCGCTGTTCGCCGAGGGGTAGGCCATCGGCTCGCCCTCGTAGGGCTCGCCGGTGGCCAGGGTGTTCAGCAGGCCCTGCCAGATGTGCTCGTCGGCGAGGGCCGGGAACGACTCGAGCAGCCGCACCCCCGTCAGCGCCTCGCCGGTCAGACCGGTCAGCCCGACCACGGCAGGGCTCGCCGCCTCGATGCGGTAGTCCTCGACCTGTCCCGAGGCCGACCGCAGCGGGACCAGGGCGAGCGCCGCCTCGGGGAGCGCGGCGAGCACCGCCTGCACCGTCGGCAGCGAGATCTCCGCGAAGGGCTGCGGCCGGGTGTCGAACGCCCCGAGCCTGCCCGAGCAGAGCCGGGCGACCGAGCGCAGCAGCTCGCGCGTCCGCGGGGGGAGCGGCTCGTGGCCGCGCCGCAGCACACCGAGGACGGCGGCCGGACGGGTACCCGTCCCGACCGGCAGCCAGGCGCCCGAGCCCCACGGCCCGGCGGCCCACGGAGCCTCGGACGCCCCCGGGCCGCCGTCGGCGGTTTCCAGCCAATGGGGCTCACGGGTCTCGAAGACCTCGGCCACGGGAGATCCGGGGGCGGGCGGAGACCCGCGCCAGAGCGCCGCGAGGTCCTCGTCGAGGCCGGCGTCGCCGGTGAGTTCGAGACCGCCGTCGGGCCGGGCGGAGAAGACGACCACGGCGTCCGGACCGACGCTCTCGGCCAGGTGTTCGCGCAGGCCCGCGGCCAGTTCCGCGGGTCCGTCGACGCGCACCAGGGCCCTGCCCACCCGGCGCAGCACGGAGGCGTTCGCGTCCTCGGCCGGCGCGGGCGCGGAGCCCCAGGCGGCGGGGGAGGAGCCACGGCCCGAGGGGGAGGCCGGCGCGGGCACGGCCACGGTCCGGCGCGAGGCCGCGTCGCCCGCGAGTTCCACACCCCCCGAGGAGGCGCCGCTCAAGGTGATCCAGCACTCGTCCAGGAGCGTGCGTCCGGCGCCACGGGCCCGGCGGAGCAGTTCCGCGTGGGCCGCGTCGGCCGTGCTGCCGGTCAGCGCCATGATCACGCCCTTGGCCCGCTCCAGCACAGCCTCGGGCGCCACCACGTCGGGGATGGCACCTGTCTCGGCGGAGCGGGCTGGGTCGATCGTCACCCAATGAGCATGGCACACCCGGTGGGTCGGAATCACGTGGATGCCCACGTCAGCGCCTTTGCGAGGGACCTTCGGCCCTGTTGTCCCGGGTCGCGCCCGGGCAGGGTGGAATCGCCGCGTCCGCCGCCTCCGGGCGGCTCTGGCCGAAAAAGCGCCACTGGTCCCCTTTCACCCGGCCCGGGGAAACCGACAGGCACGTATTCGCGCCTGGTGGGAAGGTGGTCGGCATGACCGACCTCGGCCTTCCCGCGGAGATCCGCGCCTGCCTGTTCGATCTCGACGGTGTCGTCACCCGTACCGCCGTGGTGCATGCGGCGGCCTGGAAGGAGACGTTCGACACCTTCCTGAGGGAACGGGACGGCGCCGGATACCGGCCCTTCGACGTGGCGCACGACTACGACGAGTACGTGGACGGGCTTCCCCGCGCCGACGGCGTGCGCTCCTTCCTGGCCTCGCGCGGCATCACGCTCCCCGAGGGCACCCCGGACGACCCGCCGGAGGCGTCGACCGTGCAGGGCCTCGGCAACCGGAAGAACGACCTGGTGCTCCGCAAGATCCGCGAAGGCGGGGTCGAGGCGTACGAGACCACCCTCGACTACATCAGGAGGGCGAGGGCCCAGGGACTCTCCACGGCCATCGTCTCCTCCAGCAAGAACTGCCTGGACGTGCTCCGGGCCGTGGACGCCGTCAACCTCTTCGACGTCCGGATCGACGGCGTGGTCGCCACCGAGCGCGGGCTGCCGGGCAAGCCGAAGCCCGACACCTTCCTCGCCGCCGCCCGCGACCTGGGCGTGGAGCCCTCGGAGGCCGCCGTGTTCGAGGACGCGCTGGCCGGCATGGACGCGGGGCGGGCCGGCCGCTTCGGCCGCGTGATCGGCGTGGACCGGGTCGGCCAGGCCGACGCGCTGCGCGCCCACGGCGCGGACGTCGTCGTGTCGGACCTCGGTGAGCTCGGCACGCTCGTCGACCCGGGCGGATCAGGGACCCCCGGCGGGTCCGCCGGGCCGGCCGGCGCGGCCGGAGGTGCCCGGTGATCACCCAGCGGTCGTACGCCGTCGAGCCATGGACGGTGCGGGAGACCGAGCTCAGCCTGGACGTGCTGGCGCAGAGCGAGTCGGTCTTCGCGCTCTCCAACGGCCACGTCGGCTGGCGCGGCAACTTCGACGAGGGCGAGCCGCACGGGCTGCCCGGCAGCTACCTCAACGGCGTCTTCGAGCTCCACCCGCTGCCCTACGCGGAAGCCGGGTACGGCTACCCGGAGTCCGGCCAGACGGTGATCAACATCACCAACGGCAAGGTGCTGCGGCTGCTCGTCGACGACGAGCCGTTCGACCTGCGCCACGGCCGGCTGGTGGCGCACGAGCGCACCCTGGACATGCGGCGCGGCGTCCTGGAGCGCACCGTCGACTGGGTCTCCCCGGCCGGCTCCCGGGTCCGCGTCCGCTCCACCCGGCTGGTCTCCCTCACCCAGCGGGCCATCGCCGCGGTCTCCTACGAGGTCGAACCGGTCGACGCCCGGGTCCGCGTGGTCCTGCAGTCCGAACTGGTCGCCAACGAACAGCTCCCGGACGGCAAGGGCAGCGACCCCCGGGCCGCCAAGGCCCTGCAGTCCCCGCTGCAGCCGGAGCACCACTTCGCCTCCGGCAACAGGCTCCGCCTGGTGCACCGCACCTGGCACAGCGGCATCCGGGTGGCGGTCGCCGCCGACCACGTCATCAGCGGGCACCAGCCGATCGTCACCGACAGCGAGAGCGAGGCCGACCTCGCCCGGCTCACCGTCACCTCGGTGCTGGAGCCGGGACAACGGCTCGCGGTGCACAAGATGGTCGCCCACGGGTGGTCGCGCACCCGCTCCCTGCCCGCGATGAGCGACCAGGTCGACGCCGCCCTGGCCGCCGCCCGGCACAGCGGCTGGGACGGCCTGCTCAAGGAGCAGGAGGACTACCTCGCCGACTTCTGGGGGCGCGCCGACGTCGAGGTCGACGGCGACGAGGAGATCCAGCAGGCCGTCCGCTTCGCCCTCTTCCACGTCCTGCAGGCCGGTGTCCGCGCCGAGGAGCGCGCCATCCCCGCCAAGGGCCTCACCGGCTCCGGCTACGACGGGCACGCCTTCTGGGACACCGAGACGTTCGTGCTCACCCCCCTGACCTACACCTCGCCCAAGGCGGTGGCCGAGGCGCTGCGCTGGCGCCACAACACCCTGGAGGTCGCCAAGGAGCGCGCCGCCACCCTGGGGCTGAGCGGGGCGGCGTTCCCCTGGCGGACCATCGACGGCTCCGAGTGCTCCGGCTACTGGCCCGCCGGCACCGCCGCCTTCCACGTCAACGCCGACATCGCGGCGGCCGTGGTCCGCTACGTGGCCGCCACCGGCGACACGCGCTTCGAGCAGGAGGTCGGCCTGGAACTGCTGGTGGAGACGGCCCGGCTGTGGCGCTCGCTCGGCCACCACGACCACCACGGCAACTTCCACATCGACGGTGTCACCGGCCCCGACGAGTACAGCGCCGTCGTCGACGACAACGCGTACACCAACCTCATGGCCCGGGCCAACCTGCTCGCCGCGGCCGACGCGGTGGAACGCCACGCGGACCAGGCGGCCCGGCTCGGGGTCGACGACGAGGAGGCCGCCGGCTGGCGCGACGCCGCGACCTCGATGCACATCCCCTACAACGACGAACTGCGCGTCCACGAGCAGTCGGCCGGCTTCACCGGCCACCAGCGGTGGAACTTCGACAAGACCGGCCCCGACCAGTACCCGCTGCTGCTCCACTTCCCCTACTTCGACCTGTACCGCAAGCAGGTCATCAAGCAGGCCGACCTGGTCCTGGCGATGTACACCTGCGACGACATGTTCGACGAGGAGCAGATCGCCCGGAACTTCGCCTACTACGAGCCGCTGACCGTCCGCGACTCGTCCCTCTCCGCCTGCTGCCAGGCCGTCATCGCCGCCCGCGCGGGCCACCTGCGGCTCGCCTACGACTACACGGCCGAGGCGGCCCTGATGGACCTCGACGACCTGGAGCACAACGCCCGCGACGGCCTGCACATTGCCTCCCTGGCCGGGGCCTGGCTGGCCCTGGTCGCCGGATTCGGCGGACTGCGGCAGCGCGGCGACCGGCTGGAGTTCTCGCCCCGGCTGCCGGAGAAGTTCAGCCGCCTCGCCTTCACCCTGCAGGTCCTCGGCCGCTGTCTGCGGGTCGAGATCACCCAGGACACGGCGGCCTACAAGCTGGTCAGCGGCAAGCCGCTGACCATCAGCCACCACGGCCAGCCGGTGCGGGTCACCGCCAACGGCGGCGGCCCCGTCGTCCGCCCCGTCCCCAGCCCCGTCCACCGCCCCACACCCGAGCAGCCCCCGCACCGCCCCCCGAACGGCGGACGCTGACGCCCGCCGGGGGGATCTTCCGGACCTGAGCCCGCTGCCCCGAACGGATGAACGCGCCGTGCTCCGTGGCGTGGACCCGCACACGCGTGGAACCCACCACGGAGCATGACGGACGACCAGCCTCGTTCCCACCCCGGCAAGGGGCCGACGCGGGGCCCTGCCCCCGGGAGTACGCGTGTCCTTCAATCCGCTCGAGCAACGGGGCATCCCGTTGGACCGGCAACTGCGCAACTGGCGCGAACTGGACGTCGAACCCGTCGACCCCGACCACGGCGACCCCTACACCCGCTGCCGGGTCATCACGATGAACGGCATCGAGGTGGAGGCGATCCTCTTCAGCCACCAGCTCGCCCGGCACTGTCCCGACCCCGAGGTGAAGCGACAGCTCGCCCGGACCCGGTACATCGAGGCCCAGCAGCAGAAGGTGGTCAACTGGCTGCTCCCCGGGGTCGCCTCGGTGCTGGAGACGACCATCGCCTACGAGCAGGTGGCCGTCGACCTGACCGCCTGGGTGGCCCGGATGGAGCCCGACCCCTACCTCCAGCAGGCCTACCAGTTCGGCGTGCTCGAGGACTTCGACCACCTCTACCGGTACGCGAACCTGTACGAGATGATCGAGCACCGCAAGGCCGAGGCGATCGTCGACCAGCTCACCGAGGTCATGCCGGGCCGGCCGACCAAGTACCACCACCGCGACCCCGTCGACAACGTCCGCGACCCGTACGACCGTACGCGGACCGACCCGCTCTCCAAGCTGCACGCGTTGACGATCATGTCGACGGAGCAGCAGACGATGAACTTCTACATGAACGTCGGCCCCACCTACATGGAGCCCATCGCCCGCCGGCTCTACCAGGAGATCGGGCTCATCGAGGAGGAGCACGTCACCCACTACGAGTCGCTCGTCGACCCGGGGGAGACGTGGTGGGAGCAGCTCGTCAACCACGAGTACAACGAGTGCTACCTGTACCACTCCTTCATGGAGCAGGAGTCCGACCCGAAGGTGAAGGCCGTCTGGGAGCTCCACCTCAACATGGAGCTGGAGCACCTGCACGTCGCCTGCGACCTGATGCGGCGCCACGACGGCCGGGAGCCGGAGGAGGTCCTCGCCCCCGAACTGCCGCCCGTGATGACCTTCGAGCCCAACAAGGCGTACCTGCGCGAGCTGCTGGCCACCCAGATGGACCTGACCACGCTGGGCGCCGGCTACGTGCGCGACGCCCACGAGCGGTTCGAGAAGCTGCAGGAGGCCATCCACGGCGGCGAGGCGCCGCCGAGCGAGCAGGTCATCGACGAGCACCGCGAGATGTTCGGCCGCGAGTACCGCCTCGAGACCGAGGGCGAGCACCCCGACCCGGCGATGCGGCAGGGGTGACGAGGATGAGCGACACCGGGGCGGGAGGCACCCGCACCCCGCACGCAGGCGACGACGCGGCCGCCGACGACAACGTGGTCGACCTGCTGATGCGCCAGCACGGCGACATCCGCAACCTCTTCGACGAGGTGGAGACGACCTCGGGCGACGCCCGGCGCGACGCCTTCCGCCGGCTGGTCCGCCTGCTGGCGGTCCACGAGACCGCCGAGGAGGAGGTCGTGCACCCCTTCGCCCGGCGCAACGTCACCGGCGGGGAACAGGTGGTGGCCGAGCGGCTCGAGGAGGAGCGGCTGGCCAAGGAGACGCTGGCCGAGCTGGACGGCATGGACCCGGAGGACCCGGGCTTCCTGCCCAAGCTGCTCCTCCTGCGCACGGACGTGCAGAAGCACGCGCGCGCCGAGGAGCGCTACGAGTTCACCCACATCCTGCGCACCGCCGACCCGGCCGGGCTCGCCGCCATGGCCAAGGCGGTCAAGGCGGCCGAGGCCACCGCGCCCACCCACCCCCACCCCGGGGTGGAGTCCGGCGCCGCCAACCTGGCGGCCGGGCCGCTGGCCGCGCTGATGGACCGCACCCGGGACGCGGTGCGCAAGGCCATGGGCGGCAGTTGAACCGTCCACGCGGCGGCGGGGCCACCGGACCCGCCGCCGCGCTGTCGTCTCCGGGAGGGGCCCGGGGGTACGGAGACCGGCCGTCGACCGGCCGGGAGAGGGGTGCGGGATGACAGGCCCGCTCGGCAGGACGCTGTACGCCGTCGCCCGGCAGGTGGCACGGGTGCGCGCCGCGCCCGCGCTGCACCCGGCGGGCGTGACGACCACCGGGACGCTCGAGATCCCCGGCGACCCGTCCGGCGGCTGGGGGGTGGAATGGCTGGACAGGCCCGGCGCCCACCCCGTCACCGCGCGGTGGTCACGGGCGGCCGGCCTGCCCGGCGGCCTGCCCGACGGCGTCGGTCTGGCCCTGCGGGTGGACGACGCCGACGGCGCGGGCGCCACCCTCGACCTGCTGTTCACCTCCTGCGGCCCCGGCCGGCTCGGCCGCCGCGTGCCGCTCCCGCGCACGGACGCGCTGAGCGGTCCGTACTCCACCCTCACCGCCTACCAGGTGGGCGACCGGCAGCGCCTGCTCACCGCGCATCCCGTGACGCCCGCCACCGGACGGGTCCGGGCACCCGTCACCCTGGCCGGGCTGCGGCAGGCGCTCGACCGGGGTGACGTCCGCTTCCGGCTCTGCACCGAGGCCGCGGGCGAGCCCCGGCGGATGTTCGCCACTCTCACCCTCGGACCCGCCGGCCCCGAACCGGCCGAGCACACCGCCTCGTTCGAGCCGTACGCCCACTGCCTCCCCGGGCTGAGCCCCTCCCGCACGCTGCGCGCGGCGCGGGTCGCCGCGTACGCCGGTTCCCGCGCCGGGCGGCGCAGCCGTGACTGAGGCCGAGGCGCGGAGGGCGCCGACGGCCGGGACGGAGCCGGTCGCCCCTGTGCCCAGGAGGAAACGCACCAGGGGCGCCGCGGTCATCGCCTGGGCCTCCACCACGGACCACAAGAAGATCGGGCACCTCTACCTGGTCACGTCGTTCGGCTTCTTCCTGCTGGCCGGCGTGCTGGCCATGATCATGCGCGCCGAACTCGCCCGGCCCGGCATCCAGTTCATCTCCAACGAGCAGTACAACCAGGCGTTCACCATGCACGGGGCGGTGATGCTGCTGCTCTTCGCGACGCCCACCTTCGCCGGGTTCGCCAACGCCGTCATGCCGCTGCAGATCGGTTCGCCCGACGTGGCCCTCCCGCGGCTGAACATGTTCTCCTACTGGCTGTTCCTGTTCGGCGGGCTCATCGCGATCAGTGGCTTCCTCACCCCCCAGGGCGCGCCCGACTTCGGATGGACCGCCTACACGCCGCTCAGTTCGGGCGCGCGCACCCCCGCGCTCGGCGCCGACCTGTGGATCATGGGGCTGGCGCTCTCCGGGTTCGGCACCATCCTCGGCGCCGTCAACTTCATCACCACGATCATCTGCATGCGCGCCCCCGGCATGACCATGTTCCGGATGCCGCTGTTCACCTGGAACGTGCTGCTCACCTCGGTGCTCGTCCTGCTCGCCTTCCCGGTGCTCGCGGCGGCGCTCTTCGTGCTGGAGGCCGACCGGCAGTTCGGCTCCCGGGTCTTCGCCCCCGAGAACGGCGGGGCGCTGCTGTGGCAGCACCTGTTCTGGTTCTTCGGCCACCCCGAGGTCTACATCCTGGCGCTGCCGTTCTTCGGCGTGGTCACAGAGATCATCCCGGTGTTCAGCCGCAAGCCGGTCTTCGGCTACATGGGTCTGGTCGGCGCCACCATCACCATCACGGCCCTCTCCGCCACGGTGTGGGCCCACCACATGTTCGCGACCGGCGCCGTGCTGCTGCCGTTCTTCTCCTTCCTGACCTTCCTGATCGCGGTCCCGACGGGGGTGAAGTTCTTCAACTGGATCGGCACCATGTGGAAGGGGTCGCTCTCCTTCGAGACGCCGATGCTGTGGGCCACCGGCTTCCTGGTCACCTTCCTCTTCGGGGGCCTCACCGGCGTGGTGCTCGGCTCCCCGGTCCTGGACTGGCACGTGACGGACAGCTACTTCGTGGTGGCCCACTTCCACTACGTGCTCTTCGGCACCATTGTCTTCGCCATGTTCGGCGGCTTCCACTTCTGGTGGCCCAAGTTCACCGGCAAGATGCTCGACGAGCGGCTGGGCAGGATCCACTTCTGGACGCTCTTCGTCGGCTTCCACACCACCTTCCTGGTGCAGCACTGGCTGGGCGCCGAGGGCATGCCCCGCCGCTACGCCGACTACCTCACGGCCGACGGGTTCACCGCGCTCAACACGGTGTCCAGTGTGGGCTCGTTCCTGCTGGGCGCGTCGACCCTGGTGTTCCTCTACAACGTCTGGAAGACCCGGAAGCACGCCCCGAAGATCGAGGTCGACGATCCCTGGGGGTACGGGCGGTCGCTGGAGTGGGCCACCTCCTGCCCGCCTCCGCGCCACAACTTCACGGCCCTGCCCGCGGTGCGGTCCGACTCCCCGGCCTTCGACGTCCACCATCCGCGGCACGCCGCCGTCGCGGACCGGGAGAACGAGGGCAGGCGGGACGTCGTCGACCACAGCGGTGACGACCGTGAAGGGGTCCGATGACCCCTTCACGGCCGTCACGGAGTCCGGGTGACCCCCGCGAGGGTCACTCGCCCGGATACAGGGGCCGGATCCGGTCCCAGTAACGCCGCAGGTCCCGGCCCACCTCCTCCATCGTCTGCGCCTCCGGCCGGGCGTCGGGCGCCGCCGTGCCGACGGGGGCGGGCGGGGCGGGCGGGGAGCCGAGGGGAGCGGCCGGGGGGACGGCCGGTGGAGCCGCCGGGGGACGGGCCTCGGGACCGGTACGGTCGTCGTCACGGAGATCAGCCCGGTCGGCGGTCCGGTCGTCGGTCCGATCGTGGGTCCGGTCGTCCGGCCCGGTACCGGCCCGGGGATCGTTCCCGGGGTGTGCCGCCATCGTGGACCGGCCGGTCGTACGGCCCACGGGGCCGTCGGGAGCACTGCGACGCCACGGTGCGCGGGCGGCGCTCGCCTCGTACCGGGCGGCCCGCCGCGCCGCGGACCTGCGCGCCCCCAGCGCCGCGCCGACGGCCGCCGCCAGCAGGGCGGATGTCGTGGGCCGGACCGTCATGGTCGCCTCCTTCCGGACGCGGTGTCAGTGCCACAGGCCCGTGGGCCCGTGATGGTGATGGCCACGCCCCATGGCGTGCTCCAGCCGGTGGCCCATGCCCTGGTCGGGGGTCACCGCGTGGGCCAGGGCGTGCGTGAGTCCGCCCGCGGTGACGTGCCCGCCGCTCCGGGAGGACCCGACCTGCTTGAGCGTGCTCGCCTTGAGCATTCCCTGACGGGCGACCTTCGCGCCCATCGCCGGCGCGCCGCCGGCCATGGCGGCCCCCTTCTTCAGGGCCATGCCGCGCATCGCCGATCCGCCGGTCACGCCGCCGTGGCCGCCGGGACGGTGCATCCGGCCGGCCGGCGTCGAGCGGCCCTTCAGCAACTCCCCGCCGCCCTTCAAGGCGCCCATGGAGGCCATCGACCTCATGCCGAGCGAACCCATGGTGTGGCTGCCCATGGCGTGACGGCCCATGGTGTGGCCGCCCATGGTGGGACGGCTCATGTGGCGCCCGCCCATGGAGGAGTGACCGCCCTTGCGGAGCATCACGCCGGCCGCGCAGGCGGCCAGCGCCGCAGCACCACCCGCGGCGATCCACGGCATGCGGCTGCCGGAGCCCTCCTCCTTCTGGTCCACACGGTAGGCGCCCGTGTCCGTCATGCCGGAGGTTCCCGGGGCCGGGGGCATCACGGGCCGGTGCGCGGTCGGCTCCTCCTCGGAGGCGGATCCGCTCGTCACCCGGTGCTTCGCCTGGGCGGCACGGTTCTTCAGGTCGGCCCGCCGGGCCTCGGCCTGCTCCTTCGTCTCCCGCAGCTTCGACCGGGCGCGAGCCTTCACATCGGCGCGGGAGGCCAGTTCCTCGACCGTGTGGCCGAGCTCCTCCCGCTTCACCTCGACGTCCCGGCGGAGTTCGTCCTCGCAGTGCGGGCCATGAGGCCCCGCGTGGGTGTGGTGATGGGTGTGCGTATTGCTCATCGCCGGGTCCTCTCCTTGATCTCGGCCACGTCGGTGCGCATGCTCGCCATCGTCCGGCGTGGTGCCGCCGGGGTCGCCTTGCGGATCATCGTCCTGCCCACCAGTGCCATCACCGCGGTGACCAGCAGCAGCGCGCCCGCGATGATCAGTGCCGACGCCCAGAGCGGGAGCTCCATGGCGATCGCGGCGATGGCGGCCGTCACCAGCGTGGCCAGTGCCAGGAACCCGAATATCCCTGCCGCCGCGAGCATGCCTCCGCCGGTGCCGAACCGCTTGCCCTTCTGGGTCATCTCGGTCTGCGCCAGCCGCATTTCGGCCCGCACCAGGTCGGTGAGCTGTCGTGAGGCCTGCTGCACCAGCTGTCCCACCGACGCGTGCGCGTCGGCGGTGCCGGCCGGCGAGCCGTGGGTATCGGTGCGGTGCCCGTTGGAGCGATGGCGGTGGAAGTCGAGTGTGGTCATGGTCGCTTCTCCTCCCGACGGTTCCGGGCGGACCCGTGGTCGACGCCCCGAGTACCCGCGTCATGCCCGGGTCGCACACATGTCCGTACGCATTCGTTC
Organism: Streptomyces fragilis; assembly: GCF_003112515.1. Classification (GTDB taxonomy): domain Bacteria; phylum Actinomycetota; class Actinomycetes; order Streptomycetales; family Streptomycetaceae; genus Streptomyces; species Streptomyces fragilis. Next base: position 129,395 of record NZ_BEVZ01000006.1, on the reverse strand, counting down.
GTATACATACTGTTTGTACCTCTTGCCCGAAACGCCGAGAATCTCCGTCCTCGACGGCCACGTGTACGCACGCGAAACGGGTGCGGGCCGATGCGGATCACGTCGGGCGCCGCGTGCCAAAATGCGCGAGAGGAACAATGCTTGCGAAAGGGGATGAAATGGTCGGGCTGCGCAGAGCGGGAGCGACGGTGCGGATCGCCCTGGCGATGGCGGCCCTCATGGCGACGCCGTCCTGGGCGGGGCAGCCCGTGGCGGAGCCTCCCCCTCCCCGTCATGAGCAGTTCTGGACCCCTCACCAGCCGGTCCCCTGGCTCCTCGGGGGCGAACACGGACGCCCGCGCCGGCCCGGCGAGGGCATCGCTCCCTGGCGTCCGCACCCGCAGTCGCCGGGAAGGGCGTCGGCGCGCTCGCGCGTCCTGTCCGCCGTCAACCGGCACCGCGCCCGGGCCGGGTGCCCGCCCGTCGCGGGCCGCCGGGCCCTGCACCGGGCGGCCCGGGGTCACAGTGCCTACCTGTCCCGCATCGGCCGGCTGAGCCACCGGGGTCGCGACGGCAGCTCCCCCTGGGGGCGGGTCCAGGCCACCGGGTACCGCCCGGGGCCGGTGGGCGAGAATGTCGTCGCCGGCCCGGCCGGGCCGCGTCAGGCGGTGAGGTCGTGGATGCGCAGCGCCCCGCACCGGGCCGTCATCCTCAACTGCCGGTACACCCACGCCGGTGTCGGCGTGGTACGGGGGCGCGGCGGACCCTGGTGGACGCTGGTGATGGCCTCCGGACGCCGCGGGTGAGGCGACGGCCCCCGTCCTTCACCGGCCGCCGCCGGGTCACGGCCGGGTCCCGCCCCGCGCCGGCGGCGCCCCGGCGGCCGGCCACGGCCGGGGGCCGGACTCCTCGCCGGGCGGGTGCGCGGCGGGGGCGCTCACGGCGCCGGCCCAGGTGATCGATCACTCCCGCCCGGGGCCCGCGGTGCCCGCATCCGTGACGGGCGGCGTCGCACGGGTGCCGGCCAGGCGCGCGGCGGCCTCGAGGACGGCGCCGACGGCCCCGTCGGCGAGCTCCTTGCGGTGGGTCAGCACCGTGACGGCGGCGGGCTCCTCGCCGACCGCCCGGCCCACCGGGGCGGCGACGCCGAAGACGCCGGGGATCAGCTCCTCGCCGGTGGCCGCGTACCCGCGGGAGCGGACCTCCGCGACCCGGCCCGGTTCGCCCTCGGCGGGCGGCCGTGCGGCCAGCAGGGCCAGTCCGCCCGCCCCGCGTTCCAGCGGGTCCCTGCTGCCGACCCGGTACGACAGGCGAGGGCCGGCCCCGGGCGGCTCCACCACGGCAACGGCCACCGCCTGGCCCGCCTCGGCCACCACCAGGCAGGCCGTGACCCCGAGGTGCGCCGCCAAGTCGTGCAGCACCGGGCGCGCCGCGTCGAGCAGCGGGGGCCGGGCCAGTTCCGCCAGCGTGTAGAAGGCGACGCCCGGACGGTGCCGGCCGGTCCCGTCCCTGTGGGCGAAGCCCTGGCGCACCAGCGCGGCCAGCAGCCGGTAGGCGATCGAGCGGTGCACCCCCAGCTCGGACGCCACCTCGCCCGCCGTCAGCCCTTCCGGCCGGCCGGCGATCAGGCGGAGCGCGGTCAGTCCGCGTTCGAGTGTCTGTGAGCCGTCGGTGGCCATGCCTCTCCCTTCGTCCGGCCGCGTCGTCCCGCGATGCCGTCCAGGCACCGGCTTCCGGCGGCCTCCGGTGGCGCCGGGTGCCGTCCGGTGGCGGAAATCTGCCGCACACATCTTGACCGGAGGCGCCCGGTGCGGAGATGTTGCAAGGTGTTGTCGCGGTATTCGCGACAGGGTGTCTCGCTATCTGCGACGAGAGGAGTGTGACATGCCAGGAGCGGCGTGTCTGCCCCCGCGTCACGGGGATGCGCGCGCACCCGGCCGCGCCGCACGACGCCCTGGGCGCCACGCGCCGATGACCGCCCACCCAGAACCGACCGAAGGAGGCCGGACATGGCCCACTACCGCTCCCTGGGCGTCGTGCCGCCCAAGCGGCACACCCAGTTCCGGTACGACGGCGAGGCGCTCGCCTACGAGGAGCTGATGGGGGAGGAGGGCTTCTCCTCCGACTCCTCGCTGCTCTACCACCGCCACATCCCGTCCGCGATCACCGGATCCGAGATCTGGGAGCTGCCGGACACCCGCACGGTGCCCAACCACCCGATGCGCCCGCGCCACCTGAAGCTGCACGAACTGTTCAAGGACGACGCGTGGCAGGACGCCGACGTCGTCACCGGACGCCGCCTGGTCCTCGGCAACGCCGACGTGCGCATCTCCTACGTGGTGGCCGGCACCGCGTCCCCGCTGTACCGCAACGGCGTCGGGGACGAGTGCGTGTACGTGGAGTCCGGCTCGGCCCGCGTGGAGACCGTCTTCGGGACGCTGACCGCCCGGGCCGGCGACTACGTGCTGATCCCGCGCGCCACCACGCACCGCTGGATCCCCGGGGGCGACGGCCCGCTGCGCGCCTACTGCGTGGAGGCCAACAGCCACATCGCCCCGCCGAAGCGCTACCTGTCCCGCTACGGCCAGCTCCTGGAGCACGCCCCCTACTGCGAGCGGGACCTGCACGGCCCCACCGAGCTGCTGCTCGAGGAGGGCACGGACGTCGAGGTGCTGGTCAAGCACCGCGGCGCGGGCGGCGGAATCGTCGGCACCCGCTTCCTGCAGGCGCGCCACCCCTTCGACGTGATCGGCTGGGACGGCTGCCTGTACCCGTACACCTTCAACATCGAGGACTACGAGCCGATCACGGGCCGGGTCCACCAGCCGCCGCCGGTCCACCAGGTCTTCGAGGGCGACAACTTCGTCATCTGCAACTTCGTGCCGCGCAAGGTGGACTACCACCCGCTGTCGATCCCGGTGCCCTACTACCACTCCAACGTCGACTCCGACGAGGTCATGTTCTACTGCGGCGGCGACTACGAGGCGCGCAAGGGCTCCGGCATCGGCCAGGGATCGGTCTCCCTCCATCCCGGCGGCCACACCCACGGACCGCAGCCCGGCGCCTACGAGCGGTCCATCGGCGCCGAGTTCTTCGACGAACTCGCCGTCATGGTCGACACCTTCCGCCCGCTGGAGCTCGGCGAGGGTGGCCAGGCCTGCGACGACGGCGTCTACGCCTGGAGCTGGTCCGGAGGGCGGCGCGCGTGAGCACCGGTACCGCCGCACTGCTGCGCGCCCTCGTCGACGACGCCGGTCTCTTCCCCCCGACCGCCCTGCCCATGGAGCGGGCCGTCGCCCGCCACCGTGCGGACCTCGCGGCCGGGGAGACGATGCACACGCACCGCTTCCTGGTCCCCGCCTCCCGGGTGGACGAACTGGCCGGACTCCTGCGCGACGACGAGGTGTTCACGCTCGGCCTGATCGCCGACCTGGACGCCGAGGACCTGACCGGGGCCTGCCGCCGGGCCCTGGCCGACCCCAGGCTGAGGATCGCCCTGGTCGAGGCGCCGCTCGCCGCGTACGGCGAGGGCGAGGCGGCCGCGCTCGACGCCCTGCTCGCCGCCGTCGACGTCGTCCCCGCCGAGGTCCCCCTCTACGTGGAGCCGTCCGCGCAGGCGCGCCCCCACCCGCTGCTCGCCGAACTGGCCGCCCGCTCCGGCGTCCGGCCGCTGGGCGCCAAGCTCCGCTGCGGCGGCGTGCGCGCCGAACTGTTCCCGGACACCACCCAGGTCGCCGCCTTCCTGCACGCCTGCGTGCGGACGGGAACGCCCTTCAAGGCCACGGCCGGTCTCCACGAGGCCGTCCGCCACACCTCGCCGGAGACGGGCTTCACCCACCACGGCTACCTCAACCTCCTGCTCGCCACCGCGACCGCGGTGAGCGGCGGCGATCAGGCGGCCGTGCGCCGGACCCTGGAGATCCGCGATCCCGCCCAACTGGCCCGGGCGGCCGCCGCGACCGGCGCCGAGGAGGCCGCGGCCGTCCGCCGGGTGCTGGTCTCCTACGGCTCCTGCTCCACCGCCGCCCCCCTCCACCAGGCGCGCCTGCTGCTCGGCGCGCCCGACACCCCGAAGGACCCCGCATGAACCACACCTGGGTCACCGTGCCCGTCGGCTCCCCCTTCCCGCTGGAGAACCTCCCCTACGGCGTCTTCACCCCCGCCGGGGGCGGGGCGCGGGTCGGCGTCGCGATCGGCGCACACGTCCTCGACCTGGCCGCCGTCCTCGCCGACGACACCTTCGCGCACGGCTCGCTCAACCCCTTCATGGCCCAGGGCCGCGCCCGCTGGCAGGAGGTGCGCGCCGCGGTCGTCCGCCTGCTGACCGACGAGGCGCACCGGCCCGACGTGGAACCCCACCTGCACCGGCTGGACGCCGTCGAGCTGGGCATGCCGTTCGAACCGGCCGACTACGTCGACTTCTACGCCTCCGAGCACCACGCCGCCAACATCGGCCGGATGTTCCGCCCCGGCTCGGACCCGCTCACCCCGCAGTGGAAGCACCTGCCGATCGGCTACCACGGCCGTGCCGGGACCCTGGTGCCCTCCGGCACGCCCGTGGTGCGCCCCAGCGGCCAGCAGCGGCCCTCCGGCGAGGGGGCGCTCCCGGGCTTCGGCCCGTCGGTCCGGCTGGACATCGAGGCGGAGGTCGGCTTCGTCGTCGGCACGCCGTCCGCGCTCGGCACCCCCGTGCCGGTGGACGACTTCCGCGAGCACGTCTTCGGGGTCACGCTGGTCAACGACTGGTCGGCGCGGGACATCCAGAACTGGGAGTACGTGCCGCTCGGCCCCTTCCTGGGCAAGTCGTTCGCGACCTCCGTCGGCCACTGGGTGGTCCCGCTGGAGGCGCTGGAGGAGGCCAGGGTCGCCCCGCCGGCCCGGGAGCACGAGCTGCGCCCCTACCTGGTGGAGAAGGAGGACTGGGGGCTCGACCTGACCCTGGAGGTCCGGCTCAACGGACACCTGGTCGCCACCCTGCCGTTCGCGGCCATGTACTGGACGCCCGCCCAGATGCTGGCCCACATGACGGTCAACGGAGCCTCCCTGCGGACCGGCGACTTCTACGCCTCGGGGACGGTCTCCGGCCCCGGCGAGGACCAGCGGGGCTCGCTGATGGAGCTGAGCTGGGGCGGGGCGGAGCCCGTCGAACTGCCCGACGGCACGGTGCGGACCTTCCTGGAGGACGGCGACGAGGTCACCATCACCGCCACCGCGCCGGGCGCGGGCGGGGCGCGGATCGGGTTCGGTCCGGTCACCGGGCGGATCCTGCCCGCCGCCTGAGCCCTGAGCCCTGAGCCCTGAGCCCTGAGCCCTGATCCGCGATCCCTGAGCCCTGGGCGCGGGGTGTTGTCGGCGACGGCCAGTAGCGTGGTCCCGGTCACAGTCGGAACGTGGGATCGAGGTGGGGAGCCTTCATGAGCACTCTCGAAGGCCGCCTGAAGAGCGGGTTACTGGTCGTCGACGTGCAGAACGCCGTGGTCGCGGAGGCGTACGAGCGCGACGCGGTGGTGGGGGTGATCGGGGCGCTGGTGGAGAAGGCCCGCGCCGAGCGGGTGCCGGTGGTCTGGGTGCGGCACCGGAGCGAGGAGATGCCGGCGGGCGGCGACGGCTGGCAGATCGTGCCGGAACTCCGCCCGGCCGGGGGCGAGCCGGTGGTGGAGAAGGAGTACGGGGACGCGTTCGAAGCCACCCGGCTGGAGGCGGTGCTGGCGGAACGCGGAGTGGCGCGGCTCTTCGTCACCGGGGCGCAGACCGACATGTGCGTCCGGTCCACCCTGCACGGCGCCCTGGCCCGGGGTTACGACGCGATGCTCGTCTCCGACGCCCACACCACCGTGGACCTCACGCGGTGGGGCGCGCCCACGCCTGCCGAGGTCGTCGCGCACACCAACCTCTATTGGTCCTTCCAGAAGGCGCCGGGGCGCGTGGCCGGGACCGTGGAGAGCAAGGAGATCGACTTCTGGAAGGCGTGAAGGATTCGCGTGTTCGAATTCTAGTTCGATAACGTGGTGGGGGAGGTGGGAACGATGACCAGCAGCGGCGGGACCGGAACCGGCACGGGGTGCGTGATGCACGTGCGCTGCCCCGAGCGGCTGCCCGAGGCGGTCTACCGGCAGGTCCTGGAGTTGCTGGGAGACCTGTCCCCGGTGGTGCAGGCGTCACCCCCCTCGGCCGCGCTGGTGGACCTGCGGGGAGCCCTGCGCTGCCACGGCGTGGACGCCGGCCGGATCGAGGAGGTGCGGCGGCTCGGCGAGGTGCTGCGCATCCGTTCGATATCCCGGCTGGGCGTCGACCTGCGGATCGGCATCGGTCCCACGATCGCGGTCGCGGCCACCGCCTCCGGGCAGGCGGCCCGCGAGGAGGCGGCCACCGGCGGCGTGGTGGCCGTGGAGGCCGACGGCGTCGCCGAGTGGCTGGCGCCCCTGCCGGTGGAGGCGCTGCACGGCGTCGGCCGCCGTCAGGCGTCGGCGCTGCGGGAGTACGGCGTGGACCGGGTGGGGCTGCTGGCCGGACTGCCGCCCGCCACCGTGCAGCGGCTGCTGGGCGGGACGGCGGGGCGCGCGGCCTCGGAGCGGGCCCGGGGGATCGACCCCCGGCCCGTGGTGCCGCGTGCACTGCCGGCCTCGGCGACGGTGAGCCACTCCTTCCCCCGGCAGACCCTGGACGGCGCGGAGGTCCGGGCGGCCCTGCTCGACCTGGTGGTCCGGCTGGGGCTCCTGCTGCGCCGCCGCGGCCAGGCGGCCCGCGGGCTGCGGCTGACACTGCGGTTCGCGGCGGGCGGCGCCTGGGAGAAGACCCGCCGGCTGCCGGAGCCCTCGGGGCACGACGACGACCTGCGCGCCCTCGCCTACCAGCTGATGGACGCGGCGGGGCTGCAGCGGGGGCGGCTGACGGGGATCGGACTCAGGGCGGAGGACCTGCTGGACGCGGAGCAGGTCGCCCGGCAGATCAGCCTGGACGAGGCGCGGGAGGCCCGGCTGGCGGCGGAGGAAGCCGCGGACGACATCCGCGACCGGTTCGGCCCGGCGGTCATCGGCCCCGCCGCGGTCTACCGCCGCGCGTCCTGACCGGATCGGTCAGGACGCCAGCGCCGCCCTCGCGGCCGTGACCGCCTGCGCGGCGTAACCGCGGCCGAAGAGCACCGTGTGCACCAGCAGCGGGAACAACTGGTGCAGCGGCACCCGCCGTCGCCAGCCGTCGGCGAGCGGAGCGGCCTCGCCGTAGCCGGCCAGCACCCGGTCCAGGTGCGGGCACCCGAACAGCTGAAGCATGGCGAGGTCGGTCTCCCGGTGCCCGCCGTGCGCGGCGGGATCGATCAGCCAGGCCTCCCCGTCGGCGCCCCACAGCACGTTGCCGTTCCACAGGTCGCCGTGCAGCCGGGCGGGCGGCTCCGGAGGCCCGGACAGCTCGGGCAGCCGCTCGCACACCCGCTCCACCACGGCCGCCTCGTCCGCCCGGAGCAGGCCCTCGTCGACCGCCCGGCGCAGATAGGGCAGCACCCGGTGCTCCGCGTACCAGGCCGGCCACCGCTCGCCGGGCACGTTGCGCATCGGCGCCGCCCCGATGTACGCCTCCACCGGCCCGCCGGGCGGGGCGGCGCCGAAGGCGTCCGCGCCCGACGCGTGCAGCGCGGCGAGCGCCCGGCCGAGGCGCGACGCGGCGGCCGGGTCCGGGCGGCCCTCGGGGACCAGGTCGCTGACCAGCCACCGGTCGTCCCAGCCGTGCACCACCGGCACCCGGACCGCCCCCGCCGCGGCGAGCCAGCGCAGACCGGCGGCCTCGGCGAGCACCGCCCGGGCTCCCTCGCCGCGCTTGACCATCACCCGGCGTCCATCGTCCAGTTCCACCTCGGCCGGCCCGCCCGCCGCGCGCCGCACCCCGCCGGCCCGACGGCCGGTCAGGCGCGCCGCGGCCGCTGAGGGCCCTTCCGCGGGCCCGTCCGGGGCGGTCATCCGTCCAGGCGCTCGCGGACCCAGGCGAGCAGGCCGGGGACACTGGCCTCGATCATGTCCAGGACGTCCTCGAACCCCTGGCCCCCTCCGTAGTACGGGTCCGGGACCTCCAGGTCGCCGGAAGCCACGGCCGCGGGGTCGAAGGAGCGCAGCAGCCGTACCCGCGAGGGATCCCCGGCCAGGCCGCGCAGAGCCTTCTCGTGGGTGCGGTCCATGGCGAGGAACAGGTCGGCGTCCAGATGCTCGGGGCCGACCTGGGCGGCCGTGTGGCCGGTCGGGTAACCGCGGGCGGCGAGCGCGCCGCCGGAACGCGGGTCGACGGGCTCCCCGACGTGCCAGTCGCCGATGCCGGCACTGGTCACCCGGACCCGGTCGCCCAGCCCCGCCCGGCGCAGGTGCTCCGCGACCACCAGGGCGGCGGAGGGGGACCGGCAGATGTTTCCGCTGCAGACGAACGTCAGGTGCACCCGCCCAGCCTACGGCGGACGGGCCGTCAGCGGACCCGGCGGAACGTGACGTCGAAGTCGTGCCGCCAGGCGGCCCCGTCCTCGGAGAACTCCCACGCGCCGGTCAGCGAGGCCCCCTCCGGGCCGACGACCGCGGCGAACCGCTGGTGGAAGCCGGGCGCGGTCCGCCACTGCCGCCACACCCCGTCCACCAGGTCGGCCCGGTAGACCCGGGCCACGCCCCGCCCGTCGGCGTAGAGGACGGTGAACCCGTCCGCGGTGTCGTCGTACCCCGTCACGCAGGACGTCGGAAAGGGCGCCCGCCCCCGCCAGTCCTCGGGCAGCACGGTCTCCGGACCCGGACGCGCGCGCTGCACCAGGAAGGCGCCGCCCTCCAGCCAGGCGAACTCGGTGCGCACCGGTCCGACGTCCGCGCCCCGCGCGTACATGTCCCAGACGCCGACCAGCGGCCGCAGCCGCCGAAGGGCGGGGTGCGGTACGGGATCACGCATGCTGCCCTCCAAGGAGTCGTCCTGGTCCGGCTCCCGCACGCTACCGCGCTCCCGCGCCGCCCGCGGCCCGGGACGCACCACCGCCTCCGGCACCGCACCCCTTCGCCGGGAGCAGGACGCCCCCGGCCGGACGCTGTCGGTTCCGCAGCCTCCGCACCACGAGGCGCCCCCGGGGACGTTCCCGGGGACGTCCCGGGGTGAGGAGCCCTCGCGGACGGCAGCGTTCCCCCGGGGGACGGCCCCGCGCGCCGGACCGGTCCTCCCGGGTGCCGCGGGGCACGATGGCCCGGTCCGTTTCGCGCAGGGGGGCGAGGAGGCCGTGGTGAGCAACGCGTACATCAGCCCGTACCTCAACTTCGACGGAAACGCCCGGGAGGCGATGGAGTTCTACCGCACCGTCTTCGGCGGCAAGCTGGAACTGATGCGCTACGACTCCCTCGACATGGGCGCCGAACTCCCGCCGGAACAGGGGGAGAAGATCATGCACGGCAGCCTGGAGTCGGAGTCCGGGCCCACCCTGATGGGCGCCGACGTCCCCCCGGAGGCCCAGTACCGGCGGGGCAGCGCCGTGACCGTCGCCCTCACCGGGGACGACGCCGCCACCCTGCGCGGCTGGTGGGAGAATCTGTCGAAGGACGGCACGGTGACCGTCCCCATGGAGCGCCAGCCCTGGGGCGACGAGTTCGGCGCCTGCACCGACACCTTCGGCATCGACTGGATGGTCAACATCTCGACGCCGTGAGCGTGCCGGCCGGCGAGGTCACAACGCGGTTGGTCCCGATCCCCGCCCGGGCGAGGACGGCGAGCGTGTAGTACTCCTCCAGGAACAGCTGCCCGGAGGTGTAGAAGCCGATCGACCCCGGACCGCGCTCGTCCAGCAGCTCACGGGAGCGGCGCACCACCCGCTCCAGGGCGGTGTCCCAGTCGCACTCCACCAGTTGCCCGCCCTCGCGCACCAGCGGCCGGGTCAGCCGGTCGGCGGAGGCGTTGGCCTGCCAGCCGAAGAGGTCCTTGGGGCCCAGCCGGCCGCGGTTCACCCGGTCCACGGCCCGGCCGCGCACTCCGACGAGGCGGCCGTCGCGGACCGCGACGTCCATGGCGTCCCCGTCCGAGTGGAGGATCGAGGCCGTCTGCACCCACCGTTCCACCGAGGCGGGGTCCACCCCGTCCTCCAGGTACGCGTCCACCCGCTCCGGCCACACCCCGTGCCGGTCGTAGGGTGTCCGCCCGCCCCACGGAGCGCGATCCGGGTCCACCGTCTCGTCCATGCGGCTGTCTCCCGCCTTCGGCCGGCCAACCGGTCACCGGTACCCCCGCGGCGGCACCGCTAACGGCTCCGCCGCCCGTCGCTCCCGCGCGGGCTCGTCCGTTTGGCGGACGCGACCCGGGCAACCCGGATCATGGTCACGGCAACGCGGCGGGCGGGGCCTCAGTCACCCCGCCCGCCGCACAGGCCCGGCCCCTGTGCCGTCCGCCGCCCCGGAAATCCGCAGGTGCGCCGGACGCCCCCGCGGGCAGAATGCGGCCATGCCGACTTCCTCACCCATGCACCCCGGCCAACTCCTCGTGACGGAGGAGCAGATGGCGGCCCTGGTGGCCGAACAGTTCCCCCGTTGGAAGGAACTCCCGGTCCGCGCCTGCCCCTCGGACGGCACCGAGAACGCGCTGTTCCGCATCGGCGACGACCTGGTCGCCCGGCTCCCGCTCCTCGGCGACGACGCGGACGCCGCACTCCGGGACATCCGGCGGGAGATCGACGCCGCACAGCGGATCGCCGGCGCCACGCGCGTCCCCACCCCGCGCTTCGCCGCGCTCGGCGCACCCGGACCGCACTACCCGCTGCCGTGGAGCGTCTACCACTGGATCCCCGGCACCACCGCCACGGCGGCCGGCGTCCAGGACTCCACCGCTTTCGCCGAGGACCTGGCCGGATTCGTCCTGGAGGTCCGCGCCCTGGACACCGAGGGCAGGACCTTCCGCGGCCGCGGCCGCGGGGGCGTCCTCGCCGCACACGACCCCTACGTCGCCCAAGGGCTCGACCGGAGCCGGGAGTTGATCGACACCGACGCGCTGGCCCGCCTGTGGGAACGTCTGCGGGGCACGCCGCGCACCGAGCCCGACACCTGGACGCACGGCGACCTCATGCCCGGCAACCTCCTCGTGGACGGGGACCGGCTCGCCGGAGTGATCGACGTCGGGCAGGCGGGCGTCGCCGACCCGGCCCTCGACCTCCAGCCCGCGTGGAACCACCTCGGCCCCACCGCCCGCGAGGCCTTCCGGGTCGCCCTGGGAGCCGACGACGCGGCCTGGGACCGGGGCAAGGGCTGGGCCTTCGCCCAGGCCATCGGCTGCCTCTGGTACTACCGGGAGACCAACCCCGTCATGTCGGACCTGGCCCGCACGACCCTCCTCGCCCTCCTCGAGGACGAGGCCGCCTGACGCTCACGCCGCACGGAGAGCCGGCCGGGGCGACGCGAGGGCCCTGGCGCGACGGGCGGGGGGTTGGACTCGCTCACACGGGCACACTAGGAGAGGCTGGACCGGGAGTGCCCCTTTTTGTTCCTTCGCGCGGGCATGTCTCACCCCCACCGGTCCCTCGGCGCGGCATCCCCGCCGCCGCTCCCCGCACGACAGAACAGGCAGCCGAACGCACGTGACCACCGACAGCCGGCAGAAGAACACCCGGACGGACCGCATCGACCTCCGGAGCACCCCGACCGCCCGCGACTTCCGTGAGGCGCACCGCGCCCACGCGCGCTCCACCCGGGCGGGCCGCCTCCGGCTCGCCCTCACCCTCGCGCTGACCGTCGCGGTGACGGCGGTGGGCGTCCGCGGAGGTTCGGTCACCGTCCTCTCCCTGGTGATGGGCGTCGCCTACCTGTTCTTCGCCCTGGTCTTCCTGCCCAGGGCGCAGGCCGGCCGGGCCGCCGCCAGGGCCGCGGAGCACGGGGGTCAGCGGGTCCGCCTCGACGCCGACGGCGTGCGCGTCACCGAGGGCGGCGAGCAGCGGCGGTACGCCTGGGGGGAGATCGCCCGCCACCTGGAGACGGAGCACCTGTTCCTGCTGATCGGCACCGACCGGGCGCAGTCCTGCCTCGCGGTCCTGCCGAAGGAGGGCTCCGGGGACCGGCTGCGCACCCTGCTCGAGAACCGGCCCGCCGCGGAGCGGCCGAACTGACCGAAACAGCCGCGGGAGCCCGCGGAGCCGTGTGAGGCTTCGGGCATGCGTGCGACGTACCCCGCCCCTGGTTCCCCCGCCCCGGCCCACGGCCTCCTCCTGCGTCCCTGGCATCCGGCGGACGCCGCCGCCCTGGTCGACGCCCACCGGGACGAGGCCATGCGCCGCTGGCTGACCGGCCCGTTCGACGACGTGGCCGCGGCCCGCGGGTGGATCGACGCGCAGGAGCGAGCCGCCGACCGCGGGGAGCGTTTCTCCTTCGCCGTCGTGGAGGAGCGGAACGCCCCGGAGGACGGGACCGGAGCCGACGGGGCGGGAGCCCTCGCGGCGGCCGGAGGTCCCGCGGACGCCGGGGACCAAACGGAGCCCGATGACCTGGCGGACACCGGAGCCCTCGCGGGCCAGGTGGTCCTGCGCCTCCCGCACCCCGGCGCCCTGCTCGGCGAGGTCGGCTACTGGACCGCCGCGCGGGCCCGCGGCCGTCGCGTCGCCCCGCGCGCCCTCGAGGCGCTCACCCGCTGGGCGTTCACCTCCTTCGACGCGCTGACCGCCCTGGAACTCACCCACCAGGAGTCCAACCACGCCTCCTGCCGGGTCGCCGAACGCTGCGGCTACACCCTCGCTCGCGTCCTTCCGCCCTGGCCACCGCGGTTCCCCGGCCCCGGCCACGTCCACGTCCGCCACCGCGAGGGCTGACCCGCCCGGCCGGCACGCGACAGCTCGAGACACCCCCTGCCCCCGACCGGAACGGAGCACCGGCATGCCCTTCTTCACGACCTCCGACGACCTCGAGATCCACTACCAGCTCTGGGAGGCGGAGTCCGACCTGCCGCCGATCGTCCTGCACCACGGCTTCATCGCCGACTCCGACATCGAGTGGGTCGCCCCCGGCGTCGTGCGGTTCCTCACCGCCGCCGGCCGCCGGGTCCTCGCCCTCGACGCCCGGGGCCACGGCCGCAGCGCCAAGCCCCACGACCCGGCGCGCTACGGCGAGGCCCGCATGTCCCAGGACCTGCGCGAGCTGATGGACCACCTCGGGGAGCACGCCTACGACCTCGTCGGCTACTCCATGGGCGCCGTGGTCAGCCTGCTGACCGCCGCACAGGACACCCGGGTCCGCCGCCTGGTGATCGGCGGCGTGGGAGCCGCCGTGGTCGAACTCGGGGGAGTGGACAGCCGCGTGATCGGCGGCGACGTCCTGGTGGACGCCCTGACCGTCGACGACCCGGCGACCGTGAAGGACCCGGCCGCCGCCGCGTTCCGCGCCTTCGTCGACGCCGTCGGCGGCGACCGGCTCGCCCTGGCGGCGCACGCCCGGGCCATCCACCAGCGGCCGATACCCCTGGCCGACGTCACCGCCCCCACCCTGCTCCTGGCCGGTGGGGAGGACCCGCTCGCCGCACGGCCCGAGGTGCTCGCCGACGCCCTGCCCGGGGCCACCCTGCGCGTGCTGCGGGGCGACCACCTCGGGGCCCTCCGCGACCCCGCCTTCGTGACGGAACTGTCGGCTTTCCTCGACGCCCGCTGACCCGCGCGACCGCGGCGTGCCCCGGCCGGGGCACGCCGCGCACGGCACCCGCGGCCGGCGGCACCCGCGGCCGGCGCACCGGAGGGGAGCGCCGCGTGGCCCGGCGGAGGGAGGCGCACCCCCGCGACCCACGTGCATGATCCGCCGGACAGGCCCTACGCGCGCGCGTCGCCCCCGGCCGCCCGCAACTGCTCCAGCACCAGCGGGTCGATCGCCCCGTCCACCAGCCGCTCCTCGAGGTTGGCGATCCCCGCCCACTCCGACAGCGCCACGTCCAGCTCCACACCGCGGTGCCCCAGCGCGGCCAGCCGCCCCGCCACCTCCTCGGCCAGCTCGCCGGCGAGCGGCAGCAGCGTCCGCGGGTCCGGCCGGCCGAAGTAGAGGTCATGCAGCTCCAGCAGCCGGCCCAGCTCCGCCGACGGGTCTGCGTGGTCGTCGACCCGCAGGTCCACCAGCACGTCGCTGCCGCCGCCGTACCCACCGCCGGGCGACACCACCAGCAGGGCGGCGCTCTGCCGCCCGCGGCTGTCCCCGCCCGCACGGTCGCCCGCCAGCAGCGCGGCGTGCAGCCGCCTCGCCAGCGGAAGCTCCTCGTCCGACGCGAGCCAGGCCTCCTCCATGGCCCGCACCACCTCCGGGCCGGTCAGGATGTTGCCCTGGATCGCGTAGTTCGGCCCGGACACGCCACCCGCCCACGTCATGCAGGCCCGACCGGTCCAGGTCACCGAGCCCCCGTCCCGGTCGACCACCCCGGCCTGCCGGTCCTCACGCCGCTCGTCGGCGGCCAGCAGTGCCTCCAGCGTCTCCCCGGCGGTGCGCCCCTCGGCCAGCAGGCCCAGGCCGTCGGGGCGGTAGGCGAGGTTGGCGAGCGCCTGCGTGGCGACGGCGCCGGCCCCGGCCCGTGCCGCCGGAACGGCCGCCCCCACGGCGAGGAACTTCGACGCGACGGCGACCCCGAAGCAGGTTCCGTCGGCACTGCGCGCAACGATCGAGAAAGTCATGGCCGGACCTTAACCCCCCGCATCGAGGCCCCCACCCACGCGGTCCGCCCGGCACGGTAGGCTCGTCGCGCCAGTCGAACTCCACGAGGTGGGGTCAGGGAACCCGGTGAGAGTCCGGGACTGACGCGCAGCGGTGAGGGTGACGGTCGGGCACGCGTGGGCGCCACAGGCGCCGCGCAGCCACTGGAGCGACGCTCCGGGAAGGCGCCCGAACCGGAGGAACCCGAGTCCGAAGACCTGCTGGCGCTGGCGGTGACGGGCCGCCAGGTCGACCGAGGACCCCGCGAACGGGCCCCTGACCTCGAAGGACTCGCATGTCCCCGATGGATTCCGCCTTCCTGTCCGCCCGGCGTGCCCGGCGCGACCGCTGCCCGGGCGTGCTGCGCCCCTGGCAGGCCGAGGACGGTCTCCTGGTCCGGCTGCGCCTCATCGGCGGCCGCCTGCCCACGGAGTCCCTCACCGCCCTCGCCGCCGTCGCCGAACGCCACGGAGACGGCCGCGTCCACGTCACCGGCCGCGCCAACCTCCAGATACGGGCCCTGCCCAGCAGCCAGGGCCGCCTCGGCAGCGCCGTCCTCGACGCCGTCGAGGCCACCGGCCTGCTGCCCTCACGCACCCACGAACTCGTCAGGAACGTCATGGTCTCGCCCCGCACCGGGGTCAGGGGCGGGCGCGCCGACCTGCGCCCGGTGGCGGCCGAACTCGACCGGCTGCTGTGCGCCGATCCGTGCCTGGCCGGCCTGCCCGCACGCTTCCTGTTCGTCCTCGACGACGGCAGGGGCGACCTGCTCACCCGCACCTGCGACCTCGGCCTGGTGGCCCTCGACGCCGGCACCGCGCAGCTGCGCGTCGGCGACGGCTGGGGCCCCCGCGTCCCGCTGCCGGAGGCCGCCCCGGCCCTGACCGGGCTCGCCCGGCGCTTCATGGACGCCCGGGGCATCGGCCCCACCGCCCCCTGGCACATCGTCGAACTGCCCGAACCCCTCGGTGGGTCGGCAGCCCCGGACCCGGGACTGCCGAGCCCCGAGCCACCCCTGCCACCGGGCCCGCTGCCCGAAGGGGGCCGGCACGTGCCCGTCCCCGACTCCGGGCTCGGCTCCGACGACGTCGCCCGGCTCGTCGACGAGGCCCACGCGGCGGGCGCCACCGCACTCACCGTCACCCCCTGGCGCGGCGTGATCGTCCCGGGAGCGGCCGCATGAGCGCCCCCACCCCGGCCGGGAGCCCCGCCGAGCCCCGCAGGCCCGCCCGGCACTACGACTACCTCGCCGACGGCCCGGCCATCTACGTCGACTCCTTCGCCACCATCCGCCGCGAGGCCCGCCTGGACCACATCCCCACCGAGGCGGAACGTCTCGCCGTGCGGATGATCCACGGCGCCGGCCAGGTCGACCTCGCCGACGACCTGGTGATCCACCCCGAACTGGTGTCCGCCGCGCGCACGGCTCTGCGGTCGGGCGCGCCCATCCTCTGCGACGTCACCATGGTCGCCACCGGGGTCACCCGCAGCAGGCTCCCGCGCGACAACGATGTCCTGTGCCTGCTCGGCGACGAGCGGGTGCCCGGCCTCGCCCGCCGCTGGGGCACCACCCGCACCGCCGCGGCCGTCTCCCTCTGGGAGCCGCTGATGGAGGGCGCCGTGGTCGCCGTCGGCAACGCCCCCACCGCCCTGTTCCACCTGCTGGAGATGCTCGTCGACGGAGCGCCGCGCCCCGCGGCGATCGTGGGCTGCCCGGTCGGCTTCATCGGCGCCGCCGAGTCCAAGCAGGCCCTCACCGAACTCGCCGCCACCCACGGCATCGACATCCCGTACGTCACCGTCCACGGCCGCCGCGGCGGCTCCGCCATGACGTCGTCGGCCCTCAACGCACTCGCCAAGGAGGAGGAGTGACCGGACGTTTCCACGGAGTCGGCGTCGGCCCCGGCGACCCCGAACTGATCACCCTCAAGGCGGCCCGGCTGATCGCCTCCGCCGACGTGGTCGCCTACCACGCGGGCCGCGGCAAGGAGTCCAACGCCCGCCGCATCGCCGCCTCGCTCATCCCGGACACCGCGGTCGAGGAGCGGCTCACCTACCCGGTCACCACCGGCGCCACCGACCACCCCGGTGGCTACACGGGAGCCCTGGCCGACTTCTACGAGGAGTCCGCCGCCCGGCTCGCCGCCCATCTCGAGGCCGGCCGTGACGTCGTGCTGCTCTCCGAGGGCGACCCCCTCTTCTACGGGTCGTACATGTACATGCACGACCGGCTGTCGGAGCGGTACGAGACGCAGATCGTGCCCGGCGTCCCGGCGTTCGCCGCCGCGGCGGCCGCCGCCGCGGCCCCGCTCTCCCGGCAGACCGACGTGCTCACCGTGCTCCCGGGCACCCTGCCCGAACCGGAGCTGGCGCGCCGGCTCGCCGACACCGACGCCGCCGTCGTGATGAAGCTGGGACGCACCTTCCCGGCCGTGCGCCGCGCGCTGGAGGCGGCCGGCCGGCTCGACCACGCGGTCTACGTCGAACGGGCCTCGATGGAGGGCGAACGGCGCCTGCCCGTGGCCGAGGTGGACCCCTCCACCGTGCCGTACTTCTCGCTGATCATCGTCACCGGCGACAGCCGCAACGGGGCCCGCTCGCGCAGACCCGGCGAACCGGCCGAGGCCCGTACGGTCACCGGGCCGACCGCGGCCTCCGCGGCCCCGGCGGAATCCGCCGCCGCGGGCACCACGGGACCCACCGGCTCCACGACCCCGGCGGCCGAGCTGCTGGTCGTCGGCCTGGGACCCGGCCCCGACGCGTGGCTGACCCCCGAGGCGTCCGCCGCGCTCGCCGAGGTCGACCACGTCGTCGGCTACGGCCCCTACGTCGACCGGGTGCCCCAGCGTCCCGGCCTGACCCGGCACGCCTCCGGCAACACCGTGGAGATCGAACGCGCCCGCCTGGCCCTGGAACTGGCCGCGCGGGGCGAGCGCGTCGCGGTGGTCTCGGGCGGGGACGCCGGTGTCTTCGGCATGGCCACCGCCGTCTTCGAGGCCGCCGAGGACCCGGACCTGCGGCACGTCCCGGTGCGGGTGCTGCCCGGCGTCAGCGCCGTCCAGGCCGTCGCCGCACGGGCCGGCGCCCCCGTCGGCGGCGACTTCGCGGTCGTCAGCCTCTCCGACCGGCTCAAGCCGTGGGACGTCGTCGAACGCCGCCTGCGCGCCGTCGCCGAGGCCGACATGGCGCTGGCCGTCTACAACCCGGCCTCCCGCTCCCGCACCGAGCAGATCGCCACCGCCCGCCGCGTCCTGCTGGAACACCGTCCGCCGGAGACCGTCGTCGTGGTCGGCCGGGGCGTCGGACGGCCCGGCGAGTCGCTGACCGTCACCACGCTCGGAGACCTCGACCCCGCCACCATCGACATGCGCTGCCTGCTGATCGTCGGCGCCTCCGGCACCCGCGTCTCGGCGTCGGGCCGGGTCTGGACCCCGAGGTGGGTGAAGCCGTGACCGTCCACTTCGTCGGCGCCGGCCCCGGCGCCGCGGACCTGCTCACCGTCCGGGCGGTGCGGCTGCTCGCCGAGGCCGGCACGGTGCTCTACCCCGGCACCTACCTCGACCCGCTGGTCCTCGACCACTGCGCGCCCGGCGCCGAACTGGTCGACACCCAGCGGCTCGACCTGGACCGCATCACCGAGCACCTGGTCGACGCCCACCGGCAGGGCCGGCAGGTCGTGCGCCTGACCTCCGGCGACCCCTCGCTGTACTCGGCCCTCGCCGAGCAGACCCGACGCCTGGACGCCCACGGTGTCCCCTGGGACGTCACCCCCGGCGTCCCCGCCTACGCCGCCGCGGCGGCCGTGGCGGGGCGGGAGCTGACCGTCCCGCTGCTCGCCCAGTCGGTGGTCCTCACCCGCACCCGGGCCCGGTCGACGGCCATGCCCGCGACCGAGTCGCTGGCCGCGTTCGCCGCCACCCGGGCCACCCTGGTGCTGCACCTGGCCATCACCCGCGTCCGCGAGCTGATGGAGGAGCTGGCGCCCGAGTACGGCCCCGACTGCCCGGTCGTGGTCGTCCACCGGGCCAGCCAGCCGCAGGAGTCGGTGCTGCGCGGCACCGTCGCGGACATCGCCGACGCGGTGGAGGCGGCCGGCCTGCGCCAGGCCGCCGTCATCCTGGTGGGCCGGGCCCTGGACCCGGCCCCCGGCGGCGAGTCGTTCCTCTACGACCCGGCCCGCCCCCGTCTCAGCCCACCGTCAGGCTCCACTGGGTGACCGTCCGCGCCGGCGTCCATCCGGTGAACGAACCGATGGGCGCCGTCGTCTCCACCGCCAGGCGGGTCAACTCCCCGCCGTGGCGGCGGTAGGCGTCCGCCAGCAGCGTCTCCGTCTCCAGCGTCACCCCGTGCACCACCAGCCGGCCGCCCGGCCGCAGCGCGCCCAGACACGTCTCCAGGACGCCCGGCCGGGTGGCTCCGCCGCCGATGAACACCGCGTCCGGCGGCGGCAGTTCGGCCAGCGCGTCCGGGGCGCGCCCGGTCACCACCCGCAGCCCCGGCACGCCCAGCCGTCCCGCGTTGCGGGCGACGCGGGCGGCGCGTTCGGTGTTCGCCTCCACGGCGGTGGTCGCACAGGTCGGGTGCGCCCGCATCCACTCGATGCCCACCGAGCCGGCGCCTGCGCCCACGTCCCACAGGTGCTGCCCCGGCGCGGGCGCCAGCCGCGCCAGCGCCGAGGCCCGCAGGTCACGCCGGGTCAGCTGGCCGTCGTTCTCGAACGCGTCGTCCGGCAGCCCCGCCACCAGCCCGTGAGCCGGCGGCCCCGCCAGCTCCAGCGCCAGCACGTTCAGGGCCGACACCTCGCCGGGCGGCGAGGCCAGCCACTCGTCGGCCGTGCCCGACAACCGCGACTCACGCTCCGCGCCCAGGTCACCGAGCACCGTCAGTACGCTCCGGCCGTACCCCGCGCCCGCCAGCAGCGCCGCCACCGCGGCCGGCGTCCCGGCGTCGGAGGACAGCACCAGCACCCGGTGACCGGGCGCCAGCTCCCGCAGCAGCAGCCGCGGATCACGGCCCACCAGGGTCACCACCGCGCACCGCTCCGACGGCCAGCCCATGCGGGCCCGTGCCAACGCCACCGACGACACCGCCGGCTCGACACGCACCGACGCGACTCCCAGCAGATCGACGAGCGTCGTGCCGATCCCGGACACCAGCGGGTCGCCCGAGGCCAGCGCCACCACCCGCGCCCCGCCCAGGGACGCCAGCAGCGGCGGCAGGCCCGCGCGCAGCGGCGAGGGCCACGCCTCACGCCGCTGCCCGGCGACCTCGGGCAGCATCGCCAGATGCCGCCGCCCGCCCAGCACCACCTCCGCCTCCCGCACCGTGCGCCGCAGCCGCTCGGGCAGCGACGGCCAGCCGTCGGCGGTCACGCCGACGACGGTGATCCGGGAAACGGCGGCCGGGGGCGCGGTGTTCGAGGGGGCGGGGGGAGGGGGCGTGCCGATCGTCATGCCGGTGACGCTATCGTGGTCCTTCAACGGCACGAGGTGCCCCTACGGTCCAGCCATCGGAAACGGTGAGGACGGCCGGCGGGGAGAATCTGGGAAGCCCGGTGAGATTCCGGCACAGGCCCGCTGCGGTGAACCGAGCCTCGCTCACGAGGACTCGGCAAGTCCGAAGACCGGCCTCGCGCCCGCCCTTTACGGATGGCGAAACGAGCGGGAGCCTCACATGCCATTGGTGCGTTCGCACTACCCCTTTTCCGCGATCGTCGGCTGCGACGCCGGCGAACTCGACGACCTCGGCCTCTCCCTGGTCCTGACCGGCATCTCGCCCGCGATCGGCGGCGTCCTGGTCCGCGGCGAGAAGGGCACCGCCAAGTCGACCGCCGCCCGCGCGCTGGCCGCCCTGCTGCCGCCCGTGGACGTCCACCCCGAGGACCGCTTCTCCACCGACCCCGCCGACCCCGACGACGCCTCGCCGGACGGCCCCTTCGAGGCGGGGGCGGCGGTGGAGAGCCGCCCGGTGCGGCTCGTCGAACTCCCCGTCGGCGCCACCGAGGACCGCGTCCTCGGCTCCCTGCACCTGGAGAAGGCCCTCTCGCACGGCAAGGTGGCCTACGAGCCGGGCCTGCTGGCCCGCGCCCACCGCGGCATCCTGTACGCCGACGAGGTCAACCTCCTCCCCGACCACCTGGTCGACCTGCTGCTGGACGCCGCCGCCACCGGGCGGGTCACCGTCGAACGCGACGGGTTCTCGGTGGAGCACGCCGCCCGGTTCCTGCTCATCGGCACCATGAACCCCGAGGAGGGCGAGCTGCGGCCGCAGCTCCTCGACCGGTTCGGCCTCACCGTCGAGGTCGCCGCACCCCGCGACCCCGCGCCGCGCGCCGAGGTGGTGCGCCGGCGGATGGCCTACGACGCCGACCCGGCCGGCTTCGCGGCCCGCCACCGCCCCGCCGAGGAGGCCCTGGCGGCCCGCGTGGCGGCGGCCCGCGAACGGCTCGGCCGGGTCCTCCTCCCGGACACCGCGCTCACCAAGATCGCCGAGATATGCGCCGCGTTCGACGTGGACGGACTGCGCGCCGACATCGTCACCGCCCGCACCGCCGTGGCTCACGCGGCCTGGGCCGGCCGGACCACCGTGACCCGCGCCGACATCCGCCGCGCCGCCCGTCTCGCCCTGCCGCACCGGCGCCGCCGCAACCCCTTCGACGCGCCCGGGCTCGACGAGGAACTCCTCGACCGGATCCTGGGCGACGACGAACTCCCGCCGGACCCGCCGCCCTCGCAGCCCCCGGCCGACGACGGCCCGGACGGACGGGGCGAGGACGGGCCCGGGGACGACGGGCCGGGGGAGAACGCACCCGACCCGCGCGACCCGGGGGAGACCGGTGGAGGCGCCGAGGGCCCCTCCGGTGGTCAGGCGCCCGACGACGCCGCCCCGGCCGCCCAGGCTCCGCCCGTGGAACCCGCCGACGCGCCGGACCACGACGCCGACCGGACCCCCGCCGCGCCCCCCGGCCGGGGAGCCGCGCAGGACACCACCGTCAAGGCCACCGCCCCCTACCGGCCGCGACTGCTCACCGTCCGGGGCACCGGCGAGGGCACCGACGGCCGCCGCAGCCGAGCCCTGGGCAGCCGGGGCCGCCGGGTCGGCGTCGCCCGGCCCGGCCAGGACGCCGGCGGCTCCCTGCACCTGGTCGAGACGGTGCGCGCCGCGGCGGCCCGCACCCGGACCGGCCGCGCCGACGGCCCGCTGCGGCTGCGCGGCGAGGACCTGCGCACCGCCGTCCGGGAGGGGCGCGAGGCCAACCTGATCCTCTTCTGCGTCGACGCCTCCGGGTCCATGGCCGCCCGCAAGCGCATGACCCAGGTCAAGACCGCCGTCCTCTCCCTGCTCCTCGACGCCTACCGCCGCCGCGACAAGGTCGGCCTGATCACCTTCCGCGGGCAGGGCGCCGGACTCGCCCTGCCCCCCACCCACTCGGTGGACATCGCCGCCGCCCGCCTCGACGACCTCCCGGCCGGCGGCCGCACCCCCCTCGCCGAAGGGCTGCTGGAGGCCGCCCGCGTCGTCGCCCGCGAACGCCGGCGCCACCCGCGGCTGCGCCCCCTGCTGGTCGTCGTCACCGACGGCCGCGCCACCGGCGGCAAGGACGCCGTCGCCCGCTCGCTGCACGCCGCGGACCAGGTCGCCTCACTCGGCGTCAGCACCGTGGTGGTCGACAGCGAGTCCGGACCCCTGCGGCTCGGCCTCGCCGCCGGCCTGGCCGCCCGCCTGCACGCCGACCACCTGCCCGTCCGCGAGGTCAGCGCCGACGCGCTGAGCACCGCCGTCCGAGAGAGGGCCGCCTGATGCCCCAGGGACAGCCGACCGTCGTGCCCGACGACGGACTCACCACCCGCCAGCGCCGCAACAAGCCCCTCCTGGTCGTCCACACCGGCGACGGCAAGGGCAAGTCCACCGCCGCCTTCGGTCTCGCCCTGCGCGGCTGGAACCAGGGCTGGAACATAGGGGTCTTCCAGTTCGTGAAGTCCGCCAAGTGGCGCATCGGCGAGCAGACCGTCCTGGAACGCCTCGGCCGGCTCCACGAGGAGACCGGCGAGGGCGGCCCCGTCGAGTGGCACAAGATGGGCTCCGGCTGGTCCTGGACCCGCAAGCACGGCGACAGCGAGGACCACGCCGCGGCCGCCGTCGAGGGCTGGGCGGAGATCAAGCGGCGCCTGGCCGAGCAGACCCACGACCTGCTGGTCCTCGACGAGTTCACCTACCCCCTCGCCTGGGGCTGGATCGACGTCGAGGACGTCGTCACCGCCCTGCGCGAGCGCCCCGGCCGCCAGCACGTGATCATCACCGGGCGCCGGGCCGCCCCCCAACTGCTCGAGGCCGCCGACCTGGTCACCGAGATGACCAAGGTCAAGCACCCCATGGACGCGGGGCAGAAGGGCCAGCGAGGCATCGAATGGTGACCCACCCCCGGCAGGGACCCCCGCGGGCCCCGCACGGCCCGGGGCCCGTACCGCTGCCCCGCGTCATGATCGCCGCCCCGATGACCGGCCAGGGCAAGACCACCGTCGCCACCGGCCTGATGGCCGCCCTGCGCGAGGCCGGCCACACAGTCAGCGGCCACAAGACCGGCCCCGACTACATCGACCCCGGCTACCACGCCCTCGCCACCGGCCGCCCCGGCCGCAACCTCGACCCCCACCTGGTGGGGGAGGAGCGGGTCGCGCCGCTCCTGCTGCACGGAGCCCGCGGCGCCGACGTCGCCGTGGTCGAAGGGGTGATGGGCCTGCACGACGGACGGATCGGCACGGACGGCTTCGCCTCCTCCGCCCACGTCGCCGCCCTCACCCGCACGCCGGTCGTCCTGGTCGTCGACGTGTCCCGGATGTCCCGCTCGGCCGCGGCGATCGTCGAGGGCATGGCCTCCTGGGACCCCGCGGTCGAGGTCGTCGGCGTCATCCTCAACAAGGCCGGCTCCGAGCGGAACGTCGCCGAGATACGCCGCTCCCTGCGGCTGCCCGTGCTCGGCGTCGTGCACCGCGACGACGGAATCAGCGCCCCCTCCCGCCACCTCGGCCTCGTCCCCGCAGCCGAACGCGAGGACTCCGCCCGCGCCGTCCGCAGGCTCGGCGAGCGGATCGCCCGGGACGTCGACGTCGACGCCGTCCTCGCCCTGGCCCGCAGCGCCCCGCCGCTGGACGCCGTGCCCTGGAACCCGGCCGACGAGGTCACCGCGCCGCCCGCCGGCGAACGCCCCGTCGTCGCCGTGGCCGGCGGCCGCGCCTTCACCTTCCGCTACACCGAGACCGAGGAGCTGCTGGCCGCCGCCGGCTGCGAGGTCGTCGCCTTCGACCCGCTGACCGACCCCGCCCTGCCCCCCGGCACCCGCGGCCTCTACCTCGGCGGCGGCTTCCCCGAGGTGTACGCGGCCGAACTCGCCGCCAACGCGCCCCTGCTGGCCTCCGTCCGCCAGGCCGTCCGCGACGGCGTGCCCACCGTGGCCGAATGCGCCGGCCTGCTCTACCTCACCGAGACCCTGGACGACACCCCGATGGCCGGCGTCGTCCCCGCCCAGGCCGCGATGACCGGACGCCTCACCCTGCGCTACCCGCACGCGGCCTCGCCCGGCGACACCCTCCTGACCCGGGCGGGGGAGCGGGTCACCGGCCACGAGTTCCACCGCACCCGCACCGCCCCCGGCGCCTGCGCCACCACCCCCGCCTGGGAGATCGAGGGCCGGGCCGAGGGCTTCGCCTCACCGACGCTGCACGCCTCCTACCTGCACGTCCATTGGGCCGGACACCCCCGGCTCGCCCAGCGGTTCGCCGACGCCGTCCACCACGCGGGTGCGTCCGGCGCCCCGCGTTCCGACGGCGCCACCGCCTGGGACCCGCTGCGCCACCACGGCGACCTGGAGGCCCGCGGCGGCCTCCTCGACCTCGCCGTCAACGTCTACCCGGGCGAGCGCCCCGACTGGCTCGACCGTGCGCTGCACGACAGCATCGCCGACGCCGCCGCGTACCCCGACGCGGAACCGGCCCGCCGCGCCGTCGCCCGCCGCCACCACCGGCCGCCGCAGGAGGCGCTGCCCACCGCGGGCGCGGCCGAGGCGTTCACGCTGGTCGCCCGCCTGCGCCCCTGGCGGCGCCCCGTGGTCGTCCATCCGCAGTTCACCGAGCCGCACGCCGCCCTCGAACAGGCCGGACACACCGTCACCGGCGTGTTCTGCCGCCCCGAGGACGGCTTCGCCCTCGACCCGGCCGCCGTCCCCGAGGACGCCGACCTGGTGGTGATCGGCAACCCCACCAACCCCACCGGCGCCCTCCACCCGGCCGCCACGCTGCGCGCGCTGCGCCGCCGCGGCCGCCTGGTCGTCGTCGACGAGGCCTTCATGGACGCCGTCCCCGGCGAACCGGAGTCCCTCGCCGACGAGCGGGCCGAGGGGCTGCTGGTGATCCGCAGCTTGACCAAGCACTGGTCGATCCCCGGCATACGGGCCGGCTACCTGGTCGGCGACCCGGCCGTCGTGCGGGAACTGGCCCGCGCCCAGACCCCCTGGTCGCTGTCGTCCCCCGCCGTCGCCGCCACCGTCGCCTGCACCGCCCCCGAGGCGCTTCCCGAGGCCCGTAGGCGCGCCGAACAACTCGCCGCCTGGCGGGAGTTCCTCCAGGACGGGCTGACCGCGGCCGGGGTGCCGTTCACCCCCTCCAGCGGCCCCTTCGTCCTCGCCCGGCCGGGGGAAGGGCTGCACGGCCTGCTCCGCGAGCACGGCATCGCCGTCCGGCGCGCCGACACCTTCCCCGGCCTGGACGCCTCCTGGATCCGCCTCGCGGTCCGGCCGCCGGAGACCACCCGCCGCTTCCTCGACGCCCTCGCGGAGGTGCGGGCATGCGCCGCTCCCGCCTGAGCACATCGCGCCCGGGCACGTCCCGTGCCGCCACCCGCGCGGGCACGTCCCGCGCCGGCACCCGTGCGGCCGGCCTGCTTCTGGGGCACGCCGCCGACCGGCTGCTGGGCGACCCGCGCCGCTTCCACCCGGTCGCCGGCTTCGGCACCGTCGCCGGGGCCCTCGAACGGCGGCTGCACGCCGACTCCCGTGCCCGGGGCGCGGCCTACACCGCGCTCCTGGTCGGCGGCGCCGCGGCCCTCGGCATCACCGCGGAACGGGCCGCAGCCCGCCGCCCCGCACTCCACCTCGCCGTCACCGCCGCGGCCACCTGGGCCGTCCTCGGCGGACGCTCCCTGGAACGCGAGGCGTCCGCGGTCCACGCCCACCTCGCCGCCCCCGACCTGCCCGCCGCCCGCCGCCGGCTCCGCTCCCTGGTGGGCCGCGACACCACCACCCTGGACGAGGGGCAGGTCGCCCGGGCCGTCGTCGAGTCCGTCGCCGAGAACACCTCGGACGCGGTGGTCGCCCCCCTCGTCTGGGGCGCCCTCACCGGTGTGCCGGGCCTGCTCGCCTACCGGGCCGCCAACACCCTCGACGCCATGGTCGGCCACCGCACCCCGCGCCACGAACGCTTCGGCTGGGCCTCCGCCCGCCTCGACGACCTCCTCAACCTCCCCGGCGCCCGCCTCGCCGGCCTGCTCGCCGCCGCCGCCTCGCCCACCGGCCCCGCCGGGCCCCTGCGCGCCTGGCACCGGGACGCCGCCGGCCACCCCAGCCCCAACGCGGGCGTCGTCGAGGCATCCTTCGCCGGCGCCCTCGGCGTCACCCTCGGCGGCACCAACCACTACGCCTCCGGCACCGAGCACCGCCCCACCATGGGCGACGGTCCGCCCCCCACCCCACCCGACATCCCCCGCGCCACCACCCTGGCCCGCCGCGTCGGCCTCGGCGCGGCCCTCACCGCGGCCGCGTTCGCGGCGACGCGGGCGGCGCGGGCACAGCCGGCACCCGGGCTCCGCCGGCGACAGCGTCCCTCAGGGTCCCGGTGAGGTGCTGCCCGCGGTCCTCTTCCCGGTCTGGTTCCCGGTCCCGGTCAGGCTGCCGGACCCGGCGGCCGGGAATGCCACGGCCCTGCGCCGCAGGTCCGGGACGCCGCGGCTGTTAGTGTCCGAAGTCATGGACGACAGCGTGTACACGGGCAACGCCGGTCAGGACGCGGCCCTGGACCGGGGCTGGCTGCTCGGGCACTTCAAGGAGGCGGGCGACCCGCGGCACAGCGAGGCCGTGGAGATCAAGTGGGGCGTCCACCCGCGGGGCGACCGGCGGGCGCAGTGGGTGCGCGGCGAGAAGCGCACCGCGCTGCAGGTGCTCGTCAGCGGGCGGTTCCGGGTGGAGTTCCCCCACCGCAGCGTCGTGCTCGAGCGGCAGGGGGACTACGTCGTGTGGGGTGAGGGCGTGGACCACTCCTGGGTCGCGGAGGAGGAGTCGGTGGTCCTCACCGTCCGCTGGCCCTCGCTCCCCGGCTACGCGGTGCCCGCGGCCGGGGAGGAGTGAGGGCGGGGCCGGTCAGCCGGCCGCGGCACGGACCCAGGCGAACGCCTCGGCCACGTCGTGGACCACCGGCACACCGGCCGCGCCCGGCGGTCGCCTGACGACCACCACCGGGACGCCCAGCAGTCGCGCGGCCTCCATCTTGGGCCAGGTGTAGGTGCCCCCCGAGTCCTTGGTCACCAGCACGTCCGCCTCGTGCTCGCGGAACAACTCCAGCTCCCCGTCGAGCGAGTACGGCCCCCGGCTGGTCACCAGCCGCCACGCGGGCGGCAGTTCGAGGTCCGGGACGTCGACAACGCGTGCCAGCACGGCACGCGGCGCCAGGGCCGGCACGAACCGGCGCAGCTCCTGCCGCCCCACCGTCACGAAGGGCCGCGCCCCCAGGTCCGCGGCGCGCCGCGCGGCCTCCTCGTGCGAGGAGACGTAATTCCAGGCCGGGTCCGCCTCCCACTCCGGCCGCTCCAGGCGCAGCAACGGCGTCCCGGAACTCCCGCACGCCGCTTCGGCGTTGACGCTCATGCCCTGGGCGAAGGGATGCGTCGCGTCGACCACCGCGTCGTAGCCGGCGAGCGCCGCCAGCAGCCCGGGCACACCACCGAAGCCGCCGATCCGCACCGCGCCCACCGGCAGCCGGGGCCGGGCGACCCGGCCCGCCAGCGAGGTCGTCACGTCGATCCCGGCGTCCACCAGCAGCGCGGCCAGCTCCCGCGCCTCCGAGGTCCCGCCCAGCAGCAGCAGCCTCACCGCACACCTCCGGGCGGCAGCACCGCGAGCGCGGCCGGAGCACCGTCACGTGCCAGGGCGACCAGCGCGTCGACGTCCAGGTACTCCTCCGCCAGGTCGGCGAGACCCTCGATCCGGGCCTCCCGCGCCTCGGCGAACCGCACCCCCGAGGGCGCCAGCCCCAGCGTCTCGGCGAGGAACGCCGACCGGAAGGCGTCGCCCTCCAGGCTGCCGTGCCACATCGTCCCGAACACGTTGCCCGCCCGGGCCCCGCCCAGGAACTCCTGCGCGCCGTCGCCCACGGTGATCCGCCCGTGGTGGATCTCGTAGCCGGACGCCGGCGCCCCCAGCGCCGAACCCTGCGGCAGCCGCAGCGTCTTGTCCGCCGAGAAGTCCGTCCGCACGTCGAGCAGCCCCAGCCCCTCGGCGGACGCACCGGGCCGCGCCTCGACGCCGTCCGGGTCGGTGACGACCCGCCCCAGCATCTGGAACCCACCGCAGACGCCCAGCACCGGCCGCCCCCGCCGGGCGTGTTCCACCACCGCCCGGTCCAGGCCCCGCGACCGCAGCCACGCCAGGTCCGCCAGCGTCGAGCGGGTCCCCGGCAGTATCACCAGGTCCGCGTCCGACAGGTCCCCGGGCCCCGACGCGAACACCACGTCCAGGTCCGGCTCCAGCCCGAGCGCGTCCACGTCGGTGAAGTTGCTGACCCGCGGCAGCCGCACCACGGCCACCCGCCGCACCGCGTCCCCGCGCGCCCGGCGGCCCTCCAGGTCGAGGGCGTCCTCCGAGTCCAGCCACAGCCCCGGATCCCACGGCAGCACACCGAACACCCGGCGCCCCGTGAGCCGTTCCAGGTCGTCGAGGCCCGGCCGCAGCAGACCCGGGTCGCCGCGGAACTTGTTGACGACGAACCCGGCCACCAGCGCCTGGTCGGCCGGTTCCAGCAGCCCCACCGTGCCGTACATCGAGGCGAAGACCCCGCCCCGGTCGATGTCGCCGACCACCACCACCGGCAGCCCGGCGTGCCGGGCCAGCCCCATGTTCACGTAGTCGCCGGCCCGCAGGTTGATCTCGGCGGGGCTGCCCGCGCCCTCGGCCACCACCACGTCGTACCGGGCCGCCAGGTCGTCGTAGGCGGCGTGCGCCGCCCGCGCCAGATGTCGGCGCCCCTCCTCCCAGTTCGACGAGGACACGTCCCCGGCCGGCTGCCCCATCAGCACCACATGGCTGCGCCGGTCGGTGCCCGGCTTCAGCAGCACCGGGTTCATCGCCGGCTCCGGCACGGCCCGCGCCGCCACCGCCTGCACCCACTGGGCGCGCCCGATCTCGGCCGTCGCCCCGTCACGGCCCCGGCACACCATCGAGTTGTTCGACATGTTCTGGGCCTTGTACGGCGCCACCCGCAGCCCCCGGCGGGCGAACGCCCGGCACAGCGCCGTCGTCACCACGCTCTTCCCGGCGTCCGAGGTGGTTCCGGCCACCAGCAGCCCGCTCACGCCACCGCGCCCTTCCTCAGCAGACACACGTCCATCACCCAGCCGGCCGCCCGCCGCGCCCGCTCCCGCGCGCGCAGGATGTCGGGCAGCACCTCCCCGACGCGGCCGGCCACCAGCTCCTCGCCGTCCGTGCCGAGATTGGCCCCCCACCACACGGACCAGTCCGCCAGCCCTTCGAACCGAGGTTCCGCCCCCAGCATCACCACGATGTTGTCCTGACCCTCCGCGACCGCGGCCGCCAGCCGGCGGGCCGTCGTCACGTGCACCGGCCGCCCCACCTCGTGCAGCACCATCCGGTGGCGCGCCGCCAGCAGCTGCGGGGCGCTCACCCCGGGCAGCACGTCCCACTCCACCGGCACCACGCCGCGTGCGGCGATCCGCTCCACGATCCGCACCGTGGAGTCGTACAGCGAGGGATCGCCCCACACCAGGAACGCCGCCGTCCCCCCGCGCGCGGCCAGCACCCGCTCGTAGGCGGCGACCCGCGCCTCGTGCCAGGCCGCCACCGCCCCCGGATAGTCCTTCGGGTCGCGCCGGTCCCGCTCCGGGTCCGGCACCTCCACCAGCTCCACGCCGTGCGCCTGGCACACCACGCGGCGCGCCTCCAGCAGCCCGTCGTCGTCCGCCTTGCGCGCGGCCACCGCGTAGTCGCAGCCCCGCAGGGCCTCCACCACCTCGGCGGTCAGGTGCCGCGGCCCCATGCCGATGCCGAGGATCCGCACCCTCACCGCGCCGCTCACTCGGACCGCTCCTCCAGCTCGCCCTCGACCTCCAGGTACACCTCGGCCATCGCCCGCAGGGTCTCAGGGTCGGGCTCCGCCCACAGGCCGCGGTCCGCCGCCTCGTGCAGCCGCTCCACGATGCCGTGCAGCGCCCACGGGTTGGAGCGCCGCAGGAACTCCTGCGTTTCCTCGTCCAGGACGTACTCGGCGGCCAGCTTCTCGTACATCCAGTCGTGCACCACGCCGGCCGTCGCGTCGAACCCGAAGAGGTAGTCGACCGTCGCCGCCAGCTCGAACGCGCCCTTGTAGCCGTGGCGGCGCATCGCCGCGATCCACCGCGGGTTGACCACCCGGGCGCGGAACACCCGGGCCGTCTCCTCGGCCAGCGTCCGGGTGCGCACCGCGTCCGGCGTGGTCGAGTCGCCCACGTACGCCTTCGGGTCGGAGCCGGTCAGCGCGCGGACCGTGGCGATCATCCCTCCGTGGTACTGGAAGTAGTCGTCGGAGTCCGCGATGTCGTGCTCGGCGCTGTCGATGTTCTTCGCCGCCACCTTGATCCGGCGGTAGTTGGCCCGCATGTCGTCCGCCGCCGGCACCCCGTCCAGGCCACGGCCGTAGGCGAAGCCGCCCCACGCCGTGTACACCTCGGCGAGGTCGCGGTCGTCGCGCCAGCTGCCCGACTCCACGAGCTGCAGGATGCCCGCCCCGTAGGAGCCCGGCTTCGAGCCGAAGATGCGGGTGGTGGCCCGGCGTTCGTCACCGTGCACCGCCAGGTCCGCCCGGGCGTGCGCCCGCACGTAGTTGCGGTCCTCCGGCTCGTCGAGCGCGGCGACCAGGCGCACCGCGTCGTCCAGCATCGCCACCACGTGCGGGAAGGCGTCGCGGAAGAACCCGGAGATGCGGACCGTGACGTCGATGCGGGGGCGGCCCAGCTCCTCCAGGGACACCACCTCGAGCCGCGACACCCGCCGGGACGCCTCGTCCCACTCGGGCCGCACGCCCAGCAGCGCCAGCACCTCCGCCACGTCGTCGCCCGAGGTCCGCATCGCCGACGTCCCCCACACCGACAGGCCCACCGACTCCGGGTAGGTCCCGGTCTCCGCCAGGTGCCGTTCCACCAGCGAGCGCGCCATCGCCTGACCGGTCTGCCAGGCCAGCCGCGACGGCACCGCCCGCGGGTCCACCGTGTAGAAGTTGCGTCCGGTCGGCAGCACGTTCACCAGCCCGCGCAACGGCGAACCCGAGGGACCGGCCGGCACGTATCCGCCCGCGAGGGCGTGCACCACGTGGTCCAGCTCCTCGGTGGTGCGGGCCAGCCGCGGCACGACCTGCTCGGCGGCGAACTCCAGCACCCGCCGCACCTCCGGGTCGTCGTGCAGGGCGGCGGCGGCCGCCGGGTCCCAGCCCTCGGCCTCCATCCGCTCCACCAGCTCCCGGGCCCGCGCCTCGACCCCGTCGACCACGGCCGAGGCGTCGTCGCCCTTGAGCCCCAGCGCCGCCCGCAGCCCCGGCACCGCGCCGCCGACTCCGCCCCACACCTGGGCCGCCCGCAGGATCGCCAGCACCAGGTTGACCCGGGCCTCACCGGCCGGGGCCTCGCCCAGCACGTGCAGGCCGTCGCGGATCTGCGCGTCCTTGATCTCGCAGAGCCAGCCGTCGACGTGGAGCAGGAAGTCGTCGAACTCCTCGTCGTCGGGCCGCTGTTCCAGCCCCAGGTCGCGGTGCAGCTCCGCCGCCCGCAGCAGCGACCAGATCTCGCCCCGCACCGCGGGCAGCTTCGCCGGGTCCATGCTCGCGATGTTGGCGTGCTCGTCGAGCAGCTGCTCCAGACGCGCGATGTCGCCGTAGGACTCGGCGCGCGCCATCGGCGGGATCAGGTGGTCGACGACGGTGGCGTGCGCCCGCCGCTTGGCCTGCGCGCCCTCTCCCGGGTCGTTCACCAGGAACGGGTAGACCAGCGGCATCGCGCCGAGCGCGGCGTCGGTGGCACAGGCCGCCGACAGCGCGGCGTTCTTGCCCGGCAGCCACTCCAGCGACCCGTGCTTGCCCAGGTGGACGACGGCGTCCGCGCCGAAACGGTTCTCCAGCCAGCGGTAGGCGGCCAGGTAGTGGTGGCTCGGCGGCAGCGACGGGTCGTGGTAGATCGCCACCGGGTTCTCCCCGAAGCCGCGCGGCGGCTGCACCAGCACCACCACGTTGCCCGCCCGCAGCGCGGCCAGCACGATCTCCCCGGCCTCGTTGACGAACAGCCGGCCCGGAGCCGGACCCCAGGCCTCGGTCATCGCGTCCCGCAGCGCGGACGGCACGTCCGCCGTCCACGCCGCGTACTCCTCGGCGGTGATCCGCACGTGGGCGTCGGTGAGCTGACCGGAGGTCAGCCACTCCTCGTCCTGGCCGCCGGCGGCGATCACCGCGTGGATCAGCGCGTCCCCGGCCTCCTGGTCGTCGGGCAGGTCGAGGCCGGGCAGATCTCCCGGCGCGCCCAGGTCGTAGCCCTCCTCGCGGAGCCGCCGCAGCAGCCGCACCGCGGAACGGGGGGTGTCCAGGCCGACCGCGTTGCCGATCCGGGAGTGCTTGGTCGGATAGGCCGACAGCACCACGGCGATGCGCTTCCGCCCGTTCGGCACGTGCCGTAGCCGGGCGTGGTTGACCGCGATGCCCGCCAGCCGGGCGCACCGCTCCGGGTCCGCGACGTAGCGCGGCAGGCCGTCGCGGTCGATCTCCTTGAAGGAGAACGGCACGGTGATGATCCGCCCGTCGAACTCCGGGATGGCGATCTGGCTCGCCGAGTCCAGCGGCGTGACGCCGTCCTCCGACGCCTCCCACTCGTCGCGGGAACTCGTCAGGCACAGCCCCTGCAGCACCGGGACGTCCAGGGCGGCCATCCGCTCCACGTCCCAGGCCTCGTCGTCACCGCCCGCGCCCGCCGACGCCGGGACGCTGCCGCCGGCCGCCAGCACCGTCACCACCAGCGCGTCGAAGCCGGCCAGCGCCTCGTACAGCTCGTCCGGCGCGGACCGCAGCGACCCGGCGAAGACCGGCACGCCCACCGCGCGGCCGGTGGCGTCCACCGCGTCGGCCAGGGCGTGCGCGAACGCCGCGTTGCCGCCGGCCTCGTGGGCCCGGTAGTACAGGATCCCCACCTTCGGCAGCGAGGCGTCCACCGGCGCCTCGCGGGCGGCGAGCCCCCACAGCGGCACCGCCTCCGGCGGTTCGAAGCCCTCGCCGGTGAGCAGCACCGTGTCCGAGAGGAACGCGTGCAGCCGCCGCAGGTTCGCCGGCCCGCCCTCCGCGAGGTACCGGTGGGCGTCGGCCGCCACGCCGACGGGCACCGTCGAGTGCTCCATCAGCTCGGCGCTCGGCTGGAGCTCGCCGCCCAGCACCACCAGCGGCGTACCCCGCTCACGGACGGCCGCGAGCCCCGGCCACAGGTCGTGCGGAGACCCCAGCAGCCGCACCACCACCAGGGCGGCGCCGTCGACCACGGCGGCGAGTTCCTCGTCGGAGGCCCGGGACGGATTGGCCCACACGTACGCGGCGCCACTGGCCCGCGCGGAGAGCAGATCGGTGTCGGACGTGGACAGCAGCGCAAAAGGCACGGTCAAGGCCGTGATCCTCCCTCGGGGTTCTCGCCCCGTACGACGGTCGGACGACCCGTGGCCAGTGTCTGGCTGCGTCCCCGAACCGGGGAACGTCACAGTGGCGGAACCGCCCCGGAATCGCACCGGGTTCCTGCACCACGAGAAGTGGCCCTCACCCTATCCGGGGACCGGCCCGCCGCGCACCAGGGCCCCCGACCACGGCGCCCGCGGCCCCCCCGCCCACGCCACCGCGGCCTCCGTCGCACCGCCCGCGGCCCCGGTCGCCCGGCCCGCCGCCCGCCCTACAGGCCGCCCGCTCGGCCTCGCTCCGCCCGCCCTACGCGCCGCCCGCGCGCGCCACCCGTGAGACGGTCTCCCGCAGCCCCTCCAGGTACCGCTCCATGCTCCGCAGCGCCGGCCCGGTGTCCGGATACCGCGCGGCGAACTGCAGCCCCTCGTGCACCCGGCTGACCCACACGCACACCTGGTCCCCGTACGACACCCGCAGCAGCCCGTACGCGTGCAGCTCGTCCCACCGCTCCGAGCCCGGCACCCCGCGGCCGTCGACGAACGACACGATCGAGTACAGGTCGGGCGAGCGCGGCCGGAACTCCGCGCCCAGCAGCCGCAGCACCCGGGCGATCGGCATCCGCGCCAGCCTCCGGTTCTCCCGCAGCGCCGCACGCACCCGCCGCAGCGCCTCCTCGAACCCGGCCCCGTCGGAGAGGTCGACCTCGATCGGCACCCCGCCCACGTACCAGCCCACGGAGTCCTGCCACCGCGACTGCGCCCGCGTGTGGAACGGCACCACCGTCCGGTACACCGAGGTGCCCGCGATCTCCCGCACCAGCACCGCCGTCGCGGCCAGCACGCCCACCAGGCTGCCGCCGAACGGTCGGCAGTACGCCTCGAACCCGGCCGCCTCCCGGGCCCCGACCAGCGAGTCCTGCAGCAGCTTCTGCGTCGGCAGCTTGCCCTCCACGGCGTCCAGGCCCAGGTCGACGGGGAAGTTGGGCAGCTGCCCGTCGCACCGCGAGACGAAATCCCGCCACCGCGCCACGATCTCGTGGCTGTCGTCCACCCGGTCCGCGTCCGCCCGCTCGGCCTCGCAGAAGTCCACGTAGCTGCCCGCCGGAGGCTGCGCCACCGTCCGCCCCTCGACGGCCGCCGCGTAGAACTCGTGGACCTCGGCCGGGATCCGGTGCAGGGAGTAGGCGTCCACGTTGCTGTGGTCGAAGGCCATGTACACACTGGTGCAGTCCGGCCGGACCACCGCCGCGTAGAGGAAGTTCGGCCAGTCCAGGGCGTCCGCGGCGACGTCGAACCGGTCCTGCAGGTGCGTGACGAGCCGCTGCGCGTCCTCGAAGGCGCCCACCACCTCACGGCGCAGCCGCACCGCCCCGGCCCCGAGCGTGAACCGCCGCATCACCCCCTGGTCCCAGCGGAAGCCGCTGCGCAGCGTCTCGTGCCGCAGGGTCCAGTCGTGCAGCGCCCGTTGCAGCGCGTCCAGATCGACCGCGCCGGGGACGTCGAACGCCGCGCCGACCCAGGTCGGCACGAACAGGCCGTCCTCCCGCACCGACCGCGCCGTCCTGATGTGCGACTCCTGCACGTAAGCGGGCGGCCGGGAGTCCTCCGGCAGGCCGGCGGCCGCCGCGACGGTGTCCGGACTGAGCGTCCACTCGACGAGCAGTCCGGGGCGCACGTCGCACCGCTGAATGTCGGTCACTCGCACCGGGGCGTCTCCCTTCGTAGGGGGCGGAGAAGGCGGAACCTCGCGTCGGCCCGTTCACCGGCCCGGCTCCCGACGGCGGACACGAGCCCTCGTCCCCGCCGGCCGCCTCCGAAGCCTCGTCCGCCCGGGCTTCTTCGACGCATGCCCAACGAGGCGGCCGAGAGCGAGGAAACGGGTCCGGCCACGGGCGCAACCGCGGCCCGCGGTGGCGCGTCCGTCCCCAGCGCCGTCAAAAGCCGCTCCAACGAGGGAAGTTCGAGGTGGGTGCCCGCCGAACCGACGACCTGGGAGTCACCACGTGTCCACCTCCTCCGACCGCTTCCTCCACCTCGTCCGGCACGCGGAGGCCACCGCCGACGAGACCTCGCTGACCGAGCGCGGACGCCGCCAGGCAGCCCTCCCGGGGGAGCGCCTGCGGGGTGTTCCGTTCGCCGCCGTGCACCACGGGCCCCTGCCCCGGGCCACCGGGACGGCCGCCCTGATCACGGCACGCCTGGAAGGCGGCGTGAGCGCGCACGCCTGCCCGCCGGCCGGCGACTACGTGCCGCACGTCCCGGCGCGGGAGGAACTCCACCCCGCGTCGGCCGACCGCATCCTCACCTTCCTCCGGGGCTTCCCGGCCGCCGAGCGCGAGGACGGACCGCGGCTCGCCCGTGAGGCCGTCGACCGCTTCACCGGCCCGGTGGCCCAGGACACCCCGCGCCACGACCTCGTGGTCACCCACAACTTCCTCGTCGGCTGGCTCGTCCGTCACGCCCTGGACGCCCCGCCCGGCCGGTGGATCGGCCTCCACCACGCCAACGCGGGCCTGACCGTGATCCGTTACAGCCCGCAGCGACCCCCCGCCCTCCTCGTGTACAACGACACCCGCCACCTGCCCGACGAGCTGCGCCGGCCCGGCCTGCCGCCCGAGCTGCACGTCTGACCTGCCGGTGACCCGGGCCCTCTGGACGCGGGCGGCACACGGCGCGAGGATTGCTCCGTTCGCCCGACCCGCGGACCGAAGGGCGGCCATGACCGACGTGCGCACGGAGACCGACGGCGCCGTGGCGACCATCTGGCTGGACCGCCCCGAGCGACGCAACGCGGTCGACCGGGCCATGGCCGAGCGGCTCCTCGCCGCCTTCGAGGCGTTCGAGGCGGACCCCGCGCTCCGGGTCGCGGTCCTCGCCGGGGCGGGCGGCACCTTCTGCGCGGGCGCCGACCTCACCGCGGTGGGCGACCCCGACCGGCGCAACCTGCTCACCCCGGACGGCGCCGCGCCCGGACCCATGGGCCCCACCCGGGCGCACCTGGCCAAGCCGCTGATCGCCGCCGTCGCCGGGCACGCGGTGGCGGGCGGCCTCGAACTGGCCCTGCTGGCCGACCTGCGCGTGGTGGAACAGGACGCCGTCATGGGGGTGTTCTGCCGGCGCTGGGGCGTGCCCCTGATCGACGGCGGCACCGTCCGCCTGCCCCGGATCGTCGGCCTCGGCCGCGCCCTCGACCTGATCCTGACCGGCCGCCCCGTCGCCGCCGAGGAGGCCTACGCCATGGGCCTCGCCAACCGTCTGACCGCGCCGGGCGAAGCCGTCGCGGTGGCCCGTGAACTCGCCCGGACCATCGCCGCGTTCCCGTCCCGCTGCATGCTGACCGACCGGGCCTCCGTGTACGCGGGCCTCGACCTGCCGCTCGCCGACGCGCTGCGGGCGGAAGGCGCGGCGGGAGCCCCGGTCGTGGAACACGAAGGCGTGACCGGCGCCGCCCGTTTCGTCGCCGGCGCCGGCCGGCACGGCCGTTTCCCGGGGGAGGAGACCCGACATGAGCACCGGTCCCACCGCACGTGAACTGATCATCCGGGGGGCACGCGAGCACGCCGACCGGGTCGCCGTCGTCTTCGGCGACGAGGAGCTCACCTACGACGAGGTCGACCGCCTCAGCAACCGGCTCGCCCACGCCCTGGCCGGACAGGGCGCCGGCCACCGCGACCGCGTGGGCCTCCTGCTCGACAACTGCCTGCTCAGCGTCCCGCTGGACTTCGCCTGCGTGAAGGCGGGCATCGACCGCGTCCCCCTCAACTCCCGCCTGTCGGCGGCCGAACACGTCACGATGCTCGCCACCACCGGCTGCGAACTCGTCGTCCACGCCGCCGCCCTCGGCGACCGCGCCCGCGAACTGGCCGCCGCCCTGCCCGAGGTGTCCTTCCTTCCCCTCGATCCGGGCCCCGGCGTCACGGCGCCGACCCTCCTCGACCTCGCCGACCGGGCGCCCGACACCCTCCCGGACGTCCCGGCCCGGCCCGACGACGTGATCCTCACCCTCTTCACCTCCGGCACCACCGGCACCCTCAAGGCGGCCCGGCACACCCAGGCTTCCTTCGCCGCCGTCTGCCGCAACGTGCTGCTCAACATGCTCCCGGCCACCCGCGACGACGTCATGCTCCACGCCGCCGGGCTCAACCACGCCGGCGGCGTGTTCGTCCTGCCGCTGTGGCTCCGCGGCGGCCGCACCGTCGTGCTCCCCGGGTTCGCCCCCGGACCCTTCCTCGAAGCGATACCCCGTCACGGGGTCACCGCGATCAACCTCGTCCCGACCATGATCCAGATGCTGTCCGAGCACCCGGACTTCGCCACCACCGACGTCTCCACCCTGCGGCAGGTCATCTACGGGGCCTCCCCGATGCCGCGCCCCGTCATCGAGCGCGTCATGGGCGTCTGGGGGCAGGAGCGCTTCTGGCAGTACTACGGGCAGACCGAGGTCCCACTGTGCATCGCCGTCCTGCGGCCGGAGGACCACACCGGGGAGCGCCTGGCCGCCTGCGGCCGACTCGCCGTCGACGTCGAACTGAGGCTCCTCGGGGAGGACGGCCGGCCGGTCGCCCCGGGGGAGCCGGGCGAGATCGTCGTCCGCGGACCCTCCGCCTGCGCGGGCTACTTCGACGCGCCGGACCTCACCGCGCAGACCTTCCGCGACGGCTGGGTGCACACCCGCGACGTCGGCGTCCTGGACGACCAGGGCTTCCTGTACCTGAAGGACCGTACCTCCGACATGATCGTCAGCGGCGGCTTCAACGTGTACCCGCGCGAGGTGGAGGACGCCCTGCTCGGCCACCCGGCGGTCCGCGAGGTCGCCGTCGTCGGCACCCCCGACCCCCGCTGGATCGAGACGGTGACCGCCGTGATCGTTCCCGCCCAGGACGTCACCCCGGACGACACGCTGCGCGAGGAGCTCGCCGACCACGTGGCCGCCCGCATCGCGGCGTACAAGAAGCCGCGCAGGATCCTCTTCCGCGACGGCCTGCCGAAGACCGTCGTCGGCAAGATCAACCGCAAACGGCTGCGCGGGGAACTCACCGTCGAGAAGTGAGTCCCCGCGGCCGGTCCCGCACGGGCCGGAGGGGCCGGACGACGACCGAAACGGCCACGGGGGCGCCGGCGGGCACAGCCGCGCCGGCACCCCCGTCACACGTCGGACGCCGGCCGGACCACGGTCCGGCCGGCGTCCGACGCCCTCTGCCGCTCACCCCTTCGAGCGGCGGCGGGCCAGCCACACCAGGACGACCACACCGGCCGCCGTCAGCAGCAGAGCGCGGTGGTCCCGCGCCGCCCGGGCTCCCTGCTGCGCCTTCTGCCGCACCGGCTCGGGCGCCTTCTCCTGCAGCACACCGGTGGCCTGCGCCGCCGTGGCCCGCACCTGCCCGGCCGCGGACGCGGCCTTCTCCTTCACCGGGGCGGGGATCCGCTCCTGCGCCCGGGACGCCGTCCGGGCGGCCTTGGCCCGCAACCTGCCGAACCCGGTGGCGGCCTGCCCCTTGACCTCGGCGGCCTTCTCCCGGGCGCGGGCCTTGACGTCCGCCTTGCCGGCCAGCGCCTCGATCGTCTTCCCGAGCTCCTGACGGGTCTCCTCGACCCGCTCACGCAGATCCTCGGTGCCGGCGGTGGTGGACTCGTCGTTCGGCTGGGTCATCGCTTCACGCTCTCCTTGATCTCGGCCACGTCGGCCTTCACGCTCCGCACCGTCTGCTCGGGCGTCGGCGGTGCGCCTTCCTTGATCTGCTTCCTGCCGCTCAGGGCCATCGCCGCGGCGATCGCGCCCAGCACCACGGTGACGATCAGCGCCGCGGCCCACACCGGCAGCGCCACCGCCAGTCCGGCGATCACGGTGGCCACCAGGGCCTGCAGCATCAGGAAGCCGACCAGCCCGGCGCCACCGAACAGTCCGCCGCCCTTGCCGTAGCGCCTGCCCTTCTCCTTCATCTCCGCCTGGGCCAGCTTCATCTCGCCGCGTACCAGCTCCGTCAGCTGCTGCGACGCGCGCTGCACCAACTCGCTCACCGGCTCGTCGGCGCCGTGTGCACCGCTGCGGCCGCCGCCGGCAGGGGGTTGCTGCATGGTCGACACGACGATCACCTCCCGTCCTCGCTCGTTGTCCATGACGACGAGCGGCGCACCGCCCGTCGTCCGAACACGCGAATACCCCGAAGGAGCCGATTCAGGGCAGGCCGGACCAGGCCGGGGAAAGACCCCGCGTTGTCGGTGCGGGCGTCTAGTGTTGCCGGCGTGGCCGATCTTGGGCCGAGGCGTCCGCGACCTCGCGGGACACCCGGACGCCGACCGCCCCTGCACAGCCGCCGGAGCAGCCCTTCCCCGCCACGTTGGAGGACGTCATGAGCGAAGCCGGGACCACGACCACGGACGGCAGAGTCCTGCCGGCCCCGGCCGGGCACGACGTGATCCGCGTGCACGGCGCCCGCGTCAACAACCTCCGCGACGTCAGCGTCGACATCCCCAAGCGCCGCCTCACGGTCTTCACCGGCGTCTCCGGCTCCGGCAAGAGCTCCCTGGTGTTCGAAACCGTCGCCGCCGAATCCCAGCGCCTGATCAACGAGACCTACAGCGCCTTCGTCCAGGGGTTCATGCCGACCCTCGCCCGGCCCGACGTCGACGTCCTCGAAGGCCTGACCACGGCCATCGTCGTCGACCAGGAGCGCATCGCGGCCGACCCCCGCTCCACCGTCGGCACCGTCACCGACGTCAACGCCCTGCTGCGCATCCTGTTCAGCCGTCTCGGCGACCCCCACATCGGCCCGCCCAACGCCTTCTCGTTCAACACGCCCTCCGTGCGGGCCAGCGGCGCGATCACCGTCGAGCGCGGCAACCAGAAGACGGTGAAGCAGACCTTCTCCCGGGCGGGCGGCATGTGCCCGCGCTGCGAGGGCCGGGGCTCCGTCTCGGACATCGACCTCACCCAGCTGTACGACGACAGCAAGTCGATCAGCGAGGGCGCCTTCACCATCCCCGGCTGGAAGTCCGACAGCTGGTGGACGGTCAGGACCTACGCCGCGTCCGGCTTCCTCGACCCCGACAAGCCCATCCGCGACTTCACCGAGAAGGAGATGGAGGACTTCCTCCACCACGAGCCCGTCAAGGTCAAGGTCGAAGGCGCCAACCTCACCTACGAGGGGCTCATCCCCAAGCTGCGCAAGTCGATCCTCTCCAAGGACCGCGACGCGATGCAGCCCCACATCCGCGAGTTCGTCGACCGGGCCGTCACCTTCGTCACCTGCCCCGACTGCGACGGCACCCGCCTCAACGAGGGGGCGCGCTCCTCGCGCATCCGCGGACGCAACATCGCCGACCTCTGCTCCATGGAGATCGGCGAACTCGCCGCCTGGATCCGCGAGCTCGACGAGCCCTCGGTGGCCCCGCTGCTCACCGCCCTGCGCGGCGTCCTCGACTCCTTCGTCGAGATCGGCCTCGGCTACCTCGCCCTGGAGCGCCCCACCGGCAGCCTGTCGGGCGGCGAGGCCCAGCGGGTCAAGATGATCCGCCACCTCGGCTCCAGCCTCACCGACGTCACCTACGTCTTCGACGAGCCCACCGTCGGCCTGCACCCGCACGACATCCGGCGGGTCAACAACCTGCTGCTGCGGCTGCGCGACAAGGGCAACACGGTGCTGGTCGTCGAGCACAAGCCGCAGACGATCGCGATCGCCGACCACGTCGTCGACCTCGGCCCGGGCGCCGGCACCGAGGGCGGCACCGTCTGCTTCGAGGGCACCGTGCAGGGCCTGCGCACCTCGTCCACCGTGACCGGGCGTCACCTGGAGGACCGCACCGCCCTCAAGGAGAAGGTGCGCACCCCCACGGGGCAGCTCGAGATCCGCGGCGCGCACACCCACAACCTCAGGGACGTGGACGTCGACATCCCGCTCGGCGTCCTCGTCGTGGTCACCGGGGTCGCCGGCTCCGGCAAGAGCTCCCTGGTGCACGGCTCCCTGGTGGGCAGCCCGCTCGCCGCCGAGGCCGGCGTGGTCCTCGTCGGCCAGGGCGCGATCCGCGGCTCCCGGCGCAGCAACCCGGCCACCTACACCGGTCTCCTGGAGCCGATCCGCAAGGCCTTCGCCAAGGCCAACGGCGTCAAGCCCGCCCTCTTCAGCGCCAACTCCGAGGGCGCCTGCCCGGCCTGCAACGGCGCAGGCGTCATCTACACCGACCTGGCCATGATGGCGGGAGTCGCCACGCCCTGCGAGGACTGCGAGGGCAAGCGCTTCCAGCCGGCCGTCCTCGAATACCGCCTCGGTGGCCGCGACATCAGCGAGGTCCTCGCGATGCCGGTGTCCCGGGCGCTGGAGTTCTTCGGCACCGGTGAGGCCCGCACGCCCGCCGCGCACCGCGTCCTCACCCGCCTCGAGGAGGTCGGCCTCGGCTACCTCACCCTGGGCCAGCCCCTGACGACCCTCTCCGGCGGCGAACGCCAGCGCCTGAAGCTGGCCACGCACATGGGCGACCCGGGAGGCGTCTACGTCCTCGACGAACCGACCACCGGCCTCCACCTCGCCGACGTCGGACAGCTCCTCACCCTGCTGGACAGGCTGGTGGACTCGGGCAAGTCCGTGGTCGTCGTCGAGCACCACCTCGCGGTGATGGCGCACGCGGACTGGATCGTCGACCTCGGCCCGGGCGCGGGCCGCGAAGGCGGCCGCGTCGTCTTCGAAGGAACCCCCGCCGACCTGGTCGCCTCCGGCACGACCGTCACCGCCGAGCACCTGGCCGCCTACACCGCCGGCTGACCCCCGCCGCCCGGACGGCCCCGCCCGCGCCTCAGGACGGGGCGGGGCCGTCCGGCTCCCCGCGGTGACGCCGGTAGTGGCGGGCCGCCCGGGCGCGGTTCCCGCAGGAGGTGCCGCACCACTCCTGCCGGCCGTGGCCCTTGACGAAATACCGCACGCAGCGCGGCGCGGCGCAGGCCCGCAGCAGTTCGCGCTGCGGCCCCGCCAGGAAGCCGATCGCGTCGCGGGCCAGTGCCGCCACCAGCCGCGCGGCGGGATCGTCCTGCGCGGGCACCGTGCGGACGGCCGGCGCGCCCGCCGCCGGCCACTCGAGCCGCGGCACCACCGCCGCACGCGAGGCGGCCGCGTTGAGCCGGTCCAGCGCCTCGTCGAACGGCATCAGGCGCGCGGAGTCGGCGGAACTCGGCGGGCCGGGAGCGACCGCCCGGGCGAAGAGGGCCCGGACCGCACGCCGCACCCCGACGATCTCCCCCCGCAAGGCATCGTCCACCACTTCCGGACCGTCCGTCAGGTCCGCGGCGAGCAGGTCCGCGCACGCGCGGAGCCACTGCGTGGCGCCCTCCGCCGTGGCGAGATCGTCCGCCACGCCGCCGCTCCCGTCGTGGCGGATCGTGCTCGCCAGTTCCAGCACCAACCGCCGCTCCATCAGGCCTCCCTCCGTCGT
The DNA here is from genome assembly GCF_003112515.1 of Streptomyces fragilis. GTDB lineage: Bacteria > Actinomycetota > Actinomycetes > Streptomycetales > Streptomycetaceae > Streptomyces > Streptomyces fragilis. The sequence continues at coordinate 86,414 of NZ_BEVZ01000006.1, read as the reverse complement.
GGCACCGGCCGCTTGCCGACGCCCCCGGGTGCACCCTACTGTCTCCAACGGAAAACGAGAGTTTTTCCGTTAGTCCGCTGGTCCGCCCGCCCGTTGGCGCGGATGTGCGGATGTGCGGATGTGCGGATGTGCGGAAGTGCGGAATTGCGGAATTGCGACGGGCCGGGGCAGGGTGCCCCGGCCGGCGACCGGCGGTCGGACCGCCGAAGGAGGCGCAAGGGATGACGGTGCTGCTCGCACAGATCAGCGACCTACACCTGGACGGCAGTGAGCGCGCCACCCGGCGCGCCGAACGCGTGATGGAGCACCTGCGGTCACTGCCCCGTCCGGTCGACGCGCTCCTGGTCACCGGTGACATCGCCGACCACGGCACCGAGGCGGAGTACGAGGAGGCCGCCCGCGTCCTTCGGGTCCCGTTCCCCGTCCTCACCTGCCCCGGCAACCACGACGCCCGCCCGGCCTACCGCAAGGCCCTGCTCGGCGAGGAGCCCTCCGACGGCCCCGTCAACCGCGCCCACCGCGTCGCCGGCGCCGCCGTCCTGATGATCGACGCGACCGTCCCAGGCCGTGACGAGGGCCTCCTGGACGCCGAGACCCTCGAGTGGGCGGACGCGCAGCTCACCGCCCTGCCCGCGGGCGTCCCGGCGCTCCTCGCCTTCCACCAGCCGCCGGTGGACCTGCACCACCCGCTGCCCGACTCCTGCAGGCTCCAGCGGCCCCAGGACCTCGCGGCCCTGCTGGACGCGCACCCGGCCGTGGTCGCCGTCCTCACCGGCCACGCGCACACGGCGGCCGCCTCCACCTTCGCCGGCCGCCCGCTGATCGTCGGCCCGGCCGTCACCTGGACCCTCCGCCTCCCGTGGGAGGGCGACGCCCCCGCCGACCGCGACCAGCCGCCGGGCATCGCCTACCACCTCCTGGACGACGACGGCCGTCTGACCACCCACTACCGCGTCGTCGTCTGACCGGCGGGCACCGTCGGCGGCCCGTTCGGAAGGGATCCGCGCCTGCGCTCGGCGGCCCGTTCGGAAGGGATCCGCGCCTGCGCCCCCCCGGGCGGCCGCTCCGCACCGGACCCGCCCAAGCACGGTGCGTGTCCGGCCCGTTGACCCGGGAAACCGGCCCCCGGCCGACGGCTCGGCTGCCGTTGCGTGCGCCTCCCGGCCGCACGACGATGGAGAACAGGGGGACGAAGCCGGAGGCCGGGAGATCCGATGGCCAGCCACAACCGCTCCGCCCAGCGCCCGCCCACCCCCACGGAGACGACCGACGCCGTGGTGGTCGGCTCGGGCTTCGGAGGGTCCGTCGCAGCACACCGCCTGGCCGAGGCCGGACGGTCGGTGGTGCTGCTGGAGCGGGGCAAGCCGTACCCGCCCGGCAGCTTCGCGCGCTCGCCCGCCGCGATGTCCCGCAACTTCTGGGACCCCAGCGAGGGCCTGCACGGCCTGTTCGACCTGTGGTCCTTCCGCGGTCTCGAAGGGGTCGTCTCCAGCGGGCTCGGCGGCGGCTCACTGATCTACGCCAACGTCCTCCTGCGCAAGGACGAGCGGTGGTTCGTCCACGAGTCACCGCTGCCGGGAGGCGGCTACGAGAACTGGCCGCTCGGGCGGCAGGACCTCGACCCCCACTACGACCGCGTCGAGCGGATGCTCGGCGCCACCCCCTACCCGTACCACGACACCCCCAAGACCGTCGCGCTGCACGAGGCCGCGGACAAGGCCGGCCTCCCCGTCTCGCGGCCCCCGCTCGCCGTCTCCTTCGCGCCCCGCCCCGGCGCCCCACCCGTCCCCGGAGCCACCGATCGACGAACCGGACCACGGCAACCTCCACGGCATGCCCCGAAGCACCTGCCGCCTGAGCGGCGAGTGCGACGTCGGCTGCAACTACGGCTCCAAGAACACCCTGGACCACACCTACCTGTCGGCCGCCGCGCACCACGGCGCCGACCTGCGCACCCGCTGCGAGGTGCGCGGCTTCGCGCCCCTGCCGGACGAGGGCTACGAGGTGCGCTACGTCGTGCACGAGGAGGAGGCCGAGGGCCGGCGGACGCCGACCGACCGCCTCCCCGTCCACCGGATCGCCTGCCGACGCCTGGTCCTCGCGGCCGGCACCTTCGGCACCACCTACCTGCTGCTCCGCAACCGCGCCGCACTGCCCGGCGTCAGCGGGGCCCTGGGCACCCGCTTCTGCGGCAACGGAGACCTGCTCGGCCTGCTGCTGCACGCCACCGACGCCGACGGCGCGCCCCGCAGCCTGCGCAGCAGCACCGGACCGGTGATCACCAGCGCGGTGCGCGTCGGCGACACGCTCGACGAGCACGACGGCCCCGCCGGCGACGGCGCCGAGCCGGCCGGGCCGGCCCGGCGCGGCTTCTATGTCGAGGACGCGGGCTACCCCGCGTTCGTCGACTGGCTCGCCGAGGCCGCGCAGATGCCGGGCACCACCCGCCGCATGCTCGCCTTCGCCGCCCACCGGCTGCGGGCCCGGCTCGGCCGCAGCCCGCGGAGCAACATCGGCCGCCAGCTGTCGACGCTGCTGGGACCGGCGGAGTTCTCCGACGCCTCCCTGCCGCTGCTCGGCATGGGCCGCGACGTGCCGGACGGCCGGATGAGCCTGCGCAACGGCTACCTGGACGTCGACTGGACCACCGCCACGTCGCTGCGCTATTTCGAGCGACTGCGGTCCGTCATGAGCGACCTGAGCACCGAACTGGGCGCCGAGTTCCGTGACAACCCGCTCTGGTGGTCGCACCGGGTGATCACCGTGCACCCCCTCGGCGGCGCCCCCATGGGCCGGCACCCCGGCGAGGGAGTCTGCGACTCCTTCGGCGAGGTCTTCGGCTTCCCCGGCCTGTACGTCCTGGACGGCTCGGCGCTGCCCGGCCCGGTCGGCGCCAACCCGTCCCTGACCATCGCCGCCTTCGCCGACCGTGCCTGCGACCGCCTCCTGGACCGGGAGACCGCGGCGCCCCGTCGCGCCGACGGGCGCCCACCGCCGCCCGCGGAACCGCGGGACGGCGACGGGACCGCGCAGCCCGACGGGACCGGGGCCGCGGAGCGGCCCACCGCGCTGTCCTTCACCGAGGAGATGAAGGGCTACGCCGCCCTCGACGAGCAGGACCCGCTGCGAGGACGCGAACGGGGCACGCAGCTCGGACAACGGCTGGCGTTCCGGCTGACGATCACCACCGAGGACGCCGAGCGCTTCGTCGACGACCCGGCGCACCCCGCCGTCGCCACCGGGCACGTCGACTGCGACGCCCTGGGCGGCCGCCTGCCGGTCGAGCGCGGGTCCTTCAACCTCTTCACCCGCGGCGACGACGCGTCCGCCCGGCGCATGCTCTACCGGCTCGAACTGAGGGACCCGGGCGGCAACCCGGTGACGCTGGCCGGTCACAAGGAGATCCGGGACGACCCCGGGGCCGACGTCTGGAAGGACACCACCACCCTGTACGTCCGCCTGCTCGCCGGGCACGTCGCCCGGCAGGACGACGAGGGCGCCCCCGTCGTCGGGGCGGGCGTCCTCACCATCAGGCCGGACGACTTCGCGCAGCAGATGACCACCTTCCGGACCGACGGCCCGCACCGCGTACGGGCACTGCAGCGGTTCGGGCAGCTGTTCCTGGGCGAACTGTGGGACGTCTACGCGCCCGGGCCGGCACGGGAGGGGCCGCGATGAGGACGCGCGAACTGCACCGGCGCGCGAAGGAGCTCGCGCTGCCCTTCGTCCCGCAGGAACAGGTCCGCTGGCTCGAACCGGGCGAGCTGGCCCGCACCGTCGGCAAGGTCGTGCTCGGCGTCACGTTCGCCGACTACCTGGACAAGCGGGAGATCCAGGGAGCCCTGGACGCGAAGCCGCTCCGCGCGCCCCTGGACAGCCCCGACGCCACGGAGACCTGGTTCGACTACGCCGCCGACCTCGGGGACGGCTTCGACGCGACGAGTTCCGTCGCCTGGACCCTCGCCCAGGACCACCTCGCCGTGCAGCGGCCGCAGGGCGGGCCGAGTCGTCTGCCGCGGGGCTCGCTGCTGGTGCTCGGCGGCGACGAGGTCTACCCGGTCGCCTCGGCGGAGGCCTACGAGAACCGCACGACGGGCCCCTACCGGGCCGCGCTGCCCACCGGTCCCGGCCCGCTGATGGTCGCGCTGCCCGGCAACCACGACTGGTACGACGGTCTCACCTCCTTCCTGCGGGTCTTCGCCCAGCAACGGGACATCGGCGGCTGGCGCACCCGCCAGACCCGCAGCTACTTCGTCGTCCAGCTGCCCCAGGGCTGGTGGCTGGCCGGCCTGGACAGCCAGTTCGAGTCCTACTTCGACGAACCCCAGCTACGCTTCTTCGAGACCCACCTGTCGTCCCGGCTGCGACCGGGCGACGGCGTCATCGTCTGCTCCGCCGTGCCCGCCTGGGTCAAGTGCGCCGAGGGGGACCCCGACGCCTTCGAGGCCCTGCACTGGTTCGACCGCAACATCGTCCGCACCCGCCTCACCGACCGGGAGACCGGCGCGCGCACCCCGACCGGCGCCTCGGTCAGACTGTGGCTGACCGGGGACCGGCACCACTACGCCCGCTACGCCGAACTGCTCCCGACCGACCCGCCGGACGCCCGCGAACCGCCGCCCGACGCGAGCCGGCGGCAGATGCTGACCTGCGGACTGGGCGGCGCCTACCTGACGGCCACCCACCGGCTGCCCGAGCGGCTGCGCCTGCCGCCGCCGGAGGCCCGCCTGCGGGAGAAGGACGACCCGGCCGACTTCTGCCTGGCGCCGCGGACGCACCCGTCGCGCGGCGAATCCCGCGGCCTGGCCCGGCGCATCGCGCAACCGTGGAAGCGGTTCTGGCTGACCCGGCGGAACCCCGGCTTCGGCCTGCTGACCGGCGGCCTGCACATCGTGCTCTTCCTGCTCGCCGCCCTCCTGCTCGGTGCGTCCCTGGGCACCGGACCCGTCGAGGCGGTCCGCACGGCGGGCTGGGCGGACGTCCTGCGCTTCGCGGGCGCCTTCGCCGCGGTGGTCGCGGCCGTCACGGCCGTGCCCTGGCTGGTGCGACCGGCGCGCCGGCGACCGGGACCCGCGGGCGGGCCGCGGACGGCCGCCCCCGGACGGCCTCCCAGACCGGCCGTCGCCGTCGTCCTGCAGGCGGTGGTGGCCCTCCTGACGCTGGTGGCCGCCGCGAGCCTGCCGTTCCCGCCCGGCTGGCCCGGCTGGACGGTCCTGCTGCTCTGCCTGCTGCTGGCCGGCGTCGTCGGCGCCCTCGCGGGCTCCGAGGCGTTCGCCCTGTGGCTGCTGTCGGCACGTCACGGCACGGTGTGCGAATGGCAGATGTCGGGCCAGTCCGTCGACGACCACAAGGGCTTCCTGCGGATACGGATCGCACCCGACGGCACCCTCACCGTCCACCCCCTCCTCCTCGACGGCGTCTGCCGCGACTGGGAGGTGACGAAGGACCCGGCCGGCGGGGGCCGGCCCGTCCCGGTACGGCTGCCGTCCGTGAGCCTGATCGAGGAGCCGGTCGTGATCGCGAGGGAGGCAAGGAAACCATGACCTCGGCACCGTCGTCCCGGGCCCGCCCGGCGCGGCCCACCACCCGCCGGCACCACGTCACCGAGGTGAGACCGCTGACCGCGCTGGACGGACGGCCGCTCACCCTCGTCCACGTCCGAGGACGTCACCCGCCGACGCGCGGCCCGGTCCTGCTGGTCCACGGCGCGGGCGTACGGGCGGAGATCTTCCGTCCGCCCTCGCCCCGTACCCTGGTGGACGCCCTGATCGACGAGGGCTGGGACGTGTGGCTGCTCAACTGGCGCGCGTCGATCGACCTCGACCCGACGCCGTGGACGCTGGACCAGGCGGCCGCCTACGACCACCCGGCCGCGGTGGCGCACGTGCTGGCCGCGACGGGCGCGGACCGGCTCAAGGCCGTCGTGCACTGCCAGGGCTCGACCTCCTTCACGATGGCCGCCGCCGCGGGACTGCTGCCCGAGGTGGACACCGTGGTCAGCAACGCGGTCTCGCTGCACCCCGTCATCCCCCGACTCTCCACCTTCAAGATCGGCCGCCTCGCGCCGGTGATCAGCCGGGTGACGCCGTACATCTCCCCGGCCTGGGGCGACCGGCCCCGGGGCCTCGTCCCCTGGCTGCTCGTCCAGGGCGTACGGGCCACCCACCCCGAGTGCCGCAACCGGGTGTGCCGGATGGTCAGCTTCACCTACGGCAGCGGGTGGCCCGCCCTGTGGTCGCACGCCCACCTCGACGACGCGACGCACGACTGGGTCCGCGGCGAGTTCGCCGAGGTCCCGATGACCTTCTTCGCCCAGATGGACCGGTGCGTGCGGGCCGGGCACCTGGTGACGACCGGAGCGGTGCCGGGACTGCCGCCGTCACTCACCGGGCAGGCGCCCCGCACCGACGCCCGCTTCGTCCTCCTGGCCGGCCAGGACAACCGCTGCTTCCTCGCCGACAGCCAGCGCCGGACCCACGACTTCCTGCGGCGTCACCGCCCCGGCCGCGACAGCCTGCACGTCCTGCCGGGCTACGGGCACCTCGATGTCTTCCTCGGACGCCGGGCCGCCCGCGACACCTTCCCCCTGATCCTCGAGGAGCTGGCCCGATGAGCACCCCCAAGGCCCTTCGCCCCGGGCTCCCGGCCCTCGTCCGGCCCCTGATGCACGCCCTGCCGTCCCCCTACCCGAGGCGTCAGCGCCGCCTCGCCGGCCGGCACGCCCTGGTCGACGGCATCCCGTTCCGGATGCCGGTCAACTCGAACGTCTCACCGGTGCTGATGGCCGCCTTCCCCGTCGACCGCCGCGCGGCGGCGCGGCTGCTGCCGGGGGGCGAGCTGCATCCGTTGACGCTCCCGGGCGGACACGGGCTGCTCGTCGTCACGGTGATCGACTACCGCAGCACCGACATCGGGCGGTACATCGAGTACTCCATCGCCCTGGCCTGCACCCACGGCCCCCGCCCGGCGCCGCCACTGCTGCCGGGGCTGTTGCCGCGGGCCTTCGGCACCGGGCAGTACGTGCTCGACCTGCCCGTCAGCAGCGAGATATCCGTCAAGGGCGGGAAGGGCATCTGGGGCATGCCCAAGCACCAGGCCAACCTGGACTTCACCGTCACCGACTCCACCGTCTCCAGCACCTACGAGGTCGACGGCCGCGCGGGCACCCGCATCGAGGTGGAGCGCCCGCCGGCGACCGCGCTGCCCCTGCGCACGGGCGCGGTCAACTACTGCGCCTTCCGCGGCATGCTGATGAGGTCCGTCGTCTACTTCGAAGGCGCCGCCGACGTCGCCGTGGGCCGCGGGGCCAGGGCCCGCCTGGTCGTCGGCGACGCACCACGCGTCGCCGCCCTCCACGGCCTCGGCATCGGCGAGCAGCCGCTGTTCACCTGCTACCTGCCCTCGAGCCGCGGAGTCCTGGACGACCACGTCGCGTGCTGGTTCCTCACCGACCCCCGGCCGGGCCGCACCTGGGGCGAGCCGCTCACCAGCGTCGTCGGCCTCGGACTCTCCCGGGACTGGCCGGCCCCGCCCCACCTCCACACGGCGAACACACCCGACGGGCCTGACGGGAAGGTCTGACGGGAGGGTCTTACGGGGGCCCCGCCGACGGGGTCACCCGTCACCCGGGCGGGTCAGGAAGCCGGACGTGAGCAGCTTCGCGTTGGCGGAGATCATCGCGGTGCCGAACCGGTTCTTCTCCCTCGCCACCTCCGCCTTGTCGATGCTCTCGCCGTAGACGTAGAGGCCTCTGCGGGTGAAGTCGAACGACGAGATGAAGACGCTGGGTCCTCGGCGCGGACTCCAGATCGCCGTGATGTACCTCGGCCTGCGCGTCACGTTCACCAGATTGTTGTTGTGCAGCACCCGGCCGTGGTAGACGACGTTCTCCCCGCATTTCTCCGGCGGGCAGTAGAACCGCCTGTTGTTCCGGTCCCAGGAGAACACCGGGGAGCCGAACCGGTCCTCGATCCTTCCGCGGTCCTTCCGCATGTAGTTCATCCCCACGGTCGCTTCCAGCTCGCTGTAGGGGGCGTCCTTCGGGAGCCTGACCACCTTCTGCGACGAGAACTCCTCGCCGGCGTCGAGCCAGGCGCCGGGCCCGTAGAAGTGCCCCGTCCGCAGCACCTCCCTGTCGCTGGCCCGGGCGTAGCGCTCGGCCTCCGGGACGTAACGGAACTTGGTGTCCTGCGCCCAGTTCCGCAGCCCTTCGCCCTCCTTGGAACGGCTGAACGCCGACCCCCACACGGTGTAGTCGTCGTTGACGATGTAGACGGGGATGCCCCCGTCGTTCTTCACGTACAGCGTGAGGGGGACGGCGACGTAGTCGGAGTCGGTGTCCGTCTGCGGCCGGCCGAACGTCGCCTTGAGGACGAAACGGATCGGTTCCGCGGTGGGCTGGTACATCGTCGAATAGGCGAGGCTGACCGCCGTCAGGAGGCCGCTGAAGAGCACGCCGGCGGCGAACTTCTTCGGCTGTGGAACACCTCTCCACGCCTTTTCGCGGACCAGCAGGAACAACGCCCACACGGACCAGAGCGACAGCGGCACGAACACCAGCAGGTACGGCGTGTACTCCCGCTCCTCCAGCCACATGAAGATGAGCGTCGCGCTGGTGGGGAGGGCGATGAAGGCGCCCAGCAGGACGAGCGCGCCGGACGCCCTCGCGTGCCGCCGGCCGAAGTGGTCGAAGACCGCCGCCGCCGCCACGCACTGGACCAAGCCCGCCAGGACGAAGATGGCCCCGACGATCCTCTGCGCGAAGGTCAGCGCCTTCAGTGCGTCCGGCCAGCCGATCAGCATGTGCAGCACGGCGGAGGCGAGGAGGCCCAGGAGCATCACGGCCGCGGTGGCACGCCTGCGCCACGGGCGATCGGGCCAGGCCGCGCGGTCGCCACCGCGCCAGAGCACGGTGGCCGGGTCGTCCATGTCCATGGACGGCGGGTGGCCGAGGCGGCCGAGGATCCTCACCAGCTCGTCGAACGACCAGGCGCTTCCCACCACCTCGCCGTTGATCACGACCTTGCGGAGGCCGCGGGCGTCGGGCGCCTCGACGATCACCCATGGCTGGATGCCCATACGACAAGACTGGGACCCGGGACGGCGGACCTCAAGAAGAACTACTCCGTCGGGGTCCGCCACCCGGGTCCGGGGACCGGCTCAGTCCTTCGGGATGTAGGCGGGGCAGGACGAGAAGTTCCTGTCGTCCACGCAGACGAACAGTCGGTTCCACTTGCTCGAGGTGTCGTCGACGCCGGCGCTCCGCGGCTCCTTGCAGGCGTCCTCCGAGAGGCCCCACAACGAGCCCGTCGACCATCCGGCCTGGCGCGTGCGCTCCTCGATGGCGGAAACGCACATGTCGGAGGCGTCGTACTTCCGCACCTGATCGAGGACCTGCCGGTACCCGGCGTTCTCGGCCACCCTCTCCGACCGGTCCAGCTCCTTGTCGGCCTCCTCCCGGTCCCCGTCGGTGGCCTGCGGATTCTGGGACGTCGCCAGGGCCCGCGCCTGCGCGTTCACCTCGCGCGCCACCGCGGTCCTGTCCTGGGACGCCTCGATCTTCGGCTGGTCGGTCGCCCCGCCCACCACGTTGCGGTAGTGCTGCATGGACGTGTCGGCGCCCTGCCCCCTGCCCGAGGAGGCGTCCCCGGCGCCGATGAGCGCCGTACAGCGGGCGAGACTGCCCGCCAGCTGCCTGGAGGCGTCGCTCTCCGCCGACGGCGCCTCCTCGTCCGTCGCCGCCGTCAGCAGCCCGTCCAGGGACCGGAGTCCTTCGGTCAGGGCGCTGCGCTTCGCCCGGGGCGTCCCGGAGTCCGCGATGGGGACGAGGGCCGCGTTGATGTCGGTGAGGATCTGGCGGTAGACCTTCGCGTCGGCGGGGCTGGTGTCCGGATCTCCGAGGGCCCCGGCGATCTTGGCCACGGCCTGCTTCAGCTCGGCCTTGACTTCTGCGGGCACCTTCAGGTCGTCGATCCGGTCCAGCGCCTGGTCGGTCTTCTTCCGCTCCTCCGCCGTGAGGTTCCCCGGCGATTCGGTGGCGGCGTCCGTCCCGGGATCCGTCGCGGGACCGGTCTCGGGGGCGTCGGTCTCCGGCGGTGGCGTTCCCGGATCCTGTGGCGTCTGCGGCGGCTCCGGAGTCTGCTGATCCTGCGTCGGGGGCGGCGGGGGAGGGGGCGGGGGCGGGGGAGGGGTGGGCTGGGACACGCCGACGGCCGCCCGTCCGGGATCCGGGGGAGCGGCGGCCGCGGTGGTGACGCCCGCCGGGAGGGCCAGTGAGGCCGCGAGGCAGGACGCGCCGACAAGACGGGGGATCCTTCCTCGGGTCCTCCGGGTGGCTCCGGGCATGGTGACTCCCAACGCTTCGAGAAGATCCGGTGGGCCGGCCATCGGCCTGTTCCTCCCCCGCACGGCGGCGGCACCGGAGCCGCAGCTCGACGGCGCGCGCACGTGCCCCAGAAACACTCTGCTCCGCGGTGCGGCCCCGTGCAACTCGGTCCCGGGAGGGCCTCTGCCTCGCCGTCAGAGGAGATCTCCTGACGTTCGCACCCGCAGACCCGCCCGCTCGTGGCACACCGTGACGTGATGCCCCGAGGTGCCTCTCGTGCGCCCTCCCGCCGCACCCGCCGCCCAGCCTCCCACCTGCCGGAAGGCGCGGCGGTTACCGTGTCGTTCGGGTATTCGCCGAGGTGGGGGCGCACATTGTCACCACTCGGGGTGATTTCTGTGAGCCCGCGCACGAGCGTCGGACCACCTGATCGTGCGGCCATATGAACCGCGTCGCTCAAAGGGGTAGAAGTCTGCGCAATCCGAGTCGAGCGACACATGCCATTCCCTATGGTGAATGGCATATGCACGGACCTCCCTGCGCACCGGGCCAGTCCGACGGGCCGTGCGCGAGGACGCCCCATGGACACTTTCCGCACGGTCCGCAGCTTCCCGCCGACCGTCCGGTTCCTGATGGTGAACCAACTCGGCATCGACATCGGGACCTTCCTGCTGTTCCCCTTCCTCGCCGGTCACCTCGGCAGCAGCCTCGGCATGTCCGCGGCGACCGTGGGAGCGGTCCTGGGCACCATCCAGCTGAGCCATCAGGGTCTGGTCGTGCTGGGGGGCACCGCCTCCGACCGGATCGGCGGCCACCGCGTCATCCCGATCGGCTGTCTCCTGCGTCTGGGCGGCTTCGCGCTGTTCGCCGTCGTGGACGACGTCCGCGCGGTGTTCGCCGCCTCCGTCCTCACCGGCGTCGCCGGGGCACTGCTGTACCCGGCCATGAGGACCTGCGCAGCGCAGGCAGCCCCGCCCGACCGCCGGGCCGAGGTCTTCGCCATGCTCAACGTCTTCACCGCCACCGGCGGGCTGATCGGGCTGGCGCTGGGCAGCGCGCTGTGCGTGATCGACTTCCGGGCGACGGCGGTCACCGCCGCGGTCGTGCTCGCCGCGATGACGGCACTGCAGCTCTTCATGCTGCCCGCCCACGCCGGCGTCGGCCGGTCCGAGCGGCGCAGCCGCGGCTGCTCGATCCTCCGCGGCTGCCTCCACGTCCTGCGCGACCGGCACTTCCTGACCTTCTCCCTCACCATGACGGCCCTCACGGCGCTGGAGAACCAGGTCTACCTGCTGTTCGTGAACGCGGCGCAGCACGTGTCCGGGGCGCCCGCGGCCGCGGCGGTGATACCGATGGTCGGGGCGCTGGCCAGCCTCGCCCTCCAGCTGCGCGTGACGCGGCTGGTGCGGGCCAGGGGCGGCCCGGCCGCATGGATCGCACCGGGCCTGGCCGTCATGGGCCTGGCCTTCATCCCCCCGCTCCTGATCGCGCTCCACGAGCCCGACCCCACCACCGGTGGAACCGGAGTCGTGCTGTTCCTGCTCCCACTGGCGGCCGGAGCCTTCCTGCTCGCCCTCGGACAGATGGCCACCCAGCCGTCCACCCTGGAGCTGGTCTCGCGGCACGCGAGCGACGGTCTGATCGGCACCTACTTCGGGTTCTTCTACGTCATCTCGGGGGTCGCCGCCTCCGGCTGCACCAGCGCGGTCGGCTGGGCGATGGACGTCGGGGAGCGCACCGGACAGCAGTGGCTGCCCTGGCTGTGCTGCGCGGCCGTCGGACTTCTCTCCGCCGCCGGGGCGCTCCGGCTCCACCGCAGGGGCAGACTCCCGGGCATGGAGAGCCGGGTCGACGACATCGGCCCGCGGTGGGCCAAGACCCACTACACCGTGCCCGCGCCGAGGCGGGGACGGCGCAGGCGGGACCGTGTGGGGCGGTGACCGCGCGCGGGGCGGACGGCGTGCCGCCGCCCCGCGCGGCAGATCACCACCGCGCGCCGCCCCTGGCGGGCCGACGCCACCGTCCGAGGACACCGCCCCGTGCGGAACGCCGACCCGCACGGACCCGGTGGCTCAGCCGGTGAAGCCCATCCGCGCCAGCCGCAACGGCCCGCGCAGCCGGACCCGCAGGTCGTGCACGCCGTGCGCGGCCAGGGGAGCGCTCAGGACGGCGTAGTCGTACGGACCCGCCGTGGGACCCTCCGGGGCGAGCCGGGCCACCCGGGAGCCGTCGCCGAGGGACAGCTCCACGCTCCCCGTCCCCGACACCTCCACCACGACCCCGGCCACCCCGGACCCGAAGTCGCAGTCGCGGTAGAGCAGTTCGCCATGGTCCCGGTCCAGCGGAGTGACCGCGTCGCCCTCGACCTTGGTCCGGTCGACGATCTCGACGCCGCTCTGCTCGTCGAACGAGGCCGCGTCGATGCCGCGTTCCACCACGGCACGGGGCGCCGCGGGTTCGCCGTCCACCGTCACCGTCGCCCGCAGCCGGACGTCCTCGGCGGACGCGCCGACCAGGAACTCGTAGGCGCCCCCCTCGAGACGCGGCCGGTCCAGGGCGACGTCCCAGAAGGCGAGCTCCGGCAACGGCACGTCGAAGGAGACCACCGCCGTCCGCCCCGGCTCCAGCACCTCGCGCCGATGGGCGAGCAGTTCACGCCGCGGACGCGGAACCGAGGGCGACACCGCCCGGACGTACAGCTGCGCCACCTCGGCGGCGGCGACGCCGCCCGCGTTGGTGAGCGAGAAGGAGACCCGCACCGCGTCCCCCTCGACCCGCGCCGAGAGGTCCTGGTAGGCGAACTCGGCGTACGACAGGCCGTGCCCGAAGGGGAACAACGGCTCGCCCTCGAAGTACAGGTACGTCTGCCGGGAGGCGATCAGGTCGTAGTCGAGCAGCGGGGGCAGGTCGGCGTCGTCGGCGTACCAGGTCTGCGGAAGCCGCCCCGAGGGGGAGACGTCACCGGCGAGCACGCGGGCCAGGGCGGTCCCCGCGGCCTGCCCGCCGTGCGCGCTCCACAGCACGGCGGGGACGCGGTCGACGTCGACCGCGTACGGGTAGGAGGACACCAGCGCCAGCACCGTCCGCGGGTTCGCGGCGAGCGCGGCGCGCAGCAGCCGCTCCTGGTGCCCCGGCAGCCGCAGGGTCCGGCGGTCCTGCGTCTCACGGCCGTTGATGTGCGGATCGTTCCCGGCGACCACCACGACCACGTCCGCGCCGGCCGCGGCCCGGGCCGCCTCCTCCTCGCCCCGCGCGGTCCACACCGTGCGGAAGACCTCCCCGGCCCCGTCCGCCGCCTCGGCGACCCGCACGCCGTCGGCGCCGACCGTCACGCACCGGCCGGTGCCCAGGTGCCGCAGCAGATGGCCGTCCCCGCGCGGCTCCAGGCGGAAGGTCTCCTGGACCACCCACCCTCCCGGCCGGTCGGCCGACGCACGGACGTAACCGTCCTCCGCGACCGACAGGAGACGGCCGTCGGGCGCCCGCAGCGTCAGCACCCCCTCGCCCCAGTCGACGACGGCGAACTCGGTGCCCGTCCCCCCGGTCGTCACCGGCGGCAGGTCGGTACGGCCCGTCAGCAGCGCCGGGTCCAGGGCGCCCTCGGCGTCACGGGCCGGACCGGAGGCGCCGGCCGCTCCCGGCACCCGCAGGAAGTCGCCCGCCGAGGTCCGCAGCACCAGGCGGTCCGCCCCCTCGGCGAACTCCACCCGCTCCGCGCCGAACCGCTCCCGCAGTCCCGCGAGCGGTGTGCGGCTGCGGATCAGGGCCCCGCTGTACCAGTCGACCTTGCACTCGTCGGCGAGCAGCCCGACCACGGCCACCCGGGCACCGGGCGCGAGCGGCAGCACGCCCTCGTTCCTCAGCAGCACGACGGACTGCTCGGCGGCCTCCTGGGCGAGCGCCCGGTGTTCCGGCGTGTCGAAGGCGAGGTCCCGCGCGTGCGGACCCCCGTCCGGATCGAACTCGCCCAGCCGCAGCCGCACCGACAGCTGCCGGGTCACGGCGCGGTCCAGGTCGGCCTCCGTCAGCAGCCCTTCGCCCAGGGCCTTCAGGACGCGGCCCACCGTGGTCGCGCTGTCCTCGCCGTGATCGGTGAAACTGTCCACGCCGGCCCGCAGGGAGGCCGCCAGCGCCTGCTCGTGGGTGTCGAAGTAGTGCTCGGAGTCGACCAGGTTCGACGGCGCCCCCGCGTCCGAGCAGACCAGCAGCTCCTGGTCGGTCCAGGTGCGCAAAGGGTCCCGCAGGTACGGCGAGACGTGGTTCGGGCGGCCGTTGACCAGGTTGTACGCGGGCATCACCCCGGCGACCGCGCCCGCCTCCACCGCCCCGCGGAAGGCGCGCAGGTCGAACTCGTGCAGCACCCGCGGGCGGACGGAACTGGAGGCGGTGTCGCGGTCCGTCTCGTTGTTGTGCGCCAGCCAGTGCTTGAGCACCGGCGCCGAACGCCAGTACACCGGGTGGTCGCCCCGCAGACCACGGGTGTACGCGGCGGCGAGGACCGAGGTGAGGCGGGCGTCCTCGGAGTACCCCTCCTCGTTGCGGCCCCACAGCGGGTGCCGCAGCGGATTGACCACCGGCGCCCACACGTTGAGCCCCACCCGCTCGTCACGGGCGCGCATCGCCCTGAGCTCCCGGGACACCGCCTCGCCCACCCGGCGCACCAGATCCGGGTTCCAGGTCGCCCCCAGACCCACGGCCTGGGGGAACACGGTGGCCGGGCCCATCCACGCGACGCCGTGGAGCGCCTCCTGACCGGTCCGGAAGGCGGCGACCCCCAGGCGCTCGACGGCCGGGACGAACTGGTGCAGGAATGCCGCCTTCTCCTCCACGGTGAGGCGAGAGCACAGGTCCTGCGCGCGTCGGGCGAACGGCAGCCGAGGATCACGGAACGGAGGCGAGGACGGCGGCGCTGCGGTCACGGGTGATCCCCCTGGCGCTGGAAAGGGCGGGCTGCTTTCGAAGCGCTTCGATGCTCGACCGCGGCCCCCTGGAGTGTCAAGGCGGCCGGCGCTCCCGATCCCCTGCCACGCGGACAAGCCCCGCACCACGCGCCCGCAGGACGGCCGGTTCCCGCCCCCAGGAAGTTTCGAAACGAGTCTTGTGCGCCCCATGGTGTTCACCTAACCTCGCTGCACATCGAAGCGCTTCGACAGGGACCGCGCCCGGCGTCCCCGTCGTCGACGACCGTTCCAGCTCAGCCAGTTCAGCCAGCTCCGCCGAAGACACCGCAGCCGACCGGCCACCGCCGAGTGTCCTGGTGCGCCACGAAGGGTTGACGCAATGACGCCGAACGCCGCCCCCACCTCCGCCGGCCCCAGCCGGAGGAGCTTCCTCGCCTCCACCGCGGTCGTCACCGCCGCGGTGGCCGGCGGGATGCCGCTGCTCGCCGCCTGCGGGGGTGAACAGGAGGACCGCAAGGAGGGCGCCACCTCCGGCAAGGAGGCACGCAAACTCCTCCCGGCCTTCGTGGCGTCGAGCGTCGTCACGCCCGACCTGCCGGCGAAGAACGGATCGGCGTCCGGCTTCACCCGGGCGATCCCGGCGGCCGAACTGAAGACCTCGGTCCCGGCCAAGCTGGGCAGCGGGGGCGCCCTGCAGGTCATGTCTCCCTTCTGGGGGACCCCGCCCAAGGGCGACAACCCGTACTACAAGGCGATGAACGAGGCCGTCGGCGTACAGGTGACCTGGCAGAACCAGGACGGCGTCACCTACGACCAGAAGCTCGGCGCGGTCCTCGCCTCCGACACCGTCCCCGACGTCGTGGTCGTGCCCGGCTGGAACCTGATGGGCCGCATACCCAGCGCCATCAACGCCAAGTTCGCCGACCTCGGCCCCTACCTGTCCGGGGACAAGGTCAAGGACTACCCCAACCTCGCCGCCGTGCCCACCGAGGCCTGGCAGCGGGGCATCTTCGGCGGACAGCTGCGGGCCGTGCCCATGCCCGCCCCCTCCATCACCGACATCGCCCCCCTGTACCGCAAGGACCTGCTGGACGAAGAGGGCTGGACACCGCCCACCAGCCCGGACGAGTTCCTGTCCTGGGCCAAGGAGGCCACCGACGCCAGGTCCAAGCGCTGGGCCTGTGACGACATGAAGTGGACGGCCTTCAACGTCTTCGGCGTCCTGTCCGGCAGCGACAAGGCCCTGTGGTGGAACCTGGAGGACGGCAAACTCGTCAACCGCGTCGAGACGGACGCCTACCTCGAAGCCCTGGAGTGGACGCGCAAGCTGTACGCGGCCAAGGTGGTGCACCCCGACGCCGTGCAGGGCAAGGCCGGCGGCGAGGCCGGCAACCGCTTCACCGCCGGTGAAGTGCTGGTCTACAACCAGAACATCTCCGACTGGTGGGGCAAGACCGCCGAACAGCGCACCCAGCGCGACGACTTCGAGATGGCCGCGTTCGACATCTTCGGCGCCGACGGCGGCGACCCGACCCTCTGGGCGGTCCAGCCCGCCAACATCTTCACCTTCATCTCCCGCAAGGCGACCGAGCAGCAGGTCAAGGACTTCCTCGCGCTGTGCAACTTCTGTGCCGCGCCCTACGGCACGAAGGAGTTCATGCTCACCGCCTACGGCGTTGAGGGGACCGACTACACGATCGAGGACGGTCTGCCGGTCAAGACCACGCAGGGCATCAACGAGGTCAACGGCGCCTACGACTACACCGGCAACCCCGCCCCCTACATCGCCTATCCCGACCTGCCCGACGTCACCCGCGGCATGGTCGAGTGGCAGCAGCGCATGGGCGCCTTCACCAAGAAGTCCTCCTTCTTCGGGCTGACCGTCACCGAACCCAACCGCTGGTCCAACCTCGCCGACGACTTCGAGCAGCTCGAGGACGACGTGGTGCGCGGCCGCAAGAAGATCAGCGACGTGCAGCAGGCCGTGTCCGACTGGCGCGCCCGGGGCGGCGACGGCCTGCGGGACTGGTACCGCAAGCTGCTCGACGACAACGGCACCGCCAAGTGAGCCCGAGCGGACGCGAGGAGTAGGCGGTGTCGCACAGCACGGTGCCACGGAGCCCTGCCGACAGGCCCGACTCGGGGGCCGCCCCCGCGGAGACGGGCCCGGAGCCGGGCCTGGCCACGAAGCGGGCCCCGGCGACGACGCCGGGGCGCAGGAGCGGGAGGACCCTGCGCACCCGATGGCGGCGCGACCGCACCCTGGTCCTGATGACCCTGCCCGCGCTGCTGCTGGTCCTGGTCTTCAACTACGTGCCGATCCTCGGCAACGTGGTCGCCTTCCAGGACTACGACCCCTACCTCAGCGAGAACGGCTTCGTCGCCGTCCTGGAGAGCCCTTGGATCGGCTTCGAACAGTTCGAGCGGATCTTCGCGGACTCCGCGTTCTGGCACGCCGTGCGGAACACCTTCGTGCTGTTCCTCCTGCAACTGGTGCTCTTCTTCCCCGTCCCCGTCCTGCTCGCCCTGCTCATCAACAGCGTGGTCAGGCCCCGGGTACGGGCCGTCGCCCAGGCGATCATGTACCTCCCGCACTTCTTCTCCTGGGTCCTCGTCGTCACCGTCTTCCTGCAGATCTTCGGCGGCGCGGGCATCATCGCGCAGACCCTCCGCCAGCACGGCTACGAGGGCTTCGACCTGATGACCGACCCGGAGATCTTCAAGTACCTGGTGACCCTGCAGGCCGTCTGGAAGGACGCCGGCTGGGGCATCATCGTCTTCCTCGCCGCGCTGTCCGCCGTCCCCGGCGAACTGTACGAGGCCGCCGCCATGGACGGCGCCGGACGCCTGCGCCGCATGTGGCACGTCACCCTGCCCGCCCTGCGCCCGGTGATCGCCCTCCTGCTGGTCCTGCGGGTGGGCGACGCCCTCACCGTCGGCTTCGAACAACTGCTGCTC
The DNA here is from genome assembly GCF_003112515.1 of Streptomyces fragilis. Classification (GTDB taxonomy): domain Bacteria; phylum Actinomycetota; class Actinomycetes; order Streptomycetales; family Streptomycetaceae; genus Streptomyces; species Streptomyces fragilis. Next base: position 68,231 of record NZ_BEVZ01000006.1, on the reverse strand, counting down.
CAGCGGCAGGCCGTGGGGGTCGAGGCCTCGGAGGTCCTCGACACGTACGTCTGGTGGAACGGCATCCGCAACCAGGACTTCGGCTACGCCGCCGCGGCCGGACTGATCAAGGGCCTGGTCGGCCTGGCCCTCGTGCTCGGCGCCAACAAGGTCGCCCACCTCATGGGCGAACAGGGGGTCTACCACAAATGACCACCGTCCTCGGCACACCCGCCGGCGGCCCGCCGGCCGACGGCACCCCGACGCACGGCCCGCGGCCCGGCCGCCGGGCCGCCCCGCTCCGCCCCGCGTGGGAGGAGGAGCCCTCCAGGGCCGGACAGGCGGGCAAGGGCTTCGCCCTCGGTCTGGCCTGCCTGTCGATCCTCTTCCCGCTGTGGATCGTCGTCGTCACCAGCCTCCAGACGAAGCAGACCATCGACGAGGCCGGCGGCCTGGTCGTGATCCCGAAGAGCATCACCTTCGTCGCCTACCAGGAACTGCTCGGCGGAGGGCAGGTGCAGCGCGCCACCCTGGTCAGCGTCGGCGTCACCCTGGTCGGCACCCTCTTCAGCATGACGGTCTCGGTGCTCTGCGCCTACGGCCTCTCCCGCAGCGGCTCCCTCGGCCACCGCTGGATCCTGATGACGCTGCTCGCCACCATGTTCTTCGGCGCGGGCCTCATCCCCACCTACCTGCTGGTGCAGGCCCTCGGACTCACCGACACCTACCTGGCGCTCATCCTGCCCAGCGCGGTCAGCGTCTTCAACATCCTGGTCCTGCGGGCGTTCTTCATGAACATCTCCCAGGAACTGATCGACAGCGCCCGCATCGACGGAGCGGGGGAGTGGCGCATCCTGTTCCGCATCGTCGTGCCGCTCTCCCGGGCCGTGATCGCGGTCATCGCCCTCTTCTACGCGGTGGGCTACTGGAGCGCCTGGTTCAACGCCTCCATCTACCTGACGGACCAGGACATGATGCCGCTGCAGAACGTCATGATCCAGCTCGTCCAGCGCCAGCAGCGGCCGGTGGGCCTGGCCGCCCAGATCAACACCGGCGAACTCTCACCGCTGGCCATCCAGATGGCCGTGATGGTGATGGCGCTGCTGCCCGTGGCCGTGCTGTCGCCCTTCGTCCAGAAGCACTTCAAGGAGGGCATGCTCACGGGCGCCGTCAAGGGCTGAGCCACACCCACACCCACACCTGCTCCCACACCCACCCCCGGGCGCACCCGCCGTCGGCGCCCGCCCACCACCCCGCCCGCCAACCCCGCGAACAAGGTCACCGCAATGGACGCGACCCCCACGCACCGTCCCACCCTCGCCGACGTCACCCGCGGCCGCATCCTCTTCGGCGGCGACTACAACCCGGAGCAGTGGCCGGAGGAGACCTGGCACGAGGACGTCCGCCTGATGCGGGCGGCCGGCGTCAACTCCGTCACCGTCGGCGTCTTCTCCTGGTCCCGTCTCGAACCGGAGCCCGGCAGACGGGACTTCGACTGGCTCGACCGGCTCATGGACCTCCTGCACGCGAGCGGCGTCGGCGTCGTCCTCGCCACCCCGACCGCCTCCCCGCCGCCCTGGCTGGGCCACCTCCACCCCGAGACCCTGCCACGCGACGAGGACGGGCACGTCGAGCGGTGGGGCGGCCGCCAGCACTTCTCCCACTCCAGCGCCGCCTACCGGCACCACGCCGCCGCCATCACCGAGGACCTGGCGGCCCGCTACGCCCGCCACCCCGCCCTCACCATGTGGCACATCAACAACGAGTACTGCACCTACGACTGGGGCGACGAGGCCGCCGCACGCTTCCGTGACTGGCTGCGCCACCGCTACGGCTCGCTCGCCGCCCTCAACGAGGCATGGGGAACCGCCTTCTGGAGCCAGCACTACGGGGACTGGGCGCAGGTGCTGCCGCCCCGCCGCGCGCACTACCTGAAGAACCCCACCCAGGTGCTCGACTTCAGGCGCTTCACCTCCGACATGCTCCTCGAGTGCTTCACCGCCGAACGCGACATCGTCCGCCGCCACACCCCCCACCTGCCGGTCACCACCAACTTCATGCCGCTGTGGGAGGGCCAGGACGCCTGGCGCTGGGCCGAGGAGGAGGACGTCGTCTCCGTCGACCTCTACCCCGACCCGCGCGACCCGCTCGGCGCGCAGAGCGGCGCCCTCGTGCAGGACATGACGCGCTCCCAGGCCCGCGGCCCGTGGATGCTCATGGAACAGGCGGCCGGCGCGGTCAACTGGCGCGTCGTCAACCAGCCCAAGCCCCGCGGCCTCAACCGCCTGTGGAGCCTGCAGGCGGTGGCCCGCGGCGCCGACGCCGTCTGCTACTTCCAGTGGCGCCAGTCGCGGCAGGGGGCGGAGAAGTTCCACTCCGGCATGCTCGGCCACGCGGGAGAGCGCGGCCGCGCCCACCAGGAGATCAGGCAGCTCGGCGCCGACCTGGCCCGCATCGCCCCGCACGCCCACGGCGGCCGGGTCGGCGCCGGCATCGCCGTCCTGCACGACTGGCACTCCTGGTGGGCCGGCGACCAGGAAGCCCGCCCCTCCCGCCTCACCGACTACCCGCGGATCCTCGGCGCCTGGCACCGCGCACTGTGGCAGGCCCACCTCACCACCGACTTCGCCCACCCCGAACACGACCTGACCGCCTACCGGATGATCGTCGTCCCCCAGCTCCACCTGCTCACCGACGCCGCCGTCGACAACCTCCTCGCGCACGTCGCCCGGGGCGGCACCCTGGTCTGCGGCTTCCTGACCGGACTCGCCGACCAGGACGACCGGATCCGCCCCGGCGGCATGGACGCCCGGCTGCGCGACCTGTTCGGCATCCGCACCCTCCACGAATGGTGGCCGCTGGAGGAGGGCGAGAGCGTCCGGTGCGCCGGCTTCCGCGGCACCCTGTGGTCCGAGGAACTGGAGGCCGACGGCACCGCCGACGAGATCACGCCCTACCAGGGAGGCGAACTCGACGGCCTGCCCGCCGTCCTGCGCAAGGGACGCGCCTGGTACCTCTCCACCCTCCCCGAACCCGAACCGCTGCGGGCCCTGCTGACCAGGGCGGCGGCCACCGCCGGTGTCCGGCCGCCCCTCGACGGCCTGCCCGACCACGTCGAGGCGGTCCGCCGCGGCACCCTGCTCTTCCTCCTCAACCACGGCCCCGGACCGGTCACCGTCGACGTTCCCGGCACCCACCACGACCTCCTGACGGGCACCACCCACACCGACCGGGTCACCCTCGACCACCGCGGCGCGGCGGTCCTGCGGCCGTGAGCGCGACCCCCGTCCACGGCACCTGGGAGCCGGTCCCGGCCGCCCGCTGGGAGGACGCCTACCTCGCCGGAAACGGCCGGCACGGCGCCATGGCCTTCGGACACCCCCACGACGAACAGGTGATCGTCACCCATCACGCCCTGGTACGCCCCGACCCCGACGGCCAGGACGACCACGACCGGCGCCCTCCCCGCCTCGCCCACCGCCTCCGCGAGATCCAGGACCGCCTGCTCGCCGGAGACCTCACCGCCGCCGAGGACCTCACCGACGGCCGCCCGCTGCGCTGGGTCCGCCCCTTCCACCCGGCCTTCCGGATACGCCTGCGCCTGCCGCCCGGCGACCTCGGCGACCTGCGACGCACCCTCGACTTCCGCACCGGCGTGGCCGCGACCCGCAGCGCCGGCCGCACCGCGCGGCTGTTCGTCTCCCGCGCCGACGACGTCCTCGTCCAGCACGTCACCGCCCCCGCCGCCGGCCTCGACGTCACCCTCGACCACCGCCTCCCCGGCGCCCCCGAGGCACTCGACGTCCGCCACGACACCGTCCTCACCCCGGACGGCGCCCTGCTCGTCCTGCGCGTGCGCTACCCGGGCAGCGCACGCGGCTACACCGGCGTCACCCTGGTCACCGCCACCGCCACCGCCGCCGCCACCGCCATCGACGGCGGCATCACCCGCGGCCCCCGCGGAGCGCGCGTCGAGGACGCCCGGTCCGTCCTGCTGCTCACCCGGATCCGGCGGCACACCGGCGACAGCGACCCCCTCGCCGAAGGCCGCGCCCTGCGCCACCTGCTCCACCTCGCCGACGGCTCCTGGGACGCACTCCTCGCCCGCCATCTGCCCCACCACCGCACCGCCTACGACCGCGTCACCCTCGACCTCGCCGCCGACCCCGCCGAACGCGCCCTGCCGGGCTCCGCCCTGCTCACCCGCCCGGACAGCCCCGCCCTCACCGAACGGCTGTTCGCCGCCGGCCGCTACCACCTGCTCTCCTCCAGCGGCCTCAACCCGCCCCGCCTCACCGGCCTGTGGACCGGGGACTGGGACACCGCCTGGTCCGGTGCGTTCACCACCGACGCCAACCTCAACCTGCAGACCGCCTCCGCCACCGCCGCCGCCCTCCCCGAGGTCACCGAGGCGCTGGCCTCACTGGTCCACCGCCAGCTCCCCGACTGGCGTGACAACGCCCGGGCCGTCTTCGGCACCCGCGGCGTGGTCGCCCCCGCCCACACCGACGGATCCCGCGGCCACGCCTACCACTTCGACCGCGAGTACCCGCTCCACCTGTGGACGGCAGGCGCCGACTGGCTGCTCAAACCGCTCGTCGACCACGACGAGGCACACGGCCTACGCGATGCGCGCACCGCCGCCGCCCTCGCCGAGGTCGCCACCTTCTACGAGGACTTCCTCACCCGCACGGACAGCGAGGGCCGCCTCGCCGTCGTCCCCTCCTACTCACCCGAGAACCGCCCCACCGGCGGCAGCTGGGGTGCCCTCAACGCCGCCATGGACCTCTCCGCCGCCCGCCACGCCCTGCTCACCGCCGCCGCCTACCACCCCGGGAGCGCCGACCGCTGGCGCGCCCTGGCCGCGGCCCTCCCGCCGCACCGGATCAATGCCGACGGAGCGCTCGCCGAATGGGCCTGGCCCGGCCTGGAGGACGCCTACGAGCACCGCCACCTCAGCCACCTCTACGGCGTCTGGCCGCTCGAGGAGATCACCCCCCACGACACCCCCGAACTCGCCGCCGCCGCACACCGCGCCCTCCACCTGCGCGGCGCCGAGAACGACTCCGCCCACGGCCACCTCCACCACGCCCTGATCGCCGCCCGGCTCCACGACGGCGAGCGGGTCGGGCACGCCCTCGCCCAGGTGCTGCACGGCGACCACTTCCACGCCTCGCTGATGAGCTCGCACTACCCCCGCCGCGACGTCTACAACGCCGACGCCGCGCACACCCTGCCCGCCGTGCTGATCGAGGCCCTCGTCCAGTCCACCCCCGACCGCCTCGTCCTGCTCCCCGCACCGCCCCCGGCCCACCCCCGCGGCTCACTGCGCGGCGTCCGCACCCGCTTCGGCGCCGGCCTCGACCTGACCTGGACCCCCGAGGGCGCCACCGCCGTCCTGCGCCCCACCCGCACCCACCGCATCGAACTCAGGACTTCGGCCGGCGTCCGGTCCCTCGACCTGACCGCCGGCGAGGACCGCGTCCTGACCCTGAGGACACGGTGATCCCGTTCCCCCCACCCATGGAAGGACCACCATGGCACCACGCACCCTCCGCACGATCGCCAAGGCCCTGCTGGCCCCCGCCCTCGCCCTGGGCGTCACCGCCGGCCTCGCCACCGCCCCCGCCCAGGCCGCCGTCTGGAACACCTGCGACCAGTGGGGCAACACCAACCTGGGCGGCTACACCCTCTACAACAACATCTGGGGCTCCGGCGCCGGCGCCCAGTGCGTCTGGGCCAACTCCGGCACCAACTGGGGAGTGTGGGCCAACCACCCCAACACCGGCGGCATCAAGTCCTACCCGAACTCCAAGAAGGTCGTGAACCGCAGCATCTCCTCGCTGCGCACCCTCACCAGCAGCTACAGCGTCAGCGTGCCGTCCGCGGGCGCCTACAACACCTCGTACGACATCTGGGACACCGACCACGACTACGAGATCATGCTGTGGGTCAACCAGTACGGCCCGGTCGGCCCGCTCGGCAGCTTCCAGGGCACCGTCACCCTCGGCGGCCACACCTGGAACGTCCACAAGGGCGACAACGGCTCCAACCAGGTCTTCTCGTTCCTGCGCACCTCCCGCTCCACCTCCGGAACGGTCGACATGCTGCCCATCCTCCGCTGGATCAAGGACACCAAGCGCTGGATGGGTGACGAGACCATCGGCGACGTGCAGTTCGGCTACGAGATCACCTCGTCGTCGGGCGGCCTGGACTTCCGCACCGACAACCTGACCGTCACGGCCGGCTGACGCAAGAAGACGGGGCCGCCCGCACCCCACGGGCGGCCCCTACCGCCCGGTCCGGGACCCGTTGGACCGGGCGGTGCTCAAGGAGTGGTGCGCGAAGCACCGGCGGCGGCGCGCCCCTACGGCTCCCGGACCGGCAGAGTCGCCCCGTCGCGCAGGAACAGCGGAATGCGCTCCAGCGGAGCGTCCACCGTGACCTCCCCGCCGCCCTCGTACACCGCGTCCGTCCACGCGTCCGTCCAGCGCGCGCCCTCCGGCAGGTGCACCGTCCGGGCCGTGGCCCCGGCCTCGAGGACCGGCGCGACCAGCAGGTCACTCCCGAGGAGGTAGGCGTCGTCCACCGACCAGCAGGCCGCGTCGCCGGGGAACTCCAGGAACAGCGGCCGCATCACCGGCAGCCCTTCCTCGTGCGCCTGGCGCATCACGTCCAGGACGTACGGCCGCAGCCGCTCCCGCAGGCGCAGGTACCGCTCCAGGATCGCCCCGGCCTCCTCCCCGTACGCCCACACCTCGTTCGGGCCGCCCGTCATGTCCGGACCCAGGGGCATGCCCGGCTCACGGAACCCGTGCAGCCGCATCAGCGGGGACAGCGCGCCGAACTGGAACCACCGCACCATCACCTCCCGGTAGGCGGCGTCCTGCGGATCGCCGCCGTGGAAGCCGCCGATGTCCGTGTTCCACCACGGGATGCCCGCCAGCGCCGTGTTGAGACCCGCCGGGATCTGACGCCGCAGCGTGGCGAAGTCCGTGCCGATGTCGCCGGACCACAGCGCGGCCCCGTGCCGCTGACTGCCCGCCCACGCGGAACGGTTGAGGGTGATCACCTCTTCCTCCCCGGCGGCCGACAGTCCCTCGTGGAAGGCACGCGAGTTCTCCGCCGGGTACATGTTCCCGACCTCCAGACCCGGCCCCGCCCAGTACCGCAGGTTCTCCGGGAACCCCGGCTTCAGCTCCGGCTCGCACGCGTCCAGCCAGAAGGCGGTGATGCCGTACGGATCCAGGTAGTTCTCCTTGATCCGAGACCAGACGAACTCCCGCGCCTCGGGGTTCGTGGCGTCGTAGAACGCCACCTGCACCGTGCTCGCGACCTCCTTGTCCGGCCAGTCCGCGTGCGCCAGCGGCCCGTACTGCGTACCGATGAACAGGCCGCGCTGCTCCATCACCGGATGGTTCTCGCTCAGCGGCGACACCGACGGCCACACCGACACGACCAGCTTGACGCCGAGCTCCTCCAGCTCCCGCACCATCGCCGCCGGGTCCGGCCACTCCTTCGGGTCGAACCTCCACTCGCCCAGATGCGTCCAGTGGAAGAAGTCGCAGACGATCGCCGACAACGGCAGCCCCCGGCGCCGGTACTCCCGCGCCACCGCCAGCAGCTCCTCCTGCGTGCGGTACCGCAGCTTGCTCTGCCAGAAACCAGCCGCCCACTCGGGCAGCATCGGGGTGCGGCCCGTCACCGCGCTGTACCGGCGCTGCCCCGCCGCCGGATCGCCCGCGGTGATCCAGTAGTCGATCTGACGGGCCGAGTCCGCCACCCACCGGGTCCCGTTGTACGCGAGCTCGACCCGGCCGATCGCCGGGTTGTTCCACAGCAGCGTGTATCCGCGGCTGGAGGTGAGCACCGGGATGCCGACCTCGGCGTTGCGCTGCACCAGATCGACGACCAGGCCCTTCTGGTCCAGCCGGCCGTGCTGGTGCTGCCCCAGGCCGTACAGCCGCTCGTCGTCGTACGCGGCGAACCGCTGCTCGAGCCGGTGGTGCCCGTTGCCGACCGCCGTGTACAGCCGGGGCCCGGGCCACCAGAAGTGGGCGCGCTCCTCGGCCAGCAGCTCCTCGCCGTCGTCGGTGCGCAGGAAACGGACCAGGCCCTCGGCGTCGATCTCGGCGGTGAGCGACCCGACCGTGACCCGGCCCCGCCCGCCCTCGATCTTCACCGTGCCGTCGGCGCCGGGAGCCTGCGGGAGCAGCGCCCCGGGAAGGTCCCGCAGCACCGGCCCGCCCAGTCGGGCCCGCACCCTGACCGCGTCGGGCCCCCACGGCTCGATGCGCACGGTCTCCTGGCGCCCGCTCCACTCCAGGGCCCCGTCCCGCTCCCGGAGCGCGCCCACCGTGGGCGAGGACTGGGCGAGGCTGACCTTGGGCTGCGGCTCGGAAGTCTGGGTCACGAGGCATGCTCCTGGGGGAGTGCGGAGGTGGGAGGAAACCGTGGCCGGGCGCGAGGGGGCGACGGCAGCCGGGGGAGGGGCGGCCCGCGGGACCGGAGTCACGGGGAGGGGCTACGGCCGGGCGGGCGCCGGCCCCGAACTCGCCCGTATCGTCAGCTCCGGTGCGAGCAGCACGACCTCGTCACCGCCGCGCCCCTCGAGCTTGGCGACCAGATGGTCCACGGCGCGCCTGCCCATCTCCTGCGCCGGCAGGGCGACGGACGTGAGCGCCACCGACGCCTGGACGGCGACCTGCTCGGGGCAGATCGCCACCACCGAGACGTCCTCGGGCACGGCCCGGCCCCGCTGCCGCAGCAGCGCCAGCAGCGGCTCGACCGCGGACTCGTTCTGCACCACGAAGCCGGTGGTGTCCGGGCGTTCGTCCAGGATCCGGGCGAGCGTCACCGCGGTCGCGTCGTACCCGCCCGCGCACGGCCGGTGCAGCAGCCGCAGGCCCAGCTCGCCGCCCCGGGACCGCAGTCCCTGAAGGGTGCGCTCGGCGAAGCCGGTGTGCCGCTCGTAGACCGCGGGCGCCTCGCCGATCACCGCGACGTCCCGGTGCCCGAGCGCCGCCAGATGGTCCACGCACAGCGCGCCGGTGGCCCGGAAGTCGAGGTCGACGCAGGTCAGGCCGGTGGTGTCGGACGGCAGCCCGATCAGCACCGCGGGCTGCTCCTGCTCACCGACCGGCCGCCCCTGACCGGCCACGCCGCCGCGCAGCAACGGCAGCCGCTCGTCGTCGAGTTCGACGTCCATCAGGATCATGCCGTCGGCCAGTCCGCTGCTGGTGACCCGGCGCACCGCGTCCGGACCCTCCTCGCCGGTGAGCAGCAGCACGTCGTAGCCGTGCGTGCGGGCCGTGGTGGCCACCGCGATCGCTATCTCCATCATCACCGGCACGTACATGTCGGTCCGCAGCGGCACCATCAGCGCGATGATGTTCGACCGGTTGCTGGCCAGGGCGCGCGCGCCCGCGTTGGGGTGGTACCCCAGCTCCCGGATGCTGTGCTCGACCCGCTCCCGGGTTCCGGCGGAGATGGAACGCTTGCCGCTGAGGACGTAACTGACGGTGCTGGCCGAGACTCTGGCGTGCTGGGCGACCTCGGCGAGGGTGACCATCCGGCTCTCCAAGCTCTGTGAAGCGCTTCGACGCCGAGGGCGGAACGGCCCAGCGGGAAGCGAGGGTGGTAGGACACTAACCCCGGCGGGCACGCGTGTCCATAGTCGTCGAAGCGCTTCGACTGTGTCGAATTTCTTCGACTCCGCACACGTCTTGACGCCGGGTCGGCGGCCGATCGAAAGTGGGAGCGCTCCCACCCCTGCGTGAGCCGGTCCGAGGCTCCACGGGGTCCCCCCGCCCCAGCCGGGCGTGCCCCGTCGCGTGCGGAGATCGGCCATCGAGCCGGACCCGACGGCCACGCCCGCGCACCGCCCCCTGCCCCGGCGCTCCACGGGCCGCACCGCGCCCGCGCGGCCGGGGTGACGAGGAAGGAAGAGCTGTGCACGAGTCCCCTCCCCCCAGAGGCAGACCGCTGCCCGGTGGCACCGCGCCCACCGCCACGCCCCGGCCGTCCGCCGCCACGCCCCGGCCGTCCGCCGCCACGCCCCGGCCGTCCGCCGCCACGCCCCGGCCGTCCGCCGGCCCGCCCCGGCCGTCCGCCGGCCGGCCGCGAGGCGGCCTGCCGAAGGCCGCTCTCGTACTGGCCACCGCCTTCGGCCTGCTGTGCGCCGCCCTGTTACCCGCCGCCGCGGCCAGGCCCACCGAACCCCAGGACGGCCCCGCGCGTGCCGAGGCCGCCGCCGCGGCGGCCGAGGTCGGCTGGAAGAACGTCCGCATCGACGGCGGCGGCTTCGTGCCCGGCATCGTCTTCAACCGCAGCGAACCCGACCTCGCCTACGCCCGCACCGACATCGGCGGCGCCTACCGCTGGGTGGAGTCGACCAAGAGCTGGAAACCCCTGCTGGACCACGTCGGCTGGGACGACTGGGGCCACACCGGAGTGATCGGCCTCGCCTCCGACAGCGTGGACCCGGACAAGGTGTACGCGGCGGTCGGCACCTACACCAACGACTGGGACCCCGGGAAGGGCGCGGTGCTGCGCTCCTTCGACCGGGGCGAGACCTGGGCCAAGGCCGACCTGCCCTTCAAGCTGGGCGGCAACATGCCCGGCCGCGGCATGGGCGAACGCCTGGCCGTCGACCCCCACCGCAACAGCGTCCTGTACCTGGGCGCCCCCAGCGGCAACGGCCTGTGGCGCTCCACCGACAGCGGGGCGACCTGGGCGAAGGTGACCTCGTTCCCCAACCCCGGAACCTACGTCGCCGACCCGGACGACGCCGGCGGCTACAACGGCGACATCCAGGGCATCTCCTGGGTCACCTTCGACGAGTCGACCGGCAGCGCGGGCACCGCCACCCGGACGATCTACGTCGGGGTCGCCGACAAGGCGAACAACGTCTACCGCTCGACCGACGCGGGAGCCACCTGGTCCCGCGTGGCCGGTCAGCCGACCGGGCTGCTCGCGCACAAGGGCGTCCTGGACGCCGAGAACGGCTACCTCTACCTCGCCTACAGCGACACCGGCGGCCCTTACGACGGCTCCACCGGACAGGTCTGGCGCTACGACACCGGCAACGGCGAATGGACCGACGTCAGCCCGCTTCCCGCCGCCGACACCTACTTCGGCTACAGCGGCCTGACCGTCGACCGGCAGAACCCCGGCACGGTGATGGTCACCGGCTACAGCTCCTGGTGGCCGGACACGCAGATCTTCCGCACCACCGACAGCGGCGAGAACTGGACCCGGGCCTGGGAGTTCACCTCCTACCCCACCCGTTCCGACCGCTACACCATGGACATCACCTCCGTACCCTGGCTCGACTGGGGCGCCCACCCCACGCCGCCGGAGGAGACCCCCAAGCTCGGATGGATGACCGAGGCGCTGGAGATCGACCCGTTCGACTCCGACCGGATGATGTACGGAACCGGCGCGACGATCTTCGGCACCGAGAACCTCACCCAGTGGGACAAGGGCGGAAAGCCCGTCATCAAGCCGATGGTGAAGGGGCTGGAGGAGACCGCCGTCCTGGACCTGGTGGCCCCGCCCTCCGGCGCGACCCTCATCAGCGGCCTCGGCGACATCGGCGGCTTCCGGCACACCGACCTGAACGCGGTGCCGGCCAAGATGTTCCAGTCGCCCAACTTCACCTCCACCACCAGCCTGGACTACGCCGAGTCGAACCCGAACACCGTGGTGCGGGCCGGCAACGTGGACAGCGGCGCGCACATCGCGTTCTCCTCCGACAACGGCGCCAACTGGTGGGCGGGTTCGGACCCCTCCGGCGTCACGGGCGGCGGCACGGTCGCCGTGTCGGCGGACGGCGGCCGCTACGTGTGGAGCCCCGAAGGGGCGGGCGTGCACACCGGCTCGGGATCCTCCTGGACGGCCTCTTCCGGCATCCCGGCCGGCGCCGTCGTGGAGTCCGACCGCGTCGACGCCAAGAAGTTCTACGGTTTCAAGGACGGCGCCTTCTACGTCAGCACCGACGGCGGCGTCACCTTCACCAAGCGCGCCTCCACCGGCCTGCCCGACGGGACGTCCGTGCGCTTCAAGGCGGTCCCCGGCCGCGGCGGCGACATCTGGCTGGCCGGCGGCGCCAAGGACAAGACCTACGGTCTGTGGCACTCCACCGACTCCGGCGCGACGTTCACCAAGGTGGGCGGCGTCCAGGAGGCCGACACCATCGGCTTCGGCAAGGCCGCCCCCGGCGCCGCGTACCAGACCCTGTACACCAGCGCCAAGATCGGCGGCGTCCGCGGCATCTTCCGCTCCACCGACGCCGGCGCCAACTGGGTGCGTGTCAACGACAGCAAGCACCAGTGGGGCTGGACCGGCTCCACCATCACCGGCGACCCGCGCGTGTACGGCAGGGTCTACGTCTCCACCAACGGCCGCGGCATCGTCTACGCCGACACCGCGGACGTCCCCTCGCCGACCGATCCGACCGATCCGCCGGACCCGACCGACCCGCCGGACCCCACGGATCCGCCGGACCCGGTCGACCCGAAGGGCGCCTGCACGGTCGACTACCGCGTCACCAACCAGTGGCAGGGCGGATTCCAGGCCGAGGTCAAGCTGACGAACACCGGCGACAGCGCCTGGCAGGCGTGGAAGCTCGGCTGGTCCTTCCCCGACGGCCAGCGCGTCACGCAGCTCTGGAACGGCTCCGTCGCCCAGAGCGGCGCCCAGGTCACCGTCACCAACGTCGCGTGGAACGGACGCGTCGCCCCCGGCGGCTCGGTCACCGTCGGCCTCACCGGCTCCTGGACGGGTTCCAACGGCCCGCCCACCGCGTTCACCCGCGACGGAGCCGCCTGCGGCTGACCCGGCCCCGCCACCGCACACCGCGCCCCGCCCGGAGCACTCTCCGGGCGGGGCACGGCGCGCTCCCCCCCCCCGGCCTCGGCCTCCGCGCCGAACGTCGGCGCAGGCTTCCGAACCGGTGTGCTAGAAACATCGAATGATCTTGCAGCCGCTACGGGCGGACACCCGCTCCTGGCAGGACGACCACCTGCGGGAACTGTTCAGCGAGGGATTCCCGCAGTTCATCACCGCCGACCACCTGGTGAAGCAGTACATCGGCCGGGTCCGCGAGTGGTTCGGTGCCTTCGACCTGATGCTGGTGGACGAGCAGGACGTCCCGGTGGCCTGCGGCTGGGGCGTGCCCGTGCGCTGGGACGGAAGCCCGCAGGACCTCCCCGGCGGCTACGCGCAGTCCCTGGTGCGTGCCGTGGAGGGACACGAGGCGGGGACGGAGCCCGACACGCTGGTCATCTGCGGGGCGGTCGTCACCCCCTCCCTCACCGGCCGCGGCCTCGCCGGACAGGTGCTGACCGCACTGCGCGCGGTGGCGGCGGAGGCCGGCCTGAGCAAGGTCGTCGCCCCGGTCCGCCCGACCCTCAAGGCCCGTTATCCGCTCACGCCCATGGGGACCTTCATGACCTGGACCCGCGAGGACGGCCTGGCCCTCGACCCGTGGATCCGCACGCACCAGCGCCTGGGCGCGGTCGTCCTCGGGCCGGCGGAGGTCTCGCAGACGATGACCGGCACGGTCGCGGAGTGGGAACGCTGGACCGGCATGGCCTTCCCCGCCTCCGGGGAGTACGTGATCCCCGACGGCCTCGCCCTCCTGCGCGTCGACCGGGCGGCGGACCGCGGCGTGTACGAGGAACCGAACGTGTGGATGCGGCACGTCTGAGCCGCCCGCGCGCCGGCCGGCCACCGGCTCAGGCGACGTGGCTCCCGCCGGCCGGGAGATCCGCCGTCGAACGCTGCCGGACGGCCAGGAGCGCGATGTCGTCGGTGACGTCACCGTGGGTGTGCTCGCGGAGGGCGTCCAGGAGCAGACCGAGGAGGTCGGCGGGGGCGACACCCTCCGGACGCCGGTCGGCGAGGCGCTCCAGCCACGACCGCAGCGGGAAGAACTCGCCGGCCTTGTTGCGTGCCTCGGTCACGCCGTCGGTCACCAGCAGCACCGTCTCCTGCGGCCCGAGCGGCAGGCGGCGGACGGCGGGGGTGCCGCCGACGAGTTCGGCCATGCCGACCGGCGCGCCTTCCTGCTGCGGCAGCTGCCACACGCCGCGCGGGCCGATCACATAGGGCCCGTCGTGCCCGAAGTTGACCACCTCGACCATGTGCGGGTCCGCGTCGGGGAAGGCGAGCACGACGGCCGTCGCGAACCGTTCGGTCCGGTCGCCGAAGGCCTGCCGCAGCAGGTTGTGCCGCCGCAGCCCGTTCTCCATGCGCCGGGCGACGACGTCCAGGTCGTGCTCGTAGTAGCCGGCCTCGCGGAAGGCCCCGGTGACCGCGCCGGCCGTCGAGACCGCCGGCAGGCCCTTGCCCTGCACGTCTCCCAGCAGGACACGCGCCCCGAACGGGGTGGCCAGCACGTCGTAGAAGTCGCCGCCGACCCGTGCCTCGACGTCCGCCGCCCGGTAGTGGGCCGCGGTCTCCACCCCGCCCCAGTCCGGCGGGATGGGACGCAGGACGACCTCCCGGGTGGCCTCCGCGGAACTCTGCAGGTGCCGCACATAGCTGTGGGCCTGCGACCTGAGCACCGCGATCAGCACCGCCAGCAGCGACGCCGTGACCTCCAGGAGGAAGTCCTCCGTCCGGATGAACACCTCCGGGTGGGTGACGTCGATGTAGCGATTGAGCACCACCACGATCACCCCGAACAACAGGGTGACACCGGGCGAGCAGACCCCCGACGCCAGCAGGGGCACCATCAGCAGCCAGTTCACGATGCGGATGGACGGGCCCAGCTCACCGACGAGGACGATGACGACCAGGGCGCTGGTGGGAATCACCCACGCCGCCCGGTCGAAGCGCGTGAGCAAGGGCTCGCGCCTCTCCTGCGAGGCGATCCGACGATGCGGCGAGTTCGGAATCACCGGCCCAGTCTCCCTCCGCCCCCTACCCCCCGGCGGCATCACGCGCCCACACCCGCCACCTTTCACGCCAGCCCCGGGGCGCCGCCGCCCGTGCCTCCCCGGCCCCCACCCCGCTTGACCCTGACACGGTGACAAGCCCTTCACTGTCCCCGAGAAGCCCTTCACCGTCCCCGAGGAGGTGGTCCCCATGACCACGACGGACCACGACCCGCACCCGGCCCCGGCCCTCCGAGCGCTGGCGGACAGCCGCACGTCCGTCCGGCTGCGGGCCGCCCTGACCATCGGCACGGCCCCCGACCCCCGCCACGTCGACGCACTGGTCGAGCGGTGCGCCGTCGAGCCCGAGTTCTTCGTCCGCGACATGCTCACCTGGGCCCTCACCCGCCACCCGGTGCACCTGACCCTCCCCGCCCTGCTGCGCGAGGTCCGCTCCGCGCGCCCGCAGGCCCGCAGCCAGGCCCTGCACACCCTCTCCAAGATCGGCGAGGCGCAGGCATGGCCCGCGATCACCCGCACCCTGCTGTGCGACCCCGACGACGAGGTCGCCACCAGCGCCTGGCGGGCCGCCGTCGTCCTCGTCCCGCCGGGGGAGGAGCCCCACCTCGCCACCGTGCTGGCCACCCAGCTCGGCCGCGGCGGACACGACACGCAGCTGAGCCTCAGTCAGGCCCTGGCCGCGCTGGGCGACGCGGCCGTACCGGCCCTGCACGCCGCGACGTCCGCCGGCGCCCCCCACGTCCGCGCCCACGCGCTCGCCGCACAACGACTGCTGCACGACCCGGACGCCGGTTTCGCGTCGGCGGTCGAGGAGGCCAAGCGCGTCAGCGCCCTGACCGGGGCCCCCGTGACGGACGATGAGCACCGTGCTGATCGGTGACGTCTCCAGAAGGTCCGGCGTCAGTGCCCGCATGCTCCGGCACTACGAGTCGCTCGGCCTCGTACGGCCGTCGGCCCGCACGGACTCCGGCTACCGCGAGTACTCCGAGGAGGACATCCGGCGCATCTTCCACATCGAGAGCCTGCGTTCGCTCGGCCTGCCGCTCCGCGACATCGGGCGCGCCCTCGACGACCCCGCGTTCCGGCCCTCCGCCCTGGTCGGCGACCTCATCCGCCGCACCCGCGACCGCATCGCCGCCGAGACCGAGCTGCTCACCCGGCTGCGCCGCATCGAGGCCGCGGAAGCCGCCGACTGGCAGGACGTCCTCCAGGTCGTCTCCCTCCTGCAGGCCCTCGGCTCCCCGAGCGTCCACACCCGTCAGCGCGCCGCCCTCGCCTCCGGCGCCGGCTCCGCCGTCCCGACGGAGGCCCTGGTCGAGGCGGCCCTGAACGAGACGGACCCGATCGTCGCCGGTGCCCTGCGCTGGGCGCTCGCCCGCTCGGGCGACGATGCCGCCGCCCTGCTGGCCGAGGGCCTGACCTCCCCGTCGGCCGCGGTCCGGGAGAGAGCCGCCCAGTGCCTCGCCGCCCTGCCCGGCGACACCGCCACCCCCCTGCTGCGCGACGCCCTCACCCACCCCGACGCCGCGGTCCGCGGCCGCGCGGCCCTGACCCTCGGAACGCGCGGCGTGGCGGACGCGATCCCCGCCCTCCTCGACATGATCACGACGGGACGCAACGACACCGACGCAGCCGACGCCCTCACTGCCCTGGCGAACGACCCCCACCACACCGACCCCATCGCGACCGCCCTCGTCGACCGCCTGGCCCGTCCCGCCACCGAGCCCCCCGCCCGCGGCCGCCTCACCCAGGCCCTGGCCGCCGTCCCCGGCCCGACCGCCTCCCGCGCCCTCGCCACCCTCACCCATGACGAGGACCCCGCGGTGGCCCTGACCGCCACCTACCTCCTCCGCCTCCGCACCCCACCCTGACCGCGGCTAGGGTGTGCCGGTGATCTTCAAGAGGAAGAAGAAGGGCGCCGATCTCGGCGCACTGGTGTCCGAGCTGCAGCAGGCCGTCGGCGCTCGTGACGGGGCCCGCACCGAGCAGGCGTTCATCGCCGTCATGGGCGCCCTGGAGCAGGCGGCGGACAGCGAACTCACCGAGGCGGGACCGCGACTGGCGGCGCTGCTCCCCGACTTCCCGCCCGTCGGACCGCGTCCCTACCTGGCGAACGCCGCCGGTTACTGCGTGGAGCGCGGCGCCGAACCGCTCGCCTGCGCGGAGCCGATACTCGACGCCGTCCGGCGGGACCTGGGCGACGCCCTGGAGTTCGCCCGGCGCTGGACCGCCGCCGGGGGAGCCGGGGACGAACTTCCCGCGCCCGACGAGGAGATCATCGACGACGCGCTCCTGGCCCGGCTGGGCGGGAACGGCGACGGAGAGCGCGACGGCGACGCGGACCGGGACGGCGACGGGGAGCGGGACGGCGACGGACAGTACGAGGCGCTGCGGCTGGCACTGGCCTGGTGTGCCGCCGAGAGCTGGCAGCCGCCCGCGCTGGCCGTGCTGCTCCGCGACCGGGAGGTGCGCCGGCGGTACGCGGCCGCGCTTCTCCCGGTCTGCCGCGAACTGGCGGACCTGCGGCGGCACGACCTCAAGTGCCTGTACCACGCGCTCGCCGTTCTGGACGACGAGCCGCTCATCGTCCTGCACCGGCCCACCGGCAAGGGGTTCGCCGTGCGCATCGGCGGGATCGGCGACAACTTCCAGCTGCACACGCTGCTCGCGCACGTGCTCGTCGGCGGCGGCCACGTGCCCGGCGTCGCCCCGTCGGCCGAGAGCGTCCGCCTGGCCACGGACCCGGCGCCCGCCCAGGGACTCACCGACACCGTCGCGACCGGCGCCTTCGAACTCCTCGCCCCGGACGGCGAGCGGATCTGGAACGAAGGGCTGCCCACCGACATCCCCCTCGTCGACGGAAGCCGCCTCCTCGTCCTCGACGACCCGTCGTACGCGCGCAGCTGGAACGCCGACCGGTTCTTCCCCGCCCTGCCGGGCACGGCCGAGCTGACCGGTGTGCTCTCCGCCGAGGAGACACGGGCGTGGTTCGCCCGCACCTCGGCCCCCGCCGGCGCGGGAACCTGACTTCCTGCCGGCCGCCCCTGGCCGGCCGGACGACCTGCTACCGCTCGCCGCGCCCCAGAACCTGCTCGGCCTCCTTCGCCTCGTGGGCGCGCAGGGAGCGCCAGGCGTCCGCGTCCTTCGTGTGCCGGTCGAGCCAGTCCCGCTGGAGTGCGGCCAGACGGCCGTAGGCGCGCTCCAGGTAGTCGGTGCGCTGCTTGCAGCCGAGGTCGGCGGCGACCGACGGGTCCGTGCCGAGGTCGGTGCCCTCGGGGAGCTTCCGGGCGAACGCGGCGGGGCTGGAGGCCTTGACGCCCTGGTCGGCCATGCACGCGCTCCACTCCGCGTCGGCGGCGCGGAGGGCCGGGTCGTCGGCCAGGGCCGCCACCGCGTCACGTTCGCCCTGGTCGAGGGTGAGGCGGAGGCCGAGTTCGCGCCGGCGGGCGTCCTCGCCTCCGAGGAGACGGGCCTGGGCCTCGGCGAGGCAGCCGGTGGCGGGGCGCGTGACGCGGATCGCCTTGTTCCGGGCGGAGATCCGTTTCTCCGGGTCGCCGTAGAGTGCCAGGTCGAAGGCCTCGTCCCGCCGGCGCTCGGCCGGAGGCTGCCGGGAGTTCTGCGCCGCTTCCCCGTCGGACGGGCCGACGGACTCGATGCCGAAGTGCAGTTGGGTGGTGCCGGCCGTCTCCGAACCGGCCGGCGCCGGGTCGGGAACCTTGTCGTACCGGACACCCTGGTCGCCCATGCAGGCGGCGATCAGCGCCTGCTCCGCCCGGTGGGCCTCGCGGGCCGCGGCGGGGGAGGAGTTCAGCAGGGCCCGCAGCGGCAGGGAGTTCCGCAGTGCGGTCAGCCGGGCGGCGTCCGCGGGGCGCGGGGCCCCGGCGTCCGCGTCGTGACCGAGGCTCCAGCCGATCGTCGCGGCCAGCACGACCGGGGCGATCACGAGCACGAGGACGCCGGCCGTGCGGCGTGGAGGCGCGGCCGGGTTCGGCGACCGCCGGCCGGACGGCCCGGGCGGTTCGTACGGTGCGGGTCGCTCGGACGGTCCGGGCGGCTCGTACGGTCCGGGTCGCTCGGACGGTCCGTCGGGTGAACTCGTCGGTGGCATGGGCGTCCTCCGGGCGTGCTGACGAGATGCGGGTTCGGTCCGGCGCGCGGCGCGCAGCGCGCGGCGCGCGGCTCACCGCGGGAACGGCCGGGCGCGGCGGTACGGCCCTGCGGCGGCGCGTACGGCCCCGCGGGAGCGGCGGCGATCCGCGCCCACCGCTCCCCGCAGGGCCGTGAACCGTCAGTAACAGGAGATGGTCGTGGTGCCCCGCAGCTGGAGGGAGCTGGCCTGGTTCTGGTGAGCGGTGGGCAGGTAGTCCACGTACGAGCCCGGGTTCACGCAGAACACGAAGCCGCTGTAGCCCGAGCCGTTGTAGTAGTGGCTCTCCAGCCCGGAGCTGGAGGAGTTGCTCGCCGACACCGTGTTGTTGTTCGCGCTGAAGCCACCGCCCGAGCGGTCGGTGAGCTGGTTGAACGTGTCGCCCGAGAAGTTGCTGTCGGAGTTGTAGTACGAGTGGCGTGCGGAGTTGTTGATGCCCAGGTAGAAGATGCAGTGGTAGCCGGAGGCGCAGTTCGGGCCGGCCGAGGCGGGGGCGGCGGTGAGCATCCCCGCGGAGGCCGCCAGCGCTGCCGTGGCGGCGCCGAACGCCAGCTTCTTGCGCAGGCTCATGTCTGTCTCCTGTCGTGTGACCGATGGGTCGCCGCCGTGCCGGACATCCGGCCTCGGTGGAGGCGTGCCGGACCGGCTGGGCGAGCGAGGCCACTTTGCCGAGCGCGGCGGACGCGGCGCATGTGCCGTCGACGCACAGTGGTTGGCGGAGGGCGAACCGCTGTATCCGTGACGCGCGTCAAACAGATGTAATCGTGAGGCAGCGCAAGGCGTGGGGTGCATCGCCATCGGGGGACCTGAGGGGGACGTTGTGCGCACCGTGATCGATCTCGAGGCTCTGCCATGCCCTGAGCGGGCGGACGCCTGGGAGGAGGCCGTCAGCCGGGCGGTTCTGCCGGTGACCTGCCGCTTCCTCGACCCGGAGGACCGCCGGGGCCGGCTGGTCTCCATGCCGCTGGGGTGCGGAGGGCTGGTCGAGGCCACCCACAGCGCGATGACGGTGGAGCGCACCCGGCGGCTGATCCGGCGTGACGACCCGGAGGTGTACGAACTCGTGCTGGTCACCCACGGCGGCCAGGGCGTCGAGCAGCTGCGCCGGCAGGCGCTGGTGAGGCCGGGCGAGATGGTGCTGTGCGACTCCTCCGGACCGCTCACGGCGCGCACCGCCGTCACCGCGCGCCTTTCGGGCGCGCTGGTGCTGCGGCTTCCCCAGCAGCTCGTCCGGCTGCCGGGCGCTCGGCTGAGGGACCTGCTGGCGGTGCCACTGCCCATGACGTCAGGACTGGGCAAGGTGCTCGCGGGGCTGCTCCGCGGGCTGGTGGACGAGTACACCTCGCTGTCCCCGCACGACCTGACCCGCACCGGTCAGAGCGCGGTGGACCTGGCGACCGCGGTGCTGGGCCACTTCGCCGACACGGACGCGCAGCTGGCGCCCGACTCGCGGCGGAGGGTCCTGTTCATGAAGTGCGCCGCGCTGGTGGAGCGGCACCTCGCCGATCCCGCGCTCTCCCCGGCCGTCGTGGCCCGGGCGCTGGGGATCTCGCTGCGGTACCTGCAGCTGGTCTTCCAGGACCAGGGGACGACCCCGTCCACGTTCATCCTCGAACGCCGTCTCGCACGCTGTCGCCGGGACCTGGCGGACCCGGCCCTCCACTCGGTGCCGGTGCACGCGATCGGCGCGCGGTGGGGGTTCCCGCGATCCTCCGAGTTCAGCCGTGCGTTCCGGAAACGGGAGGGCGTACCCCCGGGCGGGTACCGGCTGCTGGTCCGGGGGAGCGGGGTGGGGGAGGAGGGCGACGGCGGCGCCTCGCCGCGGCGAGGCGGCCCAGCCGGATCGGCCGCCGGTGCCAGGGTCAGCCCGGCGCCGGCCTGACCCGTCGGGCCGGCTGTCCGACCTCCGTGCCACACTCCGGCGCATGTCTCTCGCCGATCTCACACTCGACCGGTGGCGGTCCTTCGACCTTCCGACCGCCCGCCGGGTCGCACAGCGGGCAGCTGACCTCGTGGGGGGCCGCCTGGTCGCCCTCGACGCCGTCGAGCACCTCGGCACCCGGACGCACCGCGTGCGGATCGAGTGGAACGCACAGGAATTCGCCCTGGTGCCGGGCGGCCCGGCGGTGCTCGGCTTCGACCTCGACGCCTGGCAGCCGACGGCCGAGCAGACCGCCGACTACCAGGAGAGCGTCGAGCAGGGCTACGGGTACGGCCCCGACCTCAAGACCCACCTCGCACGGGTACTCGGCCCGCACCGACGCGTCACCCTGGCCCCGGTCCTCATGGCGGTGGAGGACGAGGCCCTGACCGACCCTCCCGCCGACATGCCGGCCGCCCTCGCGGCCCGCGGCCTGCGGATGCCGAACCCCGACGAATGGGAGCACGCCTGCGGAGCCGGCGCCACCACCCTGTTCCGCTGGGGCAACCACTGCCCTCTCGACCGGACGCCCTACGACGACCCCACCGGACCCCAGCACGGGCCGAACGCGCTGGGTCTCCACATCGCCTACGACACCTACCGGACGGAGCTGACCAGCGACACCACCGCGGTGCACGGTGGCGACGGAGGCGAATCGGTGTGCGGCGGCTACGGCAACCTGCTGGCGTGGCTGCCCCTGGCCACGGCCAACCGCAACCCCTTCCACGCCACCGAGTTCGTCCACGGCCCCGATGGTGAAGACATGTACGAGGACTTCTCCGTCCGGCCCGTCCTCGAGCTCTGAGCCGCGGCGGGCCGGCCGGCCGCGGTGACGGGGAGCGGCGCACCCGAGGTAGCGTCGAGGTGGCAGCTGAACGGCGACGTGGGAAGAGATGAGGACCATGCGGAGCCGACCTGTGCTGGTCTACGACGGGGACTGCGGCTTCTGCAGCGTCTCGGTCGCTTGCGCCGAACGGCTGCTCCGCCCCCGCTGCACAGCGACACCCTGGCAGTTCGCGGACCTTGGGGCGCTCGGCGTCACCCGGGAGCGCGCCGAACACGAAGCGCTGTGGGTGACCCCGACAGGGGCCGTGCACGGAGGTTCCCAGGCCGTCGCCAAGCTGCTGCTGAGCGCACGGGGCGGCTGGCCGGTGCTCGGAGCGCTGCTCACCCTGCCCCCCGCGCGGTGGGCCGCGCACGCCGTGTACCGGCTGGTGGCGAACAACCGGTCGCGGCTGCCGGGCAGCACGGCGGCGTGCTCGCCGACGACCCGGCGTCCCGCGGACCGCACGACCTGAACGGCCGCGCGGCCTGCCTCACGCGCCGCTCCCCAGCCCTTCCAGCAGCTTCCGGGTGCGCCCGGTGTCCGGGTGTCCCGGCTCCAGCGCGCGTTCCTGGTCGGCGAGCAGACGGGTGGCGAGCAGGCGGGCCCCGTCGGTGCGGCCCCACGCGCGGTGCACGGCGGCCACCTCGTGCCGGTAGCGCAGCGTCTCCGGGTCGTCCGGGCCGACGGCGTCGGTCCTGCCCGCGACGGCCCGCTCGAGCAGCCGCAGCGCCTCCTCACGACGCCCGGCCGCGGCGTACGACAGGGCCAGCTCGTGACAGGCACCGAGGATGCGGAGGTGACCGGGACCTTCGAGGTGCTCGCGGCGGCCGAGGAGGTGCTCCCGCATCTCCAGGGCCCGTCGCTCCTGCCCACCCGCGTGGAGCGCGTGGGCCAGCTCGCTGAGCGCGTCGAGCGACAGCCGGCGGTCCGCTCCCAGGCACCGCTCCAGGCCCTGCGCGCCCCGTTCGGCGTGCCGCAGCGCCTGGCGGACGTTGCCGGCCACCCGGTGCGCCACGGCGGCAACGGTCAGCGCCGACAGCGTGCCGGGATCGTCCGGCCCCAGCACCCGGGTGCACTCCGCGACGGTCAGCTCGCCGAGCCGCACGCCCTGCCCGGCGAGCCCCGCCTCCACGTGCAGCAACACGAGATCGTGACGCAGGGCGAGGACGGCGGGGTCGTCGGCGTCCCCGGCGCTCAGACGGCCGGCGAGCAGCTCCGAGCAGAGCCGGATCGCCTCGCGGGGACGGCCGATGTACGCGTGCGCCACGGCGAGGGAGTGGTGGGCGGCCCACGTGCGCTCGTCGTCCGCGCCGAACAGGACGGTCAGCCGGTCGACCGCGTCCCGCAGGTGCCGGACGGCCTCGGCTCCCCGCTCCACGCCGAAATAGGCGTGCCCCAGCCGCGCGCGGGTCTCCGTCGTCTCCGGGGCGTCGGCGCCGTGCACCGCCTCCCGGTCGGGCAGCAGCTCGATCAGGACGTCCAGCGCCTCCCGCTCACGGCCGTCGCACCCGTAGGCCGCCGCCAGGTCCGCGCGTGCGTCGAGGGTGGCGGGGTGCCGGCGCCCCAGCGCCGCCGTCAGCAGACGCAGGTGCTCCTCGCCGTGGGCGACGGCCTCCTCGTGCAAGCAGTCCGCGAGCAGGCTCTCACCGGTCACCGCCAGCACCGGATGCGGGTCGGGGGACAGCAGCAAGGGACCGCCGAGCTCGACGAGCACCCGCGCGTTGGCCCGCAGCACCGGGCGGAAGCAGACGTCGCTGTCCGGCAGCTCCAGCTCCACGGCCCACTGGTGCAGCGCGTCCGCGGCCAGACGCACCAGGCCCTCGGCCTCCTCGCGAGGGACGTCCGCGCGGACGACGGCGTTCACCGGACCGCAGGTACGCACCGCCCGCGCCACCTGTCCCTCGTCGGGATCGACGGCGACGAGTCCGTACGCGCGCAGGAGGTTCAGCGCCCGCACGACCAGCCGTGCCTCACGGGAACGTGACACCCGCAGCAGGCTCCGCCCGCCCCGGCCCAGCAGGGCGCACAGGTGCGCACGCACGGCGCCCGTGCTCAGCAGGTACAGCGGGTGCCCCTGGGGATCGAAGTGGGCCATGAGGCGTACGAGGGGCAGCGCGAACCTCGTCCGGTCGGCCTCCTCGACCGCCCTCAGGGCCAGGAGGACCGCGGCGGCGACGGCGCGCTCGCCGGCCTCACAAGCCGCGAGGTGCGCCGTGTCCACGCCGCGCAGACGCTCGAGGTAGGCCGGGATCGCGCACCCCTGCTGCGCGACGTAGGCGACCGCGAGCGCGAGTGCGGCCGGGAAGCCGTGCAGACGCTCCGCGAGCACGGCGGCCTCCCGCTCGTCGTACAGGTCGCCGCGCTCCTCCTCCGTGAGCCGCTCGTGCACGTAGGCCACCGCGTCAGCCGGCGAGAAGGGCTCCAGCCGCAGCGACCGCAGCCCTTCGTACGGGCCGGGCGGACCGTCACCACGGGTGGTCACCACCACCCGGATGCCGGGCCCCTTCCCCTGCGGGAGCCAGCGCGCGATCTCGGCCACGTCGTCCACTCCGTCCAGGACGACCAGCCAGCGGCGGCCGGTCACCGCCAGCCACCGGAGGAAGACCTCCGCGGCCGCGCGCGGATCGTGGAGCGGAGCACCAGGGATGGCGAGCTCGAGGGCGACCTCGGCGTACGTCTCGACGATCTGCACCGCGGACACCGAGGCGTTCGCCCACACCAGCAGGTCCAGGCCGTCGTCCCAGAGCCCGGCCGCGAGCGAGGCCGCGAACTGCGTCTTACCCACCCCGGCGGGGCCGGTGACGACCACACAGCGGTCGGTCTCCTCCCAGGCCACGTCCCGCGTCACGAGGGAGGGCGCGAAGTCGGGAAACGTCCCGATCACGACGGCTCCCTCGAACCGGGGACGCGGACCGGCGTCCGCCACCTCGCCCCCGAGCCCCCGGCCACCGAACCCATCTGCCACGGCCCATCCCCCCTGGTCACCGCGGAGTGCGGATCACGTCAACGCGGGGAACAACATCGCACACCACCCGCCGCCGTCCACCACCACCCCGGCGCTCGCCCGCCACCGACCCCTGAGCAGATAGCGGCCCCGTCGACGGCAGGGGCCGGAGCAACGAGGATCACGAGGGGACGGGGGACCTGGAACCGATCTGCAGGAGGGGTGCCGGCGAGCGGGGCATGCCGACGTAGGGACAGGAAACGGCCGCCCAGTCGGAGCCTCCCCAGCCCCGTACCCAGGGCGCGAGGCGGCCGTTGTCGATCCGCAGCTCGCCCTGCGGCGTGATCCGCCCGATGGTATTGGACGGGTCGCTGAGGGCCACCGTGCACTTCGCGATGGTCCCGTTCGCACGGATGACCAGTGAGTTCGGACGCGCCGCGTAGCACGCCTCCTTCCGCGCGGGGCTCGTGGGATGAGGGAGCCCTTTGGGCAGGCGACTGCGCCGGAGCGCGAGCAGATTGCCCCAGATGCGCTGGAAGGAGCCTTGACCGTTCGCCCTTCTGCGCGTGGTGTCGTGCAGTGCCTCCGGGCCGTCCAGCGAGATCTGGTAGGAGCGGATCCCCAGCTGTTCCCAGGTCTCGGCCGTGGCAAGGTCCAGGTGGTAGCCGTTGGTGGTCACGTCGGCGCTGTACTGAACCTGTGGCGCCTCCGCGACCGCTTCGACGGCGCAGGAGGAGATGTCCTCCACGATCGTCCGAGCGAGCAGAGGCTCGCCGCCGAACCAGGAGATGTTCAGCTGCTCCAGTTCGGCCATCCGCCTGGACAGGAGGTTCTTGACTCCTTGCACGATTTCGGGGCGCATGCGGCCGATGCTGAAGTCCTCGTAGCAGTACGTGCAGCGGAAATTACACTGTTCGGTGGGGAGCACGATCAGATGTAGTGACCGGTCGGACATTGCGGCGACGAATTCCTCGTGGAAGATCTCGTCATTTCCGAGGGCAGTGAGAACTGGCTGTTTCATGATCGCGTCCTGGGATGTCGAGGCAGGGTCTGGGAGCCTGTTGCCCGGTCGTCGGGAAGAGCCGGGCAGCAGGCCCGCGCAGAACTGGGGAACTACTTCGGCGGTGGCCAGTCGATGTCGCCGGGACAGCCGAAGCAGTTGATGTTCACGGATGCCCGACGCCGCGGCGCCGCGGGCTGGGAACCCCCTTCCCGCAACGTGTCGACGAGTTCGGGAACGTTGAGGACGATGCGCCCCTGATCGTCGAGTTCGATCTCGGTTTGCCTTTTCTCGGCCATGGTTCACTCCTAGGGAGGCCGCAGACACTTCGTCTGCGGCACAACCCTTTCGCGCCGTCGACTGCCTCGCTACTCGACACCGGCGAAAGAGGGACACCCCCTCCCAGGCCGTTTCGCAACGCGACGAGGGCGTCCGCAGCGGGCCCGTACCGTCGGCGGCTCGAGCGCTCTGAACGACGGGTGGGCGCGGCCGTCTCGCCGCCGCTTACCGGTCAGTGCCGCGCGGCCCGTGACGTGCGGGCGGCGTGCCGGTGGGCCAGCAGGGCGAGAGGCACGGAGGCGAGCCAGCTGTAGACGGCCCCCATGGGGGAGAACTGGGCGATCCCGACGGAAAGAAGAAAGACGAACGCCTGCACGGGAAAAGGTGGGAAGGGGTCCCGGCGCCCCGATCCGCGGGCGATGCACACGGCCATCACGTACAGCACCAGAGCGGCCGCGCCGATGACCGCGCCGTACAGGCCCGGTCCGAGCGGCTGGTGGCCGTAGTCGGCCAGCACCCTCGTCGGAAACGGCATCAACGAGACCAGCGCCAGAAAGGCGACGTTGCACCAGAAGAGGGTGCCGTTGATCCACTCCGCGTCGCGCAGCACCGCGTGATGGGCCCGCCAGAACAGAGCGATCACCACAGCGCTCAACAGGAACGTCGCCACCTGGCCCCGCACGTCGTCGAGCGCGTCCACCAGGGCCTGCCCCCGCAGCCCGTCAGGTACGTCGATGTCGAGTACCAGCAGTGTCATGGCGATGGCCACCACGCCGTCGGTCAACGCGAGAACCCTGTGCTTCGGCAGACACATCTGCTCCTGCTCCGAGGAGGCGGCTGCGTGCCCGTGGCCCGTATCCATCGTCCTGTGGTAGCACCACCCGGGCGCGACACCCCGGCACCCGTCCTCCCGGCCGCGCGCGTGTCGTGCACCGGTGCGCGACCGGGCCGGGCCCCGCCTCGTCGGCTGGGCCCGGCCGGTCACGCCCGCGCGGGAGGTCTATCCGCAGCTCTTTCCGTTCAGGGCGAAGGCCTTGGCACCCACGGGCGTGCCGGTGCCCTGGAAGCCGAACGAGGCGGTGCCGCCCGCCGGGACGTCGCCGTTGTGCGCGGCGTTGGTGACGGTGACGTCGGCCCCCGACTGGGTGGCGGTGGCGTTCCAGGCGCTGGTGAGCCGTTCACCGCCCTGGAACGTGAAGCCCAGCTTCCAGCCCCCGGTGATCGCCGTCGTCCCGGTGTTCTTCACCGCGACCTCGGCGGTGAAGCCGCTGCCCCAGGCGCTGGTCACCTTGTACGTCACCGAGCACGGACCGGTCGACGTAGGGGTCGGCGTAGGCGTGGGGGTCGGCGTCGGCGTGGGGGTGGGTGTCGGCGTGGGGGTCGGCGTCGGGCCCGGCGTGGGCGCCGTCCCGTCCGGGGTCGCGCCCCACTGCTTGGCCGCGCCCTCCATCAGCACGATGTTCGCCGCGTCGACGGGCGTGCTGCCGGAGGCGGTGGGGACACCCTGGTAGGACCAGTCGTTCGCCGGGTTCCACGCGCCGGCGGAGGCGATCCGGAACTGGACCTCCTTGCGGTACGCCGACTGGCCCGCCGGGGCGATCACCGTGTCCGAGCAGTCCACGGTCACGTAGTAGACGTCGTCCTTGAACTGCGTGGGCCCGCTGAGCCTGCCGCACTGGTTGTAGTTGGTGGTGAGGGTGATCTGGGCGGGCGTGACGCCGTCCTCGAGGGTGAAGTAGTAGCGCAGCGACGCGTCGTTCAGCGCCCGCGCGGGCCAGGCCGACTTGTTGACCAGGTACGCCTTGATCTCGGTGAAGTTGGAGCCGGTGGCGTTCACCGAGGCCTGCACGGACATCTCGGGCCCGTCCGGCTTCTCGTCCTGCGGGAAGCCCGCGAGCGGCGCGCCGCCGTACTCCGCGTAGAGACGGGCCAGCGCACCGGTGAAAGCCGCGTTGTAGTCGGTGGCGACCTCGTTGTTGGTGTAGTTGGACCGGTCGTCGGTGTAGGCGTCGTCCGCGGCGCTCGGACCGCCGACCAGCGCGCCGTACAGCACGTGCCGACTGGCGACCGGGCTGGTGAGCTGGTCGGTCCAGGAGCCGTGCGCGGTGCGGTGGTGCGGCTTGGTGGGCGGGTTGGCCCCGAAGCCGACGACGTAGCTGGACCTGCGCGGGTTGTCGCCGAGCGCGTAGTTGATCTGCCGGAGGGCGAAGTCGTGGTAGCGCTGCTTGCGTTCACCGTCGCCGGTCAGCCAGTCGGAGTAGGACAGGGCGACGAACGCGGTGTTGGCCGCGTACCGCAGCGAACCCCAGCTGTCGAGGACGGCCTGCCCGCCGGGCGAGTACTTCACCTTCTGCCCGTTCACCCCGCTCGTCCACCAGTCGAGCCAGCGGTTGGCGTCGTCGACGTACCGCTGCTTGCCGGTCAGCTTGGCGAGCATCACGTAGGAGCCGTAGGACGTGTCGTCCCAGGAGATCGTCCACCGGTAGGAACGGGTGGTGGTCTGCGGCTCGGTGGACAGGTTGTCGTAGTACGTCTCCGCCTTGGTCAGGTACGAGGCGTCGCCGGTGGCCTTGTGGAGCCAGACCGCGCCCCAGACCAGCTCGTCGTTGTAGCCGCTCCAGGACTTGTAGTACGACTGCGCGTCGGTGATGCAGTCGCTGTACTTGCCCCGGTAGGTGTCGGCGAAGGTGTAGAGCTGCTTGGCGTGGGTGAGCAGCTTGTCCGCGTACGCCGGGTCGACGTCACGGAAGACCATGGAGGACGCCGCCATGGCGGCGGCGGTCTCGCCCGCGAGGTCCGAGCCGGGGCAGGAGGCGTCGATCCGGTACGCGGGCCGGGCCATCGGCATGACCTCGGCCGGACCCCACCACTTGTGGTCGTCCGCGCCGTTGCCGACCTGGCCGTACAGGACGTTCGGCGAGGGGTGCGCCTTGACGAAGTAGTCGTTGACGAAGCGCAGGTTGTTCCGCAGGTGCTCGAGCTGGCCGGAGGCGGCGTAGGCGGCCTTCTGCTCGATGCCGCCCCAGGCGAGCATCGTCGCCGAGTACGCCATGGGCAGCCCGAACTTGACGTGGTCGCCGGCGTCGTACCAGCCGCCGGTGAGGTCGAGACCCGCGTCCTTGCCGTCGTCCAGGCCCGAGTCCCCGCGCCAGCCGACCCGGTTGAAGTCGGGCAGGCGGCCGGACTGCTGGGCCTCGTAGAACAGCAGCGACTTCTGCAGCGCCTCACCGTAGGCGAAGGCAGGCGCGGCGGAGGCGGAGGCCGAGGCCGACAGGGGTAACAGGGCACCGGCGAGGAGCACTCCGGCCAGGGCTGTCAGCCCCGCGCGACGCCCGGCCGCGACCGGGGCGTCGACTCCTCGTCTGCGGCGGAACACGTGAGGGATGCGCAACGGAACGTCCCTTCCGACGTCGGTGGGCGGGGGACGGGACCGCGGCTTTGGGAGCGCTCCCATCACTGTCGTTCATGAAGCCAGCGGAGCCTGCGCCTGTCAACAGCCGTCACACAACCTGATGCGGCCAACGGTGGTGCGGCGACCGCGGTCGTCGCCCCGATCACTCCGTCACGGCCAGGCACTCGGCCAGCAGGGCGACGACGTCGTGCCAGGCTCGCCGCGCGTGCCGTGGGTGGTGGCCGACGCCGGGGACCGTGGGGTGATCGACCGGCGGGTGGTGGAAGGCGTGCAAGGCGCCGCCGTAGACCACGAGGCGCCAGTCGACGCCCGCGGCCTGCATCTCGGCGGTGAACGCGTTCCGCTGCGCGGGCGGCATGATCGGGTCCTCCGACCCGACCCCCGCCCACACCGGGCAGCGAATGCGCGCCGCCTCACCCGGTCGGCCCGTGGTCAGCGCGTTGACGGTCGCGATCGCACGCAGCTGGACGCCGTCGCGCCCGAGCTCCAGCCCCACGGCGCCCCCGGTGCCGTAGCCGACGACGGCGATCCGGTCGGGGTCGGTCCGCGGCTCGGCCCGCAACACGTCGAGCGCCGCATGCCCGATGCCCCGCATCCGGTCGGGGTCTGCGAGCAGCGGCATGCAGCGGGCCAGCATCTCCTCGGGGTCGCTCAGGAAGCGCCCGCCGTGAAGGTCGAAGGCCAGCGCCACGTATCCCAGCTCGGCCAGAGCGTCGGCCCGGCGGCGCTCGACGTCGCTGAGCCCCATGCCCTCCGGCCCCAGCAGCACCGCGGGCCGGCGACCGACCCCGGCCGGGAGTGCGAGGTGCCCGACCATCGTCAGACCGTCGGCCGGGTACTCCACCGTGCGCGTTGTCATGGGCGTCATGCGCTCGCACTGTAGTGAACATCGAGTCCGGCCGGTCCGCTGTTCTGCCACGGGCAGAAGCCGCGCCGCGCCCGGCCCACGGCGTACGGCAGCCGAGGTGCCGGGCGCCGGCCGGCACAGGCCCCTCCCGCCACCGTCCGTCCGGTCCACGCCGGCAAGCCCGACCGGCAGCTCACCTGACCCCCCGCCGGCGCAGGCCGGGGCGCGCCGGGTCCGCGGGGTCACAACCGTCGTGCCTGTGTCACGAACGTGCCTCCGAACGGCCCCGGCCCGGTACGGGCGGGTACAGGCGCCGCTCCGGTGGGGCACCCTCACCGGTACACGCAGACACCCGGGGGGAAATCTCATGGTCCACGCACTTCGCCCACGCCGTACCGCCGCCGCACTGGCCGCCCTCTCGCTCGGCGCCCTCCTGCTGACCGCGTGCGGCGGCGACGCCGACAAGGACACCGGGGCCGCCGCCACGTCGGCGGCCCCGTCCCCCGCGGGCAACGGCAAGCCCTCCGCCACGCCGTCGACGGCCGGCCCGAGCGACGGCGGCAGCACCGCCGGAGGTTCGCCGGACGACGGCACCCCGCCGCCGTCGAAGGCCGCGTCCGACGACGACCAGGACGGGGGCGTCGGCATGTGTGAGACGCACGACATGGCCTACAGAGTCACCGTCGCCTCCAAGGCCGCCCACCACGCGCTGCTGACCGCGGTGAACAAGGGTGACGCTCCCTGCCTGCTCGCGGTGAACGAGCTGGTGATCACCATCCCGGGTCTCGACGGTTCCGCCGAACACGTAGGCCCCGAGGACACGGACCGGATCGTCGAGCCCGGCGGGCGCGCGCACGCCGGGATCCGGTTCTCGCGCGGGGACGACGCGGGCGGCAAGAGCGCCGACAAGGTGGAGGTCGCCCTCACCGCCGCCGAGACGCCCGCCACGGTGCCGGTCGGCGACGGCCCCGTCACGGTCAACGACATGCTGGTGACCAGCTTCTTCACCACCGCCGAGGACGCCCTCTCGTACTGACCGACCGGGCCGCGGCGCGCTGAGCCCCTCCCTCCCGTCACGTCGTGGACGGCCGGCGGTGGCACCGCCTCCGGACACCGCTGCGCCGTCCGGGCGCGTGGCACGGGCGGCGCAAGACGGGTGGCGCAGGACGGGCGGCGCAGGACGGTGCGGTCAGGCCGTGAGGTAGGCCATGTCGGCGGCCACCCACTCGCCGCCCTTGCCGTACTGGGTGGAGATCATCACCTTGGTGCCCTCCGGCAGGTCTCCGGTCTTCCAGGGCGTGCAGTAGCCGGCGGCGTGGCCGGAGGTGTCCACCTCGCGGCGGTGGGTCACGTTGGAGTACGTGGTCAGCACCGCGCGCACGGCGTAACCGTCGGCGTTGGTGTCACAGACCCGGAGCGCGTCGCCCGGGACGCCGCCGCTGGGATCGGCCTGCCAGTAGGCCGTTCCCCGGCCGTCGATCGGGATCGCGGTGGCCGCCGATGCCGAGGTGGCGACGCCGAGCATCAGCCCGAAGCCCGCCGCCACGGTCCCCGCGGTCCGCAGCATCGTGTTGGTCCTCATGGGTTCCCCTTTGTGATCAGGTGTGATCAGGCGTGTGGTCAGCACTTCTCCGCGAAAGGCAGCCTGCCCAACCGGCGCGCGAGGGCCAAGCCGTCACGCGGTGTTCGGCGCGATGTGATCGCCGGGCTCCGGACCGGCCGGCACCCGGCCGCACGCCCTGCGGGGCGGTGACAGCGGTGTCCGCGGCGGTCATCGGTTCCGGAATCGGCCGTTTCGGCCGCCCCAGGATGGCTGATACACGCCCCTCCGGCCGGGTTCGACGCCGGCGATGCGGAGGTGCGCGAGGACGGTGCGGACGTCGATCGGTTCGCCGAATCCCGCACACAGGTGCTCGTCGCGTCCCGTACAGAGGTCTTGACCACTTGATTGGTCTGGACCATGCTGTGGCGCGCTTCACTCCGATCCCTCACCCCCGGAGGCAGTCGTGGACCGCACCAGACCTCTCACCCTGCTGCTGGTGGGCGCGCTCGCCGTCGGCGGGCTCACCGCGCTCACCCCGGCCGCCCAGGCCGCCGACTCCGAACTCGCCCGCAACGGCGGCTTCGAGGCCGGCCTGGACGGGTGGAGCTGCACGGCGGGCAGCGGCGCCGCCGTCGCCACCCCCGTGCACAGCGGCACCAGGGCGCTGCAGGCCACGCCGGCCGGCAGCGACAACGCCAAGTGCTCCCAGACCGTCACCGTGAAGCCGAACGCGACCTACACGCTGAGCGGCTGGGTCCGCGGCAGCTACGTGTACCTCGGCGTCAGCGGCACCGGCACCACCGACGGGTACGCCTGGACCCAGTCCGCCCCGGACTGGCAGAAGCTCGCCAAGACCTTCACCACCGGCGCGAACACCACCTCGGTCACCATGTACACCCACGGCTGGTACGGCACCCCCGCATACCAGGCCGACGACCTCTCCCTCCTCGGGCCCGGCGGCGACCCGGTCCAGATCCCCGCCGCCCCGACGGGCCTCGCCGCCGGCACCCCGACCGCCACCTCGGTGCCGCTCAGCTGGCCCGCCGTCGCGGGAGCCACCTCGTACAAGGTCTACCGGGGCGGGAGCCTGCTCGGCACCGCCACCGGCACCTCGTACACCGCCACCGGTCTCAGCCCGAGCACCGCGTACTCCTTCCAGGTCTCGGCGGTCAACAGCGCGGGCGAGTCCGCGAAGTCCGCGGCCGTCACCGCCACCACGGCCTCCGCAGGCGGCGGGGGAGGCGGCGGGCTGCCCACCCGCGCCCTCGTCGGCTACCTCCACTCCAGCTTCGCCAACGGCTCCGGCTACACCCGCATGGCCGACGTACCCGACTCCTGGGACGTCATCAACCTCGCCTTCGGCGAACCCACCTCGGTGACCTCGGGCGACATCCGCTTCAGCCTCTGCCCGGCCGCCGAGTGCCCCGGCGTCGAGTCACCCGCCGACTTCAAGGCCGCCATCAAGGCCAAGCAGGCCGCCGGCAAGAAGGTCCTCATCTCCATCGGCGGCCAGAACGGACAGGTCCAACTCACCACCCCGGCCGCCCGCGACACCTTCGTCTCCTCCGTCTCGAAGATCATCGACGAGTACGGGCTCGACGGCCTCGACATCGACTTCGAAGGCCACTCCCTCTCGCTCCAGACCGGCGACACCGACTTCCGCAACCCCACCAGCCCGGTCGTCGTCCACCTCATCCAGGCGATCAAGACCCTCAAGGCGAAGTACGGCGCGAAGTTCGTCCTGACCATGGCCCCGGAGACCTTCTTCGTCCAGCTCGGCTACCAGTTCTACGGCTCGGGTCCATGGGGCGGGCAGGACCCGCGCGCCGGCGCCTACCTGCCGGTCATCCACGCGCTGCGCGACGACCTCACCCTGCTCCACGTCCAGGACTACAACTCCGGCCCCATCATGGGCCTCGACAACCAGTACCACTCGATGGGCAGCGCAGACTTCCACATCGCCATGACCGACATGCTGCTCACCGGCTTCCCGGTCGCCGGCAACGCCGAGCGCTTCTTCCCCGGCCTGCGCCCCGACCAGGTGGCCATCGGCCTCCCCGCCTCCACCCAGGCGGGCAACGGTCACACCAGCCCCGCCGAGGTGAACAAGGCCCTGGACTGCCTCACCAAGAAGCAGAACTGCGGTTCCTACCAGACCCACGGCACCTGGTCGTCCCTGCGCGGCCTGATGACCTGGTCGATCAACTGGGACCGCTTCAACAACTGGGAGTTCAGCCGGAACTTCGATGGCTACACCTGGAGCTGACGGCGTTTCCCGCGGGGTGGCGGCTCGGCCCGTCACCCCGCGCTGCGGGCGGACCGGGGGCTGCGTGAGGCGCTGCCGGCCGAGCGGGGCGCGCGGAGGTGCCGCGAGGTGTCATGAGGTGGCGCGAGTGCCTCGGCCGAGTTCCTCGAGGAAGCGTCTCTGGTCGTCCAGGTATCCGTCCGCGAAGAGCGAGCGGGGCGAGAGGAGCGCGGTGAGCGTGATCTTGAGGTCCGACCGCTCGACGGACTGCTTGAGCAGTGCGTGGGTCGCGTCCGGGTAACGCCTGACCCTCAGTGCGCCGCCCGCGTCCAGCACCTCGTGGTAGGTGCGCTCGGTGTCGGTGGTGTCCACGTTGATGTCATGGCCCGCGAGGGCCAGCAGCACCGGTATGCCACGCAAGGCGTGGAGGTCCTGCGTGGCGTCCGCGGTGTAGTTCTTGGAGACGAAGCCCCAGCGGTCGGCGGTCATGCCGTCCGCGTCGCCGCCCATCGCCCTGACGTACTCCTCGAAGGTCGCACGGCGTTGCAGCAGCCGGCGGACCGTGTCGCTCTCGGCGACCTCCGCCTTGGTGCGGGACGCCGATGCGCCGTCGGCGCGCAGCTCGGCGAGGAGGTTGTAGCGGCCCTGCCGGAGCCAGTTGATCGCGGGCGAGACGGCGACGACGAAGCTCACGGGCGTCTTGGCGGCGATCTTCGGCAGGACCCAGCCCGCCTGGCTGGCGCCCCACAGTCCGATCCGGTCGCCGTCGATGTCCGTGCGGTCGCGGGCCCAGGCGATGGCGGCGGCTGCCTCGTCGGCCCGGTCGTCCATGGACTGGTCGAGCCAGTTCCCGGGCGCGCCCGCGACGCCGGGCTTGTCCCAGGACAGGGAGGCGTACCCGGCTGCGGCGTTCGCCTCCCACAAGGGCTTGTAACCGTCGTCGTGGGTGGCGTCGACAGGGCCGTCGCCGTGGACGTACACGACCAGGCCGTGGCGCTTGCGACCGTCCCTGGGGACGGCCAGTACGCCGTGGAGGGTGTGGCCGCCGCGGCGAATCGTGACCCGCTGCTCGTCCATGTCGTAGGAGTTCTGCCACAGCACCACACCGGCGAGGCCGACGGCCACGACCAGGACCGTGACGAGTGACCACACGGCGATGCGGAGCCCGCGGCGTCGGGGCTGGGTCTTCGGACACATGGGAGGACCGCCTCTGCTCGGGTTGGCAACAGATCAGGAAACTATCATTGCCCGAACGATCGTTGCCGATCTGATAGTTTCAGGGTCTTGGTCGCAGGGAGATGAGGAGGCGCGGCATGGGACTGGACGCGACAGGCCCCGGGGCCGGACCGGTGACGGTGCAGCGGGGCGTTCCGGCCGGAGCCGAGCGGCGGGTGGCCGAGCTGTACTGGGAGGCCTTCGGCCGCAAACTCGGTCCCGCGCTGAACCCGGCGGACAAGGCGGTGTCCTTCATCGCCGCCCACCTGAACACCGACCGAGCGGTCTGCGCCCTCCTCGACGGGCGGATCGTCGGCCTCGCCGGCTACCACCATGGCGGGCGAGCCCTCACCGGGGGGTCGGCCCGCGCCGTGCTGCGCGCCTACGGGCACCTACGGGGCCTGCACCGGCTCCTGCTCCTCGCCCTGTTCGAACGTCACCCGGTACCAGGGCAACTCCTCATGGACGGCATCGCCGTGGACCCGGAGATGCGGGGCCGCGGCGTGGGAAGCCTGCTCATCGAGGAAGTGGCCGCCGTCGCAGCGGAGCAGGACTGCCGGGAGCTGCGGCTGGACGTGATCGACACCAACCCGCGTGCCCGGGCCCTGTACGAGCGACGCGGCTTCACGGCCGCACGGACCGAGCACACGCCCTACCTGCGCGGGCTGTTCGGGTTCGGAGCGGTGACCACCATGTACCGTCCGGTCGCGAAGGGAAGGGTGGGTGGCCTGTGAGCGCCGGCACCGACCACGTCGACATTCCCACCCGCATGCTCGTGCACGCGCTGATCCGCGAGGACGGCACCGTCGGCGCGGACGAGCTGTACGCGGTGGCCAACACCCTGGGCATGAGCGACCAGCAGGTCCGGCTGTGCATCAAACGCCTGGTGAGCGAAGGCCGATTCACCCACGAAGGCCGGGGCCGGAAGGCGGAACTGCACGCGACGGCGGACACCGTGCGTACCCTCGCCCCCAACGCGGACTTCCTGCGGCACGCCTTCCAGCAGGACGCCGGGCTCGCGCCGTGGGACGGGGTGTGGCACCTGGCCGCTTTCGCGGTGCCCGAGTCGGCGCGCTCCTCCCGTGACGCTCTGCGAGAGACGCTGGTTGGCTTGGGTGGCGCCTTGCTGCAGGGCGGCCTGTATGTGTGTGCCAACACGTGGGAGCCGTATGTCGAGGAGGCGGCCCATCGTCTCGGCGCCCACGATGCGCTCACCCTTTTGACCACGACGGATCTGCGTAGGGGTGACGTCCGGGAGCCTGTTGAACTGGCGGGTCGGCTGTGGCCTGTGCAGGAGATCGCCGACCGCTACCACCGCCTCAGTCGTATCACCGAGCCCCGTCTCGCCCGGCTCACTGGGCCTGTCGAGCTCTCCCCGGCCGAACTACTCACCATCGCCGTGGAGTTGACGGCCGAGCTGACGCGGGCCATGGAGCCCGATCCGCTGCTTCCGCCTCAGCTCCTGCCCCATCCCTGGCCCGGCTCCCAAGCCCGGGAGCTCGTCGCCCGGGCCTGGACGGCCCTGACCGAACGCGGCCACGGTGAG
Organism: Streptomyces fragilis; assembly: GCF_003112515.1. GTDB lineage: Bacteria > Actinomycetota > Actinomycetes > Streptomycetales > Streptomycetaceae > Streptomyces > Streptomyces fragilis. The sequence continues at coordinate 31,424 of NZ_BEVZ01000006.1, read as the reverse complement.
ACGCGCCCGGCACTGTTCCGTTTCTATTCCGACATCGCCCGGGAAAGGGCCGACCGGGCCGCGCACTGAAGGCGGCGTGGGGGTGTCAACGACATCCCCAAGCCTTCATCACCCTCGGCTGCGCCAGCATCTGCTGACGACGGCTGAAGGCCTGGTCAGTCCCTGGTGTGGGCGTCGTCGTTGCCGTCGAGGTCCGGTCCTTCAGTGGACAGCAGGTGTTCAGCGCCGCCTTCGAGGGCCTTGGCCGTCTCGGTGGAGCGGGGGAGCATGGTCTTCTCGTAAGTGCGGACCGCGTCGGCGACGGTGGTGGCGTTCACGAGAGCGAGGGCGAGTTCGCTGGCGTCGAGCATGGCGAGGTTGACGCCGACGCCGAGCGGAGGCATGAGGTGGGCGGCATCTCCGAGCAGGGTCACCGTCGGGTTGGGTTCCCACGTGTGCGGGACCGGGAGGGCGAAGATCGGACGGTCGACGTAGGGGCCGTCGTTATCGGTGATCATCCGGCGTAGGCGGGGCGACCAGTGGGCGTACTCGCCCAGGAGCAGGGCGCGGATGCCGTCGGTGTCCTCGACCGTCAGGCCGCTCGTGCTGATCCAGTCGACCGGGACGCGTTGGATGATGTAGACGCGGATGTGGTTTCCGCTGTTGCGCTGGGCGAACAGGCCGCGCTCACCGTCGGCTGTGTGGGCGCTGCCCCGGCCGACCAGCTCGGCCAGGTCCGGGTGCCGGTTCTCAACGTCTGAGAACCATGCTTCCAGGAAGCTCACCCCGGTGTATTCGGGGACGGCGGGGGACACGGCCGGGCGGACGCGGGAGGAGGCGCCGTCGGCGCCGATGACCAGATCGGTCTGGACGGCCGTGCCGTCGGTGAAGTGCAGTTGCCGCGGACCGTCGTCGGGTCCACTGATCGTGTCGACGGCGCGGCCCCAGCGCACGGTTGCTGGCTGCAGGGAGTCGAGTAGCAGGTTGCGCAGCTGACCACGGTCGATTTCCGGCTTGAAGAGTTCGTCGGGCGCCGGAACCTCATGGGACGTGATCGTGCCGCCCGGGTCCATCCGGCGCATTTCCTGCCCTTCGGGGCGGGCGAGTTCGAAGAACTCGTCGAGCAGACCGGCTTCGCGCAGGGCGATCTGGCCGTTGTCGGCGTGCAGGTCGAGGGTGCCGCCCTGGTTGCGGGCGTCGGGGCCCCGGTCGCGGTCGTAGACGGTGACCGCTATGCCGTGCTGCTGGAGAATGCGGGCGCAGGTCAAGCCGCCGGGGCCGGCGCCGATGACGCTGATGCGTGCCTGGGCGGGTTCTGGAGAGTTCATGGTTGTCCCTTTCGGTCGGCGAAGAGAGGCGAGCGGGCCGGGCAATCTCGACCTCGGCACCCACACCCGACGTGTCCCGCTGAGGGGCTCTCAGGTGAACAGGCCCGGCGCGGTGCAGACGATGACCAGGCCGACGAGGATGCGCCGCTCAGGTGCTCGCGCAGCCTCATAAAATCAGAGCACGTCTAAAAGTGCAACGACTCTACTTAGCGACTGACTCGACTATCGAGTAGGCTGTAGTCATGACCGTGCCCTCCATCAGCCGCCGCGACCGCAAGAAGGCGGCCACCCGGCAGGCGATCGCCGACGCCGCACTGCGACTCTTCCTGGAGCGCGGCTACGACCAGGTGAGCATCCGTGACATCGCCGACGCCGCCGACGTGTCGACCGCCACGGTGTTCAAGCACTTCAGCGGCAAGGAAGCGCTGGTGTTCGACGAGGACGACGACCGGGAGTCACAGCTGATCGCCGCGGTGCGGCAGCGCCGCTCCGATCAGAGCATCCTCGATGCCCTTCGCCAGCACGTCCTGAACACCTGGCCGTCGATCGAGGCACACCCTCAGGCGGCCGAGTTCACCCACCTGGTGAACTCGACGCCGGTGCTGCGCGCCTACGCCGAACGCATGTGGACCCGGTACACCGACAGCCTCAGCGCAGCCATCGCCGACGAGTACGGCGTAGGGCACGACGACCTCGCATGTGTGGCTCTTGCCCGATTCGTACTCGAGATCCCCGTGCTCGCTCGTAGCCGGCAGGACCGCCGGGCCGCCATCGAGGCACTCTTCGACATCCTCACCCACGGCTGGGAGCCGCCGAGCAAGCCGCCCGCGCCGTAGCACCTGGACCGCTTCCTGGACCCGTCCTCGACCACCGCGGGCGGGACCCGGCTCGGACAGGTGCTGCGTCCACACTGCCGGGCTCGGCATTCCCCCTGGAGCAGGTCAGGAAGTCTGCTGTCCATCAGCACGGCATCTGCCTCGCAGGTGCGGGCTGTCGCCTGCTCGACGCGAAACGCCCGGAGTCGCGGAGTCGTCTGCTCCATCCCGCTGTCCGTCCTCGTACGGCACGTGCGTCCCCTCCGACGTGTCCGTGAGGCGGCTGGCGAGGTGGTACGCGACGGTCACATCGCGGTATGTGTGGCCGGGGGACACCTGTCGGGCGAGGTTGATCCGGTCGCTCCGCGACAGCGACTCGCGTCTTCCGCTGCCGGGGAAGGAAACCTGGGTCCGTGGCGCCGTTGCGAAGCGCAGACGGTCGCCGCTGACGACCGCGTCGAAGGAGATGTCGGGGTCGGGGTCAGTGGCGGAGGTGCTGCCGGCGGCGGGCAGTGGAGGCTGGGTTCACGGAGGCTTGCCGCGCTTCTCGTTACGGCGGCTGGTGGAGCGCGTCGGGCGGGGCTCTTCAGTGCGTTGGCGGCGCCTGCGAGTGGAGGCCCCGGCCGAGTTCGGGGACCGGCGGGGGGTCCCTGTCGCCGCCTCCTCGGTGCCGGTCCCCTCCGTTGTGCGTCGGACTGTGCGCCGGGCAGCGCGGCCGGTCTCGCGGGCTGCATCGCCCGCGCCCTTGACCGCGCCTCCGGTCGACCGGGCTACCTCGCCGACGGCGTCCCCCGCGCTCCCGCCGACGTCCTCGGCCAGGTCGCCGACACCCTGCACCACCTCTCCGACAGCCTCACCGGTGCCGCGGCCCACCTCCTCGACCGCCGCCCCGGCGCTCCCGCCTACGTCCCGCACCGCGTAACCGGCCCCCTGGCCCACGTCCTGCACGGCCGAGCCGACGCGACGTGCCAGGTCCTCGACGATCTGCGGATTGCGGTCCAGCGTGGTGAGGACGCGGTTGATGATCATCGCCACGTTGTCCAGCCGGACCTTCAGCTGGGCTTGCGCCTCCACCCCGGAGATGCCGAGTTCGACCCGGCCGAGGGCGACATCGGCGCCCACGTTGAGCTTGACGAGGTCGAGGACCTCGGCCTGGAGGGAGACGTGGGCCCGTAGGTCCTCCACGTCGAGGTCGATCTCGTCCACCTTGAGCCGAGGGACGTCCAGGAAGACGTCCGGGCTGCGTTCCTCCGCAGGTCTCGCCGTCCTCGCGTCCGGGCTCGGAACGACGGCGCCTTCGTGGACGACTTCGCCGCCGACCGCTTCGGCCGATCCGTCGTCGTCGGGCCGCTGCGTCTCGCCGCCGTAGACCTCGTCGTCGTAAGGATCCCGCTCCTGCCCTCCGTCCGTCGAAGGGTCGGGGGAGTCATCGGCGTGCTGCATCATTGCGCCTCCGCGAGTTCGCCCGGGTTCCTTACGCTTTACTCCAGTCTGACGCGAACGGCGCCGGCACGAAGCCCGACCGGTGACCGCCATGCCGGGCCCCGATGCCCGAACAGCGGGATGAAGGGCCAGGCACGGAGGCCTCGCGGCAATTACGGCAGACGGGGCCGAAAGGGGGACGTCGGTCGTGTGAGGCCATCTGTCCCATGTCGTCAGAGGCCCGAACGGATGACTGGAAAGCCGGTCGCCGTGGCTGCCGCGGATCGTCACGCTGCGGCTGCCGGCCGCCCCTCCGATCGCGGACCGCGCCCGGCTGGCCGCCCGAGCAGATCCGAGTGCTGGGCCCGTTCTCGGCCGCCTCGGCGGCAGCCAGGCCCGCAGAGGTGCCGGCCACCGCTCTGCGCGGCGCCGCTTGACGGGGTCTCCACAACGGCGGGCGTGCGCCAGCAACCGGGCGCGCAGCGCCAGGATCGCGTGCTGGCTGATGCGTCCGCGGGCCACTCGCACCTGCCCGACCCCGGAGTCCGTCGGCCTCACAGCCCTGCCGGCCGACGCGACGGATCTGCCCCTGCCGTCCGACGCCACCTGCTCTTCTTCTCCCGGCCCGAGAACGCCCACCCCCATTCGGCAGGCCAGGTGGTGTACGTGCCCGCGGGCGTGGCCGTCACGGAGCGGGACAAGTAGGAGTCCTGGAACCCGGGGGACCTGGACCAGGACCGCGAGATGTTCGCCAGCTACCCCCAGGGACCGCTGCGCGCGAGTTTCGACCCGTCGCTCCCGTATCACGCGCGCGTCACCCTGCCGGGGGCACGGGACATCGTCTGCATTCCGGGACACCCCCGGGCTGAGGAACTCGTCGAGATCTGGAACGACATCGTGCTCGAAGGGACGCTCCAGATCGGGGGTTACTCGAACGAGGAGGTCGTCTACCTCGACCCGGTGGAGGACGCCGTGTCAGCCGCCGTGCAGGCGGTGAAGTTGGGCAGTTGGGACGGACCGGCCTCGGCCGACCCCGCGGACTGGGTCCTGCTCGCCGACTGGTTCGCCGGCGAGGACGTGGTGGGCTGGGAAGGCTCCACCGTGCACTGGGTGATCCAGCGCGAGGACCTGGCAGCGCGGCGTTTGGACCGGGCCTTCGCCAACGTCTTCTGGAACCCCTGACCGGGTCCGGCCGACCCCTCCCGCCCGTTCAGCCCCCGGCGGTTCCGCTGCCCAGGACGCGGCCGAGCCGCCGGGGACCTGCCTGGCATGCCTTCTGGGAGGCCGCCGGTACGGGGCGACACGCATACCGCCCCTCCCTCGACGGACCGGGGGCCCGGCCTTCTCGCGGGTGCCTGCCGGGGGCCGGAGACCTGTCAGGAAAGGGGGTGATGACGTCCTGGCTCCGGTGCCGATGGCGGGGGAACCCCACGCACGAGCTCGCCCACGAGTGCGGCGACCTGTTCCACCTCGATCAGGAAGCCGTCGTGACCGTAGGGGGACTCGATGAGCCGTAGATGGTCTGCCGTGGGGATGCCCGCCGCCAGCTCCGCCTGCTGCGACGGCGGATACAGACGGTCGGAGCCGACCCCGGCCACAAGCGTCCGGGCGGTCACCCGACGCAGGGCGGCCCGCACGCCACCGCGCCCGCGGCCGATGTCGTGGCTGTTCATGGCCTCGCACAGCGTGACGTAGCTGCCCGCGTCGAAACGGCCGGCCAGCTTGGCCGCGTGATGGTCGAGGTAGGACTCGACCTGGTATCGGCCGCCGTTATGAGGATCCTCCGTGCCCTGGGGCGAACGGCCGAAGCGGACCTGGAGCTCCGGCTCGCTGCGGTACGTGACGTGGGCGATCCGCCGGGCCAGGCCGAGTCCGGCGTGCGGGCCCCGGCCGGTGTCGTGGTAGTGGCCGCCGTGCCAGTGCGGATCGGAGCGGATGGCGCGCAGCTGGATGCCGGCCCAGGCGATCTGCTCGGCGCTCGCCGCGGCCGTCGTGGCGAGCAGCAGCAGCGCGTCCGTCCGTTCGGGATGCGACACCGCCCATTCCAGGGCACGCATCCCGCCCATCGAACCGCCCACCACCAGGGCCCACCGGTCGATGCCCAGCGCGTCGGCCAGGCCGGCCTCGGCCGCGACCTGATCGCGCTGTGTCAGGAACGGGAAGTCGCCGCCCCAGCGCCGGCCGGACGGGCCCGGGGAGGACGGCCCGGTACTGCCCTGGCAGCCGCCGAGCACGTTCGGCGCCACGACGAACCAGCGGTCCGTGTCCAGCGCCCTCCCGGGACCGATGATGCCGTCCCACCAGCCGGGGGTGGGATGGCCGGGCTCGGCGGGGCCGGCCACGTGGCTGTCGCCGGTCAGGGCGTGCAGCACCAGCACCGCGTTGGACCGGTCCGGTGCGAGCCGCCCCCAGGTCTCGAACGCCAGGCGCACGCCGGGTAGTTCACCACCCGCCTCCAAAGCGAGCGGCTTCTCCCGCTCGTACCACCGGCGGCGCCCGGGCGGGTCCCCCTCCTGCCAGGCCCCGGAGGCCGGCGGGAGGGGAACCTGGGACGGCGTCAGCACCGTGTTCAGGACGCGGCCTTCGCCGCGCGGAACCCGGCCTCCAGATCCGCCTTGAGGTCGGCGAGGTTCTCGATGCCGACCGAGAGGCGCACCAGGCCGGGCGCGGCGCCGGAGGCCGCCAGCTGCTCCTCGTCGAGCTGGCTGTGGGTGGTGGAGGCCGGATGGATGATGAGGCTGCGTACGTCTCCGATGTTGGCGAGGTGGCTGAACAGCTCGACGGCGTCCACGAACCGTTTGCCGGCTTCGATGCCGTCCCGCAGTTCGAAGGAGACGATCGCGCCCGCGCCGCGCGGGAGGTACTTCTGCCCGGCCTCGTACCAGCGGCTGGACGCCAGGCCCGGGTAGTGGACGACGGCGACCTCGTCGCGCTGTTCCAGCCATTCGGCGAGCGCCAGTGCGTTCGCCGAGTGCCGCTCGATGCGCAGGCTGAGCGTCTCCACGCCCTGCAGGAGCAGGAAGGCGGAGTGCGGGGAGAGGGCAGGACCGAGGTCACGCAGCAGCTGCACCCGCAGTTTGACGGCGTACGCGCCCGGACCGAGTGCCGGCCAGTACCGCAGGCCGTGGTAGCTGGGGTCGGGCTCGGTGAAGTCGGGGAACCGGTCGGGGTGCGCCCCGAAGTCGAACGTGCCGCCGTCGACGACGACACCGGCGATGGCCGTGCCGTGACCGCCCAGGAACTTGGTCGCCGAGTGCACGACGATGTCCGCGCCGTGCTCGATCGGTCGCAGCAGATAGGGAGTCGGCACGGTGTTGTCCACGATCAGCGGCACGCCCGCCTCGTGGGCGACGTCCGCGACCGCCCGCACGTCGAGGACGTTGCCACGGGGGTTGCCCAGTGCCTCGGCGAACAGTGCCTTGGTGTTCGGCCGGACTGCTGCCCGCCAGGCCCCGGCGTCGTCGGGGTCGTCCACGAAGGACACCTCGATGCCCAGCTTCGGCAGCGTGTGCCGGAACAGGTTGTAGGTGCCGCCGTACAGCGAGGCGCTGGAGACGATGTGGTCCCCGGAACTCGCCAGCGTCAGGATCGCCAGGGCTTCCGCGGCCTGGCCGGAGGACAGTGCCACCGCCGCGACCCCGCCCTCCAGCGCGGCGATCCGCTGCTCGAAGACGTCGTGGGTGGGGTTGTGGAGGCGTGTGTAGATGTTGCCGGGCTCGGCCAGTGAGAACAGGTCGGCGGCATGCCGGGTGTCACGGAACACGAACGACGTCGTCTGGTAGATCGGCGTCGCACGGGCCCCGGTCGTCGGGTCGGGCACGGCACCGGCGTGGACCTGCTGGGTCTCGAAGGACCAGGCCGGGGTGTCGGGCCCGGCGGGCTCGTCGTCGGGGGTGTGGCCGGCGGTCACGGAGTCGATGGGCTGGCTCATGGTTCTCCCTTGTACGGGTGCGGCGATGCGCGGAGGTACGGGAAGGCGAAGGAACCGCAGGCGGGGAGCACGTGCCCGGAAAACGGCAGCGGTCCGCGCGAAGCGGTGGGAAAGGCCTGGTCGGACGCCGGAGGGCGATCAGCTCACGGCGGAACAGCCCGTGGTGGTGACACGCACGTAGTCAACGTGGCGGCGGGTCACGAGCACGGTCATGGAGCCAGGCAACCATACAGAGGTGAGCGCGCGCCAGACCGAAGGGGAGGGTGTCTCACACATCGGGACGCATGGGATAACGGCTCCTGTCACGGCCGGAGTACCGGCTTGTGTCACCTGGCCTCGTAGGCTGGCCGGACGAGTCCAAGGCGAGGTGGAGGAAGGCGTCGTCGGCGGCGAGGGAGGGCTCAGCCCGAAGCCTCGCGGCTCGTGAACCAAAGGGCTGCTCCCGCTACGGCAACGGCAAGCCCCACAAGCAGGAAGGGGAGGCCGGGTCCGGGAAGAACGTACATCGCTGCTCCAACCAGGATGAGAGCGAGGCCGAGCAGCGTCACCACAACGCCGGCGAGGGACGGGGACACGCTGGCTCCTTCCTTCTTCCTCATCGCACCTCCCCGACTTGATAGCAAACTCGACGGCCGGGGTGACAACATGGTGAATCCCCTGGTGCACGGGTTTTGACCAAGGAGCCGTCCACCAGAGGCCTCACGTGCCTATCTACCTGTCGCGGTGTTGACGTGTCTAGTTCCGCCTCCCGCTGGACCGTGCGAGCAAAATCCGCAGCCAAGGAGGACAGCGGTACGGGCTGGCCTCGGCCTTCCCATCACTCCCGGGGCTCAACCAAGCAGCTCCAGTCCATTCCAGCTGCGTTCGCCGCCCGTCGCCCACGCATCCAGTAGCTGCCGGGCCTCGGTCTCAGGGGCGGCCAGCCAGACAGTCTGTGAGCCGCCGTGTGTCGGCACGCCGGCCTCATCCCAGTCGACCCGCCCCTCGCTGTAGCATGCGCACAGCATGTGGAAGCTGCTCGCCGGCTCGGCACCGAAGTCCTGCGCGAAGAACGAAGCCACCAAGGCATCGACGTCGGACGCATCCGCTGCGTTCACGGTCGCATGCAGCGTCGGCAGCGGAGATGCCTCGAAGAGCAGCAATTCGTCGAAGACAGCGACACTCTGGCCGTTGTACGTCCGCTCGCCAGTCGGCTCCCCATCGTGCACCACGATCTCCCCGAAGCGCCGGCCCTTCGTGGCAGGGACGTTCATTACGCGCCCTCGCGTCGGGCACAGCCGCTGGATCCAGACCACCTCGCGCTCGCCACCCGTGTCCAGCCTTACGCACGCGGGGCCGAAGGCGCCGTTGATTTCCCCCTCACCCTCCGGCATCGGAACCCCGAAGCCCTCCCAAGCGTCACGGGCGGTCGACCAGTCACGCTGGATCGTGGCAGCGACTCCCAGGTTCCAGAACGCCGGGTCCTGCTCGCCGCGCGGCGAGCGGGCGGCAGCCTCACGGCCGAGTTCGTATGCCTTCGCCCAGTTACGCAGAAACTTGTACGCCAGCGCCGCGTCGTACCACCACGCCGCACTGGGGCCCTCATCCGGATAGTGAGCAAGGACCTGCTCGTACAGCTCGGCGGAACGCAGCCACTCCTCCGCATCCCACATCTCGCGAGCTTGTTCCAGCAACCGCTTCGCCTCGGACTTGTCCACGCCCCTGTCCCTCCCTGTGACCAGGCAGGGAGTCTCGCACGGCGACTGAAGAGGGCTGGAAGGGGGTGCCGAAACGGTTGCGCGCAGGGGAATGGTGCACGGGTACGACCAGATCCGCGACCAGCAAGGTCAGAGGCCGGTAGCGAAAAGCACCACCGGCCTCTGACCTGGCCCTTCTTCAGCATCGGGGCGGCGGGATTTGACGGGTCCTGTCACCAGTGGCATGACCTCTTCGTCCCTAAGCACCGTGGACAGGTGTCAGCTCTCGGGATGCGGGGCCTCTCACCCGCGTTCTCCAGGCGGCCGTCCAACCGAAGCGCCCTTCCAAGCCGTCAGGGCTGAGGTACACAGTCCCGGCGCCGCCTCCGAAATTGAGGAAGTACAACCCGCTGTCGCCGGCGCAGCGGAAGGAGAAGAAGAACCGCCACGGCGCCTTCCGCGCGCCTACGGGGCAGTCGCGTGCCGCGCCGCCGTGGAGGTCACCGGACCGCTGACCTGACGCTGCTGCCACCGGGCCGGTCCGCACCGGCCGGTCCGGTGGCAGCCCTCACGCGTCAGAGCCGGCTCAGCCGTTCGGTCACCTTCTTGGACTGGTAGTCCACGACCGCGGCATCGAGCTTGGACGGCTTGCCGTCCAGCATCCCCGCCATGTTCATGGTCATGTAGGAGACCACGTTGTTCCCGTGGCGGACCACCTGGCAGTGCGTCACGGCCGGTGGACCGACCTGCTTGACCGACGGGGAGGCCACGGCGAAGGCGATGGTCTCGTCGGAGCCCTCTGCCGGGGCGTCCTTCTCGTCCCTGACCTCGAGGATTTGTGTCTCCTCCTCGCCGGGCAGGGTGTAGTAGAACCCCCAATACCCCCTCGTGCACTCCTCCACTGCGTCGGTCACCTTCTTCATGGCCTGCTCGGCGTCGTTCCCGCTGTAGGTGGCAAGGGTGACCGCGGTGCTGTCGAGCGCCATGATGTCCTTGAGGCTGAGGTCCGGCACTCCTCCGTCGGCCGCGGGCTCGACGTCGGGGATCTCCGCGGCGGTGCGGATGACGTGTGCCTTCGCGTCGCCCACCGGGGCCAGGCTGATCACCTGTACGAGCGGCTTGCACTCCTTGTTGCCGCGGATCTGCACGTCGTCCCATGAACCGTGGAACAGCTGGTCCGTGGGCGCTTCCCGGACCTTGTACATCGGCAGGTCGCCGTCCACCAAGGCCAGTGCGTCGAGCTTCTTCTGGCTGAGGGCCCTGACCTCAGGGCTCGCGGACGCGGAGGGCGACGCTGGACGGGACGGCTTCGCGGCCGTGCCGTCGGCGCAGCCCGTCAGTAAGGTCAGGGACAGCGCGCAGACAAGGGTGAGGGCACCCGGACGCGCCCACGAGGAGTTGTTCACCGTTGGACTATGAGGTGTTTCTTCACAAACGGTCAAGGGCGTTCCGTGCAGCCCGGCGGCGGGCCGTCACAGACGCCGGTACCGACTACGCCACGAACGCCGCCCCGAGCGTCGAGGAACGCGGTCCCGCCCATGATGTACGGCGTCGTGTCGAAGGCGCTGGTGTCGGCGAGCTCGGCGCCGTCGGCCTGGGAGCGGACCGTGGTCGATGTCGAGGCGGTGGTGTCGGAGACGGTGGTCATGGTGTGCACCCCGAAGGCGCCGTCCGCGGCTGCCGCATGCCGCATGCAGCTGCGGCTGGCGCTGCAGCCACGAATGGGCGGTGGTCAGCGTTTGACGCGGCTGCGGACGGCGAGGACGGCCAGGCCGAGGAGTACGGGTTCGGCCAGGCGGGAGGTCATCTCGGTGTAGGTGCCGGTGGTGGTGAGGGCCTGTCCGGAGGAGCGGAAGATCACCGAGTTGATCACTACTCGCAGACTCTTCTCGAACCGTTCGGTGGTGACTCGTTCGGCCAGCGGACCGCTGGGGTTGACCGGTTCGGGGGTGTCGGTGATGAGAATGACCTTCTGTCCGGCGGCGACCTGTCGGCCGGTGGTGGTCGGCTTCGGATCGTCGGCGGGCAGGCCCCATAGCATCATCACCGCGACAGTGATGGTCATGGCCGCCCCCAGCCAGACCAGCGCGCGGGTGGTGCGCAGCCCGTACCCGGACAGGGCCCAGTAGGCAGTCAGCAGCGCTCGCTCTCCCCGGGGCCGTCCGGGGTCGTGGCGGCGCATCTCGCATTCGCCGTAGTAGAAGTCGGCTGCGTCCGGCTCGTTCTTGCCGTCCTCCAACGACTTACGCAGCTGCCGGTACAGCACCGCCACCGTCGCCGGCTTCAGCTCGGGAGCATCCGACGGCAGGCCGGTCGAGGCAAGGGCGGTGTCCGAGTCGGGGCGGCCATTGGCGCGTACCCGCCAGTGATGTTCCTCGACCAGTATGTTGCGCCGGCTCCACCGCCAGGGGAATCCCCAGCCCCACCCCTGGCCGGGGGCGGTGTCGAAGGTGCACCAGCCGTCGACCTTCAGCTGGTCGAGATGGATGGCGCCGGCGAACCGGCACTCGCTCAGGTCGATGTCGTGCAGCGCCAGGTGGGCGGCGTCCACTCCGCCCACGGTCGTCAGGCGCACGCCGGGTCCCCGACCGGACAACTTCGCTTCTGGCAGCACCTGAGTCGGGTTGGCGCTGTACAGGGGGAAGGGGGTGGGGCGGGCGGCGACCAGCACCGGGTATTCGAAGACCGCGTCTCGCAGGTCCAGATCGGCGTAGCGCAGGTGCAGCGTCGCGGTTGCCGCCCAACGGGTGCGCGCACAGCTCACCTGACGGGCGGCTATCTCTACCGTCACCGGCTGCTGGAACACCGCAGCGTCCAATACCACCTGCTCACCGCACACCAGCGGTCCCAGGCGAGGGGCCACTTCGAACCGCGCCCCGCGGAACTGGGCGTCACCGGAGAAGGACGCCCCTTCGAACTGGGCGTCACCGGAGAAGGACGCCCCTTCGAACTGGGCGTCGCCGGAGAAGGACGCCTTGTCGAACCGGGCGTCACTGGAGAAGGACACCCCGCGGAACTGGGCGTCACCGGAAAACGACGCCTCGTCGAACCGGGCACCACGGGAGAAGCACGCCCCGTGAAACTGCGCGCCGCCGGAGAAGATCGCCCCGTCGAACCGGGCGTCACCGAAGAAGGTTGCCCCGTCGAAACGGGCGACGCCGAACTGGGGCTCACCGGTGCTGGGATCGGACACGGCGGCGAGCAACTGATCCAGCAGCTGAGGGATGAAGGGGGTGCCACGATGGTCGATGTCGGCGCCGGGTGACAGAGCCTCAAGGTAGGCGGCGCGGTCGGCCTCCTCCAGGTGGGCCAGGCAGGCAGCATGGTCACCTACGCGGATGCCGCGGCAGCCGATCCGATCGGCCGACGTGGCGTCGTGGCCACAGTGAGGCCACGACGGCGGAATGGTGAATGGCGGTTCGGGCGCAGCGGACGTCATGCCCCAAGGACGTGCCAAGGCCATCAGGCAGTTGCCACGCCAACGTTCTCGACCGCTTGCGCGCCTGTCAGCAGCCTGTTCGCCCCCTCCGCGGCCTGTTCCGGCCTCTTCCGGCCGCCCATGCCGGCGCCGGCCGAGCCGCCGACGTCACCGGAGGAGAGCTCGGCCTGTTCCCGCCGTCTGTTCCGGCGGCGCATCCGACGCTTTCGGCGCGGGATTCCATCTCCACGCTCCCGTCATTCCGCCCCGATGGGCAGAACCCACGTCGGACTCTACGGTTCGCACGGGGTCGCCCAGCTGATCAGAGAGGCTGGTGAGGTGCCGCGAGTGTGTCCTGGAGTACCTTCTCGAGCGTGACGCGGGCCAGTTCGTGTCTCAGGGTCTCCTCGATGTCCTGGTAGATGCCCCGCATTGCCGGCTGGATGCCGTGGCCCACCACGCATCCCTGGTCCGGGGTGGTGCGGTGCATCGCGAACAACGGGCCGGGTTCCACTGCCTCGTACACGTCGAGCAGGGTCATCGTCCCCAGCTCGCGCGCCAGCGACCAGCCCGCGCCCACGCCCCGCCGGGACTCCACGAGCCCGGCCCGGCGCAGCTCGCCGAGCAGCCGCCTGATCACCACGGGGTTGGTGTTCGCGCTGGTCGCGATCTGCTCGGAGGTGGCGACCTCGTGGCCCTGGCGCTGGTAGAGGCCGATCCAGGCCAGCGCATGGGCGGCAATGGTCAGCCTGCTGTTGGCGCTCATGATCCCTCCTCCGGTCGCAACACTCCATGTTACGACAGCGCAGTCGTAACAGTGAAAGTTGCGACAGTCGGTCGTAACGATTATCGTTACGACAGCCGGGGGGCAATCAATGACAAGCGCGCATCGTGAGCGTGTTGCGAACTCAAAGGAGAAAAGGAATGAAAAGTAACGAAAAGACCATTCGCGAGGCTTACCGGCTCGCGGAAGGGGACGTTCTCGACGGTGACGGTTTCCTGGCCTTGTTCGCCGAGGACGGGTCGTTCAACGACATGTCGACCTCACAGAGTTTCCGCGGAAAGCAGATTCCTCAGGTGATCGCGGGCCTCGCCCGCTCGTTCCCCGATGTGCACCGCGAGCTGCTCGAGGTGCGTGCGTTCGGTGATGTCGTCGCCGTCGAGTTGCGAATCCAGGGCACGCATCTCGGAGGGTTTCCGACTCCGGTCGGCGAGATCCCACCGACCGGGAACCGGATCGACGTGCCGGCGGCGGACCTCTGGTACCTCCGTGACGGAAAGGTCGAAAGGTTCAATTGCTACAACTCGATGAGCGTGTGGCTTGATCAAATCGGGGTCCACCCCGACTTCAAGTCCGCAGTCGAAGCCACCGCGACGGCGTAGTCCTGCCGGTCAGCGCCGAGTATGCGACAAGGCACTCCCTTCTTCGGGCCGCATACCCGGCGCTGTTTCTTAAACAAAGTCGTTGTTCGCACCCAACCGCCGACACGATCCGGCATGCCGACTCATCGAGTATCAGCAGCCCTGGCCGGCAGGTAGGGCAGCGACCCACATCGAGTGACGTTCGCCGGGCCCGCCTACACGAGACACGCGACTTGCGACGAGACCCCGCCCTGAAGAGCACCTTGCGGAGTGGTACCCGACCTTCGACATCGGGGGCTTCCTTCTGGTCCGGCTCCCTGAGCCAGGCGAGCAATGCCGCCTTCTGCAGGGCACCCTTGCCACCCTTGAAGTGCTCTCTGCTGCCTGGTTGGAACCCCGACTCGGGTTGCTGGCCCACCCAGCTCCCGGTGGCCTGCTGCCCTGGGGGAGTCGTGCGACAGTGACAAGTTCATGTGGAGAACGACAGGCCCGACTCCGCAGGACTGGGTCGTCACGGTTGCTTCTCGCGGCGGGGCCTGGTGGCACTACGGTGGCGGCGCGGTCCAGTTCCTCGCGAAATAGTGCACCGGGAAGCTGGAACCCTGGGGGCTGCCGCCGATCGACCTGGAGATCCTCCCAAGCTGATCGGCCCGCGGAGAGTTGTCCGTCGGTGAGGCGCCGGTATCAAATGGAGGCTGCGGCGATACCGACAAAGGCGAGGAAGTGTTCGGCCTTGCGTTTGTATCGACGGTGGAGCCGTCTCGGCAGTCGTCCAGCCAGGACACGGTTCTCTCGACCACCCAGCGATGTCGGCCCAACCGCTGTGAGGACTCGATGCCTTTGTGTGCGATGCGGTGGCGGATTCCCCGCGCGTGGAGCCATCGCCGCAGGTGGTCGTAGTCGTATCCCTTGTCGGCGTGCAGTTTCGCCGGCAGTCGGCGTCGGGGACCGCGAGGGGAGCGAATGGGCGGGATGCCCTGCACAAGTGGAACGGGCCCTGGCTGTCGTGCATGTTCGCATCGGAGATGCCCAGGGACAGAGGCAGTCCGTTCTTGTCGGTGACCAGGTGGATCTTCGATCCCAGCTGGCCGCTCGGTCGGATGCGGTCCGGTCAGTGGCCCCCTTTTGCGGCCCGCACGCTGACCGAGTCGATCGCGCACCGCGACCAGTCCAGCTCACCTCAAAGCACCGAGTTCGTCGAGGTGATCCGGTGGACTCGGGTCCTGGAGGCCGAGCACCGCCGCCGTGTCGCCGAGGACACTCGCGCCGCCGAACGCGCCCGCATTGCGCGTGAACTCCACGACGTGGTGACCCACCACGTGACGGGCGCCGCCTCGAGTCGTCAATGAACCGTTCTCGTCCTGAATAGGTGCAGGTCAGCAGGGTGTGGATGGCTTGGACGGCTGTGCCGATGCGGCGTGGCACAGCGGGCTCGTCGCAGGAGCCGCCAGGTTTTGCGTTGGGCGAAGGCGCGTTCGCCGGGGGGTCGGAGTCGGGCGTGGTCGCGGTTGAACTGCTGGTAGTGCTCGGGTTGTTCGCTGTGGTGGTAGTGCGGGGTGCGGAAGGTGGCCTCGGCATTTTGGTAGGTGCGGTCGGCGAGTACGAGGATCTGCCGGGTCAGGCACGCGTGGACAATGCCGTGGGCACGAGCCGCAGTGAGGTCGTAGGTGCGTCCCGGTGCCGCGCGGGAGAACCACAGCGGGGTGACGTCCGGGCGTGCGACTACCTTGCACGACCAGCAGCGTCACCTACGAACCGGCATGGGCAGTGTCCCTGCAGCTTCGCAGTTCGTAGAACTGACCCGCCAACCGAGCCCATGTGATCATCTTCTCGCTTCCTGCCACCGCAGGTCAGAGAGCCAGAGGAACTTCTGCAACCTGCAACCCGCTTGAGACGACATGTCGTCCGGCTTTGTCGCTCGTCCGTCTCGGATGGACGCAACGGCCGCCGGTCGAGCACTCACTACTGCCTCAGGTTCAGGCTTCCCTGTCACTTCACATGTGTCGGGAGTCACGACAGATGCAAAACCTGCCGACCGTGCGCGACGTCTTGTGGGTGTGAGATCAGGCAGAAAGGCACTGGGCGAGCTGGATGAGGAAGGTCTCGTCCGGCTGGTGGCCAAGGGTGACCGTGTCGCGTTCGAGGAGCTGTACCGGCGTACGTCGCCGTGGATGGCGGTTCGGCTGCGGCGTCGGTGCGCGGACGAGCAGATTGTCGCCGAGGTGATGCAGGAAACGTATCTGGCGGTGTGGCGCGCGGCGGGGGCGTTCGCCGGGACGGCGGTCGGGGGGACGGCCGTGGGCTGGCTGTGGACGATCGCGGCGCGTCGGCTCGTCGATGC
Source organism: Streptomyces fragilis (assembly GCF_003112515.1). Classification (GTDB taxonomy): domain Bacteria; phylum Actinomycetota; class Actinomycetes; order Streptomycetales; family Streptomycetaceae; genus Streptomyces; species Streptomyces fragilis. The sequence continues at coordinate 15,152 of NZ_BEVZ01000006.1, read as the reverse complement.
GTTCCGGCGCAGGGCCCACCACGCTGAGCCGCCACCTGCGGCGGCCTCGCGGTCCTTGGCGCCCGCTGCCGAGGAGGAGGTGCTTGCGGCGAGTGTCGGTGGTGACGTCGGGGACGCGCTGCGGCGCCTCGCGCCGGAGCTCAGACAGGTACTGCAGGCCATGGTGCTCGACGGGCTGACCGTCCGGGAGACCGCGGTCCTGCTCGGGGTGCCCGAGGGCACGGTCAAGACCCGGGCTCGTCGGGCCCGGATTGCGATGCGGAAGGCGCTGGCATGAGCGTGGAACACGCGTCGATGCGGATCATCAGCGGATATGCGCGCGGTGACACGGACATCGCCGTCGACGAGGTGTGGGCCCTGGAGGCCCATCTGGAGATGTGCCGGGTGTGCCGGGACCGGTTGTCGGCCGCCGTCGCGACGCGGGCGCCGGCCGTGGTGGCGCTGATCGACACTGTCTGGTCCGACCTCGGGCCCCAGTTGGCCGCCGCGACAGCGATGCGGCGGCGGTGCTGGTTGCCGCGACCGGCGAGGTTGCTGACACCCGCGACGGTGCCGTGGCTGGCCATGGTGGTGAGCGTGACACTGCTTGCGCTGCTGCTCGATCTGGCCGGCGCCGGTGCCAGGTTCGGCTCCGGTGAGGTGTCCTTGATGCTGCTGCTCGCCCCGGTCCTGCCCGTGCTCGGCGTCGCGGCATCCTGGTCGCGCGGCCTGGATCCGGCGTACGAGCTGACGGTCTCCGCGCCGAGGGCGGGGCTGTACCTGGTGCTGCGGCGCACCGTGTCCGTGCTCGCCGTCGTCGTTCCCGCGCTGTTCCTGGGCGGATACGTGGCGGGGGTTTCCGGGATGACGGCCGTGCAGTGGCTGCTGCCTTGTCTGGCCTTCACCTCGACGACCTTGGCGTTGGGCGGTGTCATCGGCGTGACGCGCGCCGCCGTCGCGCTGGTCGCCGTGTGGGTGGCCGTCGTCGTGGCGCCGACGCTGGCCGCCAGCCGTTCGACCTTTGCCCTGCAGACGGGCGGTCTGCCCGTGTGGGCGCTGATCCTCGCGCTCGGCACCGGTGTTGTGCTCGCCCGTAAGGGCGCGTACTCCGCACTGGGAGCCCACCGTTGACGACCGGAGAGTCCGCCGGGACGGACACCTCGTCAACCACCGGAAACGACATCGGAGAGGATTCCACATGATTGCCGCAGTGAACGCGGCCGACCTCGCGCCGACGGCCTACGCCTGGCAGATCCAGGCCACAGGGCTGAAGGTGAGGGCCGGCAGAAAACGGATGGCCGTCGACGGCCTCGACCTGTCACTGGGCACCGGCGTACACGGCCTGCTCGGCCCCAACGGGGCGGGCAAGACCACCCTCATCCGGGCGCTGGCCACCGTACTGCACCCCGCCCAGGGCACTCTGGAGCTGCTCGGCGAGTCCGTGGGCGGCATGGGTGAGCACCGTGCGCTGCGCCGCCGGATCGGCTACCTGCCGCAGGAGTTCGGCTACTACAAGCGGTTCACCGTGCGCGAGTTCGTCGAATACATGGCGTGGCTGAAGGAGGTACCGAAGGCGGAGATCCCCGCAGCGGTGCAACGCGCCGTGGAGCGGGTGGGTCTGGCGGACCGTGCCGACGAGCGGATGAAGGCCCTGTCGGGCGGCATGGTGCGGCGCGTCGGCATCGCCCAGGCCATAGTGAACGACCCGTCGATCCTGCTGCTGGACGAGCCGACGGTCGGTCTGGACCCGGCACAGCGGCTGCGTTTCCGCGAGCTGTTGCAGGAGCTGGGCACGGACACCTGCGTGCTCGTCTCCACCCACCTGGTGGAGGACGTGGCCGCCGCCTGCACCGACGTGGTGCTCCTCGCCGAGGGCCGGCTGGTCTTCCAGGGCACCCCGGACGAGCTGGCCGCCGCGGGTGGTCCCGAGCACGTGGGCGACAGCCCGCTGGAGCGCGGCTACTCGGCCCTGCTCCAGGGCCCCGAGCGGGGAAGGGGCGCCTGGTGAGCACACGCGTCCTGCGCACCGAGCTGAAGCGCTCCGTCGCCCCCTGGGCCGGCGCCCTGGTCCTGACGAGCGCACTGGCGTTCCTGTACCTGGTGGACGGCGCGTGGTGGAAGGGCAGCACGGCGTGGACGGCCCAGTGGACGTCCCTGGCCCTGACCACCCGCGGCCTGCTGTTCTACCTGTGGCCGCTCGCCGTGGGGCTCGGCGCGCTGCAGGGTTTGCGCGACCACCGCTCGAAGATGTCCGAGCTGCTGACGAGCACGCCGCGGCCCGCCTGGCACCGCGCGGCCACGGTGGCGGGCACGACGGCGATCGCACTGGCGTCGGCCTTCGCGATCCTCGTCCTCGTCGGCGCGGTCCAGGTGCTCGCCCATACCGAGTACACACACCTCGGGTGGCTGCCGATCGCGCTGGTGGGAGCCCTCTCTCTCGCCGCGGGGGCGACGCTGGGCATGGGGGCCGGTCGCGCCCTGCCGTCCGCGCTCACCCCTCCAGCGCTGGCCATGGGCGCCTTCGTCTTCTCGGCCCTGATGCACATGTCGTTGGGCCGGACGCAGACGTACACGGCGTCGGGCGTCCCGGTCACGGAACCCAACCGGGTCTCGTTGCTGTCCCCGGCGGTGCAGGAGGTGCGGGACGTATTGGTTACGCTCTCCGCGTCCGTGCACGTCGGGCAGACGATCTGGCTGCTGGGCCTGGCCGCGACCGGTTTCGGCCTGCTGGCCGCCACCACCTCGCGCACTCGGCTGATCGCCCTGACACCGCTGTTGGCGGGCGCGGTGATCGCCCTGCTCGTCCTCCCCTCCGACCCGCGCCGGATGTACGTCGTGGACGAGGCCGCCGCGGAGCTGGTGTGCGACGGCCCGGTGTGCGTGACGAAGACGCACCAGGGACGGCTCTCCGGATTGGAGGGGCCTGGCAAGGAGGCGCTGCGCCTGCTGCACGACGCTCTGGGAGACCATGCGCCGGTCTCCATCCGGGAGAACACCGCCGTACTGCCGGAGGGCTCCACGCCGCGGTGGTCCCAGGAGACCGTGCTCTTCGACTTCGACGAGGAGATCATCGCCGCCGCGGAGGGCGAGGAGCTGACCTGGGCGCTGATCGGCAAGGGCATGGTGCCGGGGTGTGAGCCCGTCGGCTGGAGCGGCTTCGGAGAGGACGAGTTCGCGCGGACCGTCGCGGTGGGCTGGGTCCTCGGGGACCTCAAGTCGCTTCCCGGCGCAGGGCCGGCAAGCCTGCGCCGCGAGGCCGACGCCGAGGCCCGCCCCGTGTGGAGGGAGCTCGAGGCGCTTTCGCGGGACGCGCAGCGCGCACGGATCAACGCGATGCGCGCCGACGCGTTCTCCTGCGAGGGCGACGCGTTCGACGCGCTGAAGGGCGGTGCGTCCCAGTGAGGTGGCTGATGCTGTATGCACGCTCCCGGCAGGTGCCCGCGTCACTCGCCGCAGTGATGCTCAGCGCGATGGCGGTGTGGGCGCTCGCCAGGGACGGCGGCAGAGAGCCGTGGGACCCACGGCCGCCCGTGCTCGTCCTCGCCGCGGCGGCGATGGCGGTCTCGATCGGGCTCAGCGGGCAGGATCTCGCGCTGGACCGGACGGCCGCCCTCCGCTGGGCACCCCGCAGAGCGGCGCACGTGCTGCTCAGCAGCGGGATCGTCGCCACGGCGGTGCTGGCCGTGCAAGCGGTGGGCGAGGACATGGCCACGATCGCGTTCGTCGTTCGGGACAGCGCGGGCCTGATGGGGCTGGTCGCCCTGGGCGCGGCACTCTCGGGCGGGCAGTTCGGGTGGACGCTGCCGTTTGCCTGGCTCGCGTTCTCGTTCTTCGCCCCACCCGCCACGGGTGTGCCGATGCAGGTGGCGACCTGGATGCTACTGCCGCCTGGCACGGCGGCGGGCACCTGGACGGCCCTCGTCCTCACGGTCGCCGGCACCACGGCCTACGCCTTCGCGGGGCCGAGACGATAGCCGGACCGGACGGTCGAAGGCAGAGCGCCGTTCGCACAGAACCGGCGACAGTCGTGAGCTAATGCGCACAGGCCGGACGATGACGGTGGTCACCTGCGGTCCACGGCTGGTACGACGACCACATTGTCACGAAGTCGGGAGCGGCAGGAGTCGGGCGCCACCATCAAGGTCCGGCCGGGCCGGACGCGTTGCGGAAGCCGCGTGCAGCTCCGCACCTCGGGGCCGGGCCCGGCGGGGTAGGTGCCGCCGGTTCCCGGGCCGTCAAGGCCCAGGAACGACCTCCGCACCAGTCAGGTCCTTCGATCAGGTCCACCCGCGCAGCCTGTCAGAACCGTCTCGCACAGCATGCTGGTTCTGACAGAGGTTCCGCGAACGGCGACCTGCGGATTGGTGCGCGGCTCCGGGGCGTTCGCAGAGCTCTCGCGACTGGTCATCTGCGCGCATCACGCAGCACCTGGCCGTAACCGCTGCGCTTGGGTCCCGCGAGATGAGGGACGGCGGCCCGGTCCAGTAGCCCTCCCTTCTTCCGCAGGTGCCATGTCCTCGAGATCTATGAACCGCCGTGCCGCCGGCGTCTGAGTCAGGGGCAGTCACCGCTGTCGTGTCCCCGCTGCGGGGGGACACGACAGCGGGGTGGTGTATCGAGACGAGGCTCGTGGCCGTTGCGGGTTTTTTACGCACCACGCTCCGTCCGAGGAGCCTCTCTTGGTCCCGTATCGAGCCACGCTCGGCGGAGCTCCCCCTGAATGTGGGCAGGCTGGTACTGGATCTGCTTGCTCCGGAGGAAGCGCGAGACCGCCGATGGCGATGGAGGACCACGGTCATTTGTTGGTCCCCGGTGGCCGTCCCCGGCGGGCGCCGCCCCCGTGCCGGACGATCCCGGACTGTTCCGGACGAGAGGTTCCGCCGGCTGCAGGGCGGCGGGCACCCCTCATCACCGTGTGCGCCGCGGACGGCCGGCCCGGACGGACCGGGCCAGCCGCCGTCAGCGGTTACCTGACGTGGAAACCGTAGACGTGGTAGGTGTTGGCGCCGGTGAAGGGAACCGACGTGTGGGGCGGGAGCACGTCCACGTCCCATCCCGAATTCGCCGTCCAGAAGACGACCACTTCATGGGCGCCAGAGGAGAAAGAAGTGACACCGCTCTGTCCGAGCGGGACGTCGCCGGGGCCGGTCCAGCACCGGGCGTGTTCCGTGCCGTTCTCCAGGTACGTCACCCTCACGGAATCTGTGCCGGCGCCGCAGTCGATCTCCTCGATGGCGAAAGCAGGGGCTGCCGGCAGCGCGAGGCTCACCGCGACGGCCGCCACGGCGCCCAACGCCAGCTTCTTCGATCGGCTCTTCATCGTGTCGTGGTTCCTTCCAGTAGTCAGAGGTCCGGTGCGACAGAGCTTTAGATGAACCTTCAACCACCAACCGGCTTTTTTCCAGAGCTTCAGCGAAACTCCTCGCGGGCCAGCCGACGGCACAGGCTCCGTGGGCAAGGTGCGCGTGCGGTGAGGAACGCCTTGCGGTTCCGGGTCGGATCGCCGCTGCCGGGGCCTCATCCGGGATGGGGTGGTCTTGCGGCGGCGACCGTGGTCGCCGTTCGGCCCGTTCGGTGATGGGACGCTGGAGACGACTGACGGACAGCGGCAGTTGTCGGCCCCGGACGCGTGGACCGCGGACTTGGCCCTCCTCTCCCGAAGCTGCCGCGAAGTGACAAGTAACTCAACGTGTCGTTAGGGCCTCGGTCTCTGTGCGAGGTTCACGAACCTCGCTGCCAGTGAGGGTGGCGAAGTCGGCGCGGGCCTGTTCGACGGCTTCGGGGTACGTCTCGCGTTTGGCGTGCTCGGCGAGCGCCCGGTAGAGCTGGCGACGGAGAGGTTCTGCCCCGAGGTCGTGTCCGCAAAGTCAGGGGAGCCAGAGTCGTAGGCAGGCGAGGGTGACCATGGCTTCGTAGTGGCGGGCGCGTTTGTCGTAGCGGGTGGCCACGGCCTTGTTGTGCTTGAGCTTGTTGAAGCAGCGCTCGACGACGTTGCGTCGCCGGTAGGCGGCCCGGTCGAGCCGGCAGCGGCTCTCGCCTCGGCGGATGCGGCCGTTGATCTGGTCGATCCGCTCCGGGATCGCCGCTTTGAAGCCCCGGCGGCGCAGGTAGAAGCGGATCTTGGTGGAGGAGTAGCCCTTGTCCGCGACGACGCGATCGGGTCGCGTTCGGGGCCGGCCGGGCCCGCACCAGCGGACGTTGATGCGGGCCATGACCTGCTCGAACTGGGTGCAGTCGTTGACGTTCCCGCCGGTCAGGGTGAAGGCGAGCGGCCGGCCCTGCCCGTCGCAGGCCATGTGGATCTTCGTGGTCAGCCCGCCGCGGGACCGGCCGATCGCCTACCTGGCCGTCCTCGACTTCGAGGACGACGCCGCGTTCACCGCCTACACCTCGTCGGAGGCATTCCGCGCCGCGCACGCCGACCCCACCCACTCGCTCTCCGACGACAACCGCGTCACGGTCTTCGACGTGGTCATGCAGGTCTGACGTTTCTGGCCCCGCGGATGCCGGAACAACTCGCGCGGCCGAGCCGCGTGGGATGACGCAGACGGCGCCTCCTGACCGCACTGCGGCAGCGGTGACCGCCGAGTCGAGCAAGGGTGGTCCCTCGGAGTTACGGGCAGTGACTCCGAGGGACCACCCTTGCCTGTGCTTTCCGCGGTCCCGCAAGAAACTGCTGGCCCCGGACCCGGCGCCTCACCCTAAAGAACGATCTGATCGCTCCCCAGACAACGCCGGGAGTACGGACCATCAGGATGCCGACCCGGCCGCGCACCACGCGCCGCCAGTTCCTGTCGCTGCTGGGCGGGCCAGCGGCGGGCGCTGAGGGAGGTGCGCCGTCTTCCCGCGCCCTCGCACCGGCGGGCCGACCCGCGTGCCCGGCTGCTGGACAGGCCCTCACTGGGAGACGATGCGTACGGATGTGCTGGCCGGGCCGTCCCTGACCCAGCATGTTCGCGCGGTGGGTGATCGCCCCGTCCTGCCAGTCCACCGTGCCGTCGTCGTTGGCATCGGCGGCGAGGACCACGGTCGCCCAGGGCAGTTCGTAGGTGGCGACGCGGGGCTCGGTGGCTCCCCGGGGTGCGTGGGTGTAGGCGCCGACGGAGAGTTCGGCACGGCGGCGTCCGCTCCCGGCGTCGACGACGAGTTCAGGCGGGTGTTCCAGCGGGTGATGTCGTTCTGCGGCGAGTCCTCGGTCGCGTTCGTGACGATGCCCGCGGACAGCTGTGGGTGGCTCTGCTCCCAGCCGCCTGCATGGTGGTGGCCGCGCGGTGCGCACGCGGTGCCGTTGACGGGTGAAGCTGTCCAGGGCGGTCGCCCGGCCGTCGAGGGTGCGCGTGCCCAGCTGGTAGGAGATGACCTGAAGGAAGCCCTCGGCGACGGTGGCGGTCAGGCTGCCCCGGCTCAGCCGCACCGGTGTCGCCGCGGAGCCGGTCACCGCGTCGGCCGCGAGGGGCGCGGCGCTGGCGGGCACGACGGTGCCCGCCAGCACCCGCAAGTTGAGGCCAAGCTGAGGCCCAGTGCCGCGGCGGCCGCGCAGGGCGCAGAACACGTCCGCGTCGGGGCGGGCGGGCTCGTCAGAAGGTTTCTACGTACTCCTCGACCGGCCCGAGGCCGGGCCGGTCGAGGATCTCCACCCGGTCGTCCAGCCGTTCGAGTTCCAGCAGAATGAGGCTGTTCCCGCCCGGTACCAGCAGCGGTGCGGGCAGGTAGAGCGTGCGCTGGGGGCCGATCTCCCAATAACGGCCGAGCAGGGTGCCGTTGAGCCACACGAAGCCCTTGGCGAAGCCGGGGAGGGTGAGGAAGCCGTCGGCGGGTTCGGTGACCGTGAATCGTGCTGTCGCGAATCCGGCGGTCCCCTCCGGCGGCGCGGCCGACACCGCCCGCGCCAGGTCCTCCCCGGTCCAGGTGTCGAGTGGCAGCCGGTGCGTCGTCCAGCCGTGCACCAGCCGGGGGCCGACCGAGACTCCGCCGAGGATGCCCTTGTGCTCGCCGAGCCGGGGTCCGTAGTTCACCCGCCCCTGGTTCTCCACCAGCAGTTCCAGAGCGCCGCGTTCACCGCGGCCTGTCAGGTCGAGGGAGGCGTTCTCCCGGTCCAGGACGCCGAGCGGGGCGCCGTCGAGGAAGACCTGGGCACGGTCGCGCAGTCCGTGGACGGTGAGCCGGTGATTGCCCGTCGGCAGGTGCGGCGTGGCACGGTGGAGGAGCAGCCCCGAGGCCTGGTCCAGTTCCTCGAAGCTCGGCGGGTGGAGGGACGTCACCGGGGCGGAGACCGCGCGCAGCGCCCCCAGGAGGCCGGCCTCGCGGGTGACGGGGAGCGTGCGGGGGGTCAGTAGGGGCGGATCGGCGGGCAGTGGGCGTCGCGGAACTCCGGCGGCCGTGTGCAGCAGGGCCCGGAAGGCGTGGAACTTCTCGGTGAGCGCCCCGTGTTCGGCGATCGGCGCGTCGGAGTCGTAGCTGGTCACGGTCGGCTGGAAGGTCGTGCCGTCGTGGTTGGCGCCGGACCACAACCCGAAGTTCGTGCCGCCGTGCGCCATGTAGAGGCTGACCGAACCGCCGGCGCCGAGGATGTCGGAGAGGGTGCTGACGGCGCTCTCAACCGACCGGACGTGGTGCTTCTCGCCCCAGTGGTCGAACCAGCCGTTCCAGAACTCGGCGCACAGGAAAGGCTCGTCGGTGCGGCGCGACCGCAGCAGTGCGGCCGCCTCACCGGCGTGGGAGCCGAACGTCGCGGCGGCGAGGTGGCCGGGCAGGCCGCCGCCGTCCTGCATCAGCTCGGTGGGGCCGTCGGCCGTGTAGAGCAGTTCGGTGATGCCGCGTGCGACGAGGGCGTCGCGCACCCACCGGACGTAGGAGTGGTCGTCGCCGTAGCTGCCGTACTCGTTCTCGATCTGCACGGCGACCACCGGTCCGCCCCGGCCCGCCTGGAGGGCCGCGATCCGCGGGATCAGCTCGTCGAACCAGCGATCGACCTCCGCCAGGTACGGCGGGTGGGAGGAGCGCGGGCGCATGCCCGGGCGGCCCGTCAGCCAGACCGGTAGCCCGCCGTTGTCCCACTCGGCGCAGATGTACGGACCGGGCCGCACGATGACGTCCAGACCGGTCTCCTGGGCCATGCGCAGGAAGCGCTCGACGTCGTGTTCCCCGGTGAACCGGTGGTGGCCCGGGCGTGGTTCGTGGAAGTTCCACGGGACGTACGTGTCCACGGTGTTCAGGCCCATGGCCGCAACCCGCTCCAGCCTGTCTGCCCACTGGTCGGGATGGACGCGGAAGTAGTGCAGCGACCCCGACAGGATCCGGTGCGGCCGCCCGGCGCGCAGCAGCCGGCCGTGCGGATGGGACAGGAGCGGCCCCGGCGCGGCCCCCGGGAGCGGGACCTGCCCGCCGGACGGAAGAACCCCGCCGGCCTTCCGGCCGTCGGCGGTCCCGGCCCCCGGCGTCCCGCTCCCGTCCTCCGCATTCCGGGACTTCCCGGATGTCATCGGTACCATGACCAACCCTCCGTCGGACCTGTCCCGCCGCGCCCCTCAGTCGCGCGTGCCGCGACCGGGCGGGAAGGAGCAAGCCTGTTGCGGCGGGGCACGACAGGGCCCTCCCGCGAGGCATGACCCGGAACTATGGCAGATGGTGTTATCGATGCCAACGGTGCCGACAGGCGTAGCCTGCGGCACGGCAAGGGAGGGCCGGGACAACGCGGCGCGGATGCCGTCCTCAGGGCGCAGCAGGACGATCGGCGTCCCGACCCTGCGGAGCGCGGAAACTCCTCGCGCTCAAGCCTTGTGGCCGGCATCGAGACTGTCGGTGAGAGCGCGGGTACGCGGTGAGCACGACGACCGCCTCCTCACCGGACACCAGTGCGATCGAGGAGGCCCTGTCCCGCCTCGCAGCCCCGGTCGTTCAGGGGATCGTCCTGTGCGTATCGCTGATCCGCGTCGACGCGAGAATCGAAGAGCTCACCCCTGACCTGGTGCGGATGGTCACGGAGCCGGAGTCGGTGACCGGCCCCGTGTCCGTCGAGCCCTCGCTAATGGCGTGAGCCGGCACCGCGCCGGTCCGACCCCGGAGCGGCGGACGGACTTGACCCGGTCGGCGGCCCTGATCCGGAGGAACGGCCGGACTGTGCGTCATCGGACAGCGGCACGGAGCCGAAGGTGCGGCGCGTGCACTCTTGACGAGGTCCTTACACCTCTCCTACCGTCCTGGTGGTCAAGACATCAGACGTCTTCCGACGCGTCCGACCAGCCCGAACGAGCACATCGCACCTCCCGGTTCCGTCCCACGACCCCGCAGGGAGACACCGTGCGCTTACGAAGACTGACCCTGCTCCTGTCCGTCCTGTCCCTCCCCCTCACCTCGGTGGGGTTCGCGCCCGCCAGCCATGCGTCGGCGCAGGCCCAGTCCTTCCACGTGGACTGCGGTGCCGCCGCCGGCGGCGACGGCAGCCAGGCCAAGCCGTGGAACACTCTGGCGACGGTCAACGCCCGTGCGTTCCAGCCGGGTGAGGCAATCCTCCTCAAGCGCGGCTCCACCTGCACCGGGCAGCAGCTCTTCCCCAAGGGCTCGGGATCTCCGGGGAGTCCGATCCGGATCGACGCCTACGGCAGCGGCGCCAGACCGAAGCTGGCCGGCGCCGGCCAGGTGACGGACGTGGTCCGGCTCGCGGATCAGGAGCACTGGGAGATCGCCAACCTCGACATCTCCAACAAGGGGGACACCGCGGCGACCAGGCGCGGCGTTCATATCACCCGCACCGATTCCGGAACGGGAACGTACTACCGGGTCCGTGGCCTGTACGTGCACGACGTCAACGGCAACCAGACCAAGAAGGACGACGACGCCAGCGCGGGCATCTTCTTCGAGGTCCTTGGCCACACGACACCGACCCGGTTCGACGACGTGCTGGTCGAGAACAACACGGTACGCACCGTCGACCGCTACGGCATCCACTTCTGGACGCGATGGATGCTGCGACCGGAGCTCAACAACGCCAACTGCGGTACGGCCTGCGGGCCCTGGACACCGCAGACCCGGGTCGTTGTCCGCGCCAACACCGTGACCGACATCGGCGGCGACGCGATCGTGCCGCACCACACCGAGGGCGCGCTCGTCGAGCACAACAGGGTCGACGGCTTCCGCGAGCGGGAACCGGCCCACTGCGCGGCCGGCATTTGGGGCTGGAACACCGACCGCGCCCTGTACCAGTACAACGAGGTCAGCGGCGGCAGGAGCGAGTGCGACGGCCAGGGCCTGGACATCGACGAGGCCAACATCGGCACCGTCTACCAGTACAACTACAGCCACGACAACGAGGGCGGCTTCATCCTCCTGTGCAACGGCTCCGGCTCGACCACCTCCGACAACATCGTGCGCTACAACATCAGCCAGAACGACGGCGGACAACTCTTCGACATCGTCTGCGCGAAGACCACCAACACGCAGATCTACAACAACACCTTCTACCTCTCCCGTCCGGTCGACATCATCAGCAACGCCAACGGCTCGGGCGCCGCGAACGCGATCTTCAGCAACAACATCTTCCACGTGGCCACCTCCGAGGCCTCCTACGTCAACGCCGGCAGCCTGGGCTTCGACTCGAACGTCTTCCACGGCAGCCACCCGGCCGGTGAGCCGACCGACGCGAACAAGGTGACCGCCGACCCCAAGCTCGCCGCACCGGGCACCGCGACCTCGCACGCCGACGCGGACGGTTACCGGCTCCAGGCCGGCTCGTCCGCGCTCGCCAACGGCCGGCCTATGGCCTCGCCCGGCGGCCGCGACTACTTCGGCAACCCGGTCACGGCCGGTTGCGTCCCCGATCGCGGCGCCCACCAGGCGACGACGGCCTGCACCGCTGCGCCGGGGCCGGCAAACGGGGTGTACCAAATCTCCGTGGGCGGCCAGGCCGTCGACGTGCCCGCCAACTCCACCGTGCAGGGCACCCAGCTGCACGGCTGGAAGTGGCACGGCGGCGACAACCAGAAGTGGACGGTCACTCGCAACGCGGACGGCACCCACACCCTGCGGAACGTGCACTCGGGCCTGTGCGCGGACGTCCGCGACAACTCCGCGCACGCGGGTGCGGCCGTCATTCAGTGGCCGTGCAGCGGAGCGGCGAACCAGCGCTGGACCGCCACGTGGAAGGACGGCGGCTACACCCTGACCGCCAAGTCCAGTGGACTGCTGCTGACCTTGGCATCCGGTACCGACGGAGGGCTGATCTCCCAGCAGCCGGCCGACTCCACCGCGATCCAGACCTGGAACTTGGTCCCGCAACCCTGAAGCAACGGGGTCCGGCCGCTGCAGGCCGGGCCCCGGAGCACGCCGATGGCGAGTGGGAGACCACCCGCCGGATCTCCGTCCGCACGTACGACACCCGTCCTGCCGTCCGACCGAAGCGGCCCGCGTGGGCCGCCCCATCGCACAAGGGAAAGACCATGCGGAGACGAACCGTACTGGCCGCCGCCGGCTCCCTGGCCGCCGCGATCACCGTCCCCGCGGGCCGTGCGTTCGCCGCACAGACCGTGGGACCGGTACTGGATCACCGGATCGAGAAGACCTACGACGGCACGTCGTACACCGACCTCTCCGAACAGGTGGCCGCCGTCAAGGGACTGAGCACCGGGACCGTCCTCGCCACCTGCAGGACCACCAGCCGCAATCAGGCGATGACCCTCCTCAGCGTGTCGAATCCGGCGGAGCCGTCCAGCGAGGTCTTCCTGGGACTGGCCGGCGGCGCCCTGCAGTTCGTCGTCCGGGACAAGGGCTCCGTCAAGGTGAACCGTCTCACCCGCACGATGTACGACGACGGCGCCTGGCACACCTTCGCAGTGACGGTCTCCGGCAACGGCACCACCATCCACGCCGACGGACGCCCCGTACTGCCCCTGGCGAACACCCAGTTCTTCTCCGCCGTCGCCGACCTGGCCTCGGTCAACGTGGGACGCAACGTCGACAGCACCCATCCCGGCGGCGAATGGTTCTACACCGGCGGCATCCGCCGGGTCGCCGTCTACGACCGGGTACTGAGCCAGGCGGAACTTCAGGCGGAGAGCGTTCGCGTGGACCTCGCGGACTTCGGCGCCATCTCCGGGATCCTCAACTCCGACACCCCCGCCAACTGGGTGATGACGGGTGACAGCATCACGCACGGCGCCCTGTGGACCAACGGCTGGCGTAGCTACGCCGAGCACTTCCAGGAGCGCGTGCGCTGGGAGCTGGGCAAGGCCAAGAACACCGACTTCGTGGTCGACACCGGTGTCAGCGGCAGCACCACCAACGACCTGGTGGCGGCGTTCCCCCAGCGGGTGACGTCGTTCGCACCGCGTGTCGTGTCGATCATGCTGGGCACCAACGATGTCGCAACCCCGGGCATCGGCCCGGCGGTCTACCGGGCGAACCTCCTCAGACTCGTCGCCGCCGTCCGCGCCCTGCCCGGCGCGGTCGTCCCGGTCCTGCAGACCCCCAACCCCGTGGACCTCACCCGATGGAGCAACCGCACGGCACTCGGCGACTACGCCGAGACCATGCGGTCGGTCGCACAGGAACAAGGTGTCGTCCTCGTCGACCACCACGCCCACTGGACGGCGGCCCACGGGGGCAGCGTGCCCACCGATCTCCTGGGGGACGGGCTGCACCCCGACCAGCGCGGGCACCTGCTCCTGGCCCACAAGATGATCAAAGACCTGCGCATCTTCGACCCCGGCAGCCGCGTCTGCTCCTTGACCATCCCCTAGTACGCGCATCCGCTCGCTCCGCGCCGCGTCCGAGCCTTGCGGACGCGGAAAATTGCTCCTACGGCCGCAACGGGCTGGCCATGCTGAAGATGGCACACGAAGGACTGTTCGGCGACGTCACCAACGGCCACGGCGGTTATCTGCACGATCTTCGGAGCCTGCTGTTCTCCGACACGTACTACACCGATTCCTGGCGCCGCCTGTGGCACACCCGCAGCACCGCGTCCTTCTACGTCATGCACGGCCTGGCGCCGGTCGCCGCCGCGATGGACATCAAGCGCGGCGACCGCATGACCGTGCTGCGGGCCACCGCCACCGAGCCCAAGGGCCTCGCAGGACTACCGGGAGCGGTTCGTCGACAGGTTCCATCCCCTCGTGGAAGGAGACCTACATCAACGATGACCTGGTCACCTGTCTGATCGACACCGCCAAAGGCAGCTGGACTACGGATCCGCCCGTTACCTGAGTCCCGAGGACGTCACCCGGGCGGGCGGCTTCCTCGCCGCCATGACGTTCGATGTACTCGCCTGGCACTACGACCTGGCCTCCATGTACCGTGCCGAGATCTACCTCCTGCCGGAATCCGACGCCGAGGTCCCCACGGACCTGGACACCCTGCGGCACGACTACGAGGAGCTGACCCGGTTCTTCGTAGGTGCCGCCACAGCAGGCGACGCCGTTGCCCTCATGCTGGCCTGACCCGGCTTCGGACTCTGCATGGACTGCTTCGCCTGGCCAACCGGCGGTAGCCGATGAGGGCGGCGGCGATACCAACGAAGGCCAGGACGTGTTCGGCCTTGCGTTCGTATTGACGGTGGAGCCGTCGGCAGTCGTCCAGCCAGGACACGGTTCTCTCGACCACCCAGCGATGTCGGCCCAACCGCTGTGAGGACTCGATGCCCTGCACAAGTGGAACCAGGCCCTGACTGTCGTGCATGTTCGCACCGGAGATGCCCAGGGACAGAGGCAGCCCATTCTTGTCGGTGACCAGGTGGATCTTCGATCCCAGCTGGCCGCGGGCGGTCGGATGCGGTCCGGTTAGTGGCCCCCTTTTGCGGCCCGCAGGCTAACCGAGTCGATCGCGCACCGCGACCAGTCCAGCTCGCCCCGCGCTCCCGAGTTCGTCCAGGATCACCCGGTGGAGCCTTGTGCAGACCCGATCTCAGCTCCACTGCGCGAACCGGCGGTAGACCGTGGGCCAGGCGGAGCCGAACACCGGCGGGAGCTGTCTCCAGGTACAGCCCGAGGTCGCCACGAAGATGATCGCGGCCAGGGCGTCACGGTCCACCGCCCGGCGTCGGCCGCCGCCCTGTGGACGCATGACTGTCGGCGGCACCACCCGCCTGAAGAGCACCCACAGTCTTTCCGGCGCCAGCCGCTCAACGAGCTTCGTCATGCACGGATCAACGAGCGATCACGACATAAGAAGCGATGTCTTTT
>NZ_BEVZ01000005.1 GCF_003112515.1 Streptomyces fragilis | reverse complement strand
AGCCGTAGGAGCCCTAGGAACACCACCACAGCACGCGCTCGCAGGTGGGCGAGGGGGTGGGCGTCGGGCGGGGCGGGGCCGAGGTGGTGCTCGGGGCCGGCCGTGAAGGGGCCGGCCCGGGGTCCGTCTCCCCCGGCGGCCGCTCGCCCTGGCCGGCCTCGGCGGACGCCTGGCCGGCCGGGTCCGCCGCCGGGAGCGACGGAGAGGGGCTCGAGGACGCCGACGCCGAGGCGGACACGGAGGCCGAGGCGGACACCGCGTCCCCGGCGGGCGTGGCGCTCGCGGCCTCCCGCTGCGGCGAGGGGGCCGACCGGACGTCCTCGGAGGGGGTGGGATCCGCCGCGGCGGCGGACGTCACGGGCTCCTCGCCGCCGACGGCCGTCACGGCCACCACGCCCAGTCCGAGGGCTCCGAGCAGACAGACGGCGATCAGCAGCACGCGCCCCGGCCCACGCCCGCCGCGCCGCCGTGCGGCGGCCCCGGGCGCGGCCGGTTCCGTCCGCGGTGTGCGGAGTCCGGCGCGGCGGCCTCCGGGGCTCCTGACATCCCCTCCGCGCCTGGTGTCCCCGGCGCCGGTCGCCTCCACGCCGGACTCCTCCACCGCTGCCGCGACGTCCGCCTCACCGGCCGCCCCGCCGGCGTCGTGGCCGACCGGCTCGGGAGGTTCGGCGGTCTCGTCGACAGCCTCGGCGTACTTGTGGAGTTCCCACGCCGGCGTTCCACAACCCGGGCAGTTGAACTGCAGGTTGAGATGCCGCCTGCACCGCGAGCAATAGTCCATGAGGCTGGAAGAGTAGGTGCCCGACCGGTGACTTTCCGGGGGGCCTTGGTGAAGATCGTGTGCGGTGTCGGCGGGCTCCGGCACGTCCCACGCCGGAACCCGACAACACGTGATCGCACAACAGCGGCGTGTGTCCGCGCAGTTGGGGCGAGTGCGGCTCAGGTCAGCCAACCCCGGGCACGGGTGAGCTCCACGACGCAGCCGCGAACCTGGCGCAGCTGTGCGGCGGTCAGCGTGGGCACCGCCTCGATCAGCGCCTCGGTGAGCTCGGTCCGGAACTCCCCGGCTGCGATCCGCGAGGACGCCTGCGCCCCCGCCGTCGAGCCCCGCGGCGCCGGAGCGAGCAGCCGGATCTCCGAGCCCTTGGGCCCCTTCTCGCCCATCTCCAGGAGGAACTCGACCTGACAGCCCTCCCCGTACAGGTACTTGTCGTCGAGCAGGTCGTTGGCGTGCATGAACACGTCCTCCCCGCCCTCGTCGGGCGCGATGAAGCCGTACCCGCGCACCTCGTCGAACCGCAGCACCCTGCCGGTCATCAGCACCGCGAACCCACCCACTCCTTCTTCGGCCGCCGCAGCCCCCGGTCGGCACGGCTGCGGTCGGCGCCTCTTCGGTCGGCACAGCTCCGGCCGGCGCCGGGGTCGGGGCACTGCCGGGCGGTGCCCGAAGTTACCGCTGCCGCGCACGGCGCCGGGCGGCTTTTCCCCGGTCGCGTCCGATCGGTGCGCCCCGGCGCCCGCGCGAAAGCGTCATAAGCGCCGCAACCGGACGCCGCCGGTGCCCGCCGGACCTCGCCGGGTGCGGCCCCTGTGGAGAATGGGGCGCGCGCGTCGATGTGGCGCGGGAGTCGGCGGAGGTTCTGTTGGTGTTCACCAGGCGTACGTTCGGTGCTCTGGCCGGCACGGCCGTGCTGGGGGTCGCGCTGGCGGCCGACAGCACGGCCGCGCCGCCGACCGCGTCCGCCTCGCGGAACGTGCCGACCGGCCGTCCGCCCGCCCCGCCGCGCGCGGACCGGCGGCCGCACTCGGTGCGCCACGACGGCTACTCGCTGATCGTCGACGGGCAGCGCCTGGTGCTGTGGTCCGGCGAGTTCCACCCGTTCCGGCTGCCCAGCCCCTCCCTGTGGCGGGACGCGCTGCAGAAGATCCGCGCCTCGGGCCACAACGCGGTGACGGTGCCGGTGGCCTGGAACCACCACTCCCCCGCTCCCGGGCGGTACGACTTCACCGGGGTGCGCGACCTCGGCCTGCTGCTGCGCACGGCCGCCGAGGAGCAGCTGTACGTGGTGCTGCGCCCCGGTCCGTTCCTCGGCGCCGACCTGGACGCGGGCGGGCTGCCGGGCTGGCTGGCCGGGACCGGCGGCGGACCCGGCGCCGACGACCCCGCCTACCTGGAACACGTCGACGCCTGGCTGACCGCGGTGGACCGGATCGCCCGCCGCCACCAGTACACCGAGGGCCGCGGCACCGTCCTGCTGTACCAGTTCACCGACGTCAGCGGCGCCGCCTCCACCGCCTACCGGGAACACCTGTACGCCAAGGTGCGGGGTGACGGGATCGAGGTCCCGGTGTTCCACAAGGAGCTCGACCCGTCCGCCGGGCTCGCCGGGCAGGGCCCGGCGGACGTCCCGCCGGACCGCGGCCTGTACTTCGGGGCGGCGACCTCCGAGCGGTCGCGCCCGCGCACGGCCGGCGTGCTCGCCGAGTTCACGGCCGGCCGGCCGGTTCCCTGGGGCGGCGGCAGCGACGGGCGGCAGGCCTTCGAGGCGGTGCGCCGGCAGTTCGACGCCGTGCACGTGCGCCGCACCTGCCTGACCGACATCGCCAACGGGCTCACCGTCCACAACACCCGGACCGCGTTCGGCGGGACCAACTGGGGCTGGCAGGGCGGCCCGTCGACCGTCACCTCCTACGACCTCGCGGCCGGCCACGACGAGGCCCGCTCCCCGACGCCCCAGCTGGCGGCCTTCCAGCAGATCGGGCACATGCTGCGCACCGTCCCCGACCTGGCGAAGCTGCACCGGGCGGCGGACGTGCGGGCCGACGACGACCGGGTGCGGGTCTACCACCTCACCAACCGTGACACGGGTTCGCACACCTACGTGCTGCGCAACGACTCCCAGGACCAGGTGACCACCTCGCTGCGGCTCGCCGGGGCCGGGCTGCCGGTGAACGTCACGCTGCCGCCGCGCGACGCCCGCCTGATCATGTCGGGGCTGCGGCTCGGCGAGCGGCGGCTGCGCCACTCGACGGCCCAGCCGATGCTCTTCCTGCGGATCGGCTCGATGGACGTCGCCGTGTTCACCGGCACCCGCGGCGAGCTGGTCGAGGTGGTGCTGGAGACCCCGGGCTCCCCGGTGACCACGCGGCTGGACCCGGAGCCCGCCTGGGCGCTGGACCGCAACCTGCTGCGGGTGACCGCGCCGCTGGGCAAGGGCGGCCTGAGCCGGGTGCTGGTCGAGGGCGGCGGCAGCAGCCGGCCCCTGCTGCTGATCCTCGCGGACGAGGACGACGCTGCGCGGCTGTGGCCGGTGGAGACCCGCAAGGGCGACTTCCTGGTCTACGGCCCGTCGCTGGTGCGCACGGTGACACCGCACGGGTCCGGCGTGGACCTCACCGGCGACGTGCGGACCACGACCGGCCTGGAGGTGTGGGCGCCGGGCGGGATCGGCTCGCTGACCTGGAACGGGGAGCGGGTGCGCACCACCGTCTCGCGGGCCAACGCGCTGGTGGCGACCCGGCACCTGAAGCCGCCGCCGGCCGTGGCGCTGCCCGCGCTGACCGGCTGGTGGCGCCGGGAGGAGAACCCGGAGGCCGATCCCCGCTTCGACGACGGCCGCTGGCGGGTCGCCGACCGCACGGAGTCGTCCGGCGCGACGCCGGTGCCCGAGGGGCAGCCGGTGCTCTTCGCCGACGACTACGGCTTCCACTACGGCGACCTCTGGTACCGGGGCCGCGTCGCCGACGCCCGCGGCGTGGCCTCGGTGCGGCTCTCCTACCGGGCGGGACCGCAGGGCCTGGTGATGGCCTGGCTGGACGGCGAACCGCTGGGCACGCACCGGCGGCCCGCGGACGCGGGCGGGCAGGACGCGGGCGCCGGGGGGACGGACGCCGGGGCGGCGGACGGCGGGGCGGCAGCGTCAGGGGAGGCCGCGTCCGGGGAGGCGGGGACCGCGCCGGCCGGCGGGGAGGTCACGGCGGAGTTCGCGGTGCCCGAGGAGCTGCGCACCCCGGGCGCCCATGTGCTGTCGGTGCTGGTGCGCCCCATGGCCCGCGAGGAGGGCAGCGGCTCGGCCGGCGCCCACAAGGCGGCGCGCGGCCTGACCTCGGTGACCTTCGAGGGCGCGCGGCCCGAGGTGGAGTGGCGGCTGCAGGGCGCGGCGGGGGCGGACCCGGTGCGCGGTCCGCTCAACAACGGCGGCCTGTACGGCGAGCGGGAGGGCTGGCACCTGCCCGGACCGGTGGACGGGAAGGGCTGGAGCGCCGTCGAGCTGCCGGCGAAGGAGGAGCCGGAGAAGCAGGGGCAGAAGCGGGAGCAGGAGCAGGAGGCGGAGCAGGAGCGGCAGGAGGAACGGCGGCAGGGCGTCGTCTGGTATCGCACCGCGTTCACCCTGGACCTGCCGGAGTCGGTGGACGCCTCCGTCGGACTGGCCCTGGAGGACGACCCCGGCCGGGCCTACCGGGTGCAGATCTTCCTCAACGGCTGGAACCTGGGCCTGTACGTCAACGATGTGGGGCCCCAGCAGGTGTTCGTGCTGCCGAACGGGGTGCTGCGCACACGTGGGGAGAACACACTGGCGCTGGCCGTCCTCTCCGACGGGACCACACCCTCCGGCCCGGGCAAGGTGGGCCTCAGGCTGCTCGGCGCGGCCGCGGGCGGGACGCCGGTGACCGACGTCGACTCCCCGGGCCGGTAGCCGCATGACCTCCTCCCCCGGCCGTTCCGACCGCCCCGGCCGCCCGGGCCCTCCCGGCTCCGGCGCCCCCTTCACCCGGCTGGACTTCCAGCTGGTGCTGCTGCGCCGGATGGCGGACCACAACCCGGAGCTGGTGGAGGAGGCCCGCCGCCGGCTGGGCGTCACGGCCGCCGCCATGCGGGAGGCCAACAAGCGCTGGCAGGCCATGGTGCGGTCGCCGCGCGGCCGGTCCGCGGCCGCCCGGTACCGCTCGGTGCTGGGCGAGCCGGAGCTGACCCGGCGCCGGGTGCTCGGCGACCTGGAGTGCGAGGCGCGGCTGTGGCCGGTGCCGCTGTGGCCGGACCTGAGGTTCGAGGTCCTGGTCGGGCCTTCGGGAGCCGTCTGGAACGAGTGGCTGGTCCGCGCGCCGGGCGATCCCGGTCCCGCCCTGCGCACCCTGGAGGATCTGACGCCCTGGTCCTGCACCGTCGACGAGGCCGCTCGCGCGTTCCCCGGGGCGCGGCCGCTGCAGGGCAGCGCCCCGACGCGCTGGGGGCTGGCGCTGACGGTGCCGGACGCGGACGGCGCCCGCTGGGCGTGCGTGGCGGAGTTCACCTGGGGGCTCCTGCAGCGGCTGGCGGTGACGGGGGCCGCGGCCGGGTAGGTTCCGGGCGCTGGTGTCCCGCCCCGAGCGCGAACGAAGGAGCCCCGATGGCCCCGCTGCCGCCGTCCCGCCTGCCGCTCTTCCCCGCCCTCCACGGCGCTGCGTCCCCTCCCCTGCACGACCCTGCCGCGGCCGCCCGCCCGGCGCTCGCCTTCCCGGACCGTTCCCTGACGTACGGGGAGCTCGCGGGCGCGGCCGGGGCGGTGGCCGCCCTCGTCGGGGAGCGGGCGCGGCAAGCGAGCCGCCGGGTCGCGGTGTGGGCGGCGCCCGGGCCGGAGACCGCGGTGGCGGTGGTCGGCGCCCTGGCCGCCGGGCTGTGCGTGGTCCCGCTGAACCCCCGGTCGGGGGACAAGGAGCTGGCCCACGTCCTGGCCGACAGCGACCCGGACGCGCTGCTGGCCCCGCCCGGCGCCGAACTGCCCGGGCCGGCGGCCGGCCCGGAGCGCCTGGACGTCGTGCTCGGGGGCCCGCCCGCCCCTCTTCCCCCGGACACCGCCGGCCCCCTCGACCCGGCGCTGGTCGTCTACACCTCCGGCACGACGGGTCCGCCGAAGGGCGCGGTGATCCCCCGCCGGGCGGTCGCGGCCACCCTGGACGCGCTGGCCGAGGTGTGGGCGTGGACCGCCGAGGACGTCCTGGTGCACGCGCTGCCGTTGTTCCACGTGCACGGTCTGGTGCTGGGCGTGCTCGGCCCGCTGCGGCTCGGCGGCGCGCTGCGTCACCTGGGCCGCTTCGACACCGCCGGGGTGGCGCGGGAGCTGAACGCGGGCGCGACCGTGCTGTTCGGCGTGCCGACGATGTACCACCGGATCGCCGAGTCGCTCGCCGCGGAACCGGAACTGGCGAAGGGTCTGGCCTCGGCCCGCCTGCTGGTGTCCGGCTCGGCGGCGCTGCCGGTCCACGACCACGAGCGGATCCTGGCCGCCACGGGCCGGCGCGTCGTCGAGCGGTACGGGATGACCGAGACGCTGATGAACACCAGCGTCCGCCTCGGCACGGAGTCCGGCGCGGCGGCCGTCGGGACGGTCGGCGTCCCGCTGCCGGGCGTGGAGCTGCGGCTGGTGGACGACGACGGCACCCCGCTCCCCGGCACGGACGGCGCGGGCGTCGCGGAGGGCGCGGACCGTACCCCCGGCGCGGACGGCGCGGACGGCCCGGACGGCGCGGACGGCCCGGACGGCGCGGACGGTGAGAGCGTCGGGGAGATCCAGGTGCGCGGCCCCAACCTGTTCACCGAATACCTGGGCCGCCCGGACGCCACCGCCGCCGCGTTCACCCACGACGGCTGGTTCCGCACCGGCGACATGGCGGTCCTGGAGCCCGGCGGCGCGGTGCGGATCGTGGGGCGCCGGGCCACCGACCTGATCAAGAGCGGCGGCTACAAGATCGGCGCGGGAGAGATCGAGAACGCCCTGCTGGAGCACCCCGCGGTGGCCGAGGCCGCGGTCACCGGCGCCCCCGACCCGGACCTGGGCGAGCGGATCGTCGCCTGGATCGTCCCCGCCGACCCGCAGGCGCCGCCGGAGGCCGGCGAGCTCGCCGACCACGTGGCGCGCCGTCTGGCGCCGCACAAGCGCCCCCGTGAGGTGCGCCTGCTCGACGCGCTGCCCCGCAACGACATGGGCAAGGTGATGAAGCGTGCGCTGGACACCGGCTCCCCCGCCCCCGTGACCGGGTGAGCCGCCGGGCCGGTGAGCCGCCGGGCCGACGGGCCCCCGGCGGCCGGGCGGACCACCCGTCCGGTCCGCACCCGGCCGGGCGGCTCCGGGGGGCGCCCGGTGACGGAACCTCGCAGGATGCGGGAAGGGACGCCGGCCGGGCGTCGCCGACCGCACCCGGGAGGATCCACAAGTGACCGCCAACCTCGATCAGTTGCGCCGCTGCCACTTCGCCGTGGACCTCGGCGCCGCCCGTACCCGCGTCTACGTCAAGGGCGCCGGGCTGGTCGTCGACCAGCCCTCGGTCGCCGCCGTGAACACCCGCACGGGCGCGCTGATCGCGGTCGGCGAGTTCGCCGAGCAGATGACCGGCCGCACCCCCGAGTACATCAAGACGGTCCGCCCCGTCTCCGGCGGCACGGTCGTCGACATCGAGATGGCGCAGCGGATGCTCCGTCACCTGCTCGGGGAGAAGACGCGGCGTCTCCTGCGGCGCAAGCCGCGGCTGCGGGCGGCCGCCTGCACCCCGCACGACGCGGACCCGCTGGCCCGGCGCGCCACGGTGGAGACGCTGGTGGGAATGGGCGCCCGCCGGGTCGAACTGGTGGACACCCTGATCGCGGCCGCCGTGGGCTGCGGCCTGCCGGTGGAGCGCGCCGAGGCCACCATGATCATGGTGTGCGGGGCGGCCGCCACGCAGGTCGCGGTGCTCTCGCTCGGTTCGATCGTGACGGCGGAGCGCATCCCGGTGGGCGGCGAGGCGGTGGACAACGCGATCGTCCAGCACCTGCGGCACGAGCACGAGCTGATGCTGCCCAGCCAGTCGGTGCGCCCCCTCCAGCTCGCCCTGTCCGGCAACGGGCTCACCCCGCACGGCCCGGCCACCACCGAGATCAACGGCCGCGACGTGGCCACCGGCCTGGCCCGGTCGGTGCAGGTGGACACCGCGGCGGTGCGCAACGCGATCCTCACGCCGCTGACCGCGGTGCTGGACGGCATCGGGAAGGTGCTGCGCGACTGCCCGCCCGACCTGGTCGCCGACCTCGCCGATCGCGGGATCATGATGGTCGGCGGCACCGCCCTGCTCCCGGGCTTCGACCAGATGCTCCGCCAGGCCACGGGCATGCCGGTGCACATCGCCGAGCGCCCCGACGTGTGCGCGGTGCAGGGTCTCGGCGCGATGCTGGACGGCAAGATCGAGCCGCTGGTCCTGAACCCGCTGGCCGGCTGAAGGGCCGGGGCCTGCCCCGGGCCCCGGCGGACGGGGCGTCCGGGCGGCCCCGGGCCCCGCGGACGGGCGTCCGGACCGGGCGAACCGGGTCAGGCGGCCGGGAGCTCCAGGTAGACCCGGATCGTGGTCCCGTAGCCGACGGTGTGCATGCGCACCAGGTCGGCGAGCAGGTTGACGGTGAGCAGGCCGCGCCCGCCGATCTGGTCACGCCCGGCCGGGCGGCGTCCGGCCAGCGGGTCGGTCAGCAGGCCCGCGTCGCGGACCTCGCAGACCAGGCTGCCGTCCTCGGACCACAGCCGCAGGGTGCCGCGGCCGCCGCCGTGGACCACGCTGTTCGTGGTGAGCTCGGCCACGATCAGGGCGAAGTCGTCCAGCCGCTCGCCCGCGAGACCCATCTGCGCGGCCTCGGCGACGCTGCGGTGCCGGGCCGTCGGCAGCGAGTCGGCGTCGTACTCGTACGTCAGCCGGATGCCGCCCGCGGCCTCCGGCAGCGGCAGGTTGTAGCGGGCCACGAGGCCGTCCGGGTCGTAGGCGGGGCTCTCCTCGCGCCGCCCCGAGCCGTCGATCACCACGGGGTGGGTGACGTAGGCGTCCGCGAGCGACCGCTCGTCGAGCCGGGTGGTGTCGTAGGGGCACAGGATGCTGACCTCGCGCCCGGTGAAGGCGTGGTTGATCAGCGCCTCGTGCTGGGCGCAGGCCGGGTACTCCGTCTCGGAACGTCCCGCCCAGATCGGCTCCCCGATCAGGCGGACCCGCGGGGCGTCCGGGTGCGCGTCGGCGAAGGCGCGCAGCACGCCCGGGATGATCCGGCCGGGGTTGCGGCCGGCCTGCTGCATGTCGAGGAAGCGCACCCGCCCGGCGTCCTCGCCCAGGGCGGCCTCGATCAGCCGCAGGTTGTGCGAGGGCACGGCGACGGCCACCGGCTCGCCCCGCTCCAGTCCCTCGCGGACGAAGGCGAGGCAGCCGGCCAGGTACTCCTCGGTGGTGCCGTAGAACAGGGCAGGGTGCACGAACGGTTCGGTCACGGTACTCACGACGTCGGCACCTCGATCCCCGGCAAGCCGGGCCAGTACATCTCCAGGACCCGGACGAGGGTCCTCGGCGGATTGTGCAGGACGATGCGGCGGCCGGTCCCCAGCCGGTCCGCCGCGGCGGCGAGCGCCTCGGCCCCCGCCACGTCCACGAAGGCGACTCCCGCCAGGTCCAGCACGTAGGCGCAGCGGCGGGCCCGCACGGCCCCGGCCAGCACGTCCGTCCAGACGGAACGGGTGACGAGGCCCACCTCACCGGAGAGCCGCACGCCGTCCCCCTCGGGGAGCGGGTGGACCGCCAAGTACGGTGCCGCGGTCGCGGCCGTGGGGCCCGCCGCCGCGGCGGTCCTCTCCTGGCTGTGCACACCGCCTCCTGTCCGGGTCGCTTCTGCGCCTGGTCCAGTATGCCTGGCCCTCCGGCACTCCCCCGTCCCCGCACCGGCACGCGGGCGGGAGGCCCGCCACGCGCCGGGCGCCCCTGCGGGCGCTGCGCATCAGGCCCCCCTGCGGGTGCCGCGCGTCAGGCACGCCCCGCGCGGGTACCCGCCGCGCGAGGCGCCGGGGCGGTGGGCCGTGTCACGGCATGCCCCCGCACCGGTCCAGACCCGCAGCCCCAAGGAGACCCCCATGAGCGACGAGCCGATCCCGATGTCCTCCCAGGCCGAGGGCGAGCGCGAACCGGAGCCCGGGGAGGCGGCGCCCGAGCGGCACACCAACCCGCCCCACATGACGCCCTCCCAGGCGGAGGGCGAGGCGGACGACGAGCCCGACGACCGGTCCTGACCCGCGCCGGCCGGCTCCGCACCGGCCGGCTCCGCACCCGCTGCCCGGACGACGAAAGCCCCCGGACCCGTCCGGGGGCTTCGCCGATCCGTGGTGGGGCGGGTGGGACTCGAACCCACGGCCGGCGGATTATGAGTCCGCTGCTCTAACCGGCTGAGCTACCGCCCCTTCACGGCGCGTCGCGCACATATGTGCGCGCCGTCTGCCGCAGCATAGCCGCTCATACGATCTCCTGCCTCAGGTAGGTCAACTGCATGGGCATGACCGGCCATGACGGATGCTGAACGGCGGGTCGGGGCGGTGGGGGCATGAAAAAGGACCCCGTCGGGGCCCTCGTTCAAGCGTGCTCCTCCAACTGGACTCGAACCAGTAACCTGCCGATTAACAGTCGGCTGCTCTGCCAATTGAGCTATGGAGGACCGAAGCTCCCCCGACTGGACTCGAACCAGTAACCTGCCGGTTAACAGCCGGCTGCTCTGCCAATTGAGCTACGGAGGAATGCCTCGCTGCATCGAACGTCTCCTCCCGGGTATTCGCCAGGGGGCGCGCGCTCGCTGCGAGACATACATTAGCGCAAGCAGGGGGGTGCTCCGCCAATCGGTATCCCCTGCGATCTTGCCGAAGCCGAAGGAAGGGTGGCCGACCATGCTGAACCGGCTCACATTCATGTCCGGTATGGCCCTGGGCTACGTGCTCGGCGCGAAAGCCGGGCGGGAGCGGTACGAACAGATCGTCGCGAAGGCGCGACAGGTCACGCAGAACCCCACGGTGCGCAACACCGCGGAGACCGCGGCCCAGCAGGGCCGTCAGGTGGCGGGAAAGGCTTACCACACCGTGAGCGACAGGATGCCCGACTCGGTGTCCCAGCGGGTGAAGTCCGTCCGCGGGAGCCGGTCCGGCTCGAACGGCCAGAGCGGCACGGACGACTGGGGAACCGGCACCGTCTGACCCGCTCCACGACAAGGCCGAGGGCCGGGGCACGGTCCCCGGCAACCCGGCCACGGGCCCGTGCCGCGTGCGGTACGGGCCCTGGTCGTGTCCGCGCCGGGTCCGCGCGGGGACACGCCGGGTCCACGCCGGGTCCGCGCCGGGTCCATGTCGTTCCCGTCGGTCTGCTTCGCCCAGGTGTGAGGCGTCGTCCGTGGTGCACAATCACCCTCATGGGGATAGTCGCCGGCTTGGACAGTTCGTCCGATTCCACTCGCATCGTGGTCTGTGACGCGGAGACCGGTGCCGTGCTGCGGCAGGGGTACGCTCCGCATCCGATCGAGCCCGCCGAGGGCGGAGGGCGTCCCGCGGACGTCGATCCGCAGGCGTGGCTGCGGTCCCTGGGCGAGGCGGCGGGCGGCGGTCTGCTGGAGAACGTGCAGGCCATCGGCGTCTCGGCGCAGCGCAACGCCCTGGTGCCGCTGGACGGGAACGGCGGCCTCGTGCGGCCCGCGGTGACCGGGGCCGACCGGCGGGCTCAGACCTCCGCCGCCGACCTGATGGACGCGTTCGGCGGTCGTGAGGCGTGGGCGCGGGCCGTCGGGCTGGTGCCGCAGGCCGCGCAGCCCGTCACCAAACTGCGCTGGCTGCGCCGCACCGAGCCGGAGAACGCCGACCGCACGGCCTTCCTGATGCAGGCGCACGACTGGCTGGTCTGGCAGCTGCTGGGCCGCCCCGCCCGCCGCACCACGGACCGCGGCGGCGCCTCCGGGACCGGCTACTGGTCCGCCGCGACCGGCACCTGGCGCCCCGACCTGGTCGAACTCGCCCTCGGCCACCGGGCCGGGCTGCCGGAGGTGCTCGCCCCCTGGGAGGCGGCCGGCACCACCCCGGAGGGCCTGCTCATCTCGGCCGGGACCGGGGAGACGATGGCCGCGGCGTTCGGTCTGGGCGTCGGCATCGGCGACGCGGTCGTCTCGCTGGGCGTCTCCGGCTCGGTGATGGCCGTGCACCCGGAGGCGGTGGGCGACGGCGGCGGGGCGGTGACCTCGCTGGCCGACGCCACCGGCATGCACCTGCCGGCGGTCTCCACCTCCAACGCGGTCCGGGCGCTGCGCGCCACCGCCGCCATGCTGGACCTCGAGGGTCCCGAGGCGCTGTCGGAGCTGGCGCTGAAGTCGACCCCCGGCGCGCACGGGCTGGTGCTGCTGCCGTACCTGGAGGGCGAGCGGACCCCGAACCTGCCGAACGCGGCAGGCACCCTGAGCGGCCTGCGCACCGAGTCGATGCGGCCGGAGCACCTGGCGCGGGCCGCCTTCGAAGGCATGCTGTGCTCCCTCGCCGACGCCCTGGACCTGTTGCGCGGCCGGGGCGTCGAGGTGCGGCGGGTCTTCCTGCTGGGGCAGGCGGCGGAGCTGCCGGCCGTGCGGGCGATCGCGCCGGCGCTGTTCGGGGCGCAGGTCGTGGTGCCGCAGCCGGCCGACTACGCGGCGCTGGGCGCGGCCCGGCAGGCCGCCTGGGCGCTGGGCGTCGCGCGCGGCGCCCTGGACCCGCAGCGGCCGCCGGCCTGGCAGGGCGCCATGGGGCAGGTCCTGGAGCCGGGCGACGACCTGCCGGTCGGCCAGGCGGTCCGCCACCAGTACGCCACGGTCCGCGAACAGACCCACCCGGGCGCCTTCACCTCCTGATACGCCGCCCGCTGCCGGGCCGCAGGAGCTCCTCGCCGAGGGTGAGTGATCAGGTGTTGGTGGCGTCCGCGGGGACGCCGTCGGGCAGCGCCGCGGCAGCCGTGCCCTGACCGGGAGGCGGGCAGTCGGCGTCCAGGGTGTAGGCGGTCATCGACAGCGACCCGTAGGTGTACCCGTCGACGAGCACGCGGGTGCCGCCGCCGTCGGCCGCGGCCAGTCCGGCGAGGTAGAGCAGCGGGATGAAGTGGTCGGGAGTGGGCACGGCGACGCCGTAGTCCCGGTGGTCCCGGAGGCGGGCGCAGTCGGCCGGCTCGCCGAGCATGATCTCGCGGGCGCTGTCGTCGAAGCGGTGGGCCCAGTCGAAGCCGGTGCCGGGCAGGTGGAAGTCGACCCCGCGGAGATTGTGGACGACGTTGCCGCTGGCGATGATCAGGATCCCGCTGTCGCGCAGGGGGGCGAGTCCGGCGCCGAGGTCGAGGTGGTACTGCAGGGGCTTGTCGGCGTCGATGCTCAACTGCACGACGGGGATGTCCGCGTCGGGGAAGGCGTGCAGCAGCACGGACCAGGACCCGTGGTCGATGCCCCAGCTGTCGGTGTCGGCGCCGACCCAGGTGGGTTCGACGGCTTCGCTGATCTCGTCGATCAGGCCGGGCATGCCCGGGGCGGGGTACTGGACGTCGAAGAGTTCGCGGGGGAAGCCGTAGAAGTCGTGGATGGTGCGGGGGCGGGGCATCGCGGTCACCGCGGTCGCGTTGATGTACCAGTGCGCGGAGATCATGAGGATGGCCCGGGGCCGGGGGACGGCCCGCCCGAAGGCCCGCCATGCCTCGGTGTAGCGGTTGGCCTCCAGCGCGTTCATGGGACTTCCGTGGCCCAGGAACGCCGCGGGCATGCGCGAGGGGGTCGGTTCTCCGGCGGGAGCGGGCATGGTGGTCACCTTGTCTCCTGGCACCTGTCGTCCCGCGGATCGCGGATCGCGGATCGCGGATCGCGGCTACTGACGGACGCCTCAGGCTGGCACGCCGGACGGGCGGGGGACGGCGCGCGGCGGCTCCGGCGGACCGGTGTCATCCGCACGGCGCAGTCCCGCCGGGCCGGTCCCCGGCCACCCCTCCACATACCCCCACGGCTGAACCATGACCGCGTTTTGGCCCGCGCTTGGCTCAATCGGCTTGAGGTAACACCACTGGAGTGTTCGACGATAGGGACGCATGGGGGTCCTCCCCGCCCAGCGGCGGCGAACCCCGCCTCCTCCTCGTCGGCCTCTCGAAAGTATCGGCGTGCTCATACGACTTCTCAGGGCCCATCTGCGGCCCTACCGCAAACCCATCGCCGTCGTCGTGGTGCTGCAGCTCCTGCAGACCTGCGCGACGCTCTACCTGCCCACGCTCAACGCCGACATCATCGACAACGGCGTGGTGAAGGGCGACACCGGCTACATCCTGGCCTTCGGCGCCCTGATGCTGGGGATCTCCCTGGTGCAGGTGGTCTGCAACATCGGCGCGGTCCGCTTCGGCGCCCGGACCGCCGCCGCGCTGGGCCGTGACGTGCGGGCCGCGGTCTTCGACCGGGTGCAGTCCTTCTCGGCGCGCGAGGTGGGCCGCTTCGGCGCGCCCTCGCTGATCACCCGCACCACCAACGACGTCCAGCAGATCCAGATGCTGGCGCTGATGACGTTCACGCTGATGGTGTCCGCCCCGATCATGGGCGTGGGCGGCGTGATCATGTCGCTGGGCCTGGACGTGCCGCTGTCCGGCGTCCTGCTGGCGGTGCTGCCGGTGATGGCGGTGGCGCTGACCTTCCTGATCCGGGCGCTGCGCCCGTTGTTCCGCACGATGCAGGAGCGGCTGGACCAGGTGAACCGGGTGCTGCGCGAGCAGATCACCGGCAACCGGGTGATCCGGGCCTTCGTGCGCGACGAGTACGAGCAGAAGCGGTTCCGCAAGGCCAACGAGGAGCTGACCGAGGTCGCGCTCGGCACCGGCAACCTGATGGCGCTGATGTTCCCGATCGTGATGACGGTGGTGAACCTGGCGTCCATCGCGGTGCTCTGGTTCGGCGCGCACCGCATCGACTCGGGCAGCATGGGGATCGGCGACCTGACGGCCTTCCTCGCCTACCTGATGCAGACCGTCATGTCCGTGATGATGGCGACCTTCATGTTCATGATGGTCCCGCGGGCCGAGGTCTGCGCCGAGCGGATCCAGGAGGTCCTGGAGACCGACTCCAGCGTGGTGCCGCCGGTGGCGGGCGTGACCGAGCTGCGGGCCAGCGGGACGCTGGAGCTGCGCGGGGCCGGCTTCCGGTACCCGGGCGCGGAGGAGCCGGTGCTCAAGGGCGTCGAACTGACGGCGCGCCCGGGCGAGATCACGGCGGTGATCGGTTCGACCGGTTCCGGCAAGTCGACCCTGCTGGGGCTGGTGCCCCGGCTGTTCGACGCCACCGAGGGCGAGGTCCTGGTGGACGGGGTGGACGTCCGGGAGATCGACCCCCGGGTGCTGGCCAGGACGGTGTCGCTGGTCCCGCAGAAGCCGTACCTGTTCGCCGGGACGGTGGCCACCAACCTGCGCTACGGCAACCCGGACGCCACGGACGAGGAGCTGTGGCACGCGCTGGAGGTGGCGCAGGCGAGGGAGTTCGTCTCCGCGCTGGAGGGCGGCCTGGACGCCCCGATCGCGCAGGGCGGCTCCAACGTCTCGGGCGGCCAGCGGCAGCGTCTGGCGATCGCCCGGACCCTGGTGCAGCGGCCGGAGATCTACCTGTTCGACGACTCCTTCTCGGCGCTCGACTACGCCACCGACGCGGCGCTGCGTGCTGCGCTGACCCGGGAGACGGCGGACGCCACGGTGGTGATCGTGGCGCAGCGCGTCTCGACCATCCGGGACGCGGACCGGATCGTGGTCCTGGACGAGGGCCGGGTGGTCGGCACGGGCCGGCACGCGGAGCTGATGGACGGCAACGAGACCTACCGGGAGATCGTGCTCTCCCAGCTGACGGAAGCGGAGGCAGCCTGATGGCCGGGCCTGCGGGGCGGATGATGGCCGGGACGGGCCCGGAGAACCGGTCGATCGACTTCAAGGGGTCGACCAGGCGGCTGCTGGCGCAGTTCAAGCCGGAGCGGGTGTCGCTGTGGGTGATGCTCGTCTCGGTGGTGGCGAGCGTGAGCCTGACGGTGGCCGGGCCGAAGATCCTGGGCCGGGCGACCGACCTGGTCTTCGCGGGCATCGTCGGCCGGCAGATGCCGGCGGGGGCCTCCAAGGAGCAGGTGCTGGAGACGATGCGGGCCCGCGGCGAGGACGGCGTCGCGGACATGCTCGGCGGCGTGGACTTCCACCCGGGCCAGGGCATCGACTTCTCGGCCGTGGGCGGCGTGCTGCTGGTGGCGCTCGGCATGTTCCTGGCCGCCGGTTTGCTGATGGCGGTGGCGACCCGGATGGTGAACCGGGCGGTCAACCGGACGATGCTGCGGATGCGTGAGGACGTGCAGACGAAGCTGTCCCGGCTGCCGCTGTCGTACTTCGACAAGCGGCAGCGCGGCGAGGTGCTGAGCCGGGTCACCAACGACATCGACAACCTGGGGCAGACGCTGCAGCAGTCGATGGGGCAGCTGGTGAACGCGTTGCTGTCCATCGTCGGCGTGCTGGTGATGATGTTCTGGGTGTCCTGGCTGCTGGCGCTGGTGGCGCTGGTGACGGTGCCGCTGTCGTTCGTGGTGGCGACCCGGGTCGGCAAGCGGTCCCAGCCGCACTTCGTGTCGCAGTGGCGCACGACGGGGCAGCTGAACGCGCACATCGAGGAGATGTACACCGGCCACTCGCTGGTGAAGGTGTTCGGCCGGCAGGACGAGTCGGCCCGGAAGTTCGCCGAGCACAACGAGGAGCTGTACGAGGCCGGGTTCAGGGCGCAGTTCATGAGCGGCGTGATGCAGCCGCTGATGATGTTCGTCTCCAACCTGAACTACGTCCTGGTGGCGGTCGTCGGCGGTCTGCGGGTGGCCTCGGGCTCGCTGTCGATCGGTGACGTGCAGGCGTTCATCCAGTACTCGCGCCAGTTCTCCATGCCGCTGACGCAGGTGGCCTCGATGGCGAACCTGGTGCAGTCGGGCGTCGCCTCGGCGGAGCGGGTCTTCGAGGTGCTGGACGCCGAGGAGCAGGAGCCGGACCCGATCCCGGGCGTGCGGCCCGAGGAACTGCGCGGCCGTGTCGGCTTCGAGCACGTGTCGTTCCGCTACGCCCCCGACAAGCCGCTGATCGAGGACCTGTCGCTGACGGTGGAGCCGGGGCACACGGTGGCCATCGTCGGTCCGACCGGCGCGGGCAAGACCACGCTGGTCAACCTGCTGATGCGGTTCTACGAGGTCACGGGCGGGCGGATCACGCTGGACGGCGTGGACGTGGCGACCATGTCCCGCGACGAGCTGCGCTCGGCGATCGGCATGGTGCTGCAGGACACCTGGCTGTTCGGCGGGACCATCGCGGAGAACATCGCCTACGGCGCGCCCGGCGAGGTGACCCGCGGCGACGTCGAGGAGGCGGCGCGGGCCGCGCACGCCGACCGGTTCGTGCGGACGCTGCCCGACGGCTACGACACCGTCGTCGACGGCGAGGGCTCGGGGGTGAGCGCGGGCGAGAAGCAGCTGATCACCATCGCCCGGGCCTTCCTGTCCGACCCGACGATCCTGGTGCTGGACGAGGCGACCAGCTCCGTCGACACCCGTACCGAGGTGCTGATCCAGAAGGCGATGGCCAAGCTGGCGCACGGCCGGACCTCGTTCGTGATCGCGCACCGGCTCTCCACCATCCGCGACGCGGACACCATCCTGGTGATGGAGGACGGCGCGATCGTCGAGCAGGGCCGCCACGCGGAGCTGCTGGCGGCCGACGGCGCCTACGCCCGCCTGTACCAGGCGCAGTTCGCCCAGGCGGTCGCCGAGGTGGAGTGACGGCTCGCCCGGCCGGGACGCGCGTCGGCCCCACCCGCAGCAGCGGGTGGGGCCGACGCGTTCACGTGTCGAGTGGGGCGGAGGGAGGACGCACCTCCTGCCACTTCTAAGGTATAGCGCAAGGGGGGCCTTGCGGCAAGGCCCCCTCGGTGCCGCACAATCGCTCCTCCACGCCGGTGTCCACGGGCGCGGAGCCGCGAGCGCGACCTTCTACGGAGCTGATTTGCTGAACCCCCCTGCCCTGCCCGACCACGCCTTCGACCTGCCCGAGCGGCTGGCCGCCAAGGCCGACCCCGCGCTGATCGCCGGCGACGAGGCCCACTTCGCCGACATCGCGGCGAGCCTGGAGCAGGCGATCGCCGAGCTGTCCGACCGGCTCGACGCCCAGCGGCGGGCGCCCGGCGGAGCCGGGCGGGAGGCGATGGAGCGCGACCTGGAGGTCCACCGGCTCTCGGCCCGCCTGCGGGCGCTGCGCCGCTTCGGCCTCGACCTGTGCCTGGGCCGGATGGTGCCGGCGGGCCCCGACGGACCCGAGGAGCCGGTCTACGTCGGGCGGCTCGGCCTGACCGACAGCTCGGGGCGCCGACTGCTGCTGGACTGGCGCTCCCCCGCCGCCGAGCCGTTCTTCGCCGCCACCCACGCCCACCCGATGGGGCTGGCCAGCCGTCGCCGCTACCGGTGGTCGGGCGGCCGGATCGACGACTACTGGGACGAGGTGTTCACCTCCGGCGGCCTCACGGAGGGGCACGCGGCGCTGGACGACCAGTCGGCCTTCATCGCGAGCCTGGGCGCCCACCGCTCGGAGCGGATGCGCGACGTGCTGGCCACCATCCAGGCCGACCAGGACGCGGTGATCCGCGCGGGCTCCCGCGGGGCGCTGGTGGTGGACGGCGGCCCGGGCACCGGCAAGACCGTGGTCGCCCTGCACCGCTCGGCGTACCTGCTGTACTCCGACCCGCGGCTGGGCCACCGCCGTGGCGGGGTGCTCTTCGTGGGCCCGCACCAGCCGTACCTGAACTACGTCGCCGACGTGCTGCCCAGCCTCGGCGAGGAGGGCGTGCGCACCTGCACCCTGCGCGACCTGGTCGCCGAGGGGGCCCGTGCGGTGCCGGAGGCGGACCCGGAGGTCGCCCGGCTGAAGTCGTCGGTGGAGATGGTGCGGGCGATCGAGAAGGCGGTGCGGTTCTACGAGTCGCCGCCGACCGAGGCCCTGACGGTGACCACGCCCTGGGGCGAGGTGACGCTGAGCGCCGCCGACTGGGCGGAGGCCTTCGACGCGGCCGAGCCCGGCACCCCGCACAACGAGGCCCGCGAGCAGATCTGGGACGAGCTGGTCGCCATGCTCCAGGACCGCGTCAAGGGTGAGGTCCCCGCCGTCCTGTTCCGCCGGGCCCTCGCGAACGACGGCGAGCTGACCGGCGCGCTGAGCGCCGCGTGGCCGATGATCGAGGCGGCCGACCTGGTCGGCGACCTGTGGACGGTCCCCGCCTACCTGCGGCTGTGCGCCCCCTGGCTGGACCGCGACGAGGTGCGGCTGCTGCGGCGCCGGAGGCCGGACGCGTGGACGCTGTCCGACCTGCCGCTGCTGGACGCGGCGCGGCAGCGGCTCGGCGACCCGCGCACGGCCGTGCGCAAGCGGCGGCAGAAGGCGGCGGTGGCCGCCGAGCGGGAGCGGATGGCGGGCGTCATCGACAGCGTGGTGGCCGCCGACCCGGACGGCGAGGGCGCGGTGACCATGCTGATCGGCGAGGACCTCAGGGAGAGCCTGGTCGACGAGTCGGCGCTGCCGTCCCGTGCGGCCGATCCGCTGGCCGGTCCGTTCGCCCACGTGGTGGTGGACGAGGCGCAGGAGCTGACCGACGCCGAGTGGCAGATGCTGCTCCTGCGCTGCCCCTCCCGCAGCTTCACCGTGGTCGGCGACCGGGCCCAGGCACGGCACGGCTTCACCGAGAGCTGGCAGGAGCGGCTGGCGCGGGTGGGGCTGCACCGTGCCGAGGTGGCCTCGCTGAGCATCAACTACCGCACGCCGGAGGAGGTCATGGCGGAGGCCGAGCCGGTCGTCCGGGCGGCCATCCCGGACGCCAACGTGCCCACCTCGGTGCGGCGTTCGGGCGTGCCCGTCACGCACGGGAAGGTCGCGGACCTGCCCGCGGTCCTGGAGGAGTGGCTGGCCGCCGACGAGGACGGCGTCGCCTGCGTCATCGGCGCCCCCGGTCTCCCCGAGTCCCCCCGGGTGCGCTCCCTCACCCCGGAGCTGGCCAAGGGCCTGGAGTTCGACCTGGTGGTGCTGGTGGAGCCCGAGCGGTTCGGCGAGGGCGTCACGGGCGCGGTGGACCGCTACGTCGCGATGACCCGGGCGACGCAGCGGCTGGTGGTGCTGTCGGACGCGTCGCAGGGCCCGGCCGGGGTCTGAGGCGGCCGGCGACGTGAGCGCGCGGGGGCCCGCACCCCACCGGGGTGCGGGCCCCCGCGCGTGCGGGGTCACTCGGGGCGGACGTCGTGCGGACTCACTTGGGGCAGACGTCCTGGGTGACCGGGCCGCCCGCGACGGTGGCGGTGGCCGGGTCGACGGCCATGCACAGGCCGGTCCACTGGTTGACGAAGGCGTAGGCGGTCCGGGAGGAGCCCGCGACCTCGACCTTGGTGGGCACGATGTTCCACATCTGGCTGCCGGAGAACCAGCGGGTCTCGCATCCCCACCAGAAGAGCTGGGTCCCGGCCGACGGCGGGGTGCCGTTGTTGTAGGGGACGGTCAGGCAGGTGCCGTTGCTCGCCTTGATCCAGAAGTAGCCCTTGTGGTCGAAGGAGGTGGGCTGTTCGGCCTGCCACTGGTGGCTGACGGGCGGCGTCGACTGGCACGCGCGCTGGGTGACCAGCCCTCCGGTCTTCGAGCTGTCGAACTCCGGGCCGCGCACCAGGCACCGGCCGTACTTGGTGTTCACGTAGCTCTTGTCGGCGTTCACCAGCCAGAGGCCCTGGTGGCTGCCCTTGACGATGTCGCCCTTGTTGCGGTCGACGATGTTCTGGATGAGGGCCCAGCCGGGGAAGTCCATCATGACGATGCCGGTGCGGCCCGGGGCGACGGTGTTGTTGAGGTGGTTCATCAGCCGGATGTTCTGTCCGGCGACGTAGGTGGTCACGCCCGCCGTGGTGTCGATGTAGCCGCCCGCCCACTCGGCCGGACTCGGGGAGAGCAGCGGCGAGGTGGCGGAGGTGTACGTCACGTACCAGTCGTTGCCCTTGTCGGCGATCGCCGCGTCGACGTTGCGCCGGACGCCCTCGAACTTGGCGTCGTCGTCGCTCGGCTTCCAGTCGTCCGCCAGGTGGGAGTGGAAGCCGCTCGTCCCGTAGGAGTAGGAGGCGCTGCCGTCCTTCTCCGTGACGCCGAAGGTGCCGAGCACGATCCTGCCGCGGACCTGGGAGAGGGTGGGCGTGGGCGCGAGGCTGTTCCTGGTGACGGACGCCTTGTGGAAGAGGCCGTCGTACTTCTTGGTGTACTGCTCGAAGATGGTCGCGATCACGCCCGCGGACACGTTGGACGGGTCGTTGGTGCATTCGCCGATGCCGCCGCTGCTGCCGACCGGGCACTCGGCCTTCAGCCGCATCACGATCGTCTCGCCCGGGTGCTGGGCGAGGAACGCCTTGGCCTTGGTGAGGACGTCGTCGAAGTTGGCGTTCTGGTGGACCACGCCGTGGTGGACCGTGAAGTACTGGTTCTCGGTCACGCGGACCCGGATGTCGAGGGCGCGGATGCCCCGGTCCAGCTGCGCGGTCAGGGTGGCGGCGCTGTCGCCGTAGTCCTGCTGCGTCTCGGTGCTGTACCCGCCGTGGATGGAGAGCGTGTCGTGGGTGCCGGGCAGCGAGACCCGGGACAGCGGGGTGGCTCCGTCGAGGGACTTCATCCAGTCCTGCCGGAGGGGAGCCGAGCCGAGGGAGTTGTAGGCGTCGGCGTTGACCGACCCGGCCGCCTGCGCGGGGGCCGAGGCGAGCATCAGCGAGCTCGCGGCGACGCAGCCCGCCACCAGGTGGGCGAGCGGGCTCAGGCGGCGCCGTGACGCGACGCGGAGGCGGTGGAGAAGCGGATGGGACATGGGACTCCTGTCCTGGACCGGGCCGGGCGGAAGGGGGTGGGCCGTGCTGGTGCCGGGTGCTACTACTGCTGGGTGGTGTCGGCCTGCCGCATCGAGGCGACGGCCTCGGCGACGGTGTCGCGGTACAGGCCGAGCCTGGGGCCGGACACCTGGACGCCGGAGCCGAGACCGAACGCGCGGGTCTCGGCGTTGGGCATGTGGGACGGGCTGACCAGGACGTGCATCTCGTCGACGTCCGCGCCGGCACCGCCGCCGGGGGCGAGGTCGAGCACCGCGTACGCCTTCGTCCCCGCGAGCAGGGCGTGGTCGGGGCCGCCGAGGCCACCGGGGACCAGCGGGTGCAGGTTGCCGCTGCGGTCGGTGTCGTCCGCCGTGCCGAGGTCGACGGCGGGCAGCAGGTCCAGGCCGCAGGCGCTCGCACCCGTGTTGGCGACCTCGATGATCCGCCGCGTCCCGTCCGTGCGGACGGTCACCGACAGCTGCTTCATCGCGCAGGGGTGCCGGTGGGCGTAGTCCGGCGTGTTGTCCGCCGGACCTCCGCCGGTCTTCCGCGCGGAGCCCTGCGCCCGGGGCGCCTCCCCGCCGGCGGGGGCGGCCGAGGAGCCCGCCGCCGCCTCGGCGGCGGGGGCCTTCGCGGCGCCCGCCCCGTCCACCGGCGCCCCGGTGGAGGCCTTCGCGCCCGCCCCGTCCGCCGCGCCGGAGGCGGCTCCGTCGCCGCCGCAGGCGGTCAGGGTCAGGGCCAGGACCGCGGTGGCGGCGGCGAGAAGCGTGCGATGCGGAACGTGGGTGCGCATGAGGAGCCCTTGGGAGAGGAGACGGTGAGGTGGCCTGACGGCACGTTCAGTCCACCAGCGGTCACCGGGAAGCCACCAGGAAGTCGTACCGGCAGAAGTAAACTGGGGGGTCACTTCTGCCGGTCCGTCACCGGCCTCACGACGCCCGGGGGATACGCATCATGAGCACCGACGACCCGGCCCGCGGGGACTTCGCCGCGCTGCTGCGCACCCTGCGGGGGCGCGCCGGGCTCAGCCAGGAGGAACTCGCTCACCGGTCCGGGCTGAGCGTGCGGGCGGTGGCCGACATGGAACGCGGGCGCACCCGCGGCCCGCAGCGCCGCACGGTGGCCGCGCTGGTGGCGGCACTGGCGCCCGCCGAGGCGGAGGCCGGGGCGCTGGAGCGGGCCGCGGCCTCGGGCCGGCCCCGTCCGAAGCCGGTCCCCGCGGCGCCGGCCGGGCTGCGCCTGCCGCGTGACATGCGGGACTTCACCGCCCGGGAGGCGGACCTGGAGCGGCTGCGGGCGGTGGCCGAGGAGGCCGGCGCCGCGCACCCACCGGTGGTGCTGGTCACCGGCCAGCCGGGGCTGGGGAAGACGGCCTTCGCGGTACGGGCGGCGCACAGCCTCGCCGGCCGCTACCCGGACGGGCAGCTCGCCGTCGACCTGCACGGCACCCGGGCCGAGCCCGCCGACCCCCGCGAGGTCCTCGGCGCGCTGCTGCGCGCGTGCGGGGTCGCCGACGCCGCCGTGCCGCAGGATCTCGAGAGCCGGTCCGGCCTGTTCACGGCCTTGCTCGAGGACCGGCGGATGCTGCTGCTCCTCGACAACGCCGCTGACGAGGCGCAGGTGCGTCCGCTGCTGCCGGCCGCCGGCCCCACGCTGACCCTGGTGACCAGCCGCAACGCCCTGGCCGGGCTGGAGGGGGTGCACCGGCTGGCGCTCGGGGTGCTGCGCCGCGAGGAGTCCGTCGCCCTGATGGCGCGGGTCGTCGGCCCCGACCGGGTGGCGGCGGAGGCGCAGGCGGCGCGCGATCTGGCCGACCTGTGCGGGCAGCTGCCGCTGGCGGTGCGGATCGCCGCCCAGCGGCTGGCGGCCCGGCCGCAGGAGCGGCTCGCCAAGCTCGCGGCCCAGCTCTCCGACGAGGGCCGTCGGCTCGACGCCCTCCAGGCCGGGGACCTCCAGGTGCGGGCCGCCTTCGCCCTCTCCTACCGGCAGCTGGACCCGGTGGCCCGGCGGGTGCTGCGGCGCTCCACCCTGGCCGCCGGTTCCGACTTCTCCCCGCGGACCGCCGCGCTGCTCGCCGGGACGACGCCGCGGCAGGCGGAGCACTGCGTCCGGGAGCTGGCCGACCGCGGACTGTTGCAGCCGGATCCGGTGGCCGACCGCTACCGCTTCCACGACCTGCTGCGGCTGTTCGCCGCCGAGCAGCTGTCCGAGGACGACCCCGCCGAGCAGGCCCGTGCCCGGGAGGCCGCCGCCCGCTGGGTGCTGGCCCGGGCCGGTGCCGCCGCGCTGCACTTCGACCCCGAGCGCTCCCCCGCCGGAGATCCCGAGCCGGACACCGCGCCCCGCGGGGCCGAGGAGGCGCGCGCCTGGCTGGAGGCGGAACGCGCGCAGTGGCTGGACGCCCTCCACCAGGCGCTCGCGGACGGACACCACCGTGAGGTGCTCGACGCGGCGGAGGCCATGCACTGGTTCTCCGACCGCGTCCAGCACTGGGAGGAGTGGGCGGAGGTGTTCCGCTGCTCGGTGGCCGCCGCCCGGGCCCTGGGAAGCCGGCGCGACGAGGCCGTGCACCTCAACTACCTGGCCTGGTCGTACAACCTGTGCGTCCACGACAGCGCCGCCGGGCTGGCGACGGCCCGCGAGGCGCTGACCGTGGCGCGCGAGGTGGGCGACCTGCTGCAGGCCGGGTGGGCGTACGGGTACGGGGCGGGGGCGCTGCACCACCTCGGGCGGGCCGAGGAGGCGGTGCAGTGGCTGGAGAAGTCCGCGGCCTGCCACCGGGAGAACGCCACGCCGCAGGCGCGGCTGGCCGAGCTCGCGACGCTCAACGCCCTGGGCGCGCACCTGCGGTCGATGGGCCGGGCGGAGGAGGCCCTCGCCGTCCACCGGCGGAGCGAGGAGCTGTGCGAGGCGGGGATCCCGGGCCGGTCGGCCGAGGTGCTGTCGATGTTCCGGGCCAGCACGCGTCACCACCTGGGCCAGGACCTCGGCGAGCTGGGCCGCTGGGCTGAGGCGGAGCCGTTGCTGCGCCACGCCCTGGCCGTGTTCGAGGAGGCCGGCATGGCCGCGTGGAGCGAGCCGGCCCGTCTCGACCTCGCCATCACGCTGCGCCGGCTCGGCCGCGAGGAGGAGGCCCGGACCATGCTGGAGACGGCCCGGCGAGGTCTCGTCGAGCAGAGCCACCCCCGGCGGGCGGAGGCCGACGAGGAACTCGCGGGGCCCGCCGCGCCCGTCACACCGGCGGTGCCGTCCTAGCGGCTGGTGCGGTGTCCGGCTGCCCGGACCCGACGGGACGTCGGCGCGCGGGGCGGGTCAGCGGACGACGTCGAAGACGTTCTTCTGCAGGCCGTTGGCGTACACCTCGTGCTCGACGAGCCTCAGCTTCTGGGCGTCCTTGTCCGTGGCGCTGAACAGCCGCTTGCCCGCGCCGAGCAGCAGCGGGAAGACGAGCAGGTGGTAGCGGTCGATCAGGCCCGCGTCGGACAGGCTCCGGTTCAGCGCGGCGCTGCCGTGGACGATGATCGGGCCGCCCTCGGTCTCCTTGAGCGCGGCGACCTCGTCGAGCGAGCGCAGGATCGTGGTCTCGCCCCAGTTCGCCACCAGGTCGTCCTCGGTGAGCGTGGTCGAGACGACGTACTTCGGCATCACCTTGTAGTCGGCGAAGTCCTCCATGTCCGGCCACACGGCGCTGAACGCCTCGTAGCTGACCCGGCCGAGCAGCATCGCGCCGGCTTCCTTCTGCTCCCTGCCCTTGATCTCGTACGCCTCGGGAAGGAAGTCGACGTCCTTGAAGGTCCACCCGGAGTTCCGGTACCCGGGCTCGCCGCCCGGCGCCTCGACGACGCCGTCCAGGGAGACGAACGCGGTGCTGATCAGGGTGCGCATGGGGTTCCTCCGAGCTCGTGGTCGCTTCAAAGGTGCAGACGGCGCGGCCGGGCGAAACTCATCGGTCCCGTCCGGGCGACCGGGAGGCCCTGGTCGCCCCTACGCCCACACCGTAGCTCCGGGGAGCGCCTGCCCGTGTGTTCCCGCACGCGGGCAGGCCGCACCACCTGCCCGCCGCCGACGCCGTGCCCGGCCGCGGCCCGGCCCGGCCCGAGGAGCGGCCCGAGGAAGGCGGCCCGAGGAACGGGCTAGTCCAGGTAGCCGCGCAGTTGCTCGGCGAAGGTGTGGTCGCGGAGCTTGCTCAGCGTCTTGGACTCGATCTGCCGGATCCGCTCCCGGGTGACGCCGAAGAGCCGGCCGATCTCCTCCAGGGTGCGGGGCCGGCCGTCGACCAGTCCGTAGCGCAGCTGGACCACCCGGCGCTCGCGCTCGCCCAGCGTGGAGAGCACGGCGTCCAGGTGCTGGCGCAGCAGGATGAACGACGCCGTCTCGACCGGGGAGACGGCGTCGCCGTCCTCGATGAGGTCGCCGAGGGCGACGTCCTCCTCCTCGCCCACCGGGGCGTGCAGGGACACGGGTTCCTGGGCGAGCCGCAGGACCTCGCGGACCCGCTCGGCGGTCAGGTCCAGCTGGGCGGCGACCTCGTCGGCGGTCGGCTCGTGGCCCCGCTCCTGCAGCATGCGGCGCTGCACCCGCACCACCCGGTTGATCAGTTCGACGACGTGCACCGGGACGCGGATGGTGCGGGCCTGGTCGGCCAGGGCGCGGGACATGGCCTGGCGGATCCACCAGGTGGCGTAGGTCGAGAACTTGTAGCCGCGGGCGTAGTCGAACTTCTCCACCGCGCGGATCAGGCCCAGGTTGCCCTCCTGGACCAGGTCCAGCATGGTCAGCCCGCGGCCCACGTAGCGCTTGGCGACGGAGACGACCAGCCGGAGGTTGGCCTCGATCAGGCGGCGCTTGGCGAGGCGGCCCATCACCACCAGCCGGTCCAGGTCGTGGGCGAGCCGGCTGTCCAGGTCGGGGGTGCGGCCGAGCTTCTCCTCGGCGAACAGTCCGGCCTCCACCCGGCGGGCCAGCTCGACCTCCTCCGCAGCGCTGAGCAGCGGGATGCGTCCTATCTCCCGCAGGTACTGCCGGAACAGGTCGGCCGAGGGTCCCGCGGTCTGCGCGCGGCGTCGCGCCGCGACCGGCTCCTCCAGGTCGGCCGGCTCGGCCTCGACCGGCTCGACCGGCTCGGCCTCCGTGGCGAACCCGGCCTCCGCGGCGTCCTCGGCCTCCACGGCGTCCACCGGCTCGGC
This sequence comes from Streptomyces fragilis, assembly GCF_003112515.1. Lineage (GTDB taxonomy): Bacteria > Actinomycetota > Actinomycetes > Streptomycetales > Streptomycetaceae > Streptomyces > Streptomyces fragilis. Next base: position 513,153 of record NZ_BEVZ01000005.1, on the reverse strand, counting down.
GGACTCGCGCGGCCCCACGGGTTCCACCGGTTCGGCCGGTTCGTCGAAGGGCGAGGTCTGCGTCTCGGGGTGGTGCGCAGCGCGGTCCTGCAGGGGCACCGCCGACAGGACCGGTGCGTCCGCCCCGGTGAGGGCGCGCGAGGGACCGGCGGTGTGGGAGAGGGTCTGGGTCTGCACGCGTGCGACCTCCAGGGTGATCGCTGCTGGGGGGTGCGGCAGCGCTTGCGTCCGTGGGCGACTGCGGGGGGTGACGCCGGGCGGCCCGGCCGCGCGGCGGGAAGCGGGCCGGCCGTGTCCCAGGTACGGGGCGCCGGACTCAGTGTGGCGTAGGACACAGTCCCCTCACGAGGGTCGTGCGCCCACTTTCTGCGACCGGTACGTGACGGGGTGATTACCCAAGTGACGCAAAACTCATGTGCGCCCCCGGAAATCCCTCTGTAATGATCAGCGGATGCCCCGTTCTTCCTACGAAGCGCACCTCACGGTGCGATGTGCGGACGGCGCCGCACTGGACCGGCTGCGCCGCTGGTCGGCGGCGCGCGGCCTCAAGCTCACCCATGTCGTCCTCGCCCGCGGCCGCACCCCTTCCCAGCCGATGCTGACTCTGCGCGACGCCTCCTCCTACGCGGCCCAGCTGTTCCGGGCCCGGGCCGTGGGGGCGGAGCTGGAGGCGGACGGCTTCGCGGTGGCCAGGGTGAAGATCGAGTCGGACCCGCTGGCCCCGGAGGTCCCGCGCGGCCCCTGCGACGACGGACGCCACTTCGAGCACCACGTGAAGCTCCGCCTGGACGCCGCCGCGGACCTGACGGCCCTGGCGGCCCGGGTCGCCCCGCACGGCGCCCACCTGTCGTGGAACGCCCGGCGGGTCACCGGCCCCGGCCACCACGAGCGGTTCATCACCCAGCGCTGCCGGGGCGTGGACGCGCGGGGCGCGCGGCAGGCGCTGGACGCCCTGCTCGGGGTCCTGTCGGGGGAGGAGGTCCTGGACGTGGAGCGGGAGTTCGTGCTGTACGACAGCGACGCCTCGGTGGACGCGGGGTGGCTCGACGAGGAGCTGGAGGAGCTCGAAAGGCTCAGGGAGCGCGAGGAAGGGAGGGCGCGATGAGCACGCCCGGGAAGCCGTGGACGAACCCCCGGCACCACGACCTGCCGGCCACCCTGAGCTGGGTGGAGGCGGACGGGGTGACCCAGGAGCCGGTGTTCGACCCGGCGATGAAGCACCGCACGGACGCCTACCGGGCCTCCGAGCCGCGGTTCGAGCACGCCCGGCAGGGTGCGCGGTGGCTCGCCGCGCGGCGGCGTGCGCTGGATCTGGTGCTGGAGGCGGTGGCCGGCTCCGCGTGGTCCGACGCGCTGGTGCTGCGCGGCAGCGCGCTGATGGCGCTCCGGTTCGGCCAGGAGGCCCGCGAGCCGGGCGACCTGGACTTCGTGGTCGTCCCGCACACCTGGGGCCTTCAGGACCCCGGCACGGCCCGGATGCTGGAGGAGATCGCCCTGGCCGCTCAGGCGCTGTCCGGCTGGGAGGCGGCCTGCCCGGAGTTCCACGCGCAGGGCGCGGTGACGGAGGACATCTGGACCTACGAGCGGGTGCCCGGCCGCCGCATGGTGCTGCCCTGGTCGGCTCCGGAGGCGTCCGGCCTGCCCGGCGGGACGGTGCAGCTGGACTTCGTCTTCAACGAGCCGCTGTTCCAGGAGCCGGAGGCGGTGGCCCTGCCCGGCGGCGGCACGGTGCGGGCGGCGACGCTCGAACTGTCCCTGGCCTGGAAGGTGCTCTGGCTGCTCTCCGACTGCTACCCGCAGGGGAAGGACCTCTACGACGCGGTGCTGCTGGCCGAACAGGTCCCGCTGTCCCGGGAGTTGCTGCGGCCGGTGCTGGAGACCTGCGAGGACTGGCCGTACCTGCGGAGCCTGGGGCGGCTGACGCGCGCGCACCTGGCCGCGCAGCTGGCGGACGTCCAGTGGGAGGAGTTCGTGGTGGACCACCCACGGTTCGAGGGACGCCGGCAGGAGTACGTCGACCGGCTGCTCGACGCCCTGGAGCCCACACTGGGGCTGGAGTTGGCCTGAACGGCGCGTCCGGCGCTCCCTACAGCGCGGCCGCCCCGCGCTCCCGCAACGCCTGGCCGTACTGCTGCAGCACCCACAACTCGTTCTGCACGGCGGCGAGTTGGGCGGGATCGCCCTGGTGGCTCAGGCGGGCCAGGCTGCTCTGGACCTCGCTGATGCGGCGGTCGACCGCACGGCGGCGGACGGCGACCAGCTGCTCGCCCGCGTAGTTCTCGTCCACCGGGCGCCGCACCATGATCGCCTCGACGGCCAGCTCGGTGACCATGGAGCGCACGGTGTCGTCGGGGGCGGCGTCGCGGACGCGGATCAGGTATTCCTGCGGGTCCCGGGCGCCGGCCTCGGCGCCGCCCGCGTCCAGGACCGCCTGGCGGACCGCCGCGTAGGGCGGCGCGGTGAACTCGTCGACCCCGTACGCGTCGAAGGCCGGGGAGACCAGCTCGGGCCGCTGCAGGGCGAGCTTGATCAGCTCGCGCTCGGTGGCGTGCACCGGGTTGCGCAGGTTGAGCGGCGGGCCCGAGGGCCCGCGGGAGCCGTGCGCGGCGGGGTGGGCGTGGGCGGCGCCCGGACCGTCCTGCGGGTGGCGCGGGCCGTCCTGCGGGTGGCGGCCGTTCTCGGGGGCGGGGCCGCGGCCGCCGCGGTCACGGGCCCAGCGGGCGATCTGGGCGACCCTGCGCACCACGAACTGGGTGTCCAGGATGCCGAGCATGCCGGCGAGCTGCACCGCCACCTCGTGCTGCGCGCCCACGTTCTTGATCTTGGCGACCACCGGGGCGGCCTCGTCCAGCGCGGCGGCCCGGCCGGCCGGGGTGTCCAGGTCGTAGCGGGCCACGATCTGGCGCAGCGCGAACTCGAACAGCGGGGTGCGCGGCTGCACCAGGTCGGCGACGGCGTCGTCGCCCTTGGCCAGGCGCAGCTCGCAGGGGTCCATGCCGTCGGGGGCGATGGCGATGTAGGTCTCGGCGGCGAACTTCTGGTCGTCCTCGAAGGCGCGCAGCGCGGCCTTCTGGCCGGCGGAGTCGCCGTCGAAGGTGAAGATCACCCGCGAGGTGCCGTTGTCCATGAGCAGGCGGCGGAGGATCTTGATGTGGTCGCCGCCGAAGGCGGTGCCGCAGGTGGCTATCGCGGTGGTCACTCCGGCGAGGTGGCAGGCCATGACGTCGGTGTAGCCCTCGACGACCACGGCCCGGCTGCTCTTGGCGATGTCCTTCTTGGCGAGGTCGATGCCGTAGAGGACCTGCGACTTGCGGTAGACCGGGGTGTCGGGGGTGTTGAGGTACTTGGGCCCGTTGTCCGACTCGTAGAGCTTGCGGGCGCCGAAGCCGACGACCTCGCCGCCGATGTCGCGGATCGGCCACATCAGGCGGCCGCGGAAGCGGTCGATGGGGCCGCGGCGGCCCTCCTGGGCGAGGCCGGAGGTGAGGATCTCCTTGTCGCTGAAACCCTTGCCGCGCAGGTAGCGGGTGAGGTGGTCCCAGCCCTGGGGGCTGTAGCCGACGTTGAAGTGCTCGGCGGCGGCCTGGTCGAAGCCGCGCTCGGCGAGGAAGGCGCGGCCGGTGTCCGCCTCGGCGCTGGTGGCCAGCTGCTCGGCGTAGAACTGGGCGGCGATCTTGTGGGCCTCGATCAGGCGGATGCGCTCGCCACGCTGGTGGGAGGGGTTGTAGCCGCCCTCCTCGTAGCGGAGCGTGATGCCCGCCTGGGCGGCCAGGCGCTCCACGGCCTCGGAGAAGGTGAGGTGGTCGACCTTCATCACGAACGTAATGGTGTCGCCGCCCTCCTGGCAGCCGAAGCAGTGGAAGAGGCCCTTGGCCGGGCTGACCTGGAAGGACGGCGACTTCTCGTCGTGGAAGGGGCACAGGCCCTTGAGGTTGCCGCCGCCGGCGTTCTTGAGCTGGAGGTACTCCGACACGACGGAGTCGATCGGGACCGCGTCCCGTACCGCCTTCACGTCCTCGTCGTTGATCCTGCCGCCGCCAGCCACGTGCAAATTGTACGGGCGCGCGCCGACGTCACGGCTCCACCGCACGCCCGGACCCGCCCGCGCCGCGCGGGGCGGCGCGGGCGTGGTCCGCGGCGGCAGGGCACGCGGCGGCGGACCCGGCGGGCCGGGTCGGGGGTCCGCCGGGCCGGGTCGGGGCCCCGCCGGGCACGGGCCCGGGCAGGTCAGGGGACGAGCGCGTCCAGCGGGACGCGGGGGTCGGACAGGGCGTCCGGGTCCACGGTCGCGCCGCCGCGGATCAGGTCCTGGATCGCGGGCGTGACGTCCCACACGTTGACGTTCATCCCGGCCAGGACGCGGCCGTCCTTCATCCAGAACGCGATGAACTCGCGCTTGCCGGCGTCGCCCCGGATGACCACCTGGTCGTAGGCGCCCGGCGGCGCCCACCCGGAGTACTCCATGCCCAGGTCGTACTGGTCGGAGAAGAAGTACGGCACCCGGTCGTGGACGACCTCCTGGCCCAGCATGGCCCGCGCGGCCGCCGGGCCGCCGTTGAGGGCGTTGGCCCAGTGCTCCACCCGCAGCCGCACCCCGAACAGCGGGTGCGGGAAGGCGGCGACGTCGCCCGCCGCGAAGACGTGCGGGTCGGAGGTCCGCAGCGAGGCGTCGACGGCGATGCCCCCGCCCTGCTCGCGGGGCGCCAGCTCCAGTCCGGCCGCCTCCGCCAGCGCGGTCCGCGGGGCCGCGCCGATCGCGGCGAGCACGGCGTGCGCCGGGTGCTCCTCGCCGTCCTCGGTCCGCGCGGCCAGGACCAGCCCGTCCTGGCCGACGATCTCGGTGAGCTTCGCCCCGAACTGGAACCGCACCCCGTGCTCGCGGTGCAGCTCGGCGAAGACGTTGCCCAGCTCGGGGCCCAGCACGCCGTGCAGCGGGGTGGGCGCGGGTTCGACGACGGTGACCTCGGCCCCGTAGTGCCGCCCCGCGGCCGCGACCTCGAGGCCGATCCAGCCCGCCCCGGCGATCAGCAGGTGCCCGTTGTCGCGGCCGAGCGCGGCCAGCACGCCCTTGAGCCGCTCGGCGTGCGCGAACCGCCGCAGGTGGTGGACGCCCGCCAGGCCGGTGCCCGGCACGTCCAGCCGGCGCGGCTCGGCGCCGGTGGCCAGCAGCAGCTTGTCGTAGTGGACGAGCGTGCCGTCGTCCCCGAGCCGCACGGTCCGCCCCGCGGTGTCGAGCGCGTCCACGGTCTGCCCCAGGTGCAGCTCGATGTCGTGGGCGGCGTACCAGGCCGCCTCGTGCACGAGCGCGCTGTCGCGGTCCGCGGCACCGAGCAGGTAGCCCTTGGACAACGGGGGCCGCTCGTACGGGTGGTCACGTTCGTCGCTGATCAGTATCACCCGCCCTCGGAAGCCCTCGGCGCGCAGCGTCTCCGCCGCCTTGGCGCCGGCCAGGCCTCCTCCGACGATGACGAACGTCTGGTCCGCGTCGACCACGATGTGCCTCCTTCTCCGGTGATGCCGGATGAGCGTCCCGCACGGAGGCTAGTGCCCGAAGAGAACCTGCCGAAGAGGCCACGCGGTCCTTGTCCCGGCGGTAACGCACCGTTTCGGCCGGGCCGCGCCCTTCGGCGGGGGCGGACCGTTCGGCCGGGGCGGGCCGTCAGGCCTGCATGGTGAGGCGGGCGTGCAGGGCCCTGGCCGAGGCGTCGGTGAGGGAGGCGATCTGGTCGACGATCACCCGCTTGCGCGCCTGGTCGTCCGCGGCGGCGTCGAACAGCGCCGCGAACTGCGGGTCCAGCCCTTCCGGCGCCCGCGCCGTGAGCGCCTCCGCCAGCTCGGCGACGACCACCCGCTGGTCGGCGCGCAGCCGCTCCTGCTCGGCCCGCTGCATCACGTACAGGTCGGCGACCGCCTTGAGCACGGCACACTCCATCCGGGTGGTCCGCGGCACCACCAGCTGCGCCTTGTACCGGGTCAGCCGCCCGTCCCCGTAGGCGGCGCGGGTCGCCGTCTCGGCGGCGGTGCAGAACCGTCCGATCAGCTGGCTGGTGGCGTCCTTGAGCCGGGCCTGGTCGACGGCGCTGCCGTCGTAGCCGTGCGGCCACCACTCCTGGGCCTGGAGCCGGTCCAGGGCCGCGCCCAGTTCCTCCGGGTCGGTGTCGGCGGGCACGTACCGCGCGTCCAGCACCGCCACCGTGAAGATCTCACGCCGGTCGGCGGCGCTGTGCAGCCGGGACGGCTGGATGTGACCGGCGTGCAGCCCGTCCTCGACGTCGTGGACGGAGTAGGCGACGTCGTCGGCCCAGTCCATCACCTGCGCCTCGAAGCAGACCCGGTCGCGGGCGGGCGCGTCGGCCCGGACCCAGTCGAAGATCCGGCGGTCGTCCTCGTAGACGCCGAACTTCCGGAAGGCCGGGCCCGCCGGGTGACCGCCGCGCGCCCAGGGGTACTTGGCGGCGGCGTCCAGCGCGGCGCGGCTCAGGTTGAGGCCGACGCTGGTCATCTCGCCGGTGGTGCGGTCGGTGACGAACCGCTTGGGTTCCAGGCGGGTGAGCAGCCGCAGCGACTGCGCGTTGCCCTCGAAGCCGCCGCAGTCGGCGGCGAACTCGTCCAGCACCTGCTCGCCGTTGTGCCCGAACGGCGGGTGGCCCAGGTCGTGGGAGAGGCACGCGGCCTCCACCAGGTCGGGGTCGCAGCCGAGCGCGGCCCCCAGCTCCCGGCCCACCTGGGCGCACTCCAGCGAGTGGGTGAGCCGGGTGCGGGGGCTGGCGTCCCAGAGACGGACGGTGCCCGGGGTGACGACCTGCGTCTTGCCGGCGAGCCTGCGCAGCGCGGCGGAGTGCAGCACCCGGGCGCGGTCCCGCTGGAAGGCGGTGCGTCCGGGACGCTTGTCGGGTTCCGGGGCCCAGCGCTCGACGGCTGCCTCGTCGTATCCGGCGGTCGGTTCGTTGCCTGCCATGTCGACGACAGTAATTGGTGTGGGCGACAGCCGCCCCGTATCGGCTATGCCGCGGCGAGCGCGTGGCGCGCCGGCGCGGCGGCGGCGGCCGCCTCGTCGTGGCGTCGCAGCACCAGCCGGACGACGTCGGGGTGCGCGCCGAGCGGTGCGGCGACGATGCCGGGGGCGGCCTCGGCGGTCTCGGTGTGGAAGCGTCCGGGGGCCGTGAAGTAGGAGGCGACGGCCACCTCGGTGCGTCCCGCGCCGGCCAGGGCGGCCGCCGCCTCGGCGACGGAGGGCGCGGCGGAGGCGTAGGCGGGGACCACCGGCACGCCCAGCCGGGCGGACAGCGCGGCGGCGGTGCGGCGGGTGTCCACGGCCCCGTCGGGGTCGCGGGAGCCGGAGGCGGCGAGGACCACGCCGTGCCGGGCGGTCACCGCGCCCGGGTCCTGGGGCCAGCCCGCCTCGACGAGCCGCCGGTGCAGGGCGCGCACCAGCAGCGGGTGCGGGCCCAGGGCGGGCGCGAGCCGGAGGGGCCCGGTGGCGTGCGCCGCGACGGTCCGGGGGATGTCGCGCTTGACGTGGTGCCCGCGGCCGAGCAGCAGCGGCACCAGCACGGCGGGCCTGCCGCCGAGGGCGTCGAGGGTGTCCGCCAGCAGCGGCTCGTTGAGCTCGATGTGCCCGAGCCGGACGTCGAGGCCGGGCCGGGCCGCGCGCACCAGGCCGGCCAGGGCCCGCGCGGTGGCCAGGGCCCGGGGGTCGCGGCTGCCGTGCGGCACGAGCACGAGGGCGGGGCGTGAGGTCTCGGACATGCCACCGATCCTCCCCCGTCCACGTTGCCGCCCGGTTGCCGCCCGGCGTCCGCCTTGTTTTCCCGCCGATCACAGGGCGGCGGCGCGCGCTGTGAGCGGCTGGGGGAACCGCCCGGTGCGCCCGGGCGTGGGAGGTGACGTGGGCGCGGACGCGGCGGGAGGAACGGCCGGTGGGGCGAACGGGAACGCGACGGGAGGGGCGGCAGTCGGTGCGGTCGGGGATGCGGGCGGGTGTGTGGGCGGCGGCGGCCCGCAGGACGTGGCGGCAGGGCCTCAGGGGTGTGCGGGCCGCGGGTCGGGTGGCGTGGCCGCCGGACACGGTGGGACGGCGGCGGACGGTGCGGGTCGCGGCGGCCGCGTGCGCGCTGGCGCTGCTGCCGTACGCGTGGGTGTGGACGGCGGCGGACGACCGCCTCCGCTCCCCCGCCGAGGCGCCGCGCACGGACGTCGCGGTGGTGTTCGGGGCCGGCCTGTGGGACGGCGAGCCCTCCCCCTATCTGGCGCGCCGTCTGGACACCGCGGCCGCGCTCTACGCGGACGGCCGCGTCCGGGTCGTCCTGGTCACCGGCGACAACAGCCGCGAGGAGTACGACGAGCCGGACGCGATGCGCGCCTACCTGGTGGAGCGCGGCGTGCCCGGCTCCCGGATCGTCAGCGACTACGCAGGCTTCGACACCTGGGACTCCTGCACCCGGGCGAAGCGGATCTTCGGCGTGGACGAGGCGGTCCTGATCAGCCAGGGCTTCCACGTCCGCCGGGCGGTGGCGCTGTGCGAGGAGGCGGGCATCGCCTCCTACGGCGTGGCGGCCACCGGCGACCGGCACGACGCCGTCTGGTACTACGGCGTCGTGCGGGAGACCCTCGCGGCGGGCAAGGCCGGCCTGGACGCCCTGTTCGAACCGGACCCGCACTTCCTGGGGCCCCGGGAGAAGGGCGTGGAGCAGGCCCTCGCAGCGGAGTGAGACGGGCCGGGAGGAGATCGCGGTCCCGGCCTCACAGCGGGGCACGGCGGGCCGGGAGGTCACCGTCCCGGCCGCGTAACCGGCGGCGACGGGCCTCGTAACAGCTCCCGCGCACGCTGGTCGCCATGCAGAACACCGCCGCGTCCACGCCCACCCACTGCCCCTACTGCGCCCTGCAGTGCGGCATGAACCTGGCCCCCGCCGAGGGGGGCGGCGTCCAGGTGCTGGAGCGCGCGGACTTCCCGGTGAACCGGGGCGCGCTGTGCGGCAAGGGCCGCACCGCCCCGGCGGTGCTGGACCGCACGGCGCGGCTGACCGAGCCGCTGGTGCGCGGCGCCGACGGCGAGCTGACGCCGGCGAGCTGGGAGGAGGCCCTCGACCGGGTCGCCGGCGCCCTGCTGCGCACCCGCGCCGAGCACGGCGCCGACGCGGTGGGCGTCTTCGGCGGCGGCGGGCTCACCAACGAGAAGGCGTACACGCTGGGCAAGTTCGCCCGGGTGGCGCTCGGCACCTCGCAGATCGACTACAACGGCCGGTTCTGCATGTCCTCGGCCGCGGCCGCCGGCACCAAGGCGTTCGGCGTGGACCGCGGACTGCCGTTCCCGCTGGAGGACGTCCCGCGCACCGGCTGCGTGATCCTGGTCGGCTCCAACCCGGCCGAGACGATGCCGCCCTCGCTGCGCTACTTCACCGAACTGCGCGACAACGGCGGCACGCTGATCGTGATCGACCCGCGCCGCACCCGCACCGCCGAGCAGGCCGACCTGCACCTCGCGCCCCGCCCGGGCACCGATCTCGCCCTGGCGCTCGGCCTGTTGCACCTGGTGGTCGCCGAGGGGCGGACCGACGAGGAGTACATCGCGGAGCGGACCACCGGCTGGGAGGAGGCCCGGGCCGCGGCGATGGCGCACTGGCCGGAGTACGTGGAGCGGATCACCGGCGTGCCGGTGCCGCAACTGCGCGAGGCGGTGCGGATGTTCTGCGAACCCGAGGCGGCGATGGTGCTCACCGCGCGCGGCCCGGAGCAGCAGTCCAAGGGGACCGACACGGTCGGCGCGTGGATCAACCTCTGCCTGGCCACCGGCCGCCCCGGCCGCCCGTACTCCGGCTACGGCTGCCTCACCGGCCAGGGCAACGGCCAGGGCGGGCGCGAACACGGCCAGAAGGCCGACCAGTTGCCCGGCTACCGCAAGCTGGACGACCCCGAGGCGCGCCGCCACGTGGCGGGGGTCTGGGGCGTCGACCCGGACTCGCTGCCCGGTCCCGGCCGCAGCGCCTACGAGCTCCTGGACGCCCTCGGCACCGACATCCGCACCCTGCTGCTGATGGGCTCCAACCCGGTCGTCTCCGCTCCGCGCGCCGCGCACGTCGAGGAGCGGATCCGCTCGCTGGACTTCCTCGCCGTGGCCGACGTCGTGCTCTCCGAGACGGCCGCGCTGGCCGACGTGGTGCTGCCGGTGACCCAGTGGGCGGAGGAGACCGGCACCACGACCAACCTGGAGGGCAGGGTGCTGCTGCGGCGGCAGGCGCTCACGCCGCCCGCCGGGGTGCGCGGCGACCTGTACGTGATGCGGGAGCTGGCCGCCCGACTGGGTGTGGAGAAGGGGTTCTCCGACTCTCCCGAGGAGGTGTTCGAGGAGCTCCGCCGGGCGAGCGCGGGCGGCCTCGCGGACTACTCGGGCATCACCTACCGGCGGCTGGCGCAGGAGAACGGCGTCTTCTGGCCCGCGCCGGAGCGGATCGACGGCGGGCGCGGGGACGGTGACGGCGGGCTCGGTGACGGCAGAGGCAGCGGTGACGGCGGTGACGGCGGTTCCGCCCCGCATCCCGGCACGCCGCGCCTGTTCCTCGACCGGTTCGCGCACCCGGACGGCCGGGCCCGCTTCGTGCCGGTCGTCCACCGGGCCTCGGCGGAGGAGCCCGACGAGGAGTACCCGCTGCTGCTCACCACCGGGCGGGTGGTCTCCCAGTACCAGTCGGGCGCGCAGACCCGCCGCGTCGCCGAGCTGAACGCGGCAGCGCCCGGACCGTTCGTCGAGCTGCACCCGCGGCTGGCAAAGCGGCTGGGCGTCGTGGAGGGCGACCGTCTCGCCGTGGTCTCCCGGCGCGGCCGTGCGGTGGCCCCGGCGCGGGTCACCGGGGCGATCCGGCCGGACACGGTGTTCATGCCGTTCCACTGGTACGGCGAGGGCCGCGTCAACACCCTCACCAATCCGGCGCTGGACCCCGTCTCCCGCATGCCGGAGTTCAAGACCTGCGCGGTCCGCGTGGAGCGCGCCTGACGGGGGCGGGCGGTGGAGGGCCGCTGCCCACGACCCCTCAGCGGGTGAACCAGTCACCGCCCGCGATGACGCGCCCCTCGGCGCGCAGCCGGGCTGCCAGGCGCGGGGCGGCAAGGTAGACCCAGGCGCGCACCGTCTCCCCGTCGCGGGTGCGGGTGACGTCGCGGACCGCGCGCAGGTAGAGGCTGGAGGGGTCGCCGGGGCGGTACTCCTCCAGCTGGTCCAGCGCGTCGAGCACCCGCTCGTAGCCGTCCTCGACGAGGGTCATCAGCTCCCCGTGGACGACTCCGGGCTCCACGTCGACGTCCGTGCCCGCCCCGGCGTCCGTGCCCGCCCCGATCTCCGCGCCGTCCTGCTCCAGGGCGTACGGATAGCCCGGCCCTTCGTGCAGGACGGCGCCGCGCAGCGTCGCCGGCTCCTCGGCGGTGGTGCGGCCGAGGAGGTAGGAGGGGTGGTAGAAGCCGCCCGGGCGGAGCGTGCCGTAGACGAAGACCGGAAGCCGCTCGGTCCGCGGGCTCATCCGGCCGCCCCGTCCCGCGTCCCCGTCCCCGTCGCCGTCGCCGTTCCCGGGCCCGCCTCCTGCGTCGTCTCGTCCTCGACCCAGCGCAGGTACGCCGCGTCGCCCCGCACGACGGGCGTGGCGACGATCTCCGGCGTCTCGTAGTCGTGCGCCGCGCGCAGGTGCGCCTCCAGCGCCTCGTAGCGGGCCGCCGTGGTCTTGAACAGCACCTGCCACTCCGAGGCCGTCTCCACCACGCCCTGCCAGCGGTACACCGAGGTCACCGGCCCGGAGATCTGCGCACAGGCGGCGACCCGCTCCCGCACCGCGCCCCGGGCGAGCGCCTGCGCCTTCTCCGGGGAGTCGATGGTGGTGAGCACGGTCAGCCACTGGGTCATGGTCGTCGTCCCTCCGCGCGGGTGCGGGCTTCGCCGCGGTCGCCGCCATTGTCCCGCACCACCCCCTCACCCGTTCGCCGGCCGGCCCGCCCGGCCCGCCGTCGCGCCCCCGACCACGCCGGGGGTGTCCGGGAACGCGGTGCCGTGGAAAACTCCGTGGACCGGCCCCCACCCACACCGCCGCGGCCGACCGCGGGCGAGAAGACGGAGCACAGCGCATGAGCGGGCGAGAGTTCGACCTGGTGCTGTACGGCGCCACCGGTTTCGTGGGGGCGCTCACCGCCGAGTACCTGGCGCGGGCGGCCCCCGCCGGCACCCGGATCGCGCTGGCGGGCCGTTCGCCGGAGAAGCTGGACGCCCTGCTGCGGACGCTCGGCGACGGCGCCTCCGCGTGGCGGACGGTCGTCGCGGACGCGGGCGATCCCGCCGACCTCGCGGCGATGGCGGAGCGGACCCGGGCCCTGGTGACCACGGTCGGTCCCTACGCCCGCCACGGTCTGCCGCTGGTGGAGGCCTGCGCGAAGGCGGGGACCCACTACGCCGACCTCACCGGTGAGCCGCTCTTCGTGCGCGAGTGCGCCGACCGGTTCCACGAGGTCGCCGCCGCCTCCGGCGCGAAGATCGTCAACTCCTGCGGGTTCGACTCGGTCCCCTCCGACCTGAACGCCTACCTGCTCCACCGCAGGCTGGCCGACGACGGCGCAGGACGGATGACCGACACCACGCTGGTGGCGGCCCTCAAGGGCGGCATGAGCGGCGGCACCGTCGACTCCGGCATCACCCAGCTGGAGGCGGTCGCCGGCGACCGGGCGCTGGGCCGGGTCCTCGCCGACCCCTACGCCCTCAGCCCCGACCGCGGGCGCGAGCCGGACCTCGGGGCCCAGAGGGACCACGCGCTGCGCCGGGCCCGCACCGTCGACCCCGGCCTGTCCGGATGGGTCACCACCTTCATCATGGCCCCGCACAACACGAAGATCGTGCGCCGCAGCGCCGCCCTGCTCGACTGGGCCTACGGGCGCGACTTCCGCTACCGCGAGGTCATGTACACCGGGAAGTCACCGGCGGCACCGGCCGTGGCGGCGGGCGTCGCCGTGGCGCTGGCGGCGTTCCAGACCTGTGGGCCCCTCGTCGCCCGCGGCCCGGGTCTGCGGGCGCTGCGCCGCATCGCGCCCGCGCCCGGCACCGGGCCGGACGAACAGGCACGCGCCGCCGGGCACTTCACCATGACCACGATCACCCGCAGCACCACCGGGGCCCGCTACCGTGCCGTGTTCGCCGCCCAGGGAGACCCCGGCTACCAGGCCACGGCGGTGATGCTCGGCGAGAGCGGCCTCGCGCTCGCCCTCGACGGGGGACGGCTCCCCGCCACCGCGGGCGTCCTCACCCCGGCCACCGCCATGGCCGACGCCCTCACCGGGCGGCTCCGGGCGGCCGGCTTCACCATCACCACGGAACGGCTCGACGCCTGAGCCCTCCGGGCACCCGCCGCTGCGACGCCCCCGTGCCCGTTGTGCGTGGCCTGCCGGACGGGCCCTACGCCAGCCACTGGTCGTAGGCCATCTTCACGACCAGCGCGAAGACGACGGTGAGCAGCACCACCCGGACGAAGCCGCTGCCGCGCCTGAGGGCGGTGCGGGCGCCGAGGGTGCCGCCGGCCAGGTTGAAGACGGCCATCAGCGCGGCCAGCTTCCAGAAGACGGTGCCCGCCCAGGCGAACATCGCCAGCGCGCCCGCGTTGGTGCAGCAGTTGACGATCTTCGCGGTGGCGGAGGCGCGGACCAGGTCGAGGTGGAGGATCGCGGTGAGCGTCAGCACCAGGAAGGTGCCGGTGCCGGGACCGATCAGGCCGTCGTAGAAGCCGATGCCGACGCCGCCGATGCCGATCGCGGCGAGCACCCGCCGCCGGGAGGCCGGCTCGGCCGACGGCACGGTGCCGAACGCCGGCCGCAGGAGGACGAAGGCGCCGACGCCCAGCAGCACCATCATCACGACGGGCTTGAGCACGTCGGCGCTGAGTGCGGCCGCCACCAGCGCGCCGCCGCCGGCCCCGGCGAGGGCGGCGAGCCCGATCTTCACCGCGGTGCCGACGTCCACGGGGGTGCGGCGGGCGTACGTGACGGCCGCGCCGGTGGTGCCGACGATGGCCACCGCCTTGTTGGTCCCCAGCGCGAACTGCGCGGCTTGGCCGCCGGCCGGGAGGCCGAGCAGCAGAGCGGGCAGCAGCAGGAGCCCACCGCCGCCGACCACGGCGTCTATCCATCCGGCCGCCAGCGCGGCGACGCAGAGCAGGACGACGGCGGTCAGCGATATGTCAGGCATGATCGCCACCCTAGGGAGGGCACAGATGTACCGTCCACGGACTTGAGTGGCTTCTGAGCTTGCCGCGTCGGACGCCCAGGTCGTCGGGCAGCACCCGGAACGCCTGGTGCCCGCCGAGCGGCCGGACCGCGCGGAAGGCCCGCCGAGCGGCCGGACCGCGCGGAAGGCCCGGCGGTCGGAAGTCCGGACGGAGTCGGTGTCGAACTCCGACCGACCCGGAGACCCAGGGGCCGGCCGGCACTGGGGGCCGCGACACAACTCTCCTCCATTGTTACGCAGCTCCCGTACCGGTATCCGGTACGAGTCCAGTGGTACCGTATCCCTGTACGGCCACACCAGGAGGCACTCATGCCCATATCCGCCAGCGACGCTCGCGCGAGACTGTTCCCGCTGATCCAGCAGGTGAACGACGACCACGAACCGGTGGAGATCTCTTCCCGGCACGGCGATGTCGTCCTGATGTCCGCCGACGATTTCCGCTCCTGGCAGGAGACCGTCTACCTGCTCCGCTCCCCGGCCAACGCTCAGCGCCTCATGGAGGCCGTGGCCGCGGACAAGGCGGCCGACACCCCGCTGATCACCAAGAGCGCCGACGAACTGCTGGCTCTCGCGGAGGACGACGAGTGAGGGATGTCCGCTTCCGCCCGTCCGGCTGGGAGGACTTCCTCTACTGGCAGTCCTCCGACAAAAAACTGTTCCGCAGACTGATTCGCCTGATCGAGGAGATCCGCCGAGAGCCCTTCGAGGGGATCGGCAAGCCGGAACCGCTCAAGGGCGACCTGTCGGGTTACTGGTCCCGACGGATCGACGACGAACACCGGATCGTCTATCGCGCCGACGCGAAAGAACTCGTCATCATCAAGGCCCGGTACGACTACTGAATCCGACCGGATCGCCGCGCCACCCCGAGCAGTACCGACACCACCACGGGGCGGCGCGGCGGGAATCCCGAGAGGCACGCCAGGCGGCGACCCGGCTAGTTCTTCGTCCCGTCGACGATCACCGGGGAGCCGCCCGAGCCCGCGCCGCACGGCGAGGCGTACACCGGGTGCGACTTGGCGGCCTCCTTGAACGCCTCCAGGCACTGGTTGTACAGCACCTTGTCGCTCAGCGAGCGCTCCAGGATCTTGTTGGAGTCAGCGATGCCCTTCGCCTCGATCCGCCGGCGCTTGGCCTCCGCCTCCGCGGTGCGCGCGGCCTCCTCGGCCCGCTGGGTCGCCTGTTCCTGCTGCAGCTTGGCGTCGATCTGGTCCTGCAGCTTCTCCGAGGGCCGGACGTTGCGCAGGTTGACGGCGGTGACGTCGATGCCGCGCGGGGACAGCCGCTTCTTGATGAGGTCCGCGATCTCGGTGCCGATCTGCTCACGCGCCGAGGCGTAGCCCTCCTCGCTGGTGTGCTGCGCGAAGACGTTGCGGATGATCTCCCGGCTGTCAGGGGTGACCAGCCGCTCCTGCACCCCTTCCTCGCTGCCCGCGAGCTGGTAGAGCCGCACCGCGTCCTTGGGCACCACGGCCCACTTCACGGTGACGTCGGCGTAGAGCACGCCGCCCTCCGCGGAGCGGACCTCGACGCGGTCCTTGCCGTCGAGGTTCAGGTCCACGGGGCGGGTGGAGAAGGTCGTGACGTCGGTGAACGGCGACGAGAGGTTGACGCCGGAGGACAGTGGCTCGCCGACCGACCCGAAGGTCACCGGGACGCCCACCTCGTAGGCGCTCACCACGTGCACGCAGGCGAATATCCCGGACAGCACGGCGGCCACGGCGCTGATCGCCGCGCCCAGCTTCCAGCCGCCGCCGTCCTGGGCGCGGCCGACGAGGTACAGCACGACCGCCGCGACGAGCAGCAGCACGCAGAGAAAGAGCATCCGATCCCCCTGCCCCCTGTTCCGGTGACGGGCCCGCCCGGTCGGAGCGGGCCCCGCGAGTCCCGCCGGGGGCTGCCCGCGCGAGTCGCATCCCTGCGGACGCCGCACCACCACCCGGCGGTTCCGGCGAACGCGAACGCCTCGCCCGCTGGGCAGTTCCGGTGCACGCGGGATGCCCGCCCGGCGGCTCCGGTGCACGCGAAACACTTCCCCCGCCGGGCGGCTCCCGTGCACGCGGAACCCCTCGCCCGCCGGGCGGCTCCGGTACAGCCGGGATGCCCGCCCGCAGGCGGCGCGGGGCGGTCAGGACTGCCCCCGTCCGCCCCATTGACGCGGTCATGCCTCCCCCGCATCATCGTGGGAGCGCTCCCACATGACAGGTACCCAGATGCGCGGACCACCATCGGCACCGGGCGCCCCGCCGTCGGTGCCGCCCGAGGAGGAACACGCCCCATGCCGCTCGCCCATCGCCTCACCCACGGCCTCTTAGGCCGCGCCGGTCTCGTCCGGTCCGGCCGCCGACGCCCGGTCGCCGTGCTGACCTGCGCACTGGCCACCGTCGCCGCGCTGGCCGCGGTCCCGCCGAGCCCGGCGGCCGCCGGCCAGGCCGCCGAGGCCGCGACCGCCGACGCGGCGACCGTGGACGTCTCCGTCAACGCCGGGATCGGCCTCGGCACCATCGACAAGGCGGCGTTCGGGGTGAACACCGCCATCTGGGACTCCCACATGAACGACCCGGAGGTCGTCGACCTCATGAGCGACGCGGGCGTGAAGGTCATGCGCTACCCCGGCGGCTCCTACGGCGACATCTACCACTGGAAGGACCACACCGCCCCCGGCGGCTACGTGGCCCCCGGCACGAGCTTCGACGAGTTCATGGGCACCGTCCGCGCCACCGGCGGCCAGCCGATGATCATCGCCAACTACGGCACCGGCACCCCGCAGGAGGCCGCCGACTGGGTCCGGTACGCCAACGTCACCAAGGGGTACGGGGCGAAGTACTGGGAGATCGGCAACGAGATCTACGGCAACGGCCACTACGGCAGCGGCTGGGAGGCCGACGACCACGCGGACAAGAGCCCCAGGGAGTACGCCCGCAACGTCCTCGCCTACGCCGAGGCCATGAAGGCCGTCGACCCCACGATCAAGATCGGCGCCGTGCTGACCACCCCGGGCGACTGGCCCGACGGGATCACCGGCGAGGGCGACTCGGCCGACTGGAACCACACCGTCCTCGCCGCCGTGGCCGGCACGGTCGACTTCGTGATCGTGCACTCCTACCCCGGCGGTGCGAGCGCCGACGAGGCCCTCGACCGGACGACCCGGCTGCCCGGGCAGCTGCGTGAGGTCCGACGCCAGATCGACCGCTACGCCGGGGAGCGCTCCTCGAAGATCGGCATCGCGCTCACCGAGGTCAACTCCAACACCCAGATGAACAGCCGCCCCAACGGCCTGTTCGCCGCGGACACCTACATGACGGCCCTGGAGAACGGCGTCTTCAACGTCGACTGGTGGAACACCCACAACGGGCCCGACAAGGTGAGCACGGTCGACGGCGACACCGACTTCAACGACTACGGCCTGCTCTCCAGCGGCGGCTGCGTCGGCGACGTCTGCCAGCCGGCCGTCAACACGCCGTTCCACCCCTACTTCGGCCTGAAGTCCCTCACCAAGCTGGGCACGCCCGGCGACACCATGGTCGCCTCCTCGACCACCGACGACCAGGTCTCCGCCCACGCCGTGCGCCGCGCCGACGGCACCCTGAGCGTCATGCTGATCAACAAGGACAAGGACGCCACCCACACCGCGCGGATCGGCTACGCCGGGTTCACGCCCACCACCCAGGCCCCGGTGGTGCACCGCTACGGCCGCGGTGACAGCGATGTCACCCGGGTCGCCGCCACCGGCGGGGGCGTCCAGGAGCTCCCGCCGTACTCGATCACCACGGTGACCGTCTCCCCGCACTCGGCGGCCGCCTCGGTCGGCGCCCCCGGCGCGCCGAAGGTCACCGCGGTGGACAGCTCCACCGCCACGCTGAGCTGGTCCGCGCCGAGCAGCGGCAAGGCGGTGCGCTACGAGGTGTACGAGCGCCTGGGCACGAACGCCCAGCTGCTGGCGACCTCGACCTCCACCTCGGCGACGGTCAGGAACCTTCCGCCGGGCTCCGAGCACACCGTCAACGTCCTCGCCCGTGACGCCGACGGCCGGCTATCCCGCCCGTCCGAGCCGCTGACCTTCGCCACCACCGCGCCGCGCGACAGCAGCTGCCTGGTCACCTACCGGGTGGACACCGGCTGGGGCAACGGCTTCGTCGCCACGGTCACCGTGTCCAACCTCGCCGACACCGCGATCAACGGCTGGACCCTGGACTTCGCCTGGCCCTCCACCGGCCAGTCGGTCCAGAGCTTCTGGAACGCGAAGCTCTCCAGCTCCGGCACCCGGGTCCACGTGACCGACAACGGGCAGAACGCGGTGCTCGCCCCGAAGGGCGGCTCCACCGCCACCTTCGGATTCGTCGGCGCCAACGACGGGGCCAACCCGGCCCCGACGACGTTCACCCTGAACGGCACGGTCTGCCGCACCTCCTGATCCGGCCCGGCCCGGCCCCCGCACGGCAGGGGGCCGGGCCGGGGCACGTCCGCCGGGCTGAGTCACCCCGCGGGAAACCCCTGACCTCGGGGAAGACTCCCATTGACCTTTCCCCTCCGCTCAACTTGGCTGTTCCCCGAGCATCGTGCCGAACAAGGGGAGACCGTGACCGGAACCGTAGTCGCCGTCAGCCGGAGCAAGGAGCACACCTTCACCAAGCCCAACGAGGAGAGCATCACCCTGCTCGCCGGGCTCGGTGTGGAGGGCGACGCCCACGCGGGCGTGACCGTGAAGCACCGGTCACGCGTGGCGCAGGACCCCACGCAGCCCAACCTCCGCCAGGTGCACCTCCTCCACACGGAGCTGTTCGACGAGGTCGTGTCCGCCGGTTACGTGGTCGCGCCGGGCGAGATGGGGGAGAACGTCACCACCCGCGGCGTGGACCTGCTGGGCCTGCCCACCGGCACGCTGCTGCGGCTCGGCGAGGAGGCGGTCGTCGAGGTGACCGGGCTGCGCAACCCCTGCCTGCAGATCGACGCCTACCAGCGGGGCCTGCTGCGGCACGTGGTGGGCCGCGACGAGTCCGGCGACGTCATCCGCAAGGCCGGTGTCATGGGCGTGGTCCGCACCGGCGGCGTCGTCCGCCCCGGCGACACCATCACGGTCACCCTCCCCGCGGAACCGCACCGGCCCCTCGAGAAGGTCTGAGCCCGCGGCGCGTCGCGCGGACCGGCCGAGGTGGGGCCGACCTCGTCGACCCGCCGGGGGAACACCTCGCGCCCGTCCGTGCCGACCGGCCGGCCGTCCGGGCCCGGGCTCCGTCCCTCCGGGCCGCCGCCGTGGTCCGCCGGGACACCGCGGCTCAGGGAGCCGGGTCGGCGGCGACCGTTCCCGTCGCGCCCGCCCCCGCCGCCCGTCCCGTCGCGCCCGCGCGCGGGAGGGGCCGGAGCACGGTCAGCCCGTCCATGGCCCCGAGCGCCATGGCGAAGTCGAACCGGTCCACCTCCAGGCACAGCTCCACGTCGTCGGGGTGGGCGCCGCCGCGCCGCCCGCCGCGCAGGTCGTCCGCGGCCCGGGACGTGCGGGCCCGCCGCAGGTAGGGCGCGGGGTCGACGCGGCCTTCGGCCAGGAGCCGGTCCAGGTACGCGGCGCAGGCCAGGTCCTCCTCGGCGCGGCCGTCCTCACCGGTGGCGACGAACGTCACCGCGTCGGCCCCGTGGTCCGCGAGGGCCCGGGCCGTCGCCCCGGCCACCGCGAAGCCGGCGCACAGGGCCAGGTCCGCCCCGGCGACCGCCAGGGCCCCGACCGTGCCGGCCGTGGTCGTCTGGATCACGGTACGCCCGGTCAGGTCCGACTCCCGCAGCGCACCGGGCGAGTTGACGAGGTCGAATCCGGGGGCCGGCGCACCGTCCTTGAGCGCGAGCCATCCCGGGTGGTCCGCCTTGAGCTCCAACGCCTCCTTCCCGTCCGCGGCGAGGACGATCCTGTCCGCCCCGCGGTGGAAGGCCCACGCGGCCGTGGTGAACGCCCGCATCACGTCGATCACCACGGCCACCCGTTCGGTGCCGTCCACGCCGGGTATCCCGACCACTCGTGAGTCCATGGCGCCATGCTCGCAGGCCGCCGCCCCGTCCGCCGGTGATCCCCGGACCCGGCGGTCCCTCCCGTCCGCGCGCCCCTCACACCGTCGCCCCTCCCCCGCTGAGGGCAGCGTTCCTCGCGGGAAACGGGAGGGATGCGGTCGGGTAACACCCGCGCCGCACCCTTGCGGGTATGACGTCGCAACAGCGTGTGGTGGTGATCGGGGCCGGTCCCGCGGGGGTGCGCCTCGCCCGCCGGCTCGGCGAGCTGGGCGTGCCGGCGGTGCTGGTCGGCGAGGAGGAGCACCGGCCGTACAACAGGGTGCTGCTCGCCGAGGTGCTGGCCGGGCGGTACGCCCCGGAGGTGATCGGGCTGCCCGCGCCGGCCGGCCTGGTGCGGGCCCGGGCGGTGAAGATCGACCGGGACGCGCGGCGGGTGTTCTGCGACGACGGGCGCGAGCTGGAGTACGGGACGCTGGTCCTGGCCACCGGCTCCAACCCGGTGCTGCCCCCGCTGCGCGGCCTGTTCGCCGTCGGCGACCACCAACTGCCGCGCGGGGTGCACGCGTTCCGCACCATGGACGACTGCCTGGAGCTGTCGGCGGCGGTGCGCCCCGGCACCCGGGCGGTCGTGGTGGGCGGCGGGCTGCTCGGCGTGTCCGCGGCCCGGGCGCTGGCCGAGCGCGGTGCGCAGGTCGTGCTGGCGCAGCAGTCCGAGCGGCTGATGGAGCGCCAGCTGGACCCCGCCGCCTCGGCGCTGGTGCGGCGGCACCTGGAGGACCTCGGCGTCGAGGTCCACACCGAACTGCGGGTGCGCGACATCCGGGTGGTGGAGGGCGCGGTCCGCTCGGTGGAGATGGCCGACGGCTACGCCCTGGGCGCCGACGTGGTGGTGCTGGCCTGCGGGGTCCGCCCCCGCACCGGCCTGGCGCGGGGCGCGGGGCTGGACGTCCGCAAGGGGATCGTCGTCGACGACCGGCTGCGCACCAGCGACCCGCACGTGCGGGCGCTGGGCGACTGCGCCGAGCACGACGGCCAGGTCTACGGGCTGGCCACTCCCGCGCTGGAACAGGCGGAGGTCCTCGCCCTGTCCCTGGCCGGCGACGGCGACGCCCGCTACACCGGCACCCGCGCCCTCACCCGGCTGACCCTCTTCTCCGACCGCCCCTTCGACCTCGCCGCGTTCGGCGAGCTCACCCCGCTGCCCGGCGACGACGTGGTCCAGCTGGCCGACGCCACCCGCGGCACCTACCGCAAGGTCGTGGTCCGTGAGGACCGCCTGGTCGGGGGCGTCCTGGTCGGCGAACTCGGCACGGTCGGCGCGCTGGCCCGCGCCTGGGAGGGAGCAGAGCCGCTGCCCTCCGGCGGCGCCCCCCTGCTCCACCTGCTCACCAACGACGGAGGCTCCTGATGCCCACGCCCACCACCGGCTCCGCCGCGCTGTCCCACGGGACCGTCCCCACGATCGTGCTCGTCGGCCACGGCATGGTCGGCCAGCGCTTCCTGGAGGCCCTGGCGGAGCGCGGGCTCACCGCCACGCACCGCGTGGTCGTGCTCTGCGAGGAGCCCCGCCCGGCCTACGACCGGGTGCACCTGACCTCCTACTTCTCCGGCACGACGCCCGACGAACTCTCCATGACAGACCTGGAGTTCATCGAGAAGCACGGCATCGAGCTGCACCTGGGCGACCCGGCCGGGTCCGTCGACCGCGAGGCCCGCACCGTCACCGCCCGCTCCGGGCTGACCGTTGCCTACGACACCCTCGTCCTCGCCACCGGCTCCTACCCGTTCGTCCCGCCGGTCCCCGGCAAGGACGCGGACGGCTGCTTCGTCTACCGCACGATCGAGGACCTGCTGGCCATCGAGGAGTGGGCGAAGGCGCGCGCCACCACCGGCGCGGTGGTCGGCGGCGGCCTGCTCGGCCTGGAGGCCGCCGGCGCCCTCAAGGGCCTCGGACTCGACGCCCACATCGTGGAGTTCGCGCCCCGGCTGATGCCGGTGCAGGTCGACGACGGCGGCGGCGCGGCCCTGCTGCGCACCATCGAGCAGATGGGCCTGACCGTGCACACCGGCGCCGGCACCCAGGAGGTGCTGACCGGCGACGACGGCGCGGTCACCGGGATGAAGCTGTCCAACGGCGCCGAACTCGCCGTCGACCTGGTGATCTTCTCGGCCGGCGTCCGCCCCCGCGACCAGCTGGCCCGCGACTGCGGTTTGCAGGTCGGCGAGCGCGGCGGCATCGCGGTCGACGAGCAGTGCCGGACCGTCGGCGACGAGCGGGTCTTCGCCATCGGCGAGTGCGCGCTGGCCGCGGACGGCCGGGTCTACGGCCTGGTCGCCCCCGGTTACGAGATGGCGCAGACCGCGGCGGCCGCGATCGCCTCCGACGAGGCCGCCGCGTTCACCGGCGCGGACCTCTCCACCAAGCTGAAGCTGCTGGGCGTGGACGTGGCCTCCTTCGGCGACGCGCACGGCGCCGCCGAGGGCTGCCTGGACGTCGTGTACTCCGACTCCCGGGCCGGCCTGTACAAGAAGCTGGTCGTCGGCCGGGACGGCACCCTGCTGGGCGGCATCCTGGTCGGCGACGCCGAGGCCTACGGCACGCTGCGCGCGCTCACCGGCTCGGTCCCGCCCGTCTCCCCGGAGAGCCTGGTGCTCCCCGCCGGGGCCGCGGGCGGCGGGGCGCAGCTCGGCCCCTCCGCGCTGCCGGACGAGGCGATCATCTGCTCCTGTCACAACGTCACCAAGGGCGCGATCCGCGGCGCGGTCACCGACCACCGGTGCGTGACGGTGCCCGAGGTGAAGAAGTGCACCAAGGCCGGCACCGGCTGCGGCTCCTGCGTGAAGGTGCTGGGGCAGCTCGTCGAGGCGGAGCTGGAGGCGAGCGGCATCGAGGTCGACAAGGGCCTGTGCGGCTGCTTCGCCCAGACCCGCGAGGAGCTGTACGAGATCGTCCTCGCCCTGCGCGTCACCTCCTACCGTGAGCTGCTGGACCGCCACGGCCGCGAGGAGGCCCGCGGCGGCGACGGCTGCGAGATCTGCAAGCCCTCCGTCGCCAACATGCTGGCCACCCTGGCGCCCGCGATCGGCGCCGACGCCCACGTCCTGGACGGCGAGCAGGCGGCCCTGCAGGACACCAACGACCACTTCCTCGCCAACCTGCAGAAGAACGGCTCCTACTCGGTCGTCCCGCGCATCCCCGGCGGTGAGATCGCCCCGGAGAAGCTGATCGTGATCGGCGAGATCGCCCGGGACTTCGGCCTCTACACCAAGATCACCGGCGGCCAGCGGATCGACATGTTCGGCGCCCGCGTCGAGCAACTGCCGCGGATCTGGGCGCGCTTGGTGGACGCCGGCTTCGAGTCGGGCCACGCCTACGGCAAGTCGCTGCGCACCGTGAAGTCCTGCGTGGGGCAGACCTGGTGCCGCTACGGCGTGCAGGACTCCGTGCGCATGGCCATCGACCTGGAGCTGCGCTACCGGGGCCTGCGCTCCCCGCACAAGCTCAAGTCCGCGGTCTCCGGCTGCGCCCGCGAGTGCGCGGAGGCCCAGTCCAAGGACTTCGGCGTGATCGCCACCGCGAACGGCTGGAACCTGTGCGTCGGCGGCAACGGCGGCGCGACCCCGCGCCACGCGGACCTGCTCGCCCAGGACCTCTCCGACGCCGAACTCGTCCGGCTCATCGACCGGTTCCTGATGTTCTACATCCGCACCGCCGACCGCCTGGAGCGCACCTCGGTGTGGCTGGACCGTATCCCCGGCGGCCTGGACCACGTCCGTGACGTGGTCGTCCACGACTCGCTCGGCATCTGCGACGAGCTGGAGCGGCTGATGGCCGCGCACGTGGCCCACTACCGCGACGAGTGGGCGGCGGTGCTGGCCGACCCGGAGAAGCTGGAGCGCTTCGTCTCCTTCGTGAACGCCCCCGAGACCCCCGACCCGATGGTCGCGTTCGTCCCCGAGCGCGGCCAGATCAAGCCCGACCTGCCGCTGCTGCAGATCGGCACCCGCCAGATGGAAGGGACCGCGACCCGATGAGCACTGCCGTCGTCACCGCTGCTGCCACCCCTGCTGCCACCCTGCCCCGCGCGGCCGTCCGGCTGCGGGCCGGCGAGGACTGGCTGACCGTCTGCGACCTGGACCGGCTGGTCCCCGGCCGCGGGGTCGCCGCCCTCCTCCCCGACGGCCGCCAGGCCGCCGTCTTCCTCGACCGCGCGGGCCGCCTCCACGCCGTCGACAACCGCGACCCCTTCACCGGCGCCGCCGTCCTCTCCCGCGGCCTCCTCGGCAGCCGGGCCGGCCAGCCCTTCGTGGCCTCCCCCCTGCTGAAGCAGCGCTTCGACCTCGTCACCGGTGTCTGCCTCGACGACGAGACGGTCCGCCTGACGACCTACGAGGTCCGGGCCGCCTAGGCCCGGGCCCCGCGGGGAGCCGCGTGCGGGGGACGCGGAGACGGGCGGGCGGGACCGCTGCCGGGCGGTCCCGCCCGCCTGTTCACCCCCGCCACCGGCCGTCCGGGCCGACGCCCCGGCGCCCGGCTCGGGCCCACCAGCAAGGCGGGCGCGTGCCCGAGGGACAGCCGCGCGCCCGCCTTCCACCCGCCGCGGCTGCCGGCCCGGTCCCCGAACGGAGCGACCACACCGTCGACCGAACCATGCCGTCGCCCTCGCGTTCCGGGTCCCGCCCGGGATCAAGACGCGGTCGGCATCCCGTTTCCCCGATGTACGCCCAAGTCAACCTCGTAGCATGCGCGTTGGCGGACGATCACTCGTGGGACAGGAGAGCAGCGCATGGCGACCACCCCCGTAAGCTCCAGCGGACCGGCACCGGAGATCAACACCTCGGTGCCGCACTCGGCCAGGATCTGGAACTACTGGCTGGGCGGCAAGGACAACTACCTGGTCGACCAGCAGGCCGCCGACCAGTTCCAGGCGGCGTTCCCGCAGATCGCCGAGAACGCCCGCTCCTTCCGCGCCTTCCTGCGCCGCGGGGTCACCTACCTCGCTGCGGACGCCGGCATCCGCCAGTTCCTCGACGTCGGCACCGGCCTGCCCACCGCCGACAACACCCACGAGCTCGCCCAGCGGGTGGCCCCCGAGTGCCGGATCGTCTACGTCGACAACGACCCGCTCGTCCTCGCCCATGCCCACGCCCTGCTGGTCGGCAGCCCGGAGGGTGCCACCGACTACCTGCACGCCGACCTCCACCAGCCCGAGGCGGTACTGGACGCGGCGGCCAGGACCCTCGATCTCGAGAAGCCCGTCGCGGTCATCCTCAGCGGCATCCTGGGCCACGTGATGGACGACGGCCTGGCCCGTGACCTGGTCCGCCGTCTCGTCGCCCCGCTGCCCTCCGGCAGCCATGTCCTGATCTGCGACGGCACCGACACCAACGAGGAACTCCGCGCCGCCCAGGAGCAGCACAACGACCGGGGCCCGGTTCAGTACCGGCTCCGCTCCCCCGAGGAGATCGGCTCCTTCTTCGACGGTCTGGACCTCGTCGACCCCGGCGTCGTCCCCTGCACCCGGTGGCGGCCCGAGCCCGGCACCCCCGCCCCGCACGTCGACTCGTACGGGGCCGTCGGGCGCAAGCCGTAAGCCACGAGGGCGGCCCTCCCCCCTCAGCGGTCAGCGGTGCCAGGGGCCGACCGCCGGCGGCGGGTGCCGTCGCTGTCGCCGACGTCCCGGACCGCGAGCAACCGGACCTCCGCGCCGGAGGACTCCAGCAGGGGCGCGGCGGCAGAGCGGCGGGGGTCCGTGCGGTAGGCGTCGAGGGCATCCTCGGCCGGGAAGAACACGAGGTGGGCCTCGAGCCGGTCGTCCGCGGTGCGCACCCGCCGCTCGAGACGCCCGCCGTACTCGGCGAGGCGAGGAGGGGCAGCACCGCGCTCTCGTACGCGTCAAAGGCCCTCAGGCCGCCCTCCGGCAGCCGGGCGAGCATCAGGTGACTCAGCGGGGACCACAGCGGCGCGGGCGCGCATACCGCAGTATGCTTCTCCTTGTGGCGGACACGACGCGCATCACGGTGACACTACCGACCGATCAGGTCGCCGAACTCAAGAAACTCACCGACAACGTTTCCGGTTACGTTGCCGAGGCGGTGGCGCGGCAACTGCGGCACCAGCTGCTCGGGGCCGACCTGCTGCGTTACCAGCAGGAGCAGGGAGACTTCTCCGAGGAGGAGCTGGCCGAGGCAGGCGCGAGGATCTTCGGCACGGCGGAAGGCCGGGGATCGGCGAGTGCCGCGTGATCGAGCACGTCGAGACCGTTGTCCTGGACTCCGAAGGGCTCTCCGCCTGGATCGCCCAGGACCGCGGGATTCTCGCGATGTTCCACGTTTTTCACGCCATGGGTGCCGACTTCGTCGTCGGCGCGAACACCGTCGTGGAAGTCAGTCACGCGCGCGTCAACATGCCGCGACTGCGGTGGGCGCTCTCCCGGGTCAAGATCGAGCCGGTGACGGAAAGTGCGGCCAAGGCCTCTGCGGAACTGCTCAAAGAGGCCGGTCTGCACGGTCACAAGTACGGGATCGACGCGACCGTGGCCGAGGTGGCGCTGCGCCAGCCGGGCCCGGTGGCCATGCTGACGTCGGACGTTGACGACATGGCCCGGCTGTGCGGCGGCCGAGTCCGGCTCATCGGCGTCTGAGGTCGAGGTCTCGCCAGTCGCTGATCACGGCCGGGGGACGGCTCGTGGCTCACCAGGGCACCCGTCCGGGCCTCCGTCCACCACCGATACCAGTGGAAGCTGCGGCGTTTCATGGCCGCCGCCAGGCGAACGGGGCCATCCGGACCTCTTTCCTCGCTCGCCGCGGTCCGACCCCGGCCGGCATGCGATTTCCGCGCTGAGACCCGCATGACCTTCACGGCGCACACCCACCGTCGGACCGCAGTTGACGGTCGGGCAGCGGCTGCTCACGGTTTGAGGGCGGTGCAGGTGACGCCGGTGAGCTCTTCGGACGCGGCCCACAGCCGGGCCGAGGCGCGGTCGTCGAGGGTCCAGGGGGCGCGCCAGGACGGGGCGGGGACGCCGCGCCACATGAGGAAGGACGGGC
Organism: Streptomyces fragilis; assembly: GCF_003112515.1. Classification (GTDB taxonomy): domain Bacteria; phylum Actinomycetota; class Actinomycetes; order Streptomycetales; family Streptomycetaceae; genus Streptomyces; species Streptomyces fragilis. Next base: position 485,858 of record NZ_BEVZ01000005.1, on the reverse strand, counting down.
CGGTGAAGGAGTCGGGGCGGACGCCGGGGGCGGTGGCGGCGTAGAGGGTGGGGAGGGCACCGGCCTCCGCGGTCTGGGCGACGGCACGGTCGGCGAGGCGCAGCAGGCGGCCCAGGGTGTGGCGGCCCTCCATCGCGGGGCCCGCGGCGGTCAGGTTGGTGGCGGAGTAGCCGGGGTGCGCGGCCGCCGCGACCACGTCGGAGCCGGCCGCGGCCAGGCGGCGCGCGAGCTCGTGCGTGAAGAGCAGGTTGGCCGTCTTGGAGCGGCCGTACGCCACCCAACGGCGGTACTCCCGCTCGCTGTTGAGGTCGTGGATGTCCAGGTTGGACAGGGCGTGGGCGAAGCTGGAGACGGTGACCACGCGGGCGCCGGGCGTGGCGAGGAGCCGGGGCAGCAGCAGGCCGGTGAGGGCGAAGTGGCCGAGGTGGTTGACGCCGAACTGCATTTCGAAGCCGTCCGCGGTGGTGCGGTGGGGCAGCGCCATCACGCCGGCGTTGTTGACCAGGAGGTCGAGCCGCTCGTGCGGGAGGCCGTCCGCGAACGCCCGCACCGAGGCGAGGTCGGCCAGGTCCAGCCGGGCGACGTCGACGCGCGCGGCGGGGACGGCGGCCTCGATCCCGGTGGCGGCCTGGCGTCCCTTGGCCACGTCCCGGCAGGCCAGCACCACCTCGGCGCCGCGGCGGGCCAGCTCCAGGGCGGTGACCAGGCCCAGCCCACCGTTGGCGCCGGTGACGACGGCGACGCGGCCGCTCTGGTCGGGGATCTGCGACGCGGTCCAGCGGGTCATCAGCGAGGCCTCTCGTGACATCGGTTCCGGTTCCGGTGCCCCCACGGTAGGACACCCGGGGCACCGGCACGAGAGGCCCACGCGGTCACGGGCACCCGCTCCGACCTGCCGAGATCAGGCCCGGAAGGCCGGGCGGGCAGCGAACGTCCGGTTCAGGTCAGGACCAGCCATCGTCGGCCGTCGATGAGCTCCCGGGCGGAGTCGAGATGTCCGGCGTGGCACGCGGTCTCGGTGATGACGTGCAGCAGGACGTCCCGGACGGTGTGCAGGTGCGGTTCGCCGAAGAGGTGGTGCGGCCACCAGGCCAGAGGGGTGTCCGCGTCCGCGGCAACGGCGGCGTTCGCGAGGTCCACCTCCCTGCGGTACCGGTCGAACACCTCGGTGTGCGGCACGTCGGGGCCACCTGCCTGGCGTCCTGGGGGGCGTCGAGGGCGTCGACGACGGCATCCGGGGCGGCGCGCGCGCGGGGCCGATCAGCGGGTGCGCCGCGGTGGTCCGCGGCAGGTTGACGAGGGTGTCTCCGAAGCCGAACACGGCCGAGTCGTCGTCCTCGTACGTCACCGGCAGGCGGAACACCTCACGGTAGAACCGCTTCGTGGCCTCCAGGTCCTCCACGAACAGGGTGACGGCACTGATCTTCCCGGGTCAGGCGGTGTCGCTAGTCGTGTGGGGCACGACTACGGAGGATCTCCCACCGGCTGACCCTTGCCTAGGTGGCGGCGGGCCCCCTCTCCTCGCGAGCGGGCGGCCCGGGACCCGAGGGGTGAGCGGCAGGCCACGCGCTCGCGGGACGGCCACCGGCCGACGTTCGGCCAGGACGGCCGGCAGGGGCGGCGGAGGCAGGCGCACCGTCATCGGCCGTACATGCGGTGTTCGCAGCGGGTTGGACGGCAGGTCCGGGCGGCACTCCTACGCTCCCCTGCGGCACGAGGCAGAACCCCCGGTCGCCGTCCGGCGGCCGGGCCGCGTACCCCTCACCCCTGGAGTGCACGTGGAACGTCGCAACCTCCTGCGCGCCGCCGTCCTCGGCGGCACGGCCGCCGCCTTCGGCGGGACCCTGTGGCGCGGGGCCGCCCACGCCGCCCCCGCGCAGCCGGGCGCCGGCCCCTACGGCGCGCTCGGCGCCGCGGACGCGAACGGCATCCGGCTGCCCTCCGGCTTCACCAGCCGGGTGATCGCCCGCTCCCGGCAGAAGGTCTCCGGCACCAACTACACCTGGCACGACGCCCCCGACGGCGGCGCCTGCTACGCGGACGGCAGCGGCTGGATCTACGTCTCCAACTCGGAGATCAGCTCCACGGGCGGCGCGGGCGCGGTGAGGTTCAGCTCCTCCGGCACCGTCACGGGCGCGTACCGCATCCTGTCCAACACCAACGTCAACTGCGCCGGCGGCAAGACCCCGTGGAACACCTGGCTCTCCTGCGAGGAGGTCGACCGGGGCTACGTGTACGAGACCGACCCGTGGGGCGTGAAGGCGGCGGTGCGGCGGGACGCGATGGGCCGGTTCAAGCACGAGGCGGCGGCCTGCGACCCGCAGCGGGGGGTCATCTACCTGACCGAGGACGTCTCCGACGGCGCGTTCTACCGCTTCCGGCCGACGACGTGGGGCGACCTGTCCTCCGGCACGCTGGAGGTGATGGTCGGCTCCTCCGCCACCAGCGGCTCGGTCACGTGGGCGCGGGTCCCGGACCCGACGGGGGCGACCGCCACCCGCAACCAGGTCTCCGGCACGAAGCGGTTCAACGGCGGCGAGGGCTGCTACTACGCGAACGGCACGTGTTGGTTCACCACCAAGGGGGACAACCGGGTCTGGGCCTACGACGCGGCGGCGCAGACCATCTCCCTCGCCTACGACGACTCCCTCGTCACCAGCGGCACGGCGCCGCTCACCGGCGTGGACAACGTCACGGGCACTGCGTCCGGGGACCTGTACGTCGCGGAGGACGGGGGGAACCTGGAGATCTGCGTGATCACCCCGGCCGGTGTGGTCGCCCCGTTCCTCCGGGTGGAGGGGCAGTCCGCCTCGGAGATCACCGGCCCCGCGTTCTCCCCCGACGGCCGCCGCCTCTACTTCTCCAGCCAGCGCGGCACCTCCGGCTCCTCCTCCGGCGGCATCACCTACGAGGTCACGGGCCCCTTCCGCACCTGACGCCCCGTGCACGGAAGAGGCGGCACCCCCGCACAGGGTGCCGCCTCTCATGGTGCTCCGGAGCCGGGAGGAAGCCGGCCGGGTGAGGGTCACGGAACGTGACCGGCTCCGGCCCCGGGGCGGGGGACCGGGCCGGCGGGAGCACATCCCCGCCGGACCGGAAGCGTGACGGCGCAGGGCCGCGCGAGTCCGCGTCAGCGGAAGTCGCTGCCCTCCGACTCCGTCGCCGCACGACCCGCCTCGAGCCGCGCCACCGGGATCCGGAACGGCGAGCAGGAGACGTAGTCGAGGCCGACCTCGTGGAAGAAGTGGACCGAGTCCGGGTCGCCGCCGTGCTCGCCGCAGACGCCGAGCTTGATGTCGGGCCGGGTGGCCCGTCCGCGCTCGACGCCCAGGCGGACCAGCTCGCCCACGCCGTCCCGGTCGATCGTCTCGAACGGGCTGACGCCGAAGATGCCCTTCTCCAGGTACTGGGAGAAGAAGGAGGCCTCGACGTCGTCGCGGCTGAAGCCCCAGGTGGTCTGGGTCAGGTCGTTGGTGCCGAAGGAGAAGAACTCGGCGGCTTCGGCGATCTGACCGGCGGTCACCGCCGCCCGCGGCAGCTCGATCATGGTGCCGATGGTGATGCCGAGCTCGGCGCCCGAGGTCTCCTGGACCTCGCGGATGACCTGCTCGGCCTCCTCGCGGACGATCTCCAGCTCCTGCACCGTGCCGACCAGCGGGATCATGATCTCCGCGCGCGGGTCGCCGCCCGCCGCCCTGCGCTCGGCCGCGGCCTCCGCGATGGCGCGGACCTGCATGATGAACAGGCCGGGGATGACCAGGCCGAGGCGCACACCGCGCAGGCCGAGCATCGGGTTCTGCTCGTGCAGGCGCTGCACGCAGTGCAGCAGGCGCTGCGAGTCGGAGACGTCCTCGCCCTTGGCCTCGGCGACGGCGACCTTCACCGACAGCTCGGTGAGGTCGGGCAGGAACTCGTGCAGCGGCGGGTCGATCAGGCGGACGGTGACCGGGAGGCCGTCCATCGCCTCGAAGAGCTCGACGAAGTCGACCTTCTGCAGCGGCAGGAGCTGCGCTAGGGCGTCCTCCTGCTCCTGCTTGTCCTCGGCGAGGATCAGCCGCTCGACGAGTTCGCGGCGGTCGCCGAGGAACATGTGCTCGGTGCGGCACAGGCCGATGCCCTGGGCGCCGAAGCGGCGGGCGCGGGCGGCGTCCTCGGCGTTGTCGGCGTTGGCGCGGACCTTGAGGCGGCGCTCGCCGTCGGCGAAGGTCATGATCCGGTCGACGGCCTTGACGAGTTCGTCGGCGTCGGCGGCGGCCGGGTCGGCCTTGCCCTCGAAGTACTCGACGACGGGCGACGGCACGACGGGTACCTCGCCGAGGTAGACCTTGCCGCTGGAGCCGTCGATGGAGATGACGTCACCCTCGGCGACCACGCCGCCGCCGGGCACGGTCATCTTCCGCGCCTTGACGTCGACCTCGAGCTCCTCGGCGCCGCAGACGCAGGTCTTGCCCATGCCGCGGGCGACGACGGCGGCGTGCGAGGTCTTGCCGCCGCGGGAGGTCAGGATGCCCTCGGCGGCGATCATGCCGTCGAGGTCGTCGGGGTTGGTCTCCCGGCGGACCAGGATGACCTTCTCACCGCGCGCGGCCCACTCGACGGCGGCCTTGGAGGAGAAGACGGCCCTGCCGACGGCGGCGCCCGGCGAGGCGGCGATGCCCTTGCCGGCCTGCTCGGCCTTCGCGTCGGTGTCGAAGCGGGGGAACATCAGCTGGGCGAGCTGCGCGCCGGTGACCCGCTGCAGCGCCTCGGCCTCGTCGATCAGGCCCTGGTCGACCAGCTGGGTGGCGATGCGGAAGGCGGCGCCCGCGGTGCGCTTGCCGACACGCGTCTGCAGCATCCACAGCTTGCCGCGCTCGATGGTGAACTCGATGTCGCAGAGGTCCCGGTAGTGGTTCTCCAGGGTCTCCATGATGTCCATCAGCTGGTCGTACGACGTCTTGTCGATCGACTCGAGCTCGGCGAGCGGCACGGTGTTGCGGATGCCGGCGACGACGTCCTCGCCCTGGGCGTTCTGCAGGTAGTCGCCGTACACGCCCTGGTGACCGGAGGCGGGGTCGCGGGTGAAGGCGACACCGGTGCCGGAGTCGTCGCCGAGGTTGCCGAAGACCATGGAGCAGACGTTGACCGCGGTGCCGAGGTCGCCCGGGATGCGCTCCTGACGGCGGTACAGCTTGGCGCGGTCGGTGTTCCAGGAGTCGAAGACCGCCTTGATGGCGAGGTCCATCTGCTCGCGCGGGTCCTGCGGGAAGTCGCGTCCGGCCTCGGTGCGCACGATCTCCTTGAAGCGGGCGACCAGCCGCTTCAGGTCGTCCGCGTCGAGGGCGGTGTCGACGGCGACGCCCTTGGCCTCCTTGGCCTCGTCGAGGGCGTCCTCGAAGAGGTCGCCCTCGACGCCGAGCACCGTCTTGCCGAACATCTGGATGAGGCGGCGGTAGGAGTCCCAGGCGAACCGCTCGTTGCCGGCCTGGCGGGCCAGACCCTCGACGGAGGAGTCGGAGAGACCGATGTTGAGGACGGTGTCCATCATGCCCGGCATGGAGAACTTGGCGCCGGAGCGGACGGAGACCAGGAGAGGGTTGTCGGCCTGGCCGAGCTTCTTGCCCATGCCGCGCTCGAGTGTGTCGAGGTGCGCACTCACCTCGTCACGCAGTGCCACGGGCTCGCGACCGCTCTCCAGGTAGACCTTGCAGGCCTCGGTGGTGATGGTGAAGCCGGGAGGCACCGGAAGACCCAGATTGGTCATTTCCGCGAGGTTCGCGCCTTTTCCACCGAGGAGGTCCTTGAGGTCCTTGTTCCCCTCGGTGAAGTCGTAGACGAACTTCACCTTCTCAACGCTTGCACCGGACTGGTGGGCCTCGCTGCGGTCTTTGTTTACCAACACGGTTCTCGACTCCTCGAGGACGCGATGACTGCCCTGACGGCGAGGAACATACCCAGATCCAGGGGTTATGGGTACGTCCACCTTCGAAGCCCCTGCCGCGAAGGGGTCTCGACCGATGATCACCAAGTCAAGACTTGGCAAGCTTCCGCTGCGGGATGTGTTCAACTCTTGAACGGACACGCCCAGAAGGAGCAGGGTAGCCGCTCACATGAGCAGGGTTGTAGCTCGTCTGAATTTGACCGATGAACGATCATCGAATGGCACCCAGTGCCACGGCTTGATGTTGTGCAGTCAGCGGCTTTACGCTCATCTGAGCGGTCCCTCTATCAAGGGTGGCGAGAATCACGCCCCGACGGGTGCCGGATTTCACCATCCGGACGCCCCGCGGAAAGGCGCCCGCCTGCACACTTGGGTGGCGGACCGCAGGCCGGCGTCCTCGGCCGGGGCACGCCGACCCCACCCCGGTGGCGGGAGCGGCAGGGAGAGGGGTGCGGTTCCGGACAGATCTCGGACGATCTTCCGCTCGCCCCGGGTGCGCCGCGGCGACACCCCGGTGGACCCGTGAAGGAACGGTCACCGCGCGAAGTGCGGGGCGTCTCACAGCCCTTCGCCCGCGGGGGAGTTACCGCAGGTCAGACCCACCCGCGGGGTCATTCGCAGCCGTTGGGCGGCGAGCGCCGGACACGCCGACCCTTGTGCTTTGTGAAATGTCGATTACATGATGGTTTCGCGTGCTTGCTAGACCTACCTTCCGGCAGACCTGACGAAGCGTGTGGCGCCCGTCACACCGTCACGTCACGTCTGCTCTTCGATGTGATCTTGTTGGAGAGAGCCCCCGTGGACACCCCAGCCCCTGCCGACGTCGGTCACGCCCGACGGGCGGAGACCGCGGAACAGACCGCGGAGCCTGCGGATCCCGTCCACCCACTGCCCTCCTCGGTTCCCGCGACGACCGCCGCGACCGCCGCCGAGACCGCGACCGCCATGACCGCGACCGCCACCGCCGCCGTGACCGCCACCGCCATGACCGCGACCGCCGTGACCGCGAGCACCCTCACCGGCTTCGGCGCCGCCGTCGCCGAGCCCGCCACCGGCGCCGCCGTCCCCTTCGCCCCGGCCTCCCTCACCGCCTCGCTGCACGCCCGGGCGGCCCTGGTCCTGGACGGCAACTGGCAGGGCGCCTCGACCGTGCCCTCGCGTTCGCTCTACCCCCACCAGTGGTCGTGGGACTCCGCCTTCATCGCCATCGGCCTGCGCCACCTCTCCCCCGTGCGCGCCCAGACCGAGCTGCGGACGCTCTTCTCCTCCCAGTGGGACGACGGCCGGATCCCGCACATCGTCTTCAACCCCGCGGTGCCGCACGACGCCTACTTCCCCAGCCCCGACTTCTGGCGCTCCCGCACCGACGGCCGGCCCTCGGGCGCACCGCCGGTCCTGCAGACCTCGGGCATCGTCCAGCCGCCGGTGCACGCGCTGGCCGTGTGGCTGACGCACCGCGCGGATCCGGGCCTGTCGAGGACCGAGGGCTTCCTGCGCCGCGCCTACCCGCAGCTGGTGTCCTGGCACAACTACCTGCTGCGCCACCGGGACCTGGGCGGCGGCGGCCTGGTCAGCGTGGTGCACCCGTGGGAGCAGGGCATGGACAACAGCCCCTGCTGGGACCCGCCCCTGTCCCGGGTGACGCCGGCCCCGGCGGGCTCCTTCACCCGCGCGGACCTGGCGCACGGCGCGCCCGAGGACCGGCCCACCGACCTGGACTACGGCCGGTACGTGAAGCTGGCCATGGACTACCGCGACCGCGGCTACGTGGACGGCGGCGGCGAGTTCGCCGTGGAGGACCCGTCGTTCAACGCGCTGCTGATCGCCTCCGAGCACGCGCTGGGGCTGATCGAGGCCGAGCTCGGCATCGACCCCGCCCCCCGGCACGTCCGCGCCGCGCGGCTGACCCGCGTCCTGGTGGACCGGCTCTGGGACGAACGCCACGGCGTCTTCCTCTGCCGTGACGTCCTCACCGACGAGCTGGTCGAGGAGCACGGGGTGGCCGGACTGCTCCCGCTGATCCTGCCCACGCTGCCCGAGGAGGTCGTCGCCCGCCTGGTGGACACCCTCACCGGCCCCCGCTTCGGGCTGGGCTCGTCCACCCGGCTGGTGCCGAGCTACGACCTGACCGGCGCCTGCTTCGACCCGCACCGGTACTGGCGCGGCCCGGCCTGGTTCAACGTCGGCTGGCTGGTGGAGCGCGGCCTGCGGATGCACGACCGTACCGGACTCGCCGCCGGGCTGCGCGAGGCGCTGATCACGACGGCGGGCTCCTCCGACTTCGCGGAGTACGTGGACCCGTTCACCGGCGAGGCCTGCGGCGCGCGGGAGTTCTCCTGGACCGCCGCGCTCACCCTGGACCTCCTGCACCGCTCGGAGGACGCGTTCGTGGAGATCGCCCGCTCCATCCGCACGGCCGTGCACGACCGGACCACCGCACACGGAGCGGCCGCCGCACACGGAGCGCCCACAGCCGGCACCCCCGCCGCCACCGGCACGGCACCCGCGACGCCCACGGTCTAGCGACCGGCAGCGGTCCCCCACCCGCACGCGCCCCGGCACCTCCCGGCACGGCTCACACCCCCGGCACCTCCCGGCACGGCTCGCACCCCCGGCACCGTCCCGGACGGCGCACGCCCCGGCACGGCTCCCGTGCCGGGGCCCCCGTGTCCGGCGAGGGACGGACGAGTACGCCGAGGGACGGACGAGTGCGGCGAGGGTCGGACGGGTCCGGCGAGCGACAGACCTGCCCGGCGAGGGACCGGTGTGGCCGGACGGGCACCTGGGACACGTCCGATCTCTTGACATGGGCACAGGCCCCCTGGCTTGATGGCGTGCGCACCCCGCTGGGAGCGCTCCCAAACCGGTTCAGCTCCCGTCGTCGTCGCCATCGACTGTGAAAGGTCCGATCCGTGCGCCTCATACCCAGGGCCCGCTCCGGCTTCGCCGCCGCCGCCGCGGCCACCGCACTGTTAGGTCTGTGCATGACCCCGGCCGCGGCGCGTGACGCCTCCGTCGCGGGCCAGCCGCGGACCGCGCCCGCCGCCGCCTCGTCCGGGCACACGCTCACCCCGGGCACCAAGTTCTACATCGAGGGGAACAGCAAGGCCTTCGCGCAGGCCCTCGCCGACCGCAAGGCGGGGGACACGGCGAACGCCAAGCTGATGGACGCGATGGCGTCGTACCCGGTCGCCGAGTGGTTCACCGGTTCCACCACGCTCAAGCAGACGACCGACGCGATGGCCCTGCTCCAGTCCAAGGCCGCGCCGCAGCAGCGGGTCCCGGTCACCGTCGCCTACAACGTGCCGGGCCGCGACTGCTCGCAGTACTCGGCCGGCGGCGCGTCCAACAGCGCGGAGTACGCCGCCTGGGTCGACGCCCTGGCCAAGGGCATCGGCGACCGGAAGACCGTGGTCATCCTCGAACCGGACGGCCTGGCCCTCTCCCCCGCCTTCTGCGGCGGCACCGCCGAGCAGCAGGCCACCCGGCTCGACGAGATCAACGACGCGGTGGACCGGCTGGCCCAGCAGCCCGGCACGGTGACCTACCTGGACGCCGGTCACAGCTCCTGGCACGCCGTCGGCGAGATCGCCGAGCTGCTCATCGACGGCGGGGTGGCCCGGGCGCAGGGCTTCTTCCTCAACGTCTCCAACTACCGCACCGACAGCGAGCTGATCCGCTACGGCACCCAGATCTCCAAGTGCATCTGGTACCTGCAGAACACCGAGGGCGCCGCGCCGGGTGACTGCGCCAACCAGTGGTGGCCGGCCGCCGACGCCGACAGCTGGTACGCCTCGCACGTGCCCGCCGACGCGCGGCTGACCCACTTCGTGATCGACACCAGCCGCAACGGCAAGGGTCCGTGGACGCCGACCGCGACCTACCCGGACCCGCAGGAGTGGTGCAACCCGCCCAACCGCGGCCTCGGTGTGCGCCCCACCAGCCAGACCGGCGTCCCGCTGCTCGACGCGTACCTGTGGATCAAGGTTCCCGGTGAGTCCGACGGCAGCTGCACCCGCGGCACCGCCGGGCCCGAGGACCCCGAGTACGGCGTCGTCGACCCGGCGGCCGGTGCCTGGTGGCCGGACCAGGCGCACGGCCTGGCGGCCAACGCGGTCCCGGCGCTGAAGTTCAACACCGACTGGTAGACCGGGCCGCGCGTCCCGTCGCACCCACCGCACGGCAGGACGGCCCCGCCCCATCCCGGGGGCGTGGCCGTCCGTCGTTCCGTCCCTGTGCCGTGCGGCCGGGTGCGGGAAGCCGGGGCCCCGCCGCCATCAAGGTGCGGGGAGCCGGGGCCCCGCCGCCATCAAGGTGCGGGGGGGGCGGGGCCCCGTCGCCGTCAGCCGCCGGAGGTGTCGGATTCCGCGTCGGCGGTGACGCCGGAGCAGTCGTAGGGGTCGTCGAGCCAGCCGTCGGGCAGGGCGACCCGGTTGTTGCCGGAGGTGCGGCCGCGCGGGCCGTCGGCCCCGACCGGCCAGGGCTGGTCGAGGTCCAGCTCGTCGAGCCCGGCGCGCAGGTCGGCGAGCGTCGAGGTGACCGCCAGGCGCTTGCGCATCTCGGAGCCGACCGCGAAGCCCTTGAGGTACCAGGCGACGTGCTTGCGGAAGTCGATGACGCCGCGGGCCTCGTCGCCGATCCACTCGCCGAGCAGGGTGGCGTGCCGGACCATCGCGTCGGCGACCTCGCGCAAGGTGGGGGCGACCCGGTCCTCGCGGCCCTCGAAGGCGGCGACCAGGTCGGCGAAGAGCCACGGGCGGCCCAGGCAGCCGCGGCCGACGACCACGCCGTCGCAGCCCGTCTCGCGGACCATCCGCAGCGCGTCCTCGGCGCACCAGATGTCGCCGTTGCCCAGCACCGGGATCTCCGGCACGTGCTCCTTGAGCCGCGCGATGGCGTCCCAGTCCGCGGTGCCGCCGTAGTGCTGGGCGGTGGTGCGGCCGTGCAGGGCGATGGCGGTGACGCCCTCCTCCACGGCGATGCGGCCGGCGTCCAGGTAGGTGAGGTGGTCGTCGTCGATGCCCTTGCGCATCTTCATCGTGACCGGCAGCGCCCCGGCCTCGGAGACCGCCTCGCGCAGGATGGAGCGCAGCAGGTTCCGCTTGTACGGCAGCGCCGAGCCGCCGCCCTTGCGGGTCACCTTGGGCACCGGGCAGCCGAAGTTCAGGTCGATGTGGTCGGCGAGGTCCTCGTCGACGATCATCCGGACCGCCTTGCCCACGGTGACCGGGTCCACGCCGTACAGCTGGATCGACCGCGGCTTCTCGCTCGCGTCGAAGTGGATCAGCTGCATGGTCTTCTCGTTGCGCTCGACCAGCGCGCGCGTGGTGATCATCTCGCTGACGAACAGGCCCTTGCCGGCGCTGAACTCCCGGCACAGGGTGCGGAAGGGCGCGTTGGTGATTCCGGCCATGGGGGCGAGCACCACCGGCGGCTGGACGGTGTGCGGGCCGATCTGCAGAGGGGTGACGGGCGTGGGCATTGCCCCATTGTCCCTCACCGCGGGGGTGGGGCGGGAACGCCTTCAGTCCGGTCGTCCGCCGGGAGCCCCGTCCCGGTCGGCCGGGTCGTCCGCGCCGCCCCGGTCGTCCGGGGCGGTCGCGTCGCCCGTGTCGGCTGCGGCATCCCGGGCGTCCGCACCCTCCGCATGCGCACGGGAGACGGCTGCCTCCTCCTCCGCCCCCGCCCGCGCGTACGCCGAGGCGGACTCGTGCCACGCGTCACGTACCCGGGTCCCGTCCGCGCCGGCGAGAGCCAGGGTCGTGGCCAGCTCGCACCATGCCTCACCGGTGCTGAACCAGTCCTGCGTCGCGGCAAGCATGCCGGCAGCGCGCTGCCCGGCCTCGACGGCCTCCTCGAAGCGCTCCAGGCCCCGCAGGGCGGTGCCGAGGTTGCTCCGGACCACGGCTTCGCCGTGGGTGTCGCCGGTCTCCTGGTAGAGGCCACGGGCGGTCGTGTACGCCTGCAGCGCCTCCTCGAAGCGCCCCAGTGCACCGAGTGTGCTGCCGAGGTTGTTCCGGACCGCCGCCTCGCTGTGCGCGTCGCCGGTCTCCTGGTAGAGGCCACGGGCGGTCGTGTACGCCTGCAGCGCCTCCTCGAAGCGCCCCAGGTGGTGCAGCGCGCCGCCGAGGTTGTTCCAGGCCACGGCTTGGCCGTCGGTGTTGCCGGTCTTCCGGTGGAGGCCGAGGCCGGTCGTGTGCACCTGCAGCGCCTCCTCGAAGCGCCCCAGGTCGTGCAGCGCGCCGCCGAGATTGTTCAGGACTTTGGCCTCGCCGTTCGCGCTGCCGGTCTTCTGGTGGAGGCCCCGGGCGGTCGTGTACGCGTGCAGCGCCTCCTCGTAGCGCCGCAGTGGACGGAGGGCGTTACCGAGGTTGTTCCAGGCCACGGCTTGGCCGTCGGTGTTGCCGGTCTTCCGGTGGAGGCCGAGGCCGGTCGTGTGCGCTTCCAGCGCCTCCTCGAAGCGCCGCAGTTCACGCAGCGCGGTACCGAGGTTGTTCCAGGCGACAGCCTCGTTGTGAGGGTCCTCGATGACCTTGCACGCATCAAGGGCGAGGGAGCACACCGCCACACAGTCCTGGAGACGACGGCGCAGTCTCAGGTAGGTGGGGAGCGTGAAGCCGAGACTTCGACCGACGAGGGGAGTGGTGCGGGCGGCTGCGATGAGGTTCTCGCGTTCGGAGTCCAACCACCTCAGCGCCTGTTCCCTGCCGGAGAACCGGGGAGACACCGGACTGCCGGGCGGGTCGAGATGGGTGGCGGCGGCCTTGGCGTGGTCGACGTAGTGGTCGATGAGGTGGGCACGGGCCTTCTCGTAGCGGCGGCGGGCGTCGCGGCCCCGTGCGGTGACGCCCTGTGCCTGCTCGTGGGAGTAGGCGCGCAGCAGGTCGTGCATCTGCCAGCGGTCACGGGCGGCCGGGTTGCGTTCGACGAGGTGGCTGGCGGCCAGTCTGCCGAGGAGGCGCTCGGTGGCCGGCTGGGGCTGGCCGGCCAGGACGGTGGCGGCGGCGGTGGAGACGTCGGGTCCCGGGTTCAGGGAGAGCAGACGGAACAGATCCTGCTCCTGGGGCAGCAGGCGCTGGAGGGACTGCCCGAAGACCGAGCGCAGACTGCGTTCCCCGTCGTCCAGCCCGTCCAGGACGCCTTCCGCCCGGGTGAGGGCGTCGGCGCGCTCGGACAGCGGCTGGCTGGGGTCCTGGACCAGCAGTGCCGCGGTGATCTGCAGGGCGAGCGGCAGGTACCCGCACGCCAGGGCGACCCGCTCGGCCGCCCGCGGGTCCTCCTGCACGCGCGGGTCGTCGGGGTCGTTGCTCCGCAGTGCCGCGTCCAGCAGGGCGACGGCGTCCTGGGGCCGGAGCTGGTTGACGGTCCGCATCCGGCCGAGCCCCGCCAGGCGGTGCCGGGAGGTGACGAGCATGCCGTGCTGCCCGGGCGGCACCAGCGGCTCGACCTGCGCCGCCCGGGAGGCGTTGTCGGCGACGACCAGCAGCCGCTGCCCCGCTTCCTGGCGGTCACTGAGCAGCGAGCGGTACAGGGTTTCGCGCACCGGGCCCGGCGGAGGAAGGTGCTTGGGCCGCACGCCCAGCGAGAGGAGGAACGCCTCCAGGGCGTCGTCGGCCTGGACGGGGTGGGAGTCGTAGCCGCGCAGGTCGATCAGCAGGACACCGGTGAACCAGCCCCGCTTCTGCGCGGCGTGCCCGGCGGCGTATGCGAGCGTGGTCTTCCCGACTCCGCCCCAGCCCGACAGCACGGCCGTCGCGGGGCTGTCGTCGGGGCGATCGGGATCCAGCACTCCCAGCGTGAAGGCGACGTCGTCCTCCCGCCCGGTGAACCCGGCCGGGAGCCGCGGCAGGGCGTCCAGCGCGGTGGGCACCGGGGCGAAGCGCTGGACGTTCTTGATCTTCAGGGTGCCCTGTCCGACTACCTGGCTGTCCGTGAACCCGGCCCGCCGGTAGTCGTTGCGGACGGCACGACCCGGCAGCCCTTGTCCGGACCCCTGCGCCTTGCTGCCCTTCTTCCCCTTGCGCTTGGCGCCGTTCTTGCCGCCCACCCCGCGGCCCTACTCGTCGTGGTGGTTGTTCACGGTCATGGTGCCGCTGCCGAGGACCTGGCTGCGGGTGAACGTCGCGCCGCGGAAGTCGTTGTGCACGGCCTGCGCGGGCGCGGCGGCCTCGGCCTGCGCGACCAGCGCCCGCACCTCGGCGACGGCCCTCTCTCGTTCCGCTTCGGCCAGCTCCTCGAGCAGGGCCTCCAGACGGGTCTGCCACCGGGCGACCTGCGCGATCTGCACCCGTTCCGCCTCGGCGCCGTCCTGCGCCGCGCCCAGCACCGCCCGCGTCCGGTCCAGGCGCTCCAGCTCCACCTGCTCGCGTCCGGTCTCCCCGCGCCCGAAGAGCCGCGCGAAACCGCCACGGATCCCGGTCCACGCGTCCGTTCCCGCAGCCTGCACGATCGCACCGCCCCCGGCGGCCGCGACAGCGACGAGCCCCTCCACCAACATGACGTCCCCCCAGCCTCGATGGAGCAGGAACAACAGGTTAGTTGGACACTCCGGCGACCGTGGACGCTTTCACGCCGTCGAGGCCCCGCCGCGTCGCGTACACGGCGGGGCCTCGCGGGAAGGTCCGGTCAGACGGTGCGGAACGCGTCCGCCTTGACGCCCGCGACGAAGGCGGAGAACGCGGCGGCGGGGAGGGACAGGACCGCGCCGGCGGGGTCCTTGGAGTCCCGCACCGGCACGACGCCGCGGGAGGGGACGAGGTTCACGGCGACCTCGACGCACTGGCCGCCGTTGTTGCTGTAGGAGGACGTGACCCAACGAGGGGATTCGGTCGTCACGGGATGCCCTTTCGTAGCTGGCTGATCAAGGCGACGGAGTCCGCCTGGGACAGCGCTTCGGCCTGTAGCTGATGGTAGGCCGTCAGCACCGGCAGCACGGAGACACTTTCCCGCTCCAGATGGCCTCGCTGCGCGGACTCGGCGTACGACATGAGCGCCCTGTCGGGAAGCGTGAGGATCGTGACCGGCAGGTCGAACGGCCGCCGGTCCCCCATGGCGAACTCGGCGACCTGCAGCACCGTGTTGGGCAGTTCCGCGAAGGCCAGCAGGTGGTCGAACTGCGCGGCCATGACCGACGGGTCCCCGATGGGCCGACGGATGCAGCTCTCGTCCAGCACCACGAACACCAGCGGGCGGGTCCGCCGGTCGAGAGCGCCCTGCCGCTCGGCGACGAGGGACACCCGCTCGTCCGCCTGCTCGGGGCTGATGGCTCCCCGTCTGACCGCGCTCTCCGCCAGCACCGTCGCGTACTCCCGGGTCTGCAGCAGCCCCGGGATCACGCCCACCTCGTACAGCCGGATCTCCACGGCCCGGCCCTCGTAGGCGACGAACTCGGGGAAGCCCTCCAGCAGACTGCCGTGCCGGAGTTCACGCGACAGCCGCTCGAACGACTCGGCGCTGTCGGTGATGCCGAAGGCCCGGTCGGCACTGCGCGAGAAGCGCAAGGTTGGAAGCTTGCGACCAGTTTCCACGGACGAGATGTGCGTGCTCGAGTACTCCATCCGAGCCGCCAGGTCCTCCTGCTTCCAGCCGCGCGCCTCCCGCACGGTCCGCAGACGTGCGCCGAAGGCGGCCGCCGGGGAGCTCTCGGGGTTCAGGTCCTTGATGTTCACGGCACCGCCACCAACCTTCCGTCCCTTTTCGCCAAGTTGAGAGGCCGCCGACTCTAGGCCACGCTGAACCCCCTTGGTAGTCGCTCCGTCACGGAGAGGAGTTGCCGTGGTCACCCCCCAGAGCCCCCCGCACCTGCAGGAACGCCCGGAGAACGCCGCGTCGCCCGCCCTGCCGCCCCGCCGCCGAATCAGCCTCACGAGTGAGCCGGGCGCACGCCCCGTCGATCTGGTGCTGCCCCGCGAGGCACGGTCCGTCGCGCTGGCCCGCCGGTTCGCCGTGGACCGCGTCCACCAGGAGGTGCCGAACCCCTCGGACGAGCTGCTGGACCGGGTGCGCCTGGTGACGTCCGAGCTGGCGACGAACGGCGTCAAGTACGGCGCACGCGACGACGACCTGATCGGCGTGACGGTGCGGGTCACCCCGGACCGGGTGCGGATCGAGGTCCACGACCCGAACCGCACCCGCCCCCGGCTGCGCAGCGCGGCGGACCGGCGGCGGCGCAACCACGGGAACGGGCTGCACATCGTCGCGGCGCTCACGGACGGGCGGTGGGGCGTGGGCGCGCGACCGTTCGGCAAGTACGTCTGGGCGGAGATCCCGCGTGCCCTGTGACACCGCGCCCCGTGGGCCGTCAGCGCAGCTGGGCGAAGGCCTGGTCGGCGTCGGCGACGGCCTGCGCGTGCGCCTCGCGGGCGGAGCGTCCGTCGGCGATCCGCTGCCAGTTGGTGCGGGCGAGCACCCGCCGCACGGCGATCACCTGCGCCGCCCGCAGCCGGGCCGGGAGGTCCGGGCCGGGGTCGAGGGCCTGGGCCAGCGCCTGTTCGTCCTCCAGCATGTACTGCGCCAGGCGCCCCGCCAAGCTCGGCGTGGTGAACACCAGGCGGTGGAACTCCACCACGACCGGGTGGTCGTTGAGGCCGGTCACCGGCTCGTACCGGTCGAGGCCGGCACGGAAGTGCTGGTGCAGCGCGGCCACCGGTGAGACGCCGGGACCGCGCTCGCGCACGACGCGCGCGGCCTCGCCCTGGTGGTCCGCGAACCGGTGCAGCACCAGGTCTTCCTTGGTCGGGAAGTACCGGAAGAGCGTCGGCTTGGAGACCTCGGCCGCGGCGGCGATGTCGCTGACCGACACCTCGTCGAATCCGCGCGCGAGGAAGAGGCCGATCGCCGCGTCGGCGATGGCGTCATGGGTCCGCGCCTTCTTGCGGGCGCGCAGTCCCGTCGGCTCTGTCACCTGAGGAGCCTAACATTCGTTACCCGGTTTTATTTTTTACTCGGTAACGCATTACTCTGCGGCTCATGACACGAATCCCTGCCCAGCCGGTCCTGGTCACCGGTGCCACCGGCCGGATCGGCCGCGCGGTCGTCGACCGCCTCCTCGACGCGGGCGTGCCCGTGCGCGCCCTCACACGTCGCCCGGAGGCGGCGGCCACGTTGCCGCCCGGCGTGGAGGTCGTCACGGGTGACCTCACCGCGCCCGCCTCGCTCGACGAGGCGGCCCGAGGCGCCGGCGCGGTCTTCCTGCTCTGGACCGCACCGCCGACGACGGCCGAGGCGGTCGTCGAACGCCTGGCGGCCCGGACGCGGCGCGTCGTCCTCCTCTCCTCACCGCACCGGACGCCGCACCCGTTCTTCCGGCAGCCCAACCCCATGGCGGCCTTCCACGCCGAGCTGGAGCGCCTCGTCGCGGCGACGGGAGTGGAGTCGACGGTCATCCGCCCGGGGATGTTCGCGTCGAACGCCGTGGCCTGGTGGGCGCCCTCCCTCCGCGCGGGCGACGCCGTCCGGTGGCCCTACGGAGCCGCCGAGACCGCACCGGTCGACGACCGTGACGTCGCGGACGTCGCGGCGCGGACCCTGTACGAGGACGGGCACGCCGGCGGCGACTACGTCCTCACGGGCGCCGAGTCGCTGACCCAGACGGCGCAGGTGGAGGTCATCGGCGAGGTCCTGGGGCGCCCCGTCCGGTTCGAGGAGATGACCCCGCAGGAGTTCCGCCGCCAGAGCCGGGGACAGGCGCCGGGGCCGGTGATCGAGATGCTGCTCGCGGCGTGGAACGCGGCGGTCGGCAGGCCGGCCCACGTCAGCTCCGCGGTGTCCGACGTCCTGGGGGTTCCGCCGCGGTCGTTCCGCCGGTGGGCCGCCGACCATGCCGCCGCGTTCGCCCGGGGCGCCGCCTCCGCCCCCTGACACCGTCCGGCCGGCCCACGGCTGCGGTCCCGGCGGTGCGGGGCCACGCCGTGGCGGTCACCCGGTCCCGCGGAACGCGCGCAGGTACTCACGGGCCGTGCGGAGTGCGTTTGCGGGAACAAGCCGGGGGTGACGAAGACATCCATGCAGATCAAGGCCGTGATCGTGGACGCCGCCGACCCCGAGCGGCTCGCCGGCTTCTGGTCCGAGGTGCTCGGCCGGCCGGTGGCGGGCCGCACCGGCCCCTACGTCTGGCTGGGCCGCCAGGACGACCTCGTCGTGGGCTTCCAGCAGGCCGGGGCGCCCCGGCAGCCGGGCAAGAACCGCGTCCACGTCGACATCGCCGCCCCCGACCCCGCCGCCGAGCAGCGGCGGATCGAGGCGCTCGGCGGACGCCGGCTGCACGAGTACGACGACGGCGGCTTCCTGGTGATGGCGGACCCCGAGGGCAACGAGTTCTGCGTCATCCCGGACGGCCCGGACGGCCCGGACGGCCCGGACGGCTCCGTCGGCCTCGACGACGAGGGCCGTGCGCACCGCCTGGACCGATGACGCGACCGGGCCCCGGTCCCGCCCTTGGTGAGGGGGCGGGACCGGGGCCCGGTGCGTGGAGAGCTGAGCGCTCAGCAGCCGATCAGGCGCGAGGCGAGGTAGCCCTCGATCTGGTCGAGGGAGACGCGCTCCTGCTTCATGGTGTCGCGCTCGCGGATCGTCACCGCGTTGTCGTCCAGGGTGTCGAAGTCGACGGTGACGCAGAACGGCGTGCCGATCTCGTCCTGGCGGCGGTAGCGGCGGCCGATGGCGCCCGCGTCGTCGAACTCGATGTTCCAGTGCTGGCGCAGCGCCTGGGCGAGACCCTTGGCCTTCGGGGACAGCTCGGGGTTGCGGGAGAGCGGGAGCACGGCGACCTTGACCGGCGCGAGGCGCGGGTCGAGGCGCAGCACGGTGCGCTTCTCCATCTTGCCCTTGGCGTTGGGCGCCTCGTCCTCGACGTAGGCGTCGAGCAGGAAGGCCAGCAGGGTGCGGCCGACACCGGCCGCCGGCTCGATGACGTAGGGCGTGTAGCGCTCGTTGGCCTCCTGGTCGTAGTACACCAGGTCCTGGCCGGAGGCCTTGGAGTGTGCGGTCAGGTCGTAGTCCGTGCGGTTGGCGACGCCCTCGAGCTCGCCCCACTCACTGCCGCCGAACTGGAAGCGGTACTCGATGTCGGCGGTGCGCTTGGAGTAGTGGGAGAGCTTCTCCTGCGGGTGCTCGTACCAGCGCATGTTCTCCTCGCGCAGGCCCAGGCCGGTGTACCAGTTCCAGCGCTGCTCCATCCAGTACTCCTGCCACTTCTCGTCCTCGCCCGGCTTGACGAAGAACTCCATCTCCATCTGCTCGAACTCGCGGGTGCGGAAGATGAAGTTGCCGGGCGTGATCTCGTTGCGGAAGGACTTGCCCATCTGCGCGATGCCGAACGGCGGCTTGCGGCGCGCGGAGGTCTGCACCTGGGCGTAGTTGGTGAAGATGCCCTGGGCCGTCTCGGGACGCAGGTAGGCGATGGAGCCGCTGTCCTGGGTCGGGCCGAGGTGGGTGGAGAGCATGCCGGAGAACTGCTTGGGCTCGGTGAACTGGCCCTTGACGCCGCAGTTGGGGCAGTTGATGTCGGCCAGGCCGTTCTCGGGGGCGCGGCCCTTCTTCTCCTCGTAACCCTCCTCCAGGTGGTCGGCGCGGAAGCGCTTGTGACAGGAGGTGCACTCGGTGAGCGGGTCGGAGAAGGTGGCGACGTGGCCGGAGGCGACCCAGACCTCGGGGGCGAGGATCACGGAGGAGTCGATACCGACGACGTCCTCGCGGGAGGTCACCATGTAGCGCCACCACTGGCGCTTGATGTTCTCCTTGAGCTCGACACCCAGGTGACCGTAGTCCCAGGCGGCGCGCTGACCGCCGTAGATCTCACTGCAGGGGAATACGAAGCCACGGCGCTTGCTCAGGCTGACGATGGTGTCGATCTTGTCGGCGGCCACGGTGCTCTCTTCATTACGACGACGGGCGGCGGCGAAGGACCGGTGCCGGCGACTGCCGCGCCGGCCCCCCGGAGCTTGCTGTACAGCGAATGCCTCAGGTTACCGGCGGGGACTGCCCCCCGATCAAATCGGTTCCGCTCCCAGGACGCCCAACCGGGACCGACACACCCCATCCGGCCCCTTCGCGCCGCTTTGACCTCCGTTGTTGACAACGGTTTCCATATTAGTTGAAAATGAGAGTCATGAACGTCCGACGACTCATATCCGCGACCGCCGCCGCCACCGCCGTCGCCCTGGGGGCCACGGCCCTGACCGCGTGCTCCGGCGACTCCGCGGCCTACGCCAAGAACACCGAGAAGTTCGATGTCGTCGCGTCGTTCTACCCGATGGCCTTCCTCGCCGAGGAGATCGGCGGGAAGAACGTCAACGTGACCACCCTGGTGAAGCCCGGCCAGGAGCCGCACGACCTGGAGATCACCGCCCGCCAGACCGCCTCCCTCACCGAGGCTGACGCGATCCTCTACCTCCAGGGTCTCCAGCCCGCCGTCGACGAGGCCGTCGCCCAGACCGAGGGCCCGCGGAAGATAGACGCCGCCGCCCTCACCGACCTGGAGAAGCACGGCGCCGAGGTCGACGGCCACGCCGAGGAGTCCTCCGAGGCGCACGCGGACGAGCACGCCGAGGAGTCCGGTGACGGGCACGAGGGCCACGACCACTCCCACGAGGCCGGCGGCAAGGACCCGCACGTCTGGCTGGACCCCGCCAAGTACGGCGAGGTGGCCGAAGGCGTCTCCAAGGCCTTCCAGAAGGCCGACCCCGAGCACGCGGCCGACTACCGCGCCAACACCGAGGACCTGGTCAACCGCCTCGACGCGCTGGACAAGAAGTTCCAGGACGGCCTGAAGGACCGGAAGACCGACGTCTTCCTCACCAACCACTCCGCCTTCGGCTACCTCGCCGAGGCGTACGGCCTGATCGAGGAGTCCCTCACCGGCCTCGACCCCGAGTCCGAGCCCAGCGCCGCCCGGGTCAAGGAGCTCCAGCACATCGCGAAGGAGGACGGCGTCACCACCGTCTTCTACGAGACGCTGGTCAGCGACCGGACGGCCCGCACCGTCGCGAAGGACGCCGGGCTGCGCACCGACGTGCTGGACCCGCTGGAGGGCATCACCGAGAAGTCCCGCGGCGACGACTACTTCCAGGTCATGGAGGCCAACCTCGCGGCCCTGCAGAAGGCCCTGGAGGCCAAGTGACCCGGCCGGACACCCCCATGCAGGAGGGCACCGTGGACGAGATCCATAAGGGCGCCGTGGACGAGCCCGTCATCTCGCTGCGCACGGTCCGCGCCGAACTGGGCGCCAAGCCCGTGCTCCGCGGCATCGACCTGACGGTGCGGCGCGGCGAGGTCGTCGCGCTGCTCGGCGCCAACGGCTCCGGCAAGTCGACCACGGTCCGCGCCGTCATCGGCCAGGTGCCGGTGGTCTCCGGCGAGATCGACCTGTTCGGCGTCCCCCGCCGCCGCTTCCGGCAGTGGTCGCGCGTGGGCTACGTCCCGCAGCGCACCACCGCCGCCGGCGGGGTGCCGGCGACCGTCACCGAGGTGGTGGCCTCCGGGCGGCTGTCCCGGGCCCGTTTCGGCCTGCTCCGCAAGGCCGACCGCGAGGCGGTCCGGCACGCCCTGGAGCTGGTCGGGCTCGCCGACCGGGCCAAGGACCCGGTGGACGCCCTCTCCGGCGGCCAGCACCAGCGGGTGCTGATCGCCCGCGCGCTGGCCTCCGAGCCGGAGCTGCTGATCATGGACGAGCCGATGGCCGGCGTCGACCTCGCCAGCCAGGAGGTCCTCGCGGACACCCTGCGCGAACAGGTCTCCCGCGGCGTCAGCGTCCTGCTCGTCCTGCACGAGCTGGGCCCGCTGGAGCCGCTGATCGACCGCGCGGTGGTGCTGCGCGACGGCTGCGTGCTGCACGACGGCCCGCCGCCCAAGGCCCTCGGCCAGCACGCGCTGCCCGGCCACGACCACGTCCACCCGCACGACGACGCGGACGCCGACCACCTCCGTACGGGACTGCTGAGCTGATGGACCTCCTGAGCTACCCCTTCATGCAGCGGGCACTGCTCGCCGCCGTCCTCGTCGGCCTCACCGCCCCGGCCGTCGGCATCTACCTGGTGCAGCGCCGCCAGGCCCTGATGGGCGACGGCATCGGCCACGTCGCCATGACCGGCGTCGGCCTCGGCTTCCTGCTGAACTCCTCCCCGGTCTGGGTCGCCGCCGCCGTCGCGGTGGCCGGCTCGGTGCTGATGGAGCTGATCCGCTGGTACGGCCGCACCCGCGGCGACATCGCGCTGGCCATGCTGTTCTACGGCGGCATGGCGGGCGGCGTGCTGCTGACCGCGCTCGCCCCCGGCGGCACCAACGCGGGCCTGACCACCTACCTGTTCGGCTCGCTCACCACCGTGAGCGCCTCCGACGTCACCGCGATCTGCCTGCTCGCCGCCCTGGTGCTGCTGGTCACCCTGGGCCTGCGCCGCCAGCTGTTCGCGGTCAGCCAGGACGAGGAGTTCGCGCGGGTCACCGGGCTGCCGGTGCGGGCGCTGAACCTGCTGGTCGCGGTCACCGCGGCGGTCACCGTGACGGTCGCCATGCGGGTCGTCGGCCTGCTGCTGATCTCCGCCCTGATGGTGGTGCCGGTCGCCGCCGCGCAGCAGCTGGCACGCTCCTTCGCCGCGACCTTCGCGATCGCGGTGGCCCTCGGCGTCACCGCGGCGCTGGGCGGCACGACCCTCTCCTTCTACAACGACGTGCCGCCGGGCGCGACCATCGTGCTGCTGGCCATCGGCGCGTTCGTGCTGCTCACGGTGGCCGCGACGCCGCTGGCCAGGCGCCGGGCGGCGTCCGAGGCGCGGCGGGCTCGAGCCGCGCGGGTGCCGGGGCCGCAGGACGAGGCCGAGTACGACCTCGCCACGGCCGAGGGGACCTCCGGCGGCGCTCACGCCGCGCCCGCCGCGGGCCCTTCGGGCAGGCCCTCGGGGCCCTCCGGTCGGCCGAGGCCCTGACCCCGCACCGCCGGGCTGGCACAATGGCCCGGCGACCCACGAATGTGAGGAGGCAACGGTGACGTCGACCGCCGGACCGCCCGTACGGGGCCGTTCCACCCGACAGCGCGCGGCCGTCGCGGCGGCCCTGGACGAGGTCCAGGGGTTCCGCAGCGCCCAGGAGCTCCACGACCTGCTGCGGCACCGGGGGGACTCCGTGGGCCTCACCACCGTCTACCGGACGCTGCAGTCCCTCGCCGACGCGGGTGAGGTGGACGTCCTGCGCACCTCCGAGGGCGAGTCCGTCTACCGCCGCTGCTCCAGCGAGGAGCACCACCACCACCTGGTCTGCCGCGGCTGCGGCAAGGCCGTCGAGGTCGAGGGCCCCGCCGTCGAGCGGTGGGCCGACGCCGTCGCCGCCGAACACGGCTTCGTCGACGTCGACCACACCGTGGAGATCTTCGGCACCTGCGCCGCCTGCGCGTCCACGGGCTGACGCGCCCGAGGGCGGCTTCCGTACACCGGCGGGTCAGCCCCCGGCGGAGGCCGCTCGTCAGGCCCGGGGCAGGTGACGGTCCAGGACGGCGCGGAGGCGGTCCAGCCCGGCCGGACCGGCGACCCCCCGCTCCGGCCCCCGTGGCCGGCAACCGCCCGCCGGACGCCGCGCGCCGTTGACAGCCCGGGACGCCCCGGCCAACACTGCCGGGAAGCCGCCCCGCCGACCGGGGCCGCTCCCCATCTCCTCGGCCGCGTCCGGCCCGCGGGGGCACGTCGCGGCGCCGGATCCCCGCAGTCGACCCGCACCGAAGGAGTACTCGTGCACCTGGACCAGGCACCCGACCGGAACGTCCCCCACTTATCCCGCCCGGGCCGCAGGAGCGTCCTGGCGCGGGCCGCCGGCGTGGCGCTCGCCGCCGGCTCGGGCTCCCTGCTGCTGCCCGGCACCGCGCACGCGCAGACCGTCACGACGCCGCGCAGCGGCACGCACGACGGCCACTACTACCAGTTCTGGACCGACGGCACCGGAACGGTCGCCATGACGCTCGGCGCCGGCGGCCGGTACGGCGTCGACTGGTCCGGCTGCGGGAACTTCGTGGCGGGCAAGGGCTGGGCCACCGGCGGCCGCAGGACCGTCCAGTGGTCGGGCGGCTTCGCCCCTGCCGGCAACGGCTACCTGTCCGTCTACGGCTGGGCGCGCAACCCGCTGGTCGAGTACTACATCATCGACGGGTACGGCTCCTACCGCCCCGCCCACCCCGACCACCGGGGCACGCTCAGCAGCGACGGCCAGGTCTACGACCTCTACCGGACGGTGCGGTACCCCAGCGGCGGCACCCAGATCCTGCAGCAGTACTGGAGCGTCAACCGGGGCACGCGCACCCAGGGCGGCACCGTCACCACGGGCAACCACTTCGACGCCTGGTCGCGGGCGGGGATGACCCTGGGCGGCTTCGAGTTCATGATCGTCGCGACCGAGGGTTACCGGAGCAGCGGGCGCTCCGACATCCTCGTCGGCTGACGGGCCCCGATCCCCACGAGGAGGCGTCCGGTCGTGGTCAGGACCCGGCCGGACCGCCCCGCATCGCGGACTCCATGGCGAGGAGCTGCTCGTTGGGGACGGCCCCGCCGAAGCGCCGGTCGCGCTGCGCGTACTCCAGGCAGGCGCGCCACAGGTCGCGGCGGTCGAAGTCGGGCCACAGGACGTCCTGGAAGACCATCTCCGCGTAGGCGGACTGCCACAGCAGGTAGTTCGAGGTCCGCTGCTCGCCGCTGGGGCGCAGGAACAGGTCGACGTCCGGCATGTCCGGGTAGTACATGTACTTCGCGAAGGTCTTCTCGTTGACCTTGGACGGGTCCAGCCGCCCGGCCTTCACGTCCTCGGCGAGCGCCTGCGCCGCATCGGCGATCTCCGCGCGGCCGCCGTAGTTCATGCAGAAGTACAGGGTCAGCCGGTCGTTGCCCTTGGTCTGCTCCTGGGCGATCTGCAGCTCCTTGGCGACCGAGCGCCACAGCTTCGGCATGCGGCCGACCCACCGGACGCGGATGCCCAGCGCGTCGAGCTGGTCGCGGGTCTTGCGGATGAAGTCCCGGTTGAAGTTCATCAGGAAGCGGACCTCGTCGGGCGAGCGCTTCCAGTTCTCCGTGGAGAAGGCGTACAGCGACACCGAGCCGACGCCCACCTCGATGGCGCCCTGCAGGACGTCGAGGACCCGCTCCGCGCCCACCTTGTGGCCCTCGGTGCGCGGCAGCCCGCGGTCCTTGGCCCAGCGTCCGTTGCCGTCCATGACGATCGCCACGTGCCCGGGCACCAGCTCCGACGGCAGCTTCGGCGCACGCGCCCCCGACGGGTGCGGCTCCGGCGCCGTGTACTCGCGGCGCTGCCGCCCCAGGAATCCGCCTACGGCCATGTTGTCCCAGCTCCTCGTCCTCGTGCCCCTGCGGTCTTGCGGGTGCCTACTTTTCCACGAAACGCAGCGACCGCAGACCCCGCTCCAGGTGCCAGTGCAGGTAGGCGGCGACCAGCCCGCTGCCCTCGCGGACGTGCCGCGGCTCGGCGGCGTCCGCGGTCTCCCAGTCCCCCGCGAGCAGCGCGCCCAGCAGGCCCAGGGCCTGGGTGGAGGGCACCACGCTGCCCGGCATGCGGCAGTCGACGCAGACCGAGCCGCCGCCGGCCACCGAGAAGAACCGGTTGGGCCCGGGCATCCCGCACCGCGCGCAGTCGCCGAAGCTGGGCGCGTAGCCGTTGACGGCCAGCGAGCGCAGCAGGAAGGCGTCGAGGACCAGGTGCGGGGCGTGCTCGCCGCGGGCGAGGGTGCGCAGCGCGCCGACCAGCAGCAGGTACTGCTGCACGGCCTGCTCGCCCTCCTGCTCGGTGAACCGCTCGGCGGTCTCCAGCATGGCGGTGCCGGCGGTGTACCGGTCGTAGTCGGTCACGATCGTCCCGCCGTACGCGGCGATGGTCTCGCTCTGCGTGCACAGCGGCAGGGTGCGGCCGACCAGCTCGCTGCCGCGGGCGAAGAACTGCACGTCGACGTGGGAGAACGGCTCCAGCCGCGCCCCGAACTTCGACTTGGTGCGGCGCACCCCTCGGGCGACCGCGCGCACCCGGCCGTGGCCCCGGGTCAGCAGCGTGATGATCCGGTCCGCCTCGCCGAGCTTCTGGGTGCGCAGGACGACGCCGTCGTCCCGGAAGAGACTCATGGCCCCATTCTCCCGCACCCGCCGGCGAGCCGGTCACGGACTAGACGTCGACCATCCAGGCGCCGTCCTCCTCGTCGTCGACGCGGGTCTCCAGGTCCCGCAGGTTCATCCCGGCCTCCCACAGCTCGCGGAAGCGGCGCAGGCGCTGCCCGACGTGGTCGGGACGGGCGATCAGGCGGGTCTTGACGTTGACGTCGCGCAGGTCCTGCTCGATCTCGAAGGAGACGCCCTCGTCGTAGAGGATGAAGTCGCTGGTCGTGCCCCGCTGGAGGTGCGGCGGGAGTTCCTGCATGACCGCGGCGCGCAGCTCGATGCCGAGCAGTTCCTGTTCCTCGCACAGCCGCAGCAGCTTGTCGTCGAGCATCTCCGCGGACTCCAGCAGGAAGAGCCGCTGCACGACCACGCCCCGCTCGATGGCCTCGCGCTGGGCCTGGAGGTAGCGGGATGCGGGCTCGCTGTTCCAGAACTCGCGGTCCACCGAGGTGCTGGTGGCGAGGAGGGAGTGCTCGGTGGAGTGGGTGAGGGAGAGCATCCAGTCGTGGTTCTCCCCCGCGCACTCGGCGGTGAGGTTGTTCAGGTCGGCCATGTGCCGCACGACCCGCTCCAGCTCCGCGCGGGCGAAGGTCTGCAGGATGTCCGGGCCGGTGGTGAGCACCTCGGCGATGGCGCGCCGGGACTGCTCGGGGATCGAGTCGGAGGTGACCTGGCTGTCGAGGCGGTGGACGACGGCCTCCACCGGGGCGCCGGCCCCGGACGCGGTCGCCACGGCGCGGTCGCGGTCCGCGCCGCGGGTGCCGGCGGTCTGCCGCTGGAGGCTCTCGCGGACGGCGGCGGCCGTGCCGTCCAGGGCCTCGCGGGTCTCGCGGGTCTGCCGGGCCTGTTCGTCGAGTTGCCGGGACAGCCCGGCCAGGTGCTGCACGACCAGGGCGGTGGCGCCGCAGGCGACGGCGAGCGCGATCGGCAGCAGCGGCGTGTCGTCGATGTCCAGGGCGGCGGCGACGGCGAGGACCAGCGCCGCCAGGGCCAGGCCCACTCCGGCCCGCCGCAGCCGCAGGGGCGTCGGGCCCACGCGACCGGTCTCTCGCGTGGTGTCGTCGGGCTGAGGTGACTGCGTGGTGCTCATCTCGCTTCTCCCCCCGTTGGGTTGTCCGTGGGATCGGCTGTACGGGCGCGTCAGCTGTACCGGTGTCGGTGTCTGCTCAGGGAGCCATCACCGCCTCCTGGTGCAGCGCGGGGATCGCGTGGAGCGCGAGCTGGTCGCGGATGCGCCGGACGAGGGCCTCCCACTGGCGGGTGAAGCCGGGGCGTTCCTCCAGGGCGTCCCAGAGGGCGGCGAACGCGGGGTCCAGGCGGGCCCGGGGCATCCAGAGGTGGAGCAGGTGGTCGACGGCCGGCCGCAGCGCCCGCACCACGGCGGTGCCGTCGGCGGAGCCCAGCCGGCTGCCGTCGAGGAGGCGGACGAGGGTGGTGAGCAGCCAGTCGTGCAGGGCGAGGTCCTCGCAGAGGGCGGCGACCTCGGCCGGGTCGGCGCCGGACGGGACGCGCAGGGCGAGGGTCCGCAGTTCGTCCTCGGCCAGGGTGAGGCGTTCGATGACGGGGCGGTCGGTGCCGGGGCCCGCCGTCAGCGCGGTCCAGCGAAGTCTGGTGGGGCGGGACTTGAAGGGCGGCCGCTGGTCGAGGAGCGGGTGGCGCAGCAGCCGGGTGAGCAGGCCGTCGGCGATCAGGCCGACGTCGAGTTCGCCGCGACGGGCCCCCGCCAGGACGCCTTCGGCGACCGCTTCGCGGGGGAGCCGCCCGAAGGGTTCGAGCAGGCCGGGACGGACCAGGTAGTGACCCCAGGGCTGCCGGTGGTCGGGGCCGCGGGCGGTGAGGGAGAGGCGGGCGGAGGTCTGCAGCACCCGGCCCTCGGTGAGGGCGCCGCGGGCGGCGACGGTGCCGACGGCACGGACCTTGGCCCCGCTGGCGCTGGGCAGCGGACAGTCGACGCCGGTCAGCGCGTCCGGGGAGCGGGCGTAGAGGTTGGGCCGCTCGGAGACCAGGACGCGTTCGTCGGCCCGCAGCCGCAGCAGCTGGGCGGCGGCCCGGACGTCGAGGGCCTGGTGCGCGGGGAGCAGGCAGGTGCGGACCTCCCCGCACAGCAGGACGGCCCCCGCGCCCTGGTCGTGGTCCCGGCTCTCCCGCGGACTCATGACGTCACCCCCCTGTGTGCCTGCCCGTGCCCCCGCCGCATCTCACTGCCCCGCGTAGAAGACGTAGGAGATCCGGTCGGCCACCGAGGCGGGGACGGCGGCGCCCTCCCCGGCGGAGCGGGCGGCGACCTGCTGCAGCGCCCCGGGGTCGACCTCGGTCTGGTCGAGGACGACGCGGACCGCGTGCTCGACCGGCATGAAGCGGTTGGGCAGCACCGAGCAGGTGCGGTAGGCGGCGAACGGGGCGGCGCGCTCCTGGAGTTGCAGCAGGGGCGGCATCTCGTCCCAGTCGTCGGGGAACGGCCCCTCGTGCGGGCGGGGCGTGAGGACGGCCTGGCCCTCGTGGCGCAGCAGGCCGAGCCGGGCGAGCTGCCAGACGGCGGCGAGGAAGGGGCAGGACCACAGCTTCCCGCCGCCGGGGCGCTCGCTCCACAGCTCGACGTCGAGGAAGACGGAGTGCTGCCGGGCGGCGGTCTCCCGGGGCGCCTGCCAGGGGATCGCCTTCTTCATGGCCTGCGGGGTGCGGGCGACGGGGCTGCGTTCGCCGTTGGCGAGCCAGCCGGTCTGCCCGGCGGGCGGGCGGGCCCCGTAGGCGCCGGGCGGCGGGGACTCCACGAGGCGTCCGGCGACCGCCTCGGCGACCTGCGCGCCGTCGGCCACGGCGCAGCCGGACTCGCGGGCCAGGTAGTCGATGCTCAGCCCGGCCCGCTCGGCCTCCTCCAGGAGCTGCGGCACGAGCTCGCGGGGGGTGGAGAAGCGGGTGAAGTAGTCGTCGATCAGGAAGCAGGTGGAGATCCGGGGACGCTTCCCGGTGGCGGCGGCGGTGCTGCCGCGCACCGCCTCGGCCCAGTGCACGACCTGGGCGAAGTGGCGGCGCAGGCGCTCGGGGCCGGCCTCGAAATCCTCCATGTAGAGGTGGCCCAGCTCCAGTGAGAGGTGGGCGAGCGGCACCGCCTGGGTGCGTGGTTCGGCGGCGGTCTCGCGGAACACTGCTTCCGTCATGGCCGCCCCCAGCAGGCGTCGTCGGTGAGGCGGCGGGCGATTTCCTCCAGCGCCTCGAGGGTCTCCTTGTTGGCGATCTGCTTGGAGAGGACGTCCTCCTCGGTGATCAGCTGCTCGCGCCACTGCAGGATGGGTTCGAGCGGCACGATGCCGAGGACGACGCTGTCGCCGATGCGGTTGTCCGAGGCGAGGCGGCGCAGCGCCTCGTCGCAGGCCTGCATCCAGGCGGCCTGCGCGGGGGTGACCTGCGACCACAGGGGCGATTCGGGGTCGGGCACGGCGGCGCGCACGAAACGGATGTGGCCGCGCAGCGCCTCCCTGTCGTGGCCGTGGCCGGCGCCGCAGTCCAGGATGCCGTGGTCCTTGTGGACCAGGCCGGCGGCGGCGATGACGTGCTGGCGGGTCCAGCGGTGGAAGACCAGCCAGCGGAAGGGCACGTGGCGCATCCGGGGGTGCGCGGTGGCCGCGAGGACCATGTCCATGGCGTAGCTGCGGCCGGCGCTGAGGTCGACCACGATCAGGTCGAACTCGGTGTTGAGCCGCAGCAGCAGGTCGACGCAGCGTTCCAGGGTGTCGTCGTCGGTGGCGAACTCGCCGCCGCTGATGTTGCCGGGGAAGAGCACCAGCCGGCCGGCCTGGTTGGGCCGGTTGCGCAGCACGGGGTGCTCGGTCTGCCGCCAGACGTCGATCTTCGCCGGTTCGTTGGTCTCGCCCTCGAGGTAGGAGTGCAGGCCGTTCTCCTGGATGCCGCGGATCGCTCCGGGCACGTCGAAGACGGCGGCGGCGGTGGGCGAGCCGAAGTCGAAGTCCACGTACGCGACGTGGTCGCCGAGCAGGGCGCGCTGGTAGGCCAGGTTGGCGCTGGTCACCGAGCGGCCGGTGCCTCCCTTGTCGGAGGCGGCGAAGACGAGCACGGCTCACACCTCCTGGGCGGCGGCGCCCCTGGCCTGGGCCAGCGTGTCGAGTTCCTGGAGCACCGGCAGGGCCAGTGCGAAGGCGGTGGCGGGCTGCCGGTCGACCAGGTCGCGCGCCCGGTCGAGGCGGGCCTCGATGGAGCGCATGGCCCGGCCGCGGCCGCCGTCGTCGGTCGGCGCGGCCTCCAGCTGCTCCTTGCCGAAGAGGTGGGTGGCCTCGCTGAGCAGGTGCCGGGCGAGCTCGGCGAGGTCGGCACTGCGGATGGGGTCCTGGTGGTAGAGCTGGCGGGCGGCGACCAGGCACTCGGTGACGCGCTCGGTGACCGACCAGGAGAGCCGGGAGGGGATGCCCTCCAGCTCCGGGTAGGCGCCCTTGACGTCGTCCCAGAGGCCGGTGCCCTCGCCGTCCTCGATGCGGCGGGCCCACAGGTGCTCGTAGATCTGCTCGGCGAGCCGCAGCAGCCGGTCCTGGCTGCCGAGGTTGCGGGAGAGCTCGGCCAGCTGCACGGTCCGCTTGAGGAGGTGGGCGGAGAAGTCGGTCATCCGCCACAGCAGCGGCGGCAGGCCGTTCTTGCCCGCCCCGGAGAGGGGGAGCGTGGCGCCGGGGCTGTGCAGGTGGACGTACGGGTCGTCGAAGGACAGCCGGCTGGTGACGCGGCCGCGTTCGGCGAGCCGCTCCATGATGGTGACGGTGCGGGTGAGGTCGTCGTCGGTGGCGCGGCGGCGCACCAGGTCGTGCACAAGGATGGCGGCGACGGTGAGGGAGAAGTACTCGGACTCCAGCTGCAGGCCGGTGGTCCGCCAGGGCAGGTCCTCCAGCGGCCAGCGGTTCTCGCCGAAGCGGGCGATGCCGGACCAGTACTGCTGGCTGATCTCCCACCGCAGGCGCAGCGCCTCGGCGAGCTTCTGCTGGTCGGCGTCGAGCAGGCCGAGGGTGAGGGTGCGCTCGGAGAAGAGGTCCTGGATACCGTCGAGGGCGATGACGGTGAAGTACACGTAGGGCAGGTTGTCCGCGGAGCCCTGGGGCTGGCTGACCGGCGGCTCGGCGAGGTCGACGACCCCGGGGGCGTCGCGGACGATGCCCCAGGCCCAGCCGCACTCGAAGAGCTGGTTGTCGTCGCGCAGCATCTCCTCGACATCGATGCCGAGGACCAGGCTCTCGCCGATGGTGGCCCGCAGCGCCTTGAAGCGGCGGGAGAACTGCTGGATGACCGCGCGGTCGGACTGGCGGCCCTGGCCGATCAGCTGGATCAGCCGCTTGCCCTGGTCGGACTCCGGCTGGAAGACGTTGACGCTGAAGGACCGCAGCAGGCTGACCATGGCGGCGGTCAGCCGGGCGCGGGTGGCCTCTCTGAGGTCCTCCACGGCCTGGCGCACGTCGCTGCGGGCGGTGGTGTCCTCGTAGACCTTGAGGAAGCCGAGCGCGGCCAGGCAGAGCGTGATGGACATGGAGTAGGAGTCCACGACGCCCCACTGGCGCTGCTCCTCGGTGACCTTGTCCTCGGGCCGGCGGGGCCGGAAGTAGTGCCCCCCGGCGAAGCTGGGCGCGCCGTCGGGCCCGGTGTGCTTCTGCATGAAGTCGGCGAGGAGGCCGACGATGTTGGCCGGGATCTCCAGGCGGGTGCCGACCGGCTCCAGCGCCCGCAGGACGTCCCGTTCGGTGGTGTCGGGCTGGTCGAGGCGGAAGGAGGGGATCTCCGTCGCGGGGTAGAGCAGGCACAGCAGCCGCTCGGCGTCCGCGACGGAGCTGACTCCGCCGAGCTCGCCCCAGGCGAACTTGCCCCCGTCGCGGAACGAGTGGCGGGCGATGGCCCGCCAGATGTCCAGCAGGTGCTGGCGCGGTTTGATCTGCATTCCCCGTACCCCTCACAACAGATCAACCGGGCGGTGTCCCGCCCGGCTCGTTCAGTCGGTCCTGCGGTTCACCCGGTCCTGCGGAACCCGAGCGCCAGGAGCATCCCCTCGTGGCCCTCCCGCAGGATGAAGTCCAGCTCGTGGTAGGTGACGTTCTGCGCCAGCGGCTCGAGCGCCTCGGCGACCGCGGGCTGGTCGACCGCGTACGCCGGGTACTCGTAGGCGCCGACCTCGTAGCCCTCGGACTGCAGCATGAAGGCGGCGGCGAACGGGGCGCCGGGCTCGAGCACGCCCAGGAAGTGGTCGACCGCGGTGCGGAACTCCTCGCCCGAGCTGGACATGGACTCCGCGACGAAGAACATCGCGCCCACGCCCCAGCGTTCGGCGGAGCCGCCGAGCTCCAGCAGGTCCCCGGGACGGGGCTCCGCCACCTGGCGCAGCCGCTCGTGCCGCTCTCCGTGCACCGCCTTGTAGCGGGGGTGGGAGTAGGCCAGCTCGTCCCAGAAGGCGTCCCAGGCGGTGTCGAAGCCGTCCTCGGCCTGTCCGCGCAGGTAGTCGAGGTTCTTCGGGCCCTTCTCCAGGAGGGTGATCTCCGAGCACCAGGGCAGCATGCACAGCGCCGGGTAGAGATTGGCGCCCGCGCCCACGTCGACCCCCTTCACCGGCCCCTGGTTCCGCCCGCCGAAATGATCGGTGAAATGCCGGCCGACCAGGCGGACGATCTGCTTGTCGACGTCAAGTGGGGAGGCATAGTTCCGCTTCACATAATCATTTGGGCAGAACTGGTCCCATGGTGCTTCAGAATTGAGGGCCATTTCTAGAAAATACCAACGCCAGACCCATGACGAACCCCCAACGCCTCGTCAAGATAGCAAAGTTGGCCTCCCCCGCGCGCCCCCACCCCTTGGTCAACGAGCGTGCATGGAACGGGACTTGAGGGGAAGGCTTCTCACACCCCCACCGGCGAGAGCCGGCTGCCCGCGCACCGGATTCACCCGATCGAAGGTGGTGCGCCCGCATGACCGCATACACGGAGGCCCTTCCCTCCACCCCCACGGAGCTGGTCCTCCGACGCGCGGAGGAAACCGATCTTCCCGAACTGCGCCGTCTCGACCACGAGATCTTCGGCCAGTTCGCCTACCCCGCGTTTCTCCTCCGCCAGCTCTTCGATCTCTACCAGCGGCACTTCCTGGTCCTGGACGACGGTTCGGGCCGCCTGCACGGCTACGTGCTGGCCGGGACCGACACGCTCAGCCGGGACTGCTGGATCCTCGGCCTGTGCGTCACCCGCGACCGGCGCGGGCGGGGCCTGGGCCGCGACCTGATGCGCGAGGTCCTCCTGCTGCTGGAGGACGACGGGATCGGCGTGGTCCGGCTCACCGTGGAGCCGGCCAACAGCGCGGCCGTCCTGCTCTACCGCTCGCTCGGCTTCGTCTGCGAGGAGCCGGACGGCGGCCTGCGGCCGGACTACTTCGGCCCCGGCCAGGACCGCCTGGTGATGCGGCTGGACCTCACGCCGCCGTCCCGGCGGCGCTGAACCGCCGCACGTAGCGCCGCTGCCACGGGGTCTCCACGGCACGGGGGTGGTAGTGGCGCCGCACCCAGGTCACCGCCTCGGCGGGGTTCACCCCGTCGAGGACGGCCAGGCAGGCCAGCGCCGTCCCGGTGCGTCCGCGCCCGCCGCTGCAGGCCACCTCCACCCGGCGGCGGGCGGCCTCCCGCCACACCTCGGCCAGCGCCGCCCGCGCCTCCTCCCGGTCGGCCGGCAGCCGGAAGTCCGGCCACCGCAGCAGCCGCGCCTCCCACGGCACCTGCGGCGCGCGCCGGGCCTGCAGGTACAGCCCGACCTCCGGCGCGGGCCCCGGCGGCAGCGGATCCCGCAGCCCCCGCCCGCGCACCAGCCGCCCCGACGGAAGCCGCACCACCCCGGGGGCGTCCTCCGCCCAGCTCTCCCAGTCGTCGGTCATGCCGCCCATCGAACCACGGCCGGCCCGCCGGGCAACCTGTTCGGGCGAAGACGCGGTCAGGTGGGGCGAGGAGGTCTTGATGCAGACCGAACTGGAGGACCGGTTCCAGGAATTCGTCCAGGCCCGGTGGACCCGTCTGGTGCGGACCGCGTACCTGCTGACCGGTGACCGGCACCTGGCCGAGGACCTGACGCAGACCGCGCTCACCAAGGCGTACCGCTCCTGGCGGCGGGTGCTGCGGGCCGACAGCCCGGAGGCGTACGTCCGGCGGATCCTGGTCAGCTGCAACAGCGACCGGTTCCGCAAGCGCCGCGTGCCGGAGTCGCTGACCGCGTCGGTGCCCGAGCGGGCCGGCCGGGACGAGGGGGAAAGGGCGGACACCCGCGGAACGCTGGT
The DNA here is from genome assembly GCF_003112515.1 of Streptomyces fragilis. Taxonomy (GTDB): domain Bacteria; phylum Actinomycetota; class Actinomycetes; order Streptomycetales; family Streptomycetaceae; genus Streptomyces; species Streptomyces fragilis. The sequence continues at coordinate 451,517 of NZ_BEVZ01000005.1, read as the reverse complement.
GGAGGCGCTGGCCGCGCTGCCGGCCCGGCAGCGGGCGGTGATCGTGCTCCGCTACTGGGAGGACCTGTCCGAGACCGAGACGGCCGCGGCCCTCGGCTGCTCGGCGGGCACGGTCAAGAGCCAGGCCGCCAAGGGGCTGGCGAAGCTGCGGGCGACGCCGGGGCTGGCCGAGGCGCTGAACGGCGCCACCGCACGGATGACGACCGCGTCCATGGGCGCGGACCACGGAGGGGAACGATGAACGAGTACACGAGCGGCGGCGGCCCGAGGGCGCCCCGGGACGAGGCGCTGCGCACGCTGCTGGCCGAGGACGCGGAGGCGCTGACGCCTGCCCCGGCGCCGCTGGAGACGATCCGCCGCCGCGGCCGTGCCGCCCGGCGTCGCCGGGCGGCCGTACTGGGGGCCTCGCTGGCCGTCCTCGCCGCGGCGCCCCTCGGCGCCCACTGGCTCACCGCGCCCGCCGCGGCACCGGCGGACACGGCGGCGTCCGCCCCCGCGACACGAGCGCAAGCGGGCCCCGGGGCCGCTCCGGCACGGGACAAGGGCCCGGCCCGTCCGGCGTCCGAGGGGCAGCTGCTCGACAAGATCACCTACGAGCAGGCCTCCCGGGGTCTGCGGGAGTGCATCGACGGCGACCGCCTCTGGAACGACGATCCGGCGAAGGGCGCACCCGCCCCGCCCGGACAGCGCATGCCCTCCAACGGCGTGAGCGGGGACCGGCCGCTGCCCCCGGCCGAGGACTTCCGGCTGCTGCTGGCGATGCGGGCCACCGGGGACAGCAACGCCACGGGTGACGGCTTCTTCGTCGTCGCGGTGGACAGCCCGGCCGATCCGGCCCGCGCCACCCGCCTCATCTGCACGCTCAAGAACGGTCAGGTTCCCGGCGTCAACGTGAGCTCCGGCGACCCGGCGCCCCCGGACGCCGGTCCGGTGGTCATGGACATCAACGCGTCCAAGCTCCACAGCCAGTCGGTGATGGACCGGGGGGCCTGGAAGCTGCCCTTCAGGTGGGGGGTGATCGGCACGGCGGAGCCGGCGGTCGCCCGGGTCACCGTCGAGTACGGCGGCGAGAGCGAGGAGGCGGTGCTCGACGACGGCTGGTTCGTGGCGGCGGGGGAACTCGACCGGCAGGTCACCCTGTCGCCCCGCGTCCGGGGCTACGACGCCGGCGGCAAGCTGGTCTACGACTCCGACCGGGACAGGTACCACTCCCGGACGCTGCCGTAGCACCGGGCCTTCAGGACGGCGTGCGGGCGGACTCCAGCAGGCGGGGGACGTCCGCCTCGGGGAGGGCCAGCGCCGCGCCCACCGCGGTCAGCGCCTCGCGCTCGGCGGGCCGGTAGGGGCCGTCCGCCAGGGCGATGCGGGCGGCCTGCAGGAGAATCGATTCGCGTCCGAGCGGCGCGAGGTGGGGGGCCAGCGGCCCGAGCGCCTCGTGCAGTTCGAGGGCGATCGCCGCCTCGCAGGGGCGGCCCAGGGCGCGGGAGGCGTCCTCGTCGTCGACGACGCGGGCCAGCAGGGCGAGTTCGTCCGCGGTGCAGTCGTCGAAGCCCGCGGCCCGCACGCCCTCGGCGGCCGTCTCCAGGGCGGTCCGGGAGCCGGCGCCGCCGGTCGCCAGGACCGCCAGCGCGACCGTCCGCACGGCGTCCCGGAGCATCGTCGAGAAGCGCGCGGTGGTGGGGTGGTCCAGGACCTCGGCGCCGTACCGCGCGGCGCAGGAGGAGCACTCGACGATGGGGCCGGTCTCCCCGCGGCCGGCCAGCGGGACGCCGAGCACGGTGAGGCGCACCTGGCCGTGCAGGCGCCGGTAGTTGCGGTCCCCGCCGCAGCCGGGGCAGAAGAACTCGCCCTCGCCGGCGTCGGTCCAGCTGGTGCGCAGGCCCACCATCCGCAGTGCGCGCGCGGGGCGCCGTCCGCCGTCTCGTCCGCTCCCTGGCAGCACGTCGCACCTCCGTACGGGTAAGCCGCGGCAACATCGTCGCGCTCGGCGTGATGTTAGCCACACCAGCTGGGCCGCGTCAGCACCCTGGAGGAGACCAATCCGTGATCATCCGTGCCAAGTGGCCGGAATGCGCCGGGGCCCGCCCGCCGGTGGACGGCGGACGGGCCCCGGGAAGCCGCCCGGCCGGACGGGCCGGGCGGAGTGATCAGCGGGCCGCGCGGTTGACGGCGGAGACGACCGCCTTCAGCGAGGCACGCGTCGTGTTGGGGTCGATGCCGATGCCCCACAGGACCTTGTCGCCGACGGCGCACTCGATGTACGAGGCGGCCTGCGCGGAGGCGCCCTCGCTCATCGTGTGCTCCTGGTAGTCCAGCAGGCGTACGTCGACGCCGATGTTCTGCAGGGCGTCGAAGAAGGCCGAGATCGGACCGTTGCCGGTACCGGTCAGCACCGTCGGCTCGCCGTCGACGGTGCACCGCACGGTGAGGGTGTCGACGCCGTCCTGGTCGGTGGTGGACTGGCCGGTCTCCACCTGGATGCGGCCCCACGGGTTCTGCGGGTTGGGCAGGTACTCGTCCTGGAAGATCTCCCAGATGTTCTTCGGCGTGATCTCGCCGCCCTCGGCGTCGGTCTTCGCCTGGATGATCTTCGAGAACTCGATCTGCATCCGGCGCGGCAGGTCCAGCTTGTGGTCGTTCTTCAGGACGTACGCCACGCCGCCCTTGCCGGACTGCGAGTTGACCCGGATGACCGCCTCGTAGGAGCGGCCGACGTCCTTGGGGTCGATCGGCAGGTACGGGACCGCCCACTCCAGGTCGTCCACCGTGACGCCCTTGGCCGCGGCGTCGGCCTCCATGGCGTCGAAGCCCTTCTTGATGGCGTCCTGGTGGGAGCCGGAGAAGGACGTGTAGACCAGGTCGCCCACGTACGGGTGGCGCGGGTGGACCTCCATCTGGTTGCAGTACTCCCAGGTGCGGCGGATCTCGTCGATGTCCGAGAAGTCGATCTGCGGGTCGACGCCCTGCGAGAAGAGGTTCATGCCCAGCGTCACCAGGTCGACGTTGCCGGTGCGCTCGCCCTGGCCGAACAGGCAGCCCTCGACGCGGTCGGCGCCGGCCATCACGGCCAGTTCGGCGGCCGCGACGGCGGTGCCGCGGTCGTTGTGCGGGTGGGCGGACAGGCAGACGTACTCGCGGCGGGACAGGTTGCGGTGCATCCACTCGAACCGGTCCGCGTGCGTGGAGGGCGTCGAACGCTCCACGGTGGCGGGCAGGTTGAGGATGATCTCGCGGTCCGGGCCGGGCTGCCAGACGTCCATGACGGACTCGCAGACCTCCAGCGCGAAGTCCAGCTCGGTGTCGGTGAAGATCTCCGGGCTGTACTGGTAGCCGAACGCGGTCTCGTCGCCCAGCAGCTTCTCGGCGTACTCCATCACCAGCCGGGTGCCGTCGACGGCGATCTGCTTGATGTCGTCCCTGGACCCCCGGAAGACCACCCGGCGGAAGACCGGCGCGGTGGCGTTGTACAGGTGGACGGTGGCCCGGCGGGCGCCCTTCAGGGACTCCACGGTGCGCTCGATCAGGTCCTCGCGGGCCTGGGTCAGCACCGAGATGGTGACGTCCTCGGGGATGGCGTCCTCGTCCTCGACGATGGAGCGGACGAAGTCGAAGTCCGTCTGGCCGGAGGCGGGGAAGCCGACCTCGATCTCCTTGTAGCCCAGGCGGACCAGCAGGTCGAACATGGCGCGCTTGCGCGCGGGGGACATCGGGTCGATCAGGGCCTGGTTGCCGTCGCGCAGGTCCGTGGAGAGCCAGCGGGGGGCGACGGTGATGCGCTGGTCGGGCCAGGTGCGGTCGGGGATGTCGACCTGCTCGTAGCGCCCGTACTTGCTGATCGGCATCGAGGAGGGCTTCTGGCGGTTCACCATGACGGATTCGGCTCCTTGGGTGTCCGGTGGACGTAGGTCCTGGAGGACGGCCGACTGTCGGCAGCAACGCCGGACACCGCGGGGAGGGGGTCGGCCTTGCGACTTACAGACCCTCGCCGCGGCAGCTAAGGAGGAGCAGCCAGTACCGCATGATGTGCCGCAGCCTAACCGAGCCACGCCACGATGCGCGGTCGCGTATCAGTATGCGGGACTCCCGCGATCAATCGGGCAAAAGGTGCCCGAGACCACAAGACAAGCGACAGAGCCGGTCATCGGCGGCGATGTTGGATCACTTGCCATCACTGCTAGTGACTTTCCCGTCACTCCCCGCGACCATGGGGAGGTATGAGCACGAACCGGGTCTTCTGCACGATCGTCCCCCCGCACATCCTCGACACCCTCTCCCGGCACTCCGACGAGCGCGTCTCCGGACGCGCCCGCCGCACGAGGGAGCGGGACTCCCTGGAGCGCACCCGCCGCCGGCTCAACACGGTGGCCGGCGTGCGGACCCTCGCCCGCCCGGAGGCCGCCGAGGAGGGGAGGCCGCACCGCACGATCTACGACGCGAAGAGGCGCGAGACCCTCCCCGGCACCAAGGTCCGCGGCGAGGGCCAGGAGCCCGGCCAGGACGCCAGCGTCAACCGCGCCTACGCGGGGCTGGGCGCCACCTTCGACCTGTTCCTGAAGGTGTACGGCCGCGACTCCATCGACGGCGGCGGCCTGCCCCTCGACGCCACCGTCCACTACGGCGTGGAGTACGACAACGCCTTCTGGAACGGCGAGCAGATGGTCTTCGGCGACGGCGACGGCGAGGTGTTCCTGGACTTCACCATCCCCGTCGACGTGATCGGCCACGAGCTCACCCACGGCGTCACCCAGTACACCGCCAACCTGGAGTACTACGGCCAGTCCGGGGCGCTCAACGAGTCGCTCTCCGACGTGTTCGGCTCGCTGATCAAGCAGTACACGAAGAGCGAGACGGCGGCGGAGGCCGACTGGCTGGTGGGCGCGGGACTGCTCGCGCCGCGGGTGACCGGCAAGGCGCTGCGCTCCATGAAGGAGCCGGGCACCGCGTACGACGACGACGTCCTCGGCAAGGACCCGCAGCCGGGGTCCATGGACGACTACGTCGACACCCGCCAGGACAACGGCGGGGTGCACATCAACTCCGGCATCCCCAACCGGGCGTTCTACCTCGCCGCGACGGCACTGGGCGGCCACGCCTGGGAGAAGGCGGGGCAGGTCTGGTACGACGTCCTCACCGGCGGCGACCTCAAGGCGGACGCGGAGTTCGCGGACTTCGCGCGCCTCACGCTGAAGGCCGCGGCGACGCGGTTCGGCGAGGGGGCGGAGGCCCAGGCGGTCGAGAAGGCCTGGCAGGAGGTCGGCGTCCTCAGCCGCGAGGCGTGACGGCCCCACGCGGGGCCGCCGTGACCGGTTCGCCGTGACCGGTTCGCCGTGACCGGTGCGCCGTGACTGTGCGCCGTGAGCGGCCGCCGTGACTGGTGCGCCGTGAGCGGCTGCCTTGACCGGTTCGCCTTGAGCAGCTCGCCTCGAACGGTCGTCGTGAGCGGCCGCGGCGCGGGCCCGGATGCGCTAGACAGGTGCCATGCGTATCGAAGTGACACGTTCGGGCGGGTTCGCCGGGTCGGTCCGCCGCGCGGTGGTGGACACGGACGGACTGGCCGACGCGGAAGAGTGGCACCGGCTGGCCGAGGAGGCCCTCGCCGGCGGGGCGGGGCCGTCCCAGGCCGCATCGCCCGTCCGGGACGGCTTCCGCTACGAGTTCACGGTGGACGGCTCCCGTGGCGTGGAGGCCGGCGAACAGGACCTGACCCCTGCCCAGCGCACCCTCGCCTCACGCGCCCTCGCCGAAGGCGCACGGGCCTGACCCCCCGGGCCCCTCCACCCCGGAGCCTTCGGCAAGTACCGTGCCGCGCAAGGGTGTTGACCTCCTCACCGCCGGGTGAGGAGGATCCGCCCATGGCAGCCGACCCGCTTCCGTCGTTCCCGCCCGGTTTCCTCTGGGGCGTGGCCACTTCCGCACACCAGATCGAGGGCGCCGCGGACCTGCGCGAGCGGTCCGTCTGGGACGTCTTCGAGGCGCGCCCCGGCAGCATCGCGGACGGCTCCACCGCCGCCGTCGCCTGCGACAGCTTCCACCGTCACCGCGAGGACGTGGAGCTCCTCGCCGGTCTCGGCGTCGACGCCTACCGGTTCTCCGTCTCCTGGCCGCGCGTCGACTCCCCCGGCGGGCTCGACCACTACGACCGCCTGGTGGACGACCTGCTCGCGGCCGGCGTCCGCCCCGTGCCGACGCTGTTCCACTGGGACCTGCCCGCCTCGCTGGACTGGCTGGAGCGGGACACCGCCGCCCGGTTCGCCGGGTACGTGGAGCGCGTGGCGGGCCGGCTGGGCGACCGGGTGCACAGCTGGCTCACCCTCAACGAGCCCGCCGAGCACACCATCCTCGGCCACGCCCTCGGCGTGCACGCGCCGGGCCGCACGCTGATGTTCGACGCGCTGCCCGCCGCCCACCACCAGCTGCTGGCCCACGGCCTCGCCGTCCGCGCCCTGCGCGCCGCCGGGGCCGCGGACATCGGCATCGCCAATTCGCACGGCCCGACCTGGCCGCTCTCCGACCGGGAGGAGGACCTGGCCGCCGCGGACCTCTACGACGCCGTGATGAACCGGGCGTTCTCCGACCCGGTCCTGCTGGGCAGCTACCCGGACGGTCTGGCCGAGCTGATGCCCGGGGACGTGGAGGCCGACCTGAAGGTGATCTCCGAGCCGATCGACCGCTACGGCGTCAACTACTACGCGCCCTCCCTGGTCGGCGCCCCCACCGGGGAGGACAGCGCCTACGGCACCCTGGAGGTGCCGGCCCGACTGCCGTTCTCCCTGCACGACATCGAGGGCCGCCCGCGGACGGCGTTCGGCTGGCCGGTGGTCCCGGAAGGGCTGACCGAGGTCCTCACCGGTCTGCGCGACCGTTACGGCGACCGCCTCCCGCCCGTGACGATCACCGAGAACGGCTGCTCCTACCCCGGCCTCGACGACCAGGACCGGATCGCCTACCTGGACTCCCACCTGCGCGCCCTGCACCGGGCGCTGGAGGCGGGCGTGGACGTGCGCGGGTACTTCGTCTGGTCGCTGCTGGACAACTACGAGTGGGCCGAGGGCTATCAGCAGCGCTTCGGCCTGGTGCACGTCGACTTCGACTCCCCGGAGCGGACCCGCACCCCGAAGGCCTCCTACGCCTGGCTGCGCGACCGCTTGCGCGACGCTCTCCGGGCGCGGCGGTGACCACGGCGTCCGGCGCGGACGCGGAGCCGGCGGGCGGAGACCTGGCCGGGGCGGGTGCGACCGGCTCCGGCGTGGCGCCCGGCGCGCCGGTCTCCGGCCGTCCCCTGGCCGGGGGCCCACCGGGCGGGGGCCCGCCCGGCAAGGCCTCGCCGGGCCCGCCGGAGCCCGCCGAGCGGGTGAGCGGCGGCTGGACGGCCTCGCTGTCGCTGGCCAACGGGGCGGTCTGGGTGGGCTGGTACGGCCCGATGCAGATCCTGCTGGCCTCGCAGACCGCCGCGTTCGCCGCCGGTGGCGGCGCGGCCGGGGCGTTCGGCCTGGCCGGCACGACCAAGGAGACGATGCTCGCCTGGGTGACCGGCGTCGGCGCGGTGGTGGCGCTGGTCGCCAGCCCGGTGTTCGGCGCACTGTCGGACCGCACCGCCTCCCGGTGGGGCAGGCGGCGGCCGTGGATCCTGGCCGGTTCGGCGAGCGGCGCGGTGTTCCTGGTGCTGCTCGGCCACGCGCCCGGGCCGTGGACGCTGCTGATCGGCTGGTGCCTGGTGCAGCTGACGCTGAACGCCTCGTTCGCCGCCGTCACCGCGGCCGTCCCCGACCGGGTGCCCCGGCCGCAGCGGGGCACGGTCGGCGGGTGGCTGGGCGGCGTCCAGATCGTCGGCGTGGTGGCCGGCACCGGGCTGGCCGCCGCGGCGGGCGGCATCGGCGCCGGGTACGCGGCCTGCGCGGTGCTCAGCCTGCTCGGCGTGGTCCCGCTGCTGCTGCACCACGAGCCGCCGCTGACCGAGGCGGAGCGGCCCGCTCCCGTGACGGCGCGCCGGTTCCTGGCCGGGCTGGGGTTCGACCCGCGCCGCCATCCGGACCTCGGCTGGGCGTGGCTGACCCGGTTCCTGATCAACCTGTCCAACGCCCTGGTCCTTCTCTACCTCCTCTACTACCTGCGCGACCGGGTCGCTCACCCCGACCCGGAGCAGGGCGTGCTGGTGCTGACCGTGGTCAACGCCGCCATGCTGCTGGCGACGGTGGTGCTCAGCGGGGTGCGCTCCGACCGCTCCGGCCGCCGCAAGCCGTACGTGCTGTGGTCGGGGGTGCTGATGGCGGGGGCCACGCTGATGCTCGCCGGGTGGCAGACCTGGGCGTCGGCGCTGGTCGCCGCGGCGCTGCTGGGCGTCGGGTTCGGCGTGTTCACGTCGGTGGACTTCGCGCTGATGACGGAGGTGCTGCCGGACGCGGCCGCCCGCGGCAAGGACCTCGGCGTGATCAACGTCGCCAACTCGCTGCCCCAGGTGATGGCGCCCGCGCTGGCCGCGCCGCTGGTCACGGGCCTGGGCGGGTACACCACGCTGTACGTCGTCGCGGGCCTGCTGGCCCTGGCCGGCGCCCTCCTCGTCCACCGGATCCGCGGCGTCGAGTGACCCGTGCCGCCGCGTACCGGGCCGCGGCCTGGGGCAGACTGGCGGAAACCGCACCACCGGCAAGAAGGCCCCGCCCGTGACAGCGCCCACGTTCCGAGACGACCCGGCCCCCGACGACCCCGCCGACGACGACCCCGCCCAGGACCGGTCCGGCCCGCAGGTCGACCCCCTGGCAGCCCTCCGTGCCCCGGACGAGCCTCCCTGCGACGTCTTCCTGACCGGGACCGTCTTCCTGGACATCATCTTCACCGGGCTGGACCAGGCCCCGGTCCGCGGCACCGAGTCCTGGGCCCGGGGCATGGGCTCCAGCCCCGGCGGGGTCGCGAACATGGCCACCGCGCTGGCCCGGCTGGGGCTGCGCACCTCGCTGGCCGCCTCCTTCGGCGACGACCACTACGGCGAGTACTGCTGGGACGCGCTGGAGCAGGGCGAGCACATCGACCTCTCCCCGTCCCGCACGGTGCCCGGCTGGCACTCGCCGGTGACCGTCTCGATGGCCTACGAGGGCGAGCGCACGATGGTCTCGCACGGTCACGAGCCGCCTCAGCGGGAGCAGCCGTCGCCGGACCTGCCGCCACGTTCGCGGGCCGCGGTCGCCTCGCTCGCACCGGGCCGCCGCGAGCCGTGGGTGGCGCACGCCGCAGAGGCGGGCGCGCTGATCTTCGGCGACGTCGGCTGGGACGACACCGGCGCGTGGGACCTGGCCGCGCTGCCGGACCTGGCGCACTGCGAGGCGTTCCTGCCGAACGCGGCCGAGGCGATGCGCTACACGCGCACCGACTGCCCGCGCCGTGCCGCCCACGCGCTGACCGGGCACGTCCCCGTCGCGGTGGTGACGCTCGGCGCGGAGGGCGCCTACGCCGTCGACGGACGGACCGGCGAGGCGGCGGAGGTGCCGGCCATCGCGGTGGAGGCGCTGGACCCCACCGGTGCGGGCGACGTCTTCGTGGCCGGGTTCGTCACGGGGACGCTGGCCGGCTGGCCGCTCGCGGACCGGCTGGCGTTCGCGGGGCTGACGGCGGCGCTCTCCGTGCAGGACTTCGGCGGCTCGCTGTCCGCGCCGGGCTGGGCGGAGATCGCCGCCTGGTGGCGGACGGTGCAGTCGCTGGAGGGCCAGGATCCCGAGGGCCTGCGCCGCTACGCCTTCCTCGACGCCCTGATCCCCGCCCCGCTGCGCCGGGCCACCGCGCCCTGGCCCCGCCGCCGCGCCGTCCCCACCATCGGCTTCCGCCGCTCCGGCTGACCGGCCGCCCGCCCGGTGCGAGGGCATGAGGGCGACCCGTCGCCCGCCGGGTGCGAGGGCATGGAGTGAGCCCCCGCCCGCCGGGTCGGAGGGCACGTGGTGTGAGGGCGCGTGGACGTGGCAAAAGGCTTGGGGGCTTGACCGTGGCCCGTCGTACCCTGGGACACGGAAGGCCCCCTGTGACGGGCGAACTCCAGCGAGGAGGATGTGCAGGCCTCGAGCCGGCCCATGACGCAGACACCCCAAGCCCCCGGTCCCGCTGAGGGACCTGCACGCGCCCAGATCGCCGTCCCCGCCAAGCACCCCATGGTGACGGTGCTCGGGTCCGGAGACTCCCTCCTGCGCGTGATCGAGACGGCCTTCCCCGGGGCCGACATCCATGTCCGGGGCAACGAGATCAGCGCGGTGGGCGACCCGGTGGACGTGGCGCTCATCCAGCGCCTGTTCGCAGAGATGATGCTGGTGCTCCGCACCGGGCAACCGATGACGGAGGACGCGGTGGAACGATCGATCGCCATGCTGAAGGCAGGCGGAGGCGGCAACGGCGAGGGCGGCGGCCAGGAGACCCCGGCGCAGGTGCTCACGCAGAACATCCTGTCCTCGCGCGGCCGCACCATCCGGCCGAAGACGCTCAACCAGAAGCGCTACGTCGACGCCATCGACAAGCACACCGTCGTGTTCGGCATCGGACCGGCCGGTACCGGCAAGACGTACCTGGCGATGGCGAAGGCCGTGCAGGCCCTGCAGTCCAAGCAGGTCAACCGGATCATCCTGACCCGACCGGCGGTCGAGGCCGGCGAGCGGCTCGGCTTCCTGCCCGGAACGCTGTACGAGAAGATCGACCCGTACCTGCGCCCGCTGTACGACGCGCTGCACGACATGCTCGACCCCGACTCGATCCCCCGCCTGATGGCGGCCGGGACGATCGAGGTGGCGCCGCTGGCCTACATGCGCGGCCGGACGCTGAACGACGCCTTCATCATCCTCGACGAGGCCCAGAACACCTCGCCCGAACAGATGAAGATGTTCCTCACCCGTCTCGGCTTCGACTCCAAGATCGTGATCACCGGTGACGTGACCCAGGTCGACCTGCCGGACGGCACGAAGTCGGGTCTGCGTCAGGTGCAGCACATCCTGGAGGGCGTCGAGGACGTCCACTTCTCCCGGCTGTCGTCGCAGGACGTCGTCCGGCACAAGCTCGTCGGACGTATCGTCGATGCCTACGAGAAGTACGACAGCACGCACGGCACCGAGAACGGCGCCCACAAGGGCGGCCGCGGCCGGACCGCGCACAAGGGGAAGTAGAACAGCCGCACCATGGCGATCGACGTCAACAACGAATCGGGCACCGAGGTCGACGAAGAGGCGATCCTGGACATCGCCCGTTACGCCCTCGCACGGATGCGCATCCACCCCCTCGCCGAGCTGTCGGTGATCGTGGTGGACGCCGACGCCATGGAGCAGCTGCACATCCAGTGGATGGACCTGCCGGGTCCGACCGACGTGATGTCCTTCCCGATGGACGAGCTGCGCCCGCCGTCCAAGGACGACGAGGAGCCCCCGCAGGGGCTGCTCGGCGACATCGTGCTGTGCCCGGAGGTCGCCGAGAAGCAGGGCAAGGAGGCGCCGACCGGGCACTCCATGGACGAGGAGCTGCAGCTGCTCACCGTGCACGGCGTCCTCCACCTGCTGGGTTACGACCACGAGGAGCCGGACGAGAAGGCCGAGATGTTCGGCCTGCAGGCCGCCATCGTCGACGGCTGGCGTGCGGAGAAGGGCCTCACCGGTCCGTCCCCCGCCCCGACCGTCTCATGAGCGTCCAGCTGATCGTGGGCGTCGTCGCCCTGCTGGTCCTCGCCTGGCTCGCCGCCTGCGCCGAGGCAGGTCTGGCGCGGGTGTCGAGCTTCCGCGCCGAGGAGGCCATACGCACCGGCCGCCGCGGCAGCGCCAAGCTCGCCCAGGTGGCAGCCGACCCCACCCGTTACCTCAACGTGGCGCTGCTGGTCCGGGTGGCCTGCGAGATGGCGGCCGCGGCCCTGGTGACCTACGCCTGCCTCGACTCGTTCGAGAAGACCTGGCAGGCGCTGCTGACCGCCATCGCCGTGATGGTGCTGGTCTCCTACGTGGCCGTCGGCGTCTCGCCGCGCACCATCGGCCGCCAGCACCCGCTCAACACCTCGACGGTCGCCGCGTACGTGCTGCTGCCGCTGGCGCGGATCATGGGTCCCATCCCCTCCCTGCTGATCCTGCTGGGCAACGCCCTGACCCCGGGCAAGGGCTTCCGACGCGGCCCCTTCGCCTCCGAGGCCGAGCTGCGCGCCATGGTGGACCTGGCGGAGAAGGAGTCGCTGATCGAGGACGAGGAGCGCCGCATGGTGCACTCGGTCTTCGAGCTGGGCGACACCCTGGTGCGCGAGGTGATGGTGCCGCGCACCGACCTGGTGGTCATCGAGCGGTTCAAGACGATCCGTCAGGCGCTCACCCTGGCGCTGCGGTCCGGTTTCTCCCGCATCCCGGTCACCGGCGAGAGCGAGGACGACGTCGTCGGCGTCGTCTACCTCAAGGACCTGGTGCGGCGCACGCACATCAGCCGGGAGGCGGAGAGCGAGCTGGTCACCACGGCGATGCGTCCGGCGGCGTTCGTGCCGGACACCAAGAACGCCGGCGACCTGCTGCGGGAGATGCAGCGGGACCGCAACCACGTCGCGGTCGTCATCGACGAGTACGGCGGCACGGCCGGCATCGTCACCATCGAGGACATCCTCGAGGAGATCGTCGGCGAGATCACCGACGAGTACGACCGCGAGCTGCCCCCGGTGGAGGAGCTGGACGACGGCTGCCACCGGGTCACCGCGCGCCTGGACATCGGCGACCTCGGCGCGCTCTACGGGGTCGAGGAGTACGACGACGAGGACGTCGAGACGGTGGGCGGTCTGCTCGCCAAGGCGCTGGGGCGGGTCCCCATCGCCGGCGCCTCCTCGCAGGTGGAGCTCCCCGACGGACGCCGCCTCAAGCTAACCGCGGAGTCCGCGGCCGGCCGCCGCAACAAGATCGTCACCGTGCTGGTGGAGCCGGTGGCGCCGCCCGAGCCGTCGCAGGACGGGGAACGGCAGGACCGGTGACCCCGCAGGAGCTGCGCGCGCTCTGCCTCTCGTTCAACGGGACCGTCGAGGACTTCCCGTTCGGGCCGGAGACCTCCGTGTTCAAGGTGGGCGGCAAGCTCTTCGCCCTCTCGGCGCTCGACGCGCGGCCCCTGAAGGCCAACCTCAAGTGCGACCCGGACGACGCGGTGCGCCTGCGCGAGGAGTACGAGGGGCTGGTCGTGCCGGGCTGGCACATGAACAAGCGTCACTGGAACACGGTGACCGTCGACGGGGCGCTGCCGGACGCGCTGGTGCGCGAGCTGGTGGAGGACTCCTACGACCTGGTGGTCGCCGGGCTGCCGCGGGCGGAGCGGCTGCGGCTGGACCGGCCGTAATCGCGTTGTCCGCCGGACCGGCGTCGCGGCAGACTCACGGCGCATGACGATACGTTTCCCCCGCCCGCTGCGCCCCGGCGACCGGATCGGGGTCACCGCCCCGTCCAGCGGCGTGCAGAAGCCGCTGCTGCCCCGGCTCGACCGCGCCGTCCAGGTCGTGCGCGACCACGGCTACGAGGTGGTGGTCGGTGAGTGCATCGGCACGCCCACCCACGTCAGCGCGCCGGTCGCCGAGCGGGCCGCCGAACTGACCGCGATGCTCACCGACCCGGAGATCCGCGCCGTGGTGCCGCCGTGGGGCGGGGAGACGGCGATCGACCTGCTCCCCCACCTGGACTGGGAGGCGATCCGCGCCGCCGAGCCGACCTGGGTGGTCGGCTACTCCGACACCACCGCCTGGATGACGCCGCTGACCCTGCTCACCGGCTGGGCGACGGTGCACGGCAACAACCTGATGGACACGCCGTACGAGACGCCCGAGGGCCTGCTGTCCTGGCTGGACGTGGTGGCCGCCCCGCAGGGCCCGGACCACCCGCTGACCCAGGTGCCGCCGGGCCGGTACCGGGTCGCCGAGGGCTTCGACGACTGGGAGTCCGACCCGGGCCTGAGCGCCCAGGGCCTGAACACCGAGGGCCGCTGGACGCGTCTGGACGGCGACGGCGACGTCACCGTCGAGGGCCGCCTGATCGGCGGCTGCACCGAGATCGTGGGCCCGCTCGCCGGCAGCCCTTACCTGGACCTGAACGCCTTCGCCCGCGAGCACGCCCCCGAGGGACTGCTGGTGTACGTCGAGGCCTGCGAGGACAACGCCTACTCCATCGCCCGCCAGCTGCACGGCATGCGGCTGTCCGGCGCCTTCGACGCGGCCACCGCGGTCCTGGTCGGCCGCACCGCCGCCCCGGACACCCCGACCATGTCCCAGCACGAGGCGGTGCTGGACGCGCTCGGCGGCCTCGGGGTGCCGATCCTCGCCGACGTCGAGTGCGGGCACGTGCGTCCCTGGCTGCCGCTGGTGAACGGGGCACTCGCCCGGGTGACGCACACCGCGGAGCGCGGCGAGGTCGTCCAGACGCTGGCCTGACGCCCGCGGCCCGGCCGGGGCTTCGTATGCTCGGACCATGACCGACAGCAGCGCGCTCGACCTCGACCCCGAGGACCGCAAGATCGTGACCCTGGCCCGCTCCGCGCGGGCCCGCAACGGCGTGCCGGAGGGCGCGGCCGTACGGGACGAGACGGGACGGACGTACGTCGCCGGGACGGTGGCCCTGGAGTCGCTGCGGCTGAGCGCGCTGCGCACGGCGGTGGCGATGGCCGTGGCCTCCGGGGCGAAGTCGCTGGAGGCGGCGGCCGTGGTGACCGAGGCGGACCTGCCCGCCGAGGACCTCGCCGCCGTCCTCGACCTCGGTGGCGCCGGCACCCCCGTGCTGGTCGCGGGCCCCGACGGCTCGGTCCGCGAGACCCGGACGGTCTGACCGGCCGGTGCCGGCGGTTCCCTCCGCCCCCGCTCTGGGCGGAGGGAGCGGCCCGCTGTGGGGCGGGTCACCCGCCCGGGCGGGATCCGGGAGCGCCCGCCGGTACGAGGGCGCCCCGCGATCGGGGAGAATGGGCGGCATGAGCGTTCGTACACAGTCACCGCAGCCGTCCGAGGACCACCTCCACCGGGCCGGCTTCGCCTGCTTCGTGGGCCGCCCCAACGCGGGCAAGTCCACCCTCACGAACGCTCTGGTGGGCCAGAAGGTGGCGATCACCTCCAACCGCCCCCAGACCACCCGGCACACCGTGCGCGGCATCGTGCACCGCCCGGACGCCCAGCTGATCCTGGTGGACACCCCCGGCCTCCACAAGCCGCGCACCCTGCTCGGCGAGCGGCTCAACGACGTGGTGCGCACCACTTGGGCCGAGGTCGACGTGATCGGCTTCTGCCTGCCCGCCGACCAGAAGATCGGGCCGGGCGACCGGTTCATCGCCAAGGAGCTCGCGGCGATCAAGAAGGCCCCGAAGGTGGCGATCGTCACCAAGACCGACCTGGTCGACTCCAAGCAGCTCGCCGAGCAGCTGATCGCGGTGGACCAGCTCGGCAAGGAGCTGGGCATCACCTGGGCGGAGATCATCCCCGTGTCGGCGACCGCCGGCAAGCAGGTCGACCTGCTCGCCGACCTGCTGATCCCGCTGATGCCCGAGGGCCCGGCGCTGTACCCGGAGGGCGACCTCACCGACGAGCCCGAGCAGGTGATGATCGCGGAGCTGATCCGCGAGGCCGCCCTGGAGGGCGTGCGCGACGAACTGCCGCACTCCATCGCCGTGGTCGTCGAGGAGATGCTGCCGCGCGAGGACCGGCCGGCCGACAAGCCGCTGCTGGACATCCACGCCAACCTGTACATCGAGCGCTCCAGCCAGAAGGGCATCGTCATCGGCCCCAAGGGCCAGCGCCTGAAGGACGTCGGGATCAAGTCCCGCAAGCAGATCGAGGCGCTGCTGGGCACCCCGGTCTTCCTCGACCTGCACGTCAAGGTCGCCAAGGACTGGCAGCGCGACCCCAAGCAGCTGCGCAAGCTGGGCTTCTGACAGCTCCCGCGGACGCGACGACGGCCCCGGTACCGCTCCTCGGTACCGGGGCCGTCGTGCGTCGTGCCGGGGCCGTCGTGCGTCGTGCCGGAGCCGTCGTGCGTGCCGTGCGGCTCAGCGGCGGGGGAATTCGTACGCCTCGACCTCGGCGAGGTAGCGGGCGCGGCGCTCCTCGTCGTCCTCGAGGAAGGAGGCGAGGA
Organism: Streptomyces fragilis; assembly: GCF_003112515.1. Taxonomy (GTDB): domain Bacteria; phylum Actinomycetota; class Actinomycetes; order Streptomycetales; family Streptomycetaceae; genus Streptomyces; species Streptomyces fragilis. The sequence continues at coordinate 435,447 of NZ_BEVZ01000005.1, read as the reverse complement.
AGGAGTTGCGGGCGAGCTCGCGCAGCCGGTCCTCGTCCAGGCCGAGCCGGTCGCGGACGGCGTCGAAGTTGTCGCCGGCGTAGCCGCCGAAGTAGGCGGGGTCGTCGGAGTTGACCGTGCACAGCAGCCCGGCCTCCATCATCGCCGGGAGCGGGTGGTCCTCCAGGACGTCGACGGCCCGCAGCCGCACGTTGGACAGCGGGCACAGGGTGAGCGGGATCCGCTCCCGCACCAGCCGCTCCACCAGCGCCGGGTCCTCCATGCAGCGCAGACCGTGGTCCACGCGCTCGACGCCGAGCACGTCCAGGGCTTCGGTGACGTAGGAGGCGGGGCCCTCCTCGCCGGCGTGGGCGACGCGGCGCAGGCCGAGGGCGGCGGCCGCTTCGTAGACCTCCCGAAACTTCACCGGCGGGTGGCCCACCTCGGCAGAGTCCAGCCCGATCCCGGTGATCCGGTCCAGGTACGGCCGGGCGAGCTCCAGGGTCTCCATGGCGGACCCGGCGGACTCGTCGCGCAGGAAGCACATGATCAGCCGGGTGGAGACGCCGTGGTTCTCCTCGCTCGCGGCCAGTGCCCGCCCCAGGCCCTCCACCACGGTGCCCATCTCCACGCCGCGGGCCAGGTGGGCCTGCGGGTCGAAGAAGATCTCGGCGTGCCGCACGCCCTGGGCGGCGGCCCGGCGCAGGTAGGCGTCGGCGAGGTCCTCGAAGTCCCGCTCGGTGCGCAGCACTGCCATGCAGGCGTAGTACAGGTCGAGGAAGGACTGCAGGTCCTCGAAGGCCTGGGCGGCGCGCAGCTCGTCGACGGACGCGTACGGCAGCGTCACGCCGTTGCGCGCGGCGAGCTCGAAGGCGAGCTCCGGCTCCAGGGTGCCTTCTATGTGGAGGTGCAGTTCTGCTTTCGGGAGGGGCATCAGAAGATGATACGCATACGCCCCGTCCTGCCCGAAATGGGCCGGGCCGGCTGCGGGCGCGGCTGCGAACCCGCTCCGGGCCCGGCTCCGGCCCTGGTCAGACCCGCCGCGGGACGGGGATCCGCTGCAGGTCGCGGGCGATGGTCAGCTCGCCCTCGAAGCCGGCCGCGCGGGCCTGCCGGGCGAACTCCTCCGGGTCGGAGTAGCGCTGGCTGAAGTGGGTGAGCACCAGGTGGCGCACGCCCGCGTCGCGGGCCACGCGGGCCGCCTGGCCGGCGGTGAGGTGGCCGTGATCCTCGGCCAGGGCGACGTCCTCGTCGAGGAAGGTGGACTCGACGGTCAGCAGGTCGCAGCCCTCGGCGAGGCGGTGGACGCCGTCGCAGAGCCGGGTGTCCATGACGAACGCGAACCGCTGTCCGCGCCGCACCTCGCTGACCTCGTCCAGGGTGACGCCGTTCAGCTCGCCGTCGCGCTGGAGACGGCCGACGTCGGGGCCCTGGATGCCGTGCGCGGCCAGCCGCTCGGGGAGTATCCGGCGGCCGTCGGGCTCCACCAGCCGGTAGCCGTAGGACTCGACGGGGTGGTCGAGCCGGTGGGCCTCCAGCGTGCAGCCGGCCACCCGGCCGACCGGCCCGTCGGAGTCGACCGGCTCCTCGGCCAGCTTCACCGTCTCGCGGTAGGCGGTGGCGTACCGCAGCCGGTCGAAGAAGCGCTGCCCGGAACGCGGGTAGTGGGCGGTGACCGGGTGCGGGACGCGGTCCAGGTTGATCCGCTGGATGACGCCGGCCAGCCCCAGCGAGTGGTCTCCGTGGAAGTGGGTGACGCAGAGCCGGTTGAGGTCGTGCGCGGCCACCCCGGCGCGAAGCATCTGCCGCTGCGTCCCCTCACCGGGGTCGAACAGGATGCCCTCGCCGTCCCACCGCAGCAGGTAGCCGTTGTGGTTGCGGTGCCGGGTCGGAACCTGGCTGGCGGTGCCGAGCACCACCAGTTCACGCACGGACACGCTCGCTCTCGCCCTTCCCTCGCCGCTGCGGCCGCGTCAGCCGGGCGGCCACTGCAGGCCGCGCCCGCCGAGGACGTGGGCGTGCGCGTGGAAGACCGTCTGCCCGGCGCCGGAGCCGGTGTTGAAGATCGTGCGGTAGCTGTCCAGCTTCTCCTCCTCGGCGACGGCCCGGGTCTCGCGCAGCACGTCGGCGGCGAGCTCGGGCGCCTCGGCGGCGAGCGTGGCGGCGTCCGCGTGGTGGGCCTTGGGGATCACCAGGACGTGGGTGGGGGCCTGCGGGTTTATGTCCCGGAACGCGAGCGTGGTGTCCGTCTCGCGCACGACGGTGGCCGGGATCTCTCCCGCGACGATCTTGCAGAACAGGCAGTCGTCCTGCGGCTCCCCTGCCATGGGCCCTCCTCGTTCGTGATCGTTCACGCCCGGTCATCGTAGCGCCCCGCACCGACGGCGGGGACGGTGCTTCCGGCGCGGCCCCGCACGGGGCGGGACCGCGCCGGAAGCGGTCGCCTCACAGCGACGGCGGCGTCTTCGCGGGCGTGCGGGACAGGGCCTCCAGGGCGATCCGGACCGCCTCGTCCAGCTGCGGGTCGCGGCCGGCGGCGTGGTCCTGCGGGGTCTGCACCACCTCGACGTCCGGGTCGACGCCGTGGTTCTCGACGCCCCAGCCGAGCTCCTCGAACCAGAAGGCGTACTTCGGCTGGGTCACCAGGGTGCCGTCGACCAGCCGGTACCGGCTGTCGATGCCGACGACGCCGCCCCAGGTGCGGGTGCCGACCACCGGGCCGATGCCCAGCGCCTTGACCGCGGCGTTGACGATGTCGCCGTCGGAGCCGGAGAACTCGTTGGCCACCGCGACCACCGGGCCCCGCGGCGCGTCCAGCGGGTAGCTCATGGGGCGCTTGCCGCGCGGCACGTCCCAGCCGACGATCCGCCGGGCCAGCTTCTCCACGACCAGCTGCGAGGTGTGGCCGCCCCGGTTCTCCCGGACGTCGACGATCAGCCCCTCCCGGGCCACCTCGACGACCAGGTCGCGGTGGATCTGCGCCCAGCCGGCGCCCATCATGTCGGGCACGTGCAGGTAGCCGAGCCGGCCGCCGCTCAGTTCGTGCACGTGGGCCCGGCGGTCGGCGACCCAGGCGTGGTAGCGCAGCGCCTCCTCGTCGTCGGTGGGCACCACCACGGTGTGCCGGGGGTCGCCGCCGGCCGCCGGGGCCACCGTCAGCTCGACCGGCTTGCCCGCCGTGCCGGCCAGCAGCGGCCAGGGGCCGCGCACCGGGTCGACGGGCCGCCCGCCGACGGCGACGATCGCGTCGCCGGGCCGGACCGCGACGCCCGGGGCGGCCAGCGGGGAGCGGGCCTTGGGGTCGGAGGTCTCCGAGGGCAGCACCCGGTCGACCCGCCAGGCCCCGTCCTCGTGCCGGGAGACGTCCGCGCCGAGCAGCCCCTGCCGCTCGTCGGCGCCGTGGCCGGCGGGCGTGACGTAGGCGTGCGAGGTGCCGAGTTCGCCCTGCACCTCCCAGAGCAGGTCGACCAGGTCGTCGTGGGTGGCGAGCCGGTCGACGACCGGGCGGTAGCGGTCCAGGACGGCCTGCCAGTCGACGCCGCCGAGGTCGGGGCGCCAGAAGTTGTCCCGCATCAGGCGGCCGGCCTCGTCGAACATCTGCCGCCACTCGGCGGCCGGGTCGACGAGGTGGTGGATCCGGCCGAGGTCCACGGCGACCTCGTCGTCGCCGGAGGCCCGCCGGTCGCTCGGCACCACCCGGAGCCGGCCGCCGCCCCACACCGCCAGCCGCTTGCCGTCGCCGCTGACCGCGTAGGCGTCGACGTCCTCACCCAGGGTGTCCAGCCGCAGCTGGGCCAGGTCGTAGCGCTCGAGGTCGCTCTTGGGACCGGAGTCGTCGGGGGTGGCCCGCGAGGCGCCGAGCACGCCCTCGACGGGGTGCCGCAGCCACAGCACGCCGTCCTTCGCGGTGCGCAGCGTGGTGTAGCGGGCGGCCTCCACCGGGAAGGGCACGATCCGGTCGGCGAGGCCCTCGGGGTCGATGCGGGTGGCGGGGGTGCCCTCGCTCTCCGGCGTCTCGTCCTTGTCGGGGGCGTCCACCGGCCGCCCGTGCCGCTGCGGGCCGAACGGGGAGGGCGTGGTGGCGGCGAGGGTGATCAGGTAGGGGCGGTTGGCGCCGACGAAGGCCAGGTCGAAGGAGTGCTCGTCGTAGACCGGGTCGAAGGCGCGCGCCGACAGGAAGGCGAGGTGCTTGCCGTCGGGGGTGAAGGCGGGCGAGAAGTCCCGGAACCGCAGCGGGGTCGCCTCGACCACCGACCCGTCGGCGGTGTGCGCCAGCTTCAGCTGGGCGAGCTCGCCGACGCCCGGGTGGGACCAGGCCAGCCAGGCCGAGTCGGGCGAGAAGACCAGCCCGGAGCAGTCGCCGTTCTCGCTGCGGTCCACCTCGCGGAGCTCGCCGCTCTCCCGCTCGACGAGCAGCACCCGCCCGTCGTGGGAGGCGACGGCGAACCGTCCGCCGTCGGGCGCCACGGTCAGGCCGAGCACCCGGCCGAGCCGTCCGGCGGCGATCCGGCGCGGGCCGCCGCCCGCGGCGGGGCCGGTCGCCGGGGCGAACTCCAGGGCGTCCTCGCCCTCGGCGTCGGTGACCCAGACCGCCCATTCCTCGCCGTCCACCCGGAAGGCGCGGGCCAGCCGGTTGCGCACGCCCGGCTCGGCGGCCAGGGCGCGCGCCGGGCCGGAGCGGTGGGTGACCCAGTGGACGCCGCCGCGGACGGTGACGGCGCTGCCGCGGGCGGTGTGGTCGGGCGAGAAGCCGCCGAGCCACCGCGAGGGGGTCACGGGGTAGGGCTGCAGGTCGGCCCGCTGGCCGCCGAGGCGGACCTCCAGGCGGCGCGGCTCGGCGCCGTCCAGGTCGTCGAGCAGCCACAGCTCGCCGGCCGAGCTGTACACGACGCGCCCGCCGTCGGTGGCGGCGTGCCGGGCGTAGAAGGCGTCGTCCTCGACGGGGGTGTGGCGGCGCAGGTCGGAGCCGTCGGCGAGGGAGGAGTGGAGCGCGCCGACGCCCTCGTGGTCGGAGAGGAAGGCGATGCGGTCCCCCACCCACAGCGGGTACTCGATGTTCCCGTCGAGGCCGGCGTGGAGGCGGGCGAACTCGCCGGGCGTCTCCTCGGACTCGATCCACAGCTTGCCCGCGGTGCCGCCCCGGTAGCGCTTCCACCAGGCCGCCTCGCGGCCCATCGGCGCGGACAGCAGCACGGTGCGCGGGCCGAAGGCCACGTCGCCGACCGGGCCGTACGGCAGCCGCTCGGCGGGTCCGCCGTCCAGCGGCACGGCACGGGCCCAGGACCGGCGCAGGGTGGCCTCACCGTGGGCGGAGGTCACCAGGACCCGCCCGTCCGGGGTCCAGCCGCGGACCCGGGTGGTGGGCGCGCCCCAGTGCGTCAGGCGCCGCGCGGGCCCGCCGTCCACGGGGGCGGCGTACGCCTCGGGGGCGCCGTCGCGGACCGAGGTCCAGGCGACGTGGGTGCCGTCCGGGGAGATGCGGGGGTGGTTGACCGGCATGTTGTCCGCGCTGACCCGCCAGGCTCGGCCGCCGTCGACCGGGGCGACCCAGACGTCGTCCTCGGCGGTGAAGGCGATCAGGTCGCCGTGCAGGTGCGGGAAGCGGAGATACGCGGGAGCGAGCGTCGAGGCAGACTTCGTCACCCGGTCAGCCTAAGCAGCGACCCCCGTCCCCCAACAGCCTTTCCACCGATCACGGCACGGGGTCCACCGGGGCGCGAGCCCGGTCACGACCAGCGGCCCGTGCGGCCGAGCAGGAGCGCGACGGCCGCCGTCCCCGCCGTGGAGGTCCGCAGCACGCTCCGCCCCAGCCGGTACGCCCCCGCCCCCGCCTGGGCGAACAGCTCCAGCTCCTGCGGCGCGACTCCGCCCTCGGGCCCCACGACCAGCACGATCTCCCCCGACGGCGGCAGCTCGCAGGTGGCCAGCGCCTCACCGGGGAAGTCACGGTCCTCGTGCAGCACCGCCGCGAAGTCCGCCCGCGCCAGCAGCGCCGCGACCTGCTTGCCGCTCGCGAGCTCCGCGACCTCGGGGAACCGCGTCCGCCGCGACTGCTTGCCCGCCTCCCGCGCGGTGGCCCGCCACTTGGCCAGCGCCTTGGCCCCCCGCTCGCCCTTCCACTGCGTGATGCACCGCGCCGCGGACCAGGGGACGATCGCGTCCACCCCGGTCTCGGTCATGGTCTCCACCGCCAGCTCGCCCCGGTCGCCCTTGGGCAGCGCCTGCACCACCGTGATGCGCGGGTTCGGCACGGGCTCCTCGCGGACCTCCGCGAGCCCGCCGACGACGAGCCGGTCCTTGCCCTCGGCGGCCTCGACGACGCCCTCGGCCCAGTGGCCCCGGCCGTCGGTGAGCACCACCGCCTCACCCGGCTGGAGCCGCTTGACCGACACCGCGTGCCGGCCCTCCGGACCCTCCAGGAGGTACGTGGACCCGTGCGGCACGAGCTCGTCGACGACGAAGACGGGGGCGGTCAACTACGCCTCCTGGCGCGGTGGTTCGGAAACGGCGATGGTGCGGGAACAGCGGTGGTCCGGGAACAGCGGCGGTGCGCAACGGCGGCGGCTCGGGAACGGGAAAACGGGAGCCGCCCCGGACCCGGCAGGGCCCGGGGCGGCTCCCGCGGGCGCCTCAGCGCCCGTTGAAGGCGTCCTTCAGCCGGGAGAACAGCCCCTGCTGACCGGGCTGGAACTGCCCGGTGGGCCGCTCCTCCCCGCGCAGCTTGGCCAGTTCGCGCAGCACCCGCTCCTGCTCCGGGTCCAGCTTCGTCGGCGTCAGCACCTCGACGTGCACGATGAGGTCGCCGCGACCGCCGCCGCGCAGGTGGGTGACGCCGCGCCCGTGCAGCGGGATCGACTGCCCGGACTGCGTGCCGGGGCGGATGTCGACCTCCTCGCTGCCGTCGAGCGTCTCCAGCGGCACCTTGGTGCCGAGCGCCGCCGCCGTCATCGGGATCGTCACCGTGCAGTGCAGGTCGTCCCCGCGCCGCTGGAACGTCTCGTGCGGCAGCTCGTGGATCTCGACGTACAGGTCGCCGGCCGGCCCTCCGCCCGGGCCGACCTCGCCCTCGCCGGCCAGCTGGATCCGGGTGCCGTTGTCGACGCCGGCGGGGATCTTCACGGTCAGCGTCCGGCGCGAGCGCACCCGGCCGTCGCCCGCGCACTCGGGGCACGGATTGGGCACGACGGTGCCGAAGCCCTGGCACTGGGGGCAGGGCCTGGAGGTCATGACCTGGCCGAGGAAGGACCGCGTCACCTGGGACACCTCGCCGCGGCCGCGGCACATGTCACAGGTCTGCGCGGAGGTGCCGGGGGCGGCGCCCTCGCCGTGACAGGTCTTGCAGACCACGGCCGTGTCGACCTGGAGTTCCTTGGTGGTCCCGAAGGCCGCCTCGGTCAGCTCGACGTCCAGCCGGATCATGGCGTCCTGGCCGCGGCGGGTCCGCGAGCGCGGTCCGCGCTGGGAGGCCGTGCCGAAGAAGGCGTCCATGATGTCGGAGAAGTTGCCGAAGCCGCCGGCCCCGAAGCCGCCCGCACCCGCGCCGGCGCCGCCGGCCTGGGAGAGCGGGTCGCCGCCGAGGTCGTAGACCTGCTTCTTCTGCGGATCCGAGAGCACCTCGTAGGCGGCGTTGATCTCCTTGAACCGCTCCTGCGTCTTCGGATCGGGATTGACGTCCGGGTGCAGCTCGCGCGCGAGCCTCCGGAACGCCTTCTTGATCTCGTCCTGGGACGCGTCGCGGCGCACGCCGAGTACGGCGTAGTAGTCCGTGGCCACTTACGACTCCGCCAGGATCTGTCCGACGTACCGTGCCACTGCGCGTACTGCTCCCATCGTTCCCGGGTAATCCATGCGGGTCGGTCCGACCACGCCGAGCTTGGCGACTGCCTCGCCGCCCGAACCGTAGCCCACCGACACGACGGACGTGGAGTTGAGCCCCTCGTACTCGTTCTCATGACCGATACGGACGGTCATGGCCGAATCCTGCGCCTCCCCAAGGAGTTTGAGGAGCACGACCTGCTCCTCGAGCGCCTCCAGGACGGGCTGGATGGTGAGGGGAAAATCATGTGTGAAGCGGGTCAGGTTGGCGGTGCCGCCGATCATCAGCCGCTCCTCGGTCCGCTCGACGAGCGTCTCCAGCAGGGTGGAGAGCACCGAGGCCACCGTGGAGCGGTCCTCCTGCTCGAAGGCCTCCGGCAGGTCCTGCACCAGCAGCGGCACGTCGGTGAACCGGCGTCCGGTGACCCGGCTGTTGAGCCGGGCGCGGAGGTCGGCGAGGGTGTTCTCACCGATCGGGGCGGGGCAGTCGATCAGGCGCTGCTCGACCCGGCCGGTGTCGGTGATCAGCACCAGCATCACCCGGGCCGGCGCGAGCGCCAGCAGCTCCACGTGCCGCACCGCCGAACGCGTGAGCGACGGATACTGGACGACCGCGACCTGCCGGGTCAGCTGCGCCAGCAGCCGCACCGTGCGGGCCACCACGTCGTCGAGGTCGACGGCGCCGTCCAGGAAGTTCTGGATGGCCCGCCGCTCGGGCTGGGTCATCGGCTTCACGTCGGCCAGCCGGTCGACGAAGAGCCGGTACCCCTTGTCGGTGGGGATCCGCCCCGCGCTGGTGTGGGGCTGGGCGATGTAGCCCTCCTCCTCCAGCGCGGACATGTCGTTGCGCACCGTCGCGGGGGACACACCGAGGTTGTGCCGCTCGGTGAGGGCCTTGGAGCCCACCGGCTCCTCGGTCCCGACGTAGTCCTGGACGATGGCGCGCAACACCTGCAGCCTGCGTTCACTCAGCATCGCGCACACCTCCGGATGTCGGCTCGGCCTCACCGCTTCTGCCCCTTGCGTCGACTGGCACTCTGCTTGCGCGAGTGCCAGTCATCACCTGTCAGTGTACGGCCGGAGGGTACGGCGCGGGCAAGGGCGGTCGCCGTGCGGTCCCGATAGCGTCGCCCCATGAGCGTGACCTGGGAAGCCCCTGGTGGAGGGGAAAGTCTCGGCTGGGAGGCCCTGGCCCCCGGCGTGCGGCGGCTGCGGCTGCCCGTCTGGGACTGCACGGTGGGCCTGGTGACCGGCCCCGACGGTGCGTTGCTGGTGGACGCGGGCTCGAGTGTGGCGGAGGGAACACGGATCCGCCAGGAGGCCGAGGAGCTGCTGGGGGCGGGGAGGAGGATCACACACGTGGCCCTCACCCATCCTCACTTCGACCACGTGTTCGGCGCCGGTGTGTTCGCCGGCGCGGAGGCGCACGCCGCGGTCGGCTGCGGCGCGCTGCTGGCCTCCGCCGAGGGACGGGAGGCCCTGCGGGCCGACGCGGTGGCGAACGGGCTGACCGCCGGGGCCGCGGACACGGCGCTGGAGGCGCTGACCGTGCCGCGGCACGAGGTGCACGACGACCACGTGCTGGAGCTGGGCGGCGGCGTCCGCCCGGTGCTCGCCGCGATGGGGCCGGGTCACACCGCGCACGACCTGGCGGTCCTGGTGCCGGGGGCGCGCCCGGTGGTGTTCTGCGGCGACCTGGTCGAGGAGTCCGGTGAACCCCAGGCCGGTCAGGACGCGGTGCCCTCGCGCTGGGCGGCGGCCCTCACCCGGCTGCTGGAGCTGGGCGGCGAGGACGCGCTCTACGTGCCGGGGCACGGAGCGGTGGTCGACGCCGCCTTCGTGCGGCGGCAGCGCGAGGAGCTGTCCCGGAGGTTCGGCACGGCCTGGTGAGGCGGCGCGAGGGCGTGTCGCCTCCACACGGGTCGCCGTTTCTCCTATCGTCAGCCGAATGCGCCAGTACTCCCCCGACCTCACGCCGCCGTGGAAGAAGCCCAAGCCGGTGCCCGAGGTCCCCGCGGAGCCCGGCCTGGTCGTGGAGGACCCCGCCACCGGGTTCTGCGGGGCCGTGGTGGGCTGCGAGGCCGGCACGGTCACCCTGGAGGACCGGCACGGCAAGCACCGCGTCTTCCCGCTGGCCCCGGCCGCCTTCCTGCTGGAGGGCCGCCCGGTGACCCTGGTCCGCGCCGCCGCGGCCGCCCCGAAGCGCCCCTCGCGCACCGCCTCGGGCTCGGTCGCGGTCCCCGGCGCGCGGGCGCGGGTGGCCCGCGCGGGGCGCATCTACGTCGAGGGACGGCACGACGCGGAGCTGGTCGAGAAGGTGTGGGGCGACGACCTGCGCATCGAGGGCGTGGTCGTGGAGTACCTGGAGGGCGTGGACGACCTGCCGGCCGTGGTCGAGGAGTTCGCCCCCGGCCCCGACGCCCGGCTGGGCGTCCTGGTCGACCACCTGGTGCCCGGCTCCAAGGAGTGGCGCATCGCCGAGGCGGTCACCAGCGACCACGCCCTGGCGGTCGGCCACCCCTACATCGACATCTGGCAGGCCGTGAAGCCCGCCGCCCTGGGCATCGAGGCCTGGCCGGTGATCCCCCGCGGCCAGGACTGGAAGACCGGCGTCTGCCGCGCCCTCGGCTGGCCCGACAACACCGGCGCCGCCTGGCGCCACATCCTCTCCCGCGTCCGCGACTGGAAGGATCTGGAGCCGGAGCTGCTGGGCCGCGTCGAGGAACTGATCGACTTCGTCACGGCACCCTGACGCACCTGACCGCGTTCACGGCAAGCGATGCGGCCGGGCGGTCCCGTAGACCTCGAACTCCTCCGTCTCCAGCTCGAGGCCGAGCGGGTCCAAGGGCGTGCGGTCTCCGAACTTGGTGATCCGCTGGCCGCGGTAGTCCGCCCGCTCGGCATCACCGGTCGGCTCGGTGAGCAGCACGCACCGCCCCATGATCGGATCGATGACGAAGTAGGCCGGGATGCGCGCGGCGGCGTAGACGGATCGTTTGACCCCGCAGTCGCGCTCCACGCTCGTTCGTGAGACGACTTCCACGACCATCGTGATGATCTCGCAGGGCATCAGGCTGCCGTGCCGCGGCCCGATGCCGCGCTCGATCACGACCAGGTCGGGCTGCGGCTGACTTGCCTCCGCGAGGATCGTGACGTTCTGCGTCTGAAGACGGCGCCAGCGACTGCGGGGGATCTGATCCTGCACCGCCTCGTTCCGCACGGGTTCACCTGTGGGGGTGGTTCGTGTGATCAGTCCACCAGGTCCCGGACCACGGCGTCGGCCAGCAGGCGGCCGCGGAGGGTCAGCGCGGCGCGGCCGGCGGTGAAGGACTCGGGGCGCAGCAGGCCGTCGGCGAGGGCGCGGTCGGCGGCGGCGCGGCCGGCCGGGAGCAGGAGGTCCAGGGGGACGCCGTCCACCAGCCGCAGCTCCAGCAGGATCCGCTCGACGCGCCGGTCCTCTACGGAGAGCAGTTCGCGCCCCGCGCCCGGGGAGCGCCCCTCGGCGAGGGCCGCCGCGTAGGCGCCGGGGTGCTTGACGTTCCACCACCGCACGCCCCCGACGTGGCTGTGCGCGCCCGGTCCGGCGCCCCACCAGTCGGCGCCGCGCCAGTACAGCTCGTTGTGCAGGCAGCGGGCCGCGTCGGAGGCGGCCCAGTTGGAGACCTCGTACCAGTCGAGCCCGGCCGCCGTGAGCATCTCCTCGGCGATCAGGTAGCGGTCGGCGTGCACGTCGTCGTCGGTCATGGGGACCTCGCCGCGCTTGATCCGGCGGGCCAGCCCGGTGCCCTCCTCGACGATCAGCGCGTACGCCGAGACGTGGTCGGGACCGGCGCCCAGCGCGGCCTCCAGCGAGGCGCGCCAGTCGTCGTCGGACTCCCCCGGCGTGCCGTAGATCAGGTCCAGGTTGACGTGTTCGAACCCGGCGGCGCGCGCCTCGGCGACGCACTGCTCGGGGCGGCCGGGGGTGTGGGTGCGGTCGAGGATCCGCAGCACGTGGGGGCGGGCGGACTGCATGCCGAAGGAGATCCGGTTGTAGCCGCCCTCGCGCAGCTCGGCGAGGTAGGCCGGGTCCACGGTCTCCGGGTTGGCCTCGGTGGTGACCTCCGCGTCCTCGGCGAGGCCGAACTCCTGGCGGACCGCGTCCAGCATCCGCACCAGGTCGCCGGCGGCCAGCAGGGTGGGGGTGCCGCCGCCGACGAAGACGGTGCGCACCGGGCGGGGGTCGTCGCCCAGCACCTTGCGGGCCAGGCGGACCTCCTCGGCGAGGGTGTCCGCGTAGTTGTCGCGGGAGGCGAGCACGCCGCCGCTGCCGCGCAGCTCGGTGGCGGTGTAGGTGTTGAAGTCGCAGTACCCGCAGCGGGTCGCGCAGTACGGGACGTGCAGGTAGAACCCGAGGGGGCGCTCCGGGGCGCCCTCGAGGGCGGAGGCCGGCAGCGCGCCGTCGGCGGGGACGGGCTCGCCGTCGGGGAGTGCGGAAGGCATGGGGACCATTGTCCCCCACCCGCGCCGTTGCCCGGGAGGACGGCCGGACCCGGAGGACCGCGGCCCGGGAACACCGGCGCCCCGGGGAGGGCGGACAGGGAGCACCGGCGCCTTGGAGGACCGCCCCGGAAACACCGACGCCCCGGCCTCCGGACCGCCTGGGGAAGGCGGCACGGGGGCCGGGGCGCTGAAAAGGGTGCCGGGTCCGTACCCGCGTGGCGAACGCAGGCCGCGTACGGACCCTTGGTGCCGGTCGGGAGCGGATGAGAGAGGGCCCGCTCTGGGTCCTTCCGGCGGTCGTTCAGTCGTTCAGATCACAGACGGACCGAGGCGATTCAGCCCTGGAGGCCGGCGACCTTGGAAGCAAGCGCCGACTTCTTGTTGGCGGCCTGGTTCTTGTGGATGACGCCCTTGGAGACGGCCTTGTCCAGCTGACGCGCAGCGGCGCGCTGGTACTCGGTCGCCTTCTCGACGTCACCCGCGGCGGCGGCCTCGCGGGCCTTGCGGATCGCGGTCTTCAGAGAGGACTTGACGGCCTTGTTGCGCAGCCGGGCCTTCTCGTTGGTCTTGTTCCGCTTGATCTGGGACTTGATGTTCGCCACGAAGGAGCCTTTTCAGGTTCTTGGCACACGAGGGCGAGGCCTCGCGGGCCGTGTGATTTTCTTGGGTGAGCCTCCGCACACAGGGCGTGGAGACACAGCCACCCAGGCTACCAGTCGCCCGACGAGCGGCCCAAACCCGTCACAGGGGCCGGGCCATGGGACGATGGAGGCTGCGTACAGATCCGACCCGAGGCATAAGGCGCCTCAAGAGACAGGACCCTGCGTGCCCGCGACCCCTAACAATGTGCCCGAGCCGAGCCGTACCGACCCGGCTCTGATCCGCAACTTCTGCATCATCGCGCACATCGACCACGGCAAGTCCACGCTCGCCGACCGGATGCTCCAGCTGACCGGCGTCGTCGAGCAGCGGCAGATGCGCGCCCAGTACCTCGACCGCATGGACATCGAGCGTGAGCGCGGCATCACGATCAAGTCCCAGGCGGTGCGTCTGCCGTGGGCCCCGAACACCGGGGACCAGCAGGGCACCACGCACATCCTGAACATGATCGACACCCCCGGGCACGTCGACTTCACCTACGAGGTGTCCCGGTCCCTGGCGGCCTGCGAGGGCACCATCCTGCTCGTCGACGCCGCCCAGGGCATCGAGGCGCAGACGCTCGCCAACCTGTACCTGGCGATGGAGAACGACCTCGCGATCATCCCGGTGCTGAACAAGATCGACCTGCCGGCCGCGCAGCCCGAGAAGTTCTCCGAGGAGCTCGCCAACCTGATCGGCTGCGACCCCTCCGACGTGCTGAAGGTCTCGGCGAAGACCGGCATCGGCGTCGAGGACCTGCTGGACCGCGTGGTCGAGCGCATCCCGGCCCCGGTCGGCGTCAAGGACGCCCCGGCCCGCGCGATGATCTTCGACTCGGTCTACGACTCGTACCGCGGCGTGGTCACCTACGTCCGGGTGATCGACGGCCAGCTCACCAAGCGCGAGCGCATCCGGATGATGTCGACCGGCGCCACGCACGAGCTGCTGGAGATCGGCACCAACTCGCCCGAGATGCTGCCGGCCGACGGCCTGGGCGTCGGCGAGGTGGGCTACCTGATCACCGGCGTGAAGGACGTCCGCCAGTCCAAGGTCGGTGACACGGTCACCACCCTGAACAAGGGCGCCACCGAGGCGCTGGGCGGCTACAAGGACCCCAAGCCGATGGTGTTCTCGGGCCTGTACCCGCTGGACGGCTCGGACTACCCGCTGCTGCGCGACGCGCTGGACAAGCTGCAGCTCAACGACGCGGCGCTGGTCTACGAGCCGGAGACGTCCGCGGCCCTGGGCTTCGGCTTCCGCGTCGGCTTCCTCGGGCTGCTCCACCTCGACGTGATCCGCGAGCGCCTGGAGCGCGAGTTCGGCCTCGACCTGATCGCCACCGCCCCCAACGTGGTCTACCGCGTGGTCATGGAGGACGGCAGCGAGCACGTCGTCACCAACCCGAGCGAGTTCCCCGAGGGCAAGATCAACGACGTGTACGAGCCGGTCGTGCGCGCCACGATCCTCGCGCCGTCGGAGTTCATCGGCGCGATCATGGAGCTGTGCCAGACGCGTCGCGGCACGCTGCTGGGCATGGACTACCTGTCCGAGGACCGCGTGGAGATCCGGTACACGCTGCCGCTCGCCGAGATCGTCTTCGACTTCTTCGACCAGCTGAAGTCCAAGACCCGCGGCTACGCCTCGCTGGACTACGAGCCCACCGGCGAGCAGACGTCCAGCCTGGTCAAGGTGGACATCCTGCTGCACGGCGACAAGGTGGACGCCTTCTCGGCGATCACCCACAAGGACGCGGCGTACGCCTACGGCGTGCGGCTGGTCGCCAAGCTGCGCGAGCTCATCCCCCGGCAGGCCTTCGAGGTGCCGATCCAGGCCGCCGTCGGCTCCCGGGTGATCGCCCGCGAGACCATCCGCGCCATCCGCAAGGACGTCCTCGCCAAGTGCTACGGCGGTGACATCTCCCGGAAGCGGAAGCTGCTGGAGAAGCAGAAGGAGGGCAAGAAGCGGATGAAGATGGTGGGTTCCGTGGAGGTCCCCCAGGAGGCCTTCATCGCCGTGCTCTCCAGCGACGAGAGCGCGTCGTCCGGCAAGGGGAAGAAGTAGGCCGGAAGTAGACCGGGAGTCCGCCGAGTTGCGGATCCCGGCGTCCGCCGGAAGGGCCCGTCGCGTCGCCGCGGCGGGCCCTTCGGCGTCGCGCGGCCGGAAGAACTGCGCAAATGCCTGCCCGTAGCCTCTTACATACCGCAGGGTCGGCCCTTACCCTGATGCCTGCTCCTCAGTTACTCGCGAGTTAAGCAGGGACACGCGAGGCCGTTCAGCCGTTCATCAGCCAGCAGCAAACCAGCCAGCCGCACCAGCAGCCGTCAGTAGTGGCCGAGCCGGCCGCACGTACTGCGGGCGGGCCCCGGAGGATTGTCGTGAGCGACACACAGACCCTGATCGATAGCCGTCCGCCGAGTGTGGCGAACCTGTTCCTGGAGCGCGTGGAGGCGACGCCCGACACCGAGGCGTACCGCTACCCGGTGCCGTCCTCCGGGCAGGGCCCCGACGAGTGGAAGTCGCTCAGCTGGAAGCAGTCCGCCGACCGCGTGTTCGCCATCGCGGCGGGCCTGATCGACCTGGGCGTGGCCCCGGAGGAGCGGGTGGCGCTGGCGGCGTCGACCCGGGTCGAGTGGATCCTCGCCGACCTCGGCATCCTCTGTGCGGGCGCGGCCACCACGACGGTCTACCCCTCGACCAACGCCGAGGAGTCGGCGTTCATCCTCTCCGACTCCGGCAGCAGGGTGCTGATCGCCGAGGACGCCTCGCAGGTCGCCAAGGCGCTGGAGAAGAGGGACGAGCTGCCCTCGCTCACCCACATCGTGGTGGTCGACCCGGCGGGCGTGGAGACGAACGACACCGTCCTGACCCTGGAGGAGCTCGAGCGGCGCGGCGCGGCCCGTCTGGAGAAGTCCCCCGAGCTGGTCAAGGAGCGGGTCTCCGCGATCACCAAGGACCAGCTGGCCACGCTGATCTACACCTCCGGCACCACCGGCCGCCCCAAGGGCGTGCGCCTGCCGCACGACTGCTGGGCGTACATGGCGAAGGCGATCTCCGCCACCGGCCTGGTCTCCACGGAGGACGTGCAGTACCTGTGGCTGCC
This sequence comes from Streptomyces fragilis, assembly GCF_003112515.1. GTDB lineage: Bacteria > Actinomycetota > Actinomycetes > Streptomycetales > Streptomycetaceae > Streptomyces > Streptomyces fragilis. Next base: position 419,432 of record NZ_BEVZ01000005.1, on the reverse strand, counting down.
GCTGGCGCACGTCTTCGGCAAGGTGCTGCTGTCCAGCCAGATCGAGGTCGGTCACGTCACCGCGGTCGACGGCCGGGTCGACAAGATCATCGAGAACCTGCCGGTGGTGCGGCCGACCTACATGGCGGCCGTCCCCCGCATCTTCGAGAAGGTCTACAACGGCGTGGCCGCCAAGGCCCGCGCGGGCGGCGGCGCCAAGTACAAGATCTTCCAGTGGGCGGCCGGGATCGCCCGCGAGTACGGCAAGGTCACCCAGGAGAACTACCGCCGCACCGGCAACGCGACCGCCCCGTTCGGCCTCTCCCTCAAGCACGAGCTCGCCGACCTGCTGGTCTACAAGAAGATCCGCGAGGCCTTCGGCGGCAACCTGCGCGCCTGCATCTCCGGCTCGGCGGCGCTCGCCCCGGAGATCGGCTACTTCTTCTCCGGCGCCGGCGTGCACATCCTGGAGGGTTACGGCCTCACCGAGTCCTCCGCGGCCTCCTTCGTGAACCCGGGCGAGGCCTACCGCACCGGCACGGTGGGCAAGCCGCTGCCCGGCACCGAGGTGCGCATCGCCGACGACGGCGAGATCCTGCTGCGCGGCCCGGGCATCATGCAGGGCTACCACAACCTGCCGGACAAGACCGCCGAGGTCCTGGAGGAGGACGGCTGGTTCCACACCGGCGACATCGGCGAGCTGTCCACCGACGGGTACCTGCGGATCACCGACCGCAAGAAGGACCTGATCAAGACTTCGGGCGGCAAGTACGTCGCCCCGGCCGAGATCGAGGGCCAGTTCAAGGCGATCTGCCCGTACGTCTCCAACATCCTGGTCCACGGCGCCTCGCGGAACTACTGCACGGCGCTGATCGCCCTGGAGGAGGCCGCCCTGATGGGCTGGGCCGCGGAGAACGGGCTGGCCGGCAAGTCCTACGCGGAGGTCGTCGCCGCGCCGGAGACCGTCGCCATGGTCGAGGGCTACGTCAAGCAGCTCAACGCGGGCCTGCAGCGCTGGCAGACCGTCAAGCAGTTCCGGCTCCTGCCGCGTGACCTCGACGTGGAGCACGGCGAGATCACCCCGAGCCTGAAGCTGAAGCGCCCGGTGGTGGAGCGGGAGTACGCGCACCTCATCGAGGAGATGTACGAGGGCGCGCGCGAGGCGTGACGCACGTGACGCGCGAACGGCGGCGGGCCACCGGGATCTCCTCCCGGTGGCCCGCCGCCGTTCGCGTCGCAGTGGCCCGCCGCCGTTTCCGCCCTGTCGGCCCACGACCGGCCGGGCCGGCGCTACGGCCGGGGACCCTGCGGCCGCGCCGCGCGGGCGATGACGCGCACCGCCTTCTCCAGGGCGTACGCCGGATCGTCCCCCGCCCCCTTCACGGCGGCGTCCGCCTCGGCGACGGCGCGCAGCGCCACCGACACCCCGTCCTGGGACCAGGTCCGGGCCTGCCGCTTCACCACGTCGACCTTCCACGGCGGCATGCCCAGTTCCCGCGCGAGGTCGTTCGGGCGGGCGCCGCGCGGAGCGCCGAGGAACCGCCCGATGCCCCGCACGCCCTGGGCCAGCGCGCTGGTGATGAGCACGGGCGCGACGCCGGTGGACAGCGACCACCGCAGCGCCTCCAGCGCCTCGGCGGCCCGCCCCTCGACGGCGCGGTCGGCCACGGTGAAGCTGGAGGCCTCGGCGCGGCCCGTGTAGTAGCGGCCCACGACCTCCTCGTCCACGGGGCCGTCGATGTCGGCGACCAGCTGGGAGACGGCGGAGGCCAGCTCCCGCAGGTCGCTGCCGAGCGCGTCGACCAACGCCTGGCATGCCTCGGGGGTGGCGGAGCGCCCGGCGGCGCGGAACTCACCACGGACGAAGGAGAGCCGGTCGGCCGCCTTGGTCATCTTGGGGCAGGCGACCTCGCGGGCCCCCGCCTTGCGGGCCGCGTCGAGCAGGCCCTTGCCCTTGGCGCCGCCCGCGTGGACCAGCACCAGGGTGATCTCCTCGGCGGGCGAGGAGATGTACGCCTTGACGTCCTTGACGGTGTCCGCGGACAGGTCCTGGGAGTTGCGGACCACCACGACCTTGCGCTCGGCGAACAGCGAAGGGCTGGTCAGCTCGGCGAGGGTGCCGGGCTGGAGCTGGTCCGGGGTGAGGTCGCGGACGTCGGTGTCCTCGTCGGCGGCGCGGGCCGCGGCGACCACCTCCCGCACGGCGCGGTCGAGGAGGAGATCCTCCTGGCCCACGGCCAGGGTGACCGGCGCGAGGAGATCGTTGTGAGCTGTTTTCCTGGCCATCGGCTCCAGCATCCCACGCGCCGCCGACAGCCCGGGCCGGGCGGCCGTGGCCGCCCGTCCGGTCAGGGTTCCTCGCGCCAGCCGTCCCACTCGGCGGCGAACTCGTCGAGGGCGGCGGGGTCCAGCTCCTCGTTCTCGTCGGCCAGCACGAGCAGCCACTGGGCGTCCTCGGCGTCGTCCTCGCCGGCCAGGGCATCCCGCACCATGCGCGGTTCCTCGTCGACCCCGAAGCGGTCGACGAGGGCCTCGGCCGCCTCCTGTGCCGCGTCACGGTCGGGCAGCACCAGCACGTGTCTCACATCGCTCACACGGACATTTTGCGACATGCCCCGCCGCCCCCCGCTCCCGCCCCCGGCCCTGGCGCGGCCCCGCTCCGCGCCCGGCCCGGCTCCGCGCCCGCGACTCAGCCCTTGGGGACGACCTGGATGTCCATCTCGATCCGGATGCTCGGGCCGACCGCCGCGATGCCCCGGGCCAGCATGGCCTGCCAGGTGATCGTGAAGTCGTCCCGGTGCAGCTCGGTGGTGGCCCGGCAGGCGGCCCGGGTCTCGCCCTCCACCCCGGTCCCGACGCCCAGGTACTCGGTGTCGAGGGTGACGGTGCGGGTGACGCCGTGCAGCGACAGGGCCCCGGTCACGTGCCACCGGGAACCGCCCCGGTGGACGAACCGGTCGCTGTAGAACTCCATCGTCGGGTAGTTGGCCACGTCCAGGAAGTCCGCCGAACGCAGGTGGTCGTCGCGCATCCGCACCGCGGTGTTGATGGAGGCCGCGTTGATCACGACGTGCATGGCCGACGTGTCCATGGTCTCGCCGATCCGCAGCGCTCCGGCGAAGGAGTCGAAGCGGCCGTGCACCCGCGCCAGACCGATGTGGCGGGCGGTGAAGGCGATCGTGCTGTGCCCCGGGTCCAGCTCCCATTCGCCGGGGTGCGGCAGCTCGGGGGGCGGGGCCACCTCGAGCCGGATGTCGCCCAGCGCGGCGAGCTGGTCCTCGAGCACCCGCACCGTCGACCGGTGGGGCAGGAACCCCTCGGCGGACACGGCGACCCGGTATTCGCCCGGCGGTACCGCGGCGAGGAAGCTTCCGAAGGGGTCGGTGCCGCCGCCCACCGCCTTGCGGCCGAGCGCGTCGGTGAGGGTGAACTCGGCGCCGGCGATCACGTCGTTGACCGGGTCGATCACCCGGCCGACCACGACGCCGGCCCGGGAGGGTATGCGCAGGGCGGACAGGACGCCGGTGCCGGTCGTCCGGTGGGTCCTGCCGGTCAGCCAGCGGATCATGGGCGTCGGCCTCTCTGCGCTGCGGGGCGGGTGCTTCTCGGTAACATGCGGTTCCTCCTGTGGTGGTCGGGCTGGTGCCGATCGGGTCGGTGCCGGTGCCGATCGGGTCGGTGCTGGTCGGAGGACTCCCGCGGATGGCGCGGGGACCTCGGTCCGGATCCGAGGTCAGCCGGGTCCGGACGTGGCGGTGCGGAGGGCGCCCTTCCCGCCGACGACCGCCAGCGCCCCGTCCCGGTCGGTCCGCAGCACCAGGGCTCCGCGGGCACGCAACGCCGCCACGGTGGACGGCGCGGGATGCCCGTAGGAGTTGTCCCGGCCGCAGCTGATCAGGGCCAGGCGCGGCGTCAGACGGCTCATCAGTCCGGCGTCCTGATGCGGTGATCCGTGGTGGGCGACCTTGAGGACGTCCACCCCGCCCCCTCCGGCGAGGAGGGGCGAGTCGGCCAGTGCGCGCTGGGCCGGGGGTTCCAGGTCCCCGAGCAGCAGCAGTCGCAGGCCGGCGGTCCGCACCAGCAGGGTGACGCTGGCGTCGTTCGGGGTGAGCGCCCCGGAGTCCGCCGCCAAGGGGTGGGGGGCGGCCGCGGGCCAGACTACTCGCCACCTGAGCCGGCCCGTATGCCGTTCCTGACCCGCGACCGCCTGTGTGACGGGGATCGCAGCCCGGCCGGCGGTCCGGTGGACGAAGGCCGCCTGGTCGACGGGGTCCGGGAGCCCGGTGACCGCGATCTCCCCCACCGCACGGCCGCGCAGCACCCCCGGGAGGCCCGCCACGTGGTCGGCGTGGAAGTGGGTGAGCACCACCAGCGGGATCCGCCGCACGCCGAGCGTCCGCAGGCACCGGTCGACCGGTTCGGGCTCCGGGCCCGCGTCGACCACCACGGCGTCGCCGGCGCCGGCGTTCAGGACCAGGGCGTCGCCCTGCCCGACGTCGCAGACCACCATCCGCCAGTGCGGCGGCGGCCATCCGGTGACCAGGCGGGTCACCTGGGGCGGCCGCAGCACCGCGAGCACCAGCAGCAGACCGCACCCCGCGCACAGCAGCGGGCGTCCGGGCAGCCGGCGTGCCACCGGCAGCAGGGCCAGGGTGACGGCGGCCAGCAGCGCGGCACCGCCCCAGCCGTCGGGCCAGTCCACCCCGGCGCCCGGCAGCCCCGCCCCGGCCCGCGCCACGTCCACCACCCACCCGGCGGGCCACCCCGCGCACCGGGCCAGCAGCCGCGCCACCGGTATCGCGAACGGCGCGGTGAGCAGCGTGGCGAAGCCGAGGACGGTGGCGGGGGCGATCGCGAACTCGGAGAGCAGGTTGCAGGGCACCGCGACCAGGCTGACCCGCCCGGAGAACACCACGACCACCGGGGCGCACACCGCCTGGGCGGCGGCGGCCGCGCCGAGCGCCTCGGCGAGCCGGGGCGGGACGCCGCGGCGGCGCAGCGCCCGGCTCCAGCGGGGGGCTAGGAGCAGCAGCGAGCCGGTGGCCAGCACGGACAGCAGGAAGCCCGGGCTGCGGGCGAGCCAGGGGTCGTACAGCACCAGCAGCAGCACGGCCGCGGCCAGCGCCGGGACCATCGCCCTGCGCCGCCCCGTCGCCAGGGCGAGCAGCACCACCGCCCCGCAGGCGGCGGCCCGCAGCACGCTGGGGTCGGGACGGCAGACCACGACGAACCCGAGGGTGAGCGCGCCGCCGAGGACGGCGGTGGACCGCAGGGTGAGGCCCAGCCGGGGCGCCAGTCCACGGCGTTCGGCGCGCTGGGCGGTACCGGGCGGACCGAGCAACAGGGCCAGCAGGATGGTCAGGTTGGAGCCGCTGACGGCGAGGACGTGGGCGAGGTCGGTCTCCTGGAAGGCGTGGTCGAGCTCCGGGGTGATGCGGGAGGTGTCCCCGACGACCAGACCCGGCAGCAGGGCGCGGGCGTCCGGTTCGAGACCGTCGGTCGCCTCCCGGAGCCCGGCCCGCAGGCGGCCGGCGGTCCGCTGGGCCCGGTCGGGGCCGGCGACCACGCGCGGGGCGCGACCGCCGCGGCTCTTGAGCACCGCCGCGAACCGGTCGCCGCCGGAGCGGGCGGGTGCCAGGCGCCCGGTGACGGACAGGCGGGTGGACGGCAGCAGGGCGAGCCACCGGGTGCGCGCCTCACCCGGGTCGGCGATCAGCAGCACGGGGGTGTGCAGGGCCGCCTGCCCCGACGGCCCGTCCAGGCGGCGGATCTCCGCGTCGACGAGGACGGTGGGAGGCGTCGAGCGGTCCCCGGTCACCCGGGGGCGGGCGAGGCGCGGGTCGGAGGTGAGCAGCACTTCGGCGGTCACGGTGGCCTCGCGGGCAGCGAGGGCCGGGACGGGGCCGCTGCGCAGTTGCGCGCCGTGCAGCCCCGCGGAGGCGGCGGCCCCGGCCGCGCAGAGCAGCACCGCCGCCAGCGTCACCCGCGGGCCGGACCGCGTGGGCGGCTGCCCCGTGCGCGTGGCCGGGGCCTGCCCGAACCCCGTGGCCGACGCCTGCCCGGACCCCGTGGCCGGCGCCTGCCCGCACCCCGTGGCCGGCGCCTGCCCGGACCGCGTGGCCCGCGACTGTCCGGACCGCGTGGCCCGCGACTGTCCGGACCGCGTGGCCCGCGACTGTCCGGACCGCGTGGCCCGCGACTGTCCGGACCGCGTGGCCCGCGCCTGCGCGGTCCGCGCGGCCGACGACGGCGCGGACCGCGGCGCGGCGGTCCGAGGGCTGCCCCGGGTGCGGAGCAGGGTCAGGGCGGTCACCAGTCCGGCCAGGGCGACCGCCGCGGCGACCGCCGTCGGCGCGGGCAGGGTGACGGCGGCGGTCCCCCAGGCGGCCAGTGCCGGGCCGACCAGCCGGAGGTCCACGGGGCCCTCCTGCCGCGGGTGGGAGGCGCCCCGGGGTCCGGCCTCGGCGTGGGCGGGGGCGCGGTCCGCCGCCCGGACCGTGCCGGTCATGGCCTCACCAGGTCCCGCAGGTCGGCGAAGCGCCGGTCGCCGATGCCGTTGACCTCGCGCAGTTCCTCCACGGAGCGGAACCCGCCGGAGCCGGCGCGGTGGTCGACGATGTGCTGGGCCAGTACGGGACCCACCCCGGGCAGCGCGTCCAGCTGCTCCACGGTGGCGGTGTTCAGCGACACGGGGGCGGTGGGACCGCCGGCTCCCGCGGCGGGGCCCGGGCCAGCGGCGGGCGGCGCGGCCCCCGGTGGCGGGTCGACCCCGACCAGCAGCTGCTCGCCGTCGACCAAGAACCGGGCCCGGTTCAGCCCGTCGGTGTCCGCTCCCGGCCGCACCCCGCCGGCGGCCCGCAGCGCGTCCGCCACCCGGGATCCGGCCGGCAGGCTGTGCACCCCTGGGTCACGCACCTTGCCCCCGACGTCCACCACGATCGGCGGGGCCGTGGTGGGTCCGGACACTGCGGCGGGCCGGGGCCGGAACGGGCTCGGTTCGGCCCCCGTGACGCTGCCCGGCGCGGCCACCGGCTGTGGCCTGGCCGCCAGGTGGTGCTGGAGGGCGAGGGCCACCGCCAGGGCGAGCAGCGCGGCGAGGGCGACGACGCCCCGCCGGTGCAGCGCACAGGTCGCGCGCAGCCACGGCGGCAGCCGGTCCCGCAGCGCATCCAGCCGGTCGGGGAACGCCCGCCCCGCCTCGGGTCCGGCCTCCCGCGGGGGTTCCGCTGCAGTCGGCACCGGCACCGTCCCGGGAGCCGTCGCGAACAGCGCCGCCGCCCGATGCCGCGTGGCCTCCGCCGCCTCGGGGGCCCGACGGTGCCGCCCCCGTCCGTGACTCCCGCCCGCCACCGCCACGGTCTCGGGGCGGGAGGGCGTAAGCGGCACCACACGCGCACCCGCCGGGCTTCCGGCCGGCGTCCCGTGTGCCACACCGGAGGCCGCCGCCGCCCTCGGGGACGGCGGAACCCTGGGGGCCGCGGGCCCGGCCACCGCCCCGGCCGCCCCGGCCCAGGAGGGCGTGCGCGGCATCGCACGGAGGGCGGCATGCCCTCCCCCGGGTGGCAGCGCGCCATGGGCCGGGTGGGGAGCCCTCCCCGCTCCCGGTTCAGGCGCTGCCCACCAAGGCGTCCGAGGTGCCCCCGCCGCGGGCCCTCCCGCGGGCGCGGCTCCTGACGGCGCGGTCACGATCGCGGGCCCGGGACCGGGACCAGGACCGCGACCAGGCGCGGCGGCTCCCGACCTCCGCTGCGATGGGCGTCGCCCGGGCGGCGGTGAAGTGCCCCGGTCACGGTACGGCGCGGTTCCCGGCCCCGGTGCCGGTCCCCCATCGGTCGGGGCCGACAGGCGTCGCACCGCAGAGTGAACCGAAGGCGCCGAGGGCGCACCCGGACGCGGCACCGCGCGGGCGGCGCGAGGCGCCGCGGAAGCGGTACGCGGCACCGCGGAAGCGGCGCCAGGCACCGGAGAAGCCGGAAAAGCCGGAGAAGAAGGTGACGTGTGGAGTGAGGTTCCCGTGCTCATGGGCCCAGGATCCGCCGATACCGCACATCGCGATGATCAAGGTCGAAACCTGTGGACAACCACCCCGGCTGTGGACAACCCCGTCACCGCGGGGAGATCACCACGGCCAGCAGCCCGGGACCCGTGTGCGCGCCGATGACCGCGCCCACCTCGCTGACGTGCAGGTCGGCGAGGCGCGGAACCCGTGCGCGGAGCCGGTCGGCGAGGGCGAGGGCCCGCTCGGGGGCCGCCAGGTGGTGCACCGCCATGTCGACCTCGGCGGCGCCCGCCCGCTCGGCGGCGATCTCCTCCAGCCGCCCGATGGCCCGGGACGCCGTGCGCACCTTCTCCAGCGGCTCGATCCGCCCGTCGGCCAGCTGCAGCAGCGGCTTGACCGCCAGCGCCGACCCGAAGAAGGCCTGGGCGGCGCCGATGCGGCCGCCGCGCCGCAGGTACTCCAGTGTGTCGACGTACAGGAAGGCCGACGTCGCCTCGGCGCGCTTCTCCGCGGCCGCGACCACCTCGTCGGCGTCGCCGCCCGCCTCCGCCGTCTCGGCGGCCGCCAGGGCGCAGAAGCCCAGCGCCATCGCCACCATCCCGGTGTCGACCACGCGCACCGGCACCGGCGCCTGCCGCGCGGCCAGCACGGCGGCGTCGTAGGTGCCGGAGAACTCGGCGGACAGGTGGAGCGAGACGATCGCCGAGACGCCCGTCTCCGCGATCCGCCGGTAGGTCTCGGCGAAGGTCTCCGGGCTGGGCCGCGAGGTGGTGACCGGAAGCTTCCTGCGCAGCGACTCGGCGAGGGAGCGGGCGGAGATCTCGGTGCCCTCCTCCAGCGCCCGGTTGCCGAGGACCACGGTCAGCGGGACGGAGGTGATGCCGTGCCGGGCCGTCGTCCTGGGCGGCAGGTAGGCCGTGGAATCGGTGACGATCGCGACATGGCGGGACATGGCTTGGAGGTTACCTGCCGTACTCCCCACCCGGCATGCCGCCCCGGTGACACGGCCGTTACGGCGCTCCGGTCGCGATCAGGCCGTGCTCTCGGGACGCGCCTGGGGCTGCTTCTCCCACGGGTTGGGGGTGCGCGGCCGCGACGGGTCGAGCGCGGCCGGGCCGGTCCGCGGGTCGGGAGCCGTCCGGCGGGCGGCCCGCGGATCCGGCGCCGCCTCACGGTCCGGCTTCGGAGCCTGCCTCCGCTCGCGGCCGGCGGAGGGCTCCGGGGCCGCCTCGGGTGCCTCGGCCCGGTCCCAGTGCCGCAGGGCACCGGCCTCGACGTCGATCTGGGCGCTCAGCGTGTCCAGGTCGTCGGCGGCGAACCGGTGCGCCCGGTCCAGGGCGGCCCAGCGCAGGGAGTCGGCGGAGCGCACGATGCGGTCGGTGCGCTCCCGCAGGCCGGGCAGCCGCTCGGCGAGGGTGGCGCGGTCGGGCTCGGACTCCAGCCGCTTGAGGTCGGCGTCCAGCTCGCGGCCGTGGACGCTCAGCCGGTCGAACAAAGCGACCGATTCCGCCAGCGAGCCGTCCTCCGGGGAGGCGGCCTCCAGCGCCTGCTGGGTGGCGCGCAGCGAGGTGCGCAGCTTCAGGCGCAGCTCGGCGACCTCACCCGCCGGCCCGGGACGGCCCAGCGAGCGGGCCCGCAGGGTGGTGTCCTCGACCGTGCGGCGCGCCTGGGTGATGGTGCGGTCCACGCCGCGCCGGGCGGCGCCGACGGCCTTCACCGTGCCCCAGACGGTCAGTGAGACCAGCAGCACGAAGATCACCGCGATCACGGCAAGGATCACATCCACCGCAGTTCCTCCTTCGCGCCCGGCCGGCCGGTGAGGGAGTACGTCCTCCCACCACTCTCCCACGGTAAACGCCAGAGGCAGGCCCCGAGTTCCGTGGAACCCCGGTCCTGCCCCTGATCGTTCCCCGGTTCCGCAGGCCCTGCGTCCCCTAGGGGACCGCTTGCCCGCCCGGGCCCGCTTCATGTCGCACCCGTCACGCCGGGACGATGTTCACCAGCTTCGGAGCGCGGACGATCACCTTGCGCACACCGGCCCCGCCCAGCGCCGCGACCACCTTCTCGTCGGCCAGGGCGATCTTCTCCAGCTCCGCCTCGGAGACGGACGGCGAGACCTCCAGGCGGGCCTTGACCTTGCCCTTGATCTGCACGACGCAGGTCACCGTCTCGTCGACCAGGTAGGCCGGGTCGGCCACCGGGAAGTCCTGGTGGACGACCGAGTCGGTGTGGCCCAGACGGCGCCACAGCTCCTCGGCGATGTGCGGGGCCAGCGGGGCGATCATCAGCACCAGCGGCTCGGCCACCGACCGCGGCAGCGCGCCGCCGGACTTGGTCAGGTGGTTGTTCAGCTCGGTGATCTTGGCGATGGCGGTGTTGAACCGCATGCCCTCCAGGTCCTGCCGGACGCCGTCGACGGCCTTGTGCAGGGCCCGCAGAGTCTCCTCACCGGGCTCGGCGTCGACCACGGTGACCTCGCCGGTCGCCTCGTCGACGACGTTGCGCCACAGCCGCTGCAGCAGGCGGTACTGGCCGACGACCGCGCGGGTGTCCCACGGGCGGGAGACGTCCAGCGGACCCATCGCCATCTCGTACAGGCGCAGGGTGTCGGCGCCGTACTCGGCGCAGATCTCGTCGGGGGTGACGGCGTTCTTCAGCGACTTGCCCATCTTGCCCAGCACCCGGGAGACCTTCTCGCCCTGGTACCAGTAGGCGCCGTCGCGCTCCTCCACCTCGGCGGCCGGCACGGCGATGCCCCGGCTGTCGCGGTAGACGAAGGCCTGGATCATGCCCTGGTTGAACAGCTTGTGGAACGGCTCGGCCGAGGAGACGTGGCCCAGGTCGAACAGGACCTTCGACCAGAAGCGCGCGTACAGCAGGTGCAGCACCGCGTGCTCGGCACCGCCCACGTACAGGTCGACGCCGCCGTGCGGCATGCCCTCGCGCGGACCCATCCAGTACTGCTCGATCGCGGGGTCGACCAGCTTCTCGTCGTTGTGCGGGTCCAGGTAGCGCAGCTCGTACCAGCAGGAGCCGGCCCAGTTGGGCATGGTGTTGGTCTCGCGGCGGTACTTCTTCGGCCCGTCGCCCAGGTCCAGGGTGACGTTGACCCAGTCCTCGTCGCGGGACAGCGGGGTCTCCGGCTGGGTGTCCGCGTCGTCCGGGTCGAAGGTGCGCGGCGAGTAGTCGTCGACCTCCGGCAGCTCCAGCGGCAGCATCGACTCGGGCAGCGGGTGCGCCACGCCGTCCTCGTCGTAGACGATCGGGAAGGGCTCGCCCCAGTACCGCTGGCGGCTGAACAGCCAGTCGCGCAGGCGGTAGTTGACGGTGCCCTCGCCGATGCCCCGCTCCGCCAGCCAGGCGGTGACGCGGGCCTTGGCCTCGACGACGCCCAGGCCGTCCAGGGAGACGTCCTCGCCCGCCGAGTTGATCAGCTTCGCGTCGTAGGAGGCGAAGGCCTCGTCCCAGTCGGCCGGGTCGGTGGACCGGCCGTCGGTGGGCTCGACCACGCAGCGCATGGGCAGCTCGAAGGCGCGGGCGAAGGCGAAGTCGCGGCTGTCGTGGGCCGGCACCGCCATGATGGCGCCGGTGCCGTAGCCCATCAGCACGTAGTCGGCGATGAAGACCGGGATCCGCTCGCCGTTGACCGGGTTGGTGGCGAAGACGCCGGTGAAGACGCCGGTCTTGTCCTTCGCCTCGGCCTGGCGCTCGACGTCCGACTTGGACGCGGCCTGCGCACGGTAGGCGGCGACCGCCTCGGCCGGGGTGGCGTGACCGCCGGTCCAGGCCTCGCGGGTGCCCTCCGGCCAGGCGGCGGGGGTGAACTTCTCCACCAGCGGGTGCTCCGGGGCCAGCACCATGTAGGTGGCACCGAACAGGGTGTCCTGGCGGGTGGTGAAGACGGTGATGGCGTCGGCCTCACCGTCGGCGGAGACGGGGAAGTCGACGCGGGCGCCCTCGGAGCGGCCGATCCAATTGCGCTGCTGCAGCTTGATCGCCTCGGGCCAGTCCAGCCCGTCCAGGTCGTCCAGCAGGCGGTCCGCGTAGGCGGTGATGCGCATGTTCCACTGGCGCAGCTTGGCCTTGAAGACGGGGAAGTTGCCGCGCTCGGAACGGCCGTCGGCGGTGACCTCCTCGTTGGCCAGCACGGTGCCCAGGCCGGGGCACCAGTTGACCGGCGCGTCCGAGGCGTAGGCCAGGCGGTACTCGCTCAGCAGGTCGGCGCGCTCGACTGCGGACAGCTCCGACCAGGCGCGGCCGCCGGGGACCTCGCGCTCACCGCTCTCGAACTGCGCGACCAGCTCGGAGACCGGGCGGGCCTTGCCGGCGTCCGCGTCGTACCAGGAGTTGAAGATCTGCAGGAAGATCCACTGGGTCCAGCGGTAGTACTCCGGGTCGATCGTGGCGAACGACCGGCGCTTGTCGTGCCCCAGGCCCAGGCGGCGCAGCTGCGCCTTCATGTTGGCCATGTTGGCCTCGGTGGAGACCCGCGGGTGGGTGCCGGTCTGTACGGCGAACTGCTCGGCCGGCAGGCCGAACGCGTCGAAGCCCAGGGTGTGCAGGACGTTGTGCCCGGTCATCCGCTGGTGGCGGGCGTAGACGTCGGTGGCGATGTAGCCCAGCGGGTGGCCGACGTGCAGACCCGCACCCGAGGGGTACGGGAACATGTCCATGATGAACTTCTTGGGGCGGGCGGCGACCTCGGGATCGCCCGCCAGGTCGCCGGACGGGTTGGGGGCCTCGTAGGTCCCCTCGGCGTCCCAGAAGTCCTGCCAGCGTGCCTCGATCTCGGCCGCCAGGGCGGCCGTGTAGCGGTGCGGCGCGACCTCCGCCGACTCGGCGGCGGAAGCGGGGTTCGTCTCGCTCATGATCCTCAAAGCTCCTGATCGACGTCGTCTCTGCTTGGCGTGGCCGGGAAATGAAAAAGCCCCTCGCACAGGAGGGGGCGCCGCGCCGATGCCGGCCACGATCTCGTGGTGGCCGGGACTGATCAGCGCGGCTCGCTAAGCAGAAGGCGTACGGCACGCATGGCGTCAGGGTACCGCAGCCCTCACAGACGCTGCGACGGACTTCCGGCCCCCGGGAACGGGCCGGAATCGGACCGGGAACGACGAAGGCGGGCCATCCTTCCGGATGACCCGCCCTCTTCACTGTGGAGCTAAGGAGAATTGAACTCCTGACCTCCTGCATGCCATGCAGGCGCTCTACCAACTGAGCTATAGCCCCTTGCGGTGTGCCGTCCGGGCTTTCCTCTGCGGTTCCCCCGGCGACACAGAGAACATTACATGACCGTGGGGGTCGGACACCAAATCGTTTCCGGTCTGTCCGGATCACCCGGAAAGTCGCGCCCCTCAGGCGGTTTCGAACGAGTAGAAGCGCTTCAGCGTGCACAGCTCGTCGAGCAGCCGGCCGTAGATCGGCTCCCCCTCGAGCTCACGGTAGGTCTCGATGGGGTCGCCTTTTATGATCAGCGCCCTGGCGCACTCCTCGCACCAGTACTGGTACTCCTCGTTGACCGGCTCCATGTCCCGCACGATCGGCGTGCCGCTGCCGCACCAGTCGCACTTTCTGCGGTGTGCCCCCACGCGCCAGCTCCCTCCCGTCGGACCGTGCTCCCCTTCCGGCCGTCCGATTCTGCCACGTGGGCCGGTGGCCGGACGGGGACGACGCCGGGGGCGGCGGGCAGACGGCCATGCTGATACGAAAAGATCCCGCCCTTCCGGACGGGATCCCTTCCCTGCCGCACGCCCCGGTAGACCTTCTTCACCGTGGTCCAGGTCGACGAACCGACGGCTCGTAAAACGAAGATCCCGCCCGGTCTCTCGACCGGACGGGATCCTCCGACTGTGGAGCTAAGGAGAATTGAACTCCTGACCTCCTGCATGCCATGCAGGCGCTCTACCAACTGAGCTATAGCCCCTTGCTGTTCTCTCCGCCGCTCGGCGGGGCGAACGAGTAGAACTCTAGCCTGTGACCAGCCGAAAAGTGAAATCGGCCGGTCCCGGGCCCCGGCCGGGGCCCGGGGAGGCGGTCAGGTGTCGTCGCCGAGCACCGGCTCCGGCAGGGAGCCCGCGTTGTGCTCGAGCAGACGCCAGCCGCGGGCGCCCTCGCCCAGCACCGACCAGGAGCAGTTGGACAGGCCGCCCAGGCCCTCCCAGAGGTGGGCGTCCAGGCCCAGCAGCCGGCCGATGGTGGTGCGGATCGTGCCGCCGTGGCTGACGACGACCAGGGTGCCGCCGGCCGGGAGCTTGTCGGCGTGCCGCAGCACGACCGGGGCTGCGCGGTCGGCCACCTCGGTCTCCAGCTCGCCGCCGCCGCGCCGGACGGGCTCGCCCCGCTTCCACGCCAGGTACTCCTCACCGTGCCGGGCGAGGATCTCGTCGTGGGTCAGGCCCTGCCAGACGCCCGCGTAGGTCTCCCGCAGGCCCTCCTCCTGGACGACGTCCAGGCCTGTCAGCGCGGCCAGCTCGGAGGCGGTGTCCACCGCGCGCCGCAGGTCGGAGGCGACGATCGCGTCCGGCGCCAGCCCGGCGAGCAGCCTGGCGGCGCGCCTGGCCTGGGCGCGGCCGGTGTCGGTGAGGTCGACGTCCGTGGTGCCCTGGAAGCGGCGCTCCAGGTTCCACGAGGTCTGGCCGTGCCGCCACAGGATCAGGCGCCGGCCGCGGCCGGTCCTGCCCGCGGCGGTCTCTCCCCCGCCCGCCGTCACCAGAGGTCACCGTCGTCGTCGATGCCGGCCTCCTCCTGCGCGGCCTTCGCCTTGGCGTGCTCCTCGCCCTTGCCGCGGGTCGCCTTGGCGTCCTCCGGGAGGTCCAGCTCGGGGCAGTCCTTCCACAGCCGCTCCAGGGCGTAGAAGACGCGCTCCTCGCTGTGCTGGACGTGCACGACGATGTCGACGTAGTCGAGCAGGATCCAGCGGGCGTCGCGGTCGCCCTCACGGCGCACCGGCTTGGCGCCGAGCTCCTTGTTCAGCCGCTCCTCGATCTCGTCGACGATCGACTTGACCTGGCGGTCGTTGGGCGCGGAGGCGAGCAGGAAGGCATCCGTGATCGACAGCACGTCGCTGACGTCGTAGGCGATGATGTCGTGCGCGAGCTTGTCTGCCGCGGCCTGCGCGGCGGTGGTGATGAGCTCGATGGATCGGTCGGTGGCGGTCACTGCCTGACTTTCCGTCGTCGGACTTCTACCCGTCCAGGGTCTCACGGACCGCCCACGCCTCCCCACGGATCACCACGAGGCCATGGCCACACCACCCGTGCCACACGTCCGCCCGGGTCCGCCGCCCGTCGCGGACCGCCGACCGCCGCCGCCACCGCTGTCGCCCCCGCAGCCACCGCCGCTGCCGCTGCCGCTGCCGCCGCCGCGAACGGCCGGAGCCGGCCCCGCGGTGCTGCGGGGCCGGCTCCGTGCGACAACACGGCCGCGGGTCAGGAGGCCGGCGCGTAGTCCTGGCCCAGCACCACCGTGACATCGGCGTTGGCGGCCGTCTTCCCCTCGACGACGGCCGACTCCGGCAGGCCCAGGGTGCGGGCCACCTCGACCGCCTCGTCCTTGTCCCCGGCTTCGGCGTACCGCACCTCGGAGGTGGCGGCCGTCCCGGCGCTGCCCGCGGCGACGTAGGTGTAACCGCCGTTGACCAGCGCCACGCGGGCCAGGTCGGCCAGCGGGTGCTTCTTGGCGTCGGTCTTGCCGCCGGTGGCGTTGCGCACGCTGACGCGGACGCCGTCGCCCTCCTCCGCGGGACTCTTGGCCTGGCCGCCGAGGATCTTGCCGACGATCTCCTGTCCGGCCTTCTCGCCGAGCGTGCCGTCCGGCTCCACCGGCAGCACCGTGCTGCGGTAGTCGCCGCCCTTGGCGCGGTCGGCGAGCCCGGCGAGGAAGCTGCCGAGGTCCTCGTCGGTCAGCGGCGGCTCGATGATCTGGCCCATCGTCTGCACGGTGCGGGTGGCGCCCTCCTTGTCCGAGGAGAGCTTGCGCAGGACGCCCTGCATCACCTGGCCGAACCGCTCGAGCTGCGCGCTCTGCGGCTCGCCGGCGCCCCGGTAGGTGGCGTACGCGGAGGCCATCCTGCCGCTGAGGGTCTGCTGCTCGCCCTTGTGCACCAGCGGGTCCTCGTCCGGGGCCTTCGGGTCAGGCACGTCGGTGTCGGTGTCCACCTCGATGTGGCCGACCATGTCGACGAGGATCTGGAGGAACGGGGTGTCCAGTCGCCAGGTGCCCTCGATCCGCGTGCCCAGGACGGTGTCCAGGGACTCGCGGGTGCCCGAGGAGCCGTCGTCGCCGACGGACTGGCCGAGCGTGGTGGTGTTGCCGTCCTGGTCGGTCAGGGCCAGCGAGTTGGGCAGCAGCACGGCACTGCCCTGCTCGGTGGTGGCGTTGTCCACCAGCAGCAGGGTGGAGGTGTCCGACCCCTTGGTGCTGTGCAGGTGGACGACGATCACGTCGCGCTTCTGCGCGCCCGCGGCGACGTTCGCGCCCTGGGCGGTGTCCGAGGAGGACAGGAAGGGCAGCTTGCCCGCGTACCAGAGGTAGCCGCCGCCGCAGACCACGACCAGTGCCAGCACCACCAGGACGGCCGTCATCCGGGCGCGGGCGCGGCGCTTGGCCTCCTCGCGGCGCTCGGTGCGGTTCTCGGTGAACTGCAGCCAGTCGATGACGTCCTCGGACTCGCCGTCCTGCTCCTCGACGAAGGCGAACTGCTCGGTGTCGTAGCCCGGTTCCTGGTCGCGGCGCGGGGGCCGGCCGGGAGGTCCCTGCTGGGGGATGCGGGCGGCCTGCTCGGCGACGCCCGGACGGCCCAGGGGCGCGCCGGGGCCGCCGGGGCCGCCGGGGCCGCCGTAGGGCTGCCCGTGCTGCGCCTGCCCCTGCTGTCCCTGCCGGATCTGCTGCCCTGACTGCCCCGACTGCCCGGGCTGCCCGGGCTGCCCCGGCTGTCCAGCCTGCCCCTGCGGTCCAGGCTGCCCCTGCGGTCCAGGCTGCCCCTGCGGTCCGGGGTACCCCTGTTGTCCGGGGTGCGCGCCGGGGCCCGGACGGCCCGGGGCCTGCCGGGGGCCGGGCGGCGGACCGCCGCGGTGACCGCCGTAGGCAGGGCCGGCCGGCGGCACGGGGGCCTGCTGCCCGGTGCCCGGGCCCGCCCCGTAGGCGTCGTACCCGGTCGCGGGCGGCTGCTGCTGCCCGCCGCCGGAGGCGTACGGGTCGTAGCCGTAGCCCTGCGGCTGCTGCTCCTGGCCGCCCTGCCGCGGGGGCGGGTAGCCCTGCGGGCCGGCCTGGCGCGGAGCCTGCCGGTACACGGGCTGTCCGTACTCGTCGTAGCCGACCAGTTCGTACTGGCCGTCCGCGTGTCCCGCGTGTCCCGCGTCGTATCGGTCGTTCACCGGTGCCCCTCTCGGCTCACTCGCCGCGGTACAGCTGGCGCTTGTCGATGTAGCGCACGACTCCGTCCGGCACCAGATACCAGACGGGGGCGCCCTTGGCGACTCTCGCACGGCAGTCCGTGGAGGAGATGGCGAGTGCGGGCACCTCGACGAGCGAGACACCGCCCTCGGGGAGCCCGGGGTCGTGCAGTATGTGTCCCGGTCGCGTCACGCCGATGAAGTGCGCGAGGGAGAAGAGCTCGTCCGCGTCCCGCCAGGTGAGGATCTGGGCGAGCGCGTCCGCGCCCGTGATGAAGAAGAGATCGGTGTCCGGGTTGAGCTCGCGCAGGTCGCGCAGCGTGTCCGTGGTGTAGGTCGGACCGCCGCGGTCGATGTCGATGCGGCTCACCGAGAACTGCGGGTTCTCGGCGGTGGCGATGACCGTCATCAGATAGCGGTCCTCCGCCGGCGTGACCGTCCGGTGGCTCTTCTGCCAGGGCCGGCCGGTGGGCACGAACACGACCTCGTCGAGTCCGAAGGCGGCGGCGACCTCGCTGGCCGCCACCAGGTGCCCGTGGTGGATCGGGTCGAACGTGCCGCCCATCACGCCCAGACGGCGCCGTCTTCCCGTGTCGGCCGGGCCGGCGGCCGGGACGCCGCCCGGACCGGCAGGCATGTCCTGCTCTTCCATGCGTGCAGACCCTACCGGCCCGGTAGCGGAACCTTGACCTCGACCTCTCCCGCCTGCGGGCGGGTCACGGGATCAGCCGTTCCGGTTCACCGGTCGCGGTTGAAGCTCACGGTGATGAAGAGCAGCAGCATGAGGATCACGAAGGCGCCGAGGCCCGGCAGCAGGGGGTTGAGGTTCATGTGGTGGCCGCCCTCGCCGCCTTCGGAGGCGAGGGTGACCAACTGCGCGGCGCTCTGCTGAATGCTCATCTTCGGCTGGACCAATCCGTATGGGCTGGATAAGGACGTCGGCTCATCGTATGCGCCGGTCGGTCGCGGGAACCATCGGCCCCGCCCGCTCGTCCTACCCACAGCAGCACCGGCCGCACCGGCCGGTGGCGTAGGGGTGGGCGACACGGGCGGGGGGCCTGATGCCGGGCGAGGAGAACACCGAGCAGGAGCAGCACACGGCGGCGCGCAGCCGGCGGCGCTTCCCGGGGCTGTCGTCCCGGGCCTACGAGCACCCGGCGGACCGCTCCGCCCTGGTGGCGCTGCGCAAGCTCAGCGGCTTCGACACGGTCTTCAAGGCCCTCAGCGGCCTGATCCCCGAGCGCAGCCTGCGCCTGCTCTTCCTGTCCGACTCCGTCCGGGTGAGCGACGAGCAGTTCCCCCACCTGCACGACATGCTGCGGGACGCCTGCTACATCCTCGACATGCCCAAGGTCCCGGCGATGTACGTGACCCAGGACCCGAAGCCCAACGCGATGTGCGTGGGTCTGGACGAGCCGGTCATCGTGCTGACCACGGGCCTGGTGGAGCTGCTCGACGAGGAGGAGATGCGCGCGGTCGTCGGCCACGAGGCCGGGCACGCGCTCTCCGGCCACGCGGTCTACCGCACGGTGCTGCTCTTCCTCACCACCCTGGCGGTCCGCGTCTCGTGGATCCCGCTGGGCAGCGTCGCGGTGATGGCGATCGTGACGGCGCTGCGCGAGTGGTTCCGCAAGTCCGAGCTGTCCGCGGACCGCGCGGGCCTGCTGGTCGGCCAGGACGTCCACGCGTCGATGCGCGGCCTGATGAAGCTGGCCGGCGGCAACCACCTGCACGAGATGAACGTGGACGCCTTCCTGCGCCAGGCCGAGGAGTACGAGGCGGGCGGCGACCTGCGCGACTCGGTGCTGAAGATCCTCAACGTGCTGCCGCGCTCCCACCCGTTCACCACGGTGCGGGCCGCCGAGCTCAAGCGCTGGTCACAGTCGCGGGACTTCCAGCGGCTGATGGACGGCCACTACCCGCGGCGCGAGGAGGACAAGGACGCCTCGGTGACGGACGCCTTCCGTGAGTCGGCGGCCAGCTACGCGGAGACCGTCCGCACCTCCGCCGACCCGCTGATGAAGCTGGTCGGCGGCGCCACCGACCGCATACGCCGGGGCTTCGGCGGGGAGTGACGCCCGCGGACGCCCACCACCGCCCGACGCTCACCGGGCCGTGGACGCCCACCACCGCCGGTCGGCGGGCCGGGCCCACCCCGGGCCGCGGGCGGGGCGGCGGCCGGGTCAGAGCCTGGGCATGGCCGCCGGGGAGAGCACGCCGCACAGCCCGGACGGACTGGCGGCCCGGTACGGGTCGGTGCCCGGCGGCGCGGCGTCGTCGGCCCGCTGACCGGCCAGCAGCGGCCGCAGCACCTGGTCGGGGTCCCCGGTGCAGGACAGCGGTCCCGCCTGCACGGAGGCGGCGACCACCCGCACCTGCCGCAGCCGCAGGTTGTCCGGGTCGAACCGCATCCGCACCTCGCGCCGCACGGTGAACAGGGAGACCCGCTCCCCCTTCTTCCTCCCCTCGTCGGCGCTGCCCGGCCCCTGGGCCCGGTCGGCGCCGTCCGCCCGGGCGGCGCGGTCGTCGCCGGCCTTGGTCAGGGCGTAGACGAAGACGTGGTCGGCGACCACCTCCAGGGTGGCCGCGCCCCGCTCGACGACCTTGAAGGTGCCGTGCACCCGGATCCCCGGGTCGGCCAGCCGCACCCGGGTGGGGTCGAAGCGGACCAGCCAGCCCAGCGGGGCGGAGGCCTCAGCGGCGGCCTCCCCGGCGTCCGCGGCGGCCTGGCCGGCCTCTGCGGCCGCGCCCTTCGCGGTCTCGCCCATGCTCCGGTCGAACTGGTCGAACTGGTCGGGGTCGAGCAGCACCCGCACCGAGCGGGTGGCGTCCCCCATCAGCACCTTCGGGTCGAGCGACGAGCCGATGACGTAGTCCCGGGCCGCGGCGAGCGCGGCGATGACCTGGCCGTCGGAGAAGTGCTCGGTGCGCCGGGCGGGCGGCATGGTGACGCCCTTCTCCCCGGTCTCGTAGGCGCGTGCCGGGCTCGCCTCGTAGAGCCGGTCGGCGTCGCCGGCGCCCGGCACGGCCTGCGGTGGGGCCAGCGGGACGACGGTGACCCGCACCGGGTCGGCGACCCGCCGGGCGGAGGACGGCAGGTGGGGGGTGCGCACGCCCAGGTAGACGGCGGTGACGAAGGCGATCATGACGAGCAGGGCCAGCACCATGGCCTGCCGGGAGAGACGGCGGATGCCGGTGGGCCGGGTCCGCACCGGCGGCGAGTGGTCGGCGAGACGTTCCTGCGCGCTGTACTCCTGGAGGCGGGCAGCCTTGACGAACGATTCGTCGAAGACGACGGATCGGTACTCGTCATCGCTGCCGCCCGCGGCGCCGTCGGGTGTGCCGTCGGGTGGCTCTCCGGGCCCGCCCATACTTTCAGAGTGGGTTCTGCCGCCTCGCGGTAAACGCCCCCGTCCGGGCCATCTGCCGCTCCCGCCGCCCGCGGCGGGCGGGGGACGGGGCGGTCAGGGTGTGGCGGCGGGGGTGCGCGGGACGGCCTGCGCGGGCGGTCCGGAGTACTCGGCGGAGGCGGACGGTCCGACCGCGGTGTCCGGGGCGGGCGCCGGTGTGGGACGGGTCGAGACGGGCGGCGGGACCTGACCGGTCTGCCCGGCGGCGCCGCGCTGGACGGCGCTGAAGGCCAGCGCGACCATCCCCATCCCCATCACCAGGGCGAGCACCCAGGCGACCGGCCGGTGCCATCTTCCCGGCCGGACGGAACCGCCCGGACGGCCGAACAGTCCCGGCGCGAAGTCGGCCGCCGCCTCGCCCCCGGGCAGTCCCCGACCACCAGGGTCCTGGCCGGTCCGGGCGACGACGTCACGGGTGGAAGCGGCGTCGGGACCGCCGAGAGGGGTGTGGGCGAGGCCCAGGTCGGCGGGGCCGGGGGCCTCGTCGTGCCGGTCCTCCTCGGGACCCGGACCGCCGGCCGGGCGGGCCCGGCGTGCGGCCTCCGCCTCGGAGGCCTCGGCGCGTGCCTGGGCGGCCGCCACCAGGCGCTCGACGGCCGTCGGCTCGTGGACCGGGGCGGCCCGCACGAAGTCCTCGTCGAAGACCACGGGGGCGAACTCCTCGTCCGGCGCCCCGCGGTCCTGGTCGTCGTCAGGTCCTCCGCCGTCAGGGAACGGCGTGCCCCCCACGTCCTCCGCCACCGCTCCAGGGTAGACGTGCCGGGTCAATTTGGGCAGACGGTACGGAAATTCGGCGAAGAACCCGTGACCGTCCGACCCGGCGCGGCGGCGGGTTCCGCGCCGGGGCCGGCGGCGTCAGGGGCGGACGTGCCCGTCCCCGGTGACGATGTACTTGGTGCTGGTCAGCTCCGGGAGCCCCATCGGGCCACGGGCGTGCAGTTTCTGGGTGGAGATGCCGATCTCCGCGCCGAAGCCGAACTGACCGCCGTCGGTGAACCGGGTGGAGGCGTTGACCGCGACGGTGGTGGAGTCGACCAACTGGGTGAAGCGGCGGGCCGCCTGCTGGGAGGTGGTGACGATCGCCTCGGTGTGGCCGGAGCTCCAGCGGCGGATGTGCGCGACGGCCTCGTCCAGCGAGTCGACCACGGCGGCGGCGATGTCGTAGGAGAGGTACTCGGTCTCCCAGTCCTCCTCGGTGGCCTCCACGACGGTGGCCTTGGTGTCCCCGGCCAGCGCGCGCACCCGCTCGTCGCCGTGCACGGTCACCCCGGCCTCCGCGAGGGCGTCCAGGGCGCGCGGCAGGAAGGCCTCCGCGATGTCCCGGTGGACCAGCAGGGTCTCCGCGGCGTTGCAGACGCTGACCCGGTGGGCCTTGGAGTTGAGCAGGATTTCCACGGCCGTGCCGAGGTCCGCCTCCGCGTCCACGTAGACGTGGCAGTTGCCGGTGCCGGTCTCGATCACCGGGACGGTGGACTGCTCGACGACGGTGCGGATCAGCGAGGCCCCGCCGCGCGGGATGAGGACGTCCACCAGGCCGCGGGCGCGCATCAGCTCGTGCGCCGACTCGCGGCTCCCGCCCGGCACCAGCTGCACGGCGTCGGCCGGCAGCCCGGAGGCCTCGACCGCGTCGCGCAGGACCGCCACCAGGGCGGTGTTGGAGGAGTAGGCGGAGGACGAGCCGCGCAGCAGCACCGCGTTGCCCGACTTCAGGCAGAGCGCGGCGGCGTCCACGGTGACGTTGGGGCGGGCCTCGTAGATGATGCCGACCACGCCGAGCGGGACGCGGACCTGGCGCAGGTCGATGCCGTTGGGCAGCGTGGAACCGCGGACGACCTCGCCGACCGGGTCCGGCAGCGCGGCCACGTCGCGCACGTCCGAGGCGATGGCGGCGATGCGCTCCGGGGTGAGCGTCAGCCGGTCGATCACGGACTCGGCGGTGCCGGCCTCGCGGGCGCGCGCCACGTCCTCGGCGTTGGCCTCGACGATCTCCGCGACGCGGGCCTCGAGGGCGTCCGCCACAGCGTGCAGGGCGGCGTCCTTGCGGGAGCGCGGGAGCGGGGCCAGGTCGGCGGAGGCGGTACGGGCGCGGCGGGCCACGTCCCTCACCGTGGGCTCCGTGGCTTCCGTGGACTCCGTGGCGGCTGCGGTCGTCGTGAGCGTGCTCATACCGCGAAGGGTAGCGCCGCGGGGCCGCCCGGCGACGACCGTTCCACCTGCCGGTCGGGGTGCCCCGGCACGCGAGGTCAGAAGGGGTGGACGCCCATGCGGGTGGCCGGGGGCGGCCCCTGTCCGGCGGCCACCCGCAGGTGGTACGTCTCGCGGTCGACGACCTCCAGGCCGACGATCTCCCACCGCGGCAGGTTGGCCGTCCGCCGGTGCTCGCCCCACAGCCGCAGCGCGACCGCGGCGGCGTCGTGCAGGTCGCGGGCCTCCTCCCAGTAGCGGATCTCCGCGTGGTCGGTGGCGTAGCGGCTGGTCAGCAGGAAGGGGTGGTCGTGGGCCAGCTGCTCGAGCGCCCGCCGCACCTCCGGCAGCGGCACCTCGGCACCGGAGACGCTCAGGGTGACGTGCCACAGCCGCGGCAGCTCCTCGGGCGCCGGCGCCCCGCCCTGGAACAGGTCGCCGGGCGAGACGCTGGTGAGGCCGCGCCGCGACGCCGCTGACCCGCCGGCCGGGCGGGACGCCGCCGATTCCGGGCGCACTCGTCTCACAACGGCCTCCTTCGCACGGTGCTCACGGTGGTCGCCCGGCTGCTGCCCTGGCGTGTGTGACCCCCACCAGTGCAGCAGGCGGCGGCGCTCCGTGGGGCCGTTTTACGGAACGTCCCCCACCGGAGTCCGGCCACCCGGGCCGAAAGCCGCGGTCCGTCTCAGCGGCGCAGCAGCACCAGGTCGTCCCTGTGTACGACCTCTCGTTCGTAGGCGGGGCCGAGGTCGCGTGCCAGTTCCCTGGTCGAGCGGCCGATCAGGCGAGGAATCTCACGGGCGTCGAAGTTCACCAGGCCGCGGGCCACGGCCCGGCCCTCGGCGTCCCGCAGCTCGACCGGGTCACCCGCGTGGAAGTCCCCCTCGACCCCCGCGATGCCGGCCGGCAGCAGCGAGGTGCGCCGCTCCACGACGGCCCGCACGGCGCCGTCGTCCAGCGTCAGGGCGCCCTGCGGGGCGGAGGCGTGTTCGAGCCACAGGAGGCGGTCGGCGGAGCGGTTGCCGGTGGCGTGGAAGTACGTGCCGGTGTCCCGGCCCTTCAGCGCGTCCGCGGCCCGGCTGGCGCTGGTGAGGACCACCGGGATCCCGGCCTCGGCGGCGATCCGGGCGGCCTCCACCTTGGTGACCATCCCGCCGGTGCCCACCCCGGCCTTGCCGGCGCTGCCGATCTCCACGCCCTCCAGGTCCTCGGGGCCGCGGATCTCGCTCAGCCGCGAGGTGCCGGGGCGCGAGGGGTCGCCGTCGTACAGGCCGTCCACGTCGGACAGGAGGACCAGCAGGTCGGCGCGGACGAGATGGGCGACAAGCGCCGCAAGACGGTCGTTGTCGCCGAAACGGATCTCGTCGGTCGCTACCGTGTCGTTCTCGTTGACAACCGGCAGGGCTCCCATGGCGAGCAATTTGTCGAGCGTTCGGGCTGCGTTACGGTGGTGGGCACGCCGACTCGTATCATCGGCCGTCAGCAGCACCTGACCCACCCGCACGCCGTAGCGTGCGAAGGACGCGGTGTAGCGAGCAACCAGCAAACCCTGCCCCACGCTGGCTGCTGCCTGCTGCCGGGCCAGGTCGCGGGGCCGGCGACGCAGACCCAGAGGGGCGAGTCCCGCAGCGATGGCACCGGAGGAAACCAGGACGACATCCCTCTCGCCACCGTCCCTGCCCGCCGCCAGGACGTCGACCAGCGCGTCGACCCGGTCGGCGTCCAGGCCGCCCTCAGCCGTGGTCAACGACGAGGACCCCACCTTGACGACGATCCTGCGAGCCCCGGTCACGGCCTGCCTTGCCCTTGTCACCTTGAACGTTGTCCCCTCACCTGGTTCTCAGCTGCCCGTCCGGCAATCTACGCGACCCGGACGTCGCGGCGCGCGTGCGTTCCGTCCCACGGACGCACGCCGCGGACCCCGCGCGCGACTCGACACGTGCCCGGGTGTCCGAGGCGTGTCGTCGGAGCGTTCCAGCGCGTTGAATCTGAGTCCCTAGACGCAACACGTCCGCGCAGCCCTTTGGAGTGACGCAGTGCCCACACCTGTCCCCCGTCGGCAGACCGCCGAAAGAGGCATGGTCATCGCTCTTCTGGCGGTGTCGTTCCTCACACTCGCCGTCACGGCCGTGGTCCCGAACGTGCCCGCCATGATCGCGGCTGCGGTCGTCTCCATCGCCGTCGAGGTGTTCCTCTACCGCTCGCAGCGGGGCCTGGTCGCGATGTTCGCCAAGATGCACGTCGACACCACGGTGCGCCATCTGGTGCGGGACCTGCTGATCGTCGTCGCCCTGGTCCGCCTCCAGGAGCAGGACGACGAGGGCGGGATGGCCGGGCCGCTGCTCGTGCTGCTCGCCTTCTACGGGCTGCACTTCGCGATCCAGGCCGTCTCGGTGGTCGTCCGCCGGGCACGCACCACCCCGGTGCTCACCCGGAACATCGACACCTCCGGCCTGCCGCTGACCGCCGCCCCGCCCGCGCTGCTGCTGCGCCGTCCCGGGCACCGGCTGCTGATCCTCGGCCTGCCCGCCACCGCGGGCCTGCTGGGGGCGGGAGCGAGCGGCGAGGCGCTGTGGGGCGTCGCCGGCGCCGGGGTGTCCGCGCTCGCCGCGCTGGCCGGCCTGTTCGTGCTGGGCAGCCACCTGCTGCCGGGCCGCCGTCCGCCGTCCGAGGCCGCGGTGCTCGCGTGGTTCGACGCGTGGCTGGCCGAGTACAAGCCGACCATCGGCATGTACTTCTCCGGCGGCGCGGCCTCCGCCTACCAGGCCAACATGTGGCTGGAGCCGCTGGCCAAGCTGGACGGGCGTCCGGTGATCGTGCTGCGTGAGCGCTTCATGATGCAGAAGATCACCGCGACCGACATCCCGATCGTCTGCCTGCCGCAGGTCCACCACCTGATGCGGCTGGAGCACTCCACCCTGCAGGCCCTGATCCACCCGTCGAACTCGGGCAAGACCTCGCAGGTGCTGCGCATCCCGACGATCAAGCACACCTTCGTCAACCACGGCGAGAGCGACAAGCTGTCCTCCTGCAACCCGTACGCCAAGGCGTACGACGAGGTCTGGGTGGCCGGTCCCGAGGCCCGTGAGCGGTACGCGCTGGCCGACGTCGGCGTCGAGGACAAGGACATCGTGGAGATCGGCCGTCCGCAGCTGGACGGGATCGTCACCTACAAGGGCGCCCCGCAGGGTGAGTACACCGACGTCCTGTACGCCCCCACCTGGGAGGGCTGGGACGGCAACCCTGGCAACACCTCGGTGGTCGCGGCCGGCGAGAACCTGGTGCGGGCGCTGCTGGCCGACCCCAAGGTCCGCCTGGTCTACAAGCCGCACCCGCTGACCGGTTCGGTCGACCCGCGGGCCGGCGCGGCCGACCTGCGCATCCGCGAGCTGATCCGGGCCGCCAACCGTGGGCGCACCGGCGCGCGTCCCGGCCCGGAGGCCGTGGCCGAGCTGGCGCGACGGACGGCGGAGCTGGACCGGCTCACCACCTCCACGTTCCGCGAGTCCGCGGACAACCTGGAGCGGATGATGCTGCAGACCGCCCCGGAGCCGGGGCGTGCCGCCGCGGTCACCGCGGCCACCTCCGCGTGGGTGGAGGCGTACTGGGCGGCGCTGCCCGCGTGGGAGCACCAGATCGTCACGGACGCGCGTCCCGACATCCAGACCTGCTTCAACCGGGCGGACCTGCTGATCAGCGACGTGTCCAGCGTGATCTCCGACTACATGGCGAGCGGCAAGCCGTACGCGGTGGCCAACACCTCCGGCCTGAGCGAGACCGCCTTCCGCGAGGCGTTCCCGACGGTGCGGGCGGCGACGGTGCTGACGCCGGACGCGGCGGGTGTGCCGGCGCTCCTGGAGCGGGTGCGCGACCCGGAGCTGGACGACCTGCGGGAGGCCCGCGCGGAGCTGAAGCTGCGGCTGCTGGGACCGTCGGAGCCGCCGTCGCAGGTGCGGTTCAACGACGCGATGCGGGCGCTGTGCGAGTCCGCGCTGCAGCACCGGCGCCGGATGACCGAGCGGGAGGCCCACATCCCCGGCCAGCGTGCCGCCGCCCCCACCGGCGACCCCGAGCTCACCACCGGCTGACCCTTCCCGCCCCGGCCCGCCCGGGTGCCCGTCCCGTCCCGGACGCGGCACCCGGGCGGTTCCGTGTCCGCGCCCTTCCGCCGGGCCCTCGCCAGGTCGCGAGGCCTCACCAGGTCACGAGGCCTCGCCGGGTCACGAGGCCTCGCCAGGTCACGAGGCCTCGCCGGGGCCCGGCGTCATGGCACCTGCTCGGCGGCCGGTGGCGCCCCGTCCTCCGCGGGGGCGGCCGGCTTCGCGGGCGAAGTGGCGCGCTTGGTCGGGGTCGTCGGCACGGGCGGTGTGAGGTAGGCGCGCAGAGGCGCGTTGGTCGCCCAGACGGCGGCGATCGCCAGGGCGGCGGACAGTCCGCCGAAAACCAGGGAGAACGAGGCGGAGGTGGCCGCGGCCAGCGCGCCGCCGCGCAGGTTGCCGAGTTCGGGGCCCGCGACCCCGATGACGTGTTCCACCGAGGAGACCCGCCCCCGGTACGCGTCCGGGGTCTCCCGCTGGACCAGCGCACCGCGGGTGATCACGGACACGGTGTCGGCCGCCCCCGCCACGGCCAGGCAGCCGAGCGCCGCCCACAGAGGTCCCGCCAGGCCGAAACCGGCGAGCGCCAGGCTCCAGACGACCGCTGCGGACAGCTGGACCAGGCCGCTACGGCGCCACCGCGTGACCGTGCCGGAGAGCAGTCCGGCGGTGATCCCCCCGACCGCGACGGCCGACAGGAACAGGCCGAGGGTCTGGGGATGGCCCCCGTAGCGGATCTCGTTGACCAGCGGGAAGAGCGCTACGGGCATGGCGAGCAGCGTCGCGGACAGGTCGGTGGCCATCGAGCCCCACAGCGTCGGGCGGCGCAGGACGATCCGCCAGCCGCCCCGCTCCGGCCGGCGCCGGCCACCCGCCGACCCGGCTCCCTCGGGCGGCATGGCGGGCAGGCGGATCACCGCGAGCAGCGAGACCGCCACGGCCACGGCCTGGACCGCGTAGGCGCCGGCGAAGCCCCGGTACGCGATGACCAGCCCGGCCGCCGCGGGGCCGGCCAGCATCGCCGCCTGGAACGAGACGTTGGTCAGCGCGAGGCCGGCCGCGACCTGGTCGTCCGGCAGCAGCCGGACCGGGAAGGTGCGCCGCGCGGGGGCGCCGAGGGCACCGCAGCCCGCCCCCACGGCCACCAGGACGAGCAGCACCGGCACGCTCCGGTTCCCCGCCACGGCCTGGGCGTACAGCCCGACGGCGGCCAGCAGTTGACCCGCCGTGGTGGCCCGCACCACCGTTCGGCGGTCGAAGGTGTCGGCCAGCGTGCCGCCGAACAGCCCGAACAGCACCATCGGCAGCCCGGTGGCCAGCCCGATGGCGCCCGTGCCCAGAGGGCTGCCGGTCAGGTCCCAGACCTGGGCCAGCACCGCCACGTTGGCCGCCTGCCCGCCGAGCTGGGAGGCGGAGGTGCCGATCCACAGGTCACGGAACGGCCTGCTGCCGCGCAGCGGGCGGGTGTCCAGGAACCGGACGCGGACGCGCCGCCTCACGGCGAGGGCTCCACGAGGTGGTGGAGGATCCGCTGCCGCATCGACCGGCGCTCCAGCGCCCGCCGTACCTCCTCGACGACGGCGGTCATGGCGTGCGGGACCTCGCCGTCCAGCTCGGCGACCGCCGCGTGGGTGGCGCGCCACTCCGCCTCGAGGAACGGCACCAGGGAGCGGCCGCGCTCGGTCAGGTCGATCCGCCGGGTGCGGGCGTCCGGCCCGGGCTCGGAGGTGACGAGGCCTTCCTTGCGCATGGCCGCGACGGTCTGGCTGATCGCGGAGTGCGATCGGTCCAGGGACTTCGCCAGCTCGCGGATGGTCAGTGGTCCGGTGTGGGCGAGCCGGATGAGCGGATAGGCGAACCGGGGCCGCACGCCCTCGATGCCGCGCTCGACGTAGACCTGCTCGATCTCGGCGTCCATCGCCGCCAGGAGTTCGTGCAGGGAGTGCCAGGGATCGGGTCGCGCCGTGGGGTCCGAAGATATCACAGCGCTAATATAACAGCACTGTCATATTGGTCCGGAGGACGGCGCCGTCCGTTGTCCGGGGGCGCCGCTCTTCCGGGCGAGGGCGCAGGCCGCCTCGTAACGGCCCTGCCCCGGGGCGGACCGGGCCGTCACGGGGTCAGTGGGTGGGGACCTCGGCGGGGGCGCCTGCGCGGATCTGGCGCAGGTTGCGGGCCTCGGCCTTGAGGGCGAGGGCGGCGACGGCGGCGTTGAACCGGACCAGGGACGGCGGTTCGTCCGTTCCCAGCAGGTACTCCTTGAGCTCGAGCCGCGCCCCGGCGAGGACGTCCGCCGCCGGGTCCCGCACCGCCGCCAGCAGTTCGTCCAGCTCCGTCGCCTCGTTGGACAGGATCACCGCCGCGCGCACCGCGGTGTTCTGCCGGACGAACTCCTCCGCGCCCAGACCGGCGGAGTCGACCACCGCGTACGGCTTGCCGCTGGCGATGAAGTCGGAGACCACGCTGGAGATGTCGGAGACCATCGCGTCGGAGACGTTGAAGCAGTCGTACAGCGGCGGCTCGGGCCCGGTGATCACCCGGTGCTCCCATTCGGGGAAGGACCGCCAGTACGCGTCGTTCCACCGCTCGCGCAGCCGGGCGATCTCGTCGTACACCGTGAGATCGGCCACCCCGTCCCGGGTGGCCACCGCCTCGTCGCCGTCGGCGGCGCCACCGGCGAGCTCCGCGAGCCGCGCCTCGATCCGGGCCAGCTCCTCGCGCGCCGCCTCGACCGCCGCCTCGTCGCGGACGAAGCCGGGGTCCAGCACCCGCGCGGCGGCCGCCTGCTCCACCAGTGCGGTGAGCCGTTCGTGGGCCTCCCGCGCCCTGGGGCTGCGGGTGCCGGTGAAGGGGTGCGGCTTGTACAGCACCCGCACCGGCCGGTCGGCCGCCAGCAGCCGGCGGACGATGTTCTCCCCGGCCGCCATCAGGGAGGTGTTGCCGGGGTTGTCGTCCCAGCCCTCCCAGGTGGGCGCGTAGAGCACGGTCGGCACTCCGGTCCGCTCCCGGCGGCCGGCCCGGATCGGCGCCAGCTGCGGGCGGCCGACCTCGACGACGTCCTCGTCGCGGACGCCGACGTCCGCCATGGCCCAGCGGTCGCGCCCGGCCTTGCCGGCCGTCCACACCTCGTCGTAGGCCTTGCTGTACGGGTTGACGCTGGCGACCTTGTCGCTGTCGCCGTGCCCGATGAAGACGTGCTTCATGGTCGGCACCCGCAGCAGGTGGATGTTCTTGCCGACGTTGGCCGCGTACAGCGCCACCCGGACCGTGGACAGGTCGAGGTTCATCAGGTGGACGCCACCGGGCACGCAGACCACCGGGACGGTGGTCGGCGCCAGCCGCTCCAGCACGACCCGCTCCCGCAGGATGATCAGCGGCCGGGTGTCCAGCCGCTCCATGGTCTCCAGCCACATGTTGACCTGGTAGGCCGACTCCTTGGCCCCGGAGAAGTACAGGACCGTCTCCGGCCGGTAGGCGCGCAGCCAGGTCTCCATCGCGTCGAGCACCGACTCGGCCGAGGGGGCGCGGCGCGGCCCGATCAGGTACGGCAGCAGCACCACGGTGTAGAGGCCGCCGAGGCCGAGGGTGGCAACGATGCCGAGACCGCCCCACAGTCCCTGGCCGAGGAAGGCGGAGACCAGGCCGCCCACGAAGACCGGCAGGTCCAGGTGGAGCATCTTCTCGCCGGAACGATGCAGCAGGCGCCGCGAGGGGGCGTCCGGTATCCGCACGGCCGTCGCCAGGGCGATGTTCCGGGTGGCCACCGGCAGCGTGCGCCGGATCCTGATCAGCGCCACCAGCGCGCCGTGCACCGCCTGCAGACCGTAGAAGCTGATGAAGCAGGCGACCAGGGCGTAGAAGAACACCCCGTACGCCAGCCCCAGCCGGGCCAGCAGCAGCACCAGGATGAGCTGGCGCACGAGGAAGCGGATGGCCAGGCCCGCCCGCACCACGCTGAGCCGGTTGACCAGATAGCTGTTGCGCCGGTGCAGGTAGTGGTCGGCCCCGTAGGTCACGGCGGCGGCGACGGAGAACAGGGGGATGTTCGGCAGCAGCGCCGCGATCATCAGGGTGGGGAAACCCACCACGATGAGGGCGGCGGCGGCGACCAGTTCCCCCACGCTGCCCACCCGGGCGGCGCGAACGGCTGTCGATATCACGTCTGACCTTGCTCCTGGAGAGGTGCCGGCTTGGTGCGTGAACGGTGGGCGCATAACTCCGACAGTTCCGGAAAAGACCGTGCGTTTTCCCGATTGGTGCGACTGGTGCGACTGGTGCGATTCCTGCGGTATTCAGCTGTTCAGGTGAGACGGCTGTTCAGGTGTTCAGGCCTCCGCGACCGCACCTCTCGACGCGGCCGCGGAGGCCTGAACGATTTCTGGCAATTGCGGCCGATTATGCCACGCCGTCGTGCCGGTCAAGAACCGTCGCGAGCGCCTGCTCGAATCCGGACGCCTGGCCGGCGACCGCCGTCGGATCCTGCTGCCGCACGTCGATGACGTGACCCGTGAGGTCGGAGAGCAGCACGTCCAGCGAGGTACGGGCGACCGCCCGGGAGGACAGGAGCGAGTCCGCCGGTTCCTGGCCGAAGGCCTTCGTCCGCATGGGTGTCGCCGTGCGCTCGGGGTTGACGCAGTTGACCCGCACCCCGTCGGCGGCCCACTCGTCGGCCAGCGCCTGGGTGAGGTTGACGACCGCGGCCTTGGTGGAGGAGTAGAGGCTGTAGTCGGCACGGCCCCGGGTGTAGCTGCTGGAGGTGTACAGCAGCAGCTGGCCCTTGGTCGCGGCGAGGTACCGGTACGCCGAGCGGGCGATCTGCACGGGCGCGAGGTAGTTGACCCGCAGGGCCTCCAGGATGGTGTCGTTGTCCGTCTCGTCGAGCCTGCCGATGCGCAGCACGCCCGCGGTGTTGATGACGTAGTCGATCCGGCCGCTCTCCGCGTACGCCTTGCTGAGCGCCTTCTCGACGTCCTCGGCGTTCTCCACGTGGGTGCCGGTGGTGGACCGGCCCAGCGCGTACACCGAGGCGCCGTAGCCCGCCGCCAGGTCCGCGACGTCCTTGCCGATGCCGTAGGAGCCGCCGAAGACGACCACCGTGCGGCCGGTGAGCAGCTCCCGGTAGCACTCCTCGCCGCGGGGCTCGGGGGCCGCCGTGGAGGCCAGCTGGAAGAGCTTGTCGGCGATGAAGACGTCCACCGGCTGGGTGACCTTCATGTTGTACTCGTCGCCGGCGACCACGTGGATCGGCACGTCGGGCAGGTACTTGAGGACCACCGAGCAGTCGTCGGTGGCCTGGAAGTTCGGGTCCTGGGCGGCGATCTCGTAGGCGTGACGGATCGTCGACAGCTTGAACGCCTGGGGCGTCTGGCCGCGGCGCAGCCGGGAGCGGTCGGGGATCTCGGTGATGAACTCCCCGTCCTCCCCGTGGGTGCGGGTGACGATGATGGTGTCCGCCGACGGGATCGCCACGTCCACCGCCTGGTACCGCCGCAGGGCGCGCACGCAGTCGTCGATGACCCGCCGGCTGAGCAGCGGGCGCACCGCGTCGTGGAAGAGGACGTCGAGGTCCTCCCCCTCGGCGAGGCCCTCGCCGAGCACCTCGATGGCGCGCCGGGTGGTCTCGTTGCGGTTGCCGCCGCCCTCGACGATCCGCCGCACCTTGGTGAACCCCGCGCGCTCCACGATCCGTTCGACGTCCGGCAGGTAGCCGGGCGCCATCAGGACCACCACGTCGTCGATGGAGTCGGCCTGCTCGAACGTGTGCAGCGTGTGCTCGATGACCGCCTTTCCGGCGATCTTGATGAGCTGCTTGGGAATCTGCAGCCCGACCCGCTGCCCGGTCCCGCCGGCGAGGATCACTGCGGTCGTGCGAGAAGCGGTTATGCGCTGCGACACGGGAGATTCCATCCTTGGCATCAGCGGTCCGGGCTCGGAGATCGGGTGATCCCCACCACTTGGTACCACACTGCCTTCGAAGTTTCGTTTCCCGCAAACAACCTGCTCACACGCATTCCACCTGCGCATCAGGATGCACAACCGGAATACATCCTTTCGATTATCGACCCGTATGCGCTAATCGACGAACAGGTGTGCCAAAAAAGATCCGGCCGGATCTCCCCACTGAGCTGGGGAGATCCGGCCGGATTTCGGCGTGTCGGAGTGACTAGAAAGGCTCGAAGTCCTCGAACTCCTGAACGGCTTCGTCGCGCTCGGCCTGACGGTCGCGGCGGCGCTGCGCGGCGGGGCGGGGCGCCTCGAAGCGGTGGTCCTCGCCGCGGCGGCCGAGCATCTCGGCGCCCGCGGTGACCGTCGGCTCCCAGTCGAAGACCACGGCGTTGTCCTCGGGGCCGATGGCGACGCCGTCGCCCGACCGGGCGCCCGCCTTCATCAGCTCCGCCTCGACGCCGAGCCGGTTGAGGCGGTCGGCCAGGAAGCCCACGGCCTCGTCGTTGTTGAAGTCCGTCTGGCGCACCCAGCGCTCCGGCTTCTCGCCGCGGACGCGGAACAGGCCGTCCTCCTCGCGGGTGACGGTGAAACCGGCGTCGTCCACCGCCTTGGGCCGGATGACGATGCGGGTCGCCTCCTCCTTGGGCTTGCGGGCGCGGTGCTTGGCCACCAGCTCGGCCAGGGCGAAGGACAGCTCCTTGAGCCCCGTGCGGGCCACCGCGGACACCTCGAAGACGCGGTAGCCGCGCTCCTCCAGGTCGGGACGGACCATCTCGGCGAGGTCGCGGCCGTCCGGCACGTCGATCTTGTTGAGGACGACCACCCGGGGGCGCTTGTCCAGGCCGCCGCCGTAGCTCCTGAGCTCCTCCTCGATGACGTCGAGGTCGGAGACCGGGTCGCGGTCGGACTCCAGGGTGGCGGTGTCCAGCACGTGCACCAGCACGCTGCACCGCTCGACGTGGCGGAGGAACTCCAGGCCCAGGCCCTTGCCCTGGCTGGCGCCCGGGATGAGGCCCGGGACGTCGGCGACGGTGTAGACCGTGGAGCCGGCCGTGACCACGCCCAGGTTGGGGACGAGGGTGGTGAAGGGGTAGTCGGCGATCTTCGGCTTGGCGGCGCTCATCACCGAGATCAGCGAGGACTTGCCGGCGCTCGGGTAACCGACCAGGGCCACGTCGGCGACGGTCTTGAGCTCCAGGACGATGTCCCCGGCGTCGCCCGGCTCGCCCAGCAGCGCGAAGCCGGGCGCCTTGCGCCGGGACGAGGCCAGCGCCGCGTTGCCGAGGCCGCCGCGGCCGCCCTGCGCGGCGACGAAGGACGTGCCCTCGCCGACCAGGTCGGCCAGCACGTTGCCCTGCCCGTCGAGCACCACGGTGCCGTCCGGCACGGGCAGGACCAGGTCCTCGCCCTCCTTGCCGGAGCGGTTGCCGCCCTCGCCGGGCTTGCCGTTGGTGGCCTTGCGGTGCGGGGCGTGGTGGTAGTCGAGCAGCGTCGTCACCGACTGGTCGACGGTGAGGATCACGTCGCCGCCGCGGCCGCCGTTGCCGCCGTCCGGGCCGCCCAGGGGCTTGAACTTCTCCCGGTGCACGGAGGCACAGCCGTGGCCCCCGTTACCCGCGGCGACATGCAGTTCGACGCGGTCCACGAAGGTGGTCATGGTCAGGTGCCTCCAGTACGCGTAAGTCTTGGGTCAAACAAGTGCTCGCGTGTCACACAACACGCGAAAGGCGGACCCACTTCCCCGGAGGGAAGTGAGGTCCGCCTCGCGAATGAGTTCGGTCAGCCTGCTCAGGCGACCGGAACGATGTTCACGACCTTGCGGCCACGGTGGGTGCCGAACTGCACCGCACCGGCCTCGAGGGCGAACAGCGTGTCGTCGCCGCCGCGGCCGACGCCCGCACCCGGGTGGAAGTGGGTGCCGCGCTGGCGGACCAGGATCTCACCGGCGTTGACGGTCTGACCGCCGAAGCGCTTCACACCGAGCCGCTGAGCGTTGGAGTCGCGACCGTTCCGGGTGGACGATGCGCCCTTCTTGTGTGCCATGTCTCCTCAGTCCCTTACTTCGCAGCCGTGGGGATCGACGTGACCTTGATCGCCGTGTACTGCTGGCGGTGGCCCTGCCGACGACGGTAACCCGTCTTGTTCTTGTAGCGCAGAATGTCGATCTTCTGGCCCTTGTGGTGGTCCACGACCTCGGCCTGGACCTTGATCCCGTCCAGGACCCACGGGTCGCTGGTCACGGAGTCGCCGTCGACAACGAGCAGGGTCGAGAGCTCGACCGTGTCGCCAACCTTGGCGGTGGAAATCTTGTCAACCTCAACGATGTCGCCGACAGCAACCTTGTGCTGGCGACCACCGCTGCGCACGATGGCGTACACGCGGATCTCACTCTCTCGCTCGGAAACGGCACCCCCGCAGTCCAGCCTCCCTGTGACAAGGGACCGGCCTCTCCCGGGGCGCGGCACGAAGCCTGCGGCCGGCCGGGAGGAATGAGGTTTACGGGGATGTGGCGTGTCGATGGACACGCCGAGGGTCAAGGTTACGGTGACCGGGGCTGGAGGGTCAAACCGGCCCCGACCGCCCCGGCCGGCCGCCGTCAGGGGTGGAGGTGCCGCCATCCGTCCCAGGCGGAGCGGATCATGTCGTCCAGGTCGTGGCGCGCGGACCAGCCCAGCTCCCTCGAGATGCGCTCGGCGGAGGCCACCATGCTCGCCGGGTCGCCGGGACGCCGCGGGCCGGCCTCGGGCGTCAGGTGTTCGTGGCCGGTGACCTTCAGGATGTGGTCGATCATCTCGCGGACCGAGCTGCCCTCGCCGCGCCCGATGTTGAGGACCAGCGCGGTGCCCTCCTCGGCTCCGGCCAGGTGCTTCGCGGCGGCCAGGTGGGCGGAGGCGATGTCCAGGACGTGGATGTAGTCCCGGACGCAGGTGCCGTCCGGGGTGGCGTAGTCGTCGCCGAAGATCAGGGGTGCCTGACCGGCCGTGACGCGGCCGAGGACCATGGGAACGATGTTGCTCGTGCCGGTGTCGGCCAGTTCGGGCGAGGCGGCTCCGGCCACGTTGAAGTAGCGCATGGCCGCCGACCGGATGCCGTACGCCCGGGAGGCGGCGGCGATCAGCCACTCGCCGGTGAGCTTGGTCGCGCCGTAGGGGTTGATGGGGGCGCAGGGCGTGTCCTCGGTGACCAGGTCCACGTCGGGCATCCCGTACACGGCGGCGGACGAGGAGAAGACGATGCTGCCCACGCCGGTGGCCGCCATCGCCTCCAGCAGCGTCTGCAGCCCGGTGACGTTCTCCCGGTAGTAGAGGAGCGGCTTCTCCACGGACTCCGCCACCTGCTTCTTGGCCGCGATGTGCACCACGCCGGTGACCCGGTGCTCGCGCATCGTCCGCTCCAGCAGCGGACCGTCGAGGACGCTGCCCGTCACCAGCGGCACGCCGGCGGGCACCCGCTCCGCGAAGCCGGTGGACAGGTCGTCGAGCACGACGACGTCCTCCCCGCCCTCGGCCATGGCGCGCACCACGTGGGCGCCGATGTACCCGGCGCCTCCTGTGACCAGCCAGCTCATGTGTGTACCTCCTGGGTGTCGACCGGCGTCCAGACTCCCCCATCGTCCCGGCGCG
Organism: Streptomyces fragilis; assembly: GCF_003112515.1. Lineage (GTDB taxonomy): Bacteria > Actinomycetota > Actinomycetes > Streptomycetales > Streptomycetaceae > Streptomyces > Streptomyces fragilis. The sequence goes on along the minus strand of NZ_BEVZ01000005.1, from coordinate 382,805 downwards.
GGCGAGCCGGGCGGGTCGCGGCGGTGGACTCGCGGGCCGGTGACGCTGCGGGTTGAATGGGGAAACGCCCTGATTCTCCCTGGTCGCCCTTCCCCGCACACCCACGGAGGTGCCGCCGGTGTCCGCCCAGCACGACAGGAGTCAGCACGAGGACGTGCCCGACATCAGCGTCGTGGTCATCGTCCACAACGACGAGCGGCGTCTGCCGGACGCGGTGCGGTCCGTCCTGGAGCAGACCCTGCGCAACGTCGAGGTGGTCGTCGCCGACGACTGCTCCACCGACGGGTCCTTCGAGGTGGCCCGCCGGCTGGCGGCCTCGTCGGACCGGGTGCGGGCGGTGCGGCTGCCGGAGAACAGCGGCGGCTGCGGGGAGCCTCGCAACCGGGGTGTCGCGGTGGCCCGCGGCCGTTACGTGATGTTCCTGGACAGCGACGACACCCTGGAGCCCAACGCCTGCCGGAACATGCTGGAGGCCGCCGAGACGACCGGCGCGGACCTGGTCTCCGGGCTGTGCCTGCGGGTGCACGTGGACAGCCGGTGGGGCACCACCGCCCCCTGGTACCCGTGGCTCTACCGCAGGACCCGCACCCTCGACTCGATCGCCGAGCTCCCCGACCTGCTGGTCTACGACACCCTCTCGACCAACAAGTGCTACCGCCGCGAGTGGCTGCTGGCGAAGGGCCTGACCTTCCCGCGCGGCATCCACTACGAGGACCTGCTCTTCTCGGCCCGCGCCTACCTGGCCGCCTCCCGCATCACGCTGATCCCCAACACGGTCTACCACTGGAACGTGGTGCGGAAGACCGAGGCCAAGTCGATCAGCAACCGGCGGCACGAGATCAACAACTTCGCCGACCGGCTGGAGATCCACCGCCGGATCGACCGGATCCTCGCCGCCGAGGGCATGGGCGAGCTGCGGCTGCACAAGGACCGCAAGTTCCTCAAGCACGACCTGGTCCTCTACCTGCGCGAGCTCCCCTTCCTGGACGACGACTACCGGCGCCGCTTCGCCGAGATGGCCGACGGCTACCTCCGCGAGTTCCCCGAGGAGGCCTACGAGGGGCTGTCGCCCGTCCACCGGCTGTGCGCCTACCTCGTGCTGCGGGAGGACTGGGAGCACCTGATGCCGGCCGTCGACACCCTGCTCAACAGGAACAAGGTGTCCAGCCCGCTGGTCGAGCGCGACGGCCGGGTCTACTGGTGCGAGGAGCACCTCGACGACCCGCTGGGCCGCACCGTCCTCGACGTCACCGACCTCGACCTCCACCACAAGCCGGTCTCCCGCCTGTACCTGCGCAACGCGCTCACCGGCTACCGCGAGTCGCCCGAGGGCGTCAGCCTGTCGGGCGCGGTCGTCAACCCGCTGGGCGTGGTCGCGCCGGACGCCCGCCTCGACGCGGAGCTGGAGTTCCGGGCCCGGCGCCGCAGCCTGCGCTCCTTCCGCTTCCCGGTGCGCTCGGTGCGCCACGAGGGCACGGCCATCGCCTGGGAGGCGGACGTGCCGCTGGCCCGCGGGCTGCGGCCGGTCGGCGTGCTGGACGACGTGTGGGACGTGCGGATGCACCTCACCGTGGACGGCGAACGCACCACCACCCGCCTCACCGCGGGCCGCACCGACCTCGGCGGGGGCGAGGACGGCACCGTCCGGGTGCGGCCGCTGCTGAGCCGGCTGGCGGCCGACCGCCTCCGCCCGCAGGTCTCCTCCCACGGCCACCTGGCCTTCCACCTGGTCCAGCACGGCACCCTCCCCCGGCGCACCGCGGACCTGCTGCGCCACCACATGCAGAGCCCGCCGGCCCGGCTCACCAAGAAGGCGCTGCGCGGCGCCCTCGCCCTGCGCCAGGAACTGCGCTCGGGCCGCCGCAAGATCGACGCCTACCACCGGATGATCCGCGTCCTGCCGATCCGCAGGGGCACGGTCGTCTTCGAGAGCCACCTCGGCAAGCAGTACGGCGACAGCCCCCGCGCGATCCACGAGGAGCTGCGCCGCCGCGGCGTGCCGGCGCGGGCCGTCTGGTCGTACCAGGGGTCGCCCAGGGGCTTCCCGGCCGACGCCGAGCTGGTGCGCCGCTGGTCCTGGCGGTACCTGAGGGAGCTGGCCCAGGCCGAGTTCTGGATCGACAACCAGGGCTTCCCGCTGAAACTGGCGAAGCGCCCGGAGACGACGTACATCCAGACCTGGCACGGCTCCGCGCTGAAGCGGATGGGCTTCGACGCCCCGGAGCTGCGGACCGTGCCGGAGGCCGAACGGCGGCTCTACCAGCGGGCGGTGGACCGCTTCGACCACTTCGTGGTCCGCGGGCGGCACGACGAGGTCACCCTGGCCCAGGCCTTCCGCATCCCGGAGGAGAAGCTGCTGCGCACCGGGTACCCCCGCAACGACGCCCTGGTGCGGGCCCGCGAGTCCGGCGCGCCCTCCCGCCCGGCGGAGGAACTGGCGCTGCGCCTGGGCGTCCGCCGTGACCTGCCGGTGGTGCTGTACGCGCCGACCTTCCGGGCGCTGGACGGCGGCGGGGTGCGCTCCTTCACGTTCCCCTTCGACGTGGAGGAGTTCGCGCGGCGGTTCGGGGACCGGCTCACCCTGCTGGTCCGCACGCACTACCTCAACAGCGTCACCCTACCGCCCTCGGTCCACGGCCGGGTGATCGACGCCGGCCAGGAACCCGACATCACCCCCGTGCTGCTGCTGGCCGACGTCCTGGTCACCGACTACTCGTCCGTGATGTTCGACTACTCGCTCCTGCAGCGGCCGATGGTGTTCTTCACCTACGACCAGGAGGAGTACGCGGACGGCCGCGGCACCTACTTCGACCTGGCGGAGGAGGCGCCGGGCCCGGTGGTGCGCACGGCCGAGGAGCTCTTCGGGGTCCTCTCCCGCCTGGACGACCCGGCGGGCCCGGCCGCGTACAAGGCCCGGCTGAAGGAGTTCATGACCCGGTACGGCGAGTACGACCAGGGAGACGCCGCCGCGCGGATCGCCGACCGCTTCTTCGGCCCCGAGGAGGACCGGTGACCCGCGACATCGTCCTCGTCGGCAACGAGGTCAACGAACTCGGCGGTGTGGGCCGCTGGCAGACCTCCATGGCGCGGCTGTTCGCCGAGCGCGGCCACCGGGTGACCGTGGTCGGCGTCGCCCCGCCCGGCGCGCCCTTCGACCTGGGCGAGGACCCGCCCTTCGACACCCTCACGCTGCACCGCGAACGCCCGTCCGCGCCGCGGCGCACCCGCGGCCTGCGACGGCTGGACCTGGCCGCGGTGCGCCACGAGGCACTCCGGGAGCGGGAGATGCGGGAGGCCGCCGGGCGGCTGTCCGCCGTCCTGCGCGCCCGGCGGCCGGGCGCCACGGTGATCGTCACCCAGGTGTGGGCCATGGAGTGGGTCGCCCTCGCGGACACCTCCGGTCACACGGTCATCGGCATGAGCCACGAGTCGTTCGACACCTCCCGGGGCTCCTCGCGCTTCGCCCGGATCAAGGAGCACTACCGCGACGTCGACCGGCTGCTGCTGCTCACCCGCGAGGACGCCGACCGGTGGATCGGCCAGGGGTTCAACCACGTCGGCTTCATGCCGAACCCCACGCCGCTGCGCTCCCCCGCGCCCTCGCCCCGCACGGACGCGACGGTCGTCTCCATCGGGCGGCTGGGCTACGAGAAGGGCGTCGACATGCTGCTCGACACCTGGGCCGAGGTCGTCCCCCGGCATCCCGGGTGGCGGCTGCGGATCCACGGGGCCGGTCCCGACGAGGAGGCCCTGAAGCGGCAGTGCTCCGAGCTGGGCCTGGACGGCTCGGTGGAGTGGGCCGGGCGGACCGAGGACGTCGCCGGGGCGCTGCGGCGCTCGTCCGTGTTCGTCCTGTCCTCCCGCGGGGAGGGCTTCCCGCTGGCCCCGCTGGAGGCGATGTCCTGCGCGGTGCCCTGCGTGGCCTTCGACTGCGCGCCGGGGGTCCGCGAGATCGTGCGGCACGAGGAGGACGGCCTGCTGGCGCGCCCGGGCAACGTCCTGGAGCTGGCCCGTCACCTGGACCGTCTCCTGTCGGACGCGGCGCTGCGCGACCGGATGGGCGAGCGGGCACGGGAGAACGTGCGGCGCTTCTCCCCCGAATCGGTCACCGACCGGTGGGAGCGGCTGTTCGACCTGCTGGAACGCTGAGTCCACGCTCCCGAGCGGCAGGAGGCCACGGGGCCCGCGCCGCCGGACACCGCGGGGCCCGCCCGGCAGGGACCGGAAAGCCCGCCGGTTCCGCTCCCGGAAGGGGAGCGGAACCGGCGGGCTTCCTCGTGCGGCGGGTGTGCCGCCGTGGTCAGTCCTCCGTGGAGGCGGTGACCGAGGACGGCGACTGCTGCTCGGCGGCAGCGGTCTTCTTCGCCGTCTTCTTGGCGGCGGCCTTCTTGGTCGTGGCCTTCTTGGCCGTCGACTTGGCAGCCGTCGTCTTCGCGGCGGTCGCCTTCTTGGCGGTGGCCTTCTTGGCCGGCGCCTTCTTGGCGGCCGTCTTCTTCACCGCGGTCTTCCTGGCGGTCTTCCGGGCCGGCTTGGCCTCCTCCTGCCCGGTCTCCGCCTCGGCCTCCGCGGCCTCGGTCTCCGTGGCCTCGGCGGCCTCCGCGACCTCGGCGGCGTCCTGGCCCGCGGCCGGGAGAACCACCACGGCGGCCTCCTCCGACGCCGTCGGCGCCGTCGCCTTGCGGACCGCACGGCGACGCGGACGCGCCGGGGGCGCGGCCTCGGCCACCGGCTCGGCGGCCTCGGCGGGCTCCGCCGCCGGCTCGGCCTGCGGCTCGGCAGCGGGGGCCTGCTCGACCACCGTCACCGCGGCCTCCTCGGCGGCGGCCGGAGCTCCGGCGGGCGCGGACACCCGACGGGTGGCGCGGCGGCGACCGCGCCGGGGCGCCTCCTCGGCCTCCGGCCCGGCGGCCTCGGCGGCCTCCGCGGCCCCGGCGGACGGAACCACCGGGTCCTGCACGGCGGCCGGCTCGGCCTGCGCCTCGGCGGCGGGCTCGGTGACCACCGGGCGTGCGGCCTCCTCGGCGGCCGTCACGTCCTGCGCGGTCGGCTCCGCCTGCTCGGCGGCCTCGGCACGGGCGTCCTGCGCGGCCTGCTCGGCCCGGCGGCGGCTGCGCGCCTGCGCCTTGGTCTCGCGCGGCTCCCGGGCCTCCGCGGCCTCGGTCTCCTCGGCGCGCGGAGCGCCGGCCGGCGACGTCGCCCGGCGGCTCGTGCGGCGGCGGCCACGCCGTCCGGCCGCGGCCTCCGCCTCGGCGACGGAGCTGTACAGCTCCTCGTCGGGGGCGAACGTGTCCTTCAGCGGCTCCGCCGCGGGCGCGGACGGCACCTCCACGAGCTCCTGCGCGGACTCGGTGACGGTGGACGCCTCGCGCTCGAGCTCGGCCTCCTCCTCGGCGCCGGGAGCCTCGGCGACCAGGGCGGACGGCTCGTGCTCGTGGGGCTGCTCCTGCTGCCCGTCACGCGAACCGCCGCGCTTCTTCTTCTTGCCCCCGCCGCCACCGACGGCGGTCGGCTGGTCCAGTTGGACGACCAGGCCGCGGCCGTTGCAGTGGACGCAGGTCTCGGAGAAGGACTCCAGCAGACCCTGGCCGACCCGCTTGCGGGTCATCTGCACCAGGCCCAGCGAGGTGACCTCGGCCACCTGGTGCTTGGTCCGGTCCCGGCCCAGGCACTCGAGCAGGCGCCGCAGCACCAGGTCGCGGTTGGACTCGAGCACCATGTCGATGAAGTCGATGACGATGATGCCGCCGAGGTCGCGCAGCCGCAGCTGGCGGACGATCTCCTCGGCCGCCTCCAGGTTGTTCCTGGTGACGGTCTCCTCGAGGTTGCCGCCCTGCCCGGTGAACTTTCCGGTGTTGACGTCGACGACGATCATCGCCTCGGTCCGGTCGATCACCAGCGAGCCGCCGCTGGGCAGCCAGACCTTGCGGTCCAGCGCCTTGGCGAGCTGCTCGTCGATCCGGTAGGTGGCGAACACGTCGACCTCGGAGGTCCACCGCTGCAGGCGCTCCGCCAGGTCCGGCGCGACGCCGGCCACGTAGCCGTGGATGGTCTGCCACGCCTCGTCGCCGCTGACGACGACCTTGGAGAAGTCCTCGTTGAAGATGTCGCGGACCACCCGGACGGTCATGTCCGGCTCGCCGTAGAGCAGCGTCGGGGCGTTGCCCTTCTTCGCCTTCTGCTGGATCTCCTCCCACTGCGCCTGCAGACGCTCGACGTCGCGGCGCAGCTCGTCCTCGCTGGCGCCCTCGGCGGCCGTGCGCACGATGACGCCGGCGTCCTCGGGGACGATCTTCTTGAGGATGGTCTTCAGCCGGGCGCGCTCGGTGTCGGGCAGCTTGCGGCTGATGCCGGTCATCGACCCCTCGGGGACGTAGACCAGGTAGCGGCCGGGCAGCGAGACCTGGCTGGTCAGGCGGGCGCCCTTGTGACCGATCGGGTCCTTGGTGACCTGCACGAGCACGGACTGGCCGGACTTCAGCGCGGTCTCGATGCGGCGCGGCCCGTGGGCCATGCCGAGCGCCTCGAAGTTGACCTCGCCGGCGTAGAGCACCGCGTTGCGGCCCTTGCCGATGTCGATGAAGGCGGCCTCCATCGACGGCAGGACGTTCTGCACCTTGCCGAGGTAGACGTTGCCGACGTAGGAGGTCGACTGCTCCTTGTTGACGTAGTGCTCGACGAGGATGTTGTCCTCGAGCACGCCGATCTGGGTGCGGTCGCCGTGCTGGCGGACCACCATCACGCGCTCGACGGCCTCACGGCGGGCCAGGAACTCGGCCTCGGTGATGATCGGCACGCGGCGGCGGCCCTGCTCGCGGCCCTCGCGGCGGCGCTGCTTCTTCGCCTCCAGGCGGGTGGAGCCCTTGATGGACTGCACCTCGTCGGCGGCAGCGTCACCGGGGCCGGAGCGCTCCTCCTTCTTGCGGGGCTCGCGGACCTTCACGACGGTGCGCTCGGGGTCGTCCTGCGACGACTCGGCCTCGGTGGAGGAGTCGCCGGCGCGACGACGGCGGCGACGACGGCGGCGGGAGCTGCTGGAGCCGCCGGACTGCTCGCGCTCGGTGTCGCCCTCGTGCTCGTCCTCGTCGACGTCCTCGGAGGCGTCCGAGGCGTCCTCCGCGATCTGCTCCGCGCCCTCCCCGTCCTGGGCGGACTCGGCGTCCTGCTCGGCCTGCTCGGCGGCGGCCTCCTCCGTCTCCTCCTCGGTGGAGTCGGTGTCGCGCTCGCCACCGTCCGCGTCGCCGGACTCGCCACGACGGCGGCGGCGGCCGCCCCGGCGGCGACGGCGGCGGGAGCCGGTCTCCTCGTAGTCGCCCTCGCCCTGGTCGCCCCGGTCGGCCTGCTCGTCCTGGTCCGCCTCGTCGGCGGTGTCCTCGGCGGGCGCGGCGGGTGCGGCGGCCTGGGCGGCGGGCGCCTCGGCGCGCGTCTGCTCGGCGGCGGGAGCGCTGTCCTCGCCGCCGCGGCGACGGCGGCTGCGGCGGCGGGAGCCGGTCTGCTCGGTCTGCTCGGTCTCCTCGGCGGACTCCTCCACCGCGGCGGGCTCGGCCGGCTCGGTGACCTTGGCGGCCTCCTGCGCGGCCTCGTAGGCGGCGCGCTCCGGCGTCTGGAACATCGGCTCGGTGAAGACCGGGGCCTGGAAGACGGGAGCGGCGGCCGGACGGCCCTGGCGGCGCGGGGCCTCGCTGTCGGAACCGCGCGGCGCGGTGAAACCGCCGGCGGGGCGGCGCACCGCACGGCGGCGGGGACGGCGGCCCTCGGCCTCGTCCTCGGCGACCTGCTCCGCCGCGGGCTCGGCCTTCGCCGGCTTCCGCTCCGCGGCCTTCTGCTCCGCGGCCTTCTGCTCTGCGGCCTTGGTCTCGGCGGCGCTCTCCTCGGCGCGGCGCTCCTCGGCGCGGGCGAGCTCCTCCGCGGACGGGGCGGCGGCCGGGCGGGTGGCACGGCGGCGGCTACGGCGCGGCGCGGCGGAGGTCTCCTCCACGGCGGGGGCCTCCTCCGACTCCTCGACCGCGGGGGTCTCGGCGACGGGGGCCTCGGCGGGCGCGACGACCTCGGCGGCCTCCGGGGCACCGGCCGGCGCGGAGGCACGGCGCACGGCACGACGGCGGCGCGGAGCCGGAGCCTCCTCGGCGGCCGGAGCCTCCTCGGCGGCGGGGGCCTCAGCCTCGGCGGCGGCCTCCGTGTCCTCGGCCGCGGGGGTCTCGGCAACCGGGGTCTCGACGGGCGCGACGACCTCGGCGGCCTCCGGGGCACCGGCCGGCGCGGAGGCACGGCGCACGGCACGACGGCGGCGCGGAGCCGGAGCCTCCTCGGCCGCGGGGACCTCGGCCGCGGCGGGGGCCTCGGCCTCGGCCGGCGTCTCCTCGACGGCGGCGTCCTCGTCCTTGGCGACGGCGGCGGCCTGCTCGGCGGCGGACGGCGCGGTGGAGGGACGCACGGCGCGGCGCCGGGTGCGGCGCGGCGCGGCGGCTGCCTCGTCGGCGGCAGGGCCCTCGGCGGCCGGGGTCCCGACCTCGGCGACCTCGGCGACCTCGGCGGCCGGCGTCTCCGCGGGTGCCTCGGAGGCGGACTTCTCGGTGGTGGCGCCGGCACCGGTCTCCGCGTCGGGCGTACCGGCGGGCGCGGAGGCGCGGCGGACCGCACGACGGCGGCGCGGGGCCGGGGCGGCTTCTTCGGTGGCGGGCGTGCCCGCCTCGGCGGCCGGGGCCGGTACGGACTGCTCCGCGGCGGCGGCCTCGGTGGCGCCGGTGTCCTCCGTGGCCCCGGTCGGCGGACCCGCCGGCCGGGACGCGGCCCTGCGCCGACGACGCGGCGGCAGGGTGTCGCTGGGGCTGTTGTTCTGTTCGGAACCCTCGTTGGTGGGTTCGGTCGGTCCGAGCATGCGGGCGTATCTCCCGTCAGGCTCCCGGGCGCCGCGCCTGGTCCGGCGGGTACCGGTGACGTCCGCGGCTCGCGCTGTGCGCGTCGCCGCCGTCCGGGGCGCGGGCGCCGCACGGGAGCACTACTAGTCCTGTCTCGCCGGTTCCGTACGCCGATTTGCGGACGGCCTGGCGAAAGTCTTGTGGTGTCGTGCGCGCTGCCCGACCCAGGTGGCTCCCGAGTCCGCGGGCGGCGCTACGGCGTTCGTCCCTACGCGGGACCTTCCGGCGCCGGCGCCTGCGCGGCGGCAGAGGGATCTGCCTCGCGGTCGGGCGCGAGCGGGTCGGTCACCGTGCCGGTCTCTTCGTCGAAGAGCCCCTGCGCCAGCCTGGTCACCGCTGCGGGGACCGGCGGCGCCAGGTCAGCCACCACACGGAGGCCGGACAGGACGTCGTCGGGTCGCACGGCAGGCGTCACGTGCCGAACAACCAGGCGCAGTATCGCACAGGGGTGGTCACCGGGCCCATCGTCGCCACCGGCGGCCCGGGCTTCCAGGCTGACGACGGCGCTGCGGGCGTCGAAGGTACGGACACCGTTCTTGGTCATGCGCTGAACTTCGACGGTCTCGGCCTTCTCGAAGGCCTCGACCGCACGGGTGGCGTCCTCGGGGGCCACGCCTTCCAGGCGCAGCTCCCACACGGAGGCCGTGAGCCGGTCGGCGAGGCCGGAGGTGCGGGCCTGCACCGCGTCGATCACGTCGAGCCCGTCGGGCAGCGACTCGTCGAGCAGCTCACGCAGCTTCTGCGGATCACGCGGCTCGGTGAGCGCGATCTCCAGGTACTCCGCCTCACTGCCCGTGCCGGTGGGTGCGGCATTGGCGTACGACACCTTCGGATGCGGCGTGAACCCCGCCGAGTACGCCATGGGTACGTCGGCGCGGCGCAGCGCGCGCTCGAAGGCGCGCTGGAAGTCGCGATGGCTGGTGAACCGGAGGCGGCCGCGCTTGGTGTAACGCAGTCGGATGCGCTGCACCGCGGGTGCCGGCGGCGGGCCTTCGGGCTGTCGCTTGCCCAGTGCTCTAATCCTTCGTGAGTGCGGTCGTACTGCTACCAAGAGTACGCGCTTCCGGGGCGCCGAGTTCCCGCCGGTCCGCCGCACCCGTTCCCGGCGGGGTGCCGCGGGGGGTCCCGAAGAGGGCGGAGCGCAGCTCACGGCGCACCTCACGGACCGTCACCCGGGCGGTGGCGAAGGCCGTCCCGACGGCGCGGCCCGCCTCCCGCAGCACCTGGCCGGCCGGGCGCAGCACGGAGTCCCGGACGAACCGTCCGGCCGGCGCGAGCACCGCCCGGAAGACCAGGCGGACCGGCTCGACGAAGATCCACCGCAGCAGCGTGCCGAGGAGACGGCCGACCGCCAGGGAAATCCGTCCGGTGATCCGCCAGGCGTGTCCGAGCGCCTCCCCCACCTCGCGGGCGACGACCGCGAGGACCCGCCCGACGGCGGTGAGCGGCACCACCACCAGCCACCGCAGCAGCCACCCCGCCGCGGCAGCGGCCCCCCGGACGGTCCAGGCGATGCCGCGCCCCAGCGGCTCCAGCACCCACCGGTACAGAGCGAGGGCCGGGGCGACCACGAGCCACCGCACCAGCCACGCCACCGCCGCGCCGAGCGCCCGCAGCACGGACCACACCCCGCGGGCCAGCCACGCCACCACCGCACCCAGCGCCACGCCGACCGCGCGCAGCACCGCCCACGCTCCGCGGGCCAGCCACCGCCCGGCGTGTCCGAGGGGGGCGAGGACACGCCGGTACAGCCACCGGGCGCCGTCCAGGAGCCGGTGCCCGAGCCACCGCAGGGCGTGCCCCGCCGGGGTGAGCACCCACCGGTACAGCAGGACGGCCGGGGCGAGCAGCAGCCACCGCACCAGCCACACCACGACCGCGGCGACAGCGCGCCCGGTCCCCGCCAGCACCCACCAGGCACCGCGCAGCGCCCACGCGACGCCCCGCCCGGCCGGCGCGAGGACCCAGCGGTACAGCCACCGGGCCGGCGTCACCAGCAGCACCCGGCCCAGCCAGGTCACGGCGCGCACGAGGCCTCGCCACAGCGGGGCCAGGACGGCCGTCCGGGCGAGGCGCCCGGCGACGACCAGCAGGTCCCACAGCATCCGCAGCGGCAGCACCACGACGAGCGCCACCAGCCGCACCGGCAGCCGCACGGCCGCCACCAGGCATCCCTCGTCGCGGCGATGCGCGACGGGTTCCGTCCTCTTCTCCAGGTCCACGTCCTGTGGGACGCCCGGACAGGGCCTTCGGGTGCGCTCCGTGACAGAACCGGTACGCAGGACGCCGCCGCCGGCTCCCGTGCGGGAGCCGGCGGCGGCGTCGTGGTGCGGGGGCGCGGGCGTCAGTGGCTGTGGCCGCCCGGCGCGCCGGCGGGCTGCTTCACCGAGAGGGGGAGCAGCTTCTTGCCGGTGGGGCCGATCTGGATCGACGTGTCCATCGCGGGGCAGACGCCGCAGTCGAAGCAGGGCGTCCAGCGGCAGTCGTCGACCTCGGTCTCGTCGAGGGCGTCCTGCCAGTCCTCCCAGAGCCAGTCCTTGTCGAGACCGGAGTCCAGGTGGTCCCAGGGCAGGACCTCCTCGTAGGTGCGCTCGCGGGTGGTGTACCAGTCGACGTCCACGCCGTGCGGGGCCAGCGCCTTCTCGGCGCAGTTCATCCAGCGGTCGTAGGAGAAGTGCTCGCGCCAGCCGTCGAAGCGGCCGCCGTCCTCGTAGACCGCGCGGATGACGTCGCCGATGCGGCGGTCACCGCGGGAGAGCAGGCCCTCGACGATGCCGGGCTTGCCGTCGTGGTAGCGGAAGCCGATGGAGCGGCCGTACTTCTTGTCGCCGCGGATCTTGTCGCGCAGCTTCTCCAGGCGGGCGTCGGTCTCCTCGGCGGAGAGCTGCGGGGCCCACTGGAACGGCGTGTGCGGCTTGGGCACGAAGCCTCCGATGGAGACGGTGCAGCGGATGTCGTTGGAGCCGGAGACCTCGCGGCCCTTGGCGATCACGCGGGTCGCCATGTCGGCGATCTGCAGGACGTCCTCGTCGGTCTCGGTGGGCAGGCCGCACATGAAGTACAGCTTCACCTGGCGCCAGCCGTTGCCGTACGCGGTGGAGACGGTGCGGATCAGGTCGTCCTCGGAGACCATCTTGTTGATGACCTTGCGGATGCGCTCGCTGCCGCCCTCGGGGGCGAAGGTGAGGCCGGAGCGGCGTCCGTTGCGGGTCAGCTCGTTGGCCAGGTCGATGTTGAAGGCGTCGACGCGGGTGGAGGGCAGCGAGAGGCCGATCTTGTCCTCTTCGTAGCGGTCCGCGAGGCCCTTGGCGATGTCGCCGATCTCGGAGTGGTCCGCGGAGGAGAGCGAGAGGAGGCCGACCTCCTCGAAGCCGGTCGCCTTGAGGCCCTTCTCGACCATCTCGCCGATGCCGGTGATGGACCGCTCGCGCACCGGGCGGGTGATCATGCCGGCCTGGCAGAAGCGGCAGCCGCGGGTGCAGCCGCGGAAGATCTCCACGGACATCCGCTCGTGCACCGTCTCGGCGAGCGGAACCAGCGGCTGCTTGGGGTAGGGCCACTCGTCGAGGTCCATCACGGTGTGCTTGGAGACCCGCCACGGCACGCCGGAGCGGTTGGGCACCACGCGGGCGATGCGGCCGTCGGGCAGGTACTCGACGTCGTAGAAGCGCGGGATGTAGACGGCGCCGGTCTTCGCCAGGCGCAGCAGCACCTCGTCGCGCCCACCGGGGCGGCCCTCGGCCTTCCAGGTGCGGATGATCTCCGTCATGTCGAGCACGGCCTGCTCGCCGTCGCCGATGATCGCGGCGTCGACGAAGGCGGCGATCGGCTCGGGGTTGAACGCGGCGTGCCCGCCGGCCAGGACGATCGGGTCGTCGAGACCGCGGTCCTTCGCCTCCAGCGGGATGCCCGCCAGGTCGAGCGCGGTCAGCATGTTGGTGTAGCCGAGCTCGGTGGAGAAGGACAGGCCGAAGACGTCGAACGCGCCGAGGGGGCGGTGGCTGTCCACGGTGAACTGCGGGACGCCGTGCTCCCGCATCAGCGCCTCCATGTCCGGCCAGACGCTGTAGGTGCGCTCGGCCAGGACGCCGTCACGCTCGTTCAGCACCTCGTAGAGGATCTGCACGCCCTGGTTGGGCAGGCCGACCTCGTACGCGTCCGGGTACATGAGCGCCCAGCGGACGTCGCACGAGTCCCAGGGCTTGACGGTGGAGTTGAGCTCGCCGCCCACGTACTGGATCGGCTTCTGCACATGCGGGAGCAGAGCTTCGAGCTGCGGGAAGACCGATTCGGACATCCTTGAACCTTCATGAGCGGACTGGGGATCCTCCCTGTTCCGGCGTGCCGCCGGCTTGCCTCCGACGGCTTCGGAGGGGGGAGGGTGACTCTCAAGCGTACCCGCAGTGACTCACCCCTCCGTTCACCCCTTGCGGCGCCCGCGGACCCGCGCCCACCGCTCGGGCAGCGCCGCCTCCGTCAGGGCGGCCGCCTTCTCCTCCCGTCCGTGGAGGACGCCCCAGGTGAAGGCGGACTCGCCGGCCTTGGCGGCGTCCTGGGCGATCTCCAGCAGGGCCCCGCGGGCCATCACGGTGTCCTGGTGCTCGCCCAGCGGACGCTGGAGGGACTTGGCGTCCTCGGCGAGGGCGCCGGCCTTCTTGCCGAGGGCGGGGCGGGCGGCCTCGGCGGCGTACCGGGTGCGCTTGGCCTTCTTGCGGGCCTCGTGGAGCGCGGTGTCGCGCTCGGGGCCGGGCTCGAGGGCGATCGCCCGCTCGACCAGGCGGGTGAGGCGGCGGAACTCCTTGTCCAGCGCCTTCGTCAGGGGCTTCTCCGGCTTCCTGCGGGCGGCCTTGCGCAGCGGCGGGTCCGCGAGGGCGGCGTCGAGGGACCGCAGGAGCTCCAGGTAGCGCCGGCTGTCCAGGGCGGCGGCGACCCGCGGGCGGGCCCGCCCGTCACGCGCGTCGGTCCACAGGCGCAGCCGTTCGCGGACCGGGCCGGTGGTCAGCGGGCCGGGCAGCGCCTCCACGGCGGCGGTGAGCCGCTCGTCGAGGACCTCCTGGTCGCGCGCGACGCCGAGTTCACGGGTGAGCCACTGCAGTTCGGCGGCGAGCGGGGCGAGGGCCTCGCGGTCCAGCAGCGGGCGGTAGGCGCGCAGGGCGGAGCGCAGCCGGCGGGTGGCGACGCGCATGTCGTGCACGGCCTCGGGCAGGTCGCGGCGGACGGCGGGGTCCAGGGCGACGAGCCTGTCCCGCTGGTCGCGGAGGTAGGCGAGGACGTGGTCGCCGGCGGTGACGGGCCTGCGCTTCCCGCGGCGCGGCGCGGCGGCTTCGGGTGCCGTCTCGGCGAGGGCGCGGGCCAGCTTGGACGGGGCGTCGGAGCGCCGGACCCCGGCGCGGCGGAAGCGCTTCTCGACCAGGTCGAGCAGGCCGGGGTCGGCGCCCTCGGCGAGCTCGACCTCGATCTCCGTCCACTGCGCCTCGCCGTGGCCGCCGGCCAGGCGCTCGGCGTGGACGGCGTCGGCGCTCGCCTCGGCGAGCAGCCCGCCGTCGGCGTCCCGCAGTTCGCGCACGTCCCGCACGGAGCGGAGGCGCATGACGGGGACCACCGCGGCGCCGAGGGTGCGGGAGCGGATCAGCCGGAGCAGCTCGGCGGGCGGCTCGTCGGTGAGCGGGGCGCCGATCTCGTCGCGGGTGTCGGGGCCCACGGGGAGCTTGAGGTGCCAGCCGGGCGTGGAGCCGCCGGTGCGCCGGCGCAGCGTGACCGAGGACGCGGCGAGGCGGAGGTCGGGGGTGTCGTAGTACACGGCGTCCAGCTCCATCACGCCCTGGTCCACGACGGAGGCGATGCCGCCCACGTTGGTCAGGTCGGGGAGTCCGCTGTCCCGGGACTCGAATTTCCGCTCGATCTCACGTGTGGTGTCCGCCATACCGCCGAGGCTAACCGGGTCGCGCGCCGGACGCCGGTGATTCGTCCGGCCGCAGGGCCGGGTTCCCCCAGGTCATTCCGCCGGCCGAGCCGGGACAGAGCCAACTCCCTTTCTGTCGCGATGAATTGACTGGCAGCGGGTACAGGCACCCCGTAATGTGCCTCTCGGCCCTCCGCTTCGAACAATCGTTCGATGTGCGTCCGGCGCGGAGATGGCGTCCGGTCGCCGGCGGGGGAGCCGTCGATCACCGTCCGATCCACAGGGGGGATCCCACCCATGCCGTTCCTTTCGTCCGGCAGCACTCTCGCGCGCGCCGCCGCCGGTTTCGGGCTCGCGCTGGCGATGGCCGCGGGAGCCACCGTGGCCGTCGCTCCGGCAGCGTCCGCGCAGACCGTCGGCTCGGGCTCGCTCAGCTTCAGCGGCGACGCCGGCGACTACATCAGCGGCGGGCAGTCCTACAGCTACTCCACGGAGGCGCAGGACCGGCTCAACGTCTCGTCCGACAGCGACCACCAGCACATCGCGATCTCCGTCGACGGGGCCAACGGCGACTGGTGGTCCCTGGACCTGGCGGCGCCCTCGGGGCAGGCGCTGACCGCCGGGGAGTACACCGGAGCCACCCGCTACCCGTTCAACGGTCACGCCGAGCCGGGCCTCGACCTCAGCGGAAACGGCCGCGGCTGCAACATGCTGACGGGCTCCTTCACCATCGCCGAGGTGGAGTTCGGCCCCAACGGTTACGTGCGGTCCCTCGACGCCACCTACGAGCAGCACTGCGAGGGCGACTCGGCGGCGCTGCGCGGCGAGGTCCACATCGACAACCCGGCTCCGCCCGCCGAGCTCGACCTGGGACTGGACATCGCCCTGAAGGGCACGGCCAGCACCCTGAACGGCGAGGCCACCGTGCAGGGCACCGTGACCTGCACCAAGCCGGTCCAGGCCGACATCGCCGGTCAGGTCACCCAGGTGGCGAAGCACGTCCTCGTCCGGGGCTCCTTCGGCACCCAGGTGTCCTGCACGCCGGGGACGCCGGCCGTCTGGAAGGCACAGGCGCAGCCCACCGGCACGACCCCGTTCCAGCAGGGTGACGTCGAGGTGTCGGCCCAGGCCTATGCCTACGACACCGATTACGGGGTCACGGCCACGGCCGCCGACACCGTCGCCGTCACGCTGAAGAAGACCAACGGCTGACCGGGGCGCTTACACGAAGGAGGCGGCCCCCCACCCGCGCGGGTGGGGGGCCGCCTCCTTCACGTCCGGACGCCTCAGGCCGAGAGGGGCCGTTGCAGACGGATGGACTGGAGCAGGCCGACCGCGATCCAGACGGCGAACATGGAGGAGCCTCCGTACGACACGAACGGCAGGGGCAGACCCGCCACCGGCATGATCCCCAGCGTCATGCCGACGTTCTCGAACGACTGGAAGGCGAACCAGGCGATGATCCCCGCGGCGACGATCGTGCCGTAGAGCTCGGTGGTCTCGCGCGCGATGCGGCAGGCCCGCCACAGCACCACGCCGAGCAGCACCAGTATCAGTCCGGCTCCGACGAAGCCGAGTTCCTCGCCGGCGACGGTGAAGATGAAGTCGGTCTGCTGCTCGGGCACGAACTGGCCGGTGGTCTGCGAACCCTGGAAGAGACCCGAGCCGGTGAGCCCGCCGGAGCCGATGGCGATACGGGCCTGGTTGGTGTTGTAGCCGACGCCCGCCGGGTCGAGTTCGGGGTTGGCGAAGGCGGCGAAGCGGTTGATCTGGTACTCGTCGAGGACCCCGAGCTGCCAGACCGCGATCGCCCCGACCGCTCCGGCGCCGATCAGCCCGAGCACCCACCGGTTGGAGGCGCCCGAGGCCAGCAGCACGCCCAGCACGATGACCACCATCACCATGACCGAGCCGAGGTCGGGCATCAGCATCACGATCAGCATGGGCAGCGCGGCCAGCCCGAGCGCCTGCAGGACCGTGCGGTGGTCGGGGTGCTCACGGTCGCCCGCGTCGACGCGGGCCGCGAGCAGCATCGCCATCCCGAGAATGATGGTGATCTTGACGAACTCCGACGGCTGGAGCGAGAAGCCGCCGCCGATCTGGATCCAAGCGTGGGCGCCGTTGATGGTGGCGCCCAGCGGCGTGAGGACCAGCAGGATCAGGACCACCGACAGCCCGTAGAGGATCGGCACCGCGCCGCGCAGGGTGCGGTGGCCGAGCCAGACCGTGCCGATCATCAGGGCGATGCCGATGCCGGTGTTCAGCAGGTGCCGGACCAGGAAGTAGTACGGGTCTCCCTGGTTGAGTTCGGTCCGGTTGCGGGTGGCCGAGTAGACCAGCACGGTGCCGATGAGCGAGAGCGCCAGGGCCGACAGCAGTATCGGCCAGTCCAGGCGCCGGGCCGTCGAGTCGCGGGCGAGCAGGCGGGCCAGGGCGGACCGCTCGGGCCCGTACCCGGAGACGGAGAAGCTGTTCACTCCGACGGTCATGAGCGCCTGCCTCCCGTTGTGCGCCCGGCGCGGTGACGGGAACGGCGGCGGGTGGCCCTGTTCCCGGTCGCGGTCTGTTCCACCCGGCCCCCCGGCTGCTCGGGCGGTGCGCCGCCCGCGGGGTCGCCGGCGGTCTCGTCCGGCGGTGGCTGGGCCGGGCCGCCGCCGGTCGCGCCGGCCACCTGTCCCTTCTCGGCCGCGGCCTCGGCGGCCTTCTGCAGCGCCTTCACCGGGTCCTCGCCGATCTTGGGGCTGTCCACCGTGCCGTCGGGGCGCACCTTGGGCAGCTTCTTCTGCGGCTCGGGCAGCAGCGCCCGCTTCCTGTCGATGGAGCCGTCCGCCTGGACGCCGTACAGCGCGTCGTAGATCTTGCGCACGGCCGGGCCGGAGGCGCCGGAGCCCGTACCACCCTGGGAGATCGTCATGACGATCGCGTAGTCCTTGGTGTACGTGGCGAACCACGAGGTGGTCTGCTTGCCGTAGACCTCCGCGGTACCGGTCTTGGCGTGCATCGGGATCTTGTCCTGCGGCCAGCCGCCGAACCTCCAGGCCGCGGTGCCGCGGGTGGCGACGCCCTCGAGGGCCTCGTCCATCTCCTTGAGGGTGGCCTTGCCGACCGGGAGCCTGCCGTTGCGCTTCGGCTCGATCTCCTCGACCGTCTTGCCGTCCGGGCTGATCACGGCCTTGCCGACGGTGGGCGCGTACATGGTGCCGCCGTTGGAGATGGCGCCGTAGATGGCGGCCATCTGGATCGGCGTGACCAGGGTGTCGCCCTGGCCGATGGAGTAGTTCACCGAGTCACCGGCGCGCAGTTCGTTGCCGCCGTGGCAGTTCTCCCACTCGATGCGCTCGACGTAGTCGCCGTCCTTCTTGCCGTGCTTGCACCAGTAGTCCTTGTTGGCCTCCCAGTAGTCCTGCTTCCACTCGCGGTCCGGGATGCGGCCCGAGACCTCGTTGGGCAGGTCGATACCGGTCTCCTTGCCGAGGCCGAACTGGTGGGCGGCCTTGTAGAAGTAGTCGTTGGTCTTCTTCTTCGGCTTGGTGCCGCCGTCCTTCTTCCACTCCTCGTGCGCGAGGCGGTAGTAGACGGTGTCGCAGGAGACCTCGAGCGCCCGGCCCAGGTTGATCATGCCGTGGTTGGCGGACTCGAAGTTCTTGAAGACCTGGCCGCCGATGGAGTAGTCGCTGGAGCACTGGTAGCTGCCGTCGAACGGGTAGCCGGCCTCGACCGCGCCCGCCGTGGTGACCACCTTGAAGATGGAGCCGGGGGCCGCCTGGCCCTGGATGGCCCGGTTGAGCAGCGGGTAGTTGGACTTCTTGCCGGTCATCTTGGCGTAGTCCTTGGCGGAGATGCCGCCCACCCAGGCGTTGGGGTCGTAGTTCGGGTTGGACGCCATGGCGACGACCCGTCCGGTCTTCGCCTCCATCACGACGACCGCGCCGGCGTCCGCCTTGTACTGCTCGTTGGTGTTGCGGTCCCACTCCTGGCGGGCGGCCTTCATCGCCTGGTCCAGCTCGTACTCGGCGACCCGCTGGACCCGGGCGTCGATGCTGGTGACCAGGTGGGAGCCGGGGACGCCGCGGTCGACCTCGGGGTCGCCCATGACGCGGCCCAGGTTGTCCACCTCGTACTTGGTCACGCCGGCCTTGCCGCGCAGCACCTTGTCGTACTGGCGCTCCAGGCCGGAGCGGCCGACCTGGTCGGAGCGCAGGTACGGCGAGTCGGTGTCCTGGGCCTTCTGGATCTCCTCGTCGGTGACGGGCGACAGGTAGCCGAGGACCTGGGCGGTGTTGGATCCGCCGGGGCCCGGGTAGCGGCGGACCGAGGCGGGCTCGGCGGTGATGCCGGGGAAGTCCTCGGACCGCTCGCGGATCTGCAGGGCCTGACGGGGCGTCGCCTCGTCGGTGATCGGGATCGGCTGGTAGGGCGAACCGTTCCAGCAGGGCTGCGGCGTCTTGGAGTCGCAGAGGCGGACCTTCTCGAGCACCTCCTTCGGCTTCATGCCGAGGACGCTGGCGAGCTTGGTGAGGACGCCCTTGCCGTCGTCGTCCATCTTCAGCAGGTCGGTGCGGGAGGCGGAGACGACCAGGCGGTTCTCGTTGTCCGCGATGGCCACGCCACGCGCGTCGAGGATCTCGCCGCGGGTGGCGGGCTGGACGACCTTCTGCACGTGGTTGCCGCTGGCCTCGGCCGCGTACTCGGCGCCGTTGCGCACCTGGAGGTACCAGAGGCGGCCGCCGAGGGTGGCGAGCAGGGAGAGCACCAGGATCTGGAGAACCACCAGGCGGATCTGTACCCGGGGACTGCGCCCGGTCTCAGGGATGTTGCTCATGGGCGCAGCCCATTCGGTGAGGGGTGGCGGTCGGGCGACGGGAGGGCGTTGCTCATGGGCGCAGCCCATTCGGTGAGGGGTGGCGGTCGGACGACGGGTGGGAGCTGCTCACAGACGCTTCACGCCCTTCAGGCGGGCGCCGCCGCGGACCCGGCCGCCGCGGGAGCGGCTGAGGCCGGGGGTGCCGGAGACCAGCCAGCCCGAGCCGGTGGAGGCGCCGCCGCCCGCCGCGGAGGACGAGTCGACGAGCGGGTCGTTCTCCGCGCGGCGGGCCAGCGCCATCACGCCGGGCACCACGAACGGGGTGAGCAGCAGGTCGTAGAGGGCGGCGGTGAACGCCAGCGAGCCGAGGCCGACGTCGCGGGCGGCGGTGTCGCCGACCAGGGCGCCGACGCCCGCGTAGAGCAGGGTGGAGCCGACGGCTGCGGCGACCACCACGGCCATCGGTCCGACCGCGGTGCGCAGCCGCCCGTTGTCGGGCCGGGCGAGGCCGACCAGGTAGCCGACGACGCAGAGCACCAGCGCGTACCGCCCGGCCGCGTGGTCGGCGGGCGGGGCCAGGTCGGCGAGGAGACCGGCCGTGAAGCCGATCAGGGCGCCGCCGGTGTGCCCGTAGACCAGGGCCAGGCCGAGGACGGTGAGCAGCAGCAGGTCGGGGACAGCCCCGGGCAGCTGCAGCCGGGCGAGGACGCTGATCTGGATCACCAGAGCGACCACCACCAGGGTGCCGGAGAGCAGGATCCGGTTCAGTTTCATGGGTAAATCCCCCAGTTCCTACTCTTCGTCCTGTTCCTGCTGCGGCTGCTGCCCGTCCTGCTGCGGGGCGCCGTCCTGGGCGGCCTGGCCGTCCTGGCCCGCTTGGCCCTGCCCGCCGTCCTCGCCCTCCGGCCTGGCGCCGGGGGTGACGGTGACGGTGACCGTGGGCACCGGCTTCGGCTTGGGCTTGGGCGGCAGCACGCTGTCCCGCGGGTCCTTCCCGGGACCCTGGACGACGACGCCGACGATGTCCAGCTGGGTGAAGCCGACGAAGGGCGTGACGTAGACCGTACGGGTCAGGTCGCCGCCGGCCGGGTCGACGCGCGAGACGACGCCGACCGGAACGCCGGGCACGAAGGGCCTGTCCCCCTGGGAGCCGAAGGTGACCAGGCGGTCGCCCTTCTCCACCTTGGCCTTGCCGTTGAGCAGTTGGACGCGCAGCGGCCGGTCGCCCTGGCCGGAGGCGAAGCCCAGCTCGTCGCTGCCCTCCATACGGGTGCCAACGGTGAAGTCGGGGTCGCTGGCCAGCAGGACGGTGGCCGTCTCGGGGCCCACCGTGGTGACGCGGCCGACGAGGCCGTCGCCGTTGAGCACCGTCATGTCGCGCCTGATGCCGTCGTTGGCGCCGACGTCCAGCGTGACCGTCCAGGAGAAGCCCTGGGCGGCGCCGATGCCGACCACCTGGGCGCCCTTGATCTTGTACTGGCCGGCGCCGGCGGTGGCCAGCATCTTCTCGAACTGGCGCAGCCGGCTGCGGTCGCGCGCGTCGCTGCCGAGCTCGGCCTTCAGCGCCGCGTTCTCCTGCTCCAGCTCGGTGAGCCGGTCGTGGCGCTCGCCGGAGTCGCGAACGGCGGCGACGGCGTTGCCGACCGGGTCGACCGCGGAGGCGACGCCGTTCTCGATCGGGCCGAAGACGGCTGCCGCGGCATGCCGGGCACCGTCGACGGGTGAGTCCTTCCCACCCCTGATGTCCACCGTGATCAGCGCGAACGCGATCGCGACCAGCAGCACCAGGAGCAGCCGGCTCTCTCGTGTGTCCCTCACGTGCGGCGGCCGTGCCTTCCTTGTCGGAATGGTCGTACGGACTTGCTGTGTCTGTCGTCCTGCGGTCTCTGTCGCCCCGGCGCGGGCGCGTCGGCCGCGCCGTGCCGGAGATGTGCGTGTGCGCCGGAGAAACGCCTGGGCCGGACGCCGGAGTTCCGGGTCCGGCCGAACGTCCGCCGTACGGGTGTGCCCTGTACGGCAGCCGGGTGACGACGTGTCACCCGGCCGGCGTCAGCGACGGGGCTGGGCGTCCAGCACCTGCTGGAGCGCCTCGAACTCCTCGACGCACTTGCCGGAGCCGAGCGCCACGCTGTCCAGCGGGTCCTCGGCGATGTGGATCGGCATGCCGGTCTCCCGGCGCAGCCGCTCGTCCAGGCCGCGGAGCAGGGCGCCGCCGCCGGTGAGGACGATGCCCCGGTCCATCACGTCGCCCGAGAGCTCGGGCGGGCACTTGTCCAGGGTGGTCTTGACGGCGTCGACGATCGCGTTGACCGGTTCCTCGATCGCCTTGCGGACCTCCGCGGCGGAGATGACCACGGTCTTCGGCAGACCGGAGACGAGGTCACGGCCGCGGATCTCGGTGTGCTCGTCCTTGTCGAGGTCGTACGCGGAGCCGATCGAGATCTTGATCTGCTCGGCCGTCCGCTCGCCGAGCAGCAGCGAGTACTCCTTCTTGACGTGCTGGATGATCGCGTTGTCCAGCTCGTCGCCGGCGACCCGGATCGACTGGGCGGTCACGATGCCGCCGAGGGAGATCACCGCGACCTCCGTGGTGCCGCCGCCGATGTCCACCACCATGTTGCCCGTGGCCTCGTGGACCGGCAGGCCGGAACCGATGGCGGCCGCCATGGGCTCCTCGATGATGTGCACCTGACGGGCGCCGGCCTGGGTCGACGCCTCGATGACGGCGCGGCGCTCCACCCCGGTGATGCCGGAGGGCACGCACACCACGACCCGCGGGCGGGCGAGGTAGCGGCGCTTGTGGATCTTCAGGATGAAGTACCGCAGCATCCGCTCGGTGATCTCGAAGTCGGCGATCACGCCGTCCTTCAGCGGGCGCACCGCCACGATGTTGCCGGGGGTGCGCCCGATCATCTTCTTGGCCTCGGCCCCGACCGCGAGGATGCCGCCGGTGTTGGTGTTGATCGCGACGACCGACGGCTCGTTGAGTACGATCCCGCGACCCCTCACGTACACCAGCGTGTTGGCGGTCCCGAGGTCGACAGCCATGTCACGGCCGATGAACGACATTGAGTTCCCCATCAGAAATCGTCTGGCCGTCCCACGTTGAGCGTGAAGCCGCTTGCGGTGGTGACGGCAAGGGTGGGTGCTGTGACGTGAAGGCTTGCAAGGCTCTACATCGTAGTCTCGCCCGCCCCCGGACACTGCGCGAGGGTCTCCGCCATTCTCACCAGATGACGGAGGGGTACGCCTGTGGTGACGTGCCGTCGGAGGGAAAGGTTCCCCCAAGCGGGTCCGCCGCCGGCAGGTGGGCCGCGGCCGCCGGCAATGGGCCGACGGTCAGCCGCGGCCGGGGAAGAAGATCTTGATCTCGCGCTCGGCGGACTCCTCGGAGTCCGAGGCGTGGATGAGGTTCTCCCGGGTGATGACGCCGAAGTCGCCGCGGATGGAACCGGGCTGGGCCTCGATCGGGTCGGTGGGGCCGGCGAGGCGGCGGATGCCCTCGATCACGCGCTCACCCTCGACGATCATCGAGACGACCGGGCCGGACGCCATGAACGCGACCAGCGGCTCGTAGAAGGGCTTGCCCTTGTGCTCGCCGTAGTGCTGCTCGAGGGTGCCCTGGTCCAGCGTGCGGAGTTCGAGGGCGGTGATGCTCCAGCCCGCCTTGCGCTCGATACGGCTGATGATCTCGCCGGTCAGGCCGCGACGGACGGCGTCGGGCTTGAGGAGGACAAGGGTGCGCTGCATGCGGGCTCCCGGTGGGCTGTACGGGTGGGTGATGATCAGGCCCCGAGCCTATATCCCCCTCCCACCGCCCCCTCACCGAGGGACACCGACCCGCCGCCGCGCGGGACGCCGCCCGGCGGGGCGGCGGGTCGGCGGACGGCGGGTCGGCGGACGGCTCAGGCGGCCGGGGCGGCCGCCTCGCGGGCGGCCTTGGCGGCGTCGATCACGCGGCCGTAGTGGACGGAGGCCCACCACAGCGCGGCGAAGACGAGGCCCAGTCCGAACATCATCGGGACCACGAAACCGGAGGCGATCAGGGCGAGCTGGAGGACCCAGCCCATCGCCACGCCGCCCGGCCGGGTGATCACGCCGCAGAGCAGCACGGACACCAGCATGCCGATCCCGCACACCGTCCACACCGTCGTCATGGACAGGTCGGGATCCTTCATGGCGACCAGTCCGGCGAAGCCGATGACGAAGAACTCGCCGATGAGCGTGGAAGCACAGAGGGTACGCACGGGAAGTCAGCCCTTCCTCAGGAGCAGCCGGGCCTCGCCGACCGTGATGACGGATCCGGTGACCAGCACGCCGCCGCCGGCGAACTCGCCCTCCTCCTCGGCGAGCGTGATCGCCGCCTCCAGCGCGTCCGGCAGCCGCGGCTCGACCTGGACCCGCTCCTCGCCGAACACCTCGACGGCGATCGCGGCCAGCTCGTCGGCGCCCATCGCCCGGTGGCTGGAGTTCTGGGTGACCACGATCTCGGCGAAGATCGGCTCGAAGGCCTCCAGCAGCCCGCGCACGTTCTTGTCGCCGCTCGCGCCGACCACGCCGATCAGCCGGCTGAAGTCGAAGGCCTCGCCGACCGCCTCGGCGGTGACCCGCGCGCCGGCCGGGTTGTGGGCGGCGTCCAGGACCACGGTGGGCGAGCGCCGCACGACCTCCATGCGGCCCGGCGAGGACACCGAGGCGAACGCCCGGCGCACCGTCTCGATGTCGAGCGGGCCGGGGCGCGCCCCGCCGACGCCGAAGAACGCCTCCACGGCGGCGAGGGCCACGGCCGCGTTGTGCGCCTGGTGGGCGCCGTGCAGCGGGAGGTAGACCTCCTGGTACTCGCCGCCCAGGCCGCGCAGGGTCATCATCTGGCCGCCGACCGCGACCTGCCGCGACAGCACGCCGAACTCCAGGCCCTCGCGGGCCACGGTGGCGTTCTTGCGCACGGACGTCTTCAGCACGACCTGGGCCGCGTCGACCGGCTGCTGGGCCAGCACCACGGTGGCGTCGTCCTTGATGATCCCGGCCTTCTCGGTGGCGATCTCGCCGGTGGTGGAGCCGAGTCGGTCGGTGTGGTCCAGGTCGATGGGGGTGATCACGGCGACGTCGGCGTCGATGACGTTGGTGGCGTCCCAGGTGCCGCCCATGCCGACCTCGACGACGGCCACGTCCACGGGCGCGTCGGCGAAGGCCGCGTAGGCCATGCCGGTGAGGACCTCGAAGAAGGAGAGCCGGTACTCCTGCGCCGCGTCGACCATGTCGACGTAGGGCTGGATGTCCCGGTAGGTCTCGATGAACCGCTCGGCGCCGATCGGGTGACCGTCCAGGCTGATCCGCTCGGTCACCGACTGGACGTGCGGGCTGGTGTAGCGGCCGGTGCGCAGCTCGAAGGCGCCGAGCAGCGCCTCGATCATGCGGGCCGTGGAGGTCTTGCCGTTGGTGCCCGTGATGTGGATCGACGGGTAGGAGCGCTGCGGGTCGCCGAGCACGTCCATCAGCGCGGCGATGCGGCTGACGGAGGGCTCCAGCTTGGTCTCGCCCCAGCGGCCGGCGAGCTCCTGCTCCACCTCGCGCAGGGCCCGGTCGACCTCCGGGTCCTCGGGGCGGGCCGGCACGTCGGCGCTGGGCGGGCCGCCCTGGGTGCGCAGGGTGCGGCTGCCGGCCTCGATCACCGCCAGGTCGGGATCACGCTCGGTCTCCTCCGAGATGATCTCTTCGAAGGCGTCCAGCGGGTCGGGGCGCTCACTGCTGTCGTCCGGGGGGAGCTCACTCACGGGGCCAGTCTACGTTCCGGGTACGACACGGTTCGTCCGCGGGCACCGGCCCGGTCCGTCCCCGTCGCGGCTCCGTCACGGCACCGCCCACCCGCTCCCCCGTCCCCGCCCGCCGCGCCGGTCACCCCAGCCAGGCCCTCAGCCGCAGCCGCCCCCACAGGTGCGAGGCGCCGAACGACGCGGCCGCGCAGACCAGCGCGGTCCCGGCGAGTGCCGCCGCCGCGGGCAGGCCCGGGGCGACCCGCGCGGCCACCGCCGGGCCGAGCGGCGCGACGAACGCCAGGTGCACCAGGTACGCCCCGAACGAGGCCTCCGACAGCCGCCGCACCGCGCCCCGCCACCGCCGCGGCACCCGGACGCCGCGAAAGACGCCCAGGACGGCGAGCGTCAGCGCGGCCACCGGCAGCGCGGAGTAGGCGGCGGGGAACCGGAACCCCAGCTGGTACACGCCGACCGCCGCGAGGGCGGCCACCACCGCCATTCCCCACGCCCACCTCGGCCCCGGCAGCCGGGCCGCGCCCAGCAGCGCCGCCCCGGCGAGGGCGTAGCCCAGGGGGTACAGCGACAGGCCCCACGCCCACCCGGGCAGCTCCAGTCCGGTGATCCGCCCCAGGTCGCCCCGCAGCGTCGCCCCGAGCGCGCACAGGCCGAGCAGGGCCAGGGTCCACCGGGGCACGGCCGCCCGCCGCACCAGCAGCACGGCGGCGCCGAGCACCAGCATCAGCGGCACGTAGACGTACAGGTACCAGAGGTGGAACGCCGGCTCCACGGACCCGGACAGTGCGCCCACCGCGTCCTCGGCGCCGCCCCGCGCCGCCACGTACAGCGCCGTCCACACCGCCATGGGCCGCACGATCCGGTCCGCCCGCCGCAGCAGCTGCCGCTCGCCGCGCACCGGGGAGGCCACCAGCGCCGCCCAGCCGGCCATGGCGAAGAAGGCGGGCACCGCGAACCGGGTGAGCGAGTCGGCGGCGATCCCCGCGGTGCGGTGACCGGCGTCGACGAAGGCGGCGGCGGTGTGGCACAGGACGACGGCCGCGGTGCACAGGACGCGCAGCAGGTCGACGTCGTCCCGCCGCCCGCGCACGGCCTCGGGGGCGGGCGGCGGGGTGGTCGGGGCGGTGGCGGTCGGGGCGGTGGCGGTCCGGGCGGCGGGGGTGGCGCTCATGCCCCGCAGTGAACAGCCGCCGGGTTACGCGCGGCGGGCCGCCACATGAACGCGGCGGGCCGCCCCCCGGGAGAGGGGCGGCCCGCCGGTCGTGCACCGCCGGTCGATCAGGCGGAGGGCAGCTTCGCCAGCTGCTCGGTGATCCGCGCGATGTCCTGCTCCGCCTTGGCGAGGCGGGCGCGGATCTTCTCCACGACCGGCTCCGGGGCCTTGCCGAGGAAGGCCTCGTTGCCCAGCTTGCCGTTGGCCTGCGCCCTCTCCTTCTCGGCGGCGGCGAGGTCCTTGGACAGACGCTTGCGCTCGGCCTCGAAGTCGATCACGCCGGACAGGTCCAGCTCGACCGTCGCCCCGGCCACCGGCAGGCCGGCGGTGGCGGAGAAGCCCTCGCCCTCCGGCTGGAGGCGCAGCAGCTGACGGATCGCCGGCTCGTGCGGGGCGAGCGGCGTGCCGTCCAGGGTCAGGCGGGCCGGGACCCGCTGGCCCGGCTGCAGACCCTGGTCGCTGCGGAAGCGGCGGACCTCGGTGATCACCGACTGGAGCGTGGCGATCTCCTGCTCGGCGCCGGCGTCGCGGAAGCCGCTGTCGCCCGGCCACTCGGCGACGACGACGGACTCGCCGCCGGTCAGCGTGGTCCACAGCGTCTCGGTGACGAACGGCATGATCGGGTGCAGCAGCCGCAGCGTGACGTCCAGGACCTCGCCCAGGACGCGCTTGCTCGCCTCGGCCGCCGGGCCGCCCGCCATGAAGGTGGTCTTGGACAGCTCGACGTACCAGTCGAAGACCTCGTCCCACGCGAAGTGGTAGAGCGCCTCGGAGAGCTTGGAGAACTGGTAGTCCTCGTACAGCGCGTCCACCTCGGCGACCACCGAGTTGAGCCGGGAGAGGATCCACCGGTCGGTCGCCGACAGCTCGGCGGCGTCCGGCAGCGGGCCCTCGACGGTGGCGCCGTTCATCAGGGCGAACCGGGTGGCGTTCCAGATCTTGTTGGCGAAGTTCCGGGCGGCCTGGACCCAGTCCTCGCCGATCGGCACGTCGACGCCCGGGTTGGCGCCGCGCGCCAGCGTGAAGCGGAGCGCGTCGGAGCCGTACTTGTCCATCCAGTCCAACGGGTTGACGACGTTCCCGAAGGACTTCGACATCTTCTTGCCGTTCTGGTCACGGACCATGCCGTGCAGGACGATGGTGTGGAACGGCGGGGTGCCGTCCATCGCGTAGAGGCCGAACATCATCATCCGGGCGACCCAGAAGAAGAGGATGTCGTAGCCGGTGACCAGGACGGAGTTCGGGTAGAACTTCGCGAGGCTCTCGGTCTGCTCGGGCCAGCCCAGCGTGGAGAACGGCCACAGGCCGGAGGAGAACCAGGTGTCGAGGACGTCGCTGTCCTGGTGCCAGCCCTCGGCCTCGGTGCCCGGCGGCTGCTCGTCGGGGCCGACGCAGACCGTCTCGCCGTTCGGGCCGTACCAGACCGGGATGCGGTGGCCCCACCACAGCTGGCGCGAGATGCACCAGTCGTGCAGGTTGTCGACCCAGTCGAAGTACCGCTTCTCCATGTCCTGCGGGTGGATCTTGACCTTGCCGTCGCGGACCGCGTCGCCGGCGGCCTGGGCGAGCGGACCGACCTTGACCCACCACTGCATGGACAGCCGCGGCTCGATGGTCGTCCTGCAGCGCGAGCAGTGGCCGACGGAGTGGACGTACGGGCGCTTCTCGGCGACGATCCGGCCCTCGGCGCGCAGCGCCGCGACGATCGCGGAGCGCGCCTCGAGGCGGTCCAGGCCCTGGAAGGGACCGTGGACGGTGATGACGGCGTGCTCGTCCATCACGGCGATGGACGGCAGGTCGTGCCGCTGGCCGATCTCGAAGTCGTTCGGGTCGTGGGCCGGGGTGACCTTGACCGCGCCGGTGCCGAAGGACGGGTCGACGTGCTCGTCGGCGACGACCGGGATGGTGCGCTCGGTCAGCGGCAGCTTGATCTGCTTGCCGACCAGGTGCTTGTACCGCTCGTCGTCGGGGTGGACGGCGACCGCGGTGTCGCCCAGCATCGTCTCGGCGCGCGTGGTGGCGACGACGATGGTGTCCTCGCCCTCGCCGTACGTCATGGAGACGAGCTCGCCGTCGTCGTCCTGGTACGCCACCTCGATGTCGGAGATCGCGGTGAGGCAGCGCGGGCACCAGTTGATGATGCGCTCGGCGCGGTAGATCAGCTCGTCGTCGTAGAGCTTCTTGAAGATGGTCTGGACGGCCTGGGACAGGCCCTCGTCCATCGTGAAGCGCTCACGCGACCAGGCGACGCCGTCGCCGAGGCGGCGCATCTGGCCGGAGATCTGGCCGCCGGACTCGGCCTTCCACTGCCAGACCCGCTCGACGAACGCCTCGCGGCCCAGGTCGTGACGGGACCTGCCCTCCTTGCCGAGCTCACGCTCGACGACGTTCTGGGTGGCGATGCCGGCGTGGTCCATGCCCGGCTGCCACAGCGTCTCGTAGCCCTGCATCCGCTTGCGGCGGGTCAGGGAGTCGATCAGCGTGTGCTCGAAGGCGTGGCCCAGGTGGAGCGAGCCGGTGACGTTCGGCGGGGGGATGACGACGGTGAAGGGCTCCTTGTCGCTCTTCGCGTCCGCCTCGAAGTAACCGCGTTCTACCCAGCGCTCGTACAGCGGTCCCTCCACGTCGGCCGGCGTGTACTGGGTCGGCAGTTCGGTTTCGGGCGCTGTGGGCTGCTGAGAGTTCTCGGTCACGCCGGTCATTTTAGGGGTGTCCGCGTCTTGTTCCGAAACGCGATTACTAGGTAACGGTCTGCGCCCGGGGGCGCACGCCGGGCCCGGCGTAGGGAAGGATGACGCGGGACAGCATCAGGGAGGGAAACCAGCCATGAGTTACCACCAGCCGGGCCCGTACGGCCAGCAGCCCCAGCAGCCCGGGCCCTACGGACAGCCGGGGGCTCAGCCTGGCCCCTACGGACAGCCGGGCGGTCAGCAGCCCGGGCCGTACGGCGCGCCGCAGCAGCCCCCGCAGCCCGGCTACGGCTACCCGCAGCAGCCGCAGGCCCAGCAGCCGCAGTACGGCTACCCGCAGCAGCAGCCGGGCGTCCCGCCGCAGGGCGGCCCCTACGGCCAGCAGCCGGGTCAGCCGGGCCAGCCCCCGTACGGCATGCCCCCGCAGGGCGCGCCCGGCGGCGGAGGCGGCAAGAAGACGGGCCTGATCCTCGGCGGTGCCGCCGTGGTGGTCGCGATCGCCGTGGGCGCCTACTTCCTGATCGGCGGTGGCGGCGGCTCGGACATCGCCGACGACGGCGCGCACAAGCTGACCACGCCGGCGACGGTGCTGGGTGACTACAAGAAGGCCAAGACGGGCGCCTCCGACAGCGGCGGCTTCACCGAGGAGGACCTGAAGGACGCCGAGAAGCACGGCGTCAAGGACGCCAAGGACGTCCAGGCCGCGTACCAGGCCGGCGACGAGGCCAACCCGCTCTCGCTGAAGATGCTGCAGTTCATGGGTGTCTACGGCGAGATCGAGGACCCCGAGTCCGTCATGGACGCCATGTTCTCCGAGATGGAGAAGAGCGCGGCGAAGGACGACGAGGGCGAACTGGTCGGCGACCCCACGGACTTCGGTACCGACAAGTTCGCCGGGAAGTGCCGCGAGATGAAGTACAACAACAAGGAAGCGGCCGCCGGTGAGCCCAAGGAGATCCACATGCCGGTGTGCATCTGGGCCGACCACTCCACCCTGGGCGTCGTCGTTCCGATCGACCTGGCCGACATGATGAGCGGCAAGGGCGTCGACCTGAAGTCGGCCTCCGACCTCGCCACCAAGCTGCGTGCCGAGGTGCGGGTGCCGGCCTGACGGTCGTCGCGTCCCACGGGCAACGGGAAGGGCCCCGGTCTGCGGAGACCGGGGCCCTTCCCGTCGAGGTACCGCGAGGCGGCTAGGCCGACTTCTGCTCGCCCGTCCCGCGGCCGCCGCGCGCGTCGCGCGGGATGAGGGTCGGGTTGACGTTGGAGTGGACCACGTCGGGGGTGATGACCACGCGGGCGACGTCCGAGCGGGACGGCACCTCGTACATCACCGACATCAGGACCTCCTCCATGATGGCGCGCAGGCCGCGCGCGCCGGTCTGGCGGAGGATCGCCTGGTCCGCGATGGCCTCGAGCGCCTCGCGCTCGAAGTCCAGCTCGACGCCGTCGAGTTCGAACAGGCGCTGGTACTGCTTGACCAGCGCGTTCTTCGGCTCCACCAGGATCTGGAGCAGCGCCTCGCGGTCCAGGTTGTGCACGCTGGTGATCACCGGCAGACGGCCGATGAACTCGGGGATCATGCCGAACTTGACCAGGTCCTCGGGCATGACGTCCTCGAACTGGTCCTTGGCGGCCAGCTCGCGCTTGGAGTGGATGGTCGCGCCGAAGCCGATGCCCTTGGCGCCGGCCCGCGACTCGATGATCTTCTCCAGACCGGAGAACGCGCCGCCCACGATGAACAGCACGTTCGTCGTGTCGATCTGGATGAACTCCTGGTGCGGGTGCTTGCGCCCGCCCTGCGGCGGCACCGAGGCCGTGGTGCCCTCGAGGATCTTCAGCAGCGCCTGCTGGACGCCCTCGCCGCTGACGTCACGGGTGATCGACGGATTCTCGCTCTTGCGGGCGACCTTGTCGATCTCGTCGATGTAGATGATCCCCGTCTCGGCCTTCTTGACGTCGTAGTCGGCCGCCTGGATCAGCTTGAGCAGGATGTTCTCGACGTCCTCGCCGACGTAGCCGGCCTCGGTCAGCGCGGTCGCGTCGGCGATGGCGAACGGGACGTTCAGCATCCGCGCGAGCGTCTGGGCGAGGAGCGTCTTGCCGGAGCCCGTGGGGCCCAGCAGGAGGATGTTCGACTTGGCCAGCTCGATGGAGTCCTCGCGGCTCTGGCCGCCGCCGTTCTCACCGGCCTGGACCCGCTTGTAGTGGTTGTACACCGCCACCGAGAGCGCCTTCTTGGCGGCCTCCTGGCCGACCACGTAGCTCTCGAGGAACTGGTAGATCTCCCGCGGCTTGGGGAGCTCCTCCCACCGGGTCTCGCTCGACTCGGCGAGCTCCTCCTCGATGATCTCGTTGCAGAGATCGATGCACTCGTCGCAGATGTACACACCGGGGCCTGCGATGAGCTTCTTGACCTGCTTCTGGCTCTTGCCGCAGAACGAGCACTTGAGCAGATCGCCGCCGTCACCGATGCGTGCCACGGTGTGCTTCCCCTTCGCCTGGGAGCCCCCGGACGCTTGTGCGTCCCAGGTCTCCACGGTGCTGCCTTATGTCGACGGTACCTTGCCTGGCCCCCCGTTCGGGCCCCCCTTGGCGGGGTCCGCTCCGGAACGGATCCGGGCGAACCCCGCCAAGAGGCGGCAGACGTCCGTGCCGCCAGCGGAAACTCGCGGCGTCAGCGAACGCTGGCGTTGTTCATCTTGCGGGTCGAGATGATCTGGTCGATCAGCCCGTACTGCAGCGCGTCCTCGGCCGTGAGGATCTTGTCACGCTCGATGTCCTCGCGGATCCTCTCCACCGGCTGGGTGGAGTGCTTGGCCAGCATCTCCTCCAGCTGGGAGCGCATCCGCAGGATCTCGTTGGCGGCGATCTCCAGGTCCGAGACCTGGCCGCGGCCGGTCTCGCTGTACGGCTGGTGGATCAGGACACGGGCGTTCGGCAGCGCCATGCGCTTGCCGGGCGTGCCGGCCGCGAGCAGGACGGCGGCGGCGGAGGCGGCCTGGCCCATGCAGACGGTCTGGATGTCCGGCTTGACGAACTGGATCGTGTCGTAGATCGCGGTCAGCGCCGTGAAGGAACCGCCGGGGCTGTTGATGTAGATCGAGATGTCACGGTCCGGGTCCATCGACTCCAGGCACAGCAGCTGCGCCATGACGTCGTTGGCGGACGCGTCGTCGATCTGCACGCCCAGGAAGATCACGCGCTCCTCGAAGAGCTTCGCGTACGGGTCGTACTCGCGCACACCCTGGGAGGTGCGCTCCACGAAGCGCGGGATCACGTAACGGGACTCGGCGACCGGAGCCGTCAGCTCGGCGCGGGTGCGGTCGTAGAGGCCGCTGCCGGGGTAGTCGTTCATTCTCTGTCTCCTGGAAGGCGGGGCGGGGGGAGGGCCGGTGCGGGGCTCGGGCGTCAGGCCCCGGTGCCGCCGCCGCCCGGGATGTTGGAGGCCGCGGAGATGACCTCGTCGATGAGGCCGTACTCCTTGGCCTCCTCGGCGTCGAACCAGCGGTCCCGGTCGGAGTCACGGGTGACCTGCTCGACCGTCTGACCGGTGTGGAACGCGGTCAGCTCCGCCATCTTCTTCTTGGTGTGCAGCAGGCGCTCGGCGTGGATCTTGATGTCCGAGGCGGAACCGGCCAGACCGGCCGACGGCTGGTGGATCAGGATCTCGGCGTTCGGCAGCGCGAAGCGCTTGCCGGGGGTGCCGGCGCTCAGGAGGAACTGGCCCATCGAGGCGGCGAGGCCCATCGCGATCGTCACCACGTCGTTCTTGATGTACTGCATGGTGTCGTAGATCGCCATGCCGGCCGTGATCGAGCCGCCGGGGCTGTTGATGTAGAGGTAGATGTCCTTGTCCGGGTCGGCGGCAAGGAGCAGCAGCTGTGCGGTGATCTTGTTGGCGATGTCGTCGTCGACCGGCTGGCCGAGGAAGATGATCCGCTCGTTGAGCAGCCGGTTGTAGACCTGGTCGCCGAGGCCACCACCGATGGAAGGCTCGCCGGCGGCGGAGGGCATCAGATTCGTCACGTATCCACCTGCTCGTCTTACGACGGCGCCGGGCCGTCTCACGTGTTCTGCCGGGGCGGGGGTGGTGCGTGCCCCGGCAGCGCGCCGCGATGATCGGCGGCGACGGGGACTCCCCTGCCCTCGTATTCATGGACCCTAACGCGCAGGCAGTCACGTACCATCCCGGTTCCCGGAGTGTTCGCTGTGAGCGCATGGGGCCGGGGGGAACGCGGGGGCGGGTGGAGGAAAAGGCCCGGGCCCCGGCCCCCGCGCTCGGTGGCGCGGGGGCCGGGGCCCGGGGAGGCTCGGGAGCCGGGAGGATCAGGCCTCCGGGGTCTCCTCGGCGGGGGTCTCGGCGGTCTCGCCCTCCGCCTCGTCCTCGTCGTCGCTCAGGTCGACGACCTCACCGTTGGTGTCCTTGACGGTCGCGGACTCCACGACCATCGCCAGCGCCTTGCCGCGGGCGACCTCGCCCACCAGCATCGGGACCTGGTTGCCCTGGACGACCTGCTGCGCGAACTGGTCGGGGGACATGCCGGAGGAGGCCGCACGCCGCATGAGGTGCTCGGTGAGCTCCTCCTGGTTGACGTTCAGCTTCTCGCGGTTGACCAGCGCGTCGAGCACGAACTGGGTCTTGATGCCCTTGATCGCGGCGTCACGCGTCTCGGTGTCGAACTCCTCGGCGGACTTGCCCTGGATCTCGAGGTACTTCTCGAGGTCGAGGCCCATCTGGCCGAGCTGGTGGTGCTCCAGGTTGTGCTTGCGGGTCTCGATCTCGTCCTCGAGCAGCTTCTCGGGGATCGGGACCTCGATCAGCTCGAGCAGCTTCTCCAGCACGCGCTCCTGCGCCTGCGTGGCCTGGTCGTACTGCTTCATGTTCTCCAGGCGGGTGCGGCTGTCCGCCTTGAGCTCGTCGAGGGTGTCGAACTCGGAGGCCAGCTGGGCGAACTCGTCGTCCAGGGCGGGCAGCTCGCGCGCGGCGACCTGGCTGACCTTGACGGTGATCTCGGCCTGCTTGCCGGCGGCGGAACCGCCCTTGAGCTCGGAGGTGAAGGTGGCCTCGCCACCGGCCTCCACGCCCTTGACGGCCTCGTCGATGCCGTCGAGCAGCTCGCCCGAGCCGATGGTGTAGCTGACGTCCTTGGCGACGCCGTCCTCGAGGACCTCGCCGTCGACCTTGGCCTCGAGGTCCAGGGTCACCACGTCGCCGTCCTCGGCGGCGCGCTCCACCGGGGAGGTGGTCGCGAAGCGCTCACGCAGCTGCTCGACCGACTTCTCGACGTCCTCGTCGGACACCTCGACGGCGTCGACCTCGACCTCGATGTTCGAGAAGTCCTCGGGGAGCTCGATCTCCGGGCGGATGTCCACCTCGGCGGTGAAGCTCAGCAGCTCGCCGTCCTTGAGGTCCTTGATGTCGACCTCGGGCTGGCCCAGCGGGTCGACCTCGGCCTCGTTGACCGCCTGCGTGTAGAACTTCGGGAGGGCGTCGTTGATCGCCTCCTCGAGAACCGCACCGCGGCCGAACCGCTGGTCGATGACGCGGGCCGGGATCTTGCCCTTGCGGAAGCCCTTCACCGTGACCTGCTGGTTGATCTTCTTGTACGCCGCGTCGAGGCTGTCCTTGAGCTCCTCGAAGGGCACCTCGACAGTGAGCCGAACCCGGGTCGGGTTCAGGGTCTCCACGGCGCTCTTCACGGTTCGGTCTCCTTGTGGCTGACTGCTTGGGTTCGCCGGGACCAGAGCGGTCCGGCGGATCGCGCACCGGGGCGGCTTCGGCGTCAGGCTCTGAAGCTTCACGGCTGACTGCACACGGGCGCGCTTGCATAGTAACCGCAGCGGCCACACCGCCCAAAAGGCGATCACCGGACCCCATGGGGCGCCCGGTGATCGTTCGGCGTCGGGGTGGCGGGATTTGAACCCACGGCCTTCCGCTCCCAAAGCGGACGCGCTACCAAGCTGCGCCACACCCCGTCAGGTGCGATCCGTAGGGTACACGCGGCGGGGGTCGCCGGCCGCCCGATCAGGCCCCGCGGGCCGGGGAAGCGCGCTCGGCCGGCCGCCTCGGGGGAGCCGCGCGGAGGGCGTGGCACGGGAAGGGAGGTGCAGCGGGGCGCGGTGACCCGCTAACATGCCTTCTGTCGCCGTGGCCCAGGCACCGGCACACCCCTCGCGGGCGTAGCTCAATGGTAGAGCCCTAGTCTTCCAAACTAGCTACGCGGGTTCGATTCCCGTCGCCCGCTCCAGCACGCCGAAGGCCCAGGTGAGAGGCACCCTCTCCGCCTGGGCCTTCGTCCGTTCCCCGGCACGCCCCGCACCGGTTGCGATCACCCGGTCACCGTGGGTGCATGGGGTGCATGACCGCACTCACGAAGCGCGCGCTCTGCGCCGCCGCCCTCATGGCCGTCCCCCTGTCCCTCGCCGGGGCCCCGGCGCACGCCGTGACCACCTGCACGGTCAACGGCAGCCCGGTGTCCGGCTCGACCGTCACCGGGACGGCCGGCCCCGACACGATAAGTTGCGGCCCGCTCGCCCCGGGCGACACCGTCAGCGGCCTGGGCGGCAGTGACTACATCGTCGTCAACGGCCTCGTCGCCGGCACCGTCGACGGCGGGGCGGGCGGCGACTCCCTGACCGCGGGCGGCGGCACGGCGCCGACCGGCCGGATCATGGGGGGCGCGGACGGCGACTTCCTCCTGGTGGGCGCGAACGCCGGTGTCGTCGACGGCGGGTCCGGGGCCGACTTCTGCCGGGTGACCTCAGGGAATCCGCCCGTCAACTGCTGACCCGGGGAAGCCGGTCCGCGCCGCGGACCCGGGAAGGGCCGGTGCCCGCACCACCACGGTGCGGGCACCGGCCCTTCCGCCGTCCGGGCGGCCACGCGAACGCCCGGGGAAACGCTTCTTCGCACGCCGGGCGGGCGGATCGCGCGGTCAGAGCCTTATCGAATTGACCATCGACGCCACCGAATCGAGGAACCTCTGGATGTCGTCGGCCATCCCCGTCGAGGCGAGGAAGAAGCCGAACAGCATGGCGACGATCGCGGGCCCCGCCTTCAGGGATCCGCCCCGGATCAGGACAACGAGGACGATCCCCAGCAGAAGCACCACGGACAAAGAAATGGCCATGTCTGATCACACCCTCGGTCGGTCCGCTGCGCCGCATGGGGGTGTACCCGGCCCACCCCTGGCCAACCCATCGTGCCACCCAACTCGTGCCTCACGTACGGCCGCTGAGGTACCGAGGACACCCGTCGTCCGCACGTTCGGCACGGGCCGGAAAAGTGACGATCACAGGAGAGGAAAGCTTCGGCAATTCCTCGGGAAGATAATGCGGATAATCCCCGCACATTCGTTTCCCCTCACACGCAACCCTCGCAGGGCGTCCACGGACAGCCATGGGCCACATGCCCGACTTGACAGCATTTGCAAGGAAATACGCAGACCTAAAAGCCCTGTTCGGCCCCTATGGTCCCGCCATGACCTTGTGCCGATCATCACAGAAGTCGAAGACATCGCAGGTGAATAAGGGGGTATCCGAGGGCGAGGCGGTAATTGACCGACCCGGCGTTTTTACGGATTCGTACAACCGACGCTAGGGTGCCTCAGATGTTTCACGTTGCCTCGTCCCCCTCACGTGCGACGACGAACGTCCGGTCTCCCCACCCCCGCCCGCGGGGTGGTCGCCGGTGAACGCGCCGCAGCCGCACAGCAGTCAGCAGCGAAGCCTGCCCAGAACGCTCCCAGCGGGCGACGGGCGCGACTCCTTCTTCGACAACGCCAAGTACCTGGCCATCGCCCTCGTGGCCATGGGGCACGTCTGGGAACCGCTCCGTGACGGCAACCGCCCGATGGGCGTGCTCTACATGGTCGTGTACGCGTTCCACATGCCGGCGTTCATCGTCATCTCGGGCTACTTCTCCCGGTCGTTCGCGTTCAAGCCCCACCAGATCAAGCGTCTGATCAGCGGCGTCGTGGTCCCGTACCTGTTCTTCGAGTTCGCGTACTCGATGTTCCGCAAGTGGCTGCACGAGCCCGGCGCCCCGATCAGCCTGCTGGACCCCTGGTACCTGACCTGGTTCCTGGCCGCCCTGTTCGTCTGGCGGCTGACCACGCCGATCTGGCGTTCGCTGCGGCACCCGCTGGTGCTCGCCCTGGCGATCGCGATGCTGGCCACCGTCTCGCCGAGGATCGGCGACGACCTGGACATGCAGCGCGCGCTGCAGTTCCTGCCCTACTTCGTGCTGGGACTGTGCATGAAGCCGGAGCACTTCAAGCTGGTGCGCACCTGGCGGACGCGGCTCCTGGCGGTGCCGGTGCTCGCCCTCGCGCTGGTCGTCGGCTGGTGGGCCAAGGGCAACATGACGACCGCGTGGTTCTACCACCGGGACGCGGCCGAGGAGCTGGGCGGCGACTGGTGGATCGGTCCGCTGATGACGCTGGGCATGTTCGGCTGCTCGGTGGTGCTCACGGCCTGCTTCTTCGCCTGGGTGCCCGGCCGACGGCTGTGGTTCACCTCGCTGGGCGCCGGCACCATCTCCGGCTACCTGCTGCACGGCTTCCTGATCAAGAGCGGCATCTGGTTCGGCTGGTTCGACCACGGCTGGGCGCAGGGTCCGCTGGGCGCGCTGCTGTGCACGGTGCTCGCCGTGACCGTGGTGACGCTGCTGTGCACCAAGCCGGTGCGCACGCTGCTGAAGCCGGTGCTGGAGCCGAACCTGGACCGCTTCTTCCGGGAGGACCAGGCCGCCCTGAACGCCCGGAAGACCTCGGCCCCCGCCGAGGGCCAGGGCTCCGGGGACCGCTCCAGGGTCCCCGCCGGGGTCTGAGAGGACGAGGAACACGGCGAAGGCCCCGTCACGCGCCAGGAGCGCGGGCGGGGCCTTCGCGTTGCCCGTCAGGCGGCGCGGGAGATGAGGAGGAGCGCCCGGTCGTCGTTGACGTCCTTGGCGACGGCCTCGATCAGGTGCCAGGCGGCGCCCTGGAAGCCGCCCACCACGTAGCGGTCGGCCTCGCCGGTGAGACGGTCGATGCCCTCGACCAGGTCCCGCTCGGCCGTCTCGACCAGTCCGTCGGTGAACAGCATCAGCACGTCGCCCGGGCGGAGGGATCCCTTGCAGGGGTCGAAGGTGGCGCCGTCGTAGACGCCCAGCAGCGGGCCCTCGGCCGTCTTCTCCTCCCAGCGGCCGGTGCCGGCGCACAGCTGGAGGCCCGGCGGGTGACCGGCGGAGTAGAGCTCGTAGTCGCCGCTCTCCAGGTCCAGGACCAGGTGGATGGAGGTGGCGAAGCCCTCCTCCCAGTCCTGCCGCAGCAGGTAGCCGTTGGCGGCGGGCAGGAAGGCGTGCGGCGGCAGGGAGCCCAGCAGACCGCCGAAGGCCCCGGACAGCAGCAGCGCCCGGGAGCCGGCGTCCATGCCCTTGCCGGAGACGTCGGTGAGGACGACCTCCAGGGTGCGGCCCTCGTTGGTGCGGGCCGCGACCACGAAGTCGCCGGAGAAGGACTGGCCGCCCGCCGGGCGCAGCGCCATCTCCCGGTGCCACCCGGCGGGCAGGTCCGGCAGCGCGCTCTGCGCGCGGATGCGTTCGCGCAGGTCGAAGAGCATGGTGCCGCCGCGCCGCCAGGGCACGCCGACCCGGCTGCGGAACTGGGCCACCATCAGGCCCACGAAGCCGCAGGCGGCCACCACCAGCACCACGCCGGGGGTGACCCGGGCGAAGCCGTCCGGATAGGGCCGCAGGGCCAGCGCCTCCACGATCAGCGCGGTCGCGGCGGCCGCGTACAGCGCGAGCAGGCTGGCGGGACGCAGCAGCAGGCCGCCCGCCACGATGGGCAGCACCAGGGCCGCCGGGGTGAACCAGACGGCGTTGGCGAGGGTCAGGCTCGCGATCAGGGGAATGGTGAGGAGCAGGGCGGCGAAGGCGATCCAGTCGGACCCGTCGCCCCGGAAGTAGTCGACCGCGGCCTTGCGCAGGCCGATGCGGGCCCGGTGGAACTGCTTCTTCATCCGGGCCGTGAACGTGTCG
The DNA here is from genome assembly GCF_003112515.1 of Streptomyces fragilis. GTDB lineage: Bacteria > Actinomycetota > Actinomycetes > Streptomycetales > Streptomycetaceae > Streptomyces > Streptomyces fragilis. Next base: position 343,483 of record NZ_BEVZ01000005.1, on the reverse strand, counting down.
GCGGCCGAGCGCCGCTTCCGTCCTGCTGCCATCGCTTGGGACCCTATCCAGCGGACCCCCCTCCTGGCACGGGTGGTCCCACTTGTCCCCCGTCCGGGGCCGGATTCGGGCCGGAGGTCCCTGGTGCCCCCGGCGCCCCCCGCGGCGTCCCGGCCGGCCTGCCGCGCGCCGGTCACACGCCCGGCGCGTTCGTCGGCTGGCAGCCCGGGCACCAGAACAGGTTGCGGGCGGCCAGCTCGGCCGTGCGCACGGCCTCCCCGCAGACGTGGCAGGCCTGCCCGTGGCGGCGGTAGACGTAGACCTCGCCGCCGTGGTCGTCGACGCGGGGCGCGCGGCCCATGGCCTCCGGGGTGTGCTCGGGGCGCACGGTGTCGATCCGGTTGTGCCGGACGCCCTCGCGCATCAGCTCCACCAGGTCGGCCCAGATCGCGTCCCACTGACCGCGGGCGAGTTCCCTGCCGGGCAGGTAGGGGTCGACGCCGTGCCGGAAGAGGACCTCGGCGCGGTAGACGTTCCCGACGCCCGCCACCACCTTCTGGTCCATCAGCAGGGCGGCGACGGTGGTGCGGCTGCGCGAGATCCGGTGCCAGGCGAGGCCCGGATCGGCGTCCTCGCGCAGCGGGTCGGGGCCGAGGCGGTCGTGTATCGCCCGCTTCTCCCCCGGGGTGATCAGCGCGCACGCGGTGGGTCCGCGCAGGTCCATGAAGGCGGAGGGGCCGGCCAGGCGCAGGCGGACGGTGTCGGTGGGCGGGGGCGGCGGGACGGCCCCGAAGGCGACCTTGCCGAACAGGCCGAGGTGGACGTGGACCCAGTCACCGTCGCGGAAGCCGAGGAAGAGGTGCTTGCCGTGCGCCTCGGCGGCGGTCATCTCCGCCCCGTCCAGGAGGGCGGCGCCGTCGGCGAACTTGCCCTGCGGGCTGCTGACGCGCACCGGGGAGCCGAGGAAGCGCTCGGCGCAGTCCTGGGCGAGCCGGTGGATGGTGTGCCCTTCCGGCACGGGGCCTTCTCCGTTCTGCCCCGTCCACGGCGCGGCCCCCGTACACGTCGTACGGGGGCCGGCCAGGTCCAGGGGCGTGTGCGACTACTGCTGGGGGTGGTGGGCCGGGATCGGCGGGAGGTCGCCGCTCTTCTCGTAGTCCGCGAGCATCTCGATGCGGCGGATGTGGCGCTCGTCGCCGGAGAACGGCGTGTTCAGGAAGATCTCGACGAACTTCGTCGCCTCCTCCTGCGAGTGCATGCGGGCGCCGACGGCCACCACGTTGGCGTTGTTGTGCTCGCGGCCGAGAGCGGCCGTCTGCTCGCTCCAGGCCAGCGAGGACCGCACGCCCGCGACCTTGTTGGCGGCGATCTGCTCGCCGTTGCCCGAGCCGCCGATCACCACGCCGAGGGAGCCCTCGTCCGCCGCGGTGCGCTCCGCCGCGCGGAGACAGAAGGGCGGATAGTCGTCCTGGGCGTCGTAGATGTGCGGGCCGCAGTCCACCGGGTCGTGGCCGGCGGCCTTCAGCCACTCGACGAGGTGGTTCTTCAGTTCGTAACCGGCGTGGTCGGAGCCGAGATAGACGCGCATGGTCCGAGTGTGACACGGCCCCGGGCCGCCGGTGTGCGTGGGGGGACGCCCCGCGGACAGCTCACACTCTTCGCAAACTGTGACCTGCACCATAGGACCGCAGGCAAAACAGCGATAACAATCCGGAACCCAAGGTTCCACCGACGCGTTTCCTCCGTTTCACTAGACCGTCGCTTCCGGTGGCCCCGCATGCCTCACGAGGGCAGGGGAAACCTCACACGCACCATCCCGGCGTAGCCCGGCGTACCCCGGCGAAAAGGAATGAACTCCATGACTCCAGGCGCACATGAGGGCTCCGGCCTTCAGGCGGGCCTCAAGAACCGGCACCTGACGATGATCGCCATCGGCGGCGTCATCGGCGCCGGGCTCTTCGTCGGCTCCAGCAGCGGCATCGCCGCCGCGGGCCCCGGCATCCTGCTCTCCTACGCCCTGGTGGGCGCGCTCGTCGTCTTCGTGATGCGGATGCTCGGCGAGATGTCGGTCGCCAACCCGACCTCCGGCTCCTTCTCCGCGCACGCCGACCGCGCGCTGGGCCGGTGGGCCGGGTTCTCCATCGGCTGGCTCTACTGGTTCTTCTGGGTCGTCGTGCTCGCCGTGGAGGCCACGGCGGGCGCGGTGATCCTGGAGGGCTGGGTGCCGGCCGTCCCGCAGTGGGCCTGGGCGCTCATCGTGATGCTGGTGCTCACCGCGACCAACCTCGCCTCGGTGGGCAACTACGGCGAGTTCGAGTTCTGGTTCGCGGGCATCAAGGTCGTCGCCATCGGCGCGTTCATCGTGGTCGGTCTGCTGGCCATCTTCGGGGTGCTGCCGGGCGTCGACGCCGAGCAGGCCTCGTGGTCCAACCTCACCGCGCACGGCGGCTTCCTGCCGAACGGTGCGGGCGCCATCATGATCGGCGTCCTGATGGTCGTCTTCTCCTTCATGGGCTCGGAGATCCCGACGCTGGCCGCCGGCGAGGCGGAGGACCCGCAGCAGGCCGTCACCAAGGCGACCAACAGCATCATCTGGCGGATCGGCGTCTTCTACCTGGGCTCGATCCTGGTGGTCGTCACCCTGCTGCCGTGGGACTCCGAGAAGATCGCCGAGGACGGCTCGTACGTGGCCGCGCTCGACTCGCTGGGCATCCCCTACGCCGGCGAGGTCATGAACTTCATCATCCTCACCTCGGTGCTGTCCTGCCTGAACTCGGGCCTGTACACCGCGTCGCGGATGGCCTTCTCGCTCGGTCAGCGCGGTGACGCGCCGAAGTCCTTCGCCACCACCACGCGCAACGGCGTGCCGCGGGTCGCGATCCTCGCCTCGGTGGCCTTCGGCTTCGTCGCGGTCTTCTTCAACTACGTCTCCCCCGACAAGGTCTTCCACTTCCTGCTGAGCTCCTCGGGCGCCGTCGCCCTCTTCGTGTGGCTCGTGATCTGCGTGTCGCAGCTGCGGATGCGGCGGATCATCCTGCGGGAGGCGCCGGAGAAGCTGGTCGTGAAGATGTGGCTCTTCCCGTACCTGACCTGGGCGTGCATCGCGTTCATCGTCTACGTGATCGGCTACATGCTGTTCGACACCGAGTTCGGCAACCAGGAGATCATGCTGCTGACGCTGCTGGTCGCGGCGGTCGTGGTCGGCATCGCGCTGGTCCGCCAGAAGCTCGGGCACTACGCCCCGGCCCGCGACGCCGGCGCCTCCGCGCAGGCGGACGAGCCGAAGGCGGGCGTGCCGGGCGCGTGACGCCCGCCGAACCATGACGGAACGCCCGGCGCGGGACCCCCGCGCCGGGCGTTCCGTCGTCCGGGTCAGCGCGGCAGGACCAGCAGGGGGGCCGGGCGGTCGTGGCCGGCGGCGGTCAGGGCGGTGCGGATCAGGGCGGCCTGGTGCTCCATGCCCTGGGGGGTGGCCAGCCGGACCCGGGGGACGCGGACCACGGTGACCCCGAGCCGCTCCAGCCGCTCCCGCTTGCCGATGTCGCCGGGGGCGTCCAGCTCGACGGCGATCCCCCGCTCCGGCCAGTACGCGTCCACCGCGCCGAGCGAGGGCCCTTCCGGCATGCGCAGCTCCACGTTCCACACCGGGTCGGGCAGGCCGTGTTCCCAGGCCATCCGGTACAGCCGCTCCTCGGCGGCCGCGCGTCCCTCCGACACCAGGACCTCCATCGCCTCGGCCACCCGGGGCCGCCCGGTCAGCCGCGCCCGGCGCAGCTCGCGCAGCAGGGCGGACGGCTCGCAGTGGCCGTCGTGGACCGCCTCGGTGAACAGCCGGCGGACGGCGAACGGCCCGGCGTCCTCCGGCAGGTGCGCCACCGCGTCGGCGACGGCCCGCCCGACCGGGGCGACCGGGACCCCGGACACCAGGTCGGGCACCGGCATCCGGGCCGTGCGCACCACCCGGGCGCAGCCGGTGGAGCGGGCCCGGCGGGCCCTCGGCACCAGCACGTCGACGGTGTCGAGCAGGGACAGGGCGGGCGCCGAGGCGAAGTTCCGCAGGGCCAGCGCGGCCAGGCCGGTGACCACGGCGTCCGCGTGCAGCGGGTCGTCGCGCCGGGGCTGGGCGGGGACCGCGGTGGCCTCCGGCCGCTCCTGGGGGGCGGCGGCGGTCTCCCGGCGGGAGGCGTAGAGCAGGGCGGCGTGCAGGCGTTCCTCGCCGGTCGGCGCACCCTGCCGCAACAGGTAGACGCCGGGCAGCAGCCGCTGCCAGGTCCCGCCCGGCCGGCAGCGGGCCCCGGCCTGGGCGGGCGTCACGCCGTGGGCGCGCAGCTCGGCGGCGGTGACGAGCAGCCGCGCCCCGGAGGGGGCGGCGGGGAGGGAGGGGAGCAGGGGGTTCAGGGGGAACTCGTGCGTCATGCCCCCTTGCCTCCCCCGAACGGAGCAGCATCCGACCGCTGTTACAGGGCCGTCGAGGAACGCTGACCGTTCCGCCATGTTCTGGCGAACATGTGCGCGATAGCGGGGCGGGGGCTACCCGGCGGCCCGCGCGGCCCGACGCTGTCGCACATACCCCGCCGTGGCCAGGACCAGTGTCAGCGCTCCGGTGGAGAACACCTGGACGCGGGTGCCGGCCTCCAGGAGCATCAGCGCGAAGATCGCCACGATGCCCGCCATGGCGACCCAGGTGAGGACGGGGAAGGCCCACATGCGGACGGTGATGCGCTCGGGTTCCTGGCGCTCCAGACGCCGCCGCAGCACCAGTTGCGAGACCGCGACGAAGAACCAGACCACCAGGATCACCGCGCCGATCATGTTGAGCAGCCAGGCGAACACGTCGTCGGGACGCCAGTAGCTCAGCAGCACGCAGAGGAAGCCGAACGCGGAGGAGGCCAGCACGGCCGCCCGCGGCACCCCGCCGTGGACCCGGCCCAGCGCCCTGGGCCCCTGGCCACGGCGGACCAGGGAGAAGGCCACCCGGGAGGCGGTGTAGGTGTTGGCGTTCATCGCGGACAGCAGCGCGACCAGCACGACCACGTTCATGATCTGGCCGGCCCCGGGGATGCCCAGGGTGTCGAGCGCGGCCACGTAGGGGCCCTTCTCCACCAGCGCCGGGTCGTTCCACGGCACCAGCAGCACGATCACGGCCATCGAGCCGATGTAGAAGAGGCCGATCCGCCACATCGCGGTGCGGACGGCGCTCGCCACGCCGCGCACCGGGTCCTCGGACTCGGCGGCCGCGACGGTGACGGACTCGATGCCGCCGTAGGCGAAGACGGAGGCCAGCAGACCGACGATCAGGCCGTGCACCCCGCCGGGCATGATCTCGGAGAGGCCGGAGCCGGCCGCCCCGTCGCCGCCCGGCAGCAGTCCGGCGACGGCCAGCACGCCGAGCACCAGGAAGGCGACGATGGCCGCCACCTTGAGCGCGGCGAACCAGAACTCGAACTCGCCGAAGTTCTTCACCGCGGCCAGGTTGGTGCCGGTGAAGACCGCCATGAAGAGGGCGACCCACATCCACTCCGGGGTCCCCGGCAGCCACCCCGTGACGATCTTCGCCGCGCCCATGCCCTCGAGGCCGACGGCGGTGGACAGCATCACCCAGAACGCCCAGCCCGAGGTGAAGCCCGCCCAGGGGCCGATCGCCCGCTCCGCGTGCGAGGAGAAGGAGCCGGAGGAGGGATACGCGGCGGACATCTCGCCGAGCATCCGCATGACCAGCATGACCAGCAGGCCGGAGATCACGTAGGCGATCACGATGGAGGGGCCCGCGGCGGCGATGCCGGCGCCGGAACCGACGAACAGGCCGGCGCCGATGACGCCGCCGAGCGCGATCATCGACAGGTGACGCTGCTTGAGGCCGTGGCCGAGGGCGGCGGACTCCGGGGCGGACGGACCGTGCGCGGGGGCCGACGGCGAGGACGGGTCCGTGCCCGCCGCGGCTTCTGGGGTGGTGCGTGACATGCAGCGAGTCTGACCGACGCCGCATCGGATCGGGGCCGGGGACCGGAATGCGAACGGCCACAATTCGGAGGGTGAGGCTCCGCTTACCTTCCGGTTCCTTTTGGCGGGTCCCCACAAGGCCCCGAGGTGAGCAGTGTCACTCGGCGCCGCGCTCCGTCGCGGGTAATTTGTGCGATACCCACGACGTCGTCGATCCGGCCTTTGTCGAGCACGGACGGTGATCCAACCGAACGCTCTGGGATAGCGTCGTCGTGTTCGAACAACCTTCTGTGAGACCTGTTCGCAGGTTCGTGCCGGCCCGGCGCGAGCCGATCCCCCACCCCGCGGAGAGACCCATGAGCACCGCAGCCGCCCCCGCCCGCTCCGGGCAGGTCCTCGCCGATCTGCTGCCCGCCACCCGCGTCCGGGACGCGGCCCTCGTCGTCTCGGGCGCCGTGCTGACCGGCGTCGCGGCCCAGTTCGCCCTGCCGATCCCGGGCTCCCCGGTCCCGGTCACGGGCCAGACCTTCGCCGTGCTCCTCGTGGGCAGCGCGCTGGGCGCGGGCCGCGGCCTGCTGTCGATGCTGGTCTACCTGCTGGCCGGCATGGCGGGCGTGCCCTGGTTCGCCGAGGGCGCCTCGGGCGTCGCCGCCCCGTCGTTCGGTTACGTCATCGGCATGGTGCTGGCCTCCGCCATGGTGGGCGCGCTGGCCCGCCGCGGCGCCGACCGCACGCCGCTGCGGATGGCCGGGACCATGCTGCTGGGCTCCGCGGTGATCTACGCCGTGGGCCTGCCGTACCTGTCCTTCGCCCTGGACCTCTCGGCGGGTCGGACCCTCGCCGCGGGCTTCACCCCGTTCCTGCTGGGCGACGTGCTCAAGGCCGCGCTGGCCATGGGCGTGCTGCCGGCCGTGTGGAAGCTGCTCGAGCGCCGTCGCTGACCTCGGCGCACCCGCCCCTGGAGGCACCGGCCCCTCGGGGCACCGGCCCCTCGGGGCATGGGCCCCTCGGCGCACCGGCGAAGGCCCCGGCTCCTGCGAGCCGGGGCCTTCGCGTGCGTCCGAGCGGTGCGGGCGGGAGGGTCAGACCAGGTTGGAGAAGTCCGGACCCTTGGTGCGGGTGCGCTTGATCTCGTAGAAGCCCGGCACCGAGGCCACGGCCAGCGTGCCGTCCCACAGCCGCGCGGCCTCCTCGCCCTGGGGGGCGGGGGTGACGACCGGGCCGAAGAAGGCTATCTGCTCGCCGTCCTCACCGGGCACCGCGATGACCGGGGTGCCGACCTCCTGGCCGACCTTCTCGATGCCCTCGCGGTGCGAGGCGCGCAGCTCGGCGTCGAACTCGAAGTCCTCCTGGTCGTGGTACTCCATGAGCTCGGCGGGCAGGCCCACGTCGGCCAGTGCGCCGGCCACGGCCTCGGGGGTGGTGCCCTCGCCCTTGTTGTGGATGCGGGTGCCCAGCGCCGTGTAGAGCGGGCCGACGACCTCCTGCCCGTGCTTCTGCCAGGCCGCGGTCACCACGCGCACCGGCCCCCAGGCCTTCTTCTCCAGCATCTCGCGGTACTCGGCCGGGAGTTCGTCGAGCTTGTCCTCGTTGAGGACGGCGAGGCTCATGACGTGCCAGCGGACCTCGACGTCCCGGACCTTCTCGACCTCCAGCATCCAGCGGGAGGTCATCCAGGCCCAGGGGCAGAGCGGGTCGAACCAGAAGTCCACCGGGGTCCTGGCGGCGGTCGTCTCGGGCATGGCGCTCCTCGGATGCGTGTGACGGTCGATTCCCTGGGCCAACACGCCGCCGACCCGGTCAATTCCCGGGTGCCCGCCCCCGCCGCACCGTGAAAGGATCGTCGCCGGTCAGCACCACCTGCTGATCGCCCGCAGATGCCCAGACCCGGAGGAGACGACCCTTGCCCGGTGAGAATCTGTCCCGCGAGGAGGCCCGCGAGCGGGCCGCGCTGCTGTCGGTCGACGCCTACGAGGTGTCGCTCGACCTGCGTTCGGCCCTCGGGGAGCACACGGGTGACGGCCCGCGGACCTTCCGCTCCGTCACCACGATCCGCTTCCGCTGCGCCGAGCCCGGCGCCGCGACCTTCGCGGACCTGATCGCGCCGAGCGTCACCGCGGTCTCCCTCAACGGACGCGACCTGGACCCGGGCGCCGTCTTCGACGGCTCACGCATCCAGCTGGAGGACCTCGCCGCCGAGAACGAGCTGGTCGTCGACGCGCAGTGCGCCTACTCCCGCACCGGCGAGGGCATGCACCGCTTCGTCGACCCGGAGGACGGCGAGGTCTACCTCTACACCCAGTACGAGCCCGCCGACGCCCGCCGCGTCTTCGCCAACTTCGAGCAGCCCGACCTCAAGGCGCCGTTCCGCTTCGAGGTGCGGGCCCCCGAGGGCTGGACGGCGTGGAGCAACGGCGCCGGCGAACTCACCGACGGGGTGTGGCGGTTTGCGGAGACCCGGCCGATCTCCACCTACATCACGGCGGTCGTGGCCGGCCCGTACCACTACGTGACGGACAGCTACAGCCGTGAGCTGCCCGACGGCACCCGGCTGGAGATCCCGCTGGGCGCGATGTGCCGCAAGGGGCTGGCCCCGTACTTCGACGCCGACGACGTCTTCCTGATCACCAAGCAGGGCCTGGACTTCTTCCACGAGAACTTCGACTACCCGTACCCGTTCGGCAAGTACGACCAGGCCTTCGTGCCCGAGTACAACCTCGGCGCCATGGAGAACCCGGGCATGGTCACCTTCCGCGAGGAGTACATCTACCGGGGCAAGGTGACCCGGACCTCCTACGAGCGGCGGGCCACCACCATCCTCCACGAGATGGCCCACATGTGGTTCGGCGACCTGGTCACCATGGAGTGGTGGGACGACCTGTGGCTCAAGGAGTCCTTCGCCGACTTCATGGGCACCTTCTCCTTGGTCGAGGCCACCCGTTTCACCGACGGCTGGATCAGCTTCGCCAACATGCGCAAGTCGTGGGCCTACCGGGCCGACCAGCTGCCCTCCACGCACCCGGTCACCGCGGACATCCGCGACCTGGAGGACGCCAAGCTCAACTTCGACGGCATCACCTACGCCAAGGGCGCCAGCGTGCTCAAGCAGCTGGTGGCCTACGTGGGCCGGGACGCCTTCCTGGAGGGCGCGCGCCGCTACTTCAAGCGCCACGCCTACGGCAACACGCGCCTGGGCGACCTGCTGTCGGTGCTCGGCGAGACCAGCGGCCGGGACATGACCTCCTGGGCCAAGGCCTGGCTGCAGACCGCCGGGGTCAACTCGCTCACCCCGCAGGTGCTGCTGGACGCCGACGGACGCGTCGAGGAGCTGGCGGTGGTGCAGGAGGCCGCCGAGTCCCACCCGACGCTGCGCCCGCACCGGGTCGCGATCGGCCTCTACCGGGTCGAGGGGGGCGAGCTGGTCCGCTACGCCCGGGCCGAGGCCGACGTCTCCGGCGCCCGCACGGTGATCGGCGACCTGGCCGGCGCGGACGCGCCGGACCTGGTGCTGGTCAACGACGACGACCTCACCTACTGCAAGGCCCGCTTCGACGAGACCTCGCTGGCCACGCTGCGCGAGCACCTGGGCTCGCTGACGGACCCGCTGGCGCGGGCGCTGTGCTGGTCGGCGCTGTGGAACATGACCCGGGACGCGCTGCTGCCGGCCCGCGAGTTCGTGGCCCTGGTGGTGCGGTTCGCCGGGGTGGAGACCGAGATCGGCGTGCTGCAGATGCTCCACGCCTGGGCGCACACCGCGCTGGTGCGCTACGCGGCGCCCGCCTGGCGGCCGGAGGGCGAGCGGCTGCTGGCCGAGGGCGCGCTGCGTGAGCTGCGGGCCGCCGCCGCGGGCGGCGAGCACCAGCTCGCCTGGGCCCGGTTCCTGGCCTCCGTCGCCTCCGGGGAGGGTGAGTTCGCGTTGCTGCGGGGGCTGCTGGACGGCACCGAGAAGATCGACGGCCTGGAGATCGACCAGGAGCTGCGCTGGGACTTCCTGGAGCCGCTGGCCGCGCACGGCACGGCCGACGAGGCGGCGCTCGCCGAGGAGCGGGCCCGGGACAACACGGCGTCGGGCGAGAGGCGTCAGGTGCGGTGCCTCGCGGCACGGCCGTCGGAGGCGGTCAAGGCGGAGGCCTGGGACGCGCTCGTGGAGTCGGACGCGCTGTCCAACGCGCTGGTGGAGGCGACCATCGGCGGGTTCTCCCAGGCGTCCCAGCGGGGGCTGCTCGCGCCGTACGCCGAGCGGTACTTCGCGATGCTCGAGCGGGTGTGGGCGGAGCGGTCCATCCAGATCGGCCAGGACCTGGTGGTGGGGCTGTACCCGTGGCACCAGGACTCCACCGCCACGCTGGAGGCGACCGACGCGTGGCTGACGGCGCACGAGGACGCGGCGCCGGCGCTGCGCCGCCTGGTCCTCGAGGCGCGCGACGACCTCGCCCGGGCGCTGGCCGCCCAGGGGTGCGACGCGGCCGCGTGACGCGGGTTCGGTGACCCGCGTCCCTCGACGCGGGTCCCGTCACGCGCGGGTCCCATGATGCTCGGCCCCTGACGCGGGTCTTGTCACGCGCGGCCCGTGACGCGGGAGGGGGCGCCCGGTGGTACCGGGCGCCCCCTCTTGCGTTGCCTCGCGCGCGGCCCGCGCCGTCCGCCGCCCGCGACAGCGGGGGCGGGCGGCGGGAGTCAGGCCGGCCGCGGGTCAGCCGCGCCGCGTCACCTGACGCCGGCGGCGGCCTCGTCGGCGGCCTGGGCGCGCAGGGCGCGCTCCACGCCCGCCCGCGACTCGGTCACGATGCGCCGCAGCGCCGCGACCGGCTCGGCCGAGGACAGCCACGCGTCGGTGCGGGCCAGCGTGTCCTCGGAGACCTGCACCCCGGGGTACAGGCCCACCGCGATCTGCGAGGCCAGCTCGAAGGAGCGGGACTCCCAGACGCTCTTCAGCGCCTCGAAGTACTTGTCCGTGTACGGTGCCAGCAGCTGGCGCTGCTCGCTCTGCACGAAGCCCATGATCACGGCTTCCTGCACGGCGTTGGGCAGCTTGTCGGACTCGACGACCGCCGCCCACGCCTCGGCCTTGGCCTCCGGCGTCGGCCGCGCGGCGCGGGCCGTCGCGGCGTGCCGCTCGCCGGCCGCGGTGCGGTCGCGCTCGTACTCGGCGGCGATCTCCGCCTCGTCGAACCGGCCGGTGGCGGCGAGCCGCTGCACCAGGGCCCAGCGCAGCTCGGCGTCGACGGCGAGACCGTCGAGGCTGCGGGAACCGTCGAGCAGGGCCTCGAGCAGGTCCAGCTGGTCCGGCGTGCGGGCCGCGTCGGCGAAGGCGCGGGCCCAGGCGAGCTGGTGGTCGCTGCCCGGCTCGGCCGACCGCAGGTGGGCCAGGGCGGCCTCGGTCCAGCGGGCGAGCAGCGCGTCCCGGTCGGCGGGGGCCGCGTACGTCTCCAGCGCCAGCTTGACCTGCCGGTGCAGGGACTGGACGACGCCGATGTCCGACTCCTTGCCGATGCCGGAGAGCACCAGCTCCAGGTAGTCGCGGGTGGCCAGCTCGCCGTCGCGGGTCATGTCCCAGGCGGACGCCCAGCACAGGGCGCGCGGCAGCGAGGACTCGAAGTCGCCGAGGTGCTCGGTGACGAAGGCCAGCGAGCGCTCGTCGAGGCGGACCTTGGCGTAGGACAGGTCGTCGTCGTTGAGCAGGACGACGTCCGGGCGGGCCGTGCCGGCCAGCTGCGGGACCTCGGTCAGCTCGCCGTCGACGTCCAGCTCGAGGCGCTCGGTGCGCACCAGCTTGCCGCTCGCCGCGTCGAGGCCGTAGAGGCCGATCGCGATGCGGTGCGGACGCAGCAGCGCCTCGCCCTTGGCTCCGGCGGGCAGCGCGGGAGCCTCCTGGCGGACGGCGAAGGAGGTGATGACACCGGCGTCGTCGGTCTCCAGCTCCGGGCGGAGGATGTTGATGCCGGCCGTCTCCAGCCACTTCTTCGACCAGTTCTTCAGGTCACGGCCGGAGGTCTCCTCCAGCGCGCCCAGCAGGTCGGGCAGGCGCGTGTTGCCGAAGGCGTGACGCTTGAAGTAGGCCTGCACGCCGCGGAAGAACTCGTCCTCGCCGACGTACGCCACCAGCTGCTTCAGGACGCTGGCGCCCTTGGCGTAGGTGATGCCGTCGAAGTTGACCATGACGTCTTCGAGGTCGTTGATGTCCGCCATGATCGGGTGGGTGGACGGCAGCTGGTCCTGCCGGTACGCCCAGGTCTTCTCGGAGTTGGCGAACGTGGTCCAGGCGTGCGGCCAGCGGGAGCCGGGCGCGGCGGCCTGGCAGGCGACCGAGGTGTAGGTGGCGAACGACTCGTTCAGCCAGAGGTCGTTCCACCACTCCATGGTGACCAGGTCGCCGAACCACATGTGGGCCAGCTCGTGGAGGATCGTCTCGGCGCGGCGCTCGTAGGCGGCGTCGGTGACCTTGGAGCGGAAGACGTACTGGTCGCGGATGGTGACCGCGCCCGCGTTCTCCATGGCGCCGGCGTTGAACTCGGGCACGAAGAGCTGGTCGTACTTGGCGAACGGGTACGCGTGGTCGAACTTCGCCTCGAACCAGTCGAAGCCCAGGCGGGTGACCTCGAAGATGTGGTCGGCGTCCAGGTGCTCGGCCAGCGACGGACGGCAGTAGATCCCGAGCGGGACCGTACGGCCGTCCTTCTCGTAGGTGCTGTGCACCGAGTGGTAGGGGCCGGCGATCAGCGCCGTGATGTAGGACGAGATCCGCGGGGTCGGCTCGAAGGCCCAGACGCCGTCCTTGGCCTCCGGGGTGGGCGAGTTCGAGATCACGCTCCAGCCCGCGGGAGCCTTCACGGTGAACTGGAAGGTCGCCTTGAGGTCGGGCTGCTCGAACGAGGCGAAGACGCGACGGGCGTCGGGCACCTCGAACTGGGTGTACAGGTAGGTCTGGTCGTCGACCGGGTCGACGAAGCGGTGCAGGCCCTCACCGGTGTTGGTGTAGGCGCAGTCCGCGACCACCCGCAGGACGTTGGGGCCCTCGAGCAGGCCGGGCAGCGCGATCCGCGAGTCCTGGAAGACCTCGGCCGGGTCCAGCGGGTCACCGTTGAGGGTGACCTCGAGGACGGCGGGCGCGACCAGGTCGATGAAGGAGTCCCCGTCTCGGGCGGACGTGAAGCGCACCGTGGTGACGGACCGGTAGGTCGTCTCCCCCTCCGGCGCGCCGGAGATGTCGAGCTCGATCTCGTACGAGTCGACGGTGAGCAGCTCGGCCCGCTGCTGTGCCTCTTCGCGGGTCAGATTGGTGCCAGGCACGCGGTCATCTCCTCGTTGTGCGTAGGTCCGGTCATCCTTCCACGGGCTCCGGCCTCCGCGCGATGAGGTAACCCCGCCTGTGGACGAACCCGACCGACGCCTGTGGACGACGCCGGGAAACGCCGCCGGGCGGCCACCCGTGAGGGTGACCGCCCGGCGTGCCGGATGACGGGTGCGGCTACTTCGCGGAGAGCTCCGCGGCGACGAGCTCCGCGATCTGGACGGCGTTCAGCGCAGCGCCCTTGCGCAGGTTGTCGTTGGAGACGAACAGCGCGAGGCCGTTCTCCACCGTCTCGTCGCGGCGGATGCGGCCCACGAAGGACGGGTCCTGACCGGCCGCCTGGAGCGGGGTGGGGATGTCGGTGAGGACGACGCCGGGGGCGTCGGCCAGCAGCTCGGCGGCGCGCTCGGGGCTGATCGGGCGGGCGAAGCGGGCGTTCACCTGGAGGGAGTGGCCGGAGAAGACGGGCACGCGCACGCAGGTTCCGGAGACCTTGAGGCCGGGGATCCCGAGGATCTTGCGCGACTCGTTGCGGAGCTTCTGCTCCTCGTCGGTCTCGCCGAGGCCGTCCTCGACGAGGTTGCCGGCGAAGGGCAGCACGTTGAAGGCGATGGGGCGCTTGTAGACGTCGGGCTCGGGGAACTCCACCGCGGAGCCGTCGTGGGTGAGCTTGTCGGCCTCCTCGACCACCTTGCGCACCTGGCCGTGCAGCTCGGCGACGCCGGCCACGCCGGAGCCGGAGACGGCCTGGTAGGTGGTGGCGACCAGGGCCTCGAGGCCGGCCTCGTCGTGGAGCGGGCGCAGCACCGGCATGGCCGCCATGGTGGTGCAGTTCGGGTTGGCGATGATGCCCTTGGGGCGGTCGGCGATCGCCTGCGGGTTGACCTCGGAGACGACCAGCGGGACCTCGGGGTCCTTGCGCCAGGCGGAGGAGTTGTCGATCACCACGGCGCCCTGGGAGGCGACCTTCTCGGCGAGGGCCTTGGAGGTGGCGCCGCCGGCCGAGAAGAGGACGATGTCCAGGCCGGTGTAGTCGGCGGTGGCGGCGTCCTCGACGGTGACGCCGTCCAGATCGCGGCCGGCGGAGCGGGCGGAGGCGAACAGGCGCAGCTCCGTGACGGGGAAGTTCCGCTCGGCGAGGATCCTGCGCATGACCGTGCCGACCTGACCGGTGGCTCCGACGATTCCGACCCTCACGGTGCGACTCCCTTGCGTCTGTGTGCTGCGACGTCTGTGTCCTGTGTGCGGCGCCGCGCGTGCCCTGGTGCGCGATGTCCGGTTTCCATCATGCGGCGGCCACCGGGTGGCCTGTCCAATCCTTTGCCCGTCCTCTCGCAGGTCGGACAGGGGTGCGGACGGCGGCCCGGCGGCGATCCTGCGGTGCCTGCCCGCCGTCCCGTGCGCGCATCCTGCGAACACGGGCGGGGGACGCAATCCCTCCGGAGGCGGCCCGCCGGTGTGACGAACGCCATTTTCCTGCGACGGCGAACGTTTCCGCGGCGTCCGGCGTCGTAGGGGCGAAGGTGCGTGACGGGAGGGGCTGCGTGCTGCGCGGACGGGTGCGCTTCAGAGGCGCGGCGGGGGCCGACCCCGCCGACCCGCTGGAGCCTGAGCAGGAACGGCGGGTGCGGGCGGTGCTGGCGCTCGGCGGGGTGCCGCAGGCCGACCTGGCGGACGGGGTCCAGCACGTGCGGCTGCGCCTGCTGGAGCGGTCCGCCGCCGGCAAGGAGGCCCCGCGGGACGTGTCGGCGTGGGCCGCGGTGGTGGCGTCCAACTGGGCGATGGACTGGCACCGGGCGCGCCGCCGCCAGGAACGGGTGGGTGAGCGCCTGGCCTCGCTGCGGCCGGCCGAGCAGCCGTCCGGCGAGGAGTCCAGCGTGCTGCAGCTGTCCGTTGCGCACGGCCTGGACGAGCTGACCGACGCCCAGCGGCAGGTGGTCACCCTGCGCTTCTACGCCGACCTGGCGGTGCGGGACATCGCGGCGGAGCTGGGGGTGCCGGAGGGCACGGTGAAGAGCCGGCTGCACAGCGCGGTGCGGGCGCTGCGGGCCCGTCTGCACGAGGACGAGGTGGTGTGAGGATGCCCGCCGGACACGAGTGGGACCCGCTGCTGGCGGTGCTGGACGGTGACCCCGTCGCGCCGGACGCGGACGACGCGACGCGCGAGGCCCACGAGGCGGCCGAGGCGGACGTGCTGCTCCTGCGCGGGGCGCTGCGGGACATCGGCGACGCGCTCGCCGCCGCGCCGGTCACGCCCGCCGCCGCTGCCCCGGGCCCGGCCCCGGCCGACGTGCTCGCGGCGCGGCGTCGCGCGCGGCGGCGGTCCGCCGTGACGTGGGGCGCCGGGCTGGCCGCGGCGGCCGCGTTCACCGGGGTGATGTACCTCGGCGCGACGGGCGCCGTCCGCGGTGACGCCGGTTACTCCGCCTCGGACGCCAAGGCGAAGCCCGACGCCGGGAACAACGAGAAGGCGGCTGACCCCGGTGCGTCCGGCTACCGGCCGGACGTCGCCTGCGCGAGCCTGGCCGTGGAGGGGACGGTGGTGGCCCTGCGGCCGCTGACCGACGGCCATGTCGAGGTGACGCTGGAGGCCGAGCGGTACTGGGTTCCCGAGCAGGAGGCCTCCGACGCGCCCGTCGCGGTGACGGTGCTCCCCGAGGACGCCCGCGCCGACCTGCCGGTCGGCACCCGCGCCCTGGTGGTCGAGGACCCCTCCGGAAGCCGGTGGGCCACCGGCGACCGCCTGACCGCCGAACGCGCGGCCCTCGACGCGGCGGGCCCCGAACCGGGCAGCGGGTCCTGCCCTCCGGGGTGACCCGTGCGGTGCTGGCCGCCGGGATGACCCGCGTGGTTCTCCCCCGAATGACCCGCGCGGTTCTGCCCCGGGCGACACTGCCCGTCGTGCCCGTGGCGCTCCCCAGGCGCCGCGGGGGCCAGGGCACAAGGGAGGGGCGGGCGTCCGGTGCTGGACGCCCGCCCCTTCGTCACCCGGTCGCGGCCGGGGCCGCGGGCCGTACTACTCGGTGACGTTGCCGATCTTCACGCTGCCGACGCCCGCCGGGGTGCCGTTGCCGTTGACGAGCTGGACCTGGCCGAAGAACTCGCGTCCCTCGGGGGCCGGCGCGCCGACGGTCACGGTGCCCGAGAAGGACGCCTTGCCGCCCTCGGCGAGCTTCACCGTGGTGCCGTCCACCGCGACGGTGCCGAGCGCCTCGGAGAAGAACACGTCGAGGTAGTCGTACTGGGTCGAGCCGCTCGGGATCGAGTAGCCGTCGACCTCGACGGTGTAGGTGCCGGCGGCCGGCGCCTTGAGGGAGACGGACTCCTCGGAGTCACCGTCCGCGGAGGAGCCGACCTTCGTGCCCGCCGCGTCGTAGACGTTGAGGTCGAGGTCCGAGGCGGTGTCGGAGACGTTGCCGATGGACACGTTCAGTGCCCCGGCGCCCTCGGGCACCACGACGGTGAACTCCTGGACCTCGTGGTTCGCGATGGTCGGACGGTCCGTCTTGGACGAGCCCAGCGGGCCGCCGACCAGCTTGCCCTCGAACGCGGCGAACTCGTTCTCGACCGTCCACTCGGCCGCGGCGGGCTCGCCGACCTTGGCCTCGGGGATGGTGAGGGTCTCCGGCTCGAACGTGGCGCCCAGCAGGGTGACGTCGAGCTTGTACGGGTTGTCCAGCAGCGGCGAGGTGCGCCGCGACTCGACCTCGATCTCCCACACGCCCGGGGTGGGCGCGTAGAAGCGGGCCTCGGGCTTGCAGCCGCCGTCGCCGCCCGCGTAGTTCGGGTAGCAGTTCACGGTCGACGTCGGGTCCGAGGGAACGCCGTACGGGTGGATCGAGATGAAGCGGGTCTGGCTCTTCGCGGCCAGGCCGCTCAGCGCGACCTCCAGGGAGGTGGCGCCCTCGGGGACGGTCACGAAGTAGGACTTGTGGCTGTTGCGCTGCACGGTGCCCGAGGCGGAGAAGGTGTGCTTCACGTCCGAGGCGGCGATCACGGAGGTCATGATCTGCTTGTCGACGCCCTCGGTGAACGGGTCGTTCACCTCGAGGATCGCGCTGTGCATGCCCAGCGAGCCGGGCTTCGCGGCGACCTTGACGGTGACCGGCTTGTTCAGCGGAAGGACGACCAGCTCGCTGCCGACGATGTCGAAGGTGCGGCCGTGGTTGTTCTTCAGCGACAGCTTGTGCAGCACGCTCGCCTTGGAGCCGGTGGTGCGGGTGACGACGACGTCGTACACCTTGCGCTCGCCGACCTTCAGGCCACCCTCACGGTCGTACAGGCCGGTGCCGAAGCCCGGCTCGGCCAGCGCCCAGTCGATGTTGGTGTCGACGGGGGCTTTGACGGTGTACTCGTGGGCCTTGGCGTTGTGCTTGATGGAGTCCCAGGCGTCGACGATGTCGATCAGACCGGCGCCCTGCTCGTAGGCCTGGACACCGGGGATCTGGTTCGCCGTCGAGGTCAGCGCGGTGCGCAGCTTCGCCGGGGTGAGGTCGATCTTCTTCTGCTTGGCGGCGCTGATCAGCAGCGCGGAGGCGCCGGCGGCCTGCGGGGAGGCCATCGAGGTGCCCTGCAGCATGGAGTAGCCGGCCGGGAGGGAGTAGCCCGCCTCGGCGACCGGGCCGCCCTTGGTCCAGGTCTGGCTGGTGTTGATCGCCGCGCCCGGGGCGGAGATGGTCGGCGTGAAACCGCCGTCCTCACGCGGACCGCGCGAGGAGAACGGCATCATCGCGTACTTCTTCTCCACGACGGAGCCGTAGTTGGCGGCCCAGGTCTCCTTGGAGGCGGTGGCGCCGACCGAGATGACCTTGTCGGAGAGGGCGGGGTCGCCGATGGTGTTGACGCCGGGGCCGGAGTTGCCCGCGGAGATCACCAGCTGGACGCCGTACTCGTCGATGAGACGGGTGTAGAGGCGCGAGCGGTCGTTGTCGCCGTTGTTCAGCGCCGGGAGGCCGCCGATCGACATGTTGACGATGTCGACGCCGCGGTTGACGACCAGGTCCACCATGCCCTCGGTGAGGGCGACGGCGGTGCAGCCGCCGGTCCAGGTGCAGGCGCGCGAGGAGACCAGCTTGGCGCCGGGGGCGGCACCGTTCATCTTGCCGCCGAACAGGCCGTTGGCGGCGGTGATGCCGGCGACGTGCGTGCCGTGCGTGGACTCGATGACGCCGATGTTGACGTAGTCGGCCTTGGCGCCGTCCGCGTTGTAGACCACGTCCTTGCGGATCTCCGCGACGAACGGGATGCGCTCCGCGACCTCGGTGTCCGGGTTGTCGGTGCCGAACCAGCCGACCTGGTGACCGTCCTTGTACGGCTTCATGGCCGTCTCGTCGGTGAAGTCCAGGTCGTCGTCGAGGTCCACCGTCATGGTGCCGGCGGTCGCGTCGTAGAGGACGCCCCAGATGTCGGAGGTGTCGCCGTCGCGGTTCAGGTCACCCGCCATGTCGCCGCCCAGGGTGGCCGACTCGGCGAAGTAGTTGAACTTGTACGAGCCCGCCGGAGCGGTGAAGGTCTGCGCGCCCTGGGCCTGCGTCGACACCGTGAACGTCGGGCCGGCAACCGTGGTGGTCATCCGGCGCCAGGTCGCGTCGCCCTCCGTGACCGGGTCGGTCGCGGTCACCCAGTCGACGATCTTGCGCTCGCCGGTGGTCGTCCTCTGGAGCGCCGGGTGGCTGAGGTCCACGCCGGAGTCCAGGATGCCGATGGTGACGCCGCGGCCGTCGGCCTTGGGGTTCTGCTTGACGAAGTCGACCGCGCCCGTCTCGAAGGACGGGTTGTACGGGTTCCTCGCAGGGGTGCTCGCGTCGGGGGCCGGGTAGGTGCCCGTCGCCTCGACGCCGCCGGAGAGCTTCTTGCCCGCGTCCGGACGCGGGTCGTCCAGCTTGACCTCCTTGTCCAGGTCGATGCCCTGGACGGAGGAGAGCTTGGCGGCGGCCGCGATGGCCGACTCCGCCTTGCCGGTGGGGACCGTGGCGCGGACGTAGCCGAGCTTGTCGTAGGACTTGCCCACCGTCGCGCCCGTGACGGCGTCGAGCTGCTCGGCGACCTGCTCGGTCTCGCCGGGCTCGGTGATCACCATCATGGTGACGTTCTTCTCGCCGTCCGCCTGGGCGGCGGCGAGGAGTTCGGCGTCTTCCGAACCCAGCTTGTCGTGAGCCGACTTGCCGTGGGCGGGCTGGTCGGCCGCCGGGGCCGCGCCTGCGGCGAAGGCCATGGGTATCGGCCCGGCCGCGGAGAGCGCCGCCACCAGACCCGCGGCGGCGGCGATGCGCGCAGCGCGTCTCGCGCCCGATATCCGGGTGCGCTCGGAATGAGAGGTCATCGGTTTCCCTTGCGAGTGAAGGAAAGTGAGGAGGGCGTCGCACGGGCCGAAACGCCCGGGATCGCCGACGTCCGGGGAAATGGTCCGGATGCCCGCTCAGCTTTGCCTAAGAGTCCTGAGTTTGGGGAGAGTTGTCCGAGGCGTATTGCTGCCATGGCGTAATCCCGCCACGTCGTGCGACTGGCGTGTCGCGTGGGACGACGCGACGGCGCCCCGGCGGTGTCGCTTGCGGGGCGTCCATCGACCGCGTCGGGCTGCCGGGCGCCCGCCCCTGCCGTAACGTCTGGGTATGCATGAGGAGTTGAGGGTGGCGGCCTACGCCGTCTGCGTGCGGGACGATCAGGTGCTGCTGGCGCGCTGGGTCGCGGGTGACGGCGCGAGGCGGTGGACCCTGCCGGGTGGCGGCATGGACCACGGTGAGGACCCCTACGACACGGTGGTGCGGGAGGTCGAGGAGGAGACCGGCTTCACGGTCGAACCCGTGACCCTCCTCGGCGTGGACTCGGTCCGCCGGTCCTACCCGCGGCGGCTGGGCGCGCGGGCCGACTTCCACGGGCTGCGGGTGGTGTACGAGGCGCGCATCACCGGGGGTTCGCTGCGCGACGAGGTCGGCGGATCCACGGACATGGCCGCCTGGCATCCGCTGTCGGCGGTCGCGGACCTCGACCACGTGGAGCTGGTCGACACGGGCCTGCGCCTCTGGCGCGAGCGCCCCCGCAGCGGCCACCTCGCACCCGCCCCCCGCCCTGCCACACCCTGACCCGCCGGGCGGAGGGGGCGACCCTTCCGCCCGCGCGTCACCTGGGGCCGGCGCGCCGCGAACCGGTCCGCACCCGGGGGGACGTGCCCCGCCGCGGACCGCGCCCCACGTGACCCCTCCGGGGACCGCACCCCCGGAGACGTAACCCGCCGGGGACCGCACCCCACGTGACCCCTCCGGGGACCGCACCCCCGGAGACGTAACCCGCCGGGGACCGCACCCCACGTGACCCCGCCGGGGACCGCACCCCCGGAGACGTAACCCGCCGGGGACCGCACCCCACGTGACCCCGCCGGGGACCGCACCCCAGGTGACCTCTCCGGGGACCGCACCCCGGGGACGCGACCCGCCGGGAACGTGACCGCACCCACCGCACGTGACCCGCCGGGAACGTGACCGCACCCACGGCACGCACCGCACCTGACCCGCCGCGCAGGCCGCCGTGAGGGCGACCCCCACGCCGAAGGTCACGCCCGCACGCGTTCCCGCGAGCGCGACCGCGCCGCCCCGCCCGCGCGCCCAGCGCCCCCACCCCCGCTCCACGGGAGACGCCGTGAGGTCTGCCCGGCCACCGTCGCCCCGAGGGCCACCGTCATCCCCGCCACCTGCACGGCCGTGAGGGCCTCCCCCAGCAGTCCCCAGCCCAGCACCGTCGCGGTGAGCGGCGACAGCGGCACCAGGAACGCGACCCCGGTGGCCGTCATCCGCCCCAGCCCGCGGAACCACAGCCAGTACGCGAACGCCGTGTTGACCAGGGCGAGGTACGCGTACCCGGCCGCCCCCGCCGCGTCGATCGCGGGCGGCGCCCCTTCCACGGCCAGGGCGAGCGGCGCGACGACCAGCCCGCCCGCCGTCAGCTGCCAGCCCGTCAGCGCCAGCGGCCCGACCCCCGCCGGCCTCCCCCACCGCTTGCCGAGAACGGTGCCGAGCGACATCGCCCCCGCCGAACCGAACGCCGCCGCCATGCCGACCGCGTCGACCGTGCCGATGCCCGGCGCCATCACCAGTGCCACCCCGGCCACCGCCGCCAGGCCCGTCACCACGGTCCGGGCCCGTACCCGCTCGGAGAGGAGCACCGCCCCCAGCCCCGCCACCAGCAGGGGCCCCACCGACCCGGCGACCGCGGCCATCCCGCCCGGCATCCGGTACGCGGCGAGGAACAGCAGCGGGAAGAAGGCCCCGATGTTCAGTGCTCCCAGGACCGCCGCGCGCCACCACCAGTCGCCGCGCGGCAGCACGCGGGTGACCGCAAGCAGCAGGATCCCGGCGGGCAGCGCCCGCACGAGCGCGGTGAACAGCGGGCGGTCGGGCGGCAGGAACTCGGTCGTCACCACGTAGGTGCCACCCCAGAAGACCTGCGCCAGACCGGTGACCGCCACGGTCAGTCCGGTGGCCGTGGCGACGGAACCGGTGACCGCCGCGGTCGACCCGGTGGCCGTGGCGACGGAACCGGTGACCGCCGGGGGCGACCCGGTGGCCCGCCCGGCCGGCGTCCCGGCAGCGGTCCTCCTCACGCCGCCACCCCCATCCGCTCCGCGGCCGGCACCATCCGCACCGCGTCCTCCGGCAGGCACCGCTCCGCCACCACCAGCAGCCCGGCCGCCACCAGGGACGTGCCGATCAGGAAGACCCACGGCACCCGCCCGTCCAGCGCCAGCAGCGTGGTGAACAGCGCCGGTGCGAGCGCCTTCGCCAGCGACCAGGACAGCTGGTACACCGCCATGTACCGGCCCCGCACCGCGGCCGGCGCGGCGGACACGGCGAGCATGTCGGCGGCCGGGCTGTGCACCAGTTCGCCCACCGTGACGACCACCACGCCCCCGACCAGCGCCGCCGTCAGCACCACCGCCGACTCCGGCCGGGCCGCCGCCGGCGCGAGCTGGGTCAGGAAGCCCGCCGCGAAGAGCAGCGCCCCCAGCGCCGCCGCCCGGGTCCGCCGCGCACCGCTGCGCCGCACGAGGTGCCCCACGTAGGTGCCGCCCGCCGCGCACAGCACCGTGTTGACGGCGAAGGCCACGCCGGTGAGCACGTCGGCGCCGCCCAGGGAGACCACGGAGAGCGGGAACAGCACCGAGAGCGCCGTGTAGCCGAGCGCGTTGAAGAAGTTCGCCGCGGTGAGCACCAGGAACGGGCGGTCCCGGACGACGAGCAGGTAGCCAGGGGCGGGGGCGTCCGCCGCCTCCTCCGCGCCGCTCTCCTCCCGCACCGGCCGGACCGCGCGCAGCAGCAGGGCCGCCACCGCGTAGGCCGCGGCGTTGGCCAGTGCGGTGCCGGAGTACCCGGCCGGGCCCAGCGACCCGACGACCAGGGAGACGAGCAACGTCCCCGCTCCGAGCCCCGCGTTTCCCACGGCCCGCAACCTGGCCTGCAGGCGGTCCCGGTCCGCGCCCCGGGCCACCTCGTCCACCAGGACCGTCTGGACGCCCGCGTAGGCGCGTTCGGCGGTCACCGTCAGCAGGGCGACGCCGGCGAAGGCGCCGAGCGAGTCGGCGAACGGATAGGCGAGGAACCCGGTGCACCGGATCGCGTGGAAGAGCATCAGCATCCGTCGTGCCCCGTGACGGTCCACGGCCGTGCCGATGAAGGGCACCAGCCCCATCCCGCCGAGGCCCGCCACCGTCAGCACGGCCCCCACCACCGCGTAGGACTGCCCGGTGACGTGGTGGAAGAAGACCAGGCTGAACGGGATGTACATCCCCGACCCGATGCCGTTCACCACCGCGGACGCCGTCAGCCGGCGCTCCCCCGCGACTCCGCGGCGCCCCGGGCCCTTGCCCGCGCCCTCGTCCCCGCCCATCCGGACCTCCCCCACGGTCGCCACTCCCTCACCGTCGGTAAGTAGCTTAACGGTAAGCTACTTACCGGCAAGCGATTTGTTTGCGAGGGATCACCCGCGACGCCGATACTCGGCGCATGAGCAGCAGCGGCCAGCGGCCCCGGGACGGCGTCGACGCGATCATCGAGCAGTGGGCCAGGGAACGCCCCGACCTCGAGACGCCGGGGATGGAGATCTTCGGGCGGATCTACCGGCTCGCCCGCCTGATGGGCGAGCGCGCGGAGCGGGCGTACTCCGCGTTCGGCATCTCCCGTGGGGAGTTCGACGTGCTGGCCACGCTGCGTCGCTCGGGCGAGCCGTACACGCTGAGTCCGCGCGACCTCTCCACCACGCTGATGCTCACCACCGGCGGGATGACCGGCCGGCTGGACAAGCTGGAGAGGGCCGGGCTGCTGACCCGTTCACCGGACCCGGGCGACCGGCGCGGCCTGCGGGTCTCCCTCACCGAGCGCGGGCTCGCGCTCGTCGACGAGGCGGTGGGCGCCGGGCTCGCCGAGCAGAACCAGGCCGTGCGGGCCGCCTTCGACGACCGTCGCGCGGCCGAACTGGCCGACACGCTGCGGGAGTTGCTGGCCGCGACGGAACACCGGCCCGCACAGCTCCCGTAGCGGGTCCTCACCACGGCTCCCGTAGCGGGGCCTCACCACGGCTCCCGCAGCGGGGCCTCACCACGGCTCCCGTAGCGGGGCCCCGCCACGGCTCCCGCAGCGGGCCCTCACCACGGCTCCCGCAGCGGGCCCTCACCACGGCTCCTGCAACGTGCACGGCCCCTCGGGCCGCGCGCCGGTGCGGCCCGTGGCCCGCTCAGCCCACGTGCTCGCGCAGCGCGGCCCGCACCTGCTCCGCGGTGGCCGTCTCCGCGGCCCAGGCGGCGTAGCCGTCGGGGCGGACCAGGACCGCCGTGCCGCGCGGTGCGGCCCACCGCACCACCGCGAGGCGCTCGCTCCCCGGCGCGGCCTCGAGCCCCGGCGGGGTCAGCAGCACGAACCGTCCGCCGCGCAGCGCCTCGTACAGGCGGCCCCCGCCGGCCAGCGGGACGTCCGGCACCCTGGCGCCGACCACCCGGTGGGCGCCGCGCGGCCGGCGGTAGCGGATGCCGATGCCGCTGACCATGGCGGTGCCCCGCCGCCACACCGGGCCCACCCGGCTCGCCGTGTCCAGCGCCGTCGCCCGCAGCAGGCGGGCGGCCGGACCGTGGACCAGGGCGCCCCGGATCAGGGCGCCGCTGCCCAGCAGCACCATCCGTCCGACCGGGTGACGTTCGGCCTGGTAGGTGTCGAGCAGCGCCGGGGCGGCGTGCCCGCCGAGCACCGCCGCCAGCTTCCAGCCGAGGTTGGCGGCGTCCTGCAGTCCCGTGTTCATCCCCTGGCCGCCCGCCGGGGAGTGGACGTGCGCCGCGTCACCGGCCAGCAGGACGCGGCCGACCCGGTAGGACGGGGCCTGCC
Organism: Streptomyces fragilis; assembly: GCF_003112515.1. Classification (GTDB taxonomy): domain Bacteria; phylum Actinomycetota; class Actinomycetes; order Streptomycetales; family Streptomycetaceae; genus Streptomyces; species Streptomyces fragilis. The sequence goes on along the minus strand of NZ_BEVZ01000005.1, from coordinate 318,910 downwards.
GCTCGTCGCTGTGGATCCGGGACATCCAGCGCGGGTCGTGCATGCCGAAGTCGGTGCCGAGGACGCCGCGGACGATCTCCCGGACCTCCTCCAGGCCGACCGGGTCGCTGTCCGGCCGGTCGTCGCCGCGCCGCCAGCCGGTCACCCGGTGGTAGCCGTCGCCGAAGGGGGCGACCAGCGCGAACCCGGCCGGACCGGCGTCGGCGGTGAGCACCGAGCCGGGGTCCTCGGTCAGCCTCACGTCGGCCAGGACCAGGGAGCGGATCACCGAACGTCCGGGGAACGGGAGCCCGATCAGGTCGCGGACCACGCTGTGCGCGCCGTCCGTGCCCACCACGTAAGCGGCGCGCAGCGCCTCGGTGACCCCGCCGGGCGCCCTGACCGCGACCTCCACCCCGTCGGCGTCCTGGCGCAGGCCGGTCACCTCCCTCTCGTGGGCGAAGCGCACCCCGGCCTCGGCGGCGCGCCGCTCCAGGAGCCGCTCCACCTCGTACTGCGGGACCACCAGGACGTAGGGGAAGCGGGAGGGCAGCGCGCCGAGCTCCAGCGAGAGCCGCCCGAAGAGGCGGAGGGTGCCGAGAGGGCGGCCGATCGCGGCGAGCTCGTCGGCGAGGCCCCGGGCGTCCAGCTGCTCCAGGGTCCGGGCGTGCACCACCAGGGCGCGGGAGAGGTTGCTGACGCGGTGCGGGCGCTTCTCCACGAGGGTGACGGGGACGCCGGCCTCGGCGAGGTCCCCGGCCAGCAGCAGTCCGGTGGGGCCGGCGCCGACGACGACCACGGAGCGGGACGTGTCGTCGGCGGGGTGCGGGGTGGTGCCGTGCATGGTGGTCATGAGGGCCTCCCGTTGGTCGGTGGCCTCGGTGCGACCTGCGTGTCAACACCTGTTGGCCAACGCTTGTTGACAACGCTAGACCCGCTGCCTCTGGACGGTCAACAGCCGTTGGCCTACGTTTGTTGACATGACCGAGAACAGTCCGTCGGCCGATGCCGGCCCGCCCCGCCCCCGCAGGTCGGACACCACCCGCGCGGCGATCCTCACCGCGGCGATCGCCCGGTTCGCCGCGGACGGCTACGAGCGGGCCACCATCCGGGCCATCGCCCGGGACGCGGGCATCGACCCGGCCATGGTGATGCGCTACTACGGCAGCAAGGAGGGGCTGTTCCGGGCCGCGTCGGAGATCGACCTGCGGATGCCGGACTTCGCCGGCGTGCGTTCCGAGGAGGCGGGCGAGGCGCTGGTGCGGCACTTCCTGGAGCGCTGGGAGGCGGACGACTCGCTGGCCGCGATGCTCCGGGTGGCGATGGCCTCAGGACTGGACGAGGGACGTCAGCAGGCCCTGCTGGAGCGGCAGGTCGGGCCGACGGTGGCGCGCTTCTGCCCGGCCCCGGCCGAGGTGCCGCGCCGCACGGCGCTGATCGCCTCGCAGATCGTGGGCATGGCGGTGCTGCGCTACCTGATACAGGTGCCGACCGTGACGGCGATGACCCGCGACGAGATCGTGGCGTGGCTCGCGCCGACGGTGCAGCGGTACCTCACGGCCGACGGGCCCTGACGGCACGGTTCGTCACCGCACGGGCGGGGCGAGGACACGACGAGGGTGCCGTCCTCGCGCCATGGACTGCTGCCGTGGCGCGAGGGCGGCACCCTCGGCGGTCTGCTGTTGTTCCGGCCGGCCGCGCTCCGGGCCGCCGGCGACCGGGTCAGGAGTTCTTGGTCCTGATGTTGGTCGACGTGACCCGGTGCTCCTCCTTGGACTTGTCCAGGACCATCACCAGACCGGCGATGACCCCGAAGAGCACGAGCGGGGCGACGACGTAGAGGCCCAACGTCTCGACGACGCTCAGGCCGGTGCCGGGGTCGTCGCCGTCGTCGCGCGTCAGCGCGAGCGCGGGGGACGACATGAGCAGCATCATCAGCGTCGTGCCGGCGGCCAGGGCGCCGGTGCGCAGGGCGTTCTTCTTGTCCACGGCGCCCAAGGTAACCGACGCGGCCCCGGGCCGCGCGCCCGGGGTGCCGTTCCGGCGGGCGTGTCAGCCGGGCGGCTCCTGCCGGGCGGGCTCCTCCACCGGCTCCCTCAGGCCGGCCAGGAGCGCGTGCAGCCTCGGGGAGGACGACAGCTCCTCCAGGGTGACGGGCCGCCCCTCGCCGTCGGCCACGGGCAGCCGCCAGTTGGGGTACTGGTCCCAGGTCCCGGGGACGTTCTGCGGCCGCCGGTCGCCCACCCCGTCGGGCAGCCACACGCCGGCCAGGCGGGCCGGAGTGCTCCACAGGAAGCGGTGCAGGGCCCGGACGACGTCCTCCTCGCGGGTGCCGTCGAGCAGCCCGCGGCCGTCCAGTTCCGCCAGCCACTCCCCCAGTTCGGCCGCCGCCTCCTCGCGTTCGCGTTCCACCGGACGGGTGAGCAGGCCCAGCCGGTGACGCAGGTCGACGTGGTCGTGGGCGATCCGCGAGGCGGTGGGCGGCAGGTCGTGGGTGGTGACGGTGGCCAGGCAGTCGGCCCGCCAGCTCTCCGGGGGCAGGGCGCGGCCGCCGCCCTCCCAGTCGCGTTCGAACCAGAGCACCGAGGTGCCCAGCACGCCCCGCTCCCGCAGCGCCTCCCGGACCCCGGGCTCCACCGTGCCGAGGTCCTCGCCGATGACGGCGGCGCCGGCCCGGTGGGCCTCCAGGACGAGGACCGCCAGCATGGCCTCGGCGTCGTAGTGGACGTAGGTCCCCTCCGTGGGCGGGCGGCCCTGCGGCACCCACCAGAGCCGGAACAGGCCCATGACGTGGTCGATCCGCAGCGCCCCGGCGTGCCGGAAGCAGGCCCGCAGCAGGTCCCGCAGCGGGGCGTAGCCGGTCTCGGCGAGCCGGTCGGGCCGCCAGGGCGGCAGCCCCCAGTCCTGTCCGTGGGCGTTGAACGCGTCGGGCGGGGCGCCCACCGACATGCCGGCCGCGAAGCAGTCCCGCAGCGCCCAGGTGTCCGCGCCGCCGGGGTGGACGCCGACGGCGAGGTCGTGGATCAGGCCCACGCCCATGCCGGCCTCGCGGGCCGTGCGCTGGGCGGCGGCGAGCTGCTCGTCGGTGAGCCAGGTCAGCCAGCGGTGGAAGTCGACGCGGTCGGCGAGCTCGCGGCGCGCCCGGGCGGTCTCCGGGGACCGCGGGTCGCGCAGCCGCTCGGGCCAGCGGTGCCAGTCGGGTCCGTGCACCTCGGCCAGGGCGTACCAGGTCGCGTGGTCGTCGAGCGCGCGCCCCTCCCGGGCGACGAAGCCGGCGTACGCGGCGCGGCGGCCCGGCGCGAGGGGCACCGGGCGCACCAGCTCCAGGGCGCGGCGCTTCAGCTCCCAGACGGCGTCGCGGTCGATCAGCGCGTCCTTCTCCAGCACCCCCTCGCGCAGCCGGGCGGCCTGCTCGGCCAGGGCCCGCAGCGGGGCGCGTCCTTCCTCGGCGACGTGGGCGAACTCGGGGACCTCCTCGACCCGCAGGTAGAGGGGATCGGGGAAGCGGCGGGAGGACGGCCGGTACGGGGAGGGGTCCACGGGCGGCCCCGGCACGCTCGCGTGCAGCGGGTTGAGCTGCACGAAGCCGACGTCCAGGGCGCGCCCCGCCCAGCCGGCCAGGTCGGCGAGGTCGCCCAGGTCGCCCATGCCCCAGGACCGGTGCGAGAGCAGCGAGTAGAGCTGGACCAGCAGTCCGCGGTGCCGCCCCTCGACGCCGGGCGCCCGGTCGGGGGCGACGATCAGGTGGGCCTCGCCGGCGCGGCCGTCGGGGGCGGTGACGGCGAGCCGGTGGACGCCGTACGGCAGGCCCTCGAGCGCGGCGGGGCCGGTGCGGGTCTCCCCGTCCTCGGTGACCACGCGGACGTCGGCGCCCTCCGGCAGCTCGGGGCCCCGCCCGGGGCGCAGCACCACGGTGGGCGGCAGCAGCCGCTCGGCGAGCTCACGTTCCCGGGCAGCCAGCGCGGCGCCGGGGTCGGTGGTGTCCACGCCCAGCGCGGTGAGCGCCGCGGTCACCGCCTCCGGGGGCACGGCCACCGTGCGGTCCGGCGCCGGCCGGTACTCGGTGGCCACCCCGTACAACTCCGCGAGCCGCGTCAGCGGCTCTCCCCGCTCCGGTCCGGCCACGGTTCCTCCTCGTCGAGGTCGAGCACGCCCGGACAAGTGGCTACCCACCGAACGCCGGGCCAGACATGCCCTCCCCCGATCGGGTGCCCGCCGCGGCGGCCGGGGCGCGGACGCGGGCGGCGGGAGCGGCGGCGGGCGCGGCGGCGGGCGCCGGATGCGCGAAGGCCCGGACCGACGTCAGGCGGACACGCCGTCGATCCGGGCCAGGGCCTCGTCCGCGCCGTAGGGCCGCAGGTACGGCAGCCAGCGCGGGTCCCGGTGGCCGGTGCCGATGATGCGCCAGGCCAGACCGGTGGGCGGGGCCGGTTTGTGGCGCAGTCTCCAGCCCAGCTCGCCGAGGTGGCGGTCGGCCTTGGTGTGGTTGCAGCGACGGCAGGAGGCCACCACGTTGTCCCAGACGTGCTGCCCACCGCGGCTGCGGGGGATCACGTGGTCGACGCTGGTGGCGACGCCGCCGCAGTACATGCAGCGGCCGCCGTCCCGGGCGAACAGGGCACGCCGGGTGAGAGGCACCGGCCCCCGGTAGGGGACGCGGACGAAACGCTTGAGCCGGACCACGCTGGGAGCCGGCAGGGAGAGGGTCGCGCTGTGCAGGTGGGCGCCGGACTCCTCGAGGCAGACTGCCTTGTTCTCGAGGACGAGGACGAGCGCGCGGCGGAGCGGTACGACGCCGAGCGGCTCGTACGACGCGTTGAGGACCAGGACGTGCGGCACGGTGCCTCCTTGTACGCCGGCGGCGCGTGGCTCGCGCCGGGACGATCTGCAGTCAGTTTCCCCTCTGCCCTGGTCGCGGCGCCACCACGTGGCAACAACGGGGTGGCCGCCCGCGGAGTGGTCCTGACCACAGGAACGCACCACGGGTCCCGCCCGGCGCGGGGCGTCCCCCGGTGCACCAGGTCACCCCTTATCCCTTCCTCATCCTCTGGTGAGGCCCGTCTCTCTTCCCGGTGAAGCGGCGAAGCCACCCGGTTTGCCCCGTTAGTGTGGTCGGGCTGCCCCTTCGGCCTCCTTGGCCGTCGCCGTGCCCCCACCGGGGCAGCCACCGCACCTGGAGGTATCGCACCGTGTCCCTGTCCGCCGCCTTCCCGGCCGCCGGCCCGGACCCGTCCACGACGCCCGCCCCCGCCTCGTCGACCTCGCCCGCCCCGGCGCCGACCATGCCCACCCTGCAGGAGGCGCACGAACGCGCCTCCGAGGCGGCGGGCTGGTTCCAGGAGAACTGGGCGTCCTGGCTGGCCGTGGGTCTGCGGATCGTGCTGATCATCGCGGTCGCGCTGGTCCTGCGGATGCTGGTCCGCCGCGCGATCACCCGGCTGATCGACCGGATGAACCGCAACACCTCCGCCGCCGAGGGCAGCACCCTGGGGGGCCTGCTGGTCAACGCCGAGCGGCGGCGTCAGCGCTCGCAGGCCATCGGCTCGGTGCTGCGGTCGGTGGCGTCCTTCGTCATCCTCGGCACGGCCTTCCTGATGGTGCTCGGCGCCTTCCAGATCAATCTGGCGCCGCTGCTCGCCTCGGCGGGTGTGGCCGGTGTCGCCATCGGTTTCGGCGCGCGGAACCTGGTCACCGACTTCCTCTCCGGCGTCTTCATGATCCTCGAGGACCAGTACGGCGTCGGCGACACCATCGACGCGGGCGTGGCCACCGGCGAGGTCATCGAGGTCGGCCTGCGGGTCACCAAGCTGCGCGGCGACAACGGCGAGATCTGGTACGTCCGCAACGGCGAGATCAAGCGGATCGGCAACGCCTCGCAGGGCTGGGCCACGGCCGGCGTGAACGTGACCGTGCGGCCCGAGGAGGACCTGGACCGGGTCAAGTCGGTGCTGGGCGAGGTCGCCGAGCGGATCGCCAAGGAGGAGCCCTGGAACGAGGTCCTGTGGGGTCCCGTGGAGGTGCTGGGCCTGGACGACGTGCTGCTGGACTCGATGGTGATCCGGGTGACCGCGAAGACGATGCCCGGCAAGGCGGTCACCGTGGAGCGGGAGCTGCGCTGGCGGATGAAGCGGGCACTGGACGCGGCGGGCATCCGGATGCTCGGCGTCCCGGAGCAGGCCACCGAGGAACCGGCGGTGGACCCGACCGCGGGCATGGCCGCGCCGTCCGCCTTCGCCAGCAGCAGCTCGCCCCAGTCGGTGGCGGCGTCGCCGATCCCGCCGAAGGGGCTGTGACACCCCCCGAGGGACGATGAACGAGGGGCGGCGCCCGGATCACTCCGGGCGCCGCCCCTCCCCCGTTCCCCCGTCGCGGTGGTCAGGTGTGCCGCAGCTCCGTGGGACGCACGGTGCGGCGCAGCAGCGGCATCGCGGTGGCGGCGGCGAGCAGGCAGGTGCCGTACACCGCGAAGGGCACCGGAAGCGCGGTCCACGGGAGGGTGAACGCGCTGCCGCTCGCCAGCGTCGCGTAGAAGGAACCGACGGCCAGCCCGCCGACGGAGGCGAGGGCCACCGCCGGGAGCAGCGGCAGCGCGGTCTCCAGCAGCAGCGCCCGGCTCAGCGTGTGCCGCGGCAGCCCGGCCGCGACCTGCTCGGCGAGCCCCTGGCGCCGGGCGGCGATGCCTTCGGCGGCGCCCACGGCCACGGCGGCGAGGGTGATCAGCAGGCCGATCCCGACCGCGGCGGCCGCCAGGTCGAGGCCGGTGACGTAGAAGGCGAGGGTCTTCGGCGTGTAGGACCCCGGGGCGAGGATGTCGTCCATCATCGCCTGGCGGACGCCCGTGTACCCGGTCGCCACCACGGTGAGCAGCAGGACGGCCGCGTGGGTGCGGGCCGCTGCCCACGGGTCGTCGCGGAGCCGTTCGGCGGCGATCAGCACGGCCGGGTCCTCGGTGCGGTCGGCGAGACGGCCGCCCAGGAGCCGGGCGGAGGAACCGCTGACCCACACCGCGCCCAGTCCGACGAGCAGGAAGGCGACGAACAGCACCACGGGCCCGTTGACGCCGACACCGCGGGCCACGGCGAGGATGCCGAGGAGGATCGCCCCGGTGACGACGGCGGCACCCCCCAGCGCCGTCCCCTTGCCGGCCTTCACGCGCTCCCGCCGCACCTCGCCCAGCGGCGAGGCCACCACCCGGCGCAGCGCCAGCACGCTGACCAGCGCGCCGGCCACCGGCACCAGCAGCACGATCACCGCCACGGCCACCCACAGGAGCGGCGGCGGCGTGCCGACGCCCAGCACGACGGCCGTCACCACCAGCGCCGCGGGCACCGATCCGGCCAGGCAGGCGAGGCCCGTCTCCAGCGCCGCGATCCGCCGCACCCGCGACGCCGACGCACCGGCGAGGCGGAGCCCCGCCATCCTGTGGTCCCGGTGGACCGCGCCGATCCGCGCGCACTGGCCGAGGAAGCCCAGCGCCGGGATCAGCAGGAGGAGCAGGGCCAGGATGACCCCGGACCGCTCCCCCGACCGGTCGAACAGTCCCTCCGCGTAGGGGATGCGGTACACCCCGCCGCGCAGCGAGGCGAGCGCGGCGGCCGCCGCGGCGAACCCGGTGGCGCAGAACGCCCCCACCGCCGTCAGCCCGAAGCGCCACCACTCCCGCCGGTCGGAGCCCTGGGTGAACAGCCAGGCCAGCTTCACGTCGTCGGTCATATCGCACCCTCCATCGCTGCGGCACGGCCGTCGGCCAGCCGGATCTCGCGGTCCGCGTACGCGGCCACCTGGGCGTCGTGCGTGATCAGCAGGACGGCCGCGCCCGAGGCGCGGGCGGCGGAGACGAGCTCGGCCATGACCTGTTCGCCGGCCAGGGAGTCGAGCGCCCCGGTCGGTTCGTCGGCGAAGACGACGCGCGGGCCGGTGACCAGCGCGCGGGCCAGCGCGCCGCGCTGGGCCTGACCGCCGCTGAGTTCACCGGGCCGGGCGTCCCCCCGGTGGCCGACGCCGAAGCGTCCGAGCCACTCGCCGGCCCGGGCGCGGGCCTCGCGCCGGGAAGTGCCGGCGAGCATCAGCGGCAGCGCCACGTTGTCGGTGAGCGTGAGTTCGGGGATCAGCCGGCCGAACTGGAACACCACGCCGAAGTCGGTGCGGCGCAGCTCGCTGAGCCGGTCCTCCGTGCAGATGTCGAGGCGCAGGCCCTCGTAGTGGACGCTGCCGCCGTCGGGGCGGACGATCCCGGCCATGCAGTGCAGCAGGGTGGACTTGCCGCTTCCGCTGGGACCGGTGACGGCGAGGATCTCTCCCGCGTGGAGTTCGGCCGAGGCGCCGCGCAGGGCGTCGGTGCGGCCGTGGGACTTGACGAGGTCTCGGGCCGCGAGCAGCGGGCCGGTGGTGGTGCTCATCGTGCGGTGACCTCCGCGGTCAGGGTGGCGAGCCGGTCCGCTGTGGTGCTCATCCAGCGGAGGTCGGCGTCCAGGTGGCTGAGGGCGTAGTCGGCCGACAGGACGGTCGCGAGGTCGGCCCCGGGAGTGGTCTTGACCTTGGTGAGCTGCCGCATCCGCGCCATGTGGGCGGCGCGCTGGTCGCGCAGGTAGGCGACCGGGTCGCCGCCCGCCAGGATGGCGACGACGACCTTGGCGAAGATCTCGTTGGCGACGAACGGCGCGGGCGGCGCGGTCTGGGCGGTCCAGCGGGCGAGTTCGCGTTCGCCGTCGTCGGTGGCGCGGTACACGGTCCGCTCCGGGCCGCCGTCGGAGTCGGTCCCCTCGACCTTGGCCAGTCCGTCGCGCACCAGCCTCTGCAGCGTCGTGTACACCTGCCCGTACGCCAGGGGGCGGGCCTGCGGGAACCTCTCGTCGTGCCTCCTCTTCAGGTCGTAGCCATGGCTCGGCCCCGAGGAGAGGAGGCCCAGCAGGATGTGACGGGTGCTCATGTCCGCCAGTATGCACCACGTACATGTACTGAGTGAATAGTCGCTCGGCCGTCGTGCGGTGTTGAGCCGGGCCGGGCGACGTGGAAGCGTGATCACAGCCGACCGGACCGGAGAAGGGTGACCCCCGTGCGCATCGACCTCAACGCCGACCTCGCCGAGGGCTTCGGGCGGTGGGAGCTCGGTGACGACGACGCGCTGCTGACCGTGGTGACCAGCGCGAACGTGGCGTGCGGCTTCCACGCGGGCGACCCCTCGGTGATCCGGCGGGCCTGCGAACGGGCCGCCGCCGAGGGCGTCGCCGTGGGCGCGCAGGTGGGGTACCGGGACCTGGCCGGATTCGGGCGGCGCTTCATCGACATGGAACCGCGGGCCCTGGCCGACGACGTGCTGTACCAGATCGGTGCGCTGGACGCCCTGGCCCGCGCCTCGGGCACGCGGGTGCGGTACGTGAAGCCGCACGGCGCGCTCTACAACGCGATCGTGCGGCACGAGGAGCAGGCCGCCGCGGTGGTCTCGGCGGTGCGGGACTGGGACCCGGCCTGCGCGGTGCTGGGGCTGCCGGGGTCGCGGTGGCTGACGCTGGCCGCGGAGGCGGGACTGCGGGTGTTCCGGGAGGCGTTCGCGGACCGGGCGTACACGCCGGAGGCGACGCTGGTGCCGCGGCGCGAGGCGGGCGCGGTGCTGCACGACGTGCGGGAGATCGCCGAACGCTGCGTGCGGATCGCCCTCGGCGAGCCGGTGGCGGCGGTGGACGGCACGCCGCTGCGGATCGAGGCGGACTCGCTGTGCGTGCACGGGGACAGCCCCGGCGCGGTCGCGGTGGCCCGGGCGGTGCGGGAGCGGCTGACGGAGGCGGGCGTGACGCTGCGGGCGTTCACCGCGGGCGGGGAGGGCTGAGTGCGCGTCCTGCCGTGCGGCGACCAGGCTCTGCTGGTGGAGACGGAGTCGCTGGAGGAGGCGCTGGGCCTGTACCGCTCCCTGCGGCGCGAGTCCCCGCCGGGCGTGACCGACCTGGTCCCGGCCGCCCGCACAGTCCTGCTCCGTCTCGGCCCGGCGGCGGACCCCGCCCTGGTCGAACGTGACCTGCGCACACGCGACATGACGGCGGCGGCGCACGAACAAGGTCCGCTGGTGCGCGTTCCGGTCCACTACGACGGCGAAGACCTGCGCGAGGTGGCCGACTTGACCGGCCTGCCGGTGCGGGAGGTGGTGCGGTTGCACACCGGCTGCGAATGGACCGTCGCCTTCGGCGGGTTCGCGCCCGGCTTCGCCTATCTGACGGGCGGGCCGCGGGAGTTGCGGGTACCTCGCCGGGCCGAGTCGCGGACCCGGGTGCCGGCCGGGGCGGTGGGGCTGGCCGGGGAGTTCAGCGGGGTGTACCCGCGCAGTTCGCCGGGCGGCTGGCAGCTGATCGGGCGGACGGACCTGGCGGTGTGGCGCGAGGACCGCGATCCGCCGGCCCTGCTGCGGCCGGGGGCGCGCGTGCGGTTCGAGGAGGTGCGCCCCTCGTGACGGCGGCGCTGGAGGTACTGGCGACCGGACCGCACGCCACCGTGCAGGACCTGGGGCGGCCGGGACTCGCCGCGGTGGGCGTGGGGCTCTCCGGCGCAGCCGACCGCGGCTCGCTGCGGCTGGCCAACCGGCTGGTGGGCAACGCGGAGGGCGCGGCGGCGGTGGAGGTCACCTTCGGCGGGCTGTCCGTCCGGGCGCTGCGGCCGGTGACGGTGGCCGTGACGGGCGCGGTGTGCCCGGTGGACGGCGGCGCGGTGAACGCGGTGGCGCACCTGGCGGCGGGCAGCCGGCTCACGCTGGGGACGCCGACGGCGGGGCTGCGCAACTACCTCGCCGTGCGGGGCGGGATCACGGTGCCCGAGGTGCTGGGATCGCGGTCGCGGGACGTGCTCGCGGGGCTCGGGCCAAAGCCGCTCGCGGTGGGCGACGTGCTCCCCGCCGGTCCCGCGTCGGGGCCGCCGCCCTGCGTGGACCTGGCGCCGGTGGCCGCGCCGACCGCGGGCGAGGTGGCGCTGCGGGTGCGGCCGGGGCCGCGCGACGACTGGTTCACGCCCCGCGCCGTCCAGGAGCTGCTGTCCGCGACGTGGACCGTCGGAGCGGCGTCCGACCGGGTGGGCATGCGGCTCGACGGGCCCGTGCTGGAGCGGGCGCGGGAGGGGGAGCTGCCCAGCGAGGGGATGGTCCCGGGTGCGCTGCAGGTGCCGCCGGGGGGCCGCCCGGTCCTCTTCCTCGCCGACCACCCCGTCACCGGCGGCTACCCCGTCGTCGCCGTCGTCCTGCGCCGCGACCTCGACCGCGCCGCCCAGGCCAGGCCGGGCCAGATCCTCCGCTTCGTCCCGGCCGCGGTTTCCCCGCCCGGCACCTGACCCTCCGCGCGGGACGGCCCGCCGCCGGGCCCGGGCGGCCCCGCCGGGGGGCGCAGGAACCGCGCGGCGGGCCGGGGGCGTGTGGTGTCGTGGCGGGCCGAGCCGCGGGATCCCGCAACGCCCGTGCGTCATCGCCCCGTCACGGCGATACTTGCGGCGACACGATGACCCCGGGGGAGGTCTCATGACATACCCACAGGCGCCCGGCGCCGCCCCGCCGCCGCCCGCGGCACCGCCACCCCCGCCACCGGTCCCGGCCGCCGCCCCGTCGGCCCCGGCTCCCCGGCGGACCACCGCCGTCGCGGAGACCGCCGCCCGGGTGCGGGCCGCCGCGACCACCGAGCCGGGCCGGCTGCGGATCATCGGCGCCGTCCTGGCCCTGCTGGTGGTCGCCTTCGGAGCCGTCACCACCTGGCAGACCTCCGCGCGCAGTGCCGCCGCCGACGACGTGCTGCACCACAGCGGCCCGCTGAGCTCGGCCGCCGCCGACGTGTACCGCGCGCTCGCCGGGGCCAACACCGCGGCCTCCGACGGCCTTCTGGCCGGCGGCAACGAGACCTCCGACAGCCGCGAGCGCTACGAGAGGGACATCCGGACGGCCGCCTCCGGCCTGGCCACCGCCGCCGCCAGCTCCGACCCGGACTCGGCGTCCGGCCGCACCGTGGCCCGGCTCAACGAACTGCTGCCCCGCTACAAGGGACTGGTGGAACGCGCCCGCGCCAACAACCGGATGGGCTACCCGCTGGCCGGGGCCTACCTGCGGTACGCCGACCACCTGATGCAGGACGAGATGCTCCCGGCCGCCGAGGACCTCTACCACCAGGAGAACCAGCGCCTCACCGAGGACTACGCCGAGGCCACGCCCTACCCGTGGTTCGCGCTGGCCCTCGGCGCCGTGGCGCTCGTCGCGCTCGGCCGCGCCCAGCGGCGCGAGTACCTGCGCACCAACCGGGTGCTGAGCCCCGGCCTGGTGACCGCCACCGCGGCCACCACCGTGATGCTGCTGTGGCTGCTGGCCGGGCACTCCCTGGCCCGGGCCGGGCTGAACGACTCCTACGAGCACGGCGTGAAGTCGCTGAACGTCCTGAACGACACCCGTGCCGCCTCCCTGCAGGCCCGCGGCGCGGAGAACCTGACGCTGATCAGCCGGGGCGCGGAGACGGTGAAGGTGTCCGACACCGTCCGGCGCGACAAGTTCGAGGTGGCGTTCGAGAAGTCCATGCGGGGCCTGTCCCGCGGTCTGGACGCGGCCGGTCGCCTGGCCGACGACCCGCAGGGCGCGAAGCCGGTCGACAAGGCGCGGAGCAGCATGCTCGAGTGGCGCAAGCGCCACACGGAGGCCCGGAAGGCCGACGACGCGGGGAATTACCAGGAGGCCCTCGACCGGATCATCGGACCGGACGAGAAGTCGCCCACCCGGGTCTGTTTCGACAACGTCGACCGGTCCCTGCGGCAGGCGCTGGAGCACGAGGAGACGGAGTTCGAGCAGGCCGCGTCCGACGGACGGGCCGCGCTGACCGGGCTGCCCGTCGGCGCCGCCGCCCTGGCCGTGCTGGCCGCGGCGGCGGGGCTGCTGGGGATCGGCCGCAGGCTTTCGGAGTACCGGTGAACGGGGGGACGGCGATGCAGCGCCGGCACGGGAACGGGGACGGGGACGAGGGCGGCGCGCGGGCGCGGCAGCACCGCCCGCGGCGGGGCCGACTGATCGTGGGCGCCCTGGCCGGCGTCTGCGCGCTCGCCGCGGCCGGCGCCCTGCTGCTGCCACGGCCCCCGGGGACGGGCGCGGACGGCGGCGACGCGGCCCGGACCGCCGGCTCGCACGCGACCGGCCGCGCCGGCACGACCGGCGACACCGGCATGACGGGCGGCACCGGAAACACTGGCATGACCGGCGGCACCGGCGGCACCGGTGACGGGATCGGCGGCGGCACCGGCCGCGGCCGCTTCGCCGCCGACGAGACGTGCGACCGCCCCGAGGCCCGCAGCCCCGCCCCGTCGAGGGACGAGACCGGGGAAACGATCCGCAGGATCAAGGAACGCGGCTACCTGCGCGTCGGGGTGGACCAGAACAGCTACGGCTGGGGCTACCGCGACCCCAACAGCTCGCAGGAGCGGGTGGAGCTCTCCGGCTTCGACATCGACCTGGCCCGCCGGATCGCCGACGAGATCCTCGGCCACCGCGCGCCCGGCGAGCCGCCCAACATCCGCTTCGCCGCCGTCCCCACCAGCCAGCGCATCCCGGCCGTGCAGGACGGCCGGGTCGACATGGTGGTGCGCACCATGACCATCACCTGCGACCGCCTCGACGACGTCGCGTTCTCCGCTCCGTACTTCACCACCGGCCAGCAGGTCCTCGCCCCGGCGCACTCCGGCATCACGGGCTACGACCGCTCGCTGGCCGGGAAGAAGATCTGCACCGCGGACGGATCGACGGCGCGCCTGCGGCTGGAGAAGGACCGGGCGGCGGGCAAGCCGGCCGTCGCCGAGGCGGACATCCGCCCCGTCGTCCCCAACCAGCTGGACTGCCTGGTGCGGCTCCAGCTCGGCGAGGTCGACGCGGTGGTCACCGACAGCGCGCTGGCCGCCAGCCAGGCGGCCCAGGACCCGTCGGTGACGCTGATGGGCGAGGAGTTCACCGAGGAGTACTACGGCGTCGCGATGTCGCGGGACTCGGAGGACCTGGTCCGCCGGGTGAACGCCGTGCTGCGTGACTACGTCGCGGACGGCGGCTGGGAGCGGGCCTACGACGAGTGGCTGGAGGCGACCATGAAGAAGCCCGCCGACCCGCCTCCCGCCGTCTACCGCGACTGACCCCTGCCCGCCCTGGGCAGGGTCTGACCGGCGCGGGCCGACGGAGCCCCGGGCCGACCGACCGCACGCACCGACTGCGCACTGAGAGGTGATCGATGGGCGACACGGGACACGCCCCGGGTCCGGTGATGGACCGGGACGAGGTGGACCGTGCGCTGGCGCGGCTCGGCGCGGAGCACGAGGCCATGGAGTCCTCGCTCCTCGCGCTGCAGGACCACGCGGGGCGCAGACTTCTCGAAGGGGCCGAGCTCACCGGGGCCACGGCGGAACGCTGGAAACGGGCGGAGGCGTCGATCACCCTCCTGTGGAGCTGGTTCGACGCCTACACGGACACCCTGCGCACCGCCCGGGAGCTGCGGGCCCGCCGTCGCTGGGCGGGACGCGAGGACCTGGTGGCCCTCACCGAACTGCTGCGCGGCCCGAGCGTCACGGTGGCCGGCGCCGCCGCCGTCGGGACCGGCGCGCTCGCCGGGACCTCGGCCGTGCGCCTCAGCCGCCGCTACACGCTGGCCGCGCTGGTCGACCGGATGAACGACCTGTACGCCGCCGCGCTGGACATGGTGGTGGCCGCCGACGCGGTGTGGTCGACGCTGCCCGCGCGGATCGACATGCTCTCCGCCGAACTGCGCCGCACCCGGGAGCTGGCCCGCTCGGCCGGCGTGCGTCCCGGTGAGCACCCGGCCGGCGACGACCTGGAGCGGATCACCCGGGCCCTGACCCGGCTGCGCGGGACGGTGATCTCCGACCCGCTGTCCTTCTGGACGCCGGACCGGGGCAGCTCCGCGCCCGGCGCGGGCCGCCCCGACACCACCGCCTACGACCGTCACGCACGCGAACTGGAGGACGTGCGGCGGGAGATCGAGGCGGTGCTGACGGTCCGGCAGGACGCCGAGTCGCGGCTGATGCGGCTGCGGGACGTGCTCAGCCGCGCGGACCGCACGCTGGCCGAGGCGCGGCTGGCGCGCGGCGAGGTGCTGGCGAAGATCGCCGCCACCGAGGTGCCCGCGGTGAGCGGGCCGCCGACCGCGCTGCAGGAGGAGCTGTCGACGGCGGCGGAGTACCGGCGCCAGGGCCTGTGGCACCGGCTGTCGCCGCTGCTGGAGGACCTGGAGCGCAGGGCGGAGGAGGAACTGCTGCGCGCCCGCGAGTCGTTGACCGCGGTCACCGCGCCGCTGGCGATCCGCGCCGAGCTGCGGGGGCGGCTGGACGCCTACCGGGCGAAGGTGGCCCGGCACGGGCTGGCGGAGGACCCGCTGCTGGTCGAGCGGTACGACATCGCGCGCCGGATGCTGTGGAGCGCCCCCTGCGACCTGCGGGTGGCCGAACAGGCGGTGCTGCGCTACCAGCACACGGCGGTCGAGCTGTTGCGGCCCGTGATGCCCTCCCAGGACGGGGCCGGGCGGCCGCAGGAGGCCCAGACGTGAGCGCCGACGGAGGGGGAGCTGTGCGGAGGGACGGGGCGTGAGTGACGTGAAGTGTCAGCGGGCGGACTGCGAGGGGGCCTACGAGGACGTCGGCGGCGGCGAGCTGTACTGCGACCACTGCGGGCTCGCGCCGGTGGTCGCGCCGGACGGCATGGTCGGCGCGGCGCCCACCGGCATCACGGGCCGCATGCCGGGCACGTCGGGCCGGCCCACCGGCCCAGGAGGCCAGGCGGCGGGACCTGCGCCGGGCGGACCGGGCCCGACGGGCACCCCGGGCGGCTCCGGTTCTTCCGGCGGCCTCGGCGTCCCTGGCGTCCCCGGCACTTCTGGTGCCCCCGGCGTCCCCGGCACTTCAGGCGTCCCCGGCGGCTTCGGCAGTTCCGGAGGCCTCGGCGTCCCCGGCTCCGGCGGCTCCGGCGCTTCCGGAGGCCTCGGCGTCCCCGGCTCCGGCGGCTCCGGCGTCCCCGGCGGCTCCGAGGGCGGGAACGCCCCTGCCGGCTCCGGCGGTTCGGGCGGCTCGACGGGGTCCGTGCCGTCGTCGCGGTCGTCGTCCCGCTCCCGGCGGTCGGTCTCCGGCCGGCTGTCCGGAACGCTCGGCGGCGCCGCCACCGTCGGCGCGGTGTCGGTGCGCAGCTCCGGCGCCCAGTCGAGCGGTTCGCGCCGCGGCCGGCTGGGCGCGGGCCTGGTCGACGTGCCCGCCGTGCCACGGCCCGACCCCCGGGCCATGGTGCTGGACGACCCGCGGGTGCCGGAGCGCAAACGGTTCTGCTCCCGCTCCGACTGCGGCGCCCCCGTGGGCCGGGCCCGCGGCGACCGACCCGGCCGCACCGAGGGCTTCTGCACCAAGTGCGGCCACCCCTACTCCTTCGTGCCCAAGCTGCGCGGCGGCGACGTGGTGCACGGCCAGTACCAGGTGGTGGGCTGTCTGGCGCACGGCGGACTCGGCTGGATCTACCTCGCCGTGGACCGCGCGGTCTCCGACCGGTGGGTCGTCCTCAAGGGCCTGCTGGACACCGGCGACCAGGACGCGATGGCCGCCGCGATCTCCGAGCGGCGCTTCCTCGCCGAGATCGAGCACGCCAACATCGTGCGGATCTACAACTTCGTCGAGCACCTCGACCAGCGGACCGGGTCCCTCGACGGCTACATCGTCATGGAGTACGTCGGCGGCAAGTCGCTGAGGGACATCGCCAACGACCGCCGCACCCCGGAGGGGCGGCGTGACCCGCTGCCGGTGGAGCAGGCCTGCGCCTACGGCATCGAGGCGCTGGAGGCGCTGGGCCACCTGCACAGCCGCAACCTGCTGTACTGCGACTTCAAGGTCGACAACGCGATACAGACCGAGGACCAGCTGAAGCTGATCGACATGGGCGCGGTCCGCCGCATGGACGACTACGCGTCGGCCATCTACGGCACGATCGGCTACCAGGCGCCCGAGGTCTCCACGCTGGGGCCCTCCGTCGCCTCCGACCTGTACACCGTCGCGCGCACCCTGGCCGTGCTCAGTCTCGACTTCCACGGCTACACCACCGTGTACGCCGACTCGCTGCCCGACCCGGACGACATCGAGGTGTTCCGGCGGTACGAGTCCTTCCACCGGCTGCTGGTGCGGGCCACCGATCCGGACCCGGCGCGCCGCTTCTCCTCCGCCCAGGAGATGGCGGAACAGCTCACCGGCGTGCTGCGCGAGGTGGTCTCGTTGCGCACGGGACGGCCGCGGCCCGCGCTGTCCACCCTGTTCGGCCCGGAACTACGGGTCACCGACAGCCAGTTGTTCGACGCCACCGATCCGGTGGTCTCCCGCCTGGGCGTCCGCCGCGACCCGGCGGGCGGACCGCTCGCCCGACGCCGCCGCGCCGGCGCCCTGCCCGTCGGGGTTCCGCCCACCGGGGCGCCGCCCACCGGGGCGCCGCCGCACGGCCGGGCGTCCCAGGGCGGGCCGCCCGGCACGGTTCCGCCCGTCGGCGCGGCGCCCTCGCACGCTCCGGCACCGGTCTTCCCCGCCCAGCGCGGTCCGGCCCTCGCGCCTGCGCCGGACGCGCCGCCACCGCCGGTGTCACCCGGACCGGTGAAACCGGTGGACGCCGCGGCCGCCGCGCTGGCCCTCCCGGTGCCCCTGGTGAACCCCGACGACCCCAACGCCGGTTTCCTGGCGGCGCTGACGACCGCGGCGCCCCAGGAGGTGATCGCCGCCCTCGCGGCGACGCCCTCCCCCTCCCCCGAGTCCCGGCTGCGGCTGGTGCGCGCCCGGCTGGAGGCGGGCGAGGCGGCGGCCGCCGTGGAGGAGCTCACCGGCGTGGCCGCCGAGGAGCCCGACGACTGGCGGGTGGTCTGGTACCGGGGTGTGACGTCGCTGGTCACCGGCGAGTACGTGGCCTCCGCGCTGGCCTTCGACGCCCTCTACGACGCCTTCCCGGGCGAGCCCGCGCCGAAGCTGGCCCTGGGTTTGTGCGCCGAGGTGCTGGGGCAGTTGGACAACGCAGCCGAGTACTACCGCCTGGTCTGGTCGACCGATCCGAGCTACGTGAGCGCGGCGTTCGCACTGGCCCGGGTGCGGCTCGCGTCGGGTGACCGGGAGGGCTCGGTCACCGCCCTGGAGTCGGTGCCGGAGGCGTCCATCCACTACACCGCGGCCCGGGTCGCCGCCGTCCGGGCGCGTCTGCGGGGGCGTACGGTGGTGGGCGCCGACACGCGGTTCCTCGACGATCTGACCGCCGCCGCCGCGCAGGTGGAGGCGCTGGGCGGATACGGCCTGGACGCCGTGCGGCGCGAGCGGCTCTCCGCGGAGGTGCTGGGCTGCGCGCTCGACTGGGTACTCTCCGGAGGCCGGGGCTCCGCACCGGCGGCGTCCGGACGCGGGGTGCTCGGCGAAGTACTGGACGAGCGGGGACTCCGTCTCGGCCTGGAACGTTCGTACCGCACGCTGGCCCGTCTCGCGGACGGCGGCGAGGAGAGGATCGACCTGGTGGAACGCGCCAACCGTTACCGTCCCCGGACGTGGGTGTAGTGGTGCCTCCGATGACTGCCGACCAGCACCGTCTGTCCGTCTGCCCGGGCTGCACCGAGCCGGTGGAGCCGGCCGACCTCTTCTGCGGCGCCTGCGGCCTGGACCTGTCCGCGGCGGCGGCCCCGGCCGCCGACACGCCGACGGTCGCCCTGCAGACGCGCGACGACACGCCGTCCGCACCGTCCGCCGTCCCGCCGCCCGCCGCCGATCCCGGGACCGACAGCTTCACCCTGCAGCCTCCCGCGCCGCGCTCCGCGGACCCGCGGGAGGCGGGGGCCGCCGCCCCCGGCGGGCAGGCGTGCGTGGCCTGCCGGGCCGGCCGGGTCGACGGGGACGGATACTGCGAGAACTGCGGCCACGCCCAGCCGCGCGAACGGGACCACATGGAACAGGAGTCCGGGCCGGTCGCCGCGGTCAGCGACCGCGGGCTGCGCCACCACCGCAACGAGGACGCGTTCGCCCTGGCCGTCGCCACCCTGCCGGACGGCACCCCGGCCTCGGTGGCCGTGGTCTGCGACGGCGTCTCCTCGGCCACCCGGCCCGACGAGGCCTCCGCCGCCGCCTCCCGCACCGCCGCCGACACGCTGTGCGAGGCGCTGCCCCGCGGCACCCACCCGCAGACCGCGATGCACGAGGCCATCCTGGCCGCCGCCCGCGCGGTCGACGCGCTGGCCGGCGAGCCGGCCGAGGCCCGCGAGCACGCGGTCCAGCAGAACGCCCCGGCCTGCACCCTGGTCTCCACGGTCGTCGCCGACGGCCTGCTGGTGGTCGGCTGGGTCGGCGACAGCCGGGCCTACTGGGTGCCCGACGACCGCTCGGCCCCGGCCCGGCTCACCGAGGACGACTCCTGGGCCGCACAGATGGTGGCGGCCGGGCTGATGAGCGAGGCGCAGGCGTACGCCGACGAGCGCGCCCACGCGATCACCGGCTGGCTGGGCGCCGACTCCTACGAACTCGACCCGCACACCGTCTCGTTCAAGCCGGACCGGCCCGGTGTGGTGGTGGTCTGCACGGACGGCCTGTGGAACTACGCCGAGGCCGCCGAGCAGATGGCCGAGGTGCTCCCCGCCGACGCCGCGACCCGCCCGCTGCACAGCGCCCGCGTCCTGGTCGGTCACGCCCTGGACGGAGGGGGCCACGACAACGTAACAGTGGCGGTGGTGCCGTTCCCCGGTCCCGCCAAGGGGGCAGGATCCGGCTGAGGCGTGCCTGGCCGAGGGAGCCGCGGGCGCGCGAGGGGGCGAAGTACGCATGGCGATTCTCTCGAAACCGGACGTGCCGCGGTTCTCCGTGGACGTCTACCAGAACGAGTACCTGCCGGAGGGGGCCGGCGAGGTCAACGCGGTGGTGACCGTCACGGCGAGCGGCGGGGGAACCCTCAAGGGCCCCGCCTTCGCCGGCGGTCACGGGGGTCACGGGGAGCGGGGCGGTGGGGACCGGGCTCCGGACGCCGCCGTGGTGATCATGGTGGACTGCTCCGGCTCGATGGACTACCCGCCGGCCAAGATGCGCGGCGCCCGGGAGGCCACCGCCGCCGCCGTGGACACGCTCCGCGACGGGGTGCGGTTCGCGGTGGTCGGCGGCACCCACGTCGCCCGGGAGATCTACCCGGGCGAGGGGCGGCTCGCCGTCGCCGGACCGGACACCCGTGAGCAGGCCAAGCAGGCGCTGCGCCGGCTCACCGCGGGCGGCGGCACCGCCATCGGCACCTGGCTGCGACTGGCGGACCACCTGCTGTCGACCGCCGACGTGACGATCCGGCACGGCATCCTGCTCACCGACGGCCGCAACGAGCACGAGACCCCCGAGGCGCTGACGTCCGCGCTGGAGCACTGCGCCGGGCGGTTCACCTGTGACGCGCGGGGCGTAGGCACCGACTGGGAGGTCAAGGAGGTGACCGCGATCGCCTCCGCGCTGCTGGGCACCGCCGACATCGTCGCCGACCCGCAGAACCTGGCGGCCGACTTCACCTCGGTCATGGAGACGGCGATGGGCAAGGGCGTCGCCGACGTCGCGCTGCGCCTGTGGACCCCGGCGGGCGCGCGGCTGCGCTTCGTCAAGCAGGTCGCGCCCTCGGTCGAGGACCTGACGGACCGTCGCAGCGAGGCCGGACCGCGGGCCGGGGACTATCCGACCGGGTCATGGGGCGACGAGTCACGGGACTACCACGTCTGTGTGGAGGTGCCGCCCGCCGGAATCGGCCGGGAGATGCTGGCCGCCCGCGTCTCGCTGGTCGTGCCGCGCCCCGACGGGGGCGCGGACAGCCTGGGCGCGCAGGGCCTGGTACGGGCGGTGTGGACCGACGACCTGGCGGCCTCCACCTCCATCGATCCGCAGGTGGCGCACTACACGGGACAGGCCGAGCTGGCCGAGGCCATCCGGCAGGGACTGGAGGCGCGCAAGGCGGGCGACGCGGACGCCGCGACCGCCAAACTCGGGCGGGCCGTGCAGCTGGCCGGACTGTCGGGAAACGCCGATACGGCGAAACTGCTTTCGAAGGTGGTGGACGTGGTCGACGAAGCGGCAGGTACTGTGCGACTGAAGACGAAGGTCGCGGAAGCCGACGAGATGACACTGGAGACCCGGTCCACCAAGACCGTCCGGGTCAAGCGGCGTCCGCACGAGAGTTGAGCGAGCCGGCCACCGAGCGGCCGGGAGGGAGAGGGGGAAGCGCCGACATGCCGACCTGCCCGAACGGACACCAGTCGGGTTCCGACGACTGGTGCGAGGTCTGCGGTCACCGCATGGCGGGTACCGTGCCCCCGCCGCCTCCGCCGACCGGCGGCGGATACGGTTTTCCGCCGCCGGGCGGCCAGGGGGGCCGCGCACCGGAGCTCTGCCCGCAGTGCCGCACCCCCCGCGAGGGGGTGGCGCCGTTCTGCGAGGAGTGCCGGTGGAACTTCCTCACCAACACGGCGACCTCCTACACGCCGCCGCCTCCGTCGTACGGCGGGGGCGGGGGCCCCGGCGGTCCCGGTCCCGGCGGCCCCGGCGGTCCGGTGCCGCCGCCTCCCGGGGGGAGGGCGTACCAGCCCGACCCGTCGGAGTACCAGGCCTCGCGGCCCTCGCAGCTGAACCGTCCCGCCGAGCCGCTGGGCGGCGAGCCCGGGGGCGCGCCGGCCTCCTTCCAGCAGGGGCGTCCGGGCGCGGGCGGGCCGCCGCCGTCCTTCTACGAACCCGGGCGCGGTCCCGGGGCCCCGGCGGGCGACGACTGGACGCTGCCGCCGCCCGGGGGTCCGGGGGGACCCGGTTCCGGTGGTCCCGGCGCGCCGGGCGGGTACGGGGGGCCCGGGGGTTCCGGCGGTCCTGGCCCGGGTGGTCCCGGTGCCGGTCCGGGGGGTCCGGGTACCGGTTCCGGCGGTCCGGGTGGTCCGGGTGACCGTGGTGGTTACGGGGGGCCTGGTGGGCCGGGTGGTGGTCCGGGCGGTCCCGGCGGCTTCGGCGGCCCTGGAGGTCCCGGTGGACCCGGCGGTCCTGGCGGTCCTGGCCCCGGTGGCCCCGGTGGCCCCGGTGGTCAGGGTGAGCGCGGCGGCTTCGGCGGTCCCGGCAACGGTCCGGGCGGCCCGGGCGGCTTCGCCGACCCGTTCGGTCCCGGCGGCCCTGGTGGCCCCGGCGGCCCGGGTGGTCCAGGCGGTCCGTTCGGTCCCGGTGGTCAGGGCGGCCCGGGCGGCGGTTCCGGCGGCCCCGGTGGTCCTTCGCACCCCTTCGGCGGCCCGGACGGTCCCGGCGGCTCCGGCAACCCGTTCGGCCCGGGTGGTCCGGGTGCACCCGGTGGCCCTCAGGGTGGTGCCGGCGGCCAGGGTGGTCCCGGCGGCCAGGGCGGTCCCGGCGGCCGTGACGCCGCCTTCGGCGGTCCCGGCGCGGGTCCCGCGACCCACCCCGGTCCCCCGCCGTGGCCCGGCGCCCCCGGCCAGGGCCAGCCCGGTGCCGGCCCCTCGCACGGTCAGGGCCCCGGCGGTCCGGGGGGACCCGGCGGTCCCGGCGGTCCCGGCGGGGCGTACGGCTACCCGCAGCCCGGTCCGTCGCAGCAGGCGACCTGGACGGCGACCGTCGGACCGGACCGCGCGTACTTCATGGCGATGATGCAGCGCTCCGGACCGGAGGCCGCCGGGCTCAACCTGCCCGCGTACTCCCCCGAGCAGAGCCTGACCCTCACCGGTCCGCAGGTCACCATCGGGCGCCGCCGGCACTCCACCGGCGACACCCCCGACATCGACCTGTCCGTGCCGCCGGAGGACCCGGGCGTCTCGCACCAGCACGCGGTGCTGGTGCAGCAGGCCGACGGGACCTGGGCGGTCATCGACCAGAACTCCACCAACGGCACCACGGTGAACGGCGCGGAGGAACCGATCCAGCCGTTCGTCCCCGTCCCCCTGCGGGACGGCGACCGCGTCCACGTCGGCGCCTGGACGACCATCACCGTCCACCGCGGCTGAAAGACCGGACACCCACCCGCACCCGGTCCCCGGGCCCTTCGGACCTTTGTCCACAGGACCTGAGGACCGGGTGCGGCCGTCTGAGACGATGGAGGGGTGAAAGAGATTCGGCGCGGCACACTGCAGACGGAGTCCTTCTACGAACAGGTCGGCGGTGAGGAGACCTTCACCCGCCTGGTCCGCCGCTTCTACGAGGGGGTCGCCGAAGACCCGGAACTGCGGGCCATGTACCCGGAGGAGGACCTGGGCCCGGCCGAGGAGCGGCTGCGGCTCTTCCTCATCCAGTACTGGGGCGGTCCCACCACGTACAGCGAGCAGCGCGGTCATCCCCGGCTGCGGATGCGGCACGCCCCGTTCAAGGTGGACCGCGCGGCGCACGACGCCTGGCTGCGGCACATGCGCGCGGCCGTCGACGACCTGGGCCTCACCGAGGAGCAGGAGCACACGCTCTGGAGCTACCTGACCTACGCGGCCGCCTCCATGGTCAACACCGCCGAGACGGACTGACCGGCGCCTCCGCCAAGGAGGGCGGCCGGCCGGTCACCCCGGGGCCGAGGCCGGTCACGCCGAGACCGGTCAGCCCAAGACCGATCGCCCCAAGGCCGGTCGTAAGCCGAGGCCGGTCAGAGAACGCCGACGCCCAGACCGCCCAGCCGGCCGGCGCGGCGCACGGCGACGGAGCCGTAGGGGGTGCGCAGCCTCAGCCAGGAGCCGCAGGACAGGATCTGCGGACCGGGCCCGGGGCGCAGGAACCCGAGGGACTGCGCGGCATGGACGGCCCGGACGGGAAGACCGGTGCCGTCCACGGTGCGGGACCATATGCGGCGTCCGGTGCCGTCCAGCGCGGAACGGGTGCGCTCCTGCGGGGGGATCTCCTCGACCAGCGCGCGGAACTCGGCCACCGCGGCGGCGACCAGCCCCCGCAACTCCTCACCCGTGAGCGCGCTCTCGGTGCGCCATCCGCCACGCGGCGGCAGCAGCCCGGCCCACGCCGGACCGGTGACGGCGGCCGGGACGACGGCCGCGGCCGCGCCCTCGTCCACCGCCTCCAGCAGTTCGCCCGCGGAGACGGTCACGTCCAGGGACTCCGCCGGCTCGGCGAGCCGCACCGCCCGCACCGCGAGCACCTCGAAGGAGGCGGGGCTGCCGTAGACGGCGACCGCCTCACCGGCGCCCTGGAGCCTTACCGCCGCCGCGCGGTCGTAGTGGAGCAGCCGGGTGAGGAAGGCGCACAGATCGGCGGCCTCGCCCTCGTCGGCGAACCGGAGCTTCGTCATCAGCCGGCGGCCTCGTCGTCCTGGTACTTCTGCAGGAAGTACCGCTCGCCCTCCGTCAGCCGGCGCGGCCGCTGGAGCGCGAAGTCGAAGGGCACCATCACCGTCGACGCCCTGGCGTACACCAGGTCCGGCTCCTCGCCGGACCCGGTGTCCTTGACCTCGTAGGCGAGGGTGAAGGAGGCCGCGCGGACCTCCGTCACCCACACCTCGACGTCCACCGGCGCGTGCCGGTGGACCAGCTGCCGCTTGTAGTCGATCTCGTGCCGCGCCACCACCGTCCCCCGCGCGAAGGCATGGTCCTGGTCGGGGTGGAACAGCATGTCCACCCTGGCTTCCTCCAGGTAGCGCAGGAACACGACGTTGTTGACGTGTCCGTACGCGTCCATGTCGCTCCAGCGCAGGGGACAGCGGTAGAGGTGGCGCACGAGTCGATCAGTCCCGGGTCAGCTTCTTGTAGGTGGCGCGGTGCGGACGCGCCGCGTCCGGGCCGAGCCGCTCGATCTTGTTCTTCTCGTAGGACTCGAAGTTGCCCTCGAACCAGAACCACTTGGAGTCGCCCTCGTAGGCGAGGATGTGCGTCGCCACGCGGTCCAGGAACCACCGGTCGTGGGAGACGACCACGGCGCAGCCCGGGAACTCGAGCAGCGCGTTCTCCAGCGAGGACAGGGTCTCGACGTCGAGGTCGTTGGTCGGCTCGTCGAGGAGCAGCAGGTTGCCGCCCTGCTTCAGGGTGAGCGCCAGGTTCAGGCGGTTGCGCTCACCGCCGGAGAGCACACCGGCCGGCTTCTGCTGGTCCGGACCCTTGAAGCCGAACGCGGAGACGTAGGCGCGCGAGGGCATCTCGACCTGGCCGACGTTGATGTAGTCCAGGCCGTCGGAGACGACCTCCCACAGCGTCTTCTTGGCGTCGATGTTGGCGCGGCTCTGGTCGACGTAGCTGATCTTGACCGTCTCGCCGACCTTGATGTTGCCGGCGTCCGGCTCCTCGATGCCCTGGATCATCTTGAACAGCGTGGTCTTGCCCGCGCCGTTGGGACCGATGATGCCGACGATGCCGTTGCGCGGCAGCGTGAAGGACAGGTCGTCGATCAGGACCTTGTCACCGAAGGCCTTGCGGAGGTTCTGCACCTCGACGACCACGTTGCCCAGGCGCGGACCCGGCGGGATCTGGATCTCCTCGAAGTCCAGCTTCCGCATCTTGTCCGCCTCGGCGGCCATCTCCTCGTAGCGGGCCAGACGCGCCTTCGACTTGGCCTGCCGCCCCTTGGCGTTGGAGCGGACCCACTCCAGCTCCTCCTTGAGGCGCTTCTGGCGCTTGGCGTCCTTCTGGCCCTCGACCTTCAGGCGCGCGGCCTTGGTCTCGAGGTACTTGGAGTAGTTGCCCTCGTAGCCGTGCAGACGGCCGCGGTCGACCTCGCAGATCCAGCCCGCGACGTTGTCCAGGAAGTACCGGTCGTGGGTCACGGCGACGACGGTGCCGGCGTACTGGGCGAGGTGCTGCTCCAGCCAGTTGACCGACTCGGCGTCGAGGTGGTTGGTGGGCTCGTCGAGGAGCAGCAGGTCGGGCGCCTCGAGCAGCAGCTTGCACAGCGCGACGCGGCGGCGCTCACCACCGGAGAGGTTGCTGACCGGCCAGTCGCCGGGCGGGCAGCCCAGGGCGTCCATGGCCTGCTCCAGCTGGGCGTCCAGGTCCCACGCGTTGGCGTGGTCCAGGTCGTCCTGGAGCTTGCCCATCTCCGCCATGAGCTCGTCGGAGTAGTCGGTCGCCATGAGCTCGGCGATCTCGTTGAACCGGTCGAGCTTGCCCTTGACCTCGGCGACACCCTCCTGCACGTTCTCCAGGACCGTCTTGTCCTCGCTGAGCGGGGGCTCCTGCAGCAGGATGCCGACGGTGTAACCGGGGGTCAGGAACGCGTCGCCGTTGGACGGCTGCTCCAGACCGGCCATGATCTTGAGGACGGTCGACTTTCCGGCGCCGTTCGGGCCGACGACGCCGATCTTCGCCCCGGGGAGGAAGGAGAGGGTGACGTCGTCGAGGATCACCTTGTCGCCGTGCGCCTTGCGCGCCTTGCGCATGGTGTAAATGAACTCAGCCAAGAGAAACCGTCCGGCAGCTTGAAACTCGCGGTGGGCAGATACACCCCATCTTGCCGTACCGCCACCCCAGGACGAAAACGGCCCGTCCGGGCGACGCCGTGCGGCGTGCGCGCGGAACGTCGCCGGACGGTCACTCCGGGTGGGCGTCCTGGCGGGGACGGCGGGCGACGCTGAGGACCGCGGCGCCGACGACGAGCAGGCCCGCGCCGATCGAGATGAAGAGTTCGGTGCCGCCGCCTCCGCCGGTGGTGGCGAGGTCCTCGCCGGCCGGGAGCGGGGCGGTGGGCAGCGGGCTGGGCGGCCCGGACGCCGTCTGCGTCCGCAGGGCGGCCGCAGCGGCGCTCTCGGTGAGGCAGTCGAGGACGCCGCCGAAGACGACCGGGCGCAGCGTCCTGCCGTCCGCCGCCTCCACCCCGACGGTGTACGCCTGGTCCTCGGCCAGCGGCTGGGAGACCGTGCGCCGCTCGCCCGGGGCCAGCACGTAGTCGGTGCCGGCCACCCGGTAGGCGAGGTCCATGTCGCCCCGGTTGAGCAGGGTGACGTCGAGCCCGGACGCCTTGTCGGAGCCCTCGGCCTCGCAGCGCTCGCGCCCCCACACGGCCGGCACGGCGCCGCCGCGCCGCCACGCAGCGGTGGCGGTGGCGCGCACGGTGGTCTCGCTGGAGGCGGCGACCACCTGGGTCTGGCTGCGGCTGTCGGAGGTGAGGGCCCGTCCGACCGGGACGGTGGTGGTGGCCTCGACGGTGAGCGTCGCCGCTCCGTCGTCGGCCTCGGCCGGGACGTCGACGTACAGCTTCTCGCCGTCGTCCACCGTCTCGACGGTTCCTCCGTCCCTGTCGGTGATCCACGCCGGGCTGTTGTCGGCGGGCGGGAGGACCGTCACGTCGTCGGCTCCGGTGCGGACGGTGAGCGGGCCTATTCGGCCGCCGGGCCGCCCGGCGGCCGCGGGCGGGTCCAGCCGGAGGGAGGCGCGGGGCTCCTTCTGCGTGCGGGCGTGCTTCACCAGGTAGTCGGCGAGCCGCTCGGCCTGCGGGTCGGCGGCCGTCACGTCGGCACCGTCGGAGAGGCGCCAGACGGCGACCTGCGTGCCGGCCGCGGCGTCCTGTTCGGTCAGCCCCTTCGCGCGGGCCCGCGCGGCGAGGTCGGCGAGGTCGTCGACCTGCGGGTAGGAGTGCCGCAGGACCCAGACGATGCGCCCGGCGTCGCGGTTGCCCGCGAGCGAGGTGCCCCGCCAGTCGCTCTCCTGGTAGACGACTCCGGGCTGGGTGGTGCGTTCGATGTCGACGCCGTAGGTCTGCAGGGTCCCGCCGCCGTCCACGGAGAGCTCGAACAGCCCGGCCGGGACCTCCCGGTCGCCGTCCTCGCCGTGGATCACCGCGGTGCCGAACGCGCGCAGGTCGCCGGCGACGGCCGAGGCCCCGCCCGCGTTCCACTGCGGTGTCGTGGGACCGCCCGCCTCACCGGTGGCGGCGACCGCGACGGCCGCGCCCTGGACGGCGAGCAGGCCGGACAGCAACGACACCACGGCGCCACGGACCGCGCCGGACCGGCGCGCGCACCCCGTCTGCGACGACGAACTCACGGAACTCCCCTCCGGTCAGGGCCTGGTGACGCGGGCCGCAGGAGCCGTACGCGGCGTCATCGACCCATGACCCACTCCGGCATCCTAGGGAAGCCTCGGCCGCGTCCCGCGGGAAGCCTGGTGCGGGAGGGGTTCCGACTCGCAATTGTTACCGCCCGAAGCGGGACCAACCGGAGCCAATCCGGACGACCTCCGGTGACATCACGTCAGCAAGGCGCCCGCTGGCGGGTGTACGCCCCACGGATCGTCCGGCACGCCGGTAGGCGCACCGGGAGGTGCACCGGGAGGTGCACCCGGAGGCGCACCGGGCCGGGTCCATGCGGCCGCCGGAGGCGCCGCGGGCGCCTGCCGTGCCGCGCCGGCCCCGGCGTCGTGCGGCGTCGCCGCCTCGGTCCGGGTGGTGCGGCGGAACGCCGAGGTGCCGCGCGCCAGGTCGTGCCCCACGGCGACCGCCTCGATGTCCGCGTCGCTGCGGGTCTGGCCGTCCCGCGTCTCGGTGCGCACCTTGAGCCTGCCGTGGACCACCACCGGGTCGCCCACCGACAGTGAGGCGGCCACGTTCGCCGCCAGGGAGCGGCGGGTCCACACCGTGAAGAAGTTCGTGTGCCCGTCCTGCCACACGGCTTTCTCCCGGTCCCAGTAGCGGGGTGTGGCGGCCAGCCGGAAGCGGGCCACGTGACCCCGCTCGTCCTCCCGGTGGACCGGCTGCGTCGCCACGTTCCCCACCGCGCAGATCACCGTCTCGTTCATGGCTCGTCCCTTTCGCCGCGGACGCCGACGGGCCCGTCCCGTTCGGCTTCCCCACCAGGGTGCGGCCGATGGGGCGGGCCCGTCGGGGGCTGTGGACTCAGAGCGAGACTGTGGACAACTCCCCCACCCGGGAGGGTGAACGGCTGCCGCCCGGGCCGCCCGGGCCCAGCGGTACGGCCCCGCTGACCACCCCGTACTGTTCGCGCACCTCGCGGTGGCGGGCGACCTCCTCGGCGATCGGCTCCAGCACCTTGATCCGGCCGCACTCCTCGGCCGCCTCCCGCAGCAGCAGTTCGGCCTCCAGGCCGTAGCGCCGCGCCGGGGCCCGCGCCGCCGCCCGGCAGGCCCACTCGACCGCCGGCCCGCCCACGATGCCGATCACCATCAGCAGCACGGGGACGCCCAGTTCGGCGCCCAGCACGCCGGCGATCTGCCCCACCAGCCAGAGCCCCCCGACGACCTGGACCAGCGTCATCGCCGCCTGCACCAGCACCGCCGCGGGCCACCAGAAGGGTCTCGGCGTGCGTGCGGGCGGCGCCGACCTCCGGGACAGTTCGTCCAGTTCCTCCGGCAGTCCCTCGGCGGCCCGCAGCGCGGCCTCGCGCACCGCCTGCGCCCAGGGTTCGGGCATGCCCTGGCAGGCCCGCTCGGTCACCGTCCGCACCGCCTGTTCCACCCGCTGCCGGGCCGTCGCCTCGTCGTCCGCGGGCTGGGCCACGGCGAACCGCCGGGTGGTGAGCGGGGCGCGCCGCCCCTGGTACCAGCGCCACAGCCGCAGCCACGGCGTGCCGCAGGCCTGGTTTGCGCCGCGCATCCAGGCTCGTTCGGCGGCCTCACCGGCGGCCCGGGAGCCCACCGCGGCGGCCAAGCCGTCGGCGAACTCGTCCTGCGCCTCCTCGGTGAGCCCGGCCCGCACGCCCGTGGTGTAGGCGGGCCGCAGCCGGGCCGCGGCGGCGTCCACGTCGGCGGCGATGCGCCGGGCGGCGGCGCCCCGTTCGCGCACGAACCGGCCGAGCGCGTCCTTCAGGTCGTCCACGCCGTCGCCGGTCAGCGCGGACAGCGCCAGCACGGTCGCACCGGGCTCCCCGTGCTCGCTGAGTGCGATGCCGTCCTCGTCCAGCAGCCGCCGGAGGTCGTCGAGGACCTGGTCGGCGGCCTCCCCGGACAGCCGGTCGACCTGGTTGAGCACGACGAAGGTGACCTCGGCGTGTCCGGCCATCGGCCGCAGGTACCGCTCGTGGAGGACCGCGTCGGCGTACTTCTCCGGGTCGACGACCCAGATCACTGCGTCGACCAGCTTCAGCAGCCGGTCCACCTGCTCGCGGTGCTGGACGGCGGCCGAGTCGTGGTCCGGCAGGTCGACCAGGACCAGACCGTGCAGCCGTTGCTCGTCCTCCGCGTTCTGCAGCGGGCGGCGGCGCAGGCGTCCGGGGATGCCGAGGCGGTCGATCAGCGGGGCGGCGCCGTCGCTCCAGCTGCAGGTCAGCGCGGCGGCGGTGGTGGGACGCCGGACGCCGGTCTCCGAGATGGCGACCCCGGCCAGGGCGTTGAACAGTTGTGACTTGCCGCTGCCGCTGGCGCCCGCGATGGCGACGACGGTGTGCCGGCCGGAGAGCGAGCCGCGTTCGGCGGCCCGGTCCAGGACCTGACCGGCCTCGGCGAGGACCCGGCTGTCCAGGCGTGCCCTGGACATGCCGATCAGTTCGCGCAACGCCTCGAGGCGGCCCCGGAGCTGGCTCCCGTAGACCGGTTCGGCGGCCTGCGGCGTGGAGGCGGCGGAGGCGGACGGCGTCACCCGGGAGATCAGCGGCCGGGAGACGGGTGGCTGCGGGGGGCTCGTGGCCAGGCCGGCGCGGCGGACGAGGGACCCGCCGGGCCCGGGGAAGCCGGGTGCGGCGGCGCCCCTGCGGACCCCGAAGCGGTCCTCGGCCCGGACCCCGCCGTCGGCGTCGGCCATGGCGCTGGCCGCTCCGGGGGCGTCGACCCGGACCCGCCGCACGTGCGTCCCGGGAACCGTTCCCGGGTCCTCCTCCGTCTCCCCCACCGCGTGTGCCTCGCTCGCCTCATGTGCCTCACGGCCTTTACGTGGCCCACGGGCCTCCCCGGCCCCACGCGGGTCGGTGTCACGGCCGCTCTCGGGTCGGCCTTCGCCGGGGGCCTCGCCGGCGTTCCGCGGGGTGTCACGGCGGGCGGACGTCTGCCGGCGGGAGGCCTGACGCTCGGAGGATGCGCCGTCCTCACCTGCCCGCAGCCACCCCCGGACACCCCGACGGCCCCCATCGGTCCCTCCGGTCGCGGCCCCGCCCGTACCGGCGGCCGCGCCCGCGTCCCTGCCCGAAGCAGAAGGCCTGCCCCCGCCGGATTTCCCGCCCGGGCCGTAACCCGAGCCCGGGTCGGCCGGTTCCGCACCCGGTCCCGTGCCGGACGGCCTGCCCGCGCCGGAACCTCTGCCCGCGCCCGCGTCCCTGCCCGAGCCGTATCCAGAACCCGAGTCCGAGTCGGAGTCGGAGCCGGACGGACCCGCACCCGGCTTCGTGCCCGGGCCCGCGCCCGGTTCCGTACCCGGACCCGCGCCCGTGTCCGTCCCGGAGCCCCCGGTGGAGCCCGTCCCGTCGCCCGCGTCGGGGTCGGCGCCGTGGCCGGCGGCCGGGTCCGCCGCCTCGTCGGCGTGGGCGCTCCCCCGTCCGTCGGGCTCCCGGCCGGGGTCGCCCCCCTTGCCGGGGCGGTCGGGGCGGTCCGTGGGGTCGTGGTCAGTGACGGCGGTCACCGGTCACCTCTCCTTCTGCAGTACGGACAGCGCGGCGATCAGTTCGGCCTGTGGTTCGGCGTGCACGTCGAGGGCCTCCAGCGGCGACAGCCGGCGTTCGCGTTCGGCGCCGATCACCCGGTCCACCAGCGAGGTGAGCAGCCGCGATCCGCGGTCACGCAGCCTCAGCGCCCCGTGCGGGCCGATGCGTTCGGCCAGCCGTTCGCCGGAGGACCGGGCGCGGCGGCCGCCCAGCAGGGCGGTGACGGCCAGCGCGGCGACCGCCTCCGGGTCCGGCGCGGCGGCGCGTTCCAGCTCGCGGACCTCGTCCTCGGCGTACTCCTCGATCTCCCGGCGCCAGCGCCGCACGGCCATCCCGATGCGGTGCTCCGCGCTCTCGCCGCCGTCCGACGGGGCGTCACCGAGCAGGCCGGGCGCACCGGCCGCCGGCTCCCGCCGCCACGTCTCGTCGGCGCGTTCGTCGGCGGCGGTCACGGCGCACAGCAGCAGTTCGGTCAGGCTGTCGCAGAGCGCGTCGAGCAGCTCCGCGGGGTCGCAGTCGAGCGGGTAGGCCCGCCACCGCTTGAGCGCGTCCCCGGCGAGGACGGCGCCGGCCTGGATGCGGCCGCGGACCCGGGTGTGCTCGGCGTCGTAGGCCTTGTCCACGGCGTTGGTGAGCCGCAGCGCGGCGGCGTACTGGGCGGCGGCCGCGCCGGCCAGCTCCGGCATGCGGGTCCGCAGCGAGTCCAGCACGCCCCGGGCGGTGCGGGCCACCGCGTAGCCGCGTGCCGCGGGGTCCTCGGCGAGCCGGGTCAGCCACTCGCGCAGCGGGGCCACGGCGGTGGCCGGCAGCAGGCCGCCGCCGGAGGCGGACTCGGGCAGTTCCGGCACGGTGAAGCGGGGCACGTCGCCCAGGCCGGCCTTGGTGAGCAGCGCCGCGTACTGGCGGGACACCTCGTTCACCACCTGGTGCGGCACCCGGTCGAGGACGGTGACCAGCGTGACGTCGTACTGCTTGGCGACGCGCAGCATGTTCCACGGCACCGCGTCGGCGTACCGGGAGGCGGTGGTCACCATGATCCAGACGTCGGCGGCGCAGACCAGTTCGGCGGCCAGCACCCGATTCTCGGCGACCAGGGAGTCCACGTCCGGGGCGTCGATCAGGGCGAGTCCGCGCGGCAGCGTCTCGGCCGTCTCGATCCGCAGCGCCCGCTGCGTCGTGGTGCCAGCCTTGCGTTCGCCCCGTCCGGTCCGGGTCCCGCGCATGCCGCCGCGCCGGCCCGGTACCGGATCCTCGGCCGGGTCGTCGCCCCTGACCCGGGCGAGCCGGGGCAGTACCCGCATGCCGCTGAACCAGTGGCAGTCCTCCGGGTGACAGACCAGCACCGGGGTGCGGGTGGTGGGCCGGAGCACCCCCGCCTCGCTGACCTGCCGGCCCACCAGGGAGTTGACCAGGGTGGACTTCCCCGCGCCGGTCGAACCGCCGATCACCGCGAGCAGCGGAGCCTCCGGGTCCCGCAGGCGCGGCACCAGGTAGTCGTCGAGCTGGGCGAGCAACTCGTCCCGGTTGGCCCGGGCCCGTGGGGCGCCCGCCAGCGGCAGCGGGAAGCGTGCGGCGGCGACGCGGTCCCGCAGGGCGGAGAGTGCGTCGAGCAGCTGAGGCCGTACGTCCAAGGTCACCACATGTGAAGAATGCCCAATTTTACGGACTTTCTGAAGCATATGGGCATGTCTGCGTGCCGCCGTCTCCGGATACGGAAGGGACGACCGGGCCGCACGCATAACGAGTGCACAACACCCGGCGCGTCAGGCGCGAAAAGCGCTGCGCGAACCAGTACTGCCTGGGATTATCAGGACCGCTTCACCGAACCTCCACAACGAGCCACGGAGGCGAGGCGATGGGGACGCACAGGATGGGACGCCTATCCTGGTCCCCGGCAACGTCACGGACATGCCCGGACCCGGGCACCACGACAGAGGCCGGCACACCGGCCCCCGTAGCTCAGTGGATAGAGCAGGCGCCTTCTAAGCGCTTGGCCGCAGGTTCGAGTCCTGCCGGGGGCGCAAACACCTCCTGACCAGCGGAAACGCTGGTCATTTCTTTTTCCGGCCGGTCGGCCGGGGCGGCGGAAGGATGGCGTGGCCAAGCGCCTTCACCGGCGTGTCGCCCCGGAGCGCGGCGTCACGCCGGCTGGTTCAGGGTGATCACGACCATCACCGGGAGGTCGCCGTCGTGCTGGACGGCGCCCGCGGTGAGACAGCGGCCCTCCAGGTCCCACCTCCGCAACGCGATGTACTCGTCCTCTCCCGTCGCCTCCTGACCGGTCGGGAGCAGGCGGCGCGCGAGCGGGGACCGCTCGATCCGCCGCACCACCGCCGCCAGCACCCGCTCGCCCTCCTCGTAGACGGCGTCCAGGTCGTCGAAGTAGCCCGAGGCGTCGACGTCGCGGATCCAGACGGCGAAGGAGACGTCGATCGCCCCGTCGCCGAACGGCAGGATCGACGCCCGCACACCGTCCTTGCCCCAGCCCGTCGGGACGCCGTCCCCGGACCGGGACCGGCCGCCCGGCGTCCACCCCTGGGCGGCGAAGCGCTCCGCGGCGCCGGCGACCGTCAGCGGGAGGAGGCCCCGAAGCGTCTCCAGCACGGCGGTCGCCGCGGCCACGCCGTACGCGACGGTCCCGGCCTCCTCCCCTGGTTCCGCCGTCACGCCGGCCTCCGCACCGCCCACCGCCCCGGCGCGGGTGGCCGACATCGGCGCGGGCACCGGGCGCGGGTCGCTCGCGTTGCGCGCGTAGGGCCGGCCGCCCCTGTCCTGGGTCATGGCGTCACGGTAAGGGGGCCCTCGGACACCCGAGCGGGTCTCCACGGTCGCGACCGGCGTCCGGCGACCGGCGTCCGGCCCGGACGTTTCTCTCCGGAGGCGGGATTCACCCGTCCGGCGGTGGTGTTCCGCCTGTTCGGGGGCACGGTTCGTCCATCGGGGACAGCCTCCTGTTCAAAACGGGTGATTGCCTCGAACCATGCCGTTACCAGGACGACCGAGGCGCGTTGAAGGGGGAGTGCGGCGGCGTTGACCTGCTGCCGACCTCACCGAGTAAGAAGGAGTACGTGATGTCTCGCATCGCGAAGGCTGCCGTTGTCGCTCTGGGCACGGGTGCTGTGGTTCTGGGTGGCGCCGGCATGGCGCTGGCGGACGCCGAGGCCGAGGGCCAGGCCGTCGGTTCCCCGGGTGTCATCTCGGGCAACGTGATCCAGGTTCCGATCAACATCCCGATCAACCTGTGCGGCAACACCATCAACATCATCGGTCTGCTGAACCCGTCCGCGGGCAACGTCTGCACGATCGACAGCGAGTTCGAGAAGGACCACGGCAAGAAGGACCACCACAACAACAAGGGCCACGGCTACGGTCGCTGAGACCACGCCGTTCCGCTCTTGCGGTAATGCGTTGAGGGCCTCGACGGTTTCCCCGTCGGGGCCCTCCCGCGCGTCCGCGCCGCGTGATGCGCCCGTGCTGCGCCGACGGTGCCGCGGAACCACCGCAAGCCCGTGAGAGGCACGGGGGACGGGCGGAAGGCGGCCGTCAGGCGTAGACGTAGATCTCCGCGACGTTCTCGATGTCCGCCGGGGTGAACTCCCACGGCGGGACCGGCTCCCTGCGCGCGACGATGCGGCCGAACTGGCCGTCGCGCCGCCCCGGCGGCCGGGCCGGCAGGTACCGGGAGCGGCGGTGCCGTTGCTGCCAGCGGGTCCACAGCAGGTCGACGTAGGCGTGGTGGAGCCAGAACGCCGGGTCGTTGACGGACGCGGCGCCCAGCATCGTGCCGCCGATCCAGCGGTGGACCCGGTTGTGGTTGCGCCAGGAGGCCGAGCCCGCGCCGCGGCCCCAGCCCTCGATCTTGTTGCGGAAGCCGCGCGTGGCGGTGGAGTCCCAGGGCGCGGTGTCGTACACCGGGTCCTCCAGCGCCGAGGCGACGTCGCGCACGGTGGGCAGCGCGATCGGATCGTGCGACCGGCCGAGGTCACGGGTGAGGTAGTCGGTATCGGTGACGTTCACGTCGAGGACCCAGCCCTCGCGGCGGGCGAACGGCCCGGTGGTCACCTGGCGGTCGGAGCGCCTGCCGTTGCCGCCCAGCAGGTCGTCGGTCCACGGCGTCCCGGCGGCGCTGCGGTTCCTGGTCCAGTCCCAGTAGGGCAGCGTCACGGCGGGGTCGATCCGCTGCAGCGCCTCCTCGAACTCCAGCAGGAACAGGCGGTGCCAGGGCAGGAAGGACGGGGTCATGTGGGCGGCGCGCAGACCGCTCTCGCCGTCCGGGGCGAAGTGCTCGATGTGCGTCAGCACGAACCGGTCGTACTCGCCGCGGCGCTTGAGCTCGAGGACCGCCCCGACGAACCGGCGGCGCTCCCCGGTGGTGAGTCTGCTGACGTTCTTACGCGTGTACGTCATGCCCTCTTCCCTCTCCCGCGGCACCGCCGGCCGCGGGAACCCCGGTGCCACCGTCGGACCCGTGGGACAGACCGCTGAGCCGCTCCCCGGGACTCAACTGGTCCACGGCGGCACGGGCCGCCTCCCTGGGCGTGGGATACGAGCCGTAGTGGTCGACCATGCTCAGGTACGAGCCGTCGGCCCGGCGCATCAGGTGCAGCGGCTGGTCGTCCAGCGTGACGTGCCAGTCCGCGGCCGCCCCGGAGGAGGTGCCGCGGGTGCGACCGCGGAAGCCGCGGATCCGGCGACCCCGGTAGACCTCGTCGAACACGGCTTCGGCTGCAGCGCCCGGCGCCCCGAGGGCGCCGGGACGATACCGGTGCGCGTGCGGCCCGTCCCCGGCCGGGGACGGAGCCGGGGAGGGGACGGCCTGCGGCCGGGAGGCGGCCGCAGCGACGACCGGTGCGGTCACGGCGGCGAACGCCGTCGCCAGCAGGAAGCGCAGCGCGCCCCGCCGGCTCCTCAGGACGGACATCGTGGTTCTCCAGCAGATCCTGGGTGATGACGCGCGGAATCTCCCGGCCGGGCGGGCGGCACGGGAGGGACGACGGACGGAAGGGGTGACGGACGGGAGAACAGGCGCGGGCCGGCTCCGCCCTTCCGGCGGATCCGGCCCGGCCGACGAGCTCCCGGCGGCGTCAGCCGCCGACGGGAAGCCCGCCGAGCAGTCCGCCGCCGTTCTTGTTCAGCTGCTCCGTCATGCCGTTGACCGCGTTGAGCGGGGAGCCCTCGGACTCGGTGTCGAGCAGGGTCTCACCGCTCTGGTGCTGGATCGGCATCAGCGGACCCGCGAGCTCGGTGACCGAACCCAGCGGGGAGGCGGGCTCCTCTGCGGCGGAGGCGGTCCCGGAGACACCGGCCGCGGCGGCCAGCGAACCGACGAGGACGGCGGCTGCCTTCAGAGACTTCATCGTGTTCCTTTCGTGCCGCGGCTGACCGACGACGCGGCCGCCGCGACGGGCTTTCGACTCTCCGTGCCCAACGAGCCACATCGCTCGGGGAAACCCCGCCGGCACGCACCCGGCCGAAAAATGGCCCCCTACGCGGACCGGCCGTCCCTCCGCGGGAATGACGGAAGGACGGCCGGCGGCGAGCCGTGGGGCGGGTCAGCAGGCGCCGACGCGTCCGCGGCGGTACAGCAGGGCGCCGGCACCGATGAGCGCGGCAGCCGCGGCGGCCGCAGCGGCGGTCCCGGCGGCACCGGTCTCGGCCAGCTGCGGCCCGTCGCCGCCGTGCGGCCCCGGGGCGGGCGGCACCGTGCGGTCGTCCGCCGGCGGCTTCTGGCCGTCGGTGGGCGGGTTCTCCTGACCGGAGGCCGGAGGCTTGTCGTCGTCGCCACCCGGAGGCTGCTCGTGACCGCCGCCCGGAGGCTGCTCGTGACCGCCGCCCGGAGGCTGCTCGTGGCCACCGCCAGGAGGCTGCTCGTGGCCACCGCCCGGAGGCTCCTCGTGGCCGTAGCCGGGCGGGTTGTTCGGGTGGTGCGGGTTGTGCGGGTGGTGACCGCCGCCCGGGTTCCCGCGGTCGCCCTCGTCGTCCGCCTCGACGTCGGTCAGGCAGGTGTTGCCGATCGCGGGGTTGAGGAGGGCGATGACGTCGATCGTGTTGCCGCAGACGTTCACCGGGATGTTGACCGGCACCTGGATCACGTTGCCGGACACGACACCGGGGGAGTTCGCGGCCTGCGCCTCCGCCTCGGAGTCGGCGAAGGCCGGGGCGCCGTAGGCGGCGAGGAGGCCGGTTGCGGCTGCGGCCATGACCGCGCCCCTGCTCAGAGACTGTCGCACTACTGATGATCTTCCTGCTCGGAGAATCGGGGAGGGCCGGCTCCGGCATACCCCGAGGGCACGTGGGAGCCGGCCCGGGTACAGCCGAGTGGCCGGTACGTCAGTTGATGCTGCAGAAGTTGCCGATGGCGGGGTTCAGCAGGCCGATGACGTTGATGGTGTTGCCGCACAGGTTCAGCGCGACCTCGACCGGCACCTGGATGACGTTGCCGGAGAGCACACCCGGGGAGCCGACGGCCTGGCCCTCGGCCTCGGCGTCGGCGAAGGCCGGAGCGGCGATGGAAGCCGCCATCAGGGCGCCCGCGACGACAGCAATGCTCTTCTTCATGAAGTTTCCCTTCTCAACGGTCATGCCCCTGTGTCGGCCGGAACCGAGCGAGCTCACGAGCGGCTCGCACCATGACCTGCCGAGAAGTAGAACGAGGTGATCGCCGGGAGGAAACTCCACAGGGCACTCGATCCGGGAATTCACCCGAATGCCAGGTATAATGTGACAAGTCATCACGTACTCAGGTCGTCCTGCGGTACAGCTCCTCGATCCGCTCCGCGTACGCCTCCGCGACCGCGTGCCGCTTGACCTTGAGGGACGGGGTGAGCAGCCCGTTCTCCTCGGTCCACTCCCCCTCGACGAGGACGAACGAGCGCACTGACTCCGCACGGGAGACCGCCCGGTTGGCGTGGTCGACGGCCTTCTGCACCTCGGCCCGGATCCGCTCGTCCCGGATCACCTCGGACATCGGCGTGTCGGCCGGCCTGCCCCGCACCTGGAGCCAGTGGGCGACGGCCTCCGGGTCCAGGGTGACCAGCGCGCCCACGAACGGCCGGTTGTCGCCGACCACCATGCACTGGCCGACCGGCGGCCGGCTGCGCATCCGGTCCTCCAGCACCGCCGGGGCCACGTTCTTGCCGCCGGAGGTGACGATCAGGTCCTTCTTGCGGCCGGTGATGGTCAGGTAGCCGCCCTCGTCCAGCGCGCCGAGGTCACCGGTGGCGAACCACCCGTCGCGCAGGACGGCGTCGGTCGCCTCCGGGTTGTTCCAGTACGAGCCGAAGACGATGCCGCCCTTGACCAGCACCTCCCCGTCCTCGGCGATCCGGACCGCCGTGCCGGGGACGGGACGCCCGACGGTGCCCGGGCGCGGCTCGAGCGGCGGGACCACGGTGGCGGCGGCGGTGGTCTCGGTGAGGCCGTACCCCTCGTAGACCAGGACGCCGGCCGCGTAGAAGAACAGGTTGAGCTCGCGGTCGAGCGGGGAGCCGCCGCTGATGGCGTACCGCAGCCGGCCGCCGAGTTCCTTGCGGATGCGGCGGTAGACCAGCAGGTCGTAGAGCGCCCAGCCGGCCCGCAGGGCGAGGCCGGGCCCGTCGCCCTGTCCGAGGAAACGGCGCAGGTGGGCCTCGGCGAAGCGGACTCCGAGGCGTTCGGCGCGGTCGAAGGACGCGCCGCGGCCGATCTTCTCGGCGGTGGCCCGCCCGGTGTCACGGATCTTCTCGAACAGGTACGGCACGCCGACCAGGAAGGTGGGCCGGAACTCCCGGAACAGGGGACGCAGTTCGTCGGGCTTGATGCTGGGGCAGTGCCCCAGTTCTATCCGGGCCATCTGGCAGGCGATCTGGATGGTCCGTCCGAGGATGTGCGCCAGCGGCAGGAAGAGCAGGGTGGAGGCCGCCCGGCCGGTGGCGGCCTTGAACACCGGGTGCAGGAGTTCGACGGTGTTGGCGGCCTCGGCGTGCAGGTTGGCGTGGGTGAGGACGCAGCCCTTGGGGCGCCCGGTGGTGCCCGAGGTGTAGCAGAGGGTGGCGACGCTGTCCGGGCCGAGCGCGGCGCGGCGTTCGGCCACCGCCGCGTCGGGCGTCTCCCCGCCGAGTGCGACGAGTTCGGCGACGCCTCCCCCGTCGAGCTCCCACAGCCGCGGCTGCTCCGCGTGGGTCCCCCGCAGGACGACGGCGGCGAGTTCGGCGCTCTCCACGACGACGAAGCGGGCGCCGGAGTCGGCGAGGATCCACTCCACCTGCTCCGGGGCCGAGGTCGGGTAGACGGGGACGGTGCGCCCGCCGGCCGCCCAGACCGCGAAGTCCAGCAGGGTCCACTCGTAGCGGGTCCGCGACATCACGGCCACGCCGCCGCCGGGTTCGAGGCCCGCCGCGATCAGGCCCTTGGCGACGGCGGTCACCTCGCGGGCGAACTGCTCCGCCGTCACCGGCGTCCAGGCGCCGTCGTCGCCGCGGCGGCGGAGCACCACGGCGTCCGGGGCCTCGGCGGCGTTGGTGAACGGCAGGTCGGCGATGCTGCCGTGCTCGGGCGGCGCGGCCAGCGCCGGGGTGCGCGCCTCGCGCACGACACCCCGCTCGTCCCGGACGGTCTCGACGGTGGCGGCTCGGCCTCCCATGCTCCGCCGTGCCCGCTTCATCTCGCTGCGTACGCCCATGTGCGCTCCCGGGTCCGGCGTTTCGGGGTGTCGGGCCGCTAACTTACTCGCGCGTAAAAAAGAGTCAACGGGTCCGGCGTGAAGCCGCCGGGAAGATGCGGGGTGGCGGAAAACCGACTGCGGGCCTGTCGGTGGCGGCCAGTAGAGTCGGGTCCGGGGTCGGCGGCACCGGGGGCGAGGCCGACCGGTCCGGAGGTCGTCCGTCCGTTCTGGGTGTGCCGGTTCGTCCGGTCGTCGGCGTGAGGTGGGGCGCATGAAGCTGCGGTACACCGCGGCATGGGTGGGGTGCACGGTCGCCGCCCTGATGGTCACGTATGCGGCGGGGGTCGCGCCGGGCGGCGCGGGGCCCGCGGAGGCGGAGGTTCCGGGCGTCAGCTCCGAGGGCCCGGGGGGCGCGGGCGCCGCTCTCCCCCTTCCTTCCGGCACGGCCGCGGCGGCGCACTGACCGTGAGGCCCCCGCCCTGCCGGGGGCGGACGGGGGCGGGCCGCGGACGGCGGCGGGGTCAGCGGTCGCGTCAGTGGTTGCGGGGGAAGCCGAGGTCCACGCCCGGAGGGGTGTCGGCCGGGTCGGGCCAGCGGGTGGTGACGACCTTGCCCCGGGTGTAGAAGCGCGTGCCGTCGTTGCCGTAGATGTGGTGGTCGCCGAAGAGCGAGTCCTTCCACCCGCCGAACGAGTGGTACCCGACCGGCACCGGGATCGGGACGTTCACCCCCACCATCCCGGCCTCCACCTCCATCTGGAAGCGCCGCGCCGCCCCGCCGTCACGGGTGAAGATCGCCGCGCCGTTGCCGAACGGTGAGGCGTTGACGAGCGCCAGCCCCTCCTCGTAGGTCTCGGCCCGCAGCACGCACAGCACCGGGCCGAAGATCTCGTCACGGTACGCGTCGGCGGTGACCGGCACCCGGTCCAGCAGCGAGATGCCGATCCAGTGTCCGCCCTCGTACCCCTCGACGGTGAAGCCGGTGCCGTCCAGGACCACCTCGGCCCCCTGCGCGGCGGCGCCCCGCACGTACGAGGCCACGCGGTCCCGGTGGGCGCGGGTGATCAGCGGGCCCATCTCGGAGACGGGGTCGTGGCCGGGGCCGATCACGACCTTCTCGGCGCGCTCACGGATCCGGCGCACCAGCTCGTCGCCGATCGCCCCGACCGCGACCACCGCCGAGATCGCCATGCACCGCTCCCCCGCCGAGCCGTAGGCGGCGGAGACCGCGGCGTCGGCGGCGGCGTCCAGGTCGGCGTCGGGCAGCACCAGCATGTGGTTCTTGGCCCCGCCGAGCGCCTGGACGCGCTTGCCGTGGGCCGCGGCGGTGGTGTGGACGTGCCGGGCGACGGGCGTGGAGCCCACGAAGGAGACCGCCCGGACGTCCGGGTGCTCCAGCAGCCGGTCGACGGCCACCCGGTCCCCGTGCACCACGTTGAACACCCCGTCCGGCAGGCCGGCCTCCGCGAGCAGCGAGGCGAGCAGGTTCGCGGCCGAGGGGTCCTTCTCCGAGGGCTTGAGCACGAAGGTGTTCCCGCAGGCGACGGCCAGGGGGAACATCCACATCGGCACCATGGCGGGGAAGTTGAACGGCGTGATGCCGGCGACCACGCCCAGCGGCCGCCGGATCGCGGCCACGTCCACCCGGCTCGCCACCTCGGTGGACAGCTCGCCCTTGAGCTGGACCGGGATCCCGCAGGCCAGCTCGACGATCTCCAGGCCCCGGGCGACCTCGCCGAGGGCGTCGGAGTGCACCTTGCCGTGCTCGGCGGTGATCAGCCGGGCGAGCTCGTCGCGGTGGGCGTCCACCAGGGCGCGGAACCTGAACAGGATCGCGGTGCGGGCGGCCAGCGAGGAGCGGCCCCAGTCGGCGAACGCCGCCTCGGCGGCGGCGACCGCCGCGTCCACCTCCTCCACGCCGGCGAAGGCGACCCGGGTGGTGACGGCGCCGGTGGCGGGGTCGGTGACCGGACCGTGGCTCCCGGAGGTCCCCTCGACGGTCCTGCCGCCGATCCAGTGGTGGAGGGTCTTCGTCATGCCAGGACTCCTTCGCAGTCGACAGCTCGCCGGACCGACCGTCTCACCGGGACCGGGCCAGGAACGCTCCCGACACAGTGTGTGCCTCCACGGCCCGGCGTCGACACCCCGCGCCGGGGCGGACCCGCGGCCGTCGGCGCGCCCCGCCGGGCAGCCTCCTTTGGCACATACCCCCAGGGGGTATAGTCTGGGTACCAGAGGGCGACAACGCCATCCCACCGATCAGGAGTAACGACATGACCCAGTCGACCGACACCCAGGGAACCGTCACCGCCGTCTACAAGGTCACCGGCATGAGCTGCGGCCACTGCGAGGGCTCGGTCTCCGGCGAGCTCTCCCGCATCCCGGGCGTGGAGTCGGTCAAGGCCGTCGCCTCGGCCGGGGAGGTCACCGTGGTCTCGGCCGCCCCGCTGGAGGAGGAGGCGGTCCGCGCCGCCGTCGACGAGGCCGGCTTCGAGTACGCCGGCCGCGCCTGACCGTCCGCGGCAGGCGACGCCGCCCGTCCGCGGCACGCCCGCGGCACGACGTCGCACCCCCCGCGTCACCCGTCATCGCCCAGGAGGCCCGAATGTCCAGCACCGTCACCACGACCGGGGCGGCGGACCCGGTCGCGGACGCGCCCCGCTCCGAGGTCGAGCTGCTGATCGGCGGCATGACCTGCGCCTCGTGCGCCGCCCGCGTCGAGAAGAAGCTCAACCGGATGGAGGGCGTGGAGGCCACGGTCAACTACGCCACCGAGAAAGCCCGGGTCTCCTACCCCGAGGGGGTATCGGTGGAGGACCTGGTCGACACCGTGGTGCGGACCGGGTACACGGCGGAGCCTCCTCCCCCGCCGGCGCCCGCGGAGACCGCCGGCCCGGGCGCCCGCACCGGGAAGCACGCCGAGGGGGACGACGACCCCGAGGTGACGGCGCTGCGAACCCGGTTCACGGTCTCCGCGGTCCTCGGGCTGCCCGTGGTGCTCCTGGCGATGATCCCGGCGCTGCAGTTCGACAACTGGCAGTGGCTCTCCCTCACCCTGGCCGCCCCGGTCGTGGTGTGGGGGGCCCTGCCCTTCCACCGCGCCGCCTGGACCAACGCCCGGCACGGCGCGGCCACCATGGACACGCTCGTCTCGCTGGGCACCCTGGCCGCCTTCGGCTGGTCGCTGTGGGCGCTGTTCCTGGGCCACGCCGGGATGCCCGGCATGCGGCACGAGTTCTCCCTGACCGTCTCCCGCGGCGACGCCTCCGCGACGCTCTACCTGGAGGTCGCCGCCGGGGTCACGGCGCTGATCCTGCTGGGCCGCTGGCTGGAGGCGCGCTCCAAGCGGCGCGCCGGGGCGGCGCTGCGGGCGCTGATGGAACTCGGGGCCAAG
Organism: Streptomyces fragilis; assembly: GCF_003112515.1. GTDB lineage: Bacteria > Actinomycetota > Actinomycetes > Streptomycetales > Streptomycetaceae > Streptomyces > Streptomyces fragilis. The sequence continues at coordinate 275,417 of NZ_BEVZ01000005.1, read as the reverse complement.
GACGTCGCCGTGCTCCGTGACGGCCGCGAGACCAGGATCCCGGTCGACGCGCTGGCGGTCGGCGACCGGTTCGTGGTGCGCCCGGGCGAGAAGGTCGCCACCGACGGCGTGGTGGTGGAGGGATCCTCCGCCGTGGACGCCTCGCTGCTGACCGGCGAGTCGGCCCCGGTGGACGTCTCGGTGGGCGACGCGGTCACCGGGGCGACCGTCAACGCGGGCGGACGGATCGTCGTGGAGGCCACCCGGGTGGGCTCCGACACCCGGCTGGCCCGGATGGCCGAGCTGGTCGAGGAGGCGCAGAACGGCAAGGCCGAGGTGCAGCGGCTGGCCGACCGGATATCGGGGATCTTCGTCCCGGTGGTGCTGCTGATCGCGCTGGGCACCCTCGTCGGCTGGCTGCTGGCCGACGGCGACGTCACGGCGGCGTTCACCGCGGCGGTGGCGGTGCTGATCATCGCCTGCCCCTGCGCGCTCGGCCTGGCGACGCCCACCGCCCTGATGGTCGGCACCGGGCGGGGCGCCCAGCTCGGCATCCTGATCAAGGGCCCCGAGGTCCTGGAGTCGACCCGCCGGGTGGACACCGTGGTGCTCGACAAGACCGGCACGGTCACCACCGGCTCGATGACGCTGCACGAGGCCCACGCCGCCGAGGGCGTCGAGGAGGCGGAACTGCTGCGCCTCGCGGGCGCGGTGGAGCACGCCTCCGAGCATCCGGTGGCGCGGGCGGTGGCCGCCGGCGCCGAGGAGCGGGTGGGCCCGCTGCCGGCCGTGGAGGACTTCGTCAACCTGCCCGGCCGGGGCGTGCGCGGCCGCGTCGAGGGGCGTGAGGTGATCGTCGGCCGGCTCACGGCGGACGGGGCGGCCCCGGAGCTGCCCGAGTCCCTGGCGCGGGCCAAGGACGCCGCGGAGGACGCCGGGCGCACCGCCGTGGTGGTCTCCTGGGACGGCGCGCCGCGCGGGGTCCTGGCGGTCGCCGACACGGTGAAGCCGACCAGCGCGGAGGCGGTGGCCGCGCTGCGCCGCCTGGGACTGCGCCCGGTGCTGCTGACCGGTGACAACCGGCGGGCGGCCGTCTCGGTGGCCCGCTCGGTGGGCATCGACGAGGCGGACGTCGTCGCGGAGGTCCTGCCCGAGGACAAGGTCGAGGCGGTGCGCCGGCTCCAGGCGGAGGGCCGCACGGTGGCCATGGTCGGCGACGGCGTCAACGACGCGGCGGCGCTGGCGGCGGCGGACCTGGGCCTGGCCATGGGCACGGGCACCGACGCGGCGATCGAGGCGAGCGACCTCACGCTGGTCCGCGGGGACCTGCGGGTGGCGGCGGACGCGATCCGGCTCTCCCGGCGGACCCTGGCCACCATCAAGGGCAACCTGTTCTGGGCCTTCGGCTACAACGTGGCGGCGCTGCCGCTGGCGGCGGCGGGGCTGCTGAACCCGGTGATCGCCGGTGGCGCGATGGCCTTCTCGTCGGTGTTCGTGGTCAGCAACAGCCTGCGGCTGCGCGGCTTCCGCTGAGCCGTCCGGGGGCGCCTTTCCCCGGCGCCCCCGGACGGTCCCCGGCGTGACCGTCCGCACGAGCGGCCGTACGACCGGCCGCCCGGGCCGCCCGACCGGATCGCAGTCCTGGTCAGGCGGCCCGTCCGCCTGACCGAAAAACCGCTTGCGGCAAATCCGTCGTCCTCTGGATCTGCCACCCGTTCCTCACATAAGCTCTTCACAAGTCTCGCGCGCCATCTTCATGCGTCGCTGACCGGCTCGTTTCGCCGGACTACCGCCGCGGACAGGAGACCGCGGGAGATGCAGATCACAGTGATGTCAACGTAACCCTTCAGCGCGTTCGAAGGTCTAAGTTGGCGGTGCCGGAAGCATCTTGGGGGGTGTGACCGGCATCTGCGGAGACGTCTTGGGGGACGCCTCCGGAGCTGCGTTGCCGGGGCACGTGCGACCGGGGAGCTTTGAGCGGCCCTCCCGACGGTACGGGTCCCGGCAGACCGCACCACGCGTGCCGCCCTGGCGGCGCACACAGCGTTTCAGGCGCTGCCCGCAGACGCCCGGGCCCGGATCCCGTGGGGGGAATCCGCACCGGGGCACAGAAGGGCGCCCTGTGCGTCGGCCCGTGGGGGGACCGGCGGCAGGGCGCCCTTCGTCTTTTCCCACCGCGCACGAGGGGCCCCCGGACGCGCCGGAGCCGCCCCGGTGGAGTGGACCGGGGCGGCTCCAGTGACGTTCGGGGGGCGGCGGGTCAGCCGCGCTCCTCCACCGGGACGAAGTCGCGCTCGACGATGCCCGTGTAGATCTGGCGCGGGCGGCCGATGCGGGAACCCGGCTCCTTGATCATCTCGTGCCACTGCGCGATCCAGCCCGGCAGGCGGCCCAGCGCGAACAGCACGGTGAACATCTCGGTCGGGAAGCCCATCGCCCGGTAGATGAGACCCGTGTAGAAGTCCACGTTCGGGTACAGGTTGCGGGAGACGAAGTACTCGTCGGACAGCGCGTGCTCCTCGAGCTTCAGCGCGATGTCCAGCAGCTCGTCGGACTTGCCGAGCGCCGAGAGCACGTCGTGGGCCGCGGCCTTGATGATCTTGGCGCGCGGGTCGAAGGACTTGTACACCCGGTGGCCGAAGCCCATCAGGCGGACGCCGTCCTCCTTGTTCTTCACCTTGCGGATGAAGGAGTCGACGTCGCCGCCGTTGGCCTGGATGCCCTCGAGCATCTCCAGCACCGACTGGTTGGCGCCACCGTGCAGCGGGCCCCACAGCGCGCTGATGCCCGCCGAGATGGAGGCGAACATGTTGGCCTGCGAGGAGCCGACCAGGCGAACCGTGGAGGTCGAGCAGTTCTGCTCGTGGTCCGCGTGCAGGATCAGCAGCTTGTCGAGCGCCGAGACCACGACCGGGTCCAGCTCGTACTCCTCGGCCGGCACGGAGAACGTCATGCGCAGGAAGTTCTCGACGTAGCCGAGGTCGTTGCGCGGGTAGACGAACGGGTGGCCGACCGACTTCTTGTACGCGTGCGCCGCGATCGTCGGGAGCTTGGCGAGGAGGCGGATCGTGGAGAGGTGCCGCTGCTTCTCGTCGAACGGGTTGTGGCTGTCCTGGTAGAAGCTGGACAGCGCCGAGACCACCGAGGACAGCATCGCCATCGGGTGGGCGTCCCGCGGGAAGCCGCGGAAGAAGTTCTTGACGTCCTCGTGCAGCAGGGTGTGCTGCGTGATCTCGTTCTTGAAGACGGTGAGCTCGTCGACCGTCGGAAGTTCGCCGTTGATCAGCAGGTAGGCGACCTCCAGGAAGGTCGACCGCTCGGCCAGCTGCTCGATCGGGTAACCGCGGTAACGCAGGATGCCCTGCTCACCGTCCAGATAGGTGATCGCGGATTTGTACGCGGCGGTGTTGCCGTAGCCGCTGTCCAGGGTCACCAGACCGGTCTGAGCCCGGAGCTTCGCGATGTCGAAGCCCTTGTCGCCGACGGTGCTGTCGACCACCGGGTAGGTGTACTCGCCGTCGCCGTACCGCAGTACTACAGAGTTGTCGCTCACGTCTTCCCTCACCGACCTAGTCCTCATCTTCGAGGTGCCCTGACCGCCTCTACCTTCCCCCAACTGGCTCTGGCGAGTGCACTCGGGGTCGACCATCGGGCCCATCGGCGGCACTCAGTGCCGTCAACCTGTTCATCCTGCCCGTCGCGGGCCGGTTGCGGAAGGCCACTGTGACCTTTGCGACCCATTTGATCGATCATTTTTATCGAAACGAATCCTCACACCGGCGGGCGGGGTCCCGGGAGCCGCCCCGCCCCGGAAAGCCGGTGGTCCAGCGCCGTGCAGCGCCGCCCCGCCGAGACGGTGCGCACCGCCTGTCCGATGGCTTTGCGGGAGCCAACGAGCACGACCAGCCTCTTGGCCCGGGTCACCGCCGTGTAGAGCAGGTTGCGCTGGAGCATCATCCACGCGCCCGTGGTCACCGGAATCACCACGGCCGGGTACTCGCTGCCCTGCGAGCGGTGGATGGTCACCGCGTAGGCGTGGGCCAGCTCGTCGAGCTCGTCGAAGTCGTAGGGAACCTCCTCGTCCTCGTCGGTGAGCACCGTCAGCCGCTGCTCGTCGGGGTCGAGCGAGGTGACGACACCGACCGTGCCGTTGAAGACCCCGTTCTTCCCTTTTTCATAATTGTTGCGGATCTGTGTGACTTTGTCCCCCACACGGAAGACCCGGCCGCCGAACCTCTTCTCGGGCAGGTCCGGGCGGGCCGGGGTGACCGCCTGCTGCAGCAGGCCGTTGAGCGCGCCGGCGCCCGCCGGGCCGCGGTGCATGGGGGCGAGTACCTGCACGTCGCGGCGGGGGTCGAGGCCGAAGCGGGCGGGCAGCCGCCGGGCGGCCACGTCGACGGTGAGGCGGCCGGCCTCCTCGGTGTCCTCCTCCACGAACAGGAAGAAGTCCTTGAGCCCGTCGGTGACAGGGTGGTGCCCGGCGTTGATCCGGTGCGCGTTGGTGACCACGCCGGACTGCTGCGCCTGGCGGAAGACCTTGGTCAGGCGCACCGCCGGGACGGGGCTGCCGTCCGCCAGCAGGTCGCGCAGCACCTCGCCGGCGCCGACGCTGGGCAACTGGTCCACGTCACCCACGAACAGCAGGTGGGCGCCGGGCGCGACGGCCTTGACCAGCTTGTTGGCGAGCAGCAGGTCCAGCATGGACGCCTCGTCGACCACCACCAGGTCCGCGTCCAGCGGGCGGTCCTGGTCGTAGGCGGCGTCCCCGCCGGGCTTGAGCTCCAGCAGCCGGTGGACCGTGGAGGCCTCGGCGCCGGTCAGCTCGGCGAGCCGCTTGGCGGCCCGGCCGGTGGGCGCGGCCAGCACCACCTTGGCGCGCTTGGCGCGGGCCAGCTCCACGATCGAGCGGACCGTGAACGACTTGCCGCAGCCGGGCCCGCCGGTGAGCACGGCGGCCTTCTCGGTGAGGGCCAGCTTCACCGCGGCCTCCTGCTCCGGCGCCAGCTCGGCTCCGGTGCGGGTGCGCAGCCAGCCCAGCGCCCGGTCCCAGTCCACGTCACGGAACCAGGGCATCCGGTCGTCGTCGGCGCGCAGCAGCCGCAGCAGACGGGAGGCCAGCGCCTGTTCGGCCCGGTGGAAGGGGACCAGGTAGACGCCGGTGACCGGGCTGCCGCCGTCGTCCGGCCCGGGGACCCTCTCGCGGACCACTCCGGGCTCCTCGCCGTCCGGCCCGGGCTCGGCGAGCTCGGCGAGGCACTCGATGACCAGACCGGTGTCCACCTGGAGCAGCTTGACGGCGTCGGCGATCAGGCGCTCCTCGGGGAGGAAGCAGTGGCCCTGGTCGGCGGACTGGGAGAGCGCGTACTGGAGCCCGGCCTTCACCCGCTCAGGACTGTCGTGCGGTATGCCGACGGACTGGGCGATCTTGTCGGCGGTGAGGAAGCCGATGCCCCAGACGTCGGAGGCCAGGCGGTAGGGCTGGTTCTTCACGACCGAGATGGAGGCGTCGCCGTACTTCTTGTAGATGCGCACGGCGATGGAGGTCGACACCTCGACGGTCTGGAGGAAGAGCATGACCTCCTTGATCGCCTTCTGCTCCTCCCAGGCGGCGGTGATCCGCTTCGTCCGCTTGGGGCCGAGGCCGGGGACCTCGATCAGGCGCTGCGGCGACTCCTCGATGATGGTGAGGGTGTCCGTCCCGAAGTGGCGGGTGATGCGGTCGGCGAAGACCGGCCCGATGCCCTTGACCAGGCCGGATCCGAGGTAGCGGCGGATGCCCTGGACCGTGGCGGGCAGGACGGTCGTGTAGTTCTCGACGTGGAACTGCTTGCCGTACTGGGGGTGGGAGCCCCAGCGGCCCTCCATCCGCAGCGACTCCCCGACCTGGGCGCCGAGCAGCGCCCCGACGACCGTGAGCAGCTCGCCCGGGCCCGAGCCGCGGCCGGTGTCGACCCGGGCCACGGTGTAGCCGTTCTCCTCGTTGGCGTAGGTGACGCGTTCGAGCACGCCCTCGAGGGTGGCGAGCTTGCGCGCGGGCGGAGTTGCCATGCTCCGACGTTACCGCCGGGCGGCGACAACGCCGCGGGCCTGTGGAAAACCCGGGTGAGGGGCGGTCAGCTCTTGCGGGCGACGTCGCGCGCCCACAGGACCAGGGGAACCTGCAGGGGCAGCCGGCCGTAGGCGACGGCCTTCATCGGGGCGGGCCGGCGGCTCCAGTCCCGGGCCATCTTCACGTTCGCCGGGAAGACGCCGACGAGGAAGGCGGCGGTCGCCAGGGCCGCGGTCCGCCGGGTGCGGGGCGCCGCGAGGCCGGCGGCCAGGGCGAGTTCGGCCGCGCCGCTGGCGTAGGTCCAGGCGCGGGCGGAGCCGGGGAGGCCGCGCGGGACGATCCCGTCGAAGACGCGGGGGCGGGCGAAGTGGGCGGCGCCGGCGGTGGCGAGGAGGGCGGCCAGGGCGAGGGGCGAGCGGGACATCGGGGTCTCCTCAGAACGGTGTGAAGCGATGCTACTCGCGAGTAGCCGGCAGGTGGCGGACGTTGCCGCAATCGATCCGCTCATGCGAGCGAGGTACGTCACAACCAGCGCCAGACCCTTGCCAGCCGGCCGTGTAATCGTTTCCAATCAACCGTGTAAACGTTTCCACAAGGAGGTGGAACCGCTGATGCCTGGCATCAAGGACGTCGCGGCCCGCGCCGGAGTCTCCGTCGCCACCGTGTCGCGCGCGCTCAACCGTCACCCCTCGGTGAGCGAGGACGCCCGCTCCCGGGTGCTGGCCGCGGTCGAGGAGCTCGGGTACCGCCCCAACGCCGTCGCCCGGTCGTTGCGCACCGACCAGACCCGCACCCTCGGGCTGGTGATCAGCGACGTGCTGAACCCTTACTTCACCGAGCTCGCCCGGGCCGTGGAGGAGGAGGCGCGCTCCCTCGGCTACAGCGTGATCATCGGCAACGCCGACGAGCGCCCCGACCTGCAGGACCACCACATCCGCACCCTGCGGGACCGCCGGATCGACGGCCTGCTGGTCTCCCCCACCGACGGCGGCACCCCCCTGCTGCTGGACACCGCGCGGGCCGGGACCCCGGTCGTCTTCGTGGACCGGTGGATCCCCGGCGCCGACGACGTGGACGTCCCCGTGGTCCGCTCCGACGGCCGGGACGCCGTGCGGGAGCTGGTCGCCCATCTCCACCGCCTCGGTCACCGGCGGCTCGCCATCATCGCGGGCCCCGCGGCCACCACCACCGGCAGCGAGCGGGTCGAGGCGTTCCGCGAGGCGCTCGCCGCGCACGGTCTGGAGCTGCCCGACGCCTACATCGGCCAGGGCGACTTCCAGGCCGAGAGCGGCCGGCGCGCCACCGAGCGGTTCCTGGACCTGTCCGAACCGCCCGAGGCCGTGTTCGCCGCCGACAACCTGATGGCGCTCGGCGCCCTGGACGCCGTGCGCTCGCGCGGCCTGCGGGTCCCGCACGACATCGCGCTGGCGGCGTTCGACGACATCCCCTGGTTCGTGCACACCGACCCCCCGGTCACCGCGATCGCCCAGCCGACCGGAGAGCTCGGCCGTGCGGCCGTGCGCGCCCTGGTCGACCGCATCGAGGGCCGGGCCGCCCGGTCCGTCACCCTTCCCGCCCGTCTCGTGGTCCGCCGCTCGTGCGGCGAGGGCCGCGAGGGCGGCGGGACCCCTCCCGAGAACGGGCCCCGCCCCGGGAACGGGACCGAACCCCAGAAGAGGAGCAACCCGTGAGCGACACGGACGAGTTGCTGCGCATCGAAGGCGTGCGCAAGGCCTTCCCCGGCGTGGTGGCGCTCGACGGCGTCGACTTCGACCTGCGGCGCGGCGAGGTCCACGTGCTGCTCGGCGAGAACGGCGCGGGCAAGAGCACGCTGATCAAGACGCTCTCCGGCGCCCACCGCCCGGACGAGGGCCGCATCCTGGTCGACGGCCGTGAGGTGACGATCGGCAGCGCGCAGGACGCCGAGAAGCTCGGCATCGCCACCATCTACCAGGAGTTCAACCTGGTCCCGGACCTGACCGTGGCCGAGAACATCTTCCTGGGCCGTCAGCCCCGCCGGTTCGGGCTGATCGACCGCCGCCGCATGGAGGCGGAGGCCGCCGAGTTGCTGGGACGCGTGGGGGTGCCGGTCTCGCCGCGCGCCCGGGTGCGTGAACTCGGCATCGCCCGCCTGCAGATGGTGGAGATCGCCAAGGCCCTCAGCCTGGACGCCCGGGTCCTGATCATGGACGAGCCGACCGCGGTGCTCACCTCGGAGGAGGTCGAGAAGCTCTTCTCGATCGTCCGCCGGCTGCGCGAGGACGGCGTGGGCGTCGTCTTCATCACCCACCACCTGGAGGAGATCGCCGCCCTCGGCGACCGCGTCACCGTCATCCGTGACGGCCGCAGCGTCGGCCAGGTCCCGGCCTCCGCCCCGGAGGACGAGCTGGTCCGCCTGATGGTGGGCCGCTCCATCGAGCAGCAGTACCCGCGCGAGCGCGCGGAGGCCGGCGAGCCGCTGCTGCGGGTGGAGGGGCTGACCCGGGACGGCGTCTTCCACGACGTGTCCTTCGAGGTCCGGGCCGGCGAGGTCGTCGGCATCGCCGGCCTGGTCGGCGCGGGCCGCACCGAGGTGGTGCGCGCCGTGTTCGGCGCCGACCCCTACGACGCGGGCACGGTGACGGTGGCCGGGAAGGACCTGCGCCGCCACGACGTCAACGCCGCGCTGGACGCCGGGATCGGGCTGATCCCCGAGGACCGCAAGGGCCAGGGCCTGGTGCTCGACGCCTCCGTGGCGGAGAACCTCGGCCTGGTGACCCTCCGCTCGTCGACGAAGGCCGGGCTGGTGGACCGCAAGGGCCAGCGGCGGGCCGCCGGGCGGATCGCCGAGCAGCTCGGCGTCCGCATGGCCGGCCTCGACCAGCAGGTGCGCACCCTGTCCGGCGGCAACCAGCAGAAGGTCGTCATCGGCAAGTGGCTGCTCGCGGACACCCGGGTGCTGATCCTCGACGAGCCGACCCGCGGCATCGACGTGGGCGCCAAGGTCGAGATCTACCAGCTCGTCAACGAACTCACGGCCGCCGGAGCGGCGGTCCTGATGGTCTCCAGCGACCTGCCCGAGGTGCTCGGCATGAGCGACCGGGTGCTGGTGATGGCCCAGGGCCGGATCGCGGGCGAACTGCCCGCCGATCAGGCGACCCAGGACGCGGTGATGGCCCTCGCCGTCTCCACGCAGTCCACGCACACCACCGGCGAGGAAACCGGAGACACCGGAACCGCCACAACCGCCACAACCGCCGGAACCGGCGAGAACAAGGAAGGGAAGGCCAGCCGTGGCCACTGACACGCTCAAGAGCGGGGCGGGCGCGAGTGGCGCCGGCGGCCTGCGCCGCATCCTGCTCGACAACGGCGCGCTGACCGCGCTGATCGTCCTGGTGGTCGCCATGTCGGCGCTCTCCGGCGACTTCCTGACCGCGGACAACCTGCTGAACATCGGCGTCCAGGCGGCGGTCACCGCCATCCTGGCGTTCGGCGTCACCTTCGTGATCGTCTCGGCGGGCATCGACCTGTCGGTGGGCTCGGTGGCCGCGCTGTCGGCGACCGTGCTGGCCTGGTCGGCGACCTCCGAGGGCGTGCCGGTCTGGATCGCCGTGCTCCTGGCCGTCGCCACCGGCCTGGCCTGCGGCTTCGTCAACGGCGTGCTGATCTCCTACGGGAAGCTGCCGCCGTTCATCGCCACCCTGGCGATGCTGTCGATCGCGCGCGGCCTGTCGCTGGTGATCTCGCAGGGCAGCCCGATCCCGTTCCCGGAGTCGGTCGCGCACCTCGGCGACACCCTCGGCGGCTGGCTGCCGGTGCCGGTCCTGGTCATGGTCGTCCTCGGCCTGATCACGGCGCTGATCCTGGGCCGCACCTACATCGGCCGCTCCATGTACGCCATCGGCGGCAACGAGGAGGCCGCGCGGCTGTCCGGCCTGAAGGTCAAGAAGCAGAAGCTGGCGATCTACGCCCTGTCCGGTCTGTTCGCCGCAGCGGCGGGCATCGTGCTGGCCTCCCGCCTGTCCTCCGCGCAGCCGCAGGCCGCGCAGGGCTACGAGCTGGACGCGATCGCCGCGGTCGTCATCGGCGGCGCCTCGCTGGCCGGCGGTGTCGGCAAGGCCTCCGGCACGCTCATCGGCGCGCTGATCCTCGCCGTGCTGCGCAACGGCCTCAACCTGCTCTCGGTCTCCGCCTTCTGGCAGCAGGTCGTGATCGGCGTGGTCATCGCCCTCGCCGTCCTGCTGGACACCGTCCGCCGCAAGGCCGGCGCCACCCCGGCGGCCGCCTCCCCGGCGGGCGGCGGCGGGAACCGCGGCAAGCAGGCGCTGACCTACCTGCTGGCCGCCGTGGTCGCGGTCGCGGTGGTGGCCTCCCTGTCCTTCCTGCACAACGGCTCCGACGCGGCCGCCAAGCGGAAGGTGGGCCTGTCGCTGTCCACCCTGAACAACCCGTTCTTCGTGCAGATCCGCCAGGGCGCGGAGCAGGAGGCGAAGAAGCTGGGCGTGGACCTGACCGTCACCGACGCGCAGAACGACGCCTCCCAGCAGGCCAACCAGCTGCAGAACTTCACCAGCTCCGGCCTGTCCACCATCGTGGTCAACCCGGTGGACTCCGACGCGGCGGGCCCCTCCGTGCGCTCCGCCAACAAGGCGGACATCCCGGTGGTGGCCGTGGACCGCGGCGTCAACAAGGCACGGATCGACGCGCTGGTGGCGTCCGACAACGTCGAGGGCGGCCGGATGGCGGCCCGCGCGCTGGGCGAGAAACTGGGCGGCAAGGGCTCCATCGTGATCCTGCAGGGCCAGGCGGGCACCTCCGCCAGCCGTGAGCGTGGCCAGGGTTTCGCCGAAGGGCTCAAGGAGTTCCCGGGCATCGAGGTGGTCGCCAAGCAGCCCGCCGACTTCGACCGCACCAAGGGTCTGGACGTCATGACCAACCTGCTCCAGGCACACCCCGACGTGCAGGGCGTGTTCGCCGAGAACGACGAGATGGCGCTCGGCGCCGCGAAGGCCCTCGGCTCCCGGGCGGGCAAGGACGTGCAGGTCGTGGGCTTCGACGGCACCCCGGACGGCCTGAAGGCCGTCGAGGCGGGCACCCTCTACGCCTCGGTCGCCCAGCAGCCCACCGAGCTGGGGAGGATCGCCGTCCGCAACGCGCTGGACGCGGCCGAGGGCAAGGACCTCAAGGACCTGGTCAAGGTGCCGGTGAAGGTCGTCACCAAGGAGAACGTCGGCTCGTTCGGCGGCTGACGGTTCACACGCCGACGGTCCGGATGCCGACGGTCCGCACCCCGACGGTTCGCACGCCGACGGTCCGCACGCCGACGGTCCGGATGCCGACAATCCGGGTGAGGAAGACGAGGGAGACAGTGATGTTCGACTACGACCTGGTGGTCGTCGGTTCGGCCAACGCCGACCTGGTGATCGGTGTCGAGCGGCGGCCAGCCGCCGGTGAGACCGTGCTCGGCTCGGACCTCGCGGTCCACCCGGGCGGCAAGGGCGCCAACCAGGCGGTCGCCGCCGCCCGGCTCGGGGCGCGCACGGCCCTGGTGGCACGGGTGGGCGACGACCCGCACGGGCGGCTGCTGCTGGACTCGCTGTCCTCCTCGGGCGTGGACACCGCCGCGGTGGCGGCCGGCGGGGCGCCCACCGGCGTCGCGCTGATCACCGTGGACCCGTCGGGCGACAACAGCATCGTGGTGTCGCCCGGCGCCAACGGGCGGCTGGCGCCCGAGGACGCGCGGGCGGCCGAGCGGGTGCTGCGGTCGGCGCCGGTGGTCTCCGCGCAGCTGGAGATCCCGTTGGAGACGGTGACCGAGGCGGTGCGCCTGCTGGCGCCCGGGACGCGGTTCGTGCTGAACCCGTCGCCGCCGCGGGAGCTGTCCGCGGAACTGCTGGCGGCCTGCGACCCGTTGATCGTCAACGAGCACGAGGCGCGGGTCATCGCGGGCGGTGGCCCGCTGGGCGACTCCCCCGAGGAGTGGGCCCGGGCGCTGCTGGCGCTGGGGCCGCGCTCGGTGGTGGTCACCCTGGGCGCTGAGGGCGCGGTGACCGCCGAGGCGGCGGGGCGCGCGGGCTCGGGGGACCCGTCGGCGGCGGGGCGCGCGGGCTCGGCGGAGGGCGCGGAGGCGGCGGAGTCCGCGCCGCCGGGCGTGGAGGTCACCCGGGTGCCGTCGGTGAGGGTCGACGCCGTGGACACCACCGGAGCGGGTGACGCGTTCACCGCGGCACTGGCCTGGCGGCTGGGGCTCGGCGAGTCCCTGCCGGCGGCGGCCGCCTACGCGGCCCGGGTCGGCGCGGCGGCGGTCACCCGGGAGGGCGCCCAGGCGTCCTACCCGACGGCCGAGGAGGTCGCGGCGCTGTGAAGCGGTCCGGGATCCTCAACCGCCACCTGGCGGGCGCACTGGCCGAACTGGGCCACACCGACGAGGTGCTGGTCTGCGACGCGGGCATGCCCATCCCGGCGGGTCCGCGGGTGGTGGACCTGGCGTTCCGCGCCGGGGTGCCGTCCTTCGCGGAGGTGCTGGACGGGCTGCTGGAGGAGCTGGTCGTGGAGGGCGCCGTCGCGGCTTGCGAGGTGCGGGACGCCAATCCGGCGGCCGCCGCGCTGCTGGCCGGGCTGCCCGGGCTGCGTCTCGTCCCCCACGAGGAGCTCAAGCTGCGTTCGCGGGACGCCCGCCTGGTGGTCCGCACCGGGGAGGCGGCGCCGTACGCCAACGTCCTCCTGCGCTGCGGGGTGTTCTTCTAGCCGACCGGGGCTCACCCGGAGAGCACGCGCGACGAAGGGCCCGGTCCTGTGGACCGGGCCCTTCGGTTCTCCCCCCGCCAGAAGCTGTGCGATCCCCCCGGATCCCCCTCCAGAACTCCTGACGCCGACTAAGACCGGCGAGGTGGGGCCGAGGTTGTACGGCCGGACAAGATTTTTTCGAGTTTCTCGCGAACCTCGGTCCAGTCCTCCGCGAGGACCGCGTGGACCGCCGTGTCGCGCAGCCGGCCCTCCTCCCCCGGGACCCGGGAGACGCCCCAGCCGCGCAGCACTCCCTCGGGCCGGGCCCCCACCCGTTCCATCGCCGCTCGGGACCGGACGTTGCGGGCGTCGGTCATCAGGTCCACCCGGCCGACGCCCCAGCCCTCGAAGGCCTGCCGGAACAGCAGCAGTTTGGCCTCGGTGTTGACGCCGGTGCCCTGTGCCGAGCGGCCCAGCCAGGTCCAGCCCACCTCGACCGCGTCCAGCCGCCCGGACGTGCGCCAGGCGCGCGGCGTGCAGAAGGAGGTGCAGCCGACGGCGCGGCCGGTGGCCAGGGAGATCTGCGCGTAGGGCGCGACCGTCCCCTCCGCGGCGCGCCCCCGCTGGGTGGCGATGTAGTCCGGGACCTCGTCCGCCCGGGGCACCCAGGTGTAGGCGAAGGTGGACCGGTCCTCCTCCGCCGCGAGGGCCAGGTCAGCCGCGTGCCGCGGGTGCAGCGGCTCCAGCCGTACCCGTGAGCCCTCCAGCGGTGGGGCGGTCAGCCGGAAGGTCATCCGGGTCCTCCTTCGTCGGTGCGTCCGCCGTGGAGTCTGCACCACCCGCCCCGCCGGCGACGACGCGGCTTCGGCCCGGGCGGACGAGGGAGGTCATGGCGACGCCGGTGACCAGCAGCGCGGCGGCCACCCAGCGCAGCGGGCTCACCGCCTCGTCCAGCAGGAGCCAGGCGGAGGCCATCCCGAAGACCGGCACCAGCAGCGAGAACGGGGCCACCGTCGAGGCCGGGTACCTCTTGATCAGCCAGCCCCAGGCGCCGAAGCCGAAGACGGTGCTGACCCAGGCGATGAACAGGATCACCCCGACGCCCTCCAGGTCGAGACCGCGCAGGGCGGCCAGGTCGCGTCCGGCGCCCTCGGTGAGCAGCGAGAGCGCCAGCAGGGGCAGCACGGGGACGGTGCTCACCCAGACCATGAAGTTGAGCGCGTCCGGCGGGGACGCCTTGCGGGTGAGGACGTTGGAGACGCCCCAGCAGGCGCCGCCGAGGATCACCAGGGCGAAGGCGTGCAGCGGTCCCGTCGTCCCCTCGTCCACGGCGGCGACCGCTATGCCGGCGACCGCGACCGCCATGCCCGCGACCCGCAGCCCCGTGAGCCGCTCGCCGAGCACGGCGAAGGCGAACAGCGCGGTGAAGACGGCCTGGATCTGCAGGACCAGCGAGGTGAGCCCGGCGGGCATGCCCTGGTCCATGCCGACGAAGACCAGCCCGAACTTGGCCACGCCCAGGGCGATGCCGACGCCCACGATCCACTTCCAGGCCACCTTCGGCCGTCCCACCAGGAAGACGGCCGGCAGGGCGGCGAGGAGGAACCGCAGCGCGGACAGCAGGAGGGGCGGGAAGTGGTCGAGGCCGACCTCGATCACCACGAAGTTGACGCCCCAGGTGGCCGCCACGCACACGGCCAGCAGGAGATGAGTAGGTCGCATGCGTCGAGCATCCGTCGCCGGCACCGTGAAGCACCAGCGATGATTGCTGCACGGGTGGATGTAGCGATGCTGAATCGACGAGGCTGAATCGAGAGGGGGCCGCACCGTGCTGGACCTGCAGCGCTTGCGCGCTCTGCACGCCGTCGCCGTGCACGGAACCGTCAACGCGGCGGCGGAGTCGCTGGGTTACACGCCCTCCGCGGTGTCCCAGCAGATCGCGAAGCTGGAACGCGAGACCCGCACGGTGCTCCTGGAGCGGCAGGGCCGGGGCGTGCGGCTCACCGAGGACGCCCGTCAGCTGGCCGAGACGGCGCGGGAGCTGCTGGGCCTGGTGGAGCGGGCGGAGGCGGCGCTGGAGGAGCGGCGCGGGGAACCGTCGGGCCGGCTGACGGTCGCCGCCTTCCCCTCGGCCGCGCGCGGGCTGATGCCGGGGGTGCTCGCCGAACTGGCGGCGCGGCACCGGACACTGGACCTGCGGCTCAGCGAGGTGGACCCGCACCTGTCGGTGGGGATGGTGGCCAGGGGCGCCGTCGACATGGCGGTGACGCACGACTGGGACGTGGCCCCGATGGCGCTCCCGCCGGGGCTGGCCCGGCAGCGGATCGGCGAGGACCACAGCGACCTGCTGGTCCCGCGCGGGCACCCGCTGGCCGCCCGGCGCGGGGTGCGGGGCGCGGAACTGGCCGGGGAGGACTGGGTCTGCCAGCCGCCGGGGCGGGTCTGCCACGACTGGCTGGTGCGGACCATGCGGTCGGCCGGGCACGAGCCGCGGGTCGTCCACACCGCCGACGAGAACCCGACGCTGGTGGCGCTGGTGGCGGCCGGGCTGGGGGTGGCGGTGATCCCCCGGCTCGGCCGGGGGCCGCTGCCCGACGAGGTGGTGACGGTGCCGATGGAACCGGTGCCGGTGCGGCGGCTGTACGCGGTGTGGCGCCAGGAGGCGGCCCGGCGTCCGGCCGTCACGGAGACGGTGCGGACCCTGCGGTCGCGATGGCGGGGCCTGTCCGGGGAACCGTGAGCGGCGGTGGCGCGTCCAAGGGCCGCACTGCCGGAGCAGTCACCGCGGAGCGGCCGGCCGGCCACCTGTGGGGGCCGGTTTCCCCTCCCTCCCCGCCCGCGGACCGGCAGCCCGGCCGTCACCGGCGCCGCCCCCTCCTGCGCGCCGGTGACGGACCACCGGGCCGGGGACCCGGTGACGGTCCACCAGGTCCTCTTCCGCGCCGTGCCCGGCCCGCCGGAAGGCCCGGCCTCACGCCCGCGAACGCCGCGCGGGCCCGCGTCCGCCCCGCCGTACGGGCACCGGTCGTGCCGCGACCCTTGACCGAAAGAAACTTCCCCGATATTCGTGACCCCTCGGAAGTTTCCTTCATCCAAGGCCTTCATCCAAGGAAGGGGCGCACGTGCGCGACTCCAGCACGGGTAGTTCCGGAAACACCGCTTCGGGCAGGACCCGGCCCTCACGACGCACCGTCCTCGCCGCCACCGCGGGCATCGCCGCGGCCCTGGCGGCCGGCACCCCCGCACTCGCCGCCGACGACCCGGCGCCCGTGGACGACGAGCGACTGCGGTCCCTCATCTCCGGGATGACGCTGGAGGAGAA
Organism: Streptomyces fragilis; assembly: GCF_003112515.1. Lineage (GTDB taxonomy): Bacteria > Actinomycetota > Actinomycetes > Streptomycetales > Streptomycetaceae > Streptomyces > Streptomyces fragilis. The sequence goes on along the minus strand of NZ_BEVZ01000005.1, from coordinate 259,362 downwards.
GGTCGGCCAGCTCTTCGTGATGCGGGTCTACGGCCACTCGGCGACCGCCCCGGACCAGGCCGACATCGACGCCAACCTCAAGGAGATCGGCGTCCGCACCGCGGCCGAACTGATCGAGAAGTACCGGCTCGGCGGCATCATCTACTTCGCCTGGGCCCACAACACCCGCGACCCCCACCAGATCGCGGACCTCTCCAACGGCATCCAGAAGGCCTCCCTCGACCTGCCGCGAGGGCTGCCGATGCTGATCGCCACCGACCAGGAGCACGGCATCGTGGCCCGGGTCGGCAAGCCGGCCACCCTGCTGCCGGGCGCGATGGCGCTGGGCGCGAGCGGATCCAGGTCCGACGCCAAGGCGCTGGGCCGGGTGGCCGGCGCGGAGCTTGCCGCGCTGGGCATCCGGCAGAACTACTCCACCGTCTGCGACGTGAACGTCAACCCGGCCAACCCGGTGATCGGCGTGCGCTCGCTGGGCGCCGACCCGCAGGCCGCGGCCCGGCTGGCCGCCGCCGAGGTGGTCGGCTACCAGAACTCCGGTGTGGCGGCCACCGCCAAGCACTTCCCCGGCCACGGCGACACCGCCGTCGACAGCCACTACGGCTTCCCGATCATCACCCACAGCCGCGAGGAGTGGGAGGCCGTGGACGCCCCGCCGTTCCGGGCGGCCATCCGGGCCGGGATCGACTCCATCATGACGGCCCACCTGATGGTCCCCGCGCTGGACCCGTCCGGCGACCCGGCCACCCTCTCCCGGCCGATCCTCACCGGCATCCTGCGCGAGGAACTCGGCTACGACGGCGTGGTGGTCACCGACTCCCTGGGCATGCAGGGCGTGCGGACCAAGTACGGCGACGCGCGGGTGGCGGTGATGGCCGTCCAGGCCGGCGTCGACCAGCTGCTCAACCCGCCGGACCTGGACGTCTCGTGGAACGCGGTGCTGGACGCGGTCCGGACCGGCGAGCTGACCGAGTCCCGGCTCGAGGAATCGATCCTGCGGATCCTCCGCCTCAAGGCGAAGCTCGGCCTCTTCGAGGACCCGTACGTCACCCACCACGGCGTCGACCGGGCGGTGGGCACCGGCGCCCACTACAAGGCGGCCGAGCGGATCGCCGACCACACGACCACGCTGCTGGTCAACGAGGGCGGCCTGCTGCCGCTGAACCGGCGCCGCCACCGCCGGCTGCTGGTGGTCGGCCCCGATCCCGCCTCCCCCTCCCTGTCGGACGGCCCCACCACCAAGGTGATCGCCGAGGCGCTCGCCGAGTTCGGCTTCACCACCACGGCCCGCACCACCGGGACCGCCCCCTCCGCCACCGTCGTCGCGGGCGCGGTCGCGGCGGCCGCCGACGCGGACGCGGTGGTGGTCGCCACGTACAACGTGACGGCGAGCAGCGCGCAGAAGACGCTGGTGCGGCGGCTGCAGGAGACCGGGAAGCCGGTCGTCGTGGTGGCGGTGCGCAACCCGTACGACGTGGCGCACCTGGACGGCGTGCCGGCGGTGCTGGCCTCCTACTCCTGGACGGACACCGAGGTGCGGGCCGCGGCGCGGGTCATCGCCGGCCAGGTCTCGCCCAAGGGGAAGCTGCCGGTGCCGGTGCAGCGGGCGGACGCCCCGGACCAGGTGCTCTTCCCGATCGGGTACGGGCTGGGCTACTGAGGGACGGCGGTGCCGGGGCCGGCCCAGGGGCGGACGGACCCCGGCACCGCCGCCGGGCGAGCGGGTGGGCGCGGCAAGCCGGAGGAGGGCCGGCGGGTGTGGCGTCCGTCAGCGGCACCCCCGGCAGACCGGCGAGTACCTGGCCGGGGGGACGTAGCGGGCCGACCGTCATGTGCCGTACGTGCTCTGCGACCGGCATCGCGGCACGCGCTCCGGGCGGCCCATTTCCTCCGGAACGCCTGGCGCGGCCCGCTCCGCGCGGGGCAGGCTGCGTCGTCGGGGGGTGGACCGATGCGAGGTCGTGCTGCGCGGGTGGCGGGCGCGCTGCTGTTCGGCGCCCTGACGGCGGCGGGCTGCGCGCCGTCCGCGCCGGCCGGGGCGGGAACCGGGGCCGGGGGACCGGGCGACGGACGGGTGGAGGCCCGCTCGTCGCCGACGGTCGCGGCCGCCGGGGAGGGCCCGGTGTTCCTGGCGGCCGGCGAGTGCAGCACCTCGGGAACCCGGAGCTTCGGCGAGGTGGCGTGCACCAGCGAACGGGCGGTGGCCAAGGTGACCGCGCGGCGCGCGGGGCGGCCTGCCGACGGCCCGCGCTGTCCGCCCGACACCGACTTCGTGCTGCACGTCAGCGACCGGCACTCCGCCTCGGACGAGGACGGCGACGGCATCACCCCGCAGGGTTACGCCTGCATGCGCAACCTCCAGCCGCCGCACCCGGGCGACCCGGGAGGCGGGGGCGGCCCGCACACGGTGGTCGGCGACTGCCTCTACGCCACCGGCCGGGGCGAGGTCCGCGAGACCGCCTGCGACGCGAGGGGCGGGAGGAGGCCGGAGTTCGAGGTGACCCGGGCGGTCGTGGACCGCGACCGGTGCCCGTCCTCCACGGCGCTCTACGTGCGGCTGGGCGGAGGCCTGCCGGTGGGGTGCGCGCGGAAGGTGTGACCGTACCCCGGCCCCGCGGCATGCGGGACCGGGGTACGGGACCCGCACCACGCGGGGTCGGACCCTTCAGCCGGGCGGCGTCACGGACGCAGGGTGGGCTCCCGCTCCACGTCCCGCTTGTCCAGCTTGGCGTCCCACTTCGCGAGCGGCTTCGCCTTGGACGGGTCCGCCTGGACGGAGGCCGGGGCGACACCGGCCCACTCGAGGATGCGCGCGGTGGCGAGCGCCTTCTCCTCGGGCACCAGACCGGCCACGTTGGCACCGTGGTTCATCCCCGGCGCGGTCAGCACGTAGGAGTCCTTGGCGCCCTTGCTCAGGTGGAACGGCTCGGCGCCCCACGGGTCGTTCTGCCCGTAGACGAAAAGCATCTGGCGGGCGTTCTTGCGCACCCAGTTGTCCACGTCGCGCATCGCCGACGGCTGGAACCGCATCGGGATGGAGCGCGGGACGAAGTTCCGCGGCGGCTGGTAGCTGTAGCGGATCAGCTCGTCCTCGATGTACGGGAAGGTGATCGTGGGCGCGCCCAGCTGGGTGCCGGCCTGGTAGTAGTACGGCGTGTACGGGCTCAGGCCCTGGTCGGTGTAGAAGCTGAACCCGGAGATCGTGTCGACCGAGTCCCAGATCTCCTCGTCGGTGGCGTTCGCCGCGTCCGCCGGGATCGACTCGCAGTCGGCGAGGGTGCTGTACTGCCAGAAGCCCCACACGTAGTCCAGCACGACGGCCTCGTAGGCGCGGTCCATGGAGCCGATGGTGTCGAAGGTCCAGCCGTTCTCCGCGGCGGCGGCCTCGTAACGCTTCATCAGCGCGTCGCGACGGACCAGCGCCTCGCGCTGCACGCCGTTCAGGCGGTCGCGGCACTCCTTGGTGCCGACGCGGGCGAAGAACGCGTCGTAGGCGGAGTCCTCCTTGTTCACCACGTCGTTGGGGGCGACGTAGGCGACCACGCCGTCCATGTCGCGCGGGTAGAAGCGCTCGAAGTAGGTGGCGGTCATGCCGCCCTTGGAACCACCGGTGGAGAGCCAGTTCTCCCGGTAGATCGGCTTCAGCGCCTTGAAGATGCGGTGCTGGTCGCTGGCCGCCTGCCAGATGTCCAGGTCCGACCAGTCGGCCGGGTCCGGGCGGGACGGCGAGAAGAACCGGTACTCCATGGAGATCTGGTTGCCGTCGACGATCTGGGTCGGCTCGCGGCGGCTCGGGTTGGTGGAGACGCTGTAGCCGCCGGTGTAGAAGACCGTCGGGCGGGAGACGTCCTTGTGCAGCACGGTGATGCGCTGCTGGAACGTGCCCTTGGACGGGTCACGGTGGTCCACCGGCTGGGTGTAGTTGAGCACGAAGAAGCGGTAGCCGGTGTACGGCTTCTCCTGGATCAGGCTCATCCCGGGTATCGAGAGCAGCCGGTCCAGGATGTCCACGGAGGCGGCGGCCTGGGCCGCCGTGGCCGCGGTGGTGGTGTCGGTGGCGTCGGGCTGGACGGCGGTGGCCGTCCCGGCCGTGCTCAGTGTGCCCATCAGCACGCCGAGTGCCATCGCCCCTGTGAGCGCCTTGCGCATGCACCCTCCCCTGGGAGTCATAGGTGGCCCGAACCTACCCGCGCCACCGCTGCATCACCAGGCCTGTACGCACGCCGGAGCACCACCGGCCCGCTGGTGACGCGGCATCGGCTCGGCGTCCCCCGCGGCCCCGGCCTGTCTGCTCACCTGCGGCCGGCCGGGCGCCGCCACGCGGGATCACGGCCGGCCAGCCCCAGAGCACGGTGGAACAGCGGTGCGGTCGGCGCCACGGCGACCTCCGGCCCGAACACCCCGTACTTCCGCGCCATGTCGGCCTTGCCCGCGATGTCCTCGTACAGCGCCGCGGCGAGTTCCTCGTCCACGGCCGCCTCCTGCCCGGTGGCCACCGCCAGGTCCCAGCCGTGCAGCAGCCACTCGCCGCGCACGATCCCCCCGATGAAGCGGGCGGGCATCCGCGCGGTCCCCGCCAGCGCCGTCTCGCCGGTCCATGCCTCGGGAGTGCTCCAGACGGCGGCGGTCTCCGCCGCCTGCAAGGCGAACTCCTCGGCCCGGTCCGGCTCCGCGGTGAGGTCGCGCGCCCGCGCCGTGTGGTCCCGTGCCGTGTGGTCCCGCACCGTGTCGTCCCTCTGGCCCCGCACCGTGTCGTCCCGCGCCGACGGGGGCTGCTTGCGTCCGGCGGCCTGCGCCGGTTCGCCTGTGAACTCGATCAGGTGGTTCACCAGCACGCCGGTCCGCATCCCCGGACACGGTGTGGGCAGGTCGAGCGCGTCCGGCCCGATCCCCCGGACGATGTCCACCGCCACCGCGGCGGCCCGGGTCATCAGGAATCTCGTCTCCATGTCGTCCCTTCTCCACGTGTCGTCAGGCAGGGTAGACAGGGGGACGATGACGGGTATTGAACAAACGCGACGACGCGCCATCCTGGATCCGCGGACCGCGGCCGAACGGTTCCGGCTCACGCAGGAACCGGCTCCGCCGGATCTGGCCCCGTTCCTGGACGGGTTCTGGATCCTCCACTGGAACCTGGCGGAGCCGCACCGGCAGCGGGTGCTCACCCACCCGGTGGTCCACCTGACCTTCACCACCGGCGGGCAGGCCCGGATCACCGGCGTCGTCACCGGTACCTCCACCCAGGAGATCTCCGGCACCGGCCGGGCAGTCGGCCTGCGCTTCCGTCCCGGCGGCTTCCGGCCGTTCCTCGACGCCCCGGTGTCCACCCTCACCGACCGGGTCCTGGACGCCGAGGAGGTCTTCGGCACGAGGGCGCGGGCCGTCGCGGACGCCGTCGCCGCCGAGCCGGGGGTGCCGGCCGCGCTTCTCCTCGCGGCCGGCCTCCTGCGTGACGTGCGGCCCACGCCCGACCCCGAGATCGACACGGCGGCCCGGCTGGTCGGCGTGATCGGCGACGACCCAGCCGTGCTCCGGACCGGCCACCTGGCCGCGATCGCCGGCATGAGCGTGCGCCGGCTGCAGCGGCTGTTCGCCCAGTACGTCGGTGTCGGCCCCAAGTGGGTGATCCGGCGGACCCGCATGCAGGAGGCGGCCGCCCGGGCGGCCGCCTCACCGCAGAACTGGTCCGACCTCGCCGCCGAACTGGGCTACGCCGACCAGGCGCACTTCACCCGCGACTTCACCGCCTGTGTCGGCGTCTCCCCCGCGGCGTACGCGTCCTCGGCGCGAGGTCCGAACGGCTCCTGACGTCACGCGAACCCTGGCCCCTCCTGGTCACCGGAGGTCGGCGGCCGGCTCGGGGGCGCCGATGAAGGTCTGCCAGAGGGCGGCGTAACGGCCGCCCCGGGCGAGCAGCTCGTCGTGGGTGCCGTCCTCGGCGACGCGGCCGTGGTCCATGACGATCACCCGGTCCGCGCGCGCCGCGGTGGTGAGCCGGTGGGCCACCACCAGGGTGGTGCGGCGGCCGGCCAGCTTCTCGGTGGCCGCGTTGACCGCCGCCTCCGTGGCGAGGTCCAGCGCCGCCGTGGCCTCGTCGAGCAGCAGCACGTCGGGGTCCACCAGCTCCGCCCGGGCCAGTGCGATCAGCTGCCGCTGGCCCGCGGAAAGGTTCCGCCCCCGCTCGGCGACCTCGTGCAGGTAGCCGCCCTCCAGCGTCGCGATCATCTCGTGCGCGCCGACCGCACGCGCCGCCGCCTCGACCTCGGCGTCGGTCGCGTCCGGCCGGCCGTAGGCGATGGCGTCGCGCACCGTGCCGGGGAAGAGGTAGGCCTCCTGAGGCACCACGCCCAGCCGGCGCCGGTACCCGGTGAGGTCCAGCTCGCGCAGGTCCCGGCCGTCTGCGGTGACCCGCCCGCGGACCGGGTCGTAGTAGCGGGCGACCAGCTTGACCAGCGTGGACTTCCCGGCGCCGGTCTCGCCGACGAAGGCCACCGTCTGCCCGGCCGGGATCCGCAGGTCGATGCCGGTCAGCGCGTTCCCGCCGCCGGAGCCCTCGCCCGGCCCCTCGCCGGCCTCGTGCACGACGGTCTCGTGCATGCCGGCTTCCTTCACACCGGCCTCCTTCATGCCGGCGTCCTCCGCGCCGTACGCGAAGTGGACGTCCTCGAAGACGATCTCCCCTTCGAGCCGCCGCACCGGGACCGGCTTGTCCGCCTCCTCGGTGGAGGTCGGCTCCCGCAGCAGCTCCTGCACCCGGCCCAGGGAGACCGTGGCCTGCTGGTAGCCGTCGAAGACCTGCGAGAGCTGCTGCACCGGCGCGAAGAACAGGTCGATGTAGAGGAGGTAGGCGACCAGCGCGCCCGCCGTCAGGGTGCCCGCGGCGATCCGTCCGGCGCCCGCCCACAGGACGGCCGCCGAGGCGACCGTGGCGAGGAACTGCACGAACGGGAAGTACACCGAGATCAGCCACTGTCCGCGGATCCTGGCCCGGCGGTACAGGTCGCTGCGGGCGGTGAACCGCTCGCCGCCGGATCCCTCCCGGCCGAACGCCTGCAGGATGCGCAGCCCGGCGACCGACTCCTGGAGGTCGGCGTTGACCGTGGAGACCCGCTCGCGGGCCAGCTCGTACGCCTTCACGCTCGCCCGGCGGAAGAAGTACGTGGAGACGATCAGCGGCGGCAGCGTCGCGAAGACGATCAGCGCCAGCTCGACGTCGAGCACCAGCAGCGCGGCCATGATGCCGAAGAAGGTGACCACCGAGACGAACGCGGTGACCAGGCCGGTCTGCAGGAAGGTCGCCAGCGCGTCCACGTCCGTGGTCATCCGCGTCATGATCCGGCCGGTGAGCTCCCGCTCGTAGTAGTCCAGGCCGAGCCGCTGGAGCTGGGCGAAGATCTTCAGCCGGAGCGCGTACAGCACCCGCTCGCCGGTCCGCCCGGTCATCCGCATCTCGCCCACCTGGGCCGCCCACTGCGTGAGCACCACCGCCAGCGCGATCAGTGAGGCCGTCCACACGCCTCCGAGGGCGACCCGCTGGACGCCGTCGTCGATGCCGTTGCGGATCAGGACCGGCAGCAGCAGGCCCATGCCGGCGTCGACGGCGACCAGCAGCAGGCTGACCGTGAGCGCCCCGCCGAAGCCGCGCAGCAGACGGCGGAGGTTGTAGTCCTTCTCCGGCCGGACGGCGCGCGCCTCGTCGACGTCCGGGGTGTCGGTGGCCGGCGGCAGCGCGTCGACCTTGGCCAGCAGCTCCGGTGTGGCGGGCATGCCCTCCAGGGCGGGATCGCGCGGCTCGCGGTCGCCGGTCCACAGGCGGGGGGTGATGCCGCGCTCGGCGCAGTACTCCGCGTCCAGTTCGTCGCGGACGGTGGTGTCGGCGCCGTCGTCGCCGGACCGGCCGGCGGCTGCCCCGACGTGGCCCGGGGAGACTCCGCCGAGCTCGTCGGGGTCGGTGAGCAGGCCGCGGTAGAGGGCGCAGCGCGCGCTGAGCTCCTCGTGGGTGCCGACGTCGGCGAGGCGGCCGCCGTCGAGGACGGCGATCCGGTCGGCGAGGTTGAGGGTGGAGCGGCGGTGGGCGATGAGCAGGGTCGTGCGGCCCCGCATCACGTGTTGCAGGGCCTCGTGGATCTCGTGCTCGACGCGGGCGTCGACGGCGGAGGTGGCGTCGTCGAGGACCAGCAGGCGCGGGTCGGTGAGGATGGCGCGGGCCAGCGCGAGGCGCTGGCGCTGGCCGCCGGAGAGGGTGAGGCCGTGCTCGCCGACCTTGGTGGCGTAGCCCTCGGGCAGCGCGGTGATGAAGTCGTGGGCCTGTGCGGCGCGGGCGGCCCGCTCGATCTCCGCGTCGGTGGCCTCGGGACGGCCGTAGGCGATGTTGTCGCGGACCGACTCGGAGAAGAGGAAGGAGTCCTCCGGCACCATGCCGATCGCGGCACGCAGCGACCGCAGGGTCAGATCCCGCACGTCGCGGCCGCCGACGCGGACGCTGCCGCCGGTGACGTCGTAGAAGCGGGGCAGCAGCAGCGAGACCGTGGACTTGCCGGAGCCGGAGGAGCCGACCACGGCCAGCGTCTCGCCGGGGCGGATGGTGAACGACAGGCCGTCCAGGACGGGACGGGTGTCGTTGTAGGAGAAGGAGACGTCCTCGAACTCGACGGTGGCGGGCGCGTCGGCGGGCAGCTCGGCGGCGCCGTCCCGGAAGCTCGGCTCGGTGTCGATCAGCTCCAGCACGCGTTCGGTGCCCGCCCGTGCCTGCTGGCCGACGGTGAGCACCATGGCGAGCATGCGGACCGGCGAGACCAGCTGGGCCAGGTAGGCGGAGAAGGCGACGAAGGTGCCCAGCGTGATGTGCCCCTCGACCGCGAGCCAGCCGCCGAGGGCCAGCATGGCGACCTGTCCGAGGGCGGGCACGGCCTGCAGGGCGGGGGTGTAGGTGGCGTTGAGCTTGATGGTGCGCAGCCGTCCGGCGAAGAGGCGGCGGCCGACGGCGCGGAGCTTGCCGGTCTCCTGCTCCTCCTGGCCGAAGCCCTTGACCACGCGGACGCCGGTGACGGCGCCGTCGACCACTCCGGCCACGGCGGCGGCCTGCGCCTGGGCGTACCAGGTGGCCGGGTGCAGCTTGGCGCGGCTGCGGCGGGCGATCCACCACAGGGCGGGGGCGACGGCGACCGCGACGGCGGTGAGCGGCAGCGAGAGGGCGGCCATGATGCCCAGGGAGATGAGGAAGAGCAGGATGTTGCCGATCGTCATCGGCAGCATGAAGAGCAGGCCCTGGATCAGCTGGAGGTCGCTGGTCGCCCGCCCGACCACCTGGCCGGTGGACAGCTCGTCCTGGCGGCGGCCGTCGAGGCGGGTGATGGTGCGGTACATGTCGGTGCGCAGTTCGTGCTGCACGTCAAGGGCGAGGCGTCCGCCGTAGTAGCGGCGGATGTAGGTCATCACGTAGACGACGAACGCGGCGCCGACCAGCAGGGTCGCCCAGTGCGCCATCTCGCGGGACCGGTCGCCGATCACGTCGTCGATGATCACCTTGGTGATCAGCGGGATGAGTGCCATGACCGCCATGCCGGCCAGGGACGAGCCGAGGGCGAGGATCACGTCCTTCGGATGCCGCCAGGCGTACGCCGCCAGCCGGCGTGCCCAGCCGGGTCCGTTCTCCTGTCGCCGCTCCGTCACTCGGGGTGCCCTCCGTCGGTTCTGATCTTCCTCCAGGCACCAACGACGGCCGGATCGGATTTCATCCCTCCGCAACAATCGGCCCGTGCCCGGCCGGCTCGCCACGCTGACGGCCGTCCGGGACCGGGCCGGGCTCGGACGAGCTGGTGCCGTCGACATACGGCGACCGTGGCACAGGTCTCGGACGCGGGTTCGACGCCTGTGGACAATCAGCGGGACGTCCGGCGCGACCTCCATCAGAATGGGTGACATGCCGATACCCGGGACCCCGACGCCCAGCCGTGACGAGCTGATCGACCACCTCGTGCGTACCCGTATCGCGGGGGACGTCGCCACGCCCCGCGAGAACAACCTGTCCCACTACCGTGCCCTGGCCAACGGCGACCGCTACTACTGGTTCGGCCTGGAGTTCGGCGACCGCTGGGCCGACGAGCAGGACGTGCTGGCCGTGATGGCGGAGCGGGTCGGGGTGGACGACGACCCGGCGCACCGGGTCGGGCAGGACACGATCGACCCGGAGCTGACGGTGTCCGGCCTCGAGCGGATGGCGGCACGGCTGCGGAAGGCGGCGGAGGACCGGCAGCGGGTTCTGCTGGCCACCGGCCACCCCGGGGGCCTGCTGGACGTGCACCGGGCGACCGCGGCCGCGCTGCGCGCGGCGGGCTGCGAGGTCATGGTGATCCCCGAGGACCTGGGGACCGTGGAGGGCCGGGTGGTGCAGTTCGCCGACGTCGCCGTGGTGGAGCGTGGCGCCAACCTCTGGCACACCCACTCGGGCGAGCCGATGCGGGCCATTCTCTTCGCCCTGGGTGAGGACGGCCGCCCGCTGCCCGACCTGGTGGTCGCCGACCACGGCTGGGCGGGCGCCGCGGCCCAGCACGGCGTGGACGCGGTGGGCTACGCGGACTGCAACGATCCCGCGCTGTTCGTGGCGGAGGCCGAGGGCACGCTCCAGGTGGCCGTGCCGCTCGACGACCATGTCCACAGCCCTCGGTACTACGACCCGATGACCGCCTACCTGCTCAGCGAGGCGGGGCTCTACGAGGGCTGACGCCGCCCCGGGGTGGGGTCCAGGTAGACCCGGCCGATGACCGGGAACGTCTCCCGCAGCCGCTGTTCCGCGAGGTCGCATGCCTGCTCGACCTCGGCGGCGCTGGAGACGTCACGGAAGTCCACCTTGGCCGCCACCAGCGCCTCCCGCGGGCCCTGCACCAGGGTGGTGAGCTCCAGCACCTCCTCGATGTGGGGCACCGCCCGCAGCTCCGCCCGGATCCGCTCCCGTACCGGACGCGGCAGCGGGCGGCCCACCAGCAGTTCGACGTTGGACCGGCCGAGCACCCAGGCCACGTAGAGCAGCAGCACACCGATCAGCAGCGAGGCCACACCGTCCCACACGCCCGAACCGGTGAGCTGCCCGCCCAGCAGGCCGAGGGCGGCCAGCGCCAGGCCGATCAGGGCGGCGGAGTCCTCCATCACCACGGCCTTCACCGCGGTGTCCGGGGTGTGGCGCAGGTATCGCTCGAAGCTCGTCCCGTGCCGCCGGGCCTCGCCGCGCGACTGCCGCAGTCCGGTCCGCAGGGAGATGCCCTCCAGGACGAACGCCACCGCGAGCACGATGTACGAGATCAGCGGGTCCCCGAGTTCCTCCCCCTTCACCAGCGTGTGCACGCCGTCGTAGAAGGAGAAGACGGCGCCGCCGACGAAGGTGGCCACCGCGGCGAGCAGCGCCCAGACGTACCGTTCCGCGCCGTGTCCCAGGGGGTGGTCCTCGTCGGCGGGGTGCGCGCTGCGGCGCAGGGCGACCAGCAGGAGGACCTCGGTGACGGTGTCGGCGACGGAGTGGGCGGCCTCGGAGAGCATGGCGCTCGACCCGCTGATGGCGCCGGCCACCGCCTTGGCCAGGGCGATGCCCAGGTTGGCCCCGGCGGCGACCAGCACGGTGAAGGTGCTGTCCCCGTCGCCCTCGGCCGGCCCGCCCTTCCCCGGGCCGCCGGCCGCGAGGTGTCCGTCCTCCGCGAACGTCCCGTCCGGCCGGAGCGCGTCCGGCCTCACGTCGTCGCTCCGCGCGTCGTCGGCCCGCGCGTCGTCGCCACGCGCGTCGCCACGCCGTCCGTCGTCGGGCCGCGCGTCGTCCGGCCGCCGGCCGCCCGGGGAATCCGTCATGGGTCGAGCGTTCCCCGGGCTCCGCACTTCTCACGCAGGCACGCGGGCATGCGGGTGTGCGGGCATGCGGGTGTGCGGGCATGCGGCGTGCGGGACAGGGCGGCGGGCCGGCGTCCCTCAGCTCTCCCGGGGGACCCGGACCACGCCCTCCTGGATGACGGAGATGGCGAGGCGGCCGTCCTGGGTGTAGATCCGCGCCTGCCCCAGCCCACGACCCCCGGAGGCGGACGGCGACTCCTGGTCGTAGAGCAGCCACTCGTCGGCCCGGAAGGGGCGGTGGAACCACATGGCGTGGTCGAGGGAGGCGCCCACCACGTCACCGACGGCCCAGCCGCCGCGCCCGTGGGCGAGCAGCACCGAGTCCAGCAGCGTCATGTCGGAGACGTAGGTCGCGAGGCAGACGTGCATCAGCGGGTCGTCGAGCGGCCCGTCGAGCTTGCCCGCCGTGCGGAACCACACCTGGGAGCGGGGCTCCCGGGGCTCGCCCACACTGCCCCACGGCGGCGTGTTGACGTACCGCAGGTCCACGGCGGCGCGCGCGGCCAGCATCCGCTCCAGCATGTCCGGCGAGGCGTAGGCCTCGGCGTGCCGCGGCATCATCTGCTCGAACGTCGGCAGCGTCTCCGGGTCGGGGACCTCGGGCATCGGCGCCTGGTGGTCCAGCCCCTCCTCGTACGCCTGGAAGGAGGCGGAGAGGTGGAAGATCGGCCGGCCGTGCTGGACGGCGACCACGCGCCGGGTGGTGAAGGACCGGCCGTCGCGGATCCGGTCCACCTCGTAGACGATCGGGGCGCCCGGGTCCCCGGCCACCAGGAAGTACGCGTGCAGCGAGTGCGCGAACCGGTCGGCGGGGACGGTGCGTCCCGCGGCGATCAGCGCCTGGGCCGCCACCTGTCCCCCGAAGACCCGGGGGACGACGGCGAACCGGGAGCGACCGCGGAAGATGTCGCGCTCGATCCGCTCGAGGTCGAGCAGATCGAGCAGCGACTGCAGTGCCTTGCTCATGTGCGGAAGGTACGGGTCCCTCTACAGACCCATGTCCTTGGCGATGATCGTCTTCATGATCTCGCTGGTGCCGCCGTAGATGCGGTTCACCCGGTTGTCCGCGTACAGGCGGGCGATCGGGTACTCGTTCATGTAGCCGTAGCCGCCGTGCAGCTGCAGGCAGCGGTCGATCACGCGGTGCGCGACCTCGGTGCAGAACAGCTTGGCGGAGGCGGCCTCGGCGGCGGTCAGCTCACCGGCGTCCAGGGCCTCCAGGGCGCGGTCGGCGACGGCCTCGGCCGCGTCCACCTCGGCCTTGCAGGCGGCCAGTTCGAACTTGGTGTTCTGGAAGGCGGCGACCGGCTGGCCGAAGACCGTGCGGTCCTGGGTGTACTTCTTGGCGAACTCCACCGCGGCCTTGGCCTGGGCGTAGGCGCCGAAGGCGATGCCCCAGCGCTCGGAGGCCAGGTTCTTGCCGAGGTAGTAGAAGCCCTTGTTCTCCTCGCCCATCAGGTCCTCGGCCGGGACCTTGACGTCGACGAACGCGAGCTCGGCGGTGTCGGAGGTACGCAGGCCGAGCTTGTCCAGCTTGCGGCCGATCGAGTAGCCCTCGGACTTCGTGTCGACGGCGAAGAGGGAGATGCCGTGGCGGCGGTCCTCGGGGGTCGCCGGGGCGGTGCGGGCGCAGACGATCACACGGTCGGCGTGCACGCCGCCGGTGATGAAGGTCTTGGCGCCGTTGAGGACGTAGTGGGTGCCGTCCTCGGAGAGCTTGGCGGTGGTCTTCATGCCGGCGAGGTCGGAGCCGGTGCCCGGCTCGGTCATCGCGATGGCCCACATCTCCTCGGCGGAGACGAACTTCGGCAGCCAGCGCTTCTTCTGGTCCTCGGTGGCCAGCATCTTGATGTACGGCAGGGCGAGCAGCACGTGCACGCCGGAGCCGCCGAAGTTGACGCCCGCGCGGGCGGTCTCCTCGTACTGGATGGCCTCGAACTTGTGGGTCTCCAGGCCGGCGCCGCCGTACTCCTCGTCGACGTTGATGCCGAAGACGCCGAGCTCGGCGAGCTTGTAGTAGAACTCGCGGGGCACGATGCCCGCCTGGAACCAGTCGTCGAAGACCGGGACGACCTCGGCCTCGATGAAGGCGCGCAGGGTCTCCCGGAACGCCTCGTGATCCTCGTTGAACACCGTACGGCGCACCGCCGCCACCTCCGCCTTCGTCCTGGCTGGTTGTCGCTTCCGAGCAGCACGATCTAGCTAAGCGCTTGCTCAGCCTTTACCGTACCGGCGAGTAGGACACTCGTCCAGAGATGCACGGCCGAACGGGCCCGTAACGCACGTCACCCCCCGCGGGGCGCGAGGGGTGACGTGGACGGATGCGGGCGCGAAGGCCCGCCGCGGAGGCTCAGGCCCGGGCGGCGGCCTCGGCGGCGGAGGCGAACGCGCCGCGCGCCATGGCGTGCAGCAGCGTGGCGGTGGCCGCGCGGTTGGGCAGCCTGGGGCGGCTCAGGTGAGGCGTGGAGTTGAGCAGGCCGAACACCGCGTGCACCGCCGCCCGCGCGGGCGGCTCGGCGAGCTCGGGGTGGACCTCCCGGACGACCTCCACCCACAGCTCGACGTACTGCCGCTGCAGCTGCCGCACCATCTTGCGGTCGCTGTCCCGCAGGCGGTCCAGCTCACGGTCGTGCAGGGTGATCAGCGGGCGGTCGTCGAGCGCGAAGTCGATGTGCCCCTCGATCAGTGAGTCGAGGACCGCCCCGGGGCCGCCGCCCCGGGACTCCGTCCCGGCCTCGGCCACCCGCCGCCTGCCCCCCGTGAGGAGCTGACCGCTGATGCCCACCAGCAGCTCCGCGAGCATCGCGTCCTTGCCGGGGAAGTGCCGGTACAGGCCGGGACCGCTGATGCCCACGGCAGCGCCTATCTCGTCGACGCCGACGCCGTGGAAGCCGCGTTCGGCGAAGAGCCGCGCGGCCTCCTTGAGGATCTGCTCACGGCGGGTCGAGGCATCCGTCCTGGTGGCCATGCCATCAATTGTAGACAGGGCGGTTAGCGCTCGTTAACCTGAAGGAAATCGGTTAACGAGCGCTAACCTGAGGAGCTCGTAGATGGACGACGCACCGGAGCTGAAGAGCGCGGCGGATCCCGCCTCGGACGCCTGGAGGGCCAACGAGGCGGCCCACCGCGCCCTGGTGGAGGAGCTGCGCGCCAAGCTGGCCGCGGCCCGCCTGGGCGGGGGCGAGAGGGCTCGCGCGCGGCACACCGCGCGCGGCAAGCTGCTGCCGCGCGAGAGGGTCGACACGCTGCTCGACCCCGGCTCGCCGTTCCTGGAGCTGGCTCCGCTGGCCGCGGACGGGCTGTACGGCGGGCAGGCGCCCGCCGCGGGAGTGATCGCCGGCATCGGCCGGGTGAGCGGCCGCGAGTGCGTGGTCGTGGCCAACGACGCCACGGTCAAGGGCGGCACCTACTACCCGATGACGGTGAAGAAGCACCTGCGCGCCCAGGAGGTCGCGCTGGAGAACCGCCTCCCGTGCGTCTACCTGGTCGACTCCGGCGGCGCCTTCCTGCCGATGCAGGACGAGGTCTTCCCCGACCGGGAGCACTTCGGCCGCATCTTCTACAACCAGGCGCGGATGTCCGCGGCCGGCATCCCGCAGATCGCCTCCGTGATGGGCTCCTGCACGGCCGGCGGCGCGTACGTCCCGGCGATGAGCGACGAGGCGGTCATCGTCCGCGACCAGGGCACGATCTTCCTGGGCGGGCCGCCGCTGGTGAAGGCGGCCACCGGGGAGGTGGTGACGGCCGAGGAGCTCGGCGGCGGCGAGGTGCACTCCCGCACCTCCGGCGTCACCGACCACCTCGCCGAGGACGACGCGCACGCGCTGCGCATCGTGCGCACCATCGTCTCCACGCTGCCCGCCCGCCGGGAGCTGCCGTGGAAGGCCGTCACCCCCGTCGAGCCGAAGGTGGACCCGTCCGGGCTCTACGGGGCGGTGCCGGTCGACTCCCGCACGCCCTACGACGCCCGCGAGATCATCGCCCGGATCGTCGACGGCTCGAAGTTCGCGGAGTTCAAGTCGGAGTTCGGGCAGACCCTGGTCACCGGTTTCGCCCGGATCCACGGCCACCCGGTCGGCATCGTCGCCAACAACGGCATCCTGTTCGCCGAGTCCGCCCAGAAGGGCGCGCACTTCATCGAGCTGTGCGACCAGCGCGGCATCCCGCTGGTGTTCCTGCAGAACATCTCCGGCTTCATGGTGGGCCGGGACTACGAGGCGGGCGGCATCGCCAAGCACGGCGCCAAGATGGTCACGGCGGTGGCCTGCACCCGGGTCCCCAAGCTGACGGTGGTGGTCGGCGGGTCCTACGGCGCGGGCAACTACTCCATGTGCGGGCGTGCCTATTCGCCGCGGTTCATGTGGATGTGGCCCAACGCCAAGATCTCCGTGATGGGCGGCGAGCAGGCCGCCTCGGTGCTGGCCACCGTCAAGCGGGACCAGATCGAGGCGCGCGGCGAGGAGTGGCCGGCCGAGGAGGAGGAGTCCTTCAAGGCCCCGGTCCGCGCCCAGTACGAGGAGCAGGGCAGCGCCTACTACGCGACGGCGCGCCTGTGGGACGACGGCGTGATCGACCCGCTGGACACCCGGCAGGTCCTGGGCCTGGCCCTGACCGCCTGCGGCAACGCCCCGCTGGGCGAGCCGAAGTTCGGCATCTTCCGGATGTAAGGGGTGGGACACGTGGCACGCATCAAGACGACAGAGCTCGAGACGAAGCGGTCCGAGGCAGGGCAGGGCATGTTCGACACGGTGCTGGTCGCCAACCGCGGCGAGATCGCGGTGCGGGTGATCCGTACGCTGCGCGAGCTGGGCATCCGCTCGGTCGCCGTCTTCTCCGACGCCGACGCCGAGGCGCCGCACGTCCGCGCGGCCGACACGGCGGTGCGGATCGGCCCGGCCCCGGCCGGCGAGAGCTACCTGCGCGTCGACCGCATCCTGGAGGCCGCGGCGCGCACCGGCGCGCAGGCCGTGCACCCGGGATACGGCTTCCTCGCGGAGAACGCCGCCTTCGCGCAGGCCTGCGCCGAGGCGGGGCTGGTCTTCCTCGGTCCGCCCGCCTCGGCGATCGACCTGATGGGCGACAAGATCCGCGCCAAGGAGACGGTCCGCGCGGCCGGTGTCCCGGTGGTTCCGGGCTCCAGCGGCAGCGGCCTGAGCGACGACGAGCTGGCGGCGGCCGCCCGGGAGATCGGCATGCCGGTGCTGCTCAAGCCCAGTGCGGGCGGCGGCGGCAAGGGCATGCGTCTGGTCCGCGAGGAGTCCGCGCTGGCCGAGGAGATCGCCGCGGCGCGCCGGGAGGCCCGTGCCTCCTTCGGCGACGACACGCTGCTGGTGGAGCGCTGGATCGACCGCCCCCGGCACATCGAGATCCAGGTGCTGGCCGACGCCCACGGCAACGTCCTGCACCTGGGCGAGCGCGAGTGCTCGCTCCAGCGGCGGCACCAGAAGATCGTCGAGGAGGCGCCCAGCGTCCTGCTCGACGAGGGGACCCGGGCGTCGATGGGCGAGGCCGCCGTGCAGGCGGCCCGGTCCTGCGGCTACGTCGGCGCGGGCACGGTGGAGTTCATCGTCCCGGGCAAGGACCCCTCCTCCTACTACTTCATGGAGATGAACACCCGCCTGCAGGTCGAGCACCCGGTGACGGAGCTGGCCGTGTCCATCGGTGGGGGCGGCCTGGACCTGGTGGAGTGGCAGCTGCGGGTGGCGGCCGGCGAGCCGCTGCCGTTCACGCAGGAGGACGTCACCCTCACCGGCCACGCGGTGGAGGCCCGGATCTGCGCGGAGGACCCCTCCCGCGGCTTCCTGCCCTCCGGCGGCCGGGTCCTGCTGCTGCGCGAGCCGTCCGGCCCGGGCGTGCGCACCGACTCCGGCCTGGCCGAGGGCTCCGAGGTGGGCAGCCTCTACGACCCGATGCTGGCCAAGGTGATCGCCCACGGCCCGGACCGGGCCACCGCCCTGCGCCGCCTGCGCGCCGCCCTCGCGGACACGGTCGTCCTGGGCGTGCCGACCAACGCCGGGTTCCTGCGCCGTCTGCTGGCCCACCCCGACGTGGTGTCCGGCGAGATGGACACCGGGCTGGTGGAGCGTGAGGCCGACGCGCTGGTCCCCGAAGGGGTCCCGGCCGAGGTGTACGAGGCGGCGGCCGCCGTCCGGCTCGCCGAGCTGGCGCCCGCGCCTACCGAGGGCGGCTGGACGGACCCGTTCGCCGTGCCCAGCGGCTGGCGGATCGGCGGCCCGGAGGCCCACCGGCCGCTCGGCTTCCCGCTCCAGGTCCCCGGGCTGGACCCGGTCACCCACACCGTGCGGGCCGGCGCCGCCCACCACGAGGTCGGCCCGGACAGTGTCTCGGTCGTCCTGGACGGCGTCCGCCACACCTTCCACCGGGCCGGCGACTGGCTCGGCCGGGAGGGCGACGCCTGGCAGGTACGCGACCACGACCCGGTGGCGGCCTCGCTGACCGGCGCGGCCCGTGCGGGCGCCGACTCGCTGACCGCGCCCATGCCGGGCACGGTCACGGTGGTCAAGGCCGCCGTCGGCGACCGGGTGGAGGCCGGGCAGAGCCTGCTCGTGGTGGAGGCGATGAAGATGGAGCACGTCATCTCCGCCCCGCACTCCGGCACGGTCGCCGAGCTTGACGTCACTCCCGGCACGGCGGTCGCCATGGACCAGGTGCTCGCCGTGATCACCCCCGACGAGGCAGCGAGCACGCCCGGTGAGGACAAGGAGGGCGCGGCATGACCGCCGACGCGACGTCCGGTCCGGGCGCCCTGCCCATGCGGGTGCCCGCCGAAGGGCTGCCCGCCCGGGTGCGGATCTACGAGGTGGGCGCCCGCGACGGCCTGCAGAACGAGAAGGCGACGGTCCCCACCGAGGTGAAGGCGGAGTTCGTCCGCCGCCTCGCCGGGGCGGGGCTGTCCACCGTCGAGGCCACCAGCTTCGTGCACCCGAAGTGGGTGCCGCAGCTGGCGGACGCCGAGGAACTGTTCCCGATGGTCCGCGACCTGCCGGTGGAGCTGCCCGTGCTGGTGCCCAACGAGCGCGGCCTGGACCGGGCGCTGGCGCTCGGCGCGCGCACGGTGGCGCTGTTCGCCAGCGCCACCGAGTCCTTCGCCAAGGCCAACCTGAACCGCACGGTCGACGAGTCGCTCGCCATGTTCGAGCCGGTCGCCGCCCGTGCCAAGGGTGAAGGGCTGCGGATCCGGGCCTACGTCTCGATGGTCTTCGGCGACCCCTGGGAGGGCCCCGTCCCCGTCGGGCAGGCCGTGCAGGTCTGCCGGGCGCTGATGGACATGGGAGCCGACGAGCTGAGCCTGGGCGACACCATCGGCGTCGCCACCGCCGGTCACGTCGCCGCCGTGCTCACGGCGCTGAAGGAGGCCGGTGTCGCCGTCGAGGCGACCGGCGTCCACTTCCACGACACCTACGGCCAGGCCCTGGCCAACACCCTGGCCGCGCTCCAGCACGGTGTCACCACCGTCGACGCCTCCGCCGGAGGCCTCGGCGGCTGCCCCTACGCGAAGTCCGCCACCGGCAACCTCGCGACCGAGGACCTGGTGTGGATGCTCCAGGGCCTCGGCATCGAGACCGGGGTCGACCTCGGCCGTCTCACCGCCACGAGCGTGTGGATGGCCGAACAACTGGGCCGGCCCAGCCCGTCCCGCACCGTCCGAGCCCTCTCCCACCAGGAGCAGTGACGCGATGACCGCCACCACCGCCACCCCCATGGACCGCCGCCTCAGCCCGGAGCTGGAGGAGCTGCGCCGCACCGTCGAGGAGTTCGCCCACGACGTGGTCGCCCCGAAGATCGGCGACTTCTACGAGCGGCACGAGTTCCCCTACGAGATCGTCCGCGAGATGGGCCGCATGGGCCTGTTCGGTCTGCCCTTCCCCGAGGAGTACGGCGGCATGGGCGGCGACTACTTCGCCCTCGGCGTCGCCCTGGAGGAGCTGGCCCGGGTCGACTCCTCGGTCGCCATCACCCTGGAGGCCGGCGTCTCGCTCGGCGCCATGCCGATCCACCTCTTCGGCACCGAGGAGCAGAAGCGGGAGTGGCTGCCGCGCCTGTGCTCCGGCGAGATGCTGGGCGCATTCGGCCTGACCGAGCCCGAGGGCGGTTCCGACGCGGGCGCCACCCGCACCACGGCGCGTCTCGACGAGGCCACGAACGAGTGGGTGATCAACGGCTCCAAGTGCTTCATCACCAACTCCGGCACCGACATCACGGGCCTGGTCACGGTCACCGCCGTCACCGGCCGCAAGGCGGACGGCCGGCCGGAGATCTCCGCGATCATCGTGCCCTCCGGCACCCCGGGGTTCACCGTGGCCGCCCCGTACTCCAAGGTCGGCTGGAACGCCTCGGACACCCGGGAGCTCTCCTTCTCCGACGTCCGGGTCCCGGCCGCCAACCTGGTGGGCCAGGAGGGCCGCGGTTACGCCCAGTTCCTGCGGATCCTCGACGAGGGCCGGATCGCGATCGCCGCACTCGCCACGGGCCTGGCGCAGGGGTGCGTGGACGAGTCGGTGAAGTACGCCCAGGAGCGGCAGGCGTTCGGCCGCCCGATCGGCGCGAACCAGGCCATCCAGTTCAAGATCGCCGACATGGAGATGAAGGCGCACACCGCCCGTCTCGCCTGGCACGACGCGGCGGCGCGGATGGTCGCGGGGCAGCCCTTCAAGAAGGAGGCGGCCATCGCCAAGCTGTACTCCTCGACGGTGGCCGTGGACAACGCGCGGGAGGCCACGCAGATCCACGGCGGGTACGGCTTCATGAACGAGTACCCGGTGGCCCGCATGTGGCGCGACTCCAAGATCCTGGAGATCGGCGAGGGCACCAGCGAGGTCCAGCGGATGCTGATCGCGCGCGAGATGGGCCTCTCGGGCTGACCGGCCACCGCGTCTGACGGCTCGCCCCCCAACCCGGGGGTCGCAGCGACCCTGCGACCCCCGGGCACGGCCCGTCCGCGTGGACGGCACCCTCCGGGGCGCACGCACGCCCTCGCCCCGCCTCCCGCAGGGTGGCCGGCGCGCCCCAGCCCGGCACGCCCCAGCCCGGCGTGCCCTCGTCCGGAGCGCCCCGGTCCGGCGGCGCGTTCAGCCCGCCGCACTCCGGGTGGTGCTCAGGATCTCCGCGTAGCCGCGGCGGGTGACGGCCAGGACTATGCGGTCGTCGGGCCGGAGGACGTACCCCGGGTGGAGGTCCCAGAGCAGTTGCGGACCGTCCGAGGGGGCCTCGCGGGCCAGGTCGGGGCGGCGGGCCTCGGGCCGCCGGGTGTCCAGGGCGATGACCCGCCACGCCCCCGCGCGGAACGCCTCGGCCACCGTGCGCCCCTCGAACTGCGGGTGCCCGCCGACCACCAGCGCCGCGAAGAGCAGCACCTTGCGCTCGATGGAGATCGCCCCCAGCACCTGACGTCCCATCATCGCCGCCGCGAACGCGGGAGCGGAGAGGTGGCTGACGCTCCGGCTGCGGGTGACGGCCCGCGGGTACGCGGCCCGCAGCGTGCGGTAGACGACGGTGGCGAACTCGTCGTCGTACAGCCGCAGCGCGACCCGCAGCTCGGGCGCGATCGAGCGGGCCGCCAGCGTCGTCTCCAGGTTGGTGGTGTCGGAGCTGGTCAGCGCCAGCAGCGCCGCCGCCCGGTGGATCTTGGCCTCCGCCAGCACTCCCGCCTCGGTGACGTCGCCCAGCACGACCGGCACCCCGAGGTCCCGGGCCAGCGGCACGCCCCGCGCCTCGGCGGACTGCTCCACGCAGACCACCGGCATGTCCAGCTCCCGCAGCCGTGACAGCACCCGGGTGCCGACCCGGCCGAGGCCGAGCAGCACGATGTGTCCGGAGAGCCCGCGCGGCGGCCGCCGCAGCGCCCCGGCCCCGCGGAAGGTGCCGAGCGCCTCCAGTCCGGCCGCCACCAGCAGCGGCAGCAGGGCGAGGCCGACCAGTCCGGAGAGCAGCTGCAGGATCTGGCGGGCCGCCGACTGGCCCGTCGCCGGGTCGCCGATGCCGAGGAGGTCGAGCAGGGAGACGTAGGTCGCCGACAGGAACCCCAGGTCGGTGAGCACGGTGGTGGCGACGGCCAGCGCCAGCACGGAGGCGACCACGCCGGCCGTCGCCCAGCGCAGCCGCCGGGAGAACAGCCGGGACAGCGGCGCCCCGCGCCGGGCCAGCCGGCGCGGCGGCAGGGCGGGGCCGGTGCGGCGGACCGCGTCCAGCACCACCGTGCCGCGCCCGGTGGCCGCCCGTACCTCGGCGTCGTCGGGCAGCAGGCGCGGGCCCTGCGGACCGCTGGCGTCGGACCCCTCGGCGCCCGCGGGGTCGGCGGTGGTGGAGGAGAGCAGGGCGAGTGTGCACAGGCCGGGGTCGGCGGTCTCCCCCGTCCGTGGCGGGGTGCGCTCGGCGGCGCGCAGCAGCAGACCGTCGGCCTGCACCACGCGGCGCGTGTCGGCCACGGCGGTGGCGGCGAGGGCGGGGGCGGCGGTGTCGGCGTCGGAGAGGACGGTGGTGGAGGCCTCCAGGGTGGCCCGGTCCAGTCCGGGTCGTGCCATCAGGGCCGCCTGGTCGAGGAGTTCCTCCATGTACTCGCCGAGCTTGCGGTTGTACATCCGCACCACCAGCCGGACCGAGGGGTTGAGGCGGCGGGCGGCGAGGGCCGCGCGCAGGTTGGTCTCGTCGTCCTCGTAGAGCAGGGCGATCGCGGCGGCGCGCTCCACGCCCGCCTCGGTGAGCACGTCCGCGCCCGGGCGGGGGGCGTACATCTCCAGCACCGGCGTGCTCAGCCCCGGCTGGGAGTCGTCGGGCCCCTGCTGCAGCGGTCCCTGGCCCCAGCGGCCCAGGAGCGCGGCGGCACGGGAGACGGTGGCGGCCAGGGTCCCGGCGTCCTCGGTCCGCTCCCCCGGCACCACCAGGACCACCCGCTGCCGGTAGACCTCCCGCAGCTCGGCGGCCAGTCGCGGGGCCAGCCCGTCGTCGCCGCAGACCAGCATGTGCCGTTCCGCCCGCGACCGTTCGCCCTGCCTCGGCAACGTGACCACGCGCCCGCCCCCCTGAGCCCTCGCGTCCGCTCCACCGGAACCGTCGGATCGTCGGATCATCCGTCAGATCGTCGGCCCCGTACCGCTCCACGGGTCACAACCCCCGTGCCGCGCATGATCGCATCCCCGCGGGGCGGCCCGCAGTGTCCGGACCCGGCAGTGTCGGGGCGGGCCGGTTGCCGGGGCGGGCACGGGCAACTTCCGGAAACACACACCGCCACCCCCTGGACAAAGCCAATGAAGGTAAGGCTAACCTTGCCTCGAATCGTCCGGCGGCTGTCCGCCCTGTTCGAAAGCAGTCACCCATGCGTCACGTCCGTCCCTCCCTCCCCACCCGCCGCGGCATCCTGGCAGCCGGCGGCGCCCTCGGGCTCGGTGCCGTCCTCGCCGCGTGCGGCGACGACCAGCCGGCGAAGGACGGCGCGGACAAGGGCAAGGCCGCCGCCTCGGGCCCGTGGTCCTTCACGGACGACCGCGGCACCACGGTGAAGCTGGACAAGGCGCCGCAGAACATCGTGGCCTTCACGGGCGTGGGCGCCGCGCTGTACGACTACGGCGTCCAGGTCAAGGGCGTCTTCGGCCCGACCACCGCCGAGGGCGGCAAGCCGGACGTGCAGGCCGGCGACATGGACGTCTCCAAGGTCGAGGTCATCGGCAACGTCTGGGGCGAGTTCAGCGTCGAGAAGTACGCCGCTCTCAAGCCCGATCTCCTGGTCTCCACCATGTTCGACGGCGCGGGCACCCTCTGGTACGTGCCGGAGGAGTCCGCGGACCAGATCGCCAAGTTCGCCCCGAGCGTGGGCGTCTCCGTCTTCGACGTGCAGATGACCAAGTCCCTGGAGCGCATGGCCGCGCTGGCCGAGTCGCTGGGCGCGGACATGAAGGCCGCCAAGGTCGTCGAGGCGAAGAAGAAGTTCGAGCAGGCCGCCGCGCGCCTCAAGGCCGCCGCGAAGGCCCGCCCGGAGATCCGCGTCCTGGCCGGTTCCGCCTCCCCCGACCTCTTCTACGTCTCCACCCACAACCTCTCGATCGACCTCGAGTACTACAAGGCCCTCGGCGTGAACATCGTCGAGCCGGACGCGAAGGCCGTCAAGGAGAGCGGCGGCTGGTTCGAGAGCCTGAGCTGGGAGAACGTCGACAAGTACAAGGCCGACGTGATCATCATGGACGACCGGGCCCAGGCCATCCAGCCGGCCGACATCACCGAGGCGACCTGGAAGAAGCTGCCCGCCGTCAAGGCCGGCCAGGTCATCGCCCGTTCGCCGGAGCCGATCCTGTCCTACGACAAGTGCACTCCGCTGCTGAACGACCTCGCCGAGGCCATCGAGAACGCCAAGAAGGTGGCCTGACCCGCTGCCTCCCCCCGGCAGCCGCGGGAGCCCCCGGAGACGGTCCTCCGGGGGCTCCCGCGCGTCCGCCGCCGGGCAGCGGCCCACCGACGCGCAGCGGCCCACCCGCGGGCAGCGGCCTACCCGCGGGCAGCGGCCCACCGACGGGCAGTGGCGCGCCGGCGGGCAGTGGTGCACCGGCGACGACGGACCGCATGCCTCTGGCAGCCCGGCAGCCGGGCGGCCGTCCGGCGGTCACCCCGACGCGGCGACCCCCGCGGGCTCCCCGGGCTCCCCGGACTCCCCGGGCCTCTCGGGCTCCCCGACGTCACCGGACGGCCACGGCACCTCCGGTGAGCGGTAGTACTCCAGCCCCATCACGTCCCACCGCGGCGCCTGCGCGGCCAGCCGCACCCGGTATGCCTCCCAGTCGTGGGCGTCCGCCGGCGACCAGCCCAGTTCGGCGATGCCCGGCAGCCGGGGGAACGCCATGAACTCCAGCTCCCGCGGGGTGCTCAGCGTCTCCGTCCACAGCGGCGCCTCGACTCCCCGCACCGCGTCCTCCGGCACGCCGGAGGACGCCAGGTAGGTGGCCGGGTCCCAGTCGTAGGACCGCCGGACCTCCACCGGCCCGGCCCAGTCGAGTCCGAGCGGCGTCCCGGCGGTGTACTTCATGTCCAGGTACGCCCGGTCGGCCGGCGACAGGATGATCCCGGTGCCGGCGCGGGCCGCCTCCGCCACCCGGGCCCGCTCCTCCTCCTCGGTTTCGTCGTAGCCCCAGTACTGCGCCAGCGCGCCCGGCGCGGGCTCCGCCGCGGTGAGCTGGTGCCAGCCGATCACCGTCTTGCCGTACTCGGCGACCAGGGGCTGCACCCTCGCCATGAAGGCGACGTAGTCCTCGTGCGGGGTGGAGTGCGCCTCGTCCCCGCCGATGTGGAGGTACCGGCCCGGGGTGAGCTCGGCCACCTCGCGGATCACGTCCTCCACGAAGTCGTAGGTGACCTCCTTGCCGACGCACAGCGAGGAGAAGCCCACCTTGATCCCGGTGTACGCGGGCGGCGCGACGCCGTCGCAGTTGAGCTCCGCGTAGGAGGTGAGCGCCGCGTTGGTGTGGCCGGGCAGGTCGATCTCCGGGACGACCTCCAGGTAGCGGGACGCCGCGTGGGCGACGATCTCCCGGTACTGGTCCTTCGTGTAGTACCCGCCGGGCGTGCCGCCGACCTCGGTGGCTCCGCCGACGGCGGTGAGCTGGGGCCAGGAGTCGATCGCCAGCCGCCAGCCCTGGTCGTCGGTGAGGTGCAGGTGCAGCGTGTTGACCTTGTACAGCGCGATCCGGTCGATGAACCGCTTGACCTGCTCGACGGTGAAGAAGTGCCGCGCCACGTCCAGGTGCACGCCGCGGTAGGCGTAGCGCGGACGGTCCTCGACCACGCCGCCGGGCACCTGCCACGGTCCGGGGCGCACCCGGCCGGCCTCCGCCTCCGGCGGCAGCAGCTGACGCAGGGTCTGCACGCCGCGGAACAGCCCGGCGGGCCGCGCGGCCGTCAGCGTCACCCCCGAGGGGCCGCTGGTGAGCCGGTAGCCCTCCTCGCCCCAGGGACCGTCCGCGAGCCGCAGCCGGACGCCCCCGGCCCCGTCCTCGTCGCCGCCGCCACGCGACGCACCCGCGGCCCCGTCCTCGTCGCCGCCACCGCCACCGCCGGTGACCGGGAGGCGGTAGCCGGTGGAGGGCCGCAGCAGTTCCGCGAGGTAGACGCCGATCGCGCGCACCTCGGGACTGTCCTCGACCCGGATCGCCGTGCCGGGGGTGATCCGGTACGGGGCGCCGCCCGGCTCGGCCGAGACCGGCGCCGGGATCAGCGCGCCGAACCCCCCGGCCGGCGCGCCGGCCCCGCCGGGGCCGGCCGTCCGCTCCGAGGGCGCGGCCCGGGCGGCCCCTCCGGCGGCCGCCGTCAGGAGCAGCAGCGAGGCCGCCAGCCGTAAGGCCGTGTGCCGTTGTCCCGCCACGGTCGTCCCCTTCCGTTCACTCGTTGCGCCGCTAGAAGGTCTGGACCACTACTCCCCACCCGGGAGGCGCGACAATCCCCTCGCGCACCGTCCTGTGGTCTCGCACACCCGAACGCCAGGATCCTGCCCGATATCGGGCAGAATTGTTGCGGACGCCGCTCGCCGTATCGGAGGATCAGGCATGCACGACGAACTCGTCGATCACCTGACGCGGTCCTCCTCGCTGACGCGGGGCGAGGCCGTGCGGGTGATCCAGGACGTTCTCGCCTACTTCGACGAGACGACCGAGGACTACGTCCGTCGCCGCCACCGCGAGCTCCAGGCCCAGGGCCTGGTGAACGCGGAGATCTTCACGAAGATCTCGGCGGACCTCCAGTACCGCGCGGTGGCGCCGCCGGAGCTCTCGCTCCGTCAGCTCCGCCGCATCGTCTATGGCTGAGGAAACCACACCACATGTGCGGAATTGTCGGTTACATCGGCAAGCGTGACATCGCCCCGCTGCTCCTCGAGGGCCTCGCGCGCCTCGAGTACCGCGGCTACGACTCTGCCGGCATCGCCGTCACGGCCCCCAAGGGCGGGCTGAAGATGGTCAAGGCCAAGGGTCGTGTCCGTGAGCTGGAGGCGAAGGTGCCGGCCCGCTTCAAGGGCACGGCGGGCATCGCCCACACCCGCTGGGCCACCCACGGCGCGCCCTCCGACGTGAACGCGCACCCGCACCTCTCCGCCGACGAGAAGGTCGCCGTCGTCCACAACGGCATCATCGACAACGCCTCGGACCTGCGCCGCAAGCTGGAGGCCGAGGGCGTCGAGTTCCTCTCGGAGACCGACACCGAGGTGCTCACCCACCTCATCGCGCGCTCCCCGGCCACCACCCTGGAGGACAAGGTCCGCCAGGCGGTCCGCCTGATCGAGGGCACCTACGGCATCGCCGTGCTGCACGCCGACTTCCCGGACCGGATCGTCGTCGCCCGCAACGGCTCGCCCGTCGTGCTCGGCATAGGCGAGAAGGAGATGTTCGTCGCCTCGGACATCGCCGCGCTGGTCACCCACACCCGCCAGATCGTCACCCTGGACGACGGCGAGATGGCCACCCTCACCGCGGACGACTTCCGCACCTACACCACCGAGGGCACCCGCACCGCCGCCGAGCCGACCACCGTCGAGTGGGAGGCCGCCTCCTACGACATGGGCGGCCACGACACGTACATGCACAAGGAGATCCACGAGCAGGCCGACGCCGTGGACCGCGTGCTGCGCGGCCGCATCGACGACCGGTTCTCCACCGTGCACCTGGGCGGCCTGAACCTGGACGCCCGCGAGGCGCGCCAGATCCGCCGCGTGAAGATCCTCGGCTGCGGCACCTCGTACCACGCCGGCATGATCGGCGCGCAGATGATCGAGGAGCTGGCCCGCATCCCCGCGGACGCCGAGCCGGCCTCCGAGTTCCGCTACCGCAACGCGGTCGTGGACCCCGACACGCTGTACATCGCCGTCTCCCAGTCCGGCGAGACCTACGACGTGCTCGCCGCGGTGCAGGAGCTCAAGCGCAAGGGCGCCCGCGTCCTCGGCGTGGTCAACGTGGTGGGCTCCGCCATCGCCCGCGAGTCGGACGGCGGCATCTACGTGCACGCCGGCCCCGAGGTCTGCGTGGTCTCCACCAAGTGCTTCACCAACACCACGGTGGCCTTCGCGCTGCTCGCCCTGCACCTGGGCCGCACCCGAGACCTGTCCGTCGCCGACGGCAAGCGGATCATCGCCGGTCTGCGCCGCCTGCCGGAGCAGATCAACGAGATCCTCAAGACGGAGGACGAGATCAAGGAGCTGGCGCAGGAGTTCGCCGACGCCCGCTCCATGCTCTTCATCGGCCGCGTCCGGGGCTACCCGGTGGCCCGCGAGGCCTCGCTGAAGCTCAAGGAGGTCTCGTACATCCACGCCGAGGCCTACCCGGCCTCCGAGCTCAAGCACGGCCCGCTGGCCCTGATCGAGCCCGCCCTGCCGACCGTCGCGATCGTGCCGGACGACGACCTGCTGGAGAAGAACCGCGCCGCCCTCGAGGAGATCAAGGCCCGCAGCGGCAAGATCCTCGCGGTCGCGCACCGGGAGCAGGAGAAGGCCGACCGGACCGTCGTCGTCCCGAAGAACGAGGACGAGCTGGACCCGATCCTGATGGGCATCCCGCTGCAGCTGCTCGCGTACCACACGGCGCTGGCGCTGGGCCGGGACATCGACAAGCCGCGCAACCTGGCGAAGTCGGTCACCGTCGAGTAGCCGACGCCCGTCGGCCCGCCCCCGGACGGCGAAACGGTCCCTGTGCGCCACCATGCACAGGGACCGTTCCTTTCCCACGGGCCGGAGCCGCCCGAATCCCCCGGCCCTGGCTGCCGTTTGCGGTGGCCGTCACCCCACGGCGGCCGGCAGCCGGTATCCGTGTCGGTGTCATTCCCTCGTGACGACGCCGAACACGCCGTACGCGCCGGTAGCTTGCGCACGGGTGTACACAACTGCGCGTGCGGTCAGTGGTGTTGGCGAGAACGGCGGCGAACTGCCGCGGATGCGACCGGCGTTCCGGACGGAGAGCCCCAGGGCGGACGAGCGGTCAGGGGACGGCCGAACGCTCACCGAAGGCGGCCGAGCGGTCGGGCGAACGATCAGGCGAGCGGTCAGGTGACGCGGAGGAACACGCTCAGGGGATGACGACCACGGGCCGCTGCGCCCGCTTGGCCAGCCGGCCGGCGACCGAACCGAAGACGCGGCTGAGCAGACCGTGCGTCGAGCCCACGACGATGGCGTCGGCCTCGTACTCCCGGCCGACCTCCTCCAGTTCGTGGCAGATGTCCCCGCCGCGCTCGACCAGGATCCACGGCACCTCGGCGAGGAAGTCCGAGCAGGCGAGCTCCAGGCCGAGGACCTCGGTGCGGTGGTCCGGCACGTCCACGAAGACCGGGGGCTCGCAGCCGGCCCACACCGTGGTGGGCAGACGGTTGGCGACGTGCACGATGATCAGTCCCGATCTGGACCGGGCCGCCATGCCCACCGCGTAGGCGAGGGCGCGCTCACTGGACGTCGAGCCGTCGAAACCGACGACCACCCCGTGCTTGAAGGCGGGGTCGCAGGGATGGGGGCGCAGCTCGTCCGCCGCGAGGGGATCGGCCGCCGTCGGTTCGGCGACCGGCCGCTTGCGGTCCGCTGGATCGGTGTATTCGTGACCGGCCATGGCTGTCTCGGCGTAATGATCCTCGTTGAGGCGACGTGAGCGGCGGAGCTGTGTCCGGGATCCATCTTCCCGGGCCCATACCCTTCAGGGTACGGCGGCAAGCGTTCCCAGGCCCTTTTTCTGCCGTCTCCAGGGAGAGATCCGCAGGTCCAGGCGGGTACCGGCAGGTGCCGGCGGCAAGGCTTCACCCGGCCGCCCGCTCCGCGTGGGCCCGCCGGGATTCTCCGGAGCATGCATGAGCCGACGCCTCCCGCGCAATGTTGGCTGCGCCGTACAGGCGGTTCGGCGGCCGTCCGGCCCGGCCGCGCGGCCCTGTCCGGAGCCCGCCGGGCGGCTCCGGGCGCCGGCGCCCCGGCCGCCGCCCACCACGGCGCCGCCACCCGCACTGCCGGTGCCCGCCGGCACCCGCGACGTCGGCGGACCGCGGGCCGGGCGGGTGACACGGGGCCGCTCACCTCGGCGGCCCGTCGCCCGTGGTCGACGGCGGTTCCGCGCCACGGCACACCGAGGACGGATCCGGGGCGCACCCCGAAAGCGGGGCGGGGCACGACGACACGCCACCGCACGGAGGGCGCGGTGTCACACGCCCACCACAGGTCACGTGCGCCACGGGGCACGCGGGGCGCACGGAGGCACATCGGGCCGCCTGTCGCGCACCCCCTTGCGACTGACCGGTTTCCGTTCCGGCCGCCGCACATTTTCAGCCAACTTCCCGGCCACGGCACACCCGTGCCGAAACGTCCCCCCAACCGCCGTTCCACCAGGGCAAAAAGGGTGCGGACCGACTTGGGCGCCCTACGCGGATTGGCCACCGGCGCGCGGCGCGCTTCTCCGCCCCCTCCCGCGTCGCGACCCTTCGTGATCGAATGCTTTACGCCAAGTTGCCATGTCGACATTCCGGCGCTTGTCCAACTGGGCTTCCCGGCAACGCCGGACACAGTAGATTCGATCTTGACTGTCGTCCGTCCGGCGGGGGATTTCGTTCGGGACCGAGGGGAAACGTGCTGGAGCGAGAGACCCGTCCAGTGAGAGGCGCCGCGACCACCGAGGGGGGCTTAGCAGGATGAGCCACGACTCCACCGCCGTGCCGGACTCAGCCGTCAGAAAGCTGTCCGGCCGGCGCCGCAAGGAGATCGTCGCGGTGCTGCTGTTCAGCGGCGGACCGATCTTCGAGAGCTCCATCCCGCTCTCGGTGTTCGGGATCGACCGGCAGGACGCCGGCGTACCGCGATACCGGCTGCTGGTGTGCGCCGGCGAAGAGGGACCGCTGCGCACCACGGGGGGCCTGGAGCTCTCCGCACCGCACGGCCTCGACGCGATCGGCCGGGCCGGCACCGTGGTGGTGCCCGCGTGGCGTTCGATCACCTCCCCGCCCCCCGAGCAGGCACTCGACGTGCTGCGCCGGGCGCACGAGGAGGGGGCCCGCATCGTCGGCCTGTGCACCGGGGCGTTCGTGCTGGCCGCGGCCGGCCTGCTGGACGGGCGTCCGGCGACCACGCACTGGATGTACGCGCCCACGCTGGCCAAGCGCTACCCGTCGGTCCACGTCGACCCGCGGGAGCTCTTCGTCGACGACGGCGACGTGCTGACCTCGGCCGGAACCGGCGCCGGGATCGACCTGTGCCTGCACATCGTCCGCTCGGACCACGGGAACGAGGCGGCCAACGCGCTGGCCCGCCGCCTGGTCGTGCCGCCCCGCAGGGGCGGCGGCACCGGGCACACGGGCGGAGCGGGAGGCGGGGCGGCGCAGGAGCGCTACCTCGACAGGTCTTTACCCGAGGAGATCGGCGCCGACCCGCTGGCCGAGGTCGTCGCCTGGGCGCTGGAGCACCTGCACGAGCAGTTCGACGTCGAGCAGCTGGCGGCACGCGCCTACATGTCGCGGCGCACCTTCGACCGGCGGTTCCGCTCGCTGACCGGGAGCGCGCCGCTGCAGTGGCTGATCACCCAGCGGGTGCTCCAGGCGCAGCGGCTGCTGGAGACCTCCGACTATTCGGTCGACGAGGTCGCCGGCCGGTGCGGCTTCCGCTCGCCGGTGGCCCTGCGCGGGCACTTCCGGCGCCAGCTGGGGGCCTCCCCGGCGGCCTACCGGGCCGCGTACCGGGCCCGGCGTCCGCAGGCCGAGCAGAGCGTGGCCGGGGAGCACGGGCCGTCCGCCGGTGTGCCGCAGCAGGGTCAGGGCGCCCAGCCGCTGTCGGCGGACCCGGCTCCGCTGTCCGGGGCGCCGGGCGTGCCCTCCCAGTCCCGGCGGCCCGCGGAGAACGGCGAGGTCCTCCCGCGGCCCACGCTGCCCGGCCGCCGCTGACCGACGGGGCCGGCGAGGCCGGCCCGCGAGGCGGAAGGATCCGAAAGGGGCGCGCCACGGCGCGCCCCTTTCGCGCACCCGGCTTTCGCGCACCCGGCGCCCACCGCCCGGCACCGGACGGGCACGGCCTTCGGGGCGCGGCCCCGACGCACGGGCGGGGGCACCTCATCGGCGCACGAGAGGCCGCGCCCCCGCGTCCCGCCCCGGCCGGCGCGGTCCGGAGCACCCGCGGGTACGCCCCCGTGCGCACACCGGCTCGTACGGCAGCGCGTACGGTCACCGCCCCGCCCCGTAGGGTGGACGTATGAACGATCGCATGGTGTGGATCGACTGCGAGATGACCGGCCTCTCGCTGTCCGACGACGCTCTCATCGAGGTGGCCGCCCTCGTCACCGACTCCGAGCTGAACGTGCTCGGCGAGGGGGTGGACATCGTCATCCGTCCGCCGGACTCGGCCCTGGAGACGATGCCGGAGGTGGTGCGCCAGATGCACACCGCGTCCGGTCTGCTGACCGAGCTCGCCGGCGGCACCACCCTGGCCGACGCCGAGGAGCGGGTCCTCTCCTACATCCGCGAGCACGTGAAGGACCCCGGCAGGTCCCCGCTGTGCGGGAACTCCGTCGGCACCGACCGCGGCTTCCTGCTGCGCGACATGCCGACGCTGGAGTCCTTCATGCACTACCGGATCGTCGACGTCTCCTCGGTGAAGGAGCTGGCGCGCCGCTGGTACCCGCAGGCGTACTTCAACGCCCCGGAGAAGGCCGGCAACCACCGGGCCCTGGCGGACATCCGGGAGTCCATCGCGGAGCTGCGCTACTACCGGGAGGCGGTCTTCGTCCCCCAGCCCGGGCCGGACTCCGCCACCGCCCGCACCATCGCCGCCAAGCACGTCGTCTCCGGCGGCTGATCCGCCCGGCGCCCCTCGGCGGGGGGCGCCGGAAAAGGGCGGCGCGAGCACCCCTTCCGACCCTGTACACTTTTTCTCGGCCGGTCGGAAAGAAACCGCAAGGTACCGAACCGCCGGTCATGGTGGGTGTAGCTCAGCTGGCAGAGCACCTGGTTGTGGTCCAGGATGTCGCGGGTTCAAGTCCCGTCACTCACCCTCTCGAAGAGGCCGTCTCCCTGCACGAGCAGGAAGGCGGCCTCTTCTCCTTGTCACGCAGGTGGCCGGTGGAAGGTTCTGGATCCCGCCCCGCCCCGTCCGGCCACCGGGCCCGCCCCACCCGGGGGACCGCCGTCAGTCCGGCAGCGCCGCGGACAGCAGTCGCCCCTCCAGGACCTCCCGGCGCGGCAGGTCGAGGCCGAACTCCGACTCGGCCAGCGCCAGGGTCCGTAGCTCCGTCCGGTCCACGGTGATGCCCTGTACGTGCGGGGCGCTCCCGTCGGGCAGCAGGAGGCCCGCCCGCCGCATCGCTCCGTCCGGACGGCCGGGGTCGGAGCCCACTCGTTCGTGCTCGCGCCCGGGCTCGAACCGGCACACCAGTCGCCCGTCCACCGCGTGGCCGAGCGACTGGTCGGCGTTCACCGTCCGCCACACGTCCACGGCCTCCGTACCGGCCGACAGCCGCCGCACGGCTTCGAGCGGATCCGTCCCGGCCGGTCCCCCTTCGACGAACGCGTACGCCCACCCGGCGCTCGTCCCGGCGCGGACCACGACCGTGTCCGACTCGTCCGCGACGTCCTGAGCCTCCTCCCGGGTGAGCAGAGCTCCTGATGCGGCGTCGAGCCCCATGCGCGTCAGCGCCTCGGCCGCGGTCAACCCGCGTGCGAACAGGACCCAGTACCCGAGATCCACCGCGTCGTCCCCGGCGAGCCACCGGACACCGTCCATCACCGCCGCCTTCCGGCTCCGCCGTCCCACTTCCCGGGCGGCCAAGCCTAGTTCCCCGCTGCCCCACTGCCGTCACGGCGCCGCCGACGGCTCCGTGACGGCCCTCGGCCCGGTCATGTCGAGGGCTGAGTTCAAGTCCCGTCACCGACCCTGCGCGAGAGCCTTTCCAGGCGGGCGGAGAGCCGGAGGGAAACGTCCACCGTCCTTACGGCATTCAAGACATGAACACGACGAGACGCCCTGACGTGTCCGCGGCATGAAGCTTCGAACATCCCAGGACGCCTCACGCGCCCCTTCTGCCCCTTGGGCCCCAGGCCCCCGGAGCCCTTTCGGAGCACTCGGCGCCCTTCAGGCCGACTGGCGCCGCACGAGCTGCGTGGCCAGCACCGTCTGCGGGCGGCGAATCCCCGACAGCATCCGCTGCCGCGGTTCGCGGGCGGCCGTCTCCTCCAGCAGCAGGTCGGTCATGACCCGGCCCATCTCCGTTATGGGCTGCCGGACGCTGGTCAGCGGCGGGTCCATGTGGCGGGCGATGGCCGAGTCGTCGTACCCGACCAGGGCCACGTCGTCGGGGATGCTCCGCCCGGCCTCCCGCAGCACCTGGCGGGCGCCGGCCGCGGTGACGTCGGAGGCGGCGAAGACGGCGTCCAGGTCGGGCCGGCGTTCCAGCAGGGCCGCCATGGCGCGGCGGCCGCCCTCCTCGCTGAAGTCGCCGGGCTCGACCAGCCCCTCGTCCTCCGCGATGCCGGCCTCCGCCAGGGCGGTGCGGTACCCCTCGGTGCGGCGCTGGGCGCCGTACACGTCGAGGCGGCCGGTGATGTGGGCGATCCGGCGGCGCCCCCGCTCGATCAGGTGGGCGGTGGCCGAGCGGCCGCCGCCGTGGTTGTCGGAGTCGACCGAGGCCAGCGGCTCGTCGGCGCTGCGGGGACCGCTGATCACGGCGGGGATGCCCAGCTCGGCGATCATGTCGGGCAGCGGGTCGTCGGCGTGCACCGACACCAGCAGCACGCCGTCCACCCGGTGCGCGGCCAGGTACTGGGCCAGGCGCTGCCGTTCGCGGTCGCTGCCCGCGAATATGAGCAGGAGCTGCATCTCGGTGTCCGTGAGGGCGGTGCCGACGCCCCGCAGCATGTCGGAGAAGTACGGCTCGGCGAAGAAGCGGGTCTCCGACTCCGGGACGACCAGGGCGATGGCGTCGGTCCGGTTGGCGGCCAGCGCGCGGGCCGCCGTGTTGGGCACGTAGCCGAGCTCGGCGACGGCCGCCTCCACGGCGGCGCGGGTGGCCTCGCTGACACTGGGCGAGCCGTTGATCACGCGCGAGACCGTGCCGCGGCCGACGCCCGCCCGGGCAGCGACCTCCTCAAGGGTGGGTCGCCCGCCGCTTCGGCCTCGTCCGTGGCTCGCCATCCGCCGCCTCCTGTTCGTACCGGTCCTGGAATCTAACAGCCGTCCCGGGCCTTCCCGGGTCCGGCCACCGCCATGTCGTACGGGGGCGGCCCACCTTCACGCGTCCGCGCCCCTGGTGGGGCGGGGTTCTACGCGCGGAGCTACACGGTGAGGCACCAAGTATCCTCCCGATGCCGCGCGTTGACCGGGTTCTCCCCATTCGGTAACACCCTGATAACCCCGGCAAGATCCAGGCGTCACTTCCCTTGACACCCCCGCCGTGACCCGGGACTCTTCAACACATCACTTCTGGGAGCGCTCCCACGCGCTCTCACGGTACCTGACCCAAACCCAACCCACGCGTTCCCCGCCCGCGCCGCAGCAAGAAGATCAGAGGTCGCCAGTGACCTTTGGCCCGGGGGGTCGGCACGTTCAGGGCAATCAGGAGGGACGACCATGCGCGCCATTCGAACCGCCCGCCACAGGGCAGTGGTTCTCGCAACGGTCGCGGCGCTCGGCGCCGGACTGCTGGCCGGCTGCGCCGACGACGGCAAGGACGAGGACGCCGCCTCGTCCGGCAACAGCGACGGCAAGACCACCATCACCGTCGGGCTGTTCGGCACGTTCGGCTTCAAGGAGGCGGGGCTGTACGACGAGTACATGAAGCAGAACCCCGACATCCAGATCAAGGAGACGGTGACCGAGCGCAACGAGAACTACTACCCGGCGCTCCTCAGCCACCTGACCCAGAACAGCGGTCTCCAGGACATCCAGGGTGTGGAGGTCGGCAACATCGCCGAGATCACCTCCACCCAGGCCGACAAGCTGGTCGACCTCTCCAAGTACGGCAAGAAGGCCGACTTCCTCGAGTCGAAGTGGGCGCAGGGCACCACCAAGGACGGCAAGACGGTCGCGCTCGGCACCGACGTCGGCCCGATGGCGATCTGCTACCGCAAGGACATCTTCGAGCAGGCGGGCCTGCCCACCGACCGCGAGGAGCTCGCGAAGCTGTGGGAGGGCGACTGGGCGAAGTTCATCGACGTCGGCCGTGACTTCAAGAAGAACGCCCCCAAGGGCGTCACCTTCATGGACTCCCCCGGCGGCCTGCTGAACGCCGTTCTGTCCAGCGAGACCGAGAAGTTCTACAACGCCGAGGGTGAGGTCATCTACAAGACCAACCCCGCCGTCAAGGACGCCTTCGACCTCACGGCCGACGCGGCCTCCGAGGGACTGATCGGCAAGCAGGTCCAGTTCCAGCCCGCCTGGGACACGACCATCGCCAAGGGCAAGTTCGCGGCGATGTCCTGCCCGCCGTGGATGCTCGGCTACATCGAGAGCAAGTCCGAGGCCTCGTCCGCGGGCAAGTGGGACGTCGCCAAGGCCCCCAAGGCCGGCAACTGGGGCGGTTCCTTCCTGGCCGTCCCGAAGGCCGGCAAGAACGCCGAGGAGGCCGCCAAGCTCGCCGCCTGGCTGACCGCCCCGGAGCAGCAGGCGACGCTCTTCGCCAAGCGTGGTTCCTTCCCGAGCGCCCCGGCCACCTACGAGGGCGAGCAGGTCCGCGCCGCGAAGAACAAGATGACCGGCGACGCCCCGATCGGCGAGATCTTCGGTGACGCCGCCAAGACCTCCCCGGTCCAGGTGATCGGCCCGAAGGACCAGATCATCCAGCAGGGTCTGACCGACAACGGCGTGATCCTGGTGACGAAGGGCAAGTCCGCCGCGCAGGCCTGGAGCAACGCGATCAAGACCATCGACAACAACCTGGAGAAGTGACCGGTATGCCTTCCCGGCACTCCATCGCCGCGCCCCCCGTCAAGGGGGGCGCGGCCCCGGCCGGTTCACGTCCGGTCGGCAGCGCCCCGGAGGACGAGCGACAGCGCGCCAAGCTGTCCCGCCGCTGGCAGCGGGACCTGCGCTGGAGCCCGTACGCCTTCGTCGCCCCGTTCTTCCTCCTGTTCATCGCCTTCGGTCTGTTCCCGCTCCTCTACACCGGCTGGGCTTCGCTCCACTCGGTGGAGCTGACCGCGCCCACCGACATGGAGTGGGCCGGCCTGAAGAACTTCACCCGGATCTTCGACGACGAGTTCTTCTGGAACGCGGCCCGCAACACGCTGTTCATCGGCATCGTCTCGACGGTCCCGCAGCTCGCCATGGCGATGGGCATCGCCCACCTCCTCAACTACAAGCTGCGCGGCTCCACCTTCTGGCGGGTCTCCATGCTCGCCCCGTACGCCACCTCGGTGGCCGCGGCGACGCTGGTCTTCGTCCTCCTCTTCGGCCGTGACTACGGCATGATCAACTGGGCGCTGGACTTCCTCGGCATCAACCCGGTCGACTGGCAGGCGGGCTGGGCCTCGAAGATCGCCGTCTCCACCATCGTCATCTGGCGGTGGACCGGCTACAACGCCCTGATCTACCTGGCCGCCATGCAGGCGATCCCGCACGACCTCTATGAGTCGGCCGCGCTCGACGGCGCCTCCCGGTGGCGGCAGTTCTTCCACGTGACCCTGCCCTCGCTGCGCCCGACGATCCTGTTCACCGTCGTGGTCTCCACCATCGGCGCCACCCAGATCTTCGGCGAGGCTCTGCTGTTCGACGCCAGCAAGGGCGCCTCCGGCGGCTCGGAGCACGACTTCCAGACCCTCGGCCTGTACCTGTACGAGCAGGGCTGGGTGAACCAGCACCTGGGCCGCGCCTCGGCGATCGCCTGGACGATGTTCGCGATCCTGATCGTGATCGGTCTGGTGAACTCCGTCATCTCGCGCCGGCTGCGCACCAGTAGTTAAGGAGACCCGGCCGTGACGACGACCCTGACCCCGCCGCAGCAACCGGCGCCCGAGAAGACGCCGGGCGTCAAGTCCTCCCGGAGCCGCAGACCGCGGTCCGCCCGGGCGGGCGGCCAGTTCCATGCCGGACCGCTCACCTATGTGATCCTCGCGCTGTTCACGCTGGGATCGCTGTTCCCGCTGTTCTGGACGGCTGTCGCGGCCTCCCGTGACAACACCCGGCTGGCCCAGTCGCCCCCGCCGTTCTGGTTCGGCGCCAACCTCTTCGACAAGGCGGAGGTGGCGTGGAAGGACGGCAACCTCGGTGAAGCCTTCATCAACACCACCTTCGTGGCCGGCACCTCGGCGCTGACCATCTGCTTCCTGTCGACGATGGCCGGCTTCGCCTTCGCCAAGCTCCGCTTCAAGGGAAGCAACGCGCTGCTGCTGGTCGTGATCGGCACCATGATGGTGCCGCCGCAGCTCAGCGTGATCCCGCTGTACATGATGGTGGCCAAGCTCGACTGGTCCGACCAGCTCCAGGCAGTGCTGCTGCCCTCGCTGGTCAACGCGTTCGGCGTGTTCTTCATGCGCCAGTACCTCATCCAGGCACTGCCCGACGAACTGATCGAGGCGGGCCGGGTGGACGGCGCGAGCACCTGGCGCATCCTGTGGCACATCGTGTTCCCGATCGCCCGGCCCGCCATGGCGGTGCTGGCGATGCTGAAGTTCGTGGAGACCTGGAACGACTTCCTGTGGCCGTTCCTCGTCCTGACCCAGCACGGCAGTCCGACCGTGCAGGTGGCGCTGGCCGGACTCGGCCGCGGCTACACCCCGGACCAGGCCCTCATCATGGCCGGTGCACTGCTCGGCACGCTGCCGCTGCTGCTCGTCTTCGTGATCTTCGGCAAGCAGATCGTGGGCGGCATCATGCAGGGCGCCGTCAAGGGCTGACGCGCTGCGGGGCCGGTCGCGTCCACGAGCGGCCGGCCCCGCTCCCCCGCCCTTCCCTTCCCCCCATCCGCCCACGGTCCCGCCGTGACCACTTCATGGGAGCGCTTCCATGCCCGATTCCGCTCAGGTCTCCTTCCCCCCCAACTTCCTCTGGGGATCGGCCACATCCTCCTACCAGATCGAAGGAGCGGTCCGCGAGGACGGCCGCACCCCCTCCATCTGGGACACCTTCAGCCATACCCCCGGCAAGACCCACGAGGGTGAGCACGGCGACGTCGCGGTGGACCACTACCACCGGTACCGCGACGACGTCGCCCTCATGGCGGACCTGAACCTGAACTCCTACCGCTTCTCCATCGCCTGGCCGCGCGTCCAGCCCACCGGCCGCGGCCCGGCCGTCCAGAAGGGCCTGGACTTCTACCGCCGCCTGGTGGACGAGCTGCTCGACAAGGGCATCGCCCCCGCCGTCACGCTCTACCACTGGGACCTCCCGCAGGAGCTCGAGGACGCGGGCGGCTGGCCGGCGCGCGAGACCGCCTACCGGTTCGCCGAGTACGCGGCGATCGTCGGCGAGGCCCTCGGTGACCGCGTCGAGCGGTGGATCACCCTGAACGAGCCCTGGTGCAGCGCCTTCCTGGGCTACAGCTCCGGCGTCCACGCCCCCGGCCGCACCGACGGCGAGCTCGCCCTGCGCGCCGCCCACACCCTGAACCTGGCCCACGGCCTGGGCACCTCGGCGCTCCGCTCGGTGATGCCGGCCCGCAACACGGTCGCCGTGGCGCTCAACTCGCACGTGGTGCGCACCGTCTCCGACGACCCGCGCAACCTCGAGGCGGCCCGCCGGATCGACGACCTCGCCAACGGCGTCTTCCACGGTCCGATGCTGCACGGCGCCTACCCCGAGACGCTCTTCCAGGCGACCGCCTCGGTGACCGACTGGTCCTTCGTCGAGGACGGCGACCTCAAGCTGATCCACCAGCCGCTGGACGCGCTCGGCCTGAACTACTACACCCCGGCCACGGTCGGCCACGCCGGCACCGCGCCCGAGGACGGCCCCGCCACGGACGCGCACGGCACGGGCGACTTCTCGCCGTGGCCCGGCGCGGAGGACGTCGTCTTCCACCAGAGCCCGGGCGACCGGACCGCCATGGGCTGGACCGTCGACCACACCGGCCTGTACGACCTGATCATGCGCTACCAGCGCGAGGTCCCCGGGCTGCCGATCTACATCACCGAGAACGGCGCCGCCTACGACGACGTCAAGGACGTGGACGGTCAGGTGCGGGACCCGGAGCGGGTCGCCTACCTGCACTCCCACCTGTCCACGGTGCGGCAGGCGATGGCCGACGGCGCCGACGTGCGCGGGTACTACCTGTGGTCGCTGATGGACAACTTCGAGTGGGCCTACGGCTACTCGAAGCGGTTCGGCATGGTCTACGTGGACTACGAGACGCTGGAGCGCACCCCGAAGGCGAGCGCCCTGTGGTACGCGCAGGCCGCGCGCACCGGCACGCTGGCCGATCCGGTGGTGGAGCCCGTGGCGGTGCCGGTGGAGCCGGTGGCCGTTCCGGTCGAGCTGGCGGTCGAGCCGGCCGCCGAGCCGGCGGCCGAGGCCGTCGCCGAGCCGGTCGTCGACGCCGGCTGACGGCTTGGGCGGCCCGCGCGAGGGGACGGGCCGCCCTTGTGACGTGCGGCCCGGGCCTTCGCCCCACTTCCTCCCCGCCACCGGCGGAGGCGCGGGCCGCGCGATGGAGCCCGTCTCCGGTGCCGTCCAGGCCACCGGAGGCGGGCTTTGCCGTGGCCGTCCCGGTCCTGGGCTCACGGGTCGCGGGCCCAGGGGGCGCGGGCCCAGGGGGCGCGGTCGCGGGGGTGGCGGTCGCGGGCCAGGGCCTTTCCGGCGGACAGGCCCTAGGTGAACGCCGAGGCCGGCGGGGCGGGCGAGGCCACGGCGGTGGCGTCGGTGACGGGGGCGGCGCCGCCGGTGAAGTCCAGCAGGGCCCGGCCGTGCTCCACCCGGGCGGTGTGCGGGTCGCCGGCCGCGCGGCGGGTCAGGTCGGCGACGGGGAGCGGCGCGTCGGAGGCGACGAGCACGGCGTTGCCGAACCGCTTGCCGCGCAGCACCGCGGGTTCCGCGATCAGCGCGAGTTCGGCGAACCGGGCGGCCGCGGTGGCGATCTGGCCCCGGAGGAACGTCAGGGGCGCGCCGTCCGCGATGTTGGCGACGTACCGCCCGCCGGGCGCCAGGGCGCGGCGCACCTCGTCCAGGAACTCCACGGAGGTGAGGTGGGCGGGGGTGCGGGCGCCGCCGAAGACGTCGGCGACGATCAGGTCGGCCCGGGCGTCCGGGGCCTTGGCCAGGCCCTCGCGGGCGTCCGCGGTCCGTACCCGGATGCGGGCGGCGGGGTCCAGGGGCAGTTCCCGGCGCACCAGCTGGACGAGGCGTCCGTCGCGTTCGACGACCTGCTGCGAGGAGCGGGGGCGGGTCGCGGCGACGTACCTCGCCAGGGTGAAGGCGCCGCCGCCCAGGTGGAGTGCGGTCACCGGCCTGCCCTGCGGGGCGGCCAGGTCGATCACGTGGCCGATGCGGCGCTGGTAGGTGAACGCGAGGTGCGTGGGGTCGTCCAGGTCCACGTGGGACTGGGGCGCGCCGTCGATCGTCAGCGTCCAGCCGCGGGGGCGGTCCCGGTCCGGCACGAGCGCGGCCGTCCCGCCGTCGACCTCCTCGGTCACCCCGGGGGCCGTCCCGCCCCGTGTCTTCCTGCCCATACGCCCATTGTCGCCTCCGCCCGAAGGGCCACCGCGGGGCGGGGGCGACGGGGGCGGGGTGCGGGTCCGGGGGGTCTACTCGCAGCTGTCGGCGGCGGCGATGAGGCGGGCGGCCTCGCTGAGGGCGCGGCGCAGCACGACGGGGTCGGTGGCGAGCCCGTCGGGGGCGGGCGGCAGGAGCCAGTCCGTGCCCTCGGCCCGGTGCACGCACCGGCTGCCGGGGACGTTCCACCGCTCCGCCGTGCCGGTCGGCACCACGAAGCCCAGAGTCCCGCCCCGGTCGTCGTGCAGCACGGGCCCCACCGCCTCGAGGTGGTGG
The DNA here is from genome assembly GCF_003112515.1 of Streptomyces fragilis. GTDB lineage: Bacteria > Actinomycetota > Actinomycetes > Streptomycetales > Streptomycetaceae > Streptomyces > Streptomyces fragilis. The sequence goes on along the minus strand of NZ_BEVZ01000005.1, from coordinate 217,589 downwards.
CGGCGCAGGATGTCCACCGCCTCGAGCCCTTGCCGCGTGGGAACGGTCACGACGTCGCCTCGCACCGACGGACGGCTGTTCTGCATTTTCGGCCTCCAAGGACCTCAATAGCTCGAGAACCGGCAGTAGCTCACGGCGTGAATTCCCAGCGGCGAATTCAGCGGCAGCGTGGGATTCAACGTCAGTGAACCCCCGGTGGACACGGACGGACGCCCCGTCCCGCCGATTCGCTCCCCTTCGCCACCCCCCGCAATGCGGTCGTCCGGCCTCGACAACCCCTCGTGTCCCACGCGCACCCCGCGTTGTCGGTGGCGGATGCCAGACTTCCCCGGGTGAGCGAATACCTGAGCGGCCCGCGCCCCGGTCGGGGCGGTCCGGGCCCCGAGCCGAACCAGTCGCCCGGGCCCGGCGGGGACCGCGTGGGCCAGGGCGAGGCCCCGTACGGCGACGCGCCCGCGCTGCGGCAGCGGCTGGCCGAGCTGCGGGGGCCCGGCGTCCAGGCCAAGCCCCTGGACGCCCGCGCCCTCGCCGCGCTGGCCGCCAACCCGGGGTGCGAACGCCGCGCGATCCTGGACGGCGCCGGCGTGGACAAGACCGCGCTGGCGAGCGCGCTCGGCGCTCCCGCGCCCTTCGGCCAGTCCCAGTTCGCGTTCACCCGCGGCCACGCCTTCGAGGCGCGGGTGAAGGGCGACGGGGGCGCCGAGCTGCTGCGGCTGGTGCGCGAGCGGCTCGATCCCTCGGCCCCGGAGCCCCCGCCCGGCGGCGCCCGCCTGCCGGACCTGGCCGCGACGGGCCCGCAGGGCCGGGCCGGGCGCACCGCGCTGGCCCTGCGCGAGGCCGCCGCCGCGGCCGAGGCGGAGGGCGCCTGGACGCTCCTGGACCATCCCATGCTGGCCCTCGAGGTGGCCGGCACCCCCGCCTTCCTCGAGCCGGACGCGGTCGTGGTCCACCCGGACGGCACCTGGACGGTCGTGGAGATCAAGTCGTTCCCCATGCTGGACGGCTCCGCGGACGCCGCGAAGGTGGGCGCCGCGGCGCGCCAGGCCGCGGTGTACGTGCTGGCGCTGGAGGACGTGGCCGCGCGCCTCGATCCGCCGCCGCGGGTGCGCCACCGCATCCTCCTCGTCTGCCCGAAGGACTTCTCCAACCTGCCCACCGCCTCCGCCGTGGACGTGCGCAAGCAGCGCGCGGTGACGGCCCGGCAGCTGGGCCGGCTGACCCGGGTCGAGGAGATCGCGGCGGGTCTGGCGCCGGGCGCGTGCTTCTCCCCCGAGCTGCCCGCCGACCTGCTCGCCGAGACGGTCGAGTCGGTGCGCGCGGAGTACACCCCGGAGTGCCTGGCCACCTGCGAGCTGGCCTTCCACTGCCGGGCCCGGGCCCGTGCCGAGGGCACGGTGACGGTGCTGGGCCGGTCCGCGCGGGCCGAGCTGGGCGAGCTGGCCGCCGTGGAAGCGGTGCTGGCGGCCGCGCACGGCGAGGCGGGGGACGCCGCCGACCCGGCGGTCGCCGCGCTGCGCCGGGCGGCCCGGCTGCGGGAGGAGGCGCTGGCATGTCGCTGATCACGACCCTGGCCCGGCTGGAGGCGATCCGCGCGGGCCGCGCCCAGCCGGCCGCCACCGTGCGGCACCGGCACCTCGCCGAGCGCCCGCTGGTCGTGGTGCCGTTGACCACGGCCGGCGAGGCCGGCGCCCCGCTGGGCGCGCTGGTCGGCTGCGACCGGGACGCGCCGCGCCTGCTGGTGGTGCCGCAGCCCCGCGACCGCGACCTGCGGTCCGCCTTCCTGGCCGAGCTGGCCGACGTGGTGCTGCCGTACGTGGAGTCCTTCGCGGACGACGTCGAACTGGTGGAGGGCAAGGAGGCCGACCCGGAGACGGGGCGGCAGGTGAAGGTGGAGCGGGAGCTGTGCGCCGACGCCCCGCAGCTGATCGTGCCGAGCCGGGCGGGCGTGGAGTTCCTGCGGCTGCTGGGCCGCTCCACCCGGTTCCGCCGCACCGCCGACCAGGACCCGGAGACGGCGTACCCGGCGCCGCCGCGGGTGCCGCTGCTGGGCCGCTGGCTCACCCACTTCGGTGAGCGGGCCCGGGTTCCGGGCTCCTCGCTGCTGCTCGCCATGACCGACCTGCTGTCCCGGCACTGGGCCACCGGGCAGTCCAGCCTGGAGGACCAGCACCTGGGGGCGCTGCTCGCCTGGATCGACCCGCCCGTGGAGGAGGGTCTGACCGGCGCCGAGGCGGCGCTGCGGGCCGAGCTGGGGCGGGACCCCGAGGGCCAGCTGCTGTGCCCGCCGGCCGGTCCGGCCACCGACCCCGCCTTCGACAACCGGCTGCTGGCCCCCGCGATCGAGCGTTACGACCGGGCCCGTTCGGCGCTGGCCGCCGCCGAGGACGGGGTGGCCGCCGACGCGCTGCTGGCGCACCTGTCCGAGGCGGAGCGGGAGATCGGCGAGCTGGTCCGCTCACGCACGCTGCCCACCTGGGAGAACGTCTGGCGCGGCCTGGACCTGCTGCGCGCGCTGCCCGAGGCGTCCCGGGTCCCGGACCGCTGGACGGGCGACCGCTGGTCGTTCACCGCGCACCGGGACCGGGTGGCCTCCGGTGAGCCCCCGCAGCCGAGGATCGACGACGCGGTCACGGCGGCGCAGAAGCTGGCCCGCCGGGAGCGGGAGCAGGCGAAGCTGGACGCCCAGGAGGCGCTGGACGACCCGCTGGTGCTGGCCGCGCGGCGGCTGACCGGGGAGGCCTTCGTCGGCGAGGTCGTCGAGGTGGCGATGACGTACACGGAGACCAAGCGTCCCTCTCCGCGCCCGCTGGTCACGGTGCGCACGGAGGACCGGCCGCACCTGGGTGAGAAGGCGAAGGTCTTCCGTTCGCTGGAGGGCAAGCCGCAGACGGCCCGGTTCGTCGCCGCCGAGGAGGAGGACGGCGGTGCGGGCGGCGCGGGGGAGGTTTCCGCGGAGGGCCCGCTGCTGGTCGTCCTGCGGATCGTGGACAGGATGGGCCGGGGCAAGGAGCCGGCCCTCGGCTCGGTCCCGGAGAAGGGCGACCGGCTCTGCTTCACGCTCTTCGAGCACGAACCGCGCGGCGGCCCCAAGCTGCCGGACCCGGAGAACACCCCGTGGACGCACGGCGGGCCGCCCTCGGACCCGGCCCCGCTGCCCGCCGCCGATCCCGTCACCGAGGAGGACCTGCTGTGATGACGTCCGTCGGGGCCGCCCGAGCCGCGGCCTTCGATCCCGGCGCGGAGGCCGCCCGGGTCACCGAGGCGATCCTGCGCGACACGAAGGTGGGCGCCCACCGTGGCGTGGTGGTGGACTCCCCGCCCGGCGCCGGCAAGTCGACGCTGGTGGTGCGGGCGGCGCTGGAGCTGGCGGACGCGGGCCGTCCGTTGATGGTGGTCGCGCAGACCAACGCGCAGGTGGACGACCTGGTGCTGCGGCTGCACGAGAAGCGGCCCGACCTGCCGGTGGGCCGGCTGCACAGCAGCGACGCCGACGCGTACGACAAGGCGCTGGAGGGCCTGGACAACGTCCTGCTCTCCGACAAGGCGGCCGCGCTGGCGGGGCTGCCGGTGGTGATCTCCACGGCGGCCAAGTGGGGCCATGTGAAGCCCTCCGACGCGCACTGGGAGCAGGCGATCGTCGACGAGGCGTACCAGATGCGCTCGGACGCGCTGCTGACGGTGGCCGGGCTGTTCGACCGGGCGCTGTTCGTGGGCGACCCCGGTCAGCTGGACCCGTTCTCGGTGGTGGGCGCGGAGCAGTGGGCGGGGCTGTCGTACGACCCGTCCGCCTCGGCGGTCTCCACGCTGCTGGCCCACAACCCCGGTCTGCCGCAGCACCGGCTGCCGGTGTCGTGGCGCCTCCCGGCGTCGGCGGCCCCGCTGGTGTCCGCCGCGTTCTACCCGTACACGCCGTTCCGCGCCGGCACCGGTCACGACGACCGGCGGCTGTCGTTCGCGGTGCCGTCGGACGGGTCGGGCCCTGACCGGGTGATCGACGAGGCGGCGCACTCGGGGTGGGGGCTGCTGGAGCTGCCGCACCGGCTGACGCCGCGGACCGACCCGGAGGCGGTGCGGGCGGTCGCCACGGTGGTGCGGCGGCTGCTGGACCGGGGCGGGGCCGCTGTCTCGGAGCGGTCGGACGTCCCGGTGCCGCTGACCGCCGACCGGGTGGCGGTCGGCACGGCCCACCGCGACCAGGCGGCCGCGGTGCGGGCGGCGCTGGCCGAGCTGGGGGTGCGGGACGTCGTCGTCGACACCGCCAACCGGCTGCAGGGGCGGGAGTACGACGTGACGGTGGTGCTGCACCCGCTGTCGGGGCGCCCGGACGCGACGGCGTTCCACCTGGAGACGGGGCGGCTGTGCGTCCTGGCGTCGCGGCACCGGCACGCCTGCATCGTCGTCTGCCGGGCGGGGGTGGCCGACCTGCTCGACGACCACCCGTCCACCGAGCCGGTGCAGCTGGGAGTCACCGTGAAGTTCCCCGACGGGTGGGAGGCCAACCACGCGGTCCTCTCCCACCTCGCCGAACACCGCGTCCCCTGGCGCCCCTGACGCCCGACATCGCCCCCGGACCCGACGGGCGGAGTCCGGCACGCCGCCGGGGGACCGCGATACCGTCGTCGTATGACGACGACTGCCTCCCTCGGCACGGGTGTGGGACCGCTGTTGCGCGGCTGGCGCGAACGGCGCCGGATCAGCCAGCTGGAGCTGGCGCTGCGCGCCGACTCCTCGGCCCGTCACATCAGCTTCATCGAGACCGGGCGCTCCCGCCCGAGCGAGGACATGCTCCTCAGGCTCGCCGAGCACCTGGAGATACCCGTCCGGGACCGCAACGGGCTGCTGCTGGCGGCCGGTTACGCCCCCCGCTACACGGAGACACCCCTGGAGGACCCGGCGATGGGCGCGCTGCGGGAGGGCATCGAGCGGCTGCTGCGCGGCTACGACCCCTATCCGGCGGTCGTCGTCGACGGCTGCTACAACGTGCTGGCCGCCAACCAGGGGATCCTCATGCTGCTGGAGGGCGTGCCGGAGCACCTGCTCACGCCCCCGCTGAACGCCATGCGGCTCACCCTGCACCCGCAGGGCATGGCTCCCAGGATCCGGAACCTGGCGGAGTGGCGCGGGCACCTGCTCGCCCAGATGGAGCGGCAGATCGCCCATCTGCGTTCGGACTCCCTGCGCGCCCTGTACGAGGAGGTGGCCGCCTACCCGTCGGCTCCGGCGCTCCCCGAGGACGAGGCGACCCGGTCGGGCGTGCACCACACCGGGCGGCCGTCGGAGGACGGACCGGCGGAGAGCGGGCCGGCGAACGCGTACTTCGCCCTGCCCCTGCGGATCGAGCACCGCGGGCGGGTGCTGTCCTTCGTCTCCTCCATCAGCACCTTCAACACGCCGATGGACGTGACCGTCTCCGAGCTGGCGATCGAGACGTTCCTCCCCGCCGACGCCGAGACCGCCGCCCACCTCAGGGCGCTGCAGCCGCAGACGGCGTAGCCGTCGGCTTGGCGGCGTGGAACGACGAGGACGGGAACGGAAACGGTGACGGGGCGCGGGGGCGGTCAGAGGACCGGGGCGTCCTGGGTGAGGAGGGCGACGATGTCGTCGGGGGGCACGGGGCGGCTGTAGAGCCAGCCCTGGCCGGTGTCGCAGCCGATGCGGCGCAGCCGGGCGGCCTGTGCCGCCGTCTCCACGCCCTCGGCGGTGACGCTGAGTCCCAGCCGGTGGGCGAGCTGCACCATCGCCTCGACGATCACCTCGTCCGCCGCGTTCGGCGCGGACCGCCCGCCCTCCCCCGCGGCCCCGGCCCCGCTCCCGGCGCCGTCCTCGTACTGGAAGCCCCGGACGAACGACCCGTCGAGCTTCAGGACCGACACCGGGAGCCGGCTCAGGTAGGCGAGGTTGGAGTACCCGGTGCCGAAGTCGTCGATGGCGATCCGCACGCCCATGTCGCTGAGGGCCTGGAGCGCCTTGATCGGGCGGCCCGCGGACCCCATCAGGGCCGACTCGGTGAGTTCCAGCTGCAGCAGCCCTGGGTCGAGCTCGCACTCCGCGAGGATCCGCGCCACGTCCGACACCAGGTCGGAGTCCCAGACCTGCCGCACCGCCACGTTGACGCTGACGAACAGGGGCGGCTCGCCCGGGTGGTCGAGCTGCCACCGCCGGGCCTGCCGGCAGGCGGTCCGCAGGATCCACCGCCCCAGCGGCACGATGGACCCGTCCTCCTCGGCCAGCCCCACGAACCGGTTCGGCGAGAGCATCCCGAACTGGGGGTGGTCCCACCGCACCAGCGCCTCCACCCCGCGCAGCCGCCCGTCGGACATCCCGACCAGCGGCTGGTACTGGAGGACGAACTCCTCCCGCTCGATGCCGGGCCGCAGCGTGGAGACCAGGGCCTGCCGGGTCATCCGGTGCGCGTTGCGCTCGGGGTCGAAGAGGGTCCAGCGCGACTTCCCGTCGGCCTTCGCCCAGTAGAGCGTGGTGTCGGCGGCCTGCATCAGCCCGGTCGCCGTGGTGCCCTCGGCGTGCCGCTCGACGACGCCGATGGAGGCGGAGACGGAGAGCCGCTGACCGGAGAGGTCGAAGGGCGCCTGCAGGGCGGTGAGGACGGCCTCGGCCAGGTCGGCGAGCTGTTCGGTGCCGGCGGAGTCCTCCACCAGCAGCGCGAACTCGTCGCCGCCGAGCCGCGCCACCAGCGGCACGCCGGTGCGGTTGTAGCCGGCCTCGTCGGCGCACCGGGTGAGCCGCTCGGCCACCGCGGCCAGCAGCCGGTCGCCCACCCGGTGGCCGAGGGTGTCGTTGATCGCCTTGAAGCCGTCGAGGTCCAGGTAGCACAGCCCGACCCGGCCGGTGCCGACGTCCGAGGTCAGGGCGGTCTCCAGGGCGGTGGTCAGCCGCTCGAAGAAGAGGCTGCGGTTGGGCAGCCGGGTGACCGGGTCGTGCATCTGGAGGTGACGCAGCCGGGCCTGGAGCTCGCGGCGGGCGGAGATGTCGGCGACGGAGAGCAGCACGCCCTGTTCGCCGCCGGTCAGCGGGGTCACGGTGACCTGGGCCCAGAGGGAGTGCCCGTCGGGGTGCTTGAGCCGACGGGTGCAGCGCAGCACCGCCTGCCGGCCGCGCAGCACCTCCCGGTACGCCTGCCAGGTGCGCGGGTCGGCCGCCAGGTCCACCAGGTCGGCGGCGACCCTGCCGGCCAGCGTGTCGGGGCGGGGCGCGCCGAGGAGCCGGGCGAGGGTCGCGTTGGCGCCCACCACCAGGCCGTCCGGGGCGACCACCGCCATGGCCAGCGGCGCCGCCGTGAAGGCGGACCGGTAGGCGGGGTCGAGGGCGAGCAGCGCGTCGCCGCCCGCTGCGGGCGTCCGCACGGCGTCCGGCGTCCGGCCCCGCGCGGCGTCACCACTGGCGTCACCGCCGGTGGCGGCGTCGCGGGCGGAGCCGCCCCGCGGGGAGGACGGCTTCGGTCCGGCGGCAGGGCCGGGTGATGCCGCGCCCCCTGAGGACGATGAGGGCGCCGCGGGCGCCGAGGGCTCCGCGCCACGCTCCGTGACGGTCTGGTCCATGCGATCCGGAGCAGCCGGACCTTCGGACGTTCCGCTCACCGCTTGCTCCCGCAGTGCACTCGATCTTCGTATGGGTAGTCCGGTTCAGGAAGGGTCGGGAAAGTGTGCCGATCATAGAGGCAGCCCACGGGCCCTTCCAGCCGTCCATTTCCGCACCGGGGCAAACCACCCCAGCCGCGGATCGCTTGCGTCCAGAAATGGACACGTCGTTTTGCCGGCCGATCAGTTGTGACGTTCCGTGACCGAAGCTCAGTTCGAGTCCCGGCCGGGGCGCCGGGATGCGCAGGTCGTCCCTCACCCTTCCGGGCCAGACGAACAGGGCATCTCTGCACACCATCACACAGTCTGGGTGCGGTGTCCCGGAAATCGCGCCCGGAGGTAGCCGTGCCGTGTCCAGTCCCCTTCGCCAAGGGGTTCCGCCGCCGTCCGGGCATGCGCACCTCGGCGGCGGTGGCCACCACCCTGTCCGCACTCGCCGCGACGTCCATCGTCGCCCACCCCTCCGCCGCCGGGACCAGCCTCGAACCGTGTGCGCTGGAGCGCACCTCCGCCCATCACTCCGAAGGGCTCGACACCTGGAACGCCCATTACCCCCGTCCGACCCGGCCCCTCGACGCGGTGATGGTGTTTCTTTCCTTCCCAGACTCGGAGCCGCTCACCACTCCCCGGCAATTGATGGCCGACCATTTCCCCCTCACCAACGAGTACTTCCAGCGGGCCTCGTACGGAAGGTTCAGCGTCCGGCCGGACCCGGTGCGGACATGGCTGAGAATGCCGCGTGCGTCCACCGAGTACGCGATGGAGCGCGACTGGAGCTCCGCCCAGCGCGCCGCGTACCTCGAGGACGCGCTCTCCGTCTCCGACCCGGTCGTCGACTTCTCCCGGTACGACATCGTGTACCTGGTCGCCGACCCGGACGCGCCGGGTGTGAACGCGGACGCCACCAAGGTCGTCAACCTCTCCCGGCCGCTGCGCGCCGACGGCACGGACCTGCGGCGGGTGGTGACCGTCTTCGAGCGGCATCCGCCGGACCGGCTGGTGCTGGCCCACGAGACCGGTCATGTGCTGGACCTGCCGGACCTGTACCACCGGCCCCGGGACGGCAAGGGCGACTGGGACACCCACGTGGGCGACTGGGACCTCATGGGAAGCCAGTTCGGGCTGGCGCCGGACCTCCTCGGCTGGCACAAGTGGAAGCTGGGGTGGCTCGACTCCGGGCAGATCAGCTGCGTGCGGGGCCCCACCCGGCTCACCCTGGAGCCGCTGGGGGTGGGCGGCGACACCGGCCGGGAGACGGGCGGGACGGCGGGGGCGGCCGGGACTCCCGGGGCCGCGGCCGGTGCGGCGGCCGCCGACGCGTTCGGGGCGGTGGGCGGCGGCGTGGGCGCCGGGGCCGCCGGTTCGGCGGCGATGCCCTACTTCGGGCTGGGCGGGGGCACCAAGCTGGCGGTGGTGCGGACCGGGCCGGACAGCGTGCTGGCCTTCGAGGCGCGCGGCCCCGTCGGCAACGACGCCACCACCTGCTCGGAGGGCGTGCTGGTGTACCGGGTCAACGGCGGCACCGACTCGGGCGAGGGCCCGGTGGAGGTGGTGGACTCCCACCCCGGCACCTCGGCCTGCCCCGACCGGTCCGTGTACCCGCCACTGGCCGACGCGCCGGTGGAGGCCGGGGAGACCTTCACCGTGCCCGGGGACGACGTGCGGGTCCGGGTGGAAGGGCGCACGGCGTCCGGGGCGTGGACGGTGCAGATCACCCCGGCGCCGGGGGCGGAGGTCCCCGCCTCGCTGGAGGCCCACTGAGACACCCGGGGCCCCTGGACCACCGCAGGCCCACTGGAACGCCGGAGGCCCGGTCCACGTTTCCGTGAACCGGGCCTCCGGTGTCGGTGCGCCGCCAGGGACTCGAACCCCGGACCCGCTGATTAAGAGTCAGCTGCTCTAACCAACTGAGCTAGCGGCGCCTGCTGACGTCGTAGACATTAGCACCCCGATCCGGGTGACGAGAAATCGATATGCGCGGGTGGTCCACGAGGGGCCCGCGGGAGGCCCCGGGCCTGCTACGTGGGGCCGGGCGAGCCGCGGTGGCCGGCGGGTCCGGGGGCGTCCTCGATGCCGCTGAGCAGGTCACGGCCGAACTCGACCATCTTGACAGCGTAGTCCTCGGTCCACTCCGCGCGGGCCGCGATGTCGGCGGCGGAGAGCCGGTCGAAGCGGCGGGGGTCGGCGAGCTGGGCGGCGGCCATCGCCTGGTACTCGACGGCGCGGTCGGCCGCGGCGCGGAACGCGTGGGTGAGTTCCGTCGCCCGGGTCAGCAGCGCCTTGGGGTCCTCGATCGACTCCAGGTCGAAGAAGTGCTCGGGGTCGGCGGCGGCGGCCGCCGGCTCGAAGAGCAGGGGCGCGGGGCGTAGCCGCGGGTTGGTGTTGCGCGGCGTGTGCTCCGCCATGCGGGTCTCCGTTCCTCGCGTTCGTTCGTGGTCACCGCCATCCATTGTCCCGCCCCCCGCAACCCCCACCTCTGGCCCCCGCTTCCCGGGGCCCGCGCACCCGTGCGGGGGCCGCGCCGGGCGGCGCGGCCCCGGGGGGGACGGGAGGCTAGGCGGTGGGGAGGCCGTAGGCGTCGGCGATGAGTTCGTAGGAGCGGACGCGGACGTCGGGGCCGTGCGCGTTGGCCGTGAGCATCAGCTCGTCCGCCCCGGTCCGCTCCCGCAGCGCGTCCAGCCCGGCCCGCACCTGCTCCCCCGTGCCGTGCACCACGTTCGCGTTCCAGCTGTTCACGAACTCCGTCTCCGCCTCGGTCCAGGGGTGGGCCTCCGCCTCCTCCGGCGTGGGGACCAGCCCGGGCCGCCCGGTGCGCAGGCGCAGCATGTTCAGCGCGGCGGCCCGCACCTGGCGCCGCGCCTCGCTCTCCTCGTCCGCGGCCAGCGCCGCCACGCCGATCAGCGCGTACGGCGCGTCGAGGTCTGCGGAGGGCCTGAACGACTGCCGGTACAGGTCCAGCGCCGGGATCGTGTTCCGCGCCGAGAAGTGGTGGGCGAAGGCGAACGGCAGCCCCAGGGTGCCCGCGAGCTGCGCGGAGAAGCCGGAGGACCCGAGCAGCCACACCGGCGGCCGGTGTGCCGACTGCACACCCCCCGCGGACGACCCCTGCACCGGCCCCGGTACGGCGTGGATCCGCGCGTACGGGTGCCCGTCGGGGAAGTCGTCGTCCAGGAAGCGCAGCAGTTCGGCCAGCTGCTGCGGGAAGTCGTCGGCGCCCTCGTTCAGCCGGTCCGTGCGCCGCAGCGCCGCCGCGGTGGCGCCGTCGGTGCCGGGCGCCCGGCCGAGGCCGAGGTCGACGCGGCCCGGCGCCATGGCCTCCAGCGTGCCGAACTGCTCGGCGATCACCAGCGGGGCGTGGTTGGGCAGCATCACGCCGCCGGAACCCAGCCGGATCCGGCCGGTCCGCGCGGCCAGGTAGGCGAGGATCACGGCCGGCGAGCTGGACGCGACGCCGGGCATCGAGTGGTGCTCGGCCACCCAGTACCGGTGGAACCCGCGGGACTCCGCGAGCTGCGCGATCCGCACCGAGGTGGCCAGCGCGTCGCTGGAGGTGTACCCCGCGCCGACGGTGACCAGGTCGAGGACGGAGAGGGGGACGGGGGCGCCGCCGTGCGCCGTGCCGCGGATGTCGTCGTCGGTCCGGTCCGTCACTGTCACCGTCGTACTCCCTTTTCACCGCTTACCGTGCGCTGGGCGACAACGCGGCGGGGCGGTGGCGTATTCCGCCACCGCCCCGCACCGCACCGCGCCGTCCCGCCGCGCACCGCGTGCCGTCAGAGCACCGCGCCCAGGAACTCCCGGGTCCGCTCGTGGGTCGGGTCCTCGAACATCCGCTCCGGCGGGCCGGACTCGATGACCCGGCCGCCGTCGAACATCAGCACGTCGTCGGAGATGTCGCGCGCGAAGTTCATCTCGTGGGTGACGCACAGCATGGTGATGTCGGTGGACCGCGCGATGTCGCGCAGCACGTCCAGCACACCGGCGACCAGCTCGGGGTCGAGCGCCGAGGTCACCTCGTCGAGCAGCAGCACCTGCGGCCGCATCGCCAGCGCCCGCGCGATGGCGACGCGCTGCTGCTGGCCGCCGGAGAGCTGCGAGGGGTACACGTCGCACTTGTCGGCGAGCCCGACCAGCTCCAGGAGCTCACGGGCCCGCGCCTCGGCCTCGTCCTTCGACAGACCGAGGACGGTGACCGGCGCCTCGGTGACGTTGCGCAGCACCTTCATGTTGGGGAAGAGGTTGAACTGCTGGAACACCATGCCGATGTTCCTGCGGACCTCGGCGACCTCCCGGCGCTTGGCCGGATACAGCCGCCTGCCGTCGACGGTGATGGTGCCCTCGTCCGGCCGGGTCAGCGTCATCAGCATCCGCAGGATGGTGGTCTTGCCGGAGCCGGACGGGCCGATCAGGGTGACGTGCTTGCCGGCCTCCACGGAGAAGTCCAGCCGGTCCAGCACCGTGTTCTCGCCGAACCGCTTGCTGACCTGGTCGAACCGGATCAGCTCGCCGGTGGGCGAGGGGGGCGTCGGGGTCCGGGAATCAGGGGTGGGGAGGGTGTCAGACAAGACGTCGCTCCAGGGATCGCAGGAGGAGGGAGGCGAGGTAGGAGATGACGATGAAGGCCACGCCGATCACCGTCACCGGCTCGGTGAACCGGAAGGCGTTCTGCGAGAAGAGCCGCGCCTCGCCGAGCATCTCCAGGACGGTGACGGTCATCAGCAGCGGCGTGTCCTTGAGCATCGAGATCACGTAGTTGCCCAGCGCCGGCACCACGCGCCGCACGGCCTGCGGCAGGATCACCGCGGTCCAGGTGCGGCGCAGCGGCAGGTTGAGCGCCTTGGCAGCCTCCCACTGGCCGGCCGGCACGCCTTCGATGCCGGCACGGTAGACCTGCATGGTGTAGGTCGAGTAGTGCAGGCCCAGACCGATGACGCCCATGGTGAGGGCGGAGAGGGTCAGGCCCCACTCGGGCAGGACGTAGAAGAGGAAGAAGAGCTGCACCAGCAGCGGCGTGTTCCGGACGAACTCGGTGAACACACCGACGGGCCAGCGCACCCAGCGGCTCGGGACCCTCATCAGCAGGGTCCACACCAGACCGAGGGTGAAGGACAGCAGGGACCCCAGCACCAGCGCCTGCAGGGTGACCAGCAGGCCGTCCCAGAAGTGCGGCATGAAGTCCGCGACGGCGTTCCAGTCCCAGTTCACGCGGCAGCACCCGCCTTCGAGCCGGCCGTGGCCTCGGGGGTGGCCGTCCGCACGGTCCTGCCGGTGCGGACCTTGAGGTTCTTCTCCAGGCCGCGCATGACCCGGGTCAGCAGGAAGGCGAGGACGAAGTAGATGATCAGGATGTACGTGTAGATCTCGGTGCTCTCCTGGAGGGCCAGCCGGATCAGGTTGCCGCTGAACGCCAGGTCGCCCATGCCCATGATCGACACCAGGGCGGTGCCCTTGAGCAGTTCGACCAGGAGGTTGGAGAACGGCGGGATCATCTCGGGCACGGCCTGCGGCAGCAGGACCAGCCGCATGCGCTGCCAGGGGGTGAGGCTGAGCGCGATGCCCGCTTCACGCTGCGCCTGGGGCACGGCGGCGATCGCGCCGCGGACCACCTCGGCGCCGTACGCGCCGTAGGTCAGGCCCAGGGCGAGGGTGCCGGCCCACAGCGGGACCAGCTGCCGGCCGAAGGCGGTGGGCATCACGAAGAAGACCCAGAACATCATGATCAGCGCGGAGGTGCCGCGGAACACCTCGGTGTAGAAGCCCGCCAGGAAGCGGACGATCCACAGCCGGTGGGTGCGGGCGATGCCGGCCACGAAGGCGACGGCGGTGGCGAGGAGGGCGCTGAGCACCAGCAGCTGGACGGTGATCCAGACGCCGTTCAGCACCAGCTCCCAGAGCCCTGAGGTCATCGAGCTGTTCATCGGGCGCACAGCTCCTTCGCGGTCAGGTCGGTCATCTCCGACTCGGTGAAGCCGAAGGGCCGCAGGAGGCGCAGCAGCTCGCCGCTCTTCTTCATCTTGTGGAGCTCGGTGTTGAAGGCGTCGCGCAGCCGGGTCTCGGTGGGCCGGAAGGCGAAGGCGCCGCCGTCGATGCGCGGCTTGCCGTCCACGACCGGGGCGAACGGCTCGGTCGCCTCGGCCTTGCCCGACTTCTTGACCACTTCGCGGGTGGTGACGGCGGTGCCCGCGAACACGTCGGCGCGTCCGGACTCGACGGCGTTCAGTCCGGCCACCTGGTCGGGCACGATCAGGATCTCGCTCTCCGGGATGCCCGCCTCGATCGCGTACTCGATCTCGGCGTAGCCGGTCCCGGTGGCGAACTTCGCCTTCTTCGCGACGACGTCCCGGTAGGTGCGCAGCCCCATCGGGTTGCCCTTGCGGACGACGAAGGAGTCGAGCATCTGGTAGTCGGGGTCGGCGAAGATCACCTGTGCGCAGCGTTCCTTGTTGACGTACATGCCGGCGGCGACGACGTCGAACTGCTGGGAGTTGAGGCCGGGGATCAGGGAGCCGAATTCGGTCGGCACCGGCTGGACGGAGTCGACCCCCAGGCGCTTGAAGATCACCCGCGCCAGTTCGGGGGCCTCACCGGTGAGGTTCCCGTCCTTGTCGATGTAGCCGAAGGGTATTTCGCCGGCTATCCCGACCCGCACCACGCCCAGCGCGCGCAGGCGTTCCAGCAGGTCACCGCCCTGTTTCCCGTCCTCGGCCGGGACCCGGCTGCACGCGGAGACGCCGAGTGCGGTGGCCGCGGCGGCCCCCGCGGCCAGCAGGCTCCGCCGGGTGAGTGGTCTTTCCTTCTTGAAGGGAGGTGAAGACATGGCGGCGCGCCTACCCGAGCTTCGATGGCCTAATCCGATCGGTTTCCCGGGCGGTGCTGGGTACCCGGACAGGACCGGAACGACGGTGCCGGTGCACGTGAAGGTGACGGAGAGGCTGGACATGACCGCACTCGGATTCATCTACCCGGGCCATTCGGCCGAGGACGACTATCCCCGCATCGAGCAGCTGATCGGCAGCGACATCCGGGTCGACGTGGTCCACACCGAGCGCGGTGAGGACGTGCGGCGGGTGGATGTCCTGCGGGAGACGGGCGCGCCGGGGCCGCTGGCCGACGCCTGCGAGCAGCTGCGGCTGTCGGGCGCGGAGGCCGTGGTCTGGGTGAACACGGCGGGCAGTTTCGTTGACGGCTGGGAGGCCTCGCGCGAGCAGGTGCGGTCGCTGGCGGTCGCCGCGGGGATGCCGGCCTCCTCGGCGTCGTTCGCCTTCGTGCACGCGGTGCGCGAGGTGGGCGCGCGGCGGGTGGCGGTGGCGGCCACCTATCCGGAGGACGTGGCCGAGCTGTTCGTCGCCTTCCTGGAGGAAGGGGCGGGTGTCCGGACCGTCTCGGTGCGGGGCGCGGGCGCGGTCACGGCGTCGGACGTGGCGTCGTGGGGCCCCGACCGGGTGCACGAGCTGGTGCTGGCGGCCGACCATCCGGAGGCGGACGCCGTACTGGTTCCGGACAGCGCGCTGCACACGGTCTCCTCGCTGCCGGCGCTGGAGGCGGCGGTGGGCAAGCCGGTGCTCACCGCGAACCAGGTGTCGGCCTGGGAGGCCCTGCGCCTGACCGACCGCCGGGTGAACGCCCCGGAACTGGGCGCCCTCTTCACCCGTGAGCCGCTGGTGCAGGTCTGAGGTCGTCCGAGGTCGCGCCCCGTCGGCCTGCCGTCACGCCGTTCGGAAACTGGTGCGTTCCCCTGGCATATGCCACCTGCGAAAGCACGGCGAGGAGATCGCGGCAGGACCGGAAGGCCCTGTCCGAATAGCTACGCACCGGTATCGTGAAACAGGTCGATCGGCCCCGCTCCGACGGGAGCGGGGAACGGCCCGAACACGCTGGCGCAGGGGGAAACCGTGGCGCTGAACGAACCGGCCGCGCCGCGCCACACGGTCCAGGAGGCCCTCAGGGTCCTGGACCTGGTGGAGCGGCATCCCGCCGGAATCACCGACGCAGAACTCGGCCTTCAGCTCGACCTCGCACCGCGGCGCCTGACCACGCTGCTGCGGATGCTGAGGCGGGAGGGCTTCGTCCTGCGCATGCCCGACGGCGCCTACGCCGTCGGCGACACCTTCGCACGCCTCACCTCGGTGGACGGGCGGGACCGGGCACTGCGCGCGAAGCTGCAGCGCACCCTGAACCGGCTGCGCGAGGACGTCGGGGCGGCGGTCTACCTCAGCCGTTACGTCGACGGCGAGGTGCAGCTCACCCAGTACGCCGCCGGCCCCGAGACCCCGGCGGTCAACGAGTGGGTGGACTTCCGCTGGGCGGCCCACGCGAGTGCCGTGGGCAAGAGCCTGCTGGGGCAGCTCGACCGGGACGGCCGCCGCGACCACCTCTCCCGGCACCGGATGGCCCGCCTGACCTCGCGCACCATCACCAGCGAGCGGCTGCTGCTGTCCCACCTGGAGGCGCAGCCGCCCACCGCGCCGATGCTGGACATCCAGGAGTACGCGGTGGGCACGGTCTGCGCGGCGGTCCCGATCTCCTCGGGCGCCCGGGTGACCAGCCTCGCGCTGTCCATGCCGGTGAGCCAGGCGCACCGGCTGCGCAGCGCCGCCGACAAGCTCCACCGGGAGGCGACGCCGGTGATGCTGTCGCTGTCCATCGGTGCGTGATCGGGTACGAGCGGCGTGTGATCGGCGTGTGATCGAGCGTGATCGGATCACGACCGGCGGAAATTGGTCAGGAGCACCCCGGAGGACCAGGTAGTATTTTCTTCGTCGCCGGCCGCGGAAGCGGACGGCGGGAGTCACGCGCCGCTAGCTCAGTTGGTTAGAGCAGCTGACTCTTAATCAGCGGGTCCGGGGTTCGAGTCCCTGGCGGCGCACAGAAGAAGGGCCCCTCGCCTCGGCGAGGGGCCCTTCGGTGTTCACGGGGACCCGGGGCGGGTCACCTGGTCATCCGGTCACCTCGGTCAGAAGGTGACGTCCGAGCAGGCGTAGAAGGCGTTCGCGGTGTCGGCGACCGTCCATACCGCGACGATCACGTGCCGGCCGCTGAGCCCGCCCGGCAGCGTGCCGCTGTGCGAGAGCGTCTGCGGCGGCTGCTGGTTGTTGTACGGCACCGTGAGGAACGGCGTCAGGTTGAGGTCCGACCGGGCCAGCGGGTGGCTCTGGTTCCAGCCGGGCTTGGTGATGTAGTAGCGGAAGTCGGTCGTCGCGTGCCGGGCGGTGAACTGCCACCGGAAGGTGTAGCTCTGCCCCGACGTGACCTTGGTGGCCGGCCAGGCGGCGCCCGAAGGCGTCTTGGGCTGGTCGAGCTGGTTGAAGGTGGAGTGGCCCGCCGAGCAGATGTCTCCGTCGGCGGGTCCGGCGGCCGGGAAGCCCTTGGGGCCCTCGACGCTCTGCGGCTCCCACTGGATGGAGCCGCAGTTCGTCACGGTGCCGTTCTGACAGAGCTTCTGCCGGCTGACGGGCAGGTCCGTGTAGCCGTGGCCGCTGGCGCCACCGGTGGAGAGCACCAGGGCTCCCACGGTGGCCAGACCGACCGAGGCCGCGTACAACTTCGTGGTTTTGCGCATGACGACGCTCCCTGGGGGTGGGGGGTCCTGAGCCGTACGAGCTGAACCGAGCTGAATCGAACATCGAACTGAATCGAGCTGATGGTGCGGTGAAGGTCTAGACCAAGTCTCAAAGTAGAAGCGTGATCTAGACATGTCCATACCAATCTCGGCCGCTCTTTCGGAATGTGCGGATCCTCCAACTCCCGGAGCCGGGCGGCGGGCCGGGCCGGCGGTCAGGGCGCGGCCTCACCCCGTCCCGCGCAGAAGGCGACGGTCAGGTCCTTCACCAGGACCTTGCGCTCGTAGTCGTCGAGCTCCACCAGCCCGCGCAGGGTGAGCCGGTTGACGGTGTCCTCGACGGAGTCCACCACCGCGCTGAGCACCCCGGCCCGCTGCCGGGCGTCGAGGGCGGCGATCCGCCGCCGCTGCATGACCGCGGCCACCTCGGGGGCGTACTCGACGCGGATCGGCCGCACCGCGAACACCTCGAGTCCGACCGCCTTGGCGTCGGCGGCGACCTGACCGGTCAGCGCCTCCTCCAGGCCCGGCTCGTCCCCGTCCTCGCCGGGGCGTTCGTCGGCCGGCTCCATCGGCGGGTCCACCGGGATCCGGGCCAGTGCCGCCTCCACGCAGCGGCGCAGGTACTCCTCATGATCCGCAACCGCGTGCACCGCCCGGGCGGTGTCCTTGACCCGCCACACCACCAGCGTCCGCACCCGCAGCGCCACCCCGTTGGGGTCGCTCGCGCACAACGGCTCGCTGCGCCAGTGCCGCAGCCGGACGTCGACCCTGCGGCGCAGCAGCAGCGGGTTGACCCAGAGCAGGCCGGTGCGGCGGACGGTGCCGCGGTAGCGGCCGAACATGCCCAGCACCCAGGCGCAGCCGGTGTTGCCGCGCGCCAGGCCGCCGAAGCCGAACAGGCCGAGGGCGGCGGACCCGGTCCAGGCGGCCCACCGGCCGAGACCGAACCCGGCCGTCCCGGCGTCCGCGACGGGCAGGCCGGCGACCTCCAGCGCGGCCGGCGGCACCACGCCGGCCCACCAGGTGGTCAGCACCCCGCCGGCCAGCCCTGCCGTTCCGGCCAGCACCCCGAGCGCGCCGGGCACGGCGCGGCCGGGCCGCTCCTCCAGCGCCGGGTCGACGTCGGCGGCCACCGCGGGGAGCGGGGCGGGACGCCGCCGGGCCGGGCGCGGCGGGCGCTGCGGGCCGATGGCTCCGGCGGCGCCCGCCGCGGCCGCCGCTCCGGCGCTGGCCGCCCCGGTACCGGCCGCCCCGAGGGCCGCGGCGGTTCCGGTGGTCTCCACGCGGGCGACCACGGCGGGCTGCGCCCCGGTCGTGGTGTCGTCGCGGAAGAGGAGGTGGACGGGGATCTCGGTGGTGGCCTCGTTCTGGATCAACCGTCCCTGCGGGCGGGCGGCCACCGGCGCGGGGTGGGCGGCGGGCAGTGCGGCGGCCACGACGGTGGTGGTGGTCGCGGGTGCGGGGGCGGGTGTCGTGACCGGTGCCTGTGCCGGTGCCACCGGTGCCGTGGCCTGTGCGGCTGCGGGGATCGCGGGTGGGGAGGGTGCGGGGGGCGCCGCCGCGGGGAGGGGCGGGGGCCCGCCGGGGGTGGCGGGCCCGGCGGCGGGCTCGGGGTCGGGTCCCGCGGCCGGGATCTCGTCGGTCGTCGCTGTCATGCCAGTCGCCCTCGTTCCGGTGCTGTCGTGCTGGTGCCGTCGTGCCGGTGTTGCCGTGCCGGTGCGTGTCGTGCCCGTGCGTGTCGTGCCCGTGCCGTCAGGCCGGTGCGTGTCGTGCCCGTGCCGTCAGGCCCGTGCGCGTCGTGCCCGTGCCGTCAGGCCCGTGTGCGTCGTGTCCGTGCCGTCAGGCCCGTGTGCGTCGTGTCCGTGCCGTCAGGCCCGTGTGCGTCGTGTCCGTGCCGTCAGGCCCGTGTGCGTCGTGTCCGTGCCGTCAGGCCCGTGCGCGTCGTGCCCGTGCCGTCAGGCCCGTGTGCGTCGTGTCCGTGCCGTCGCGCCGGTGCGTGTCGCTTCGTCGTTTCGGTGGGTCAGGAGAAGAGCCGGCGCCAGGTTTCCGGGCCGGGGTAGCCGTCGGCCGCGCCGCCGCGCCAGCCCTGGGCGCGCTGGAACGCCTGGACCGCCCTGCGGTCGGCGTCCGTCCACTCGGGGCCCGGGCCGTCGGTGTAGTGGCGGCCGTACCCCTTCTTCACCAGCTGCTGCCCCAGCTGCGTGACGTAGGCGTTCCTCGCCCCCGGACGGAACGCGGCCCGGCCGGGATAGCCGGTGACGCCGTGCGAGGAGGGCGTCCCCGCCGGTGGGATGTCACGGCCGCGCCCGGTGACCAGCAGCCGCCAGGTCTGGGGCCCCGGGAGCCCGTCGGCCGCCTTGCCCACCCAGCCCTGGGCGCGCTGGAACGCCTGGACCGCCCTGCGGTCGGCGTCGCCCCAGCGGGCGCCGGGACCGTCGGCGTAGAACCGGGCACCGCCGCGTTCGACGAGCATCCGGCCCAGGCGGGTGACGTGCGCGTTGGTGGCACCGGGGCCGAAGGAGGCGCGGCCCGGGAAGGCGGCCTCCTCGCCCGAGTCGCCGCCGGAGCCCTCGCCGGGGGCGAGCGCCCGGTAGCGGTACGGGACGTAACGGTCGCCGTCGACCGGGTACGGGTAGTCGAGCACCCGGCGCACGGCGTGCGGACGGGTCTGCTCGTAGGCGACGTAACGGGTGTGGGTGTAGTCGGTCCAGCCGCCGAAGATGACGACGTGGGAGCCGGTCTCCGGGTCGGCGGAGTCGTGGTGCAGCAGGATGTCGCCGGGGCTGAGCTCCTCCTGGGAGATCCGCACGGCGTAGTCCTCGAGGTTGCCGGTCCAGGCGTTGCCGGGGAGGTCCCAGGCCATCGACACGAAGCCGGAGCAGTCCTGGCGGTAGCCGTCGGCCCAGGTGCGTTCCATGTCGTACGGGACGCCGGCCTCGGTCCACCGCCGGGCCCGTTCGATGATCTCCCCGCGCGAGGCCGGCCGCAGGACCGCCCGGTCCCGCGCGCCCGCCGAGGGTGCCCCCTCCTCCCGCGCGGGCGCGACCCGTACTCCCCCGCTCCGCGGAGCCGCCACCGCCCGTACGCCCGCGCTCCCGGTCCGCGCCACCGCTCCCTGCCCGCTCGGGGGCCGGACGCCGCCGCCCTCCCGTGCCACGGCCTGCGCGACCTCCTCCTCCCGCACTTCGGAGGCCGGCGTGGCCCCGGTCGCCCCGGTCGCGCCGGCGGCCTCGTCGCGCGGAACCTGACCACGAGGAGTGACCTCACCGCCCCCGGCCACCACCGGTCCGCCGCCGCCCGCCGCATCCCCCACCCGCGGGACTCCGCCTTCGGCACCCGGGGCGTGCGGCGTCGCCTCCGCCTCCGCGACCGCCGTTGCTGCGCCACCGCCCGCCAGGTCCCCCACCTGGGGGTCTTCGCCCTGAGCACCCGGGGCGCGCGACGTGCCCCCCGCATCCGCGACCACCGCGGTCGCACCGCCGTCGCTGTCGCCGTCAGCCTGCGGGGCCTCCTCCGGAACGGCCGGGGCGTGCGGCACCGTCTCCGCCGCCGCGACCACCGCTGACGCACCGCCGCCCTGCGCGGCCTCGGTGGCTTCGCCCTCCGAAGCCGGTCGTTCCGCGTCGCCGGTCTTCGCGACGGCCTCCGACCCGCCGTCCCGCTGCCCCGGCCCGTCCGCGGACTGCTCCGCGCCCACCGCCGCGGTCATCCCCGGCGCGACCCCGTACCCGGTCGCGGCCTCCGCCACCGCCTCGGTGGCTCCCGCCTCCTGGGCAGCGGAACCGCCCGGGCCCTCCATGGCAGCCGCCACGGGCGCCCCCTGGTCGACAGCCGGGGCGACGGCCTCGGCGGTCACCGGGGCCGCGGTCATGGCCGTGGCCGCCGCCGCGGTGACCGTGACGACCCGCGCCGCCCCCGCCGGGTGTCGCGCGGCGCCCGACGCTCCCCCCGCGGCGCCCGGCATCGCCCGCCGCCAGTGGACGCAGCCGGCGCAGTCGCATTCTCCGGCGGGGTCGAACTCCTCGAAGGCCGGCTCAGTCATGCGATCTGCCTCACATTTCGTAGGAAATGTCCGCCCTTGTGTACGTTCGCCAGTCTCGCAACCCCGGGCGTGGACCGCATGTTGACGGTCCGAATGATGTACGCGCCCACTCCACGGGACGAAAGAGGCAGGTGGGGTGGTCGGGAGCACCCCGCCAGGTGGGGTAGAGTTTTCTCTGTCAGCAGGCGCCGCTAGCTCAGTTGGTTAGAGCAGCTGACTCTTAATCAGCGGGTCCGGGGTTCGAGTCCCTGGCGGCGCACGACGAGGCCCTCGCGCAAGCGGGGGCCTTTTGCTGTGCCCGCACCCGTGCGAAATGTCCGGGGACGCCCGGAGCGTCCGGGGAGCACGGCGGCACGAGGGGGCGCGCGCACACCCCACTTGCCCCACCCTCACCCCTGACCGCCCCATTAGGCTCGTATGACCGGTTAAGACCGCGTTTCGCGTCTTGCGATCATGCGGAAAGCCGTAGAACTCTTGGACACAAGTCGCCGCGGGCACGCGGCGGTTCGGGGGAGCGCGGCGTCCGGTTGCCGCCGCGCGGACGGGGGTGGGGCCCCGTACCGGACGAAGACGCCGGGGGGCGTCACAGCAGCCGGCCAGGGGGACGTACGACAACGCAACGGACACGCGTCGCG
The DNA here is from genome assembly GCF_003112515.1 of Streptomyces fragilis. Taxonomy (GTDB): domain Bacteria; phylum Actinomycetota; class Actinomycetes; order Streptomycetales; family Streptomycetaceae; genus Streptomyces; species Streptomyces fragilis. The sequence goes on along the minus strand of NZ_BEVZ01000005.1, from coordinate 195,755 downwards.
GCACCGCCGTGCGCGTGCGGGGGGATGACTTCATGACGTCGACGCCGACAGGCGCCGCGCAGGACTTCGGCGCGTCCACGACCACGCCGCTGAACAGAACGGCGGCACCGCCGCACCACGGGCCGGCGGCCGCCGGCCACACTCCGCCGGCCGGCACGACCACCACCACCGGCGTCTTCCGCCGGCTGCGGCGGAACCTGCCGGCCTACGACTACGAGCACTACAGCCGGCTCGCGGGGCCGCTCACCCGCCCCGACCCGTCCCGGCCGTACACGGTCCGCTACCGCTCGCTGCTCTCGCAGGAGCCGCACCGCATCCGGGTGTCGTTGATGCTGGTCGCGGCCCCGCTCCTGTCGGTGGGGCTGCTCGTCTGGCTGCTCCAGCCCGCGCACTGGACGCGGCGCGACTACCCGACGTTCGACCTCCTGCCGGCGCTGGACGTCGTGATGCTGGTGTCGATCGGGCTGATCGAGCTCTTCCGCTGCGCCAACGTGCTCTCCAACGCGCACGCCACCCTCGTCGCCCGGGATCCCGTGCCGGTGGTGCCGCAGACGGGGACGCGCGTCGCGTTCCTCACCTCGTTCGTGCCGGGCAAGGAGCCGCTGGCGATGGTGACGAAGACCCTGGAGGCGGCCGTGCGCATCCGCCACCGGGGCGTGATGCACGTCTGGCTGCTCGACGAGGGCGACGACCCGGAGGTCAAGGCGGTGTGCGCCCGGCTCGGCGTGCGTCACTTCTCCCGCAAGGGCGTCGAGAGGTGGAACCAGGCGAAGGGCCCGCACCGCGCGAGGACCAAGCACGGCAACTACAACGCGTGGCTGGACGCGCACGGCGACGGTTACGACTTCTTCGCCTCCGTCGACACCGACCACGTGCCGCTGCCGAACTACCTGGAGCGGATGCTGGGCTTCTTCCGCGACCCGGACGTCGGCTTCGTCATCGGCCCGCAGGTGTACGGCAACTACGACACCTTCGTGACCAAGGCCGCCGAGTCGCAGCAGTTCCTCTTCCACGCCCTGATCCAGCGGGCCGGCAACCGGTACGGCGCGCCGATGTTCGTCGGCACGTCCAACGCGGTGCGGATCTCCGCGCTGCGGCAGATCGGCGGACTGTACGACTCGATCACCGAGGACATGGCGACCGGCTTCGAGATCCACCGCCACCGCAATCCGGCCACCGGCCGCAGGTGGAGATCGGTGTACACGCCGGACGTGCTGGCGGTCGGCGAGGGGCCGAACTCCTGGACCGACTTCTTCACCCAGCAGCTGCGGTGGTCCCGGGGCACCTACGAGACGATCCTCAAGCAGTACGCGAAGGGCTTCTGGTCCCTGCCGCCGGGCAAGCTCCTCAACTACACGATGATGATCATCTTCTATCCGATCTCCGCGCTGAACTGGATCCTCGCGGCGCTGAGCTGCGCGCTCTTCATGGGCCTGGGCGCCTCGGGCGTCGACATCGACCCGGTGGTCTGGCTGATGCTGTACGGCAACGCGTCGGCGCTGCAGATCGGGCTGTACGTGTGGAACCGGCGGCACAACGTCTCGCCGCACGAGCCGGAGGGGTCGGGCGGGGTCGCGGGCATGGTGATGTCCGCGCTGTCGGCGCCGGTCTACGCACGGTCGCTGCTGGACGCGGTGCTGCGGCGCAGGAGCCGGTTCGTGGTGACCCCCAAGGGCGACTCGGCGAGCCCCGACACACTCCTCGGGACCTTCCGGATCCACCTCTTCTTCATCGCGGTCTTCGGCGGTGCGATCGGGGCCGGGTTCTGGCAGGGGCACGCGCATCCGGCGATGGTGGTCTGGGCCTCCCTGGCCCTGCTGATCACCGCGACGCCGATCATCGTGTGGCGCCTCACGCTGCGGGCGGAGCGTCGGGGGCGGGCGGCCGTGGGGCAGGTCCCGGCGCGGGCTGCGGTCCCCGGGGGAGGCGCGTCCCGGATCACGCCGCCGCACGGCACGCCCGTGTGGTCCGGTGTCCGTCCGCCGGTGGCGGCGGGTGCGCACGCCCGTCCGATGCCGACGCAGGTCCCGGCCTCCGTGGGGGTGGGGCCGTCGACGCCCTCCCAGGTGGCCGCGGCGCCGTCCGTGGCCGGCGCCGGTTCCGCCCAGGAGCACGTGCCGTCGCGGACCGGGCGCCGCCCGAGCTGGGCTTCCGACTCCCCCGCCACCCTGACCCTGCCCCCACTCGACGACACCCGTCCCGCGGCGGTCTCCGCCGCCCCGCTCCCGGGCGCCACCGGGCCCGCGCCGGCCGAGCCCGAGGACGCCGCGCCCGCGGCCACCGGACCCGAGCAGCTCTGGCCCGAGCCCGCCGACGCCGCGACCACCGGCACCGGGCCCTCGGACACCGCCACCACCCAGCGCTGGCCCGAGTCCCCACCCGCCGAGCACGCGGCCCCCGAGCCCGCGGACGCGAAGCCGGTAGGTGCCGAGCCCGTGACCACCGAACCCAGGGACGCCGTACCCGCCGACGCGGAGCCGAGGGACGCCGTACGCGCCGACGTTGAGCCCCCGGACGCGGAGCCCGCGGACGCGGAACGGAGGAACGCCGAGCCCGCCGACGTCGAGCCCGCGAACGCGGAGCCCACGGATGCAGAGCGGAGGGACGCCGTACCCGCCGACGCGGAGCCCGCGGACGGGGAGCCGAGGAACGCCGAGCCCGCCGACGTCGAGCCCGCGAACGCGGAGCCCACGGATGCAGAGCGGAGGGACGCCGCACCCGCGGACGCCGAGTCCAAGGACGCCGTACCCGCGAACGCGAAGCCCGCGGGGGCCGCACCCGCGGACACCCGTGAGGCGCGCGCCGGCGAAGGGGGCTCGCGGGGATGACGCCTCGTCGGACGAGCCCCTCGCGGCGCAAGGCCCGCCGCATCGCCCTGGTGATCGCCGTGGTGCTGGCACTGGCCGGCGCCAACGGCCCCTGGCTGTACCGCTTCGGCACAGAGAAGTACCACGCCTACGCCATCGACCGCCCCGAATACAAGGCGGCCAACGGCCGCTGGGAGATCGTCGAGTTCCCGGACGGGTACCGTCAGAACACCATCCACGCCGCCCTGCTCCGCACCGGCAAGGTGCTGCTGGTCGCCGGTTCCGGGAACGACCGGAGGAACTTCGACACCAGGCGCTTCGACACCCGTGTCTGGGACCCGGTGAAGGGGACGATCGCGAAGGTCCCCACCCCCAGCGACCTGTTCTGCACCGGCCACACCCAGCTCGCCGACGGCAACCTGCTCGTCGCGGGCGGCACCCAGCGCTACGAGCGGCTGAAGGGCGACGTCACCAAGGCGGGCGGCCTGATGGTCGTCCACAACGAGAACCCCGACAAGCCGATCACCGTCAAGGCGGGGACCCGCTTCACCGGGAAGAAGAACGGCAGGACCTTCGTCGCCCAGGACCCGGTGCTGGTCTCCCGCGCCACCAAGAGGTTCGACCCGGCGACCGGCAGGTTCCTCGGCAACGACGCCGGCCTCGGCCGCGTGTACGTCGAGGCGGCCCGGAGCGGCACCCGCTACCAGACCGGCGCCGAGGACAACTACCGCATCGAGGGCCTCGAGGGCGCGGACGCCCGCAACACCTACGGCATCGCGCAGAAGCTGGCGCTGGACAAGCGGGACTTCCAGGGGATCCGCGACGCCTACGAGTTCGACCCGGTGGCCGAGCGGTACGTGAAGGTCGACCCGATGAACGAGGCGCGCTGGTACCCCACGCTCACCACGCTCTCCGACGGCAAGGTGCTGTCCGTCTCCGGCCTGGACGAGGTCGGCCAGCTGGTGCCGGGCAGGAACGAGGTGTACGACCCGCGGACCAGGAAGTGGTCGTACACGGCGAAGGAGCGTCAGTTCCCGACCTACCCGGCCCTGTTCCTCATGCGGAACGGCAAGCTGTTCTACTCGGGCTCCAACGCCGGTTACGGTCCCGCCGACGTGGGCCGCGACCCGGGGATCTGGGACGTGGAGACCGGCCGGTTCACCCGGATCCCCGGGATGAGCGACCCGGACCGGCTGGAGACCTCCGGCACCGTGCTGCTGCCGCCCGCCCAGGAGGAGAAGTACCTGGTGATCGGCGGAGGCGGCATCGGCGAGTCGCGCCGGTCGAGTCGGCGGACGCGGCTGGTCGACCTGAGGGCGGAGAAGCCGCGCTTCACGGACGGCCCGTCGCTCGGGCGCGGCACCCGGTACCCGCAGTCGTCGATCCTGCCGGACGACACCGTGCTGGTGTCCGGTGGCTCGCAGGACTACCGGGGGCGGTCCGGTTCCGACATCCTCGAGGCGCGCCTGTACGACCCGGAGCAGAACTCCTTCCGCCGGGTCGCCGACCCCCTGGTGGGCCGCAACTACCATTCCGGCTCGCTGCTGCTGCCCGACGGGCGGGTGATGTTCTTCGGCTCCGACCCGCTCTTCGCCGACCCGGCCAACTCCAGGCCGGGTGTGTTCGAGCAGCGCATCGAGATCTACACCCCGCCGTACCTGTTCCGGGGCGGGCGGCCGGTGGTGGAGGACGGCCCCGGGGCCCTCCGCCGGGGCGGCGAGGCCACCTTCCGCTCGCCGGACGCCGGCCGTCTCGCGACCGCGCGGCTGATCCGGCCCAGCGCCTCCACCCACGTCACGGACGTGGACCAGCGCTCGATCGCCCTCGGCCTGAAGAAGCCGTCGGGCGGGGCCGGCGAGCCCGGTGAGGTCACGGTGACCGTTCCGGGCAGCCGGAACCTGGTCCAGCCGGGCTGGTACATGCTCTTCTTCACCGACCGGGACGGGGTTCCCGCGACGGCACGGTGGGTGAAGGTCTCCTGACTCCGCCCGGGCGGGGGGCGGTCCGGGTCACCGGACCGCCCCCCGCGAACGTCAGCCCGACGCCGGCGTCACCGCCACCGTCGCCGTCACCGGGAGGCCCGCGCCAGCTCCAGGGCGTACTCCGGCCACCATTCGCCGGCCTTGGGGCCGCCCTTGCAGGTGCCGTCGGACTCCCCGGGCCGCTTGGCCCACACGTAGGCGTCGACCAGCGGGTCCGCCGTCCGGGTCGTCGGCCTCTCGCCCAGCGCGCGGCCCGGCGGGTTGCACCACCGCTCACCCGGGTCGCCCTCCTGGTAGGGCCCGTTGCCGTTGCGGCTGGTGTCGATGACGAAGTGCTTGCCGCCGACCTTCTCGGAGAGCGTCCTGCCGTAGGCGATGGAGTCCTCGGTGGAGTAGAAGTTGGAGACGTTGACCGCGAAGCCGTCGGCGTTCTCCACCCCGGCCCGCCGCAGCGGCTCCCAGATCTGCTCCGGCCGGCCCCAGCCCGCGTTCCCGGCGTCCACGTACACCCGGGTGTTCTCCAGCTGCTTGAGCCGGCCCACCGCCTCCCCGAGCAGCGCGTACCGCTCCTCGTGGAACTCGGCGGGCGTGCACCCGTCGACGAGGTGCAGCACGGCGTCGGGTTCGAGGACCACCGTCGCCGGGCGGTCGCCGATGCCGCGGATCACGCCCTCCAGCCAGGCCCGGTAGGCGTCGCCGTCCGCGGCGCCGCCGCCGCTGTAGTTGCCGCAGTCGCGGTGCGGGATGTTGTAGAGCACCAGCAGCGCCCTGCGGCCGTCCGCGACGGCGGCCTCGGTGAGCCCGCGGGCCTCGCCCTCCGGGTTCTCGGTGCCGATCCACTCCCCCACCGGCTGTTCCGCTATCCGCCGGATCGCCTCGGCCTCGGCCTTCCGGCCCTGCTGTTCGTAGGCCTGGACCTGCCGTGCCGCGTTGCCGTCCGGGTTGACCCAGAAGGGCGCCCCGTTCGCGGGCGGCGCGCCACGCTCCCTGTGCTTCTGCTGGCGCTCCTCCTTGTCGTCGGAGCAGCCCACGGCGGTGAGCAGCAGCGCCGTGCCGAGCGCCGCCGCACAGAGCCGTCTGCCGACCCCGGCCCGCCTGATGGCGTCCATCCGTTCCCCCCTCGCTGTCCCCCCTGGGCGCACTGTCGTCCTCATTCTCAGTCCTGACATTTCAGTTGTCACCCACGCGAATGCAACGTGAGGTGACAACACGGAAGTTCCGGATCATCGTCCACCCGATCCGGTGAGATAGGCGGAGACCACCACATTGGCCGTGTAGGCCCGCGCCGCCTCGTCCCAGGCCCCGGCGCAGGTGATCAGCCGCAGTTCCGCGCGGCCGGACCGGCGTGGTCCGTAGGCGAGGCGGGCGTCGAAGGCGGCACGGCGCAGGGTCCGCACCTCCTCCACGGTGAAGCGGGCCGCCCGCCCGTCGCTGCGGTAGACGTCGATGGCGTCGCCGGGCCGCAGGTCGCCGAGCCGGTGGAAGACGGCGGCCCGGCTGCCGGTGTCCCGGTGGCCGGCCAGCAGGGCCGGGCCCGCGGCTCCGGGGGCGGGGCCCCGCTGCCACCAGCCGACCGCGCCCGCCATCTCCATGGGGGGAGTTCCGGGCGCCCCCGAGGGGTCGAGCGGCCGGGGCACCACGGGAGCGCTCAGCCCGAGGGACGGCACGTCGATCCGCCGGGGCTCGGCCGCGGGCAGCGGCCGGCGGGCGGGCGGCAGTCGTACGCCCGGGCCGGGAGCGGCGGGCGGGGCGGCGTGCGCCGGGGCGTGCCGGCGCTCCCCGGGGGGCGGGTCGACGTCCGTGAGTTCGGCGGCCCAGGCGAGCGTCGCCGCGAACAGCGTCAGCCAGGCCAGGGCGGGCAGCAGGCGTGATCCGCGGGCCGTCATCGTCGCTCCGCACGTCGCCTCCGGGCGGTCCGGGCGGTCCTTGCGGTCCGCGGCAGGAACACCACCACGGCGGCGGCCACCCCGGCCAGCACCACTCCGGTGACCGTCTGCGCGGCACCCGGGGCGGCGGCCTCCGCCTCGGCCTCCGCGCGGGCCCTCGCCTCGGCCTCCGCGCGGGCGAGCCCTCCGCCGCCGGCCGGGACCGGGGCGGTCGGCGAGGCGGGGCGGCCCGGGACGACGGCGTCGCCGCGGGCGTCGGCCACCCGCACCTCGGTCAAGCGTTCGGGCACGCCGTCGCAGCGCACCCGCACCCGGTAGGCGCCCGGCCTGACACCGGTGCGGACGCGGGTCTCGCCGGTGAGCGCGCCGTCGGTCCCGGTGCCGGTCAGCCTGACCTCGGCCACGAAGGCGTCGGACGCGGCGGTGCCGGTGCGGCCGCCGCAGCCGCTCACGGTCACCCGTACGTCGGTGCCGGGACGCGGCGCGACCGGGGCCACGGCCACGTCACCGTCCTCCGCGAGGAAGGCTCCGGTCACCGGGGTGAGCGCGACGGCCGCCGCGGCGCCCGCACAGCTGAGCGTCGTACGTAGTGCACCCATCACGAACCTCCCGTTACCAGGAGGCTCCCCCGGACCACGCCTCCCGCATCGGGGGCGGGCCGGGTATGCCACGAACGAACGGGTGCGCGCCGCCCGTTCGGAGCAGCGCGCGGGGCGGCGGCCTCAGACGAGGTCGACGATGTCCGCGATCGAGGTGACGACCTCCGAGGGGCGGAACGGGTAGTTCTCCACCTGGTCCTTGCCGGTCGAACCGGTGAGCACCAGGAAGGTGCGCAGCCCGGCCTCCATGCCGGCCAGCACGTCGGTGTCCATCCGGTCGCCGATCATCGCGGAGCTCTCCGAGTGCGCGCCGAGGCGGTTGAGGCCGGTGCGCATCATCAGCGGGTTGGGCTTGCCGGCGAAGTACGGCTGCTTGCCGGTGGCCCGGGTGATCAGCGCGGCCACCGAGCCGGTGGCGGGCAGCGGGCCCTCGGTGGAGGGGCCGGTCTCGTCGGGGTTGGTGGCGATGAACCGCGCGCCGGCGTTGATCAGCCGGACGGCCTTGGTCATCGCCTCGAAGGAGTAGGTGCGGGTCTCGCCGAGGACGACGTAGTCGGGGTCGTGGTCGGTGAGCACGTAGCCGATGTCGTGCAGGGCGGTGGTCAGGCCGGCCTCGCCGATCGCGTAGGCGGTGCCGCCGGGGCGCTGGTCGTCGAGGAACTGGGCGGTGGCCAGCGCGGAGGTCCAGATGTTCTCCACCGGCACGTCCAGGCCCATCCTGCGCAGGCGGGCCTGCAGGTCGCGGGGCGTGTAGATGGAGTTGTTGGTGAGGACCAGGAACGGGCGGTCCTTGTCCTTCAGCCGCTTGATGAACTCCTCGGCACCGGGGATCGGGACGCCCTCATGGATGAGCACACCGTCCATGTCCGTGAGCCACGACTCGATGGGCTTGCGCTCGGACATCCACAGCCTCCTGAACCTCTCCTGCCACAGGGGCCCCAGCCTATGCGCCCCCTGCCACCCCCAGCCAGGTCCCGGCGTCCCGTATTCCCCCCGGCCCGCACCTGTCCGACCTGCGGACACGCCCGTTCGGCCCTGGTGCGTCCGCGGCCCCGAGACCCCGTCGGGGCGGCCGGTGCGGAGGGGCCCGGGGCGGTGTCAGGAGCGGTGGCGGCGGAGGGTCCAGGCCGCGGCGGCGGTGAGGGAGATTCCGAGCGTGCCGGCGGCGAGGGGCGCCCAGGGGAAGGCGGGGTCGCGTTCGGCCGAGGGGCCGGAGGCGCCGCGCACGTGGGGTGCGGCCGCCGCGCCGATGCGGAACCGGTAGGGGTCCTCGGAGCGCCCCACCCACTCCCCGTCCGTCCCGCCCCGCCCGGTGCGCCGCACCACGACCGCCTCCGCGGCCACCTCGTTGGCACGGGCGTCGGGGGCGACCGCCAGCAGCACGCGCACCCGCAGGGTCTGACGGGCGTTCACCGTGAACCCCTCGAAGCCGCCCTTGCGCCGCTTCCCGTCCTCGCCGAACACGCCCACCAGCTCGTCGCGTTCCGTGCCCTCGAAGTCGACCGCCCGGGGCCGCTCGCCGTCGAAGAAGAACAGCGCCGCCTGCGCGGGCAGCAGCGCGCGCCGCTCGTCGGTGAGCACCACCACCGGATGCAGCCCCGCGCACGCCCGCGCCGACCGGTTCGTCAGCTCCAGCGTCCACGCCTGCGGCACGTCACCGGCCCGGTACACCCGCGGCCCCCGCAGCCGGGCCACCACGGGGAAGTCCCGCTTCCCCTTCCCCACCCCCTCGCACCGCTGCCCCGCGGCGGGCGCCGTGAGGCCCCCGGCCGCCGCCGGGGCCTCCCCCGCCGACGCCGCCGAGCCCACCGCGGCCGCGGCCAGAGCCACGGCAGCCGCCCACCGTCGCATGCCGGGTGAACTTCCCCGCCCCGCGCCCACGATCCCCGACACGCTGCCGCACCACCCGAACGGCCGTACGGGACCCCCCGCCCGGACCAGCACGGGAACCCTCCGTGCCAGAGTGTTCGTATGACTACTGCACCACTGCGGGTCGCCCTGGTCGGCTACGGCCTGGCCGGGTCCGTGTTCCACGCGCCGATGATCGCCGCCGCCGAGGGCCTGACCCTCGACACCGTGGTCACCTCCAACCCCGAGCGGGCCGCACAGGCCCGCGCCGAGTACCCCGACGTGCACATCGCCGCCTCGGCGGACGAGCTGTGGCCCCGCGCCGGCGAGCTGGACCTGGTGGTCGTCGCCTCCCCCAACCGGACGCACGTCCCGCTGGCCACCGAGGCACTGCGCCAGGGTCTTCACGTGGTCGTGGACAAGCCGGTCGCCGGCACCGCCGCCGAGGCCCGCGAACTGGCCGCGCTGGCCGAGGAGCGGGGTCTGCTGCTGTCCGTGTTCCAGAACCGCCGCTGGGACGGCGACTTCCTCACCCTGCGCAAGCTGCTCGACGACGGCGCGCTGGGCGAGGTCCAGCGGTTCGAGTCCCGCTTCGAGCGCTGGCGTCCCCAGCCGAAGGGCGGCTGGCGCGAGTCGGCCGACCCGGCGGAGCTCGGCGGACTCCTGTACGACCTCGGCAGCCACGTCGTGGACCAGGCGCTGCACCTGTTCGGCCCGGCCGAGTACGTCTACGCGGAGGTCGACACCCGCCGCCAGGGCGCACAGGTCGACGACGACGTCTTCATCGCCGTCACCCACACCGGTGGCGTCCGCTCCCACCTGTACGCCTCGGCGACGACCGCGCAGCTCGGCCCGCGCTTCCGGGTGCTCGGCTCGAAGGCGGGTTACGTGAAGTACGGCCTGGACCCGCAGGAGAACGCCCTGCGCGAGGGCCTGCGCCCGGCCGCGGAGGGCGAGCGGTGGGGCCACGAGCCCCAGGAGATGTGGGGTGCGATCGGCGCGGGCGAGTCCCCGCTGACGGGCGGCGGCGAGCCGGTGCCCACGCTGCCCGGCGACTACCCCTCGTACTACCGCGCGGTGGCCGCCGCGGTGAGCGGCGGCGGGCGCAACCCGGTGACGGCGCTGGAGGCGGCGGACGCGCTGGCGGTGCTGGAGGCGGCGGCGCGGTCCGCCCGTGACGGCGGGACGGTGAAGCCGGCATGACCAGGATGACTCCGGAACTCTCCCCCACCGTCGAGGAGCTCGAGGCGCAGGAACGCCGCCTGGTCCTCCCCCGCTTCAGCAACGAGGACGCCTGGGAGCTGGGCTCCCTGCTGGTGGCGCTGGCCCGTGAGCGGCAGGCCCCGGTCGCGATCGACATCCACCGCGCCGGCCAGCAGCTCTTCCACGCGGCGCTGGAGGGGTCCGCGCCGGAGAACGACGCGTGGATCGACCGCAAGCGGCGTGTGGTGATGCGGTACGGGCACGCCTCCTTCCTGGTCGGCACCCGGTTCCGGGCCAAGGGCCAGAACTTCGACGAGTCCTCCCGCCTCGACCCGGACGTCTACGCGGCGCACGGCGGTTCGTTCCCGCTGCGGGTCGACGGGGTCGGCGTGATCGGCGCGGTCACCGTCTCCGGGCTCCCGCAGGCGCAGGACCACGCCCTGGTCGTCGAGGCGCTGGAACGCTTCCTGGGCCTCACCCTCGACTGACCCGCCCCGACGCCCGGGCCCGGGCGCGGCCCCGAGGCCCGGCCCGGTCCGCTGCAGTCCGGCCCGGCCCCGAGCCCGGGGGCCCGGCCGGGCGTCGAGGGCTCAGCTCGGCTGAGGCGGGGCCGGGCTGGTCGGGGCGACCGGGCACACCGGCGGCGCCTGCAGCCGGGTGTCCTGTGCGTCCCCCAGCGTCACGGCGGCGGTCAGCACCATCCCCGCCGCCGCGGCCGCCGCGGCGGTGACCGCCGCCGACCACCGCCGCCACCGCAGGTCCTGCTCGGTCACCACGGAGACGGGTGCCGCCCCGGCCACCGGGGCGGCCGCGGACGCCGGCCCGGTCACCACCCCGGCCCCCGTCCGGGGGCGCGGCACGGTGAGCGGAACGCGGCCGAGCACCCCGACCGCCGGCACGACCGGGGTGCCGATGCCGACCCCGGTCCCCTCCCCGGCAGCCGCGGACGCACTCGCCCCTGCGCCTACGGAGACGGGGGCCGGGGCCGGCATCGCGGCCGAAGCCGAGGCCGGGGTCGGGGCAGGGATCGCGGCCGCGGCCGGGGTGGAAACCGGGACCGGGGCCAGGACCGGGACCGGGGCCGAAGCCGAGGCCGAGGACGACCGCTCCCCTCTTCCCCCGCTCACGCCACCGGAGGCACCGACCGCCCCCGCGCCGCCTCCCGCCCCGGAACCTCCGGCCGAGCCGCGGTCCGCACCCGCGCCCACCCGCGCCCCGGTCCCCTGGTCCACCGGTGGGCCGGCGGCTCCGCCCGCACCCGCGGGGGCGGAGCCCACGTCGTCCCCCCGCGCCGCCGCGTGGAGTTCCAGCGCCTCCGCCAGCTCCGCGTCCGCCCGCTCCAGCACCGCGTGCAGCGCCCGGATGACGTCCCGCCGGGCCACGGTGGGCCGGGTGCGGTGCAGGTACCGCGACAGCATCTCCTGACTGGTCTTCACCCCCCGCTCGCCCAGCTTCCGCGCCAGCGACGACTGCGTGGCCCGGCCCGGATCCTCCTGCCACCAACTCCGCAGCAGCGCCGCCAGCTTCAGCCGCGCCGCGGTCCCACCCTCCGCGAATCCCTCACAACTCCCGCCGGATTCCTCACGCATTTGATGCGCCTCCCCCACGCCTCCATGCATGATCGCTGGTCAGCCGCGTGCATAGAAGCCGATTTGTGCATGAATCAACTGACCCGCCGGAAGTATAGAACTGGCCGGATTTGCCGGGGCAGGGTTGAGACGTCCAAGCCACCCGGTCGAGCGTCTTCGGCCGGGTGAAACCACCGTCGTCAGCGATCCACGACGCGACACGACGGCAGCCGAAAGGACCCGCATCCGTGCGTAACGCCACCGAGCAGCTCGCCCCGGCCACCGAGGCCGCCTCCTCCGCCACACCGGCCCGCCGGCGCAGGGGGGCCGTCGCCGCCCTCCTCGCCACCGCCCTGGCCGGCGGTCTGACGGCCTTCGCCCCGGTCGCCTCCGCCGCCCCGGCCGCGGCCGACTCCGTGTCCTCGCGGCCCGGTGAGCGCCTCAGCGACCGGCAGGCGGACCGCGTCCTCGACCGTGCGGGCGTGCGCCGCGTCTCGCCGGGCGACTGCCACAACGTCAACCGCTCCCGCTGCACCAGCTACCAGGGCATCCAGGAGGACACCGTCCGCGGCCTGGTGAAGCTCAAGCGCGACAGCCGCTGCAACGTGGTCGTCGTCAACGGCACCGAGGTCGGCAACGACTGGGGCGACCGCCGCAGCCGCTACACCCACGCGAACGGCTACAAGGTCGACCTGCGCGAGAACCGCTGCCTGGACAGGTACATCCGCGACACTGCGGACCGCGTCCGCGGCTCGCGCGGCGACGTCGTCTACCGCGACAGCCACCACGGCCGCGCCTACGTCCAGTACGAGTTCGAGCGCGGTGTCCTGGACGTCACCTACTTCTGACGTCCACCGATCGGCAGGCGCCCGGACCCGACCCGGGTACGGCTCCCCGCCCGGGCGCCTGCTCCGGACCGCTCCACCCCCACACCCACGCCACCCGGCGGCTCCCTGCGGCCGCCGGGTGGCGTGCGAGCACGATCCGCGCCCCCCGCACCGTGACGCTGCCGACACCGTGACCCCACTCCCCCCACCGCGTCGGACCCCGGCGCTACCGTGAGGACATGCGTCCCGACATGCCTGCAGAGAACGCCGTCGACCACACCGAAGAAGCGGCCCGCCTGGAGCGCGCCGCCGCTCTCTACCCGGCGGACGCCGAAGCCCTGCTGCTGCGGGCCGCCGCGCACCGCGAGCTGGGCGGCGACCGCCCCGCGGCCACTGCCCTCTACGACCGGCTGCTCGCCGCGCCGGCCGAGCTGGACGACCCGCACCTGGTCCGCGCGCTGAAGGCGTCCAACCTGTGGCAGTACGACCACGTCGCGGAGGCCCGCGCGATCATCGACGGCGTGCGGGCCGCGGCGCCGCGGACGCCGGAGGCGTGGCTCGTCGTCGCGGAGGCCCTGGAGACCCACGACGAGCTGGTGCTCGCCGAGGAGACGTTCACCGACGGGGCCCGGCTGCTGATCGGCGACTCCCAGGAGCCCACGTCCGCGACCCGCCCGCTCCTCTACGGCCGGCACCGGGTGCGCCGCATGCTCGGCGCGGACCACGACGCCTGGGACTCGCTGGCCGACCGCCTGCACGACTCCTCCTCGGCCGTCCGCCTGGACGAGCTGCACGACCCCAAGCGGGTCTGGTCCCTCGGCTCCTCCGACCCGGGCGAGCTGGCCGCCGAGATCGCCCGTCTGCGGGCCGAGCTGGGCGCCTTCCGCCGCGAGATCTCCCGCCCGTTCCCGGTGGCGGTGCTGCACTGGCCGGAGCAGGAGCTGAACGAACTGCTGGCCGCCTACCCGGGGCTGTCGGCGGAGTATCCGTCCCACGCCGACCACGTGGCCGCGATAGAGGCCAGCCTGCGCGAGCTCGCCGCCTCCGGCACCCCCAACCTGGGCATCGTCTCCGGCACCGTCCCCTCCTACGAGGCCTTCGCCGCCTCGGAGGCCGCCTCCCCCGAGGACGCCACGCTGCTCCCGCAGTACGCCACCACCCTCGCCGCCCGGGGACGGGCCCTGCCCTGGCCGCCGGAGCCCACCGCGGCGTGCTGGTGCGGGTCGGGGAGCCAGTACCACTCCTGTCACGGCCGGCGCTCGTGACCGAACCAAAACATTCATAACCTCGTCACACAATATTCACCGACGTAGACTTCCCCCCTCGCTTCACCCGCACGACCGAGGGGGGAATCCTCATGCGCAAGTCCACCGCCGGCGCGGCCCTGTTGGCCGCCGTCTCCACCGTCGCCCTGGGTGTTCTGACCGCCGCTCCGGCGCAGGCCGCCGAGTACCAGTCCGCGCTCAAGATCCGGGGCGCCCAGTACGACGCCCCGGGCGCCGACCGCAACAGCTGCTCGTCGGGCAACACCAGCCAGGAGTACCTGACGCTGAAGAACTACTCGAAGACCGCGACGATCAACCTGCGGGGTTACGTCGTGGAGGACGCGACCGGCAACACGTTCACCTTCACCGCGTCCCACTCGCTGCAGCCCGGCGACTACGTCCGCCTGCGCGGCGGCAACGGCACGGACTCGGACGCCAAGAACGTGGTCTACCGCGACAACTGCAACTTCATGTGGAACAACGACCGCGACACCATCTACCTGTACAAGCCGTCCGGCTCCTTCTCGGACGTCCACGCGTACAGCAAGTCCGGGAACGACGGCGACGGCAACGGGTACATCAGCTTCCACAGCTGACCGCTGCCGCCTGCCGCCGCACCGGCACACGGGCGCGCTCCCCCGGGGCGCGCCCGTTCCCGTCACGGGACCACGTGCAGCCGCTCCGGCCAGCCGAGCGCGTCGAGCCTGCGGAAGAGGTCCTTGATGTCGTCCGGCCGCAGCTTCACGCATCCGTCGGAGAGGTAGTCGGCCTCCCCGTCCCAGCGGCGCGGCTCGGTGTCCCCCTGACCGCCGTCGCGGTGCATCTCGGAGTGGACGAACATGCCGGTCCGCACCGCCCCGCCCCCGGCGCACCTCATGTCACCCAGCTGGATCCCGTAGCCGCGGACCTTGCCGCCCTTGAACCGCCGGTCCTTCAGGACGATGCGCCACTCCCCGTCCGGCAGCCACCCCCGCCCGGCGGCGCAGTCGTCGGTGCTCCCGTCGCCCGAGCCCGCCCGGTAACGGGCCTGCCGCTCGCCACCGCGACGGAGGATCAGGGTGGACCGGTCCGGGTGCTTCGGATTCTTGTCGAACACCAGGGTCACCTCGGGCCGCGCCCCGGTCGACGCCCCCGCCGCGCCCGGCGTCCCCGCCGCCGCGGCCAGAACGACCGCCGCCCCGCACGTCCCCCGCATCCAACGCGCCCACCGGCTCCCGCGCGTTCCTCGCGTCCCCGCCGCCGCCGTCGACGCCGCCGTCTTCACCGTCGTTGTCCCCGCCTTCCCCGTCGCCACCGTGCTTCCGCCTTCCACCGCGCGCTCCCACTCCCGACTCCGCGCCGGGCGCCCCGCGCGCCGGCCTGTCCGCAGCATCGGCAGCGCGGGGCGGGCCGGGGAAGCCCGGGCCGGGTGGAGCCACCCGAACGGCAGGAGCTCACGCGCGCCACGCGCCCCGGGCGTGCGCGGTGAGCCCCCTGTGGCCGGGCAGGCCCGGGGCGTACCGGCACGTCGACCGTGGGCGGGTCCGTCACGTGAGCCCCGGCGGGAGGCGCCCCGAGAAGCGGCTGCACCGCAGTGCCGTTCGCTAGGTAGACTGACCTACCTAATTCCAGGAGGGAGAGCCGGATGGGCGAGAGCACCGGACCGGTGGAGACCGCACGCCCCGGCAGGCGGCGCGGGGCCGCCCGGGAGCGGCTGCTGGCCGCCGCGGCCCGCCGTTTCTACGCGGACGGCGTGGCGGCGACCGGCATCGACACGATCACCGCCGAGGCGGGCGTGGCGAAGATGAGCCTGTACAACAACTTCTCCTCCAAGGCCGACCTGGTGATGGCCTACCTCGACGCCCGCCACGAGGAGTGGCTCGGTCTCTACCGGCAGAGGCTCGAGGCGGCCCACGACGCGCGCGGCCGGGTCCTCGCGGTCTTCGACGCCTACGCCGACCACGCCGCCTTCGCCTACGAGCGGGGCTTCCGCGGTTGCGGTCTGCTGAACGCGGCCGCCGAGCTGCCCGCCGGGGACGAGGGCCGGGAGGTGGTGCGCCGGCACAAGGAGGAGGTCGAGGACCTGCTCGCCAGGCACCTCGACGAGCTGCTCCCCGGCCGTCCGGAGCGGGCGCGGGCGACGGCGGAGCACCTGTCCTTCCTGCTGGAGGGCGCGATGGCCCGGGCCGGCCTGGAAGGCGCCGGCACCCGGCTGGAACGGGCCAGGGCGATGGCGTCCGACCTGCTGGACCGACTGTGAGCCGGCCCGGAGACCTCGGCGGCGGTTCCCCGGGCGTGGCCGACGACCGTTCCCCGGGAAGGGTCGACAACCCTTCCCCGGGCGTGGTCCGCTCGGCGAGGGTCGGCGCGGTGTGCGTCCTCCTGGCGTCGGTGCTGTGGGGCACCACCGGCACCGCAGCCACCTTCGCCCCGGCGGTGGGGCCACTGGCGATCGGCGCCGTCGCGATGGGCCTGGGCGGCCTGCTCCAGGCGCTGGCCGCCGCACCGCGCATCCGCCGGGAGTCCGCGCGTCTGCGCGCCCACACGGGTGTGGTGCTGCTCGGGGCGCTGTCGGTCGGGGCCTACCCGCTGGCCTTCTACACCTCCATGCACCTGGCCGGGGTCGCCGTCGGCACGGTGGTGTCGATCGGTTCCGCCCCGCTCGCCTCGGCCCTGATCGAACGGGTCGCCGACGGTCGCCGCCTGACCCGCCGTTGGACGGGTGCGGCCGCGCTGGGCCTGTCCGGCACGGTCCTGCTCTGCGCCGTCCAGGCCGCCGACCCCGGGTCCGGCCGCGCGGGGGCGGGCTCCACCGGGGCGACGCTGCTCGGCGTCGCCCTCGGCCTGGCCGCCGGCCTCACCTACGCCCTGTACTCCTGGACCGCCCACCGTCTGATCAGCGGCGGCGTCACCTCCGGGGCGGCGATGGGAGCCGTCTTCGGCGTGGGCGGGCTGCTGCTGATGCCGGTCCTGCTGGTCACCGGCGCACCGTTGCTCGCCTCCTGGTCCAACGCCGCGGTCGGCGCGTACATGGCGCTGGTCCCCATGTTCCTGGGTTACGTCCTCTTCGGCCGGGGTCTCGCCCACGTGCCGGCGAGCACCGCGACCACGCTCTCCCTCCTTGAGCCCGCGGTCGCGGCGCTGCTGGCCGTCCTGGTGGTCGGCGAACGCCTGCCGTCGCTGGGCTGGGCCGGCATCCTGCTGGTCGTCGCCTGTCTCGCCGTCCTGACCACGCCGACGCGCGCCCCGCGCGGACGCCGGACGGTGACGGAGCCCTCCGTGGGCCCCGCCCCTGCGGGGGATCAGGTCACCGTTTCCGGCCCGGGAGGGGGCGTCGGCGGGAGCACGTGAAGTCGGCACGCGGAGTCGGCGCTCCCTCGGCCGCACGACGGGTTCAGCGCGCTCCGCCGTGGCGGAGCAGCGGTGCGGGTGCCGTGCGCAGGTCGTCGACCCGCCGATGGTGCAGCGCGGTCATCCCGATCTCCTGGGCGGCCGGCACGTCGGCTTCCGTGTCGTCGACGAACAGACAGCGCCCGACCGGGACGCCGAGGCGTTCGGCGGCATGGCGGACGACGCGCGGGTCGGGCTTCGCCACGCCGATCCGGGCGGTGTTGACCACCACGTCGGCGAGGCCGTCGAGTCCTTGCCGTTCCAGGTCCCGCTCCAACCGGGTGGTCGCGTTGGTGACCAGGGCGACGGAGGCGACCTCGCGCGCCTGCCGGAGCAGGGCGACGACCTCCCCGTCGATCGCCGGCAGGACGGCCGACCAGCCAGGTGACCGCCTCCTCGGCGGTCGCGTCGGCCCGTTCCAGCAGCCACTGACGGGCCAGCAGGGCTCTCTCCAACTCCCGTCGCCCCAGCACCTGTGCCACCGTGCCGTCCTCTCCGTCCACACGGCCGGGGCGGCGGATGCCGCCCCGGCCTCGTTGATCAGCCGCCGAAGTCGGCCCGGTGATCCGCGGCCCACCGGGCGTAGGTCCGCGCGGGGTGCCCGGTGATCTGCTCGATGACGTCGTTGACCGGCGCGGGCTTGCCGACCGCCTGCGCCATGAGAGCGAACAGCGCGGCCAGGAACTCGGGGTCCATGAACTGGCTCATCTGCTCCAGCACAGGCTCCGGGTCGAGGTCCTCGACGGTGAGCGGGCGCCCCAGCGTCTCGCCGAGGATGCGGACCTGCTGTGTCTGGGTCAGCGACTCGGGGCCGGTCAGGTCGTAGACCCGCCCCGCGTGCCCGCCGCCGATCAGGATCTGCGTGGCCACCTCGGCGACATCCCTTTCGTGCACGGCGCTGAAGGCCGCTTCGGCGTACGGCGCGCGAATGACGTCACCGCCCTGGAGCTGCATCGCGAACGTCAACGAGTTGATGGCGGGGAAGAGCAGCCGCAGGAACGTCCACTCGATTCCGGACGCCTCGACGGCCCGCTCGACGTCGCGGTGGTACTGGGCGATCACGTCGGGCTGCCGCTCGGCGCCCGGGACGACCGCCCCCGAGGACAGGAACACCAGCCGCCGCACCCCGGCTCGGCCCGCGGCCGCCAGCAGCGGAGCGACATCCGTCCCGTACTGCAGAACCAGGAAGGCGGCCTCGACGCCGGCCAGCGCCGCCGGCAGCGTCTCGGGCTTGGTCAGATCACCCCGGACCACGTCGACTTCCTCCGGGAGCCCGGCCCGCTCCGGCGTACGGGTCAGCGCCCGCACCGGGGCACCCGCGGCGACCAACTCCTCCACCGCCTGACGTCCGAAGTGAGCCGTGGCACCGATGACGAGATACATGGGGTTTCCCTTCGTGCGCATACATGGGGGTCTGAGCGGCTCCGCCGGCAACCGGCGGCGGATCACCGAACCGTGTCGAAGAACTGCCGGATGTCGTCGACGAGCAGGTCGGGGGCGTCGTGCGCGGCGAAGTGGCTGCCCCGGTCATAGACGTTCCAGGACAGGATGTTCTTGTGGTCGCGGTCGGCGAACGGCCGGATGGACTGGAAGTCCCAGGCGAAGTTGGCCAGGCCGAGGGGCACGGTGGTCGGCTCGGGCACGGAGGTGCCCCGGCCGTTCGACTTCTGTTGTACGGGGGCCGCCGCCGCGTCCTCGTAGTAGAACCGGGCGGCTGAGGCGGCCGTGTCGGTCAGCCAGTAGATCATCACGTTCGCGAGGACGAAATCCGGGTCGAGCGAAGCGCCGAGCAGCTGCGCGTGCCAGCCCAGCAGGCCGGCCGGGGAGTCGGCCAGGGCGTGCGCCAGATTCTGCGGCTCGGTGGACTGGAGCTTGTCGTGCGCGCCCCGGTTCTGGGTGAACCACTCGGCGAACGCGAGCTTGCCGCGCTCCTCCTCGGACAGACCGGCCAGCTCGGCGGGGTCACCCGACGGGAACGAGAAGACTTGCGTCACGTGCACGCCGCAGACGTGCTCGGGGTCGACCCGGCCCACCTCGGGCGAGATCAGCGACCCGCCGTCGTTGCCGGCCGCGCCGTACCGGTCGTATCCGAGCCGGCGCATCAGCTCGGCCCAGGCCCGGGCCACCCGGTACCGGTCCCAGCCACGCTCCCGGGTCGGCCCGGAGAAGCCGAAGCCCGGCACCGACGGAATGACCAGGTGGAACGCGTCCGCCGGGTCGCCGCCGTGGGCCCGCGGGTCGGTGAGCGGGCCGATCACGTCCAGCCACTCGACCACCGAGGTCGGCCAGCCGTGGGTCAGGATCAGCGGTGTCGCGTCCGGCTCCGGCGACCGCACGTGCAGGAAGTGAATGTTCTGGCCGTCGATCTCAGTGGTGAACTGCGGGTACGCGTTCAGCTTCGCCTCCCAGGCCCGCCAGTCGTAGCTGGTGCGCCACCGCTCGACCAGCTGCTTGACGTAGCCCACCGGGACGCCGTACTCCCAGCCGGGCGGCACCGGGCCGGCCGGCGCCGACTCGCCCGCGGGCAGTTCCTCCGCCCACCGGGTCCGCGCCAGCCGCTGCTGGAGATCGTCGAGGTCGGCCTGGGGGATGTCGATCCAGAACGGGGCGATCGTGCTGTCGTTCGTCATGGTCGTCAGCGTAAGATCCATTTAGGTAAGACCCGTTCCTAATGCTCTGGCGGACTCCGAGAAATGTTGGAAACCTCGGCGCGGCTGCTGCGCCTGCTCTCGCTGCTCCAGACGCCCCGCGAGTGGACCGGCACCGAACTGGCCGAACGGCTGTCGGTCAGCACCCGCACCGTCCGCAACGACGTGGAACGCCTGCGAAACCTCGGCTATCCGGTGCACGGCAGCCGAGGCCCGATGGGCGGCTACCGACTCGGCGCCGGCGCCGCACTGCCGCCCCTGCTGCTCGACGACGAGGAGGCGGTCGCGGTGGCGATCGGGCTCCGCACCGCCGCCGGCACCATCACCGGGGTCGAGGAAACCTCGCTACGCGCACTGGCCAAACTGGAGCAGGTGCTGCCGGCCCGACTCCGGCGCCGCGTCAACGCCCTCCAGCAGTACGCCGTCGCGGTACCACGGGACGACCTGGGCCCGCGGGTGGACGCCGACACGCTGAGCGCCCTCGCCGCCGCCTGCCGGGACCACGAGCGCCTGCGATGCGACTACCGAAGCCACGACGGCTCCCAGAGCCGGCGCGAGGTCGAACCGTACCGGCTGGTCAACTGGGGACGACGGTGGTACCTCGTCGCGTTCGACGTCGAGCGGAGCGACTGGCGGACGTTCCGGGTGGACCGGCTCCACCCACGCACCCCGACCGGTCCCCGATTCACCCCCCGCGACCTCCCCGAGGAAGCCGTCGACCAGGTACGCCGGGGCGTGTCGTCGGCCGGCTGGCGGTACCGGGCCCAGGTCGTCGTACACGCACCGGCCGAACAGCTCGCCGACCGGATCAACACAGCCATCGGCACCATCACGCTGATCGACGACACCAGCTGCCTGCTGAACACCGGCGCGGACAGCATCGAGGCGCTCGCCGTCCACCTCGGCCTGCTCGGCCTCGACTTCACCGTGACCGAACCCGCGGAACTCGTCGAACTCGTGCGTGCACTCGCCGAGCGCTACCACCGCGCCACCGAGCCACCGCCGCAGGACACCTGAGCCACGCGGACGAGGCCGCCCCGCCGCGGCTCCCGGGATTTCCTGTACCTCAACTACTCACACCCGGGGTCGGCGTCCTCGGAGCCGTCCGTAACCGGGGCTCGCCTCCGTCGCCGCCCAGGTGCTGCCGAGGACAGCGGGCGTGGAGGGCGCGGAGGGATGTGAGGCGGGGGCTCGCTGCGAGGCGCGGTCAGGCACACCGAGGGCCCGGCCGCACCCCGGAATGGGTCCGATGGGTGAACGGCGCGCGCGACACGGGGCCGGTGACGGCTCCGGACGGCTTCCGGCTGGTGCCATGGGTCCACCGGACGCGAAAACCCGCCCGACCGTTCCGCGTCCGGGGACCGAACCCTGAGGAGGAACCATGCGCGTTCGCCGCGCCACCGCCACCGTTCTGGCCGCCTTCGCCCTCGCCGCCGCCGGCCTCGGCGCCGGGACCGCCGTCGCCCACGACGACGACCACTCGCCGAACATCTTCTCCGGCACCCAGTGGACCTCCGAGGAGGGCAACTACGGCACCGCCAACGCCGGTCACGACGACTGACGGTCTCCGGCCGCTCCACAGGTCCTGCCTGCCTGTGCCTGCGCCACGGGCCCTGCCCGTACCGCCTGTGCAGCCCGCTGCACCCGGTCGGCCGACCGCGCCCGTTCAGCCGGCCGCACGTGGTCGACCCGCTGTCCCGTGACGTCGCCGACGAAGCCGGCGTCACGTCTTCTCCGCCCCGCACCCCCGCGGGCCCCGCGTCCGGCGACGCGACGGCCCCGGGGGTGCGGCGCGTCGCCGCGAGAGCCGCCGAGGGTGGACGCGTCGCCGCAGGTCGGACGCGTGCTTGTCACCCGTTCCGCCCAGCGCGGATGCCGCCGTCCGGGGGCGGCCGGAGGATGGAGCCACCTCGACCGCCTCCCAGGAAGCGAGAGTGCCCATGTCCCGTACGCAGCCCCGCGAGCGCCCCGTACGGCTGACCGCCGTGGTCGCCGCCGCCACCCTCACCGTCGGAGCCACCGCCGCCGCCCTGCGGCCCGCAGACCCGGCCGAGGCCGCCACCCGCACCGCACCGGCCTGCGTGCAGCCCTACGTCAACCCCACCCACGAGGGGTTCGACGTCGACCTCGCCAACGAGTGCGCGAACGCGATGCGGGTCCGGGTCGTGGTGGACAACGCCGGTGACAGTCCCTGCTACGCGCTGACGCCGGGAGCTTCCGTGATCTACGCGCACGAGTCGATCACCGGGGCCTACGAGCGCACGGTCACCTGCTGACGGGCCCGGCCGGCGTGTCGCCCGGACGGCCCCGCGGACGTGCGCGGGGCGGCGCGCGCTGGTGGGATCGTCACGTCGGCCCCGCGCCGTCCAGGCGGCCAGAGCCGAGCGGGGCCGACACTCCCGTCTCCCCGGCACCGCGGTCATCGGCACCGCAGTCGTAGGCCCCGCGGCCACCGGGGCTGCCGCAGGGGCGGGGCCGCCCCCCGCCCCTGCGAGGTCCGCCGGGTCAGGACGCCGAGGTCGGCGACTTCTCCAAGCGGTCCTGCTGCAGCGGCAGCACCGGCAGCGCGGCGGACCCGTCGCCGTTCGCCAGGACCGGCGCCGGCGGCACGTAGTTCTTGTACGCCTCCGGCACGATCATGCCGGCGTCGCTGTTCGCGCCGGGGGCCAGCTCGGCCATCACCCGGTTGAAGTCCTTGGTGGAGAGCCAGAACTTGTACATGATCAGCAGCTCGAAGGACAGCATCAGCACCGCCGCCACCGCCGTGGTCCACAGGAGCTGACCGATCAGCGGGCCCACGATGAAGACGAACATCTGGAACTCGATGCCGCTGACCAGGTGCGGCCGGACCCGCCGGGTCACCAGCGCCCGGCGGACACGGCTGTACCAGGGGAACTTGGCGTGGAAACCGGTGTGGAGGTCGATGACCTGCCGGCTGCTCGCGGTGAGCATCCCCGCCCGCAGTTCCGCGGCACGCGCCTCGGACTCGTCCTCCCCTTCGGCCTCGCCCTCGCGGAGCAGGTCCTCCATGAAGACGACGTTCTCGTCCGAGGCGGCCCCGGGACCGGTGGCCGCCGCGGCGGCCAGCGTGTCGGCGACGTCCTCGCCCAGCTCCGCCGCGGCGAGGGCCGTCGCGGCGGCCTCCGCCCGGGCCTCGGCGGCACGTCGCGCCTTCAGCGTCTTCCTGATCCTGCCGCGCATCCCCGCGCGCATCTTGTAGATCTGCAGCGCGTCCAGGTACCGGAGGCTGTCCAGGAAGACCACGAGCAGTCCCGCGCAGAGGTATATCCCCTCACCGGTGCGCAGGTACTGGCCGCCCATCAGCCCGAAGGCACAGGCCAGCACGCGGACGCGGTCGAAGACGTAGTCCAGCCAGCCGCCGAACAGCGAGCCGTTGTTCTTCAGCCGCGCCAGCTTTCCGTCGACGCAGTCGAGCACGAAGCTGAAGTGGTAGACGATCGCGCCGACGACCAGCGAGACCGGGTCCGCGGCCAGGAAGAACCCGGCCGACACCAGACCGAGGACGAGGGCGGCCCAGGTCACCCCGTTGGGTGTGATGAACCGGAATTTCGCCATGACCAGCAGCAGGCGGGTCGCCAGCGGGTCGACGAGAAACACCGTCCACCAGGCGTCCCTCTTCTTACAGGTGAGATGCTGCACGGCTTTCAGCGACAGTTGGCTCATAACTCCTCGTCACACAGGACGTTTCTCCGAATGGCAACCCGCGCCGTCGGCGACCCGACGACCACCCCGCTCGATCAGGCGAAATCAAGATCACGCCCCGTGGGGGAATTCGGACTGTAGCAATCCACGACGTGCCGGCCACCCGAAGTTCACCTTCCGTCAGGGCGGGGTTTGTCACAGGGATCGCCCTACAACCTTGCGCCTTCTCGGCCGTCCTTGCCACTGAATGATGAAATCCCGTCACAAGCGGATGGGGCCGTACAACCTTTTCCCTTCTCAGTTGTCCCACCAGTCGCACAGGCGCCGGATATCGATTTTATTTCGGCGTACAACCTTTCTCTTTCTCAGCCGTCCCTGTAGCTGGACGCCGCCGTCCGGTCCCTTCGGCGCCGGCGCCGCAGAGGAAATTCGCAGAGCCGGAAGAGCGCCGCCCTTGTCCAGCAGCACCACCCCCCAGCACGTCGTCCCCACCCCTGCCGCCGCCACGTCGGCGCCCTTGGCCCCCGCACCGGCGGAGGTCCGCGCGGAACGGCGCCGCCTCGTCGGCTCCGTCCGCGCGGCGCGCCGGTTGCTGGAGGGTAGGGACGCGTTCGAGCGCGCCGACCTCCGGCGGCTCGCCCGTGAGGCCCGTGAACGCAGCCGTGCCGCGGCGGCGCACGGCAGGGTGTCGCAGCGCGCCGCCGAACGCCGGGCGCGCAAGGAGGAGTCCCTGCACCGCCGGCTGGGACGGCTCGCCCCTCGTCGCGAGCGGCAGGAGCGGCAGGCCCTGGAGGTGCTGCGCCGCGAGTCGGTCCGCCGCTCCCTCGCCGGCACGCGCCTGGCGGCGGGCGAGGTCAACGGCATCGGGGCGGGGCTGGTCCGCGCCCTGGCCGAGCGGGGCATCAGCACCGCGGCCGACTTCACCCGGGTGAGCTGGGGCAGGGCACCGGGCGGGAAGGGCGGCGAGGTCCTGTACATCCACCGCGCGTCGGGCGGCCGGGTGCACATCAACGGCATCGGCGAGCACCGGGGCCGCCCGCTGATGGCCTGGCGGCAGGCCGCGGTCGCCCGTGCCGAGGCGCAGGCGCCCCGGGAGCTCCCCGCGGATGAACGGCACCGCATCGCCGAGATCGTCGAGGCGGAACGCGTCCGTCTCCAACGGGAACTGGCGGAGCTGCCGAGGGCCGCCGAGGCGGAACGCCGGGAGGCCGCGCGCGTGCACTCGGAACACCTCGGCCGCCTCGACGCCGCCCACCGTGCGGCCGCGGACCGCGCCGCGGAACGCCGCGCCGAGTTCGACGCGCTGGCCGAGCGGTTGCTCGCCCTCCAGACCGAACTGGGGGCGCACATCGCCCGGTTCGGAGACGTGGGCCGCCGGACCCGCCGCGCGGAGTCCCGCGCCCTGCGCCCGCTGCCGACGGTGCCGTCCGTGCGGTCCGCACAGCCGGCGCCGTCCGCGCCGCTTTCGGCGGCCACGGCGACCGGGGAGAGCGGGGCTACTGGAGCGACCGGGGAGGCCGGGGAGGCTGGGGAGCGGCTGGTGGGGTGGCCCGCCGTCGATCTGACCAAGCCCGCACATCGGCCCTCGCCCTCACCCATGGCCGCACCGGAGGCGTCCGCCGCCCTTCCGGCCACCGCCCCGGACGCCGTCCCGGTCGCCGGGGTCCGTGCGGGCCTCGGCTGGCTGGTCCCGATCGTCTTCTTCGGCCTGACGTCGGTTCTCGGGGCCGGCGAGCCCCAGGAGGGCGGCGCCCCGCTCTGGTTCGCCGTCGGCACGCGGCTCACCGCCCTGGCCCTCACCGCCGACCTGCTCCGCCTCTGGCTCCCCCGCCGCCGGTGGCGCACCGCGGCACCCATGCCCGCGGGCACCGGTGCCCTGTGCACGGGTGTCCTCCTGGCGCTGGCGGCCGCCGGCATGTTCCTCGACCCGCACACCCACGACAACGGCGCCCCCTGGGCCGTGTCCGTCGTGGCGGCCCTCTCCCTGCTGGCCGGTGTCGCCCGACGCAGCGGCCGCAAGGGCTGACACGGTGCGGGCCGGGCCGACACGGGTCGGGACGGGCCGACACGGGCCTCCCGGGTCACCGGGTCAGGGCGCGGAGCGGTCCAGGAGCATCACGGTGCGCTGTCCGGTGTGCGCGGCGAGCGCCTCGAAGTCACGGTCGCAGTGCAGCAACGTGAGCCCGGACAGCTCCGCGACCGCCGTGATCAGCAGGTCCACCGGTCCGGCGCTGCGGTGCTGTCGGTCGGCCCGCTCGGGTGTGGTCACGTAACGAGAACCGCGGGGCAGGATGCCCAGGCCCGCGGGCCCGGGTCCTGCGCGGACCTCAGGCGTCGCGGGCGAGGGCGCCCTCGATGAGTGCGACGGCCGCCCGCGGGTCCTCGACCTCCACGACCAGGCGGTCGTACGACTCCTCGTCCGCGAGTTCGACGACGACCGTCTTCTCGGGGTTCTTCACGTCCCAGAACACCCACTCCCCGTCGCGGCGGAACCGGCCGGCCGTGATGACACCCGGCAGGTGCGTGCCGCCGACCCGGACGCCCTTCGGCTCGTGCGCGATGCCGGGGTCGTGGGTGGCGCCCCGCACGTGCGCGAGGGGGATCTCCAGGCGGCTCTTGAGCGCCCAGAGCTTGTCGAGACCCTGCATCTCTGCGATCAGCAGGTTTCTCTCACGGTCGATGGAGATCAGGGCCATGTCAGTACTCCTTGGGGTCGGCCGGCCGGGCCCGCAGGCGCAGACGGGCACCGAGAACGGTGGAGGCGAGCTGGGGGGCGTCGTCGCCGTGACTGGGGCGCAGCGCGCCCTCCAGCGCGGTGACGCCTTCCTCGACGAGGGCGGCCACCTCTGGGTCGTGCGGCGCGCGCTCGGCGGCGGCGAGGAGCAGGAGGCCGGCGGCGGGACCGTCGTCGAACCGGGCGACGGCCGTCTCCAGCGCCTGCCCGGGATCGGTGATCCCGGCGACGGCCTCGACGGCCGGCCGGATCTCCCCCTCGAGGTGGGCACGCAGGGTGGTCAGGTGCAGGCTCCGCTTGGAGCCGAACACCTTGTACAGGC
Source organism: Streptomyces fragilis (assembly GCF_003112515.1). Classification (GTDB taxonomy): domain Bacteria; phylum Actinomycetota; class Actinomycetes; order Streptomycetales; family Streptomycetaceae; genus Streptomyces; species Streptomyces fragilis. Next base: position 169,034 of record NZ_BEVZ01000005.1, on the reverse strand, counting down.
TCCCCCGGTGGACGCCGGTGGCGGAGACGAGGTCGTCGACCGAGGTGCCCTCGAAGCCGTGGGCGGCGAAGAGGACGGCCGCGGCGGCGACGGCCTGGTCGGTGTCGAAGGCACGAGGTCTTCCCATGCCGGTGATCCTAGGAGGTTCGAGAACGATCAGTCAAGAACGATCGTTCTCATACGGGACACCGATCGGGTCCCGGGCCCGGCGGCCGCGGCGCCGCCGGTCCCACCCACCGTCACGGGTGGAGCACGAGTTTCCCCACGTGCCCCCTGCGGGCCAGTTCCTCCTGCGCCCGCGCGGCCTGATCCAGCGGGAGCACACCGGCGATCACGGGCTCGACCTCACCGCCGCGGGCCATCTCCATGAGCTGGTCGAACAGCCTGGGCGTGTGCATCGCCGAACCGATCACCTGCGCGTTGTGCAGGTACAGCCGGCGTACGTCGAAGACCACGTCGTAGCCGCCGAGCGCCCCGGCCACCACCCACCGGCCCCCTTCGCACAGCCACGGCAGCCCGTCGCCCAGCAGGTCGCCGGCCACCACGTCGAGGGCGACGTCGACGCCCTCCGGTGCGAGTGCGCGCACCTGCTGGTCGATGTCCTCGGCCCGGTCGACGACGTCGTGCGCGCCGGCCCGGCGTACCGCGTCGAACTTGTACACGCTGCTGAGGGCGAGCACCCGCGCGCCCCGCGCCCGCGCGATCTGCACCAGCGCCAGCCCGACGCCGCCGGACGCCCCCGACACCAGGGCGGTCTCCCCCTTCCGCAGCCGGCCCCTCTCGACCATGCCCAGCGCCGTGCCGTAGGCGGTCGGCAGGGCGGCGAGCTGGTCGTCGGTGAGCGGGGAGGCGGTCACGTCGTGCGCCCGCTCCGCCGGTGCGGTCACGTACTCGGCGTAGCCGCCGTCGCGTTCACTGCCCATCAGGCCCACCGGGTTGGCGTCGGGCCCTTCGGTGTCGTAGACGGCGGGGTCCACGACCACCCGGCGTCCGACCATCCCCTCGTCCACGCCGGGCCCCACCGCCACGACCCGTCCGGTGACGTCGGCGCCCTGGATCCGCGGGAAGTCGATCGGGCCCCGCCAGCCCGACAGCGCCCTCGGGGCGCCGGGGCGGCCGTACGCACCGTCGCGGGTCCACAGGTCCGTGTTGTTCAGCGCCACCGCCGCGACGTGGACCAGCACGTCCCCGGCACGCGGCGCGGGCACGGCCACCTCCGCGGACTCCAGCACCTCCGGCCCTCCGTGCCGCGTGATCCGCACCGCGCGCATGGTCCCGGGCACCACCATGGATCGACCCCTCGCAGGCTCTCGACGGACCGGCCGCCGCCGCCCAGGGCGGTGCCACCGGCCCTCTCACCCACCCCGCGTACCGCGCGACGAGCCCCCGGAAACAAACACGGCCGAGCGGGTGCGGCCGCCTGCGAAGCCGCGAGGCCCTGCGACGCAAGGCGGGGCGGTGCCGCGACGGGGCCGCCTGACCGCCCCTCCGCCCGCACCGCCCCACGCACCTGACCTGGGTCTTCGCCGTCCCCGCACCCCGGTACCAGCCCTGGCACCCACCCCGGCCCCGGCCCCGGGGCTACGGCACCTCGACGACGTTGCCGTCCTTGTCGAGCATGTGGGTGCGCCAGTACGTGTCCCACTTGTCGTCGACCTTCTTCGGCACCTTGCCCTCGGGGTACCGGGCCATCCCCTTCGGCGGCTCCTCGCCGTTGGTGACGCAGGCGCTGCCGGTGTCGCCCACGGCCAGCACCGGGTACTCGCCGTCGCTGCAGATGTTCTCCTCGTACCCGAGGCCGGAGCACGCGGTCAGGGCCACCGCCGCCGCCACGCCCACCAGAGCGGCCACCACTCGTCCGCGGCGGCCCCCGCCGGCCGAACCGTTCCCCACGCCGCCGTCACCCTTGCCCTTGTTGTTCCTGAGGCCCACGCGCATGACTTCCCCCGTTTTCGTGTCCGGTCGTTCGCTGTGCCTCAACTGTCGCTCCGGGAGGGCCCGCTCCTCCTGAGTACCGCTACTCATCACCGGGCGCGGGGTTACTCAACTCGCCCTGGCCGCCGCGCGTGTGGGGGCTCAGTCGAACAGGTCGACCAGCCCGTTCACCCAGATGGCGAGGAACCCGAGGACCGCCACCAGGCACCCGATCCCGGCCAGGGCGCCGCCGACGCCGCTGCCCTCGCTCGCGGTGCCGTCCGCCTCGCCCGGGGACGGCACCGCGTCCCAGTCGACCGGACGCCCCAGCTCGTGGGAGCACTGCTTCCGCACCGCGGCCAGTTGCGCACGGGCGAAGGCCGTCGCGGCCCGGGACTCCGGCGCCCGCCAGGCCAGCGCCCGCATCCGCCGCAGGGCGGTGCGGTGCCTCGCCTCGAACGCGGCGGTCTCGGCGGCGTCCCGGTCCTGCTCGAGGTACATCCACCGGCCCGCCTCGGCGGGCTCCCCGTACAGCCGGTACACCTCCGCCAGACGGCGGCGGAGGGCCAGGTCGTCCGGGTAGGAGGACACCAGCCCGCGCAGTCGTTGGCGTGCGACGGGTATCCGGCCGGCGGCCAGGTCCGCGTCGACCCGGGCGAGGGTGTCGGTCAGGGGCATGCACGCATGGTCGAACACCGCGGCCGCCCCCGTCGACCGGTTTCCGCCCCCGCGGGCCGGCCCCGCCGCACGGCCAGGCGTGCGCCTCCGGTGCGTCGGCGCACCAGTGCGCCAGTGCGCCGCCGCGACGATCCCCGCCCGTAGCCCCGTAGCCCCGTGGCCCCGTGGGCGGTCGGGGCGTTGTACCGGTGGGCGGTGGGCAGTGGGCTGTCCGTGGCCGCGCCCGGGCCATAACCTGCCGAGTGCCCGACCTCCTAGGCGAAGGGTTGCCGTGACATGACGGATCTGGCGGACGCGATCGAATCGATGCAGCAACTCCGCACCGTGTGGCGCGCCATGGTGCTCGACCGCACTCCCGACGCGGACGTGCGTGACCTGCCGGGGCTCGCCGTCCGGTGGGCGGACTGCCGGTTCCCGTTCTGGAACGCCGTCACCCTCACCGAGGTCGGCGTGGACGCGGCGCTCCTCGAGGAACGCCTGCGGGAGGCGGCGGAGGTGATGCGGACCAAGGAACAGCCCGGGTTCCTGTGGCTGTTCGAGGATCTGCTCGCCGACGGAGCCCGCGAGGAGCTCTCCCCGGCGGCGGACCGGGCCGGCCTGCAGTACGCGTTCCCCGGCACCGGCATGGCCGGAGACCTGCTGCCCCTCCCCGAGCCGAAGCACCCCGACCTCACCTTCCTCCGCGTCACCACCGACGACCAGTTGACGGCCTACGCGGACCTCAACTCCCGTGCGTACGGCTTCGACCTGGCCGCCGGACGCGACGGCATCGTGGGCTCCACGTTGTGGACGACGGAGGTCTTCGCCTACCTCGGCCTGCGCGACGGCGTCCCGGTGACCTGCGCGGCGGCCGTCGAGGCGGACGGTCGCCTGTTCGTCGCCCTGGTGGCCACGGCCCCCGAGTACCAGCGCCGCGGTTACGGCGAGGCCGTCGCCCGCAAGGCCCTCCACGAGGGCGCCCGCGCCACCGGCCTCACCCGTGCCACCCTGCACGCCACCGAGGCCGGCGCGCCCGTCTACCCGCGGATCGGCTTCCGGCCGAACTCCCCGATGCGGTTCTACGCCCTGCGGCCGTGACCAGGCCGGGTCCGCCCGGTACCCCTCAGGCGGAGTGCCCGCCGTCCTCCTGCCGCAGGAAGACGGAAACGGTGTGCGGACGCGGTTCGCCCTGCACGCGTACGCGCGTCCTCCACCGTCCCGCACGGGGAAGCCGGACCGTTTCACCGTCCGGGTCCACCGGGTCGGCGACGCACACGATGCCGGACTCGAACTCCATCACGGCGTTCAGTACTTCTCGACCGCGTAGGGCATCGGGCTCCTCCGCCCACAGCTCGACCCGGACGTCCCCGTCGACGTCGGGACGCGTGGCCACGTAGACCTTGCCGGGAGAGAAGACGACCTCCTCCTCCCCCGTTCCGGCCACCGGATTGTCCGTGGTCCCGAGGTCCCGGATCGAGATGAGCGCGTACTGCGCCCGGAAGTGGTCGGCCCACAGAGGTCGCCGCACGGTGTGACGTCCTCTCAGCCGTAGTCATAGACGGTGACGTCGATGTCCCGGGCACACAAAGCATTGACGACGAGAGGCTCGACGCGCTCCCACCGGCCGCCCGCGAGGCCGCAGCCGATGCGGGGCATGTGCACGGACGCCTGGTGGGCGAGGGCGTGCCCGGCCAGCGCGTTCAGGCAGCGCTCGAGGGCGTCGTAGCGGATGGGCGGACCGCCGCCGCCGGTCCGGATGCCGCGCGGTCCGACCATGTTGGCGACCTGGACGTCAGGCCGGACCCGCACCAACTGCACCGCCCCCGGAGCGAAGTCGTTGCCGGCCCGCTCCTGGTGCCAACGGCGGTAGGCCCGCTCCGGTTCCGGCCAGCGGCGCGAGACCGCCAGGACGAAGCCCTTGCCCCATCCACCGAGGTCGTTGCGGACGTGCGCGATGATCTTCGGGCCCTTGGCCTGGGGGTTGGTCGCGTCGCCCGCGACGATCGTCAGCGACTTCATCGCAGCGTGGTCGCCCGGTCCGGACACCAGGTCCAGTGCCTTGTTCCGCTCGCTCCGGCACCCGGGGGATCATGAGGCATGCACCCGGACGACTGGCACCTCACCGACGACGTCGACGGCTTCCTCGCCCGGGCCGGCGGCTTCCTCCGCTCCCGTCCCGGCCGTCACGTCATGCAGCTGACCTGGGCCGAACGCGTCCGCCGCCGCGGGGCCGGAGCGTTCGGCGCGGACGCCCCCTCCTTCGGCACCCTGGTGCGGGCGGGCGAGGTGCGCGGCACCTTCTACCGCCTGGGCGGCCTCGGCCTCTCCCCCCTCACCCCCGAGGAGGCCGACTCCCTCGCCGTCCGTCTGGCCGCCGAAGGCCACGTGCTTCCCCGCGTGAGCGCCGACCACGCCACCGCCGCCGCCTTCGCCGCCGCGTGGCAGCGGCACACCGGCGCGACGCCGAAGCTCCGCGACACCCGGCTCAACCTGTACGGCCTGCACGCCCTCACCCCGCCCCGGCCGCACCCGCACGGGCGGGCCCGCCTCCTCGGTGACAGCGGCGCCGACCTCGAGGAAACCGTGCGCTGGTGCGCCGAGTTCGCCGAGGCCGTCGGCGAGGACGTCACCGTCGACGCCGCCACCTGGCCGGCCACCCGCTACGCCGACAAGCGCTACACCCTCTGGGAGACCCCCGACGGCGTCCCCGTCTCCGTCGCCGGTATGAACCCGCTGATCGGCGGCCAGATCCAGATCGACGTCGTGTACACCCCCGCCCACCTGCGCGGACACGGCTACGCGGCCGCCGTGACCGCCGCGGTCACCCGCACCGCCCTGGCCGCGGGCGCGCGGGACGTCGTCCTGTTCGCGGACGCCGGCAACCCGAGCAGCAACGCGCTGTACCGGCGCCTCGGGTACCGGGTGCTCACCGGGTGGTCGGTGTACGACTTCGCGTGAGGTCGGTGACGCAAGACCGGGCGCTCGCACGCTTCGTGCCGGGTCGCCCTGCGGGTGGCGCGGCTCACCCACCACGCGCGCGTGGCTGTGGAGCGTGGACGCCACCAGGCACTACGCCGACGTGACGAGCCGGAAGCGCAGGCACACCAGCGGCGTGTCGTCCCGCACCGGCGTGCCGATGCCTTCCCAGAAGCGCCGGTGCCCGGCCCGCCATTCATCCAGCGACCGGTCGCCCTCGCCCTCCGCGGCGGCGTGCTCCCACGTGACCTGGCCGAAAGGAGCCTGCTCCACTCCGGTGATCTCGATCGTGGCGACGTGGTCACCGTCGTTCCCGACGAGCGCCAGACGCTCACCCACGAACTCCAGGCCCTCGGTCTCCTCCACGTACTCGGCCAGCAGCCCGGTGGTGGCGGTCTTCCTCCCGGCCAGAACCAGAGCGTTGAGCCGCTCCCGCATCTCACCGACCGTACCGAGTTCCAGCGCCCGCATGCCGTTCACCCGTGGCCACACGATCCCACCACTCCCTTCCAGCCCTCGTCACTGCCCCGGCCCCTGGCAGCCGGCCCACACCTTGGGACCGGCGGGGGACAACTCCCCCACCGACACGGCGGCAGCCTACCCAGCCACACGGGACGGCCGGCCGGTCCTCGGCGGGCCTACTGGGTGTCCTGGGCGTCCTCGGCGTCCTGGGCGTCCTCGGTGTCCTCGGTGTCACCCGACGCGAGCAGAGCGAGCGTGCGCAGGCGCTCGTAGTACGCGCGGCCCGACGAATCGGTGATCTTCGGGATCACGACGTCCAGGTCTTCGGCGCAGGCCCGCAGGATGCGTTCCAGCTTCAGGCCGAGAGCGCCTTCGTTGTCGATCCAGGCATGGACGCAGAGCGCGGTCTCCGCGTCGAGCAGCACCATGTCGATGCCCCCCAGCGCCACCCCCCGCAGGTCGGCGGGGAAGTCGGCGTCGTCGTGCTCCTGCCGGAGCCGGGCCGCCTCGCGCACCCGAGCGGACAGCCCGGTCCGCCCGCCGCACTCCTCGGCCCCCGCCTCGTCGCCCAGCGCCTCCCCGCCCCGCACGGCCAGGTCGTGCGCCTCCGCGGCCTGCGGCTCCTCAGCCCGCGCCCCCTCGGCCTGCGGCTCCTCTGCCCGCGCCGCATCGCTCCGCGGCTCCCCGTTCGCCCCCGCGCCGTCCCGCGACTCGTCCTCGCCGCGCAGCCGCTGTGCCCGTTCGGCGATGCCGCTGGAGAGCTTGCCCGTGACCGTCCGGGCCCTGCCGAACGTCTCGTTGCCGACGCGCAGGGCGACATCGACGCCCTCCGCGCCCACGGCGAGGGCCTTGTCGCGCACCTCGGCGGCCGCCTCCACCCACCGTCGGGCCTTGAGCGATTCCTGACCGCCCTCGATCCCGAGCCGGCCCTGGAAGTCCACGACGGAGGTCGCGACGTGGTTGCTGGAATGCACGACGGCCCGGGACGTGGTCGGGTGCAGCAGGACCTTGGCGTTGGCCGTGCCGGCGGCCGCGTTCATGCGGCCCAGCAGGTGCTCGGTGCAGCGGGCGATGTGGTCCAGCCGCTTCTGCCGGGCGGCCCGCAGGCCGAGCCGGTGCCGGTCGAGCTCCTCGGGCGACGCGTCGAGCACGCGATCGAGCTCCAGCACGGAGATCGCGTCGTGGAGCTGGCAGCAGCGAGCCAGGACGGCCAGCCACTCCCGCACCTTGGGCTCGATCTCCCTGGTCGCCTTCGCGAGCTCGCCGATCTTCGCCTTGTGCTCCACCTTCTGCGCCAGCCCGTCGAGCTGCCGCAGCGCGTACGCCTGCGTCGTCGCGACGGTCGTCGACGTCGCCTGCACCTTGGACCAGGTGACCTCGGAGACCCGGCCCACGGCCTCGCGGACGGTCATGGCCTCCTCGATGACGAAGTCCGCGCCGATCATGCCCGCCAGCGCGGCGTCCTTCTGCGCCCGCAGCACGTCGTCGACCTTCTCATCGATGGCCGCGAGGTAGTCGGTGATCTCGTCCATGGCCTGCTGCCGCGCGACCTGCGCCATGATCCCCGCGGCGCCGGACAACAGGGCCGGGTTGGTCAGCAGCGCTCCAGGGCCTTGGACGAACTCGACGAAGCCTCTGATCTGGCCCTTGTCCCCCTTCAGGACACCTGTCGCGAGCCCCGACTTCGAGCTGGTCCGCAGCCCGTACTTCTGGATCGCCTCCGCCGACTGCTTGGTCAACTTCACCCAGCGGCCCGAGTTGGCGGCGATCTCGGAGGCCATTTGCGCGGCCTCGGAGGCGGCGAGCAGGGCCGGCCCCAGCCGCTGCAGTCCCAGATCCCTGGACGGCAGGCTCTCGGAGACGAGGAAGCGCTCGACAGCCGTCGGATCGCCGATGACGGCCAGGTCGTCGGCGTCGCGGATCAGCTGAAGCTCGCTCTTCATCGTGGGCTCCTGGGGACGGGCGGGAAGTCCTCCCGACGGGAGGGAGCTTCCTGGGAATCGACGTGCCGACGCTACCCTCGGCCGTCCTGACCTGACCATGACTCAGGGAAGGGAAAGCACCGCCTGGCGGTGCGCGCTACGGGTGGCGGCGCCTCCGGCGGCGCGCCCGCCCGCTTGCGTGGACCAACGGCGACCGGGGCCGGCATCCACCGGGACGTCGACGAAACGCACGGCCGTCACCCGGCCCGGCACACTTCGGGGCGGCGGCCGACAGGGGCCTCAGGGGCGGCGGGCCAGCAGGTGGCAGTCGAGGAAGCCGCGCTCGGAGGCCGGGTCGTGGACCAGCCGGGCGTAGTCGACCAGCCCCGCGCCGGTCAGCAGCTCGGCGAACCGGTCCGCCGGCCAGGCCCAGGCGGGCGTCACCTTGTGGTCGAAGCGCACCGGCTGCGCCCTGTCCGTCCCGGGCACGCCCCCGCCCCCCTTCCGGCTGCCGCTCCCGCTGCCGCCCCCGACCCCGCTCCCGCTCCCGCTCCCGGCGACGCTCCCCGTCCCGAAGAATGAGACGAGCAGCAAGCCCCCAGGGGCCAGCACCCGTACCTGCTCGGCGAGCACTGCGGGCAATTCCTCGGGCGGCGTGTGGATCATCGAGTAGTGGGCCAGCACGCCCCCGAGCGCACCGTCCTCGACCGGCAGGACCTCCATCCGCGCCTCCTCGAACCGGAGCTCCGGATGAGCCCGCCGCGCGTGGTCGACCATGCCCGGGGAGAGGTCGATCCCGAAGGCGTCCAGACCCAGCTCGTGCAGCATGGCCGTCAGGTGCCCGGGACCGCAGCCCACGTCGGCCGTGCGGAGGTTACCGGTGCCGCGCACCAGCTCGGCGAAGGTCGCGATCATGTTCCGCGCGAACGGCTGCGTCTCCATCCGGTCCGCGAACAACGACGCATACAACTCGACGACCTCGTCGTAGGCCGCCTTCGTCTCGTCCTGATGCTCTGTCTGCTCCGTCACGGGGAGGGAAGCTAACAGTCTCCGCCGACAGCGTGCGCAGGGTGCACGAAGCCTTTCACGCCGCCGGCTCCGGCGGGACGCCAGCAGCTCACCGCTCACGATTCTCTCCGCGGGCAGCGAGAGCCCGAAGAACTCCTCCACGACACCCCGTGCGGTCCGGCCCACCTCTCGGCGCTCCCCCTCGTGGTCCGGCAGCCCGGCGGGCAGTGTCCGGTCCGTCATCCACCGGTAGGGCCCTGGCCTTGGTAAAGACTCGGATCCCTTCCCCCTCCCGTTGCGGAAAGACGCTGGATGACGGGGGCGTCCGGTCCTAGCGTGACGGCATGAGCGATCACCAGGACGCCCCCGTCACCCCCGTCGAGGCATACGAACCCCCCTACTACGTAGCCGTCTTCACCTCGGTGCGCACCGAGAACGAAACCGGGTACGCCGAGACCAGCGCGCGCATGGAGGAGCTGGTCAAGGATGTCCCCGGCTTCCTGGGCATGGACCACGCGAAGACCCCCGGCGGGCTGAGCATCACCGTCGGGTACTTCCGCGACGCCGACGCCCTCACCCGGTGGCGCTCCGACGCCGAGCACCATGCGGCACAGCAGCGTGGTCGCGCCGAGTGGTACGAGAGCTACACGCTGCACGTCGCGAAGGTGGAGCGAAGTCACGCCTTCACGCGGGGCGAGGCCTCCCCGGCGCCGTCAGCCGGCTGAGTCACTCCGGTCTTGCACGATGACCAACGCCCACCCAGGCGTACGGCCGGTCCCACCCCGGGGTCGGAAGACGCCGACGGCGGTCAACGGCTGCGCGGAACTGACCGTGCACCCCGGTGGCGCCGCTCCCACGACAGGAGGATTCTCACGAGCCGCGTGGTCAGCCGCACACGTGGACGCTGACGGTCGGCGGTAAGCGGTTCGAGGTGAGAGACAGCGCCGACAGACCGGGCAGCCACGAGTTCACCTGACTCACCGCCGGTGACAACCTCGGCGCCCGGCACGCTTCCCTCACGCCTCGGCGGGACTCCTGCGGGGACGCCTGGGCAGTCGCCCGCGACTCCCCTCCCCCGAGGGCGGGCATGTGCGTCCCCGAGCGGCAGCAGTGGCCAGCAGACCCCGTATCCGGTCGGCGAACCCCGGTTCCGGCAACGGGAGATCAAGCTCCAGGTGCTCCGCGTGGCCGTCGACCACGGCAGCCGGGATGTACTCGCACAGCGCCTCCACCAGCGCGGCGCGCGCCGGCCGCCCCTCCGTCCGGACCCCCGCGGCGAGAAGCAGCAGATGGCCGGGAAAGGTGACGTTGCCGAAGCTGTGACGCGACCCCTGCGCGAGTTTCCCGCGCATGGTCCACCGGTCCACCTCGCTCCGCGCCAGCCACCACGCCGCCGCTTCCCGTTCCCCGTACTTCTGATGCTGCAAGTGGAGGCAGTACGGGGACAGTTCGTCCTCCGCGGCCGCCGCGTACCGCCACCAGGCGCGGGCGCCATCCTCGTCGTCCGCCAACTGCAGCGCGCAACCGACGAGCAGGCCACCGAGGGGATCCGGGAGCCGGTCCGTGACGAAGGAGCGCAGTCCGGTTTCCGCGTGGTGGTCCAACACCACCTCACAGAGGGCGGCGAGCCGTCGGCCGGCCTGCCGCTCCCTCTCCCGTTCCTCGCGGTCCAGGGGCGTCCGGGGGCTGCGCCACCCCTCGCTGTACGGCACGACATCCCGTGGCACCCGCTCCCAAGCCACCATCCGGGCTCCGGCGAACAACTGGTGGGCACGGCTCATCGCGTCATCCCTTCGATCAGGCTTCTCAAACCGGGGTCGGCCTCGAGACGGGACTCCGCCTGACGCTGCCAGACTCTGACCATCCCCGGGTGCGTGCCGAGCACGAGAGCGGTCCTCTCCGTGCTCAGCCCGAGCACGTGCCGCAGGAGCAGCACGTCCGCGTGGCGGGCGGCGAGCCCCCGCAGCGCCGTGAAGAGGTTCACCTGGTGGGCCATCAGCAGCCACTCGTCGCCGGGTGACGTACCGGGCTCGTGGAGGGACGCCGTCCGCAGCGCGGCCTCGGGAAGGGCCACTCGCTCGTCCGCGCGTTCCATGACCTGCTCCCTGAACACCGCCCAGGCGAAGCGCGGCGCGCTGTCGCTGGAGAGCATCACGTGCTCCCGCGCCCACAGGACGTGGAAGGTCCGCTCCATGACTTCCGCGGCGGCCTCGGGGTGCAGGAAGATCTCGGCGTACGCGAGGTACGCCGCGCCGTGCAGGCGTCGCATGCCCTGCAGGCTCACCGGCAGATCGGTCTCCCCGTCGTCCTCGGCGCCCTTGTTGCCCTTGATCCACGCCGCCTTCCGCTCCGCCTCCAGAGCACCCTGGCGCCAGAGGCGAAGGAGGGGAGTGCGGGGGAGTCGCATGGCCTCCACCAGCGGTTCCGTGTTGTCCCAGCGGGGATAGGGCCCTACTCCCCTGAGCAGCTCGGAGATCTTCGACGTCTGCTGACCGGTGAGCGCCTTGAGGTCGCCGAGACTGCGCCCGTCGAGCCGGTGGCGCTCGCGCATGACCAGCAGCAAGGACCGGTGGGCGCCGACCACCCGGGGGACGATCTGACCCAGCTCCGGACCGGGCCTGCGCCGCGGCTGGGGCGGCTCGTCCGGCTCCGGAGGAGATGACTTGCTCAACTGCTGTGCTCCTTCTGCCACTCCGGCCCGCCGGCCTCGGCCCGGGGCTCGCGCGAGCGCCGGGCTCCGTCCCGTACGACAAGCCACGTCCCCGCCAACTGCAGCAGAGCGGGGACGACTGCGGCCGCCAGGGCGGCCTGATCCAGAAGGACCATCACCGTGCTCCAAGCCAACGTCACCAACAGCGCCGCGGCCAGGGGGAGTTGCCGTACAGACATCGCTTACTTCCGAGTTCGGGCGGGCAAGGGAATCCATCCCGGCGAACCGAACACGGATTCGCCGGGGGGTGGAATGACAGCATGGAGGCCCACTGATCGAACACGCAATGTGATCATCAAATTGCGGAACGTTCCGCCCGCGTACGCCACCCCTCATCAGCCAAACGCCACCCCTGCGCCCGCAGGGGCGCCGCTTCACGCCCGGGGCTCCGCCGGCACCGGGCGACGAGTCACGTCCCTGACCGGACCGCGGCCCCTCGGAGCAGAGCCCGCAGCTCGGCGACCCGCCCCGCCGCGTGGGGAATCGCCGGCCACGAGTCCCGAGTGGCGCCACCGAGCGTGGCGTCACCAGGCGCTTTCCCCGGCACCCCGTCCGCCAGCACGACATCCGCCGCGTGATCCGTCACGACGCCGGTGGCGCAGTCGATCGCGAAGTACTCGACGCTTCCGACCGCGCACCCCGCGCAGATACCCGCCTCCTGCCCCTCGGGCAGAAGGCTGCCGCACCCGGGGCTGCCGCACTCGGCATAGCTCTTCCACCGCCTCCTGGGCGCGGGGAGCTTGCGCTCCAGGCGGTCGGCGAGGATGCGCCTCGCGCTGTAGAGCTTCGACGGCAGGCCCTGCGTCAGCGCTTCGGTGATCTCCGCGACGGTGGCTCCACGCCCCAGCCACCGGCACACGGCGGGAACGAGCTCGTGGACCTGCCGCTCACCGAGCCGCAACCGCGGATCCACGGCTTCCAGCCGCCGCAGGATCCGCGCGGCCTCCGCCTCCCGCGTCGCCTGGGCCGCCCCGGCCGCCGCCGCCACCCCGCTCGCGACTTGCTCGCCCGCCCCTTCCTCCTCTGTGGCCGCCGCGGCCTTCACCCCGGCGTCCGCTGCCGCCGAAGCCCGCCCGGTTTCCCAGTCCGGCTTGCGGCTCCGTCGCCGCCAGGGGATCAGGGAGGGCTTTCCCCCGTCCTTTTCCTGTTCCTTTTCCCCGCAAGGGGACGTTCCCGCGTCCCCGGTGGCCACGTCACCGGTTCCCGGACGGGAGGGAAACGGCGACGCGGCGGGGGCCGGGGTCCGAACGGGAAGCGCCGCGGCCCCGACGAGGCCGGGCAACTCGTACACGTCCACGCTGGAGCGGATCAGCCCGGTCTCCGGGTCACGGCGCGTGCTCGTCACCCAGTACCCGAGCTTCCGCAGCTCCGCGACGGCCTTGGCGACTGCACCCCTGCCCTGCGGATAGTCGTCGCTCAGGGTCCTGACGTTCTCCCCGATGCCGTTCGGGAGGGACAGGACCAGCGCGAGAATCCCCCGCGCGGTGTGGGACAGCCGCCGGTCCTGGATTGCCTTGTTGGCGATGATCACGAAGTCCCGGTCATGCACCGGGATACGATGAATCTGCATGGGGAGTGACTGCTCCTGATGCCGGACCCCGGGGTGTTGGTAGCACTGCCGGGGTCACCCGTGTCCGCGCTCCTGCGCGGCTTGTGAGGCCATACTGCCAACCCTTTGCCATATGGGCGAATTTCCCGGAATATTCCGATTATCGACCGGGTGCATTTCCCGGCAGGGACCTGATCTCCCGCACGGAGTCGGCGAATGCCTTCAACGGACATCTTTTGAGAGCGCCGGCGTCACCCCGCACCCAGGACCACGGAGAGGTGTCCCGTGTGAGTTGCCCACGGGACTACACGCCGATGGCGGCCATGTCGTGAGCCTGAAAGTCGTTCGGGCCAAGGCGCTGTTGCGTTGCCACTTGGCCGAGCGAGCCCTCTTCACACCCCCCAGGAGCAGGGTCACGCACACGCTTGCGGAGGAGGGCGTCCGACAGGTTATCCGGCCTTGATCGTGGAATAGCTCCAGACGTCCGCCGGGATCTCATGCTGAAGGTCCCAGGTGACCGCCATCGGCTTGCTTCCGACGTGCGTCACGTACTCAGCCGGCCCGAGGAGCATCCATGGCTGGGCCCCGCCGATGTCGGTGCTCTTGTAGCGGCGGACGAAGAGCAGGACGTTCGTTCCCATCTCCACGTGCTTCTGATAGCGAATGCCCGTGTTCGAGGTCTCCGACGTCTGATTTTGGGATTCCCAGTGGAACCGCTTCTCGTTGATCGCGTAGTCGCGGTACCGCGTCTGCGGAGAGAAATCCTTCTCGTCCTTCTCCAGCGTGATGAGTAGGGCATCCGTCTTCACCGATTCGCACCACTTCACGCCCTCACGGAAATCGCTCGGCACGAAGCCTCCGACCTCCGACTGGCCGAGTGCGGGCAGGATCTCCTCCCGGCTGTACGACGCGTGCACGGTGAGCGGGATGGGAGTATTACCGCCGATGCCCAGCAGCGGGATCGGCACATGCTCTGTGTGCTCCAGGTTGTGTGCCAAGACCTGCATCAACTCGTTCCGGACGGCTCGGTGCTCGCGCAGGACGGCGAATCCCTCGTCGTAGCTGCCGAAGCCCTTGCGTGTGAAGCCGCCACTGGGCCAGAGCTGAAAGAAGAGCATCCGGGCGTACGCCTTGCCCTGCTCGTCGAGATCGTCGTACGACGGGGCGTCGTCCTCGAGCATGCGGGTGTACTCACGCACCCGCAGCGGGTCGTCAACGTGCAGGAAGGACGGGATGCGGCGGAGAAGCAGGGCCTCGTTCTCCGGCGCCTCCCCGGAGAGGAGATGTGCGCGGCGAAGGAGCCCGGTCCAGGAGTTCCCGTTGCCGCGGTAGATCTCCTTGAGCTCTCGGCCGCTCTCCTCCAAGTAACCACCGAGCGAGGTCTCCTTGTACTGCGCGACTTCACGAGCCAGGACCGTGACGTTGACGCCGATCTGGTCCCTTATGTTCGCGATGATCCGCTTCTTGGCCTTCTCCTCCAGGATGATCTCGCAGCCGGAGGGGAGCTGCGGAAAGCCCTCCTCTATGTGTTCCAAGAGGCGCTTGCGGGTCAGGTTCGTCAGCGCGCGGAACTGGTTCTCGAAGCGGAACTCCTTGCGGTGCTGTCCGATGAAGTCCAGGACGGTCAAGACCGCTTTGCCCTCCGAGCGGCGCAGGCCGCGGCCGAACTGCTGGAGGAAGACGGTTGCGCTGGAGGTGGGACGCAGGAGGAGCAGCGTGTCGACGTCGGGGATGTCGAGGCCCTCGTTGAAGAGGTCCACGGAGAAGATCACCTGAAGACTGCCGGCGCGGAGATCGACTAGGGCCTTCCTACGTTCATCCGGCGGGGTCTGTCCGGAGAGAGCCACTGCGTTGAAGCCCGCTTCACGGAAGAAACCGGCCATGAAGTGCGCGTGCGCCACGGAGACACAAAAGCCGAGTGCCCGCATGGTCAGCGGATCCGCGATCTTTTCCTGCACCGCCCGGACGATGAGGCGCGCCCGCGCGTCATTGCCGGTGAACACGTTGCTCAAGGCGTCGGTGTCGTAGGCGCCGCGCTTCCACTCGATGGCGCTGAGGTCGGTGTTGTCACTGATGCCGAAGTAGTGGAACGGGCTGAGGAGGTTGTTCTCCAGCGCCTCCCAGAGTCGCATCTCGGCGGCGATCCGGCCGTCGAAGAACTCGTCCTGGACGTTCCTACCGTCCATCCGCTCGGGCGTCGCGGTGAGGCCGAGCAGTTCCATCGGCTGGAAGTGGTCGATGATCTTTCGGTAGGTCGGTGAGGTGCCGTGGTGGAACTCGTCGATCACGATCACATCGAAGTGATCGGGAGCCAGGCGGTCGAGGGTCCGGGCGTTGAGGGACTGGACGCTGCCGAAGACGTGTGTCCAGCGCTCCGGGATTTCACCGCTGTACAGCTCCTCCCCGAAGTTCGGGTCGACCAGGACGTCCTGGTAGGTGCGCACCGACTGCTGCAGTATCTCCTTGCGGTGCGCCACGAAGAGAAGGCGCAGGTCGCGGCCGATCCTCTTGCGGAGTTGCCTGTAGTCGAGCGCGGCCATGACGGTCTTCCCCGTGCCGGTGGCGGCGACCAGGAGGTTGCGGTGCCGGTCGTGGACTTCACGCTCGACTTCCAGGCGCTCCAACATGTCCCGCTGGTGCGGGTAGGGGCGCACCTCCAAGCCTGAGAGGGTGATCCGTCGCATGGCCTGGTCGGACGCGGACGCCCCTCCAGCGATGGCGAGTGCTTCCTGCAGGCGGTCGCCGTCATGGTCGGGGTCGTACGGTTCGAAGGCCGTGTCGTCCCAGTAGGCGTCGAAGGTCGCCTCGAACTTGCGGAGGGCCTCGGGGGTGGCCACGCTGGAGAGGCGGACGTTCCACTCAAGGCCGTCGAGGAGAGCGGCCTTGGAGAGGTTCGAGCTGCCGACGTACGCGGTGTCGTAACCACTGTGGCGACGGAAGAGCCAGGCCTTGGCATGCAGCCGGGTGGAGCGCGTCTCGTAGTTGACTCTGACCTCTGCGCCGAACTCGCGCACCAGGCGGTCGAGGGCACGTCGTTCGGTGGCGCCGATGTAGGTCGTCGTGATGACGCGGATCGGGATCCCGCGCTCGTGCGCGGCATTCAGAGACTGCTCGATGATCCGGAGGCCGTGCCACTTCACGAAGGCGCAGAGCAGGTCGACGCGGTCAGCGGTGGCCAGCTCGGCCCTCAATTCGAAGCCGAGGCTGGGCTCGCCGGGAGAGTTAGTGAGTAGCGCCGCGTCGGAGAGCGGGATGCCCGGGCGCAAGGCGTAGACGCCAGCCGCCTCCTGGCGGGCCACGGCGAGGAGTTGGCGTGGCCCGGGGATAACCTGATCGACCCACTCACGAGCGCCGTCGAGGGTGCTGATCGCATCGAGGATGTGGTTGGCGGCGTGGACGCGATCGTCCGGGGCGAGGTCTTGGAGCAGCCGATGGACGCTCTCCGCAACGTGCCGGGCGAGCACGTGGGGAACGGACTCATGGCCGACTTCTGCCGTAATGGGCCGCCAGCCCATCTCCGCCAGCTTCTCGAGCTGCTGACTCACCCGGAGCGTGATGAGCCGCTCGTAGATACCCTCCACGGGTTCTGACACATCGGCGTGAAGGGACACCTTGACTCCTCTGACACTGCTCCCCATTTGGCACAGGTGTAGCAGACGACCCCGACAGGGTCTCGAACGAAGCAGTCCCGGGTCCCGCCGCTCACGCGGCGGGACCCGGCCCTGTGACCTCTTGCAAGACCGACAGAAGCAAACGTCGCGCGTGATGGCGGTCAGCATGGCATGCGGGAGTAACACTGGCGGCAGTCACAACCAATCATGTCGTGACTACTAAGCGGCTACGGGCGGGACTTTGCGCAGCGGCGCTCAGCCGGAGTTGTAACCCCACCGGGCCTGGCCGTCGCGGCCCATGAAGCACTTGGCCGGGCGGCCGTCGGCGGTTGTCGCGGTGGCGCCGACGGGTGAGCAGAACTGGCCGAAGCCGACGCCCGTCCGCCCACCGGATGTGCCGCCACCGGACGTGCTGCCGCCACCCGTGCTGCCGCCGGACGTGCTGGAGGAGCCGCCACTCGAACCGCCCGAGGTCGACGAGCCGCCGCTGGCGCCGCCGGAGGTGGAGCCGTAGTCCGGCTTCGGTTCGGGCTTCGGCTTCGGCTTGGGCTTCGGTTCTGGACTCGGTGCGGTGCACGGCTTGCCGTCGCTGATCAGCCAGAGTTCGACCTGGTTGAAGGTCTCGACCGTCACGGACGGTGTCGGCTCCTGGCGGCAGATCCGCCAGTCCGCCTGCTCCTGCTCGGCGTCGGGGAGCTCCTTGCCGGTGTGGGCGTGGAAATGGCGCACACGGTCCAGGCCGAGGGCGGAGAGCTGGCGGGTGGCGTCGTCGAGCTGCTCACCGATCAGGTCCGGCATCGTCACGCGACGGAACCCGCCCCGGTATTTCGGACACTCCTCAGCCTCCGGGACCGCGTACAGGGTGACCTCTTGGTACTTCGGCAGCACGCGCCTGTCGGCGGAAGGCTGCTGGAAGCAGACCCGCCACCCGGTGGCATCCGGGCTGACCGACCGGTGGTCCAAGGTGGCGTCCTCGACCGCGACCGACTTCCAGCCCAGCTCCTCGGCCGCCGCGGTCGCCTCTGCGAGGCCGTTCCCGTGGAAATCCGGGACGGTCACGAGGGCATACGGGTCCGGCTGCGGGCTCGCTGCTTCGCCGACAGCGGCGGTGGCTTGGCGGTCACCGTCGTCACTGTTCGCGGCAGCCGCTCCGAAGACGCCTACGACGAGTACGAGCGTCACGATGCCGAGCTTGGCGTCCTTCCTCCAGGCGGCGCGCACGAGGAGAAAGGCGAGGACGAACGGCAGGAGGAGGATGACGCCGATCGCTTTGAACACTGTGGGCATGGGGGTCTTTCCGGGTGTCACCTGTAGTCGGCCGATGTTGTCACGGGCGGACCCGGCCGCTTCGGCCGGGACCGCCTCGCAGGGGCGTGGCCTGGAGCTGCCGGCGGCCCTTCATCTGGATCGACGCCACCCGCGCACCGACTGCACCGACCTCGGCACCTGGTTCCCTCACCATCACCACTGCGACGACCCACGACATCTGCACGGACGTGAGGTGCCCGGGGGGAAGACCTGTGGAACTGACCGCTCGACCCCGAAGGGGTTGAGGTCGGTGACGGCGTGCCGCGCGCCTGGACGGTAACCCCGGGCGACGAACGGCGTTGGACGTGTTGTGTCACAGCCCTCCGCCAGTTCCAGCAAGACGACGACCGTCCCGGCCGACAAGGCCCCGCCCGTGCCCCAGCCCGTGCCCTTTCTCCTGACCGCCCGGCAGGGCGAGGCGGCGCGGACGCTGCTGCGCTACGTGAGCGCGCTGCCGCTGCCCGGGCCCGACGCGCAGCTCCTGGCCGTCGTGGCGGCCATCCGGTCTGCGCGCGGCGGTACCGGTCACATCACCGGCATGGACCTGGCCACGCTGCGTCTCGGTGACGCCCCGGCCGCCGTCGACGCGCTGCGCGCCCTCGGCTGGGAGCTGGACGACGCCGTCTTCGACAACGATCCGGCCGCCCCCGCCGGCACCGTCGTGATCCCCGAAATGAGTCGCACGGCGCCGGACCACCCCCTGCCGTTCGGGAAGGACAAGCGGTCGCGCGTGTCCGGGTGGACGTCGCGGACGCTGTCCGCCAAGCCGGTCAAGAAGCTCCCGCCCGCCGGACGGCTGGCCGCCCTGTTCCTCGCCGCCCACGGCGACCCCGAGCTCCCCGTGGCGGTCCCGCCGCACCTCCCCGCGGCGTGCCGGCCCTTCCTGCTCGAACTGCTGGACCGGGGCTTCCTCGCCGAACTCCCGGACGGGCAATACCTGTTGGACCCGCGGGTGCGGCACCTGTGCGGGCTGCGCCCGTACGAGGAGGAGGAGAGCAAGGACCCCACGAAGGCCCGGGGCTACCTCTTCACCGAGGAGGCGTGGGAGGCCTGGAAGGACGCGGGGACTCCCGCGCTGCGGCGGCACGTGGAGAGTGTCGAGGGGTGCGCCCGGTGCGCTCTTCGCCGGGAGCGGGTCGCGGAGGCGTTCATGGTCCCCGCCGAGCCGGTGGTGTTCCGCCACGGCATCGAGGCCCTCTACGGCAAGTGGAAGGAAGCCCGGCCGGACCGGGGGCGGGAGGCCGCCGAGTTCACCGTCGCCTTCCGGGCGGAGCACGGACACGGGCCGTCGTTCAAGCAGATGTTCACGGGGCTGGGCTGGGACGTGCCCAAGCGTCCCCAGCTCCGCGCCTTCGTCGTGGGCCGCCTGACGTCGCACGGATGGCTGACCACCACCGGGCAGGTGCCCTGGACCCTCCGCCCCGGGCCGGCGGCGCAGGAACAGGGCATCGTCCTGCCCCGGGCACG
This sequence comes from Streptomyces fragilis, assembly GCF_003112515.1. Classification (GTDB taxonomy): domain Bacteria; phylum Actinomycetota; class Actinomycetes; order Streptomycetales; family Streptomycetaceae; genus Streptomyces; species Streptomyces fragilis. The sequence goes on along the minus strand of NZ_BEVZ01000005.1, from coordinate 149,450 downwards.
CACCTCGCCGCCGGCCGGCGCTCACGTGGGCGTCACTTCACCGTGAAGGTGGCCGTCCGGTCGGCGAAGGTGGTGGTGCCGTCCTCGGCCGTGGCGAGGGTGGCGACGTGCCAGGTGCCGCGGGGGGACTCGGCGAGGTCCTTGGCGGTCATGGGGGCGTCGTAGGTGCAGACGACGGTGTCGCTGTCGGTGCCGCCCTCGGTGTCGACGCAGTCGGCGGACTCGACCTCGGCCATGTCCGCGGCGGTCAGCTCGTCCTTGCTGAACGGGCCGTCCTCCGGCCAGGCCAGCACCTTGAGGCTCTTCACACCGGAGGACGCGGTGACGTCCGTGACGAAGACGAGGCCGCCGTCCCGCTTCGCCGTGGGGGCGGTGTAGCGGACCCCGCTCTCCGAGAGGACGGGCGGCTCGTCCGCGGTGCGGGCGACGGCGAACGCGCCGGCGCCGCCGACGAGCAGTGCCGCGGTGAGTGCGGACAGGACGACAGTGCGACGAGACATGGTGGAACCCCCGTTGAGAACGCAGCAGATGGAACTGGTGCGGCAGGCGGTGCGCCGTTGCTCCGCTCCGCTGTACCCATCCTCGCCGCCCGGGGCCGGCGCGGCCTGAGCACGGATACTCAGGTCGGTCTGAGTGGTCGCCCCACCGCCGCACGTCCCGGGGAGGGAAACCCCGTGGCTACCGGGCCGGAGCGCCCGCCGGCCGCGGCCGGCAGTCGACGGGAGCGTCACCGCACCCGCGGTTCGCGGTTCTGAGGGGACGGGCGGCGGTCACGGCCGACGCACCGGCGGACCTGGCCCTCGCACCAGGGCAGCAGCACCTGGGCAGCCTCAGCATCGCGCTCGGCCCCCGCGCCGGCAGGCCCCGGGGGGGCGGGTGCTGGCCGTCGTGCGCGGGGGAACCGGTCAACCGGTGTCACGGCCATTGCCTCAGCCTGCGGAATGGCAGACGCTGGTGGGCCGGGACGAGGCGGTCGGGGGGGTGTCGTCAGGGTGTACTTACGCGGCGGACGCCGGTTCCGGAATCTGAGCCGGGAGCAGGAGAGGGCGCTCCTCGCGGTGGTACGGGTGCTGATGCTCGCGGTGGCGGTGCCGGGGCTGTTCCTGTGCGTCGACCACATCGGGGACACCGCGTACGCCGTGGCCCGGCAGTGGAGGGCCCCCACGTGTCCCGTCGGCACGTCGTGGCGGACGGCCGAGGACTGCGTCGCCGAGGTCACGGGCGAGGTCCTGGGCCTGGGCAAGAGCGTGTCGTGCACCACGGACTCCAACGGCTCCCAGTCGTGCACCACCAACTACACCGCGCGCGTCCGCTTCGGGGAGCGGACCGAGAGTCTGGGCGTCGGGAAGGCCTTCTACGACGACGTGGAGCGTGGGGACCGGGCCGAACTACGGCTGTGGCGGGGCGACGTGGTGCGGATGACGGCCGGCGGTCACGTCGAGCGGTTCTTCACCACCACGGAGCTGGCGTCCGCGGGGTGGCTGATCCTCGGCTGGGTGCTGCTGGGCCTGGCGTGGGTGGCGGTGCTCGGGCTGCGGCTGTTCCCGTTGCTGGGCGGGTGGATGGTGCTGTCGATCCCGTACGTGCTGGTGGCGTACAACGTCCTCGGGCTCAACCCGATGGGCGTGCTCGGGTGGAGTGTGGCGGGGGTGTTCACCGTGGCCGGGGTCTGGGCCATGGCGGCGACGCGTGCGGCGCTGCGCTGACGTCGCGGGTGCTCGACGCGCGGCGCCGTGACGGGGAAGCTGATCTCCGTTCGCCGTCCCCGGGCCGGGTACTCGGCGAGGCGGTGCTGATCGGCGGGTGTGGCCGGCCGCGGTTGACCCTCGACATGGTCGAGGGGCCAGGGTCATGGGTGTGGAGAGCGACATGCGCAGCATCGGGGAGATGGCCCGGGACAGCGGGCTGAGCGTCAGTGCCCTGCGGTTCTACGACCGTGCGGGGGTGCTGGTTCCGGCCTGGGTGGATCCGGTGAGCGGCTACCGCTGGTACGCGCCGGAACAGGTGGAGGAGTCCCGGTTGCTGGCCCGGCTGCGCCGGGCGGGGATGCCGCTGGCGGACATCCGGCTGGTGCTGGCCGGCTGGTCCGGTGCGGACACCGGCCTGGTGCGCAGGCTGCTGCAGGCGCACCTGCGCCGCCTCGAGCGGGGGCTGTCCGACGCCCGCAGGGAGCTCTCCGCGCTCCGAGCACTCCTCGACGACAGGGAGAAACCCATGACCACGGCCATTGCCGACGCCGTCCGCCTGACCGTCCCCGCCCCCGAGCTGGCCGCCGCGGTGGACGCGGTCCGCTTCGCCGCCGGCGCCGACCCGGAGCTGCCCATGCTCGGCGGGCTCCTGTTCGACCTCGAGGGCGACGTGCTGCGCGTCGTGGCCACCGACCGGTACCGGATGGCCCTCGCGCAGGCCGGTACCGCGGGGCACGGCGGACCGCGCGTGCAGGCCGTCGTGCCGTCGCCGCTGGTCGACGCGATGCGGGCGCTGCTCGGCGACGACGCGTCCGCCCATCTCACGGTGGACGGTGACCGCGTGCTCCTGGAGGCGGGGGGCCGTCAGGTCGCCGGGCCGCTCCTCGACCACGAGTTCCCCGACTACCGCCGCCTCGTCCGTCTGCCGGAGGGCCGCCGCGTCGTCGTCGATGTCGCGGAGCTGCGGGAGGCGGTGGAGAGCGGGCCCGTGCGGGTGGGCGAGGTGCGCGAGCAGGACGGGGTCGCCTTCGACGTCACCGTGCTGGAGGTCGCGGACGACGGCACGGTCCGCGTCCGCGGGGAGGGGGACGGCGGGGAGGACGGGACGGCTGTCGAGGGCGGGGAGGACCACGTCGGCGTCAACCGGGCGTTCCTGCTGCAGGCGCTCGCCGCGGCCGGTGAACCCGATCGGCTGGTCCTGGAGTTCGGCGGCCCGACGGCGCCCATGGCCGTCCGCCGGACCGACACCGAGGACGCCTTCTCGATCCTGATGCCGGTGCGGCTGGACGACTGACCGCCGGGGTGGTCGGAGGGACGCGTTCTCACCTCACCACGGGAGCTCGCCGTCGTCGTTGAAGAAACGGCCCCGCGGCCCGTCGTCCGGTACGGTCGCCAGCCGGATCGCGGAGGCCGCGCCCTGCTGCGGGGTGCGCACGCCCCGGAAGCCGTTGAGGTCGGTGGCGGTGAAGCCGGGGCAGACGGCGTTGACCAGGATGTTCGTGTCGGCCAGTTCCTTGGCGTACTGCACCGTGACGGCGTTGAGGAACGTCTTCGACGGTGCGTAGGCGACGGCGATCGGGCCCGTGTCGGCGCCGGGCGTGGACTGCAGCGTGAGGGAGCCGACGCCGCTGGAGACGTTGACGATCCGCGGCGAGGGCGAGCGGCGCAGCAGCGGCAGCAGGGCGTTGGTGACGCGGATGACGCCGATCACGTTGGTCTCCACGACCGCCCGCACCCGGTCCAGGTCGACGACGGTGGGTTCCTGAGGGCCGCCGCCGGTGATGCCCGCGTTGTTGACCAGGGCGTCGAGCCTCCCGGTCCGTTCCTCGATCAGCCGGGCCGCGCCCGCCGCGCTCGCGTCGTCGGTCACGTCCAGCGGCACGCCGAACGCGTCGATCCCGTCGGCGCGCAGCTTCTCCACGGCGGCCTCGCGCCGCTCCTCGTTCCGCGCGCCGACCCCGACGGTCCAGCCGAGCGCGCCGAGCCCGGCGGCGATCTCGTAGCCGATGCCCTTGTTGGCCCCGGTCACCAGGGCGACCTTGTTCCGGTTCACGTCGTTGTCCTCACTCATGGCCTCGATGCTGCTCCCGGGCCGGGCGGGGCGTCCAAGACCGATCGGGTGGGCGGCGATACCGCTGGGGTATCGCCGCTGGTCGGTCCCGTTACGCTGGCGGGGTGGAGACACGTGAGCTGCGGTACTTCGTCGCGGTCGCCGAGGAGTTGCACTTCGGGCGGGCCGCGTTGCGGCTCGGGATCGCCCAGCCTCCGCTGTCGCGGGCGATCGGTGCGCTGGAGCGGCGCCTGGGCGCCGCCCTCCTGGAGCGCGGGAGCCGGGGAGTCTCCCTGACCGGGGCCGGGGCGGTGCTGCTGCGGGAGGCGCGGGCGGCGCTGGACGCCGTCGAGGCCGCCGAGCGGCGGACCCGCCGTGCCGCCCTCACCGCGGCCGGGCACCCCTCGGTGGTCCTGGCCGCGAAGGCGGGCGCCTCGGGCGAACTCCTGGCGAAGCTCCTGGACGTCCACGCCGCCGAACCCGGCGCCGTCGCCGTGGACGTGCTGCTGTGCGGGCCGGGCGAGCAGGCGGGGGTGCTGCGCGACGGCCGGGCCGATGTCGCCCTGCTGCACCGGCCGTTCGACGACACCGCCGGCTTCGACACCGAGGACCTGCACACCGAGGGGCAGGTCGTGATCCTCCCGGCCGGTCACCCCCTGGCCGTCCGCCCCCATCTGCGCCTCGACGAGGTCACCGGCCTCCCCGATCTGCCCCTGCCGCGTTGGCCGCGGCCCGACGGGTCCTTCCCGGACGGCCCTGGTCCGCAGGTGCGCGACCATACGCAGCTCACCCAGCTCATCGCCCTCGGCCGCGCCTGCGCCGTCGTCCCCGAGTCGGGCCGCACCGGCCTGCGCGAGGACCTGGCCGCCGTGCCCGTCCTCGACGCCCCCCGCGTCACCACGGTGATCGCCTGGCCCCCCCACAGCCGTTCGACGGCGGTCGCGGGGCTGGTGCGCGCCGCCACCACCCTGTAGCCCGCACGGCGGCGCCTCCACGCCCCCCGCGCACCGACGGTGCCGTGCCTGTGCGCGCCTGGCAGCCCCCAACGGCGCGGTCCGCACGAGGTCGTCGTCACGGCACCCGGTCGGCCGAGTGCCCGGTGAAGCGGGAGGCACCCGTCTCGGCGAAGGTCAACTGGACTGTTTGCAGCCCCTGTTAGCCTGCTCGCATGGACGCGGAACTGGGATCCGTCACGTGGCCGCCCGCACCGATCCGGACCGAACGGCTGGTGCTCCGGGCGTCCGAGGGCCGGGACCGCGCGGTGTTCGTCGAACTGCTGGCGTCGCCGGAGGTGCACACGTACCTGGGCGGCCCTCGCGACCGTGGCGAGCTCGAACGTGAGCTGCCCGAGGTGCCGGAGCAGCGGGCCGGGAGCTTCGTGGCCGAGCTCGACGGGGAGATGATCGGCTGCGTCCTGCTCAGGAGGGCGACGGGGCACCGGCGCCCGGCCGCGGCGGGGAAGGCCGATCTCGGCTATCTCTTCCTGCCGCGGGCCTGGGGGCGCGGGTACGCCACCGAGGCCTGCGCGGCGGCGCTCGACTGGCTGGACGGAGAGCTCCCCGGTGAGCCGGTGGTGCTCACCACCCGGTCCGCCAACGTCGCCTCGATGCGCCTCGCGGAGAAGCTGGGCTTCGGCGAGGTGGAGCGGTTCGAGGCGTGGGACGCCGAGCAGTGGCTCGGCCTGCGGCCCCCGGTGACGTCCGCCGCCTGAGCCGGGTGCGGGCTCAGGCGGCCCGGACGTCCAGGTGGTAGGTCGTGTCGACCCAGAACCCGCCCGCGGACGCGCCCTTGATCTCCAGGACGTACTCGCCCGGGGTCAGCGGGGCGATGGCGCCCCAGACGCCCCACGCGTACCGGCGGGTCAGCCCCGTGCGGAACGGCCCGGCGAACTCGCGCAGGTCGATCGGGATGCCGTTGAGCGCGGCGGTGGCCCTGGCCACCGTCATCCGCTGGATGCTCTTCTCGTACCGCATGGCGTACTGCATGTTGATGACGGGGAAGAACAGCGGCCGGGCCGCGGGCACCGTGCAGCGCCGCACCACACGGCCGCCGTACGTGCCCGCGAGAAACCAGAGGTCCTTCGGCTGCTTCCAGTCGGCGTGCTCACCCGTCGTGTCGCTGACCGGGCTGCGGTCGTCGGGCGCGGACATGGCCCACTTCCACCACCGGCCCGCGAGGACCCCGCCCTCGTCGTAGGTCAGCTTCCAGTTGCTGTCGGTCGACTGCCCGTAGCCGCTCATTACACCCCTCCTCGAACAGGCGGACAATACTCCAGCCGGCTCACGCCGCACGCCGACGGCCCCTCCCTCACCGGTCCAGACCTCTGTTGGTGACGGCCACGGTCTGGCCGGGTGGCCGGGGGCCGTGTGAGAGTGACGCGCGGACGATCGTTTCGGGGGTGGGGGTTCCCGCGCGGGCGCACGCCGGCCCGTCGGGCGCCGTGCGAGGAGGGGACGGATGTATGCGGGAACCGGTGGTGCACATCGCGCTCGAGGGAGACGTGGTCGCCGTGTGCGACGCGCCCATCGATGTGGGGACGCCGCGGGCGCAGGACCCGGAGCAGGCGACGTGCGGGGAGTGCGTCGAGGCCTGCGTCGAGGGCTGGGAGGCGGCGCGGGAGACCCCGGACGGGATCGTGCGCCCGCCCGGGACGCCTCCGCGGTCCGCCGAGCAGCCCGCCGGTGACCTGCGTGCGCCCTCGCTGCTGCTGGCCTTCGGCGGTGTCCTGGCGCTGGTCGCCACGTTGGTGGCGCTGCTGGTCACCGGGGGCGGGAACGGCTGAGGGCCGCGTGACGCCCCGGAACCGCCGGGGACCGTTGCCGGGGCCGCGTCGACGGCCGCGGCAACGGTCGACGCGGCTCGGCGCGGCCCTGTCCGATGCGGCCCGGCTCGGCCCGACGTGGCCCGGCCAGCCCGACGCGGCCCGATGCGGCCCGGTCCGATGCGGCCCGGTGCGGCCCAACGTGGCCCGGCCAGCCCGACGCGGCCCGGCGCGGCCCTGACCGATGCGGCCCGGCGCGGCCCTGACCGATGCGGCCCGGCGCGGCCCGGCCCGGTCCGACAGGCCGTCACCGGCGCACGTGGCTGGATGAAGCAGACGGGATCGCCGCCGGTGAGGCAGCGCGCCGCCGTCCAGGCAGCGGGCGCCCGCCGGACCGGCACCGGGGCCGCACGCACGGCGGCGGGGCATTCCCCTCCCGAGATGCCCCGCCGCCGTGGTTCCGGGGGTGTCAGCTCACCGGCGCCGTCGCCGGTTCGGTGGCGTGGGCGGCGTGGGCGGAGAGCGGGAGGACCGCGGGGGTGACCGAGGGGACGGTGGGGTCCGCGGCCGGCGCGAGGGCCGTCTCGAGGTCGGCGATCAGGTCGTCGACGTGCTCCAGGCCGATGGACAGGCGCACCACGTTGGCCGAGGGGCGCGCCTCCGGCGCGACCGGGCGGTGGGTGAGCGCGGCCGGGTGCTGGACCAGGGAGTCGACGCCGCCGAGCGAGACGGCGTGGGTGAACAGCGAGAGCGAGGAGGTCAGCCGCTTGGCCGCCTCGTAGCCGCCGCGCAGGGCGACGGAGATCATCGCGCCGGGGCCGCGCATCTGGTGGCGCAGCGAGCCGGTGCGGCCGTCCGCCAGCACGGCGGAGTCCAGGTCGGGGAAGAAGACGCGCTCCACGGCCGGGTGGCCGCCGAGCCAGGAGGCCAGCTCGCGGGCGGTCTCCTGCTGGGCGCGGACCCGGGTGGGCAGGGTGGCCAGGCCGCGGTGGAGCAGGTAGCCGGCCAGCGGGTGCAGCAGGGCGCCGGTGATCGCGCGGACCCTGCGCAGCGCCTCGGCGGTGGTCTCGTCGCAGGCGATGACGCCGCCGATGACGTCGCCGTGCCCGCCGAGGTACTTGGTGGCGCTGTGCAGGACGAGCGAGGCGCCCAGCGTGACGGGGTTCTGCAGCACCGGCGTGGCGAAGGTGTTGTCGACCATCACCGGGACCGCGCCGGCCTGCCGCACGACACCCGCGATGTCGACCAGGTCGAGGGTGGGGTTGGCGGGCGTCTCGAGGAGGACGAGGGCCGTGTCGGGGCGGGCGGCGAGGGCGCCGGCCACCTCGGAGGGGCCGCAGAAGGTGGCCTCCACGCCGAGCAGGCCGGAGGCGAGCAGGTGGTCGGTGCCGCCGTACAGCGGGCGGACGGCCACGATGTGGCGCTTGCCGCTCTCACCGGTCATGGCGAGGATCGCGGCGGTGGTGGCGGCCATGCCGGAGGCGAAGGCGACCGCCGCCTCGGCCTGTTCGAGGTCGGCGAGGGCGGTTTCGAAGCGGGCGACGGTGGGGTTCCACAGGCGCTGGTAGACCGCGCCGCCGTCGGGCAGCGGGCGGCCCCCGGTGGCCATCGACTCGTAGGAGTCGCCGCCCCGCTCGATGTCCGGGAGCGGGTTGGTGGAGGACAGGTCGATCGGAGGCGCGTGCACGCCCAGCTCGGTCAGGTCCGCGCGTCCGGCGTGGACGGCCAGCGTCTCGAAGCGCTCAGGAGAGATGCCCATGGCGGGAGCGTTGCACCAGGAACAGGAAGGACGCATGATCGCTGCAGAATCGGCAACGAGCCCGGCGACATTGGACGTCACCGGTGAGATCGGCCGCCCGTCGTCCTGGGGAATTCGTTGAAAAAACGAGAGCAGCGGCCGCTTCTCGACGAGCTGGACCGCCGGATCGTCGGCCTGCTGGCCGCGGACCCCGAGCTGACCAACAAGGCCCTGGCCCGCCGTCTGGGCCTCGCCGAGTCGACCTGCGCCTACCGGGTGCGGGCGCTGCGCGAGCGCGGGGTCGTGGAGGGGACGACGCTGCGGCTCGACCTCGCGGCGCTCGGACACCCGCTGCAGGCACTGATCAAGGTGCGGCTGGAACGGCACAACGCGGAGCACGTGAACCGGCTGTACGCGAGCCTGGTGAAGACCCCCGGGGTCATCCAGGTGTTCCACGTGGCCGGGGCGGACGATTTCTACCTGCACGTCGCGGTGGCGGACGCGGAGGCGCTGCGGGACTTCGTCCTCCTGCACGTCACCGTGCACCGGGTGGTGCGGCAGACGGAGACGCACCTGATCTTCGAACGGCGCGAGGGCGTCGGGGTGCTGCCGGCACCGGACCCGGCGACGGACTGAGCGGGCCCGGGGGCCGCGCCGGCCCGGGCGCCGGAGATCCGGTGGGTGCGGGTGCGGGCAGCACGCCGACCGGCACGGGTGCGGGCGGCCCCGTCGGGACAGGTGCGGGTCCGGTCCCGTCGGGACAGGTGCGGGTGCGGTCCCGTCGGGACAGGTGCGGGTGCGGGCAGCCCCCGCCGGCACAGGTGCGGGTGCGGCCCCGTCGGCACGGGTGCGGGTGCGGGCGGCCCGGTCGGGGTGGGGGCCCCGGCCGGGCCGCTGCGGGTCACCGCCGTGCGGGCTGCGCCGTCCCGCGCCGCGCCGGACGACGTGCCGGGCGGCGTCCCGGGTGGCCGGTGGCGGTCCGGGGGTTCACCTCCAGCGCCAGCGGTGAGGCCACGAAGACGGAGGAGTACGTGCCGACCACGACGCCGATCAGGGTGGCGAGGGCGAAGTCGGTGAGCGTGTCGCCGCCGAGCACCGCGAGGGCGGCGAGGATGAGGACGGCGCCCATGCCCGTGTTGACGGTCCGGGGCAGCGTCTGCAGGACGGCCGTGTTCACCAGGTCCGGCAGCTGCCGGATCGCCCGCCCCTCCTTCCCGCCACCGCCGCGCAGCAGTTCGCGGACCCGGTCGAAGACGACGACGGAGTCGTTGACCGAGTAGCCGATGACGGTGAGCAGCGCGGCCAGGAAGACGCCGTCGACCGGCTTGCCGAGCCAGGCGAAGACGCCGACCAGCACGACCACGTCGTGTGCCAGGGCGCCGACCGCCGCCGCGCCGAACCGGCCGCGGAACCGGGCGGCGAGGTAGAGGAGCTGCGCGCCCAGGGCGACGCCGAGCGCGATCAGGGCGTTGCGGCGCAGCTCCTCCCCCAGGCTCGGGCCGATCAACTCGTCGCGCACCTTCTCGGCGCCGCCGCCCTCGCCCGCCTCGTCGGCGATGGTGCGGGTGACGGTGTCGGTCTCGTCGTCGGTCAGCCGCTCGGTGCGCACCGTCAGGCCGTCGTCGCCCGTCGACTGGACGACGGCCTGCGGGAACCCGGCGTCGGCGAGGGCGGCCCGGGCCCGCTCCGGGTCGACGGGGTGCGTCGTGGCGTACTGCAGGAGCCGGCCTCCGGTGAAGTCGATGCCGAGGTCGACGCCGCGCACCGCGATGCCCGACCCGGCCAGCACCAGCACGGCGGCGGAGGCGGCGAGCCAGCGGCGCGGGCGGCGCATCAGGTGGATGTTGCGGCGGGCGAGGGCGGTGCGGACCCGCCCGGCGGTGGCGATGCCGGTGACTCCCGGGCGGCGGCGCACCCACCGCCGGGAGACGGCGAAGTCGGCGAGCACCCGGGTGACCACCAGGGCGCTGACCATGGAGGCGAGCACACCGATGCCCAGGGTGACGCCGAATCCGCGGACCGGGCCGGACGCCAGCAGGAAGAGCAGCCCGGCGGCAATCAGCGTCGTCACGTTGGAGTCGGCGATCGCGCTGAAGGCGTTGCGGAAGCCGGCGGCCAGGGCGGAGCGCAGTCCGGGCCTGGCGCGGACGGCGTGTTCCTCGCGGGCACGCTCGAAGACGAGGACGTTGGCGTCCACCGCCATGCCGATGGCGAGCACGAAACCGGCCAGTCCCGGCAGGGTGAGGGTGGCGCCGAGCGCGGCCAGGGCGGCGTACGAGATCAGGCCGTAGCAGAGCAGCGCGACGACGGCCAGGACGCCCAGCAGGCGGTAGGCCCGGATGATGAACAGGGCGGTCAGCGCGGTGCCGATGGCCGCCGCCCAGGCACTGGCCTCGATGGCGCGGGCGCCCAGGGTGGGGCCGACGGTGTGCTGCTCGACGGTCTCCAGCGGCACGGGGAGCGCGCCGCCGTTGATCAGCATCGCCAGTTGGCCGGCCTCCTCGCCGGTGAAGGATCCGGTGATCTGGGTGTTGCCGCCGGTGATGCCGTCGCCGCAGCCGACGGAGGGGTCGACCTGCGGGGAGGAGACGACCCGGTCGTCCAGGACGATGGCCACGCGGCGGGCGGGATCGCCGGGCGCGGCGCAGGCCGCCTCCCCGGTGAGCCTGGCCCAGCGGTCGCTTCCGGCACGGTCGAAGTCGAGCGTGACGTGCCAGCCGGCGCCGGTCTGCGCGTCGTGACGGGCGTCGGCGGTGTCCACGTCGCCACCCGTGAGGGCGGCGGGTCCGACACGCAGGTGCTCGCCGGACTCCCCGGGCAGCACGCGCTCCCCCTCGGCCAGGTCCTTCGCGGAGGCCTTCGCGGCGGCGGACTCCTCGACGGCGCGCACCGGGTGGAAGGTGAGCTGGGCGGTGCGGCCCAGGACCTCGGCGGCCTCCTCGGGGTCCTGCACGCCGGGCAGTTCGACGACGATCCGCCGGTCCCCCGAACGCTGCAGGGTCGGTTCGGCCACGCCGAGCGCGTCGACGCGCCCGCGCAGCACCTCGAGGGTGCGGTCGGTGGTCTCGCGGTCCGCCTCGACGGCGGAGGTGGAACGGGTCTCCAGCACGATCTGGGTGCCACCGCGCAGGTCGAGTCCGAGACGGACCGGCACGGTGAGGGTGACGAGGACGGACAGGGCCACCACGACGAGGGCGATCAACGCCCTCACACGGGTGGCGCGCGACGTTCTCGACGTTCTGGGGGTCTTGGACGTTCGTGACGTTCTGGACAACGGGGCCTCCGGCAGGGCATGCCGCGGCGACGGCCGGCGCGGCCGCGGCACGTGAGGAAACGAGGGTGGGCTGGGACGGTCAGACGCCGGAGGGGGGCGACCGTCCGCGGTGCGGGAGGGCTTCGGCGGGGGCGGGGAGCCGGTCGGCCGGCCGGACGCCGGCCCGCGCGAGGGCGGGCGGAGCGGGCGCGGTCCCGGTGGGCGGGACGGCCGGCTGGCCCGGGTGTGGCGGATGGTCGACGGGAAGCTGCGGCCGGACCGCCGTGGGGGTGAGGCACCCGGCGGCACACGGGTCCCCGGCGTGCGGGACGGTGCCGTGGGCGGCCACCGGTCCGGCCGCCGCGACACCGGCGGGGGCGGACTGCGGGAACGCGTGCGGGTGCGGGAACGGGAGCGCCCGCGGGTCGCCGGGGGCCAGCACGGCGAGGAGCGCGAGCAGCAGGGCGGTGAGCAGGGGGAACGCCGGGGCGCGGCGACCGCGGTGCGGTGCGGGCCGGTGTCGTGAGGGCTCGGGCCGTGCGGGCTGGTGCATGGTGCCGTTCCCCCTTTCCGGGCGTTCCGGTCGTTCCGGTGAGCAGGCGTCCGCCGGTATCGGAACGGCGGGCGGTCGGCGGGTTGTCGGCGGGCGGTCGCCGGTGGCGACGGGGCGGACCCGGGGCTCCGGCCCGGGAGTTGTTCCGGAGCCCCGGGGGTCAGGGCTCGACGAGTCCGGCGCGGATGGCGTAGCGGGTGAGTTCGAGCCGGTCGCGCAGCCCGAGCTTGCTCAGCAGGTTGGCCCGGTGACGCTGCACCGTCTTGACGCTGATGAACAGCAGCTCGGCGATCTCCTTGGAGGAGTGGCCCTCCGCGACCAGCTTCAGGACCTCCTCCTCCCGCGGGGTGAGGATCTGGGCCGGGGCCTCCTCGCCCTGCCGGACGCGGTCGAGGTAGTGGCGGATGAGGGCGGTCACCGCGCCGGGGTAGAGGAAGGGCTCGTCACGGACCGCGGCGCGGCAGGCGGCGACCAGGTCCCGGTCGGCGACGGACTTCAGCACGTAGCCCGAAGCCCCGGCCTTGAGGGCCTGGAAGAAGTACTGCTCGTTGTCGTGCATGGTGAGCATGAGGATCCGCAGGTCCGGCTTGAGGGCGGCCAGTTCGCGGGCGGCCTGCAGCCCGGTCATCCGGGGCATCGCGATGTCCAGCACGGCCAGGTCCACCTCGTGGGCACGGGCCTGCTCCACCGCTTCGGCACCGTCGCCCGCCTCGGCGACCACCTCCAGGTCGGGTTCCTGGTCGAGGATCAGCCGCACGCCGCGCCGCACCAGGGCGTGGTCGTCGGCGAGGAGGATCCGGGTGGGCCGCGTTCGGGGCGTGCCGGGGGTCTCGGCGGGGCCGGTGGGGGCCGGGGTGGCGTGGTCGTCGTGCATCTCAGGTGTCCTGGGCGTCGGGTCGGGCGGCGTCCGGCCGGGTGGGATCGGGTCCGGCGGCGTCCGGCCGGGTGGTGTCGGGTCCGGCCGCCTCACCGGAGGCGGCCTCCGCTTCGGCTGCCGCGGGTCGTGCGGCGGCGGACGGCTCCGGCGCGGGGGGCCAGGCCACCGGGGTGTCGGCCGTCGGGTCGTCCTTGGAGGGCTCGTCGGCGAACACGCCGTCAAGGAACGGATCGTCGGCGAACGGCCCGTCCGCGAACGGCACGTCGGCGAACGGCCCCTCGGCGAACGGAGCGTCACCGAACGCGGAGTCACTGGACGCCGCACCGGTGGTCGCCGGGTCCGCGGACGCCGCGCCGGTGGACGCCGGGTCCGCGGACGCCGCGTCGGTGGACGCCGGGTCCGCGGGCCCCGGGGCGGTGCGCACCCCGCCGCTGGACGCCCGGGCGGTGCGGGCCGTGTCCGTGTCCGTGGACGATGCTCGCCGCGAGGGCGCCGGCGCGGCGGGCGCCGGATCCGTGCCGCCCGGCGGCGGCCGGAGTATCCCGGGCAGCCCGCCCGGCGCGGGGAGCGGGAACGGCCCCCCGGCGGGCGAGCCGGGCGACGGGGACGGGACCGGGACGGGCACGGTCAGCCGCACCGTCGTCCCCTCGCCCGAGGGCCCGGCGGCGACCTCCAGCGAGCCGCCGACCAGCAGGGCCCGCTCGCGCATGCCCCGGATGCCGGCGCCCTCGGCCAGCCGCCGGATGCCGCGGCCGTCGTCGGTGACCGACAGTTCGACGGCGTCCGCGACCCTCCGCAGCCGCACCACGACGGTCTCGGCGTCGGCGTGGCGGGCCGCGTTGGTCAGGCTCTCCTGGGCGACGCGGTAGACGACCAGTTCGGTCCCGGGGTCCAGCGGCGGCAGGTCGGCGTCGAACTCGCGGCGCACCACCAGGCCGGTGTGGGTGGCGAAGTCCCCCGCCAGCGAGGTGAGGGCGCTGACCAGGCCGAGGTCCTCCAGGACGCCGGGCCGCAGCCGCCGCAGCAGCCGCCGGATCTCGTCGAGGCCGGCGCGGGTGGCCTCCTGGATCAGCGCCAGTTCCTCCCGCAGCGGCGGGTCGGCCCTGTCGGCGACCCGTTTGAGGGCGAGCAGGATCGCCGTCATGCTCTGCCCCACCTCGTCGTGCAGTTCCTGGGCGATGCGGCGGCGCTCGGACTCCTGGGCGTTCAGCACGCGGGCGCTGCTGGCCACCCGCTCGTGCTCCAAGCGGTCCAGCATGGCGTTGAAGGTGCGGATGACGTCGGCGACCTCGCCGGTGCCGTACTCGGGCAGCCGCTGCCCGGGGCGCAGCAGGTCGACGGTGGTCATCCGGCGGGTGAGCCGGGCCAGCGGGGCCAGCCCCCAGCGGATCAGCGCGGCGTTGGCGACCAGCATGACCGCCAGGCCGACGACCAGGATCACCGCCTCGGTCAGCAGCACCGGCACGGACACGGTCACCGGGGCCCACAGCAGCAGCGACGTCGCCGCGCCGAGCACGACGGCGTTCAGCAGGAAGATCCGCCAGAACAGGGACACCGGGTCACGCCTCCTTCAGCGATGCGTCGCGCACCACTCTCGGGCATCGCGGTCCCCGGACGCGCAGCGGCTCTCCGGTCGGCCCACTCCGGGACGGGCCGACCGGGGCCGTCCTCCAGCCTGCCGGTCCGCGCGGCCGGCGTCGATGGGTCACGGAACCCATTCGGCGGGGGTCGCGGACCCCATGGCGGGGTGGGGCGCGACAGGCGGAAATGGGGCGTGCGGCCGATGTCCGCCAGGCGCGCGAGCGGCCAGGGTGGAGAGCGTCCCCGGCCCCCACGGCCGCCGGACCCAGGCACTCGGCCCCGTCGTCGAGGGCCCGACGTCCCCTGCCGTCGGGCCCTCCCCGGCGCGGGCCGAGCGCCGTTGCTCGGCCTTCGCGCAGGGCAGATCCACGGCTTCCCGCCGCAACCGTCCGGTCCGCCGGACCCGCTGGAAAGGACACCCCATGGCCTTCGACGCCGCCCCTCCCGAACTCCGCCCGCAGCGCCCCGGCTCGCACGAGATCCGGCAGCGCCTCGAGCACGAGCGCGGCAGCCGGCTGGCCCAGCTGCGGTCCCTCACCGGCAGCGGCCAGACCGTGGACGACCACCTGATGTCCACCCAGAAGGAAGCGGTCACCAAGGTGCTGCGGGAGATCGAGGACGCCTTCGCCCGCCTCGACGACGGCACCTACGGAACGTGCCTGCGCTGCGGCGAGGCCATCCCCGAGGAACGGCTGGAGATCCTCCCGTACACCCACCACTGCGTCGGCTGCCGCCGCAGCGCCTGACCGACGCCCGCGCCCGTCTCTCTCCTCGGCCCGTCGCCGGCCGCGCGCAGTCAGCGCGGCCGGGTGCGGGCCCGTGCCATCAGAGGTGAAGTGGTGAACTCCCCGACCGCCGACGCCGGTGACCGTACCGCGCGGCACCTGACCCCGCAGCACCTGACCCCGCAGGACCTGGCCGGCCTGCGGGCCGCCCTCGACGAGCAGCTCCGGTTCCACCGCAGGCGCCCGGCGGGTGAGGGCCCCGGCGCCGTGGCCCCGGCGCGCATGGTCCTCGCGGACGTCGAGGCGGCGCTGCGGCGCATGGACGAGGGCCGCTACGGCATCTGCCACCGGTGCTGGCTCCCCGTCGACCGGAAGCGGCTGCGGGTCGTGCCGCAGGCCCGCTACTGCGCCCCCTGCCAGCGCCTGCGCGCCACCGACCGCCGCCCGGCCACGGCCACGGCCACCGCCACGGGCCCCACGGCGGACACGGCAGGTCCGGTGCGTCCGGGGGATCCGACGCGCCCAGCCGGCCCGGGGAGTCCGATACCCCCGGCTCACCCCGCGCACGCCGCGCACCTGGCACACCCCGCGCACCCGGCGGACCAGGCGCGACCGGCGGGTCCGGCGGGTCCGGCGGACCTCACGGGTCCCGCCCGCGCCGGGGGCCGGTGACCGTGGAGCGGCTCGACGGCGCGGGCCTCGGCCCGGTCCGCGGCCGGTTCGGGGCGCCGCGTACGGACCTGTGCGGCGTCGCGCTGGACCTGGGCAGCGCGCGGACCCGGGCCTGGACGGCCGGACAGGGCACCGTCCTCGACGTGCCCACCGTCGCCCGCCCCGACCGGGGCCCCGGGCCCGGCGTCGCCGCCGGCCCGGGCGACACCCCCGGTGCGGGCCCCGCCGCCGGCGGCCGCCCGGTGCACCGCGGCGCGGTCGTCGACGAAGCCGGCTGCGCGCGCATCCTGCGCGGGCTGCTCGAGCACCGGCTGCCCCGCACGGCCCGCCCGGTGGTGGTGCTCACCACGCCGGCCCTGGCCTCGCCCTCCCACCGGGCGGCCGCCCGTTCCGCCGTGGCGGTGCTGCGGCCGCGGAGCGTGCTGACCGTACCGGCCGCCCGTGCGGTCGCGGTGGCGGCCGGGGCCGACCTGTCCCGGCCGTTGCTGGTGGTGGACATCGGCGCACACCTCACCGAGGTGGTGCTGCTGGACGACGGCGCGGTGGCCGACGCCCGCCGCGTCGGCCTGGGCACCGGTGACCTCGGCGCCGCCGCGCCGGAGGACATCGTGAACGCGGTGACCAGGATGGTGACCGCCACGATCCGGCAGGACGCCGCCTCGCTGGTACCCGGGGCGCTGGCCCGCGGCGTGCTGCTGGCCGGCGGCGGCGCGCTGCGGCCGGAGCTCACGTACCGTCTCGCCGCCCGGCTGCACGCCCTGCTGGACGTCGTCCCCGCCCCGCACACGGCCGCCGTGCGCGGGGCGGCGCGTCTGCTGGAGGCCGCCCGCCTCCACCCGAGCACCCGTGGACACGGCGCGCCCGGCACGCGGTTCGAGGAGCCGCCGGGCCGGTCCTGGTGAACGGCCCCGGCCCCGCACCTCATGGACCTGCGAACATGGCCGGATGACAACCGCCTCCACCCTCGTGATCGCCGCCGACTCGCCCCTGCGGGAGGACGTCGCCGCGCTGCTCGACGAGCACCTGCAGGACATGTACGCGACCAGCCCGCCGGAGTCGGTGCACGCCCTGGACCACCGGACGCTCGCCGGCGACGGCATCGTCTTCGTGACCGCGCGCACCGCGGAGGGCGTCCTGCTCGGCTGCGGGGCGCTGAAGGAGGTCGAAGCCGGCCACGGGGAGCTGAAGTCGATGCGCACCACGGCGGCGGCCCGCGGCCGCGGCGTCGCCTCGGCCGTCCTGGAGCACCTGACCGGCCTGGCCGTGCGGCGGGGCTGGACGCGGCTGAGCCTGGAGACCGGCGTCGAGGACTACTTCGCCGCGGCCCGGCGGCTGTACGCCCGGCACGGGTTCACCCCGTGCGGGCCGTTCGCCGGCTACACCGAGGACCCCCTCAGCGTCTTCATGACCAGGACGCTCCAGCAGGCCGTGCCCGGGGCGCCCCGCGACAGGGCGTAGGGCCGGAAGCGGGTCCGTCACGGCCCCGCCGCCGGCCGCCGTGGTGGCCTGCGTCACATCCGCGAAGTGCGTACAACGTTCACCCAGGGTCAGCGATCTGTTCACGTAGGACCGGAAATGCGCCTGTCCGGGGGACGTCGTGTGCCTCGGACCCTCCTTGCCCCGCCGGGCGCCCGGGGCAGGGACCACCAGCACTTCGACCCCAGGAAGACCCGCATGAGCCTCGGCCAGACAGGCACGACCCCGAACAGCCCGCGCATCAGCCTCGTCATACCCGTGTACCGGGTGCAGGGGTATCTCCGCGCCTGCCTGGACTCGGTACTCGGGCAGTCGTTCACCGACTTCGAGATCATCGCCGTCGACGACCGTTCACCGGACTCCTGCGGCCTGATCCTGGACGAGTACGCGGCCCGCGACAGCCGGGTGCGGCCCCTGCACCTGGAGGAGAACCAGGGCATCGGCAAGGCCCGTGACCTGGGCGTCCGTCAGGCCCGGGGCGACTACATCTTCTTCCTGGACAGCGACGACACCCTGGCCGACGGCGCCCTCGCGGCGGTCGCCGAGCGGCTGGAGCAGACCGCCGACCCGGACATCCTGCTGGTCGACCACGTCCGCACCTACTGGTGGAACCGGGTGCAGGGCAGCGCCGCCCGCGAGATGCTCGCCGAGGCCGGGCCCGACGTCTTCACCGCCCTGGAACGGCCCCAGTTCCTCACCATGTTCACCGTGGTGTGGAACCGGCTCTACCGCCGGGAGTTCTACCTCGAGGGCGGGTTCTCCTTCACCGACGGCATCTACGAGGACGCCCTCATGGTCTACCGGACCATGCTGAGCGCCGAGCGGATCGCCTGCCTGCCGCAGGTGTGCGTGGAGTACCGGCAGCGCCGCAAGGGCAACTCGCTGCGCACGCCGGGCCGTCAGCACTTCGCCGTCTTCGAGCAGTACGAGCGGCTGTTCGCCTTCCTCGACGAGCGCCCGCACCTGGACCCGGTGCGCCCGCTGATCTTCGAGCGGGTGATCGACCACTACCTGTTCCTCCTCTTCCGCGAGGAGCGCATCCACCCGCGGGACCGGGCCGAGTTCTTCCGGCGGGCCTCCGCGCACTTCCACCGCTTCAAGCCGGCCGGCTACGTCAGGCCGCAGGGGTCCCTCGGCGTGCGCTTCGACCTGCTGGCACGCGGTTCCTACCCGGCGCTGGTGGCCGCCCGGACCGTCGCCGACGCCCGCAACCACCTGCGCAAGCGGGCCGCCAAGGCCCGCGTCGGCCTGGGCCGCAAGGCGTACGACCAGCTGTACCGGATGCACCTGCGCCGGCCGATCGACGAGAACCTCGTGGTCTACAGCGCCTACTGGAACCGCGGCGTCAGCTGCAACCCCAAGGCGATTCACGAGAAGGCGCGGGAGCTCGCGCCCCACCTGCGCGGCGTGTGGGTGATACGCGCCGGCGCCGAGCACACCGTGCCGGAGGGGGTGGACTTCGTGGTGGCCCGCTCGCCGCGCTACTGGGAGGTCATGGCCCGGGCCAAGTACCTCGTCAACAACGTCAACTTCCCCGACGAGATCGTCAAGCGGCCCGGTCAGGTGCACCTGCAGACCCACCACGGCACCCCGCTGAAGCAGATGGGCATCGACCAGCAGCGCTTCCCGGCCGCCGCGAAGAACATGAGCTTCGGCAAGATGCTGGAGCGCTGCGACCGCTGGGACTGGAGCCTGAGCTCCAACCGGCACTCCACGGAGATCTGGGAGCGGGTCTACCCCTGCTCCTTCGAGAACGTGGACAGCGGCTACCCGCGCAACGACGTCTACTTCCGCTCCACGGCCGCCGACGTCGCCCGGATCCGCGCCGAACTGGGCATCGAGGAGGGCCGCACGGCGATCCTGTACTGCCCGACGGTCCGCGACTACCAGAAGGGCTTCGTGCCCCGGCTGGACCTCGAACGCCTCACCCGCGAGCTCGGCGAGGACCACGTCGTCCTGGTGCGCACCCACTACTTCTACGGCCGGGACCCGCGGCTGCAGCAGCTCCAGGACCGCGGGCTGATCAAGGACGTCTCGGCGTACCCGGTGGTGGAGGACCTCTGCCTGGCGGCCGACGCCCTGATCACCGACTACTCGTCGATCATGTTCGACTACGCCTGCCTGGACCGGCCGATCATCTCCTACGTCGACGACTGGGAGGTCTACGCGAAGGCGCGCGGCGTGTACTTCGACCTGCTGTCGCAGCGGCCGGGCGAGACGCCGGGCGCCACGGCGACCAGTGAGGACGAACTGATCGAGGTGCTGCGTTCCGGCGCCTGGAAGGGCGAGCGGGCCGCGGCGCTGCGGGCCGCCTTCCGGGAGCGGTTCGTCCAGTTCGACGACGGCAACGCCGCCGAGCGGGTGGTGCGGAAGGTGTTCCTCGGCCAGGAGGCGGCCCCGGCGGTCCTTCCCCTCGCCGAGCGCACCCCGGCACCGGCCCCGGACGCCGCCGCCCTCCCCGTCATCCCGCGTCAGTCCACCGGCGGCGAGGACCTGGTCCCCGCCGACCGGAGCGCCACCGCCTGAGGGCCGGCCCGTCGTCCGTCCCGCCGTCCGTCCGCTCCCCCGTCCACCGCGGGCACCCGCAACGGGGGGCGGCTCCCCACTCACCGAGGACCCACCGCACCCATGACATCCATGAGGTCCGCCATCACCAAGGCGGTCATTCCCGCGGCCGGGCTCGGCACGCGGTTCCTGCCGGCCACCAAGGCGACGCCCAAGGAGATGCTCCCGGTCGTCGACAAGCCGGCCATCCAGTACGTGGTCGAGGAGGCCGTCTCCGCCGGGCTCGACGACGTCCTCATGATCACGGGCCGCAACAAGCGCCCGCTGGAGGACCACTTCGACCGCAACTACGAACTGGAGTCGGCCCTGGAACGCAAGGGCGACGCCGGCCGGCTCGCCCGGGTGCGGGAGTCCACCGACCTGGCGGCCATCCACTACGTCCGTCAGGGCGACCCCCGGGGCCTCGGCCACGCGGTGCTCTGCGCCGCCCCGCACGTCGGCGACGAGCCGTTCGCGGTCCTCCTCGGTGACGACCTGATCGACCCGCGCGACCCGCTGCTCTCCCGCATGATCGACGTGCAGGCCCGCCACGGCGGCAGCGTGGTCGCGCTGATGGAGGTGGACCCCTCGCAGAGCCACCTCTACGGGTGCGCCGCCGTGCAGGCCACCGAGGACGGCGACGTCGTCCGGGTGACCGGCCTGGTCGAGAAGCCGGCGCCGGGTGACGCCCCGTCGAACTACGCGGTCATCGGCCGCTACGTCCTGCACCCGGGCATCTTCGGCGTGCTGCGCCGCACCGAGCCCGGCCGCGGCGGCGAGATCCAGCTGACCGACGCCCTGCAGATGCAGGCCGCGGACGAGAAGGCGTGCGGTCCCGTGCACGGCGTCGTCTTCTCCGGCCGCCGCTACGACACCGGCGACCGGGGCGACTACCTGCGCGCCATCGTGCGGCTCGCCAGCGAGCGCGAGGACCTGGGGCCGGAGTTCCGGGCCTGGCTCCGCGACTTCGTGCGCGACGAGATCGACGGCCCGCCGGAGCGGCACGGGCGGGCCGCCGGACGGGGCTGACGCCGGGCCGGTGATCGAGTGGCGGGGGCGTGGGCACGGGGTTTTGCTGGGAGGAGCACCTCTGTCCGCGTCCCGCGCCGAAGGACTGGGAATCATGACCGTCACCAGCGTCAACGAGGACTTCGACCAGCTCGAGCTGACCCTGGCCGCCGATTTCGACGCCCCCGTGGAGCGGGTGTGGCAGCTGTGGGCCGACCCGCGGAAGCTGGAGCGGTGGTGGGGCCCGCCGTCCTACCCGGCCACCGTGGACGAGTTCGACCTCAACCCCGGCGGGACGGTCGGCTACCACATGACCGGCCCCGAGGGGGACCAGCCGCACGGCTGGTGGAAGGTCGACTCGGTGGCGCCGCCGACCCGCCTGGAGTTCACCGACGGGTTCGCCGACGACCACGGCGAGCCGCTCCCCGACTCGCCGCGGATCGGCATGCGGGTCAGCCTCACCCGGCGCGGAACGGCCGGTTCCGGCACCCGCATGGAGCTCTCCTCGACGTTCCGCAACGAGCAGGAGATGCACCAGATGTCCGACATGGGCATGGCCGAGGGCATGCGGGAGGCCGCCGAACAGATGGACCGGCTCCTCGGCTGACCCGGCCGGACGCTCCGGCCGGCCGACCGCACGTCCCGCACCGCCCGGCCGGCCCGAACGCCCTGCTGACCGCCCGCCTGACCGCCCGCCGACCGCCGACCGTCCCGGCCCGACCGTCCGACCCGGCCCGTCCGGCGCGCACGCCCCCCGCACCCCGCGCTCCCGCCGCGGCACCCGCGTACGCGCGGCGGGAGCCGGAAGGCATGATGGACACCACAGGTGAGGCAGGCCGGTCCCCGGGGGACCGGCCAGGGTTGTCCGGGGGAGGCATGGACGGAGCAGACAGGCGCGCGCCGCGCAAGGCCATCCGGCTGACTCCGGCCCTGTTCAAGGCCGCCGGCAGCGGACCCGTGACGCTCACCGGGACGGCCCCGACCGCCCGCACCGGGGCCCGGGGCGTGCTGCGCATGACCTTGCGCCCCGCCGACCGGCTGGCGGGCGCCGGAGTGGCCCCCGGCTGCCTGGTGCGCACCCGCGACGGCCGCACCGGCGTGGTGCGTCCGCCGTCCCGGGCAGGCGGGGACCGCGTCGCGGGCGCGGCGGGGGCCTCGGGGTCCCTCGACGCCTGGCCGTTCGTCGCCCTCACCGACGACGGCACCGCCGTCGACGTCGCACTCGGCCGGGCGGACCGCTTCGAGCGGCTGCTCTTCTACGCCGACGTCGCCCAGGGCGCAGCCGACTTCCGCGGACCCGGCGCCGAGGCGGTCTTCACCGCGGGCCCGGACCGCACCTGGCGCGTCCCGCTCGACTGCGCGCCCGCCCCCGCCGGGGCCTGCGCGGTGGCGCTGCTGGTCCCCGGCCCGGGCGGGCCGGAACTGCGACGGGAGGTCCGGTGGTACCGGGCCAGGTGGCGCACCTCGTACCGGCGGGTGCTGGCCCGGGACTACCGGTTCGCCTAGGAGCCGGGAGCCTGGCCGTCCACGCGGCTCCCGGGCACGGCGAGGACCGTCAGGCGGCGCGGACGAGCTCCGCCTGGCCGAACAGCAGGGCGTAGCCGGACGGGAGCTGGGCGAGGAGCCGGTGCGTCAGGTCGTCGCCGATCAGCTCGGGGAGCACCCCGAGGACCGACGTGGTGTCCCAACGCGCCGTGGCGTGCGTGGCGTTCGGCAGCCGGCGGGACAGCTCGTTGACGAACTCCGCGGCGGCCGGGACGTGGTGGGCGGGAACCTGGGCGGCGACGATGCGCGCCGCCTCCTCGGGCAGCGCCCGCGCCAGGTCGACCCGCTCGTCACCGACGACGTGCTCTCCCAGCGCCGCGAGCACGGCGCGGGTGACCCGCTCGGCCTGCTCCACGGTCGGGTAGAGCCCGGCCTCGCGGACCTTGGCGACCAGGTCGTCCCAGGACGTTCCGGTCGCCGGCTCCTGGCGGGGCTCGGGAACGGGAGCGGTGCTGACGGCGGCGGGTGCGGTGGCGGCGTCGGTGGTGGCGTCGCTCGAGATCATGGGAATGGTCAAGGGGACTGCTCCTCTTCAGCTCCCGTCAGATGACTGCCGGGCCGGGGCGGCCTGTCCCGGCCCGGTGCTGCGGCTCGTATGCCCGCCTTCGCGGCACGTACACCTCCGTTCACACCGTGTGCATGGCGTGACGGCGGCGGCACCGCGGGCGGTCAGCGGCTGATGGCCTTGCGGCCGCCGCCGTCGCCTCCGCTGATGCGGATCTTCCGCGGCTTGGCGTGGTCGGCCACCGGGATGCGCAGCGTGAGGACGCCCGCGTCGTAGGAGGCGTCGATCCGCTCGGTGTCCAGCGTGTCGCCGAGGAAGAGCTGCCTGCTGAACGTGCCGGACTGGCGCTCGGCGACGATCACTTCGGCGTCCTCCGGGGCGGGGCTGCGCCGCTCGGCGCGGATGGAGAGGACGTTGCGCTCGACGTCGAGGTCGACGGTCTCCGGGTCCACCCCGGGGAGGTCCACCTGGACGACCAGGTCGTCGCCCACGCGGTAGGCGTCCATCTGCATGGCGACCGGCCGGTTCAGCACTCCCGTGTTCCCGAGGACCTGCTGGGTGAGGCGGTCGAACTCGCGGAACGGATCGGTGCGCATGAGCATCACGGTCACTCCCTTCGTGCGGTTCCTGGGTGCGATGCCCTGATGTCTTCTTATATAGCTCCGGTCCGGAAAATTGACAAGCCTGGACTCAACTTCGGGTGTCCTGCGAGGTCCTGGGCCGCCGGTGACAGGATGGGCGGGAGAGATCCGTCCGTGCGAGGCGCGGCGCGGCACGACAAGGCGCGGCAAGGCGAGGCGAGGAGGACGTGATGGCGGCGAAGGTGCCCACGGGACTGGTGGCGGCGGCCGGGCTGGTCGGCGGGTTCGGCGTGGCCCGCGGCACGAAGCGGCGCGAGCTGGGCGGGGTGGTGCTGGCCGCGGCCGGCGCCGCGGCGGCGGCCCGGTGGAAGCGCCAGGCGGGCGGCCCGGTGGCCGCGGGGCTGACGACGGCGTACCTGGCCGCCTTCGCGGGCTCGCACCCCCTGGCCGGGCGACTGGGCGCGTGGCCGTCCGTGCTGACGGTGTCGGCGGGCGTCGCGGCGGCCTCCTGGGCGCTCGCCGACCGGCGGGGGGCCTGAGCCCGCGCTCGCCGACCGGCGCGGGGCCTGAGCCCGGCGCGGCGGTCGGCGCGGGGCCTGAGCCCGCCGCGGCGGTCGGCGCCCTTCCGCGGGGCCGGGACCCCCACCGGCCCGGGTCCACCGAGGGGCCGGGGGCGGATCACCGCCCCCGGCCGCCCGGGGCTGCCCGGCTGCCGGCGCCTCAGACGCCGAGGTCGCGGATGATCTTGGCCACGTGCCCGGTGGCCTTCACGTTGTACAGCGCCCGCTCGACGGTCCCGTCGGCGTCCACCACGACCGTGGACCGGATGACCCCGACGACCGTCTTGCCGTACAGCTTCTTCTCGCCGAACGCCCCGTACGCCTCCAGGACCTTCTTGTCCGGGTCGGCCAGCAGGGTGACCTTCAGCGACTCCTTGTCGCGGAACTTCGCCAGCTTCTCCGGCTTGTCCGGCGAGACGCCGACGACGTCGTAGCCCGCGCCGGCGAGCAGCTCGAGGTTGTCGGTGAAGTCGCACGCCTGCTTGGTACAGCCGGGGGTAAGCGCGGCGGGGTAGAAGTACACGATGACCTTGCGGCCCGCGTAGTCGGCCAGCGAGACCTCGTTCCCGTCGGCGTCGGGAAGGGTGAAGGCGGGGGCGGTGTCGCCGGGCTGAAGTCGCTCGGACATCGGGTGGGGCTCCTTGGTCACTCGTCACCGGGTGGGCGCGTACGAGCGTAACCGGGGGGCGTGCCCGTGCGGCCGGCCCCCGAGCTGACAGACTGGTGCACAGCACCACGGAACGCAGGACGACGTACGGTACGCCCGACGGACATCCGACGGCGAAACGATCACGGAGGCGGCACGGTGGCGGACAGCCCGGACACCAGGACACCGGCGCAGATCAAGGCGGACATCGAGCGCCGCCGCGCTCAGCTGGCGGAGACGCTCGAGGAGATCGGGGTGCGGATGCACCCCAGGACGATGGTGGACGACGCCAAGGCCAAGGCGCGCAGCCAGGTCGACCAGACCCTCGGACGGGCCTACGTCAGCGTCAACCGGACGATGACCGAGGTGCGGGGACGTTTCGTCGACGAGGACGGCTCGCCGCGGATGGACCGGATCGTGCCGGTGGCGCTCGTCGCGGTCGGCGTGGTCGGCCTGCTGGTGCTCAGCGGCACCCGGAGCTCCGGCGGCTCGCGCGGCAGGCGCGGCCGGCGCCGCCGCTGAGAGCGCCACCCGCGCGAGAGGCGAGGGGCCCCGGCCAGGTAGGTTCGGACCGTGAGCGTCAACAGAACTGTGAGCGACACCGAGCACGACAAGCTTCCGATCCGGATGCTGCACGACCGCGTGCTGGTGCGTCAGGACAACTCGGAGGGTGAGCGCCGCTCGGGCGGCGGCATCCTGATCCCCGCGACGGCGGCGGTCGGCCGGCGCCTCGCGTGGGCGGAGGTCGTCGCGGTGGGGCAGAACGTCCGCACCGTCGAGCCGGGGGACCGCGTCCTGTACGACCCGGAGGACCGGGCCGAGGTCGAGGTCCGGGGCATGACCTACGTGCTCATGCGGGAACGCGACCTGCACGCGGTCGCCGCGGACCGCTTCGAGGGCACGGAGGACACCACGGGCCTGTATCTCTAGGCGCGTCGCCTCGCACCACCCGGAGGGGCCGGACCGTGACCGCGGTCCGGCCCCTCCGGTCCGTTCGGCCGGCGGGCGGCCGCTCAGGACATGAACCGCGGCGGCCAGGGGAACTGACCGTGCGGCGGGGGGATCGGCCCTTCGCCCGGCCACGGCGCGGGCCTGCCCGGCGGCCGGCCGTCGACGGGGGCGTCCTCGGCGGAGGCTGACTCCCCCGGCTGCGGCTCGCGCCCGGGCGACGGCAGCACCGCCCCGCCGCCCGCCCCGTCGGCTCCTGGCTCCGCGTCGGGGCCGCCCGCCCCCTCGACGCCCTGCTGCGGGCCGTGCTCCGCGCCCTCCGCGCCCTCCGCACCGCCCTCGGAGGAACCGTCCTGCTCGAAGTCGCCCTCGGACTCGAACGCCCCCTCCTCCGAAGGCTCTCCCGACGGCGAGGCCGACGCGCCGTCGCTCGGCACCGCGTAGGGCAGCTTGAGGTTGCCGCTGCCGGTGCGCACCTGCAGGTCGAAGGCGGTCGCCTTCCGCCCCTTCAGCGCGTCCTTGACGAACGCCGCCCACACCTCCGCCGGCGCGCCGCCGCCGTTGATCCGCCCGAGCCCCATCGCCCCGTACAGCGGCTTGTGCGCCGCCGTGTCCGGGTCCTGCCCCATCACCGCGACCACCGCGGCCAGTTCGGGCGTGAACCCGGCGAACCAGGCCGCCGTGTCCTCCTCGGCCGTGCCGGTCTTGCCGGCCGCCGGCCGCCCCGCCGCCAGCGCGGCCGTGGCGGTGCCGCCGGACACCACGCCCCGCAGCACCGACGTCGTCGTGTCCGCCGCGACCCGGCTGACCGCCTGCGAGGACTCGCGCTCCGGCAGCGAGAGCGTCTGCGAACCGTTGCGGGTGATCTTCTCGATCAGCGTGTACGGCCGGTACCGCCCGTGGTCCGCGAGGGTCGCGTAGGCCTGCGTCATGTCCAGCACGCTCGCCGTGGCCGTGCCCAGCGCCATCGACGGGGAGGCGATCAGGTCCGGGGTGCGCTCCGGGAGCCCCAGCCGCACCGCCGTGCGGTGCACGCGGTCGGGGCCCACGTCCACCGCCATCTGGGCGTACACCGCGTTCACCGACTTGTCGGTGGCCTCGCTGACGGTGATCTCCCCGTAGTCCTGCCCGTCCTCGTTCTCCGGGGTGTACCGCGCCCCCGGCCAGCCCTCGACCACCCGCTTGCTGGTGCCGTCGTACATCGTCTGCGGGGTGATCGGCCGCCCGTCCTGGGTGCGCGCCCCCTGTTCGAGGGCGGCGGCCAGCACGAACGGCTTGAACGTCGAACCCACCTGGAAGTCCCGGCGGGTGGCGTTGTTGGTGTACTGCTTCAGGTAGTCGGTGCCCCCGTACATGGCGACGACCTTCCCGGTGCGCGGGTCGATCGCCGCGGCCCCGGCCCGCACGTTCCGGTCGGCTTCCCGGGCCTTCGGCTCCAGGTTCTCCAGGACCTCCTCCTCGACCGCCTCCACCAGGGCGTCCTGGGCCGGCTTGCGCAGCGTGGTCCAGATCCGGTAGCCGCCGCCGTCGAGCGCGGCCTCGTCGAGGATGTCGTGCTCCGCCAGGTACGCCTTCACCGCGTTGACGACGTAGCCGCGCTGACCCGACAGGGCGGTGTTGATCCGGTTGGGCCGGGGGGCGGGGAACTCCAGGGAGGCGCGCTGCTTCGGGGTCAGCCAGCCCTCCTTGACCATGCCGTCCAGCACGTACCGCCAGCGCACCAGGGCCTTCTTCCGGTTCTCCGGGTAGGCGTCGACGTCGTAGGCGTTCGGGGAGTTGAGCAGCGCGGCCAGGTAGGCGCCCTGCGCGGCGTTCAGCTCCGAGGCGTCGATGCCGTAGTAGGCCTGGGCGGCGGCCTGGATGCCGTAGGTGTTGCGGCCGAAGTAGCTGGTGTTCAGGTAGCCCTCGAGGATGTCGTCCTTCGCCTTCTCCCGGTCCAGCTTGATCGCGATGAAGAACTCCTTGGCCTTGCGGGTGAGCGTCTGCTCCTGGCCCAGGTAGTAGTTCTTGACGTACTGCTGGGTGATGGTGGAACCGGACTGCCGGCCCTTGCCGGTGACGGTGTTCCAGGCCCCGCGGACCATCGCCTGCGGGTCCACCCCGGAGCCGTCGTAGAAGTCGCGGTCCTCGGCGGCGAGCACGGCGTGCCGCGCGGCCGAGGACACCTGCGAGAGCCGGACGCTCTCCCGGTTGACGTCGCCGTCGCGGGCCAGCCGTGAGCCGTCCGCGTAGAGGAAGACGTTGCTCTGCATGGTGGCCAGGGCGTTGGCGCGGGGGATCTTGACCAGGTAATAACCGACGGTCAGGGCGCCCGCGCAGAGCAGGATGACGGCGACCATGCCGAGGAGGGTGAAGCGCCAGGTGGGGAGGGCACGGCGCCAGCCCTTGCGCCCGGGGGCGGCGCGGCCGGGGGCGGCGCGGCCGGGAGCGGCGGGTCCCGGGGCGGCGGGGCCCGGGGCGTCACCGCTGCCGCCCTCCGCACCCGGCTCGCCCCCGGCGCCTCCCGATGGTGCGGCGGGCGCTGCCGGATGCCGCCAGCCCTGCACCGGCTTTTTCCTGCGGTCGTTCTTCATCGCGTGCTCCGGCTCCGTTCCTCCGCGTTCAGCCGATACCCCATGTGCTCACTATGTACCGGTATGACCGATGTGCGCCCGCAGGACTGGGCTGTGTCGGTGCGGCTGAGCCACCCGGTCCCGGCACCTCCTGCCGGGACGGCGTTACCGGGGACGTCCCGAACTCGTATGCTGCGCGGCATGGCCGACGCGTCGAACGAGCGGGACGAGCGGGTGGAGCGGGACGAGGCAGGGCGGGGCGGGCGCCGGGAGGTGCCGCTGCCCGAACTCCGGGCGGGGGACGCCGACCGCGAGAGGGTCGCGGAACGGCTCCGGGACGCCCTCGCCGAGGGGCGGCTGGACATGGACGAGTTCCAGGAGCGGCTGGACGTCGTGTACGCGGCGAAGACCTACGGCGAGCTGGAGCCGGTCACCCGGGACCTGCCCGCACCGGGCGGACCGGCCGTCCCCGTGACGAAGCCGCCCGCGCGGGCCGCCGGGGCGGAGCCGGACTGGTCGTCGCGGATCACCGGCGGACGGGGTTCCTCCGACCGGGGGATCGCCGTCATGGCCGGCTTCCAGCGGGTGGGTCACTGGGTCGCGCCACGGCGGTTCGACGCGGTGGCCGTGATGGGCGGCGGCGTCATCGACCTCCGCGAGGCGTACTTCGCGGGCCACGAGATCGTCATCAACTGCGTCGCCCTGATGGGCGGGGTGGAGATCATCGTCCCGCCCGGGGTCGAGGTCGTGATGCGCGGCACCGGGTTCATGGGCGGCTTCGACCACGACGCCCGGGGCGACGACGGCTCCTACTCCCCCGACGCGCCCCGCGTCGTCGTCACCGGCTTCGCCTTCTGGGGCGGCGTGGGCGTCCGCACCAAGCGGCCCAAGGGCGCCAGGAAGCGGCAGCTCCCCCCGTCCTGAACCCGCACGCCCCCGCCCCCCTGCGGCAGCCGTACCGCGGGGCGATCCGCTGCGTCCCGGCGCCCACGACACGACGCAGCCGTGCCGCGAGGAGATCAGCGGCACGGCTGCGGGGAGGGAGGGGGAGAGGAGCGGGAGGAAGGCGGGATCAGGGAGCGGGGGTGGGCGTCTTGACGGAGGAGAGCGGCGTGGCGATGTCCTCCAGAC
Source organism: Streptomyces fragilis (assembly GCF_003112515.1). Lineage (GTDB taxonomy): Bacteria > Actinomycetota > Actinomycetes > Streptomycetales > Streptomycetaceae > Streptomyces > Streptomyces fragilis. Next base: position 120,056 of record NZ_BEVZ01000005.1, on the reverse strand, counting down.
TCCGCCGCTCCGCCTTGACCGCGAGGAACACCGCGACGAGGCCCGCCGCGCACATTAGCGCCGCACCGATCTGGAACGCCAGCACCGTCTCCCCGATCACCCCGGACTCCGTGAGGTCCGCGAAGATCAGCGGACCGGCGATGCCGCCCGCCGCCGTACCCACCGCGTAGAAGAAGGCGATCGCCATCGCCCGCGTCTCCATCGGGAAGATCTCCGACACCGTCAGGTAGGCGCTGCTCGCACCCGCCGAGGCGAAGAACAGCACCACGCACCAGCACGCCGTCAGCGTCGTCGCCGTCAGCACCTCCTGGCTGAACAGCCACGCCGTGACGAACAGCAGCAGGCCCGACAGGATGTACGTCGACGAGATCATGATCCGGCGGCCGACCGTGTCGAACAGCTTGCCGAGCAGCAGCGGGCCGAGGAAGTTGCCGGCCGCGATGACCGCGAAGTAGTAACCGGTGTGGCCGACCTGCACGTCGAAGAACTTGGTGAGGATCGCGCCGAAGCCGAAGGTGATCGCGTTGTAGAGGAACGCCTGCCCGATGAACAGGGCCAGGCCCAGCACCGTGCGCCGCGGGTACTTGGTGAACACCGTCTTCGCGATCAGACCGAAGCCGATGGACTTGCGCTGGTGGATGGTGATCTCACCGGCCGGCGGCGGGAGCTTGCGGCCCTTCTCCTCCTCCACCTGCCGCTCGACGTCGGAGACGAGTTTCTCCGCCTCCTCACCGCGGCCGTGGATGAACTGCCACCGTGGACTCTCCGGGACGTTCCGCCGCACCAGCAGGATCACCAGGCCCAGGACCACACCGAGCGCGAAGGTGAGACGCCATCCGATGTTGGCCGCGAAGATGTCGGTGTCCAGCATCACGATGGACAGCAGCGCGCCGCCGATGGCGCCGAGCCAGTAGCTGCCGTTGATGATCAGGTCGACCCGGCCCCGGTACTCCGACGGGATCAGCTCGTCGATGGCCGAGTTGATCGCCGCGTACTCGCCGCCGATGCCGAAACCGGTCAGGAAGCGGAAGAGGAAGAACCACCACACGTCGAACGAGACAGCCGTCAGGGCGGTCGCCGCCAGATACACCGCGAGCGTCGTGATGAACAGCTTCTTGCGGCCGAACCGGTCGGTCAGCCAGCCGAAGAACAGCGCACCGCTGCACGCGCCGGCGACGTACAGCGCCGCCGCCATGCCGGTGACCTGGGCCGAACTGATGGGCAGTCCACTGCCCTCCTCGGCCAGCCGGCCGGCGATGTTGCCCACCGTGGTGACCTCGAGGCCGTCCAGGATCCACACCGTGCCGAGACCGATGACGATCATCCAGTGCCAGCGGGACCACGGCAGCCGGTCCAGTCTCGCCGGAACGGCCGTCGTGACGGTGCCTGTCTCCTCCGGGATCTCCGAAGGCTCGGGTGTCGCGGAAACTGCCATCGCGTGGTCTCCCTCTCCGTCGAGCGAGCGGCGGTCCCACTCCCTGTTGCCCCGCCCGTTACGGCTATGCCCCCAGCATGCGCGAAACCGTGTGGATCAGCAGCCCGGCCAACGAGCCGACGACCGTGCCGTTGATGCGGATGAACTGGAGGTCCCGGCCGATGTGCGCCTCGATCTTCCGCGTCGTGTGCTGCGCGTCCCAGCCGGCCACCGTGTCCGTGATCAGCGCGGTGATCTCGCTCCGGTAGGTGGTGACCACATAGGTCACCGCGCCCTCCACCCAGCCGTCGACCTTCTCCTGCAGCCGCCGGTCCGCCTTCATCCGCGCACCCAGCGACAGCAGCCCCGCCCGCACCCGCAGCCGCAGCCGGCTCTGCTCGTCCTCCGACGCCTCCACCATCATCCGGCGCACCGCCGACCAGGCCGAGGCGATCAGGTCCTGCACCTCGTCACGGCCCAGCACCTCCGACTTCAGCCGCTCCACCCGCGCCCGCGTCCCGGTGTCCGACTGCAGGTCGGAGGCGAAATCGGCGAGGAACCGGTCCAGCGCGTCACGCGCCGGATGCGTCGGCATGTCCCGCATCTCGGTCACGAACCGCAGCAGCTCCTTGAAGACCCGCTCACCGACCTTCCGGTCCACGAACCGCGGCGTCCAGCCCGGCGCACCGCCCTGCACCGCGTTCATCACGCGGTCGCTGTGCAGCTCCAGCCAGTCGTGCGCCCGCGCCACCACCAGATCCACCGTCCGCCGGTGGCCGTGGGCCGCGACCACCCGCTCCAGCGTCCGGCCCAGCACCGGCGCCACCTCGGCGGCCTCCGCCCGCCGGGTGACGGCCTCGCCCACCACGTCCTGGACGTCACGGTCCTTCAGCACCGTCAGTGCGCCCCGCAGCGCCGTCGCCAGTTCGGCCGTCACCCGGTCGGCGTGCTCCGGCTCCGCCAGCCACGTCCCCAGCCGGTTGCCGATCCCCACCGCGCGCAGCCGGGTCCGCACCACGTCCGCGGAGAGGAAGTTCTCCCCCACGAACTCGCCCAGGGACTCCCCGAGCTGGTCCTTCTTGGTCGGGATGATCGCGGTGTGCGGGATGGGCAGCCCCAGCGGATGCCGGAACAGCGCGGTCACCGCGAACCAGTCGGCCAGCGCACCCACCATGCCCGCCTCGGCGGCCGCCGCGACATAACCCGCCCAGGCGCCCGCACCCTGGTGCTCCGCCCAGGTGGCCAGCGCGTAGATCACCGCCACCAGCAGCAACAGCCCGGTGGCCAGGGCCTTCATCCGACGGACCCCCCGCTGACGCTCCTCGTCGGCGAGGGTGAAACCATCCATGGGGCGTGCGGCCGAACGGGGGACGCCGCGATTGCCGCCCTCCGGCGGCGGGGCATGCTCGCCCTGCCCCGCGGTTCCCCGCCCGTCGTCACCGCCCGTGTCGCCGCCGGCGCCGACACCGCCGACGACGCCGGTGTCACCGGCGTCAACGGGGTACCCGCCGTTCTCGTCCTTCTGTCCCATTCGTCGCCCGTCCACCTGTGTCGCATGCCCCGTCAGGAAAGAAACGTCCCTTCTGACCGACTCCGGGAACGGAACAAACGTTCCCGACGTCCTGTTCACGAGGACGCGCGGAAAGCCGCCGGGGATGACCCGCACCCGCCGCCGTCCCGACCGTTCCGTCGTTCCACAGCCCGAGGAGTCGTGCCCCGCATGACCAGGCGTCACGCTTGCGCCCTGCTGGCGGCCTTCACCGCCCTGATAATCGCCGTCAGTACCGGCATATACCTCGCGGCACGCGAGGCGAGTGCCCGCACCGAGGCCCGCGACACCAGCCTCCCCGCCGACCGCACCCCCCACAAGCCGGCCGCCCCCGCCTCCACCGGCGCCTGGGTCGGCAGCTGGGCGGCCGTGCCCTCCGGCGCCGAACCCCGCACCGAACGCACCGGACTCGCCGGACGCTCCATCCGCAATGTCGTGCACACCAGCGTCGGCGGTACCGCCGCCCGGGTGACCCTCTCCAATTACTACGGGCAGCAGCCGCTGCACATCACCTCCGCCTCGGTCGCCGTGGCCGCCGACGACAACACCGCCGAAGCCCTCCCCGAGACGCTGCGCCCGCTGACCTTCTCCGGCGCCCGCGCGGTCACCGTCCCGCCCGGCGGCCAGGTCGTCAGCGACGCCGTCGCCCTGCGCGTGCCCGCCGCGTCCGACCTGCTCGTCACCACGTACTCCCCCACCCCCTCCGGCCCGGTCACCTACCACCGGCACGCCCGCCAGACCTCCTACCTGGCCACCGGCGACCACGCGCTCGACCCGCAGGGTCTCGCCTACACCGAGCGCACCCCCTTCTGGCGGTACGTCACCGCCCTCGACGTCCTCGACAAGGACGCCCGGGGCACGATCGTGGTCATCGGCGACTCGCTCACCGACGGCGTCACCTCCACCCCCGACGCCGACCGCCGCTGGACCGACGTGCTGGCCGGCCGCCTCGGCGACCGCTACGGCATCGCCAACGCGGGCCTCAGCGGCAACCAGCTCCTCACCGACGGCGTCGGCCGCCCCGCCGACAGCCCCAGCGGCCTCAACCGCTTCCAGCGCGACGCGCTCTCCCGCCCCAACACCAAGGCGATCGTCGTCGTCCTCGGCATCAACGACATCCTCCGCGACCCCGACGGCACCCCCGACCCCGCCGCCATCACGGCGGGCCTGCGCACCCTGGTCTCCCGCGCGCACGCCCGGGGCATCCCGGTCGTCGGGGCGACGCTCATGCCGTTCGAGGGCCACCTGGGCTACGACGGGGTCCGCGAGACGGCCCGTCAGGCGGTCAACACCGAGATCCGCGCCGGCGGCGTCTTCGACGCGGTCGTCGACTTCGACAAGGCCCTGCGCGACCCCTACGCACCGCGCCGCCTCGCCGAGCAGTACGACAGCGGCGACCACCTCCACCTCAACGACGCCGGCTACCGCCGCATGGCCCAGACCTTCGACCTCACGGCCCTGGAGACCAACGGCACGGCCCGCCTGTAGGCGGCCCGGGTGACGAATGTTCGCCCATCGGACGTAACCGTCCGATAACCGGTTCGTTGGTCCGTGCGAGCCGTGCGAACGCACGGCCGGGACGGAGGAGGCGGCCATGCCGACGGCCAGGATCAGTGACGAGGCGCTGCGGGAGGCGGCGGGGGCGTCGCGGACGCTGACGGAAGCGCTGGAGCGACTGGGGGTGGACCGGCGGAGCGGAAGCCGCGAGTACCTACGCGTCCGCATGCGGCGGCTCGGCGTCACCTCGCACTTGCGCTGCGCCGACTGCGGCAATCGTGCGACCAGAAGCCGAAGCACTGGCAGCCGCCGTGGCCGGGGCAGTCTCCGTCGCGGATGTGCTGCGCCGCCTCGGTCTGCGCGACTCCACCACCACGCGTCGGCGGCTCCGCACCTGGATCCAGGAGGCGGAGCTGTCCACCGGTCACTTCCTGGGGCAGGCACATCAACGAGGCAAGCAGAGGGCTCGACGATCGGCTGAGGACGTCCTGGTGGTGCACGACAACGCACACCGTACGAAGACTCGCATGTTGCGCCGAGCCCTCGCGGAGATCGGTGTTCCTGGGCAGTGCGCTCGGTGCGGCACCGGGGCCCAGTGGCAAGGCAGACCCATGACCTTGGAGATCGACCACATCAACGGCGACCGACGTGACGACCGTCGGGAGAATCTGCGGCTGCTGTGCCCCAATTGCCACGCGTTGACCCCGACATGGTGCAAGGGCCTCAGATGCGGAGCGGACTGATCGACGCGGAACGAAACGCAGTAGAGTGTGTGCGGCTGTGGGCCCGTACCCCAGCTGGCAAGAGGGCGCCGGTTTAGGTCCGGTGTGTCGTGGGTTCGAGTCCCACCGGGCCCACTGGACGAGAGGGCGTCGCATCCACCTGCGCGACGCCCTCTCTGGCGTGCCCTCAGCCCAGCAGCTCCCGGACCACCGGTACGAGTTCCCGGAACGCCTTGCCCCGGTGGCTGATCGCGTTCTTCTCCGCGGGGGTCAGCTCCGCGCAGGTGCGGGTCTCGCCGAAGGGCTGGAGGATCGGGTCGTAGCCGAAGCCGTGGGAGCCCGACGGGGTGTGGCGGAGGGTGCCCTCGAGGCGGCCCTCGACGACGCGTTCGGTGCCGTCCGGGAGGGCGAGCGCGGCGGCGCAGGCGAAGTGGGCCCCCCGGTGCTCCTCGGCGATGTCGGAGAGCTGGGCCAGCAGCAGCTCGAGGTTCGCGAGGTCGTCGCCGTGACGGCCGGCCCAGCGGGCGGAGAAGATGCCGGGCGCGCCGCCGAGGACGTCGACGCAGAGGCCGGAGTCGTCGGCGACCGCGGGGAGACCGGTGGCCCGGGCCAGCGCGTGGGCCTTGAGGAGGGCGTTCTCGGCGAAGGTGACGCCGGTCTCCTTGACGTCGGGGACCTCGGGGAACTCCTCGGCGCCGACGAGTTCGTGGGTGAGGCCCGCCTCGGCGAGGATGGCGCGGAGTTCGGTGATCTTCCCGGCGTTGCGGGTGGCGAGGACGATGCGGGTCATGGGGTCCAGTATCCCGCCGTCCGTCGGGGCCACGGGCGCGGGGCGGATAGGCTCGGGCACATGTCTCGTATCGACGGCCGTACCCCCGACCAGCTCCGCCCGGTGACCATCGAGCGGGGGTGGAGCAAGCACGCGGAGGGCTCCGTCCTCGTCTCCTTCGGCGACACGAAGGTGTTCTGCACCGCCTCGGTGACCGAGGGCGTGCCGCGCTGGCGCAAGGGCAGCGGCGAGGGTTGGGTCACCGCCGAGTACTCGATGCTGCCGCGTTCCACGAACACCCGTGGGGACCGCGAGGCGGTGCGGGGTCGCATCGGCGGGCGGACGCACGAGATCAGCCGGCTGATCGGCCGTTCGCTGCGCGCGGTGATCGACTACAAGGCGCTGGGCGAGAACACGATCGTGCTGGACTGCGACGTGCTGCAGGCCGACGGCGGCACGCGGACCGCGGCGATCACGGGTGCGTACGTGGCGCTGGCGGACGCGGTGGCGTGGGCGCAGGGCAGGAAGCTGGTGAAGGCCGGGCGGCAGCCGCTGACCGGGACGGTGTCGGCGGTGTCGGTGGGCATCGTGGGCGGGGTGCCGCTGCTGGACCTCTGTTACGAGGAGGACGTGCGCGCCGAGACGGACATGAACGTGGTGTGCACCGGTGACGGGCGTTTCGTCGAGGTGCAGGGCACCGCGGAGGCGGAGCCGTTCGCCCGTGAGGAGCTGAACGCGCTGCTGGACCTGGCGGTGGCCGGCTGCGGCGACCTGGCCACGGCGCAGCGGGCAGCGCTCGAAACCACTCTTTAGGGTTTCTTGGCAAGGAACTCCGGCGTGCCGCCGTGCGTCTTTCCTTTCGGGGACGCACGGCGGCCGTCGTGCGCTCCGGCCCCCCACGACAGGAGGACCGGTTTCCATGTCTGCTCGGGCGGCGCGTGCCGCGAAGAGGGTTCCGGCGGTAGTGGCCGCGGTGGCGGCTGCCGCGCTGCTGGCCACGGGGTGCGACGCGTTGTCCACAGCTGTGGACTGCGCGCGGACGGCGGCGGCCATATCCGACAGCGTGGCCGACCTGCAGCAGGCGGTGGAGACGGCGGGCAACGATCCGACGCAGCTGGAGGAGTCGCTGACCGCGATCGACCAGAACCTGGGCGAGCTGGACGACTCGACGGGTGACGCGGACGTCGCGAAGGCGGTGGACGACCTGCAGGCCGGGGTCGCGGAGGTCCGCAAGGCGGTGGAGTCGGGTGACGCGACGCCGGACGTCTCTCCGATCACCGACGCGTCCGGCGAGCTGGCGAAGGTCTGCTCGCCCTGACGTGCCGTCGGTCGCCCGCGGCGGGGCGGTCAGATCTCGTAGACCGCTCCGGCGCGGGCCAGTTCGACCGGGCCCCGGTAGGCGGCGACGGCGCAGTCCAGGTTGGACTGCGGGTCGGTCCAGGGCGCGATGTGGGTGAGGACGAGCCTGCGGGCGCCGGCGCGGGCGGCGACCTCGCCGGCCTGGGTGCCGTTGAGGTGCAGGTCGGGGATCTGGTCGCGGTCGGCGTCGAAGGCGGCCTCGCAGAGGAAGAGGTCGGTGTCGCGGGCGAGCTCTTCGAGCGCGGGGAGGGGTCCGGTGTCGCCGGAGTAGGTGAGTGACCTGCCGTCGTGCTCGAGGCGGATGCCGTACGCCTCGACGGGGTGTGCCATCAGCTCGGTGTGGACGGTGAAGGGGCCGATCTCGAAGGTGCCCGGCTTGACGGTGTGGAAGTCGAAGACCTCGCTCATCGAGCTGGCCGAGGGAGTGTCGGCGTGCGCGGTGGTGAGGTGGTGTTCGGTGCCCTCGGGGCCGAAGACCGGGATGGGCGCGCAGCGGCCGCCGTCGGGCCGGTAGTACCGGACGACGAAGTAGGCGCACATGTCGATGCAGTGGTCGGCGTGCAGGTGGCTGAGGAAGATGGCGTCCAGGTCGTAGAGGTCGATGTGTCGCTGCAGCTCGCCGAGGGCGCCGTTGCCCATGTCGAGGAGCAGCCGGAAGCCGTCGGCCTCGACGAGGTAGCTCGAGCAGGCCGATTCCGTGGAGGGGAACGACCCCGAGCAGCCGACGACGGTGAGCTTCATGGAGCGGGAACCTCCGTTGGCGGACGGGCGGACGGACGAGCCGTGGGTCGGGCGAGCGGTGGGACGACAGGGCTCGCGCGGTCCGTCGAGACTAAGCCGCCGGGGCGTCCCTGGCTCCTCGCCGAGGCTCCGTTGTGGGGGAACTCACCTGCCTTGTCACCGGTTCGGCTGGTCGTGGGGCACGTGGGGCGCGTGGGGGCGCACGACGGCGGCCGGCGCCCCCTCGGGAGGGGCGCCGGCCGCCGTGTGACAGGTGCGTCGCGAGTGCCGTGGTGGGCCCGCGGACGGGTGCGCCGGGGTCAGGCCCAGAGCTGCCCGTGGAGGGTGGCGACGGCCTCTTCGCTGGTGGCCGCGGTGTAGACGCCGGTCGACAGGTACTTCCAGCCGCCGTCGGCGACGACGAAGACGATGTCGGCGTCCTCGCCGGCCTGGAGGGCCTTCCTGCCGACGCCGATCGCGGCGTGCAGGGCGGCTCCGGTGGAGACGCCGGCGAAGATGCCCTCGGACTGGAGCAGCTCGCGGGTGCGCACGACGGCGTCCTCGGAGCCGACCGAGTAGCGGGTGGTGAGCACGGAGGCGTCGTAGAGCTCGGGGACGAAGCCCTCGTCGAGGTTGCGCAGGCCGTAGACCAGGTCGTCGTAGCGCGGCTCGGCGGCGACGATCTTCACGTCGGGCTTGTGTTCGCGCAGGTAGCGGCCGACGCCCATGAGGGTTCCGGTGGTGCCGAGGCCGGCGACGAAGTGGGTGATCGACGGCAGGTCGTCGAGGATCTCCGGGCCGGTGGTCGCGTAGTGGGCGCCGGCGTTGTCCGGGTTGCCGTACTGGTAGAGCATCACCCAGTCGGGGTGCTGGGCGGCGAGTTCCTTGGCCATCCGCACGGCCGTGTTGGAGCCGCCGGCGGCGGGGCTGGGGATGATCTCGGCGCCCCACATGCCCAGCAGGTCGCGGCGTTCCTGGGAGGTGTTCTCCGGCATGACGCACACCATGCGGTAGCCCTTGAGCTTGGCCGCCATGGCGAGCGAGATGCCGGTGTTGCCCGAGGTGGGCTCCAGGATGGTGCACCCGGGGGTGAGGCGTCCGTCCTTCTCGGCCTGTTCGATCATGTGGAGCGCGGGGCGGTCCTTGATCGAGCCGGTCGGGTTGCGGTCCTCGAGCTTCGCCCAGATGCGGACGTTCTCGGACGGGGAAAGCCGCGGCAGGCGCACCAGGGGGGTGTTGCCCACCGCGGCGATCGGGGAGTCGTAACGCATGTCTGCGCCGGCCCGGCCGCTCAGACCATTCCGCCGGCCACGGCCGGGAGGATGGTGACGTTGTCGCCGTCGGTGAGCTTGGTGTCGATGCCCTCGAGGAAGCGGACGTCCTCGTCGTTCAGGTAGACGTTGACGAAGCGGCGCAGCTGCTCGCCGTCGACGATGCGGGCCTGGATGCCGGGGTGGCGGGACTCGAGGTCCGTGATGAGGGCGCCGAGGGTGTCGCCGGTGCCCTCGACGGCCTTCTGTCCGTCGGTGTACTGGCGGAGGATGGTGGGGATGCGGACCTCGATGGCCATGTCAGGGCTCCTGTCGGTGGTGGTGTGGCGGGATGGCTGTGCTGCGGGTGGCTGTCGGGGGCGGCGGCCCGTGGCTGGTCGGGCGGCGCCCCGGGCCGGGGGCCTTCCTGGCCGCCCGGGGACGGCCGCGCGCGGTCAGCGCGGACAGAGGGCGCTGTTGAGGCGGCACAGGTCGACGTGCAGCCGCGCCACGAGCAGGATGCCCGGCGTCGTCTCGCTCACGTCGTGGAGAACCATGCGGTCATCGTATCGATTCCCGGAGAGCGGACCGACGCCGCGTCTCGCTGTGCGGTCGATCCGGCCAGTATGCGGACATCGTGCGACGGTGCGGGCGAATTCGCAGGTCAGGCGGCCGGGTAGGCGTCCACGACCTGGACGGGCTCCTCGGTGACCTCGCCGTCGACGATCCGGTAGGACCGGAACTGGAAGTCGCCGAGGCCGTCGGCGTCGGCCGTGGAGACCAGCACGTAGTGGGCGCCGGGCTCGTTGGCGTAGGAGATGTCGGTGCGCGAGGGGTAGGCCTCGGTGGCGGTGTGGGAGTGGTAGATGACGACCGGTTCCTCGTCGCGGTCGTCCATGTCCCGGTACAGCTTCAGCAGGTCCTGGCTGTCGAACTCGTAGAAGGTGGGCGAGCGGGCGGCGTTGAGCATGGGGATGAACCGCTCCGGCCGGCCGGAGCCCACCGGGCCGGCGACGACGCCGCACGCCTCGTCGGGGTGGTCCCGGCGGGCGTGCTCGACGATCTGGTCAACGAGGGCCTGGGTGATGGTCAGCATGGCGGCAGGATATGTCGTACTGGAACGCGGACCGGCCCCGCTTCTCGCGTGGCGAGACGGCGGGGCCGGTATGCGGGACCGGGTGTGCCGGTGCCGGTGGGGCGGCTGGGCCGTCCCGGTGGTGCGGAGGGTCAGCCGGCCTGGTCGAGCACGGGCTCGGCGCGGCGGGTCACCTCGGGGTTGCGGGACTTGAGGACCAGCCAGCCGATGCCGAGCGCGACGGCCCAGCCGGCCATCACGTAGAGGCAGATCCGGGAGTCCGGGCTGAGCGCGATCATCACGGTCACCATCAGCAGGAAGGCGATGGCGATCCAGCTGCAGACCGAGCCGCCCGGGGCGGGGAAGGAGGAGGCGCGCACCCGGCCCGCGGCGACGGCGCGGCGGTAGAGCACGTGGCTGACGCAGATCATCAGCCAGGTCCAGATGCCGGCCGCGGTGGCGACGGAGGTGACGTAGCCGAAGGCCTTCTCGGGGACGACGTAGTTCAGGACCACGCCGATGCCCATCAGCAGCACCGAGACGGCGATGCCGACGGCCGGGGTCTTGGTGGAGGACAGCTTGTTGAAGACCTTGGGGGCCTCGCCGTTGTCCGCCAGGGTGCGCAGCATGCGGCCGGTGGAGTACATGCCGGAGTTGCAGGAGGACAGGGCCGCGGTGAGCACCACGAAGTTGACGATGGCGGCGCCGGCCGGGATGCCGATCTTCGCGAAGGCGGCGACGAACGGGCTCACGTCGGGCGCGAACTCGGTCCACTTGACGACGCACAGGATGACGGTCAGGGCGCCCACGTAGAAGAGGGCGATGCGCCAGGGCAGGGTGTTGATCGCCTTGGGCAGCGTCTTCTCGGGGTTCTCCGACTCACCGGCGGTGACGCCGACCAGTTCGACGGCCAGGTAGGCGAACATGACGCCCTGCAGGGTCATCAGCGAGGAGCCGATGCCGTTGGGGAAGAAGCCGTCGAAGGCCCACAGGTTGGAGACCTGGGCGGTGTCGCCGGCGGCGCTGAAGCCGAAGGTCAGCACACCGAGACCGATCACGATCATGCCGATGATGGCGGTGACCTTGACCATGGAGAACCAGAACTCGATCTCGCCGAAGAGCTTGACGGAGATCAGGTTGGCGCCGAAGAGGACGACCAGGAAGACCAGCGCCGAGACCCACTGCGGGATGCCGGGGAACCAGTAGTGGATGTAGATGGCGGCGGCCGTGAGCTCGGCCATGCCGGTGACCACCCACATCAGCCAGTAGGTCCAGCCGGTGAAGTAGCCGGCGAACGGGCCGACGAACTCGCGGGAGTACTCCGCGAAGGAGCCGGAGACGGGACGGTAGAGCAGCAGCTCACCGAGGGCCCGCATGATGAAGAAGATGATCACGCCGGCGAGGGCGTACATCAGGATGAGGGAGGGGCCGGCCTTGGCGATGTTCGCCCCGGCTCCCAGGAACAGGCCGACGCCGATGGCGCCGCCGATGGCGATCATCTGGACCTGACGGCTGCCGAGCCCTCGCTCGTACCCCTCCTCGGGGGCGTCGCCGTGCACGGCCTCACTGCTGTCGTTCGTCTTCGCGACCTGCGGAGAGGTCATGTTGGTGCGCCTTTCTCCAAGAAACCGGCCCGTCGCGCGTCGTCTTCGACGCCGGTGGGCGGGCCGGGCAGTACGTGCCCCGAGGGGGCATGGGGGAGTTTTTTCCTGCCTGCCGACGGTCGGTCGGCCTGGTGGCGCCGTTCCCGGCGGACATGGGTGTGGCCCGCGGGAACGAGAAAGTTGGCTCAAAGGTACGGAGAAGCGGACCGCCGCGCTGTGGGCAACTCCACAACGCGGCGGTGAAATATTCCAGATATGACCGATTTGCGGTGTCCGGAAATCGGATTTTGCTGTCCGTTTACCGAACCTCGGACAACGGCTCGCGAGACTCCTTACGCGATCCTTACGGCTCCCCTACACACCGTCCGCGCCGGGTCACCGCGGGCTCACTGGGGCATCAGGGTCTCGACGAGGCTCTCCTGCAGCCCGCCGAGCCACAGGTAGGCCATCACCAGGGGCTTGCGTTCGTCGGTGTCCGGGAGGCGGTAGAGGATGTCGCTGTCCTCCTCGTCGGTGATGTCGAGGCGCGAGGCGATGGCGAGGCGGATGTCGTTGAGCGTCCTCAGCCACTGGACCGACCGCTCGGGCGTCAGCTTCAGCACACCGCCGCCCGCGCCGTCATCTCCCGCGCCGTCGCCGTCACCACCACCGCCGCCGATCGTCAGCTCGTCGAGGGAGCGGATCACCGCGAGGGCGTCCTCGCGCTTGCCGGCCCGCAGGTCGTTCTCGGTGTAGCGGCGGAACTCCGAGGAGTAGGCCTTCGCCTCCTCGGCCTGTTCGGCGGTGTCCGGGAACCGGGCCGGGTCTGTGTAGGCGTCCGGGAAGAGGCGGCGCAGCACCGGGTCGGCGGGCGGCTCGCTGGGGCCGTCGGCGAAGAGTTCGGCGAGCGGGTCGGCGGAGGCGTCCTCGGCGGGGCCGGGGCCGATGAGTTCCAGGAGCTGGGCGGCCAGCGAGCGGATGATCGAGATCTCGACGTCGTCGAGTGCGACGGCCGCGCCGCCGCCGGGGAGCGGTTCGAAGGTTCCGGGCATGTCGGTGACAGATCTTTTCGGCTCGGCGGGCGGTCGGTCCGGTCGCGCGGCAGGGGGCTACCGGCGGTCCTGCTGGAGGGTGGCCCACAGACCGTAGCCGTGCATGGCCTGCACGTCGCGCTCCATCTCCTCGCGGGAACCGCTGGAGACCACCGCCCTGCCCTTGTGGTGGACGTCCATCATCAGCTTGGTGGCCTTGTCCTTCGAATAGCCGAAGTACGTCTGGAAGACGTAGGTCACGTAGCTCATCAGGTTGACCGGGTCGTTGTGGACGATCGTGACCCAGGGGACGTCCGGCTCGGGTACGGCGAAGGTCTCCTCCGCCGACTCGGTGCGTTCGGTTTCCATGGGCGCGGGAGCGGGTGACGTCACAAGAACCATGCTGCCACCCCAGCTGGGTACCCGCACGGACCGGGTCCCGGGGCGGCGCGAGGGCGTCACCGAACACTAATCGTCAAATTGACGAGATGGGGGTAGCATCAGGCCCATGAACACAGCGGAGCTCGGGCTGCCGGTCGACGTGCCGTCGACGGCGCTCTTCACGGACCACTACGAACTGACCATGCTGCAGGCGGCCCTGAAGGGTGGGACGGCCGAGCGGCGTTCCGTCTTCGAGGTCTTCACCCGCCGCCTGCCCTCGGGCCGCCGCTACGGCGTGGTCTGCGGCACCGGCCGGGTGCTGGACGCGGTGCGCAACTTCCGCTTCGACGAGGCGCAGCTGGCCTTCCTGCGGGAGCGCCGGGTGGTCGACGACGCGACGCTGGACTGGCTGGCGGACTACCGCTTCGGGGGCGACATCTGGGGCTACCCCGAGGGCGAGGTCTACTTCCCCGGCTCCCCGATCCTGCGGGTGGAGGGCAGCTTCGCCGAGTGCGTGCTGCTGGAGACGGTGATCCTGTCGATCCTCAACCACGACTCCGCGATCGCCGCCGCGGCCTCCCGGATGGCCTCGGCGGCCGGGGACCGGCCGCTGATGGAGATGGGCGCGCGCCGTACGCACGAGCTGGCGGCGGTCGCCGCCTCGCGGGCGGCCTACGTCGGCGGTTTCTCCTCCACCTCGGACCTGGCGGCCGGCTTCCGCTACGACATCCCCACCATCGGCACCAGCGCGCACGCCTTCACGCTGGTCCACGACTCGGAGCGGGACGCCTTCACCGCGCAGGTCGACTCGCTGGGGCGGGGCACCACGCTGCTGGTGGACACCTACGACGTCGCCGAGGCGGTCGCCCTGGCGGTGGAGGTGGCGGGTCCTGAGCTGGGCGCGGTGCGCATCGACTCCGGTGACCTGCTCCTGGTGGCGCACCGGGTGCGCCAGCAGCTGGACACGCTGGGCGCGGAGGGCACCCGGATCGTGGTGACCTCCGACCTGGACGAGTACGCCATCGCCTCGCTGGCCGCCGCGCCGGTGGACGCGTACGGCGTGGGCACGCAGCTGGTCACCGGGTCGGGGCACCCGACGGCGTCGATGGTCTACAAGCTGGTGGCCCGTGCGGCCTCCGCGGACGCCGACGCCCCGCTGGAGCCGGTGGCGAAGCGTTCCGGCGGCGGCAAGCAGACGCTGGGCGGGCGCAAGTGGGCCGCGCGCCGCTACGACGCGTACGGGGTGGCGGAGGCGGAGGTGATCGGCACCGGGGAGGTCCCCGAGGAGCTGGCCGCCTCGCAGCTGCTGGTGGAGCTGGTGCGCGGGGGCGAGGTCGTGGGGCGGGAGCCGCTGGAGGCGGCGCGCGAGCGGCACGCGGCGGCCCGGGCCTCGCTGCCGATGTCCGCGACCCAGCTGTCGCGGGGGGAACCCGTCATTCCGACGGAGTACGCCGTGTGACGACGTGCGGCGGTGCCGGTGGACGGGTATGCAGCAGCCGTCGGTGCGTGAAGCTTTTCCGGTTCTTTCCAATGGTTTCCAGTTGTCTCCCTCTGGCAGGGCGAAGGGTTGGTACGGGGCGATGCGTCGAGCGTTGATCGTGGTGGACGTGCAGAACGACTTCTGCGAGGGCGGCAGCCTCGCGGTGTCCGGCGGCGCGGACGTCGCCGCGGCGATCACGGAGCTGATCGGTCAGGCGGGCCAGGCGGGGGCGTACCAGCACGTGGTGGCCACGCGCGACCACCACGTCGCGCCGGGCGGGCACTTCGCGGACGACCCGGACTTCGTGCACTCCTGGCCGGCGCACTGCGTGGCGGGGACCGAGGGCGTGGGCTTCCACCCGAACTTCACGCCCGCGGTCGCCTCGGGGGCGGTGGACGCGGTCTTCGACAAGGGCGCCTACGCGGCCGCGTACAGCGGGTTCGAGGGGGCCGACGAGAACGGCGTGGGGCTCGCGGAGTGGCTGCGGGCACGGGACGTCGAGGAGGTCGACGTCGTCGGCATCGCCACCGACCACTGCGTGCGGGCGACGGCCCTGGACGCGGTGAAGGCGGGCCTGCGCACCCGTGTCCTGCTCCCGCTGACGGCGGGTGTCACCCGCGCCACCACCGACCGCGCCCTGGAGGAGCTCCGGCTGGCCGGGGTGGACCTCACGGGCGAGCCGGTCGTCGCGGGCGGCTGACGCCCGCCGGGGCGCGGGGCCTGCGGGTCAGGGGGCCTGCGGGGCGCGGCCCCCGAGGGGGGCGGGCCCTGCGGGGTGCGGGCCCCGAGGGGTGCGGGGCCTGCGGGTCAGGCCCAGGCCGCGGGGCGGCCCACGAGGGTGCGGATGGGGTGCCAGGGGTGGTACTGACCGCCGCGGGGGGCCGGGGCCGCGCGCCATATGAGGCCGTCGGGGTGGTGCAGGACCGCCGTCACCTCGTCGGGGGTGGGCGGCGCCACGTTGCCCCGCAGGTACACCGCCCGCAGCCCCAGGTTGCGCAGCCGGGTGAGCGCCCGCGCCCGGTTCCGCGCGTGCACCAGCACCCGCACCCGGTCCCGGTCCCTCCCGCGGCCCCCCGGCTCGTCGGGCCGGGGCAGCGTCAGCGCGACCACCACACTGCCGCTCGGCAGCCGGACGAATCCTGAGGACATGACGATGCCTCCCGTCGACGTCGAAAATTTCGATGGGAGGCATCTGAACACGTCCGGCGGCGCCCCGCCAGGGGAACGCCGCCGAACGCTGTCCGACCTGCGGTGATGCGATGTGGCCTAGATCACTTGGTACGCACTACCGGCGCGCGGGACCGACCTGGACCGTGATCGTGGAGCCGTCGTGGGACTGCTTCACGAGCTGGATCCGGGTGTTGGTGCTGTCGACCTTGACACCCGCCAGCTTGTTGGCCTCGTCGTAGTAGTCGTCCTTGGTGTCGTCGAAGACCGGCACGCCGGGCAGGGACGGGACGACGGTGGCGACATCGGCCTTGTGCAGGGTCATGCCGGTGGTCCGCGTCAGGCCGAACGGAGAGTCGTAGGCCTGGATGCGGTTCCGCATGAGGGTGCCGTCCTTCCAGCGCAGCGGGGCCGGGTGGGCGTCGATCGGGAGGATCAGGCCGGTGCCCGGGTGCTGGCTGGTGTTGTTGTCCGCCTGGGAGGTGTCCCACTTCCAGACCAGCATGCCGGTCTGGTACGCGTAGTGCTCGACCCAGTCGGGACGGGTCGTCGAGAAGCCGAAGTTGTACGGGCCCGTCTTCAGCTGCTTGTCGTAGCCGACGTGACGACGGTTCTCGACGATGTAGTACTGCGGGTAGCTGTCGGTGAAGCTGGAGCCCACACGGGTGAAGCCGTTGGCGGTCCAGCCGGCCACCTCGGTCTCGGCGTCGTCGGAGAAGACCGCCGCGCCGTCCGCCGTGATGACGATGCTGTCGGCGACCAGACCCGGACGGGACAGGCCACCGTCGGTGGCGTAGCGGAAGCGGACCTGGATCTGCTTGCCGGCGTACGCGTCCAGCGGGAACTCGAAGGTCGAGTTCGTGTCGACGACACCGGTCAGCGCCGGGGCGCCGCTGCCGTCACGCGGGATCGGCTGGCCCTCGACGGTGCCGTCGATCGCCGTGAAGTTGGCGCCGCCGTCCGTGGAGACCTCGACGTAGCCGTAGTCGTAGTCCTGCTCGATGTCGTACTGACCCTCGAAGGACAGCTTGGCCGACGTCTTGCCGGTCAGGTCGACGCTACGGGTGAGCGTGTTGCGCAGGTCGTCGCCCTTGCCGCTCCACCACTGCTTCTCGCCCTGGGCGGGCGTGAAGACCTCGGTGGTGACGTTCTTCTCGGGCAGCTCGACGATCAGCGCCTGCTTGTCCTTGGTGTTGTAGGACTGCACGCCCAGCTTGGTCGACGAGGCCTTCTTGGAGTCGACCAGCTTGTAGTCCAGCCAGCCCAGCTGCAGCTTGTCCCAGGCGTTCATGTCGCCGGGGAGGTTGCCGATCTGGCCGTCACCGGTGCCCAGCCACGAACCCGAGGACATCAGCGTCCAGAACCCCGTGGAGTTCTCGCCGCCCTGGGTGTCGTAGTGGTCCGGCAGACCGAGGTCGTGGCCGTACTCGTGGGCGAAGACACCGAGGCCGCCGTTCTCCGGCTGGATGGTGTAGTCGCCGACCCAGATGCCGGTGTCACCGATCTGGGTGCCGCCGAGCTTGTTGCCCTCCGGGCCGCTGCGGCCGGCGTCGGTGCCGAACGCGTACCAGCGGTGGGCCCAGATGGCGTCCTCGCCCTGGGCTCCGCCACCGGCGGACTCGTCCTCACCGGCGTGCACGATCTGGAAGTGGTCGACGTAGCCGTCGGCCTCGTTGAAGTTGCCGTCGCCGTCGAAGTCGTAGCGGTCCCACTGGTCGTACTCGGCCAGGCGGGACTTGAGCTCGGCGGACGTGGCGCCCTTCGCGGTCTCCGACGCGAACCAGGCGTTCAGACCGTCCTGCACCGCGTTCCACGCGCAGGGGTCACAGAGGTTCGAGCCGTAGCGGGCCTCGTTGTAGGGCACCTTGACCCAGTCGGAGACCTCGCCGTCGACCGAGTAGCGACCGGAGGACTGCTTCTCGTAGTACGTCTTGAGGGACTCGCCCTCACCGAAGTACAGGTCCTCGAAGTGCTTCTGGTTGTAGTCGGCCTGCCACTCGGTCGAGTTGTCCTTCGACCGGTCCGGCTGGGCGATCTTGTTGTGCAGCGGGCCGGGGGTGCCGCCGTAGCGGGGGTCCACCTGGTCCCCGAACTCGACCAGGATGGTGAAGATCTTGTCGGTCTTCTCCCGGCCCAGCTCGACGTACTTGCTTCCGCGGTGCTTGTTCCTGCCCTTGAGCTCGACGACCTTGGAGCCGTTCTTCTTCTCGGCCGTGGCCTCGCCGGCGAGGACCTGGTTGATGGCCTCGTCGCGCTTGGCCTCCTGACTGTCGGTCAGGGGGCCTTCGAAGTTGTGTTCCCGGTTCTCGCCCTTGGTCGGCGAGCCCGTCTTCGCGGTGACAGCGGTGCCCTCGGCGGGCTGTGCCACAGCGAAGGTCGAGAGACCGGCTCCGGCCGTCGTGATGACGACGGCAGTAGCGGCCGCCCGAAGCGCCCATCTGGATGCCACTTGAATTCCTCCCCCGCGTCCGCGCGCACATGAGAGATGTCCTGAGTACGGAAGTACTGGTCCTGCGATTCCAGGCAGGCAGGAGCTGCGCGCGTAGATACGCGTGTGTCAAGTGAGAACATTTGACCGGAGGTTCCGTGGAAAAACCAGACCTTGACTTGTCGTGAGCACTTCGTGTAAGCGGTCGCTCGGTCGGGAAGGGCGGGGCGCTTGCCGTGCCCTGCGCGTGCCTGCGTGCGCCCCCCGGTGCACCCGTCGCCGGACGGTGGCGCGCTTGTCCGGCAGATGGCTCGGGCATGTGCCGGACAGAAGCCGTGCCCTGCCCTTCGGGAGGCGCGGTCTCCGCGGTTCCCGGCACAGACCGTCGCCCACCTACGCACCGAGGACACGATTGCCATGGCCCGTCCGCCCGTGACTCCCCCCGTGACCCCGTCCACCGCGCAGCTGGTCCGTGGCACCGGCGCGGCGGTGCTGTGCACGGTCGCCCTGCTGGCGCTCAGCGGTGCGAGTTCGGTCCTCGCCGTCGCGCTGGTCGCGATCCTCTCGCTCGCCCTGGGCGTGCTCGCCGCGGTGGCCTCCGGGCCGGCCGGGCGCGGCGGTCAGGAGCGGGTTCCGGCCACCTCGGACACGGCGGACGCCGCGCGGCGGGAGCCCGCGCGGCGCTGACGGGCCGTCACCGGATTCGCGTCAGCCGTTCGGTTCGGTGCTGACCACCACCGTCTTGGCGGCCTTGTCGTGCAGGCCCTGCTTGTAGGGCTTGTCGAAGAAGCTCCAGCCGCCCGTGATCGCGATCCACAGGCAGGCGCAGCAGAAGGCGAACGGCACCCAGAGCACGGCCGCGCGCAGCAGCGAGGTGGCCATGGAGGGGGTGCTGCCGTCGTCGAGGTTGGCGACGCGCAGCTTGAGCAGCTTCTTGCCGAGGGTCTGCCCGTTGCGCGCGATCATGATGGTGTCGTAGGCGACGTAGAGAACCGCGATGATGATGTCGCGGATCCAGAACTTGGCGGCGTCCACGCGGTCGGTGTCGAACTCGTACTCGTCGACGTCGAACGCCCAGGCCAGCAGGCCGACGACCACGCCGACGAGGACCAGGTCGATGATCCGGGCCGCGACGCGGCGCAGGCTGTCGGCCAGCGGCGGCATGCCGGCGAGCGGGTCGGGGGCCGTGCCTCCCGAGTACGGGCCGCCGGGGCCGTACGCGCCCGTGGGCCCGTACTGGCCGTGCGGGCCGCCGGGTGAGGCGGGGCCGCCCGGGTCGTACGGGCTGCCGGGGCCGGCGTTGCCCTGCGGGTGCGCGCCGCCGGGGCCCTCGGGGCCGCCGGGCGGGTCGTACGGGCCGCGGGGCCCGCCGGGGCCTTCCGGGCCGCCGGGGCCTCCCGCACCTTCCGGGCCGCCGGGCCGGCCGTACGGGCTGCCGGGGCCGGGCGCTGCGCCGGCGTTGCCCGCGGCGTCGCCCGTGCCCGGGGCGCCGCCGCCGGAGGGCGGGCGCTTGCGGAACGGGTCGTCGTCGTCCGGGGGCGGCGGGGGCGGGGCGTCGCTGCTCATGGGGCGAGTCGACCGCGCCCGCGGGGTGCTCGCATCCGGCAGGGGTCCGTCCGGGGGAGGGGTGCGCACCGTTAGATTGACCCCGTGCTCTCTCGCCTCTCGCGCCCCCAGGCCGTCGCCCTCTGCGCCCTGCCCGCCGCCGCGCTGGTCGCGGTCGCGGCGCTCGCCCCGCTTCCGTTCACGGTGGCACGGCCGGGCTTGACCGCGAACGTGCTCGGCGAGCGTGACGGCAAACCGGTGATCACCGTCGAGGGCCCCGGTGTCCGCGCCGTGCCGGTGGACGGACAGCTGCGGATGACGACGATCGAGGCGACCGGGCCGGACGCCGACGTGCGGCTCGCGGACGTCGTGGACGGGTGGTTCCGCACCGACGAGGCCGTGATGCCGACCGACGCCGTCTACCCGAGCGGGGACGACGTCGAGGAGATCGAGAAGTACAACACCGAGCAGATGCGGCAGTCCCAGGACGACGCGACCGAGGCCGCCCTCGGGTACCTCGGGCGCGACCCGAAGGACGTGAAGGTGACGCTGCGGCTCGCGGACGTCGGCGGGCCGAGCGCGGGGCTGCTGTTCTCGCTGGGCATCGTGGAGAAGCTGGGCACCGACCTGGCGGGCGACACGGTGGTCGCCGGTACCGGCACCATCGCGCCCGACGGCGCGGTGGGCCCGGTCGGCGGCGTGTCCCTGAAGACCCGCGCGGCCGTCCGTGACGGGGCGACGGTGTTCCTGGTGCCCCGGGCCGAGTGCGGCGATGCCCTCGCCGAGCGCCCGGAGGGGCTGCGCCTGGTACCCGTGACCAGCCTGAAGGGCGCGATCACCGCGCTCGAGGCGCTGCGCACCGGCAAGGGCTCCGTCCCCTCCTGCTGACGCCCGCCGCCGGTTTCGACCCATCCGGGCCGGCGCCCCCGACGCCGGCCCCGGTCCCGGCCCGCTCCAGGCTGACGCCCGCCGCCGGCCCCGGCCCGCCCGACACCGACGCCGGCCCGTCCGGGCCGGCATCCGCCGTCGCCCGGCCCGGTCCGGTCCGGTCACACCAGGGCCTCGGCGGGAGCCCCGGTGGCGGCCGGGGGCGGCAGCTGGGCCGCCTGTTCGACGAGGGGTATCACCCGCAGCGGCACCGCGTTCTCCATGACGATGGCGGTGGACGCGCGGACGATGCCGTCGAAGCCGACGACCAGGTCGATCACCCGCTGCAGGTCCGCGTTGGACCGTGCGACCAGCCGGCAGAGCATGTCGCCGCTGCCGGTGGTGGTGTGCAGTTCCAGGACCTCCGGGACGGAGGCCAGGTGCGCCCGCACGGCCGCCCCGCTCCCCTGCCGGATCTGCAGCGTGGCGAACGCGGTCACCGGATAGCCCAGCGCGGCCGGGTCCACGTCGGGCCCGAAGCCGCGGATCACGCCCCGCGCCAGCAGCCGGTCCAGCCGCGCCTGCACGGTGCCGCGGGCCACACCGAGCCGGCGCGACATCTCCAGCACGCCCAGCCGCGGCTCCCGCGCGAGCAGCGCGATGATCCGCCCGTCCAGCCTGTCGATCCCCATGGGACGCCCCCACCGATGGTCATCCTGTACAGATACGCCGCCGTCACGGCCCTACGACTGTGCAACCTGCGCAGCGAAAAAGCCATGGATTGCGCACCTTGCGGTCGCGGGTGACCCTGCCCACATGACGCAGACCACACACCACGTTCCTGACACCGCCCGGCAGGCCGACCCCTTCCCGGTCAAGGGAATGGACGCGGTCGTCTTCGCGGTGGGCAACGCCAAGCAGGCCGCCCACTACTACTCGACCGCCTTCGGCATGCGCCTGGTGGCCTACTCCGGACCGGAGAACGGCTCCCGGGAGACGGCCAGCTACGTCCTGGAGAACGGCTCCGCCCGCTTCGTGTTCACCTCGGTGATCAAGCCGGCCACCGACTGGGGCCGCTTCCTGGAGCGCCACGTCGCCGAGCACGGCGACGGCGTCGTCGACCTCGCCCTGGAGGTCCCGGACGCCCGGGCGGCCTACGCCTACGCCATCGAGCACGGCGCCCGTTCGGTCGCCGAGCCGTACGAGATGAAGGACGAGCACGGCACCGTCGTGATCGCCGCGATCGCCACCTACGGCGAGACCCGCCACACGCTGGTCGAGCGCCGCGGCTACGAGGGCCCGTACCTGCCCGGCTACCAGGTGGCCCGGCCGATCGTGGAGCCGCCGGCGGAGCGCACCTTCCAGGCGATCGACCACTGCGTGGGCAACGTGGAGCTCGGCCGGATGGACGAGTGGACCGAGTTCTACCGCCGGGTCATGGGCTTCACCAACATGAAGGAGTTCATCGGCGACGACATCGCCACCGAGTACTCCGCCCTGATGTCCAAGGTGGTCGCGGACGGCACGCTGAAGGTGAAGTTCCCGATCAACGAGCCGGCGATCGCGAAGAAGAAGTCGCAGATCGACGAGTACCTCGAGTTCTACGGCGGTCCGGGCGTCCAGCACATCGCGCTCAACACCAACGACATCGTGCGCACCGTGCGCACCATGCGGGCGGCCGGCGTCGAGTTCCTCGACACCCCGGACTCCTACTACGACACCCTCGGCGAGTGGGCCGGCGAGACCCGGGTGCCGGTGGAGACGCTGCGCGAGCTGAAGATCCTGGTGGACCGCGACGAGGACGGCTACCTGCTGCAGATCTTCACCAAGCCGGTGCAGGACAAGCCGACCGTCTTCTTCGAGATGATCGAGCGGCACGGCTCCATGGGCTTCGGCAAGGGCAACTTCAAGGCTCTCTTCGAGGCCATCGAGCGCGAGCAGGCCCGCCGCGGCAACCTCTGACCGCCGCACACCGCCCGACGAGGGGGCGCTCCGCCGATTCGGCGGGGCGCCCCTTCCGCGTCAGCGGCCGGCGACGAAGGTGTGCGCGGCCTTGTCGTGCCATGCCTGCCGCCAGGGACGGTCGAAGAGGGCCCACAGGTGGCCGATCACACCGACGACCAGCAGCGTGGGGATCGTCCCGACCGCCCAGCGCAGCAGTGCCGTGCCGAAGGACGGGGGCTCGTGCCCCTCGATGTCGCGGACCTGGAGCCCGAGCAGCTTCTTGCCCGGCGTACGCCCGGTCCGGGAGGTCGGCAGCACCTCCAGGAGCACGCCCGCGACCACCAGCACGGCGAGGACGATGCCGAGCTGGACGCCGGTGGTGCCGTCGACCAGCCAGACGGTGACCTTCTCCCCGGAGAGCCGCGCCGCCTCCAGCTTGTCCTGCACGTGCTCCCACGCCCGCATGCCCAGCGGGACCGCCGCGGCCGCCGTGACCGCGCCGACCAGCACCAGGTCGATCAGCCGGGCCGCGACCCGGCTGCCCAGCGGCGCGGGACGGGCGGAGGCCTGACGCCGGGCGGCGGCGGTGAACGGGTCCTCCTGCACGGGCTTCCACGGGGCCGCCGGGCCCTGCGCGGCCGCCTGCGGAGTCGCCTGCGCGGCGGCGTGCGCGGCGGACGCCCGGGCGAGCGCCGCCTGGGCCGCGGCGGCCTGCGCGGCGGCGGCCTGCGCGGCGGCCTGGTCGCCCGCGAGGTGCCCGGACTGCTGCGGCCACGGAGACGACGCCGGGATGGGAGCCGATGCGGGTGCCGGTGCGGGTGCGGGAACCGGGGCCGGGGCCGGGGCGGGCACCGGGGCCGCCGCCTGCTGCGGGCCCTGGGGGCCGGCGGGCGACTGCTCGGCCGCGGGGCGGGTCCGGAACACCATGGTGCCCTCCTGCGAGGGCCGCTGCTCGGACTGCTGGTCCGCGACCGAGCGCGGGTCGGGCGTCTCCTGCCCGGCCGAGCCCCACGAGACCGGACGCGGCCGCTCGGCCGAGCCGGCCCGCACCGCGTCCCAGCCCGAACCGCCCGCCGGGGGCGCGGAGTTGCCGCCGTCCAGGTGCGACGGCTGTGACGGCTGCGAGGTCACGGGCGCCGGGGGCGGCCCGGGGGCCGGGGTGGGCGAAGGGACCACCGGGGTGCGGCCCGTCTCGGGCGCCATCTCGGTGACGATTTCGTCGCTCGTGTCCAGGAACTGGGGCCCCGTCTCGTCCACCGCCCCGAACGACTGCGGCACCACCGGCGGCGAGACGGCGGGCGCGGGCGCCGGGGACGGCGACGGAAGGGGAGCGGCCGGCCGCCCGGAGTCGCCGGAGGGCCGGTCGGCGCCGGGCGAGGCGGGCGGGGCCGGAGCAGGGCCGGGCGCCGGAGCGGGCGCCGCGGGGCGGGCGGCCGCCTGGGGCGACACGCCGGGCGGCGGGGGCAGCGGCCGTCCGTCCGTCGGGGCCGGGCGGCTGGTGCCCGGCACCCAGGCCGAGCCGTTCCAGTACCGGACGTATCCGGGGATGGACGGGTCCGGGTAGTAACCCTCGCGGGGCGTGTCGTCACCGGGGGCCGGGGTGGGCGCACTCATGTCCGTCGTGTCCGGTATCTGCTCGGGATTTCGAATCGGGTTCCCCACACATACCAGAACGGCGCACCCGGCACTGCCCGTCCGGCCGTACGAGCCCCGAACGGGTTGATCTTCGCTGCGGGTTCACCCGGATCGGTGGTCCCTTGGGACGTGAGGAAGGGCGGGGAGGCGGCACCGCGGGGGCACGGCGGAAAAAAACCTCCGCGAGTCGCGTAATGCCCGGGGCGCACGGCCCTCTCCTTCCACGAAGACGCACAGCCGCCTGGAGAGGAGCCCCATCATGCGGACCGTGGTGGAACGAGAGCTGACCATGAAGCTGATCGTGTCGGCGGAGCGGCACGCGCCGGTCACCGCGCGGCTGCGGTACGCCACCGACGACCCGTTCGCCGTGCACGTCGACTTCCACTGCGGCGCCGACCGGCCGGTGCACTGGTCGTTCGCCCGTGACCTGCTGGTGGAGGGCCGGTTCCGGGCCTGCGGGCCGGGGGACGTGCGGGTGTGGCCGGGGCACGGCGTGGAGGGCGGCGCGCCGGTGATGCTGCTGGCGCTGTCCTCGCCGTGCGGGGACGCGCTGCTGGAGGCGCCCGCCGGGGAGGTGGCCGACTGGCTGGCGCACACCCTGCGGATGGTGCCCCGTGGGCGGGAGGGCGAGCTGCTCGACCTGGACGGCCCGCTGGCCGAGCTGCTCGCCCTGGAGTGAGGCGCCGTGCGCTTCGGGAGCGGGCGGCCCCGGTGCCGGAACAGCCGGCATCAGAACAGCCGGCATCGGAACGGCCGGCGTCAGAACAGCTTGCCGGGGTTCAGCAGCCCGAGCGGGTCGAAGGCGTCCTTCACCGCCCGCTGGAGTTCCATGGCCACCGGCCCGGCCTCGCGGGCCAGCCACTCCTTCTTGAGGATGCCGACCCCGTGCTCGCCGGTGATGGTGCCGCCCAGTTCCAGGCCCAGGGCCATGATCTCGTCGAACGACTCCCGGGCGCGCCGGGACTCCTCGGGGTCGGCGGCGTCGAAGCAGACGGTGGGGTGGGTGTTGCCGTCGCCCGCGTGGGCGCAGACGCCGATGGTCAGCTGGAACTTGGCGGCGATCCGCTCGACGCCCTCCAGCATCTCGGTGAGCCGCGAGCGGGGTACGCACACGTCGTCGATCATCGTGGCGCCCTTCACCGCCTCCAGCGCGATCAGGCTCAACCGGCGTGCCTTGAGCAGGAGTTCGGACTCGGCGGGGGTGTCGGCGGGGATCACCTGGGTGGCGCCGGCCGCCTCGCACAGGGCGCCGACCGCGGCCAGGTCGGCGGCGGGGTCGGCGGTGTCGAACGCGGCGAGCAGCAGCGCCTCGGTCTCCTCCGGCAGGCCCATCCTGGCAAGGTCGTTGACGGCCTTGAGGGTGGTGCGGTCCATCAGCTCCAGCAGCGAGGGCACGTGGCCGCCCTCCATGATCCGGCAGACGGCGTCGCCGGCCGCCGCGGCCGAGCCGAACTCGGCGGCCAGCACCAGCTGCCGGGGCGGCTTGGGTTTGAGCGCGAGGACCGCCTCGACCACCACGCCCAGCGATCCCTCGGAGCCGACGAACAGGCGGGTCAGATCGTACCCGGCGACCCCCTTGGCGGTGCGGCGGCCGGTGGTGAGCAGCCGGCCATCGGCCAGGACCACCTTCAGCCCGAGGACGTACTCGGCCGTGACGCCGTACTTGACGCAGCACAGGCCGCCGGAGGCGGTGCCGATGTTGCCGCCGATGGTGCACATCTCCCAACTCGACGGATCCGGCGGGTAGCACAGCCCCTTCTCCTCGACCGCGCGGGACAGGTCGGCGTTGATCACGCCGGGCTCGACGACGGCGTAGCGGTCGACGGCGTTGATCTCCAGGACGCGGTCCATCCTGATCAGCGACAGGACGATGCAGCCGTCGCTGGCGTTGGCGGCGCCGGACAGCCCGGACCGGGCGCCCTGCGGCACGACGGGCACGCGCAGCTCGGTGGCGGTGCGCATCACGTGCTGGACCTGTTCGGTGGTGCGCGGCAGGACCACGACGGCGGGTTCGCCCGCCGGGCAGAAGCTGGCCATGTCGTGCGAGTAGGAGGCGGTGACGTCGGGGTCGGTCAGGACGGCGTCCTCGGGAAGGCCGTCCAGTAGTCGGGCGATCAGGTCGCTGATCAGGGGGTCACGGCTCATGAGGCCAGGGTCGCAGCGGCCCGCCGGTCGGGGAACCCTCGCGCCGCCGGAGGGTGCTTCGTGTCCTGCCCGGATTCTGGACGGCATCTTCCGCTCAGCGGACCGCCTTCGCTAATCTCGCGCCACGAACACGGCCCGTGGCAGCGTCGCCCCGGCGCGTGATGCACGCCTGCCGGCGCCGGCCGCCGACCTCACCACCGAAGGAGTGGGTGTCGTGACCGCGGAGACCTCCCAGACCCTCGACAGAGGACTGCGTGTCCTCAAGCTCCTCGCGGACACCGATCACGGGCTGACCGTCACCGAGCTCTCCCAGCGGCTCGGGGTCAACCGGACGGTGGTGTACCGCCTGCTCGCCACGCTCGAGCAGCACTCGCTGATACGCCGTGACCTCGGCGGGCGGGCCCGGGTGGGTCTGGGCGTGCTGCGACTGGGCCGCCAGGTCCACCCGCTGGTCCGCGAGGCGGCGCTGCCGGCGCTGCGGTCGCTCGCCGAGGACATCGGGGCGACCGCCCACCTCACCCTGGTCGACGGCGCGGAGGCGCTGACCGTCGCGGTGGCGGAGCCGACCTGGACGGACTTCCACGTGGCCCACCGGCCCGGGCACCGGCACCGCCTCGACCAGGGCGCCGCGGGCCGGGCGATCCTCGCCGCGCGCCACGAGGCGGACCCCGGGTTCACCCTCGTGCGGGGCGAGGGCGACGGCGGGGCGTGTGCGGCGGCGGCGCCGCTGCTGGGGGTCACGGGGGTCGAGGGCAGCGTCGGGGTCGTCATGCTCTCCGACGCGGTGCCCGAGCGCGTGGGCCCCCGCGTCGTCGAGGCGGCCCGCGAAGTGGCCGAGGCCCTGGGCTGACCGTCCCGTCCTCGCGGCACGGTCCTCTCCGGACCCGCTGAACACGGTCAGCGCATGCGGGTGGCCCACTCCTGGACCTTGGCGATGCGGGCGTGGAGCTGACCGGCCGTGGCCTCCGCGGCCGGCGGCCCGCCGCACACCCGGCGCAGCTCCGTGTGGATCACCCCGTGCGGCTTCCCGCTCTGGTGCACGTAGGCGCCGACCAGGTTGTTGAGCTGCCGCCGCAGCTCCATCATCTCCTTGTGGCTGACCACCGGCCGCCGGTCCGCGGGCAGCTCCAGCAGGTCCGCCTCCTCCGGCGGCTTGCGCTTGCTGTGCGCGATCTGCCGCTGCTGCCGCTTCTGCAGGAGCAGCTGGACCTGGTCCGGCTCGAGCAGCCCGGGGATGCCGAGGTAGTCCTGCTCCTCCTCGCTGCCCGGGTGCGCCTGCATCCCGAACTCGGCCCCGTCGTACAGCACGCGGTCGAACACCGCGTCGGACTCCAGCGCCTCGAAGGGCAGCATGTCCTGCTCGCCGGTGTCCTCGTCCTGCTCCTTGTTGGCCTCGGCCATCTCCTTCTCGGACTCCGCGTACGGGTCCTCCTCGCCGTGCTTCTTGGGCCGGTCGAGGGCGTGGTCGCGTTCCTTCTCCATCTCGTTGGCGAAGGTCAGCAGGTCCGGCACGGTCGGCAGGAAGACGGACGCGGTCTCGCCGCGGCGCCGGGAGCGCACGAAGCGGCCCACGGCCTGGGCGAAGAACAGCGGAGTGGAGATGGTGGTGGCGTACACGCCGACCGCCAGGCGCGGGACGTCGACGCCCTCGGACACCATGCGGACGGCGACCATCCACCTCTCCTCGCTCGCGCTGAAGTCGTCGATGCGCTGCGAGGCGCCGCTGTCGTCGGACAGCACCAGCGTGGCCTTCTCGCCGGTGATGTCGCGGATCAGCTTGGCGTAGGCGCGGGCCGACTCCTGGTCGGAGGCGATCACCAGCGCGCCCGCGTCGGGGATGCCCTTGCGGACCTCGGTGAGCCGCTGGTCGGCGGCGCGCAGCACGGCGGGCATCCACTCGCCCTTGGGGTCGAGCGCGGTGCGCCAGGCCTGGCTGACCGCGTCCTTGGTCATCGGCTCGCCGAGCCGCGCCTCGATCTCGTCGCCGGCCTTGGTCCGCCAGCGCATGTTGCCGCTGTAGGACAGGAAGATCACCGGACGGACGACGCCGTCGCCGAGGGCGGACCCGTAGCCGTAGGTGTAGTCGGCGGAGGAGCGGCGGATGCCGTCGTTGCCCTCCTCGTACGTGACGAAGGGGATGGGGTTGGTGTCGGACCGGAAGGGCGTACCGGTCAGCGCGAGCCGGCGGGTGGCCGGCTCGAACGCCTCCAGGCAGGCCTCGCCCCAGGACTTGGAGTCGCCGGCGTGGTGGATCTCGTCGAGGATCACCAGGGTCTTGCGCTGCTCGACGCGGTTGCGGTGCAGCATGGGGCGCACGCCGACGCCGGCGTAGGTGACGGCCACGCCGTGGTACTCGCGGCCCAGCGGGCCCGCGCTGTACTCGGGGTCGAGCTTGATCCCTATCCGGGCGGCGGCCTCGGCCCACTGCTTCTTCAGGTGCTCGGTGGGCGCCACCACGGTGACCTGCTGGACCACGTGGTGGTGCAGCAGCCAGGAGGCGAGGGTGAGCGCGAAGGTCGTCTTGCCCGCGCCGGGAGTGGCCACCGCGAGGAAGTCGCGGGGCTGCTCCTCGATGTACTTCTGCAGAGCCCCCTGCTGCCAGGCGCGCAGCTTGCCCGCCGTGCCCCAGGGGGCGCGGCCGGGGAAGGCGGGCGACAGGTGGTGGGAAGGGGCGGGGACGCTGTATCCGGCGGAAGTAGTCACGGTCTCCGGTTCAGGGGATCGGTTACGCGAGGACGACCGAGCAACCTTATCGGCGGCGCGGCTGCCTCCCCGCCGCTAGCACACCGCGCCTACCCCGGATGGGACCGACCTCACACCGCGTCGGCGGCCGGGCCCTCGTCCCTGAGGTGCTCCAGTGCCAGGGCGATGTCCTTGAGCTCGTCCATGTGCCCGGTCGACACCGCGACGACCAGGCGTTCACCCGCGTCGATGTCGGGGCGCGGATCATCCCTGTCACGTCTCCTGCCCGGCCTACCCCTCCGTCCGCAGGCGGCGGGTGACCTGGATGCCGCCGAGGGCGAGCAGGGCGGCGAGGGCGAAGACGACGGCGAACGCGGCCGGGTGGGAGCCGCCGGAGGCCGAGGCGGCGTGCGCGGCGACGGAGCCGCCGCCGAGGGCGGCGAAGGCGGCGCCGGCCACGGCGAGGAGCAGCGCGTTGGCCAGACCGTCGGAGATCTGCAGGGCGGCGGAGTTCACGCCGGCCTCGTGCGGCGGGGACAGCTTCAGCAGCAGGACGCTGGTGGAGGCGATCACCAGGCCCATGCCGAAGCAGCCGACCGCCCACACCGCGGCCACCGTCCAGGCGGGCACGGCGTCGATCAGCACGGCGGGCACACCGGCGATGGCGAGCACGACCAGCGTCATGCCGAGGGTCACCAGCCGCTCGCGGTGCGGCTGCAGGCGGGGCCGGGACTGTACCCAGGAACCGGTGGCCCAGGTGATGCCGCCGGCCGCCAGCGAGTACCCGGCCCAGGTGGGCGTCAGCCCCCGCTCGGTGACCAGCATCAGCGGGATGAACGACTCCGCGCCGATGAACGCCCCGGACGCCACGCCCCGCAGCAGCACCACGGAGGGCAGGCCGCGCGCCGAACGCCAGGTGCCGGGCGGCAGCAGTCCGCGCACGGCCGGTACCAGCAGGGCCACGCCCAGCGCGGCGGGCAGCAGGGAGATCCACCGCAGGTCCTGCGCCGCGTACTGGAACAGGCCCGCGCCGAGGGAGACGGCGAGGGCGAGGCGGATGCGGCGGGGGTCCGCGGTGGTCTCCTCACCGGCCGGTCCCGACGCGCGCCGGCGGATCTCCGGCAGCGCCAGCGCGAGCGGCAGCAGCACGATCACCGGGATGCCGAGGAACACGTAGCGCCAGCCGAGGTGTTCGGTGACCGCGCCGGAGGCGAGCGGACCGACCACCGAGGGGACCACCCAGCTCGCCGCGAACGCCGCCATGATGGCGGGGCGCAGCCGCTCGGGGTAGGCGCGGCGGATCACCACGTACAGCGCGACGATCACCAGGCCGCCGCCGAGGCCCTGCACGGCGCGGCCGAGCACGAAGACCCACATCGTCCGGGCCAGCCCCGACACCACCAGGCCCGCGCCGAACGCGGCGATGCCGAGGGCCACGGGGCCGAGCGGGCCGCGGCGGTCGGCCCACTGACCGGACACCACCATGCCGAAGAGGCTGGTGGTGAAGAACGCGGAGAACGCGAAGGCGTACAGCGCCACGCCGTCCAGCTCGCGCGCGGCGACCGGCATCGCGGTGCCGACGGCGGTCGCCTCGAAAGCGATCAGCAGGACGACGGAGACGATGCCGATGCTGAGGGCGCGGTGGGAGCGGCCGAGCACCGACTCCTCGGGCCGGGCGTCGAGCGGGTCCGGGGCGGCGCCGGCGTCTTCCGTGGGGCGGCCCTTGGCGGGGCCCTGGGCGGCGTCGCCGCCGCTGCCGCGCGACGGGCCGAGAGGGCGGGGACGGCTGGTCATGCCGCCACTGTAAGGGGCGCGGGCGACAGTGGCTCCTGTACCTCCCCCGCGTCCGCCGTGCCGTCCGCGACGGCGGTTCATGAACGCCGTGTGGCAGTCGTGTTGCACGGGGCCGGATGCCTTGAGGACGCGTCCCGGGGGGCCGTAGCGTCGTACCCGTCGCCACACAGGACCGCGTGCCCGAGTGGCTCAGGGACTGGACTGCAACTCCAGGCACGCGGGTTCGAATCCCGCCGCGGTCTCCACCAGCTCGCGCCCCGCCCGGCCCCGTGCCCGGCGGGGCGCGGTGCGTCCGCCCCCCGTGAGGGGGCCGGGTGAGCCCCCCGCCCCCGGAGGGCGCCGGCCCTACTGTCCCGTGACGACGGCGGCCTGGGGGCGGATGGGGAGGCGGTTGACGAGGCGGCCGGTGGCGGCGCGGACGGCGGAGGCGATCGCCGCCGGGGCCGTGACCACCGGGACGGTGGAGACGGACTTGGCGCCGAACGGGGCGACCACGTCCCGTTCCTCGACCAGCCGGACCAGCCGGACGTCCGGCGCGTCCAGCGCGGTCGGCAGCGCGTACCCGCCGAGGTCGGGGTGGCGGACCAGCCCCCGCTGGGTGCGGAGGTTCTCTGTGAGGGCGATGCCCACGCCCTGGGTGAGGCCGGCCTCGATCCGGGCCCGCGCCTGCGCCGGGTTCAGCACCCGCCCCACGTCCTGCGCGACCGCCAGCTCGACCACCCGCACCGCGCCGACCTCGACGTCCACGTCGACGACCGCCCGCACCGCGCAGAAGGCAAGACCGACGTAGGCGTCGCCCTGCCCGTCCGCGTCCAGCGGCTCCGTCGGGTGGGGGCGGCACTGGGCGGTGGCCCAGAGTTCCTTGCCCGCCAGCGCCTCGACCACCGTGGTCGACAGCAGCCCGTCGTAGGAGGTGATCTTCCCCTCGGCGATCTGCAGGAGCTCCGCGGACATGCCGAACGTGTCGGCCAGCGGCTGCAGCAGCTGGGTGCGGACCATCTTCGCGGCGCGCTCGACGGCACCCGCCGAGACCCAGGTGTGGCGGCCCCGGCTGCCCGCGCCGGCCGGCGGCTGGTCGGTGTCGACGGGGGCGACGACCACGTCCTCCAGGCCCAGCACCTCCTGCACGATCTGCCGGGCCAGCGTGGCGAAGCCCTGCCCGTACTCGACCGCGGCGCACAGCACCGTGCCCACGCCGTCCTTGATCTTCACGGTCGCGGTGGCGACCTCGTCGGAGCCCTCCGCGCCCAGCAGGTGCACCATGCCGAGCCCGTAGCCGACCCCGCGCCGCACCGCGGACGGGTCGCCGGGGCCCTCGGGGCCGCCCGGCAGCAGCCACTCCTCGACCGGGGTGTCCTTGGGCAGCTCCGGCATCGGCGCCTCCCGCACCGCGGCCAGCAGCTCGGCGACCGGCGCGGGGCAGGTCACGGTCTGCCCGGTGGGCAGCACGTCGCCGGTGGCGAGCACGTTCCTGGCGCGCACCTCGGCCGGGTCGGCGCCCAGCTTGCGGGCCACCTTGTCCATCTGCGCCTCGTACGCGGCGCACACCTGCATCGCGCCCTCGCCGCGGACGTACCCGGACGGCGGGTTGTTGGTGCGCACCGCCCAGCCCTCGACGAACGCGTTGGGCACCACGTACGGGCCGCAGGCGAAGGAGACCGCGGCGGCCAGCGCCTCGGCGGAGGAGTCCGCGTAGGCGCCGCCGTCCAGCAGGATCTGCGCCTCCACCTTGACCAGCCGCCCCTGCCCGTCGGCGTGGTGCCGGTAACGCAGCAGCGTCGGGTGGCGGTGGGTGTGGCCGAGGAAGGAGTCCTCGCGGCTCGCCGCGAGCTTGACCGGGCAGCCGGTGCGCAGCGCGAGCAGGCCCAGCGGCAGCAGGAAGGCGGGGTCCTCGCGGTCGGCGTCCGCGCCGGGCACGCCGGTGACCACGACCCTGACCCGCTCCGGCTCCAGGCCGAAGCAGGCGGCGGCCGCGTCGCGGTGGGCGTGCGGGTCGGTGGAGCCGACGTAGAACTCGACGCCGCCGTCCGGCCGCGGCACGGCCAGACCGGCCTCCGCACCGATGGGTGCGGGGTCCTGACGGCCGATCCGGTAGGTGCCCTCGACGACGATCTCCCCGGTGGCCTCCGGGTCGCCGCGGCGCAGCGGGATGTGCCGCAGCAGGTTGCCGTCGGGGTGCAGCGGCTCGGCCTCGAAGGCGTGCTCGGGGTCGGTGACCGGTTCCAGGAGCTCGTACTCGACGATCACCGCGGCGGCGGCCATCCGCGCGGTGTCCGGGTGGTCGGCGGCGACGGCGGCGATCGCCTCGCCGTGGTGGCGCACGACGTCGGAGGCGAAGACCGGGCGGTCGCCCCTGCCCCGCCCGTGCAGCGCCTCGCCGGGCACGTCCTCGGCGGTGATCACGGCGTGCACGCCGGGCATCTCGCGGGCGTGCGTGGTGTCGACGGACAGGATCCGCGCGTGCGGGTGCGGGGAGCGGAGCACGGCGGCCCACAGCAGGCCCTCGGCCCACAGGTCGGCGGCGTAGGCGAAGGTGCCGGCCGTCTTGGCGTCGACGTCGTCACGGGGCACGGACGCGCCGATGCCGTGGAAGGGGGCTCCCCCGTCGGCGTCGACGGCGACGGTGTCGTAGCTCACGCGTGGCCTCCGTCCTCGGCGTCCTCGTACACGGCGGCGGGCGCGGCGGCCGCGCCGTCGTGGTGACGGGCCTCGTCGCCCGCCTCACCGGTCTCCTCGGCCTCCTGCCGGGCGCGGCGCTCGGCCACGACCTCCTCCACGGCGTCCAGCACGCCGCCGTAGCCGGAGCAGCGGCACAGGTTGCCGCTGAGCGCGGTGCGGGCGTCCAGGCGGGTCGGCGCGGGGTTGCGTTCGAGCAGGTCGTGCACGGTCATCGCCATGCCGGGGATGCAGAACCCGCACTGCACGGCCCCGCAGCGGGCCAGCGCGCGCTGCACGTCGGAGGGCTGCCCGGTCTCGTCCGGCAGTCCCTCGACGGTGCGCACCTCGCTGCCGGCCGTGGTCACGGCGGGCACCAGGCAGGAGGCGACCAGCCGGCCGTCCACCTGCACGTTGCAGGCGCCGCACTCGCCCTGCGAGCAGCCGTCCTTGGCGCCGGCCAGGCCGAGCCGCTCGCGCAGCACGTAGAGCAGCGACTCGCCGAGCCACGCGTCGGTGACGGGGCGGTCCACGCCGTTGACGCGCAGCACGTAGGAGGCGAGGGGGTGGTCGTCGTGGAGCGGGGCGTGCAGGGGCGGCTCGGCGTCGGCGCCGGTGTCCTGGGCGGGCGCGTCGGCCGGGACGGGCTCGGCGACGCCCACGGCCCCGGCCGGCTCGGCGTCCTCGCCGCCCTCGGGACCCTCGGGTCCGGGCGCCTCGCCGGGGACCTCGTCGGGCAGGGCGGCGCCGGCGTCCTCGTGCCCGGGGGCCTGCGGCAGCCGCTCCGAGGCGTCCTCGGAGTGCTGCGGCGGGACCCACGCCTGGGCGTGGTCGGACTCCCAGGCGCCGGCGGCGTGGGCGGTGTTCCACGCGCCGGTGTCGTAGGGCTTCTCGGTCTGCCCCCACTGGTGGCCGGCGTCCGGGTAGCCCGCGGCGTCGGACCACTGGGCGGGGATCTCCTGGCTCTGCGGCGCCGCGGCGGCCTGGTGCGGCGCGGCGGCGTCCGGCTGGTGCCAGGCGGCGGGCGGCGTCGGCGCGGCCGGGTCGGCGGTGTCCGCGGCGTGCGGGACGGCCGTTATGCGCGGCGGCACGAAGCCCTGGCCGGGGGCGGCGAGCAGCGCGTCGATGCCGCCCTCGGGCAGCTGCACGAAGGCGGTGGCGCCGTCGTCGTACTCGCCCTGGGGCAGCGGGTCCCAGCGGCTCGGGCCGCTCTGGGCCCCGTTCCCCTCGTGCTGGTCGTCGGTCACGACAGAGCCCTCCCCAGTGCTCGCCGGGCCAGCGCGGCGACGGTGCGCCGCAGGTGCAGGACGGCGGGCGGCAGCTGCTGCACGGAGCCGTCCTCGGCGGGTGCCGGGTCGGGGATGCAGGCAGCTGCCACGTAGTCGCCGAAGGCGGTGACGGCGTCCGGGACCAGGGCCCGGTTGTCGTCCCAGTCGATGAGGCCGGCGATCCACTGCTCGGCCTCCAGCGGGCGCAGCGGCATCGGGGCGACGGCCCCGACCGCGCAGCGCACCGAGCGGCGCGCCGGGTCGAGGACCAGGGCGACGGAGGCGGTGGCCCGGCCGGGGCCGGTGCGCCCGGTCGCCTTGAGGAACACCTGCGGGGCGTGCAGCAGCGGGACCCGGACGTAGCCGATCAGTTCGCCGCCGCGGAGCATCTCCACGCCGGCCAGCAGGTGGGAGACGGGCACCTCGCGGCGGGCGCCGCCGGGGCCGGCGACGATCACCGTGGCCTCCAGCGCGGCCAGCACCGGCAGCGCGTCGCCGGTGGGCGCGGCGGAGGCGATGTTGCCGCCGAGGGTGCCGGCGTTGCGGATCTGCGGCGGTCCGGCCGTGCGGGCGGCGGCGGCCAGGCCGGGGATCAGCGCGGCGAAGTCGGGGCGTCCCATGCGGGCGTGGGTGAGGCCGGCGCCGAGCAGCGCGTGGCCGTCCTGGTACTGCCAGCCGCGGATCTCGGCGATGCGCCCGAGGCCGACGAGGGCGGAGGGACGCAGGCGGCCGGAGTTGACCGCGGCCATCAGGTCGGTGCCGCCGGCGACGGGGACGGCGGTGGGCGTGGCGGCGAGCGCGTCCACGGCCTCGTCCAGCGACGCGGGCAGGGTGACCGCCTGCGGCGCGTGCGGTGTGTGCGTGGTCAAACCGGCTTGCCCCTTCCCGCTTCCCCCGGCCTGGAACCGCCTTGTGCCTGTTCCACGGCGTATGGCCGTACGGTACGTGCTGACAGGGCGGACGTGGCAACTCTGGCACATCCCCGTGCCCACCTGTCGCCACCCCCCGCTCCTTTGCCGGGCATGCCGCCCGGGGGGAGGAAGCGGCGGCGGGCGCGCGGTGCGCGGGTTCAGCCCGTGGGGCGGCGGGTCACGGCCCCGGCAGGGGGCGTCCGGCCAGGCCCGGCCGGCGCTGCCAGGGGTGGGGGCCCGCGGCGGGGCGGTGTTCGACGCCGAAGGCGGCCAGGCGGGGCAGGTGGGCGGCGAGCCGCGCGGGGAAGTCGGGCCGGTCGGCGGACCAGACGACCTCGGCGAAGGCCGCGAGCCGCGGGAACAGCTGGTAGTCGGCCCGCCGGCCGTCCTCGACGACCTCGGTCCACAGGTTGGCCTGCGCCCCCAGGATCCGCTCCGGGTACGCGGCGAGTTCGCCGGGCGCCGGGTCGAAGGCGTGGACGTCCTCCACCGTACGGACGAACCCGAGCGGCACCGGTTCGTCGTCACCCGGCGCCTGGCGGTGGTCGAGGTACACGTGCTGCTCGGGGCAGACGACCACGTCGTGGCCGGCCCGGGCCGCCGCGAGACCGCCCTCGTAGCCCCGCCAGGACGACACGACGACTCCGGGCGGCAGCGGGCGGCCGCCGTCGAGGATCTCGTCCCAGCCGGTCATCCGCCGGCCCCGCGCGGCCAGCCACCGCGCGAAGTGGCCCATGAACCACGCCTGCAGGCCGTCCTCGTCGCCGACGCCCAGCTCGCGGATCCGCGCCTGCGCCACCGCGGAGGCGCGCCACTGCTCCTTGGGGCACTCGTCGCCGCCGAGGTGCACGAAGGGCGACGGGAAGATCTCCAGGACCTCCTCCAGCACCTCCTCGTAGAAGCGCAGCACCCGTTCGGTGGGGGCGAGGACGTTCGGGCTGATGCCCCAGGTGTCCCACACCCCGAGGGCGGCGGTGTCGACCACGTCCGTGTTGCCCAGCTCGGGGTAGGCGGCGATGGCGGCCTGCGAGTGGCCGGGCAGGTCGATCTCGGGCACGACGCTCACGTGCCGCGCCGCCGCGTAGGCGACGATCTCCCGCAGGTCGTCCTGGGTGTAGAAGCCGCCGTGCGGGCGCTCGTCCCACAGCGGGGAGGCGCGGTGGCCCAGCTTGGTGCGCGGACGCCAGGCGCCGGCCTCGGTGAGCCGGGGGTGGCGGTGGATCTGGATCCGCCAGCCCTGGTCGTCGGTGAGGTGCAGGTGCAGGACGTTCAGCTTGTGGGTGGCCATCAGGTCGACGATCCGCAGCACGCCGTCCTTGGGCATGAAGTGCCGGGCCACGTCGAGCAGGAGCCCGCGCCAGCGGAAGCGGGGGGCGTCCTCGATCCGCACGGCCGGCACCTCGGCGGCCCGGCCCGGGTGCACGGGGGCGCGGCGGAAGGCGTCGGGCCCGAGCAGCTGGCGCAGCGTCTGGGCGCCCCAGAACACGCCGGCCGGGGAGCCGCCGGTGATCTCCACGCCGGTGTCCGCGCCGGCCCGCAGCCGGTACGCCTCGGGCGCGAGGGCGTCGTCGAGCAGCAGGCGCACGCCGCGGCCGGCGGGTCCGGGCGGCAGGGGCAGCGCGTACACGGCGCCCAGGACGGAGCGCAGCCAGTGGGCGACGTGCTCGGTGCCGGGCGCCGCCCACAGGGTGGTGTCCTGCTCCAGCACACAGCCGTGACCGCCGGGGAGACCGGCGGTCACGGGGAGCGGCACGAGGCCGGCGGTGGTCATGCGGCGGGGCCGACGCGACGGGATCCGGCTACTTGCCGCCCTTGCCGCCGCCCTTGCCGCCCTGGTCGTCGCCGCCGGCGCCCATGGACTCGTAGATCTCCTTGCACATGGGGCACACCGGGTACTTCTTCGGGTCGCGCCCCGGTACCCAGACCTTGCCGCAGAGCGCCACGACGGGCGTGCCGTCCAGCGCGCTCGCCATGATCTTGTCCTTCTGGACGTAGTGGGCGAAGCGCTCGTGGTCGCCGTCGCCGTGCGACGTCTTCGGGGTCGGTTCGACCAGCGTGCCGGTGCCGGTGCCGCGCTCGGGCTCGAGAGTGCTCATGGGTGCCAAGAGTACCGGGACGGGAGCCGGTGGCGGCAGGGCCGGACGCCGCCCGCGGGCGGGCCCGGGGCGGTCAGTTGAGCGAGGGGTCGTCCGGGTACGTGGCGATCATCGCCAGCTCGCCCCGCTGGCGGCGCAGCACGTCGCGCCACAGCCGCTCGGGGGCGGGCGCGGAGACGTCCCCCGGCTCGGACTCGACCACGTACCAGGCGCCCTCGGTCAGTTCGTCCTCCAGCTGCCCCGGGCCCCACCCGGCGTACCCGGCGAAGATCCGCAGCGAGCCGAGCGCCGCGCCCAGCACCTCGGGCGGCGTCTCCAGGTCGACCAGGCCGATGGCGCCGTGCACCCGCCGCCAGCCCGGCGGGCCCTCGCCGCCGGGGACCACGGCGACGCCCAGCGCGGAGTCGAGCTGGACCGGCCCGCCCTGGAAGACGACCGGCGGCTCCCCCGCGTACCGCGCCCAGTCGTCCAGGACGTCGGCCACCCCGAGGGGCGTCGGCCGGTTGAGCACCACGCCCAGCGAGCCCTGGCCGTCGTGGTCGAGCAGGAGCACCACGGCGCGCGCGAAGTGGGGGTCCGCCAGCGCGGGCGTCGCGACGAGCAGCCGGCCTGTGAGCGAGGACACCTCGGTCATGCCCGCCATGATGGCGCATCCGGCCGGCCTGGGAAGCTCCGCAGGGGGTACCAGGGTGAACGACGCGTCGCGGTGACGCCGTGTGCGCGCCCCGTTCCCCACCGTTCACCCGTGTGACGGCGGCCGATCGTCCGGCGGGGGGCCGGGGCGGGCTCCCGGGCCCGTGACTTCCGTCAACGCGGCGGACGGCCATTACGCTAGCTCTCCGGACGCGCCCCAGAAACGGCCTTCCGGCCCCCTGCCCATCCGATCGGAACGCGAGATTCATGACCGTCAACGGCTCTGACGACGTACTCCTTGTCCATGGCGGCACCCCGCTGGAGGGCGAGATCCGTGTCCGCGGTGCGAAGAACCTCGTGCCGAAGGCCATGGTCGCCGCCCTCCTCGGGTCCGGCCCGAGCCGGCTGCGCAACGTCCCCGACATCCGCGACGTCCGCGTCGTGCGGGGCCTGCTGCAGCTGCACGGCGTGACGGTCCGTCCCGGCGAGGAGCCGGGCGAGCTGGTCATGGACCCGTCCCACGTGGAGAGCGCGAACGTCGCCGACATCGACGCGCACGCCGGCTCCTCCCGCATCCCGATCCTGCTGTGCGGCCCCCTGCTGCACCGCCTGGGCCACGCGTTCATCCCGGGCCTGGGCGGCTGCGACATCGGCGGCCGGCCGATCGACTTCCACTTCGAGGTGCTGCGGCAGTTCGGCGCGCGCATCGAGAAGCGGGCCGACGGCCAGTACCTGGAGGCCCCGCAGCGGCTGCGCGGCACCAAGATCCGGCTGCCCTACCCGTCGGTGGGCGCCACCGAGCAGGTGCTGCTGACGGCCGTGCTGGCCGAGGGCGTGACCGAGCTCTCCAACGCGGCGGTCGAGCCGGAGATCGAGGACCTCATCTGCGTGCTGCAGAAGATGGGCGCGATCATCGCGATGGACACCGACCGGACCATCCGGATCACCGGTGTCGACGAGCTGGGCGGCTACACCCACCGCGCCCTGCCGGACCGTCTGGAAGCGGCCTCCTGGGCCTCGGCGGCGCTCGCCACGCGCGGCAACATCTACGTCCGCGGCGCGCAGCAGCGGTCGATGATGACCTTCCTCAACACCTACCGGAAGGTCGGCGGCGCCTTCGAGATCGACGACGAGGGCATCCGCTTCTGGCACCCCGGCGGCGAGCTGAAGTCGATCGCGCTCGAGACGGACGTCCACCCCGGTTTCCAGACCGACTGGCAGCAGCCCCTGGTGGTCGCCCTGACGCAGGCCACGGGCCTGTCGATCATCCACGAGACGGTGTACGAGTCCCGTCTGGGCTTCACCTCCGCCCTGAACCAGATGGGCGCGCACATCCAGCTCTACCGCGAGTGCCTGGGCGGCTCGCACTGCCGGTTCGGGCAGCGCAACTTCCTGCACTCCGCGGTGGTCTCGGGCCCGACGCGGCTGCAGGGCGCCGACCTGGTGATCCCCGACCTGCGGGGCGGGTTCTCGTACCTGATCGCCGCGCTGGCCGCGGAGGGCACCTCCAAGGTCCACGGCATCGAGCTGATCAACCGCGGCTACGAGAACTTCATGGACAAGCTCGTCGCCCTGGGCGCCAAGGTGGAGCTCCCCGGCAAGCCCCTCGGCTGAGCCGGCGGGCCCCCAGGGGTCCTGCGCACACGCAGAAGGGCGGCCACCCCCTCGGGGGTGGCCGCCCTTCACGCTGCCTGAGCCGGCCGGGTCACTTGCCCTTGGCGGCTTCCTTCAGCTTGCTGCCCGCGGAGACCTTCACGCTGTAGCCGGCCGGAATCTGGATCGGCTCACCGGTCTGCGGGTTGCGGGCGGTGCGAGCGGCACGGTGGGTGCGCTCGAAGGTCAGGAAGCCGGGGATCGTGACCTTCTCGTCGCCCTTGGCGACGATGTCGCCGACAACCTCGGCGAACGCGGCCAGAACGGCGTCGGCGTCCTTGCGGGTCACCTCGGCGCGGTCGGCCAGCGCGGCCACCAGCTCACTGCGGTTCATGTTCTTACTCCCGTGTTTCTTCTTGCCGTTGAGGCGGGCCACGCGGCCAGGCCGCATGTCGGGCACAGCGAAGCCGATGCTGCCAGGGTCACCGGAGAGCCCCATGCACCCGGGTCCATGGTCGGACCCTCGCGCCCAGAGAGGCATCCTGCCCCCACCTGCGGCGCTAAAGCCAATCCGGCACCGACGAACACGGCGGGGAGTCACACGTACGCGTGGCGTGGCCACCGCACGCGGCAGCTCCGGCCGCGATGTCCCCTCACGTTACGTCCTGCCTCCGACAGCGCCCGCCCCGCCCCGCCGGACGGGCGCGGCAGGGCGCGGCGGGACCCGGGCGGGTCAGCCCTGGACGGACTCGGCGGCGCGGCGGACCGCCCCGGCGACCGCTCCGGCGACCTTGTCGTTGAAGACGCTCGGGACGATGTAGTTCGCGTTGAGCTCGTCCTCGGTGACGACGTCGGCCAGCGCCGTCGCGGCGGCCAGCATCATGCCGGTGTCGACCGTGCGGGACTGCGCGTCCAGCAGGCCGCGGAAGACGCCGGGGAAGACCAGCACGTTGTTGATCTGGTTCGGGAAGTCGGAGCGGCCGGTGGCGACCACCGCGGCGGTCTGCCGGGCCACCGCCGGGTCGACCTCCGGGTCCGGGTTCGCGAGCGCGAAGACGACCGCGTCGTCGGCCATCGCGGCCACGTCGGCGCCGTCAAGGACGTTCGGGGCGGAGACGCCGATGAAGACGTCCGCGCCGCGCACGGCCTCCTTGAGGGTGCCGGTCAGGTTCTCCGGGTTGGTGTTGTCGGCGATCCAGCGCAGGGCCGAGCCGGGCTCGGCGTCGACCAGGTCGTGCCGGCCGGCGTGCACCACGCCGTGGATGTCGGCGACCACGGCGTTCTTCACGCCGGCCGCCAGCAGCAGCTTCAGGATGGCGGTGCCGGCCGCGCCGGCGCCGGACATGACGACGCGGACGTCGCCGATGGACTTGCCGACCACCCGCAGCGCGTTGGTGAGCGCCGCCAGCACGACGATGGCGGTGCCGTGCTGGTCGTCGTGGAAGACCGGGATGTCCAGCGCCTCGCGCAGGCGGGCCTCGATCTCGAAGCAGCGCGGGGCGGAGATGTCCTCCAGGTTGATGCCGGCGAAGCCGGGGGCGATCGCCTTGACGATCTCGACGATGGCGTCGGAGTCCTGGGTGTCCAGGCAGATCGGCCAGGCGTCGATGCCCGCGAAGCGCTTGAAGAGGGCGGCCTTGCCCTCCATCACCGGCAGGGCGGCCTTGGGGCCGATGTTGCCGAGGCCCAGCACGGCCGAGCCGTCGGTGACCACGGCGACCGCGTTGCGCTTGATGGTCAGACGGCGGGCGTCCTCGGGGTTCTCCGCGATGGCCATGCACACCCGGGCCACGCCCGGCGTGTACACCATGGACAGGTCGTCACGGTTGCGAATGGGGTGCTTCGACGCCATCTCGATCTTGCCGCCGAGGTGCATGAGGAACGTACGGTCGGAGACCTTGCCCAGCGTGACGCCCTCGATGGTGCGCAGGTTCTCGACGATCTCGTCGGCGTGCGCGGTGGAGGTGGCGGCGATCGTGACGTCGATCCGGAGCTTCTCGTGGCCCGAGGCGGTGACGTCGAGGCCGGTGACCGAGCCTCCGGAGGACTCCACGGCGGTGGTGAGCTGCGACACGGCGGTTCCGCTCGCGGGCACCTCCAGCCGGATGGTCATCGAGTAGGAGACGCTGGGCGCCGTTGCCATGGCGGAGTTCCTCTGCTTTCGCGTGTACTGCGTGTACTGCTGTTGTCGCTGTTCGCCGCAGGTGCGGCCGCCGCTGCCGCCGCGGGGCCGGGCGTCGTCGCCGGAGGCGGGCGGCGGGCGGTGGCGGAATCGAATCTGCCGTCCGATCGTCGCACCTACCGACGAGTAGGCGTTAGTCGGGGGAGGTTCGTCACAGTTCACCCGGAAGGCGCCGGAAAGGCCGCGTCCGGGAACGACGAGGACCCATGCCGCCCGTGGGTGACATGGGTCCCTGATTCCCTGAAGTGGAGAGGTGACACCGACCCGCCATGCTCGCCTCGCGGCAAGTGGTCGCTCGTAGCGACGAAGGTTGGGCCCGGGGGCTTGGATCGGGCCGGTGTCACGTTCCAGGCTAACAAACCCTTCCGGCCACGCCATTCCCCCGCGGCGGTTTTCTGCCGCGAGGGCGAACGATCATCGGACGGCCCGTAAACCCACCGTTACCCAATCGTTGCACGGACCAAAGCGGGACAATGCCGTCAACTGATCCTTTCGCTGCTTGACCGTGATCACTTGCGAACAGGAAGCTCACCCTCTCGGCCACACTCATTCCGCTTCTGTGCCAGAGGTGCCCCCATGTCTCACCGCTCACTTCCCCGTTGGGCCTCCGCGCTTCCCCTCGCGGCGACCCTCCTGCTCGCCGGCGCGGCCGTCCCCGCCGCTGCCACCGGTGCGGAGAACCACACCGAGCAGATCCGCCAGGACCTGCCGGTCACCGCCAAGGGCTTCGAGAACGGCGAATGCAGGACCGTTCCCGCCGACAAGGACGGCTGGCACTTCGTGCTGCCGGGCAACGACACCGTCTTCACCAAGCTGACGGTCACCTTCGAGCGCGGTGGCGAGCAGGTGATCACCGACTTCGGCCCGCCGAGCGACAAGCACGCCTACGCCGCCTCCGAGCCGGGCGCGAAGCTGGTCGCGGCCGTCGCCGAGACCGAGGGCGCGGACGTGAAGTACTTCAACCTCTCCCACACCTGCCCCGCCTCCTCCGCCCCGGAGCAGCCGGGCGAGGAGAACCCGGGTGAGGAGAACCCGGGCGAGGAGAACCCGGGCGAGGAGAACCCTGGGCAGGAGAACCCCGGGGAGGAGCAGCCGTGCGAGGAGCAGCAGGGCGGCTCGGGTGACGGGCAGGACTGCCAGACGCCGCCGTGCACGGGCACCGGGACGGACGGCGACGAGGACGCGGGCTGCGACGAGCAGCCGGGCGGCGGCACCGAGGGCGGCGCCACCGGGCAGCCGACCGAGGCCCCGACCGGGCAGCCGACGGAGCAGGCGACCGCCTCGCCCGC
This sequence comes from Streptomyces fragilis, assembly GCF_003112515.1. GTDB lineage: Bacteria > Actinomycetota > Actinomycetes > Streptomycetales > Streptomycetaceae > Streptomyces > Streptomyces fragilis. The sequence continues at coordinate 76,392 of NZ_BEVZ01000005.1, read as the reverse complement.
GCCCGTCGAGGGCGACCTGGCCGAGACCGGCGCCGGTTCGACGGTCGGCCTCGCCTTCGCCGCGGCGCTGCTGCTGGCGGCCGGCGGCGCGATCGTGATCCGCAACCGCCGCGCGGGCTCCGGCAGCTGACGCCCGCACACGCCAGGAGGCCCGGACCGCGCTCGCGGTCCGGGCCTCCTGCCGTTCGCCGGGACCGCGCGCGCCCGGCGCGGGCGGTCAGTCGCGCAGGAGGTCCGGGACGCCGTCCGCGTCGGGGTCGTCGCGTTCCCCCGAGACGACCGTGAGCTGCTGGGTGGCGCGGGTGAGGGCCACGTACAGGACGCGCAGGCCGGCCGGCGACTCGTCGGCGATCTCCGCCGGGGAGACGACCACGGTGGCGTCGTACTCCAGGCCCTTGGCCTCCAGGCTGCCCAGAGCGACCACCCGGTCCCCCAGGCCCTGCAGCCAACGGGCGGCCTCCTCCCGGCGGTTCATCGCCACGACCACGCCCACCGTGCCGTCGACCAGCGCCAGCTGCCGCTCCGCCTCGGCCCGCACGGTGGGGCCGAAGCCGCCGTCGGCCACCGCGAACCGCGGCCGGACCCCGGTGGAGCGGACGGCGGTGGGCGCCTCGGCGCCGGGCATGGCCAGCGCCAGCACCCGGGCGGCCAGCTCCGCGATCTCGGAGGGGTTGCGGTAGTTGACGGTGAGGGTGAACCGCCGCCGGGGCCGGGTGCCCAGCGCCTCGTCGCGGGCCTGGGCGGCCTCGTCGGGGTCGGACCAGGAGGACTGCGCCGGGTCCCCGACCACCGTCCAGGTCGCGTGCCGCCCGCGCCGCCCCACCATCCGCCACTGCAGCGGCGTCAGGTCCTGGGCCTCGTCGACGATGACGTGCGCGTACTCCACCCGCTCCTTGGCGAGCCGTTCGGCCCGCTCGCGCTGGGTCTCCTCGCGCTGCGGCATCAGCTCCTCGAGGCCGGTGAGCTGGTCCAGCGGGTCGAGCTCGCGCTTGCGGCGCGGGCGCACGGGCGTGCCGAGCACCGCCTCCAGCTCGTCGAGCAGGGCGATGTCGTGGACCGTCAGCCCGTCGCGGCGCAGCGACCTGGCGACCTTGCGCACCTCGCCGGGGGTCAGGACGCGGCGCGCCCAGCGGCCCAGGCGCCGCTCGTCGGCCATGGCGGTGAGCACCGCGCGCGGGGTGAGCTCGGGCCACCAGGCGTCGAGGAACTCGACGAACGGGTCCTCGGTGGTGACGTCCTCGTCGAAGGAGGAGCGCAGTTCGGCGGCGAGCTCCGGGTCGCTGTGCCGGGAGCCGGCGCCGGACTTCTGCCAGAGCGCGTCGAGCAGCAGCTTGCGGGCGCGCGGGCGCAGCAGGTTGACCGGGGCGGTGCCGCCGAGGGCGGTGCGGCGGATCTGTTCCAGCTCGCCGGCCTCCAGCTCCAGGCGGCGGTTGAAGGCGACCACCCGCAGCCGCTCGGGGCACGGGGTCCCGCCGTTGCCGCCGGGGCCCAGTTCGAGGGCGCCGCGGGCGGCCTTCCGCAGCACCTTGAGCATCCGGTAGGAGCCCTTGACGCGGGCGGTGGACGGGGAGTCGTGCGCGGTGGCCTCGACGCCGTCGACGAGCGAGCCGATCGCGCGGACGGCGACCTGGCCCTCCTCGCCCAGCGAGGGCAGCACGCCCTCGGTGTAGGCGACCAGCAGCGGCGTCGGGGAGACGATCAGGATGCCGCCCGCGTAGCGCCGCCGGTCCTGGTAGAGCAGGTAGGCGGCGCGGTGCAGGGCGACGGCGGTCTTGCCGGTGCCGGGTCCGCCCTCCACGTAGGTGACGGAGGCGGCGGGGGCCCGGATCACCTGGTCCTGCTCGGCCTGGATGGAGGAGACGATGTCGCGCATGGTGTGCCCGCGGGAGCGGCCCAGCGCGGCCATCAGCGCGCCGTCGCCGATGACGGCCAGCTCGCGGCCGTCGAGGTACGCGGTGATCTGCGGGCGCATCAGGTCGTCCTCGACGCCGAGCACCTTGCGGTTGCGGGAGCGGATGACGCGGCGGCGCACCACCCGGCCCGGGTCGACGGGGGTGGCGCGGTAGAACGGGGCCGCGGCCGGGGCGCGCCAGTCGATGACCAGCGGCGCGTAGTCCTCGTCGAGGACGCCGATCCGCCCGATGTGCAGGGTCTCGGCGATGTCCGCGGTGTCGTCCTCGCGGATCGCCTCGTCGGCGGGCTCGACGGAGGTGTAGGCGCCGTCGGGGCCCTTCTTGCCGTCCTTGCCCAGCAGCATGTCGATGCGGCCGAAGAGGAAGTCCTCGTACTCGTTGTTGAGCCGGTTGAGGTGGACACCGGCCCGGAAGACCTGTGCGTCGCGCTCGGCGAGCGCGCCGGGCGTGCCGACGTGCCCCTTGCGGGCGGCGTCCCGCATGAGGAACTCCGCCTCGGAGATCTTCTCCTCGAGGCGGACGTACACGCGGTCGAGATGTTCCTGCTCGAGGGCGATCTCGCGTTCTCTGGCGGAGTCCCCCGCCGCGTCGCCGTCACTCTCGCTGGTCGTGCTGCGAGCCGTGTCGACCGCGTTCCCCTTTTGTGCCTGAGCGGCCACCGGTGTCCCCATTCATGCGTACTGGCGGCCGTCAACAGTACGCGACCTGGATCAATTCGCGTACTTGGTGTCCGCCGCGGGGTCCAGGGCGAGACGGTAGCCGCGCTTGACGACGGTCTGGATGAGCTTGGGGGCGCCCAGGGCGGTGCGCAGCCGGGCCATCGCGGTCTCCACGGCGTGCTCGTCGCGGCCCGCTCCCGGCAGCGCGCGCAGCAGGTCCGCGCGGGAGACCACCCAGCCGGGGCGGCGGGAGAGCGCGCGCAGCAGCGCCATGCCGGCCGGGGGGACGGGCCGCAGCTCGCCGTCGACCAGGACGGCGTGGCCGCGGATCTCGACGCGGTGCCCGGCGAGCGGCAGGACGCGGGCGCGGGCCGGGAGGTCCTGGCACAGCAGCTGGACCAGCGGGCCGAGCCGGAACCGCTCGGGCTGGACGGTGTCGACGCCGTGGGCGTGCAGCGGCAGCGCGGTGACCGGGCCGACGCATGCCGGCAGCACGTCGTGGGCGAACGCCTCGAGCAGGGCGGGGAGCTGCCCGCGCGCCTCGGCCCGGGCGAGCAGGGACGCGGCGGCGGGCGCGCTGGTGAAGGTGACGGCGTCCAGGGTGCGGGCCAGCGCGGCGTCGAGCAGCCGGTCGACGGGGCCGAGGTCCTCCGGCGGCATCCACCGGTAGACGGGCACCCCGACCACCTCGGCCCCGGCCTCCCGCAGCGCCTCGACGAAGCCGGGCAGCGGTTCGCCGTGCAGCTGGATGCCGACGCGGCGCCCCTCGACGCCCTCGGTCAGCAGCCGGTCGAGGACCTCGGCCATCGACTCCGAGGCGGGCGACCACTCCTCGGTGAGCCCGGCGGCCCGCACGGCGCCCTTGACCTTGGGTCCGCGGGCCAGGATGCGGACGGTGCCGAGGACCTCCAGCAGGTCGCCGCCCAGGCCCCAGCCCTCGGCGGCCTCCACCCAGCCGCGGAAGCCGATGGCGGTGGTGGCGACCACCAGGTCGGGGGCGCGGCGCAGCAGTTCCTTGGTGGCCGCGAGGAGTTCGCCGTCGTCGGAGAGCGGCACGATGCGCAGGGCGGGGGCGTGGACCACGTTCGCCCCGCGGCGCTGGAGGAGCGCGCCGAGCTCCTCGGCGCGGCGGGCCGCCGTCACGCCGACGGTGAAGCCGGCCAGCGGGCCGTGGGCGCCCTCGGGCTGCTGCTGTTCCTGGTCTTCCATCCGGCTCTCGTCCCGCTCTCGTCCCGCTGTCGAGTCCCCGTGGCGCCGCCGACGGGCCGCGCACGGATCCGAGCCTGTCAACGGTGCGTGACAGGCTCGGATCTTCCTCATTTCGGCGCCGTTACGTCACACCTCGGCGTAGCTGAGCTGCGGCTTCGCCTCGCCGTCCACCTGGGTGCCGGCCTCCGTCCGGGCGGAGGCGGCCGGACGCCGAAGGTATACCGCCCAGGTGACGAGGATGCACACCGCGTAGACCGCGAGGAAGGCGAGGAACGCTCCGGTGCCCGAGCCGGAGGTCATGAACGACTGGCGGAACGCCAGGTTGATGCCCACGCCGCCGAGCGCGCCGACCGCGCCGATCAGTCCCATGGAGGCGCCGGAGAGCCGCCGGCCGTAGGCGTCCGCGGCCTCGCCGCGCAGCCCGCGGGCCAGCGCCTTGCGGTGGAAGATGCCCGGGATCATCTTGAACGTCGATCCGTTGCCCAGTCCCGTCAGCACGAACAGCACCACGAAGGCGCAGGTGAACGGGGTGAGCGAGCCGGCCCGGCCGGCCAGCACGAGGACCACGGTGGCGGCGGCCATGGCGGCGAAGTTCCACAGGGTGATGCGCGCCCCGCCGAACCGGTCGGCGAGCCGGCCGCCGACGGGCCGGATCAGCGAGCCGAGCAGCGGGCCGATGAAGGTCACTCCGGCGGCCTCCAGCGGAGTCCTGCCGAACTGGGTCTGCAGCACCATGCCGAAGGCGAAGCTGTACCCGATGAACGAGCCGAAGGTGCCGATGTAGAGGACCGCCATGATCCAGGTGTGGCCGTCCCTGGCCGCGTCGAGGGCCGCGCCGGTGTCGTTGCGGACCGAGGCGATGTTGTCCATGTACCTCCAGGAGAGGGCCGCGGCGACCAGGATCAGCGGGATGTAGACGCCCAGCAGCAGGCGGGGGCCGCCGCCCGCGCCGATGACGGCGAGCGCGGCCAGCTGGATCACCGGCACGCCGATGTTGCCGCCGCCCGCGTTGAGGCCGAGCGCCCAGCCCTTCCTGCGGAGCGGGAAGAAGGCGTTGATGTTGGTCATGCTGGAGGCGAAGTTGCCGCCGCCGACGCCGGCCAGCAGGCCGACCAGGAGGAAGGTGGAGAAGGAGGTTCCCGGCTCCATCACCGTGAAGGCGGCGACGGTGGGGATCAGCAGCATGCTCGCGGAGATCACCGTCCAGTTCCGCCCGCCGAAGACGGCGACCGCGAAGGTGTACGGCACCCGGACGACCGCACCGACCAGGGTGACCATCGAGGTCAGCAGGAACTTGTCGGCCGGGGTCAGGCCGTACTCCGGGCCCATGAAGAGGACCAGCACGGACCAGAGCGTCCAGACGGAGAACCCGATGTGCTCGGAGAGCACGGAGAAGGCGAGGTTCCGCCGGGCGACCCGCTCGCCCTTCTCCTTCCAGAACGTCTCGTCCTCCGGGTCCCAGTGCTCGATCCAGCGACCGGACCTCTTGCTGCCGGACCTCTTGTCCGCGACGGGGGCTGTGCGCATGACGCCTCCACGGTGGCTCACCGACTGACGTCACCGACGCTAGGCAGCGCGCGTTTCGGTCCCCGGCGCGTGCCGGTGACCGCGGTGGAACGTTGCACTCACCTCGCGGGCGCGACGCCTGAGAGGTCCGCGGGCGGGCGAGGGCCGCGGACCTCCCGGGCGCCGGGTCCTCAGGGCACGGCCGAGCGGCGCCGGGTCCGCCCCGTCGGCCAGGGGCGGACCCGGCGGCCCGCCGCGACGTCCTCGACCCAGCCGAAGGCGAGGACGGTGAGGGCCAGCAGCGGCAGCAGCAGGAGGAAGGACCCCGGCAGCGACCACGCGTCGCCCACCCCGAGCAGGCCGAGCAGGGGGAAGGTCAGGGTGATCAGCAGGTTGTGCCAGAGGTACACAGTGACCGCGCGGTTGTTGGCGAGGGTGACCAGGCCGTCCCAGCGCCGCAGCCGCCCGGGCAGTTCCGTCCACACCGGCGCGTACACCAGCAGGACCACCACGAAGCCGAACGACCACAGCGCCTGCGCCGGTGCGATGTCGTTGAGGTCCCAGCGGTCCTCGCCCTGGTGCCCGGAGGCCCACCACAGGCCGAGGGCCATCAGCGTGGAGGCGGCGGAGACGCTGACGTACCGCGGCACCCGGGCGAGTGCCCCGTTCTCGTGGGCGAAGCCGAGGATCCAGCAACCGCCGTAGACGCAGAAGTCCTTGACCGCCTCCCCGGTTTCGCCGGGGATCGCGACGAGTCCCGTGCCGAACACGCCGGTCAGGGCGAGCGGCGCGAGCAGCGTGGGCCAGGGGGCGCGGCGGAAGAGCCGCAGCAGGAGCGGGGAGGCCACCACGAACCACAGGTAGGCGCGGAGGTACCAGAGCGGGCCGGCGCCCTCCATCACCCAGGTCGCGTCCAGCAGCCCGGACTCCGAGCCCACCTGCTCCGGGTAGGGCGGGGCGCCCACCGGCACCAGGTAGTCGAGCATCCCGGCCCAGCCCCACGCCCCCTCGGGGCGCCAGCCGAAGCCGAGGAACAGCACGCCGAGCAGGACCGCGGAGAAGGCCCACAGCGGCGGCAGCAGGCGGCGCACGCGTGACCCGACGACCGTGCGCGCCGAGCCGCCCGGCCGCTGCAGGGACCGCGCGGTCAGCGCGCCGGCCAGGGCGAACATCACGCCCATGGAGGGGAACAGGACCGTCAGCCAGGCCCACCCGAAGACGTGGTAGACCATCACCCGCAGCAGTGCCAGGGCCCGCAGCAGGTCGAGGTAGCGGTCCCGGCCCCCGCCGCGCGGGGCGCCGCCGGACGGCCCGGTCCCGCTGTCCGCGGGGGGCGCCTCGAACGGCGTGGCGTCCGTCGTCCCGGTGCTCATGCCGCCGCCCCCCGTGCGCCCGTGCCGGCCGTGGGCGCCGCCTCGACCGCGCCGGTCCGGCGCAGCTTCTGCCACCGCAGACGTCCGCCGGTCAGCGCCGTGATCCAGGACTGCAGCAGGACCACGTACATCAGCTGCCGGTAGAGGATCTGCTGCAGCGGCAGCGAGACCAGGTGCCGCACGGGTTCCTTGTCCAGCCGGAACGCGTAGGCCGCGCAGACCGCCTGGACGCCCAGCACGCCCAGCCAGGCGCCGACCGTCGCCCCGGTCGGGCCGAACACGAGCCCGTAGACCAGGAACACGTCGAAGAGCGGGGCCAGCAGCGGCGCCAGCACCATGAAGAGCGACACCAGCGGCAGCCCGACCCTGCCGAACCGCCCGGAGGAACCCTTGTCGAGGATCGCGCCGCGGTGCTTCCAGATGGCCTGCATGGTCCCGTACGACCACCGGTAGCGCTGCGACCACAGCTGCTGCACCGACTCGGGCGCCTCGGTCCACGCCCGCGCGTTCTCCGCGTACACGACCCGCCAGCCGTCGCGGTGGATCGCCATGGTGATGTCGGTGTCCTCGGCGAGGGTGTCCTCGCTCATCCCGCCGACCCGCTCCAGCGCGGTGCGCCGGAACGCCCCGACCGCGCCGGGGATGGTCGGCATGCAGCGCAGCACGTCGTACATGCGGCGGTCCAGGTTGAACCCCATCACGTACTCGATGTGCTGCCAGGCCCCGATCAGCGAGTCCCGGTTGCCGACCTTGGCGTTGCCGGCCACCGCCCCGACACCCGGGTCGGCGAACGGCTGGACCAGCTCGCGCACGGTGGCCGCCTCGAAGACGGTGTCGCCGTCCATCATCACGATGATGTCGTGGCTCGCGTGCGCGATGCCGCGGTTGAGCGCGGCGGGCTTGCCGGCGTTGGCCTGCCGGACCACCCGGACGTCCGGCAGGTCCATCGCCTCCACGATGTCGGCGGTGCCGTCGCAGGAGCCGTCGTCGATGACGAGCACCTCGACGGGGTGCTCGCTCTCCATCAGCGAACGGACCGTGTTCTCGATGCACTTGGCCTCGTTGTACGCCGGGACCAGCACCGTCACCGGTTCGGTCACCGGCCGCTCGCCCCACCGGCCGCCGCGTCGGCGCACCCGGCGGACGTGCAGCGCGGACAGCAGCAGCATCAGCGCGAACCGGCCGATGACCAGGGCGCCGATCACCACCAGGCCGGCCACCAGCACGGTGGTGACCGACTCGGAGGCCTGCACCAGCCACACCCATGCCTTGCCCTTCCACAGCTCGGCGCCGAGGACCCGGGTGTGGGCGCTCGGCCCGTCCAGCGCCTCGGAGAGGTTGTGGAACGCGTAGCCCTCGCGCTCGAGCGCGGGGAGCATCCGGTCCAGCGCGGCCACCGTCTGGCTGCGGTCGCCGCCCGAGTCGTGCATCAGCACGATGGCTCCCGCCCCCTGCTGCGGGGTGGCCCGGCGGACGATCTCGTCGACGCCGGGGCGCTTCCAGTCCTCGCTGTCGGTGTTGTTGAGGACGGTCAGGTAGCCGCGTTCCCCGATGTGCCGGGTCACCGGCCAGCTGTTGTCGTCCATGGCGTCGGCGAACGACGAGTACGGCGGTCGGAACAGCGAGGTGCGGATGCCGGCGGCGCCGGCCAGCGCGGTCTGGGTCTGCGACAGCTCCCAGTCGATGCGTTCGGGGCTCTGGTAGGAGAGGTCGGGGTGGTTGAAGGTGTGCACGCCGATCTCGTGGCCCTCGGCCACCATGCGGGCGACGAGGTCGGGGTGCCGGGAGGCCATCGTGCCGGTGACGAAGAAGACGGCGTGGGCGTCGTGCTTCTTGAGCACGTCGAGGACCTTCGGGGTCCACTCGGGGTCCGGGCCGTCGTCGAAGGTCAGCACCAGTCGGCGGTCGGGCACCCGCAGCGTGCCGATGCGGCCGTCGCGGGTGTCCACGACGGGGCCGCCCGACAGGATGTCCTGCGGCACGTCGCCGGTGGCCCCGGGCGGGCGGACGCGGTGGTCGGCGAGGATCTCGCTGTTCACGTACCCGCGGAGCATCAGCATCGCCGACAGGGCGACGAGGATCAGGGACGGCAGCAGGTAGCGCAGGGGGAGGCGGCGGGGCCGCCGCCTCTTCTTCTGCGGCGGCTGTTTCGGCAGGCGGGGCTTCCCGCCGCGGGGGGCGGGGCCGGGTTCGCCGCCGGATATCTCGAGGGCGCCGGGGCCGCCGGGGGCGCTCGCGGCGTCGGCCGGTGGGTGGTACGCCGGCACCGGGCGGGTGGGCGGGTCGCCGTCCGCCCCTCCTGGGCACGGGACGCGGACGGGTGAGCCGGCGCGGGGGCCGGGTGGTGTCGCCATGGTGTGTACGGGGCTTTCTCTGTGCCGGGACGTTGTTGCACGCGACAGGCCTGCGGGGGCTCCGCCTCGCGTCCGTCCGCGGTGCCTGGTCGACGAGCGGCTGCTGCGCTTCCTCGCGGGGCGGCTGACCCGAGGCCGACGGCGCCGCGGTCCTGCCGCCCACCCGTGCCGCTGGGGCGGCACGGGTGGGCGCAGGGCGGCACGTTCTCGCGGGACGGGCGCTCAACGTGACGTGAGCCCTTGGGGAGGGGGCGGGCCCTGGGGATGAACAGTGCTGTCCACCGGGCCCACCCCTGCGCCGCGGTGCGGGTTCCTGTGCGGGGTGGGCGAGGCGTCAGGCCTGGGGGTAGGGGGCGTCCGCGGCCGGAGCCGCGGCGACCGTGGTGGTGTCCCCCGGGGCCGCGCTCTCCGTGGGGTCCGGCACCGGCGGCTCACTCGCCGCGGGCGACGGATCAGGTCCCGCCGTGGGCCCGGGATCGGGCTCCGGCTGATCCCCCGGCCCGGGATCCGGCACCGAACTCGGCTGTGCCGGCGTCGGCTTGGTCCCCCCGCCGCCCGCCCCCCGGACCTCCTCGTCCGCGTCGTCCCCCGCGGCCTTGCGGTCGTCCACCGGCTGCCCGGACGCGCCGCCCGCGGAGGGCGACGCCCCGTCCGTGGCCGCGGACGCGCTCGGCCCCCCGCCGGGCATCCGCGCGGGCGCCCCCGGCTGTCCCGCCCGGTCGGCCGGCAGCGGCCCGGTCACCGCGCTGTCCGCGCCGCTCCCCTGCCCCTGCTCGCGCCCGGGCAACGGCATCCACGGGGCGTTGGAGTTCCCGGACAGCAGCGTCGCCGCGATGACCACCGCGTACACCGCGCAGGCCACCCCGACGCCGATGCCGATGCGCCGGTAGCGCCGGCTGCGGCGGCCGGACTCGTCGACGAACACCGGCCCCTCCGCCGCCTCGCCCGCGCCCGCCACCCCGTTCGGCGGCCCGACCGCCTCGAGCTCCTCCTCGATCTCCCGGCCCACGCCGTCGAGCCGCACGGTGACCTCGTTCGGGTCATGGGTGTGGCCGGCACGGTCCGCGGACTCCCACGGCCGTGACAGCAACGCCGAGCGGCCGGCACGGATGTCCTCGCGCCAATTCCTGAGTTGCACGCACTTCCCCCCAACCAGGGCAGGCGGGCCGGGCAGACGTCCCCGGGTGCATCGGTGCTACCCCGGCCGGAATCGACCCCCTCCGGACCCGCGCCCCTCTATCACACTGCTCCCGGACCAGGAGATTACTGACCTCCCAGGGGGTTGCCGGGCCACTCGAACGACGTTCGATGTCCGAAAACCGCCATACGATCTGCACCGCTTCGCGCCGCCCCGATCAGCAGACGACACCCGCGAACACATCCGGCCTAGTAGCGACAGCATCACGCTCCGTGACGGGCGGCGAACCCGCTCCACGCCCTCCATCCGACCGGAGTCGACCGCCGTTCGAATCTCGTCATCAGGCCGGAACTGGCCTGTGGAAAACGGGCCGCGGACGACCGCACCCGTCACCCGGATCAGCGAAGGACACGACGGCACTCCGGCCACCCCCTCACCCGTTGAGGTGAGAGGGTGCCCTCCGGCGGTCAGGCGATCCGGCGATCTGGCCGTCAGGCGATCTGGCGGTCAGGCGGTCAGCGCCCGGACGACCGTGTCGGCGAAGATCCGCGCCAGTGGCGGCAACGCGTCCCAGCGCCGCACCGCCCAGCCCACCTGCAGCGGCGGCAGCTCGGGTATCGGCACCAGCCGCAGCGGCCCGCCCGCCCCGGTGCCTCCGTCGACGCCCGCGCCGCCGGCACCCGGCTCGCGCATGCCCGGCAGCTCGGGGACCACCGCGTGCCCCAGCCCCAGTTCGGCCAGCAGCAGCGCGGTGTCCCAGTCGGCCACGCTGGTGCCCGGCCCGGCGCGCAGGCCCGACCCGGCGAACGCCACGTCGAGCTGCCCGCCGGAGGTGGAGTTGGGCGGCAGCCGCACCAGGCGGAGGTCGGCGAGGTCCGCGACGCGGACGCTGTCCCGCCCGGCCAGCGGGTCGCCCTCCCGGACCGCGAGCACCCAGGGCAGGTCGATCGCGGGCCGCTGCTCGATGCCGCGGACCGGTTCGCCGATGGTGATCCACGCCAGGTCCAGGTTGCTGGACAGCAGCGCGTCGAAGCAGCGGCGGCTGGAGGTCTCGGTCTGGAACTCCAGGCTGACGCGGGGGTAGCGGTGGCGGAAGTCGACGATGGCGTCGGCCATGAAGTGGCGCACGGTGGTGCCGCCGGTGGTCACCCGGACCGCGCCGCTCTCCCCGTCCACCAGGTCGCCCAGGCGGCGCAGCGCCAGGTCCAGGCCGGCGAGACCGTCGGAGGCGGCGTCCCACAGGATGCGCCCGGCGGCGGTGGGCACCACGCCGCGCGGCTGGCGTTCCAGCAGGCTGACGCGGGTCTCCTTCTCCAGCCGCTTCACGTGCTGGCTCACCGCGGACTGCGTACAGCCCAGTTCGCGGGCCACCGCGCTGAGCGAACCGGCCCGGCACACCGCCACGAACACCCGCAGGTCGTCGAGAGTCACGCGTGACACGCTAGCAACCCCCAAGCGGGCACTGGGACTTGGGAAGCAAACCCAAGGATTGACCTGCCTCGCCCCCAGGCATCACGATCGTGGCGAAGGGCAGCCCCGGGCGGCAACCCGCGCATCCTCCGGCACCCGACCGGTCCACGACGGCCGGCGGGCAGCCTCGTGTACGCGCGCGGGTGCCGACCCGACCCTCCCCGCCGAAAGGACACGCCACCGTGCCCGCTCCCCCACCGGCGGCCGACCGGGCCGTCGTACTGTTACGCCGCCTGGGCGCCGACGCCATCGCCCACCCGGGCGGCACGCTCCTGCAGCACCTGGTCCGGGTCCGCTCGCTGCTCGTGCTCTGGGGCGCGCGGCCCGAGCTGCAGCTGGCGGGGCTGTGCCACGCCGCCTACGGCACCGAGGCGTTCGCCCCGGCCGTGCTGGGCCTGGCCCGGCGTGCGGAACTCGCCCTGGTGATCGGCCCGGAGGCCGAGTCCCTGGTCCACCTCTACGGGGTCTGCGACCGGGCGGCGACCTACCCGACGCTCACCCATCCCTCGGGCCGTTACGTCGAGCGCTTCACCGGCCGGACCCGCTCACTCTCCCTCGCCCAGCGGCGGGACCTGGCGGAACTGATCGCCGCCGACGAGCTCGACCTCGCCTGGGTGGACCCGCTCATCCGCGCCCGACGCGGGGCCGAACTCATGGCGCTCCTGCTGCGGTTGCGCCCCCTGCTCTCCCCCACCGCCTGGCGCACCGCGGACGCGCTCCTCACCGGCCGCCGCGACACCGACCCGGCGGGTCCGGCCGGTCCGGCCGGTCCGGCCTGGCCCGCGGCCTAGGCGGCCCCCGACCGCGCCCGGCCGGGCGGCGACCCGACCCCCGCCCGGCCGGTGCGCTCCCACCCGTGCGCGCTCAGTCCTCCGCACCCCGCGACGCCGGGGCCGTCGTCCCGGGCTTCGTGTTGAGGATGTCGCGGGCCTGCTCGGCCGCGCGGACGATGCTCGCTCCTCGGCACCGGGATCGGCCACAACGGCTGGCTCGCCGTCGCCTGGTGCGCCGGCCTCGCCGTCCTCGGCTACTTCTGGGCCACCGCCAAGTTCAACGCGGATCCCCAGCGATGACCCCGGCCGCACCCAGGGCGGCGCCCCGGGCACCACGCCGGGGGCGCCGCCCTTTCGCCGATGCTCACGCGAACCGTGACGTGTCCAGGAGAAACCCGAGCGGTTCGGGCAACGGCAGAGCCTCACCGAAGTCCGCCTTGCCGTGCGGAGGCCCGTAACTGTCCGCGTCCGGTGCCAGCCGGTACAGCCGGCAGATCCGCTCCTGGCGGTCGATGATCAGGTAGTACGGGATGCGGGCGTCAGCGTAGGCGCGCATCTTGTCCCTGTGGTCCCGCTCCCGAGTGCTCGGTGAGGTCACCTCGATGACCATATGGATCGGCTCACCCTCGACGGGGCTGTACTCGGCCCGACTGTCGCAGAAGGCGTCCTCGTCGGTGACGACGATGTCCGGCTTCAAGCCCGTTCCGGGCCCGATACGCAGACCGGTGCCGCCGGACCAGTAGGTGAGCACATCGTCCGGATCGTTCCGGGCCAGCTGCTTGGTCACCGCGGTGACGATGCGCTCATGTTCCGGCACAGGAGGCGGGGTCAAGGAGATCTGCCCTTCGACGAGCTCGGCACGCCAGCACTCCAGGGCAGGATCACGATCGAGGTGCGCCAACATGGCCCAGGGGTCGACCGGTGCGAAGTACTCGACAGGCTGAGCACTCACGATGCATCCCTTCCGACGGCGTGTGCGTCCTACGCTGGTCGCCGGCGTTCGGCCGGCGCCCGCGGATCCGCGGCGGTCCCCCCTCACGTGGGGCAGCGTACCGCCGGTTGACGGCGACGCGCCGGAACGCACGAAAGCCCCCGACCTTGTCCGGTCGAGGGCCTCGCTCATGGGGTGGTGGAGATGGCGGGAATCGAACCCGCGTCCAACGGTGCGGAACCAGGGCTTCTCCGTGTGCAGTCCGCTTCGCTTTTCTCGGCCCCGGAGATCACGCGGACAAGTCTCCGACGGGCTCAGTCACTGTTTGGTTTCCCTCTTCACCCCGTGACCGGGATCAAGGTTTAGTCCCCTAGCTGATGCCAGGATCCGGGTCGGGAACACCCCCGGGCTGACACTCCCCTAAGTAGAGAGCTGCTTCACGCTACCTGAAGATCAGGCGGCGAGAGCGAGCTGGCTCTGGGAGATATCGCGCTTGGAATTGGCGATTATTTTTTTCGGCCTGTGGTTTACGAGATCATGGCCGCTTCCTCGACACGCTTCCCCTGCTTCGACAGCCGCTGTCGAAACCGATCATCCCCATGTTGTTTTTTCAATCGTCGCCCCCCGCGTGGGGAGGCAAGTGCCATCGTACTGAGCAACGCCGCCGGACGCCACCTTGTTCCCCGCGAGGCGACGCCGACGCGGCGCCGCGAGGAGAGCCAGGTCACGCCGGCGTCACGCCCGCTGCTTGCGGCGCACCGCCGAGATCGCCCGCTCGGTCTCGCGGCGGTCCTGCTTCTCCCGCAGCGTCTGGCGCTTGTCGTACTCCTTCTTGCCCTTCGCCAGTGCGATCTCGACCTTCGCCCGGCCGTCCTTGAAGTACAGGGCGAGCGGCACGATCGTGTGACCGGTCTCCTGCGACTTCGCGGCGAGCTTGTCGATCTCCTCCCGGTGCAGCAGCAGCTTCCGCTTGCGGCGCGCCGAGTGGTTGGTCCAGGTGCCCTGGCTGTACTCGGGCACGTGCACGTTGTGCAGCCACGCCTCGCCGCCGTCGAGCTGGACGAAGCCGTCGACCAGGGACGCCCGCCCCTGGCGCAGCGACTTCACCTCCGTCCCGGTCAGGACCAGTCCGGCCTCGTAGGTGTCGATGACGAGGTAGTCGTGCCGCGCCTTCTTGTTCTGCGCGATGAGCTTGCGCCCTTTTTCCTTGGCCATAGTGCCGCCCATTTTCGCACTACGAGGGGCCCCCGAGGCCAGTCAATACCTTCTCGGCCCGCTGCTCGGCGTTCTGCCCGGCCGCCAGGTCGGGCACGATGCCCTCGCCGTCCACGCCGCGGCCCGAGGGCGTGCGGTAGTGGCCCACGGTCAGCTCGGCCACCGAGCCGCCGGGCAGCTCGGTGGGCATCTGCACGGCGCCCTTGCCGAAGGTGCGGGAGCCGACGACCACCGCGCGCCCCCGGTCCTGCAGGGCCCCGGTGACCATCTCGGCGGCGCTCATGGTCCCGGAGTCGACCAGCACCACCAGGGGACGCGAGGTGCTGCCGCCCCGCTCGGCGTGCAGCGCCCGCTGCTCGCCCCGCAGGTCGTAGGTGGCGACCAGGCCCCCGTCGAGGAAGGCGGAGGCGGCGTCCACGGCCTCGGTGACCAGGCCGCCGGAGTTGCCCCGCAGGTCGAGCAGTATGCCGCCGGGGGACTCCACGGCGGCCGCGCGGACCCTGTCGCCGGCGCCCTTGGTGAAGGCGCTCACCCTGATCAGCGTCGCCCCGCCGGCGGTCCGCCGCACGGTGACCGGGTCGATGGACAGGCGGGCCCGGCGCAGGGTCTCCGTCCACCGCCGCCCGTCGCGCTCGAGGCCGATCCGCAGCGTGCTGCCGGCGTCCTGCGGCTCCTCGCCGGGCGTGGCGCCGCGCAGCCGGGCCAGCACCTCGGTGACCGGCACGCCCGCCGTGGGCCTGCCGTCGACAGCCAGCACCCGGTCCCCGGCGCGCAGCCCGGCCCGGTCGGCGGGCGACCCGTCGCGTACCCGGGTGAGCGTCACGTCGCCGTCCCGCTCCCTGGCCGCCCAGACGCCGATGCCGGTGTAACGGCCGTCCAGCGCCTCCTCGAACTCCTGGTACTCCCCGGGCGTGTACACGGCCCCCCAGCGGTCCCCGCTGCGGCTGACGGCGCGCTCCGCGGCCTCCTCGGGGGACTTGCCGTCGACCAGCGCCTCGGCGGCGGCCTCCCGGGCCGCGTCGGCGGCGTCGCCCCGCGGGGATGCGAGGTCCCCGATCCGGGTGGCGGCCTGCGCCTCGCCCTGCCCGTCGGAGAAGGCCCCCCCGGCCGCGGACGTCACCAGGACGCCCGCGAGGGCCAGCGACGTCAGGGCCGCCCCGCGACGAATGGGGCGGGTGGTGCGGGTCTGACAGAACGGGTCGGGGCCTGACATGAGGGGGAGTCTAGGACAACGCGAGAGGGCCGCAGGGGCGGTTGCCCCTGCGGCCCTCTTGGGATGCGTCACACCTTCAGGTACTTGCGCAGGGCGAAGAAGGCGGCCAGCGCGGGCATCAGGAAGCTGATGGCCAGGATCAGCGGAAGCTTCGTCAGGAGGGCGTCCCAGCCGACGAAGTTGATCAGCGTGAGCCGCTCGGAGAGCGCCATGCCGCTGTCGATGGTGAAGAACCGGCCGAGCACCAGGAAGACGCAGGCGAGCGCGCCGCCGATCAGACCGGCGACCGCGGCCTCCATGATGAACGGCGCCTGGATGTAGAAGCCGGAGGCGCCGACCAGGCGCATGATCCCGGTCTCGCGGCGGCGGCTGAACGCCGAGACGCGCACCGTGTTGACGATCAGCAGCATCGCGACCACCAGCATCACGGCCATCAGCGCCAGCGCGGCCGTGGAGAGCATGCCGAGCATGGTGAAGAGGTTGTCCAGGATGCCCTTCTGGTCCTGCACCGACTGCACGCCCTCACGCCCGTCGAAGGCCGTGGCGATGACCTCGTACTTCTCCGGGTCGGTCAGCTTGATGCGGTAGGACTCCTGCATCTGGTCCGGCGTGAGGGTGGCCGCCAGCGGGGAGTCGCCGAACTGCTCCTTGTAGTGCTTGTACGCGTCGTCCTGCGACTCGTGCACCACGTCGTCGACGATCTTCATCTCGTCGAGGTCGGCGACGATCTGCTTCTTCTGGTCGGCGGTGACGGCGCCCTTGGCGCAGTTCGGGTCCGACTCGGCGTCGCTCTTGTTGCAGAGGAAGATCGAGACGTTGACCTTGTCGTACCAGTAGCCCTTCATGGCGCTCACCTGGTCGCGCAGCAGGATGGCGCCGCCGAGCAGGGTGAGCGAGAGGGCGACGGACACGACGACCGCGAAGGTCATCGTGAGGTTGCGGCGGAGACCCACACGGATCTCCGACATGACGAACTGAAGCCGCATGGCTCTTGTCAGGCCTTTCCGTGGACGGGGATCAGTGCTGGTATCCGTAGACGCCGCGTGCCTGGTCGCGCACGAGGCGGCCCTTCTCCAGCTCGATGACGCGCTTGCGCATCTGGTCCACGATGTTCTGGTCGTGCGTCGCCATGACCACGGTGGTGCCCGTCCGGTTGATCCGGTCGAGCAGCTTCATGATGCCGACGGAGGTCTGCGGGTCCAGGTTGCCGGTGGGCTCGTCGCAGATGAGCAGCTTGGGCCGGTTGACGAAGGCCCTGGCGATCGCCACACGCTGCTGCTCACCGCCGGACAGCTCGCCCGGCATGCGGTCCTCCTTGCCGCCCAGACCGACCAGGTCGAGCACCTGGGGGACGGACTTGCGGATCTCGCCGCGGGACTTGCCGATCACCTCCTGTGCGAAGGCGACGTTCTCGCCGACCGTCTTGTTCGGCAGGAGACGGAAGTCCTGGAACACGTTCCCCAGCTGGCGGCGCATCTGGGGCACCTTCCAGTTGGAAAGCCGTGCGAGGTCCTTGCCCAGCACGTGGACCTGTCCCTGGGTGGCCCGCTCCTCGCGGAGGATCAGCCTCAGGAAGGTGGACTTTCCGGAGCCTGAGGAGCCCACCAGGAACACGAACTCGCCGCGCTCGACCTCGAGGGTGATGTCCCTCAGGGCGGGGCGGTTCTGCTTGGGGTAGACCTTGGTGACGTTGTCGAATCGGATCACGGAAACACCACGAGTCGCCGGGGGTAGATGTGCGTGACCATACGCGAATGCGGGTACCGGCCGCAGTCGCCGGACCTGGTTGCGCGCACCTTGCCCCTTTTGTCGTCGCATTGGTGGGGGTACCTCCCCCGCGCCGGGCCGGGGCGGGGAAGGTTTGTGGAGGGGATGCGGGGGTAGTGGCAGCGCCCTCTCGCCCCGGACCTGGCACAGTGGAAGAGGGAACAGCATCGTTCCCGTGAACGTTGGGCAAGGCGGAAGCGGTGCGAGGAGGGCGAGCGCATGACCTATGACCGATTGGTGTGCGCCAACTGCGCGGCGCCGGTCGCCGAGGGGCGCTGCCCTGTCTGCCGCGCCAACCGCGAGCGGATGCAGCAGCAGCCGTTCGGCGGACTGACGCCGGGGGCGCTGCTGGTCCTCCTGGTGGTGCTGGCCACGGCGGCGGCCCTGCTGGCGCGCTGAGAGGGCCTGCGGGGCCCTGTGCGCCCGGCGTGAGCGGGACGTTCCCTGGAGCGGACGACAAGGGGCGGGGCGGGACGGCTGGTGCCGTCCCGCCCCGCCCTTCGTTCGTCAGCCCGTCAGGCCGGCCGGTCCGCTCAGGCGGCGGCGCCGCCGCGGCCCTCCATCAGGCGCGGGAGGAACCGGAAGCCGATGCCGCCGGCGATCATCGTCGCGGCGCCGATCAGCAGGAACGAGGTCTCCGCGGCGCCGGTCTCGGCGAGCTCGTCGCCGCCGCCCTGCGGGGTGGTGGAGTCGGAGCCGGTGTCGACGAGGTTGCCGTCGCCGCCCTGGGGCTCCTCGCCGCCGGTGTTGGGGCCGGGACCCTCGGGGCCGCCGTTGCCGCCACCGTTGCCGTTGCCGCCGCCGTTGCCACCGTTACCGCCACCGTTGCCGTTGCCGCCGTCACCGCCGCCGACATCGCCACCGCCGACGTCACCGCCGCCCACGTCGCCACCGCCGACGTCACCGCCACCGACATCGCCGCCGCCCACGTCGCCACCGCCGACGTCACCGCCACCGACGTCGCCGCCGCCCACGTCGCCACCGCCGACGTCGCCGCCACCGACGTCGCCACCGCCGTCGCCGCCGGCGATCACGCCCGCGATCACGCCGCCGTCGTCACCGCCATCACCGCCCGCGATGACACCGCCGACGTCACCGCCGCCGGCGTCGCCACCACCGTTGTCACCACCCTCGGAGGTGCCGCCGTCGGTGTCCTGGGTGACGACCTCGTCGTTGCCGATGGCCGAGGCCACACCCGCCGCCGTCAGCGACGCGCCGGCCGCTATCACGGCACCCGCGGCGATCCGCGCGATGCGGACCCGTGTCTTTCTGCTCATGTGTCTGCTACCCCCAGTAGCTGTAGTCAGGGAGGCGGCGTCCTGGGGGTGGTGATCGACGGGGGGCCGGTCTCGGCCGCCCCCCGGTTCACATGCGCCCCCGTCAACGCACGCCAAACCTAACCCTTCCGATAATCCAAAGGATCGTCAAGTTACTTCACGGCACGTGCACAAAACGACAACTGCCGCCCTGAAGGCGGCAGTTGTCGACAAACGCGGAGGGCTCGGGGGTTACTTCTCCTGCTGCTTGCGCCAGCGGATGCCCGCCTCGAGGAATCCGTCGATCTCACCGTCCAGGACGGCCTGCGGGTTGCCGACCTCGAACTCCGTCCGGAGGTCCTTGACCATCTGGTACGGGTGCAGGACGTACGACCGCATCTGGTTGCCCCAGCTGTTGCCGCTGTCGCCCTTGAGGGCGTCCATCTTGGCCTGCTCCTCCTGGCGGCGCCGCTCGAGCAGCTTGGCCTGGAGGACGTTCATCGCCGTCGCCTTGTTCTGGATCTGCGACCGCTCGTTCTGGCAGGAGACGACGATGCCGGTCGGGATGTGGGTCAGGCGGACCGCGGAGTCGGTCGTGTTGACGCCCTGGCCGCCGGGGCCGGAGGAGCGGTAGACGTCGACGCGGAGCTCGGACTCGTCGATCTCGATGTGGTCGGTCTGCTCCACGACCGGCAGCACCTCGACGCCCGCGAAGGAGGTCTGGCGGCGGCCCTGGTTGTCGAACGGGGAGATGCGCACCAGGCGGTGGGTGCCCTGCTCGACGGAGAGGTTGCCGTAGGCGTACGGGACCTGGACGGCGAAGGTGGTCGACTTGATGCCGGCCTCCTCCGCGTAGGAGGTCTCGTAGATCTCCGTCTTGTAGCCGTGGCGCTCGGCCCAGCGCAGGTACATGCGCTGGAGCTGCTCGGCGAAGTCCGCGGCGTCGACGCCGCCGGCCTCGGCACGGATGTTGACCAGCGCCTCACGGGAGTCGTACTCGCCGGAGAGGAGGGTACGGACCTCCATCTCGTCGAGCGCCTTCCTCACCGCGACCAGCTCGGCCTCGGCCTCCGCCTTGGTGTCCGGGTCGTCCTCCTCCTCGGCCATCTCGAAGAGGACGGACAGGTCGTCGATCCGGCCGCGCAGCGCCTCGGCCTTGCGGACCTCGGCCTGGAGGTGCGAGAGCTTGCTGGTGATCTTCTGCGCCTCGTCCGGGTTGTCCCAGAGGGAGGGCGCGGCCGCCTGCTCCTCGAGCACGGCGATGTCTGCCCTCAGCTTGTCGAGGTCCAGGACGGCCTCGATCGACTCCATGGTCGAGGAGAGGGACTTCAGCTCTTCGGATACATCGACGACTGCCACGCCCTCCAGCGTAACGGCTCCGCCCGGCGGCCAGGGCCACACCCCTGTACCCGGGGCGGCCCGGGCCCGGCGGCGCCCCGGCCGACGCCGCCCCCGCTGCCGTCAGGGAGCCGCCGAGGAGGCGCCCGGGCCGGGCGGGGCGGAAGGGTTCCCGGAAGGTGCGGCGAGCCACCAGGCGGTGGCCGCCGCCGCGGCCGCGACCGCCAGTCCCGCCGCGGTGACGGCACGCCGCCGCGCGGCCGCGGGCCGGTTGCGGGCCGAGCCCGGCCGCGGCGCCCCGGCGGCCCTCGGCGCCCGCGCCGTCCCCAGCGCGCCGCCGGCCAGCTCGTCCGGCTCCGGCACCCGCATCGAGGTGTGGGTGTCCCGGTTGGAGTCCGGCCGCGATCCCCGCACCAGCGGCACGGCCCCGCGCCGGGAGGCGGCGGGAGGCGCGACGCGGTCCGCGTCGGCCGGGTCGCCCGGGAGCGGGCCCTGCGGGGCCTCCGGCTCCTCCTCCGGGTCGACGTCCTCGACGTCCAGCGCGGGCATCCCGGCCAGCAGCGGCAGCACCTCGCGCAGCCGCTCGGCCAGCTCGGCGGCCCGCAGCCGCGAGGCCGGCGCCTTCGACAGGCACTGGGCGATCAGCCGCCACAGCTCCTCGGGGATCCCCGGCAGCGGCACCACCGTCTCGGTCACGTGCCGCCGCAGCACCGCCCCGGGGTGGCCCCCGCCGAACGGCGTGAACCCGGCCAGCAGCTCGTAGAGCACGGTGGCCAGGGCGTAGATGTCGACCGAGGCGCGCGGCGGCAGCCCTTCGACGATCTCGGGGGCCAGGTAGTCCGGAGTTCCGATGATCTTGGTGGCGCGGCTGCGCCGCGGCACGTCGATCAGCTTGGCGACCCCGAAGTCGGTCAGCAGCGCCGGGTGGGAGTTGCCGGGGCCCAGCGGGCCGTCCATGTCCAGCAGGACGTTCTCCGGCTTGACGTCCCGGTGCACCACCCCGGCGGCGTGCGCCGCGGCCAGCGCGTCGGCGACGTCCGCGACGACGGCCACCGCCGCCTCCGGCGCGAGACGGCGCTCGCGCTCCAGGCGGGTGCGCAGGTCGGTGCCGCGCACCAGGTCCATCACCAGGGCGAGGTTGCTGCCGTCGACGACCAGGTCGCGCACCGAGACGATCCGCGGGTGCTCGAGCCCGAGCAGCGCGGTCCGCTCGCCGACGAAGCGGCCGACCAGCTCCTCGTCCGAGGACAGGTCCTCGCGCAGGAGCTTGATCGCCACGGGCCCGTCGGGCCCCTCACCGAGCCACACCGTGCCGGCGCTGCCCCGTCCGAGGATCTGGTGGGCGGTGTACCGGCTGCCGATCTTCCGTGCCAAGAGAGCTCCTGTGAACGCGTGTTGGTGCAAACCTACGCGCCCGCCGGGCCCTCCCTCACGGCAGCCGGTGAATTCACCCGTTACGGCAGGGCGTCCTGCGCGTCCCCGACGCCCTTCTGCACGTCCTCGACGCCGTTCTGCACGTCCTTGGCGGTGTCTCCGATGCTGGTGAACCAGTCGGAGATGTCGCCCATCCAGGTGGTCAGCTGGTCCCACCAGCCCTTGGTGGTGCCGATCCAGTCCTGCAGCGGCGTCAGCTCCCAGACCAGCCAGCCGGCCACGAAGAAGACCACGATCATGATCAGGCAGCCCTTGAGGCAGCCCAGGCCGGGGATGCGGACCGGGTTGGCGCTGCGGCGCCGCTCGCGCGGGGCGGCGGGCGGCTGCTGCGGCGGGGCCGCGTAGCGCTGCGGCTGGGGCTGGACCGGACGCGGCGCGGGCCGCTGGACCGGCCGCGGCGCCGGACGCTGCACCGGCTGCTGGTGCTGCGGCGGGTAGCCGTAACTCTGCTGCTGGGAGCGCGGCGGCTGCTGCGGACGCGGGGCGACCTGCCGCTGCGGCCGGCGACGGCGCAGCGGGTCCCCCGAGTCGTCGGGGTCGAGGTACTGCTGGACCTGGGTCTGCTCGTTGCGCTCGCGGGCGGCGCTGAGCTGGGTCTGCCAGGGGTGCGGCTGCTCGGGGCCCGCGTCCGCGCCCTGCGGCGGCATCATCTGCGTCGGGTCGGCGTCGCCGCCCTGGCCGCCCTGCGGGTGCCGCATCACCGTGGTGGCGGCGTTGGGGTCGTACGCGCCGCCCTGGCCGAAACCGCCCTGGCCCGGACCGTGCGGGAGGACCTGGGTGGGCTCGGACGCCCCGGCGGGCTCCGGCGTGCCGGGCACCGGCGCGGGGGCCGGGTCGGGCGCGAGCAGGGCCGCGACGTTGTCGGCGGCCACGATCTGCGCCGAGCTCGCCCGCAGGCCCACGCCGTCGGCGACCACGCGCAGCGCGCGGGCCAGGCTGACCGCGCTCGGGCGCTCGTCGGGGTTCTTGCGCAGGCAGCGCTCGATGACCGTCCACAGCGGCTCGGGCAGCGTGGAGGGACGGCGCGGCTCGGCGTTGAGGTGCTGCTGGAGCACCTCGAGCGCGCTGCCGCCGCCGAACGGCGGGCGGCCGGTGACCAGCTCGTAGAGCAGGATGCCGGCGCCGTAGATGTCCACGGCGGAGGTCTGCGGGCGGCCCTCGGCGGACTCCGGGGCCACGTAGGACGGCGTGCCGACGAACTCGCTGGTGCGGGTCAGGCCCGGGGAGTCGGCGAGCCGGGCGATGCCGAAGTCGGTCAGCATCGGGTGCAGCTCGCCGCCGGTCTGGCGCAGCAGGACGTTGGCGGGCTTCAGGTCACGGTGCACCACGCCGTCCGCGTGGCTGGCGGCCAGCGCGTCGGCGATCTGCGCCGTGAGCAGGGCGGCGGCGACCGGGCTGAAGGGGCCGTTCTCCCGCAGGTAGCGGTGCAGGTCGGGGCCCTCGATCAGGTCCATCACCAGGGCGAGCAGGTCGCCCTCGACTACCAGGTCGCGGACCCGGACGATGTTGTCGTGGGTGAGCCGGAGCAGGACGGAGCGCTCCCGGAGGAAGCGCATCACCACGTCCGGGTCGTTCGCCAGCTCCTCCTTGAGGACCTTGATGGCGACGGTCTCACCGGGCTGCCCGGCGACGGCGGCCTCGGCCCCCGCGGTCTCCCGCTGGCGGGCACGCCAGACGGTGCCCGTGGCGCCGCGTCCGATCGGCTCCTCGAGCAGGTACTTGCTGCCTACCGGCCGCACGTCATGCGCTCCCTGCTGGTCGTGATCACTCGCACCGGCCCTGACGTCCGGTCCCGCCCACTGTAGTGCCGTGGGGGCCGGTGACGGCGGTCGTCGGCGTGCCCGGATCCGTCTCGGTCCGGACACGGCCGGTGAGGCGTGCCGGGTGGGGCCCGCCGTGCGGGGCGCGGTGGGGCTCCCCGAAGAAAAGACGTGCATCCCGGTCGCTTGGTTTCCGGGAGCGAGCGTTATCAGTCATGAACAGGTGTTGAATGGGCCACTTTCCAGGGCAGAGGTGACCAATCAAGATCACTTGAGGGTGGCCCGCGGGCGCGGGGCGCGTCCCGGGTGCGAGGATGCACCCTGCTACAGCTACAGGCCGACGTGCTCTGCGGGCGGTTGGGGACGGCACGGTGGGGGACCCGGGGCGTCGACCACTCCCACGGGCGCCCGAGCGGAAGGGATCGCTGACGGCGATGCAGATCCGGCTGACCGTCGTAGACCCGCTGAACCCGACCGCCGCGAGCCGCGACGTGCTGGTCACCGCCCCCGCCGGCACCACGCTGGCGGCCGTGGCGGCGGACCTGGCCACGGCGGTTCCCGGCGGGGACGGAGGCGGGGCCGCCCTGTACGCCGGGGCCGAGCGGCTGGACCCGCTGCGCCGGGTGCTGGGCGAGCCCCCCTTGGTGGACGGCGCGGTGGTGTCGGTGGGCCTCCCCGCCGACCCCGACGGCCACCTCGGCGGGGAGGACGGCACCGGGCCGGCCGCGGTCGCCGAGCTGCACGTGGTCGCCGGTCCCGACGCGGGCGGCGTCCACCTGCTGCACGGGGGCCGGGTCACCGTCGGCCGCTCCGCCGACGCCGAGATCCCGCTCGACGACCCGGACGTCTCCCGCACGCACTGCGCGGTCACCGTCGCCCCGGACGGCTCGGTGACCGTGGCCGACCTGCGCTCCACCAACGGCACGCGGCTCGACGGCCGGGTCCTGGACTCCGGACCGGTCCCGCTGGTGCCGGGTGCGCTGCTGCGGGTCGGGGAGTCCACGCTGCGGCTCGCCCTGCCCGCCTCCCCGCCGCCCTCGCCGGTGACGCCGGACGGGGAGGGGTGCCTCCGTCTGTCCGTGGACCCCGGCGGGCGGGGTCCCGGCGGGGTCCACGGCGAGCGGGGTTCGGCGGCGGGCTCCGGAGCCGCCGGTGGGGCCGGGGCTGCCGGTGGGGCCGGGGGCGCGGGTGCGCCCGGGGCTGCCGATGGGACCCACGGCGCTCCGGACGCCGCCCGGTCCGACCGCCCCACGGGGGCGCACGGCCCGCATGGGGCGCACGTGACGCAGGGGGCCTGGGGCAGGCAAGGAGGCTGGGTCCGGCAGGACGGCTGGGACGCCCGGGAGACCCGGGGCGGCGGGACCGCCCGGGGGGCCCTCGGCGTCGGCCCGGCCGGGGAGACCCCCGGCGCGCCGGGCGGCGAGGACGCGTTCCCCGGGACCTCCGCCGGGTGGGCCGCCGCGAGCCCGGGCGGTGCCGTCCGGGCCGACGCGCCCACGGCGGACGTGCCCGCGGCCGACGGCCCCACCGGCGCCGCGTACGGCGGGGCGCCCGGCGTCCACCCGGCCGCGTACGGCGGGGCGCCCGCGTCACGCGACCAGGGCGTCGCGCACCGGCCCGGCGCCCCCGCGGCGCCCGGTGAGGCCGGGGAACCCGCCCGGCGGCGGGGCATAACGGCGTGGGCCCGGCGGCTGACCACCGGCCGGACCGGCGGCGAGCGCACCGACGCCGCCTCCTGCGGACCGACCGCGCACACCGACGGCTGGGCCACCGTCCCGCGCCGGCCCGATACCTGGCCGGACCCGGCCGAGCTGCTGCTCACCGCGCTCGGCCCCGGCCCGCGCCTGTGGGAGCGCGACCACGACCACCCCGAGGCGCTCACCGTCCGCCTCGGCACGGCCGACCGGCCGTCCCCCGACGGCGAGGGCCTGCTGCCCGCCGTGCCGGTGACCGCCGCCCTGCGCGAGGCCGGGTCGCTGGGTCTCGCGGGGCCCCGGCCCCGGCTGGCCGGGCTGGCCCGCTCGGTGCTGGCGCAGCTGGCCGCGCTGCACTCCCCGGACACGCTGGAGATCGTGCTGATCAGCGCGGACCGCTCCCGCCCCCTGGAGGAGCGGACCGCGGAGTGGGCCTGGCTCGGCCTGCTCCCCCACGTGCGGCCCACCCAGGGCCAGGACTGCCGGCTGCTGCTGGCGCACGACCGCGACCAGGCCGCCGCCCGGACCGAGGAACTGCTGCGCCGGGTCGCCGACTCCGCGGCCGCGCCCTCGCCCGCCCCCGGCGGCCCGGCCGCGCCGCGTCCCGGCGGCCTGCGTTCCACCGTGCTGGTGGTCGACGGCGACCCCGGCGGCGCGGACGTGCGGGACGCGGTGTCCCGGCTCGCGCTGAACGGTCCGCGGGCCGGCGTCCACGTGCTGTGCCTGGCGGAGACCGCCCCGGCCTCCCCCGCCTCCCCGGTGACCGAGACGTACGAGACGGCCTGCTCCCTGGTCCCCGCCTTCCGCGCCTGCGGGGCGGTGGCGCTGCTCAGCGGCGACGTCGCCACGGCGCTGCGGCTGCTGCGGGTGGCGCCGGTGGCCGGTGTCCCGGCGCCGCGCTCGGGCCCCGGTTCCGCCGCCCCGGCCGGGCCGGTGCTGCCGCGGACCGCGCCGGTGGGCCACGGGACGGTGGGCGCGGTCGACGCGGTCTCGCCGGCGTGGGCCGAGCGGTTCGCCCGCGCGCTGGCCCCGCTCCGGGCCGACGCGCCGCCGTCCCCGTCGTCGAGGGCGGCGGGCCCGCGGGGGCCGCAGAGCGGGCCGTCGCAGCCGCTGCCCGACGCGGCGCGGCTGCTCGACGAGCTGGGCCTGGCCCGCGCCACCCCGTCGTCGCTGCTGGCCCGCTGGGCCGACGCCGCGGACGACCCGGACTCCCCCGGCGGCCGCGCGGTGGCCGTCCTGGGCGCGGGTCCGCACGGGCCGGTCGCCGTGGACCTCGCGGCCGAGGGCCCGCACCTGCTGGTCGAGGGTTCCGGCGGCAGCGGGCGCACGGAGCTGCTGCGGGCCGTGGTCGCCTCGCTGGCGTCCGCGGAACGGCCGGAACGGCTGGCGGTGCTGCTGGTGGACGGTTCGGCGTCGCCGCGCGCCCAGGGGCTGGAGCCGTGCGCCGAGATCCCGCACGTCACGGGTCGGCTGGTCGCCAACGATCCGCTGGTCATGCGGGAGTTCGCGCAGTCGCTCACCGCGGAGCTGAAGCGGCGCGGTGAGGTGCTGGGGCTGATGGACTTCGCCTCCTGGCACGCGGGCCGGATGCCGGCGCGGATCGTGCCGCAGCGGGGGTCCGCGGCGGCGGGACCGGCCGAGCCGGTGGCGATGCCGCGGCTGGTGGTCGTGGTGGACGACCTGGACGCGCTGCTGCACCCGGCCCTCGGGGCGCCGGGGCGGCCGTCCGCGGGCTCGGTGGTGCGGGCGCTGGAGGCGGTGGCGCGGGACGGCGAGCGGCTGGGCGTCCACCTGGTCGCGGCGGCGGTGTCCGCGGAGGGGTCGGAGCCGGGGCGTCAGGCGTCCCTGCGCGTCCTGCTCGACGACGGCGCGCCGACGGGGCGCGGCCGTCTCCTCGCCTCCGGGGGGTCGGTCACGCCGTTCCAGGGCGGCCGGGTGACGGGGCGTATCCCCCGCACGGCCACGCTCCGCCCCACGGTCCAGCCGCTGGACTGGTCACGGATGGGCGATCCCCCCACCCGCCGTCCCGTCCGTGAACTCGGCAACGGCCCCACCGACCTCGCCCTCCTCACCAGCGCCCTCACCCGGGCCGCCGCCCAGCACCCCAGCTCGACGGTCCCCTCCGCCGCCGCCCGGTAGCACCACCGTGCCGGCCCGCGCGGCCTCACCGCGCCCGCCCCGCGGGTCCCGCACCGCCCGTCGGCCCGGCGGCGCGGTTGCCGCCCCGGGGCGGCGGGGGAAGAATCCGGGTGGAGGTCCCGCGCCGGGCGTACTCCCGGGCGTCACGGCCCGCGCCCGGGCCCGTCGGCGCGGCGGAAAGTAACGGCGCGGCAACGATCGGGCCCGACACGCCCACCCGGCCGAGGCGACGTCGGCGACGCGCGCGTAACCCGGACTTCCCCTGGGAAGGCGCAAGTCGCAACGTCCACCGACACGTTCAGCGACGAACGAAGAACGGGGCAACGATGCGCGTACGCAAGGCGCTGACAACCTCTCGGATACCCACCGCCCTGGTGGCCACCTCACTCGCCCTCGCCCTCGCGGCCTGCGGCGGTGGCGGTGACGACGGCGAGAAGAAGGACAAGGCCGGCGGCAGCGACGCCGCCAGGACCGTCGACCTGCCCAAGCTCGACGGCCAGACCCTCGAGTTCGCCGCCGTCTGGACCGGCACGGAGCAGGAGAACTTCAAGAAGGTCCTCGCGGAGTTCGAGAAGCGCACCGGCGCGACGGTGAAGTTCGTGCCCGCCCAGGACCCGATCATCAACTTCCTCGGCTCCAAGATCGCCGGCGGCGCACCGCCGGACGTGGCGATGCTGCCGCAGGTCGGCGCCATCCACCAGGCGGTGGAGAAGGGCTGGGCCAAGCCGCTCGGCGAGGAGGCCAAGGCGCAGCTCGCCAAGAACTACAGCCAGGGCTGGCAGGACCTCGGCTCCCACGAGGGCAAGCAGTACGGCGTCTACTACAAGGCCGCCAACAAGTCCCTGATCTGGTACAACGCCCAGGTCTTCGAGAACGCGGGGGCGAGCGAGCCCAAGAGCTGGGACGAGCTGCTGACCACCGCGCAGGCCGTCTACGACTCCGGTGTGACCCCGTTCTCGGTGGGCGGCGCCGACGGCTGGACGCTCACCGACTGGTTCGAGAACGTCTACCTCTCGCAGGCCGGCCCGGAGAAGTACGACCAGCTGGCCAAGCACGAGATCAAGTGGACCGACCCGTCGGTCAAGGAGGCCCTGACCACCCTGGCCCAGGTGTGGGGCAAGGCCGACTACGTCGCGGGCGGCGCCGACGGCGCGCTGCAGACGGAGTTCCCCGCGTCGGTGACCCAGACCTTCACCAAGGGCGACCAGCCGAAGGCCGCGATGGTCTACGAGGGCGACTTCGTGCAGGTCAACATCGGTGAGACGGACGCGAAGGTCGGCACCGACGCCAAGGTGTTCCCGTTCCCGGCGGTCGGCGACAGCGCGCCGGTGGTCTCCGGCGGCGACGCCGCGGTGATCCTCGAGGACTCCAAGGCCTCCCAGGCGCTGGCCACCTTCCTGGCCTCGCCGGACGCCGCGGGCATCCAGGCGAAGCTGGGCGGCTACCTCTCGCCGAACAAGGCGGTGGACGCGTCGGCCTACCCGAACGACGTGCAGCGCAAGATGGCCCAGGCGCTGATCGAGGCGGGCGACGACTTCCGGTTCGACATGTCGGACCAGGCCCCGCAGGCCTTCGGCGGCACGCCCGGCAAGGGCGAGTGGAAGATCCTCCAGGACTTCCTGAAGAACCCGAAGGACGTCGAGGGCGCCCAGGAGAAGCTGGAGGCCGCGGCGGCCAAGGCCTACGGGAACTGAGGCACCGATGGATTCGGCCGTGACCAAGGAGGGGTCCCCGGCGGCTGAGCCCGCCGGGGCGCCCCCCGCCCCGCCGTCCCCGCGCGGCCAGGCGTCCCGGAGACGGGCGTCCGCGCTCCCGTTCCTGTTCCTGCTGCCCGCCCTGGTGCTGCTGGGCGCGCTGGTGGTGTACCCGATCGGGTACTCGCTGCTGCGCAGCCTCTTCGACCGCACCGGCGAGAACTTCGCCGGCTTCGACAACTACGCCGAACTCTTCACCGACGACGGCATCCTGCGGGCGCTGACCAACAACCTGATCTGGGTCGTGGTGGCCCCGGCCGTCGCCACCGCGCTCGGCCTGATCTTCGCCGTGCTCACCGAACGGGTGCGCTGGGGCACGGCGTTCAAGCTCGTCGTCTTCATGCCGATGGCGATCTCCATGCTGGCGGCGGGCATCATCTTCCGCCTGGTCTACGACCAGGACCCGGACAAGGGCGTCGCCAACGCCGTGTGGGTGGGGGTGCACGACACCTTCGCGGAGTCCTCCGCCTTCCCCAAGGCGCACCCGGGGCGCGAGTCGCCGCTGAAGCCGGCCGGCGGCGGCGCGTTCGTCACCACCGACCCGGTGCGCGTCGGCACTCCGGTGTCGCTGCCGCTGGTGGGCGTCGCCCCCGACGTCATGCCCGACGACGCCTCCCGGGCCCGCCCGGCGAAGGCCGAGCCGGACCGGATCACCGGCGTGACCTGGCAGGACTTCACCCGCGGCAAGGGCGTGGGCGCGCTCAACGAGCCGGACGCCACCGAGGTCGGCTACCCGGGCATGCGCATCGAGGCGGTCAAGGACGGCAAGGTGGTGGAGCGGGTCACGGCGGCCTCGGACGGCTCCTTCAGCCTGTCCGCCGAGGCCGACGGGGCGCTGCTGCGGCTGCCGGCCGAGAACTTCCGCCAGCCGTACAACGGGATCGACTGGCTCGGCCCGTCCCTGGTCACCCCGGCGGTGATCGGCGCGTACGTGTGGATGTGGGCCGGGTTCGCGATGGTGCTGATCGCCGCGGGGCTCGCCGGGGTGCCGCGGGAGCTGATGGAGGCGGCCCGGGTGGACGGGGCCACCGAGTGGCAGGTGTTCCGCCGGATCACCGTGCCGCTGCTGGCCCCCGTGCTGGGGGTGGTGCTGGTCACCCTGATGATCAACGTGCTGAAGATCTTCGACCTGGTCTTCATCATCCCGCCGGGCTCCTCGCAGGACGACGCCAACGTGCTGGCCCTGGAGCTCTACCGGAAGGGCTTCGCCGAGGACCAGCCGGGGGTCGCCAGCGCCATCTCGGTCTTCCTGCTGCTGCTCGTCGTCCCGGTGATGTGGTTCAACGTCCGGCGGATCAGGCAGGAGGGCCGACAGCGATGACCTCGACCTCGACGCCGGCGACACCGGCTCCGGTTCCGGCACCGGCTCCGGCCGCGACCGGGAAGCAGGGGCCGCGCAAGGCCTCCTTCGCCTCACGGGCGGTCTCCGGGCTGGGCGGGACGCTGGTCCAGCTGTTCCTGGTGGTGGTCGGCCTGTTCTGGCTGATGCCCACCGTCGGCCTGCTGCTCTCCTCGTTGCGCTCGCCGCGGGACATGGCGGAGAGCGGCTGGTGGACCGTCCTGACCGAGCCCTCGCGGATGACGCTCGAGTCCTACTCGAACCTGCTCGGCAACGACGACATCACCGGCTCGCTGCTCAACACCCTGCTGATCACCGTGCCGGCCACCCTGCTGGTCGTGGTGATCGGCGCGCTCGCCGGCTACGCCTTCGCCTGGATGGAGTTCCCCGGACGGGACTGGTGGTTCCTGGGCGTGGTGGGCCTGATCGTGGTGCCGGTCCAGGTGGCGCTGCTGCCGATCGCCGAACTCTTCGGCGACCTGGGCCTGTTCGGGTCGATCGCGGGTGTGGTGCTGTTCCACACCGGTTTCGGCCTGCCGTTCGCGGTGTTCCTGCTGCGGAACTTCTTCGCGGAGATCCCGCGCGAGCTGCTCGAGGCGGCCCGGCTGGACGGGGCGGGCGAACTGCGCCTGTTCACCCGGGTGGTGCTGCCGCTGGGCGGCCCCGCGGTGGCGAGCCTGGGCATCTTCCAGTTCCTGTGGGTGTGGAACGACATGCTGGTCGCGCTGGTGTTCGCCGACTCCGGCAGCCAGCCGATCACGGTGGCGCTGCAGACACAGGTGCGGCAGTTCGGCAACAACATCGACGTGCTCGCGCCGGGCGCGTTCCTCTCCATGGCGATCCCGCTGGCGGTGTTCTTCGCCTTCCAGCGGCAGTTCGTCTCGGGAGTGATGGCGGGCGCCGTGAAGTAGACGTCAGGGGTGTGCGTCACTCGATCGGAAGCGTCCGGCAAGCGGGCGAATCCGTTCACCTGAAGGGGCGGTCCGGTCAACGGGCCGCCCCGACACGCGTCCGGCGTCGCCACCCGGCAGGGCGGCAGGGCGTATCCAGGTCACACCTTCGGATCTTCCGGCACCGGTCCCGTCGGCCCGGCGCCCGAGCCCGACCGCCCCCGTCACCCCCTGGATGTGCCGTTGCCCAGGTTCAGTGTCATCGTGCCCGCGTACCGGGTCCAGGCGTACCTGCACTCCTGCCTGGAGTCGGTGCTCGGGCAGTCGTACACGGACCTGGAGCTGATCGTGGTCGACGACGGGTCCCCGGACCGGTGCGGGGCGATCATCGACGAGTTCGCCGCCCGCGACGCCCGGGTCCGTCCCGTCCACCTGGAGCGCAACACCGGGCTCGGACCGGCCCGCAACACCGGCCTGGAGCGGGCGTCCGGCGACTACCTGATCTTCCTCGACGGTGACGACGCCCTCACCCCGCACGCCCTGCGCGCCATCGCCGAGCGACTCGACCACACCGGCGACCCGGACGTGCTGGTCTACGACTACGCCCGCCTCCGGCTGGACGGCACCGCCGTGCGCAACCGGCTCGCCGCCGAGCTGCGCGAGGACGGACCCGCCCCGTTCCCGCTGGACGACCGGCCCGGGCTGCTGAACCTGCTGATGGTCGTCTGGAACAAGGCCTACCGGCGGGCCTACGTGGAGCGGGAGAACCTCCGCTTCCCGGGCGGCTGCTACGAGGACACCCCCTTCACCTACCCGGCGCTGCTGGCCGCCGGGTCCCTGGCCACCCTGGACCGGGTCTGCGTCCACTACCGCCAGCGCCGCCTCGGCAACATCCTCGGCACCCCGGGCCGGCAGCACTTCGACGTCTTCGCCCAGTACGACCGGGTCTTCGCCTTCCTCGACGCGCGGCCCGGCCTGGCGCACTGGCGCGGCCCGCTGTTCCACCGCATGACGGACCACTGCTTCACCGTCCTCAACCGCGCCGACCGGCTGCCGCCCGGCGCCGACCGCGAGTTCCTGCGCCGCGCCCGCGCCCACCACCGCCGCCACCGCGTGAGCGGGCCGCCGCCCGCCGGGCTGCGGGCCCGCGGCCGCGACCTGGTGCTCCGCAGCGGCAGCGTCCGGCTCTGGCGGACCCTGCGGCTGGCGCTCGCCGCCTCGCGGCGCGCGGGCCGCCCGGCCCGCGCCGCCCTCCGCCGGGCCCGCGCGCTCCTGCTGCGCGTCCACTTCGCCGTGCAGCGCCTGCTGCCCACCCGCGACCTCGCGCTCTTCACCGCGGGGGACGGCGCCGCGCCCTACGGCGGCGACCCGGGGGCGCTGGAGACCGCGTTCCGGATGTGGTCGCCGCGCACCCGCACCGCCTGGGCCGCCCCGCGCGCACTCTCGGACACGGTGCCGCCGGAGACCAGGCGCCTCACCCCCGGCAGCCTCGCCTGGTGGACGGCGCTGGCCCGGGCCCGCTACCTGGTCACCGACACCGGCTTCGGCCGCCCGGTACGCCCCCGGCGCGGGCAGGTCCTGCTGCACACGCTCGACGGCCTGCCCCTCACCCGCGCCGGACTGGACGCGGCCCGGCCCGACGTCGACGCCGTCCTCGCCGACGTCGACACCTGGGACCTGTGCCTGTCCGGCGACTCCCACACCACGCTGGTCCACGAGCGCGGCTTCCCCGGCCGGTACACCACCCTGGAGTTCGGCCGTCCCCGCACCGACGCCTACCAGCGGGCCACCGCTCAGGACGTCGCCCGCGGGCGCGCCCTGCTGGGCGTCCCCGCCGAACGCACCGCGGTGCTGTACGCGCCGGTCCCGCGCCCGCACCCGGAGCCCTCGCTGGACGTGGAGGACCTGGCGCGGCGGCTGGGCGAGCGGTTCGTCCTGCTCACCACCGTCCCCGACCCCGGCACCTATCCGCCCGGCCGGGTGATCGACGTGTCCCGCACCGCGGCGCCCGCGGCCACCCTCTGCCTGGCGGCGGACGTTCTGCTCACCGACTGCTCCCCGCTGATCGCCGACTTCGCCGCGCTGGACCGGCCGGTGGTCCTCTGGGGGCCGGACCGGGCCGCACTGGACGCCGTGCGCGGTCTGTACCCCGTCCAGGTGCCGGGCGCGGTCGCCGAGGACACCGCGGAGCTGGCCCGGCTGCTGGTCACCGGAGCCTGCGACGGCCCGGCCCTGGCCGAACTGCGCGCGGCCTTCCGCGAGCGGCACTGCCCCCACGACGACGGGCGGGTCGCCGAGCGGGTGGTGCGGCGGGTGGTCCTCGGCGAGAGGGCCGGCCTGCCCGCGGTGACCCCGCCCGCCGAGCGCCGCCCGGCCCCCGCGGCCGCCCCGGTGCGCGCGACCGGCACCGGCCCCGCCGCCCTGCCCGCGGCGCGGCCGGCCGCGGGATACGGCCTGGCGGAACAGCGCTGAGGGGAACGCCGCCGATGCCCACGTCACGCCCGACCCCGTCCCGGCCCTCCACCTGGCGGCCGCCGGGCCGCCCACCGGGTCCCCACCGCGGCCGCTGACCCGCCGCACCGCACGCCCACCACACCCACCACGCCCCCACCGCCGATCCGCCGCACCGCACCCCCACCACCGATCCGCCGCACCCCGCCCCGCCCAGCCGCACCCGGCACCGCACCGCACCGCCCCAGCCCGCACCCGGCACCGCACCGCCCCATCCCCCACCCGGCACCGCACCGCACCGCCCCATCCCCCACCCGGCACCGCACCGCACCGCCCCGGGAAGACGCCCACCCGCGAACCACCGCGAAGAGGAGGCGCGCGAACCATGCCCCGGTTCTCCGTCGTGATCCCCGCCCATGGCACCGCCCACCGTCTGGCGGAGGCCCTGGACAGCGTCGCCGGCCCTCACCGGCACGACGTCGAGGTGATCGTCGTCCTCGACGGCCCGGACGCCCCCGAGGCCGACGTCCTCGCCCGCCGCGGCGACCAGGACCCGCCCACCCGTCCCGTGCTCTCCCCGCCCTCCGCCGGGCTGGGCGCGGCCCGCAACGCGGGACTGGCCGCGGCGCGCGGCGACTACGTGCTGTTCCTCGACGGCGACGACGCCCTCACCCCCGGCGCGCTCGACGCGGCCGCCGCCCGGCTCACCGTCGCCGGCGACCCCGACGTCCTGGTCCTCGGCCACGAACGCGCCCCCTGGTGGACCCCCGCCCGGCCGCCCGCGCCCGGACCACGGCTGCCCGAACAGAGCGCGCCCGAAGGGCCGTTCCACCCCGCCGAGGTGCCCGCCCTCACCGGCGTCCGGCTGCCCGCCTGGAGCGCCGCCTACCGCCGCGCCTTCGTCACCGCCCACCGCCTCGCCTTCGCCGACGGCTGGTACACCGACCTGTCCTTCACCCCGGCCGCGCTGCTCGCCGCCGACCGGGTCGCGGTGCTGCGCCGGACCGTCGTCGAGCACCGGGTACGGCGCCAGGGCAGCCGCCTCAACGAGCCCGGACCGCACCACCGGGACCTGCTCGACCGCGCCCGGGACCTGCTGTGCCGCGCGGCCGGACTGCCCGCCGCGCGGACCGGGCCGCTCTTCGCCGACCTGTTCGCGCTGGTCCTGCGCACCGCCGCCGACCCGCGCCGCCTGCCCGCCGCCGACCGCCGCGCCTTCTTCACCACCGCGGCCGGCCTGTACCGCCGCCACCGACCGGCCGGGTTCCGGCCGCCCCGCGGCAGCCTGGGTGTCCAGCACCGGCTGCTCGCCGCGGGCAGCCACCCGGCGTTCCGGCTGCTGCGCGCCGCCCACCGCGCGGCCGCCCGGGTGCGTGCCCTCGCCGTCCTGCCCGCCCCGCTGCGCGGGCTGCGCACCCGTCTGTACTACCGCCGCGCGCTGCGCCGCCCGCTCGACCCGCACCTCGTCGTGTACTGCGCCTACTGGGGCCGCGGCTACGCCTGCAACCCGGCGGCGATCCACGCCAAGGCCCGCGAACTCGCCCCGCACCTGCGCGGGGTCTTCCTCGTCGAGCCGGAGGCCGTCCCCACGCTCCCGCCCGGCGTGGAGCACGCGGTGATCGGCACCCGCGCCGCCTGGGACCTGCTGGCCCGCGCCACCTACCTCGTCTCCAACGCCAACTTCCCCGACGCCGTCGTCAAGCGCCCCGGCACCGTCCACCTGCAGACCCAGCACGGCACGCCGCTGAAGCGGATGGGCCTCGACCAGGCCGCCCACCCGGTGGTCGCCGCCGCCACCGGGAGCTTCGCCAGGCTGCTGGCCCGCGTCCAGCGCTGGGACCACAACCTGTCGTCCAACCCGCACTCCACCGAGACCTGGGAGCGGGTCTTCCCCGGCGGTCACACGACGCTGGAGTACGGCTATCCGCGCAACGACGTGTACTGCACGGCCACCGCACGGGACGTGGCGCGCATCCGCCGCGAACTGGGCGTCCCCGAGGGCGCCACGGCCGTCCTGTACGCCCCCACCCACCGCGACCACGCCGAGGGCTCCGACGCGGTCCGGCAGGGCCTCCTGGACCCCGAGCGGCTGGCCGAGGCGGCGGGGGACGACGCGGTGGTGCTGCTGCGGGCCCACTACTTCCACGACCGCGCCGGACGCGAACGCGCCGCCGCCTCACCGCGCGTGATCGACGTGACCTCGCACCGCTCGGCGGAGGACGTGTGCCTGGCGGCGGACATGCTGGTCACCGACTACTCGTCCATCATGTTCGACTACGCCGACCTGGACCGGCCGATCGTCGTGCACGCCCCCGACTGGGACGTCTACCGCGCCACCCGCGGCGTCACCTTCGACCTCCTGGCGTCGCCCCCCGGCCCCGTCTCCCGCACCCCGGAGGAGCTCTACCGCCTCCTCGCCGAGGGCGCCCCCACCTCCCCGGAGTCCGCCCGTCTGCGCGCCGCGTTCCGCGCGCGCTTCTGCCCCTGGGACGACGGCCACGCCGCCGAACGCGTCGTCCGCCACGTCCTGCTCGGCGAACCCCCCGCCGCCCTCCCCCCGATCGTCCCCCTGCCGGCCCGCACCCCGGCTCCGTCCGCCGCCCCGCCCGGACCACCGGCCACCGGACGAACCCGCACGGCAGCGCCTGCCTCCCGTCCTGCGGGCGGCCGTGCCGGCCCGGCGGCCATTCCTGCCGCTCCATCCGCGGGCGGCCGGGCCGCCCAGGGGGCGACGGGGGTCCCCCCGCGCGAGCGAAGCCGAGCGTGGGGGAGGGCGGGCGCAGGCGGCCACGACTCGCGTGACGATTCGCCCCACCGGGCGTCGGCCCCCCGCACCGCACCCCCGGCCCCGGCGGACGCGCCCCACACCCGTCCCGCCCCACCCGTGAGGAACTGACCCGTGCCGCCCCGCCTCAGCATCATCGTCCCCGCCCACCGCGTACAGGGCTTCCTCCGCGAGTGCCTCGACTCCGTCCTCACCCAGTCCCACCAGGACTGGGAGGTGATCGCCGTCGACGACCACTCCCCCGACCGCAGCGGCGCGATCCTCGACGAGTACGCCGCCCGCGACCCGCGGATCAAGGTGCTCCACCTGGCGGAGAACGCCGGCCTCGGCCGCGCCCGCAACGCCGCGCTCCCGCACGCCGCCGGCGACCACCTCCTCTTCCTGGACAGCGACGACACCCTCACCCCCGGCGCCCTCCAGGCGATCGCCGACCGCCTCGACGAGACCGGCGACCCGGACGTCCTCGTCTTCGACTACGTCCGCGCCCACTGGTGGGGCGGCATCCGCCGCAACGCCCTCGCCCACGTGCTCGCCGACGCCGGCGCGACCCCCGGCGGCGTGTTCACCGCCGCCGGGCACCCCGAGATCCTCGAACTCCTCATGGTGGTCTGGAACAAGACCTACCGCCGCGCGTTCGTCGAGCAGCACGGCTTCCGCTTCCCGCCCGGCTACTACGAGGACACCCCCTGGACCTTCCCGGTCCTGCTCACCGCCGGGCGGATCGCTGCCCTGGACCGCGTGTGCCTCAGCTACCGCCAGCGGCCCACCGGCTCGATCCTCTCCACCACCAGCCGCAAGCACTTCGACCTGCACGAGCAGTACCGCCGGGTCTTCGCCTACGTCGACGAGCACCCCGAACTGGAACCGTGGAAGCCCTACCTGCACCGGCGGGCGGGCGAGCACTGCCTGGACGTGCTGGGCAAGCCGGACCGTCTCCCGCCCACCGCCAAGGCCGAGTTCTTCCGCGCCACCGCCGGTCTCCTGCGCGAACTGCGCCCCCCGGGCCTGGTGGTCACCGACCCCGCCCTGCGCGTACTGGAACGTCCGTACGCCGCCTACCGGTTGGGCAGGCAGGCGGCCGCGGCCCGCCACCGCGCGGCCGGCGCGGCCCGCCTCGCACGCCGTGTCACCGCCGAACGCGCGGGCCGCCTGCTGCAGTTCGCGCACCGCCGCCGCGGCCTGGACCCCGAACTCGCGCTGTACTCCGCGTTCCACCACCGCGGCGTGCTGGGCGACCCGGCGGCGATCCACCGGGCGGCCCGCGAACTCGCCCCGCACATCCGCGGCGTGTGGGTGGTGCGCCCCGAACACGCCCACCAGGTCCCCGACGGGATCGAACACGTCGCCCCCGGCTCGCCCCGGCACCTCGCCCTGCAGGCCCGTGCCACCTGGTTCGTCAACGACGTCCACTGGCCCTGGATGCCGGTCAAGCACCCCGGCAGCGTGCACATCCAGACCCACCGCGGCACCCCGCTGAAGTACCAGGGCGCCGACCTGCTGACCAAGCCCGGGGCCCGGCTGGGGCTGGACGTGCCGCGGATGCTGCGCAGGGCGGACCTCTGGGACTGGAGCCTGGTCGCCAACCGGCACTCCGAGCGGGTGTGGGAGCGCGCCTTCCCCTGCCACTTCACCTCGCTGCGCACCGGCAGTCCGCGCAACGACGTGCTGGTGCGCGGCGACGCCGCCCGCGGAGCGGCCACCCGGGCCCGTCTCGGCATCCCCGCCGGGCACACCGTGGTGCTGTACGCCCCGGCCCGTCGCGACCACGTCCGCGGCGGCCACACGGTGCCCTTCGACCCGGCCCGTCTCGCCGCCGACCTCGGCCCGGGGCGGACCCTGGTGGTCCGCCTCCACCCCTCGCTCGCCGACGGCCCGGTGCGCGGCCTCGATCTCGCCGAGCTGCACCGGCGGGGCGTCCTCGTCGACGCCACCGACGAACCCCATGTGGAGGATCTGATGCTCGCCTCCGACGTCCTGGTCACCGACCACTCGTCGCTGATGTTCGACTACGCCAACCTGGACCGGCCCGTCGTCGTCCACGCCGACGACCGGGCCGCGGTCGCGGCGAGCCGCGGCCTGTACCTCGACGTCACCGCCGAACCACCCGGCCACGTGACCCACCGCTACGAGGAACTGACCGAACTCTTCGCCACCGACGCCTGGCGCGACGAGCGGTCCGCCCAGCGCCGCGCCCGCTTCCGCGCCGTGTACGGCGAGTTCGACGACGGCCGGGCCGCCGAGCGGGTGGTGCGCGCCCTGATGCTCGGCGAACCGATGCCGGCCCACGCCGCCCCGGCCCACGCCGCCCCCGCCGGTGCCGCTCCCGCCCCGGCGCGCGCCGCCGACGGCGGCTCGGCCTCCCTGCCCGCGCCGGCCGCCGGCCGCGACGACCTCCTCCCGCGGTCATGACCGCCGCCTCCCTGCGGGCCACGCTGCGCCCGCGCCGCACCCGCGGCTGGGTCCTGCTGCTCGCCGCCGTCTTCGCCGTGCTCCAGCTCGCCAACGTCGGCGGCCGGGACACCCCCGACACCAAGAACTACCTCTCGTACACGATGAGCCTGCTCGGGCAGGACAAGCGGGAGGCGGCGGGCGTCACCATCGAGTACGTCTGCACCAGCCAGGCCTCCGTGGCCCGCCGGGACCAGAAGGTCGACGTCCGGCGCTTCCACCGGGCCTCGCCCGCCCGCAAGGTCGCCGCCGACTGCCGGTCCGGCCACTGGCGGACCGTCGACGAGCGGCTGAAGGCGGGACAGACCGGCGGGCACACCACGCCCTTCATGTCCGAGCGGTTCCAGCGGATCTTCGAGGTCCGCCCCGGCTACCCGGCGTTCCTGGTGCCGTTCGTCGCGACGTTCGGCGTGAAGTGGGGCCTGTGGACGGCGGGCGTCACCGTCGCGTCGTCGTGCGGGGTGCTGGTCTTCCTGGTCCTGCGTTCGCTGCGGGCCCGCCGCACCCTGGCCCTCACCGGCCAGGCGCTGTTCTACGCGCTGCCCTGCGGGGCGACGGCGATGCGGCCGATGACCGAGGGGCTGCTGCTCCTGTTCACCCTGTCCGCCCTGTGGGGCTGCGCGCTGGTGCTGCGCGGACGTGACGGGACGGGCGCGATGCTGGTCTCGCTGTCCCTGGCGGCGCTGTTCACCGTCAAGCACTCGCAGGCCCTGTTCCTCGGGCTGTGCCTGGCCGCGGCGGGCACGGCGGTCGCCCTGCGCCGGCTGCGGCACGCACGGCCGATGGGGCGCGGGGTGGTCGCGGTGGCGGCGGCCTCCGCGTACGGGGCGCTGGCCACGGTGGTCGCCGCCTGGGCGCTGGACCACCCGTCGCTGACGGACAGCGTGCAGGACCTGCTCACCGACCACTTCCAGCGGCCCGACCGGGCTGCGCCGTGGCGGGAGTTCGCGCACCTGGAGTTCAACTTCTGGGTGGAGTGGACCCGCCGCCAGCTGTGGGAGCCGCTGTTCGCCGTGGCGCTGGCCGCGGGGGCGTGGGGCGCGCTGCGGAGGCGTCCCGCGTTCGGCGTGTTCCTGATCGGCGCGGCGGGCACGGGGGTGCTGACCCAGGCGGCCCACCCCGACCTGGGCATCTGGGGCGGCCGTCTGATCGTGCTCGCCTGGGTCCTGCCGGTGGTGGGCCTCCCGCTGCTCCTGGAGTCCCTGACGACCCGCCAGGGTCCCTTCTCCCCCACCAGCGTCCCCCTCCGCCTCCCCCACCCCACCCCCGGCGCCGGCCCCTGGCCCCCGCGCTCCGCCCCGACAGCCCCCGCACCCGACGCGACCCCTGCCCCCCTCACCGCGGCCACACCCCGCAACAGCGACACCGCGGGCACCTCCCCCGCGAGCCCATCCCCTGCGGGCACCTCCCCCGCGAGCTCATCGTCCGCGGGCGCCTCCCCCGGGAGCTCATCGTCTGCGGGCTCATTCCCTGCGGGCGCGTCCCCCGCGGGCTCATCGTCTGCGGGCGCCTCCCCTGCGGGCGCGTCCCCCGCGAGCTCATCGTCTACGGGCGCCTCCCCTGCGGGCGCGTCCCCCGCGAGCTCATCGTCTACGGGCGCCTCCCCTGCGGGCGGCTGGGCCGCCCAGAGGGCGGCACGGGCGGGCGCAGGCGGCAAGGACGCACGTGACGGCTCGCTCCACCGGGCATCAGCTCTCCAGCCCGCGCCGCCCGCACCCCGCGCCGCCGAGGCCCCCACGGCCCCGGAGCCCGCACACTCGCGCCCCCGCCCCCGCCCCCGCCCGCTCACCGTGACCACCGCCGCGCACCACCCCCCGACGGCCCTCGCCCACCTGGCCTCCCGGTCGGGCCCGGGCCCGGACAAGGCCCCGGGCAAGAGTCCGGGCAAGGGCCCGGGCAAGGACGTGGCCCCGGGCACCGGCAAGCTGTCGCGCAGGGACAGAGGCAAGCGGCGCGCCAAGGCCGACGACCAAGGCAAGGGCAGGGGCAAGGGCCGCGGCGACTCCCCCTCCCCCGGGGGCCCGAAGACGTGACCGTCACCACCCGCACCCGCACGGGGGCGAAGGCACCCCACGGCTCCACCGCCACGCGCCGCTTCCGCCCCCGTCACCCCTCCCCCTACGCCGTCTTCGGCGGCCTCGCCTGGCTCGTGCTGACCCTCGCCTCCTGGCGGGTGCCGATGTGCTGCGACTACGGCCAGCACGCCGCCGTCGTCGAGCGCCTGCGCGAGTCGCTGATGCACCCCCGGCACCCCCTGGTGGACCTCCCGGGCGACGGCAACCCCTACTACTCCCCCTACGCGCTCGCCCAGGGCGCCTTCGCCCGCCTCACCGGCCTGAACGGCATCGAGACGGTCCGCCTGGCGACCCCCTTCAACCTGGCCGTCCTCCTCACCGGCCTGAACCGCCTGGTCCGCGCCCTCACCCCCCGCCCCTGGGCGCCCGTGTGGGCGCTCCTGGCCGTCACCCTCCTGTGGGGCACCGAGCGCGCCTGGTGGAGCGGGTTCCTGAACCTGATGTCCTCGACGGGCCACGCCGGCTACCCCTCCGCCTTCGCCCTCGGCGCGACCCTCTGGGCGTGGGCCCTGACCGCCGACCGGGTCCACGCCGCCGACGGCAACGGCAACCGCGGCGGTGCCTGCGACGGCCGCGGCGGCACAGGCCGCGGCGACCACGGCAACGGCGGCGAGAACAAGGGCGGCGGCAGCGACCCCACGACCGCCCGCGACCGCCCCGGCGTCCGCTTCGTCGGCCCCCGCGGCCTGCCCGGCCTCCCCGGCTACGCCGCCCTGGGCGTCCTGTACGGGCTGATCCTGCTGACCCACCCGGTCACCTTCGTCGCCGCCGCCCTCGGCGCCCTCGCCTTCGTCGCCGCCTCCCCGCGCGCTCTCACCCCCGCGCTGCTCGGGCGCTGGGCGACGGCCGCCACCGTCGCCCTCGCCCTCGCGCTCGCCTGGCCGTACGCGGACGTCCTCGCCCTGGCCGGGGACCGCGGCCTCGACGTGATGCACCGCCAGCTCTACGACCGCCTCCCCGAGCGCTTCTGGCTCGCCGTCGTGCTCGGCCTCCCGGCGCTGGTCCTGCGGGCCCGCAGGGCCGGCCGTCCCTGGCGCGACCCGCTGACGCTGCTGTTCCTGCTGGACTGCGCGGCCCTGGCGTACGGCTGGCTCAGCGGTCACTGGACGTACGCCCGCCTGCTCGGTCCCGCCCTGCTCCCGCTGCAGGTGGCCCTGGCCGTGGAGCTGGCGGCGCCGCGCCCCTGGCCGCGGTGGCGCAAGGCCCTGGGCGCCGCGGCCGCGGCGGGCGCGGTGTGCGGGCTGCTGACCGTGCACGCGGGCGCCCTCGTGCCCTCGGACCGCCTCGACCAGCCGCCGCACTGGCCCTCGTACGACTGGGCCGCCCGGCACGTGGGCCGGGGCGAAACCCTGCTGGCCGACGGCTACTTCGCGCCGCGTCTGCTGCCGGGGTACGGCGTCGACCTGGTGGCGCCGCCCTGGCCGGACCCGGTGCTCGGCGACCGGGAACGCGGCCGGCGGCTGGAGGCCACCGCCCGCTACCTGGACCCGGCCACCGGGCGCGCCGGGCGGGAGGCCGTGGTCCGCCGCTACCGGGTGCGCTGGCTGCTGCTGACCCGCTGGAGGAGGACCCCCGAGGAGGCCGTGGTGGTGGCCTGGAGCAGGGAGACGGGCGAGGTCCTCGCCCGGGTCGGCCGGTGACCCCGTGACCCCTCCCCCTGGGCGCGGCCCGTCGCCCGCTCCCGCCCCGGAGCCCCGGCCGACGGCCCCGGAGCCCCCGCCGGGCCGCGTCCGCCCCGCCGCGGCCGTCGCCGCACTGGCCCTGCTGTGGCTCCTGACCCGCGTCGTGATGCTCTGGCTGCTGACCCACGACCACCTGCCGTGGCTCGGCGCGGGCGGCGTCACGCACGAGCCGGAGCGCCTCTACACGCGCTGGCGGGAGACCCTGGACGACGGCTCCTACCCCTCCGGCGACCCGCTCTGGCAGTACCCGCCCGGCGCGGGCGCCGCCCTGCTGCTGCCCGGGCTGCTGCTGCCCCGGCTGCCCTACCCGTGGGCGTTCACCGCGCTCACGCTGGTCGCGGACGCCGCCGTCACCGCCGCCCTGCTCCGGGCGGGTGTCACCCGCCGCACCCGGGGCGGCGGGCGACGCAGCCTGCTGGGCGCGCTGCTGTGGACCGCGGGACTCCCGCTGCTGCTGCACGTCCCGCTGGCCCGCTTCGACGTGCAGGTCACCGCGCTCGCCGTGCTCGCGCTGCTCGTCGTGGACCGACTGCCCCGTCTGGGCGGCGCGCTCGCCGCGCTCGGCGCGCTCGCCAAGGCGTGGCCGGCGCTGGTGCTGGCCGGTACCGAGCCGGGCCGCACCACCCGGCGCGCCTGGGCCTCCGCCGCTCTCACCGCCGTCACCCTGCTCGCCCTGCTGACCTCGCTGTTCGCCGACGCCCTCTCCTTCGTCCGGCAGCAGAGCGGGCGGGGCGTGCAGATCGAGTCGCTCGGCGGCACGCTGCTCTCCTTCGCCTCCCGGGCCGGCTGGCCGGGACAGGTGCGCTACCAGTATGGGGCGATGGAACTGGTCGGCCCGGGCGTGCGGGTGGTGGCCGCGGCCTCGCTGGCACTGACCGCGGCGTCCTTCGCGCTGATCGTCCTGTGGCGTCTGCGGGTGGTCCGCGCCACCCGCGCCGGCTCCCCGCACGGCCACCGGTACCCGGCCCTGACCCACGACGCCCCGCTGGCGGCCGTGCTGCTGCTCACGGTGACCAGCCGGGTCATCAGCCCTCAGTACATGATCTGGCTGCTGGGCCTGTCCGCGGTCTGCTTGACCCTGCGGCACTCCGCCCAACGTCCGGTGGCGCTGCTCGTGGTGGCGGCGACGGCGGTCAGCGCGCTGGCCTATCCGGTCCTCTACGAGGAGGTCGTCGCCCGCACCTGGACCGGCTGCCTGGTGATGGCCGTCCGCAACGGCCTGCTGGTGGCCGCCGCCGTCCTGTCCTGCGTCCGGCTGGCGCGCCTCACCCCGGGACGGGACGACGGACCGGACGGACGGAGCGGCCAGGCCGCCCGCGGCGGCCAGGCGCCGGCGACGACGCCCCACGGCCCGCCGCCCGGCTGAGAAAACCGCCCACGCCCGGCCTGAGAACCGCCCACGCCGGGCCTGAGAACCGCCCGCGCCGGGCGTCCCCATACCGCCCCGCCCCCCTTCGTGGCGCTGTGCGGACCGGCAAAATAGCACCCCCTGTTTTGTACACATACGGCTCATGACGGCCCCCTCTCACCGGCATATAGCCTTGTGGCGTGATCAGCGCGATAGCCGGCGCGGGCGAACCAGCCCCCGCATCGCGCCCGGAGCACCCGGTGGACACCCGGGACCGGGCGCCGCTCGCTGATATTTCCGAGGGGGCCAGGGGGGCCGCGACATCGGAGTCGCGCATGGCCGGATTCCCCACGCACGTCCCCTCCCCAGGCATAGCGTCGACACGAACCGGACACCCGGCATCGAGACGTGCTGCCGGAAGCGCCACGGCCGGACCGGCCGACTTCCCTTCGACGTCACGCAACGGCGCGCGACAGGAGCCAAGGAACGATGCAGACCAAGCTGGACGAAGCCAAGGCCGAGCTGCTCGAGAGGGCAGCCCGGGTAGCTGAGAACAGCCCCGCCGGAGGACGTCTTCCGGCGGGGGCCACGGACGACGGCGGGAGGAGCCCGGACCGGGCCGCCGTG
Organism: Streptomyces fragilis; assembly: GCF_003112515.1. GTDB lineage: Bacteria > Actinomycetota > Actinomycetes > Streptomycetales > Streptomycetaceae > Streptomyces > Streptomyces fragilis. The sequence continues at coordinate 31,851 of NZ_BEVZ01000005.1, read as the reverse complement.
CTGTCGTTGCTCCAGCGCTACTACCTGCACACGGCGCCCGAGGACCTCACCGACCGCGACCCGGTCGACGTCCTGGGCGCTGCGTACTCCCACTACCGGCTGGCCGGCAACCGGCCGCAGGGCACGGCCGCGGTGCGCGTGCACACCCCGACCGTCGAGGAGAACGGCTGGACCAGCAGCCACTCCGTGGTCGAGGTCGTCACCGACGACATGCCGTTCCTGGTCGACTCGGTGACCAACGAGCTCTCCCGCCAGGGCCGCGGCATCCACCTGGTGGTCCACCCGCAGGTCGTGGTCCGCCGCGACCTGACGGGCAAGCTGCTGGAGGTCCTCGACACCCCCGTCGGCTCGGACGCCGAGCTGCCGCACGACGCGTACGTCGAGTCGTGGATCCACGTCGAGATGGACCGCGAGACCGACCGCGACGACCTCAAGCAGATCACCGCCGACCTGCAGCGCGTCCTGTCCGACGTCCGCGAGGCCGTCGAGGACTGGGAGAAGATGCGCGAGGCGGCCCTGCGCATCGCCGACGAACTGCCCGCCGAGCCGCTCGCCTCCGACCTGCCCACGGAGGAGATCGAGGAGGCCCGCGAGCTGCTGCGCTGGCTGTCCGCCGACGCCTTCACCTTCCTCGGCTACCGCGAGTACCAGCTCGTCGACGACGACACCCTGGTCGCCGTCCCCGGCACCGGCCTCGGCATCCTGCGCTCCGACCCGCAGCAGAGCGCGGGCGAGGGCGAGCACGACGGCGACCGCGGCGCGGACCCGGCCGGCCCGTCCTTCGAGCGGCTGCCCGCCGACGCCCGCGCCAAGGCCCGCGAGCACCGGCTGCTGGTCCTCACCAAGGCCAACAGCCGCGCCACCGTGCACCGCCCCAGCTACCTGGACTACATCGGCGTCAAGAAGTTCGACAAGAACGGCGAGGTCGTCGGCGAGCGCCGCTTCCTCGGCCTGTTCTCCTCGGCCGCCTACACCGAGTCGGTGCGCCGCGTCCCGGTGATCCGCCGCAAGGTCGCCGAGGTGCTGGCCGGCACCGGCTTCTCCCCCAACAGCCACGGCGGGCGCGACCTGCTCCAGATCCTGGAGACCTACCCGCGCGACGAGCTGTTCCAGACGCCCGCCGACGAACTGCGCTCCATCGTCACCTCCGTCCTCTACCTGCAGGAGCGCCGCCGCCTGCGGCTGTACCTGCGTCAGGACGAGTACGGCCGCTACTACTCGGCTCTGGTCTACCTGCCCCGCGACCGCTACACCACGGCCGTGCGGCTGCGGATCATCGACATCCTCAAGGAGGAACTCGGAGGCTCCAGCGTCGACTTCACCGCCTGGAACACCGAGTCCATCCTCTCCCGGCTGCACTTCGTGGTCCGCGTGCCGCTCGGCACCGAGCTGCCGCACCTGTCGGACGCCGACAAGGAGCGCATCGAGGGCCGGCTCGCCGAGGCCGCCCGCTCCTGGGCCGACGGCTTCGCCGAGGCGCTGCACGCCGAGTTCGGCGAGGAGCGCGCCGCCGAACTGCTGCGCCGTTACGGCAACGCCTTCCCCGAGGGCTACAAGGCCGACCACACGCCGCGCGCCGCGGTCTCCGACATCGCTCGCCTGGAGCACCTGACCACGGCCGGCGTCGAGGAGGAGTTCGCCCTCAGCCTGTACGAGCCGGTCGGCGCGGCGCCCGGCGAGCGCCGCTTCAAGATCTACCGTCACGGCGCCCCGGTCTCCCTCTCCGAGGTGCTGCCGGTCCTCACCCGGCTCGGCGTCGAGGTCACCGACGAGCGCCCCTACGAGCTGCGCTGCCCGGAGGGTCACGACGGCGTCACCGGCGCGTGGATCTACGACTTCGGCCTGCGCCTGCCGCGCACCGCGCTCACCGCGGCCGGGGAGTTCCTCGGCGGCGACGACGCCCGCGAGCGGTTCCAGGACGCCTTCGCCGCGACCTGGACCGGGCGCGCCGAGAACGACGGCTTCAACTCCCTGGTCCTCAGCGCCGGTCTGACCTGGCGTGAGGCGATGATGCTGCGCGCCTACGCCAAGTACCTGCGCCAGGCCGGGTCGACGTTCTCGCAGGACTACATGGAGGACACCCTCCGCGACAACGTCCACACCACCCGCCTGCTGGTCTCGCTGTTCGAGGCGCGGCTGTCGCCGGAGCGGCAGAGCGCCGGCCTGGAGATCGTCGAGGGCCTGCTGGAGGAGCTGGACGGCGCCCTGGACCAGGTCGCCTCGCTGGACGAGGACAGGATCCTGCGGTCCTTCCTCACGGTCGTGAAGGCGACCCTGCGGACCAACTTCTTCCAGCTGACCGACGACGGCCGGCCGCACGACTACGTGTCGATGAAGTTCGACCCGCAGGCCATCCCCGACCTGCCGGCGCCGCGCCCCGCCTTCGAGATCTGGGTGTACTCGCCGCGCGTCGAGGGCGTCCACCTGCGGTTCGGCAAGGTGGCCCGCGGTGGTCTGCGCTGGTCGGACCGGCGTGAGGACTTCCGCACGGAGGTCCTCGGCCTGGTCAAGGCGCAGATGGTGAAGAACACCGTCATCGTGCCGGTCGGCGCCAAGGGCGGCTTCGTCGCCAAGCAGCTGCCCGACCCGTCGGTGGACCGCGACGCCTGGATGGCCGAGGGCGTCGCCTGCTACCGCACCTTCATCTCCGCGCTGCTCGACATCACCGACAACCTGGTCGGCGGCGAGGTCGTCCCGCCGCAGGGCGTGGTGCGGCACGACAGCGACGACACCTACCTGGTGGTCGCCGCCGACAAGGGCACCGCCACCTTCTCCGACATCGCCAACGAGGTCGCCCAGGCGTACGGCTTCTGGCTGGGCGACGCGTTCGCCTCCGGCGGCTCCGCCGGCTACGACCACAAGGGCATGGGCATCACCGCCCGCGGCGCCTGGGAGTCCGTCAAGCGCCACTTCCGCGAACTGGGCGTGGACACCCAGTCGCAGGACTTCACCGTGGTCGGCGTCGGCGACATGTCCGGCGACGTGTTCGGCAACGGCATGCTGCTCAGCGAGCACATCCGCCTGGTCGCCGCCTTCGACCACCGGCACATCTTCGTCGACCCCACCCCGGACGCGGCCGCCTCCTACGCCGAGCGCCGCCGCCTGTTCGAGCTGCCGCGCTCCTCGTGGGCGGACTACGACACCGAGCTGCTCTCCCCGGGCGGCGGCGTCTTCCCCCGCACCGCGAAGTCGATCCCGCTCAACCAGCACATCCGCGAGGCCCTCGGCATCGACCCCGGCGTCACCAAGATGACCCCGGCCGAGCTGATGAAGGCCGTGCTGAGCGCCCCCGTCGACCTGCTGTGGAACGGCGGCATCGGCACCTACGTGAAGGCCTCCACCGAGTCCCACGCGGACGTCGGCGACAAGGCCAACGACGCCATCCGGGTGGACGGCCGGGACCTGCGGGCCAAGGTCGTCGGCGAGGGCGGCAACCTGGGCCTGACCCAGCTCGGCCGCATCGAGTACGCGCAGGCCGGCCGGGGCGGCGAGGGCGGCAAGGTCAACACCGACGCCATCGACAACAGCGCGGGCGTGGACACCTCCGACCACGAGGTGAACATCAAGATCCTGCTCAACGGGCTGGTCTCCGCCGACGACATGACGGTCAAGCAGCGCAACAAGCTGCTCGCCGAGATGACCGACGAGGTCGGCCACCTGGTCCTGCGCAACAACTACGCGCAGAACACCGCGCTGGCCAACGCCGCCGCCCAGGCGCACGACATGCTGCCCTCCCAGCAGCGGTTCCTGCGCCACCTGGTGCGCTCCGGCCGTCTGGACCGGGCCATCGAGTTCCTGCCCACCGACCGGCAGATCCGTGAGCGCCTCCAGCACGGGCAGGGCCTCACCGGCCCCGAGACCGCCGTGCTGCTGGCCTACACCAAGATCACCGCGGCCGAGGAGCTGGTGACCACCGGCCTGCCCGACGACCCGTACCTGCGGCGCCTGCTGCACGCCTACTTCCCGGCGGCGCTGCGCGAGCGGTTCGAGGAGCAGATCGACAACCACCCCCTGCACCGCGAGATCGTCACCACGGTGCTGGTCAACGACACCGTCAACACCGGTGGCACCACCTTCCTGCACCGGCTGCGCGAGGAGACCGGGGCGTCGCTGGAGGAGGTGGTGCGGGCGCACACCGTGGCCCGGGAGATCTTCCACTGCGGACGTGTCTGGGACGCCGTGGAGGCGCTGCACAACCAGGTCGAGGCGGCCGTCCTCACCCGGATCCGGCTGCACTCGCGCCGCCTGGTCGAGCGCGCCACCCGCTGGCTGCTCAACAACCGGCCGCAGCCGCTGGCCATCGCCGAGACGGTGGAGTTCTTCGCCGAGGGCGTCGAGCAGATCTGGGGCCACCTGCCCAAGCTGCTGCGCGGCGCCGACCAGGCCTGGTACCAGCACATCCACGACGAGCTGGCGGACGCCGGCGTGCCGGAGGAACTGGCCTCGCAGGTCGCCGGGTTCTCCTCCGCCTTCCCGACGCTGGACATCGTCGCGGTGGCCGACCGGGTCGGCCGCGACCCGCTGGAGGTCGCCGAGGTCTACTACGACCTCGCCGACCGGCTGCGCATCACCCAGCTGATGGACCGCATCCTCGAACTGCCGCGCGCCGACCGGTGGCAGTCCATGGCCCGCGCCTCCATCCGCGAGGACCTGTACGCCGCCCACGCCGCCCTCACCGCGGAGATCCTCGCCGCGGGAGCCGAGGCCGACACCCCGGAGCAGCGCTTCGAGGCCTGGCAGCAGCGGCACGCCGCGATCCTGAGCCGGGCCCGCACGACGCTGGACGAGATCCACACCTCCGACAGCTTCGACCTGGCCAACCTCTCGGTCGCGATGCGCACCATGCGCACGCTGCTGCGGTCGTAGCCCCGACCGCCGCCCGCGGTTCGCGCCGCGGTCTCCGGGCCGCCCGACGTGTCCACCCGACACGGCGGGCGGCCCGCCGCGTTCCCCCCGGGACACCGCCCGCGGGACCCACTCCGGTCACACGGCCCCGGTGACCGCCCGCCGCCCCGGCTCGGGCGCGAGCTGGGGCTCCGGCTCGGGCGCGAGCTGGGGTTCCGGCTCGGGCGCGAGCTGGGGTTCCGGCTCGGGCGCGCGCAGGGGTTCCGGCTCGGGCGCGCGATGGGGTTCCGGCCGGGTGAGGCGACGCCCGCGCCGCGCCAGGCGACAGCCCCAGCAGTCCGGGTGCCCCTGCGCGGCCGCCCGGTCCCTCGTACGCCAGTGCCGGTCGGCGGCCGGGCGCGGCCCGCCGGGCTTCCCCCAGCCGCCCAGATGCAGCACCCAGCTGAGCAGGGCGGCCAGGACGACCACGCCGAGGCCGATCAGGAAGCCGGCGGGCCGTCCGGCGACCGTCGCCGCGCCGCAGAGGGCGCATCCGACGAGGGCGAGGCAGGCGCCCGCCCATCCGGCGAGCGTGTGCCCGAGGTCCTCGTCATCGCTCAGCGACTGGGGCTGAACGTCACCGACCTGACCTGCCTCGGCCACATCATCGGCGCCGGCATGCGGCACCTGGCCGCCGGCGATCTGGCCGAACGCGCGAACATCACCACCGGCGCGGTCACCGGCGTCCTGAACCGCCTGGAACGCGCCGGCTACGTCCACCGGCAGCCCGATCCGAACGACCGCCGACGTGTCCGTGTCGTCCTGGACGCGTCGGCGGCCACCCGCGTCTTCGCCGTCTACGGCCCCCACTACGAGCGGCTGGGCGCGCTCCTCGCCGGCTACACCCCGGACGAGACGGCCGTCCTCGCCGACTTCTTCGTCCGTGCGCGGGAGGCGATGCAGCACTCCCTCGACGAGATCAGGGAGACGTAACCGGCGCGGTGCGGGTGACGGTGAGCGTCCACTCCACCTCCGCCGGAGCCGTCACGACGGCGGTGCCCGCGCGCTCCGCCCCGCCGATCGCGATCCGGTGCTCGTAGGCGGCGACCTTCCCCTCGTCGCAGCGGTTCCGGACGCTCGTGCCGACGCCGGGCACCCGCACCTCGACCGTCCCGTCCCCTCGGCACGAGACGGTGAGCGTGAGGGCGTCCCCGGGCCGCCCGGACGGGTACGCCAGGCTCGCGTTCCCCCGGTGCTCCAGCTCCTCCGCCGGTTCCTGCTCCTCCGCCGGTTCCTGCCCCGGCTCCAGCTCCGGCGCCGATTCCTGCTCCGGTGCCGGTTCCTGCCACGGCGCGGACCCGGCCGGGCTTGGCCCGCCGTCCACGGCCGCGGGCAGCTCCTTCCCCTCGCCCCACGACGCCTCGCCGGTGCACCCCGCCGCACCCGTCACGACCGCCACCACCATCGCTGCCACCGCCGCGGCACCCCGTCGACCTCGCATCGCGCGCTCCCCCGTTCGTCGAAGAGCCCGAGCGTAGGTCCGTCCCACGGCCGGAGCGCCTCCTCGCCCTGATCCCTGAGCAAGATCTGAGACCGCCGGACAGCGCGGAGGGGCGGCCCGGGGACACATGCACGTGCCCCGAACCGCCCCTCCCGTGGAGCGCCGCGTACTCGGCCTACTTGCCGGTGAACTTCTCGTACTCGCGCATGACGTCCTCGGTCGGCCCGTCCATCCGCAGCTCGCCCCGCTCCAGCCACAGCACCCGGTCGCAGGTGTCGCGGATCGACTTGTTGTTGTGGCTGACCAGGAACACCGTGCCCGCGTGCTTGCGCAGCTCGCGGATCCGCGCCTCGGAGCGCTTCTGGAACTTCTTGTCGCCGGTGGCCAGCGCCTCGTCGATCAGCAGCACGTCGTGGTCCTTGGCCGCGGCGATCGAGAACCGCAGCCGCGCCGACATGCCGGAGGAGTACGTCCGCATCGGCAGCGTGATGAAGTCGCCCTTCTCGTTGATCCCCGAGAAGTCCACGATCGACCGGTACCGCTCCCGTATCTGCTCGCGCGACATCCCCATGGCGAGCCCGCCGAGATGGACGTTGCGCTCGCCGGTGAGGTCCTTCATCAGCGCCGCGTTGACTCCCAGCAGCGAGGGCTGGCCGTCGGTGAAGATCTGGCCCCTCTCCACCGGCAGGAGCCCGGCCACCGCCTTCAGCAGCGTCGACTTGCCCGAACCGTTGGTGCCGATCAGCCCGATCGCCTCACCCCGGTGCGCCACGAACGTCACGTTCTTCACCGCGTGCACCCGCCGCACCCCGGCGGCCCGCTCGACCTTCTCCTTGCGCCGCACGATCCGGCTGAGCGCCGCCGTGGCCGCGCCCCGTCCGCCGCCCGCGCCGTTGACCTTGTAGACGATGTCCACATGGTCGACGACCACCGTGGGGATCCGCTCCCCGGTTGCGTCCGCGAGGTCCATCCGCTGCTCAGCCACGGCCGTAGGTCTCCTCAGCCTTCCAGAAGAAAACGAATCCACCGAGCCCGGCGAGCAGCGCCCACCCGCCGGCGATCAGCCACACGTGGTCCGGCAGCTGGCTCGCGGTGAAGCTGTCGATCAGCGCGAACCGCATCAGGTCGATGTAGACCGCCGCCGGGTTCCACTGCAGGACGTTGAACACCCAGCCCGGCAGGTCGGTGCGCTGCGCCACCTGCGTCAGGCTGAACATCACGCCGGAGGCGTACATCCAGGTGCGCAGCACGAACGGCATCAGCTGCGCCAGGTCGGGGGTGTGCGCGCCGAGGCGGGCCAGCACCATCGCCAGACCGGCGTTGAAGACGAACTGCAGGATCAGCGCCGGCACCACCAGCAGCCAGGACCAGGCCACCGGCACGCCGAAGACCAGCAGGATCACGGCCAGCGCCGCCATCGAGAACAGCAACTGCTGGAGCTGCTGCAGGCAGTACGAGATCGGCAGCGAGGCCCGCGGGAAGTGCAGCGCGCGGACCAGTCCGACGTTGCTCGCGATCGCGCGGGTGCCGGTCATCAGCGAGGACTGGGTGAACGTCCACACGAACACGCCGGTGACCAGGAAGGGCACGAAGTCCGGCACGCCGTGGGAGGTGCCCATCAGGACGCCGAAGATGAAGAAGTACACCGCGGCGTTCAGCACCGGCGTCAGCACCTGCCAGAGCTGGCCCAGCTTGGCCTGGCTGTACTGGGCGGTGAGCTTGGCGGTGGAGAAGGCGGTGATGAAGTGCCGCCGCGCCCAGAGCTGCCGGACGTAGCCGGTCAGGGTCGGGCGGGCCCCGCTGACCGTGAGACCGTGCCGGGCGGCCAGCGCCGGAAGGTCCCCGTGGTCGGGAACCGCCGGGCCGGCGGCGTGCGGTGCGTCGAGAACCTGGCTCACATCCGCGGCCTTTCGTCGAGCGGGAGAGTTGGCGACGTTACGACGGAACGGGACCGTATCGTCGTCCGCGCGGCCTGAGCCTAGGCCGGGAACACGTCGCAACGCAACCGTCCCGTCGTGACGACGCGTGCGCCCTATGCTGGATCGCATGACTGACGCCGAAGCCGTCGAAGCCGCTGGGGCAACCGGGGCCGCCGGGGCCGGGGCCACCGAGGCCCCCGGATCCGCAGGTACCGCGGGGTCCGCGGAGGCTGCGGGTCCCGCCGGGGGCGGCTCCGCGCCGCGCCGCAGGGCGCCGGCCGGCGCGGCGGTGCTGCGCGAGGACGTGACGCAGGCCATCCGCTCGGCGGTGCTGGAGGAGCTCGCGGCGGTCGGGTACGCGCGGACCTCCATCGAGGGGGTCGCCCGCCGGGCCGGGGTCGGCAAGACGGCGGTCTACCGGCGCTGGCGGGGCAAACTGCACCTGGTCCTGGACATCGTCTCCGCGCTGGCCGTCGAAGGGCTGCCCGCGCCGGACACCGGGTCCCTGGAGACGGACCTGCGGCTGCTGTACGAGTTCACCTCGCGCGCCCTGCGGCACCCGGTGGCCTCGCAGATCATCCCGGACCTGCAGGCGGAGGCCGCCCGCAACCCGGAGATCGACGAGGCGCTGCGCAAGGCGGTGCGGTCGGGGCAGGAGAGCGTGGCGCTGCGGATCCTCGCGGCGGCGGTGGAGCGGGGCGAGCTGCGGCGCGGCCTCGACGAGGACATCGCCCTCGACCTCATCACCGGCCCCCTCTACTGGCGCACCGTCATCCTCCGCCAGCCCCGCCTCCCCAAATCCCACCTCCCCACCCTCACCCGAGCCACCACGGCCGCCCTCAAGTCCCTCTGACGCCGGGACCCGGCAGTTGGACCTGGACGGCACTCCCGTCCCGCCCTGCGGGCAGTCGCGCCGCCGGGGCGGGACGACCGGGTGCGGGCGGCGCGTACGCACGTGACGGTCCGCCCCACCCGTGGCCAGGTCTTTCCCGGGAAGGGGGGTGGTCGGGGGACAGAACCAGCACCGTCACCCGGGCCACCCACCCCGTCACCGCGGCGGAGGAGCGGCCGGACCGCAGAGACCCTGCCGCCGCCCCCCGCGCAGGGGACCCGCAACCGTCAGGGCCCCGCGTCGATCGCCACGCACCGCCACCGCCGGTCCTCCCCCCGCTCCAGCCGGAAGGCCAGCGCCCGCACCCTCTCCCCCGCACCCACCCGCACGAACACCTCGAGCGCCCCCGCCCGGGCCACGTAGTAGCCGATGTCCCGCACCACCGGCCGGACCCCGCCCCGCGTCCGCAGCACCCCCCGTTCCGCCAGACGCGCCAGGTCGTCGTAGGCCCGGCCCACCGTGTGCCGCAGCATCGAGTGCACCGGCAGCTGCCCGCTCAGCACCCCCACCAGCCGCTCCGCGAACACGTCGGTCGGCCGGTCCGAGGGCGGCGCCACCCGCCGCCCCGCCCCACCGGCCCGGGCGCCCGCCCTCTCCCCCGCGGTGACACCGGAGCCGCCCCCACCGCCCGGCCGCCGCGCGTCCCTCCGCCCCGGCGGCCGCCGCCGTCCCACCACCGCGCCCCCGGGCCGCTCCCCGGCCCCTCCGCTCCGCACCCTCGTCATGACCTTGTTCACGAACTCATCCCCGTTCCGCGAGAGACATACCGGCGAGTAACCCCGCTGTGGATCTTGTAGAGCCGCCCTCACCGCCGGGCAAAGACCGACACGAGGCCCGCGACCGCCCCCGCGATTCACCTATCCGGCCCCATCACCCCGCCGAGGCCGTGCGGACGGCCGCCCCCGCCCGCTCCGGCCGCGCCGCTGCGCGGGCTCCCCACGCCCCTGCCGTCACCCCGAAAGGGGACCGCCCCCGCACGTCGGACGTATCCTGGGCTGACCCCTCGTCCCCGACCGAAAGCGGCGGCCCGCATGCGCGTCTACGTACCCCTGACCCTCCCCGGGCTCGCCGAGGCGTACCGGACGGGCGAGCTGGGCGGGGAGCGCGTCACCGTCTACGCGGCCACCCCCGCGCTGAGCGACTGGTACGAGTCCGAGGACTCCGAGGAGCTGGAGTACGCCGCCCTGGGCCTCGCCGCCCACGCCTCGCTGCGTCTGCTGGCCGCCGACCCGGCCGCGCCCCGCCGCCGCGTCGTCGTCGCGGTGGACGTGGCCGACCGCGCCGTGGACCTGGCCGCCGAGGAGATGGGCGAGGCCCTCGTCCCGGGCCCCCTGCGGGTGGCCAAGGCCGCCTCCGTGCACGTCGACGCGCAGAGCGCCGAGCGGGACGTCACCGCCGCCGCGGCCGCGCTGGACGCCGCCGACAAGGACGACGTCGACGCGCAGAACACCGTGGACCTGGCCGACGAGCACGACCTGCTGTGGTTCGCCACGCAGGAGATCCCCGCCCTGATCGACGGCGCGGGCACGGAGGACGAACGCGCGTGACCGCCATACCCCCACCCCGCTCCACGACGGCCCCCGGCACCGGCGACGGCTCCACCGGGCCCCGCCCGCACATCGTCTGGGACTGGAACGGCACCCTCTTCCACGACCTGGACGCGACGATCGCGGCCACCAACGCCGCCTTCACCGAGGTCGGCCTGGCGCCCATCACGCTGGAGCAGTACCGCACGCTCTACCGCGTCCCGGTGCCCCGCTTCTACGAGCGGCTGATGGGCCGCATGCCCACCCAGCGCGAGTGGGAGGTGATGGACGGGCTGTTCCACCACCACTACAAGACCCACGTCACCGCCTGCGACCTCGCCGAGGGCGTCCGCGAACTGCTCCACGGCTGGCACGCGGCCGGCCGCAGCCAGTCGATCCTCAGCATGCACGGCCACGACGAACTCGTGCCGCTGGTCCGCGACTTCGGCATCGAGCCGCACTTCCTGCGCGTCGACGGCCGCGACGGCCCCTCCGGCGGCACCAAGGCCGAGCACATGGTCCGCCACCTCGCCGCCCTCGACGCCCACGGCGTGCGCCCCGACACCACCGTCGTCATCGGGGACGCCCTCGACGACGCGCTGGCCGCCCGCAGTGCGGGGGCGAGCGCGGTGCTGTACACCGGCGGCTCCCACAGCCGGGCCAGCCTGGAGGAGGCCGGCGTACCGGTCGTGGACTCCCTCACCGAGGCGGTCTCCCTGGCGGAACACCTGGCCGACCGCCTCGCACAGCCCTGACCGGACCAGGGCCCAGGCGCGCCTCCCTGACCGGGCCGGGGCCAAGTGCGCCTCCCTGCGCGGCCCCGTCCCGAGCGCGACGCCTCCCTGACCGGAGCCGGGCCGAAGCGCGCGTTCCTGTCCCCGCCGGGGCTCCGACGCCGGACACACCACGAGGGGCCGGGTGCTGTGCGCACCCGGCCCCTCGCTCGCACCGTCCGGCGGTCACCCGCCGTGCGGCGGTGTCACTTCTTGCGGCGACGCCCCGCGGCCTTCTGCTGCTTGCGGCGCTCGGCACGCGTCAGGCCGTCCGCCTCGGACCGCACCGGCTCGCCGTCGCTGGTGAAGTCGCCCTCGACGACCCCGCCCTCGCCGTCGACCGTCGGCGCCGAGAAGTGCAGCCGGTCCGGCCGCTGCGGCGCTTCGAGGCCCTTGGCACGGATCTCCGGGCGGGCGCCCGCCGGCACGGCGTCCTGCTTGGACAGCGACGGCGCCTCGTCGGAGACCGGGACCTCCTCGACCTGCTGCTCGACCTGGACCTCCAGGTTGAACAGGTAACCGACGGACTCCTCCTTGATGCCCTCCATCATGGCGGTGAACATGTCGAAGCCCTCGCGCTGGTACTCGACCAGCGGGTCCTTCTGCGCCATCGCCCGCAGGCCGATGCCCTCCTGCAGGTAGTCCATCTCGTACAGGTGCTCACGCCACTTGCGGTCCAGCACCGACAGCACGACCCGGCGCTCGAGCTCACGCATGATCTCGGAGCCCAGCTGCGCCTCGCGGGCCTCGTACTGCTCATGGATGTCGTCCTTGATGGACTCGGAGATGAAGTCGGCGGTCAGACCCGCACGCTCGCCGGCCGCCTCCTCCAGCTCCTCCACGGTGACCTTCACCGGGTACAGCTGGCGGAACGCGCCCCACAGACGGTCCAGGTCCCAGTCCTCGGGGAAACCCTCGGCGGTCTCCGCGGAGACGTACGCGTCGATGGTGTCGTTCATGAAGTGCTGGATCTGCTCCTGCAGGTCCTCGCCCTCCAGCACCCGGCGCCGCTCGCTGTAGATGACCTCACGCTGGCGGTTGAGCACCTCGTCGTACTTCAGGACGTTCTTGCGCGCCTCGAAGTTCTGCTGCTCGACCTGCGACTGCGCGGAGGCGATGGCACGGGTGACCATCTTGTTCTCGATCGGCACGTCGTCCGGCACGTTCGCCATGGACATCACGCGCTCGACCATCTGCGCCTTGAACAGGCGCATCAGGTCGTCGCCCAGCGACAGGTAGAAGCGGGACTCGCCCGGGTCTCCCTGACGGCCGGAGCGGCCGCGGAGCTGGTTGTCGATACGGCGCGACTCGTGCCGCTCGGTACCGAGGACGTAGAGGCCGCCGAGGCGCTCCACCTCCTCCTTCTCCGCCTTGACCGCGGCCTCGGCGCGCTCCATGGCGGCCGGGAGGGCGGCGGCCCACTCCTCGATGTGCTCCTCGGGGTCGAGGCCCGCCTGCCGCAGCTCGGCCTCGGCGAGGTCCTCGGGGTTGCCGCCGAGCTTGATGTCGGTACCACGGCCGGCCATGTTGGTGGCGACGGTGACGGCGCCCTTGCGGCCGGCCTGGGCGACGATCACGGCCTCACGCTCGTGGTGCTTGGCGTTGAGGACCTCGTGCTGCACGCCGCGCTTGGACAGCTGCTGCGACAGGTACTCGGACTTCTCGACCGAGGTGGTGCCGACCAGGATCGGCTGGCCCTTGGCGTGCTTCTCCGCGATGTCGTCGACCACCGCGTCGAACTTGGCGACCTCGGTGCGGTAGATGAGGTCCGACTGGTCCTTGCGGATCATCGGCCGGTTGGTCGGGATCGGCACCACGCCGAGCTTGTAGATCTGGTGGAACTCGGCGGCCTCGGTCATCGCCGTACCGGTCATGCCGGAGAGCTTGCTGTAGAGGCGGAAGAAGTTCTGGAGGGTGATCGTGGCGAGGGTCTGGTTCTCGTCCTTGATCGGCACCCCCTCCTTCGCCTCGATCGCCTGGTGCATGCCCTCGTTGTAGCGGCGGCCGGCGAGGATACGGCCGGTGTGCTCGTCGACGATCATGACTTCGCCGTCGATGACGACGTAGTCCTTGTCCTTCTTGAAGAGTTCCTTGGCCTTGATGGCGTTGTTCAGGTAGCCGACCAGCGGGGTGTTCACCGACTCGTAGAGGTTGTCGATGCCCAGCCAGTCCTCGACCTTGGCGACGCCGGACTCGTGGATGGCGACCGTGCGCTTCTTCTCGTCGACGTCGTAGTCGCCGGTCTCCGACAGGCCCTTGAGCGGGTTGCCGGCCTCACCCTTCTTCAGGCGGGTGACCAGCTTGGCGAAGTCGGCGTACCACTTGGTGGCCTGGTCCGCCGGACCCGAGATGATCAGCGGGGTACGGGCCTCGTCCACGAGGATCGAGTCGACCTCGTCGACGATCGCGAAGTTGTGGCCGCGCTGGACCAGCTCGTCCTTCGACCACGCCATGTTGTCGCGCAGGTAGTCGAAGCCGAACTCGTTGTTCGTGCCGTAGGTGATGTCGCAGGCGTACTGCGCGCGGCGCTGGGCCGGCGTCATGTTCGCCAGGATGCAGCCCACCTCGAGGCCGAGGAACTTGTGGACCCGGCCCATCATCTCGGAGTCGCGCTCGGCCAGGTAGTCGTTCACCGTGATCAGGTGGACGCCCTTGCCGGAGATCGCGTTGAGGTAGGCGGGCAGGGTACCGACGAGGGTCTTGCCCTCACCGGTCTTCATCTCGGCGACGTAGCCGAGGTGGAGGGCGGCGCCGCCCATGAGCTGCACGTCGTAGTGCCGCTGGCCGAGGACGCGCTTGGCGGCCTCGCGCACGGTGGCGAACGCCTCGGGGAGCAGGTCGTCCAGGCTCTCACCGTCCTGGTACCGCTGCCGGTACTCGTCGGTGAGGGCCCGCAGCTCGGCGTCGGAGAGGTTGACGAAGTCCTCTTCGATGGAGTTGACCTGGTCCGCAATGCGGTGCAGTTTGCGCAGGATCTTGCCTTCGCCTGCACGCATGATCTTCGAGAGGACGGACACGGGGGCTGGTCTCCTTGCCGGTCGGGCCTGGGACGGTCGCTTGCTGGTACTGCTGAGCAACGGCCATCGTATGCGAGGACCCCGCCACGCCGGGAGGTCTGGCTTCGCCCCGGTGGAACGGAGGGCCGCGCGACGAACGGCAGCCGCGAGCTGCTTCCACCAGGACACAACGTGCGGGAGCGGCCGATAGTGCCGCGCGGGACGACCGAATTGCCGGAAAACGGCGTCCCGCGGGCCCCGATATCACTGTGGGCGAAAATGCTGTGGCCCCCGCCGTCCCGCGGCCCGCACAATCGGTCGATGGAACCGGTCACCCTCAGCACCGCACGCCTGCTCCTGCGTCCCCTCGGCCCGGGTGACGCCGGCGCCGTCCTCGCGGCCTGCCAGGACCCGGAGATCCGGCGCTGGACCGGCGTCCCCTCGCCCTACCTGGCCGAGCACGCCCGTGCCTTCGCCGGGAAGGCCGCGCCGGCCGCCTGGGCCTCGGACACCGAGTACGTCTTCGGCGCCTTCCTCGCCGACCCCGGCCGACGGGGCGGCGCGGGCGACCTCGCCGCCTGCCTCGGCCTGAAGACGCGCGGCCAGGACACCTTCGAGCTCGGCTTCTGGGCGGTGAAGGAGCACCGCGGCCGCGGTCACGTCACCGAGGCCGCCCTCGCCCTGTGCCGCTGGGCCTTCGACGCCCTCGGCGCGGCCCGCGTCGAATGGCGCGCGGGGGTCGGCAACGATGCCTCCCGCGCCGTCGCCGACCGGTGCGGCTTCGTCCACGAGGGTGTGCTGCGCCAGGCCGTCCTCAGCGGCGGCGTCCGCCACGACGCCTGGATCGCCTCCCTGCTCCCCACAGACCTCGACGAGCGGACCCCGGCTGTCGGCGCCGCCCTCTAAGGTGCCGTCATGGCCCTCTTGTCAGCGAGTTCTCGTCCTCGTCCCGTCGCCGAGCTCTCCGCCGACGAGGCCCGGCGTATCGCCCTGCGCGCCCAGGGCCTGCTGGGCGCCCCCGACCGTCGAGGGGGCGTGCGCGGCATACTCCGGCACCTCGGCGCGGTCCAGCTCGACACCATCTCCGTGCTCGCCCGCTCCCACGAACTCGTCCCCTACGCACGCCTCGGCGCGGTGGGCCGCGGGACCGTGGAGTCGGCGTACTGGGGCCGCGACGGCGACGGCCGCCCGCACTCCTTCGAGTACTGGTCGCACGCCGCCTGCGTGCTGCCCGTCGAGGAGTGGCCGCACTTCGCGTTCCGCCGCCGCGCCTACCGGGCCCGCCCCATGTGGGGCCACGAACTCCCCGAGGGCGCCTACGCCCAGGTGATCGAGCAGCTGCGGTCGGAGGGCCCGCTGACCGCCACGGAGCTCGGCGGCGCCAAGCGCACCAGCGAGTGGTGGGACTGGTCCGCCTCCAAGGTGGCCGTGGAACGCGCCCTGATGTACGGCGAGGTGGTCTGCGTCGAGCGCCGCGGCTGGAAGCGCGTCTACGACCTCGCCGAACGCGCCGTGCCCGAGGCGCTGCTGCACGACGAGCTGGACGACACCGAGTGCGTGCGCCGCCTGGTGGCGCAGGCAGGGCGGGCGCTGGGCGTCGGCACCCGCTCGGACATCGCGGACTACCACCGGCTGCGCGCCGACCAGTTCGACGCGGTGGTCGGCGACTCGGGTCTGGTCCCGGTCACCGTCGAGGGCTGGGGCCGCCCGGCGTGGGCGGACCCGCAGGCCCTGGAGACGCCGCCGCGCGGCCGCCACCGCACCACGCTGCTCTCGCCCTTCGACTCCCTGATCTGGGAACGCGCCCGCACCGAGCGGATCTTCGGCTTCACCCACCGGCTGGAGGCGTACACCCCCAAGGCCCGCCGGGTGTACGGCTACTTCGCCATGCCGGTGCTGGCGGGCGGGCGCCTGGTCGGCAGGGTCGACCCGGCGCGCTCCGGCCGCACCCTGGTGGCCCGGCAGGTCTCCCTGGAGGGTCCCCGAGCGGTGCGGGACGTCGCCCGCGCCCTGCTCGAGGCGGCGAGCTGGGTGGACTGCACCGACGTGCGGGTGGAGCGGATGGACCCGCCGGAGCTGCGCGAGGCCCTGGTCGCCGAGCTCGCGGCGCTCACGGCCTGACCAGCGGCCGGCGAACCCACGGCGGCGGGCCCGCGGGGCGCGACGGGACGCCGGCCTTGGCGGGACGCCGGCCTCGGCGGGACGGAAGGGCCGCGCGGCGGGCCCGGCTGGGCGGGCCCCGCCGTCAGCGGATCTCGAGGATCTTCTCCCGCATCGCGTAGACCACGGCCTCCATCCGGGAGTGCAGCTGCAGCTTCTCCAGGATGTTGCGCACGTGGTTCTTCACGGTGTTCTCGGAGATGAACAGCTCCTTGGCGATGTCCCGGTTGTTCATCCCGGTGGCGACCAGCTTGAGCACCTCGAGTTCCCGGTCGGTGAGCCGGGGCGCCGGGACCAGCCGCCGCTCGTCGGTGCGCTGGATCATCGACTTGAACTCGGTGAGCAGCTTCGACGCCATCGAGGGGCTGATCTGCGACTGGCCGTCGGCGACCGCGCGGATGGCGGTGGCCACCTCGTCGGTGGAGATCTCCTTGAGCAGGTAGCCCGTGGCGCCGGCCTTGATCGCGTCGTAGAGGTCGGCCTCCTCGTCGCTTATCGTCAGCATGATGATCTTGGCGCTCGGGGCGACCTCCTTGATGGAGGTGCAGGCCTCGATTCCGCCGCGGCGCGGCATCCGGACGTCCATCAGGATGATGTCGGGCAGCAGGTCGGCCGCCTTGTCGACGGCCTCCGCTCCGTCTCCGGCCTCACCGACGACCTGGATGTCCTCCTCCGCCGCCAGCACGATCTCCAGGCCACGCCGGAAGAGCGCGTGATCGTCCACCACCAGGACCCGGATGGGCTCCTCGCGCCCTCCGTCCGCGGCCGGTTCGGTGCCGGGCATGCTGTCGCCGGCGCCCCCGTTCCGCATCGGTCCGAAGGTGTCCGCCATCGTTCCTCCCCCATGGAGCTGAGGCCTGTCCAAGCCGCCGCCCGGTCAACATGCGGCGGTGAACAGCCCGTTGGGCCGTGCCGCCATGATTCCATGCCCGGACCGGCGGCGGGTCGATGACGTCACCGCGCACGTGGCGCGGGGGCGCACACAGGTGCCCCTGAGGGGCGCGTCGCGCGCGCCCTCCAGGGGCACCTCGGGCATCACCGGGCGGCTTCAGCCGCCGAGCGTCCCGCCTGCGTCGGGGGAGGGCTCGCCGCCCGCCACCATCGGATCGGTGCGGAGGTGGATCACGCCGTAGTCGTAGGCGTGCCGCCGGTAGACGACGCTGGGCTCCTTGGTCTCGGAGTCGACGAAGAGGTAGAAGTCGTGGCCGACCAGCTCCATCTCGTAGAGCGCCTGGTCGAGGCTCATCGGAGCGGCCACGTGGTTCTTCTCGCGCACCACCAGCGGCCCGTCGCCCTGGATCTCGAGGGAGCCGATGCGCTTGGTGGGCACGGGCTCGGGCTCTTCGACGGAGGGCACCACCGCACCCGTGGCGTCGAGGGTCGCCGCGTCGGGCACGTGGGCGGCCACCTCGGCCGCGGGGACGCGGCCGGCGCCGCGCCGGTTGTAGCGCTTGTCGTGCTGCTTGCGCAGCCGGGCGCCCAGCTTCTCCGCCGCCAGGTCGAGCGCCGCGTACGGGTCGGCGGCGGAGGCCTCCGCCCGGATCACCGGACCGCGGGAGCGGAGCGTGATCTCGACCCGGTCACTGCGGTCGGCCTGCCGCGGGTTGGGCTCCTTGGACACCTCGACGTCGAGGCTCATCACCTTGCCGTCGAGCTTCTGGATCTTCTCCAGGTTCAGCTTCTCGGCCACGTGCTTACGGAACCGCTCGGGCACCTCGGTCTTGCGGCCCTTGACGACGATGTCCACGCAGAACTCCGTTCCCGGATCGCCCGCCTCACCGGCGGATCATCTCCCATTAGCACCAGGTTCCGGACTCTCTCCGGAACCTCGGACTCGGTGACTCCACCTCCTCCTCCCCCACGGGCGCGTCATCCGTCCCGGGGAGGCCGGGACGGGGCAGTGGCCCCGCGGCTCGGCATTGCGACAGGAGGGGCATGGCCTGCGCCTTTTCCCTCACTACCGAACATATCTCGCTCGGCCGGATGTCGTCACCCGTTACCGCCACATACCTCCGTTCAAGCAAATTAACCCTGCCGTATCCCCTGGTCACCGCCCGTGCAGTTGAGCGATTCAACCAAGGGGAGGCATTCGGAGAATTTCCATCAGTTCCGGTTTCAGTCGAAGAAAAGTGGTGACGCCGCAACGACCGCCGCTGCAAAGGGAACGCACGTTCCCTTCCTTTCCGCGGTGCTCCGCAGAACACGCGCCGCCTCGGCGACAGAGGCCCCGGTGGTCGTCACGTCGTCCACCACCAGCAGCCGCCCGGCCGCCGCAAGCAGCGCCTCGCCGCCGGGCCGGAGCTCCAGGGCACCGTCCAGGTTGGCCAGCCGCCCGGCCGCGTCCAGGCCCGCCTGGTCGGCCACGGCCCGCCGCTGACGGAGCACCGCCGCGGTCCGCGCCGGCGTCCCCGACCTTCGCAGCACCCCCGCCGCCGCGAGCGCGATCCGCCGCGCCGGGTCGTGCCCGCGCACCCGCACCGCCCGCCGCGCCGACGGCACGGGCACCAGCACCACCGGCCCGTCACCCGCAGCCTGCCCGTCGGGCGGGTCCGGCCCGTCGGGCGGGACCCGCCCCTCGCGCAGGGCGGCACGGACCGCCACGGCCAGCGCCTCGCCCAGCGGCGCGGCGAGCGGCAGCGCACCGCGCTCCTTGTGGGCCAGCAGGACGGACCGCACCGCGTCGGCGTACGGCACGGCCGCCCACACCGGCGGCAGCCCGCCGGGCGCGCCCCGGGGGCGCACCGGCCTGGGCGAGCCCCGCGCCAGCGCCCGCCGGCATCTCTCGCACAGCGTCGACCGCGGCGCCCCGCAGCCCGCGCACTCCCCGGGCAGCACCAGTTCGGCCAGCGCCCGCCACCAGTCCCCCGGGCCCGTCAGGCCCGCCGGTCCCCGCACGTTTCTCATGTCGTCCATGGGGCCACTGTGCGCCAGCGAACGGATCGGCGTGCACGCCTGTGGAAAACCCGCGAGGGGCGCGGACGAACGTCACCCGCATCCCTCGCCCCTGTGGAAAACTCCAGGCCCGCCTCTCAGCCGGGATATACCGGACTCATGGCCTTCCTGACGATCTGTTTCCACTGCGCCCCCGACGGCAGCCGGACCAGCCCGTCGGTCCCGGAGAACGCCGTCAGCGGCGATTCCTCGTCCTCCGACGCGGCGATCTCCCGCACGCCCGACAGCGCGGCCGGCGCCACGCCGGTGACGGCCGACCCGTCGACGCGGACGTACCGCATCTGCTGGACGCCGCCCTGCTCCCGCCCGGCGACGACCAGCCGGTCGGGGCCCGCCCAGGACATGGCGGCGACGTCCTCGAAGCGCGGCGCGACGGCCCGCGGGTCCACCACCGACACCAGCAGCCGGTTCTTCGTGCCGTCCTTGCCGTGCCGCCGGTCGATACGGCCGATCCACAGCGACCGCTTCTCCTCCTTGGCGACGACCAGCGCGATCCGCACGCCGTCGGCGGCCACCCGCACGGCCTCCACCCGGCCCTCCAGCTCCGGGACCGAGACCTCCACGGGCTTCCCGGTACCGCCGGGCAGCATCAACAGCCGCGGGTCGCCGGGCTCCCGGTCGGCGATCCACAGGTCCCCGCGGGCGTCCCAGCTGGGAGCGGTCAGCCGGTCGCTCTCCGAGCTGCCCGTGCTCTTCAGCACCGGCTCCCCGGGGTTCTCGCCGTCCGCGGCCAGGGGTCCGACGTACAGCCGGCTCCCGTCCAGGTGGACACCCGCCACGGTGTGCTCGTCCCGGGACACCGCCACCGACCGCAGCGGGACCGTGCCGGTGCCGAAGACGCCGGGCACCGGCTCCACCCCGGCTGCCTCGGCACGCGCGGCGTCCTCGGCCGCGGTGTCGCCCGGCGAGGCGGACGGGTCGGCGTCCTGGCCCGCGGCGCCCTGGCCGGTGTCCTGGCTCGCGTCCTGGTCCTCCGCATCCTCGGACTGCGCGGAGGTCGCGTCGTCGGGCTCCGGCACGTCCTGGTACTCGGCGTCGATCCGCACCAGGCGGTGCTCGCCGTCCACGAAGTACAGGTACTCCGGCGGGTTGCCGGAACCCCGCGGCGCGTAGAGCTCGGTCCGCTTCTCGTCGATCCCGCACAGACGCCGCTCGCCGGACTTCAGCTCGACCGACTTCACCCCGGTCGGCGAGTAGCCCTGCAGGGTGAGGAGCGTCTGGGCGGCCATCATCTCGCAGGCGTTGTGGTCCGCGGCCCGGGCGGCGGCGTTCAGCGGGACGGTCAGCTTCCCCTCGTCGTCGGGGGTGAGCGAGGTGACGCCGTCACTCAGCGCCGTCCCGGACGGGAAGCGGGTGCGCACCGCGGGCGAGAGCCAGCCGGTGGGTCCGGCGAGCAGCGCGCGCACGATGCCGGTCAGCGGGTCCACCTTGCGCACCTGCACCGGATCGGCGACGGCGTGCTGACGGCCGCCCCCGTCGGCGGTCGACGCGGGGAAGTAGTAGCGGCTGACGGAGGAGTAGTTGCGGTGGAAGTCGGACTGGCCCATCACGATGCCCTGGGGCAGCCGGTCGATGCGCCACTGCCCGGACCTGGCGTCCCGGCGGAGGGTGACGACCTCGTGGTACTCGCCGTCGGCCGGCGCGTAGGCCTGCTGGGCGTCCACCGCGGCCACCCGGCTGCCGGAGAGCGTGTAGGTCAGCTCGTCGGCGTTCTTCTCCCACCGGTCGGAGCGGCTGGGCTCGGGCACGGGACCGTTCGCGAGGACGGTCGTCGACAGCTCCGGACGCCAGGTGCGGGCGGAGCGGGTGGTCAGGTACTTGCGCGCGGTCTCGTACCCGAGGTCGTCGCTGGTGAGCGCCTCGAGGAATCCGCGCACGATCTGGTCGGGCCTGGCGTCCTCACGCGGCGGCACGGCGAAGACCCGCACCTGCGCGTCCTGCCGCTGGCTCAGCTGCACGTCCCGCAGGTCACCGCCGTCGGGCATCGAGGCGCATCCGGCGAGCAGCACGACGCCGCACGCCGCTGCGACCGCCGCACGCCCCGGTCCCCGACGGCGGGCCGCACCGGCCCCTCCGTCGACCCTGCCGGCCCGTTCGGCCCGTTCGGCCGTGCCAGAGGTGTCAGCCCCCACGAGTCGCCTCTTCCTGCTCCGCCGGTGCTCCCGGCCGTGATCCCCACCGGTCCGGGCCCGCCGTGTCCGCCCCGCGGTCGGCGGAGCGGTGCCCGGCGCCCTCTGCGGCTTCCGCGACGTCCACGGCGTCCGCCGCGGTGCCGCGCGCCACGTTGGCGCCCGCCGACGGGCCGTCGTTCCCCTGCCCGCCGTTCCCCCGCGTGTCCTTGGCCTGCCGGTCCTTCGCCTGCCTGTGGTCCGCCCGGCCGTCCACCCCGTCCTCAGTCACGGCGGACGAGGACCGGCCCTCGGTGACCGACGACCTGCCTTCGGCGGACGACGACCGGCCCGCGGTGGGCTGCACCGGCACCGACGGGCGGGACACCACCCGCGCGCTGTCGCCCGGCAACGCCGCCGGGTCCGCCGCCGGACCGGGCCGCCGGGCCACGGGCGTCCCCCGCGGCGGCAGCCGGTCACCGACGGGCTGCACCGGCACCGCGGCCCGGCCCCCGCCGTGCGCCGACGACGAGGTCACCCCGTCCACGGCCACCGGCTGCTGCGCCCGCGCCGCCTCACGGGCACGGCGGGACTGCCGCGAGTCACGCGGCTCCAGCGGTATCGGGGAACCACGCAGCGGCTCGTCCGCGGTACGCGGCAGGGTCAGACGGAACTGCGAGCCGCCGCCCGGCTCGCCCCACGCCTGCAGCCAGCCACCGTGCAGCCGCGCGTCCTCCAGGGCTATCGACAGCCCCAGACCGGTGCCACCGGTGGTGCGGGCCCGCGCCGGGTCGGCCCGCCAGAAGCGGCTGAACACCCGGGTCGCCTCGCCCGGCTTGAGACCCACGCCGTAGTCGCGGACCGCGACGGCAACGGCGCCGCCCGCCGAGGCGAGCCGCACGACCACGTCCTTGCCCTCGCCGTGCTCGACCGCGTTGACGACCAGGTTGCGCAGCACCCGCTCCACACGCCGGGCGTCGACCTCGGCGATGACCGGCTGCCGGTCGCCCACCACGCGTATCCGGGTGCCCTTGCGCTCGGCGAGCGGCTCGGCGCCGCCCACCACCCGCCGCACCACGTCCCGCAGGTCGGTCGGCTCGGCCTCCAGGGCCGCCGCGCCCGCGTCGAACCGGCTGATCTCCAGCAGGTCGGCGAGCAGCGACTCGAACCGGTCCAGCTGGTCCGTCAGGAGCTCCGCGGAGCGCGCGGTCACCGGGTCGAAGTCCCCCCGGGCCTCATGGATGACGTCGGCCGCCATCCGCACGGTGGTCAGCGGGGTGCGCAGCTCGTGCGAGACGTCGGAGACGAACCGGCGCTGCATCCGCGACAGGTCCTCGAGCTGCTGGATCTTCAGCTGCAGGTTCTGCGCCATCTTGTTGAAGGCCTCGCCGAGCCGGGCGATGTCGTCCTCGCCGGTGACCTTCATCCGTTCCTGGAGCCGGCCGGCCGACAGCCGCTCGGCGACGCCGGCCGCCATCCGCACCGGCGTGACCACCTGGCGCACCACCAGCCAGGCGATGGCGCCGAGCAAACCCACCAGGAACACCCCGGCGGTCGCCAGCGTGCCCTTGACCAGGCTCAGCGACTTCTCCTCCTGGGTGAGCGGGAAGAGGAAGTACAGCTGGTACGGCTCACCCTCCGGGTCGATGATCTGCTTGCCGATGACCAGCGCCGGCTGGGAGGGCCTGGCCTCCTTGTAGACGACCCGCGTGTAGCTCTGCGCGGCCGCCGAGCTGTCCTCGAGGCGCTGGCTCAGGGCCTCGGGTATGGACGCCTCGGGCTCGACGGTGCCCGAGGAACGGGGACTGCCGAACGTGTCGGCGACCGGCAGGATCACCACGTCGTACGCGCCCTGGCCGCCGCTGGACAAGGACTCGAGCAGGTCGGTGGTCCACGGGATCGGGCCCGATCCGGCCACCTCGCCCTCACCCGGCATCTCGGCCGCCCCGGTTCCGGACGCCTTGCCGGCCTCCTCGTCGGCACGCGTCTTGGCCGCGGCGAACCCGCCGGCGGCCTGACTCTGCGCCGCGCTCACCTTGGCGTCCAGCAGGCCGTTGCGGACCTGCCCGATCACCACGAAACCGAGCAGCAGCACCACGCCGAGGGACATCAGCAGCGTGGTGACGATCACCTTGAGCTGGATGTTGCGCCGCCACAGACGTATGACGGGCAGCAGCGGCCGGCGGACCCAGCGCAGCAGCAGCCTCAGGACGGGACTGCCCTGGACGCCGCCCTGCAGCAGCCCGCCCGCGAGCAGAGCCCCGGGCATGTCAGCTCGGCCCCGCCTTGTATCCGACGCCACGCACGGTCACCACGATCTCCGGGCGCTCCGGGTCCTTCTCGACCTTCGAGCGCAGACGCTGCACATGGACGTTGACCAGGCGGGTGTCGGCGGCGTGGCGGTAGCCCCACACCTGCTCCAGGAGCACCTCGCGGGTGAACACCTGCCACGGCTTGCGGGCGAGCGCGACCAGCAGGTCGAACTCCAGCGGCGTCAGCGCGATGGCCCGGCCGTCCCGCTTCACCGAGTGCCCGGCCACGTCGATCACCAGGTCGCCGATGGTCAGCTGCTCGGGAGCGGGCTCCTCCGACCTCCGCAGCCGCGCCCGGATGCGGGCGACCAGCTCCTTCGGCTTGAACGGCTTCACCACGTAGTCGTCGGCGCCGGACTCCAGGCCCACCACCACGTCGACGGTGTCGCTCTTCGCGGTCAGCATCACGATCGGCACGCCGGACTCCGCCCGGATCTGCCGGCAGACCTCGATGCCGTCCCGACCGGGCAGCATCAGGTCCAGCAGCACCAGATCGGGCTTCGCCTCCCGGAAAGCGGCCAGCGCCTTGTCGCCGTCGGCCACGAAGGCCAGCTCGAAGCCTTCTCCACGCAGCACGATCCCGAGCATCTCGGCCAGTGCGGTGTCGTCATCGACGACAAGGACTCGTCCCTTCATAAACCACATCATCCCATTCCGATAACGGTGACCGGGACGCTTGGTGAGCGAGGTCACGTGTGTCCGTCACCGCTGTCGGTGTCCGGGACAAGCCGTTCGTACGACGAACCGTACGCGCTGCGCGCCGCCGGACCTTACGCGCCGCCCTGCAACGCGGCAATCCCCTCCGCCGTCACCGGCGACAGCACGCCCCGCTCCGTCACGATCGCCGTCACCAGCTCCGGCGGCGTCACGTCGAACGCCGGGTTGTAGGCCTGCGTCCCCAGCGGCGCGACCACCACGCCCGCCACTTCGGTGACCTCCCGCCCGGCACGCTGCTCCACCTCGACCGACGCCCCGTCCGGCGTGTGCACGTCCACCGTGGTCCACGGCGCCACCACCACGAACGGCACGTGGTGGTACCGCGCCAGCACCGCCAGCGGATACGTCCCCACCTTGTTGGCGACCGAGCCGTCCGCCGCGATCCGGTCCGCCCCCACCACCACGGCGTCCACCTCCCCGGCCGCGAACAGCGAGCCCGCCGCGTTGTCCGCGAGCAGCGTGTACGCCATCCGCTGCCGCGCCGCCTCCCACGCCGTCAGCCGCGCGCCCTGCAGCAGCGGCCGCGTCTCGTCCACCCACAGCCGGCGCAGCCGCCCCACCCGGTGCGCGGCCAGCGCCACGGCGAAGGCCGTGCCCTCACCGCCCGACACCAGCTCACCCGTGTTGCAGTGCGTCAGGATGCGGTGCCCGCCGCCCGGCCGCAGTTCGTCCAGCAGCGTCAGCCCGAGCTCCGCCATCCGCTCGGAGGCCCGCGCGTCCTCCCGGTGCAGCGCGCGCGCCGCCTCCAGGGCCGCCTTCGC
The DNA here is from genome assembly GCF_003112515.1 of Streptomyces fragilis. Taxonomy (GTDB): domain Bacteria; phylum Actinomycetota; class Actinomycetes; order Streptomycetales; family Streptomycetaceae; genus Streptomyces; species Streptomyces fragilis. The sequence goes on along the minus strand of NZ_BEVZ01000005.1, from coordinate 6,410 downwards.
CGCGCCGTCCGGGCCGCCGCCCGCGGCCAGCGCCGCGTCGTACGCGGCCTTCGCCCGCCTCACGCCGGCCTCCAGGTTCGCCGCGGTGGGCCGCGCGCCCGCCAGCGCACCTGCCGCCTGCTCCACGTCGAAGCCGCGGGCCGCCGCCAGCGCCACCCCGTAGGCACCCGCAATCCCCAGCAGCGGAGCCCCGCGCACCGCCAGCGAACGGATCGCCCCGACGAGCGCGGCGGCGTCCGTACAGGTCAGTTCCGACTCCTCGGCCGGCAGCCGTGTCTGGTCCAGGAGCACCACCACCGGCCCCTCCGGGGGCTCCTCCCAGCGAAGCGCCGGGATCATGGGTATGCCGTCGGTCCGTCCGCTGCCGCCAGGTCGCACGCCGTGATCAGCCATGCCGTCAGTCTTCCCCGAAACGGCCGCGCCAGTGAGGCGATCACAGCCGCGCGCACCGTCCTGTCCCGGTCCCGTCCCGATCGTCCACACCCCGTCCACCCCCGGGCGTGCACATGGCACGATGACCTGACCTGCGCCGCGATCGCGGCAGCACCCTGAAGGAGCGACCATGAACGACTCGCCGGGCTGGACCTCGCCCGGATCCTCTCCGGCCGGCGGCCCCAGCGGCGAGCAGGGGCCCCAGTGGTCCAAGGAGCAGCCCCCGCCCGCCGCCCCGCAGCCGGGCCCCGGCGTGCCGCACCAGGGCGGCCCGTACCAGGACGCTCCCCCGCAGGGCGGAGCCCACCCGGGCGCGCCCCAGCACGGAGCCCCCTACGGCGGCGGACCCTACGGCGGCGCCCCGCCCGGCGGCGCTCCCTACGGCGGTGCCCCTCACGGCCCGCCCGGGCCCGCGTGGGGACCCCCGCCCGCCCCCAAGCCCGGCGTGGTCCCGCTCCGACCGCTCGGCCTCGGCGAGATCCTCGACGGCGCGGTCGCCACCATGCGCACCTACTGGCGCCCCGTCCTCGGCATCTCCTTCGTCGTCGCCCTGATCACCCAGGGCCTGTCGCTCCTCAGCACCCTCAGCGTGCTCGACGAGCTGAACACCTTCAGCTCCGACCCGACCTCCGTCGACAGCTCGGACTTCGCCGGCCTGATGGCCGCGACGGGCGCCGTCTACCTGGTCGCCATGGTCGTCATGCTCCTCGGCACCACGGCGGCCGCCGCCCTGCTCACCCCGGTGATCAGCCAGGCGGTCCTCGGCCGGCCCGCGACGGTCGGCCAGGCGTGGCGGACCTCCAAGCCCCAGTTCTTCCGCCTCGTCGGGCTCACCCTCCTGATCCCGGTGATCCTCATCGCCGTGGTCCTGGGCTGCCTGCTGCCCGGCATCCTCCTGCTGGCCGCCGACGCCCGACCCGCCGGCATCCTGCTGCTGGTGCTCGGCTCCCTCGCCTGCCTCCCGCTGCTGACGTGGCTCAACTTCAAGTGGTCCCTCGCCTCGCCGGCGCTGATCCTCGAGAAGCAGCCCGTGTTCCGGTCGATGAGCCGCTCCGCCAAGCTCGTCAAGGGCTCCTGGTGGCGCATCTTCGGCATCCAGCTGCTCGCCTCGATCATCGCCGGGATGCTCGCCTTCATGGTCCAGGTGCCGTTCGAAGTGCTGGGCATGATCCTCGACGGCTTCTCGCCGGACACGTACTTCAGCGGCGGACTCGACTCGTTCGGGGCGGTCTACTACATCCTCAACAGCATCGGCGGCGTGATCGCCCAGACGATCACCCTGCCCTTCGCCGCCGGCGTCACCGTGCTCCTCTACATCGACCGCCGCATCCGCCGCGAGGCGCTCGACCTGGAGCTCGCCCGCGTCACCGGCCTCGCCCCCGGCACGGGGAGCTGATGCGGTGAGCTGGGCGGGGGGAACGGCCGCGGTTCTCGCGGCCACCGCACACACCACGTCCGACGACGGCCCTCCGGTCACCCTCCCGCGCGACCCCGCGCGGGAGGAGGCCGAGCGCGAACTGTCCAAGGGCGTCTACCACCAGGACGACCCCGGGCTGTTCGAGCGGGCCCTGCGATGGCTCGGCGAAGCCGTCTCCGACCTCTTCGACCGGGCCGCCTCCCTGGCGCCCGGAGGCCACACCGGCCTCTGGCTGCTCCTCGGGGCGGTCGTCCTGCTGCTGGTCCTGCTCGTCGTGCGCCTCGGCCTGCCCGGCCGCCGGCCGGCGGCCACCGCGCAGGACACACTGTTCGCCGACGGCCCGCGCAGCGCCTCCGCACACCGCACGGCCGCCGAGGAGGCGGCCGCCCGCGGCGACTGGACACGCGCCGTCCAGGAACACACCCGCGCCCTGGTCCGCTCCCTGGAGGAACGCACCCTGCTCGACGTCCGGCCCGGCCGCACCGCCGACGAGGCCGCCGCCGAGGCCGGCCGGGTCCTCCCCGGCCACGCGGACCGGCTCCGCACCGCCGCCCGCGACTTCGACGACGTCACCTACGGCGGGCGCACCGCCTCCGAGAACACCTACCGCCGCACCGCCGCCCTCGACGCCGACCTGCGCAGGGCAACCCCCTTGCTCGCCGACGCCACGACCGCCTCCCGCGGCGGCTGGACCAGCCCGGGAGCCGCCGGATGACCACCACCGCGCACCTTCCCGCGGGCGGCACCTCCACCTCGCCCACCACGCGCCAGCTGTGGACCCGTGGCCGAGGCATCCTGCTCGTCCTGGCCGTCCTCGTCGTCGCCGGCATCGTCATGGCCGCGGCCCGCTCGGCGAACAACGGCCCGCTCGACCCCCGCTCCCCCAGCGCCTACGGGGCGAAGGCCGTCGCCGAGGTGCTGGGCGACCACGGTGTCGACACCCGCACCGTCACCACCCTCGACGCCGCCACCTCCGCCCTGGGACCGGACACCACCCTGCTGGTCGCCGTCCCCGACCTGCTCACGAAGGACCAGACCAGGTCCCTGCGGGACGCCGTCAGCGAGACCGGAAGCAACCTGGTGCTCCTGGCCCCCGACGTCTCCACCGGGGCGCTGGCCCCCGGCGTCGCCTCCGACACCACCCCGGCCTTCGAGGACACCGCCGAACCCGCCTGCGCCCTGCCCGCCGCCGAACGCGCCGGCGACGCCGGGACGACCGGCATCCGCTACCGCGTCACCGCGCGGGACGCCGACTCCTGCTACCTCAGCGACGGCCTGCCCACCCTCGTCCGCCTCCCGTCCGACACCGCGACGGAGACCGGCGGCGACACGGTGGTCGTCGGTTCCCCGGCCTTCCTGACCAACGAACGCCTCGCCGAGCACGGCAACGCCTCCCTGGCCCTCGGCCTCCTCGGCTCCCGGCCCGACCTCGTCTGGTACATCCCCTCCCTCGCCGACGTCGCCGAGGCGGGCCCGGCCGGCGAGGACCAGGACGGCATGGCCGAGGTGTCCTCCCTGCTGCCCGCCGCCTGGCAATGGGCCGTCCTCCAGCTGCTGATCGCCGCAGCCGTGGCCGCCTTCTGGCGCGGCCGGCGCTTCGGCCCGCTGGTCACCGAACCGCTGCCCGTGGTCGTGCGCGCCTCGGAGACCACCGAGGGCCGGGCCCGCCTCTACCACGCGGCCAGGGCCCGCGACCGGGCCGCCGAGGCACTGCGCGGCGCCACCCGCCTGCGCCTGGCCCCGCTGACCGGCGTCCCCGCCGCACGCGCCCACTCCGCGGACGCCCTGCTGCCCGCCGTGGCCACCCGCATCGGCGACCCCGCGCGGGCCGCCGCCCTGCAGGAACTCCTCTTCGGCCCGCCGCCCGGCGACGACGCGGCCCTCGTCTCCCTCGCCGACCGACTCGACGCCCTCGAAAGAGAGGTGAGCCGTCCATGACGGACCCGACCGCCGACACCACCCCCGGCTCCTGGCAGCCCACCGCCTACACCACCGCGCCCTCCGGCGACCCGCGGGCCGCCCTGGAGAGCCTGCGGGCAGAGATCGGCAAGGCCGTCGTCGGCCAGGACCCCGCCGTCACCGGCCTGGTCGTCGCCCTGCTCTGCCGCGGCCACGTCCTCCTGGAAGGCGTCCCCGGCGTCGCCAAGACCCTCCTCGTCCGCTCCCTCGCGGCCTCCCTGCGACTGGACACCAAGCGCGTCCAGTTCACCCCCGACCTGATGCCCGCCGACGTCACCGGCTCGCTGGTCTACGACACCCGCAACGCCGAGTTCTCCTTCCAGGCCGGCCCCGTCTTCACCAACCTGCTGCTCGCCGACGAAATCAACCGCACCCCTCCCAAGACGCAGTCCTCCCTCCTGGAGGCCATGGAGGAGCGCCAGGTCACCGTCGACGGAACGCCCCGCCCGCTGCCCGAGCCGTTCCTGGTCGCCGCGACCCAGAACCCCGTCGAGTACGAGGGCACCTATCCGCTGCCGGAAGCCCAGCTGGACCGCTTCCTGCTCAAGCTCACCGTGCCGCTGCCCTCCCGCGACGACGAGATCGGCGTCCTCACCCGCCACGCCTCCGGTTTCGACCCCCGCGACCTCTCCGCCGCGGGTCTGCGTCCGGTGGCCTCCGCCGCCGACATCGAGGCAGCCCGCACCGCCGTCGCGAAGACCACCGTCTCCCCCGACATCACCGCGTACGTCGTCGACATCTGCCGCGCCACCCGCGAATCGCCCTCCCTGGCACTGGGTGTCTCCCCACGTGGCGCCACCGCCCTGCTGTCCACCGCCCGCGCCTGGGCCTGGCTCACCGGCCGCGACTACGTCATCCCCGACGACGTGAAGGCCCTCGCCCTCCCCACCCTGCGCCACCGGGTCAAGCTGCGCCCCGAGGCCGAGATGGAGGGCGTCACCGCGGACTCCGTCATCACCGCCGTCCTCGCCCAGGTCCCGGTGCCGCGCTGATGGCTCTCACCGGACGGGCCGCCCTCCTGGCGGCCATCGGCTCGCTCCCGGTCGCCCTGCTGGAGCCCAGCTGGACGGGCGTCCTCGCCGTGAACGGCACCCTGGCGGCGGCCTGCGCCTGCGACTTCGCGCTGGCCGCCCCCGTCCGGCGTCTGCGCCTGAGCCGCTCCGGCGACACCTCCGTCCGCCTCGGCGACACCGCCGAGGTGACCCTCACCGTCACCAATCCCTCCCGCCGGCCCCTCAAGGGGCAGCTGAGGGACGCCTGGCCGCCGAGCAGTTGGCCGGCCGGCACGCACACCGCGGGTGTGGGCGGAGCGGACACCCCGGGCGGGGACCCCTCACGGCACGCCCTCGACGTACCCCCGGGCGAGCGCCGCAGGTTCACCACCCGGCTGCGCCCCACCCGCCGCGGCGACCGCACCCCGGACCGGGTCACCGTCCGCTCCTACGGCCCGCTGGGTCTGTGGGCCCGTCAGGGCAGCCACCGGGTGCCGTGGTCGGTGCGCGTGCTGCCGCCGTTCCACAGCCGCAAGCACCTGCCGTCCAAGCTGGCCCGCCTGCGGGAACTGGACGGCCGCACCAGCGTCCTCACCCGCGGCGAGGGCACCGAGTTCGACAGCCTGCGCGAGTACGTCCCCGGGGACGACACGCGTTCCATCGACTGGCGGGCCACCGCACGCCAGCAGTCCGTGGCCGTCCGCACCTGGCGTCCCGAACGGGACCGTCACGTCCACCTGGTCCTCGACACCGGACGCACCTCGGCCGGGCGCGTCGGCGACGCTCCCCGGCTCGACTCCTCCATGGACGCCGCCCTGCTGCTGGCCGCCCTGGCCTCCAAGGCCGGCGACCGGGTCGGGTTCCTCGCCTACGACCGCCGCGTGCGGGCCCGCGTCCAGGGGCACACCGCCGACGACCTGCTGGCCTCGCTGGTCGCGGCCATGGCCAACCTGGAGCCCGAACTGGTCGAGACCGACGCGCGAGGCCTCGTCACCACGGCCGTGGCCGCAGCACCGCGTCGCTCCCTGATCGTCCTCCTGACCGCTCTCGACCGGGCACCGCTGGAGGAGGGCCTCCTGCCCTTGCTGAGCCGCCTGACGCAGCAGCACACGCTGCTGGTCGCCTCCGTGGCCGACCCGCACGTCGCCGAGATGGCCGAGGGCCGCGGCAGCGTGGAGGCCGTCTACGGCGCCGCCTCGGCCGCCCAGGCCCGCGAAGAACGCCATCACGTCGCCGAACAACTCCGCCGTCACGGTGTCACGGTCGTCGACGCCGCCCCCGAGGACCTCGCGCCGGCCCTCGCCGACGCCTACCTCGCGCTGAAGGCGGCAGGACGGCTCTAGGAACGCAAAAGAGGGGGGTGCCCGGCTCGGGCACCCCCCTCTTTCTTTGTATCTCCGCGTACAACTTCTCCGGGAATGCAGAAAGCCCCCGCACCAAGGTGCGGGGGCTTTCCCAATAATTGTTCGGCGGCGTCCTACTCTCCCACAGGGTCCCCCCTGCAGTACCATCGGCGCTGTGAGGCTTAGCTTCCGGGTTCGGAATGTAACCGGGCGTTTCCCTCACGCTATGACCACCGAAACACTATGAAACAACAACCGGCAAGTTGG
>NZ_BEVZ01000004.1 GCF_003112515.1 Streptomyces fragilis | reverse complement strand
CATTTCCGGAGAGTTTAGGGTCTGAGCATGCGCTACGACCTGGTCCTCTTCGACAACGACGGTGTGCTCGTCGACAGTGAGCCGATCTCCAACCGGCTGCTCGCCGGCTACCTCACCGAACTCGGGCACGAGACCTCCTACGAGGACTCCATCCGGGACTACATGGGTTCCGCCATGCACCGCATCCACGACCTGATCCTCGAGCGGACCGGGCAGCGGCTGCCGGAAGGCTTCGACGACGAGTTCCACGCCCGTGTCTTCGCCGCGTTCGAGCGGGAGTTGAAGCCGGTGCCGGGCGTCGCGGACGTGCTGCGGCAACTGTCCGCGGCGGGGGTGCCCTTCTGCGTGGCCTCGTCGGGCAGCCATGAGCGGATCCGGGTGGGTCACCGGAAGACCGGGCTGGACCGGTGGTTCGACGACGCGCGCGTCTTCAGCGCGCAGGACGTCGGCCGGGGAAAGCCGGCGCCCGACCTGTTCCTGCACGCCGCGCGGTCGATGGGGGTCGCGCCGGAACGGTGTGCGGTGGTGGAGGACAGCCCGCTGGGGGTCCAGGCCGGTCTTGCCGCGGGGATGGACGTGTACGGGTTCACGGCGATGACGCCGGCCGACAAGCTGGCGGGCGTCAAGGCGTCGTTCACCACGATGGGGGAGCTGGCGGCTCTGCTGGCCTGAGCGGCTACCGTGGCGTCCATGAGCGGCCGCGCGCAGATGATGTGGGACGAGGCAGTCACGGGTTACGACTTCGGGCGAGGACACCCGATGGACCCGGTCCGCCTGAAGCTGACGCGGCGCCTGGTCGCGGCGCTGGAGCTGGACCGTGCGGTCACCGTGGGCGGCGGCAGGACGGCGGGCGACTCCACACTGCGGCTCGTGCACCGCCAGGACTACATCGAGGCGGTGAGGGCGGCCTCGGCCGACCCGGACGCCGCGGATCCGGCGTACGGGCTGGGCACGGAGGACGACCCGGCGTTCCGCGGGATGCACGAGGTGTCCGCGTTGATCGCCGGGCTGTCGGTGGGCGCGGCGGAGTCGGTGTGGCGGGGGGACGCGCTGCACGCGGTGAACTTCGCCGGCGGACTGCACCACGCGATGCCGGGGGCGGCGTCGGGCTTCTGCGTCTACAACGACGCGGCGCTCGCGATCGCCCGGCTCCTGGAGCTGGGCGCGGAGCGGGTCGCCTACGTGGACGTGGACGTGCACCACGGGGACGGAGTGCAGACGGTGTTCTGGGACGACCCCCGGGTTCTGACGATCTCTCTGCACGAGCACCCGCGCACCCTGTTCCCGCAGACCGGGTGGCCCACGGAGACGGGCGGGCCCGGTGCGGAAGGCACAGCGGTGAACGTGGCGCTGCCGGCGGGGACCGGCGACGCGGGGTGGCTGCGGGCGTTCCACTCGGTGGTGCCGGAGCTGCTGGAGGAGTTCCGGCCGCAGGTGCTGGTCACCCAGCACGGGGCCGACACGCACTTCGAGGACCCGCTGGCGCATCTGGCGGTCTCGCTGGACGCGCAGCACGCGGTGCAGGCGGCCTGTCACGGGCTGGCGCACGCGCATGCGGAAGGCCGGTGGATCGCGCTCGGCGGCGGGGGTTACGAGGTGGTCGACGTGGTGCCGCGGTCGTGGGCACACCTGGTCGCCGTGGCGGCGGGGCGGCCGGTGCCGCCCGAGACGCTGGTACCGGAGGGGTGGCGGCAGGAGGTGTACGCCCTGACCCGTCAGGCGGGGCCGCGGCGGATGACGGACGGGCGGTGGCCGGTGACGTTCCGGGAGTGGGCGGACGGGTACGACCCGGCGGACCGGTTGGACCAGGCGATCCTCGCCACGCGGAAGGCGGTGTTTCCCCTGCGGGGGCTGATGCCGTGATGCTGTGCGGTGACCCCGCGGTGGGCCGGAGGCGACCGGGACCGCGCGGGTGACCCGCTCGCGTCCGGGGGTGTCGCTCACGCGGTGCCGCGGATGCCGTTCACGCGGCCCCCGTTCACGCGGCCCCCGCTCCGACGGGCTCCAGGCGGCCTCTGTCCCGATGGGGCACGCTACCGCCGCTGCCCGCCCTGGGCGGCCGGTCGTGCCGTGCGGTGACGGGTCCTCCAGCGCCTTCTCCCGCCCTCCGGCCGGCCCGGCTGCCCCGGGGGACGACAGGTACCGGGTCGGGTGTGGTCGGGATTTAGTGGGTTCTGGTCGATTGTTGGTGAGCGGGCGGGCAGTATGTGATCGGGGACGATCGTGTCGACTGGACGGTCCGCCTCGTCCCCTGGCCAAGCGGAATCCCCGCCGCAGGCCCCGGCCACCGGGTCGGCCACCGGGGAGCCCTCGCTTCCCCGGAGTGGGGCGCGCGCCCGGTGCGAGTCGCGCTCGGACCGGCCGGCAGGCGGCCACTCGACGTTCCGAGGTGGTGCGCTGCGTCCGATGCAGGGCCGCAGTGTCGACAAAACGACCCGGTTCCGACTACGCATCAGCAACCTCGGCAGTCCCTCGCCCGTCCTCCCGCCGGTGGTGACGGGATTCCGCCGGCGGGGGCGCACCACCGCGTGCCGTGGCCCGCGGCGGGTGCGGGGGCCGGCGTTCCGCGGGGCGGGTGCCGGGCCGGCGGGGAGGCGAGGCTTCCGGGGTCGCCGGGCAGGTCAGTGCGGGTGCGCTGGGGCGAGCGGGCCGGGGCGAACGGGGCGGTGAGGACCGCCGGCGGTGCGGGGGCGCGGATCTCCGCCGGCGTTCCGGCTGGGGTGGGTGTGGGGCCCGGGTGGCGTCCCCCGCTTATCCGTTGCGTGCTCAATCGCGGGTGTCTGTCACGGTAGGCCGGTGATGGCTGCTCCTCTTCCCCACTCGCATCATCCGCCCCTACCTTGGGGAGTGAGCACGCAGCGACGAAGAGTCACCGGAAGGGGAAGCCGGTGGCCGTCGAGTGCGAAGGGTTCAGGTGTGTCATGGCAGCTGGCAGCGAAAGGCCTCTGAACGAGGTTCAGTTCCTTACCGTGGCGGAGGTCGCCTCGGTGATGCGCGTGTCCAAGATGACCGTGTACCGGTTGGTGCACAGCGGTCATCTGCCCGCCATCCGGGTCGGACGGTCGTTCCGCGTCCCGGAGCAAGCGGTTCACGAGTACCTTCGCGAGAGCTACGTGGGGGTGGAGACGGCCTGAGGCGGTCCCTCGCGGCGGTCCCGGGGTTCGCCCCGGCCGTCGCGCAGCCCCCTCGATTACGACCTCATGGCCGGGGGAAGGTAGGCTTTCCCCTCGAAGGTCGTATGGGCCCATGGCGCCCAACGCCGAGTGATGAGAAGTGAGCGAGGGTAAGTCGTGGGCTCTGTTATCAAGAAGCGGCGCAAGCGGATGGCCAAGAAGAAGCACCGCAAGCTGCTCAAGCGCACGCGCGTCCAGCGTCGCAACAAGAAGTAACGCGACGCGGCACACGCCGCGCGAAGCGTGCGTCTGCGGCCCCCCACCGGTTCGGTGGGGGGCCGCGGCCGTTCCCGCGGCGTCCCGCTGCCTCCCACGGCTCCTCCCGGCCCGTCGGGCGCGTGTCGCTCCCGTGTCGCCCCCGCGCCATCTCCGTGGCGCCCGCGGTGGTGCCGTCGGCCGGGCGGGGCACACGTGTGGGAGGCGTGGGCGGAGAGCGGCGGCAGCGTGACGGCCATACCTGCGCAACACGGAGCGGCTAAGTTGTCGCATACCGCCGGGAGGGAGCCCGCGCGGACGACGGGAGGGCGCTGGTCTTGGGCAGGATCGTGCTGGTGACCGGGGCGGCCCGGCGGCTGGGGAGCCACTTCGTGCGCCGGGTGCTCCAGGATGCGGGCGTGGCGCGGGTGGTGGCGGTGGACGCCGTGACGCCGGAGCACGACCTGGGTGAGGCGCTGTTCGTGCGCGCGGACATCCGGCAGCCGGCGATCGGCCGGGTGCTGGCCGAGCACGCCGTCGACACCGTGGTCCATCTCGACGTCACCGGGACGGCGTTGGCCGGCGGTGGACGGTCCTCCGTGAAGGAGACCAACGTCATCGGCACCATGCAGCTGCTGGGCGCCTGCCAGAAGTCGCCGACGCTGCGGCGGCTGGTCGTGAAGTCCAGCACCACGGTCTACGGTTCCGCCTCCCGCGACCCCGCGGTGTTCGGAGAGGCCACGACGCCGAAGGCGCTGCCCAGCGGCGGCTTCGCCAAGGACGCCGTCGAGGTCGAGGGCTACGTGCGGGGCTTCGCGCGGCGGCGGCCGGACGTGGCGGTCTGCGTGCTGCGGTTCGCCAACATCCTCGGACCGGGCGTGGACACCCCGCTCGCCTCCTACTTCCGCCTGCCGGTGCTGCCGACCGTGATCGGCTACGACCCCCGGCTGCAGTTCGTCCACGAGGACGACGTCACCGAGGTCCTGCTGCGGGCCTCGCGGGAGCCCGAGCGGGGGACGCTGAACAGCGGCACCTTCAACATCGCGGGGGACGGCGTCCTGACACTGTCGCAGTGCGCGCGGCGGATGGGACGGCCGACGGCGCCGGTGCTGCTGCCCGCGGTCACCCTGACCGGGTCGCTGCTGCGGACCCTGGGCCTGTCCGACTTCTCCCCCGAGCAGATCCGGCTGCTCACCCACGGCAGGGTCGTCGACACCCACGAGATGCGCGAGATCCTCGGCTTCGAGCCGCGCCACAGCACGGCGGAGACGTTCGCGGACTTCGCCTCGGCCGCCGGGCGCGGGCTCCTGCCGCCCGCCGCGCTCGCCGCGGCCGTCGACCGGATCGCCCGGTACGTGGCGCCGGACACCAGCACCCAGGCCGAGCGGTAGACGGAGGAGCACAGTCACCATGGCGGACGCGAAGGTCATCCCGTTCGACGACGACCGCGCCAGGCGCCGCTCCGCGCCCCGCGGCGCCAGGTCAGGCGACGGCGCCGCGGTCCCGCTGCCGGCCCAGGGCCGCGGCGTGGGGGAGCCGGACCACGAGGGCGCCCCCGGCGACGGCGAGGACGCCCCCCGCGACGGCGCCCCCCACAGCGACGCCCCCCGCGGCGGTGCGGGCGCCCAGGACGCGGCGCACGGCCGCGGGCCGGAGCGGCGCCTGGCGAAAGGGCTGGCGTTCCTGCGGCGGCGGGTCACCGGTGAATACGAGGTCGACGACTTCGGCTACGACGCCGAACTCACCGACGAGGTGCTCATGGCGATGCTGCGCCCGCTGTACGAGAAGTACTTCCGCGTCGAGGTGAAGGGCATCGAGAACATACCCGCCGAGGGCGGGGCGCTGATCGTCGCCAACCACTCCGGGACCATCCCGCTGGACGCCCTGATGATGCAGGTCGCCGTGCACGACAAGCACCCGGCGGGCCGTCACCTGCGGCTGCTCGCCGCCGATCTGGTCTTCACCCTGCCCGTCGTCAACGAGATCGCCCGCAAGCTCGGCCACACGCTGGCCTGCGCGGAGGACGCGGCCGAACTGCTGGGACGGGGCGAACTGGTCGGCGTGATGCCGGAGGGCTTCAAGGGCATCGGCAAGCCGTTCGGCGAGCGGTACAAGCTGCAGCGGTTCGGCCGGGGCGGTTTCGTCTCCACCGCGCTGCGGGCCCGGGCGCCGATCATCCCGTGCTCGGTGGTCGGCGCGGAGGAGACCTACCCGATGGTGGGCAACGCCCGGACGGTGGCCCGTCTGCTGGGGCTGCCGTACTTCCCGCTCACCCCGACCTTCCCCTGGCTGGGGCCGCTGGGCGCGCTGCCGCTGCCCACCAAGTGGACCATCCAGTTCGGGGAGCCGATCCCCACCGACGGGTACGCGCCCGAGGCGGCCGACGACCCCATGCTGATGTTCAACCTGACCGACCAGGTGCGGGAGGAGATCCAGCACACCCTCTACAAGCTGCTGGTCCGGCGGCGGTCGATCTTCTTCTGACAGACCGACAGACCGACAGGCTGACAGACCTACAGATCTTAAGACCGGCAGGACGGCGGAGGGGAAAGGAGGGAGCGCCCGCCGGGCGCCCCCTCCTCACCTCACGACGTCACTCCGCCGAGTCCCCGCCGAGGCCGAGGCCCGGGAGGAGGTCGGGGAGCAGCGGAGGCAGCGTCACCCGGTGGCCGCTGTCCTCCTCGTCCTCCGGCTGGGAGGCCGAGCCCTGGTCCTCCTCGGCCGGCGGCTCGAACAGGCCGCCGGTACCGCCGCCCAGCAGCCCGTCGGTGTCCGAGGACGGGGAGGCCTCGGGCTCGCTCCCGGTGCCGGTGGAGGAACGCCTCTCGTCCTTGTCCTTGCCCGGTGCGGTGGACTCACCGGACGGGGACGAACCGGGGGAACGGGACCCCGCTTCGCGGCCCGGCCGCAGGTCGTCGCCGGGCGAGGGCGCCTCGGGCAGCAGGGGCCGCAGCGGGGCGACGTCCTGCTCCATGGCGTCGAAGACCGACGAGACCTCCTCGCTCACGTCGCCGAGCTGCACGGGAAGCCGGTCGCGCAGCTCGTGCCACGTCCGGCCGTGCCGTTCGGTGAAGGAGGAGAGCGCCCGGATGGGGGCCAGGGAGCCGGGGTCGCGCCGGTAGGCGTCGTGGAGCAGGCGGTGACCCTCGGCGGCGTCCTCGTGCATGCCGGAGAGGGTGCGGCGGATCTCGACCACCAATTCGTGGTCCAGGTGGCCGCCGCGGCCGCGTTCCATCAGCCGCCGGGTCTCCGCGAGACGCCGGGACGCCTGGTCGAGCAGCATCTCGCCGCGCTCCGTGCCGTCGTCGGCGAGACCGAGGCGGAAGTCCTCGATCCCGCGTTTGAGGCCGTAGAGGGAGTCACCGGGGAGGGCGTCGGAACTGGCCGCGGCCACGCCGCCGAAGGCACTGGCCGCCACGCCGACGCTGAGCCCGCCGGCGGCCAGGCCCTTGGTCAGGCGTGAGCGCGGCCGGAGCTTTCCCAGGGCGCTCGCCCGGTGGGCGCCCCGCGCCCGGGGGGACCGCTGGTCGGGAACCTGCGCGGACGCGTCTGTGCCCAGGGCGCCCTCTTGGACCATGGCCTCCATCGCGGCCACCAGTTGGGCGCGCTGGACGACCTTCACCTCGGGGTCGAGCACCGGCTTGGGCAGATCGCCGAGACCCGAGGCGACGGCCAGCATGGCCGCCTGCCCGGTCTCCTCCGCGGCAGCGGGGGTCGGTGCCGCCGATCCCTGTGGCTGCTCGGCCGCCGTGCCCCGGTCGGACAGCTCCTCCAGGGCCTGGGCGAAGGCGTTCGCCCGCCGGTGCGCCGATACGTTCGCGATCACTGGCGGCACCTCCTCTCGTCATGACGGACGACTCCCGGCGTGGACCTCGGGGAGTCCGCAGGGAGCCTGTATCCCGGACAACGAGCGGCTGGGCACTTCGGTTACGGACTTCAGGCGGACTGGCGGTGGAATCAACCGCCTTTCACGTCACGTGAGTTGGCGATCGCGGAGAGTGGCATCCCGAGACGCGGCCGCCGGGGGGCTGCCGCAGGCCGCCCCCGGTCAGCGGGCGTCGTCGGGGAGCAGCCTGGCCAGGGTGCGGACGGCGCGGTACTGCAGCGTCTTGATGGCGCCCTCGTTCTTGCCCATGACCCGGGCCGTCTCGGCGACCGAGAGCCCTTGCAGGAAACGGAGCGTGACGCATTCCTGCTGCTGGGGGTTGAGCCTGCGGACGGCGTCGAGCAGGGCGGCGTTGGACAGGTGCTCCAGGACGGAGTCCTCGGGCGAGCGCTCGACCTCGTTGGCGTCGAGCATCTCGCCGGTGGTCACCTCGAGACGGAAACGGCTGGACTTGAAATGGTCGGCGACCAGGTTGCGCGCGATGGTGACCAGCCACGCGCCGAAGTCCCTGCCCTGCCAGGTGAAGGTGCCGATACGGCGCAGGGCGCGCAGAAAGGTCTCACTGGTGAGGTCCTCGGCGGTGGCCCTGCTGTTCACCCGGTAGTAGATGTAGCGGTAGACGGTGTCGCTGTACTGGTCGTACAGCCGCCCGAAGGCATCGGCCTCGCCTCCCTGGGCGCGTTCGACCAGATCCATCATGCGTGCGCTGTCGCTGTCCGCCGCGGGACGGCGGGCGGGCGCGGCAGCGGTGGCGCCCGCGCGGCCCCTCCGGACGACCGTGCTCGAGCTCTCGGCGAGGGCGTAGCACGGGCCGGCGGGGGCGGCGAAGGCGGGAACGGCGTACGCGGTGGGGACGAAGCCGCGCAACAGCTCCAGGGCCGCTGAGCGGAGCGCAGCCAGGCCCGAGGCGTCAACCCCGACGTGTGGGTACACGGGACTCCCAGAGGCAGAGCTTCCATCACGTGCAGTGCGGAACCGTTCACCCGTCGTGGCGACGGAGGGGTACCGGATTGCGTCTGAGGAGAATAACGCTTCGTGCAGGGGCCGCTACGCCGAGTTGCCTAAATCATCGATTACGTCGCTTCCGTGGCCGCTTCAGGGCGATTTCGATGACAGGTGGAGATCGTTTGGCGATCACATCCGGCCACTTCCCGGGCATCCGGTGTCCGGCTCCGGCCGATGTGAGCGGAGCGTCAGGTCTGCGGCGGGCGCGCACGACGACGCCCGACGGCGTCGCCGGCCGGTGCGGGCCGGGCGCCGTCGGGCGTCGGACGGGCTGGGTGAGGGGAGAAAAGGCCGGTCAGACCAGGCGTCGGCGGCGGTGCAGGGCCAGCGCGGCGGCGGTGCCGCCCGCGACCGCGCCGACTCCGGCAGCCGCGGGGATGCCCACCATCGCGGCCTTGCGGCCGGTGCGGTAGTCACGCAGTCGCCATTCCCGTTCGCGTGCGTATTTGCGCAGCCGCGGGTCGGGATTGACCGCATAGGGGTGGCCGACCAGCGAGAGCATCGGGACGTCGTTGTACGAGTCGCTGTAGGCGGCACAGCGCGTCAGGTCCAGGCCCTCGGCGGCGGCGAGGGCGCGGATCGCCTCGGCCTTGGCGGGCCCGTGCAGGGGCTCGCCGACCAGACGGCCGGTGTAGACGCCGTCGACGGACTCGGCGACGGTCCCCAGGGCGCCGGTCAGGCCGAGCCGGCGGGCGATGGTCTGGGCGATCTCCACCGGGGCGGCCGTCACCAGCCACACCTTCTGGCCGGCGTCGAGGTGCGCCTGGGCCAGGGCACGGGTGCCGCTCCAGATGCGGCCGGCCACGTACTCGTCGTAGATGTCGTCGCCGATCAGCTCGAGCTCCTCGACGCGGTGCCCCTTCACGATGGACAGGGCGGCGTCGCTGGCCTCCTGCATGTGGGCGGGGTCCTCGATGCCGGCCAGCCGGAAGTAGGCCTGCTGCCAGGCGAACCGGACCAGCTCCCGGGTGTCGAAGAACTTTCGCTTGTACAGGCCCCGCCCGAAGTGGAACAGGGCCGCGCCCTGCATGACCGTGTTGTCCAGGTCGAAGAAGGCGGCGGCGCTGGTGTCGCCGAGGACCGGGAAGCGCTCCTCCTGCTCGAGCGCGCCGGAGGACTTGCGGGCGGCCTCCGCCGCGGCCTCGCCGGCCAGGACACTGCGCGCCGTGGCGAAGCGCTTTCGGGGGAGGAGCCATCCAAGAGCGGCCATGCGGTGAGCATATCCAGATCGTGGGAGGGGTCAGCGGCGGTGAGGTTGTCGTCCTGTGAACACCGCGGGACCTCCCCGGCACGCCGGCGGCGGGACCGCCGCCGGCGTCCCGGACGCGCGGCCCGCCGCGGTGGCGGCGGCTCAGGCCAGGGCGGCGCGCAGGCGGGACTCGTCCACCCGCCAGAAGGTGTGCTGCCGCCCGTCGATCAGGACCACCGGGATCTGCTCCCAGTAGGCACGGTGGAGTTCCTCGTCCTGGGTGATGTCCTTCTGCTCCCAGCGCACGCCGAGTTCGCCGCAGACCTTGGACACCACCTTCTCCGCGTCCTCGCAGAGATGGCACCCGGGCTTGCCGATCAATGTCACCAGACCACTCATGTCCGCCATTGTCCCGCGCCCGGAAGCGGTGACGCGCAGGCGTCGGCGGCGGGCGGACGGTGACGAGGTCGTGATCGTCTTCACGAACGCGGCCCCTTACCGGCAGTCACGTGCGCCCCAGGGAGGAGAGATAGCTCTCACCGGACCCCGGAATCAGGGGCTGACCTGGGGTTTCGCCGGATGTGACGGTTCGGTGGAACCGGCCGTGTCGCTTAGGATTTGACCGCGAATTTGCTTGCGGGGGCGTGCATCGAACGAGGAGCGTGTGCAGCTTTGTCCCCGACGAGTGAGGGAGCCGGACGCCTGTCCGCCGGTTCCGCGCGCGTGCGTGAACACCGCGTGACCCCGGTCACGTCGGTGGGGCAAAACGGACACCATCTTTGTGCACACGTTCACAAAGACATAGCCTGCATCCGACGAGGCGGTCCGGGGACGTGTGGCCGCCCCCAGCCCCGCTCTACCCGCAGGAGCATCGTGGCAACTGGCCGAACTCACCGACCGGCGACCCGCAGCCGAGGGATTCCCGAGGCCACCGTCGCCCGGCTTCCGCTGTACCTCCGCGCGCTGACCGCTCTGTCGGAGCGCTCCGTGCCGACCGTCTCCTCCGAGGAGCTCGCGGCCGCCGCCGGGGTCAACTCCGCGAAGCTGCGCAAGGACTTCTCGTACCTGGGCTCCTACGGCACCCGCGGCGTCGGCTACGACGTCGAGTACCTCGTCTACCAGATCTCCCGCGAGCTCGGTCTGACCCAGGACTGGCCCGTGGTCATCGTCGGCATCGGCAACCTGGGTGCGGCGCTCGCCAACTACGGCGGCTTCGCCTCCCGCGGCTTCCGGGTCGCGGCGCTGATCGACGCCGACCCGGCGATGACCGGCAAGCCGGTCGCCGGCATCCCCGTGCAGCACGCCGACGCACTCGAGGACATCGTCCGCGACAACGGCGTCTCCATCGGCGTCATCGCCACCCCGGCCGGCGCGGCCCAGCAGGTCTGCGACCGCCTCGTCGGGGCGGGTGTGACGTCCATCCTGAACTTCGCGCCGACCATGCTGACCGTTCCGGACGGCGTGGACGTGCGCAAGGTCGACCTCTCCATCGAGCTGCAGATCCTCGCCTTCCACGAGCAGCGCAAGGCCGGCGAGGACGCCGCCGCCGACTCCGGCATGCCGGCGCCGGCCGCCGTCAAGGGCGCGGCCGCGGCCGCCGCCGCGATGGACGAGGCCGACCCGAAGGGCACCGACGGGGAAGCCCCCGCCGTGATGCCGGCATGAGTCTGCTCGTCGTCGGGCTGAGCCACCGCAGCGCTCCGGTCAGCGCGCTGGAGCGCGCCGCGCTGGGCGCGGAGGCGAAGACCAAGCTGCTCCAGGACACGGTGGCCGCCGAACCGGCCGCCGAGGCCGCGGTGCTGGCCACCTGCAACCGCATCGAGCTCTACGCCGACGTGGACAAGTTCCACGCCGGTGTCGCCGAGCTGTCCACGCTCCTGGCCCGGCACAGCGGGGTCGGCCTGGACGAGCTCACTCCTTATCTTTATGTGCACTACGAGGACCGCGCCGTGCACCACCTGTACTCGGTGGCGTGCGGGCTGGACTCGATGGTCGTGGGCGAGGGCCAGATCCTCGCGCAGATCAAGGACGCCCTGGCCCAGGCGCAGGAGCTGCACACCGCCGGCCGGCTGCTCAACGACCTGTTCCAGCAGGCGCTGCGGGTCGGCAAGCGCGCCCACTCCGAGACCGGCATCGACCGGGCCGGCCAGTCCCTGGTCACCTTCGGCCTGGAGCAGCTAGCGGACGGCGCCGAGGTGCCGTCCTGGCTGGACGGCAAGCGGGCGCTGGTGATCGGCGCCGGTTCGATGTCCTCGCTGGCCGCCGCCACGCTGGCGCGCGGCGGGGTCGCCGAGATCGTGGTCGCCAACCGCACCGTCGAGCGGGCCGAGCGGCTGGCGGAGATCCTCACCGCGGGCGGCGAGACCCCGGTCCGCGCCCGCGCGGTCACCATGGACGCCGTCGCCGGGGAGCTCGCCCGGGCCGACATCGCCGTGTCCTGCACCGGCGCCACCGGCCTGGTGCTCACCGCCCAGCAGGTGGCCGCCGCGGTCGAGGGCCGGGTCCGCCCGGCCGGTGCGACCGGCGCGACCGCGGGCGGCGACCCGCGGACGGCGGAGACCCCCGGCGCCCGCGGCGGCCGGGACACCGACGGCTGCCCCGTCACCCTCGGCTCCGCCACGCCGGCCGACCTGACCGAACTGCCGCAGGGCGCGCCCGACACGGCCTTCCCCGCCTCCGGCGAGGCCGCCGTGGCCGGGATGGACGCCGCCACGCTGGAGCAGCACGGCGCCTGGGTGGACCGCGGCGACGCGGAGCGCCTGGAGGCCGCCCGCACCGGCCAGGACGTGCGCCCCGAGCCCGACCCCGAGCTGGTCACCGCCCTGGCCGCGACCGCGGCCGCCGTGGGCCGGATCCCCGAGCGCCGACGCCCGGAGGCCGTGGAGACGATCCGCCCCGAGCCGGTCCTGTCCGTCCTCGACCTGGCGATGCCGCGCGACGTGGACTCCGCCGTGCACCGGCTCGCCGGGGTGCGGCTGGTGGACATCGAGTCGCTGGCCGACGCCTCCGCGGACGCGCCGATGGCCGCCGACGTGGGCCAGGTGCGGCGGATCGTCGCCGACGAGGTCGCCGCGTTCGGCGCCGCCCAGCGCGCCGCGACCATCACGCCGACCGTGGTGGCCCTGCGCTCCATGGCCGCCGAGGTGGTGGCGGGCGAGATCGCCCGGCTCGAGGGCCGGCTTCCCGACCTCGACGCCAAGCAGCGCCAGGAGATCACCCAGACCGTCCGGCGTGTGGTGGACAAGCTGCTGCACGCGCCGACCGTGCGGGTGAAGCAGCTGGCCGCGGAGCCCGGCGGCGCCGGGTACGCGGACGCGCTGCGCACCCTGTTCGACCTCGATCCGGAGACGGTGGCGTCCGTCTCCCGGGCCGACAAGGCCGCCGGCCGCAGCGCCGACGACGCCCTCCAGAACACCCTGATCGACGCCAACGCCAAGAACCGAGGGCGAGCATGACAGAGAAGGCTTTGAGGCTCGGCACCCGGCGGAGCAAGCTCGCCATGGCCCAGTCCGGGCACGTGGCGGAGGCGGTGGGCCGGGTCACCGGCAGGCCCGTCGAGCTCGTCGAGATCACCACGCACGGCGACGTCTCGCGCGAGCACCTGACGCAGATCGGCGGCACCGGAGTGTTCGTCGCCGCCCTGCGCGAGGCGCTGCTGCGCGGTGAGGTGGACTTCGCCGTCCACTCGCTGAAGGACCTCCCGACCCAGCCGGCCGACGGCCTCACGCTGGCCGCGATACCGGTCCGCGAGGACCCGCGTGACGCGCTGGTCGCGGCCGGCGGCGCCAAGCTGGCCGACCTGCGGCCGGGCGCCCGCGTCGGCACCGGTTCGCCCCGCCGGCAGGCGCAGCTCAACGCGTACGCGCGGGCCAACGGGCTGCGGCTGGAGACGGTGCCGATCCGGGGCAACGTCGACACCCGGATCGGGTTCGTGGAGAGCGGGGAGCTCGACGCCGTCGTGCTCGCCGCCGCGGGCCTGAACAGGATCGGCCGCGCGGACGAGGTCACCGACTTCCTGTCGGTCGACACCGTTCTGCCGGCTCCCGGCCAGGGGGCCCTGGCCGTGGAATGCGCTGCGCAGGACGCGCAGCTGATCGCCGCGCTCGCGCGGCTCGACGACCCGCTCACGCGGGCCGCCGTGACCGCCGAGCGATCCCTGCTCGCCGCCCTGGAGGCCGGTTGCAGCGCACCCGTGGGTGCCCTGGCCGACCTTCTGGGGGACGGGCAGATTGTCAAGGAAATGCGCCTGCGGGCCGTCGTCGGCACGACCGACGGCTCCCGGACGGTGCAGATGTCCACCACCGGTCCCGTCCCCCGGACGCACGAGCAGGCGATGGCGCTCGGCCGCGAACTCGCCGCCGAGATGCTTGCCCGGGGCGCGGCCGGTCTGATGGGGGAGCGAGCACAGTGAGCCCCACCACCCTTCCCGCGGTTCCCGATCAGGGGCACGTCACCTTCCTGGGTGCCGGTCCCGGCGATCCGGGGCTGCTCACGCTGCGCGCCGTCGAGGCGCTGGCGAACGCGGACGTCCTCGTCGGCGAACCCGACGTGCTGGACGTGGTGCGCACACACGCCAGGCCGGGCGCCGTCCTGGAGAGCACCGGCGCGGACACGGACACGCCGCAGCTCACGGTGGTTGACGGCACGTCAACAACCGTTGCCGTTCCGGCGGAACGTGATGCCGTCCATCTTGTCATGGCGGCCGTACGCTCCGGCAGGCGGGTGGTGCGTGCCGTCACGGGCGACCCCGGCCTCGACTCCGACGCGGCGCGCGAGATGCTCGCCTGCGCCGCCGAGGGCGTGCGGTTCGAGGTGGTGCCCGGCATCGCCTCCGCCGTCGGCGTGCCCGCCTACGCCGGTGTCCCGCTGCGCGACGCGGACGGCGCGGACGTGCGGTTCGTCGACGCCCGCACGGCCAGCGCCCGCTGCTGGACCGAGCTCGGCGCCTCCGACGGCACCGTGGTCGTCTCCACCACGCTGGACGGCGTCGCGGCGACGGCGGCCGAGCTGGTCTCGGCCGGCCGCAAGCCGGACACCCCGCTCACCGTGACGGTGGCCGGCACCACGACCCGCCAGCGCAGCTGGACGGCGACGCTGGGCACCATCGCCCAGGTCTTCAAGCAGGGCAAGGTCCTGCCCTCGGCCGAGGGCGGCCGGGCCGTCATAGCCGTGGTCGGCGAGCGCGCCGCCGCGGGCGACCGGCGCGACCAGCTCTCCTGGTTCGAGTCCAAGCCGCTGTTCGGCTGGAAGGTCCTGGTGCCGCGCACCAAGGAGCAGGCGGTCTCGCTCTCCGACCAGCTCCGTTCCTACGGCGCGGTGCCGCACGAGGTGCCGACCATCGCCGTGGAGCCGCCGCGCACCCCGCAGCAGATGGAGCGCGCGGTCAAGGGCCTGGTCACCGGCCGCTACGAGTGGATCGCCTTCACCTCGGTCAACGCCGTCAAGGCGGTCCGGGAGAAGTTCGAGGAGTACGGCCTGGACGCGCGCGCCTTCGCGGGCATCAAGGTCGCGGCCGTGGGGGAGCAGACCGCCAAGGCGCTGATCGCCTTCGGCGTGAAGCCGGACCTGGTGCCCAGCGGCGAGCAGTCGGCCGCGGGTCTGCTGGAGGACTGGCCGCCGTACGACCCGGTCTTCGACCCGATCGACCGTGTCTTCCTGCCGCGCGCCGACATCGCCACGGAGACGCTGGTCGCCGGGCTGATCGAGCTGGGCTGGGAGGTCGACGACGTCACGGCGTACCGCACCGTGCGCGCCTCGCCGCCTCCGGCGGAGACCCGTGAGGCGATCAAGGGCGGCGGCTTCGACGCGGTGCTCTTCACCTCGTCGTCGACGGTGCGGAACCTGGTCGGCATCGCCGGCAAGCCGCACAACGTCACGGTGATCGCCTGTATCGGCCCGGCCACCGCCAAGACGGCGGAGGAGCACGGCCTGCGGGTCGACGTGATGGCCCCGGAGCCGTCGGTGACCAAGCTGGCGGCCGCGCTCGCCGAGTTCGGCGCGAAGCGGCGTGAGGCCGCGCTGGCGGCGGGCGACCCGGTCACCCGGCCGTCCGAGCGGCGTCCCGGCGCGCGGCGCCGCCGGGCGACGACCAGCTGACGGCACGTCCGTCACGCCATGCCCCCGCACCCGGGTCCCGGGTGCGGGGGCGCGGTGCTTCCCCGCCCCCGCCTTCCCGCTCGCGGGGGCGGCACTCCCTCGTTCGGGACGGTGTCGTCCGGAGGGCCGGGAGCCCCGAGGGCCCGGGGGGCCTGGGGGTTCGCCGTAGTCTTCTCGCGTTCCGTGACCGTTCCCGGCCGTGCGCGGCCGTCTTCTCCGGAGGTGCCTGGTGGCCGAGGTGCTGGCCGTGGCCGTCATCACCGTGCTCGCGGTGATCAGCCCGGGCGCCGACTTCGCCATGATCGTCCGCAACAGCTACCTGTACGGGCGGACGGCGGGCCTGCTCGCCGCGCTGGGGATCAGCCTGGGCGTCCTGGTCCACGTCTCCTACACCATGCTGGGCGTCGGGCTGCTGCTCGCCGGGACGCCGGCGCTGTTCACCGTGGTGCGCATCGCCGGCGCCTGCTACCTGGTGTGGATCGGCTGGAAGACCTTCCGCTCCCGCGTCGAGGTCGACACCTCCGGCGAGGTGGGTGAGCCGCTGTCGCACGGCGCGGCCCTGCGGACCGGGTTCCTCACCAACGCGCTCAACCCGAAGACCATGCTGTTCATCGTCTCCACCTGGACGCAGGTGGTGCACGCGGACACCCCGCTGCTGCGGCAGGCGGGCTACGGCCTGTTCATCTCGGTCGCCCACCTGGTGTGGTTCTCGCTGGTCGCCGGCGTGCTGTCGGCGCCTGCGCTGCGCACGCGGCTGCTGCGGCGGCAGGTCCCGCTGAACCGGACCATCGGCGCCGTTCTCGTCGCCCTCGGCATTTCGCTCGCCTTCACCTCGGCCTGATACCTAGGCTCGGCGCATGATCGCGACCCTGCAGTGCTTCGTCATCGACTGCCCGCAACCGCGTGAACTCGCGGCCTTCTACCAGGAGCTGCTCGGCGGGGAGGTGGACCGCAAGGACCCCCGCTGGTCCACCGACCAGGCGTGGTCCACCCTGCACACGCCGGGCGGTCCCGTCCTCGCGTTCCAGCAGGCCCCCGACCTCCGGCCGCCCGCGTGGCCCGATCCGTCCCGCCCGCAGCAGTACCACCTCGACCTCGGCGTCCCCGACCTGGACGCCGCCGAGGCGAAGGTCCTGGAGCTGGGCGGCACGCTGCTCGAGGCGGGCGACCCGGGGCGCGGCTGGCGGGTGTACGCGGACCCGGTGGGGCACCCGTTCTGCCTGGTGCGTGAGTGACGGCCGGACCGCCACGGGGCGCCGGACCACGGGGCGCCTGCCGCGGAGCGCAACCCCGACCCCGACCCCGACCCCGGGCCTCCGGGCCCGGGGCCTGGGCCGCAGCCGCTCCTACCCGCGAAGCGGCGGCGTCGACGAGGCTGTGCCACGTTCGAGGATCTCGACGGTGCGGCTGAAGCCGTCCGCGCCGTGCCCGAGACCGACGGACCGGCGGGCCGTGCCCTCGGCGGCGCGCATCACCCCTGCCTCGATGCCGTGGGCCTCGGAGGTCTGGACGACGTGGGCCATGGACGAGACGGCCGAGGTGAGCGGGTTGCCCTCGCCGGGAAAGCTGCCCTTCTCGACGTCTTCGGCCACCTGCTCGAAGATCCCGGGCAGGATCGCGGCGATGCCCTGGGCGAACGGTGCCAGTTCCCGCGCGCCAACGCCTTCCGCGCGCGCCACCGCCAGAGCGTGGGCGTAACCCGCCATGGCGGTCCAGAAGGTGTCGAGCAGGGCGATGTCGTACGCGGCCGCCCGGCCGATCTCTTCGCCGAGGTGGGTGTGGGTCCCGCCCAGCGCGTCCAGCACGGGCTTGTGCTCCTGGTACAGCTCCGCGGGGCCGCTGTGGAGGAACACGGCGGCGGGTGTCCCGATGGTGGTGGTCGGCGTCATGATCGCACCGTCCAGGTAGCGGATGCCGTGCGCGGCGGCCCAGCCGGCGGTGCGCCGTGCCCGGACCGGGGTGTCGGCGCTCAGGTTGACGACCGTGCGCCCCCTGAGACCTTCGGTCACCGCGCCGTGGCGCAGGACGGAGTCCACCGCGTCGTAGTCGACCACGCAGATGACGGTCGTCCCGCTTGCGCGGACCGCCTCCTCCGCGGAGGAGGCGCTGACCGCTCCCCGTGCGACCAGCTCGTGGTCCTTGCCGGGTGTGCGGTTCCAGACGGTGGTCCGCACCCCCGCGTCGAGGAAGGCGCCGGCCAGGGACCGGCCCATCGGCCCCAGGCCGAGCACGGTGACGGCAGACTTCGCGGAGTTCCTGATGTGCATGGAGATGCTTCACTCCCTTGTAGGTGACCGTGAGAGACGGGAGACGTGGTGATGACACGCAGTCGTGCGCAGGACCTGAACGTGTGTGGAGTGACCGCAGCCATCGCTGTGGTCGACGGCAAGTGGAAGACCGCCCTGCTCTGGCTGCTGGAGTCCGGACCGCACCGGCCCGGCGAACTGCGCCGGCGGTTGCCGGGACTCAGCGAGAAGGTGCTGACCCAGGCTCTGCGTGAGATGGAGACGGACGGACTGGTGCACCGGGAAGTGCACGACGTGCTGCCGCTGAAGACCGAGTACTCCCTGACCGGCTTCGGACGAGACCTCTCCGAGGCGCTCGCTCCCCTTTCCGAGTGGGGGCACCACCGTCTGCAGAGGCTCGCCGAAGCGACAACGGCTTCCTGATCCCGGCCACCCCCGTCCCGCGTCCGTGCCGCACTCCGACCGCCCCCTGAAGAAGGCTGCCCGCACCGGTGCGCGCTGCCAAGTACCCACAAAAAGGTGGGTACTGCCGCCTGCCTGCGGTGCGCGGGACGGCCGCCGTCACGGATGCGCCGAGGCGGCCGGGGAGGCCAGGCCCTAGGCGAGGGGGCGGTTCCAGGCGGTGGCGCCCAGCGGGTATTCGTACCGGGGGCGGCCGGTGTTGCCGCTGGTGCGGAACGGTCGGCCCTGGTCGTCGACCCGGACCGTCCCCGACCGTCCGCCGCTGGACCACTCCAGGTCCAGCGCCCAGCTCACGTCGTGGGCCGAGGCGTGCGCGGTGACGTACACGACCAGGGGCTCGGCGGCGCTCACCTTGTAGGGGAAGGCGCCCTGGCCCCCCTGCGGCCGGGCCGTCGGGCGGGGGTCGTCGAGGCGGACGTCGAAGGACTTGGTGGTGACGTTGCCGCCGCAGCCGACGCCCATGGTGTAGTCGTTCCACGGCAGCGGGGTGGAGGACCTGAGGACCCGGACGTGGATCGCGTCGAGGACGACGGTCTGCTCGCCCTTCGCCTGGAAGGTCAGCGCGACCATCTGCTCGCGCGCGGAGACGGCGCCCATGGCGGCCACCCACCCGGGCGCGTCCGGCTCGGTGGGCGGCGGGCCCATCTCGGCGGGCGGCCGGTTCACCAGGTAGTGCTGGCTGCAGGGGCTTTCCCACACGTAGGGGCGGGTGGAGACGGTGAGCGGCGTCCCGGTGACCCGCGGGGCGGCGGAGGCTTCGGGGAGCGGGGTGGGGGCCTGCGGCTTGTCCCTGCCGTCCTTGCTCGCCGAGGCGGACGGGGATGCGGACGCCGGGTCCTTGGCGGAGGCGTGGGTGGGGGCGGGGTTCCGCGCGGACGCGGACGCGGCCGCGCGGGCGGCGGTGCGGTCCGGGGCGTGGTCCTCGTCCTCCCCGTGACGGGCGACCAGGGTGCCAGTGAGGACCACCGCGGCGACGGCGGCGACGGCGGAGCCGACGAGCAACCGCCGGCGGGCGGGGGAGTGAGGGGCGGGGGCGTCCGGTTCGGGGCCCGCCCCGGCCTCCGCCTCGGCCTTCACCGGGGAGTTCGCACGGACGGAGTCCGCGACAGGCCCTGCCGGCCGGAGGGCTGCCGGGGCACCTCCCGCCCGGTCCGCCTCCGCGGAGGCGGCGACCGGGGAGGACCCTGCGGCGGCATCCGCGCCGGCTCCCGCCGCACGGGCGGCGTTGGCGGGACCGGCGGCCCCGTCGGCTGCATCGGCTCCTGCGGCGTCGGTGGCCTCAGGGGATCCGGCCGCCCCGCCGGCCCCGCCGGCCCCGCCGACCCTGCCGGCTCCGGCAGCCTCGGCGGCGCGGGCGGCTCCGGAGGCCCCGGCCGCTGCGGCGGCACCGGCAGCGTCACCCGCGGCCGCGTCACCCGCCGCCGGGTCACCCGCTGCCGCGCCCCGCGCCGCGGGGGCAGGGCGCCTGCGCGCGGCGTCGGCGAGGATCCAGGCGCGGTGGAGGCTCACCAACTCGTCCGCGGACGCCCCGCACACGCGGGCGAACCGCTCGACCGGCGCGTACTCGGCCGGGACCGCGTCCCCGTTGCAGTACCGGTGCAGCGTCGACGTGCTCATGTGGAGCCGCTTGGCGAGCATGCCGTAGCTGCGCCCCGAACGGTCCTTCAGTTCCCGCAGCCGCCGTGCGAACTCCGCGGTGTCCTCTGCCCCCGTCACTGTCCCTCTCCCCCTCGTCCGTCGTCCGGGACGTCCCGTCCGGGCGTTCCAGGCGACCGCGTTCTGGCTGGTCAGGGCGTCGGGAACGTTCCAGCGTCCCGTACGCCCCGGCCTCGGCGCCGGTGGGACGAATCCGCCCACAAGCTGTGGTCATCCAAGCACGCCGCTCGGCCCGAACGGTCGAGCGGTCCGCCGAACCGCACCGTCATGAGAGGTATTTCGCCATGCGTGTTCTCACCTTCCGCCGCCCCCGCGTCCGTGCCCTGGCCGTCGCGACCGCCGCGTTCGCCGCCTTCTCGCTCACCGCCTGTGACAGCGGCGCGGACGCCGGCTCCCCCGCCCCCTCCCCGGAGGGCTCGCTCCCCGCCGCCACCGGCACCCCGGACGCCGGCACCGACGCGAAGCCGGCCGGCACGGAGAAGTCGACCGATGGCGCCTCCGGCACGGGCAAGGGAGCCGGCTCGTCCACCGCCTCCGGCTCCACCGGGAGCAAGGGCTCCGGCGGGAGCGGCTCCACCGGCGGCTCCGGCGAGAGCGGCGGCTCCGGTTCCGCCAAGGCCCCGGTGACCTGCACCACCGCCAACACGAAGATTCGCGTCACCGCCGTCACCCGCCCGATCAACCACCTCCTGATCACCGCGGTCAACACCGGTGACGCCCCCTGCTTCGCCTACCATGCGCCGCTCCTGCGGTTCGACGACGAGCAGGCGGCCGTCGCGGTGATGGACGGCAGCAAGCCGCAGGCCGTGGTGACGCTGGAGCCGGGTCAGGCCGCCTACGCCGGGGTGATGACCGCGGCGGCCACCGGTGAGGGCGAGGGCGGCCGCACCGCCCGCAAGGTGACGGTCACCCTGGCCGGCCGCTCCGGTGGCGCGGCCTCCGGCGCCGCCACCGTTTCGCTCCCCTCGGGCAGCGTGTACGTCGACAGCACCCACACGGTCACCTACTGGCAGCAGGAGATGGACCAGGCGCTGGCCTGGTGACGCCGCCCCGACGTGCCCGGGGCTTCGGCCGACGAGGCCCCGGCACCCCGGGGCGGGGCTGCGGGGGTGGCGCGCGTCCCCCGGGCCGCCTCGGGGGTGGACCGACCGGACGTCGGCAAGACGTCCCCTCCCGCGGGCGTAGCGTGGAGGGTATGACGACGTACGGATCCTTCCCCGGTACGCGGCCGCGGCGGCTGCGTACGACCCCCGTGATGCGGCGCATGGTGGCCGAGACCCGGCTGCACCCGGCCGACTTCATCCTCCCCGCGTTCGTGCGGGAGGGCGTGAGCGAGCCGGTGCCGATCAGCTCGATGCCGGGGGTCTTCCAGCACACGCGGGAGACCCTGAAGAAGGCCGCCGCGGAGGCGGTGGAGGCCGGGATCTCCGGGATCATGCTCTTCGGCGTCCCCGCGGACGACAAGAAGGACGCCCTCGGCACCTGCGGCACCGACCCGGACGGCATCCTCCAGGTCGCCCTGCGCGACGTGCGGGCCGAGGTGGGCGACGACCTGATCGTCATGTCGGACCTGTGCCTGGACGAGTTCACCGACCACGGCCACTGCGGCGTGCTGGACGCCGACGGCCGGGTGGACAACGACGCCACGCTGGAGCGCTACGCGGAGATGGCTCAGGTGCAGGCGGACGCCGGCGCCCACGTCGTGGGCCCCAGCGGCATGATGGACGGCCAGATCGGTGTCATCCGCGACGCGCTGGACCAGATCGGGCGGGAGGACGTGTCGATCCTCGCCTACACCGCGAAGTACTCCTCCGCCTTCTACGGCCCCTTCCGCGAGGCCGTGGGGTCCTCGCTGCGGGGCGACCGCAAGACGTACCAGCAGGACCCCGCCAACATCCGCGAGTCGCTGCGTGAGCTGGCGCTCGACCTGGAGGAGGGGGCGGACATGGTCATGGTCAAGCCGGCCGGTCCCTACCTGGACATCCTGGCGCGGGTTGCCGACGCGGTCGACGTGCCGGTGGCGGCGTACCAGATCTCCGGCGAGTACTCGATGGTCGAGGCCGCGGCCGAGAAGGGCTGGGTCGACCGTGACAAGGCGATCCTGGAGACCCTGACCGGCATCAAGCGGGCCGGCGCGCGGAACATCCTCACGTACTGGGCGGTGGAGGCCGCGCGCATGCTGCGCTGACCCCCGCCCGGCCGACCCCCGGCCCACCAGACGGGACGGGGCGGACCTGCGTGAGGTCCGCCCCGATCTTGGCGGAAAGAGGTCCCGCGCCCCGCGCCCGCCTGCCGCTAGGTTGTCGACGGGAACCGGCACGGCATGCCTCGGGGGAGGGGATGTCCCATGTCCGACGACGTGTGGCGCAGGATCGACACGAGCCGACCGCACCCGGCGCGGGTCTACGACCTGCTGCTGGGTGGCAAGGACCACTACGAGGTGGACCGCGCGGCGGCCGCGGCCGCCTGCCGGGCCCACCCGCGGGGCTACCTCGACGTCCGCCACAACCGGGACTTCCTGCGCCGCGCGGTCACCTCGCTGGCCCGCGACGAGGGCCTGGACCAGTTCCTGGACATCGGCTCGGGCCTGCCCACGCAGGAGAACGTGCACCAGATCGCCCAGCGGTTCGTGCCCTCCGCGCGCGTCGTCTACGCCGACAACGACCCGATCGTCCTGGCGCACGCCCGAGCCCTGCTGACCAGCAGTCCCGAGGGCCGCACCGCCTACGTCGAGGGTGACCTGCGGGCGGCCGACGCCCTGCTGGAGCAGGCCTCCGCCACCCTCGACCTGGACCGTCCCGTCGTCCTGGTGCTCGCCGCCGTCCTGCACTTCGTCGAGGACGCCGACGCCCACGGCGTGGTGAAGCGGCTGACGGACGCGCTGCCCTCCGGCAGCCGGGTGGTGCTCAGCCACCTGTGCCACGACCTCAACCCGGAGCGGATCCTGCCCGTCGCGCGGACCATGCGGGAACGCGGCATGACCTTCGTCCTGCGGGACAGGGCCGGTGTCGAGCGCTTCTTCGACGCCAACGGGCTGGTGGTCGAGGAACCGGGCATCGTGCCCGTCCACCGCTGGCGTCCCGACGGCGCGGCCCCCGTGCCCGAGCAGCCGGCGCCGGAACTGCTGGCGTCCATGGAGCCGGTGGACCGGCTGCGGTACGCCGACATCAACGACGTCACCGACGAGGACATCAGCGTCTACGGCGCCGTGGGACGCAAGCCGTGAGCGGGGCGGGGCGGTTCGGCGGGCCCGGACTCCGCGCGGTCCGGCGCGCCGGTCACCACACCCGGTCCCATGCCGCGTAGGGCACGCGCGCCGCGCCGTCTGGTCGCCGACGGGCGGGAGTACCGGTGGGTGCACAGTCACAGCCACCGGCGGCCGAACGGCGGCCCGCCCGTCGACTGCCGCCAGACGCTCACGCTGACGTACCGCCCCGGGGAGCGTGCCGTCAGCCGGTTCCGCATCGTCTTCGACCAGGGCCCCGGCCGCTACGTCCCGGGCGGCGGCTTCACCGGCTCCGGCGACGTCGGGTTCGTCCGGGGGGCCGGCCTCAACCTGCACGAGCCCGGCGCCGTGCGCGCCCTGCTCCAGGTGGCGATGCGCCACGGCTGGCAGCCGGACGTGCCGGGCGGGACGACTGCCGACGGCTGGAGCCTGCTGGAGGAGGCGGCGGCCCTGCGGGAGCGGGAGCTCGCGTCGAAGGCGGTGTAGTGCGCGGGTCTCACCCGCGACGGGCGCTCAGTCCCACCAGAACATCCACAGGTGGGTGTTCAGGACGGCCTGCTCGGCGTAGTGCTTCAGGGGGGAGATGCCCTGGTCGATGTTGTCCGGGCAGAAGGCGTAGTGCTCGGCGGCCACCGCCTCCGCGTGCTCCTGGGTGCTGGGTGGGGAGGCGACGGACAGGACCAGCTGGTCGAAGGTGAGGGCCAGGACGCGGGCGCCGAAGCGGTCCTCCCAGGAGCGCAGGACGGCGCAGAGGCGGGCCACGTCGTTCTCGTGGTTCAGCGGGCCGGTCCAGCCGACGGCCGCGGGTATGTCGGCGCTGCGGCGGGCCGGGACCAGGGCGGGGCGCACGTCCCGCAGCCAGGGGACGCCCTCCACGACGAGGTCCGCGGTGTCGGCGGCGTCGCTGTCCGGGTCGGTGCGGGGCGCGGCGGCGGGAGCGAGGCCCTGCCAGGCGTCGGACCGGGCCCCCGCCCCGTCGGACCGGACGCCCGCGTCGTCGGGGCCGGCGAGCTCGGCGTACTCCTCGTAGCCGGACCAGTGGTCGGCGAGGACGGCGGCGGGGTCGTGGTCGCCGGGGTAGGTCGTCCTGGCGGGGTCGAGGCCCCAGTCGGCGGGCTCACCGTGCCCCGTGCCGACGTCCAGCAGGACGGGCAGGAGGCCGAGGTTGCGTCCGGTGGCCCGGAGTGACGCCCAGTCGCCGACGGCGGCGGGTGCTTCGCCGTACCAGAGCAGCGGCTCGTGCCACGGGCCGTCGACGGTCGTGTCGACGAGACGGCCGGGCGGCAGCCGGAGGGAGGCGGGCGGGTTCACGAGGGCGTTGGGAAGGCTGGCCATGGGGTCGGACTGTAGGGGGCGGCACCGACAGTCGGGCCTTGGCGGTGGGGAGTTGACTTGTTCGCACCATCACTCTGTATGTCTTGTTCACACCTTTTGACACGAGGTGCCCGGAACTGGTCTGCTGCCTTCACGAAGCAGGGCTGCGCGAGTGCAGGGGCGGAACGGGGCAGGGCATGGCCTGGAACGAGTGGGAGCGGCTCAAGGGGGAGGCGGCCGCGCGACAGGGGGCGGACGACCTCCGGGTGCATCAGGACGATCTCGGCGCGGTCGGGCACGAGGCGTTCACGCTGCACGAGGAGCTGTGCAGGGTCGCCGACGTCGGGAGCGCCGGTGCGCAGGGGGCGGGCGGTGCGGGCGGCGCGGGAGTGACCTGGCGGGCGGCCGCGACGCTGAGGTCCTCCGGCTTCGCGACGGGCGGCGCGCTGGCGACCACGCTGGAGATCTGGTCCTCGCAGGTGAGGACCGTGCTGCAGGCGACGGCGCACATCTCGAACCACCTCGCCCACAGCCGGAAGGCCCATGCCCGGGACGACGCGGAGATCGGGGCCCTGCTGACCGGGCGGGACGGGTCGTCGGCGGTGCCGGTGTCGGTGCTCCAGACGTACTTCACGTAGAGGGACGGGCAAGGGCGATGGGGCTGTCGTTCTCCGACCTGTACCAGGTCGACCTGGGTGTGCTCGGGGATGCCGCCGAGGACTGGAAGCGGGCGGTCGCCGGGTTGCGGGCGTTGCGGGAGCGGGCGCGGGACGGCCTGAAGGCCAAGGCTGACGCCGCGCGTTGGGCGGGGGTGAACGCCACCGTCTCGCGGGAGTTCGTCGGAATGACGGTGAAGGAGATCGGCGACCTGTACGGCGAGGCCCGCAGCGTCCACCGGGCGCTGAGCGACGCCCACGCCGACCTGTCCGGTTGCCAGCAGCGGATGCGTGCCGCCGTGGACCGGGCGACGCGGCTGGGCCTGATCGTCAGCGAGAGCGGGGGCGGCCGGGCCCGGTGCCACTTCGTGGACGCGCCGGGGGTCGCCGCCGCGCCCGAGAAGTCGGCGGAAGCGAAGCGGAAGGCGGTCGAGGAGGAGATCAACCGGATCCGTGACGTGGCGGCGGAACTGGACGAGAACGTCGCCGCGACGCTCGCCCGGATCCACGGCGGCGACCGGCACGACGCCGACGGGCGGTACCTCACGGTCGACCGGGTCGAGATCGAGCGGGCCGCGCAACTGGTCGCCCGGGCACGGGATTTGGCCGAGCGCGGCGAGACGCTGAGCGAGGCGCGCCTGCGGGAGCTGGACCTGATCCTGGAGGGGAACGCGGGCGACGCGGAGTTCGCGACGGGCTTCTACCGGTCCTTCGGGAAGCCGGAACAGGTGCTGGAGTTCTACGGCCGGATGTCCCTCGACGGGACGGAGGGCGACGACCCGAGCCGGCTGGCCCTCACCCGGCGGCTGCAGGAGGGGATGGGGTTCGCGCTGGCCACGGCGACGGACCCGGACAGCCGGGTGCACCTGCCGGCCGGCTGGGGCGAGGAGTTCCGGCGGCTGGGGACGCAGCCGGTCGCGGTGAACCCGCTGGGGCCGATGCAGCCGCTCGGCTACCAGGTCCTCGGCGGGCTGCTGCGGCACGGGGAGTACGACCCGCGGTTCCTGGTGCCGATCGCTGAGCACGTGACGCAGTTGCACCATCGGAGCCCGCACCTCTTCGAGCAGGCGAACCCGGGGGCGTTGGGGGAGGATGGCGACCTCGGCTTCAACCCGGGGGGTGGCACGGGCAACGGGTACGACCCACTGGCCGGTGTGCTGGAGGGGCTCGGACACAGCTCGGAGGCGGCGAAGCGGTTCTTTTCCGACGCGGCGCCGACCGTGTACCGGGAGGACGGCACCGTGGACCCGACGGCGAAGCTGGACTACACGTACTTCGACGAGCTCACGAGGGCGGACTTCGACTGGCCCCTGGATTCCTTGGCGAGCCCCGACAGCGAGAAGGGCAAGGCCGCGGCGGCCCACGGCCCGGATGCGCTGGGCCATGCCTTGGAGGCGGCGGTCACGGGCACGCCGTGGGACGCCGCTCACGGAGGGCTGCCGCGGGACCCGGAGTCGGTGGAGATCATGCGGAAGGTGATGGACCGGTACAACATCACGAGCGACGCCCCGCCCCCGGACGCGATGATGGACAGCCTCGGGCGCATGGGTGCGGCGTACATCGACGAGTTCAACTACGGGAGTTACGGCGTCGGTGGCGGTGACCTCGCCAACCGTGAGGCGATCTTCGCGTCCTCCAGCAGGCTCGGGCCGGAACCGGCGTTCGGGGAGACGGACATCGCGAACTTCCTCATGCTGGCCGGTGGTCACGAGGAGGCCTACGGGACGTTGAAATCCGCGCAGTCGCTGTACGTGGCGAGCGGCCTGGCCGCCCTGGAGGACGACCATGGCCGGGGCAGTCTGTTCGCGCAGAACACGGCGGAGCTGCACGGCATGTTGGACGAGTCGCGAGCCCATGCCGTGCGGCAGGGGTTCAAGGACATCGAGGAGGAGAAGAACCTCGCGGGCGAGCAGTCGGCGGAGTGGCGGAAGACCGGCGTCAGCGCCGGAGTGGGAGTGCTCGTCGGTGCGGGGGCGGCGCTGATCGCCGGACCTGCGGCCGGCGCGGTCACGGCTGTGGCGGTGCCTATGTTCATGGAGTCCACCGGCTCGACGGTGAGCACGGCGTACGGGACGCACACGTTGCAGTACCTGGAGGCCAGCGAGTTCAAGAACGACGGTCAGGCGATCGTCGAGGCCGCGACTGTGACACGGGTGGGGTTGGAGGCGGCGTGCTCGCCTGTTGAGCGGTACGCCCGCGAGTCGGGCATGGGCTCGGCGGAGAGTGGTCAGCTGAATCAGAACGTGGGCTCGGCCTACTCGCGAGGGCTGACCACGATCAGTGAGAAGGAGAAGGCTCTGCAGTGATGCCGGGAACAGGGCGGGGCCTGGTAGCCGTGATCGGCGCAACGACTCTGGGCGCGGTACTGGCCGGCTGCGGGACCCTTGCCTTCGACAGCGAGACGGACAAGCGACCGTCTTCCACGCCCGCGCGGGCGGGGTGCGACGAACTGCTCGGGCGTGAGCGCGTGGATGCCGTGATGCGCGGCATGGGCGGTGGCGAGTTCGAAGTTCGCAGCCCTTATGTGCAGGTTTCCCAAGCTGCGGAGGCGGTTGGGTCGGTGGCGGCTAGGTGGCGGCCTGGCGCATTCATCTCGGTCGGCGCAGGAAGCGAGCCGTGTGTTCTTGACCCGTCGGAGCACCCCGGACGCTTCAGGGTGAGCATCCACTGGAGCCCTTTCTCGATCGACCTGCTCGACAAGAAGGTGCCCGATGAGCCCTACGAGCCGGTGGGGCACGGGTCGTACGTGCAGCACAGCAAGGTGGATGGCCGTGTCCTCCGCCTGGCGGTGCCCTGCAAGGTCGCAGGCACCCACGCGGAGCAGTTGAAGGGTTTGCCCCTGGAGGTCGAGGTGGGTCTTCTCGGAGTGGACGATGCGGACGTCCGGTTGCAGGGTGATGCAGCGATCCACGCCGCCCGGCAGATGGTGAAGCACATCCCCTGTGAGAACCGGCCCCGGATCCCGGACTCCCTCGGGTGAACGGTGAGGCCCGCCGCGGGGATCGCGGCGGGCCTCACCTGTGAAGGGCCGGGGGACTACAGGCGCTCGGGGGTCTGGATGCCCAGGAGGGTCATGCCCTGGCGGAGGGTGCGGCTGGTGAGGTCGCAGAGGAAGAGGCGGTTCTCCGTCTGCTCGGGGGTGTCGGCCTTCAGGACCGGGCAGTCGGCGTAGAAGGACGTGAGGTGGGACGCCAGCTGGTACAGGTACGCCGTGAGCTTGTGCGGCGCGTACTCCGCGGCCGCCTCGGCGACCAGGTCCGCGAAGGCGTCGAGGTGCAGGCCCAGCGCCCGCTCGGCGGCGTGCAGTTCCAGCTCCGGGTGGGCGACGGGACGGGCCTCGCCGGCCTTGCGGAGGATGGACCGGGCACGGGCGTAGGCGTACTGGAGGTACACGGAGGTGTCGCCGGTGAGCGAGACCATCTGGTCGAGGTCGAACTTGTAGTCGCGGTTCGCGGACGTGGAGAGGTCCGCGTACTTCACCGCGCCGATGCCGACCTGCGCGCCGCGCTCGGCGATCTCCTCCTCCGTGAGCTCGATGCCGCCCGCCTCGGCCTTCTCCCGCACGACCGTCGCCGCCCGCTCGGACGCCTCGTCGAGGAGGTCCTCCAAGCGCACCGTCTCGCCCTCGCGGGTCTTGAACGGCTTGCCGTCCTTGCCGAGGACCGTGCCGAACTCCAGGTGGACGGCCTTGACGGCGTCGCTCAGCCAGCCGGCGCGGCGGGCCGTCTCGAAGACCATGCGGAAGTGCAGGGCCTGCCGGGCGTCGACGACGTACAGCAGCGTGTCGGCCTTGAGGCCGAAGACGCGGTCGCGGATGGCGGACAGGTCGGAGGCGGCGTAGCCGAAGCCGCCGTCGGCCTTCTGGACGATCAGCGGGACCGGCTTGTCGTCCTTGCCGCGGATCTCGTCGAAGAACACCACCAGCGCGCCCTCGGAACGCACGGCGACGCCGGACTCCTCGAGCATGCGGGCGGTCTCGGCCATCATCGGGTTGTACGCCGACTCGCCGACGATCTCGTCGTCCGCGACGGGCATGTCCAGCTTGGCGAAGACGGAGTAGAAGTAGATCTTCGACTCGTCGACGAACCGCTGCCACAGGGCGAGGGTCTCCTCGTCGCCGGACTGCAGGGCCACGACCCGCTGCCGGGCACGGGTCTTGAAGTCCTCGTCGGAGTCGAAGACGGCCCGTGACGCCTTGTACAGGCGGTTGAGGTTGGACATCGCCTCCTCGCCGGCCGCCTCGACGTCCGTGGAGGGGTCGGCCTCGTGGTCCAGCTCGTGCGGGTGCTCGATCAGGTACTGGATGAGCATGCCGAACTGGGTGCCCCAGTCGCCGATGTGGTGGCGGCCGATCGTCCTCTCGCCGGTGAAGTCGAGCATCCGGCGCACCGCATCGCCGATGACGGCGGAACGCAGGTGGCCGACGTGCATCTCCTTGGCGACGTTGGGCTGCGCGTAGTCGATGACCGTGGTGCCCGCGTCCTCGCGCTGCGGCACGCCGAGGCGGCCCGACCCGTCGGCGGCGCGCGCGGCGAGGTTCTCGGTGATCGCCTTGTCGGAGACGGTGACGTTGAGGAAGCCGGGGCCGGAGACCTCGACGTCCGCGATCAGGTCACCGGTGACGACGTGCTCCACGACCTGCGTCGCCAGCTCGCGCGGGTTGGCCTTGGCCTTCTTGGCGAGGGCGAGGATGCCGTTGGCCTGGTAGTCCGCCCTGTCGCTTCGTCGCAGCAGCGGGTCCGCGGAGGCGGCCTCCGGCAGGGCAGCCGAGAGGGCGTCCGCGAGGCGCGCGTGGACGGAGGCGGTGAGGGACTTGACCGAGGTCATGGAGTGGGTGCCGTTCTCCTCGAGGGATGGGTGTGCCCGCCCAGTATCCCATCGCGCGGGGTCCGGCCGCCTCGCCGTTTCGCGGGCGCGCGGCGAGGCGCGTGGGGCGGGAGGGAAAGGCGTTTTCACGGTGGGGCCCGCACCTGGGAGAATGGGGGAACGGCCGCGCGGGCGTCGCGGCGGCCGGGCGTCTCCCCTCAGGAAAGAAGGACGTGCCGATCGTGGCTCAGAGCACCGAGACCACCGACTGGGTCTCCCGTTTCGCGGACGAGGTCATCGAGGAGTCGGAGCGTCGGGCCCCGGGCAAACCTGTCGTGGTCGCGTCCGGTCTCTCCCCGTCGGGGCCGATCCACCTCGGCAACCTGCGCGAGGTGATGACCCCGCACCTGGTCGCCGACGAGATCCGCCGTCGTGGCCACCAGGTCCGGCACCTGATCTCCTGGGACGACTACGACCGGTACCGCAAGGTTCCGAACGGCGTCGAGGGCGTCGACGGGTCGTGGGCCGAGCACATCGGCAAGCCGCTGACCTCGGTGCCCGCGCCGAAGGGCTCCGAGCACCCGAACTGGGCCGAGCACTTCAAGGCCGCGATGGTCGCCTCCCTGGGCGAGCTGGGCGTGGAGTTCGACGGCATCAGCCAGACCGAGCAGTACACCTCGGGCGTCTACCGCGAGCAGGTCCTGCACGCGATGAAGCACCGCGGTGACATCGACGCGATCCTGGACCAGTACCGGACCAAGAAGAAGGACCCGGCCCAGGAGCTCAAGCAGAAGCAGCAGAAGCAGCAGAAGCCGGTCGACGAGGCCGAGCTGGAGGCCGCCGAGGGCTCCGGCGCGGCCGAGGAGGACGACGGCAGCTCCGGCGCCGGCGGCTACTTCCCGTACAAGCCGTACTGCGGCGGCTGCGGCAAGGACTTCACCACGGTCACGTCGTACGACGACGCGACGACCGAGATGAGCTACACCTGCACGGTGGAGTCCTGCGGCTTCTCCGAGACGGTGCCGCTGAGCGAGTTCAACCGCGGCAAGCTGGTCTGGAAGGTCGACTGGCCGATGCGGTGGGCGTACGAGGGCGTCGTCTTCGAGCCCTCCGGTGTGGACCACTCCTCGCCGGGCTCCAGCTTCCAGGTCGGCGGCCAGATCGTCGGGATCTTCGGCGGCGAGCAGCCGATCGGCCCGATGTACGCCTTCGTGGGCATCAGCGGCATGGCGAAGATGTCCTCCAGCAAGGGCGGCGTGCCGACGCCGGCCGACGCGCTGAAGATCATGGAGCCGCAGATCCTGCGGTGGCTGTACGCGCGGCGCAAGCCGAACCAGTCGTTCAAGGTGGCCTTCGACCAGGAGATCCAGCGGCTCTACGACGAGTGGGACCGCCTGGAGGCCAAGGTGAAGGACGGCAGCGCGCTGCCGGGCGACATCGCCGCGTACACGCGCGCCGCGTCGACGGCCGCGGGCGAACTGCCGGGCACGCCGCGTCCGCTGCCGTACCGGACGCTGGCCTCGGTCGCCGACATCACCGGCGGCCACCAGGACCAGGCGCTGCGCATCCTCAGCGACCTGGAGCCCGAGCACCCGCTGTCCTCGCTGGACGAGGCGCGCCCGCGGTACGACAGGGCCGAGGCGTGGATCAACACGCAGGTCCCGGCCGACCAGCGGACCATCGTGCGCGAGGAGCCGGACGCGGAGCTGCTGGGCTCGCTGGACGAGACCGCGCGGCAGTCGCTGCGGCTGCTGCTGGACGGGCTGGACGACCACTGGTCGCTGGACGGCCTGACCCACCTGGTCTACGGCGTGCCGAAGGTCCAGGCCGGGTTCTCGGCCGACGCGACGCCGAAGGAGCTGCCCGCGGAGATCAAGACGGCGCAGCGCACGTTCTTCGTGCTGCTGTACCGGCTGCTGGTCTCCAGGGACACCGGTCCGCGGCTGCCCACGCTGCTGCTGGCGGTGGGCGCGGACCGCGTGCGGCGGCTGCTGGGCGCGTAACGCCGAGGGCGTTCCACCTTGCCGGGGCGGCCCGGGTGCGGGGATTCCCCGCACCCGGACCGCCCTCGCCCGTTTCCGGAGCGGTTCGGGGCGGTCGTCGGCGGCGGTGACAGGGCGGAGGGGCCCGTTGTCAGGGTGGGTGATCATGCCGACCCACGGGGGACGGGGGCTGGAAGGTCATGAGGGAAGCCGGCGGAGTGCGTCTTCGGTCCTGGCGGGCGGCGGTGGCCGCCGCGGTGGTCCTGGCGGCGGGGGTGGGCTGCGACGCCGGCGGTGAGCAGCTGAGCTTGGCCGGCCTGACCGGCACCGCCGACGCCGTACCGGAGGACGGGGCCGACACGTGCCCCCTGCCCTACGACATCGCCGGGTGCTGCGGGCGTGGACGCCCGTCGGACCGGTGACCTCGCCGAGGCCCTGGCGGCTCAGGTGCGGTGACACGGGTTCGGGCACGCCGTGTCCTCCCACGCGCGATTGATGTGGCGCCTTGTGGAGC
Source organism: Streptomyces fragilis (assembly GCF_003112515.1). Taxonomy (GTDB): domain Bacteria; phylum Actinomycetota; class Actinomycetes; order Streptomycetales; family Streptomycetaceae; genus Streptomyces; species Streptomyces fragilis. Next base: position 1,130,750 of record NZ_BEVZ01000004.1, on the reverse strand, counting down.
CTCACGGCCGCTTCACTGATGCAGCACGGCCCGTCAGGAGAGCCTGGCGGGCCGTGCTGTGTCGCCGGCCGGCACGTGGTGGGCGCGGCCTTCTTCGTCAGGCGATGTGGTCCTGGGCGAGCTCGACGTCGTAGCGGCCGGCGAAGCGGTCGACGAAGTCCTTCAGTTCGGCGGTCGTGAGGGTGTGACCGTACTCGGCCTCGAGGATCTCGCCGAACTGGCGCGCGGTGGGCAGGCTGCCGTCTATGGCACGGCGGAAGACCTGGTAGTACGCGTCCTCGCGTTCCCCGTCGTCCTCGAAGTCCACCGTGGCGCGGGAGGGGGGCTGCTGCTCCTGGCGCTGGGCCGGGATGTTGATCTCCGGGGCCGGCGCCGTGCCGGGCTGCTCGGGGTCCGGCTCCCCCTCGGGCTGGGCGCCCTCGCCGAGCCGGCGGGTGCGGCCGCCGGGCTGGCCGACGGGGACCGGGAAGGCGCCGGTGTCCTCGGGCGACGCGGGCTGGGCGGGAGGGGCGGGCGACGGCTGCGGGTCCTGCTCGGGGCCCTGGTAGGGCGCCTGCTGGGCGTACCACTGCTCGGTGGCCGGGTCCGGCTGGTAGGTGGCGGGGCTGTAGCTGCCCAGGCGCGGGTCGTAGAACCAGGCGCTGCCGTCCTCGCCGTAGTGGATCTGCTGGTCGGCGGGCATCTGCGGCTGCCCGGCCCAGCCCTGCTGACCCGCGGGCGCCTGCTGGTGGCCCTGCTGGGGGTGCTGCTGCCACTGCTGCTGGGGCTGCTGCTGCCGGAGCGGCTGGGGCTGCTGGACCTGCGGGGCCCCGGGCTGCGGCTGCGGCTGCAGCGCGGAGGCGGGTCCCTCCAGCTGCGGGGCGGCCTCTGCGGAGGTCATCGCGGGGGCGGCGGACCGCGCGTCGCGCTCGACCTCGGCGGCCGGGACGACGGCCGGCTTGATGCCCGCCGCGGCCAGGCCCGCCGCGGCGGTGTCGGCCAGCGGGACGCCGAACTTGGCGAGGCGCAACGGCATCAGGGACTCCACCGGCGCCTTGCGGCGCCAGGCGCGGCCGAAGCGGGCCCGCAGCCTGGTGCGGTACACCAGCCGCTCCTGCTCCAGCTTGATGACCTCCTCGTAGGAGCGGAGCTCCCACAGCTTCATCCGCCGCCACAGCAGGAAGGTCGGCACCGGCGACAGCAGCCACCGGGTGAGGCGGACGCCCTCCATGTGCTTGTCGGCCGTGATGTCGGCGATGCGCCCGATGGCGTGCCGGGCGGCCTCGACGGCGACCACGAACAGGACCGGGATGATCGCGTGCATGCCGACGCCCAGCGGGTCCGGCCAGGCGGCGGCGCCGTTGAAGGCGATCGTCGCGGCCGTCAGCAGCCAGGCCGTCTGGCGCAGCATGGGGAACGGGATGCGGATCCACGTCAGCAGCAGGTCCAGCGCCAGCAGCACGCAGATGCCGGCGTCGATGCCGATCGGGAAGACGTACGAGAAGTTCCCGAACCCCTTCTGGAGGGCGAGTTCGCGCACGGCCGCGTAGGAGCCGGCGAAGCCGATGCCGGCGATGACCACGGCGCCCGCGATCACCACCCCGATGAGTATGCGATGCGTCCGTGTGAGCTGTGGCGTGGCCACCCGACTCCCCTTCCAGACTGTCCGTTGCGCGCACCAGGGTTGCACATGTGTACGGGTGCCGGTCGGTCGGACGACCGCACCGGCACCCGTGAAGTGCCGCACGACTCGGGCGGCGCAGGACGTAGGGGGCGTCTCGCCCCGGGGGTCAGGACTTTGCGGTGGACTTCGACGGGGAGGCCGACGGGGAGGCGGAGGAGCCGTCGGCGTCCTCGGCGTCGTTGGCCGCGGTGACCTTGCCGACGGCCTCCTTCGCGGCGTCGACGGCCCGCTCGCTCAGCTTCTTCGCGCTCGGCGCGTCCTCGCCGGCCAGGCCCGCGCCGTTGTAGTCGACCGTCACGACGACGTTCTCGACCAGCACGACCACGGTCTGCTGCTTGAAGAGGCCTTCCTTCTTCTTCAGGTCGTAGGTGACCAGGGTGGCCTCGTCGCCGACGCTCTTGACCGGCTTGCCGGCGACCTTCTTGGCGTCCGCGGTGCTGCGGGCGTCCTCGATCGACGTCTCGTACTGCTTCTTAGCCTGCTCCGAGGCCGCGCCGCGGACCGTGTCGGAGTCGAAGCGCAGCATGGAGACGCTGAGCCAGCGGTACTGCGAGCCCTTCACGCCGTTGTCGTCCAGGCTGTTCCAGGTGCAGCTGGCCCGGGTGCCGGCGTCGTCGGTGCGGCCGGCCTTCTCGCTCTTGAGGCCCTTGGGCACCAGGTCGTCGAGCGTCTTCCTGCCCAGCGCGTCGCACGCCTTGGGCAGTTCCTTGTAGGCGGCCGGCTCCAGCGTCGGGGAGGGCTTGGCGGAGGCCTTGCCGCTGCTCGCGCTCTGCTTCGCGTCGGACTTCGGCTCCGCGTCCGAGGAGCACCCTGCGGCGACGAGCATCACGGGGAGGACTGCCGCGCCCGTCAGGGCGCGCACGACTCGCTGAACGGGACGGTTGGCTCGGTGCGCTCGCTGCATGGTTCCTTCACTCACGGCTTCGCTTCGGCTCCTGCGGGACCCGGATACCCCCGACCCGGCGGATGACGTCAGGTCCGGTGATCGATCCGGTCCGACAGGCCACGGTACGCGGTGAGCGAGGGCCGTCGCCCGGCCCGAGGCGTTCCCCGGACAGGCGGGCGGGGGCTGTGCCAGGGTGTCAGCCGGCCAGTTCCTCGGCCAGCTCGGCGGCCAGTTCCTGGGCCCTGTCCTGCATTTCCTCGCTGTCGGCGCTCTCGCCGGCGCGGGTCGGGCGGCTGGTGTACTCGACCGTCACGAGGACGTTGGACGTGCGGAACACCACAGTCACGGTGCGCTGGGAAGCGCTGGTTCCGGTGGTGCCGAGGGTGTCGTCGAGGAACGCCTCCTCCCCGAGCTCGTCGAGGGAGCGCGGTGCCGAGCCCGCCGCGGCCGCGGAGTCCGGACTCCCGGCGTCACCGGCCCCGTCCGAAGCCCCGGCCGAGGCTCCGGACCCGGCGGTGCCGGCCCCGGTCTCCTCGTCCCCGCCCTCGTCCGCGGGCTTCTTCGACGCGTCCGGCGAGGACGACGCGTCCGACGAGGAGGAGGACGAGGGAGAGGCGGAGGAATCGACGTCCGCGGACGACCCGGCGCCGGGTGCCGGCACGCCGGCCTCCTCGCGCAGGGAGGTGAAGAGCTCGGCGGCCTTGTCGTCGTCGCCGACCTCGGGCTCGTAGGAGACCACCCGCTCGAAGTCCACGGACAGCGAGGAGGTCGCGGACCTCGACTCGGCCTGCCAGCGGCAGCCGACCTGACGGTCCAGGTCGTAGGTGAGGGAGGCCGTGCCCTCGTAGGCGGCCTCGCGCTTCCTCTCGTCCCGGATGCCCTGCAGGCCGGGCAGCAGCTTGTCCAGCTGCTCGTCGCCCACCGTGCCGCAGGGCTCCGGCAGCGTGCGGTAGCGGCCGGGCTCGGCCTCGGCCACGGTGGCGTCGGCCGCGCCGGGCTTGGAGTCGTCGGCCTGTTCCCCCTCGGACGGGCCGCCGCTGCAGCCGGCCAGCACGGCCGTGAGCAGCGCGGCGATGCCGAGGGTGTACGCCTTCCGCTGCACGGACGGGCTCCTCTCCAGGGGTTAATCGGTTGCCGACGGGACCGTGTCCCGGCAGACAATGTGTATCGCACACGCCACCGGGAACGCCGGTCTGCGGTCACCTTCGTGACGTTGGTCATGCATGTTGAGTTCGTCCGGACCTGTCAGGTCCCGTGTGCTTTTCGTTGTCGCTTTGGGGGGAGATGGTCGGTCATGTCGTACGTCGAGGTACCGGGTGCGAAGGTGCCGATCCGTATGTGGACGGACCCGGCGTCGGTCGAGGACGTCGCCATGCGGCAGCTGCACAACGTCGCGACGCTGCCGTGGATCAAGGGCCTCGCGGTGATGCCCGACGTGCACTACGGCAAGGGCGCGACGGTCGGCTCGGTGATCGCCATGCAGGGCGCGGTGTGCCCGGCGGCGGTGGGCGTCGACATCGGCTGCGGGATGTCCGCGGTGCGGACGTCGCTGACCGCGAACGACCTGCCGGGCGACCTCTCCCGGCTGCGGTCGAAGATCGAGCAGGCCATCCCGGTGGGCCGCGGGATGCACGACACCCCGGTGGACCCGGGCCGGATGCACGGCTTCGCCACCGCCGCGTGGGACGACCTGTGGGACCGGTTCGACTCGATCGCCGACGCGGTCAAGTTCCGTCAGGAACGGGCGGCGAAGCAGGCGGGAACGCTCGGCTCGGGCAACCATTTTGTCGAGTTCTGTCTCGACACCGAGGGTTCGGTGTGGCTGATGCTGCACTCCGGGTCGCGCAACATCGGCAAGGAGCTCGCCGAGCACCACATCGGCGTGGCGCAGAGCCTGCCGCACAACCAGGGGCTGATCGACCGCGACCTCGCGGTGTTCGTCGCGGACACCCCGCAGATGGCCGCGTACCAGAACGACCTGTACTGGGCCCAGGAGTACGCGAAGTTCAACCGGTCGATCATGATGGCGCTCTTCAAGGACGTGGTCCGCAAGGAGTTCAAGAAGGCCAGGGTGACCTTCGAGCCGGAGATCAGCTGCCACCACAACTACGTGAGCCGCGAGCGGTACCAGGGGATGGACCTGCTGGTCACCCGCAAGGGGGCGATCAGCGCGCGGTCCGGCGAGTACGGGATCATCCCGGGCTCCATGGGCACCGGCTCGTACATCGTGAAGGGGCTGGGGAACGACGCGTCGTTCAACTCCGCCTCGCACGGCGCGGGCCGGCGGATGAGCCGGAACGCCGCCAAGCGGCGCTTCACGGCGGCGGACCTGGAGCGGCAGACGCAGGGCGTCGAGTGCCGCAAGGACTCCGGCGTGGTGGACGAGATCCCGGCCGCGTACAAGCCGATCGAGCAGGTCATCGACCAGCAGCGGGACCTGGTGGCCGTGGTGGCGCAGCTCAAGCAGGTCGTCTGCGTCAAGGGCTGACGGGCCCCCTACCGCTCCTCCTCGTTCACCGTGAACCCGATGACCGAGCCGCCGCCGTCGCGGCGGAAGGCGAAGGGCGCGCCGTTGTGGGAGGCGGAGACCTCGCGGACGATGGCCAGCCCGAGGCCGGAGCCGGGGAGGCTGCGGGCGGCCGGGGTGCGGTAGAAGCGGTCGAAGACGCGGCCGAGGTCGGCGGGGGCGATGCCGGGGCCGCGGTCGAGGACCTCGACGCGGACGTGGGCGGCGCCCTCGGGGCGGGTCACCCGGACGTCGATCGGGGCGGTGCCCTCCTGGTCGAACTTGGCGGCGTTCTCCACCAGGCTGGAGACGGCCCGCTGGAGGGCGGAGGGGCGGCCGTCGACGACGGTGTCGCCGGCGACGGAGACCCGCACGTCGCGCCCGGTGCGGCGGCGGGCGTGCACCGCGACGTCCTCGGCGAGGTCGGCGAGGTCCACCGGGCGGACCGGTTCGGTGTCCGACTGGCCCGCCGCCAGGTCGACCAGCTCGTTGACCAGGTCGGTCAGCTCGCGCGACTCGGTGGCCAGGTCCTCCACCAGTTCCTCGCGGACCCGCGGCGGGAGCTCGTCGATCCGCCCCAGCATGGAGATGTTGGTGCGCAGCGAGGTCAGCGGGGTGCGCAGCTCGTGGCCGGCGTCCTGGACGAGGCGGCGCTGGTCCTCCTCGGACTGGGCGAGCCGGTCGAGCATGCGGTCGAAGGCGCGCCCGAGGCGGCCCACCTCGCCCGCGCCGGTGACGGGCACCTGGATGGACAGCCGCCGGGTGCGGGCCACCGCCTCGGCGGCGTCGGTCAGGGCGACCAGGCGGCGGGTGATGCGGTGGGCGAGCCACCAGCCGAAGAGACCGGCGGCGAAGACGACGGCGACGATCTGCCAGGCGGTGCGGCGCTGCAGCTCGCGCAGCAGGTCCTCGGTGTCGCTGAACTCGTGGGCGACCTGCACCGCGCCGCGTCCGCCGCCGAGCGAGACGGTGGCGATGCGGTACATGTCGTGGCCCGCCTCGATGTCGGCGTGCTCGACGCTGATTCCGGCGGCCTGCCGGACGGCGGTGCGCCGGTCCTCGGCGGTGACCGGCAGGGCGGGGCGGCCGGGGTCGTCGACGGAGCCGTCCGGGCCGAGGACCTGCACGACGGTGCGGCTGGGGCGGACGATGTCGTGGCCGGGGACGTGCGAGGAGAAGTCCTCGGGCGTCATGCGGCGCTGGCGCACCTCGGCCCGCAGGTCGCCGACCACCTCGGCGAAGATCGTCTGCTGGTCCACCCGGACCATCCGGGCGGCCGCGTTGTACGAGAGCAGGCCGACCACCACGGTGACGGCGGCGGCGACCGCGGCGAAGGACACGGCGAAGCCGGTCCGCAGCGAGGCCAGCCGGCCCAGACGTGCGCGCACCCGCTCAGCCCTCCCGCAGCACGTACCCGACGCCCCGTACGGTGTGGATCAGCTGCGGGGCGCCCGGCTCGTCGAGCTTGCGCCGCAGGTAGCCGACGTAGACGGCGAGGTTCTTGGAGCCGGGGCCGAAGTCGTAGCCCCAGATGCGGTCGTAGATGGTGGTGTGGTCCAGGACCACGCCCGCGTGCCGCAGCAGGAGTTCCAGCAGGTCGAACTCGGTGCGGGTGAGCTCGATCTCGCGTTCGCCGCGCCAGACGCGGCGGGCGGAGGGGTCCATCCGCAGGCCGGCCGCGGCCAGCGTCCTGGGGTCCTGGGCGGTGTCCGCCGGGCGCGGGGCGGGCGTGGTGACGGGTTCCTTGCCGGCCCGGCGGAGCAGGGCGCGCAGGCGGGCGAAGACCTCGTCGACCTCGAACGGCTTGGGGACGTAGTCGTCCGCGCCGGCGTCCAGGCCGGCGATGCGGTCGGCGGTCTCGACCAGCGCGGTCAGCATCAGGATGGGCGTGCGGTCGCCGCGGGCGCGCAGTTCGCGGCAGACCTCCAGACCGTCGACGCCGGGCATCATCACGTCCAGCACCAGCACGTCGGGCGTGGTCGCGGCGGCCTGCTCCAGCGCGGCGGCGCCGTCGGCGACGGCGGTGACCTCGTAGCCCTCCAGGGTGAGGGCGCGGGCGAGGGCGTTGCGGATGGCGCGGTCGTCCTCCGCGAGCAGCACGGTGTGGGGCACGGGCACAGTGTGTCATTCCTGTGCCCGGACCCCTCGTGCCGCAGCGGCGCCCGCGGGCGGGGTGGTGTCGTGGCGGCTGTGCCCGCGGGCGGGGCGGTGTCGTGGCGGCTGTGCCTACGGGCGGGGCGGTGTCGTGACGGTTGTGCCTACGGGCGGGGCGGTGTCGTGACGGTTGTGCCTGCGGGCGGGGCGGTGTCGTGACGGTTGTGCCTGCGGGCCGGGCGGTGCCGTGACGGTTGTGCCTGCGGGCGGGGCGGTGCCGTGGCGGCTGTGCCCGCGGGCCGGGTCCTGCCGTGGGGCCGTGCCCGCGGGCCGGGTGGAGGTCAGGAGGGGCGGCGCAGGGCCTGGAGGGCCTGTTCGAAGGGGACGGTCTCCAGGTCGCCGACCCGCACGACGCCAGGCTCGTCCTCCCGCGCCGCCCGGGCCGCCGGCAGCCGGCCGGGGCCGGTCATCAGCGCTGCCAGCTGCCCGGCAGCGCGGGCGATCCGCTCCTGCAAGCCCTCGGCGCCCCAGTCCTCCGAGGCCGCGTAGACGCCGGTGGGGACGACCACGGCGCGCAGGTAGGAGAAGAGCGGCCGCAGAGCGTGGTCCAGGACCAGGGAGTGGCGGGCCGAGCCGCCGGTGGCGGCGATCAGCACGGGCTTGCCGTCGAGGGCGCCCTGGTCGAGGACGTCGAAGAAGGCCTTGAAGAGTCCGCTGTAGGAGGCGGAGAAGACCGGGGTGACGACGATCAGTCCGTCGGCGGCCGTCACCGCCGCCTGGGCGGCGGCGAGCTCGCGGCCGGGGAAGCCGTTGGTGAAGTTGTGCGCGATCTCCACGGCGAGGTCGCGCACCTCGATCACCGTGACCTCGGCGCCGGTGCGGTCGGCGGTGGCCTGTGCCAGGCGGTCGGCCAGCAGCCGGGTGGACGACGGGACGCTCAGGCCCGCCGAGACGACGACCAGCTTCATCGTGCGGCCTCCTTCTCGGGTGCGGTGACGGCGATGGTGGCGGGGGCGGCGGTCGCCTCGGCGGCTTCCGCGGCGGCCCGCTCCCGTGCCCGGGCGACCCGCGCGGCGTGGCTCGGGGCGTCCGGCACGTCGGCCGGGCGGCCCTTGGCGAACTCCTCGCGGAGCACCGGGACGACCTCCTCGCCGAGGATGTCGAGTTGCTCCAGCACGGTCTTCAGCGGCAGGCCGGCGTGGTCCATCAGGAACAGCTGGCGCTGGTAGTCGCCGGCCACCTCGCGGAAGGACAGCGTGCGCTCGATGACCTGCTGCGGGGAGCCGACGGTCAGGGGGGTGTCCCGGGTGAAGTCCTCCAGGGACGGGCCGTGGCCGTAGACCGGGGCGTTGTCGAAGTAGGGGCGGAACTCACGGACCGCGTCCTGGGAGTTCTTCCGCATGAACACCTGGCCGCCGAGGCCGACGATCGCCTGCTCGGGGCGGCCGTGCCCGTAGTGGGCGAAGCGGGTGCGGTAGAACTCGACCATCCGGCGGGTGTGGTCGGCGGGCCAGAAGATGTTGTTGTGGAAGAAGCCGTCGCCGTAGTACGCGGCCTGCTCGGCGATCTCGGGGGACCGGATCGAGCCGTGCCAGACGAACGGCGGCACGTCGTCCAGGGGGCGGGGCGTGGAGGTGAAGCCCTGCAGCGGGGTGCGGAACTTGCCTTCCCAGTTCACCACGTCCTCGCGCCACAGGCGGTGGAGCAGGGCGTAGTTCTCGATCGCCAGGTTGATGCCCTCGCGGATGTCCTGGCCGAACCAGGGGTAGACCGGGCCGGTGTTGCCGCGCCCCATCATCAGGTCCACGCGGCCGTCCGCGAGGTGCTGGAGCATCGCGTAGTCCTCGGCGATCTTCACCGGGTCGTTGGTGGTGATCAGCGTCGTCGAGGTGGACAGGGTGAGCCGCTCGGTCCGCGCCGCGATCCAGCCGAGCATCGTGGTGGGGGAGGAGGGCACGAAGGGCGGGTTGTGGTGCTCGCCGGTGGCGAAGACGTCGAGGCCGACCTCCTCCGCCTTCAGGGCGATGGCGACCATGGCCTTGATCCGCTCACGCTCGGTGGGCGTGCGGCCGGTGGTGGGGTCGGTCGTCACGTCGCCGACCGAGAAGATCCCGAACTCCATGGTCATGGTCGCTCACTCCAATGTTGTTGATTGTTGAACTATATCCCACAACGAGGAGGGTGCGGCGGGTATTCCTGGGGCCCGGGAGGCGGCGGAGGGGGTGCTGAGACGGCTTGCCGTCGCGGCGGCGGGCGCGCCTATTCTGGCGGCGTCCTGGAAACGCATTCGAACGGGAGCGCCGCGCCGACATGACCGCCGCCTACACCGCCACCACCACCCCCGCCTCCCGCATCGCCGTCGTCACCGGCGCGAGCAGCGGCATCGGCGCCGCCACCGCGCGGCAGCTGGCGGCGGCCGGGTACCGCGTGGTGCTGACCGCCCGCCGCAAGGACCGCATCGAGGCGCTCGCGGAGGAGATCGAGGCGGCGGGCCACTCCGCCACCGCGTACGCCCTCGACGTCACCGACCGCGCCGCCGTCGACGAGTTCGCCACCGCCTTCAAGACCATCGGCGTGCTGGTGAACAACGCCGGCGGCGCCCTCGGCTCGGACCCGGTGGCCACCGGTGACCCGCAGGAGTGGCGCACGATGTACGAGACGAACGTCATCGGCACCCTCAACGTCACCCAGGCCCTGCTGCCCGCGCTGACCGCGAGCGGCGACGGCACCGTGGTGGTGGTGTCCTCCACCGCGGGTCACGCCACCTACGAGGGCGGCGCCGGGTACGTGGCCGCCAAGCACGCCGAGCACGTGCTCGCGGAGACCCTGCGGCTGGAGATCGTCGGCACCCCGGTGCGGGTCATCGAGGTCGCGCCCGGCATGGTGAAGACCGAGGAGTTCGCCCTGACCCGTTTCCACGGGGACCAGGAGAAGGCGGCCAAGGTCTACCAGGGCGTGGCCGAGCCGCTGACCGCGGACGACGTCGCGGACACCATCGCCTGGGCGGTCACCCGCCCCAGCCACGTCAACGTCGACCTGCTCGTCCTGCGCCCCCGCGCCCAGGCCTCCAACACCAAGGTGCACCGCGAACTGTGACCGCGGGCGCGCGGTGACCCCGGTCGCGGGTCACGCCGCGTCGCAGGTCACGCCGCGCCGCAGGTCACGGCGGTCTCCCGGCGCCCGTCCACACCCTGTGGACGGGCGTCGTCGCGTTGCGCCCGCCGCGCCGCCGCACCGCCGAACGAGGGGGCCGTGACTCTCCGTGGCGTTTCGCTGCCCGGTGTGAGTGGCGGATGTTCCTACGATCTTCCCAGCTGCTCAACATCTGATGACCCATCAGATGAGCTGCAGGGGCGGGGATCCAGCGAACGTCAGCGCAACCGATTCCGGAAGTCACCTCCATGGCAGATACGAACAGCCGTCCGCGGATCCGCCGGACCGTTCTCGGCGCCGCGGGAGTGCTGGTCCTGGCCGCTCTCAACGCTCCCGCCGTCTACGACTTCGCGTCCCGGACCTATCACGCCCACCTGATCGAACAGCCGTCGTACAAGGCCGACCACGGCCACTGGCAGATCGTCGACGTCCCGGAGCGGTTCCGGATCAACACGATCCACGCCGCGCTGCTGAGCACCGGCAAGGTCCTGCTGATCGCCGGGTCCGGCAACAACACCAAGATGTTCGACGCCAAGACCTTCCGCACCGTGGTGTGGGACCCGGTCCGCAACACGTTCAAGAACGTGGAGACGCCCAACGACCTGTTCTGCGCGGGCCACGCCCAGTTGCCCGGCGGCAACCTGCTGGTCGCCGGCGGCACCCAGCGGTACGAGACGCTGAAGGGCGACGTCGAGCGGGCCGGCGGCCTGATGATCGTCTACAACGAGAACCCCGACAAGCCGAAGACGCTGCCCGAGGGCACCCTCTTCACCGGCAAGGAGAGCGGGAAGGTCTTCGCGTCCCGGGCCAGCATCGTGGTGCCGCGCGCGAAGAAGGAGATCGACCCGGACACCGGCAAGGCCACCGTCACCGCCTCCTCGGCGCGGGTGTACGTGGAGGCGACCCAGGACGGCCCGCAGCACCAGACCGGGTCACAGGACCAGTACAGGATCAAGGGACTGAAGGGCGCCGAGAAGCGCAACGTCTACGGGATCGCGCAGAAGCTCTCCTTCGACAAGAAGGACTTCCAGGGGATCAAGGACGCCTACGAGTTCGACCCGGTCGCCGAGAGGTACATCAAGGTCGACCCGATGCACGAGGCCCGCTGGTACCCCACGCTGACCACGCTGGAGGACGGCAAGGTCCTCTCCGTCTCCGGGCTGGACGAGATCGGGCAGGTGGTCCCGGGCAAGAACGAGGTCTACGACCCGAAGAAGAAGGACTGGGAGTTCGTCCCCAAGTCACGCTTCTTCCCGACCTACCCGGCGCTCTTCCTGGCGCAGGGCGGGAAGATCTTCTACACCGGGTCGAACGCGGGGTACGGGCCGGCCGACAAGGGACGCGTCCCCGGCCTGTGGGACCTGAAGAGCGGGGCCTTCACCGAGGTGCCGGGGCTCAAGGACCCGAACCTGCTGGAGACCTCCATGTCGGTGCTGCTGCCCCCGGCGCAGAAGCAGCGCTACATGGTGATCGGCGGCGGCGGCGTGGGCGAGAGCCCGAGGTCCACCGACCGCACCGGGCTGGTGGACCTGAAGGCCGAGGAGCCGCGGTTCGTGTCCGGGCCCGACCTGTACGCCCAGGCGCGCTACCCGTCCGCGGTGATCCTCCCGGACGACACGGTCCTGGTCACCAACGGCTCCGGCGACTACCGCGGCAAGGGCGACAGCAACGTGCTGGAGGCCGCGGTCTACCACCCGGCGAGCAACCGGTTCACCGAGGCCGCCGAGCCGCTGGTGGGGCGCAACTACCACTCCGGTGGCCTGCTGCTGCCGGACGGCCGGGTCATGACCTTCGGCTCCGACTCGCTCTTCTCCGACAAGGCCGACTCCAAGCCCGCCGTCTTCGACCAGCGCCTCGAGCTCTACACCCCGCCCTACCTTCACCAGGGCGGACAGCGGCCGCGGCTGCTGGAGGGCGAGGACTCCCGCCGGACGGTGAAGCTCGGCGGGTCGACCACGTACACGAGCCCGGACGCCGCGCGGATCGAGAAGATGCGGCTGATCCGGCCGGGCGCGTTCACCCACGTCACCAACGTCGAACAGCGGTCGGTGGCGGTGCAGTTCACCAAGGAGCGGGGCCGGGTGAAGGTCACGCTGCCCGACGACCCGTCCCTGGTGCCGCCCGGCTGGTACATGCTGACCGCGGTCGACGGGCGCGGTGTGCCGTCGGAGGCGGTCTGGGTGAAGGTGCCGGTGTCCGGCGACGCCACGTCGCTGAGGACCACCGCCGAGCCGCCCGCGCCCGCCCTCTAGGCGACCGGCGGACGCACACCCCCATCAGGGACCGAAGTCCCTGGCCGGCCGGGACCTGGGGCCCCGCCGACCAGGGACTTTCGCTGTCCGGCAACGGGTCCCAGGGCCCTGGGGCCAAGCCCTCGCCGGGGCCAGCATGAGCGGTGGCAGGCCGGGAAGGCCGTCAGCCGTCCTCCTCCCCCGTAGGACCGGACCGCTCTCCCGGCCCGCCGGACGTATCAGCGCTTCGGGAGGACGACCCGGTGGACACCGCACAGCCGATGGAGACGGACGACCGGAAGGCCGCCACCGGACCACCGCCTCCCGTCCCCGCTCCCGCCGGGACCCTCGCTGCCGCTCCCGCTCCCGCTGCCGCTCCCGCCCGGGCCCGGCGGGCCAACTGGGTCGACTGGCTGACCACCACCGACCACAAGAAGATCGGCACGATGTACCTGGTCAGCGCCTTCGTCTTCTTCGGCGTCGGCGGCTTCCTGGCCCTGCTGATGCGCGCCGAACTGGCCCGCCCCGGCACGCAGATCCTCTCCAACGAGCAGTTCAACCAGGCGTTCACCATGCACGGCTCGATCATGCTGCTGATGTTCGCCATGCCGCTGTTCACCGGCTTCGCCAACTGGATGATGCCGCTGCAGATAGGCGCGCCGGACGTGGCGTTCCCGCGGCTGAACATGCTGTCCTTCTGGCTGTTCCTGTTCGGTTCGCTGATCGCCGCGTTCGGCTTCCTCACCCCGCAGGGCGCGGCCAGCTTCGGCTGGTTCCTCTACGCGCCGCTCTCCTCGGAGATCTACTCGCCGGGCATCGGCTCCGACCTGTGGATCATGGGCGTCGCCCTCTCCGGCTTCGGCTCCATCCTCGGCGCCGTCAACTTCATCACCACGATCATCTGCATGCGCGCGCCCGGCATGACGATGTTCCGGATGCCGATCTTCACCTGGAACGTCCTGCTGACCGGCGTGCTGATCCTGCTGGTCTTCCCGGTGCTGGCGGCGGCCCTCTTCGCCCTGGAGATGGACCGGAAGTTCGGCTCGCACATCTTCGACGCGGCCAACGGCGGGGCGCTGCTGTGGCAGCACCTGTTCTGGTTCTTCGGCCATCCCGAGGTGTACGTCCTGGCGCTGCCGTTCTTCGGCATCGTCTCCGAGGTCATCCCGGTCTTCTCCCGCAAGCCGATGTTCGGCTACATGGGCCTGGTGGGCGCCACCGTCGCCATCGCCGGCCTCTCCGCCACCGTGTGGGCGCACCACATGTACGTCACCGGAGGGGTGCTGCTGCCCTTCTTCGCCTTCATGACGATGCTGATCGCGGTGCCGACGGGCGTGAAGTTCTTCAACTGGATCGGCACCATGTGGCGCGGCTCGCTGTCCTTCGAGACACCGATGCTGTGGGCGGCCGGCTTCCTGGTGACCTTCCTCTTCGGCGGGCTCACCGGCGTCATCCTGGCCTCGCCCGTCCTGGACTTCCACGTCTCCGACTCGTACTTCGTGGTCGCGCACTTCCACTACACGCTCTTCGGCACGGTGGTGTACGCGATGTTCGCCGGGTTCCACTTCTGGTGGCCCAAGTTCACCGGCAAGATGCTCGACGAGCGGCTCGGCAAGATCACCTTCTGGACGCTGACGGCCGGCTTCAACCTGACCTTCCTGGTGCAGCACTGGCTGGGCGCCGAGGGCATGCCGCGCCGGTACGCGGACTACCTGGCCGCCGACGGCTTCACCGCGCTCAACACCCTCTCCACCATCGGGTCCTTCCTGCTCGGCCTGTCGGTGCTGCCCTTCCTCTACAACGTGTGGAAGACGGCGAAGTACGGCAGGCCGGTCGGCGTGGACGACCCGTGGGGGTGGGGCCGCTCGCTGGAGTGGGCCACCTCCTGCCCGCCGCCGCGCCACAACTTCGAGCGGCTGCCCCGGATCCGCTCGGAGTCCCCGGCCTTCGACCTGCACCACCCGGGCGTCGGCGACCGCGAGATCGAGACGGTGAAGTGATGGGTGTCCTCGCCCTCGGGTTCGCCGTCCTCGCCCTCGCCGGATACGTCTGGTACGTGCCCGCCCTGCTGGAGCTGAGGGCCGGGGCGGCGGACCGGCCCCCCTCCCGCCGCAACTCGGCCGCCGCCTGTCTGGTGGCGTGGACCACGGTGGCCCTGACCGCCGTGGTCCTCCCGGCGGACGCCGCGGGATCACTGGCGCTGTGCGCGGTGGGCGCGGCGGTCACCGTCGCCCTGCGGCTGCGGGCCGTCCTGCTCTCCCGGCGCGAGAGCCGGGAGGCGGCGGGGGTGTGGGCGGAACTGCACCGGTGAGGACGGGGCGGCGGCTCTCCGGGAACCGTGGGCGGCACGTGAGGTGAGGGTCCCGTCGGTCCTGCCGTACAACCTTGTCCGGGGCAAACGGGTCACACACCGCGAAACCCTTGGCCATGCCCGATCCCCGGACCGTGTGGCCGCCCCCTGACCTGCGAGAGGTTCCCATGAGAGTTCGCCGTGCCCTGGCCGTCGCGGCGGCCGCCGCCGTCGTCGCACCGCTGACCCTGCTGTCGGCGCCGACGGCGTTCGCCGAGGGCCCGATACCGTCCGCCTCGCAGAGCCGGCCGGCGGGCGGGACCCCGGAGACCGGCGGCGCGGGAACCACGGAACCCGCCGCGGGAGGCGAAGCCACCGGCGAGGGGACGCCCGCCGCGGGCGGCGAGACGTCGCCGGCGGCCACCGGGACCCCCGCGCCCGCCGCGCCCGGCCCGGACGGGCCCTCCGGCAGGGTCGAGAACCTGGGCGGGGGCGCAGGCCAGGAGGAGGGTGAGGGCGAGGAGTACCCGCTCTGCGAGAAGCGGGCGATCGACAAGGGCCTGAGCACCGCCGTCACCGGCCTGCCCGCCGCCTACGTCGCCGGCTCCGGCTGGGACGAGTTCCGCCTCACCGTCACCAACCGGACCGGCAAGGAACTGGACCGGCTGTGGTTCGACGTGTCGGTCGAGCTGGGGGCGGCCGAGGTCGAGTACCTCGACGAGGGCGGCTGGACGGACGAGTTCCGCTGGGAGGGCGACACCGCGAGCTTCGGCGGCTACGCCGAGGACGTCGCCGCGGGCGAGTCCCTCGTCTCCGACCTCCGGGTCCGCGTGCGCGCGGGCGTCCAGTCCGACGAGTCGTTCGTGGTCGGCGGCGCGTTGTACCAGGGCGCGGACGACACCTGCTTCCACAACGGCGACACCTACGACTTCGTCGTCCTGCCCGCCGGGACGAGCACTCCGTCGCAGACGCCCTCGCCGTCCGCCTCGCCCAGCGTGACGTCGTCACCGTCGCCGTCCGCGTCCCACAGCGGCACGGGCGCGTCGCCGCAGGGCGGCGGGGGGACCACCGGCAACCTCGCCGCCACCGGCAGCGACCGGGCCCTCGGGCTGGTGGGGGCCGCGGGTGCGGCCGCCGTCGTGCTCGGCGGCGGCGCGGTGCTGGTCACGCGGCGCAGGAACGCGGGCGCGCGGCTCTGAGCGCGGAGCCCGCGAGGGCCCCGGCCCGGCCCGCGCCGGCCACCACCCGTTCCCACCTTCGAGGGGTTCCCATGAGAGTTCGTCGTGCCCTGGCCGTCGCGGCGGCCACGGCGGTGGTCGCACCGCTGGCCCTGCTGTCCGCGCCGGTGGCGTACGCGGAGGATCCCGCCCCGTCGGCCTCGCGGACGCCGGGACAGGGCGTGACCGCGACACCCGGGACCTCCGGGGAGCCGGCTGCGTCCCCGTCCCCGACCGGCTCCCCGGAGGTCCCGGCCCCCGGCGCCGCCCAGCCGGGCGGGGAGCGGCCGGGCGGGGACCGGCCGGGCGAGGGCGGGGCGCCCGGGGCGGAGGACACCCGGGAGGAGGAGGCCGACGACCCGGTCCTCCCGGTGTGCACCCGCAGCGAGGTCGTCGAAGGACTCAAGGCGAAGGTCACCGGCCTGCCCCGGCGGATCGGGGCGGGGGCGGGCTGGGACGAGTTCCGGTTCACCGTCACCAACGACACCGGCAGGGACCTGGACCGGCTCTGGATCGACCTGGCCGTCACCTACCAGGAGAACCCGGAGCTGCTGGCGGAGGGCCTGGCCGAGATCCAGTACCGGCACGACGGACGGTGGTCGGACGACGAGTACCACCGCTGGCCCGGCAGCACCGGCAGCTACAGCGACAAGCTCCTCGACGTCGCGGCGGGTGCCACCTTCACCGCCGACCTGCGCGTGCGGGTCCGCGAGGACGCCCCGGCCGGGGTGTCGTGGGCCTACACCGACGTCGTGTACGACGAGGACCTGACCTGCTACCGCGGCAGGAGCGACCTGCGCGAGTTCACCGTCGTGGCGGCCGGTACCGCCCCGCCGGAGACTCCGCGGCCCACCCCCACTTCCACCCCCTCCGCCACCGGCCGGCCGGACCCGGCCGACCCGGTGGACCACGGCGGCGCGGGGGACGGCCACGGAACCCGGCCGCAGGGCGGCACCGGCAGCCTCGCCTCCACCGGCGCGGACAGCCTTCTCCTGCCGGTGGCAGCCGCGGGCGCGGCGGCCGTCGTCCTCGGCGCCGGCACCTTCCTCGCCGTCCACCGCCGCAGGACCGGCTCCCGGACCTGACGGGCCCGACGGGAGAAGGGGTGCGCGAGGCCCGCAGGCCTCGCGCACCCCTTCCGCGTCAGCGCCTACGGCCCGTCAGGGCCAGACCAGGCAGTACGGCTGGTGCCCCGCCTCGTGGAGGCGGTGGCTGAAGTCCTGCCACTCGTGCAGCAGTTGGTAGACGTTGAACGCGTCGCGGGGGCCGCCCCGGTCGGGGACCGTGGACCAGATGAACGCGGCCGCGCCCACGGCCTCCTCGCCGATGCCGCGCAGCGGGTCGACGGTGGTCATGGGCAGCTTGACCACCGCGTACTGGGGGCGCAGCACGACGAGTTCGAGCGGGGGCACCTTGTTCAGCGGCACGCCCTCGATGCCGGTGAGGACCATCGCCGCCACCGTCTCGGGCTTGATGCGGGTGAAGAGGCCGCCCATGCCGAGCTCGTCGCCGCCGAGCTCCTCCGGGCGCATGGTCTCGGGGACGCGGGCGGCCGCGGCGCCGCTCGGCGCGCCGAAGTACTTGTACGTCACTCCCAACCGGCTGCTCCTTGCCACGGGTCCCGCCGGCTTCTCGGCGCCGTCACTCTGCGCGCCCGCCCGGCGGGCCGCGGCCTCGGCCGCTTCAGTCGTCGTCTCCTCCGCCTCGCGCCGGTGCCTGCCCCGACGGGAACGCCGAGGACCCATGTCGCCAGTCCCCTCGCCCAGTCCGCCACCGCGATGCATATCTCCACCCGACTGCTGTTCTAGGACGCGTCGCCCCCGCCGCGCAACCCGATCACCCGTTCATCGTGACAGTGACCTCCCCCACGTCCGCCCCACGAAACGTACACAGGAGAAGACCCGGAAGGAGGAACGCGCACGGGGTTCTCGTCACAGTCTCGCAGATGGGCGCAGAACACGCTCCGTTATCTCCGGACCAGGGCCGGTGCACCCGAAGGGCCGGCCACCTGCCCACCCCCGTGCCACGGGGTCGGGCCACGACCCCTGGCCTACCCTGTGGGAGTCCCCCGTAACCGCAGTCGGAGATCCGGAGAAGCCGCAGGCATGACCGTTCCGTCCTACCCCTACGAAGCCCCTGCCTCGCAGGCGCTGTTCGACCGAGCGGCCGCCGTCACGCCGGGCGGGGTGAACTCGCCGGTGCGCGCCTTCCGCGCCGTGGGCGGCACGCCCCGTTTCATGGTCTCCGGCAGCGGCCCCTACCTGACCGACGCCGACGGCCGCGAGTACGTGGACCTGGTCTGCTCCTGGGGCCCGATGATCCTGGGTCACGGCCGGCCCGAGGTGATCGCGGCCGTCCAGGACGCCGTGAGCCGCGGCACCTCCTTCGGCACCCCCGGCGAGGGCGAGGTCGCGCTCGCCGAGGAGATGGTGGCGCGGGTCGCCCCGCTGGAGCAGGTCCGCCTGGTCTCCAGCGGCACCGAGGCCACCATGTCCGCGATCCGCCTGGCCCGCGGCTTCACCCGCCGCGCCAAGGTCGTGAAGTTCGCCGGCTGCTACCACGGCCACGTCGACTCGCTGCTGGCCGCCGCGGGCTCCGGCGTCGCCACCTTCGCGCTGCCCGACACCCCGGGCGTCACGGGCGCCCAGGCCGGCGACACCATCGTGCTGCCCTACAACGACCTCGACGCGGTCCGCGCCGCCTTCGCCGCGCACCCCGGTGAGATCGCCTGCGTGATCACCGAGGCGTCGCCCGGCAACATGGGCGTCGTCCCGCCGCTGCCCGGCTTCAACCAGGGCCTCAAGGACCTGTGCGCCGAGAACGGCGCGCTGTACGTCTCCGACGAGGTGATGACCGGTTTCCGCACGTCGAAGGCCGGCTGGTTCGGCGTCGACGGCGTGGTCCCGGACCTGATGACCTTCGGCAAGGTGATGGGCGGCGGCTTCCCCGCCGCGGCGTTCGGCGGCCGCGCCGACGTG
This sequence comes from Streptomyces fragilis, assembly GCF_003112515.1. GTDB lineage: Bacteria > Actinomycetota > Actinomycetes > Streptomycetales > Streptomycetaceae > Streptomyces > Streptomyces fragilis. Next base: position 1,111,732 of record NZ_BEVZ01000004.1, on the reverse strand, counting down.
ATGGCGCACCTCGCCCCGGCCGGCCCGGTCTACCAGGCGGGCACCCTGTCCGGGAACCCGGTCGCCACCGCCGCGGGCCTGGCCCAGCTGCGGCTGCTCGACGACGCCGCCTACGAGAAGCTGGCCGACTCCTCGACCCGGATCCAGGCGCTGATCGGCGACGCGCTGAACAAGGAGGGCGTCGCGCACACCGTGCAGAAGGCGTCCAACATGTTCTCGGTGTTCTTCACCGACCGCCCGGTGCACGACTACGAGGACGCCAAGGCCGCGGAGTCGTTCCGCTACACGGCGTTCTTCCACTCCATGCTGGCGAGCGGCGTCTACCTGCCGCCGTCGGCGTTCGAGAGCTGGTTCCTGTCGACGGCGCACGACGAGAGGGCCCTGGAGCGGATCGCCGACGCGCTGCCCGCCGCCGCCCGCGCCGCCGCGGAGGCGACGGCATGAGCGGGGAGAAGGGCGTGAGCGGGGAGAAGGACGTCACCGTCGTCCACCTGATGCGCCACGGCGAGGTGGAGAACCCGACCGGGCTCCTCTACGGGAGGCTGCCCGGCTACCACCTGTCCGAGCTGGGCCGGAAGATGGCGGACCGGGTCGCCGAGCACCTCGCGCCGAGGGACGTCACCTACGTGTGCGCCTCCCCGCTGGAGCGGGCGCAGGAGACGGCGACGCCGATCGCCAAGGCGCACGGCCTGGAGCTGGACACCGACGAGCGGCTGATCGAGGCGGAGAACGTCTTCCAGGGCAAGACCTTCGGCGTCGGCGACGGCGCGCTGAAGCGGCCCGGCAACTGGAAGCACCTGGTCAACCCGTTCAAGCCGTCCTGGGGCGAGCCGTACCAGGCGCAGGTCGCGCGGATGCGGGCGGCACTGGACGCCGCCGCGGCCGCGGCCCGGGGTCACGAGGCGGTGCTGGTCAGCCACCAGCTCCCGATCTGGATCGTGCGGTCCGCGATCGAGGGCCGCCGGCTGTGGCACGACCCGCGGCGCCGGGAGTGCACCCTGGCCTCGCTGACCTCCTTCACCTACGAGGGCGACCGGATCGTCGCCGTCGGCTACACCGAGCCGGCCCGGGACCTGGTGCCGGCCCACCTGCTGGCCGGCGCCAAGCCGGTCAAGGGCGGACAGAAGGCGTTCGGCGCCTAGCCGCCGCGGCAGGCCCGCGCACCCCCGCCGACGTGGGGGTTCGCGGGCCGCAGGGGGGTCCCCAAGATCCCCGGAACGGGCATGCGAAACTTTTCACATGACTGGCCACAAGCCTCGAGCGCACCGCCGCCGCCGCGCCCAGGTCGGCGCGGCCGCCGCCGCCGTCGCCGCTCTGCTGCTGTCGGCGTGCGGCTCGGACGGTGACGGCGGTGCCTCCGCCGCCGGTGGTGGCGGCACCAACTTCGTCACCAGCACCAACGGCATCGCCACCGTCGCCAAGGGCGAGCGCCGCGCCGCCCCCCGCCTGCAGGGCGAGACGCTGGACGGCGGGCAGCTGGACACCGGCGACTACAAGGGCGACGTCGTCGTCCTCAACGTCTGGGGCTCCTGGTGCGCACCGTGCCGTGCCGAGGCCAAGAACTTCGTGAAGGTCGCCGACGAGACCAAGGACCAGGGCGTCCGGTTCGTCGGCATCAACACCCGCGACACCTCCACCCAGCCCGCCCTCGCCTTCGAGAAGGAGGAGGGCATCGAGTACCCCAGCCTGTACGACCCGACGGGCCGGCTGCTGCTCCGCTTCGAGAAGGGCACGCTCAACCCGCAGGCGATCCCCACCACCCTGGTCATCGACCGGGACGGGAAGATCGCGGCGCGGGCGATGCAGCCGCTGAGCGAGGAGAAGTTGCGCGAGATGCTCGACCCGGTGCTGGCGGAGAAGTGACGTGACGCTCCTCGCCGTGGACGTGACCGGCACCGTGATGAGCGGGGCCCTGCTGCTGGCCCTGCCCATCGCGGTGCTCGGCGGTCTCGTCTCGTTCTTCTCGCCGTGCGTGCTCCCGCTGGTGCCCGGTTACCTCTCCTACGTCACCGGGGTCACCGGCACCGATCTGGCGGAGGCGCGGCGCGGCCGGATGGCGGCCGGGGCCTCGCTGTTCGTGCTGGGCTTCACCGTCGTCTTCGTCTCCACGGGAGCGCTGTTCGGCTACTTCGGACAGACGCTGCAGGAGTACAGCGGCGTGCTGTCCAAGGTGCTCGGCGTGCTGATGATCGCGCTGGGCGTCTTCTTCATGGGGCTGATGCCCTGGCTGACCCAGCGGGAGTTCCGCTTCCACCGCAGGCCCACCGCGGGCCTCGCGGGCGCGCCGCTGCTCGGGGCGCTGTTCGGCATCGGCTGGACGCCCTGCATCGGCCCCACGCTGACGTCCGTGCTGGCGCTCTCCAGCGACCAGGCGAGCGCCGGACGCGGGGCGATCCTGACCGTCGCGTACTGCGCCGGTCTCGGCATCCCCTTCGTGCTGGCCGCGATCGCCTTCCGCAAGGCGCTGGGCGCCTTCGGCTGGGTCAAGCGGCACTATGTCTGGGTGCTGCGGATCGGCGGCACGATGATGATCGTGACCGGTGTGCTCCTGCTCACCGGGGTCTGGGACCTGCTCGTGCAGCAGATGCAGACCTGGACCACTGGCTTCACACCGGGGATCTGATCCATGAGCGAGACCACCACCGAGACGACCGGCGACACCGGGACCGCCGACACCGGCGACACCGGGTCCGGGGAGACCGAGGCCGGGACCCGGCTGTCCACCGCGCCTCTCGAGTCGACCGCCGTGCCCGGCTCCTTCGGCGGCCGCCGCGCCCCGGGCGCGTGGGGCTGGATCACCTGGACGGGCCGTGAGGTCACGGGCTGGGTGCGCTGGTTCTGGCGGCAGCTGACCTCCATGCGGACGGCGCTGCTGCTGCTCCTGCTGTTGTCGCTGGCCGCCGTCCCCGGTTCGCTCGTCCCGCAGAACCGCGTCGACCCGATCAAGGTCGAGGAGTTCCGCGAGGCGCACACCACGCTGACGCCGCTCTACGACGCGCTGGGCATGTTCGACGTGTACGGCTCGGTGTGGTTCTCCGCGATCTACATCCTGCTGTTCGTCTCCCTGATCGGCTGCATCGTGCCGCGGACCTGGCAGTTCGTCGGCCAGCTGCGGGGACGTCCGCCGGGTGCGCCGCGCCGGCTGGACCGGATGCCCGCGTACACGACCTGGCGCACCGCGAAGAGCCCCGAGGAGGTGCGCGGGGCCGCGCTCGGCGTCCTCACGGGCCGCCGCTTCCGCGCCCACGCGGTGGGCGACGCGGTGGCCGCGGAGAAGGGCTACCTGCGGGAGCTGGGCAACCTCGCCTTCCACCTGGCGCTGATCGTGATGCTGATCGCCTTCGGCTGGGGCGAGCTGTTCAAGTCCGAGGGCAACAAGCTGATCGTCGAGGGCGATGGCTTCGCCAACACGCCCGTCCAGTACGACGACTTCCGGGCCGGCAGCCTCTTCTCCTACGACGACCTGGAGCCGTTCAGCTTCGACCTGGAGGACTTCCGCGCCACCTACGCCACCTCCGGCCCCAACCGCGGCACGCCGCGCACCTACGAGGCGGCCCTCACCTACCGCGAGGGCGTCGACGGGCCGGAGAAGAAGAAGGTCGTCGAGGTCAACAAGCCGCTCGAGGTCGGCGGTTCCAAGGTCTACCTGACCAGCCACGGCTACGCGCCGGTGGTCACGGTCCGCGACGGCGAGGGGAAGGTGGTCTTCTCCCAGCCGGTCCCGATGCTGCCGATCGACCAGAACATCACCTCGCAGGGCGCGGTGAAGGTGCTGGACGGCTACCGCGACCCGAAGGGCAAGGAGGAGCAGCTCGGTTTCTCCACGGTCTTCGTGCCGACCTTCGCCGGCAAGGGCAGCGGGACGATGTTCTCGCAGTTCCCGGCGCTCGACTTCCCGGTCCTCGCGGTCGCCGGCTTCCACGGCAGCCTGGGCGTGGACTCGGGCATCCCGCAGAACGTCTACCAGCTGGACGACCGGAAGCTGAAGCAGTTCAAGGACGAGAACGGCGACATCCTCCGCAAGATGCTGCTGCCCGGCGAGACCATGGAGCTGCCCGGCGGCGCCGGCTCGATCACCTTCGAGAAGGAGATCAAGGAGTGGGCGAACTTCCAGATCGTGCGGCAGCCCGCGGGCGGCTGGGCGCTCGGCGGGGCGGTCGTCGCCATCGCCGGCCTCTCAGGCTCCCTGTTCATCCAGCGCCGCCGCGTCTGGGTGCGCGCCACGGCCGCTGAGGACGGGGTGACCGTGGTCGAGATGGCGGGCCTCGGCCGCAGCGAGTCCGCACGGCTGCCGCAGGAACTGGGCGAGCTGGTCGGGCTCGTCCACGACCGGGCGCCCACCGCGCCCGACGACGAACCGGACCCCGGGTCCGGCCCCGCAGATTCCCCCGTACCTTCCCCTGAAGGGGCTGACAAGTGACGACGCTCGCCGCCACGACCAACGAGAGTCTCGCGCAGATCAGCAACGTGCTGATCTACTCCGCGATGGCCGTCTACACCCTGGCCTTCTTCGCCTACATCGCCGAGTGGACCTTCGGCAGCCGCAGCAAGGTGGCCCGCACGGCCGCCGCGCTCACGGCCGGCGAGGGGGCGGAGAAGAAGGCCGCGTCCGCCCCGGCGGTGACGGTGAAGAAGGCCGGCGGCACCGCCGTGCTGGAGCGGCCCGAGGTCGTCGTCCGGTCCTCGGGCGCGTCCCGCGCCGAGGTCCCGGACGGTCCCGGCGCCCACGGCGGCGACGAGCAGGGCGACCTGTACGGCCGGATCGCGGTCTCGCTGACCGTCCTCGGCTTCCTGCTGTCCTTCGGCGGCGTGCTGACCCGCGCGCTGTCCGTGCAGCGGGCGCCGTGGGGCAACATGTACGAGTTCAACATCACCTTCACCACGGTGGCCGTCGGCGTCTACCTGGCGCTGCTGGCCTTCCGCCGCAACGTCCGCTGGATGGGCCTGCCGCTGATCACCGCGGTACTGCTGGACCTCGGCGTCGCGGTGACCTGGCTCTACACCGAGAGCGACCAGCTGGTCCCGGCGCTGCACTCGTACTGGCTGTACATCCACGTCTCCACCGCCATCCTCTGCGGCGCGGTGTTCTACGTGGCGGCGGTCTCCACCGTCCTGTACCTGTTCCGCGACTCCTACGAGAACAAGCTGGCCACCGGCGGCAAGCCGGGCCGCTTCGCCACCTCGGTCATGGAGCGGCTGCCCGCGGCCACCTCGCTGGACAAGTTCGCCTACCGGATCAACGCGGCGGTCTTCCCGCTGTGGACGTTCACGATCATCGCCGGCGCCATCTGGGCGGGCGACGCCTGGGGCCGCTACTGGGGCTGGGACCCGAAGGAGACCTGGTCGTTCATCACCTGGATCGCCTACGCCTGCTACCTGCACGCCCGGGCCACCGCCGGCTGGAAGGGCCGCAAGGCCGCCTACCTGGCGCTGATCGCCTTCGGCTGCTGGCTGTTCAACTACTACGGCGTCAACATCTTCGTCTCCGGCAGCAAGCACTCCTACGCCGGCGTCGACGGCTGACCGGCCCCGCCCTTGCGCCCAGGAGCCGCCCCCGCGCAGGGGGCGGCTCCTCGCACTCGCGGGGCCTGCTCTACCCTGGCCGTCACTCGGCGACATCGGTGGAAGGAACACGTGGAGATGGTGGCTGCTGCCCCGGTCCTGGAGGAGCTTCGGGAGGTCTGCCAGCCGCAGGCCAAGCTGGCCAGCCGCAACGGCGAGCACTGGGCCGGCCGGATGTACATGCGGGCGATCTCCCTGCGGGTGACGCGCCAGCTGGTGCGGACGCCGGTCACCCCGGACGCGCTGACCTGGACGATGGTGGTCTGCGGTGTGGCCGCGGGCGCCGCCCTGCTGATTCCCGGGCTCACCGGCGCGGTCCTGGCCGCCGTGCTGTTCCAGCTGTTCCTGCTGTTCGACTGCGTCGACGGCGAGGTCGCGCGGTGGAAGGGCCAGAACAGCGCGGCCGGCATCTACGTCGACCGGCTCGGCGCGTACCTCGCCGACGCGGCGCTGCTGGCCGGCGCCGGCTTCCGGGCGGCCGGCTGGGGCGACGGCGGCTCCTTCGACGGCTGGGTCTCGCTCGGCCTGTTCACCGCCATGGGCGTGGTCCTGCTGAAGGCCTCGACCGACCTGGTGGACGTGGCCCGCGCCCGCCGCGGACTGGCGGTGGCCGACGACGAGTCGACGCGGCCGCGCTCGGAGGGCGTCGCCACGCTGCGCAAGCTGGCCGCCGCGTTCAAGATCCACCGGCTGACCAACGGCATCGAGGCGTCCCTGGTGCTCCTGGCCACCGCCGTGGTGGACGCCGCCCTGGGCAACCTGGACGCCACCCGGATCGCCCTGGTGGTCCTCGCGGCCGTGACCTGGGTGATGGTCCCGGCCCACCTGTTCTCGATCCTGTCCTCCTCGCGCCTGCGCTGACGGCACCGCAGTGGTGCCGACCTGGGGTCATCGGCTGCGCCGATGGCCCCATCGGCATCACGGGGTGGTCCGGCGTGGCCCCGGGCGGCGGGCGCGCCGTAGCTTCGGGGCATGACAACAGAGACGAAGGGGATCGCCCAGCTCACCACCGCCATGGTGCTGTCCGGGACGATCGGCGTGTTCGTGGTCGAGTCGGGGGCCTCCTCGCTCAACGTGGTGTTCTTCCGGGTGGTCTTCGGCGCGCTGGCCCTCGGCGCCTACGTCGCCGCCCGCGGCTGGATACGGGGGCACGGGTTCACCCGGCGCAGCCTGGCGCTGACCGTGCTGGCGGGACTGTTCATCGTCGGCAACTGGATCCTGCTGTTCGAGTCGTACGGCAACACCTCCATCTCGGTGGCGTCGGTCGTCTACCACATGCAGCCGTTCTTCGTCGTGGTGTTCGGCGCCCTGCTCTTCCGTGAGCGGCTGACCGCCGCCACCCTCGGCTGGGTGGCGCTCGCCTTCGCCGGTCTGGTCCTGGTTTCGGGCGTCCGGCCGGAGGACCTGACCGGCGGCGACGGCCACTACCTGCTCGGCATCGGCCAGGCGCTGGGCGCCGCGGTGCTCTACGGACTGGCCACCCTGGTGGTCAAGCGGGTGCGGGGCGTGCGGCCGCACCTGATCGCCCTGGTGCAGGTCGTCGTGGGCATCCCGCTGCTGCTGCCGTTCGCCGACCTGGGCGCGATGGGCGGCGCGGGCGCCGGCGCCTGGGGCTGGCTGGTGACGCTCGGCGTCTTCCACACCGGCGTGATGTACGTGCTGATGTACGCCGCCTACGCCAAGCTGCCCACCGCGAAGATCGCCGTGCTGGCCTTCGTCTACCCGGCGGTCGCGATGCTCACCGACTGGGCGGTGTACGGGCACCTCATGGGGTGGCTGCAGGCGCTGGGCCTGCCGCTGATCGTCCTCGCGAGCCTCAAGGTGACGCTCAGGAAGCCGGCGGCCGCTCCTGCTGCTCCCGCAGCAGCCGCCGGGTCTGCTCCACGAACAGACGCGCCGCGGGAGGCAGCCGCTTCCCGGACCGCCACGCCAGTTGCGAGTGGAGAGTGAACGACGGCCGCCAGTCGAGGCGCTGAAGCGCCTGGGCGGCCAGCGCGTCGGCGACCGTGACCTCGGGGAGCAGGGCGATCCCCAGGCCGGTCGCCGCGGCGCGTTTGGTGGCCTCCACGGTGCCGAACTCGCGGAAGGCGACCGGCTCCCCGGCGACGGCGGTGAGCTCGGCCTCGAAGAGGTCGCGGAACGCGCAGCCCGACTCCACGGCGAGCAGCGTGGCCCCGCAGAGGTCGCCGGTGGTCAGGGGGCGGCCGGCGAGCGGGTGACCGGGCGCCGCCACCAGGGCCAGCGGCTCCGGCAGCAGGACCACCGTCTCCAGTCCCGCGTGCTCGGTGCGGGCCTCCATCAGGAAGCCGAGGTCGTAGACGCCGCGCCGGAGCGCGTCCAGCGTCTCGTCGCCGATGGTGGTGCGCAGCGACAGCCGCACCTTCGGGTAGCGGTGGTGGAACAGCTCGAAGAGCGGCGGCAGCCGGTACGACGTCAGCGACTCGATGGTGCCGACGGTGAGCAGCCCGGAGGGCTCGTGGGGCTCGACGGCGGCGGCCCGCGCCTCGGCGGCCAGGTCCAGGAGGCGGCGGGCGTACGGCAGCAGCCGCTCCCCGGCCTCGGTGAGCCGGATACGGCTGCCGAGGCGGTCGAAGAGGGCGACGCCCAGGTCCTGTTCCAGCGCCCGCACCTGCGCGGTCACCGTGGACTGCGCGTACGCCAGCTCGGCGGCCGCGCGGGTGAAGCTGAGCAGGGCGGCGACCTTCTCGAAGGTCGCCAGCAGCCGCAGGTCGAGCGCCGGGGACATGGTGTCTCAGTTCTCCTTGCGGTCCTGCTGCTCCTGCCGGCGCAGCTCCTCCTCGCGGCGGCGCAGGTCGGCCTCCCAGTCCTTCAGGAGGGCCTCGTCCCGCTTGTTCTCCTCGGCGAGCCGGGCGAGGAACGCCGGGTCGTCGTCCGGGGCGACGGGGGCGGAGGGGCGGTGGTCGCGGTGCCACTCCGAGGGCGTGGAGCCGCGGTGGGCGGCGGCGCCGTCACGGACCTTGCCGGCCACCAGCCAGGCGATCGGGCCGACCAGCACCTCGCCGAGGAAGAGGATGATCAGCACCCAGACCACCTTGGGCAGGCCGCGGACCTTCTCCTCGGGGGTGTTGAGGCAGTCGATGAAGGCGTAGATCCACAGGGCCAGCACCAACAGGAACGGCAGAATCCGGAGCATGTCCAAGTCCCCCCAGGACGCGACAGGTTGTTCGAACGGTGAGGAGCGGCAGACTAGCGGCTGCGCCGGACGCGCCACCCGGCGGCTCCTGGGGGAGCGTCAGCTCTCCGGCGCGTCCTCGTCCCGGCCGCGGCGCTCGTCACGCGGGTCCTCCCGCTGGTCGCGCTGCCCGGGCTCCTCGCCGTCCTTGCCGCGCCTGCGCGTCTCCTCGCCCAGCGACTTGAGGAAGTCGGGGTTGTCGTCCGGCGCCACGAACCGCTGCCGGCGCTGCCCCCCGCGCGGTCCGCCCCGCTGCCCGCCGCGCGGACCGAAGGAGCCCTCCTCCGCGCCGCCGCCGTGACGGACCTTGCCCGCGACCAGCCACGCCACCGGGCCGATCAGCGCCGTGCCGAGCAGCAGGATGAGCATCGCCCAGATCGGCTTCGGTAGGACCCGGACGTCTTCCTCCGGGGTGTTCAGGCAGTCGATGAACGCGTAGATGGTCAGGGCCAGCACCAGGAGCAGCGGCAGGATCCTCAGCATGACGGGCATACCCCCAGCGGAACGACGGCGGGACGGCGGCAGCCGACCCGTGACGTCACCCAGGGTAGCGGCTGGCCGGGTGCTTCGTCCGAGGGGCGGACGCCAGGTCCGCGAAGCCCTCGGCGATACTGGGGGGCATGGCTTACGACGATCTTCGCTCCTTCCTGCGGGCCCTGGAGCGCGACGGAGACCTGAAGCGGGTGACGGCCGAGGTCGACCCCCATCTGGAGGTCGGGGAGATCGTCGACCGGGTCCAGAAGTCGGGCGGCCCGGCGCTGCTCTTCGAGAACGTGCGCGGCTCCGCGATGCCGCTCGCGATGAACGTCTTCGGCACCGACCGGCGCCTCCTCAAGGCGCTCGGCCTGAAGTCCTACGAGGAGATCGGCGAGACCATCGCCGGTCTGCTCAAGCCCGAGCTGCCGCACGGGTTCGTGGGCGTGCGGGAGGCATTCGGGAAGCTGGGCACGATGACGCACGTGCCGCCGAAGAAGGTGAAGGACGGCCCCGTGCAGGAGGTCGTGCTCACCGGCGACGACGTGGACCTCGACCAGCTCCCCGCGCTCTTCACCTGGCCGCAGGACGGCGGCGCGTTCTTCAACCTGGGCCTGACGCACACCAAGGACCCGGAGACGGGCGTGCGCAACCTCGGCCTCTACCGGCTGCAGCGCCACGACAGGCGCACCATCGGCATGCACTGGCAGATCCACAAGGACAGCCGCAACCACTACCAGGTCGCCGCCCGCCGCGGTGAGCGGCTGCCGGTCGCGATCGCCTTCGGCTGCCCGCCCTCGGTCACCTACGCGGCGACCGCGCCGCTGCCGGGCGGGATCGACGAGTACCTGTTCGCCGGGTTCGTCGCGGGCCGGCGGATCGAGATGGTCGACTGCAAGACCGTCCCGCTGCAGGTCCCGGCCAACGCCGAGGTGGTGCTGGAGGGCTGGCTGGAGCCGGGCGAAATGCTGCCGGAGGGGCCGTTCGGCGACCACACCGGCTTCTACACGCCGCAGGAGCCGTTCCCCGCGCTGACCATCGACTGCGTCACCATGCGCAAGAAGCCGCTGCTGCAGTCGATCGTGGTCGGCCGGCCGCCGACCGAGGACGGTCCGCTGGGGCGGGCCACCGAGCGGTTCTTCCTGCCGCTGCTCAAGATCATCGTGCCGGACATCGTGGACTACCACCTCCCCGAGGCGGGCGGCTTCCACAACTGCGCGATCGTCTCGATCGACAAGAAGTACCCGAAGCACGCGCAGAAGGTGATGCACGCCATCTGGGGTGCGCACATGATGTCGCTGACCAAGCTGATCGTCGTCGTCGACTCCGACTGCGACGTGCACGACCTGCACGAGGTCGCCTGGCGCGCCCTCGGCAACACGGACTACTCGCGCGACCTCACGGTCGTCGAGGGCCCCGTCGACCACCTCGACCACGCCTCCTACCAGCAGTTCTGGGGCGGCAAGGCGGGCATCGACGCGACCGCGAAGTGGCCCGAGGAGGGCTACACGAGGGACGGCGGCTGGCCCGAGATGGTCCTGCCCGACCCTCAGACGGCGGCGAAGGTCGACCGCCGGTGGAAGGAGTACGGCATTGACCGCCGCCGCTGACGCCACGGGCGCCACAGGTCCCGTTCCCGCCGAACGCCGGCCGGGCCGGGTGAAGGCCTTCCTCCGCCTGGTGATGATCGAGCACTCGGTCTTCGCGCTGCCCTTCGCCTACATCGCGGCGCTCACCGCGATGTTCACGGTGGACCGCTCCGTGCACTGGGCCGACCTGCTGCTGGTGACCGTCGCCATGGTCGCCATGCGCACCTTCGCGATGGCCGCCAACCGGATCATCGACCGGGAGATCGACGCGCGGAACCCGCGGACCGCGCAGCGTGAGCTGGTCACCGGCGCGGTGTCGGTGCGGACGGCGTGGACGGGCGCGCTGGTCGCGCTCGCCGTCTTCCTGGTGACGGCGGCGCTGCTCAACCCGCTGTGCCTGATCCTGGCGCCGCTCGCGGCGATCCCGATGGTGGTCTACCCGTACGGCAAGCGGTTCACGAACTTCCCGCAGGCCATCCTGGGGCTGGCCCAGGCCATCGGCCCGCTCGGCGGCTGGCTGGCCGTCACCGGCGAGTGGTCCTGGGACGCCGTCGTCCTGGGCGTCGCCGTCGGCGTGTGGATCGGCGGCTTCGACCTGATCTACGCCTGCCAGGACGTGGAGACGGACCGTGAGGTCGGCGTGAAGTCCGTCCCGGCGCGCTTCGGCATCCCCGCGGCGATCTGGGGCGCGCGCGGCTGCCACGTCGTCACCACGGCTCTCTTCGCCTGGTTCGGCCTCCTCACCGGGGCGGGTCTCTTCTTCTGGGTGGGCCTGCTGATCGTGGCCGGCGCGTTCGTCTACGAGCACACCATCGTCCGCCCGCACGACCTGTCCCGCCTCAACCGGGCGTTCTTCAGCGTCAACGGGTTCATCGGCATCGCCCTGTTCGTCTGCGCGCTGCTCGACCTGGTGGTCCGCGGCCTGACGGTCTGACCGGCGGTCCGTTTCCCACCCCCCGGAGGGCCGGTGCGACCGCCGGTCCGCCCGGGCGGGGAGCGTTAGGCGGCGCGGGGGCGGCGGGCCAGGAGGAAGGCGGCCGCGACACCGGAGAGCAGGCCTATCAGGTGGCCCTGCCAGCTGACCCCCGTCTGGGTGGGGGCGAGGCCCGCCAGTATCGAGCTGCCCCACACCGCGGTGATCAGCACGGCGACCACCACACCGAGCGGGCGGCGCTCCACGAAGCCGGAGACCAGCAGGAAGCCGAACAGGCCGAAGATCACCCCGGAGACCCCCGCCGTGTTCACCCCGGCCGGCGATATGAGCCAGACGCCCACCCCGTCGGCCACCATGATCAGCAGGCACACGGCGAGGAACCGCCGGACCCCGCCGAGCGCGGCCAGGAACCCGAGCACCAGCAGGGGCAGCGTGTTGGCGGCGACGTGGGCGAAGCCGAAGTGCACGAAGGCCGAGGGGACCACGTCCACCAGCTCGCCGGGGTCGCGTGGCACCACACCGAAACGGTCGAGGGCGTTGCCCGAGGCCGCGTCGACGATCTCCAGCACCCACAGCAGGGCGACCCAGCCCAGCATCAGCTTCCCGGCCAGCCGGACGCGCTCCCCGCGCGACACCGCCGCGCCCGGGCCGGCGCCCGTACCGCCATCGATGGCTGCCATGGTCGGATCCCCCGTCTCCCTCTGCGGCTGCTGCGCCTTCCCGGCTTCTCGAACCTCGCCTCTGCTCCCACAACGCTTTGCCCCCCTTGTCCGGTTCCCGGACCCGCGCACCGGATCCCGACGGCGCGGCAGCGGCGCGGCAGTGGCGCGGCAGTGGCGAGGACGCGGGCGGGCGGCGGGCGGACGCGGGAGGAAGCGGCCCCCCGCGACCTCCCGGCGCCCCCGCGGTCCTGCCCGTGCCGGGGCTGTCGGGCCGCGCCGGTAGGCTCGGGGTGTGAACGCAGGGGAAAAGCGGCGGACCCCTTGGATCGTGGGGGTCTCCGGGGCATCCGGCACGCCATACGCGGCGGCGGTGCTGCGCGGGCTGATCGAGGCCGGGGAGAGCGTCGACCTGGTGGTGAGCCGGGCCGCCCGGCTCACCCTGCTCGACGAGACCGGGATCTCCTTCCGGGACGCCCACTGGCAGGACGACCTGGGCCGCTGGCTGGCGGCGGGCGCGGACGGCAGGCCCGACACCTTCGGCCCCGGCGCCTACGCGGAGGCCGCGGGCGACGTCCGGTACTGGGCGGCCGGCGACCTGGCCGCCGGCCCGTCGTCCGGTTCGTACCCGGCCCGCGGGATGCTGATCGTGCCCGCCTCCACCGCCTGCGTCGCGGGGGTCGCGCTGGGCCTGTCCAAGGACCTGCTGCAGCGTGCCGCGAGCGTGACGCTCAAGGAGCGCCGCCCGCTGGTGGTCTCCGTGCGTGAGACCCCGCTCAACGGGCAGACGCTGCGGCACCTGGTCACGCTGGACGACGCGGGGGCGAACGTCGTCCCGGCCTCACCGGCGTTCTACGCGGGCGCCACCCACATCCAGGACCTGGTCGACTTCGTCGCCGGCCGGGTGCTCGACGCGGCGGGCGTCCCGCACACCCTGTACCGCAGGTGGAAGGGCGGACTCGGCGGGGCGAGGGCCGCCGAGAGCTGATCACCGCACCTCCCGCCGATCACCAGGACCGCACGACCGCCGCCGCTCGTGCCGGTCCGTCCTCGGTCACACACGTCGCAGGAACACCTCACCGGAAGGCAATCGATCGCATGGACGCCGTGGACAGGCAGCTCATCCAGGCTCTCAGGGAGAACGGACGGGCCTCCTACGCGGAACTGGGACGCCTCGTCGGTCTGTCGGGGCCCAGCGTCACCGACCGCATCAACCGGCTGGAGGCGGCCGGGGTCATCACCGGGTACCGGGCCACCGTCGACGCCGCCTCGCTCGGTCTGGGCGTCACCGCGCTGATCGGCATCTCGCTCTCCGACGCCGCCGACCACGAGGAGGTCGCCCTGCGGCTGAAGGAGCTCCAGGAGATCGAGGACTGCTGGTTCATCGCGGGCGACGACAGCTACATGCTGAAGGTCCGGGCGAAGGACGTGGACGGCCTGGAGAGCATCATCCGGCGGCTCTCCGGCACCCACGGGGTGTCCCGGACCCGCACCACCATCGTGCTCTCCACCAAGTGGGAGAACAGGGTCGGGGAGCTCCCCGAGGAGGTCTGAGCCCTCCGCCAGTCCCTCGCCGCGCCCGGCGGCGGGTCCGCGGGCGACCGCGCGCCCGCCGCGCGGGCGGTGCCCGGTCGCCGCGCGGGCGGTGCCGGGGCGCGGCGCCGGGAGTCCAGCCCGTGGAACCCGCTTGAGCACGGCGGATCGTAAGGGCTAGGTTCGCTCCATGACCCTTACCTTCACGTTCGATCCGGTGATCACTCCTGCCGTCCGTGACGGGATCCTCGACCTCTGGGCCGACGTGACCGACGCCGGCGGCGCCGTCGGCTTCGTGCCCCCGGCCGACCGCGACGCCATCCGCGCGGCGCTGGTCAAGCAGCTCACCCAGGTCGCCGACGGCACCGCCCGGCTGCTGGTCGGGCAGGACGCCGGGGGGCGGGTGCTGGCCACCGGGTTCCTGGCCTCCAACGGCCACCGGCTGATGCGGCACTGGGTGATGGCGTACACCGTGATGGTCCACCCGGACCACCAGGGCAAGGGGTACGGCCGCGACCTGATGGCGGCCCTCGCCGACGCCGCCCGCTCGCTGGAGGGCGTCGAGGGCATCCGGCTGGGCTGCCGCGGCGGCCTCGGCCTGGAGCGCTTCTACGCCTCCTGCGGCTACAAGGAGGTCGGCCGGGTTCCCGGCGCCATCCGCGTCGCGCCGGGTGACGACCGCGACGACGTCACCATGTGGCTCCCGCTCACCTGACACCCGCGCCCGCCCGCGCCCGGCGCCCACATCGCCGTACCCGCCCCGTCCCGCGCCGCACCCGCCCCGCTCGACCGGCCCCCGCGCAAGATCCCTCCCGCGGCGTGTTTCACTGGACGGCAGTGCCTTCGTCGGTCGGAAGAGTGGGTTAGACATGCTCCGCTACACACTGATGCGCCTCGGCGTCTTCGTGGGCTGCTTCGTGGTCGTCTGGGGTGGCGTCTACGCCGGTGTGCTGCCGAGCGCCGTCGGCGACTCCAACGGCATCTGGATGATCCTGCTCGCCCTGGTGATCTCCGCCCCGATCAGCTTCGTGGTGCTGCGCGGCGAGCGCGACCGCGCCTCGGAGCAGATCGTCGAACGGATGGAGCGCGCCAAGGTCAACCTGGAGCTGAACCGCACCCAGGAGGACTGACCCGCCGCGCGCCGGGCTTCGGTGCCCCGTCTCCCGCAGGGAGGCGGGGCACTTGTCATTCATGGGGTGGAGGAGCGTCCCACCTCACAAAGACAGGCTTTGGGCATCCCAAAGCTTTGCTGTTAACGTATGTGTATGACGTCAGCAGCCGCGCCCCTCACGCCGCAGAGCCTCCGGCTCGTGGCGCGCCTGCACGTGGACCTCTGCCGCCGAACCACCGCGGCGTGTCGGCTCTGACTCCGACTCAGGTCGGGTCCGATCCCGTTCCACCTCTCTCGCGGCGCTGCTGACCGATCCGGGGCGCCGCCTTTCAACGTTTCGTTCCCCCGCGCCACCGCGCGTCCCCCGACGGAGTGTGTCCGTGTCCGAGAACACGCATGCCGTGAGCAGGCCCAAGCGCCGGCTCAAGGTGCCCTTCTGGGCCCAGATCATCGCCGGTCTGGTCCTCGGCGTCCTGCTGGGCTGGCTGGCCCGCAGCCAGGACCTGGCCTGGCTGGTCACCACCCTCGACAAGGTCGGCGGAACGTTCGTCCAGCTGCTGAAGCTGGCCGTCGCCCCGCTCGTCTTCTTCGCGATCCTGGTCTCCATCACCAACCTGCGCAAGGTCAACAACGCCGCCCGGCTGGCCTCCCGCACGCTGCTGTGGTTCCTGATCACCTCGCTGATAGCCGTGGTCATCGGCCTCGCCATCGGCCTGCTCACCAACCCGGGCGCCGGCACCGGCCTCACCCCGAAGGACGGCGGCAAGCCGGAGAGCCAGGGCAGCTGGATCGACTTCCTGACGGGCATCATCCCGACCGACGTCATCACGCCGTTCACCGAGCTGAACGTGCTGCAGATCGTCTTCATGGCCGCCGTCGCCGGTATCGCCGCCCTCGCCATCGGCGAGAAGGCGCAGCCCGTGCTCACCTTCAGCGAGTCGGTGCTCGAGCTGCTCCAGAAGGCGCTGTGGTGGGTCATCCTGCTCGCCCCGATCGGCACCGTCGGCCTCATCGGCCGCGCCATCGCCACCTACGGCTGGGACCTGATCGGCAAGTACGCGACCTTCACCGCCGACGTCTACATCGGCTGCGCGCTGGTGATGTTCGGTGTCTACCCGCTGCTGCTCGCCACGGTCGCCAAGGTCAGCCCCGTCCAGTTCTTCAAGGGCGCCTGGCCGGCCATCCAGCTGGCCTTCGTCTCCCGCTCCTCGGTCGGCACCATGCCGCTGACCGTCAAGGTCGTCGAGCGCCTCGGCGTGCCGCGCGAGTACACCTCGTTCGCCGTCCCGTTCGGCGCCACCACCAAGATGGACGGCTGCGCCGCCATCTACCCGTCGCTCGCCGCGATCTTCGTGGCGCAGATCTTCGACATCCAGCTCGGGCTGCAGGAGTACCTGCTGATCGCGTTCGTCGCGGTCGTCGGTTCCGCCGCCACGGCCGGTCTCACCGGTGCCACGGTCATGCTCACCCTGACCCTGTCGACGCTGGGCCTGCCGCTGGAGGGCGTCGGCCTGCTGCTGGCCATCGACCCGATCCTGGACATGATGCGCACCGCCACCAACGTGGCCGGTCAGGCGGTCGTCCCGGTGCTGGTCGCGGCCCGGGAGAACATCCTGGACCGTGACGCCTACCGCGGCGCCTCCGCCTCCCCGCTGGAGGAGGACGAGCCCGAGGTGCGCGACCGCGCCCCCGAGCCGGTGGGCGCCACCGCCTGACCCGTCCGCGGAGCGCGCCTCCGCCGTTCCTGCCGAAGGCCCCCTCCGCCCCGTTCCGGTCGAAGGGGGCCTTCGGCCGTCATGGGGGCGAAACCGCCGTCCGGGGGAAACCGTGAGGGAACACACACCGGCGCGACTGTCCGAACGGTCAGATCTGACCGTTCGGACAGTTACCGTGAGCTCATGGCACGCACGTCCAGCGGGCTGCACGAGCGACTGCTCGCCTCCGCCCTGCGCCTCTTCGTCTCCCGCGGCTTCCGCGGCACGTCCCTCGCGGACATCGCCGCCGACGTGGGCTGCTCCAAGGCGTCGTTGCTCTACCACTTCAGCAACAAGGAGGCGATCCTCACCGAGCTGCTGATGCCGGTGGGCAACGAGGTCTTCGACCTCGACGCCCGGCTGGCCGAGCTCGACGGCGAGGAGGCCGCGGTCACCGCGATCCAGTCCTTCGTCGGCATCACGCTGCGCTTCCGGCGCGAGATCAAGCTGCTCTTCGACAACCTCGCCGACGTCTCCTGCCTGCCCGACCTGGGCGTGGAGGCCATCGACGGGATCCGCGACCGGCTGATCGACGCCGTCGCCGGACGCTCCACCGATCCACGGGACCGCATCGCCGCCTCGATCGCCCTCGGCGGGATCTTCGCCACCGGCGCGGCCGACCTGCCGTACGACGACCGGACCCTGCGCGAGGCGCTGCTCACCGGCGCGCTCCGCACCCTCGGCCTCGGCCCCGACCGGGCCGGCCTCGATTCAGAGCTCGGGAAGAACTAGAAGAAGGGCCCCTCTCCCATGGCGACCTTGCTCTACCGGTTGGGCCGCGCGTGCTTCGGGCGCCGCGGCCTGGTGGTGGCCGTGTGGCTGCTGCTGCTCGCCCTGATGGGCGGTGCGGCGGCGGCCTTCATGGGCACCACCACCAACGCGTTCCGCATGCCGGGGACCGAGTCCCAGCGCGCGATGGACGCACTGCAGAAGCAGTTCCCGCAGGCCGCGGGCGCCACCGGCACCGTGGTGGTCACCTCCGACGAGAAGCTGACGCCCGCCGACGTCGCGCCGGTGGTCAAGGACGCGGCCGCGATACCCGACGTGGTCGCCGCGATGGACCCGTTCAAGACGCGGTCGATCTCGCAGGACGGCCGCTACGCGCTCGTCCAGGTCCAGTTCGAGGACGAGATCGCGGACATCACCGACGAGCAGCGCGAGGCCTACGCCGACCTGCCCGAGAAGTACGACGGCGAGGACGGCACGGTCCGCGTCGAGGTGGGCGGCGAACTCGCCCAGACCCCGCCGGAGGTCGGCTCCACCGAGGCGATCGGCGTGGTGATCGCGGCCGTGGTCCTGGTGGTCACCTTCGGCTCGCTGGTCGCCGCCGGCATGACGCTGCTCAACGCCCTGGTGGGCGTGGGCGTCGGCATGGCCGGCCTGTACGCGCTGACCGGCTTCGTCGAACTCAACAGCACCAGCCCGGTGCTGGCGCTGATGCTGGGCCTGGCCGTCGGCATCGACTACTCGCTCTTCATCACCTCCCGCTACCGCGGCTTCCTCGTCGAGGGCGTCGAGCGGCGCGAGGCGGCCGGGCGGGCCATCGGCACCGCGGGCTCCGCGGTGGTCTTCGCCGGCGCCACCGTCGTCATCGCGCTGGCAGGCCTGTCGATCGTCGGCATCCCGTTCCTGTCGGCCATGGGCCTGGCCGCGGCGGCGACCGTCGCGGTGGCCGTCCTGGTCGCGCTCACCCTGCTCCCGGCGGTGCTCGCCTTCGCCGGGGACAAGATCCTGCCGCGCAAGCTGCGCGACGCCGTCGCCGAGAAGCGCGAGCAGGGCGGGACCGTCGAGGTGAAGCAGGGCTTCGGCTACACCTGGGGCCGCCTGGCGCTCAAGCTGCGCATCCCGATCCTGGTGGTCGGCGTCGCCGGTCTGGCCGCGCTGACGCTGCCCGCCCGCGACATGCACCTGGCGCTGCCGGACGCCGGCACCGCCGCCGTCGAGACCACCGAGCGGCAGGCGTTCGACCTGACCGCCGAGGGCTTCGGCCCCGGCTTCAACGGCCGCCTGATGGCCGTCGTCGCCGCCGACACCCCGGCCGCCACCAAGGCCGCCGTGCAGGACGTCTCCACCCTGGTCAAGGACGTCAAGGGCGTCGCGGCCGTCGCCCCGCCGCAGTTCAACCAGGACGGCACGACGGCCCTGGTCGCCGTCATCCCGACCACCGGACCGACCGACACGGCCACCGAGGACACCGTCCACGCCATCCGCGGCAAGGTCGCCGACGTGCAGGGCGCCGACGTGGCGCTGACCGGCGTCACGGCGATCGGCATCGACATCTCCGAGAAGCTCTCGGACGCGCTGCCGATCTACCTGCTGCTGGTGGTCGGCCTGTCGGTGCTGCTGCTGATGCTGGTCTTCCGCTCGGTGCTGGTGCCGGTGAAGGCCGCGCTGGGCTTCCTGCTCACCGTCGGCGCGACCTTCGGACTGACCACGGCGGTCTTCCAGCAGGGCCACCTCGCCGACCTGGTGGGCGTGGACACCCCCGGGCCGCTGGTCAGCTTCCTGCCGATCATCCTCATCGGCATCCTCTTCGGCCTGGCCATGGACTACGAGGTCTTCCTGGTCTCCCGGATGCGCGAGGACTTCGTGCACGGCGACTCCGCGCGCCAGGCCACCGTCAACGGCCTCGGCCACAACGCCCGGGTGGTGACCGCGGCGGCGCTGATCATGACCGCGGTGTTCGCGGGCTTCGTCTTCGCCCACGACCCGATCATCAAGTCCATCGGCTTCGCGCTCGCGGTCGGCGTCCTGATCGACGCGTTCGTGGTGCGGATGACGCTGGTGCCGGCGGTCATGTCGCTGCTGGGCCGCGGCGCGTGGTGGCTGCCGAAGTGGCTGGACCGCGCGCTGCCGGACCTCGACATCGAGGGTGAGAAGCTGCGGCACGCCCTCGCCGAGCCGGCACCCGGCCGGGACAAGGTCACGGTGGGCTGACGCGAGACTCTGGCGTTCCTTTTACCGACGAGGCCCCGGTGGATCCACCGGGGCCTCGTTATGGTTGCCGCATGGTTGGAGGAGCGGTACGGACCAGGCGGCTGCCACGGGCGGAGCGCGAACGACAGATGATGGACGCCGCCGTCCGGGTGTTCGGCCGCCAGGGCTACCGCGGCGCCTCGATGGACGAGGTGGCCGAACTCGCCGGTGTCTCCAAGCCGTTGGTGTACCTGTACCTGAAGTCCAAGGAGGACCTGTTCACGGCGTGCATCCGCCGTGAGGCGCGGGCCCTCACCGAGGCGGTCCGCGGTGGCGTCGGCGACGCCGCGCTCCCCGCCGACCGGCAACTGTGGGAAGGGCTGCACGCGTTCTTCCGGTACACCGCCGAAAATCCGGACGGCTGGGCCGTGTTGCACGTGCAGGCCCGCACGCACGGCGAACCGTTCGCGGCGGAGGTCGCCGCGATGCGCGCCGAACTGGTCGTCTTCGTCACGCAGTTGATCGCGGTGGAGGCGCGGGCGGCGCACCGTGACCCGGACCTGCCCGAACGGGAGGTCGCCGGCCTCGCCCAGGCGCTGGTGGGCGCGGCGGAGTCGCTCGCCGCCTGGGCCAACACGACGGAGGGCATCTCCGCGCGGCAGGCCGCGGCCACCCTGATGAACTTCGCCTGGGCGGGCCTCGGCAACCTCATAGCGGGCCGCCCGTGGACCCCGCCACCCACCTGACCCGAGGGCACGCCGCGCGGGATCCCGCGCGGCGTGGACGGGACGGTGTCCCGGCGCCGCCTACGCCAGGGGAGCGGTCTCGCCCTCGAGGTGCAGGCGGTCGCCCCCGCGGAGTTCGAACCGGTCGCCCGACTCGCCGTACACGACGGTGCCCGGCAGCAGCACCGGCGCCCTGAACCGCACCGTCACCCGCCCCGCCTCGGGCACCCCGTGCGCCGCCACGCACCGCGCCGCGGTCCACATGCCGTGGGCGATGGCCCGGGGGAACCCGAAGAGCCGGGCCGTCGCCGCCGTGAGGTGGATCGGGTTCCGGTCCCCGGACGCGGCCCCGTACCGCCGCCCGAGGTCACCCGCGAGCCGCCACTCGGCGGCCACCGGCAAGGCCACGCGCTCCTCCGGCGCCGCGTGCTCGTCCGGCGCCGCGTCCTCCTCGGGCCCTACGCGCCCGTCGTGCTCCACGCGCTCGTCCGGCGCCGCGAGCTCCTCCCGGGTCGCGCGGGCGTCCCGCTCGCCGCGTGCCTGCGGCGGCGAGGGGACCCGGTGTCGCGCGAGGTAGGTGCTCTGCGACTCCCAGACCGGCTCGCCGTCCGCCCGCGCCTCGGTGACCACGGTCGCCTCCGTGCCCCGGCGGTGCGGTGCGAGCCCCGCCACGCGCACGGCGATCTCGTACGGCCGGTCCGCGGGCATCGCGGCCCGCCGGGTGATGCCGATGGAGGTGTGCACCAGCCCCAGCACCGGCAGCGGGAACGCCCGCCGGGTCATCAGCCGCATGGCCGGCGCGAACCCCAGCACGTGCGGGTACGTCACCGGCAGCGTGCCGTCCGCCTCGAACCCGCAGGTCCGCTCGTACGCGGCGAGCCGTTCCGGGTCCACGCGCACGGCGGGCAGCACCAGCCGCGTGCGCGGGTACGGCGCGTTCGGCCGCGGCCGCTTGGTGGGGGAGAGCAGCGCGCCGCGGGCGAGCAGCGGCGCCAGCGCCGGCGGGCGCGTCAGCACCACGTTCCGCGATTCCTCGGGCGCGGACCCGGACCCCGGTATCGCCTCGGTCATCGGCTCACGCCCCCAGCATGCTCTGGCCGCAGACCCGGACCACCTGGCCGTTGACGCCCCCCGAGGCGGGGTTCGCGAACCACGCGTGGGTCTCCGCGACGTCCACCGGCAGCCCGCCCTGGACCAGCGAGTTCATCCGCCGCCCGGCCTCCCGGATCATCAGCGGGACCGCCGCCGTCATCCTGGTCTCGATGAAGCCGGGCGCCACCGCGTTGACCGTGACCCCGTGCTCGGCCAGCGCCCGCGGCGCCAGGGCGCGGACCAGACCGACGATGCCGGCCTTGCTGGCCGCGTAGTTGGTCTGGCCGGAGTTGCCGGCGATGCCCGCGATGGAGGCCGTGGCGGTGATCCGCCCGCCGCGCGGGATCAGCCCCTGGGCCAGCAGCGTGTCGGTGGTGTGCAGCACGCTCGCCAGGTTGACGTCGAGGACCGAGGCCCAGCGCTCGGCCGGCATGTTGACCAGACGGCGGTCGCGGGTGATGCCCGCGTTGTGGACCAGCACGTCCAGGCGGCCGTCCGGCAGCACCGCGGCGATCCGGTCGGCGGCGTCGGCGGCGGTGATGTCCAGCCCGAGGGCGGTCCCGCCCAGCCGCCCGGCGAGGGCGCGGGCCTCCTCCTCGGCCTGCGGGACGTCCAGCACGACCACGTGGGCGCCGTCCCGGGCCAGGGTCTGCGCGACGGACGCGCCGATGCCCCGCGCGGCACCGGTGACCAGCGCGGTCCGGCCGGCCAGCGGGCGGTCCCAGTCCTCGGGGACGACCCGCTCGGCCTCGCGGACCTCGATCACCTGGCCGTCCACGAACGCCGACTTCGGCGAGAGCAGGAACCGCAGCGTGGACTCGGCGGAGGCGGCGTCGGTGAGGCGGACCAGGTTGACGGTCCTGCCCCGGCCGATCTCCTTGCCGAGCGAGCGGACGAAGCCCTCCAGGCCCTGCTGGACCGCCGACTGGTGGTGGTCGGCCGGGTCCGGCGGGGCGCCGAGGACGACCACCCGGCCGGAGTCGGCGATCGCACGGACCACGGGGTGCAGCGCGGCGTGCACCTCCGCCAGCGCCTCCACGGTGCGCACGCCGGTGGCGTCGACCACCACCGCGGCGGGCCGCTCGGCGCCGCCGGTGCGCACGTCCAGTCCGGTGTGGGCGAGGACGGGCGCCAGGTCGACGGCCGGCTTCCCGGCCGTCAGGTGGAGCACGGGACCGTCCAGGGCGGGCTGCTCGGCCGACCACCGGCGCAACGGGGCGGGCTGCGGCAGGCCCAGCCGCTTGGTGAGGAAACGGCCGGGCGCGGTCCGGGTGAAGCTCTGATAGCGGTCGGCCATGTGGGGGCTCCCAGGCATGTGCTGTACGGACGGGGGTGACTTACCCTGAAGTAAGGTTACCGATGGTAAGGCCCTGCTTGCCTGGCAGACGGGCCGGGCAGGACCAGGGGTAGGCCGCCGATGGTAGGGCGGCACGAGGAACAAGGTAAGGAGCAGGCCGAGATGAGCGATTCCCTGCAGCCCCCGGCGACCCGCCGCGTCGCCGTCGTCGGCGGCACGCGCATTCCCTTCGCCCGCTCCGACGGCCCCTACGCCACCGCCTCCAACCAGGAGATGCTCACCGCCGCCCTCGACGGGCTGGCCGAGCGGTACGCCCTCCAGGAGCCGGGCGCGGTCGGCGAGTTCGTGGCCGGCGCGGTCCTCAAGCACAGCCGGGACTTCAACCTGGCGCGTGAGACGGTGCTGGGTTCGCGGCTGGACGCGCGGACTCCCGCCTACGACATCCAGCAGGCCTGCGGCACCGGGCTCCAGGCGGTGATCGCGGTCGCCAACAAGATCATGCTCGGCCAGCTGGAGTCCGGGGTGGCGGGCGGCGCCGACACCGCCAGCGACGCGCCGCTGGCACTCGACGACCGGTTGCGCCGGATCCTCCTGGAGGCCCGCCGGGCGAAGTCCGCGGGCGCCCGCCTCAAGGCGCTCGCCAAGGTACGCCCGTCCCATCTGGTCCCCGACATCCCCCGCAACGCCGAGCCGCGCACCCACCTGTCGATGGGCGAGCACGCGGCGGTCACCGCCCGGGCCTGGGGCGTCGGCCGCGAGGCGCAGGACGAGCTGGCCGCGGCCAGCCACCGCAAGCTCGCCGCCGCCTACGAGCGCGGCTTCTTCCAGGACCTGGTGGTGCCCTTCAGGGGCCTGGAGCGCGACCAGAACCTGCGGCCCGGCTCCACGGTGGAGAAGCTGGCCACCCTCAAGCCGGTCTTCGGCCTGGACGGTCCGAACCCGACGATGACGGCCGGCAACTCCACGCCGCTCACCGACGGCGCGGCCACCGTGCTGCTGGCGAGCGAGGAGTGGGCCCAGGCCCGCGGGCTGAAGCCGCTCGCCTACCTGACCGCGTACGAGACGGCGGCCGTGGACTTCGTGCACGGGGACGTCGCCGCCGAGGGAGGGGACGGGCTGCTGATGGCGCCCGCACACGCGGTGCCGAGGATGCTGGAGCGGGCCGGGCTGGGCATCGAGGACTTCGACCTGGTCGAGATCCACGAGGCGTTCGCCTCGCAGGTGCTGGCCACGCTGGCCGCCTGGGAGAAGCGGGGCCTGGCCCCGGTGGACCGGGACCGGCTGAACGTGGCCGGCTCCTCGCTGGCCACCGGGCACCCCTTCGCCGCCACCGGCGCCCGGGTGGTCGCCACGCTGGCCAAGCTGCTCGCCGAGCGGGAGGGGCCGGCGCGGGGCCTGATCTCGGTCTGCGCGGCCGGCGGCCAGGGCGTCACGGCGATCCTGGAGAAGGCCTGAGGCACGCGGCGGACGGGCGGCCCTGAGCACCGCCCGCCCGCGCGGAAAAGGCAGGAGCCCCGCACGCCGGTCATGACCGGCAGGGGGCTCCTTGGGTACTGCACTCGTTCCGGAATCAACTCAACCGGAGCAGAGCATCGGGCTCACTTCGAGCCGGAGGCTTACTGCGGGGTGACGTTCTCCGCCTGCGGGCCCTTGGGACCCTGGGTCACGTCGAAGGTCACCGCCTGGTTCTCCTCGAGCGAGCGGAAGCCGCTCGCGTTGATCGCGGAGTAGTGGACGAAGACGTCGGGGCCGCCGCCTTCCTGGGCAATGAAGCCAAAGCCCTTTTCGGCGTTGAACCACTTCACGGTTCCGGTAGCCATAAGCCCTCCTTGGGCCCAAAGGGTTGCCCTGCTCCAGAACCTGCAAGTGTCCGAAACAACTGCGAAGTCTGAAAACGACGAGAGCCCGCGGTCACATGCTCCGCAGGCTCTGTACTGCAAGGGAAACCAAACTGCAACTTGCTGCGAGCCTAGCACGCACGGGCCGGGAATCAAGAGAGGCCAAGATCACGTCACTCGTGTGCATAAAAAGCGCAGATCGGGGTTGACGGAGGGGTTCGGCCATGTGGGCGACCCGGGGGTGGGACGGGCCGCCCGGTCGGCGCGAGGTACGCGGGCGCGCGCGGGCACACCCTGAACGCCGGGTTGCGCCGGACGGGGTCTAGTCTCGCGATGTGGACAATTCTCGCATCCGGCCGCGCGTCGGCCACATCCAGTTCCTGAACTGCCTGCCCCTCTACTGGGGGCTCGCGAGAACAGGCACGCTCCTCAATCTGGAGCTGACCAAGGACACCCCGGAGAAGCTGAGCGAGAAGCTGGTGGCCGGCGACCTCGACATCGGCCCGATCACCCTCGTCGAGTTCCTGAAGCACGCCGACGAACTGGTCGCCTTTCCCGACATCGCGGTCGGCTGCGACGGGCCGGTGATGTCCTGCGTGATCGTCTCGCAGCTGCCGCTGGACCAGCTCGACGGCGCCCGGGTCGCCCTCGGTTCCACCTCGCGGACCTCCGTGCGGCTGGCACAGCTGCTGCTGCAGGAGCGTTTCGGCGTCAACCCCGAGTACTTCACCTGCCCGCCGGACCTGGGCGCGATGATGCTCGAGGCCGACGCCGCCGTGCTGATCGGCGACGCCGCGCTGCGGGCCAGCCTGCACGACGCGCCCCGGCTCGGGCTCGCGGTGCACGACCTGGGCACGCTGTGGAAGGAGTGGACGGGCCTCCCGTTCGTCTTCGCCGTCTGGGCCGCCCGCCGCGACTACCTCGAGCGCGAACCGGACCTCACCCGCCGCGTCCACGAGGCGTTCCTCGCCTCCCGCGACCTCTCCCTGGAGGAGGTCACCAAGGTCGCCGAACAGGCCGCCCGCTGGGAGGCCTTCGACGCCGAGCTCCTGGAGCGGTACTTCACCACCCTGGACTTCCGCTTCGGGCCGCAGCAGCTCGGCGCGGTGACCGAGTTCGCCCGCCGCGTCGGCCCCACCACGGGCTTCCCGGCGGACGTGCGGGTGAACCTGCTGGAGGTCTAGGCACCGCGCCCCGCCGTAGGCTGGCCGGGTGACGACCGAGCTGTGGCCGGCGGTGATCGCGGCCGGGTGGGGAGCGGTGGCCGGAGTGCTGGCCGGGAGGCCCGCGTACCGGCTGGCCGTGGTGCCGGGCGAGCCGTGGCGGGCCGCCTGCCCCGCCGGGCACCCGCTGCCCGGCTGGCTCGGCGCGGCCCGCTGCCCGAGCTGCCGCGGCCCGTACGGCGGCGGCCGCCTGGCCCTGCCCGTCGTCACCGCGCTCCTGTGCGCCGCCGTGGCGGCGGCCACCGGGCCGCGGCCGGAGGTGGTGGTGTGGCTGGCGCTGACGCCGGTGGGCGTGCTGCTGGCCGCCGTGGACGCCCGGGTGCACCGGCTGCCGGACGTGCTGACCCTGCCGTGCGCCGCGGCGGCCCCGGTCCTCCTCGGCGTCGCCGCCCTGCTGCCCGGCCACGGCGGCAGCTGGACGGGGGCGCTGCTCGGCGCGGTGGCCCTGGCCGCGGGGCACCTGGTGCTGCACCTGGTCAGCCCGGCCGGGATGGGGTTCGGGGACGTGAAGCTCACCCTCACCACCGGGGCGGTGCTGGGCTGGTACGGCTGGGGGGTGCTGCTGCTGGGCGCCTTCGCCGGGTTCCTGCTCGGCGGGCTGTACGGCCTCGGCCTGGTCGTCCTGCGCAGAGGCGGCCGCCGCACGGAGATGCCGTTCGGCCCGTTCCTGCTCGCGGGGGCCTTCCTCGGCCTGCTGGCCGGGGCCTACGCCGCCTGACCCCCGCCTCCCGGCTCCCGCCGCCCGGCACCGGGCGCGGACCGCCGGTCGAGCTCCGCCGCCGCGGTCAGGTAGGCCCGCACCAGGGGTCTCCCGTCGTCCCGGCGGGCGGCCACCGCCAGCCGGGAGGGGCTGAGGCCGCGCACCGGCACGGCGGTCACCCCGTCCCGCACGACCAGCGAGGAGTTGCCGGCGGCCAGCAGCACCACGCCCTGGCCGTTGACGAGGGCCTCGTGGGTCTCCTCGGCGCTGGCCACCACCCCCGCGACGCGTGGCGCGCGGCCGCCCCTGGCGTCCACGGCCAGCCAGTACTCCCGCAGCGGCCCGGCCTCCGGCGGGAGGGCGAGGAACGGTTCGCCGGCGAGGTCGGCGAAGTCCACGGCGCCCTCGGGATCGGCGGCCGCCCGGCCCCGCAGGGGGTGCTCGGGCGGAAGGGCCACCCAGCGCGGTTCCTCGGCCACCACCACGCACCGGTACCGCTCGACGTCCGGCAACGGCAGCCAGACGAAGGCCACGTCGCTGGACCCGTCCGCCAGCCCGGCCGTCGGATCGGCCCAGCTGACCTGCCGCAGCACGGGCCGCGCCCGGGGGTGCCCGGACAGCAGCCGGGCCCTCAGGGCGGGGAGCAGGCCTCGGCCGGGGCTGGTGGACATGCCGATCACCAGGCGGGCGCGCTCGGCCGCCGTCGCCCCGGCCACCGCCTCCTCGGCGGCCCGCCAGGCGGCCAGCGTCGCGCGGGCGTGCGGCAGCAGGGCCTTCCCGACCGCGGTCAGCCGCACCGCACGCCGGTCCCGGTGGAACAGCTCCGCGCCGAGCTGCTTCTCCAGCATCCGTATCTGTTTGCTCAGCGCCGGCTGCGAGACGAACAGCCGCTCGGCGGCCCGCGTGAAGCTCAACTCCTCGGCGACGGCGGTGAAGTAGCGCAGTTCGCGTCCGTGGACGTCCATAACCGATGGCTATCACGGAGTGTCTTGGACAGGGGCCGGGATCGCGGCGAAGGATGGGAACCGCCGGCGGGAGCGGCCCGGGCGGCGAGGGAACGGCCAGCGAAGAGGGGAACGCGGATGACCGGCAAGGGCGAGGGCAAGGACGCGGGCGTGAGCAGGGGCAGGGTCTGGCTGGTGACGGGCGCGACCAGCGGCTTCGGGAGGGCCGTCGCCGAGGCCGCGGTCGCCGCCGGGGACACCGTGATCGGCACGGCCCGACGGCCCGAGGCGCTGGCCGAGCTGGTCGCCGCGCACCCCGACCGGGTGGAGGCGATCGGCCTGGACGTCACCGACGGCGAGCGGATCGACGCGGTGGCCGCCGACGTCCTGGCCCGCTACGGCCGGGTGGACGTGCTGGTGAACAACGCCGGACGCACCCAGATCGGAGGGTTCGAGGAGACCACCGACCAGGAGCTGCGCGACCTGTTCGAGCTGCACGTCTTCGGACCGGCACGGCTGACCCGCGTGCTGCTGCCGCAGATGCGGGAGCGGGGCGGCGGAGCGGTCGTCAACATCAGCAGCATGGGCGGACAGCTGTCCTTCGCCGGCTTCTCCGCGTACAGCGCGACCAAGGCGGCGCTGGAGCAGCTCTCGGAGGGCCTGGCCGACGAGGTGACGCCGTTCGGCATCAGGGTGCTGATCGTGGAACCCGGGGCGTTCCGCACCAACCTGTTCGGCAAGGGCGCCGCCTACTTCTCCGCGGAGCACCCGGCGTACGCGCAGACGGTCGGCGCCACCCGGAAGCTGGTGCGCGAGGGCGACGGCACCCAGCCCGGCGACCCCGCGAAGGCGGCGGCGGCCATCCTCCTGGCCCTGGACGCCGAGAACCCCCCGCTGCGGCTCGCCCTCGGCGGCGACGCGGTGGACGCCATCACCGGGCACCTCGACTCGGTCCGGGCCGAACTCGCCGCGTGGGAGAAGGTCTCCCGCGGGACGGACCTCGACCCGCGGTGACGGGCGGCGGCGGGGCGGCGGCGGGCTGGCCGCAGAGGATTCGGGGAGCTGGCGTAGGCTGAAGCGGTCCGTCCAAACCCTTGACGAAAGGGACGCATCGGTGACCGAGAAGGCCGAACTTCAGTCTGTGCTGGACCGCGCCGCCGACGGTGGGCGGATCACCCCTCAGGAGGCGGTCGCCCTCCTGCGCGACGCCCCGCTGCACGCCCTCGGCCAGGCCGCCGACGCCGTCCGCCGCCGCAAGTTCGCCGGTACCGAGCACATCGCGACGTACATCATCGAGCGCAACATCAACTACACCAACGTGTGCGTCACGGCGTGCAAGTTCTGTGCGTTCTACGCGGCCCCGAAGGACACCAGGAAGGGCTGGACCCGCGACCTCGACGACATCCTGCGCCGCTGCGCGGAGACGGTCGAACTCGGCGGCACCCAGATCATGTTCCAGGGCGGGCACCACCCCGACTACGGCGTCGAGTACTACGAGTCGCACTTCAAGGCCATCAAGGACGCCTTCCCGCAGCTGGTCATCCACAGCCTGGGCGCCTCCGAGGTCGAGCACATGGCCCGCATCTCCGGCGTCTCCGTCGAGGAGGCCGTCACCCGGATCCACCGGGCCGGCCTGGACTCCTTCGCCGGAGCCGGCGCCGAGCTGCTGCCCGCGCGGCCGCGCAAGGCGATCGCCCCGCTGAAGGAGAGCGGCGAGCGCTGGCTGGAGATCATGGAGACCGCGCACGGCCTCGGCGTGGAGTCGACCTCGACCATGCTGATGGGCACCGGCGAGACCTACGCCGAGCGCATCGAGCACCTGCGGATGATCCGCGACGTCCAGGACCGCACCGGCGGCTTCCGCGCCTTCATCCCGTACACGTACCAGCCGGAGAACAACCACCTGAAGGGCCGCACCCAGGCGACGCTCTTCGAGTACCTGCGGATGATCGCCGTCGCCCGGCTCTTCCTGGACAACGTGGTGCACATCCAGGGCTCCTGGCTGACCACCGGCAAGGAGGCCGGCCAGCTCTCCCTGCACTACGGCGCGGACGACCTGGGCTCGATCATGCTGGAGGAGAACGTGGTCTCCTCCGCGGGCGCCCGCCACCGCTCCAACCGCCAGGAGATCATCGACCTGATCCGTGCCGCGGACCGCGTCCCGGCGCAGCGGGCGACCACCTACGAGCACCTCGTCGTGCACGAGGACCCGGCGAACGACCCGGGCGACGGCGACCGCGTGACCTCGCACATCTCCTCCACGGCGATCGACCGCGGCATCGCCCACCCGGAGCTCCAGATCGTCGACGCGCGCTGAGGCCGGGGCGTTGCTGACCATCCACCGGCCCTCGCTGGGCGTCCGCCGCACGGTGGGCGGGCCGGTGGAGCCCGGCTGCGCGGTGCTCGTCGCGACGCCGCACGTCGTGGCGGCGGGCCCGTACGAGGAACTGCTGCGCGCCGACCACGCCCGGCTCGCCCGGGCGGAGGGCGACGTACCCGAGGACGCGGCCGGGTGGACCCCGGAGGTCCGGGTCCGCGAATGGGAGGGCCTCCTGGAGCCGGGCCGGCACGAGCCGGACGGCCACGCCCTGCTGGAGCGCGCCTACTGGCCCGACCCCCGCGAGGTGGACGAACTCGGCGCCGAGCCGCTCACCGGCGAGGCGTTCGCCGCGCTCCCGATGACCGCCGCCCGGCTCCGCCAGAGCGCCCGGCGCGGCGTCCAGCGCCTGCTCTCCGTCGGCACCGTGAAGGTGGAGGGCCCCTTCGCCGACCCGGCGATCGCGACGATCGTCCAGCGCTCCGGCATGGGCGTGACCGGCCTCGGCGGCCGGGCCGCGGAACTGCTGCCCCGCCTCCTCGAGGTCGCCCCGGTGCGCAACGCGGACTTCGTGATCCGCGCCGCCGACGGGACCTGCCTCGCCACGGTCCTCGCCGGCCGCCTGGTCTTCCGCCGCCGCTGAGGGTGCCTGTCACTGCTGCGCCGCCGCTTCCGGGCGATTCGCCCCCCTGACCAGCGCCCGGACCCGTCGGCCGGGGCGTTCGCGGCGGGGCCGGGGGCGGCTGCAACAATGGGCGGCGTGACCCGCGCATCCCTGGACAAGCAGCCGCACGAAGTCGCCTCGATGTTCGACGGCGTGGCGAAGCGGTACGACCTCACCAACGACGTGCTGTCCCTCGGCCAGGCAAGGCTCTGGCGCAAGGAGGTCGCCAAGGCCGTCGACGCCCGCCCGGGGCAGAAGGTGCTCGACCTGGCGGCCGGCACGGCCACCTCCTCGCAGCCGTTCGCGGAGGCCGGCGCCTACGTGGTGCCGTGCGACTTCTCCCTCGGCATGCTGCGGGTCGGCAAGGAACGCCACCCGTGGATGCCGTTCACCGCCGGGGACGCGACGAAGCTGCCGTTCAAGGACGACACGTTCGACGCCGTCACCATCTCCTTCGGCCTGCGCAACGTGCAGGCCACGGACACCGCGCTCGCCGAGCTGTACCGGGTGACCAAGCCGGGCGGGCGCGTGGTGATCTGCGAGTTCAGCCGGCCGGTGTGGGCGCCGTTCCGCACCGTCTACATGGAGTACCTGATGAAGGCGCTCCCGCCGGTGGCCCGGACGGTGTCCTCCAACCCGGACGCGTACGTGTACCTGGCCGAGTCGATCCAGGAGTGGCCCGACCAGCCGGCGCTCGCCTCGCGTCTGGTCAAGGCGGGCTGGAGCGACGTGGCCTGGCGCAACCTCACGGGCGGCGTGGTGGCCCTGCACCGCGGGTTCAAGCGGGACTGAGCGGCGCGGTCCCGGAGTTCGCGGCCGGATTGGCCAACTCCGTGGCACGGAGCGGGCTTTGGGGGAACTGTAGGGCGCGCCCCGGTGTCCGAAGGGGCAGCCGAGTCCTCCAGGATGGGTGGTACCCATGGCCACGTTCTGCCCGCGATGCCGCACCGCGGGGCCTGACGGGGCGCGCTTCTGCGCGAGTTGCGCCGCCCCGGTGATCGAGGGGCCCCCGCCCGCCCCGCCGGGCGGCGGGGTCCCGGCGGAACCGGAGCGCCCGGTGGAACCGCCGCGTCCGGTGGAGCCGCCGCGTCCGGTGGCGCCGCCTGACGTGTCGGCGCCCGCCGCTGCGGCGCAACCACCGGCGAAGCCGCCCGTTCCGCCTGTTCCGCCCACCGCGTCGACCGCGCCCGCCGCCCTCGCCGTGCCCTCGACGGCGCCGACCGCGCCCGCCGCCGCGCCCTCGACTGCTCCGGCTGTGTCCGCCCGTTCCGATCCCTCGGCCGGGCCCGCCAAACCCTCCATACCCCCCGCGCCCTCCATACCCCCCGCGCCCTCCGCGCCCCCCGCGCCATCCGCCCCGCCGGCCCCCGCCGGGCCCCCGCGGGCGCCGGGCGGGGAATCGTTTCCGGAGCGGTTCGTCGGCGGGGACTGGGCCGGGGCGGCGACGGCCGCGCTGATCCCGCTGGGGCTGCTGCTGGGGGCGGCGGTGGCGGTCGGGGTCGTGCTGCAGGTGGTCGGCATGGCCACCGAGGAGTCGGCGGGCGGGAGTCGGGGCCTCCTCGCCCTGCTGCTGCAGGGCACCGGCGCGGGCGGGACGCAGCTGCGGCAGGAGGGCGGCGGGATGGCGATGTTCGCGCCGGGCGGCTACGCCGTCGAGGTCTCCGGCGTCCCGTTCGCCGCCACCCTCCTGTGGCTGCTCGGCCTCTGGCTGGCCGGCCGCCTCATCCGCACCCGCCTCGCCTCCAGGGCGGCAGCCCGTCCGCTCCCGCCAAGGGCCGCCGCCGGGGGGATCGCTGCGTCGTCGCCGGGCACCGCCGCTACGGGCGGGACCGTTCCGCTGTCGCCGAGTGCGGCCGGTGGCGCGGCCGCCGCGTCGTCGCCCGGCACCGCCACCGACGGGGCCGCTGCGACGACGCCGGGCACGGCCGCCGGTGGTCACGCCCTCGTGGCGGACACCCCGTCGCCGGCCGCCCGCCGTGAAGGGGCTCTCGAGGCCGCCCTGCGTACCGGTCTGCTGACTGCCGTCGGCGCCCTGCTGCTGGCCCTGTTCGCCGGGTCGGGCGGGTCCGGCGGGTCCGGGGGACTGTCCGTCACCGTCTCCCCCCTCCGCGCGGGGTTCGTCGCGCTGCTCGCCGCCGTCGTCGTGGTCGCCGCGGTGGCGGGCCGCGAGGAACTGGCACGGTGGCGGGCCACCCGGCCGGGGCCGGATCAGCTGCTGCGGGCCGGCGGTACCGCCGTGCGGGCCACGGCCGCCGTCCTGGCGCTGTGCGGCACGGTCGTGCTGGTGCTGCTCGCGTCGGCTCTGCTGGGCGTGCACGTGCTGCCCTCGAGCGGCACCGGGCCGGGCCAGCACGACGCTGTCGTCGTGCTGGCCCTGCTGCCCAACCTGGCGGTGTACCTGCTCGGCCTGGCCTGGGCCGTGCCGGTGCGGCGGGAGGGGTGGGTGTTCGCCGGTGAGGGACAGCTGGGAGGGCGACGGACCTTCGGGCTGTCGGAGCTCGCCGACGCGGGCCCCGGTCCCGCCGTGGCCGCACTGGTGCTCGGCCTGCTCTGCGCGCTGCTGATCGGATGGATCGTCGCCCGGCGTTCCACCGGGCCCGGTGAGGCGCTCCTGGCCGGAGGCCTCGTCCTGGGCCTGTTCCTCCTCCTGGCCGCGTGCGGCACGGTGACCGCCGACCTGGTGGAGGGGGCCGGCTTCGCCGACGAGTTCCTGCCCGACGTCCTGCGCAGGCGCACGCTGGTCCACGTCGGCCCGGACCTCGGCCTCGCCGCGCTCCTCGGCCTCCTGTGGGTGCTCGGCCCCGCCGCGGTGGCCTCACGTTTCGCCCGGCCACGCGCCTGACGCCGTCGCCGCCGGGGCAGGTCGCCGCCCACGCCACCCCTGCCCCGGCCGCGGCGACCCCACGGGACGTCAGGTCAGCGACAGCCGGTACATGTTCCAGTCCCGCTGGGTGTCCGGAGCGATCAGCCGCTCCTCCAGCTTCATGCCCAGGCGCCGGGTGACCGCTATGGAGCGCTCGTTCTCCGCGTCGACCATGGCGATCACCGAGGTGAGCCCGCTCTCCCGCAGGACCTCCAGCGTCCGCAGCGCGGCGGCGGTGACGTAGCCGCGGCCCCAGTGGGCGCGGCCCATCCGCCAGGCGATCTCGATCGTCTCGGCGTCCGGCCCCCAGTCCTGCCCCCACGGCTGGGCGCCCACGAAGCCGACGACCTGGTCGTCCTCGTCGAGCACGGACCACAGGCAGAAGCCGTACTGCTCGGCGTAGCCGCGCTGCCGGGCGGTGATGCGCTCGTAGGCGGCCGGCGAGGCGGACTTCCCGCCGAAGAACTCCATCACCTCCGGGTCGTCGAAGAGGTCGTGCCAGGCGGCGGCGTCCTCCTCGGTGGGAACGCGGAGTCTCACGACGGGAAGGGATCGGGTCACGGAGGGTCCTTCGGGGCCGGAACGGTTCGGTCGGTGCATCCTGTCAACGCCGCGGCCGTTCCGGCACCCCTGTTTCCGGGCCGTTCCCCGTGGTCAGGGGGCGGAAGGTGCCCTTCCTGCCCTCAGGGGAGGGACAGCCGGTACATGTGGCCCTCCCGCGAGCCGTCCGGGACGACGAACCGCTGCTCCAGCTCCATGCCGAGCCGCCGGGTGACCGCTATGGAGCGCTCGTTCTCCGCGAGGACCATCGCGACCACCGACTCGACGCCGGCCTCCCGCAGCCGGTCCAGCGTCTGCAGGGCGGCGGCGGTGACGTAGCCGTGGCCCCAGTGGGCGCGGCCCATCCGCCAGCCGATCTCGATCTCGCCGACCGCCGGACCCCAGGCGTGCGGCCACGGCTGCGCGCCGGCGAATCCCACGACCTCGTCGTCCTCGGTGAGCACCGACCAGAAGCAGAAGCCGAGTTCGGCGTCGTTCCGGCGCTGGCGAGCGGTGCTCTCGTGGTACGCGGACAGCTCCCGGGGACCGCCGAGGAACCGCATCACCTCCGCGTCGCCGAACAGGCTGTGCCACGTCCAGGCGTCCTCCTCGGTCGGCACGCGGAGTCTCACCACAGGCAGCGTTCGGTTCACGGGACGTCCTTCGGCCGAAGACGGGTGGTCGCTGCATACACTGCCCATGTCGCACCCCGTCGGCACCCTCGAACCCGGGGAGATTTCGCAGTGCCCGAGCAGCTCCCCGACACCACGCACACCCCCGAGGACGACGAGGGCTTCCCGCTGCCCGGCACGGAGGCCTTCCCGGACACCGCGGACGTGATCGTGGTCGGCGCCGGCCCCGCGGGCTCGACCGCGGCCCACCACCTGGCCCGTGCCGGACTCGACGTCCTGCTGCTGGAGAAGACCGCGTTCCCGCGCGAGAAGGTGTGCGGCGACGGCCTCACCCCGCGCGCCGTGAAGGAACTGGTCGCGATGGGGATCGACATCTCCCCGGAGGCCGGCTGGCTGCGCAACAAGGGGCTGCGGGTGATCTCCGGCGGGATGCGGATGGAGCTGGACTGGCCCCAGCTGGCGACCTTCCCCGACCACGGCCTGGTCCGGCGGCGGGACGACTTCGACGAACGGCTGGCCCACCAGGCGCGGAAGGCCGGCGCCCGCCTCGTCGAGCGCTGCAACGTCACCGGACCCGTCCTGGACGAGCGCACCGGCCGGATCACCGGCGTGCACACCAGGCTGGGCGCGGACAAGCGCCCGGTGACCTTCCGCGCCCCGCTGGTGGTGGCCGCCGACGGCAACTCCAGCCGCCTGTCCCTCGCGATGGGCCTGCACCGGCGGGACGACCGCCCGATGGGCGTCGCGGTGCGCACCTACTTCACCAGCCCGCGCCACGACGACGACTACCTGGAGTCCTGGCTGGAGGTGCGGGACTGCCCGGAGCCGGACGGCCGCCTGCTCCCCGGCTACGCCTGGGTCTTCGGCATGGGCGACGGCACCTGCAACGTCGGCCTGGGCGTCCTGGACGCCTCGCTGCCGTACCGGGACCCGGACTGGCGCGGCGTGCTGCGCACCTGGTGCGCCTCGCTGCCCGAGGAGTGGGGCTTCACCCCGGAGAACATGACCGGCCCGGTGCGCGGGGCGGCGCTGCCGATGGGGTACAACCGGCAGCCGCACTACTCCGCCGGACTGCTGCTGGTCGGCGACGCGGCGGGCGCCGTCAACCCGTTCAACGGCGAGGGCATCGCCTATGCGATGGAATCCGGGCGGATCGCCGCCGAGGTGGTCGTCCAGGCCCGCGCCCGGCGCGGCGCCGAGGGCCGCGAGACCGCCCTGCGGCACTACCCGCAGGTCCTGAAGGCCGCGCACGGCGGCTACTACACGCTGGGCCGCGCCTTCGTGAAGCTGATCGGCCGGCCGGCGGTGATGAAGCTGGCCGCCGAACGGGGGCTCTCCCACCCGCAGCTGATGCGGATCGCCTTCCGGCTGGTCAACAACCTCACCGACCCCACCGGCGGCGACGCCGTCGACCGGGTCCTCAACGCCCTCGCGCGGATCACGCCCCGTTCCTGAAGACGCGAGGCGGACACGGCGAAGGGCCGCAGCCCCCGAGGCTGCGGCCCTTCGCCGTACGACGTGCGGTGTGGTCCTGAGGTCAGAGGACGCGGACCGCGCCGGACGGCGGGTCGTAGTCCAGGGACGCCTGGACGACGCCGGTACCGGGGTTCTGCGCGCCGACGAACTGGCCGCCGCCGATGTAGATGCCCACGTGGTACGCGCTGCCCGCGCCACCCCAGTAGAGGATGTCGCCCGGCTGCAGGTTGCTCAGCGAGACCTGGGTGCCGGCCACGGACTGGTCCTGGGAGACGCGCGGCAGGCTGACGCCGATCTGCTTGTAGGCGGCCTGGACGAGGCCGGAGCAGTCCCAGGCGTTGGGACCGGTGCCGCCGGAGACGTAGGCGTCGCCGACCTGCGCCTTGACGAAGGCGACCACCGAGGCGGCGGAGCCCGTGGCGGCGGTGCTGGTGCTGGAGCTGGAGCCGGAGGTGCTCGCGGCGGTGGTGGTGAGGGTCTCGCGGGAGGAGTCGCGGGAGGCACGCTCGGCGGCCTCGCGGGCGGCGGCCTCCTCGGCCTTCTTCTCGGCCGCGGCCTCGGCCTTGGCCTTCTCGAGGTTGCGGTCGGCCAGTTCGGCGGCGCGCTCGGCGGCTGCGTCGCGCTCGGCCTGGAGCTCGTAGGAGGCGGCTGCGGAGGCGGTGGCCTCGGCGGAGAGGGCGACCTCCGCGGACAGGTCGGCCGTGAGCGTGGGCAGTTCCAGCGTCTGCGTCACGGGCTCGGCCGCAGTCGCCGTACCCGAGGCGCCGGCCACGGCCAGGGTGCTGAGAACGCCACCGGCGACCCCGGCGCGCACTGCGATCTTCGAGGCGCTGCGGCGGGGCTTCCGGTGGCTGCGTATGTGAGCGGTCTGGGACATGTGCACCAGACCTACCAGGGGTTCACGCTCCCTTCAACAATCGTGCCGTCCGCCACATTTGGCGTTTCTCGTCCCCCAAGACGCATGCACGGAACGGGTATCCGGCCCCAAAGGTGTGAATCGGGCACTGCGGCGCGGCCCTGTGAGCACGGACTTCCGTCGTTACGCCCGATTTGCCCTCGCTTACCATCCGTGTACGACTTCGCCAACTCGGAACCTCGCGAACGGTTCCCGGATGTGGCGGAGGTCACGAGAAGGTCACCGCCGTGATCTTCCCGTGTCGCTCGTGAACGCGCGCACACGCTCCGCTCCGGCCCGGGGTCCTCGTGGCGACCCTTTCCGGCCCTCGTCGAGGGAAGCGGGCGCTTATATCAATGATCGACATCCATGGCGAATTTGCATGCACAGTCAGCCTCTTGATATGGAGACGCGCCCTCTGGCCTGCGCGGATGAACCAACTTGTCACTTGGTGTGATCAGTTGTGTGCGTGCAGCGTCAAGATCCAAGCCGCTCCGGGCCGTTGGCGGCCGTTCAGGTGGCAGAGATCACAAAGCCCGTCTCGCACCGCGTGTCGCAGATCACAGACCACCAGGCATAAGATGCGGAGCAGCCGGGCTTGTGACCTGCTTCACATGTTCTCGATCTTCGTGGACACGGTGAGGCAGCCAGCGACCCCGGTGTGCAATCGCCAGCAGTCCAGTGCCGACTGAGAGGAGCGAGGAGCGGTGAACGCGTATGCGCCCATCCTCGTACTGGGAGCCCTCGGGGCAGGCTTTGCGATCTTCTCCGTGGTCATGGCCACGCTTATCGGTCCAAAGCGCTACAACCGAGCAAAGCTCGAGGCGTACGAATGCGGTATCGAGCCGACCCCTCAACCGGCCGGCGGTGGGCGATTCCCCATCAAGTACTACCTGACGGCGATGCTCTTCATCATCTTCGACATCGAGATCGTCTTCCTCTATCCGTGGGCGGTCACCTTCGACGCCCTGGGGATCTTCGGGCTCGTCGAGATGCTGCTCTTCGTGCTCACCGTCTTCGTCGCGTACGCCTACGTGTGGCGTCGCGGCGGCCTGGAATGGGACTGAGAGCCCCCTAGGGGCCTGAGGGGCTGAGAGACATGGGACTCGAGGAAAAGCTGCCGAGCGGATTCCTGCTGACCACCGTCGAGCAGGCCGCGGGCTGGGTGCGCAAGTCATCCATGTTCCCCGCCACGTTCGGCCTGGCGTGCTGCGCCATCGAGATGATGACGACAGGCGCCGGCCGCTACGACCTGGCGAGGTTCGGCATGGAGGTCTTCCGCGGATCGCCGCGCCAGGCCGACCTGATGATCGTGGCCGGCCGGGTGAGCCAGAAGATGGCCCCCGTCCTGCGCCAGGTCTACGACCAGATGCCCAACCCCAAGTGGGTGATCTCCATGGGCGTCTGCGCCTCGTCGGGCGGCATGTTCAACAACTACGCGATCGTGCAGGGCGTCGACCACATCGTGCCGGTCGACATCTATCTCCCCGGCTGCCCGCCGCGGCCGGAGATGCTGATGGACGCGATTCTCAAGCTCCACGAGAAGGTCCGCACCTCCAAGCTCGGCGTGAACGCCGAGGAGGCGGCCCGGGAGGCGGAGGAGGCGGCGCTGAAGGCCCTGCCGACCATCGAGATGAAGGGCCTCCTCCGATGAGCGACGCCAAAGAACCCGACCCGCGCAGCGAGCCCAACCCGGAGAAGGACCTCTCCGCCTCGAACCTCCCCGGACAGCGGGGGGACCACGGCGAGGAGATCCGCGTCCAGCGCGGGATGTTCGGTGCGAACAACGGGGGCGACACCTCCGGCTACGGCGGCCTGGTGCGCCCGGTCCGGCTCCCCGGCCCGTCCTCCCGGCCCTACGGCGGCTGGTTCGACGAGGTCGCCGACGAGCTGGAGGGCGCCCTGGAGGAGCAGGGGCTGCTCCCGCAGAACGCGATCGAGCGCACCGTCGTCGACCGCGGCGAGCTCACCTTCCACATCGAGCGCGAGCACCTGCCGCGCGTCGCCCGCACGCTGCGCGACGACCCGGCGCTGCGGTTCGAGCTGTGCACCGGCGTCAGCGGCGTGCACTACCCGAACGACAAGGGCCGCGAGCTGCACGCCGTCTACCACCTGCGGTCGATCACCCACAACCGGCTGATCAGGCTGGAGGTCAGTACGCCCGACGGCGACCGGAGGATCCCCTCGCTGGTGTCGGTGTACCCGACCAACGACTGGCACGAGCGCGAGACGTACGACTTCTTCGGCATCGTCTTCGACGGCCACCCGGCACTCACGCGGATCATGATGCCGGACGACTGGCAGGGCCATCCGCAGCGCAAGGACTACTCCCTCGGCGGCATCCCCGTCGAGTACAAGGGCGCCCAGATCCCGGCTCCGGACCAGCGGAGGTCGTACTCATGAGCACGCAGTCGGCAACAGCCCGCGAGACCACCGAGGGCAAGGTCTACACGGTCACCGGAGGCGACTGGGACGAGGTCGTCGAGGCGGCGGCCAAGGCCGACGACGAGCGCATCGTCGTCAACATGGGTCCCCAGCACCCGTCCACCCACGGCGTGCTGCGCCTGATCCTGGAGATCGAGGGCGAGACGGTCACCGAGGCCCGCTGCGGCATCGGCTACCTGCACACCGGCATCGAGAAGAACCTCGAGTACCGGACGTGGACGCAGGGCACCACCTTCGTGACCCGCATGGACTACCTGACCTCCTTCTTCAACGAGACGGCCTACTGCCTCGCGGTGGAGAAGCTCCTCGGCATCGAGGACCAGGTACCCGACCGGGCGACGATCATCCGCGTCCTGCTGATGGAGCTCAACCGGCTCTCCTCGCACCTGGTGTGCATCGCCACCGGCGGCATGGAGCTCGGCTCCACCACGATCATGATCTACGGCTTCCGCGACCGCGAGATCATCCTGGACCTCTACGAGCTGATCACCGGCCTGCGCATGAACCACGCGTTCATCCGCCCCGGCGGCCTCGCCCAGGACCTCCCGCCGGGCGCCGTCGACCAGATCCGCGAGGCGGTCAAGAAGCTGCGGAAGAACCTCCCGGAGTACGACAAGCTCGCCACCGGGAACCCCATCTTCAAGGCCCGCATGGAGGGCATCGGCCACCTGGACCTGGCCGGCTGCATGGCGCTCGGCGCCACCGGCCCGATCCTGCGCTCCACCGGCCTCCCGCACGACCTGCGCAAGACGCAGCCCTACTGCGGCTACGAGACCTACGACTTCGAGGTCCCGACCGCCGACACCTGCGACTCCTACGGCCGGTTCCTGATCCGGCTGGAGGAGATGCGCCAGTCGCTGCACATCGTCGAGCAGTGCCTGGACCGGCTGAAGCCGGGACCGGTGATGGTCGCCGACAAGAAGATCGCCTGGCCCGCCCAGCTGGCGCTCGGCCCGGACGGTCTCGGCAACTCCCTCGACCACATCCGGAAGATCATGGGCACCTCCATGGAGGCCCTGATCCACCACTTCAAGCTGGTCACCGAGGGCTTCCGGGTCCCGCCCGGCCAGGCCTACACGGCGGTCGAGTCGCCCAAGGGCGAACTGGGCGTGCACGTCGTCTCCGACGGCGGCACCCGCCCCTACCGGGTCCACTTCCGCGACCCGTCCTTCACCAACCTGCAGGCCATGGCGGCGATGTGCGAGGGCGGCCAGGTCGCCGACGTCATCGTCGCCGTCGCGTCCATCGACCCCGTGATGGGAGGCGTCGACCGGTGACCAGCACACCTGCCCAGGGCACACCCTCCCAGGGCGTCGGCCTGGGAATGCCCGAACTGCCCGCCCCGGACTACCCGGCGGACGTGCGGACGCGGCTGGAGGCCGACGCGCGCGAGATCATCGCCCGCTACCCGGACTCCCGCTCCGCGCTGCTGCCGATGCTGCACCTGGTGCAGTCGGAGGAGGGCCACGTCACCCGCACCGGCATGAGGTTCTGCGCCGAGATGCTGGACCTCACCACCGCCGAGGTCACCGCCGTCGCCACCTTCTACACGATGTACCGGCGGCGGCCGAGCGGCGACTACCAGGTGGGCGTGTGCACCAACACGCTCTGCGCGGTGATGGGCGGCGACGCCATCTTCGAGGACCTCCAGCAGCACCTGGGCGTCGGCAACAACGGCACCACCGCCGACGGCAAGGTCACCCTCGAGCACATCGAGTGCAACGCGGCCTGCGACTTCGCCCCCGTGGTGATGGTCAACTGGGAGTTCTTCGACAACATGACGCCGGCCACCGCCCGGCAGCTCGTCGACGACCTCATCGAGGGCCGCCCCGTCACGCCGACCCGCGGCGCGCCGCTGTGCACCTTCAAGGAGACGGCGCGCATCCTGGCCGGCTTCCCCGACGAGCGCCCCGGCGCCGTCGAGGCGGGCGGCAGCGCCGGACCCGCCTCGCTGCTCGGGCTCCGCCTCGCCAAGGGGCAGCCGCTCGGCGCCCGCGTCGTCCACCCCCGCGACGCCGCGGCGCGCGACACCGACCGCCCGGACGCCGCCCCTCGCGAGGCCGGCCCGGGCGACGGGCCGCGGACCGGGCCCCCGTCCGCGTCGCACTCCAGCTCGCACGACGCGCCGAGCACCACCTCGGCGTCCGACCCGGCCCACCCGGCAGGACCCGTGGGCGGCCCCGCCGGCCCCGCGGGTTCCGCCGAAGAAGAGGAGGGGGAGTGATGAGCGTGGCGACCGGAGAGCTCAACGAGACGAGCCCCGACAAGCTGCTCGCTCCCGTGCTGTCGGCGTTCTGGGACGAGGACCGTTCCTGGACCCTGGACGTCTACCGCCGGCACGACGGCTACGAAGGGCTGCGCAAGGCCCTGACCATGAGCCCCGACGAGGTCATCGCCTACGTCAAGGACTCGGGCCTGCGCGGCCGCGGCGGCGCCGGCTTCCCCACCGGGATGAAGTGGCAGTTCATCCCGCAGGGCGACGGCAAACCGCACTACCTCGTCGTCAACGCCGACGAGTCGGAGCCGGGCACCTGCAAGGACATCCCCCTCCTCTACGCGAACCCGCACTCCCTCATCGAGGGAATGATCATCGCCTGCTACGCCATCCGCTCCTCGCACGCCTTCATCTACCTGCGCGGCGAGGTCGTCCCCGTGCTGCGGCGGCTGCACTCCGCCGTGCGCGAGGCCTACGCGGCCGGCTACCTGGGCGAGAACGTCCTGGGCAGCGGCATCGACCTGGACATCACCGTGCACGCGGGCGCGGGCGCGTACATCTGCGGCGAGGAGACGGCGCTGCTCGACTCGCTGGAAGGACGCCGCGGCCAGCCCAGGCTGCGCCCGCCCTTCCCGGCGGTCGCCGGCCTCTACGCCTGCCCCACCGTGGTGAACAACGTGGAGTCGATCGCCTCGGTTCCCGCGATCATGCACCACGGCAAGGAGTGGTTCCGCTCCATGGGCAGCGAGAAGTCCCCGGGCTTCACGCTGTACTCGCTCAGCGGCCACGTCGCCAACCCCGGCCAGTTCGAGGCCCCGCTCGGCATCACGCTGCGCCAGCTGCTCGACATGAGCGGCGGCATGCGGCCTGGGCACCGCCTCAAGTTCTGGACGCCCGGCGGCTCCTCCACCCCGATGTTCACCGACGAGCACCTCGACGTCCCGCTGGACTACGAGGGCGTCGGCGCGGCCGGCTCCATGCTCGGCACCAAGGCCCTGCAGTGCTTCGACGAGACCACCTGCGTGGTCCGCGCGGTCACCCGCTGGACCGAGTTCTACGCGCACGAGTCCTGCGGCAAGTGCACCCCCTGCCGCGAGGGCACCTACTGGCTGGTCCAGCTGCTGCGCGACATCGAGGCCGGCAAGGGCGAGATGGCCGACCTCGACAAGCTCAACGACATCGCCGACAACATCAACGGCAAGTCGTTCTGCGCCCTCGGCGACGGCGCCGCCTCGCCGATCTTCTCCTCCCTCAAGTACTTCCGCGACGAGTACGAGGAGCACATCAGGGGGCGCGGCTGCCCCTTCGACCCGGCGAAGTCCACCGTCTGGGCGGACAAGCACACGGAGGTGAACGCATGACCGCGCCGACCAGTGCTCCCTCCGGCGGCGGACCGGGAGCGGTGCCCCCGGAGGACCTCGTCCGTCTGACGATCGACGGTGCGGAGATCAGCGTGCCCAAGGGCACCCTGGTCATCCGGGCCGCCGAGCAGCTCGGCATCGAGATCCCCCGGTTCTGCGACCACCCGGCCCTCGACCCGGCCGGCGCCTGCCGCCAGTGCATCGTCGAGGTGGAGGGCCAGCGCAAGCCGATGGCCTCCTGCACCATCACCTGCACCGACGGCATGGTGGTGAAGACGCAGCTGACCTCCCCGGTCGCCGAGAAGGCGCAGAAGGGGGTCATGGAGCTGCTGCTCATCAACCACCCCCTGGACTGCCCGGTCTGCGACAAGGGCGGCGAGTGCCCCCTGCAGAACCAGGCGATGTCGCACGGCAACGCCGAGTCCCGCTTCGAGGGCCACAAGCGCACCTACGAGAAGCCGGTGCCCATCTCCACCCAGGTGCTGCTGGACCGTGAGCGCTGCGTGCTCTGCGCCCGCTGCACCCGCTTCTCGAACCAGATCGCCGGCGACCCGATGATCGAACTGGTCGAGCGCGGCGCGCTCCAGCAGGTCGGCACCGGCGTGGGCGACCCGTTCCAGTCGTACTTCTCCGGCAACACCATCCAGATCTGCCCGGTCGGCGCGCTGACCTCGGCCGCCTACCGGTTCCGGGCCCGCCCCTTCGACCTGATCTCCAGCCCTTCGGTCTGCGAGCACTGCGCGGGCGGCTGCGCCACCCGCACCGACCACCGGCGCGGCAAGGTGATGCGCCGGCTGGCCGCGGACGACCCGCAGGTCAACGAGGAGTGGATCTGCGACAAGGGCCGCTTCGCCTTCCGCTACGCCCAGCAGCGCGACCGCCTGGCGACGCCGCTGGTCCGAGGCGCCGAGGGCGTGCTGGAGCCGGCCTCCTGGCCGGAGGCGCTGGAGGCCGCGGCGCGCGGGCTGAACGTCGCGCGCGGCCGGGCCGGCGTGCTGACCGGCGGACGGCTCACCGTCGAGGACGCCTACGCGTACGCCAAGTTCGCCCGGATCGCGCTGGACACCAACGACAT
Organism: Streptomyces fragilis; assembly: GCF_003112515.1. Classification (GTDB taxonomy): domain Bacteria; phylum Actinomycetota; class Actinomycetes; order Streptomycetales; family Streptomycetaceae; genus Streptomyces; species Streptomyces fragilis. Next base: position 1,067,705 of record NZ_BEVZ01000004.1, on the reverse strand, counting down.
CGACTTCCGGGCCCGGGCGCACAGCGACGAGGAGTCCGTCTTCCTCGCCTCCCGGGTCGCCGGACGCGGCGTCGGCCTGGACGGAACCGGCCTCACGTACACGACGCTGGAGCAGGCGCCCGCCGTGCTGCTGGCCGGCTTCGAGGCGGAGGAGGAGGCGCCCGGCGTCTTCCTGCGGCTCCGCAAGGCCTGGCGCAAGCACGGGCAGAAGGTGTTCTCGCTCGCGAGCCACGCCACCCGGGGCCTGACCAAGGCGGGCGGCACGCTGCTGCCGGCCGCCCCCGGCACCGAGACGGCCTGGCTCGAGGCGCTGGCCGGCGGCACCGGCCTGGAGGGCGACGCCCCGAAGGTGGCCGAGGCGCTGCGCGCCGAGGGCGCGGTGATCCTGGTCGGCGAGCGGCTCGCCGCGGTCCCGGGCGGACTCACCGCCGCGGTCCGGGTGGCGACCGCCACCGGCGCCCGCCTGGCGTGGATCCCGCGCCGGGCCGGCGAGCGGGGAGCGATCGAGGCGGGCGCCCTGCCCGGGCTGCTGCCCGGCGGCCGCCCCGCCCACGACCCGCAGGCCCGCCGCGAGGTGGCAGCCGCCTGGGGGACCTCCGCCCTGCCCGAGCGTCCGGGCCGGGACACCGCCCGCATGCTCGACGCGGCGGCCGAGGGAGAGCTCGCGGCACTGGTCGTCGCCGGCGTCGAGGTCGCCGACCTGCCCGACCCGGCCCTCGCCCGCCGGGCACTCGCCGAGGTGGGCTTCCTGGTCTCGCTCGAACTACGGCCGAGCGAGGTCACCGAGCACGCCGACGTGGTGCTGCCGGTGGCCGCGGTCGCCGAGAAGGCCGGCGCCTTCGTCAACTGGGAAGGAAGGGTCCGCCCGTTCGAGGCCGCCCTGAAGCCCGACCAGTCGACCACCCGGTACCACCCGGCGGACAGCCGGGTGCTGCACATGCTGGCCGACGCCATGGACCGCCACCTGGGCCTGCCCGACCTGCGCACCACGCGTGCGGAGATCGACCGGCTCGGTGTCTGGGAGGGGCAGCGCCCCGAGGGCCCGGCCGCCGTCCCCGCCGACCTGCCCCGCCCCGCCGCGGGCGAGGCGGTCCTCGCCGGGCACCGGCTCCTGCTCGACCAGGGCGTCCTCCAGCAGGGCGACGACGCCCTGGCCGGCACCCGCCACGCGGCCACCGTGCGGCTCTCCGCCGCCACCGCCGCCGAGGCGGGCGTCAAGGACGGCGACCAGGTCGCCGTGACCGGCCCGGCCGGCAGCGTCGCGCTGCCGCTGACGGTGACCGCGATGCCCGACCGGGTGGTGTGGCTGCCGCTCAACTCCACCGGGGGCGGCGTCGCCTCCGACACCGGGGCGCTGCCCGGCGCCCTGGTCCGCGTCGGCCCGGCGACCCTCGCCGCCGAGGCCCCCGGTACCGCCGAGGAGGCCGGAGCGTGAACCAGAACCTGACGCGCCTCGCCGCGGAAGACCTCTCGATGTTCGGCCAGGACCCCTGGTGGCTGGTCGTCGTCAAGGCCGTCTTCTGCTTCGCGTTCCTGATGGTGACGGTGCTGTTCGCCATCGTCTGGGAGCGCAAGGTCGTCGCCTGGATGCAGCTGCGCATCGGCCCGAACCGTCACGGCCCCTGGGGACTCCTGCAGTCCCTGGCCGACGGCATGAAGCTGATGCTCAAGGAGGACGTGGTCGTCCGCCGGGCCGACAAGGTGGTGTACATCCTGGCGCCGATCGTCGCCGCGATCCCCGCCTTCATGGCCATCGCGGTGATCCCGTTCGGCCCGCCGGGCAACGAGGTCTCCATCTTCGGCCAGCGCACCACCATGCAGCTGACCGACCTGCCGATCGCGATGCTCTACATCCTCGCGGTCGCCTCGGTCGGCATCTACGGCATCGTGCTGGCCGGCTGGAGCTCCGGCTCCACCTACCCGCTCCTGGGCGGCCTGCGCTCCTGCGCGCAGATGATCTCCTACGAGATCGCCATGGGCGCGGCCTTCGCCTCGGTGTTCCTCTACTCCGGGTCGATGTCGACCTCGGAGATCGTCGCCCAGCAGGACAACCGCTGGTTCGTGGTGCTGCTGCCGGTCTCCTTCATCCTCTACATCGTGACCATGGTCGGCGAGACCAACCGGGCGCCCTTCGACATGCCCGAGTCCGAGGGCGACCTGGTCGGCGGCTTCAACACCGAGTACTCGTCCATCAAGTTCGCGATGTTCATGCTCGCCGAGTACGTGAACATGGTGACGGTCTCGGCGGTCGCCACCACGCTCTTCCTGGGCGGCTGGCGGGCCCCGTACCCGATCAGCAGCTTCTGGGAGGGCGCGAACCACGGCTGGTGGCCGATGCTCTGGTTCGTGGTCAAGGTCCAGCTGCTGCTGTTCCTCTTCATCTGGCTGCGCGGCTCGCTGCCCCGCGTCCGCTACGACCAGCTGATGAAGCTCGGCTGGAAGGTCCTCATCCCGGTCTCGGTGGTGTGGCTGATGGTGGTCGCCACCATGCGGGCGCTGCGTAACGAGGGATACGGCTTCACCGACATCGCCCTCTACGTGGCCGGGGCGATCATCGCCCTGCTCCTGGTCTCCCTGGTCGTGGACATGTTGCGCGAGCGCCGCGCGCCGGCCCAGGAGGAGGACGCCGCCGAGCCGGCCGCGTTCGACCCGATGGCCGGCGGGTTCCCGGTGCCCCCGCTGCCGGGCCAGCAACTGCCCCCGGTGCCGCGGCGCCGCTCGCGCACCGAACGCGAACTCGTGGGCAGCGGCGGCCCGGACACCCACGGCGACGGACCCCGTGACGGATCTCTGCAGGGAAAGGAGGCGTCCGATGGCTGACGAACACAACGCCCCGGTCGAGAAGGCCGCGGCGGAGAAGGGCCTGGCACAGAAGGCCGCGGCACAGCAGAGCGCGGCCGACACCAAGCCCGGGTTCATGAACCCGGTGGCCGGTTTCGGCGTGACCTTCAAGGCCATGTTCAAGAAGCGGCTGACCGAGCAGTACCCGGAGCAGAAGAAGACCACCGCTCCGCGGTTCCACGGACGGCATCAGCTCAACCGCCATCCGGACGGCCTGGAGAAGTGCGTCGGCTGCGAGCTGTGCGCCTGGGCCTGTCCCGCCGACGCGATCTACGTCGAGGGCGCGGACAACACCGACGAGGAGCGCTACTCGCCCGGCGAGCGGTACGGCCGCGTCTACCAGATCAACTACGCGCGCTGCATCCTCTGCGGTCTGTGCATCGAGGCCTGCCCGACGCGGGCGCTGACGATGACCAACGAGTTCGAGCTCGCCGACCTCACCCGGCAGAACCTGATCTACACCAAGGAGCAGCTGCTGGCCGGGCTGGAGGAGGGCATGGTCGACACGCCCCACTCCATCTTCCCGGGCACCGACGAGCAGGACTACTACCGGGGCCTGGTCACCGAGGCCGCCCCCGGCACCGTCCGGCAGGTCGCGGTCTCCCAGGGCGAGCGGCCCGAGGACGCGACCCAGGACGCGGACACCCAGCCCACCGCCCAGCAGGAGGTGGGGGCGTGAACACCGTCGCCGCGTACACCACCTCCACCGGGGAGGCCGTGCAGTTCTGGATCCTCGGCACCGTCGCGGTGCTCGGCGCCCTGGGCACGGTCTTCCTGAAGAGGGCCGTGCACAGCGCGCTCAGCCTGGCCGGCACGATGATCGTGCTCGCCGTGTTCTACCTGGCCAACGGCGCGTACTTCCTGGGCATCGTGCAGATCGTCGTCTACACCGGCGCGATCATGATGCTCTTCCTGTTCGTCGTCATGCTGGTCGGCGTCACGGCGGCGGACTCGCTGAAGGAGACCATCAGGGGCCAGCGCTGGCTCGCCCTGCTCTGCGGTCTGGGCTTCGGCGTCCTGCTGATCGGCGGGATCGGCAACGCGACCCTCACCGAGTTCGAGGGACTGGCCGCCGCCAACTCCGGCGGCAACATCCAGGGCCTGGCCGCCCTGCTGTTCGGCAAGTACGTCTTCGCCTTCGAGATCACCGGCGCGCTGCTGATCACGGCGGCCGTCGGCGCCATGGTGCTCACCCACCGGGAGCGCACCGAGCGGGCCAAGACGCAGAAGGAGCTCGCCGAGGAGCGCATCCGCAAGGGCGAGTACATCCCGCCGCTGCCCGCCCCCGGCGTCTACGCCCGGCACAACGCGGTCGACGTCGCGGGCCTGCTGCCCGACGGCACCCCGTCCGAGCTCACCGTCAGCGCCACGCTGCGCGAGCGCGGCCAGATCCGTGACGTCTCCAGCCAGGCCATCGCCGACCTGCGGGCGCTGGAGCAGCGCGCCAACGAGCGCCTCGAGCGCGACCCCCTGGAGCCTCCGCGGCCGCGCCGCGGCGGGTCCACGGAGCTGACGCGGGCGGAGGAGGCCCAGCAGTGAACCCGGTCAATTACCTCTACCTCGCGGCTCTGCTCTTCACCATCGGAGCCACCGGAGTGCTGGTGCGGCGGAACGCCATCGTGGTGTTCATGTGCATCGAGCTGATGCTCAACGCCTGCAACCTCTCCCTGATCGCCTTCTCCCGGATGCACGGCAACCTCGACGGCCAGATCATCGCGTTCTTCACGATGGTCGTCGCCGCCGCGGAGGTCGTGGTCGGGCTCGCGATCATCGTGTCGCTCTTCCGTACCCGCCACTCGGCCTCGGTCGACGACGCTCGACTGATGAAGCTCTAAGGGGTCGCAGACGTGGAGAACATGATCGCGCTGCTGATCGCGGCGCCTCTGCTCGGAGCGGCCGTCCTGCTGTGCGGCGGCCGGAGACTGGACAGGGCCGGCCACTGGATCGGCACCGCCCTGGCCGCCCTCTCCTTCGTCCTGGGAGCCGTCCTCTTCGCCGGCCTGCTGGGCCGGGGCGCGGAGGACCGCACCCTGGTCCAGCACCTGTACAGCTGGATCCCGGTCGAGGGCTTCCAGGCGGACGTGGCGTTCCGGCTGGACCAGCTGTCCATCACCTTCGTCCTGCTGATCACCGGCGTCGGCTCGCTCATCCACGTGTACTCGATCGGGTACATGGAGCACGACGAGCGCCGCCGCCGGTTCTTCGGCTACCTCAACCTGTTCCTCGCGGCGATGCTGATCCTGGTCCTCGCCGACAACTACCTGCTGCTGTACCTCGGCTGGGAGGGCGTGGGTCTCGCGTCCTACCTGCTGATCGGCTTCTGGCAGCACAAGCCCAGCGCGGCCACCGCGGCCAAGAAGGCCTTCCTGGTCAACCGGGTCGGCGACATGGGCCTGTCGATCGCGATCATGCTGATGTTCACCACCTTCGGCACCTTCGCGTTCACGCCGGTGCTCGACGGCGTGGGGAAGACGGGCGAGGGAACGCTCACCGCGATCGCGCTGATGCTGCTGCTGGCCGCATGCGGCAAGTCCGCCCAGGTGCCGCTGCAGTCCTGGCTGGGCGACGCGATGGAGGGCCCGACCCCGGTCTCGGCCCTGATCCACGCGGCGACCATGGTGACCGCGGGCGTCTACCTGATCGTCCGCTCCGGCGCGATCTTCAACGCGGCGCCGGACGCGCAACTGGTGGTCACCATCGTCGGCGCGGTCACGCTGCTCTTCGGTGCGATCGTCGGTTGCGCCAAGGACGACATCAAGAAGGCGCTGGCCGGCTCGACGATGTCGCAGATCGGCTACATGGTGCTGGCCGCGGGCCTCGGCCCGATCGGTTACGCCTTCGCCATCATGCACCTGGTGACGCACGGCTTCTTCAAGGCCGGGCTCTTCCTCGGCGCGGGCTCCGTGATGCACGGCATGAACGACGAGGTCGACATGCGCAAGTACGGCGGCCTGCGCACGTACATGCCGGTCACCTTCGTGACCTTCGGCCTCGGCTACCTGGCGATCATCGGCTTCCCGGGCCTGTCCGGGTTCTTCTCCAAGGACCTGATCATCGAGGCGGCCTTCGCCAAGGGCGGCACGCAGGGCTGGATCCTGGGCGGGGTGGCCCTGCTGGGCGCCGGGATCACCGCGTTCTACATGACGCGCGTGATGCTGATGACCTTCTTCGGCGAGGAGCGGTGGAGGAACCTGCCCGCCGCCTCCCCCGACCAGCCGGACGTGGAGCCCGCCGCGGACCACGGCGGCGGCGTGCCGCACCCGCACGAGTCGCCGAAGGTGATGACCGTCCCGATGATCGTGCTGGCCTTCGGCTCGGTCTTCGCCGGCGCCTTCTTCGGCATCGGCGAGCGGTTCGTGCACTGGCTGGAGCCGGTCACCTCCTTCGCGCACGGCCACCCCCCGGTCGCCGCGTGGGTCGTCACCGTCGCCACCGTCACCGTGATGGTGCTCGGCGTCGGCCTGGCCTGGGCCCAGTACGGCCGCCGCCCGGTCCCGGCGGTCGCCCCGCGCGGTTCGCTGCTCACCCGGGCGGCCCGCCGCGACCTGTACCAGGACGACTTCAACCACGTGGTCCTGGTCCGCGGCGGCGAGCACCTCACCCGCTCCCTGGTCTACGTCGACCACACCCTGGTCGACGGGGTGGTCAACGGCACCGCGGCCGGGGTGGGCGGACTCTCCGCGCGGATGCGCAGGCTGCAGAACGGCTTCGCGCGCTCCTACGCGGTCTCGATGTTCGGCGGTACGGCGCTCCTGGTCGCCGCGACCCTGCTGATGAGGGCGGTCTGACATGAGCTTTCCCCTGCTGACGGCGACGGCGGTGCTGCCCGCCCTCGGGGCGGTCGCCACCGCCGCCGTCCCCGCCGCGCGGCGCGAGGCCGCCAAGTGGCTGGCGCTGCTCGTCTCGCTGGGCACGCTGGTCCTGGCCGTCCTGGTCGCGGTGCGCTTCGACCCGGGCGGCGCGCGGTTCCAGCTGACCGAGAGCTACGACTGGATCCCGGCCTTCGGGGTCCGCTACGAACTCGGCGTGGACGGCATCGGGGTGGCGCTCGTGCTGCTGACCGCGGTGCTGATCCCGTTCATCGTGCTGGCCGGCTGGCACGACGCCGACCCGCTGGAGACGCAGAGCAAGCGGTGGCGGCCCACCCAGGGCTTCTTCGCGCTGATCCTGATGGTCGAGGCGATGGTGATCCTCTCCTTCGAGGCCACCGACGTCTTCCTCTTCTACATCTTCTTCGAAGCCATGCTGATCCCGATGTACTTCCTCATCGGCGGCTTCGGGGACCGCGCCCACCAGGGCGGCGAGGAGGCGGCCGCCACCCAGCGGTCGTACGCGGCGGTCAAGTTCCTGCTGTACAACCTGGCCGGCGGCCTGATCATGCTGGCCGCGGTGATCGGCCTGTACGTGGCCGCGGGCAGCTTCTCGCTCCCCGACATCCTGGCCGCCCGCGCCGACGGCGAGCTGACGATGGGGACGAACACCGAGCGCCTGCTCTTCCTCGGCTTCTTCCTCGCCTTCGCCGTCAAGGCCCCGCTGTGGCCGCTGCACACCTGGCTGCCCAACGCCATGGGCGAGGCCACCGCTCCGGTCGCGGTGCTGATCACCGCCGTGGTCGACAAGGTCGGCACCTTCGCGATGCTCCGCTTCTGCCTCGGACTCTTCCCCGAGGCCAGCAAGTGGGCCACCCCGGTGGTGCTGGTGCTGGCGCTGATCAGCATCGTCTACGGGGCGCTGCTGGCGGTCGGTCAGCGGGACATCAAGCGGCTGGTGGCCTACGCCTCCATCTCGCACTTCGGCTTCATCATCCTGGGCGTCTTCGTGATGACCAGCCAGGGCCAGTCCGGTGCGACGCTGTACATGGTCAACCACGGGATCTCGACGGCGGCGCTGATGCTGGTGGCCGGCTTCCTGATCTCCCGCCGCGGCTCGCGCCTGATCGCCGACTACGGCGGGGTGCAGAAGGTGGCCCCGGTGCTGGCCGGCACCTTCCTGATCGGTGGCCTGGCCACCCTGTCGCTGCCCGGACTCGCCCCGTTCGTCAGCGAGTTCCTGGTGCTGGTGGGCGCCTTCGCCCGCTACCCGGTGGTGGGCATCATCGCCACCTTCGGCATCGTGCTGGCCGCGCTGTACACGCTGGTGCTCTACCAGCGGACCATGACCGGGCCGGTCAGGCCCGAGGTGGCCAAGCTGCCCGATCTGCGGGTGCGTGAACTCGCGGTCGCGGCGCCGCTGATCGCCCTGCTGATCTTCCTGGGCGTCTACCCGCAGCCCCTCACGGACCTCGTCAACCCGGCGGTCCGGCACACCATGTCCGACGTGCAGCAGCACGACCCCGAGCCCGAGGTGGAGGCGGCCAAGTGAGCGCATCAGCCGTCCACGGCCTGTGGACAGACCTGGCCGCACCCGCGGACGGGTCGATCGCCAAGATTCCGGCCCCGACGATCGAGTACGCGCAGCTGTCACCGGTGATGATCGTCATCGGCGCGGCGGTGCTGGGCATCCTGGTGGAGGCCTTCGTGCCGCGCCGGGCCCGCTACCACGCGCAGCTCTTCGTCTCCGCCGTCGCGCTCGCCGCGGGCTTCGCCGCCGTGGTGGCGCTCGCGGTGGGCGGTCACGCGACCACCCGGGCGGGCATCGCCGCGGAGGGCGCGATCGCGGTGGACGGGCCCGCGCTGTTCCTGCAGGGCGTGATCCTGCTGGTCGGCCTGGTGGCCCTGTTCACCTTCGCCGAGCGCCGCCTCGACCCGGCGGCGCACGGCAACCGGGTGGACTCCTTCGCCGCGCAGGCGGCGTCGGTGCCCGGCAGCGACAGTGAGAAGGCGGCCGTGAAGGCCGGCTTCACCACCACCGAGGTGTTCCCGCTGCTGCTCTTCGCGGTCGGCGGCATGATGGTCTTCCCGGCCGCCAACGACCTGCTGACCCTGTTCATCGCACTGGAGGTCTTCTCCCTCCCGCTGTACCTGCTGTGCGCGCTGGCCCGCCGCAAGCGGCTGCTGTCGCAGGAGGCCGCGGTCAAGTACTTCCTGCTGGGCGCCTTCGCCTCCGCGTTCACCCTCTTCGGCATCGCGCTGCTCTACGGCTACGCGGGCTCGGTCTCCTACGGCCGGATCGCCCAGGTCGTCGAGGGCACGGTCGGCGAGGTCAGCCCGGCGCTGGCCGGCACCATGGGCAACGACGTGCTGCTGCTCCTGGGCGCCGCGCTGGTGACGATGGGGCTGCTCTTCAAGGTGGGCGCGGTGCCGTTCCACATGTGGACCCCGGACGTCTACCAGGGCGCGCCGACCCCGGTGACCGGCTTCATGGCGTCGGCGACCAAGGTGGCGGCCTTCGGCGCGCTGCTGAGGCTGCTGTACGTGGTGCTGCCGGGGCTGCGCTGGGACTGGCGGCCGGTGATGTGGGGCGTGGCCGCGGTCACCATGGTGATCGGCGCGATCGTCGCCATCACGCAGACCGACATCAAGCGGCTGCTGGCCTACTCCTCCATCGCGCACGCCGGGTTCATCCTGGCCGGTGTGATCGCGGCGAAGCCGGAGGGGATCTCCTCGGTCCTCTTCTACCTGGCCGCGTACTCCTTCGTCACGGTGGGCGCCTTCGCCGTGGTGACGCTGGTGCGCGACGCGGGCGGCGAGGCCACCCACCTGTCCAAGTGGGCGGGGCTCGGGCGGCGTTCGCCGCTGGTGGCGGCGGTGTTCGCGGTCTTCCTGCTGGCCTTCGCGGGCATCCCGCTGACCTCCGGGTTCGCCGGCAAGTTCGCCGTGTTCAAGGCGGCGGCGGAGGGCGGCGCGGCCCCGCTGGTGGTGGTCGGCGTGCTGTCCTCGGCGGTCGCGGCGTTCTTCTACATCCGGGTGATCGTGCTGATGTTCTTCAGCGAGCCCAAGCCGGACGGGCCCACGGTCGCGGTGGCGTCACCGCTGACGACCGTGGCGATCGCGGTGGGCGCGGCGGTCACCGTCGTGCTGGGTGTGGCGCCGCAGTACTTCCTCGACCTGGCGAGCCAGGCGGGGACGTTCGTCCGCTGACCCGCGGGCGTCCCGGCGACGCCGAAGGCCCGGTTCCCTCGGGGGGAGCCGGGCCTTCGGCGTTCCGTACGGGTGCGCGGGCCTCGCGGGCGGGCGGTGTACTGACGGCCCGGGTGCCGGGTGCCGGGTGCCGGGTGCCGGGGTGCCGGTCGGCCGGTGGAGCCGATCAGCCCGCGCGGTGCACCACGGCGTCGCAGAGGTGCACGAGGGCCGCCTTGGCCTCGCACTCCGGCAGCGGGGCCAGCGCGGCGCGGGCCTCCTGCGCGTAGCGGACGGTGTCCGCCCGGGCGTCCTCCAGCGCGGGGTGCTCCCGCAGCCGGGCGACCGCCTCGGCCAGACGCGCCTCGTCCGACAGGTCGGAGTCCAGCAGCTCGCACAGGGCGACGTCCTCGGGCAGCCCCAGTCGCGCGACCCGCTCGCGCAGCCGCAGCACCGGCAGCGTGGGGATGCCCTCGCGCAGGTCGGTGCCGGGGGTCTTGCCGGAGTCGGAGGAGTCGGAGGCGACGTCCAGGACGTCGTCGGCCAGCTGGAAGGCCACGCCCAGCCGCTCGCCGTACTGCGTGAGCACGTCCACGACCTGGTGGTCGGCGCCCGACATCATCGCGCCGAAGCGGCAGGCGACGGCGACCAGCGAACCGGTCTTGCCGGCCAGCACGTCAAGGTAGTGGTCGATGGGGGAGCGCCCGGCGGACGGACCGGCGGTCTCCAGGATCTGGCCGGTGACCAGGCGCTCGAACGCCTCGGCCTGCACCCGCACCGCCTCCGGGCCGAGGTCGGCCAGGATGTGCGAGGCGCGGGCGAAGAGGAAGTCGCCGGTGAGCACCGCCACCGAGTTGTCCCAGCGGCTGTTGGCGCTGGGCACGCCGCGGCGCACCTCGGCCTCGTCCATCACGTCGTCGTGGTACAGCGTGGCGAGATGGGTGAGCTCGACGACCACGGCCGAGGGCACGATCCCCGGCGCGTCCGGATCGCCGAACTGCGCGGCGAGCATGACGAGCAGCGGACGGAACCGCTTGCCGCCCGCCTTCACGAGGTGCTGCGCGGCCTCGGTGATGAACGGGACCTCGCTCTTGGTGGCTTCGAGCAGGCCTTCCTCGACGGCCGCCATGCCTGCCTGGACGGAGGTCTCCAGCGCCTGGTCCCGAACCCTCAGCCCGAACGGCCCGACCACGGTCACGAGGGGTCTCCTGTCTGCTGGTGTGTGCTGACGATCACACGGCTGGTCGATAGGTCATTGCCATCACCCCACTCAGCGTATCCGGTCGGGTTTGGATCACCGACAGCCCCCACCCGCCAGATGGCTGGACAGGTCATGTCCGATTCAGGGGGTATTGCCGGGCTGCCGTCTCATTTGGTCTTTTTGTGCGCTCATCGGTCGATCCGTGAAATGGGCCACAAGGGAGCGAGCTGGGCGGGCCGGATCCGGTGGCCTGAAGTCGCCCGCCGTGAGGGCGAGTTGAGATGGCGGTGCCGGAAGGGTGCAGGTGGGCAAATCGCCCTCAATCATGATCAAGCATCATGATCCACGGAGTTCGTACTTGTTTCGGACATCCGCTCTCGCATACGTTTCGCGCCAGCCGGGCGGAACGCCGAATCCTGCCGCCGCCCGCACACCACAGACCCATTCCACGCACGGCAGGAGCGGGGGACCCAGGTACGCCGCCGGACCGGAGCGCGCTCGAGCGCGCCTCCAGGACCGGCTCGGGGTGAAGCCCGCCGCCTCACGGGGCGGCGGGCCGGGCAGCCTTTCTGGCCCGAACCCGACAGCTCACCTCGCAGGCGCCGGAGAGGAAGAACGCATGTCCCGTCTCACCCGTACCGTGTCGGCCCTCGCCGTCGCCGCGGCCGTCGTCGCCGCGCCGATCGTGGGCGCGAGCGGCGCCTTCGCCGCCGAGACCCCCGCCGCGCAGACCGCGGCCGCCCCGGGCAACAAGGTCACCCACCTGGCCGCCACCCAGGACAACCTCGACGGTTGGATCCGCGAGGCCCTCGCCGTGATGGCGAAGCACGGCATTCCGGGCACCTACGACGGCATCCACCGCAACGTGATGCGCGAGTCCTCGGGCAACCCGCTCGCCATCAACGACTGGGACATCAACGCGATCAACGGCATCCCGTCCAAGGGCCTGCTGCAGGTGATCGACCCCACCTTCGACGCCTACCACGTCGAGGGCACCGACTCCTCGCCGTTCGACCCGGTCGCCAACATCGTCGCCGCCTGCAACTACGCGGCCGACCGCTACGGCTCGATCGACAACGTCAACAGCGCCTACTGACCCCTCAGGGGAACAACCGCTCGAGGACGACGGCCACGCCGTCGTCCTCGTTCGTCGTGGTGACCTCGTCGGCGACCGCCTTCAGCTCCGGGTGCGCGTTGGCCATGGCCACCCCCCGGGCGGCCCAGCGGAACATCGGCACGTCGTTCGGCATGTCGCCGAAGGCGATGGCGTCCTCCGGTCCCAGGCCGAGCCGCGAGGCCGCCATGGCCAGCCCGGTGGCCTTGGTCACCCCGTGCGGCTGCAGCTCCACCGTTCCCGGGCCGGACATCGTCGCCGTGGCCAGCGAGCCGACCGCCGAGGCCGCCACCGCGGTCAGCTCGTCGTCGGTGAGCTCCGGGTGGGACAGCAGCACCTTGGTGATGGGCCGCTCCCACAGGTCGCCGCGGCGGCCGACCCGCACCGCGGGAAGCGTGGGCCGCGCCATCCGGTAGCCCGGCTCGATCAGCGTGAGCCCCTGTACGCCGTCCTGGTCCACGGCCGCGTACACCTGGCCCACCTCGGCCTCGATCTTGCCGAGGGCGGTCTCCGCCAGCTCCCGGTCCAGGGTCATCGACCACACCAGCCGGTCCCGGTCCGCGTCGTAGAGCTGCGCGCCCTGGCCGCACACCGCGAAACCGCCGCCGATCCCGGCGAGCAGGTCGCGCACCCGCGGCGCGGGCCGGCCCGTCACCACCAGGTGCCGGGCGCCCGACCGCGCCGCCGACCCCAGCGCCGCACGGGTGCGGGGGGAGACGGTGTCGTCGTCGCGCAGGAGCGTGCCGTCCAGGTCCGTGGCGACGAGGGCGTACGCGGGGAGCGTGCGGGAGGGGGGCGCATAGGCGGCGGGTGCGGGCATGATCAGAGAATACGGACCTCCCGGAGCGCCCCCGTGACGGGTTGACACGCCAACTGGATGTGTGCAATAGGGCGTTGGTCGTCTCAAGTGAGCGGTCCGCGCGGCGCGCCGGGCCGCCCTTCCGCGGCGCGGGACCGCGCCGCGGAAGGGCGGCCTTCTCAGGCGTCGAGCGAGGTCAGGAGCTCGACGACGCTCTCGCCGTGGGTGGCCAGCTTCTTCTCGCCGATGCCGCTGATGCCGCGCAGGTCCTCCACCGACGACGGGCGTGCCGCCGCGATCTCCCGCAGGGTCGCGTCGTGGAAGATCACGTAGGCTGGGACGCCCTGCTCGCGGGCCCGCTCGGCCCGCCAGCCGCGCAGCGCCTCGAAGACCGGCTGGAGCTCCTCGGGGAGCTCCGCCGCGGCCGCCGCGGCCTTGGCCTTGCGCTCACCGCGCGCCGAGGGAGCCTTCTTCGGCTCCTTGCGCATCGGCACCTGCCGCTCGCCGCGCAGCACGGCCGCGCTGCCCGCGGTCAGCACCAGCGTCCCGTACTCGCCCTCCACCGACAGCAGGCCCTGGGCCAGCAGCTGCCGGATGACGCCGCGCCACTCGCCCTCGGCCAGGTCCTCCCCGATGCCGAAGACGGACAGCTGGTCGTGGTCGAACTGGATCACCTTGGCGGTGCGCTTGCCGAGCAGGATGTCCGTGATCTGGGTCGCGCCGAACTTCTGGCGCCGCTCCCGCTCCAGCCGGACCACGGTGGACAGCACCTTCTGGGCGGCCACGGTGGCGTCCCAGGTCTCCGGCGGCGCGAGGCAGGTGTCGCAGTTGCCGCAGTGCTCCTCGGAGGCCTCCTGGCCGAAGTAGGCGAGCAGCTGCTCCCTGCGGCAGCGGACCGTCTCGCACAGGGCCAGCATGGCGTCCAGGTGGGCCTGGGCGCGGCGGCGGAAGGCCTCGTCGCCCTCACCCGAGAGGATCATCTTCCGCAGCTGGACGACGTCGTTGAGGCCGTACGTCATCCAGGCCGTGGAGGGCAGCCCGTCACGGCCGGCGCGACCGGTCTCCTGGTAGTAGCCCTCGACCGACTTCGGCAGGTCCAGGTGGGCCACGAACCGCACGTCGGGCTTGTCGATGCCCATGCCGAAGGCGATGGTGGCCACCACCACCAGGCCCTCCTCGCGCAGGAAGCGCGCCTGGTGGGCGGCGCGGGTGCGGGCGTCCAGGCCCGCGTGGTACGGCACCGCGTCGATGCCGTTCGCGGTGAGGAACTCGGCGGTCCTCTCCACCGAGTTCCGGGACAGGCAGTAGACGATCCCGGCGTCGCCCGGGTGCTCCTCGCGCAGGAAGGCCAGCAGCTGCTTCTTCGGCTCGGCCTTGGGCACGATCCGGTACTGGATGTTGGGCCGGTCGAACCCGGCGACGAAGTGCCGGGCGGAGCCGAGGCCGAGCCGCCGGGTGATCTCCTCGTGCGTCGCCCGGGTGGCCGTCGCCGTCAGGGCCATCCGCGGCACGTCGGGCCAGCGCTCGCCCAGCACGGACAGCGCCAGGTAGTCGGGGCGGAAGTCGTGGCCCCACTGGGCGACGCAGTGGGCCTCGTCGATGGCGAAGAGGGAGATCCGCCCGCGGGAGAGCAGGTTGAGGGTGGACTCCAGGCGCAGCCGCTCGGGGGCGAGGTAGAGCAGGTCCAGCTCGCCGGCCTGGAACTGTGCCTCGACCAGCCGCTGCTCGTCGAAGTCCTGGGTGGAGTTGAGGAAGCCGGCCCGCACGCCCGCCGCGCGCAGGGCGTCGACCTGGTCCTGCATCAGGGCGATCAGCGGGGAGACCACCACGCCGGTCCCGGGGCGGACCAGAGCGGGGATCTGGTAGCAGAGCGACTTGCCGCCGCCGGTGGGCATCAGCACCACCGCGTCCCCGCCGGAGACGACGTGGTCGACCACGGCCTGCTGCTCGCCGCGGAAGGACTCGTAGCCGAAGACCTTGCGCAGCGCCTCGAGCGCGCGGCCGCCCGCGTCCGTCTCCGTCACCGTTGCCGTGGTCACACCTGTACCGCCCGTCCCTGTAGACCTTCCTCCACCATAGGCGGACGGACCGACGGCCCAGGAGTTGTCCACAGGCCCCGCCTCCCGGTCCGCCGCGCGGCGGAGGTCAGTGGACGCAGAACTCGTTGCCCTCGGGGTCGTACATGACCGTCCAGGCGCCGCCCTGCTCGCGGACCTCGCGCAGCACCCGGGCGCCCAGCGCGGTCAGCCGCTCGACCTCGGCCTCACGCGCGCCGTTCCCGGGGTGCAGGTCCAGGTGGAGGCGGTTCTTGCCGGTCTTCGGCTCCGGGACGCGCTGGAACAGCAACCGCCGCCCCAGGCCCGTGCCGGACTCCTCGTCGTGCGGGTCCTCCGGGTGCCGGACCGCCGCGAGGTTCCGCCAGGCGGCGCGGCCCCGCCACTCCAGGGTGGCCTCGGCGGGCACCACGCCGGCGCTCAGCAGCTTCTCGACCAGGGGACCGTTGTCCTCCGGGACGTAGCGCAGGGCGGCCGCCCAGAAGTCGGCCAGGGCGTGCGGGTCGGCTGCGTCGACGACGAGCTTCCAGTGGACAGGCACCGCGGATTCCGTCATGGCACCACTCTTACGGGTGGTGCGAGGGCGCACGCAACCGGAATGGACGATCAGCCCGTGCGCTCCCGCGTCGTCCCGGTGGACTCCACGGTCGCCGCGGGCCTCGGGAAGGCCGCCGCCCCCTCCTGCGGCGCCGCCGGGTCCTGCGGGGACACGGCGACCGCCGCGGCCGCCGCCGCGCGCAGGGCGCGGGCGGAGCGGCGGGCGGTGCGCAGCGCGTCCCAGGTGAGCAGGGTGAGCGCCAGCCACACCAGGGAGAAGCCGGCCCAGCGCTCCGGCGGCATGGCCTCGTGGAAGTAGAGGACGCCCAGTCCGAACTGGAAGACCGGCGCCAGGTACTGCAGCAGGCCCAGCGTGGACAGCGGCACCCGGATGGCGGCGGCGCCGAAGCAGATCAGCGGGATCGCGGTGACCACGCCGGTGGCGGCCAGCAGCGCGGCGTGCCCGGCTCCCTCGGTGGCGAAGGTGGAGTCGCCCCGCGAGCTCAGCCACAGCAGGTAGCCGAGGGCGGGCAGGAACTGGATCGCGGTCTCGGCGGCCATCGACTCCAGGCCGCCGATGTTCACCTTCTTCTTGACCAGGCCGTAGGCGGCGAAGGAGAAGGCCAGGGTCAGCGAGATCCACGGCAGGCGGCCGTAGCCGACGGTCAGCACCACCACGGCGGCGGCGCCGACGCCGACCGCCGCCCACTGCACGGGCCGCAGCCGCTCCTTGAGGAGGAGCACGCCGAGGGCGATGGTGACCAGCGGGTTGATGAAGTAGCCGAGGGACGCCTCCACCACCTGGCCGGCGTTGACCGCCCAGATGTAGACGCCCCAGTTGACGGTGATCACCGTCGCGGCCAGGGCGATCAGCGCGAGCTTGCGGGGCCGGCGTATCAGCTCGCCCGCCCAGGCCCAGCGGCGCACCACCAGCAGGATCAGGCCGACCAGCACCAGCGACCAGATCATCCGGTGCGCGAGGATCTCGATCGCCCCCGAGGGCTTGAGCAGCGGCCAGAACAGGGGGACCAGGCCCCACATGCCGTAGGCGGCGAATCCGTTCAACAGGCCGATCCGGTTCTCGCTCCGGGGCGCCGGCTGTGCCATCTCTCCTCCTTCTGGCTGCCTCGCTCCCACAGCGTCGGCACCATCCGGAAGGTAACGCCGAGCACCCCGCCTGTCATTCCCGTATCGACATACGGTCCTGACATGCGGGGTGCGCCGGGGTGCGGGGGTCTCAGCCGGCGACGGTCCAGGTGTCGCTGCCCGCCAGCAGGGCGCCCAGGTCGCCCTCGCCCTGCCGCTCGACGGCGTCCTCGAGCTGCCGCGCCATCAGCGTGTCGTAGACCGGCCGGCCCACCGACCGCAGCACGCCGATCGGCGTGTGGTGCAGGGTGTCCGGGTCGGCCAGCCGGGACAGCGCGAACGCGGTGGTCGGCGAGGCGGCGTGCGCGTCGTGGACCAGCACGTCGGCCTCGTTCTCCGGGGTGACGTCGACGACCACCAGGTCGCCGGTCGCCCGGTCGCGGACGACGCCCTTGGAGTCGTCCACCCCGAACCGGACGGGCCGCCCGTGCTCGAGGCGGATCACCGCCTCCTGGGCCTTCTCCCGGTCCTTGATCACGTCGAAGGCGCCGTCGTTGAAGATGTTGCAGTTCTGGTAGATCTCCACCAGCGCCGTGCCCTCGTGGGCGGCCGCCTGCCGGAGCACCTCGGTGAGGTGCTTGCGGTCGGAGTCCACCGTCCGCGCCACGAAGGTCGCCTCCGCGCCCAGCGCCAGGGACACCGGGTTGAAGGGGGCGTCCAGCGAGCCCATCGGCGTCGACTTGGTGATCTTGCCGAGCTCGGAGGTGGGGGAGTACTGGCCCTTGGTCAGTCCGTAGATCCGGTTGTTGAAGAGGAGGATCTTCAGATTGACGTTGCGGCGCAGGGCGTGGATCAGGTGGTTGCCGCCGATGGAGAGCGCGTCGCCGTCACCGGTGACCACCCACACGCTCAGGTCCTGCCGCGAGGTGGCCAGCCCCGTCGCGATGGCCGGGGCGCGCCCGTGGATGGAGTGCATCCCGTAGGTGTTCATGTAATAGGGGAAGCGGGAGGAGCAGCCGATGCCGGAGACGAAGACGATGTTCTCCTTCGCCAGCCCCAGCTCCGGCATGAAGCCCTGCACGGCGGCGAGGATCGCGTAGTCGCCGCAGCCGGGGCACCAGCGGACCTCCTGGTCCGACTTGAAGTCCTTCATGGACTGCCTGCCGACCGCCTTGGGGACCAGCGACAGCAGGGCGTTGCCGGATGCGGCCGTCTCGGACGTCTCAGGCATCGAGTTCCTCCTTCAGCGCCGCGGCAAGCTGCTCCGCCTTGAACGGCATGCCGTTGACCTGGGTGTGGGAGCGGGCGTCGACCAGGTACTTCGACCTGATCAGTGAGGCGAGCTGGCCCAGGTTCATCTCCGGGACCACGACCTTGTCGTAGCGCCGCAGCACCTCGCCCAGGTTGGCGGGGAACGGGTTCAGGTGCCGCAGGTGCGCCTGGGCGACCGGGTGGCCGATGCCGCGCAGCCGGCGGACCGCCGCCGTGATCGGGCCGTAGGTGGAGCCCCAGCCGAGCACCAGGATCCGGGCGTCGCCGTCCGGGTCGTCGACCTCGAGGTCGGGCACCGCGATGCCGTCGATCTTGGCCTGGCGGGTGCGGACCATGAACTCGTGGTTGGCCGGGTCGTAGGAGATGTTGCCCGTGCCGTCCTGCTTCTCGATGCCGCCGATCCGGTGCTCCAGACCGGGCGTGCCCGGCACCGCCCAGGGGCGCGCCAGCGTCTCGGGGTCGCGCTTGTACGGCCAGAAGACCTCGACGCCGTCCTCGGTGGTGTGGTTCGGCCCGTCGGCGAACTCCACCCGCAGGTCCGGCAGGTCCTCCACGTCCGGCACCCGCCACGGCTCGCTGCCGTTGGCGAGGTAGCCGTCGGAGAGCAGGAAGACCGGGGTGCGGTAGGTCAGCGCGATCCGGGCCGCCTCCAGCGCCGCGTCGAAGCAGTCCGCCGGGGTCTGCGGGGCGACCACCGGGACCGGCGCCTCGCCGTTGCGGCCGTACATCGCCTGGAGCAGGTCCGCCTGCTCCGTCTTGGTGGGCAGACCGGTCGAAGGCCCGCCGCGCTGGATGTCCACGATCAGCAGCGGCAGCTCCAGCGAGACGGCGAGGCCCACCGTCTCCGACTTCAGCGCCACACCCGGCCCGGAGGTCGTGGTGACCGCCAGCGAGCCGCCGAAGGCCGCGCCGAGCGCCGCCCCGATGCCGGCGATCTCGTCCTCGGCCTGGAAGGTGCGCACGCCGAAGTTCTTGTGCCGGCTCAGCTCGTGCAGGATGTCCGAGGCCGGGGTGATCGGGTACGAGCCCAGGTAGAGCGGCAGCCCGGACTGCCGCCCGGCGGCCACCAGGCCGTAGGACAGCGCCAGGTTGCCCGAGATGTTGCGGTAGACGCCGGGCGGAAACGCCTTCGACGCCGGGGCCACCTCGTAGGAGACGGCGAAGTCCTCCGTCGTCTCGCCGAAGTTCCAGCCCGCCCGGAATGCCGCGATGTTCGCCTCGGCGATCTGCGGCTTCTTCGCGAACTTCTTCCGCAGGAACGCCTCGGTGCCCTCGGTCGGCCGGTGGTACATCCAGCTCAGCAGTCCGAGCGCGAACATGTTCTTGCTGCGCTCGGCCTCCTTACGGGTGAGGCCGAACTCCTTGAGCGCCTCCACCGTCAGGGTGGTGAGCGGCACCGGGTGCACCTGGTAGCCGTCGAGCGTGCCGTCGTCCAGCGGATCGACGGCGTAGCCGACCTTCTGCAGGGCGCGGGAGGTGAACTCGTCGGTGTTGACGATGATCTCCGCGCCCCGCGGCAGGTCGGCGAGGTTGGCCTTCAGCGCGGCCGGGTTCATGGCGACCAGCACGTTCGGCGCGTCGCCGGGAGTGAGGATGTCGTGGTCCGCGAAGTGGAGCTGGAAGGAGGAGACGCCCGGGAGGGTGCCTGCGGGGGCGCGGATCTCGGCGGGGAAGTTGGGCAGGGTCGACAGGTCGTTGCCGAAGGACGCCGTCTCCGAGGTGAAACGGTCGCCGGTGAGCTGCATCCCGTCACCCGAGTCACCCGCGAACCGGATGACCACCCGTTCCAGCCGGCGGACGTCCTTCACCACTGCCGGTTCACGCTCTGTACTGACCTGGCTGGTCACTGAACTGGACCTCCCTGGGCGGCATGGGTGGGAGCCGCCTTCGGCCGGCCGCTCCCACTTCAACCCTAAGTCTGTAAGGGCTGCCTTCCTATGTCATTCGCTCTGCACCAGATGGTGCGGAGCGCGAGGAGAACCGGCCTGTTGACAACGTGTCGACAACGGCCTCCTCGATCCAGAGTGACATCGGTCATGTGTTCAGGTACCTGAGTACTGCTAGAACCCGGCGGTGATCCCCGTCACTCTGGGCCAGGCCCAGCTTCATGAAGATGTTGCTGACGTGCTTCTCCACCGCGCCGTCGCTGACGACGAGCCTGCGGGCGATCGCCGCGTTGGTGCGTCCCTCCGCCATCAGCCCCAGGACCTCCCGCTCGCGCGGGGTCAGACCCTCCAGGACGTCCTGCCGGCGGCTGCGTCCGAGGAGCTGGGCCACCACCTCAGGGTCCAGCGCCGTCCCGCCCCGGGACACCCGGACCACCGCGTCGGTGAACTCGCGCACGTCGGCGACCCGGTCCTTCAGCAGGTACCCCACGCCCCGGCTGGAGCTCGCCAGCAGCTCGGTGGCGTACCGCTCCTCCACGTACTGCGACAGGACCAGCACCCCCACCCCGGGGTGGTCCGCACGGATGCGGACGGCCGCCCGCACGCCTTCGTCCGTATGGGTGGGCGGCATCCGCACGTCGGCCACCACCACGTCCGGCAGTTCCCCCCGGGCGGCGAGATCGGTGACCGTCTTCACCAGCCCCTCCCCGTCGCCGACCCCCGCGACCACCTCGTGGCCCCGGTCGGTGAGCAGCCGCGTCAGTCCCTCCCGCAGCAGCACCGAATCCTCGGCGATGACCACCCGCACCCTGTCGTCCTCCGCGTCCTGCACCTGCACAGTTTCCACCGGCCCAGCATTTCAGCAACCGGACGGCGGCGGGGGCGTTTTCCGCCCCCGCCGCCGTCCGTCCCCCGGGTCTACGACCTCGTCCGCCCCGACGGCCCGAGCAGGCCACGCGCCAGCACCGTGTCGACCACCGCCATGCCGCGCACCGCCCAGGCGGCCGCCAGGGTGACCACCGCGCCCAGCAGGCAGGCCACGGCGAGCTCCACCGGCGTCGACCCCAGCCAGGCCGGGCCGGCCTCGTCCAGGAAGTGGATCGCCCGGTCGTCGGCCGGCAGCGTCCAGTACCAGAGCGGCATCGACAGCATGCCGAGGCCGAGGGACCACAGGGTCACCGTCACGGTGAACGAGACCACCGCCCACGGCAGGTGGACCAGCGCGTACAGCGCCTGCCGCCAGGTCGCCCCGCTGCGCAGCACCGCGCCGCACCAGGCGATCGGCCGCGGCGAGTCCCCGCGCGGAGCCAGCGGCTCGGGGGCGGGCACCCGCTCGCCCAGCAGCAGCCGCACCCGGACCCGCTCGGCGGCGCCCAGCAGGCGGCAGCCGGCCAGGGCCAGCACCAGCACCGGGAGCCCGACGACGGTGACCAGCAGCCCGGCGCCCAGCGACACGGCCGTCACCACGTAGGTGAACAGCACGATCGCCACCGGAAGGTTCAGCAGCGAGTGGAGCACGGCCAGCGGGGTCGCCGGCTCCATCAGCGGGGCCAGCACGGCGGGCCGGCGCGCGGCACGCCTGTACGGGTGGACGGCGGTCATGACGTCAGCCTTCCTTCGGGTACGTGACGGGCCGGTCCCGCCAGGGCAGTTCGGCGGTGACCGTGGTGGGGCCGCCCTCCGGGGAGTCGACGACGAGCACGCCGTCCACCGCGTCCAGCCGCTCGGCCAGCCCCGCCAGACCGGAGCCGGCGTCCGGGCGGGCCCCGCCCCGGCCGTCGTCGCGCACCTGGAGCATCAGCCGGTCCTCGGCGCGCCACACCTCCACCGTGGCGCCGCGCGCCGCGCTGTGCTTGCTGACGTTCTGCAGCAGCTCGGAGACGGTGAAGTAGGCGATGCCCTCGAGGGCCTCGGCCGGCCGGGTCGGGAGGTCCACCGACACCCGCACCGGGACCGTGCAGCGGGACGCCACCGAGGAGAGCGCCGCGTCCAGGCCGCGGTCGGTGAGGACCGCCGGGTGGATGCCGCGGGCCAGGTCGCGCAGCTCCCGCAGGGCCAGTTTCACCTCGCCGTGCGCCTCGTCGACCATGGCGGCCGCGGCCTCCGGGTCCTCCAGCAGCTTCTCCTTGGCGAGACCCAGCCCCATCGCCAGGTTGACCAGCCTGGCCTGGGCGCCGTCGTGCAGGTCGCGCTCGATGCGGCGCAGGTCGGCGGCCGCGGTGTCCACCACCACGCCGCGGTCCGACTCCAGTTCGGCGATCCGCCGCTCCAGGTCCGGGGACGGCGAGAGCAGCCCGCGGACCATGGCCCGGTCCACCGCCGTCATCCCGCGGACCACGTAGGGGAGCACCGGCCACAGCACGAACAGGCCGGTCAGCGTCACCGTGAAGGTGAGGACGCCCCAGGGCAGCCGGACCAGGTGGTACAGCATGGACCGCCAGCCCACCGGGTCCTTGAGCGCCGTCCACAGACGGGTGAAGAAGTTGCCGGAGCGGCTGTGCGAGCTCAGCGGGCTCGGCTCGTCGATCCGGAGCTTCAGCAGGCCGCGCGCCCGGCCGCGTTCCAGCCGGCCCAGCAGCCGGGCGCCCATCAGCGACAGCGCCAGCAGGGGCAGCCCGATCGCGGTGACGGCCAACCCGGCGCCGGTCGGCAGCACCACCGCGACGTAGGTGAAGCCCACCACGGTCACCGGGAAGTTGCTCAGCAGGTAGGCGATCTCCCGCCACGTGTAGGCGTCGTAGGCCAGGCGGGCCGCCGGGAGCCGGTCGTCGTCCTGGAGCCGGTCGTCGTTCGGGAGCTGGGCCGGCGGCTGGACCGGGTGCTGAGCCGGCGGCTGGACCGAGGGCCGGCCCGGCGACCGGGCGGGCTGGTGGGCCGGGGGCGGCGGGACCGGGGCCGGGACCGGGGCCGGTGTCGGTTCGGTGGTCATGGGGCCAGACTGCCGCGCGGGGACATCCCCGCGCCATGAGGCGGCCCGCCGACCCCTACGGGGGAAAACCCCACCCCCGGGGGCTCCACGGGGACCTCCCGGCCCGGGCCGCGCCGCCCGGTCCACGACCGAAACCCCACCACCGCACCCGGACCGGGGCGAGGGCCCAGGGCCTAGACTCCCGTTGCGCATGTTTCCGAGGCAACCTGACGTGAGGAGCGAGGACCGAGGTGCCCGACTACTTCCCGTCCTACTCGGTCGTCGGCCTCCTCGCCGTGGTGGGGGTGCTGTTCGTCGCCGTCGCCTTCGGCGCGGCACGCCTGCTGCGGCCGGTGGTGCCCACGCCCGAGAAACTGCTCACCTACGAGTGCGGCGTCGACCCCGTCGGCGAGGGCTGGGCGCACACCCAGGTCCGCTACTACGTCTACGCGTTCCTCTACGTGATCTTCGCGGTGGACTCGGTGTTCCTCTTCCCCTGGGCGACCGTCTTCGACGCGCCGGGGTACGGCGCCGCCACCCTCGTGGAGATGTTCCTCTTCCTCGGCTTCCTCGCCGTGGGCCTGCTGTACGCCTACAGGAAGGGCGTCCTGGAGTGGACGTGAACCCTGCCACCGCCCCGGACGGCGCGGCCGCCGGTGACGATTCCGCGCCCGAGCCGGTGATGGTCCCCGAGCCGACGCCGCTGCCCGAGCCCAGGAGGCTGGGCGTGCTGTCCCGCCTCGCTCCCGAGCCGATGAAGGTGGTCCTCAACTGGGGCCGCCGCTACTCGCTCTGGGTCTTCAACTTCGGGCTCGCCTGCTGCGCCATCGAGTTCATCGCCGCGTCGATGTCGCGGCACGACTTCATGCGTCTGGGCGTCATCCCGTTCGCGCCGGGGCCGCGCCAGGCCGACCTGATGGTCGTCTCCGGCACCGTCACCGACAAGATGGCGCCCGCGGTGAAGCGGCTCTACGAACAGATGCCGGAGCCGAAGTACGTCATCTCCTTCGGCGCCTGCGCCAACTGCGGCGGCCCGTACTGGGACTCGTACTCGGTCACCAAGGGCGTCGACCAGATCGTCCCCGTCGACGTCTACGTGCCGGGCTGCCCGCCGCGGCCCGAGGCGCTGCTGCAGGGGATCATCAAGCTCCAGGAGAAGATCGCCCGCGAGTCGCTGGGGGAGCGGTACGGCAAGGGCGGCGCGGCACCGCGCCCCTCCGCCGCGGCCCTGAACAGCGGGCTGATCCGGCCGCCGGCCGCGGAGGGGGACGAGGCGCGATGAGCGACGGGTGGCTGCCGGAGCCGGCGGACGCGCTCTTCGGCGACGGGGCCGAGGCGCACGAGTCGTACGAGGTCCTGACCGTCGACGTCCCGCCGGGTTCCTGGACCGAGGCGCTGACCGTGGCCCGGGACCGGCTCGGGTGCACCTTCTTCGACTGGCTGAGCGCGGTCGACGAGCCGGGCGCCGGCTTCCGGGTCTGCGCCCACGTGGTCGCCCTCGGGCCGGTGCGGCGGCTGCTGCTGCGCACCACCGTGCCGCACGACGCCCCGGTGCTGGCCACCGCGGTCGAGGTCTACGCGGGCGCGGCCTGGCACGAGCGGGAGACCCACGAGATGTTCGGCGTGCGGTTCGAGGGCCACCCCGGGCTGGAGCCGCTGCTGCTGCCGGAGGGGTTCGAGGGGCACCCGCTGCGGAAGGACTTCGTCCTGGCGGCGCGGGTGGCCAAGGCGTGGCCGGGGGCCAAGGAGCCGGGAGAGCCGGCGGCGGGTGCGGACCACGGTGGGCCCAGGCGGCGGCAGATGCTGCCGCCGGGGGTGCCGGACCCGAACGAGTGGGGCCCGCTGAAGGGCACCCTCCCGGCCGCCCCGGCCCGGGGCGCCGCCCGCGCGGCGGGAGCCGACCGCCCCCGCCGCACCCGCACCGCCGCGGAGGGCTCCGCCTCCGCGGCGGCGCCTGCCGCTCCTTCCGCCCCCTCCGCCGACACCCCGGCGGCCCCGCGCCGCAGCCGCAGCGTCTCCCAGGGCTCCGCCTCGCAGCGGGGCGAGGCGGGCGGCGCGGTCGAGGAGCCGGCGGCTCCGGCGGCTCCGGCGGGTCCGCGGCGTGCGCGGAGTGCGGCCGGGGGTTCCGCGTCGCAGCGGGACGAGGCGGCGGGCGCCGCGCCCGCCGAGGAGCCGGGAGGCCCGGCCGACGGGGCGCACCCGCGGCGTGCGGAGCCCACCGGCGCCGAAGGGCCGCGTCCTGCGGGCCCGCGACGGGCCCGGTCCGCCTCGGGCGGGTCCGCGTCGCAGCGGGCGGAAGGGGAGACCCCCGCCGAGGAGTCACCCCGGCCGCCCCGCCGGCCGCGATCCGCGCCCCGCAGCCCGGACGCCCCGTGGCACCACGCCAAGCCCGCCTTCCAGGAGCCGGACGGCTCCACCGGCGGCGACGACGAACGCCCGGACGACGAACGCCCGGACGACGAACGCCCGGACGACGAACGCCCGGACGACGAACGCCCCGACGACGAACGCCCCGACGAACGCCGCGACGACGAACGACGGACCGACGACCCCGAGGGAGGCGGACAGTGACCGACGCGCTCGACGTCACCCTGCGCCTGCTCGCCGTCCTCGTCGCCTTCCTGGTCCTCCCCCTGGTCGTGGGCCAGACCGAACACAAGGTGATGGCCCACATGCAGGGCCGCCTCGGCCCGATGTACGCCGGCGGCTTCCACGGCTGGGCCCAGCTCGTCGCCGACGGCGTGAAGTTCGTGCAGAAGGAGGACGTCGTCCCGGCCGGCGCCGACCGCCGCGTCTTCCAGCTGGCCCCCGCCGTCGCCCTCCTCCCGTACCTGCTGGTCCTGCTGGTCATCCCGCTCGGCCCCGGCGACGCCGTGGGCCAGGCCGTCGACGCAGGCATCTTCTTCGCCCTCGCCGTGATGGGCGTCGGAGTCCTCGGCTCGCTGATGGCCGGCTGGGCGTCGGCGAACAAGTTCTCCCTGCTCGGCGGCCTCCGCACGGCCGCCCAGCTGCTCTCCTACGAGCTCCCCATGCTGCTCGCGGCGGCCTCCGTGGCCATGGCGGCCGGCACCGTCTCGCTCACCGGCATCGCCGACGCCTTCGAGTGGTGGTGGCTGCCCTGGCAGATCGTGGGCGCGATCGTCTTCTTCGTGGCCGGTCTCGCCGAGCTCCAGCGCCCGCCGTTCGACATGCCGGTGGCCGACTCGGAGATCATCTTCGGTGCGTACACCGAGTACACCGGCCTGCGCTTCGCGTTCTTCCTGCTCGCCGAGTACGCGGGCATCGTCGTCCTCTGCGGCCTGACCACGGTGCTGTTCCTCGGCGGCTGGCAGGGCCCGTTCGGCGGTGACGGCCTCGGCTGGTTCTGGACGCTGCTGAAGACCGCCGTCCTGGCCTTCGTGGTCATCTGGCTCCGCGTCACCTATCCCCGGCTGCGGGAGGACCAGTTGCAGAAGCTGTCATGGACCTTCCTGGTTCCGCTCGCCCTCGCCCAGATCGCCCTCACCGGCGTCGTCAAGGTGGTGATCCCGTAATGCCGTCGGCCTCGGCGTCCTCCGGAGTCCCCGGCAGCGGGCTGGCCAAGGGACTGGCCGTCACGCTGCGCACGATGATGCGCAAGAACGTCACCGCGCAGTACCCCGACGTCCAGCCCGAACTCGCCCCCCGCACCCGCGGGGTGATCGGCCTGTTCGAGGAGAACTGCACGGTCTGCATGCTGTGCGCCCGCGAGTGCCCGGACTGGTGCATCTACATCGACTCCCACAAGGAGACGGTCCCCCCGGCCGCGCCCGGCGGCCGCGAGCGGCAGCGCAACGTCCTCGACCGGTTCGCCATCGACTTCGCGCTGTGCATGTACTGCGGGATCTGCATCGAGGTCTGTCCCTTCGACGCGCTGTTCTGGTCCCCGGAGTTCGAGTACGCCGAGACGGACATCCGCGAGCTCACCCACGAGCGGGACAAACTCCGCGAGTGGATGTGGACCGTCCCGGCCCCGCCCGCACTGGACCCCGGCGCGGAGGAGCCGAAGGAGATCGCCGCGGCGCGCAGGACGGCGGACAAGCTGCGGCAGACCGGGGCCGGGGCGGGGACGCAGGCGGACGCGCCGGAGGAGGGGCAGGCCCCGTGAGTCACGGATTCCTCTCGCCCACCGGGGTGGAGATCGCGTTCGTCCTGGTCGGCGTGGTCACCCTGGGCTCCGCGATCGTCAGCGTGACCACCCGCCGGCTGGTGCACGCGGCCCTGTGGCTGGTGGTGGCGCTCGGCGGCCTCGCCGTCGAGTACCTGCTGCTCACCGCCGAGTTCATCGCCTGGGTGCAGGTGCTGATCTACATCGGCTCGGTGGTCGTGCTGCTCCTCTTCGGCCTGATGCTCACCCGCGCGCCCATCGGCCGCTCCCCGGACGCCGACTCCGGCAACCGCGGGGTCGCCCTCGGCGTGGCCGTGGCCGCGGCGGCCGCCCTGGTC
This sequence comes from Streptomyces fragilis, assembly GCF_003112515.1. Classification (GTDB taxonomy): domain Bacteria; phylum Actinomycetota; class Actinomycetes; order Streptomycetales; family Streptomycetaceae; genus Streptomyces; species Streptomyces fragilis. The sequence continues at coordinate 1,040,545 of NZ_BEVZ01000004.1, read as the reverse complement.
TGGGTGGTCGTCGACGCCTTCCGCACCACCTGGATCGAGCTGGACGGCGCCTCCGCCGGCACCACGAAGGCCACCGGCGAGTCCCTCTTCCAGCACTGGGTGCTGCCCTTCGAGGCGCTCTCGGTGCTGCTGCTGGCCGCGCTGGTCGGCGCCATCGTCCTGTCCCGCAAGAGGGCCGCCGAAGGAGACGAGCGCTGATGCACCTCGCGTATCCCGCCGTCCTGTCCGCGCTGCTCTTCTGCACCGGCGTCTACGGCGTCCTCGCGCGCCGCAACGCGATCCTGGTGCTGATGTCGGTCGAGCTGATGCTCAACGCCGTCAACCTCAACCTCGTCGCCTTCGACGCCTGGCTGAGCCGCGCCGCCCGGTCCGCGCTGCCTCACGACACCCTCCACTCCGGGCAGGCGCTGACCCTGTTCACCATCGCCATCGCCGCGGCCGAGATCGGCATCGGCCTGGCCATCGTCCTCGCCGTGTACCGCAACCGCGGCACCGCCGACATCGACCGCCTCCGCGACACCACCGAGCGCGGCCGCACGGACGGCGACGGCGGCGACGGCGGTTCCGACGGCTCGGGTGCGGGCGCGGGCTCCGCCGGCCCGGGCGGGACCGCGACGGGCGAGAAGGCCGAGGCCACCGCATGAGCACGATCACCCTGGCCGTCCTCGTCCCGCTGCTGCCGCTCCTCGGCGCCGTCGCCGGACTGCTGCTCGGCCGCGTCGCCCCCGGCTTCACCCGGCCGCTCGCGGTGCTGCCGGTGCTCGCCTCCCTCGGCCTCGCCGCGACCGTCGCCTGGCGCCAGGGCGGCGGGAAGCCGATCGACGCCGTGACCGAACTGACCCCGACCGGCTCGGTGCCGATCGAGCTGGCCCTGCACGTCGACGGCTTCGCGGCCCTCGCCGCCGTCCTGGTCACCCTGGTCGCGGCCTGCGTGCAGATCTACTCCACCGGCTACCTCCGCCACGACGCCCGCTACCCCTCCTACGCGGCGCTGGTCTCCCTCTTCACCGCCGCCATGCTGCTGGTCGTCTACACCGGCGACCTGATGGTGCTGCTGGTCGGCTGGGAGGTCATGGGCATCTGCTCCTACTTCCTGGTCGGTCACTACTGGGAGACCCCCGAGGCGCGCGCCGCCTCCCTCAAGGCCTTCCTGGTCACCAAGGCCGGTGACGTCCCGTTCCTGATCGGTCTGTTCGCGCTGGCCGCCGACGCCGGCTCCTTCCGGATCACCGAGATCCTGGCCGCCGTCGAACGGATCGACCACCCCACCCTGATCGCCCTGCTGCTGCTGGCCGGTGTGGCGGGCAAGTCGGCCCAGTTCCCGCTGCACACCTGGCTGCCCGACGCGATGGCGGGCCCCACGCCCGTCTCCGCGCTGATCCACGCCGCCACCATGGTCGCCGCCGGCATCTACTTCGTGGCCCGGCTCCTCCCGCTCTTCCAGGCGTCCCAGGCCGCCATGGTGGTGCTGGCCGTGATGGCCGCCGTCACCATGGCCGGCTCCGCGCTCGCCGCCCTGGCGCAGGACGACGTCAAGCGCGTCCTGGCCTGGTCGACCATCGGGCAGCTCGGCTACATGACCGGCGCGCTGGCCGCCGGCGACCGCTCCGCCGCCGCGTTCCACCTCCTCACCCACGGCGCCTTCAAGGCGCTGCTGTTCCTCACGGCGGGCGTGCTGATCCACGCCGCCGGCACCAACTCCCTGGCCGCCATGTCCCGCATGAGCGGCCTGCGCGCCCGGGTGCCGGACGCCTACTGGACGATGACGATCGGCCTGCTCGCGCTGGCCGCGATCCCGCCGTTCAGCGGCTTCTTCTCCAAGGAGGCCGTGCTGGTCGCCGCCGAGCACGCGGCCACCGGGGACGGCGGCCCGGTCGCCGCCGGGTGGATCGTGCTGACGGCCGGCCTGCTCACCGCCCTGCTGACCGCCGCCTACGCGACGCGCCTGTGGCTGCGGGCCTTCCGCGGGCGCGGTGCCGAGGCCCCCGCGCACGGCAGGCAGCCCTTCACCATGACCGCCGTCCTGTGGGTCCTGGCCGTGCCCTCCCTCGCGCTCGGCGCCGCCTACGGCGTGCTGCCCGACTGGTTCGGCGGCGACTCCCTCGCCCCCGGCTGGGCCACCTCCCTCCTGGCCACCGGCATCGCCCTGGTCGGCGGCGTCATCACCTACGCGACCTGGCGGCACACCACCGCCTTCGCGATCGGCGCCCCGCTCGGCGCGGTCGCCGCCCACCCGGACGCCGACCCCGGCCAGGTCGAGGCGGAGGCCATCGCGAGCCACACGCCCGCCTACGGCGACGTCGCCGACGCACCGGACCCCGCCGACCCCGGCCGGCTGCTGCTGGGCCCGCTGCACCGCCACGCGGCCGCCGGCTTCCACCTGGACGCCCTGTACCGCGCCGCCTTCGTCCGCCCGGTGACCGCCGCGGCCTCGCTGGTGCGCTTCCTGGACCGCGAGGTCGTCGAGACCTACGTCCGCGGCGCCGCCGCCCTGCCCAGGCTGCTGGGCGCGGCCGTCCGGCGCGCCCAGACCGGCAACCTCCAGACCTATGTGAGCGCGCTGCTCGCCGGAACCGTGGTCCTCACGGTCGCCGTCGTCCTCGCCGTCTCGGGAGCGTGAGCAGGCGTGATCGATATCAACGAGTCCGTGATGCAGGCCCTTCTCGCGTTCGTCGTGCTGATCCCGCTGATCGGGGCCGCCGCCGCCCTCCTCCCGGCTCCGCCCGGGCTGAAGGGGAAGTCGCCCGAGCAGGCCGTGCTGCGGCACGGCGTGACCGTCACCGGCGTCGTCCTGCTGGCCGCCCTGGCCCTCGCCGCCGGGTTCGACCACAGCCGGCCCCAGACCATGCAGGCCACCACCGACATCAGCTGGATCCCCGCCCTCGACGTGCGGATCCACCTCGGCGTCGACGGCATCTCGCTGCCCCTGCTGGTGCTCACCGCCCTGCTGACCTTCCTCTGCGCCCTCCACTCGTACTTCGTCCGGCCCCCGGGCGGCTCCCCGAAGGGCTTCGTCGCCCTGCTGCTCGTGCTGGAAACCGGCACCCTCGCCTCCTTCGCCGTCCTCGACCTGCTGCTGTTCTTCCTCGCCTTCGAGACCGTGCTGATCCCGATGTACTTCCTGATCGCCCGCTGGGGCGGCGCGGGCCGCTCCGCGGCCGCGTGGAAGTTCGTCCTCTTCACGCTGCTCGGATCCGTGGTCATGCTGCTCGGCCTGCTCCTGATCGGGATCAAGGCGGGCACATTCGACATGGTGACACTCGCCTCCGACAACGGACGGTCACTCACCGTGACGACGCAGGTGGTCGCGGTCCTCGCGATCGGTCTCGGCCTCGCCGTGAAGACGCCGATGTGGCCCCTGCACAGCTGGCTGCCCGACGCCCACACCGCGGCCCCCACGGTCGGCTCCGTGCTGCTGGCCGGCGTGCTGCTCAAGATGGGCACCTACGGCTTCGTCCGCATCCTGCTGCCCGCCGCCCCCGAGGGCTTCGAGGTCTTCGCGCCCTACCTGGCCGCGTTCGCCGTGGTCGGCATCGTCTACGGCTCCCTGGCCTGCCTCGCGCTGGCCCGCAAGGGGGCCAAGGGCGACCTCAAGCGCCTGATCGCCTACTCCTCCGTCGGCCACATGGGCTTCGTGCTGCTCGGCATCGCCACCATGACGCCCACCGGCGTCAACGGCGCGCTGTTCGCGAACGTGGCCCACGGACTGATCACCGGCCTGCTCTTCTTCCTGGTCGGCGCCCTCAAGGACCGCACCGGCACCACCGACCTCGACACCCTCTCCGCCCAGGGCGTGCGGGCCACCGGCGCCGCCCTTTACGGCCGCGCCCCCCGCCTGGGCGGACTGCTCGCCTTCGCCGCCGTCGCCTCCCTCGGCCTGCCCGGCCTGGCCGGCTTCTGGGGCGAGATGCTCGCGCTCTTCGGTGCCTTCGACCCGGCCGCGGGCCTCAGCCGCCCCGCGTACCTGGTCTTCATGGCCGTCGGCGCCTTCGGCACCCTGCTCACCGCCGCGTACCTGCTGGTCGTGGTCCGCCGGGTCTGCATGGGCGAGCCGCCGCGCGAGACGGACGACGTGCCGCTGCTCGCCGACGTCCGCGGCCACGAGTTCGCCGCCTGGACCCCGCTGGTGGTCCTCACCGTCCTCGCCGGGCTTTGGCCGAAGGTGCTCCTCGGCCTCACCGACCCGGCCGTCCAGCAGCTCCTCGCAGGAGGCCCCCGATGAGCGCCCTGGCCGCCGAGAGCGTGGTCCAGTCCGTCGACTGGACCGCCGTCGCGCCCCCCACCCTCACCGCCGTGGCCGCCCTGGTGGTCCTGGTCGCCGACCTGTTCCTCCCCGAGCGGCGCAAGGCCGTCATGGGCTGGATCACCCTCGCCGCCCTCGCCGCCGGCCTGCTCCTGCTGCTGCCGCTCCTCGACGGCGACCGCGCCACCTTCTGCCTCACCGCCGACCCCGGCGTCTGCAGCTACGTCGCCGACCGCTTCACGGTGGCCGTCCAGCTGATCGTGCTCGGCGGGGCGCTGCTCGCCGCCCTGCTCTCGGTGACGGCCCTCAAGGACGAGGCCCGGCGGCTGCCGGCCGGCGAGTACTGGTTCCTGCTCCTCAGCTCGGCCGCCGGCGCCGCCCTGCTCCCGGCCTCCCGCGACCTGGCCACCCTGATCGTGGCCCTGGAGGTGGCCTCCCTCCCCGCCTTCGCCCTGGTGGGCCTGCGCCACGGCGACCGCCGCTCCTCCGAGGCCGCGCTCAAGTTCTTCCTCTCCTCGGTCACCGCCACCGCCGTCAGCCTGCTCGGCGTCAGCTTCGTCTACGCGGTCACCGGCTCGATGCACCTGACGGTCGTCGCGGAGGAGATCCAGCAGGTCGACGGGCAGTTCGCCGCCCTCGCACGCGCCGGGGTGGTCCTGACCCTGGTCGGTTTCGCCTTCAAGACCGCCGCCGTCCCCTTCCACTTCTGGGTCCCGGACACCTACACGGGCGCCCCGCTGCCGGTCGCCGCCTACCTGTCGGTCACCGGCAAGGCGGTCGGCTTCACCGGCCTCATCCTGGTCACCCTCCTCGCCTTCCCGTCGTACGCCCCCGTGTGGGGGCCGGTCCTCGCCCTGCTGGCCGCCCTCACCATGACGGCCGGCAACGTGGGAGCGATGCGCCAGCGTCCCGACCGGGAGCACAGCGCGGTCCGGCTGCTCGCCTGGTCCTCCGTCGGCCAGGCCGGCTACCTGCTGGTCCCGGTCGCGGCCGCCGCCTACACCGACGAGCCCGCGCGGGCGATCGGCTCGACCCTCGCCTACGCCCTGATGTACGCCGCGGTGAACCTCGGGGCGTTCACCGTGGTCGCCCTGGTGGGCCGCGCCCGCCCGACGGGCCGGGTCGACGACCACCGCGGCCTGTACGCCGCCCGCCCGGTCACCGCGCTGCTGATGGCCTTCTTCCTGCTCTGCCTGGCGGGGCTGCCGCCGGGCATCGTCGGGCTCTTCGCCAAGGTGACCGTCTTCGCCACGGCGGTGGAGGCGGGCATGGGCTGGCTGGCCGTCGTGATGGCGGTCAACGTGGTGATCGCGCTCGTCTACTACCTGCGCTGGACGGCGCTCCTCTTCCGCCCGGCGGAGGCGGGGGCGGGGGCGGCCCTGGCCGCCGGGGCGGTCCCGGCCGCGCAGCCGGTGTCCGTCGCGGCATCGGCGGGCGCCGGCGCGGCCGGCTCCGGTCGTGCCCTCTCCGGTGCGGTCCCCGGTGCGGCCTCAGGGACGGACGCGACTGCCATCCCGGACGCGGTCTCCGGCCCGGGCGGAACTCCGGCACCGAACGCGGCTGCCTCCGCCGGGACGAGCCCCGCCGGCATCGCGCCCGAGCCCGCGGCCCTGCCCGGGGCCGCCCCGCTCACCGTCGCCCTCGCGGTCACCGGCCTGCTCGCCCTCGCCCTCTCCGCCGCCCCGCAGCTGATCCTCCGGTTCACCGGCGTCGCCCTCTTCTGACCGCGCGGTCCGGCCCGCTGCCGTTCCCCCACCGGATCCCTCCACCCGCCGCCGGTCCTCTCCGCCCCCCGCTGGTCCTCGCTGTCCGCCGCCGATCACCGCCGGTCCGTCCGGGAGGCGCGCGCCCGGTTTCCGTCGGTCCGTCCGGGAGGCGTGCGCCTGGCCTCCAGCGGTCCCGCCGCGGGGCGCGCCCGGTCTCCACCGGCCCTGCGAGCCGCGGAGGTCCGCGCTGGCCGGGCCCCCGAGCCGCGTGGCTCCGCGCCACGCCGGTCCCGCAGAACCACGTGCGGCCGCGCCCCGCCGGGGTACCCCACCCACGACCGGCGTGGGGAACTGCGACCGCCCGCACCGCGTTGACCTGTACGTAAGGGTCCACTGGACGCGCCGCACCAGGGGCTCCCCCCGCCGCACCACTTGGAGGGCGTACCGTGCACCGTCGGCACAACGGACTCAGGACCGCGGTCCTCCTCGGGGGACTGTCGGCGCTCATCATCGTCATCGGCGGCATCTTCGGCCGCAACGGTCTGATCATCGCCATCCTCGTGGCACTGGGCACCAACGCCTACGCGTTCTGGAACAGCGACAAGCTGGCCCTGCGCGCCATGCGGGCCCGCCCGGTCAGCGAGTTCGAGGCCCCCGGCCTCTACCGGATCGTCCGTGAGCTCTCCATACAGGCCCGCCGGCCCATGCCCCGGCTCTACATCTCGCCCACCGACGCGCCCAACGCCTTCGCGACCGGCCGCAGCCCGCGCAACGCCGCCGTCTGCTGCACCGACGGCATCCTGCGCATCCTCGACGAGCGTGAGCTGCGCGGTGTGATCGGGCACGAGCTCAGCCACGTGTACAACCGGGACATCCTCACCTCGTCGGTCGCCGGCGCGCTCGCCTCGGTGATCATGTTCCTGGTGAACTTCGCCTGGCTGATCCCCATCGGCCGTTCGGACGACGACGACGGCCCCGGTCTGCTCGGCATGCTGCTGATCATGCTGCTGGGTCCGCTCGCGGCGTCCCTCATCCAGCTCGCCATCAGCCGCTCCCGGGAGTACGAGGCGGACGCCGACGGGGCCCGCCTCACCGGTGATCCGCTGGCCCTGGCCAGTGCGCTGCGCAAGCTGGAAACCGGCACGAAGGCGCTGCCGCTGCCGCCGGAGCCGAAGATCGAGACGGCCAGCCACATGATGATCGCCAACCCGTTCCGCCCCGGCCAGGGCCTCTCCAAGCTCTTCTCCACCCACCCGCCCATGGCCGAGCGCATCGCCCGCCTGGAGACCATGGGCGGCGGCCGGGGCTGAGACCCGAGGCGGGCCCAGCCCAGCGAGCCCCGCCAGGAGCGCCCCCGGCGGCCGCCCGCCCTCACCAGCGGCGGTCGTCCACCCGTGCCCGTTCGGCATGCTCCACGGGCACGATCTCCGTCCCGAGCGGCATCAGCGAGATCGGGATCATCTTGAGGTTCGCCCAGCCGAACGGGATGCCGATGATGGAGACGAACAGCGGAATGCTGAGCACCAGGTGCTCCAGGGCCAGCCACCAGCCGGCCACGATCACCCACACCACGTTCCCGATCGCCGACCCCACGCCCGCCGTGGGTTTGGGCGCCGTGGTCCGCCCGAACGGCCACAGGGCGTACCCCGCCAGCCGCAGCGCGGCGATGCCGAACGGGATGGTGACGATCAGGACGAAGCTGATCAGTGCGGCCACCAGATAGCCGAGCGCCATCCAGAACCCGCAGAACACGACCCACAGGATGTTGAGCACCAGATTGACCGGCTTCACGGTCGTACCCCTTCGCTCATGTACGTCGTCGGACGTCGCGCGGGCGACGGATCCGGCAGAGGCCTACGTCACCAGTGTCCGCCGGACCGCGTGAATGAGCGCCCCGACCACGACGACACCGGCGCCCGCGACCACCGAGGCGGCCGGCAGCGTGAAGGCCAGGACCAGGCAGCCGAGCAGCCCCGCACCGGGAAGGACGCGGGCGGCGGCCGACCGGTCGAGCGTCCAGGCGGAGGCGTTGGCGATCGCGTAGTACAGCAGGACCCCGAACGACGAGAACCCGATCGCGCCGCGCAGGTCCACCGTGGCCGCCACCACCGCGACCACCGCCGCGACCGCGAGCTCGGCCCGGTGCGGCACCTGGAAGCGCGGGTGCACGGCCGCCAGGGGCCTCGGCAGGTTGCCGTCCCGGGCCATCGCCAGCGTGGTCCGCGACACGCCCAGCAGCAGGGCCAGCAACGACCCCAGCGCGGCCACCGCCGCACCCACCCGCACCACCGGCGCCAGCCACCCCGACCCGGCTGCCCGCACCGCCTCCACGAGCGGCGCGCCCGCCGCCGCGAGTCCACCCGCCCCCAGCACCGACAGCACGGCGGCCGCCACGGCCGCGTACACCACGAGCGTGACGCCCAGGGCCACCGGGATCGCGCGCGGGATGGTCCGCGCCGGGTCCCGCACCTCCTCGCCCAGCGTGGCGATCCGCGCGTACCCGGCGAACGCGAAGAACAACAGCCCCGCCGCCTCGAGGACGCCGACCGCGGCGACCCCGGCGCCCGGCTCCCGTCCGGCCGTCCCGCCGCCTCCGCCCAGGCACGCCACCACCACGGCGGCCAGCACCGCCAGCACCACCGCGACGATCACCCGCGTCACCCGGACGGACTTGGTGACCCCGCGGTACCCCAGCGCCGTCAGCACCAGCACCGCCGCCACGGCGACCGCACGCTCCCGCCCGGGCCAGACGTACGCCCCGACGGTGAGCGCCATCGCCGCGCAGGACGCCGTCTTGCCCACCACGAACGCCCACCCGGCGAGGTAGCCCCAGAACTCTCCGAGCCGCTCCCGCCCGTACACGTACGTGCCCCCGGACGCCGGATACACCGCCGCCAGCCGCGCCGAGGACGTGGCGTTGCAGTACGCGACCACCCCCGCCACACCCAGCGCCACCAGCAGCCACGACCCGGCGGCCCGCGCCGCGGGGGAGAGGGCCGTGAAGATCCCGGCCCCCACCATCGACCCCAGCCCGACCACGACCGCGTCCCCGACCCCGAGCGTCCGCCGCAGCCCACCCTGCTCCGTCATGCCCGGCACGCTACCGGTGACGGCGACGACCTCTGCGCCCGGCCACGAAAGCCGCAGGGGCGCACCGCCGGGCCGGAACCCACGGTGCGCCCCTGCGGCAGCGGTGCGCGAACTACCTCGTCCCTACCGGTAGTTGACGAACTGCAGCGCGAAGTCGAAGTCCTGGTTCTTCAGCAGGGTGATCACGGCCTGCAGGTCGTCGCGGCTCTTGGAGCTGACCCGCAGCTCCTCACCCTGGACCTGCGCCTTGACGCCCTTGGGGCCCTCGTCGCGGATGAGCTTGGCGACCTTCTTGGCGTTCTCCTGGGAGATGCCTTCCTTGATCTCGGCGAAGATCTTGTACTCCTTGCCGGACAGCTGCGGCTCGCCGGCGTCCAGCGCCTTCAGCGAGATGCCGCGCTTGATCAGCTTGGACTGGAAGACGTCGAGGACGGCGTTGACCCGGTCCTCGGAGTTCGCCTGCATCAGGATCTTGTCACCGGACCACGCGATCGAGGCGCCGACGCCCTTGAAGTCGTAGCGCTGCGAGATCTCCTTGCCGGCCTGGTTGAGGGCGTTGTCGACCTCCTGCCGCTCGACCTTCGAGACGATGTCGAAACTGGAGTCGGCCATGTCCTGTGGCTCCTTGCATCGGGGTCTGTGTCGGGTGCTTACGGGGCCGCCGACCCGGGGACCACGCCCCGGACCGAGCCCGCCCAAGCCTAGCCACCCCCCGGCCCGCGAACCGCGCTCAATCGAGTGGCGGACCACCCCTCCGCATCAGGTATTGTTTACGACGTCGCGAGGGAGACCCGGCCGCAAGCCGGTTCGACTTCGTGGCACCGTCTAGGCGGTGTGCCCGAGCGGCCAAAGGGAGCAGACTGTAAATCTGCCGGCTCAGCCTTCCCAGGTTCGAATCCTGGCGCCGCCACCAGACAAACGGAGCCCCCTCCGACCAGCCATCACGGCAGGTCGGAGGGGGTTTCGCTGTGCCCGGGCGGTCAGGCCCGAGGCCTCGGCCGTCACCCGGCGGTGGGGGAAGCCTTCGGTACTTCCGCGAGCACGCCGTCCTCGTCCATGAGCCAGCTTCCTGTGTCGACGCCGTACACCTTCTTGCCTTCCAGCCACTGCCAGGACATGTGCTGCAGCCTGTCGTTGGCCTTGCGCTCCCAGACGGGATTGTGGTCCCAGCCCTCGACGCGGAACATCAGCTTGTTGTCGCCTTTGATCGCCGCGTACAGCTTCGGCACGGAGAAGTGCAGCACCGGCCCCAGCTCCTCCGCGGTGTTCGCGGTCCTGTCCTGGTCCCCGTAGACGATGCACACCGGGACGGCGCCGCCGAGCGTGGTGGCGAGCGGCGCGGTGCTGTTGTTCCAGCCGTACCAGTAGCTGTTGCGCCACCGCATGACGCCCTCCGGCGCCGCCGGGTCCGTTCCGCCCCACTGCCTGCCCACGCTGTCGCAGTCCATGATCGACCGCCACACGTGTTCGGCCAGATCGGCGTCACCGACGGCTGCCTTGATGGCCGCCTTGCTGGTGAGGTTCATGGGGAAGCCGAAGACCGCGGCGGGCTTCGACTCGGGCTGCGTGGGCAGGGACGTGCCGGGTGGCGGAGCGAACGGCTTGGAGGCGTCCGTCGACCACCGGCCGTTCGGCGGGAACATGGGCGCGAGCAGGAACAGGCTCGACACGTCCCCGGGCTCCTGCAGGACGTACGGACCCATGACGAAGGCGGCCGCCGACCAGCCGATGAACGCGACCTTCTGGTCGGCGCAGCGCTGCCTGATGAACTTGACGACGGTGCGCAGTTCGTCCCACTCGCTCTGCGAATTGCCGAGTTGCTTCGCGTACTTGGCCGTCGTGGGGTCGCACCCTCCGGTACCGGGATGGGTTTCCAGGAGGCCGCGCTGCGCCGGATTGACGTTGCACGGGTCGTGCATCTCCGGGCGGGGTGAGAGCCCGGACCCCTGCAGGTCCATGACGTACACGTCGTAGCCCCTCTTCGCGAGGGCCTGCGCCCAGCTGTAGCGGGTCTCCGGATGCGGGGAACCGCCTTGCGGAGGAAGGACGAGGTCGAAGCCGGGGAGGGCCGGAACACTCCTGCCGTGGAGCATGAGGACCGGCTTCGGGGTGCCGCCTCCACCGGTCGAGGTCCTGTACTCGCGGACGAAGAGCTCGACCTCCGCGTTGTAGTTCGCGGGGATGGTCGACTTGTGCTTGACCTTGTGGTCGACGGGAGTCAGGTGCGGCATGGTCGTCTCCAATGGCTGCTCGCCCGGGGAACGGCTGTTCCCAGGGATCGTCAGCATCTCCGCCACCCCGGGCGCGCCCGTGGGGTGAGGGCGCGAGGCACGCCGATGGTGACTGATCGGGTGGGCGCCGCTCCTCCGATCAGCCGGGCGCACGGGGGCGCTTGCCGGTGGGCGCGTCGGTGACCGTGTCGCGAGCGCCGGGGTTCCCGCCCGGAGGCCCCGGCGCCGCACGGGAGTTCGCGTGCCACGCCGGCGTCTCCCGTGGCGTGTGACGGGGTACGGCAGGTGGGGGAAGGGGGTGCGGGCCATGAGTTTTCGGCTGGCGGCGTATGCCGTGTGCCTCGCGGGCGAGCGGGTGTTGCTGGCCCGCCACGTGTCGCCGCGGGGCGGGAGCACGTGGAGTCTGCCGGGCGGTGGGGTGGAGCACGGGGAGGACCCGTTCGACGCCGTGGTGCGTGAGGTCGCCGAGGAGACGGGCTGCGAGGCGGAGGTCGAACGGCTGCTGGGTGTGGACTCCCGGGTGATCCCGGCGGCGGAACGCACCGTGCCCGGCGGGCCGGACCACCAGAACGTCGGCGTCTTCTACCTGGTGCGCATCACGGGCGGGCGACTGCGGCCGGAGCCGGGCGGAGGGGTCGTGGAGTCGGTCTGGACGCCGCTCGATCAGGTGGCCGCGCTGCCCAGGTCCTCGCTCGTCGACGTCGGGCTGGCCCTGGCGCTCACCCGCCCGGCGACCGGGCACGTCGATCCGGTACCGGTCGGAGGGCTCGTCGAGCACTGAGACAGCACCGAGACGTCGAGGGCGGACGAAGACAAGCAGACTGTCAACCGAAGGTTGACGGGCTTGGGGTGTCAACTTAAGGTTGACGCATGACGACGAACCCGCTCGGCTCCGCGTCCCCCCGTCTCGACGACCTCATCGACGCGATCAAGAAGGTCCATCCCGACGCCCTGCACCAGCTGCAGGACGCGGTCCTCGCCGCCGAACACCTCGGCGAGGTCGCGGATCACCTCATCGGGCACTTCGTGGACCAGGCCAGGAGGGCCGGCGCCTCCTGGACGGACATCGGCAAGAGCATGGGCGTCACCCGGCAGGCCGCCCAGAAGCGCTTCGTCCCCAAGGAGTCCGCCGACCTCGACCTCGCCCAGGGCTTCCAGCGCTTCACGCCGCGCGCCCGCAGCGTGGTCGTGGCGGCGCACGGCGAGGCACGGGCGGCCGGTGCCGCGGAGGGACTGCCCGAGCACCTGGTGCTGGGCCTGCTGGCGGAGCCCGAGGCCATCGGCGCCCGCGCGCTCGAGGCGCAGGGAGTCACCCCGGAGGCGGTCCGGGAAGCCGTCACGGCGGTGCTGCCCGAGGCGGCCGAGAACCCGCCGGAGCTGGTGCCGTACGGCTCCGCCGCCAAGAAGGCCCTGGAACTGACGTTCCGTGAGGCGCTGCGGCTCGGCCACAACTACGTCGGCACCGAGCACATCCTGCTGGCGCTGCTGGAGCAGGAGAACGGCGACGGCGTGCTCAGCGGGCTCGGCGTCCGGAAGGCCGAGGTGGAGGCGTTCGTCGCCCGGGCGCTGGAACTGATGGCGCAGACGACGGACGAGGCCGAAGGGGCCGCCGCGGAGGCCCCGCCCGCCAAGGGGCGGGCCCCGCAGGCGGACTGAGGAAGCCGGTTACTCGCCCGCCACCATCTTCACCGCGTCGGTGACCGGCGTGGACCCGCTGATCAGTTCCAGCGTCAGCCCCACCGTGCCGGGATAGTCGAGGAGTTCGGCGATGACGGCGGCCACGTCGTCGCGCGGGACGGGACCCCGGCCGGTGGAGGCGCGCAGCAGCACCTGCCCGGTGCCGGCGTCGTCGGTGAGCATGCCGGGGCGCAGGATCGTCCAGTCCAGCGAGTCGCCCAGGGAGCGGACGTAGGCGTCGGCCTCGCCCTTGGCGCGCAGGTAGGCGTCGAAGATCTCGTCGCCCTGGTGGTCCGGGTCGGCGGCCATGGAGGAGACGACCAGGTAGCGGCGGACTCCCGCCCGGACGGCGGCGTCCGCGAGCAGGACCGCGGCGCCCTTGTCGACCGTCTCCTTGCGGGCCGCCCCGCTGCCCGGGCCCGCGCCCGCCGCGAAGACCGCGGCGTCGGCGCCGCGCAGGAGCTCGGTCACATCCTCGACGCCGGCCGACTCCAGGTCCAGGACGAGGGGCTCGGCCCCGGCCTCGCGGAGATCGTCGCCGTGGTCGGGATTGCGGATGATGCCCGCGACCTCCTCACCGCGCGCGGCGAGCAGTCGTGACAGTCGCAGGGCGATTCGGCCGTGGCCTCCGGCGATGACGATACGCATGCTTCGACCGTAACGCGGTGGGCCGGACGATGCGCCACGACGCGTCAGGGCCGCCCCGCGCCGGAACGGGGCAGCGCGTCACGCCGAAGCGCCGCCACGCGTCCGGTAGGGCCTCCGCGGCCCCGTCCCGCCGGCCCGTGCCCCCGTGTCGCGCGGTGACGGCCGAGCCGTCAGGGATGCCGTGCCTGGCGCGGGAGTTCCGGCCCCGCGCCCGCCCCGCCGAGATCGCAGTACTCGCGGACCGCGCTGGTGCGGGAGACCACCCGCCCGGCGTGGATCACGATGCGGCTGTAGGCCAGCGACAGCGCTCCGGCCAGCCGGTCCCCGCGGACGGCGATCAGGTCCGCCGGGAACCCCGCCTCGATCCGCACCGGCGGCAGCCCCAGCACCGCGCGGCCGGCCGCGCTCACCGTGCCGTAGGCGTCCTCCACCGGCAGCGCGTCCTGCGAGGCCAGCAGGTAGGCGGCCTCCAGCGGGTCGCCGCGGCCCACCGGGTTCGACAGGTCGCGCAGCGACCCGCTGCCCGCGGCGACCCGCACACCGGCGGCGCGCAGCAGCCGTACGGGGGCGGTGCCGCGGCGGTCGGCGCCCGCGCAGCCGCCCTGGGGCAGGCACACGACGCCCACGCCGGCCGCCGCCAGCCGGTCGGCGCAGCGTGAGGCCACGTCGGTGGGCAGCAGCCCCAGCCCGCCCAGCGGGCCGACCGTCACCCCGCCGCGCAGTCCGCCCGCCATGGAGGCCAGGCGGCACAGGCGGGCCGGGTCGGTGCCGTCGGTGTGCAGGTCGACGGCGCAGCCGTGGGCCGAGGCGAGGTCCAGCACCGCCTCCACGTAGCCGGTGGGGTCCGGGTCGCGGTCCGGGCAGCCGCCGACGACCGTCGCGCCCATGCCGACCGCGTCCCGCAACAGGGCCGGGCCGTCCGCGCCGGCCGCCCCCGTGAGCAGCCGGGGCATGGCGACGACCATGAGGTCGACCAGGTCGCGCACCGTGCCGCGGACCCGCAGCACCGCCTCCAGGGCGCCGAGGCCCTGTACGTCACCGACGCGGACGTGGGAGCGGATAGCGGTGGCGCCGTGGCCGAGCTGGGCGAGGACGGCCTCGGTGGCCCGGCGCTGGACGTCCTGCGGATCGCCCGGCGCGGGCCCGTCCGACTCGGCGGTGAGCGCCGTGTCGGCGTGGGCGTGCGGTTCGACGGGGGCGGGGAGGAGCAGGTAGCCCTCCAGGTTGACGCGCGCCGGCGCCGTGGCCGCACCCGCGTCCGTGGCGGCGGAGGCAGGGACCGGGAAGGAGGCGGTGGCCGGGTGCGCCGGACCCGGGACGACCGGGTCGCCGGCCAGGCTGCCCGCCGTGCCGACGGCTTCGATCCGCCCGCCGCCCAGCCGCACGTCCACCGTGCGGCCGTCGGTCAGGCGGGCGCCGCAGAGCAGCAGGGCGGCGGGCTCGGCGGAGCCGGGCGGGGAGGAGGGCGACGGGTTGGGCTGCTGGGGAGGCGGCTGGCTGTCGGACATCGCGTTCCTGGGGTCCGGATCCGGGTGCTGCTGCGGGGAGGACGCCGAGGGCGGCCCTGGAGAAACGATCACGTGGGGTGACAGAGCCTAGGGCGGCGACCCGCCGAGCCCCGGGAGGAGCGCAATAGTCGTACCGGCGTGGTGCCGCCGGCGCGGGGGCCCGGTTCCACGGGGTGGGATGCGCGCCGGGAGGGCTCGCGGGACGGCCGGGTGGCCCCTTCAGGACATCCCGGCGCAGGACGTCGGGAAACGGATTTGGGGGATCGGCGGGCGACCGTGTAATGTCTTCCTCGCTCGCCCCAATAGCTCAGTCGGTAGAGCGTCTCCATGGTAAGGAGAAGGTCTACGGTTCGATTCCGTATTGGGGCTCTGGTGAGAGAGGTCCCCGCCGCAAGGCGGGGTCCGATCGATCCGCAGCGGTGTAGCTCAGTCGGTAGAGCAAGCGGCTCATAATCGCTGTGTCACCGGTTCAAGTCCGGTCACCGCTACTCTTAGTAGCCGATTGCGGGGTCGGTCCTTCAGTCGGCTACTATTTTTCTGTCTTAGTTCGTACTATCCGTTCGTCAAGGAGCACTTCACGTGGCTGCCACCGACGTCCGCCCGAAGATCACGCTGGCCTGCGTGGAGTGCAAGGAGCGGAACTACATCACCAAGAAGAACCGGCGTAACAACCCGGATCGCATGGAGATGAAGAAGCACTGCCCGCGTTGCAACGCGCACACCGCGCACCGCGAGACGCGATAAATCAGGCTCGTACGTGAGGCCGTCCCCGTCAGGGGACGGCCTTTCGTCGTTCCCCCACGGTGCCAGGCCGTTCCGCCCCGGGGCGCGCTCCGCCGTGCATAGGGTTACCGCAGCAAGCACAGGCAGCAGGAGGTGGCGCCATGGCGCTGGACCAGTCGTTCGTCGGGCGGAGCTA
Source organism: Streptomyces fragilis (assembly GCF_003112515.1). Lineage (GTDB taxonomy): Bacteria > Actinomycetota > Actinomycetes > Streptomycetales > Streptomycetaceae > Streptomyces > Streptomyces fragilis. Next base: position 1,024,523 of record NZ_BEVZ01000004.1, on the reverse strand, counting down.
CCCGCCCACCGACCCGTACGAGGTCGGGCGGGAGAAGATCCGCGAGTTCGCCGCCGCCATCGGCGACCCCCACCCCGCGTACACGGACCCGGAGGCCGCCAAGGCCCTCGGACACCCCGACGTGATCGCGCCGCCGACCTTCGTCTTCCTCGTCGCCTTCAAGGCGGCCGGGCGCGTGATCCACGACCCGGAGCTGGGCCTCGACTACAGCCGCGTGGTCCACGGCGACCAGAAGTTCGCCTACCGCCGCCCGGTGCGCGCCGGTGACCGGCTCACCGTGACCACCACCATCGACTCCATCAAGTCGCTGGCCGGCAACGACGTCCTGGACGTCCGCGGCGACGTGCACGACGAGTCCGGCGAGCTCGTGGTGACCGCCTGGATCAAGCTGGTGGCCCGCGCCGCCGAGGAGGGATGACGAGGATGACGGCGAAGATCGCGTACGCCGACGTGGAGGTCGGCACCGAACTGCCCGCGCAGGTCTTCCGGCTGACCCGCGCCACGCTGGTCGAGTACGCCGGCGCGTCCGGCGACTTCAACCCGATCCACTGGAACGAGAAGTTCGCCAAGGAGGTCGGGCTGCCGGACGTCATCGCGCACGGCATGCTCACCATGGCGGAGGCGGCCCGTGTGGTCACCGACTGGACGGGCGACCCGGGCGCGGTGGTCGAGTACGGGGTCCGCTTCACCAAGCCCGTCGTGGTCCCCAACGACGACGAGGGCGCGACGGTCGAGGTCAGCGGCAAGGTCGCGGCCAAGCTCGACGACAACCAGGTGCGGGTCGACCTGACCGCGATGTTCGCCGGGCAGAAGGTCCTCGGCATGTCCCGCGCGGTCGTCCGCCTCGCCTGACCCCGAGCGGGTCCCCGGGCCCGCTCCCGGGCATTGGGCCCGGGCTCTCGGCCGGGCACCGGCCCTTGGCCCGGGGCGGCCGCCGGACCGGACGGTGACGCCTCCGCGTCCCGTCCGGCCCGCCGCGTAGGCTGGGCGCGTGCAGGAACGACATGACGCCCCGCTCGCCCCGCTGACCACCTTCCGTCTCGGCGGCCCGGCCCGTCGGCTGGTCACCGCGACCACCGATGCCGAGGTCGTGGAGGCCGTCCGCGACGCCGACGCCTCCGGCACGCCGCTGCTCGTGATCGGCGGCGGCTCCAACCTGGTCGTCGGCGACAAGGGCTTCGAGGGCACGGCCCTGCGCATCGCCACCAGCGGGTTCTCCCTGGACGGCACCAGCCTGGAGCTGGCCGCCGGCGAAGTCTGGTCGCAGGCCGTGGCGCGCACCGTGGAGGCCGGTCTGGCGGGCATCGAGTGCCTGTCCGGGATCCCGGGTTCGGCGGGCGCCACGCCCATCCAGAACGTCGGCGCCTACGGCCAGGAGGTCTCCTCCACGATCACCGAGGTGGTCGCCTACGACCGCGCCGCCGGCCGGACGGTCGCCCTGAGCAACGAGGAGTGCGGCTTCTCCTACCGGCACAGCCGCTTCAAGGCGGATCCGGACCGCTACGTCGTGCTGCGGGTCCGCTTCGAGCTGGAGGACGCCGGGGGCATGTCCGCCCCCGTCAAGTACCCCGAGACGGCGCGTGCCCTGGGTGTCGAGGCCGGCGACCGGGTGCCGCTGGAGCAGGCCCGCGAGACGGTGCTGAAGCTGCGGGCGGGCAAGGGCATGGTGCTCGACGCCGAGGACCACGACACCTGGTCCGCCGGGTCGTTCTTCACCAACCCGATCCTCGACGACGCCGCCTTCGCGGCCTTCCGCGAGCGGGTGCGCGAGCGTCTCGGCGACGACGCGGCGCCGCCCGCTTACCCGGCGGGGGAGGGGCGCACCAAGACCTCCGCCGCCTGGCTGATCGACAAGGCCGGCTTCACCAAGGGCTACGGCAGCGGGCCCGCGCGCATCTCCACCAAGCACACGCTGGCCCTCACCAACCGCGGCTCCGCCACCACCGAGGACCTCCTCGCCCTCGCCCGCGAGGTCGTCGCCGGGGTGCGGGAGGCGTTCGGCGTCACCCTGGTCAACGAGCCGGTGATGGTGGGCGTCGGCCTCTGAGGCCACCGCCCGCCCGGGCCGCCCCGCTCCGCCGGACCACCGCCTCGGCACGTCACCCCGACGGCCCGACGGGCCGGGCAGGTCACGCCGGGCACATCACCCCAGGCACACCTCACGCCGGGGTGGTCAGCCAGGTGTCGATGCCGGCCAGCAGCCGGGAGCGGACCTCCGCCGGCGCGGCCGAGCCACGGACGGACTGACGGGCCAGCTCAGCCAGCTCCGCGTCGTCGAACCCGTGGTGCTCCCGCGCGATCTCGTACTGCGCGGCCAGGCGCGAGCCGAAGAGCAGCGGGTCGTCCGCCCCCAGCGCCAGCGGCACCCCCGCCTCGAACATGGTGCGCAGCGGGACCTCCTCCGGCTTGTCGAAGACGCCCAGCGCCACGTTGGACGCCGGGCAGACCTCGCAGGTGATCTGCCGGTCCGCCAGCCGCTGCATCAGCCGCGGGTCCTCCGCGGCGCGCACGCCGTGCCCGATGCGGGTGGCCTCCAGGTCGTCCAGGCAGTCGCGCACCGACGCCGGACCGGTCAGCTCACCGCCGTGCGGGGCGGCCAGCAGCCCGCCCTCCCTCGCGATCGCGAACGCCCGGTCGAAGTCGCGGGCCAGACCGCGCCGCTCGTCGTTGGAGAGCCCGAAGCCGACCACGCCGCGGTCCGCGTACCGGACCGCCAGCCGGGCCAGGGTCCGCGCGTCCAGGGGGTGCTTCATCCGGTTCGCCGCGACCAGCACCCGGATGCCCAGACCCGTCTCCCGGGAGGCCGAGTCCACGGCGTCCAGGATGATTTCCATGGTGGGGATCAGGCCGCCCAGCCGGGGTGCGTAGGACGTGGGGTCCACCTGGATCTCCAGCCACCCCGAACCGTCCCGGACGTCCTCCTCGGCGGCCTCGCGGACCAGTCTGCGGATGTCGTCCTCGTCCCGCAGACAGCTCCGGGCGGCGTCGTAGAGCCGCTGGAAGCGGAACCAGCCGCGCTCGTCGGTGGCCCGCAGCTGCGGGGGCTCCGCCCCGGTCAGCGCGTCCGGCAGACGGACGCCGTGCTTGTCGGCGAGCTCCAGAAGGGTCTGCGGGCGCATCGAACCGGTGAAGTGCAGGTGCAGATGGGCCTTCGGCAGCTTGGTGAGATCACGTACGCGCTCCATTGCCGAATCCTGCCGTACTCGCATGGGTCACTCCTACCCCATTCCCCTTTCGAGACCTTGCCCGAACGGAAAAACGGTTCGGCAGGGGCCGCGCACGAAGAAGCGGGGCGGTACGCGCGTCACGTACCGCCCCGCCCCGCGTCGTGCGGCCGGACTCAGTCCTGGGCCTCCGCCAGCAGCTTCTGGATGCGGCTGACGCCCTCGACGAGGTCCTCGTCGCCCAGCGCGTAGGACAGCCGCAGGTAGCCCGGGGTGCCGAAGGCCTCGCCCGGGACGACCGCGACCTCCACCTCCTCCAGGATCAGGGCGGCGAGCTCGACCGAGTTCTGCGGACGGCGGCCGCGGATCTCCTTGCCGATCAGCGCCTTCACCGACGGGTAGGCGTAGAACGCGCCCTCCGGCTCCGGGCAGACCACGCCGTCGATCTCGTTGAGCATCCTCACGATCGTCCGGCGGCGGCGGTCGAACGCCTCGCGCATCTCCTCGACGGCGGCCAGGTCCCCGGAGACGGCGGCCAGCGCGGCCGCCTGGGCCACGTTGGAGACGTTGGAGGTGGCGTGCGACTGCAGGTTCGTCGCGGCCTTCACGACGTCCTTGGGGCCGATGATCCAGCCCACCCGCCAGCCGGTCATCGCGTACGTCTTGGCGACGCCGTTGACCACGATGCACTTGTCGCGCAGCTCGGGCAGCAGGGCCGGCAGCGAGGTGAAGACGGCGTCGCCGTAGACCAGGTGCTCGTAGATCTCGTCGGTCAGCACCCACAGGCCGTGCTCGACGGCCCAGCGGCCGATCGCCTCGGCGTCCTCACGGCTGTAGACCGCGCCGGTCGGGTTGGAGGGGGAGACGAACAGCACGACCTTGGTGCGGTCGGTGCGCGCCGCCTCCAGCTGCTCGACGGAGACCCGGTAGCCGGTGGTCTCGTCGGCCACGACCTCCACCGGCACGCCGCCGGCCAGCCGGATCGACTCCGGGTAGGTCGTCCAGTACGGGGCCGGGACGATGACCTCGTCGCCCGGGTCCAGGATCGCGGCGAAGGCCTCGTAGATGGCCTGCTTGCCGCCGTTGGTCACCAGGACCTGCGACGGGTCGACCTCGTAGCCGGAGTCGCGCAGCGTCTTGGCGGCGATCGCGGCCTTGAGCTCGGGCAGACCGCCGGCGGGGGTGTAGCGGTGGAACTTGGGGTTCTTGCAGGCTTCGATCGCGGCCTCGACGATGTAGTCCGGCGTCGGGAAGTCGGGCTCGCCGGCGCCGAAGCCGATCACCGGGCGCCCGGCGGCCTTCAGGGCCTTGGCCTTGGCGTCGACGGCGAGGGTCGCGGACTCGGAGATCGCGCCGATGCGGGCGGACACCCGGCGCTCGGTCGGAGAGGTAGCTGCGCTCATGACCGCCATGGTTTCAGAAAGGAAACACCGGCGGCATCCAGGTTCGCGGAGTGAACAAGGGGTGCACAGGCGTGCCCATCCGGGCCCTGCTCCAGGGGCCCCGGAGGAGGTTCGCGCGGACGTCCTCGCGGGGCGCGGAATTTTCTGTTCGACGCGGAGGCCCAGAGCACGTACACTCTCACCTCGTTGGAAGCCGACGACCGCGCTTGATCGGGATCTTGCGGGACACCCGAGACGATGCGGTAGGTTGGTGGACACCACAAAGGGTCGTAGCTCAATTGGTAGAGCACTGGTCTCCAAAACCAGCGGTTGGGGGTTCAAGTCCCTCCGGCCCTGCTACACACACCTAGCCAGGTTGTGTGCGCATGACAGTACTGCTAGGCACCGCCGTGCGGCTCATACCGGGCTCGTGCACGGCACGATCCGGGATTCAGGTGAGGACGAGTGACGGACGCCGTGGGCTCCATCGACATGCCTGACGCCCAGGACGAAGAGAAGAAGCCGCGCAAGGGCGGCAAGCGCGCCAAGAAGGGCCCGCTGAAGCGCCTCGCGCTCTTCTACCGCCAGATCGTCGCGGAGCTCCGCAAGGTCGTCTGGCCGACCCGCAGTCAGCTCACCACGTACACCACGGTCGTGATCATATTCGTGGTGGTCATGATCGGGCTGGTCACACTGATCGACTTCGGCCTCGACGAGGCCGCCGGTTGGGTCTTCGGCTGACCCGCCCACTGACACCGCATCGCAGACAGGGCGTCGTGAAAACGGCGCCCTTGTTCGCGTCCCGGCCCGGTGTTCATGAACGCCTGACAGGGACGAATCGTCCGCTAGGCTGAAGGCCAGTGTTCTGCTGGACCGTCGATTCCTCTCCCGCGAGGGGCGAGGCGGCCAGCGCCCCTCGCGGGAGGCGGCGCCGGCGGAACGGCATCAACCCCCATGTACCCAGGAAGAAGCAGCCACCGTGTCTGACCCGAACCTGAACGACGCCAGCGAGTCGGTCGAGAACGTCGAGGACGAGCTCGAGATCGTCGAGGGCGCGGACACCGAGGACACCGAGACCTCCGCCGAGGTCGAGGCTGCCGACGCCGACGTCGAGGAGGACGGCCCCGAAGAGGAGGCCGGCGCCACCGAGGAGTCGGAGTACGCCGCGGACGCCGCCGAGGAGGCCGCCGCGGACGAGGACGGGACCGGCGAGGTCGTGGACCCGGTCGCCGCCCTCCGCGAGGAACTGCGCACCCTGCCCGGCGACTGGTACGTCATCCACACGTACGCCGGTTACGAGAAGCGCGTGAAGGCCAACCTCGAGCAGCGCGCCGTCTCGCTGAACGTCGAGGAGTTCATCTACCAGGCCGAGGTGCCCGAGGAAGAGATCGTCCAGATCAAGAACGGCGAGCGCAAGACGGTCAAGCAGAACAAGCTGCCCGGCTACGTGCTCGTCCGCATGGATCTGACGAACGAGTCCTGGGGCGTCGTCCGCAACACCCCCGGCGTCACCGGCTTCGTGGGCAACGCCTACGACCCGTACCCGCTGTCGCTGGACGAGATCGTGAAGATGCTCGCCCCGGAGGCGGAGGCCAAGGCCGCCCGCGAGGCCGCCGAGGCCGAGGGCAAGCCGGCGCCGCAGCGCAAGGTCGAGGTCCAGGTCCTGGACTTCGAGGTCGGCGACTCGGTCACCGTCACCGACGGCCCCTTCGCCACCCTCCAGGCGACGATCAACGAGATCAACGCCGACTCGAAGAAGGTCAAGGGCCTGGTCGAGATCTTCGGTCGCGAGACCCCGGTCGAGCTGTCCTTCGACCAGATCCAGAAGAACTGATCCAAAGTCTTCCGAAACAGGTCGGACGGCACACTTCGGTGGCCGTCTGACCTGCTCGGTTTTCAGCCGCACATGGATACCCGTTATCGTGGTGCGGTATGCCTCCATCCGGCTGAATCGGATGGTCGGCTCAAACCTCTCACTAAGACCCGGAGAGAGAGCACATGCCTCCCAAGAAGAAGAAGGTCACGGGGCTCATCAAGCTCCAGATCAATGCCGGCGCGGCCAACCCGGCCCCGCCGGTCGGCCCCGCGCTGGGCCAGCACGGCGTGAACATCATGGAGTTCTGCAAGGCCTACAACGCCGCGACCGAGTCGCAGCGTGGCTGGGTCATCCCGGTGGAGATCACGGTCTACGAGGACCGCTCCTTCACCTTCGTGACCAAGACTCCGCCGGCCGCCAAGATGATCCTCAAGGCCGCGGGTGTGGAGAAGGGCTCCGGCGAGCCTCACAAGACCAAGGTCGCGAAGATCACCGACGCGCAGGTCCGTGAGATCGCCACGACCAAGATGCCCGACCTCAACGCCAACGACATCGACGCCGCCGCGAAGATCATCGCCGGCACCGCCCGTTCCATGGGCATCACCGTCGAAGGCTGACCACCCCCGTAGTTGACGTGGGAGGGCCTGCTCGGCCCCTACCACGACTCCTCTCAGTACTCAGGAGCAGAAGTGAGCAAGCGCAGCAAGTCTCTCCGCGCTGCGGACGCCAAGGTCGACCGGGAGAAGTTCTACGCCCCGCTCGAGGCCGTCCGTCTCGCCAAGGAGACCTCCACGACCAAGTTCGACGGCACCGTCGAGGTCGCCTTCCGTCTGGGCGTCGACCCGCGTAAGGCCGACCAGATGGTCCGTGGCACCGTGAACCTTCCGCACGGCACCGGTAAGACCGCCCGGGTCCTGGTCTTCGCGACCGGCGACCGTGCCGAGGCCGCGCGTGCCGCGGGCGCCGACATCGTCGGCTCCGACGAGCTGATCGACGAGGTGTCCAAGGGTCGTCTGGACTTCGACGCCGTCGTCGCCACCCCGGACCTCATGGGCAAGGTCGGCCGCCTCGGCCGCGTGCTCGGTCCGCGTGGTCTGATGCCGAACCCGAAGACCGGCACCGTCACCATGGACACCGCCAAGGCCGTCACCGAGATCAAGGGCGGCAAGATCGAGTTCCGGGTCGACAAGCACTCGAACCTGCACTTCATCATCGGCAAGACGTCCTTCGACGACACCAAGCTGGTGGAGAACTACGGCGCCGCGCTGGAGGAGATCCTGCGTCTCAAGCCGTCCGCCGCCAAGGGCCGCTACATCAAGAAGGCCGCGATCTCCACGACGATGGGCCCCGGCATCCCGCTGGACCCGAACCGTACGCGGAACCTCCTCGTCGAGGAGGACCCGGCCGCGGTCTGAGCCTGACGCTCACCGCGACGGTCCTTTCCGGTGGCCCCGCCCCCCTGCTCGGGGGGCGGGGCCACCGGCGTTTCCCCGGGCCGCCGGCACCGTTTCCGGCGGACGGCAGTGTGGGTGTTGTCAAGAGTGCCGGGAAAAGGCTGATGCGGTGTCGGCGCGGGTACCTAGGGTGGAGGGGACGCCGTCGGCGCCGGTCGAACTCGGCGCGCTCCGCGTCGTGTTCGCACACCCGCACAACGGATCCCGGGGGGATCACCATGAAGCTTCGCACCCGCCGCCCGCTGGCCGCCCTGGCCGCGGCCACCGCCCTCGTCGCCGGCGCCACCGCCTGCGAGGAGCAGGACGCCGCCAAGGGCGCCGAGCAGGCCGCCACCGAGGAGAAGGGCGGCGGCGACCCGGTCTCCGCGCTGACCGCGGCGTTCAGGAAGACCTCCGAGGTCAAGACCGCCCACCTCGAGATGACGATGACCGTCCCCGGCGCGCAGGGGGGCGAGATCACCATGACCGGCGTGCAGGGCTGGGACCCGGCGCTGCTCGACGTGACGATGTCGGGCGCGGCGCTCGGCGGCGGACAGGCGGGCGCGCCCGAGGAGATCCGCGCGGTGATGGTCGACAACGTCATGTACATGGACATGGGCGAGGCCGCCTCCGCCGAGATGGACGGCAAGCGCTGGATGAAGATCGACTACGCCGAGATCGGCAAGGCCGCCGAGAAGGAGGGCGGGGCCGGGGCGGGCGGGCTGTCCGGCGCCATGAACGAGAACATGAACCAGGACCCGACCGAGTCGCTGGCCATCCTGCTGGAGTCGCCGAACATCCGGAGCCTCGGCCCGGAGAAGGTCAACGGCCTGCAGGCCGAGCACTACAAGGGCACGGTGCCGGTCAAGGAGATGATCGACTCCAACAAGGCCTTCGCCGAGCTCGACGAGGAGCAGCGCGACAAGCTGGCGGCCACCGTCGAGCAGGCCGGCGTGGAGTCCTACGAGATCGAGGTCTGGGTGACGGAGGACGACCTGCCGACCCGGATGAACGTCGTCATGGACTCCTCCCTCGGCGAGATGAAGATCAAGATGGACATGTCGGACTTCGGGGCCGAGGTGAAGGTGGCCGCCCCGCCGGCCGCCGAGACCTTCGACCTCGCCGAGATGATGTCCGGCGCCGGAGCCTGACCGCTCGGACGGCCGGTTCACGGGGCCCGGTCCGCCTTCGGGCGGCGGGCCCCGGAGCCGTCCCGTCCGGACCGTCCCGGGCGGATTTGCTCCCGGACGGCCCCCTCGCGTACTCTTCCGAGGAAGCCAAAGACCGCTGGTCGTTGCCGTGCGCTCGCATGAGGGTGCGGTGGCCGAAGGATCCGCTGAAGTGCGGACGACCCGCGTAGGTGACCGTGGAGTAGTTCCCGGAGCGGCGTGAGCCGCGACGGTCGAGCTGAGCCCCGTGCGCCTGCGCATGGGGCGTTTCGTTTTTCCCAGTCCTCCTTCGGGTCCGCGCGGTCCGAATCACCCGGAAGGAGGCCGAGGCTCTATGGCGAGGCCCGACAAGGCTGCCGCGGTTGCCGAGCTCGTGGACGCGTTCCGCAGCTCCAACGCCGCCGTGCTGACCGAGTACCGCGGTCTCACCGTGGCCCAGCTCAAGCAGCTGCGCCGTTCGCTCGGTGAGAACGCCCAGTACGCCGTGGTGAAGAACACGCTGACCAAGATTGCGGCCAACGAGGCCGGGATCTCCTCGCTCGACGACCTGTTCAACGGTCCGACGGCGGTCGCCTTCGTCACCGGTGACCCGGTGGAGTCGGCGAAGGGTCTCCGTGACTTCGCCAAGGAGAACCCGAATCTCGTCATCAAGGGCGGTGTCCTTGACGGCAAGGCGCTGTCCGCCGACGAGATCAAGAAGCTTGCGGACCTCGAGTCCCGCGAGGTTCTGCTGTCCAAGCTGGCCGGTGCGTTCAAGGGCAAGCAGTCCCAGGCTGCTTCGCTCTTCCAGGCGCTCCCGTCGAAGCTCGTCCGCACCGTGGACGCGCTTCGTGCCAAGCAGGACGAGCAGGGCGGTGCCGAGTAATTCGGCTCGCTTTCTGATCGCCGCGGCCCGCTCCTGAGACCAACTGGTCGCGAGAGCGAAGCGGCGGAGATCAACAGCGGGCCCAACGTACGCCCGCCTCACCCAGTACATCCGGCACCACCTGCCGATTGAGTGGAAGGACCGCCATCATGGCGAAGCTCAGCCAGGAAGACCTGCTTGCCCAGTTCGAGGAGATGACCCTCATCGAGCTCTCCGAGTTCGTGAAGGCCTTCGAGGAGAAGTTCGACGTCACCGCCGCCGCTGCCGCGCCGGTCGTCGTCGCCGGTGGTGCCGCCGGTGGCGCCGCCGAGGCCGTCGAGGAGAAGGACGAGTTCGACGTCATCCTCACCGGCGCCGGCGACAAGAAGATCCAGGTCATCAAGGTCGTGCGTGAGCTGACCTCCCTGGGCCTGAAGGAGGCCAAGGACCTCGTCGACGGCACCCCGAAGCCCGTCCTCGAGAAGGTCAACAAGGAGGCCGCGGAGAAGGCCGCCGAGTCCCTCAAGGGCGCCGGCGCCTCCGTCGAGGTCAAGTAAGACCTTCCGGGTCCGCAGGGATCCACGCTCGGCCGTCACAGCCTCCGCGTGAGCGGGCTGTAACGCTGAAGCACCGAAGAGCGATCACCCAAGTGGGTGGTCGCTCTTCGGCGTTCCACGGGCCGCCCGGCGGGCTCCTTGCGGTGTCCGTTGCTCGGGGTATGGTGATCTTCGCCGTGCCCGGGGGAGTCCCGCACGCAGTGCTTTCGGTGGCCGTGGCAGCGCGCCGCCGGGGAGCAGCCGGACGGCGGGGAGCCCTTGACGAACCGCACGCGGCGCGCGATTCTCAGTTCGCGCCGCGACACGATCCGTATCCGAGGCATGGATCGGCGGCGAAGAGGGCAGTATCACCGTGCGCTGACGGCAGGGGGATATCGCTCCAGCACGAGGCGTCGTCGAAGACGGTGTCGAGACAAGGTGAGAACAGCGAGGGTCAGCGGCATTCGTGGGGTTCGGGCATACCCGCACTGGACATCAGTGAGCCATGTGGCTACACTGACCCTTTGCGCTGCCTGTTAGCTGCCCCCTGCCCGTCACCAGGGGTCTGCCCTCGCTCGAGCCAGGAAGGCCGGACCGTCCCACCTGGGACGACGTCCACTCTTCCTCCCCTCTGCGGGGGGCCGGTACGCGCGTAGTGAGTCCGAGCCCTCGGAAGGACCCCCTCTTGGCCGCCTCGCGCACTGCCTCGACCGCGAATACGAACAACGGTGCCAGCACCGCCCCGCTGCGCATCTCCTTTGCAAAGATCAAGGAGCCCCTCGAGGTTCCGAACCTTCTGGCGCTGCAAACCGAGAGCTTCGACTGGCTGCTCGGCAACGACGCGTGGAAGGCTCGCGTCGAGGCGGCTCTGGAGTCAGGTCAGGACGTCCCCACCAAGTCCGGTCTGGAGGAGATCTTCGAGGAGATCTCCCCGATCGAGGACTTCTCCGGGTCGATGTCGCTGACCTTCCGCGACCACCGTTTCGAGCCTCCGAAGAACTCCATCGACGAGTGCAAGGAGCGCGACTTCACGTACGCGGCCCCGCTCTTCGTCACCGCCGAGTTCACCAACAACGAGACCGGCGAGATCAAGTCCCAGACGGTCTTCATGGGCGACTTCCCGCTCATGACGAACAAGGGCACCTTCGTGATCAACGGCACCGAGCGTGTCGTGGTCTCGCAGCTGGTCCGTTCCCCCGGTGTCTACTTCGACTCGTCGATCGACAAGACGTCCGACAAGGACATCTTCTCCGCCAAGATCATCCCGTCCCGGGGTGCCTGGCTGGAGATGGAGATCGACAAGCGCGACATGGTCGGTGTCCGCATCGACCGCAAGCGCAAGCAGTCGGTCACCGTGTTGCTCAAGGCCCTCGGCTACACCACCGAGCAGATCCTCGAGGAGTTCGGCGAGTACGAGTCGATCCGCGCCACCCTGGAGAAGGACCACACCCAGGGCCAGGACGACGCGCTGCTGGACATCTACCGCAAGCTGCGTCCGGGCGAGCCGCCGACCCGTGAGGCCGCGCAGACGCTGCTCGAGAACCTCTACTTCAACCCCAAGCGCTACGACCTCGCCAAGGTCGGCCGCTACAAGGTCAACAAGAAGCTGGGCGCCGACGCCCCGCTCGACGCCGGCATCCTGACCGTCGAGGACATCCTCTCGACGATCAAGTACCTGGTGAAGCTGCACGCCGGCGAGACCGAGACGGTCGGTGACAACGGTTCGACCGTGGTCGTCGAGACCGACGACATCGACCACTTCGGCAACCGCCGCCTGCGCAACGTCGGCGAGCTGATCCAGAACCAGGTCCGTACGGGTCTCGCCCGTATGGAGCGCGTCGTGCGCGAGCGCATGACCACCCAGGACGTCGAGGCGATCACGCCGCAGACCCTGATCAACATCCGGCCGGTCGTCGCCTCCATCAAGGAGTTCTTCGGCACCAGCCAGCTGTCCCAGTTCATGGACCAGAACAACCCGCTGTCGGGTCTCACCCACAAGCGCCGCCTGTCGGCGCTGGGCCCCGGCGGTCTGTCCCGTGAGCGGGCCGGCTTCGAGGTCCGTGACGTCCACCCGTCGCACTACGGCCGCATGTGCCCGATCGAGACCCCTGAAGGCCCGAACATCGGTCTGATCGGCTCGCTCGCCTCCTACGGCCGCGTCAACGCGTTCGGCTTCGTCGAGACCCCCTACCGCAAGGTGGTCGACGGCCAGGTCACCGACGACGTCGACTACCTGACCGCCGACGAGGAGGACCGCTTCGTCATCGCGCAGGCCAACGCCCCGCTGACCGACGAGATGCGGTTCGCCGAGGCGCGCGTCCTGGTCCGCCGCAAGGGCGGCGAGGTCGACTACGTCGGCGGCGAGGACGTGGACTACATGGACGTCTCGCCGCGCCAGATGGTGTCGGTCGCGACCGCCATGATCCCGTTCCTCGAGCACGACGACGCCAACCGTGCCCTCATGGGCGCGAACATGATGCGTCAGGCCGTGCCGCTCATCAAGAGCGAGGCCCCGCTCGTCGGCACCGGCATGGAGTACCGCTCCGCCGTCGACGCCGGCGACGTGGTCAAGGCCGAGAAGGACGGTGTGGTCCAGGAGGTCTCCGCGGACTACATCACCACGGCCAACGACGACGGCACGTACATCACGTACCGCCTGGCCAAGTTCTCCCGCTCCAACCAGGGCACCTCGGTCAACCAGAAGGTCATCGTCAACGAGGGCGACCGGATCATCACCGGTCAGGTCCTCGCCGACGGCCCTGCCACCGAGAACGGCGAGATGGCCCTCGGCAAGAACCTGCTCGTGGCGTTCATGCCGTGGGAGGGTCACAACTACGAGGACGCGATCATCCTGTCGCAGCGCCTCGTGCAGGACGACGTCCTCTCCTCGATCCACATCGAGGAGCACGAGGTCGACGCCCGTGACACCAAGCTCGGCCCCGAGGAGATCACCCGGGACATCCCGAACGTCTCCGAGGAGGTCCTGGCCGACCTCGACGAGCGCGGCATCATCCGCATCGGCGCCGAGGTCATCGCCGGCGACATCCTGGTCGGCAAGGTCACGCCCAAGGGCGAGACCGAGCTGACGCCGGAGGAGCGCCTGCTGCGCGCCATCTTCGGTGAGAAGGCCCGTGAGGTCCGCGACACCTCGCTGAAGGTGCCGCACGGCGAGACCGGCAAGGTCATCGGCGTGCGCGTCTTCGACCGCGAGGAGGGCGACGAGCTGCCGCCGGGCGTGAACCAGCTGGTCCGCGTCTACGTCGCGCAGAAGCGCAAGATCACCGACGGTGACAAGCTCGCCGGCCGTCACGGCAACAAGGGCGTCATCTCGAAGATCCTGCCGATCGAGGACATGCCGTTCCTGGAGGACGGCACCCCGGTCGACATCATCCTCAACCCGCTGGGTGTGCCGTCCCGAATGAACCCGGGACAGGTGCTGGAGATCCACCTCGGCTGGCTCGCCAGCCGCGGCTGGGACGTCTCCGGCCTGGCCGACGAGTGGGCCCGTCGCCTCCAGGCGATCGGCGCCGACGCGGTCGAGCCCGGCACCAACGTCGCCACCCCGGTGTTCGACGGCGCCCGCGAGGACGAGCTGGCCGGCCTGCTGCAGCACACCATCCCGAACCGCGACGGCAACCGCATGGTCCTGCCGTCCGGCAAGGCGAGGCTGTTCGACGGCCGCTCCGGCGAGCCGTTCCCGGACCCGATCTCGGTCGGGTACATGTACATCCTCAAGCTGCACCACCTGGTCGACGACAAGCTGCACGCCCGCTCGACCGGCCCGTACTCGATGATCACCCAGCAGCCGCTGGGTGGTAAGGCCCAGTTCGGTGGCCAGCGCTTCGGCGAGATGGAGGTGTGGGCCCTCGAGGCCTACGGCGCCGCCTACGCGCTCCAGGAGCTGCTGACCATCAAGTCCGACGACGTGACCGGCCGCGTGAAGGTCTACGAGGCCATCGTCAAGGGCGAGAACATCCCTGAGCCCGGCATCCCCGAGTCCTTCAAGGTGCTCATCAAGGAGATGCAGTCCCTTTGCCTCAACGTGGAGGTGCTGTCCAGCGACGGTATGTCCATCGAGATGCGTGACACCGACGAGGACGTCTTCCGCGCTGCGGAGGAGCTCGGCATCGACCTGTCGCGGCGCGAGCCGAGCAGCGTCGAAGAGGTCTGACGGGAGTCCGGTGGGGGGCCTGCCCTTGAGGCCGGCCCCCGCCGATCCCGCGACCCCCGTTTCAGACCACAGACTTACAACCCTGAGAGGGATTGACGCATAGTGCTCGACGTCAACTTCTTCGACGAGCTCCGGATCGGCCTGGCGACCGCTGACGACATCCGTCAGTGGAGCCACGGCGAGGTCAAGAAGCCCGAGACGATCAACTACCGCACGCTCAAGCCGGAAAAGGACGGGCTCTTCTGCGAGAAGATCTTCGGTCCCACCCGGGACTGGGAGTGCTACTGCGGCAAGTACAAGCGTGTCCGCTTCAAGGGCATCATCTGTGAGCGCTGCGGCGTCGAGGTGACCCGCGCCAAGGTGCGCCGCGAGCGGATGGGCCACATCGAGCTCGCCGCCCCCGTCACCCACATCTGGTACTTCAAGGGCGTCCCGTCGCGCCTCGGCTACCTGCTCGACCTCGCCCCGAAGGACCTCGAGAAGGTCATCTACTTCGCCGCGTACATGATCACGTACGTGGACGAGGAGCGTCGTCAGCGCGACCTGTCCTCGCTGGAGGCCCACGTCTCCGTCGAGCGCCAGCAGATCGAGAACCGCCGTGACGCGGACCTCGAGGCCCGCGCCAAGAAGCTCGAGAACGACCTCGGCGAGCTCGAGGCCGAGGGCGCGAAGGCCGACGTGCGCCGCAAGGTGCGCGACGGTGCCGAGCGCGAGATGAAGCAGCTCCGTGACCGCGCCCAGCGCGAGATCGACCGCCTCGACGAGGTGTGGAACCGCTTCAAGAACCTCAAGGTCCAGGACCTCGAGGGCGACGAGATGCTCTACCGCGAGCTGCGTGACCGCTTCGGCACGTACTTCGACGGCTCGATGGGCGCCGCCGCGCTGCAGAAGCGGCTGGAGTCCTTCGACCTCGAGGAGGAGGCCGAGAAGCTCCGCGAGATCATCCGTACCGGCAAGGGCCAGAAGAAGACCCGCGCGCTCAAGCGCCTCAAGGTCGTCTCCGCGTTCCTGCAGACCAGCAACAGCCCCAAGGGCATGGTGCTCGACTGCGTGCCGGTCATCCCGCCGGACCTGCGTCCGATGGTGCAGCTGGACGGTGGCCGTTTCGCGACCTCCGACCTGAACGACCTGTACCGCCGCGTCATCAACCGCAACAACCGCCTGAAGCGGCTTCTCGACCTCGGCGCGCCCGAGATCATCGTGAACAACGAGAAGCGCATGCTCCAGGAGGCCGTGGACGCGCTGTTCGACAACGGCCGTCGTGGCCGTCCGGTCACCGGTCCGGGCAACCGTCCGCTGAAGTCCCTGAGCGACATGCTCAAGGGCAAGCAGGGCCGTTTCCGCCAGAACCTGCTCGGCAAGCGCGTGGACTACTCCGCGCGTTCCGTGATCGTCGTCGGTCCGCAGCTCAAGCTGCACCAGTGCGGTCTGCCGAAGGCGATGGCGCTGGAGCTCTTCAAGCCGTTCGTGATGAAGCGCCTGGTCGACCTGAACCACGCGCAGAACATCAAGAGCGCCAAGCGCATGGTCGAGCGCGGCCGCACGGTCGTGTACGACGTGCTCGAAGAGGTCATCGCGGAGCACCCGGTTCTGCTGAACCGTGCGCCCACGCTGCACCGCCTCGGCATCCAGGCCTTCGAGCCGCAGCTGGTCGAGGGCAAGGCCATCCAGATCCACCCGCTCGTCTGCACCGCGTTCAACGCGGACTTCGACGGTGACCAGATGGCCGTCCACCTGCCGCTCTCCGCGGAGGCGCAGGCCGAGGCGCGCATCCTGATGCTCTCCTCGAACAACATCCTCAAGCCCGCCGACGGCCGTCCGGTGACGATGCCGACCCAGGACATGGTCCTCGGTCTGTTCTTCCTCACCACGGACGCCGAGGGCCGCGGGCCGAAGGGCGAGGGCCGCTCGTTCGCGTCCGTCGCCGAGGCGATCATGGCCTTCGACGCCGGTGAGCTCTCGCTCCAGGCCGAGGTGGACATCCGCTTCCCGGTGGGCACCATGCCGCCCCGCGGCTGGACCCCGCCGGCCCGCGAGGAGGGTGAGCCGGAGTGGCAGCAGGGGGACTCGTTCCGCCTGCACACCACGCTGGGCCGCGCGCTCTTCAACGAGCTGCTGCCGGAGGACTACCCCTTCGTCGACGAAGAGGTGGGCAAGAAGCAGCTCTCCGAGATCGTCAACGACCTGGCCGAGCGCTACCCCAAGGTGATCGTGGCGGCGACGCTCGACAACCTGAAGTCGGCCGGTTTCTACTGGGCGACCCGTTCCGGCGTGACCGTGGCCATCTCCGACATCGTCGTCCCGGACGCGAAGAAGGAGATCGTCGCTTCGTACGAGGCCAAGGACGAGAAGGTCCAGAAGCAGTACGAGCGCGGTCTGATCACCAAGGAAGAGCGCACCAACGAGCTCATCGGGATCTGGACCGAGGCGACCAACAAGGTCGCCGAGGCGATGAACGAGAACTTCCCGAAGGTCAACCCGGTCTCGATGATGGTGAACTCGGGCGCCCGAGGCAACATGATGCAGATGCGTCAGATCGCCGGTATGCGTGGCCTGGTGTCCAACGCCAAGAACGAGACGATCCCGCGTCCCATCAAGGCCTCGTTCCGTGAGGGCCTGTCCGTGCTGGAGTACTTCATCTCCACCCACGGCGCCCGTAAGGGTCTGGCGGACACCGCTCTGCGTACCGCCGACTCGGGTTACCTCACCCGTCGTCTGGTCGACGTCTCGCAGGACGTGATCATCCGCGAGGAGGACTGCGGCACCGAGCGCGGCCTCAAGCTGAAGATCGCCGAGCGCGACGAGGCGGGCGTGTTCGCCAAGGTCGGCAACGTGGAGACCTCGGTCTACGCACGCTGCCTCGCCGAGGACATCGTCGTCGACGGCAAGGTGCTCGCCCCGGCGGGCGTCGACCTCGGTGACGTCCTCATCGAGCAGCTGGTCCGCGCCGGCGTGGAGGAGGTCAAGACCCGCTCGGTCCTGACCTGTGAGTCCGCCGTCGGCACCTGCGCCATGTGCTACGGCCGCTCGCTGGCCACCGGCAAGCTGGTCGACATCGGTGAGGCGGTCGGCATCATCGCCGCCCAGTCCATCGGTGAGCCCGGTACCCAGCTGACGATGCGTACCTTCCACACCGGTGGTGTGGCCGGTGACGACATCACCCAGGGTCTGCCGCGTGTCGTCGAGCTCTTCGAGGCCCGTACCCCGAAGGGTGTCGCCCCGATCTCCGAGGCCGCCGGCCGCGTGCGGATCGAGGAGACCGAGAAGACCAAGAAGATCGTCGTCACCCCGGACGACGGCAGCGACGAGATGGCCTACCCCATCTCCAAGCGCGCCAAGGTCCTGGTGTCCGAGGGCGACCCGGTCCAGGTCGGCCAGCAGCTGACCATGGGTGCCACCAACCCGCACGACGTGCTGCGCATCCTCGGCCAGCGTGCGGTCCAGGTGCACCTGGTCGGCGAGGTCCAGAAGGTCTACAACTCGCAGGGCGTGTCGATCCACGACAAGCACATCGAGATCATCATCCGGCAGATGCTGCGCCGCGTGACGATCATCGAGTCCGGCGACGCGGAGCTGCTGCCGGGCGAGCTGGTGGAGCGCTCGAAGTTCGAGACCGAGAACCGTCGTGTGGTCCAGGAAGGCGGCCACCCGGCCTCCGGCCGTCCGCAGCTGATGGGTATCACCAAGGCCTCGCTGGCGACCGAGTCGTGGCTGTCGGCGGCGTCCTTCCAGGAGACGACCAGGGTCCTGACGGACGCGGCGATCAACGCCAAGTCCGACTCCCTGATCGGCCTCAAGGAGAACGTCATCATCGGTAAGCTCATCCCGGCCGGTACGGGTCTGTCCCGCTACCGCAACATCCGGGTCGAGCCGACCGAGGAGGCCAAGGCCGCCATGTACTCGGCGGTGGGCTACGACGACATGGACTACTCGCCGTTCGGCGCCGGCTCCGGCCAGGCGGTGCCGCTGGAGGACTACGACTACGGTCCGTACAACCAGTGAGCGATCCGCGCTGAGCGGTAGGTCCGCGTGACCTGAGGGCGGTCACCCCCTGTGGGGGTGGCCGCCCTTCGGGCTGTCCGGGGGAGTGTCAGCGCTTCGGCGGCGGCCCGTCCCGGGCCCGACGGTGCTCCTGCGGCGCGGCGTGCGGGGTCCGGGGCGCTTGTGGGCCGGACGGGGGAATCGGGGCGAGGCGGGAACCGCGGGCCGGGCGGCGGGCGTTTTACGGGCAGAGGAGAGGGGTGGTGCCGATATGCCCATGCAGCCCTGGTCCCCGTACGGGGGAGGCAGCCCGATGCTGGCGTCGACGGCCGACCGCGAGCGCGCGGTCGACGTACTCCGTGCCGGTTACGCCGAGGGGCGGCTCGGCAAGACAGAGTTCGAGCAGCGGGTGACCCGGGCCTACGCGGCCCGCACCCAGGCGGAGCTGTCCGGTCTGGTCGCCGATCTGCCGCAGGGGCCCGTCTCCGCCCCGCCCGCGGTGCCCTTCTACGGGCCGCCGGCCGTGCGGGGCTCCTACGGCGCCGCTCCGGTGTTCCGGCCGGCGCCCTACCCGGGCACGACCAACGGCAAGGCCACAGCGGCGATGGTGCTCGGCATCCTGACGGTGATGACCGCGGGGCTCACCAGCATTCCGGCGGTGGCGCTGGGCCACCAGGCGCGCTCCGAGATCCGTGCCTCGGGCCAGCAGGGCGACGGTTGTGCGATAGCCGGCCTGGTGCTGGGCTGGATATGGATCGCCGGCTGGAGCGTCTACTGGCTGGTGGCGCTGACCGCGGCGGTGAACTGACCGAAGCGGGCCGCAGTGGGCCGCAGCGGGCCGCGGCGTGGCGGCGAGGGCGCCGCGCGGGCGGGAGTGCAGCGCGGCGACGAAGGTGCCGCGCGGGTGGGAGTACCGCGTGGCGGCGGGGTGTCGCGCGGTGGTGGGAGTGCCGCGTGGCGGCGCGGGTGCTGCGCGGGTAAAGGTGCTGCGCGGCGGTGGAGGAGGTGCTGCGTGGTGGTGGGAGTGCTGTGCGGCGGTGGGGGGTGGCCGCGACACGGGCGGGCCGTGCGCTACTCCGGTGCGAAGGACAGGGCGCGCGTCAGGCCTGGACGGTGAAGCCGTGCTTCGCGCCCAGCCGGCTCAGCGTGGTCATGCCCGGGATGCCGTCCGCGTCGGCGCCCGAGTAGCCGCAGCGCCGCTGCCAGGCGGCATAGGCGGTCAGGGTCTGCGTGCCGTAGTGGCCGTCCGCGTACGCCGCGGCGAGCAGCCCCTCGGCCACCAGGGCCCGCTCCACCGTCTTCACGCCCGCGTAGGTGACGGGCGTGCCTGAGGCGCCGGGGTCGGTCCGTGCGGCCGTCACGAGCCGCGACAGGTCCACCACGGGCTGCGGGGGCGGGGTCGGGGCGGCCTGGCCGAGGCGGGTGGCGATGCGCTCGCGCATGCCGGCCATCGAGAAGCCGCGAGGGTCGATCTTGGTGTTGGTCCACTCCTTGTGGCCGATCACCGAGCGCGCGCTCCAGTCGTGGGCGCGGCAGATCGCCGCCGAGGCCGCCTCTATCGCCTCGAGCTGGGCGGCGGGCCAGGGATCCTTGCCGTCGCCCAGGTTGACGCATTCGAAGCCGTAGAAGCGGGCGTTGCCGTCGGTGTTGTTCTCGTTGGGCGTGGGCAGCGCCGCCGACTCGGCGACCACCGCGCGCAGCACGTCGTCGTCGCCCAGGCCGGCGTGGTTGGCGCGGCCGTTGCCGACCAGGTGGACGGTGCCGTCCTTGGCGATCACGCCGTGGCAGAGGGGGCCGGGCAGGTCCGACCGGCCCTCGAAGCACAGGCGGACGGTCGCGTCGGTGCCGGAGGTCACCGTGTGGTGGATCATCACGCCGTTGACCGGTCCCCAGGCTCCCTTCGCGTTCCGGTTGTTGGTGCGCCAGCCGGAGTGCTCGACCACCTTCACGCCCTCGTTCCGTAGGGCTCTGACGAGGGCGTCGGCGGTCAGAGGTGAGGCCATGGTGCGGTTCCCTTCGCTCGTGTCCTTGCGGGGTGTTCCTGCGCCACTCATTCCCTCTGCCGTGCGTATCAACAGATGCGCGCGTGCTCGGTCGTGCGTTCTCGCCGCCGCCCGCGCGGGTGAGCCCCGGCCCGCGCGCCGGCCGTGTGCGAGGCGGCGGCGGGAGCCCTCCGGGAGGCGCCCGGGGGCGCGGCGGCGGGGCCTTGGCCAGCCCCGGGGCATTTGTTTTGACCACGGCGTATGCGGTAGGTACGCTCAGACCTTGTGCCTGGGGTGTGCCCTGGCCTCCTTGCGTGCCTTTCCACCGCAAGGGGAGTCCGCATCGGCCACCGTGATCCGTGCAGTTCTCCGCCTGACGGCGTAGGTCCGCGGGATTCGACACACCCGACCGCGTGGGTCGGCGATGTTCCAGGTTAGCTTCACCATTCGGCACACAGAAACCGGAGAAGTAGTGCCTACGATCCAGCAGCTGGTCCGGAAGGGCCGGCAGGACAAGGTCGAGAAGAACAAGACGCCCGCACTCGAGGGTTCCCCTCAGCGTCGCGGCGTCTGCACGCGTGTGTTCACGACCACCCCGAAGAAGCCGAACTCGGCCCTGCGTAAGGTCGCGCGTGTGCGTCTGACCAGCGGTATCGAGGTCACTGCTTACATTCCGGGTGAGGGACACAACCTGCAGGAGCACTCCATCGTGCTCGTGCGCGGCGGCCGTGTGAAGGACCTGCCCGGTGTTCGTTACAAGATCATCCGCGGTTCCCTCGACACCCAGGGTGTCAAGAACCGCAAGCAGGCCCGCAGCCGCTACGGCGCCAAGAAGGAGAAGTAAGAATGCCTCGTAAGGGCCCCGCCCCGAAGCGCCCGGTCATCATCGACCCGGTCTACGGTTCTCCTCTGGTGACCTCCCTGATCAACAAGGTGCTGCTGAACGGCAAGCGCTCCACCGCCGAGCGCATCGTCTACGGCGCCATGGAGGGCCTGCGCGAGAAGACCGGCAACGACCCGGTCATCACGCTGAAGCGCGCTCTCGAGAACATCAAGCCGACCCTCGAGGTCAAGTCCCGCCGCGTCGGTGGTGCGACCTACCAGGTGCCGATCGAGGTCAAGCCCGGTCGCGCCAACACGCTGGCCCTGCGCTGGCTGGTCGGTTACTCCCGCGCCCGTCGCGAGAAGACGATGACCGAGCGTCTGCTCAACGAGCTTCTCGACGCTTCGAACGGCCTCGGTGCGGCCGTCAAGAAGCGCGAGGACACGCACAAGATGGCCGAGTCCAACAAGGCCTTCGCGCACTACCGCTGGTAGTCGCAGACCCCATCGAGACCGAGAGAAGACTGAAGCCTTATGGCTACCACTTCGCTTGACCTGGCCAAGGTCCGCAACATCGGGATCATGGCCCACATCGACGCGGGCAAGACGACCACCACCGAGCGGATCCTGTTCTACACCGGCGTCAGCTACAAGATCGGTGAGGTCCACGACGGCGCCGCGACCATGGACTGGATGGAGCAGGAGCAGGAGCGTGGCATCACGATCACCTCTGCTGCCACCACCTGTCACTGGCCGCTGGAGGACGTCGACCACACCATCAACATCATCGACACCCCGGGGCACGTCGACTTCACCGTCGAGGTGGAGCGCTCCCTGCGCGTGCTCGACGGTGCCGTGACGGTGTTCGACGGCGTCGCCGGCGTGGAGCCCCAGTCCGAGACGGTGTGGCGTCAGGCCGACCGTTACGGCGTTCCGCGTATCTGCTTCGTGAACAAGCTGGACCGTACCGGCGCGGACTTCTTCCGCTGCGTTGACATGATCGTCAACCGCCTGGGCGCCCAGCCGATCGTGATGCAGCTGCCGATCGGCGCCGAGGCCGACTTCGTCGGCGTCGTCGACCTGGTCCGCATGAAGGCCCTGGTCTACTCCCCCGAGGCCACCAAGGGCGAGATGTACGACATCGTCGACATCCCGGCCGACCTGCAGGAGCAGGCCGAGGAGTACCGCGCCAAGCTGGTCGAGGACGTCGCGGAGAACGACGAAGAGCTGATGGAGATGTACCTCGAGGGCAACGAGCCCACCGAGGAGCAGCTCTACGCGGCGATCCGTCGCATCACCATCGCGTCCGGCAAGGGCGGCGGCACCACCGTCACCCCCGTGTTCTGCGGCACCGCGTTCAAGAACAAGGGCGTGCAGCCCCTGCTCGACGCCGTCGTGCGCTACCTGCCGTCGCCGGTCGACATCGAGGCGATCGAGGGCACGGACCCGAAGGACTCCGAGACCGTCGTCAAGCGGAAGCCGTCGGACGACGAGCCGCTGGCCGCCCTCGCCTTCAAGATCATGAGCGACCCGCACCTCGGCAAGCTCACCTTCGTCCGGGTGTACTCGGGCCGCCTGGAGTCCGGCTCTTCGGTGCTGAACTCCGTCAAGGGCAAGAAGGAGCGCATCGGCAAGATCTACCGCATGCACGCGAACAAGCGTGAGGAGATCGAGTCGGTGGGCGCCGGCGACATCATCGCCGTCATGGGTCTCAAGCAGACCACGACCGGTGAGACGCTGTCGGACGACAAGGCCCCGGTCATCCTGGAGTCCATGGACTTCCCGGCGCCGGTGATCCAGGTCGCCATCGAGCCCAAGTCCAAGGGTGACCAGGAGAAGCTGGGTGTCGCCATCCAGCGTCTCGCGGAGGAGGACCCCTCCTTCCAGGTCCACTCGGACGAGGAGACCGGCCAGACCATCATCGGTGGCATGGGCGAGCTGCACCTCGAGGTGCTGGTCGACCGCATGCGCCGTGAGTTCAAGGTCGAGGCCAACGTCGGCAAGCCGCAGGTCGCGTACCGCGAGACGATCCGCAAGGCCGTCGAGCGCGTGGACTACACCCACAAGAAGCAGACCGGTGGTACCGGTCAGTTCGCCAAGGTGCAGATCGCGATCGAGCCCATCGAGGGCGGCGAGGCGTCGTACGAGTTCGTGAACAAGGTCACCGGTGGCCGTATCCCGAAGGAGTACATCCCTTCGGTGGACGCCGGTGCGCAGGAGGCCATGCAGTTCGGCATCCTGGCCGGCTACGAGATGACCGGCGTGCGCGTCACGCTGATCGACGGTGGCTACCACGAGGTCGACTCCTCCGAGCTCGCCTTCAAGATCGCCGGCTCGCAGGCCTTCAAGGAGGCCGCGCGCAAGGCCAGCCCCGTGCTGCTCGAGCCGATGATGGCCGTCGAGGTCACCACGCCCGAGGACTACATGGGCGAGGTCATCGGCGACATCAACTCCCGCCGTGGCCAGATCCAGGCCATGGAGGAGCGTGCCGGCGCCCGCGTCGTGAAGGGCCTGGTCCCGCTTTCGGAGATGTTCGGCTACGTCGGCGACCTCCGCAGCAAGACGTCGGGTCGCGCGAGCTACTCGATGCAGTTCGACTCCTACGCCGAGGTTCCGCGGAACGTCGCCGAGGAGATCATCGCGAAGGCCAAGGGCGAGTAACTCCACCGAGTTCCACGCCTTAGGCTTGACTCCGTGCCTCCAGGGGCATTCCGGCGCGAACCGAGAGGAACGTGCCGGGGTGCCCCGAGGGGCCGGGCATTCCAGCAAAGATCACCTGGCGCCGATGAAGCAAGGCGTTCAGAACCACTCCCAGGAGGACCCCAGTGGCGAAGGCGAAGTTCGAGCGGACTAAGCCGCACGTCAACATCGGCACCATCGGTCACATCGACCACGGTAAGACGACCCTCACGGCCGCCATTACCAAGGTGCTGCACGACGCGTACCCGGACCTGAACGAGGCCACCGCGTTCGACAACATCGACAAGGCTCCTGAGGAGCGTCAGCGCGGTATCACCATCTCGATCGCGCACGTCGAGTACCAGACGGAGGAGCGTCACTACGCCCACGTCGACTGCCCCGGTCACGCGGACTACATCAAGAACATGATCACCGGTGCCGCCCAGATGGACGGCGCGATCCTCGTGGTCGCCGCGACCGACGGTCCGATGCCGCAGACCAAGGAGCACGTGCTCCTGGCCCGCCAGGTCGGCGTGCCGTACATCGTGGTCGCCCTGAACAAGGCCGACATGGTGGACGACGAGGAGATCCTGGAGCTCGTCGAGCTCGAGGTCCGTGAGCTCCTCACCGAGTACGAGTTCCCGGGCGACGACGTCCCGGTCGTTCAGGTCTCCGCGCTGAAGGCGCTCGAGGGCGACGAGAAGTGGGCCCAGTCGGTCCTCGACCTCATGAACGCCGTCGACACCGCCATCCCGCAGCCGGAGCGCGACGTCGACAAGCCGTTCCTCATGCCCATCGAGGACGTCTTCACGATCACCGGTCGCGGTACGGTCGTCACCGGCCGTATCGAGCGTGGTGTCCTGAAGGTCAACGAGACCGTCGACATCATCGGCATCAAGACCGAGAAGACCACCACCACGGTCACCGGTATCGAGATGTTCCGCAAGCTGCTCGACGAGGGCCAGGCCGGTGAGAACGTCGGTCTGCTCCTCCGTGGCATCAAGCGCGAGGACGTCGAGCGCGGCCAGGTCATCATCAAGCCGGGTTCGGTCACCCCGCACACCGAGTTCGAGGCCCAGGCCTACATCCTCGGCAAGGACGAGGGTGGTCGCCACACCCCGTTCTTCAACAACTACCGCCCGCAGTTCTACTTCCGTACGACGGACGTGACCGGCGTCGTGACCCTCCCCGAGGGCACCGAGATGGTCATGCCGGGTGACAACACCGAGATGAAGGTGGAGCTCATCCAGCCCGTCGCCATGGAGGAGGGCCTGAAGTTCGCCATCCGTGAGGGTGGTCGTACCGTGGGCGCCGGCCAGGTCACCAAGATCGTCAAGTAAGTTCCTTGCCTGACGGTCACTCGATGACCTGAGCTCTTGTGGCTCAAGGAGGGCCCGCACGACATCACGTCGTGCGGGCCCTCCGGCGTTTTCCGGGGTGTGTCACCCGCCTGCCCTTCCGCAGCCCTTCCGCAGCCCTTCCGCGGCCCTCCTCAGGCCCCTCCGCAGGCCCTGGGGGCGTTCCCGTGGGCCGTCCGCCCCGCTGCCGTCCTCGCTCCGGCCGGCGCCGCGAGGGCATCGTTTTCGCCAAGTTCCCGGCTTCCCGTCCCGCGCGCTCCCGCGACCGCCCTCGGGTGTCCTCGGCCGCCTTGCGCGCGTGATCGTCCCAGGTCACGGCAGGTTTGCCGCACCTCCGCAGGCGTTGCGCCACGTTGCGGAAGGAATCCCGCGACTTTCGCGCCACCTCGTGGCCGATTTCGAAAACCGCCGCCCTCCGTGCCCTGGCGGAAGGGCGTCCGTGCGGCCGTTTCCGCCTGCGATTTCCGGATCTTCCCGGTCGTGTTCGCGTATCGAAAGTTTTCGTTGCTCCCGACCCGTTGTCGTGCTCCCGTCCCTGCCCCAACATTTGTCAGGCCGGTTACCAAATTCAGCCGAGAAGTGGGTGAGCCATGCGCGGAAACGTCAGCCGTCGGTCGGTTCTGGAAACAGGGGCGGCTGCGGGCCTGGTGGCTCTTCCTCTGGTCGGCGAAGGGACGGCGTACGCCGCCCAGGGTGACGCGGAGCGCGGCGCGGCCGGAGGGGGGCCGCGCCGCACCGACTCCGGCGCGTACATCACGTTCCGGCCCGAGGCCGGTGCCTTCCCGCTGGTGCGCAAGGGGCACGCCGCCCCGGTGCTGGTGGACGAGGACGACTTCGCGGGCGTGGTCCGGGTCGCCGAGGACCTGCGCGCCGACGTCGAGCGCGTCACCGGTGTGAAGCCGGCGGCGCGAGCGGGCTCGGCCCGGGAGGTCGTCGTCGTCGGAACGCTCGGCCGCAGCGCGCTGGTGGACAAGCTCGTCGCGTCCGGGAAGCTGGACGTCTCCCGCATTCGGGGGAAGTGGGAGACCTCCCAGCAGACCGTGGTCGAGCGGCCGATGCCCGGCGTCGACCGCGCCCTGGTGATCGTGGGCAGCGACCAGCGCGGCGCCATCTTCGGCGCCTACGACGTCAGCTTCGGCATCGGCGTCTCGCCCTGGTACTGGTGGGACGACGCCACGCCGGTGCGGCACCGCGAGATCTTCGTGAAGGCGGGCTCCTGGACCCAGGGCACGCCCAAGGTGAAGTACCGCGGCGTCTTCATCAACGACGAGAACCCCAACCTCGGCACCTGGGCCCCGCAGTTCTTCGGACCGGGCAAGGCTCCGGGCTTCGACGGCGGGTTCAACGCCAAGTTCTGGGAGAAGGTCTTCGAGGTCCTCCTCCGCCTGAAGGGCAACTACCTCTGGCCGGCCGTGTGGGGCCGGGCGTTCGCCGAGGACGACCCGGAGAACCACGCCCGCGCCACCGCCTACGGCGTGGTCATGGGCACCTCGCACGAGGCGCCGATGATGCGCGGCATCGAGGAGTGGAACCGCCACGCCAAGGCCGCCGTCCGTGACTCCGCGGGCAACATCACCACCCCGGGCTCCGACCCGTACGGCGGCACCGGCGAGTGGTCCTTCCGCCGCAACCGCGCCGCCATCGAGGCCTACTGGCGCGAGGGCGTCGAGCGGATGCGCCGCGAGGGCATCGAGGGCGTGGTCACCCTCGGCATGCGCGGCAACGGCGACGTGAGCCTCCCGGACGGCGACGGCATCGACCTGATGCACGACATCATCGCCACCCAGCGGAAGATCATCGCCGAGGTGTTCGGCTCCGAGACCGCGGTGCCGCAGGTGTGGACCCTGTACAAGGAGGTCCAGCGGTACTGGAACCGGGGTCTGCGGGCGCCCGAGGACGTCACGGTCGTGCTCTGCGACGACAACTGGGGCAACCTGCGGATGCACCCGGACCCCGACGAGCCCGCCCGCTCCGGCGGGTACGGCATCTACTACCACTTCGACTACGTCGGTGCCGGCCGCAACTACAAGTGGGTGGACACCACGTCGCTGCCGAACATGTGGGACCAGCTGCACCAGGCGGTCTCCTACGGCAACCACGGACTGTGGATGACCAACGTCGGCGACCTCAAGGGCAACGAGGTCCCCACCCAGTTCTTCATGGACTACGCCTGGGACCCCGGGCGCTGGGAGCTGGACGACATCGGCGAGTGGGAGCGCCGTTACGCGGCGCTGCACTTCGGCGAGGAGCACGCGGAGGCGGTCGCCGGGATCATCTCCCGGTACGCCCACCTGCAGCAGCTGCGCAAGCCCGAGCTGCTCAACCGCCGGATCACGCTTGACCCCACGAAGGACATCACCAAGGACGACAACGCGGTCGTGTACGACGACCAGCAGACGCCGTTCCACTGGGGCGAGCTGGAGCGCGTCACCCAGGCGTGGCGGGAGCTCGACAAGGACGCCGCCCGCGTCGCCCGCCGGCTGCCGGCCTCCGTGCGGGAGGCATGGTTCGAACTGGTCGGCTACAACGTGGCGGCCACGGCCAACGTGTACTACCTGCGTGAGGCCGAGTTCACCAACATCCTCTACGCCCGCCAGGGCCGCGCCCTCACCAACGAGCTCGCGGACAGGGCCGAGGCGGCGCTCGAGGAGGACTTCCGCCTGCAGGACGTCTTCAACAAGGAGATCGCCGGCGGCAAGTGGAAGGACTTCATGCTGCAGCCGCACATCGGCTACGGCGACGTCGAGCGGTACGGCCCGAACGCCGGCTGGCAGCAGCCCGAGCTGGACAACGTGGCCATCAAGGACGAGATCTTCCCCAAGGTCCGGCGCATCGAGCTGCCGGACACCGCGGAGATGGGCGTCGCGGTCAGCGGCTCCGAGGACTGGTGGCCGAACGCCGAAGGCACGCCGCGGCTGCCGGAGTTCAGCCCGTTCCGGACCGGCGACGAGGTGTACGTCGAGATCTTCAACCGGGGCTCGCGCGCCTTCGACTACCGGGTGACCTCCTCGGCGCCCTGGCTGCGGGTGGAGCGCACCCGCGGCACGGTCGGCACGCAGGTCCGGCTGGAGGTGCGGGTGGACTGGAACCGCGCGCCGGCCGGCCGCGGCGAGGCGGAGCTGACCGTGGAGGGCGCGGGCCGCACGGTGACCGTGAGGGCGGTCGCCGACCGCGTCTCCGCGCGTGGCGTGAAGGGCTTCGTCGAGGCCGGCGGCTACGTCGCCATCGACGCCCACCACTACTCCCGCGCGGTCGGGACGAAGGACGCCGGCTGGCTGCGGATCGACCGGATCGGCCGCACCGAGGCCGGGATGTCCCCGGTGCCGGTCACCGCTCCCGCGCAGACCCCTGGCAACGGGGCCCCCTACCTGGAGTACGACGTCACCCTGCTGACCCCGGGCGAGGTCACCGTCTGGGCGTACGTCTCGCCGCGCAACCCCACCCTCGGCCGGCCGGGACTGCGGTACGCGGTCTCCTTCGACGACCAGGCCCCGCAGACCGTCGACTTCATCGCGGCGACCGGCCCGGACGACGGCGGCCTCAACAAGCGGTGGGCGCGCCACACCTCCGACAACGTCAACCGGACGTCCTCGGTGCACACCGTCGCCAAGGCCGGCGTGCACAAGCTGCGGTTCTGGATGGTCGACCCGACCGTCGTCCTGCAGCGGCTGATCGTCGACACCGGCGGGCTCCCGGAGACCTACCTCGGCCCGGTGGAGAGCCACCGGGTCCGCTGAGACCAGGGGCGCCGACCTGGGGAGGTCCGGCGCCTCTGCCCCCACACCCCCCACACCGCCGCCCGGCCGCGTCGAGCGGCCCGGCGACCCCGGCGTCACCGCCGGCGGGGGCAGTGCTGCCGGCGGGCAGCACTGCCCCCGCCGGGGGCCGCCGTCCTCGGCACCACCGCCGTCCGGCACGGGTGCCGCAACGCTCCACCGACATCAAGCACCATCGAGAGGACCGCAATGAAGCACCTCCGTGCTGCCGCAGCCGTCATGGCGAGCGGGGCGCTGCTGTTCACCGGCGCCGTCACCTCCGCGCAGGCCGCTCCGGCGGGCGCGTACCACCACCCCAAGGGTGCTCCGCTCAAGGCCCTGGCCGCGCGCGACCACCTGCTCCTGGGCACCGCGGTCAACATGGACGCCCTCGCCGAGGACTCCACGTACCGCAAGATCACGGCCCGCGAGTTCAACTCGGTGACCGCCGAGAACGTGATGAAGTGGGAGACCCTCCAGCCGGAGCGCGGGGTCTACGACTTCACCCAGGGCGACGCCCTGGTGAAGTTCGCCCGTTCCAACGGCCAGGCGGTCCGCGGTCACACCCTCCTGTGGCACAACCAGCTCCCGGGCTGGCTGACGTCGGGCGTGGCCGACGGCTCGATCTCCAAGGACGAGCTGCGCCAGATCCTGCGTGAGCACATCACCACGGTGGCCAAGCACTACAAGGGCAAGCTCTACCAGTGGGACGTCGTCAACGAGGTCTTCGAGGAGGACGGCAGCTACCGCCAGTCGCTCTGGTACCAGCAGCTCGGCCCGTCCTACATCGCCGACGCCTTCCGCTGGGCCCGGCAGGCCGACCCGCACGCGAAGCTGTACGTCAACGACTACAACGTCGAGGGCGTCAACGCGAAGTCCACCGCCTACTACAACCTGATCAAGGAGCTGCGGGCCCAGGGCGTCAAGGTGGACGGCTTCGGCATCCAGGGTCACCTGAGCACCTTCTACGGGTTCCCGGGCGACATCCCGGCCAACCTGCAGCGCTTCGCCGACATCGGTGTGGAGTCCTCCTTCACCGAGGTCGACGTGCGCGGCGTGATGCCGATGGACGAGACCAAGCTCGCCCGGCAGGCCGAGTACTTCGGCCGCATGCTGGACGCCTGCCTCGACCAGAAGAAGTGCACCTCGTTCACCATCTGGGGCTTCGCCGACCAGTACTCCTGGGTCCCCGGCGTCTTCGAGGGCGAGGGCTCGGCCAACATCTACGACGAGAACTACGCCGTGAAGCCGTCCTACTGGGCGGTGCGCGAGGAGCTGGCCGGGGGCCGCAACGACTGACCCACCCACGGGCCCGCGAGGCCCACGTCCTACCTGTCCCCGTGACAGGTGAACCGGCTCCGGCGGGCAACTCTTCACCCCGCGCCGCCCGCCGGTGACACGCCCCCGCCGGAGTTCCTCCATCCCTCCGGCGGGGGCGCCCTGCTGTGTCGCCACGGCCCTTGCACCTGCCCCGCACAGGGACCAAGCTCCCTGCATGGAGCTGGAGTTGCGGCATCTGAGAGTGATCAGGGAGATCGCCGACGCGGGCAGCCTGACCCGTGCGGCGACGGCGCTTGGGCTGTCCCAGCCGACGCTGAGCGCGCAGCTGAAGCGGATCGAGCGGACGCTGGGCGGGGCACTGTTCGAGCGCGGGCGGTTCGGGGTGCGGGCGACGCCGCTGGGGGAACTGGTGCTGGCGCGGACCCGGGTGGTGCTCCCGGCGGTGACCGAGCTCCAGCAGGAGGCCGCGCTGTTCGCCCGCTCGCGGTCCGGCCCGCGGCGGTTCCGGCTGGGCGGGACGCACGGGCCGCTGCTGGGCGGCCTGCTCGCCCGGCTGTCCGACGCGGCGCCCGGCGTACCGGTGACGACCACCACCACCTGGTCGGAACGGGAGCTGGCCGCGCTGGTCTCCGAGGGGCGGATCGACTTCGCGCTCGTCGGGGTCTGCGGGTCCGCGCATCCGCCCGCGGCGCCGCAGGTGTCCTGGCGGGAGATCGCCGTGGACGCCGTGCACGTGATGCTGCCGGCCGGCCATCCGCTGGTGGGGCGTCCGGAGATCGACCTGGCCGAGCTCGCGGGGGAGGACTGGGGGGCCGTTCCGGGGGACGGCTGCTTCGCGGACTGCTTCTCCGCGGCCTGCACCCGTGCCGGGTTCACCCCGCGGAGCCTGTTCGAGACGGACACCTCCTCCGTCGTGCACCTGGTGCAGGTCGGTCGGGCGCTGGGGCTGGCGCGGGCGACCTTCCCGCCGGCCCCGGGAATCGTGACCCGGCCGCTCGCGGGGGCGCCGCTGACCTGGCGGCACCTGCTGGCGTGGCAGGGCTCCGCGCAGCCGGCAGCCGCCGTCGACCTGGTCGTCGCGCAGGCACGCGCCGCCCACGCCGACGCCAGGGCACGTGCGGCCGGGGGCGGGGCGGGGTAGTGGCGTGGCGCCGGTGGTGCGGCGTGGGCAGGGGGTGCGGGGCGCGGCCGGGGGCGCGGCGCGGGTGGCGCGGGGGGCGCGTGACGCCTAGGCGGCGCGTGAGGCCCAGGTCGCTCGGAAGCGGGCGGCGGGGCGCGGCGTAGGGGCCGGGTGGTGGCGTGGCGCCGGTGGCGCGGCGCATGGACGGGGGCGCGGCGCAGGTGGCGGGGCAGGGGGCGATCCATAGCTCCGCGGGAGGGGGTCGGGCGGAGGCTGACGCGGGCACGGGCCGCGGCCGTACGGTCTCGGCAGTCCCGCACTCCCCGCACGGCTCCTGCCCCACCTCCCACCCGTAGGAGACCTCCATGCCCAAGCTCTCCCCGGCCGCCGGCACCGCGGCCCTGCTCGCCGCCGGCACGCTGGTGCTGTCCGGCCTGGTCGGCACCGCGGCCGCCCGGCCGACCGTCCCGTCCGTGCCGCACGCTCCCTCGGCCGCCGAGACCCTCCAGGCCGACCGGGCCCCGGCCGGACTTCTCGAGGCGCTCCGGCGCGACCTCGGCCTGACCGCCGAGCAGACGCGGCGGCGCCTGGCCAACGAGGCCGAGGCGGGCGCGACGCTCGGCCGGCTGCGCCTGGAGCTCGGCGCGGACCACGCCGGCTCCTGGGTGGCCGGCGCGGAATCCGGCACGCTCACGGTCGCCACCACCGACCGCTCCGACGTCGAGGTCATCGAGCGGGCCGGCGCCAGGGCCGTCGTCGTGGACCGCTCGCTGGGAGAGCTGGAGGCGGCCAGGACCCGTCTCGACCGGGCCGCCCGGACGTCCGCCGCGGCCCTGGACGCCCCGGTCCGCTACGTCGACCCGAAGCGCAACAAGGTCGTCGTCGAGGCCGTCGACCCGGCCGCGGCCGCGAAGCTGGTCGAGGCGGCGGGCGTGGACCCGGCGGCCGTCGCGGTGGTCCGGACCGCGGAACGCCCCCGCACCTACTACGACCTGCGCGGCGGCGACGCCTACTACATGGGCGGCGGCGGTCGATGTTCGATCGGCTTCCCGGTGACCCGGTCCGCCACCCAGGGCTTCGTCACCGCCGGTCACTGCGGCACGGCCGGCCAGTCCACCTCCGGCTACAACCAGGTCGCCCAGGGGACCTTCCAGGGCTCCACCTTCCCCGGCCGGGACATGGCCTGGGTGGCGGTCAACGCCAACTGGACGGCGACCGCGACCGTGGCGAGCTCCAGTTCCCAGGTGGCGGGCTCCACGCAGGCGGCCGTGGGCGCGTCGATCTGCCGCTCCGGGTCCACCACCGGCTGGCGCTGCGGCACCGTGCAGCAGCACAACACCAGCGTCACCTACCAGGAGGGCACCGTCTCGGGCGTGACGCGTACCTCGGTGTGCGCCGAACCGGGCGACTCCGGCGGCTCGTTCATCTCCGGCAGCCAGGCGCAGGGCGTCACCTCCGGCGGAAGCGGCAACTGCTCGTCCGGCGGGACCACCTACTACTACCCGGTCAACCCGATCCTCTCCGCGTACGGGCTGACGCTGAAGACCGCCGGCCCGACCACGCCGCCCACCACCCCGCCGACCACCCCGCCCGACCAGGGCTCCACCACCTGGGCGGCGGGCACCGTCTACCAGCCGGGCGCGACCGTGACCTACGGCGGCGTGACCTACCGGTGCCTGCAGCAGCACCAGGCGCAGGGCGGCTGGGAGCCGCCGAACGTGCCCGCCCTGTGGCAGCGGGTCGCCTGAGCCGTCCGCCGAGGCTCTCCCACCGCGACGGTCGCCGCCGTGGCCCCGTCCCTCCCGCCCCCGCCGGAGCCCTCCACCTCCGGCGGGGGTGCTCCGCGTGCCGGGTGCGGCTCCGTCGAACCGGCGCGCAGCCCCCACCGGGCCGCCCGGGCAGACCGGGCCGCCCGGGCCGGCGGGGCGCGGCGGCGGGGCGTCAGCCGAGGGCCGCGAGCAGCGCCTCGCAGGCGTCCTCGCAGGAGCGGCAGGCCTCGGCGCAGAGTTGGCAGTGGTCGTGCTGGGTGTGCTGGGCGCACTCCTCGCCGCAGGCCCGGCAGGCCGCGGCGCACGCGGTGAGCATGGTCCGGGTGACCTCGGCGTCCGAGCCGGTGTGCCGGGACAGGACCCGGGCCGTGGCGCCGCAGACGTCGGCGCAGTCCAGGTCGGAGCGGACGCAGGTGGCGAGCTCGTCGACCATGTCCTCGGAGAGACACGCGTCCGCGCACGCCGTGCACACCTGGTCGCAGGACACGCACGCCTCGACGCAGGCGGTGAGTGCCTCCCGGTCCACGCCGCCGAGCGCCGAGGGGTAGGCGTCGAGCATCTCCTTGACCTTGAGCGTGGTCATGCGGTCACTCTCCTTCCGCTGGTCACCCTGGCCGGGTGGGCGGATCGAGGCGGAGCAAACCTGGACGCGGGAGGGCGGCGGGCACCTCGCCCGCCGCCCTCCCGCGACCCGCGTCCCGGTGTCGCGCCCCGCTCAGTGGGCGGCGGCCGGCGCCTGGGGTCCGCGGCCGCGGGCTGCCGGGCCGGTGGTGACCAGCAGACCGGCCACGACGGCGGCGAGCAGCATCGCCCCGACGCCCCACCACAGCGCGTGGGTGAACCCGTGCACCATGGCCTCCTGAGCCAGTCGCGCCTTGCCGCCCGGACCGGGCCGGTGCTCGCCCAGGTAGGTGCCGGTGGCCGAGGTGGCGAGCGTGTTGAGCAGGGCCGTGCCGAGCGAACCGCCCACCTGCTGCGCGGTGTTGACCGTGGCCGAGGTGACGCCGGCGTCCTGCGGCCGGACGCCCGCCGTCGCGGTGGAGAAGACCGGCATGAAGGTCAGACCCATGCCGAGGCCCAGCAGCAGCATGCCCGGCAGGACGTGCGTCGCGTACGCGGAGTCGACCTCCAGGAAGGTCAGCCAGCTCAGGCCGGCCGCGCCGAGGACCATGCCGGGGACCATCAGCATCCGCGGCGGGGTGCTCGGCAGCAGGCGCGCCGAGATCTGCGTCGAGCCGATCATGATCGCCGCGGACATCGGCAGGAACGCCAGACCGGTCCTGACGGGGGAGTACCCGAGGATGCCCTGCAGGTAGTACGTCATGAAGAGGAACACGCCGAACATGCCGATGGTGGCCAGGCCCATGGTGAGGAAGCTGCCCGCGCGGTTGCGGTCGGCGAGCACCCGCAGCGGCAGCAGCGGGGTGGCGGCCCGGGACTGCCAGAGTCCGAAGCAGACGAGCAGCAGCGCGCCGCCGATCAGCAGCGTCAGCACCATGGAGTCGCTCCAGCCCCGCGCCTCGGCCTCCGAGAACCCGTACACCACGGCGACCAGACCGCCGCAGCCGAGCAGCACGCCGGGCACGTCCAGCCGCGCCTCGCGGTGGCCGGGCCGGTCGTGCAGCAGGACCAGCGCGCCGATCACCGCGACCACGGCGATCGGGATGTTGACGTACAGGCACCAGCGCCAGTCCAGGTACTCGGTGAGGATGCCGCCGAGCAGCAGGCCGATCGCGCCGCCCGCGCCGGCCAGCGCGCCGTAGATGCCGAACGCCTTGCCGCGCTCCCGCGGGTCGGTGAAGGTGGTGGTCATCAGGGAGAGCGCGCTGGGGGCGAGCAGCGCGCCGAACGCGCCCTGCAGGGCACGGGCCGCGAACAGCATCCCGGACGTCTGGGCCGCCCCGCCGATCGCGGAGGCCACCGCGAAGCCGATCAGGCCGATCACGAAGGTGCGCTTGCGGCCGACCAGGTCGGCGACCCGGCCGCCGAGCAGCAGCAGACCGCCGAAGGCGAGGGTGTAGGCGGTGATCATCCACTGGCGGTCGCCGTCGGATATCTCCAGCGCCTTCTGCGCCGAGGGCATCGCGATGTTCACGATGGTCGCGTCGAGCACCACCATCAGCTGGGCCAGGGCGATGACCACCAGGCCCCACCAGCGGCGGGGGTCGGGCGCGCCGTCGGCGCCGCCGGGGGCGGCGGGCGACGCGGTCCGTGTCGTTCCCGTGGACGCGGGGAATGAGGGTTCGCTCATGGCGAGGACGTGGCTCCTTCGAGGGATTTCATCAGCTCAGCAGATCATCAGTAGTGCTGAACATCAGTGAAGGATACGCTCATTCCCATGAAGGACGCGCCTCTTCTGTCGCACCGCATCGGCTACCTGCTGAAGCAGGCCCAGGGCCGCCTGTCCGCCGAGCTGGGGGAGGCGCTGGCGCCGTTCCGCCTCCACCCGCGTGAGCTGGCGGTCCTCGCGGTCATCCACGCGTCGGGGGAGCAGCCTTCGCAGATGGAGCTCGCGGAGTGGATCTGCCTGGACCGCACCAGCATGGTCGGCGCGATCGACTCGCTGGAGCGCAACGGGTACGTGGAGCGGCGCCGCAGCGACCAGGACCGGCGGCGCAACGTCATCACCCTCACGCCGGAGGGCGAACGGTGCCTGGCCGAGGCCGAACAGGCACGTGAACGCGTGGAGCGTTCCTTCCTCGCCCCGCTGGACCCGCAGGCCGCGGCGGCCCTGGTCGACGCCCTCGCCACCCTGCACCGCGCCCACGGCGCCGGGCCGGCCACGCATCCGGGGTGCCCCGGGTGAGCCGGGTTGCCCCGCGGCCGTCCCGTCCCGGCCGGGCGTCCACCCCGCGCTTCACCCGATCGGGCATGATCCGCGCCACATTCGGCGGGGGTCGCCGCGCCCGCGGCCCCGCAGGTCCGGCGACGGGGGAGCGGGCAGCCGTGGCGACGGGGCCGCGGATGGGCCGACCGTGTCCCGCGAAACCCCGCTGACCTGCGCTTTCGAACGGACCGTGCGCGACACGGCACCCTTGGGTTTGACGTGCTCGTCGTGCCGGGTACTCTCTTCCGCCCGATTGGCCAGGCTCGTCTGCCGTATGGCACACTAGCCAAGTTGCTCGGTCGAGTGTTGATGTCGCACGCCTCCCGCCGGGAGGACCGGAAGCGAGTCCCACAGTACTCGTCAGTCCCGCGTGGGCTGGAAGTACGGGAATCTTCCGGGAAGTGTCGGCGCAGCTCCGGCCAGGCACCCGGTGGGCCTTCCGCTCCCGGTTCCGCGGCAGCGAGCCGCACTCCCATCACCTTCTGGTAGGGAATTCCGATCCGTTCGGGACTTCGTATCGACGGGAGCGCGACACGCCCGACCGCGTGGGTCGGCGAAGAGGGTCCAGCAAACCCACTGGGTTCCAGAGCGTTACTAGAGACAGGACTACTGAGTAGCCATGGCGGGACAGAAGATCCGCATCCGGCTCAAGGCCTACGACCACGAGGTCATCGACTCCTCTGCGAAGAAGATCGTCGAGACGGTGACTCGCACTGGTGCGTCGGTCGCGGGCCCGGTGCCGCTGCCCACTGAGAAGAACGTGTACTGCGTCATCAAGTCGCCGCACAAGTACAAGGACTCGCGCGAGCACTTCGAGATGCGCACGCACAAGCGCCTGATCGACATTCTCGACCCGACTCCGAAGACCGTTGACTCCCTGATGCGACTCGACCTCCCGGCCGGTGTCGACATCGAGATCAAGCTCTGAAGGCCGGTGATCTGAGAATGGCTAAGCAGATCAAGGGCATCCTGGGCGAGAAGCTCGGCATGACGCAGGTGTGGGACGCGAACAACCGCGTCGTCCCGGTCACCGTCGTCAAGGCCGGCCCCAACGTCGTCACCCAGGTCCGCACGAACGACGCCGACGGTTACGAGTCGGTCCAGATCGCCTTCGGCGAGATCGACCCGCGCAAGGTGAACAAGCCCCTCAAGGGCCACTTCGCCAAGGCCGACGTCACTCCCCGCCGCCACCTCGTCGAGATCCGTACCTCGGACGCTTCCGAGTACACCCTCGGCCAGGAGATCACCGCCGAGGTGTTCGAGGCCGGCATCAAGGTCGACGTGACCGGCAAGAGCAAGGGCAAGGGCTTCGCCGGTGTCATGAAGCGTCACAACTTCCGTGGCGGCAAGGCCTCGCACGGTGCCCACCGCGTGCACCGCAAGCCCGGTTCGATCGGTGGCTGCGCCACCCCGGGCCGCGTCTTCAAGGGCATGCGCATGGCTGGCCGTATGGGCAACGAGCGCGTGACCACCCAGAACCTGACCGTCCACGCCGTTGACGCGGAGAAGGGTCTGCTGCTCATCAAGGGCGCGGTTCCCGGTCCGAACGGCGGCCTCGTCCTGGTCCGCACCGCGGCCAAGGGGGCCTGAGGTAATGAGCACTGTTGACATCCTTTCGCCGGTGGGCGACAAGGCCGGTACCGTCGAGCTCCCCGCGGAGATCTTCGACGCCAAGGTCAGCATCCCGCTGATCCACCAGGTCGTCGTCGCGCAGCTGGCCGCTGCCCGTCAGGGCACGCACAAGACCAAGACCCGCGCCGAGGTCCGTGGTGGTGGCCGCAAGCCGTACCGCCAGAAGGGCACCGGTCGCGCCCGTCAGGGTTCGACCCGCGCGCCCCAGTTCGCCGGTGGTGGCGTCGTGCACGGTCCCGTGCCGCGTGACTACTCGCAGCGGACCCCCAAGAAGATGAAGGCCGCCGCCCTGCGTGGCGCCCTCACCGACCGGGCGCGTCACAACCGCATCCACGTCGTCTCCGGCGTGGTCGAGGGTGCCGCCTCCACGAAGGCCGCGAAGTCGCTGTTCGGCAAAATCTCGGAGCGCAAGAACCTGCTCCTGGTCGTCGACCGCGCCGACGAGGCCGCGTGGCTGTCCGCCCGCAACCTGCCCCAGGTCCACATCCTGGAGCCGGGCCAGCTGAACACGTACGACGTTCTCGTCTCGGACGACGTGGTCTTCACCAAGGCCGCTTTCGAGTCCTTCGTGTCCGGCGGCCAGGCCGTCACCGAAGGGAGCGAGGCCTGATGGCTACGCGTCACCCGAGCATCGCCTCGAAGGCTGCGAAGGCCGCCAAGGCCACGCGCGTCGCCAAGGCGCGCCGCCACGCCGCCGAGGGCAAGAACACCGTCGTCACCCCGGCCAGCAAGGCGTACACGGACCCCCGTGACGTGCTGCTGAAGCCGGTCGTGTCGGAGAAGAGCTACGCGCTCATCGACGAGAACAAGTACACGTTCCTCGTCGACACGCGGGCCAACAAGACCCAGATCAAGCAGGCCGTGCAGTCGGTCTTCTCGGTCAAGGTCACCGGGGTCAACACGATCAACCGCCAGGGCAAGCGCAAGCGGACCCGCACCGGGTTCGGCAAGCGTCCCGACACCAAGCGCGCGATCGTAACCCTCGCTGAGGGCGACCGTATCGACATCTTCGGCGGTCCGACCGCCTGACGGCGGTCGGGATCGTCCAGATTTCGGATTACTTCCGAGGACTGAGAGACAATGGGTATCCGCAAGTACAAGCCGACGACTCCGGGCCGTCGTGGCTCCAGCGTCGCCGACTTCGTCGAGGTCACGCGGTCCACGCCGGAGAAGTCGCTGGTCCGCCCGCTGCACAGCAAGGGCGGCCGTAACAACGCCGGTCGTGTGACCGTTCGCCACCAGGGTGGTGGCCACAAGCGCGCCTACCGCGTGATCGACTTCCGTCGTCACGACAAGGACGGCGTGCCCGCGAAGGTCGCGCACATCGAGTACGACCCCAACCGCACCGCGCGCATCGCGCTGCTGCACTACGCGGACGGCGAGAAGCGCTACATCCTCGCGCCGCGCAACCTGCAGCAGGGCGACCGCGTCGAGAACGGTCCCGGGGCCGACATCAAGCCGGGCAACAACCTGGCGATCCGCAACATCCCGGTCGGTACCACGATCCACGCGATCGAGCTCCGTCCGGGCGGCGGCGCCAAGTTCGCCCGCTCCGCCGGCGCCTCGGTGCAGCTGCTCGCGAAGGAGGGCACCATGGCCCACCTCCGCATGCCTTCCGGTGAGATCCGCCTGGTCGACGTGCGCTGCCGCGCCACCATCGGCGAGGTCGGCAACGCCGAGCAGAGCAACATCAACTGGGGCAAGGCCGGCCGCAAGCGGTGGCTGGGCGTTCGCCCGACCGTCCGTGGTGTCGTCATGAACCCGGTCGACCACCCGCACGGTGGTGGTGAAGGCCGTACCTCCGGTGGCCGTCACCCCGTCTCCCCGTGGGGCAAGAAGGAAGGTCGTACTCGTTCGCCCAAGAAGGCGTCGAACAAGTACATCGTCCGCCGCCGCAAGACGAACAAGAAGCGCTAGGAGCGGGTTTAGATGCCGCGTAGTCTCAAGAAGGGGCCCTTCGTCGACGACCACCTCATGAAGAAGGTGGATGTCCAGAACGAAGCCGGCACCAAGAACGTCATCAAGACCTGGTCCCGTCGCTCGATGATCGTCCCGGCCATGCTCGGCCACACGATCGCGGTGCACAACGGCAAGACCCACATCCCGGTGTTTGTCACCGAGTCCATGGTCGGCCACAAGCTCGGCGAGTTCTCGCCGACGCGCACCTTCCGGGGTCACGTCAAGGACGACCGGAAGTCGAAGCGCCGCTAAGCGGGGCTGTGAAAGACCATGACAGACACTGAAGGGACAACCATGGAAGCCAGGGCCCAGGCGCGGTACATCCGCGTCACGCCCATGAAGGCCCGCCGAGTGGTGGACCTTATCCGTGGCATGGACGCCACGGAGGCTCAGGCGGTCCTGCGTTTCGCCCCGCAGGCCGCGAGCGTGCCGGTCGGCAAGGTGCTGGACAGCGCCATCGCCAACGCCGCGCACAACTACGACCACACCGATTCGTCGAGCCTGTACGTCTCCGAGGCGTACGTCGACGAGGGCCCGACTCTGAAGCGGTTCCGTCCGCGCGCCCAGGGCCGCGCCTACCGGATCCGCAAGCGGACCAGCCACATCACCGTGGTCGTCAGCAGCAAGGAAGGAACCCGGTAATGGGCCAGAAGGTTAACCCGCATGGGTTCCGGCTCGGTGTCACGACCGACTTCAAGTCGCGTTGGTACGCCGACAAGCTGTACAAGGACTACGTCAAGGAAGACGTCGCCATCCGTCGGATGATGACGTCCGGCATGGAGCGCGCCGGCATCTCCAAGGTCGAGATCGAGCGAACCCGTGACCGCGTGCGTGTGGACATCCACACCGCTCGTCCGGGCATCGTCATCGGCCGCCGTGGCGCCGAGGCCGACCGCATCCGCGGCGACCTCGAGAAGCTCACCGGCAAGCAGGTCCAGCTGAACATCCTCGAGGTCAAGAACCCCGAGACCGACGCTCAGCTCGTGGCCCAGGCCGTCGCCGAGCAGCTCTCCTCCCGCGTCTCCTTCCGTCGCGCCATGCGTAAGAGCATGCAGTCGGCGATGAAGGCCGGGGCCAAGGGCATCAAGATCCAGTGTGGTGGCCGTCTCGGCGGTGCCGAGATGTCGCGCTCGGAGTTCTACCGCGAGGGCCGCGTGCCCCTGCACACGCTCCGCGCCAACGTCGACTACGGCTTCTTCGAGGCCAAGACGACCTTCGGCCGCATCGGTGTGAAGGTCTGGATCTACAAGGGCGACGTCAAGAACATCGCCGAGGTCCGCGCCGAGAACGCCGCCGCCCGCGCCGGCAACCGCCCGGCCCGTGGTGGCAACGACCGCCCGGCCGGCCGTGGTGGCCGCGGTGGCGAGCGTGGCGGTCGCGGCCGCAAGCCCCAGCAGTCGGCTGCTGCCGCCGAGGCCCGCACGGCCGAGGCTCCCGCGGGCGCCGCTGCCGAGCCGAGCTCTGCCGGAAAGGAGAGCTGACCCATGCTGATCCCGCGTAGGGTCAAGCACCGCAAGCAGCACCACCCCAAGCGCCGCGGTATGGCCAAGGGCGGTACGACTGTTGCGTTCGGCGAGTACGGCATTCAGGCCATGACGCCGGCGTACGTCACCAACCGCCAGATCGAGGCCGCTCGTATCGCGATGACCCGCCACATCAAGCGTGGCGGCAAGGTCTGGATCAACATCTACCCGGACCGCCCCCTCACCAAGAAGCCCGCCGAGACCCGCATGGGTTCCGGTAAGGGTTCGCCGGAGTGGTGGGTCGCGAACGTGCACCCGGGTCGGGTCATGTTCGAGCTGTCTTACCCCAACGAGAAGATCGCCCGTGAGGCGCTGACTCGTGCGGCCCACAAGCTGCCGATGAAGTGCCGGATCGTCAAGCGCGAGGCAGGTGAAGCGTGATGTCGGCCGGTACCAAGGCGTCCGAGCTGCGCGAGCTGGGCAACGAGGAGCTTCTCGCGAAGCTCCGCGAGGCCAAGGAAGAACTGTTCAACCTCCGCTTCCAGGCGGCGACCGGACAGCTCGAGAACCACGGCCGTCTGAAGGCGGTCCGCAAGGACATCGCCCGGGTCTACACCCTCATGCGTGAGCGTGAGCTCGGCATCGAGTCGGTGGAGAACGCATGAGCGAGAACAACGTGACTGAGCAGAAGACCGAGCGCAACGCACGCAAGACCCGTGAGGGCCTGGTCGTCAGCGACAAGATGGACAAGACCGTCGTCGTCGCCGTCGAGGACCACGTGAAGCACGCGCTGTACGGCAAGGTCATCCGCCGTACGAACAAGCTCAAGGCGCATGACGAGCAGAACGCTGCCGGCATCGGCGACCGCGTCCTCCTGATGGAGACCCGGAAGCTGTCCGCCACCAAGCACTGGCGCGTCATCGAGATCCTCGAGAAGGCGAAGTAACAAGCCGGGGCCCTGCCCCAGCTGACCGGCCGGGGGGCCACCCCGCCCCCCGGCCCGGTTCCTCGCCTCTTCAGGCCAAGTAAACTCCCGCGGGGATCTCCCGCGGGTGAGTTCCGCCAGGCTCTCCGGCTCTGCTCCGGAGGGAACCGGCAGACGATCAGGAGATAGACGTGATCCAGCAGGAGTCGCGACTGCGTGTCGCCGACAACACTGGTGCGAAGGAAATCCTTTGCATCCGTGTGCTCGGTGGCTCCGGTCGCCGCTACGCGGGCATCGGTGACGTCATCGTCGCCACCGTCAAGGACGCGATCCCCGGTGGCAACGTGAAGAAGGGTGACGTCGTCAAGGCCGTCATCGTTCGCACCGTCAAGGAGCGCCGCCGCCAGGACGGCTCGTACATCCGCTTCGACGAGAACGCCGCCGTCATTCTGAAGAACGACGGCGACCCTCGTGGCACCCGTATCTTCGGCCCGGTGGGCCGTGAGCTGCGCGAGAAGAAGTTCATGAAGATCATCTCCCTCGCGCCGGAGGTGCTGTGAGCATGAAGATCAAGAAGGGCGACCTGGTCCAGGTCATCACCGGCAAGGACAAGGGCAAGCAGGGCAAGGTCGTCGCGGCCTTCCCCCGCGAGAACCGTGTCCTGGTCGAGGGTGTCAACCGGGTCAAGAAGCACACGAAGGCCGGCCCGAACCAGGCCGGCGGCATCGTGACCGTCGAGGCGCCGGTCCACGTGAGCAACGTTCAGCTCGTCGTGGAGAAGGACGGCCAGAAGGTCGTGACCCGCGTCGGTTACCGCTTCGACGAGAACGGCAACAAGATCCGCGTTGCCAAGCGGACGGGTGAGGACATCTGATGGCTACCACCACTCCGCGTCTGAAGACGAAGTACCGCGAGGAGATCGCGGGCAAGCTGCGTGACGAGTTCAAGTACGAGAACGTCATGCAGGTTCCCGGCCTCGTGAAGATCGTGGTCAACATGGGTGTGGGCGACGCCGCCCGCGACTCCAAGCTGATCGACGGCGCCATTCGCGACCTCACCACGATCACCGGTCAGAAGCCGGCCGTCACCAAGGCCCGCAAGTCCATCGCGCAGTTCAAGCTGCGTGAGGGTCAGCCGATCGGTGCCCACGTCACGCTCCGTGGCGACCGCATGTGGGAGTTCCTGGACCGCACCCTGTCGCTCGCGCTCCCGCGCATCCGCGACTTCCGTGGTCTGTCCCCCAAGCAGTTCGACGGCCGTGGCAACTACACCTTCGGTCTCACGGAGCAGGTCATGTTCCACGAGATCGACCAGGACAAGATCGACCGCACCCGAGGCATGGACATCACCGTGGTGACCACGGCTGCCAACGACGCTGAGGGCCGTGCGCTCCTCCGTCACCTCGGCTTCCCGTTCAAGGAGGCGTGAGCGAGATGGCGAAGAAGGCTCTCATCGCGAAGGCTGCTCGCAAGCCCAAGTTCGGTGTGCGCGCGTACACCCGCTGCCAGCGCTGCGGCCGTCCGCACTCCGTGTACCGCAAGTTCGGCCTCTGCCGCGTGTGCCTCCGTGAGATGGCTCACCGTGGCGAGCTGCCGGGCGTGACCAAGAGCTCCTGGTAAATCCCCATTTGGGGATCCCGGGCTCTCGGTAAGCAGGCCGGTCCGGCAGGCGACCCGCCACACATGGCTTAGGCTGGTGTGGTTGGGCGCTTGCCGTGCCCGGCCGTCCGCGGGGCACGGTCCCGCTCAATGACGCTTACTACGCCGTAGGTCCACCGCGCCGCACCCGTCCCGTCTCGGATCGGGGAGAGGGATGGCGCACCAGGAAACCCCGGCGAGAGAGGCCTAAGGCCAATTCATGACCATGACTGATCCGATCGCAGACATGCTCACGCGTCTGCGTAACGCGAACTCGGCATACCACGACACGGTGTCGATGCCGCACTCCAAGATCAAGTCGCACATCGCGGAGATCCTCCAGCAGGAGGGCTTCATCACCGGCTGGAAGGTCGAGGACGCCGAGGTCGGCAAGAACCTCGTCCTCGAGCTGAAGTTCGGCCCGAACCGCGAGCGCTCCATCGCGGGCATCAAGCGGATCTCCAAGCCCGGTCTCCGGGTGTACGCGAAGTCCACCAACCTGCCCAAGGTCCTCGGCGGCCTCGGCGTGGCGATCATCTCCACGTCGCACGGTCTCCTGACCGACAAGCAGGCCGGCAAGAAGGGCGTGGGTGGGGAAGTCCTCGCCTACGTCTGGTAACGGAAGGGAACGAGATACAGCTATGTCGCGTATCGGCAAGCTCCCCATCGCGGTTCCCGCCGGCGTGGACGTCACCATCGACGGCCGTACGGTCACGGTCAAGGGCCCCAAGGGCACTCTGACCCACACCGTCGTGGCGCCGATCGAGATCGTCACGGGCGAGGACGGCACCCTCCAGGTGACCCGCCCCAACGACGAGCGTCAGAACAAGGCCCTGCACGGCCTGTCCCGCACGCTGGTGGCGAACATGATCACCGGCGTGACCCAGGGTTACGTGAAGAAGCTCGAGATCAGCGGTGTCGGTTACCGCGTGGCGGCCAAGGGCTCGAACCTCGAGTTCGCGCTCGGCTACTCGCACCCGATCACCGTCGAGGCGCCCGAGGGCATCACCTTCAAGGTGGAGACCCCCACCCGCTTCCAGGTCGAGGGCATCGACAAGCAGAAGGTCGGCGAGGTCGCGGCGAACATCCGCAAGCTGCGCAAGCCCGACCCGTACAAGGCCAAGGGCGTCAAGTACGAGGG
This sequence comes from Streptomyces fragilis, assembly GCF_003112515.1. Classification (GTDB taxonomy): domain Bacteria; phylum Actinomycetota; class Actinomycetes; order Streptomycetales; family Streptomycetaceae; genus Streptomyces; species Streptomyces fragilis. Next base: position 979,677 of record NZ_BEVZ01000004.1, on the reverse strand, counting down.
CGAAGTCATCCGCCGCAAGGTCGGAAAGGCGGGTAAGTAACCCATGGCATACGGGCAGAAGATCCTGAAGGGCGACGCCTACAAGCGCGCCGCCATCAAGCGTCGGCACATCCGGATCCGCAAGAACATCTCCGGTGACGCCGAGCGTCCCCGTCTCGTCGTGACCCGCTCGAACCGCCACATCGTGGCCCAGGTGATCGACGACATCAAGGGTCACACCCTGGCGTCGGCGTCCACCCTGGACGCTTCGATCCGCGGTGGCGAGGGCGACAAGTCCGCGCAGGCCGGTCAGGTCGGCGCCCTGGTCGCCGAGCGCGCCAAGGCCGCGGGCGTCGAGGCCGTCGTGTTCGACCGTGGTGGCAACAGGTACGCGGGGCGCATCGCCGCCCTGGCGGACGCCGCCCGCGAAGCCGGTCTCAAGTTCTGAGCCGGTTCCGTAGCGAAGCTAGCGGAAACAGAGAGAGGTAATTCCAATGGCTGGACCCCAGCGCCGCGGTAGCGGTGCCGGTGGCGGCGAGCGGCGGGACCGGAAGGGCCGTGACGGCGGCGCAGCTGCCGCCGAGAAGACCGCTTACGTTGAGCGCGTTGTCGCGATCAACCGTGTCGCCAAGGTTGTGAAGGGTGGTCGTCGCTTCAGCTTCACCGCGCTGGTCGTGGTGGGCGACGGTGACGGCACCGTGGGTGTCGGTTACGGCAAGGCCAAGGAGGTGCCGGCCGCCATCGCCAAGGGCGTTGAGGAGGCCAAGAAGCACTTCTTCAAGGTCCCCCGCATCCAGGGCACCATCCCGCACCCGATCACGGGTGAGAAGGCTGCCGGCGTCGTGCTGCTCAAGCCCGCGTCCCCGGGTACCGGTGTTATCGCCGGTGGTCCGGTGCGCGCCGTGCTCGAGTGCGCCGGTATCCACGACGTGCTGTCGAAGTCGCTCGGCTCGTCCAACGCGATCAACATCGTGCACGCGACCGTGGAGGCCCTCAAGGGCCTGCAGCGCCCCGAGGAGATCGCGGCCCGCCGTGGTCTGCCCCTCGAGGACGTCGCTCCCGCGGCTCTCCTGCGTGCGCGTGCCGGGGCTGGTGCTGCGTAATGGCACAGCTCAAGATCACCCAGGTTAAGTCGTACATCGGCAGCAAGCAGAACCACCGCGACACCCTGCGTTCCCTTGGCCTCAAGGGCATCAACACGCAGGTCGTCAAGGAGGACCGCCCCGAGTTCCGCGGCATGGTGCACACCGTCCGCCACCTCGTGACGGTCGAGGAGGTCGACTGATCATGGCGGAGCAGAACCCGCTCAAGATCCACAACCTCCGTCCCGCCCCGGGCGCCAAGACCGCCAAGACCCGTGTGGGTCGTGGTGAGGCGTCGAAGGGTAAGACGGCCGGTCGTGGTACCAAGGGCACGAAGGCCCGTTACCAGGTTCCGGAGCGCTTCGAGGGTGGCCAGATGCCCCTCCACATGCGTCTCCCGAAGCTGAAGGGCTTCAAGAACCCCTTCAAGACCGAGTTCCAGGTCGTGAACCTGGACAAGCTCGCCGCCCTCTACCCCGAGGGTGGGGAGGTCACCGTTGCCGACCTGGTCGACAAGGGTGCCGTCCGCAAGAACCAGCTCGTCAAGGTCCTGGGCCAGGGCGAGATCTCCGTGGCGCTGCAGGTGACGGTCGACGCCGTCTCCGGCTCCGCCAAGGAGAAGATCACCGCCGCCGGCGGTACGGTCACCGAGCTCGTCTGACGAGTTCCGGACGGGCCGACGTCGTAAAGATGTCCGGCTGATGTCCATGTGACCCGAGCGTTCCCGACCGGGGGTGCCCCACAAATGGGGTATCCCCGGTTGGTCGTTCCTAAGGGGTTGGTGTCGCCGGTAAGGTGACCTCCACTGCCACCCTTCGACCAGTGCACCCGTACGGCGCACCGGGCACTCGAAGCGGCGGCGGCCCGTTACATCGTTTGGTATTTGTCGATCCTCAAGACCGTCACCCTTGACGCAGTTGCGCGGGGGTCGCAGGAGGCACCGTGCTCACCGCGTTCGCCCGGGCGTTCAAGACGCCCGACCTGCGCAAGAAGCTGCTCTTCACGCTCGGCATCATCGTCGTCTACCGCGTCGGTACGCACGTGCCGATCCCTGGCGTGAACTATCAGAACGTCCAGATCTGCGTGGAGCAGGCGGCAGGCAAGTCCGCCGGGCTCTTCGGTCTGGTCAACATGTTCAGCGGTGGTGCGCTGCTGCAGATCACGATCTTCGCGCTCGGCATCATGCCGTACATCACGGCGAGCATCATTCTGCAGCTGCTGACCGTCGTGATCCCGCGGCTCGAGGCCCTCAAGAAGGAGGGCCAGTCCGGTACGGCGAAGATCACGCAGTACACCCGCTACCTGACGATCGCGCTGGCCGTGCTGCAGGGCACCGGCCTGGTCGCGACGGCCCGCAGCGGCGCGCTGTTCAGCGGCTGCTCCGTGGCCGGCCAGATCGTCCCGGACCGCTCGATCTTCACCACCGTCATCATGGTCCTCACCATGACCGCCGGCACCGCCGTCGTCATGTGGCTGGGCGAGCTGGTCACCGACCGCGGCATCGGCAACGGCATGTCGATCCTGATGTTCATCTCGATCGCCGCGACCTTCCCGGCCGCGCTGTGGGCGATCAAGGAGTCGGGCACCCTGGCCGACGGCTGGATCGAGTTCGGCACCGTGCTGCTGGTGGGCTTCGTCATGGTCGGCCTGGTGGTCTTCGTCGAGCAGGCGCAGCGCCGCATTCCCGTCCAGTACGCGAAGCGCATGATCGGCCGTCGTTCCTACGGCGGCACCTCGACGTACATTCCGCTCAAGGTCAACCAGGCGGGTGTGATCCCGGTCATCTTCGCCTCGTCGCTGCTCTACATCCCGGCGCTGGTGGCGCAGTTCTCCAGCGGCAACTCCGGCTGGAAGAGCTGGATCCAGGCACACCTGGTGACGGGTAATGACCCGATTTACATCTCCCTGTACTTCCTGCTGATCGTCTTCTTCGCCTTCTTCTACGTGGCCATCACCTTCAACCCCGAAGAAGTGGCCGACAACATGAAGAAGTATGGTGGGTTCATCCCGGGCATCCGGGCTGGCCGACCGACCGCTGAGTACCTGAGCTACGTGCTCAACCGGATCACCTGGCCGGGTTCGCTGTACTTGGGTCTGATCGCTCTCGTGCCGACGATGGCGTTGGTTGGTTTCGGGGCAAACCAGAACTTCCCCTTCGGCGGCACCAGCATCCTGATCATCGTGGGTGTGGGCCTCGAGACGGTGAAGCAGATCGAGAGCCAGCTCCAGCAGCGCAATTACGAAGGGTTCCTCCGCTGATGCGAATCGTCCTCGTCGGGCCGCCTGGTGCCGGTAAGGGAACGCAGGCCGCGTTCCTGGCCGGGAACCTCTCCATCCCGCACATCTCCACGGGCGACCTGTTCCGGGCCAACATCGGCCAGCAGACGGAGCTGGGCAAGCTGGCGAAGTCGTACATGGACAAGGGCGACCTGGTACCGGACGAGGTCACCATCGCGATGGCCAAGGACCGCATGGAGCAGGCGGACGCCGCGCACGGCTTCCTCCTCGACGGCTTCCCGCGCAACGTCTCGCAGGCCGAGGCGCTGGACGGGATGCTCTCCGAGAGCGGCATGAAGCTGGACGCGGTGCTGGACCTCGAGGTTCCCGAGGACGAGATCGTGAAGCGGATCGCCGGCCGGCGCATCTGCCGCAAGGACTCGGCGCACGTCTTCCACGCCACCTACAACCCGCCGAAGGCCGACGGCGTCTGCGACGTCTGCGGCGGTGAGCTGTACCAGCGGGACGACGACACCGAGGACACGGTGCGCAAGCGCCTGGAGGTCTACCACACCCAGACCGAGCCGATCATCGACTACTACCGGGCGCAGGACCTGGTCGTGACGATCGAGGCGCTCGGCAAGGTGGACGAGGTCACGGCGCGGGCGATGTCCGCGCTGAAGGCCGGCGAGTAGCCCGCACACCCGCACACGGCTGCACAGGACCGCGGCTCCCCTCCGGGGGAGCCGCGGTCCTGCGTCGTACGGGGCCCGGCGGACGGGCCCGGGGTGTCGTCGGCCCTCCGGTGCGCTCCGTACGCGCCCGGGACCGGGCTGTCACGGCCGGTGCAGGGAACACGTATCGTTGGTGGTGTACGTACAGGACGGAAAACGTCGGTCCCGGCGGAGAAAGGCCCGTAGCGCTCATGGTGCAGATCAAGACCCCGGAGCAGATCGCCAAGATGCGCGAGGCGGGGCTTGTCGTCGCCGCCGTGCACGCGGCCACCCGGGAGGCAGCGGTCCCCGGTTCCACGACGCGGGACCTGGACGAGGTGGCCCGCAAGGTGCTGGCCGAGCACGGCGCCAAGTCGAACTTCCTGGGGTACGGCGGCTTCCCCGCGACGATCTGCACCTCGGTCAACGAGGTGGTCGTCCACGGCATCCCCTCCGACGAGGTGGTCCTCAAGGACGGCGACGTCATCTCCGTCGACGCCGGCGCGATCATCGACGGCTGGCACGCCGACGCCGCCTACACCTGCTTCGTGGGCTCCGGCCACCTCCCCGAGCTGCACGAGCTCTCCCGGGTGACCGAGGAGTCGATGTGGGCGGGCATCGCGGCCATGAAGCAGGGCAACCGGCTGGTCGACGTCTCCCGCGCGATCGAGACGTACATCCGCCGCCAGCCGAAGCCGGGCGGCGGCAAGTACGGCATCGTCGAGGACTACGGCGGCCACGGCATCGGCACCGAGATGCACATGGACCCGCACCTGCTGAACTACGTCGAGCGGCGCCGCGGCAAGGGCCCGAAGCTGGTCACCGGCTTCTGCCTGGCCATCGAGCCGATGGTGTCGCTGGGCACGCCGAAGACGAAGGTGCTCGCCGACGACTGGACCGTGATCACCACGGACGGCACCTGGTCCTCGCACTGGGAGCACTCGGTGGCGCTCACCGAGCAGGGGCCCCTGGTCCTCACCGCCCCCGACGCGGGCCGCGCCAAGCTGGCCGAGCACGGGATCACCGCGGCCCCGGACCCGCTGGCCTCCTGACCGGACCGCCCGGCGGCGCCCCGCCCGGCGGCCCGGCCGTCACCCCCCGTCCCGCCCGTCACCCCCGTCCCGCGGCGCCGCGCGCCCGCCCGGCGGGGGTGCGGCGTGTCCCGGCGTGTGCGGAGGGCCCGCGATGCGTTTGGTCCGCCCGATCGGGCATAAGGATCACGCGGATGGGGCATTCTTCCCCGATTCGTATTTCGGGGTGCCCTGACGTAGACTGACTCGTCGGCTCCCGTGCACCCGCATGCCTGCATGCGCTTCGTGCGGAGTCGATCAAGGTAGTCGATTCGAAGGGCGAAGCGTGGCCAAGAAGCAAGGTGCCATCGAGATCGAGGGCACTGTCGTCGAGTCTCTGCCGAACGCCATGTTCAGGGTCGAGCTCCAGAACGGCCACCAGGTCCTGGCTCACATCAGCGGCAAGATGCGCATGCACTACATCCGCATCCTCCCTGACGACCGGGTCGTGGTGGAGCTGTCTCCGTACGACCTGACGCGTGGCCGGATCGTCTACCGGTACAAGTAGATCTGCCTGCACTCCGTGCGCCGTCCGGCTTGGGCGGTCCGCGGGTGGTGGCACTGACCCGGAGAACCTCATCCCATGAAGGTCAAGCCGAGCGTCAAGAAGATCTGCGACAAGTGCAGGGTGATCCGCCGTCACGGTCGGGTCATGGTCATCTGCGAGAACCCGCGCCACAAGCAGCGCCAGGGCTGACGCACTGACCTCCCCTCTGCTTCCGCAGAGTCTTCGCGCGACGCGAGCAAAATGTCATACGCAGGACCCGGAACCGCTCTGTCGGTTCCGACACCCCCGGTCGGAGGCCGGGGACCCGTCCCGTACCGACCCCGTGCATCGACGGGGGACGGCGGGCGGGAGGCGGTCCTGCCGCAGACCTCCGACAACCAACTGGAGCCATTGAATGGCACGCGTTTCCGGTGTTGACATCCCGCGCGAAAAGCGCGTGGAGGTCGCCCTCACCTACGTGTTCGGCATCGGCCGGACCCTGTCCCAGCAGACGCTGGCCGCGACGGGCATCGACCCGAACGTCCGCGTTCGCGACCTCTCCGAGGAGCAGCTCGTCGCGATCCGCGAGTACGTGGACGCGAACATCAAGACCGAGGGTGACCTCCGTCGCGAGGTTCAGGCCGACATCCGCCGCAAGGTCGAGATCGGCTCGTACCAGGGTCTGCGTCACCGTCGTGGCCTGCCGGTCCGCGGTCAGCGCACCAGCACGAACGCCCGCACCCGCAAGGGCCCGCGTCGCGCCATCGCCGGCAAGAAGAAGCCGGGCAAGAAGTAGTCCGCAGCGGACGACTGTCCACGGTCTTCGCTGTAGGACCGACCACCTCCCGTAGGAGATAAGACATGCCCCCCAAGGGACGTCAGGGCGCTGCCAAGAAGGTGCGCCGCAAGGAAAAGAAGAACGTCGCTCACGGCCACGCGCACATCAAGAGCACGTTCAACAACACGATCGTCTCGATCACGGACCCGTCCGGCAACGTGATCTCCTGGGCCTCCGCCGGCCACGTCGGCTTCAAGGGCTCGCGCAAGTCCACCCCGTTCGCCGCGCAGATGGCCGCCGAGTCGGCCGCGCGCCGCGCGCAGGAGCACGGCATGCGCAAGGTCGACGTCTTCGTCAAGGGTCCCGGCTCCGGCCGCGAGACCGCGATCCGCTCCCTCCAGGCCACCGGCCTCGAGGTGGGTTCGATCCAGGACGTCACCCCCACGCCGCACAACGGCTGCCGTCCCCCCAAGCGCCGTCGCGTCTGATCCGGCGCCCGTGAGGGCTTGAGGGACCGGGCGGTACGCCTCCGAAAGGGGACGTGCCGCCCGTACCCTTGCATTACCCGCACCTCCTGCCGGGTGCGGTTCCGTCGGGCGTCAAATAGCGGGCGTCCACGAAAGAAGGATCTGATCCAAGAATGCTGATCGCTCAGCGTCCCTCGTTGACCGAAGAGGTCGTCGACGAATTCCGCTCCCGGTTCGTGATCGAGCCGCTGGAGCCGGGCTTCGGTTACACCCTCGGCAACTCCCTGCGCCGTACCCTCCTGTCCTCGATCCCGGGTGCGGCGGTCACGTCCATCCGCGTCGACGGCGTGCTGCACGAGTTCACCACCGTGCCGGGCGTCAAGGAGGACGTCACCGACCTGATCCTCAACATCAAGCAGCTGGTCGTCTCCTCGGAGCACGACGAGCCGGTCGTGATGTACCTGCGCAAGCAGGGCCCGGGTCTGGTCACCGCCGCCGACATCGCGCCCCCGGCCGGTGTCGAGGTGCACAACCCCGACCTGGTTCTGGCCTCGCTGAACGGCAAGGGCAAGCTGGAGATGGAGCTGACCGTCGAGCGCGGTCGCGGCTACGTCTCCGCCGTCCAGAACAAGCAGGCCGGCCAGGAGATCGGCCGCATCCCGGTCGACTCGATCTACTCGCCGGTCCTCAAGGTCACCTACAAGGTCGAGGCGACCCGAGTCGAGCAGCGCACCGACTTCGACAAGCTGATCGTCGACGTCGAGACCAAGCAGGCCATGCGCCCGCGCGACGCCATGGCGTCGGCCGGCAAGACCCTGGTCGAGCTGTTCGGTCTGGCCCGCGAGCTCAACGTCGACGCCGAGGGCATCGACATGGGCCCGTCCCCGACGGACGCCGCCCTGGCCGCCGACCTGGCGCTGCCGATCGAGGAGCTCGAGCTCACCGTCCGGTCGTACAACTGCCTCAAGCGCGAGGGCATCCACTCCGTGGGTGAGCTCGTCGCCCGCTCCGAGGCCGACCTGCTGGACATCCGCAACTTCGGTGCGAAGTCCATCGACGAGGTCAAGGCGAAGCTGGCCGGCATGGGCCTGGCCCTCAAGGACAGCCCGCCCGGATTCGACCCGACCGCCGCCGCCGACGCCTTCGGCGCCGACGACGACTCGGACGCCGGGTTCGTCGAGACCGAGCAGTACTGAGTCCGGTCACGACAGCCGTACTTCCCGCGTCCCCTCGGGGGCGCGGGTCTTCGACGGGCGACCGCCCGCTCGGATACTGACTCCGGTACCTGATACGGCCGGAGCAGACACCTAGGAGAAGAAATGCCGAAGCCCGCCAAGGGTGCCCGTCTGGGCGGCAGCGCCGCGCACGAGAAGCTGCTCCTCGCGAACCTCGCGAAGAGCCTCTTCGAGCACGGCCGCATCACCACCACGGAGACGAAGGCGCGCCGTCTGCGCCCGTACGCCGAGCGTCTGATCACCAAGGCGAAGAAGGGCGACCTTCACAACCGCCGCCAGGTGCTCTCGGTGATCACGGACAAGAGCATCGTCCACACGCTCTTCACCGAGATCGGCCCGCGCTACGAGAACCGCCCCGGTGGTTACACGCGCATCACCAAGATCGGTAACCGCCGTGGCGACAACGCGCCCATGGCCGTCATCGAGCTGGTCGAGGCCCTGACCGTGGCCCAGCAGGCCACCGGTGAGGCCGAGGCCGCCACGAAGCGTGCGGTCAAGGAGTCCTCCGAGAAGGACGCCGAGCAGACCGGGACGAACGAGGCCGCCGAGACCACCGAGGCCCCGGCCGAGGAGTCCAAGGACGCCTGAGGCCCGCGCCTGAGGAGTTCCGGGGCTGACGCCTCCTGAGAGCGGGCCCGCCCTTCCGGGGCGGGCCCGCTTTCGCATGCCGGTACCTGAGAGGATCGAAGGGTGAGCGACGAAGTACAGCCCGGTTTCGTCCGGGTGCGGCTGGACCTGTCGTACGACGGCACGGACTTCCACGGCTGGGCCAAGCAGGCCGGCGGGAAGCGGACCGTGCAGGGCGAGATCGAGGACGCGCTGCGCACGGTGACCCGGTCGCGCGACACCACGTACGAGCTGACGGTGGCCGGCCGCACCGACGCCGGGGTGCACGCCCGCGGCCAGGTGGCCCACGTGGACCTGCCCCGGGAGCTGTGGGCCGAGCACCGGGAGAAGCTGCTCAAGCGGCTCGCCGGCCGGCTCTCGCGGGACGTGCGGATCTGGTCGGCCGTCGAGGCGCCCGCCGGCTTCGACGCGCGGTTCTCGGCGATCTGGCGCCGCTACGCCTACCGGGTCACCGACGCCCCCGGCGGCGTCGACCCGCTGCTGCGGGGCCACGTGCTCTGGCACGACTGGCCGCTGGACGTGGCCGCGATGAACGAGGCCGCCAAGGCGCTGCTGGGCGAGCACGACTTCGCCGCCTACTGCAAGAAGCGGGAGGGGGCGACCACCATCCGCACCCTCCAGGAGCTCAGCCTGGTGCGCGGGGACGACGGGATCGTCACCGCGACGGTGCGGGCGGACGCCTTCTGCCACAACATGGTGCGCTCGCTGATCGGCGCGCTGCTGTTCGTCGGCGACGGGCACCGGCCGGTGGAGTGGCCCGGGAAGGTGCTGGCCGCCGGGGTCCGGGACTCCGCGGTGCACGTGGTGCGGCCGCACGGGCTGACGCTGGAGGAGGTCGGCTACCCGGCCGACGACCAGCTCGCCGCGCGCAACCTGGCCGCCCGCAACCGGCGCACGCTGCCGGGCGCGGCGGCGGTCGAGGGCTGCGTCACCTGCGACTGACCGGCACCCGGTCAGGCGTCCGCCCAGCCGGACAGCAGCTCGCGGAGGTTCTGGCGGACGGCCTCGCCCTCCGGTTCCCCGGCGCGACGGCTGTCCCTGTCGAGCTCCAGGTGGACGAAGGCCGTGTGCTGCCGCTCGGCGGCGCGGCCCTGGACGTTGCCGGTGCCCTCCAGCGGGCAGCGCGCCGCCCAGCCGCGGCAGACCCGCAGCCCGTCGGCATCGAGCCGGTCGGCGAGGGCGGTCAGTTCCGGCAGCGCGGTCTGCCCCCTGCCGGTGGAGACGACCGCCTCGTAAGGGCGGTCGCCGCCGCTCGCGAAGCCGTGCAGTTGGAGGCCGGGGACGCCACGTTCCTGCAACTGCAGCACGACGGTGTGGAAGGCGCTGTCCTCCCGGTGGGCGACGTCCGCGGCCCCCTCGCCGCCCGCGCCGCGGTGGGCGCCGGCCAGGACCAGGGCGCCCGCGCGGCCCGACTCCAGCAGCCGCACGCCCAGGTTCTCGGTGTCACGGTCCGAGACGGGGTGCGGCACCTGGACGCTCCAGCGCGGGGTGACGCCCGCGTGCAGGTACAGCCGGCCCCACTGCTCCGCGTCGCCGCGGCCGGCGGCGGCGATCTCGTCGTACTTGTGGCCGGTGGCGGAGTCCGTCAGCCGGGTCAGCCGGAAGCCGGCGTCGCCCAGCGGGCCCGCGGCCTCCCTCGGCCTGCCGTCGAGGACCAGCCCGACACCGCGGGCCAGCCGTCGCCGGGTCTCGGGGTCGGGCGGCCCGTAGTCGTCGTCGGGGTCGAGGGCGTCCGTGTAGGCCAGGACGTGTGCCCGCAGGTCGACCACCTCCTGGGCGAAGGGGGCGCGGTCGGTCGTGGCCGGGGACGGGGCCGCCTGGCAGGCGGGCAGGAGGAGGAGTGCCGCCATACCCGGCAGGGTGCGACTCACGCCCCGCTTCGCGAGATGTGACCATCTTGTGATGAAGGTTCGCATGAAGGGTGATGAGCGCGTGTGACCATGAAGTGGTGGCATTTTCTGATCTTTTCCGGGCGGCGCGTGCGGCAGTCGCACTGATCGCGCTGGCGGCTCTGTCCGCCGCCTGCGGTTCGGCGGACGCTTCCTCCTCGGCACCCAAGGAGGGTGGCCGTTCCTTCAGTGTCGCCGCCGCGGGGGACATCCTCGTCCACCCGGAACTGATCGACCAGGCGGCCAAGGACGCCGAGGTCACCGGCGAGGGCGAGGCGGGGCTGGACTTCGGTCCGATGCTGGCCGGCGTCGAACCGGTCATCAGCGCCGCCGACCTGGCCATCTGCCACATGGAGACGCCCGTCGGCAGGCCCAAGGGGCCGTTCGAAGGGTATCCCGAGTTCCTGGTCGCGCCGCAGGTCCTGCGCGCGGTGAAGGACGTGGGGTACGACACCTGCTCCACGGCCTCCAACCACACCTTCGACCACGGTCTGTCCGCCGTGCGGCGCACCCTGGACGCCATGGACGAGCTGGACCTCGGGCACACGGGCTCCGCGCGGACCGAGAAGGAGTCCCGGCGGATCACGATCATGGACGTCAAGGGAGTGAAGGTCGCGCACCTCGCCTACTCCTGGGAGTCCTTCCTCAACCCGACCCCCGAGAAGCAGTCCTGGGCGTTCAACCGGAGCAGCACCGAGGACATCAAGCGGGCAGAGGCGCGGGCGCGGAGCCAGGGCGCCGAGGTGGTCGTCCTGAGCGTGCACTGGGGCCTGGAGCACTACAACGAGCCCAGTGGGCCGCAGCTGGAGATGGCGGAACGGATCACCGCCGAGACGGGCGTGGACCTGGTGATCGGTCACCACGCCCACGTCGTCCAGCCGATCCAGAAGCTCAACGGCACCTGGGTCGCCTTCGGCGTCGGGAACCAGCTCGCGCGGCACTCGACGCCGAGCGGTCTGACCGAGGAGGGGGTCATCGGCTGGTTCGAGTTCCGGGAGACCTCGGACGGCTGGGACGTCCAGGCGCGGTACGCGCCCACGCTGGTGGAGATCCCGCCGGAGCTCGAGGACGGTGAGGAGGCCCCGGACGGAGCGGTCACCGATCACCGGATGGTCGACGTCCTCGCCGAGCTCGAGCGCCCGACGCCGGGCCTGTCGGAGGAGAGGCTCGGCCGTTACCGGCTGGCGGCCGAGCGCACCCGGGGGTTCGTCTACAACCGCGGCGCGCCCGGCGGGGACGGGCTGAAGCCGCTCACCCTGGACGAGCGGAACTAGCCCGCGACGGCGGCATCGGCAGGTCGTGAGGCGGATCACGTGGGTTCGCGCCGTTCTGCGCACAACCTCCCGGTCCTCCGTCGGTCTTCTTTGTGTAGGTGCCTGACGCGCGAGTGATCTCGGTGTCCCGGCAGGTGCCGCTCGTGACGCATCCTGAGAGGAAACACCGGTGACATCCGCTGCCGAGGCCGCGACCGGGCGGCAGACCGCGCCCCGGCACCGAAGCCGCAGACGCGAGGACATGCCGTTGCTCGGCGGCATCCGTCCGCCGATCGCGGTGCTGCTCGTCCTGGTCCTGGCGGTGGCCGGCATCACCGCCGCCGTGCTGGGCCGGGCCGGTGAGCCGTCCGTGCCCGAGGGTGTGCTCTCCTCCCAGCAGCACTTCGCGGAGGACGGCGCCGTCGCGCTGCGCGCCTCGATCGACGAACGCGTCACCGACCTCCGGCGCACCGCGGCCGGCCTGAACGCCGGCGATCCGGTGGAACCGGAGCGGATCCTCTCCGACCTGGGGAAGACCTACCAGAAGTGGACCGGCACCGGCGTCATCGACCTGCGGAGCGGGAAGGTGCTGGCCGCCCGTGGAGAAACGATTCCTCTCGGGTGGCTGGACAAGGAGGTGCTCACCGGCGAGCACGCCCTGGTGCCGCGGATGGTGCGCCTGGAGAGCGGCGACGTCCGGCTGATGAGCATGGCGGTGCTGGACGGCGAGGACGGCGCGCAGCAGCTCCTCGTCGCCTCCAACAGCATCGCCGTGCCGTCCATCAACCTCGGCCCGTTCCGCTCCATGGCGGTGGTCGCCTCCGACGGCGAGATCCTCTCCACCGCGGGCTTCGAACGTCCCGAGTCCGTCAACTCCGACGCGGAGCGCGAGGAACTGGACTTCCTGCAGAAGCAGATGTCCGGCATGGCCGACCTCGCCGCGGCCGAGGCCGAGAAGGACCCGGTCAGCTCCAAGGAGCCCGGCTCCCACGGCTACACCGGCGTCAGCGGGCGGCTGCTCGGCGACGAGTACAACGGCCGCGTCGTCACCGCCGGCTACGCCTCCCTCGCCTCCTCCGACCCCGAGCAGAAGCAGAGCGTCGGAGCGGGTCTGGGACTCACCGTCGTCGCCATGCTGCCGGTGGTGCAGGAGGAGGCCTCCGCGCAGGACCACGGTGTCTACGGACTGCTCGCGGCCGGCGCCCTGGTGGCGCTCGGACTGGTCGCGGTGGCGGTGCTGTGGGGGACCATCCAGCGTCCTCTCATCGGCCTCTTCCTGGAGTCCCGGCGGCTCGCCCGCGGCGATCTCGCCCGGCCCGTCGCGGTGCCCCGGTGGGGCGAGACCGCCCGCGTCGGCGCGGCGCTCGAACGGGTCCGCACCCAGCTCGGCGGCGGCCCGGCCCCGGACGCCGACGGCCGCACCCGCCCGGCCGGGCGGATCGGCGTACGGGTGCCGCTCGCCCTGACCGCGGTGCTGCTGCTCCTGTGGTGCGTCCCGGTCGGCCTGCTGCTCAACCGCACCGACGACTCGGTCAGCGTGCCCGCCGCTCTCGTCAACGACCAGCGCGACCGCACCGACCTCCTCTCCGACCGGGTGCGCCGCGCCCTCAACGAGGCGCACGCCGACGTGGTCTCCACCGCCCGCCTGATCGGCGGCCGCGAGGACTCCGGACCGGCCGCCCTCGAGGCGCTGCTGAAGGACGCGATGCGCGACCACCCCCGCTACGAGTCCCTCTACGTCGCCGACGGCGACGGCAAGGTCGTCGCCCACGCCGGCGACGAGCCCGCCGCGCCCTGGAGCACCGCGAAGCGGCTGCCGCCGCTCCGGGTGACCGGGGAGGGCGGCTCCACGCCGGTCGTCCAGGCGGGCTCCGCCGTGCCCGGCGACGCGGGGCTCACCCTGGTGGGCGAGGTGCGCGTCCAGTTCCTCGGCTCGCTGCTCGACCGGCCCGGCCTCGGCACCGTCCGCGTCGTCGACGCGGACGGCCGCACCCTCGCCTCCAACAGGGGCTTCCTCGCCTTCGCCGAACTCCCCGAGAAGTCCCTCACCGACCTCGTCCGGGCCGGAAATCTGCAGGTCGGCGCCGGACCGGTGGAGAACGGACTGCTGCTGCGCGAGGGCGGCTCGGTGACCGTCGCCGCCGCGGCGCCCTTCTCCGGCGGCGGCGTCGCCTCCGACATCGGATGGTCCGTGGTGAGCTGGCAGGACGCCGACCGGCTGCAGACCGTGCCGTCCCAGAGGGAGGACCGCAGCGTGCTGGCCGGCATCCTCGGCCTCGCCGCGATCGTCGTCTGCCTGGGCTGGCTGCACCTGGTGGTCGCCCGCCCGCTGCGCGACCTCGCGGCCGCCGCCGAGCGGCTCGCGGACGGCGACCACAAGTCCGTCCTGTACCCGCGCTACCACGACGAGGTCGGCGCGGTGGTGCGCAGCCTGGAGCTGCTCCGCCAGCAGCTGCAGACCCTCCGCCGCAACGAGGCGCTGCGCCAGGCGGCCGCCGCCTCCCAGCCCAGTACCCGAGGAATGTGATCAGCGGTGCTCTACCTGTACTTCGTGCTGCTCGCGGGCTGCGTCCTGCTGTTCGCCGCGGGCGTCGTGGAGCAGCGCCGGCACTACGCCGCCCTGCACAGCATCCAGGCCCGGGTGCTGGTCAACGGCATCCGCGGCAAGTCGTCGATCACCCGGCTGTGCGCGGGTGCGCTGCGCGGCGGTGACCTGGTGACCGTCGCCAAGACCACCGGCACCGCCGCCCGGTTCATCCACCCGGACGCCACCGAGGAGCCGGTGTACCGGAAGTTCGGCATCGCCAACGTGGTGGAGCAGATCGGCATCGTGCGCCGGGCCGCCGCCTACCGGCCGGACGCGCTGGTCATCGAGTGCATGGCGGTGATGCCCGCCCTGCAGGAGGTCAACCAGAGCAAGCTGATCCGCTCCACCATCGGCGTGCTGTGCAACGTCCGTGAGGACCACCTCGCCGAGATGGGACCCACCCTGGACGACGTGGCCCGCTCGCTGTGCCGGTCGATGCCGGAGAACGGCATCTGCGTGACCGCCGAGCGTGACCGGTTCCACATCCTGCAGGAGGAGGCGGACGCCCGGAACTGCGAGCTGATCTACGCGGACCCGGAGATGGTCACCGACGAGGAACTGCGCGGCTTCAGCTGGTTCACCTTCAAGGAGAACGTGGCGATCGCCCTGGTCGTCGCCGAACTCCTCGGCGTGGAGCGGCAGGTGGCTCTCCAGGGCATGTACGACGCGCCGCCGGACCCGGGTGTGCTCTCCGTGGAGCGCTACGTGACGCCGGCGGGCGGCAAGCTGGCGTTCGGCAACGTCTTCGCCGCCAACGACCCCGAGTCGACGCTGATGAACATCAACCAGCTGCTCGACCTCGGCGCCATCCACCGTCCGCTGAACGTGGTGATCAACTGCCGTCCGGACCGGGTGGAGCGCAACGGCCAGATGGGCGAGATCATCCCCGACCTGGCCCCCGAGAACGTCTTCGTCATCGGCCACCCCGCGAAGAGCGCCATCGACGCGATCCCCGCCGAGTGGCGGGACCGGGTGGTGGACCTGGGAGGCGACCGCCGGCCGGGCGAGGAGTTCATGCCGCTCCTCCTGGAGCGGCTGCCGGCGAACTCGTCGCTGGTCTCCATCGGCAACATCCACGGCCAGGGCGAGGAACTGCTCGAGTACCTGGCGGAGCTGCCTGCCGACGAGTCCCCGGCCGACACGCCGCCCGCCGCCGGCGTCGCGGCCGCGGCCCCGGAGCGGATCGACCCGTACGCCGCGTACCCGCAGGCCACGGAGGAGCGGTTCCAGGCGTCCCGCACCCAGGAGCTCCGGATCATCCGGCCGCGGGCGGGCGCGGGGACCGACGACTGGCCGCAGCAGGCCCCGCCGGCCGCCCCGGGACCCGACGACCGGCCCGAGCAGGCCCCGCCGGCCGCCCCGGGACCCGACGACTGGCCCCAGCAGTGGCACGACCCGTCGCAGCGCTCCTGACCGCCGCCGCCCTCAGCCCCTTGTCCTCCCGGAGACCCCGTTGACCACCGCGACCCTCACCCCGGAGATGGCCGCCCTCGGCATCGCCATCGGCCTGTTCTTCTCCCTGCTCTGCTACCTCACCACCAACCTCTCGCCGGGCGGCATGATCACGCCCGGCTGGATCGCCCTCACCCTCATCGAGGACCTGCAGCGCGCCGCGATGGTGGTCGGCGTCACCGCGCTGACCTACGGGGGCACCAAGGTCATGCAGAAGCTGGTGATCCTCTACGGCAAGCGGCTGTTCGCGGCCGTGGTGCTGCTCGGCGTGCTGCTGCAGGGCACCGTCATGATCGTCCTGTCGATCGAGTTCCCGCTGATGTACGGCAACCAGACGCTCGGATTCATCGTGCCCGGCCTCGTCGCCTACCAGCTGGTCCGCCAGCCCAAGGGGGCCACGCTGCTGGCCACCGGCACCGTCTCCCTCATGGCGTACATCGCCGTCGCCGCCGGGCTGCTGCTCGGCGTCATGCCCGCGGTCTGACGCCCGCCCTGATCACCCCACCCCTCAACCCACGACAACCCGTCTCAGGAAGGTACGCACAATGGCAGGAAGGAAGAAGTCGCGCCCCGTCGTCTCGGCGCTCGTGGTGTCGGCGCTGGTGCTGACCTCCGGCTACCTCACGGTCGAGCTCCGCAAGAACGAGGAGCGGGCGGTCACCGAGATCGTCAACGTGGGCGTGCTGGACGGGGGCGGCTCCAGGGCGAGCGCCCAGGAGCAGGGGGAGGACGGCTGGTCCCGGCTGGACAACCCGGCCCGGTCGGTGCTGCGGGGAGGCGACGGCAAGGTCAAGGCCGTCCTCACGGACGGAGCGCTCACCGCGACGCTCACCGGACCCGCCCGCACCTTCGCGGAGCCGTCGTCCACCGGCTCCAAGGTCTCCACCACCGACTGGGTGCGGCTGCTGCCCCAGCCGTGGGAGAAGGGCGCGGAGAAGGAAGCCTGGTTCAAGGAGTGGTACGCCGAGTGGGAGGGCAGCGAGGAGGACGACCTGTTCGCGTACGCCTTCCAGTACGTGGCGGGGGCGCCGGCGAAGAAGAACGCGGAAGGGCTCGTCTACGCGGGCGACGCGGACTTCGGACCGCTGAACACCACCGGCGCCGAGGGCGGGGACCTGCGCCTGGAGCAGTCGGACTTCTACGACTACCTCGGCATCCCGTACTCCTTCCGGGACGGCGCGGTCGGTACGCCCGAGACGATGCGGCACCGGGCCCTGGACTGCTCGGGATTCATCCGCATGGTGTTCGGCTACCGCGCCCGCTACCCGCTGCGCTCGGCGGACGGGGTCGGTGACGGTCTGCCCCGCACGGCCAACGGGATGGCCCGCTCCCGGGAGGGGGCGGACGTGCTGCCGCTGAAGGGGGTCTCGGCCGAGGACCGGCCGTCCGCCATCGACCAGCTCCAGCCGGGCGACCTGGTCTTCTTCAAGCTGGACCGGCGCACCGGGGAGCGGCTGGACCACGTCGGCATGGTCCTCGGGTACGACACGGAAGGGCACGTGATCTTCGTGTCGAGCCGCGAGGAGGTCAACGGCCCGACCATCGGCGACGTGGGCGGAGTCTCCCGCCTCGACGGCAACGGGTACTACGCCAAGACCCTGCGCAGCGCGAAGCGTCTCTGAGGCACCGGTGCACGGGGAGGTCCGCCCTCCCCGTGCACCGGGCCGTCTAGGACGCCGGGGCCGCGGTGGCCTGGGCCTCGCCGCGGCGGTGGATCTGCTGGAAGGCGTAGTGGGCGAGGTGGTCGCCCGCGTCGAAGGCCTTCTTGGCCTGCGGGGTGACGTTCTTGCCGTCGGTGAAGCCGGTGATGGTGAAGTAGGCGTACCGGCCGTAGGAGTTGATCGTCGTGCGGCAGACCGCGCCGTCGCAGAACGGCTTCACGCCCTTGCCGGCCAGCGGCTCGATGATGGCGCTGCGGTCCGCCTGGCCCCGGGCGGCCGTGGCGTCCTCGGCGGTGTCGAACACGGCGACGCCCACGGTGACGGCCACGCCGTCACGGGTGTAGGTGGCGCGCAGCAGCTTCGTGCAGCCGTTGTCGTTCAGCACCTTCGGCAGGGTGTGCTGGGCGGCGGAGGCGCAGTCGGTGGTCTGCGCGGAGGGTCCCTTGACGTACTGGGCCTTGCCGAGCGGCAGCTTCTGGCCGGCCTTGCCCGGGAAGAGTCCGTCCGCCTCGAGCGGGGCGGTGTCCTTGCGGGAGTCGGCCAGGATCTCCTCCGGGTCCAGCGGCGGAGGCGCGCTGGTCGGGTCGAAGGACGGGGTGCCGCTGGAGACCGAGGCGGTGGAGCCCCCGTTCGGTGCGGGGGAGTCCCCTCCGCGCGTCAGGAGGACGGCCGTGACGGCGCCGCCCGCGACGACCACCGCGGCGACGGCGGCCGCGACGATCCGGCGGCGCCTGTTCTTCGCGGCCGACGCCTCGGCCAGGGCCTCCCAGTCGGGTCCCTGCGGGCCGCCGGTGCCGCCCTGCGACCAGGGCTGCGGAGCGACGGCGTCCGGCTGCTGCGATTGGGGCTTCCAAGGGTCCCACTGCTGTGGCCCAGGCCCCCCCTGCCCATTACTCATGCCGCGCATCCTAGGCCCTGTCCGGGACGCGCCTCCGCGCGGTCGTGCGGGGCGGGCGTTTTGACCCGTGGGCGGGGCGGGGGGTAACCTGCATGTTCGTTGTGTATTGGCTTGCTCATTCTCACGGGACGGGCCCTTACACCGGTCCACCGGGCCGATGACCAGCGACCTGCACGCGGTATGCGTCACCGCAGTGCGGTCAGGGCTGTCGTGATCGCTTCGGTGACCTTGTCTAGGACCATTCACTGAAGATAGCGAAGGCTACGAACCGTGCGTACGTTCAGCCCCAAGCCCGGCGATATCACCCGCCAGTGGCACGTCATTGACGCCCAGGACGTCGTCCTCGGCCGTCTGGCGTCCACCGCCGCCTCCATCCTGCGGGGCAAGCACAAGCCGATCTACGCCCCCCACGTTGACACCGGTGACTTCGTCATCATCATCAACGCGGACAAGGTGCACCTGTCCGGCAACAAGAAGACCCAGAAGATGGCGTACCGCCACTCCGGCTACCCGGGCGGTCTGCGTTCGGTTCGTTACGACGAGCTGCTCGCGAAGAACCCGGAGAAGGCCATCGAGAAGGCCGTCAAGGGCATGCTTCCCAAGAACACCCTGGGCCGTCAGATGCTCTCCAAGCTGAAGGTCTACTCGGGCGAGAACCACCCGCACGCTGCGCAGCAGCCGGTTCCGTTCGAGATCACCCAGGTCGCGCAGTAAGTACGGCCACCCCCTAAGCCTGAAGAGAATCTGAGGAGAATCGTGGCCGAGACCACTGCCGAGCAGCCGCTCGAAGAGCTTGACATCGACAGCTACACCACCGAGTCCGAGGTCCCCGTCGAGGGTGAGTACACCTCGGAGTCCATGGCCTCCCGCTTCGGCGAGCCCCAGCCGGCCGCCGGCCTGGGCCGTCGCAAGAACGCCATCGCCCGTGTCCGGATCGTTCCGGGCACCGGCAAGTGGAAGATCAACGGTCGCACCCTCGAGGACTACTTCCCGAACAAGGTGCACCAGCAGGAAGTCAACGAGCCCTTCAAGGTGCTCGAGCTCGAGGGCCGCTACGACGTCATCGCCCGCATCGCGGGTGGCGGCGTGTCCGGTCAGGCCGGTGCGCTCCGTCTGGGTGTCGCCCGTGCGCTGAACGAGGCGGACGTCGACAACAACCGTGGCCCGCTGAAGAAGGCCGGCTTCCTGAGCCGCGACGCGCGTGCCGTCGAGCGCAAGAAGGCCGGTCTGAAGAAGGCCCGCAAGGCGCCGCAGTACAGCAAGCGCTAAACCCGGCGCTGCCCGTACGTACGGCAGACCCGCGGTACGTCCGAACGCCCCGGCGGCACTCCTTTTGTGCCGCCGGGGCGTTCGTTTATCGGCAGCTTCAGTCATATAAGGGAACAATGTGCTGTAACGCTCGTGGTGTCCGTCATCCCCCTAGGGTGCGAAGCGCGGCGGGCCCAGGCGCGACGTTCATCACGATGTAGCACTTCTCTGGAGGACCAGTGGGACGACTCTTCGGCACCGACGGTGTACGTGGTGTCGCCAACGCGGATCTGACGGCCGAGCTGGCGCTCGGTCTCTCCGTGGCGGCGGCGCACGTGCTGGCCGAGGCGGGCACCTTCGAGGGGCATCGCCCGAAGGCGGTCGTCGGACGGGACCCGCGTGCGTCCGGAGAGTTCCTCGAGGCCGCCGTGGTGGCCGGTCTGGCCAGCGCCGGCGTGGACGTGCTCAAGGTCGGCGTGCTGCCCACCCCGGCCGTCGCCCACCTGACCGGCGTACTCGGCGCGGACCTGGGCGTGATGCTGTCCGCCAGCCACAACGCCATGCCGGACAACGGCATCAAGTTCTTCGCCCGCGGCGGCCACAAGCTGGCCGACGAGCTCGAGGACCGGATCGAGGCCGTCTACCGGGAGCACCGCACCGGCGCCCCGTGGGACCGCCCGACCGGGGCCGGCGTCGGTCGGGTCGGCGAGCACCTGGAGGGTCTGGAGACCTACGTCGACCACCTGCTCGGCGTGCTGCCGAACCGCCTGGACGGCCTGAAGGTCGTCCTCGACGAGGCGCACGGCGCGGCCTCCCGCGTCTCGCCGGTCGCCTTCGAGCGGGCCGGCGCCCAGGTCGTCACCATCGGCGCCGAGCCGGACGGCCTCAACATCAACGACGGCTACGGCTCCACGCACCTCGACAAGCTCAAGGCCGCGGTCCTCGAGCAGGGCGCCGACCTGGGCATCGCCCACGACGGCGACGCGGACCGGTGCCTCGCGGTCGACCACACCGGCGAGGAGGTCGACGGGGACCAGATCCTGGCGATCCTCGCGCTGGCGATGCGGGAGCGGGGCGTGCTGCGCGCGGACACCGTGGTCGCCACGGTGATGTCCAACCTGGGCTTCACGATCGCCATGGAGCGCGAGGGCATCCGGCTCGTCCGGACGGCGGTCGGCGACCGCTACGTGCTGGAGGAGATGAAGGAGAACGACTTCGCGCTGGGCGGCGAGCAGTCCGGCCACGTCATCGCGCTGGACCACGCCACCACCGGCGACGGCACCCTGACCGGCCTGCTGCTGGCGGCGCGGGTCGCGGCCAGCGGGCGGACGCTGCGGGACCTGGCCTCCGTGATGGAGCGGCTGCCGCAGGTGCTGGTCAACGTGCGCGACGTGGACAAGTCGCGGGTGACCACCTCCGCCGAGCTGAAGGCCGCGGTGGACGAGGCCGAGCGTGAGCTGGGCTCCACCGGCCGGGTGCTGCTGCGGTCCTCGGGCACCGAGCCGCTGGTGCGGGTCATGGTGGAGGCGGCCGACATCCACCAGGCCGAGTCGGTGGCCGGCCGGCTGGCCGACGTCGTCAAGTCCGCGCTGGGCTGACCGGGCCCTTCCGTAGCGAGCCGAGGGGGCGGGACCACTGCTGGTGGCCCGCCCCCTCGGCGTGTCCGGGGCCCCTCAGGCCGTACCGGTGGGAGCGCCGCGGCGGAGTCGGCGGGACCACAGCCACTTCTGCAGCAGCAGGGTCAGCGTGCCCGCCAGGACGATGCCCGCCAGATTCACCATGAGCTGGAGCGACGACCCCCAGGCCTGGGCGTAGTTGTCGTACTCGAAGGCGACCGCGGCGTTGGCGGCGGCCGGGACCGTGGTGACCGAGATGGCGACGCCGACCAGGGCGCCGGACTTCGCCGAGGTCAGCGAGAGCATGCCCGCGCAGCCGGCGAGCAGGGCGACCACGAAGGAGAAGGGGTCCGGGTCGTAGATGAACGCGGTGTTGGGGCGGTCCGCGGTCACCAGTTGCGCGCTGAACAGGTCGAGCGCGGTCATCAGGTAGCTGAACAGCACCGTCAGCGCCATGGCCACCGCGAAGCCCCCCAGCAGCGCCAGCAGCGAACGCACGGCCAGCCGCGGCGCCGGACGGGCCAGGGCGGTGCAGAAGCCGGCCAGCGGGCCGAACTCCGGGCCCACCGCCATGGCGCCCACGATCAGCACCGCGTTGTCGAGCACCACGCCGCAGGCCGCGATCATGGTGGCCAGGGTCAGGAAGGCCACGTAGGTCCAGGAGAAGCTGGACTCCTCGTGGGTGGCCTCCACCAGCTGGTCCCAGACCACCGCGTCGGCGCCCTCGCCGGGCGCCTCCTCCTCGGCCCTCTCCGCGTGCTGGGACAGCGACAGGTCGAGGTTGTCGGCGCTGATGGACCCCTCCTGGTCGAGGCCCATCGACCGCAGCCCGGCGATCACCTCGTCGGCGGCCTCGCGGGCGACGTCGACCGTCAGCAGGTCGCCGGCCGGCTCCCGGGCCGCCCCGGGCAGGACGACCAGGTGGGTGCAGCCGACGGACGTGCGCAGGAGGTCGATCACCTCGTCCGTCCGGTCGGACGGTGTGATCAGTCGCAGGTGCAGCATGCGGGGCAGACTAGCGGCGTACGCGTCCGCCGTCTCCGTCAGGTGCGGGCGCCCGGTTCCCGGCCGTCAGGCCGCCCGGAGCCGGCTCACAGCTTGCGCAGGCGCAGGCGCTGGACCTTGTGGTCGGGGCCCTTGCGCAGGACCAGGTCGGCGCGGCCGCGGGTGGGCGCCACGTTCTCCACCAGGTTCGGCCGGTTGATCGTCTGCCAGGTGCTGCGCGCGTAGTCCAGCGCCTCCTCCTCGGAGACCTGGGTCCAGCGGCGGAAGTACGACTCGGGGTTCTGGAACGCGGTGTCCCGCAGGCGCCGGAAGCGGTGCAGGTACCACTTCTCGATGTCCTCGGTCTTGGCGTCCACGTAGACGCTGAAGTCGAAGTAGTCGGCCAGCGCCACCCGGGTGCGGCCGTCCTTGCCGGGCAGCGCCGGCTGCAGGACGTTCAGGCCCTCCACGATCAGGATGTCGGGGCGGCGGACCGTGAGCTTCTCGCCGGGGACGATGTCGTAGATCAGGTGCGAGTAGACCGGCGCGGTCACCTCGTCCTTGCCGGCTTTGATGTCGGCGACGAAACGGGTCAGCGCCCGGCGGTCGTAGGACTCGGGGAAGCCCTTGCGCTCCATCAGGCCGCGCGCCTGCAGCTCCCGGGTGGGCAGCAGGAAGCCGTCGGTGGTGACCAGCTCCACGCGGGGGTGCTCGGGCCAGCGCGAGAGCAGCGCCCGCAGCAGGCGGGAGACCGTCGACTTGCCGACCGCCACCGATCCGGCGACCCCTATGACGAACGGGGTGCCCGCCTGGGAGCCCTTCTCGCCGAGGAAGGTGTTCAGGGAGGAGCGCAGGTTGTCCGTGGAGCGCACGTAGAGGTTCAGCAGCCGCGACAGCGGCAGGTAGATGTCCCGCACCTCGTCCAGGTCGATCACGTCACCGAGACCGCGCAGGCGCTCGACCTCCTCCGCGGTGAGCGGGAGCGGCGTCTTGTCGCGCAGCGCGCTCCACTCGGCGCGGGTCAGGTCCACGTAGGGGGTCGCGTCCGGCCGGGACCGGTGGGCGCCGCCTGAGGGCATCGGGGAGGCCGGAGAGATCACAGTCCATTGTTACGGGCCCCGGATCACCTCGCGGGGTGGGGTGCGTCACTCAGGGGCGGGTGGCCCCCGCCACAGGCGCCCGGTGGGCCTCGCCGGAGGCATCCGGTGGCCCCGCCGGATGCACTCGCCGGCCCTCACCGGAGGCACCCGGTGGGCGGAGCCGGGGCCCGAACGGACCACGACCGGCCGCGCCCGCCCGAGGCCCGCCCTAGGGTGAGGGACATGTGCGGAATCGTGGGATATGTGGGCCGTCGGCCGGCGTTGGAGGTCGTGACGGCGGGGCTGCGGAGGCTGGAGTACCGGGGCTACGACTCGGCGGGCGTGGCGGTCCTCGCCGACGGGGTGCTCGCCGTCGCCAAGAAGGCGGGGAAGCTGGTCAACCTGGAGAAGGAACTGGGCGAACATCCGCTCCCGGCGGCCACCGCCGGGCTCGGGCACACCCGCTGGGCCACCCATGGCGCGCCCAACGACGTGAACGCCCACCCGCACCTCGACGACGCCGGGCGGGTCGCCGTCGTGCACAACGGGATCATCGAGAACTTCGCCGCGCTGCGCGCCGAGCTGGAGGAGCGCGGCCGGCGCCTCGTCTCCGACACGGACACCGAGGTGGTGTCCCACCTGCTGGCCGAGGAGTACTCGGCGTGCGGCGACCTCGCCGAGGCGATGCGGCTGGTGTGCCGCCGGCTGGAAGGGGCGTTCACCCTGGTGGCGGTCGCAGCGGAGGAGCCCGGTGTGGTGGTCGGCGCCCGGCGCAACTCGCCGCTGGTGGCCGGGGTGGCCCAGGGAGAAGGCTTCCTCGCCTCGGACGTGGCCGCGTTCATCGAATACACCCGGGACGCGCTGGAGCTCGGCCAGGACCAGGTCGTGGAGCTGCGCCGGGACGAGGCGGACGGGTCGGTCGCGGTGACGGTGACCGGTTTCGACGGGCGGCCCGCCGAGGTGCGGGAGTTCCACATCGACTGGGACGCCTCCGCCGCGGAGAAGGGCGGCTACGACTACTTCATGCTCAAGGAGATCGCCGAGCAGCCCAAGGCGGTCGCCGACACCCTCCTCGGGCGGGTGGACGACGCGGGGCGGCTGTCGCTCGACGAGCTGCGGATCCCGCCCGAGGAGGTGCGCGAGGTCGACAAGGTGGTGATCGTGGCCTGCGGCACCGCCTTCCACGCCGGGATGATCGCCAAGTACGCCGTGGAGCACTGGACGCGGGTGCCGTGCGAGGTCGAGCTGGCCAGTGAGTTCCGCTACCGCGATCCCATCCTGGGGCCGCGCGCCCTGGTGATCGCCGTCTCCCAGTCGGGGGAGACCATGGACACGCTGATGGCGCTGCGGCACGCCCGCGAGCAGGGGTCCAAGGTGCTGGCCATCTGCAACACCAACGGCGCGACGATCCCGCGCGAGTCGGACGCGGTGCTGTACACCCACGCCGGGCCGGAGGTGGCGGTCGCCTCCACCAAGGCATTCCTCACCCAGCTGGTCGCCTGCTACCTGGTCGCCCTCTACCTCGGGCAGGTGCGCGGCACCCGGTCGAGCGACGACATCCGCGAGCAGGTGCGAGAGCTGTCGCGCAGCGCCGACGGGGTGGAGCGGGTGCTGAGCACCATGGAGCCGGTGCGGGAGCTGGCCCGGTCGCTGGCCTCCCACGACACGGTCCTCTTCCTCGGACGCCACGTGGGCTACCCGGTGGCGCTGGAGGGCGCGCTCAAGCTGAAGGAGCTCGCCTACATGCACGCCGAGGGGTTCGCGGCGGGCGAGCTGAAGCACGGGCCGATCGCGCTGATCGAGGAGGGCGTGCCGGTGGTGGTGGTCGTGCCGTCACCGCGGGGCGGGTCCGTGCTGCACGACAAGATCGTCTCCAACATCCAGGAGATCCGGGCGCGCGGCGCGCGCACGGTGGTCGTCGCGGAGGAGGGGGACGAGGCGGTGGTCCCCTACGCGGACCACCTGATCCGGGTCCCGGTCACGCCGCCGCTGCTGCAGCCGCTGGTGGCGACGGTCCCTCTGCAGGTCTTCGCGTGCGAGCTCGCGACGGCGCGGGGCAACGAGGTCGACCAGCCGAGGAACCTGGCCAAGTCGGTCACCGTGGAGTGACGGGCACGGCGGGGTGACCGGCCCGGGGTCACGCCGGGTGGCCGTCGGTTGTCATGACCGGCGGGCCGGTGCGGTGGGGGTGGCACGCCACCGGCCCGCACCGGCCCACGGCGCTGCCGGTCAGGCCCGGGGGCGGGTGCGCCACTGGGACCAGGAGGCCAGGGCGAGGGGCAGTTCGAGGATCCACACGCCGAGGAGCACATCGGTGTCGGGGACCGGCGCCGTCAGTTCGTCCAGGGTGAGGACGACCGCGATCAGCGTGAAGAACGCCGTGACGGACCAGATCAGCCACCGCAGCACCGACCGCCCCGGGGTGCTCGGCTGCGCGACCGGCACCGCCGGGGAGCCGGACACCACCGTCCGGGACCCGGACGCCCGGGCCCGGGAACGCGCCTGGGGCCGCGGCACCTCGTCGCGCGGCGGGAGCGGCACCACACTGCCCTGCGGCACGGCGGCGTCGATCACCGCGAGACGCTCGGGGGTGACCCCCTTGAAGAGCGTCGGCTCGACCTCGACCCGGAACCCGTCCAGCCCGGTCAGCACCCGCGCCCCGTCCGGACGGGCCGTCATCGCCGCGCACCGGTCGTACCGCACGGTCACCGGCCCGCCCGGGAGCAGCAGCGAGACGCCCTCGGCACCGATGACCAGCGTCACCCGGCCGTCCTCCAGGGACGCGTGCCGGGTGCCCTCGACCGCGGCCGGTGAGTACTGCGGCGCCGCCGCGCACCCGGCCCAGGCGAGGTCCCGCCCCGGCACCTGCACCAGCGCGGTGGACCAGGCCTCGCGGGCGACGTCGCGCACGTCCTCCACGGTCACCGCGGCTATGCGTTCCCGGTGCTGGTCGGGGCTCATGATCTCGTGCCCCATCAGCAGGTTCAGCGCCCACGACGGCAGTGCCGCCGCGGCCACGTCGGGACCCTCGAGCGACTTCAGCGCCTTGGACTTCGCCGACTCGAGTTCCGCGGGTTCGATCCGGCCCGCCCGCAGCCGCGCCAGCACGTCGACGAACGCGCCGGTCACCGCGTCCTGCTTCTGCGGCAGCGCGTCCGCGAACGCGGTCACGGTCGCCCGGTCGGCGTCGCGCGGGCTGTAGTCGGCGTCCGCCACGTAGGAGTAGCCGCCCTCCTGGCGCAGCTCCTGGAACAGCGCCCGCCCCAGCACGTCCGTGAAGAGCGAGGCGGCGGTGGAGCGGCGCACCACGGCGTCGAGGACGACCTGGCCGTCCTCGCCGCCGATGTAGGCGGGGGTGGTGGGGAGGGCGCTGCCGGCGGCGGGGGCGGGTATGCGCCGGCCCGCGGGCAGCGTCAGCTCCAGTCCTTCGGGGACGTGGTCACTGGTGATCCACAGCACCGCGTTGTCGCGGGTGAACCGGGTCTGTGCCCACCACCGGACCTCGTCCGGCGTCAGCCGCCACACGCCGAGCTCGGAGTACGCGGCGAGGCCGTAGCCCTCCGCCCCGTACCGCCACAGCGGGAGCTGGTGGTTGACGCCGCGGCCGCGGCCGGCGGCTTCGGTGCGCAGGATCTCCTTCTCGGTCTCCAGCCGCTCCAGCGGCAGGTCCCGCAGGGAGGCGCAGACCGAGTTCAGGTGGGCCACCACCTCGGCCTCGGTGCCGGTGACGTGGAAGAGCGTGTACGTGCCGGCGGTGGCGCCGTTGTGGTGGGTGTCGCTCACGCCGCTGCGGTGCAGGGCCAGGTGCTCCACCAGATGCGTGATGCCGGAGGTGGCGAGGGTCTCGTCGGCGGTGCCCACGCGGAAGAACAGGCCGGCGGTGATCTCGTTGCCCGCCCGCGGGGCGAACAGCGTCGGTATGCCCTGCGTGGTGGTGCAGCCGGCCAGCCCCTCCAGGGCGGCGGGCAGCCCGGTGGGCGGGGCGGTGGTGTCGGTGCGGGTCTCGGCGGTCATGGTGGTCCCCCCTCAGCGCGCCGCGAGCGCGGCTTTGCGGTGCTTGGCGAACACGGCCCTGGCGTCGTCGCCCAGGTACTTCCAGGACGACGGGTCGGCCCGGTCGCCGAGGACGGCGAAGTGGCGGGCGGCGTCCCTGAGGTGACCGCCGACCGAGAAGGCCATCGCGAAGGTGTTGTGCGCCGCTGTCCACCGGGTGTCCGGGCGGTGGTCCGGGTGCCACACCGACACCTCGGCGGCGAAGCGCAGGTCGTCGCGGACCGGCACGCCCCGCATGTACGCCTGGTCCTCCGGCGAGGGCAGGTCGAGCCAGTGCTCGATGTGCGCGTCGGCCACCAGCACGGCGCAGTTCGAACCGTTGGGAGCGGCGGCCGCGCACTCCCGGGCGAAGCCGTGCGCCAGCTCCCAGGAGCCGCCCCACTTGGGGCACAGTTGCTGCAGCAGCTGGGACTGCCCGGCGAAGTGGTGCGGGGCGACGGCGGCGAGCCGGTCGTAGCGGCGGCGGGCCTCCGACTGTCCGAGCTCCAGGCCGCGGGCCGTGATCAGCCGGACGTACCAGGCGAGCGGGAAGCCGGGCTGCTCCGCGCACACGTCGATGAGCTGCTGCTCGGCCCTGCGCAGCCAGTCGTGGAACTGACGGAACTGGTCGCGCGAGACGTGCTGCGCGCGGGCCGCGCTGCGGATGCCCCAGCCGATCACCACCTGGCGGTAGGCGAGCAGGGTGCGCGGCAGCGGGGCGGCCGGGTGCCGGGCCGCGGCGTCGGCCAGGAACGTCTCCGCGCCCGGCATCTCGCTCACCAGGGAGGCCGCGTAGGTCTGGTCGGTCTGCGAGCGGGCGTCGAAGAACGCCTGGACGCCCGGCCAGTCGCGGGCGGTCACGAGGGTACGCAGTTCGGCCATCTCCGGGTGGAGATCGTAGGGATCGAGACGTGGCGGGCCCTTGACCGTGCCGGTCGTCCGGTAGGTACTGCTCATCGGCCCCCCAGGCGGATGTGTCGGAAGTGGATGCGGTGCGCGTCACGGTGCCGCGATCCGATGCCGCCGCAGGTTAACAGCAGGTGGGGACAGGTCCGAGGGCCGTCCACAGGGGAGGCGGGGAGCGGCGGAGGGTTGTCCACAGGGGCGGAGGACTGCCGGGGCGGTTGTCCACAGAACCCGTCGGGGGGTGTGCCCCGTCCGTAGTCTGGGGGCCATGAGCATCATCGGCGTCGGCATCGACGTGGCTGAGATCGACCGTTTCCGGGCCGCCCTCGCCCGCACCCCGCACATGGCCCAGCGCCTCTTCAACGACAGCGAGTTGACCCTCCCCAGCGGTGAGCGTCGCGGCATCGCCTCGCTGGCCGCCCGCTTCGCGGCGAAGGAGGCGCTGGCCAAGGCGCTGGGCGCGCCGCCCGGACTGCAGTGGCGGGACGCCGAGGTGTACCTGGAGGACAGCGGCCGGCCCCGCCTGCGGGTCACCGGCACCGTCGCCGCCCGCGCCGCCGAACTGGGCGTCAGCTCCTGGCACGTGTCGCTCAGTCACGATGCCGGCGTCGCCTCGGCCGTGGTGATCGCGGAGGGCTGACATCTGGGGAAGACTCGCCGTATGCGGAGTGCCTACAGCGTGGAGACGGTACGGGCGGCCGAACGGGAGCTGATGGCGCGGCTCCCCGAGGGCGCGTTGATGCAGCGGGCGGCCGCCGGGCTCGCCGCCGCCTGCGCCCAGGTCCTGGGGCGGACGGCGGGCCGGGTCTACGGCAGCCGGGTGGTGCTGCTGGTCGGCAGCGGGGACAACGGCGGGGACGCCCTGTACGCCGGAGCACGGCTGGCGAAACGCGGGGCCGGCGTGACGGCCGTGCTCACGGCGCCGGAGAAGGCACACTCCGGCGGCCTGGCCGCGCTGCGGCGGGCCGGCGGCCGCGAGGCGACCACGGCGGAGGCGCTCGCCTCGCGCCTGATCGACGCCGCGGACCTGGTGGTGGACGGCATCGTCGGCATCGGCGGCCACGGCGGCCTGCGGGGAAGCGCCGCCCCGCTGGCGGAGCGGGCGGCCGCGGCCGGCGCCGCGGTGATCGCGGTGGACCTGCCGAGCGGTGTGGAGGCGGACACCGGCGAGGTGCGCGGCCCCGCGGTGCGCGCCGACCTCACCGTCACCTTCGGCACGCACAAGGCGGCCCTGCTGATCGACCCGGCGCGCGAACACGCCGGCGCGGTGCGGCTGGTGGACATCGGGCTGGACCCGTGGCTGCCGGAGCGGCCGGAGCTGGAGGCGCTGCAGCACGCCGACGTGGCCCGGCTGCTGCCCCGGCCCGGGGCGGAGAGCGACAAGTACCGGCGCGGCGTGGTCGGGATCGCCGCCGGGTCGACCCGCTACCCGGGCGCCGCGGTGCTCGCCGTGGCGGGCGCGCTGCGCGGCGGCGCCGGAGCGGTGCGGTACGCCGGCCCGGCCGGGGACGCGGTGCTCGCGCGCTACCCGGAGACGCTGGTCAGCGACGGGGGACCGCGGCGGGCGGGCCGGGTGCAGGCCTGGGTGGTCGGCCCGGGTGCCGGGGACGACGCGGACACGGTGGCGGAGGTGCTGGACGTCGCCGGTGAGGCGGACGTGCCGGTGCTGATCGACGCCGACGGGCTGCGGCTCGCCGACCCCGATGTGGTGCGCTCCCGGACCGCGCCGACCCTGCTGACGCCGCACGCCGGGGAGGCCGCCGCGCTGCTCGGGGTCGACCGGGCCGAGGTCGAGTCCGCGCGGCTCGCCGCGGCGCGCGAACTCGCCGAGCGGTACCGGGCGACGGTGCTGCTGAAGGGGGCGACCACGCTGGTGGCCGCCCCGTCCGGGCGGGACGGTACGGCGCCCGTGCGGGTCAACCCGACCGGCACGCCGTGGCTGGCGACGGCCGGCAGCGGGGACGTGCTCTCCGGTCTCGCCGGGTCGTTGCTGGCGTCGGGGCTGTCCGCGCGGGACGCGGGGAGCGTGGGGGCGTACCTGCACGGGCTGGCCGCGCGGCGCGGGGCCGTCGGGGCGCCGCTCGCCGCGCAGGACATCGCGTCCGCCGTCCCCGACGCCTGGCGCGACATCGCCTCCGGCTCCTGACGGGTCACCCCGGGGCACGGAACCGGTTCGGCTCCGTGCCCCGGCGTGCGTGGCGGGTCTCCCGTCCGGCTCCGTGCCCTGTCGTCCCCTCCGGCTCCGTCCACCGTCGTGCGTGGCGGGGTCTCCGGTTCGGCTCCGTGCCCCGTCACGCGCGGCGGGGTCTCGGGTCCGGCTCCGTGCTCTGCCGTGCGCCGCGGGGTCTCCGGTCCGGCTCCGTGCCCTGTCGTCCCCTCCGGCTCCGTCCACCGTCGTGCGTGGCGGGGTCTCCGGTTCGGCTCCGTGCCCCGTCACGCGCGGCGGGGTCTCGGGTCCGGCTCCGTGCTCTGCCGTGCGCCGCGGGGTCTCCGGTCCGGCTCAGTGCCTCGTCGTGCGCCACGGCCTCCCCTCCGGCTCCGTCCACCGTCGTGCGCCGCGGGGTCTCCCGTCCCCCGGGCGGGGCCCCGTGCTCTTTGGCGCCCGCCGCCCGACGCGCCCCCGTCCCGCGGCCGGGCCCCGGGCCTTCCGCGGACCGCCCTTCCGGGTGGGCGGAACGGGCTCTGTCAGACTGGGGGGACCATGAGTGAACGTGTTCCGCGCCCCCGCACCACTCCCCGCGTGCGGGCCGAGATCGACCTGGACGCCCTGCGCGCCAACGTGAGGTCGCTGCGCGCCCGGGTCTCCGGCGCCGCCCTGATGGCCGTGGTGAAGGCCGACGGGTACGGCCACGGCGCGGTGCCGTGCGCCCGCGCCGCCAAGGAGGCGGGCGCCGAGTGGCTGGGCACGGCCACCCCCGAGGAGGCGCTGGCCCTGCGCGCCGCCGGCCTCCCCGGCCGGATCCTGTGCTGGCTGTGGGCCCCCGGCGGCCCCTGGCGGGAGGCGATCGCGGCGGACGTGGACGTCTCGGTGAGCGCCTCGTGGTCCCTGCGCGAGGTGACCGACGCGGCGCGTGCCGAGGGCCGCCCGGCCCGGGTGCACCTCAAGGCGGACACCGGCCTGGGCCGCAACGGCTGCCAGCCCGCCGACTGGCCGGACCTGGTCGCCGCCGCCCTCTCCGCACAGCGGGACGGACTGATCGAGGTCGTCGGCCTCTGGTCGCACTTCGCCTGCGCCGACGAGCCGGACCACCCGGCCACCGACGCCCAGCTGGCCCTCTTCCGCGAGATGGTCGGGTACGCCGAGGCCCAGGGCGTCCGCCCGGAGGTGCGGCACATCGCCAACTCTCCCGCCCTGCTGACCCGCCCCGACACCCACTTCGACCTGGTCCGGGCCGGCATCGCCGTCTACGGCGTCTCACCCGCCCCGGAGCTGGGCTCCTCCGCCGACCTGGGCCTGCGTCCCGTGATGCGGCTGTCCGCGGACCTGGTCCTGGTCAAGGAGGTGCCCGGCGGGCACGGCGTCAGCTACGGACACCACTACGTCACCCCGGGGGAGACCACCCTCGGCCTCGTCCCGGCCGGGTACGCCGACGGCATCCCGCGGCACGCCTCCGGCACCGGCCCGGTGCTGGTCGACGGCAAGCTCCGCACGGTCGCGGGGCGGATCGCCATGGACCAGTTCGTGGTGGACCTCGGCGGCGACCGGCCCCGGACCGGCAGCGAGGCCGTGCTGTTCGGAGCGGGCGACCAGGGCGAGCCCACCGCCGAGGACTGGGCGCAGGCGTGCGGGACCATCGCGTACGAGATCGTGACCCGCATCGGCGTCCGGGTGCCCCGGGTGTACGTGAACGAGCGTCCCACCGGGTAATCGAACGGCAGGAGGCCCGGCGGCGCGGACACGGCGGCGGGCCGTTCACCGCGACGAACCGGTGGGACCGGAGAAGAGGGAGCCCAGGTGAGTGAGGAGAGCCCGGCGGTGACCGTCCCGGAGCTGGTGGTCGCCGCCACGGGCGCCACCGCCCCCGCCCCCCGGGCCTGGAGCCGCCCCACCGGCCTGGCCGGCGCCGCGATCGGCGTGCTCGCCGCGGGCGCCGCCGCCGGGGTGGTCGTCGAGCGGCTCACCATGGGCGGCGGCGTCCGCCGCAGGGCCCGCCTCGCCCTGGAGCTCAGCGGCCCCTACGGCACCCTGCGCGGGGCCCCCGGCACCGCCCACGCCGAGGACGGCACCGCCCTGCACTACGAGATCGACGAGGCGCCCGTCGCCGTCCCCGAACCGGTGCCGCCGCGCCGCCGCCGGCTGTTCGGCGGCCGCCGCGAGCAGGCGGTGCGCCCGGGCCCCGTGACGGTGGTGTTCAGCCACGGCTACTGCCTCAACCAGGACTCCTGGCACTTCCAGCGCGCGGCCCTGCGCGCCGCCGGCGTGCGCGCCGTCTACTGGGACCAGCGCGGCCACGGCCGGTCCGGGCGCGGCGTCACCCGGGCCCAGCAGGGGCCGCCGGTCACCATCGACCAGCTGGGCCGCGACCTGAAGGCCGTGATCGACGCCGCCGCGCCCACCGGTCCGCTGGTGCTGGTCGGGCACTCCATGGGCGGGATGACGGTGATGGCGCTGGCCGAGCAGTTCCCCGGCCTGGTCCGCGAGCGGGTCGCCGGGATCGCCCTGGTGGGCACCTCCTCCGGCGGGCTCGCCGACGTCCACTTCGGGCTGCCCGCCGTCGGGGTGAACGCGGTACGGCGCCTGCTGCCGGGCGTGCTGCGGGCGCTGGGGCGGCGGGCCGACCTCGTGGAGCGGGGACGGCAGGCCACCGCCGACGTGCTCGCCGGGATCGTCACCCGGTACTCGTTCGCCTCCGCCGAGGTCGACCCGGTGGTCGCCCGGTTCGCCGAGCGGATGATCGAGTCCACGCCGATCGACGTGGTCGCCGAGTTCTACCCGGCCTTCGACGCGCACGACAAGACGGCCGCGCTGGCCCGCTTCCACGGGCTGCCGGTGCTGATCGTGGCGGGGGAGGGTGACCTGGTCACCCCGGTCGGCCACAGCGAGACGATGGCCCGGGAGCTGCCCGACGCGGAACTGGTGCGGGTGCCGGACGCCGGCCACCTGGTGATGCTCGAGCACCCCGAGATCGTGAACGCCCGGCTCGCCGACCTGCTCGCCCGCGCGGGAGCACCGTCCGGGGCGGCTACCGTGGGGTCCCATGGAAGCACCCGCGGCACCGCACAACCCCAGCGAGCAGAACCCCCACGGTCCCCATGAGCCGGCCGGCGCCCGGCGGACGCTGGAGCTGACCGTCACCTCCGCCGAGGAGATGCTGGACCTCGGCCGCCGACTGGCCGGCCTGCTGCGCGCCGGCGACCTCGTGATGCTCACCGGCGAGCTCGGCGCCGGGAAGACCACGATGACCCGGGGCCTCGGCGAGGGCCTGAACGTCCGCGGCGCGGTTACCTCGCCGACCTTCGTGATCGCTCGCGTCCACCCCTCCCTCGGCGACGGGCCGCCGCTGGTCCACGTCGACGCCTACCGGCTGGGCGGCGGGCTGGACGAGATGGAGGACCTCGACCTCGACGTCTCGCTGCCGGAGTCGGTGGTCGTCGTGGAATGGGGCGAGGGCAAGGTCGAGGACCTCACGGAGGACCGCCTCCAGATCCTGATCGCCCGCGCCACCGGCGACACGGACGACGACGTCCGCCACGTCACCCTCACCGCCCTGGGCGACCGCTGGGCCCTGGCCGACCTGGACGCCCTCAAGGACTGAACGCCCGGCCCGGGCATCCTGCGGTCAATCGAGCCGCTGGGGCGGCTACGTGGCGCCGCGGCTACGCGGCCTCCCGCGTCCGGCGGCCGTCGTGGGCCGCCGGGGCCGGTGCGGGGGCCGGAGCCGGCGGCACGGAGACCGCCCGGGCGGCGGCGCAGGAGGCCAGGAGTTCCCCCATCGACACCGCGGCGGCGCCGCGCGCCACCGCGTCCGCCGGTGCGGCGGCCTGGTGCTGCTCCATGGCATCGGGGCGGCCGGGGCCGGCAACCGGGAAGAGCATGACGCCTCCTGACATCCCGAGGACGGGCGTGGTTAGGTAGACCTAACCACGCCTGCCGGGCGCGGCGCAATATCTTCCCGACGCAGTGTCGGAAACCCCTCGACGCGGTGTCGGAAACCCCGTGCGGTCGGCCGGGAGGCCCGGCTGCGCCACGGCTGCCTCCGGGCGTCGGCGCGGCCACCTCCCGGCGTCGGCGCGGCTACCTGACGACCACCACCCGCGCGCCCAGCGTCGCGAAGTCCCACATCGCCGCGCCGTCCGGCCGCGCCTCGCGGATGCCGCCGGTACCCGGGGCCGGGCTCCCCGCGACCGGACCGCCGCCGCGGAAGGCGCTGAACCCGACCACCACCCCCCGGACCTTCGCGAAGCGCACCACGTGCTCGATGGCCGCCCCGTCCGCCCCCGTCCCCCGCAGCGAACGCGAGGTCACCGCGTACCTGCCGGGTGCCGGGTCCACCGCGCCCGGGACCACCCGGAACACCCGTCGCACCCGGCCCCGCGCGTCAACCAGCCACACCCGGTCCTGCCCCAGCGAATAGACGACCCGCGCCCCGGCACCCGACCGCGCCGGAAGCCCCTGCGGGCCCGGCCGCTCCGGGACCGGGGCGGCGGCGGCCCGGGAGGCCGCGGGCGCGCCCGGCGACCGCAGCGCGGGCGGCACCTTCGCGTGGGCCTGCAGCCCGAGCACCACCACCGTCGTCAGCGCCGCGCCCGTCAACCCCGCCACCAGCACCCCGCTGCGGACCGCCACCGCCGGTCTCCCTCGCTCGTCGTACACCCTGTTCGCCGCTCGGCACCGTTCACCGCTTCGAGCACCGTCCGGCGCTCACCACCCCGCACCGATCGTCACTCGCTGCGGTCGATCGTGTGCGAGACGTTAGCAGCGGGTGGGCGCGGAGCCCGGCGAGGCCGTGCGCGGGCCCGCGGAGCCGTAGGCTGTTCGCGTGCTCTTGCTCGCTCTGGATACCGCAACCCCCGCCGTCACCGTCGCCCTGCACGACGGGACGGACGTCGTCGCCTCGTCGAGCCAGGTGGACGCGCGCCGCCACGGAGAGCTGCTGCTGCCCACCGTCCACCGCGTCCTCGGCGCGGCGGGCGTCGGCCTCGACGCCGTCACCGGCATCGTCGTCGGCGTCGGACCTGGCCCGTACACCGGTCTGCGCGTCGGCCTGATGACCGCGGACACCTTCGGCCTGGCCCTCGGCGTCCCCGTCCACGGCGTGTGCACGCTGGACGGGCTGGCCTACGCCGCCGACCTCGACGGCCCCTTCGTCGTGGCGACCGACGCCCGGCGCAAGGAGGTCTACTGGGCGCGTTACGCCGACTCCCGCACCCGCCTCACCGACCCCGCCGTCGACCGCCCGGCCGACATCGCGGACGAGGTCGCGGGGCTCCCCGCGGTCGGCGCGGGCGCGCTGCTCTACCCGGACGCCTTCCCCGACGTGCACGGCCCCGAGCACGTCTCCGCCGCCGCGCTGGCCGCCCTCGCCGCCGAGCGGCTGGCCGACGGCGAGGAGCTCGCGGCCCCGCGCCCGCTGTACCTGCGGCGCCCCGACGCCCAGGTCCCCAAGAACTACAAGGTGGTCACCCCCCGGTGAGCGCGAGCGCAGCGGCGAACGCCTCCGTCCCCGGCGCGGAGCTCCGCGAGATGCGCTGGTGGGACATCGACCCCGTGCTGGCGCTGGAGAAGGAGCTCTTCCCCGAGGACGCCTGGTCCAGGGGCATGTTCTGGTCCGAGCTCGCCCACGCCCGTGGGCCCCACGCCACCCGCCGGTACGTGGTCGCCGAGACTTCCGCCGGTGAACTGGCCGGCTACGCCGGTCTCGCCGCCGCCGGGGACCAGGGCGACGTCCAGACCATCGCCGTCGCCCCCGGCCACCAGGGCACCGGCCTCGGCAGCCGGCTGCTCTCCGAACTGCTGCGCGCGGCCACCGACTTCGAGTGCCACGAGGTGATGCTCGAGGTCCGGGTCGACAACGTCCGCGCCCAGCGGCTCTACGAGAGGTTCGGCTTCGAACCGATCGGCTTCCGCCGCGGCTACTACCAGCCGGGCAACGTCGACGCGCTCGTCATGCGCCTGACCGACCCGGCGTCCGCGCCCTCCGCCGTCCCTCCCTCCGCTGCACAAGGAACCCGGAACCATGGCTGACCTGCGGGACGAGCCCCTCGTCCTCGGCATCGAGACCTCCTGCGACGAGACCGGCGTCGGCATCGTCCGCGGCACCACCCTGCTGGCCGACGCCGTCGCCTCCAGCGTCGACGAGCACGCCCGCTTCGGCGGCGTCGTGCCCGAGGTGGCCTCCCGGGCCCACCTGGAGGCGATGGTCCCGACGATCGAGCGGGCCCTGAAGGAGGCCGGCGTCAGCGCCAGGGACCTCGACGGCATCGCGGTCACCGCCGGTCCCGGTCTCGCCGGCGCGCTGCTGGTCGGCGTCTCCGCCGCCAAGGCGTACGCGTACGCGCTCGGCAAGCCGCTCTACGGCGTCAACCACCTGGCCTCGCACATCTGCGTGGACCAGCTGGAGCACGGGCCGCTGCCCGAGCCGACGATGGCGCTGCTGGTCTCCGGCGGCCACTCCTCGCTGCTGCTGTCCTCGGACATCACCTCCGACGTGCGGCCGATGGGCGCCACCATCGACGACGCGGCCGGCGAGGCCTTCGACAAGATCGCCCGGGTGCTCGACCTCGGTTTCCCCGGCGGCCCGGTGATCGACCGGTACGCCAGGGAGGGCGACCCGAACGCCATCTCCTTCCCGCGCGGCCTCACCGGCCCGCGCGACCCCGCCTACGATTTCTCCTTCTCGGGCCTCAAGACGGCGGTGGCCCGGTGGATCGAGGCCAAGCGGGCGGCGGGCGAGGAGGTGCCGGTGCGCGACGTCGCCGCGTCCTTCCAGGAGGCGGTGGTGGACGTCCTCACCCGCAAGGCGGTGCGCGCCTGCAAGGACGAGGGCGTCGACCACCTGATGATCGGCGGCGGCGTCGCCGCGAACTCCCGGCTGCGGGCGCTGGCCCAGGAGCGGTGCGAGGCGGCCGGCATCCGGCTGCGGGTGCCGCGGCCGAAGCTGTGCACCGACAACGGGGCGATGGTCGCGGCGCTGGGCGCCGAGATGGTGGCGCGCGGGCGGGACGCCTCCGCGTGGGACCTGTCCGCGGACTCCTCGCTTCCGGTGACCGAGCCGCACGTGCCGGCCCCCGAGGGCGCGGAGGGGCACGCGCGCACGCACGCCCACGCCCACGCCCATGGGCACGATCACGTGCACGAGGTGTCGAAGGAGAACCTGTACTCGTGACGGTGGCGCTGATGTGGGAGGCCCGGGCGGCCGAGGGCCGCGGGGACGAGCTGCTCGCGTGGGCGCGGGCGCAGGGACTGCCGCGTGAGCCGGTGCGGCGGGAGACGTTCCGGGCGCCGCAGGACCGGGTGCTCGTCGTCACCTGGTGGGACGCCGGCCTCCACGACACCCTCCCCGAGCTTCCCGCCCCGCCCGACGCCCTCACCTCCCGCCCCCCGCACCGCTGGCGCTTCGAGAGCCTCGGCCTCACCTGACCGCCGTACCCCCGGCGTTCATCCGGTGTCGGGGGCGTTGTCAGTGGCGGGTGCGAAGATCCTGGGAGGATCTGTCGAAGGCCCGGACCGAGCGCCGGGCCGCCCGTAAGGGGGTCGGCGATGTGGGACGAGCGGAGTACGACTCGCGATCGCGAACCGGTGCTGCTGCGCGACGTGCTGGCGGCGACCACCGCGGCGCTGCAGCAGGCCTCGCGTGAGGCCGAAGCCGTG
Organism: Streptomyces fragilis; assembly: GCF_003112515.1. Classification (GTDB taxonomy): domain Bacteria; phylum Actinomycetota; class Actinomycetes; order Streptomycetales; family Streptomycetaceae; genus Streptomyces; species Streptomyces fragilis. The sequence goes on along the minus strand of NZ_BEVZ01000004.1, from coordinate 941,606 downwards.
GCGGCGTCCGCGGCGGCATCGACGGTGGCATCCGCCGGGGAGGCCGTGATGCCGGCGCCGCGGTGCGGGGAGTGCGGCGCGGAGACGCGTCGCACCGCCCGCGCGATACCGGGGCGCCGCACGCGGACGGGTCCGGCCGCGGCCGGCGCCTGCCCTTACCGTTCGGCGGCGTGAGACCACCGGCCCGACCGCCGAACGAGGGACTCGGCCGGGCCGATCAGATGACCAATTACCTCCACCGGCCCAGTCGTCAGGACTGACCCGGGCCCCGGGGGGTCACAGCTTTCCCGCAGACCGACTCGACGAGACGCGGGAGACCAGATGACATCCGGGTGCAGAGGGCAACGGCGACGGAACCGCCGTGCCGTGTGGGTCACCGGCGGCCTGTCCGCCTCGCTCGCCGTGACCCTGACGTGGGGCGCGGCGGGAGCCGTGGCCGCGGAGCCGCAGCAGCAGGCCATGCGTCCTGGGCCGGCGGCGGCCGCGGGCCCCGGTGACCGGTGCGAGGAGGACGAGGGCGGCGGCTTCGGGGCCGGCCCCCTGTCGTCGTGGCTGTCGGTCTGGGGCCTCGGTGACAGGGACGTGCACGGCTGTGACGGCGAGTGGGACCGGTGCCGGGATCGGCCGCTGCCCGGTCCCGACGCGCTTCCGGGCGTCGGCCGCCCCGACGGCACGGACCGCCCCGACGACGCCGGCCGCTTCGACGGCGCCCGGCTGGACGAGGGGGCCCGGCCGGACGAGGGCGTCCGCCTCGCGGAGGCGGGGCGGAGCCGGGCCGTGAGTCCGCTGCCCACCGCGGAGACGGCCGGTACGCGCACGGGTACCGCCCCGCGCGGGATCACGCGGGGCGGTACCTGTGAAACCCGGGAGGGCGACATCGAGGTGACCGGCGAACTGGTGGACGTGCCGGCGGGCGGCAGCGCCACCAGCATCGCCACCTGCCCGTACGGCACGGCCGCCGTCGCAGGCGGCTGGTCGACCTCCGAGCAGGGCCTGGTGCCGGGCGTCTCCCAGCGGTTCGGCGAGGACAGCTGGCGCGTCGTCTTCGACAACCCGACCGACGAGGAGATCAGCGGCCTGGCGTTCGCCTACTGCGAGGCCCGCAGGGCCTAACCGGCCTTGGTGACCTCCGTCTCGCAGAGCAGCTCGCGCTCGTGCCCGACCACCCGGGTCTCACCGGTGAGGGTGAGCGGGAAGACGTGCCGCACGTCCGTCGAGGAGGCGGCGAGACGCAGCTCCAGCTTCCCGGGCTCGACCACGCGAACGTTGTCGCGCCCGGTGAACGAGGACAGGTCGGCGTGGAACCGGAAGGTCACCCGGCGGGCCTCGCCGGGGGCGAGCTCCAGGCGCTGGTAACCGACGAGCCGCACGTCCGGTCGGGTGACCGTGGCGACGGGGTCGTGCAGGTACAGCTGCACGACCTCGGCGCCGGACCGGTCGCCGGTGTTGCGGACGGTCGCCGACACTTCGTAGGTGCCGTCGGTGCCGATCTCCGCGCCCGAGGCCGGGGCCTCGAAGCCGTCCCACTCGAACGTGGTGTACGACAGGCCGTGGCCGAAGGGGTACAGCGGCGTCGGGTCCAGGTTGGTGATCTCGTTGGCCAGGCCCAGCGGCGGCTGGAGGTAGGTCCACGGCTGGCCGCCCGGGTCGCGCGGCACGCTGACGGGCAGACGGCCGGAGGGGGTCACCCGCCCGGAGAGCACGCCCGCCACGGCGGGGCCGCCCTCCTCGCCGGGGAAGAACCCCTGGACGATGCCGGCCAGCCGGTCCGCCCAGCGGCCCAGCGCGTACGGACGCCCGGTGAGCAGCACCGCCACCACCGGCTTGCCGGTCTCCAGCAGCGCGTCGAGCAGTTCGCCCTGGACGCCCGGCAGGGCCAGGTCGGCGGCGTCGCAGCCCTCGCCCGAGGTGCCGCGGCCGAAGAGGCCGGCACGGTCGCCCAGCACCGCCACGACCACGTCCGAGGACGAGGCCAGCGCGGAGGCCTCCGCGAACCCGGCGGTGTCCGCCTCGGAGGTGTCGCAGCCGAGGGCGAACTCCACCGTCGCGTCCGGGAACTCGCTGCGCACGGCCTCGAGCACCGTGGGAATCTCCACGCCGAGCGCGACGTCGGGGTGGTGCGGCAGCACGTGGGAGGGGAACGAGTAGCAGCCGAGCATCGCCATCGCGTCGTCGGCCCGCGGACCGACCACCGCGATGCGGCGGACGGCCGAGGGGCCGGACGGGCTCAGCGGGAGCGTGCCGCCGTCGTTGGCCAGCAGCACCACCGACTCCTCGGCGATCCGGCGGGCCAGCGCGCGGTTGGCGTCGGAGTCCAGCTGCAGGGCGCCCTTGGGCTCCGGCGACCAGTCCTCGTCGAGCAGGCCCAGCTCGCACTTCTGCAGCAGGACCCGGCGCGCCGCCCGGTCGATGAGGTCCTCGGAGACCCGGCCCGCGCGCACCTCCTCGATCAGCGGCTTGCCGTAGCAGCGCAGCGTCGGCAGCTCGACGTCGACGCCGGACTCCAGCGCCACCCTGGCCGCGTCGCCGAGGCCGTCGGCCACCCGCTGCAGGCTCTCCAGGAAGCCCACACCGAAGTAGTCGGCGACGACCGTGCCGTCGAAGCCCCACGTCTCGCGCAGCAGCTCGGTCAGCAGCCAGGGGTCGGAGTGCGAGGGAACGCCGTCGATCTCCGTGTAGGCGGCCATCACGGACCGCGCCCCGCCGTGCCGCAGGCCGTGCTCGAACGGCGGCAGCGTGACGTCGGCGAACTCGCGCACACCCGCGCGCACCGGCGCGTGGTTGCGGGCGCCCGCCGAGGAGGCGTAGCCGGCGAAGTGCTTCAGCGTGGCGACGATCCCGGCGGACTCCAGGCCCTTGACGTAGGAGGCGGCCACGGTGCCGACGAGGTACGGGTCCTCGCCGATCGTCTCCTCGACCCGGCCCCAGCGCAGGTCGCGGACGACGTCCAGCACCGGCGCGAGGCCCTGCTGGACGCCGGCGGCGACGAGGTCGGCGCCGATACGCCGGCCGAGCTCCTCGACCAGCTCCGGGTCGAAGGAGGCGCCCCAGGCGAGCGGCACCGGGTACGCGGTGGCGCCCCAGGCCGTGAACCCGGCCAGGCATTCCTCGTGGGCGACGGCGGGTATGCCGAACCGGTTGGCCGCCATGATCGTCCGCTGGGCGCGGGCGAGCGCGCGCGCACCCTCGTCGGGGTCGATCGGGGCGGTGCCGTAGGAACGGGTGATCTGGCCGAGGCCGTGGGCGATCACCTCGTCCCAGTTCCAGTCGGTGGCCATCTCGTGCTGGTGCGGGGCTACGCCGGCTTCCGCATCCGTCGAGGCGCCGACCCACACTCCGTAGAGCTGTGCGGTCTTCTCCTCCAGGGTCATCCGGGAGAGAAGATCCTCGACACGGGCTTCGGCGGGAAGTGCGGAATCACGCCAGGGGGCGGTCATGATGCTCCTGAGGGAAAGGTGTTACTTGCCGCCGACGCCCATCAACCCGCTCACCAGGGCCCGTCGGGCCACGAGGTAAACGACGAAGATCGGCACGCCGGAAAGGACGACGGAGGCCAGCAGCGCGGGGATGTTGACCCCGAACTGGCTGACGTAGTTGTAGAGGCCCAGGGTGAGGACGCGAGGCTCCTCGGACTGGGTGAAGATCAGCGCGAACAGGAAGTTGTTCCAGGCCTGCAGCGCGGAGTAGATGATCACCGTGCTGATGCCGCCCTTGGCGAGGGGGATCACCAGCTGGAAGAGCATCCGGGTCGGAGAGGCGCCGTCCAGGGCCATGGCCTCGTAGGACTCCTCCGAGATGTCGCGGAGGGTGCCGGTGAGGACCAGGACCGAGACCGGCATGGCGAACGCGGCGGTCGGGAGGATGATCGCCCAGAGGCTGTCGTAGATGTCCAGCTTGGTGATCAGCAGGAACAGCGGCACCACCACGGCCTGGGCCGGGATGGCCACGCCGAGGAGGAACAGCCGGAAGGCGCCGCCCGCCCAGAAGCCGCGGTTGCGGACCGCGACGTAGGACAGCGGCACCGAGAGGCACACCACGATGACGACCACACCGATCGCGGTCAGCGTCGTGTTCCACAGGTAGTGGGAGAAGCCGGAGTCGAGGACCAGGCCGTAGTTGTCCAGCGTCGGGTTCTTCGGAGGCGTCAGGGCGTTGCGCCCGATCGCCTCCTCCGGGCCGGCCAGCGAGGTGGTGATCATCGCGTAGAGCGGGATCAGCACGATCAGCAGCCAGACGAAGGACGCCAGGCCCGCGATCGGGTTGGAGCGCTTCGTCCAGTGGCGGCGGGACGGGGTGCGGTCGTTGCTGCGGTGGGACATGGGGGTCACATCCCTTCCCGCACGCTGTTCATCTTGCCGAAGCCCGTGACCCGGACCAGCAGCAGCGACAGGCCGGTGGCGGCGATCACCAGGAAGGTGGCGACGGCGCTCGCGTAGCCGTAGTCGTAGGAACGGAATCCGGCTTCGTACATGAGGTAGGGCAGGATCTTCGTGTCGGTGCCGGGGCCGCCCTGGGTGAGGATCAGGACGGTCTCGAAGTAGGTCAGGGAGCCCACCACCATCAGCACGCCGGACATCGCCATCGTGTGGCGCAGCTGGGGCAGCGTGATGGAGAAGAACTGGCGCAGGCCGGTCGCTCCGTCGATCGCCGCGGCCTGGTAGAGGACCTCGGGTATCTGACGGGCGCCGCCCTGGTAGATCAGGGTGTGGAACGGTATGAACTGCCAGGCGCCGACGAAGACGATCGCCAGGAAGGCGCCCGAGGTGGTGCCGAGGGTGTCGCCCGTGACGACGCCGTAGTTCGGGTCGAGCAGGGCGAAGAACAGCAGCGCGATCGCCGTGGAGGACAGCAGGAACGGCACGAAGAAGATCGCCGAGAGCACCGCGCGGTTGCGCTGCTTGCCCGCCGCCCACACTCCGAGGAGCAGGGAGATCACGGTCTGGAAGGCCCAGCTGACCACCGTGAGCAGCACGGTGACGAGCAGGGAGTGCATCAACTGTGGATCGGTGAACAGGTTCTTCCAGTTCTCCAGGCCGACGAAGCCGGGATCACCGAGGCCGTTCCAGTCGGTGAGCGACAGGTAGACGGCCAGCGCCATCGGAACGACGGCGAAGAACGTGAAGAACAAGACGCCGGGCAGCGCCCAGGACGCGTGCGGGCGACCCACATGGGTGGCCCGCACGTCGCCCTTGGGCGCTGCGGCGGCGGACTTGGTGACCGGATAGGTCACTTGAGCCCCTTCAGTGCGGTGACGAACTCCTTGGGCGAGGACTGGCCCAGGAAGAGCTTGTCGATTTCGGTGAGCATCGGCGTCTGCCATTCCGGCTTGACGGCCTGGTCCCAGCTGAGGGTGAACGCCGGGGCGTCCTGGACCAGTTCGTACTGGAACTTGGCGAACTCCGGGTTGGGGGAGGCGTCGAGCAGCGCGCCCGCGTCGGCCGTGGTGGGGATGTCGCCGTTGGCGACCAGCGCCTTGGCGTACTCCTCCGACGCACAGGTCTTGAGAAACGCGATCGCCGCTTCCCGGTTCTTGGTGCGGGCGCTGAGCGACCAGTAGTTGGTCGGGTTGCCCACGACGTTCTTGATGTCGCCCTGGCCGCCGTTGTACGCGGGGAAGGCGACCCAGCCCAGGTCCTTCTCGGCGAACTTCTTGAACTTGCCGAGCTGGGTGGAGTACTCCCACGAGCCCATCAGGTGCATGCCCGCCTTGCCCTGCGCGAGCAGGGCGGAGGCGCCGCCGTTGTTGTACTGGACGGAGCTGAAGCCCTTGCCGAAGGCGCCGCCGTCGACCAGCTTCTTGATCTCCTCGGCCGCGCGCAGCACCGCCGGGTCGCCCCAGGCGGCGGCGTCGCCGTTCTGGATCTTGCGGAAGACCTCGGGGCCGCCGATGCGGTCCACCAGGTACTCCACCCACATGAGCTCGGTCCACTTGTCCGCGCCGCCGAGGGCGAACGGCTGGATGCCGCTGGCCTTCAGCTTCTTGTTGGTCTCGAGGAGCTGGTCCCAGGAGGTGGGGGCCTGGAGGCCGTTCTGCGCGAAGACCTTCTTGTTGAAGAACAGCAGGACGGGCTGCATGCCGCGCATCGGGATGCCGTACGGGCGGCCGTCGAGGGCCCCGGACTGGATGATCGACGGCAGGAAGCCGTTCTTCAGCTCCGGAGTCGACTCGATGATGTCGTGCAGGTCGATGAGCTGGTTCTCGTCGACGTACGCCTTGATCGAGCCGCCGCCCCAGTTGAAGAACAGGTCCGGCGCGCTGGGCGAGCCCATGGCGGTGCGCAGCTTGGCGGGGTAGTCACTGCCCGGTATGCGCTGCAGCTTGATCGTCCCGCCGGTCTTCTTGGCGGCCGGGGAGGTGTTGAAGCGCTGGATCGCTTCTTCCTGGATCCTGGCGGCATCGTCGCCCCAGACGAAGGCGGTGAGCGGCCCGCCCTTCCCGTCCTCGCCGCTGTCGTCGCCGGAGCCGCACGCGGTGAGGCCGGCGGTGAGCAGAGTGGCGCCGCTGACGCCGAGGAACCAACGCCTGCTGAGGTGCTCCATGGACAAGTACTCCTCGGGGGAAGCGGTCTTCGTTGACCGCACATCTACGTTTTCAGGGCGACTTGAGGGGGATGCCCTTTATGTGACTCACAGCACCGAGGTGTGGGGGCGCTTGGGGGGCTTCCTCCGAAGCTTTCGATCGTTGCCGCGAATGTTTTGGGAACCTAAGCGCGTCAGAGGGGTTCGTCAAGACCCTGGGCAGATATACGATCCCGAACCATGACCTCACCGGAATCCGCCGAAACCCCTTCCGTGCCCCGGCAGGGGCGCACAGCGACGCTTGCCGAGATCGCGCGGGCGGCGGGTGTGTCCGCGCCAACAGTTTCGAAAGTTCTCAACGGCAGGGCCGACGTGGCCCCGGCCACCCGCTCGAGGGTCGAACGCCTGCTGCGCAGCCACGGCTACCGCAGGCGTCGCGCGGACGCCTCCCGGTCCCCGCTGATCGAACTCGTCTTCCACGAGCTGGAGAGCGCCTGGGCCATGGAGGTCATCCGCGGCGTCGAGCGGGCCGCGCGCCGGGCGGGTCTCAGCGTGGTGCTCTCCGAGAGCGCGGGACGCCATACGCCGGGCGGCAGTTGGGCCGACCAGGTGGCCGCGCGGCGGCCGCACGGCGTGATCCTGGTCCTGTCCGGGCTCGACGAGGGTCAGCGCACCCTGCTGACCAGCAGGTCGATCCCGTTCGTGGTGATGGACCCGGCCGGCGACCCCGGGGCGGAGGTCCCCTCGGTGGGCGCCACCAACTGGCAGGGCGGTCTCTCCGCCACCCGCCACCTGGTGGAGCTCGGCCACACCCGCATCGGGGCCATCAGCGGCCCCACCCGGATGATGTGCGCCCGCGCCCGCGTGGACGGCTACCGGGCCGCCCTGGAGACCGCGGGGCTGGCGGTGGATCCCGGTCTGATCCTGGACGGCGACTTCCACCACGAGGCGGGCTACCGGCTCGGGCTGGACCTGCTGCGGCGCGACAACCGGCCCACGGCCGTCTTCGCCGGCAACGACCTGCAGGCACTGGGCCTCTACGAGGCGGCCCGCGAACTGGGCCTGCGCATCCCCGACGACCTGAGCGTGGTGGGCTTCGACGACCTGCCGGTGGCCCGCTGGGTGGGCCCGCCGCTGACCACCGTCCGGCAGCCGCTGACCGAGATGGCCGAGGCGGCGACCCGGATGGTCCTCGAACTGGGACGCGAGGAGAAGCCGACCGCGGGAGCGCGCATGGAGCTGGCGACGAGTCTGGTGGTGCGCAGCAGCACCGCCCCACCGGCCGCCTGACGGACCGGAGGCCACCGTTCGCCTTCGAAACATTCGAGCGCGTTTCGGCGGCCCTCGTGGACGTGGATTCCGTCCTGGGCGGGTTCGGACTTATGTTCTGCCCGTGAGTGAGAACGAGGGGAACGGGGAGCGTGGCCGGGGGGCCGCCGTCCGGGCGCCGCACAGGCGCTGGACCAGGGCCGTGGGGTACACGCTCGGGGGAGTGCTGGTGCTCGGCGCCGTGGGGGGCGGCTGGGTCTACCACCAGCTGAACGGCAACATCCGCAGCGTCGATCTCGACGCCGCGCTGGGGGACGAGCGGCCGCACGCGCCGGTCGGCATGCCGGTGGGGTCCGGCGGGCCGTCGGGGTCCGGCGGAGCCGGCGAGGGGACGGGCGGTGAGGCGCTCAACATCCTGGTGCTGGGCACCGATTCGCGCGACGGCCGGGAGAACCGCCGTCTGGGCGGCGGGCCTGCGGGCGGCGCCCGCTCGGACACCGCGATGGTGGTGCACCTGGACGAGGGGCGGGCCTCGGCGACGGTGGTCTCCGTGCCGCGCGACACCCTGGTGACCCGCCCGGCCTGTCCGCTGCCGGACGGCGGCACCTCGGCCGTCGCGCACGGCGTGATGTTCAACAGCGCCTACGCGGTGGGCGGTCCGGTCTGCGCGGTCAAGACGGTGGAGGCCATGTCCGGCGTGCCGGTGGACCACTACCTGGAGATCGACTTCGCAGGCTTCGCGGACCTGGTGGACGCGCTGGGCGGGGTGACGGTGGAGCTGGAGCAGCCCATCGACGACGACAAGAGCCACCTCGACGTCGAGGCCGGGGTGCACCGCCTCTACGGGGAGGAGGACGCGTTGGCCCTGGCCCGCACCCGCCACGGCATCGGCGACGGCAGTGACCTCGGGCGCATAGGGCTGCAGCAGAAGCTGGTGAGGGCGCTGCTGGAGCAGGTCGCCGAGGCGGACCTGCTGACCGACCCGGTGCGGCTCTACCAGGTGGCCGACGCGGCGACCTCCGGGCTCACCGCGGACACCGGACTGGACTCGCTGAGCGAACTGGCCGCCTTCGCCCGCACGTTGCGCGACCTCACCCCGGAGGCCGTCACCACGGTGACCCTGCCGGTGGTCCCCGCCCCCGCCGACCGCAACCGGCTGGTCCCGGACGAACCGGAGGCGGGTGACCTGTGGGCCTCCCTGCTCCCCGGCGCGGAGCCGCTGCCGGAGGCTGTTCCGGAGGTGCCGCCGGTCTCGTCGACCGCGACGCCTGCCTCGTCGTCGCCCCCGCTGCCGCGCTCCCGTGACGTTCCGGCGCAGTGACGTTTCCTCATGGTCCGGCCGTCAGGCCGGGGGCGGCGGTCAGGACAGGGGGCGAAGGTCCACACGTGCACGGCGGTGATCCCCTGCGCGGGACCGCCCTCGGGTGGCCGCGGCCGGTCTCAGCGCGGCAGCGGGTGCCCCAGGAGCATCGCCGGGGCGCCCGCGACCCGGGTCAGGAAGACCGTCACCGCGTTCCGCCCCTGCGGCTTGGGGAGCGCCTTGCGGCGCAGTTCCTCCGGCTCGACCGCCGACCCCCGCTTCTTCACGGTGAGCGTGCCGACCTGTCGCTCCCGCAGCAGCGCCTTCAGCCTCTTGACGTTGAACGGCAGCGTGTCGGTGATCTCGTACCCGGTGGCGTAGGCGGTCGGCCGGGGCTCGTCGGCGGTGACGAAGGCGATGGTCCCGTCGATCAGCCCGCCGCCGACCTCCTCGGCGACCTCGGCGACCAGGTGGGCGCGGATCACCGCGCCGTCCGGCTCGTACAGGTACCGGCCGACCGGGCGGACCTCCGGGTCGGGCAGCCCCCGGCCGAGCAGCCGCCGCGGGCCGGGCAGCAGCGTGGCGCACACCGCGCCGGGGCGAGCCGCCTCGCCGAACCAGAGGACGGCCTCCTTGACGTCACCGCCGTCGGAGATCCATTCCGCCTCGGCGTCCTCGGGCACCGCCTCGTGCGGGATGCCGGGGGCCACCTTCAGCGCGGCCGCCCGGGAGGCGCCGCGGGCGGCCGCGACCGCCCAGGACAGCGGCGGGGAGTAGGCCTCCGGGTCGAAGATCCGTCCGCGGCCGCCGCGGCGCGCCGGGTCCACGAAGACGGCGTCGTACGGGGTGGTGTCGACCTCGGTGACGTCGGCCTCCCGCACCTCGATCAGGTCGGCCAGGCCCAGCGCCTCGGCGTTGGCCCGGGCGACGGCCGCGGTCAGCGGGTCGCGGTCGACGGCCAGGACGTGGACGCCGGCCCGCGCCAGCGCGACGGCGTCGCCGCCGATCCCGCAGCACAGGTCGGCGACGGAGCGGACGCCGAGCCCGGCGAACCGTGCGGCGCGGTGGGCGGCCACGGACGCGCGGGTGGACTGCTCGACGCCGTTCGGGGTGAAGAACATCCGCCCGGCGTCGTCGGCGCCGAACTTGGCCGCCGCACGGTTGCGCAGCCGGGCCTGGGCCAGCGCGGCGGACACCAGCCCGGGGGAGTGGTCCCGCCGCAGCCGGGTGGCCGCGGCCAGTTCCTCACCGGGCGTCACGTCCCGCACCTCGTCCAGCAGGGCGCGGCCCTCGGCGGTCAGCAGCGCCGCGAACGCGGCCGTCGGATCAGCGGTGTCACTCACCGCCCCATTGTCCCTGCCCGTGTCCGCCGGGCGGTCCCGCCCCGGGCGCTTGGACGAGCCTGTCCGGTGCCGGGCGAGGGCGCCGGTTCGCGCAACCCGCCGATAAATTGGCACTCCGCTTGACCGAGTGCTAACCCCGGTCATAGTCTCAGCCTTGGCACTCGCCCCAGGTGAGTGCCAACAACGCGACGGGCAGGTCCGGCACCCGCGACGACGGATCGACCTGGTCGCCACCTCAGACAGTTAACCCCGTGAGATCTCCGAAGGGGGAGGTCGGATCGTGACGACCGCCAGCTCCAAGGTTGCCATCAAGCCGCTCGAGGACCGCATCGTGGTCCAGCCGCTGGACGCCGAGCAGACCACGGCCTCTGGCCTGGTCATTCCGGACACCGCCAAGGAGAAGCCCCAGGAGGGCGTCATCCTGGCCGTGGGCCCGGGCCGCTTCGAGAACGGCGAGCGCCTGCCGCTCGACGTCAAGGTCGGCGACATCGTGCTCTACAGCAAGTACGGCGGCACCGAGGTGAAGTACAACGGCGAGGAGTACCTCGTCCTCTCGTCCCGCGACGTCCTCGCGGTCATCGAGAAGTAATTCACCCCGCTTCGCCGAAGCCTGCTCAACAGCTGCTCGCTTCCGCCGAAGCCCGCTTCTCCAAGAAGCATCGAGCTGCGCCCCGGACTCCCGCGCCATAAGCCGGGCGCCGGGGCGCAGTTCGCTTTTTCAAGACTTCGTATTGCTCCGACAGACGGCGATACACCGCATTCTCCCGAGAGGGCTGAACCGCTCCCATGGCGAAGATCCTGAAGTTCGACGAGGACGCCCGTCGCGCCCTCGAGCGCGGCGTCAACAAGCTGGCCGACACGGTCAAGGTGACGATCGGTCCGAAGGGCCGCAACGTCGTCATCGACAAGAAGTTCGGCGCCCCGACCATCACCAACGACGGCGTCACCATCGCCCGCGAGGTGGAGATCGAGGACCCGTACGAGAACCTCGGCGCCCAGCTGGTGAAGGAGGTCGCGACCAAGACCAACGACATCGCCGGTGACGGTACGACCACCGCGACCGTGCTCGCCCAGGCCCTGGTCCGCGAGGGCCTGCGCAACGTCGCCGCCGGCGCCTCCCCGGCCGCCCTGAAGAAGGGCATCGACGCCGCGGTGAAGGCCGTGTCCGAGGACCTCCTCGCGACCGCCCGCCCGATCGAGGAGAAGTCCGACATCGCCGCCGTCGCCGCGCTGTCCGCCCAGGACAAGCAGGTCGGCGAGCTCATCGCCGAGGCGATGGACAAGGTCGGCAAGGACGGTGTCATCACCGTCGAGGAGTCCAACACCTTCGGTCTGGAGCTGGACTTCACCGAGGGCATGGCCTTCGACAAGGGCTACCTGTCCCCGTACTTCGTGACGGACCAGGAGCGCATGGAGGCCGTCCTCGAGGACCCGTACATCCTCATCAACCAGGGCAAGATCTCCTCCATCCAGGACCTCCTGCCGCTGCTCGAGAAGATCATCCAGTCGAACGCCTCGCGTCCGCTGCTGATCATCGCCGAGGACGTCGAGGGCGAGGCCCTGTCGACCCTGGTCGTCAACAAGATCCGCGGCACGTTCAACGCCGTCGCGGTCAAGGCCCCGGGCTTCGGCGACCGCCGCAAGGCGATGCTGCAGGACATGGCCGTCCTCACGGGCGCCCAGGTCATCGCCGAGGAGGTCGGCCTCAAGCTCGACCAGGTCGGCCTCGAGGTGCTCGGCTCCGCCCGCCGCGTGACCGTCACCAAGGACGACACCACCGTCGTCGACGGCGCCGGCTCCTCCGAGGACGTCCAGGGCCGCGTCGCCCAGATCAAGGCCGAGATCGAGTCCACGGACTCCGACTGGGACCGCGAGAAGCTCCAGGAGCGCCTCGCCAAGCTGGCCGGCGGCGTGTGCGTGATCAAGGTCGGCGCCGCCACCGAGGTGGAGCTGAAGGAGAAGAAGCACCGTCTGGAGGACGCCATCTCCGCGACCCGCGCCGCGGTCGAGGAGGGCATCGTCTCCGGTGGTGGCTCCGCGCTGGTCCACGCCGCCAAGGTCCTCGAGGGCAACCTCGACAAGGACGGCGACGAGGCCACCGGTGTCTCCGTGGTCCGCCGCGCGGTCGTCGAGCCGCTGCGCTGGATCGCCGAGAACGCGGGCCTCGAGGGCTACGTGATCGTCTCCAAGGTCCAGGAGATGGACAAGGGCCAGGGCTACAACGCCGCCACCGGCGAGTACGGCGACCTGGTGAAGTCCGGCGTCATCGACCCGGTCAAGGTCACCCGCTCCGCCCTGGAGAACGCCGCCTCCATCGCCTCCCTCCTGCTCACGACCGAGACCCTGGTCGTCGAGAAGAAGGAAGAGGAGGAGGCCCCGGCGGGTCACGGCCACAGCCACGGCCACTCCCACTGAGCCACCCCGCTCTCCCAGCGAGGCCCGGCCTCCCGCTCCCCGCGGGACGCCGGGCCTCGGCGCGTTGCCCCGACGGGACCAGGTGACGCGGTCCGACCCCGAGGCCGGCCGAAGTCGGAGGTGGCAGCCGCGGCCGGGCGCCTACCCTCCCCGCATGACGATCACGTACGAGTGGCGCGGTGAGGTCGGGGAGACGGAACTGGAGGCGCTGCACGCTGCTGCGTTCGGCCGTCCGCCGGGGGAGGGCGGATGGACGGAGCAGTTGCGGCGGCACAGCCTCGGCTGGGTCTGCGCCCGCGACGACGGGACCCTGGTGGGGTTCGTCAACGTCGCCTGGGACGGCGGCACGCACGCGTTCCTGCTGGACACGGTCGTGGCCCCGGACCGCCAGGGCGAGGGCATCGGCACCGCCCTGGTCCGCCGGGCGGCCGACGAGGCCAGGGCCGCGGGGTGCGGGTGGCTCCACGTCGACTTCGAGGAGCCGCTGCGGACGTTCTACTTCGACGCCTGCGGCTTCAGGCCGACAGCGGCGGGACTGCTCGCCCTGACGTCCTGAGGGCGGGCCCTGAAGCACCGTGCGCACGGTGCGCGGGAAAACGCGTGGGGCCGCCTCCTTCTCACGGAAGGAGGCGGCCCCACGCGTTTCAGCACGTCACTGCTGGGCGCTCTGCCCCGCCTGTGCGCGCTCGCGCATCCTGCGCAGCAGTTCACGCTTCTGCTCGGCGGCCGTCTGCCGGCTGTTCGAGCTCGCGGTGACGGAGGCCTGCTGGTCGGTACGGGACAGCTTCTTGCGCTGTCCGCCGACGCCGAGCATGTCGTTGCGTCGGTTGGCCATGGGGATCCCCATCGGTGAGTGGTGGGCTGGAGCACGGCTGGGTCATGACGCCCACCGGAATCGGAGCTGCCCGGCTGCCCGTAGCCTAACCGGCGCAGCCGCTGGGCCGCCCTCAGCGACCGGGGCCGTACTTGCGGCCGGCCGTGGAGGAGACGCCGCCGAGCAGGTTGCGCGGGACCAGCTTGGTCAGGCCGAGCAGGGCCTTGTAGCGCGGGTCCGGGATGGAGACGGTCCTGCCGCGGGCGAAGTCGTCGAGGGCCGCGGTGACGACCTTGTCGGCGTCCAGCCACATCCAGTTCGGGATGTTGTCGGTGCCCATGCCGGCCCGCTCGTGGAACTCGGTGCGCACGAAGCCCGGGCACAGCGCCGTCAGCCGGACGCCGTCGGCGGCCACGTCGCGGGCCGCGCCCTGGGTGAACTGGACGACCCACGCCTTGGACGCGCCGTAGGTGCCGCGCGGGACGAAGGCCGCGACCGAGGCCACGTTGATCACACCGCCCCGCCCGCGCTCGCGCATCCCCTCGACCGCCGCGGTGGTCAGCCGCAGCACGGCCTCGCAGTGGACCTTGAGCATCCTCAGCTCGTCGGCGACCGGAACCTCCAGGTAGCGGCCCTTGTTGCCGAAGCCCGCGTTGTTGACCAGGAGGTCCACCGGGTGGTGCCGGTCACCGAGGCGCGTCGCCACCGCCTCGATGCCCTCGTCGGTGGCGAGGTCCGCGGTGAGCACCTCGGCCTCGATGCCGTGCCGGTCGTGCAGTTCGGTCGCCTGCTTGCGCAGCCGCTCGGTGTCCCTGGCCACCAGCACCAGGTTGTGCCCCCGGGCCGCCAGCCGTCGTGCGAAGGCGGCCCCGAGGCCGGCCGTCGAACCTGTGATCAGAGCCGTAGTCATGGGGTCAGGTTAAGCAGGTGGTGACGCGTGGGGGAGGTGGGGCGGCCGGCGGGAAACGCGCGTCAGGAGGACTGCCGGGCGGAGTACTTGCGGACGACCGCGCGCTCCTCCTCGGGAAGGTCCTCGCCCGCCTCCAGGAGGCGGGGCAGCAGGGCCCGTTCCAGGGTCATCGCGCGGAAGCACAGGGCGATCGTCACCTCGTGGTCCGGGCGGCGGACGATCTCCACGGCGTCGCCGGCCCGGATCTCGCCGGGGGCGACCACCCGGAGGTAGGCGCCGGGCGCCCCCTTCGCGGTGAAGCGCTTCACCCACTGCGGCTCGCCCATGTGGCCCTGGAAGGTGTTGCAGGGAATGCGGGGCGAGGTGACCTGGAGGACGACGTCCGGCCCCACGCGCCACTGCTCGCCGACGCGCGCGCCGGAGACGTCGAGGCCGGAGACGGTGAGGTTCTCGCCGAAGACCCCGTTGCGCAGCGGGCGGCCGAGTTCGCGCTCCCACTCGTCCAGGTCCTCGCGGGCGAAGGCGTAGACCGCCTGGTCGTCGCCGCCGTGATGCCGCAGTTCGCAGATGGCGTCGCCGGTCAGGCCGCTCGCCCCGGTGCCCTTGGGGCCGGGGGCGGAGATCCGGACGGGGCCGTCGGCCGGCCGCTTGTCGATGCCGGTGAGGCCGTCGCGCTGGCTGGTGTAGGTGACGGCGGAGGCGGAGCCGAGATTGATCGAGAGGACCTTCATGAGCGGCACGGTAGCGCCGCTCCGCCCAAAGCGGGAGGAAGTTTTTCCTGTAGCGCTCCAAGGCTGACTTATGCTCGGAAGGGTGATCGAAGCTCGTCATCTCCGTGTCCTGCGCGCCGTCGCCACCACCGGGTCCTTCTCCGCCGCGGCTCGGGAGCTGGGCTGCACCCAGCCGGCCGTGAGCCAGCAGATGAAGGCGCTGGAGTCCTCGGCGGGCACCCCGCTGATCGTCCGTGCCGGGCGGGGCATGCGCCTCACCCAGGCGGGCGAGGCGCTGGTGCGCCACGCTGCGGGCATCCTCGCGGGCCTGACCGCCGCGGAGGAGGAGGTCGCCGCCATCGCCGGGCTGCGGGCCGGGCGGGTACGGCTGGTGTCGTTCCCCAGCGGAAGCTCCACCCTGGTGCCGACGGCGCTGGCCGCGCTGCGGGCCGAGCACCCCGGCACCCAGGTCTCGCTGGAGGAGGCGGAGCCGCCGCGTTCGGTGGAGATGCTCCGCGCCGGGGACTGCGACGTGGCGCTGGCCTTCCGGTACGGCCGCGCGGGCGACTCCACGGAAACCGCGTCGGCATCGGGAACGGCGACGGGAACGGCGACAGGTCCGGGGACGGAAACGGTTCGCGGGACGGCGACGGGTCCGGGGACCGGGGCGAGGCAGCGACCGGAGTCGGAGGAGTGGGACGACCTGGTGGTGCGGCCGTTGCTCAGCGACCGCCTGGTGGGTCTGGTGCCCGAGGGGCACCGGCTGGCGTCCGCCGAGTCCGTGGGCATCGGCGAACTGGCCGGGGAGCCGTGGATCGCGGGGTGCCCCCGGTGCCGGGGGCAGCTGGTGGAGGTGTGCGCCCAGGCGGGCTTCACGCCGCGCATCGACTTCGCGACGGACGACTACCCGGCGGTGGTCGGGCTGGTCGGCGCCGGGCTCGGGGTGGCCGTGCTGCCCCGGCTGGCGGTGGAGGCGGTGCGCGGGCGGGGCGTGCGTGAGGTCCGCGTCGAACCGGCGGTGCGGCGCGAGGTCGTCGCCCTCACCCTCGCCGACCTGGAGCACGTCCCCGCCGTGGCGGCCACCCTCCGGCAGCTCGAGCGCGCGGCGGCCGCCCGGAGCTGAGCCCCCGGGCTGCGGGGAACGACGCCGCGGAACGGGAACCGGAACCGCTGAACCGCACCGCGCCGAGCCGTGCCGCGACGCGTCGCGCCGAGTCGCGTCGAAGAAACGTTTCACCTGTGACCGGCGACCGCGGCCGGCTAGTCGACCCCCTCCTCCTCGCCGTCGTGCCCCGCCCCATGGCCGCCGCGCCCCGCGTGCCCGCCGCGGTCCGGCACCGGCACCAGGCGGTGGCGTGCCCGCCCCATCAGCTCCTCGCGTTCGTCCTCCGTGAGGCCGCCCCACACCCCGTAGGGCTCGCGCACCGCCAGGGCGTGCGCCGCGCACTCGGCCCGCACCGGACACCTCATGCACACCTCCTTGGCCGAGTTCTCACGGGCGCTGCGCGCCGCGCCGCGTTCCCCTTCGGGGTGGAAGAAGAGCGAGCTGTCGACCCCGCGGCAGGCGGCGTGGAGCTGCCAGTCCCACAGGTCCGCGTTAGGACCGGGAAGGCGGGAGAAATCGGCCATGACGTGTCCCCTTGGTGCTGGTTGCCGGTTCGGCGACCGCGTACCCGCGATCAATGGAGATCTACGAACGATCTAAGGAGATGAAAATATGACTCATTGCGAATCTAGTCACAGACACCAGCAAAACGGAAGAAATGGGACCAATCGGGTCAGATGGTCTGGGGAAAACTTGTGTGCAAGCTGTGTGTGACCGAGAGGTGATGACCCCCTCACGTAGAGTGCTGAAGTCGGCCTTTCTCCCCGTAACTCTTTCGAGTGACCGTCGTTGAGAGGGCGAGGCGGTCGACGGAACAAGCGCTCGGGTGGATGATCCGAGAGGCCCGCGAAGGATCGACCGCACAGGTGACGATTTCGTACCAGCCTGGAGGCTCAAGGTGACGCGCATCAGCTGCGGAGGGCGGTCATGACTTCCGTCCTCGTCTGTGACGACTCCCCGCTTGCCCGAGAGGCGCTCCGCCGCGCGGTCGCGACCGTGCCCGGCGTCGAGCGCGTGACGACGGCGGCCAACGGCGAGGAAGTCCTCCGCCGCTGGGGTGCCGACCGCTCGGACCTCATCCTCATGGACGTCCGCATGCCCGGCCTGGGCGGTGTCGAGACGGTCCGCCGCCTCCTCTCCGCCGACCCCGGGGCCCGCATCATCATGCTGACCGTCGCCGAGGACCTGGACGGCGTGGCGCTCGCCGTCGCCGCCGGCGCCCGCGGCTACCTGCACAAGGACGCCTCCCGGGCCGAACTGCGCGCCACGGTGACGCAGGCCCTGGCCGACCCGACCTGGCGGCTGGCCCCGCGTCGGCTGCGTTCCGCCGAGATGGGCGCGGCGCCCACGCTCACGGCGCGCGAGATCCAGGTCCTCGAGGGCATGAGCCACGGCCGCTCCAACGCCGAGATCGGCCGCGAGCTGTTCCTCTCCGAGGACACGGTCAAGACCCACGCCCGCCGGCTGTTCAAGAAGCTCGGCGCCTCGGACCGGGCGCACGCCGTGGCACTCGGCTTCCGGTGGGGTCTGGTCCGGTAGGACCCGGCCAGGTGGGTCGCCTCGATGACTGCGTCAGGGCGGGGTGCCGGGGATCTCTCCGGCGGACCCCGCCTGCCGCACCTGTGACGGAGACGGCAGAAGCTCCTGACAGGTGCCCGATGCTCGTTTCGCCGCGGATGCCGCATCCTTGAGATGTGGAGTTCTCGGGGACGAGTCGGTCGAGCGGAAGGGGAGGGCGCAGGGGATGAGTGCCGGCGCACCTGCTCATAACGCTTCGGTGCACAACCAGAGCCGTGGCGGACCCGCCTCGCGCGCTCCGGTGCACCATGGAGCGATGCGCGACGACGAGACGACGGTGATCGGTGCTCTCGTCCATCGTGCCGTCGACGGGGACGAACAGGCGACGCACGACCTGCTGGCCCGGGTGCACCCGCTGGCCCTGCGCTACTGCCGCACCAGGCTGTCCCGGCTTCCCGGCGACGCCCGCCACTTCGTGGAGGACCTGGCGCAGGAGGTCTGCGTCGCGGTGCTGCTGGCGCTGCCGCGCTACCGGGACACCGGCCGGCCCTTCGAGGCCTTCGTCTGCGCCATCGCCGCCCACAAGGTCGCCGACCTGCAGCGGGCCGCGATGCGTCACCCCGGGTCCACGGCGGTGCCGTCCGACGAGATGCCCGAGCGGCCCGACGACTCGCTCGGCCCCGAGGAGCGCGCGCTGCTCAGCAGCGACGCCGAATGGGCCAAGAAACTGCTGGCCAACCTCCCGGAGAACCAGCGCGAACTGCTGCTGCTGCGCATCGCCGTCGGCCTGACGGCGGAGGAAACCGGCCAGATGTTGGGAATGTCACCCGGCGCCGTCCGGGTCGCCCAGCACCGTGCGCTGAGCCGTCTGCGGGCGCTCGCCGAGCAGTGACGGTCACCGCGCGCGACGGCCGGACCGGCGTTTTCCGGCCAAAGGGCGGATCCCGCCCGGCGTGGCGCGACTCGCCGCGCACACACCCGCTGCCCGCTCACCGCCGGTAACCGAACGCGGGACCGTCCTGTCACCCGTCGCGTCCTCGAACGGTGGAATGCCGGGGCGCCGGATCCCGTTAGCATGGACATCCGCACCGATCAAGGCCATGGGGAAGGTGTCATGACTGCAAACGTCGACGGAGTGCCCGCCAAATTCGCGACGCTCGGGCTGACCTACGACGACGTGTTGCTGCTACCGGGAGCGTCGGACGTCCTCCCCAACGCGGTCGACACCTCCACCCGGATCTCCCGGAACATCAAGGTGAACATCCCGCTGCTGTCCGCGGCGATGGACAAGGTCACCGAGTCCCGGATGGCCATCGCGATGGCCCGCCAGGGCGGCGTGGGCGTGCTGCACCGCAACCTGTCGATCGAGGACCAGGTCAACCAGGTCGACCTCGTGAAGCGCTCCGAGTCCGGCATGGTGACCGACCCGATCACCGTGCACCCGGAGGCCACCCTCGCCGAGGCCGACGCGCTGTGCGCCAAGTTCCGCATCAGCGGCGTCCCGGTCACCGACCCGGCGGGCCGGCTGCTCGGCATCGTGACCAACCGCGACATGGCGTTCGAGTCCGACCGCACCCGCAAGGTGCACGAGGTCATGACGCCGATGCCGCTGGTCACCGGCACGGTCGGCATCTCCGGCAGCGACGCCATCGACCTGCTGCGCCGCCACAAGATCGAGAAGCTTCCCCTGGTCGACGGCGAAGGCGTCCTCAAGGGCCTGATCACGGTCAAGGACTTCGTCAAGGCCGAGCAGTACCCCAACGCCGCCAAGGACGCCGAGGGCCGCCTGCTCGTCGGCGCCGCCGTGGGCGCGAGCCCCGAGGCGCTGGAGCGCGCCCAGGCGCTGGCCGCCGCGGGCGTCGACTTCCTGATCGTGGACACCTCCCACGGTCACAACAGCAACGCCCTGAGCTGGATGGCCAAGATCAAGTCCGCGGTGGGTGTGGACGTGATCGGCGGCAACGTCGCCACCCGTGACGGCGCGCAGGCGATCATCGACGCCGGCGCCGACGGCGTGAAGGTGGGTGTGGGCCCCGGCTCCATCTGCACCACCCGCGTGGTCGCCGGCATCGGCGTCCCGCAGGTCAGCGCCATCTACGAGGCCTCCCTCGCCGCCCGCGCGGCCGGCGTCCCGGTGATCGGCGACGGCGGCCTGCAGTACTCCGGCGACATCGGCAAGGCCCTGGCCGCCGGCGCGGACAGCGTGATGCTGGGCAGCCTGCTGGCCGGCTGCGAGGAGTCCCCCGGCGAGCTGCAGTTCATCAACGGCAAGCAGTTCAAGTCCTACCGCGGCATGGGCTCGCTCGGCGCGATGCAGTCCCGCGGCCAGGGCAAGTCCTACTCCAAGGACCGCTACTTCCAGGCCGAGGTCAGCTCCGACGAGAAGCTCGTCCCCGAGGGCATCGAGGGTCAGGTGCCCTACCGCGGCCCGCTCTCCAACGTGCTGCACCAGCTCGTGGGCGGCCTGCGCCAGACCATGGGCTACGTCGGCGCGGCGACCATCGAGGAGATGGAGTCCAAGGGCCGGTTCGTCCGGATCACCTCGGCCGGCCTCAAGGAGAGCCACCCGCACGACATCCAGATGACGGTCGAGGCGCCGAACTACAGCGGCCAGATCTGACCCGCAGTACCTGAACAGTTCCCAGAGGGCGGCCCCGCCGGGTGCGGGTGCCGCCCTCTTCGTGGGCGTCGGCGATACTGGATGACGCCTGACAAGCAGAGGGAAAGGCCACAGACGTGACTGAGATCGAGATCGGGCGCGGCAAGCGCGGCCGCCGGGCGTACGCCTTCGACGACATCGCCGTCGTCCCGAGCCGCCGTACGCGGGACCCGCAGGAGGTCTCGATCGCCTGGCAGATCGACGCCTACCGCTTCGAGCTGCCCTTCCTGGCCGCGCCGATGGACTCGGTCGTCTCCCCGGCCACCGCCATCCGCATCGGCGAGATGGGCGGCCTCGGCGTCCTCAACCTCGAGGGCCTGTGGACCCGCTACGAGGACCCGCAGCCGCTGCTCGACGAGATCGCCGAGCTGCCCGCCGAGGCGGCCACCCGCCGCCTGCAGGAGGTCTACGCCGCCCCGATCAAGGAAGAGCTGATCGGGCAGCGCATCAAGGAGGTGCGCGACGCCGGTGTGGTGACCGCCGCGGCGCTCTCCCCGCAGCGCACCGCCGAGTTCTCCAAGACGGTCGTGGACGCCGGCGTGGACATCTTCGTGATCCGCGGCACCACGGTGTCCGCCGAGCACGTGTCCTCCTCGCACGAGCCGCTCAACCTGAAGCAGTTCATCTACGAGCTCGACGTGCCGGTGATCGTCGGCGGCTGCGCCACCTACACGGCCGCGCTGCACCTGATGCGCACCGGCGCGGCGGGCGTCCTGGTCGGCTTCGGCGGCGGCGCCGCGCACACCACGCGCAACGTGCTGGGCATCCAGGTGCCGATGGCCACCGCGGTCGCCGACGTGGCGGCGGCGCGCCGGGACTACATGGACGAGTCCGGCGGCCGGTACGTGCACGTGATCGCGGACGGCGGCGTGGGCTGGTCCGGCGACCTGCCGAAGGCGATCGCCTGCGGCGCGGACTCCGTCATGATCGGCTCCCCGCTGGCGCGTGCCACCGACGCGCCCGGCCGTGGCCACCACTGGGGCATGGAGGCAGTCAACGCCGAGCTGCCGCGCGGCAAGAAGGTCGCCCTGGGCACCGTGGGCACGCTGGAGGAGATCCTCACCGGTCCCTCGCACTCGCCGGACGGGTCGATGAACTTCTTCGGCGCGCTGAAGCGGGCCATGGCCACGACGGGCTACAGCGAGCTCAAGGAGTTCCAGCGCGTCGAGGTGACGGTCGCGGACTCCCAGCACCGCCGCTGACGACGGCACGCGTCACGCACGAGGGCCCGCCACCGGTCGACACCGGTGGCGGGCCCTCGTGCGGTGGGGCCGGGAGGCTCAGTCCTGGCCGACCTTCTTGGCGACGCTGAACGCCGCGAAGCCGCCGAAGGCGATGAACGCGATGGTCAGCAGGTCGAGCTCCTCGCTCCAGACCTGCTGGATGATGTCGAAGTGCCCGGTCAGCACCTCGAAGAAGTTGGCGCCGAGCAGCGTCGTCTGGTCCGCGGCGCTGACGGAGTAGCCGATCAGCTGGCCGAGGTACACGGCGCCGAGCGAGACGATCGCGCCGATGATCGCGGTCACCGGGTTGCCGCCGGCGACCTTGCCGCTGACCAGGCCGACCAGCGCGCCGACGCCGACGGCGGCGTAGCCGACCTCCACCTCGGCCTTGCCCATGATCAGCCCGTAGATCACCGCGGCCACCAGGCCGGTGACCAGGGCGGCCACGGCGCCCAGCGCCAGCTTGCCGCCGGAGGGCAGCGCGGGAATCGCGGGCGAGGTGTAGGCCGGCGCCCCCGGGCCGCCGCCGGGGTGACCCGGGTAGGCCTGCGGAGCTCCCTCGGGCGCACCGTAGGGAGCGCCCTGCGGCGGACCCTGCGGAGCGCCCTGCGGCGGGACGCCCGGGGCGGCGGCGTACGGGTTGTTCTGGGCCGGCTGCTGCGGCGGAGTTGGCTGCGTCATGACATTCCCCCGTGGATACGAGCGGGTGTGCGAGGACTCGGCACAGTAGCAGTGGAGCCGCGTCGCCTTCGAGGGATTCCGGCCACCGGTCGCCCGTCCGTCCCGCACCCGCCGTCAGAGCCGGTGGGCCGCCCCGGTCGGCGTCGCCCCTCTGGTGTCCAGCAGCAGCTGGGCCTTCACCGAGAGACTCTGCAGGTCGTAGGCCCGGTGCTGCTGGAGGAGGATGGTCAGGTCCGCGTTGGCCGCGGCCTCGAGGACCGAGTCGGCGCGGGGCACGGACCGGTCGCGAACGCGCCACTCGCCGACGTAGGGGTCGTGGAAGGCGACCTGCGCGCCCAGCTCGCCCAGCTGCACGGCGATCTCCTCGGCGGGGGAGCGCCGCACGTCGTCGAGGTCGGGCTTGTAGGTGACCCCCAGGAGCAGGATCCGCGCGCCGCGGGCGGACTTGCCGTGCTCGTTGAGCAGGGCGGCGGCCCGGCGGGCGACGTACCGGGGCATGTCGGCGTTGACCCGCCGGGCGAGGTCCACCATGCGCAGGGCGGGCCCGGCCTGGCCCGGGGCGGGTGCGGTCAGGTCCCTGGGGAGGCCGTGACCGCCGACGCCGGGGCCGGGCCGGAAGGCGTGGAAGCCGAAGGGCTTGGTCTCGGCGCAGCGGATCACGTCCCAGAGGTCGACGCCCAGGTCGTGGCAGAGCGCCGCCATCTCGTTGACCAGGGCGATGTTGACGTGCCGGAAGTTGGTCTCGAGCAGCTGCACCGTCTCGGCCTCGCGCAGGCCGCGGGCGCGCACCACCCGGTCGGTGATCCGGGAGTAGAAGGCGATGGCGGACTCGGTGCAGGCGGGGGTGAGGCCGCCGACCACGGTCGGGGTGTTGGCCGGTGTCCAGGTGCGGCTGCCGGGGTCCACGCGGCTGGGGGAGTAGGCGAGGTGGAAGTCCCGGCCTGCCGTCAGGCCGGAACCCTCCTCCAGCAGGTGGCGCAGCAGGCCCTCGGTGGTCCCCGGGTGGACCGGCGACTCCAGGATCACGGTGGTGTACGGGCGCAGCCGGGCGGCCAGGGTGCGGGCGGCGGTGGTGAGTCCGGTGAGGTCGAGTCCGCCGTCGGCGGCCCCGGTGACGGGGGCGCAGATGACGGCGGTGCGGACCTTGCCCAGTTCGTCGGGGCTGGTGGTGGGGCGGAAGCCGCGGGCCAGCATGCGGCGGAGTTCGGCGGCGGTCAGGGAACCGGAGTCCGGTCCGAAGCGGTAGCCGAGGGTACGG
The DNA here is from genome assembly GCF_003112515.1 of Streptomyces fragilis. Taxonomy (GTDB): domain Bacteria; phylum Actinomycetota; class Actinomycetes; order Streptomycetales; family Streptomycetaceae; genus Streptomyces; species Streptomyces fragilis. Next base: position 917,882 of record NZ_BEVZ01000004.1, on the reverse strand, counting down.
ACACCGGCGGCGACGGCGGCCTGGGCCAGCGGCAGGCCGAGCGGTCCGAGTCCGATGACGGCGAGATCTGCGGGCATGGGGTGGGCCGTCCTTCCCGATAGCCGGAGGGGGACAGGTGCGCCACCCGGGAGATCCCTCCGGCCGGTCGGGACCAACGGTTCGGGGGACATCGCCCGGGATGAGCGCACTGTCAGACTAGGAGTAAATATGACCGTTATGCGGGATTGTGGATGCCGCGCGCGTGTTGATCACGCGGATCAGCCTCAGGAGTGATGGGCCGTCGGTGACGTGCGGCGATGCCGGGAAGGTTGTCCACAGGCCGGGGACGGGTGGTGGCCGATCCGGGGCGGGGCGGTGAGAATCGATCAGCACGGGTGACCCACCCAGTTCGACCGGCAGCAACACGACCACAGCGTGGGAGGCAGCGGTGAGGACAGCGACACTCGGGCCGGAGCAGCGTGACGGATCCCTGGCGGCCCTGGCCGAACGGGAGCTGGACGTCCTGGTCGTCGGGGGCGGAGTGGTCGGGGCCGGCACCGCGCTGGACGCGGCCACCCGCGGGCTGGTGACGGGCCTGGTCGAGGCGCGGGACTGGGCCTCGGGCACCTCCAGCCGCTCCAGCAAGCTCGTCCACGGCGGGCTGCGCTACCTGGAGATGCTGGACTTCGCCCTGGTCAGGGAGGCTCTGAAGGAACGCGGCCTGCTCCTGGAGCGGCTGGCGCCCCACCTGGTCAAGCCGGTGCCCTTCCTCTATCCGCTCCAGCACAAGGCCTGGGAGCGCGCCTACGCGGGCACGGGCGTGGCGCTCTACGACGTCATGTCCCTGGCCCGCGGCCACGGCAGGGGCCTGCCCGGCCACCGTCACCTGACCCGCCGTCACGCGCTGCGCGTCGCGCCCTGCCTGCGCAAGGACGCGCTGACCGGCGCCCTGCAGTACTACGACGCGCAGATGGACGACGCGCGCTACGTCGCCACGCTGGTGCGCACGGCCGCCGCCTACGGTGCCCAGGTCGCCAACCGGACGCGGGTGACCGGCTTCCTCCGCGAGGGCGAGCGGGTGGTGGGCGCCCGCGTGACGGACCTGGAGGGCGGCGGCGAGTACGAGATCCGCGCCCAGCAGATCGTCAACGCCACCGGCGTCTGGACGGACGACACCCAGGCGATGGTCGGTGAGCGCGGCCAGTTCCACGTCAAGGCGTCCAAGGGCATCCACCTGGTCGTCCCCAAGGACCGCATCCACTCCGCGACGGGGCTGATCCTGCGGACGGAGAAGTCCGTGCTCTTCGTCATCCCCTGGGGCCGGCACTGGATCGTGGGCACCACCGACACCGAGTGGAACCTGGACAAGGCGCACCCGGCCGCCTCCAGCGCCGACATCGACTACCTCCTGGAGCACGTCAACTCGGTGCTGTCGGTGCCGCTCACCCGTGACGACGTGGAGGGCGTCTACGCCGGTCTGCGGCCGCTGCTGGCCGGGGAGTCGGAGGCCACCAGCAAGCTGTCGCGGGAGCACACGGTGGCCCACCCGGTGCCGGGCCTCGTGGTGGTCGCCGGCGGCAAGTACACGACGTACCGGGTGATGGCCAAGGACGCCGTCGACGCCGCGGTGCACGGGCTGGACCGCAGGGTCGCGCCCTGCGTCACCGAGGAGATCCCCCTGGTGGGCGCCGAGGGCTACCGGGCGCTGTGGAACGCCCGGGCGCGGATCGCGGCCCGCACCGGCCTGCACGTGGTGCGGGTGGAACACCTGCTGAACCGCTACGGCTCGCTGGCCGAGGAGGTGCTGGACCTGATCGCCCAGGACCCGTCGCTGGGCGCCCCGCTGGGCGGCGCCGACGACTACCTGCGGGCCGAGGTGGTCTACGCGGTCACCCACGAGGGGGCGCTGCACCTCGACGACGTGATGACCCGGCGGACGCGCATCTCCATCGAGACCTTCGACCGGGGCACCCGCAGCGCGCGGGAGGCCGCGGAGCTGATGGCGCCGGTCCTCGGCTGGGACGAGGAGAAGAAGGAACGGGAGATCGAGTACTACGAGAAGCGGGTGGAGGCCGAGCGGGAGTCGCAGCGGCAGCCGGACGACCTCACGGCCGACGCGGCACGGCTCGGAGCCCCCGACATCGTCCACTCCTGAGCGGGAACCGCGCCCCCGCGAAGGAGAGTGGAGGGGGTGGGCGGGTGTGCGGGTAGACGTGTCGTGGCAGCCCGTCATCGGGCAAGCACGGCACACCGGTTCACCGGGCACCCGGCGACCCGCCCGCTTGTCGGGTAAGGGACAATGGAGGCTCTGTCAGGGCGGGTTGCATGAGGGGACGCATGTCGGAGACGGAGCGGGCGGGGACACCTCGTCAGGACAGGACCGGACGTCTCCTCGCCGGTCGTTACCGGCTGGAGTCGGTCGTCGGCCGAGGCGGCATGGGCACGGTCTGGCGGGCCAAGGACGAGACGCTGGGCCGGACGGTCGCAGTCAAGGAACTACGGTTCCCGGTCAGCATCGACGACGACGAGAAGCGCAGGCTGATCACCCGCACCCTGCGCGAGGCCAAGGCGATCGCGCGCATCCGCAACACCAGCGCGGTGACGGTCTACGACGTGGTCGACGAGGACGACCGCCCGTGGATCGTCATGGAGATGGTCGACGGCAAGTCCCTCGCCGAGGTGATCCGCGAGGACGGCACGCTCAACCCCCGCCGCGCCGCCGAGGTGGGGCTCGCCGTCCTCGACGTGCTGCGCTCCGCGCACCGGGAGGGCATCCTGCACCGTGACGTGAAGCCGTCCAACGTGCTGATGTCCGAGGACGGCCGGGTGGTCCTCACCGACTTCGGCATCGCCCAGATCGAGGGCGACCCCTCGCTCACCTCCACCGGCATGCTGGTCGGCGCGCCCTCCTACATCTCCCCCGAGCGAGCCCGCGGCCACAAGCCGGGGCCCGCCGCCGACCTGTGGTCCCTGGGCGGTCTGCTGTACGCCGCGGTCGAGGGGGTGCCGCCCTACGACAAGGGCTCCGCCATCGCCACGCTCACCGCGGTGATGACCGAGCCGGTCGACGAGCCGCGCCACGCCGGGCCGCTGCGCGAGGTCATCCTCGGCCTGCTGGAGAAGGACCCCGCCAAGCGGATCGACGACGCCAAGGCACGGGAGCTGCTCGGCGCGGTGCTGTCCCGGACGTCGGCCGAGGCGGAGTCCACCCCCGTGGACGCCGTGCGGACCGTCCCGCTGCCCGAGGAGCGCAAGGGCTCCGCCGCGCTGCCCGTCACCGGCACCACGCCGCGGCCCGCCTCCGGACCGGGCGCGAAGTCCGCCGCGGCCGGGGCTGCGGCGGCGGGAGCTGCCGCCGGCGCCGCGTCCACGCCGACCGACACACCCGTCGCGTCGTCCGCGTCCGGCGCTTCGGCCTCGTCACCGGCCTCGTCCTCGGCCTCGTCGTCGGCCGGCACGCAGGCCGGCTCCCCGGGCGCCCGGTCGGGCTGGCCCCTGCTGAGCACGCCCTCCGACATGCCTGAGCGGCCCGCCCCGTCGCGCCCCGTGAAGCCCCGCAGCTCGCTGGGCGACGTGTTCTCCCGGCAGACGGTGCTGGTCGCCGTCGCCGTGGTGGCCGCCCTCGTGCTGCTGATCGCCGTGCTCGTCAACACGCTCGGCGGAGACTCGGAGGAGCCCGGCAAGGGGGGCGTGACCGCCGGCGGCGAGCCCGAACCGGGCGGGAAGAAGAGCGGATCCGCCGACGCCTCCGACGAGCCCGGCGACAACGCCTCCTCCGCGGGCTCCGCCGACGACGGCAAGAAGGACGACAAGACCGACAAGGACGGCAAGGCCGACGACAAGGGCGGCGAGGACAAGGGCAAGGGCTCCGGCAAGAGCGACGACGGCCTCCTCAGGACCACCACCTACCGGTCGGCGCAGGGCTACACGGTCGGCCTCCCCTCCGGCTGGCGCTACCGCTCCACCTCCCCGGCCGGCGACCGCTTCGCCGGCCCCGACGGCCAGCAGCTGCTGATCGGCTGGACCAGCACCCCCAAGGACGACGCGGTCGCCGACTGGAAGCAGCTGGAGAAGTCCATGGTGCGCGACCAGTACCGGCGGATCCGGATAGAGGGGGTGGACTACCGCGGCTGGGAGGCCGCCGACTGGGAGTTCACCTACGTCGACGGCAACGGCACCAAGCAGCGCACCGTCGACCGCGGCTTCGTGCCGAGTCCCACCCAGGGCTACGCGCTCATGTACACGACGCCGGCCGCCGACTGGGACGGCGAGCTGCGCAAGAAGACCTGGGCCACCCTGACCAGCACCTTCAAGCCGAAGTCCTGACAGCGTCGTGCCGTGGCATGGCCGGATGTCGCATCCGAGCGGCATGTGTCGGCCATGGCACGTATCGTGAACCAGCGCGGACCGTACGCATACGGCAGAACGGCCGGAACGCGGCGCACACCGAACGGATGTGACCGGCCGGGCGGAGCGGGGAGGGTGTGGTGGACGACTACGCGGGACGGATACTCGCCGATCGCTATCGCCTGCCCGTGCACCCGTCCGGCGAGGACCGCTACGACCTCGCCGAGAGCCTGGCGTTCGACACGTACAGCGGGCAGGAGGTGCGGGTCCGCCAGATCCCGCTGCCCGAGGTCGTCGAGGCCGAGGTGCTCGACGCGGACGGCCTGCCCGAGGGGTTCAGCGCGGCCCACGGGCGCGGCGGCCGCGAGGGCGGGGAGCCTGCCGAGCCGGCGGTGCGGCGCGCCCTGGAGGCCGCCCGGGAGGCGGCCCGGCTCGCCGACCATCCCCGGCTCGACCAGGTCTACGACGTGTTCGCCGAGGGCGGCTCGCTCTGGGTGGTCGGCGAGGCGGTGCCCGGCCGTCCGCTCGGCGACCTGCTCGCCGAGCGGACGCTGACGCCGTACCGGGCCGCCGAGGTCGCCGCCGACCTGCTGATGGCGATCCGGGTGCTGCACGGCCACGGCTGGGTGCACCGCAACATCACGCCGCGCACCGTCATGGTCGGCGACGACGGACGGGTGGTGCTCACCGGTCTCGCCGCCGGCGCCGCCGAGGAGGCGCTGTGCGGGTACGACCCCGTCCCGCCGGAGACGCCGCCGCTGGACGCCCCCGAACCGCCCGGCGCGGAGCCGGAGACCCTCGGGGCCGACGCCGGCGGCCCGGCCGGCGCGCCGGCGCCGCGGTACGGCCCGGCCGGCGCCGGGCCCGGGACCTACCGCGCCGACGCGTACGGCTCCGAGGCCGCGGCCGCCCGGGGGGACGGCTCCGATGCCCGGGAGTACGGCGGTGAGGCCTTCGCTACCGAGACGTACGGCGGCGAGGACTTCGGTAGCGAGACGTACGGCTCCGAGGACTTCGGTAGCGAGACGTACGGCTCGGAGACGTACGGCACCGAGACGTACGGCACCGAGGCGTACGGTGCCGGGCCCCGGGCTCGGGGCACGGAGATCGAGGGGTCGGTGTCCGCCGGTGCGCTTCCTGCCGCCGGTCCGCCCGCCCCCTCGCCCTCCTCCGACGGCTGGGCCCCCGCCCCGGTCGCGCCCTACTGGCCAGCACCGGCCGGCTCCGGGCCGAACGGCGAGCCGGGAAGCGGAGCCCGGGCGGGCTCGGCCGCCGCCTACCGGGACGGTGTCCGCGCGGCCGCCGCCCGGGCGGAGGAGGCCCGCGCCGCCCAGCGGGAGGCCGTCCGGGACCGCGGCGGCGACCGTCCGGCGCTGCCGGGTGCGCGCACGCCGGTCGAGGGGGTGCCCGCCCCGCAGGAGCAGGCCAACCCGCCCGGCCGGATCGCGGACCCCTACGGCGTCCAGGGGCGCCCCTCCTGGCACGGAGCGACCCCCCGCAGCGGCGGGCCCGCGGCGTGGCCGGCCTCTCCGGACTCCCCGCCCTCCGCCGAGCCGGGGTCCCGCCCGGCCGTCGCGCCGGTGCCGCTGCAGGCCCGGCAGCCCCTGCCCGCCCCGGCTCCCCTGCCGCCCGCGGCACCACTGCCCGCGCCCGCGTCCCCGCCGGAGCTCGCGCCCCCGTCCGGGTCCGCGCCGGAACTCGCGTCCGGGGCCGCGCCCTCGTCCGGAGGGCCGGTGTCCGCGTCCGGGCCGGGGGCGCCGTCCGCGTCCCCGGTGACGCCCGCGCCCTCGGCTCCGCGCCGGGGGCCGGCGACCCCGCTCGCCGCCGAGCGCGCCCGGCAGGCGCGGATGACGGTGGTCGGCGCGGTCACCGAGCGGTGGGCGCCCGAGCAGGCCCACCCGGTCCACGACCACTGGCAGCTGGCCGCGCCCGTCGGCCCCGCGACGGACCTGTGGGCGCTGGGCGCGCTGCTGTTCCGCGCCGTCCAGGGACACGCCCCGTACCCCGAGGACTCCACCGCCGAGCTGGTGCAGCTGGTGTGCTCCGAACCCCCCGCGTTCGCCGAGGAGTGCGGGCCGCTGCGGCCAGTCGTGGAGTCGCTGCTGCGTCAGGACCCGACCGACCGGCCCGACATCGAGGAGCTGGGCGGCTGGCTGCGCTCCCTGGTGCGGTCCGCGCCCGAACCGGACGCGGGCGCGCACCTGGTCGCGCTGCCGCCGGCCGACCCGGAGCGCCTGCCGATGGTGCGCCGCAAGGGCGAGCTGGTGCGCCGCCGCCGTGACGCCCGGCGGGACGCCCGCCGTGACGCGGCGTCGTCGCGCGCCCGGCACCGCCGCGCGGGGGCGGACCGGACGGCCCGCACCGCGCGCGCGGACCGCGTCGACCTCATGGACCGCGTCGACCGTCTGGAGCCGCGGGACCACGAGCGTTCGCCGCGCAAGCTCGGGCGGACGCTGCTGACCCTGGTCCTGCTCCTGCTGGCCGGCGCGGTCGCCTACGCGATGTTCTTCATGCCCAAGGCCGGGGAGCAGGCGGGCGGTCAGGACCGCTCCGGCAACTCCTTCCCCGCCGGCACGACGCCGACCGAGGACGCCGGCGACTCCGGGGAGGCCGAGGAGCCCGCCGGGAAGCCCACCCCGTCCGCGTCCCCGTCGAAGAAGCCTCCGGCCGAACCCTCCGGCGACACCGGCGGCGAGGTGGCGGAGGGCTTCACCCTGCGCAAGGACCCCGAGGGCTTCCGGGTCGCCGTGGCGAGCGGCTGGCAGCGCACCCCCCGCAACGGGCAGGGCCAGGTGGTGTACTCCAGGGGCGACTTCCGGCTGATCGTGGTGCCGGGCAGGGACAGCGCCGAGCAGTACGGCCGCGACCCCCAGGTCTACCAGCAGGAGCACGAACCGGAGCTGCAGCCCTACCGCGACTCCACCTGGGCCGGCTCCGGCGGGCTGCGCCGCATCGAGGTGGGCGGGAAGGTCATGGCCGAGGGCGAGTTCACCTGGACCGACGACCGGGGCCGCAAGCTCTTCGTGCGCAACCTGGCGATCCTCGACGGCGGCCGCTACCACGTGGTGCAACTGCGCGGTCCCGAGGCGGAGAAGGACCAGGTGACCCGGCTCTTCGAGCAGGCCTCCGGGACCTACGAGTACGTCGGCTGACGGTCACGGCTGTGTGACCACTGCCCGCGGGCGGTGGCCCCGCGGGGGCGCGGCGCGATAGGGATGTGTCATGAGCAGCAACGGGGGAGCCGGCAACCGGCCCGAGGAACCGACCAGCTACGCCCTGCGGCCGCCCGCGCCCCGGGCGGCCGGAGAGCCGCAGTCGCCGTACGCGGCCGGTCAGCACCTGCCGCATCCCGCGGACCGGCAGGCCGGGGCCCACGGGCAGGTTCCGCCGCACCCGCCGCACGCCCAGCCCCATCCGCAGACGCCCACCCGGGCCCTCCCGCAGCAGTCCGGCGCCCAGGAACCCGGCGCGGGCCGCCTGATCGCCGGCCGGTACCGGCTGCTCGCCCGCCTCGGCCACGGCGGCATGGGCACCGTCTGGCGGGCCACGGACGAGACGGTGGGCCGCGAGGTCGCGGTCAAGGAACCCCGCGTCCCGGACCACATCCCCGCCGCCGAGCAGGAGAAGCTGTACACCCGGATGCGGCGCGAGGCGACCACCGCCGCCCGCACCGACCATCCCGCCGTGGTCAACGTCCACGACGTGGCGCTGGTCGACGGCCGGCCGTGGATCGTGATGGAGCTGGTGCGCGGCCGCTCCCTGGGCGACGTCCTGCGGGAGGGCACCCTCGGCGCCACCGAGGCGGCCCGGATCGGTCTCGAGGTGCTGGGCGCGCTGGAGGCCGTGCACACGGCGCGGATCCTGCACCGGGACGTCAAGCCGGAGAACGTGCTGCTGGGCAATCACAACCGGGTCGTGCTCACCGACTTCGGCATAGCCCAGGCCGAGGGCGACACCAGCCTCACCGACACCGGCGCCTTCGTCGGCTCCCCCGAGTACGTCGCTCCCGAGCGGGTGCTGGGGCAGCGCCCGGGGGAGGCCTCGGACCTGTGGTCGCTGGGCGTGGTGCTCTACGCGGCGACCCAGGGCGTCTCGCCGTTCCGCCGCAGCAACGTCCCGGCCACCCTGCAGGCCGTCCTCAACGCCGAGCCGCCCGCGCCCGCCGGTGTCCCCGGCCCGCTCGCCGAGGTGATCACCGGGCTGCTGCGCAAGGACCCCGCCCACCGGCTCGACCACGCCGGAGCGCGCCGGCTGCTGGAGGCCGCGCTGCGTCCCCCGGCGCCGCCCGCCCCGCCGCGTCCCGCGTCGCCGCGCGCCGGTGGCGTGTGGGTGCCGCGCAAGGTGCTGTTCGGCGCGGTGGCCGCCGTGCTGGCGGCTGCGCTGGCGACCTGGCTGGTGATCGCGGACCCGTTCGGCGGGAGCGTGCCGGACGACTGGAAGCCGCACCGGGAGAAGGCCCTCGGCCTGACCGTCAGCGTCCCCGACGCCTACCAGGTGAGCCGGCCCGACGAGGACGACGACGAGGAGTGGGTGAGGTACGCCGACCCCAGCGACGTCATCTGGGTGGAGGTCGAGCGGTACTCCCGCGAGAACACCCTCCCGGAGGTCGCCGAGAGCCCGCAGGCCCAGATGTACGCGGAGAACGAGCGGTTCCGGAAGTCCGGCGAGTACGACCTCGAGATGCCGGAGAAGGCGAAGACCCGGCCCTCGCCCAACCTGGAGCACCAGGGACGTCCCGCCGCCGAGAACACCGTGCGGTTCACCACCTCGGAGTCCCAGGACTCGCTCCCGGTCGAGCTGCGGATCTTCTACTACGAGAACAGCGAGCGGCAGATGTACCGGGTCGTGATCCGTTACCCGAGCGAGGGTGACGTCACCGCGCGCGGCAAGGAAGTGGCGCAGCAGGTGATCGAGGCCCTGCAGTTCGACCAGGCCTGACGAGCCAGGACGGCCGAAAAGGGTTCCACGGACGCGTCTCCCGTCACACAACCCCTGATCAGCGCTTTTGTGCCAGCGATCACTGGCAGGATGTGATCACCACGTGAAGGGGGGTTACCGATGGGTACCCAAAGTGTTTCGGCCGTCATACCCTGCGCCTCATGACGGACACGCAGGCCTCGCAGGCAGCGGTAACAGACCACAACGGCGTCGGAGTCAATCCGGTGGCCGCCGCCCCGCCCGGCGCGCGCGCCGTCGGGGACGCGGTCACGCCGGAGCTGGTGGCCCGGCTGACCAAGGGCGTGACGGGCTCCGGCCGGACGTACAACCACAGCCCGCTCACCGGTGCCCGGCTCGCCGAGCTGCCGGAATCCTCCGTGGCGGAGGTCGAGGAGGCGTTCGCCCGGGCCCGCGTGGCCCAGAAGGCCTGGGCCGCCGTCCCCGTGCGGCGCCGGGCCGCCGTCCTGCTGCGCTTCCACGACCTGGTGCTCCAGCGGCAGAGCGAGATCCTCGACATCGTCCAGGCCGAGACCGGCAAGGCCCGCCTGCACGCCCACGAGGAGCTGCAGGCCGTCGCCATGGCCGCCCGCCACTACGGACGCAAGGCGCCCGCCTACCTGGCCCCCAAGGGCCACCTGGGAGCGGTGCCGCTGCTCACCAAGGTCGAGGAGCTGCGCCACCCTCGTGGAGTGATCGGCCAGATCGCCCCGTGGAACTACCCGCTGGAGCTGTCCGTCGGCGACGCGTTGCCCGCGTTCGCGGCGGGCAACGCCGTGGTGATGAAGCCGGACACCGAGACCGCGCTGACCGCCCTGTGGGCGCGCGAGGTGCTGATCGAGGCGGGGCTGCCCGCCGACGTCTGGCAGGTCGTCCTCGGCGAGGGCCCCGTGGTCGGCCCCGAGGTGGTGCGGCACGCCGACTACGTCTCGTTCACCGGGTCCACCCGCACCGGCCGTGAGGTGGCCGAGCGCGCCGCCGCCCGCCTGGTCGGCGTCTCGCTGGAGCTCGGCGGCAAGAACGCCATGCTGGTCATGGAGGACGCCGACCTCGACAAGGCCGCCGAGGGCGCCGTCCGCGCCTGCTTCTCCACCGCCGGCCAGCTCTGCATCTCCATCGAGCGGCTGTTCGTCCACGAGGCGGTGGCCGAGGCCTTCCTGGAGCGGTTCGTCGCGCGCACCCGGGCGGTGCGGCTGGGCAACTTCATCGGTTACGGCGCCGACATGGGCTGCCTCGTCAGCGAACGCCAGCTGGAGACCGTCACCCGGCACGTCGAGGACGCGGTCGCCAAGGGAGCCCGGGTGCTCACCGGCGGCGTCGCCCGGCCGGACGTCGGCCCCTACTTCTACGAGCCGACCGTCCTGGACGGAGTCGAGACCCCCATGGCGGTCTGCTCGGAGGAGACCTTCGGCCCGGTGGTCTCCGTCTACCGCTTCAGCGACCTCGACGAGGCCGTCGAGCGGATCAACGGCACCGAGTACGGGCTCAACTCCTCGGTCTGGTCCAAGGACACCCGCCGCGCCCGGCACATCGCGGCCCGGCTGCAGACCGGCACCGTCAACATCAACGAGGGCTTCGCACCGGCCTACGGAAGCGCCCGGTCGCCGATGGGCGGCATGAAGGACTCCGGCCTCGGCCGCCGCCACGGCTCCGAGGGCATCCTCAAGTACACCGAGGCGCAGACCGTCGCCGTGCAGCGCGTGATGCCGCTCGCGCCGTCGTTCGGCCTGAGCGACGAGCAGTACGCGAACGTGCTCAACGTCGGCCTGAAGCTGATGAAGGCCTTCCGCTTCCGCTGACCCCCGCACCGGGCGGGGCCGCGTCCCCGGACCACAGGCCCCGCCCCTCGCGCCCGGCAGCCGTACCCACCGCCGACCCGGTTCATGAGCGACCCGGTTCATGAGCGACCCGGTTCGTGACCGACCCGGTTCGTGACCCCTCCCGGTCAACCGTTCTCAGTAAGGAGCGCGCACGTGTCGCAGGAGAACGCCTCGCAGGACAAGACCGCCGGCCGTCCCGACACCCCCGAGGGCCGGCCGCCCTACGACTACGACGTGATCGTCGTCGGCTCCGGCTTCGGCGGCTCGGTCACCGCGCTCCGCCTCACCGAGAAGGGGTACCGCGTCGGCGTCCTGGAGGCGGGCCGCCGCTGGACCCGGGACTCGCTGCCCAGGAACTCCTGGGACCTCAAGAAGTTCCTGTGGGCCCCCAAGCTGGGCATGTACGGCATCCAGCGCATCCACCTGCTCGGCAACGTGATGGTGCTGGCCGGCGCGGGCGTGGGCGGCGGGTCGCTGAACTACGCCAACACCCTTTACGTGCCGCCGACACCCTTCTTCGAGGACCCCCAGTGGAAGGACATCACGGACTGGCAGGAGGAGCTGACGCCGTACTACGACCAGGCGCGGCGCATGCTCGGTGTCCGGCTCAACCCCACCATGACCCCCTCCGACGTCCACCTGAAGGCGACCGCCGAGCGGATGGGTGTGGGCGACAGCTTCCACCTCGCCCCGGTGGGCGTGTTCTTCGGCGACGGCGAGGACGCCGACGGCAGCGTCACCGCACGGCCGGGCCAGGAGGCCGCCGACCCGTACTTCGGCGGGGTCGGCCCCGCCCGCAAGGCCTGCACCGAGTGCGGCGAGTGCATGACGGGCTGCCGCCACGGGGCCAAGAACACCCTCAACGAGAACTACCTCTACCTCGCCGAGAAGGCCGGGGCGAGCGTGCACCCCATGACCACCGTGCGGTCGGTCACCGAGGACGGCCACGGCGGCTTCGTCGTCGACACGATCGGCACCGACCGCAAGCGGGTCGGCCGGGGACGCGTCCTGCGCTCCCGCCAGGTCGTGATCGCCGCCGGCACCTACGGCACCCAGACGCTGCTGCACCGCATGAAGGAGGGCGGGCAGCTTCCGCGCATCTCCGGCAAGCTCGGCATGCTCACCCGCACCAACTCCGAGGCGCTGGTGGGAGCACAGACCGACGACCGGCGCTACCACCGGGTCAGCGGGCAGGCGAAGGCGGACTTCACCAAGGGCGTCGCCATCACCTCGTCGATCCACCCCGACGCGAACACCCACATCGAGCCGGTCCGCTACGGCAAGGGCTCCAACGCCATGGGCGCCCTCACCGTCCTCCAGGTGCCGTACGCCGCGAAGGGAACCGGCGCCGCGCGGGTGCTGGGCTGGCTGGGCAACTCGCTCCGCCACCCCTTGCTGACCCTGCGGTCGCTGTCCAACCGGCGCTGGTCGGAGCGGACCATCATCGGCCTGGTCATGCAGTCGCTCGACAACTCGCTCACCACCCACCTCAAGGGCAAGGGACTGGGCAAGGGCCTGCTGACCGCCCGGCAGGGCCACGGGGCGCCCAACCCCAAGCAGATCAAGGCGGCGGTGGAGGCGGCCTCCCTGCTGTCGGAGGAGATCAACGGCTTCGCCGGCAGCAACATCGGCGAACTCACCGGCATGCCGCTGACCGCGCACTTCCTCGGCGGCTGCCCCATCGGCGACTCACCGGACACCGGCGTCATCGACCCCTACCACCGGCTGTACGGACACCCCGGGATCTCGGTGGTCGACGGCTCGGCGGTCTCCGCCAACCTGGGCGTCAACCCGTCGCTGACCATCACGGCACAAGCGGAGCGGGCGATGTCGTTCTGGCCCAACAAGGGCGAGGACGATCCGCGGCCGGCGCAGGGCCAGGCGTACCAGCGGCTGTCCGCGGTGCCGCCGCGGACCCCGGTGGTGCCGGAGAAGGCCTTCGCCGCGCTGAAGCTGCCGTTCCTCGGCATGCCTGCGGTGCCGCCGAAGGCGGACGCCCCGACGCCCGAGGTCACCATGCCGAAGCCCGCCGCCCCGGCGGACCCGGACCTGGAGCCGGCCGACGCACCGGCTGCGGTGGAGGCGGCGGGAAGCACCGAATAGCGACGGTTCGCGCGGCGGCTGTCGTGCGGGTGGAGCCGTACGAGGCGTAGGCGTACCAACCGCCTGAGCTGTCCGCGCCGTCCTGCTGCGGCTCCGCAGCACAACCCTTGGACAGGGGGTTGGACAGGGGGCTGGACAGGGGCCGTGGGTGGCGGCCCCGTCGGCCGGCTCCGGGCGTCCCCGGAGCCGGCCGTTTTGTTGGGTGACCGGGCTGCTGTCCCCTGCCGTCCGGTCACGACCCTGCAGCGACGGTCCCACGGCGGACGGCATGGTGATCCGTACGCCTCGTCGCTCCAGCAAGCCACGCGTGGTTTTCTCGGGAGCCGTGCCTGGCCGGCACGGACAACCGGATAAACGAAGCGCGCGGGCGGACGGTCACGGTCCCGGACGGGTGACGGTGGACGGTGGACGGAGTGGTGGCGCGGACGGGAGCGGTTCACCGCGGGCGGGGCACCCGGGGGGCGACGGCGGTGGCGGTCCGGGGCTGCCCCGCCCTGGCCGTCGTGAGGCGGGCGCGGGTGTGGGGGTGGGTGTGCGTGCGGCGCGGGTGCGGCGCGGCGCGGGCGTGGGGTGGGTGCGGACGCGCGGCCGTTCAGACGCGGCCGCGGCAGAGCTCGAGGATGGTCATCGCCAGGGACGTGCCCGGGCGGCCCACCGCGTCGCGGTAGCGGGAGAGGACCTCCATCTCGCGTGACAGGTTCACCCGCCGTCCGCCCGCGGAGATCCGGGTCTGCTGGATGACGGCGGACACGGCCATGCGTTCCTGCAGCAGCCCCAGGATGTGGTCGTCCAACGCGTCGATCCGCGACCGGGCGTCGGCGATGACTGCGGCCGGGTCGACCGCGGGGACGTCGGCCGGGACGACGGCCGTGGCGGACGCCGGGCTGTCCGCCGAAGCGGTCGACGGGCCGGACGTGCGCGTGGTGGTGGAATTGATGCTCATCGGGGTCTCCTCCGTCTGATGCGGTGAGGCCCCGGCGCCGGTCGGGTCCGGGAAACGACAGGCGCCCCGGGCCTTGCCGGCCCGGGGCGCCTGGGAAGTCGCTCTGCGGTTATCCGCGGTGAGCAACACGACCATGGCAGCCGGCGGGCCGGGTGCCATAGGTAAACGCGAAGCTCGAGTATGCGGACATGTGGCAAGTATGGACCGTGGACCCGGGACGCCTCCACCGGGGTTCGCATCGTGAGACCCACAGCTCACCGGAGCTCGGCCGCGCCTGCCCCGCTCAGCCGATCAGGTGGGCGCCCCCGCCCCGGCCGTCACCGGCACCGCGGCTCTCCCCGCTGACGCCGTGCCGACCGCCGTCACCGTCGCCGTGCTGACCGCCATCGCCGTGGGCGTCCCGGCGTGCGCCACGGATGAGGTGGGCGGTGAGCCCTGCCACGGCGGCGAAGAAGAACCCGGCGGCGACCAGGGGGATCGCCACGAACCACGCCACCTCCCACTCCCCGGCCGCGTCACCCGTGTAGAGCACTCCGGCGGTGACCAGGACCAGGCCCGATATGCAACGCCCCGGCTGGAACTCATGACGCCACACGGGTCACCTCCGCACTCCCGGCGCCGACCTCGAGCCACAGGTCGAGCGTCCCGGCTTCTCCGTCGCTCCGGCGGTTGCCGTTCCCGTTGCCGCCCTGGTCGGTGCCCTTGCCGATGCCGGTGCCGCTCGGCTCCGCGCCACTCACCGCGGGCAGCGTGTACTCCTCGAGCAGCCCGCCTCCAAGACCGGTGTCCTTACCGGCGGCCGCCGGCGAGCGGATGTCGCCCACACCCACCTCGACCCTCGCCCGGACCGTCACGTCGTCCGGGACGACCACCTCCAGGCGCCCGGCACCCAGCTCCACCCGGACCGGTACCGTCCGCCCGTCCTTCACCGGCACGTCCGTCAGGTCGAGCCGGGCCAGTCCCGCACCCAGCTGGTAGCCCTCGCGGGCCTCGGCAGCGGTCCGGGGCTGCCACTCCACGCGTATCCAGTCCGCGTCGGCGTTCGGCGGCAGGGCGGCGGTCACCGTGAGCAGGCCGGCGGTGACCAGGCTCCAGAAGAACGTGCCCGCGCCCGTCCGGCCCAGGAAGGAACTGACCACCGTGCCTGTGCCGAAGACGAGCAGAGCGCAGGCCAGGCCCTGCTGCAGGGCGGTCACCGGCGGAACCCCGGACCAGGAAAGGCCGGCGGTCAGGGAACCCGCCACCACGGCCAGCAGGAACGTGATCCCCCCGAGCGAGCGGGGACGAAGCGTGCCGCGGCCACGGCCAGGCCCTTCCTTGGCACGTGCGGTGCCGTCCTCGGTGACGGCGGTGGCCGCGGCGCTGCGGGAGACGGCGAACGCCGCCGCGAGGTCGCGGTCGGAGGCGTTCCCCAGGTCACCGGGACCCCAGAGGTAGCCCGTGCCCCCTACGTAGGTGCCGTCCTTGACGATCGGTTCGCGCCACCAGGAGGGGAGCGAAGCCGCGACCGGGGGAGCCTGCGCCTCCGGCGGGGCGTCCGCGGCCGCCTGGGCGGCCAGCGGGTCCGGCCCGGGGGCGGTCCTGCGGCGGGACCAGTAGCCCGCCCCGGCCAGCAGCAGGGAGAGCACCGCGCCGAAGGTCAGCACGCCGCCGTTGCCGAGCATGGAGAGGAACACCCCGCAGCCCACCAGGGCGAACAGCACGGAGGCCAGTGCGGGGCCGTCCACCCGCCCGGTGAGCAGGCGGCGGATCTCGTTCTCCTCCTCGTCCTCGTAGGGGACGAGGAGCCAGGCGAAGCCGTAGAAGGCCAGACCGATCCCGCCGGTCGCCGAGAGCACCGCGAGGGTGATCCGGAAGATCACCGGATCCATGTCGCACTGCCGGCCAAGGCCCGCGCAGACGCCGCCCAGCATCTTGTGGCGGCGGTCCCGGCGCAGCGGCCGCGGCTCCTGCTCGGGTGGCCCGGCATCGGTCGCGGACGCACCGGAACGCCGCTCCGCGTCCGGGGACGCGGCTGCCGGCGAGTGGTGGTGATCCGTCATGTGTTCATGGTGACGGGCGGGACGGCTTCACGGGAGCGGGAACGACCCTGGGGAAACCCTGAAATCGCCCCCGGACAGGTGCAGGGGGAACTGTTCGAGGCGCGCCGTGGACCGGATCAGGGACGTCTCGGGGGTGGACCCTGATGACCCTGGGGGCGTGCCGTGTGACGATCAGTGCATGCCGGAAGCCGCAGCAGTACTCGACGAACCGCGGCCGCCGCGCAAGCTCTACCGCAGCGGCGACGGACGCTGGCTCGGGGGCGTGGCGCGGGGGCTCGCCGGGCACCTCGGGCTGCCCGTGGCCTGGGTCCGCCTGATCTTCGTGGGTCTGTTCGTGGCGCAGGGGATGGGCGCGCTGCTGTACGCCGCCTTCTGGTTCTTCGTGCCGCTGGGCGTCGGCGGAGTCGGCGGAGTCGGCGGCGTCGGCGGTTCGGGGGCGACGGACGTCAGGGGAGGCGCTGGCAGCGGGAAGCAGCAGGGCGCGGCAGGGCCGGGACCCTCCTCGCCCCGCCGTCTGGCCCCGCGGAAGCCCGACCGGGGCCAGCTGGTCGCGCTGCTCCTGATGGTCGTGGTCGCCCTGATCTTCGTGGGCAGCGTGGACCTGGGCGGCGCCCGGGCCTATCTGTGGCCCGCGGTGCTGGTCGGCGCCGGCGTCGCCCTGGTGTGGCGGCAGGCGGACAACGCGCGGCGGGCCCGCTGGATGGAGGTGGGCCGCCGTCGGCGGACGGTGACGCTCGCTCGCGCCGCGGCCGGTGTCCTGCTGGTGACGGCGGGCGTCTCGGGGATGTTCGTGCTGCAGGGGTCGGCCGCCCACCTCGGCTCGGTGCTGCAGGCCGCGCTGGCCGTCCTGGTCGGGGTGGCGCTGCTCGCCGGTCCCTATCTGGTGCGGATGACGCAGGACCTCTCCGCGGAGCGCCTCATGCGCATCCGGGCCCAGGAGCGCGCCGAGGTGGCGGCCCACGTCCACGACTCGGTGCTGCACACCCTGACGCTGATCCAGCGCCACGCCGACAGGCCCGGCGAGGTCCGTCGGCTGGCCCGCGCCCAGGAGCGTGAGCTGCGCGCCTGGCTGTACCGGCCGGAGGGATCGGGCAAGGACGAGGAGGCGGAGCCCGAGACGCTCGCCGAGGCGGTCCGGGGCACCGCCGCGGAGGTGGAGGACAACCACGGGGTTCCGCTGGAGGTCGTGGTCGTCGGTGACTGCCCGCTCGACGAGAAACTGGGTGCGCAGATCCAGGCCGCCCGGGAAGCCATGGTGAACGCCGCCAAGTACGGTGGCGACGGCGGACCCGTTCAGGTCTACGCCGAGGTGGAGGGGAGGACGGTCTTCGTGTCCGTCCGCGACCGAGGCCCCGGCTTCGACCTCGACGCGATACCCGCCGACCGGATGGGCGTCCGGGAGTCGATCATCGGCCGCATGGAACGCAACGGCGGAACGGCCCGGGTCCGGGCCGCGCCCGACGGGGGCACCGAGGTCGAGCTGGAGATGGAGAGGGCGGAGAAGACGTCATGAGCGAGGCGACCGGAGCCACCGGAGCAGAGGGCACGGCCGACGAGGCGGCGAGTGCCGGCGGGGAGCCCGGCGGCACGCCGGGCGCCGGGCGCCGGGTGAGGGTCGTGCTCGTCGACGACCACCGCATGTTCCGCACGGGGGTGCGCGCCGAGATCGGCGAGACGGCGCGCACCGGTGTGGAGGTGGTGGGCGAGGCCGCCGACGTCGACCAGGCCGTCGAGGTGATCACCGCCACCCGGCCGGAGGTGGTCCTGCTCGACGTCCACCTGCCGGGTGGCGGCGGTGTCGAGGTGCTGCGCCGGTGTGCGGGGCTGGCGGCCGACGCCGAGCGTCCGGTGCGGTTCCTCGCCCTGTCCGTCTCCGATGCCGCGGAGGACGTCATCGGTGTGATCCGCGGCGGCGCCCGCGGCTACGTCACCAAGGCGATCACCGGATCCGACCTGATCGCCTCCATCTTCCGGGTCCAGGAGGGCGACGCCGTCTTCTCGCCCCGGCTGGCCGGCTTCGTCCTCGACGCCTTCGCCTCGACGGACGCCCCGCCGGTCGACGAGGACCTGGACCGCCTCACCCAGCGGGAGCGGGAGGTGCTGCGGCTGATCGCCCGCGGGTACGCCTACAAGGAGATCGCCAAGCAGCTGTTCATCTCGGTGAAGACCGTTGAGTCCCACGTGTCGGCGGTGCTGCGCAAGCTGCAGTTGTCCAACCGGCACGAGCTGACCCGCTGGGCCACGGCACGTCGGCTGGTGTGAGGCCGGGCCGACCGGCCCTCACACCACCCGGGTCGCTCCCGCGAACGGCATCTCGTCGACGGGGGCGACACGCACCGGGGCCGACGGGTTGGGGGCGTGGATCATCTTGCCGTTGCCGATGTACATGCCCACGTGGGTGACGCCCGGGTAGAAGAACACCAGGTCTCCGGGGCGGAGCTGGGACCGGGTGACGCGCTGTCCGGCGCCGATCTGCGCGTAGGTGGTGCGCGGGAGGGAGATGCCCGCGGACCGGTAGGCGGCCTGGACGAGGCCGGAGCAGTCGAAGGCGTTGGGGCCGGTGGCGCCCCAGACGTACGGGCTGCCGAGCTTGCGCTGGGCGTAGGCGACGGCCGCGGCCGCGCGCGAGGTGGGCGCGGCGATCCTGCCGCCCGAGCCGCCCGGGTTCTGCCGGCCGGCGGCACCGGGACCGTTCCCGTTCTGCCGGGACGGACTTTCGGCAGCCCCGCCCCCGGTACCGTCCCCGGCCCCGGTCCGGGCGGCCAGGCGCCGGCGCTCCTCGGCGGTGAGCTGGGAGAGCAGGCGGCGGGCCTTCGCCAGCTTCGCGGTGACGGTCCTCTTGTGCCGTTCCGCCCGTTCCTGCTGGTCCTGCAGTTCCTCCAGCTCGGTCCGGGCCTCCTCGCGCACCTCGTCCAGCTCGCGGATCTGCCGGGAGACGGAGGCGATCTCGGCGGCCTGGAGGGCTCCGGCACGCTCGGCCATGCCGGCGTCCCGCAGGAAGCGGTCCGGGTCCGAGGAGAGCGCCAGCCGCATCGCGGGGCCGAGGCCGTTGCCCGAGCGGTACTGTGCCGCTGCGGCCGACCCCAGTGACGCGCGGGCGGCGTTGAGGTCCTCGGTGCGGCGGGCCGCCTCGTCCTGCAGCTTGTCGACCCGGCGTTCGGCGGCCTGCGTCTTCTCCTTGGCGCCGTTGTACTTCTCGGTGGCCGCCTCGGCCTCGCGGTAGAGCTGGTCGGCCTCCTCGCGCACCTGCTCCGGGGTCGGCTTCGGCGCGGCGTTTCCGACTCCGTCCAGCCCCGCCGACGCGGCCGCTCCCGCGAGGACCGCGGTGAGCAGTGTGCGGGCCCTGCCGCCGCTCCGCTTGTGCTGTGGGGATTTGCGGTGCGCTGCCACGTGGAGTCCATGTCCTTCCGTACGTCCCGCCCCGGGGCGGGACGGTCACGCATCCGGCGGCGACCCGCACAGGGGAGGCAGGCCGCCGCCGGAGCCTTCGATGCGGTGCCCGACGCCGTCCCGGTCAGGACGACGGAGGGGGAGTCGGGCACCTGGGGGAGGACGCTAATCCGGTACGTCACCATCCGGTAACGGTTTGTACGCAGATGAACGCAAAGAGTCACAGCGTCGCGTGAGGTGACGGGTTGTGGTTCGGTCTTGGCGGATCCGTGGGGCGGGATGACCGAATGCATACTTATGAGGCGAATGTGGCGGGCGGGGTGCTACGGGCGGCCCGCCGCCGGAGCCCTCCGAGGCGGTGGCTAGGCTCCCCGCCATGGACGTTCTCCTGCACATCTTCGTCGGTCTTCACATCATCGGAATCGCCGCACTGCTCGGCGGCTTCTTCCACCAGATGAAGGCCATCGGTCAGGGCACCGCCCGCTTCACCCCGGGCATGCTGCACGGTGCCCTCACCATGCTGGTCACCGGCATCGTGCTGGTCGGCCTCAACGAGGCCCAGGGCGGCTCGGTCAACCACATCAAGATCGGCATCAAGCTGCTGCTGCTGATCGTGATTCTCGGCCTGGTCTACGTGAAGCGGGACGAGGAGCGGGTGTCCAAGGGGCAGTTCGCCCTGGTCGGCGCGCTGACCACGGTGAACATCTTCATCGCGGTGCTGTGGACGTGACCCGGCGCCGGTGACGCAGGTACGCGGACGGCCCGCACGCTCCAGGCGTGCGGGCCGTCCGCGTGTGTCCGGGCGATCTCGCCCCGGAGCAGGAGCCGTGCGGCGGCCGGTCAGGCCGGGCGGACGATGCTGTGGATGGAGCCCTCGCCGTCGTAGTAGATCGACTCCTCGCGCACGTACGTGCCGGGCTTGGGGGCGTGGATCATCATGCCCTCACCGGTGTAGATGCCCACGTGGGTGACGTCGTCGTAGAAGAAGACCAGGTCGCCGGGCCGGGCCTCGGAGACCGGGACGGTGGTTCCGGCGTTCACCTGGTCGTAGGTGGTGCGCGGCAGGTCCACGCCGGCGGCCTTCCAGGCTGCCTGGGTGAGGCCGGAGCAGTCGTAGGAGTCCGGGCCGGTCGCGCCCCAGACGTACGGCAGGCCGATCCGCGTCTCGGCGAACGCGACCGCCTTCTGCCCCAGTGAGGTGGAGGCGCCCGTGGTCCCGCCGGAGCCGGTACCCGAGCCGCTGCCGCCGGAGGCGTCCTCGGTCTCCTGCTCGGCGAGTGCCTCCTGGCGGGCCTTCTCCTCGGCCGCCTGCTGCTCGGCCAGCTCCTGGGCCTTCCGGCGGGCCTCCTCCTCCTTCTTCCGCTCGATCTCGGCGAGCCGCGCCTTCTCCTCGGCGGTCAGCTCGGCCAGCAGTTCACGGGCGTCGGTGAGCTTCTTCTGGACGGTCGCCTTGCTGGTGCGCAGCTGGTCCTCGGAGGAGTTGAGGGTCTGCAGGCTCTCGGTGGCCTCCTGCCGCTTCTCGGCGGTGTCCGCCTGCCGCTCCACGTACTCCTCGACGGCCTCCTGCTGGCGGCCGGTCAGCCGGTCCATCAGCTGGGCCTGGTCGAAGTAGTCCTGGGGCGCGTCGGCGAGGAGGAAGGTGGCGGTGTCGGGCAGGGCCGTGCCGGAGCGGTACTGGGCGGCGGCGTACGAACCGAGCTTCTCGCGGGCCTCGTTCAGCTCCTCGGTGCGCTCGGCGACCTCGTCGAGCAGCTTGTCGAGTTCCTTGCGCTGCTTCCTGCTCTGCTCCTTGGCCGAGTTGTACTTCTCGGTGGCGGCCTCGGCCTGCCGGTAGAGGCGGTCGACCTTCTCCTGCACCTCTTCGAGGCCGGGACGGTCCGACGGCGCGGCCTGGGCGGTCTGTGCGAGCAGGGCCACGGAGGTGAGGGCGACGGTCGCCAGTGCGGGGGTGCGTATGCCCGTGAGCAGGCCGGCCGGGCGGGGCTTTCGGTGCGACGCCAAGGCGGCGCCTCCTTCCGTCTCCCGCCTACCGGGTTAGCTGTCGGGTTCGGGCGTGACGTCCGGAAGGATTGCCCTACGGTCCGGCGGGGCGGCCGGACCGATTCACCCCAGGTGGTGCGTGCGGGTCCCCGGCTCCGGCGCGCGGCCGGACTCGGCGGGGGCCGCACGGACCGGCGAGGTTCGCCGGTCGGGATCGGACGGCCCGCGGGCACGTTAGCCAACCTGTGGGCTCCGTGTGAAGGACGGTGTTCGATATGCCCGATACGTTTTCGTGACCTTGAAGTGAGGGTGGCGGTGCGTGACCGGCGTACGGCGTGCGGTCACCGCGCACACGCCGCCGGCACCACACGTCGACGGCACCAGCGGCGGTCGCACCAGGCGGCGGTCACACCACAAGCCGGTCGCACCACACGCCGGTCGCACCGCACGCCGCCGGCACCACAAGCCGGTCACACCACAAGCCGGTCGCACCGCATGCCGCCGGCACCGCACGCCGGTCGCGCCACACGGCCACAGCCCCGCGCGCCGCGCGGTGTCACTCCGTGATGTCGACGACCACCTTGTTGGTCTCCAGCCCCGCGGCGGTCACCACCTGGACCTCGACCCGGCCGGGTTCCACGTCGGCCGGCACCGGGACGGTCAGCACCGTGTCGGACGGGTTGCTGAAGCCGCCCGCGACCGGGACCAGCGGGACGTGGACGTTGACCGCTCCTATCCGGACGACCATCCGCGACAGCCGGTCCGCGCTCTGCGCCCCCGGCGGCACGAAGCCCGCGCCACGGATCTCGATGTCGTCGCCGGTGCGGACCGGACCGTCCAGGTCGCCGGCCTCCCGCGCCCGCACCACCGAGAGGACGACCGGACGGCCGCCCTCCGCGTACTTGCCCGCCAGGTACGTCGCCGCGGACACCAGCACCACCACCGCCAGTCCCCACGGCAGGTCGGGCAGCTGCTCGGGGCGCCGGGCCAGCCGGACGAGGCCGAAGACCAGCGCCACGGCCGAGATCACCACGTACTGGATGTCGGCGAAGCTGCCTCGGCCGGAGTCGTCGGTCAGCAGGTCGGCGGCGCGCGGCCGGTGGGCGCGGACCTTCTGCAGCCGCTGCCCCTGCACCCGCAGGCTCACCACCCGCCGGACCAGCACCGCGATGGCGCAGACCACGGCCAGCACGGTCACCATGCCCGCACCCCGGGCCAGCTCGAGGCCCGCGATCAGCTCGTCGCGCCTGCGGTGCCCGGAGGCGGCGGCCAGCTGACCGGCCAGCGTGAGCACGGCGAAGGCGGTGAACAGCACCCAGGCGGCGGCCACCGCGCGGGAGGTGGACAGGCGGTTGTCCTCACCGATCACCGGGGCGAGCACGCCGCCCTTGTCGCGGTGGTACCAGGAGGCCGCGGACAGCGCGGCACCGGTCAGCAGCGCCGCCAGCAGTCCGGCCGTGCGCGCCGAGGTCCAGCCCGCCCCGATCGCGGTGAGCGCCTGGACCAGCAGGAGCACCACCACCGCACCCCACACCGCGTACAGCGTGGACCGCCACAGCCGGGCCAGCCACGCCTGGCCCTCGGACCGGCTCCGCTCGGCCACCTCGGCGGCGGACTGGGTGAGCTCGTCGGAGACCCACTGCCGCGAGGCGGAGGCCGAGTGGGCGACGGCGGCCGGCAGCCCCTTCCCGGCGGCGAACTCGTCCCGCTGGTGGAGGAAGGCCGCCACGGCCTTCCGGTGCCCCGCACGCGCGCCGTGCGGGCAGTCCCCGCACGTGCAGCCGCCCCCGTGGGCGTCCCTCGCCGCGTCGGCGCCCTGCCTCGCCTCCTGCACCGCCACGCCGTGTCCGCCTTCCCGCACCCGATGGTCCCTACGGCAACTCCGCTGCCAGGTAGGGGAATTGTGCCGTACCGCCCGCCCCGTCCGGTCCCCGGGGCCCGCGTCGGCGCGGTCGTGCACGGGGACCGTGGGCCATGCTTCGGCCTCTTCCTGCACAACCGTCCTGAAGGGCCGCGGGTCTCGGGTAGGACACGAGATTTTCGAGGTGTCCGGAGCGGCCGGTGCCGGTACTCCCACCTGCGGGCGGAGAACCGGCTCGCGGAGGCACAGGGCGGACGGCCCGGTTTCTCGCGAAGCGGGCCGAGCGGCTTCCGGGCGGAGGGCAGACTGACGGGCATGACAGACATCACCGACTGGGCCGCGTTCTCCCAGGCCGAACCCGAACTCGCCGAGGTCGTCGAGGAGCGGTTCGGGGCCTTCACCCACCACGTGCTGGCCACGCTCCGCAAGGACGGATCACCCCGCACCACCGGCATCGAGGTGCGGTTCCTGCACGGGGACCTCTGGCTCGGCATGATGCCGGGCTCGCTGAAGGCGCGGGACCTGCTGCGCGACCCCCGGTTCAACCTGCAGGCCAACCCGGGGCCGGGTGTGGGCATGGGCGGTGGCGACGTGCGGATCGCCGGCCGGGCGGTCCCGGTCGAGGACGGCGAGGCCCGCAGCCGCTACGTCGGCGAGGTCTCCCCGCCCGACCCGGACGGCTTCCACCTGTTCCGCGTCGACCTCACGGAGGTGGTGCGGGTGTCCGTGGAGAACGACGAGTACATGGTCGTGCAGACCTGGAAGCCCGGGGAGCCGCTCCGCAGCGTGCGCCGGACGTGACCGAACGGACCTGATCCGTGGACGGGCGCCAGGACGCCGGACACGGCGAAGGGGCGCCGCCCGGAAGACCGGACGGCGCCCCTTCGTCACGCGGCGGTGTCACGCCGTGGCGGGGGAGGTCACTCCCACTCGATGGTGCCCGGCGGCTTGGAGGTGACGTCCAGCACCACGCGGTTGACGTCGCGCACCTCGTTGGTGATGCGGGTGGAGATCTTCTCCAGCACCTCGTACGGCAGGCGCGACCAGTCCGCCGTCATGGCGTCCTCGGACGAGACCGGGCGCAGCACGATGGGGTGGCCGTAGGTGCGGCCGTCGCCCTGGACGCCGACGCTGCGGACGTCAGCGAGCAGGACCACCGGGCACTGCCAGATCTGGCTGTCCTGGCCGGCCGCGGTGAGCTCCTCGCGGGCGATGGCGTCGGCCTCGCGGAGCAGGTCCAGGCGCTCCTTGGTGACCTCGCCGACGATGCGGATGCCGAGACCGGGGCCGGGGAACGGCTGGCGCTGGACGATCTCCTCCGGCAGGCCCAGCTCCTGGCCGACCATCCGGACCTCGTCCTTGAACAGCTGGCGCAGCGGCTCGATGAGCTTGAACTCGAGGTCCTCCGGCAGGCCGCCCACGTTGTGGTGCGACTTGATGTTGGCCGTGCCGGTGCCGCCGCCGGACTCGACGACGTCCGGGTACAGGGTGCCCTGGACCAGGAACTCGACGGGCTGGTCGCCCGGGGCCTCGGCGACGATCTCGGCCTGCGCCTGCTCGAAGACGCGGATGAACTCCCGGCCGATGATCTTGCGCTTCTCCTCGGGGTCGCTGACGCCCTTCAGCGCGTTCAGGAAGCGCTCCTCGGCGTCGACGACCTTGAGCTCCACGCCGGTGGCGGCGACGAAGTCCTTCTCGACCTGCTCGGTCTCGCCCTTGCGCATCAGGCCGTGGTCGACGTACACGCAGGTCAGCTGCTTGCCGATGGCCTTCTGGACCAGCGCCGCGGCGACCGCGGAGTCCACGCCGCCGGACAGGCCGCAGATGGCGCGCTTGTTGCCGACCATTTCGCGGATGGAGGCGACCTGCTCGTCGATGACGTTGCCGGTGGTCCAGGTGGGCCGGATGCCGGCGCCCCGGTACAGGAAGTGCTCGAGGATCTGCTGGCCGAACGTGGAGTGCATCACCTCGGGGTGGTACTGCACGCCGTACAGCTTCTTCTCGTCGTTCTCGAAGGCGGCGACCGGCACGACGTCGGTGGAGGCCGTCACCTCGAAGCCCTCGGGCGCGGCGGAGCAGGCGTCGCCGTGGGACATCCACACGGGCTGCTCGTCGGGCGTGCCCTCGTAGAGGGTCGAGCCGGACCGGCTCACGTGGAGCTGGGTGCGGCCGTACTCCCGGGCGCCGGTGTTGTCCACCTGGCCACCGAGGGTCTGCGCCATCAGCTGGAAGCCGTAGCACATGCCGAAGACGGGGACACCGGCCTCGAACAGGGCGGGGTCCATGGTCGGCGCGCCGGGCTCGTACACGGACGACGGGCCGCCGGACAGGATGATCGCCGCCGGATTCTTCGCGAGGATCTCGTCGACCGGCGTGGTGCCCGGAACGATCTCGCTGTAGACCCGGGCCTCACGGACGCGGCGGGCGATGAGCTGGGCGTACTGCGCACCGAAGTCGACGACCAGGACGGTGTCGGGGGCGGCGGACGCAGCGGTGGGCGCTGATGACACGGGGGGCCTTCCGGCGTCAGGGTGTGGGTCTGTCCCCCAATTCTACCGGTGTGCGGAGAACGCCTCGGCCGCCCGCGGCTCCCCTCCGGCCGCCACCCCCGCCGTCCTGCGGGCGGTGCCGTGGTCACGCCGGGGAGACCTGTGGCTGCCGCGGGCGGAAAGAGGGGGCGCGGGTTTCGGACAGCGGCCGCGGGTGTCGGCGGTGGGTCCTAGACTCGGAGGGCGATGAGCAGCCTCTTTGACGAAAGCTACCTGGCGAGCCTGCAGGCACCTCCGGCCCACGACGAGGTACCGCCGCCGCCGGACGACGAGCACGACGAGCACGCTCCGGAGCCGATCCCGGACGACCTGTTCGCAGGCCGCTTCGACGTGCCCCCGGCGAGGGACGCGCACTACCGCGACGGCGCC
Source organism: Streptomyces fragilis (assembly GCF_003112515.1). Lineage (GTDB taxonomy): Bacteria > Actinomycetota > Actinomycetes > Streptomycetales > Streptomycetaceae > Streptomyces > Streptomyces fragilis. The sequence goes on along the minus strand of NZ_BEVZ01000004.1, from coordinate 891,564 downwards.
CCCCGTCCGGCCCTCAGCGGCGCGGCCCTGCTGGAGGGGCTGAACGAGAACCAGCGGGACGCCGTGACGCACGCCGGTACCCCCCTGCTCATCGTGGCCGGAGCCGGCTCCGGCAAGACCCGGGTGCTCACGCACCGCATCGCCTACCTGCTCGCCGAGCGCGGCGTGCACCCCGGGCAGATCCTGGCGATCACCTTCACCAACAAGGCCGCCGGCGAGATGAAGGAGCGCGTCGAGCAGCTGGTGGGCCCGCGCGCCTCCGCGATGTGGGTGATGACCTTCCACAGCGCCTGCGTGCGCATCCTGCGCCGGGAGAGCAAGCGCCTCGGTTTCACCTCGTCGTTCTCGATCTACGATGCCGCCGACAGCAAGCGGCTGATGGCCCTGGTCTGCCGTGACCTGGACCTGGACCCGAAGCGGTTCCCGCCGAAGTCGTTCAGCGCCAAGATCTCGAACCTGAAGAACGAGCTGATCGACGAGGAGGACTTCGCCGCCCAGGCCGCCGACGGATTCGAGAAGACCCTCGCGCAGGCCTACGCGATGTACCAGTCCCGCCTCCGTGAGGCGAACGCGCTGGACTTCGACGACCTGATCATGACGACGGTCAACCTCTTCCGGGCCTTCCCGGACGTGGCCGAGCACTACCGCCGCCGCTTCCGGCACGTCCTGGTCGACGAGTACCAGGACACCAACCACGCCCAGTACGCGCTGGTGCGCGAGCTGGTCGGCGGCGCCTCGGAGATGCTCGACGAGGACGTGCCGCCCGGCCCGGAGGACGTGCCGCCGGCCGAGCTGTGCGTGGTGGGTGACGCGGACCAGTCGATCTACGCGTTCCGCGGCGCGACCATCCGGAACATCCTCGACTTCGAGGAGGACTACCCGGACGCCACGACGATCCTGCTGGAGCAGAACTACCGCTCCACGCAGACCATCCTCAGCGCCGCCAACGCGGTCATCGAGCGCAACGAGTCCCGGCGTCCCAAGAACCTGTGGACCAACGCCGGCTCGGGCGCCCGGATCACCGGCTTCGTCGCCGACAACGAACACGACGAGGCCCAGTTCGTCGCCGAGGAGATAGACCGCCTCACCGACGCGGGCGACGCCAAGCCCGGCGACGTCGCGGTCTTCTACCGGACCAACGCGCAGTCCCGTGTCTTCGAAGAGATCTTCATCCGCGTCGGCCTGCCGTACAAGGTCGTCGGCGGCGTGCGCTTCTACGAGCGCAAGGAGGTCCGGGACGTCCTCTCGTACCTGCGGGTGCTCGCCAACCCGGAGGACGCGGTACCGCTGCGCCGCATCCTCAACGTGCCCAAGCGCGGCATCGGCGACCGTGCCGAGGCGATGATCGAGGCGCTGGCGCGGCGGGAGCGGATCAGCTTCCCGCAGGCGCTGCTGCGCGTCGACGAGGCGTACGGCATGGCGGCCCGTTCGACCAACGCGGTCAGGCGCTTCAACACGCTGATGGAGGAGCTGCGCACCGTCGTGGAGTCCGGCGCCGGTCCGGCCACGGTCCTGGAGGCCGTGCTGGAGCGGACCGGCTACCTCGCCGAGCTGCAGGCGTCCACCGATCCGCAGGACGAGACGCGGATCGAGAACCTCCAGGAGCTCGCCGCGGTGGCCCTGGAGTTCGAGCAGGAGAGCGCGCAGGGGGAGGGGGCCGAGGAGGGCGACACCGCCTCGCTCGCGGACTTCCTGGAACGCGTCGCGCTGGTCGCCGACTCCGACCAGATCCCCGACGAGGAGGACGGCAACGGCGTCATCACGCTGATGACGCTGCACACCGCCAAGGGCCTGGAGTTCCCGGTGGTCTTCCTGACCGGCATGGAGGACGGCGTCTTCCCCCACATGCGGGCGCTGGGGCAGGTCAAGGAGCTAGAGGAGGAACGCCGGCTGGCCTACGTCGGCATCACCCGGGCCCGTGAGCGGCTGTACCTGACCCGGGCGGCGCTGCGCAGTGCCTGGGGGCAGCCCTCGTACAACCCGCCGTCGCGGTTCCTGGAGGAGATCCCGGAGACCCACCTCGACTGGCGGCGCAAGGGCGGTTCGGTGGGAGGCGGCGGTTTCGCGTCCGGTCCCGCGGCGGGAGTGGCGGCTGCGCTGTCGTCCTCGCGGTCGCGGTCCTCGGCGGCGGGCGGCTCCGGCTTCGCCACGCGCCGGGCGGGGGACAAGCCGGTGGTCGCGCTGTCCGTCGGCGACCGGGTCACCCACGACCAGTTCGGTCTCGGCACGGTGGTCGGGGTCGCGGGCGAGGGAGACCGGTCGGAGGCCACGATCGACTTCGGTGACGGAAGCGCGAAGCGGCTGCTGCTGCGGTACGCGCCGGTGGAGAAGCTGTAGATCGTATGGTGGCCGGGACGCCCGCCGCACGGCGGGCCTCTCGGCCGTCATGCGGCGGGCGTGTCTCGGCGGGTCCTGCGGGCGATGGCCCGCCCCCCGCCGAGTGGGCGCGCGGTTCGTGCGGGCGCGGGACAGAGGCCGGGGCGACGACATGCACCGGGAGCGCGTGAGGGGCCCTGGTCACGGCCGGGATCGGGCGGGCGGGTTCCGGCCGGCGGCCGGGGGCGTCAGGTCGGGTCGATGCCGTGGCTGCGCAGCCAGGCGAGGGGATCGATCGCCCCGCCGCCGCCCGGGCGGACCTCGAAGTGCAGGTGGGGACCGGTGGAGTTGCCGGAGTTGCCGGAGTAGGCGATCGTGTCGCCGGCCTTGACCACCATGCCGTCGGACAGCTTGTACGTGGAGAGGTGGCAGTACCAGGTCTCCGTGCCGTCCTTGGCCGTCACGATCATCATGTTGCCGTACGCGCTGTTGTACTGGGTGCGGACCACGCCGTCGGTCGCCGCCATCACCGGGGTGCCGTAGGAGACGGGGAAGTCGATGCCGGTGTGCTGCGACATCCAGTTGACGCCGGCCGCGCCGTAGTAGGCGCTGAGGCCGCGCTGGCCGACCGGGCTGCTGAACTTCGGGCGCAGCCGCTCCTTCTTGGCCGCCTCCTCCGCCGCCTTCTTCATCTCGGCCTCGCGCTGGGCCGCGAGGTCGATGCGCTCCTGCTCGCGGCTGGCGCGGTCACCGAAGTCGGCGGCGGCGACCGTCACCTCGCTGAACTGCGCGGAGATCTTGTCGTTGGCGGCGGAAGGCTTCACCGGCTGGGCGTCCGAGGCCGCCTGGGTGGTGGTTTCCTCGACCGTGTCGCCCACGGAGGCGGCGGCGACACCGGCCACGCCCATCACGCAGACGGAAGGGACCGCCACGGTCAGCAGGGCGGAACGGCGGGCGGGCGTGCGGCGACGCCCGTTGCGGGTGGCGGAACCACGGCCGCCGGAGCGGGAGGAGTGCGCGAGCACCTCCTCCTGGTCGTCGAGGAGCCGCGGCCGGTCGTCGGCCTCGTCGTCGTGGCCTCTTGGCCGGTCGTGCTCGTCGTCCGTGTCGGTCGCACGGCCTTCGGCGGATTCCCGCGCGGCGTGGGTGTCCTCGCCGTGGGAGTGCCGGTCGTGGGAGTGCTGGTCGTCGGCGTCCGTGCCGTCCGCGGAGTTCCAGGCGGTGGCGTCGTAGGCGCCGGTGTCCTGGTCCTGACCGTTCCAGTCCCAGCCATCCGAGCCGTCGGGGCCGCCGGTGGCCTGCTCGGGGATCTCGGCGGAGGGCTGCTCGCCGGTGGCCCAGGCGGTGGCGTCGAAGGACCCGGTCTCCTGGCCGGCGTAGTGCTGCTCCGCGTAGTACTGGGCGGCGTAGGCGTCGTACTGGGAGCCCGTGTCCCACTGACCACTGTCGTGCGAGGAGGTGGAGGCGTAACCGTCGCCCGCGTACTGGGCGGTCATCGACGGGTCGGTCCAGCCGGTCGCGTCGTAGGAACCGCTCGGGTACGAACCCGCGTCGTAGGTGGCGTTCGCGGTCGCGTAGGAACCGGTGTCGTAACCGGCGCCGTGGTGGGTACCGGTGTCGTGGTGGGTACCGGTGTCGTAGGAGCCGGCGTCGTAGGAACCGGTGCCGTAGTCCTGGGAGACCTGACCGTCGTACTGGGTGAAGTCCGCGTAGAAGGCATCGGACGTGCCGTACGCCGGGTAGGGCGCCGACGCCGAGTCGGAGGCCGGGGCCGGGGTCGTCATGCTCCCCGACGGGTGACGCTCGTCCACCAACTTCTCTTTCGCCTCGACGACAGGGGCTGCCAGAGCAGTGCGGCGACTGTACCCGGCGGTATGCGGACTGGACAATCTTCGACGGCCAACCTGTGGGTACCAAAGGGACAGTAGTGCCTGTTTCGGGGCTCCTCGGGCGTGTCCGGGTGCCCGCGTTCGGCAAATGTTCGAGGAATTGGGCCCTCTTTCGGGGTGAAGAGGCCGTGCGCCTATGCCACGGTCACGGCCACGAGCACCCACGATGTCCCCCGAACGCCGGTACGCGGCCTGTCGTCCCGGCGTGTCGCTGTGTGATTTCGCCCTCCCTCTTCACCGGGGAACGGACGGTTGGGGGATGCTGTAGATAACGTGCGTTCACTTCCCCGGCCGGTGCGGCGGGCTTGAGTCGGTTGATGGAGGCGTTGATGGGTGTGGCAGTCGGTCCGATCCGTGTGGTGGTAGCCAAGCCGGGACTGGACGGTCACGATCGCGGGGCCAAGGTCATCGCGCGGGCCCTGCGCGACGCGGGTATGGAGGTCATCTACACCGGCCTCCACCAGACCCCCGAGCAGATCGTGGACACGGCGATCCAGGAGGACGCCGACGCGATCGGCCTCTCCATCCTCTCCGGCGCGCACAACACGCTGTTCGCCAAGGTGATCGACCTGCTCAAGGAGCGGGACGCGGCGGACATCCTGGTGTTCGGCGGCGGGATCATCCCCGAGGCGGACATCGCGCCGCTGAAGGAGAAGGGCGTGGCGGAGATCTTCACGCCGGGCGCGCCGACGCAGGCGGTCGTCGACTGGGTGCGGGCCCACGTGCGGGCCGGCGCCGACGCCTGACGACGCGTACTCCTGGCGTGGCGCCGACGCCTGACGACGCGTACTCCTAGCGTGGCGCCGACGCCTGACGACGCGTTTTCCTCGCGTGGCGCTGATCCGGCGTCGCGTTTCTCCCGGCGTGGCGCTGTTCTGACGCCGCGTTTCCTGACGCCGTGTCTTCCTGGCGTCTTGCTGTTCCGACGTCCCGTTCTCCTGACGTCTGTTGTCCTGACGTCGCGTCGTTCACGGTGCCGTCTTCTGACAGAGCGTCGCCCTGACGTCATGCCGTCCCGGGCGCGGGTGTGCCCCGGCGAGATCGGGAGCGGCGCGGCAGCGGCCGGTGGACGTCCACCGGCCGCCGTCCTGCGACGGGCGGTGGGCCGACCTGCACCTCCCGGCGCGGTGCGGGCCCGGGGACATGCGCACCCGCGCCGACCTGACCCGACTCGACCCGGCCTGACCTGGTTTCTGCACCCGGGGCGGCCGGATGCGAACCCGACCGCCAGGCCCGCACCCGGCCCGGACAGGGAGTGAGTCCGGGCCGCCCCCGTACGGGCCGGCCCTCCGTCCGGGCCTCGCCCGGCCCGTGACCGTTCCGCCCGCCGCGCGGGGAGCGGATCAGGCGGCGCCCAGTTCCTCCGCCATGGTGGCGCGGAGGCGGAGGGTGCTCTCCAGGCGCTGGAACGCCTCGGACCAGTACGCGCCCGCTCCCGGGGCCGTGTTCTCCGCCTCGTCGGGGGTGGCCGTGAGAGGAGCGAGGCGGGCCGCCTCGGCCGGGTCCAGGCAGCGTTCGGCCAGTCCCATCACCCCGCTGAAGCTCCACGGGTAGCTGCCGGCGTCCCGTGCGATGTCCAGTGCGTCCACGACGGCCCGTCCCAGCGGCGCCGACCACGGCACCGCGCAGACCCCGAGCAGCTGGAACGCCTCGGACAGTCCGTGAGCGGATATGAAGGCCGCGACCCAGTCGGCGCGCTCCACGGCGCCGAGCGTGGTGAGCAGCTTGGCCCGCTGGGCCGGGCCCACCGCGCCGGGGCCGGCGGCCTCCGGCGCCGACGGCGACCCGAGCAGGGCCCGGGCCCACGCCGCGTCACCCTGCCGGACCGCCGCCCGGCACCAGGCGGCGTGCAGTTCGCCCTCCCAGCCGTCCGCGACCTCCAGCGCCACGATCTCCTCGGGGGTGTGTCCCCCCAGCCGCTCGGACCAGGTCGCCAGCGGGGCGGCCTCGACCAGTTGCCCCAGCCACCAGGACCGTTCGCCCCGGCCGTTCGGCGCCTTGGCGACCACGCCGTCCCGTTCCATCTCCGCGTCGCAGGCGTGCGGCGCCTCCACCACCACGCACGGTTCCCCGCCCGAGCGGTCGAGGGACACGCAGGTCGCCGCCCGGGCGGCCATGCGCAGGGAGAGGGCCGAGCCGGGAAGCCCCGACAGCAGTTCGGCGGCGGTGGCCCGGACGTTGCGGCTGCGGTCGGCCAACGCGCGCTCCAGGAACGGCTCGTCCTCGACGCTCAGCCCGGAGCGCAGCGAGTCGAGGAACATCAGCCGGTCCTCGGCGCGCTCCGTCGACCAGGTGGACTCCAGCAGCGCGAGGGCGGCGGCCGGATCCTGGCCGCGCAGTGCGGTCAGCAGCGCGACCCGCTCGGCGAACAGGCCCTCCTCCCACAACTGGCGCGACCGCTCCGGATCGGCGGCGGGCGCGGCCTCACGGCGCCCGGCGGCGGCCCGCAGGGCGAAGCGCCACTCCGGATTGAGCCCGGCCAGCCAGAGTGCGCGGGGTCCGGCGAAGGAGATGACCGCGGGACGCAGGTCGGTACGGCCGCGGGCTGCCTCCAGCAGTGCGGGCAGCGTCTCGGGCGGCGCGGCGTATCCGCGCCCGTCGGCCAGCGAGAGCCACTGCGGGAGCAGTTCGACCAGGTCGGGGGCGGTACCGCGACGGCCGCCGCCACCGGTCCCGGGCCGGGCGGTCAGCAGCATGGAGAGCCTGCGCGCCGCGGCCGGGGGCAGCGGCGGCCGGGAATCGGCGGGTGCCGGGCGGGGGAGCGCCGCGGCCTGCGCGGGGAGGAGCCCCGCCCTGCGGCGCAGCGTCTGCTGCGCCGCCTCGTCCAGCAGGGCCACCGGGGCCTCCCGCCCGTGCGACGGCACGGACGGCGGACGCCGCTCGGTGCCGAGCAGAGCGGTCGTGACCAGGTCCTCCCACGTGGAAGCGGTGGCAGTCATCGGATACGCGTCCCTTCGCCGAGGTGACGGTGACAGTGGTGGTGGCAGTGGTGGTGGTCGCGGCGGCGGTAGCGGCGGTGGTGGCGGTACCGGCCCTGGCCGGCAGGACCGACGCGGCGGGCAGTGCGGACGGGACGGGCCGGGAGGTCAGGGTGGACCGGGCGGCCGGTCATCGCACCCTCACCGGGTCACCGGGAGCCGCCGGCCAGGCGGTGAGCGGGGTGAAGCCACGGTGGCCGTACTCGCCGAAGACGCGCAGCGGCGCGCCGCCGGAGAGGGAGACCAGTCGCCAGAATCCGGTGCCGGAGGCGGCCGAGGCGGTGACCGGAAGGGCCTGGCCGGCCGTGTCGGCCAGCTGCCACCGCCCGTCGTGCGGCACGGGGACGACCGCCTCCAGCGTCACCGGGACCGTGTCCAGCCACGGGTCGTCGCGCAGCGCGTCGCCGTACAGGGCGGCTGCCTCCGCCGCGGAGAGGCCGGCGGGCCGCAACGAGCTCGGAGCGGGGGAGGCGAACTGCTTGACCAGCGCGAACCTGAGCCGGCCCGCCCCCGGGTACGCGGACAGCTCCGCGTCCAGGGCGAGCCCCGTCGGCAGCGTCAGCTCCGGCGCGCGGCCCGCCGCGCCGTAGGAGAGGAGAAGGGCGGTGCGGCCGGTCTCCTCGCCGTGCACCCATATGCGGCGGGTGGTGAGCCGGGCGTCCGACGTGTCGTACTGGGCGAGCACCAGCCACCGGTCCCGCACCGCCGGACCGTCGGCGGAGGCGGGCAGGCCGACCCGGGAGCCGACCGTGGCGGCCAGCTCCACGGGCAGCCGCTCGCGGTGCAGCCAGCCCTGCACGAGGGTGTGGAGCAGCGCGCACTCCTCCAGGAGGCGTACCGGCCACCCGGGGCCGGAGCCGGGTATCGCCCCCAGCTCCCGCACCCGCGCGGCCAGCCCCGGTGCCTGGGCGTCGACCATGCGGGCCGCCGTCTCCTCCCACAGCGCGTACCCGGCCTGCTCGGCGCCGGCCAGGCCGGACCGCAGCAGGTCGGCGAGGCGTCGCTCCAGCTCGCCCGCGCCCGCGTCGATCCGCGCCGCGCGGCGCTCGGCACGCTTCCGCGCCGCCTCCGCGTCGACCGCGCCGCCGCCCGCGGCCGCGGTCTCCTTGCGCTCCGCCCGCTGCCGGCGGCCGTCCAGCCACTGCCGCACCCAGTCGGGCGACTCCTGCCCGCCGGGCACGGCGGCCTGGTCGCCGGACCACAGGAGCAGCAGCCCCAGCGCGTGCTTGCAGGGAAACTTACGGCTCGGGCAACTGCACTTGAAGGCGGGGGCCGACGGGTCCCCCAGGTCCACGATCGTCCGGTACGGCGTGCTGCCGCTTCCCTTGCACAGCCCCCATACCGCCCCCTCGTCGTCACCGCCCGTGCCGGACCACGGCCCGGACGCGGCGAGTTTGCTTCCGGCTTTGCGTGACGCCGCGTCAGGCGCCAGCGCCAGCACTTGTTCCGCGCTCCAGCGCACCCCCTGCTGAGTCATGACACCGACGGTACGACCCCCCACTGACAACGCACCCCCGAACGGCTCAACGCGGACCGTATCCGCAGGTCATGACCGGTTGTCAGTGCCGTGGTGCAAGGTGGTCAGCAGATCCGAACCGGCCGAGCTGGAGGGGGCCCTCAGCCATGTCTGTGTCCATCGAACCGACGTCCGTCACCACGCGGTCCGACGACCCCGCGCCCGCGAAGGGCGCAAACGCCGAGCAGGCTCTGCGGCCTCACGCGGAGGATGCCTTCGCCGAGGAACTCCAGGCGCTGGCGGCCGCCGACGACCGGCCCCGCCCGGCCCGCTGGAAGCTCTCCCCGTGGGCGGTCGCCACCTATCTGCTCGGCGGCACGCTGGCCGACGGCACGGTGATCTCGCCGAAGTACGTCGGTCCGCGCCGCATCGTCGAGGTGGCCGTCACCACGCTCGCCACCGACCGCGCCCTGCTGCTGCTCGGAGTCCCCGGCACGGCCAAGACCTGGGTCTCCGAGCATCTGGCGGCGGCCGTCAGCGGCGACTCCACCCTGCTCGTCCAGGGCACGGCCGGCACGCCCGAGGAGGCCATCCGCTACGGCTGGAACTACGCCCAGCTGCTGGCGCACGGCCCCAGCCGCGACGCGCTGGTGCCCAGCCCCGTGATGCGGGCCATGAGTGACGGCATGATCGCGCGCGTCGAGGAGCTCACCCGCATCCCCGCGGACGTGCAGGACACCCTGATCACCATCCTGTCGGAGAAGACGCTGCCGATACCGGAGCTGGGTGAAGAGGTGCAGGCCGTGCGCGGCTTCAACCTGATCGCCACCGCCAACGACCGTGACCGCGGGGTCAACGACCTGTCCAGCGCGCTGCGCCGCCGCTTCAACACGGTGGTGCTCCCGCTGCCGGACAGCCCGGAGGCCGAGGTCGAGATCGTCTCGCGCCGGGTCGACCAGCTCGGCCGTTCCCTCGACCTGCCGCAGGCGCCGGACGGCATCGACGAGATCCGGCGGGTCGTCACGGTCTTCCGCGAGCTGCGCGACGGCCTCACCACCGACGGACGCACCAAGCTGAAGACGCCCAGCGGCACGCTGTCCACCGCCGAGGCGATCTCGGTGGTCACCAACGGCCTGGCGCTGGCCGCCCACTTCGGCGACGGCGTGCTGCGGCCCGCCGACGTGGCGGCCGGCATCCTCGGTGCGGTGGTGCGCGACCCGGCCGCCGACCGGGTGATCTGGCAGGAGTACCTGGAGACCGTGGTGCGCGAGCGGGACGGCTGGAAGGACTTCTACCGCGCCTGCCGGGAGGTGTCGGCATGAGCGGATCCGCCGTGCGGCCGCTGCTGCTGGGGGTACGGCACCACGGGCCGGGATCGGCCCGCGCGGTGCTCGCCGCGCTGGACGCGACCCGTCCCCGGGCGGTGCTGATCGAGGGTCCGCCCGAGGCCGACGCGCTCGTCGCCCTGGCCGACGACGAGGAGATGCGGCCTCCGGTCGCCCTCCTCGCCCACGCGGTGGACGAGCCCGGGCGCTCCGCGTTCTGGCCGCTGGCCGAGTTCTCCCCCGAGTGGGTGGCCCTGCGCTGGGCCGTCGGACACGGCGTGCCCGTCCGGTTCATCGACCTGCCCGCGGCCCACGTCCTGGCCCTGCAGGGGGAGGACGGGCCGGCCACCCCCGCCGCGCCGGAGCACGACACCGGCCCGGTGAAGGCCGCCGACCGCGCGCGCGACGGCGACCCGGCGGGGGACCGGTCCGCCCGGGACGGTGACTCCCCGCGGGACGGATCCGGGCAGGACGGGGCCGGGCAGCCCGGCGCGGACGTCGACGGCGTCGGCTGCGAAGACGGGGCGGACAGGCCGGAGGACCCCGCCGACGGCATGCGGGTCGATCCGCTGGCCGTGCTGGCGGAGGCCGCCGGGTACGACGATCCGGAGCGCTGGTGGGAGGACGTGGTCGAGCACCGCGGTGCCGGCGGGGACCCGTTGGCGCCGTTCGCCGCCGTGGAGGAGGCGATGGGGGCCCTCCGCGAGACGTACGGGACGGGCGGCCACGACCGTGACCCGGTACGCGAGGCCTACATGCGCCTCCAGTTGCGCGCCGCGCGCAAAGAGTTCGGCGACGAGGTCGCCGTGGTCTGCGGCGCCTGGCACGTCCCCGCACTGCGGCAGAGGTCCACCGTCACCGCCGACCGCGCCCTGCTGAAGGGCCTGCCCAAGGTGAAGACGGAGATGACCTGGGTGCCCTGGACGCACCGCCGGCTCTCCCGCTTCAGCGGCTACGGCGCCGGCATCGACTCCCCTGGCTGGTACGGCCACCTGTTCTCCGCGCCCGACCGCCCGGTGGAGCGGTGGATGACCAAGGTCGCCGGCCTGCTGCGCGACGAGGACCTGAGCGTCTCCTCCGCCCACGTCATCGAGGCGGTCCGGCTCGCCGAGACCCTCGCCGTGATGCGCGGACGTCCGCTGGCCGGCCTCGGAGAGACGATCGACGCGATCCGCGCGGTGATGTGCGAGGGCTCCGACGTGCCGCTGGAGCTCGTGCGCGACCGACTGATCGTCGGCGACACGCTCGGCGAGGTGCCGTCCACCGCGCCCGCGGTGCCCCTGCGCCGTGATCTCGAGCGGCAACAGCGCGCGCTGCGCCTCAAGCCCGAGGCGCTGGAGCGGGAGCTGGAACTGGACCTGCGCAAGGAGAACGACGCCGCCCGCAGCCGCCTGCTGCACCGGCTCCGTCTCCTGTCCGTGCACTGGGGCGAGCCCGTCGCCTCGCGCGGCGGAACCGGCACCTTCCGGGAGACCTGGCGGCTGGCCTGGGAACCGGAGCTCGCCGTCCGGGTGGCCGAGGCCGGCGTGTGGGGCACCACCGTGCTCTCCGCGGCCACCGCCAAGGCGGAGTCCGCGGCCAGGGACGCCACCGCGCTGGCCGAGGTCACCGCCCTGGCCGAACACTGCCTGCTCGCCGACCTCCCGGACGCGCTGCCCACCGTCATGAAGGTCCTCGCCGACCGGGCCGCGCTGGACACCGACGTGGCCCACCTGGCGGCGGCCCTGCCCGCGCTGGTCCGCACCCTGCGCTACGGCGACGTGCGCGGCACCGACACCGAGGCGCTCGCCGGGGTCGCCGCCGGGCTCGCCGAGCGGATATTCGTCGGCCTGCCGCCCGCCTGCTCCGCCCTCGACACCGACGCGGCGGAGGAGATGCGCCGTCACGTCGACGCCGTGCACACGGCGGTGGGCCTGCTCGGAGGCGTTCCCGCCGTCGACCCGGAAGGGCTGCGCGCCCGCTGGCACGGCGTGCTGCGCAAGCTCGCCGGCCGGGAGAGCGCCCCCGGCGTGCTGCGCGGCCGCTCGGTGCGGCTGCTGCTGGACGACGGCGCGCTCGACACCGACGAGGCCGCCCGGCGCATGGGTCTGGTGCTGTCGCCCGGCACCGGGCCGGCCGACGCGGCGTCCTGGATCGAGGGTTTCGTCGGCGGGGGCTCCGGCGGACTCCTGCTGGTCCATGACGAGCGGCTGCTCGCCCTGGTCGACGCCTGGCTCACCGGGGTGCCGGCGGACGCCTTCACCGACGTGCTGCCGCTGCTGCGCCGCACCTTCTCCGCCTACGAGCCGGGGGTGCGCCGCAGCCTGGGCGAGCTGGTCCGCCGCGGGCCGGCGGCAGGCGGCGGCACACCGGGGTCGGCCTCCGGCCCCGCCGCCCCGGGCTTCGGCGACGGGCTGGACACGGCCCGGGCCGACGCCGTCCTGCCGGTCGTCCGGCTCCTGCTGGGCCTGGACCCGGGCCCCGCACCCGACCCTCACCCCGACCACCACGTGGAGGCAGCGGCATGACCACATCCCCGACGGCGTCCGCCCGGACGGCCTCCGCCCCGGCCGCGCACGCCGCGGCTCCGGAAGGCGTGACGGCGGACGCGGCGGCCGAGCGGCTGCGGCGCTGGCGGCTGGTCCTCGGCGGCGACCAGGCCGACGGGACGGGGCACGCGCTCAGCGGCCGGGACGCCGCGATGGACGCCGCCCTCGCCGCGCTGTACGGCAGCGGTAAGGAGACGCGGGCCGGGGGCCGGCCGCGTGGCGGTGAGCGGTCGGCGGGCCTCGGCGGATCGGCGCCCTCGGTGGCCCGGTGGCTGGGCGACATCCGCACGTACTTCCCCTCCTCGGTGGTGCAGGTGATGCAGAAGGACGCCATCGACCGGCTGGGTCTGGCCGCGCTGCTGCTGGAGCCGGAGATGCTGGAGGCCGTCCAGCCGGACGTCCACCTGGTCGGGACCCTCCTCTCGCTCAACCGGGCCATGCCGGAGACCACCAAGGAGACCGCCCGGGCGGTGGTGCGCAAGGTCGTCGAGGACCTGGAGAAGCGCCTCGCCAACCGCACCCGGGCGACACTGACCGGCGCGCTCGACCGCAGTGCCAAGGTCAGCCGGCCGCGCCACCACGACATCGACTGGAACCGCACGATCGCGGCCAACCTGAAGAACTACCTGCCCGAGTACAACACCGTGGTGCCGGAGCGGCTGATCGGCTACGGGCGGGCGTCGCAGTCGGTGAAGAAGGAGGTCGTGCTCTGCATCGACCAGTCCGGCTCGATGGCCGCGTCGGTGGTCTACGCGTCGGTCTTCGGGGCGGTGCTGGCGTCGATGCGCTCCATCGCGACGCGGCTGGTCGTCTTCGACACCTCGGTGGTCGATCTGACCGACCAGCTCGACGATCCGGTGGACGTCCTCTTCGGTACCCAGCTGGGCGGTGGCACGGACATCAACCGGGCGCTCGCCTACTGCCAGTCGCAGATCACGCGCCCCGCCGAGACGGTGGTGGTGCTGATCAGCGACCTGTACGAGGGCGGCATCCGGGACGAGATGCTCAAGCGGGTGGCGGCGATGAAGGCGGCCGGGGTGCAGTTCGTGACGCTGCTGGCGCTCTCCGACGAGGGTGCGCCCGCCTACGACCGTGAGCACGCGGCGGCGCTGGCGGCGCTCGGGGCGCCCGCGTTCGCCTGCACGCCGGACCTGTTTCCCGAGGTCATGGCTGCCGCGCTGGAGAAGCGGCCGCTGCCGATACCGGACGCGGCGTGAGCCGACCGGACATCAGGGGCGGTATCGGGCAGGGGGCTTGCGGGCCGACGGGAGGCGCGTGCGAGGATCGACGCGCCGTGGGCGTGCCGTCTCCTGCCGCCCCGTCCGTCCGTCGCCGCACGAAGGCCTCTCCTCTTGCACCTGCCAACGCCCTTCACCGGGACCTCTCGGCGCCCTGTGCGCGGGACGGCCGGGAGGCGTGCGCTGTACCTGGTGCTGCTCCTGGCGGGACTGTTCGGGCTCGGTCTCCTCTGCGGGGAGCGGGCGCAGGCGGCGGAGAGCTTCCCGGTCTCGGCGTCGGAGCCGGTTTCGCTCACGGAACCTGATTCGCCTTCGGGGCCGGTGGCCGGTGGCCGTCGGCTCGGGTGGTCGTACCCCGGAGTCCGGGTCGGTGGAGCAGTCGCTGACGGAACGTGTGTCCGACGCGGCGGGGGAGACCGCCGGGGTGGCGGGCCCGACTGACGGCACGTCGGCCTCCGTGGCGTCCGCGGCGGGGACCGGAGGGTCCGACCGGTCCGAGCCGTCGGGTGGGCGGTCGGTCACCGCTCTGCCCGAGCCGGTGGAGTCCTCGCCGGCTTCGGCGGGGCACGGGCCGAGGCCACTGCCGGATGTCGCCCAGCGACTTACGCTCCCCGCCCGCCACGCGCCCACCACGGGGGCGGAAATGCCGGGAGCGCCCGCGTCGACCGAGGTGTCCGCGCTCCCCGAACTGCCAGGGTCCGGGGCGGGTGCCGCTGTTTCGCGGCTGCCCGGGCTCACCGAGCTCTCCGGGCTGCCCATGCTGCACGAGCTGCCCGGGCTCCCCGAGGAACCCGGGCTCTCCGAGGTGCCCGGGCTCTCCGAGGTGCCCGCCCTGTCGGAACTCCCCGTGCCGTCGGACCTCCCGGTGCTGTCCGTGCTCCCCGCGCTTCCCGTGCTCCCCGCGCTGTCCGGGCTCCCCGCGCTTCCCTCACTGCCCTCGCTCCCGGGGGTGTCGGCCGGTCCCGCGGTGCCCACCACGCCGGTCGGGACGGCCCAGCCTGCGGTGCCCGGCGACGGTGTCGCCCAGGCCGAGGTGTCCGGGACGACGTGGCCGTGCTCCGCGGACCCGAGGGCGCAGGCGCGGGCCGCCCTGTCCTGGGGTGCGCAGCCGGCGGCGCGGGACCACGGTGACCAGCCTGCCGTGGCCGGGACCGCGCCTTTCCCCGCCGACCGGTCGCCCCTCGGCAACCCGTCCGGCGTGCCTGCCGTGCCGGGAGCCGCCGACAACGGCGGCTCCCGGCACGGCGACGCCCATGCCGTGACCGTCGACGCCCGGCTGCCGCTGCGGCTGCTTGCCGGCGCCGCCGCCTGCGACGAGGCGGCCGAGACCCGGGACCGGCACCGGGACGTTCCCGTCTTCCCTGGCTGAGGCAGGCCCTTCCCCCGCCCAAGACCTGCCGCGCGGGGGCGGAACAGGTCTGCCCGCCTGTCCGGACGCGCTCCGGTACGGGAACCTCCCGGTCTTCCGACCCGTCCTTCGACGGCTCGGAACGCTCAAGATCTCTGTGAAGGATCTGACGCACCTCATGAACAAGAACATCCGTCGCTCCATCGTCATAGCCGCCGGCGTCACCAGCGCCTGGGCGCTCGGCTCCGCCACCGCCTCGGCCGACGAACTGCCCGCGACCTCCCTCTCCCTGCCCGACCTGCCGGTGCTGCCCGACCTGTCGGTCCCGGACAGCACCCTCCCGGACCTGACTCCCGCGGACGCCACGGACGCCACGGACGCCACGGACGCCGTGGACACCACGGGCACCGTGAGCGCCGTGGACGCGGAGAAGGTCCGCGACACCGCCACCGCCACCGCCGCCACCGTCACCACCACGGACGCCACCGCCACCGCCACCACCGCGGTCGACTACCTCTTCGGTCCCCTGGAGGACTTCGCCCCCGAGCTGGCGGAGGCCCGGACCGCGGCCGTGACCGGCGCCGGTGAGGCGGTGGCCGGTGCCGCCTCCGCCGCCGTTCCGCCGGTGGTGGAGTCAGCCGCGCACGGCGCCCTGCCGGTGGTGGACGGGACGGCGGGCCGGACCACCGCCGTCACCGGTGACGCCGTGGCCGGCACCGCCTCCGTTGCCACCCGTCTGGGTGAGGTTGCGGGGCGGACAGTTGACGGGGCGCTGCCGGTCGCCGGCGGTGTCGTCGCAGACGTTCCGCCGTACGCCGCCGGGCTGGTGGACGGGATCGCCGCCGACGCCGGGCAGGCCGTGCTGCCGCCCGTCGCGGGCACCGCGCTGAGGGGGGTCGGGCCGGTCGCGGACCGGGCCGTCGCCGACGCCGGTGGGCTGGCGTCCGGTACGGGCGGGCTGGTCAGGCCGTTCGTGTCCGGCCTGACCGGTCAGGTGACCCCGCTCGTCCAGGGCGTCGCGGACCACGCCCTCCCCTTCGCCGGCGGCGTCGTCGGCCAGGTGCCGTGGGCCGTGCACGGAGTGGGGACCGCCGCCGGTTCCGCCGTGGGGGACACCGCTTCGACGGTCGCCCCCACCGTCCGGCGGGCCGACGGGACCGCCGCGGGTGTGGTCCGGGGCGTGCACGCGACGGCCGTCCCGCTGGTGGAGCGCGTCGACGCCACCGCCGCCGACGCGGTCGGCGGCGTGCACGGTGCCGCCGCGGAGGCGGTCCGGCAGGTGGCAGCCACGGCGCACGGCGCGGTCGGTGCCGTCCACACCACCGCCGCCCCCGCCGTCCACGAGGTGCGGGACGCGGCCGGTGTCACCGTGCGGCAGGCGGACGGCACCGTCACGACCGCGGCCCACGGTCTCCACGGCACCGTCGCCCCTGTGGCCCACGGCGCCGTGGGCGCGGTCGGCGCCACGGTGCACGGCACGGCCGGCGCCGCCGACGGCACGGTCCGTGGCGTGGCCGGGGAGGCCGCTCCGCTCGCCGCCGGGGTGACCGGAGGGGCCGGGACGTTCGCGTGGGCCGCCGCCGACGGGACCGGCGCCCTCGCGCACGGTGCCGTCACGGAGGTCGTGGACGGTGCCACCGGCACGGCCGGCCACGCGGTGGGCGGCGCGCACGGCGTCGTCGGCGACGCGGCCGGCCAGGTCGCGCCGCACGGCGTCGTCCACCCCTACTTCGGCTGATCGCAGGGGGCGGCCGCGCGGACAGTGACCGCGGCCGCCCCCTCGGACCTCACCGGACCGGACCCCGGTCCGGTGAGGTCGGTCGTGGCGGGCCGAACGGGCCGAAACGGGTGATCACCTGCGACAACATGTGACCGTTATCACCGCTCATGTGTGATGCCCTAATTAGAGCCCTCGCGGGTGGCGGGGATACCCTGCCGGACGGACATGCCGCGCGCTCGGACACCGTGTGCGCCCCCCTTGTGACAACAGCGGACGTCACGTTGCCCTTCGCGGCACGCCCACGCATCCAACGAACCGCGAGATCACTGATAGGGACGGAAGCGCGTGGACCTGTTCGAGTACCAGGCGAGGGACCTCTTCGCCAAGCACGATGTACCGGTGCTTGCCGGTGAAGTCATCGACACGCCTGAGGCGGCGCGCGAGATCACCGAGCGGCTCGGCGGCAAGTCGGTCGTCAAGGCGCAGGTGAAGGTCGGTGGCCGCGGCAAGGCCGGCGGCGTCAAGGTGGCCGGCTCGCCCGACGAGGCCGTCGCCCGCGCCAACGACATCCTCGGCATGGACATCAAGGGCCACACGGTCCACAAGGTCATGCTGGCGGAGCTGGCGCCGGAGATCGCGGAGGAGTACTACGTCTCCTTCCTCCTCGACCGTGCCAACCGCACCTTCCTGTCCATCGCCTCCGTCGAGGGCGGCATGGACATCGAGGAGGTGGCGGCCACCCGCCCCGAGGCCGTCGCCAAGACCCCGATCGACGCGATCGACGGTGTCACCCCGGATAAGGCCCGCGAGATCGTCGAGGCCGCCAAGTTCCCGGCCGAGGTCGCCGACAAGGTCGCCGCCGTCCTGGTGAAGCTGTGGGACGTCTTCATCAAGGAGGACGCCCTCCTGGTCGAGGTGAACCCGCTGGCCAAGGTCGCCTCCGGTGACATCCTCGCCCTCGACGGCAAGGTCTCCCTGGACGACAACGCCGAGTTCCGTCACCCCGACTTCGAGGCGCTCCACGACAAGGCCGCGGCGAACCCGCTCGAGGCCGCTGCCAAGGAGAAGGGCCTCAACTACGTCAAGCTCGACGGCGAGGTCGGCATCATCGGCAACGGCGCCGGCCTGGTCATGTCGACCCTGGACGTCGTCGCGTACGCCGGTGAGGAGCACGGCGGCGTGAAGCCCGCCAACTTCCTCGACATCGGTGGCGGCGCGTCCGCCCAGGTGATGGCGAACGGCCTGGAGATCATCCTCGGCGACCCGGACGTCCGCTCCGTGTTCGTCAACGTCTTCGGTGGCATCACCGCCTGTGACGAGGTCGCCAACGGCATCGTCCAGGCCCTGCAGCTCCTCGAGGAGCGCGGCGAGAAGGTCGAGAAGCCGCTGGTCGTCCGCCTCGACGGCAACAACGCCGAGCTGGGTCGCAAGATCCTCAGCGACGCCAACCACCCGCTGGTCCAGCGCGTCGACACCATGGACGGCGCGGCCGCCAAGGCCGCCGAGCTCGCCGCCGCCAAGTAAGCACCGAGGACGAGGACATCCACACACCATGTCTATCTGGCTCAACAAGGACAGCAAGGTCATCGTCCAGGGCATGACCGGTGCCACGGGCATGAAGCACACCAAGCTCATGCTCGGCGACGGCACGAACGTCGTGGGCGGCGTCAACCCGCGCAAGGCGGGTCAGACGGTCGACTTCGACGGCACCGAGGTACCGGTCTTCGGCACCGTCAAGGAGGCCATCGAGAAGACCGGCGCCGACGTCACGGTCATCTTCGTCCCGGAGAAGTTCACCAAGGACGCGGTCATCGAGGCGATCGACGCCGAGATCCCGCTGGCCGTGGTGATCACCGAGGGCATCGCCGTGCACGACAGCGCCGCGTTCTGGGCGTACGCCGGCAAGAAGGGCAACAAGACCCGGATCATCGGCCCGAACTGCCCCGGCATCATCACGCCGGGCGGCTCGAACGTCGGCATCATCCCGGGCGACATCACCAAGCCGGGCCGCATCGGCCTGGTCTCGAAGTCCGGCACGCTGACGTACCAGATGATGTACGAGCTGCGTGACATCGGCTTCACCACCGCCGTCGGCATCGGTGGCGACCCGATCATCGGCACCACGCACATCGACGCCCTGGCCGCGTTCCAGGACGACCCCGACACCGACCTCATCGTGATGATCGGTGAGATCGGTGGCGACGCCGAGGAGCGTGCCGCCGCGTTCATCAAGGAGAACGTGACCAAGCCGGTCGTCGGCTACGTCGCGGGCTTCACGGCGCCGGAGGGCAAGACCATGGGTCACGCCGGCGCCATCGTGTCCGGTTCGTCCGGCACCGCGCAGGCGAAGAAGGAGGCCCTCGAGGCCGCGGGCGTGAAGGTCGGCAAGACCCCGACCGAGACCGCGAAGCTGGCCCGCGAGATCCTCGCCGGCTGACGCCGCCTCTCCTCTCCGACGGGCCCGCGCCCGGGGTACACCCCCTGGGCGCGGGCCCGCCGCCGTTCCCGGGCCGCCCGCGGGTCAGCGGCGCAGGCGGTCCCAGCGGACGAGGAGGGCCGACAGGAGGGCCGGGAGCAGGGTCCAGGCGGCGGTGGCCAGGCCGGTCCGCCACCAGACGGGGCCGAACGCGGCGAGCGTCCCGCGGCCCAGCGGCCCTCCGGCCAGACCCGCGAGCGCGGCCAGCGCCGCGCCGCAGATCAGGCACCCGAGGACGGCCAGGACGGCCGTCCGCAGCCACGGCCAGGGAGTCCGCGCCGCGGCGGCCCGCCGGGCGAGGCGCACGCCGATCGCCACCCCCGCCAGCAGCGGCAGCACGGCGGGCAGCCAGGTCACCACGACGTCGCCCACCCCGCCCGCGACATCCGCCCCGCTCGTGACGTCCGCCCCGGCCGCCACGTCCGCCGCGGTCCCTCCGGCCGGAGCCGCCCCCTCCCGCGGGGCCGCCCCCGTCGGCACCGCGGCCAGCCACGGGAAGGCCGGCAGGCGCGGCACCGGCCCCCAGCCCCCGAGCGGAGCGACCATGGCGGGCCCGAGCAGGAAGCCGGCGCCCGTCGCGTACGCGGCCGCCCACACCGCCGCGTTCGGCAGCAGTGCCAGGCAGAGCAGCAGCAGGGTCACGCCGCTCACCCAGCCTCCGGCGAGCCGGCCGAACGCCGCCCCCGCCTCCCCGGCCCGCAGCACGAGCGCGAGCACCGCCAGCAGCGCCCCGCCGCACAGCAGCGCCGCCGCGCCCTCCCCGGCCGCCCGGAACGCGGCGCCCAGCCGACGGCCGCGGTCGGCGCGACCGAGGAGGAGATCGGGGAGACGTCCGGCCGTCCGGTCCACCGTGCGCCGCAGGTGGTCGGAGCCGGCCCACATCCCGGACAGGGACACCACGGCGGCCAGCGCCGGCAGGAAGAGGGTGCTCCATCCCCAGCCGGGGCGGTACTCGCCGCCCGTGGCGTACAGCGCGGCGAGCAGGCCGGCCGTCACGTACCCCGCCGTCACCCCGGCCCAGGCGGGGCCCGGAGCCGGGGGAGCGTCGTCATCGGCCCGGTCGCCGTCGGCCCGGTCGCCGTCGGCCCGGTCGCCGTCGGCCCGGTCACCGTCGGTCCGGTCGCCGTCCTCGGCGACGGACCGTCCCGCCCGGTGCAGCAGCCACACCGGGAGCGCGGTGAGCAGCAGGGGGCCCACGCCCATCGGCGCGGGCACCGCGGACAGGGTGTCGGTGCGGACCAGGTCGACGCCGTGTGCCGACAGCCAGAGGGCGGCCGTCGTGTGCAGCGCGTTGCCCGGGCCACTGCCGGGATAGGGCGAGGTCATCCAGAGGAACAGCACCGGCACGGCGAGGACGACCAGGCCGGTGCCGGCCGCGGCCAGGCCGGCCGCCACCGCAGACAGGGGCGGCAGCGACGGCACGCGCGGGTGGGGGCGCCGATCCGCCCGGTTGGTGGCGTCACCGAACGACAGGTACGCCGCCGTGCCCCTGCCCGCCGCGAGGGCGACTGCCGCGCCCAGTGCCGCGCGACCGAGGAGCAGCCGGAGCCGGAGGCGGAGAACCAGCCGGAGCAGCAGTCCGACCAGCAGCCGGCGGGGTGCGGACGGCGTCGCGGGCGGCCAGGCGGCCGACCGAACAGCGGGTCGACCGGTCGGGGGCGCGGTCGAGGGTGCGGGCGGCGGGGCCGGCTGCCGGGCGGGGGACTGCGCCACGGAGGTCCGCCCGCCGGGGGAGTACACGGCAACGGACTGTGCGCCGTGGTGCTGCACGGCAACGGACTGTGCGCCGGATGTCTGCACGGACCCGGACTGCCTGTCGGAGGGCTCCGCACCGGGGTGCTGCCCGGAGACGGGCTCCGCACCTTGTTGCTGCACGGAGACGGGCTCCGCACCCGGGTACCGGACGGAAGCGGACGTCGCACCGGGGCGCTGCACGGAAACGGGCTGCGCGCCGCCGGGCTGTGCGGCTGCGGGTGCCGCGGCTGCGGGTGCCGCGGCGTCGGGCGACGAGGACGGCGGTGGAGGAGGCGGCGGGGGAGACGCGGTCTGGGGCACGCCGCCATGCTCCCAACGGCACCCGCATTCCCCGCGTAACAGGCGCATACAGGACGTGTCGCCCATCATGCGCTTATGGGTTTTGTCGAGCGGATGGGTGACGAGGTGACGTCCCTGACGCCTGAGGAGGCGTTCGACGCGCTGTACGCGTCCTGCGTCCCCACCCTCGTCCGGCAGACGTACCTGCTCACCGGGCGGCTTGGTGTCGCGCTGGAGTGCGTGGAGCGGGCGTTCCGCGACGCCTGGCACCGCTGGCCGGAGGTGGCGCTCGACCCCGACCCGCCGAGCTGGGTGCGGGCCGTGGCCCACGACCACGCGCTGTCGCCCTGGCGGCGCAGCCGCCGCCGTCGCCGACGGCGGGAGCACGGCCGGACGGTTCCGCGCGCGACCCGCGCGGACCGGGCGTTGCTGGCGGCGCTGCGCGACCTGCCGCCGCTCCACCGGCGCACGCTGCTGCTCTACGACGGTCTGGGGCTCGACCTGCCCGAGACGGCGGCCGAGACCGAGGCCTCCACGGCGGCGACGGCGAGCCGGCTGTGCCGGGCCCGGGAGGCGGTGGCGGTCCGGGTGCCGGACCTGGCCGACCCGGAGACGCTGCGGCGGCGGATGGCGGAGACCGCCCATGCGGCGACCTCCACCGCCCTGGCCAGGCCGGCCCGACCGGCGGTGATCCGGCGCCGCGCGGAGCGGCTGGCCCGGTGGTGGACCGCCGCGGCGGCGGGAGCGACGGCGGTGGTGGGGGTGCTCGTCCTCGCCGGGTTGGTCACCGCGACCACCCGCTGAGAGCGGAGGCCGAGGGCGAAGGGCCGACGAGGGCGGAGGGGTGGGGGCGCCGCTGCGCCCCCACCCCTCAGGTGGACGCCGTGAGGCTGTCGCGGAGGCTGTCCGGGACGCTGTCGGGGAGGTGCTTCACACAGGCCTGACGGGCGTCGCGGGTGAGCGCCTCGTCGGTGCAGACGAAGAAGTCCCGCAGCAGCACCTGCTGCGCGAGGACGAACAGCAGCACCATCAGCAGTGCGATCGACCCGGTGACGATGCCGACGATCGCCGCCCGCCGCTGCGGGTTGCGCCCGCCCGTGGCCGTCGGGGAGCCGGAGGCGGTGGCCGCCGCACCGTCCGCCGGACGGTCCGGGTCCTGCGGGCGGGAGGGCGTGCGCAGGGCGCTGATGCCCCAGTAGAGGGCGAGCGCGCCGAGCAGCAGCGCGACGTAGGGCAGCCCGAAGAGCGTGAGGATCAGTCCCCAGGTGCCGCTGAGCAGCGCGTAGCGGGCCCGCCGCTGGGCGGGGTCGGTGGGATCCCAGCGCAGGCCGGGTCCGCCCGGTCCCTCGCCGGAGCCGCCCTGACCCGACCGGTGCCCCTGGCCGGACCCCTCGGGGCGCTGGCCCCAGCCGGACCAGCCGCCGCCCCCGCCGCCCTCGGGCTGCCGGTCGCTCCAGCGGCCCTCCTGCGAGGGCTGGTTCTCCGGCGGCGGCGCGAACGGGTTCTCCTCGTCGGCGGGCCGTCGGCCGTCGGCGTCCCGGTGGTCGTCGCGGGCCGGGGAGCCGGGCTCGGAGGGATTCCGCAGCAGCATGCCGCCACGCTCCCCTCCCGGCGAGGCATGCCCCCGCGTACCGGGCGCGAGGCGCGTGGGGAGGGTGAGGAGTCGCGGGCTGCGGCGGTCGGGCATCGGGTGTGCGTCTTCCCCTTGGCTGGAACTGGCTGGAACTGGCTGGACCTGGGTGGATCTGGATGGAGCGGTAGGGAACCGGGCGGAACCGGTCCGGGAGGCGGCTTTCGGTCACGGCGGCGCCGCCCGAGGAGCGGGGGGAGGGCGCCGCGGATGTGCCGTGCGGCACATCCGGTTCCGGGGAAGACCCCGGGCCCGGGCCCCCTGCCCTCTTCGGAACGTGTGGCGCACCTGGGACGTTCCCGCCCGGTGCCGCGTCGCACAGGGCAGACGGTACCGCCCGGCTCCGCCCCCGTCCCGTGGGGGCGTCCGAAGTGCCGGGTATCGTTGCTGCCGGTCGACCGCTTCGTAGACTTCCCCGTAAGAAGGGGCGCGAAGCATTCGTACGTCCGTACAAAGCCGCGCGTACGACCGGCCGGAATCGCCGCTCTCCCGAGAAAGGGCCCCGCCGTGGCCGCCGCCCAGACGCCCGCGCCCGTGTCCACCGGCGTCAAGCGCCTCGTCGTGCTGGTGTCCGGATCCGGTACGAACCTCCAGGCGCTCCTCGACGCGATCGAGGAGACCGGCACCGGTGAGTACGGCGCCGAGATCGTCGCCGTCGGCGCCGACCGTGACGGGATCGAGGGGCTGGCCCGCGCCGAGCGCGCCGGGCTGCCGACCTTCGTCGTCCGCGTGAAGGACCACGCCACCCGCGAGGAATGGGACGCGGCGCTCGCCGCGGCCGTCGCGGACCACCGGCCCGACCTCGTGGTCTCCGCCGGCTTCATGAAGATCGTGGGCAAGGAGTTCCTGGCCCGCTTCGGCGGGCGGTTCGTCAACACGCACCCTGCCCTGCTGCCCAGTTTTCCCGGAGCCCATGGCGTGCGCGACGCGCTCGCGTACGGCGCCAAGGTCACCGGATGCACCGTCCACTTCGTCGACGACGGCGTCGACACCGGACCGATCATCGCCCAGGGCGTGGTCGAGATCCGGGACGAGGACGACGAAGGCGCTCTGCACGAGCGCATCAAGGAAGTCGAGCGAAGGCTGCTCGTCGATGTCGTGGGGCGTATCGCCCGCAACGGCTACCGCATTGAGGGACGAAAGGTAGTTATCCCGTGACCGCCGACAGCACTGTCACGACCCAGCGGCCCATCCGTCGCGCACTGGTCAGCGTCTACGACAAGACCGGTCTCGAGGAGCTCGCCCAGGGCCTCCACGAGGCGGGCGTCGAGCTGGTCTCCACCGGCTCCACCGCCGGCCGGATCGCCGCCGCCGGCGTCCCCGTCACCAAGGTCGAGGAGCTGACCGGCTTCCCGGAGTGCCTCGACGGGCGCGTGAAGACGCTGCACCCGAAGGTCCACGCCGGCATCCTGGCCGACCTGCGGCTGGACAGCCACCGGCAGCAGCTGGACGAGCTCGGCGTCGCCCCGTTCGACCTGGTGGTCGTCAACCTCTACCCGTTCCGCGAGACCGTCGCCTCGGGCGCCTCGGCCGACGAGTGCGTCGAGCAGATCGACATCGGCGGCCCCTCCATGGTGCGCGCCGCCGCCAAGAACCACCCCTCGGTCGCCGTGGTCACCAGCCCGGCCCGCTACGCCGACGTGCTCTCCGCGGTGAAGGGCGGCGGGTTCGACCTGACCGCCCGCAAGCGGCTGGCCGCCGAGGCGTTCCAGCACACCGCCTCCTACGACGTGGCCGTCGCCTCCTGGTTCGCCTCCGACTACGCCCCGGCGGACGAGGAGTCGCAGTTCCCGGACTTCCTCGGCGCGACCTGGCAGCGCGGCCACACCCTGCGCTACGGCGAGAACCCGCACCAGCCCGCCGCCCTGTACCTCTCCGAGGGCGCCGAGGGCGGCCTGGCCGGCGCGGAGCAGCTGCACGGCAAGGAGATGTCGTACAACAACTACACGGACACGGACGCCGCGCGCCGTGCCGCGTACGACCACGACGAGCCCTGCGTCGCGATCATCAAGCACGCCAACCCGTGCGGCATCGCGGTGGGCGCCGACGTCGCCGAGGCGCACCGCAAGGCGCACGCCTGCGACCCGCTCTCCGCGTTCGGCGGCGTGATCGCGGTCAACCGGCCGGTCTCCAAGGAGATGGCCGAGCAGGTCGCCGAGATCTTCACCGAGGTCGTCGTCGCGCCGGACTACGAGGACGGCGCCGTCGAGATCCTCGCCCGGAAGAAGAACATCCGCGTGCTGCGGGCCCCTGAGGCCCCCTCCGCGCCGGTCGAGGTCAAGCCGATCGACGGCGGCGCGCTGCTGCAGGTCACCGACCGGCTGCAGGCCGACGGCGACGACCCGGCCAACTGGACGCTGGCCACCGGCGAGGCGCTCCCCGAGGCGGAGCTGGCCGAGCTCGCCTTCGCCTGGAAGGCCTGCCGCGCGGTGAAGTCCAACGCGATCCTGCTCGCCAAGGACGGCGCCTCGGTCGGCGTCGGCATGGGCCAGGTCAACCGCGTCGACTCCGCGAAGCTGGCCGTCGAGCGGGCCGGGGAGGAGCGGGCGCGCGGCTCCTACGCCGCCTCCGACGCCTTCTTCCCGTTCCCCGACGGGCTGGAAATCCTCACCGCGGCGGGCGTCAGGGCCGTGGTGCAGCCGGGCGGGTCGGTCCGTGACGAGCTGGTGGTGGAGGCCGCGCGGAAGGCGGGCGTCACCATGTACTTCACCGGCACGCGGCACTTCTTCCACTGACGGTCCCACCGACCGCCGCGAGGCGGAACGAACGACGGCGGCGCACCCCGGACCTCCGGGGTGCGCCGCCGTCGTACGGGCCGAGCCGTCAGTTCTTGCCGAGGACCATGGTCGACGCGGCCTTGTCGTGCCAGCCCCGCTGGCGGCCGGAGTTGTCCCAGAACGGGGACAGGTAGACCAGCACGGCACCGATGTAGCAGAGGAAGGCGCCGACCGTCGGGATGATCCAGCGGATGAAGGAGGCGCCCAGGCCGGGCTTCTGGCCGGTGTCGATCTTCACCACGCGCAGGCCGAGCGCCAGCTTGCCGACGGTGGCGCCGACCAGACCGACCATCAGCCACTCGTAGAGGAGGGTGAAGACCATGAAGAAGCCCGCGATGGCGAAGAAGGTGCCCGCCAGGCTGCCGGCGGCGTCGTCGATGCAGGACTGGTAGCTCGGCGTCCCGATGAGGCTCTCGCACTCCGAGATCGAGTCGCTCGCGCCCAGGACCCCGACGCCCATCAGGATGCCGTAGATGACACCGATGATCACGCCGTCGATCAGACGGGCCAGGAAGCGCATGCCCATCGACGCGGGCTGCGGACCCTGGGCGTAACCGCCCTGGCCGCCCGCCGGGTAGCCGTAGCCCGACTGCGGCGGGATGCCCGGCTGACCCTGCTGCGGGTAGCCGTACCCGGGCTGCGGCTGCTGCGGCTGGCCGTAGGGGCCGCCCGCCGGCTGCTGGGGCTGACCGTACGGGTTGCCCGACGGCTGCTGCGGCGCGCCGTACGGGTTGTTGGGGTCGCCATAGCTCATGGGTGTTGCCTTTCTCCGAAAACTCGACGCTCGACAGGGCGACGACGGGCGAACGTCTGCGGAGGAAGGTGCACGTGGCGGTGGCCCCCCGGTACTGCCCGCTGCACTGCCGTTTCATCGTTCTGCACCCGATCTGTGCTGTCCAGCCGCAGGCCGGACCTGTTGCGGAAGCGCAACCTGGGGATGACGGAGGCCGGCGCCGCGCGGCCCGCCCCGGCCGCCCGTGGACCTGTTTTGAACCGGGCCGCCTCCATCCGGGAGGATGGGGGCATGAGCGCCCAGATTCTCGATGGCAAGGCCACAGCGGCCGAGATCAAGTCCGAGCTTGCCGCCCGTGTGGCGAAGCTGAAGGAGAAGGGCGTCACGCCCGGTCTCGGCACCCTGCTGGTGGGGGACGACCCCGGCAGCCGCAAGTACGTCGCCGGCAAGCACCGTGACTGTGCCCAGGTCGGCATCGCGTCCATCCAGCGCGAGCTGCCCGCCACGGCCACGCAGGAGGAGATCGAGGCGGTCGTCCGCGAGCTGAACGAGGACCCGGCCTGCACCGGTTACATCGTCCAGCTCCCGCTGCCCAAGGGCATCGACGAGAACCGCATCCTCGAACTGATGGACCCGGACAAGGACGCCGACGGCCTCCACCCGATGAACCTGGGCCGCCTGGTGCTCAACGAGCCCGCCCCGCTGCCCTGCACCCCCAACGGCATCCTCACGCTGCTGCGCCGCTACGGCGTGGAGACCAAGGGCGCCGAGGTGGTCGTGGTCGGCCGTGGCGTCACCATCGGCCGTCCGATGCCGCTGCTGATGACCCGCCGGTCGGAGAACGCCACGGTCACCCAGTGTCACACCGGCACCAAGGACCTGGCGGCCCACCTCAAGCGCGCGGACATCGTCGTCGCCGCGGCCGGTGCGGCGCACCTGATCCGCGCCGAGGACATCAAGCCCGGCGCCGCCGTGCTGGACGTCGGCGTCTCGCGCAACGCCGAGGGCAAGATCGTCGGTGACGTCCACCCGGACGTGGCCGAGGTGGCCGGCTTCCTGTCCCCCAACCCGGGCGGCGTGGGCCCCATGACGCGGGCGCTGCTGCTGGTCAACGTGGTCGAGGCGGCGGAGCGCCGTGCCGGCTGAGCCGCGGGGCGGGCACGGGGCGACGGACGCGGAGCGGGTGCCGGACGGCCTCCGTTCCCCGTCCGCCGCGGGGGGCCACGACACCGCGGGGGTGCCCGACACCGCGCGGGCGCGGGAGTCCGCTGGGGCTCCGGACACCCCGGGTGCGGCGGACGCCGCAGAGGTCCCGGCCGCCGCGGAGATCCCCGACACCGCGGGGGTGCCCGACCCTGCGGAGGTCCCCGACACCGCGGGGGCGCGGGAGTCCGCCGAGGCCCCGGACGCCGCGGAGGAGCCGGACGGAGCCGACGGGTCCGGTACCGGGGGCACCGCCGAGACGCCCGTGGTGCGGGACGCGGTCAGCGCGCCCGACGCACAGGGGCGTCCGCGGCGTGTCACCCGCCGGTTCCCGCTGTTCACCCGGGACACGGCACGACCCGAGGGCGGCGGCCGCGCCGCTCCCAAGGACGCGCCGGCCCCGGCCCGGCAGTGGCCGATCCTGCTGGTCAGCGCGGTGGCCGCGATCGGGCTGCTGCTCACGGCCTTCGGCCTGTCCCGGGCGGGGACCGTGGTGATCGGCTGCGGTCTCCTGCTGGGCGCGACGCTGCGCTGGGCGGTGCCGAACGTCGGCATCCTGGCGGTGCGTTCGCGGTTCACCGACGTGGTGACGTACGGGCTGCTGGGCGCGGTCATCGTGCTGCTCGCGCTGATGGTCGAGCCGAGCAGGCTGGAACTTCCCTTCCTGAAGGACCTGCTGCACTTCACCGTCGACGAGCGCTGACGGCGGGGGGCCGCCCACCCGGCTCCCCGCCTCACGCACCCCTCGCGCCCCTCGCACCCCTCGCGCCCCCCCCGCTCCCGCCCCACCCCGCGTGCTCCCGCGCGCCGGTGCCGGGTACGGGCGGTGTTCTCCCACAACGCCTCGTATCGGGCTAACGTGGTTGGGACGTCCGGAATGCCGTGTGCGGGGGAGGTGCGCGGCAGGGGGCCGGACGCTCGGGCAGAGGGGGGAACCATGCCGCGTTGGAAGCCGTTGCCGGAGGAGCTCGACCCCGAGGTCAGGGAGCTCACCGCCGCGCTGCGCATGCTGGTGGACCGCGGCGGAGCGGGCCTCGCGGCCGTCGCCGACAGCACCGGCTACAGCAGGACGTCCTGGGAGCGCTACCTCAACGGACGGCTGCTCCCGCCGAAGGGCGCGGTGATCGCGCTCGCCGAGGTCACCGGCGTCGACCCGCTGCACCTCACCACGCTGTGGGAACTGGCGGAACGGTCGTGGAGCCGCGCGGAGATGCGGCACGACCTGACCATCGAGGCGATGCGGATCGCCCAGGCCCGCGAAGGGCTGGGGGAGTTCGCCGCCCCGTCCGCGCAGCGTTCCGCGACCGTGCCCACCGGCCCGGCCACCGGTTCGGACTCCGCCGCCCCCGCCCCGCCACTGACGGCGGCACCCCCGTCGTCCGCGAGAGCCCCCGGGCCGCCCCTCGTCCCCGGGCCGGCCGCCACACCCCCCGGCCCGGCCGCCGCGCGGACCACCACCCCCGCCCCCGAGACGGCACCCCCGCCGGCGTCCGCCGGAACCGGGACCGGCGCCGCCGTCCCGGACGGCCCCCGCACCGCCCCCGGCCGGGCGAACCGCGTGGTGACCTTCCTGGCCGGGACGGTCGGCGCGCTGCTGATCGTGGGGGCGGCGGTCTTCCTCACCCAGGCCGACCCCGAGGACGAGGCCAGGGCCGCCGACCGCGGGAGCTCGTCCGCCACGGCCACCGGGGAGGCGTCGCTGCCCGACGGGGTGCGGTGCCAGGGGTCGGGTTGCGCGGGCGAGGACCCCGAGGCCATGGGCTGCGGAGGGCAGCGCGCGACGACCGGCAGGAGCATCACCGTGGGCAGCGCCGTGCTGGAGGTGCGGTTCAGCGAGGTGTGCGGCGCGGCCTGGGCCCGGGTCACGGGCGCGGCGGCGGGGGACGCGGTGACGGTCGGCGGCGAGGGCGCCCGCGCGCCGGAGCGGAAGGCGGAGGTCGGCCAGGATCCGGACGCCTACACCCCGATGGTCGCCGTGCGGCGCGCGCAGGACGCGAAGGCCTGCATCACTCCCGTCAAGGGGCGTACCACGTGCACGGGTTGACCCGTTCGGCTCACGTCGGCGCGCCGCGTGCATAACCTCCCCCGGAGCGGGAAGGCAAGCCGGATCCCCCCACGGGATGCGTGCCCGGCGAGGCGGCGCCTCGCCGATCGCCTTCGCGCCGGGCACGTACGTCCCGCGGTGCGCCCGCGCGGAGCGCGCCGCGCCGCCGGACGGCCTGTGGTCCGGGCCACAGTCACCCGTACATAACGGGGCGGCGGAGGCGCGATAGCCTGACGCCCGGATCTCTTGACGCCAAGAGATCGATCATTTGTATGGTCGATCGATCATCATGGTGGGCAGCCGGGCCGACCGTCCGGGAGCCGCCTCGCGACAGGCGCCGGGGATCCCGCACCCCGGGGCGGACCGCCCCACCGCCTGCTGTCCTACGGAGAACGCCATGACCCGCACTCCCGTGAACGTCACCGTCACCGGCGCGGCCGGCCAGATCGGTTACGCCCTGCTCTTCCGCATCGCCTCCGGTCAGCTGCTCGGCGCGGACGTGCCGGTCAAGCTGCGCCTGCTGGAGATCACCCCCGCGCTCAAGGCCGCCGAGGGCACCGCCATGGAGCTCGACGACTGCGCCTTCCCGCTGCTCCAGGGCATCGAGATCACCGACGACCCGAACGTCGCCTTCGACGGCTCCAACGTCGCCCTGCTGGTCGGCGCCCGCCCGCGCACCAAGGGCATGGAGCGCGGCGACCTCCTCGAGGCCAACGGCGGCATCTTCAAGCCGCAGGGCAAGGCCATCAACGACAACGCCGCCGACGACATCCGCGTCCTGGTGGTCGGCAACCCGGCCAACACCAACGCGCTGATCGCCCAGGCCGCCGCCCCGGACGTCCCGGCCGAGCGCTTCACCGCGATGACCCGCCTGGACCACAACCGCGCGCTGACCCAGCTGGCGAAGAAGACCGGCACCTCGGTCTCCGACATCAAGCGCCTGACCATCTGGGGCAACCACTCCGCCACCCAGTACTCGGACATCCACCACGCCACCATCGGCGGCAAGAGCGCCGTCGAGGTCGTGAACGACGAGAAGTGGCTGACCGAGGAGTTCATCCCGACCGTCGCCAAGCGCGGCGCCGCGATCATCGAGGCCCGTGGCGCGTCCTCCGCCGCCTCCGCGGCCAACGCCGCCATCGACCACGTCCACACCTGGGTCAACGGCACCGAGGAGGGCAACTGGACCTCCATGGCGATCCCGTCGGACGGCTCCTACGGCGTCCCGGAGGGCCTGATCTCCTCCTTCCCGGTCACCTGCAAGGACGGCAAGTACGAGATCGTCCAGGGCCTGGACATCAACGAGTTCTCCCGCGCGAAGATCGACGCCTCCGTCGCCGAGCTCTCCGAGGAGCGCGAGGCCGTGCGTTCCCTCGGCCTCATCTGAGCCGGAGCCTCACGGCGCGCCATCCGTTCCCACCGCCCCGGCGGCCCTTCCAGGGCCGCCGGGGCGGTGGCGTGTCCGGTACATATCGAGTTGCACCCGGTCCCCCGGTCGCCTACTGTGCACGCCCAACTGTCATACGCCCCAACTGCCCCTGCAGGCAGGGGTGTTCGCACACCGGGGGAATCGCTTGACCGTCCCGTCACCGCCGCAGCGGCCCACCGGGCCCGACGTCCCGCCACCGCCCCCGGAGACGGCCCTGCCCGCGGGGCCGGTGACGGCGCCGCCCCACGCCACCGAGGCGGGGCGGCTGCTGTGCGCGGGGACCTACCTGGACGCGCGGTACCGCGACCGGGTGATCGACGAGCTCTGGGTCAACGAGCAGCGGGTGGCGGCCCCCTCGCTGGGCTTCGACGCCGCGCGGGTCCTGGCCCACGCCCTGCGTGCCCGGCGGATCGAGCTGGCCTGGGCGCTGGGCATCGTCGCGCTCTGGTTCCTGGGATCCCTCGTCACCGAAGGCGTTCTGGCGTTGTTCCTGGTGCCCGGCCTGGCGCTGGCGGTGGCCGGATGGGTGCGCGGTGACGCCCCCGCGGCACCGCTGTACCGGAGCGCGCCGGCCTTCCTCATCCGCTGGTGGGGCCGGCTGCTGCTGGCGGTGCTCATCTACAAGACGCTCGGCCTCGCCTTCGGCCTCGAGGACGACGGCGGCGACGGGGCCCAGACGTACTACGGCGACTCCTACGGCTCCTCGGACTCCGCCTTCGACGTCCTCGACCTCGCGGACACGGCCGGATGGGCGGGCGGGACGGGCGGACCGTCCACGGCGACGCAGGCGTGGCTGGCGATCGTCGTCTTCGCCGCCCTCGCCCTGTGCGCCGCGGCGCAGCGCGGCCGCTTCGCGCGGGCGGTGACCAACGAGCTGTCGCCGCAGCGCTACCCCGACGCCGCCTCCGACCCGGCGGAGGCCCAGCAGGGACCCCGCTTCCAGCGCATCATGGGGCGCATCCGGCGTGAGCAGCACCGGAAGCTGATCACGTACGGCACGACCCGGCCGTTCTGCGGCGCCGGCACCCCGGTCGACACGTGGATCCTCGCCGTGGAGCTGCGTCCCGCCGGTGGGACGAGGAAGCCGCAGCCGATCAGCAACCGGGTGGTGCTGGACCGGGTGCGGCCGCTGCTGGCGGAGCTGCGCACGCCTCCGCAGGGCGGGCGCCCGAGCCGGGACCGGCTGCGCGGGCTGGAGATCGACGAGTGCGTCTTCCTGCCGGCCGAGGGACTGCGGCACCGGGACGCCGGCCCGGACGGGAGCGCGCTGGCCGAGCACATCGAGGGGTCCGTGGAGGAGGGCGCGGAACGGCGGCGCCACTTCCTGCGGATCAGGGTCGGCGGCTGGGACGAGGAACTGGTCGTCACGGTGTTCGTCAGGGTGCACACCCAGGGCAGGATCCTGATGCTCGAGGTCGCCCCGCACGTCCTGCAGCCGCTCCGCAAGGACTTCCAGGACGTCGACCGCACGGCCCACCGGCTGCTCACCGGCAACCTGCTGGGCAAGGCGACCTGGGCGGCGGCCCGGGTGCCGGGATCCGCGGTGCGGTCGCTGGTCGTCGTCGGCAGGTACGTCGTCGCCAACTGGCCGCTGCTGACCGGAGGGCACGCGGCCGACCTGGCGGAAGGACCGGCCCTGTCGGTGCGCGAACTGGCGGCGGCCCCGCAGGGGTCGCTGTTCCAGGAGATGGACGCCTCCCGCTACCTCAAGGCCGTGCAGGACCGTATCGCCCACGGGGTGCGGCAGGCGCTCGCGGACAGCGGCCACCAGACCGACGAGTTCGTCCAGCAGATCGTCAACGTCAGCAACGGCGGGGTGCTCATCGACAGCGTGCGGGACAGCACCTTCGCGGTCGGCGAGCACGCCACCGCCCACTCCGCCACGACCACCGCCGCCGCCCCCGGCGGACCGGCGCAGCAGAAGGGAACCGAAGGCCATGGGAGTTGACGAACCCACCGTCCGCTTCGGCGACGTCAGCGGGAGCACCTTCGCCGTGGGCAGCCATGCCCGGGCGGAGACCCACCACCACGCGCACCCCCGCGAGCAGGCCGAGGACCAGGAACTGCTGGAGGCGATACGCCGGTTGCGGGCCGAGCTGGCCGGCCGCCCCGAGTCGCCCGCCATCGCCGGCATCAACGAGGCCGTCGACGAGGCCGAGGAGGAGATCACCCGTACCGGACGGGCGGGGGACGACCGCCGCGCCCGGCTGCGCGACAGCCTCCGGTCGGCCGAGGGCGTGACCACCTGGATCTCGGCGGCCGCGACCGTGGCCGCCATGCTGGGCATCGGCGGGGCGTGATGGCGCCAGGGGGAGCGGGCGTCCGCGGCGAGCAGCTCTGGGACGAGGACGGGCAGCGGTGGGCGGACGCCGGCGGGGGCGTGGGACGGGCCGTGCCGCCCGCGCCACCCGTCCCGTCCGCGCCGCCCGCCTTCCTGCCCTCGCCCGCGGTGGCCGACGGCGGCGGCCACGGGTCCTTGCCGGAGGCGCCCGGCGCGCCGTCGGCGTCCGTGCCGACGCCGCCCCCGGTGGGGCCGGCGACGGTGACGGGCGGTGCGGGCGGCGGCCGCCGCCGGCTGCCGCGCGTGACGGTCCCCCTGCTGGCGGCGGGCGCGCTGGCCGGGGCCGCGGTGGGGTGGTGGCTGATCGGGGGCGGTGACACGGAACGTCCGTCCGCGCCGCCCGGCACGGCGGCGCCCGCCCCGGAGCCCACCGGCGAGGGCGGCGTCGACCCGGCGGGGACCGCCTCCGCGGTCCCGTCCGAGGACCCCGGCGCGTCCGCCTCGGCGTCGGAGCCCGCGCTGCCCGACGGCTACCGGCTGGCCGAGGACCCGGCCGGCTTCACCCTGGCCGTGCCCGAGGACTGGATCCGCGAGAAGCGCGAGCACGGCGTCTTCTACACGCCCGGCACGGACCGCTCCCTCGTCCAGGTCTTCGAGGTCACCGAACCGGGAATGACCCCGCTGGAGTCCCTGGAGATCACCTCCGACAGCCTGGACTCCCAGCCGGGCTTCGAGCAGATCTCGCTGGAGGAGACCGGCCCGGTGGAGGGCGCGTCGGACGCCGTGGGCTCCGACGCCGCGGAGCTGGTCTACGCCTACGACAGCGAGGAACTCGGCATCCGCAAGCAGGTGGTGGACTGCGTCTTCACGGCCGACGACGGGAGGATGTACGCCGTCCTGGTCGCCGGGCCGGCCGACGAGTGGCCGGTGCAGGAAGAGCAACTCGCCGTCGCGCTGGATCATTTCACGGTGGACTGAACCGGGCGCAACGTGCGCAACACGGACAACCCCCGGTCACGGCAAGGATTTTGCATCCCATAGGAACCACACGTTCCGACGTGTGATTATCATGTGGCACTCGGCCGCGTTCGCGGCCGCTCACAAGCGCCCCCATGTTGCGGGGAGTTGCAGATTTCGCGGGCTGGTGTGCGCCTTCCGTCAGTCTCTCGTTGCCCCGATGCGACGCGACGCCGCCATGCCCGGAGGGGAAGACTCATGTTCCGTATACGGAGACGTGCCACCGCGCGGCTGTCCGCCGCGATCCTCGTCGCCGGCCTGAGTGTCGGCGGCTCCCTGGCCACGGCCGGCCTCGCGGCCGCCGACGGCCACAACACCGCCGGCGGGACGCTGGCGACGCTGCGTGGCGGCCTGCAGCACAGTGGCGGCGCCACGATCGACGGCAAGAACGTCAGCGCCGGCCTGTTCACCATGGACGTGCAGGGCGGCGGCACGCTGCAGAGCTACTGCATCGACGCCCACACGCCGACCAAGACCAACGCGCAGTACCAGGAAGTCGCCTGGGCCCAGTCCTCGCTGCACGCCAACCCGGACGCCGGCAAGATCCACTGGATCCTGAAGAACTCCTTCCCGCAGGTCGGTGACGTCGCCGCGCTCGCCAAGGCCGCGGGCATCACCGGCGAGTTCACCAAGAACGACGCCGCCGTCGGCACCCAGGTCGCCATCTGGCGCTTCTCCGACCACGTCAAGGCCGAGGCCAAGGACGCCGAGGCCGAGCAGCTGGCGGACTACCTGGAGAAGAGCGCCCAGTCCCTGCAGGAGCCCGGCGTCTCGCTGTCGCTGAGCTCCAACGCGGTGGCGGGCAAGGCCGGCGAGAAGCTCGGCCCGGTCACCGTCGACACCAACGCGGGCAGCGCGGCCGTCAAGGTCGAGGGCGCCGGCGTCAAGGTCGTCGACGCCTCGGGCAACGCGGTCACCAGCGCGTCCGACGGCACCGAGCTGTACGTCGACGTCCCGGCGGGCACCACGGCCGGCACCGCGCAGGTGACCGTCGAGGGCTCCGCGCAGCTGTCGGTCGGCCGTGCCTTCACCGGCGTGGGCGTGAAGACCCAGACGCAGATCCTCGCGGGCTCCTCGGAGAACAAGGTCGCGTCCTCCTTCACCGCCTCCTGGGACGACAAGGAGACCGTGGGCGCCGTACTCGCGGCCGAGGCCGTGAAGAACTGCGCCAAGGGCGGCGTCGAGGTCAAGGTCACCAACACCGGTGACGAGGCCGGCGAGGTCTCCATCGGCGGCGAGAAGCACACCGTCGAGGCGGGCAAGGACGTCACCGTCACCGTTCCGGTGAAGGAGGACGCCGAGTACAGCATCGCCGTCACCGGCCCGAACGGCCTGGACCAGACCTTCACCGGTGTCCTGGACTGCCAGACCGCCGGCGAGGGCGGCTCCACCACCCCGAGCCCGGAGCCCTCGGCCGCGCCGAGCCCGGCCGGTGACAAGGGCGACTCCGCCGACAGCAACCTGGCCGAGACCGGCAGCAACAGCGCCACCCCGGTGATCGCCGGTGTCGCCGTCGCGCTGGTGGTCGTCGGTGGCGTCACCATGCTGGTGCTGCGCAAGCGCAAGAGCGCCTGACCCACCGGTCCGGTGTCCCGGCTCCGCCGGAGTGAGTGCCCGTCCTGACCAGCGGGCGGTCACAGCGACCACGTGAAGGGGCGGTTCCCCGCAACAGGGAACCGCCCCTTTCGCGTGCCCGGAGAGCCCTGACCGTCCGTCGTTCAATTGTCATGCGCACTTAAAAGGCGCCACGGTTATGCCCGGAATGCCCGCCGGATTCGGTGACTCATTCCACTTTCCCCGGCCGTCGGGCATGCGCCCCCTCCGCTCGGGCAGGCGCAGCCGGTCCCCAGGGGTCACGCCGTGGTGGCCCGGAGACAAGGCATCACAACGGAAGGCAACACCGCACCATGGACGGCAGAATCGAAGGTCAGAACCAGGCGCGTCGCACCATTCACGCGGGGGGAGAATGGCGGGACGCGATCACGGGGGCGACCCGTGAGGTCCTCGACCCGGCGGACGGCGAGCCCTTCGCCGTGGTCGCCGAGGGCGACGAGAAGGACGTGGACCTCGCCGTGGAGGCCGCGCGCAGCGCGTTCGACGGCGGCCGGGGCGCCTGGCCGCGCACCCCGGCGCGTGAGCGCGCCGACGTGCTCCGGCGCACCGCGGACCTGCTACGGCGCGACCGCGAGGAACTCGGCCGGCTGGAGGCCCGGGACGCGGGCAAGACGCTCGAGGAGGGCCGCGTCGACATCGACTGCGTGGCCGACGCGTTCCGCTACTTCGCGGACCTGGTCGCCGCCGAGGCCCCCGGACGGGTCGTCGACGCGGGCAGCGACGAGATCCACAGCGTGGTCGTGCACGAGCCGGTCGGCGTCTGCGCGCTGATCACGCCCTGGAACTACCCGCTGCTGCAGGCCTCCTGGAAGATCGCGCCCGCCCTGGCGGCGGGCAACACCTTCGTCGTCAAGCCCAGCGAGATCACCCCGCTCTCCACCGTCGAGCTGATCCGGCTGCTCACCGAGGCCGGACTGCCCGCCGGGGTCGCCAACATCGTGACCGGCCCCGGCCATACCGTGGGCGCCCGGCTCTCCGAGCACCCGGACGTCGGCCTGGTCTCCTTCACCGGCGGCCTGGTCAGCGGCACCAAGGTGGCCAGGGCCGCCGCCGAGACCGCCAAGAAGGTCGCGCTGGAACTCGGCGGCAAGAACCCGAACGTGGTCTTCGCCGACGCCTGCGCCACCGAGGAGGGCTTCGACACCGCCGTCGACCAGGCCCTGAACGCGGCGTTCATCCACAGCGGCCAGGTCTGCTCGGCAGGCGGCCGGCTGATCGTCGAGGAGTCGGTCAAGGAGCGCTTCGTCACCGAACTGGCCGCCCGCGCCCAGCGGATCAGGATCGGCCGCGGCACCGCGGAGGGTGTCGAGGCGGGCCCCATGGTCTCCGGGCAGCAGCGCGCGAGGACCGAGGAGTACGTGGCCTCCGCGCTCGCCGAGGGCGCCGTGCTGCGCGCGGGCGGGCGACGGCCCGAGCCCTCCGAGGAGCGTCCCGAGGGCGGCTACTACTACCTCCCGACCGTCCTCGACGACTGCCACCGCTCCATGCGCGTGGTCCGCGAGGAGGTCTTCGGGCCGGTCCTCACCGTGGAGACCTTCCGCACCGAGGACGAGGCCGTCGCGCTCGCCAACGACACCGAGTACGGTCTGGCCGGCGCCGTCTGGACCGCCGACGCGGGCCGCGCCCGGCGGGTCGCCGGGCGGCTGCGCCACGGCACGGTCTGGATCAACGACTTCCACCCCTACCTGCCGCAGGCGGAGTGGGGCGGCTTCGGCAGGAGCGGCGTCGGCCGCGAGCTGGGTCCCGCGGGGCTCGCCGAGTACCGCGAGACCAAGCACGTCTACCAGAACCTGGCGCCCCGCCCGGTCCGCTGGTTCGCGGGCTGACCACCGGCCCGCGCGCCGGCCACCGCGGCACAGGCCGGCCCCCCGCCTCTCCCTTCACCCGCACCGCACCTTCATCGCGTCCCCGCCGGGGCGCGCCCGAGTGCACCCGGGCGCGCCCCGGCGCGCCCCGGTGCTTCCGAGCCACAGGAGGACCTCCTCCCCATGACCACCTCCCGCACCACCCCGCACGACCCCGCCGGGCCACGCCCCACCGAGTACGACTACGTGGTGGTCGGCGGCGGCACCGCCGGTTCGGTGATCGCCGCCCGGCTCACCGAGAACCCCGACGTCACCGTCGCCGTCATCGAGGGCGGCCCCAGCGACCGCGACCGTGAGGACGTGCTGACCCTGCGCCGCTGGATGGGCCTGCTCGGCGGCGACCTCGACTACGACTACCCGACCGTCGAGCAGCCCCGCGGCAACTCCCACATCCGGCACAGCCGCGCCAGGGTGCTCGGCGGCTGCTCCTCGCACAACACGCTGATCTCCTTCAAGCCGCTGCCCTCCGACTGGGACGAGTGGGAGCAGGCCGGCGCCAGGGGCTGGAACGCGGTGGCGATGGAGGCCTACTTCGCCCGCCTGGAGAACAACATCGTCCCGGTCGACGAGAAGGACCGGAACGCCATCGCCCGCGACTTCGTGGACGCCGCGCAGAAGGCGGCCGGCGTGCCGCGCGTGGAGGGCTTCAACAGGAAGCCGTTCACGGAGGGCGTGGGCTTCTTCGACCTGGCCTACCGCCCGGAGGACAACAAGCGCTCCTCCGCCTCGGTCGCCTACCTCCACCCGGTCATGGACGAGCGGGCCAACCTGCACCTGTGGCTGGAGACCTGGGCGTACCGGCTCCACCTGGAGGGCGACCGCGCCGACGGCGTGCACGTGCGCACCAAGGACGGCGAGGAGCACCTGGTGCGGGCCCGCCGCGAGGTCGTGCTGTGCGCCGGCGCGGTCGACACGCCGCGGCTGCTGATGCACTCGGGCGTCGGCCCGCGCGCGGACCTCGAGGCGCTGGGCATCCCGGTCGTGCGGGACCTGCCGGGCGTGGGGGAGAACCTCCTCGACCACCCCGAGTCGGTGATCGTCTGGGAGACCGACGGGCCGATCCCGGAGAACTCCGCGATGGACTCCGACGCGGGCCTGTTCGTCCGCCGCGACCCCGCGCACGAGGGCCCGGACCTGATGTTCCACTTCTACCAGGTGCCGTTCACCGACAACCCCGAGCGGCTGGGCTACCGCCGGCCCGAGCACGGCGTGTCGATGACGCCCAACATCCCCAAGCCGCGCAGCCGCGGCCGCCTCTACCTGACCAGCGCCGACCCCGAGGTCAAACCGGCACTGGACTTCCGGTACTTCACCGACGAGGACGACTACGACGCCCGCACCCTGGTCGACGGCATCAAGCTCGCCCGCGAGATCGCGCGGACCCAGCCGCTGGCCGGCTGGCTGAAGCGTGAGGTCTGCCCGGGCCCGGAGGTCACCTCCGACGAGGACCTGAGCGAGTACGCCCGCAAGGTCGCCCACACCGTCTACCACCCCGCCGGCACCTGCCGGATGGGCGCCGCCGACGACCCCATGGCCGTCGTCGACCCCGAACTGCGGGTGCGCGGCCTGCGCGGCCTGCGCGTCGCCGACGCCTCGGTCTTCCCGACCATGACCGCCGTCAACCCGATGATCGGCGTCCTGATGGTCGGCGAGAAGGCCGCCGAGCTGGTCGGAGGCGGCATCCGGTGAACTCCCCGACGCACGACCCGACGAACCCGGAGCACATGACGAACCCGGAGCACATGACGAACCCGGAGCACATGATGAGCAACGACCGGTCCGCGGCCGCCGCACCCGTCTTCTCCGTCCGTGACCTGTGGAAGGTGTTCGGCCCCAAGGCCGGGCACGTGCCCGGCGACCGGGAGCTGGCCGCGCTCCCGCAGGCCGAGCTGCGCGAGCGCACCGGCTGCACCGCCGCCGTCCGCGGCGTGTCCTTCGACGTCCACCGGGGCGAGGTCTTCGTCGTGATGGGCCTGTCCGGCTCCGGCAAGTCCACGCTGGTGCGCTGCCTCACCCGGCTGATCGAACCGACCTCCGGCACGCTGGAGTTCGACGGCGACGACCTGCTCGCCATGGACAAGGACAAGCTGCGCGAACTGCGCCGCCGCCGCGCCTCCATGGTCTTCCAGCACTTCGGCCTGCTGCCGCACCGCACCGTGCTGGACAACGTCGCGTACGGCCTGGAGATCCAGGGCGTGGGCCGCGCCGAACGCCGGGCCCGTGCGCTCGAGACGGTCGCCAAGGTAGGCCTGGAAGGCCTGGAGAACCGCCGCCCCGGACAGCTCTCCGGCGGTCAGCAGCAGCGCGTCGGCCTGGCCCGCGCACTCGCCGTCGACCCCGAGGTGCTGCTCTTCGACGAGCCGTTCAGCGCCCTCGACCCGCTGATCCGCCGCGACATGCAGGAGGAGGTCATCCGGCTGCACCGCGAGGAGGGCCGCACGATGGTCTTCATCACCCACGACCTCGGTGAGGCGCTGCGGATCGGCGACCGCATCGCGCTGATGCGCGACGGCGAGGTCGTGCAGATCGGCACGCCCGAGGAGATCGTCGGCTCCCCTGCCGACGCGTACGTCCGCGACTTCGTCCGCGACGTGCCGCGCGAGCAGGTGATGACCGTGCGGCGCGCCATGCGCCCGGTCGCCGCGACGGAGGACGCCACCGGACCGGTGGTCGCGCCGACCGCCACCGTCGCCGAGGCCGTCGAGGCCGTCGCCCGCACCGGGGCGCCCGCCCGGGTGATGGAGAACGGCCGCTGCCTGGGTGTCGTCGACCAGGACGGACTGCTCCGCGTGATCGCCGGCCTGGGCGCCGGCCGCGAGGAGGTGGCCGCCTGATGCGCCCCACGACACCCCGCCCCACCCTGTGCCCGACGTCCCGTCCCCCTGCGCCGACGGCCCCCGGTGCTGTTCCCGCCCCCGCCTCCACCCGGGCTGCCGGGGTCGCGGCCGCGCCTGCCTCGGCGCCGCCCGCCGTGTCCGGGGCCGCGCCTGCCTGCGCCCCGGGGACCCGGACGCGGGAGTCCGCCCCCGGCGGAAGGGGGCGACGCGCATGAGCACCGCCACCGACTCCGCGCGCTCCGGGAAGCGCACGGAGAAGCGCACCGCACCCGCCGGCGCCCGCCCCGGCGCCCGCGCCACCACCTGGCGGGGGACCGACTCCGCGTCGCCGCCGGCCCGCACCCCGCACGGCAGGGCGGAGACTCCCGCCGCCCCGAACCGGCTGCGCACCGCGCTCGCCGGGCGGCCCGTCCTGCGCCGCCTGCTCCCGCTGCTGGCCGCCGCCCTCGTGCTCGTCCCCGTGGCCGCCGCCCTCTGGGGCAGCGGCGGCTGGCCGCAGCAGCTGGCCGTCGACGTGAAGACGCCGCTGGACGACGCCTACGACTGGGTGGTCGACCACCGCGAGACCAACCCGGTCTTCCTGTACTTCCTCCTCCACCTGAGCAACTGGGCGGAGATCTCGGTCGACGCCGTCACCGGCTTCCTGCTCCAGCTCGGCTGGCTGGGCGTCATCACCGCCGCCGTCCTGCTGGCCTGGCGGATCGGCGGGGCCGGCCTGCGCGGACTGCGGACCGCGGCCGTGGCGCTCGCCGCCTTCGCCGTCTGCGGCGTCCTCGGCATGTGGGAAGCCACCATGGAGACGCTGGCGCTCATGGCGGTCGCGGTGAGCGTGTCCGTCGTGGCCGGCCTCGTCCTGGGCCTGGCCGCCGGACTTTCCGACCGCTTCGACCGCGTCCTGCGGCCGGTGCTGGACACCATGCAGATCATGCCGGCGTTCGCCTACCTGCTGCCGCTGGTGCTGCTCTTCCAGATCGGCGTGCCCGCCGCGCTGATCGCCACCGTCGTCTACGCCGTCCCGCCGATGGCCCGCCTCACCTCGCTCGGTCTGCGCGGCGCGGACCCGGGCGTGCTGGAGGCGGTGCGCTCGCTGGGCGCGGGCCCGGTGCAGCGACTGGTGACCGCCCGGCTGCCGCTGGCCCGCAAGGAGATCCTGCTCGGCCTCAACCAGACGATCATGATGGCGCTCTCCATGGTCACCATCGCCTCGGTCGTCGGGGCCGGCGGCCTCGGCGAGGAGGTCTTCAGCGCGCTGTCCACCGTGGACGTCGGCAACGCCCTGGCGGCCGGCATCCCGATCGTGCTGCTCGCCGTCTGGCTGGACCGCACCACCGCGGTCGCCGGGCAGCGGGTCGCCGAGGGCGCCGACCACGAGGCGACCGGCGTCCGCAAGGTGCTGCACGGCCGGCGGGCCTGGGCCCTGGTGGCCGCGGCCTTCGCCGTGATCGTGCCGCCGGGCCGGAGGTTCCTCGTCGAGGAGTGGCCGGAGCTGTGGGTGGTGGACATCGCCCGGCCGGTCAACGAGGCGGTCCAGTGGTTCACCGCCCACCTCGCCACCGGCGTCCCGGTGGTCGGCGGCACCCGGGTGTGGGCCGACGGGTTCACCACCGGCGTGCTCTCCCCGCTGCGGGACGGCCTGCAGGCCATGCCGTGGTGGTCGCTGGTGCTGCTCGCCGCCGTCCTCGGTCTGCTGGCCGGCGGATGGAAGGCGATGTGCACCGCCGCCGCCGCGCTCGCCCTGATCGGCGTCATCGGCGTGTGGGACAAGTCCCTCGACACGCTCTCCCAGGCCCTCGCCGGAGTGGTCCTCACCCTGGTGCTCGGCTTCGCGATCGGCGTCCTGGCCGCCCGGGTCGGCTGGGTGGACCGCGCGCTGCGGCCGGTGCTCGACGTGCTGCAGACGCTCCCGCAGTTCATCTACCTCATCCCGGTGGTCGCCCTGTTCAACGTGGGCCGGGCCGCCGCCGTCGCCGCGGCCGTGCTGTACGCGCTGCCCGCGGTCGTGCGGATCACCGTGCAGGGCCTCCGGCAGGTCGACGCGGGCACCCTCGAGGCGTCCCGCTCCCTGGGCGCGAGCACGCTGCAGCAGATCCGCCAGGTGCAGCTGCCGCTGGCCCGCCCGGCGCTGATGCTGGCCCTCAACCAGGGTGTGGTGCTGGTCCTCGCGATGGTCGTCGTCGGCGGTTTCGTCGGCTCCGGCGCGCTCGGCTACGACGTGGTGTTCGGCCTCCAGAAGAGCGAACTGGGCACCGGCCTCGCGGCCGGCGTCGCCATCGTCCTGCTCGGCGTGGCCCTCGACCGCGCCACCCAACGCCGCCCCGACCGGGCCTGACGGCCCGCGGGCCGCTCCCGCGTGGCCCGCGGGTCACCGGGCCGGCCCCCCGAACTCCCCCCGGACGCACCGAAGGAAACGAGAGACCTCCCATGAAGAAGCCCCCCGCCTTCACCTCCCGCACCTCCCGC
The DNA here is from genome assembly GCF_003112515.1 of Streptomyces fragilis. Classification (GTDB taxonomy): domain Bacteria; phylum Actinomycetota; class Actinomycetes; order Streptomycetales; family Streptomycetaceae; genus Streptomyces; species Streptomyces fragilis. The sequence continues at coordinate 848,366 of NZ_BEVZ01000004.1, read as the reverse complement.
GTCGCCGCCGCGGCCACCGCCGCGCTGGCCGTCACCGCCCTGAGCGCCTGCGGCGCGGCCGACACCGGCGCCGCGGCCTCCTCCGGCGGCCCCGGTGACAAGGTCACCATCGCCGTCCCGTCCTGGGTGGGCGCCGAGGCGAACGCCGCCGTCGCCGCGCACATCCTGGAGGAGGAGTACGACGTCCGCGTCGAGAAGACCCAGATCGACGAGTCCGTCGCCTTCGACGGACTCGACAGCGGCAAGATCGACGCCGTCCTCGAGGACTGGAACGGCGCCCCCGAGAAGATCGAGAAGTACGTCGACCAGAAGAAGAGCGTGGTCTCCGCCGGTGACCTCGGCGTCACCGGCAAGATCGGCTGGTTCGTCCCCGAGTACCTGGCGAAGGAGCACCCGGACATCACCGACTGGAAGAACCTCGACAAGTACGCCCACCTCTTCCGCACCGCGGAGAGCGGCGACAAGGGCCAGCTGCTCGAGGGCTCGCCGTCCTACACCACCAACGACGACGCGCTGGTGAAGAACCTGAAGCTGGACCTCAAGACGGTGTACGCCGGCTCCGAGGCCGCGCAGATCACCCAGATCCAGCAGGACTACAAGGCCAGGAAGCCCTTCCTCACCTACTGGTGGACCCCGAACTGGGTCAACGAGGACGTGAAGATGGTCGAGGTGAAGCTGCCCGAGTGGACCGAGGGCTGCGACGAGGACCCGAAGGCCGTCGACTGCGGCTACCCCGAGACCCCGCTGCGGAAGTACCTGAGCGCCGGCTTCGCGAAGGACGGCGGCAAGCCGGCCGAGTTCCTCAAGCGGATGAAGTGGACCGAGGAGGACCAGAACGAGGTCGCCGCGATGATCGCCGGCAAGAAGATGAGCCCGGAGGACGCCGCGGAGAAGTGGGTCGCGGAGAACGAGGACGTCTGGAAGTCCTGGGTGGCGTGAACAGGCATCGCTCCCTGCCCCGAGGGGTAGGGACGTGACGGGCGGTGAACCTGACACCATCGCCCGACGGGCCCCGCGGCGCGCCCCCTCCTCCTGAGGGAGGCGCCCGCGGGGCCCTCGCGCTCCCGGGTGCGGGGCGTCGCAACGGCGGCGCGGGGCATCTCCACGGCATCCGACGGGTTTCTGCCGTGTGGCCGACATTGCCCTCACGAGCAGGTATTCCCTAGGCTGCCGGGCGTGACGGGACGCCGCACACCTGCGCGGGGAACCGAACGCGTGATCCCCGGTGTCCCTGCGTCCGTCACCGCTCGCACCGATCCGGGGGGAAACACCATGGCAGACAAGCAGCGCCGGCGGCTGCGCTCCAGCACCGTCGTCCTGGGCGGCATGGGCGTCGTCGCGGCGACGCTGACGTCCTGCGGCTCCGAGCCGGACCGCCGCTGCGTCGACACGAACAGCTACGAGTTCGCCAACGGCTACCGCGTGGTGGCCGATTCGTCGTGCTCGTCGTACTCGGCGTCGGCCGACTGGTACTACGACGCCGACGTCGAGAACGGCTGGGCCGAGGACGGCACCTTCGACCGCGACGAGGCCGTCGACCGCAACGGGTTCGGCTGCCACGGCAGCAGCGGCGGCTGACCTCCGCAGTGGAACGCCGCACCATCGATCCCCGCCCCGACTGGCAGCGGACCGTCGAGTCGCAGGGACTGATCTACCCGCTCACCCGCCACCCCGACGGCAGCCTGCGCCCCTACTGGGACGAGAGCGCCTACTACGTCTTCTCCCTCCCCGAGGTCGAGGCGCTCGAGGAGGTCGTCGAGGAACTCCACGCGATGTGCCTGGAGGCGGCCGCCTTCATCGTCCGGGAGAACCGTTTCGCCGACCTCGGCGTCACCGACCGGCGGGTGGCCGCCGCGATCGCCGAGTCCTGGCGCCGCCGCGAGGAGGTCCCCTCCGTCTACGGCCGGTTCGACCTGCGGTACGACGGCTCGGGCCCGGCCAAGATGCTCGAGTACAACGCCGACACCCCCACCTCGCTGGTGGAGGCCGCCGGCCCGCAGTGGTTCTGGATGGAGGAGCGCTTCCCGGGCGCCGACCAGTGGAACTCCCTGCACGAGCGGCTGGTGGACGCCTGGCGCCGTCAGGCCCCCCTGCTGCCGCCCGGCTCGCCGCTCTACTTCGCCCACACCGCGGCCGACGAACTGGGCGAGGACCTGATGACGGTCGCCTACCTGATGGAGACCGCCGAACAGGCCGGGCTGCCGACCGAGTGGATCTCCATGGAGGACATCGGCTGGGACCGCATCAGCCGCCGCTTCGTGGACAAGAAGCTGCGGTTCATCCGCAGCTGCTTCAAGCTCTACCCGTGGGAGTGGCTGACCACCGACCGGTTCGGCCCGCACGTGATGAACACCCTGGACCTCGGCGGCGGCACCGGCTCCACGCTGTGGATCGAGCCGATGTGGAAGATGCTGCTCAGCAACAAGGCGCTGCTCGCGGTGCTCTGGGAGCTGTACCCGGGCCACCCCAACCTGCTGCCGGCCTACGTGGACGGCCCGCGCGAGATGGCCGCCACCACCGGCTACGTGGCCAAGCCGCTGCTCGGGCGCGAGGGCGCGGGGGTCACCCTGCACGAGCCCGGGGACCCGGCACCGGCACCGGCGCCGCAGGAGCCCTGCTGCTACCAGGAGCTGGCGCCGCTGCCGTCGTTCGACGGGAACCGGGTGGTGCTGGGCGCCTGGGTCGTCGAGGGCGAGTCCGCGGGCCTCGGCATCCGCGAGAGCGCGGGCCCGGTGACGGACACGTACGCGCGGTTCCTGCCGCACGTCATCCTCTGACGGCGCGCCACCTGGTGTTCATCCCGGGGACGGGCCCGCGTCGGGTTCCCCTCCTAGTCTGCCCGGGCCCGCACGACGCCCCGGTCCGCCCAGGAGCCCGCAGCCCGATGAACACCGTCCCCGGACCCCGCTCCGCGCCCGGCACGTCCGACCCGGCCACCGCCGCGCCCCGTGGCGGTGCCACGGCGCGCGACCCGTGGTGGGACAACACCCGGTTCGTCGCGGCCACCCTGATCGTCGTGCTCCACACCGGGGGCAGCCTGCTGGGCCGGGTCGAGGCCCTGCACGCCTTCCAGCTCGGCGCCTGGGCGTTCCGGGTGCCCGCGTTCGTCCTGCTGGCAGGGGTGTTCAGCAAGGCCGGACCGCTCGGCGACCGGTCGCTGCGGGCCCTGATCCGGTCCGTCGCGCTGCCCGGTCTCCTCTTCGGGCTCCTCTTCTCGCTGGAGAGCTGGGCGCTGGGCGCGCAGTTCCGGGTGCACGTCGCCCAACTGCCGTGGAACCTGTGGTTCCTGATGTCGCTGTTCTTCTGGCGGCTGCTGCACCCCCTGGTGCTCCAGCTGCGCTTCCCGCTGGCGACCACCACGGTCGTGGCGCTCGCGGTGGGCTACCTGCCGGAGTTCGGCATGCAGTTCTCGGCCTCCCGGACCCTGGTCTACCTGCCGCTCTTCCACCTCGGCTGGTGGATCGGGCAGGGCAACCTCGCCTCCTGGTTCACCCGCCGGGGGACCCTGCCGGTGGCGGTCGGCGGCGTCCTGGCCTCCGTCCTCGCCGGCGTGCTGTGGCACCGGGACGTCGAGGGCCGGTGGCTGTCCATGCGGCACGCCTACGCGCCGGCCGACCCGATGGGCCTGGAGTGGGCCTGGCTGATCCGGCTGGCGGTGCTCGCCTCGGCCGCCGCGCTGGTGCTGTGCCTGCTGCGGGTGATGCCGAGGCGGCGCCTGCCGTTCGTGTCCGCGCTGGGGGCGGGCGGGTTCACGATCTACCTGCTGCACCCGCTGGTGATCCTCCCGTTCCGGGAGACGGGGTGGATCGACAGGGTGGACCGGCCGGTGGAGGTGGCCGCTCTGGTGCTGTGCGCGGTCGCGCTGTCCGCGGTGCTCGGCTCGCCCCCGGTCCGGCGGCTGGCCCGCCCGCTGACCCACCCCCCGGCCGGCCTCCTGCTGCGCCCCGAGGCGCCGGCGCCGCCCCACCCGGACGCGCCCGGACCCGCGTCCGCGCCGGCCCCCGGCGCCGCCCTCGCCCCCGCCTCCCGCTGACCGTCCCCGCCCCCGCCGGGCCCCTGACCGGGGGCGTCTCACGCGACGGGCCGACTGGCGGGGGGCACGGCGGTCCCCGGTAGGCTGGCCCAGGGCCGTGACTGGCGCGCTGGGATGGGACGGACCATCGGGGAGCGGCCCGGAGGAACCACACGTGCCGTGCGCCTGGGCCACACCGTGACCGCACCCTGCCGGAGGCCGCCATGCCCGACCTTTCCCCCGAGTCCGCCGCGTACCGCTCCGCCCTGGACGTCGTCCGGGCCGTCGAGCCCCGCGTCGCCGACGCGATCGGCCAGGAGCTCGCCGACCAGCGCGAGATGCTCAAGCTGATCGCCTCCGAGAACTACGCCTCGCCCGCGACGCTCCTGGCGATGGGCAACTGGTTCAGCGACAAGTACGCCGAGGGCACCGTCGGCCGCCGCTTCTACGCCGGCTGCCGCAACGTCGACACCGTCGAGTCGCTCGCCGCCGAGCACGCCCGCGAGCTCTTCGGCGCCCGCCACGCCTACGTCCAGCCGCACTCGGGCATCGACGCCAACCTGGTCGCCTTCTGGTCGGTGCTCGCCGACCGCGTCGAGGTCCCGCACCTGGCGAAGGCCGGTGTCCGCCAGGTCAACGAGCTCTCCGACGCCGACTGGGCCGAGCTGCGCGCCGCCTTCGGCAACCAGCGGATGCTGGGCATGTCGCTGGACGCCGGCGGCCACCTCACCCACGGCTTCCGCCCCAACATCTCCGGCAAGATGTTCGACCAGCGGTCCTACGGCACCGACCCGGAGACGGGCCTGGTCGACTACGAGGCGCTGCGCGCCACGGCCCGCGACTTCAAGCCGCTGATCATCGTCGCCGGCTACTCCGCCTACCCCCGCCTGGTGAACTTCCGGATCATGCGGGAGATCGCCGACGAGGTCGGCGCGACCCTGATGGTCGACATGGCGCACTTCGCGGGCCTGGTGGCCGGCAAGGTGCTCACCGGCGACTTCGACCCGGTGCCGCACGCGCAGATCGTCACCACCACCACCCACAAGTCGCTGCGCGGCCCGCGCGGCGGCATGGTGCTCTGCGACGACTCGCTCAAGGACCAGGTCGACCGCGGCTGCCCGATGGTGCTCGGCGGTCCGCTGCCGCACGTGATGGCCGCCAAGGCCGTCGCCCTGGCCGAGGCCCGGCAGCCCTCCTTCCAGGACTACGCGCAGCGCATCGTCGACAACGCCAAGGCGCTGGCCGAGGGCCTGATGCGGCGCGGCGCGACGCTGGTCACCGGCGGCACGGACAACCACCTCAACCTGATCGACGTGGCCTCCTCCTACGGCCTCACCGGCCGCCAGGCGGAGCAGGCGCTGCTGGACTCCGGCATCGTCACCAACCGCAACGCGATCCCCGCCGACCCGAACGGCGCCTGGTACACCTCCGGCATCCGCATCGGCACCCCCGCCCTGACCACCCGCGGGCTCGGCACGGCGGAGATGGACGAGATCGCGGCGCTGATCGACCGCGTGCTCACCGAGGCCGTCCCCGGCACCACCGCCAAGGGCGCCCCGTCCAAGGCGCAGCACGTGCTGGACGAGAAGGTCTCCGACGAGGTCTCCCGCCGCGCCACGGAGCTGGTCTCCGGCTTCCCGCTGTACCCGACGATCGACCTGGGCTGACGCCCGCGGACCGGGGGCGGGCGGCCGTCCGCCCCCGGTCGCTCGGCCCCGGGTCGCGGAACGGGTTCCGCGACCCGTTCCCGTGATCCGGCGGCCACCTGAGAGAATGAGAGGCATGGCCTCTGATCGTCCTCGCGTGCTCTCCGGTATCCAGCCGACCTCCGGCTCGTTCCACCTCGGCAACTACCTCGGCGCGGTCCGCCAGTGGGTGGACATGCAGACGTCCCACGACGCCTTCTACATGGTCGTCGACCTGCACGCCATCACCGTGCCGCAGGACCCGGAGCAGCTCCGCCGGAACACCCGGCTGTCCGTCGCCCAGCTGCTGGCGGCCGGCCTGGACCCGGAGCACTGCACCCTCTTCGTGCAGAGCCACGTCCCGGAGCACGCCCAGCTCGGCTGGGTGATGAACTGCATCACGGGCTTCGGCGAGGCCTCCCGGATGACGCAGTTCAAGGACAAGTCCGCCAAGCAGGGCAGCGACCGCACCACGGTCGGCCTGTTCACGTACCCGATGCTGATGGTCGCGGACATCCTGCTCTACCAGGCCGACCAGGTCCCCGTCGGCGAGGACCAGCGCCAGCACCTGGAGCTGACCCGCGACCTGGCCGAGCGGTTCAACACCCAGTACGGTCCCACCTTCACCGTCCCGAGCGCGTACATCCTCAAGGAGACGGCGAAGATCTACGACCTGCAGGACCCGTCCGCGAAGATGAGCAAGTCGACGGCCAACCCCAAGGGCCTGATCAACCTCATGGACGACCCGAAGGTCACCGCGAAGAAGGTGAAGAGCGCGGTCACCGACACGGAGACCGTGATCCGCTTCGACCGGGAGAACAAGCCGGGCGTCTCCAACCTCCTGACCATCCTCTCCACCCTCACCGGGAAGACGGTCCCGCAGCTGGAGGCGGAGTACGAGGGCAAGATGTACGGCGCCCTGAAGACGGACCTGGCCGAGATCATGGTCGACTTCGTGACGCCGTTCCGCGACCGGACGCAGGAATACCTGGACGACCCGGAGACGCTGGACCAGATCCTCGCCAAGGGCGCGGAGAAGGCGCGCGCGGTCGCCGCCGAGACGCTGGCGACGACCTACGCGCGGATGGGCCTGGTCCCGGCCAAGCACTGACCGGACCACGGCCGACGCACGGGCGGCGCGCCGGGGGCGGCGGGCAGGACGCCCGCCGCGCCCGAGCGCCCCTCGCGCCACCGTGATCCAGGCGCGGTCCTCCCGGTTCGGCGGTGCGCCGCCGTACAGTCGATGGGGGCGGCGGACCCCGGCCGGCGGCCGGGGGCAGCACCCGTCGGGCGCGGCCCGGCGTGACGGAAGACGACACGACAGGAGACGACGTGGGGACCGTAACGATCGGCGTGTCGATCTCGGTCCCGGAGCCGCACGGCACCCTGCTCCAGCAGCGGCGCGCGGGCTTCGGCGACGCCGCTGCCTTCGGCATTCCCACGCACGTCACGCTGCTCCCGCCGACCGAGGTGGACGCCTCGGCGCTGCCCAAGATCGAGGCGCACCTCGCCGAGGTGGCGGCCGCCGGGCGGCCCTTCCCGATGCGCCTGGCGGGCACCGGAACGTTCCGCCCGCTCTCGCCGGTGGTCTACGTGCGGGTGGTGGCCGGCGCGGACGAGTGCGCCGAACTGCAGGCCCGCGTCCGGGACGAGGCGGGGCCGGTGGCCCGGGAGCTGCAGTTCCCGTACCACCCGCACGTGACGGTGGCGCACGGCATCGCCGAGGAGGCCATGGACCGCGCCTACGCGGAGCTGGCCGACTACGCGGCGGAGTGGCCCTGCACCGGCTTCGCCCTCTACGAGCAGGGCGCCGACGGTGTCTGGCGCCGCCTGCGCGACTTCCCCTTCGGCGGCGCCCTGGTCCCGCCCCAGGCCACGGTGGAGAGACACCCCACCCTGCACTGAACCGCGCACCGATCCCGTGCCGCGTTCCCGGTGCGGCGGGCCGCCTCCGGGTCCCCGCGGAGCGCCCGCGGCCGAGCGCCCGCGGCCGGCGCCCGCGGCCGGGTCAGAGCGGCAGGCGGCGGAAGAGGGGGCGGGGGAGCCGGCGCAGGACGGCCATCGCGGGGCGGAGGGTGCCGGGGACCCAGACCGTCGCGGCCCTGCGCCGCAGGCCCCATTCCACGGCCGCCGCGACCGCCCCCGGGGTGGTCGCCAGCGGCGCCTCCCGCAGGCCCGCCGTCATCCGGGTCCGCACGAAGCCGGGCCGCACCACCATCACGTGCACCCCCGTCCCGTCCAGCGAGTCGCCCAGCCCCTGCGCGAACGCGTCCAGGCCGGCCTTGCTGGAGCCGTAGATGAAGTTGCTGCGGCGGGCCCGCTCGGCGGCCACCGAGGAGAGCACCACCAGCGACCCGTGGCCCTGCCCGCGCAGCGCCGCCGCGGCGACCAGGCCCGCGGAGACGGCCCCCGTGTAGTTGGTCTGCGCGACCCGCACCGCGCCGGCCGGCTCCCGCTCGTCGCGGGCCTGGTCGCCGAGGACGCCGAAGGCCATCAGCACCAGGTCGACGTCGCCCTCCGCGAAGACCTTGCCCAGCGTCTCCTCGTGCGTCCCGGTCGCCAGCGCGTCGAACTCCACGGTGCGCACCTCGGCCCCGGGCCGCAGGGCCCGCAGCGAGGCGGCGGCCGCCTCCAGGGCGGGGGAGGGGCGCCCCGCCAGCCACACGGTGCGGCAGCGGCGGGCGAGCATGCGGCGGGCGACCGCGAGGCCGATCTCCGAGGCGCCGCCGAGCACCAGCATCGACTGGGGTGCGCCGAACGCGTCCTTCACATGAGCTCCTTCACGTAGGCGGTCAGAGACCGAGCCGGCGGGACAGGTCGGAGGTGAACACCCCGCGCGGGTCGAGCTCGGCGCGCAGTGCGCGGAACTCGTCGAGGCGCGGGTACATGGCCGGCAGCAGCTCGGGCCGCAGCCGGGAGTCCTTGGCGAGGTACACCCGCCCGCCGGCGGCCGCGACCTCCTCGTCCAGCTCGTCCAGGAAGGCGTCGAGCCCGGGCAGGCCGGCCGGGACGTCCAGGGCGAGCGTCCACCCCGCGGTGGGGAAGGACAGCCAGCCGGGGTCGCCGTCGCCGAACCGCTTGAGCACGGCCAGGAAGGACGGGCAGCGCCGCCCGGAGACCCGGCGCACGATCCGCCGCAGCGCCTCCTCCTCGCCGTACCCGACGACGAACTGGTACTGCACGAAGCCGTGCCGGCCGTAGATCCGGTTCCAGTGCGGCACGCCGTCCAGCGGGTGGAAGAAGGCCGGCAGGCGCTGCAGCTCGCCGGTGCGGTGCCGGGGGGCCTTGCGGTACCAGAACGCGTTGAAGGCCCCCACCGTGGTGCGGCCGAGCAGGCCGTCGGGCAGGAAGGACGGCGCCGCGGGCAGCCGGGAGGGGCGGAAGGCCAGCGGGTCGCGCCGGGTGCGGGCCCCGAGCGCGTCGAGCGGGGCGTGGTCGCCGCGGGTGAGGACCGCGCGGCCGGTGGCGCGGCCGCGGGCCAGCAGGTCGATCCAGGCCACCGAGTAGCGGTAGCGGTGGTCGGTGGTGGTGAGGCGGGCCATCAGGTCGTCGAGGTCGCCGGCCCGCTCGGTGTCCACCGTCATCCAGGACGTCTCCACCGGCTGGAGCGCGACCGAGGCGGTGAGGACGACCCCGGTCAGGCCCATGCCGCCGCAGGTCGCCTCGAAGAGCGGGTCGCCGGGGGCCACCGTGCGGACGACGCCGTCGGCGGTCAGCAGCTCCATCGACAGCACGTGGCGGGAGAAGGAGCCGGAGACGTGGTGGTTCTTGCCGTGGATGTCCGCCCCGATCGCCCCGCCCACCGTGACGTACCGGGTACCGGGGGTGACCGGCACGAACCAGCCGAACGGCAGCAGCACCTGCGTCAGCCGGTGCAGCGAGACGCCCGCGTCGCACAGCACCACGCCCGCGGTGACGTCCACCGCGTGGACGCGGTCCAGCGCCGTCATGTCCAGCACGGCGCCGCCCGCGTTCTGCGCCGCGTCGCCGTAGGCCCGGCCCAGCCCGCGCGGGATGCCGCCGCGCGCCCCGCAGCCGCGGACGGCGGCCACCGCCTCGTCGTAGCTGCGGGGCCGGACCAGCCGGGCGGCGGTCGGGGCGGTGCGGCCCCATCCGGTGACCGGGACGGCGCGGGCGGCGGGCGGCGGGGACGGATCCAGCGAGGAGGGCTGCGTGGGCGGCATGGGCGCGACGGTAGCGGCGGCACGTCCCCTGTGCGGCGACTGCTGCGGATATCGCGCGATTCTCGCCGGAACGGGTGATTGATGGAGGTTGGTGCGGTAATGCACCGGTTCGTGGCCCGCCCCGGTGAACAGTGGGCCTTATGCACGGGATCCCCTTCCTCGCCCCCTGCCCGCCCCTCTCCCCGCCCGCCTTCCTCCTGCGCCCGCCGCCCGCCCTCCGGCGGCTCGACGCCCGGCTCCTGGGCGCCCTGCACGCCCGGGGCGCCCACCCCCGCGCCACCGCCGCCGTCCGCGTCCTCTCCCACGCCGGGGAGCACGGCGCGCTGTGGCTGGCCGCGCATCTCGCCGCGGCCGCCGTGGACCGGCCCCGCCGCTCCGCCTGGCTGCGCGGCGCCGCGCTGACGGCAGCCGCCCAGGCCGCCAGCGTGGGCGTCAAGCACCTGGTGCGCCGCCCCCGCCCCACCGCCGTCGAGGCCCGGGTGCCGGTGCTGGCCGGCCACTCCTTCCCCAGCTCGCACGCCGCCTCCAGCGCCGCGGCGGCGGTGGCGGCCGGGGTGCTGCTGCCGGCGGCCGGGGCGGTGGCCGCACCGGTGGCCGTCGCGATGTGCCTGTCCCGGGTGGTGGCCGGCGTGCACTACCCGACCGACGTCGCCGCGGGCGCGCTGCTGGGCGCGGCCGTCACCGGCCTGGGGGCGCGGGGACTGCGGGGGCCGCGGGGGAGGGGCCGTGGCTGAACGCGTCGCCGCCACCGGCGCCCGGCTGGTCGGACCCCGCGTCCGCCCGGCCGGAGCCCCGCGCCCCGCACCACCCCGCCGCCCGGGACCCGGGGCGCTGCTCGCCGGGCTGGTGCGCACCGCCCGGCCCCGCCAGTGGGTGAAGAACGTCCTGGTGGTGGCCGCGCCCGCCGCCGCGGGGCAGCTCTTCACCGGCGCGGCGCTGGCCAGGCTGCCGCTGGTCCTCGTCCTCTTCACGGCCTGCTCCGCCGCCGTCTACCTGGTCAACGACGCCCGGGACGCCGAGGCCGACCGGGCCCACCCGCTCAAACGGCGCCGCCCGGTCGCCGCCGGACAGGTGCCGGTACCGGTCGCCTACGCGGTGGGCGGCGCCCTGGCCGTGCTCGCACCGCTCACCGCCGTCCTGCTGTGCCCGCCGCTGACCGCCGGGGTGCTGGCCGCCTACGTCGTCATGCAGCTGGCGTACTGCCTGCGGCTCAAGCAGGTGCTGGTGGTCGACCTCGCGGTGGTCGCCGCCGGCTTCCTGATGCGGGCCATGACCGGCGGCATCGCCATGGACATCCCGCTCTCCCGCTGGTTCCTGATCACCACCGGGTTCGGCGCGCTGTTCATGGTCTCCGCCAAGCGCTACTCGGAGGCCGTGGAGATGGCGGGCAAGGGCGGGGCCACCCGCGCGCTGCTCACCCAGTACACCACCGGCTACCTGCGCTTCGTCTGGCAGCTCGCGGCGGGCGGCGCGGTCCTCGGCTACTGCCTGTGGGCCCTGGAGGGCGGCGGCGTCCCGCAGACCGGACTGCTGCCGTGGCGGCAGCTGTCCATGGTCGCCTTCATCCTGGGCGTCCTGCGCTACGCCGTCTTCGCCGACCGAGGCACCGCCGGCGAACCGGAGGACGTCGTCCTGCGGGACCGCCCGCTGGCCTTGGTCGCGGCGGTCTGGGCGGTGCTCTACGGCCTGGCGGTGACCGGCTGGTGACGGCGCCCGGGGTGACCCGGCGGGAGCTCGCCGGATTCGCGGCGGCCGGGCTGGCGGCGTACCTGGTGGACCTCGCCGTGTTCACCGCGCTCCTCGGCCCGGGAGGGCTGCCGCCGCTGCCGGCGAAGGGGCTGGCCTTCCTCGCCGCCTGCGCGGTCGCCTTCACGGGCAACGCGGTGGGCACGTACGGAGGCCGGGGGCGGGCCACGGCGACGGCACCCGCGCCCGCGCCGGGGTCGGCGTCGGCGTCCGCGGCGGCGTCAGCACCCGCGTCCGCGTCCGCCCGTCCGGGGCCGGGGGAACGGCTGCGGCAGGCGGCCGTCTTCACGGTCGTCAACGCCGCGGGGGCCGCCGTCCAGCTGGGCTGTCTCGCCGTCAGCCACTACGGCCTGGGACACACCTCCCACCGTGCCGACCTGATCGCCGGGGCGGGTGTCGGCATGCTGCTGGGCACGGTGGTCCGTTTCTGGGGTACCAGAACCCTGGTATTCCGCGACCGGCCCGAAGAGGCGGGCGCGGTCGGGGACGGGAACCGGAACGGGGTCGTCGGATGGACTGGCTGAAGAACCTGCCCGTCGTCGGTCCCTGGGCCGCACGGCTGATGAGGACCCACGCCTGGCGCGCCTTCGAGCGGCTGGACGAGGTGAAGTGGACCCGCCTCGCCGCGGCCATGACCTTCACCAGCTTCGTCGCCCTCTTCCCGCTGCTCACCGTCGCCGCCGCGGCCGGGGCGGCCACCCTGTCCACCGCGCAGCAGCGGACCCTGCAGCACCAGGTGGCCGAACAGGTCCCCGGCATCTCCGACCAGCTCGACGTCGAGAAGCTGGTGGCCAACGCCGGCACGGTCGGGCTGATCGCCGGCGCGCTGCTCCTGTTCACCGGCCTGAGCTGGGTCGACTCGATGCGGGGCTGCCTGCGGGCGGTCTGGGAGATGCCGGACCCCGACGAGAACATCCTGGTCACCAAGGCGAAGGACCTGGGCGTGCTCTTCGGGCTCGGCGGGGCGGTGCTGGCGACGCTGGTGATCTCCACGGTCGCCAGCGGGATGGTGGGGCGGCTGGCCCGGGCGCTGGGGCTCGACGAGGGAGGCGTCGGCGGCGTCCTGCTGGGGATCGCCGCGTTCGCCGTCGCCGTCCTCGCGGACTTCCTGCTGCTGACGTACGTGCTGCGGATGGTGCCGGGGGCGCACCCCTCGAAGCGTCGCCTGGTCGAGGCGGCGCTGATCGGGGCGGTGGGCTTCGAGCTGCTGAAGCTGCTGCTCAGCGGCTACATCCAGGGAGTCGCGGCGAAGAGCATGTACGGGGCCTTCGGGGTGCCGATCGCGTTGCTGCTGTGGATCAACTTCACCTGCAAGCTGCTCCTGTACACCGCGGCCTGGACCGCCACCCCGAAGTCCTCCGCCCTCACGTCCGAGCCCCTGGGGGCCGGTGCCGCGGAGCCCGCCGTCCCCGCCTGACGCCGCGTCCCCCTCCCGGACGGATCAGGCGGGCTGGTCCTCGCCCTTGGCGGCGCGGGGAGCGGTGGCCTGCTGGGGCATCTTGGCCTCGGGGGCGCTCTCGCCGCTCCCGGAGGACGCGTCGGCGCCGGCCGTGCCGGCCTTCGCCTCGGTCGCCTCCGCCGTGTCGGCGTCGGCGTGGGGCGCCTCGGTCGCGTCGACCTTCGCCTTGGCTGCCTCTGTCGTGTCGACCTTGGCCCGGGCCGCCTTGGCCGTGTCGACCTTCACCTTGGTCGTCTGGGCCGCCCCGGCCGCCCCGGCCGCCTCGGTCGCCTCGGCCGTGTCGGAACCCGCGGCCGCCGTCACGTCCTCGCCGTCCTTCGCCTTCTCCGCGGCGTCGTCCGTCCTGTCCGCGCTTCCAGGAGGCGTGCCGTCCGCGGCGGTCGTCTCCCGTTCCGCCCCGGTCCCCGGCAGGGGCCAGCGGCGGTGGAGGAGGAACCCTCCGGCCGCGAGGAGGACCAGCACGCCGCCGACGATCGCGAGCGGTATCCACAGCGGCCCCGCCGTGCCCGCATCCGCGGCCACGGCGTCCCCCGCACCCGCCTGGTCGCCGGCCGGCACCGCGGCCGAGGAGGCGCCCGGGTCGGCCGAGGCGGACGCCGCGACCTGGGAGGCCGGCGGCACCAGCTCACCCACCGGCGTCACCTTCCCCGACGCCGCGAAACCCCAGTCCAGCAGCGTCGCGGTCTCCTTGTAGACCCGGTTGAGGTCCTTCTTCTCCGGGTTCATGACGGTGACCAGCAGCACCCTGCCGCCCCGCTCGGCGACGCCCGTGAAGGTCGCCCCCGCGTTGGTGGTGTTGCCGTTCTTGACGCCGGCGATGCCCTGGTACTGGTCGATCCCGGCGCCGGTGAGCAGCCGGTTGGTGTTCTGGATCTCGAAGGAGCCGCGGGTCTTCCTGCCGCCCTTGCCCTTCGTCGTCGCGCCGGGGAACTGCGCCCTCACCGTCGCCGCGTACTCGCGGAACTCCGGCCTCTGCAGGCCCGACCGGGCGATCAGCGTGAGGTCGTAGGCGGACGAGACCTGCCCCTTCGCGTCGTAGCCGTCGGGGCTGACCACATGCGTGTCGAGCGCCTGCAGTTCCTCGGCGCGGGCGTTCATGTCGGCGACCGTCCGGTCGATGCCGCCGTTCATCGCGGACAGCACATGCACCGCGTCGTTGCCCGACCGCAGGAAGACGCCGAGCCACAGGTCGCGGACGGTGTACTCCTCGTTCTCCTTCACGCCGACCAGGCTGGAACCCGCGCCGACCTGGGCGAGCTCCTCGCTCGTCACCTTGTGGGTCTGGGTGGCGGGCCAGCGGCCCAGCAGCGTGTCCGCGAAGAGCATCTTCAGCGTGCTCGCCGGCGCCAGCTCCTGGTGCGCGTTGTACGAGGCGAGCACCTCGCCGCTCTCGGCGTCCGCGACGATCCACGACTTCGCCGACAGCTCGTCCTCGGGCAGCTTCGGCGCGCCCACCCCCGGCAGGACCTGGATGCCGGGCGCGCCCAGCCGGGAGCCGCCCACCTTCGAGAGGGACGTCCCGGTCGTGCCGCCCCGCACCTTGCCGGTGCCGGAGGGGGCCGGGGAGGAACCGTCCGCGTCGTCGTCCGTGGAGTCGGCCGGGGTGGAGGTGACCCGGGGCGTGCTCGTCACCTTCGCGGGGGAGCCGGAGTCCGTCGAGCCGGTGCCGGTCCTGGACCCCGGCCGGATCGGCTTCGCCTCGGCCGTACCGGCCGTCAGGGGGAGCACCAGACCGAGCGCGAGCGACAGCAGCGTGGCGGAAGCGATCAGGGCGGGTCGCCGGGTGGTCTTCTTCGGAGCGGGCACGGACGAGAACGTACATGCCAAGGCGTCGGCGGACGTACTCCCGTGTCGCCTTCGTTCCCCGCCGTGATTCCCGTCGCACTCCACCGCCGGAGCGCCACCCCGGCCACGGTTCCGGTCACCCGGCGGCGATACTGGCCGTATGAAGCTCAGCCGACCCGTCTCCTGGTTCCTTCTCGCCTTCGGGGTGTGGAGCTGGGTCATCTGGATCACTTTCGTCAAGAACCTCTACAAGGACGGCAGCGGTCTCGCGTTCGACGACGCGGGCAACCCGACCGGGTACTTCTGGGTCCACCTGCTGCTCGCGGTGGTCTCCTTCGTACTGGGGACGGTCGTGGGGGTCATCGGGTTGCGCTCCGTCCGCGCATTGCGGCGCACTTCATAGTCGCCGACGCGGCCCCGCGCGCAACAGAACCCAACAGGACATCAGGACAAGGGAACTTCCGGACGTGGTCGTCGTTTTCGTGCTCGTCGCACTGCTCGTTCTGGCCGCGCTCGTGGCGGTGCACTGGTACGTGTGGCGGCGGCTGGTGCGGGACACCACCGTCCCCCGCGGCGTGGGCCGGCGGCTGGGCACCGCGGTGTTCCTGCTCGGCGCGCTGTTCCTCGTCGGCGCGCTGACCGGCCGCGGCGACTTCCTGCCGTTCGCGGTGCGCCGCGTGGTCTCCTGGCCGGGGTACCTGTGGATGGCGGCGCTGCTGTACGTCCCCATGGCCCTGGCCCTCACCGAGCCGCTGCGCCCGCTGCTGCGGCGCGCGCTGGCCCGCCGTGACGCCCGCCGCGCGGGCGAGGACGCCGGCCCCGCCACCGCCACTGCCGCCCCCGGGTCCGGCGCGGCCCCGGCGGGTGCGGCCGTTGAGCCCGGCGCGGCCCCGGCAGGCGCCCAGGGTGACCCCGCCGCGGACCCGGCGGGCGCCTCCGGGGCCTCGGGTGCTCCCCTCGCCGCCCCGGGCGCCGCGACGGCCCCCTCGGCCCCCGCGGCCCCCGCGCCCTCGGCGGGCTCCGTGGCCGTCGACCGGGCCCCCGAGTCCGTCCCCGCCACGGACGCGGAGGACACCGGCGCGGACCCGGCCGAGGCGGGCGGGACGGGCGATGTGGGTGGGACGGCCGAGGCGGGCGGGACGGCCGGCACCGCCGACGCCGGCACGCCCCCGCGGACCCTCAGCCGCCGCCTTTTCGTGGCCCGCACGGTCGGCTCGGTCGCCGCGGTGGCCGGTCTCGGCACCGTCGGCGCCGGCACCTACGGCGTGCTGAACGGACCGGGCGTCAAGCGGGTCACCGTGCCGCTGGCCCGGCTGCCCCGCGCCGCGCACGGCTTCCGGATAGCCGTCGTCAGCGACGTCCACCTCAGCCCGGTGCTGGGACGCTCCTTCGCCCAGCGTGTCGTGGACACCGTCAACTCGACCCAGCCCGACCTGATCGCCGTCGTCGGCGACCTGGTCGACGGCTCCGTGCGCGACCTGGGCCCCGCCGCCGCGCCGCTGGCCGGTCTGCGCGCCCGGCACGGCGCGTACTTCGTGACCGGCAACCACGAGTACTTCTCGGGCGCCGAGGAGTGGGTGGACGAGGTCCGCGACCTGGGGCTGCGCCCGATGGAGAACATCCGCACCGAGCTCGCCCACTTCGACCTGGCCGGCGTCAACGACATCGCGGGCGAGGACCACGGCCAGGGCCCGGACTTCGCCAAGGCGCTGGGCGACCGGGACCCCTCCCGCCCGGTCGTGCTCCTCTCCCACCAGCCCGTCACGATCGACGAGGCCGTGAAGTACGGCGTCGACCTCCAGCTGTCCGGGCACACCCACGGCGGGCAGCTGTGGCCCGGCCCCTACCTGGCGGAGCTCGCGAACCCGACGGTGGCGGGCCTGGAGAAGTACGGCGACACCCAGCTCTACGTGAGCCGAGGCGCCGGCGCCTGGGGCCCGCCGACCAGGGTCGGGGCCCCGTCGGACATCACCGTGGTGGAGCTCGCCTCGCTGCGGGCGTGACCACACCAGCCACAGGCGTGACCACAACGGAATCCTCGGTTCTGGTCAATTCCTTCCCCCGGGGGTCACTCCTGTGGTTCAGTGTGGCCGCCGATGTGAAGGTTCTGCGGACGATCGGCGGCAGGTTAGGTTTCGGGCCCTGGGGAGGGACCTGTGCGCTCGATTCGAGTGCGGATTTTCGCAACAGCTCTTGTTCTCGCGGTCGTCGGCGTCGGCGCCTGGCAGTTGCTGCCGGAGGAGACGGCCGACACCGACCCGATCCTGGTCGGCACGACCGACGTGGTGACGTCGCTCGACCCGGCCGGCGCCTACGACGCCGGTTCCTGGGCGGTGTTCTCCAACGTGTACCAGACGTTGATGACGTACCAGCCCGGCAGCACCACGCCGGTGCCGGACGCCGCCGAGGAGTGCTCCTTCGACGGTGACGACGCGATGGTCTACGTCTGCGAGCTGCAGGACGGACTGAAGTTCCCGAGCGGCCGCGAAATGACCGCGAAGGACGTGAAGTTCTCCTTCGAGCGCGTCCTGAAGATCAACGCGGACGTCGGTCCCGCCTCCCTCTTCTCCACGCTGAAGTCCGTGAAGGCCGACGGCATGAAGGTGACGTTCCGGCTGAACAGCCCGGACGCCACCTTCCCGTTCAAGGTCGCCACCGGCGCCGGCGCGATCGTCGACAGCGAGGCCTACCCGGCGGACGAGCTCCGCGGCGGCGGCAAGGTCGACGGCACCGGTCCCTACCGGCTCGCCTCCTTCAAGGAGAGCAAGGAGGCCGTCCTGCGGCCCAACCGGGACTACCGGGGGGCCGTCGAGGAGAAGCCCACCCCGGTGACCGTGCGGTACTTCCACGACTCGGAGGCCCTGGACAAGGCGTGGCAGGCCCGCAAGGTCGACGTCGCCTCCCGGCAGCTCCCGCCGGACACGCTCGCCGGGCTGTCGGCCACCGACCCGGAGTACCGGGTGTCCGAGAGTTCCGGCTCCAGCACCAACAACCTCGTCCTCAACGTCAAGTCGGGCTCACCGCTCGCCGACGTCTCGGTGCGCCGGGCGATGGCCTGGCTGGTCGACCGCGAGAAGATCGCCGCCACGGTCATGCAGGACTCCGTCGAGCCGCTGTACTCGTTGATCCCGGCGGGCTTCACCGGTCACAACACCGCCTTCTTCGACGCCTTCCCCGACCGAGACCCGGACAAGGCCCGCACGCTGCTGCGCGAGGCGGGGATCCGGACGCCGGTCGTCATCGACCTCGGCTTCCCGAGGACCGGCGCCCGCGAGCAGGAGGCCTACGAGCTGAAGAACCAGCTCGAGGAGGGCGGCCTGTTCCTGGTCAAGCTGGAGGGCCGCGAGTGGGGCGACTTCCAGAAGGACTACGCGAAGGGCAAGTTCGACGCGTACACGGTCGGCTGGATCGCGGACTACCCGGACCCGGACAACTTCTCCGCGGTGCTGATCGGCACCGGCAACGGCATGAAGAACGGTTTCAGCGACAAGCGGGTCGACGACCTGATCCTGCAGAGCCAGGCCTTCGGCGACCGGGTGCGGGCGGTGCGGACCTTCGAGGAGATCCAGCGGCTGACGGCCGACGAGGTCCCGATGATCCCGCTGTGGCAGCGCAAGGAGTACACGGTCACCAGCAAGGACGTCGGCGGCGGCCAGTACCTCAGCGACGGCACGGGCGTGTACCGCCTGTGGCGCCTCGGGTGGCTCTGACCCCGTCCGTCGCCGTACCGCCGCGCCCCCCGGGTCAGGCGTCCGACGCCGGCTTCGCGTCGGTGCTGTCGGCGCTGCCGTCGCCGCCGCGGTCCCGTTCCGCCGAGGCGGCCCGCTTCGGGGCCCGCCTCCCGGTGGACGCGGGCCCCGGCGCGGGCGCGTCCGCGCCCGCGCCCTCCGCCCTCGCTCCGCCCTCGGCACGTTCGGCGTCCGGGTCCCCCATCCCCGGCAGGAAGTCCGTGAACAGTTCGTGGACCTCGCGGACCAGCGGCCGCAGCACCCGGAAGCGGGCCAGCGTGACGCCCAGCGTCGTGAGCCGGGCGCCCCGCTCGGCCAGCCGGTAGCTGCGCTCGCGGCCCGGGGTGCGGTCGAAGACCCAGTAGACGACCAGTCCCATCAGGGAGAGCCACATCAGCTCCGGCAGGGTGTCCTTCAGCTCGGCCGGGACCTTCGCCTTCGACCCCGCCAGCACCTCGCGGAAGATGCCGATGGACTCCTCGCGCGGCGCCCTGGAGTCGGTGGAGAAGGGGCTCAGCGGCGAGTCCGGGTCGGCGGCGTTCTTGAAGAACTGCGCCGCGAACTCGTGGTACGGCTCCGCCACGTCCAGCCAGGCCTTGAGCACCCCCGCCAGCCGGGCCTGCAGGTCCGTCTCCCGCTCCAGGACCGCCCGGGCCGCCACCTTGTGCTCCGCGCCGATCCGGTCGTAGAAGCCCTGGATCAGGTGTTCCTTGCCGGAGAAGTAGTAGTAGGCGTTGCCCACCGACACCCCGGCCTCCTGGGCGACGGCGCGCATCGTGGTGCGGTCGTAGCCCCGTTCCTGGAAGAGGCGCATGGCCGTCTCCAGGATCAGCGTGCGGGTCTGCTCGCTCTTGGGCTTCGGGGTCCTGGAATCCTTCGGTTCGGGCACGCCCCGAGCCTAACCAGTGCCGTCAGCCCGCGGGGCATGCCCCGTCGGAGCACCCCCGGGCGTCGAGCGTCCACCCCGCGTCGGGGTGGTACACCCAGCCGTCCTCCCGCCGGTACACCCCGCCGCCCCAGCGGCCCGGGACGCCGGAGGGGACGCCCGAGGACGCCCCGGGCCGCAACTGCGCCCGCCACTTGGCGGCCGCCAGCACCGCGGCCCGGGCCACCCGCTCGCCCGCCGGCGTGCTGAGCCGGTGGGCGAGCGGACGGTGCTCGCGCAGCGCCCACAGGCAGACGATCCAGGCGGCCGGGCCCCGGTAGACCTGGCCGGCGTCGCCGACCACCGTGATCTCGTCCAGGGTGGCCCCGTGGTCCAGCCCGGGGAAGCGGCGCCTGGCCTCCTCCGAGGCCGCGGGCACCATGTCCAGCCGGACCAGTTTGGGCTGCCGCCGCAGCCAGTCGCCCAGGTGCCGGCAGAGCGGGCAGCCGGCGTCGTACAGCACCGTCAGACCGGTGACCGGCACCCGGCTCACCGCGGTCACGCCCCGGTCGGCGCGGCCGGAGCCGCCCACGCCTGCGGGTCCACCGGCGGAACGTTCTCCCGCTCCATGCGCCCCCGCCGGCGGATCCGGCTGAGCACCCACACGTTGCCCAGGTGCAGCACGCCGAGGACCAGCAGCACCACGCCGAGCTTGGTGGAGAGCGCCTCGAAGACGCCGCGGGCGTCCGCGACGGCCTCGTCGCGGTTGAGGTACAGGGCGACGAAGCCGAAGTTGACCAGGTAGAAGCCGACCACCAGCAGGTGGTTGACGGCACCGGCCAGCTTCTCGTCGCCCCTCATCACGTCGGCGAGGAAGATCCGCCCGTTGCTGCTGAGGGTGCGCGCCACCCAGACCGTGAGCCCGATGCTGACGGCCAGGTAGACGACGTACGTGATCACCGTGAGGTCCATGCCCCCACCTTCCTTGAACGCGTTCAAAAACGCTGACGAGACGAAGGTAGACCTCTTTTTGAACATGTTCAAGTCGCCCGTGGGGGCCGGGCGGAAGGGGTGCGGGCAGGAGCGGGCGGGCGCGGCGCCCGCCTACGATGGGTGCGTGACGACCCCTCACCGCCTCATCGCCGCCGTGTGGAGGCGGCTCCGCGGCTCCTGGCAGTGGCGGATCCTCCGCCTGGCCAACGCCACCTTCATGGTGGGCGTGACGGGAGTGGTCCGCGACGACGCGGGGCGCGTGCTGGTGCTCCGGCACCGGCTGTGGAACCCGGCGCTGCCGTGGGGCCTGCCGACCGGGTTCGCCCGGCGCGGCGAGGAGTTCGGGCAGACGGTCGTCCGCGAGGTCAAGGAGGAGACCGGCCTCGACGTCCGGCCCGGGCGGCTGCTCCGGCTGCGGAGCGGCTTCCGGCTACGGCTGGAGGTCGCCTACGAGGCGCAGCTGGTGGGCGGTGAACTCGTCGTGGACGACTTCGAGATCCTCGAGGCGAGGTGGTGCGACCCGGGAGACCTCCCGGAGGGCCTGCAACCGTCCCATCGCGAACTGCTCACGGACCTTCCACGGGCGTGACGCCCCGAAGTGCCCCGGCGCGACCGAGATGTCAGCCACGGCGGCCGGCGGTCGCGGGCTCCGCGCCGCGCTCGCGCCGGGTGCCCCGCTCGGCCGGGGAGCCGGCTTCCGGGCGGAAGGTCCGGTCGTGGGCGGAGGTCTCGCGGGCGCGGCCGGCGCCGCCCCTGCCCGCGCCCGGGCCTCGCTCGCCGGCCGCCTGGCCGGCCACCGTGCGCCGCCCGTTCTCCGCCGACTCGCCCCGCTCCCCGCGCCGGTCCTTCTTCCGGTGGTCCCGGTGGCCCTGGTCGTCCCCGTCGTCGTCGCCCTTCAGCGAGCCGTCGGCCGGCGCCTCGCCGCCGTCGCCGACCAGACCGGCGCAGTACGCGGACACCCCGGCGCTCCCCGCCGCGGCGGCCAGCTCGCGGCGCTGTTCCGCCGTCAGGGACCGCCCCGCCAGGTGGTCGCGGCAGGTGTCGCGCAGGGACTCCCGGGACCCGCGGCCCCGGTCCCCGGACCGCCCGCCGGAGGAGCCGCCACCGGCGCCGGGGCCGTTCCTGTCGCCGTGCGCCTCACCGCTTCCGGCGGCGTCCCTCGCGTCACCGCGCCCGTCCGGGCCGGACGTCGCGCCGTCGTGTGCCCCGGACGTCGCGCTACCGTCGCCGCCCGTGCCACCGGCCGACGCGCCGCTCCCGGCCGGCGGCCGGACGCCGACGCCGTCGGTGACACCCGACAGGGCGCCACCGGACAGAGGGGCCGCCGGCGCCTCCGAGCCCAGCGGCACCGGAGTGGTCGTGCCGGAGGGCACCGGCATCCCGGTGGCCACCGACCCGGCCGGGGCACGGTCCCCGGAGACGAAGCCGTGCAGCCCGCCGCCGATCGCCGCGCCGCCGCCGACCACGCCGGCCACCAGCACCGCCGCCAGCACGAACCGGTGCCGGGCGGCGCCGCGCCCGCGCCGCGCGTGCCCCCGCACCGGGAACGCCGCACCCGGGGTGTCGGGCGTGCCCGTGCCGGCCGCGCCGCGCGCGGCCCGAGCCTCACGGAAGGCGGCCAGCGCGGCGTCCTCGCCGGCCGCGGAGTGCGCGGCACGGTCCGCGGGATCGGCCGGAGCCGCCGAAAGGGCGTCCAGCACCCGCGCGAGGTCCCGGGCCGCCCCGGAGTCTCCCGCGCCCAGGCGCTCACCGCGCAGCAGGCGCTCCGCCGTCTCGCGGTCCAGCCACCTGTCGTGCTCGTCGGGCATCACATGTCCTTCTGCGTCCGCGTCGGCGCGTACGTCACTCCGGCGGACGTCACCAGTTTCTGGCGCGGCCACCGGGGCGGCTGCGGCACCAGCCCGAGTATGCCGAGCCGTTCCGCCACCGCCTCCACCGAGGAGGCCGTCGTCGGCTCGGGCCCCGGCCCGCGCCCCGCGCCGCGCCCGGCCCCCGGCGCGGGTTCCGCGAGCAGCTCGGCCAGCTTGCGCAGTCCGCGGTGCGCCGCCTGCCGCACGGCGCCGGGCCGCTTGCCGAGCGTCGCGGCGGCCGACTTGGCGTCCAGCCCCATCACCACGCGCAGCACCACCGCCTCGGCCTGGTCGGCCGGCAGACGGGAGATCAGCGCGAACGCGCGGTCGGTGGCGAGGGCGTCGATCGCCTCCGCCGCCGTGTCCGTGGTCGCCGGCCGGTCGGCGAGTTCCGTCTCGTCGCCCGCGGTCGCCGGGCGGCGGCCGCGCATGCGGATGTGGTCCAGCGCCCGGTTGCGGGCGATGCGCGCCGCCCAGCCGCGGAAGCGGTCGGCGTCGCCGGTGAAGCGGTCGAGGTCGCGGGCGATCTGCAGCCAGGCCTCCGAGGTCACGTCCTCGGCGTCCGGGTCGCCCACCAATGTCCGTACATAGCCGAGCAGCCGAGGGTGCACCGTGCGGTACACAGTCCGGAACGCGGTCTCGTCCCCGTCCTGTGCCGCGTGCACCGCGGCGGTCAGCTCCGCGTCGTCCCCCACGCCACGCGTGCCTTTCTCGCGCCCAGACCGGCACCGCGCCCGCGGTCCGGTTCGTCTCCGTCGCCCCAGGCACGTTACGGGGCCGGAACGCCCACGTCCACGTGCTCAGGGGAGCTCACGGCACTTTTTGTGTGCGTGGTGTGACAAATCCGCGGGCGTCGGCGCTGAAACGAGTGCGGGCCGGTGACGGCCCGCACCGCGACGGTCGGGGCCTCTCCTGTGGGGGGTGGCGGTCCCGGCCGTCGCCCGTCACCGCGTCAGGCGCCGTGCGGCGGTACGGGTGTCGCGGGCGGGGCCGGAACCCCGGCCGCGGGGGCCGTCTCGGCGGCCACCGCGGCCGCCAGGGCCACCGCCTTCTCGTGCTGCGCCGCGGAGAGCCGCAGTACGAAGACCGCGGCCACCACCGCGGTCACGGCGTCGAACCCGTCCGAGGCCATCATCCAGAGCAGGCCGTCGCCGGCCGCGTCGACCGGTGCGGCGTCCCCCTGGAAGGCGCTGTCGTAGGCGCGCGAAGCGATCCGGCCCAGTGCCCAGCTGCCCAGCCACAGCGTCCACCACAGGTTGAGCAGGGCCTCGGAGCGCGGCTCTCCCGCCCGCGCCGAGGCCCGCCAGATGTCGCCGGCGATCCGCCGCGGGAACCACAGGTTGGCCACCGGGACGAACCAGCCGCCGATCGCCCAGCCCCGCTTCATCTCGTGCCCGTCCGGACGGAACACCTCGGCGTTGACCCGGACTCGGTGGAACCAGACCAGGAACACGACGCCGCAGGCGCTGAAGGCGACGGCCTGCGCGACGGCCGCCACGACCATCAGCTGGTTCTCGGCGTGAGTGGTGTAGACGTCGATCACGGCGGCCCCGGCAGCCGCCCGTTCGCGCACCGTGTCGTACATCCCGTGGTCCGTCACCACCGCGAACAGGTCGGTCAGGGCGACCAGTCCGAGCAGCGCGGCGGTCCACCGGCCCAGCGTCACAGGCGGACGGAGCCAGGCGCTCGGTGCGCCGGCCGCGGCGCCGGGCCACTGCCCGGAGGCGCACCCGGCGCAGTGCGTCCCCCCGGGCCGGGCCTCGGATCTGTGGCAGTTGAGGCAGAGCAAGACGGACTCCCGGAAAGGTGACGGCGCACGGCGGTGCGGGTGGACGCAGCGGTGCGGGCGGGTCACGTTGCCGTGGCCCGCCCGCACCGGAGAGGGGAACATACGTCCGACGGCGCCGCGCCGTCCAGGGGGATTCAGCCGAGCCGCTCCGCGAGCTGCTGGAACTCCGCCCAGCTCAGCGACGGTTCGCGCCGGTCCCACAGCTTCTGCGAGGTCGCCCGCAGCGGCATCCGCAGCCCGGCCGCCACCTGTTCCTGGGTCTGGGCGTTCGGCCGGTCGCCCCAGACGGCCAGCGAGCCCCCGAGGATCTGGGAGTCGTACCGTTCGGGCACCGCCGTGGTGCCGCGCACCACGAACGGGGTCCACTGCTCGTAGATCCGCTGCCCGGTCGGGTAGACGAAGGTCAGCGGCTCGCCGAGCACGTAGTAGAGGTACTCGTCGTTGTAGTTGATGAGCTTGCGCCCGCGCTCCAGGAACTCGGAGGGCTCCCGCGCGCCGATCTCCTTGCCGGTCCAGTAGGCCACCTGGATGTCCTGCGACGGCGCCACCGCGCCGCCGTCGAAGAAGCCGTCGTTCCAGGCGCGCGGGGTGCGGTCCAGCTTCTTGACCGTGGCGGCCCGGTCGTTGAGCCATCCGGTGGTCAGGTCCTCGACGGTGCCGCCGGGGCCGTACTTCTCGCGGGCGGCGGCGGCCAGCCCGGGGTAGGTGGCCTCCGGGTCGCTCGCCAGCAGCGCCACGTACTCGTCGGCGCCGAGGTGCCACTCGGTGCCCGGGAAGACCTCGGCGTACTCCCGGATCAGCTCGTCCACGAGCTTGCCGGCGGCCGGCTTGGAGATGTCGATCGCCCCCGCGGCCGGCCGGCCGTTGGCCTTGTACAGCTGGAGGTCGGGGTGGGCCGCGAGCACCGCGCCCAGGTGCCCGGGCGAGTCGATCTCCGGGACGATCCGCACGTGCAGGCTGCGGGCCAGGGCGACGATCCGGTTCACCTCGGCCTTGGTCAGGTGCGGGTCCGTCACCACCTCGGAGTGGCTGCTCGACTCGACGCGGAAGCCCTGGTCGTCGGAGAAGTGCAGGCCCAGCTCGTTGTACTTGAGGTCGGCGATCTCCCGGACGCGGTCCTCGATCCAGGCGGCCGAGTAGAACTTCCGCGCGATGTCCAGCATCAGGCCCCGCTTGGGCTCGGCCGGCTCGTCGCGGACGACGCCCTCGGGGGCGCCGCCGCTCGCGGTCACCATCTGCTTGAGCGTGCGGGTGCCGTAGAAGACGCCCGCCTCGGCCGGCCCGCTGATCACCACGCGGCCGCCGTCGACCGTCAGCCGGTAGGACTCCGGGTTCGCCCCCCGGTCGCCGGCGACCTCCAGGCGCAGGTCGCCGGCCTCGCGGTCGCGGGCGGCCTTCTCCCCGGCGTAGGTCATCCCGAGCTCCCGGGCGACCAGCCGGCCCTCGTCGGCGAGGCCGTCGTCGCCGACCACCACCCGGGCGTCCTTCGCCGGCCTCCAGCCGGGCCCGGAGGCCGCGGTGTACTCGGTGACGGCGGGGATGGTCCGTGGCGGCCCGGACACCGGCGTGGGCGAGGCGGGCGCCGCCCGGGTGCCGGCGGGGGTGCGGCTGCCGGGCGACCCGCCGTCGTGGCCGGCCGGCCAGAGGCCGTAGGCCAGGACGGCCGAGCCGGCGGCGACCACGGCCGCCGCGCCCCACCGGGCCTGCCGCATCCGCTTCACCCGGTCGGCGGACCGGCGGGGCCTTCCGTGCTTCGAGCTGTTCGCGCTGTGACGACTGTGCTGGCTCACCTTGCCAACGTAGGAGCGATTCGTCCCGATCGCCCGCCGACGCGCGGCGTCCACCCGTGGGCCGTTTCTCTCCCCTGCGGGTGAAAGACGCATATTCGGCTACCGCCTCCGTGGTCGCACCGCTACCGTGTGTCCACACCTCCCACATCGTCCGCGCATCGTTCCTGACGACCGCATCCGGCGCCCCGACCCGGCGCCCCGGAACCCGCCGAGGACTCCCGCTGCCTTCGCCACGCATCCCGGAACAGGGCCGTGCCGCGCCCGACGGCCTGGAGCGGTTCAACCGGGCACCCGTGACCGCCGCCCGGCGCCTCCTCGCCTGCTGCCTGCGCAGCGAGCGCTGGGCCGGCCGGATGGCCGCCCACCGGCCGTACCCGGATCTCGCGTCCCTGCTCGCCGCCTCCGACGAGGCGGCCTACGACCTGTCGCCCGACGAACTGCTGGGAGCCGTCCGCGAGGAGTGCCGGATGCTCCGGACGGACGAACTCGCCCGTACCTTCCTCGCGGCGGACGACCCGCTCGCGGCGGCCACCCTGCCCGCCACGCCGGGCGGAGGCGGGCTGTGGTCCGAGCAGCAGCTGCGGGTGGTCCGCTCGATGCCGCGCGCCGCCCGCACGGCGGTGCGCGCCGCCTGGGTGGCCTACGAGCAGCGGTTCGGGCACGGCTTCGTGCTCTCGCTGGAGGGCGTGGCCCCGGAGGACTCCCTGAACCACCTGCTCGCCACCGTCCGCAGCCGGCTGGCCCTGACCCCGGAGGACGAGCGGGTGGTCGCCGCCGAGGAGCTGCGGCAACTGGCACGCGAACGACTCACCCGACTGATTCGTTCCGATCGCCCGGATGATTTCGATCCGACTTGTGCCGAATTCCCCCCTTTCGCACCCCCGCTGGGGCTACCGGTTTGATCACATCGGCAGGGCTGCGCTAAAGGTTCCGACAGCACGTCGCTACGATGGCCGGGGCCGGTGGACCGTACCCGGCCGGGCCCGTCCGACAGACAAAGCCGGCGAGGCCCCAATCCCCGCTCCCGGAGGGTTCTTCCGTGCCGGCTGGAACGCTTTACCGCGGACGGGAAGGAATGTGGTCGTGGGTGGCTCACCGAGTCACCGGCGTGCTGATCTTCTTCTTCCTGTTCGTCCATGTGCTCGACACCTCTCTCGTGCGTGTCTCCCCGGAGGCCTACGACGAGGTCGTGGCCACCTACAAGACGCCGCTCGTCGCGCTGCTGGAGTACGGCCTCGTCGCCGCGATCCTCTTCCACGCGCTGAACGGCCTGCGCGTCATCGCCGTCGACTTCTGGTCGAAGGGCACCCGCTACCAGAAGCAGATGCTCTGGGCCGTCGTCGGCGTCTGGGTCGTGCTGATGATCGGCGCGCTGTACCCCGTCCTCGGTCACGCCGCTCGTGAACTCTTCGGGAGCTGACGCGAAGCATGTCGAACAACACCGTCAAGACCGACACCACTGCTTCGGGCATCGGCCCGGTCGAGGAGGCGGGCGCCTCCCCGTACTCCGCCGACAACCCGGCCCCCGTGATCGAGCCCCCGCGCAAGCGCACCAAGAAGACCGGCAGGGCCACCCGGGGCAACTTCGAGCTGTACGCCTGGCTCTTCATGCGCCTGTCCGGCGTCGTCCTCGTCGTCCTGGTCATCGGCCACCTGCTGGTGCAGCTGGTCCTGGACGGCGGCGTGCAGAAGGTCGGCTTCGCCTTCGTCGCGGGTCGCTGGGCCTCGCCGTTCTGGCAGGTCTGGGACCTGCTGATGCTGTGGCTCGCCATGCTCCACGGCACCATCGGCCTGCGCACGATCATCAACGACTACGCGGAGCGCGCGAACACCCGTGTGTGGCTCAAGGGCCTCCTCTACACCGCGACGGTGTTCACCATCCTGCTGGGCACGCTGGTGATCTTCACCTTCGACCCGAACATCCGCTAGATCCGGGGCTGCAGACTTCCATGAAGATCCACAAGTACGACACCGTCATCGTCGGCGCCGGCGGCGCCGGCATGCGCGCCGCCATCGAGGCGACGAAGCGCAGCCGCACCGCCGTGCTGACGAAGCTCTACCCCACCCGCTCCCACACGGGCGCCGCGCAGGGCGGCATGGCCGCCGCGCTGGCGAACGTGGAGGAGGACAACTGGGAGTGGCACACCTTCGACACGGTCAAGGGCGGTGACTACCTGGTCGACCAGGACGCCGCGGAGATCCTGGCGAAGGAGGCCATCGACTCGGTCCTCGACCTCGAGAAGATGGGTCTGCCGTTCAACCGGACCCCCGAGGGCCGCATCGACCAGCGCCGCTTCGGCGGTCACTCCCGCAACCACGGCGAGGCCCCGGTCCGCCGGTCCTGCTACGCCGCGGACCGCACCGGCCACATGATCCTCCAGACGCTGTACCAGAACTGCGTCAAGGAGGGCGTGGAGTTCTTCAACGAGTTCTACGTCCTGGACCAGCTGCTCACCGAGGTCGACGGCAAGCAGGTCTCGGCCGGCGTCGTCGCCTACGAGCTGGCCACCGGCGAGATCCACGTCTTCCACGCCAAGTCGGTCATCTACGCCTCCGGCGGCACCGGCAAGTTCTTCAAGGTCACCTCCAACGCGCACACCCTCACCGGTGACGGCCAGGCCGCCGTCTACCGCCGGGGCATCCCGCTGGAGGACATGGAGTTCTTCCAGTTCCACCCGACCGGCATCTGGCGCATGGGCATCCTCCTCACCGAGGGCGCCCGCGGCGAGGGCGGCATCCTCCGCAACAAGCACGGCGAGCGCTTCATGGAGAAGTACGCGCCGGTGATGAAGGACCTCGCCTCGCGTGACGTCGTCTCGCGCTCCATCTACACGGAGATCCGCGAGGGCCGCGGCTGCGGTCCCGAGGGCGACCACGTCTACCTGGACCTCACCCACCTGCCGCCGGAGCAGCTGGACGCCAAGCTGCCGGACATCACCGAGTTCGCGCGCACCTACCTCGGCATCGAGCCCTACACGGACCCGATCCCGATCCAGCCCACCGCGCACTACGCCATGGGCGGCATCCCCACCAACGTGAAGGGCGAGGTCCTCGCCGACAACACCACGGTGGTCCCCGGCCTGTACGCGGCCGGCGAGGTCGCCTGCGTGTCGGTGCACGGCGCCAACCGCCTGGGCACCAACTCGCTGCTGGACATCAACGTCTTCGGCAAGCGGTCCGGCATCGCGGCCGCCGAGTACGCGCACTCCGCGGACTACGCGCCGCTGCCGGAGAACCCGGCCGAGTTCGTGGTCTCCGAGGTCGAGCGCCTGCGCTCCGCCACGGGCAACGAGCGGGTGGCCGACATCCGCCGCGAGCTGCAGGAGACCATGGACGCCAACGTCATGGTGTTCCGCACCGAGCAGACGATCAAGGCAGCCGTGGAGAAGATCGGCGAGCTGCGCGAGCGCTACAAGAACGTCTCGATCCAGGACAAGGGCAAGCGGTTCAACACCGACCTGCTGGAGGCCGTCGAGCTGGGCAACCTGCTGGAGCTGGCCGAGGTCATGGCCGTCTCCGCGCTGGCCCGCAAGGAGTCCCGCGGCGGTCATTACCGCGAGGACTACCCGAACCGCGACGACGTCAACTTCATGCGCCACACCATGGCGTACCGCGAGGTGGCCGAGGACGGCTCGACGAGCATCCGTCTCGACTACAAGCCGGTCGTCACGACCCGCTACCAGCCGATGGAGCGTAAGTACTGATGGCAACCCCGACCCTGGAGAAGACCGACGGCGGCGCCGAGCCCGGTTTCGCCGACTCCCCCTACATCACGGTCACCTTCCGCGTCCGCCGCTTCAACCCCGAGGTCTCGGCCGAGGCGGAGTGGCAGGACTTCACCTTCGAGATGGACCCGAAGGAGCGTGTGCTCGACGGTCTCCACAAGATCAAGTGGGAACTGGACGGCACGCTCACCTTCCGCCGCTCGTGCGCGCACGGCATCTGCGGCTCCGACGCCATGCGGATCAACGGCAAGAACCGCCTGGCGTGCAAGACGCTGATCAAGGACATCAGCCCCGAGAAGCCGATCACCATCGAGGCCATAAAGGGCCTGACGGTGCTCAAGGACCTCGTGGTCGACATGGAGCCGTTCTTCCAGGCCTACCGCGACGTGATGCCCTTCCTGATCACGAAGGACACCAACGAGCCGACGCGTGAGCGTCTGCAGTCCGCCGAGGACCGCGAGCGGTTCGACGACACCACCAAGTGCATCCTGTGCGCCGCGTGCACGTCGTCCTGCCCGGTGTTCTGGAACGACGGCCAGTACTTCGGTCCGGCCGCGATCGTGAACGCCCACCGCTTCATCTTCGACAGCCGTGACGAGGCGGGCGAGCAGCGCCTGGAGATCCTCAACGACCGTGACGGCGTGTGGCGCTGCCGCACCACCTTCAACTGCACGGACGCCTGCCCGCGTGGCATCGAGATCACCAAGGCGATCCAGGAGGTCAAGCGCGCGCTGATCACGCGTCGCATCTGACCCGGACCGCCGCCCGGCGCAGCCGTACGACGAGGGCCCCGCACACACCGTGCGGGGCCCTCGTCGTGGTGTGTGCGGGGCGGGGGTGACATTTTCCGGACGGGTGACGCTGAGGGAAGTGGGCCGACTGGTCATCGGCCGTCGCGGGAGCCAGGAGTTTCCCCCCGTACACCTGGCTCTCGCACCCCGCGCGGGCGGGGCACGTTCCCCCTGCCCCGCCCGCGCACCCCTCTCCCTCCGCTCCGGGGACTAGCGGTGGACGACCACCTTGTCGCCCTCGCGGACCGTCGCGAACAGCTGCGCGATCAACTTCTCGTCCCGCACGTTGACGCAGCCGTGCGAGGCGCCCGCGTAGCCGCGGGCGGCGAAGTCGGGCGAGTAGTGGACCGCCTGACCGCCGCTGAAGAACATGGCGTACGGCATCGGCGAGTCGTACAGCGTCGACACGTGGTGCCGGGACTTCCAGTAGACGGTGAACTCGCCCTCCCGGGTGGGAGTGGCGACGGAGCCGAAGCGGACCGCCATGTGGGAGAGCGTCCGGCCGTCCACCATCCAGCGCAGGGTGCGGGTCGTCTTGTCGACGCACAGCACCCGCCCCGTCAGGCAGCGCGCGTCGGGCAGGCCGGGTTCCTGGCCGCCCATCAGGTACAGCTCCCACTGCCCCGGTTCGGCGGTCATGTCCAGCAGGCGCTGCCAGGTGACGGAGTCCGTCCGGCCGGTGCGGGGCAGGCCACGCTTGTCCTGGAAGCCCTCCACCGCCTTCTCGGTGGCCTGGTCGTACACGCCCGTGGGCCCCTGGAACAGCCAGGCGATCTGCCGCAGCCGGGCCTGGAGCTCCCGGACGTCGCGCCCCTCGTCGCCCGGTTTCCAGAGCACCTTCGCCGGTGTGCGGGACGGCGGGGCCGGCTTCCCGGACGACGGGGACGCGGAGGGCGAGGGCGGGCCGGACGGCGCCGGGGTCCGGGTGGCGGGCGGCGCGGACGAGGCGTCGGCGGGCGCCGGGGCGGCGGAGGCGCGGGACGCGGCGTTCCCGTCGTCGCCGGTGACCCCGGTCCACGCCGGTTCGCTGCCCGGCTCCACCGAGCAGCCCGCCACGGCGACCGCCAGCGCGGCCACCGCCGCCGCGGCCGCCGGCCACCGTGCCTTCCCGCGCCCCGCCGCGCGGGCCGCGCGTTCCACCGCGCGTCCAGCCGCGTCCGCCGCGTGACCCGCCGCCTCTGCCGCGCGTTCGTTCGCGTCCGCCGCGTGACCCGCCGCGTGTTCCGCCGCGTCCGCCGCGCGTTCGTTCGCGTCCGCTGTGCGTCCTGTCGCACCCGTCGTGCGTGCCATCGCGCCGACCCCCGTCGTCCGTGCGCCGTACCGTCTCGTTGTCGTCATGCTCCCCGCCGCGGCGGCCGGCCGAACCAGGGCTCACCCAGGCGTGTTGTGAGCAAGGTCCCAGCGTGTGCCCCTCCACCGACCGCGCGCCCGCCGCTACAGTCCGTGGCAGGAGCCGCATTTACCAGCGAGTAACCCAACGGCGAACCCCCAGCAAGGACGCGGAGGCACATTCCATGGCGCGCGAGTCGGAGTCCGGACTGCCCATCGAGCCGGTCTACGGGCCGGGCGCCCTGGAGGGCTGGGATCCCGCCGCCAAACTGGGCGAGCCCGGATCGTACCCGTTCACCCGCGGCGTGTACCCCTCGATGTACACGGGCCGCCCGTGGACCATGCGGCAGTACGCCGGCTTCGGCACCGCCGTCGAGTCCAACCAGCGCTACAAGCAGCTGATCGCCAACGGCACCATGGGCCTGTCGGTCGCCTTCGACCTGCCCACCCAGATGGGCCACGACTCGGACGCCCCGATCGCCTCCGGCGAGGTCGGCAAGGTCGGCGTGGCGATCGACTCCATCGACGACATGCGGATCCTCTTCGGCGGAATCCCGCTGGACAAGGTGTCCACGTCGATGACGATCAACGCCCCCGCCTCCCTGCTGCTCCTGCTCTACCAACTCGTCGCCGAGGAGCAGGGCGTGAGCGCGGACCAGCTCACCGGCACCATCCAGAACGACGTGCTCAAGGAGTACATCGCCCGCGGGACGTACATCTTCCCGCCCAAGCCCTCGCTGCGGCTGATCGCGGACATCTTCAAGTACTGCAAGGCCGAGATCCCGAAGTGGAACACCATTTCGATCTCCGGCTACCACATGGCCGAGGCCGGCGCCTCGCCCGCGCAGGAGATCGCCTTCACCCTGGCCGACGGCATCGAGTACGTCCGCACCGCGGTCGCCGCCGGCATGGACGTCGACGACTTCGCGCCCCGCCTGTCGTTCTTCTTCGTCGCCCGCACGACCATCCTCGAGGAGGTCGCCAAGTTCCGCGCGGCCCGCCGCATCTGGGCCCGGATCATGCGGGAGGAGTTCGGCGCGAAGAACCCGAAGTCGATGATGCTGCGCTTCCACACGCAGACCGCCGGCGTCCAGCTCACCGCCCAGCAGCCCGAGGTCAACCTGGTCCGCGTCGCCGTCCAGGGCCTGGCCGCGGTGCTCGGCGGCACGCAGTCGCTGCACACCAACTCCTTCGACGAGGCCATCGCGCTGCCCACCGACAAGTCGGCCCGCCTGGCGCTGCGCACCCAGCAGGTGCTCGCCTACGAGACCGACGTGACGGCGACCGTCGACCCGTTCGCCGGCTCCTACGTCGTCGAGAGGATGACCGACGAGCTGGAGGAGCTGGCCGTCGGGCTGATGGACAAGGTCGAGGAGATGGGCGGCGCGGTCTCCGCCATCGAGCGCGGCTTCCAGAAGTCCGAGATCGAGCGCAGCGCCTACCGGATCTCCCAGGAGACCGACGCGGGCGAACGGGTCGTGGTGGGCGTCAACCGCTTCCAGCTCGACGAGGAGGAGCCCTACGAGCCGCTGCGGGTCGACCCGGCGATCGAGGCCCAGCAGGCGGAGCGGCTGGCCCGGCTGCGTGCCGAGCGCGACCAGGCGGCCGTGGACGCGGCCCTCGCCGCGCTGAAGAAGGCCGCGGAGGGCGAGGACAACGTGCTCTACCCCATGAAGGACGCGTTGCGGGCCCGCGCGACGGTCGGCGAGGTCTGCAACGCCCTCCGCGACGTCTGGGGCACGTACATCCCCTCCGACGCGTTCTGATCCCCCCGGGGGCGGGCCCGACGGACCGCCCCCCGGCCAGGGGGAGTTGGCCGTGCCGTCACCCCCGCGTCGGCCCCGGTTCCCACCATTCGCCCCGGCGTCCGCGGGCATTCACCCTTCCGACGTTTTCCCTTCCTAGCGTGCTCGCAGGACCCGACAAGTGACAGCGAGCGGCAGCGAGCAGGAGTGGCATGACGGCGGTCGAGGAGAGACGTCCGGGCACCAGAGGCGCGGGGCAGCTGGAGGACTGCCTCGCCGCCTGCGCGGTGCAC
This sequence comes from Streptomyces fragilis, assembly GCF_003112515.1. Lineage (GTDB taxonomy): Bacteria > Actinomycetota > Actinomycetes > Streptomycetales > Streptomycetaceae > Streptomyces > Streptomyces fragilis. Next base: position 814,597 of record NZ_BEVZ01000004.1, on the reverse strand, counting down.
AGCGGCAAGTTGGTCGGCAGCGTCGACCGTCGGCGCGGGGAGCTCGCCGAGGAACTGCGCAAGCTGCTGGCGCTGTGGAGCATGCGCCCGGCCGGCCAGGCGGCCCCGCAGGGCGCCTCCGGCGCGGCGGCGGTGCTGAAGCGGGTGGTGAAGGGGGGCTCCGCCGGGGCCCGGCTCACCAACGACGTGCTGGACGCGCTGATCGCCGTCGCCGGCAAGGCGCTGCGGTGCGACTACGACGACGAGCGGCGCCTCGCCGAGCTGATCGCGGACACCGTGCTGGGGCTGCGCGAGAACTCCCGCGCCGGCTGGCGGCTGCGCGCCCGCGTGATGGAGGCGAAGGGCGACGAGCCGGCCGCCGTCGCGGCGTACACGCGCTTCCTGGAGCTCACCAGCGACGACGGCACCGGCGTCGCCGCCAAGGTGACCGGGCTGCGCACCGCCGCCGACCGCGAACGCGACCTGCTGGAGCTGCTGGGCCGCACCCGTCCCGACGCGCGGGCGCTCGCCGCCCGGCGCCCGGCCACCGCACTGTGGGCCGAGGGCCTGGAGCTGCGCGCCCGCGGCGCCCGGGAGGAGGCGGAGGACCTGCTGGTCGCCGCCCTGCTCGCGCACGCCCGCTCCGGCGCCCCGGTCCCCGACCGGCAGCGGCTGCTGTCCGAGTACGTCGACCTGCGCGTCGACGACGCCCGCACCGGCGGCGACCCGCGGGGAACCGGCGCCCTGCGGGAACTGGCGGCCCTGTGGTCCGAACAGCACCGCACCCGGCGGCGCGGCCCGGTCGCCGACCCCGCCATGGGCGGCGTCACCTGGCTGAGCCTCGGCGAGTTCCGCAACACGATCGCCGGCCGCTCGGTGTGCCTGGTCGCCAACTCCGGCCGGGTCGGCGCCAGTGGCATGGGCGAGGAGATCGACGGTTACGACCTGGTCGTCCGGTTCAACTCCTACCGGATCGACCCGGCGCACACCGGCACCCGGACCGACATCCACGCCACCATCCACAAGCACGGCTTCAACTGGGACAAGCCGGTGACCACCCGGCTGGTCTTCGGCGGCCTCTCCCACGAGTGGAAGTACTCGCTGCGCAACCGCCTGGTCCCCGGCGCCCAGGAGTACCTGGGCGACGAGTCGCTGCGCTGGCCGCTGCGCACCGTCGGGAAGCTCGGCAACGACGAGTGGCCCGCGATCCCCACCACCGGCTTCAACACGCTGTGGCTGCTGGACTTCCTGGACGTCAACCCGGTGATCGACCTGATCGGCTTCGACTTCTACGAGAGCGGCGCCTACCGCGTCGACGCGGCGATGAAGCTGCCCATCACCACCGTCCACGAGTACACCAGCGAGAAGGACTGGGTCCTCGCCCGGGCCCGCCGCGTGACCGACACGAGGATCTCCCTGCGATGACCGCCACCCTCCCCGACCTGACCGAGCAGGCCCGGCACACGTCCCCGCGGGCCGGGGCCGTGCCCGACACCGCCGCCCACGCGCTCACCGGCCGCCGCCGGATCGCCTTCGCCGCCTACGTCGACGAGAACTACCTGCCCGGCTTCCTGACCCTGCTGCGCAGCCTCGCCCTGACCAACCCGGGCCTGTGCGAGGACTTCGTCGTCCTGTACGACGACCTGCGGCCCTCCTCCGTCGCCCGCATCCGCGCCCTGCACCCGCGGATCGTGCTGCGCCCGGTGGACGCCGGGCACTACGACTCCTACGCCAAGGGCGACCAGCACAACTACCTGGTGCGCAAGGCGTACTTCATCCTCGACGTGTTCCGCATCCGGGACTACGACACGGTGATCACCCTGGACACCGACATGGTGGTCCTCGGCGACCTGGGCGAACTGCTGCGGCTGCGCGAAGGGCTCGCGGCCGTCCCGCAGTTCTTCCACGGCCGGCACAAGCTGAACTCCGGCCTGCTGGTCATCCAGCGCGAGTACCTGACCGACGCGTTCTGCGCCCGGCTCGACGAGACCGGCCGCACCGGCGCCTACGAGCTGGACAAGCACGACCAGGGCATCCTCAACGCCGTCCTGGACGGGGAGTTCACCCGCCTCGACGCCCGCTACAACTTCGTCAAGCGGCGGCTCTCCGGCGACCTGGAGGTCCCCGAGGACGTCGCGATCCTCCACTTCACCGGCCGCCACAAGCCCTGGCAGGGCGGCGAGGCCGGCTACGCGCGGGCGGAGGAGCGCTGGCACGAGTACGAGATGACCGACGACGAGTTCCGCGCCGCCTTCGCCGCGCTGCCCGCGGGCGCCGGCGTCCACCACGACCTGCTCGTCCACCTCGGCACCGCCCACGTGGCCCGCACCGGCGACCCGGAGACGGCCCGCCGGGTCGCGTCCGCGCACATCGCGGCGGGGGAGTACCAGGAGGCCGTGGACGTCCTCGGCCGGGTCCGGCTCACCGTGGACGACTCCGCGGGCCACGAGGTGCTCGGCCACGCGCTGATGAGCGTCTCCCGGTACGACGAGGCCCGCACCCACCTGCTGCTGGCCGCCGCCGACCCCGGCCGGGCCGCCGTCGCCTGCGCCCGCCTCGCCCAGATCGCCTGGGTGCACGGCCGGGACGACGAGGCCCGGCGGCACGCGAACACCGGCCTGTCCGTCGACCCGACGCACCGGCCGAGCCGCATCTGGGCCGAGCGCACCCGCCCCGGCGCCGCGCTGCCCGGGCAGCAGCAGGGCGCGCCGGAGGACCAGCTCGCCCACGTCGCCTTCTACATGGAGCGGCAGGGCAACGCGGGCGACAAGCTGCTCCCGGAGAGCGTGCGGCAGGCCTTCGGCGCCGACACCACTTCCCGGCGCTGGCACCCCGTGCACGCCCACCGGCTCTTCGACCGGGCCGCGCTGGAGCGGGTCAACGCCCGCCGCGGCCTGGTGATCGGCGGCGGCGGACTGTTCATCCCCGACACCATGCCCAACGGCGCCAGCGGCTGGCAGTGGAACGTCTCCGACGAGGCGCTCCGCGCGATCGACGTGCCGATCGTGGTGTACGCGGTCGGGTTCAACGCCTTCGACGGGCAGTCCTACCGGGCCCGCCGGTTCGCCGAGAGCCTGCGCCTGCTGGTGGAGCGCTCGGCCTTCTTCGGCCTGCGCAACCACGGCTCCATCGAGAAGGTCCGCGCGATGCTGCCGGCCGCCCTGCGGGACAAGGTGCGCTTCCAGCCCTGCCCCACCACCGTCGCCCGGCACATCGTGCCCGGCTGGAGCGACCCGGTGCGCCGCCAGGACACGGTCCTGCTCAACGCCGCCTACGACCGCGCGGGCCTGCGCTTCGGCCACGACTACGGCCACTTCCTCGCCGAGACGGCCAAGGCCGTCCGCGCGATCGGCGAGCGCGCCGAGGTCCGCTGCGTGGCGCACGCGCTGGAGGACGAGCGGATCGCCTTCGACCTGCGGCGCGAGCACGGCATCTCGCTGCCGGTGATCCCGATGTACGACTACGACAACGACCGGATACGGGAGACCTACGCCGACACCCGGCTGGTCGTCGGGATGCGCGGCCACGCGGGGATGATCCCGTTCGGCCTCGGCACGCCGATCGTCAGCCTGATCTCCCACCCGAAGATGGCGTACTTCCTGCGGGACATCGGCCGCCCCGAGTGGGGTGTGTCGGTCCACGACCGCGACCTCGGCGCGGTCCTCACCGAGCGGGCGCTGGGCATCCTCGACGACCACGAGGCCACCGTCGCGGACGTCCACGCCCGCCAGGCGGAGCTGTGGGAGGTCACCCGGGAGAACGCCGCGGAGATCAAGGCCCTCCTGGACCGCTGAGGTCCGGCGCACCACGGCGGGAGGGGCCGCCCCCGGCACCGGGGGCGGCCCCTCCCGCCGTCCTGCACGCGCCCGCTCCGTCAGCGCACCCCCGGCCGGCGCGCGCGCAGGGACCGCGCCCTGCGCACGGCGCGGCGCAGGGTGCGGCTGCGGGCCAGGAAGGTCAGGCGGTCCGGGACGCCGCCGGGGAGGGCGAGGCCCGTCAGGCGGCGGCGCTTGAAGTAGCGCAGCCAGCGCGCGTCCTGATGCCCCCTGAGGAACCGCTCGGCCTCCGGGCGCAGGGCCGGGTGGATCCTCGGCTGCATCGCGAAGCCCACCGCCCGCACCAGTTCGCCGAGTTCCCCGACCGTCATGGACGCCCGCTGCTCGCGGACCGCCTCGGCGTCGTCGAGGTCGGGCAGCAGGGCGTCGACCACGGTCACCGGGATCCGGTTGCTGTTCTCGTACGGGCGCAGCCGCTCCAGCAGCAGACCGGTGCGGGTGCGGGCCACCGGGATGCCGTGCAGGGCGGAGGCGGTGAGCAGCGCGGTGGAGAAGCAGCCGGCCACCAGCGCGGGCCGGATACGCCGGAACAGCACCTCGGCCAGGACCGGCGCCTCCAGCACGGTCAGCTCCGCGCCCAGGCGCTCCGCCTCGTCGGTCACGGCCCGGTGCCAGGCGGCGGGCGCGGTGGGGTGCGGCTTGAAGACCAGGGACCGGTGGCCGAGGGCGACGGCGCCGCGCACCAGCCGCAGGTGCAGGTCCTCCTCCTCCTCGGGGGTGAGGATGTCCAGCGCCGACAGGTACTGCCCCAGCAGCAGCGCCGGACCCTGGGGGAGCGCGGGCAGCTCGCCGGCCCGCCCGGCCAGTTCGTCGAGGACCTTGCCGAAGGCGTCCGTGGGGACCAGCTCGGCCGGCACGCCGAACTCGGTGAGCAGCAGCGGCCGCAGGCCCGGCACCAGGTCCAGGTGCAGGACCCGGGTGACGCGGGTGCCGACCAGGGGATCGAGCTTGATCCGGGTGGGCCCGTAGCTCATCAGCCCGTCCGCGTACACGGTCAGCGGGGCGCCGTGGAAGATCTGCGCGACCCCCAGCGCCGGCTGGGCCTGGATCGACTCCACGGCCAGCTCCACGTCGTCGTCGCCCAGCCCCCAGGCCAGGCGGAAGTGGCGCTCCCACAGGACGGTGTCCTCCTCGCGGGGCGACCAGCCGGACGGGTGGAACGGGGCGACGGCCTCGTTCCAGGAGCGGACCTCGTCGAAGCGCCCGCGCAGCGCGGCGAAGCCGGGGGCCTCGTCGAGGGCCGGGGTGGTCTCCGGCACGGCGGCGTTGTTGGAGACCAGCAGGATCCGGCGCCCGGCGCCCGGGCCGAAGCAGCCCGCGTCCAGGGCGGCGGCCAGGGTGGCGGCGCCGTACAGGGTCGAGGCGAGGAAGATCTGCGTGGTCACGCGGCGGCTCCCACGGCCGGGCGGCGGCGCAGCCGGCGCAGCCGGGTCGCGCGTTCGGCGTCCATCGAGTCCAGGGTGCGCTCCAGCACGTCCTGCGGCATGCGGCGCAGCGCGGCCGCGCTCAGGGTGCGCAATTTCCGGCCCACTTCCGGTTGATATCTGCCGTCCGCGTCGGCGGCCAGATGGTGGCACATCATCGCGCAATACGTGCGCACCACCTTCGGCAGGAGTTCTTCCCCGTCCGGGTCCCCGGCGGTTTCCGCGAGCACCAGATCGAATGCGCGCAGGAAATCCAATTGGCGTTCGTCGCCGATACGGGTGAGTGAGGACGCCACTCCGCGGCGGTAGAAGACGCCGTACAGGTTCAGCACGGCGAACGACCGGGCCCCGCGGTGCATCCGCCACGTCCACAGGCGGTCCTCGCAGGTGTGCAGACCTTCGGTGAACCGGAGCAGGCCGCGCTCCTCCAGGCGGCGGTGGTAGACGTCCGCCCACACGAAGGGGTGGTCCACGGACGTGGAGCGGTCCGCGGGCAGGATCGCCGAGCGGGGGTCCGCGACCTGCCCGCGGCGCCCGTGCGGCACCCGCTGGACCACGCGTTCGCGGCCGGTGGCGCGGACGTGGTCGGTGCGCAGGAAGTCGCAGCCCAGGTCGTCCATGGCCGCGACCAGCCGCCCGTAGTGGCCCGGGACGAGCCAGTCGTCGCCGTCCAGGAAGGTCACGTACCGGCCGCGCGCCGCCTCCAGTCCGGTGTTGCGCGCGGCGGCGATGCCCCGGTTGCGCTCGTGCCGCAGCAGCCGCGCGCCCGGCAGGCGGGCCGCGGCCCGCTCCAGCAGGGCCGGGGTGTCGTCGGTCGAGCAGTCGTCGACCAGCAGGAACTCGACGTCGGGTCCGGTGTTGGCCTCGAGGCTCCTCAGGGTGTCGGGCGCGTACTGCCGCACGTTGAAGAAGGGAACGATCACGGAGAGCTTGACCACGCCCTTGACGCTAGGCGTCCGCCCGGCCCGCGTTCTTATCCCCCGGTGGACTCCGGGTGAACAGGGACCGGAAAGGACGTGAACCGTCCTTTCCGGCAGGGCTCCCACCGGCCGATTGGTTTCGCGGCGGCTTTCTGTTCACCGTTTGTTGGAGTGCGGTTGGGCCGGGCCTCGGAATGCCTTTCTAGCGTTCCTGGTGTGTCAGCACGTACGACGGAAAGTTCAGCGGCAGCCGCTCCACTGCGGGTCGCGGTCCTCGCGGACTCCGACACCCGGTGGAAGTGGGGCGCCCTCACCGCACGGCGGCTCGCGCCGGCCGGCCGGGAGGTCCGCCTCGACGGCCGCCTCCTGCGCGGCCGCGCCACGCCCACGCCCCGCCAGCTCGCGGAGGTCGGCGTCGAGGCCGACTCGCTGCGCGAGGTGAGCGCCGCGGAGTTCCTCCAGGAGGTCCAGCGGGCCGGGGGAGAGGACACCGCGGGAGAGCAGCCGTACGACGTGGTGCTGCTGGCCCTGGTGGGCGGCGGCGTGCAGGCCGTGCTGCACGGACTGCGCCACGTGTGGGCGGAGCGGGGCGGCCTCGGCGCCCGACGGCGGCCGGTGGTGGTCACCGGCTACGTCGGCATCGTCTACGAGAAGCTCGCCGACGGCCTGCTGCTGCGCCACGGCGCCGACCTGGTGCTGGCCAACTCCCGCCAGGACGCGGACCGTTTCCGCGCCGTCTACCGGGGGGTGGGCGCCGACGACGGCGCCGTCACCGAGGTGGCGCTGCCCTTCCTCGGCGGCGCCCCCTACCGGGACGCGGGCGAGGGCGGCGGGGACCGGCCGTACACCGTGGTGTTCGCCGCGCAGCCCTCCGTCCCGGAGACCCGCAGGGACCGGCTGTACCTGCTGGAGCGCCTGGTGCGCCACGCCCGCCGGCACCCCGAGCGGGAGGTGCTGCTCAAGCTGCGCTCCCGGCCCGGCGAGCACACCACCCACGTCGAGGAACTGCCCTACCAGAAGCTGGTGCGGGCGCTGGAGCAGCCGCCCAACCTCCGCCTGGTGTACGGGCACATGGGGGAGGTGCTGGACCGCACCGACCTGCTGGTCACGGTCTCCTCGACGGCGGCGCTGGAGTCCCTGCACCGCCGGATCCCCACGGCGGTCCTCACCGACCTCGGCGTGCGGGAGGCCCTCGGCAACCACCACTTCACCGGCTCCGGCGTCCTCGCCTCCTTCGACGACCTGGACGCCGGGCACCTGCCGGTCCCCGACGAGCGGTGGCTGGCCCGGCAGGGCGTCGCAGCCGACGGCGGCTACGCGTCCGCCTTCGACACCGCCCGGGAACGCCTGACCGGGCTGCTGGAGGCGCCCGGCCTGCCGCCGCTCGCCCCCTACTACACGCTGCGCACGGCACCGGGCTACCTGCCCGGGATCCTCGCCCGCCACCACCTCGCCCCCGACGGCGCTCCGCTGCCCGGCGCGCCCCTCGCCGACCGCGCGCCCGGCCCGCTGCGCCGGGCCGTCCGGGAGTCCGCCCGCGGCGCCTACCGGCACGGGGTGCAGCGGGTGGCCCCCCTGATCCGACGCCTGGGAGAGCTGTGAACGCCCCGACCACCCCGCCGGCCCCCGGCCGCCACGTCCTCGCGGTGATACCCGCCCGGGGCGGCTCCAAGGGGGTCCCCGGCAAGAACCTCGCCCCCGTCGCCGGCGTCCCGCTGGTGGTCCGCGCGGTGCGGGCCTGCCGGGACGCCCGCCTGGTCACCGCCGTGGCCGTCTCCACCGACGACCCGGCCATCGCCGACGCGGCCCGCGCCGCGGGGGCCCAGGCGGTGGTGCGCCCCGCCGCCATCGCCGGGGACACGGCCACCTCGGAGTCCGCCGTCCTGCACGCCCTGGACGCCCACGAGGCGCTCACCGGCACACGGGTGGACGTGGTCCTCCTCGTCCAGTGCACCAGCCCGTTCCTGACCGCCGGGGACGTCGACGGCGTCGCCGCGGCGGTGGCCGAGGACGGCGCCGACACCGCGGTCACCGTCGCCCCCTTCCACGGCTTCCTGTGGCGCGACGACACCGCCGCGCAATCCGCCGGACCCGGCGGGCACGGCGTGAACCACGACAAGAGCCACCGGCCGCGCCGCCAGGACCGTCCCCAGGACCTCCTGGAGACCGGCGCCGCCTACGCCATGGACGCGGCGGGGTTCCGCGCCCACCGGCACCGCTTCTTCGGCCGCACCGAGCTGGTCCGCACGGACCCCGCCCGGGTGCTGGAGATCGACGATCCGCACGACCTCGCCCGCGCCCGAGCGCTGGCGCCGCTCCTCGACGACCCGGCCGGTCACGGCCGCGTCGACCACCCGATCCACGACCTCGCACGCACCAGGTAAGGAAGTCCACCGCATGAGCAGCACCACCTCCACCACGTCCGTCAGCGCCATCAACTCCCGCCTGCGTGCCTTCGGTCCGCGGCTGGTCGGCCCCGGGCAGCCGGTCTACGTCACCGGTGAGATCGGCATCAACCACAACGGCGACCTGGACAACGCCCTCAAGCTGATCGACGTCGCCGCCGACGCCGGCTGCGACGCCGTCAAGTTCCAGAAGCGCACCCCGGAGATCTGCACCCCGCGCGACCAGTGGGACATCGAGCGCGACACCCCCTGGGGCCGGATGACCTACATCGACTACCGCCACCGCGTCGAGTTCGGCGAGGACGAGTACCGCGCCATCGACGCGCACTGCAAGGAGCGCGGCATCGACTGGTTCGCCTCCCCGTGGGACACCGAGGCCGTCGCCTTCCTGGAGAAGTTCGACCTCCCCGCCCACAAGGTGGCCTCCGCCTCCCTCACCGACGACGAGCTGCTGCGCGCCCTGCGCGCCACCGGCCGCGCGGTGATCCTCTCCACCGGCATGTCGACGCCCCAGCAGATCCGCCACGCCGTCGAGGTCCTCGGCTCCGAGAACATCGTGCTCTGCCACGCCACCTCGACCTACCCGGCCAAGGCCGAGGAGCTCAACCTGCGGGTCGTCAACACGCTGCAGCAGGAGTACCCGAACGTCCCGATCGGCTACTCCGGCCACGAGACCGGCCTGCAGACCACGCTCGCCGCGGTCGCCCTCGGGGCCGTCTTCGTCGAGCGCCACATCACCCTCGACCGCGCCATGTGGGGCTCCGACCAGGCCGCCTCCGTGGAGCCGCAGGGCCTGGCCCGCCTGGTGCGCGACATCCGCACCATCGAGGCGTCCCTGGGCGACGGCGTCAAGAAGGTCTACGAGTCCGAGCTCGGCCCGATGAAGAAGCTGCGCCGCGTCGCCGGCGTGGTCGCCGAGGCCGAGGTCCGGGCGCCCGCCGTCTGAGCGCGGCACCCTCCCACCCCACCCCCACCGACAGGACGGCTGGTCAGCCCATGAGCACCGTGAGCACCGAGAGCCCGCGCACGCTCGCCTTCGTCGAGAGTCCCGTGCAGCTGCTCAACGTCATGGAATGGGCGGCGCACGCCCGGGAGCGCGGCGTGGGGCTGGTCGTCCTGTCGCCCACCGACCCGATGAGCCGGGGCCAGTTGCGGCGGATGTCCGAGCTGGCCCGCAGGGAAGGCCACGACGTCCGCTGGGAGGAGGCGCGGGGCGGGGCGCTGGCCCCCTTCAAGACCGTCGCGGGGCTCACCGGCCCGCTGCGGCGGGCGGAGCGGATCGTCGTCGGCGACCCGTTCTCCCGCTACGTGCAGCTGCTGCTGACCATCGCGCCCGCGCGGGACCTGGTCGTCGTCGACGACGGCACCGCCACCCTGGAGTTCACCGCGCAGGTGGTGCGGCGTGAGCCGCTGGTGCGGTGGCACCGGCGCGGGGCGCGGCCCTCGCCGCGGGACGTCGCGCTGGCGCCCGTCTCCCGCTACGCGCGGCGGCGGCTGACGCCCCGGGAGCGGCGGCGGGTGGAGATCTTCACCGCCATGCCGCTGGCGGAGGTCCCCGCGGACGCGGTGGTCACCGTCAACGACTTCGCCTGGACCCGGGCCGCCTTCGGGCCGCCGACGGTCACCGAGGGCGCCGACCTGGTGGGCACCTCGCTCGTCGAGACGGGGGTGGTGGACGTCGAGGCGTACATGGCGGCGGTGGGGCGGCTGGCCCGGGAGCACGGGGTGCGGCGGTATTTCGCGCACCGTCGCGAGAGCGCGGAGAAGCTGCACCGCATCGCGGTGGAGAGTGGGCTGTCGGTGGTGCGGCCGGACCTGCCGCTGGAGCTGATCGCCCGGCGCGGGCCGATCGCGCGCACGGTGCTGAGTTTTCCCTCCACCGTGCTGCACACCCTGCCGTCGACGCTCGCCGGCACGGGGGCCCGGGTGACCCCCTGCCCGATAGACCCCACCTGGCTCACCCCCCGCACCACCCCCACCGCCCACCGCTTCCTCACCACCATCACCCCGCCGGCGGCGGCTGCCTGACCTCCCCGGCACGCCCCCTGCGAGCGGCCGGACCGTGCCCGGCACGCCCCCTGCGGGCGGTCGGGCCGTGCCCGACCCCCCTGCGGGCGGGGCTGAGCCGTGCCCGACCCCCCTGCGGGCTGGGCCGCGCCCTATGCCCCTGCGGGCGGCTGGACCGTGCCCTACCCCCCTGCGGGCGGCTGGGCCGTGCCCTATCCCCCTGCGGGCGGCTGGACCGTGTGCCTTACCTCCCTGCGGGCAGCTGGGTCGTGCCCCACCCCCCCTGCGGGCGGCTGGGCCGCCCAGGGGGCGGCACGGGCGGGCGCAGGCCCCGGCCTCCGCGGCGAGCGGCCGCCACCACCCCGCGTCAGCCGACCGCACCGTACGCACGAGACCCTCGCTGCGGCGCGGCACAGGCGGGTGCCCTGCGGGTGGCACGGTTCCCCCACCCCGCCCCTTCCCTGAACCGGGGCTCCGCCCCGGACCCCGAGGTGCCGTGCGCCTGGGCCCGTCCCGGGTGCGGCCTCCGTGCGGCCGGCGTTCGTGCAGTTCCCCGCAGCTCTGGCGGGGCTTGTGCTGTGCGGGGCGGTGCGGGGTGCGGGCCCTGTGGGGTGGGCGTTCGTGCAGTTCCCCGCAGCTCTGGCGGGGCTTGTGCTGTGCGGGGCGGTGCGGGGTGCGGGCCCTGTGGGGTGGGCGTTCGTGCAGTTCCCCGCAGCTCTGGCGGGGCTTGTGCTGTGCGGGGCGGTGCGGGGTGCGGGCCCTGTGGGGTGGGCGTTCGCGCAGTTCCCCGCGCCCCAGGCGGGGCTTGTGCTGTGCGGGGTGCGGGCCCGGTGCGGGGTGGGGCTTCGCGCAGTTCCCCGCGGCTCTGGCGGGGGGCGTGCCGTGTCCGGCGGCGGCAAACGTGAAGCCCGGCCTCGCCCCGGGGCGGGTGGCGCCGTGCGGTGGGGGAGAGGCCGGGCTGCGCTCAGGGCGGGCCCGGTGGGGCGGGGTCAGGCGGTGGCTTCCCGGCGGCGGCGGACCGCGGCGAGGGCCGCGAGGGCGAGGCCGACGGCGAGGACGATCGCGCCGCGGGCCCACACCTCCGCCTCGACCTGCGTCGCCAGCAGCACGCAGGAGGCGACGCCCAGGACCGGGACGGCGGTCGGCGCCCGGAAGTGGCCCGCCGTCGACTCGCCCTCGGGGTCACGCCGCCGCAGCACCAGCACCGCGGTGTTGACGACCAGGAAGACGAACAGGAGCAGCAGCACCAGCGTGGAGGCCAGCGTCTCCACGCTGCCGGTGACGGCGAGGAGTATCGACAGCGCCGTCGTCGCGGCGATGGCGGCCCACGGCGTCCGCCGCTGCGGCAGGACCCGCGCCAGCACCGACGGCAGCAGCCCGTCACGGGCCATGCCGTACGCGAGGCGGGAGGACATGATCCCGGTCAGCAGCGCCCCGTTCGCCACCGCGACCAGCGCGATCGCGCCGAACAGCCACCCGGGGACGCCGCCCGCCGCCTCGACGACCTCCAGCAGCGGCCCGCTGGAGCCGGCCAGCCGCTCGGTGGGGACCGCGGCCGAGGCGACCACGCCGACGGCCACGTACACCAGGCCCGCCGTCAGCAGGGCGCCGAACAGCGCCCGGGGGAAGGAGCGCCGCGGGTTCGCCGTCTCCTCGGCGACGTTGGCGGAGGTCTCGAAGCCGACGAAGGAGTAGTAGGACAGCACCGCACCGCTCAGCAGCGCGCCCCAGGCGCCGTGCTCGGCGGTGCCCAGCCGGGTGAGCCGGGAGGGGTCGCCGTCGCCGCGCAGCAGCAGCCACGCGCCGAGCCCGACGACCAGCAGCAGACCGCCCACCTCGATCACCGTGGCGGCCACGTTGCCCGCGGTGGACTCCTTGATGCCGCGCGCGTTCACCAGCGCCAGGAGCAGCAGGAACCCGATCGCCACCGGCGCCACCGGCACGGTCACGAACTCGGCGAGGTAGTCGCCGGCGAAGCCGCGGGCCAGCGCGCCGACCGAGACGATGCCGGCGGCCAGCATGCAGAACCCGGTGACGAAGCCGACGTACGGTCCGTACGCCCGGGTGGCGTAGTGCGAGGCGCCACCCGCACGGGGGTACTTGGTGGCCAGTTCCGCGTAGGAGGCCGCGGTCAGCAGGGCGAGGCCCAGCGCCAGCAGCAGGGGGGCCCACACCGCGCCGCCGGAGTCGGCGGCTATCTCGCCGACCAGCACGTACACGCCGGCGCCGAGGACGTCGCCGAGGATGAAGAAGTAGAGCAGCGGGGTGGTGAGCGCCCGCTTCAGCGGGGTGTCCGCCGAGGCGGCGGGCTGCGGTGAGGTGACAGTGGCCATGCCCCCGCGTGTCCCCCGAACCGCGTCCCGCACGCCTGACGGGGCGACGGATGCGTCCCGATGGGCGGACCGCGACGGCGTGATTTCGGCCATGCGTGGTAACCGTGGTGCAAGGCCCACCGCGCCGGAACGCCCGGACGGAGCGGCTTCTCGGGGTACGCCGGAAAAATGGTCGAGCATACCCACAGGAGGAGTCGCGCAACCGTCGGGCGGCCCGGTTTTCGTCCCCCGGCGGGCTGATCTTTTGCCGATCGACGGGCGCGAAGCCGCCCCGCAGCCCTACCCTGCAGAGGGTGAACCAGTTGAAGTCCAGAGAGTCCGAGGCCGACCCGGCGGACACCGCCGCGGACGCCGTCGCAGCCGCCGGTGACGCCGCCGTCGCCGCGGCCGAGGGCGCCCGGGTGGCGCAGGCCGCCGTGACCGTAGCCGAGGCGGCGCTGCCCGGCGCCGCGCTGCCGGGCACGCTCCCCGACGACCTGCGCGCCGAACTGATCGCCTTCCGCCGCGACGTCCACATGCACCCGGAGCTCGGCAACCAGGAGTTCCGCACCACCAAGGCGATCAAGACCCGCCTGGAGCGGGCCGGCCTGCGGCCGCGGGTGCTCGCGAGCGGCACGGGACTCGTCTGCGACATCGGTGCGGAGGGGGACACCGCCGCCATCGAGGGCACGTCCGCCCCCGTGGAGGCGGCCCCGCGCGGCATGCTGGCGCTGCGCGCCGACATCGACGCGCTGCCCATCCCGGACATGAAGACGGACTGCGCCTACCGGTCCACCGTGCCCGACCGCGCCCACGCCTGCGGCCACGACGTGCACACGACCGTCGTGCTCGGCGCGGGCCTGGTGCTGGCCGAGCTGCACCGCCAGGGGCGGCTGCCCCGACCGGTGCGGCTGCTGTTCCAGCCGGCCGAGGAGGTCATGCCCGGCGGCGCGCTCGGCGCGATCGCCGACGGCGTGCTGGAGGGCGTCGGCCGGATCGTCGCGGTGCACTGCGACCCGAAGGTGGAGGCCGGCCGGATCGGTCTGCGCACGGGCGCGATCACCTCGGCCTGCGACCGGCTGGAGGTCGCCCTGGACGGCCCCGGCGGTCACACCGCCCGCCCGCACCTGACCACCGACCTGGTGACGGCGGCCGCACGCATCGCGGTGGACGTGCCGGCCGTGGTGGCCCGCCGGGTGGACGCCCGCAGCGGCCTGTCGGTCACCTGGGGCCGCATCGAGTCCGGCCACGCGCCCAACGTCATCCCGCAGCGCGCCGAGCTGTCGGGCACGGTCCGCTGCCTGGACCTGGCCTCCTGGCGCGAGGCGGCCGACCTGGTGCACGCCGCGGTCGACGAGATCGCCGCGCTGCACCGCGCCAAGTCGGAGATCACCTACGTGCGGGGCGTCCCACCGGTGGTGAACGACCCGGACGTCACCGACCTGCTGTGGGACGCCATGGTGGCGCGCCGCGGCGCGGAGTCGGTGGAGGGCACCGAGCAGAGCCTGGGCGGCGAGGACTTCTCCTGGTACCTGGAGGAGGTCCCCGGCGCGATGGCCCGCCTGGGCGTTCGCACCCCCGGCGACCGCCTGGTCCGCGACCTGCACCAGGGTGACTTCGACGTCGACGAGTACGCGATCACGGTCGGCGTGGAGCTGTTCACCGCGGCGGCCCTGCTGGACGCCGCCCGCTGAGCGCCCGCCCGTCTCCGGCGCCGCACCGCGCCGGAGACGGCGGTGGACCGCGCCGGAGACGGCGGTGAGACGGCGGCGGCCCCGGCCGGTGCGTTGGCCGCCACCCCGTCCGTTACCTCCGGGAACCTACCGTTCCTGTTACTGCCGCGTGACCCTCGGGTGACCGATTTGGCCCGACCTCGGCACGGTTCGATAACAGCCGGGCAAGTGGCGTTCCCCTGACGTTCTACGCGCGTTACTGTCGCAGCGGTTTCGCCATGGGAGCGGGCCGGCAAGGCGGAGCGGGCCGGAGACGGTGCCGTGAGTTCGAAGGGGTGCTTGCAGTGCGTCTCATTTCTCGTAGGAACAGGATCACCCGCGCAGCGGTGACCGTCGCTGTCGTGGCGCTGGCCGCCGCCGGCTGCGGCGAGAGCAGCAAGTCCGCCTCCACGGGCGGTGACAAGGAGTCCGGCAAGTACTCCGGCAAGGGCATCGGCCTGGCCTACGACATCGGCGGCGAGGGCGACCAGTCCTTCAACGACGCCGCGCACTCCGGCTTCCTGAAGGCCGACAAGGACTTCGGCATAGGCGGCAAGACCTTCGAGCCGGCCGACGGCGAGGGCGACGCTGACAAGGTCCAGCGCCTCGAGTCGATGGCCAAGCAGGGCTACAACCCGATCATCGGCGTCGGCTTCGTCTACGCGCCGGCGATCAAGGAGGTCGCGGCCAAGTACCCCGACACCACCTTCGGCATCATCGACGACGCGTCGGTCGAGGCCAAGAACGTCGCCTCCATGGTCTTCAGCGAGGAGCAGGCCTCCTACCTGGCCGGCGTCGCCGCCGCCAAGGCCTCCAAGAGCCACACCGTCGGCTTCATCGGCGGCGTGGACATCCCGCTGATCCACAAGTTCGGCGCGGGCTTCGAGCAGGGCGCCAAGGCCGCCGACCCGAAGGTCAAGGTCATCAAGAAGATCCTGACCTCCACCCCGCAGGAGGGCGGCTTCTCCAGCCCCGACAAGGGCCGTGAGGCCGCCAACGGCCAGATCGAGCAGGGCGCCGACGTGCTGTACCATGCCGCCGGCCTCTCCGGTCAGGGCGTGATCTCCGAGGCCGCCAAGAACAAGGTGTGGGCCATCGGCGTCGACTCCGACCAGTACGCGCAGGACGCGCTGAAGGAGTACAAGGACTGGATCCTCGGCTCCGCCACCAAGAACGTCGGCGGCGCGGTCTACGAGCTCGCCAAGTCCGTCCACGAGGGCAAGCCGCTGAGCGGCACCATCCGCGGCGACCTGAAGACCGAGGGCGTCGGCTTCTCCGACACCAACCCGAAGTACCAGGCCATGACCGAGGTCGTCGAGGCCGTGAACAAGGCCAAGCAGGACATCATCGACGCGAAGGTCACCGTCAAGACCTCCTGACCCCAGGGATGCCGTGCGCTGCGCCCCTCGCCCCCGGTGAGGGGCGCAGCGCTGTCACCCGCGTCGGGGCCGGGCCGGTCTCCGGGCCGGTCGACTTCCGGAAGGTGCTCCATCGCACCCCCCGGACCGTTTCTCCGACACATCTACGCGCGTTACTCTGGCGCGCGACATCAAACGCGGTAAGCCTCCCCTGCAGTACGGGTTCGGGAGGCATGGCCAAAAGAGCGCTGCAATGGCAGCGTGACAGCGTGACAGCCGCGGAACGGACAGGCGGGCAGCCATCGGCCCCCGGCTCCGGGCCGTGGCCACCCGGAACGGCAGGGGCGCCGGGCGCAGCTCGCGGCGGACGCCCTTCTCCCCCAGGTTTTTCTTAGAGGAGTGTGCGCCATCGACGCGTCCAGCAGCCCTCCGCAGACCGAGCGGGCCACCGCGGTCGAGCTGGCGGGCATCACCAAGCGGTTCCCCGGCGTCGTCGCCAACCACGACATCCGGCTCCGCGTCCACGAGGGCACCGTCCACGCCCTCGTCGGTGAGAACGGGGCCGGCAAGTCGACCCTGATGAAGATCCTCTACGGCATGCAGAAGCCGGACGAGGGGACCATCACGGTCGGCGGCGAGCAGGTGAGCTTCTCCTCGCCGGCCGACGCCATCGCCCGCGGCATCGGCATGGTGCACCAGCACTTCATGCTGGCCGACAACCTCACCGTGCTCGAGAACGTCGTGCTGGGCAGCGAGAAGCTGCACGGCATCGGCGGCGCGGCCCGTCGCCGCATCGTGGAGATCTCCGAGCGCTACGGCCTGGGCGTGCGCCCCGACGCGCTGGTGGAGGACCTCGGCGTCGCGGACCGTCAGCGCGTGGAGATCCTCAAGGTCCTCTACCGCGGCGCGCGCATCCTCATCCTCGACGAGCCGACCGCCGTGCTGGTCCCGCAGGAGGTCGACGCGCTGTTCGACAACCTGCGCGAGCTCACCTCCGAGGGCCTGTCGGTCATCTTCATCTCGCACAAGCTGGGCGAGGTCCTCTCGGTCGCCGACGACATCACGGTGATCCGCCGCGGCACCACGGTCGGCACCGCCGACCCGAAGTCGACCACGCCGCGCAAGCTCGCCGAGATGATGGTCGGCAGCGAGCTGCCCACCCCGGAGACCGCCGAGTCCACCGTCACGGACCGCCCGGTCCTGACCGTCGACAGCCTCCGGCTGGAGGCCGAGGGCGGCCGCGCCGTCCTGGACGACATCAGCTTCACCATCCACGCGGGCGAGGTCCTCGGCATCGCCGGCGTCGAGGGCAACGGCCAGACCGAGCTGATCGAGGCCCTGATCGGCCTCGCGCACGCCGACTCCGGCACGATCACCCTGGACGGCGAGGAGATCACCTCCTGGGCCACCCGCCGCCGCCGCGAGTCCGGCATCGGCTACATCCCCGAGGACCGCCACCGCCACGGCCTGCTGCTGGACGCCCCGCTGTGGGAGAACCGCATCCTGGGCCACGTCACCGAGAAGCCCAACGCCAACGGCTTCCGGCTGGACCCCAAGGGCGCGCAGGCCGACACCCGGCGCATCGTCGAGCAGTACGACGTGCGCACCCCCGGCATCGACGTCACCGCCGGCTCGCTCTCCGGCGGCAACCAGCAGAAGCTGATCGTCGGCCGCGAGATGAGCCACGCCCCGCGCTTCCTGATCGCCGCCCACCCCACCCGCGGTGTGGACGTCGGCGCGCAGGCCGCGATCTGGGACGTCATCCG
The DNA here is from genome assembly GCF_003112515.1 of Streptomyces fragilis. Classification (GTDB taxonomy): domain Bacteria; phylum Actinomycetota; class Actinomycetes; order Streptomycetales; family Streptomycetaceae; genus Streptomyces; species Streptomyces fragilis. Next base: position 796,878 of record NZ_BEVZ01000004.1, on the reverse strand, counting down.
CGAGGCGCGCCGCGAGGGCCTGGCGGTGCTGCTGATCTCCGCCGACCTGGACGAGCTGATCGGCCTGTCCGACACCCTGCGCGTGATCTACAACGGCCGTCTGGTCGCCGACGCCGACCCCGCCTCCGTCACCCCGGAGGAGCTGGGCTCCGCGATGACCGGCGCGGCCTCGGGCCACCTGGAACACACGGAGCCCGCGGAATCCGCCGCCCCCGCCGCCCCCGCCGCCCCCGCCGCCCCCAAGGACGAGGCACGATGAAGAAGTTCGACAAGGAGCGGGTGCTCCTGGCCGTGGCGGGGCCGGTCATGGCCCTGGTCGCGGCGATCCTGCTGACCTCGGTGGTGCTGCTGGTCTCCGGCCGCAACCCCATCGAGCCGTACGTCATCATGGCCGAGCAGATCGGCTTCTCCGACGTCCAGGTGCTGATCGTCAACCAGGCGTCGCTGTACTACATCGCCGCCCTGGCCGTCGCCCTCGGCTTCCGGATGAACCTGTTCAACATCGGCGTCGACGGCCAGTACCGCCTCGCCGCCATGGTGACCGCCGTGGTCGGCGCCCACGTGGCGCTGCCGGCGGCCCTGCAGGTCCCCCTGCTGCTGCTGGTCGCGGTGTGCACCGGCGCCTTCTGGGCCGGCATCGCGGGCCTGCTGAAGGTGACCCGCGGCGTCAGCGAGGTCGTCGCGACGATCATGCTGAACTCGATCGCCACCGCGCTGATCCTGTACCTGACCCAGAAGGACACCTGGGGCGTGCAGTCCGGCAACAACATGACGACCGGCGAGATGCACCCCTCCGGCTGGATCCCGGGCATCAGCCTGGGCGCCGACACCGGCGAGCTCTACGGCCTGATCTTCCTCGCCGTGCTCCTGGGCGTCCTGTACTGGCTGGTCCTCAACCGCACCCGCTTCGGCTTCGACCTGCGCGCCTCGGGCGCGTCCCCGGAGGCCGCCGCGGCCTCCGGCGTCGACGCCAAGCGGATGACGCTCACCGCCATGCTGATCTCCGGCGGCGTGGCCGGCCTCTCCGGCCTGCCGCTGCTGCTCGGCGACGCGCACACCTACGGCCTCAGCTTCCCGGCCGGTCTCGGCTTCACCGCGATCGGCATCGCCCTGCTGGGCCGCAACCACCCCGGCGGCATCGCGTTCGCGGCGCTGCTGTGGGCCTTCCTCGACAAGGCGTCCCAGGAGCTCGACTTCTACGACTACGAGAAGGAGATCGCCACGATCATGCAGGGCCTGATCGTGTTCGCGGTCGTCATCTCCTACGAGGTCGTCCGCGTCTGGGGTCTGCGCCGCCAGCAGAAGCGCGTCGGCGAGGAGCTCGCCGCTGCCGCGGCGTCCGCCGCCGGCAAGTCCGTCAAGGGTGACAAGACCGAGAAGGAGGTGGCGGCCCGATGAGTACCGCGACCGTCGCCAAGTCCCGGCCCGCGCAGGCCGCGAAGCCCGGCCGCCGCCGGATGTCGCTGCCCGTGGTGCTGCTGCTGATCGCCGGGGCCCTCGTCCTGGTCTCCGTCGTCCGCCTGATCACCGGCGCGAACGGCATCACGTCCACCGGCCAGATGTCCACCGCGCTGCGCCTGGCCGTGCCGATCGGCCTGGCCGGACTCGGCGGCCTGTGGGCCGAGCGGGCCGGCGTGGTCAACATCGGCCTCGAGGGCATGATGATCCTCGGCACCTGGTTCGGCGCCTGGGCCGGCTACCAGTGGGGCCCGTGGGTCGGTGTGGCCTTCGGCATCCTCGGCGGCTGCATCGGCGGCGTGCTGCACGCCATCGCCACCGTCACCTTCAACGTCAACCACATCGTCTCCGGTGTGGCGCTGAACATCCTGGCGCTGGGCCTGGCCCGGTACCTGTCGAAGTACACCTTCGAGGGCGTGCCGCAGGGCTCCTCCAAGCAGTCCCCGCCGATCGAGTCGCTGGGAACCTTCGACGTCCCGGGGCTGTCCGACCTGCTGGTCACGCTCAACCAGAAGCACTGGTTCGTGATCTCCGACGTGGCGGGTCTGCTCGGCGGCGCCATCACCAACCTGTCGCCGCTGACCGTGGTCGCGGTGGCGCTGGTCCCGCTGAGCTGGTTCGTGCTGTGGCGCACCGCCTTCGGCCTGCGGCTGCGCTCGTGCGGCGAGAACCCGGTGGCCGCCGAGTCGCTGGGCGTGAACGTCTACAAGTACAAGTACATCGCCGTGATCATCTCGGGCGGCTTCGCCGGCATGGGCGGCGCCTTCCTGTCGATCGTGGCGTCCAACGTCTACCTCGACGGGCAGACGGCCGGCCGCGGTTACATCGGTCTGGCCGCGATGATCTTCGGCAACTGGATGCCGGGCGGGCTGGCCCTCGGCGCGGGCCTGTTCGGCTACACCGACAGCCTCAACCTGCGCGGCGGCACCAGCAACGTGCACGCGCTGCTGCTCCTGGTGGCGCTCCTGCTGCTGGCCGGCGCGCTCTACCTGGCCTGGCGCAGGCGCTACCTGCCGGCCCTGATCACCGCGGTGGTCGCCGCGGCGACCTACCTCTGGTACGCGAACACCTCCGAGGTGCCGTCCCAGCTGGTGACCGCCAGCCCGTACATCGTCACCCTCCTGGTGCTCTCGCTGTCCGCGCAGCACCTGAGGATGCCGAAGGCGGACGGCCTGCCGTACCGCAAGGGCCAGGGCGGATGACGGGCACGACGGCCGCGGCGGGCGGCGCGTTCGACTGGGACGCCCTGCGGGCGGTGGCACACGAGGCGATGACCCGCGCCTACGCCCCGTACTCGGGCTACCCGGTCGGCGTCGCCGCCCGCGTGGACGACGGCCGGGTGGTCTCCGGCTGCAACGTGGAGAACGCCTCCTACGGCATCGGCCTGTGCGCGGAGTGCGGGCTGGTGTCGGAGCTGCAGCGCACCGGAGGCGGGCGGCTGACCCACTTCACGTGCGTCGACGGCGAGGGCGCCGTGCTCGTCCCGTGCGGACGGTGCCGGCAGCTCCTCTTCGAGTTCGGCGGCGCCGAGCTCCTGCTGGAGACCCCCGAGGGCGTCCTGCCGCTGTCCGCCATGCTCCCCCAGGCCTTCGGCCCGGGCCACCTCCACCAGGGCCCCGGGGCCTGACCCCCCTCGTCGCCGGGGGCGCGGATCCCCTCCGCGCCCCGGCGACGGGCGGCCGGCCCGCCGGCAAGATCACCGCAACGAAGCGAAGAAGGGGCCGTCCCATGGACGCCATCACCGTCATCCGAGCCAAGCGCGACCGCGCGGAGCTGACCGACGAGCAGATCGACTGGGTCGTCGACGCCTACACCCGCGGCGAGGTCGCCGACTACCAGATGGCCGCCCTCAACATGGCGATCCTCCTCAACGGCATGAACCGCCGCGAGATCGCCCGCTGGACCGCCGCCATGATCGCCTCCGGCGAGCGGATGGACTTCTCCTCCCTCTCCCGCCCCACCGCCGACAAGCACTCCACCGGCGGTGTCGGCGACAAGATCACCCTCCCGCTCGCGCCGCTGGTCGCCGCCTGCGGCGCGGCCGTCCCGCAGCTCTCCGGCCGCGGCCTCGGCCACACCGGCGGCACCCTCGACAAGCTGGAGTCGATTCCCGGCTGGCGAGCCTCGCTGTCCAACGAGGAGATGCTCGCCGTCCTCGACGACGTCGGCGCCGTGATCTGCGCCGCCGGCGAGGGCCTCGCCCCGGCCGACCGCAAGCTCTACGCGCTGCGCGACGTCACCGGCACCGTGGAGGCCATCCCGCTGATCGCCTCCTCGATCATGTCCAAGAAGATCGCCGAGGGAACCGGCGCCCTGGTCCTGGACGTCAAGGTCGGCTCCGGCGCGTTCATGAAGACCCTGGACGACGCCCGTGAGCTGGCCACCACCATGGTCGGCCTGGGCCGCGACCACGGCGTGAACACGGTCGCGCTGCTCACCGACATGTCCACCCCGCTCGGCCTCACCGCCGGCAACGCGCTCGAGGTCCGCGAGTCCGTCGAGGTGCTGGCCGGCGGCGGTCCCTCCGACGTCGTAGAGCTGACCCTCGCCCTGGCCCGCGAGATGCTCGCCGCGGCCGGACTCCCCGACGCCGACCCGGCCAAGGCGCTCGCCGACGGCTCCGCGATGGACGCCTGGCGCCGCATGATCCGCGCCCAGGGCGGCGACCCGGACGCCGCGCTGCCCACCTCCCGCGAGCAGCACGTCGTCACCGCCCCGTCCTCCGGTGTGCTGACCCGCCTGGACGCCTACGCCGTCGGCATCGCCGCCTGGCGCCTGGGCGCGGGCCGCGCCCGCAAGGAGGACCCGGTGCAGGCCGCCGCCGGCGTCGAGCTGCACGCGAAGCCGGGCGACACCGTCACCGCGGGCGCCCCGCTGATGACGCTGCACACCGACACCCCGGAGCGCTTCCCGTACGCCCTGGAGTCCCTGCGGGACGCGTACGACGTCGCCGCCGCGGGCACGGACTTCACCGCCCCGCCGGTGGTCCTGGAGCGCATCGGCTGACGAGGCCGCCGGTGCGGCCCCGCCCGCCTCAACCCGACGAGGCGGGCCGGGGCCGCCACTCCACCATCAGGATGGTGGCGTCGTCGGTCAGCCTGTTGCTGTGGTGGTCGAGGATGTCGTGGATGAGCAGCCGCAGGGTCTCCGCGGGCTGCTGACCGCCGGCCGCGGACCGGATGATGAAGTCGGCGAACCGCTCGAGCCCGAACTCGTCGCCGCCCCGGCGGGCCTCGACGACGCCGTCGGTGTACAGCAGCACCCGGTCGCCGGGCCGCAGGACCGTTTCGTTCACCGTGCGGGTGGTGGCGGGGCCGAGCAGCCCGTGCAGGCCCATGGGCGGCTCCGGCGGGCAGCCCAGCGCCCTGGGGAGCACGCGCTGGCCGCGGATCAGCAGGGGGGCGGGGTGACCGCAGTTGACCCAGCGCAGCACCCCGGTCTCGGCGTCCAGCTGGCACACGACGCCGGTGCAGAACTGGTCGGGGAGCCACCGGGCGAGGGCCTGGTCGACGGATTCCACCATCTCGGGCAGGTCCGCGGGGAACGGCGGGCGTTGCGGCAGCACGCCAGCGCCACCGCCGTGGTCAGGCCGGACGCCAGGTCGTGGCCCATGGAGTCGAAGATGCCCGCGTGCAGGATGTTGCGGGTCAGCGAGTGGTCGAAGGCGTCCCCGCCCAGGTCGTAGGCCGGCTCCAGCACCCCGGTGGAGATCACCGAGGTGGTGCCGATGCTGCGGGGCGGCAGGAAGGCGCGCAGCATCTCGGTGTGCGCGTGCATGGTGCGGGTGCGGGTACGGGCCACGAACCAGTCGCTGTAGGTCCGCTTGGTGGTGACCACCATGGACAGCGTGTGGGCCAGCAGGCGGCACCGGCGCAGCCGCACCGCGTCCATCGTCGACGCCCGCACCCCCAGCACGCCGAGCCGTTCGGCCCCGTCGACCAGGGGCACCCAGACCATCAGGTCGCCGTTGTCGTCCTCGAGCCGCAGCGAGACCGTGCGGTAGGCCCAGCCGGCCTTGCTGTCGTCCACCGGCAGCGGGGCGTCCTGCTCGTCGAGCGGCACCAGGACGCGCTGCTGCAGGTCGACCAGGTAGACGGCCGCTCCGCTCAGGCCCATCGCCCGGGCGCAGCGCTCCACCAGCCCGGGCAGCTGGTAGGGGATGATCGCGTGGACGTCCGCGAGCATCGTCTCCAGCAACCGCTCGTCCAAACCCTGGGCCGCCGGCTGGTCGGGAACGTCCGTCACGACATCGTCTCCCTCCGTCGCCCCCACCCTCACACCCCGCGGGCCACGGCCCCACCGGCCGGGACGCAGACGGAGCAACGGTTCCCCCGGGAGCGGGGCGCCCCGCGCCGATGAGTCCGGCGCCCGCCTCCGGTCTACCCGGACATGAGGGACCCGGAAGTGGTGGTGCTCGTGCCGGACGGGCCTGTCGGAAGGGACGGGGCCGCGCGGCTGTGCGACGCCGCGCGGGAGGGACTGGCCGCGGGCGCGGCCGTGGTGGCCTGCGACGTCCGCGGGGTGCGGCGCCCCTCGCTCGGCACCGTCGACCTGATCGCCCGCCTGATGCTCACCGCCCGGCGGGCCGGGGGCCGCGTGCTGCTGCGCGGCCCCGACCCGGCGCTACTCGCCCTGCTCGGCCTCGTCGGGCTGACCGTCGGCGTCGAGGCGCCCGGCGAGACCGAACAGCGGGAAGAAGCGCTGCGTGTCGAGGAAACAGTGCATCGCGGCGATCCGCCCCTCTGACACCTCCAGCACCTGCACCGCCCACGGGGTGTACCCGCCGCGCTCCGGGTCGGGCTTGTAGTGGGCGTACCCCGGCAGGCCGTTGACCTCCACCGGGAGCAGCTTCGAGCCCGCGCAGCCCGCGCCGGCCGTGGTCATGAATCCGGTCATGTCCGAGGGACCCAGCAGCCACAGGTCGAACGGCGGCATGGTCATGATGGCGTCCTCGTGGAGCAGCGCCGTCAGCGCGGCCATGTCGTAGCCCTCGAAGGCGGCGACGTAGCGCTCCAGGAGCTTCTGCTGCTCCTCGTCCAGCGGGTCGGACACCTCGCCCTGCCGTTCCCCGCCGCGCTCGGCGAGGGTGGCCCGGGCCCGCTGCAGGGCGCTGTTGACCGACGCCACCGAGGTGTCCAGCAGCTCGGCGACCTCGCTCGCCCGCCAGGCCAGCACCTCGCGCAGGATCAGCACCACGCGCTGCTTGGGCGGCAGGTCCTGCAGCGCCGCCATGAAGGCGAGCCGCACCGACTCCTTGGCGACGGCCTGCTCGGCGGGGTCGGTGAGGTCCGGCAGCACCCGGGAGTCCGGGGCCGGCTCCAGCCAGGTGTGGTCGGGGCGCGGGGTCAGCGCGGCCTGCGCCAGCGGCGTGGCGGCGGACAGGTCGACCGGCCTGGCCCGCTTGTTGCCGGCCGACAGCATGTCCAGGCAGACGTTGGTGGCGATCCGGTAGAGCCAGGAGCGGAGGCTGGAGCGCCCCTCGAACTTCTCCCGGCTGCGCCAGGCGCGGATCATCGTGTCCTGCACCGCGTCCTCGGCCTCGAAGGACGAGCCGAGCATGCGGTAGCAGTAGCCGGTGAGCTCCCTGCGGTAGCTCTCCATGGCCGCCTCTGACGCGGCCGCCCCGGTCGCTGTGGATACGTCGGTCATGGCAACCCGCCCCTCGGTACGCCTGTCGCGTGCAGCACTTCGGAAGCTACCGCAGCCCACCGACAACGTCCTGCGGGACCGGGGAAGTCGCAGGTGGGGCGCCCGTGCGGGGGCGAGGCGGCGTCAGGCCGCCGGGGCCGGCCGGCGGGCCGCCAGGGTGCCCAGCAGGGTGATCGCCGCGACACCGGCCACGGCCAGCAGCCCCACGGCCACCGTGCCGCCCCAGCCCGCCGCGTGGAAGGCCACCGCGCCCAGGGTCGAGCCCACGCTGGAGCCGATGTAGTACGCGGACTGGTACAGCGCCGCCGCCTGGGCGCGGCCGTGCTGCGCGGCCTGGCTGACCGCGGAGGAGGCCGCCGAGTGGCCGGCGAAGAACCCGCCGGTCACCAGCACCAGGCCCAGCAGGATCAGGGGCAGCCGGTCGGCGAGCGAGACCAGCAGGCCCCCCGCCGTCAGCGCGCCGGACAGGTACAGCGTGCCCCGGCGGCCGAACCGGGCGACCAGCCGCCCGGAGGCGGACGCGGACACCGTCCCGACCAGGTAGACCAGGAAGACGGAGCCGACCACGCCCTGCGGCAGGGAGAACGGCTCCTCGGTCAGCCGGTAGCCGATCACCGTGTACACGCCGCCGAACACCGTCATGAACAGCGCGCCGATCGCGTACAGCCGCCGCAGCAGCGGGTTCGCCAGGTGGTCGCGCACCGTGCGGGCGACCACGCCGGGCCGCAGCGAGCCGCGGGTGAAGTGCTTCGGCTCCGGCAGCAGCAGGCGGAACGCCACCGCGCAGGCCACCGCCAGCACGCCCAGCACCGCCAGGGCCACCCGCCAGCCCCACTCCTGCGCGACCCAGCCGCTCAGCACCCGGCCGCTCATGCCGCCGACGCTGTTGCCGGCCACGTACAGCCCGACCGCGGTGATCAGTGCCCGCGGCCGCACCTCCTCCGCCAGGTACGCGGTCGCCGAGGCGGGCAGCCCCGCCAGGGCCGCGCCCTGCACCGCGCGCAGCGCCACCAGCACCCCGAGCGAGGGCGCGAAGGGCACCAGCAGTCCGACGCCGACCGCCACGGCGACCGCTCCGGTCATCGTGGCGCGGCGCCCGAACCGTTCGGAGAGCGCGCTCATCGGGATGACGAACAGCGCGAGGCCGCCGGTCGCGGCGGCCACCGTCCAGGACACGTCGCTGACGGTGGAGCCGTAGTCGGCGGAGATCAGGGGGAGGAGTGCCTGCGTGGAGTAGAGGAGGGCGAAGGTCGCGACCCCGGCGAGGAAGAGCGCCAGGCTCATCCGGCGGTAGGCGGGGGTGCCGACGTCGACCCGGGTGTCCGGGGAGGCGGTGGCGGCGGGCGGAGCGGGGACGGGGGTCGCGGCGCCCACGCGGGTGGACGCCCCGGTACTGGCAGCAGGCATGGTTCGACCGTACGAACCGCCCCGCTCATCCGTCCAATGCACGGACTGGCCATAATCGTTCCCGTGGTGCATCAGCAGAGCTCACAGGAGTGGCTGTCACGGACCGGTGACGTGGAAGACATCGTCACGAACCTCGTACCGCGCCTCGCGTACTTCGCGGGCGTGGCCCGCAACGAGCACGTCACGCGGGCCGCGCAGGAGATGCGGGTGCCGCAGTCGACGCTCTCCCGGGCCGTCGCCCGGCTGGAGGAGGACCTCGGGGTCGACCTCTTCGCCCGGCGCGGCCGCACGGTGGCCCTCACACCTGCGGGACGCACCTTCCTGGCCTCCGTGGAGCGGGCGCTGGCCGACCTGGAGCGGGCCGCCGAGGAGGTCCGCGCGGACGCCGACGCGGCGGTCGGCAAGGTCGCCTTCGGGTTCCTGCACACCATGGGCGCGGAGACGGTGCCCGGGCTGATCCACGCCTTCCGCGCCGATCACCCGGGGATCCGGTTCAGCCTCGTGCAGAACTACGGCGAGGCGATGCTGGAGGGCCTGCGCCGCGGGGAGCTCGACCTGTGCCTGACCTCGCCGGTGCCGGACGCCCCCGACCTGGTGGCCCGCCGCCTCGACGAGCAGAAGCTGCGGCTGGTGGTGCCCGCCGACCACCGGCTGGCCTCCCGGCGGCGGATCCGGCTGTCGGAGGCGGCGGAGGAGACCTTCGTGACGCTGGAGACCGGCTACGGGCTGCGGCGCATCACCGACGACCTGTGCGCGCAGGCCGGGTTCCGGCCGCGCGTCGCCTTCGAGGGCGAGGAGGCCGAGACGCTGCGCGGGCTGGTCGCGGCCGGGCTGGGCGTCGCGCTGCTGCCGCCGCCGGCCTTTCCGCGGCCCGGGGTCGCGGAGCTCGCCGTCACCGCGCCGCGGGCGGTCCGCGAGATCGGCGTCGCCTGGCTCGACGGCCACCCCGACACCCCGCCGGTGGCCGCCTTCAAGAAGTTCCTGCTCTCCCGCCGCGGCCACCTGCTGCCCACCTGAGCCCCGGTGGTCACCCCTCGCGCAGGCGGCCGAAGCCGGAGGCGAGGGGCATGCGCAGGCCCAGGGGCGGGGGCGCCGCGAGGGCGTCCCGGACGGCCCGCGGGAGGGGCGACCCGAAGAGCGTGCCGAGCGCGAAGTCGGCGGTGAGCGTGTGGACCTCCCACCGGTAGGCCCGCAGCGCGTGCCCGTCGGTGTGCACCTCGAACCGGCACACCTCCCGGTTCGTCTTCTTGATCCGCTCGGCCAGCCGGAACGACCGCTCCGGCGCACAGCGCGCGTCGTCCGTGCCGTGCACGACCAGCACCTGACGGGACGCCAGCTGCTTGACCGGCTCGGGCCCGGCCGCCGCCCCGTGCCCGCCGTCCGGCGGCAGCCAGGGGGCCAGCGCGACCACCGACCTGACGGCCGGGTGCCCGGCGGCCCGCAGCGCCGCCCGGCCGCCCATGTCCACCCCGACCAGGCACACCGGCACGTCGCCGTACCGCCGCACCGCCTCGTCGGCGGCGAGCCCCGCGTCCTCGGCGAGCGTCGCGTCCTCGCCGTTCCAGCCGCCCAGCCGGTAGCGCACCAGGTGCACCGCCAGCCCGTGCCGCTCCCCGGCGCGGGCGAGCCGCCTCCCCAGGGAGCGCATCGAGAGGTACCCGGCCGCGGGGGACGGCGCGCGGTCGGACTCCTCCTTGCCGCGGGGCAGCAGCAGCACCACCCCGGCGACCGTGCGGGAACCGTCCGGCCGCCGCAGGGGCCGCGCGGCGAACGGCTTGCCGAGCCGGTCCGGTCCGTCCGGGCGGTCCGGGCGGTCCGGTCGGTCCGGGCTGCGGGTGCCTTGGTGTGCCATGCGCCCACACTGGCAGAACACCGCGCCCACGCCACCCTTTCGCGCGGGATCTACGCGCGTAGGGAATTGCGCGTTATGGTTCAGCGATGAAGAGCCAGACCATCCACGCCCCGACCGCGGAGCAGATCCGCCGGGCCCCGAAGGTCGTGCTGCACGACCACCTCGACGGCGGCCTGCGCCCCGGCACGGTCGTCGAACTCGCCCGTGAGAACGGCTACGGGTCGCTGCCGTACGACGACACCGACAAGCTCGGCTCCTGGTTCCGCGAGGCCGCCGACTCCGGTTCCCTGGAGCGGTACCTGGAGACCTTCGCCCACACCGTCGGCGTGATGCAGACCGAGAACGCCCTGCGCCGGGTGGCCGCCGAGTGCGCCGAGGACCTCGCCGCCGACGGCGTGGTCTACGCCGAGGTGCGATACGCACCCGAACAGCACCTGGAGGGCGGGCTGACGCTGGAGCAGGTCGTCGAGGCCGTCAACGCCGGGTTCCGGGAAGGGGAGCGGCGCGCGCGGGAGAACGGCCACCGCATCCGCGTCGGCGCCCTGCTCACCGCCATGCGGCACGCCGCCCGTTCGCTGGAGATCGCCGAACTCGCCAACCGGTACCGGGACTCCGGCGTGGTCGGCTTCGACATCGCGGGCGCCGAGGCCGGGTACCCGCCCACCCGCCACCTGGACGCCTTCGAGTTCCTGAAGCGGGAGAACAACCACTTCACCATCCACGCCGGCGAGGCCTTCGGGCTGCCGTCGATCTGGCAGGCCCTGCAGTGGTGCGGCGCCGACCGGCTCGGTCACGGCGTGCGGATCATCGACGACATCCAGGTCGCCGAGGACGGCTCGGTGGAGCTCGGCCGGCTCGCCGCCTACGTCCGCGACAAGCGGATCCCGCTGGAGCTCTGCCCGACCTCCAACCTGCAGACCGGTGCGGTGGACTCCTACGCGAACCATCCGATCGGCCTGCTGAGGCGGCTGCACTTCCGGGTCACCGTCAACACCGACAACCGCCTGATGTCCGGTACCACCATGAGCCGTGAATTCGAGCACCTTGTCGAGACTTTCGATTATGCACTCGACGACCTGCAGTGGTTCACCGTCAATGCGATGAAATCAGCATTCATTCCTTTCGATGAAAGGGTGGCGATGATCGATGACGTGATCAAGCCGGGCTACGCCACGCTGAAGGCGGAGTGGCTGTTCCGCTGATACGCGTCTGAGCTGCGGTGACGTCGAGATCAGGAGGGCCGGGCGGATCATCCGCCCGGCCCTCCTGTGGTGGAACCGGCGCATTTCGGTGTTTGCGGACCGTGCCGGTCGGTGTTTACGGTCGTGGACCGCTCGGTCCCCCGTCATCGCAATCCAAGGACGCATTCACTATGAAGCAGTCTGCTGCCAAGACCCTCGGTGTCGCCGCCCTCGGCGCCGCCTTCGCGGCGGTCGGCGCGGGTGCCGCCACGGCTGCCCCGGCCCTCCCGGACGCCGGCCCCGCGCTGAGCGGCATGACCGGCGCGGTGCCCGCGGACGGCATCGGGGACGCCCTCCAGGGCCCCCTGGTCCAGGGCCTGCAGGGCGCCGGCGACCAGCTCGGCGGCATCGGCGACGAGCTCGGCGGCATGGGGATGGACGCCGCCATGGGCAGCGCGGAGAAGGTGTCCGGCGCGGCCCAGGACCGCGACGCCGGCGCCCGCGCCAACGGGGGCGAGGAGGCGGCCTCCCCGCTCGGCAAGGTGACGCCGCTGCTCGGCGGCCTCGGCCTCGGCGAGATGAACATGGGCTCCGGCAGCAACCTCAACGGCCTGCCCCTCGGCTGACCCCGCCGCCCCCGCATGCCCGAAGGGGCGCGACCGGTCTCCCGGTCGCGCCCCTTCCGGTCTGCCCGCGCGCTCCCCCTGCCGTTCCGTGCCGCTCCGTGCCGCGGTGTCAGACGACGGTGGAGCGGCGCGCCGCCCGCCTCTCGTCCGGCAGCAGGATCCACAGCGCGACGTACAGCAGGAACTGCGGCCCCGGCAGCAGGCAGGAGACCAGGAAGATCACCCGCATGGTGGTCGCGGAGACGCCGAAGCGCTTGGCCAGCGCGGCGCAGACTCCGGCGATCATGCGGCCGTGGGTGGGGCGAACGAGGCTGCTCATGGCTGCTCCTCCGTAGAGCGTCATCAGAGTGTCGTCTCTGCCGGGAGGCGACCCCCGCGGCCGCCCCCTACGCCATCCACGCTACGTCGGCAAAAGGGGCAAGGCATCGCTCTACGGGGCGATCGGGACCCTGGGAAACCTCGGGGGCAGACCCTGAGCCGCCTCCTGGTCGACACCCTCCGGGGCCGGCCGCGCACGGCGGCCGAGCCGTCGCCGCAGGGCGGCCCGGCCGGCCGGGACCACGGCCAGGTGCGTCACCGTGACGCCGGCGGTGTTCAGGATCAGCGAGTCGACGTCGACCACCTGACCGGGGACGCCGGTCTGCAGCAGTTCGATGCCCAGCGAGATGAGCACCCCGGCCGCGACCGTGCGGGCCAGCGAGAGGAGCGTCGCCGCCCGCAGCCGGCCGTCGGCCAGCGGCAGCAGCACCCCCAGCGGCGCCAGCAGCGCCAGGTCCTCGACGATGCGCCGGGTGGCCGGCCACCAGCCGAGGGCCAGGTCCGCGCGTATCCCCGCCATCGGCCGGACGTTCGCCGGGGTGATCCAGGGGACGTCCAGCGGCCTGAGCGTCAGCCATCCGACGACGGCGAGGTGTGCGGCGAGGAGGAGGACACCTGCCGTGCGAAATCCGGTGGCGACGTTGCCGTCGCCCGAGCGTTGACGCTGCACGTGCCTCTAGACGCCGCCCCGTGCCCCGCGGTTCCGGGACCGCCGCACCCGTGCCGTTGCCCGGCCGCACGTGTGGCCGCGGCCGTCACTGCGCCGGGGCGGCGGTGGCGGAGGGGACCGGAGTGGCGGTCGGATGGTTCCGTACGTCCGGCGGGCACTCGTAGCGGGTCAGGTCGCCCTTCGGGCCGCCGAGGATGACCGAGCCCGCTCCCTGGGTGGCGGCCGACTCGGCGAAGGTGCAGACGATCTGGGCCAGCGCCCCGTCGCGCAGCCGGTCCGGCCGCACGTTCAGACGGAAGGCCTCCGCCGGGTCGCCGCGCCGGTGGCCCTGCACACCGGTGCCGAACGGGACGAGCGTCCGGTAGCCGTCCGCCGCTTCCCCCGGCAGGGGAGGCCGGGCCAGCTCGTCGAGCAGGCCCTGCGCCACCAGCGTCCGCCGCGAGGCCCCCTCGGTGTTCCCCGGCAGCCCCACCGTGCGCTCCACCAACGTCAGCTGGCCCGCGCACAGCAGGTACACCCGCACCGGCACCCGGGCGTCGTTCGACGGCACCGGTGAGGGATCCGAGACGGGGCACGGCTTGCGCGACGGGGCCGGGCCGGAGTCCACCGGGACCTCCGTCGCCCGGATCCCGCACCCGGCGATCAACGCCGCCGGTATCACGCCCAGCAGCAGAGCCCTCGCCGCCCTTCGCCTCACCGACCGCTCCTCTGCCTCTGCCGGGCGGCCGCCTGCTGCTCCACCGCGGCCTGCTCCGCCGCCGCGGACGCGTCCAACGGCAGGCGCAGGGTGAACACCGCGCCGCCCTCGGGGGAGTTGGCGGCGGCGATCTCACCGCCGTGGATGTGCGCGTTCTCCAGCGCGATGGAGAGCCCCAGACCCGAGCCCTCGGAACGCGGGCGGGAGGCGCTCGCCTTGTAGAACCGGTCGAAGACGTGCGGCAGCACCTCCTCGGGGATGCCCGGACCGTGGTCGCGGACCTCGATCACCAGCACCTTGCCCGCCGCCTCCGAGGAGTCCTCCGCGCCCTCGGCGCCGGCGTCCGCGTCCGCGACCTGCTCGGCCCGCTCGCCCACGTCGTGCGCGGAGTGCCCGACGTGAGGGGTGAGCGGCGCGAGCTGGGCGAGGGGCGCCGCAGGGGCGTCCTCCACCCGCACCGACACCCGCACCGGGGAGCCGCCGTGCTTGAGCGCGTTGCCGATCAGGTTGGCGAGCACGACGTCCAGCCGCCGCGGGTCCAGCCGCGCCATGACGCCGCGCTCCGCGTCGAGCTCCACCGCGTCCAGCCAGGCCCGGGCGTCGACGCAGGCGGTGATCTGGTCGGCGATGTCGACGTCGTCGAGGACCAGGCGGGCGGTGCCCGCGTCGAAGCGGGTGACCTCCATCAGGTTCTCCACCAGGTCGCCCAGGCGCCGGGTCTCGCTGACCACCAGCCGCACGGCCGGCTCGATCATCGGGTCGATGCCGCCGGTCTCCGCGTCGAGCTCCTCCTCCAGCACCTCCGTCACCGCGGTGATCGCGGTCAGCGGGGTGCGCAGCTCGTGCGACATGTCGGCGACGAAGCGGCGGGACGCCTCGTCGCGGGCGGTCATCTCCGCCACCCGGTGCTCCAACGCGGCGGCGGTGCGGTTGAACGTCCGTGACAGTTCGGCGAGTTCGTCGGTGCCGGAGACCTGGAGGCGGGTGTCCAGCTTGCCCTCGCCCAGCCGGCGGGCGGCGATGCCCAGCCGGTGCACCGGCCGCAGCACGGTGGTGGCGGCCGCCTGCGCCAGCAGCGCGGAGCCGACCAGCGCCAGCGCGGTGGCGATGCCCAGGGACCAGGCCAGCGAGTTGAGGTCCTTCGCCTCCGGCTCGAGGGACTTCAGCATGTAGCCGGTCGGGCCGTCGGCGATCCGCGCCCCGGCCACCAGGCAGGGGGTGTCGTTCTCGTCCACCGTCCGCTGCCAGTACACGTGGTACGGCGAAGGGTTGGCGGCGGTCAGCTTCTGCTCGCGGTTCACCGCCTCGCGCAGCGAGAGCGGCACGTCCGCCAGGGTGAACTGGTCCAGCTCCGCCGAAGGGGCGGTGATCGGCTGCCCGTCGGGCGAGGTGGACATCAGCAGCACGCTGAAGTTCTGGCTGCTCCGGGACATCTGCTCGGCCGCCTGGCGCAGTTCCTCCCGGCTCGCGTCCGCCGGCAGCACGCCGGCGCGGTCCTCCAGTTCGTCCTTGAAGTCGTGCAGCACCGCGTCCTGGGCGCGGGTCAGCACGGCCTCACGGTTGAGCCAGTACGCGATGCCGGACGCCGTCACCGCCGCGGTCAGCGCGACCAGGCCGAAGACCAGCACCAGCCGCAGCCGCAGGCTGGTGAAGCGCATCGAGCGGGTTCTCGGGGGAGGGGCGTCGCCGCCCCGCGCGGCGGACGGCTCCGGGCCCGGGGACGTGTCCGGGGAGTGCGGCTCGGTCACTGCGGCTGGTCCAGGCGGTAACCGACGCCCCGCACCGTGCGGATCAGCGTCGGGGAGGACGGCACGTCCTCCACCTTGGCGCGCAGCCGCTGCACACAGGCGTCCACCAGGCGCGAGTCGCCCAGGTAGTCGTGCTCCCACACCAGCCGCAGCAACTGCTGGCGGGACAGCGCCTGCCCGGGGCGGCGGCTGAGCTCCAGCAGCAGCCGCAGCTCGGTCGGGGTGAGCTGCAGCTCCTCCCCGTTCTTGGTCACCGTCATCGCGGAGCGGTCGATGACCAGCGAGCCGAACGCCGCCGAGTCGCTCGACTCGCGCTCCCCGCGGCGCAGCACCGCGCGGATCCGGGCGTCCAGGACCCTGCCCTGCACCGGCTTGACCACGTAGTCGTCGGCGCCGGACTCCAGCCCGACCACCACGTCGATGTCGTCGCTGCGCGCGGTCAGCAGGATGATCGGCAGCTGGTCGGTCCGGCGGATGCGCCGGCAGACCTCGAAACCGTCGATTCCGGGAAGCATGACGTCGAGCACGATCAGATCCGGCCGCTGCTCGCGCAGCAACTGGAGACCGTCCTCACCGCTCGCAGCGGTCGCCACGCGGTGCCCCTGGCGGGTCAGGGAGAGCTCCAGGGCCGTACGGATGGCGTCGTCGTCCTCGATCAGCAACAGGGAAGGCACGGGCTCATTCTGGCCCATGGCCCTCACGGAGGGAATTCCGGTTGCCGGAACACCTGTTCGCCCCAGCTCACGGCCGGGACGCCCCGGACGGCGGTCACCGTGCGGGGAGCCTGTGACAGGTCTGTGACAGTCGGCGGACACCGTCATGAAGTGTCCTCGGCAACATCTTTCTCACGGACAGGCACATGACGGGGAGGCGCGGGATGAGCACTCTGCTCAGCAATGGCACTGGTGCAGTGGCCACGCGTCTGCACGACGTGGTGATCCGGGGGGAGCGGTCCGGCGTCGTGGGGGCGCGGGGCTGCGTGCGGGGAACCGGCGGCCGGCACGGCGTTCCGGCGCAGCCGGCGCCGGGCCCCGCGGCGAACGTGCCCGTGACGCCTTCCGTGACGTCCTCCGTGACGCCTTCCGTGCCGGCGCAGCGTACGGCCGCCGATCCGGTCCGGGGGGACCAGGGCGGCCCGCGCGCCACCGGGGGCGGGCTGTCGGAGGCCGAGTTCACCGCCTACGTGCGGGAACGGCGGGCCTCGCTGTACGCCACCGCGTACCACCTGACCGGCGACCGCTTCGAGGCGGAGGACCTGCTGCAGAGCGCGCTGTTCTCCACCTACCGGGCGTGGGACCGGATCAGCGACAAGGCGGCGGTGGGCGGTTACCTGCGGCGCACCATGACCAACCTGCACATCAGTGCCTGGCGCCGCCGCAAGCTCAACGAATACCCGACCGAGGAGCTGCCGGAGACGGCCGGCGACCTGGACTCCATGCGCGGCACCGAGCTGCGCACCGTCCTGTGGCAGGCGCTCTCCCGGCTCCCCGAGCCGCAGCGGACCATGCTGGTCCTGCGGTACTACGAGGGCCGCACCGATCCGGAGATCGCGGACATCCTCGACATCAGCGTCGGCACGGTCAAGTCCAGCATCTGGCGGTCGCTGCGGCGGCTGCGGGAGGACCAGGTCCTGGCACTCGGCCGTGACGAGGAGGAAGCCTTCGGCGAACTGGTCGCCTGAAGGTCAGGAGGGCTCACGGGGGATCGGAGCCCTTGGGGGGACGGGGGAAACACGGGGGAACGGGTCCGGGCGGTTCCGGGGGGAGCCGGCCGGACCGGGGGAGCCTAAGGGGACCCCACGGGGGAGACGAGGGTCTCCGCGGGGGAGCACGGGGGAAAGCGGGGGGCACGGGGGAGAGGGCGGGACCGGAAGCGGGGGCTTTCCGGTCCCGCCCTCTTTCGTGCGGTGCGCTGGGAACAGGGGGCGTGCCGTCGCGCCCGGTGCGGGTCCGCGTTCGCCCGCGGGGCCGCCTCGGCTCAGCCGGCGGTCGCCCGGCTCCCGCCGGCCCGCGCCGTCGCCGCGTTGACCACGGCCGCGACCCGCGCTTCGGCCTCCGGCCGGTCGCAGGGGTACGCCCCCAGCGACGTCTGCCGCGCCACGATGGTCCGTTCCGACCGCATCAGCCGCCAGCCCCGCCGCAGCAGGAACGGCACCGACTTGCGCCCCTCGCGCAGGTCCCGCAGGAACCGCCGCCGGAACGTGGTCACCGACCCCCGGGTCAGGCACAGGGCGTCGCCCAGCAGCCCCAGCTCGCGGCAGCGGGAGACGATCTCCGCGGCGAAGATCCCCTCCGCGACGAACACCGGCGCGCCGGCGATGTCCAGCTCCGTCCGCCCGGTGCGGGCGCTGAGCGAGATGTCGTACACCGGCACCTCGGTCCGCCCCGTCCGGCACAGCGACGCGATCGCGGCCACCGCCGCCTCCGTGTCCCAGGACAGCGGGTGGTCCCAGTCGATGTCCTCGCTCCCGGCCAGCAGAGGCAGCGAGGGGTCGCTGTGCTCCTTGTAGAAGTCGTCGAGCCGCAGCACCGGCAGCCCGGTGGCGGCGGCGAGCAACGACTTCCCGGACCCGGAGGGGCCGCAGAGGAGAACGACACGTGTCGGCGAGGAGAACTGGGTGGTCACGAGGTACCAGTCTGCGCCATCGAACGTGCTTCGAACGAGTCGGCGGCGTCACTTTGGCGCGGACGTCACATCGAGGACCGCGTCCGCGCGCCGAGCACCGACCCGCCCGGCTGTGACGCCCTGTGTGTCTCCTGCGACGTCCGCCCTGCGACGTTTCTCCTGCGACGGCATGCTCCCCTCTTCGTTACCCTTCGGCGACGGACAATGACAGACCGGAGGGGGCGGTTCGATGGATCCGGAGTTGGCCGCGATAGCGGGGACAGCAGGCACGGCTCTGGTCACCTTGATGGCGACCGACGCCTGGGAGCGGGTCAGGGACGGCATTGCCGCGCTGTGGCGCCGCGCCGATCCCGAGCGGGCGGAGGTGATCGACGCCGAACTCGACCTGACGCGAAGGGACCTGCTGGCGGCGGAGGCCGACGGCGACCCCGAGTCCCCCGCTGAGCTGAGCGCGGAGTGGCAGGGCCGCCTCCGGCGTTTCCTGGTGGCCCACCCGGAAGAGGCCGAACCGCTGCGGGCGCTGCTCGCCGAGCTCCGAGCGCCCGCACCGGCCGTGCCGACGGTGACGCAGCACGCCACCGCCTCCGGACAGGCTCGCGTCTACCAGGCCGGACGCGACCAGAGGTTCGGCCGATGACGAACGGCGGCAACGAGGCACGGGCCCTCGGGCAGGGGCGCGTCTACCAGGCCTCGGGCGATCAGCACATCATCGAGCACCATCACCACGGCGCCGAGTGGTCGGGACCCGATTCGGTGCGCCACCCGGCCGTGGGCCGTCCTCCCGTGGTGCTCCGTGACCGCGTCGGGGAGATGGACCGGCTGCGGGCCGCCGTCGAACCGGGCGTCGGCAACCGCGTCTACGTCCTGCACGGGCTGGGCGGCTCGGGAAAGACCGCTGTCGCGTACACCCTGTTCCGTCACGCCACCGAGCAGGCCGGCCGCGTCGGGCTGTGGGTCAACGCCTCCGACCCGGCGTCCCTGAGAGCCGGAATGCTCGCCGTCGCCGCCGACCGCGGCGCCTCCGACGCGGAACTCACCGGGGCGCGTGCGGGACTGCGCCCCGCCGCCGACCTGGTGTGGCAGTACCTCGACCGCTCCGACCAGCCATGGCTGCTCGTCCTCGACAACGCCGACACGCCCGCGATCGTGCGTGACGGCGGCTGGCTGCGCACCAGCCCCGCGGGCACGGTCCTCGTGACCACCCGCAGGTCCGCCGCCCGGTGGTGGCCGGGCGCCGAGCTGCTGCAGTTCGGCGTCCTTCCCCGTGAGGACGCCGCCCGGGTCCTCCAGGACCTCGCGCCGGACGCAGGTGACGCCGAGGAGGCAGCGGAGGTCGCCGACCGCCTCGGGCACCTCCCCCTGGCGCTCACCCTCGCCGGCGGCTTCCTCGCCCACCAGGTCATCGACCCGTGGACGCTCACCGACTACCGCAGCAGACTCGAGGACGACCCGGACCTCCACGCCATCGAACTGCTGGACCAGGGTGCCGACGACAGCTCGGACTCCCGCCACCTGGTCAGCCGCACCTGGCAGCTCTCCCTCGACGCGCTCAGCGCCCAGGGCCTGCCCGAGGCGACGTCCCTGATGCGGCTGCTCGCCTGCTGGGCCGGTGACCCGCTGCCCCTCAAGACCCTGGCGGGCGCCCCGATCGCCCCGCTCCTGAGCCCGTCCCGCGTCGAATCGGCCCTCCGAGGGCTGCTCGACCACTCCCTCACCGAAGTGGTGACGGGAGAGGTGCGGGGCCTGCGGACACACGGCATCATCCTCGACAGCGTCGCCCGGGCCGTTCCGGCCGACCAACGGCAGGGCCTCGCGGAGACGGCGGTCCGGCTGCTCCTGGCGGTCCTGCCGGAGGTGCCCGAACGCGGTCCGCTCGATCCTGTGGTGCTCCAGCTGTCCCCGCACGTTGTCGCGTTGCTGCGGAGGGTGGCGGGCTGGCGGGCGGAGGCGTCCGTCGTCGAGGCGGCGCTCGACTGCGTCCTCCGCGTCGCCGTCGCCGTCCACCGGTCGGGCGACTACGCGTCGGCGTTCTCCCTGGCGGACGAGGCCGTGACCGTCGCCGAGCCGCTCCTGGGCGCCGACAACCTGCGCGTGCTCAGGCTGCGCCGGAGAGCCGGGCGCTCGCTCTTCCGGCTGGGACGTTTCGCGGAAGCCGAGGCCGCTCTCCGTCAGGTCCTGGCGGATTGCGAACGGGTGCTCGGCCCCGACCATCCCGACACGCTGGAGGCGGCCCTGCGGCTGTCGGGCCCCCTCCACAACCTCGAACAGGTGGCGGACGCCTTCTCGCTGGTGCGGCGGGCCGCGGAGGGAAGGGAAAGGCACTTCGGACGCCTCCATCCGCTGACGCTCATCGCGCGTTCCATCTTGTTGGAGGAGGCCGCGGCTCCGCAGGCTGCCGGAGCAGCCGCGAGAAGCGAGGTGATCGCCGGGGGTCCCGCTCTCGTCGCCGACTGCCGGGCCGTGAGCGGGCCGGACCACCAGATGACCCTCGGGTCCGAACTGAACTACGCACTGGCCCTTTTCCGGGCGGACAGACCCGAGGAAGCCCTCCCGTACATCCGTCACGCGGTCGCCGGCTTCGAGCGCATGCACCCCCAGGGGCACCCCTCGACGTTCGCCGCGCGTCAGACCTACAGCAGGGTCCTCGACGCCCTCGGACACCACGACGAAGCGGTCGAACAGTGCGAGGCCGTGGTGGAGGGAAGGAGACGGCTGCTGGGCCCGGCGCACCCCTGGACGCGGACCGCCGAGGACCTGCTCGCCCAGTACCGGAGCCGCACCTCGCCGGAGGGGGAGCGATGACTGCCGTCCCCACGGCCTCCTCGGCGCCGGGGCGCGTACGGAAGACCGTCAACGTGCTGCTGTGCCTGGCCGCCGTCGCGGGCAGCGTCTGGAGCGGCACCGTGATCTGGGAGGTCCTGGCCAATCGCCACCGGATCGACCAGGGCTGCGACGGTCTGGTCCCCGCCGGGAGCGTCCTCGAACTGTCCCCGGCGGGCGGCGACATCACCCACCGGCTGGCCGAGGAGGGCACCGTCGACCTGTCGCAGGGGCTGCCCCAGGACTGCGAGCTGTTCAGCACGGAGGCCGGTGAGGCGATCGGCTCGCGCACCGGGTCGAGGTGGTTCTTCACCGGAGCGGTCGGCGCGCTGGACCGGGCGGAGCAGTCGCCCGAGACACCCGGCAGTTCGGTGCTCAACGACGGCAACCCGTACAAGTCCACCACCCACGCCGACCAGCCCCTCGGCGGAGACGTCGTCGGGCTGGTCACCGACGCGGGCGTCACCGTCTTCCTCTCCTGCCCCGGGGGAGATGTCGACGGTCGGCCCGCCGAGGAGCTGTGGGCGAGGGCGAGCCTCATGACCGGGCGCCCGTTCACCGCCGCAGACCAGCAGATCACCGGGGCCGACCGGGACGTCCTCGCGGAGACGGCCGTGCTCACCGCCAACAACCTGGCCGAGCGGGCCGGCTGCCGGGACCGCCTCCCCGACGCGCCCGAGCACATACCGACCCTGCCCGAGGGAACGAGCCCCGCCTCACGGGCGGAGGGCACCTGCGCCTGGTACGGCGAGGGCGGCCTCGCCCGGCGACCCGGTCTCCCCGACGGGGTCCTCGAGAGCGGCGTCGACGACCGGCTCCACGACGAGCGCTGCGTGCTGTTCCTGAGCCGGCCCCGGGCGACCGAGGCCACCGAGGCCACCGAGCGGGGCGGACGGACGGACGGGCTCGACCGCGACTTCCGCAGGGACGACTGGTTCGTCTCGTTCCACACCTATCAGGGCGGGAGCGCCGAGAACGTCTCCCTCCGCTCCTCGGGCATCTCGGGGGCGGGCGTCCCCGCCGAGCCCGGTACGGCGGGCCGTACC
Source organism: Streptomyces fragilis (assembly GCF_003112515.1). Taxonomy (GTDB): domain Bacteria; phylum Actinomycetota; class Actinomycetes; order Streptomycetales; family Streptomycetaceae; genus Streptomyces; species Streptomyces fragilis. The sequence goes on along the minus strand of NZ_BEVZ01000004.1, from coordinate 774,781 downwards.
CCTGACGACCCGATGTGGTGGGCGTCCTCCGTCTGCGCCGCAGGCCGCCCCCAGGTCCACACCATGACGTCGTCCCACGCGTACGGACGGGTGGCTCCGCCCCGGGACCTGGAACGGCTCTTCCGGGCCTACGTCGGGGAGGTCGCCTCCCGCCGCGACTGCGCCTCCGTCGAGTTCCCGCCGTCCACGGACTTCGCTCCGCCGGACGGGGAGGACTGACCCTCACCCCGGCGCCGGGCCAACCCCCGCCGCCGGGCGAACCGAGCGGACATCGAACACCCAGCGGGCCACTTTGGCGGCACGCGGCCGCTCCACTACGCTTCGTGGTCCCCCGGTCACCGAAGAGAACAGGGCCAGAGCACCATGGGACGTCACGCCGCACCGAAGCACCCCCAGCACCGCAAGCACCCCCACGCCGGCGCCGCCCGCGCGGCGGTGGTCCTGGCGGGCGCCGGGCTGGCCCTCGGCGGAGGGGCCGCGGCGGCCTCCGCGGCGCCGGTGCCGGCGGTGCCGAACGCCGACCAGGTGGAACCCAAGGTGGCGCTGAGCGTGATCGACCTGAAGACCGGGATGGAGACGCTGAAGAACACCGTCGGGTACACGGTCGGGCCGGTCGGGGCGCTGAAGCCCAACCCGCTGGCCGGGACCGGGGTGGACCCCACGGACAACGGGGTGGGCACCCAGGTCGCGGACTTCCAGCCGGTCACGACGAAGACGCTGACCGCCCCGCTCACGCAGGCCGAGACGATCAACGCCCTGCCCGCGGTGGGTCAGGTCACCGGGATGCTCGGAGGCCTCGCTCCCGCCCCGGCGGCCTGAGCGGCCCGGTCGGTGAGGACCGGGGACGGCCGGGGCGGAAGGGGCGATGCCGGATGCGGGGTGTGGGGGAGTCGCCCCGCACCCGGTGTGCGGCTGTGCCCCCTCCCCTCCTCCGGGGGGCGCGCCGCGGTCGGTGACCCGAGCGCGACGCCGGTCAGTAGGACGAGCCGGAGGCGCCCAGCGAACCGGTGGTGTGCCACACGGTCTTGGTCTCCAGGAAGGCCGTCAGGCGGTCGGTGCCCGGCGTCGCCGCGAAGTCCTCGCCGGTGCGCGGACGCAGCACCCGCTTGAGGTTGTCCGCGGCCGCGACCTCCAGCCCGGTCGCGAGCTCCGCGTCCGCGCCGGTCAGGTCGAGGGCGTTGACGTCCATGTGGGAGGCCAGCGTCGGGGCGATCTCCGCCGTGCGGCCGGAGAGGACGTTGACCACGCCGCCGGGGACGTCGGAGGTGGCCAGCACCTCGCCGAAGGAGAGGGCGGGCAGCGGGGACCGCTCGCTCGCGACCACGACCGCCGTGTTGCCGGTGGCGATCACGGGCGCGACCACGGACACCAGGCCGAGGAGCGAGGACTCCTGCGGGGCCAGCACCGCGACCACGCCGGTGGGCTCCGGGGTGGAGAGGTTGAAGAAGGGGCCCGCGACCGGGTTGGCGCCGCCGGCGATCTGGGCGATCTTGTCGGTCCAGCCCGCGTACCAGACCAGACGGTCCACGCTCAGGTCGACCAGCGCGGCCGCCTTGGCCTTGGACAGGCCCTCCGCCTCGGCCACCTCACGGGTGAACTGGCTGCGGCGGCCCTCCAGCATCTCCGCGACGCGATAGAGGACCTGGCCCCGGTTGTACGCCGTGGCGCCCGCCCAGCCGCCGAACGCCTTGCGCGCGGCGACCACCGCGTCGCGGGCGTCCTTGCGGGACGAGAGCGGGGCGTTGGCCAGCCAGTTACCGTCCTTGGAGCCCGTCACCTCGTACACCCGGCCGCTCTCGGAACGCGGGAACCTGCCCCCCACGTACAGCTTGTAGGTCTTGAAAACGCTCAGACGCTCGGACATCGGACGATCAGACATCGAGGTAGGCCTCCAGCCCGTGGCGACCGCCCTCGCGGCCGTAACCCGACTCCTTGTAGCCGCCGAACGGCGAGGTGGGGTCGAACTTGTTGAACGTGTTGGACCAGACGACGCCCGCGCGCAGCTTGTTCGCCACGGCGAGGATGCGGGAGCCCTTGTCGGTCCAGATGCCCGCGGAGAGGCCGTAGGCGGTGTTGTTGGCCTTGGCGACGGCCTCGTCCGGGGTGCGGAAGGTGAGCACCGACAGGACCGGGCCGAAGATCTCGTCGCGGGCGACGGTGTGCGCCTGGGTGACGCCGCTGAAGACGGTCGGCGCGAACCAGTAACCCGCGGACGGGATCTCGCACGGGGCGGTCCAGCGCTCGGCGCCCTCCGCCTCGCCCTGGTCGGCGAGGGAGGAGATCCGGGCGAGCTGCTCGGCGGAGTTGATCGCGCCGATGTCGGTGTTCTTGTCCAGCGGGTCGCCGAGGCGGAGGGTGGAGATGCGCCGCTTGAGGGCGTCCAGCACCTCGTCGTGCACCGACTCCTGCACCAGCAGGCGGCTGCCGGCGCAGCAGACCTGGCCCTGGTTGAAGAAGATGCCGTTGACGATGCCCTCGACCGCCTGGTCGACCGGCGCGTCGTCGAAGACGATGTTGGCGCCCTTGCCGCCGAGCTCCAGGGTGAGCTTCTTGCGGGTGCCGGCCACCGTGCGGGCGATCGCCTTGCCGACCGCGGTGGAGCCGGTGAAGGCCACCTTGTTCACGTCCGGGTGGGCGACCAGCGCGGCGCCGGTGTCGCCGTAGCCGGGGAGGATGTTGACGACGCCCTTGGGCAGCCCGGCCTGGCGGCAGATGTCCGCGAAGAACAGGGCGGAGAGCGGGGTCGTCTCGGCGGGCTTCAGCACCACCGTGTTGCCGGTGGCGAGCGCCGGGGCGATCTTCCACGCCAGCATGAGGAGGGGGAAGTTCCAGGGGATGACCTGCGCGGCCACGCCCAGCGGCTTCGGCGCGGGGCCGTAGCCCGCGTGCTCGAGCTTGTCGGCCCAGCCCGCGTAGTAGAAGAAGTGCGCGGCGACCAGCGGGAGGTCGGCGTCGCGGGTCTCCTTGATCGGCTTGCCGTTGTCCAGGGTCTCCAGGACGGCCAGCTCGCGGGAGCGCTCCTGGACGATCCGCGCGATGCGGAACAGGTACTTGGCGCGCTCGCTGCCGGGCAGCGCGGACCAGCCCTCGAAGGCGCGGCGGGCGGCCGCGACCGCGCGGTCCACGTCGGCCTCGCCGGCCCGGGCCATCTCGGAGAGGACCTCCTCGGTGGAGGGGGAGACCGTCTTGAAGACGCGGCCGTCGGCGGCCTCGGTGAACTCGCCGTCGACGAACAGCCCGTAGGACGGGGCGATGTCCACCACCGAGCGGGACTCGGGCGCCGGTGCGTACTCGAAAGTCATGGTGATCAGTCCACCGTCACGTAGTCGGGGCCGGAGTAGCGGCCGGTGGCCAGCTTCTGCCGCTGCATCAGCAGGTCGTTGAGGAGGGAGGAGGCGCCGAAGCGGAACCAGTGGTTGTCCAGCCAGTCCGGGCCCGCCGTCTCGTTGACGATGACCAGGAACTTGACCGCGTCCTTGGCGGTGCGGATGCCGCCGGCCGGCTTCACGCCGATCTGGACGCCGGTGCGGTCCCGGAACTCGCGCACGGCCTGCAGCATCAGCAGGGTGTTCGCGGGCGTCGCGTTGACCGCCACCTTGCCGGTGGAGGTCTTGATGAAGTCGGCCCCGGCGAGCATCGCGAGCCAGCTGGCGCGGCGGATGTTGTCGTACGTGGACAGCTCGCCGGTCTCGAAGATGACCTTGAGGCGGGCGGCGCCGCCGCAGGCCTCCTTCACGGCGGTGATCTCCTCGTACACCTTGAGGTAGTGCCCGGCCAGGAAGGCGCCGCGGTCGATGACCATGTCGACCTCGTCGGCGCCCGCGGCCACGGCGGCGCGCACGTCGGCCAGCTTGACCTCCAGGGGCGCCCGGCCCGCGGGGAAGGCGGTGGCGACGGAGGCGACCTTCACCGAGGAGCCGGCGACGGCCGCCTTGGCGACCTCGACCAGGTCCGGGTAGACGCAGACCGCGGCGGTGGAGGGCGCCGTGCGGTCGGTCGGGTCCGGCAGGACGGCCTTGGCGCCGAGCGCGCGGACCTTGCCGGGGGTGTCGGCGCCCTCGAGCGTGGTCAGGTCGACCATGGAGATCGCCAGGTCGAGGGCGTACGCCTTGGCCGTCGTCTTGATGGACCGGGTGCCCAGGGCCGCGGCCCGGGCCTCCAGGCCGACCGGGTCCACGCCGGGGAGCCCGTGCAGGAAGCGGCGCAGCGACGCGTCGGACGCGGCGACGTCGGTCAGTGCGTGGGTCGGGGAGGGTGTTGTCGACATGGTCACCAGGCGAGCATATCTACGCGTGTAGCGGCTGCCCAGTCCTCAAGGTCTCCATCCGGTTCCGGATCGGTCGCGGGGCGGGGGAGAACGGTCGTGGTCAGGCACAATCAACAGCATGAACACGAGCCCCACGGCCCCCACCAGTCCCGACACGGTCTACCGGTCCCCGATGGCTCTGGCCGGCGGTGTGCTGACGCTGCTCGTCGTCGGCGGACTGGCCGTCGACGCGTTCCTGCACGGCTCCGCGCGGGCCGTCTGGACGGCGGTGGGCGTGTTGCTGCTGGTGGTGCCGGTGGTCGTCGCCTTCACCTTCCGCCCCGCGGTGCTCGCCAACGAGGAGCGGCTGCGGGTGCGCAACCCGCTGCGGATGGTCACGCTGCCGTGGGGGCAGGTCGCCGGGTTCCGGTCCGGGCTCTCGCACGAGGTGCTCACCGAGGACGGGCGGAAGTTCGAGCTGTGGGCGCTGCCGGTGTCCCTGCGGGACCGGCGCAAGACGCTGCGGAAGGCGGAACGGGCCGGTGAGCGGGGCCGGAGCGCCGCGCCGGCCGGTCTCGGGTCCCCGGGCGCCGCGGGCCCCGGAGGGGTCGTCGACGAGCCGCCGCGGCGGGGGACCGACCAGATCGTGGGGGAGCTCCGCGAGCGCTGGGAGCGTCAGGTGAAGGTCTCCACCGCCCAGGGCGAGGTCACCGTGCGGTGGGCGTACGAGCTGATCGCCCCGGTGCTCGCGGGCCTGATCGTCCTGCTGGTCCTCCGGTTCACGGGCTGACCGGCCGACCGGCCGCACCGGTCGGGGCCCAGGTGGGTGTGCTGTACAGGTGAGTCCCGGACGCGCTGCTCCAGCAGCGCGTCCGGGACTCACCTGCATACGGCGCCCACCTGCCCCGGACCTGTGGGGTCAGAGGCCGGCGGCCTCGGAGAGGTCGGTGCGGAGGGCGGTCAGGGCCTCGGCGGCGCGGGCGCGGGCGGCGGGGAGACCGGCGTGGCCGGCGACCGGGACCACGACCTCCAGGTAGCACTTCAGCTTCGGCTCGGTGCCGCTGGGCCGCACGATCACCCGCGCCCCGTCGAGCGTGTAGCGCAGGCCGTCCGTCGGCGGCAGCGTCTCGGTGCCCGCGGACAGGTCCTCCGCCCGGGTGACGGCGAGCCCGGCCAGGCGGGTGGGAGGGTTCTCCCGCAGCCGCCGCATCGCGCCGGCGATGACGGACAGGTCCGCGACCCGCACCGACAGCTGGTCGGTCGCGTGCAGACCGTGCTCCACGGCGAGGTCGTCGAGCAGGTCGAGCAGGGTGCGCCCTCGCTCCTTCAGCTCGGACGCCAGCTCGGTGATCACCAGCGCGGCGGTGACGCCGTCCTTGTCCCGCACGCCGTCCGGGTCGACGCAGTAGCCGAGCGCTTCCTCGTAGCCGTAACGCAGGCCCTCCACCCGGGCGATCCACTTGAAGCCGGTGAGGGTCTCCTCGTGGCCGACGCCGGCCGCCCCGGCGATGCGGCCGAGCAGCGAGGAGGACACGATCGACTCGGCGAAGGTGCCGCGCGCGCCCCGGGACACCAGGTGCGCGGCGAGCAGCGCGCCGACCTCGTCGCCCCGCAGCATCCGCCAGTCGCCGGAGCCGTCCGGCACCGCGACCGCGCACCGGTCGGCGTCGGGGTCGTTGGCGATCACCAGGTCGGGCGCCGGGTCGGCCTTGCGCGCGGTGGCGAAGGCGAGGTCCATCGCCCCCGGCTCCTCCGGGTTGGGGAAGGCCACGGTCGGGAAGTCCGGGTCCGGCTCCGCCTGCTCGGCGACCAGCACCGGCTCGGGGAACCCGGCGCGGGCGAAGGCCGCCAGCACCACGTCCTTGCCGACGCCGTGCATGGCCGTGTACACGGTCCGCGCGCTCCGCGCGGAACCCGGCGCGAGCACCGCGTCGGTGCGGGCCAGGTAGGCGTCCAGGACGGAGTCGTCGAGGACCTCCCAGCCGGATTCCGGCTGCGGCACGTCGTCCAGCGACGCCACCGCCGCGATCTCGGCGGCGATGTCCACGTCGGCCGGCGGGACGATCTGCGAGCCGTCGCCCAGGTAGACCTTGTAGCCGTTGTCCCGCGGCGGGTTGTGGCTCGCGGTGACCTCGACGCCGGCCACGGCGCCCAGGTGGCGGATCGCGAACGCCAGCACCGGCGTCGGCAGCGGCCGCGGGAGCACGGCGGCGCGCAGGCCGGCGCCGGTCATCACGGCGGCGGTGTCCCGCGCGAAGTCGGCGGACTTGTGGCGGGCGTCGTACCCGATGACGACCAGTCCGTCGCCCTGGCCGCGGCCGCGCAGGTAGGCGGCCAGTCCGGCGGCCGCGCGGATCACCACCGAGCGGTTCATCCGCATCGGGCCCGCGCCCAGCTCGCCGCGCAGGCCGGCGGTGCCGAACTGGAGGGTGCCGGCGAAGCGCTCGGCGAGCGCGGCCTCGTCGCCCGCCTCGAGCAGGGCGCTCAGTTCCGCCCGGGTGTCCGGGTCCGGGTCCTCGGCGAGCCAGGCCTGCGCCCGGGCGATCAGGGTGTCCTGCACGGTGGGTTCATCCTCCGGTTCGGTGTTCGGTTCGCGGTTCGGCGGGTTCCCCCGCACGGGGTTCCCGTTCCTGGTCCGTGAACCCGGTCCTCCCCGGGGCGGGTCGCCTCCCGGGGGCGGACCTCCCCGGAACGGGAAGCCCGCCGGGGCGGAGCCGCACCACGTGCGGTCCCACCCCGGTGCGCGCGGGGCGCGGCAGCGGCAGAGGTCAGAGGCGCGGCAGCAGCCCGGCGAGGAGCTCGCCCATGCGGGCGGCGCTGTCGCGGCCGGACTGCAGGACCTCCTCGTGGTTGAGCGGCTCGCCCGTCATGCCGGCCGCCAGGTTGGTGACCAGGGAGACGCCCAGCACCTCGGCGCCGGCCTCGCGGGCCGCGATCGCCTCGAGGGTGGTGGACATGCCGACCAGGTCCGCGCCGATGGTGCGGGCCATCCGGATCTCGGCGGGCGTCTCGTAGTGCGGGCCGGGGAACTGCGCGTAGACGCCCTCCTCCAGGCTCGGGTCGACCTCCCGGCACAGCTCGCGCAGGCGCGCGGAGTACAGGTCGGTGAGGTCCACGAAGTTCGCGCCGACGATCGGGGAGGTGGCCGTCAGGTTGATGTGGTCGGAGATCAGCACCGGCTGGCCGGGGCGCATGCCCTCGCGCAGGCCGCCGCAGCCGTTGGTGAGGACCACCGTGCGGCAGCCCGCGGCGGCCGCGGTGCGCACGCCGTGCACCACGGAGGCGACGCCGCGGCCCTCGTAGTAGTGGGTGCGGCCGAGGAAGACCAGGACCCGGCGCTCGCCGAGCAGGTACGACCTCACGCGCCCACCGTGGCCTGCGACCGCCGGGGGCGGGAAGCCGGGGAGCTCGGTGACCTCCAGATCGGTCTCCGGAGTGCCGAGGGCGTCGACGGCCGGGGCCCAGCCCGAGCCCAGCACCAGGGCGACGTCGTGGGTCCCGGCGCCCGTGAGCTGCCGGAGGCGGTCGGCTGCCGCCGCGGCGGCCGCGTAGGGGTCGTCCCGAAGAAGAGAAGCGTTCACCCGCCCGACCCTATCCCGTCCAGCCCTACGCGCGTAGACCCGAGATGATCCGCGGCCCGATCGTTGCCGTGTCGTTTCCGTCCCCGCACAGCGGGCCCGGCACCCCCGCGAGGCGGCGTCGGCGGACCCCGGGCGGTGCGATCTTGAAGGGTGCGGGACAATGGAGCACGTGACTCGGATCGTGATCATTGGTGGCGGACCCGGCGGATACGAGGCGGCCCTGGTCGCCGCGCAGCTCGGCGCGGAGGTGACCGTCGTCGACGCGGACGGTCTGGGCGGTGCGTCGGTGCTGACCGACTGCGTGCCGTCCAAGACGCTCATCGCGACGGCCGAGGTGATGACCACCTTCGACTCGTCGTACGAGGAGCTGGGGATCATCGTCGCCGACGACACCCCCCACATCGACTCCCCCGCGCGCGTGGTGGGCGTGGACCTGGGCAAGGTGAACCGCCGCGTGAAGCGGCTGGCGCTGGCCCAGTCGCACGACATCACCGCCTCCGTCACCCGGGCCGGCGCCCGGGTGCTGCGGGGCCGCGGCCGGCTGGAGGGCCTGCAGGCCGCCGACGGCTCGCGCAAGGTGGTCGTGCGGGCGGTGGACGGCAGCGAGGAGACGCTGACCGCGGACGCCGTGCTGATCGCCACCGGCGGCCACCCCCGCGAGGTGCCGGACGCGCGGCCGGACGGCGAGCGCATCCTGAACTGGACCCAGGTGTACGACCTCGACGAGCTCCCCGAGGAGCTCATCGTGGTCGGTTCCGGCGTCACCGGCGCCGAGTTCGCCGGCGCCTACCAGGCGCTGGGTTCCCGCGTCACGCTGGTCTCCTCCCGCGACCGGGTGCTGCCGGGCGAGGACCCGGACGCCGCCGCGGTGCTGGAGGACGTCTTCCGCCGGCGCGGCATGAACGTGATGTCCCGCTCGCGCGCCGCGTCCGCCAAGCGGGTGGGCGACCGGGTGGAGGTCACCCTCTCGGACGGCCGGGTGATCAGCGGCACGCACTGCCTGATGGCGGTCGGCGCGATCCCCAACACCCACGACATGGGTCTGGAGGAGGCCGGCGTCCGGCTGAAGGACTCCGGCCACATCTGGACCGACAAGGTCTCCCGGACCACGGCGCCCGGCGTCTACGCGGCCGGCGACGTCACCGGCGTGTTCGCGCTGGCCTCGGTGGCGGCCATGCAGGGCCGGATCGCGATGTACCACTTCCTGGGCGACGCGGTGGCCCCGCTCAACCTGAAGGCCGTCTCCTCCAACGTCTTCACCGACCCGGAGATCGCCACCGTCGGCTACACCCAGGCCGACGTGGACGCCGGCAAGATCGACGCCCGGGTGGTGAAGCTGCCGCTGCTGCGCAACCCGCGCGCCAAGATGCAGGGCATCCGGGACGGCTTCGTGAAGATCTTCGCGCGGCCCGGCACCGGGATCGTGGTGGGCGGCGTGGTGGTCGCCCCGCGCGCCTCGGAACTCATCCACCCGATCTCCATCGCGGTGGACAACAACCTCACCGTGGAGCAGATCGCCAACGCGTTCACGGTGTATCCCTCGCTGTCCGGCTCCATCGCCGAGGTGGCGCGCCAGCTGCACACCCGCAAGTCCTGACGACCCCCGCACCACCGCAGGCGCCGGTCCCCAACTCGGGGCCGGCGCTTGGTGTTTCCGCCACCGGCGCGGAGCCGGCCGACTTCGCCGGTCACGGTCGGCCGCCGCCCATGCGTGTGGCATAGTCGCCCGCGCGCCGGCTTATACCACTCCGGATCCCCGAGTGCGTACATCTTCTGCAATTCGCCGCAAACTGCTGAAACCCGGCGGTCGTCGGGGTTACTGTCAGTTTCGTGTTCGCTGCAGAACGTCGCCAATTGATCCTCGAAATGGTGCGCGCCAACGGAGCGGTGTCGCTCCGTGAGCTCGCCCGCGTCGTCCAGACCTCCGAAGTGACCGTACGGCGGGACGTGCGCGCGCTGGAGGCAGAAGGACTCCTCGACCGCCGGCACGGCGGTGCGGTACTGCCCGGCGGGTTCACGCGGGAGTCGGGCTTTCCGCAGAAATCCCATCTCGCCACCGCCGAGAAGACCGCCATCGCCGACCTCGCCGCGGGTTTCGTCGAGGAGGGCGAGGCCATCGTGGTCGGGGCGGGCACCACCACGCAGGAGCTGGCCCGCCGGCTCGCGCGGGTGCCCGGTCTGACGGTGGTCACCAACTCGCTGCTGGTCGCGCAGGCGCTCGCCCACGCCAACCGGGTGGAGGTCGTGATGACCGGCGGCACCCTGCGGGGCTCCAACTACGCGCTGGTCGGCAGCGGGGCGGAGCAGTCCCTGCAGGGGCTGCGGGTCTCCAAGGCCTTCCTGTCGGGCAGCGGCCTGACCGCCGAGCGGGGCCTGTCCACCTCCAACATGCTCTCCGCCTCCGTCGACCGTGCGCTGGTGCAGGCCGCCTCCGAGGTGGTGGTCCTGGCGGACCACTCCAAGCTGGGCACCGACACGATGTTCCAGACGGTCCCGACCGAGCTGATCACCCGTCTGGTGACGGACGAGCCGCCGGGTCACGACGACCGCTCCGCCACCGAGCTGCAGGCGCTGGCCGACCAGGGGGTCCAGATCGCGGTGGCCGGGACGCCGGGGTCGGAGCGGGCCGAACCGCCCGGGAGCGGCCGTCAGCGGCGGGAGGTCCCGCTGCCGGGGCCCCGGCGCGGTCACGCTCCCGGGGGGCCGCAGCTGCGCGCCGCCTCGGTCCTCGGCGAGGGCGGCCAGCAGGAGAGGACGGCCGCGCGCGTGGCCGACATGCGCCGCCGCTGACCGGGCCACGGCTCCGCACGGGCCTCTCTCCCGCGGGGCGCCCCGGGGCACGGCCGCGAGCGGGGCGGCGGCCGGGAGAACGACGCCGCCCGCGCCGGTGAGGGCGCGGGCGGCGGGGTGGACGGGACCCGGGGGGTCAGTCCTTGATCTCGCAGATCGGGGCGCCGGAGCTGATGGAGGCGCCGATCTCGGCGGTCAGGCCCTTCACGGTGCCGGAACGGTGCGCGTTGAGGGGCTGTTCCATCTTCATGGCCTCGAGGACGACGATCAGGTCGCCCTCCTTGACCTCCTGGCCCTCCTCGACCGCGACCTTGACGATCGTGCCCTGCATGGGCGAGGCGAGGGTGTCGCCGGAGGCGGCCGGGCCCGACTTCTTCGCGGCGCGCCGCTTCGGCTTGGCGCCGGCGGCCAGCCCCGTGCGGGCCAGGGACATGCCGAGCGAGGAGGGCAGCGAGACCTCCAGCCGCTTGCCGCCGACCTCGACCACGACCGTCTCACGGTCGCCGTCGTCGTCGCCCTCGGCGTCGGCCGGGGCCGCGAACGGCGGGATCTCGTTGACGAACTCGCTCTCGATCCACCGGGTGTAGATGGTGAACGGGTCATCGGAGCCGGTGAGCTCGGGGGCGAACGCCGGGTCGCGGACCACCGCGCGGTGGAACGGGATGGCGGTGGCCATGCCCTCGACCTTGAACTCGTCCAGGGCGCGCGCGGCCCGCTGCAGGGCCTCCTTGCGGGTGCGGCCGGTGACGATCAGCTTGGCGAGCAGGGAGTCCCAGGCCGGGCCGATGACGCTGCCGGACTCGACGCCCGCGTCCAGGCGGACACCCGGGCCGGACGGCGCCTCGAAGACGGTGACGGTGCCCGGCGCGGGCAGGAAGCCCCGCCCCGGGTCCTCGCCGTTGATGCGGAACTCGAAGGAGTGACCCCGCAGCTCGGGGTCGCCGTAGCCCAGCTCCTCGCCGTCGGCGATGCGGAACATCTCGCGCACCAGGTCGATGCCGGCGACCTCCTCGGTCACCGGGTGCTCCACCTGGAGGCGGGTGTTGACCTCGAGGAAGGAGATGGTGCCGTCCGCGCCGACCAGGAACTCGACGGTGCCCGCGCCGGCGTAGCCGGCCTCCTTGAGGATGGCCTTGGACGCCGCGTACAGCTCCTCCACCTGCGCCTCGGAGAGGAACGGCGCGGGGGCCTCCTCCACCAGCTTCTGGTGGCGGCGCTGCAGGGAGCAGTCACGGGTGGAGACCACGACGACGTTGCCGTGCTTGTCGGCGAGGCACTGGGTCTCGACGTGACGCGGCTTGTCCAGGTAACGCTCGACGAAGCACTCGCCCCGGCCGAAGGCCGCGACGGCCTCGCGGACGGCGGAGTCGTAGAGCTCCGGCACCTCCTCCAGCGTGCGGGCGACCTTCAGGCCGCGGCCGCCGCCGCCGAACGCCGCCTTGATGGCGATGGGCAGGCCGTGCTCCTTGGCGAACGCCACCACCTCGTCGGCCCCGGACACCGGGTCCGGGGTGCCGGCGACCAGCGGGGCGCCCGCGCGCTGCGCGATGTGACGGGCCGCCACCTTGTCGCCGAGGTCGCGGATGGCCTGCGGCGGCGGACCGATCCAGTTCAGCCCGGCATCGATCACCGCCTGCGCGAACTCCGCGTTCTCGGACAGGAAGCCGTAGCCGGGGTGGATCGCGTCCGCGCCCGAGTCCGCGGCGGCCTTGAGCACCTTGGCGATGTCCAGGTAGCTGGTCGCCGGGGTGTCACCGCCGAGGGCGAACGCCTCGTCCGCGGCCCGCACATGCAGGGCGTCCCGGTCGGGGTCGGCATACACGGCCACGCTCGCGATACCGGCATCCCGGCATGCCCGGGCGACGCGGACTGCGATTTCGCCACGGTTGGCGATGAGCACCTTGCGCACGATTGAGGCTCCCTCCTTGAAACAAGCCGAGTTTAGGGACTGCCGACACGTCACTACGACCCGTACACAGTGGTGAGCTTGCCCACACGGAGTGTGAAACGAGGGCCTGGCGGCGGGTGCCGAAGCGTGAAATCCCTTGTAGCACCGGGCGGTGCGAGACTCCCCCGGGAAACCCTAGCCCGGCGATGTGGCCCAGGTCTCTGTAAAGCCACGCCGCCGCGGGCCGTGTTTCTTTGTGGGGTCCCTACGAACACCCCGCCGAATCTTTGCGGTGGTCGGAACTCTTGTCGCTTCTCTTACCCGTGAGTAACGTTCACGCCACCTTGGGAGATACCCCGGGTAATACGCCGGGCGGGTCATTGAGGGCCTCGCGGAGGGCGCTTCCACGCCCCGGGGAACGGCGGAGACAGCGGAAGTGGGTGGGGCCGGTGGTGCGCAGGACGGTGGGCTTCGTCCTGGCGGTGGCGATGTTCGCCGAGGCGGCCGGGGTGGCGTGGCTCAACTGGTTCTTGGCCATGATGGTGGAGAACCAGCGGATGTCGCTGGCGGGCCTCGACCCGGTCATGGTGGCGCGCTCGTCACGCGTCGGGGCGGTGCTGTTCGCCCTGTTCTTCGTGGGCTGCGGCGTGCTGGTCCTGGTCTCCGCGGTCCGCAACCGCGCGCCGGGACGGCTCGGCACGGGGCTGCTGGTGACGGTGGCCGTGGTGCACGGCGTCCTCGGCGCGGCGGCGTTCGCGCTGGTGGGGGTGAAGGCGTTCGCGGCCCTCGCGGCGGTGCTGGTGCTGATCCTGCTGTTCCTGTCCTCGCCGGGACGGCCGCGGGCCACCGGTCCCGACGGCGCCGCCGGCCCCGGGGCCGAGCAGCCGCCCGCGGCGCCGTCCGGGGCGACCCCGGCCGTCGCGGGCTGACCCCGCCGCGGGGCTGAGGCGAGGCGGGCGGCGGCGGGCCCGGGGGGCCGCGCCGCCGGTGCGCTTCGCCGCGCCGCCGCGGCTGCCGCGTCCCTGCCGCGCCGCCGCGGGGCCCGCGCGCCGGTCCGGGCCGGGCCCGCCAGGTGTCCGCGACGTGCCCGCACGTTCAAGTGGGCCGCCACTTCCGCCCGACCCGGCGTTGAGCCGGGCGAGCGCCGCTCCACCGAGGGCCTACGCGGCGTCGAGCCGCGTCGAGCGCCGTTCCACCGAGGGCGTACCCGGCGTCGAGCCGGGCGAGCGCCGCTTCACCGAGGGCCCACCTGGCGTCGAGCCGCGTCGAGCGCCGTTCCACCGAGGGCGTACCCGGCGTCGAGCCGGGCGAGCGTCGCTCCACCGAGGGCCCACCTGGCGTCGAGCCGCGTCGAGCGCCGCTCCATCGTGACTCCACCCCGGCGTCGAGCCGGGCGAGCGTCGCTCCACCGAGGGCCCACCTGGCGTCGAGCCGCGTCGAGCACCGCTCCGTCGCGGCCCCGGCCGCCGTCGAGCCGGGGTGCGGCGGGCACCGGAGCCGGCCGCCGCACCGGCGTCCCGCACCGCGCGTGGCCGGCCCCGCCGGAGCGCCTGTTCGAGCCGCACCCGACCGTGGAACGACTCACCGTCAAGCCGGAGCGCGGCGTCGAGGTCCCGCCGGGTTCGCCGCCCCCGAGCCCCCGCACCCGCGGAACCGTGGTGTGCGAGCTCGGCTCCGCCGTCACCCCAGCCGTCGTCGAGCCGGAGCGGGCCGTCGGGCGGCCGAGGTCCGGGGGACCGGCGCAGGCACTGCGGGGCCCACCGGTGACGGGTCGTGGCCTACTCGCCCGGCCAGTTCGGGCGGCGCTTCTCGTTGAACGCGGCGACCCCCTCCGCGCGGTCGCCGGAGAACGCCACCGTGCGCCACGCGTTGTCCTCGAGGTCGAGGCCGGAGGGGAGGTCCTTGCCCCAGCCGAGCCGCATCGCCCGCTTGGCGGCGCGCAGGCCCACGGGGGAGTTCGCGGCGATCCGCGAGGCGAGGGCCAGGGACTCCTCGCGGTCCGTGCCCTCCTCGACGAGCAGGTCGACCAGGCCCAGTTCACGGGCCTCGGCCGCCTCCACCCGCCGCGCGGTGAAGATGAGCTCGGCGGCCCGCGCCGCCCCCACCCGGCGCGGCAGCAGCTGCGTGCCGCCGCCACCGGGGATGACGCCCACCGACACCTCCGGCAGCCCCACCACCGCCGTGCGGTCCGCGACGATCAGGTCGCAGGAGAGCGCGATCTCGAAGCCGCCGCCCAGCGCGAACCCGTGCACCGAGGCGATCGTCGGCATCGGCAGCTCCAGCACGCCGGTGTACGCCGCCCGGTTGACGGGCCGCTGCAGCCGCAGCTGCGCGTCGCTGAAACCGTTCCGCTCCTTGAGGTCCGCGCCCACGCAGAACGCCCGCTCGTGACTGGAGGTCAGCACGACGACCCGGGCGTCCGGGTCCGCCGAGAGCGCGTCGCAGGCGGCGGTCAAGGAGCGGGCCATCTCCGTGGAGACCGCGTTCATCGCCCGCGGGCGGTCCAGCACCAGCTCGGCGACGTACCCGTGGCGGACCACCCGCACGAACTCCCCGTACCGCTCGCCGTCCTCGTGCTCCGGACGCTCCGGCTGCTCCGCGCGCTCCGCTGGTGCCTGGTGCTCGCTCATGGTGGACGACCTCCCGGTTTCGACGACTGCACTGTTGTCGCCGGGGATCATCTCAGGGCGTCAGGGACGGCCGGCCCGCCGGGTGAGCAGCCACGGCTCGACCACGCCGAGGCCACGCACCGGCCGCTGCCACATGGGCTGCAGGGCGAACCGGTACTTCTGCTCCTCGTCCTCCTTGACCTGCTCCTCGGCAGCCGGAGCGTCCTGGGTGCGGCGCAGCTCCTGGGCCAAGTCGCTGTCGACCAGGACGGCGTCCTTCGGGGCTATGGAGGTCAGGCGGGAGGCCAGGTTCACCGTCGTGCCGAAGACATCACCCATCCGGGTGGTGACGGTGCCGAAGGCCATGCCGACGCGCAGCTCGGGCATGGTCTCGTCGTGGGAGAGGGTCTCGATCAGGCGCAGCGCGATGTCGGCGGCGACACCCGCGTCGTCGGCGACGTACAGGACCTCGTCGCCGAGGGTCTTCACCAGCCGGCCGCCGTGCGCGGCGACCAGGTCGGCGGCGGTGGTCTCGAACGCCTCCACCAGCTCGCCCAGCTCCTCCTCCTCGAGGCGGCGGGTCAGCCGGGTGAAGCCGACCAGGTCGGCGAAGGCGACGCACAGGCGGCGGTCGACCATCTCCTCGTCGTCCGCCGTCTGGATGACGCGCCCGGTCGCCGCCGCGAGCTGGCGGCGCCAGACGTAGACCAGGAACTCCTGCAGCTCGGGCAGGAGCAGCTCGATGAGGGGGTAGGTCACCTCGGTGCGGGTCATGCCCGGCTCGGGGGGCTCGGTGAGGCCCTCCAGGAAGGAATCGATCTGCCATTCCGCCAGACGGGCGGTGGTCTGACCGGTCGAGCGGGCGACCTGGACCGCCATGGCCTCGCTGAGCAGGCCCGCCTCGACGAGACCGGCGAGGCGGCGCAGGGCGAGCACGTCGGCCTCGGTGAGGGCCTTGGCCTGGCCGATGTCGGCGAAGCCCATGGCACGCCAGAAACGGGAGGCCAGCTCCATGGAGACGCCCGCGCTGCGAGCGGCCTGGAAGGGGCTGTAGCGGCGCTCGGCGCCGAGGATCAGGGACTCCAGGCGCAGGGCCAGGGGGTCCTCGTCGGACGTGCCCGTGGTGTTCTGCGCGGCCGTGCGGTCGGCGGCGGTGGGCTCCTCGCCGTGGCCGGAGCCGTGGCCGGAGAACGGGCGCTCGTCGCCGGCTCTGCCGGGCCGGGTGTCGCCGTCGGAGGACCCGGCGGCGCCGTCACCCTCCGGGGCCCCGCCCGGTGCGCCGCCCTCGGAGCCGCCGACGGAGCCCTCGGAACCGGAGCCGCCCGCGGCCTCGGCGTCGGCGGGCCGGGGGCCGGGGGAGGCGTCGGCGGCGTGGCCGGGGCCGGGCCGAGGGTCGCCGTCCGGTCCGGGATGTCCGCCGGTGCCGGAGCCCGCGTCGTCGACGGTCACGCCTGTTGCCCTTCCGATCTGCCGAGGTCAGGTTTGGACCGGCCTCAACTCTACGGCAGGTGTGCCGCAGCTCACTCCCGGATCGCACCGCCGGAGTGGTGCGTTCCCGGCGCGCCGCCCCGCGGCTCTCACCACCCTGCGCGCCGCCCCCGTGTCACGCCGGGCGGAGGTGGACGATGTCGCCGGCGGAGACGGGGTGGCGGGCACCGTCGGCGGCGGTGATGACGAGGCGGCCGTCGCCGTCGAGCGCGGTGGCCTCGCCCACCAGGTCGTCGCCGCCCGGCAGCAGGGCGCGCACCTGCCGCCCGAGGGTCGCGCAGCCCGCCGCGTACGTCTCGAGGAGCCCGCTCATCTCGGGGTCACCGCCGACCACCCGCCAGCGGGTGTACCACTGCTCCAGGGAACGCAGGACGCCCCGCAGCAGCGGGTCGCGGTCGGTGACCGCGGCGCCCGCCAGGGCGAGGGAGCCCGCCGTCGGGACGGGCAGCTCGTCCGCGCGGAGCGTGACGTTGAGGCCGACTCCCACGACCACGCCCTCGGTGCCGGCGCGTTCCGCGAGGATCCCGCCGGCCTTGCGTTCCTGCCCGTCGACCGTGACCAGCAGGTCGTTGGGCCACTTCAGGGCCGTGTCGAGACCGGCCGCGCGGGCCAGTCCGGTCGCCACCGCGACGCCGGTCAGCAGCGGCAGCCATCCCCAGCGGGTCACCGGGACGTCGTTGGGGGCCAGCAGGACGGAGAAGAAGAGCCCCGAGCGGGCGGGCGCCGACCACACCCGGTCCAGCCGCCCCCGCGCCGCGGACTGCTCCTCGGCCACCAGCACCGCGCCCTCCTCGGCCCGGCCCGCGCGCGCCGCCCGGACCAGGTCGGTGTTGGTGGAGCCGGTGACCGCGACGACGTCGAGGGCGGTCCACAGGGATTCCTCCCGCACCAGCGCCCGCCGCAGCGCGGAGGCGTTCAGGGGCGGGCGGTCGAGGTCCGACCAGCGGCCGGCGGCCGGGCCCCCGTCGCCAGGGGAGGAAGGGCGTTCTGAGCGATCACGCGGCGTCATGCAACCCAGCGTAGGTGTGGGATACGCCGCACTGCCGGACGGGCGGTCCGCCATTACGCTACGGCTGAGTAACCATCCCTCCCGCCGACATTTCCCCCAACGCCGAACACCGGCGTCAACCCCACCACCAGCAGGGAGCCGCACCCCCGATGGCCGAGCCGGAAGAGCTGCAGCAGGGCGACATTCACACCACCGCGGGCAAGCTGGCGGATCTCCGGAGCCGCATCGAGCAGGCCACGCACGCCGGTTCGGGCAAGGCGGTGGAGAAGCAGCACGCCAAGGGCAAGCTGACCGCCCGTGAGCGGATCGAACTCCTCATGGACGAGGGCTCGTTCGTGGAGCTCGACGAGTTCGCCCGGCACCGTTCCACCAACTTCGGCCTGGAGCGGAACCGGCCGTACGGCGACGGCGTGGTCACCGGCTACGGCACCGTCGACGGCCGTCCGGTCGCGGTGTTCTCCCAGGACTTCACCGTCTTCGGCGGCGCCCTCGGCGAGGTCTACGGGCAGAAGATCGCCAAGGTGATGGACTTCGCGCTGAAGACCGGCTGCCCGGTCATCGGCATCAACGACTCCGGTGGCGCCCGCATCCAGGAGGGCGTGGCCTCGCTCGGCGCGTACGGCGAGATCTTCCGCCGCAACACCCACGCCTCGGGCGTGATCCCGCAGATCAGCCTGGTCGTCGGGCCCTGCGCGGGCGGCGCGGTGTACTCGCCCGCCATCACCGACTTCACCGTGATGGTCGACCGGACCTCGCACATGTTCATCACCGGCCCGGACGTCATCAAGACGGTCACCGGCGAGGACGTCGGCTTCGAGGAACTGGGCGGCGCGCACACCCACAACTCCCTCTCCGGCGTGGCCCATCACATGGCCGGCGACGAGAAGGACGCGGTCGAGTACGTCAAGCAGCTGCTGTCGTACCTGCCCTCGAACAACCTGAGCGAGCCGCCGTCCTTCCCGGAGGAGGCCGACCTCACGGTCACCGACGAGGACCTGGAGCTGGACCGGCTGATCCCGGACAGCGCCAACCAGCCGTACGACATGCACACGGTGCTCGAACGCATCCTCGACGACGGGGAGTTCTTCGAGACGCAGCCGCTGTTCGCGCCCAACATCCTCACCGGCTTCGGCCGCGTGGAGGGCCGCCCGGTGGGCGTGGTCGCCAACCAGCCGATGCAGTTCGCGGGCTGCCTGGACATCAAGGCCAGCGAGAAGGCGGCGCGGTTCGTCCGGACGTGTGACGCCTTCAACGTGCCGGTGCTGACGTTCGTGGACGTGCCCGGCTTCCTGCCGGGCGTCGGCCAGGAGCACGACGGCATCATCCGCCGGGGCGCCAAGCTGATCTACGCCTACGCGGAGGCGACCGTCCCGCTGATCACCGTGATCACGCGGAAGGCGTTCGGCGGCGCGTACGACGTGATGGGTTCCAAGCACCTGGGCGCCGACCTGAACCTGGCGTGGCCGACGGCGCAGATCGCGGTGATGGGCGCGCAGGGCGCGGTCAACATCCTGCACCGCAGGACGCTCGCCGAGGCGGAGGCCGCGGGCGAGGACCTGGAGGCGGTGCGGGCGCGGCTGATCCAGGAGTACGAGGACACGCTGCTGAACCCGTACATCGCCGCGGAGAGCGGCTACGTGGACGCGGTGGTCGCGCCGTCGCAGACCCGCTCGCAGATCGTCCGCGGGCTGCGTCATCTGCGCACCAAGCGGGAATCACTTCCGCCGAAGAAGCACGGCAACATCCCGCTCTAGGAAGGGTCCTGGCTATGACGATCAAGGTCGTGCGCGGCAACCCGACACCCGAGGAGCTGGCCGCCGCACTGGCGGTGGTCCGAGCCCGCGCCGCGGTGGCCGCCGCGGTGCCGGGGGAGGGGGCCGACGGAATCCGGGACTCCTGGTCCGACCCGGCCGCCCTGGCCACGCGCCGGCTCCCGCAGCCCGGCCCGGGCGCCTGGGCCCGCACCTACTGGCCCGCCTGACCGGCACCCCGACCCTGGTCCCCCGACCCTGGACGCGGGGGCGGCGGCACGGGCGCGACGGCGCGCAGGGGCCGGTGCAACGGCACGCAGGGCGCAACGGCACGCAGGGGCCGCGGAACGGCACGCAGGGGCCGGCGGACGACCGCCGGCCCCTGCGGGGTTCCCCGGTCCCTGTGGCGTGCCCTGGCCCTGCGGGGTTCCCCGGCCCCTGCGGCGTGCCCCGGCCCTGCGGCGTGCCCTGGCCCTCGCGGCCTTCCCCGGCGCCTCGTGGCGACGCGGCGCCCCGCGGCTGACCCGGCCCTCCGTCGTGGGCGCCCCGCGGGTGACCTGGGGGGACGTGTGAGACGGGCGACACCGGGCGCGGCCTGAGTACGCGTACTCAGGCGGCGGGCGGGACGGGGCCGCATGCTCGGTGGTGTGCTCTGGTCCGACCCCGATCCCGAGTCCGGGCCGCCCGAGGACCTGCGCAGGACGCAGGTCATGCTCCGGCGGCTCGGCGTGCTGATGGCCCTCGCGATGATCCTCGCCATGGCGGTCCTCGGCGTCGATACGCTGCCCCTATGACCGATCAGATCGACGACCAGCCCGCCGGCCCCGCCGCCGGCCGGCCCCGGCGCCGCCTCGTCCTGGCGTCCCAGTCCCCCGCCCGGCTCGGACTGCTCCGGCAGGCCGGGTTCGCCCCCGAGGTGATCGTCAGCGGCGTGGACGAGGACGCCGTGACCGCCCCCACCCCCGCCGAGCTGGCCCTGGCGCTGGCCGAGGCCAAGGCCTCCGTGGTCGCCGCCCGCCCCGACGCGGCCGGCGCCCTGGTGATCGGCTGCGACTCCGTGCTCGACCTGGACGGCGAGCCGCTCGGCAAGCCGGCCGACGCCGCCGAGGCCACGGCCCGCTGGAAGGCGATGCGCGGGCGCGCCGGCGTCCTGCAGACCGGCCACTGCGTCTACGACACCACCACCGGCCGGTACACCTCCGGCACGGCCTCCACCGTGGTGCGCTTCGGCGACCCCACCGACGAGGAGATCGACGCGTACGTCGCCACCGGGGAGCCGCTGCACGTGGCGGGCGCGTTCACCCTGGACGGGCGGTCCGCGCCGTTCGTCGAGGGCATCGACGGCGACCACGGCAACGTCATCGGCCTCAGCCTCCCCCTCCTGCGGCGCCTGCTCGGCAAGCTCGACGTCAGCGTCACCGAGCTCTGGGTCTGAGAGCCGCCCGGCCGCCCGAACCGCCCTCCTCGGTCACGGAACGTGACAGCCGTTCGCCCTCCGACGTCACGTTTGCCCCGAAACATCCCTAGCCTGAACGCATGGCAGAGGAGAGCCGCCTGCGCGCGGTAGTCACGCTGGCCCAGGGCATGGCCGCCGCCAGGACGCCCCAGGAGTCCTGGCGGGCCGCCGCCTTGGGCGCGAGTCACGCGCTGGGCGGCAGCTTCGCCGCGCTGTCGGTGTGGGAGCGCGAGATGGGCCGGCTCCGCGTCCTGGTCAACGTGGGCGAGCGTGCGCCGGACGAGGAGGAGTTCCCCCGCTCCGAGTCCTACCCGGTGCACCAGTTCCCGGAGATCACCGAGTTCCTGCACGAGCGCTGGGCCAACGGCGGGGAGCCGGACGCCTGGGTGGAGACCGTGGACGGCGGCCCGGCCAAGGGGTCCCCCGAGGACCGCGCCGGCTACTGCCACCGGCGGGTGGCCGCGCTGCGCCGCCGGGGCCGCGGCTGCTGCGTGATCGCGCCGATCGTGCTGCACGGCCGTGCCTGGGGCGAACTGTACGTGGCCCGCCCGCTGGGCGCGCCGGTCTTCGGCCGCTCCGACGCCGACTTCGCCACCGTCCTGGCCGCCGTGGTCGCGGCCGGGCTCGCCCAGATGAAGCGCCTGGAGGAGGCCGAGCGGCTCGCCTTCACCGACGCCCTGACCGGCCTCGCCAACCGCCGCGCCGTCGACGCCCGGCTGGACGAGGCCGTCGAACGCCACCGGAAGGACGGCGCCGTCGTCAGCCTGGTGGTCTGCGACCTCAACGGGCTCAAACAGGTCAACGACACCCTCGGCCACGCGGCCGGCGACCGCCTCCTGGAACGCTTCGGCTCGGTGCTGTCGCTGTGCGGCGCGATGCTGCCCGACGCGCTGGCCGCCCGCCTCGGCGGGGACGAGTTCTGCCTGATCGCGGTGGGCCCGTCCACCGCGGAGGTGGTGCGCGCCGCCGAGGAGCTGTGCCGGCGCGCCCGGGAGCTCGAACTGGGCGAGGGCGTGGCCTGCGGGATCGCGACCACGGAGGAGCCGGTCGGCCCCGTCACCTCGGCGCGGCGGCTGTTCCGGCTGGCCGACGCCGCCCAGTACCGCGCCAAGGCCGGGCGCACCGCCGGGCCCGTGGTCGCGGGCGTCGAAGGGCCGCAGGACCCGGTCCTGCGGCTGGCCGACGCGCCACCGCCCGAGGGCGGCGGGGAGCGGCGCGCGCTGCGCGGACGGGACCTGCCGCCGCCCGGCGCGGACGGCCCCCTCGGAGACCTGCGGCCGGGTGTGGTCCAACCCACCCATGACAGCGACGAATTCAAGCTCTAGGCTCCTGAATATGGATATGCACACCGGTTCGACGGAAACTGTGGTGGTGGGCACCTCCGGCCTCACGCCGGAGCAGGTGCTCGCCGTGGCGCGGCACGGCGCACGGGTCACGCTCTCGGACGAGGCGGTGCGGGAACTGACCGCGTCCCGCGAGGTCGTCGAGGCCCTCGCCGCCAAGCCGGACCCCGTCTACGGCGTGAGCACCGGCTTCGGCGCGCTGGCGACCCGGCACATCGGCCCGGACCTGCGCACCCGGCTGCAGCGCAACATCGTCCGCTCGCACGCCGCCGGCATGGGCCCGCGGGTCGAGCGCGAGGTGGTGCGCGCGCTGATGTTCCTGCGGCTCAAGACCCTCTGCTCCGGCCGCACCGGCGTGCGCCCCGAGGTCGCGCAGGCCATGGCCGACCTGCTGAACGCCGGCATCACCCCCGTGGTGCACGAGTACGGCTCCCTCGGCTGCTCCGGCGACCTGGCCCCCCTCTCGCACTGCGCGCTCGCCCTGATGGGCGAGGGCGAGGCCGAAGGCCCCGACGGCGAGCTCCGCCCGGTCCGCAAGCTGCTCGCGGCGCACGGGCTGCACCCCGTCGAGCTCAAGGAGAAGGAGGGCCTGGCCCTCCTCAACGGCACCGACGGCATGCTCGGCATGCTGCTGATGGCCCTGGCCGACCTGCGTCTGCTCTACACCTCCGCGGACGTGACCGCCGCGATGACGCTGGAGGCGCTGCTGGGCACCGACGGGGTCCTGGCGCCCGAGCTGCACGCCATCCGCCCGCACCCGGGCCAGGCGGACTCCGCCGCCAACATGCTGGCGGTGCTGCACGGCTCGGAGATGACCGGACAGCACCAGGGCGACGAGCCGCGGGTGCAGGACGCCTACTCGGTGCGCTGCGCGCCGCAGGTGGCGGGCGCGGGCCGGGACACCCTCGGCCACGCCGAGCTGGTGGCCGGGCGGGAGCTGGCGGCGGCCGTCGACAACCCGGTGGTGCTGCCCGGGGGCACCTCCCAGGCCTTCGGCGCCGAGGGAGGCCGCGTGGAGTCCAACGGCAACTTCCACGGCGCGCCGGTGGCCTACGTCCTCGACTTCCTCGCGATCGCCGCGGCCGACCTGGCGTCCATCGCCGAGCGCCGCACCGACCGGCTGCTGGACAAGGCCCGCTCGCACGGGCTGCCCGCGTTCCTCGCCGACGACCCGGGCGTCGACTCCGGGCTGATGATCGCCCAGTACACCCAGGCCGCCCTGGTCAGCGAGCTCAAGCGGCTCGCCGTCCCCGCCTCGGTGGACTCCATCCCCTCCTCCGCCATGCAGGAGGACCACGTCTCCATGGGCTGGTCGGCGGCGCGCAAGCTGCGGCACGTGGTCGACAACCTGGCCCGGGTCGTCGCCGTCGAGCTGGTCGCCGCCTCCCGCGCGCTGGAGCTGCGCCGCACCGCCACGGGTCTTGCCGCCGCGCCCGCCACCTGGGCCGTCGTCGAGGCCGCCCGCGCGGCCGGCGTCGCGGGCCCCGGCCCGGACCGCTACCTCGCCCCCGACCTCGCGGCGGCCGAGGCCTTCGTCCGCGAGGGCGGCGTCGTCCGCGCCGCCGAGGCGGTCACCGGCCCGCTGCGCTGACGGCGCCCCCGCCGCCGGGCCGGTCCCCGTGCCGGCCCGGCGGCCGCCTCGGTGCCGGCCCAGCCACCTGGCGGCCTTCTCCGCGCCCACGAGGGGGTGTTCACCGTCGGACCATGAGGTCTCCCTCACAAGCGGTCAAGGGCGTTCCGCATGGGCCCGGGGGCCGGCCGTCACAGGCCCATGCGCTCCCGCCGCACCGAGTACGCCACGAACGCCGCCCCGATGCCGAGGAACGCGGTGCCGCCCATGATGTACGGCGTCGTGTCGAAGGCGCCGGTGTCGGCGAGCTCGATGCCGTCGGTCCGGGCGTGGACCGTCGCCGGGGTGGTGTCGGAGACGGTGGTCATGGTGCGCACCCCGAAGGCGCCCTCCGCGCCCGCGACGGCGGGAGCGGCGGCGGCGGACCGCGGTTCCGGTTCTTCCGGCGTCATCGTCGCGTTGGCGGACGGGACGAAGGAGAGGGCACCCAGCAGGGCGCCGGCGGCAGCGGCGGTCAGCAATGAGCGGCGCGTCGTGGACACGGATATCGATCCCCTTGTGGCGCTGGCGAATTGACCGTGTGAACCGATGCTAGTGAAAGGCGCGGGTCGCGGGAAACCCGAGGGCGCGGACCGCCGTACTCTCCCTGCCATGAATGCAACCGAAAACAGCCGCTTTGTCCGTCTCGACGTCCAGCTGATCGTGGAGGTCGACGACCCGCGGGCGCTCCGGCGCACCGCACAGGACCGGATCGCCGCGGACGGAACGCTGCCGGACGGCGAGCGGGACCGGATCGGGTCCGTGGTGACGCACGACACGGCGGAGGCCCTGGCCTACCTCGTCGACCCGTTCGACCTGGTGGCGGCGCTGCCGGGGATCGAACTGACCCAGACCTCGTGGAGCGCGGAGCACGTGGACGGGAATCCGGATTCGCTCGACGGCGACCTCTACGGCGATGATGGCGACCACGAGGAGGACTTCCCCGGCGATCGGGCCGGCGGCCCCGCCGGAGGCGGGGACGTGACGGTTCGCATCGGCATCGGCTGACCCCTGGCGGGGAAGGCGACCCCTACGGAACGATGCCTTCCGGTCCTCCGCGGACCGTTCCGGCGGTCCGCGGCGTGGCGCATTGCACAATTCACCGCGAGACGGAACCGGAACGGCCCGTCCAGGCGTTGAGAATGCTGACGGGAGGTGTGCCCGCACCGGGTCGCGGCACGGGCGGCGCCTCCCACGGGGTCGGGTGACCAGTGATGATGGAGATACGTGTGAAGACGGTCGGTGAGCGGCGGCGGCGCAGGGGTCTGGCGGTCGCGTCCGCACTTCTGGGCGGCGTGATGGTCCTGTCCGGTTGTGGAGGGGACGAGAAGCCCGCCCGTCCGGACGCCCAGGAGAGGGCCGACGAGGCGGCCGCGAAGGAGACGTCGGTCGCCGAGATCTCCATCACGCCCAAGGACGGCACGGACAACGCGTCGATCAACAACGCGGGGCACGTCTCGGTCAAGAAGGGCACGCTGACCGAGGTCGAGGTGAAGACCAAGGACGGCCAGGCGGTCGAGGGCGAGATGTCCGACGACAAGACCTCCTGGAAGCCCTCCGGGCAGCTCGAGCGGGCCACCACCTACAAGGTCTCGGTGACGGCCGAGGACTCCAAGGGCCGCGCCTCCCACGAGAACGCCACCTTCACCACCGTCTCGCCCTCCAACAGCTTCATAGGCAACTTCTCGCCGGAGGACGGCTCCACCGTCGGCGTCGGCATGCCCGTGTCGATCAGGTTCGACAAGGAGATCACCGACAAGAAGGCCGTCCAGCAGGGGGTCGACGTCTCGGTGAGCAGCGGCCAGGAGGTCGCCTGCCACTGGTTCAGCACCACCCGGATGGACTGCCGCCCCCAGGAGTACTGGAAGGAGGGGGCGACGGTCACCATGAAGCTCGCGCTGGACGGCGTCGAGGGCGCGCCGAACGTCTACGGCGTCCAGCAGAAGACCGTCACCTTCCACATCGGCCGCAACCAGGTCTCGATCGTCGACGCCGAGACCAAGCAGATGAAGGTCACGCGCAACGGCAAGACCATCCGCACCATCCCCATCTCCGCCGGCGCCCCCGACAACAAGACGTACGAGGGCCAGATGGTGATCTCCGAGAAGTTCAAGGAGACCCGGATGAACGGCGCGACGGTCGGCTTCACCGACGACGACGGCAAGGGCGAGTACGACATCAAGGACGTCCCGCACGCCATGCGGCTGACCACGTCCGGCACCTTCATCCACGGCAACTACTGGGGCCAGGGCGTCTTCGGCAACGCCAACACCAGCCACGGCTGCGTGGGCCTGGAGGACGCCAAGGGCGCGAACGACCCGAACAAGCCGGGCGCCTGGTTCTTCGAGAACTCGATGATCGGTGACGTGGTGGTCGTCCAGAACACCGGCGACAAGACGGTCGCCCCGGACAACGGCTTCAACGGCTGGAACATGCCGTGGGACCAGTGGGTGGCCGGCTCCGCCGTCTGACCCCGGCGCCGGTGACCCCCTGACCTCGTCGACCGTGACGCCGCGCCGCCCCTGAGGCGGCGCGGGAGGCGCCCGGCGGCGTGCACGACGCACGCCGCCGGGCGCCTCCGCCGTTTTTTGCGCCTGCGCCGTTCCGTGCGTGTGTCGTTGACGTCTCCGCCCCAACGCGCCCTCTCGGGGTTCTCTCACACAACGCACAGGGGTCTACCAGCCCGCGCCCCTAGCGTGCCGCGCATGTTCCTCACCTACTTGCGCCGCGAACTGCGCCGCCGCAGAAAGGCGTCGCTGGTCGTCGCCTCCGGCCTGGCGCTCGGCATCGCCCTCGTCATCGTCGTCAACGCCGTGTCGTCCGGCATGGGCAGGGCCCAGGCCCAGGTCCTGGAGTCGCTCTACGGCCTCGGCACCGACATGACCGTCACCAAGGCCCCCGAGCCGCCCGCCGAGGGAGAGGACGGCAGCTCCCGGCCGCGCTTCCGGTTCGACGCCCGTGGCGGTGAGGACGGCGAGGACGGCGGGAGCGGTGACGACGCGCAGCGGAGCAGCGACCGGGTCATGGTCCAGGGCTTCCAGACGCTGAAGTCCGCCACCGTCACCCAGGTCGCGAAGGCGGACGGCGTCGCCGCCGCCGTCGGCGGGCTCAGCCTCAACGTGGTCAAGGTCGACGGGGAGTTCACCCCGGGCCAGTTCCAGCAGCGCGAGGGCGGCGGTGGCCGGCCCGGCGGCACGGCCGGCGGCGAGGTGCAGGGCGGCGGCGCCGACTTCTCCATCGACAGCTTCAGCGTCTACGGCACCGACGTCACCCGGCCCGCACTCGGCCC
Source organism: Streptomyces fragilis (assembly GCF_003112515.1). Taxonomy (GTDB): domain Bacteria; phylum Actinomycetota; class Actinomycetes; order Streptomycetales; family Streptomycetaceae; genus Streptomyces; species Streptomyces fragilis. The sequence goes on along the minus strand of NZ_BEVZ01000004.1, from coordinate 747,722 downwards.
GCTGACCTCCTCCGAGATCATCGACGGGCGCGGCTTCGAGACGTCCGAGACCTCGGCGAAGGTGGCCGTGGTGGACAGCGCCTACGCCAAGGAGCAGAAGCTCGCCACCGGCGACAAGGTGACCGTCAGCGGCACCGCGTTCACCGTCGTGGGCCTCGCCACGGCGACCAGCGGCGACGCCGCCGCCGACGTCTACCTCCCGCTCGCCCGGGCCCAGGCGCTCGCCGACGCCAAGGGGAAGATCACCACCGTCTACGTCCAGGCGGACGACGCGCAGCAGCTGGACACGGTCAAGAGCGCGGTGCTCGAGGCCGTGCCGGACGCCACCGTGACCACCTCCGAGGACCTCGCCGACACGGTGTCCGGGTCCCTGTCGACCGCATCCGGGCTGGCCGTCACCGTCGGCCGGTGGCTGTCCGTCGTGGTCCTCGCCGCCGCGTTCCTGGTGGCCGGTCTGCTGACCTCCTCCGCCGTCGCCCGCCGGGTCCGCGAGTTCGGCACCCTCAAGGCGCTGGGCTGGCGCTCGCGCCGGGTCACCGGGCAGGTGGTCGGCGAGGCCGTGGTGACCGGACTCCTCGGCGGCGCGCTGGGCATCGCGATCGGCCTCGCCGGCGCGTGGGCGATCACCGCCTTCGGGCCCTCGCTGACCGCGCAGCTGGGCGGCTCCGCCGGGTCCGGCGCGGGTGGCGCCGGCGGCCCGGGCGGCGGCATGGGCGGCATGGGTGGCGGCCCCGGCGGCGGGATGCGGCAGGCGGCCTCCCGGTCCCTCGACGTGGCCCTCACCGCGCCCGTGAACCTCTCCATGATCGCGCTGGCGGTCGGTCTGGCCGTCGCGGGCGGCCTGGTCGCGGGCGCCTTCGGAGGGTGGCGCGCCTCCCGGCTGCGCCCCGCCGACGCCCTCTCCCGCGTCGCCTGACGGCCCCGCCCCGGCCGTCCGGCACCCGACCCGCCCCTTCCAGCCCTTCCTTCCGCCCTTTCAGCAGGAGCAACGACACCATGTACGAACTCACCGGCGTCACCCGCCGCTACACCCGCGGCAAGGGAGTCGTGGACGCGCTGGCCGGCGTCGACCTCACCATCGCCGACGGCGACCGCCTGGTCATCCAGGGCCCCACGGGCGGCGGCAAGTCGACCCTCCTCCAGATGCTCGGCGGCCTCGACCGCCCGACCGCCGGCAGCGTCGTGCTGGACGGAGTGGACCTCGCGAAGCTCTCCGAGGCGCGGCTGACCCGGATCCGCAGCGAGAAGATCGGCTTCGTCTTCCAGGGCTTCAACCTCATCCCGACCCTCACCGCGCAGGAGAACGTCGAGACGGCGCTGGTGCCGCTCGGCGTGAAGCGGAAGGAACGGCGCGATCGGGCCGCCGAGGCCCTCGCCTCGGTGGGGCTGGGGGAGCGGCTCGGGCACGTGCCGGGCGAGCTCTCGGGCGGCCAGCAGCAGCGGGTGGCCATCGCGCGCGCCCTGGTCAAGCAGCCCAGGGTGCTGCTCGCCGACGAGCCGACGGGCAACCTGGACGAGTCCACCCGGGACGAGATCATGGCCGTCCTCGAGACGCAGTGGAAGGAGCACGGGCTGACCTTCGTCATGGTCACCCACGACTCCCACCTGGCCAGGCAGGCCCCCCGCGTGGTGACCCTTCGCAAGGGTTCCGTCGCGACCTGAGGCCGACGCCCCGGGCACCCGTCACGCCCCCTCTTCCCGGCTTCGGCCCGCCCCGCGTTCCGGGTGTTCCCGGCTTCGGCCCGCCCCGCGTTCCGGGTGTTCCCGGCTTCGGCCCCGCCCCGCGTTCCGGCTGTTTCCGATCCGCCATGCGGAATGAACCGGATCGCGGGGCAGTTGTGCACCAAGGACGTCCGCGCCACCGCGCACGGGCGTCCGCGCGCGCCCACGACGCACGCGCAAGCAACCCAGCACCCCGAAGAAACCGGAGAACCACCCGGCATGACTTCTGTCGCCGCCTACGCCGCCCCCGCCGCCAAGGCTCCGCTGGAGCGCACCACCGTCGAGCGCAGGGAGGTCGGTGAGCACGACGTCCTGATCGACATCAAGTACGCCGGTATCTGCCACTCCGACATCCACACCGTCCGCGAGGAGTGGGGCAAGACCCACTTCCCCCTCACCCCCGGGCACGAGATCGCCGGTGTGGTCACCGAGGTCGGCTCCGGCGTGACCCGTTTCAAGGTCGGCGACCGCGTCGGCGTCGGCTGCATGGTGGACTCCTGCCGTGAGTGCGAGAACTGCCGGGGCGGAGTCGAGCAGCACTGCCTCAAGGGCAACGTCGGCACCTACGGCTCCCGCGGCCGGGACGGCGAGATCACCCAGGGCGGCTACTCCACCCACATCGTCGTCGACGAGAACTACACCCTCCGCATCCCCGACGGCCTCTCGCTCGACGTCGCCGCCCCGCTGCTCTGCGCCGGCATCACCACGTACTCCCCGCTGAAGAACTACGGCGCGGGCCCCGGCAAGAAGGTCGCCGTGGTCGGCCTGGGCGGCCTCGGCCACATGGCCGTCAAGATCGCCCACGCCATGGGCGCCGAGGTGACGGTGCTGTCGCAGTCGCTGCGCAAGAAGGAGGACGGCCTCAAGCTCGGCGCCGACCACTACTACGCGACGGCCGACCCCCGCACCTTCGAGGAGCTGCGCGGAAACTTCGACCTGATCGTCTCCACGGTCTCCGCCAACGTCGACTTCAACGCGTACCTGGGACTGCTGAAGACCGGCGGCACGCTGGTCAACGTCGGCGCCCCGGAGAACCCGATCTCCCTCCAGCTGTTCGCCCTCATCGGCGGCAACAAGAACCTGGCCGGCTCCATGATCGGCGGCATCGCCGAGACCCAGGAGATGCTGGACTTCTGCGCCGAGCACGGGCTGGGCGCCGAGATCGAGCTGATCTCCGCCGACCGGATCAACGAGGCCTACGAGCGCGTCGTCGCCTCCGACGTGCGCTACCGCTTCGTCATCGACACGGCCACGATCTGACGAAACGTCCCTGCGGGGACGCGACGCGAAGGGCCCCGGCGGATGACGCCGGGGCCCTTCCCCGTCTCTCCTGCGTCTTCCGCCCCCGGGCTCAGCCCCGTCGGGCGGCCTGCCAGGCGACCAGCTCCGCGGGACGGTTGCTGATCACGGCGTCGACCCCGAGGGCGTCCAGCGTCTTCCACTGCGCCGGCTCGTCCACCGTCCACACCATCGTGGCGACGCCCGACCGGTGCAGGTCGCCCACCACGGACGGCCGCGCGGTCAGCGCCGACGCCTTCGGGTTGTACGCGGTGAGCCCCAGGTCGCGGGCGACCGCCACCGGGTCGGCGTCCAGCGTGGACGTCAGGTAGCCGCGGGGCAGCGTGGGCGCCAGCTCACGGGCCCACCTCAGGTGCTGCTTGCTGAAGCTCTGCACGAAGACCCGGTCCGGCGAGAGGACCCCGGCCGCCCGGAGCGCGTCGAACATCCGGGCCACCTGGTCCTTGGACGCCGCCCGCTTGATCTCCAGCAGCAGCTTCCCGCCCCGCGCCTTCAGGTCGGCGCCCTGCGCCCGCAGCGTCGGCACGCGCTCGCCCTTGTACGCCGAGGAGAACCACGACCCCGCGTCCAGCTTGTCCAGCTGCGCGGAGGTCAGGGCGGTGAGGTCCCCGGTCCCGTTCGTGGTGCGGTCCACCGTGCCGTCGTGCATGACGTACGGGACGCCGTCCTTGCTGATCTGCGCGTCCGTCTCGATGAGGTCCGCGCCCGCCCGGCGCGCCAGCTCCTGCGCCGCCAGCGTGTTCTCCGGCGCCGAGGCCGACGCCCCGCGGTGCGCCACGGCCAGCGCGGGTTCGCCCGGGCCGCGCAGGTAGGGGTTGAGGGAGGGCAGGGCGGTGACCCTCACGTCGTCGAACGCGACGGTCGCGCCGTCCACCAGCAACGCCTGGCGGCCGTCGGCGGAGCGCCGCAGCTTGTCGGTGCTCAGCACCTTCCGTCCGTCGAGGTACCAGGTCGCCTTCATGCCGTGGACGTCCACCCGCACCCGCACGTCCTTGCCGGTGCCGGCCGCGGCGGGGGCGGCGGCGGTGTCGGTGACGTTCCAGGTGTTCGACGTCGTCCGCTGGGCGAACTCCACGCCGTTGGCGGCGGTGGAGCGGGAGCGCAGGGTGGCGATCCACCACGGGGTGGCCCCGCTCGACGGCAGGTCGAGGCCGAGCGCGAACCAGCGGGAGGTGTTGTCCACCGCCTGGAACCGGGCGGTGGCCTCGAAGCGGTAGTCGGTCAGCGGGGTGCCGAAGGTGATCCGGGCGCGGGTGCCGCCGTCGCCGACGAGGCGGCCGTTCCTCACCTTCCAGGCACCGCTGACCGGCTTCCAGCCGGAGGGCAGGGCGGTGCCGCCGAAGGTCTGACTGACCACCGTGGAGCCGGGAGCGGGGGCTGCGGTTGCCGCGGCTGCCGCCGGGGCTGCGGTTGCTGCGGTCGCTGCGGTTGCTGCGACGATCGGGGAGCCGGCCGCGGTGTCGTGCTGTGCGGCGACCGCCGACGGAGCGGAGGCCCCGGCGGTGAGCGCGACGCTGATCGCCAGTACGGTCGTGGGCCTGAGGGTTCGGCTACGCGTGTCCCTGGTTTCCCTGGTCATGTTCACGACGCTAGGGAGCGCTGGGTAACGCGCCGGTACCGCCAAGTGACCGTTCGTGGACGGTCGGATGGCGGGCGGACGCCGGGATTCCACCGGCGTGACACGGGGGGGCGGCGGGGACCCGGGGAGTGCGCCGGGTGCCGCGGGGCGGACCCTGGGGACCCATGTCCCCAGGCGTGAGCGGACCCTGGGGACCCCGGACCAGGCCTGGGCGGCCCCCACGGGGCCATGGACGAGGCCCGGGCGGACCTGAGGGCAGGCGGGGCCGGGTCACCGGAAGGCCAAGGGGCGATGTGGGAGGCACGCATGGGTGCGGAACGGGCGGCGGATCAGGCCGTGGGGGTCGTCGCGGCGGAGGCCGCGCGGGAACTGGACCGGGCGGTCGTGGTCGCCGGGGACGAGGTCTCCGACCCCCTGCGGGCGGCGCTCACCGAGGCCCTGGGCCGCCCCGTCACCCGTGGCCCCGCCTCCGCCGACGCCCCCGTGATCCGGGTGGGCGCCCGGCGGCCCGCCTTCACGGAGGGCGGCGAACGCGTCGTCTGGTTCCACAGCGTCAACGCCGGCGTGGACGCGCTGCTGAAGGGCGGTGCGGACCAGAGGGCCTGGCCCGCCGACGTCCTGCTGACCCGCACGGTCGGGCGGATGGGCGACCGCATGGCCCAGTACGTCCTCGGCTGGGCCCTGTCCGAGTGCCAGCGCGTCCCCGACTTCCTCGCCGCCCACGACCGCGCCGACTGGTCCCGCCGCGACACCGAACTCGCCGCCGGCCAACTGGCCCTCGTCTACGGCGCGGGCCGCATCGGCTCACGCGTCGCCCACTACCTGCGCGGCGCGGGCATCCGCGTGGTGGAGGCGGGCCGCGCGACGGTCCCCGACGCGGACGCCCTCCTCCCCGACGCCCGCTGGGTCGTCGACGTCCTCCCCCTCACCTCCGCCACCCGCGGCTTCTTCGGCCCACGCCGCCTCGACGCGATGCGCGGCGCGACGTTCCTGAACATCGGCCGGGGCGCGACGGTCGACCTGGCGGCACTGGAGGCGGCGCTGTCGTCGGGGGCCGTCCGCTCCGCCGTCCTCGACGTCCTCCCCGACGAACCGGCCACCCCCGACCACCCCGTCTGGCACCTGCCCCGCACCACCGTCACCTCCCACACCTCGGGCCCCACCACGGACGAGGACGTCGTCACCGACCTCCTCTCCTGCTGGCGCACCCTGCGGACCGGGCAGACCCCCGCCCTGGCGGTCCCGACGGGGCGCGGCTACTGACCCGCACCGGGCCGTACGGGGCCGAGTCCGAGCCGGTGGCCGCCTGCCCGGTGCGGGATGGGGCGGTTGTGTCCCAGGTGAGTCCCGCATGTGCAGCCACGGCGACACATTCGCGGCTCACCCCGCCACGCCACACATGCGCGCACGACGGTGCCCTGCACGAAAACCGGTGGAGTCGCGCCGGGGTGCGGGACACAATCCGCCGGGGACCGCAGGCCGCGGCGAGAGGGAGCCTGGTTGGACGTGTTCGTGTGCGCCGGGTGCGGCGCGGAGCTGACGGCGCCGGTGTCCCGGGCCGCCCTCCCCGTGCACACCTATTGCGGGGCATGGGAGGAACTCCATCCCCCGCTGATGGATTCCGCGACCTACGCCGTCGACCCGCGGCCCACGGGGACGCCCTGGCGACGGTGGGAGGAGGTCGGGGAGGAGGAGGCCGCCCGGCAGGGCGTGTACGCGCCGGTGTGCTCGCTCTCCTTCGGTGCGCGGAACAGGGTCGTCATCGCCCCCGGCGACTCCCGGGGCATGCGGTTGATCCCCGAGAAGTGCGACGGCTACTGCCGGGGCGTGGACGGCCGGACCGGGCCCAACCTGGCGTGCGAGGGGTGCGGGCGTGCCGTGGCGACCCGCGAGGACGACTGCGGGATGTGGCAGACGGTGTGGCTGGAGCCCGACGCGGTCGTCCGCCGCCCCGCGCCGGGATCACCGGCCGTGCCGCCTCCAGGCTGGGACGACCTGCTGCATGCCGAGCACCGCGTCCCGCCCGTCGAACCCGACGGATCGTGGAGCCGCCGCTGGGAGGCGGCGGTCGGGGTCGCCCTCGCCCACCTCATGGCGGTCACCGAGGCCCGCCCGGTGACCCTTCCCGCCGGCCCCGTCGCCGACCTGCTGGACCACGCCGTCGGCCAGCACCTCCCGGCCGGGCCGGCTCCCCGTTCCGTCGGCCTGGCCGGACCGGGGACCGGCATGCCGCAGCCCCGTCCCGACGTCCTCCTCGTCCCTCGGCACCCGCTCACGGGCGAGCCCTGGCGGGCGCCGGGGGACGAGGGGCCCGTGGTGCCGCTGGACAGCGGTGTCTGGGCCTACCTCGCCCTCCCGGGGGAGACCTCGCCGCTCCCCGCGAGCGGGGTCCTCCCGCCGGGCGTCCTGCGCGACGACTACCCGCTGCCACCGCTCCCTCGGTGGCCGCTGAGGGCACACGGCGGCGCCTTCCGCGACACCCTGGCCCGTCTCCCCGCCGTCCGCACTCCCCGGCTGCGGGAGTACCGCGAGGCACTGCGCCACAGCTGAGCCCGGGCCGCTGCCGTCAGGTCCCGCACGTCCCGGCGAGGGTGCCGAGGGCGCTCAGCAGGATGGCCGCGCGCCTCTTGCCCAGCTCCGGGACGAGCGCGCCGAGGACGACGGGGGCACGGCCGGCGAGGGACAGCACGCAGTACAGGAACGCGCGGTCCTCACGGCTGATGGTGGGGTAGTACAGCCAGCGGGTCAGCCGCTCCCAGTCGCAGGAGGCCGTGCCCGTCGTCGGGTCCTGGACGACGAACAGGTCCCGCACCTCCGCCCGTTCAAGAACCGTGCCCTCCGCGACCAGGGCGAGGACCGCGGCGCGCTCACGTCTCGCGCGCCCGCCGGCCCAGTCGGTGAGGCGGTCGGCGACGGAGGAACGCGCCCGCACGACCGCTGCCCGGGCCCGTTCCGCGGCGTCCGCGGCCGCCTCCGCCGCAGCCATACGCGCCCGGGTCTCGGCGGCGAGGGCCAGGTGGGCTGCGCGGACGTGCGGGCCGGTGAGGGTGACGGAGACGGCGGCGCCGGGCCGTGCGGGGGCCGTCACAGGAGCCCGTTCCGCCGGGCCTCGGCGCGCGGGCCGGGGATCCGGGCGGCGGGCCTCGCCGGCCGGGCGACCGGAGGGTCACCCGGCCGTCCGGCCTTCAGCGCCAGCAACCGCCGCGCGTAGGCGGCGCGGGTGGTGGGTGCGGCGAGCGCGGGCGTCCGGGCGAGCAGCAGCTCACGGTACGGGGGCCACCCACCCGTCAACTGCCGCGCCAGCTCGACCCGGTCGGCCTCGCCGAAGCCGTCGTCCGGTCGTGAGGCCAGCAACAACGCGGCCATGACGTGCGTCCACGCGTGCACGGCGGAGACGCGTTCGCGGGGGAGGGCGCCGGGGGTGCTGCGCCTGGCTCCCGGGTTTGTGCGCCCGGCCGCTTCGGCGGGGCTGGGGATGGGAAGATGCGCCATGGTCAGGTCCTGTTCGTAGCAGGGACTGGCAGCCCGGCCGGCGTGTGCGACCACGTGAGCCGGGGTTGCGCGGAGCCTGGTGTGCGACCACCAGGCTCCGCGGTGTTGGCAGTCCCGGAGGAGTGCGTCCACACGAGCGGGGCTGTGACGAGGCAGCGCGCATGCTGCTCGGAGCTGAACGTAAGGGGTCCCTTACGCTCAGCTCAAGCGGCGTGCCCGAACGAAGGAACCGGCATGCCTGAGGACTCGGTCGACGCGATCGAGGAGGAGGCGCAACGCGTCTTCAGTGCACTGGACGCCGTCGAGCGGATGAGCGATCCCTTGGCGCGGGCCAGGGTGGTCAGCCGTCTGCTGAAGGACCAAGCGGAACGCAACAGGCGGCTGAAGGGAATGCGGCGACAGGTCGTGCTCGACCTGCGCGCACAGGCTGTGCCGTACCGGAGAATCGCCGCCCTGCTGGGGGTGTCCAGCGGCACGGTCCAGGACATCGAACGCGGCTACTCGGGCTCTGGGACCAACAGGCCGAAGAGGGGCGACGCCGCACAGAGCACGTGACGGTGCTCACCAGGTGGCAGTGGCCTTCTCGTAGGCCTGCCTGACGATCTCCATGTCCAACGGTGCGTTCTCCGGGATGTCCACCTGCGTGCCGTGCAGTGATCGATACGCGTCGTAACCCAGCAGGTTCGGGGCGACGTGAACCTTCAGATCGGGCCCTATGGCCAGGAGTTCGTTGTCGAGCAGGCTGTGTATGTCGGCCCGCAGCATCAGCCCTTCCTCCACCCGGTGGACCCCGTGTGCGGCGAACGGGCGGAGGTGTGCGGCCTGGAGGGCCTCGGCCGGCGCGGGGCCGGTGACTGCGCAGATCATGCCGTACTCGCGTATCAGCGCCTGCCGGAAGGCGTCCTGTCCGCGCCGCACGGCTGCCTCGGCACGGCGATGGCCACCGGGGAGCCGACCGGGGTGTCGTCGGCGGTCGGCTGCCTCGCTGGGGGAGGGGAGCCGTATTCCGTACGCAGCCAGCTTCGCCAGCGTGGCATGCCGGTCCATCTCCCGGATCGACTGCTGCTTGGACCGGTGCAGGTACAGGGGCTCCAGTTCGTCCTTGCCGAGGCCACCTTCGAGCGCTTGCCACGTGGCGCCGTAGTGGGCACGGAAGTTGGTCACCTCGAGGAGTTCGATGCAAGGGTCCTCGAACACCCAGCCGCAACGGCTGCACAGGTATCGCTCCGAGACGGGCTTGGTCTTCCGCTCCTTGAACCCGGTGTCCCGGCAGTCCGGGTTCCTGCACCGCCGCCGCGCCTTCTCGCCGAGCCCCAGAACGTCCACGCGCTCCAGGTGACCCACCCCGAGGGCTGCCCGTCCGTCCCGGACCACCACCAGATCACCTGCGGCCACCTGCTTGTGGTTGCCCACCGTCGAGTCGTAGCTGTACGACTCCTCCAGCACGTCGTCGTATCCGGTGTTGCCCTGGAACTGCCGGGCTTCGCCGGCCACCAGGAACGACCAGGCCCTGCGTCCCTGCTCTCCCGCCCCACTCATGCTTGCAGCGTACAAGTGCATTGGCTGCGGCTGCGCCCGAGTTGACGACCCGTCGGGTCCGTCGCCGGGCCGGAGCCTCCGCGCCCCCTCGCTCCTGGGACGCACGTAACCGGGACCCGGGTGGCTGGGTTCTGGTGGTGCGGGATGCTCCAACTACCGAAAGACCTGGGAGGAAAGAAGGCCTGCCAAGCCCCTCCCGCCTCCCCGGCGCGGCGAGGCCCGGCGCGGTGCTCACACGGGTGAGTGAATATGCCCGCCCAGGAGCCGGGTTGGGTGGATCGCGGGCTTACGCTCTGCTCAGACAACCGCAGACATGAGACGACCCCCGCCGGGACGGCAATCCCGGACGAGGGTCTGACCACCGAGGAAGGCCGAACTTCCTGATGGGTAAAGGGCATCTTAGCGGGCGCGTTCTTGACGCCGCCCGGTGCGGCGGCGTGGTGCAGGAGATCCACCGGCACGCCAAGCAGTTCACCGTCGTGGGCAATCACGTCGCCCAGCACCGGTCGCTGTCGTTGACGGCAGTCGGGCTGGCGGTGCACATCCAGTCGCTGCCACCGGGTTCGCCCATCGGCATCAAGACCTTGGCCAAGCGCTGGCCCGAGGGCGCGCTGCGCATCGCTGCCGCGTTGAGGGAGCTGGTGGAGCACGGCTACCTGCGGCGGGAGAAGATCCGTGGCGCGGGAGGCCGGATCCTCACGCGGACCGTGTTCTGCAACAACCCGGAGGCCGCGGCCCGCGGCGAGAGGGCGGAGGTCCGCGAGGAGGGGGCGGGGGAGAACCGGCCCGCGTCGTCGCGCCGTCCCCGGGCGGTCGAGGCTGCCACGACCGCCGATGCGAGGGTCGCCGCGACCGGCACGGCGGAGGCTCCGCCGGTCTGGGGGCCGAGTGCCGCCGAGCCGCAGCCCGCGTCCGCGCCCGCGCAGTCGCGGACCGTGCCGCCCCCCGGGCAATGCGGTGCGAAGGAGCGCAAGCCCTTGCCGCCCGTGCCGCAGCCGTGGCTGTCCCGACCGGACCTGGTGCGACGGGCCGTCGAGCTGCTCACCGGGCTGAGGTCCTACGTGTCCGAGCTCCGGTTCTCCTCGGGCGAGATCGAACACCTCACGCCCGGGGTGGTGGCCTGGCTGGAGCGTGACGTCACCTGCGGGGAGGTGCGGCGAGCCCTGTTCACGGGGCTCCCGGAGGAAGGGCTGCGGCGGCCTGCGGCTTTCGTCGCGTACCGGCTGAACGCCGATCTGCCCCCGCCGCTGCCCCGGCGTCCCTCCGCCGTCGTCGAGCGGCTGCCGGAGCGGCACCCGCTGCGCAACTGCGAGGACTGTGACCGCGGCTACCGGGGGTCGGATCCGGAACGGTGCCCGGAGTGCCTGGCCCGGGCCGACCAGGCCCGTCTCCCCGGTGAGGGCGAGGGCATGGCCGTGCCCGCGCCCGTGCCGACGGGCCTTGGGACGCCGGCACGACGGTGACGGAGGGGCGACGCGGCGCCTCTCAGCTCGCGTCCGGGGCCGGGGCCACGCCCACCGGGCAGGACAGGCCCGTGCCGCCGATGCCGCAGTAGCCGTTGGGGTTCTTGGCGTCGGAGAGGTACTGCTGGTGGTAGAGCTCGGCCGGGTAGAAGGGGTGGGCGGCGGCCGGCTCGATCTCGGTGGTGACGGTGCCGTAGCCGGCCTCGGTGAGGACCCGCTGGTAGGCGGCGCGGGAGGCCTCGGCGGCCGCGGCCTGCTCGGGGGTGTGGGTGAAGACGGCGGAGCGGTACTGGGTGCCGACGTCGTTGCCCTGGCGGTAGCCCTGGGTGGGGTCGTGGGACTCCCAGAAGGTCTTGAGGAGGGCCTCGTAGGAGAGGACGTCGGGGTCGTAGACGACGCGGACGGTCTCGGTGTGGCCGGTGAGGCCCGAGCAGACCTCCTCGTAGGTGGGGTTCTCGGTGAAGCCGCCCTGGTAGCCGACGAGGGTGGTCCACACACCGGCCGGGAGCTGCCAGAACTTGCGCTCGGCGCCCCAGAAGCAGCCGAGGGCGAAGTCGGCCACGGCCATGCCCTCGGGGTGGTCGAACAGCGGCGTGCCGAGGACGGTGTGGGCCCCGGCGGCCTCGGGCGTGAGGACCGGCGCGGCGCGGCCGGGCAGGGCCTGGTCGGCGGTGACCATCACGGGCGTCGTGCGGCCGAAGAGCATGGGGTCCTCCCGGGTCGGGTGGGGGTCGGTGGGCCAGCGGCCCGCCGGAGGGGTGCGCCGGTACAACGCGTGGGACGGGCCGGGGATTCCTCGTCCCGCCCTGGAAACGGCGCGGCCCCGTCCGCCGGGGTGGAGGACGGGGCCGTGCCGCGGGAGCGGCCGGGTCAGGCGGTGGCGGTGTGGGCCTCCGCCGCCTCCAGGACGCGGACGGCGGTGAAGTCGCGGATCGCGGTGTACCGCTCGGCGAAGCGCGGCTTGCCGGCCAGGTAGGTCCACGGGGCGGTGCCGATGTGGCCGTCGATCAGCTTGAACTGCTCCATCGCGGCCTCGTACCGGTCCTGCCAGTACAGCATGTACGCCAGCATGTGCCGCATCGGCAGCAGACGCCGGGCCTTCGGGTCGCCGGCCTCGGCAGCGGCGGCGGCGAGGTCGAGGAGGGCGGCGTCGACCGCCTTCATCAGCTCGGGGCGCTTGTAGTACTCGTCCTCGTCGAGGTCCTTGTGGGCGAACTCGAACTCGAAGTGGGCCTCCAGCAGGACCAGCGTCAGCAGCTGGCCGGGGGCGCCCTTGGCCGCGGCCTCGCGGGCGAAGGAGAGGGCCAGCTCGTGGGAGCCGCGCCACTTGGCGCACCAGTACTGCAGCGCGGACTGGTGGGCGCCCAGATGGTGCGGGGCGCGCTCGACGGCCTGGTCCCACAGGTCGTTGAAGTCCTTGTGGGAGTAGCCGAGGCCCATCGCCAGCGGCATCTCCACCACGTACGGGTTCGGGTCGTCCCCGCCCAGCGCCTGGGCCTCCGCGCAGGCCTCCCGGGCCTGGGCGAGCACCCGGTGGAAGCCGTCGAACTGCTCGCGGGTGGTGTTCTTGGCCTGCATGCTGCCCCGGATCTCCCAGGCCAGGTAGATCATCGACTCCGCGTTGACCAGCGCGGCGTCCGCGTCGCCGGGGCGGGCCGCGCGCCAGGCCAGCAGCCAGGCGTCCTCCTTGGCGGCCTCGTGGCCGAGGATGCTCACCCGTCGGCCGCGCTCCTCCCAGTCCCGGCCCGCCTCGGCCAGGAACCGGGCACCGGCCTCCCAGTCACCGCGCCGGACGGCCTGCAGGACGGCCTCGGCGGCGGGGTCCGCGGCGCCCGGCCGGTCCAGGTCGAGGCGGCCGGCGGGGAGCAGTCCGAGCTTCGCGGCCGCCTCCGCGCCCGCGTTCTCGTCGGGCGCGTCGGGGTCGTGCTTGATGAATGTCTTGACGAAGACGAACCCGAGGTAGAGGCCGAAGGCGACCACGGGCAGGGCGAGGATCCCGAGGATCCAGAGCAGTACGGTCATCACACGCTTTCGATGTCGGTGCCGGTGCCCGTCTCGGCGGGCGTCGGGGGGAGCAGGGCGCGCAGCGGCGCGGTGTCGGGCACGTCGGCGAGCGCGGCGGTGACGGCGGCGTCGAGCGCCTCTCCCGCCGCCTCCGGGTCGCCGCCGGGCAGGACCACGGTGGCCGCCTGCGTCCAGGAGAACTCCCAGTCCAGCAGGCCCTGCTTGCTCAGCTCGGAGATCACCCAGGTGCGCAGGATGCCTTCGAGCGAGGGGCGGACGAACTCGCGGAAGGCGCGCCCCTGGGCGGCGGACGCCTCCTCGGAGAGGGGGAGGCGACGGGCCAGCTGCCAGAGGTGGCCCTCGTCGATCACCTGGAGGAGGGCGGGCAGGGTCGCCGCCGACTTGGTGTAGACGGCGAGGGCCCGGTGCAGCGGGGTGTCGAGCTCGCCGAGGCGGGCCGTCATGCCGGAGCGCAGGACGTCCGGCCAGTCCTCGGCGCGGCGGAAGCCCAGGAGTTCCTCGGCGAGGACGGCGGGCTCCAGCGCGGCGGCCAGGGCGCGCGGGTCGGTGAACAGGCCGAGGGCGGAGCCGCGGCCGTCGTCGGCGCGGCCGTCGTCCGGCAGGGCCTCGACGGCGCGCACGCGCTCGCCGATCGGCGGGTGGGAGTCGTACGGGGAGAGCTGCTGCACGGGAAGCTCGGCGCGCATGTCGGCGAGCTGCAGCTCGCGGGCGGTCAGCAGGTCGCCGAAGCCGCCGAAGAAGGCGCCGTGCGGAGGCATGGTGCGGGCGTCCAGGCCCAGGGTGGCGTACGACTCGAGGTAGAAGTCGTAGGCGGAGGACAGCACCGGGATCTCGCGCAGGGCGGAGGCGGTGGCGTCGCGGCCGGCCAGGCGGGCGGCGGAGCGGTCCGCGGCGAACTCCTCGGCACGGGCGGTGGACTGCGAGGCGCGCAGGAAGAACGTGCCGTACCAGGTGTAGATCTTCGCCATGGCCCGGTAGGTGGCGCCGGCACCGGTGGTGTCGACCTCCTTGGCCTTCTTGCCCTTGGCGACCCGGCGGGCGGACTTCTTCTCCTGCTCGGCGCGCTCCTGGGCGACCTTCTTGTCGGCCTTCTCGTGGAAGTGGGCGATGGTGCGCCGGATCTGCAGGCGGCCGCGGGCCACGATCGGGCCGAGGCGGGTGTCGCCGCCGATGTAATGGCCGTACTCGTGGGCGAGCACCGAGCGGAACTGGGCCTCGCTCAGGCCGGTGAGCAGCGGCAGGCCGAGGTGGAGGCTGCGGCGGCCGGGGAGCAGGCCACCGAGCCGGGGGCGCTCCATCACGGACGCGTTGACCTCGGCGGTCAGGATGATGGTGTCCGGGGCACGGGTCCCGGCGGCGGCGGCCAGTTCGCGGACCATGGCCCACAGCCGGGGCTCGGCCTCCTCGGTGAGCGGGACGCCCGGGGGTTCCTCGATGTCCGGCAGGCGGAGCATGAACATGCCTCGGACCACGGGAACCGCGAGCACGACCGAGACCAGCCAGACCTTGGTGGTCACGCTGCTGGGGGCGTAGACCGCCGCCCAGTCGATGGCCGCCAGGACGCCGAGCAGGACCAGGCTGAGCAACTGGAATCCCGCGAGCAGGATCAGGGCGCGGACGGCCCGCAGTGTGGAACTCATGGAGCTTCCCTACACATCACTGGAAGAGGGCAACGAGGAGGAGCAAAGGGGAAAAGCGGCTGGAAAAGGGCATGACAAGGCGCGGCCGGGGCCGTGTGGGGGATGCGGATTATGACGCACCGCCGCCCCGAACCGCAAAGGTGTTCGGGGCGGCGGCGGTGGACGGCAACCTGTGGGCGACGGACGGCGACCTGGGCGACGGACGGGTGCCGGTGCCGTGGCACCGCCGGTCGGCCCGGTGCCTCCGGAGTGCCCGGGGCGGCGCTGCGGTCAGTGCAGGAGCGACGCCGGGGTGCCGCCGTTGGCCTCGAAGCCGGCCACGGCGAGGGCACGGTAGACGGCGTACTCGGCGGCCGGGTCCTGGCTGAGCGTCCAGGGCAGCGCGCCCACGTGGCCGTCCACGTGGATCAGCTGGCCCATCGCCTCCGACCAGCGGGAGGCGTTCACCAGGAACCAGATCAGCAGGTGACGCACGTGCGGGAGGACCGCGTCGTCGGGCCGGGCGCGGCCCGCCGCGTACAGCGCGCCGTGCATCGCCTTGGTGACGACCTCGCTCTCGTACAGGCTCGCCACCAGGGTCAGTTCCTGCAGGTGCTCGAAGACGGCGAACAGGGGGAGCGCGGACAGGAGCGAGCCCTCGGGGGCCCGGGCGGCCGCCGATTCGGCGAAGGAGTAGGCCAGTTCACGGGAGCCGTACCACTTCTCGCACCAGTAGTGCAGGGCGGCGAGGTGGGCGCCCATGTGGTGCGGGGCGCGGTCCAGGACCTTGAGCCAGAGCTGCTCGAACTCCTCACGGGAGTAGCCGAGCCCGCGGGCCACCGACAGCTCGGTGAGGTACGGGACGGGGTCGCCGGGGGCGAGCAGCGCGGCCTGGCCGCAGGCCTCCCTGGCCTCCTCCATGATGATCCGGAACTCGTCGCTGCCGGGCGTGGAGGTGCGCCAGGCCTGCTGGACCAGGAACTCCGCGTGCACGGCCGCGCCGCCCGCGTCCTTGGGCTGCTCGGTGCGCCACACGCGCAGCCACTGGCCGCCGGGCGTCTGCGACGGGTCGCCGGCCGGCTTGTGGGCGAGCTCCAGCGAGGCCGCGCCCGCGAAGGCCTGCACGCGCTGCCAGCGGGCCTCGCCCTCCTTCTCTGTACCGGCCAGCAGCTGGGCCGCGGCCCGGTAGTCCTGGGTGCGCTGCACCAGGTCCAGGACGTCGGTCAGGTCCTGGTCCGGGCCGGGCAGCCGGACGTCCAGGTCCTCCTGGCGGAGGAACCCGTACGCCGCCGGGTCGGCCGCGTCGGGGTCGCCCGGGCGTGCCAGGGCGATGCCGCCGGCGTTCCTGCGGCGGTAGATCGACGCGACGACGAAGCCGAGGAAGGCGACGGCGAAGAGCACCCAGATGAATTCCATGCCACCAGCGAACCAGACGGGGTGGGGGTGGGGCCAATGTGGGGGTGACCTGGGCGGCCCGGCGCCCGCCCGGTGCCCGGTCCGGGGGCGAGTCGGTCCGGCCGGGCGGGCAGGCCGGCGGTTGGGGCGGTCCGGCCGCGCGGTCCGCGCGGGCCGGGAGACCGGGTCAGTCCGCTATGGCGTAGCCCGCGGCGCGCAGCGCCCGGTGCACCTCGGCGCAGTGCTCGGGACCCTTGGTCTCCAGGTGGACCTCCACCTCCGCCTCGGTGGGGCCCAGGCGCGGGGCGGTCCGGCGGTGACTGACGTCGAGGACGTTGGCGTCCATCTCGGAGAGGACCGACAGGAGGGTGGCGAGGGAGCCCGGACGGTCGTCGAGGCGGACGCGGACCGCGAAGTAGCGGCCCTGCACCGTCATGCCGTGCCGCAGGACGCCCTGGAGCAGCACCGGGTCCACGTTGCCGCCGGACAGGACCGCCACCACCGGGCCCCGGAACGACCGCGGGTCGGCCAGCAGGGCCGCGACCGGGCTGGCGCCGGCCGGCTCCACCACCAGCTTCGCGCGCTCCAGGCAGTGCAGCAGCGCAGCCGACAACTGATCCTCGCCGACCGTGCGCACCTCGTCGACGAGCTCGCTGACCAGGGCGAACGGCACCTCGCCCGGCCGGCCCACCTTGATGCCGTCGGCCATCGTCACCGGCCGGGGCACCGCCACCGGGTGGCCCGCCGCCAGCGAGGGCGGGTAGGCGGCCGCGCCCTCGGCCTGCACGCCCACGATCCTGACGTCCGGGCGCAGGGACTTCACCGCGACCGCGATCCCGGCGGCCAGACCGCCGCCGCCGACACCCACCACGATGGTGCGGACCTCGGGGCACTGTTCGAGGATCTCCAGCCCGACCGTGCCCTGCCCCGTGATCACGTCGGGGTGGTCGAAGGGGTGGATGAAGACCGCACCGGTCTCCTCGGCGTGGGCGATCGCCGCGGCCATGGTCTCGTCGACCACCTGGCCGTGGAGTATGACCTCCGCGCCGTACTCCCTGGTCGCGCTGATCTTGGGCAGCGGGGCGCCCTTCGGCATGAAGACCGTCGCCTTCACGCCGAGCAGCGAGGCGGCCAGGGCGACGCCCTGCGCGTGGTTGCCCGCGCTGGCGGCCACCACGCCGGCCGCGCGCTCCTCGGGGAGCAGGCCGGCGATCCGGATGTAGGCGCCGCGGAGCTTGAACGACCCGGTGCGCTGCAGGTTCTCGCACTTCAGGTGCACCGGGGCGCCCACCAGCCGGGACAGGTACCTGCTGCCCTCCAGGCCGGTGACCCGCGCGATGCCGGAGAGCATCTTCTGGGCGCCGCGTACGTCGTCGAGCGTGACGGGGGACGGAGCCGCGGATGTGCGGTGATTCATGGGGCCAGTCTCGCAGGGAGAACTCGAGCGCCACCTGCCCTGTGGAAAACCGTGGCCGGTCGTGCCCAGGGCCTGACGCTGCGGGGACAGGTTTTCCACAGGCTCATTACGCACCGGTGCGAGTCCGCGTAGCCTGTCCCCCATCACCGGCCCAGATCGAAGTGAGCTTCCGGCCATGCCCACTGCACCCGACATCTCGATGGAGTCGATGGACGTGACGACCACCGACGACGACGGTCTCCTCGAGTCGCTCCAGTACCAGATGGCCCTGTTCGCGCGCCGCGCCGAGCAGACCCGGCTGGGGGCAGTCGGACGGCTGCGCGACTCCATGGACCGTGCGGCGTACCTGCTTCTCAACCGTCTCGAACAGGAAGGCCCGATGGGGGTCAAGGCGCTGGCCGCCGGGATGGGCATCGACTCCTCCACGGTCACCCGCCAGGTGGCGCCCCTGGTCGAGGCCGGCCTGGTCCGGCGGACCTCGCACCCGGAGGACGGCCGCGCCGTGGTGCTCGACCTGTCGCCCCGCGGGCGGGCGCGGCTGGAGGAGGTCCGTGCGTCCCGGCGGCAGCTGATGGCGGAGCTGACCGAGGACTGGTCGGAGGAGGAGCGGCACTCCTTCTGCGGGCTGCTGACGCGGATGAACGACGCGCTGTCGGAACGGATGGCGGGCCAGGCGGGGGGCGGCCTCGGCGGCGCGCGCGGGCCGGCGGAGCCTTCCGGGTCCTGAGGTCCCCGCGGGCCCCGGCGGTCCCGGAGGCCGCGGCTCCGCGGGGGCGGACGGGCGGTGCCTGAGGGGCGGGTGACCGGGGGAGGGGGCGGATGTGACGGCTCTCGGAGTCGGTGGAGGGTGGGGCCAGGAGGAGTTCCGGGTCTTCGCCGCGGCGTCCGGCGGACGGCTGCTGCGCACGGCCACGTTGTTCACCGCCGAGGATCCGCGGGACTGCCCGTCGGCGCGACGGCTGCTGGCGGAGGCGCTGGCGCGGACCTGTGCCCGGTGGGGTCGGAGGATGGACGGGGAGGACCCGTACGACCTGGCGCGGGCCGAGCTCACGCGGGGGTACCTGCGGCGCATTCGCTTCCGGCGGGGCGTCCGGGACGGGTGGCGTGGCCAGGGCAGCGGGCGTGACCGGGGCGACCGGAGCGGTGCTGTCCCACCCGGTTCGGCCGGTGACCTCGCGCCGTTGGCGGAGCTGCGGCCGTTGGCCCGGTTGGTGCTGGTGCTGCGGCTCCACGAGGAGATCGACCCCGAGCGCGCGGGGGTGCTGCTGGGGCTCACGCCGGGTCGGGTGGAGGCCCTGACCACACGGGCGGCCAGTGGGTTCGCGGCCGGGACCGGACCGCAGTGCGAGGCAGCGGCGCGGCGGGCTCTGGGAGCGGTGCGGTTGCCCGCGACGCCGGTGGGGCTGCCGGAGCGGGCCCTCGCGGAGGGCCGGCGGCTGCGGAGGCGGTCGCGGGTGGTGCGGGGAGCGGGGGTGGTGGCTGTGCTGCTCGGGGTGGGGGTGCTCGTCGCGGTGGCCCTCCGCGGGCAGGGGGCCTGGGGGTAGCGGGGCACGGGGCCGGTCTTCACCGGGAGCCGCCCGGCCGCCCCGTTGAGCCTCCGGGGCCTGAGCCCGGCGGGCTTTGAGCCTCCGGGGCCTGAGCCCGGCGGCCTTGAGCCTCCGGGGTCCGACCCCGGCGATTCCGAGCCCCCGTGCCCCTGAGCCCGACGGGCCCGCCCCCCGGAGGGAGACGGGCCCGGTGGACTCGTGTGCGGGAGCCGCGCGGGGCAGGTGAACCCGGTGGGCAAGCACCGTCGGTTCCCCCGGCCCGGGCCCCGCGGCCGGGTGAGGACCTGGCTCGGCCCGAGCCCCGCGGACCCGCGAAGACCTGGTCCGGCTAGGTCCCGCGGCCCCGCGAAGACCTGGTCCGGCTAGGCCTCACGGCCCGGCGAGGACCTGGCCCGGCTCAGGCCCCGCGGCCCCGCGAAGACCTGGTCCGGCTAGGCCTCACGGCCCGGCGAGGACCTGGCTCGGCCCTCGCGCCCCGGCGAGGCCTAGCCCAGGGCCTGGCGGAGGTCCTCCACGAGGTCCTCGGCGTTCTCGATGCCGACGGAGAGGCGCACGAGGTCCGCGGGGACCTCGAGGGCGGACCCCGCGGCGGAGGCGTGGGTCATGCGCCCCGGGTGCTCGATCAGCGACTCCACACCGCCCAGGGACTCGCCCAGGGTGAAGACCTTGGCGCGGTCGCAGACCGCCACCGCGGCCTCCTCGCCACCGGCGACCTGGAAGGACACCATGCCGCCGAACGCCCGCATCTGCTTGGCGGCGACCTCGTGCCCAGGGTGCTCCGCCAGCCCCGGGTACAGGACCTTCGTCACCTTGGGGTGACGGCTCAGCATGTCGACGACCTTCGCGGCGTTCTCCGAGTGGCGGTCCATGCGGACGGCCAGCGTCTTCGTGCCGCGCAGCACCAGCCAGGAGTCGAACGGGCCGGCCACCGCGCCCATGGCGTTCTGGTGGTAGGCCAGCTCCTCGCCCAGCTCCTGGTCGGCGGTGATCAGCGCGCCGCCGACCACGTCGGAGTGGCCGCCCATGTACTTGGTGAGCGAGTGCACCACCACGTCCGCGCCGAGCGCCAGCGGCTGCTGGAGGTACGGCGTGGCGAAGGTGTTGTCGACCACCAGGCGGGCCCCGCCGTCGTGGGCGATCTGCGCGGCGGCGGCGATGTCGGTGATGCCGAGGAGCGGGTTGGAGGGGGTCTCCACCCAGACGGCCTTGGTCTTCGGGGTCATCGCGGCGCGCAGGGCGTCCGGGTCGCTGCTGTCGGCCACCGACCACTCCACGCCCCAGCGGGAGACGACCTTGGCGAACAGGCGGAACGTGCCGCCGTAGGCGTCGTTCGGGATGACCACGTGGTCGCCCGGCGCGAGCAGGGTACGCAGCAGGCAGTCCTCGGCGGCGAGGCCGGAGGCGAAGGCGAGACCTCGGCGGCCGCCCTCGAGCGCGGCGAGGTTCTCCTCTAGGGCGGTGCGGGTGGGGTTGGCGCTGCGGCTGTACTCGTAGCCGCCGCGGAGGCCGCCGACGCCGTCCTGCTTGTACGTGGAGACCTGATAGATGGGCGGAACGACGGCGCCGGTCAGGGGATCGGCGGTGTTGCCCGCGTGGATCGCCAGCGTCTCGAAGTGCTCGCTGAAGTGGGTGTCACTCATGTGCACCGAGCGTAACGGGTCACGGGCGAAGACCTCGTCGCGGTGACGGCGTGTGGGGCCGCCGGACGATGCGCGCGCCACGGCCCGCTGCTCGGGCCCGCCCCGGCGGCGGGCGGGCCGGCGCAGGATGCCGCCGGCCGAGGCGCGCGCCACGGCACGGAACGCCCCACGCGAGGGACGGCCCACCCGTGCCGCCCCCGGCCCACCCGTGCCGCCCCGTCCGGCGCGCGGCAGCGGGCGGGCGCACCTACGCTCGGAGGCGGACGACTGTCGTCGAGCGGGGCCGGAGGCGGTATGCCGGGGGCCATTCGGGCGGAAGGGCTGGTCAAGACCTTCGGGGACGTGCGGGCGCTGGACGGCGTCGACCTGGACGTTCCCCAGGGGACCGTGCTGGGGCTGCTCGGCCCCAACGGCGCGGGGAAGACGACTGCCGTGCGGTGCCTGACGACGTTGCTGCGCCCGGACGCCGGGCACGCCGTCGTCGCCGGGATCGACGTGCTGAAGGACCCCGACGCGGTGCGGCACAACATCGGCCTGTCGGGTCAGTTCGCCGCCGTGGACGAGTACCTCACCGGGCGGGAGAACCTGGTGATGGTGGGGCGGCTCTACCAGATGGGCCGCCGCGCGGCGAAGGCCCGCGCGGACGAGCTGCTGGAGCAGTTCCACCTCACCGACGCCGCGGACCGGATCACCAAGAACTACTCCGGCGGCATGCGCCGCCGCCTCGACCTGGCCGCGGCGCTGGTGGTGCGTCCGCCGGTGATGTTCATGGACGAGCCGACCACCGGCCTGGACCCCCGCAACCGGCTCCAGCTCTGGGACGTGATCAAGGATCTGGTCTCCGGCGGCACGACGCTGCTGCTGACCACCCAGTACCTGGAGGAGGCGGACCACCTCGCCCACGACATCGCGGTGGTCGATCACGGCCGGGTGATCGCCCGCGGCACCTCCGACGAGCTGAAGTCCCGCACCGGCGGGGAGCGCATCGAGGTCATCGTCCGCGCCAGGGAGCTGATGCCGGAGGCCGCCACGGTGCTGAGCGCGTACGGGCTCGGCGAACTCGCCGTCGAGGACCACACCCGCAAGCTGACGGTCCCGGTGAGCGGCGGCCCCAAGCTGCTGGCCGAGGTGATCCGCGAGCTCGACGCGCGCGGCATCGAGCTGGACGACGTCGGGCTGCGGCGCCCGACGCTGGACGACGTGTTCCTCTCGCTCACCGGCCACATGGCCGAGGCGGCCCTTACCGAGGAGGCAACCGGATGAGCGCCGTCACGCAGGCCGAGGGACGCCGGCCCGTCACGAGCCGCGGCGGCCGGGTGCGGCAGTCGTGGCGCGATTCGGTGATCGTGGCGCAGCGCAACCTGATCCGGATGACCAGGATCCCCGAGATCGTGCTGTTCGGGCTCATCCAGCCGGTCATGTTCGTGGTGCTGTTCACCTACGTGTTCGGCGGGTCCCTGAAGGTCGGCGGCTCGACGAGTTCCGAGGCCTACAAGAACTTCCTGATGGCCGGCATCTTCGCGCAGACCGTCACCTTCTCCACCGCCGGCGCGGGCGCGGGCATCGCCGAGGACATGCACAAGGGGCTGATCGACCGGTTCCGCGCCCTGCCGATGGCGCGCGGGGCGGTGCTCACCGGGCGGACGCTGGCCGACCTGGTGCAGACCGCGCTCACGGTGCTGATCCTGGTCGCGGTCGCCCTGCTGCTGGGCTGGCGGGTCGGCACGAACGGGAGCACCGACCCGCTGCGGGTGGCCGCCGGGTTCGGGCTGCTGCTGCTCTGCGGCTACGCGTTCACCTGGATCGGCGCGCTGATCGGCCTCTCGGTGCGCAGCCCGGAGGCGGCCACCAACGGCGGGCTGATCTGGCTCTTCCCGGTCACCTTCATCTCCAACGCGTTCGTCGACCCTTCCAACATGACGCCCTGGCTGCGGCACATCGCCGAGTGGAACCCGTTCAGCGCGATCGTGCAGGCCTGCCGGGTGCTGTGGGCCAACCCGGGGCAGTCCACCTCCGACGCCTGGCCGATGCAGCACCCGGTGTGGGCGTCGCTGATCTACTCGGTGGCGATCATCGTGCTCTTCCGGACGCTGTCGGTGCGCAAGTACCGGTCCGCCACCGTCTGACCGTCCGCCTGACCTGCCCTCCGTGGTCCCGCGCACGGCAGGGAGCGCACGGCGCGCACAACGTGAGGACCCCCGGGCTCGGCGCCAGGGGGTCCTCCTCGTTCGGTTCCGTGTCCTGCGCGGGGACCGCGCGGCACGCCTGCGCGGCTCAGCCCTTGTAGGGCTCGGCCTTCAGGATGCGCACGGAGGCCTTCTTGCCGTTGGGCAGCTCGTACTCCGCGTCCTCACCGATCGTGCGGCCGATCACGCCGCGGCCGAGCGGGGACTGCGGGGAGTACGTCTCGATGTCCTCGCTGGCGTACTCCCGGGAGGCGAGCAGGAAGGTCAGGGTGTCGTCCTCGTCGCCGTCGAAGGCGACCGTGACGAGCATGCCCGGAGCGACCTCGCCGTCGGCGGCCGGCGCCTCGCCGACCTGCGCCGTCTCCAGCAGCTGCTGGAGTTGCCGCACCCGGAGCTCCTGCTTGCCCTGCTCCTCCTTGGCGGCGTGGTAGCCGCCGTTCTCCCGCAGATCGCCCTCTTCGCGCGCGGCCGCGATCTTGGCGGCGATTTCGGTGCGCGCAGGACCAGTAAGGTACGCAAGCTCGTCCTTGAGCTTGTTGTACGCCTCCTGGGTGAGCCAGGTGACGTTCTCGCTGGTCTGGGTCACAGGTGCTCCTCGTCCGTACTGGAAATACAAAGCAACGCCCTACCCAGAAGAATGGTCCCTCATGGGTGGGCGAAACCACGAGCCTAACAATCGCGCCGCGAAAGTGGGAGGAGAAATGCCAGGCGGCCGACGGGCCGCGGCCGCCCGGTCGCAGTCGCCCGGACGGCACGAAGGCCCGGCAGCTCAGCCGGTGTGGCAGCCCAGGAGCTCGGCGGTGGTGCCGCGGCTGGTGGTGCGCAGGGTGACCGTCTTGTGGACGCGGGTGGAGTCCTCGTCGAAACGGAAGTCGGCGCGGCCGACCTCGGCGCCGCTCTCCGCCTGGGAGCGGACCGTGCAGTAGCCCGTGACGCCCTCGTCCTTGAAGACCTCCAGCTCCACCCGGACGGAGTCCTCGGCGGTCCTGAAGGTGATCATCTGACCGCTGATCTCGCTGCCGCCGACGTGGTAGAAGCCGAACCAGGCGACGACGGCGATCAGCAGGGCGCCGAGGACCGAGCCCACGATCTTCAGCGTGCGGTCGGCGCGGCGGTCCGCCTCCGCGTCCGCGGCGCGGCCGTAACGGCCGGCGGGCGGCCGGGAGCCCGTGGGCTGCCCCGCGGACTGCCCCGTGGACTGCTGGGCTTTCGCCGTGCTCATGATCGGTCCTCTCGGGCGGGGGCGGAGCGTCGTGTCCGGACCCCGGAATCATTCGTCCCCCGATTCCGTCACTATAGAAGGCGCGGATGGTACCCGCCCGCACCGGGGACCGCCCGCGCACGCGTGTGCGCCGCCCGGGCGCCGACCGATCTCTGAGGATTGAGCCTTGACCGAGCAGCTGCGACTGATGGCAGTCCACGCCCACCCCGACGACGAGTCGAGCAAGGGCGCCGCCACCATGGCCAAGTACGTGTCCGAGGGCGTCGACGTCCTCGTGGTGACCTGCACCGGTGGTGAGCGCGGTTCGATCCTGAACCCGAAGCTCCAGGGCGACCCGTACATCGAGGAGAACATCCACGAGGTCCGCCGCAAGGAGATGGACGCGGCGCGGGAGATCCTGGGGATCAAGCAGGCGTGGCTCGGTTTCGTCGACTCCGGCCTGCCCGAGGGCGACCCGCTGCCGCCGCTTCCCGACGGGTGCTTCGCGCTGGAGGACGTCGACAAGGCGGCCGGCGAGCTGGTGCGGCAGATCCGGTCCTTCCGCCCGCAGGTCGTCACCACGTACGACGAGAACGGCGGCTACCCGCATCCCGACCACATCATGACCCACAAGATCACGATGGTGGCCTTCGAGGGCGCGAGCGACCTGGAGAAGTACCCGGAGTCGGAGTACGGGCCCGCCTACCAGCCGGTGAAGCTCTACTACAACCAGGGCTTCAACCGGCCGCGCACGGTCGCGCTGCACGAGGCCATGGAGTCGCGCGGGCTGGAGTCCCCCTACGGGGACTGGCTCAAGCGGTGGGACGAGTTCGAGCGGGTCGAGCGCACGCTCACCACGTTCGTGCCGTGCGGCGAGTTCTTCGAGACGCGGGACCGGGCGCTGATCGCGCACGCCACGCAGATCGACCCCGACGGCGGCTGGTTCCGCATCCCGCTGGACCTGCAGCGGGAGGTCTGGCCCACCGAGGACTACGAGCTCGCGAAGTCGTTGGTGGAGACCTCCATCCCCGAGTCGGACCTCTTCGCCGGGGTCCGGGAGAATGGCTGACATGAGCGCAAGCGCAAGCCTCCTGGTTCTGGCCGCGGAGGAATTCGACGAGAACAAGGTCACGCCCGGTGTGCTGGGGTTCATCGTCTTCGCCGTGATGGCGTTGGCGGTGTGGGGGCTGATGAAGTCCATGAACAAGCACATGGAGCGGGCGAAGATGGTGGGCCGTGAGGACGAGGCCGCCGCCTCCTCCGACGCCTCCTCCGACGTCCCCGCCTCCGACGACGCCGCCCCCGCCTCCACGGCGCCCTCCGCCAAGGAGTAGTCCAGGGCCCCGCCCGGCCCGCCCGACGCGGCGGGGCGGACGGCGACCCGGCACCGACCGCCCCGCCTCCGCGCCCCCTCGCGGCGGGGCGGCCTTTCGCGTTCGCCGCCCCCGCGCACGGCCCCGCCCCGCCCACGCGCCGTCACGCCCGCGCCGCGTCCCGCCCGCGCCCCGTCGTGCCCGGTCGCCCGCGCCGCCTCGCCGGCGCCAACCGCCGAACCGCCGGTGCGCCGGTGGCCGGGAAGGGGCTGTTCGGGGGGAAGGGGCGGTTTCGGCCCCCCGGGGGGTGGGGGAGGAACACTGGGCGGCTTCGGGGGACGCACGGGGGCGGAACAGCACCCCTCCGGGCCGCCGCAGGCGCACGGCATCGCCACCGGAGGGGGACCGGACATGCGCGACCCGCACCGCCAGGACGCCGAGAACCTGCTCGACCGCACGGTCAAGGAGGAGGCGCGGCGCAGCGGCGCGGACCCCGCGGTCCTGCTCACCCGCGCCCGCGCCGCCCTGGACGTCATGGCCCGCGCCGCCGAGCCGGAGTACCAGGCCTACCTGCGGGCCCTGGACGCGGCCCGCAACGCGCACCCCACCTTCGCCCGGCGCTTCGCCCGCGAGGGCGGCGGCCCCACCACCCTCCTGGTGGCCGGGGTGGCCGCCGCCACCGCCACCGTCGCCGACCTCGCCCTCGGCACCGGCGGGGCGGTGGCCCTCGGCGCGGGGATCTCCGTCGGGCTGACCGCGACCGCGACCGCCGTTGTGCGGGTCACCGTCTCGCACGTGCCCGCCGCACACCACCACGCCGGTGCCGTGCTGCAGCCCGGAGGGCACGAGGCGCTGCGGCTGCAGTGGCTCACGGCGCTGGAATTGCGCGGCATCCGGCCCTGGCTGGAGCAGCAGCGCCGGCTCGCCGCCCCACCCAGGACGCCGACCGCGCCGCCCCGGCTGCGCGGCACCGACAAGGGTGCCGCCGCCCGCCGCCGCGCCGTGCTGGAACGCTCGTTCGAGCAGTTACCTCCGGCGGACGCCCCCTTCGCGGGCCGCCGCGAGGAACTGGCCGCCATCCGCCGCTGGGCCCGTGCCGCCCGCGCCGACGCCGACAGCCGCCCCACCGTGGTGGTGCTGCACGGCGCCCCCGGGTCCGGCCGCACCGCGCTGGCCGCCCGCGCCGCCCACGACCTGCGCGACGAGTACCGCGGCGCCTGCCTGGTCGACCTGCGCGGCGACTCCCCCTCCGACCCGCCGCTGCCCACCCGGCAGGCCCTGCTCCACCTGCTGAACCGCCTGGGCGCGCCCCGGGAGCAGCTCCTGTTCCGCGAGGGCTCCACCCCCGAGCAGCAGCTGACCCGCCTCACCGAGCTCTACCGCCGCCACCTGGCCGGACTGCCGGTGATCATCGTGCTGGACGACGCCTCGGACCCGGAGCAGGTGCGCGCCCTGCTCCCGGAACGCTCCGAGTGCCTGCTGCTGGTGACCTCCCGGACCCCGCTGGCCCTGCTGCGCGACATGCCCGCCCACTCCCACCAGCTGGCCGTGCAGCCGCTGCCCGTGGAGGCCTCACGGGAGGCCCTCGCCGCCTACACGCCGCCCGGCGCCGAACGCGTCCAGGACGACGAGGCCACCGAACGGGTGCACCGGCTGTGCGGCGGCCTGCCGCTCGCCCTGCGCGTCGCCGGCACCGCCCTCGGCGTCCGCGGCGCGGCCCGGCTCGCCGACGACCTGGGCGCGTACGGCCCGGTCAGCCCCGTCCAGCGCGCCCTGTGGCTGCGCTACTCCGACCAGTCCGAGCAGGCCCGCCGCCTGTTGCGCCGGCTCGCGCTGGCCGGCCGGGCCTCGCTCGGCGCGGCGGCCGCCGCCTCGCTGCTGGACACCGACGAGCGGGACGCCTGGCGGCACCTGGCCTCCCTGGCCCGCGCCGGCCTGGTCGAGCCGGTCCGCGGCACCCGCTGCCGGCTGCACGACGTGGTCCGGGCCTTCGCCCAGGAGCGGCTGCAGGAGGAGGAGACGCCGGCCGAGCGCACCGCCGCCCAGACCCGGCTGATCACCACCTACGCCGCTCTCGCCGACTCGGTGCTGCGGCTGATCGACGGCAACGTCTCCACCCGCACCGGCCTGTCCGCCCCGGCCGGCGCGGCCCCCCAGGGCTTCTCCTCCTTCAAGGAGGCGCTGCGCTGGCTGGACGACGAGTCCGCGTTCATCACCGCCGCGCTGCGCCACGCGGAGGGCGTGGACAGTTCGGCCGTGCACGCCCTGCTCGGCGCGCTCTGCGACTACTGCCTGCTGCGCGGCGACATGTACCGGCTGGGGGAGATCAACGAGCTGGCCCGTTCCGTCGACGAAGGGCTGATGCTCCGCTCGGTGACCTGGCGCACCGGCATCGCCGCCCGGCAGATCGGCGACCTCGACAAGGCGAGAAGCACGCTGTCGTCGCTGGTGGACGACTACCGGGCCTCCGAGCAGGAGGCCGAGGCGGCGCGGGCGATGGGCTCGCTCGGCATCACGCTCCACCACCAGGGCAACCTCCCGGAGGCCGCCGCCAAGCTGCGGGAGGCGGCCGGCCTGCAGGCCGCGCCGGAACTGTCCGCCGACCGGGCGTGGACCCTGCACGCGCTGGGCGCCGTGGAGCGCGACCGGGGGAACCTCGCCGAAGCACGGCAGCTGCTGCGGCAGTCGCTGGCGCTGCACCGGGCCGCCGAGGCGGTGCACGGCGAGGCGTGGGCGCGCTACCAGTTCGGACAGCTGGCGCTGCGCACCGGCGACGTGGAACGCGGACGCCAGGAGCTGCGCGCCGCGCTCGACGGGTACCGGCGCACCCGGGACACCCGCGGCCAGGCATGGACCCGCACCCAGCTG
This sequence comes from Streptomyces fragilis, assembly GCF_003112515.1. Lineage (GTDB taxonomy): Bacteria > Actinomycetota > Actinomycetes > Streptomycetales > Streptomycetaceae > Streptomyces > Streptomyces fragilis. The sequence goes on along the minus strand of NZ_BEVZ01000004.1, from coordinate 719,417 downwards.
GAGCGCGCCCGGCTGGCGGACGGGGAGGCGGCCGCCGCCGTCGAGGGCCTGCGCAAGGCGGTCGCGCTGCACCGGGAGGTGGAGGACCTGCGGGGCGAGGCGTGGACGCTGCACTACCTGGGCCAGGCGCTGGAGGAGACCGGGGACCTCGACGAGGCGGGCCGCGAGCTGGAACGCTCCCGCGCGCTGTTCTCCCGGATGCGGGACGTGTACGGGCTCGGCTGGGCCCGGCACCACCTGGCCAGGGTGACCCGCGACCAGCGCGCCGCGCGGGCCGGGTCGCTGCGCAACTCCGGGTTCGCGCGGCAGCTGCTGATGGACGCCCGGGCCGACTTCCGGCGCGCCGGGGTGGTGCACGGGGAGGCCTGGAGCTGCGTGGAGCTCGCGGTGATCGACGCGGGCAACTCCCGCGAGGAGCGGGCGCTCGCCCTGTGCGACGAGGCGGTGGAGCTGGCGGCCGCCTGCGGCGACGTCCGGGCGGAGGGCTGGGCGCGGTTCCTGCGCTGCACGCTGCTGCCGTACGCCGTGGCGGACGGCGCCGCGGTGGCCCAGCGGGAGCTCGCCGAGCTCCTCCCCACGGTGAAGGACCCGCGGCTGGCCGACTGCGCGGCCACCTGGGAGCTCTACCTGCGCCGAGGGCTCCCGCCGGGCGAGGCGTGGGCGGCCTGGCGCCTGGGCCTCACCCCGACCCGCGCCGCCCGCGAGATCCTGGGCTGACGGCTGACGGCTGACGGCTGACGGCTGACGGCTGACGGCTGACGGCTGACGGGCGAACGTCCGCGCGGCGGAGCGCGGCTTCTCAGGAGACGCTCAGGGCCCAGTGCGCCCACAGGGGGAGCAGGAGCAGCGAGACGACCGAGGTCTTGACCACCAAGGACGCGGACAGGCCCACCCCGACGTCGTAGCGCTGGGCGAGGACGAACAGGTTCTGCGGCGCGGGCATGGCCGCGATCAGGACGAGTTGGCCGAGCCACGCGCCCCCGAGGCCGAACACGTGGCGGCACACCAGATGGACGAGGAGCGGGAGGGCGACGCACTTGGCGGCGACCAGCCACAGCTCCTCCCGGGTGGTGCCGCGCACCGTCAGGCCGACGCCGCCCAGATGGAGTCCGAGGGCGAACAACGCCACGGGCGAGGCGCTGCCGCCGACGAAGGCGAAACCGTCGAGGACGGCCTCCGGCACGGTCACCGGGAGGAGGTTGAACAGGATGCCGGCGTTGCAGGCGAGCACCACGGGGGTCGTCAGCGAGGCGGTGACCGCCGACCCCAGCCGCCGGGCCGGGCCGCCGGAGCGGTCCGGCCGCCCCAGCTCCATGACCGCGATGACCACCAGGGACAGCACGCAGACCTGGAGGAGCAGCACCGGGAAGACCGGCGCGGCGTCCCCGAACAGCATGATGAACACCGGCACGGCGAAATAGGCGGTGTTCACCTGGACCGCCGCCATGACGCGCAGAGCCACTCCGCGCGGATCGGTCACTCCGGACGCGCGGGCCGCCACGGCGACGAGCAGGGCCGCGGTCGCGGCGGCGGCCGCGTAGCCGCCGACGGCCCGTACGTCGAACAGCGCCCCGAGATCGCTGCGGTAGACGTCGCCGAACAGGAAGCAGGGCACGGCGAAGAGGAACGCGTAGTCCGCGAAGGCCTTGGAACTCTCGGCCGGCACCACCTTGCGCCGGGCGAGGACGACCCCGCCGCCGAACGCGAGCACCACCGGCAGCAGCTTCTCCAGAGCCGCGACGGCTCCCGTCACGCGGACCCCAAGGTGTCGGCCGGCGCCGGCGGCCGGCGCCGGCCAGGCGTGCGGAAGGCGAAATGCCGCGGCCGGCCAGGGCGACGTCGCGGTCAGGGCATACGTCGGGAGTGGCCGGCCGCGGGGTACGCGGGGAGCTGGGTCAGCCGAGGCGGCGGACCAGGGACTCGTACTGGTCCCACAGCTCCTTCGGCGTGTGGTCGCCGAAGGTGTCGAGGTGGTCGGGCACCAGGGCGGCCTCCTGCTTCCAGACGTCCTTGTCGACGCTCAGCAGCAGGTCGAGGTCCTCCTCCGGCATGTCCAGGCCCTCGGTGTCGAAGGAGGACTTCGCCGGCAGGATGCCGATGGGCGTCTCGACGCCCTCCGCCTTGCCGTCGAGCCGGTCGACGATCCACTTCAGCACCCGGCTGTTCTCGCCGAACCCGGGCCACACGAAGCGGCCGGAGTCGTCCTTGCGGAACCAGTTCACGTAGTAGATCTTCGGCAGCTTCGCCTGCCCGTCCTCGCCGGCGGCCTTGCCGACCTCGACCCAGTGGGCCATGTAGTCGCCCATGTTGTAGCCGCAGAACGGCAGCATGGCGAACGGGTCGCGGCGCAGCTCGCCGACCTTGCCCTCGGCGGCGGCCGTCTTCTCGCTGGCCACGTTGGCGCCGAGGAAGACGCCGTGGTTCCAGTCGAAGGACTCGGTGACCAGCGGCACCGCGCTGGCGCGGCGGCCGCCGAAGAGGATCGCGGAGATCGGGACGCCCTTCGGGTCCTCCCACTCGGGCGCGATGATCGGGCACTGCGCGGCCGGGACGGTGAACCGGGCGTTGGGGTGCGCGGCGGGCGTGCCGGACTCCGGGGTCCAGTCGTTGCCCTTCCAGTCCGTGAGGTGGGCCGGGGGCTCCTCGGTCATGCCCTCCCACCAGACGTCGCCGTCGTCGGTGAGCGCCACGTTGGTGAAGACCGCGTTGCCCCAGAGGGTCTTCATCGCGTTGGCGTTGGTGTGCTCGCCGGTGCCGGGGGCGACGCCGAAGAAGCCGGCCTCCGGGTTGATGGCGTACAGGCGGCCGTCCTCGCCGAAGCGCATCCAGGCGATGTCGTCGCCGATGGTCTCCACCGTCCAGCCGCGGACCGTGGGCTCCAGCATGGCGAGGTTGGTCTTGCCGCAGGCGCTCGGGAACGCGGCGGCGACGTACTTCGACTCGCCCTGCGGCGGCGTCAGCTTGAGGATCAGCATGTGCTCGGCGAGCCAGCCCTCGTCGCGCGCCATCACGGAGGCGATCCGCAGGGCGTAGCACTTCTTGCCGAGCAGCGCGTTGCCGCCGTAGCCCGAGCCGTAGGACCAGATCTCACGGCTCTCGGGGAAGTGCGAGATGTACTTCGTGGAGTTGCACGGCCACGGCACGTCCTGCTCGCCCGGCTCCAGCGGGGCGCCGAGGGTGTGGACGGCCTTCACGAAGAAGCCGTCGTCGCCCAGCTCGTCCAGGACCGGCCGGCCCATCCGGGTCATGGTGCGCATCGAGACGGCCACGTACGCCGAGTCGGTGATCTCCACGCCGATGGCGGAGAGCTCGGAGCCCAGCGGACCCATGCAGAAGGGGACGACGTACATCGTCCGGCCGCGCATCGAGCCGCGGAAGATGCCGCCCTGCCCGTCCGTGCCCCGGAAGACCTCGCGCATCTCGGCGGGGGCCTTCCAGTGGTTGGTGGGACCGGCGTCCTGCTCGCGCTCGGAGCAGATGAACGTGCGGTCCTCGACCCGGGCGACGTCGGTGGGGTCGGAGGCGGCGTAGTACGAGTTCGGGCGCTTGACCGGGTCCAGCCTCTTGAAGGTGCCCTTGCGGACGAGCTCCTCGCACAGCCGGTCGTACTCGGCCTCCGAGCCGTCGCACCAGACCACCCTGTCGGGCTGCGTCAGTTCGGCGATCTCGTCGACCCACGAGATCAGTTCACGGTGCTTGGTGGGGGGTTCTTCCGTCGCGTCGGTGGGGACGGTCGGGGGAGCCTCGATGTCGCGCGCCACGAATTGCTCCTAATCAGGGTTGCTGCGGGTGCTCTTGCCCGGGACGTGGGTGGTGCCCTTTTGGTGCGTTTCGACCGCCCCGGATGATTACGGGTGCTCATTCGCGGCGGATCTCACTCATATGATCTTCAAGGAAGGGTGCCCATCTGTCCAGGGGGGCGCACACCTGAGCGGCGTGAGCAACCTCACTGGTTGTGGTGTTTGGCAGCCGGGAAGGGCACACTTGCCTGGTCGCGGGCCTTTCGTGGCCTGGGTACTCACCTGTAACTTACGGTCCCGTAGGTACGATGATCGACATGACCGCACCCTCACTTCCGGAGCAGATCTCGCGGGAGATCAAGCCCCGGCTGCGCGGCTGGCTGCACCTGGGGATGTTCCCGGCAGCTCTGATCGCCGGACTCGTCCTGACCGCTCTCGCCGATTCCGCCCGGGGACGCGTCGCCTGCGGGGTCTACACCCTCACGGCATGTCTTCTCTTCGGGGTGAGCGCCCTCTACCACCGCGGTGACTGGTCCCCCCGAATGGACGGCGTACTGCGCCGACTGGACCACGCCAACATCTTCCTGATCATCGCCGGCACCTACACGCCGCTGACGATCCTGCTGCTGCCGGACGCCCAGGGCCGGTGGCTGCTGTGGGGCATCTGGGCCGCCGCGGTGGCGGGCATCCTCTTCCGGGTCTTCTGGGTCGGTGCGCCCCGCTGGCTCTACACGCCCTGCTACATCGCGATGGGCTGGGCCGCGGTCTTCTTCCTGCCGGACTTCCTGCGCGCCGGCGGGGTCGCCGTCCTGGTGTGCGTGGTGGTCGGCGGGGTGCTCTACAGCGTGGGCGGCGTGATCTACGCCCTGAAGAAGCCGAACCCGTCGCCGCGGTACTTCGGGTTCCACGAGGTCTTCCACGCGTTCACGCTGGCGGCGTTCATCGCCCACTACGTGGGCATCTCGCTGGTCGCCTACACGAAGGCGTGACGCCCCGGGGCGGGCAGGTGCGTCCGTGCGCCCGGGCGGAGCGGAAATTCTCTCCGGTCCGCCCGGGCGCACGTGTCATTCTGGCCGCATGGTCGGCAGTGCGAGCACAGGCGCGGGTACGGGTGCCACGGGCACGGGGGCGGGAACGGGCGCCGGGGGCGCCGGGGCGGGCAAGGATTCCGGGGCGGGTGCCGGGGCCGGGCCAGGCGCGGGGGCCGGTGCGGGCAAGGGCGCCGGGGTGGCGGGGATCCACGTGCGGGTGGCGCCCGAGCTGCGGCTCTTCGTGCGCGCGGGGGAGGCCACGGCCCGGGTCGACGGGGTGTCGACGCTGGGGCACGTCGTGGAGTCGCTGGGGGTGCCGCTGACCGAGGTCGGCGAGCTCCTCGTCGACGGCCGGACGGTGCCGGTCTCGCACGCCCCGACGGCCGGGGAGAGCGTGGAGGTCCGCCCGGTGCGGCCGCCGCAGCTCACCCCGGGGGCGCCGGAGGTGCCCCTGCGGTTCCTGCTCGACGTCCACCTGGGGACGCTGGCGCGGCGGCTGCGGCTGCTGGGCGTCGACGTCGCCTACGAGTCGACCGACATCGGCGACCCCGCCCTGGCCGCCCGGTCCGCCGCCGAGCGCCGCGTGCTGCTCAGCCGGGACCGGGGGCTGCTGCGGCGGCGGGAGATCTGGGCGGGCGCGTACGTCTACAGCACCCGGCCCGAGGAGCAGCTGGGCGAGGTCCTGCGCCGGTTCGACCCGCGGCTGCGGCCGTGGACCCGGTGCACGGCGTGCAACGGGGAGCTGCGGTCCGCCACCAAGGCGGACGTCGCGGACCGGCTGGAGGCGGGGACGTCGCGGTCCTACGAGGTGTTCGCCGAGTGCGGGGGGTGCGGGCGGGTGTACTGGAAGGGCGCGCACCACCAGCAGCTGGTCGACATCGTCGACCGCGCCGTCGCCGAGTACGGCCCCGGCACGTCCTGACCGCCCACCCGCACCACCGGGTGCGTCCTGCCCCCCCGCCCGCACCACCGGGTGCGTCCCGACCGCACGTGACCCGCCCCCGCGGGTCCGCCCGTCGCGGCCCCCCTTCGCGGGGGCCCGGGCCGCGGGCTCGCCCCCGCGCTCCAGGCCGGCCCGACGCCGCGACCCGGGTCCCGGCCGGCTCGACGTCAGGGGCCCAGGCCCCGGCCGGCCCCGACGCTGCAAGCTCTGGCCCGGCTTGCCCTGCCCCCGCAGGCCCAGGTCCCTGTCGGCTCGATGCCCGCCAGCTCTGGCCCCGCTCGCCCCGCCCCGCGGGTTCAGGCCCCGTTCGGCTCGTCGCCGCGGGCCCAGGCCCCGGCCAGCCCGGCGCCGCCAGCGCTGGCCCCGCTCGCCCCGCCCCCGCGGGTTCAGGCCCCGTTCAGCTCGACGCCGCGGGCCCAAGCCCCGTTCAGCTCGACGCCGCGGGCCCAGGCCCCGCTCGCCCCGCCCCCGCGGGCCCAGGCCCCCGTCGGCGCGCCCCCGCGGGCCCCGGCCCCGTTCGGCGCGTCGCCGCGGGCCCAGGGCCCCGGCCGGCCCCCCGGCGGCTCAGGCCTGCGGGGCGTTGAGCACCTGGGCGAGGTGGGAGGGGTCGGTGGTGGGTGCGTCGCAGGTGAAGTGGCGGCAGACGTACGCGGCGGGCGCCCCGCCCACCAGCGGCCGGTCCGCCAGCAGCGGGAACTCGTCGCCGCCCTCCGCGCCCACCGCCACCACCGCGCCCGGCGCCGTGCCGAGCAGCGCGGTCCGGTGCAGCGCGCGCGTCGCCTCGTCGTCCCGCGGGCCGACCAGGGCCACCTCGCGCGGCCCGTCGATGCCCGCCTCGGCCACCGCGAGCCCCCAGCCGATGAAGCGCGGGACCCGCCGGGACAGCAGCCGCACCACGCCCAGCGCCCGCTCCGCCGCCGTGCGGTGCTCGTCGGACCCGGTGTGCGCCGCGTAGGACAGCATCGCCCCGGCCGCGGCCGTCCACCCGGAGGGCGCCGCGTTGTCGGTGGGGTCCTGCGGGCGACGGAACAACCGCTCGGCGTCCGCCGCCGTGTCGTAGAGGGTCCCGCTCTCCTCGTCGGTGAACCGCTCCCGCACGTGCCCGAGCAGCAGCCCCGCGAAGTCCAGCCAGACGCCCTCCCCGGTGACCCCCGCCAGGGTGATCAGGCCCTCGGCGACGTCGCCGTAGTCCTCCAGGACACCCGCGTTGGCGCCCGCCCGGCCGTCCCGGCTGGTCCGGGCCAGCCCGGCGTGCTCGTCCATGTGGACCCGCACCAGCAGGTCCGCCGCGGCCACCGCCGCCTCCACCAGGTCCGGCCGGGCGAAGTACGCGCCGGTCTCCGCGAGCGCAGCGACCGCCAGCCCGTTCCACGCCGCGACCACCTTGTCGTCCCGGCCGGGAGCCGGCCGCCGGGAACGGGCCTCGGCCAGCCGGCGCCGGATCGAGGCGATCCGGTCGGCGTCGAAGACGCCCTCCTGCTGCGGCAGCCGCAGCACCGAGGCGCCCTCCTCGAAGGTGCCCTCCTCGGTCACCCCGAAGTGGCGGGCGGCCAGTTCGCCGTCCTCCTCGCCGAGCACCTCGGTCAGCTGCTCCGGCGTCCAGACGTAGTACGCGCCCTCCACGTGGCGGCCCGCGCCGTCGTCGCTGTCCGCGTCCAGCGCGGAGGCGAACCCGCCCTCGGCGGTGCGCAGTTCGCGCACCATGAAGTCGGCGGTCTCCAGCGCCACCCGGCGCGCCAGGTCCGACCCGGTGGCCCGCCACAGGTGGGCGTAGACCCGGCAGAGCAGTGCGTTGTCGTAGAGCATCTTCTCGAAGTGCGGCACGATCCAGTCCCGGTCCACCGAGTACCGGGCGAACCCGCCGCCGAGCTGGTCGTAGATGCCGCCGCGCGCCATCCGCTCGCAGGTGTCGGCGGCCATCTGCAGCGCGCCCTCCGAGCCGGTGCGCGCGTGGTGGCGCAGCAGGAACTCCAGCACCATGGACGGCGGGAACTTGGGCGCGCCTCCGAACCCGCCGCGCACCGCGTCGTATTCGCGGGTCAGCCCCAGCAGGGCCGCCGCCATGTCCTCCTCGCCGGGCGCGGAGTCCCCCGCGTCGCCGAACGGCATGACCCGCCCCGACAGGTCCTGGACGATCTTCCCGGCGACGTCGGTGACCTCGTCCCGCCGTTCCGCCCAGGCGGCGTGCACGCCCTGCAGCACCTGCAGGAAGCCGGGCTGGCCGTGACGCGGGGAGGGCGGGAAGTAGGTGCCGAAGTAGAACGGCTCGGCGTCGGGGGTGAGGAAGACGGTCATCGGCCAGCCGCCCTGCCCGGTGGCCGCCTGGACCGCCTCCATGTACACCGCGTCCACGTCCGGCCGCTCCTCGCGGTCGACCTTGACGGGCACGAAGTGCTCGTTGAGGTAGGCGGCGATCGTCTCGTCCTCGAAGCTCTCGTGCGCCATCACGTGGCACCAGTGGCAGCTGCTGTACCCGACGCTGAGCAGCAGCGGGACGTCCCGCCGGCGGGCCTCCTCGAAGGCGGCGGGTTCCCACTCCCACCAGTCGACCGGGTTGTCGGCGTGCTGGAGGAGGTAGGGGGACGTGGCCTGCGCGAGTCGGTTTGCCATGTCTCCATCCTCGCGCACGCCGTCCGGCGGCGGGTGGCGCGCAGGCGGGACATGCCCTTCGCACAGGGGCGGCATGCCCCGGCGCCCGTTACCCGGTGCCTGGTACACGGTTGTCACACAATTCCCTTGTGCCCGTTCCTGCCCTGGCGCTTCGATGTGTCCCGCGCGCGGCATCGCGTGATGCCGCGCCTCGACGACACCTGTGGGGGGCGCAGTTGAACGTTTACGGGGCACGAGGGGGCGGCAGGGTCAGGACGGCCCTGCTGGCCGTCGTGATGGCGGGGGCGGGCCTGACGGCCACGGCGGGACCGGCGGCGGCGGGGACCGCCCCGGAGGCGGGGACGGCGGGGACGGTGGTGAAGCTGCCCGTCTCCTCCTTCTCGCAGTTCGCCGTGGACGCGGCCAACCGGCGGGTGTGGATCGCCGACGAGAACACCGCCGACGGGGGCCGCGGCCCGGGGACGATCCTCGGCTACGACTTCGACGGCGTCCTGCGCGCCCAGCGGCAGACCGAGGGGCGGGTCTCCGGCATCGCGGCCGAGCCCGGCGGGGCGCGCGTCCTGGTCGGTCAGCGGGACGGCATCCAGGCCTTCGACGCGGAGCTGTCACCGCTCGGGGTCACCCCGGCCCCGGTCGACGACTGCGGGCGCGAGCTGTTCCACGCCGGCCACCTGCTCTTCTTCACCAGCCAGGAGGGCGCCTCGCCGCAGGACTGCGCCGAGGCGACGGCGATGCCCACCGTCCACGCCACGGCGGCCGACGGGACGGAGCCGCGGACCGTCATGTACCTGAGCGAGCGCGGCCATCTCGAGGCCGGTCCCACGGACATGCTGATGATCGTCCCGGAGCGCAGCGCGTCGAACGACGACCCGAACATCAACCTGTACCGGGTCGTCGAGGAGAACGAGTACGGCGGCGTGCTGGACTTCCTCGGGGAGACCTGGCTCAGCGAGGACGGCACGGGGCTCGGTGGTCTGGACTTCCGTGACGCCGCCTTCTCGCCGGACGGCTCCACCCTCGCGTTCGCCGACCCGGCCCGCGGCACCGCGCTGCTGACCCCGCCCGGCCTGTCCGCCAGGGAGAACCCGTACGCGCCGCTGCCCGAGGGCGCCGAGCCGACGGCCGTCGCCTACAGCGGTGACGGCACGTGGTTCGCGCGGGGCGCGGCGGCCTCCGGCGACGCCGCCGACCTGCTGCTGGGGCCGGCCGACCCGGCGGACACGCGCCCGCCCGTCGAGGTGGTCCTGGAGGGCGAGGGCGGCGACCGCGTGGTGCCGCGCGGCGTCGAGTTCGCGCCGGACGGCCGCTCGCTGTTCGTCGTGACGACCGACGCCGCGGGCACCGGGTACTGGCTCCACGTGATCCCCACGCCGGACGGCCTGTCCGCCTCCCGGTTCGCGGACGGCACGAGCCAGGAGCCGGCCCGGGCCACCGCAGGGGAGCGGGTGACGCTGCGCGGCCGCCTCGAGCTGGACGGACCCGCACCCGCCGACGCCCCGCGGATCGAGGTGGTGCGGGAGGACGCCGACGGCGCCCACGCCCTCGAGTCCGTCACGGCCGGCGCGGACGGCGCCTTCACGGTGAGCGACGTGCCCCAGCTGGTGGGCGAGGCCACCTACCGGTTCTCCTACGCGGGCGACGGCCTGCACAAGGCGGCCGAGGACGCGCGGGTCACCGTGCCCGTGGCCAAGGCGTCCGCCGCGCTGGAGCTCACCGCGCCGGCCGAGGCGACCCGCAAGGGGGGTGTGGAGATCACCGGCGCCCTGCGCGCCCGGGGGCTGCCGCTCGCCGCTCCCGCCACCCTGACGGTGACCGCCGCCGACCGCGACGGCGTCGTGCGGCTCGCGCCGGTGACGGCCGGGGCCGACGGGACGTTCACGGTCAGGCACGCGCCGCGCTCCAAGGGGGACGTGACGTACACGGTCACCTGGGCGGGCGACGCCCTGCACGAGGGCGCCGAGGCCTCGGCCACGGTGCGCGTGCGCCGCTGACCCGGCGGTGCCTTCCGCGGCGTCCCGCGTGGCGGGTCTCGTGGCGCCCGGTCCGCGCCGCTTCGTGGCAGGCGCGGACCGGGGCCGCTCGGGGGAGCCTCAGCAGGGGCTGAGGGGGCGCGCGGCGGCCTCGGCGTGGGCCTCCATGCGCTGGGCGGCGAGGATGGCCGCCCGGGTGTCGGCCCGGGACGCGGCGACGACCAGCGCCCGGCCGGCGAGGTCGTACGCCCGGCGGTGCAGCGCCGTGACCTGGGCCCGGTGTCCGTCCTGCGCCGACGGGCCGGGGAACGCCGCGCGGGCCGGGGCGGAGCCGCCGCGCAGCCGGGCCACCTGCTGGGCCAGCTGTTCGGCCGCCTCGTCCAGGCCGGCGCACGGCGCCAGGGCCCGGAGCTCGTCGGTCACCGCGAGCAGCGCGCCCAGGTGGCCGGCCAGCTGGAACTCCAGCTCCGCCTCACGGGACCTGCGGGGGACGTCCGCGCCGGCGCCGGCCATGGTGTGGACCGACTTGCTGCGGATCGGTTCGTACATGGGAGGGCCTCCTGCGCTTCGACAGGAAGCCATCCTACATTGGAACCAGTCTAAAGTTGTGTCGAGTCGCGGCTCGGTGCGGCGTGCCGGACACGGCGGCGGGCCGCGTCCGCGGCCGCTCGCTCAGTTCTGGCGGTAGGTCTCCAGGAACCGTCCGATGCGGCCGATCGCGTCCCGCAGGTCGGTGACCGAGGGCAGCGTGACGATCCGGAAGTGGTCCGTGTCGGGCCAGTTGAAGCCGGTGCCCTGCACGACCATGATCTTTTCGCGGCGCAGCAGGTCCAGCACCATCCGCCGGTCGTCCTTGATCGGGTAGACCTTCGGGTCCAGTCGCGGGAAGAGGTAGAGCGCGCCCTTCGGCTTGACGCAGCTCACGCCCGGGATCCGCGTCAGCAGCTCGTGGGCGACGTCCCGCTGCTCGCGCAGCCGGCCGCCCGGGAGCACCAGGTCCTGGATCGACTGCCGGCCGCTGAGCGCGGCGACCACGCCGTGCTGTCCGGGCATGTTGGCGCACAGACGCATGTTGGCGAGGATGTTCAGGCCCTCGATGTAGGAGTCCGCGTGCGCCTTGGGGCCGGAGATCGACATCCAGCCCACCCGGTAGCCCGCCACCCGGTACGACTTCGACATGCCGTTGAAGGTGAGGGTCAGCAGGTCCGGGGCGATCGCCGCCGTGGGGGTGTGGGTGGCGTCCTCGTAGAGGATCTTGTCGTAGATCTCGTCCGAGCAGACCAGCAGGTTGTGGCGGCGGGCGATGTCCGTCAGCCCGCGCAGCAGGTCGTCGCTGTAGACGGCGCCCGTCGGGTTGTTCGGGTTGATGATCACGATCGCCTTGGTGCGGTCGGTGATCTTGGCCTCGATGTCGGCCAGGTCCGGCATCCAGTCGGCCTGCTCGTCGCAGACGTAGTGGACCGGGGTGCCGCCGGAGAGGGCCACGGCCGCCGTCCACAGCGGGTAGTCCGGGGCGGGGACCAGCACCTCGTCGCCGTTGTCCAGCAGCCCCTGCATGGCCATCACGATCAGCTCGGACACGCCGTTGCCGACGAAGACGTGCTCGACGTCCGTCTCGATGCCCAGGGTCTGGTTGTGCATCACCACCGCGCGACGGGCGGCCAGCAGGCCCTTGGCGTCGCCGTACCCGTGCGCCGAGCCGACGTTGCGCAGTATGTCCTCGAGGATCTCCGGCGGGCACTCGAACCCGAAGGCGGCCGGGTTGCCGGTGTTCAGCTTGAGGATGCGGTGACCGGCAGCCTCCAGCCGGGTCGCCTCCTCGAGCACCGGGCCCCGGATCTCGTAACAGACGTTGGCGAGCTTGGACGACTGGATCACCTGCATGACGTGAGCCTACGGGGATACGCCCCGGGTCGCCTCGTGTTCTCCGACACGTCCGGACGCCCGGCGCGGGGGAGCGGGATGGGGCGGTTCGTCACCGTTCGCGGTGTGCGGAGGCCCGTTCGGCGGCGCGCGCGGGCGGGGCCGGGGGACTCCGGGTGTGTCCTGCGCCACGCCTGTCCCTACACTTCGCACCCATGTCCCTCACCCCTGAACACGGGCCGGGCGCACACGGTGCCCAGGAGCCGCCGGCGATGCCTCCGACCGAGGTACCCGCCCCCTCCGGGTGGCCCGCCGCGGGCGACCCGGAGGCCACCCGTGAGCTGCCGCCGGTGCGGGGCGGCCGCCCGGACGGGGAGCACGACGGGGCCACGCGTGAGCTTCCGGTGACGCCCGGCGGTCCCGCCTCGTACGGGTACCCGCCCGCGGGGTACGCCGGTGCGGGCACCGGGAGCGGGGCGGACGCGTACCCGGGCCCCGGCGTGTACGGCGACACCGCCGCGTACGGCGGGGCCTCCGCCGCCGGCTTCGACGACTTCGCGTCCTACGGCGCCCACCGCCCCGCCGCCGAACGGAGCGGCCACGGCGGACAGGCCGGGCAGGCCGGTCACGGCGGGCAGGCCGGGCGGACGGGGGCGGTGCCGGCGGGCCGGGCCGCGGCGCGGGAGGCCGCCCGGGCCGCGGAGCGGGAGGGGGCGCGCAGCCGCCGCGTCCGCAGCCGCCAGATGCTGCTGGCCGGCGGCGCGGGCGTGGTCGGGCTCGGGGCGCTGACGGTGCTGGGGTTCGCGCTGACCTCCGGTTCCGAGGAGCCGGTCCGCGGCGGCAACGGCCCCAACGCGCCGGGGTTCTCGGTGGGCGACATGGCCGACCCCGGGTCGTTGCCGTCCGTGGAGGAGTCGAAGGCGCCCGCCGCGGCCGTGGCCACGGCCACCGCTCCGGCCGCGCCCGGCGCCGCGCCGTCGAGAACGGCGGCCGCGGCCCCCTCGGCCACCCGGACGGCGTCGCCCACGCCGACCGGGGAGCCGGAGAAGGAGGAGAGCCCGACCGCCTCGCCCACGGTGGGGTGGCCGGAGGACGACGACGGCAACGGCGGCCGCGGCAACGGCTGGGGCAACGGCACCCGCCGCCCCCGCTAGCGCGCCCCGCCGGGTCACGCGCGGCGCCCGCCCCGCCCGCCCCGCCGCGTCAGCCGCGCGGGCGGCCCGGCCGCACCGAACGCCCCGCCAGGACGTCCGTGCGGCGGCCGTCGTCGATCGCGAGGCGGCCGTCCACCAGGACATAGGGGATGCCGGCCGGCGGTGTCCGGGGCGCCGCGAAGGTGGCGCCCTCGGCGACGGTCGCCGGGTCGAAGAGGACCAGGTCGGCCCGGTGGCCCTCGCGGACCAGGCCCCGGTCCGGCAGGCCCAGCCGCGCGGCCGGCCGCCCCGTCAGGTGCGCGACGCACTCCTCCAGCGTCAGCACGCCCAGCTCCCGCACGTACGTGCCGAGGTAACGGGGGAAGGTGCCGTAGGCCCGGGGGTGCGGCTTGGTGCCGTGCAGGATGCCGTCGGAACCCCCGGTGTGCGCCCGGTGCAGCATCAGCGCCCGGACGTTCTCCTCGTGGCCGACGTGCTGGAGGACGGACGTGCCGAGCCGGTCCGCCAGCAGCAGGCGGCGGGCCTCCTCCCAGGGGGAGGACCCCGAACCGGCCGCCAGCTCGGCGACCGTCCGCCCCACCCGCCCGGTGAGCGCGGGGTCGACCACCCCGGAGATCTCCACCGTGTCCCACTCCACCGGCACGCCGTGGCAGCCGTCCGAGCCGGACACCTCCAGGTCGTGCCGGATCCGCTCCGCGGCCGCGTCGTCCCGCAGCCGCTCCAGGGTGGCGGCGGGACCGCCCTCGCTCGCCCAGCCGGGCAGCAGCGCGGCCAGCGTGGTGGCGCCAGGGGTGTAGGGGTAGGTGTCCAGCGTCAGGTCGCAGCCGGCGTCCAGCGCCTCGTCCAGCAGGGTCTCCAGCTCGCCCGAACGCCCCTTGTTCTCCGCGAAGTTGAGCGTCGCGTGGGCCAGGTGCAGCGCGCAGCCCGCCTCCCGGGCGACACCGATCACCTCCTGGTAGGCCGCCAGGGCCCCGGCCCCGTACGAGCGGTGGTGCGGGCACCAGTAACCGCCCGCCCGGGCGACCACGCGGCACAGCTCGGTCAGCTCGCCGGGGCCGGCGTACATGCCGGGCGGGTAGGTGAGCCCGGACGACATGCCCACCGCCCCCTCGCGGAGCCCGGCCGCCACCAGCTCGCGCATCCGCTCCAGCTCCGCCTCCGTCGGCGGGCGGTTCTCCCAGCCCATCGCCAGCATCCGGACGCTTCCCTGCGGCACCAGGTACGCGGCGTTCACCGCGATGCCCTCGCCGTCGACGCCCCGGTCCAGCCGGTCCAGGTACTCGCCCACCGACCGCCAGTCGAAGTCGACGTCCTCGCCCGGACCGTTCCAGCCGGCCACCGCCTGCCGCACCTCGGCCAGCGTGCGGTCGTCGACGGGCGCGTAGGAGAGCCCGTCCTGGCCCACGACCTCCAGGGTGACGCCCTGCGCGAGCTTCGCCGAGTGGTCCGGGTCGGTGAGCAGCGCCAGGTCGCTGTGCGAGTGCATGTCCACGAACCCGGGCGCCAGGGCCAGGCCCTCCGCGTCCAGCATCCGCGTGCCGACGGGGCGCTGGCACCCGGCCGCGGCCGCCTCACGGACGATCTGCACGATGCGGCCGTCCTTGACCGCCACGTCGGCCCGGTAGGACGGGCCCCCGGTGCCGTCCACCACCTCGGCGTCCTGAACGACCAGATCGGCCAGATGCACGGCGGTCCCCACTTCACCGGGCGGACGGCCGCGGGGCCGTCCGCCGTCCGTCAGAAGAACGTACGGATGTAGTCCACCACCGTGCCGTCCGCCTCGACCAGAGGGATCAGCTGCCATTTGTCGAAGACGGTGCACGGGTGCGACAGCCCCATGCCCACCCAGTCGCCGACCTCCAGGTCCGCGCCGGGCCCGGTCTCCAGCCAGGCGTGCTGGTCGGACAGCCTGGTGACGGCGATCTGCTCGGCCGGACGCTCGGCGTCGCCGCGGCGCACCACCTGCGCCTCCGGCATGCCCAGGTCGTACGCGGCGTCCCGCTTGCCCGCGTTGAGGAACGCCTGCTCGCCGGTGGGACGGGAGACCACCTGCGCCCACAGCCGGAACGCCGGCTCCAGCGCGCCCTCCTCGGGGACGCGGACGAACGGCGTGATCGACCGGTAGTGGCCGTCGTCGTGCGAGACGTACGCTCCCGAGCGCAGCAGCTTCAGCGCGGGCCGGCTGAGCCCCGGCAGCCGGGCGAAGACCTCGGCGACCGTGTCGAACCAGGCGCTGCCGCCCGCGCTGACCACGATCTCCTCCAGGCCGGTGCCGGTGAACAGCCCCGCCCCGTCCAGCCTCGCCGCCAGCTCCACCAGCCGCACCAGCCAGGCCCGCACCCGCTCCTCGGTGGCGTCCGGGACCTCACCCTCGTAGCCCGCCACGCCCGCCAGCCGCAGCGACGGCGCCGCGGCCACCGCCTCGGCGACGGCCAGGCAGTCGGCCTCGGTCCGCGCCCCGGTCCGCGCGCCGTCCCCGGCGGCCAGCTCCACCACCACGTCCACCGGCCGCCCGCCCGCCTCCCGCAGGGCCGCGTCCATCAGTTCGACGCCGCGCACCGAGTCGGCGTAGCAGATGAAGCGGAACGCCGGGTCGGCGGTCAGCTCGGCGGCGACCCACCGCAGCGCGGCCGGGTCGACCAGCTCGTTGGCCAGGAAGACCCGCCGCACCCCGAAGGCCCGCGCCACCCGCACCTGGTGCGGCACGGCCAGCGTGATGCCCCACGCGCCGTGTTCCAGCTGCTCCCGGAACAGCCGCGGGGCCATCGTCGTCTTGCCGTGCGGGGCGAACGCCAGGCCGTGGCGCTCGGTGTACGACTCCATGAGCCGCAGGTTGTGGCGCAGGCGCTCCGCGGAGAGGGTCAGCACGGGGGTGGTGAACCCGCCGGTGAACAGGTTCCGCCGCTGCGCCGCCAGTTCGCCCACGGTCAGACCGTCCGCGTCGAGCGGCAGACCCTTGAACCGGTGGTCGATCCGCTCCCCGGAAAGACGGGTGACGGCATCCGCGGACATTCGGGCCTCCTGTGCGCTGCGGGATCCGGGCTGTTTCACTTTCCCATGATCGGGACCCCGTCCACGAGCATCCGGAGGATGACCATGACCGAGAAGACCGCACTGACTCCCAGTACCCACACCGCCCCGCCCGCGGCTTTCTCGCACGGGCTGCGCAAGGGGAACATCCTCCAGGTCGCCGGACAGGTCGGCTTCCTGCCCGCCGAGGAGGGCAGGCCGCCCACGCCGGCCGGCCCGACGCTGCGCGAGCAGACCCTGCAGACCCTCGCCAACGTCGAGGCGGTGCTGAAGGAGGGCGGTTCCGGCTGGGACGACGTGATGATGCTGCGCGTCTACCTCACCGACGTGGACCACTTCGCGGAGATGAACCAGATCTGGAACGACTACTTCGGCGAGCGGCTCACCCAGCCCCCGGCCTGCCGCACCACCGTCTACGTGGGCCTGCCGCCCGACCTGCTGATCGAGATCGACGCGCTGGCCGTCCTGGACTGACGCCGGCTCGGGCCGGTCTCCGCCGGGCCGCGCCGACGCGGCCCGGCGGAGACGACTTCTCCGCGAGGGAGGCCCACATGATGGCCCCCATGTTCCCCAGGACCTCCCCGCGAAGAAGCACCGGCGCCCGACGGTCCCCCGATCACCGGCGAGCGCGGCGAAGGCCATCCTGACTCCTCGTCATGTTGACCACGCGTGCCCAGGCGTCACTGGACAATTACTGGACAACGTGAGATCAAAGCGAACATCGCCGAGTGGCCGGGGGGCGCACAGGACATGGGACGCCGGGAGAAGCCGATCGAGCCCGGGCAGGGGAAGGCCGCCGAGTTCGCGGCCGACCTCCGCATGCTCCGGCGGCGCACCGGCAACGTGCCGTACCGCGAACTCGCCTCCCGGGTGCCCTACTCGGCGTCCAGCCTCTCCGCCGCCGCCTCCGGGCACCGGCTGCCCGCCTGGCCCGTGGTCGCCGCCTACCTGGAGGCCTGCGGGGTCACCGGCACCGGCGAGTGGCACCGGCGCTGGCGGCAGGCGGCGGGACTGGCGCCCGAGGCGGAGCCGGCCTCCCGCACGCCGTCCGGGCCGCCGCCCCGCCGGGCCGCCGCCCCCTCCTTCCCGTTCACGGGCTCCGCGACGGCCTCCGCACGGGGCCCGGACCCGGCGGACGAGGACGGCCCGGGCGCCGCCGCCGAGGGGATTCCGCACGCGCCGCGCGGCGTGCCCGACCCGCCCACCCGCTTCGTCGGCCGCGACCACGAGGTCGAGGAGGTGTGCCGGCTGCTCGCCGAGCACCGGCTGCTCACCCTCACCGGCGTCGGGGGCGTCGGCAAGACCCGCCTCGCCCAGCGCGCGGCCCGCACCGCCGGACTGCTGCTGCGCGACGGCGCCTGCTGGGTGGAACTCGCCGAGGTCGGCAGCCCCGACGTCCTGCCCTACGCCGTCGTCGAGGGACTCGGCCTGGCGCCGGTGCCCCCGCACACCACGCCGACGGCCCACCTGGCCGACGCCCTGCACGGCCGCGAGATCCTGCTGGTGCTCGACAACTGCGAGCACCTGGCCGCCGCCTGCGCCCGGCTCGCCCACCTGCTGCTGGCCTCCACCACCGGAGTCCGCCTGCTCGCCACCAGCCGCCTGCCGCTGGGCCCGGCCGCCGAACGGCTCTACGTCGTCCCGCCGCTCCCCGAGGACGCCTCGCTCGCCTTACTCACCGACCGCGCCGCCCTGCTGGCCGACGCCACCTGGTCGCCGGACGACGTGGAGCACGCCCGCGCCGTCATCCGCCGCCTCGACGGGCTTCCGCTGGCCATCGAGTTCGCGGCCCGGCGGCTCCGCGCCCTCTCCCCGGGACAGCTCCTCGACCGGCTCGACGAACGCCTGCCGCTGCTCAGCAAGGGCGACCCGGTGGCACCCGAACGGCACCGCTCGCTGCGCGCCATGCTGGACTGGAGCCACCAGCTGTGCACCCCCGCCGAACAGCGGCTGTGGGCGCGCCTGTCGGTCTTCGTCGGCTCGATATCGCTGGAGGCGGCGCACGCCGTGTGGGAGGCCCCCGGCGCGGGCGAGGCCCCCGGCTCCGGTGAGGGTCCCGGCCCTGATGGGGCCCTCGGTGCCGACGGGGTTCCTGGCCCTGGTGTGGTTCTCGGTGCCGGTGAGGCTCCCGGCCCCGGTGTGGCCCTCGGTGCCGGTGAGGGTCCCGGCTCTGGTGTGGCCCTCGGTGCCGGCGGGGCTCGCGGCCCTGGTGTGGCTCCCCACTCCGGTGTGGCGACCGGCTCGGGTGTGGCGACCGGCCCCGGCGAGGGCGCGGGCCCGGAGGAGCTGCTCGACGCCGTCGACGGTCTGATCGACCACTCCCTGCTGCTCACCGAGCCCGGTGACGGCGCCGGCCGCCGCTACACCATGCTGGAGACGGTCCGCGAGTACGGCCGCGACCGGCTGGCCCGCGGCGGGGACCTTGACGACGCCCGCACCCGGCACCTGCTGTGGTTCCGCGACACGGTGCGCGACGCCTACGGACGGTGGGCGGGCCCCGGCCAGGCCGGGCGGCTGCGCGAGCTGGGACGCGAGCTGCCCAACCTCCGCCAGGCCCTGGAGTACGGGGTGCGGGAGGACGCGGAGCCGGCGCAGGCGCGCGCCGCCCTGGACATCGCCCACGGCCTGGTCTGGTACTGGACCGCCACCGGCGCCGCCGAACAGGGCGTCGGGTGGCTGCGCCGCGCCCTGGCCGCCACCGCCCCCGCGGACGGTGACCCGGCGGTGCGGGCCGCCCGGACCCGGGCCATGTGGGCCTGCGCCTTCCTGGCCGTCTTCCCCGCCGACCTGGAGGCCGCCGCCGGCCAGGCCGCGGAGGCCGCCGCGCGGGCCCGGGCCGACGGCGACCAGGCGTCGGTGGGATGGGCCACCACGGTCACCGCCCTCGCCACGCTCACCGGCGGCGGCGTCGAGGAGAGCCTGGACGCCTTCCGCGCGGCGGTGGCCGACCTGCGGGCCGCCGGCGACCGCTACGGCGAGCAGAACGCGCTCAGCATCCTGGCCAGCGCCCTGTGCTCGACCGGCCGCCTCGAGGAGGCGGTGCGGTGCCTGGAGCGCGGCTTCGACCTCTCCCGGGAGCAGGACGAGCGCTGGCACCGTCCCTACCTGCACTGGGTGCGGGCGAAGACCCGGATCGTCGAACGGCGCCTCACCGGGTCCGACGGCGCGCTGGCGCACGTCCTCGACATCCTCGAGCCGCAGCGGGACTTCGCCGACCCGCGCGCCCTCGCGCTGGGCCACGACACGCTGGCCCACTGCGCCTGGCTGCTCGGCCGCCACCGCGAGGCCGCCCGCCTGCTCGGCGCCTCCGAGGCCCGCTGGCCCGTCGAGGAGACGCGCATCGCGGCCTACCGGGTCGCGGCCCTGGACACCGCGCGGTGCCTGCGGGAGCTGCGCGCCGCGCTGGGGGAGGACGCGTACCGCGCGGCCAGGGCCGAAGGCGCCGCGCTGCCGGCCGAGGAGGCGCGGGAATGGGCCATCCGTTTCGCCTCGGATGCCATGTAAGTCCCCCGGGCCGGGCCCAGGTTCCTCGGTAACGATGCGACGACGGGTTTTCCGCGGGGTGGGGTCGTGGACCATACTGCGGGCTGTGGAGCAGCGCATCGGTTCGAACACCAAGCCCCTGACCCCGCCCGCCGCCGTCGACCCGGCCCTGATCCCGGGGCTCACCGTCCCGGTGACGGCCGACGGCGCGCCCGAGGACGCCGCCGTGCCCGACGCGGCGTCCGACGAGGCCGACGCCGTCGTGGAGGACGCCGCGCCGGAGCCGGAGGGCGCCGCCGGGGCGGCCGCCGCCGGTGGCGCCGACGACTCCGGCGAGGCCGCCGAGGACCTGGGCGAGGGCGCCTCGGCGCCCGCGCCCGTTCCGGACGGTCCGGTCCTCGAGGCCAAGGACTTCCGCGCGCGCCTCGTCGCCGACCACGCCGGCATCCGCCTGTGCCTGGACGACCAGGAGTGCGAGTTCCGCTGGGACGAGATCGCCGCCGTGGAGACGTCGACCTCGCGCTTCGGCAAGCGGTACACGGTCGTCGTGCACACCCCGGAACGCCGGTGGTACTGGATCGAGATCGACGCCAAGTCCCGTGCGGACGTCGCTCGTTGGGAGACGGAGCTGGACGCCGTCCTCGACGTGTACTTCGAGGAGGCCGCCGGGGAGGCGGCCGACGCGGACGGCGCTGCCGACGCCGAGGACGACGCGAAGCCGGCCGGCGACGCCGACGCCGAGGCCGACCCGAAGGCTGCGGCCAAGGCCGACGCGGAGACCGACGGGGACGGCGGGCGGAAGCCGGGGGCGGCGCAGGCGTAGCCCGCGCGGGGCCGGGGGAGCGGCGGACGTCGTCCTGCCGCGCCCCTTGCCGGGTCGGCCGGGGTCGGCCAGGTTGATCACCATGGCTGACAACACGAGTAACCCCGCACCCCGGAAATCGAGTTGGAAGTACATCGGCCCCGGCATCGTCGTCGCGGCGACCGGCGTGGGCGCCGGCGACCTGGTGGCGACCCTGGTGGCCGGGACCAACTTCGGCTACACGCTGCTGTGGGCCGCCGTCATCGGCTGCGTCGTCAAGATCGCCCTCGCCGAGGCGGCCGGCCGCTGGCACCTGGCCACCGGCCGCACCCTCTTCGACGGCTGGGCCTCACTCGGCTCGTGGACCACCGTCTTCTTCGTCGTCTACGCGGTCGTCTGGGGCTTCGTCTACGGAGCCGCCGCCATGTCGTCGAGCGGACTGCCGCTTCAGGCGCTGTTCCCCGGCGTGATGGACCTGGAGTGGTGGGCGGTGTCCACCGGCCTGGTCGGGCTGGTCTTCGTCTGGTTCAACCGGTACGCGGTGTTCGAGAAGGTCATGACCGTCCTGGTGGGCGTCATGTTCCTGGTCACCGTCTACCTGGCGATCCGCGTGGTCCCCCATCTGGGTGGACTCTTCGCGGGCCTGCTGCCGGTCCTCCCGGACGGGAAGGACTCCGTCCTCAACACCCTCGGTCTCATCGGCGGCGTCGGCGGCACCATCACCCTGGCCGCCTACGGCTACTGGGTGAACGCCAAGGGCTGGACCCACACCGGCTGGATGAAGGTGATGCGGCTCGACAACCGGGTCGCCTACATCACCACCGGCATCTTCGTCGTGGCCATGCTCATCGTGGGCGCCGAGCTGCTGCACTCCTCGGGCATCGCGATCGCCTCCGGCGACAAGGGCCTGATCCAGCTCGGCGACATCCTGGAGGAGGAGTACGGGGCGGCCACCGCCAAGTTCTTCCTGATCGGCTTCTTCGCCACCTCCTTCACCTCCCTGATCGGCGTCTGGCACGGCGTGAGCCTGATGTTCGCCGACTTCGTCGCCCGCTACCGCACCAAGCGGGCCGCCACCGGCGAGGAGGTCGCCGAGGGCCGCCGTGAGAAGTCCTGGGCCTTCCGCGGCTACCTGCTCTGGCTGACCTTCCCGCCGATCGTGCTGCTCTTCCAGGGCCAGCCGTTCCGCCTGATCATCCTCTACGGCGTGCTGGGCGCGGCCTTCATGCCGTTCCTGGCGCTGACCCTGATCTGGCTCCTCAACTCCTCCCGCACGCCCGCCGAGTGGCGCAACGGGATCGCGAGCAACGTGATGCTGGCGGTCGCCGGACTGCTCTTCCTGGTGCTGTGCGTCAAGCAGGTCTGGGACCAGGACTGGGCGAAGTTCTTCTGACCGACAGGTGTCAGGCGGTGCGCTCGGCGCGCAGCACCGCGTCGTGGACGGTGACCTCGCGGCCCTCGTGGGTCACCGTCCGCGGCCGGGCCTCCCGGGTGTGCACGGTCCAGCCGCCGGCCGGGACGAGGTCGTCGGCCAGTTCGTCGGCCGTGCAGAACAGGTCCGGCTCCGGCGGCCGCGGCACGGCGCCGTCGGTCAGGTCCCGGGGATGGTGCAGGACCACGACCAGGCTGCCGCCCGGCGCGACGGCCTCGGCGAGACCCGCGAACACCTGGCGGCGCACGTGCGACGGCAGGTGCAGGAACGTCGTGAACACCAGCTGGTAGGCGGCCGTCTCCGGCATCCAGTCCAGCACGTCGGTCCGCCGCCAGGTGACCTGCCCGGCCAGCTCCGGCGGGGTGTGCCCGGCGGCCCGGTCCAGGGCGACCTGCGAGACGTCGGTGCCGGTGACCGTCCACCCCTGGCGGGCGAGCCAGAGGGAGTCCGCGCCCTCCCCGCACCCGGCCTCCAGCGCCCGGCCAGGCGTCAGCCCGGACACCTCCTCCACCAGGGCGGGATTGGGGTCGCCGCTCCACAGGCGGTCGGCGGAGGAGTAGCGCTCGTCCCAGAATCCGGCGGTGAAGCGGGGATCGTCGGTCATGTTCCGCAGGCTACCCGCCCGCCCGGCGGCCACCGGTGCGCGGCACAGGCTCCGCCCGTCCGCCGGAGAGGGGTTCCGCGCGCACCCGCCCCCGCAACGGCGTCGCGCTGCGGGGGCGGGGCCCGCCTCCTGGCGGGGGGGGAGGTAGGGAGGCGGGGTTTTCGGGCGTGGGGGGATCAGCCGAGACCGTGGACGTGCGGGCCGACGGCGTTGGACCAGGCGTTGCCGGCGGTGGCGTCCCAGTTGGTCGACCAGGTCATCGCGCCCCGCAGGTCCGGGTAGGCCTTGGAGGGCTTGAAGGTGCCGCAGTTGGTGAGCTTGGTCAGGCAGTCCAGGGCGTTGTTGACGACCGTCGGGGAGACGTAGCCGCTGCCGGCGCCGCGGGTGGAGGCCGGGACGCCGATGCCGACCTGGGAGGGCGCGAGCCCGCCCTGCAGCTGGATGCAGGCCAGCGCGGTGAGGAAGTCCACCGAGCCCTGCGAGTAGACCTTGCCGTCGCAGCCCAGCATGGAACCGCTGTTGTAGTACTGCATGTTGACGACGGTCAGGATGTCCTTGATGTTGAGCGCCGTCTGGAAGTAGGTGCCCGAGGTCGACTGCATGTCGATGGTCTGCGGGGCCATGGTGATGATCAGGTTCGGCCCGGCCTTCGCCGACAGGGAGCGCAGCGCCTGCGTCATGTAGGTCGCGTTGAGGCCGTTCTCCAGGTCGATGTCGACGCCGTCGAAGCCGTACTCCTGCATCAGTGCGTACACCGAGTTGGCGAAGTTGGTCGCGGAGGCCGAGTCGGCCACCCGCACCGCGCCGAGCTCGCCGCCGACGGAGATGATGACCTTCTTGCCCGCCGCCTGCTTGGCGCGGATGTCGGCCTTGAACTGGGCCTCGGTGTAGCCGTTCAGGCCGGCCGAGTCGAGGGTGAAGTCGACGGCGCCCGGCGTGCTGGTGGCGTCGGCGAAGGCGACCGCGATGATGTCGTACTGACTCTGCACCTGGGCGAGCGTCTGCACGGCGGCGCCGTTGTTGAAGTTCTGCCAGTACCCGGTCACCACGTGCTTGGGCAGGGCGGTGCCGCCACCGGTGCCGGTGGGCTGGGTGGTCGCGTTGACCGTGGCGGACTTCGCGGACTCGCCCGCCGCGTTGGTCGCGGTCACCTGGAAGGAGTACGCGGTGGACGCGCTGAGCCCGGTGACGGTCGCCGAGGTGCCGGTGGCGGTCGCCACCCGGGTGCCGTTCCGGTACACGGTGTAGCCGGTCGCGCCCTGCACGGTGTTCCAGGTGAGGGAGACGGAGGACGAGGTCGTCCCCGAGACCGTCAGCCCGGCCGGGGCCGCGGGGATCGCCGGCTGCTCCGGCTCGCCGCCCCCGCCGCCTCCGCCGTCGGGGCCGAGGACGGAGAAGTCGTCCACGTAGTAGGGCGCCTGGCCGTACCAGCCGTGGGTGTAGACGGTCACCGAGGTGGTGTTGGCGCCCGTGGTGAAGGTGGTGCGCAGCTCCTTCCACGCCCCGGAGTCCGGGGTCCAGGTGGAGACGTCCGTGGTGCCGGTGCCGGTCACGCCCAGGTAGGCGTAGCCGCCCTGCACCCAGGTGCTCAGCGTGTAGGTGGAGCCGGGCTTCACCGCGACCACCTGGCTGCAGCGGGCGTTGTCCTGCGCCGCCGGGGTGGCCTTGAGGGCGCGCGAGCCGCCGTGCACCGGGGAGGTGACGGACGCGCCGCTCGCCGCGGAGCAGGTCCAGTCGGTGAGGCCCGACTCGAAGCCGCCGTTGCGGACGTTGTTCACGTCGGCGGCGGCCGCGGGGCCGGCCGCGAGGGCGGTGCCCGCGAGGGCGAGCGCGGAGGTCAGGACGGTGGCGAGTATCCGGGGTCTCGCCTGGGGAGAGGTGAGGGTGGGACGCGTGCGCTTCATGGGGGCTCCCTGCGTGTGAGGGGGAGGTGCGGGGGGTCGCCGGAGCGGAATCGGGCCGGGGTGGCCGGATCCTGCGGCGTGTCCAGCCGGTCTAGACCAACTTGGTCCAGACCAATGCTGGTGTCAAGAGTCGCGGCGGCACCGTAACTTCACACCTGTGGATGCGAGTTGGCGTATATGCCGACACGCCGCGATCACCGGACAGGTCCCGGTTGAGACGATCTCCGCCAAGCAGGTGTCGCAGGCCCTGAGCCGGGGATATCGTGCTGGTGAAAGCGCTGCGCACGCACGTGAAGACGGGGGCGACGGGGGAGGGTGGAGCGGTGCCGACTGCCATCAGTGTGTCCGGTCCCGGCCTGGTACTCCCCGCCGGAGACCGGCACACCCCGCCCGCCGTTCTCCAGCCGCGGGCGACCGTCGAGGAGACGGTCTACGAGCTCAACTCGCTCGTCGAGCAGCAGGGTTACGTCGTCGCAGTGCACCCCGCGGTCACCGACCCGGCCGTCGTGCGGCGGCTGCACACCGCGCGCTCACTGCTGGAGACCGACCGGGTGGCCATCGTCGCCGCCGACCTCCCGCCGCTCGGTGTCGCGGTACTCGCCCAGCAGTTACGGCAGCTCAGCGTCTGCGACTTCGGACCCGGGGTGCTCGCCTCGGCGGCGCGGCTGCTCGCGCACTACATCTGGTCGGGGGCGCTGCTCAACTCCGTGACCCGGCTCGACCACGTGCCGGTCACGATGACGGCGCACGCCAGGTCCTGGCTGCCGGGCGCCCAGTTCGCGGTCCTGGCGACGCCCCGGCCCGCGCTGGTGCGGGTCGGCGGCGAGGACCGGCTGCCGGGGCCCGAGTTCGCCACGCGGATGGTCGCCGCGACCGGCGCGGGCTTCGGGAGCGGCACCCCGTCCGACTGGGTCGGCTCCACGCTCGCCCCCGACTGGCGGGTCCAGCACTTCTCCACGGTGCCGGTGCCGGCGGAGTCGGCGTCCTGGTGGGGGACGGCCAAGCTCGTCGAGTTCGCCGCCGGGCTGCCCGACGTGTCGGTGCTCTACCAGCTCGTCTCCTCCGTGCGGCGGGACCGGTGCCGGTGGTGCGGGCTGGAGATCATCGGGGACCGCTGCGCCTTCTGCGCCTCACCGCTCGCGCCGCCGCCGGAGTTCCCCGCGAGCACGCACAGCGTGACGGGGAGCGCGGTGGTCGGTGCGGGAGCGGGTGCCGGTGCGCGTGCGGTGCGGCCGGGGGCTGCCGGGACCGCGCCGCTCTCGCGTCCGCCGGGGCCCGCGGCCGCCATAGGGCCGGGCGGCGGCCCCCGCCCGACCGGCCCCGAGGGCCTGCGCCCGATACCGGCTCCGCGCCCCGGCACGGGACCGGGTGCGCCGGGGGCGCGTCCTGGCACGGGACCGGGTGTGCCGGGTGCGCGGTCCGGTGAGGGACCGGGTGTGCCTGGGGCGCGGTCCGGTGCGCGGCCGGGCGTGGGTCCGGGAGAGGCCGGTGCTCGGTCTGGTGCAGGTCCGGGTGTGCCGGGTGCGCGGTCCGGTGAGGGACCGGGTGTGCCTGGGGCGCGGTCCGGTGCGCGGTCTGGCGTGGGTCCGGGAGAGGCCGGTGCTCGGTCTGGTGCAGGTCCGGGTGTGCCGGGGGCGCGGGCCGGTGAGGGTCCGGGGGTGCCCGGTGCTCGGCCGGAGGCTGGTTCCGGGGAACCGGGCCTGCGGTCCGGTCCTGGTCCGGCCGTACCCGGCTCACGGTCCGGCCCGGCCTCCGCTTCCGGTCACGGGCCTGCCCCGGTCGTACCCGGGTCGCACCCGGGTCCGGCTCCGACGGCACCTGACGCCCGCTTCGGTCCGGGCTCAGGTCCGGGTTCCGCGTCGGCGGCGCCCAACTCCGGCTTCGGGCCTAGTGCCGCGCCGACAGGACCCGGCTCGCGGCCCGTTCCCGGCACCAGGCCTGGCGCTCCCGCGACCGTGCCTCGCTCCGGTTTCGGTCCGGGCTCAGGTCCCGCTTCCGCGTCGGCGGTGTCCGGCGCGCACGCCGGTCACGGGCAGGCTGGGCGGCCCGACTCCGGCTTCGGTGCTCCCTCCGGTCCCGGTTCCGCGGGGGTGCCCGGCGGGCGTCCCGGTCCGGGTGACGTGACGGGCTCGTCCGACTCCCGCCCTGGTGCGGGTGGTTCCGCCCCGGACGCCCGCTTCGGGCCGGGGGCCTCCGGACCCGGTTCTCCCTTGGCCGCACCCGGTGTCCGTCCCGGTGCCCCAGGGCCGGGGGCCCGCCACGGGTACGCCCAGGGGCGTCCCGGTCAGGCCCCGGCCGGTTCCGTGCCGTACCCCGGCCGTGCCCCGGGGACCGACGGGCCGCCCCGGCCCGTCCAGGGGGACGGTGCCGGGCACGGGCCCGCGCCGCGGTTGCCGCAGGACGGACCCGGGGTCCGGCCGCGCCCGGCAGCGGGGGAGGAGCCCGACCCCGTGCGGCCGTCGGGGCACGGTGCCGGACGTCCGGACCCGGACACCACCACGGCAGGCACGGCAGATACGGCAGGCACGTCCGGGCCCACCCCGGGTACCGGACCGGTGATGCCCGGCGCCGATGCCGGCACGCACGACCGTCCGCACCGACCCGACCGCCACCCCGGCCCCCCGCCACCGCAGTCGCCGCCCCGTTCGCCCTGACCGGGCACCACCCGGCCGGCCCGCCCCGCCCGACCCGAACCACCGTTCCCGACCCACGAGGTGAAACAGACCGTGAACTCCCGCCAGCGCCGCGGCGTTCTGCTGCTGGTCCTCTCGGCGATAGCCGCCATCGCGGCGTTCGCCGGAGTGCTCGCCGTGGTCAGGGACGTGAAGTCGAAGGTCGGCCCCGAGACGACCGCCTACCGGCTGAAGACGGACGTCGCCCCGTACCAGGAACTCACCCCCGGCCAGTTCGAAAAGATCAGCATGCCGAAGCGCTGGCTGTCCGGCACCGCCGTCACCGACCTGTCGAAGATCCGCGGGAAGATCGCCGTCACCACCCTCCGCGAAGGCTCCCTGCTCCAGTCCGACATGGTGGTCGACCGCCCCGAACTCCAGCGCGGGCAGCAGGAGATCGCCATCATGATCGACGCCTCCACCGGCGTCGCGGGAAAGATCACCACCGGCGCGCGGGTGAACATCTTCGCCACCTTCGAGGGCGAGGACCGCGGCCGTGACCAGTCCCGCCTGATCGTGCAGAACGCCCGCGTCATCGACGTCGGCAAACTGACCGCCCTGGAACCCGACGGCAGCGGCCCGAACCGCCGCACCGCCACCGAGGCCGTGCCGATCACCTTCGCGCTCTCCACCGCCGACGCCCAGCGCGTCGCCTACGCCGAGTCGTTCGCCGAGCACGTGCGCCTCGCCCTGGTGGCCGGCGGCGACGACACCTCGGTGCCGCCAGCCGACCGGACGTACACCCTCGAGCAGGACAAGCAGTGAGGGGGCGTCGATGACCGTCCGCATCCTCCCCGCCGTGGGAGACGTCGACTCCGCCCGCGCCCTCGCCGCCCTCCTCGACCAGCTGCCCGAGGTCGTGCCGGCCCCGCCCGTGCACGACTCGGCCACCCTGCTCGACGCCCTCGGCGCGGGCGCCGCCGAGTCGGTGGACGAGCTGCCCGAGGTGGTCCTGGTCCACGAACGGATCGGCCCGGTGCCGGCGCTGGAGCTGATCCGGGAGATCGTGCTGCGCCACCCGGCGGTCGGCGTCGTGCTGATCACCGCCGACTCCTCCTCCACCACCCTCACCGCCGCCATGGACTCCGGCGCCCGCGGCATCGTCACCCTGCCGCTCAGCCCCGAAGGGCTGGCCGAGCGGGTGCACGCCGCGGCCTCCTGGGCCGCCGGGATGCGCCGCCACCTCACCGCCGGCGCGGGCGCCGACCCGTACGGCCGCGGCTCGGGCGGCACCGTCGTCACCGTCACCGGGGCCAAGGGCGGCGTCGGCGCCACCGTCACCGCCGTCCACCTGGCCCTGGCCGCGCGCGCCTCCGGCCGCACCGTCGCCCTCGTCGACCTCGACCTGCAGTCCGGTGACGTCGCCTCCTACCTGGACGTCCAGTACCGGCGGTCCGTCGCCGACCTGGCCGGCATCCACGACATCAACCCGCGCGTCCTGCAGGACGCGATCTACACGCACGACTCCGGCATCGCCCTGTTGCTCGCCCCCGCGGAGGGCGAGCGCGGCGAGGAGGTCGGCGACCGCACCGCCCGCCAGGTCCTGTCCGTGCTGCGCTCCCGCTACGACGTGGTCGTCCTCGACTGCGGGGCCCGGATGGACGCCGCCACCGCCGCCGCGGTGGAGTCCGCCGACCACGCGCTGCTGGTCGTCACCCCCGACGTCATCGCGGTGCGCGCCGCCAAGCGCATGGTCCGCCTCTGGGACCGGCTCCAGATCCGCAAGGCCGAGGACACCCTCACCGTCGTCAACCGGCACGCCCGCGGCGCCGAGATCAACCCCCAGCTCGTCGAGCGGGTCACCGGCACCCGCACCGCCGCGACCCACGTGCC
Source organism: Streptomyces fragilis (assembly GCF_003112515.1). Classification (GTDB taxonomy): domain Bacteria; phylum Actinomycetota; class Actinomycetes; order Streptomycetales; family Streptomycetaceae; genus Streptomyces; species Streptomyces fragilis. The sequence continues at coordinate 690,346 of NZ_BEVZ01000004.1, read as the reverse complement.
CGCCGCGTACAAGGAACTCTCCGCCGTGGTCGACGCCGGCCGGCTGCAGGACCTGGAGGCCAAGTCCTCCGTCAAGCGCGCCCTGTGGACTCTGGCAGGCGAACTCGGCCTGGTCGCCGCCGCGCCGGAGGACGAGGCCGGGGCGCGCGGGCGGCGCCGCAAGCCCGGCAACGGCCTCGCCCTGCGCCGCGGCGCGGGTGACCGGGGCTCCGTCACGCTGGAGTTCGCCGGGATCTTCCCCATCCTGCTCGTCGTCATGGGCCTGCTCTGGCAGGCGGTGCTGTGGGGCTACACGTTCTCCCTGGCGGGCAACGCCGCCGACGAGGCCGCCCGCGCCGCCACCGCCGCGCACGCCGTCCACGGCGACTGGGCCGGTGCCTGTTCCGCCGCGGGGACCAAGCACCTCCCCGACGCCTGGAGCGGCGCGGACATCCGGTGCGCCCCCGAGGGCGACCTGATGCGCGCCACGGTCCACGCGGACGTGCCCCTCTTCTTCCCCGGCGTCGACGCGGGCTGGTCCGTGGACGGCACGGCGGGTGCGGCGCTGGAGGGGGGCGACCTCGGGTGACGCGGACCATGACGCCGGCACGGCACGGACGGACGGGCCGGCCCCCCGGCCCCTCGGCGCCGCGCGTGCGCGGTGACCGCGGGGTCTCCTCCCTCGAGCTCGCCGGGTACCTCCCCGTCCTCCTCGTGATCGCCATGGCCGCCCTCCAGCTCGGCCTGGTCGGCTACGGCGCCAACCAGGCCGGCACCGCCGCCCGGGCCGCCGCCCGCTCCGCCTCCCAGGACGGCGACGGTGCCGCCGTGGGCACCGCCGCCGTGAGTTCCTGGCTCGACCCCGCCGTCAGCACCGCACCCGGCGCCGAGACCACCACCGCCCGCGTCACCGTGCACGTCCCGTCCGTCATCCCGCTGCTCGGCGACGGCTGGGACATCGTCCGCGAAGCCACCATGCCCACCGACCGCTCCGCCGCGTCCGGCGGCTGACCGAGGAAGGAGACCCGCCCCCCATGAGCCTGCGATCCCGCCTCGCCGCCGCGAACGGCCCCGACGGCGCCCCGTCCGCCCTCCCCGGCCAGAACGGCGCCGCCGACGGGCACCGCGAGGACAACCACCTCGTCGCCGTCTACCGCTCCAAGCTCCTCGAGGAGATCGACCTCGCCGAGATGTCCGCCCTCGACGCCACCGAGCGCCGCACGCGCCTGGAACGCGTCCTGGGCCACATCATCAGCCGCGAGGGCCCCGTCCTCTCCTCCACCGAACGCGCCCGCCTGATCCGCCGCGTCGTCGACGAGGCCCTCGGCCTGGGCGTGCTCGAACCCCTCCTCGCCGACCCGTCGATCACCGAGATCATGGTCAACGGCCCCGACTCGGTCTTCGTCGAGCGGGCCGGCCGCGTCGAACACCTGCCGCTGCGCTTCGCCTCCGCCGACCAGCTGATGCAGACCATCGAGCGCATCGTCTCCACCGTCAACCGGCGCGTCGACGAGTCCAACCCGATGGTCGACGCCCGCCTGCCCACCGGCGAACGCGTCAACGTGATCATCCCGCCGCTCGCGCTGACCGGCCCCACCCTCACCATCCGCCGCTTCCCGCGCGCCTACACGCTCCCCGAGCTGATCGGCCTCGGCTCCCTCGACGAGCAGATGCTGCTGCTCCTCGCCGCCTTCGTCCGCGCCCGGTTCAACGTCATCGTCAGCGGCGGCACCGGCTCCGGCAAGACCACCCTGCTCAACGCGCTGTCCGGCCTGATCCCCTCCCACGAGCGCATCATCACCATCGAGGACTCCGCCGAACTGCAGCTCCAGCAGAGCCACGTCATCCGCCTGGAGTCCCGTCCCGCCAACATCGAGGGCAAGGGCCAGGTCACCATCCGCGACCTGGTCCGCAACTCCCTGCGCATGCGGCCCGACCGGATCATCGTCGGCGAGGTCCGCGGCGGCGAGACCCTCGACATGCTGCAGGCCATGTCCACCGGCCACGACGGCTCGCTCGCCACCGTGCACGCCAACACCGCCGAGGACGCCCTGATGCGCCTGCAGACCCTCGGCTCCATGTCCGAGGTGCACATCCCCTTCGAGGCGCTCACCGACCAGATCAACTCCGCCGTCGACGTCGTCGTCCAGCTCGCCCGGCAGGCCGACGGCACCCGCCGCGTCGTCGAGATCGCACTGCTGGTCTCCCGCGGACGCCAGCCCTACCGCATCGCCACCGTCTCCCGCTTCGTGCCCCAGCCGATGGGGCCCGACCGCGTGGTCCGCGGCCACTACCAGCACCTCCCGCTGCCCCGGGAGGCCGCCGACAAGCTGTTCCTCGCCGACGAGGCCGTACCGCCCGCCTACGGCGTCACCGACGCGCTCGACTCCCGCAACACCCGGGAGGCGCTGACGTGAACTGGTCCCTCCTCGCCCTCGGCGCGGCGCTGCTCGCCTGCCTCCTCGCGGTGGCCGGCGTCCACGTGTACGCCTCCGGCCGCGCGCAGCGGCAGGCCCTCGTCGACCGCCTCGAGGCGGAACAGGGCGCCGTCGGCCTGGTCGGCGGCCGCCCCCGCCGCTTCACCGCCGTCGACCGCCGCCTGCGCCGCACCCGGCTGGGCCGCGCCGTCCAGCTCCGGCTGGCGGCCACCGGACTGGACGTGACCGTGGGGGAGTTCGCCGCGTACGCGTGCGGCGCCGCGCTCGCCCTGTGGCTCGTCGCCTCCGCCGCCCTCGCCCCCTTCTTCGGGCCCATCGCCGCCTTCGTCGCCCTGTGGTCCGCGGGCGTCTACCTCAACTGGCAGCGGCAGCGCCGCATCGAGGCGTTCATCAACCAGCTCCCCGACGTGGCCCGCCTGATCGCCAACGCCACCGCCGCGGGTCTCGCCCTGCGCACCGCCCTGGCCATGGCGGCGGAGGAGCTCGACGACCCGGCCGGCTCCGAACTCGCCCGCGTCGCCGACCAGCTGACCCTCGGCCGCTCCATCGACGACGCGCTCGGCGAACTGGCCGAACGCCTTCCCTCCCGCGAACTCATCGTCCTCGTCACCACGTTGGTGCTGTCCAACAAGGCCGGCGGCTCCGTCGTCTCCTCCCTGCGCAACCTCACCAAGACCCTCGAGGAGCGCAAGGAGACCCGTCGCGAGGTGCGCACCATGCTCTCCGAGGTCAACGCCACCGCCCTGACCGTCCCCGCGCTCGGCATCGGCTCGCTGCTGCTGGTCGACGCCTCCAACGAGGGCGCGCTGGCCCGCGTCACCGGCTCCCCGGTCGGCCAGGCCCTCGTCCTGCTCGCCCTCGGCCTGTACGTCGTCGGCTTCCTCGCCATCCGCCGCCTCGGAAAGATCGAGGTGTGACCGATGACGCCGTCCTCGCTCCTGCCTCTCGGCCTCGCCCTCCTGATGGCCCTCGCCGCCGTCGGCGTCGTCCAGGGCATACGCCTCCTGCGCTCCGAGGCGGCCCTCCCCGACGACCTGGCCCTCGCCCTCGAGGTCGGCTCCACCCGCGTCGGGCGCCGTGACTCCGCCGTCGACCGCCTCGGCATGCGCTTCGCCCCCACCGTCCTGCGGCTCATGGGCCCCCGCCGCGCCGACGCCAAGCGGCGCCGCATCGACATGGCGGGCAACCCGGGTGGACTGACGCTGCAGCGCTATGCGGCGCGGCGCGCGGTGTACGGCCTCTTCGGCGCCTTCATGTTCCTCGTCTTCGCGACCAACGCGTCCTGGCCGATGGCCCTCCTGTCGCTGGCCTTCGGCCTCTTGGCCGCCGACGCGCAGATCTGGCAGGCCGTCCGCGAACGCCGCGAGGTCATCGACCGCACGCTGCCGGACTTCCTCGACGTCCTCGCCGTCGTCGTCTCGGCCGGCCTCGCCTTCCGCCAGGCCCTGGACCGCGTCGCCGAACGGTACGAGGGTCCCTGGGCCGACGAACTGCGCATCACGCTGCGGCAGATGGACATGGGCGTCCCGCGCCGCCAGGCCTTCGACGAACTGCGCCGCCGCAACGACAGCGAACAGGTCGCCCAGTTCGTCTCCGCGCTGCAGCAGGGCGAGGAGCTGGGGTCCCCCATCGCCGAGACCCTCATCCAGATCGCCACGGACATGCGCCGCACCGACGCCCAGAACGCCCGCCGCCGCGCCGCCAAGACGATCCCCAAAGCCACGCTGGTGACCCTGCTGTTCATGCTCCCGGCGACATTGATCCTCATCGCCACGGGAATGTTCCTCGGCACAGCCACCGGCATCGGTTCCATCCTGGGGGGCGAATGACCACGTCACCCCGGGCATCAGCAGTGACACGACGCCACCAACTGGAGGACTGCCATGACCCGACTGCACACCTGGACCCTGACCACCCTCGCCCGCCTACGCGGCCCGGACCGGGACCGCGGGGCCAGCTTCGTGGAGTACGCGGGGCTGCTGATCATCGTGGCGGGGATCTTCGTCCTGATCGACGGTCTGGCACTCGACAGTCTGATCTCCGACGCCATACTGAACGCGGTGAACGACGTCATCGGTGGCTGAGATGTGTCCGTGCTGGAGACGATACGGGACAATCTCTCCCGCTCTACATCTGGCTGACGACCATCCTCCTGTTCGCGGGGCTCGCATTCTTTGCCTTCGCTCAGGCTGCTTCGGCGCGAAACGGCGCCCAGACCGCTGCTGACGCCGCCGCGCTCGGTGCGGCGCAGAGTGCTCGCGACGACCTGGTGAACGGTCTCCTGCTGGCTCTCCAGGACGGAGACGACTGGCTCCGCTGGCTTGACGGTGATGGTGACCTGGGCGTTGGTGCCCCGTCGGCCGCGCAGGCCCTGGCAGCCGAGAACGGAGCAACTGTCACAGCTGGTCCTCAGGCCACTTCCGTTCGTGGGTTTCCCGCGTTTCGGGTCGCTGTGCAAATGGCCTCAACCGTAGGAGACTCCGTAATCCCGGGCACGGAAGGAATGCGGGCGAAAGCCACAGCGACGGCAGTGATCGAGCCTCGGTGCGCGTTCGATGCGGATGCGAAGCCTGACGAAGCCGTAGAACTGGATTGTGACGGGCAGACCGTGACCATCGATCCCCAGGATTTCGAGCCGGACGATCTCCCGGACGGGTCCGACCTGTTCTCCGTATACCTTGCAGAATGAGAGGACCTGTAATGCATCGGCACCCCATCTTCGGGCGCGCCGCCTTGTCGGCCACTTCTGTCGCAGCCGTTCTGCTGCTCACCCTCACGGCTTGTAGTGACGGCGGCGATGACAAGGCCAAGACTGCAGACCCCACCCGCTCCTCTGCCAAGGGCAATGACAAAAGGACTCCCTCCCAAGCCGCCGAAGAGGTCCTGGCCGAGGTCAAGGGGGACGGTGTCACCTTGAAGATCACCTCCGCCAGGCGCGATGGCGGTGGTTTCGTCACTGTGGAAGGAACCGTCACCAACAACTCGAGCGACGCCAAGGGCATGGGGGAGTGGCGCGGCAACGAGCGTGAGCTGGCCCGTAACGCCGGATCAATGGCGGGTGCGAGTCTGGTCGACAGCGCCGGCAAAAAGAAGTACCTGGTACTACGGGACACCGAGGGGCAGTGCCTGTGCACGCGCTTCACAGGCGGCATCGATGCCGGGCAGACCACTGAATGGTTCGCCCAGTTCCCTGCTCCTCCTGAGGAGACCAACGACGTGAACTTCCAGGTGGGCGGGTTGCCCCCGGCCACCCTCTCGCTGTCCGGAGGGGAGTAGCCATGCCACCCACCCCCCGCCCCACCCCCGTCGCCGTCACCACCCTCGCCGTGTTCGTCGCCCTCACCCTCACCGGAACCCCCGCCTCGGCCGACGACGGCGGACCCAGTGAACCCCCCGGGTCCGTGAGTTCCGCCGCGCCGCCGGAGGTGGACGGAGGGGCGTCCGGGCTCCGGCTGGAGCCGGGGGCGAAGCTCGCGCCGGCGAAGGTGCTGGACATCAAGTCCGTCGTCGAGGACCTCGGCGGCGAGGAGCGCCGTGAGGACACGCCCCAGACCGTCACGCTCGCCCTCCAGGCCGAGGTCCTGTTCCCCAAGAACAGCTCCCGCCTGAACCCCGAGGCGAAGTCCCGCATCGCCGCGATCGCGGAGGAGATCAAGGGCCAGCAGGCCACCACCGTCCGCGTGTTCGGGTTCACCGACAACCTCGGCAGCTACGCGCACGGCGAGAAGCTGTCCAAGGACCGCGCCGACCAGGTGCAGCGCGAACTCGCCGCGAGCCTCGGCCCGGACGTGAACTACGAGGTCCGCGGCTACAGCGAGGACTACCCCATCGCCGACAACTCCACGGAGGAGGGCCGCCGCAAGAACCGCCGCGTGGAGGTCACCTTCCAGAAGGCGCCGACCCCCGACGTCGCCGCATCCGCCCCTTCCTCGGGCGCGTAAGCCACCGGGGCGGACCCTCACCGCGACCGGAACGGCGGGACGCGGTCCGCCCGCCCCCAAGACGGTCGGGAACGGGCGGACTTCGGCGGCGGCTGCCGGAGGACAGGGCGGGGAGGCGGTGGCTCAGTGGCCGCCCGTCACCGCCGGGGCGGCGCCCTCGGGGCGGCGGAGGGTGAGGCCGATGAGGAAGCCGGCGACGAGGACGCCCGCGCCGACCAGGAAGGCCAGCTGCGCGCCGCCCGTGAGGGACTCCGCCGCGGGGACGCCCTTCTCGGCCAGGGACTCGCTGCGGGCGGAGAAGAGGGCGACGAACAGGGCGGTGCCGGCCGCGCCGGCGACCTGCTGGACCGTGTTCAGGGCCGCCGAGCCGTGCGAGTACAGGGCGGGGGTGAGGCCGGCCAGGGCGGTGGTGAAGAGGGGGGTGAACATCATGGACAGGCCCAGGCAGAGCACGACGTGGGAGGCGAGGACCAGCAGCCAGGAGCTGTCCGGCTCGACGGTGGAGAGGCCGAGCATGGACAGGACGGTGAGGACCGAGCCCGGGACGACCAGGGGGCGGGGACCGACGCGGTCGTACCAGCCGCCCACCACCGGGCCGAGCAGGCCCATCGAGATCGCGCCGGGGAGCACGATCAGGCCGGTGGAGAGCGGGTCCAGGTCCATGGCCTCCTGGAGGACCAGCGGCAGCAGGATCAGCGCGCCGAACATGCCGAGGGCGGCGACGGACATCGCCGCGAGCGCCCTGGAGAAGCCGGGGGCGCGGAAGGCGCGCATGTCCATCAGGGCGTCGTCGGTGCGCTGCAGGCGGATCTGGCGGAGCGTGAAGAGGGCCAGGACGACCGCGCCGAGGCCGATGGGGATCGCGGGGTGGACGGGGGCGCCGCCGCCCTCGCCCATCGCGGACAGGCCGTAGACCAGGCCGCCGAAGCCGAGCGCGCTCAGCGGGACGGACGGCAGGTCGAGCTTCTGCCGGCTGCGCTCGGAGACGTCCTTCACCATCAGCGCGCCGAGGATCAGCGAGACGGCCGCGATCGGCAGCATGACGCCGAAGACGCCGCGCCAGCCGAGCGGCTCGACCAGCGCACCCGACATGGTGGGGCCGAGCGCCGGGGCGGCGGCGATGACGAGCGAGACGTTGCCCATGAAGCGTCCGCGGCGGGACGGCGGGACCAGGTTCATGACGGTGGTCATCAGCAGGGGCAGCATCACGGCCGTGCCGCAGGCCTGGATCACGCGGGCCAGGACCAGGACGCCGAACGTCGGGGCGAGTGCGGCGAGGGCGGTGCCCGCGGTGAAGAGCCCCATGGCTATGAGGAACGAGCCGCGGGTGCCCAGGCGCTGCAGCAGGAAGCCGGTCATGGGGATGACCACGGCCATCATCAGCATGAAGATGGTGGTGAGCCACTGGCCGACGCCGGCCGAGACGCCGAAGTGCTCCATGATCGGCGGGAGGGCCACGCCCATGGTCGTCTCGTTGAGGATGACGACGAACGCGGCGACCAGCAGCAGCGCGATCACGGTGAAGTGGTTGCGGGGGAGCTTTCCGTCGGCGGGTGCGGCGGCCGCGGCGGGGGAGGCCTCCGCGCCGGCCGCGTCCGGCGCGGCCGAGGTGCCCTCCGTATTCGGCGGGGCGTGCTCCCCGTTCATGTCGGGTGACGACGACGCCGAGGGCGGTGTCGGGCGGCGGGTGGACGCGGTCTCCATGGATCCTCCGGGTGCTGCGGGTGCTGCGTGCACTGCTGGTGACGGGGCGACCGTGTGCCGTGCCCGGATGTCCAACTCGCGCCGGGACGCGAGCATTCCTCGAGCCGTCCTCGGGTGACGCGTGTCACGGACGGCGGGGACGTGCCGGGCAGCGGCCCGTCCGGCGGTCGGCACGGGCCGGGACGGCCTCTCAGGCTACCGGGGGGCACAGCAGGGCGTCCGCGACGGCGGTGCGGGCGTAGAGGACCCGGCGGCCGTTGCGGTGGGCGGTCACCAGGCCGGCGTCACGCAGCGCGGTCAGGTGCTGGGAGACCCCGGCGGGGGAGAGGCCGCAGTGGCGGGCGAGGTCGGTGGTGGAGGCCGGGACGTCCAGCTCGGCCAGCAGGAGGGCGCGGGAGCGGCCGAGGACGGCGGCGATCGCGTCGGTGGAGGCGGTGGTGCGCCCCTCCCACAGCAGGCCCACACCGCGGGCGGGATAGGCGACCTGCGGCGGTTCGGGCGGCACCGCGCGGGTCAGCGGTCCGGGCCAGGTGAAGGCGGAGGGAACGAGCAGCAGGCCCGGGCCGGACCCGGTACGCGAGAACCCGGCCTGACGGCGCAGCAGCCGGAGCGCGCCGTCGTCCCAGCGCACCGAGTCGTGCAGGTCGTTGAGGACGTGCGCGGAGCCGTGCTCGGCGGTCTGCCGGGCGCGGTGGAAGACGTCGGCCTCCAGCAGCTTGCGGATGCGGGCCCAGTAGGGCGCGAGCGCCACCTCCCAGTAGGTCCCGATCTCCGCGGCGAGCTTGTCCAGGGCGGCCTCCGGGGCCCTCTCCAGCAGCCGCAGCCGTACCCCGGCCCGCGGTTCGGGGTCCGCGTCCAGCAGGCACGCCACGTCGGCCCGGACCCGGGCCGGGTCGGTGCCGCGGATCGCGTCGAGCTCCTCGGCCAGGGAGGCGAACGGCGCGGCGGGCAGCGGCGTGAGGAAGTCGGCGAGATAGTTCCGCGGCGGCACCAGCGCGGCCAGCCAGCCCCGGTCCAGCCCGGCCTCGCGGACCCGCGGACGCACCTGGGCCAGCCAGCCGCGGTGCGGCGGCGGCTCGGTCCGGGCGGACAGCAGCCGGAAGCTGGTGACCACCTCCCACATGGGGGAGACGGCGAAGCGGGTCTGCGCCAGGTCCGTCGCCGAGAAGGTGAGCTCTGCTTCCACGCAGCCCCCGTCGCGTCACGCGGGCGGACCGGACCGGTCCGATCACCGGTGCGGTCCCCGCGAGTCCGTTGGATTCGGTCTGAGCTTAATCAATAGGGACACGACGGTGACCAGGGACAACCTCCTCACATGTTCTCCACCTTCCGCGGGCTCCCCGCGACCGTCCGGACCCTCTTCGCGGGCACGATCATCAACCGGCTGGGCTGCATGGTCACGCCCTTCCTGGTCTTCTTCCTGGCCTCCCGCGGCGTCACCGGCGCCCAGACCTCGCTGATCCTCGGCGCGCTCGGGGCGGGCGGCCTGCTGGGACCGGCCGTGGGCGGGCTGCTCGCCGACCGGATCGGCCGCCGCCCGACCATGCTGATCGGGCTCGTCGGCACCGCGGTCGCGCAGGGCGCGCTCTTCCTGGCGCCGGGCGTCGCCCTCATGGCGGCGGCCGCCCTGCTGGTCAGCGCCACCAACGCGATGGTCTCCCCGGCCGTCTACGCGCTGATGGCCGACTCGGTGGACGGTCCGCGGCGGCGGCAGGCGTACGCGCTGTTCGGCTGGGGGATCAACATCGGCACCTCGATCGCCGGCGTGCTCGGCGGTTTCCTGGCGGCGCACGGGTACTGGCTGCTGTTCGCCGTCGACGCCGCGTCGATGCTGGCGTACGCCCTGGTGGTGGCGACCCGCCTGCGGGAGACCGGGTCCGCGGCGCGCGGCGGGGACGGATCGGAGGAGACCGGTGCCGGGTACGGCATCGTGGTGCGGGACCGGCTGATGCTGCTGGTGCTGCCCGTACTGGGCGTCCAGTCGTTCGTGTACGCGCTCACCGAGGCCGCGCTGCCGCTGGCGATCAGCGGGAGCGGGCTGTCGCCCACGGTCTACGGGACGCTCGCCGCGGTCAACGCGGCGCTGGTGGTGCTGCTCCAGCCGCTGGTGACCACCCGGCTCGCCCACCTGCCCCAGCTGTCCGTGCACGCGGCGGGCAGCGTGCTGGTCGCGGTGGGAGTGGCGATGACGGGCCTGGCCGACGGCGTCGCGGGGTTCGTCGTCTCGGTGGTGGTCTGGTCGCTGGGCGAGGTGGTGGTGGCCGGCATCAGCGCCACCGTGGTCTCACACCTGGCCCCGCCGCACGCCCGCGGCCGCTACCAGGGCGCGCTGAACTGGACGTGGGGCGTGGCCCGGTTCACCGCCCTGACGGTGGGCGTCCTGCTCTACACGGCGGCCGGTCCGGCGGTGCTGTGGTGGACGGCCCTGGTCGCGGGCGTGACGGCCTCGGCGCTGTCGCTCGGCCTGGCGAAGCGCGTCACGGCCCGCACCCGGCACGCGCTGGCCGCCTGAACCGCCGGGGAGGCGGTGACAGGACGGGCCGAGCGGGGCGGGCGGGGCCGTGACGCGAAGGCAGGGGTGCCGAGGTGCCGCGTCAGCGGGTGCGGCGGCCGCCCAGTCCCGCGAGGTGCAGGGCGACGGCTGCGAGGCCGAGCAGGGTGAGGTTGCCGGAGCTGAACACGGCGTTGGTGTCCAGCTCGGTGGCGTTGATCAGGAAGGCGATGACGAACAGCACCGCACCGGCTATCGCAAGCATGGGGCCACTCCTTGTTCGGTTGTCGGTCGTTGTGTGTACGCGTCGTTGTGTACTCGTCGTCCCGGGCGGGCGGCGGCCCCGCGTCCCTGAAGCCGTGGCCGCCGCCCGTGCCTTCCGTCTGCCCCGCTTCCCGGCGCTCAGACTCCCCGTCCGGCGCCGCCTCGTTCAGGCCCTTCCGGCCCAACCGCAGCGGCGCTCCTGTCAGTTGGTCCGCGTGTTGGTCAGGTGCGCGCCTATGTACCCGACGATCACCCGGCCCGTGATGCCCTTGGTGTCGTCCAGGAAGTACACGCGCGGCGAGGTGCTCCCCTTGCTGTCGATCTTCAGGTGCGACTGCATCTCCGCCCTGCCCGAGGCGTCGACCCCCGTCGGCACCGGGAAGATCCGCTCCTCGCCCCACCGGTTCATGGTCGTCTCCGACTCGACCAGCGCCACCTGCTTGCGCGGCCACTCGCCGCCCGACTGCGGCGAGGAGCAGTACTGGTAGAAGCCGCCCTTGAAGCCGTCCTTCGCGGCCTTGGCGTAGGCGTCGAGGGCCCGCAGCCCCTTCCACGCCTTGGCCGCCCAGATGTGGCCCCGCTGGGCGTCGTCGAGCTCCAGGGCCCGCTGGGCGTCCGCCGTGACCAGGACGCCGTCCAGGGAGTCCAGGCGCTCCCACACCATGGCGAACGAGTCGGGGGCGCCGGCCGCCTCCTTGACGACCGTCTCCTCGTACCGGCCCTCCTCGCACAGCCGCTCGCGCAGGACGTAGACCTCCGCCCGGGCGGCCTCCTCGCCGTCCATCGCCCGCAGCGCCGTCTCCATGTCCTCCTCGGCCTGGGAGACGGCCCGGTCCCGCTGCTCCTCCAGCGCCGCAAGACTGCGCGCGGACAGCTCCGCGTCCAGCCTGGCCTGCCGCAACTCCTCGCGGGCCTGCTCGAGTTCGGCCCGCAGCTCCTCGGCCTCCGTGCGCAGCCGCATCGCCTCGTCCGGATCCGGCAGCGGAGTGTCCGGCAGCGGAGTGTCCGGCGGCGGTGTGACCGGCGGAGGCGAGTTGGGCGGCTGCGCGTGGGGCGGTGGCAGGACCGGGACGGCGGCGGGCCGCCCGTCGCCGCGCCCGCGCTCCCGGCCGCCGTGCCGCCGCGCGGTCTCGTCGGGGAAGAGCACCCTCCGCAACGGCCGGGGCAGCGGCGCCGCGGTGGACAGGCGCTGCACGGCGCGCACCATGCCGAACCAGGCGCGGTCCCCCGCGTCGCACATCCGGGCGGCGGTCAGGAAGCGGTGCCGCGAGGCGTCCTTGCCCCAGGCGGGGTCGACATCGGTCAGGTAGGTGCGCACGGCCCCCGGGGCCACCCCGTGGTCCTCGCCTATCGCCTCCCGGAAGGCGTCCACCGCCTCCAGGTCGGCCAGCCGGTACAGCGAGGCGGCTCCCGCGGCCTGCCGGACGATCCGCTCCAGCCGCTCCGACCACAGCCCGTCGACGGGTGACCGCACCGGGTCGGCGGCCACCACGACGGGCAGCCGGCGCTCCGGGTCGCAGAGCACGTCCATCAGCGTCTCGACGCCGCCCGCCTCCACGCACTGCGCGTCCAGCGTGAGCCGGGCCGACCCGTCCTCCGGCCGCAGGGCCGCCACCAGGTCCCGCACCAGCTTGGGCCGCCCCGCCCGTGGCCGCGCACCCTCGTCGGGGAACACCTCCAGGCCCACCGACACCGCGGCCATGTCCTCCGAGGCCAGCGCGGTGATGGTGGTGCGCCAGACCGCCTCCTCCTTCTCCTCCAGCAGCTGCAGGCGTATCGCGCGTTCGGTGCCCTCGGGGAGGCGTGCCGTGTGGTTGGTCAGCACCGTGGCCGGGTCCAGACGGTGCCGGCCGGGCTCCAGCGGCGCGGCGCCGTACCTGCCCAGCAGCCACCGGGCACTGGTGCGCCGCACGTCCTCGAAGAGCGTCTCGGCATCGGGAACGGTCAGTACCGTTCTGTGGGCGAGTGGATGGTCACTGCGGTCCGTCACGGTCGGTACTCCCTCCACGCAGGCGGGGCCGGAACGACCCCGCGCCTATCGCAGAGCCCCTGTCCGGCACCCTGCCGCCCACAGGAGTTCGACGCTTGTTCCGCCAACGAGCGTCGAAATGCGTGAGTTCCAACCGTCCCCCGAACGGGTGACGGTTTTCCCCGTCCTGGCCGGATTCGGGCGCCGGTCCCGCTATCCGGGAAATCCGGTTCCGTTTTGCGGGCATGAACCGCGGAGTTCCGGCAACGAGGAGATCACCGTCGTGGCCGGGTGTGCCGGACGGGGCGTGTGCGGCGTTCGAACCGCACGACGGCGACGCCCCCTCCGGTCCCCGGCCCGATGTTCTTTCCCCACCACCTCACGGCTTCACGCGGGCGTGCAGGTGCATGTCGTGCGGACCGTCGAGGTGCCGCATGGCGCGGCGGCGGATCCCCTCCAGGGCGTAGCCCGTCTTCTCGGCGACCCGGCAGGACGCCGGGTTGGCGGTCGAGTGCTGCAGCTCCAGCCGCGCGAAGCCGGCTTCCCCCAGCGCCCAGTGAGTGGCGGCGGTGACGGCTGCGGGGCAGACGCCCTTCCCGCGGGCGGTCGGGGCGGTCCAGTAGGAGATCTCAGCCTGCCCCAGGTGCCGGTCGTAGCGCTGCAGGCAGACGCGTGCGAGCAGGGTGTCGTCGTGCGCGTCCGCCACCGCCCAGTGCACCGCCGTCCCGTGGGCCCAGGCGTGGCGCCAGCCGGCGATCCATTCGCGGGCCTCGTCGAGGGACTCGACGCGCCGCAGGTGCCACCGCTGGATCACCGGGTCGCGGAACACCTCCGCCAGGGCGGCCGCGTCCGTCTCCTTCCACGGCCTCAGCACCGTCCCGGCGGCGCCGCCGGGCATCGTGGGCTGGCCGCCGGGCAGGAGGGGCCCGGGAGGAAGGGCGTGATCGACGAGGAAGGGCATGGGCGCATGATGCCGGCCCCCGCGGGCGGGGTCCGGGGTGCGTGGACCTGCGGGATGCCCCGATCGAGCGCACGGATTGCGGCGGGTTGACGCTCGCCCCCTAGTGTTCAGGATCGTTGTGTTGGTCGACGGCGGCATGCGTGCCGACCGGTTCGGTACGGAAGGGGCCTCGGGTGAGCGAGGAGAAGGTCAGCGTGCTGGAGGGCTTCAAGGCCTTCCTGATGCGGGGCAACGTGATCGACCTGGCGGTCGCGGTGGTGATCGGCGCCGCGTTCACGAACATCGTGAACAAGATCGTCGAGGGCGTGATCAATCCCCTCGTCGGCGCCTTCGGCACGATGGATCTCGCGCAGTACAGCACCTGCATCAAGGGGGACTGCACGAAGAAGGGGCAGGGCGTCGAGATCATGTGGGGTCTGGTGCTCAGCGCGACGCTGACCTTCCTGATCACCGCGGCGGTCGTCTACTTCCTGATGGTCCTGCCGATGTCGCGGGTGCTGGCCCGCCAGGCGGCCCGCCGCAAGGCCAAGGAGGCGCTGGAGCGGCGGACACAGGACCCGGTGACCGTCACCGAGCTGGAGGTCCTGCAGGAGATCCGCGACGCGCTGGTCCACCAGCGCCAGGGCGGCACGGCGGCCGGCGGCAACGTCGTATCCCCCCGCTGAGAACGGGGGCCGGCGCGGGTCGACCGGGCCGGCCGGGGCGGGGCGGGAGGGGACGTCGGGGCGGAGGCCGGACCGGCATCACGGACCGGTCCCCCCGGCCTCGTCCGCCTCACTAGAGTCGTGGTCATGACCAGAACCACCCCGCCGCGCCCGCTGGACGTCGAGGCCGTCTTCCCGGAGCTCGCCGCGTACCGGGGCACCACCACCCGGCTGCACCCCCGCCCCGGCGCGCCCACCGTGGCGGACAGCTCGGTGGGCGGCCCGCTGCTGTGGCCGACGGGCGAGGCGTGGCCGGTCTGCACCGAACCGCACGACCGCGGCACCGGGTACCGCACGCGGGACGTCCGCCGCGCCCGCCGGGGTGACGGCGGCTCACTCGGCCCGCAGGACAGGCGCCGTCTGCTCGACCTGCCCGACGACCACCCGGTGCCGATGATCGCGCTGGCCCAGCTCTACCGCCGGGACGTGCCCGACCTGCGCCCGGGACCCGACGGCGCGGACCTGCTCCAGCTCTTCGCCTGCCCCTTCGACGCACACGGCCGGTCCGGTCACGGGACGAAGGTCCACGTGCACTGGCGGCACTCCGCCGAGGCCGCCGGGGCCGAGGTCGCCGACCCCCAGCCGGAGCCCGAGGTGGTCGGCTTCGACGGGTACGTGCCGGAGCCCTGCGTCCTGCACCCCGAGCAGGTCGTCACCTACCCCTTCGCCGGGTGCCTGCCCGAGGAGCTGTGCGAACGGCTCGACGCCTGGGAGGACGAGCGCGAGGAGGAGGCCGAGGAGCAGACCGTCGAGCAGCCCTGGACGGACCGCGGGCCGGACGGCGACCACGGCGACGAGACGCCCGACATCCCCCGGTACCAGTACGACCTCTCCGTCCCACCCGGATGGCGGGCCGGCGGGTACGCCTCCTGGCACACGACCGACCCGTATCCCATGGACTGCCAGGTGTGCGCCACACCCATGGAGCTGCTGCTCACCGTGGATTCCGGTGAATGGGACGGCACCGTCAGCTGGCGGCCGGTGGAGGACGCCGGTCTGCCGCCGCACCCGCACGCCTCACCCACCCAGGTGGTGTTCGGGCGCTGGGGCGAACTCAACGTCTTCGCCTGCCCCGGGGACCCCGGCCACCCCCACCGGTGGAGCATCCAGTAGAAACGGTCGATGCCGACGCGCCGGGCGCGCCGTTCACCCTGAGGGAGACTGTGCGCATGGTGTGGTTGACGGGGAGCCAGGCGGCGGAGCTGACGCGGTGTGCAGCGGTCTTCGAACCGGGCGATCCCGCGCGCACCGGGCGGGTCGCCTTCCGGCTTCCCGCCGGGTCGCGGCCGCCGCGGAACCCGGCGGGGGAGCGCGGGTGGGCCCGGCTGGTGGTGCGGGACGACGGCGGCCGCCTCGTGCTGCGCACCGTCCCGGTGCTGCGGCTCACCGTGGCCGACGCGCTCCCCGTGCTCGCCCTGGCCCGCCGCCGGGCGTCCGACACCGCACCCGACGCCGCACCCGGCACCGCACCCGGCACGGCACCCCGGTCGGCGTCCGCCCCGGACCCCGCCGCCGCCCGGGACGACGGGGATGCCGCTCCGCACCCCGCCACCGCCTTCTGGGGCGGCGTCCTCGCGCTGGCCCTGCGGCTGCTCGCCCGGGAGCGCGCGCTGCCCGGGGTCTCACCGGGCGGCTACGACACCTGGCGGGCCGGGCCGTTCGACACCGAGGACGTGGAGCGCCTGCGCGAACTGGTGGCCGCCGCCCCGGCGGAGGCCGTCGCCGCGCCCGACTCCGACGTCACCGCGCTGGTCCGCGGCTTCCTGGACGCCGTCGCCGACACCCTGCCCCGCACCCCTGCCGCCCCCGTCGCCACCGGCCGCGCCGCCTTCGCCGCGACCGAGCCGCAGTACGTGCCGCAGTTGCGGGCCTGGGCCGACGAGATCTCCGCCGGTGTCGACTCCGGCGTACGCGTCTCCCTGCAGATCGAGATCGTCGACCCCGGAGGCCCCGGAGGCCCCGGAGGCCCCGGAGGCCCCGGAGGTCCTGGAGACCCTGGAGGTCCCGGAGGCGCCCCCACCACCCGCCTGGTCCCGCGGGCCCACAGCCTCGCCGATCCCACCGTCGCCATGGACGCGGACGCCCTGTTCGCCGGCGCCGACCACGCGCTGGGCCCCGCCGCCCAGGTGGACATGGTGCGCGCCCTGCGCCGCGCCGCCGACGTGTGGCCGCCCCTGGAACGCCTGCTGCCGGTGCCCGGCGCCCTGGACCTCAGCGCCCGCGAGCTGCGCGAACTCCTCGGCGCCGCCGGCGACCGGCTGGCCGCGCACGGCGTCGAGGTGGTCCGCCCGCCCGGCTCGGAGACCGGCGTCCTCACCGCCCGCGCCGTGGTGGGCTCCGGCCAGGCCGACGGCGCGGACCTCGGAGCGCTGTTCGGCGGCGCACGCGGCGATCACGCCGGTCCCGTGCAGCTGACCTGGCAGCTCTGCCTGGACGACGACCCGCTCACCGAGGAGGAGACCGCCGAGGTCACCGCCGTGGTGGAGGCGGGCGGCTCCGCCGTCCGGCTGCGCGGCCGGTGGCTGCTGATCGGGGACGCCCCCGCCCGCACCGTCCGCGAGAAGGGCGGGCTCAGACCCCTCACGGCGGTCGAGGCGCTGGCCGCCGCGCTGACCGGCGGGACGGAGGTCCGGGGCGCCGAGGTCTCCGTGCTGCCCGACGAACAGCTCGTCGAGATCGCCCGCAGTCTCACCGCGCCCGGCCGGGGCGACGACTCCGGTCTGGTCGAGCCCCCGGCCGCGCTCACCGCCACCCTGCGCGACTACCAGCTCCGCGGCCTGACCTGGCTGCACCGGCTCACCTCCCTCGGATTCGGCGGCTGCCTCGCGGACGACATGGGTCTGGGCAAGACCGTCCAGCTGATCGCCCTCCACCTGCTCAGACGCGGGTGTGACAAGGAGGCCGGCGGACCCACCCTGGTGGTCTGTCCCGCCTCGCTGCTCGGCAACTGGGAACGCGAGGTGAAGCGTTTCGCCCCGGGCGTCCCGGTCCGCCGGCACCACGGCCCCGGCCGCACCCTGGAGGGCGTCGAGGACGGCTTCGTCCTCACCACCTACGGCACCATGCGCCTCGACGCCGCCCAACTCGCCGCGGTGCGCTGGGACCTGGTCGTCGCCGACGAGGCCCAGCACGTGAAGAACGCGTACTCCTCCACCGCCAAGGCGCTGCGCCGCATCGGCGGCGACGCCGTCCGGATCGCCCTCACCGGCACGCCCGTGGAGAACAACCTCTCCGAGCTCTGGGCCATCCTCGACTGGACCACCCCCGGGCTCCTCGGCGGCCACGCCCGGTTCCGCCGCCGCTGGATCGCCCGCATCGACGCCGAACGCGGCGGACGCCTCGACCGCTCCGACCGCTCCGACCGTGACGGGACCGCGGCCGCGCGCCCCGCCACCGGCCCCGGCGAACTGCCCGCCGCCGAGCAACTGGCAGCCCTGGTCAGCCCGTTCCTCTTGCGGCGGCGCAAGAGCGACCCCGGCATCGCGCCCGAGCTGCCGCCCAAGACCGAGACCGACCGCCCGGTCCCGCTCACCGCGGAACAGGCCACGCTGTACCGGGCCCAGGTCGAGCGGGCCATGGCGCGGATCCGCGCCGCGGGCGAACAGAAGGGCGGGGACGGCGCCTTCGCCCGGGCCGGGATGGTGCTGCGGCTGCTCACCTCGCTCAAGCAGATCTGCAACCACCCGGCCCAGTTCCTCAGGGAGGACCCGGCCGAGGCGCGGCTGACGGGCCGCTCCGGCAAGCTGGAGCTGCTGGACGAGCTGCTCGGCACCATCCTCGCCGAGGACGGCGCCGCCCTGGTCTTCACCCAGTACGTCACCATGGCCCGCCTCCTGGAACGTCACCTCGCTGCCCGCGGCATCCCCGCGCTGCTGCTCCACGGCGGCACCCCGGTCGCCGAACGGGAGCGGCTGGTGCGGCGGTTCCAGGACGGCGAGGCACCGGTCTTCCTGCTCTCGCTCAAGGCGGCCGGCACCGGCCTCAACCTGACCCGCGCCGACCACGTCGTCCACTACGACCGCTGGTGGAACCCGGCGGTCGAGGCGCAGGCCACCGACCGCGCGCACCGCATCGGGCAGACCCGGCCCGTGCAGGTGCACCGGATGATCGTCGAGGGCACGGTCGAGGACCGCATCGCCGCGCTGCTGGAGGCCAAGAAGGAACTCGCCGACGCCGTCCTCGGCTCCGGCGAGCAGGTGCTCGCCCGGCTGTCCGACGACGAACTGGCCGACCTGGTCGCGCTGAGGAGCACCGAATGAACGACGCCGCAGCACCGTCGTCCGGATCCGCGGGGGAGCGGACGCTGCCCGCGTTCCCCGTCCGCCGCGGAGGGGCCACCCGCGGCCGCACCGCCTGGGCGCGGGCGTGGACGGCGGCCGTGGAGGACGTCTGGCCGGAGGACGAACCGCTGCGGCGGGGCCGTGCCTTCGCCCGCTCCGGCCGCCTCGGACCCGTCACCGTCGCCCCGGGCCGGGTCCGCGCCGAGAGCTACACGGGGGACGCGGCGCACGCCACGGAGCTCACCGTGCCGGTGCTCGACGACGCCGCGTGGGACCGGATCTCCGAGCACCTCGCCGACCGGCCGGAGACGGCGGCGGCGCTGCTGGAGGGGGAGGTGCTCCCCGCCGGACTCGCCGCGGAAGCCGGGCTGCCGCTGCTCCCCGGCCACGGTGACCTGGACGCCGCGTGCGGCTGCGACGCCCCCGAGCACCCCTGCGCCCACGCGCTGGCGCTGGCCGTCCAGACGGCGTGGCTGCTGGACGACGACCCCTGGCTGCTGGCGCTGCTGCGCGGACGGACCCCTGAGGCGGTGCTGGACGACCTGAAGTCGGAGCTGCTGCTGCGGGCCATGACGGAGGTGACGGGGCAGGACGACGGGGCGGCCCCGGACGCCGAGGCCGACGAGGTCTCCGCGGAGGAGGACGAGGACGGGGCGGCCCCGCGGGAGGGGGACGACGAGGCGGAGGAGGACGTCGAACCCGTCCCCGCCGACCCCCCGGAGCCCGACGGCAAGGCACCGCGGAGCAACCGCGAGGCGTACGCCAGACCCCCGGCGCCGCTGCCGCCGCTGCCCCCGGTGCCGAAGCGGCGGACCGGAGCGGAGGAGGAACCACCGGCCACCGGGATCGAGGCGGACCCGCTGGACCGGTTGGTGGCCGACGCGGCGGTACGGGCACGCGAGCTGCTGGCCCATCTGCACGGCACGGGCGCCGAGGACCCGCCGCCTCCGCCGGACCCCTGGCAGGACACCGTGCGCCTGGCCGCCACCCACCCGGACCCGCGGGCACGGGAGCGGCTGCGGCAGGCGGTGGCGGAGCGGGCCGCCGAACGCGGCACCGGGCACGACGTCGACCAGCTGACCGAGGCGTGGCGCACGGCCGGTGCGGCGGGACTGGACGTGCTGGAACACCCCTGGACGCCGGACCCCGCCGCGACGGCGCGGGCACGGACCGCGCTGGCCGAGGCCTGGTCGCCGGACGAGGAGCCGCGGCTCACCGTGGAGGAGAACCGCTTCACCTTCGGAGGGAGAGGGCTGCAGCTGCGACTGGGGCGGGACGGCCGGTGGTACGGGTACCGGCGACGTGACGGGGTGTGGTGGCCCTCCGGCGAGCCGGCCGCCGACGCCGCCGCCGCGACCGGCGAACTGCTGGCGGCCGAGGAAGGGCACCACAAGACCTGACCCCCACCCCCGAGCCCGCACCGCCCGTGACCGGCCGCCGCCGTGGTCCGCCCGGGCCACCCGTGACCGGCCGCCGACGCCGTGGTCCGCCCGCACCGGTTGCCGCCCGGGTCACCCGGGTCGCCCGGGGACCCGAACCGGGAGCCGCCGGGTCGCGCCGTGGACCCGCACCGCCCGGACCGGCCATCCCCCGTCCCACGCCCGTCCCACGGCCGTCCCACGCCCGACCCGCCCGCCGCCCGGGTCGCCCCCGGAACCGCGCCGCCCCGATCCGCGTCCTGCCCCCACATGGCCTCGACGCCGACACCGAACCCGAACCCGACCCCACGCCGGCCCCGGACCCGGAAGCTCGCCGTCCCGGCGCGGCGGCACGCCCCCGCCGTGTTCGCCCTGCCGGTGGCCGCCCTGCTGGCAGGGCACTCGGCGGTGCCCGACGGCGGTCCGCGGCTCGGCAGCCTCCTGGAGACGTTCCTGCCCTGGCTGGGCCTCGCCGTGCCGCCGCTCCTGCTGTTCACCCTGCTGCGCCGCCGGACTCCCGTCGCGCTGTGCGCCGCGCTGCTCCCCGCCCTCACCTGGGTGTGGCTCTTCGGCCCCCATCTGCTGCCGCGGCCGGAGCCGCGCCCGGACCTCACCGTCGTCCAGCACAACGTGAACGACGTGAACCCCGACCCCGCGGCCACCGCCCGTGCCGTGGCCGCTCCCCGCCCCGACCTGATCGCCCTCGAGGAGGTCACGCCCGACAGTCTCCCCGTGATCCGCGCCGTCCTCCGCGCGCGCTACCCCCACCACGCCTCGTCCGGCACGGTCGCCCTCTTCTCCCGCCACCCGCTCGGCGACGTCCGCCCGCTCGACATCCGCCCCGCCGGGGTGGACCCCTCCTGGCGGCGGGCCCTGCGCGCCACCGTCCGGCTGCCCCGCCACGGTGAGATCGCCGTCCACGTCGCCCACCTCCCCTCGGTCCGCGTGTCGCCCGTCGCCGGGTTCACCTCCGGCCGCCGCGACGAGAGCGCCCGCCTCCTCGCCGCCGCGATCGACGCCGAGCCCCTGCCCCGCGTCCTCCTCCTCGGCGACCTCAACTCCACCCTCGACGACGGCGGCCTCGCCCCCTTGACCTCCCGCCTCGCCACCCCCGTGCACGGTGGCTTCTCCTTCACCTGGCCCGCCGCCTTCCCCCTGGCCCGCATCGACCAGGCCCTCGCCCGCGGCCCCCGCGGCCTCCACGTCTCCTCCCTCCCCCCGACGCCCAGCGACCACCTCCCCCTCCTCGCCCGCATCCGCCTCTGAGCGGCGCGGGCCGTCGCGTCAGCCGCAGTGTGTCGGAGGTCGCCCGGACGGGGGACGGGAGAGGTGGGAGGGCTGTGACGGGACGGGGCTGTGAAACGGGGGTGAGGGGGCGGTGACGCCTTGGAATGAAATGTGACATCGGCCCCATGGGATGCGAATCGATCACGAGCCGGTAGGCTGCGTGGTCGAAATGCCGGAAATGCGGTGCGCGTGGCGTCGCCGAGCGGCTTCGGAGAGTAGTTGTTTGCCGCCAATGTACGCGCCATCCCTTACGAAGGGTTATGGTGGAACTCCCCCCCTCGGGCCGGTCCGTCTCCCCCCCACGGACCGGCCCGTTTTCTTTGCCGCGACACGGCCCCGGTGTCCGCGCCCCTCGGCCCCGCAGGGGGCGGGCCGGGCGCCGCAGGGGGCGGGGGTACGCTTCCCGGGGGATCCGCACGGAGGGGCTGACAATCACGTGAAGCTGCGCGACAACCTTCGCCGCCTGCTCGTCAGGGTCTACGCACGCCGCGTAGAGGGCCACCTCGACCATGCCCAGGTGCCCAAACACATCGGCGTGATCGTGGACGGCAACCGGCGCTGGGCGAAGGCGGCCGGCGGCACCACCGCCGAGGGTCACCAGGCCGGTGCGGAGAAGATCGAGGAGTTCCTCGGCTGGTGCGCCGAGACCGACGTCGAGGTCGTCACCCTCTGGCTGCTCTCCACGGACAACCTCGACCGCCCGCAGGAGGAACTCGTCCCGCTGCTCGGCATCATCGAGGGCGTGGTGAACTCCCTCGCCGCCGACGGCCGCTGGCGTCTGCACCACGTGGGCACCACGGACCGCCTCCCCGACGGGATGCTGCGCACGCTCAAGGAGGCCGAGGAGGCCACCGCCGGCAACACGGGGATACTCGTCAACGTCGCCATCGGCTACGGCGGGCGGCAGGAGATCGTCGACGCGGTGCGCTCCGTGCTCCAGGAGGCGTCCGAGAAGGGACGGACCCTGGACGAGGTCGCCGAGACCATCGACGTCGACCTCATCGGGCGTCACCTCTACACCGGCGACCAGCCCGACCCGGACCTGGTGATCCGCACCAGCGGTGAGCAGCGCCTGTCCGGCTTCATGCTCTGGCAGACCGCGCACTCCGAGTACTACTTCTGCGAGGTCTTCTGGCCTGCCTTCCGCAAGGTCGACTTCCTGCGCGCGCTGCGCGACTACGCGGCCCGGCACCGCCGTTTCGGCGGCTGAAACTCGACGTTCCGCGGGCCCGTCCACCGGGCCGGAACGACGTTGCTTTTCCAACTCCCCCTCGCCGCCGACGAGTTCACACACTCGCGGGTGGCGTGGGGGAGTTGTCGTACGACGGGGCGTGGCGACGGCATGGCGAGGGTCCTGGGCGGGCATAACCCCTGCAGGTCGACGCCCGAACCACGGGTGTCACACCTCAGCGGGCGGCGCAGGGACCGTCCGTCCGGGAGGCCCTTTGCACCAGCCCGACCGTGCCGCCGAGGCAGTCACGGACGAAGCGGGGGGCCGGTTCTCGGCCCGCGCATCTGCGCCCGAGACCGGTCCGGACGCGTTGTCCTCAAACCCTGTCGTCGCTCCCCGACCTTCCCCGAGGGGGTACGTCCTTCCGTGGTGACCAGCGCACAGCGCCACAAGCCCGACCGGCGCACCTACGTTCTCGACACCAGCGTCCTGCTGGCCGATCCCAACGCCGTCCACCGTTTCGACGAGCACGAAGTCGTGCTCCCCGTCGTGGTGGTGACGGAACTGGAGGCCAAGAGGCACCATCCCGAGCTGGGGTATTTCGCCCGGCAGGCGCTCCGCCTGCTCGACGACCAGCGGGTGCAGCACGGGCGGCTGGACGCGCCCATCCCGATCGGAGACCTGGGAGGCACCCTCAGGGTCGAGCTCAACCACTCGGATCCCAGCGTGCTGCCCTCCGGCTACCGGCTGGGCGACAACGACTCCCGGATCCTCGCGGTCGCCCGGAACCTCCAGGCCGAGGGCTTCGACGTCACGGTCGTCTCCAAGGACCTCCCGCTCAGGATCAAGGCGTCGTCGGTCGGGCTCCTCGCCGAGGAGTACCGCGCCGAGCTTGCCATCACGGACTCCTCCGGGTGGACCGGAATGTCCGAACTCACCCTTTCGGCCGAGCAGGTGGACCTGCTCTTCGAGGAGGGAGTGGTGCACGTCCCCGAGGCGGTCGACCTCCCGGTCCACACCGGGCTGCGGATCACCTCGGAGCGGGGCAAGGCGCTCGGCCGGGTCACCGCAGAGGGCGACGTGCGCCTGGTGCGCGGGGACCGCGAGGCGTTCGGGGTGAAGGGCCGCAGCGCCGAGCAGCGGATCGCCCTCGACCTGCTGCTGGACCCGGACATCGGGATCGTCTCGATGGGCGGCAGAGCCGGCACCGGCAAGTCCGCGCTGGCCCTGTGCGCCGGCCTGGAGGCGGTGCTGGAGCGGCGTCAGCACAAGAAGATCATGGTCTTCCGGCCGCTGTACGCGGTGGGCGGCCAGGACCTCGGCTACCTGCCGGGATCCGAGAGCGAGAAGATGAACCCCTGGGCGCAGGCGGTCTTCGACACGCTCTCCGCGGTCACCGGCCGCGAGGTGATCGAGGAGGTCACCTCGCGCGGGATGTTGGAGGTCCTGCCGCTGACCCACATCCGCGGCCGCTCCCTGCACGACGCGTTCGTGATCGTCGACGAGGCGCAGTCGCTGGAGCGGAACGTGCTCCTGACCGTGCTCTCCCGGATCGGCGCCAACTCGCGGGTGGTGCTCACCCACGACGTCGCCCAGCGCGACAACCTCCGGGTGGGCCGCTACGACGGAGTCGTCGCCGTGGTCGAGCGTCTGAAGGGGCATCCGCTCTTCGCCCACGTCACCCTCAACCGGTCCGAAAGGTCCCAGATCGCCGCGCTGGTCACGGAGATGCTCGAGGAGAGCGCGATGTGACAGTCCGGAAAAGATAGCTATCGGATGACCGGAGAGGAGTGCGGCTTTTCCTCCCTTAGTCCTCCGGCGGCCCTCAACTGGGCAGCACCGCAGGGAAGTCGAGCGCCGTCCGGCAAAGGCATGAGAGCCTAGCCGGGCGGCGTTCGCACGTCCTCCGGATCGGTGAAATTCCCCTGTGCGTGGGCCATGTGAGCTTTCACACGGCACCGGGAATTGCCTTGCGGTGTCCGTTACGGCAGAGTCTCACTTCTGTCAGGCCCCGCATGCGGCTCATCGGCACCCCCAGCGGTACCGCCCCCCATGAGCATCAAGGCCAACTGCATAGCGCAGCCGCATGCCGCCCGAGCTGTACACGGCGCTCCCGCTGGGGAGTCGCCCACCGGGCCCGCGCCTCCGTGACCCGCTGTTGGGAGGCCAGCGCCAGGGGCACGAACGCGTCCGCCAGGGTCACCGATGCGGGCGATGCTGGAAGGAAATCGTGTGAGCCGGATCTCGGTCCGGGGATTCGCGGTGGCTTCGGCCACGGCGGTCACCGCAGTCGGAAGCGTGGTCGGCGTCGCGACGGGCAGCACCGCCCAGCCGAACGACGCCCAGGCAACCGCCGAGGGCGCCACGCTGCTCCTCGCGGACATCCCGGCCGGCCAGCAGGCCGACGTCCAGGTCGCGCACCTGGAGGCACAGGCCGACGCACAGGCGATCGCCGCCGACTACGAGGCCCGCAAGGGCGCCGAGGCGGAGGCCCGCAAGGCGGCGGCCAAGCAGGCCATCGCCAAGAAGCAGGCCGCCGAGCGCGAGGCCGAGCAGAAGAAGGCCGACCGCGCCGCCCGCGAGAAGGCCGACGCGGCCGACTTCGCGGTGCAGTCCTCCTACACGACGGCCCAGGTCCAGGCGATGGCGCGCCAGATGGTCGCCGCCGACCAGTGGCAGTGCTTCAGCAACATCGTCTCGCACGAGTCCGGCTGGAACTACAAGGCGGTCAACCCGTCCTCCGGCGCCTACGGTCTCTTCCAGGCGCTTCCGGCCTCGAAGCTGGCCACGGCCGGCGCCGACTGGCAGACCAACCCGGCCACCCAGATCAAGTGGGGCCTCAACTACATGGAGTCCCGCTACGGCAGCCCCTGCGGCGCCTGGGACTTCTGGCAGGCCAACCACTGGTACTGAGCGGAACCGCACCGCGGTGACCCGGGAGCTTCGCTCCCGGGTCACCGCGCGTTCCCGCGGCAGCCCCCCACCGTCCGACGGTGGGGGGCTGCCGCCATGTACGGTCGTCGATACCAAGCTGACACGCACGGACTGACGGGGAGAGACGGGGGCAGAGGACGACCATGGCGCGACTACCTGACTGGGCGGGCCGGCTCGGCGCCGGACTCAACGCCGCGGGCAAGCGGTGGGAGGAGCGGCGGGCCGAGGCCCGCCGCGACGAGGGCAACGAGTCCGAGCACGAGCCGATCGTCGTGCAGCAGGTCGTGGTGCGGCCCGACCCGGCACAGGTGGTGCCGTGGGGGCTGCGCGTCGCCGCCGAGGCCGGCTGGCGGCTGCTCGTCCTGGCCGGCACCGTCTGGGTGCTGATGCGGGTGATCAGCTCCGTCCGGCTGATCGTGCTGTCCTTCGCCGGCGCCCTGCTGGTCACCGCGCTGCTGCAGCCGCTCGCCGCCCGCCTGATACGCCACGGGCTGCCGCGCGGCGCCGCCACCGCGCTCACCGCCGTGCTCGGCTTCGCGGTACTGGGCCTGATGGGCTGGTTCGTGACCTGGCAGATCATGGAGAACGCCGACAACCTCTCCGAGCAGGTCCAGGGCGGCATCGACGACCTGCGGCGATGGCTGCTGAACTCCCCGTTCCACGTGACGGAGAGCCAGATCAACGGCATCGCCGAGAACCTGCGCGAGGCGGTCGGCTCCAACACGGAATCCCTCACCTCGGCCGGGCTCGAGGGCGTCACGGTGGTCGTCGAGGCGCTCACCATGCTGCTCCTGATGATCTTCTGCACGCTGTTCCTGCTCCACGACGGCAAGAAGATCTGGGGCTGGACGCTGAAACTGGTCCCGGCGGCGGCCCGCTCGGGCGTCGCGGGCGCCGGCCCGATGGCCTGGCGCACGCTCACCGCCTACGTGCGGGGCACGGTGGTGGTGGCGCTGATCGACGCCGTCTTCATCGGCCTCGGCATCTACTTCCTGGACGTGCCGATGGCGGTGCCGCTGGCCGTCGTCATCTTCCTGTTCGCCTTCATCCCGCTGGTCGGCGCCTTCGTCTCCGGCGCCCTGGCGGTGCTGGTGGCGCTGGTGACCCAGGGCGTGTTCGTCGCGGTGATGACGCTGCTGGTGGTGCTGGCGGTGCAGCAGATCGAGGGCCACATCCTGCAGCCGTTCATCCTCGGCCGCGCGGTGCGGGTGCATCCGCTGGCCGTGGTGCTCTCCGTGTCCGCCGGCGGCATGATCGCCGGCATCGGCGGCGCGGTGGTGGCCGTCCCGCTGGTCGCCGTGCTGAACACGGTCGTCTCCTACCTGCACCGGCACGCCCACCGGGCGAGCGGACCGCCCGCCGGATCGACGGTGGCCTGACCGGGCGTCCCGCCGGACCGGCGGAAGGGCCCGAGCCGGCGGACCCGCGGAAGGACCGGGCGGGACGGGAACGGGTGAGGGGCGGGCGCCGTGCGGCGCCCGCCCCTCCCGCATGGGTCCCACCCGCGTCGGGGACGCGTCAGGATGACGCCATGACCGCCTCGGCGTCGAGGGTGACGGCGACGGCCTGGAGGACCGCCGCGATCTTGGTCGCCTCCTGCACCACCTCGCGGGAGACCCCCGCCTCGCGGAGCTTGTGCTCGTGCGAGTCCAGGCACGCGCCGCAGGCGTTCACCGCGGACACCGCGAACGCCCACAGCTCGAAGTCCGCCCGGTCCACGCCGGGGTCACCGAGGACGTTCATCCGCAGCCCGGCGCGCAGCGAGCCGTACTCCGGGTCGGAGAGCAGGTGCCGGGTGCGGTAGAAGACGTTGTTCATGGCCATGATGGCCGCGGCCGTCTTCGCCGCCCGGTAGGCCTCCGGCTTCAGGTTCTCCCGGGCCTCCGGCTCCAGTTCCCGCAGCACGAGCGGGGAGCGCGAGGCGATGGCGCAGGCCAGCACCGTCCCCCACAACGCCTGGGTGGGCAGCAGCGAGTTGCCGATCACCGTGCCCAGGTTGAGCCGCAGGTCCTTGGCGTAGTCCGGTATGGCCGACTTCAGTTCCGCGAGCGCCATCGGTCACACACCCGCCAGCAGGGCGGCCGGGTCCAGGGTGGCGTCGCCCTTGTTCCAGTTGCAGGGGCAGAGCTCGTCGGTCTGCAGGGCGTCCAGCACGCGGAGCACCTCCTGCGGGTTACGGCCCACGGAGCCGGCGGTCACCATGGTGAACTGGATCTCGCTGTTGGGGTCGACGACGAAGACCGCCCGCTGCGCGTACCCGTCCTCGTCCTCGATGCCGAGCGCCCTCATCAGCTCGTGCCGGGGGTCGGCGAGCAGCGGGAAGGGCAGCTCACGCAGGTCCGGGTGGTCCTTGCGCCAGGCGTGGTGGACGAACTCCGAGTCGCCGGAGAAGCCGAGCACCACGGCGTCGCGGTCGGCGAACTCCTCGTTCAGCCGGGCGAAGGCGGCGATCTCGGTCGGGCAGACGAAGGTGAAGTCCTTCGGGTAGGAGAAGACGACCTTCCACCGGCCCTCGTAGGTCTTGTGGTCGATCGTCTGGAACTCCCTGCCCTTCTCCAGCGAGACGCAGGCGGTGAGTTCGAATTCCGGGAACTTGTCACCGACAGTGAGCACGGGCTCTCCCTTGCGCGGGGGTGGACGTTCCACGTGATCGTGGCACAGACGGGTGCGTTTCCGGAAATAGGCCAACTCGCGGGTTTCGGGGCGGCGGTGCGCTGTGGGGGCGGTGTGACGATTCCGGTCCCCGACCGGTCGGATGAGCGAAGCATGACGGGGCTCGGCTGGCGTGAACGGTCATCTCCCGTCACCTGGCGACAGCTTCGGTCGCGTGCGGCCGGTATGCGCCGGGCCACTGTAGACATTGCCCCCTCAGGGCGACGTGTCAGGCAGATGTGCGACGGCGTTGCGGGTCGGGGGGTGTGATGACGGGCGTTCTGGACGGGGTGCTGGGCGCCGGCGCGCGCGGATCGCTCGACCGGGCCGGCTACGAGCGGCTCTCCGGGTCCCTCGCGGAGTGCGGACGCGAGGAGTTCACCGGGGAGCTGCGGGTGCAGGGCAGGCCCGGCGGCAGCTTCCACCTGCGCGGCGGCCTGGTCGTCGGGGTGGAGAGCCCCGGCGCTCCCGGCCCGGAGGCGCTGCTGCTGAGGTCCGGCCGGGTCACCGGGGAGCGCTGGACGGAGCTGGTGCGCGGCTCCGGCGGGCGGCGGTGGCCCGAGGACGAGCTCGTCGCGGACGGATGCGTGGGGGCGGCCCAGCTGCGGGTGGTCTGCATGCTGGCGCTGCAGGACGCGGCGTTCGCGATGGTGGCGGGGCGGGTGGAGGAGTGCGAGCGGCACGCCCGTGGGGAGGGCGCGGCGGAGCCGGTGGCTCCGGTGGGGGTGGGGGAGACGGCCGGGCGGCTGCTCCAGGAAGCGGTGCGCAAGCTGACCGCCCTGGACGGCATGGCCCGTCCGGTCCGCCCCGAACGCGAGACCCCGGCGGTGACGGCCGGGGCCGGGGCGGCCCTGCGCGGACGGCTCCTCACGCCGCTGCGTCGTGAGGTCCTGGCCGCCGCCGACGGCCGCAGCACCGCGCGGGACCTGGCCTTCCGGCTGGGCCGCGGGGTCTACGTCGTCACCGTGGAGGTGGCCCGCCTCCTCGAGGAACACCTCCTGGACTGCCCCGGCGGCCCGGCCCCGGTCCGTGTGGGGCCGCTCCCGGGCGTGGAGGTCCTGCCCCGCGTCCCGGTTCCGCGCGCGACCGCGGCCCCGTTCGCCGCCCCGGCCTCCGGACCCGGGCGGGAGGGGGCGGCCACGCAGGCGCCGGTCACCGAGCCGTCGGGGGTGCGCGCCCGGGCGGACCCGGCGGACACGCCCCAGGGGCTGCCGCGGCGCGAGCCCGGGGCCAGCGGGATCACCGAGGCCCTGGGCCGCGGCGCCCGCGGAAAGGGCTGGAAGGAGTTCTTCCGCAGGGGTGACGAACCCCCGCGATGACCGGACGCGAGACGACGACCACCGGCAACGGGGACAGGGGAGCGGGCATGGACCACGAGGCGTTGGCCAGGGAGATGCAGGACCTGCGCCGGCAGGTGACCGGCATCACCGACACGGCGGTGGCCGCCGCCGACGGCCTGCTGATCGCGGCGGACACCGCCGCGTCGATCGAGCCCGAGGGCCTCGCCGCCCTCGCGGCCGCGGGCCTCGGCCTGGCCCGCCGCACCACCGACGCGACCGACCGCGGCGTGCTGCGCCGCACGGTGACCTACGGCAGCCACGGCTGCGCGGCCTTCTACGCCGTGGGGGACACCGCCCTGATGGTCGTGCTCGGCGACGAGGGGGTGGACGTCGACCGCCTGAACGCGGCGGTGCTGCCCGCCGTCGACAGGATCGAGTCGATCCTCACCGGCACCACCCGCACCAGCCCTTCCACCAGCGCGAGGATGTGACGGAACAGCATGACCACCAGAACGACGGCAGGCTTCTCGGACCAGGTGATGGGCCTGGTCAAGACCCTGCGCAACGAGGCACCCGACTGCGTCGCGTCGGGCGTCGTCGACATGGCGACCGGCATGCTGCTGGCCTACGAGACCATCGACAACCACCCGCCGGAGGTCCTGGACCTGCTGGCCGGCGCCACCCTGGACCTCTTCCAGGGCCGCACCGTGGTGATGATCGAGGACATCTTCAAGGAGCGCCGCGGGGTCCGGAGCGACAACCACTTCTTCCAGGAGATCCTGGTCAACAGCGACAACCTCACCCACCTGTTCGTGAGGATGACCGAGCAGCAGGACGTGGTCGCCGTCGTCGTCTGCCGCAAGGCGGTCAACGTCGGCATGCTCTTCGCCCAGACCCGCCGCGTCGTGCGCGAGCACGGCCTTTAGCCGGGCCTCCGAACGCCGCGCGCACGAGGCCGTCGGCACGTGACGCACGGCCGCCGCCCCGGACGGCGGCGGCCGCGGTCACTCCCCGCGCGGCCGCCCCCGCCGGGGCATCGGTCCGGTGCCCTTCGGCAGCCGGCCCGCCTCCGCCAGCGCGCGGCGCAGCAGGAACTCGATCTGCGCGTTGGCGGACCGCAGCTCCTCGCCCGCCCACCGCGCCAGCGCGTCGTGCACCAGCGGGTCCAGCCGCAGCAGCACCTGCTTGCGCTCGGCGGTCCGCCGGCGCCGCGCGGGCGGCCGGTCCCCGGAGCCGGACTCCTCGGGGGCGGCGCCGGGCGGCTCCGGCGGACGCTCGTCGTCGCCTTCGCTCACTGGTACAGCGTTCCCGTGTTGAGCACCGGCTGCACGGAACCGTGGCCGCACAGGACGACCATCAGGTTGGAGACCATCGCGGCCTTGCGCTCCTCGTCGAGCTCCACGATGTCCTGCTCGGCGATCCGGGCGAGCGCCGACTCGACCATGCCGACCGCGCCGTCGACGATCTGCCGCCGGGCCGCGACCACCGCGCCGGCCTGCTGCCGCTGGAGCATCGCGGAGGCGATCTCCGGCGCGTAGGCGAGGTGCGTGAAGCGGGACTCGATGATCTGGACGCCCGCGGCCTCGACCCGCGCGTGCAGCTCCACGGCCAGCTTCTCGGTGATCTCCTCCGCGTTGCCGCGCAGCGAGAGCTCGTCCTCGCCGTGCGCGTCGTAGGGGTACTCGATGGCGATGTGCCGCACGGCGGCCTCGGTCTGCGTGGAGACGAACTCCAGGAAGTCGTCGACCTCGAACCGGGCCTGCGCGGTGTCCTCGACCCGCCAGACCACCACGGCGGCGAGCTCGATCGGGTTGCCGTAGGCGTCGTTGACCTTGAGGACGGCGGTCTCGTGGTTGCGCACCCGGGTGGAGATCCGGGAGCGGGTGGTGAGCGGGTTCACCCACCGCAGGCCGTCCTCGCGGACCGTGCCGCGGTAGCGGCCGAAGAGCTGGACGACCCGCGCCTCGCCCGGGGCGACCATGTTCAGCCCGGCCATCGCGGCCAGCGAGAGCAGGGCGAGCAGCAGCGCGGCCACGATCAGCGCGACCTGGGCGCCGCCGGAGGCGCGGTCGGCGCCCAGGTACCCCAGGCCGACCGCGACCAGCACGCCGAGCAGTCCCAGCAGCAGCGCGAGGCCGCCGCCGAGCGAGCGGGCCGGGAACTCCCGGACGCTGGGCCTGGGCATCTCGGGCACGTCGACCGTCTCGCGGGACGGCCGGGCGGGAGGAGTGCCGGGACCGGCAGGAGTGGACATGGGAGCCCCCGTTTCATGTCTGCGCCGTCGCACGACGACGACCGATGTCTATCTAAGTGATATCACTTTTTCGGCGCCGTGAAACCCTCCCCGGGTCCTCTCCGGGCAACCGTTCGGCCTCGTGACACGTCAGAAACGGTGGAAGCTGAAAGATTCGGGTGCTGATTCTCACGTCCGCAAAAGACCGGATCGACACCTCTTTGTCACAGGGTGCGGTGTTAC
This sequence comes from Streptomyces fragilis, assembly GCF_003112515.1. Classification (GTDB taxonomy): domain Bacteria; phylum Actinomycetota; class Actinomycetes; order Streptomycetales; family Streptomycetaceae; genus Streptomyces; species Streptomyces fragilis. Next base: position 658,397 of record NZ_BEVZ01000004.1, on the reverse strand, counting down.
CTTTCGGGACTGGCCGTGCCTCCGGAGACCGCCGGGGCCAGGACGACGAACGACGTGAAGCGGGGCGAAAGAGGACCATGGGGCGAGCTGATCTACGACATGCGCGCCGACCACGGGGCATACGCAGGTTCTTCACCTGGCGGAAGCTGCTCGGCACGTTCCTCGGCGTCTGCCTGCTCGGCATCGGCTCCCTGATAGCCCTGTACCTGCTGGTCGACGTCCCGGACGAGGGCAACGCCCTGGCGCAGAGCCAGAGCAACATCTACCGCTACAGCAACGGCAAGGTCCTCGCCCAGCGCGGCGAGGTGAACCGGGACGTCGTCGACATCGACGTGGTGCCGGAGCCCGTCCAGCACGCCTTCGTCGCCGCCGAGAACAAGACCTTCTACAAGGACCCCGGCGTCGACATCAAGGGAACCCTCCGCGGCCTGCTCAACACCGCGCGCGGCAAGGGCAAGCAGGGCGGCTCGACGATCACCCAGCAGTACGTGAAGAACTACTACCTCACGCAGGACCAGACCGTCACCCGCAAGATGCGGGAGGTGGTCATCGCGCTGAAGGTCGACCGGCAGATGACCAAGGACCAGATCCTCGCCGGTTACCTGAACACCAGCTACTACGGCCGCGGCGCCTACGGCATCCAGGCCGCCGCCCAGGCCTACTACCGCGTCGACGCCAAGGACCTCACCGTCCAGCAGGGCGCCTACCTGGCCGCGCTGCTGCAGGCGCCCAACCAGTACGACTGGGCGATCGCCTCCAGGACCGGCAAGCGGCTGGCCGAGGAGCGCTGGAACTACGCGCTCGACAACATGGTCGAGATGAAGTGGCTCGGCGCCTCCGACCGCGCGGGCATGAAGTTCCCGGTGCCCAAGGAGCCGCGCCCCGCGGCCGGACTCCAGGGCCAGGCCGGCTACCTGGTGCAGCTGGCCAACAAGGAGCTCCAGCAGCAGCTGATGGAGACCCAGGGCATCACCGCGGCGGAGGCCGAGGCCAAGGTCGAGGGCCAGGGCTGGGACGTCACGCTCAACGTCGACCCGAAGAAGCAGCAGGCGCTGGAGAAGGCCGTGAAGCGGCAGCTCACCGGCAAGCTGGACCCCGAGCAGCGGAAGGTCGACGCCGTCGTCCAGGCCGGCGCGGTCTCCGTGGACCCCAGGACCGGACGGATCGTGGCCCTCTACGGCGGACAGGACTACCTGGAGCACTACTTCAGCAACGCCACCCGCACCGACTTCCAGATCGCGTCGACCTTCAAGCCGCTGATCTTCGCGGCGGCGCTGGAGCGGGGCGCGACCACCCAGGACGCGCAGCAGATCACCGCGAACACGGTCTACGACGGCACGAGCAGGCGGCCCGTCGTCGGCAGCGACATCCCCTTCGCCCCGCCGAACGAGGACGAGGTCGACTACGGCCCCGTCACCGTGCAGACCGCGATGAACAAGTCGGTCAACTCCGTGTTCGCGCAGATGGGCGTGGACGTCGGCATGGACGACGTGCTGGAGACCGCCGACCGGATGGGCGTGGACACCGACAAGCTCGACCCGCTGCCCGCCTACACGCTGGGCTCCATGGACGCGAGCCCGCTGCAGATGGCCGGGGCCTACGCGACGCTCGCCCGCCACGGCCTCCAGGTCACCCCGACCCTCGTCAAGAAGGCCGAGCAGGGCGGCACCACCGTCGACATGCCCGACGCCGTCGGGGACCGGATCCTCACCCGCAACACCGCCGACACGGTCACCTCGGTGCTGACCGGCGTGGTCGACGACGGCACCGCCCGCACCTCCGTGCGGGACAACCCGGCCCGCGCCGGCCAGCAGGTGGCGGGCAAGACGGGAACCTCCGACGGCAACAAGTCCGCCTGGTTCGTCGGCTACACCCCCGACCTGGTCACCGCGGTCGGCATGTTCGGCGAGCACCCGAAGAGCCACAGGCACGTCTCGCTGAGCGGAGCCACCGGACTCATCCCGGGCAAGGGCCGCATCAACGGCGGCGGCTACCCGGCGCAGATCTGGGCCGACTACACCTTCGGCGTGACCGACGGCTCCGCGCGGTTCGACCTGCGGACCGACCAGGGCGCGGCGATCGCCCCGACGCCGACCCAGACGCCGTCGCCCACCCCGAGCGAGACGCCGACCGAGACGCCGTCCCCCACCCCGAGCGAGACGGTCACCGAGACGCCGACCGGCACGCCCACCACGGAGGCCCCCTCCGAGTCGGGCCGGCCGACCGAGGAGGAGACGACCACCGATCCGCGCCCCGGCCGTCCGACGGACGACGCGGAGGCCCCGGCCGCCGGCGACGACCTCGACGTCCTGAGGTAGTCACGGGCCGTCCCTCCGGGGACGGGCCCTCCGGGGACCGCCACCGAACGGAAGGGGCCCCGCCGCTGTTCGCGGCGGGGCCCCTTCCCGCTGTCGTACGCCAGGCGTCGCGTCAGGGATGGTTGAGCTCGAACCAGACCGCCTTGCCGGTGGACAGACGGGTGGCGCCCCACCGGCGGGCCAGCCGGCTCACCAGGTACAGGCCGCGGCCCCCCTCGTCGGTGGCCCGGGCCTGCCGCAGCCGCGGCAGCTGCGGGACGTCGTCGACCACCTCGCAGCGCAGCACGTCGGTGCGCAGCAGCCGCAGCGTGATGGGCCGGTTCGAGTACCGCACGGCATTGGTGACGACCTCGCTGACCAGCAGCTGGACTGAGTCGGTCAGCGCGTCCAGCCCCCAGTTCTGCAGTGCCGTCCGCGCCAGCCGCCGCGCCTGGCCCGGCGCCGCGTTCTCCGGGTACAGCTCCCAGGACGCCACGTCGCTGGGGGCGATGCCCTCGAACCGGGCGGCGAGCAGCGCGATGTCGTCGTCGCGGTCGCCGGGGCCCAGCATGTCCAGCACCTCGTCGCACAGCGCCTCCAGCGGCGGCGCGTGGTCCTGGCCGGTGAGCCGGGCGGTGGCCTCCAGCCTGTCCCGCAGCTGCTCTATGCCGGTCCACACGTCGCGCAGCCGGGACTCGACCAGGCCGTCGGTGTACAGCAGCAGCGTCGCCCCGGCCGGGGCGTCCAGCTCGACGGCCTCGAAGTCGACCCCGCCCACGCCGATCGGCGCGCCGGCCGGCACCTCCAGCACCTCGGCCCGCCCGTCCATGTGCAGCAGGACGGGCGGCGGGTGACCGGCGTTGGCGATGGTGATGCGGTGCGCGACCGGGTCGTAGACCGTGTACAGGCAGGTCGCCATCCGGTCGGTGCCCAGCCGCTGCGCCTGCTCGTCCAGGTGGTGCAGGACCTCCTGCGGCGGCAGGTCGAGCCCGGCCAGGGTCTGCGCCGTGGTCCGCAGCTGGCCCATGATCGCCGCGGAGGTCATCGAGTGACCCATCACGTCGCCGACCACCAGGGCGACCCGGCTGCCGGGCAGCGGGATCGCGTCGTACCAGTCGCCGCCCACCCGGGCGGTCTGGGCGGCCGGCAGGTAGCGGGAGGCGAGGCGCACCCCCGTCGGGCGGGGCAGCGTCTCCGGGAGCATGGTGCGCTGCAGCTCGTCGGCGATGTACGCCTCACGGCCGTAGAGCACCGCCTTGTCGATGCCCAGCGCGCTGTGCGTGGCCAGCTGGGCGGCGACCAGCAGGTCGTCCCCCTCGAACGGGATGCGCTCGGGACCGCGCAGGAACACCGCCGCGCCGATCACCCGGCGGCGGCCGCGCAGCGGGGCCAGGATGGCGTGCTGGCCGGTGGCGACCGCGTCGGCGCCCTCGCCGAGCAGCCCGGACAGCGCCTCGCGGGCGGTCGGCGAGTCGGCGAAGACGGGGCGGACCCCGCGCAGCACCTCGTCCAGCGGGCTGCCCGGCGGCACCTCCGCGTCCGGCGCCTCGCCGGTGGCCAGCGCGGGCAGCGCGGGCAGCGGATCCGGAGCGCCGGACACCCGGTCGGGCGGGATGCGGTCGGTGCGGCGCAGCCGCAGCACCACCGGACCGGCGGGCCGCTCGTCGCCCACCGGCAGCGGCTCACGCAGGTGGACCAGGATGGCGTCGGCGAAGGCGGGCACGGTGGCCCGGCACAGGCCCATCACGATCTCGTCGAGGTCCATGCCGCGCGCGATGCGCCGGGTGGCCGCGCCGACGAACCGCAGCCGCTCGCCGTCGCGCCGCATGGGGACCGGGCCCGCACCCGGCCCGGCGGCCCGGCCGCTGCGGCGGTCCTTGCCCCCGGGCGCGCCGGAGCCGCCCGGGGCCCCGGACGGTTGCGGGGCGCCGGACGCCGAGGCCGGGGCGGCCTTCGCCGCGGGCGCGGTCCGCACCGCCGGGGCGCCCCGGCCGTTGCCCCGGCCGCCTTTGCCCTTGCCGCCGGAGGCCTGCTTGGCGGACCGCCGGCGGGACGGCTTGGGCTGCGCGGGGATGGAGTCGGGCGCGGGGCGTGGGCGCGGGGCGTCGGCGGGGTCGGCGCCCGACTCCGGCTGACTGTGCTCGGACCGGGCGCCGGCGGGGCCGGACCGCCGGTCGCGCGGCGCCGTGGACCGGGCCGGCCCTGCGCCGGGGCGCACGGAGGCCGGGGTGTCGGGTGTGGGGTGCTCCGTCACGCTTGTCGAATCCATCCGTCCGGGGCCGCCAAAGGCCAATCCCGTGCTCGCCGGTCCGCACCGGCGCCGCCCTCGCGAACCTTCCCTCTCATCCCTGCCACCAGGGGCTGACCTGACGTCAACCCCTGGGAGAACACTTGCCGTTGCCCGCCGCGCGCGTTCCGGAGGACGATCCTACGGTTGGGCTCCCACGGTGCATCAAGGGTCTCACGTGGAGACGTGCGCGGGCGTGCGGTCCCAGTCATCCGGCAAGGACGGAAGCGTCCAGGCCGGGTCCGGCCGCCAGTTCTCCCAGCCGTCGGAGAACGGCGAACCCCAGGCGCGCACCACCTCCACCGCCTGCAGCCCCGCCTCCCGGACCCGCACGGCGGTGCCCGCGTCCATCAGTCCGGCGCGCTGCGCCTCGGCGAACTCGTCCTCGTCCTGCCAGGACCAGGTGCGGTCCGGGCCGACGACGACGTCCAGGAAGTGGTCCTCGGAGTCCACGCCGCCCGCCCAGCGGGCCAGCGGCTCCTCCAGATTGACGTACCAGTTCTTGAACCGCCAGCCCGATTCCCAGAACAGCCACACCGACCACGGACGCCCGGGCTGCGCCAGCTTCAGCACCCCGGTGCCGAACCAGCGGCCGCGGCGCGTGGCGCGGGGCTTGGTGTAGCGCGACTCCAGCGGCTCCCGGTGGACCGGGGTGCCGTCGGCGAGCACCGGCCGGACGCACTCGGTGTCCGGGGCCAGCCAGACCGCCAGCAGTTCGGCGTCGTCGCGGACCACGGTGACGGGACGGCAGATGTGGAAACGGCTCCCGGCGTTCTCCCGGTACCGCCACAGGATGTGACTGCCGGGGGTCCAGTACTCCGTCGCCCCGCTCCCGTTCCGCCGTGCCGCTCCGCAGTCTGCTGTCATGGGCCGATCCTAGGCGTCACCCGGGCGCGCCCGCTGCGGTCCGGATCACGCGCGTTCACACGGGCGCGACGGGAGGGGTCCGCGCGGCGGTGCGGGCGTGGCGGCGCGGTGGGGTGCGGCGGCGTGGTGGGGGGCGGTCACGGGCGGTTCTGCCCGCGGCCACGGGCGGTTTCCACCCCCGGCCACGGGCGGTCCAGCCGGCGGAGCGGGGGACTGGGCCACGGGCGGTTCGCCGGCGGTGCCGGGGCCGCCCGTGGCCGTCAGCGGGTCAGGGCCGGGTCATCCGCAGCACGTCCAGGGCCTCGTCCAGCTGCTCCAGCGTGAGCTCGCCGCGGTCCACGTAACCGCCCTCCAGCACCACCTGGCGGATGGTGCGCCGCTCCGCGAGCGCCCGCTTGGCCACCTTCGCCGCCTCCTCGTAGCCGATGTACCGGTTCAGGGGCGTGACCACGGACGGCGAGGACTCGGCGTACTCCAGGGCCCGTTCACGGTGCGCGACGATCCCGTCCACCGTCCGGTCGGCCAGCAGCCGGGAGGCGTTGGCGAGCAGCCGCACCGACTCCAGCACGTTCTTGGCGATCACCGGCAGCATCACGTTCAGCTCGAAGTTGCCCGCGGCGCCCGCCCAGGCGACGGTGGCGTCGTTGCCGACCACCTGCGCCGCCACCATCAGGACCGCCTCCGGCACCACGGGGTTGACCTTGCCCGGCATGATCGACGAACCGGGCTGGAGGTCGGGCAGGGCGATCTCCGCGAGGCCGGTGCGCGGTCCCGAGGACATCCAGCGCAGGTCGTTGCAGATCTTGGTCAGGCTCACCGCGACGGTCCGCAGCTGCCCGCTGGTCTCCACGACGCCGTCCCGGGCGCTCTGCGCCTCGAAGTGGTCGCGGGCCTCGGTGAGCGGGAGCCCGGTGTCCCGGGCGACCTCCGCGATCACCGCCGCCGAGAACCCGGGCGGGGTGTTGATGCCGGTGCCGACCGCCGTGCCGCCCAGCGGGAGCTCCGCCAGGCGCGGCAGCGAGGCGCGCAGCCGCTCCACCCCGTACCGGATCTGCGCCGCGTAGCCGCCGAACTCCTGCCCGAGGGTCACCGGGGTGGCGTCCATCAGATGGGTGCGGCCCGCCTTCACCACGTCGGCGAACTCCTCCGCCTTGCGCTCCAGCGCCCCGGCCAGGTGCTCCAGCGCCGGGATCAGGTCCCGGGTGACCGCGGCCGTGGCCGCGATGTGGAGGGAGGAAGGGAAGACGTCGTTCGACGACTGGGAGGCGTTCACATGGTCGTTGGGGTGGACGTCCCGGCCGAGCCGCTCGGTGGCCAGGGACGCGATCACCTCGTTCATGTTCATGTTGGACGAGGTCCCCGACCCGGTCTGGAAGACGTCCACCGGGAAGTGGTCGTCCCACGCGCCCCGGGCGACCTCGGCGGCGACCGCGCGGATCGCCTCGGCCACCGAGCCGTCCAGCACGCCCAGTTCGGCGTTGACCTTGGCGGCGGCGCCCTTGATCCGGGCCAGCGCCTCGATGTGGGCGCGCTCCAGCCGCTGCCCCGAGACGGGGAAGTTCTCCACCGCGCGCTGCGTCTGCGCCCGCCACCTGGCCGTGGCGGGGACCCGCACCTCGCCCATGGAGTCGTGCTCGACGCGCCACTGCCCGGCCCGCGCCTCGGCGCCGGGCCCGTCGAAGTCGTCCGTCGCGGCGTCCCGTTCCGTCCCGCTCGTCATCGTCGTCCCTTTCCTCACCCGGTTTCCACCGGCCGGGGCGCCGGCCGGTCCGCCGCACGCCTCCCCCTTCAACCGGTTGACCGGTTCGTCGTCTTCCCAACCGCCCTTACCCGCCGGTACACACCCAAGGGGACGTCCGAGCGGGACACCGCACCACGCGGGAGGGGTCGTCCACCGCGCAGCACCGACCGGCCACGGCCGCCGCGCGCGGCGAACCGGCGGTTCGTGTGAGCGGCGCGCCGACGTGAGCGGCGCGCCGACGTGAGCGGCGCCCGACGCACGCGTGCGGCGCGCGCCGCCCGTAGGACCCGGGCGGTGCACGCCGCACGCGTGTGGTCGGTCCGGGTCAGAGGCCGGGGCCGCGGACCGGGATGGAGGTGAAGGTGGGGGCGGGCGCCGGGTTCTGGAAGAAGTCGTTGCCCTTGTCGTCGACCACGACGAACGCCGGGAAGTCCTCGACCTCGATCCGCCAGACCGCCTCCATGCCGAGCTCCTCGTACTCCAGGACCTCGACCTTCTTGATGCAGTCCTGCGCCAGGCGCGCGGCGGGGCCGCCGATGGAGCCCAGGTAGAAGCCGCCGTGCGTGGCACAGGCGTCGGTGACCTGCTGGGAGCGGTTGCCCTTGGCCAGCATGACCTTGGAGCCGCCCGCGGCCTGGAACTGCTCCACGTAGGAGTCCATCCGGCCGGCCGTGGTGGGGCCGAAGGAGCCGGAGGCGAAGCCCTCGGGGGTCTTGGCGGGGCCCGCGTAGTAGACCGGGTGGTCCTTCAGGTACTGCGGCATGCCCTCGCCGGCGTCCAGGCGCTCCTTGATCTTGGCGTGCGCGATGTCGCGGGCGACGACCAGCGGGCCGGTGAGCGACAGGCGGGTCTTGACCGGGTGCTTGGTCAGCTCGGCGAGGATCTCGTCCATCGGCCGGTTGAGGTCGATCTTGACGACGTCGCCGGACTGGATGAGGTCGGCCTCGGTGGTGTCCGGGAGGAAGCGCGCCGGGTCCCTCTCCAGCTGCTCCAGGAAGACGCCCTCGGCGGTGATCTTCGCGACGGCCTGGCGGTCCGCGGAGCAGGAGACGGCGAGCGCGACCGGGCAGGAGGCGCCGTGGCGGGGGAGGCGGATGACGCGGACGTCGTGGCAGAAGTACTTGCCGCCGAACTGGGCGCCGATGCCGAGCTCGCGGGTGAGCTCGAAGACCTTCTCCTCCAGCTCGGTGTCCCGGAAGCCGTGGCCCAGCTCGGAGCCCTCGGTGGGGATGTTGTCCAGGTAGTGCGCGGAGGCGTACTTGGCGGTCTTCAGCGCGAACTCGGCCGAGGTGCCGCCGACGACGATCGCCAGGTGGTACGGCGGGCAGGCGGCCGTGCCCAGCGAGCGGATCTTCTCCTCCAGGAACTTCATCATGGAGGCCTCGTTGAGGACCGCCTTGGTCTCCTGGTAGAGGAACGACTTGTTGGCCGAGCCGCCGCCCTTGGCCATGAAGAGGAACTTGTAGGCGCCGCCGTCGGTCGCGTACAGCTCGATCTGCGCGGGCAGGTTGGAGCCGGTGTTCTTCTCCTCCCACATGGTGATCGGGGCCATCTGGGAGTAGCGCAGGTTGAGGTTGCGGTACGCGTCGTAGATGCCGCGGGAGAGGGCCTCCTCGTCGCCGCCCTCGGTCAGCACGTTCTGGCCGCGCTTGCCCATCACGATCGCGGTGCCGGTGTCCTGGCACATGGGCAGCACGCCGGCCGCCGCGATGTTCGCGTTCTTCAGCAGGTCCAGGGCGACGAACTTGTCGTTGGCGGAAGCCTCGGGGTCGTCGATGATCTTGCGGAGCTGGGCGAGGTGGTCGGGGCGCAGGTAGTGCTGGATGTCGTGCACGGCCTCCTCGGCGAGCTTGCGCAGCGCCTCCGGCTCCACCTTGAGGAACGTGCGGCCGTCGGCCTCGAAGGTCGACACGCCCTCGGAGGTCACCAGCCGGTAAGGGGTGGTGTCCTCTCCCGCGGGGAGCAGATCGGTGTACGCGAACTCAGGCATCTTCGCCCATTTCCTCACTCGAAAGACAGCCGGTGCCCACCAGCCTAAGACGTGGGCGCGGGGCCGCCGATGTGAGGTGGGGCTCGTCACGACATCCCCCTTCCGGAGGATGTTCGCGATACATCGCGACTGCTAGCCTCCGGATGTGGACCTTCACAAGAACCTTGAGCTGCGGGCGTCGGACGCCGAGCGGGACCGTGTCGTGGATCAGCTGCGCGAGGCCGTCGCCGAAGGCCGCCTCACGCCCGAGGAGTACGCCGAGCGGGTCGAGGGGGCGCTCGCCGCCCGGACCCTCGGCGAGCTGGAGGAGTACGTGCGTGACCTGCCCGTGGGGCGGTCCGCGCCCGCCGCGGCGCCGGCCTTCGCCCTCGAGTCCCTCCCCGTGGCGGAGGAGAACGTGACGGCGGTGTTCAGCGCCGCCTCCCGTACCGGCCGCTGGCGGGCCGGGCGCCGCATCAACGCCTACGCGATATTCGGCAGCGTCGAGATCGACCTCAGCGAGGCCGTGTTCGAGCACCAGCAGGTCACCGTCAAGGCCGTGTCCGTCTTCGGCAGCGTCGAGGTCTACGTGCCGGAGAACGTCACCCTGCGCGGCACCGGCGGCGGCGTGCTCGGCAGCTTCGAGGTGGACACGGCCGACGCCGCGGACTCCAACGCGCCGGTGATCTACGTGGACGGCTGGGCGGTGCTGGGGAGCGTCGAGGCGCGGGCGCGCCGCGGGCGTCTGGTGGCCGACATCCGCGACCGTGTGCAGCGGCACCTCGACCGCTCACGGCACAAGCACACCGGCGGCGGGCACGGCGCCGGAGCGCGTCGGCATCTCGGCGGCGGCGCACGGGAGTTGTGACCGCGCCGCTGCGTCGCGATGCGTGTACAGGGTGCATACGGCACGTGTGCGAGGGGTAGTGCTTGACGCATCGCCGCTCGCTCGCGAAGCCTTCGTCAGGAGTAGACCGTGCCGCAGCACACGCGTTCGTCCCTGCAGGTCACCAAGGTCGCACAGGTCCCGGCCCGGCGGAGCGCCCGCAGGGAGCGCGACCAGGAGGCGCCCTGGCACAACGAGGCCGTCTGCCGCAGGGACGAGGCGGGACTCTTCTTCGCCCCGTCCAAGGAGCCCACGGCCGCCCGGCTGTCCCGCGAGGAGGCGGCCAAGCGGGTCTGCGCGCAGTGTCCGGTGATGGTGGAGTGCCGGGAGCACGCCCTGCTGCAGCCGGAGCCCTACGGCGTGTGGGGCGGGCTGACGGCCGCCGAGCGCCGCCTGGTGCTGGCGCGCCGCCGGCGGCGGGACATCGAGCTCAAGAAGGCCCGCTCCTCGGCCGGCGGCCGGATAGCGGCCGCGGGCTGACCGGCACCACAGAGGAAGCGGCGCCGGCCCGGAACCCCGAAGGGCGCCCCCGCCGCACCGGGAGCGCCCCTCTGCCCGCCGAGCCCTCCGGCTACTTGGCCCGGTCGAAGTCGATCTTGCTGTACGCCCGGAGCTTGCTCAGCCGGTGCTCGGAGTGGATCTCCCGCACCGTGCCCGACTTCGAGCGCATCACGATCGAGGACGTCGTCGCCGTCTCGGAGCGGTAGCGCACCCCGCGCAGCAGTTCGCCGTCGGTGATGCCGGTGGCCACGAAGAACACGTTCTCGCCGGAGACCAGGTCGTCGGTGGTCAGCACCCGGTCCAGGTCGTGGCCGGCCGCGAGCGCACGCTCACGCTCCTCGTCGTCCTTCGGCCAGAGCTTGCCCTGGATGGTGCCGCCCAGGCACTTCACGGCGCAGGCCGAGATGATGCCCTCCGGCGTGCCGCCGACGCCCAGCAGCAGGTCGATGCCGGTCCCCTCGCGCAGGGCGAGGATGGAGCCCGCCACGTCGCCGTCGGAGATCAGCTTTATCCGCGCGCCGGTCTCCCGGACGTCCTGGATCAGCTGCTGGTGGCGGGGGCGGTCCAGGATGACCACGGTGACGCTCTCGGGCGTGGAGCGCTTCGCCTTGGCGATCCGGCGGATGTTCACCGACACCGGGGCGTCGATGTCGACGAAGTCGGCGGCCTCCGGGCCGGTGACCAGCTTGTCCATGTAGAAGACCGCCGACGGGTCGAACATCGAGCCCCGGTCGGCGGCGGCCAGCACGGAGATCGCGTTGGTCATGCCCTTGGCGGTGAGGGTGGTGCCGTCGATCGGGTCGACGGCGATGTCGCACTCGGGGCCGGTGCCGTCACCCACCCGTTCCCCGTTGAACAGCATGGGGGCCTCGTCCTTCTCGCCCTCGCCGATGACGACGACGCCGTTCATCGAGACGGTCGAGACGAGGGTGCGCATGGCGCGCACGGCGGCGCCGTCGGCGCCGTTCTTGTCACCGCGGCCCACCCAGCGGCCCGCCGCCAGGGCGGCCGCCTCGGTGACCCGGACCAGTTCCAGGGCCAGGTTGCGGTCGGGGGCCTCGGAGGGGACCTCGAGTTCGGACGGCAGCAGATTGTGCTCGGTCATCGGCACCTTCCCTGTATGACGACGGCCGGATGAGGGTCGTTCGTCCTCGACTCTAGCCTCCGAGTGAAATTATGAGCAGAGGACCCCACGGATGAGCGCGTGGCGCACCTGCGACGATAGGGGCGTGGCAGGTATGAAAGGCAAGCAGTCGGTCCGGGACATGGTTCTCTCCCTGGGCCTCATTCTTCTCGCGGCGTTCGTGATCTATCTCTTCGTCCCGCACGACGACACCGCGCCGGAGCCGAAGCGGGTGGACTACCGGGTGGAGCTCCTGACGGCCCGCCGTGCCGCGCCGTACCCGGTGGCCGCGCCCGAGGGCCTGCCGGGCGGCTGGACGGCGACGTCGGTGCGCTACAAGGCCGAGCACGCGCGCTGGCACCTCGGCTTCGCCGACCCGGACGGCGGTTACGCGGCGCTGGAGCAGTCCACGCAGAAGCCGTCGGAGTTCGTGGAGTCCGCCACCCAGGGCGCCTCGAAGGCCGGCACGGCAAGGGTCGCGGGCCGCGACTGGGACCGTTACGAGGGCGACCGGTACGACGCCCTGGTCCTCCGGGAGCAGGGCGTGACCACGGTGGTGACCGGCAGTGCGGACCTCGAGGAGCTCACCGTCCTGGCCGGGGCGCTGCGCACCGAGGAGAAGCCCGCGGAGTAGGCGGCCCCTTCGCGGCGCCGCCGCGCCCCCCGTACACGGAGAAAGCCCCTCGCGGAGTGCGGGGGGCCTTTCCGGTGCCGGGCGGTCAGACGGTGGTGAAGACCTGCTCGTAGGACAGGCGCGGGGCGCGCGGGTAGTGGGCGCCCTCCTCCGTGGAGGGGTGGCCGATGTTGACGACCATCAGCGGCAGGTGGTCGTCGCCGAGGAACTCCTTGCGGATGCCCTCCATGTCGGCACCGGTCATCGGGCCCGCGGCCAGACCGGCGGCGCGGACGCCGATGATGAAGTAGGCGGCCTGCAGCTGCGCGTTGGCGAGCGCGGAACGCTCACGGACCGGGCGCTCGCTGAAGAACATGTCCTTGGCGTTCGGGATCGCCGGGAGCAGCGTGTCGAGCTCCTCGTGGAACTCGGCGTCGGCGGACAGGACCGCCACCACGGGGGCGGAGGCGGTCTTGGCCTTGTTGCCGTCCGACAGCAGCTCGACCAGGCGGGCGCGGGCCTCGGGGGACTGGACCAGCGTCACCCGCAGCGGCGACTGGTTGAAAGCCGTCGGGCCGAACTTGACCAGGTCGTGGACCGCCTTGAGCTGCTCCTCGGACACCGGCTCGGAGGAGAACTTCTGGGCGGTGTGCGCCTCGCGGAACAGCAGGTCCTGGGCGGCGGGGTCAAGAACGAGAGACATGCGTCAGCCTTTTCGGGGGTCCGGTGGAACGGTGCCACTGTAGGACCGAAGAGGTTGAAAATTCAAATAAGACGGGCGTGCGGGGTCATTCCGCGGTGGCCTCGCCGGGCTCCTCGTCCTCCTCGGCCAGCGCGGCGTCCAGGCGCTTGCGGGCGCCCTCCAGCCAGCGGCGGCACACCTTCGCGAGCTCCTCGCCGCGCTCCCACAGCGCCAGCGACTCCTCCAGCGAGGTGCCGCCGGCCTCCAGTCGCCGGACCACCTCGATCAGCTCGTCCCGCGCCTGCTCGTAGCCGAGCATCGCCCGGCCGGCCTCGGTCGCCCCGGCGGACTGCTCGTCGGCCCTGCTGCTCATCGCGTCCGTCCTCATGCTTCGGTGTCGGTGTCGGTGTCGGTGTCGGTGTCGGTCGGGTGGGTGGAGGCGGTGGGGGCCTTCGCCGGGGCGGCCGGCACGACCGTGAAGGTGCCGCCGGCGACCCGGGCGCGCAGCGGCTCGCCCGGCGTCGCCTCGGCGGGGTCGCGGACGACCTGGCCGCCGGGGCGCTGGAGCACCGCGTAGCCCCGGCGCAGCGTCTGCGCGGGGGAGAGGGCCACCACCCGGGCGTGGGTGTGGGTGAGCTCGGACTCCGCCCGGTCCAGCAGGTGCCCCAGGGTGCGCCGGGCCCGGTCGGCGAGCGCCGCGACCTGCTCGGCCCGGTCGTCGATCATCCGGTGCGGGTCCTGTACGACCGGCCTGGCCAGCGCGTTCTGCAGGCCGCGTTCCTCCCGCGAGACCATCGCGTCCACGCACCGTCGCGCCCGGTCCCGCAGCTGCCGCACCCGCTCCGCCTCCTCGCCCACGTCCGGCACCACCTTCTTGGCGGCGTCGGTCGGCGTCGAGGCGCGCAGGTCGGCGACGTAGTCCAGCAGCGGGGTGTCCGGCTCGTGGCCGATCGCGGAGACCACCGGCGTGCGGCAGCCGGCGACCGTGCGGACCAGCTCCTCGTCGGAGAACGGCAGCAGGTCCTCCACGCTGCCGCCGCCGCGCGCCACCACGATGACGTCGACCTCGTCCATGGCGTCCAGCTCCCGCACCGCCCGCACCACCTGCGGCACGGCGTGCACGCCCTGCACGGCGACGTTGCGGACCTCGAAGCGGACGGCGGGCCAGCGGCGGCGTGCGTTCTCCAGGACGTCACGCTCGGCCGCCGAGGCCCGGCCGCACACCAGGCCGACCAGCTGCGGCAGGAACGGCAGCGGCCGCTTCCGGTCCGCCGCGAACAGCCCTTCCGCGGCCAGGCTCTTCTTCAGCTGCTCCAGCCGCGCCAGCAGCTCGCCCATGCCCACCGGACGGATCTCCGCCGCCCGCAGGGACAGCTCGCCGCGCGGGGCGTACCACTCCGGTTTGGCGTGCACCAGGACCCGGGCGCCCTCGCCGACGATGTCGGCGACCGCGTCGAAGACCTGCCGGAAGCAGGTGACCTTCACCGAGATGTCGTGCGAGGGGTCGCGCAGCGTCATGAACACCACGCCCGCGCCGGGGCGGCGGGAGAGCTGGGTGATCTGCCCCTCCACCCAGACCGCGCCGAGCCGGTCGATCCAGCCCCCGATCAACCGGGAGACCTGGCCGACGGGCAACGGGGCCTCGGGGGTCGTGTTCACAGCCATGCGCCCGAGCGTAACCGTCGGCTCCGACAGCCACCGGCGACGCCGGCGGGCCGCCGCACCGCCGCCCCGGCCACCGGGCGGGGGACGGCACCGGGCCGGTGCCCGGGACGGCCCGTACGATGGGGCCCATGACCGACTCTCCTGGCCGCCGCCGTGTCCTGCTCGCCTCTCCCCGCGGCTACTGCGCCGGCGTCGACCGCGCAGTGATCGCCGTGGAGAAGGCCCTGGAACAGTACGGGGCCCCGATCTACGTCCGTCACGAGATCGTCCACAACAAGTACGTGGTGCAGACCCTCGAGAAGAAGGGCGCGATCTTCGTCGAGCAGACGGACGAGGTGCCGCCCGGCAACATCGTGATGTTCTCCGCCCACGGCGTCGCCCCGACCGTGCACGACGAGGCCAAGGCCGGCCGGCTCGCCACCATCGACGCGACCTGCCCCCTGGTGACGAAGGTGCACAAGGAGGCCGTCCGGTTCGCCGACGAGGACTACGACATCCTGCTGATCGGCCACGAGGGTCACGAGGAGGTCATCGGCACCTCCGGCGAGGCCCCCGACCACATCCAGCTCGTCGACGGCCCCGAGGACGTCGCCAAGGTCGAGGTCCGCGACCCGTCGAAGGTCGTCTGGCTCTCCCAGACCACGCTCTCGGTCGACGAGACGATGGAGACGGTCGGCGCGCTCAAGGAGAAGTTCCCGCAGCTGATCTCGCCGCCCAGCGACGACATCTGCTACGCGACGCAGAACCGCCAGCTGGCCGTGAAGGAGATGGGCGCCGAGTCCGACCTGGTGATCGTGGTCGGCTCGCGCAACTCCTCCAACTCCAAGCGCCTGGTCGAGGTCGCCAAGCTGGCCGGCGCCTCCGCGGCCTACCTGGTCGACTTCGCCGACGAGATCGAGGAGAGCTGGCTGGAGGGCGTCACCACGGTCGGCGTCACCTCGGGCGCCTCGGTGCCGGACGTGCTGGTCGAGCAGGTGCTCGAGTACCTGTCGCAGCGGGGCTTCGAGGACGTGGAGATCGTGAAGGCGGCCGAGGAGTCGATCACCTTCTCGCTCCCCAAGGAACTGCGGCGCGACCTCCGCGAGGAGGCGGCGGCGCTGGTCGCCGAGCGCACGGGCGGCACGCGGGGCTGACCCTGCCGCCCGTCCGGAAGGCCCGCGCCTGCGAAGGCGCGGGCCTTCCGCGTCCGCGGGGCCGGGAGTGTGTCCGCGAAGGTCCTCCGCGGTGTCCGCGTCCCGGGGCGCACCACCGGCCATCGCCGGCTGGCACCGGTCACCCGCGCGTCGCCGGCTCCCTTTCGGTACACCCTTCCGGCGGTGGCGCCCTGCCGCGCGTCGTAGCGTGGTGCCATGCAGATCTTCGGTGTGGACATCGGCGGCTCCGGAATCAAGGGCGCGCCCGTGGACCTTGCGAGGGGCGACCTGGCGGCGGAGCGGCACAAGGTGCTGACCCCGCAGCCCTCGACCCCTGACGACGTGGCGGAGTGCGTCCGGGAGGTCGTCGAGCACTTCAACTGGCACGGGCCGGTGGGCGTGACCTTCCCCGGTGTGGTCACCGGCGGTTCCACCGTCCGCACCGCGGCCAACGTCGACGCGGCCTGGGTGGACACGGACGCCGCCGCACTGCTCGGCGGGCGGCTGGGCGGCGTCCCGGTCACCGTGGTCAACGACGCGGACGCGGCGGGCGTGGCCGAGATGAACTTCGGCGCCGGTCAGGGCCGCAAGGGCACGGTGATCGTGCTGACCTTCGGCACCGGCATCGGCAGCGCCGTCTTCACCGACGGCGTGCTGGTCCCCAACACGGAGCTGGGGCACCTGGAGCTGAACGGCCACGACGCGGAGAAGCGGGCGTCCCACAAGGCCCGCGAGGACGGCGACCTCTCCTGGGAGCACTGGGCGCGGCGGGTCGAGAAGTACCTGCGGCACGTCGAGATGCTGTTCTCGCCCGAGCTGTTCGTCGTGGGCGGCGGGGTGAGCCGCAAGGCGGAGAAGTTCCTGCCCCTGATCACCAAGGTGCGCGCGGAGATCGTGCCGGCGCGGCTCCAGAACAACGCGGGGATCGTGGGCGCGGCCATGCACGCCGCCCAGCACCGGAGCTGACGCCGGGCCGCGCCGCCCCGCGGCGCGCCCCCGTGCACTGAACCCGGCGACCCTGCCGCCCGCCCGCCTTCGCCCTGCGGGCGGCAGGGTCGCCCCAAGAAGGCGGGGCGCCGGCATCCGCGGACGCGAGCGCAGGTGCACGCGTTGCCGTGCGGCACGGAAGAGAGCACGGAAGGGCACAGCACGGAACGGAAGCGAACGCCGCGCCGCTCCCGCCCCGGAAGCGGCGGCTAGCCCTCGCGGTACGCGGCCCCGGCGCCGGACCCGGACGTGAACCGGATCCACCGTCCCGTCGCCACCAGCCCGGTGACCAGCACGCCTCCGTACAGCCACCCGGCCCCCGTGGCCAGCGCCGTGAAGAAGCCCATCGCGTGCCCGCCGACCCCGCTCCCGTCGGCGATGAACAGCAGCCCCAGCGCGTACGCGATCGGCCCGACGATCGGCGCCGTCAGCAGGTCACCCGGGCGCACCCACGTCGCCGTGAGCAGGCTGACCGGCAGGAACAGCAGCCCGTAGACCGTGACCGACGCGCCCAGCAGCATGCTCAGCAGCCCCAGTGTCAGCATCGCGGCCGTGCAGAGCAGCCCGCACCCGAGGCCGGTGAGCCGAGGGTTGGGGAAGCGCCGCAGCCCGTCCGCGGCCGCCGTGCCCCGGTTCGCCGTCGCGGCGATCCACGGGACCCGCGAGCCGCGCGCCGACTCCGCCACCCGCCCGCCCCACCGGGCCAGCCCGTCCATCGCCTGCCCGGCCCGGCCGACCGCGCCACCGCGTCCCACCGTGCCGCGGTTTCCGGTGCCACGCCCCGACCGGGCGGCCGCCGCACCCGGGGGCACCGCGCCGGCGACGCCCGCTCCCGCGGCAGCCGGCTGCGCACCCTGCGGCCGCCGGGGCCGCGGGGCCCGGCGATCGCCGCCGCCTCCGGAACCGCCGCGAGCCTGTCCGGGCAGCCCCGCGCGGGCGTCGCGTCGTGACGCCGGCGCGGGCCGGGCGGCCGACCGTGATGTTCCCGTCGTCCTGTGATGCTCCACTCGCACAACCTAGGTCTGCTTATGTGCTGAATAGCCCTAATGACACGCCCAGGGTCCGCACTGGTCTGATGTTCGACAGTTACGGGTGCCCCGTCCGGCACGCCGTAGACTGGGGGATCGGTCCGCCTCAGGCCCGCCCGCCCTCTTCACCTCATGCAACGGGAAGTCGCAACGTGTCGCTCACGATCGGAATCGTCGGTCTGCCGAATGTCGGCAAGTCGACCCTGTTCAACGCCCTGACCAAGAACGACGTGCTGGCGGCCAACTACCCGTTCGCCACGATCGAGCCCAACGTGGGTGTCGTCGGCGTCCCCGACCCGCGCCTGGCGAAGCTCGCCGAGATCTTCGGTTCCGCGCGGATCCTCCCGGCCACGGTCGACTTCGTCGACATCGCCGGCATCGTCCGCGGGGCCAGCGAGGGCGAGGGTCTGGGCAACAAGTTCCTCGCGAACATCCGCGAGTCCGACGCGATCTGCCAGGTCATCCGCGCCTTCAAGGACGAGAACGTCGTCCACGTCGACGGCAAGGTCTCGCCGAAGGACGACATCGAGACCATCAACACCGAGCTGATCCTGGCCGACCTCCAGACCATCGAGAAGGTCCTCCCGCGCCTCCAGAAGGAGTCCCGGATCAAGAAGGACATCGCGCCGAAGGTCAAGGCCGTCGAGGAGGCCAAGGAGATCCTCGAGCGCGGCGACACCCTCTTCTCCCAGGGCATCGTCCAGGGCACCGAGCGCAACGAGCTGCTGCACGACCTGCACCTGCTCACCACCAAGCCCTTCCTCTACGTCTTCAACGTCGACGAGGACGAGCTGACCGACGACACCTTCAAGGACGAGCAGCGCGCGCTGGTCGCCCCGGCCGAGGCGATCTTCCTCAACGCCAAGCTCGAGGCGGACCTCGCCGAGCTCGACGAGGAGGACGCCATGGAGCTCCTCCAGTCCGTCGGCGCCGAGGAGCCGGGTCTCGCCACCCTCGCCCGCGTCGGCTTCGACACCCTGGGCCTGCAGACCTACCTGACCGCAGGTCCCAAGGAGACCCGCGCCTGGACCATCAAGAAGGGCGCCACCGCGCCCGAGGCGGCCGGCGTGATCCACACGGACTTCCAGAAGGGCTTCATCAAGGCCGAGGTCATCTCCTTCGACGACCTTGTCGAGGCCGGCTCCGTCGCCGAGGCCCGCTCCAAGGGCCGCGCCCGCATGGAGGGCAAGGAGTACGTCATGCAGGACGGCGACGTGGTGGAGTTCCGCTTCAACGTGTAGTGGGTGCCATAGCTCGGTCTCGGCCGAGCTGGCAAACCTGCTGCTCAGCGGGGTCGGTCCGGTTTCGGTCCGGCCCCGCTGGCGTTCCCGGTGCTGGTTTTCTGCTGGTTGGCCCGCGGCGGTTTCGTCCGCTGTGGTCACCCCTGTGATGCCGGACGCGCGCTGGTTGGTCGCTGGTTCGCCGGCTCAGACGCTCGCCTGCATGAGTGCCCGGGCGCGATCACCGAGGGCACGCGCGGCGGTGTCCTTCAGATGCAGTGCTGGCTGACTGCTGGTTCAAGCCCACTCCTGGGAGTTGCCTTTTGAGGGCGGGGCCCCGGTCAGCGGTCGGTGTCCTTCGGGTGCCGGGGTGAGGCGTAGATCAGCCAGATGGTGTGACTGTCGTCGTCGATTGCGTAGCGGACGCGGCCGCCGCTGGTTACCTCGTATTCCCATTGCTCCATGTCGGTGCCGTTGTGCCGGTGGGTGGCGAGGTCGCTGCGGAGACGGTGCTGGCGCTCGGGGTTGGCGCGGGAGCGGGGATCTGTGCGGAGGGTTTCAAAGCAGCGGCGGGTGTTGGCCAGTGCCAAGCGGCTTCCCAGCCGCGTACGGCGTCGGTCGTGCCGAAGCGGATCTCCCAGTGGTTTTCCGATGCGGGGACGGTGACGCGGTCGCCGCGTTTGGGGCTCATGGGGTGACGTCCACGCTTCCGTGGTCGCCAGTGGTCGGGGAGCCGGCCTCCCGGTAGGTCTGGGGGTCGCTCTTGATGCGTGCGGTGGCGCGCCAGCCGGCGATGACTTCCTGAACGGGGATGTCGATGTCCAGTTCGGCAGCGTCGGAGAGGGCAGCGACGAGCTCCACCGTGAACTCCCTGATCTCCTCCTCGTGGAGGTGCCGGACCCAGGGAAAGACATCGGGGATGGCGAGCAGCAGGGTGCGGGCCGTCGCGTCGTGTTTCATCAGGGCGAGGAATATCCGCGAAGCGGTGGTGAGCGACTGGTCGCGGAGGTCTTCCTTGTCGGCCGCGGTGAGGTAGAAGTCCTTCGCATCGCGATGTGTGACCCGGACCCGCCCCAGCTGGGCAGCGCGCTCGGCCACCTCCTTGGGACGACGCGAGAGGTCGGAGAAGGTCACGGTGTCCACGGTCATGGCGCTCATAACGGACAGCTTAATTCAGAATGTGTTCTGAAGTCCACTGGTGGAGTGATTCCGGGGCGGTCACCTCTGCTGGTTGTTTGCTGGTGCATGACCCGCCGGACGCCTTCTGCCTGGCCGTGAGGACCACGTCCGCTACCAGGCCGAAGCCGCCGTACGTTTCGCCCGGCGGCTGCGCGCGACGCCGCGCGATCTGACGAGAGCGTCCCTGAGGGACGGCAGGAAACACGCCGTCGAGTTCGACACCTTCACGATCGGGTTGCAGGTCCGTGCGGACGACGGCCACGAGACGTACCTCGCCGTACGGATCACCGGGTCGGTCCCACCGAATGTCACCCCGCTGATCCTGCGGCACGTGCCCGGGTGCGACACGGAGGGCTGGTATCCGGAGTACGCGCTGCCCGAGCGGGAGCTCCTGCCGGCGGAGCAGGCGTGGTCCGACATCATGGATCCGCGGGCGGCGGCCGAGGTTCCGGGTGATCCGGACGAGTGCTGAAAGCCCACAACGACCGACCTTTGCTGGTTCCACGCTGGTTCACGGCCACCGAACGGGCGTTTCCGCAGGTGACTGCTGTACACCTCACGTTCCGCTTCAACTTCTGACGTTCCGTCGAAGGCGCTGCCCGACCCGCTTGTCGGCGGGTCGGGCCCAGGTGTCTGCCCGCGGGGAGTCCTCGGACCGCGTTCGGCCTCGGCTGCGGCGATCAGCTCCCGCAGACGTTCCCGTTCCAGCTCGCGCTGGACGAGCCGGACCGCGCTCGGCCGGGTGGGGCGGGCCGGCGGTAGCCTGCTCGACGTGCCGCAGAAGTACGTCGAGTTCCGCCTGGCTTCGGAGGACATCTCCACCGTCCGCTTCGGCGTGTCGCCGGGGCACGAGATCGTCCACGCGGTGCGGACCCTCGTGCGGCCGCAGGAGCAGCCGCTGCAGTGGGGATGGCTGCGCGCCGTCCGCGCCGACGTCCCGCGGGACTCCCTGGAGTTGCTGCGCCTGGTCGTGGGTGAGACCGGCTACGCGCCCGATCTGTTCACGTCGGCCCCGTCGTGGGACCTCACGCCCGCGGACGAGATCGAGCGGCTGCGGCAGGCGCCGCTCGAGCCGATCTCGGTGGACCTGCGCAAGCGTGCGATCCGCAGCGCCGGCGTCGCGCGGGCCGCGCTCGAGAGGATGGCGGCCGATCCCGCGCGGATCCGCGCCATGATCGTGCGGCACGTCGAGGCGTTCTGGGAGGTCGCACTCGCGCCGTACTGGCCGCAGGTCGAACGCATGCTGCACGCGGACATCGGCTCCCGGGTGCGACGGATGACCGCGGACGGTCTGGCCGGGATGGCGGCCGATCTCGGCGAGGCCGTCGAGTGGAGCGCCGACACCGGCTTCGACACCGTGCGCGTGCGGATGGAACGGCACGAGGAGACCGTCGACTGCCAGGGGCGGGGCCTCGTGCTCGTGCCGTCGTTCTTCGGGCGGCACTGCGCGGTGCTCACCGAGCCGCCCGCGCAGCCGACGCTCTTCTACCCCGCGCTCGGTGTGTCCGAGGTGTGGCACCGTGCCGATGCGGCGGACGCGCTGGCGGGCCTGCTCGGGGAGAGCCGCGCCGCCGTGCTCGTCGCGCTCGGCACGCCGCTGTCGACGACGGAGAGCGCGGAAGAGGCCGGGATCGCGGCCTCCACCGCGTCCCATCACCTCGACGCCCTGCGCGCCGCGGGGCTCATCGCCTCCCGGCGCGCCGGGCGGCGCGTGCTGCACGCGCGCACGCCGCTCGGCGACGCGCTCGTCCACCGCGCCTGACGCGGGGGACGAGCGCGTCCGGGGTCCTCGCCGCCAAGGTCACCGCCCGGGAACGGGGTCCGGCCCCGCGCCGTGCTCGGCGACGTACGCCTCCGGACCCTGCGCGGCGGCCTGGGGCTCCATGTAGAGGAACTCCAGGATGTTGCCGTCCGGGTCCTCCAGGGAACGGCCGTACATGAACCCGTGGTCCTGCGCGGCGCGCGGCTCGCGGCCGCCCGCGGCCACGCCGGCGTCGACGGTCTTGTCGACGTGCTCCCGCGAGTCACGCGAGAACGACACCAGCACCTGGGCGACCGCGTGCGGGTCGGCGATCCGCTTGTCGGTGAACTGCGAGAAGTGCCCGTGGGTGAGGACCATGAAGTTGGTGTTCTCGTCCCAGACGACGCACGCGGCGTTCTCGTCGGTGAACATCGGGTTGATGTCGCAGCCGAGCGCCGTGTAGAAGGCCTTGCTGCGCTCGAGGTCGGTCGTGGTGAGGTTGACGAAGATCACGGGGTTTCTCCTGCGGTCGGATGGGTGCGTCCTGCGCTTGCGTGATCAGACTGGCACCGGGCTCGCGGGCGTCCAATGGATTCGAGTGGCGTCGAAAGGTCGCCCGCCGGCGGTGAGTTGGGGATGGGTGTCCGGCTCGCGGGGGCGGGTGTCCGGCGGTGCGGGTTCCGGTTGAATGGCGCGTCGGAGTGGCGGTCGGACCGGAGGGGCGTGGCGCGGTGGAGCGGGTTTCGGTGGTGGGGTGTTCGGGGTCGGGGAAGTCCACGGTGGCGCGGCGGCTCTCCGACGTCCTCGGTGTCCCGTACATCGAACTGGACGCGCTGCACTGGGGGCCCGGCTGGTCCGAGGCCTCGGCCGAGGAGCTGAGCGAGCGGGTCCGGCGGGCCACGGCCGCCGACGCCTGGATCGTGGACGGCAACTACCAGAGCAAGATCGGCACCCTCGCGTGGGACCGGGCCAACACCGTCGTGTGGGTCAACCCCTCCCGGTGGCGGGTGATGTGGCGCTGCCTGCGCCGGACCGTGCGGAGAGCGGCGACCCGGCAGGAGTTGTGGAACGGCAACCGCGAGAGTTGGAGTGGTCTGCACTTCTGGCGCGGCGAGGACTCGATCCTGTGGTGGGCGTGGACCTCGTACCCCCGCGTCCAGGAGCGCTACGAGTCGGCCATGCGCGACCCGCGGAACCGGCACCTGGCCTTCCACCGGCTGAGGACGTCGAAGGAGGTCGAGGACTTCCTGGCGACCCTCGTGCGAGACCGGCGGCCGGAGCGGTAGCACGCGCCGCGCCGGCCCAGCGCCGGGGAGGCCTCACGCGACCCCGGGGGAGCGTGGCGCCGCCGTCACTCGGCGCGCCGGGGCGGGAGCGGGGCGGTATCACCGGCGGGGCGGGGCGACGGGAGGGCGGGGGCCGCGGTGGGGGCGGGGGTGAGTTCGGCGACCAGGTCGCCGGCGGCCACCCGGGTCAGGGACTCCGAGGCGTCGCCGGCTCCGGGGAACAGGCGGTAGCAGGTGCCGGTGGCTCCCGCGGGGCCGATGTCCCCGTGCACCGTGGCGAGGAACACCCGTGCGCCGGCGGCGAGTTCGGCCGCCGCCGCGGAGGGGTCCGGGTGCGGCAGCCGCTCCTCGGGGGCGTGCAGGGAGTGCACCCGCACGGCGAAGGCGGCGGTGTCCTCGTCCGGGCGCCGCCGGAAGCGGAGCAGCGCTGGCTCCGGCTCCCGGCACACGACGGCGACCTCGGGCGAGCGTGCCGCGGCCCGCCATACCGTCAGGTCCCACAGGGTCGTCCGGCTGCCGGAGCCGAACTGCTCCCACAGGTCCCGCGCCACGGCGGTCAGGGCGCCGCCGTGCGAGCCGACGCTCTGGAAGCCGCCGGTGGCCGGCAGGTGGGTGTCCGTCCACAGGGCCCGGCGGCGGCCCAGCTCCACGATCATCGGCAGGCACACCTTGGAGTCGCCCGCCAGGTCGAAGCGCTGACGGACCGCGCGCGGATCGTAGGAGGCGTCGCGCGGGCCCTGCGCCGGCAGCGCCATGAAGCCCGCGAAGGCGTCCCCCAGCTCCTCGAACGGCACGTTGTTGTAGCTGAGGACCAGGGGGACGGCGTACACGTCGCCCTGGCCGGCCAGCCGCTTGAGGTCCAGGTCGACGTACTCGGTGGCGCCGCGCGGCGCGGGGGCGGAGGTCAGGTCGCCGGAGTGGACCGCGGCCTTCGCGCCGTGCACCAGGCTGGTGTAGTCGCACAGGCCGGTGAACGTCCAGTCGGCGTCGAAGAAGGCGACCGACAGGTCGAGGTCGGTGCGCATGCCCTCGGGTTCGGTCCAGTGCAGGAACAGCCGCAGCACCGCGCCCGGGGGCAGGGTCTGGGTGCTGCCGCGGGGGACCGCCACCAGGGACTTCGCGGTGGAGCGCTCGGTGAACGGCACGGTCAGGTCGGCCAGGCCCGCGTCCAGCACCGACAGCGCGTACGGCTCCCCGGCGGTGAAGCGGCGCAGCACCTCGGCGCGCAGCAGGGTGACCGCGGCCGTGACCAGCGCGGCGGGCAGGGGCGCACGCCGCTCGGGGACGGTCAGGGCACGGGTGACGTCGCCGCGCGGGAAGAAGACCCGGCGGCGGCCGGTGCGGTCCTCGGACCTGACCCGCAGCGCGCCGAACGCCGACAGCAGCGGGCCGGGGCCCACCTTCGGCAGCCCGCGCAGCAAGGCCCGCTCCAGCTCGGGCGCCAGCTCCTCGGAGGTGTGCAGGCGCAGCAACTGGTCGAGCCGGCGCAGCAGTTCGCCGGGACGCTCCCCGGCGATCAGCGCGGCGCGGCCCGCGTCGCCCTCGGCGATCGCCTGCTCCAGCCGCCCGGCCCAGGTGGCCGGACGGATCCGGCGGCCGCCGGCGGGGGCGTCGTCGGCGGCGGTGCCACCGATGGGGCCGCCACCGGTGGGGTCGTCGGCGGCGGGACCCTCGTCGGCGCGGACGGCGTCAGGATGCGCGGCGGCCGTCTTCAGCAGGGCGGAGCCGAGGGAGGTGCCGGGATCGACCGGCGTCCGCCGGAGGACGGCGAAGGCGAGCGCGGCACGCGGATGGCGGGCGTGCCGCTCGAAGGGGTGCAGGACCTCCGCGGCGCGCTTCCACGCCGTGGGGTGACGCAGCACGTCCTCCACCAGGTACGGCGTGGGCAGGCCGTCGAGGACCGCGAGGAGGTCACGCCGCAGTGGGCGGGGCAGGGTGGTGAAGCGCGACGGGGAGACCAGGCCGGCGTCGCCGCCGGAGAGCACGGCGAGCAGTCGCAGCACGTCGGTGGCGGTGGTGAGCCGCTCGGCCAGCAGGGTCCGGACCCGCGGACCGTCCCACGCCTCGCGCACCAGCGCGCCCAGCACCGTCGCCTTGGTCTCGCGGACCGGGATCTCCGCCGGCAGCACGCCCCGGCCGGCCGGGGTGAGCGGGAGCAGGGTGAGCAGGTCGTCCCGGTCCTGCGGGGACAGCGGGGTGCGGCGGGCCAGCAGGGCGTCCACCACACCCGTGGCGTCCCGGGCCCGGTCGGTGCCCAGGCACAGCAGTCGCAGCGGACCGGGCACCGGGGCCTTGGCGGCTCCGACGGCCCGCACCGGTCGCAGGAAGGGTTCGTCGGCGTCGACGCGGCGGTGGCAGACCGGGCAGCCCGCGTAGTCGGAGCCGTCCCAGCACAGGCGGCACACCAGATGCGCGCAGGGCGAGACGGGGAACACCGTGCGCCCCTCGCCGCACAGCACGCAGGGCTGGTCCGGCTGCTGCAGCAGGAACGCGAAGACCCGGTCCACGTACAGCGCCTCGGTGTCCCGGGGCACGGTGCGCGGGAAGCCCCGGAAGAGCGGCGTGTGGGTGCGGTCGGAGCCGAGCAGGGCGTCGACCAGCCCGACCAGCCGGGTGTGCGCGGCCGCCAGGTCCTCGGGCGTCAGGGAGGCGAGCGCCTCGTGCAGGGCCAGGGTGAGCACGTGACCGCGGCCGAGCAGCTCGGCCTCCAGCCGGCGCAGTGCCGGTCCGCCCGGCCCCGTTCCGCCGCCGGACGCGGACGCCGGGTCCACGTACACGGTCCGGATGCGGCGCAGCAGTACGGACTCGGCGGCGAGCAGCAACAGGAGATCCCCCACGACGGCCTGGGACGGCGGAAACGAAGAACAACGAAGAACAACGAAGAACGGGGACGGAGAGTGGGCGCGCCGGGTCTTTTCAAGAAGGTGAGAAGGATGCACGCCGGGGAGCCGCCCCCGTTGCCCCCGATCCGACCACATCCCCCGATGGTCGCCAAACGAATTTTCCCCGGGGGCCGGCGCCTGGGCGTCGCCCGGGAGAGGCCGGTCCGGCGACCGATCCGGTGAATTCCGGCGACACGCCGCGCCTGATCACGCCGGGTGGCTATATCACCACTATCCGCAATCTCTTCGGATCGTCTGATCAAGTCACGGCGGATCGTCACCCCGGAGGCCGTAGTGGGGGCGTTGAACAAAATAGAACGAAGTTTCGAGACCATGGTGAACGGCGCGTTCGCCAAGGTGTTCAAGTCCGCGGTCCAGCCCGTGGAGTACATCGGCGCACTCAAACGCGAGTGCGACATCAATGCCAGGATCTGGGACCGCGACTGCGTCATCGTGCCCAACTGCTTCGTCATCGAGCTGAACCCGGGCGATCACGAGGTGCAGAGCTCGTGCCTGGTCATGCTCGGCGAGGAACTGGTGCACAAGCTCCGCGAGTACGCCGAGCAGCAGCACTACTCGTTCGTGGGTCCGCTGAAGGTGCAGCTGCAGCGCACCCCGCAGCTCAAGGCCGGACGGTTCCGGGTGCGCAGCCGCGTCGAGGTCCCGCCCGACGTGCAGCGCGCCCTGCAGGCCAACGAGTGGCTCCACACCACGTACGCGATGTCGGCCGGGCTGGGCAAGGCCGGGCTGGGCAAGGAGCGTGGCCCGGCCTGGCAGCCGCCCCCGCACGTCGTGCGGGGGGAGAAGCGGGTGCTGACCGTCGAACAGTTCATATCCCTCGGTCTGACCTTCACCCAGGACGGCACACTCGCCCGTGTCTACCCCCCGAGCGCGCCCACCGGTTCGGTGAAACCGCCACGCCCGCTGGAGCCCGGCGCGGACCACACGGGGGTGGCCGTGATGGCGCGAGCAGGCCGGCAGCCACGCGCCCTCCCCCCGGTGTCCGGGGCGCGTCCCGCGCTCACCCCCGCGCTCACCCCAGCGCTCACCCCCGCGGACGTCGGGCGGACGCCCCGCCGGAAGCGTGACGCCGGCCCCCGGCGCCGCACCCGCTCGTCCGAGCCGCGGGGCAGGAGCCTCGCCACGGCGGGACCGCCGGTCCCTCCCGCCGCCGCTTCCGACGGTCCGCCCCGCGCGGACGCCGCACGCCTCCGCTCCGGCCGCCGGTCCCTGCCGTCGGCCGCGGAGCAGGGCTGTCGTCATGCCGCCGACCCGGTGCCCGACGGATCTCCCACCCATGCGAAAGGACCCACCGTGACCAACGACCGCGACGCCTCCGGCGGCAGCCCCACGACCGACCGGAGGCCGGAGGGATCCGACGGGGCCGACCTCGTGCCGACGCCCGCGCAGGCCCCGGCCGACGGGCACCCGAACGCCGTGGGGCAGGCCCCGGTACCTCCCGGCCCGGCGCAGCAGCAGCACTTTGCGCCCGCCGCGCACCACGCGCCCGCCGCGCACCACGCGCCCGCCGCGCACCACGCGCCCGCCGTGCACGGCGCGGGCCCCGGCAACGGCCCCGGCGTGGAGCACCCGCCGCCGCCTCCGCACGGCCCCCAGGCGGGCTGGGGCGGGTACGCGCCGCCGCCCGGCGCTCCGGGAATGCCGCAGCCCTACGGACCGCCGGGCCACTACGGCCAGGCGCACTGGCCGGCGCCGGACCCGGCCGCTCGCGCCGGGGGCCTGGGGCTCAGCGCCGCGGTCGAGCTCTCCTCCGCCCGCCTGCTGCGCAAGCAGCCCCGCGAACGCCGCGGCCTGAACCGCCTGCGCATCGGCGGCAGGAAGGCGGAGCGGGAGCGGGAGCAGAAGCTGGCCGTCCTGCGCACCCCGGTGACCCAGTGCCACAAGATTGCCGTCATCAGCCTCAAGGGCGGAGTGGGCAAGACGACCACCACGACCGCCCTGGGCGCCACCCTCGCCACCGAGCGGCAGGACCGCGTCGTCGCGATCGACGCGAATCCGGACGCCGGAACCCTCAGCCGGCGGGTGCGCTGCGGGACCAGTGCCACCATCCGCGACCTGGTGGCCGAGATCCCGAACATCGACAACTACATGGCCGTCCGGCGCTTCACGTCCCAGTCCCCGAGCGGGCTGGAGATCCTCGCCAACGAGGCGGACCCCGCGCTGTCCACGGCGTTCAGCGAGGAGGACTACCGGCAGGTGATCGGCTGCCTCGGCCAGCACTACCCGATCGTGCTCACCGACTCCGGCACCGGCCTGCTGCACAGCGCCATGCGGGGCATCCTCGACCACGCGGACCAGCTGATCCTGGTCGCCACGCCCAGCGTGGACGGTGCGACCAGCGCCAGCACCACCCTGGACTGGCTCAACGCGCACGGTTACGAGGACCTCGTCCAGCGGAGCATCACGGTGATCTCCGAGGCCCGCCGGAAGAGCAAGAACGTGCGGGTGGACGACGTGGTGCACCACTTCCACGCCCGCTGCCGGGGCGTCGTGATCGTCCCCTTCGACGAGCACCTCGCCACGGGCGCCGAGGTCGACCTGGACCAGCTCAAGCCGCGGACCCGCGAGGCCTACTTCGATCTGGCGACGCTGGTGGCCGCGGACTTCCACCGCACCCAGCCCGAGGCCGCCGGCTGGGGCGCCTCCTACCCGCACGCCGGGTACAACGCGGCCAGCATGTTCACCGCCCCCGCCTGGAGCTGACTCCCCCCCAACAGGCACCCGGGCGAGAAGACCCGTCACCACCCGGACGGCCCCCCGACCCCTGCCACGACGACGGGGGCTCTCCGGGGGGCCGTCGTCCATGCCGTCGTCGATGCCCGTGACGGTCGCGGCGGTCGTGACGGTCGTGACGGTCGTGGCGGTTGTGGCGGGCGCTGCCGCAGTGGAACAGTCGGGGCCTGACGACGAGGGGACGGGGACGGGGAGTGACGATGCGGGCAGGGGTGTATCTGGCTCATCCGCGGGCCGGGAGCTTCAACCACGCGGTGTTCGACGCGGTGGTGGGGGAGCTGCGCGACCGCGGCTGCGAGGTCGTCGCGCACGACCTGTGCGCCGAGGGCTTCCCGGCGGTGCTGTCGGCGCAGGAGACGGAGACCGTGCGGATCGGCGCGGCGGACGACGGCGACGAGCAGGTCGCGCTGCACCGCGCGGAGGTGGCCACGCTGGACGTCCTGGTCCTCGTCCACCCGAACTGGTGGGGCATGCCGCCCGCCGTGCTGACCGGGTGGGTGCAGCGGGTGTTCGTGCCGGGCGTCGCCTACAAGCTGGGCACCGCGGAGGGCGAGCCGGACGGCATGCTGCGGGCCCGCCGGGCGCTGGTGCTGAACACCTCCGACACGCCCGCCGAGAGGGAGGCCGCCGTGTTCGGTGACCCCCTCCAGCGGATCTGGGCGGCGTGCGTCCTGCCGTACGTGGGGGTCGAGGACGTCCGCCGGGTCGTGTTCCGGACGGTCACCGGCTCCGACGAGGCGACCCGCAGGACCTGGCTCGAAGAGGCACGCCGGCACGCGGCCGCCCTGCTGGGGTGACCCGGCCCCGCGGCCGGGACGCCGCGGCGCCCATGGTCCCCGTCCAGCGGCCCCGTCCCGCGGTCCCTTCCCACGGTGACGGGCCTCGGCCGCGCGTCCTGCACGGCGCGCGACGCGCGCCTCGGAGGCCTGCCGCACGTCACGCCCGCCGCGCGCGCCGGCCGGCGGGCTGGGATGCTGGAGAGGTGGCCGGGCGGCCCATGCCCTGCGGACAGTGGTGGTGAGCGCTGTGGCAGTGAAGCGGAGCGGGACCGGGGGCGGAAGCGGGTACGGGGCCGGGAGCGACGCGGGTCCCGTGACGGAGCCGGCCGGGCCCGTCGGGGAGCCGCCGCCGGACCCGTTCCTGCGGACCCGGATCGTGCCGCCCGCGCGGCCCGCCGCGTACCTGCCGCGCCCCCGGCTGGTGCGGCACCTGGACCGGGCGCTGCGGACCCCGCTCACGCTGGTCGACGGGCCGGCCGGCGCGGGCAAGACCCTGCTGACGGCCGACTGGGTGGCCGGCCTCCGGGAGCCGGTCGCCTGGCTCACCGTCGAGGAGGGCGACGAGCGGCCGGGCGTGTTCTGGGCGTACCTGCTCGGAGCACTCCGCGGCTGCGGCGCCCTGGGCCCCGGGCCGCTCCCGGCGGACGCCTCCCAGGTGGACGGCAGACTGCTGGCGGCGCTGGCCGCCGAGCTGGACGCGAGCGGCAGGCACGTGGTCGTCGTGCTCGACGAGTTCGACCGGGTGGACGCGCCGGAGGTCGCCGAGCAGCTCGAATTCGTCCTGCACCACGCCGGGCCCTGCCTGCACCTGGTCCTGGTCACCCGCACCGAGCCGCTGCTCCCGCTGCACCGCTACCGGGCGGCGGGCGGGCTGACCGAGATCCGCGCCGCCGACCTGGCGTTCACGCCCGAGGAGACCGTCTCCCTGCTGGAGCTGCACGGGCTGAACCTCTCGGTGCCGACCGCCCGCGCCCTGGTGGACCGCACCCGCGGCTGGGCGGCCGGGCTCGGCCTGTCCGCGCTGGCCGCGCGGGAGAGCCCGGACCCGGAGGGCTACCTGAAGGAGTTCGAGGCGGGGCACAGCGCGATCGCGGACTTCCTGCTCGCCGAGGTGCTGGAGGGACGGACCGCGCGGACGCAGGACCTGCTGCTGCGCGTGAGCGTCCTGGAACGGTTCTGCCCCGACCTGGCGAACGAGCTGACCGGCCGGGTCGACGCCGAGCCGCTGCTCGTCGACCTGCACCGGGCGAACGCCTTCGTCGAGGACCTCGGACAGTCCTGGTACCGGCTCCACCCGCTGTTCGGGGAGATCCTGCGGGCCCACCTGCGGGTGCGGCTGCCCGGTCTCGAGCCGGAGCTGCACCGGCGGGCCGCACGGTGGCTGCACCGGTCCGGCTTCCTGCCGGAGGCCCTGGCCCACGGTGCCGCGGCGGGGGAGTGGGACTTCGCGGCCGGAGCCCTCGTCGGCGACCTCGCCATCGGCGGGCTCTTCACGGGGCTGCGCGCCGGCGACCTGACGGAACTGTTCTCCGGCATGGGGCCCGAGGCCCGGACCCCCGCGACGGAGCTGGTGCGGGCGGCCCGCGACCTGGCACGGTGCGACCCGGAGCGCGCGGTGGCCCGGCTGCGCCGCGCCGAGGCGGGCCTGCCCACCGGGCGCTTCCCCGAGGAGTGCCTGGCCGACGGCTTGCCCGACCCGGCCGCCGTCCGGCTGAGCCGCACGCTGCTGGAGGCACTGGCCGCCCGGCTGTCCGGCAGCCCGACGCGGGCCGACGAGGCCGCCCGGGCGGCGGACGAGCTGCGACGGGAGGTCCCGGAACGCCTCCTGGAGGAGCACCCCGAACTGACGGCCCTCCTGCTGACCCACGTCGGGTCGGCACGCCTGTGGGCCGGACGGTTCGAGGACGCGCGCGCCGCGCTGACCGCCGTGGTGCGCGTCCCCGCCGGACCCTCCACCGTGCTGCCCCGACAGGACGCCCTGGGGCACCTCGCGCTGCTCGACCACCTCACCGGCTGGACCGGCAGGGCGGAGCGCAGGGCGCTGGCGGCGCTGGCCGAGGAGGAGCGGGCGGGGCTGGCCGAGCCCTCCGGCTCCGGCCTGGCCCGGCTGGTGCTGGCCGCCGTGGCCGTGGACCGCCACGAACCGGACCGGGCCGGGGAACTGCTCGGCACGGGGGACCCGGCGTCCGGCCACCTCGCCCCGGGCGGGCGCGACCCGGTGCCGGCGGCGGGCAGGGCCCTCGTCACCGCCCGTCTGCTGCTCGCCGAGGGCAGGGCCCAGGCCGCCGCCGAGGCCGTGGCGCTCCCGGTCGCGGCCGTCGAGGACTCGCCGTGGGCCTCCGGGCACGCGGCGGTCGTCACCGCGGCCGCCCACCTGGCCGAGGGACGCCCGGACGCGGCCGCCGCACTGCTCGACGGCGTGTCCGGCGACCAGCCGGCCTGCGCCGTGGAGGCGGCCGCGCTCCAGCTCGCCGCCGGGCGCGCCGGGGCGGCCGCCGGCCTGCTCGACGGCCTGCGCGCCCACGGCGGAACGGGCCCGGCGGTGGCCGTGCGGGCCGCGCTGGTGCGCGCCCGGGCGGCGGACGCCGCGGGGGACGCGGCCACCGCGCGCAAGCTGGTCGAGCGGGCGCTCCTCGACGCCCGCCGGGAGCGGCTGCGGCGCCCCTTCCTCGACGCGGGCGCCTGGATCCGGCCGGTCCTGGCCTCCGGCGGCACCCGCGAGCTGGCGGCCGGCTGGCTCACGCCCGGGTCGTCGGCGCGAGGCGGGGAACGGCCGTCGTCCCCGCCGCCCCCGGACCTCGTGGCGGCGGAGCTGAGCGGGCGGGAGCGGGACGTGCTGGTGCGGCTGGCCGGGATGATGTCGGCCGAGGAGATCGCCGCGGACCTCCACGTGTCGGTGAACACGGTGAAGTCCCACCTCAAGAGCGTGTACCGGAAGCTGGCGGTGAACCGGCGCGGCGACGCGGTGCGCCGCGCCCGCGAGCTCGAACTGCTCTGATCCCGGGGGCCCCGCCTCCCCCCGGCAGGAGTACGCGGCAGCCCAGCCGCTCCCGCCCCTCGGCGCCGTCCGCCCCCCTCACAGCTTCCGCGAGGGGAGGCGGCCCGAGGCGCAGGCGGCCCGCAGCGCCGCGAAGTCCCGCTCGTTCTGGTCCGCGTAGGCCTGGGCGAACTCGGCGACGGCCCGGTCGAAACGGTCGCCGCCGCCCAGGTAGGCGGCGACGGCGACGGGATCGCCGGAGCGGGCGTGGGCCCGCGCCAGGCAGGCGCCGCACTGCCGGGCGAACAGCACGAGCAGCTCGTGATCCATGGTCTCCGGCCGCGGGATGCCCTTCCAGTTCCACAGCTGGCGGACGTAGAAGTCCCGCTCCTGCCCGTCGAGGCCCACGACGCGCGTCCACCCGAGGAAGATGTCGCTGGTCGTCTGCATCAGGTGCTGGCCGGTCACCACCCGGCGGCCCTGGTTCTCGTGACGCTCGCCGTCCACGTGGTCGGCCAGGACGGACTCCTGCGCCTCCTTGGCCTGCAGCAGCAGGGGATCGTCGTCGTCCCTGCCGAGG
Source organism: Streptomyces fragilis (assembly GCF_003112515.1). GTDB lineage: Bacteria > Actinomycetota > Actinomycetes > Streptomycetales > Streptomycetaceae > Streptomyces > Streptomyces fragilis. The sequence continues at coordinate 625,220 of NZ_BEVZ01000004.1, read as the reverse complement.
AGCAGCACCACCCAGCAGCGGGTGCCGACGCTGCCGACGCCGACCACCTTCCTGGCGATGTCGACGAGGCGGTAGTGCCGCAGCAGGTGCCGGCGCTCGGGTGGCAGGGACTCCGCGTACCCGTCCAGGACGGTCCGCATCTCCTGGGCCCGCGCGGCCTCCGAGGGCCGGTCGCGCAGCTCGCGCAGCGGGGTGAGCAGCGGGGGGTCCGAGGCGATGCGGCGGCCCTCGTCCGTCACCCGGGTCAGCTTGGCGAAGGCCTTCAGGTGGGTCCGGGTGCGGGCCCGCTGGGCGGCCTCGGCGGTGCGGCGCCCGGCCTTGGCGTCCGCCGTCGCGGCCAGCTCCCGTATCCGGTCGGCGTCGTCCTGCGCGTACCAGACGTCGAGGGTGCGCATGCCGGCGAACTGCCGCATCCGCTCCCGGTAGGCGCGCACGCAGGCCCGCACGACCTCGTCCTGCCGCCGCACGGACAGGCCGTTCGCCCGGGCCGCCGTCACGAACCCGGCCGCCAGCCGCTCGACGTCCCACTCGAAGGGCCCCTGGTGGGTCTCGTCGAAGTCGTTGATGTCGAAGACCATCCGCCGCTCCGGGGACGCCAGCAGCCGGAAGTTCAGCGGGTGGGCGTCACCGCAGAGCTGGACCCGCAGCCCGGTGTCGGGGCGCGGCCCGAGGTCCGCCGCCATGATCGCCGCGGCCCCGCGGTAGAAGCGGAACGGCGACTCGAGCATGCGGCCGTAGCGGATCGGCACGAGCTCGGCGACCCGGGACCGGGACTGCTCCTCCAGCAGGCGGATCGGGTCGAAGCGCCCCTTCGCCGGCTCGTACCGGCCGTGGCCCGACCGCGGCACCCGGGCGCGAGCGTCCTGTCCGTACGCGGCGCGCTCGGCGGGGGACAGGGAGGGGGTGAAAGCGCTGGACACGGTCATCGTCCGGCCTCCTGGTGGTGGTGCGGACACGTGCGGAAACGTGCGGCCCCGCGCGGACACGGCGGAACGTGCGGCCCCGCGCGGACACGGCGGAACGTGCGGGCACGTGCGGCCCCGTGCGGACCCGGTGGGACCCGTGCGGACACGGCGACCGTGCCCTCCATGGCACCACCCGCGGGTCCCCCGCGGCTCACCCCTGCCGGGTGAGGCCCCAGGGGGGCCCGCCGGTCCACGCTGACCTGGTACCCACCGGTCGCCGAGCGTCCGGACCACACGAAACGAGGTGCACGATGAGCGCGTCCCACACCACTCAGACCCGGTCGGCGAACACGGCCAAGCAGGGTTGGGCGAGCGGCCTGACCGCCTTCGCCGCCGTGATGCTGTTCCTCCTCGGCCTGCTCAACCTCTTCCGGGGGATCATGGCCATCGCGGAGGACGACGTCTTCGTCGCCACTCCGAACTACGTGTTCGAGTTCGACCTGACGAGCTGGGGCTGGATCCACCTGATCCTCGGCATCATCGGGATCCTGCTCGCCCTCGGGCTGTTCAAGGACGCCCTCTGGGCGCGGGTCGCGGGCGTGGCCATCGCCTCGCTGCTGATCATCGCCAACTTCCTGTCGCTGCCGTACTACCCGATCTGGTCGCTGGTGATGATCGCCATCGCGGGCTTCGTCATCTGGGCCCTGTGCGTCCATCGCGACTCCGGGTTCGACCGCTGAGGGCCGGTGTCCTCCGCGGAGAAGGCAGGACGACCGGTGGCACGTGACGGCGGGAACAGGGACCGGACCGGGACCAGGACCGGACGGGGACCCGCGGCGACGGGGGCGGCGACAGCCGCCCCCGTCGGCGCCGTGGGACGGGCGCGGCTCGCCCTGCTCGCCCTGGTGGCGAGCGTGGCGGTGCTGCTGGTCGCCGCCGGCCTGCGCAGCGTGCTGTGGGTGCTGCTCGGCCTGGCCGGGCCGGCGCTCGCCGCGGTCGGCCTCTGGTGGGTGCTGGCGCACACCGGCGTCCTGCGGGTGCTCGGAGCCCTCGTCGCGGTGGCCGCGCCCACCGCCGTCCTCGTCCTGTTCGCCGTCTCCGGCATGCTCCTGCCCGCGCTGCTGTCCCTCGCCCTGTGGGCGCTGGCCTCCACGACGGCGCGCACCGCCCTGGGGCCCGCGAGGCCCCCCGCCGCGCGGCAGCGGGGGCGGGCCGCCGCCGAGGTGCCCCGCGCGCCCTGGGTGCTGATGAACCCGCGCTCCGGCGGGGGCAAGGTGGGCCGCTTCCACCTGGTGGAGAAGGCCGAGGCGGCGGGCTGCCGGGTGGTCCTGCTCGACGGGGGCCAGGACGTCGCCCGACTGGCCCGGCAGGCGGTCGCCGAGGGAGCCGACCTCCTCGCGGTGGCGGGCGGGGACGGCACCCAGGCCCTGGTGGCCGAGGTGGCCGCCCGCCACGACGTGCCGTTCATGGTGATCCCGGCCGGCACCCGCAACCACTTCGCCCTCGACCTCGGCCTGGACCGCGAGGACCCGGCGGGCGCGCTCGACGCGCTGGCGCACGGGACCGAGGTCCGGGTGGACCTGGGGTTCGCGGCGGACCGGGTCTTCGTCAACAACGCGTCGTTCGGCGTGTACGGGTTCGTCGTCACCGACCCCGCGTACCGCGACGCCAAGGCGGGCACCGCCCTGCGCGCGATGCCGGCGCTCCTCACCGGCGAGGACGCGCCCCGGCTGCGGATGCGGGCCGGCGACGTCGGCGTGGACGGACTCCAGGCCCTGCTGGTCAGCAACAACCCCTACGGACGGGCCGTCGACGCGGCCCGGCCCGGGCGCCGGGAACGGCTCGACACGGGGCTGCTCGGCGTGGTGTGCGTACGCGTCGCCAACGCCGCCCAGGCCGCGGGCCTCGCCCGGGGCCCGCACGCGGAGGGCCTGATCCGGCTCACCGCCGAACAGGTCGTCGTCACGGCCGGCACGGACACGGACGCGGACATGGACATGGACATGGACACGGGTACGGGTACGGACACGGACGCGGGTACGGACCCCACCCTGCCGGCCGGCATCGACGGCGAGCACGTCGTCCTGCCGTCGCCCGTGGTGTGCCGCATCGAGCCCGGCGCGCTCCGGGTCCGCGTGCCGCGCCGGCGCCGGCTGCGCCCGTCCCGCGCCGCGGCCACCGACTGGCGGAAGGTGACCCGGCTGGCCCTGGGCCGCACGCCGGGACGGCCGTGACGTGCGGGACGACGTGAAGGGAGAGGCCCGTGTCCGCGACCTCCGGCAGACCGGGAACGCCCGGTGAGGACCGGACCGGTTCCGGCGGAGCCACGGCGCACCGCGCCGACGGCGAGGGCGGGGCGGGACGGACCCGGCAGGACTACACCGGCGGCGTCCACGGATCCATGCTCGCCGCCTCGGTGGTGATCGGCGCCGGCAGCCTGGGCCGGTTCCCGCGCCTGCACCTGGTGCTGCTCCTGCTGCTCACCGGCGTGGTGTTCTGGACCGCGCACGTGCACGCCCACCTGTTCGGGGCGCGCCTGGCGCAGCGGGCGCCGGACCGTTGGGCGGTCCTGCACGTGTGCCGGGAGGAGTGGCCGATCGTCAAGGCCGCCGTCCCCCCGGCCGCGGCGGTCGCGGTCAGCGGGCTGCTGGGCCTGGACGTGCAGGGCGCCCTGTGGCTCGCCGTCTCGGTGGCCGTCGCCGGGCAGGTGGGCTGGTCGGTGGCCGCGGCGCGGAGCGCGGGCGCCCCTTGGCGCCTGGTGGCGGTGACCGCGTCGGTCAACCTGCTGCTCGGCCTGCTGATCATCTCCTTCAAGGTCGTCCTCAAGTGACCGGCCCGCGCCGCCCGCGTACCGGGCCCGGTGAGCCGGTCACCTTCGTGGGGTGAGGCAGGCGGGGGAGCGGGGGTGGAGCATCGCGGGGAGAGGGCACCGTCGGACCTGCCGGAGACGCCTGGTCCGGGGAAGGACACCTCGTGCGCTACGAGATCCGAGTCGAGGGACACCTGTCGGAGACGCTCGCCAGCACCTTCCAGGAGCTGGACCACGTGGTGATGGCCGGGCAGACCGTGCTGTACGGCCCCGTCGTGGACGAGGCGCACCTGTACGGCCTGCTGGCGCGCTGCCGGTCGCTGGGGCTGCGGGTGGTGGAGATGCGGCAGCTGCCGGAGTGACGCGACGCGGCCGGGCGGCCGCCGGGTCACCCGTGCTGGGTGAGGCCGCGCCCCCGCCGCCGTGGGCACCCTGAACACCGGTACACCCCCGCTGCCGGGAGAAACCCTTCCGGAGCGGCACGGGACGGAGGACGGACATGCACGCTCCCACCTATCTGGCCTACGACTTCCCCCTGCTGGGCGCCCTGTGGACCATGTTCGTGTTCTTCCTGTGGGTCATGTGGTTCGCCCTGCTGTTCCGGGTGATCATCGACGTCTTCCGCGACGACGCGATGAGCGGCTGGGCGAAGGCCGGCTGGCTCGTCGTCTGCACGTTCGTGCCCTTCCTGGGCGTCTTCCTCTACGTGCTGGTCCGGGGCAAGGACATGGGCCGCCGGGAGCGCGCCCAGGCGCGCGCGCAGCGGGAGGAACTGCGGGAGTACTTCGCGGACGGCGGGGACGGCGGGCGGCGCAGCAGCGTGGACGAGCTGGCCCGGCTGTCGGAGATCCGCGCCAAGGGCGACATCACGGACGAGGAGTTCCGGCGGGCGAAGGAACTGGTCCTGAGCGGCCACGGTCCGGCCGGCCCCGGCCCGTCCTCGCAGCCCTCCGGCTCCTGACCCGAGGGTCCGAGCGGCCCGGTCACCGCGCCCGAGGCTCCGAGGGTCCGGTCACCGCGTCCCGATCGTCCCTCCCCCGCGAAACGAGGCACACCATGACCGCGAAGCACGACCGGCACGCCCCTGCGGCGGCAGCGGGAGCGCCCGACGGCCTGAGGTTCTTCGCCGCCGTGATGCTCCTGCTCGCCTCGGTCCTGGACCTCCTGCGGGGCGTGATGGGGATCGCCGGGGACGACGTCTTCGTCGCGGCGCCGCACTACGTGTTCGGGTTCACCCTGACCGCCTGGGGCTGGATGCACCTGGCCCTGGGCGTGCTGGGCGCGCTCGTCGCCCTCGGGCTGTTCCGGCGGGAGCGGTGGGGGCGGGCCGGCGGGGTGGCCGTCGCCTTCTTCCTGGTCGTCGCCTCCTTCCTGTCGCTGCCGTACTCGCCGCTGTGGTCGGTGGTGGTGATCGTGCTGGCGGCCTTCGTCATCTGGGCCCTGTGCGGGGGCGGGCGGCCCCGCGGGCACTGACCGGGCCGCCCCGGCTCCGGCCTTGCCCCCGCGTGCGGGTGAAAGCGCCCCGCGCGGGGGCGAGGGCTGGAAGCATGGGCCCATGCCTCAGCCCGGGACCCCCGCCTCACTGGACGAGATACGCGACCGCATCGACGCCCTCGACGCCGACCTGGTCCGACTGCTGGCGCGGCGCGAGGAGTTGGTCCGTGCCGCGGCCGGCTTCAAGAAGGACGAGCAGGCGGTGCGGGCGCCCGACCGCGTGGAGCGCGTCGTCGCGGCCGCCCGGGCGGAGGCGGAGCGGGCGGGGCTCAGTCCGCAGGTCGCCGAAGCGGTCTGGCGGGCCATGATCGCCGCGTTCGTCGACCTGGAACTGACCGCCCACAGCCGTATCCGGCCGCGACCCTGACCCTCCGCCCGCGCGCCGTGGCCCCGCGAGGACGCGACGTCCGGAGCGGCGTCAGTCGGCGGCCGGGCCGCCCTCCGCGGGGGCCGGGTCGAGCAGGAGGGCCATCAGAGCGACCAGCGTGGCGCTGCTGACGATCTCCCGCCGGGAGATCATCCCGCGCACCCGGTCCAGCGGGACCCACTCCCGGCGGTCGGACTCGTTGCGTTCGGTCGGCTCGCCCGCCCGGACCGCGTCGTCGGTGCGGAACACGAAGTGGCGGGCGTCGGTGATCCCGGCCGCGGGCTCCGCGTAGACCAGCTCGCGCAGGGACCGCGGGCGCCACCCCGTCTCCTCCTCCAGCTCCCGCGCCGCCGCCGTCGCCGGGTCCTCGCCGTCCTCGACCAGGCCCATCGGCAGCTCCCAGGCCCAGGTGTCCGTGACGAAGCGGTGGCGCCACATCATCAGGACCCGCCGGTCCGCGTCCACGGCGGCCGTCACGGCCACGTCGCGCAGCCTGACCACGTGGTAGTCGGCGCGGGTCCCGTCGGGCTGTTCGACGTCCAGGCTACGCAGCCGCACCCAGGGTGTGTCGTGCAGCGCGTGCTCGGCATGGACGGTCCAGCGCATCAAGCCCTCCTCGGCCCGTTCGTCGTACCGGTATCCAAGCCCGCCTCCGCCCCGGTGCGGGAGGTGAACTGCGAGAGCCGGTCCTATTGACAGGAATTCGACAACGCTTACCTTGGGTAACTCCGTGCGGCGACACATGTCGGTCTGCGTCTCCCGCGCGGAGGAGGGAACCCTTCTCGCACCGGACGTGCCGGCCCCCGGCGCCGTCCCCGCTCCCGCCGTCACCCCTGCCGCTGCCACCGACGAAGGCGAGACCCCGCAGCCATGAGCACAGCCACAGCCCGGCCCCGCCTCCCCGGGCCGCCCGCGTTCCCCGTCGACCGGGCGGTGGCCCGGTGAGCGCCGCCGCCGAGGTGCGCCGCACCCGGGTCACCTCCGGGGACGTCTCCCTGGCCGTGTGCGAGCAGGGGGATCCGGCCGCGCCGACCGTGCTGCTCGTCCACGGCTACCCGGACACCCATCACGTCTGGGACGAGGTGGCCGAGGTGCTGGCCGCCGACCACCACGTGGTCCGCTACGACGTGCGCGGCGCGGGCGACTCCGAAGCCCCGGCGAACCGGGCCGGATACCGCCTGGAACTGCTCGCCCGGGACCTGTTCGCGGTCGCCGACGCCGTCAGTCCCGGGCGGCCCGTGCACGTCGTCGCCCACGACTGGGGGTCCATCCAGTCCTGGGAGGCGGTGACCGACCCCGGAGCCGCCGCGCGCATCGCCTCGTACACCACGATGTCGGGCCCCTGCCTGGACCACATGGGGTTCTGGCTGCGCCGCCGGATGCGCCGGCCGAGCGCCCGTCACCTGCGGCAGCTGGCCGTCCAGGGGGTGCACTCCTGGTACATCTACCTCTTCCACCTGCCGGCGCTGGCGCCCGCCGCCTGGAAGCTCGGCCTGGCCCGCCGGTGGGGCACGGTGCTGCGGGTGTTCGAGGGCGTCACCCCCCGCCCCGGCCACCCGGCCGCCACCCTCGCCTCCGACGCGGTGCGGGGCATCGAGCTGTACCGGGCCAACATGCGGCAGCGGCTGCGCAGGCCGCGCCGGCGTCCCACCGAGGTGCCGGTCCAGCTGGTCACCCTCACCAAGGACAGCTTCGTCAGCCCCGCGCTGAGCGAAGGGCTGGAGGAGTGGGTCCCGCACCTCGAACGCCGGGAGCTGCCCGCCGGCCACTGGTCCGCCCTGCTGAACCAGGCGCCCGAACTCGCGGCACTGGTGCGGACGTTCGTCGCCTCCACGTAGCGCGTCGGCGCGCGGTCCGTCGCCGCCCTAGTACCAGGGGCGGGTGTCGTGCGGCGGGAGCGGGCGCAGGCGCGGCCAGCGCTCCAGCAGACGGCCGGCCAGGGCGAAGCAGAGGCGGCCCAGGGCGTGCAGGTGGTCGTGGTCGCGGGTCAGCCCCGCGACCACGCCCAGACGGTGGACGAGCCGCTCGCGGGCGGAGACGTAGCCCCAGGTGAAGTCCTCGGCGGGCACCCGGGCGAGCTGGTCGGCCGTCCCGCGGTGGGCCCGCTCGACCAGCGCGTCGCCCTGGATCAGCCAGCCCGCACACGCGTCGGCGAGGTCGCCCGGCACGTCCCGGCCGGTGAGGTTCCGCCAGGTGGCGCGGTAGACGTCCTCGACCTCCGCCAGCGGGGCCCCGGTGACCGACATGGCGCACCAGCAGGTCGGGAAACCGATGCGGAAGTAGGCGAGTTCGACCAGGCCGTTGCCGAGCGAGGCCCGCTCGAAGTCGACGAAACGCACGCCCTGGGCGGTGCGCAGGTCGTTGCCGGGGCAGGGGTCGCCGTGCAGCAGCGCATGGTGCGCGGCCGGGTCCAGCCGCTCCAGCAGGCCGCCGAGTTCACCGGGGACCTCGGACGGCACGGGCACGTCCAGGGCCTTGGCCAGGGCGAGGAAGGACTCCGCGTCGGCGCTCGTGGGGCCCGAGAAGCGCGGAAGCGCCTCCGCGTCGGCGGGTCCGGTCAGGGCGTGCAGCCGGGCGAGCGCCTCGGCGTACCCCGGCATCCAGTCGTCCGTCCTGCCGAGGTCGTCGACGTGCTCGAGGACCATCAGCCGCGAGGAGGGGTCCACGGCGAGCACCGCGGGGGCCACGGCGGGCGCCGCCGCCCGCCCCGCCAGGCGCAGACCGGCGACCTCCCGCGCGAAGCGGGTGTCCGCGTCGGCGCCCGCGTCCCCGCCGTCGGCGATCTGCTTGACGATCACCGTCTCCGGGCCGGCCAGCCGCACCCGCCACACCCGTGACCGCGGACTGCTGTCCAGCAGGTCGGCCTCGCGGGGGGTGCCGACGCCGGAGAGCAGCGCCTCGTCGAACGGAACGCGGTTCGCCATGCCGACGAGCGTAGCCCCGGCTGCCCGTTCGCGGGGGCGTGTGGCCGGGGAGCGACGTGAGCCCGTCCGGAACCAGTATTGACGGAACACTGACAACTCGGTGAGCATCGGGCCGCACAGGGCCCACCCGGCCCTGAGCCCCCGTTCCGGACACCCTCCGGATCCACCGACGAGAAAGAGCGGCCCTCATGACGAGCTACCAGGCCGGCCCGCCCCGATCGTTCCGCAGACGCACCGCGACCGTCGCCGCCGTGGCGGTGGGAGCGCTGCTCGCCGTCACCCCCGCCTCCTACGGCAGCACGGCGGGCGCCCCCGCGGCCCCCGCTCCCGCCGCGGCCGCGCAGGCCGCCGCGCTCGCCGCCCCCGACATCCCGCTGGCGAACGTCAAGGCGCACCTGACCCAGTTCCAGTCGATCGCCACCGCCAACGGCGGCAACCGCGCGCACGGCCGCGCCGGCTACAAGGCCTCCGTCGACTACGTGAAGGCCAAGCTGGACGCCGCCGGGTTCACCACCACCGTGCAGCAGTTCACCTCCTCCGGCGCCACCGGGTACAACCTGATCGCCGACTGGCCCGGCGGCGACACGAGCCAGGTCCTGATGGCCGGGGCGCACCTCGACTCGGTCTCCAGCGGCGCGGGCATCAACGACAACGGCTCCGGCTCCGCGGGCGTGCTGGAGACCGCGCTCGCCGTGTCGCGGGCCCAGCTCCAGCCGACCAAGCACCTGCGGTTCGCCTGGTGGGGCGCCGAGGAGCTGGGCATGGTCGGCTCCAAGTACTACGTCAACAGCCTGACCAGCACCGACCGTTCGCGCATCGCCGGGTACCTCAACCTGGACATGATCGCCTCCCCGAACCCGGGCTACTTCGTCTACGACGACAACGCGGCACTGGAGAAGGTCTTCAAGGACTGGTACGCGGGCATCGGTGTCCCCACGGAGATCGAGACCGAGGGCGACGGCCGCTCCGACCACGCCCCGTTCAAGTCCGCGGGGATACCCGTCGGCGGTCTCTTCACCGGCGCCAGCAGCGTGAAGACCTCGGCGCAGGCCACCAAGTGGGGCGGGACGGCCGGTCAGGCCTTCGACCGCTGCTACCACTCCTCCTGCGACAGCACCACGAACATCAACGACACCGCCCTGGACCGCAACACCGACGCCCTCGCGCACGCGGTCTGGACCCTGGGCACGCAGGCCACGCCGCCGCCGGGCACCACCTTCGAGAACACCGCGGACGTCGCCATCCCGGACGGCGGCGCCGCGGTCACCTCGACCATCGCGGTCACCGGCCGCACCGGCAACGCGCCCTCGACGCTGCAGGTGGGCGTCGACATCAAGCACACCTGGCGCGGCGACCTGGTCGTCGACCTGCTCGCCCCGGACGGCACGGCCTACCGGCTGAAGAGCTCCAGCGGCTCCGACTCCGCGGACAACGTGATCGCCACCTACACCGTGAACGCCTCCACCGAGACGGCCAACGGCAGCTGGCGCCTGCGGGTCCAGGACGTGGCCGCCCAGGACACCGGCTACATCGACAGCTGGAAGCTGACGTTCTGACCCGGCACATCCCGCGTCCCGCGTCGCCACAGGCGAACGGCCCCGTCCGCGTGCAGCGGGCGGGGCCGTCCGGCGTGCGCGCTACGGGGGTCAGCCGCGGTCGGCCGTTGTGGAACCGGTGGCCGTCGTGGAGCCGGTCGCCGTCGTGGGGCCGGTCGCCGTCGTGGGGCCGGTCGCCGTCGTGGAGCCGGTCGCCGCCGTGGTCCCGGCGACGGCCGCCGCGGCGGGGCGGCGGCGTTCCGGGGCCAGGAAGAGCACCATCGCGGGCACCAGGTAGAGCAGCCAGACGGCGAGCTGCAGGACGGTCGGGTCGGGCTGGAAGTTGAAGACGCCCTTGAGGAGGGTGCCGTACCAGGACTCCGGCGGGACGGTCGCGCTGATGTCGAAGGCGCGGTCGCCCAGGCCCGGCAGGAAGTCGGCCTCCTGGAGGTCGTGGACGCCGTAGGCGAGGACGCCGGCCGCGACGACGACCAGCATCGCGCCGGTCCAGCGGAAGAACTTCGACAGGTTGATCCGCAGCGTGCCCTGGTAGAACAGCCAGCCCAGCGCCACCGCGGTGGCCAGGCCCAGCAGGGCGCCGACCAGCGGACGGACGCCGTCGCCGCTGGCCTGGACGGCGGTCCAGATGAACAGCGAGGTCTCCAGCCCCTCCCGGCCGACGGCGAGGAAGGAGGTGACCACCAGGGCGCCGGTGCCCAGGGCGAGCGCGGCGTCGAGCTTGCCGTGCAGTTCGCGCGCCAGATGACGGGCGGTGCGCCGCATCCAGAACACCATCCAGGTGACCAGGCCGACGGCCACGATGGACAGGGTGCCGCCGAGGGCCTCCTGCGCCTGGAAGGTCAGGGTGGAGGAGCCGAACTGGAGCGCCGCGCCGAAGGCGAGGGAGAGCGCCACGGCGACGCCGACGCCCGCCCAGACGGGCACGAGCCGGTCCCGGTTGCCGGTCTTGACCAGGTAGGCGATCAGGATGCAGACGACGAGGCTCGCCTCCAGCCCTTCACGCAGGCCGATCAGGTAGTTGGCGAACACGCCGGTTCCTTTCTCCGAGCGGGGACGGACAGGGGTCGAGCAGCGGGGCCGTGCGGTGCGTCAGGTGAACAGCGCCCGGCCCCACCAGTCGTCCTCGTCGCGGACGCCCGGGGGGACGGCGAACAGTGCCGAGCCCACGTGCTGGATGTACTCGTTGAGCGCGTCGGAACGCGCCAGGGCCCTCTGGACGGGGACGAACCCGGTCCGCGGGTCGCTCTGGTAGGCCAGGAAGAACAGGCCCGCGTCCAGGCGGCCGAGGCCGTCGGTGCCGTCGGTGAAGGAGTAGCCGCGCCGCAGCATCGCCGCGCCGCCGTTGGAGTCCGGGTGCGCGAGGCGCACGTGGGAGTCCGGCTTCATCGCCTTCAGGAACGGCTCGTCGTGCTCCCCGCTCCTGCCGACCGCCGCGCCCCGCCGCTTGTCGCGGCCGAAGACGTCCTCCTGCTCCTGCAGGGAGGTGCGGTCCCAGGTCTCGACGTTCATGCGAATGCGGCGGGCCACCAGGTAGGAACCGCCCGCCATCCAGCCGGCGTTCCCTCCGCCCGCCCAGACGTGCTGGTCCAGCGAGGCGGTGTCGGTGCCGGAGATGTTGCGGGTGCCGTCCTTGAAACCGAACAGGTTGCGCGGGGTCTGCGCCTCGGGCGTGGTGGAGGAGGTCTTGCCGAAACCGAGCTGGGACCAGCGGATCGCGACCGTGCCGAAGCCGATCCGGGTCAGGTTGCGGATGGCGTGCACCGCCACCTGCGGGTCGTCGGCGCAGGCCTGCACGCACAGGTCGCCACCGCTGCGCGCCGGGTCCAGGTTGTCGCCGGGGAACTTCGGCAGGTCCTCCAGCGCGTCGGGGCGCCGGCCGGCCAGGCCGAAGCGGTCGTCGAAGAGGGACGGGCCGAAACCGATGGTCAGGGTCAGCCGGGACGCCGGCAGCCCGAGGGCCTCACCGGTGTCGTCCGGCGGCGCCTCCGGTATGCCGCCGTAGGCGCCCTCGCCCACGGCGCGGCCGGCCGTCATCCGCTCGGCCGCCCGCGTCCACTCCTTCAGCATCCGCACCAGCTCGGCGCGGTCCTTCGTCCGCACGTCGAAGGCGGCGAAGTGCAGCCGGTCCTGGACGGGCGTGGCGATGCCCGCCTGGTGCCGGCCGTGGAAGGGAACGACGCCGTCGGACGAGGAGGGGCCGTCCTCCCCGGCGCCGGCGACGGCCACGGTGCCCCCCACCGCGGCGGCGCCGAGCGCGAGCCCGGCGCCGCCCCAGCCGAGCACCGCGCGACGCGAGGGTGCGGCGTCGCCGTGCGGCTTCTCGGACATGTCTCGCTTCTTCCTGACGGTCGTGCGGGCGGGAGGGGCCGGGCGGTTACTTCGCGACGGCGGCGGACAGCTTGGACAGCGGCTCGGCCAGGGCGTTCACGCCGTCGGAGAGCTCCTTGCGGTCCGCCTTGCCGACCTTGTCGTACGAGACGTAGGTGTAGGAGTCCGGCTCCTCGCCCTTGTCCGTGCGGTACTCGTCCAGCAGCTCGGTCAGCGCGGCGAACCGCTCGTCGAGCGTCTTGACCAGCTCGGGGTCGTTCTTCCCGGCGACCGGCTTGAGCAGTTCGTAGGACTTGGCGGCGCCCTCGAGGTTGGCCTTGAAGTCGACCAGGTCGGTGTGGGAGTAGCGCTCCTCCTCGCCGGTGACCTTGCCGGTGGCGACCTCGTCGAGGAGTTCCTTGGCGCCGTTGGCCATGGAGGTCGGGGTGATCTCGGCCGTGCCGACGCGCTGCACCCAGTCCTCGAGGTCCTTCATCAGCTGGTCGGCGAGCTCCTTCTCGCGGTCGCCGATCTTCCCCTCGTCCCAGAGGGCCTTCTCCAGGCGGTGCCAGCCGGTCCAGTCCTTCGCCGGGTCCTGGCCCTCCTCGAGGCCGTCCTCACGGACGTCGACCTTGGGGTCGATGTCGCCGAAGGACTCCGCGACGGGCTCGGTGCGCTCCCAGCCGATGCGGGACGGGGCGTAGAGCTCCTTGGCCTTCTCGACGTCGCCGGCCTTCACCGCGTCGGCGAACGCCTGGGCCCGGGGCAGCGTCTGCTCGGCCTGGGCCAGCACGTACGAGCGGAAGGAGGCGACCGCGGCGTCCGCCTCGGCGCTGCGCGCGGGGGCCTTGCCCTTGCCGGTGGCCTCGACCTTCTGGCGGATGCCGTCGCCCTTCATGCCGGGCTTGCAGGCGATCTGGTAGTCGCCGGCCTTCACCTCGGCGACCAGGGACGCCTTGGTGCCGGGGCCTATGTTCTCGCGCTCGGCCACGATCCGGTCGTCGGGGAAGAGGAGGTACACCTCGGTGACCTTGGACCCCTTGTTCTCCACATTGAGGGTGACGTGGCCGGCGGGGAAGTCCTTCGCGGAGACCTCGCAGGCCGAGTCGGTGGCCGTCACCCGGAGGGCGTCGTCCTCGCTCGCGGCCTTCTGGGTGCAGCCCGACAGGGCCACGACGGCGGCCAGCGCGGTGCCGGCGCCGAGAAGAAGGGGGCGAGTGCTGACGGACATGATGCCTCGATTCACGCGGGGTGGGCCTGGGGGCGCGGGCGTGACCGTCCGGGCCGCAGCGGAGTCTAGGCACGTGGAGGCGGGTTAGGAAAGGCTGTCCTTATCAGGATTTGGTCAAGCTTGCGCGTGCGCGGAACGGTGGCCGCCGCCGTGGGGGTGCGGCGGCGGTGTCGTGGATCCGCGACGGCGGCCGCCGGAACGCGCGAAGGCGCCCCGTGCGGACGGGCCGCACGGGGCGCCTTCGGGTGCCGGAGCCGGCGGCTCGGTCCGCCGCGGGCCGCCGGGGCGTCAGACCGCCGCGGCGGCCCGGCTCTCCTTGCGGTCGCGCAGGCGGCCGCGGAGCATGAAGGCGCCGAAGCCGAAGATGATCACGCCGGTGCCGCCGGGGATCGCCCACTTCTTCGGGTCGTCGGCCACGACGGTGGTGGCGTCCGGGCCCTCCGCCTTGGCCGCCACCGGGGCGGTGGGCTCGGAGTCGAAGGTGGTGTCCATCTCGGCGGACTCGAGGGTGAACGACTTGTCGTCGGCCACGAACGATCCGGTGCACGACCAGTTGACGCCGCCGCGCCGGGTCGTCTCGCTCTCGCAGAGCTGGGCCGTGAACCGGCCGGGCGTGCCGGTGAGCTGCGTGTCCATGCGGATGATGCTGAAGCCGATCAGGCAGACGCCGCCGACCAGGCCGACGATCATGATCAGGAACTGCCGGAGCGCGAAAAGGCGTTCCACGGGAACCCCCCCTGGGGTGTGGTGCACGGGTGTGACGGATGAGGCGCGTGTCCCCACGGGGACGGGCCGCAGGGCAGCGTAGGTGATCACCGTTGTTGGTGTGCAGTCATTTTGATCACGTAAGCGTTGCGGTCCGGCGCGCGATCGCCAGGTCGCGCGGCGTCCAGCCCGCGCGGTCCTCGGGGTGCGCGGTCCTCGGGGTGCGCGGTCCGCGGGCCGTGTGGTCCCGGGCCGTGCGGTCCTCAGGCGGTGGTCCCGCCCCCGAGCGCCTGCGCCAGCCGCTGGACGCCCTCCTCCAACTGCGCGGCGCCGGGTGTGCCGACGTAGCTGAGGCGGAGGTGGGCCGCGGCCGGCCCGGCGGGGAAGTACGGGGCGCCGGGGGTGACGGCCACGCCGCGGCGCAGGGCGGCGGCGGTGACGTCCCGCTCGTCGAGGCCGCCGGGCAGGCGCAGCCAGAGGTGGTAGCCGCCGTGCGGCGGGCGCGGCGGCAGCAGGCCGGGCAGCGCGGAGGCCAGGGCGGCCAGCAGGGTGGTGCGGCGGTCGCGCAGGGCCGCGGCGAGCGTCCGCAGGTGGCGTGACCAGGCGGGGGAGCAGACCAGTTCGAGGGCGGTCTCCTGCAGCGGGCGCGGCACGAAGAGGCTGTCGACCGCGTGCACCGCGCGCAGCCGCTCCAGCGCGGGGCCACGCGCGGTGAGGGCGCCCACGCGCAGGCTCGGCGCCGAGGCCTTGGTGAGCGAGCGGATGTGCACGACCACACCGTCCGGGTCGTCGGCGGCCAGTGGCCGCGGCGGCGCCGGGGCGTCCGCGTGGACCAGACGGCGCGCGAAGTCGTCCTCCACCACGAAGGCGCCCGCCCGGCGGGCGACGGCCAGCACCTCCTGCCGGCGCGCGGGGGAGAGCACCGCGCCGGTGGGGTTCTGGAAGAGGGGCTGACAGACCAGCAGGCGGGCCCGGGTGGCGGTGAAGGCCTCGGTCAGCAGGTCGGTGCGGATGCCGTCCGCGTCCACCGGGACCGGCACCGGACGCAGACCGGCGGCCCGGGCCACGGCGAGCGTGCCCGGGTAGGTGGGGGACTCCACCAGCACCGGCGAGCCCGGGGCGGTCAGCGCGCGCAGCGCGGTGGTCAGCGCGCTCTGCCCGCCGGCGGTGATCAGCACGTCGCCCGCGGTCAGCGCTCCGCCGGGGCCGCCGACATCGCGGGCGAACCATTCGCGCAGCTCCGGCAGGCCCTCCACCGGAGGGCGCGACCAGGTGCCCGGACGCCGGCCCGCCCGGGCGAGGGCGGCCGCGAGGGCGCGCTCCGGCTGCAGCGCGGCGTGCGGGTAGCCGCCGCTGAGGTCGACCACCTCGGGCGGCGGCGCGGAGAGGGTGGTGAGGATGCCGGAGGCGTCCGCGGCGCGCGCTCCCACGTCCAGCGCGGTGCGCGGGGGGTCGGCGCTCAGGGCGACCTCCTGCCAGGACAGGTCGCCGGTGGCCGCGGCGGCGGGCGGCGCGGCGGCCCGGAAGACACCGGCGCCCGGACGGGCCACGACCAGTCCCTCGTCGGCCAGGACGGCGACCGCGCGCGACACCGTCACCGGACTCACCTGGTGGCGGTCGGTCAGTTCCCGGCTGGAGGGGAGCTTGTGCCCCGGCGGGCGGTGCTCCAGCTCCCTGCGGAGGATCGCGGCCAGCCGGTCGACACTGCTACCGTCATTCATGACAGCACACGATAGCGCTACTGCGGTGACCGCACCGGACTTCCGCAGCGGTACTCTCCCCGCCGCCCTCGGCGTGGTCTCCTTCTCGCTGAGCTTCCCGGCCACCGTGTGGGCCCTGGAGGGCTTCGGCCCCTGGACCGCCACCGGTGTCCGCGGCCTGCTCGCCGGGCTGCTCGCCGCGCTCTGCCTGCGCCTGGCCCGGGTGCCCGTGCCCGCCCGCGCGCACTGGCCCGCCCTGCTCACCGTGGCCGGCGGTTGCGTCGTCGGTTTCCCCCTGCTGACCACGCTGGCGCTGCGGGTGTCCACCACCGCCCACTCCGCCGTGGTCGTCGGCCTGCTGCCGCTGGCCACCGCCGTGTTCTCCTCCGCCCTGACCGGCCGGCGGCCCTCCCGCGCGTTCTGGGCTGCGGCCGGGACGGGGGCGCTCGCCGTGCTGGCGTTCACCCTCCACCACAGCGGCGGCCGGCCGGCCCTGGGGGACCTCTACCTCTTCGCCGCCCTGCTCGTCTGCGCCGCCGGGTACGCGCAGGGCGGACGCCTGGCCGGGCACATGCCGGGCTGGCAGGTCATCGGCTGGGGCGTGGTGGCCGCGCTGCCCGTCTCGGCGCTGGTCACCGCGCTCGCCCTGCCCGCCGAACCGGTGCACCCGAGCGGCCGGGCACTGGCCGGGATGGCGTACATCGCCGCCGTCTCGCAGTTCGGGGGCTTCGTGGTCTGGTACCGGGGGATGGCCGTCGTCGGGGTGCCGCGCGCGAGCCAGCTCCAGCTCGCCCAGCCGCTCCTGACGATCGGCTGGGCGGTCTGGCTGCTGGGCGAGCCCCTCTCCCCCCTCGCCCCGCTGACCGCCCTGGCGGTCCTCGCCTGCATCGCCGTGACACAGCGGGCCCGTACCTGAGCACCACCTCGAGCGCCCGGCGGTCGGTCAGGCCGGGGCGGGTGCGCCCCAGGGCGGCAGGGCGGCGCCCAGCGTCCAGGCGAGCAGCGCCTCGCGGTCGACGCAGAGGATGCCGCACTGCTCGGCGTACTCCAGGGCCGGGGCGGTGAAGTCGCTGGTGGTGACCAGGGCGGCGACGTGCGCCTCGTGGACGGTGAAGCAGGTGCCGCCGAAGCGCTGGAGGTCCTGGGAGCCGACCTTGTTGGTGGCGCTGTAGCGCTTGCACTGCAGGACCACCCGGCGGCCGTCCGGGGTGACGGCGAGGACGTCCGCACCCAGGTCGCCCGCCCCGCCGACCACCTCGACGCCGGTGCAGCCGTCCCGCTCGCACAGCTCCGCCACCGCCTGCTCGAACTCGTCGGCGTCCATGGCGTCGTAGTCGGGCAGCGGGGGCAGCGCGACCGTCGGCTCGGGGGCGGAGGCCGGCAGGTCGGTGGCCGGCGCGGGCTCGGTCTCCAGCTCGTCCATCGCCGTCCCGGTGGCGCGGTCGAGCGCGTCGGCGGTGGTGCGGGCCAGCTGGGCGACCGAGCGGCGGCGTCGTCGTCGCCGCACGGCGAGGAAGGCGAAGACCGCCAGCAGGGCCAGCACGGCGATCCACCCGGGCCGGCGGCCGATCGCCCCCGCGGCCACCCGGGCCACCAGGCCCAGCATCAGCACCAGCACCGCGAGCAGGCCGAACTGCATCGCCGTCGAGTGCAGGTCGAAGCGGCGACGGCGGCCCGTCGCTGGAATCCGTTCACCGGGTGTGGTGGTCATGCCGTCCTCCCCCTCGCCGTCGCGCGCAGGGCCGCCGTCCGGCCGCCCGTCGACGGCCGTCTACCCAGGTGACGACGTTTCACCGAACGGGTGTTCAGGGGGTCCTGCCGGACCGAGGGCATTGGCCCGGCACCCGGACCCTGACGGCGGGGGCCTCCGCGCCGGCGCCGAAGCGCGGCACGCCCGGTCGCGTGGGGATGGGGCGCGCCGGGCGGGGCACCGGCCCCCGGGAACCGTAGGCTCCGCAGAGGGCGGCAAGACCTGACGGTGCGGCGGAGGAGACAGTCCATGCAAGCAACCCGCCGGTGGCGGCGGCTCGTCCCGGTCCTGCTCGTGGTGGTCGTCTGGGTGCTGGCGGGAGGCGTCCTCGGCCCGTACGCCGGGAAGCTCAGCGGCGTCGCCACCAACGACCAGGCCTCGTTCCTGCCCGAGAGCGCGGAGTCGACCGAGGTCGCCGAGGAGCAGCGGAAGTTCGAGAGCGACCGGACGGTGCCCGCCATCGTCGTCTGGGTGACCGAGGAGGGACGCGTCACCGCCGCCCAGCGCCAGGCGGCCGGTGAGGCCCTCGCCGAGGCCGCCAGGACACCCGGCGTGAAGGCCGACACCCCCGGCGCCGGACAGCTGATCCCCTCCGAGGACGGGCGGGCCCTGTCCGCCGTGCTGCCGCTGGAGTCGGCCGACGAGGAGGAGTCCAAGGCCGCCGTCGACTCCATCCGCTCCGACGCGGCCCGCGTGGACGGCATGAACGCCTACGTCACCGGGCCGGCCGCCACCCGCGCCGACCTCTCCGAGGCCTTCGCCGGGATCGACGGCATCCTGCTCCTGGTGGCGCTCTGCGTGGTGCTGCTCATCCTGCTGGTCGTCTACCGGAGCGTCCTGCTGCCGCTGGTCGTCATCATCACCTCGGTGTTCGCGCTCTCCCTCGCCTGCGCCGTCGTCTACGCGCTGGCCCGGCGGGACGTGGTCTCCGTCGACGGGCAGGTGCAGGGCATCCTCTTCATCCTGGTGATCGGCGCGGCGACCGACTACGCCCTGCTGCTCACCGCCCGCTTCCGCGAGGAACTCGCCCTGGGCCACGAGAAGTACGCCGCGATGCGCACCGCCCTGCGGCAGACCGCCGGCGCGGTCACCGCCAGCGGCCTCACGGTCGCCCTGGGCCTGCTGGCCCTGATGGTCAGCGACCTGTCCAACAACCGCGCGCTCGGCCCGGTCGGCGCGATCGGCGTCGTCTGCGCGATGGCCGCCGCGCTCACCTTCCTGCCCGCCGTCCTGGTGCTGCTGGGCAACGCCGCCTACTGGCCCACCCGCCCCGCCTCGGCCAAGGCGAAGGACCGCCGCGAGCACGGCCTGTGGCACCGCGTCGCCGACCTGGTGGACCGCAGGCCGCGCCGGATCTGGATCACCGCCCTGATCGGCCTGGCCGTCTGCGCCGCCTTCTCCCCGCTGCTCGCCGCCAAGGGGACGCCGCTGGACGAGATCTTCGTCAACGACGCCCCGTCCGTGACCGGACAGCGGGCGCTGGGGCAGCACTTCCCGGCCGGCTCCGGCAACCCCGCCGTGATCGTCGCCCGCGCCGACCGGGTCGGGGAGGTCACCCGGGCGGCCGCCGCGACCGAGGGCGTCAGCCGCGCCGTACCGGTCTCCGCGGAGGGCCCCGGGCGCGGGAAGCCGCTGGTGGTCGACGGCGAGGTGCGGATCGACGCCACGCTGGAGGCGGCCGCGGACAGCGACGCCGCCAAGGAGACCATCCCCCGGCTGCGCGACGCCGTGCACGCGGTGGAGGGCGCGGACGCCCTGGTCGGCGGCTACACCGCCCAGCAGTACGACACCCAGGCCACCGCCGCGCGGGACCGCGCGCTGATCGTGCCGGTGGTGCTCGCGATCATCCTGGTGATCCTCGTCGTGCTGCTGCGGGGCCTGCTCCTGCCGGTCCTGCTGGTCCTCACGGTGGGCCTCAACTACCTGGCCACCCTCGGCGTGACCGCGCTGCTCTTCCGCTACGGCTTCGGCTTCACCGGCACCGACGCCTCGGTGCCGCTGTACGGGTTCGTGTTCCTGGTGGCGCTGGGCGTCGACTACAACATCTTCCTGATGACCCGGGTCCGCGAGGAGACCCTGCGGCACGGCACCCGGGAGGGCATCCGCACCGGGCTCGCCGCCACCGGCGGGGTGATCACCTCCGCGGGCGTGGTGCTGGCCGCGACCTTCGCGGCGCTCACCGTGATCCCGCTGGCCTTCATGGCGTTCATCGCCTTCATCGTCGCGTTCGGCGTGCTGCTGGACACCCTGGTGGTGCGTTCGCTGCTGGTGCCGTCGCTGGCGCGCGACCTCGGGGCGCGGGTCTGGTGGCCCAACCGGTCGATGCGGCCCTGATATTCGGTTGCCCGCGGGAGGACGGGGGCCCAGAGTTCGGCCCCATGGACCACGCCACCGCCCTCCTGCGGGCCTACGACACCCAACTGCGCACCGACGCGGAGACCTCCAGCGCCCTCGCCGTGACCCGGCTGGGCCCGCTCCACCTCGCCCGCTACGAGGGCGGCCGCGGCTTCGTCACCTACCAGGACCTCGGCAGCCCCGACGCCGCGGAGGTGCGCCGGCTGGTCGCCGCGGCGGTGGAGCACTTCCGGGCGGACGCCTCGGTGGTCCGCGCCGAGTGGAAGACCCGCGGCCACGACCACGCGCCCGGTCTGCACGAGGCGCTTCTGGAGCACGGGTTCGTCCCCGAGGACCCCGAGTCGGTGATGGTCGGCGACGCCCGGGCGCTCGCGGTGGAGGTCCCGCTGCCGCCGGGCGTGACGCTGCGGCAGGTGACCGCGGAGGCGGACGTCCGCGCCATGTGCCGCATGCAGGCCGAGGTGTTCGGCCACACCGCCGACGGGGGCGCCCGCGACGCCGACGAGCAGCTGCGGCGGCTGGCCTCCGGTGAGGACCTGGAGCTGTGGGTCGCCGAGGCGGAGGACGGCCGGGTGGTGAGCGCCGGCCGGCTCGAGCCGGTGGACGGCACGGAGTTCGCCGGGATCTGGGGCGGCTGCACCCGCGAGGAGTGGCGCGGCCGGGGCGTCTACCGCGCCCTCACCGCCGCGCGGGCCCGGTCCGCGATCGCGCGCGGCAAGCGGCTGGTCCACAGCGACTCCACCGAGTACAGCCGCCCCATTCTCGAGCGCTACGGATTCCTCCGGGTCACCACGACGACGCCGTACGAATGGTCCCGCGGCCCGGGGGAGTGACGGGGCGTCGGGGCGCCGACGGCACCGGTGCGCGGGCGCCGCGCGATGCGGGGCAGCCGGGGCGCGGGGCCGGCGGGGTGTTACCCCGGGCCCGCGGGGCCTGCGGGGTGTTGCCCCGGGGGCGTGGGGCCCGCGGGGCCGACGGAGTGCGGGGTCGGGAACGTAGGACCCGTGGGGCCGACGGGGTGCGGGGCCGGGGACGCGGGACTCGTGGGGCCGGCGGGGTGTTGGGCCAGGGTGCGGGGCCTGCGGGGGTGCGGGGCCGGGGGCGCGGGGTCGGCGGAGCCGGCGGGTCGCAGGGCCAAGGGAGGCGGAGCCGGCGGGGCGCGGGGACGGCGGGAGGCGGAGGCCGGGGGTGGGTGACGCCCGGCCCCGGCCCCCTGCCGTCACTCCCCGCCGCGGAGGGCGACCGCCTGGTGGAGTGCCTCGGCGAGCTCCCGCACCTGCGGGTCCTCCGTGCGCTCCGCCAGTGCGTCCGCGTGCTCCGCGAGGCTCGACAGCTCCGGCGTCGCGGGCCCGAACCCGCTCTCCCGCAGCGCCGCCGCGAAGTGCGCCGCCACCGCCGTGACCTGGAACCGCGCCGACGCCTGGCGGACCGAGTCGTGCAGCGCGCCGGTCCCCAGCGACCGCGAGGCCTCCCGCGCCTCCTTCGTCTCCGGGTCCAGCCACCGCACCGTCGCCGTGGCCAGGCGCCCCTCCTCGCCCTTCTTCAGCCGCACCGCGTAGAGCGCGGTGACCGTGTGCCCGGGGCCGACCTCGCCCCCGTCGACCCGGTCGTCACGGAAGTCCTCGTCGGCCACCCTCCGGTTCTCGTAGCCGATCAGCCGGTGCTCGGCCACCGTCCGCGGGTTGAAGGCCACCTGCGCCTTGGCGTCCCGCGCCACCAGGTCCACGTTGCGGGGCAGGTCCTCGGAGAAGACCCGCTCCGCCTCCTCGGTGGAGGAGACGTAGACGGTGTGGCCGTCGCCCCGGTTGGTGAGCCGCTCCATCAGGTCGTCCCCGTACTCGCTGCCCACCCCCACGCCGAAGAGGGTGATCCCGTGGTCCGCGCGGGCGTGCGCCACCTCCCGGAGAATGGCGTCGGCGTCCGTCTCCCCCGTGTTGGCCAGGGCGTCCGACATCAGCACCACCCGGTTGGTGGCGCCGTCGCGCAGCCCGTCCAGCGCCGCCGTGTACCCGGCCCGCACGCCCGCGGCCAGGTTGGTGGAGGACAGTGCCTCCAGCCGGTCGACGGCGTCGCGGACCTCACCGCGGTGGCCGCCGACACGGGTCATCGGCAGGAGGGTCTCGGCCTCGTCGCTGAAGGCGACCAGCGCGACGGAGTCCTCGTCGCGCAGCCGCCCGGCCATCGTGCGCAGCCCTTCCTGGACCAGGCCGAGGCGGTCCTCGTCGGCCATCGAGCCGGAGACGTCCACGACGAAGGTGAGCGCGGCCGGCGCCCGGTCGCCGTCACCGGCGCCCGGCTCGGGCCTCGTGGCCAGGCCCACCCGCATCAGCGCCCACCCCGCCTCCCCGGCCCGCGCCCCGTCCAGGCTCACCGAGAAGCCGTCGCCCTCGGGCCTGCGGTAGTCCTGCCGGAAGCTGTTGACGAACTCCTCCGCCCGCACCGTGGACGGCTCGGGCAGCCTGCCGTCCGCCAGGGCGCGGCGGGCGTAGCCGTAGGAGGCGGTGTCCACGTCCAGAGCGAAGGTGGACAGCCGGTCGCCGCCCCGGTCGTCGTCGCCCCGCGAGGGCGCGGCGGAGGGGGCGGGCGCGCCCTCCTGCACGGACTTGTCCTGCGCCGTGCCGCTGCCGGCGCTGTCGCCGCCCGCCGAACAGCCGGTGAGCAGCAGCCCCGCGGCCGCCGCGCCCGCGAGCAGGGCGCGCAGCCGGCGCGGGCCGGTCGGCGCGGTGGCGGTTCCTGTCGTGTGCGGGATGCTCATCTCCCGTTCCCCCCTGGGATGTCGCGGCGCCCTCGGACGCCTGCGGAGTGCCCTTGCGCCACTGTGACGCGGGGGAGCGGGGGAACGTGCGGCACGGCCGGTTGCGCTTCGGTATCGGACCGGACACGGCGTGCCGGGTCCGTGACCGGCCCGTGAGCGGGGGGAGACGTTCCGCGTGGGCCCCGGGGCGGAGGGTTGTGGTCGCCCGCCGCCCGTCCGGACGGAACGATGCGGAGGGGGACGGGGCCGCCCGCGCCCGCCCCGTCGGGCGGGCGCGGACGCGGGCGGCACCCGGCCGGGCGCCGGGAGGGGTCAGCCGTTCAGACCGGCGTCCAGGGCCTTGATCAGCTCCCCGTCCGGGGTGTCCCCGTCGAGCGACCAGATCATCGCCCCGCCGAGCCCGCGGGACTTCACGTACGTGGCCTTGCGGGCCAGCACCTGCGGATCGTCGTAGGTCCACAGCGTGGTGCCGTCGAAGATCCAGGCGTGGCCGCCGGCCCGGTTCCGGTGGACGGTGAAGCCGCCCGATCCGGCCAGCGCCTTGAGCTCCTCGTAGTCGGCGTACCCGTTCGCCCACAGGGCGGGCGCCGGGCCCGCGGCCGGCTGCCCGAGGCCGTCGCCGCCGCCGGTCACGCCGGTCCAGCCCTGGCCGTAGAAGGGGACGCCCACCACGAGCTTGCGCAGCGGGGCCCCGCGCTCGCGCCAGGCCTCGACGGTGCCGTGGACGCTGTAGTCGCCGGCCGCGAACAGGGCGGACTGCTGCGCGGTCACCGGCTCGCCGCTGACGTGGAAGTCGTAGCCCTGCAGGGTCACGAAGTCCAGGTCCCGCATGATCTTCGGCACGTCGAAGCCGGCGTCGATCTTGGCCTCGGCGGTGGGCACGAACGCGGACAGCTCGTAGTGCCGGTCCTGCCGCCGGCCGAGCGCGTCGAGCTGCCGGCGGAACTCCGCGACCAGCTTGGTGAAGTTCCTCCGGTCCTCCGGACGGAAGACGGTGTCGGTGTCGCCGGAGGAGCCGGGCCACTCCCAGTCGAGGTCGATGCCGTCGAAGACCCCGGCCGCCGAACCCGGGCCGCCACGGCCGCTGTCCGCGGGCAGGTTGCCCTTCAGGTACAGGTCGACGCAGGAGGACACGAAGCGCTTGCGCGAGGCCTCGGTGCGGGCCGCGTCGGAGAAGTGGGTCGACCAGGACCAACCGCCCAGCGAGATCATCACCTTGAGGCCCGGGTGCTTCTCCTTCAGCTTCTTCAGCTGCAGGAAGTTGCCCGCCAGCGGCTGGTCCCAGGTGTCGGCCACGCCGTCCACGGAGTCCGCGGCGGCCAGCGGCCGGACGTAGTCCGCCCAGGCGTCGGCCTCGCCGGGGACATTGCCCATCAGGCACTCGCCCTGCGGACTCACGTTGCCGAAGGCGTAGTTGAGGTGGGTCAGCCGCTCGGCCGTGCCGCTGAGGTCGACGTCCTGGACCTGGTAGTCGCGGCCGTAGACGCCCCACTGGGTGAAGTAGCCGACCTGCCGCGGGGTGTTGTGCGAGCGGGTCGAGGCGGTGGTGGTGGGCGCGTCGCCGGGGGCGGCGGACGAGGCCGGGGCGAGCCCGACGACCAGTGCGAGCGCGGGAGCGACAACTCCCGCTGCGGAGAAGAGTCTTCGAGGCAGACGCATGCGCGGAAGCTATTGGTCTGGACCATCCGGGTCAAGGGTGAGGGGGCGAACAGGAGGAGCGGGAAGGGGAGTCGCGTGTTCCGGGGCCGGCCCGCCGACGGCGTGAAAGTGACTCTGCGTGCCGGGCTGCCGTCGTGGCGGGACGCGGGCGCCGGTGTCCGGAAAGCGTCCCGCTGGGTGCGGGGGAGCGGTTCGTGCCAGGTCAGGCCAATGGCGCCGCATGCCGGAAGCGCGGCGGTGCGTTCCCGGGACCGAGGGGGTGTGACCCTCGTCTCGTTTACCGAGCGTGTGTGTGCCGTTTGGTGGCGTTGTGTCGTCCCGTTATGTGAAACCGGTGTTACGGCCGTACGAAAGTCGGCCGGTGTCGCCACAGGGCCTCTTGTGCAATCCGCGTAGACCCTCCAATCTTTCGGCTTGACGACAGGGAGGCCACCGGGGTCCGAGCGGCCGCGATTGGCATGGACCTGTCGGCGCTCACGCCCCGGGGCGGACCCGACCGGTCCACCCGACACCGCTCCCCAATGCAGGAGGAATCCTCGGATGGCAGTCATGCGGAGCTCCCGTAGCAGAATGCTCGCCGGCGCCGGCGCCCTGGCCGCGGCCGCCCTCACCGGCAGCCTGTTCACCGCGCTTCCCGCCCAGGCGGCCGGGGCCACCGGCACGATCGCCTACGCGAACGCGGAGAACGCGGTCAAGGGCAGCTACATCGTCACGCTGAAGTCGGACACCAAGGCCGGCTCGGCCAAGGGCAAGGACGTCGCCAAGAAGCACGGCGCCCAGGTCGAGAAGACCTTCCGCAAGGCGGTCAACGGCTACACGATCGAGGCCACCCAGGCCGAGGCCGCCAAGCTGGCCGCCGACCCGGCCGTCGCGCTGGTCGAGCAGAACCGCACCTTCACCATCCAGACGACGCAGACCAACCCCACCTGGGGCCTGGACCGCATCGACCAGACCGCGCTGCCGCTGAACAGCTCGTACACCTACGACGACACGGCCGGCGCCGGCGTCACCGCGTACGTCATCGACACCGGTGTGCGCATCTCGCACACCGACTTCGGCGGCCGTGCCCGCAACGGTTACGACGCGGTCGACGGCGACAGCGTCGCCCAGGACGGCAACGGCCACGGCACCCACGTCGCCGGCACCATCGCGGGCTCCACCTACGGGGTGGCCAAGAAGGCGAACATCGTCGGCGTCCGCGTGCTGGACAACAGCGGTTCGGGCACCACCGCCGGCGTGATCGACGGCGTCGACTGGGTCGCGTCCAACGCGGTCAAGCCGGCCGTCGCCAACATGTCCCTGGGCGGCGGCGCCTCCTCCACCCTGGACACCGCGGTGCGCAACGCCATCGCCTCCGGCGTGACCTTCGCGGTCGCCGCGGGCAACGAGTCCGTCACCGCGACCGGGTCGCCGGCCCGGGTGAGCGAGGCCATCACCGTCGGCGCCACCACCAGCACCGACGCGCGCGCCAGCTACTCCAACTACGGCTCGGCGCTGGACATCTTCGCCCCGGGCTCGTCCATCAAGTCGACCTGGAACACCGGCGACTCGGCGACCAACACCATCTCCGGCACCTCGATGGCCACCCCGCACGTCGCGGGCGCCGCGGCCCTCTACCTGGCCGACAACACCTCGGCCTCGCCGGCGACGGTCGCCTCCGCGCTGATCGCCAACTCGGTCTCCGGCAAGGTCACCAGCCCGGGCACCGGTTCGCCCAACCGCCTGCTGTACGTCGGCGCGGGCGGCACGACCCCGCCGCCCGGCACGTCCTTCAGCAACACCACGGACTACGCGATCGGCGACAACAAGACCGTCGAGTCCTCGATCACCGTCAGCGGCGTCACCGGCAACGCGCCGGCCACCCTGCAGGTGCCGGTCAACATCGTCCACACCTACATCGGTGACCTCCAGGTCCAGCTGATCGCCCCCGACGGCTCGGCCTACACGCTGAAGGCGTACGGCACCGGCACCTCCACGGACAACATCAACACCACCTACACGGTGAACGCCTCCTCCGAGGTGGCCAACGGCACGTGGAAGCTGCGGGTCAGCGACAACGCCGCGGGCGACACCGGCTACATCAACAGCTGGGGCCTGACCTTCTGAGGTCACCCCGCCCCGCCGCGTCCCTGAGCCCCGCCCCCGTCACGTCCGTCGTGACGGGGGCGGGGCCTTTGGGGTGCCGCGGTGTGCCATGGGGCGCCCGTGGGGTGCCCTGAGTGGGGGAAAGGCCGTTCGAATAACATGCGCTCCTCACGCCCACCCCCGCCCGACCCCGATCCCGGCGCCGCGCCGACGCGGCACCGGATACCGGACACCCGCACGAGGAGCACCACCCAGTGGCCACCGAACCGCCCACCCCGCCGCCGCACCCCGGCAGTCCCGACTCCGACGGTCCGGAAACCGGCGCCGCTCCGACGCCTCCGGCGGTCTCCTTCACCAAGCCCCCGGCCACCTTGGGCGACCAGCCTTCCCCCGTCGAGCCGCCCACGCCGGCCGACGCCGTGCCGACCGCACCGGCGGCCGCCGTGCCGGCCGCCGTCGAGCCGCCCGCGCCGGCCGACCCCGCCCCGGCCGGACCGCCGCCGCAGGTGCCTGCGGCCCCGCGGGACCTGTGGGCCCCGCCGGAGTCGAGCGGTGTTCCGCAGGCACCCGCGCCGCCGGCCCCCACCCCCTACCCGGCGCCGCCCGGTGGGGCCGGCGGGTTCGGACCGCCGGTCCCGGCCGGCCCGCACGGCGCGGGGCCGTACCCGCACGGCCCGGGGCCGTACCCGTACGGCGCGCCCGCGCCGTTCGGCGGGTTCGCTCCCCAGAAGCCGCCCTACAACGGCCTGGCGATCACCGCCCTGGTGCTCGGCCTCCTGTGCTGCGTGCCGCTGGCCGGCGTGATCCTCGGCGTGATCGCCCTCGTCCAGATCAGGAAGAAGGGGCAGCGCGGCAAGGGCCTGGCCGTCACCGGCATCGTGCTCTCCACCATCGGCACTCTCTTCGCCGTGCTCTTCTTCACCACCGGAGGATGGACGGCGTTCAAGGGCGGCTTCGAGGAGGGCCTCCGTGGGGCACCGGCACGCTCCGGCCGGGCGACTGCTTCGACCGGCCGGGCGGCTGGGAGGGCGGCCCGGCGGAGGACGGCGGGCAGGCCGACCAGATCGACGAGGTGCCGTGCGACGTCCCCCACGACGGTGAGGCCTTCGCGCGCTTCGACCTCACCGACGGTGCCTACCCCGGGAAGGACGATGTGACCGACGAGGCCGACCGGCGCTGCGTCGCGCAGCTGTCCCGGTACGCCATGGACGCGTGGAAGCTCGCCCCGGAGGCGGAGTACTTCTACAACTACCCGTCCGATGCGGCCTGGTCGCTCGGTGACCGCTCCGTCGTCTGCGCTCTCGCCGCGCGGGAGGGGCAGCTGACCGGGCCGCTGCGCCTGGACGAAACGGTCCTCGGCGGCGACCAGCTGGCCTACCTGGAGCCGGTCGCGGGGCTCAACACCGCGCTGGCCGGTGCGCCGTTCACCGGGGTGGACGAGGACCTGGCGGCCCACCAGAAGTGGGCGGGCGAGGTCGCCGGCGAACTCTCCGCCGTCTCCGAGGCGTTGCGGGCCCACGAGTGGGACGCCGAGGCGGCCCCGGACGCCGAGCAGCTCGCGGACGAGGTCGACGTCGCCCGCGCCCTGTGGGAGAAGCTGGACACCGCGAAGAACGCCGACGAGTTCCGCATCGGCTGGTCGGCGGCCCTCTTCGCGCTGACCGACGGCACCGGCGGCGCCGAGGACCTGCGCAAGGCGCTCGACCTGAGCTCCGAGCGTCCGGACTCCGACTCCAGCCCCGTCATCCCCGCCGGCGCCCTCTAGGAACCGCGCTCCCCCGCCCCGCCGTGGCACCGCCGCGACGGGGGACTCCCCCCGGGCGCGCGCCCCACCCGCTGGGGGGAGTTCGGAAGGCGGATCGGCGTCGTCGGGACGGACGCCCGTCCGGCCGACGCGCGAACGACCCTGGCGGTGGGTGACCGCTTCGACGAGTCCGGGGAGGCGGAGGCCACCGCCGAACCGGAGGGCCACGAGGTGCCGGACGACGAGAAGGCGTCCTGCGACACCCCTCACCACGGCGAGACCTACGCGCGCTTCGACCTGCCGGACGCGTCCTACCCGGGCGAGGGCGAGCTGGTCACGGGGCGACCGCTCCGCGGTCTGCGTCTTCGTGGCGGCCGGCGAGGGGTTGGAGCTCCCCTCGGGGCTCCGCCAGGACCGGGACGCCTGCAGCAGCCACCAGCTCGCCTACCTGGAGGCAGCCGGCGAGATCAACGCCGTGCCGGCCCGGGTACCGCTGGGGGACATGGAGGCGGAACTGTGGGTCTACCAGGAATGGTCGAACGAGGTCGCGGGCTACCTCGGTCTGTTCTCCGCCGCGCTGCGCGACCACCGCTGGGAGGGCGAGGCCGCGCCGTTCGCCGCCGAACACGGCTCCCAGCTGTTCTGAGGACCGGCCGTCGGACACCGGGCCGGTGGGTCGCCCCCACCGGCCCGCCCGGTTCCGCTCCGTGAGGTGACCGGCCCTGGCGCTCCGGCGTCCGCGGCCCGTCCGGAGGCGCGCCGGGCGTACCGGAGCACGCCGGGGCACACCGCGGACGGCGGACTGAACGGGTCCCGCGCTGGGCAGGATTTGCCCCTCCAGAGCCTGGTCAACCGTGGTTCATCACTTCGGGTGAAACACTGGCCCTTGCTTGCGTGCAGCTACCCACGGTTGCCAGTCTGTGGCTGCCTGTACAGCCCGAGCGAAGCGGAGCGGCCAGTGACATTCGGTGAGCAGCCGGCGTACCTGCGCGTCGCGGGTGATCTCCGGAAGAAGATCGTCGACGGTTCGCTCGCGCCGCACACCCGCCTCCCCTCGCAGGCCCGGATCCGCGAGGAGTACGGGGTCTCCGACACGGTCGCCCTGGAGGCCCGCAAGGTGCTGATGGCCGAAGGGCTGGTCGAGGGCCGTTCGGGCTCCGGTACCTACGTGCGTGAGCGCCCCGTGCCGCGCCCGGTCGCCCGCTCCGGTTACCGCCCGGCGGGCGGCGCCAACCCGTTCCGCCAGGAGCAGGCCGACGAGAGGTCCCGCGGCACCTGGGACTCCCGCAGCGAGCAGGCCGAGGCGGAGCCGGAGATCGCCGAGCGGCTGCGCATCGCCCCCGGCGACCGGGTGATGCGCACCCGCTACGTGTTTCGCGAGAACGGGGAGCCGATGATGCTCTCCACCTCCTGGGAGCCCCTGGAGGTCACCGGGCGGACCCCCGTGATGCTGCCGGAGGAGGGGCCGCTCGGCGGGATGGGCGTGGTCGAGCGGATGGCCGGGATCGACGTGGTGGTCGACAACGTCACCGAGGAGGTGTCGGCCCGCCCCGGACTGGCCGAGGAACTGCTGGCGCTGGGCGGCGTGCCCGGCCACGTGGTGCTGGTGATCCGCCGGACGTTCTTCGCCTCGGGGCGGCCGGTGGAGACCGCGGACGTGGTGATTCCGGCCGACCGGTACCGGGTCTCCTACCACCTTCCGGTGCGGTAACTCCCTTACCGGCCGCGGTGGGCGGCCTGTCGCGGGCGTCGGATTCCGGACGATCTGATGGCCTGTGGGTCGTTCCGCGGCACGGGAGCGTGAAGGTCAGGCGCACGCCGGAGGGGGGCGTGCGCCCCCTCGTTATGGCCGGTTGCCTGCCTCTTTGGCCGAAGTCGTGTTCGCTGCGTGAAGGTTGGGCGTACGCTCGGGCATATGCGTACAGCGGTTTCATCGGCGAGACCGGCGAGCGGGGAGGCGCGATGAGCGACGGCACGATCACCCTTCCCTGGCAGGTCATCCGCCAGGACGACAACGGCAACCGCTACCGGGTGGGCCAGTACGCCACGCGCGCGGAGGCACAGAAGATCGCCGACAACCTCGACTCGCGCGGGCACAAGCAGCTGTACTGGGTCGAGCGGATCGGCGGGTCCACGGGTCCGGCCGGCTTCCCCGGCCCGTCCGACGCGGCCTGACCCGCGTCCCTTATGCTCCGGCGCATGACGGTTGGTGTCACCGTGGTCGGGGCGGCCCTCTTCGACGAGGGCAGGCTGCTGGCCGCGCGCCGCAGCGCGCCGCCCGAGCTGGCGGGCCGCTGGGAGCTGCCCGGCGGCAAGGTCGAGAAGGGCGAGACGCCCGAACAGGCGCTGGTGCGCGAACTGCGCGAGGAACTGGGCGTCGACGCGCGGACCGTCGGGCGGGTGCCCGGCGAGTGGCCGCTGCGCGAGCCCTATGTCCTGCGGGTCTGGACGGCCCTGCTGGAACCGGGCTCCCCGGCGCCCGCGCCGCTGCAGGACCATGACGAGCTGCGCTGGCTGTCCCCGGAGGAGATCTGGGACGTCGACTGGCTGGACCAGGACGTGCCGGCGGTGCGCCGGGCCCTGGAACACCGTCCCCCTGTCCGCTGAACATTTCTCGAACATCTCTTCGGCCGTGATGGTAAGCACCCTTGTGCCCGGGTATGGGCCCTTATGTCATCCATCGTCCGGCGGGCGGCCGGGGCCTTCCGGGGAGAGGTGGTCGAGGTGCTCGACGTACGGAAGACGCCCCGCGCCGAGTGGACCTTCCCGTCGTCGCCCCGCGCGGTGCCGGCCGCCCGGTCGGCGGTCGTCGGGCGGCTGGAGGCGTGGGGGCTCGACGGCGTGCGGGACACCGCGGCGCTGCTCGTGACCGAGCTGATCACCAACTCCGTCCGGCACGGGCCGGGCGGCCCCATCGACCTGCGGATCTTCGCTCCGGATGCCGAGGGCGGCCCGGAAGTCGAGGGCGGCCCGGGGACCGTGCGGATCGAGGTCCGCGACGAGGATCCCCTCCCGCCGCGGCCGCGCGAGGAGGTGCGCCCGGAGGACGAGAGCGGGCGCGGACTGCTGCTGCTCACCTCCCTGGCGAGGGCATGGGGTGTACACCCCGGACTGCGGGGGAAGACGGTGTGGTTCGAGCTGGCGGTGCCCGGGTGAGGGTCCCGCACCGGTCGCGGCTCGAGATCTCTCAGGTCACCCGACGTACTGGCGGTTCGGGCGGGATATGGGTGGTTAGGAGACCGGGGGAGTGAAGGACGGTGTCGCACGGCGGCGCGGTGCTGGATACTGCGGGCAGCCGCCCGAGGTGACCGGCCCGGGTGGGTGTGCTGGAGGGGACGGTTCGCGTGGGCGGGATACCACCGAGGGGCCCGGGAGAAGAGGCCCCCGAGGTCGACGGGGTGTGGCAGAGCGGGCCGCCCGGATCTCTGAGCGACGCGCTGGGCATCGCCACGTTCTCACTCGGCCCGGACGGGCTGGTCGACCAGTGGAGCGCACGCGCCGAGAGCCTGCTGGGCGTACCGGCCCGGCTCGCCGTCGGGCGCGACCCGGTGGAGACCTTCGTGCGGCCCGAGCTGCGCGGCGGCGTCCGCCGAAAGATGGCCGAGATACTCGACGGCCGTGAGTGGACCGGCGTCGTCCCCTACCTCCGCCCCGCCGAGGGCGGCGACGGCACCGCGGGCCGCGACGGCACCGCCGACCGCGCCGGACGCGGCGCCGGCGGCGGCGCGACCGAGGCCCTGGCCGAGATCCACGTGATGCCGACCCGCAACGCCGAGGGGGAGCGCGCCGCGCTCTGTCTGGTGATCGACGTCCGCACCCTCCAGGGACTCGAGGCGGACCTGGCCGCCTCGCAGGCGATATTCGGCCAGTCCCCGTTCGGCTTCCTGCTGATCGACGCCGACCTGCGGATCCAGCGCGCCAACCAGCGCTTCGCCTCCGTCTTCGGCGGCCGCCCCGACGACCACCTCGGCCGAGGCGTCCACGACTACCTGGCGCCCCCGGAGGCCGAACGCGTCGCCACCGCGCTGCGGCAGGTCCTGGAGACCGGCCACTCCGTCACCGACATGCACGTCACCGGCAGCGTCGGCGACGGCGCCCGGACCCGCGACTGGTCGATCAACCTCTACCGCGTGCACGCCGGCAGCGGCCGCCCGATCGGCGTGGCCTGGCTCGGCATCGACGTCACCGCCCGCAAGGAGGCCGCCCGCGAGGCCGCGGCGGCCCGCCGCAACCTCCAGCTGCTCAACGAGGCCGGCGCCCGCATCGGCAACAGCCTCGACCTGCAGACCACCGCGCGCGAGCTGCTGGACGTCGTCGTCCCGCACTTCTGCGACCTGGCCACCGTCGACCTCTACGAGGCGCTGCTGGTGGGCGACGAGGCCGCCCCCGGCCTCGCCGACGGCAGCGCCGCGCTGCGCCGGGTCGGCTTCTCCAGCGCCGTCGCCGACCTGGCCTTCCCCGCCGACGACGCGCCCCACGAGGTCGGCACGGTGCACCACTACCCGTTCAACTCGCCGTGCGCGGACGCGCTGCGCACCGCCGAGCCGCGGCTGGTGCCGCCCACCGGGGGCCACCGCAGGACCCTCTCCACGCTGGCGGTGCCGATGGTCGCCCACGACACCGTGGTCGGCCTGGTGAAGTTCGCCCGGGTCACCGGCAGCGAGCCCTTCGGCGAGCGGGACCGGGCGCTGGCCGCGCAGCTGGCCTCGCGGGCCGCCGTCTGCATCGACAACGCGCGCCTCTACCGGCGCGAGCACCAGCGGGCGCTCATCATGCAGCGCTCCCTGCTGCCGCCCGGCGACCCCGAGGCGGCCGGCCTGGACATCGCCTGCCGCTACCTTCCCGGCAGCTCCACCGCCGAGGTGGGCGGCGACTGGTTCGACGTGATCGAGCTGCCCGGTCACCGCACCGCCCTGGTGGTCGGCGACGTGATGGGCCGCGGTCTGCGGGCCGCCGTCGCCATGGGCGAGCTGCGCACCGCCGTCCGCACCCTGGCGCTGCTCGACCTCAGCCCCGCCGAGGTGCTGGGCGCGCTCGACGAGATCGCCCGCGGCCTCGGCTCGCCCGGACTGCCCGCGCAGAAGAGCGGCCGCACGGCACGGCGGCCGGACGGCGCCGACCCGGCCGAGGTGTACCTCGCGACCTGCGTCTACGCCGTGTACGACTCGGTCACCCGGCGCTGCGTCTTCGCCAACGCCGGGCACCTGCCGCCGGTGGTCGTGGAACCGGGCGGGCGGCCCGGGCGCATGCTCGAGGTGCCGCCCGGGATGCCGCTGGGCGTCGGGGGCGAACCCTTCGAGGAGGTCGAGGTCGAGCTCCCCGACGGGGCGCTGCTGGCCCTCTACACCGACGGCCTGGTCGAGTCCCGCCACCAGCCGCTGGACGACGGGCTCGACGCGTTCGTCGCCGCGATCACCGACCCCACGCGGCCGCTGGAGGAGGTCTGCGACCAGGTCCTGGGCGCACTGGACACCCACCACGGCGAGGACGACATCGCGCTGCTGCTGGCCCGGATCCGCGGACTGCCGCGCGAGGCGGTGGGGGACTGGACCTTCCCCGCGGAGGCGCGCAGCGTGGGCCGGGCGCGCGACCACACCCGTGAGCAGCTCGCCTCGTGGGGACTGGACGCGCTGGACGACACGGCGGAACTGCTGGTCAGCGAGCTGGTCACCAACGCGCTGCGGTACGGCGAGGGCGACATACGGCTGCGGCTGCTGCTGGACCGGACGCTGGTGTGCGAGGTGTGGGACGCGGGGCTGGTGCAGCCGCGGCGGCGGCGGGCGCGGGACACGGACGAGGGGGGACGCGGGTTGCAGCTGGTGCAGCTGCTCTCCGCGGCGTGGGGATCGCGGCGGACCCACCGCGGCAAGACCGTCTGGTTCGAGCTCGCCCTCCCCAAGGCCGGCGCCCCCGCCCCCGACCCCACCGAGGCCTTCCTCGACCTCTTCTGACGGGTCCGGCCCCCCGGCCCCCCTTGGCCCACCGGCCCCCCGCCCCCGGGACCTCCGCGCCCTGCGGGCGCCGCCCGCCCTTCGGCGGACGGCCGCTCCCGGCCCGGGGCCGCGGGGGTCAGGGGGTGATGCCGCCCGGGTCGGTCTCGCGCGGGGCGGTGGTGGAGCCGCGGCGGCCGCGGGTGGCGGGGCCGCCGAAGGAGCCGGGAGGGCCTCCGTCCGCGCCGCCCCCGAGGAGCACGCCCCCGAGCACCGCACCTCCCACGCCACCGCCCCGCGGCCCGTACGCGTCCCGGTATGCCCGCACGTCCTCCTCCGCCAGCCTCCGCGCCTGCCGCGCCAGCCCGTCCGCGTCCCGCGCGTCCTCCGGCGCCCGCTCCTGCACCGCGCGGCCCAGCAACCGGTGCGCCTCGGCCAGCCGCACCCGGGCCCGCACCCCCACAGCGCCCCGGTGCGCCCCCACGTAGTCCTCGGCCGCCGCCGCCGAGCAGCGCGCCACCAGCACCGCCGCCGGGAACAGCGCGTCGTCCTCCCCGGGCGGCTCCGCCTCCGGCAGCGGCACCGCCGTCGTCGCCGTCCGCACCACCCGCCGCAGCACGTCCAGCGGGTCGCACGCCCCCTTGTCCACCTCCGCCCGCAGCGCCGCCAGCGGCTCCTTGCCCACCCGGGCGAACGCCGCCTCGAAGGCCTGCGGGATCGCCTCGTCGGCCTCGGCGAGCTCCGCGGACAGCCGGTCCACGCCGTTCACCAGCGCGGCGACCTGCGAGATCGCCCCCTCGGCGGCGCGCAGGTGCAGCGCCGCGGCGACCGGGTCGCCCAGGTCGCCCGTCTGCCGCGAGCGGTTGAGCCGGCTGGTTGCGAAGACCAGCCGCTCCTTGGCCAGCTCGACCTGGCCCGACACCGTCATCACCGCGGACGGCGCGTAGCGCGCCCCGATCGCCGCCAGGTTGGCCTCGCTCGCGCCGACCCGCCCGGTCAGCGCCCGGAACCGCTGCTCCGCCACGGTCAGCGCCTCGGGGACGCCGGTCCCGTCCTCCAGGGCGCGCAGCCGGTCGAACTCCTCGGCCTCCGCGTCCAGCCGCCGCCCCACCGCCCGGCACCGGTCCAGCACGTCGTGCAGCACGGCGATTCGCCCGGGGCCGGGCGGCGTGCCCTCGGCGGGCGGCTCACCGGCGTCGTGGAGCAGGGCGAACACCGCGGCGACCTCGGTCTCGGCGCCGCGGACCGCGCGGGCGAAGCCCTGGACGGCGGCCGCCCCGAACCTCGCCTCGGCGAACCCCAGCTCCTCGCGGCTGGTGTGCACGCAGTCGTCGGCCGCGACCAGCGCGGCACCGGCCCGCGCCTCGAGCTCGAGGACCGGCACGTCGCCGCGCCCGGTCCGGGCCCGCAGCCGGGTCAGCGCGCCGCCGCCCTGCACGGCGGGCTCGGGCGGCGCCGAGGCGGCCGGCGCCGCGGCGGACTCCGCTCCGGTGCGCAGGGTCCGGGTCCGGGACCGCCGGGTGCGGCGGACGTAGCCGTACCCGGCCAGCACGCCGACCGCGCCGCCGATCACGACGGGCAGCGCCACGTCGGCCACCGAGGCGGCGGCCCGCGCCTCGGCCGGTATCCCGGCGGATCGCCGGGCCCGGTCGTCGGCGGGCTCGACGCGCCCGTCGGCCGCGGCGACCGCCACCGGGGCGGTCGCCGCGGCCGCGGGCGGGCTCCAGGCCGGGGCGGTCAGGAGAAGGAGGAGGGCGGCGGCCCTGGCCGGCAGAGGGGTGTGCCGGTGGGGCCGGGTGCGGGTCGATGGTGACGGGGTGGGCATCACAGGGGGGAGCGTATGGCCGGGTGCGTCCGTTGGCGACCGGTATGCGTCTGAATCAGGTCAAGGGCAGGCCATGAGTGGACGCGCGGTGATCGGAGGCGATCCGATCCACGTCACCGCACCCTCGCGCCCGGAACGGCCCCGGACCCCTTCCCGTTCGGCCGCACGTTGCTCCCAACGGGTGGGATCCGGGGCGAACTGTCGCCGTG
Source organism: Streptomyces fragilis (assembly GCF_003112515.1). Taxonomy (GTDB): domain Bacteria; phylum Actinomycetota; class Actinomycetes; order Streptomycetales; family Streptomycetaceae; genus Streptomyces; species Streptomyces fragilis. Next base: position 588,910 of record NZ_BEVZ01000004.1, on the reverse strand, counting down.
TCGTGGGACAGGAGTGCGTGAGTTCGCCTTCAGTGAGCCATAAATCTCATCGGTTAATCGGGAAAATCGACCGCAGGCCGCGTTGCCCGGACGTTACGAGGAGCGGCTCGCCCCGGAGGCAGCAGTGACGTACCACCACCGTGTCGGACCGCGCGCCGTCATGCGCTCGGTCGTCTTTCTCACCGCGGGCCTGCTCGCGGTGACCGCGCTGTCCGGCTGCGGCTCCGGGGAGCAGGCGAGCGAGCCGCTGGCAGGCCCGGACATCGCGCCCGCCACCCGCGAGCGGATCAAGGACGGCGGCACCCTGCGCTGGGCCGTCGACTCCGTCCCGCAGACCCTGAACACCTTCCAGTCCGACGCCGACGCCACCACCACCCGCGTCGCCCAGGCCGTGCTCCCCGCCATGTTCCGGCTGGACTCCCGGGGCCGCCCGCAGCGCGCCGCCGAGTTCCTCGAGTCGGCGGAGGTGGTGGGGACCGAGCCCAAGCAGGTGGTGCTCTACAAGCTCGACCGGGCGGCGGTGTGGAGCGACGGCAGGAAGATCGGCGCCGCGGACTTCGCCGCCCAGTGGCACGCGCTGTCCGGGCGCAACAGCGCCTTCTGGACCGCCCACAACGCGGGCTACGACCGGATCGAACGGGTCCAGCGCGGCACGAACGACCAGGAGGTCAAGGTCACCTTCGCCCGCCGCTACGCCGACTGGCGTTCGCTGTTCTCCCCGCTGTACCCCAAGGACGTCATGGGCACCGCGGAGGCCTTCAACAACGGGGCCCGCAAGGCCCTGCGGGTGACCGCCGGCCCGTTCACGGTCAAGGAGGTCGACCGCAAGGCGGGCGACGTCACCCTGGAGCGGAACGAGCGGTGGTGGGGCGAGCCCGCCAAGCTGGACCGGATCGAGCTGCGCGCGGTGCCGCGCGGGAAGCGGACCGCCGAGCTGGCCGCGGGCAGGCTGGACCTCGCCGAGGTGGACGGCCCCCAGGCCCGCCGGATCGGCTCCGCGGCCCCCGGTCCCAAGGGCACCCCCGCGCCCGGCGGATCCGCGCGGGCGCTGGGTGGCCCCGGCGCCGCGAAGGCGGCGACGCCCGCGCTGCTGACCGGGGCGCCCGGAGCGGGCGCCGCCGGCACGGTGGCCGCCGCCGCGGCCACCCTCTCCTGGGCCGCCCTGCACGGCTCCGACGCGAAGGCCGCCGCGGCCGAGGGGGCGGCGCGCGCGAAGCGGGCCGAGGCGGAGAAGAGGTTCGCCGCCGAGCAGCAGGGGCTGGGCCGCTACACCGTGCGCAAGTCCCTGGAGCCCGCCTACACCCAGCTCGCCCTCAACGGCTCCCAGGGTCCGCTCGCCGACGAGCGGGTCCGCCGCGCGGTGGCCAGGGCGCTGGACCGCGAGGAGCTGGCCAGGACGGTGCTGGGTCCGCTGGGCCTGCCCACCGAGCCGGTCGGCAGCCACGTCGCGCTCGCCGGGCAGTCGTACTACGCCGACGGCAGCGGGGCGCTCGGGGACCACGACACCGAGAAGGCGCTGTCGCTGCTGGCCGAGGCCGGCTGGAAGGCGGGCGGTCCGGTCAGGGAGCCGGCCGCCGGCGTGGCGGGCGCGGGCGGCAACGGGCCCGGCGGGAAGTCCGCGACCTCGCCGTCCCCGGCCGGCTCCCCGCCAGCAGGCACCGGCGACTCCACCGGTTCCCCCACCGCCGGGGCCCCCACCCCGAGCGCGTCCGCCGCCGCTTCCTCGGCGTCCCCGGCCTCCTCGGAGTCCTCGCAGACCCCCGAGTCCTCGGAGTCCGCGTCGGTCGCGGAGGAGGACGACGGCGACGCGACCTACGTGGTCGGGGAGGACGGCAAGCCCGCCCGCGACGCCCGCGAGCAGCAGGGCGGCGGAATGCCCGGCGCCTACGCCCCGCGGGGCACCGCGGCGCCCGCCGGGGCGGAGACGGCGCAGCTCGCCAAGGACGGCCGCCCGCTCTCGCTGCGGTTCGTGCTGCCCTCCGGCCCGGGCTCGGAGTCGCTGCGGGCGGTCGGCGACCGCGTCCAGCGGATGCTGCGGCAGGTCGGCATCCGCGTCGAGATCACCCGGGTGCCGGACGAGGGCTACTTCAAGGACCACGTCGCCAACGGCCAGTACGACCTGGCGCTGTACTCCTGGCCGGTCTCCGCCTACCCGGCCACCGACGCCCGGCCGATCTTCGCCAAGCCGGTCCCGGCGGCCGACGGGTCGCTGGTGGTCGAGCAGAACTACACCCGGGTCGGCACGGACGAGGTGGACCAGCTCTTCGACCGGGCCGTCTCCGAGCTGGACGAGGAGGAGGGGCGCGAGCTGATGCGGCGGGCCGACGAGCGGATCTGGACGGCGGCCGGGTCGGTCCCGCTGTACCAGCGGCCGCAGCTGGTGGCCGTCCGGCGCACCGTCGCCAACGCCGGGGCGTTCGGATTCGGCACCCCCGTCTACGAGGACATGGGCTTCCTGAAGAAGTGATCCTCCGCCCTGAGCGGCCCCGCCCCCTCGGGAGCGGGGCCGCTCAGGGCGCGGGAGGCCGGCCGCCCCGGGTGCCGCGCGGGCGGTGGCTGCCGCGGGAGCCGGTGGAGGGCGGAGCGGAGGCGGCACAAAAGGGCGATGAGCTGGGCAGACTCTCCCTGGGGCGGGAAAAGCCGCCGTACCCCCGTACGATGGGGTAAGGCCGTGGCGTGCAACAGCCCGGCAGAAGGCCCCGCGCCACCCACCGAGGCGCGCGTTTGGCCACCTCACACTCCGGGAGATAGTCGCAATATGGCCACGCGCCACGACATCCGTAACGTCGCCATCGTCGCCCACGTCGACCACGGCAAGACGACCATCGTCGATGCCATGCTCAAGCAGGCCGGCGCCTTCGCCGCCCACCAGCTGGAGTCCGTCGACGACCGCGTCATGGACTCGAACGACCTGGAGCGTGAGAAGGGCATCACGATCCTCGCCAAGAACACGGCGGTGAAGTACCACCCCAAGGACGGCGGGGAGCCCATCACCATCAACATCATCGACACCCCCGGCCACGCCGACTTCGGCGGCGAGGTCGAGCGCGGTCTGTCGATGGTGGACGGCGTCGTCCTGCTGGTGGACGCCTCCGAGGGCCCGCTGCCGCAGACCCGCTTCGTGCTGCGCAAGGCGCTGATGGCCCGCAAGCCCGTCATCCTGTGCATCAACAAGACGGACCGCCCCGACGCGCGGATCGACGAGGTCGTCAACGAGACCTACGACCTGTTCCTCGACCTGGACGCCGACGAGGACCAGATCGAGTTCCCGATCGTCTACGCCTGCGGCCGTGACGGCGTCGCCTCGCTGACCAAGCCGGCCGACGGCACGGTCCCCGAGGACAGCACCAACCTGGAGCCGTTCTTCTCCACCATCCTGGAGCACATCCCGGCGCCGACGTACGACGAGGAGGCCCCGCTCCAGGCGCACGTCACCAACCTGGACGCCGACAACTTCCTCGGCCGCATCGCGCTGCTGCGCGTGATGAACGGCGAGCTGCGCAAGGGCCAGACCGTGGCCTGGATGAAGCGCGACGGCTCGGTGGCGAACGTCCGCATCAGCGAGCTGATGATGACCGAGGCGCTCACCCGCAAGCCGGCCGAGGTGGCCGGCCCCGGCGACATCTGCGCCGTCGCGGGCATCCCCGACATCACCATCGGCGAGACGCTGGCCGACCCGGAGAACCCGGTCGCCCTGCCGCTGATCCAGGTGGACGAGCCGGCCATCTCCATGGTCATCGGCACCAACACCTCCCCGCTGGTCGGCCGCGGCGCCACCGGCAAGGGCGCCGACAACAAGGCGGCCGTCAAGGACCGCAAGGTCACCGCCCGCCAGGTCAAGGACCGCCTGGAGCGCGAGCTCATCGGCAACGTCTCGCTCCGCGTCCTGGACACCGAGCGCCCCGACGCCTGGGAGGTGCAGGGCCGCGGCGAGCTGGCGCTGGCCATCCTGGTCGAGCAGATGCGCCGCGAGGGCTACGAGCTGACCGTCGGCAAGCCGCAGGTGGTCACCAAGGAGATCGACGGCAAGGTCCACGAGCCCGTCGAGCGCCTGACCGTCGACGTGCCCGAGGAGCACATGGGCGCCGTCACGCAGCTCATGGGCGTCCGCAAGGGCCGGATGGACAACATGTCCAACCACGGCTCCGGCTGGGTGCGCCTGGAGTTCGTGGTGCCGTCCCGCGGCCTGATCGGCTTCCGCACGGAGTTCCTGACCCAGACCCGCGGCACCGGCATCGCCCACTCCATCCACGAGGGCCACGAGCCCTGGTTCGGCACCCTGACGACCCGCAACAACGGTTCGCTGGTCGCCGACCGCTCCGGAGCCGTCACCGCCTTCGCGATGACCAACCTCCAGGAGCGCGGCGTGCTCTTCGTGGAGCCGGGCACCGAGGTGTACGAGGGCATGATCGTCGGCGAGAACTCCCGCTCCGACGACATGGACGTCAACATCACCAAGGAGAAGAAGCTCACGAACATGCGGTCGTCCTCGGCCGACTCGTTCGAGGCGATCGTGCCGCCGCGCAAGCTGTCGCTGGAGCAGTCCCTGGAGTTCTGCCGCGACGACGAGTGCGTCGAGGTGACCCCGGAGGCCGTCCGCATCCGCAAGACGGTCCTCGACCAGCGCGACCGCGCCCGCACGGCCTCCCGCGCCAAGCACAACTGAGCCGCCTCGCCGGCCGCCACGCGGCCGCGCACGGCCCGTTCCCGGAAGCCCGGGCGCCCCACAGGGGCGCCCGGGCTTCCGGGGTTTCCGGGGCGCCTCCGGACGCAACCACTTTGACTTGCGCGATGTCCGGTATTCGGCGCGCTTCGACCGGTAGCCATGTAACACGTCCGTTTCGTGGGCTTCTCGTGGTCGTCGGAATGTCTGGAGTCTGGGAATTTGGGCGCGAGATGTGATTGAACCGAGACCAATAGACAGTGGTCCCGGTCCGGGGTCATGGCAGATAGTTAGCGGCATGGCGCTTCGGTGAACAGTCCGCTGCCTCTGCGGAACGCGGTACGAACCATCGACGCCATGGGGGGTGTTCGTCCATCTGCCGCCGTCACCGGTGGTGACGTGGCAGTGGCGTGCTCCCTCCCCTGTTGGTGAACACGTGGAGTCATGAGGAGGAGTCCCATGGGTGGTGTGACAAGCAGCCTGTGGGCCCGGTCGTCCGCCGGCCGCGTCCAGGCCTGCGGGCTCGACGACTGGCTCTGAACCCACTCCCGGTGGTCCCCGCGAACAGCGCTACGCGCGTAGGTACGTGGTGGCCCGCCATCAATCCGGGTTCTCTGACACTTCATGATCCGGCCGACGGGCCGGCACCAGGTACACCCGTACCGGATGCCGAACGCGGCAAACCCAGACGCGAGATGGGCGAACAGTGACAAGTCCGATCGAGATCGAGGACAGCGCGACGAAGGTCGCCGCCGAGGGCGAGGCGAAGCCCGAAGCGGCCGAACCGACGCTGGAGGGCCGGTCCCCCGGTCAGTTGATGTGGATGCGCTTCAAGCGCGATCGCGTCGGCGTGATCTGCGCGTGGATCGTCCTCGCGTATTTCGTCATCGGCCTCGCGGCCCCGCTGCTCACCATGCTGAGCGGCACCGACCCGTACACCATGTACGGCCAGGACCCGGCGTACAGCGACAAGCCGGTGATCGACGAGTTCGGTCTGCCGCTCGGAACGTTCGGCGGAGTCTCGGGAGACCACTGGTTCGGCGTGGAACCCGAATTGGGCCGTGACATGTTCGCCCTCCTGATCTACGGCATCCGCACCTCGCTGCTGATGGCGCTGCTGGTCACCGTGCTGTGCATGGTGACGGGCGTGGTCATCGGTCTCGTCGCGGGCTTCCTGGGCGGCAAGACCGACTTCTTCGTCGGACGGGTCACGGACTTCTTCCTCGCGTTCCCGAGCCAGCTGTTCTTCATCGCCTTCATGCCGGTCATCACGGCGCTCTTCGTCGATCCGCAGGAGGAGACCCCGACCTACTTCCGGGCCCTCGCCATGCTGATCGTGCTGTGGATCCTGGGATGGATGGGCATGTCCCGCCTGGTGCGGTCGGTCGTGATGATGCTGCGCGAGCGGGAGTTCGTGGAGGCCGCCAAGGTCTCCGGGGCCTCCAACTGGCGGATCGTCTTCAAGGAGATCCTGCCCAACGTGGTCTCCCCGATCATCGTCCAGTTCACCTACACGCTGCCCAGCACCATCCTGACCATCGCGTTCCTCTCCTTCGCCGGCGTCGGCTTCGTCGAGCCGACCCCTGACTGGGGCCGTCTCTTCGCCAACGGTGCCGACTACACGCAGATGGTCCCGTCCTACATCTTCTTCCCCGGTCTCGCACTGGTGATCTTCGTTCTGGCCTTCAACCTTCTCGGAGACTCCGTACGGGACGCCTTCGACCCCAAGTCCGGACGGTGACCGTCCTTGGTGGGGGGTGACTGTCGCCCCCGGCCCGGCTTCATCGGGCCTGTGTCTCGGCAGTACTCAGGAAACAATCGACAGGTAGGTATCCACTCGTCATGAGAACCTTCAACAAGCGCACCACACGCGCCATAGTGGTGGCCCTGGCTGCCGGTTCGCTGGCACTGACCGGCTGCTCCTCCAACGACGGCGGGAGCAAGGGCGAGTCCAAGGCGAAGACGCAGGACGAGGCCAAGAAGCAGCAGAAGCCGGTTCAGTACGCGGACGCCGCTGCTTCCAACGGTCCGGCCGCCCCGGTCAAGGGCGCCAAGGCCGGCGGCACCATCAAGGCCTACTCCGAGACCGACCTGACCCACATGGACCCGGGTCAGATCTACGTCTCCGACGCCGGTCTGTGGGCCAACCTCGTCCACCGGGGGCTGACGAACTTCCAGGAGGACGCCGACGGCAACCTCACCGTGGTCGGTGACCTCGCCACCGACTCCGGCAAGTCGTCCGACGACGGCAAGACCTGGACGTACACCCTCAAGGAAGGCCTTGAGGACGAGAACGGCAACCCGATCAACTCCGCCGACGTCCGCCACACCATCGAGCGTCAGTACGCCGAGTTCATCTTCGACGGCCCGACGTACCTGCAGACCTGGCTGAGCGGCGCGGACTACCGCAAGGACCTGCCGGACGGCGGCTTCAAGAAGAAGCACCTGCCGGACTCCGTCCTGGAGACCCCGGACGACAAGACGATCATCTTCCACTTCGAGAAGCCGCAGCTCGACGTGCCGCAGATGCTGACCATGCCGGGCTACGCCCTGGTGCCGGAAGAGACCGACACCAAGGAGAAGTACGACAAGAAGCCCGTCGCCACCGGCCCGTACAAGATCGCCGAGTTCAAGCCGGGCAAGTCGCTGAAGCTGGTCCGCAACGACAAGTGGAAGGCCGAGAGCGACCCGGTGCGCAACGCGTACCCGGACGCCTGGGAGTTCGAGATCGGCATCACCGGCCCGACCCAGACCCAGCGTCTGATCGCCGACCAGGGTGACGACAAGAACGCGATCCAGTTCACCGGCTCCGTCGACGCGCCGCAGATCCCCAAGGTCGTCCGGGACAAGAAGCTGCGCTCCCGCACGGTCGAGGGCTACCAGCCCTACGTGTGGCAGCTGAACTTCAACCTTGACCGCGTCAAGAACAAGAAGGTCCGCGACGCCATCACCATCGGCATCAACGCCGAGGCGGTGCTCGCCCTCGACGGCGGCAGCTACGCCGGCGACCCGGCGCCGAACTACTTCGCGCCGACCCTGCCGGGCTACAAGGCCGACTACGACCCGTACGGCCGTCTGAAGAACCCCAAGGGCGACGTCGCCAAGGCCAAGGAGCTCCTGAAGGACGTTCCGGCCGAGGACAAGAAGATCGTCTACGCGTACCGCAACAACGAGCTCGGCCAGAAGCAGAAGGCCACCATCGAGAGCTCGCTGACCTCGCTCGGTCTCGACGTCGTCGCCAAGGAGGTCGAGGCCGCCAGCTTCTACGAGCAGATCGGCAAGGTCGACAACCCGTACGACGTCTACATGACCGGCTGGGGCCAGGACTGGCCGTCGCCGTCCACCGTCGTCACCCCGGTCTACGACCCGTCGCAGCTCCAGGACGGTTCGCCGAACTACTCGCACATCCGTGACGAGAAGGTCCAGCAGCTGATCGACAAGGCTCTCGGGCAGAAGCCCGAGGAGGCCGCCGCCACCTGGCAGGAGGCGCACGAGTACCTCCTCGAGGAGATCAACCCCGGTGCGCCGCTGTATTACACGAAGCAGCTGCAGCTGTTCGGTTCGAACATCGGTGGCGCTCGCTACAGCGTCGAGTCGAGCTACATCAACGTCAACGACCTCTTCCTGAAGTCCTGACGCCCCTCGGCTGACCGCGGGGATGCGCACCAGGCGGAGCGCATCCCCGCGGTTCCGTGACCCCCGTCTCCGTTTCCGCAGAGAGCAGCTCCCCGCCATGTTCAAGTTCATCCTCCGGCGCTCAATGGGTGCCGTGATCACGCTTTTCCTGATCGGAACGGTGACGTTCTTCCTGTTCCTTTCCGGACCCTCCGATTACGCCTCACTTGCCTGCGGCAAGGACTGCTCGCCTGCGAGAATCGAGTCCATCCGGCACGCCATGGGCCTTGATCTGCCGCTGTTCCAGCAGTGGTGGGACTTCATGTCCGGCATCGTGATGGGCCGTGACTTCCCGACCGGGCACTGCAGCGCCCCGTGCCTGGGCGTCTCCTACTCCAGCAACGAGCTGGTCTGGGACACCGTCGTGGACCGCATGCCGCTGACCCTGTCGCTGACCGTCGGCGGACTGGTCGTCTTCCTGTTCATCGGTCTGGCGGCCGGAATGATCGCCGCGTACAAGAAGGGCACCGCGGTCGACAAGTTCGCCACCGGTGCCTCGACGGTGCTGAGCTCCTTCCAGATCTACCTCCTCGGCCCGCTCGCCCTGCTGCTGTTCGTGTGGAGCACCGGCTGGTTCGAGAACCCGAAGTACTACCCTTTCCTGGAGAATCCGTTCCTGTGGCTCGCCGGCCTGTGGATCCCCATCCTGGTGATGTCGACGATCTTCACGGCCCAGTACACGCGTATGGCGCGCTCCGAGCTGGTGCAGCAGCTCCAGGAGGAGCACGTGCGAACCGCGCGGGCCAAGGGGATGAGCAAGAAGTACGTCTTCTTCCGTTACGCGTGGCGAGGCTCGCTGATCCCGATCCTGACGGTGATCGGCATCGACATCTCCAGCCTGCTCTCCGGCGGTGTCGTCACCGAGCTGACCTTCTCGCTGCACGGCCTCGGCCGGCTCGCCGTCGACGGCGCCACGACCAAGGACCTGCCGCTGACCATGGGCGTGATGCTGGTCTCCGCTTTCTTCATCCTGATCTGCAACATGGTCACCGACATCCTGTACGCGTACGTCGACCCGCGTATCCGGCTCTCCTAGGAAGAACGAACCACAGTGACCTCTCAGACCATGACTGAGGACGTGCCGAGGACGACCGGCTCGGACGCGTTCCTCTCGGTCCGCGACCTGCGGGTGCGTTTCTCCACGGAGGACGGCATCGTCAAGGCGGTCGACGGCCTCTCCTTCGACGTCGAGCGGGGCAAGACGCTCGGCATCGTGGGCGAGTCGGGCTCCGGAAAGTCCGTCACCAACCTGACGGTCCTGGGCCTGCACAACCCGGATACCAGCACCATCGAGGGGTCGATCAACCTCGACGGCCAGGAACTCCTCACCGCTTCCGAGCGTGAGCTGCAGAAGCTCCGCGGCAACAAGATGGCGATGATCTTCCAGGACCCGCTGACCGCGATGTCGCCGTACTACACGGTCGGCCGGCAGCTGTCCGAGCCCTACATGAAGCACAGGGGTGCCTCCAAGAAGGAGGCGAAGGACCGCGCCGTCCAGATGCTGGAGAAGGTCGGCATCCCGCAGCCCAAGCTGCGCTTCGACGACTACCCGCACCAGTTCTCCGGCGGTATGCGCCAGCGCGCCATGATCGCCATGGCCCTGATGTGCGACCCGGAGCTGCTGATCGCGGACGAGCCGACCACCGCGCTCGACGTGACCGTGCAGGCGCAGATTCTCGACCTGCTGAAGGACCTTCAGCAGGAGTTCGGCTCCGCGATCATCTTCATCACCCACGACCTGGGCGTCATCGCCAACATGGCGGACGACATCATGGTGATGTACGGCGGCAGGGCCATGGAACGAGGCACCGTCCGCGAGGTCCTGCACACGCCCCGCCACCCCTACACCTGGGGTCTGCTCAGCTCGATGCCGCGGCTGGACAGCGATGTCGACATCGCCCTCGAGCCGATCCCGGGCACCCCGCCGTCGCTGCTCAACCCGCCGACGGGTTGCCGCTTCAGTCCGCGTTGCGTCTTCAAGGACCAGGTGGCCGGGGACCTCTGCACGACGGTGACGCCCGAGCTGGGTGAAGGCCGGGACACCGCCTGCCACCTGACGTCCGCCCAGAAGCAGTCCATTTTCATCGACAAGATCCAGCCCCGGCTGCGCTAGGGAGCACCGAGACATGAGCGACAACCTCACCGCCCCCGAGCAGAAGCACGCCGAGGCAACCCCCGCCGCCGAGCGTAGGACGTTGCTCGAGGTCAAGGGCCTGACCATGCACTTCCCGATCTACGGGGGCTTTCCGTTCAAGCGGAAGGTCGGTGCGGTCCAGGCCGTGGACAACGTGGACCTGACGGTCGCCGAGGGCGAGGCCCTCGGCGTGGTCGGCGAGTCCGGCTGCGGCAAGTCGACCACCGGCCGCCTGATCACCCGCCTGATGGAGCCCACCGCGGGCACCATCACCTATCGCGGGCAGGACATCACCCACGCCTCGCGCCGGCAGTTGAGCCCGATCCGGTCCGAGATCCAGATGATCTTCCAGGACCCGTACTCGTCGCTGAACCCGCGCCAGACGGTCGGCACGATCATCAAGTCGCCGATGGAGGTCAACGGGATCGAGCCCGCGGGCGGCCGGACGAAGCGCGTCAAGGAACTCCTGGAACTCGTCGGCCTCAACCCCGAGCACTACAACCGGTTCCCGCACGAGTTCTCCGGTGGTCAGCGACAGCGCATCGGCGTGGCGCGAGCCCTCGCTCTCAACCCGAAGCTGATCGTCGCCGACGAGCCGGTCTCCGCGCTCGACGTGTCGATCCAGGCGCAGGTCGTCAACCTGCTGAAGAAGGTGCAGGACGAGCTCGGCATCGCGTTCGTCTTCATCGCGCACGACCTGGCGATCGTGCGGCACTTCTCGCAGCGCGTCGCGGTGATGTACCTGGGCAAGGTCGTCGAGGTCGGCGACCGGGACGACATCTACAACCGTCCCCGCCACCCGTACACGCACGCCCTGCTGTCGGCCGTTCCCGAGGTCGAGATCGAGGACGCCGAGCCGCGCGAGCGCATCCGCCTCTACGGCGACGTGCCCTCCCCGGTCAACCCGCCGTCCGGCTGCCGCTTCCGCACCCGTTGCTGGAAGGCGCAGGACAAGTGCGCGACGGAGGAGCCGCCGCTGGTCCAGATCTCCGGCAACCGCGACGGCCACCTCACGGCCTGCCACTTCCCGGAGGAGCCGACCACGCAGGCGCGCGGCGAGGACGTCGTCCTCGACCCGGCGCTGCAGGCCCTGGAGGCCGAGCACGCCGAGAGCGCCGAGAGTGCCGTGAGCGACAAGGACTGACCTTCCGGCCGGTCCGCCCACGAAGGGCCGGCAGGGGCATCACGCCCCTGCCGGCCCTTCGTCCTTCCCTCGCCCGGCCGGGCGACCTCCTCACCCGTACGGGTGGACATCGGGTGAACCGGAACGTCAACGGCGATATGCATCGTTCACCGGATGAATCGGTCGGCGATCGGTCGGTGATCGGTCGGCGACCGGCCGGCGATCCGTCGGTGACCGGTCACCGACCGGCCGGACCCCGACACGGGACCGGTCAGGCCCGGCCAAGGGAGAGGGAGGCACGCCATGCGCCGAGGACGAGACGGGGGCGCGGCGGACGCGAGGCGCCCGCGCGTCGTGACGGGCGCGCGCACCGCGCCCCGCACCGTGACCCGCACCGCGACCCGCACGGCCGCCGCCGCGGGCGCCACCGCGGTGGTGCTGCTCGCCGCGGCCTGTGGCGGCGGAGGCGGAGGCGGGGACGAGGGCGCGGTGCTCAGCTCGTCCTGGGGCGACCCGCAGAACCCGCTGGAGCCGGCCAACACCAACGAGGTGCAGGGCGGCAAGGTCCTCGACATGATCTTCAGGAACCTGAAGAAGTACGACCCGAAGACCGGCGCGGCCCAGGACATGCTCGCCGAGAAGATCGAGACCTCCGACTCGCAGAACTTCCGCATCACGGTCAAGGACGGCTGGAAGTTCAGCAACGGCGAGCCGGTCACCGCCCGCTCGTTCGTGGACGCGTGGAACTACGGCGCCAGCCTGAAGAACAACCAGAAGAACGCCTACTTCTTCCAGTACATCGACGGCTACGACAAGACCCACCCGGAGAGCGGCTCGCAGAGCGCCGACACCCTCTCCGGCCTGAAGACCGTCGACGACCGGACCTTCACCGTCAAGCTGTCCCAGAAGTTCTCCACCTTCCCGGACACCCTGGGCTACAACGCCTACGCCCCGCTGCCGCGCGCCTTCTTCGACGACCACGACGCCTGGGTCGCCAAGCCGGTCGGCAACGGCCCGTACCAGGTCGACTCCTACGCCAAGGGCTCGCAGATGTCGCTGCGGAAGTGGGACGGCTACAACGGCCCCGACAAGGCGCAGAACGGCGGGGTGGACCTCAAGGTCTACACGGACAACGCCACCGCCTACAACGACCTGATGTCCGGCAACCTGGACCTGGTCGACGACATCCCGGCCAGCCAGCTGAAGAACGCCCCGAACGACCTGGGCGACCGGTACATCAACACCCCCGCCGGCATCCTGCAGACGCTGGCCTTCCCCTTCTACGACAAGGCGTGGAACAAGCCGGGCATGGAGAAGGTCCGCAAGGGGCTGTCCATGGCGATCGACCGCAAGCAGATCACCGAGACCATCTTCCAGAAGACCCGCACCCCGGCCACCGACTGGACCTCCCCGGTCCTCGGCGAGGACGGCGGCTTCCGCGAGGGGCTCTGCGGGGACGGCTGCGAGTACAGGCCGAGCGACGCCAAGAAGCTCATCCAGGAGGGCGGCGGCCTGCCCGGCGGCCAGGTCAAGATCACCTTCAACGCGGACACCGGCTCGCACCGGGACTGGGTCGAGGCGGTCTGCAACAGCATCAACCGCGCCCTGGGCCAGGGGAAGGCCTGCGTCCCCAACCCGGTGGGCACCTTCGCCGACTACCGCAACCAGATCGGCGACGAGAAGATGCCCGGCCCCTTCCGGGCCGGCTGGCAGATGGACTACCCGCTGATCCAGAACTTCCTCCAGCCGCTCTACTACACCAACGCCTCCTCCAACGACGGCAAGTGGTCCAACCAGGAGTTCGACGACCTGGTCGACCAGGCCAACGCCGAGTCCGACACCACCAAGGCCGTGGACACCTTCGTCAAGGCCGAGGAGGTGGTCCGCGACGAGATGGCCGCCATCCCGCTCTGGTACCAGAACGGCTCCGCCGGCTACTCGGAGCGGCTCTCCGACGTCACCCTGAACCCCTTCAGCGTCCCGGTGTACGACCGGATCAAGGTCGGCTGAGCCGGAACCCGCCGTGGGTTCGGCCCCACCCCGAGGCCGGGAGGCACCATGGGACGCTACGTGATCCGGCGTCTGCTCCAGATGATCCCCGTGTTCGTGGGGGCGACGCTGCTGATCTTCCTGATGGTCAACGTCATGGGAGACCCGATCGCCGGGCTCTGCGGCGAGCGCGCCTGCGACCCGGCGACGGCGGCCCGCCTCAAGGCGGAGTTCGGCCTCGACCAGCCCGTCTGGAAGCAGTACCTCACCTACATGGGCAACGTGCTCACCGGCGACTTCGGCACGGCCTTCAACGGCCAGAAGGTCACCGAACTGATGGCCACCGCCTTCCCGGTGACCATCCGGCTGACCCTGGTGGCCATCGTCTTCGAGATCGTCATCGGCATCGTCCTCGGCGTGGTCACCGGGATGCGCCGCGGCCGCCCGGTCGACACCGGCGTGCTGGTCGCCACCCTGGTCGTGATCTCCGTCCCCACCTTCGTCACGGGCCTGCTGCTCCAGCTGCTGCTGGGCGTGAAGTGGGGCTGGATCAACCCGTCGGTCTCCTCCGACGCCACCTTCGGCGAGCTGATCGTCCCCGGCCTGGTGCTGGCCTCGGTGTCGCTGGCCTACGTCACCCGGCTGACCCGGACCTCCATCGCCGAGAACCGCCGCTCCGACTACGTCCGCACGGCCGTCGCCAAAGGGCTCCCGCGCCGCCGGGTGGTCTCCCGGCACCTGCTGCGCAACTCGCTGATCCCCGTGGTCACCTTCATCGGCACCGACGTCGGCGCGCTCATGGGCGGCGCCATCGTCACCGAGCGGATCTTCAACATCCACGGCGTCGGCTACCAGCTCTACCAGGGCATCCTCCGGCAGAACACCCAGACCGTGGTCGGCTTCGTGACGGTGCTGGTGCTGGTCTTCCTCGCGGCGAACCTGATCGTCGACCTCCTGTACGCCGTTCTCGACCCGAGGATCCGCTATGCCTGAGCCCCGGCCGAACACCGACCCCGGCGAGCTGGACGGCGGACGCTCCGACGACGGCGCCGGCCCCGAGGACGGGGCGGTCGCCGGGACGGGCTTCGGCGGCTCCATGGACCTGGCGGCCGACGAGGGCCGGACGCTGGAGCGCGACCCCGAGCACGACGGCGCCGAGCCGGCCGGCCGGCCCCGGTCCCTGTGGTCGGACGCCTGGCGCGACCTGCGCCGCAACCCGGTCTTCGTCGTCTCCGCGTTGCTGATCCTCTTCCTGGTCCTCATCTCGGTCTGGCCCACCCTGCTGACCTCGGGCGACCCCCTCGACTGCGACCTGGCGAAGGCCCAGCAGGGCTCCCAGCCCGGCCACCCCTTCGGCTTCAACGCCCAGGGCTGCGACGTGTACACCCGCACCGTGTACGGCGCCCGCACCTCGGTGACCGTCGGCGTCTGTGCCACCCTCGGCGTCGCCCTCCTCGGCAGCGTCCTGGGCGGGCTGGCCGGGTTCTTCAGCGGCATCTGGGACGCCCTGCTCTCCCGGCTCACCGACGTCTTCTTCGCCATCCCGGTGGTGCTGGGCGGCCTGGTGCTGCTGTCGGTGGTCACCAGCAACACCGTCTGGCCGGTGATCGGCTTCATGGTGCTGCTGGGCTGGCCGCAGATCTCCCGCATCGCCCGCGGCTCGGTCATCACCGCCCGGCAGCACGACTACGTGCAGGCCGCCCGCGCGCTCGGCGCGTCCAGCCCCCGGATGCTGCTGCGGCACATCGCGCCCAACGCCGTCGCCCCGGTGATCGTGGTCGCCACCATCGCGCTGGGCACCTACATCGCCCTGGAGGCCACACTGTCCTTCCTGGGCGTCGGCCTCAGACCGCCCACGGTCAGCTGGGGCATCGACATCTCCTCCGCCTCCCCGTACATCCGCAACGCCCCGCACATGCTGCTCTGGCCGGCCGGCGCGCTGGCGATCACGGTGCTGGCGTTCATCATGCTCGGCGACGCGGTCCGCGACGCCCTCGACCCGAAGCTGAGGTGAGCCGCCCATGCTGCTCGAGGTCCGCGACCTGCGCGTGGAGTTCACCACCCGGGAAGGCGTCGCGAAGGCGGTCAACGGGGTCAGCTACGAGGTCGCCGAAGGGGAGACGCTCGCCGTGCTCGGCGAGTCCGGCTCCGGCAAGTCCGTCACCGCCCAGGCGATCATGGGCATCCTCGACGTGCCGCCCGGCCGGATCACCGGCGGCGAGATCCTCTTCCAGGGGCGCGACCTGCTGCGCCTGAAGGAGGAGGAACGGCGCGGCATCCGCGGCGCGGAGATGGCGATGATCTTCCAGGACGCGCTCTCCTCCCTCAACCCGGTGCTCACCGTGGGGGACCAGCTGGGCGAGATGTTCGTCGTCCACCGCGGCATGTCGAAGAAGGACGCCCGCGCCAGGGCGGTCGAGCTGATGGACCGGGTCCGCATCCCGGCCGCCGCCCAGCGGGTGCGCGACTACCCGCACCAGTTCTCCGGCGGCATGCGCCAGCGCATCATGATCGCCATGGCGCTGGCCCTGCGCCCGGCGCTGATCATCGCCGACGAACCCACCACCGCGCTGGACGTGACGGTCCAGGCGCAGGTCATGGACCTGCTCGCCGAGCTGCAGCGCGAGTACCGGATGGGCCTGATCCTGATCACCCACGACCTCGGCGTGGTCGCCGACGTCGCCGACAGGATCGCCGTGATGTACGCCGGGCGGATCGTCGAGACGGCCCCGGTGCACGACCTCTACAAGGCGCCCGCCCACCCGTACACCCGGGGCCTGCTGGACTCCATCCCGCGCCTGGACCACAAGGGCCGCGAGCTGTACGCGATCAAGGGCCTGCCGCCCAGCCTCACCGCCGTCCCGCCCGGCTGTCCCTTCCACCCGCGCTGCCCGATGGCCCAGGACGTCTGCCGCACCGACGTGCCCCCGCTGTACGCGGTGGAACCCGGCGGCGCCGCAGGGCTCGCCACGGGGGAGGGGCGGGGCAGCGCCTGCCACTTCTGGCGCGACTGCCTGGAGGGCACCGGGTCCCGCTGACCGCCCGCCCCTGCCTCGCCGCCCGCGCCCCGCCTCGTCGCCCGTCCCAGTCCCCGCGCCTGCCCGCCGCCTCGCCGGTGGGAGTCCGCCACCCGCCCGTTCCCGTCCCCGCCTCCACCCGCCGCCTCACCGGTGGGGATCCGCCGCCCGACCGCCCCCGCCGGCCGAACCGACCGCCAGGAGAACCGATGGCCACCATGGCGCCCGTGCCCGGCACGGAGACGACGACCGAGCCGATCCTCGAGGTCGAGGGGCTCGTCAAGCACTACCCGCTCACCCGGGGCATCCTCTTCCGCAAGCAGACCGGCGCGGTGAAGGCGGTCGACGGCGTCGACTTCGCCCTCGGCCGCGGCGAGACCCTCGGCATCGTCGGGGAGTCCGGCTGCGGCAAGTCCACGGTGGCGCGGATGCTGGTCAACCTCGAACGCCCCACCGCGGGGGCGATCCGCTACAAGGGCGAGGACGTCACCCGGCTGTCCGGGCGCGCGCTGAAGGCCGTCCGCCGCAACATCCAGATGGTGTTCCAGGACCCCTACACCTCGCTCAACCCCCGGATGACGGTCGGCGACATCGTCGGCGAGCCCTACGACATCCATCCCGAGGTCGCACCGAAGGGCGACCGGCGGCGGCGCGTGCAGGGGCTGCTGGAGGTGGTGGGCCTCAACCCCGAGCACATCAACCGCTACCCGCACCAGTTCTCCGGCGGGCAGCGCCAGCGCATCGGCATCGCGCGGGGCCTGGCGCTGCGCCCCGAGATCATCGTCGCCGACGAACCGGTCTCCGCGCTGGACGTCTCGGTCCAGGCGCAGGTGGTCAACCTGCTGGAGCGGCTCCAGGACGAGTTCGGCCTCGCCTACGTCTTCATCGCGCACGACCTGTCCGTCGTGCGGCACATCTCGGACCGCGTGGGGGTGATGTACCTCGGCCGCATCATGGAGATCGGCACCGACGGCCAGATCTACGACCACCCCACGCACCCCTACACGCAGGCCCTGCTCTCCGCCGTCCCCGTCCCCGACCCGCAGGCCCGCGACCGCCGGGAGCGGATCATCCTCACCGGGGACGTGCCCTCGCCGACGAACATCCCCTCCGGCTGCCGCTTCCGCACCCGCTGCTGGAAGGCGCGGCAGCGGTGCGCGGACGAGGTCCCGCTGCTCGCCGTCCCGGAGGCGTTCCGCGGCGAGGGGGGCCCGGCCGCCCATCCGTCGGCCTGTCACTTCGCGGAGGAGAAGCGGGTCGTGCCGCCCGACGACCCCGCCGTCCAGCCTTAACAGCACGGCAA
This sequence comes from Streptomyces fragilis, assembly GCF_003112515.1. Lineage (GTDB taxonomy): Bacteria > Actinomycetota > Actinomycetes > Streptomycetales > Streptomycetaceae > Streptomyces > Streptomyces fragilis. Next base: position 571,006 of record NZ_BEVZ01000004.1, on the reverse strand, counting down.
CTGCGCGGACCCGCCCCCGCCACACGGACGGGGAAGACTCCGTACCGTACGGCCGTGCGGGTGCCGTGAACCGGGCCGGGGCCTCCCAAGACCCCGGCCCGGGCCCCCGGGCGCCGTGCCCCGGCCTCACCCCACCGCGGAACCGCCCCTCGGCGGCGTCAGGCCCAGGGACCGCCGCAGGAAGTCCACCTGCAGCAGGAGCAGGTTCTCCGCCACCCGCTCCTGCGGCGTCATGTGCGTCACCCCCGACAACGGCAGGACCTCGTGCGGCCGCCCCGCCGCCAGCAACGCGGAGGACAACCGCAGCGAGTGCGCGACCACCACGTTGTCGTCCGCCAGCCCGTGGATCACCATCAACGGCCGCACGGTCTCCGCCGCCCCGGAGAGCCCTTCGTCCGTCACCAGCGAACTCGCCGCGTAGGCGTCCCCGTCGACCGCCGGATCCCCGAGGTAGCGCTCGGTGTAGTGGGTGTCGTAGAGCCGCAGGTCGCTGACCGGCGCCCCCGCGACCCCCGCGGCGAAGACGTCCGGCCGCCGCAGCACCGCCAGCGCGGCGAGGTACCCGCCGAACGACCAGCCCCGGATCGCGACCCGCGTGAGGTCCAGCGGATACCGCTCGGCGAGGTCGTGGAGGGCGTCGATCTGGTCCTCCAGGGCGAGCGTCAGGTCACCCGCTACGGCCTTCTCCCAGGCGGGCGAGCGCCCCGGCGTTCCCCGCCCGTCGGCGACGATCACCGCGAACCCCTGGTCGGCGAGCCACTGCGAGGTCAAGTGGGCGTTGTGGGCGGCGTACACGCGCTGCCCGTGCGGTCCGCCGTACGGGTCCATCAGGACGGGCAGGAGGTCGCCGGCGCGGTGGTGCGCGGGCAACAGCACAGCGCACGGAATGCGCCGGGCGCCCGCCTCGGTCAGGGAGATCCTCGGGGTCAGGCCGGGGTCCGCGGCGTGCGAGGCGATCCGCGCGACCTCCTCCCCGTCGCGCAGCACCCGCGCCACCGCCCCGGGCCGGTCGAGCACGGAGGACACCAGGACCGTCACCCCGCCCGAGCGCACCGCCGTGTGGACGCCGGGCTCCCGCGACACCCGCTCGACCCCGTCGGCGGTGACCCGGTGGACGTGCACCTCGCCGAGTTCCGCCTCGCGCGCCCCCTCGCCCGCGGAGGCGGACACCAGGACGTCGTCCTCGCCGACGTCCAGCACCGCCCGCAGGTGCAGCCGTGCGTCGGTGAGGGTGCGGTCGCCCACCGCCAGGGCCCGCGCCCCGCTCTCGTCGGTGATCCGCACCAGCTCCCCGCCGGGACTCCAGCAGGGCGTGGCGGCGAACAATTCAAGCCATGTTGGATCTTTCTCGCGGAGCACCGTGCGGGTGGCCCCGGTGTCCGGGTCGACGGCGAGCGTGAGCTGCGTGCGCTGGTCCCGGCTCTGCACCAGGATCAGCGGCGAACCGGCCGCTGACCAGTGCACTCGCGCCAGGTACGGGAACGCCTCGCGGTCCCAGACGACCTCCGCGCGACTGCCGTCGAGACCCAGGGCGAACAGCTGTACGTCCGCGTTGGGGGTTCCGGCCGCGGGGTACGCGTGCGCCCGCGGTTCGCTGCCGGGGTTCGCGGGATCGGCGATCCACCACCGCCGGACCGGCGCGTCGTCGTACCGGGCGACCAGCAGCCGGTCCGATCCCGGGGACCACCAGAAGCCCCGGTCGCGTCCCATCTCCTCCGCCGCGACGAACTCGGCGAGCCCGTACGCGACCGTCCCGGACTCCGGTTCCGCCAGGGCCCTGTCCCCCTCGCCGTCCGCTCCGACGACCCTGAGCGCGCCGCCCGCGGCATAGGCGACGAGACGTCCGTCGGGGGAGGGGCGAGGGTCGGTCACCGGCCCGGGGACCCGCAGTTCGCGCACCGCCCCGTCCGCCGTCGCAGCGCAGAAAAGCCGCCCTGACAAGGCAAAACATGCCAAATCAGCGGCGGCGTCGGTGGCGTGGGAGACGATGCCGGCGCCGCCCTCGCGGCTCCGTTCACGCCGGGCCCGCTCCTGCGGGGAGAGGTCCTCCTCGCCGCCGCCGAGCAGGGCGACCGGGTCCGCCACGAGCCGTTCCGCCGGCTCCTGACCGGGCCGCAGGTCCAGCACCCACAGGGCGCCCGCCCGGTCGGTGCCGGAACGCGAGCGCAGGAAGACGACCCGTGAGCCGTCAGGCGCGACGGTGAACGCGCGGGGCGCTCCGAGGGTGAATCGCTGGGTGCGGGCGTACCGCCGGGGGAAGGATTCGGTGTCCGTCTGCATGACCCGACCATATTGGCCATGCGCCCCCCTTGTGCGGCTGTGCGCCGACCGATGCGTTGCCCCGAATAGTTATGATCACTGCCGTCCGGTGGGTATCAACCTGCTGGCTGCGCGAAGGATTTGTCGCCCCTTCGGTCCGACTGCCTGTGTCCTCGGGAGCTTTGGAGGTGAACCGCCGTGGCACTCTCGATCTCGGTGGTGGTGCTGCTGGCGATCGTCGTCTTCCTGCTGATCAAGAAGTCGGGGCTGAAGGCGGGGCATGCGATCGTCTGCATGCTGCTCGGGTTCTATCTCGCCGCGTCGTCGGTGGCCCCCACGATCAACGAGCTGACGAACAACATCGCCGGCATGATCGGCAGCTTCAAGTTCTGACCCGGCGTCCTCCACCGTCCCGGATACCCCCAGGACGGCGGCGTACACCAGGCGGTGCCCCGGGGTGTTCCGCCGGGCGGCGGGCCCGCGCCTAAGCTGGCCCCATGACGGAAACGCCCGCTCGCCGCCTGCTGCTGGTGCACGCGCACCCGGACGACGAGTCGATCAACAACGGCGCCACGATGGCCCGCTACGCGGCCGAGGGCGCCGGGGTCACCCTGGTGACGTGCACGCTGGGCGAGCTCGGCGAGGTGATCCCGCCCGAGCTGGCGCACCTGTCCGGCGCCGCCCTGGGCGCGCACCGCCGCCAGGAACTGGCCGCCGCCATGCGCGAACTGGGCGTCCACGACGTCCGGCTGCTCGGCGGGGCTGGCCGCTACGGCGACTCCGGGATGATGGGCCTGCCCGACAACGACGCGCCGGGCGCCTTCTGGGGAGCCCCCGTCGACGAGGCCGCCGAGCACCTGGTCGCCGTGATCCGCGAGGTTCGCCCCCAGGTCCTGGTCACCTACGACCCGAACGGCGGCTACGGCCACCCCGACCACGTCCAGGCCCACCGCGTCGCCATGCGCGCGGCCGAACTGGCCGCCGACCCGGGCCTGCGCCCCGACCTCGGCGAGGCCTGGGACATCCCCAAGATCTACTGGACCCGGATGCCCCGCGCGGTCGCCGAGGAGGCCTTCGCCCGCCTGCGCGAGGCGCTGCCCGGTCTCCCGTTCGCCGCGGCAGCCGCCGTGGACGACCTGCCCGGCATCGTGGACGACCCGTCCCTGGTGACTGCCCGGCTCGACGCCGAGGGCACCGCGTACGCCGCCGCCAAGGCCGCCGCGATGACCGCCCACGCCACCCAGATCGCCGTCCACGGCCCCTGGTTCGCGCTCTCCAACGACCAGGCCCAGCCGCTGTTCGCGGTGGAGCACTACCAGTTGGTGAAGGGCCGGCCGGGCGGACCGGGCGTCGAGACCGACCTGTTCGCCGGCATCACCCCGGCGCCCGCCGCGACCGAGGGAGGCGCCGCATGAGCGCGAACTTCAAGGACCCCGGGCAGCGGCCCGCCGGGAGCCTGCTGGCCCAGCCGCTGCGGATGCCGTCGGCCGGCCGGACCGCCGCGTACGCCGGGCTCCTCCTGCTGGGCGCCGTGGTCGGGGTGGCCGGGGCGCTGGTGCAGGGCGCCTTCTTCCCGGCCGGGCTGCTGCTGGCGCTCGCCGGGGCCGCCGGGACCTTCCTCGGCGGCGCCCGCCTGACGGGTACGCGGGCCGGCGCGGCGGTGCCGGTCGTCGGGTGGCTGGCCGCGGTCGTGCTGCTCACCACCAGCCGGCCCGAGGGCGACTTCGTGTTCGGCGCGAGCCTGCGGCCCTACCTGTTCCTGCTCGGCGGGATGGTGGTCGCTATGATCTGCGCCACCCTCGGGGGTGGCCGCAACCGCTGAGTCAGCCGCCCGACTTGGGAGAGACGTCCCGCTTCGTCCTGCCGTCCCGGCGTCCCCCGGGGCGGGAAAGCCCTCGGCCGTGGGTTACCCGCGGGAAGCGGCCAGTATCGTGGAGCGCGCCGCCGAGAAGCCCGCTGTGAGGTCGTGACGGGCGGCGGAGCCAACCGGGAGAACCTGCCTTGAGTCGTGAAACTGACAGTCCGTCCCCCACGCCCAACGGGCCCGGCGGATCCTCGCACCCCTCCGAGCCGTCGCGGCCCGAGGAGCGTAAGACCGAGACCACACTGACGACCCGGGTGAAGATCAACATCCCCGGGTCCCGGCCGATCCCGCCCGTGGTGGTACGCACACCGGTCGGCGACGGTTCCCCCGCCCAGGGCGACCAGCCCGAGGCGGGCGGTCCCGCCGCGCCGTCCGGGAGTGCCGTGCCCCCGTCCGCCGCGTCCGGCGACAAGCCGTCCTCCCCGTCCTCTCCCGCCGCCCCGGCGAAGGAGAAGACCAGCGACTGGTTCGCGCCGCGCAAGGCCCCCTCGGCCCCGCCGCAGGGCGCGTCCGAGACCGCCGCGCAGGGCCGGCCGGCGCTGCCCGGCCCGCCCTCCCAGGGCGGCGCTCCGGGCCAGGGAGGTGCTTTGGGCCAGGGTGGCGCCCGCGGCCAGGGTGGAACTCCGGGCCAGGGCGGAACTCCGGGCCAGGGTGGAGCCCCGGCGGCCGGTGGCCAGAGCCGCACGTCCGCCGCCGGCGCCCCGGCCCTCCCGCAGCGCCCCACCGCGCCCCGCCCCGGCGGCGGCGCGCCCACCGGGCAGCGCCCGCCGGGCGCCCCGCGTCCCTCCGGCGCGTCGGGCGCCCCCGGCGCCCCGCGCCCGGGCGGTACCAACGGCGCCGGGCTCCCCGGCGCGACCGGCGGACCGGTGGCTCCCGGCCACGGCGGCGGCACCGGCTCGGTCGACGTCACCGAGGCGCTCAACGCCGGCCCGTTCGCCCCCCGCGGCGGTCAGGCGCCGGGCGGCGGCCCGGCCGGGCAGGGGACCGGTCCCAAGCCCCCCACGGGCCCCACCGGCGGCCCCGTCACCGGCAGCGGCCCGCTCACCCCCGACCTCGGCGGCGGCCTGAGCGACGACACCGCGGTCCTCACCCCGCAGCGGCCCTTCCCCGGCGGCAGCGGCGGTACCGGCGCCCCGGCCGCTCCGGGCGCCCCCCGCCGGGACACCATCTCCGGCGACACGCTCACCAGCGGGCTTCCCCGGGTGCCCGGGGGCTCCGGTCCGGCCGGACCGGCCGGCGGCGTCCACGGCGGTCCCGCCGCGCCCCCGCCGGGCAGGCCCGGCGGTCCCGTGGCCCCCGCCCCGGCGCCCGTGCCCGCCCCGGCGGCGCAGCCCGCGCGGAAGAAGGGGCGCAACAAGCTGGCCCTGCTCGGCGGCGGCCTGGTGGCCCTGTGCGCCGTGGCGTACGGCGCCGGACTGCTGCTGAACCACTCCGACGTGCCCAAGGGCACCACCGTGCTCGGCGTGGAGATAGGCGGCGGCACCCGTGACGAGGCCGCGCAGAAGCTGGACCAGGCCCTGGGCGACCGCGCGGACAAGCCGCTGCAGCTCACCGTCGAGGGCGACACCGTCAGCCTCGAGCCCGACCGGGCCGGCCTGGACCTCGACACCCGGGCCACCGTCGGCGCCGCCGCGAAGAGCGACTACAACCCGGTCTCGGTGATCGGCTCGCTCTTCGGCCAGGAGCGCGAGATCGAGCCCAACCTGCCGGTCGACTCCGAGAAGCTGCGCGCCGCGCTCGAGGAGGCCGCCGGCGGCGCCGGCTCGGTCACCGAGGGCGGCATCGAGTTCAAGGCGGGCAAGGCCGTCGCGGTCCACGGCAAGCCCGGCAAGGGGCTCGACGTCGAGAAGGCCCTCCCCGCCGTCAAGGAGGCCTACCGCCGGCAGGTCGCCACCGGCGAGGCCGGGGCCGTCGAGCTGCCGGTCGCCACCCGCGAGCCCAGCGTCCCGGACGCCGAGGTGGACCGGATGATGAAGGAGTTCGCCCGGCCCGCCATGTCCGGTCTGGTGACCGTGCAGACCGACGCCGCGCACACCATCTCCTTCAGCCCGGAGAAGTCGCTGTGGCGCTTCCTGCGGGTGCAGGCCGTCGACGGCCGGCTGGTGGAGAGCTACGACAAGGCCGAGCTGGAGAAGCTGTACGGCGAGACCTTCGACGGCGTGCTGATCACCCGCGGCACCGGCAAGAAGACCCCGGTGACCGTCGAGGACGTCATCGGAGCGCTGCGTCCGGCCCTGGTCAGCACCACCGAGCGGGTCGGCGTCATCGACACCGACCCCAGCTGACCCGCGGCACTGCCGCACCGACGGGTCCGCCCGCACCGCCCCGGAGGCGTGCGGGCGGACCCGTTCGCGTACGGGCCGAGCCCTGCGGCAGGGCGCCGGTTCGGTCGCGAACGGGCCGGTCGGGCAGGGGGCGCCGGGTCAGTTGAGGCGGGCGCGGGCCGCGCGGGCCTGGCCGCGCACCCGCTCCGCCAGTTCCTCGTCCACCGCCTCCACCACGTCGGCGTACACCTCGAGTTCCTCCGCCCCGGCCATGAAGTCGCCCCTGGCGATCAGCAGCTGGGCGTACTCGTGGCGCAGGGTCGCCGGCCGGGCGGGCAGCAGCAGCGACAGCTCCAGCGCCCACAGCGCGGTCGCGGACTGCTCGGGGCGGGCCGCCGCCCAGGCACGGATGTTGTTGAGGATCCGCAGCACCACCTCCAGCGGCCGGGCGGGCGTCCACACCGAGGGGTCCGCCGGGTCCGGGGAGTCGCCCGTGGCGTCCAGCACCAGCAGTTCGGCGTCGGGCCCGGTGAGCAGCCGTCCGCCCGCGAACGGGTCGGCCAGCACCTGCCGCGCCGGATCGTCCGCGGGCCCGAAGCCGACGACGAAGTGGCCCGGCAGCGCCACGCCGTGGACGGGGGCGCCCGCCCGGCGGGCGACCTCGGTCCACACCACCGACAGCAGGATCGGCAGACCCCGCCTGCGCCGCAGCACCTCGTGCAGCAGCGAGGACCGCAGGTCGCGGTAGTCGGCCCGGCCGCCGCCGAAGCCCTCGCCCTCGCCGAGCAGCCGGCGCGCCGCCTCGGCCCACTCGCGAGGGCCGCCCGGCCGGTAGGGCAGCAGCCCGGCCAGCCGGTCGAGCTCCATCTGGGCCTCGTCCATGCCGCTCTCGTCGAGCGAGCCGTCCGCGACCGCGCCGATCAGCAGACAGAGCATCACCAGGTCGGGACGCTCGGCTCGGGCCTCGGCGGCGAACCGGGCGGTCCAGCGGGCGCGTTGCCCCGGCCCGGCCGGGGTGGGAGGTTTGGGGGTCAGCATGCCGTGCGGTCGCCTCCTCAGGCCTCGGGGGAGCGGTAGTGGTGGTAGGCGTGGTGGGCGGTGAAGCCCAGGGCGTCGTAGAGCCGCCGCGCCCCGGTGTTGTCGGTCTCCACCTGGAGCCAGCCCGCCGAGGCGCCCTCCTCCATCGCCTTCCCGGCGAGCGCCGCCATCACCCGGGTCGCCAGCCCTTCACGCCGCCGTTCCGGAGCGACCTCGACGGCGGCGAACCCGGCCCACCGGCCGTCCACCACGCAGCGCCCGATCGCCGCGGGCGGCTCGCCGTCCGCGCCGGGGACGGTCGCGAACCAGACCGACGGTCCGCCCTCCAGCACCCGGCGGGCCACCTCGCTGACGCCCTTGCGCCGGTAACGCGCCAGCCAGGACTCGCTCGTGTGCCGGGAGAACTCCACCGGGGCCGGCGCCCCCCGTCCGGCCCCCGCCGGGTCCACGGCGTCGGCCACGGCCGCCAGGCCGCCGATCCACAGCTCCGCGGTCACCTCACGGACCCAGCCGCGGTCCTCCAGCGCGGCGCAGAGCAGTTCGTCCGCGCCCTGGGCGCCGGTCGCCGCCTGGACGTAGGCGGGCAGCCCCCGTGCGGCGTACCAGGCGCGCACGGCCTCCAGCGCCTCGTCCAGGTCCCGCCCCGGATCACCCAGCGGGAGGACCGAGTTGGCGCGCCGGGTGAACCCGGAGGAGGCGCGCAGCACCCACTCGCCGAGCGGCTCGCTCTCCACCGGCGGCCACGCCCGCGCGCTGACGCGGGAGAGCTCCGGACAGGTCGCGGCGGGACCGCGGCGGCGCGCCGGAGCGTCCGGCACGACCTTGCCCGCCACGAGGGCGGACTCCTCGATCCGCACCCGCTCGCCGTTCCGACGGGTGATCAGGAGCACGCCGTCGTCCCATGATGTGAGAACGCCGACCGTGTCGGTGAACTTCGCCCCCGCGCCGCCCTCTTCGGCGAGCCGCCGTACGGAGACGCGTTTGCCCACGTCAGAGCCGGTAAGGTGCAGCGCGGCTCGAGCTGCGGTGGAGAATTCCACGGGTCGGTTCACCCCTCGTGTTCGGTTCGGGTCCCGAAGTGGAGATACTAGGGGCGGGCATCGACGACGCCGCGCTCCCGCGCGCCAGGCGGCGGAGCCTGCGGAGGCCCGCCAGCGCCCTATCGAGGAGGAACGACAGCGTGACCTACGTCATCGCGCAGCCTTGTGTCGACGTGAAGGACAAGGCGTGCATCGAGGAGTGCCCGGTCGACTGCATCTACGAGGGGCAGCGCTCCCTCTACATCCACCCGGATGAGTGCGTCGACTGTGGGGCCTGCGAGCCGGTCTGCCCGGTCGAGGCCATCTTCTACGAGGACGACACGCCGGACGAGTGGAAGGACTACTACAAGGCCAATGTGGAGTTCTTCGACGAGCTCGGCTCTCCCGGCGGGGCCAGCAAGCTGGGCCTGATCGAGCGCGACCACCCGTTCGTCGCCGCGCTGCCCCCGCAGAACCAGTAGCGGAACCCGTCGGAGTGATCCTCCGTGATCTCTCCCCCTCGGTCCCGTACGGCGATCCGGCATCGGTCGCCTGCGGGACCGAGGCGTTCCGCCCCCACGCCGCGGGCGCCGCGGCACGAGGAAAGTGAGCGAAACCCGTGTCCGAGCTCCTGAGCCGCCTGCCGGACTTCCCCTGGGACAAGCTGGAGCCCTACAAGGCGACGGCGGCGGGGCACCCGGACGGCGTCGTGGACCTCTCCGTCGGCACGCCGGTCGACCCGGTGCCGGACCTGATCCAGAAGGCGCTGGCCGCTGCGGCCGACTCGCCGGGCTACCCGACGGTCTGGGGCACCCCCGAGCTCCGTGACGCGATCACCGGCTGGGCCGGGCGCCGCCTCGGCGCACGCGACCTGACGCACCGGCAGGTGCTGCCGGTGGTGGGCTCCAAGGAACTGGTGGCCTGGCTGCCGATCCAGCTGGGGCTCGGCCCCGGCGACACCGTGGCCTTCCCGCGGCTGGCCTACCCCACCTACGAGGTCGGCGCCCGGCTGGCCGGCGCCCGCCACGTCGCCTACGACGACCCGGTGGCCGACCTGGACCCGGCCGGACTCAAGCTGCTCTGGCTGAACTCGCCGTCCAACCCGACCGGCCGCGTGCTGCCCGAGGAGGAGCTGCGGCGGATCGTCGCCTGGGCGCGCGAGCACGGCGTGCTGGTCGTCTCCGACGAGTGCTACCTGGAACTCGGCTGGGAGGCCGACCCGGTGTCGGTGCTCCACCCGGACGTCTGCGGCGGCTCGTACGAGGGCCTGGTGGCCGTCCACTCGCTCTCCAAGCGGTCCAACCTGGCCGGCTACCGGGCGGCGTTCCTGCTCGGTGACTCCGCGGTGCTGATGCCGCTGCTGCAGCTGCGCAAGCACGGCGGCATGATGACCTCCATGCCCACCCAGGCCGCCGTGGTGGCCGCGCTGGGCGACGACGCCCACGTGGCCGAGCAGCGGGAGCGGTACGCGGCCCGGCGCGAGACGCTGCGCGGGGCGCTGGAGCGGCACGGCTTCCGCATCGAGCACAGCGAGGCCAGCCTGTACCTGTGGGCCACCCGCGACGAGTCCTGCTGGGACACCGTGGCGTACCTGGCCTCGCTGGGCATCCTGGTGGCCCCTGGCGACTTCTACGGCCCGGCCGGCGAGCGCCACGTCCGGGTGGCGTTCACCGCCACCGACGAGCGGGTGGCCGCCGCGGCGGCCCGCCTGGGCTGACGCCCCGGGAAAACGCGAGGGCCCCCGGCGCCGTGCGCGCCGGGGGCCCTGCCGTCGTGCGGGGCGGCGTCAGACCGGCAGCGGGAGGGTGCCGACCGGCAGGTCGCCCACCGGCAGCTCGCCGGTGGCGTCGCCGACCATGGTGCCCGCCTGCCCGGCCACGCCGCCCACCACCTGCTGGACGTCCGGAGCGCCCTCGGCGGCCTTGGTGGCCATGCCGACGCCGCCCTCGGCGGCCTTGGTGCCGCCCTCGAACGCGCCGCCGGCCTGGCCCGTGAGGCCGGTCGCGTGGGAGGTCACGCCGCTCAGGGCGGAACCCAGGTCGCCGGCGCCGTCCAGCGCCGACAGCGGAGCCAGGTCCGGGACCGCGGGGGCGGCCTGCGCGGCGCCGGCCGCACCGACGACGGGCGCGGCGCCCGCGGCGACGAGGAGGGCGGCACGGGCGATCCGGCGGGTCAGGGGGAGGGACATGGTGCTCCTTCTGTTCGGTCCGCGGCCGCCTCGCGGGGCGGCCGCCAGGTCTGGGTCCGGTGAGGCGGACGCAGTGATTACGGACCGGGCGGGGCGAAGGTTGCGGACCGCCGCCGTAAAGAGTTGGCAATGCGTCGCATTATCGGCTGCGGACGGAACGGGGCGTTCCGGACAAGGGTCGGCGCGCTGCGGAAACCTTCCGCCGCAGCTGCCCCAACGGATTCCGCGCCCGGTGGGCCACCAGTGCGAAAACCGCCGCCGGACGCGGGGCGGCGGTCGTGGAGTTGGTCCCGCGGAGTGACTCGTCGAACGCCCGCACGACGGTGGTGGGCGGGCCGGGCGGGTGGCCCGCGGGACGCACGCCGGAAGGAAGCACGCCGGACGGGCCGGCCCGCAGGCCGGCCCCGCGGGCCCGGCCGTCTAACGCGAGGTCACGATGCGGACCCGGCTGTCGGTCGCCGGGGAACCGTGTGCGCCCCCGGCGCCGTCACCGGCGGCCTTCTGCCAGGAACCCTCGTCCGCCGTCCACACCCGGCCGCCGTAGGCCACCCGCTCGAGGCCGAGGTCGGAGGCGTTGGCCACCGCCCAGTGGGCGAACTGCCAGCCCCGCTTCCGGGCGCCCGGCTCCGCCACCGGGACCGTCACCGTCCGGGCGGCCGCCGGGGAGGGCGACTTCGGCGCCGCCGAGTCCCGGGAGCCCGCCGTCGAGACGTGCCCCCGCGCTTCCTCGCCCTGCCGGACGTCCGCCTGCCGGGCTGCCGCGCCCCGGCCGGCGGAAACCTCCGCGCCGGCCTTGCCCAGCACCTCGGTGCCGAAGTCCCGGGTCAGCGCCGCGCGCACCGCGTCCGGTCCGGCCGGCGCTTCCTGCGCGGGCCGCCCCGAGCAGGTCAGGGTGGCCGCGCTGCGGCCGGTCAGCGCCGCCGCCAGCAGTTGCGCGTCGGGCTCGTGCTTGGCGTAGGCGTCGGGGTACGCGCTGCGCTGCACCTCCTGCGCGGCCACCGTCAGCGGTAGGTCCTTGTAGTCCTGGACCTTCACCAGGTGGTCGTAGAACTGGCCGGCCGCGTAGGCCGGGTCCATGATCTCCGCCGGCGTGCCCCAGCCCTGCGAGGGCCGCTGCTGGAACAGCCCGAGGGAGTCCCGGTCGCCGTAGCGGATGTTGCGCAGCGCGGACTCCTGCAGCGCCGTCGCCAGGGCGATGGTGACGGCCCGCTCGGGCAGCTCGCGCGCGGTGCCGACGGCGGTGATGGTGGCGGCGTTCACCGCCTGCTCGGGCGTGAACTCGTACCGGGCGGGCTCGCCGCGGCCGCCGGAGGCCACCACCTCGCAGCCCGGCCCGGGGTCGGCTGCTCCGCCGCCGGGCAGGTACCGGGAGACGAAGCAACCCGAGAGGGAGAACAGCACCGTCAAGGCCGCCCCGTAACGGACGAGGCGACCACGACGCTTGGGGGCGGTTGACGTCTCTGTCACGGGTAACACGTTAACCGAGGTGCGCCCACAACCCCGAGCCCCTGTGGACAACCTCTCGCCGGCCCGCACGGGTTAGGGTCGGAGCCATGGCAGAAACCGAGCTCGACCTTGCGTCGGACGCCGCCGACCTGACCGCGCGGCTGGTGGACTTCCCCTCCGAGAGCGGCAACGAGAAGCCGCTCGCGGACGCGATCGAGGCGGCGCTGCGGACGCTGCCCCACCTGACCGTCGACCGGCACGGCAACAACGTGGTGGCCCGCACCCACCTCGGGCGCCCGGAGCGGGTGGTGCTCGCCGGGCACATCGACACCGTGCCGATCGCCGGCAACGTGCCCTCGCGGCTGGACGAGGAGGGCGTGCTCTGGGGCTGCGGCACCTGCGACATGAAGTCGGGCGTCGCCGTCCAGCTGCGGATCGCCGCCACCGTCCCCGAGCCCAACCGCGACCTCACCTTCGTGTTCTACGACAACGAGGAGGTCGACGCCCGTCTCAACGGACTGGGCCACGTGGCCGAGGCCCACCCCGACTGGCTGGCGGGCGACTTCGCGGTCCTCCTGGAGCCCAGCGACGGCGAGGTCGAGGGCGGCTGCCAGGGCACCCTGAGGGTGAAGCTGCGGACCACGGGCGAACGGGCCCACTCGGCGCGCTCCTGGATGGGCGCCAACGCCATCCACGCGGCCGCGCCGATCCTCGAACGCCTGGCCGCCTACGAACCGCGCCGCCCGGTGATCGACGGGCTGGAGTACCACGAGGGCCTCAACGCGGTGGCCGTCGAGGGCGGCGTGGCCGGCAACGTCATCCCCGACGCCTGCACCGTCACCGTGAACTTCCGCTACGCCCCCGACCGCAGCGAGGAGGAGGCGGTCGCGCACGTCCGCGAGGTGTTCGAGGGCTGCCCGATCGACGAGTTCGTGATCGACGACCACAGCCCCGGCGCCCTCCCCGGCCTCTCCCACCCGGCCGCCCGGGCCTTCATCGAGGCGGTCGGCGGCGTCGCGCGGCCCAAGTTCGGCTGGACCGACGTCTCGCGCTTCAGCGCCCTGGGCGTTCCGGCCGTCAACTACGGCCCCGGCAACCCGCTGCTCGCCCACAAGAGGGACGAGCGGGTCCTGGCGTCGAAGATCCCCGACGCCGAGCGGCGCCTGCGGGAGTGGCTCACCGGCTGAGGCGCGGCGGCCGAGTCGGCCGATTCGTACCGAAACGGGTACCGGACGGCACACGGCGGACATGTTCGCGTCCCCAGCGGGTAACCCGCGTAGACCTACTCTCTGCGGAGGACGCGGAGAACCCGTCACGGAGGGGAGAGCCCATGACCACAGGCAACTCCGAGGGAACGAAGGTGTCGGTGCGCCAGGAGAGGCGAGGTTACCTGCTGCACGGCCTCGACCCGGTCGAGGCCGAGGAGGCCGAGCAGGCGGGTCCGGCCGGCCGGACCGACGGCGGCGCGGGGGACAGCGACCGCAGACTGCTCGACCCGGACGGGGAGTCCGGCTGGACCGAACGGGACGCCTGGCAGGTGGCCCGTATCCAGGCGGAGTTCGGTGAGGGCTTCCGGGCGCTGTCCGGGCTGCCGCACGCCGTCAGCGTCTTCGGCTCCGCCCGCACCAGCCCCGACTCGGCCGAGTACGCGGCGGGCGTCCGGCTGGGCCGGGGCCTGGCCGAGGCGGGCTGGGCGGTGATCACCGGGGGCGGCCCGGGCGCCATGGAGGCCGCGAACAAGGGCGCCCAGGAGGCCGGGGGAGTCTCCGTGGGCCTGGGCATCGAGCTGCCGTTCGAGAGCGGGCTCAACCCGTACTGCGACATCGGGCTGAACTTCCGGTACTTCTTCGTCCGCAAGACCTGCTTCGTCAAGTACTCGCGGGGCTTCGTCGTCCTGCCGGGCGGCCTGGGCACCCTGGACGAACTCTTCGAGGCGCTCACGCTGGTGCAGACGGGCAAGGTGACGCGCTTCCCGATCGTCCTGTTCGGCACCGAGCACTGGGGCGGCCTGGTCGACTGGATCAAGTCCACCCTGGTCGCCTCGGGCAAGTGCTCCGAGCACGACCTGGACCTGTTCCACCTCACGGACGACGTGGACGAGGCCGTCGCCCTGCTCTCCCGCGAGACGGAACGCTAGGGCCTGTCCCGCCGCGTTCCGCCCGCCCCGCCCGACGCGCCGTCAGGCCAGGCCGCGTCGGGCCACCGCCGGCGGGCGGTGGCCCGCGATGGAGGCCACCATGTCCAGTACCTGCCGGGTCTCCGCGACCTCGTGCACCCGGTAGACCTGGGCGCCCAGCCAGGCCGACACCGCCGTCGTCGCCAGCGTGCCCAGCAGCCGCTCCTTGACCGGGCGGTCCAGCGTCTCGCCGACGAAGTCCTTGTTGGAGAGCGAGACCAGCACCGGCCAGCCGGTCTCCGTCATCTCGCCCAGCCGGCGGGTCGCCTCCAGGCTGTGCCGGGTGTTCTTCCCGAAGTCGTGCCCCGGGTCGATCAGCACCGACTCGCGGGGCACGCCCAGCGCCACCGCCCGCTCGGCCAGCGAGACGGTCACCCGCAGGATGTCCGCCATCACGTCCTCGTAGGTCACCCGGTGCGGACGGGTGCGCGGCTCGGCGCCCCCCGCGTGCGTGCACACCAGGCCCACCCGGTAGCGCGCGGCGACCTCCGCCAGCTTCGGGTCGACGCCGCCCCAGGCGTCGTTCAGCAGGTCCGCGCCGGCCTCGCAGACCGCCTCGCCCACCTCGTGCCGCCAGGTGTCCACGCTGATCACCACGTCGGGGAAGCGGCGGCGCACCTCGGCCACGAAACCGACCGTGCGGCGGACCTCCTCCTCGGCGCTGACCTCCTCGCCGGGACCGGCCTTCACCCCGCCGATGTCGATGATCGCCGCGCCCTCGGCCACCGCCTGCTCCACCCGGGCGAGCGCCGGCTCGTCACGGAAGGTGGCGCCCCGGTCGTAGAAGGAGTCCGGCGTCCGGTTCACGATGGCCATGATCACCGGTTCGTGCGCCTCGAACTCACGCCTGCCCAGCCTGAGCATCCCGTACGGCCTCTTTCCTCTACGTACGTCCGGTGTCCGGTCTTCCGGTCTTCGGCTGTCTGCGACCCTAACCGCAGCCGCGGCATGGCACGATCGGACCCCTGGCAACTACGACACGCGGGGGGCCGCAGCCTTGGCAACGTTTCTTCTCCTGGTCGTCGCGCTCGCCGTGGTGGTGACCGCGACCACGTTGGCCGTCGTCGGCGGCGGTGACCGCGCCGTGCTTCCCGACGCGCCGCCGGACGCCCTCCACGTCCCCCTGCCCCACGCGCGGGCGGTCACCGCGCGGGACGTGGAGGAGCTCCGCTTCGCCCCCGCCCTGCGGGGCTACCACATGGGCGACGTGGACGACGTCCTCGCCCGGCTCGCCCACGAGCTCGCCGACCGCGACGCGCGCATCGCCTCGCTGGAGTCCTCCCTGGGCGCCGCGCGCGGAGCCGCCGGCGCGACGCGCCCCGCCGCGCGGGACGAAGCGGAGACCGAGCGCCCCGGGGGCCTCCTCGTCAAGCGCGAGGAGGAGCCCCCCGCCCGGACGGAGGAGGAGAAGCCGGACCGGGCCGTGGCCGACGCCGGCGAGAGCGGCGGGCACGACGGCCCGCGCGAGGAGCAGGGGCCGGCCACCCCCGGGGAGGCCCGATGAGCCCTGCCGAACCACCGGTCGTCCCCGAGGCCGCGCCCGATGCCGCCCGAGCGGCGACCGGCGCCGTGCCCGGCCCCGACGGACTGCCGCGCTGCCCCTGGGGGCTGTCCGCCCCCGACTACGTCGCCTACCACGACGAGGAGTGGGGCCGCCCGGTCCACGGGGACGACGCCCTGTTCGAAAGGCTCTGCCTGGAAGCCTTCCAGTCGGGCCTGTCCTGGCTGACCATCCTGCGCAGGCGGGAGGGCTTCCGGGCCGCCTTCGCCGGGTTCCGGATCGCCGAGGTGGCCGCCTTCACCCAGGAGGACCGGACCCGGCTGCTCGCCGACCCGGGGATCATCCGCAACCGGGCCAAGGTCGACGCCACCCTCGCCAACGCCAGGGTGCTGGCCGACTGGCAGCCGGGCGAACTCGACGAGCTGATCTGGTCCCACGCGCCCGCGCCGCGCCCGGCCCCCCGCACCCTCGCCGACGTCCCGGCGGTGACCCCGGAGTCGACGGCCCTGTCCAAGGAGCTCAAGCGCCGCGGGCTGCGCTTCGTGGGCCCCACCACCGCCTACGCGCTGCTCCAGGCCTGCGGTCTCACCAACGACCACCTGGCCGACTGCGCGATGCGCGAGGCCCCGCGGCACTGACGGGGCGGGCGGCGCCGGCCGGGCCGGCGCACCCGGTCAGCGCCCCAGGTAGCGGGGGCGCTCCTTGGCGAGGAACGCCCGCACGGCGATCCGGTGGTCCTCCGAGGAGCCGGCCCGGCCCTGCAGTTCGTCCTCCTTCTCCAGCGTCTCCTCCAGCGAGTGGGTCAGGCCGTAGGTGACGGACTCCTTGAGCGCCGCGTAGGCGACCGTGGGTCCCTCGGCGAGCCGGCGGGCGACCTTCTCCGCCTCCTCGCGCAGCTGGGCGGCCGGCACCACGCGGTCGGCCACGCCGAGCCGCAGCGCCTCCTCGGCGTCGATCGAGCGGGGGAAGAGCAGCAGGTCCATGGCGCGGCCCGGGCCCACCACCCGCGGCAGCGTCCAGGAGACGCCGGAGTCCGCGGTCAGCGCGACCCCGGCGAAGGAGGTCGTGAACTTGGCGGTGTCGGCGACCACCCGGTGGTCGGCGGCCAGCGCGAAGCCGAAGCCCGCCCCGGCGGCCACCCCGTTGACGCCGGCCACCACGGGCTTCGCCATCCCCGCGATCGCGCGGACGATGGGGTTGTAGTGCTCAGTGACCGTGCTCAGCCGCCCGGCGTCCTCGCCGCCGTCGCCCTCGCCGGCGTCCTGGGCCGCGAGCAGTTCGATGTGCTCCTTGAGGTCCTGGCCCACGCAGAACGCCCGGTCGCCGGCCGCGGTGAGCAGCACCGCCCGCACCCCGGGGTCCTCCGCGGCGCTCCGCAGCGCGTCCCGCAGCGCGACCTTCGTCTCCACGTCGAGCGCGTTCATCGCCTCGGGGCGGTTCAGGGTGATGATCGCCAGCGCGTCGCTGACCTCGTAGAGCACGGTGTCGCCCATCTCGGCTTCCCTCCGTCGTTAAGTGGTCCGAGGACAGCATGGCGGACGTTCGGGAGGGCGGACGGTGGCCGGGGTGTGACCTCCGACAAAGAATTCCGGTCACCATTCGGTCGCGGCAGGTCAGATCGGGGGCGCAGTATCGCAGTGACATCCCCGAATTGAGTGGTTTTGGCCTCGCGCGTTGCGCAAGCGATGCGGACTGATGTTGGTGATTGGTGCATGAGATGCGGGATAATGGCCGGGAAGCAATGTGTTCGATGCCGGTGACGCCTGCCCCGCCTCGGGACGGGCGAGCCCTTTTCGAGGCGCGTCCTCCTCAAGGTCTTCCGGCACGGCGGTTGAGCTGGTTTCAGGAAGGGGAACGAGCATGGCGGCCATGAAGCCGCGGACGGGCGACGGCCCGCTCGAGGTGACCAAGGAGGGGCGGGGCATCGTCATGCGCGTTCCGCTCGAAGGCGGCGGTCGGCTCGTCGTCGAGCTGACTCCGGACGAAGCGGATGCGCTCGGCGACGCCCTCAAGAAGGTCGTCGGCTGACGCGCGAGTGACGCGCGACCACCACTCAGCGTGATGCCGCTGCCCGGCTCCCTCCCAGGGAGCCGGGCAGCGGCCTTTTTCCAGGGGGCGGGCACCGGCGCCCTCCGCGGGGGCCGCGCAGTGGCTTCTTCCCAGGCGGCCGGGCAGCGGCTACCTCCCAGGGGGCGTCGGGAAGTGGCTCCTTGCCGGAAGGCCCCGGCCGGCGCCGGCCCGGTCAGCGCTTGGCGGCACAGAGCAGGCCGTCGCCCACAGGCAGCAGGGAGGACACCAGGTCCTCGCTCTCGCGCACCTCGCGGATCAGCTCCCGCAGCCGCAGCACCTCCGTCGGCTGCGGCCCCGTCCCCACGGTGCGTCCGTTCGCCAGCACCCCGGCGAACACCACCAGGCCGCCGGGCCGCAGCAGACGCAACGATTCGGCGAGGTACTCCAGCACCTCCAGGCGGTCCGCGTCGCAGAAGACCAGGTCGTACCCCAGGTCCGCGAGCCGGGGCAGCACGTCCAGGGCCGGCCCCGGGATCAGCCGGGCGCGGTTGACCGCGAAGCCCGACGCGCGGAAGGTCTGGCGGGCCGCCTGCTGGTACTCCGGCTCGGTGTCCACCGTGGTGAGCACCCCGTCCGGGCGCATGCCGTGCAGCAGGTGGACGCCGGAGACGCCGGTGCCGGTGCCGATCTCGGCGACCGCCTTCGCGTCGACCGAGGCGGCGAGCAGCCGCAGCACCGAGCCCGCGGCGGGCGTCACCGGACGCAGCCCGGCCTCGCGCGCACGGTCGCGGGCGAGGAGCAGCGCCTCGTCCTCCGTGACGAACGCGTCGGCCAGCGTCCAACTCGCCTGCCCGTTGCCGCTGATGGCCGCCTCCCGTCCCCGTCCGCGCCTTCGGCGTCCCGCTGGATCCATCTCGCCCGTGACTGTATCCGGCGCGGTCGGGAACCTGGCGGCGGGACGCCGCGTTTGAGGAGTGAGGGGAAAGGCGTGCACGAGACGCACGGGACGGGGGAAGCGTCGATGGAGCGAGTGGTGAACTCTCGCAAAACTGCTTATCCGGAGCTGACGGACAAGATGGCTATGGTAGGGGCTCCACTGGACACCACCAGAGCCGACAGGGGAGGTGCGGCCGCACCCGCTGACCGCGGCGGAGGGCTGAGGCGCCTTCTCGGGTCGGCGGCCAGGCCGAAATCCGTGACCGACACCGCTGCTGACCGTCCGGCCGGCCCAGAGGCCGACCGTTCCTCCGAGCCCGCCCGCACCGCGACGTTCGCCACCGACGGCGACGGGCCGGCGTGGACTCCGCCCACCTGGGAGGAGATCGTCAGCACGCACAGTGCCCGGGTCTACCGGCTCGCCTACCGCCTGACCGGCAACCAGCACGACGCCGAGGACCTCACCCAGGAGGTCTTCGTCCGGGTGTTCCGCTCGCTGTCCACGTACTCGCCCGGCACGTTCGAGGGCTGGCTGCACCGGATCACCACCAACCTCTTCCTGGACATGGTGCGCCGCAAGCAGCGCATCCGGTTCGACGCGCTCGCCGAGGACGCCGCCGAGCGGCTGCCCGGCCGTGAGCCGTCGCCCCAGCAGGTGCTCAACGACGCCCACTTCGACGCGGACATCCAGCAGGCGCTGGACACCCTCGCGCCCGAGTTCCGTGCCGCGGTCGTCCTGTGCGACATCGAAGGACTGTCGTACGAGGAGATCGCCGCGACCCTGGGCGTGAAGCTTGGCACGGTCCGCAGCCGGATCCACCGGGGCCGTTCGCAGCTGCGCAAGGCGCTCGCCCACCGCTCCCCCGAGGCGCGCGCCGAGCGCAGGTTCGGCGTCACCCGCCTTCCGGCGCTGAGAGGAGGAGGCGCGACCGCGTGAGTGAGTCACGTCCGACGCCGGCCGAGCAGCACCTCGGGGACCGGCTCTCCGCCCTGGTGGACGGCGAGCTGGGACACGAGGCGCGCGAGCGTGTGCTGGCCCATCTGGCCACCTGCACCAGGTGCCGGGTCGAGGCCGACGCGCAGCGCAGGCTGAAGAACGTCTTCGCCGAGGTCTCCGGCCCCACGCCGTCCGAGAGTTTCCTCGCCCGTCTGCAGGGTCTCCCCGCGGTCGGGCCCGACGAGCTGCGCGATCCCGGCCCCTCCGGTGCCGAGGAGGAGCCGGGTGCCGCGTTCCTCCTCGGCTCCCGACGCGGGCTGCCCTTCGGGCCGGCCGCCTCCGCCACGCACGGCTTCCCGATCCATCACGTGGGGCGCGCCGACGTCGGCCGCGCCCAGGCGGAGCGGGCCGCCTCCCGAAGCCGCCGGCTCGCCTTCGCCGCCGCGAGCGCGGTCTCGCTGGCCGCGGTGGCGCTCGGCGGGGTGACGACCGGGGTCCCGGTCGCCGACTCCGACCGCGGAGGTCTGCGCAGCAACGCCACCCCTCCGGCGGGCCGGCAGAACACCGGCACCGTGGGCGCGGTGGATGCCCGGCGCCGTGCCGTGCCTCCGCTCGCGCACAGCGCCGCCGCCCAGCGTCAGCTCGCGCCCGTGGCGGCCCCCCTGCTCTCCGGAGGGGCCCAGTCGGTGGCCGGCGACGGTGTGCCCACGCCGCTGATAGGGCCCGGCGTCCCGGTGACGCCCGGGCTTCCGGTCCCGCTGACCGCGCCCGCCCCGACCGGCACCCTGGCCCCGCCCGCGGCGGGACGCTGACCAGGTTCTCTGCGCGCCCGCGCGGGAACCTGATTGAATCCGCACTGCGCCGTGTGGGCGGCGCGTCGACGAATCACGCCAGGTGTTGGGGAGAGCATGAACGAGGGCACGCCGGGGAAGTCCGCGAGGCCCAAGTGGTGGAGCCGCCCCCGCCCCGTCCCGGGACCGGACGCCTCCGGCGACTTCCCCCTCGCGGCCCCCGAGGCGGCCGGAACGGATCCGGCGGCTCCCGGTTCCGCGGCCCCCGGCCCTGCGGCTCCCGGCTCCGAGGTCCCCGGCCCTGCGGCTCCCGGTTCCGCGGCTCCCGGTCCTGAGGTCCCCGATCAGGCGGCTCCCGGTCCTGAGGTCCCCGGTCAGGCGGCTCCCGGTCCTGAGGTGCCCGGTTCGGCGGTTCCTGATCAGGCGGCTCCCGGTCCTGAGGTCGCCGGTCTGGCGGCTCCCGGTCCGGCGGTCGGTCCGGAGGCTCGTGACCTGGCGGCCCGTGACCTGGCGCAGTCCGGTGCGCCGGTACCCGGGCCGTCCGGCCAAGGGGAAGGCCCGCCCGAGGGTCGGCCCGCCCCACTGGCCGCGGCCCCCCGCCCCCTGCACGAGCCCGACCACTACAGCACGCCCCCGTACGGCAACCCCGGCCCCTGGGCCCCCGCCCCGCCGGTCCAGCACCCCTCCACGCCCGCCGCGGGCACCCCGGCGGGCGGCGGCCACCTCCCTCCGACGCCGCCGCCCGCCGACCAGGCTCCGGCCGACACCGGGGCCCACACGGTCCCGCCCGTCGGCCCCGCCGCCCCGGTGGGTCCCGGAGCGGACGAGCGGTCCTGGATGTCCGCCCCTCCGCCCCAGCAGCCGCCCGTCCCGGCGGGCCGGACCCTTGCCGCCCCCGACCCGTACACCCCGGACCCCTACGCCCCGCCGGTTCCGCCGCGGCAGGCCGCTGCCCCCGTGCCCCCCGCGGGTCCGGCCGGGCAGGACGCTCAGGCGGCGCAGACCTGGGCGGCCCCGGACGACCACGGGACCGCGGGTCGCGCGGTGGGCGAGAGCGTCGCCCCGCGGCCGGCCCCCGGCCCCGCGCCCGCTCCCGGGGACCCCGCACCGGTCGGAGCGGCCCCCGCAGCCCCGCAGGACGCGGCGTACGCGTCCACCACGGACCCGGACCGGTCGCCCGCAGAAGCCTGGCCCCCGCAGGCCCCCGGCGCCCAGCCCCCGGCGGCCGGCGCCGCGCACGCACCCGTGACTCCCGCAGCCGATCCGGCGCACGCACCCGTGGCTCCCGCTTCCGATGCCGCGCACGCGCCCGTGTTCCCCGCGGCCGATGCCGCGCACGACCCCAGCGCACCCACCGCCCCCGGCGCGTCAGGACCCGATCCGGACACCGCCGGCCCGTGGAGCCGCTACGACCCCTGGGCCACCCCCGGACCCGGACCGGCCGCCCCCGTGGCCCCGGGCCCGCTGCAGGGCGGCGCGGAGGCGGCCGAGCACCCCGCCCGGCGGCGGGCGCGCCGCAGACGCGCCTTCGTCGGCGGCGCCGTCGCGGTCGCCCTGGTGGCCGGGCTGGCCGGCGGCATGGCGGGCGTGTACCTGGAGCGCCACGGCGGCCTCGGCGTCGTCGAGCTCTCCCAGGCGCCCGCGGAGGACGTCCCCCGTGATCCGGACAGCGTCGCGGGGATCGCCCGGCGCGCCCTGCCCAGCGTCGTCACGCTGCACGTCCAGGGCAGCGGCCAGGCCGGAACCGGAACCGGGTTCGTGCTCGACGACCGCGGCCACATCCTGACCAACCGCCACGTCGTGGAGGCCGCCGAGGACGCGGGCGACGGCCGGATCACCGTCACCTTCAGCGGTGGCGAGACCGCCCGCGCCGAACTGGTCGGCGGCGACTCCGGCTACGACCTGGCCGTGGTCCGGGTGAAGGGCGTCAAGGGCCTGCGCCCGATGCCGCTGGGCAACTCCGACAGCGTCCGGGTCGGCGACCCGGTGGTGGCCATCGGCGCCCCGTTCGACCTGGCCAACACCGTCACCGCGGGCATCATCAGCGCCAAGGAGCGCCCCATCACGGCCGGCGAGGGCGACGGCGGCGACGTCTCGTACGTGGACGCGCTGCAGACCGACGCCCCGATCAACCCGGGGAACTCCGGCGGCCCGCTGCTCGACGGCCGCGGACGGGTGATCGGCATCAACTGCGCGATCCGGTCCGCCGACACCGGCATCGACACCGACGACGGCAAGTCCGGCTCGATAGGCCTCGGCTTCGCCATCCCGGTGAACCAGGCCAAGCGGGTGGCCGAGGAGCTGATCAACGAGGGTGAGGCCACCCACCCGGTGATAGGCGTCACCCTCGACATGGCCTACGCCGGCGACGGCGCGCGGGTGCACACCCGCGGCGCCGGCGGCGGGTCCTCCGTGACCCCCGGCGGCCCCGGCGCCGAGGCGGGGCTGAAGGGCGGGGACGTGATCACCGCCGTGGACGGCGTCCGGGTGCACTCGGGTGACGAGCTCATCGTCAAGACCCGGGCCCACCGCCCCGGCGACCGCCTCGAGCTGACCGTGAGGCGGGACGGCGAGGAGCGGAAGGTCTCCCTGGTCCTCGGCTCCTCCGCGGACTGACCGGCCGCCCCGGCCCTCGTCCGGCCCCCGCGCGCACCGAGCGCCACGCGGACGTCACCCGGCCGTCACCCCCGTGCGGCCGGGGATGTGTCGTACGCGTCAGAGGGTGTCGGGGCGGTACCGGTGGGGCGGGTTCGCCGGGTACCGTGGATCTGCCCCGGGACACGCAAGGAGCTTCAGGTGTTCAATGACATAGGATCGCTCGAGCTCATCACGCTCGTCGTCCTCGCCGTGCTCGTCTTCGGGCCGGAGAAGCTTCCGAAGGTCATCCAGGACATCTCCCGGACCATCCGGAAGATCCGCGAGTTCTCGGACAGCGCCAAGCAGGACATCCGCCAGGAGCTCGGCCCGGAGTTCAAGGACTTCGAGTTCCAGGACCTGAATCCCAAGACGTTCATCCGCAAGCAGCTGCAGAACGACGACCTCGGCCTCGACGAGATCCGCGAGTCGCTCGACCTGAAGAAGGACATCCAGCAGCTCGCGGACCCGAGCATCGCGAACGACCCGTCGTACAGGTCCCCGGCGGCCGCCTCGCCGCCGCCCGCCGCGGCCGCCTCCGGCCCGGTCGGCCTGGAGAAGAAGACGCCGCAGTCGGCCGCCGAGCGCCCTCCGTACGACCTCGACGCCACCTGATTCCGGCCCCGCACGGGCCCTGCGCGCGGCCGCGCCCCGTTCGCCGCTCCCCGCCCGCCCGACCCACCCGGTCGGCGGTAATCCCGGACCGGTGAAGCGGGGTGGCTATGCTGCCGAGTTGTTGTGCGGACCGGCGGACGATCCTTCACGATCCCTCCGCGGTCCGGCGAAGAACGAGGAGGCGTCCGGGCATGGAGACGAGAAGTCGGGTAGGCGCGCAGGCGTCGGCGGTCGTGGGCGGCTGGCCCACCGCGGGCGGCAGCGGGGTCGACGGCTACCTGCGGGCGCCGTTCCCGTGGTACGGCCTCGATGACGCGTTCACCGGTGAGCGCTGGCTGATGCAGGTGGGAGCCTCCACCGACGGCGCCGTCGAGCACGGCTCCCTCGGTCACGGCGACGAGCCGTCGGTCCGCTATGAGGCCGCCGAGGACAAGGAACGATTCGCCGTGGTGGTGACCGTGGCCGACCAGCCGGTCCGCCACAGCGCCGACGGCACCGGCGTGCTGGACGCCACCACCGTCTCCTCCGCCGCCTGGCTGGCCGGTCTGGGGCTGCTGTCCTACACCTGGCCCCTCCAGATGGACCACAGCCTGCGCGACGACTGGCTGGAGCAGCAGACCGAGACGGCCTGGGTGCTCGCCGACGACCTGGAGAGCCCGGCCTGGACCACCCTGCAGCTGCCGGTGGACGGCGAGGCGACCACCTTCCACTACCGGGAGTCGGAGTTCGGCTGGGTGCTGGCCGGCACCACCGGCCGCGGCGTCCACCTCGGCGCCTACGGACGCGGGATGAGCGCCTACGGCCTGGGCTTCTCGGCGGTCGAGGACATCGAGACCTACGCCTGATCCCGCCACGCCGTGCGGCCCACGCCTGACCCCGCCACGCCGGGCGGCCCCCGCCTGACCCCGCCACGCCGGGCGGCCCCCGCCGGGCGGCTCCCGCCGGGCCGCGTGACGGCGCCCCGGCACGACGAAGGGCGCCGTCCCGGGAAGGACGGCGCCCCTGGTGCGCGGCCGCGGGCGGGCGGCCGGTGCGCCGGACGCGGGTCAGAACTTGTTGCGCGGGGTGATCCCCAGCGACATGCCCGACAGCCCGCGCTGACGCCCGCCGAGCTTGCCGGCGATGGCCCGCAGCGCGGCGCCCGCCGGGGAGTCGGGGTCGGTCAGCACCACCGGCTTGCCCTCGTCGCCGCCCTCGCGCAGGCGCACGTCGATCGGGATGGAGCCGAGCACCGGCACCGTCGCACCGGTCGTGCGGGTCAGGCCGTCGGCGACCTTCTGCCCGCCGCCGGTGCCGAAGACGTCGACCATCTCGTCGCAGTGCGGGCACGGCAGGCCCGACATGTTCTCGACCACGCCGACGATCTTCTGGTGCGTCTGCACCGCGATCGAACCGGCCCGCTCGGCGACCTCCGCGGCGGCCTGCTGCGGCGTCGTGACGACCAGGATCTCCGCGTTCGGGACCAGCTGCGCCACCGAGATGGCGATGTCACCGGTGCCCGGCGGCAGGTCGAGCAGCAGGACGTCGAGGTCGCCCCAGTACACGTCGGCCAGGAACTGCTGCAGCGCGCGGTGCAGCATCGGGCCACGCCACACCACGGGCGCGTTGCCCGGGGTGAACATGCCGATGGAGATGACCTTCACCCCGTTGGCCGATGGCGGCATGATCATGTTCTCGACCTGGGTGGGGCGCCCGTCGGCGCCCAGCATCCGCGGCACCGAGTGGCCGTAGATGTCCGCGTCGACGACGCCGACCTTCAGGCCGTCCGCCGCCATCGCCGCGGCCAGGTTGACCGTCACCGAGGACTTGCCGACGCCGCCCTTGCCGGAGGCCACCGCGTACACCCGGGTCAGCGAGCCCGGCTTGGCGAAGGGGACCTCGCGCTCGGCGGTGCCGCCGCGCAGCGCGGCCGCCAGCTCCTTGCGCTGCTCGTCGCTCATGACGTCCAGCGTCACGTCGACCGAGGTCACGCCCTCGACGCGGGTGAGCGCGGACGTCACGTTGTCCGTGATGGTCCCGCGCATCGGACAGCCCGAGACGGTGAGGTACACCGTGACGGCGACCGCGCCGTCCTCGCCGATCTCCACCGACTTGACCATCCCGAGCTCGGTGATGGGCCGCTGGATCTCGGGGTCGTTCACCGTCGCCAGCGCTTCGCGCACCGCGTCTTCCGTAACCATAAGGACGATGGTACGGCCCTCGGAACGACACCCGGCAGGGCCGTCAGCGGTCGTCTGCGTCACGTCCCCGCTCGGAGGCCTGCCCCTGCCCCGCCCGCTGCTCGTCCAGCTCCCTGAGCACGTCGTGCAGCTCCGAGCGGATCCAGTCGCGGGTGGCGACCTCGCCCAGGCCCATCCGCAGCGCGGCGATCTCCCGGGTCAGGTACTCGGTGTCGGCGATGGAACGCTCGTTCTGCTTGCGGTCCTGCTCGAGGTTGACGCGGTCGCGGTCGTCCTGCCGGTTCTGCGCCAGCAGGATCAGCGGGGCCGCGTAGGAGGCCTGCAACGACAGCATCAGGGTCAGGAAGATGAACGGGTACTCGTCGAACCGCAGCGCCGGGGGCGCGGCGACGTTCCAGCCGACCCACAGGACGATCGCGAACGTCATCCACACCAGGAAGCGGCCGGTGCCCAGGAAGCGGGCGATCCGCTCCGACACCCGGCCGAAGGCGTCCGGGTCCCACTCGGGCAGCAGCCGGCGGCGGGGGCCCAGCGGAAGGTCCAGGCGTTCGCGGGTGCGGGTCCCGGTGGCGCCCGCCACGGGCCGCGCCTCCCGCGCCTCGCGCCTCTCCCGGGTCTCGCGGCGCTCCCGCCCGTGCGCCGTCGCCCGGCCGCGGCCCGGGGCGCGCTCCTCGCCGTGCCGGCGGTCGTCGCGGTCAGCTGCCATCCGCGGTGGCCTCCTTCGGCGCGTCGGCGGGCTGCCCGGCGGCCGGCGCCTCCTCGGCGGGTTCGTCGAGGTGGTACTCCGTCTCCCGCCAGTCGTCGGGCAGCATGTGGTCGAGGACGTCGTCGACGGTGACCGCGCCCAGCAGCGACCCGCTCTCGTCGACCACGGGGGCCGCGACCATGTCGTAGGCCGCGAAGAAGCCCGCCACCACCGGCAGGTCGGCGGTGGGCGACAGCGCCTGCAGGTCGTCGTCGATGATCGAGCCGACCAGCGTGTACGGCGGGTCGCGCAGCAGCCGCTGGAAGTGCACGGTCCCGAGGTACTTGCCGGTCGGGGTGTCCTCCGGCGGCCGGCAGACGTACACCTGGGCGGCCAGCGCGGGGGAGAGGTCGGCGTTGCGGACCCGGGCCAGCGCGTCGGCGACCGTCGCGTCCGGGCGCAGCACGATCGGCTCGGTGGTCATCAGACCGCCCGCCGTGCGGTCCTCGTAGGCCATCAGGCGGCGCATGTCGGCGGCGTCGTCGGGCCGCATCAGGCTCAGCAGCCGCTCCTTGTCGCCCTCCGGGAGCTCCGACAGCAGGTCGGCGGCGTCGTCCGGGTCCATCGCCTCCAGGACGTCGGCGGCGCGCTCCTCGGCGAGCTTGCCGAGGATCTCGATCTGGTCGTCCTCCGGCAGTTCCTCCAGCACGTCGGCCAGCCGGTCGTCGTCGAGCGCCGCGGCGACCTCGGCCCGGCGCTTGGCCGACAGGTGGTGCAGCACGTTGGCGAGGTCGGCGGGCCGCAGCTGCTCGAAGGTGGCCAGCAGGTTCTCCGCGCCCTGCCCCTTCTCCTCCAGGGACAGGCCGGTGACCGCGGACCACTCCACCAGGAACTGCTCACCGGCCTTGCGGCGGAACGCGCCGCCGCGGCCGCCCCGCTGCACGAACAGGCGGTCGACCTCCCACTCGCGCCGCGAGGACAGCTGCTGCACCGACAGGTCCAGGACGGTGACCTCCTCGCCGGTCTCCTCCAGCCGCACCCGCCGGTCCAGCAGCTCGCCGAAGACCAGCCGCTCCGGCGGCCGCTGCTCGAAGCGGCGCACGTTGAGCACGCCGGTGGTGATCACCTGGCCGGACTGGATGCCGGTGACCCGGGTCATCGGCAGGAAGATCCGCCGCCGGGTGGGCAGCTCCACGACCAGCCCCAGCAGGCGGGGAGCCTTGCGGCCCACCCGCAGCACCACGATGAGGTCCCGCACCCGTCCGACCTGGTCGCCGTTCGGATCGAACACGGCCACGCCCGCGAGGTGGGAAACGAAGATCCGCCCACCCGCCATGTACTGCCTCCTTCGTCAGGCCCGTCGTCGTCCCGTCCCTGCCCCGTGTTGCCCGGAAACGCCGCAGTGGGCGGGGATCAGGCTAGCCCGTACCGGTCCGGTACGGCCTGGTGAGGGGTCCGGACGGACTGCCTCCGTCTGCCCCGTCGGGCCCCCGGTACGCTGCCCCTCAGCCCGTCGAGACCGGATGAGAGGCAGCCGCGCCTGTGACCCCGATTCCCCAGCGTCGTACCCGCATGGCCGCCCGGGTCGCGGCGGTCTGCGCACTGGCCCTGGCGACGACGGGGCTCGCCGGGTGCGGGTCCGACCCGGACGAGGGGACCAACGGGGTCGGCAAGCTGGAGCCCGCCCAGATCCGCGCCCGGGCGATGAAGGCGGCCGGGTCGGCGGGGTCGGTGCACCTGGCCGGCACGGTGATCACCAAGGACGGCGGCGTCGAGCTGGACATGGAGCTGTCCGAGGGCGGCGGCCGGGGCGAGGTCACCTCCGGCGGCACCACCTTCGGCCTGCTGCGGATCGGCGAGACCCTGTACCTCCAGGCCGGCGCGGACTTCTGGAACCAGGCCGCCGGCGGCGACGGCGAGGGCGTGGAGGGCACCACGGCCGAGAAGCTGGACGGCAAGTACGTGAAGGTGCCCGAGAAGGACCCGGCGTACAAGCGGTTCAGCGGCTTCACCGACATGGACACCCTGCTGGACGGCCTGCTCGCGCTCGACGGCAAGCTGGCGAAGGACGACTACCACGAGGTCGGCGAGGTCCGGACGATCCGCCTCAAGGTGGACGACGGCGCCGGCGGGCGGATGGACGTCTCCCTGCAGGGGACGGCCTACCCCGTGCGCGTGGAGCGGCCCGGTGGCGGCGGCACGCTGAGGTTCACCGACTGGGACAAGAGGATCGACCTCGGCGAGCCGCCGAAGGACAAGCAGGTCGACTACGGCCAGGACCTTCCCGAGACGTAGGCGCGCCCGCCGCCGGACAGGGGTGCGGCGGTGCGGCCGCGGTGGCCGGCTCAGCCCCGGCGCCGACGGCGGAAGAGCAGGCGCGGGAGCGCCGCCGGGACGGGTTCGCGGGTGGTGGCCGCGGTGGGCAGCGGCGCGGCGGTCAGGGCGCCCTCGGGGGCCGGCAGCGCGGCGCCCAGCGGCTCCAGGCGCAGGACCCGGCACTCGCGGGCCCACCGCTGCGGCATCCGCTCGGCGTCCACGGCGTTGAGCCGCTTCCCCTTGAGCTCCCCGACGGCCTCCTCCCAGGCGGGGGTGCCGGCCGTGAGCTCGGTGACCGCGGCCCGGCAGGACACCAGCCGGGCGCCCTTGTCCTTGGCGCGCAGCGTGAGGACGGCCTGCCCGCCGTCGGTCAGCCCCGGCAGCGGCTGCTCGCCCGGCCCGTCGCCGACCAGGCAGACCGCGCCGTCGTGCCAGACGTGCCACAGCGCCCGCTCGGGACCGGCGGGCACGCCCGCGGCGCCCGGTGCCGCCGCGGACGCGGCCCGCACCCACACCAGGGCGGACTTCTTCGCGGCCTCCTCGACGAGGGCCCGGTCGAACAGCTCGTCCGTCTCGTCACCAGCGGTCGTCTTGTCACCAGCGGTCGTCATGGGCAGCAGCGTAGCGAGCCCGCCTAGAGCCACCCGTTGCGCTTCAGCGAGCGGTGGATGCCGAGACAGACGATCACCGTGAAGCCCATGACCACCGGGTAGCCGTACTTCCAGCCCAGCTCCGGCATGTGCTCGAAGTTCATCCCGTACACGCCGCAGACCATGGTCGGCACCGCGATGATCGCCGCCCAGGAGGTGATCTTGCGCATGTCCTCGTTCTGCGCGACCGACGCCTGCGCCAGGTTGGCCTGCAGGATCGAGTTCAGCAGCTCGTCGAAGCCGATCACCTGCTCCTGCACCCGGGCCACGTGGTCGGCGACGTCGCGGAAGTACTTCTGGATGTCCGGGTCGATCAGCCGCATCGGCCGCTCGCTGAGCAGCTGCATCGGCCGCAGCAGCGGCGCCACCGCCCGCTTGAACTCCAGCACCTCGCGCTTGAGCTGGTAGATCCGCCCCGCGTCGGTGCCGCGCGGCGCGCTGCCGCGGCGGCCGGGGCTGAAGACCTCGGTCTCCACGTCGTCGATGTCGTCCTGCACCGCGTCGGCGACCGCGAGGTAGCCGTCCACCACGTGGTCGGCGATGGCGTGGAGCACCGCCGAGGGACCCTTGGCCAGCAGCTCCGGGTCCTCCTCCAGCCGGCGCCGCAGGGAGCGCAGCGAGCCCTTGTCGCCGTGCCGCACGGTGATCAGGAAGTCCCGGCCGGTGAAGCACATGATCTCGCCGGTCTCGATGACCTCGCTGTCCGGCGTGAGGCAGTCGTGCTCGACGTAGTGCACCGTCTTGTAGACGGTGAAGAGACTGTCGTCGTAGCGCTCCAGCTTGGGCCGCTGGTGGGCGCTGACGGCGTCCTCCACGGCCAGCGGGTGCAGCCCGAACTCGGCGGCGATGCCCGCGAACTCGTCCTGCGTGGGCTCGTGCAGGCCGATCCAGACGAAGCCGCCGTCGCGCCGCGCGGTGCGCATCGCCTCCTGCGGGGTCGGCGCGGAGTCGAGGACGACGCGGCGCCCGTCGCGGTAGATGCCGCAGTCGACGACCGCCGAGGGCACGGGCGGGGCGGGCAGGACCGCCGGATCCAGGTGGGCCAGGGCCGCGGCGCCCCGCCGGGACGGCCGCACGCGCACCGAGCGGGCGACGCGCTGGGAGGGACGGACCGCTGCGCGCAGGTCTCGGATCATCGACATGGCGGGGCTCCTTCGCTTTCGGCAACGAAAGGGCGAGCGCCCGACGGCTGGTTCCCCGGAGCCTCGTGACGAGGGCGTGCACCGGTACCCATGGGCCGGCACGTCCGTGAAGCGGGGAGCACCGCACCGTCGCGGCGTTCGAGCAGTCGCTGCTGATGCAGATCGAAAAGATCGACAAAGATCAGGCAGGCGAAACGAAGTGCTCTTCCCCGGCGTGGAGGAATCGGCTGACACCGCCGTGCTGAGCGAGGGGGCGGTGGGAGCGGCGAGAACGCCGGAGCCGCGTCAGCGGCCGGAAGAGCGGGTGGTACTGCACGGTCGACTTCGGTCCATCGCAGCCCCACCTCCTCCGGCCGGTCCCTCGTGAGGGACGATCCCTTCCCCTGGCGGGCGAGCGCGCGGAGCGGCTCTCAGGGGGAGTATGACTGGCGTTCGGGACTCGATCGCGACGCTTGGCGTGCTGTCCCGGACTGCGGCCAGACTATCAGCCGAGGTGACTGTCAAGGTCTCCGCCCGTCCACTCCTGGCGCGTTCCGGACGAGTTCTATGCTCGCCGCATGGCTGATGTTCTCCCCCTGGTCGAGGCGCGTCTGCGGACGGCGCTCGGCGAACCCGGCGCCCGGGCCGCCGTCACCTTCCTCGGCACGGACCGTGTCGAGGTGCTCCGCTTCACCGAGGGGGACGTCGTCCGGTACGCCACGCTCGGGATGTCCGCGCACCCGATGAGCGACCCCACGGCGATGGTCGCGGACCCGGTGAAGGGGCCGCGGGCCGAGCTGGTGCTGTCCGTGCGGGGCGGCGTCGCCGACACCGACAAGGTGCTCCGTCCGCTGGCCGTGCTCGCCGCCTCCCCGCAGGTGGAGGGGCTGGTCGTGGCGCCGGGCGGATCACTGGACGTCGGGGAGCCGCTGTGGCCCGGCGCCCCCTTCACCTCCGTCCTGGTGGGCGAGCCCGGCGGGCTGGTCGAGGACCTGGAGCTGGACGAGCCGCTCGACCCGGTGCGGTTCCTGCCGCTGCTGCCGATGACCCCGAACGAGGCCGCCTGGAAGCGGGTGCACGGCGCGCAGGCCCTGCAGGAGCGCTGGCTGGCCCACGGCACCGACCTGCGGGACCCGCTGCGCCGGTCGGTCACCCTGGACTGAGTGACGCACGTCACCCTGGTTTCCCGGTCGGCTTCCGGTCAACGGATGGCCGGAACCAGCCAGTTGGGGCCGAGGTGCGGCGGGGCGAGGGCACGGGCCGGACCGCGCGCCACGCCGGCCCGGCCGCCGGACGGGTGATCGTCCTTGACGCGGCGCGGCCCAGGGAGGACCGTGGGACCTTATGAGGGGCGAACCCAGTTGCCCGAAGTGCGGTGGCCGGGTCAGGGCTCCCGGGATCTTCTCCGACGCGTGGCAGTGCGACGCGCACGGGGCGGTGCATCCGATGCAGCCCGTGATCCCGCCGAGCGTCGAGGCCCTCGGTGTGGTGGTGAACCGCACCCGGGTCCCCGTCTGGATGCCCTGGCCGCTCCCGGTCGGCTGGCTCTTCACCGGCGTGGCCGGTGCGGGTGACGACCGCAGCGGAGGGCGCGCCTCGGCGGTCGCCTGCTCCGGTCCGGGGCCGCTGGGCGGCATCGGCGAGCTGATCCTGGTGGCCGAGGAGCTCGGCGTCGGCCTCGGAGCCCGTTACGCGGGGATCGAGGGACCGGACCCGGGCCCCCGCATCGACATCGGCAAGCCCGCCGAGGCCAAGCTGCACGCGGCCGGCCGCCCCACCCCGATGTGGCTGGTGGAGGGCGCGCCCGAGGACCGCGCGGTCTTCGCGGGCGAGGCGCTGGGCCTGTGGCTGTGGGCCGTGGTGTGGCCCGAGCGGTCCGGGCTCCTGATGTACGAGGACCTGGTCCTCACCGACCTGCGCGAGGCGGGTGCGGAGATCGAGCTGGTGCCGTGCGGGGCGCTCTCGCCGCGCCTCCTCGAACCCGACCCCTCGGCCGGCCCCTGACGCCTGACGGCTGACGGCTTGGGCGAGTCCTGACGGACACCCTCGCGCGGCCTGTCCGGGGGAGGCGGGCGGCCTGTCCGGGGCAGGTAAGTGTCACCCACTCGGACGACCCCTTATCCTTGTGTCGACCTGTTCGTGCAAGCCCTCGTCCGCTGGAGTCGCCGTGCGCATCGACCTGCACTGCCACTCCACCGCGTCCGACGGCACGGACACCCCCGCCGAACTCGTGCGGGCGGCGGCCGCCGCCGGTCTGGACGTCGTCGCGGTGACCGACCACGACACCACCCGGGGTCACGCCGAGGCGCTCGCCGCGCTCCCCGAGGGCCTCGCCCTCGTCACCGGCGCGGAGCTCTCCTGCCGCTGGACGGAGCCCGGCGCCGACCCCGCCGGCGGCATCTCGACGCACATGCTGGCGTACCTCTTCGACCCCGAGGAGCCCGCCCTGCTCGCCGAGCGCGAGCTCGTGCGCGACGACCGCGTGCCGCGCGCCCGCGCCATGGTGGAGCGGCTGCGCGAACTGGGCGTCGGCGTCACCTGGGAACAGGTCGCCCGCATCGCCGGCGACGGCTCGGTGGGCCGCCCCCACGTGGCCACCGCGCTGGTCGAGCTGGGCGTCGTCGCCTCCGTGGACGAGGCCTTCACCGGGGACTGGCTGGCCGACCGCGGCCGCGTCTGGGTGCCCAAGCACGAGACCGACCCCCTCGAGGCGATCCGCCTGGTCAAGGCGGCCGGAGGCGTCACCGTCCTCGCCCACCCCGCCGCCGCCAAGCGGGGCCGGACGCTGCCGGAGTCCGCGATCGCCGCCATGGCCGAGGCCGGCCTGGACGGCATCGAGGTCGACCACATGGACCACGACCGGGCCACGCGGGCCCGGCTGCGCGGCCTCGCCGCCGAACTGGGCCTGCTGACCACCGGCTCGTCCGACTACCACGGCACCCGCAAGACCTGCGTCCTCGGCGAGAACCTCACCGACCCCGAGGTCTACGGCGAGATCATCCGCCGTGCCTGGGGCGCGTTCCCGGTGCCCGGCGCCGGCGGATCCTCCGCCGCCTGACCCGGCGCCGCGGCCCCTCCCGGTCCGCCGCCCCGCCGCGTCCGGCCCCCCTCACCCCCCACGTCCCACGCCGCGTCGCGCCGTGCCCTGCCCGGGCGCGCCC
Organism: Streptomyces fragilis; assembly: GCF_003112515.1. Lineage (GTDB taxonomy): Bacteria > Actinomycetota > Actinomycetes > Streptomycetales > Streptomycetaceae > Streptomyces > Streptomyces fragilis. The sequence goes on along the minus strand of NZ_BEVZ01000004.1, from coordinate 537,215 downwards.
CGACGGCGGCGTTCCGCACCATCCGCAAGGCCAATCACCGTGTTCGACGTCGCCGTTTTCGGTTCCCTCTTCCTCACCCTCTTCGTGATCATGGACCCGCCCGGGGTCACTCCGATCTTCCTCGGCCTCACCGCCGGCCGGCCCACCGCCGTCCAGAAGCGCATGGCGCTGCAGGCGGTCCTGGTGGCCGGCGGCGTGATCGCCCTCTTCGGCCTGACGGGCCAGCACATCCTCGACTACCTGCACATCTCGGTGCCCGCCCTGATGATCGCGGGCGGCGTGCTGCTCCTGCTGGTCGCGCTCGACCTGCTCACCGGCAAGACCGACGAGCCGCAGCAGACCAAGGACGTCAACGTGGCACTGGTCCCCTTGGGCATGCCGCTGCTGGCCGGTCCGGGCGCCATCGTCTCGGTGATCCTCGCCGTCGAGAAGGCGGGCGACGTCGGCGCGCAGGTCGGCGTGTGGACGGCGATCCTCGCCATCCACGTGGTCATCTGGCTGGTCATGCGCAACTCGCTGCTGGTGGTCCGCCTGATCAAGGAAGGCGGCGTGGTCCTGGTGACCCGGCTGTCGGGCATGCTGCTCGCCGCCATCGCCGTGCAGCAGATCATCAACGGCGTGACCCAGGTGGTCCAGGGCTCCTGAGCCCCGCACCTGGTGCGGCCGGAAAAGCACTGCGGCCCGGTGGGTAGCCTCCTTCGTGGAAGCTGCCCGCCGGGCCGCGGTGGTTCGGAAATGTTATGAGGCCGTGGAATCGGCCGGACGGATCCAGAGGCGCTGGCCGATCTCGGCGGCCCGCTGCACGATCCCGTTGACGGAGGCGGCGTCCACGACGGTGCTGTCGACCGGACGGCCGCTGGCGTCGTCGAGACGCAGAATCTCGAAGCGCATGCTTCTCCCTTCCCACGTCGGTATGTACCGGGTACAACACCCGAACCGGGCGGGAAGATTCCCTAGCTAAGGAAAAATTTCGGCCGCCTAAGTAGATTTCTCATACCCCCAGGTCACGGGACCATGTGGGCGGAGGGTAGGAACCGGGTGAGACCGGTTGTGTCCGCTCCGTGACCGCCGGGACAATGGACCCCGGTATGAATGACGACCTCGCGGCGCTGACCGCAAGCATCGAGAGCACCAACGAGCTGCTCAGACGTGTCCTCACCGCGATGGACAGGACGCAGTCCGCGCCGCAGTCCACCCACGCCCTCTTCGTGGACGCCGGTTACCTGTACGCCGCCGCCGGCCGGCTGGTGGTCGGCACCGAGGACCGCCGGGCCTTCGAGATGGACACCGAGGGCGTCATCGCCGCGCTCATCGACAAGGCCGCCCTCCTCTTCCAGGACAGTCGGCTGCTGCGCGTGTACTGGTACGACGGCGCCCGCCGCCGCATCCACACCGCCGAGCAGCAGGCGATCGCCGAGCTGCCCGACGTGAAGGTGCGCCTCGGCAACCTCAACGCCAACAACCAGCAGAAGGGCGTCGACGGGCTGATCCGCTCCGACCTGGAGGCCCTGGCCCGCCACCGGGCCATCACCGACGCCGCGCTGCTCGGCGGCGACGAGGACCTGGTGCCGGCCGTGGAGGCGGCGCAGGCGTACGGCGCGCGCGTCCACCTCTGGGGCATCGAGGCCCCGGACGGCCGCAACCAGGCCGAGCCGCTGCTCTGGGAGGTCGACAGCGAGCGCACCCTGGACCTGCAGTTCCTCAAGCCCTACGTCTCGCGCCGGGCCACGGTCGCCTTCGAGGCGGCGATGGCCCGGCCCAGCTGGGAGGACGTCCGGTTCGTCGGTGCGCAGATCGCCGCGCGGTGGCTCGCCGAACGCGGGCCGGAGGCGATGGAGGCCCTGCTGGGCGAGCAGCCGTACCTGCCCGGGTCCGAGGACCAGGCCCTGCTGGTGCAGGCCGAGGGGCTGCTCGGCTACTCCCTGCGCGGGCAGTCCGACCTGCGCCGCGCGCTCCGGGACGGCTTCTGGGACCGCCTGCGCACCGTGCGCTGAGCCGGCGCGCGGGCACGGGTCCTCACCGTCCGGCGCGACGGGCGACGGGCGACGGGCGACCGGCGGCCAGCGACCGGCGGCCAGCGACAGGCGACCGGCGACCAGCGACAGGCGACCGGCGACCGGCGACCAGCGGTCGGGAGTCGGTCGGTGGTCGGCGACCAGTGGCTAGCGGCCGGCGGCGGGGGACGGTCCGTCGGGGGCGACGTCGTCCCAGAAGCCGGCGATCGCGCGTGCCGTCTCCTCGGGGCGGTCGACGTTGGGGGAGTGTTCCGCGCCCTCGACGACGGTGCGGCGGGCACCGAGGCAGGCGGCCATGTCGTCGAAGAGCTCCACCGGCCACACGTCGTCGCGGGCGCCGGAGAGCACGTGGCAGGGCAGGCCGACGGCGGCCAGCTCCGCGACCCGGTCCTGCTCCTCGCACAGCTGCCGCCCGGTGGCCGTCAGCTGGGCCGGACGGGTGCGCAGCCAGCGTTCCCGCAGCGGCCTGGTGTCGGGCTGCTCGGCCAGCACCTCGGGCGCGACGGTGGCCTCCATCGCCTGCATCACGTCCCACACCTGCTCCATCGACATCGAGGCCAGCGCCTCGCGGAGCATGGTGACGCGCTGCCGCTGGGAGTCGGAGATGCGGGCCGGGCCCGAGGACATCAGCGTCAGGCTGCGGAACGGGGAGGCGTCCCGCAGGACGGCGGCGCGGCAGATCTGCCCGCCGAGCGAGTGCCCCAGCAGATGGATCCGGGTGCCCGCCGTCTCCGCCAGGGTGTGCGCCTGGGACAGCAGGTCCTGGGCCAACTCGGCCTGTGCGTAGGCCTTCTCGTCGTGGTCCGGCCCCTCGGACTCGAACTGCCCGCGCCCGTCCACGGCCACCGTGCGGTAGCCGCGGGCCGCCAGCGGGGCGTGCAGCGCGATGAAGTCCTCCTTGCTGCCGGTGTACCCGGGCAGCAGCAGGGCGGTGCCGCGCTGTGCGGCGCCGGGGGCGGAGGGCATCTCGATCGCGGCGAACTTCCCGCGCGAGGTGGCCAGTTGAAACGCCCGCGCACCGGGCGGGGGAGTGAAGGTGTCGGGCCTGCTCATGGCGCTCAGATTACCGAGCGCGCCCGGGAACGCCGACGGCCCGGCTCCCCCGAGGGGGAGCCGGGCCGTCGGCAGGAGCCTCAGCTCTCGGCCGGCTGCGCGGCCTTGCGGGTGCGGCGGCGCGGCTTGGTCTGCGCCTCCTCGCCCGCCTGGGCGGGGATCTCGGCGACCGGGGCCGCCTCGGTCGTCTTGCGGGTCCGGCGGCGCGGCGCGGCCACGGCGTCCTCGGCGGGTGCCGCGGCGGTGGCCTCGGCCTCGGTCGGCTGCGCGGCCTTGCGGGTGCGGCGGCGCGGCTTGGCCTCGGCCTCGGCGGGGGCCTCGGCCACCGGGGTGGCGTCGGCGGTCTCCGCGGGGGCGGTGGCCTTGCGGGTGCGGCGCTTCGGGGCGGCCTCGACGGCCTCGACCGTGTCCGCGACAGCCTCGGCGGGCGCGGCCGTCTTGCGGGTCCGGCGGCGCGGCGCGGCCACGGCGTCCTCGGCGGGTGCCGCGGCGGTGGCCTCGGCCTCGGTCGGCTGCGCGGCCTTGCGGGTGCGGCGGCGCGGCTTGGCCTCGGCCTCGGCGGGGGCCTCGGCCACCGGGGTGGCGTCGGCGGTCTCCGCGGGGGCGGTGGCCTTGCGGGTGCGGCGCTTCGGGGCGGCCTCGACGGCCTCGACCGTGTCCGCCACGGCCTCGGCCTCGGCGGGCGCGGCGGCCTTGCGGGTCCGGCGGCGCGGCGCGGCCTCCAGCTCCACCGGGGCCGCCTCGGCGACCGGCGCGGTCTGCGCGGCGGCCTCCGTCACGGTGGCCTCCGTCACGGCGCCCTCCGCTGCGCCGGCGCCCGCACGGGTGCGGCGACGACGGCGCGGTGCGGCGCCCTCGGCCGTCTCGACGGCCGCCTGCGCGGCGGGAGCCGCCGCCTCGGCGGGGCTCTCCACGGCGGGCGTGGCGATCGCGGCGGTCGCCGGGGCGGCCGCCTGGCTCACCGGGGCGCCGTTGCGGGTGCGGCGACGGCGACGCGGGGTGCGCGGAGCGCGCTCGCCCTCGGCGGCCTCGGACGCGTCGGAGCCTTCGCCCCCACGCGCCGGACGCCCGTCGCGGGAGGGGCGCTCGTCCCGGGCGGAACGCTCGTCACGCCCGCCACGGCCACGGCCGCCCCGGCCGCCGCGGTCCCGGTCGCCCTTGCGGCCGCCCGGCTCGCCCAGGTCCTCGATCTCCTCGGCGCCCAGGCCCGCACGGGTCCGCTCGGAGCGCGGCAGTATGCCCTTGGTGCCCTCGGGGATGTTCAGGTCCGAGAACAGGTGCGGGGACGTCGAGTACGTCTCCACCGGGTCGTTGAAGCCGATGCCCAGCGCCTTGTTGATGAGCTGCCAGCGCGGGATGTCGTCCCAGTCGACGAAGGTGACGGCCGTGCCCTTGGCCCCGGCTCGGCCGGTGCGGCCGACGCGGTGCAGGAAGGTCTTCTCGTCCTCGGGCGACTGGTAGTTGATGACGTGCGTGACGCCCTCGACGTCGATGCCGCGCGCGGCGACGTCGGTGCAGACGAGCACGTCGACCTTGCCGTTGCGGAAGGCGCGCAGCGCCTGCTCGCGGGCGCCCTGGCCCAGGTCGCCGTGGACGGCGCCGGCGGCGAACCCGCGGCGCTGCAGCTGGTCGGCGATGTCGGCGGCGGTGCGCTTGGTGCGGCAGAAGATCATCGCCAGCCCGCGGCCCTCGGCCTGCAGGATGCGGGCGACCATCTCCGGCTTGTCCATGTTGTGCGCGCGGTAGACGAACTGCTTGGTGTTCGCGACCGTCTTGCCCTCGTCGTCCGGCGAGGTGGCGCTGATGTGCGTGGGCTGCGACATGTAGCGGCGGGCCAGGCCGATGACCGCGCCCGGCATGGTCGCCGAGAACAGCATCGTCTGGCGCTTGGCCGGAAGCATGTTGATGATCTTCTCGACGTCCGGCAGGAAGCCGAGGTCGAGCATCTCGTCGGCCTCGTCGAGGACCAGGCTGCGGACGTGCTTGAGGTCGAGCTTCTTCTGGCCGGCCAGGTCGAGCAGCCGGCCCGGGGTGCCGACGACCACGTCGACGCCCTTCTTCAGGGCCTCGACCTGCGGCTCGTAGGCGCGCCCGCCGTAGATCGCCAGGACGCGGACGTTGCGGACCTTGCCGGCGGTCTGCAGGTCGTTGGTGACCTGGGTGCAGAGCTCACGGGTGGGGACCACGACCAGCGCCTGCGGCGCCTCGGTCAGGTCCTCCGGATCCGCCCGCCCGGCCTCGACGTCGGCGGGGACGGTGACCCGCTCCAGGAGCGGCAGGCCGAAACCGAGGGTCTTGCCCGTGCCGGTCTTGGCCTGGCCGATGACGTCCGAGCCCGAGAGGGCCACCGGGAGCGTCATCTCCTGGATGGGGAAGGGGGTGACGATGCCGACGGCCTCGAGGGCCTCGGCCGTCTCAGGGAGAATTCCGAGATCGCGGAACGTGGTAGTCAGGGTGCTGCCTCTTCTGTGTGCGCGGCGCGAGGCGAGCGCGGGGGATCAACCGTGCCGAGCACGGCCGTACCGGACCGGAAGGACGTCGTCGGCCCTGCTTCGGGGCGGGCCTGTGGCACGGGACCACGCCGACGCTCCAGCACTCGTACCGCTGAGGGTCCCCTCCGTGGCCGCACGCGGAAGGCCTGCGGGCGAGGAGGGCTGTCGGGTCGGAGCCGATCGGGCCACCGACCGGGCATCCTCATACGTGCGGTCCGCCGGATACGAGCGGACGCAATACCACCATACCCCGGAATCACGCACATGCGACGGTCGATTCGGTGACGTTGTGGTCCTCACACCGCCCCGGCGCACACCGTGCGCCAAGGGCCGCGACGCCGCCCACCGGTGGGCGGACCCGCCCGGCGCGCCGCCGCGCCCGGGCGCGGCGGCGTGACGAGCGAGGACGGTGACGGCCGGAGCGCGGGGCGGGCGGACTATCGTTCGTTTCATGACGACGCCTGACAACGCCACCGGCCAGACCGACGCCCCCGCTCCGGACGCCGCGACCCAGAAGGTCGCCGCGCAGACCTGGGAGCAGGCCTCCGCAGACCCGCAGTACCGCGCCGCCGTCGTGGACCTGCTGGGAGCGCTCGCGTACGGCGAGCTGTCGGCGTTCGAGCGGCTCGCCGAGGACGCCAAGCTGGCGCCGACCCTGGCCGACAAGGGCGAGCTGGCCAAGATGGCCTCCGCCGAGTTCGGCCACTTCGACCGGCTGCGGGCGCGGCTCGCGGAGATCGACGTCGACCCGGAGGAGGCGATGGCCCCGTTCGTCGCGGCCCTGGACGGCTTCCACCGGCAGACGGCGCCCTCCGACTGGCTGGAGGGCCTGGTCAAGGCCTACGTCGGCGACTCGATCGCGGCCGACTTCTACCGCGAGGTCGCGGTGCGGCTGGACTCCGACACCCGCGAGCTGGTGCTGGCGGTGCTCGACGACCTCGGCCACGCCGAGTTCGCGGTGGAGAAGGTGCGGGCGGCCATCGAGGCGGATCCGCGGGTCGGCGGGCGCCTCGCGCTGTGGGCGCGGCGGCTGATGGGTGAGGCGCTGTCGCAGTCCCAGCGGGTGGTCGCGGAGCGGGACGCGCTCTCCACCATGCTGGTCGGCGGCGTCGCGGACGGCTTCGACCTCGCGGAGGTGGGCCGGATGTTCTCCCGGATCACCGAGGCCCACACCAAGCGCATGGCCGCCCTGGGGCTCGCCGCCTGACGTTCCCGGCGACGGTTGCTCGGGCCGGCGGTCCGGCCCGGCCGCCGGTGGTCGCGGAGGCCGCCGGTCCTGTGGTCCTGGCCGGTCGCCCGGGCCGCCGGGGCCTGCGGTTCCTTCCGGTCCCGACCGGTGGCTCAGGCCGCCGGGGGACGGGCCGGGGAGCGGCGGGGACCGGTGTGCTGCGGGCGCAGCAGCAGCGAGAGCGCGGCCGCGGACAGCGCCGCCGCGCCGAGCAGCAGGGGGGCGACCCGGCTGGGCGCAATGGCGGCGTGCGTGACCAGCGTGCCGAGCAGGGCGCCCGCCACCCCGGTGGGCAGGACCATGCCCGCGGGCGGCAGCCGGTGCGGGAGCCGGTGGACGGCCGCGTAGGCGAGCAGGAGCCCGATGAGCACCGAGGCCGGCGCCGCGAGGAAGAACATGGCGGGTCCCTTCACCAGGAGCGTGCACGGAAGGTCCCGGTGTGACTACCCGCCCATCACGCCCCGCACACGCCGAAGGGCCGGACGGCTCAATGCCGTCCGGCCCTTCACGTGCGTGTCCGCCCGCTGCTCAGAGCGCGCCGAAGCCCACCTTGCGGGGAGCCGGCTCGCCCAGCTCGACGTAGGCGAGGCGCTCCGCCGGGACCAGGACCTTGCGGCCGTGCTCGTCCACCAGGGTCAGCAGCGCCGACTTGCCGGCGAGCGCCTCGGCCACGAGCCGCTCGACCTCCTCGGCGCTCTGACCGCTCTGCAGAACGATCTCGCGGGGCGCGTGCTGCACGCCGATCTTGACCTCCACGGCCATGTCCCTCCGACGGTCAGTGGTGCGCGGACATCTCGCTTCCGTCCGCGCCGTACCCCGGACACATTAGTCCAGGCGGGGCCCTTCCCGGGGTGTCGCCGGGCCCCGGGTCCCGAGGGGGCCCGGAGTGCTCAGGCGTTCTCGGTGCCGTGCAGCGGGAACCCGGCGATGCCGCGCCAGGCGAGCGAGGCCAGCAACTGCACCGCCTTGTCCCGCGGCACGCTGCGGTCGCTGTGCAGCCAGGCCCGCGCCACCACCTGGGCGAGCCCGCCCAGGCCCGAGGCGAGCAGCATCGACTCCTCGCGGGAGAGCCCGGTGTCCTCGGCGATGACGTCGCAGATCGCCTCGGCGCACTCGTTGGTCACCTTGTCCACGCGCTCGCGCACCGCGGGCTCGTTGGTCAGGTCCGACTCGAAGACCAGACGGAACGCGCCGCCGTCGTCCTCCACGTACGCGAAGTAGGCGTCCATGGTCGCCCGGACGCGCTGCTTGTTGTCGTGCGTCGAGGCGAGCGCCGCGCGCACCGACTCGATCAGCGCGGCGCAGTGCTGGTCCAGCAGGGCCAGGTACAGCTCGAGCTTGCCGGGGAAGTGCTGGTACAGCACCGGCTTGCTGACGCCCGCCCGCTCGGCGATGTCGTCCATGGCGGCGGCGTGGTAGCCCTGGGCGACGAACACCTCCTGCGCGGCTCCCAGGAGCTGGTTGCGCCGGGCACGGCGCGGAAGCCGGGTGCCGCGCGGGCGTGCCGCCTCTGTCTGCTCGATGGCTGTCACGCCGCCTCCCAAGATCGTCCGTGCGCGGCGTGGGCCGCAGCACCATCGTACTTTTCGGTAACCGTCCTGCGCGTCCTGCGACCGGAGAAATTCAGCGGGCGGTGAGAGACCCCCGAGGCAGGGGCGACGCCGGTGGCGCGCACGGGCGTCCGCGACCGGTCCGCCGCGGCCGTCCCCGGCCGGTCCGCCGCGTGGTTCCCGGGGCGGTCCGCCGGAGCTTCTGGGGCGGTCCGCCGGAGCTTCTGGGCGGATGCCGCGGAGGTCCCGGCTGGTCCGCCTGAGTTCCAGCACCTGCCCGCCGGACTTCCAGCACCTGCCCGCCGGAGCTCCTGGGCCGGTCCGCCGGGGTGTTCCAGGGGGAGCTCCGCCCCGCGCACCGGCCGCCGAGGGCCCTCGCCGGGCCCTCGGCGGCGGCCGGTGTCAGCGGTAGTCGTCCTCGTCGAGTTCCACCACCCTCGCCTGTTCGGCGAGGTCCGCCTCGGCGGCGCGGTCGGCCGCCTCGCCGCGCACCGGCTCGTCCTTGGCGGGACGGACGTCCGCGAGCTGCTCGGCCGCGTCGTGCTCGGGGGCCTCGACGTCGATCTCCGGGGCGGCTTCCTCCTCTTCCTCCTCGTGCACGAAGGTGTCCGGGTCGGTCGGGTCGACAGGCATGGTGGGGCTCCCTTCGGTGGGGTTCCGGTCCGTTCGGCCCCGGCGGCGGACCGCTCCGGGGCGGGGTGCCCTGTGGAGTCGAGCCTAGGAGACACCCGGCGCAGGCGCGATGCCTCCGCGTGCGGATGTGTGCCCGGGGCCGCCCGGATCACACCGGCCCGTTCGCTGTGACCGCCCCCACACCCCCGGGGGCCGCCGGTACGCCTGGCAGGGCGTGATCGTCTCGTAACATTGGCGCATGTCTTCGACCGATGCCCCCGTCCCGCCCGCGGGCACCGTACTGCCCCGTGTGGGCCCGGTCGCCGCGGACGGTGAGCGGATCAGGTCGGTCGCGCTGCGGGGCGTGACCCTGTCGGTCCGCTCCCGTCCGTCCTCGCGCGAGGACGCCGAGCCGGCGCTCTTCGTGCACGGGCTGGGCGGCTCCTCGCAGAACTGGTCGGCGCTGATGCCGCTGCTGGACGACCTGCTCGACTGCGAGGCCGTCGACCTGCCCGGCTTCGGCGACTCCCCGCCGCCGGACGACGGCGACTACTCGATCACCGGCCACACCCGCGCCGTCGTCCGCTACCTGGAGCGGTCCGGGCGCGGCCCGGTGCACCTCTTCGGCAACTCGATGGGCGGTGCGGTCGCCACCAAGGTCGCGGCGCTCCGCCCGGACCTGGTGCGCACGCTGACCCTGGTCTCGCCCGCGCTGCCGGAACTGCGCGTGCAGCGCAGCGCCGTGCCGACCGGACTGCTCGCGGTGCCCGGGGCGACGGCGCTGTTCACCCGCCTCACCCGCGGCTGGACCGCCGAGCAGCGGGTGCGCGGAGTGCTCGGGCTCACCTACGGGGACCCCGGGCGGGTGACCGAGGAGGGTCTGGCCGCGGCGGTGGCGGAGATGGAGCGGCGGCAGCGGCTGCCGTACTTCTGGGACGCGATGACCCGTTCGGCCCGCGGCATAGTCGACGCGTACACCCTGGCCGGACGGCACCGGCTGTGGCGACACGCCGAGCGGGTCGCCGCGCCCACCCTGCTCGTCTACGGGGGGCGTGACCGGTTGGTCTCGTTCCGGATGGCCCGCCGGGCGGCCCGCGCGTTCCCCTGTTCGCGCCTCCTGGCGCTGCCGGAAGCCGGACATGTGGCCATGATGGAGTGTCCGGACACGGTCGCCCGGGCCTTCCGCGAGTTCCTCGCCGACGCCGGCGCCTCTGCCGGCAAGGGCGGGGAGGCCGGCGGGGAGGCGGGGGAGCGCCGTCCGGGCGAGACCGACGATGTCCTGGCCGTGACGGAAACCGAAAGCTGAGGGAGCGCGTGGGACGGCACAGTCGCCGGGGGCCTGCCAGGCCCGCAGATGCCGCGAATCCGGCCGCGGCCGCTCCTCACGACCTACGGGGCGCTCCTGGCGCCGCCGGGGCGTCGCGCTCCGCCGAAGCGGGTGGCGCCCCGGACGCCGAGGACGCCTGGAGCCCCTGGGAGCCGCCCCCGCGCCAGGCCCTCGGGGCGTACACCCCTTCGGCCCACGGCAGGGGCGGTCCTCCGTCCCCCGTGCGTGGAGGCCACCCCCAGGACCACGGCGGCCACCCTCAGCATCAGGGCGGCCGTCCCCAGGGCCACGACGGTCACCCCCAGCATCACGGCGGCCGTCCCCAGGACGACGGCGGGCGGCCCGGGTACGCCGGCTCCCGCGGGCCGCGGGAACAGGACGGCGGCTGGGACACCTGGGCGGAGCAGCCCCGTGACCTGGTGGCCCGGACCGAGGGCCTGGCCACGCTGGGTCAGCGGCCCCCCTACTACGACACGCTCGACGACCACGTCCGCCACCGGCCGTCGGCCGGACCCGGTGACGTTCCGGCACGTCCCGACGGGCCCCGCTCCGCGCAGGGCCCCGGTGGTCCCGCGGACGGTCCGGACGGCGATGGCGACCACGACCTCGACCCGGTGCCGTCCGCGTCCCGTCCCGCACCGCGCCGGGTCGGGCCGGGACGCGGGGTGAAGGGCCGCCTGTTCACCGGCGTGCTCGCGCTCGCGGTGCTGGTGGTCCTCGGGGTCACGGTCTCCGAGCAGGTCGCCGACGACCGGGCCCACTCGGTGCGCGGGGCGCAGGCCGCGGGAGTGCCGGGGGCCGAGGGGGAGAAGGGGCAGCCCGTGGGCGTCGCGGATCCCGCACCGCTGCCGAAGGCGTGGAACCTGCAGGGCCTCACCTACAAGCAGCGGATGGGCCTGGTCTACGACCTCAGCCCCACGCTCGCGGGCCCCGGAACCTTCACCTCGGTGCCGGGCACCGAGGAACCCCCGCGCGAGGGCGACGAGTTCACCTACCGCGTGGACGTCGAGGACGAACTGGCTCTGGACGGCGAGCTGTTCGCCGATGCCGTGCACAAGACGCTCAACGACGACCGCAGTTGGGCGCACGACGGCCTGGCGTTCAAGCGGGTGCCGAAGGGCGCCGACAAGGACCCCGACTTCGTGATCACCCTCGCCAGCCCGGGCACCACCGCCGAGTGGTGCGCCAGGTCCGGCCTGGACACCACCGTGGACAACGTCTCCTGCGACTCCGCCTCCACCTCCCGCGTGATGATCAACGCCTATCGCTGGGCGCGGGGTTCGGAGACCTACGGCGACCGGCGCATCCACTCGTACCGGCAGATGCTGATCAACCACGAGGTGGGCCACCGCCTGGGCTACGGGCACGTGGAGTGCGCCAAGGACGGCGGGCTGGCTCCCGTGATGCAGCAGCAGACGAAGTTCCTGGACCACGACGGCATCCACTGCAGACCGAACGCCTGGGCCTACCCGAACGGCTGACCCGCCCGCCGGTCCGTCCGCCCGCGCGCACGGCGCGCGACGATACCGTCGCTGTGCGCTGCAAAACGCCCCGTGAAAGGGAAAGTTACGGGCGTTCACCCCTTCCGGTGGCGCGACGGACAACCGTCCGTCGCGCCACCCGCATATCCGCATACGTTCGTCCCGGCTACCAGCCGCCGCCGTCGAGGGCGGCCGTTTCCTAGGGGAGATCGGGGATGTACGCGTGCGCATCGGACTGCTGACGGAGGGTGGTTATCCGTACGCGAGGGGTGAGGCCAGGCTCTGGTGCGACCGCCTGGTACGCGGGCTCGGCCAGCACGAGTTCCGGCTGTACGCCCTCAGCCGCGACCGTGAGCAGGAGCGGGCCGGCTGGGTCGACCTGCCCGCCCAGGTCACCCAGGTGCGCACCGCCCCGCTGTGGACGGCGGAGGTGGACGGCACCTGGTACGGCCGCCGCGCGCGCCGCCGGTTCGCCGAGCACTACGGCGACCTCGCCGCCGGGCTGTGCGCCGGTCCGGCGGCCGGGCCGGGCGCTCCCTCACCCGAGGAGGCGGACCGTTTCCGCTCGGCCCTGTACGGCCTGGCCGAACTCGCCCGCGAGGAGGGCGGGATGGTCGCCGCGCTGCGTTCCGAGGAGGCCGTCCGGGCACTGGAGCGCGTCTGCCGCGCGCCGGGCGCCCCGCGGGCGGCGCGCGAGGCGCGCGTGACGGACCTCCTGGAGGTCGGCGCGCACCTGGAGCAGGCCCTGCGCCCCCTCTCGCTCGACTGGTGCGAGGCGGGCGAGCTCGGCTCGGTGGACCTCTGCCACGCAGCGGCCGGCGGGCTCGCCGCCCTGCCCGGACTGCTGGCGCGGCATTTCCACGGCGTCCCGCTGGTGGTCACCGAGTACGGCGTCCCGCTGCGCGCGCACTACCTCGGCTCCGCCGAGGCGCCCCCCGCCGTCCGCGCGCTGCTGGCCGCCTTCCACGGGCGGCTGGCCGCCGAGGTGTACCGCAGCGCCGCCGTGCTCACCCCGGGCAACGCCCACGTCCGGCGCTGGCAGGAGCGCTGTGGCGCGGACCGGGCCAAGGTGCGCACGGTGTACCCCGGCATGTCGGCGGCGCGCTTCGCCGAGGCCGGGGAGCGCGCCCCGGCGGGCGGGCGGGCGTCGGGAGGGCGCGTCGGGCCCGGCACCCTCGTCTGGGTCGGGCGGATCGAACCGTCCAAGGACCTGGTGACGCTGCTGCACGCCTTCGCCGCCGTGCGGCTCCGGGCGCCCGGAGCCCGGCTGCGCATCGCGGGTTCCGCCCCCGACCCGGAGGGCGCGGCCTACCTGCTGCACTGCGAGGAGCTGGCCGGGCGGTTGTTCCCGGGCGACGGCACGGTGGAGTTCGTCGACATGAGCGGGCCCGGGGCGCCCCCGCTCGCGGAGGTGTACGCGCAGGGCGAGGTGGTCGTGCTCTCCAGCGTCGTGGAGGGGTTCCCGGTGAGCGTGGTCGAGGCCATGTTCAGCGGACGGGCGACGGTCTCCACCGACGTGGGCGCCGTGGTGGAGGTCGTCGGCGGGACGGGGCTGGTGGTGCCGCCCCGGGACCCGCAGGCGCTGGCCGACGCCTGCGCGGCGTTGCTGAACGACCCGGAGCGCCGTGAGCGGCTCGGCGAGGCGGCCCGGGCGCGGGCCATGGAGCTGTTCACCGTCGAGCAGAACGTCGCGGCGTTCCACCGCATCTACCTGGAGATCGCCGGGCGCTGCCCGGCCCGCCGCATCGCCGAGGCGGACGCCGCCGAGCCCCGGCCGTTCGCGGTCCCGGCCGAGCTGCGCGTCGCCGGCGCCGAATCCGTGGAGGTGACCCGGTGAACGGGCTGGACAAGCGTGAGAGAGCCCTCGGGGCCGAGGGGGCCGAGGGGGCCGTGGCAGCCGACAGGGCGGACGGGGCCGACAGGGCCGACGTGGCCGGTTCGGCAGCCGACTCCGCCGGCGGGTCCTCCGCCGCGCGGGCGCGTCACCCGCGCGGTGGTGGCGCCGCGGCGGGCGCCGACCCGGTGAAGGCGCTGATGCTGCGTCACCGGGACCTGTGCGAGCGGGCGGTGGACCCGCTGGAGATCGCCGCCGGTCTGGAGGCGCACGGCGTCACTGACCGCACCGCCGCCCGATTCCGCCACCGGGACGTGTTCTCGCTAGCCGAGGAGATGTACGCCCGGGCCGGCCGGGCCGACGGAGACGGGACGCCCGCCGGTCCGCCCCCGGCGGCCGGGCCGACGCCCGCGCGGTGGGCGGTCCGTGCCCTGCTGCCGGGCGCCCTGAGCGTGCTCGCGGTGGCGGCGCTGCGGTGGACCACCGGCGAGGCGCGGCCGGTGGTCGGCCTGCTGGGACTGCTGGCCGTGGTGGCCGGCGTGCGCGCGGCGCTCGGCCGCGGGCCGCTGAGCTCGGAGGGCCGCTCGCTCCCCGGACCGCACGACTGGCGGACCCCGCCGGGTGCGCGGGCCTGGGCGTACCTGCTGGTGGGCTACGCGCTGCTGGGCGACGGGCTGCTGCACGCCGGGCTCACCGGCGGCCCCGACGGGCTGCCGGACGGAGGGCGGTACGGCGACTGGCCGATCAGCCTGGCCCCGCTGCTCGCCCTCGCGCTCTCCTGCGCGCCCGCCGCCTGGAGCGCGCACCTCTTCCGCACGGGCGTCGGCCGCAAGCTGGCCGGGAGCCGCGGCCTGGAGGAGTTCGCGGCCACCGCCCGCCCCCTGCTGCTGGGCGTCGTCGCCGTGCACCTGGCCGCGGTGTCCGGACTGGCAGTCCTGAGCGCCGTGGCGCTCGGCGAGCACTCCACCCCGGCGGCCACCGCCGCGCTGGGCGCCCTCCTACTAATCGCGCGCCTGCTGACCGTGCACGGCTTCACCCACGCGCCGGGCGTGGTGCTGCGGGCGGTGGGCTGGACCGAGATCACCACCGTGTGCCTGGTGTTCGCGGCCCGGCTGCCCGGCTGCGGCCTCCTCTCGCAACCGGTCGAGACGGTGGTGTCGGTGGGGGGCGCGCACGCCGTCCCGCTGATCGCCTGCGGGGCCGGGGCGCTGGTGCTGCTGTTCCACGCCTGCCGCCGCCTCGCCCTGGCCTCCGCCCACGCCCCGGCGGCCCCCCGCCCGCCGTCCGACCGCTGAGGCCGGCGCACCGTGCGGGCCGCGCGGGCCGCACGACGCCGCGCCGCCCCGAGCACTGCCCCCACCCCTGAAGACCGCCCTGACCTCGAAGGAGAAGAAGCAGCCATGAGGGTTCTGCTGATCGGAGCCAACGGATATCTCGGCCGTTTCGTGGCCGACCGCCTGCTCGCCGATCCCGCCGTCCAGCTGACCGCGCTGGGCCGGGGCGACGACGCCGACGTCCGGTTCGACCTGGCGGCCGGCAGCCCCGGCGCGCTCACCCGCTTCCTGGACGCCGTCCACCCGCAGGTCGTCGTCAACTGCGCGGGCGCCACCCGGGGCGGCGCGCGGGAGCTGACCCGGCACAACACGGTGGCCGTGGCCACGGTCTGCGAGGGCCTGCGGCGCAGCGGCTGCGGCGCCCGGCTGGTGCACCTGGGCTGCGGCGCCGAGTACGGGCCCAGCCAGCCCGGATCCTCCACCGCCGAGGACGCGGTGCCGCGGCCCGGCGGCCCGTACGGGGTGAGCAAGCTGGCCGCCACCGAGCTGGTGCTGAACTCCGGCCTGGACGCGGTGGTGCTGCGGGTGTTCTCCCCGGCCGGGCCCGGCACCCCGGCGGGCTCCCCGCTGGGCCGGCTCGCGGAGGCGCTGCGCCGGGCCATGCAGTCGGGCGACGGCGAGCTCAAGCTCGGCGGGCTGGGCGTCCAGCGGGACTTCGTGGACGTGCGGGACGTGGCGCGGGCGGTGCACGCGGCGGCGCTCTCCGCCGCTCAGGGCGTCATCAACATCGGCTCCGGCCGGGCCGTCCGGCTGCGGGACGCCGCCGCGGTGCTGGCCCGGGTCGCCGGATACGGGGGCGCCCTGCACGAGCTGGACGGACCGCCCGGGGCCATGGTGCGCGGGCTGATCGGCCACCAGCGCACCGACTCCGAGCACCACGCGCCCACGATGCCGGTCCACCCCTATCCCGACGGCTGCGGCAGCTGGCAGCAGGCCGACGTGCGCACCGCCCGGGACCGGCTGGGCTGGCGCCCGCGGATCGGTCTGGAGGAGTCGCTGGCCGACATCTGGATGGAGGCCGCCTGCCGCATCTGACCCTCCCGGCTGCTGGTTCCGACCCTCCCGGCTGCTGGTTCCGACCCGCCCGGCTGCTGGTTCCGACCCGCCCGGCTGCTGGGACGGATACGTCTCGCAGGGCGGAACGGTTGTCTTGGAATGAAGAAGGGCGTGGCAGTGTTACGGGGAGAACAACCGTACTTATCCCGACCAACGGAGTCCCCGTGTCGTTGCCACCCCTGGTCGAGCCGGCCGACGAGCTCACCGTAGACGAGGTCCGCAGGTACTCCCGCCACCTGATCATCCCGGACGTCGGGATGGACGGGCAGAAGCGGCTGAAGAACGCGAAGGTGCTGTGTGTGGGCGCCGGCGGCCTGGGCTCCCCGGCGCTGATGTACCTCGCCGCGGCGGGTGTCGGCACGCTCGGCATCGTGGAGTTCGACGAGGTCGACGAGTCGAACCTGCAGCGTCAGATCATCCACAGCCAGGCGGACATCGGCCGTTCCAAGGCGGAGTCGGCCAAGGACAGCGTCCTCGGCATAAATCCGTACGTGAACGTCGTCCTTCACGAAGAGCGGCTCGAGGCCGAGAACGTGATGGAGATCTTCAGCCAGTACGACCTGATCGTCGACGGCACGGACAACTTCGCCACCCGCTACCTGGTGAACGACGCCTGCGTGCTGCTGAACAAGCCGTACGTCTGGGGCTCCATCTACCGGTTCGACGGCCAGGCCTCGGTCTTCTGGTCCGAGCACGGTCCCTGCTACCGCTGCCTCTACCCGGAGCCCCCGCCGCCGGGCATGGTCCCCTCCTGCGCCGAGGGCGGCGTGCTGGGCGTGCTGTGCGCGTCGATCGGCTCCATCCAGGTCAACGAGGCCATCAAGCTCCTCGCGGGCATCGGCGAGCCGCTGGTCGGCCGCCTGATGATCTACGACGCCCTGGAGATGCAGTACCGCCAGGTCAAGATCCGCAAGGACCCCAACTGCGCGGTCTGCGGCGAGAACCCGACGGTCACCGAGCTCATCGACTACGAGGCCTTCTGCGGCGTCGTCTCGGAGGAGGCCCAGGAGGCCGCCGCCGGCTCGACGATCACTCCCAAGCAGCTCAAGGAGTGGATCGACGACGACGAGAACATCGAGATCATCGACGTCCGCGAGCAGAACGAGTACGAGATCGTCTCCATCCCGGGCGCGCGGCTGATCCCGAAGAACGAGTTCCTGATGGGCAGCGCCCTCGAGGGCCTGCCGCAGGACAAGAAGATCGTCCTGCACTGCAAGACGGGTGTCCGCAGTGCGGAAGTCCTCGCGGTCCTCAAGTCCGCGGGCTTCTCCGACGCCGTCCACGTCGGCGGCGGCGTCATCGGCTGGGTCAACCAGATCGAGCCGCACAAGCCGGTGTACTGACCTCCCCTTCCGCCAACCCCGTTCGCGGGTCGGCGGACCTGACGAAGCCCACGGCTCCGACCACCTCGGAGCCGTGGGCTTCTGTCGTCGCCCGGCGGCGGAGCACGCCGCGGGGGGACCGGTGCCGGGAAAGTATCGGAGGGCTCAGGCGTCCGCCGGGGTGTGAGGGTCCGGGCGGGGCAGGGTCGCGGACCGGGGCAGGTCTTCGCGGCGGGTGGTGCGGAGCTGGGCCCGGGTGCGGGGGCGGAACCGGGGGTCGAGGCGGTAGCCGCAGGGTCGGTGGCCGTCGTACCGCAGGCCCGCGCCCAGGAGCGCCGCCGCCGCCACCGACCGGCCGCGGACGTTCCGCCGACGCCCCGTCAGCCGCAGACGGTGCCGGAGCGGGGGACCTTGCCCTGCAGGAGGTAGCCGTTCACGGCGTTCTGGACGCACTGGTCGCCGCTGTCGTAGGCGCCGTGCCCCTCGCCGCGGTAGGTGATCTCCACGCCCACGCCGGGACCCAGCGCCCGGGCCATCCGCCGGGCCCCCTCGTACGGGGTCGCCGGGTCGCCGGTGTTGCCGATGACCAGGATCGGCGGCGCCCCCGGGGCGCTGACGTCCGGACGGTCGGCGGCGCCCTCCACCGCCCAGTCGGTGCAGCTCAGCAGCGACCAGGCCATGTAGTCGCCGAAGACGGGTGACGCCTCCCGGAACCGCGGGAGTGCCCGCTGCACGTCGGCGGCCGAGTAGCGGGGCCGGTCGTCGGAGCAGTTGATCGCCGTGTTGGCGGCCACCAGGCTGCTGTACTCGCCGCTCTCGCTGCGCCCGTTCATCGCGTCGGACAGGACCATCAGGGTCCGGCCGTCGCCGTCGTAGGCCTCGTCCAGCGCCTGCGTGAGGTAGGGCCAGAAGTCCTGCGAGTACAGCGCCTGCGCGATGCCGCCGGTGGCCGCCGTCTCGGTGAGCCGGCGCGGGAAGATGCCGGGCAGCGACCGCTCGTCGAGCTGGTCGAGGAGCTGGGCGATGCGCTTCTTGACGTCCTCGGCGTCGGTGCCGATCGGGCACTCCTCCTGCGGCTTGGCGGCACAGTCCTCGGCGAAGTTGTCCAACGCCCGCTGGAAGCCCTGGGCCTGGCCCAGCGACCCCTGCTCCGGGTCCTGCGTGGGGTCGACCACCGCGTCGAAGACGGCCCGCCCCACTGTCCTGGGGAACAGGTGCGCGTAGACGCCGCCGAGTTCGGTGCCGTACGAGATGCCGAAGTAGTACAGCTTGTCGTCGCCGAGGAGTTCGCGCAGCAGGTTCATGTCGCGGGCGGCGTCGGTGGTGCGCACGTGGGGGAGGATCTTGCCGGAGTTGTGCTGGCAGGCCTCGTTGAAGCCGCGCAGACCCTCCTCGTACACCCGGCGCTCCTCGGCGTCGTCGGGGGTGCCGTCCTCCTGGAAGAGGGCGTCCATCCGGCTCGCGCTCTCGCACTCCACGGGCTCGCTGCGGCCGACCCCGCGCGGGTCGAAGCTGACCAGGTCGTAGCGGGAGCGGAGCGTGTCGTACTCCTTGCCGAAGGCGGGCAGGGTGGTGACGCCGGAGCCGCCCGGGCCGCCGAAGTTGAAGATCAGGGAGCCGATGCGGTCGTTCTTCGGGCCGGAGGAGCGGACCCGGATCAGCTCGATGCCGACACTCGCGCCGTCCGGATCCGCCCAGTCCAGAGGCGCCCGCATGGTGGAGCACTGCCAGACTCCGCCGCGCGGGAGCGGCGTGGGTGAGGCGCCGCCGCCCTGGGCGTCGGACGGGGCCGGGCAGTCCTCCCATTCGAGGGACTGCTCCCGCACGTCGCCGTCCTCGCCGCCGCAGGCCGTGAGGGCTCCGGCGGCGAGGACGGCCGAGGTCAGCAGGGCTGCGGTGCGGGTCCGGGCGGCGTAGGGCATGCCGCCATGTTCCTGCGCCCCGCCGGGCGCCGCGCGGGCGCGTGACCCGTCCGGGTTAACCGGCCGCCGCGCCCGTCGGCCGGGGCGAACGGCGCCCGTGCGCCGACCGGAGACCGGGGCTCGGAGCTCGGGGCTCGGGGCTCGGGGCTCGAAGGGCCGAGCGCGGAGGTCGGAGCTCGGGGGCCCGTCGGCCGGTGGCCCCCGGCGCCTCACCCGCCGACCGCGGCTCCTGGCCCGGCTCGCCGACCGCGGCTCCTGGCCCGGCTCGCCGACCGCGGCTCCTGGCCCGGCTCGCCGACCGCGGCTCCGGTTCCGGGCCTGCCGGCTGCGGCTCCCGGCCCGGTCCGCCGTCCGGGCCGGCCTCAGAGAGCCTCGCGGCGGGTGAGGTGGCTGAAGCAGAGCCAGCCGGGCAGCACCGGCAGCCACAGGGTGAACAGGCGGTAGAGGATCACGGCGGGGACCGCGACCTCCCGCGGCAGGCCGACCGCCACCAGACCCAGGGTCAGCGTGGCCTCGACCGCGCCGATGCCGCCGGGGGTCGGCGCCGCCGAGCCGAGCGCGTTGCCGGCCAGGAAGACCACCGCGACGCTCGCCAGGCTGATGTCGGTCGACCCGTCGCCGAACGCGCGGACCGAGGCGTCCAGGCACAGGACGAAGCAGGCGGTCAGCAGGAGCATGCCGCCGATGCCGGTGGCCAGCTTCTGCGGCCGCTGCAGCACGTCCAGCATGCGCGGCACCACACCCGCGAAGAGCGAGCGCACCCGGGTCGCCACGAACTTCCGCAGCAGAGGCACCGAGGTCACCACCAGCACCAGCACGGCGACCGTCAGCAGCCCGGCGATCACCGTGCGGGACGGCGACAGGGACGGCGTCTTCTCGATGCCGGTGAGGTAGCCGAAGACCATCAGCAGCATGATGTGCGAGCCCAGCCCGAACAGCTGGGAGGCGCCCACGCTGGCCACCGCCAGGCCGGGCCGGACGCCCGCCTTCTGCAGGAACCGCGTGTTCAGGGCCACGCCGCCGATCGCCGCCGGGGCGACGATCTTCACGAAGGAGCCCGCCACCTGCGCCGAGACCGTGCGCCGGAACGGCACCCGCTCGGGCACGAAGCCCAGCAGGGACATCGCCGCCGCGACGTAGCTGAGCGCCGCGAAGAACGCCGCCGCGGCCACCCAGCCCCAGTGCGCCGAGGCGATCGAGTCGAACGGGACGTGGGCCAGCTGGGAGAGCAGGTAGTAGGCGCCGATCGCGCCCGCGATGAAGGTGATCAGGGTGCGCGGACGGATCCGCTCCAGCCTGGCGGGTTCCACCGGGGCCTGCGGGCGGATACGGAGCACCTGGTGGCGGATCTGGGTGAGCAGGTCCTCCTCGCGCGCCTCCTCGCGCGCTTCCTCCAGGGCCTCGTCGACGGCACGCTTCTCGGCGCGCTGCTCGGCCTTGAGGGCCTTGCGCTCGGAGACCGCTCCGACCGACGCCGTCGCGGTGCCCGCCGTGGTCCCCGTGGCCGCGGTGGCGCCGGTGCCGGCCTCGCGTTCGGCGGCGCGCAGCGCCCGGGCGTTGTCGGCCGCCTCCAGCACCGCCTCCCGCTCCCGCTGGGCGCGCTCACGGCCCAGCCGGCGCAGGGTGGCGCGGGTCGAGCGGGTCAGCGCGATGGGCTGCAGCAGGGGCAGGCAGTCGGCGACCGCGTCGGGACCCAGGACGTCCACCGCGGCGGCCACCGCGCGCTCCGCGCCGGCCCGCAGGCCGAGCGTGGTGAGCAGCTGGGCGATGTCCATGCGCAGCAGCAGGTCGCCGGCGGCGATCTCGCCGCCGCGGAGGTCGGACAGGATCACCGCGCCGGAACGATCCACCAGGATCGCGTCGCCGGCCAGCCTGCGGTGCGCGATGCGCCGCGACTGCAGCGCCTTCACCTGCCGCCAGGTGTCCCGCAGCAGTTCGTCGGTGATCTCCTCGTCCGCCAGCTGGTCCAGCGGACGGCCGCCGGTGTGCTCGTACACGAGCATCACGGCGTCCGGGCCGAGCTCGGCGGTGGCGATCAGCTTGGCCGCGTTGGCCCCGGCCGCGATGGCGGCGTAGGCCAGCAGAGCCTCCTGCTCGAGCGCCTGGCGCAGCGACTGCAGACTCCGCCGGGTGGCCGAGCCGCGCAGCGTCAGGTTGCGCCAGGCCCGGTAGTAGAAGGCCTGCGCCTGCTGCTCCCGGTCGACCACGGTGACGTCGAGGGGGCGGCCGTCCTCCAGGGTGACGAAGTAGCGGCGCCCCCGGTCGCTCTCATGGCCCTCGCCCTCCGTCTCCTGCCGGGCGGAGGCCGGGTGGAAGCCGACGTGCCGCAGGCCCGCCATCAGGGTGCGGCCGGTGGGCCGGACGTTGGGCGAGCCGACGGCGTACAGCGTGCCGTAGGCGACGCTCCAGCCGATGAGGATGGTCAGGAGGATGGAGAAGGGGGTGGTGTAACCGCTGACCAGCATGGAGAAGGCGTCCAGTGCCAGCACCACCCACAGGACGGTCCGCCAGCGAGGTCTTCGGGACAGCCCCACGGCGGTCATGAAGGCGATCACCGGCGCCAGGTAGCCGTGCACCGGGTCGGTGAGCGCGGCGGTCGCTCCGCTGCCGCCCGGGGCGAGCTGGGTGAGGGCGTCCTGGATGGCCTGCGGGGCGGACCGCGCCACCCACAGGTCGGTGGCCAGCGTCACCCCGTGCGCGAGGACGGCGGCCAGCACGCCGTCGGCGATGCGCAGGGCGTCCCGCTTGATCAGCCGCTCCACCGCGAAGGCGACCGGGACCAGCAGGATCGCGATGCTGGAGGCCAGGCCGGCCACCTTGATCAGGAGGTCGGGGGCGGCGGTGGTGCCCTCGTTGATGTCCTGCTCGAGGCCGGAGGTCGCGCCCTCGGCGAACGCGGCGACGGCCAGCAGCACGGCGATGGCGAGGAGGCCGACCAGCAGCCGCATGAGGTCGGAGGGGCGGTGCACGCGGGCGGGGAGCAGGGGTTCGTCGCCCTGCACCTCGTCGCCGTTGTCGGGGGCGACGGTGGCTCCGGAGGGCTCCGAGGGCGTCGCTGGCTCCGCGGGCTCCTGGGAGTCCAGGGGCTCGTTGCCGTTGCCGGCTCCGCTGCCGCTACCGGTGCCGGAGCCCGTGACAGCGCCGGGGGCGCGGGCATTCTCGGCGTGGGAGCCGCCGCCGCGGGCGGGACGGCCTTCGGCGGCGTCGCCGCGGGCGTCACCCGGGCGCCGTGATCGGGGTGCCTTCGTCATGTCCGCTTCCGGGCGCGACGAGACCTCGGCAGCGCTCTCCGCCTTCTCGGGATGCACGCCCTGCCACTCCTCGGTCTCGTTCTGCTCACGTTGCTCACGTATCACCAGTCACCGCCCGCACGATGGTGGCATGCCGGGCATACCCATGGTGGGGTCAGGGGGCGATCCAGCGGCGTGAAATTGGCCGCGCGCGCCTCCGGAGCGCGTTCGTGGAGCGTTCCGGGCGCGTTCCGGGTCTGTGGCGGGGGTCCCGCCGGCGGTGGGCGGGTGTGTCGGAGGGGTGCGGCAGGATGGGTCGGATGAGTGACGTGGAGCGGTCCGGCGCCGAGCTCCCCGAGTACGCGGAGCTGGTGCTGGAGGTGGCGGAACGGATCCCGCCGGGCCGGGTGATGACCTACGGGGACGTCGCCGAGTGGCTCGGGGAGGGCGGGCCGCGCCAGGTGGGGCGGGTGATGGCGCTCTACGGGAGCGCGGTCCCGTGGTGGCGGGTGGTCCGCTCCGACGGCGTGCTGCTGCCCGGTCACGAGCTGCGTGCGCTGAACCACTACCGCGAGGAGGGAACGCCGCTGCGGGAGGCCGCCGGAGCCTCCCGGGGGTCGATGCCCCGGCTGGACATGCGGCGGGCCCGCTGGGACGGCGCGACGGGATGACCCGCGCGCGGCCGGCCCGGAGGGCAGGACGGGGCGGCCGCGGCGGCTGTCCTCCGTCCGGGTGAAGTCCGGTATCGGTGGACTCGTACGGGCACGCCCCCGCGATGCCGTACGTTCGACGGACGACCACATGCGCATCCGTCCCTCGGGGGCACCCTCCCCGCAGCCGTCCCGACCGCCCCGTCCCCTCCGTTCCTCACAGCCACCCCACCCGCCCGGACAGCCCCTCTCCGACGCACGTCCCTCCGACGCCCACCCCTCCGCACCACCAGGACCGGCGAACCATGAGCAACCCCTCCCTCACCGCGACACCGCCCCGCCGCACGGCGCGGCGGGCGTCCGACGGCGGGTACCGGCTGGTCCGCACCCCGGTCGCGGTGCCGGAGCCGCCGCGGCTCGACGCGTCGCAGCGCGCGGTGGTGGAGCACCGCTCGGGGCCGCTGCTGGTCCTCGCCGGTCCCGGCACCGGCAAGACGACGACGCTGGTGGAGTCGGTGGCCGCGCGGATCGCGCGCGGCGGTGACCCGGCGCGCATCCTGGTCCTCACCTTCAGCCGCAAGGCCGCCATGGAGCTGCGGGACCGGATGGCGGCGCGGGTCGGCGCCGCCCGGGCGCCGCGGGCCACCACCTTCCACTCCTTCTGTTACGCGCTGGTCCGCGCCCACCAGGACGGCGACCTCTTCTCCGAGCCGCTGCGCCTGCTCTCCGGCCCCGAGCAGGACGTGGCGGTGCGTGAGCTGCTGGCCGGCGAGCCGGAGCTGGAGCGGCTGGGTCTCGCCCACGTCCGCTGGCCCGACGACCTCCGCGCCTGCCTCACCACCCGCGGTTTCGCCGACGAGGTCCGCGCCGTCCTGGCCCGCACCCGTGAGCTCGGGCTCGGCCCGGAGGCGCTGGACGCGTTCGCCCGGCGCATAGGCCGGCCCGACTGGCGGGCGGCGGCGGCCTTCCTCGCGGAGTACCTTGACGTCCTCGACCTGCAGGGCGTGATCGACTACGCCGAGCTGGTGCACCGCGCGGTGCTGCTCGTCAACCGTCCGGAGGTCGGCGGCCGGCTCGCCGCCGAGTACGACGCGGTGCTGGTCGACGAGTACCAGGACACCGACCCGGCCCAGGTGCGGTTGCTGCGGGCGCTGGCCGGTGGCGGCCGGACGCTGGTCGCCTTCGGCGACCCCGACCAGTCGATCTACGCCTTCCGGGGCGCCGACGTGAACGGGATCCTCGACTTCCCGCACGCGTTCCCCCGGGCGGACGGCGCTCCGGCGCCGGTCGAGGTGCTGCGCACGTCCCGCCGGGCCGGCGCGGGGCTGCTGGAGGCGACCCGGCTGCTCACCCGGCGCATGCCGCTGACGAGGCTGCCCGCCGCGAAGGTGCGGGCGCACCGGGAGCTGGTGCCGGAGCGCGAGGGCGGCTCGGTGGAGGTCTACACCTACCCGACCCGCAGCACGCAGCTGGAGAACGTCGCCGACGTCCTGCGCCGCGCGCACCTCGAGGACGGCGTCCCGTGGCGGGAGATGGCCGTCCTCGTCCGGGCCGGTTCCCAGTCGATACCCGCCGTGCGCCGGGTCCTGAGCTCGGCCGGCGTCCCCCTGGAGATCGACGGCGACGACGTGCCGCTGCGGCACGAGCCCGCGGTGGCGCCGCTCCTCACCGCCCTGCGCGCGGTGGCCACGGCGGAGGCGACGGCCCGGACCGCCGCGTCCGCGGGCGACGAGGTCAGGGACGGCGCGGCCGGTGATGCGTCGGGCGACGCGGACCGCAGCGGGGACGGTGACGGTGGGGCGGGCCCGGTGGCCGGCGATGCCGATCGTGCGGGTGCGGTTGCCGCCGGGGCCGAGGGGGAGGTCGCCGACGACGACGCCGACGCCGGGGCCGACCGCGAGGCCGGGGCCGAAACCGAAGGTGACGCCGGCTTCGGCGCTACCGCCGAGGGCGAGGGAGACGGCGAGGGCGGCGCCGACGCCTCCGCCTCCGCCTCCTCCGCCTCCGCCGGCTCCGGCTCCGAGGGCGAGCGCGGTGCCGGAGCCGGTGCCGAGCTCGCGGCCGACGCCGGTGCCGACGGTGGGGCCGTGGGCGGGAGTGGTGGGGACGGGGCGGTGTGGCTCGACACCGAGACGGCGCTCACGTTGCTGACCTCCCCGCTCGCCGGGATGGACGCCGCCGACCTGCGCCGTCTCGGACGCGCCCTGCGCGACGAGGAACGCGCGGCGGGCAACGCCTTCCCGCCGCCCTCGGACGACCTGCTGGCCCGCGCCCTGTGCGCCCCCGAGCGGCTGATCGCCCACGACGACGCGTACGCCGGCGGCGCGCGCAAGCTCGGTGAGCTGCTCCGGGCCGTCCGCGCCTGCCTGGCCGCGGGCGGCACCGCCGAGGAGGCCCTCTGGCTGCTCTGGGACGGCACCCCCTGGCCGCGCCGACTGGCCTGGGCCGCCCACCGCGGAGGCGCGGCGGGCCGGAACGCGCACCGCGACCTCGACGCCGTCTGCGCACTGTTCGCCACCGCCGCCCGCGCCGAGGAACGCACCGGCGGCCGCGGCGCGCTCAACTTCCTCGCCGAGATCGAGAACCAGGACATCGCGGCCGACACCCTCACCCGCCGGGTGGCGCGCCCCGACGCGGTGCGCCTGATGACCGCCCACCGCTCCAAGGGTCTGGAATGGACCCTGGTCGTCGTCGCCGACGTCCAGGAGGGCCTGTGGCCCGACCTCCGGCGCCGCGGCTCCCTGCTCGAGGCCGACCGGATCGGCCGGGACGGGCTCGCGGACCCGCTCCCTGCGGGCGCCCTGCTGGCCGAGGAGCGCCGCCTGTTCTACGTCGCGGCCACCCGCGCCCGTGAACGCCTCGTCGTCACCGCGGTCAAGGCCCCCGCCGAGGACGGCGACCAGCCCTCCCGCTTCCTCACCGAACTCGGCGTCGAACCCCGTGACGTCACCGGTCGTCCCCGGCGCCCGCTGTCGGTGGCCGCCCTGGTCGCCGAGCTCCGGGCCACCACCGTCGACCCCCGGGCCTCGGACGCCCTGCGGGAGGCCGCCGCGCGCAGACTGGCCAAGCTCGCCGCCCTGACCGACGACGAGGGGCGCCCGCTGGCGCCCGCCGCCCACCCCTCCCGCTGGTGGGGCATGTACGAGCCGACCGAGAGCAAGGTCCCCCTCCGCGACCGGGACCAGCCCGTCGTCCTCTCCGGCAGCGCGCTGGACCAGCTCGCCAACACCTGCGCCCTGCAGTGGTTCCTGGGCCGCGAGGTGAAGGCCGACACCCCGGCCACCACCGCCCAGAGCTTCGGCAACGTGGTGCACGTGCTGGCCGACGAGGTGGCCTCCGGCCGCACCCCCGCAGACCTCGACGTGCTGATGGAGCGCCTCGACTCGGTGTGGAACGCCCTCGCCTTCGACGCGCCCTGGAAGTCCGACCAGGAACGCGACAACGCCCGCGCCGCCCTCGAGAGGTTCCTCAACTGGCACGTGATGGGCGCGGAGACCGGACGGCGGCCGGTCGCCACCGAGCACGACTTCGACGTCACCCTCGCCGCCGGCGAGCACCGGATACGCATCCGCGGTTCCATGGACCGCGTCGAGACCGACGCCGAGGGCCGCGCCTACGTCGTCGACTTCAAGACCGGCAGGTCGGCGCCCACCTCCGGCGAGGTCGCGCGCCACCCGCAGCTCGCCGTCTACCAGCTGGCCGTCCGCGAGGGAGCCGTCGACGAGGCGTTCGACGGGGAGCGCCCCGAGCCGGGTGGCGCGGAACTGGTCCACCTGCGGCAGGCGACCTCCCGGAAGGCCGAGGACCTTCCCAAGGTCCAGGCCCAGCAACCCCTGGACGGGGAGTGGGTCGGCGACCTGCTGGCCACCGCCGCCGGCAAGGTCCTCGACGAGCGCTTCGTCCCGGCCACCGGCACCCACTGCGACCACTGCGCGTTCAAGCAGTCCTGCTCCGCCCGCCCGGAGGGGCGGCACGTGGTGGACTGACCCGGCGGCCCGGCGGCCCGGCGGCCCGGCGGCCCGGCGACCCCGCGGCCCGGTGCCCTTGCTGCTGCGCGGCCCCGCGCGGTGCTGACAGGCCGCGGGCGGCACCTGGCGGCACCCGGCGCGGCGTCCGCTGTCCGCCCGGCGGGTTAGCCTCGAAGCGTGTCCGACCCCCGCATCACCGACCCCGAGCAGCTCAAGGAGCTGCTCGGCATTCCGTTCACCCCGGAGCAGCTGGCGTGCATCACGGCGCCGCCCGCGCCGCAGGTGATCGTCGCGGGCGCGGGGTCGGGGAAGACCACGGTGATGGCCGCCCGCGTGGTGTGGCTCACCGGCACGGGGCAGGTCGCGCCGGAGCAGGTGCTGGGGCTGACCTTCACCAACAAGGCCGCCGCCGAACTGTCCGAACGGGTCCGCAAGGCGCTCGTGAAGGCCGGCGTCACCGACCCGGACGCGTTCGAGCCCGGGGCGGAGCCGGAGGAGGGCGCCGGCGAGCCGATGATCTCCACGTACCACTCGTTCGCCGGACGGCTCCTCACCGACCACGGCCTGCGGATCGGACTGGAGCCCAGCGCGCGCCTGCTGGGCGGGGCCGCCCGCTACCAGCTCGCGGCGCGCGTGCTGCGCGAGGCGCCCGGTCCGTACCCGTCGCTGACCGGCACCTTCGCCAACCTGATCCGGGACCTGCTCACCCTGGAGGGCGAGCTCTCGGAGCACCTGGTGGAGCCCGAGCGGCTCCGGGCGTACGACGCGGAGCTGCTGGCCGAGCTGGAGGGCGCCAAGCTCACCAACGACGACCTGCGCAAGGTTCCGAAGGCCGCGTCGGTCCGGCGCGAGCTCGCCGAACTGGTCGGGCGGTTCCGGAAGGCCAAGCGGGAGCGGGACCTGGTCGACTTCGGCGACCAGATCGGGCTCTCCGCCGAGCTGGCGCGCAGCCGCCCCGAGGTCGGCGCGCTGCTGCGCGACCAGTACCGGGTGGTGCTGCTCGACGAGTACCAGGACACCTCCGTGGCCCAGCGAATCCTCCTGTCCGGCCTCTTCGGCGGCGGGACGGGCCACCCGGTGACCGCGGTGGGCGACCCCTGCCAGGCCATCTACGGCTGGCGCGGCGCCTCGGTGGCCAACCTGGACGACTTCCCCGAGCACTTCCCGCACGCCGACGGCACCCCGGCGACCCGCCTGTCGCTGAGTGAGAACCGGCGCAGCGGCGGCCTCCTCCTCGACCTGGCCAACCGGATGGCCGCCCCGCTGCGGGACATGCACGAGGGCGTCGAGGCACTGCGCCCCGCCCCCGGCGCCGAGCGGGACGGCCGGGTGCGCTGCGCGCTGCTGCGGACCGCCGTGGAGGAGACGGACTGGATCGCCGACTCCATCGCCCACCTGGTGGCCACCGGGACGCCCCCCGGGGAGATCGCCGTGCTGTGCCGCCGCACCGCCGACTTCGCCCCGCTGCACGCCGCCCTGGTGGCCCGGGACGTCCCGGTGGAGGTGGTGGGCCTGGCCGGTCTGCTCGACCTGCCGGAGGTCGCCGACCTCGTCGCCACCTGCGAGGTGCTGCAGGACCCGGGGGCCAACGCCTCGCTGGTCCGGCTGCTCACCGGCCCGCGCTGGCGGATCGGTCCCCGCGACCTCGCCCTGCTCGGCCGCCGGGCCCGTCTCCTGGTGGCGCGCGGCGGCCCCGACGACGAGGACCTGGAGCGTCGCCTGGTGGCGGCCGTCGAGGGGACGGACCCGGCGGAGGTGATCTCCCTGGCGGACGCCCTGGAGACCTTCGTCGACCCGTCCCTGGGCGGCGAGGACGACGGGCTGCCGTTCTCCACCGAGGCGCGGGTGCGGTTCGCCCGGCTCGCGGCCGAGCTGCGGGACCTGCGGCGGTCGCTGTCCGACCCGCTGATGGACGTCCTGCACCGCGTCCTCGCGGTGACCGGCCTGGAGGTCGAGCTGTCCGCCTCGCCCGGCGCGCTCGCCGCCCGCCGTCGCGAGACCCTCGGCAACTTCCTCGACACGGCCGCCTCCTTCGCCGCCACCGCCACCGCCGAGGACGGCCGGGCCACCCTGCAGGCGTTCCTGGGCTTCCTGCGGGCCGCCGCCGAGTTCGAGAAAGGGCTGGACAACGCCCTGCCCGGGGGCGAGAACACGGTCAAGGTGCTCACCGCGCACAAGTCCAAGGGCCTCGAGTGGGACGTCGTCGCCGTGCCGGGCCTCGTCCAGGGCGGCTTCCCCGACACCAAGGGGCAGGACCGGTGGACGGCCCAGGGCCGGGTCCTGCCGCACGCCCTGCGCGGCGACGCCTCCACGCTGCCGGACATCGCGTCCTTCGACGCCAAGGGCATGAAGGCGTTCAAGACGGCGACGGACGAACACCACCGCACCGAGGAGCTGCGGCTCGGCTACGTCACCTTCACCCGTCCCCGTTCGCTGCTCCTCGGCTCCGGCCACTGGTGGGCGCCGGCCAGGACCCGCCCGCGCGGGCCGTCCGCGTTCCTCCAGGCGCTGTACGAGCACTGCGAGGCGGGGCACGGCGAGATCGAGGTCTGGGCGGACGGGCCGGAGGAGGACGAGAAGAACCCCGTGCTGCACAGCGGCGGGGCCGAGCACGCCTGGCCGCTCCCGCTCGACGAGGAGGCGGCGCGCCGCCGCCGTGCCGCCGAGCGCACCGTCCTGGCGCACCTGGAGCGTGCCGCGTCGGGGGCCGCCGAGCCCGACGAGGCGGCGCACGCCCACCACCCCGACTGGCCCCCGCCGCCGGACGACGAGGACCTGCCCCCCGACCCGTACGACGACCCCCTCCCGCCGGACCCCTACGAGCACGGCGACCTGCCGCCGGACCTGTACGACGACGACCTGCCGCCGGACCCGTACGAGCACGACGACCTGCCGCCCAGCCGGTACGGCAACGACGACCTGGCGCCCGGCGCGTACGAGCACGACGACCCGGCGCCCGGCGCGTACGGCCACGACGCCCCGGCGCCGGCCCCGGCCGGAGCCGTGCCCCCCGACTCGCCCGTCCCGTTCGTGCCCCACCAGTTCGGCGACCCGCTCACGCCCGAGGAGGCACGCACGGTCGCGTCCTGGGACCGCGACCTGGACGCCCTCGCCGAGGAGCTGCTGATCGCCCGGCAGGCGGTCACCGAGGTGCGGCTGCCCGCCTCCCTCACCGCCACCGAGCTGATGCGGCTGCACGAGGACCCGGACGGCTTCGCCCGTGAGCTGGCCCGGCCCATGCCGCGGCCGCCGCAGCCCGCCGCCCGACGCGGAACCCGGTTCCACGCCTGGGTGGAGTCCCGTTTCGAGGCGCTGCGACTGCCCATGCTGGAGCCCGACGAGCTGCCCGGCACGGACGCCGAGATCGAGGACGAACGTGACCTGGAGGCGCTCAAGGAGGCCTTCGAACGCACCGGGTACGCCCGCCGCACCCCCTACCGCGTCGAGGCGCCGTTCCAGCTGGGCCTGGCCGGCCGGGTGGTGCGGGGACGGATCGACGCCGTGTACCGCGAGACGGACGACACGGAGGAGGGAGGGGTGCGGTACGAGATCGTGGACTGGAAGACCCACCGCGCCCCCACCGCCGACCCGCTGCAGCTCGCCGTCTACCGGCTGGCCTGGGCGGAGCAGCAGGGCGTGCCCGTGGAATCGGTCACAGCGTCCTTCCTGTACGTCCGCACCGGTGAGGTGGTCCGCCCCGCCGATCTGCCGGGCCGGGCGGAGCTGGAACGCCTCCTGACAGGGGACGATGCGGAGGAACCGGGCGAAGGCGGAGGGTTCGACGCGGCCGCAGTGGCCAGTTCCACTGGCCCCGGGAACCCTTCACCCCGTCGGGCGACCGGCTCGGCCGGATAGGGTCAAAGGCATGAGCGAGACCTTGGACAGCGCCGTCCAGACGTACATCGAGCAGCACCGCGCCTCGTTCCTCGAGGAGCTCTCCCAGTGGCTCCGCATCCCCTCCGTCTCGGCCCAGCCCGAGCACGCCGGTGACGTGCGGCGCAGCGCCGACTGGCTGGCGGGCGCCCTGAAGGAGACGGGCTTCCCGGTCGTCGAGGTCTGGGACACCCCGGGCGCCCCGGCCGTCTTCGCCGAGTGGCCCGCCCAGGAGTCCGACGCCCCCGTGGTCCTGGTCTACGGCCACCACGACGTGCAGCCCGCCGCCCGCGAGGACGGCTGGGACACCGATCCGTTCGAGCCCGTCGTCAAGGACGGCCGCCTGTACGCGCGCGGCGCCGCCGACGACAAGGGCCAGGTCTACTTCCACACGCTCGGGGTCCGCGCCCACCTCGCCGCCACCGGCCGCACCTCTCCCGCCGTCCACCTGAAGCTGCTGGTCGAGGGCGAGGAGGAGTCCGGGTCGCCGCACTTCCGCGCCCTGGTGGAGGAGCGGGCCGACCGGCTCGCCGCCGACGCCGTGATCGTCTCCGACACCGGCATGTGGTCCGAGGACACCCCCACCGTCTGCACCGGCATGCGCGGCCTCACCGAGTTCGAGGTGCGCCTGCACGGCCCGGACCAGGACATCCACTCCGGCTCCTTCGGCGGCGCGGTGCCCAACCCGGCCACCGCCGTCGCCCGGCTGGTCGCCGCCCTGCACGACGCGGACGGCCGGGTCGCGATCCCCGGCTTCTACGACGGCATCGTCGAGCTGACCGACCGCGAGCGCGCCCTCTTCGCCGAGTTGCCCTTCGACGAGGAGCGCTGGCTGCGCACCGCCAGGTCGCACGCGGCCTCCGGCGAGGCCGGCCACACCACCCTGGAGCGCATCTGGGCCCGCCCGACCGCCGAGGTCAACGGCATCGGCGGCGGCTACCAGGGCGCCGGCGGCAAGACGATCGTCCCGTCGTCGGCGATGGTCAAACTGTCCTTCCGGCTGGTCGCCGGACAGGACACCGCCCGGATCGAGCAGCTGGTCCGCGACTGGGTCGCCGAGCGGATCCCGGCCGGGATCCGGCACGAGATCGAGTCCGGCGGCGCCACCCGTCCCTGCCTCACGCCGCTCGACCACCCGGCGCTGCAGTCCCTGACCCGCGCCATGGGCCGCGCCTTCCGGCAGCCGATCCGCTACACCCGGGAGGGTGGCTCCGGACCCGCCGCCGACCTCCAGGAGGTGCTGGGCGCCCCGGTGCTGTTCCTCGGCATCTCGGTGCCCTCCGACGGCTGGCACGCGCCCAACGAGAAGGTCGAGCTGGACCTCCTCGTCAAGGGCGTGGAGACCACCGCGTACCTCTGGAGCGACCTCGCGGAAAGCCTGCGCGATGCCCGCTGACACCACCGACGCCCAGGCCGCCGCCGCAGGCGGGCCGGCCGCATCACAGGGGGAGCCCGAACCCGCCGTGACCGCATCGACCACCGAACGCGCCGCCGACGACTCCGCCGGTCCCGGCCACCCGGGCGCCGCCGGCAGCACGGCCGGCGGCGGCCTCGCCGGCCCGCCGGTCGCACTGACCGCGCCCTCCGGCATCGACCGCGCCGCGCACCACCGGCTCGACGAGGCGTGGCTCGCCGCCGCCTGGAGCCACCCCTCCACGCGCTGCTTCGTCGTCTCCGGCGGGCAGGTGCTCATCGACGAGACGCCGGACGGGCGCACCGAGCTGGTGACCACGCCGTCGTTCGAGGCGCCGCTCACCGAGGCCCACCGCTACTTCCTCGGCACCGACGAGGACGGCGTGCGCTACTTCGCCCTCCAGCGGGACTCGCTGCCCGGCCGCATGGACCAGTCGGCGCGCCCGGCCGGGCTGCGCGAGGCCGGCCTGCTGCTGTCCGACCGGGACGCCGGGCTGATGGTGCACGCGGTGGCGCTGGAGAACTGGCAGCGACTGCACCGGTTCTGCTCCCGATGCGGCGGCAGGACGGTCATCGCCGCGGCCGGCCACGTACGGCGCTGCCCCAAGTGCGGGGCGGAGCACTACCCGCGCACCGACCCCGCGGTCATCATGGCGGTCACCGACGACGACGACCGCATCCTGCTCGGACGCCAGGTGCACTGGCCGGAGGGCCGCTTCTCGACCCTCGCCGGGTTCGTGGAGCCGGGCGAGTCCATCGAGGCGGCGGTACGGCGCGAGGTCTTCGAGGAGGCGGGCGTGATCATCGGTGACGTCTCCTACGTGGCGAGCCAGCCGTGGCCGTTCCCCTCCAGCCTGATGCTCGGCTTCATGGCGCGGGCGACCACCACGCACACCCAGGTCGACGGCGAGGAGATCAGCGAGGCGCGCTGGTTCTCCCGCGACGAACTCACCGCCGCGTTCGCCTCCGGCGAGGTCCTCCCGCCCTACGGCATCTCCATCGCGGCGCGCCTCATCGAGAACTGGTACGGCCGTCCCCTGCCCACCCGGGCCGCCGCCTGACGGTTCCGGCGCGGTGAGGTCGGTCCGGCACCACGCACCGCGGGCACGGCGCGGTGCACGGTGCCGGACCGCTCCGTGCCGCCCGGTGACTTCGCGCCGTCCGGTGACTTTGCGCCGCCCGGTGGCTCCGTGCCGTCCGGTGAGGCCCCAGTGGGTCAGGTGACCTCACCGCGCGGCCGCGTCGCTCCGACCAGTGCCGCGTACATCGCGTCCGGCTCGTCCGCGTGGAACCGCACCACCCGGACCGGCCGCCCGGCCCTCAGCAGCCGTGGCGCCTCCACCGCCTCGCTCAGCTCCAGCTCGATCGACGTCTGCGACCCGACCGGGAGGTTCAGCTCCCCCTCCGCCCCGGCGTGCGAGTACGCCGACCGGCGCCGCACCACCGCGATCCGCTCCAGCGGTATCGCCAGGTCCAGGTGCGCCCCGCTGCGCACCCGCAGCACCCCGCCGCCCAGCACGTGCGGCCGGACCACCGCCGCCGCTCGCAGGCCCAGCAGGAACAGCACCGTCTGGACGTCGAGCACCAGCACCACCGCGTGCGCCGCCGGCCAGTCGGCCAGCAGCACCGACAGCCCCACCGTCTCGACCAGGCAGACGAAGAGCAGCCCGTACATCATGGCCGCGTCACCGCGCGCGTGACCGAACGCCAGGTCCCCCTCCCGTACGCCGTGCCGTGCCCGCCGCACCCACAGGACCAGGCTCTGCCACAGCCGCAGCTCGTGCCCGGCCAGCCGCAGCACCGGCTCGGGCACCAGCCCGCCCGCCGCCCCACGCCACGACAGCCCCGCGCGCCGCAGCCGCCGCCCGCTCATCGGGCGCCCGCCGCGCGCCCGTCCGGCTCCCCCGACCCCGCCGCCCGCCGCGCCCGCGCACGCCGTCCGGCCACCGCGAGGCCGTGCCGGAGCGCCTCCCGCTGCGCGGGGGACAGCCCGGACAGGAGGGCGTCCGCGCTCGCGCCGTCGGACTGCGCACCGCCCCACTCGACGAGGAGCTCCGGGGGGAGCAGGTCCGCCATCAGCCGGCCCGCCTCCACCACCCGGGGGTCGTCCGCCGGGACGTCCAGCAGCGCGTCCATCCGCCGGTAGAGCTCGTGCGACCGCTCCACCACCTCCGGCCGCGCGGTCATCGCCCCCAGCGTCTCCACCAGCCGGTCACGCTGCTCCGCGGGCATGACGGTGTCGAGCAGCGCCAGCACCTCCCGGTCCAGCGCCGCCGTCGGCGACCCGGCCGGCCCGCCGAGGGAGGCGAGCAGAGCAGCGAGCCGCGGCGACAGGGGTCCCTCGGGGGTGAGCCGTCCGGCCCGGGCGTCCACGAGGACCTCCGCGAGCCGCTCCCGGCGTTCGCGGATCAGCCGCTCCTGCCGCGCCAGGTCGTCGTCGAGCTCCTCCAGCACCTCGGCGAGGTCGCGGCCCGCGTCGTCGGCGAGCACGTCCCGCACCTCGTCGAGACCGAGTCCCAGCTCGGTCAGCCGCCGGATCCGCGCCAGCAGCACGGCATGGCGCAACGTGTACCGCCGGTACCCGTTGGGGTCCCGCTCCGGCTCCGGCAGCACACCGACGTGGTGGTAGTGCCGCACGGCGCGGGTCGTCACCCCGACCAGGGCGGCGAGCTCTCCTGTTCGCATACGACCAGGAGAAACCCTGACGCTGCGGCAGGGTCAAGCGGCCGCTCCGGTCGTCGGTGGACCAGCGGCCCGGACCGGTCCCCGGATGGCCTCGGCGAACCGGCGGCCCCGGAGGACGCGAAACCCCCGCCGGCGGCCGTCGAGGGCCGCCGGCGGGGGTCGCGGTGGAGCGGGGTCAGGCGCCGAGGGCCTGCTTCACCTGGGCCAGGCTCGGGTTCGTCATCACGACCGCCTCGCCGCCCGCGGCGGGCACGACACGGACCGTCGGCACGACCTGGTTGCCGCCGTTCACCTTCTCGACGAAGAGCGCCGACTCCGGGTCCTGCTCGATGTTTATCTCCTCGTACGCGATGCCCTCACGGCTCAGCTGGCTCTTCAGCCGGTGGCAGTAGCCGCACCACGTGGTGCTGTACATCGTCACAGTGCCGGGCATGGGCTTCGCGCTCCTCGGGGAGATGGGGGACGGCTGTCGCACGACGGTCTGTCGCACCCGGTGAACATCCCGTGCACGGCCGGCATTCCCGCCGCCCCGAGCCGGGTGAGCTACACCGCATTCGTACGACGAATACCTGTGCCCTGTGGACGGCCGCCTCATCCGCACCGGGCGACCTGGCAGCATGGCGGGGTGACACCAGCAACGCACTCCTCCCTCTTCCCCGCCGTCCCGGACTCGGCCGACGCGGTGCTGGAAGGGCTCGACCCCGAGCAGCGGGCCGTGGCCACCGCGCTGCACGGGCCGGTGTGCGTCCTGGCCGGTGCGGGGACCGGCAAGACCCGTGCGATCACCCACCGCATCGCCTACGGCGTGCGCGCGGGCATTCTCCAGCCCGCCACCGTGCTCGCCGTCACCTTCACCAACCGGGCGGCCGGCGAGATGCGCGGCCGGCTCCGCCAGCTCGGCGCGACCGGCGTGCAGGCCCGCACCTTCCACGCGGCGGCGCTGCGCCAGCTCCAGTACTTCTGGCCCAGGGCGGTCGGCGGGGCGCTGCCCCGGATCGTCGACCGCAAGATCCAGGTGGTCGCCGAGGCGGCCGCCGGCTGCGGCCTCCGGCTCGACCGCGGAGAGCTGCGCGACGTCACCGCGGAGATCGAGTGGGCCAAGGTCACCCAGACCGTCGCTGCCGACTACGCGGCCGCCGCCGCCAAGGCGGGGCGGGAGGCCCCCCGGGACCCGGCGGAGATCGCCCGCGTCTACGACCTGTACGAGGAGCTCAAGCGGGACCGCGGCGTCATCGACTTCGAGGACGTCCTGCTGCTGACCGTGGGCATCCTCCAGGACCGGCCGGACATCGCCCGCGAGGTCCGCGCCCAGTACCAGCACTTCGTCGTCGACGAGTACCAGGACGTCTCCCCGCTCCAGCAGCGCCTGCTCGAACTGTGGCTGGGGGAGCGGGACAACATCTGCGTGGTCGGCGACGCGGGCCAGACCATCTACTCGTTCACCGGGGCCACCCCCGACTACCTGCTGGACTTCCGCACCCGTCACCCGGGCGCCACCGTGGTCAAGCTGGTCCGTGACTACCGGTCCACGCCCCAGGTGGTGCGGCTCGCCAACGGCGTGCTCGGCCAGGCCACCGGCCGGGCCGCCGACCACCGGCTGGAGCTGGTCTCGCAGCGTCCGTCCGGGCCGGAGCCCCGCTTCGCCGAGTACGCCGACGAGCCCTCCGAGGCGGAGGGGGCAGCCCGCGCCATCCGTGGGCTGATCGCCTCCGGCGTCCCGGCGGGCGAGATCGCCGTGCTGTTCCGGACCAACGCCCAGTCCGAGACCTACGAGCAGGCGCTCGCCGACGCCGGGGTGCCCTACCAGCTGCGCGGCGCCGAGCGGTTCTTCGAACGCCAGGAGGTCCGCCAGGCCGTCCACCAGCTGCGCGCCGCCGCCCGCTTCGGCGGGAACGACGCGCTGCTCGGGGAAGCCTCCGACCTGCCCGGGCTGGTGCGCGCGGTGCTCTCCGGCCAGGGCTGGACGCCGGCGCCGCCGGCCGGCTCCGGGTCGGCCCGCGAGAAGTGGGAGTCGCTGGCCGCGCTGGTCCACCTCGCGGAGGGCTTCGCCGCGGCCCGGCCGCAGGCCGCCCTCGCGGACCTGGTCACCGAACTCGACGAGCGCGCGGCCGCCCAGCACGCCCCCACGGTCCAGGGCGTCACCCTGGCCTCCCTGCACTCGGCCAAGGGCCTGGAGTGGGACGCCGTCTTCCTGGTCGGAGTGACCGAGGGGATGATGCCGATCACCTACGCCCGCACCGACGAGCAGGTCGAGGAGGAACGCCGCCTCCTCTACGTCGGCGTCACCCGGGCGCGGGAGCACCTGCACGTCTCCTGGGCCTTGTCCCGGTCGCCGGGAGGCCGGCCGAACCGGCGGCCCAGCCGGTTCCTGGACGGCCTGCGCCCGGGCAGCGGCTCCGCGGCAGGGGCGCGCCCGGGCCTCGCGGGCGCGGGCGGCGTCGAGTACGGCACCGCGGCGGGCGGCGCGGACGGGATCCGGGCGGCCGCCCGCGCGGAGCGGGCGGTGCCCCGGCGGACGCGGCGCACCGTGGCCCGCTGCAAGGTCTGCGGGCGCACGCTCACCGACGCCGGCGAGATGAAGCTGATGCGCTGCGAGGACTGCCCCTCGGAAATGGACGAGGGCGTCTACGAGCGGCTGAGGTCCTGGCGCGAGGTGCAGGCGCGCCGCAGCGGGCAGCCGGCCTTCTGCGTCTTCACCGACAAGACGCTGATAGCCATCGCCGAGACCGTGCCCGAGGACCCGGTGGAGCTGGCGCGGATCCCCGGTGTCGGCATGCGCAAGCTGGACCGCTACGGGGCCGACGTACTGGCCATTTGCGCCGGTCAGGACCGGACGGAGGCGGACTGAGCGGCTCCGCAACGCACCGTTGCCAAGTCGTCGCAAAAATAGTTTGCGCCCGCCGTGTGATCCCCCATAGGTTCTAGACCACGGAAACACGGAGCCTCCGAAAAGGCTTCGGCTCCGTGCTGTACTGACGTCTGTATCCGCCGGACCGTTCGCGGTCCCCCAAGACGCCGAGAGGAGGCGATTGAAGTGATCAGCAAGACCAACACCACCGGCATCAGCACCACCCGTGCCTTCAGCACCGTCGCTCTGGAGAACGATCATCTCGTCGCCTCGCTGTGCGCTCTCGACGCCTTCGACCGTGGCACCGGTGTGTCCGCCTCCGTGCTGTCCGGCTCCGACGTCACCGGTCTCGGCTTCGGCCTGGTCGGCGGCGGTCTGGCCGAGGGTGGCCTGCTGCTCGGCGCCACTGTCTTCGGCGCCCCTGTCTTCGGCAGCCGGTCCGAGTCGGCCTTCGCGGGCATTTCCGTCCGCGAGGAGCGACCGACCAAGGCACTGGAAGCAGGAGTGGCGAAGGCTCAGGCCTTCGGCTACGCGGCGGCCGGTGCCGGTAAGCCCCAGCAGACGATGAACCACCCCCAGACGATGTGGGCCCTCCGCGGGCCGGAACCCTGGAGCGATCCAGCCTGATGTCCTCAGGCCGGCGCCTTCAGGGCCGCGGAACCCCATCAGGGATCCGCGGCCCTTCTGTTTTCCCTGGACAGGGGAGACGGACCGAAGGACCTCGGGACAAGAGAACAACCGGTACCCACCACCGGCCGACCGGCCGGACGACACCAGACGAGGAAGAAACCCCGTGCAACTCGAAGCGCACGCCCCGTCCGTACCGCCTTCCGACACGATTTCCCCGCCCGGCCTCACGGAGGACCTTTCCTTGACTCCTCTCATCACCCTGACCGCTCTCGACGACGCCATCGAGGGCCTCGGCACCCCGGTTCCGTGCCGTTCCAACGACCCCGAGGTCTTCTTCGCCGAGTCCCCGGCCGACGTGGAGTACGCCAAGTCGCTGTGCCGCACCTGCCCGCTGGTCGACGCCTGCCTCGCCGGCGCGAAGGAGCGGCGTGAGCCCTGGGGCGTCTGGGGCGGCGAGCTGTTCGTCCAGGGCGTCGTGGTCGCCCGCAAGCGGCCGCGTGGCCGCCCCCGCAAGAACCCGGTCTCGGCATGACCGGCCCCCGCACCATCGACGCTCCCCACACGCACGATCCCCGGAAACAGGCCCCGATGAAGCTGTCCACCTTCGAGCAGCCCGCAGGCTCCCTGCCTGCCACCCGAGACTTCCCTTACACCGGCGCACTCGAGGTGCGTCAGAACAGGACCCGAGAAATGCAACTCATCCCAGAAGCCCTCGCACGTGCGCATATGCACGAGCGGATGCGCGAGGCCGAGCTCGCTCGGCCCGGGCTCCGCATCCTCGCCGCGCGGCGGATGCAGCGGCGGGCCGAGCGCGCGTCGATGCGCGCCCGGCGCGCGCTGGCGCTCGCCGTGATGCAGTAACCGCCGCGACCGTCACGCCGCCCGGCCGCGACACGACGGAGCCGTGAGGCGATGCCGTCGTGAGGCGACGCCGTCGTGAGGCGATGTCGTACGGCGAAGTCGTGAGGCAGAGACGACGGGGCCGCTCCCTGCGGGGGGCGGCCCCGCAGTGCGTCCTGCCCGGCGCGGGTGCCGCCCTCTCACTCCGCCGGAGCGAACCCCGGGAGCCACGACTCCAGTTCGTGCCGCAGACGGACCGTCGCGCCCAGCTGGCACAGGACGCCGATGGTGCTCAGCGTCACCCGATGGATCAGCAGGTACGAGGGCGGCAGGTTGAGCCGCTTGCCCAGCTGGTGCGCGGGCGACCGCGGATCGGCGAGACGGCCCGCCTGCCCCCTCAGCCATCCCCGGCTGAAGGTGAACTCCGCGGCCCTCGCGGGTTCGATGATCGGCATCAGGTAGTCCAGCACCGCCTCCGGATCGAGCTCGACGGTCTTCTTCACGAAGCCTTCGGCGCACAGCCGGGCATGAACCGCCTCGGCCTCCCCGTCCAGCGCCATCCGCAGTGCCTCGCCGATGGGCGAGGGCAGCCCGCCCGGCAGCCGGTCCACCGTGCCGAAGTCCAGCACGCCCAGGCGCCAGTCCTCCGGATCGTCCGACCCCTCGGTGAGCAGACGGAAGTTGCCCGGGTGCGGATCGGCGTGCAGGAGCCCGGTGCGCGCCGGACCGGAGAAAAGGAAACGGGCCAGCAACTGCCCGGCACGGTCCCGCTGTTCCCCGGTGCCGTCGGATATGACCTCGGAGAGGGGCGTGCCGTCGATCCATTCGGTGACCAGCACCTGGTCGCAGTGGTGGACCACCGCCGGCACCAGCACGTCCGGATCGCCGGCGAACTCCTCGGCGTGGACCCGCTGGGCCTCGGCCTCCAGACCGTAGTCCAGCTCCTCGCAGACCCGCTCCCGCAGCTCGGTGATCAGCGGCTTGACGTCGATGCCGGGGACCAGCGGCCCCAGCAGCCGCGCGAAGCGCCCGAGTTGGGTGAGGTCGGAGATCAGCGCCTCCCCCGCACCCGGGTACTGCACCTTCACCGCCACCTCCCGACCGTCCTGCCACACCGCGCGGTGCACCTGGCCGATGGAGGCGGCGGCCGAGGGGATGTCGTCGAATTTCTGGAAGAGGTCCCGCCAGTCCTCGCCCAGGCGTTCGCGCAGCACCGCGTGGACCGTGCGGGTGGGCATCGGCGGCGCGGCCTCCTGAAGCTTGGTGAGCGCCGCCCGGTACGGACCGGCCAGCTCCTCCGGCAGGGCCGACTCGAAGACGGACATGGCCTGCCCGAACTTCATGGCGCCGCCCTTGAGCTCGCCGAGGACCTTGAACAGCTGGTCGGCGGTGCGCTGCTGGAGCTCACGGCCCACCAGCTCGGCCGACTCGCCGACGATCCGCTTGCCCAGACCCCAGGTGGCC
This sequence comes from Streptomyces fragilis, assembly GCF_003112515.1. Classification (GTDB taxonomy): domain Bacteria; phylum Actinomycetota; class Actinomycetes; order Streptomycetales; family Streptomycetaceae; genus Streptomyces; species Streptomyces fragilis. Next base: position 496,388 of record NZ_BEVZ01000004.1, on the reverse strand, counting down.
CGGCCCGCGAGGCCCAGGGGGAGGGCGGCGAGTTTGGCGGTCCTGGTGACCGCCTTGCGGGGAAGATCAGACATGCGCCCTCCAAGTCCCGGGCCGGCGCGTCCGGTTTGCCCGATGGCACGACTCGGCCGACGGCCTCTGCTCAGCCATTGTGACCCGTGACCGCCCCGCTGCCCCGGACAGTTCCAGGACTGCCTGCCCCGCTGCCCCGCAGGGACAGTCCGGATGCGCGGCGACCTCCCGGGGCCGCCAGCGCAACCCGGGCAGCGCGGCCTCCCAGCGCACCCCCGCCGCGTGCGGCGCCCCGGCCGCGGAGAGACCATCGAGGAAGGCGAGGGCATGGCCGGCGGCCGTACCGGCGACCGCCGTGGCCAGCGCCACGTCGCAGGCGGGCGGCGTCCTGGGCCGGCGGGAGCGCCACTGCGCGAGGAGCCGGGGCCAGGTGGGGTCCCGCTCCACCCGCCACCGCTGCAGGCACTCGGCGCACGGCGTCTCGCCCGGCAGGACCAGCGGGCCCACCACGCCCGTCGCCTCCACCACCCCGGCGTACAGGTGCGGGATGCCCGCCGCCAGCAGAGGCTCGGAGTCGAGAGGGTCGGGGGAGTGGACGGCGAGGTCGTCCCGCGGGGTGAGCAGCACCAGCGCGAAGCCGGTGTCGTCGCGGAACGGGCAGGGCGAGCCCCGGCGCGGCGGACGCTCGGGGGCCGCGTCGCGGACCAGCCGGCGCGCGGCGTCGGAGCGGCGCTCGCCGACGGAACCGGGCGGAAGGCCGCCGGGAGCCACGTCCCACGGCTCCACGCAGCCGCCGTCGCGCACGTCCACCTCCCCCACGCCGGCCGCGGACAGCAACGCGGCCAGCGCCGCGCCCACCCGGCCCACGCCACGCACCTGCACGCGCAGCCCGCGGCGGGCCGCCAGCCGGCGCTCCGCGTCACCGGGTGCGGGCGCCGTCAGGGAGAGCGAGGCGAGGTCGGAGCGGAGCCGGTCCACGGCGTGCGGGCGCTCGCGCAGCGCGTCGGCCCCCGCCCCGCCGCCGGTGGCGTCGTCCAGCAGGCCCGCGTCGGAGAGGCGCTCCACCAGCCGGTCGGCATGGTCCTCCGGCAGCCCCATGCGCACCGCCTCCTCGCGCAGCAGCTCCATGCCGCGGGTGCCGTTGAGCAGGTCCAGGAAGGTGCCGGTCACCGTGTCCACCGGCCCGAGCGTCATCGCGTGCGCCGGGGTCATCCCGAACTGCACCGTGTTCAGATCGCGCCAGCCGCGGCGGAGCGCGGGCTTGACCCTGGGATGCACGACGACCAACCCCTTCACGGACGTATGTGACCGAATCCACCTGAACAGCCCGGAACGGGCCGTCGACCGCCAGCATGCCCCGATGTGCCGTGCGGGCGTCGGGAGTTGTCCACAGGCACCAGGCACTTGTCGTACCGATCCGATGAACGGCGGCCCGAGCCGGTATGGATGTCGGACCGGATCGGGTGCGGACCGGGGGACGCCTCCGGTCGCAGGCGGTAACGTCATGGGGTGCCCTCCGACCCTTCCCCCAGTGCCTTCACGCAGCAGCCCGGTCCCTCGGGTGCGCCTGTCGGAGGTTCCTCGGTGGACGCGGTGGAGGTCCGCAGGAGCACCCGCAGGCGCCGTACCGTCTCCGCCTACCGGGAGGGCGACCGCACCGTCGTGCTCATCCCGGCCCGCATGTCCGCGGCGGAGGAACGGCGATGGGTGCGGGTCATGCTGGACAAGCTGGCCGCCCAGGAGAGCCGGCGCTCCCTGGACGACTCCGACCTCGGCCGGCGCGCTGCCCTGCTCTCCGAGCAGTACCTCTCGGGCCGGGCCCGCCCGGCCACGGTCCGCTGGGTCACCAACCAGAACAGCCGCTGGGGCTCCTGCACGCCCGCCGAGGGCAGCATCCGGCTCTCCCACCGGCTGCAGGGCATGCCGGAGTACGTCGTCGACTACGTGCTGCTCCACGAACTGGCCCACCTGCTGGTGCCCGGGCACGGCCCCGACTTCTGGCGCCTGCTGGAGACGTACCCCCGCACCGAGCGCGCCCGCGGTTACCTCGAAGGAGTGGTGGCCGCAGAACGGTTGCCGCATCTGCCCGCCGCGCGGCCCGGCGATTCGGACTGAGATCGTCCGCGTTTCGTAGCGGCTCTGTCCCGAGGTGTCCGGTCCTGCGGATTACGGGCTAGCCTGACCCAGCACCTTTCGGGAACGGGATGGGGGACGGGCGTAACGCATGGCCAGGGAATTCCAACGCGGCCACAAGGCCAAGATCAGTGATCTCACAGCGGGCACCGACCTCTACGTCGGCGTGCGGATCGAAGGGCCCGGGCTGGGCTTCGACATCAGCTGCTTCGGTCTGGACGCCGACGAGCGTCTCTCGGACGACCGCTACTTCGTCTTCTACAACCAGCCGAAGTCGCCCGAGGAAGCCATCCAGTTGCTCGGCGAACAGGCCGGCGACACCCAGTCCTTCCGGGTGACGCTGGACCGGATACCGCCGCAGATCCACAAGCTGTCGCTCACCGCGACCATCGACGGCGCCGGACAGATGTCGCAGGTCTCCTCCGGCTACGTCCGCATCGTCGCGGGCGGCGAGGAAGTGGCCCGTTACGCCTTCACCGGAGCGGAGTTCTCCACCGAGCGCGCCGTGATGCTGGCCGACCTCTACCTCAAGGACGTCTGGCGGTTCGCCGCCGTCGGCCAGGGCTTCGACGGCGGACTCGAAGCGCTGCTGAGGAACTTCGGCGGCGAGGTGGCCGACGAGGAGCCCGCCGCGCCCGCCGCGCCGCAGGCCGCCCCGGGCTTCGCCGCCCCGGGCTTCGCCCCACCGGCGGCACCGGCCGCCCCGGCGTTCGGCGCGCCGGCACCCGTGCCCGCCCAGCCCGCCCCACCCGCCCCGGCCCCCGCGTTCGGCGCCCCGCCCGCGCAGCCGCAGACCCCCGTGCCCGCCGCGGCGCAGCCGTCCGGCTACGGCTTCCCGCCGCCCGGGCAGCCAGGACAGACGCCGCCCGGCTACGGCGGGCCCGGTCAGACGCCGCCCGGCTACGGCCAGCCGCCCGGCGCGCCCGCCGCACCGCCGATGCACGCCGCGCCGACCATGGCCGCCCCGACGGCGCCTCCCGGCTACGGGCAGCCCCCGACCGCCCCCGGCATGCCGCCGGGCCCGGGCGTCCCCGGCATGCCGCCCGCCCCGGGAGCACCGGGTGTTCCCGGCATGCCCGGACCCGGGGCTCCCGGCATGCCCGGTGCCCCCGGTGCCGCCCCCGGCATCCCTGGCCAGCAGGCCTACCCCGGCACGCCCAACGCCCCGCAGACCCCGGGCGTCCACGGCGCGCTGAGCCTGTACAAGGAGAAGCCCACCGGCCAGCGCTGGACCCAGCAGAACGAGAAGCTGGTCCGCGTCGACCTGAGCGTCGGCGGCCAGCCCGTCCTCGCCCGTCAGGGCAGCATGGTGCTGTACCAGGGCAAGGTCGAGTTCGGCTACAAGGGCGCCGGCTTCAGCGGCCGGATCGTCGGCAACGCCACCGGCCAGGAGATGCAGCTGATGCGCTGCACCGGCTACGGCCAGGTCTTCCTCGCCGAGGAGGCGGCCCACCTGCACACGGTGGAGCTCCAGGGCGACGCGCTGTGCGTCTCCGCCGAGAACGTCCTCGCCTTCGACGAGTCCCTGCAGTACGAGGTGCGCCGCGTCGAGGGGCACGGCATCCCCGGCGGCGCCCTGTTCACCATGCAGTTCCAGGGCACCGGCACGCTGGTCCTCAAGACCCACGGCGTCCCCGTGGTGCTGCCGGTCACCCCGACCACCTTCGCCGACGCCAACGCGGTGGTCGCCTGGTCGGCCGCGGCCCAGGTGATCGTCTCCAGCCAGGTGCGGATGCGGCGCAACGCCTACCCGGGCGACACCGGGGAGAGCGTCAACCTGCAGTTCCGGGGCGCGCCCGGGAACTTCATCGTCGTCCAGCCGTACGAGGTCTGAGGGAGCCCGACATGAACCAGCAGCTCGCGGGCCACGCCCCCGCACCCGTCGTCGCCCGCATGGAGAACCACGGGACCCACATGGCGAAGATCGCCATGCAGACCGGGCACGACCTCCTCGCCAGGGTCGGCTCCATGGTCGCCTACGAGGGCTTCGTGCAGTACGAGCCCAACCCGCCGGCCGTCCGGCAGATCGCCAAGGACTGGGTCACCGGCGAGGGCGCCGCGCTGATGCGCTGCCACGGCGACGGGATCCTGTACCTGGCGGACTACGGCGCCGACGTCATCGTGATCAACCTCAACGGCGAGGCGCTCTCGGTCAACGCGACCAACCTGCTCGCCTTCGACGCCCACCTGAAGTGGGGCGTCGAGCGGGTCAAGGGCATGGCCAAGTTCGCCGGCCAGGGCCTGTGGAACACCAGGATCGAAGGCCAGGGCTGGGTCGCCATCACCTCCCGCGGAGCTCCGATAGTGGTCGACTGCGGCGGCGGCGAGGACGAGACCTACGTCGACCCGGACTCGCTGATCGCCTGGTCCCCGAACCTCAAGGTGAAGGGCAAGCGCAGCTTCAAGGCGTCCTCGCTGATCGGCCGCGGCAGCGGGGAGGCCTTCCAGATGGCGTTCTCCGGCACGGGCATCGTCGTCGTCCAGCCGAGCGAGGACAGCACCGACCGTCTCCGGATCCGGGGCTGAGGGGGAGAACGACCGATCATGCAGAGCCCGATTTTCGCCTACAACGAGCAGCAGACCCAGGAGCACTGGAGCCTGCAGAACAGCCAGATGCTGCGCGTCCTGGTCGACGGCAACCGCGACGTCCTGGCCCGCAAGGGATCGATGGTCGCCTACCAGGGCCTCGTCGAGTTCGACGCCGAGTACCAGACGGGCAACCAGCGCAACGCCCGCCGCCGCACCGGCGAGGGCCTGGACCTGATGCGCTGCCACGGGCAGGGCACGGTGTACCTGGCCAACATGGCCCAGTACGTCCACCTGGTGGACGTCGACCAGGACGGCCTCACCGTCGACAGCTCCTACGTGCTGGCGATGGACTCCGCGCTGCACCACGAGGTCATCGCGGTCGACAGCCTGTACGGCATCTCGGGGTCCGGGAAGTACCAGCTCAACATCTCCGGCCGGGGCAAGGTCGCGCTCATGACCTCCGGCGCGCCGCTGATGCTCCAGGTCACCCCGGACCGGTACGTGAACGTGGACGCCGACGCCGTGATCGCCTGGTCGACCTCGCTGCGGGTCCAGATGCAGGCGCAGACCCACTCCTCGGGGGTCTGGCGGCGCCGCGGCAACACCGGCGAGGGCTGGGAGCTCAGCTTCATGGGCACCGGCTTCGCGCTGGTGCAGCCCAGTGAGCTGCTCCCGCCGCAGAACGCCCAGATCGGCTCGGGCGTCGCCGCCCAGTTCGGCATGGGCCAGCAGGGCGCGCGGGCGCAGAACCAGAACAACGCCTGGAACTGACGGCACGGGAAGGGGCGGCCACCGGCACGGTGGCCGCCCCTTCCCGTACGGGCTCACGCGCTCACAGCAGCGCCCGGGTCGCCTCCACCAGGCGGACCACCGAGGTGTCCGCGACGTCCGGCACCTCGGCGTACGGGAACCAGCGCAGGTCCAGCGACTCCTCGCTGATGGCCTCCACCGCCCCGCCCGGCGCGAGCGCCGCGTACTGCACGTCCAGGTGCCAGGCGCACGGGGTGTGGTGGCGGTCCAGCCGCACCGGGGTGTCGCCCAGCAGGCGCAGCCCGGGGATGCCGGACTCCTCCGTCGCCTCGCGCAGCGCCGCTCCGGCCAGGGTGGTGTCGCCGGGCTCGCAGTGGCCGCCCATCTGCAGCCACATCCGCAGCTTGCGGTGGAAGGTCAGCAGCACCCGGCCGCCCTCCGGGTCGATCACCAGCGCGCTCGCCGTGATGTGCCCGTCGGAGCACTCGCGCCACAGGCCGTCGGCGTGCTCGCCCAGGTGCTTCAGGTAGACCTGGCGGAGCTCCTCCTGGGAGTCCGTCGCGGTCCGCAGGCCGTCCAGCACCTGGACGGCGTCGTCGTGCAGGGTCACTCGGAACCTTCGCCCTTCGGGTCGTCGCCGGCCTGGCCCTTCGGGCCGGCCTCGGGGCCGCCCTCCGGCGGGCCGCCGCCGGTCTCCTTACCCGGACCGGAGCCCTGGGCACCGCCGCCCGCGGCCTCACCGAGCATCTTGTCCCACTCGGAAAAGTCCATCTGCTCGCGGTGGACGAAGCCGTCCGGGTCGTCGAGGTCGGTGGCGTTGGGCAGCATGTCCGGGTGTGCCCACAGGGCGTCCCGGCCGTCCACGCCGCGCGCGTCGGTGAGCGACGCCCACAGGCGCGAGGCGTCCCGCAGCCGGCGCGGACGCAGCTCCAGGCCGATCAGCGTGGCGAAGGTCTGCTCCGCGGGACCGCCCGAGGCGCGGCGGCGGCGCAGCGTCTCGCGCAGCGCGCCCGCCGACGTCAGGCGCGGCGTGGCGGCGGCGTGCACCACCGCGTCGACCCAGCCCTCGACCAGCGCCAGCGCCGTCTCCAGACGGGCCAGGGCGGCCTTCTGCTCCGGGGTGTCCTCGGGCTGGAACATGCCCTGCTGCAGGGCCTCCTGCAACTGCTCCGGGTTCTGCGGGTCGAACTGGCCGACCACGTCCTCCAACTTGGAGGTGTCCACCTTGATGCCCCGGGCGTAGCCCTCGACCGCGCCGAACAGGTGCGACCGCAGCCACGGCACATGGGCGAAGAGCCGCTGGTGGGCGGCCTCGCGCAGGGCCAGGTACAGGCGGACCTCCTCCAGCGGGACGCCGAGGTCCTTGCCGAAGGTCTCGATGTTCCGCGGCAGCAGCGCGGCCTTGCCGGCCGGACCGAGCGGGAGACCGATGTCGGTCGATCCGACCACCTCGCCGGCGAGCACGCCCACGGCCTGGCCGATCTGCGCGCCGAACATGGCGCCACCCATCGAACGCATCATCCCGAGCAGCGGGCCCGCCATGGCCTGCATCTCCTCGGGCAGCACCTGGCCCATGGCCGTGCCGACGCGCTCGGCGACCGGGTCGACGAGCTCCTTCCACGCGGGCAGGGTCGCCTCGACCCACTCCGCACGGCTCCAGGCCAGCGTCGTCGCCGCACCGGACGGCAGGGACGTCACGCCGTCCAGCCACAGGTCGGCGAGGCGCACGGCCTCCTCGACCGCCGAGCGCTCGGCGGGGCCGACGCTGGCGTCCTTGGTGCCGTCCGGCGCGCCCTGGGAGACCGCCTGGCGGGCGATCTGCTTGGCCATGTCCCAGTTCACCGGACCGCCCTCGTAGGAGAGCATCTGGCCGAGCTGCTGGAAGGCGGCGCCCAGGTCGGCGGGGTTCATGCCGCCGCCGGGCGGCATGGAACCGAAGGAGCCGAAGAGCGACGCGAACGGATTGTCCGCGCCACCGCCAAAGCCCCCGGCTCCCGGCACGCCGAAACCGAACGGGTTGGCCGGTTCCTGCCCACCGCCGCTCTGCTGGTCCTTCTTCTTGCCCTCGTCGCCGTCGTCCGGCTCCTCCGGCGGAAGGCCGAATCCGAATGGATTGTCACTCACGGGGTTCCTCGGCTGGTTGGGCCACCGGTCTTCCTCCGGCGGCGCGGCTGCCCGACATCACCACCCAGCGTAGACACCCCGGCCCGATAGAGCCTTGATGCTCCGCCGACCATCGGCCTGCGGCAGGATGGATGGCACCTGGTTCGTACACGCGGCACGCGCGTTCCTCTTCAAGACAACCGCTGGAGACACCTGGTGAGTTCCCCAGATCCGCAGGTTCGCGCAGCGCGAAACGCCCCGGCCGACGCGTCGTCGGCCCGACCCCCCGCCGGGCGGGGGCCCGTCGTGGCCGTCACCGGCGCGGCGTCCGGCGTCGGCGCGCTGCTGACCGAGCGGCTCGCCGCCTCGCCGGAGATCCGGCAGGTGGTGGCCCTGGACGAGCGGCGCGGCGACTGCGCCGCCGCCCGGTGGCACGTCCTCGACATCCGCGACCCGGCCCTCGCCGAGCGGCTGCGCGGCGTGGACGTGGTCGTCCACCTGGCGGTCGACCTCGACCTGGAGACCGACCCGGCGGCCCGCACCGCCTACAACGTGCGCGGCACCCAGACGGTGCTCACGGCGTCCGCCGCGGCCGGGGTGCGGCGCGTGGTGCTCTGCACCTCCGCCATGGTCTACGGCGCGCTGCCGGACAACGAGCTGCCGCTCGCCGAGGACGCCGAGCTGCGGGCCACCGCGGAGGCGACGGCTGTCGGCGACCTGCTGGAGATCGAGCGGCTGGGGCGGCGGGCCCCGCGCGCCCACCCGGGGCTCAACGTCACCGTCCTGCGCCCCGCCGTCCTGGTGGGCGGCGGCACGGACACCGCTCTGACCAGGTACTTCGAGTCGCCGCGGCTGCTCGTGGTGGCCGGGTCGCGGCCGGCCTGGCAGTTCTGCCACGTCGACGACCTGTGCTCCGCGCTGGAGTACGCGGTGCTGGAGAAGGTCGAGGGGGAGGTGGCCGTCGGCTGCGACGGCTGGCTGGAGCAGGAGGAGGTCGAGGACCTCAGCGGGATCCGCCGGATGGAGCTGCCGTCCGCGGTGGCGCTGGGCGCGGCGGCACGCCTGCACCGCATCGGGCTGACGCCCTCCCCGGCGGGAGACCTCGCCTACACGATGTACCCGTGGGTGGTCAGCGGCAGCCGGCTGCACGACGCGGGGTGGCGGGCGCGGTGGAGCAACGAGGAGGTGCTCGCCGAGCTGCTCGCCGAGGTCGCCGGACGGCACACGGTCGCCGGACGGCGGCTGGGCCGCAAGGACGCCACCGCGGCGGGTGCGGCGGGGGCGACGGTGGCCCTCCTCGGCACCGCGGCCGTCATCCGCCGAGCCCGCCGCGCCCGCCGCCGCTGACCCCCTCCGGCCCGCCGCCGCTGACCCCCTCCGGCCCGCACGGGCCCGCCACCACTGCCCCCGGCCCGCGGGTCTGCCGCCGCTGGCCCCGGCCCGCACCGGTCTGCCACCGGTGAGCCGCCCGGCGGGCCCGGGCCCGGTGGCACGGCCCCGTACGGCCGCGAGGCCTGTCTGCGCCGGCCCATCCGGCCGCCCCGGCCTGGCGACGACTGACTTGCCCGGCCATCCCGGCCTGGCGACGACTGACTTGCCCGGCCACCCTGGCCTGGCGACGACTGACCTGCCCAGGCCCCCGGGCCCACCGGCGGCTGGCTCGCGGGGCCTCGGCGCCGAGCCGCCCGGCGGGCCCGGGCCCGGTGGCACGGCCCCGTACGGCCGCGAGGCCTGTCTGCGCCGGCCCATCCGGCCGCCCCGGCCTGGCGACGACTGACTGCCCGGCCACCCTGGCCTGGCGATGACTGACCTGCCCAGGCCCCCGGGCCCACCGGCGGCTGACTCGCGGGGCCTCGGCGCCGAGCCGCCCGGCGGGCCCTGGCCCGGTGGCGCTCGCGCGTCGACTCACCGGGCAGCCCGGGTGGGGAGCATCCGGCCGCGGCTGTGCCGCCGGCGGCGTGGAAATCGCTGACCAGGGCGGACGGGCGGGTCGGGCCTTCCCGGTGGCGGGGCCCGTGGGGCACGATGGCGGGCATGGCTGACTCCACTTCCACCGACGTCCACCCGGGTGAGCGCGCGGCGCAGAACCCCCTGAAGCTGATCGCGATCCGCGACACGCCGTTGTCGCTGGACGAGGTCTTCCGGGCCGTCGGGGACGACGCGGCCGGCGGGACCGCGCTGTTCGTCGGCACGGTGCGCAACCACGACGGCGGAGCGGACGTGGACGCGCTGGGGTACTCCGCCCACCCCTCCGCCGAGACGGAGCTACGGCGGGTGGCCGAGAAGGTCGCCGCCGACTTCCCCGTCAAGGCGCTGGCGGCCGTCCACCGTGTGGGTGACCTTGAGGTCGGTGATCTGGCGGTCGTGGTGGCCGTGTCGTGCCCGCACCGCGCGGAGGCCTTCGAGGCGTGCCGGCGGCTGATCGACGACCTCAAGCACGAGGTGCCGATCTGGAAGCACCAGCGCTTCAGCGACGGCACGGAGGAGTGGGTCGGCGCCTGCTGAGACAGCCGCACGCCCTGCGCGAGCTCCGCAGGCCCCGCGCGAGCTCCGTGCGCCCCTCCGGCGCGCCCTCCCGCCCCACCCGTACCCGGCGCCGCACCCGTCTCCCACGCCCGCCCGGCACCGCCTCCGGTTGCGTATCCGGGGGGTCGATATGAGCGTTGTCACAGTGAATGGTTAATCTGCTGATCATTCAGTTGCAGTCGCTCATTCGGGTTGGGAGGTCGGCATGGCGGCTCTCGCCTGGTTGCTGATTCCGCTTGTGGCTGCGATCGGCGCGAGTCTGTGGGGCACCTGGGCCCTGCGGACCCGCAGGACCCGGGGGGACGGTCCCGAGCTCGTGGGGTACGCCCGTTTCCGTGAGGCCATGGAACGGTCGACGACGACCACCACCTCGGTCTCCGGTTCCTGACACGCGCCCCTTCCGGCACAAGCGGCACAAGGCCGGGGCACCGCCGGGGCAGCCCGTACGGACGGCCCCGACGGTGCTCCGGCCGGGCGGTCCCGTACTGTCGTTCCATGCCACGCCGCACTGCGACGATGCTCGCCTCGACCCTGATGCTGATCGTGCTCCTGTGCGCGGGACTGGCCGTCCCGACCGAGTACTCGGAGATGACGCCCGGCCCGACGGTGAACACCCTCGGCAAGCATGACGGCGAGCCCGTGCTGCAGATCTCCGGCCACCGCACCTATCCCGCGGACGGTCACCTCAACATGACCACCGTGCGGGTCACCAGCCCGGACTACCGGCTGAACCTGGTGTCGGCGATGTACGGCTGGCTGGCCCACGACAACAGGGTGGTGCCGCACGACACGCTCTTCCCGGAGGGGCAGACCGAGGAGGAGTCGAGCCAGGAGAACGCCGAGGAGTTCAGCCAGTCCCAGGAGAGCGCCAAGGTCGCCGCCCTGCGCGAGCTGGACATCCCGGTCGAGTCGTGGGTGGTGGTCTCCACGGTGGTCAAGGACACCCCGGCCGAGGGCGTGCTGCACGCGGGGGACGTCGTCAAGGCCGTCGACGGCACGCCGGTGAAGGAGCCCGGGGACGTGTCCAAGCTGGTGACGCGTCACAAGCCGGGCGAGAAGGTGGTCTTCACCATCGTGCCCGCCAAGGAGCAGGCGGCGGCCGAGCGGGAGGGCCGCAGGCCGAAGCGGACCGAGGACGTCACCATCACCACGGCGAAGTCCCGTGACGCAGCCCAGCCGCGCGCCATCGTGGGCATCGCGGCCGGGACCGACCACACGTTCCCGTTCTCCATCGACATCAAGCTCGCCGACGTCGGCGGCCCCAGCGCCGGCCTGATGTTCGCCCTCGGCATCTACGACAAGCTGACGCCGGGCAGCCTCACCGGCGGGGCGTTCGTGGCCGGCACGGGCACCATCGACGACGAGGGCGAGGTCGGCCCCATCGGCGGCATCAGCATGAAGACGCTGGGCGCGCGGGCCAAGGGCGCGAAGTACTTCCTGACGCCGGAGAAGAACTGCGCGACGGCCGCCGAGGACATCCCCGACGGCCTCACCCTGGTCAAGGTCGGCGACCTGGACGACGCCCTGGGCGCCCTGGACGACATCCGCGAGGGCCGCACCGACGAGCTCCCGCGGTGCGAACGTCACTGACCTGACCCCGCCGGACCTGACCTGACCCCGCCGGACCTGACCTGACCCCGCCGGAGCTGACCTGACCTCGCCGGACCTGACCCGGCCGGACCTGACCCGGCCGGACCTGTCGGCCCGGCCCCCGGGTCAGTCCTCGAAGGTCGCGGCGAGCGCCTCGGCCAGGCCGGGAACCAGGCCCGCACCGGTGAGCACCTCGGTGGCGGAGTCCTTCTCCCGCAGCCGCAGCGCCGAATCACGGGAGCCGTCGCGCAGCACGGCGACCGTCATCCGCACCTCCTGACGCTGCGGGTGCTCGGCCACCCAGCGGGCCAGCCCGGCGTCGTCGAGGCCGATGGGGACCTCGGCCTCCGCGGTCGGCGGCAGCATCAGGCGCTCCACGGTCAGCGCGCAGCCGGCCACGGCGTCCGGCCAGGCGATGGTGGCGAGGAACTCGTCCAGCGGCTGCGAGGCCGGGATCTCGTCCTGCTCGACGGGGGTGAGAGCGGCCGTCTCCGCCTCCTCCGGCAGACCGAGCTGGTCCGCGAGAGCGGGCTCCTGGGCGCGCAGCGAGGCGGAGTCGACGAGGGCGAAGAGGCGGGCGGGCTGGTCCCAGCCGAGGGTGGAGGCGTACTCGTCGATCTCGAGCACGGCCCGGGTGAGCGGGTTCGCCGCCATGGGAGTGTTGGACATGGTCACAATCCTGCCTGGTATCCACCCGTGATCGGGAACTGGGTAAAGCCTCGGTAAGTTGCATACGTGGGGATCCATGATGAACGGGTCCCCCCGTCGGGCCCGCGCGGGACCCGACGGATACACACTGACTTGAGGTGCGCACCTTGGCTTTCCAGATGCCGGACCGCGGCGGAGGCCCGACAGGACCGCGGATCAGAGTGGGCCGCCCGTCCCGGCGGTCCCGGACCCTGCTCATGACGCTGGGCGTCCTTGCCGTCCTCGGCATGGCGTTCACCATGTTCTCCGGGTTCTGGACCGACTGGCTCTGGTACCGCTCGGTGGACTACTCGTCGGTCTTCACGACCACGCTCTCCACGAAGATCGGGCTCTTCTTCGTCTTCGGCCTGCTGATGGCCGCCGCCGTGGGCCTCAACATCTGGCTGGCGCACCGGTTGCGTCCGCCGCTGAGCGCCATGTCGGTCGAGCAGCAGAACCTCGACCGGTACCGGATGGGCATCGCCCCGTACAAGAAGTGGGTGCTGATCGCCATCACGGCCCTGGTGGGCCTGGTCGCGGGCGCCTCGGCCGGCAGCCAGTGGCGCACCTGGCTCACCTGGGTCAACGGCGTCGACTTCGGCAAGAAGGACCCCCAGTTCCAGCTGGACGTCTCCTTCTACGCCTTCGACCTGCCCTGGTACCGCTTCCTGCTGGGCTTCGGCTTCGCAGCCGTGATCCTCTCGCTGATCGCCGCCGCCGTCACCCACTACCTGTACGGCGGTCTGCGGCTGAGCTCGCCGGGGGCGAAGGCCACCGGCGCGGCCACCGGGCACCTGTCGGTGCTGCTCGGACTGTTCGTGGCCCTGAAGGCCGTCGCCTACTGGCTCGACCGGTACGGCCTCGCTGTGAAGTCCAGCGACTTCAAGGCGACGGACAACTGGACGGGTCTGCGGTACGTCGACGCCAACGCCTACCTGCCGGCCAAGACCATCCTCTTCTGCATCGCCGTCATCTGCGCCGTGCTCTTCTTCGCCACCCTGTGGCGGCGGACCTGGCAGCTGCCGGTCATCGGCTTCGGCCTGATGGTCCTGTCGGCGCTGCTGATCGGCGGCCTCTACCCGGCCATCGTGCAGAAGTTCCAGGTTCAGCCGAACGAGCAGGCCAAGGAGGCGCCGTACGTCGCGAAGAACATCGACGCGACGCGCTACGCCTACGACATCGGCGACACGGAGGTCAGCCCGTTCTCCGGCCGCGGCGCCGCCCCGGACAAGAAGCCGGAGCTGCGGGGCCAGGCCGACCAGGCCGCCAGCATCCGTCTGCTCGACCCGAACATCGTCTCGCCGACCTTCCAGCAGCGGCAGCAGATCCGCAGCTACTACGGCTTCCCGGAGAACCTGGACGTCGACCGCTACACGGTCGAGGGCCAGACCCAGGACACCGTGATCGGCCTGCGTGAGCTCGACCTGAACGGCGTGCCGAAGCGGAACTGGATCAACGACCACTTCCGCTACACCCACGGCTACGGCGTGGTGGCCGCCAAGGGCACCGAGGCCGACAGCGAGGGCCTGCCGGTCTTCACGGAGTACGACCTGCCCTCGCAGGGCCAGCTGGGCAAGTACCAGCAGGCCGTGTACTACGGCGAGAAGACGACGCAGTACTCGATCGTCGGCGGTCCGCAGGAGGAGATCGACTACTCCAAGGACGGGCAGGAGGTCGGCACCCGCTACAAGGGGAACAGCGGCGTCAGCCTGTCGAACCCGCTGAACCGGGCCGCGTACGCGGTGGCGTTCAGCGAGCCGCAGATCCTCTACTCGGGCGCCATCGGCGAGGGCTCGAAGATCCTCTACAACCGCACGCCCAAGGAGCGGGTCGAGGCGGTCGCCCCGTGGCTGACCATCGACGGCGACCCGTACCCGGCGGTCATCGGCGGGAAGATCCAGTGGATCGTGGACGCCTACACCACGTCCAACGGCTACCCGTACGCCTCGCGCACCACGCTGGGCGACACCACCTCCGACTCGCTGACCACCGACCAGCGTGCGGTGATCGCCCAGCAGGACCGGGTCAACTACATCCGGAACTCGGTGAAGGCGACGGTCGACGCCTACACGGGCGAGGTCAAGCTGTACGAGTGGGACACGAAGGACCCGGTCCTCAAGACCTGGATGAAGGCCTTCCCGGACACGGTGGAGCCGCGTTCGGCCATCTCCGACCAGCTGATGGCGCACCTGCGCTACCCGCAGGACCTCTTCAAGGTGCAGCGTGAGCTGCTGACCCGCTACCACGTCGAGGACGCCGAGACGTTCCTCAGCGGCAGCGAGGTGTGGCAGGTGCCGGACGACCCGACCAACAAGGTCGGCGAGGCGGTGCCGCCGTACTACCTCTCCATGAAGATGCCCGACCAGCCGGAGCAGGCATTCTCGCTGACCACGACGTTCACGCCCAACGGCCGCGACAACCTGAGCGCCTTCATGGCGGTCAACGCCGAGGCGGGAGCGGACGACTACGGCAAGATCCGCATCCTCAAGCTGCCGACCAGCACCACGGTCCAGGGTCCCAAACAGGTCCAGTCGGCGTTCAACTCCGAACAGGACATCGCCGAGACCATCCGGCTGCTGAGCGGCGGTGACTCGCAGGTCGAGTACGGCAACCTGCTCACGGTGCCGCTCGACGAGGGCCTGCTGTACGTCGAGCCGGTCTACGTCCGCGGCGGCGGCCTCAAGTACCCGCTGCTGCGCAAGGTGCTGGTGAGCTACAACGGCCAGACCGCCTTCGAGGACACCCTGGCCCAGGCTCTGGACAAGGTCTTCGGCGCCGGAGGCGAGGCGCAGCCGCCCGAGGAGGAGACTCCGCCCGGCGAGGAGACCCCGCCGGAGAAGGGCGACGCCACGCTCGACCAGGCTCTGAAGGACGTGCAGAAGGCCTTCGACGCGGGCCAGGAGGCCTTCAAGAAGGGCGACTGGGAGGCCTACGGCCGGGCACAGGAAGATCTTGAGGAGGCGTTGAAGCGCGCCGAGGAGGCCCGGGCCCCCTCGGCCGGCGACTGACCGGGCAGGTCGGAAGCTGATCTCAGCGCCAATACCGGATCTTCGAATGCGGTGCAAGGCCCGGGTCCCTCGTTCGGGGGAACCGGGCCTTGTCCGTGCCGGACTGCCGTGCAGGTCGGGAGGGGGCGACGACCCTTGCGGGGACGGGGCTGTCGGGGAGTCCGTGTTTCACTTGTCTCTCTGTGGGCATGTCGACAAAACGCTGAAGTGACCTCCAAGGCTGCGGTATACCAGGTGTACCCGGGGTTCGGGTGGTGCGACGATGAACGTTATGGGGGACAAGGGAACTCTGTTGGACACAGGGCGATTTGCGCCGTCCGTCGATCCGGACGGGCTCGCCGGGGCCGATGAGGCCGCCGGCGTCGAGGGAGCCGGCCAGGCCGCCGGTCTCCTCGGCGACCCGGCGGACGAGGCCGGGCAGCGGATCGCCGCCGAGGCCGGGGACGTCGAGGCGATGAGCGTCCTCGGCGCCATGCTCCTGCGCCGCGGCGACCTCGACGGGGCCGAGGGCCCGCTGCGCGCCGCCACCGCCGCCGGGGACCGCGCCGCGGCCAACAACCTGGGCGTCCTCCTGCACCAGCGCGGCTACGCCGAGGAGGCGGCCGGCTGGTGGCGCATCGCCGCCGTGGCCGGCTCCGCCGCGGCCGCGCACGCCCTCGGCCGTCACCTGCGCGAGCGCGGGGACGAGCCGGGCGCCGAGTACTGGCTGCGCCAGGCCGCCGAACAAGGCCACGTGCTGGGCGCCTTCGCGCTCGCCGACCTGCTGGAGCACCGCGGCGCGGGCGACGAGGCCGAGACCTGGATGCGCGCCGCCGCCGACCGCGGCCACCGCGAGGCCTCCTACCGTCTCGCCGTGGCCCTCGAGCGCCGCGCCGCCGACGGCTCCCCGGCCGCCGGTGACCGGGCCGCCCGGCCCACGGGCGCGGCGCGCGCCGCCGACGCCGCGGGGGCGCCGTCCGGCGCCGTCCCGCGGGAGGCCGAGCAGTGGTACCGCCAGGCCGCCGCGCGCGGCCACCACCAGGCGGCGTTGCGCCTGGGCGAGATCCTGGAGCGCCGCGGCGACCTCAAGGAGGCCGGCCGCTGGTACCTGACCTCCGCCAAGGGCGGCGAGGCCCGTGCCGCCTGCGCACTGGGTCACCTGCTGCGCGACGCCGGGGACACCGAGAACGCCGCTTCCTGGTGGCTCAAGGCCGCCCGCGACGGCGACGGCGCCGCCGCCAACGCCCTGGGCGCGCTGCACGCGGAGCGCGGCGAGAAGCAGACCGCCGCCCGCTGGTACCGCGCCGCCCTCGACGCCGGCGACGTCAACGGCGCCTACAACCTGGGCCTGCTCTGCGCCGAGCAGGGCCGCACGGCCCAGGCCGAGCAGTGGTACCGCCGCGCCGCCTACGCCGGGCACCGGGAGGCCGCCAACGCGCTGGCCGTCCTGCTGCTGGGCAACGGCGACGCGACCGGCGCCGAGCCGTGGTTCTCCAAGGCGGCCGAGGCGGGCAGCGTCGAGGCCGCCTGCAACCTGGGCATCCTGCACAGCAACCGCGGCGAGGAGAAGGAGGCGCTGCGCTGGTACGAGCGGGCCGCCTCCGCGGGACACCCGGACGCCGCCCTCCAGGTCGGTGTGGCGCTGCTGCGCGACGGCGAGGAGCAGGAGGCCGAGCGGTACCTGCGCTGCGCGGCCGGCGCGGGCAGCGCCGAGGCGGCCTACCGGCTGGCGATGGTCCTGGACCGCCGCCGGCCGCCCGCCCACGCCCACGAGCTGGGCCAGTGCGCGCACCGCAAGACGGAGTGCGAGGAGTGGTACGAGCGGGCCGCCGGCCAGGGGCACCGCAAGGCGCAGGTCAGAGCCGGGATGCTGGCCGCGGCCCGCGGCGACATGGCGGAGGCGGCCCGCTGGTACCGGGAGGCCGCCCAGGCCGGGTCGGAGAGCGGCGCGTTCAACCTCGGCCTGCTGCTGGCCCGGGAGGGCAGCGAGGCCGAGGCCGTGCTGTGGTGGAAGCGGGCCGCCGCCGGAGGCCACGGTGGCGCGGCGCTGCGCCTGGCGCTGGCGTACGCGCGGCGGGGCGAGCTGTCCGAGGGGCAGCGCTGGGCCGAGCGGGCGACGGCGCTGGGGCCCGACAAGGTCCGCGAGCGGGCCGCCCGGCTGGGCGCCGTCCTGCGCGAGGAACTCTCCGCCTGAGCCGGTGTCCGGCCGGGTCCGGGCCGGCGGGGCCGAGCTGCTGCCGGCGGGGTTGACCTTGCGCCGGCGGGACTGAGCTTGCGCCGGCGGGCTGACGGGCCGCCGGGGGTGAGCCCGAGCCGGTGCGGCTGATCCGATTTGCCTGCCGCGCCCACGTCGCGTAGTGTTCAACGAGTCGACGCGGGGTGGAGCAGCTCGGTAGCTCGCTGGGCTCATAACCCAGAGGTCGCAGGTTCAAATCCTGTCCCCGCTACTGAAACCCGAAGGGGTCGGACCGGTTCTCCGGTCCGACCCCTTCGGCATGTCGCGTCCCTCGCGCGAGCCACCGCCCGCCCCGCGGGCGACGTAGGCAGCGGCGGCCGACACGGGCCGCGAGGAGGCCGCGTTCGTCAGGCGGAGCACCCGGGGCACAGACCCCGGTAGGTCACCTCGACGTCGGAGACGGTGAAGCCGAAGCGCTCGTCGGCCGGCAGGTCCGCCAGCGGATCGCCCGTCGGGTGGACGTCCTTGATGGCGCCGCAGCGCGCGCACACCAGGTGGTGGTGCGGCCGGTGGGCGTTCGGGTCGTACCGCTTGGCGCGCTTGTCCGTGGTGACCTCGACGACCTCGCCGAGGGAGACCATCTCGCCCAGCGTGTTGTACACGGTGGCCCGGGAGATCTCCGGGAGCTTCGCGGCCGCGCGGGCGTGGACCTCGTCGGCCGTCAGGTGGACGTGATCGCCTTCGAGAACCTCGGCCACCACACGTCGCTGTGCGGTCATGCGCCAGCCGCGTCCGCGCAGGCGCTCCAACAGGTCGCTCATGGCTGCCAGCCTAACAGCGGTCCGGGAGCTTGTCCGGATTTGGATCCGTTCTAAAGTCCGCCCGCGCCCCCCGCCCGCCCTGCCGGGTCCCCGCCCCGGGACAGGCAACGCAGCACGTCACGGACCGACACGATGCCCGCGGGCTCCCCGCGCTCCATGACCACCAGGTGACGGAAGCCGCCGTGCGCCATCGCCCGGACGGCGTCATGGATGGTCCACGAGGGATCCGCGAGGACGGCGTCCGCGGTCAGGTGGGCGTGGGCGCGCTCGACGTCCGGGTCCTGGCCCAGGCCGAGCGAGTTGAGTATGTCCCGCTCGGTCAGGATGCCCGGGTGGGCCGCCTCGGGGTCCAGCACCAGGGCGGCCCCGACGCGGCGGGAGGACATCAGGACGGCGGCCTGGCGGAGTGTGTGGGCGGGGCCCACGGTGAGCAGCGTGGTCGACATGGCCTCGCGGACGAGCATCTGGCTCGGTCACCTCCTCCTGTGAAACGCCTGGTCAGTGGCGCTTCACAAAAGCACAAACGGGGTGCTCCCAGAGTCGCAGGCAATGCGGAGGTCAACAAGAGGCAAAGCACAGGGCGCGCGGGGCACTGCGGGGCGGTCAGGAGGGCGTGCGGAACCGCCGCGCGAGGGCGGCGCGGGACCCGGTACCGCTTGGTCGAGGCGCGGAACTCAGTACCGCTGGTTGAGGTAGCCCAGGAGCTCGTCGTGGAGGAGCCCGTTCGAAGCGGCAGCGTTGCCGCTGTGCGGGCCGGGGCGGCCGTCCAGACCGGTGAAGGAGCCGCCCGCCTCCGTGACGATCACGGCGGTGGCCGCCATGTCCCACAGCGAGAGCTCCGGCTCCGCGCAGATGTCCACCGCGCCCTCGGCGACCATCATGTAGGGCCAGAAGTCGCCGTACGCGCGGGTCCGCCACACCTCGCGGGTCAGGTCCAGGAAGCCGTCGAGGCGGCCCTGCTCCTCCCAGCCGCTGAGCGAGGAGTACGCGAACGAGGCGTCCTCCATCCGCGACACCTGGGACACGTGGATCCGCGAGGCCGACGTCAGGCTGCGGCCGGTGAACGCGCCGTGGCCCTTCGCCGCCCACCAGCGACGGCCCAGCGCGGGCGCCGAGACCACGCCGACGACCGGCTGGAAGCCGCCCTCGCCGGCCTCCATCAGGGCGATCAAGGTGGCCCAGACGGGGACGCCGCGGACGTAGTTCTTGGTGCCGTCGATCGGGTCGATCACCCAGCGGCGGGGGCCGGTGCCCTCGACGCCGTACTCCTCGCCGAGGATCGCGTCGCGCGGGCGGGCGCGCTGGAGCTGACTGCGGATCAGCTCCTCGGCCGCCTTGTCGGCCTCGCTCACCGGCGTCATGTCCGGCTTGGTCTCGACCTTCAGGTCGAGCGCCTTGAAGCGGGCCGTCGTCGCGGCGTCGGCGGTGTCCGCCAGGACGTGGGCGAAACGCAGGTCATCGAGGTAGTCGGCCATGGCGGAACCGTATCGGCCGGACTCGCGGCCGGGCCACACGGGGCGGAGAGCGGTTGACGGGGCAGGAGGGAGGCCGGGGTCCCGGGGACTTGACAGTGCCTCAGGGCGCGTCAAGTGTGGGGGCGCGGGCCCTCGGGCCACGCCGCCGGGCCGAGCCCGGCCCACCGCCCGGCGAGCACGGGGAGGCGACGCGACGATGCGCACGGCACGCGAGACGCTGCTGGAGGCCGCCGGGAGAGCGCTGGAGCGGGAGTCCTGGGCGGCGGTGCGCATGGTCGACGTGGCCGCCGACGCCGGAGTGTCGCGGCAGACCCTCTACAACGAGTTCGGCAGCAAGGAAGGGCTGGGGCGCGCGCTGGTGCGGCGGGAGGCCGACGCGTACCTGGCGGGGGTCGACCGGGCGCTGGCCTCGCACGCCGACCCCCGGGAGCGGCTCGCCGCCGTCGCGGAGTGGACGGCGCGGGCGGGGCGCCGCGGACCGCTGGCCCGGGCGGTGCTCACCGGGTGCTGGACCGATCGGCTGCCGTCGCCGGTGCTCACCGCGGTGCCGTCCTCGACGGGCGCGCCGGCGCAGCGGCGGGCGGACGGGGCGCTGCCGTCCCCGGGCGAGCTGGTGGCGTCTGCGCGGGAGCGCGCGGTGGCGGCGCTGGGGTCGCCGCCGGGAGCGGGGAGGGTGTGCGAGTTCGCCCTCCGCCTGGGCCTGTCCTGCCTCCTCGCCCCACCGCCCCCGGGCACCTCGGCCGCCGACCTCGTCCGCACCACCCTTCCTCCTCGCCGCGAGCCGGCGTGAGCCTCCCGGCCCGGCGGCCGCCCGTCACAGCAGGATGGCGCTCCGGGTGGTCGTGAGCCTCCCGGCCCGGCGGCCGCCCGTCACAGCAGGGCGGCGCTCCGGGCGGTCGTGAGGCGCCCCGGCTCGCGACCGCCCGTCACGGCAGGGTCGCGGTCCAGGCGGTCACCGCGTCGGTGACGAGACGGAGGGCGTCGGCCTGGGTGAGGGGGGCGCGCTTGGGGACGGCGAAGGCGTGGTCGGCGTGCGGGACCACCGCGGCGGGGCGCAGCGCGGCCGGGAACTCCTCGGGACGCCCGAAGGGGTCGGCGCCGCCCTGGACGACCAGCAGCGGCACCGTCACCCCCGCCAGCTCCTCGGCCCGCGACCGCTCGGGACGCCCCGGCGGGTGCAGCGGGAAGCTGAGCGCCAGCACCGCGGCCGCCCCCAGCTCCCCGGCGGTCCGGCAGGCCACCCGGGCTCCCGCGCTGCGGCCGCCGGACACCACCGGGAGCCCCTCGCGCGCCAGGGCCGGCCACACCCCGCGCCATCCGGTGTCCAGCGTCCGGGGGGCCGGGGCCACCTTCTTCCCCGCCACCCGCCACGGCTGCTCGACCAGCGCCACGCTGACCCGGTGCCCGGGCAGCACCTCCGCCAGCGCCCGCAGGTCCCGTGCCTCGATGCCGCCCCCGGCGCCGTGGCTCACGGCCAGGACCAGCCGGGCGTCCGCCGCCCGCCGCCAGGTGATCCGGGCCCGTCCGGCCTCGGTGTCCACCAGCTCGGTCTCGGGGCCGGTGCCGAGGCCGGTCTCGGGGTGGGTCTCGGGGTCGGTCACGGTGCCTGCCTCGGGGCGCTCGGGCGGTTCGGGGACATCGTGCGAATCGGGGCTCACGTCAGAAGAGTGTGCCCTCCTCCGGCCCCGCCAGCTCCTTCAGCAGCTCCGGCCCGTTGTTGCGGACGTTGCTGACCGCCGTGGACACCGGGTAGGCCCGCATCAGGCCGGCCGGCGGCGGGGCGAGCAGGCCGCGCAGCGCGTCCGGGTCGTCGTGGCGCGGGTCGAGCCAGGCGTCCCAGCGGTCCGCCGTGAGCATCAGCGGCATCCGCGGGTGGATCTCCGCCAGTGCCCGCGGACCCTCGGCGGGGGCCACGGCCAGCGGCGCGGTCTCCGCCTCGGTGGTGATGACCGAGCAGGTCGCCCACCAGGCCCGCGGATGGTCGTCCGGCAGGGTGCGGTCGCGCCAGAACTCGTAGAGCCCCGCCATCGCGAAGACCGAGCCGTCGGCCGGCGTGACGAAGTACGGCTGCTTGCGCGGACGCTTCCGCCGCCCCTCGACCTCCAGGTCCCGCTCCTCCTTGCCGGTGACCCACTCGTAGTAGCCGTCGGCGGGCAGGATGCACCGGCGGGCGGCGAACGCCCGGCGGTAGGAGGGCTTCTCGTGCACCGTCTCGGCCCGCGCGTTGATCATGCGGGCGGCGCCGTCGGGGGACTTGGCCCAGCTGGGCACCAGCCCCCACTTCAGGCGGCGCAGCTGCCGCACCGGGCGGGGGTCGCCGGAACCCTTGACCGGGCGGTCGAGGACGGCGAACACCTCCTTGGTCGGGGCGACGTTGTAGTCGGGTTCGTGGCCGGGCGCGCAGGACTCCTCCGGGTCGTCGCCCGGCGTGCCGGGGTCCGGGCGCAGCGAGGGGAGTCCGGCCTCGACGCCGAAGATGTCCGCGAGGTCCTCCGGAGCCCGCGAGGATGCATACCGTCCGCACATACGTGCCACACTGCCAGGCCGGGCACCGCCCGGGCCACCGGCTTCCGGCAAGACGCCCAAGGACCGCGTGCCCGGCCGCGCGCCCACCCCGCGACCGAGCGTTCCGGCCGCGCGCCCACCCGCGACCGCGTGCCCCGACCGCACGCCCACCCCGCGAAGGAGACCCCACCGATGGACCAGGTGCTCGGCCGCCAGCCCGACCCCGACCTGTGGGTGGTGGTCGCCACCGCCGCGGCCGCCCTGGCCGTGGTGCTGCCGAACGCCGTCTGGCGGGTGGCGCGCAACGCCGTCACCATCGCGCACGAGGGCGGCCACGCACTGGTGGCCCTGCTCACCGGCCGCACGCTCACCGGGATACGGCTCCACTCCGACACCAGCGGCCTGACCGTGAGCCGGGGCAAGCCCCGCGGGCCGGGCATGGTGTTCACCGCGCTGGCCGGCTACACCGCCCCGCCGCTGCTCGGCCTGGGCGGCGCGGCCCTGCTCTCCGAGGGCCGGATCACGCTCCTGCTGTGGCTGGCCACCGCGCTGCTGCTGGCCATGCTGGTGATGATCCGCAACGTGTACGGCGTGCTCACGGTGCTGGTAACCGGCGCGCTGTTCCTGCTGGTCTCGTGGAAGGCGGGCCCCCAGGTGCAGGCCGCGTTCGCCTACGCGGTGGTGTGGTTCCTGCTGCTGGGCGGCGTCCGGCCGGCCTTCGAGCTGCAGCGGGAGCGGCGCCGCAACCCCACCGGCGCGTCCGACGCCGACCAGCTGGCCTCGCTCACCGGCACCCCGCCCGCGCTGTGGCTCTTCCTCTTCCACGTCGTGTCGCTCTGCTCCCTGACGGGCGGAGCGCGCTGGCTGCTCGGCCTCTGAGCGTCCGTGTCTCGCACTGTGGGCCTCCGGCGCGCGGAAAGCCGCTACCACGGACCTGTTTCGACGAAATTTCCGCGCTTTTGATCAGGAATCTCCTGTGCGGCCAGCCACTAGAGTGGGCCGTATGACCGTTCACTCCGCGCAGCAGACCGATCTCTGGCCCGCCCCCACCGCGAGCGGGCCCGTCGACGCGACGGTCCACGTGCCGGGATCGAAATCGGTCACCAACCGTGCGCTGGTGCTGGCCGCCCTGGCCTCCGAGCCTGGCTGGATCCGCCGCCCGCTGCGCTCCCGCGACACCCTGCTGATGGCCGAGGCGCTGCGCGCGCTCGGCGTCGGCATCGAGGAGACCGTCTCCTCCAGCTCCACGCTCACCCCCGGCGGCGACAAGGCCGGCGAGGCCTGGCGGGTCATCCCCGCCCCGCTGGCCGGTCCCGCCTCGCTCGACGTGGGCAACGCCGGCACGGTCATGCGCTTCCTGCCCCCGGTGGCCGCCCTCGCCGACGGCCCGGTCCGCTTCGACGGCGACCCCCGCTCCCACGAGCGCCCGTTGCACGGCGTGATCGACGCGTTGCGCGCCCTCGGCGCCCGGATCGACGACGACGGCCGCGGCGCCCTCCCGCTGACCGTGCACGGCGGCGGCGCCCTGGACGGCGGGCCGGTCGAGGTGGACGCCTCCTCGTCCTCCCAGTTCGTCTCCGCCCTGCTGCTGTCCGGCGCTCGCTTCAACCAGGGCGTCGAGGTCCGGCACACCGGCGCCACGCTGCCGTCGCTGCCGCACATCCGGATGACCGTCGACATGCTGCGCGCCGCGGGCGCCCAGGTCGACACTCCAGAGTCCGGCGGCGAGGCGAACGTCTGGCGGGTGACGCCCGGCGCCCTGCTCGGCCGCGACCTGATCGTCGAGCCCGACCTGTCCAACGCCCAGCCGTTCCTCGCCGCCGCCCTGGTGACCGGCGGCCGGGTGATCGTGCCGGACTGGCCGGAGCGCACCACCCAGCCCGGTGACCGGTTGCGCGAGATCTTCACCCGGATGGGCGGATCCTGCGAGCTCAAGGAGTACGGCCTGGAGTTCACCGGCTCCGGCCGGATCCACGGCATCGACGTGGACCTCTCCGAGGTCGGCGAGCTGACCCCCGGCATCGCCGCGGTCGCCGCGCTGGCCGACTCGCCGTCCACCCTGCGGGGCGTCGCCCACCTGCGCCTGCACGAGACGGACCGGCTGGCCGCGCTGACCAAGGAGATCAACGGACTCGGCGGCGACGTCACCGAGACCGCCGACGGCCTGCACATCCGGCCGCGCGCGCTGCGCGGCGGTGTCTTCCACACCTACGACGACCACCGGATGGCCACCGCCGGCGCGATCCTCGGCCTCGCCGTCGAGGGGGTGGAGATCGAGAACGTGGCGACCACCGCCAAGACCCTGCCCGACTTCACACACCTGTGGACAGGGATGCTCGAGGACCGGCGGTAAGGCACGTCATGCGTCGCTACGGCAAGCACACCGACGAGGACGACATCCGCAGCCGCCCCAACCGCAAGGGGAACCGGCCGAGGACCCACATCCGCCCCAAGCACGAGGACGCCGCCGAGGGCTTCGTCCTCACCGTCGACCGGGGCCGCCTGACCTGCCTGGTCGAGGACACCGTCGTGACGGCCATGAAGGCCCGCGAGCTGGGCCGCAAGGCCGCCGTGGTCGGCGACCGGGTGGCCCTGGTCGGCGACCTGTCCGGCGCGAAGGACACCCTGGCGCGGATCGTCCGCATCGAGGAGCGCGCCTCGCTGCTGCGCCGCACGGCGGACGACGACGACCCCTACGAGCGGGTGGTGGTCGCCAACGCCGACCAGCTGGCCATCGTCACCGCCCTCGCCGACCCCGAGCCGCGACCGCGGCTGATCGACCGCTGCCTGGTCGCCGCCTTCGACGGCGGGCTGACGCCGCTGCTGGTGCTCACCAAGTCCGACCTCGCCTCCGCCGACGAGATCCTCGAGCTCTACGGGGCACTGGACATCCCGTACGTGGTCACCAGCCGCGAGGAACTGGAGACCGGCCAGGCGGCGGACCGGGTCCGCGAGCACCTGGCGGGCAAGGTCACGGCCTTCGTCGGCCACTCCGGCGTCGGCAAGACCACCCTGGTCAACGCCCTGGTGCCGAAGGAACGCCGCCGGATCACCGGCCACGTCAACGCGGTGACCGGGCGCGGCCGGCACACCACCACCTCCGCGCTGGCACTGCCGCTGGAGGGGGCCGAGGGCTGGGTCGTGGACACGCCCGGCGTGCGGTCCTTCGGCCTCGCGCACATCGACCCCTCGCGGGTCATCCACGCCTTCCCGGACCTGGAGGCCGGGACGGGGGACTGCCCGCGGGCCTGCAGCCACGACGAGCCGGACTGCGCCCTCGACCAGTGGGTGGCCGACGGCCACGCCGACCCGGCGAGGCTCTACTCGCTGCGGCGGCTGCTCTCGACGCGCGAGCGGCACGAAGGGGACTGACGGGGCATTCCGGGCATAATCGCATCAACCGGCCGCCCCCGCGTGGCCGGAGCGGTCGGAGCGGTCACGGACGTGATTGATGCGGAGGACACCCCATGGCGTGGCTGCTGGTCGTGGTCGCCGGACTGCTCGAGACCGGTTTCGCGGTCTGCCTCAAGCTCTCGAACGGGTTCACCCGGCTGTACCCGACGATGGCCTTCTGCGCGTTCGCGCTGGGCAGCTTCGGCCTGCTGACCCTCTCGCTCAAGCGGCTGGACGTCGGGCCCGCGTACGCGGTGTGGACCGGCATCGGCGCGGCCGGCACGGCGATCTACGGCATGGTCTTCCTGGGGGACGTGGTGTCCGTGCTGAAGATCGTCTCGATCAGCCTGGTCATCCTCGGCGTCATCGGCCTCCAGCTGTCGGGCTCCGCGCACTAGGCGCGGGGCGCCGGGAATGCCACGGAGGGGCGTGAGGTTGAAGGGGGAGAACAAGCCGTCCTGACCAGCCGTCCCGGGAGGAATCCGCCGCATGGGATCCGTCGCGTGCCCCAGTCGTCGCGCCACCGACCTCGAGTGGTCGGTGCTCCCCTCGACCCGCACCGGCGCCGTCCGGCGGGCGTCCGGGGGAAAGCGCCGGGCGGCGGGTGAGGAGCAAAATCGTCTATCCTCCGATTCGAGTGGTACGACGTTGGAGGAGGTGGGTCCGGTCACCGGGACCGACGCGGAGCAGCCAGCGAGCGCCGAGGGCGCCGAGGGCAGGCGGACGACCGAGACGACCGAGGAGCGCAGCGCCCGGTTCGAGCGGGACGCGCTGGAGTTCCTCGACCAGATGTACTCGGCCGCGCTGCGCATGACGCGCAACCCGGCCGACGCCGAGGACCTGGTGCAGGAGACGTACGCCAAGGCGTACGCGTCCTTCCACCAGTTCCGTGAGGGCACCAACCTCAAGGCCTGGCTGTACCGGATCCTGACCAACACGTTCATCAACTCCTACCGCAAGAAGCAGCGGGAGCCCCAGCGCAGTGCCGCCGAGGACATCGAGGACTGGCAGCTCGCGCGCGCCGAGTCGCACATGTCGACCGGTCTGCGCTCCGCCGAGTCCCAGGCGCTGGACCACCTGCCGGACTCCGACGTGAAGTCGGCCCTGCAGGCGATCCCCGAGGAGTTCCGCATCGCCGTCTACCTGGCGGATGTCGAGGGGTTTGCCTACAAGGAGATCGCGGACATCATGGGGACACCCATCGGTACGGTGATGTCCCGGCTGCACCGGGGCCGCCGCCAGCTGCGCGGCATGCTCGAGGACTACGCCCGCGACCGCGGGCTCGTTCCCGCCGGCGCCGGAGAGTCGAACGAAGCGAAAGGCTCGGGCTCATGAGCTGTGGAGAGCCGCACGAGACGGACTGCGCGGAGATCCTCGACCATCTCTACGAGTTCCTCGACCGTGAGATGCCGGACTCGGCCTGCACGAAGTTCGAGGAGCACTTCGAGGAGTGCTCGCCCTGCCTGGAGAAGTACGGCCTCGAGCAGGCCGTGAAGAAGCTGGTCAAGCGGTGCTGCGGTCATGACGACGTACCCACCGACCTGCGCGCGAAGGTGATGGGCCGCATCGAGCTGATCCGCTCGGGCGAGGTGGCGCACGGCTCCGCGATGACGGACGTCGACCAGCAGGGTGCGACGGTGACCCCCGCGTCATCCGGCGACTCCTGAGTGTTCACCCGTACGTGCTAATCCGCGGGTCATAGGCCCGCGGATTCACCTATCAGGCCCCCCGTACCCCTTTCGGCCGCTCTACGCTCCGGTGCAGAACGGGCACGAACCGGACCGCCCCGGTCCGGCCGGGGAGGGGACGCCATGGGGTCTGTTCCGGCGGCATCGGTGCCGGCCGGCGCGCGTGTCTACGCGGCTGCCGCCGTACTGGCCGCCGGCGCCTGTCTGGTGTCGCTTCCGCAGCTGCGCACGCCGTGGTGGGCGGTGACGCTGCTGGCCGCGGTCTACGCCGCCTGCGGGCAGGCGGGGCGCCGGGCCGGCATCGACGCCTTCTACCCGGTGCTCCTGGCCGCCGCCTTCCTGCTCCCGCCGCCCGCCGCGGCCCTGGTCGCCGTGCCGGGCACCCTGCTCTCCCCGGTCGCCGACCCGCCCCGACTGCTGCGCCGCCTCTGGCGGGCCGCCGTGCTCTGCCTGTCCGTCCACGCCACCGCCTGGACGTACTGGGTGCTCGGCGGCCGGGACGCCGTGGTCGCCTCCCACCTGCCGCGGGCCCTGGCGGCCGCCGCCCTCGCGGTGCTGGTCTTCTGCCTGTGCGCGGCCCTGCTGGACGGCGGCATGAAGGCACTGGCCGACCGGGTCCCGGCCCGCGAGCCCTGGTGGCGGCAGTTCGTCCGCTCGCTGCCGCCGATGGCGGTCCACGGACTGGCCGGGGTGATGATGGCCGTCCTGTGGCGCTCCCCGCACGGCCCGGCCGCCGCCGTGCTGGTGCTGCTGCCGATGTACGTCACCTGGTGGGTGTTCGCCCACTCCGACCAGGAGCGCACGGCCCACCGCTCCACCGTGCGGGCGCTGGTGCGGGCGGTCGACCTCAAGGACAACTACACCCGCGGCCACAGCGAGCGGGTCGGCCAGGCCTCGGTGATGATCGCCCGCGAACTCGGCATGGCCGACGAACGCGTCGAGGTCATCCGCTTCGCCGGCATCCTGCACGACGTCGGCAAGATCGGCGTCCCCACCCGGCTGCTCCGCAAGGACGGCCCGCTCACCCCGCAGGAACGCCGGGCGATCGAGCTGCACCCCGAGTACGGCCACGAGATGACGCGCGGCATCGGCTTCCTGGAGGAGGCGCGGGCGGCCATCCTCCACCACCACGAACGGCTCGACGGCAGCGGCTACCCGTACGGGCTGGCGGGCGGCCGGATCCCCGAGTGCGCCCGGGTGGTCGCGGTCGCCGACGCCTTCGACGCGATGACCTCCACCCGCTCCTACCGCCGCGCCCGGCCGGTGCCGACGGCCCTGGAGGAACTCGCCCGGTGCGCCGGCACCCAGTTCGACCCCCGGATGGTCACCGCCCTCACCCGCGCGCTGGAGCGCCACGGCTGGAACCCCGTGGTCACCTCCGACGACCCGACGCCCTTCACCGCACCCTCCGAGCCCACCGCCCCCGGCCGGCCGGCCGCCCCGCCCGCACCCGCGCCCGCCCCCGGAGAACCGGCCGGGTCCGCGACGCCCGCCCCGGCCGAGCCCACCGTGCGGGCGGAGGCCACCGTGGCCGGAGGGCTCCGCGGGGTCTCCCGGGCGGCGGCCCCGTCGACCCGGCGGGCGTCCACCCGGCGGGCCCCCGCCCGCGGGGAAGGCGGTGCCCGGTGAGGCCGCGGCGCGCGTCCCCGCCGCGCCCCGGGGCGGCGCCGCGCGCCGCGGTCCACCTCGCCGCCGCGCTGCTCGCCGCGGTCTGTCTCGCCGAGGTGCTCCGGCACGGCGTCGCCGACCGGGAGAGCGCCTGCGTCTTCGTCCTGTTCATCGCCTTCGGCGAGCTGCTGCGCCTGCCCGAGTGCCTGCCCGAGGAACGCGACCCCGCCCCGGTCGGGGCCGCGGCGGCGCTGGCCTACGCGCTGCTGACCCCGGCCTCCGTCACCCAGGCGGTCGCCGTGGTCGCCGTCGCCACCCTCGCGGGGAGGACCGGGCACATCGCCCGGCCCCGGCCCGGCGGCCGGCCCACCGCCGACCACCTGGCCCGCCGGGTGCTCTCCGTTGGGTTCATCGCCGTCTGCTGCCGCCCGCTCGCCGTACACGCCCCGGACGCCCCCGGCCCCGGCCCCTGGCACGTCCTGACGGTGATCGTGGTGCTGCTGCTCGCCGCCCTCGCCGACTCGGTGACCGGCGCGGTCCTCAGCCGGTCCCGCACCGGCCGGGCGTTCGGCCCGCTGCTGCGCGAGGAACTGCGCGGGACCACCCGGATGAGCTCGGTCACCGGCTCCTCGGGCATGGTGATCGCCCTCGCCGTGGACGTCGCCGGGCTGTACGCGCTGCCGGTCTTCTGCGTCCCGCTGCTCCTGGCCCAGCTGTCCTTCCGCCGGTACGCCGCCGTCCGGGTCACCTACCGGCAGACCATCGCCTCCCTGGCCCGCGCCACCGAGGTGGCCGGCTACACCCCGCAGGGCCACGCGCACCGGGTGGCCGCGCTGAGCCTGGCCGTCGGCCGGGACATGGGCCTGACCGGCAGCGACCTCACCGTGCTGGAGTACGCGGCGCTGATGCACGACATCGGCCAGCTCGCCCTCGTCGACCCGGTCCCCGACGGGGCCACCACCCGGCTGTCGGCCGCCGAGCAGCGGCGCACGGCCCTCCTCGGCGGCGCCGTCGTCCGCCAGACGGGCGTGGACCCCCGGGTGGCCGCGGTCGTCGAGTCGCAGGCCGAACCCTGGACCCGGCAGCCGCGGGCGGCGCGCATCGTGCGGGCCGTCAACGCCTACGACGAGATGGCCCAGCGCACCGGAGGCCGGGGCGCCTGCCTGCGCGCCCTGGAGGAGCTGCGGCTGGGCACGGCGGGCACCTACGCGCCCGACGTGGTGGAGTCGCTGGCCAGGGTGGTGCTGCGGGACCCGGCGGGAGCGGCGGCGACGGGTGCGGGCGGTGCGACGGATCGCGCGGCAATCCGGTCTGAGCCCGCCCCCGGCTGGGTAACCCATGGGTAATGAGCGACCGTCCGACCGTCCGTGGTTGGATGCGGGAGAGCGGGCCCACGGGGGCAGGGACCGGTCCGCTCCACAGAACTGGCAGGCGGGAATCGTGAGGATCTTCGGCAAGGGACGGCACCGGCCCTCCGCCTCCTGGCGGCAGGCCACGGACCGCGCGTTCACGCTGATCGGGGACGGCCGCTACGAGGACGCGGGCGCGCTGCTCACGCGCGCCGCCGACCTCGAGCCCTGGCTGTCCGAGTCCTGGTTCAACCTGGCCCTGCTGCACAAGTTCCGGCACGACTGGGAGCAGGCCCGCGCCGCCGGGCTGCGCGCGGTGGCGCTGCTGGACCGGGACACCGGGGCCCCCGACTGGTGGAACGTCGGCATCGCCGCGACGGCCCTGCAGGACTGGCCGCTGGCCCGCCGCGCCTGGCAGGAGTACGGGCTGCGGGTGCCCGGCGGCGCCGCGGACGCCGGGGCGCCCACCGGGATGGACCTGGGCAGCGCGGCCGTGCGGCTCTCCCCCGAGGGCGAGGCCGAGGTGGTGTGGGGGCGCCGCCTGGACCCGGCGCGCATCGAGGTGCTCTCCATCCCCCTGCCGTCCTCCGGCCGCCGGTGGGGCGAGGTCGTGCTCCACGACGGCGTCCCGCACGGCGAGCGGACCACGGCCGACGGGCACAGCTTCCCGGTCTTCGACGAGATCGAGCTCTGGGCGCCGTCACCGGTGCCCACCTGGGTGGTGCTGCTGGAGGCCGCCTCCGAGGAGGACCGGGACGCCCTGGAGGCGCTCGCCTCCGACGCCGGGTACGCCGCCGAGGACTGGTCGAGTTCGGTGCGGCTGCTGTGCCGGATGTGCTCGGAGTCGCGGATGGCGTCCGTCGAGGGCGACGGCGCGCACCTGGACCCGCACGACCACAGCGAGCCCGGCCAGCCCGGCCCGCTCGGGCACCGCACCGACGGGCAGCTGTGGGTGCCCGAACGCGAGTGCGGGGTGGCCGCCCCGGCCGGCCTGGTGCGCGGCCTGCTGGACGGCTGGGTCGCCGACAGTCCGGACACCCGGGACTGGCGGGACCTGGAGGAGGTCTGCTGACGGCCAGGGGACCGCGGGCGCGCCCGGCCCCGTAGGCTATGCCTCTGTCAGAGGCGGGAACACTGAGGAAGGCGTACGTCGGGCATGGCGCAGCAGGAGACCGATCAGCAGCACGCGGGCGAGCTCCCCGTGGACGACGAGGGTTACGTCATCGACACCCAGGACTGCGAGGAGCGCGAGAGCGCCTACCGGGAGCGCGGGACCTCGCGGCCCATCACGGTCGTCGGCAATCCGGTCCTGCACAAGGAGTGCCAGGACGTCACCGAGTTCGACGACGAGCTGCGCAAGCTGGTCGACGACATGTTCGCCAGCCAGCGCACCGCCGAGGGCGTGGGCCTGGCCGCCAACCAGATCGGCGTGGACCGCAAGGTCTTCGTCTACGACTGCCCGGACGACGAGGGCGTGCGCCACGTCGGCGTGGTGTGCAACCCGAAGCTGGTGGAGCTGCCGGCCGACCGCCGCATCCTCGACGACAGCAACGAGGGCTGCCTGTCCGTGCCGACCGCCTACGCCTCCCTGGCCCGGCCGGACTACGCCGAGGTCACCGGCCAGGACGTGCACGGCAAC
This sequence comes from Streptomyces fragilis, assembly GCF_003112515.1. Classification (GTDB taxonomy): domain Bacteria; phylum Actinomycetota; class Actinomycetes; order Streptomycetales; family Streptomycetaceae; genus Streptomyces; species Streptomyces fragilis. The sequence continues at coordinate 464,417 of NZ_BEVZ01000004.1, read as the reverse complement.
CCGATCAAGGTGCGCGGCACCGGCTACTTCGCCCGCTGCCTCCAGCACGAGACGGACCACCTGTACGGCTACCTGTACATCGACCGTCTCTCCAAGCGCGAGCGGAAGAACGCGCTGAAGCAGATGGAGGAGAACGAGCCGCGCTACCCCGTGGTGCCGAACGACTGACGCGGATCCGCGCACACGCGCACGCGGGCGGAAGGCCGGGCTGTCGGCAGCCCGGCCTTCCGTGTGCGTGCGGGGGTCCGGCGACCGGTCAGATGCCGCAGTTCGGCGCGGACCAGTAGGGCGACGGGTCGAACGCCACGTGCGTGTGGTCGTTGTGGCCGGGGTAGCCCGGGCCGAGGATCTCCGAGAAACCGTGGACGCGGGCCTGCTTGGCGAGGGTGCAGAAGCTGGGCGAGCCGGTCAGGTCCGCCGCGTCACCGTAGAGGTGCCGGCTGGTGGCCGAGCCGCCCACCGCGTTGTTGCAGGACACCGAGCGGAAGCCGCTGGAGACGGTGATCGCGACGTCGCCCAGGGCGTGCCGCATCGCCTCGAGCTTCCACATGGTGCGCAGGGCGTTCTGCTTGGCCGTCGCGGCGCTCACGTTGCCGCCCGACCAGTCCGAGTTGCACTTGTTGAGCTCGGCGTAGGTGAAGTGGGCCGGCGTGCAGTCGGCGTCCTGCAGGGCGTAGATCTTGGAGAAGGTCGCCGGTCCGGCCACGCCGTCGGCGGCCAGGCCGTAGGCCGACTGGAACTTCTTGACCGCGGCGGCGGTGCGCTCGCCGTAGACGCCGTCGTAGGACAGGCGCTCGCCGGAGGTCACCCAGCCGGCCACCCGGACCTGCAGCTGCGTCACGTCGGCGCCGGTGGCACCGGTGGAGAGCGTGCGGCTCCACGTGTAGCACTCGTCGGCGTGCGCGGTGCCGGCGGTGGCGCCGACGCCTACCACTGCACCTGCCAGGATCATGACAAAACTGATGAGCGCGCGGGACATGCGTCTGATCATTCCGGCCTCCTGACCGTCGATCGGTGGGGGGCGGCGCCGCGCGATCACGTGGCGCCGCTGCAAGGGTGGGGCCGACGGGCTACGCGCGTCAACACCGCCCGCGCGTAGGGATGTCGACGCCCCGGTGACGGAACGGTGCGCTCCGGGTCAGACCGGGAGCTCGTACACCAGCAGATCGATGTCGGCCGTTTCCGGAACCGGGTTCCAGTCGCGCAGGGGCGCGCGCGCGAAGCCCAGACGCTCGTAGAGGCGGTGGGCGGTGTGCATCTTCGGCTGCGTGGACAGGACCAGCCTCCGTCGGCCGCCGAGGGCGCGGGCGCGGTCGGCGCAGCAGCGCACCAGGGCCTCGCCGACGCCGCGGCCGCGCGCGTGGCGGGCTACGGCGAGCATCCGCATCTCGGCCTCGTCCGCGGCGGCGATGTCGGCCAGGGGACCGCCGGCCACGAAGGTGACGCCGCCGAGGAGGCGGTCGTCCTCCGCCGCGACCAGCACCTCGGCGCCGGGGGCGGTGGCCCGGGACCGTACGTCGCGCAGGGTCCTCAGGTAGGCGTCGCTCCCGCCGAAGGCCAGCAGCCCGTCGTCCAGGTAGGCGGCGGCGGTGATCCGGCCGAGGGGCTCGTACTCGTCCTCCCTGGCGGGACGGATGGTGAAGTCCATCCGCCCAGGATGCTCGAGGGGCCCGGCGGCCGGGCGGTCGGGCGGTCGGGCGGGCGGGCGCCGGAAACGCCGACGGCCCCGCGCACCACGGTGCGCGGGGCCGTCGGCGTCGGAGCGCCCGGTCAGTGCGTGGCCGCGGTGAGCGGCGGCACCTCGGGGTCGACGCCGGGGTCGCCGGCGTCCGCGGTGTAGTCGGACGGGCTGGTCTCGTCGACGCCGTCCGGGGCCTTGACGGCGCGGAGGACGAAGGTGAGGACCACCGTGACGATCAGGTTCAGGACGATGGCGCTGAACCCGATGTAGCCGATCTCGCCGATCAGCGGCATCTCCTTGGCGGAGCCGCCGAAGTGCGCCTGGGTCGGGGAGGAGACCGTGTACGCCTGGTAGGTGCCGTAGACCATGCCGACCGCCCAGCCGGCGAGTAGGGCCCAGCGGTGGAACCAGCGGGTGAACAGGCCGCCGACCAGGGCCGGGAAGGTCTGCAGGATCCAGATGCCGCCCAGCAGCTGGAAGTTGATCGCCACCGTCTTGTCCATGGTGAGGACGAAGACGAGCGCGCCGACCTTCACCAGCAGGGAGACGATCTTCGAGACCTTGGTCTCCTGCTCCGGAGTGGCGTCCGGCTTCAGGAAGTCCTTGTAGATGTTGCGGGTGAACAGGTTCGCCGCGGCGATGGACATGATGGCCGCCGGGACCAGCGCGCCGATGCCGATGGCGGCGAAGGCCACGCCCGCGAACCAGCTCGGGAACATGTTCTCGAAGAGCTGCGGGATGGCCAGCTGGCCGTTGGCCACCTTGATGCCGGCCGCGATCGCCATGAAGCCGAGCAGCGCGAGCAGGCCCAGCATCAGCGAGTACAGCGGCAGGATGGTGGTGTTGCGGCGGATGACCTCACGGCTCTTGGAGGACAGCGTCGCGGTGATCGAGTGCGGGTACATGAACAGCGCGAGCGCGGAGCCGAGCGCCAGGGTGGCGTAGGTCCACTGGCCCGGCTCGGCCGGCACCAGGGCGCCGGTCGGTTTGCCGGTGGTCTCGTTGATCGTCTCGAACTTGCCGCTCGCCGCCTCGAAGATCGCGTCGAAGCCGCCGAGCTTGATCGGGATGTAGATGATCGCCACGGCGATCACCAGGTAGATCAGCGTGTCCTTGACGAACGCGATCAGCGCCGGGGCGCGCAGGCCGGAGGAGTAGGTGTAGGCGGCCAGCACGCCGAAGGCGATCAGCAGCGGCAGGTCCTTGACGAACCAGTGGGTGTTCTCGCCGCCGCCGACGCCCATCACGTCCAGCACGGCCTGGATGCCCACCAGCTGCAGCGCGATGTACGGCATGGTGGCGAGGATCCCGGTGACCGCCACCGCCAGGGACAGGCCCTTGGAGCCGTACCGGCCGCGGACGAAGTCCGAGGTGGTGACGTATCCGTGGCGGTGCGAGACCGACCACAGGCGCGGCAGGAAGGTGAAGATCAGCGGGTACACCAGGATCGTGTAGGGCACCGCGAAGAAGCCGGCCGCGCCGCCCGCGTAGATGGCCGCCGGGACGGCGACGAAGGTGTACGCGGTGTAGAGGTCGCCGCCGAGCAGGAACCAGGTGATCCAGGTGCCGAACGACCGGCCGCCCAGGCCCCATTCGTCCAGCGAGTTCTCGTTGGCGGCCTTGCGCCACTTCGCCGCCAGGAAGCCCATTACCGTGACGGCGACGAAGAAGAGGCAGAAGACGACGAGTGCCACGACGTTCACGCCCTCGTTCACGACGACGCACCCCCGTCCTGGGTGGAGGAGTTACGGGAGGCGGCCCGGGCGCGCTGGTCGCGGCGCCACAGGACGTAGGCGACCATCGTGAGGGCGGTGGAGATCAGCACCCACGCCATCTGGTACCAGTAGAAGAACGGGATGCCTATGAAGGTCGGTTCGACCTTGGCGTAGGACCCCACCCACAGCATCGCCACGAAGGGCGCGAGCAGGCACAGGGCGATGACGACCCGCGTCGGGGTCACCGTCCCTCTGCCTGCTCCTGACGTTTCGGACATCGACAGCTCCATTGCCGCTGGCGGATTGGCGTCGGCAATGTATGTGACGAAGAACGCAGGGGGAAGGCTCGTCCCGGTTGCGAATCGGTAAGCGGACGGACGAGTGCGACGAACGGCAGGCCAGGCCCCCGATCATGCCCCGCCCGGGCCTCCGGTCATGCCCGCCCGGGCCTCCGGTCAGGCCTCCGGACGCCGCAGACGGGCGACGAACTTGTACCGGTCGCCCCGGTACACCGAGCGCACCCATTCCACCGGTTCGCCGTCCATGTCCAGGGAGTGGCGGGAGAGCATCAGCATCGGCAGGCCCACGTCGGTGCCGAGCAGCCCGGCCTCGCGCGGGGTCGCCAGCGAGGTCTCGATGGTCTCCTCCGCCTCGGACAGCCGGACGTCGTAGACCTCGGCCAGCGCCGTGTAGAGGGACGTGTACTTGGTCAGGCTGCGGCGCAGGGCGGGGAAGCGCTTGGCGGACAGGTGCGTGGTCTCGATGGCCATCGGCTCGGAGTTGGCCATGCGCAGGCGCTCGATGCGCAGCACCCGGCCGCCGGGGCTCATGGCCAGCAGCCCGGCCAGGGTGTCGTCGGCGGTGACGTACCCGATGTCCAGCAGCTGCGAGGTGGGTTCGAGTCCCTGTGCCCTCATGTCCTCGGTGTACGAGGTGAGCTGGAGCGACTGGGCGACCTTGGGCTTGGCGACGAAGGTGCCCTTGCCCTGGATGCGCTCCAGCCGGCCCTCCACCACCAGTTCCTGCAGCGCCTGGCGGACCGTGGTGCGGGAGGTGTCGAACTCCGCGGCGAGGGTGCGCTCCGGCGGGACCGGGGTGCCGGGCGGCAGCGTCTCGGTCATCTCCAGCAGGTGCTTCTTCAGGCGGTAGTACTTCGGCACGCGTGCGGTGCGGACGACGGCTCCGCCCTCGCCGGCCGCGCTGCTGACCTCGGTGCTCATCTTCCGCCTCTCGTCGGGGCCTTCCGTGGGGTGGGAGGGGAGCGCCTACGCTCCGTGATCCCCGCGAAGATCCTGTATACCGCCGGTCCTTCGCTTTGGTCTAGTCCATAGCGTCACCGCGATGATTGGTCTACCTCCTCGCGCATCCTCGCCCGTGGACCCGGAGGCGGGTCAATCCCGCAGGAACCCTGCATATCTCGGAAGCGTCACGGACGCCCACGGCCTGCTGCGGACTGCTTGACAGCCCTATTGGTCTGGGCCAAGCTCCCCCTACTGGTCTACACCATTGGTCCAGGTCCCGGCCCCACGGGCAGTACACGGCGGCAGCACTCATGCGCTTGGCACCGAGGCGGGCAGGGGGGAACGTGGCATCCCTGAGGAGGGTGGCGTGAAGCGCAAGCTTGCAGCCGCGACGGTCGTCGCGGGCATGATGGTCTCCATCGCGGCGTGCGGTGGCTCTGACGGCTCGACCGACGAGGCGAAGTCCGGCAAGGACGGGTTCAAGGGGCAGACCCTGACCGTCTGGGCGATGGACGGATCCACTCCCAAGCAGTGGCAGAAGGACCTGACCGCCGAGTTCGAGAAGAAGACCGGCGCGAAGCTGAAGATCGAAGTCCAGCAGTGGAACGGGATCCAGCAGAAGGTCACCACCGCCCTCTCGGAGAGCAACCCGCCGGACGTCATCGAGATCGGCAACACCCAGACGCCGGCCTACGCGGCCACCGGCGGTCTCGCGGACCTGACGGACCTCAAGGCCGAGATCGGCGGCGAGTGGACCGAGGCCCTCAACAAGTCCTCCGTCTACGAGGGCGTGCAGTACGCCGCTCCCTGGTACTTCGCCAACCGCGTGGTGATCTACAACAAGGAGATCTGGGAGAAGGCCGGCGTCAAGGAGACGCCCAAGACGCGCGACGACTTCTTCAAGGCGCTGGACGCCATCGAGAAGAAGACCGACGCCGAGCCGATCTACCTGCCCGGCCAGAACTGGTACTTCTTCACCGGCCTGACCATCGGCAAGGGCGCGGAGCTGGTGAAGAAGGACGGGGACAAGTGGGTCTCCAACCTCGACGACCCGAAGGTCGCCGAGGCGGCGGAGCTCTACAAGAAGTTCCAGTCCTACTCCAAGGCCCCCAAGGACAAGGACGAGGCCACCCCGCAGCAGGGCGAGGTCTTCGGCAAGGGCAAGGTCGGCGCCTTCATCGGCATGGGCTGGGAAGCCGGCATCGCCATCGAGGCCGACAAGTCCATCGAGGACAAGATCGGCTACTTCACCATCCCCGGTGAGACCGCCGACAAGCCCGAGGGCGTCTTCCTCGGCGGCTCCAACCTGGCCGTCGCCGCGGGCAGCAAGAAGCAGGAGCTCGCCAAGGAGTTCCTGAAGCTCGCCCTCTCCGACAAGTACGAGGGCCAGCTGGCCAAGGAGAACGGCGTCCTCCCCAACAAGGAGTCGCTCAACTCCAACCTGACCGGCAACGCCGCCGCCGAGGCCGCCGCCCCGGCCGCCGCGTTCGGTGGCACCACCCCGCTGATCCAGAACTGGGCTCCGGTGGAGAACGACCCCAACCCGATCAAGACGTACCTGACGGCCGTCCTGAACGGGAAGACGCCCGCCGAGGCCGCCAAGCAGGTCGAGGGCGAGATCAACAAGCGTCTCGCGCAGACCAGCTGAGTGATGTGACGCCGGGGGCGGCTGCGGCCGCCCCCGGTCACGTCTCGACGACTTCACGGAGAGTGTTGTGACTGCGCAGACCGAGCGCGTGGACGCGGACCCGGCTGCCGGGTCCCCCGTGTCCGTCAAGATCCCGAACAGCTCGGGCGGCGGGAGCCGCCCGAAGCGGCGCGGCGGGTCGTCCGCCCCCTACCTGCTGCTGATCCCCTCACTGCTGGCCACGGCGGTGCTGCTGGGCTGGCCGCTGGTGAAGAACCTGGTCATCTCCTTCCAGAACCTCAACCCGCGCCAGCTGATCCTCCACCTGACCGAGTGGACCGGGTTCAGCAACTACCAAGAGGCCCTCGGCAGCGACGTGTTCTGGCGCGTCACGCTGCGGTCGATCGTCTTCACCTCGATCAACGTGGTGCTGATCATGGTGCTCGGCACCCTGGTCGGCCTGCTGCTGGCCCGCCTCGGCCGCCGCATGCGGACCCTGCTGCTGCTCGGCCTGGTCCTCGCCTGGGCCATGCCGACCATCGCCGGCACCACCGTCTTCCAGTGGCTGTTCGCCCAGCGGTTCGGCGTCGTCAACTGGATCCTGGCCGAGCTCGGCTGGACGTCCATGGCCGACTACAACTGGTTCGGCAGCCAGGTCTCCACCTTCTCGGTGGTCATCCTGCTGATCGTCTGGCAGTCGATCCCGTTCGTCGCGATCAACCTCTACGCGGCGACGACCACCATCTCCAAGGAGCTGTACGAGGCGGCCTCGCTGGACGGCGCCGGCGCGTGGAAGAGCTTCACCTCGGTGACCTTCCCCCACCTCAAGCCGTTCCTGTGGGCGACGACCTTCCTCGAGGTCATCTGGGTCTTCAAGGCCCTCACCCAGGTCTACGCCATCAACCGCGGCGGCCCGGACCGGCTGACCGAGATCCTCCCGCTCTACGCCTTCGTCGAGGGCCCCGGCAACCAGCACTACGGCATGGGCGCGGCGATCTCGTTCCTGACCATCGCCATCCTGCTGGTGCTCACCGCCTACTACCTGCGTACCGTGCTCAAGCAAGGGGAGGACGAGCTGTGAACCGCTCGCTGTTCGCCCGCACGTGGCCTGGCACCCTTGCCGTGCTGCTCTTCGCCGTCTTCGTCTTCCCCGTCTACTGGATGTTCTCCACCGCGTTCAAGCAGCGCGGGGACATCATCTCGGAGACCCCGGTCTTCCTGCCGCTCGACGGCACGCTGGAGAACTTCCGCACCGCGTTCGCGGCGGACCACTTCTGGACGCTGGTCGGCAACTCCGTCACGGTCACCGTGTCGGCCGTGCTGCTGTCCCTGCTCATCGGCCTCGCCGCGGCCTTCGCGCTGGCCCGGATGAAGTTCAAGGGACGCCGCGGCTTCGTGGTCGTCTTCATGATCGCGCAGATGGCCCCCTGGGAGGTCATGGTCATCGCGATCTACCTGATCGTGCGCGACGCCGACCTGCTCAACAGCCTGCTGCCGCTCACCGCGTTCTACATGGTGATGGTGCTGCCCTTCACGATCCTGACGCTGCGCGGCTACGTCGCTGCGGTGCCCAAGGAGCTGGAGGAGTCCGCAATGGTGGACGGCTGCAGCCGGCCGCAGGCCTTCGTGAAGGTGATCTTCCCGCTGCTGGCGCCCGGCCTGATGGCGACCTCCCTGTTCGGCTTCATCACCGCGTGGAACGAGTTCCCGATGGTGCTGATCCTCAACAAGGACGTCGAGATGCAGACCCTGCCGCTGTGGCTCACCAGCTTCCAGACCATCTTCGGCGACAACTGGGGCGCCACCATGGCCGCGTCCTCGCTGTTCGCCCTGCCCATCCTGATCGTCTTCGTCTTCCTGCAGCGCAGGGCCGTCGCCGGGCTGACCTCGGGCGCGGTGAAGGGGTGACCCGCCGATGACCACCACGGCACCACGCATGGACACGCTCACCCGGGACGCGCTGACCGTGCTCCAGCCCGGCTTCACCGGGACCACCGCCCCGGACTGGCTGCTGCGCCGGCTCGGCGAGGGCCTGTCCTCGGTCGGCCTGTTCGGACGCAACATCGACTCCCCGGAGCAGCTTGCCGCGCTGACCGCGCAGCTGCGCCAGGAGCGCGAGGACGTCCTCGTCGCCATCGACGAGGAGGGCGGCGACGTCACCCGGCTGGAGGTCCGCACCGGATCCTCCTTCCCCGGCAACAACGCCCTCGGCGCGATCGACGACGTCGACCTCACCCGCCGGGTCGCCGCCGAGCTGGGGCGTCGGCTCGCCGAGTGCGGCGTCAACCTGAACTGGGCGCCCTCCGCGGACATCAACTCCAACCCCTCCAACCCGGTGATCGGGGTGCGGTCCTTCGGAGACGAGCCCGGACCGGTCGCCCGGCACACCGCGGCCTACGTCGAGGGGCTGCAGTCCGCCGGCGTCGCCGCCTGCACCAAGCACTTCCCCGGGCACGGCGACACCGCGGTCGACTCGCACCACGCGCTGCCGCGGATCGACGCCGACGCGCGGCTGCTGCGGGAGCGCGAGCTCGCGCCGTTCCGCGCGGCCGTGGCCGCCGGGTCGCGGGCGGTCATGAGCGCGCACATCCTCGTCCCGGCGCTCGACCCCGAGTTCCCGGCCACCCTGTCGCAGCGGATCCTCGGGGGACTGCTGCGCCAGGAACTGGGCTACGACGGGCTGATCGTCACCGACGGCATGGAGATGCGCGCGATCGCCGACACGTACGGCATCGAGCGGGGCAGCGTGCTCGCCGTCGCGGCGGGCGCCGACGCCATCTGCGTGGGCGGCGGCCTCGCCGACGACGACACCGTGCGACGTCTGCGGGACGCCCTGGTGGGCGCGGTGCGCGCCGGGGAGCTGCCGGAGGAGCGGCTGGCCGACGCGGCGCGGCGGGTGCGGGAGCTGGCGTCCTGGGCGTCGTCGGCCGCTGCCCTCGCCGGCGCCTCCGGTCCGGTGCCCGCGCCCGAGGTGGGGCTGGACGCCGCGCGCCGGGCGGTGCGGCGCACCGTGGGCGGACAGGGATTCACCCCGCTCACCGGGGAGCCCTACGTCGCCTCGTTCACGCCGGTGGCCAACATCGCGGTGGGCGACGAGACCCCGTGGGGCATCGCCGCGGAACTGCGGCGAAGACTGCCGGGGGCCGAGGCGGGCACCTTCAGCGGCGACCTCGCCGGTGAGGAGGCGCTGGCCGCCGCGGGCGCGCGGCGAATCGTCGCCGTGGTGCGCGACGAGCACCGGCACCCGTGGATGGGGCGGGCACTGGACGTGCTCCTCGCCGCGCGGCCGGACACGGCCGTGGTCGAGATGGGCCTGCCGCAGGCCGCGCCGCGGGGCGCGGTGCACGTCGCCACACGAGGGGCGGCACGCGTGTGCGGCGTCGCCGCCGCCGAAGCCCTCCTGACCGCGTGACCCTCTGAGCCCCGCCCCGCGGGCCGGCCCCACCGCCGGCCCGCGGGGCGGCGGCGTTCCCGGGACGGGCGGTGTCAGGCGAGGACGTGGTCGACGAAGCACCAGCGCCAGGACTCGCCCGGCTCGAAGGTCCGCATGACCGGATGCCCGGTCTCCTCGAAGTGCGCCGCCGCGTGCTTCAGCGGGGAGGAGTCGCAGCAGCCGACGTTCCCGCACTCCAGGCACAGCCGCAGCTGCACCGGGTGGGTGCCGGCCGCCACGCACCCCTCGCAGGTGTCCGACCGAGGCCCCGGTTCCGGCCGCGGCAGCGAGTCGACGTGCGCGCAGTGTTTCATGGGTCTCAGGTTACGTCTGGTGCGGTCCGAGCACCTGGACAGAACGAGGTCGGGACCTGATGCATGTGATGCCCCTGCTCCTGCTGATCGCGGGGAGCACCGCCGTGGCCGGGCTCGCGCGGCGCACCCCCGTGCCGGCGCCGCTGCTGCTGGTCACCGCCGGCCTGCTGGTGTCGTACCTGCCGGGGATGCCCGCCTTCGAACTGAACCCGGAGATCGTCCTGCCGCTGGTGCTGCCCCCGCTGCTGTACACGGCGGCCACGGACAGCTCGTACCTCGACCTGCGGGCCCAGAAGCGGCCGGTGGCACTGCTCTCGGTGGGCTACGTGCTCTTCTCGACCCTCCTGGTCGGCCTGATCGTGCACACCTTCGTGCCCGGCCTGTCCGCCGCCGGCGCGCTGGTGCTGGCCGCGGTGATCGCCCCGCCGGACGCCGTCGCCGCGACCGCCATCGCCCGCCGGCTGCGCCTGCCCGCCCGCGTCACCACCATCCTGCAGGGCGAGTCCCTGGTGAACGACGCCACCGCGATCACCGCCTACAAGGTGGCGCTGGCCGCCGCCGTCGGCGAGAGCATCGGCTGGCTCGGCGGCGGCCTGGAGTTCCTGATCGCCTCGGTCGGCGGCGTCGGCGTCGGCCTCGCACTGATGGTGCCGCTGCACTGGCTGCGCACCCGGCTGAACGACGCGCTGCTGCAGAACACCCTCTCCCTGGTGATCCCCTTCTTCGCCTACGCGCTGGCCGAGCAGGTCCACGCCTCCGGTGTGCTGGCCGTGGTGGTGGTCGCCCTCTACCTCGGCCACCGCTCCTGGCAGGTCGACTTCGCCACCCGGCTCCAGGAGGGCGCGGTGTGGCGGATGGTCGCCTTCGTGCTGGAGTCGGCGGTCTTCGCGCTGATCGGTCTGCAGCTGCCGGTGGTGGTGGGGGACCTGGGAGACGAGTACGCCGCCGGTCAGCTCGCCTGGTACGCGCTGGCTCTCTTCGTGACGGTGGTGCTGATCCGCTTCGTCTGGGTCTACCCCTCCGCCTTCGTGCCGCGGCTGCTGTCCCGCAGGATCCGCGAACGGGAGGAGAACCCGACCTGGAAGGGCGCGTTCATCATCTCCTGGGCGGGGATGCGCGGCGTGGTCTCGCTGGCCATCGCGTTCTCCATCCCGGCCACCGTGCACGACGGCGAGGAGTTCCCCGGCCGCAACCTGATCCTCTTCCTGACCTTCACCACCGTCATCGGCACCCTGGTCGTGCAGGGACTGACGCTGCCACCGCTGATCCGCGCGTTCCGGCTGCCCGGGCGCGACGTCCAGGCGGAGACCCTCGTCGAGGCCAACGCCCAGGCGCAGGCCTCGCGCGCCGCGGAGGAGCGGCTGGACGAGCTGACGGCCGACGAGCGCAACGCCCTGCCGCCGCCGCTCGCGGATCGGCTCCGCAGGGTCATGGAGCGGCGCCGGAACTCCGTGTGGGAACGGCTCGGCTCGCCCAACCCGGTGACCGGGGAGAACACCGACGACACCTACCGCCGGCTCGCCCGCGAGGTCATCGCGGCCGAGCGGGACGTCTTCGTGCGGCTGCGCGACGCCCGGTACATCGACGACGAGATGCTGCGCACGCTGCTGCTGCGGCTGGACCTGGAGGAGGCCGCCGCGTTCCGCGAGGAACAGGGCACCTGACGGGCGGCGCGCGTCAGCCCTCCGGGAACGGGCGTCCGGTGATCACCGCGGCGAGCCGCGTCCCCGGCGGGAAGGCGCCCTCCCCGGTCAGCGCGGTCAGCGCGAACAGCAGCTTGGCGACGTACAGCCGCTCCACCGCGAGGCCGTGACGGTCCTCGAAGTCCCGGGCGAAGAACTCCAGTTCGGCCGGGACGCGGGCGAAGCCGCCGCCGTGGAAACGGTTCTCCACCTGCCACCGGCCCCGCGGCCCGCCGAAGGCCTCCCGCTGGAGCCTCCGCACCTCCTCCGCGAGGAAGCCGCCCTTCAGCACGGCCACGCCCAGGGCCCGCTGCCCGGGGTCCAGCCCGGCCGCCAGGCCCGCCAGCGTGCCGCCCGTGCCGCAGGCCACCGCGGCGACGTCGGCGACGCCCCGCAGCTCCCGGCCCAGGGCCACGCAGCCGTGCACCGCGAGTGCGTTGCTCCCGCCCTCGGGCACCACGAAGGCGTCCGGTGGGGCGCCCGCCCCCCGCAGCAGCCGCTCCAGCACCGGCGGCTCCGCCTTGCGCCGGTAGGACGCCCGGTCGACGAAGCGCAGCCGCATCCCGTCCGCGACGCACCGCGCCAGCGAGGCGTTCAGCTCCCGGTCCGCGAGCTCGTCCCCCCGGACGATCCCCACCGTCTCCTGGCCCAGCAGCCGCCCGGCGGCCGCCGTCGCCCGCAGGTGGTTGGACCAGGCCCCGCCGAACGTCACCAGCGGCCGGCCCGCGGCGGCCCGCACACTGGGCGCCAGCTTGCGCCACTTGTTGCCGACCAGGTCGGGGTGGATCAGGTCGTCCCGCTTCAGCAGCAGCCGCACCCCATGGCGGGCGAACCGCCCGTCGGCGACCTCCACCAGCGGCGACGGCACCCGCCCCGGCACCTGGACCTCACTCATCCGGCCATTGTCGCCCCGGCCCCGGCCGCCGCCTCACCGGCCCGCCCGGGGCGTGGCGCCCACCAGGTCACTTGAGGCGTTCCGCCACCCGCTCCCGGAGGGAGCTCATGGTGAAGCCCCGCGGGTCGGTCTTCCCCGGCTGCCACTCCAGGTGCCCGATCACCGACCGCGCCGACCACCCGTGGTGCCGGCAGAGCGCGGCGGCCGCCCGGGCGATCGCGTCCAGCTGCTCCTCGGGCCACGGATCGTCCCCGTCGCCGCGGTTCTCGCACTCGAAGCCGTAGAAGTGCCGGTTGCCGTCGGCCCGCGCCTCGTTCTCGGGCGGCAGCGCCCGCTCGGCGATCACCGCGCGCAGCACCTCGTCGTCGCCCAGGCCCGCGTGGTTCGCGCGGCCGTAGCCGACCAGATGGACCCTGCCGTCCTTGGTGACCACGCCGTGGCACAGCGGACCCGGCAGGTCGGGCCTGCCCGCGCGGCAGACGTCCACGGTCTGCCGCGCACCCTCGGTGGCCGTGTGGTGGATCATCACTCCGTGGACCGGCCCCCAGGGGCCGGCAGGATCGCGGTTGTGGTTCCGCCAGTCGCCGACCTCCTCCACCGTCAGGCCCTCGTCCTCCAGCAGCCTCAGGAACGTCCTCGCCGCCATGGGCTTGGCCACGACCGCCCTCCTTCGCGCTCGGTGACCGTGTGCTTTCGAGGAGTTACTACCGCCGCCGGGCCGAGCGGAACCCCCGCGCCAGGTGGTTTCCGGAGCGTACGGGCGTGTTCGGGGCGCATCCGGACCCGAAGGACGAGACCTGCCCCGTCAAGCACACGATCAGTCCCGCTCTTTCGGGTAATGGTGCGGACACGCTGCGTCGCCGAGAGTGGAGCCCGTCAACAGGCCCCGACCCGCTGCATCGGCGCGGGGCACAACCGGGAGGGCAATTCTTTATGTCGGTAGGCGAAGAGGTCCGCACCGAGCAGGACCGGCCGCAGCAGAGCCTCGGCACGGCGGCCGCGCGGAACCTGGCCACCACCACCAAGTCCGCTCCGCAGATGCAGGAGATCAGCTCCCGCTGGCTGCTGCGCACCCTGCCCTGGGTGAACGTGCAGGGCGGCACCTACCGGGTGAACCGCAGGCTCACCTACGCCGTGGGGGACGGCCGGATCACCTTCGTGAAGACGGGCGACCAGGTCGAGGTGATCCCGGCGGAGCTCGGTGAGCTGCCCGCGCTGCGCGACTTCGAGGACCTGGAGGTGCTGGAGGAGATCGCCCGGCGCTGCCGGCAGCGGGAGTTCGCGCCGGGCCAGATCATCGCCTCGTTCGGCAGCCAGGTGGACGAGGTCCACCTGCTCGCCCACGGCAAGGTGGAGAAGGTCGGCTCCGGCCCCTACGACGAGGACGCGGTGCTCGGCGTCCTGGCGGACGGCGCCTACTTCGGCGACCAGTCGATCCTGGACCCCGAGTCCATCTGGGACTACACCCTGCGCGCCGTCACCGGCTGCACGGTGCTCACGCTGCCCCGCCGCGACCTGGAGCAGGTCGCCGAGCGTTCCGAGCCGCTGCGCGAACACCTGCAGCGCCGGCGCGCCATCCCCGCCCAGCGGACCAACAGGTACGGCGAGCGGGCCATCGACCTGTCCGCCGGCCACACCGGCGAGGTGGACATCCCGCGCACCTTCGTCGACTACGAGGCGCGGCCCCGCGAGTACGAACTCAGCGTCGCCCAGACGGTGCTGAGCATCCACAGCCGGATCGCCGACCTGTACAACCAGCCGATGAACCAGACCGAGCACCAGCTCCGGCTGACGGTGGAGGCGCTCCGCGAGCGCCAGGAGCACGAGCTGGTCAACAACCGCGAGTTCGGCCTGCTCCACAACTGCGAGTACGACCAGCGGCTCCAGCCGCACGACGGCGTCCCCGGACCCGACGACATGGACGAGCTGCTCAGCCGGCGCCGCGGCACCAAGCTGTTCCTCGCCCACCCGCGCGCCATCGCCGCCTTCGGCCGTGAGCTCAACAAGCGCGGCCTGGTGCCCGAGTCGGTCGACGTCGGCGGCCAGCGGGTGCCGACCTGGCGGGGCGTGCCGATCTACCCGTGCAACAAGATCCCGGTGACCGAGGCGCGCACCACCTCGATCATTGCCATGCGTACCGGCGAGGACGACCAGGGCGTCGTCGGCCTGCACCAGACCGGGATCCCCGACGAGATCGAACCCGGCCTGTCGGTGCGGTTCATGGGCATCAACGAGCAGGCCGTCATCAACTACCTGGTGACGACCTACTACTCGGCGGCCGTCCTCGTCCCGGACGCGCTCGGAGTGCTGGAGAACGTGGAGATCGGGCGATGGAGGTGAGCTGACCCGGGCCGGGCGGTGTCCCCGCCCGGCAGGGTGGGGACATTGCGGGGGGAGAGCGGTGTGACGGAAGTGAAGGGAGTTCCCCGAGGGGGGTCATGAGCCACGTGACGACACAGGCGCGGGACGGACAGGACGGAGCGCGGGGGGCGCGGGACGGCTTCGCCGTGCCGCGGGCGCGACGGGCCACGGAGGACGAGTGGGCCGCGGAGGGCGGGCCGGACACCGAGGACGAGTGGGCCGCGGAGAGCGGGCCGGAGACCGAGGAGGGGCGGGCCGCGGAGGGCGGGCGGGCCCGTGACCGCCCTGACGAGCAGGAGGCCGCCGCCCTGCTGGAGCAGGTCAAGGCGGTCGTGGAGCCGGCGCTGCTGCGCGCGGTGGACGGCCTGCCCGGGCAGATCCGCCGCATCGCCCGCTACCACTTCGGCCGGGAGGACGCCGACGGCAACCCGGCGGCCGCCCCCACCGGCAAGGCGCTCCGCCCCGCGCTGGTGCTGACCGCCGCCTCGGCCTTGGGCGGAGGCGGCGGGCCGGCCGGCGAGGAGGCCGCCCGGGCGGCGGTCACCGCCGCGGTCGCGGTGGAGCTCACCCACAACTTCACGCTGCTGCACGACGACGTGATGGACGGCGACGCCACCCGCCGCCACCGCGCCACGGCCTGGACGGTGTTCGGTGAGAGCGCGGCCGTCCTGACCGGGGACGCCCTGCAGGCCCTGGCCTCCCGGCTGCTGGCCCAGGACCCGCACCCCGCGGCGCCCGCGGCGGCCGCCCGGCTCGCCGACTGCGTGATCGAGCTCTGCGAGGGCCAGCAGGCGGACACCGCCCTGGAGCGGCGCGACCCGGGCGAGGTCACCGTCGAGGAGGTGCTGGCCATGGCGGAGGCCAAGACCGGAGCGCTGCTCGGCTGCGCCTGCGCCGTCGGCGGCCTGTACGCGGGGGCCGGCGAGGAACAGGTCCGGGCGCTGGACGCCTTCGGCCGCCAGGCCGGTCTCGCCTTCCAGCTGATCGACGACCTGATCGGCCTGTGGGGGGACCCGGAACGCACCGGCAAGCCGGCCGGCGCCGACCTGACCGCGCGCAAGAAGTCCCTGCCGGTGGTCGCCGCCCTGGCCTCCGGCACCGGTGCGGGGGAGCGGCTGGCACGGCTGTACGCGGCCCCGCCCGGCCCCGGCGACGACCTGGAGGCCGTCCTGCGGGCGGTGGAGGAGGCCGGCGGCCGGGACTGGGCGCACGTCGAGGCGGCCGACCGGATGGCGCGGGCGGTGCACGAGCTGTCCCGTGCCGTGCCCGACCCGGAGGCGGCCGGCGGGCTGCTCGCCCTGGCCGAGTTCGTCACCCGCCGCACCAGTTGACCGCTGCGGCCCGGCCCGGCGTCCCGCACCCCCGACGAGGGCGGCGAGGGGCGCCGGGCCGGGCCGCGTGCGGGGCCCCGCCGGGAGATCTACCCTGGCGGTATGGACAGTGACCGATATGTCTGTCCCTCGTGCGGGCGACCCGTACCGATGGTGGTCCGGCGTCACAAGATGATGGGCACGTTCGTGCCCGTGTGGCGTCCCGGCCGCTGCCAGTCGCGGGGATGCCCCGCCGAGGGGTACGCGCCCGACGAGGAGCACCTGAGGGCGCCGGCCGCCGAGGTGCCCCGCGAACGGATCGTCCACCACCACCGCCGCGGCCGCCGCTGACCCCGCCGCCCGACCGGCCCGGCGCCCCGTGAGCCCACCGTGCCGACCCGGCCCGGCCGCCAGGCGCCCGTACCGCCACGCCCCGCCCGGCAGCCGCCGCGCGGGGCGCCGCACTGTCCGCCGCCCGGTTTCCGGCGAACCTCCCGTACCGATCCGGCACCCCTCGCGCGTGACGCGGTTGACGGGTGTGACGGATGGGTACGTCAACCCGGCACAGAGTGACGACGTGCGACGACGCACCCTCTGGACACGCTCCGTGAACAGGTGTTCACTGGGAGTGAGTTCGAGCGACGGGGTCCCGGGGACAGGAATGTCCGGCGCGCGGTAGCGTCACCGCTGAACCATGTATCGCGTTACCCCGGAGGGGCGACTCCCGGGGACCTAAGACGCTTGTACCACCTTGGAGGTGAGGGTGTCCCAGATCGCAGGCGAGCCCGCGACCCAGGACTTCGTGGAAGTCCGGCTGCCGGCCGCGGGTGCCTACCTGTCGGTGCTGCGGACGGCCACGGCCGGTCTCGCCGCCCGCTTGGACTTCACCCTCGACGAGATCGAGGACCTGCGCATCGCGGTGGACGAGGCCTGCGCGATCCTGCTCCAGCAGGCCGTGCCGGGTTCGGTCCTCAGCTGTGTGTTCCGGCTGGTCGACGATTCGCTCGAGGTCACGGTCTCGGCGCCGACCACGGACGGGAACGCCCCGTCGCGCGACACCTTCGCGTGGACGGTCCTGTCGGCCCTGGCGGGCAAGGTCTCGTCCGCCGTGGACGAGGACCGCACCGTGTCGATCAGCCTCTACAAACAGCGCGGCGCGGGGCCCGGGACCACGTGAGGAACGGGGAGGGGCCGGTGCGGGACGACGAACGCGGCGCCCTCGGGGCCGCGGCCGGAGCGGGCGGACGGGCGGGCGGGGCCGACGGGATTCCCGGGCAGGCCCGGCCGCATCCGGACGAGGCGACGGAGCCGGGCGGCGTGTCCGGCAGGCCTCGCACGACGGGGGAGGCCGGGCGGCGGGGGGCTCGGGGAAGGGCTACGGGCAGAGCGATGAGCGAGCACGACCGGGATGCCGGACAGGGCGCGGGCACCGCGCCCCGGGCCGAGCGCGGCCACGAACCGGCCGCGGACGCGGCCGCCTCCGCCGTGGACACGGCGGGTGGCCACGAGACGGCGTCGGACCACGAGCGGCCCGCCGGGCAGTCGCACCACGAGGTCGCCGCGGAGCCGCGCGAGCAGGGCCGCCGGCAGACCCGCGAGGAGCGGGTCGCGCAGGACCGGAGCGCGGCGCGGGCGCTGTTCGTCCGGCTGCGCTCGCTGGAGCCCGGCACGCCCGAGTACGGGGAGCTGCGCGACCGCCTGGTCCGCATGCACCTGCCGCTGGTCGAGCACCTGGCCCGCCGGTTCCGCAACCGCGGCGAGCCCCTGGACGACCTGACGCAGGTCGCCACCATCGGGCTGATCAAGTCCGTGGACCGTTTCGACCCCGACCGCGGCGTGGAGTTCTCCACCTACGCCACGCCCACCGTGGTGGGCGAGATCAAGCGGCACTTCCGCGACAAGGGCTGGGCGGTGCGGGTGCCGCGGCGCCTGCAGGAGCTGCGGCTGTCGCTGACCACGGCGACCGCCGAACTCTCCCAGACGCACGGCCGGTCGCCGACGGTCCACGAGCTCGCCGAGCGGCTGGGGATCTCCGAGGAGGAGGTCCTGGAAGGGCTGGAGTCGGCCAACGCCTACTCGACCCTCTCGCTGGACGTGCCCGACACCGACGACGAGTCGCCGGCCGTCGCCGACACGCTGGGCGCGGAGGACGAGGCGCTGGAGGGCGTCGAGTACCGCGAGTCGCTCAAGCCGCTGCTGGAGGACCTGCCGCCGCGCGAGAAGCGCATCCTGCTGCTGCGGTTCTTCGGCAACATGACGCAGTCGCAGATCGCGCAGGAGGTCGGCATCTCCCAGATGCACGTCTCCCGGCTCCTGGCCCGCACGCTCGCCCAGCTCCGGGAGAAGCTCCTCGTCGAGGAGTGAGGCTCCGCCCTACTCCCTGCCGGGTCCCCGCACCCCGAGGGCCTGGGCCGTCGCCGGGTGGACCAGCAGCACCAGGCCCACCACGGCGGCGGCGCCGAGCAGGATGCCGGCCCAGACGGCCACGCTGTTCACCTGGAGCAGGCTGTAGGCGACCGGGAGCGCCAGCAGCTGCGTGATCACCGCGGGCCCGCGGCTCCAGTTGCGGCGGGCCAGCAGGCCGCGCGCCGCCGTGAGCGGCAGCAGGGCCAGCACCAGCAGCGTGAGCCCTCCGGTGACGCCGGACCGGACGTCGCCGTCGCCCGCCCCGAGGACGATCATGGTGATGCCCCCGGCCAGCAGGGCGAGCCCTTCCACCCCGGAGATCGCCGCGGCGGCGGTCAGCCGTCCGGGCCGCGGGCCCTCGGGCGTCCGCGGGCCGGCGGGCGGGCCGGAGGGGGAAGGGGAAGCAGGGGTGGGTTTCCGCTGAGCGCTCACGACGGCCAGGGTAGTCCGTGCGCCCGGACCGTCCGTATGGGCCGGGTACCGATCAGTAGGTAACCTTCACACCATGCGCGCACTCCTCGTGGTCAACCCGGCGGCAACCACCACCAGCGCCCGGACGCGTGACGTCCTCATCCACGCGCTGGCGAGCGAGGTGAAGCTGGAGGCCGTCACCACGGAGTACCGCGGACACGCCCACGACCTCGCCCGGGCCGCCGCCCGCAGCAAGGACATCGACCTGGTGGTCGCCCTCGGCGGCGACGGCACCGTCAACGAGGTGGCCAACGGTCTGCTGCACGACGGACCCGACCCGGAGCGCCTACCCGGCCTCGCGGTGGTCCCCGGCGGCTCCACCAACGTCTTCGCCCGCGCCCTCGGTCTGCCCAACAACGCGGTGGAGGCCACCGGCGCCCTGCTGGACGCCCTGCGCGAGGGACGGGAACGCACCGTGGGTCTCGGTTTGGCCGAGCCCGCCCCGGGTACCGGGGACGACGGCGCTCCGGTGCGCTGGTTCACCTTCTGCGCCGGTCTCGGTTTCGACGCCGGGGTCGTCGGGAGGGTGGAGCAGCAGCGGGAGCGCGGCAGGCGGTCCACGCACCCCCTGTACGTACGCCAGGTGCTCCGCCAGTTCCTGGGAGACCCGCACCGCACCCGCGGGACGATCTCCCTCCACAGGGACGGCGAGGATCCGGTGGACGGACTGGTGGTGACCCTTGTTTCGAACACCGCCCCGTGGTCGTACCTCGGCGACAAGCCGCTGTACCCCTCGCCCGGAGCGTCGTTCGACAAGGGGCTGGACGTCCTGGGTCTGACCAGCATGTCGACGGTTTCGGCGATGCGCTACGGCAGCCAGCTGGTGGCGTCGACGCCGGAGCGGGGGCCGCGTGGAAAGCACGCGAAGTCGCTGCACGATCTCAGTGCGTTCACCTTGGTTTCCAAGGTCCCGTTGCCCTTCCAGGTGGACGGTGACCACCTGGGGCTGCGGACCGGCGTGAAGTTCACAGGCGTACGCCGTGCACTGCGTGTGATTGTGTGAGTGGAACCTGCCTTAAACCTTTCACTCGAACGTATTGAGCAGGGTCCACCCCATGGAAGTACGGCTGTGACCTAGCAGACACCGAAGAATCAAAAAAAACTTTCCGGAAGGGGTTGTATCCGCCGCTGAGGTTTGCGAGTCTCTACGTGGCGCTCGGGACGGCCCGACAGACGGCCTCCCGCCAGAGCCCCGAACCCCTCTCCGAGCCAAGGATGGCCTCCCCGGGAAACCGGATTGTGGCCCTTCACTTGTTGGGGGTTTCGTGAAAGCGTTCACATTCACAAGCACCTGCACATATACACAGGAGAGGTAGCAGCCATGGACTGGCGTCACCACGCCGTTTGCCGCGAAGAAGACCCCGAGCTCTTCTTCCCCATCGGCAACACCGGTCCTGCGCTGCTGCAGATCGAGGAAGCCAAGGCCGTCTGCCGCCGCTGCCCGGTGATCGAGCAGTGTCTGCAGTGGGCGCTCGAGTCCGGTCAGGACTCCGGCGTCTGGGGTGGTCTCAGCGAGGACGAGCGCCGCGCCATGAAGCGCCGCGCCGCCCGCAACCGGGCCCGTCAGGCCTCCGCCTGACAACCCACCCCGCGACAGCCTGAGCTTGGCGGCGCGTACAGCGTGTACGCATCTCCCGCCCCCGAGCCGCAGCGCGCAGTATTCCGGTTCTGACCCCGAGCCCCGGACCTTCTTCGGTCCGGGGCTCGAGGCATGTTCCGGCGGGCCCGCCCCGCCCCCGTCGGGCGGGCGCGAGCCGGCGTCACGTCACTTCGAGGCGCGGACCGGGATGTCCAGCAGTACCCGGGTGCCGCCCTCGGGGCCGACCCGCACCATGTCGAAGGCGCCGCCGAGTTCGCCCTCGACCAGCGTCCGCACGATCTGCAGGCCGAGGTTGCCGGAACTGCGCGGGTCGAAGTCCTCCGGCAGGCCCACGCCGTCGTCCAGCACCGTCACCAGCAGCCGCTCGTCACGGGGCGTTCCGCCGCGCACCGCGGACACCTCGACGGTCCCGGTGTCGCCGGGGCGGAAACCGTGCTCGAGGGCGTTCTGCAGCACCTCGGTGAGGACCATCGACAGGGGGGTGGCCACCTCGGCGTCCAGGATGCCGAAGCGCCCGCTGCGCCGGCCGGTGACCTTGCCCGGCGAGATCTCGGCGACCATCGCGAGCACCCGGTCGGCGATCTCGTCGAACTCCACCCGCTCGTCCAGCGTCTGGGAGAGCGTCTCGTGGACGATGGCGATCGAGCCGACCCGGCGCACGGCCTCCTGGAGCGCCTCACGGCCCTTGTCGGAGTCCATCCGGCGGGCCTGCAGCCGCAGCAGCGCGGCGACCGTCTGGAGGTTGTTCTTCACCCGGTGGTGGATCTCCCGGATGGTGGCGTCCTTGGTGATCAACTCGCGCTCGCGCCGCCGTAGTTCGGTGACGTCCCGGAGCAGCACCAGCGAACCGATGCGGGTGCCCTTGGGCTTGAGCGGGATGGCCCGGAACTGGATGACGCCCTCGCTGGCCTCGATCTCGAACTCCCGCGGCGCCCAGCCGCTCGCCACCTTCGCCAGCGCCTCGTCCACGGGGCCCCGGGACGGCGCGAGTTCGGCCGTGGTGCGGCCGAGGTGGCAGCCGACCAGGTCGGCGGCCAGGCCCATCCGGTGGTACGCGGACAGGGCGTTGGGCGAGGCGTAGGTGACGACGCCCTCGGCGTCCAGCCGGATCAGGCCGTCACCGACCCGCGGCGCCGCGTCCATGTCGACCTGCTGGTCCGGGAAGGGGAACGCCCCGGCGGCGATCATCTGCGCCAGGTCGGAGGCGGACTGCAGGTAGGTGAGCTCCAGCCGGCTGGGCGTGCGCACGGTCAGCAGGTTGGTGTTGCGGGCGATGACGCCCAGCACCCGGCCGTCCCGGCGCACCGGGATCGACTCCACCCGGACGGGGACCTCCTCGCGCCACTCCGGGTCGCCCTCGCGCACGATCCGCCCCTCGTCCAGCGCCGCGTCCAGCAGCGGGCGGCGGCCGCGGGGGACGAGGTGGCCCACCATGTCGTCGTGGTACGAGGTCGGGCCGGTGTTGGGACGCATCTGCGCCACCGAGACGTACTTGGCGCCGTCGCGGGTGGGCAGCCACAGGACCAGGTCGGCGAAGGAGAGGTCGGAGAGCAGCTGCCACTCGGAGACCAGCAGGTGGAGCCACTCGAGATCGGTGTCGTCGAGGTCGGTGTGCTGGCGTACGAGTTCGTTCATGGAGGGCACGACTGCGAGCGTACCCGGGACGCGCGCGGGCGCCGCACCCACGGGCCGCGGCGCAGGAAGGGACCCTCAACCCTCCCGGCACCGCAGCCCGGAGCAGCGTTCGGCCTCGGGTGTGCGGCCCGGAAACCGACCGGTGAGGACCCGGGCGCAGTCAGGGCAGAGAGGCCCGGTTCCTCGGTCCGCCTTCCTGTGCGGGGAAGGCGGCGTCTGTGCGTCCCTGCCTCCCACCCGATTGTGGCCCGGCCGCCGGGCCGTGTCCATGGGCAGAGGCATGGGCTCCCGCACCGTGAAGCCTAGCCCGCCGAAGCCGGATGCGGGACCGGCCGGGGCGGTTCCGCGGGACGGCCGTTCTTGCTAGATTGGTCTAAACCATAGGTCTATACCAGGATGGTGGTCCTCGGCGTGGAAGTCGTCATCGTTCCCGACGCGAAGGCGGGCGGCGAGCTCGTCGCCGGCGCCATGGCGTCCCTGCTGCGCGAGAAGCCCGACGCGGTGCTGGGCGTCGCCACCGGCTCGACGCCGATACCGGTGTACGAGGCGCTGGCCGCGCTGGTGCGGGCCGGCGAGGCGGACGTCTCGCGGGCCCGGATCGCGCAGCTCGACGAGTACGTGGGTCTGCCGGCCGGCCACCCGGAGTCCTACCGTTCGGTGCTGCGGCGCGAGGTGCTGGAGCCGCTGGGCGTCGAGGAGGACGCCTTCCTCGGCCCGGACGGCGGCGCCGCCGACCTGGTGGCCGCCTGCGCCGCCTACGAGCGGGCGCTGGCCGAGGCCGGCGGCGTGGACCTCCAGCTCCTGGGCATCGGCACCGACGGCCACATCGGCTTCAACGAGCCGTGCAGCTCGCTCGCCTCCCGGACCCGGCTCAAGACGCTCACCGAGCGGACCCGCGCCGACAACGCCCGCTTCTTCGACGGCGACGTCGGGCAGGTGCCGCGGCACGTCATCACCCAGGGCATCGGCACCATCCTGGACGCCCGGCACCTGGTGCTGCTGGCGACCGGCGAGGGCAAGGCGGACGCGGTGGCCGCCGCCGTGGAGGGCCCGCTGGCGGCCGTCTGTCCCGCCTCGGCGCTCCAGCTCCACCCGCACGCCACGGTCGTCGTCGACGAGGCCGCCGCGTCCAAGCTGCGGCTGGCGGACTACTTCCGCCACACCTGGTCCCACAAGCCGGAGTGGCAGGGCCTGTGACCCGGCCGTCGCGGCCCGGGGACACCGGCCGCGGAAGCCCGTGACACCGGCCGCGGGGCAACGGGAAGGGGCCCGGCTCATGACGAGCCGGGCCCCTTCCGGTGGAGGCGGGAAGGTCAGGCCTTCTTGGTCTTCTAGCTAGTACTGCCTGCATCAGGCGACGCTCGCTCTGTCGACGCCGGCGTGTAGGTGTCGGTCGTCGGCGTGGCGGTGTCGCCAGATGATGTAGCGGTGGATCATGCTGCCGTGTACCTCCCCTCGTGGCTGGCGTGGTCGGTGCCGTCGAGAACGTAGCGCAGGGCGGTGAACTGGGCCTCAGTACGGTTGAGCCAAGGAGTTGTTTGCGGGGGTGTGCGCCTACTCGACGTTTCCACCGCGGCCCAGGTGCCGACGTGATGGCACTAGGACGCGCAGACTCCGACAACGGCTATCCGCAGGCTGCCGGGCCAGGGAGGACCTTCCCAGTTCCCGCTGTCTCACCGTCACAGCGTTCCATGGGTTCGGGGGGGATTGCTACTGACGTCCACAAGGAACGGTCCCGCCCGGAGCCCAGTTGAGACTCACGGACGCGCACGGCCTGCGTCTGTCCTGCTTCGGCACCAACATGGCGGGGTGGCCGATCGCGGAGCTCGAGCTCCGTCACTGGCCGCGGGCCTGCGCGGGGTCCGGATCAGGGCCGCCCGCTACCGGTCTGCGCAACCTGCCTCCACAGCACTGGCCAGAGGACCGCATCTCGCTGGAGATCGCGCGGATCGCCCTTGGACGTGCTGGCCTGGGTACCGATGCTCGCTGTGACCGGCGAGACCCGCCTCTTCGAACGTGGCGTCTTCGACTCCGCCTGTGTGTAATTGCCGGACAGCACGACCACCGGCTGCCGCCGGACTTCACCTGGCCCAGCACCGGTTATGGACCAACTCTCGGTGACCAGCGGATCGACCCGCCCCTGTGAGAGAAACCCTTCGGGTTAGAGCCTTCATTATGCCCACCTCCTGCGACCCGCCTATGATGCTAAAACGGGCCCCCGACTCCGTCGGCGCCGTCAAGAGAAATAGAAACTGCGGTACGGTCGTGAGGGTTGCCTGCAGAAGTTAGCGTCCAGAAACGTAGGCGACCGTCACTTCACTCTCGAATTCGTTAGCCCCGTTGGCGCCATCTCGAATAGCGGTCCAAAACATTACGGTGTGACCCTCTGCAAGATCTTCGTTGCACCTTGTGGGGGGATTGTTGGCGCCGTCCGAATCATGACATTCGCCAGTGCGCCCGTAGTCGGTGAGCCACTGAAGGACCGCACGCTTCCCGTCCTTTCGAAGGTCCTGAACCTCGAAAATATCCCCATCAGAGTAAAAGCAGCCAGGAGTGTAAGAGTATGGGGCGTTGCAAAACGTAGTGATCGTGGCGCTGGCGGGCGTGCTGAGAGCAACGACTGCCGTCATGGATGCGGCGGCGGCAACTGCCCCGGTAGTAAGACGCTTGATCATGTGGCTGTCCGTATCGGTATTAGAGATGCGCTGTTTCGTTGACATTAGTTGACTTGATCAAGACGTGCAAGCGTTGTTTAGGGTTTTCTCTGGTGTGCTTGCATGAGAAAGTGCACATGTGGCTTGAATGGGTCAACTAAGGGCATCGATGGGCAAGTCGTCATCCCTGGAAGCGGTCCAGGTATGCGGGGGTTCGGATAGCAAATCTCTCAGGCATGGATCGCTCCC
Organism: Streptomyces fragilis; assembly: GCF_003112515.1. GTDB lineage: Bacteria > Actinomycetota > Actinomycetes > Streptomycetales > Streptomycetaceae > Streptomyces > Streptomyces fragilis. The sequence goes on along the minus strand of NZ_BEVZ01000004.1, from coordinate 439,143 downwards.
TGCGAGAGTCGATGCCTAGGCCTTCGAGTCGGGAGCACTCTCGGCATTTCTAATCAACCGCAGGGAAGGTCGCCTTGACAAAATGCGAGGCTACTGAACTTGAATGGGTGATGTCGGGTCATTCGCCTGCCGGTTGAGTGTCGGGTCCGGTAGGTCTGGGTGGGTGAGGTACGCGCAGGGCGGCGGTCTGACCGACGCCGGGAGGGCCGCGCGGGAGCGTGTTCGGCTTCAGGCCGTGGAACGCTTCGAGCGCGGGCAGAAGAACAAGGACATCGCTGCCGCGTTGTGGGTGTCGCAACGGTCGGTGGAGCGTTGGCGCAGGTCGTGGCGCGAGCGCGGTGAGGCCGGGCTGTTCTCGATGGGCTCGCCGGGCCGTCCGAGGCTGGGGCCGGCCCAGATGGAACGCCTGGAGCGGGAGCTGGAGCGGGGTCCGCTTGCCCACGGGTGGCCTGACCAGCGGTGGACGCTGGCCAGGGTCAAAACGCTGATCGGGCGGTTGTTCCACGTCTCGTACACGGTCGAGGGCACCTGGCTGCTGCTGAAGCGGCACGGCTGGTCCTGGCAGCAGCCCGCCCGGCAGGCGATCGAGCGGGACGACGAGGCGGTCGAATTGTGGAAGAAGGAGGTCTGGCCGCAGGTAAAAGACAGGCGGCGGCCCGGGGCGCGTGGATCGCCTTCGAGGATGAGGCTGGACAGTCGCTGACACCGCCGCGGGCCAGGACCTGGGGCCGCATCGGCAGTACTCCGGTGGTGAGGGTCCGCAGCCGGGGAAGCGGCCGTCTGTCCATGGCGGGCATGTGCTGCTTCAAGCCGGGGTTCCGATCGAGGCTGATCTACGGACTGCGCGAGCACAGGGGCCGCAAGGACGAGCCGAAGGGGTTCGGCTGGAAGGACTTCTCCCGCCTGCTGGTGAGGGCCCGGATCCAGCTCGGCGGCCCGATCGTGCTGGTCTGGGACAACGTCCGCCTCCACCTCACCAAGGGCATGCGGGAGTTCATCGAGAAGAACTCCGACTGGCTGACCGTGTTCCAGCTGCCCACCTACGCACCCGACCTCAACCCGCAGGAAGGCATCTGGTCCTTGGTCAAACGGGAGGTCGGCAACTTGGCCGCCGCCGATCTCTTCCAGGTCACGCGAGCTGTCAAGCGCAAGCTCAAGCAGATCCAGTACCGGCCCGACGTGGTCGACGGCTGCCTCGCCGGCACCGGCCTGTCCCTCGCCTCGCAGTCGTCAGAAGATTCCGAAGAAGCGGTGCCACCAGGTGGGTCGCTGGACATGCCAGGGCAGCTGGCTCGGCCCGGCGTAGTCGCGTTCCAGTAGTTCCTCGGGCACGATCACATACCCAAGGTCGGCCAATGTCCTGCAGACATTGTCAAGATCCGCAGCGTCCAACTCACCCTCTGCTTGGGCTTCCCCGGTGCCGAGGAAGGCGCCAGGATTCTCGGCGCAGACCAGCGCCAAGGAGCCGAATTTGCTGACGCAGACGACGATCCGGGTTCCGCATGCAGTCGCATCTGCCGGCACTGTGACCCGCCCGTACTCACTGGAATCCTGAGTGTCCCGCTCACTGACACACTGCGTGGCGAAGTCGTCCTTGAGACGCGCCACGAGGCCGTTGAACAACGCGCCAACCTTCCCCCGGTCGTAGTCCCGGGGTCGCTCCAACCACTCCGGATCATCGAGCTCGCGCAACATGGCGACCAGTTCCGCTTCGTGCTTCGTCACTCCCAGATCTTGGCTGATCAGCAGCAGACCTCGCCTGCCCGACATCACTCATTCAAGTGCAGTAGGTACTCGGCGACCGGAGGGCTGCGGCGTCGCGATAGCGGTGGTGTCCTTTATGCACGAGCGGATGGTGTCGCCAGCGCGTCGCGTACGGAGAGGTCGTCGAGGTGCGGGTACCCCTGCCCTCCGGCCCTCGCCATTTCTTCCGCTCGTACTCGGCCGCCTGATCACCGCACCCCCTCATGAGCGTGCCCTCCCATTGACTGACCGCACCGCCCAACTCCGCGAGATCAACTCCCGCCTCCAACACGTCGCACTCGTCGCCGCAGGCACAGTCAGCCGAGGCGTGTGCCAACCTCCTCGCCAAGCACAGTTTCCTCCAATGCCCTCCACCCGCGCTGAGGACGTCTGGCTCGGCACATCCCGCCATCCCGCCCAAACGCATCGTGTTGGTCGTCAGCACCCAGACCAGCGGTGCCCATCACATCGTCACCTCGCTCGTGCACTCACTGGCTTTCGCCATGGCCAACCGACTGGCGCTAATGAGGCGCTTCCCTGACGGCCGGCGGTGTGGGGCGCTGGGGCGCCCCTATCGGCCCGACCGAAGGCGGCCAGGCGCACTTTCCGGGGCCCGACCGCTCCCTCAGCCCCAGCTGTCGGAGGTCGCGGCGGTGATCCTTCGATCTGTTCTCGCTGTCGTCGTAGTCGAATGACGAATGGTCGCGCGAGGTGATCTCGGGTCGGGACGAGGTACTGAAATTCCTCGACCGCCCCGCGGCCAAACAGTTCGCGTGTGCCGGAATGCCCCTCCTGTCCGCAGGTGAGCAGGGGCACGGCCAGCGGGCCGTCGTCAGCACGGAGACGGCGATCAGCCTCTATCGCAGCGCGGATCGAGACGACCAGTCGTACGTCGTTGCCGGCTGCGGCGACGGAAAGTTCATCCAGCGGTTCCGTCAGGACCGCAGGGACCTGTTCCGACTCGGCCTCGACATCGCGCCCGGCGCCCTCGCCGGCCTTCCCAGCCCGGTCACCGTGGCGCGCACGCCACGAAGCTTCCACTGGCGGTGAGCGGCGTCGACGCCGCTCACCGGCAGATGTCAAGCAGGTGGGGACGGTCCTCGGACGGGCGTCGGCCGTCAGCAGGTCGCAGATCTCCGCGCACCTTTGGCCGGGGGAAGAAAGCCGCACCCGGGCCGTCATGGACGCCGTTCTCGGCGGACTGCGGACCGGGTGCGGACAAGCTAGGTGGCGCGACCCGCGAACGTGCAGGTCAGGCTACCTATAGGCAGATCAAGCCTTCTTGGTCTCCCAGAAAATCTTGTCGATCTCGGCGATCAGGTCCAGAGCCTTCTGGCCGGTCGCCGGGTCGGTCGACGCCTTGGCGGCCGAGAGGGCCTTCAGCGCGTCGTTGACCAGCTGGTGCAGCTGCGGGTACTTCTCGAAGTGCGGAGCCTTGAAGTAGTCGCTCCAGAGCACCGAGACGTGGTGCTTGGCAATCTCGGCGCGCTGCTCCTTGATGATGGTGGCGCGCGTCTGGAAGTGCGGGTCGTCGTTGGCCTGCATCTTCTCCTGCGTGGCCTTGACCGACTCGGCCTCGATGCGGGCCTGGGCCGGGTCGTACACACCGCAGGGCAGGTCGCAGTGGGCGCTGACCTTGACGCTACGGGCAAACAGGCGGGAAAGCATGCAGCAATCCTTCCTCGTGATCGTCTTCTCAGGTGGGACATTACTCCGTGGGCCCCGGGAAATCGCGGGTGCCCCCTGGGGCGTACGGCAAAAGTACGGGGCGGGACCGGGACTCCCGGAGGAGTCGGACTAGGAGGAACGGGCATGACGGAACAGCCGCCGAGGGAAGGCGGGCAGGACGGGCCCCTGCTGCCCTTCGGCCTGGCCGAGGTCACCGGGCCGTCGATGGTGCCCACGCTGCGCCACGGCGACCGCCTGGTGGTGCGCTACGGGGCTCGGGTGCGGCCCGGGGACGTGGTGGTGCTGCGCCACCCGTTCCAGCAGGACCTGCTGGTGGTGAAGCGGGCCGCGGAGCGCCGCGACGGCGGCTGGTGGGTGCTCGGGGACAACGCCTTCGCGGGCGGGGACAGCACCGACTACGGCGTCGTCCCGCCGGACCTGGTGCTGGCCCGGGTGCTGCTGCGGGTGCGTCCGCGCCCGGCCGGTCAGCGGTCGGTGCCCGCGCTGCTGGGCTGGGCGCTCTCCTCGGTGCGGCCGGTGCTCGGCGCCCGGCCCGGCGAGGCCGCCTCCAGGCGCTTGCGGGCCCGGTAGGCGGCCACGTTGGCCCGGGTGGCGCAGCGGTCGGAGCAGTAGCGGCGGGAGCGGTTGGTGGAGGTGTCCAGGAAGGCGTTGCGGCACGGCGCCGCCTCGCACAGGCCCAGCCGGTTCACCCCGTACTCGGTGAGGTGGAAGGCCAGCCCCATGGCGGCGATGGCCGCGTAACCGGCCGTCGCGTTGGACGGATGGTCGGCCAGGTGCAGGTGCCAGAGCGGGCGGCCGTCCTCGTCGCGGTGGTCGTGGCCGGAGATCTGCGGGCTCACCGGGAACTCCAGGAGCAGCGAGTTCAGCAGGTCGACCGCGAGCGTCTCGTCGCCCGAGGCGGCCGCCTCGAAGACCGACCGCAGCCGGCCGCGCACCGACCTCAGGCGGGTGACGTCGGCGTCGGTGGCCCGCCTGGCCGCGCTGCGGTTGCCGCCGAACAGGTCCCGGACGGCGTCCACCGACGTCAGCTCGTCCTTGCCCCGGGCCGGCTCCTCGCTGTTGACCAGACGGACGGCGTAATCCGAGTAATAGGCCAGTTCCACTTGTCGTCCTTACGCGGGGCTCTGTGGTCTCGCGCGTCCGGCGGTAATGGCCGATCGCGAGTACAAGGTATTACCTCGCGGGACGGAAAAGCGAAGGGGCGGTGCGGGTTCCCCCGCACCGCCCCTCCGGGCGTCCTCAACCGACGCAGGCGCCCGTGCCGGGCGGCGTCACAGCACCTTCGACAGGAAGGACTGCGTCCGCTCGTGCCGCGGGTTGGTCAGCACCTCGCGCGGGTCGCCGGACTCCACGACCACGCCGCCGTCCATGAAGACCAGGTTGTCGCCCACCTCGCGGGCGAAGCCCATCTCGTGGGTGACGACCACCATCGTCATCCCGCTCTCCGCCAGGTCCCGCATGACGTCCAGGACGTCGCCGACCAGCTCGGGGTCGAGCGCCGAGGTCGGCTCGTCGAAGAGCATCAGCTTGGGGTCCATGGCCAGCGCGCGGGCGATCGCCACACGCTGCTGCTGGCCGCCGGAGAGCTGCGCGGGGTAGTTCCTGGCCTTGTCGCCCAGGCCCACCCGCTCCAGCAGGTGGTGCGCCCGCTCACGGGCGGCCGCCTTGCTGACGCCCTTGACCTGGATCGGCGCCTCCATCACGTTCTCCGCCGCGGTCATGTGCGGGAAGAGGTTGAAGCGCTGGAAGACCATGCCGATGTCCCGGCGCTGGCGGGCGACCTCGCTGTCCTTGAGCTCGTAGAGCTTGTCGCCCTTCTGCCGGTACCCGACCAGCTCGCCGTCGACGTACAGCCGGCCGGCGTTGACCTTCTCCAGGTGGTTGATGCACCGCAGGAAGGTCGACTTGCCCGAGCCGGAGGGACCGATGAGGCAGAACACCTCACCCTTGCTGACTTCCAGATCGATGCCCTTGAGGACCTCGATGTGGCCGTACGACTTGTGGACGTTCTCGGCCCTGACCATGGGAACCGTCTCGGTCATGCCTGCGCTCCCTTCCGGCTGGACACGGACAGGACCGTGCTCCTGAACGACTGCCACGGGGTGGGCGGAAGCTGCCGGCTGGAACCCTGCGCGTAGTGCCGCTCGATGTAGTACTGACCGACGCTGAGGATCGAGGTCATCACCAGGTACCAGGCGGCCGCGAGGAAGTACATCTCCACAGGCGCGCCCGAGACCTGGCCGATGTCCTGAGTGATGCGCCACAACTCGGCGTACTGCACCACCGAGACCAGCGACGTGGTCTTCAGCATGTTGATGACCTCGTTGCCGGTGGGCGGCACGATCACCCGCATGGCCTGCGGAATCACGATCCGGCGCAGGGTCTTCGAGTGGCTCATCCCCAGCGCGTGCGCCGCCTCCGTCTGGCCCTCGTCGACCGACATCAGACCGGCACGGCAGATCTCGGCCATGTAGGCGGCCTCGTTGAGACCCAGACCCAGCAGCACCGTAAGGAGCGGGGTCATGAAGTCCGACCACTCGTCCTTGTACAGCGGGCCGAGCACGATGTACTCGAAGACCAGGCCGAGGTTGAACCAGACCACCAGCTGCACGAGGACCGGGGTCCCACGGAAGAACCAGATGTAGAACCAGGAGACGGCCCTGGTCACCGGGTTCTTCGACAGCCGCATTACGGCGAGCAGCACGCCGCCGACGATGCCGATCAGCATGGACAGCACGGTCAGCAGGAGCGTCTTGCCGACGCCCTCGAGCACGCGGTCGTCGAAGAAGTAGTCCGGGATCGCACCCCAGTTGATCCTGCCCTGGGAGAACGCCCAGACGATCGAGCCGAGGAGCCCGATCGCCACGAGGGCGGAGACGTACCGCCCGTAGTGCCGGACCGGGATGGCCCTGATGGCCTCCGGCCCCGCCGCGGGAGCGGGGGCCGGACCTGCCGTCTTGTCGATGTCATCAGTCACGGGACTTGCCTTTCGCGTGGCCTACGGCCGCTGGAGCGGTCACTTGCCGCCGTTGATCACGGCTTCCGTGACAGCACCCTCGGATGCGCCCCACTTGTCCAGAATCTTCTGGTACTCGCCGCTCTTGATGACCGCGTCCAGGGCCGCCTTGATGGCGTCGCGCAGCTTGGCGTCGTCCTTGGCGACGGCGATGCCGTACGGCGCCGCCTCGACCTGCTCGCCGACCAGCTGGAAGTCGTTGCCGCCGCCCGAGGTCTTCACCGCGTACGCGGCGACCGGGAAGTCGGAGGAACCCGCGTCGGCGCCGCCGGCGCGCAGACGGGTCTGGGCCTGCTGGTCGTTGTCGAAGGCCTCAAGGGTGATCTTCTTGCCCTTGCCGCACTTCTTCGACTCGGCCTTGGCGAGGTCCTCGGAAACCGTGCCGCGCTGGACGACCAGCTTCTTGCCACACAGGTCGGCCCAGGTCTTGATGCCCTTGTCGTCGCCCTTCTTCGTGTAGATCGAGACACCGGCGGTGAAGTAGTCGACGAAGTCGACGCCCTCGCCGACCTTCTTGCCGGTGTCGGAGTCCACGCCCTCCTGGCGATCCTTGGTGTCCGTCATCGCCGACATCGCTATGTCGTAGCGGCCGGAGCGCAGACCGGTGAGGAGGGTGTCGAAGGTGCCGGTCTCGAACTCGAACTTCACACCCAGCTGCTTGCCGAGGGCGTCGGCGAGGTCGGGGTCGATTCCCGCGGTCTTGCCGGAGTCGTCCTTGAACTCGACCGGGGCGTAGGCGATGTCGGATCCGACCTTGACGACGCCCTTCGCCTTGACGTCCTCGGGCAGCAGATCGGCCAGCGGGGCGGCGGCCGCGGAGGAGCCGGAGTCCTTGGACTTCTTGGCATCGGCCTCGTTGGTCTGGTCGCCGCAGGCGGTGAGCAGCAGCGCGCCGGCGACCGCGAGCGCACCGATCGCAGTGGGGCGCAGCGCGACGGACGGACGACGGGGGGAGCGTGCGGTCATGGTGGGATCCTCCGGCGGGTGGATGGAGTGCGAGCCACCGCCGCGAACACACGGCTTTGGGTGTCGCGCGGGGTAATGACCGCATCTTGCCATTCGGACTCACCCGTTCAGGTGCGCGCCCAGGTCAAAATCGCATAACGGACACGCCCGAAAGCCCAAGAACGGGCAGGAGATGGGCGGCACTTCTCCGGTCATATCCGGAACGGGCCGAAAGATCTCCCGTCCGTCTCGGGATGCGGACGAGTCGCGGAAGCGGTTCGGGTGACCGGGGGCGGAGTGGGGCGACTTGTCCATCTTTCCGGGCATGAGTCATGTCACTGACGTGTGAGGTTCCCGGTATGGACTCGTCCCCGGGATCGTCGTCGGGTAAGAAAGTTCTTTACACCCCACATCGGGGGCTCGGGGCGCGTGTGCGGCGCGCCCGTCGCGCGCGGCCGGTCATGGCATCCCTCCATGGTCGTGCGCGGTGCCCGCCCGCTCCTCACAAGGAGCGGTCACCCTCAACCAAAAAGCCTTAAGGGGTACGACACGTGTCAGCGGAGATCGTCAATCCTCGCAGCGACCACACCATCGAGGGCCAGGACGGCCTCGACTCCATCGACCCGGCGTTCGCCCTGCACCGGGGCGGCAAGATGGCCGTGCAGGCCACCGTGCCGGTCCGGGACAAGGACGACCTGTCCCTCGCCTACACGCCGGGCGTCGCCCGGGTGTGCAGCGCCATCGCCGAGCAGCCCGAGCTGGTCCACGACTACACCTGGAAGTCCTCGGTGGTCGCGGTGGTCACCGACGGCACCGCCGTCCTGGGCCTCGGCGACATCGGGCCCGAGGCCTCCCTCCCCGTGATGGAGGGCAAGGCCATCCTGTTCAAGCAGTTCGGCGGCGTCGACGCCGTGCCGATCGCCCTCGACTGCACCGGCGTCGACGAGATCGTCGAGACCGTCGCCCGGCTGGCCCCGTCCTTCGGCGGCATCAACCTGGAGGACATCTCGGCGCCCCGCTGCTTCGAGATCGAGGACCGGCTGCGCGAGCGCCTCGACATCCCCGTCTTCCACGACGACCAGCACGGCACCGCCATCGTCACCCTGGCAGCGATGCGCAACGCGGCGCGGCTGACCGGCCGGACGCTCGGCCAGCTGCGCGCGGTGATCTCCGGCTCGGGCGCCGCGGGCATCGCCATCGCGAAGATGCTGCTCGAGGCGGGCATCGGGGACGTGGCGGTCGCCGACCGCAAGGGCGTCGTCTCCAGCGACCGCGGCGACCTCACCCCGGTCAAGGCGGAGATCGCCGCGATGACCAACAAGGCCGGCATCAGCGGCTCCCTGGAGGAGGCGCTGGCGGGCGCCGACGTCTTCATCGGCGTCTCCGGCGGAACCGTGCCCGAGCCGGCGGTGGCCTCCATGGCCGACAACGCCTTCGTCTTCGCGATGGCCAACCCCACCCCCGAGGTGCACCCCGAGATTGCCCACAAGTACGCGGCCGTGGTGGCGACCGGGCGGTCCGACTTCCCCAACCAGATCAACAACGTGCTGGCCTTCCCCGGCATCTTCGCGGGCGCCCTCCAGGTGCGGGCCTCCCGGATCACCGAGGGCATGAAGCTGGCCGCCGCGGAGGCGCTGGCCGCGGTGGTCGGCGACGACCTGGCGGCGGACTACGTGATCCCCTCGCCCTTCGACGAGCGGGTCGCCCCCGCCGTCACCGCGGCCGTGGCGGCGGCCGCGCGGGCCGAGGGCGTCGCCCGGGTCTGACCCGGACGTCACCCGTGCGGGTACCCCCGCGGCCCCCGGCGCCCCTCACGGCGCCGGGGGCCGCGGCGTGCGGGGCCGGGACGGTGGGCGGCCTCACGCGGGGCGTGACGGCCACGTCACAGTGCCGGATGGTTCCCCGGGGCCCGCGGGCGACCTAGGGTCGAGGTCATGTTCGCTGCCTACGCCGCACGTATCGACCGTGACCAGCCGCTGAACGGACTCGAGTTGGGGGAGCGCCCCGCGCCCGAGGCGCGCCCCGGCTGGACCACCGTCAACGTGAAGGCCGCCTCGCTCAACCACCACGACCTGTGGTCCCTCAAGGGCGTCGGCCTCGCCGAGGACAAGCTGCCGATGATCCTCGGCTGCGACGCCGCGGGCGTCGACGAGGACGGCAACGAGGTCGTCCTGCACTCCGTGATCGGGCAGACCGGCCACGGCGTCGGCCCCCGGGAGCCGCGCTCCATCCTCACCGAGCGGTACCAGGGCACCTTCGCCGAGCAGGTCTCCGTGCCCACCTGGAACGTCCTGCCCAAGCCCAAGGAACTGTCCTTCGAGGAGGCCGCCTGCCTCCCCACCGCGTGGCTGACCGCCTACCGGATGCTCTTCACCAACGCCGGCGTCCGCCCGGGCGACTCGGTGCTCGTCCAGGGCGCCGGCGGCGGCGTCGCGACCGCCGCGATCGTGCTCGGCAAGGCCGCCGGGCTCAAGGTGTTCGCCACCAGCCGCGACGAGGCCAAGCGCAAGCGGGCCCTGGAACTCGGGGCCGTCGAGGCGGTCGAGAGCGGGGCCCGGCTGCCGCAGCGGGTCGACGCCGTCATCGAGACCGTCGGCGCCGCGACCTGGTCCCACTCGGTGAAGTCGCTGCGGCCCGGTGGCACCCTGGTCATCTCCGGCGCCACCAGCGGTGACGCGCCCTCCCGGGCCGAACTGACCCGGATCTTCTTCCTGGAGCTCAAGGTGGTCGGCTCCACCATGGGCACCAAGGACGAGCTGGAGGACCTGCTCTCCTTCTGCGCCACCACCGGCGTGCGGCCCGTCATCGACGAGGTGCTGCCGCTGGACCGTGCCCGCGAGGGCTTCGAGCGGATGGCCTCCGGCGAGCTGTTCGGCAAGATCGTGCTCACCGCGGGCTGACGCCCGCGCCCCTCACGCGCTCACCCTCGACCTCCGCCGCCCGGTCCCCGACCGGGCGGCGGAGGTTTTCTGTCCCCGCAGGCGTCGGCTTGTCACTCAGCGTTTGTCAATCAGGGTTGACAACGAGGTGGTCTGTCAACCATGGTTGACGACATGACGGAAGCAACGGACCTCGCCGAGCGGGCCGGGGACCGCGATCCCCGTGTGGGACTGCGTGCGGTCACCGCACTGCGGAAGCTGCTGGAGCAACTGGAGGCCGTCCAGGTGCGCAACGCGCGCAACCAGGGCTGGTCGTGGCAGGAGATCGCCGCCGAGCTCGGTGTGAGCAGGCAGGCCGTGCACAAGAAGTACGGGAGGCAGTGATGTTCGAACGGTTCACCAAGGACGCCCGGGACGTAGTCACCGGCGCCGTCGAGCACGCCGAGCGGGCCGGGGACGAACGGGTGGACGAGGGGCACCTGCTGCTCGCCCTGCTCGACCGCAGCGGAAGCCGGGGCTCCTTCGGGCTGGCGGCGCTGGGGCTGGCGGAGCGGCGGGAGGCCGTCGTCGAGTCGCTCGCCGCGGCGCGCCGTCGCGGCGGGCTCACCGGCGCCGACGTGGAGGCGCTGTCGGGGCTTGGCATCGACCTGGACGAGATCGTCTCCCGGGTGGAGGCCACCCACGGCGCGGGAGCGCTCGGCCGCCGCAAGGGCCTCGCAGGCCGCCGCAAGCTGCGCGGGCACCGGCCGTTCACCCGGGGGGCCAGGAACATCCTGGAGCAGTCCCTGCGCGGGGCCCTCGCCCACCGCGAGCGGTACATCGGCGACGAGCACCTGCTGCTGGCCCTCGCCGGCGGCCCGGGCATCGCCTCCGGCGTCCTCGCCGAGCACGGGGTGACTCCGGAGGCGCTGGAACGGGTGCTGTGGGGCGGGGGAGAGGCCGCCGCGAGCTGAAGGGAGGGGCCGGTGCGGGGATCCGGGGGTGCGGGGCCGGCCGCCCGGCACCGACCCCCCGCCCCCTTCCGGCCGCCCGTCCCTGACCGGCCGCCACGAGGCGCCGAGGCGGCGGGCGCCCGCCCGGACGGACGCCGGAGTCAGGCACCCGCCCGGACGGGCACCGGGGTCAGGGCCGCGGGGCGTGGAGTATCGCGGCGATGCGGGCGGCGGCGGTGGCCAGGTGGGCGCGGGCCTCGGAGACCTGCTCCGAGGTGACCCCCCGGTCGCGGGCGGCGTCGCGGACGTCGTCCCGGAAGCGGTCCAGCAGGCGCTCCAGGTCACGGGACGGGTCACCCGTGCCGCTCTCGTGGGCCCACCGGGGCTCGTAGCCGACCTCCAGCCCGTCGGCCACCGGGGTGAAGACGGGACCCGGGGCGGCGTCGGGAACGGGGGCGGGCGCGGGCTTCGTGACGAAGTCCCCGGCGGCGGGTGCGGACGTGGCGGAGTCTCCGGCGGCGGTCGCGGGCTCCGTGGCGGAGTCCCCGGCGGCGGGGGCCGCGTCCTCCTCCGTGGGCGCGGGCCTGCCGAAGGCGCCGTTCCTGCCGAACGGGCCGAACTGACCGAACTGGCCGAACTCCTTGGTGAGCTCGGACAGCCCCTCGCGCAGACCGGTGGGCCAGTCGCCGCGGGCGAAGTGGTCGTGCACCTGCTCCTGGACCCTGCGGGCGATCCGCTCCACCTCCTGCTGCGCCTCCCGCGCCTGCCGGCGGGCCCGGTCGGCCTCCTCGCGGGCGCGGCGGCTCTCGTCCTTCGCCCGGCGGGCCTGTTCCTTCCACTCCTGCCGGGCCCGGCGCATCTCCTCCTTGGCCGCCTGCCAGGCGTCCTTGTCGCCGAAGCCGCCGCCCTCGGTGAACGGGCCGAACGGGCCGCCCTTCGGGGCGCCGCCGCCCCGCGCTCCCCGAGGACCCGCACCCTGGCTCGTGCGGCCCGCGGCGGCGCGCATCTCACGGCGCAGGTCACCGGCCGCGTTGCTCACGTCCGTGCGGATCTCGGCGGCGAGTTCGGCGACCGACTCCAGGATCTCCACCTCCAGGTCGGCCAGCTCGGCGCTGCGGTCGGCGAGCTCCCGGCGGCCGGCGTCGGTGATCGAGTAGACCTTGCGCCCGCCTTCCGTGGTGTGGGTGACCAGGCCCTCCGCCTCCAGCTTGGCCAGGCGCGGGTAGACCGTCCCGGCCGAGGGGGCGTAGAGGCCCTGGAAGCGCTCCTCGAGGAGGCGGATCACCTCGTAGCCGTGCCGGGGCGCCTCGTCGAGGAGCTTGAGGAGGTAGAGGCGCAGACGGCCGTGGGCGAAGACGGGGGGCATGTCAGAGCACCTTCCCGGTGGGAGCGTCACTCGAGCTGTTGTCGGGGGCCTCGGGAGCCTCGGGGTCCGCCGCGGCGGGCCGCCGGAGCAGGGCGATCGAACCGGAGACGGTGGTGGCCCGGATCCGGCCCCTGCCCGCGCCGAGACGGCCGGTCACCCGGCGTGTGCCGGGCCTGCCGCCCACGCGCAGGTCCTCGAAGGCGTTAGAGATGGAACCGGCGGCGGTGTCCGCGTGCACCTCCGCGTCGGTGGGCTCCGGGAGGCGGACGGCGATCTCGCCCGAGACGTTCGACAGCTTGAGGTCGGCGGGGCCGGTGCGGCCCAGGTCGATCATCACCGAGCCGGTCACTGACTCGGCCCGGACGGAAGGGCTGGAGCCCTCCACGACGGTGAGGTCGCCGCCGACGGAACTGAAGCGCAGGTCACCCGTCAGCGCCTGCGCCTCGACGGCGCCGTTGACCGTCGCCGCGGTGACCGGGCCCGCGAGGCCCACGAGGGTCGTGTCCCCGTTGACGCCCTGGACCTCGGTACGGGCCTTGATGCCCGACACCACGGTGGCCGCGCCGACGGTGCCGATCTGTACGGCCGTGCCGGCCGGGACCGCCAGGGACACCACGGCGCGGCGACGCCAGGAACTGCGGTGCAGCAGCCGGTGGAAGTCCTTCCAGAAGAGGTCCCGGTAGGACACCGTCAGCGTGCCGTCCTCGAGGGAGACGTCCAGCGGCTCGCCCTCCAGCTCCGACACCTCCAGGCGGGCACCGGGCTCCTCCGTGCCGACCACGTTCACGGCGCCGTTGACCAGACGGATGTGCAGGGACGTGACGGGCTCGTCGAACGTGAGCTTGAGCGGCTCGGCCACGGACCACTCGGGCATGCGGACCTCCTCGACAGGACGCGGTGTATCGCGTCTTCCGTTACTCACGATATATCGCGGCTCGGGGAAGTCAAGGCGCACGGGGTGCACGAACGGGTGAGCGGAAACGCGCCCCCGGCGCGCCCGGCGGGAGGTCACGGTGAGCGGGCGGCTGCCCGGCAGCGCGCAGCACAGGGCCGGCCCGCGGCCTTGTGCGACGCGGGCACGGTGAAGAGGGGGTGGATCAGTGGCTGCGGGGCGCGTACATGATCACGGCCATCCCGGCGAGGCAGATCAGGGCGCCGATGACGTCGTACCGGTCGGGGCGGTAGCCGTCGGCGACCATGCCCCAGGCGATCGACCCCGCCACGAAGATGCCGCCGTAGGCCGCGAGGACGCGTCCGAAGTCGTCGTCGGACTGGAAGGTGGCCACGACGCCGTACAGGCCCAGCGCGATGACGCCGGCGCCGATCCAGATCCAGCCCTTGTGCTCGCGGATGCCCTGCCAGACCAGCCAGGCCCCGCCGATCTCGAAGAGGGCGGCGACGGCGAACAGGGCGAGGGAGCGAGCGACGGTCATACCGGCCGACCCTACCGACGGCCCGCGGCGCCGGCCGAGCCGCCAGGGACCTCGCAGGGGTTCACGTCGCGCGGAGCGAGCCGTCCCGCGAGGACGTGAGGCCCTACGCCGTTGCGGTGCAAGCCCGCGCCGACGCGGTCCGGCCACGCGCCGCGCGGGCGGCGGGAGGGAGGACTACTCGTCGTCCTCGTCGTCGAGGCGGGCGAGCCAGGTGGCGAGGCGCTCGACCGGAACCTCGAAGTCCGGGTTGAGGTCCACGAAGGTGCGGAGCTGCTCGGCGAGCCACTCGAAGGTGACCTCCTCCTCGCCGCGTCGCTTCTCCAGCTCCTCGATGCCGCGGTCGGTGAAGTACATGGGGTGGTGTCTCCTGCGCGATGGGACGGCCTACGGAAGAAAGGGTAAGGCCCGGACCGGGAACCCCGGTCCGGGCCTCACCTGGAGGGCTGGGAGGACCTACGCCTCGAAGACCTCACGGACCAGCTGCTCCTGCTCGGCCTGGTGACGCTTGGCGGAGCCGACCGCAGGCGAGGAGCCGTGCGGACGCGAGATGCGGCGCAGGCGCTCGGCGGCGGGGACGTCCGCGCCGACCTTCAGGTCGAGGTGGTCGATCAGGTTCAGCGCGATGAACGGCCAGGCGCCCTGGTTCGCCGGCTCCTCCTGCACCCAGAGGTACTTCTCGGCGTTCGGGTACTTGGCGAGCTCGGCCTGGATCTCCTCGCCCGGCAGCGGGTACAGCCGCTCCAGACGGATGATCGCCGTCTCCGTGTCGCCGCGCTTCTTCCGCTCGGCGTCGAGGTCGTAGTAGACCTTGCCGGCGCAGAAGACGACCTTGCGGACCGCGCCCGGGTCGACCGACTCGTCGCCGATGACCGGACGGAAGCCGCCCGTGGTGAACTCCTCCGCCTTCGACGCGGCGGCCTTCAGGCGCAGCATCGACTTCGGGGTGAAGACCACCAGCGGCTTGTGGTGCGGGTTGTGCACCTGCCACCGCAGGAGGTGGAAGTAGTTCGCCGGCGAGGTCGGCATGGCGACCGTCATGTTGTTCTGCGCGCACAGCTGCAGGAAGCGCTCCGGGCGGGCGGACGAGTGGTCCGGGCCCTGGCCCTCGTAGCCGTGCGGCAGGAGCAGGGTGACGCCGGAGGTCTGGCCCCACTTCTGCTCGGCGGAGGAGATGAACTCGTCCACGACCGTCTGCGCGCCGTTGACGAAGTCGCCGAACTGGGCCTCCCACATGACCAGGGCCTCGGGGCGGGCCAGCGAGTAGCCGTACTCGAAGCCCATCGCCGCGTACTCGGACAGCAGGGAGTTGTAGACGTTCAGGCGGGCCTGCTCGTCCGACAGGTACAGCAGCGGCGTGAACTCCTCGCCGGTCTCGCGGTCGATGATGACCGCGTGACGCTGGCCGAAGGTGCCGCGCTGCGAGTCCTGGCCCGCCAGGCGGACCGGGACGCCCTCGAGGAGCAGCGAGCCGACCGCGAGGGTCTCGCCCATGCCCCAGTCGATGGTGCCGTCCTCGACCATCGCCGCACGGCGCTGCAGCTGCGGCAGCAGACGCGGGTGCACGGTGATGTGGTCGGGGATGTTGACCTGCGACTCGGCGATCCGCTTGACGACCTCGCTGGTGATCGCGGTGGTCACCGGGACCGGGAAGCCGGCCTGCGGGTCGTAGCCCTCGGCGGGGACGGGCTGCGCGGTGGCCTCGCGGACCTCCGTGAAGACCTTCTCCAGCTGGCCCTGGTAGTCCTGCAGCGCCTGCTCGGCCTCTTCCAGGGTGATGTCGCCGCGACCGATGAGGGACTCGGTGTAGAGCTTGCGCACCGAGCGCTTCTTGTCGATCAGGTCGTACATCAGCGGCTGGGTGAAGGCCGGGTTGTCCGACTCGTTGTGACCGCGGCGGCGGTAGCAGATGAGGTCGATGACCACGTCCTTGTTGAACGCCTGGCGGAACTCGAAGGCGAGCCGGCCGACGCGGACGACGGCCTCGGGGTCGTCGCCGTTGACGTGGAAGATCGGGGCCTCGATCATGCGGGCCACATCCGTCGCGTACATGGAGGAACGCGAGGACTCGGGGGCCGCGGTGAAGCCGACCTGGTTGTTGATGACGATGTGGACCGTGCCGCCGGTGCGGTAGCCGCGCAGCTGCGACATGTTCAGGGTCTCGGCCACCACGCCCTGGCCCGCGAAGGCCGCGTCGCCGTGGATGGCGATCGGCAGGACGGTGAAGTCCGTGCCGCCCTTGTTGATGATGTCCTGCTTGGCGCGGGAGACGCCCTCCAGGACCGGGTCCACCGCCTCCAGGTGCGAGGGGTTGGCCACCAGCGAGACGGCGATCTGCTCGCCGTCCAGGCCGGTGAAGGTGCCCTCGGCGCCCAGGTGGTACTTCACGTCGCCGGAGCCGTGCATCGACTTCGGGTCGAGGTTGCCCTCGAACTCGCGGAAGATCTGCGCGTAGGACTTGCCGACGATGTTGGCGAGGACGTTCAGGCGGCCGCGGTGGGCCATGCCGATGACGACCTCGTCCAGGCGGGACTCGGCGGCCGAGTCGATCACCGCGTCGAGCAGCGGGATGACGGACTCGCCGCCCTCCAGCGAGAAGCGCTTTTGGCCGACGTACTTGGTCTGCAGGAACGTCTCGAAGGCCTCGGCGGCGTTCAGGCGGCGCAGGATCCGCAGCTGCTCCTCGCGCTCCGGCTTGGAGTGCGGGCGCTCGATGCGGTCCTGGAGCCACTTGCGCTGCTTCGGGTCCTGGATGTGCATGTACTCGATGCCGGTGGTGCGGCAGTACGAGTCGCGGAGCACGCCGAGGATGTCGCGCAGCTTCATCATCGACTTGCCGGCGAAGCCGCCGACGGCGAACTCGCGCTCCAGGTCCCACAGGGTGAGGCCGTGCTCGGTGATGTCCAGGTCGGGGTGCTTGCGCTGCTGGTACTCCAGCGGGTCGGTGTCGGCCATGACGTGGCCGCGGACCCGGTAGGAGTGGATCAGCTCGAAGACGCGGGCGGCCTTGGTGACGTCGTCGTCGTGCGAGGCGTCGATGTCCTTGAGCCAGCGGACCGGCTCGTAGGGGATCCGCAGCGCCTCGAAGATCTCGTCGTAGAAGCCGTTCTCGCCGAGCAGCAGGTTCGACACGATCCGCAGGAACTCGCCGGAGGCGGCGCCCTGGATGACCCGGTGGTCGTAGGTCGAGGTGAGGGTCATCACCTTGGAGATGCCCAGCTTGTTCAGGGTGTCCTGGGAGGTGCCCTGGAACTCGGCGGGGTACTCCATGGCGCCGACGCCCATGATCACCGACTGGCCGGGCATCAGGCGCGGCACGGAGTGCACGGTGCCGATGCCGCCGGGGTTGGTGAGGGAGACCGTCACGCCGGTGAAGTCGTCCATCGTCAGCTTGTTGT
The DNA here is from genome assembly GCF_003112515.1 of Streptomyces fragilis. Lineage (GTDB taxonomy): Bacteria > Actinomycetota > Actinomycetes > Streptomycetales > Streptomycetaceae > Streptomyces > Streptomyces fragilis. The sequence goes on along the minus strand of NZ_BEVZ01000004.1, from coordinate 421,745 downwards.
CGCGGGCGCGACGGACGATGTCCTCGTAGGCCTGCCAGAACTCGAAGAAGTTCAGGGTCTCGGCCTTCTTGATGGCCGCGACGACGAGCTGGCGGTCGCCGTTGGGCTTCACCAGGTCGATGGCCAGGCCCAGGTTGACGTGCTCGGGCTTGACCAGCGTCGGCTTGCCGTCCTTCTCCGCGAAGGAGTAGTTCATCGACGGCATGGCCTTGACGGCCTGCACCATCGCGTACCCGATGAGGTGCGTGAAGGAGATCTTCCCGCCGCGGGCGCGCTTGAGGTGGTTGTTGATGACGATGCGGTTGTCGAACAGCAGCTTCACCGGGACCGCGCGGACCGACGTGGCGGTCGGCAGCTCCAGGGAGGCGTTCATGTTCTTCGCGACGGCGGCGCCGGGGCCACGGAGCGTGACGTACTCGGGTCCCGTCTTCGCCTCGGTGGCGGGCTCGGCCTTCGCCTTGGCGGGGGCCTTCGCCGCGGGCGCGGCCGGAGCCGGGGCGGCGGCGGGCTTCGCCGGGGCGGGAGCGGGCTTCGCGGGGGCGGCCGGAGCGGCGGCCTGCTGCGGGGCGGCGGGAGCGGCGGCCTGCGCCGGAGCGGCGGCCGGGGCCGGGGCTGCGGGCTGGGCCGGGGCGGCCGGGGCCGGCGCGGCGGACTGCTGGGCGGAGGAGCCCGGCTTGTAGTCGGCGAAGAAGTCCCACCAGGCGCGGTCGACCGAATTCGGGTCCTGGAGGTACTGCTGATAGATCTCGTCGACGAGCCACTCGTTGGCACCGAACGCGGCCGCGGGGTTCTTACCCGCCGAACCTGCGTCGGTCGAGACACTCGAGTTACTGGGGGACTGTGGCGACACGGCGGCAACCGCCCTCTTCCGCTTCACAAGGTTATGGACAGCGGGAACAAAGGCTACGCCTCCCCGGCAGGGATGGTCAGGCCGGGCCCGGTCATCGTCACGCACATCACATCCGCGAGCGTGTTTCGGCGGCGGAAATGGCGGGAAACAACCGGGGTTCCCCTATGAAACAGGTGTGTACGGGTGCGACGGCGGCAGCCGCGCACGGCCTCCGCCACGAGCCCGTTCCCCCCTTCTGCGTGCTCACACGCCCCCACCGGCGCGAACGTCGATGGATCTTGAAGGGGTCTTGGTCCGAACTTTACGTCAACCCTCTTCCGGGATGTTTCCCGGAAGGGTGACGAGCATGCGGCAGCCGCGCTCGGATTCGGCCACCCTGATGCGTCCGCCGTGCAGTTCCACGGCCCAGCGGGCGATCGCCAGGCCCAGTCCGGTGCCGCCGTCGCTGCCGGGGCCGTGCGAAGGGGCGGCCGAGCCCCGGTTGAAGCGTTCGAAGACGCGGTGCCACTCGGTGCGCGGGATGCCCGGACCCTCGTCCTGGACCTCCAGCGTCAGCGAGCCCGGATACGGGCCCGGGCGGGCCCGCACGGTCACCCGGCCCCGGGGCGGGCTGTGCTTCATCGCGTTGTCGATGAGGTTGGCCAGCACCTGGTGCAGGCGCTCGGGGTCGGCGTGCGCGCTCAGGTGCGTGGGCTGCACGTCCAGGCGCAGGTGGACGTCGCTGCGGGTGTGGGTGCCGGATCCGGAGGCGAGGCCCGGACGGGCCGCGGCGACCATCCCGGCCTCCTTGATGATCCCGGAGAGGTACGGCCAGACCTCGAAGGTGCGGGCCCTCAGCGGCACCACGCCGTTGTCCAGCCGGGAGAGGTCGAGGAGGGTGTCCACGAGGCGCCCCAGCCGCTCGGTCTGCCGCAGCGCGGTCCGCATGGTCTCCGGGTCCGCCTCGCAGACGCCGTCCACCACGTTCTCCAGCACGGCCCGCAGGCCGGCGATCGGAGTGCGCAGCTCGTGCGAGACGTTCGCCACAAGCTCCTTGCGGTGGCGGTCCTGGGCGGCCAGCTCGTCGGCCATCCGGTTGATGGCCCGGGACAGGTCGCCGAGCTCGTCACGCCGGCTCTCGGGCACCCGGCGGCCGTAGTCGCCGTGGGCGATGGCCCGGGCGACGCCGGTCATGGCGTCCAGCGGCGCGGTCAGCGACTGCGCCACGAACTGGGTGATCAGCAGCGTCGCGATCATGGAGAAGACCATGACGAAACGGAACTCGGTGGCCGTCCGCAGCGCTATCAGCAGGAAGCCGGTGGTGATCAGCACCGAGGCCACGACCAGGACGCACAGCTTGGTCTTGATCGAGAACGGCCGCATGGCCGCCCGCCGGGGGCAGGACGGCCCGTACGGTCTGCGCCGGCTCGTCGGTCGCCCGGCCACCGGGTCGCTGGTCATGGCGCCGGCGTCTCCAGGGCGTAGCCCACGCCGTGCACCGTGCGGATGCGCTCGGCGCCGATCTTCCGGCGCAGGGCCTTGATGTGGCTGTCGACGGTCCGGGTGCCGGACGCGTCGGCCCAGTCCCACACCTCGGCGAGCAGCTGCTCCCGGGAGAGCACCGCGCGCGGGGTGTTGGCCAGGCAGACCAGCAGGTCGAACTCGGTGGGCGTCAGGTGGACGTCCTCGGAGCGGACCCGCACCCGGCGCTGGGCGTGGTCGATCTCCAGTTCGCCCAGGCGCAGCACGCCCGAGCGCGGAGTGGCGGCGGCCAGTGCGGCGCGCTCCATGCGGCGCAGCAGCACGTGGACGCGCGCCGCCAGTTCCCGCATGGAGAACGGCTTGGTCATGTAGTCGTCGGCGCCGACGCCGAGGCCCACCAGCATGTCGGTCTCGTCGTCGCGCGCGGTGAGCATCAGCACCGGCACCGGGCGCTGGGCCTGCACGCGGCGGCAGACCTCGAGGCCGTCGAAGCCGGGCAGCATGACGTCGAGGATCAGGAGGTCGGGCTGCCAGGCCTCCGCGGTGTCCACGGCGGCCGGTCCGTCGCCCGCCGTTTGCACCAGGAACCCCTCGGCGCGCAGCCGGGCCGCGATGGCGTCGACGATCGTCGGGTCGTCCTCGACCACCAGGATTCTGCGCTGAGCGCCCTGGGTCGCCGTGCTTCCGCTGTGCGAGGTGTGTGTCTGCTCCATCGCCCGCCCCTGGTGTGCTTTCCGGAATCCGTGGGGTGATTCCCATGCCTGCGGTCCTGGCGCCGATGATCGGCGCCAGGGGGCAGCGTATGCGGATTCACCCGGCAAGAGCCATCCCGGGCCGCAGAGCCAGGTGCACCGCGTCCGGAACTCCCCGGGCAACCGGGACCTCATCGGTACGCACCTGCCGGAACCCGGCATTCCGCAAGGTACCTTCGAATTCCGGGGAGGGTTGGGCGGACCACACCGCCAGCACTCCGTCGGGCCGCAAAACCCGTGCGCAGCTTGCGAGTCCGGCCGCTGAGTAGAGGCTGTCGTTGCCCTCGTCGACGGTCCATCCGGGGCCGTTGTCGATGTCGAGGCACAGCGCGTCCCAGGTGTGGGAAGTCACATCCAGATAACGAATCAGATCCGCCTCGACGATCTCCGTCCGCGGGTCCGCGAGGGCGTCCGCGGTGAGGTGCCGCAGCGGCCCGCGGCGGTGCCAGTCGATCACCGCCGGCTCCCGTTCGATCACGGTGATCCGGTCCCAGCGGGCGTCCGTGACGGCGTGTGCGAGCGAAAATCCGACACCCAGCCCGCCGATCAGCAGGCGGCGCGACGCGCGTGTTCTGGTCTCGTCGAGCCTGCGGGCGGCCGCGTCGACCAGGAGCCGCTCGGAGCGTCCGTCCGAGGTGTCCATCAGGAAGCAGCCGTTCGCGATGATCTGCAGCAACGCCCCGTGACGTCGCAGCACCACCTCGCCGTGGGGGCCGGTGCGGCGGTCCACGACGACCGGGGTCTCGTCAGGGGTCTCGTTCTCCCCGTCCGGTACGGGGGTGTACGTGGTGGACATGGCGCCCATCCTGCCAAGGGTGGTGGCCGGATATCGGCGAACGGCTGATCCACGGGCGAGAGGTGGGCGCGGGCGGTCTTTCCGGGGGACGTCTACGGGCGTAGCTTCGTCCATGACATCACTGACATGTCCGCGCCAAGCGGCAGTCTCCCGTTCCCCCCACCGGAGGTTCGCATGTCCGTGCTCAGACCCGCGCGCGCCGTTCTCGCCGGCGTGCTTCTCGCGGCTTTCGCCGCGCTCACCGTCACCCCCGTCCACGCCGCCGGCGACGGAGACGGCGGCAGAGACGTCGGAGACGTCAGAACCACGTACCCGGCCCGCGGTACCGCCCATCTGGGCATGGGCGTCCTCTCCCACGACGGGCAGCAGGGCGACCCCTCCGGCGGCCGGGCGGACGCCGTCCAGACCGAGGGCGTCGACGTCTCCGGCCACCAGGGCAACGTGGACTGGGGCGCGCTGTGGAACAGCGGCGTCAGGTGGGCCTACGTCAAGGCCACCGAGGGTACGTACTACAAGAACACCTACTTCACGCAGCAGTACAACGGCTCGTACAACGTGGGGATGATCCGCGGGACGTACCACTTCGCCACCCCGGACACCACCACGGGCGCCACCCAGGCCAACTGGTTCGTCGACAACGGGGGCGGCTGGTCCCGCGACGGCAGGACCCTGCCGGGCGTGCTGGACATCGAGTGGAACCCCTACGGGGCCTCCTGCTACGGCAAGACGCAGAGCCAGATGGTGGCCTGGATCCGGGACTTCGTGAACACCTACAGGGCGCGCACCGGGCGGGACGCGGTGATCTACACGGCCACGAGCTGGTGGACCGAGTGCACCGGCAACTACAGCGGCTTCGGCGCCACCAATCCGCTCTGGATCGCCCGGTACGCCACCGCGGTGGGGACACTGCCGGCCGGATGGTCGTACTACACGATGTGGCAGTACACCTCGACCGGGCCGATCGTCGGCGACCACGACCGGTTCAACGGGGCGTACGACCGGGTCCAGGCGCTGGCGCTGGGCTGACGTCGGGGCCGGCGGGTGACGCCCGGGGTGTCAGCGGGTGATGCCCGCGTGCCCCGGGCGGGGGCCCTCGGCGGGGCGGCCGGCGGTCGCCGTGGTGGCGGCGGGGGCCTGGGCGGCCGCCGGGACGGGGGCGGACAGGGGCGACAGGTCGTGCGCGTAGGAGCCGACGGCGTGGGCGATGACGTCGATGTTGACGTCGAACGCCTTCATGGAGAGGTTGTCCAGGTCGTCGCAGGCCTGGTGGTAGCACGGGTCGAACGGCTTGCCCGCCGTGCCGCCGAAGAGGGCGGCCATCTCCTCGGTCTTGACGCCCTCCGCGCCGGTGAACGTCCCCCCGGCGGGGATGCCCGCCTCGATGAACGGGCCGTAGTCCGACCGGCCGTCGAAGTCGGTACCGAGGTGGCGCAGACCGCGGCTGTCGAGGTAGGCGGTGATCCCCCGCTCCAGCTGGGCGGAGCCGGCGGGCCCCGGGCCCTCGCCCTTGCGGTCCGAGTCGTCGCCGTCGTAGACGAACTGGGCGGCGTTGGGGGAGGCGATCATGTCGAAGTTCAGGTACAGCCGGATGCTCTCGCGCTCCGCGGCGGACAACGCGGAAACGTAGTCCGTGGAGCCGAGCAGCCCGAACTCCTCGGCGTCCCACCAGGCGAAGCGCACCCGGTCGGCCGGGTGGCGCTCGGCCCGCGCGAGTTCGAGGGCGACCTCCAGGAGGCCCGCGGAGCCGGAGCCGTTGTCGTTGACGCCGGGGCCCTCGACGACGGAGTCCAGGTGGGCGCCGGCCATCACCGTGCGGGAGGGATCTCCGCCGCGGGTCTCGGCGATCACGTTGTGGGCGGTGCGCTTCTCGCGGCGCTCCCGCAGGTCGAGGGTGACGGTGGTCCCCGCCTTCGCGGCCGCGGCGGCGAGGGCCTTGCCGTCCTCGCGGGTGACGCCACCGGTGGGGATCGCGGCGGCGGAGGGGTCGCCGAGCGTGCCGCGCAGCGGGCCGTCCGCGTTGTTCACGATCAGCGCGGCGACGGCGCCGGCGGTGGCGGCGGCCTTCTGCTTGGCGGCGAACGAACAGGCGCCGCGGGGGATCAGCACGGCCTTGCCCTTGACGTCGCGCGTCGCGTAGTCGGACGGCTCGCAGCCGGGGGTGCCGTCCGGCGTCCCGTCGCCCTCGGCGCTCCCGGCGGGCAGCGCGGCGAGGGGAGCGGTGAGGCCGCCCTCGGGGGTGGAGACGGTGTACGTCATCAGCGCCACGTCGATGTCGCGTGGCGATGTTCCGGGGACGGTGACGCCGAGCTTCTCGGCGAGGGCCTCGGCGTAGGTGAACGCGAACGGGACGGTGGTGACGCGGTAGCCGGCCCGCTGGAGGGCCTTGCGCAGGTACGCGGCGGTGGCGTCGCCGCCGGGGGTGCCGGCGGCGCGGTTGCCGCCGTGGGCGTCGGCGATGCGCTGGAAGGCGGCGAGGTGGCGGTACGCGTCCTGTGCGTCGGCGTGGCGCACGAGGCGGGCGGCGAGGGCGTCGGCGGCGGCCGCGGGGTCCTTGGCGCCCCCGGGGTCCTCCCGGTCCGCCGCGGGGGAGGCCGCGAGGAGCAGGGGGGCGGTGAGGGCGGCGGCCGCGGTCACGGCGGCGGCGGCTCTGCGTCTGCGCACGCGGGGTCCTTCCGGCGGCGGGGCTACCTTTCGCCATGCTCGCCCCGGCGGGGGGCGGCTGCAACGCGGGGGCGCCGGGGGCGGTACGGCGCGGAGTGCGGCGGGACGGGGCTGACCCGCGTGGACGCGGGGTCGCGTTGCGGTCGCGTCGCGTGCCGGGCGGAGGACCGTGCCCAACCCTTGCGGGCGGGAGGTCGCGTGCGTACGCGTCGCCTGCGTCCACCCTCCCCCTAGCTCTCGGCTTCGCTCGAGCAGGGGTATCCCCGTCGCCGAGCGGCACGATTGCCCGCAGCGGGCGGGGGCCGGATCGCCCGGCGCCGCGCCCGCGTGCCGGGAGGACCGTGCCGCGGGGACCGTGCCTCGCGCCGCGGGGACCGTGCCTCGCGCCGCGAGGACCGTGCCGCGTGCCGCGGGGGCCGCGCCCGCGTGCCGGGAGGACCGTGCCGCGGGGACCGTGCCTCGCGCCGCGAGGACCGTGCTTCGCGCTGCGGGGACCGTGCCGCGTGCCGCGGGGGCCGCGCCCGCGTGCCGGGAGGACCGTGCCGGGAGGACCGTGCCGCGGGGACCGTGCCTCGCGCCGCGAGGACCGTGCTTCGCGCTGCGGGGACCGTGCCGCGTGCCGCGAGGACCGTGCCGCGTGCCGCGGGGACCAGGACGGGGTGCCGTGGGCGTGCGGTCGCGTCCCGTGGACGTGGGGGTCAGAAGGTGACGTGGGCGACCGTGGCGTCGTCGTGGGTCTTGGAGGGGCCGAGCCGGCGCCGCGCCTCCGCGTCCGCCCGCTCCAGCTCGCGGACCTCCGCGATCAGCGCCGCCGCCCCGCGGTCGCGGACCAGCGGGACGACGTCGGCCCACCCCCCGCGGCCGAAGACCTCCACCCACCGCGTCGCCCCGTCGGTGAGGGCGGTCACGGACCGCACCCCCTCCCGCGGCGCCGAACCGGTGACGGCCCGTTCCGCGACCGAGGGGTCCGCCGCCGCGGTCCAGAAGCCGCCCTCCTTGTTCCGCAGCGTCGCGTCGACGACCGCCGCCGACCGCAGCCGCTCCCGGGGGATCCGCGCGAGCCGGTCGTCGGTGAGGGCGGTCACCCCAGGGCCCGCACCGTCTCCCCCCGTCCGCTCCACCAGCAGTACCGAGTCGGCGAGCACCAGGTGTTCCAGCGTCTCCGCGTCCCATCGCGCCAGGGCCACCGTGGCCTGCGGCGTGCGCGGGTGAGAAAGGTCACAGCGGTCCGCGTGGGCGGCGGCCGTACGCGCGACGGCCGAGGCCAGCACCTCCGTCAGGGTGAGATCCCGCCGGGAAAGGGACAGTTCGGTCAGCGCCCCGCCGAGCCGGGCGGTGAACCACGGTACGGAGTGCACACACCCGGTTTCGCCGCGTGGAGGAGTGACCCCGTCGAGCACCACCACCACGCCCCCGAGGCCGGAAGCGGGTAGTCCGACGGAGACGAAGTCCTCGTTGGGAAAGCCGAGTTCGGAGGGCTCGGAGGCGAGTTCGGTGCGCATCCGGCCAGTCTGCACCCGCACGCCGCGGGCGCGGCCCCCGGAAGGGCGGGAGCGCCCGCACCTCCACCGTCACCCGGGGGAACTCCCCGTCGATGCCCGGTTGATGGGGAATCAGGTGCGATTGTGAAGGCGTGGCGGCGAATCCTGCCAAAGTCCGTGACGGTCGTCCACCTGGGGCTCCGGACGCCCGTGCGGACGACCCTGCGGGTGGGAGGGCGGAACTTGCCCCTCAACTACCCTCCGATGTTCACTCCTTCGGGTGGCGGGGCGGTTGATGACCGGTCACCGCCCACCGGCACTGGGAGGGTCGGACACCGAAAACCGGAACCGTACCGGGTGAGTGTCGCCCCAGTTGACGGCAGGTCACCCGGGCCTTGGGTACACGAGTCAGGAATGCGAGCACCGGTGCAGAAGACGCGGCCTCGGCGTACGGGCAAGAAGAAGGCCTCCCGCGAGGGCACGGAGAACTCGCCCACCACCACCGGCACCCCGGGCGCGTCCGCCCCGGCCGGCGGCGAGGTGGGCCGGGGCCGGCCCACGCATGTACGCAACCGGCTCATCGTCGCGGTGGCCGTGGTGGCCGCCGCCGTCGCGGGAGCCGGAACCCCCTCCCTCCTCTCCGCCGCGGGGCGGCTGGACGAGAGCAAGGACCTGGTCACGCTCACCGAGCAGACCCAGGACGCGCTGACCCTCGCCCACGCCCTGGCCGACGAACGGGACGAGGTCACCCCGTACATCGCGGCGGGACGCCCCGAGTCGCGGGCGCCCTCCGAGCAGCGCGGCGTCCGTGTGGACCGGGAGATAGAGGATCTGCGCGAGGACACGGACCTCCCGGCCGCGCTCCGGGCCGACCTCGACGAGATCGCGAGCGCCCGGCGAGCGGCGCTCTCCGGCAAGAGCACCGCTCTCGAAGCGCACGAGGCCTACTCCAAGGCCATCGCGGAACTGCACCGTCTGGCCGGCGACCTGGCCGACCGGATGCCGCCGCGCGCCGGGGCCGGCGCCCACGCGCTGGCCGACCTGGACACCGCCGTCCAGCAGGCGGCGGCCGCCCGCGGTCTGCTGCTGGCCGCGCTGGCGGTCCCGAGCACCTCCACCCCGGTCTACGACCCGGTCACCGGCACCACCTCGACCACCCGGGTGTCCACCCCGGCCGACGCCTCCCGGCGCGACGCGCTGACCTCGGCCGCCCAGCAGGCGCGGGTCCGCTCCGACGCCGCGCTGGCCGAGTTCCGCGCCAACGCCCCCGAGGAGGCCGCGGACGCCTTCGACGCCACCGTCACCGGCCGCGAGTCCGAGACGGCGGGCAAGTACCTGCGGAACCTCACCGACCGCCCGGTGCTGAACGACAAGGAACTGGCCACCGACCCGAAGAAGCTCTCCGCCGCGCTGTCCGCCCGCCTCGACCTGATGCGCGGCGCCGAGTCCTCCCTCTACGCGAGCCGCGTGAAGGCCCTGGAGGAGCTGCGCGCCGACGACGTCACCGAGCTGGAGATCCGCATCGCCGCGCTGGTGGCGCTGCTGCTGCTCGCGGTCGGCATCGCCACCGGGCTGGCCCGCTCGCTGACCAGGCCGCTGGCCGTGCTGCGGCTGGGTTCGGCGCGTCTCGCGGAGAAGCCGGAGGACGAGGAGCCCATCCGGTTCACCGGCCGCAAGGACGAGTTCGCCCAGGTCGTGCGCTCGGTGAACACCCTGCACGGTCACGCGCTGGCCCTCCAGGAGCGGATCAGCACGCTGGAGGCCGACCGCAAGCACCTGATCGGCGAGCGGCAGCGGATGGCCGACGCGCGCGAGGAGCTGCGCGCCGAGCTGAAGTCCGCGCAGGAGGAGCTGGACCGGTCGCAGAACTCGGCCGACGGCCCCTACGTGAGCCTGGCGCTGCGCATCCTCGGGCTGGTCGAGCGTCAGCTCACCGTGATCGAGGGCCTGGAGGCCCGCGAGGAGGACCCCGAGGGGCTGTCCACGCTCTTCAAGGTGGACCACTTCGCCACCGTGATGCGCCGCCACAGCGAGAACCTGCTGGTGCTGGCGGGCGTCGAGCACGGGCAGCAGCACGCCGGACCGGTTCCGCTGGTCGACGTGGTGCGGGCCGCGGTCAGTGAGATCGAGCGGTACGAGCGGGTGCGGATCGGTGCGCTGCCGCCGGCCGCGCACCTCGCGGGCTTCGCGGCCGACGACCTGAGCCACCTGCTGGCCGAGCTGCTGGAGAACGCCACCGCCTTCTCGCCGCCGGAGCTGCCGGTGGAGGTCTCCGGGTGGCTGCTGGAGAGCGGTGAGGTGATGCTCTCCGTGCAGGACGAGGGCATCGGCGTCACCGAGGAGCGCCTGGAGCGCCTCAACAGCCGCCTGGCCGACTTCGACCCCGATCAGCCGCACGTCCCGGACGGCGAGGGCGGCCTGGGGCTCGGCCTCTACGTGGTGGCCCGCCTCGCGCACCGGCACGGGGTGCGGGTGCGGCTGCGGGAGCAGAAGCAGGGCGGGGTCACCGCGGTCGCGGTGCTGCCCACGTCGCTGCTGGCCGCGGCCCCGGCCGCCGCGCCGGTCACCACCGCGCCGGTCGGCCGGCAGGGGGCTCCAACCTCGCTGCCGGGGGCCGACGCGGAGGCCAACTCCAACGTGCTGCGCGGCCGTACCGAGGCGAAGGCCGCCCTGCCGGGCGGCGCGGAGCCGGCCGCCGCGGGGGAGGACCGGCTCGCCGCGGCGGCGGTGGAGGCGGGGCCCGCCCCCGCCCCCCGGCCGCAGGCCGGGACCGTCTCGGGCGACGGCGCCGCTCCCGGCGTGACGGCGCCCGTCGTCGAGCAGGCGGTGGACCCGGCGATCGCGGCGGCCGAGAGGGCCATCGACGCCGCCGAGGCCGCCGAGGCGGCCCGCGCCTCCGTGGCCGGGCCCACGACCACCACCTCGGGCACGGCCACCCCGGCGGGAGCCACCCTCCCGCCGACGCCCGCCGCCGACACGGGGCAGACCGCCGGTGACGGCACCGGTGGCGCCGACGCGCCCGCGGGGGACACCGAGGGCACCGCGCCGCCCGCCGCCGGCGTGGACGACGAGGTGGCCGACGCGGCCCGGGCCGGTGGGGACCGGCACGAGGCCGTGGCCGAGGAGACGTCGAGCTTCCGGCTGCCCGCGCAGATGTCCGGCGAGGACGCCGAGCGCATCGCCGCCGGCGCGGGCGACGGGAGCACCGGCGCCGCCGAGGCGGAGGCCGGGCCCGGGACGGGCGACCCGTACGCCATCGGCCCCGAGCGGCACGAGCGCGTCGCCGACGAGGCCGAGGCCGAGACGGTGACCGACAAGGGCCTGCCCAAGCGCACGCCCAAGGTGGTGTCCGCCCCCGCTCCGCGCACGCGCATCGGCTCGGTGGACGCCGACGCGCTGCGGCGCAGGCTGGGCGGGTTCCACACGGGATCCGTGGCCGGCCGCCGCGACGTCGAGGCGGAGCTGGCGGGGACGAAGGGCGGACCGGGTGCACAGGGGGCGCCCGGGCCGCAGGGGGAGGGACGAGGCGACGCCACCGGCGCGCCGGGCCCTCGTCAGGGGAACGCATCCGAGCAGGCCATGGGGGGAACCGTCGAGGAGGCAAGCAGTTGACCGCGCCCAGCACCGTCGGACTGAGCAGTGAGGCTCGCAACCTGCACTGGCTGTTGACCAACCTCGTCGAGGAGGTGCCCGGACTCCAGTCGGTGGCGGTCGTCTCCTCCGACGGACTGCTCCTGCTCTCCTCGGACCCGGCCGACCACGCCCCGAAGGAGAAGAAGGACGCCCCCACCGGCCCGCGCGGCTCGGCCGCCGACCTGGCCACCGTGGTGTCCGGCATCGGCAGCCTGACCGTCGGCGCCGCCAAGCTGCTGGAGTTCGGCGGCGTCCGCCAGACCATGATCGCCATGGAGGAGGGCAGCCTCTTCGTCACGGCGATCAGCGACGGGTCCCTGCTCGGCGCGCACGCCGCGCCGGACTGCGACATGAGCGTGATCGCGTACCACATGGCGCTCTTCGTGGGCCGTGCCGGACACGTGCTGACCCCCGAACTGCGCGACGAGCTCCGTGACTCGATGGAACGCAAGAGCGGCGACGTGAGGAGCGGACGATGAGCGCCTCGAAGCTTCCGGTGCGCGGCGGGGACCGCAAACCCGCCCGGGTGCGGCCCTACTCGCTGACCGGCGGCCGGACCCGCTTCGGCCACGTGCTGCTGGTGGAGACCTTCGTGGCGGCGCTGGACGCGCCCCCGGAGCGCAAGGAGCTGCCGAACGGCTCGCTCGTCAGCCGGGTGATGCCGGAGATGCGGGCCATCGTCGAGCTCTGCCGCCGCATGCGCACGGTGGCGGAGATCGCCGCGCTGCTCAGGATGCCGCTGGGCGTCGTCCGCGTACTGCTGAGCGACCTCGCGGACCAGGGAAAGATCCGCGTGTACGGGACCGGGCACCCCACCGGCCGTCCCGACCGCGCACTGCTCGAAAGGGTGCTCCATGGCCTTCGCCGTCTCTGACGCCGCGAACGCGGGTGTCTCCGACGCCGTCGTCTCCGACGCCGAGGAGGAGGTGCTCCGGCCGTGGCAGACCGACCGCAACCGGGCGCCGGTGGCCACCAAGATCCTGGTGGCCGGCGGCTTCGGCGTCGGCAAGACCACGCTGGTCGGCACCGTCTCGGAGATCAAGCCTCTGGAGACCGAGGCCTTGATGACCCAGGCCAGTGCCGACACCGACGACATCACCGCCACGCCCGGCAAGACCACGACCACCGTGGCCATGGACTTCGGCCGGATCACCCTCGACGACGACCTGGTCCTCTACCTGTTCGGCACCCCCGGCCAGCAGCGGTTCTGGTTCATGTGGGACGACCTGGCCCGGGGCGCGGTCGGCGCCGTCGTGCTGGCGGACACCCGCCGTCTCAAGGACTGCTGGCCCGCCCTCGACTACTTCGAGAGCTGCGGCCTGCCGTACGTGGTGGCCGTCAACCACTTCGACGGCAGCGAGCGCTTCGAACCGGAGGACGTCCGGGAGGCGCTGTCCATACCCTCGGCCGTGCCTGTCATGATCATGGATGCGCGCAGCCGGATCGCGGTGATCGAGACCCTGCTGGCCCTCGTCGGTCACGCCATCGAGGCCCTGCCCGAATAGGCCCTGCCCGAACAGGCCCTGCCCGAACAGGTTCCGCCCGTCACACCCGAGCACCCGGGCGCGTCCCCCAGCGTCCCGAGTAGGAGACATCCCGCATGCGGAAGATACTCGTCGTCGGAGCCGGCCAGTCCGGTCTCCAGCTCGCCCTCGGCCTGCAGCAGCACGGGTACGAGGTCACCCTGATGTCCAACCGGACGGCGGACGAGATCCGCTCCGGCCGCGTCATGTCGACGCAGTGCATGTTCCACACCGCCCTCCAGCACGAGCGCGACCTGCAGCTGAACTTCTGGGAGTCCCAGGCGCCCCGGATCGAGGGCCTGGGCGTGTCGGTCGCCGGCCCCGAGTCGCAGCGGGTCGTCGACTGGGTCGGCAAGCTGAACGGCCACGCCCAGTCCGTCGACCAGCGGGTCAAGATGGCCGGCTGGATGGAGACCTTCGCCCAGCGCGGCGGCCAGCTGGTCATCCACGGCGCCGCCGTCTCCGACCTGGACTACTTCTCCCGCACCTACGACCTGGTGCTGGTCTCGGCCGGCAAGGGCGAGCTCGTCTCCATGTTCCAGCGGGACGCCTCCCGTTCCCCGTTCACCCAGCCGCAGCGCGCGCTCGCCGTGGCGTACGTCCACGGCCTGGGCCCGCGCCCGGAGCACCCGGAGTTCGACGCGGTCCGCTGCAACCTGGTGCCGGGCGTCGGCGAGCTGTTCATCATGCCGACGTACACCCTCTCCGGACGCGCCGACATCCTCTTCTGGGAGGGCGTCCCGGGCGGTCCGCTGGACGTCTTCCAGGGCGTCAAGGACCCCTCCGAGCACCTGGCGCTCACCCTGGAGCTGATGGAGCGCTTCACGCCGTGGGAGTACGCGCGGGCCACCAACGTGGAGCTCACCGACGCGGGCGGCACCCTGTCCGGCCGCTACGCCCCGACGGTGCGCAACCCCATCGGCCGGCTGCCCGGCGGCGGCTCGGTGCTCGGCGTCGCCGACGTGGTGGTGGCCAACGACCCCATCACCGGCCAGGGTTCCAACTCCGCCTCCAAGTGCGCCGCGGCCTACCTCGCGTCCATCGTCGAGCACGGCGACAAGCCGTTCGACGAGGAGTGGATGCAGGCCACCTTCGACCGCTACTGGGAGACCGCCCAGCACGTCACCAAGTGGACCAACGCCATGCTGACCCCGCCGCCGGAGCACGTCCTCAACCTGATCGGCGCCGCCGGGCAGCTCCAGCCGGTGGCCGACCGGATCGCCAACGGGTTCAACGACCCGGCGGACTTCGAGAACTTCTGGTTCGACCCGGAGAAGGCGGGCGGCTACCTGGCCTCCGTCAGTGGCTGACGCACCCTCCCCGCCTCGACGCCCCGCCGCCCGGCCCCGTGCCGGGCGGCGGGCGCGTTCCTGCCCGGCGCCGTCAGCTCCTGCCGCCGCCCTTGCGGCGCTCGTAGGCGGAGAGCGCCTTCAACTGGGCGGGCGTCAGCGCGGCGAGCAGCTCCTCGATGCGGCCCAGCTTGTCGCGGACCCGCTGGTCGGCACGCTTCCTCTTCGCGGCCAGCACCAGCTGCCGGTCCAGCGCGGCGCGCGCCCGCCGGGCCAGGTCGCGCACCCGGTGCTCGCCGCCGGTGAGCCGTCCCACCGCGCGCGCGTGCGCGTCGGCGGCGCGGGCGACCAGCCGGCCCTCCTCCACCGCCGTCTGCGGATCGCGGGCGAACAGCACCCGCAGGTAGGGCGAGAGGGCGCCCGCGGTGTTCCGGTACTGCGCCCGCGCGAACGCCCCGGCCGCCGCGCGGCTGTCGTCGAGGGAGAGCCGGGCGCGGGCGAGTTCGGCGTCCAGCCGGTCCACCCGGGCCCGCTGTTCGCGCAGCAGGACACCGGCGTCCTGGTACTGCTCGGCGGCCTGCCCGGCCTGCCGGTGGAGGGTGCGCAGATCGGCGAGGAGCACGGCGACCGGCCGCTGCCGCGCCGCGGAGGGCGGCGCCGGATCGTCCTCGGCGACGGCCGGGGCCGCGGGGGTCAAGGTGCCGGCCGCGACCGCGGCGGCGCACAGCAGGCGGGGAACGCGCCCGCGCGACGGGCGTGCTGACATGACGTCACCTCCGGCGCGGTGCGGTCCTTCCGCTCCGCACCGGCAGGATGGGCGCGCCCGCCGCGGTCCGCGCGCCGGAGGTCGGCGGGCGGCGCAACGACGTCACCCGTCGGTGGGGCGGGACCGCCGGCGGGACCACGGCCAGCGGGGGCGGCCCTCGTCGCCGGTCGCGTCGGGCACGAAGACGAACTTCCAGCCGACCGGCAGCCCCAGTCGCCGGCCGTGCCCACGCGGCTCGCGCCGGTACACCAGGACCGTGGGCCGCCCGCCGTCCGGGCCGGGTACCGGGACCTTGTAGTACCTCGGCGGCTGCCCGGTCGCGCCCAGCAGGACGGGCAGCGTCCTGCCGTCCAGCGGGCCGCCCTCGAAGGGCGTCTCTTCACTCTTCACCCCACCAGTGTCGCGGGTGGGGCGAGCAGCATCGGACCTGTGACGGGGGCGGTGCCGCGGCGGGCGGCGCTCAGGCCAGCAGGCCGGAGGACTGCCAGAGCTTGCGGCCCACGCCGCGCAGCACGCCGATGTCGTCCAGGAAGTCGGTCAGCTTCTTCGCGCCGGTCTGCATCACGTCCCGGCGGTGGCCGCTGTTCCTGACCTCCTCCATCGCCTGCCGCTTGTCGAGGCCGACGTTGGTGTACACCTCCGGGTTGATGAAGGCGACCGAGAAGACCCGGGCGAACTCGCCGGAGGTGACCCGGGTGAACTCACGCGACCAGCGCGGCGCGGTCACCATCTGGCGGCGCAGCTCCTCGCGGGCGTACCGGACGTGGCGGGCCTCCTCCACGACGTGGATCCGGGTGACGCCGCGGGTGAGGGTCTGGACCCGCTCGTCCGGGAAGGTCAGCCGCTGCATCCAGTCGAGGATCTCCTCGCCCAGCAGGGTGGCCGTGAAGGACCCCGGCGTGGTGGAGACGGTCTTGAAGAGCCGGCCGAGGTTCTGGTGGAGAGGGCTGACCGGGTACTCCGGGCAGCCGGACCGCTGGATGAACCGGGCGAACATCTTCGAGTGCCGGCACTCGTCCTCGATCTCGGTGAGGGCGTACCGGACGTGGTTGCTGGTCGGGTTCTTGTCGTAGATGTGCCGGCAGAGCAGCTGCATCAAGATGATCTCGAACCAGATGCCGAGCGAGCACAGCGCGGCGGCCTCGTGCTTGGAGAGCTCGATGCGCTGCTCCTCGCTCATCCGCTTCCACATCGGCGTGCCGTACAGCGACACCAGCTCCGGGGGCCAGAACCACTTGCCCTCCTCGAAGGGCGCGTCCCAGTCCAGCTCCTTGTCCGGGTCGAACGAGTGCTTCGCGGACGAGTCGAGCAGCCGCTTGGCCACCTGCTCGCGGTCCTTGAGCAGACCCAGCGCGTCGCGCAGTCCGGCGAGCGTGCCGGTGTCCGTCACGGTCGTCATGGCTCTCCACCTCGTCGTGCGAGTGTTACCGTCGGGTACACCCTTATGAGACTCCGTGTCAGCAAGCGCGTCAATCCCCTGGGCGGCACCAGTCACCGAATGTCCATGTCGCCGCGCCCCGCCGCCCGACCCGCCCGGCCGGACCCGCCCGGCCCGACCCACCTCGGCCCGCCCCGCCGGCGACCGGCTTCGGGTCAGGGCGCGGCGAGGGCCGCCCGCATCACCGCGCGGGCCACGGGCGCCGCGACGTCGCCCCCGGTGATGTCCCCCCGGTCCGCCGCCGCGTCCTCGACGACCACCGCCACCGCGACCCGCGGCTCCAGTTCCCGCTCCGCCCGCGCCCAGGACACGAACCACGCGTACGGCGTCCCCGCGTTCCCCACCCCGTGCTGCGCGGTCCCCGTCTTGCCGCCCACCACCGCGCCCGGGATCGCCGCCTGGCCCCCGGTGCCGTCGGTGACGACCCCGGTCATCAGCTCCCGCAGCAGTCGTGCCGTCGCCGGCCGCACCACCTGCCGCAGCCCCCGCGGACCGGCCCGGCCGATCGTCGTGCCCCGGTCGGTGGTCGTCCGCTCCACCAGGTACGGGGTCCGCGTCATCCCGCCCCCGGCCACCACCGCCGCGACCCGCGCCATCTGCAGCGGCGTGGCGCGGGTGTTGTACTGCCCGATCGACGACAGCGCCAGCTGCGCCGGGTCGACGTGCGGGTCGAAGGTGGAGGGGGCCACCCCGAACGGGATCCGCAGCCCGTCGTCGTTGAAGCCGAACGCCCGTGCCGTGCGGGCCATCCGCTCCGCGCCCACCCGGACGCCCAGCCGCGCGAAGACCGTGTTGCAGGACCACTCGAAGGCCTGCCGCAGGGTGGCGCCGCCGCATTCCGCCCGCTCGTCGGCCAGCTCGGTGTCCGTGCCCGGCAGCCGGTACGGGCCCGGCTCGCCCACCCGCTGGTCCAGGTCGCGCACCACCCGGGCCTCCAGCGCGGCGGCCGCGGTGACCACCTTGAAGGTGGAGCCCGGGGGATAGGTCTGCCGCACCGCCCGGTTCAGCATCGGCTGGTCGGGGTCCGCCAGCAGCCGGCGCCAGGCCCGCGCCGAGGACGGGCCGTTGCCGGACAGGTCGGCCGGGTCGTAGGAGGGGGTGGAGACCATCGCCAGGATGCGCCCGGTGGCCGGCTCCAGCGCCACCACCGCGCCCTTCCGGCCGCCCAGCCCGTCGAACGCGGCCCGCTGCGCCTGGGGCTGCACGGTGGTGAGCACGTCGCCGCCGGTGCCGGCCGGGCCGCCCAGCAGGGGGAGCGCGGAGAGCAGGGGGTGGCGGCCGGTGAGGACGTCGTCCTCGGCGTGCTCCAGCAGGGTGGTGCCGTACGCCTGCGAGGCGAAGCCGGTGACGGGCGCGTACAACGGGCCGTCGGCGTAGGTGCGTTCGTGCCGCAGCCGCCCGCCGGTGTCGACCGAGCCGGTCACCGGGCGGTCGCCGACCAGGATGTCGCCGCGCGGGTGGTGGTAGCGGTCGATGTCGGCCCGCCGGTTGGCCGGGTTGCGCTCGTACGTCCCGCCCTCGACCAGTTGCACCCGCGCCGCGTTCACCAGCAGCGCGGCGAGCAGCAGCAGGCAGAACGCTCCGGCGTGGCGCACGGTCCGGGTCACGACGGCCGCCCTTCCAGGTGTCCCGCGTCCCCGCGGGGTGCCTCGACGCCGTGCACGGGGGTCCGGCCCCGCCCGGCGGCCGGGTCCGCCGGGCCGTTCGCGCCGTCCGCCCGGTCCGCGCCGGCGACCGGGCCGTTCGCGCCGTCCGCCGTGCCCGGGGCGTCCACCGTGCCCGGGGCGCCTGCCTCGTCCGGGTCGTCCGCTGCGTCCGGGTCGTCCGCCGCGTCCGGGTCGCCCGCCTCGTGCCGGGCCGCCGCGTCGCCGAGCCGGACCAGCAGGGCGACGATCACCCAGTTGGTGACCACCGAGGACCCGCCCTGCGCGAGGAACGGCATCGCCATCCCGGTCAGCGGGATCAGCCCGGTCACCCCGCCCGCGATCACGAACACCTGGACGGCGATCAGCGAGGCCAGCCCCACCGCCAGCAGCCGTCCGAACCGGTCCGGCGTCGACAGGGCGGCCCGGTAGCCGCGTTCGACCAGCAGCGCGTACAGCACGATGACGGCGCCCAGCCCGGCCAGGCCGAGCTCCTCACCGGCGGTGGCCAGGATGAAGTCCGACTTGGCGGCGAAGCCGATCAGCACCGACTGCCCCTGGCCCAGCCCCTCCCCGAACAGCCCGCCCGCCGCGAACGCGAAGAGCGACTGGGCGAGCTGCCCGGCGCCCAGCCCCGCCTCCACCGAGGCGAACGGGTCCAGCCAGTCCGCCACCCGCCCGCGCACGTGCGGCTCGATCCGCGCCACGGCCGTCGCGGCGGCCGACAGCAGCACCAGCCCCAGCGCGATCCAGCCGAGGCGGCCGGTGGCGACGTAGAGGAGGATCACGAACAGGGCGAAGAACAGCAGCGAGGTGCCCAGGTCCCGCTCCAGGACGAGGACGCCGATGCTCAGCAGCCAGATCGCCACCACGGGTCCCCAGGCGCGGCGGCCGGCCCCGGCGAGCGCCTTCCGGTGCGCGGCCAGGTGCCCGGCGAAGAACACCACCAGCAGCACCTTGGCGAACTCGGCGGGCTGCAGCGAGAAGCCGGCCACCCGGATCCAGATCCGGGCGCCGTTGACCGCGGGGAAGAACACCGGCAGCACCAGCAGCACCGTCGCGGCGATCCCGCAGGCCCGGGTGGCCCGCCGCAGCGCCCGGTGGTCGCGCAGCAGCCACACCACGGTGATGAACAGCCCGGCCCCCAGCGTCGACCACAGCAGCTGCGCGGGCGCGGCCCGCTCGCCCGGGGTCTCCAGGTCCAGGCGGTGGATCAGCACCAGGCCCAGGCCGTTCAGCAGCACGGCGACGGGCAGCGGCAGCGGGTCCGCGAGGGGCGCCCGCAGCCGCACCACGACGTGCGCGGCCAGGGCCAGCGCCCCGAGCCCGGCGCCGTGACGGACGGCGTCGGGCGGGACGTGACCGGTGCGGGCCAGGCCGACGGCGCAGTAGCCGTACACGGAGAGGAACACGGCGAGGACGATCAGGGCGAGCTCCGCGCCCCGGCGGCTGACGGGTGTCGCCACGGCGGGCGTGGGCCCGGCCGCCTTCCAGTCCCGCGTGGCCTGGGTGGTCATGGGTCGGAACGTAGCAAGCGTGGGCCGTGATGTCCCGTTATGTCAGTGCGTCGGGCCGCACCAGCGGGGGGCGGGGCCGATGTTGTCGATGTACCGGGCGGGTCCCCAGGCCCAGGTTCCGTCGGCGAGCAGGTACCACAGCGGGTTGCCGTCGACGGTCTCGCCGGGCGTCTTGCAGAAGATGCTGACCACCGCCCCCTGGGGGGCGAAGCCGATCACCTCGCTGCCCCGGGTGGGCGAGGTGTGCAGCTGGAGGCCGCCGCGGGCGGTGACGACGCCCTGGTAGAACCGCTCCTCCGGCGGGTTGGGGTGGCTCTGCCCGGCGACGGCGGGCGCGGCCCCGGCGCAGAGCAGGGCGGTGGCGGCGGCGCCCATGGCGACGCGGGACAGGAAACGGCGCAGGGCCATGCTGACCTCCGGTGTGTCGGACCCGTTACGTGCTGCCACGCTAGGCACGCCGGGGTGCTCCCGGCGCGCCGTGCAGCGCCGTCCGGGTGCCGCGAGCGGTCCGGACGGTGAGGCACGGGGACGAGGCACCGCGGAGCGGTCCGGTTCCGGAGCCTTCGACGTGCGCGCCGCGCACCTGTGGGTCAGTCCGGCATCAGTCCGGCAGGGGGGTGGACCGGGCCGGGTCCAGGAGGGCCGCCATGAGGTCGCCGTCACGGGCCAGGCGGGCCAGGACGTCCGGGGCACGCAGGGTCAGGCGCTCCGGGGCGCCGGAGGCGACCTCCTCCCAGGACACCGGCGCCGACACCGCCGCCGTGGGCCGCGCCCGCACCGTGTACGGCGTGGCCGTCGTCTTCTTCGCCGCGTTCTGGCTCCAGTCGACGAACACCTTCCCCGGCCGCAGGCTCCGCGTCATCCGGTGCAGCACCAGCCCCGGCATCGCCGCCTCCGCCTCGACCGCCAGCGCCTTCGCGTACGCGCTGGTCCGCTCGGACGACGCGCCCCGCACCGCCGCCAGCAGGTGCAGGCCCTTCGACCCGGAGGTCTTCGGGTACGCCTCGATCCCGTCGCCGGCCAGCCGGTCCCGCAGCCACAGCGCCACCTCGCAGCACTCCTCGAGCCCGGCCGGCGGCCCCGGGTCCAGGTCGAACACCAGCCGGTCCGCCTCCCCGGGGGCGCCGGCGAGCCACTGGTGGGTGTGGAACTCGGTCACCAGGTTCGCCGCCCACATCAGCGAGGGGAGGTCCTGCACCATCACCATCCGCGACGGCCCGTCCGACCGCGGGACGTCCGCCGTGGTGACCCACTCGGGCGTACCGGGCGGCACGTTCTTGGAGAAGAACACCTGGCCGTGCGGTCCGTCGGGATACCGCAGGAAGGACACCGGCCGGTCCCGCAGGTGCGGCAGCAGCGCCCCCGCAGCCGTCGCGTAGTAGTGCAGCAGCTCCCCCTTGGTGAAGCCGTCCTCCGGATGGATCACCTTCTCCAGGTTGGAGAGCGGGATCCTTCGCCCCTCCACCTCTGTGATCGGCGTCATACGATGAGAATCCCACGCATCATGGCCATAACGGTGCAACTCCGGCGAAAGGGTGCTGAACGTGCGATCGATCTGGAACGGCGCCATCTCCTTCGGCCTGGTCAGCATCCCGATCAAGCTGGTGAACGCGACCGAGAACCACAACGTCTCCTTCCGGCAGATCCACACCGAGGACGGCGGCCGGATCCGCTACCGCAAGGTCTGCGAGCTGGAGGACAAGGAGGTCAGCCAGTCGGAGATCGGCAAGGCGTACGAGGAGTCGGACGGCTCGATGATCCCCATCACCGACGAGGACCTCCAGCAGCTCCCCATCCCCACCGCCAAGACGATCGAGATCGTCGCCTTCGTGCCGTCCGAGCGGATCGACCCCATGCAGATGGAGTCCGCCTACTACCTCGCGGCCGGCGGCGCGCAGGCCGCCAAGCCGTACACGCTGCTGCGGGAGGCGCTCAAGCGCAGCCACAAGGTCGCCATCGCCAAGTTCGCCCTGCGCGGGCGGGAGCGGCTGGGGATGCTGCGGGTCGTGGAGGAGGCGATCGTCATGCACGGCCTGCTGTGGCCCGACGAGATCCGCCGGCCGGAGGGCGTGGCCCCGGAGAGCGACGTCAGGATCCGCGACCAGGAGCTCGACCTGGCGGACGCGCTGATGGACACGCTCGGCGAGGTCGACATGGACGACCTGCACGACGAGTACCGCGAGGCGGTGGAGGAGATGGTCGCCGCGAAGGCGTCCGGCCAGGAGGCGCCGGCCGTGCCGGAGGCCCCCGCGGGCGGCGGCAAGGTGCTCGACCTGATGGCCGCGCTGGAGAACAGCGTCCGCGCGGCGCAGGAGTCGCGCGGCGAGAGCGCGGAGGTGCGCGAGATGAACCGGTCGCGCACGACGCCGAAGGACACCTCGGGCAAGAAGTCCACCTCCACGGCGGCGAAGAAGTCCACCGCCAAGAAGACGGCCTCCTCCCGCGCCGGCTCCGGGGGTTCGGGCTCCGCCTCCTCCAAGAAGTCCACGAGTTCCGGCACCGGCAAGAAGGCGGCCGCGAAGAAGACCCCCGCGAAGAAGACGGCCTCCCGCAAGCGATCCGCCTGACGCCCGGGTCAGAGTTCCTGGGCGGGCCAGTTGAGGAGGCGGGCTCCGATCGCCGCGGTCTGCAGCATGTA
This sequence comes from Streptomyces fragilis, assembly GCF_003112515.1. Lineage (GTDB taxonomy): Bacteria > Actinomycetota > Actinomycetes > Streptomycetales > Streptomycetaceae > Streptomyces > Streptomyces fragilis. Next base: position 399,297 of record NZ_BEVZ01000004.1, on the reverse strand, counting down.
CCGCTGCGCGGGGTCCGCCGCGTCCGCCCCCGTCAGCTTCCGGATCCGCTCCAGGCGGTACGTCAACGCCCGCACGCTCAGCGACAGCCGCCGCGCCGCCTCGGCCGCCACGCACCCGGAGTCGAAGTACGCCGTGAGCGTCTCCAGCAGCGGCTGCGCCCCGCCCCGCGCCCCCCGCAGCGGGCCCAGCGCGCTGACCACCAGGTCGGCCAGCGCCTGCCGGTCCCGGGCCAGCACCGGGTAGACCAGCAGGTCCGCCGCCTTCAGCACCGGCCCGTCGAACCCCAGCCGCTCGGCCATCTCCAGGGTGCTCAGCGCCTCCTCGTAGGACTGGACGACACCCCCGGGGCCGGCGTGGGACCGCCCCACCGCGACCCGCCCGCCGTCCGTCGCCGCGTACGCCTGCTTGGCGAACCAGTTGAGGACGTCCTCCTCGTCGCCCGGCGCGACGCACAGCAGCCGGCCCTCCTTGGTGGTGACCAGGATGCGCCGGCTGTCGAACCGCGCGGTCACCGCCCGTGCCACCCGCCGCGGCACCGCGTCGCCCTCCTCGTACGTGTCCGGCCCCTCGGCCACCGCCACCGCGTGGGCCCGCGCCAGCCGCAGCCCGAACCGCTCGGCGCGCTCGGCCAGCCGGCCCAGGTCGCTGCGGCCGAGCAGCAGGTCGTCGATGAACTCCCGCCGCGCCGCCTCCTCCTGGCGGACGGCCTGCCGCTGCGCCCGCTCGTACCCCTCGGCGAACGAGTCGACCGCCTGCTGCACCGCGGCCAGTGCGCAGTCCGCCGAACTGCGGCCCGACGGCCACCCGTTGGACGAGGCCGGCCAGGCCTCCCGGGCCGCCGCCAGATGCGCGCTGACCATCCTGCGCAGCCCCAGCCCCGCCTCGGCGGCCTGCTCGCCCAACTCGCGCCGTGACTCCAGTTCGTCGCGGCTCAGACGGCGCCCGGTGGCCGCGACCTCCTCGAGCATCCGGTCGAACCCCGTCAGGAACGTCGCCGGTTCCACCCCGGACGCCATGGCCCCACCCCCCGAATCTTGACGCGTCCTTGACGCTGCTCCGGAAGGCTGACCCTAGTCAACGCTGCCGGAATCCGGCAATGCGCCTCATGTGCGGCGCAGTTCATGATGAGGGGGAGGGAGCACGGCGGACGACTCCGGTTCCGGACCCCGGCAGTGCGCCGGCGTCCGGAACCGGAGCCCTCGTCCGAGCCCCCCCCCGCGTCGTGTGGACCGCACCGGTTGTCGGTGCCCCGTGCCACGCTGCACGGCGACCACGACCCCCACCGAGCCTGCCCGCCTCCGCACACCCGCGAGGGAAGGAGACCCCCGATGGCCCCCTACCTGATTCCCGTGGCCCCCGCACTCCTGCTGATCGCCGTCTCCACGGCGTTCCAGGTGCGCCGCGACCGCCGCTGCGTCGAGGCCTTCCTGCCGTGCGACGAGAGTGAGCCGTCGAGCTGACGGTCCGCCCGTTCGCACCGTTCGCCCCCCGACGGCCACCGCGTTTCGCTAGGGTCCCTCGACGGGCCGACCGCCTCACCGCCGGTCCGCCCGTCCGCCGTGAGCCGTGCGCTGTCGGTCAGCGCGCCGTCGACCGAGAAGGCTTCACCGTGTCATCCGAACGCCTGCCGTCCGCCTCACCCGTCCCCACCGCGGACGCCGGCCCCGCCCCGGCGGCCCGCCGCCACCGTCTGCTGCGCGTGCGCGCGGTCCTGACGGTCTGCGCCCTGGCCTCCACGGTGCTGCTCACCGCCGCCTGCGGCGACAGTTGCGCCTCCACCTCGCGCAAGGGCCGCTCCGGCGGTTCCTCGTCCTGCTCGGGCACCTCCGGCCACGGCGGGAGCCAGCACAACGACTACGACGATGACGACGACTACGACTACGACTACGGATCGGGCTCCGGCTCCGGCCCCGGTCCCGACGACTCGTCGGACTCCGCCGGAGCGGAGGGTCCGGAGGAGTCGACGGCGTCCGCCGAGCAGTTCCCCGCCGAGGCCCGGCCCGGCGATTCCACCCAGATGCTCACCGTCCAGCTGAACCGCGGCAACGGACCCAAGCTGACTGCCTGGAGCAAGGACGCGGACGGCGTCTGGGTCGAGGCGTTCTCCACACACGCGGGGGAGTCCGACGCCGACGTCCCCGAGGGCACCTACCGGATCACCACCGCCTTCGGCAACGACGCGGCCCCTGCCCGGACGACGTTCACCTACCGGCGCGTCACCGGGAACAGCTACCAGGGGCTCGACCTCACGGACAGGACCCCTCTCTACGGCATCGTCGTCGACACGGACGGGCCCGGGAGCACCCTCGTCCACGGCCACGTGCCCCCCGGAGACGCGGACATCAGCCTCGTCGACACCGACATGGAGCAGGTGCTCAGCTGGCTGGACCTGGCCGCACGCCCGCGCATCGCCTTCATCGACGGCAACGCCTACCCGTAGTCCGGGAACTGGATGAGCCGGTCCTGCCGCCCCGCGATCTCCGGCTGGTACACCTCGGTGTCCCAGTCGTCGCGCCCGACCGGCTCCAGCCCGATCGACACGGCCCCCTGCCGCACCCCGAACGCCTCCTGCACCGCCTCCGAGACCCGGGCCGCCAGCCGTGCGCGGGTCTCGTCGTCGAGGTCCTTGGGGAAATGCTTGATGATCACGTGCGGCACGACGCCGGGCCCCTCTCGCAGGTACTCGTCGCGGACGCGCGGCCACCGCACGCCCGCAGCCGATGGTGTCACCCACCGCTCGGCGGCCCGGTACCGGCCTCACCGCACCTGAGGGCCGACGCGGCCGTCGCGGCCGTCGCGTATGTCAGCCCAGGGTGTCGACGTACCCGCTGCCCGCGCCGGAGAGGTCCCGGACCTGCCGGCGCACGTCCTTCAGGGACACCTCGCGGTCCTCGGCGAGGTAGAGCCAGTCGACCTCCATGTCCCAGGCGCGCCCGGCGTCCTGGAACGGCAGGTCGACGAACCACGCGCTGAAGTGCACGCCCATCGCCTCGCGCGGGAAGTACGCGGCGTCCGTGCGGAACAGGACACGGCCGTCCACCGAGTACTCCGTCGTCCCGTCCACGGCCGTGATCATCAGGGTGTGCCAGTCGTCGCCCAGCTTCTCGACGGTCGCGCGGGTCACCCGGTCGCCGGCGTCGACGTCGCGCCAGCTCGTGGTGTCCAGGCGCGGGCCGAGTGCTCCCCAGCCGCCGTTCGGCAGGTACTCGTAGTCGAGTTCGCTGTACTCCCGCGACCGCTGGTTCGGCGAGATGGCGAAGAAGGCCTGGCTGATGTGGTCGCCGTCGTGTCCCTCGGCGGGCCGGTCGCTGAAGCGGACGCGCGCGGCGAGGGTGCCGGTGCGGAAATTGGGGCCGGTGTGGATCTCCGCCTGGCGGGTGCCGTCCACGGATCCGTCCGTCCCGGCACGCAGCCGCAGCACCTGGTCGGACACCGGACCGGCGCTCCCACCGTCGCCCGTTCCCGGCGACTCGGCGGGGAAGGCGATGCCCGACCTGGTCCAAGTGCCCTTGATCCCGGGACCGCCCGCGCCGGTGCGGACCTGCCAGCCGCCCGCCGCGAGGGCGGGGTCGGCGGGACCCGTGTAGTGGAAGTCGTCGAAGAGGACACCGTCCGGCGGATCGCCGGCCGTGCCCGCCGAGCCGTCCGGGGCGGGAGCGGGCACACGGCCGGGCTCGTCGCCCCAGACCAGCTTGCCGCGCAGGTACGCGCTCACCTTGCGGGAGGGCGCGTACCGGGTGAGGGCGGCGTCGTACGACGGGTCGTCCGTCTGGTCCAGCTCGCCGTGGTCCAGGCGGTACAGCTGCAGGCCGATGCCCTTGCTCGACTCGCCGGGACGCAGCGTGCCGGCGGAGGGGGAGAAACCGGCCTCCAGGTGACGCAGTCCCCCTTCCGCCGTCCCGAAGCGCCGGGTGATCAGCGAACAGTCCACCGAACTCCGCACGCAGTTGGCGCCGTACCCCGCGCCGTCCCCCCTGTGGCCCGTCGTGTCGCCCGTCGCGCCCTTCGCCGGGTCCTCGGCCCCGTCGTCGACCCGGAAGTGGTACCGCAGCACCACGTCGGAGAGCCGCACGTTCCGGTCCGAGGTGTTGACCACCTCGAGCCACGGCGCCGCGACCTCCGCCCGTGCGGCGGGGGCGGTGCGGTAGCGGACGGTCAGCTCGGCGGCGTCCTCCCCGTCCGCGCGCAGCGTCGGGACCAGGAAGATCCCGGCACCCACCAGGGAGGCGAGCACGGCCGTCACCACGAGCGCCGGCGACAGCCGTCCTCGCGTCCCTCGACGGCGACGGGGGTGCGGGCGGCGGCGGCTCACGGGGACTCCTCGGCAGACTGCGGGGGCGGCAGGAGCGGCGGGACGAGATGCCCGCTTGATCCGCACATCTGCGCGACCGCGCCATCCTAACCGTGGCGGAAAAGAGCACCCGTCGAATATGGCGTCAGTCACCCGACGTTCTGTCCGAGCGCCGTGATTGCCCGCATTGATCCCGGTCGGGTTCGCGGCGTCGGGGCGGAGTCCGGCTCCCGGACCCGGGACGACCCGTCCAGGATGTGGCATCCCGCGACCTTCGAGGGTCGATATTCAGAAAGGTAAGGTAATTTGGTTTAGCTTTCACGTAATCGTCACATCGTGCGAGCCGATCACGTGTTGACCTGGGGTGGGAGAGGCTGTGTCAGTCACTGCGGCGCGCCGTGTGCGCGGGGGGTCGGGGAACGGGGCGCGCAGCCGGCACCGCAGAGGTAGGGCCGCCGGGCATTCCGTCGGCGGCGTGCTGACCGAGCTGCTGTACGAGACGGTCGTCATCGTCCCCGCGCGCAACGAGGAGGTCGGCGTCCTCATGTCGCTGGACTCCCTCGCGGCGCAGACCCGCCGTCCCGACCTGATCATCGTGGTGGTCAACAACTCCACCGACCGCACGATGGAGTTCGCCCAGCAGTTCGCCGACGAGGTGACCTCGCCCCTCACCGTCGTCCTCAACTTCGAGAACAACCCGCACAAGAAGGCAGGCGCCCTCAACCTCGGCCTGCGCTGGCTGCGGGACGCGGTCGGCGGCCGGCTCACCGGGGCGGTGGGGCACGTCCTGGTGATGGACGCCGACACCGAGCTCCACCCCCGGTTCATCGAGCGGGCCCGCAACGTCCTCGCCTCCGACCCGGAGCTCGGCGGCGTCAGCGCCGCCTGCCTGGGCCGCACCGGTCTGTGGCGCAGCCCCTGGCAGCGCTACCTGCTCGGCATGCAGATCATCGAGTACGCCCGCGCCGCCAACGGTCGTTTCCGCAAGGACGTCCACACCATGGCGGGAGCCGGCTCCTTCTACCGGGCGGAGGCCCTGCAGAGCCTGCTGGACTGGCGGGGCGCGGTGTTCTGGGAGGACCACCGCAACCTCGTCGAGGACTACGAGACCACCCTGGCGCTCAAGGAGTCCGGCTGGAAGGTCACCGCCAACCAGCTCTGCATCGCCTACACCGACCTCATGCCGACCCTGCGCGAACTGATCCAGCAGCGCGAGCGGTGGAGCCGGGGGACCGTGGACACCCTGCGCTACCGCGGGTGGACGAAGTTCACCTGGCACACCATCGCCACGCTGGTGCTGGGCCTCCTCGGCCTCTCGTACATCCTGGGCTACGGCACCACCCAGATGATCGTCGTCGCCCGCCAGGGCTTCTCGGACAACCCGTTGCTGGTCGTCCTCCTTGCCTTCTGGCTCCTCCATCCCGCCCTGCGGGTCAGGAACCTTGGCTGGAAGGCGATGCTCGTCGAGGCGCTGCTGCTGCCGGAGCTGGTCTACATGCTGGTCCGCGCCTACTGGCTGCTCTCCTCCGTCGTCAAGTCGTACGTGACCCGCGTTTCGGCGTGGAAGTAACCACAAAGGCAAGCAGAACCATGAACTCGCTCAAGGGCTTCGGGATCCTCGCCGCGTTCGGCGGCCTGATCTACGTGATGAGCAAGGCCGACCGTCTCGACCGGCTCGTGCTGGTCTTCACCGTCGCGGTGGTGGCGGGCTCGCTCCTGCTGTGGGCGGCCGCCGTCCGCCGGGCCCGCCAGGACCGCCGTGCCGCCCGCGGCCCGGGCCGCGGCGTCTCCCGCCGGGCGGCCCGGAACTAGCCGGTCCGGAGTCAGTTCTGCGGAGCCGCCCAAGCCTCCGGGGCGAAGTGCTGCGCGTCGTCGAGCCACGCCGTCTCGTCCTCCCCGAAGTCGGGGGCCTGGAACGGCTGGGTCACCGGAGGGGGTGACGGGACGGCGGCGGTGCGGTGCTGCTGGGACGCCCCGTCCGGGGCGGAGAACAGCGAGGAGAGTTCGATGAGGGGTACTTCCGTTCGGTGACGGGCCCGCGGGAAACCGCGGGCCCGGGTGTCGTGGCAGCCGGCCGGCCGGCCGTGGCCGGGGCCAGGCGTGACGACGGCGCGGAGGCGCAGGTCTAGAGCTTGCTCATCTTGGCGTACGGGCTCAGGATCCGCTCCTGGGTCGGACCGAAGTCCACCAGCGCGGCGATCCCGTCCTCGATGCCGATCACCCGGCCGAGACCGAACAGGTCGTGCGTGACCCGGTCGCCCACGGCGAAGTGCTTGAGGGGAGGCGCGACCGGAGCCTTGAAGGGGCTGGTCGGCAGATGACGTTTAGGTGCTGCTGACTTTGTCATTACTGCCAGTATGCGCCCGACGGGGCAACTGGGGAGGACCTTGTTCCTGTGAATTGTGCCCGGAACGGCCGGGGGAGGGGTTCGTCCGCCGCCGGGGCACGCGAAAGGCCCCCCGGCGGGTGCCGGAGGGCCTGTCGTTCACGTGCTGCGGCGATGCCTCCGTGAGGGGACGCATCCGCGGCCGGTGGGACGACCGGTCAGATCTTCACGCCCTTGGTGGCGAGGAACTTGGCCGGGTCGACGGCCGAACCGTAGTTGGCGGTCGTGCGGATCTCGAAGTGCAGGTGGGGACCGCTGGAGTTGCCGGTGTTGCCGGACAGGGCGATCTGCTCGCCGGTGTTCACCTTCTCGCCGACGCTCACCTGGATCTTGGAGAGGTGGGCGTACTGCGAGTAGGTGCCGTTGCCGTGCTTGATGACGACGGCGTTGCCGTAGGCGGGGCCGTCACCGGCGCCCCAGCTGCCGGCCTTGACGACGGTGCCCTCGTGGGCGGCGAAGACCTTGGTGCCGGTCGGGACGGCGAAGTCCTGGCCGGAGTGCTTGTGCGCCCACATGCCGCCGTTCTGCGCGAAGCTGGCGGATAGCTTGTAGTGCTGGACCGGGTCGACCCAGCTCGGCTTGGCGGCCTTCTTGGCCTCGGCGACGGTGTGGACGCCGGTGGCCGCGCCGGCCGCCTCGGGGGCGCCGGCAGCAGTCGCGACTCCGGCACCCAGCACCACCGAGGCTCCCATGCCGGCCGCCAGGACGGCGGCGCGGGTGCGGAGGGCGGAGGTACCGGTCGTGCGGAGCGAGACGCGCTGGAACATGCGGAACCCTTTGGCTCGGAGATCGGGACTGCCGCCGGTGAACCAGGACGGTGCCCGGCGACGGGTTCATTGGTAACCGGACCCCGAGCCGCCTGACAAAGGTGTGATCTACGAAGGTTCTTCGTACGTACATGCTTGCCATGCCTTAACGTCTCAGAACACATGAAAGCGGGACGAAACGGAAACGCGCAGGTGGGGCCGGTGTGAGCCGGCCCCACCTGCGCGTACCGCTGTCGCGGCGCCCCGCACCCGTACCACTAAGCGCCTTAGGAGGTGACCTGGGTCCTATGGGGCACCTCACCGCCGAGCCCCCATTCCGGGGCGGATCAGGCGGCCGCGCCGCCCTTCCAGTCGACGAGCTGGACGATGACCCCGTTCGGGTCGCGGACCTGGAAGGCGCGCTCGCCCCACTCCTCCACGGTCAGCGGCATGGTGATCGGCACCCCCGCGTCGGTCAGGCGCGCCAGCTCCCCCTCCAGGTCGTCGACCTCGAAGGCCAGGATCAGGCCCTGCGCGTGGTCGTCGCGCTGGTCGGCCGGCAGGGTCTCCAGGCCCCTGCGCAGGAAGATCACGTTCACGGAGACGTCCTCCCTCGCGAGGGAGACGAACCCGTCGGCGGCCATCTTCTCGACGAAGCCGAAGTGGTCCTGGAGGAAGGCGCTGGAGGCGACGACGTCCTCGACGTTGAGCGATACGGCGCACGCGGTGATCTTCATGAGGCCTCCTGAGCGGTCCCGACGGGGCCGGTGGACCGGCCCGCGTTCTCTGTACGTTGTATATTGTACAGCGTTCAGAGAAGTTGTGCGGGGAAAATCGACTCCATGCCGACCGAACGAACCAGCGCGGGCGATCCCGCCAGCACTCTGCGCCTGCTGTGGCGCGACGCCCTGGGGGAACTGAGGGCCGACGAGCCCGCCGGAACCCGCCGCGGTCCCCGCCGGGCACTGAGCGTCGACGCCGTGGTGGACACCGCGACGCGGCTCGCCGACGCCGAAGGGCTGGACGCGCTCACCATGCGCCGGGTGGCCGGTGACCTGGGCGTCGTCCCGATGACCCTCTACACCTACGTCCCCGGCAAGGCCGAACTGCTCGACCTGATGCTGGACGCCGCCTACGCCCGGATGCCGCGCGCGGACACCGCCGGGCGTCCCTGGCGGGAAAGGGTGACCGCGGTCGCCGACGAGAACCGCGCCCTGTTCACCCGCCACCCCTGGGCCGCCGCCGTCTCGACCGTCCGGCCGCCACTCGGCCCGGGGCAGATGGCGAAGTACGAGCACGAGCTCGCCGCGTTCGACGGGCTGGGCCTGGACGACGTCACCATGGACGACTGCCTCACCCACCTGCTCGCCTTCGTCCAGGCGAACGCCCGCACGGCCGCCGCCGCGCGGGCCGCCGGGGCAGACGGGGGCATGGACGAGCAGGAGTGGTGGGAGGCCAACGCCCCTCTGCTGGCCCAGGTCCTCGACCCCGCCGTCTACCCCCTCGCCTCACGCGTCGGCACTGCCGCCGGCGAGGCCCACGGCAGCGCGCACGACCCGGACCACGCGTACACCTTCGGGCTGCACCGGGTGCTGGACTCGTTCGCGACGCTGATCGAGGCCGGGGGGTAGGGGCGGCCGGGCGTTGCCGTCTCGCGCTGCGATGTCAGGATCGGGCCGGCCGGGTGGTGCCGTCATGCTGAACGAGGCCAGGGGCCGGTCGGCCGGGCCGGCCGGGCGCCGTCGTCTCGCCGCTCGCCCGGCCGCCTCCTCCAGCCACGCGACCACGCGCTCGCGGGCCCGCGCGTCGAGGGCCTGCTCGTGGGGCTCGCGCGACGGGCCCGGCGGCTGGTGCTGCCGGTGCGCGCCGAGGTGCGGGTGAAGGAGCTGGTGGCGGCCGCGGAGGCGATGGGCGCTCCCGCCCCGCTGGTCGTCGAGTGCGACCTGTCCGACCACGCGGCGGTCCGGCGGATGTGCGCGGCGGTCGGTGAGGGGCCGCTGGACCTCGTGGTGAACAACGCGGCCGTCGGTGGCGGCGCCGATCCCGCCGTGCGCGGGACCAACGCCGTCGGCGTCGAGCTGCGGATGGCGGTCAACGCCGTTGTCCGCCGCGAGAGTTGCGGCCCGCGCCCGGGACGGCCGCGGCGCGCGCCCGGGCCCGGACGGGCGTGCGCCCGGGCCGGAGTGGAAGCCCGGGGCACGCGCCGCGCGGGGCTCAGTTGCGGTACCGGAAGAGGATCCGCCCCCGGCTCAGGTCGTACGGGCTCAGTTCCACGAGCACGCGGTCGAAGGGGAGGATCCGGATGTGGTTCTTGCGGATCTTCCCGCTGATGTGCGCGAGCACCTGGTGCCCGTTCTGCAGCTCCACCGTGAAGGTGGCGTTGCGCAGGCACTCGACGACGGTGCCCTCCATCTCCAGGCCGTTCGCTTTCCTTGCCAAGACGTCTCGCTTTCCCAGGGTTCCGTGTGTTCTGTGTGTTCCGTCGGATGAGGTGAGGCGCGGTGCGGTGGGGTCAGGCCGGCCGGGCCGTGACCCGGCCGGTGCGGGTGGTCGTTCGTCTGCCCGGTGGCGGCCGCTTCGTTCACCGGCGCCCGCGCGCGGCCCCGCACCGAGGGCTTCCGCCCCGTCACGGACGAAGGTCAAGGCCGCACCAGCTCCAGACAGGCTCCCGCCCGCCGCGCTCCCGCTCCTTCCACCAGCGAGAGCGCCGCGGTGTTGGACGCGTCGACCTCGGCCCAGGCGGTGCTCACGCCGTCCCGGGCCAGCGTGTTCAGCGCGTGGGCCAGCAGCGCCCGCCCGGTCCCGCGCCGGCGCTCGTCCGCCCGGACCGCGATCAGCCCGACCCGCGCCCGGCGGCGCACCCGCACCACCCGGACCAGCCCGACGTACGCGCCGCCGTCGCCTCCGGCCGCGCCGCCGTCCCCTCCGGCGCCGGAGGGCGTGCCGCCCCGGACGGCCACCGCGTACTTCGACGGGTCCACCACCGTGTCCCCGGGCGGGCCCGGCACCAGCTCGGCCGGCATGGTGTGCCAGCCGACCGTGGCGCCGACCTCCTCCCGGATCGCGCGGTCCAGGGCGCGCAGCCGGCTCTCGTCCGCCTCCCCGGCGGGCAGGATCGCCACCCCCGCCGGGAGCGGCACCGCGCCGAGTCCCGTCACGCGCGGATCGGTGGGCAGGTCGTACGCCCGCTCACGGCGTCCGACGGTGAAGCCGAGCCGCTCCCAGCTGGAGCGGCGGTCGTGGTCCTCGTCGCCGACGAGGGTGTGCAGCGGTGCGGGGAGTTCCGCCAGCATCGCGGCGGCCAGCCGGTCGAAGGCGGCGTCCTGCCACACGTCGACGCTGAGGAAGAGCCGCCCGTCGGGCCGGCGCGAGACGTCGCCCCGGCCGACGACGGTCCCGTCGTCGGCCGCGGCCTCCCACCGGTCCTCCGCGGCGCGGGTGACGGTCACAGTGCTCATGGGTGTTCGCCTTTCGGAAGTGCCTTGGTGGAGGAAGGCGCTCCCGACGACACCACCTGGGTCAGTCGCACACCGTGACGGAAGGAGGGAGCACCCACCTCGAAACAACGTCGTTCACGGGTCTCACCTCCTCCAGCAGGTCACGGTCGACGGCAAGGTATCCCCGCGCCCCGCGCCCCGTCCAACTCTTTTTCCCCGTACGGCAGTCGGCGACCGGGAGCCTACCGTCGGGCCCGGCGGACAACGTCCTGGTGAGGGCGGGAAGCGGGGGACGGGACAGCGCCGCGCCGACTTCGTCCGGATATCACACCGGACCTCGGGGTACCCGCATCGCCACGGCCCAGAGCCGAGCCCGGTCACGCGGCGACAGCAACGGAGATCCAGATGAAGGCCAGCCCCTCTGCAGCCATGCCTATCGCACAGGCATCGGCGGATCCCTGGACCACCCATCTCCTCTGTGACCGATATCAGCTGGAGGAGAAGATCGGGATGGGCGGCATGGCCGACGTCTACAAGGGCGTCGACACCCGCCTGCAGAGGCCCGTGGCCGTCAAGGTCTTCCGTCCGGGTGCGGACCACCACACCGAGGACTGCCTCGCCGCCGAAGCCGTCCTCCTCGCGGGCCTGCAGGGCCCGGGCCTCGTCACCGTCTACGACATGGGCCGCCACGACGGCCGCGCCTTCCTGGTGATGGAGCTGGTCGACGGTCCCACGCTGCGGGACCTCCTCGAGGGCGGGGCCCTGCCCCAGCGACGGGTCGCCGACCTGGGAGCCGCCCTCGCCCAGGCGCTCGCCCACGTCCACCGCTCCGGCATCGTGCACCGCGACGTCAAGCCCTCCAACGTCCTGCTCGACACCGCCGCCGGCGCGCCCCACCTGGCCGACTTCGGCATCGCCCGCTTCGTCGACGCCACCCGTCACACGGCCCCCGACGCCCTGACCGGCACCGCCGCCTACCTCGCCCCCGAGCAGGTCGAGGGCAAGAGCATCGGGCCCGCCACGGACGTCTACGCCCTCGGGCTGGTGCTCCTCGAGTGCCTCACCGGGAGGACGGAGTACCAGGGAACCCCCCTCGAGGCCGCGATAGCCCGCCTCCACCGCCCGCCGCTGATCCCCACCTGGCTCTCCCCGGACCTCGTCGCCCTCCTCCAAACCATGACCCACCTGGACCCCGGAGCCCGCCCCGACGCGGCCCACTGCGCGAAGACCCTCGCCGCCCTGGCCGCCGGCGGCACCCCCGCGGCGGCCCCGGTGCCCGTCCCGCCGTCGACGGACCTGGTGTTCCCCGTGCGGTCCGCGCGGGCGGACGCCGCGGTCACCCGGTCCGCCCCCCTCCCGGCCGGTCCTCGCCGTCGCCCCGGCCGCCGCCTGGCGGTGGGCACCGCACTCGCCGCCCTCTCCGTGGCCCTCGGCGCGACCGTCGCCCTCGCCCCCGACACCAGCGGCGCCGACGACGACAACCGCGCCTCCGCCGCGGCGCCGCCGGCCCACCGCCCCTCCGACGACACGAGCACCGGCGACGCAGCCGCCGCCGAGGGCGCCGGCGACTCCGGCCAGGTCCCCCCGACCGTCTCGTACGCCCTCCCGGCCGCCAACCCGATGGGCTCCACCGGCCGCAAGGCGGAGAGGGGCAAGGCGGCGGCCGCGGACCGGGACGCGGAGGGCCACGGCCCCAAGAAGGACCACCCCGCCGAAGGCCGCGACACCGCCAAGGGCGGCAAGAGCGGCAAGGGCGGCAAGGGACCCGACGGCGGCAACGCCGGCAACGGCCCCCGCGGCGGCGAAGGCCGTGCGGACTCCGAGGCCCCCACCTCCCCGAGCACCGCCCCCACCCCCGCGGACGAGCCCGCCGAGACGCCGACGACCACGCCGGACAGCCCGGACCAGGCCGATCCGACCGACCAGACCGAGCCCGCCGCGCCGCAGAAGGGCCGCGGCTGAGGCGGCCGTGGCGGCCGACCGGGCTGAGGCCGCTGACCCGGCCCAGGCGGCCGACGGCCGTCCCGTGACGCCGCCAAACGCACGATCAGCCGGGGGTAAGGTCCGGCCCGTCCCTCGCCGCCGATGCGACGCGATCGTGTTGTAGACATGTGCGATGCATGCTTCTCAGTTCGCGCTCCGCCCCGTGACGGAGCAGGAGTTCACCCCCTGGGCCCGCATGATCGCCGACACCTACGGCCTGGACCGGTCGGAGCAGGAGCTGGCCGACCAGCGAGCGGCGACGGACCTCTCCCGCACCCTGGCAGCCTTCGACGAGGGCGAGCCGATCGCCGGAGCCTCCGTCTACAGCCGGACGCTCACCGTCCCCGGGGGGACCGTCCCCGTGGCGGGCATCGCGTCCGTGGGCGTCGCCCCGACGCACCGCCGCCGCGGGCTCCTCACCGCCATGATGCGCGCCCAGCTCACCGACCTCCACGAGCAGCGGCGTGAGCCCATCGCCGCCCTCCGCCCCTCCGAGGCCGGCATCTACGGCCGGTACGGCTACGGCCCCGCTACGACCGGCAACCGCATCCGCTGCGACCGGCGCGCAATGCGTTTCCGCCCCACCACCGACTTCGGCGACGGAACCGTCCGGTTGCGCCCCGCCGACCAGGCCCGTCCCTTCGTCGAGAAGGTCTACGACGAGGTCCGCGCCGTCACGACCGGATGGCCCGACCGCGAGGCGGCCCACTGGGCCGTGCGCCTCGCCGACCACCCCCACCGTCGCGGCGGCGCGACCTCCCTCCGCTACGCGGTGCACCAGGAACAGGACGGGCGGGCCACCGGCTACGCGCTCTACCGTCACACCGAGACGCCGGACGGACTCGGCGGCAGCGCCGGGGTGCTCCAGGTGGTGGAACTGGCAGCGTGCACGCGCCAGTCGTACGCGGCGCTGTGGCGCTTCCTCGCCGGCGTCGACCTCGTCACCTGGATCGACTACGAGGGCGCCGTGGACGAGCCCCTGCCGCACCTGCTGGCCGAGCCGCGCGCGGTCCGGTCCACGCCGGTGGACCGCCTGTGGCTGCGCACCGTCGACGTCGACCGGGCCCTGGCGGCCCGCGGTTACAGCGTCCCGCTCGACCTCGTCCTCGACGTGCGGGACGACTTCTGCCCTTGGAACACCGGCCGTCACCGGTTGCTGGCCGAGCAGGGCGGTGCCGGCGACGCCGTCTGCGAACCCACGACCGCCCCCGCCGACCTGCGGCTGGACGCGGCGGCACTCGGCGCCGTCCACCTCGGCGGCACCACCCTGACCGCCCTCGCGGCCGCCGGCCTGGTCGAGGAACTCCGGCCCGGTGCGCTCTCCCTCGCCTCGGCCGCCTTCCGCGGCGACCGCGAACCCTCGTACCCGGGCGGCTGGGCCTTCCCGCTGTACTGACCGGTGCTTCGGGTCACCATGCGCGGCGCCGTGCCCTGCCCGATGTGGCGCCGTGTCCTGCCCGGTGCGGCCGGGCCGAGTGCTCACGGCGCCTCGGTACAGCGGCGGAAGCTCATCCCGCCCTCGCCGCCGTACGCGAGGATGACCAGGACCCCGTCCCGCAAGCCGCCAGGCCTTCGGAGCCCCAAGCCTCCGAGGCTCCAAGACCCCGACCGGGAGCGCCCGATGCCGCACATCACCGTGGACTACTCCGACTCGCTGACCGACGCCTTCGACCGTCACGGCTTCGCACGCGAACTGCATCCGCTCACCGCCGACATCGCCAGGACCGCCGTCGGCAACTGCAAGACCCGCTTCCGCCGCGTCGAGGAGACGTACGTCGCCGAAGGGGCGCCCGGACACGCGGTGGTGCACGTCGAGATCACGCTCCTGCCGGGCCGCACCGACGAGGTCAAGACGGAGCTGAGCCAGGCCGTCCTCGCCCTCCTCCGGACGCGGGTGAAGCCCGTGCCCGACGTGACGGTGCACGCCAGCGTGGACATACGCGACCTCGGACCGGCGTACCGCAAGCACGTCTCGGCCTAGGCGGAACCAGGTCCCACCACGGGTGGGCAGTGGTCACCGTGCGCCCGTGTCCGCTGCCCGCTTCCCCCTGCCCGCCGTGACTGTCAGTGCCGTCACCTACGGTGATCCCATGGCCCAGTTCAAGGACTTCAACTTCAAGCTCCTCGTCATCGAGCAGTTGATGTACACCGACGAGACCCTGACCCCGCCGTTCCACCTCGTGGACCTGCTGCGGCAGAAGGGCCTGGGCAACGACGCGTACGACTACGCCCAGCGGCACGGCCTGGCCTACAAGGTGGTGCCCGAGGCGCGCGACCACTTCGCCTCACTGCACCTCGACGACGACCTCCTGGCCGGCGTGGAGGAGCTCTGCATGGACGGCGGCCTCCAGGTGTACCAGGAGTGCGCCCCGATCTGGGACGGCGAGGACGACCTGTTCGACGTCGCCTCCCTGGACGACCTCGCGCTGCTCCCCAACCTCCGGCGCGTCATCGGCTCGGAGTTCCTGAGCCCCGAACTGCAGGACGTCCTGACCGCCCGCGGCATAGCCGCGGACTGACGCCGTCCCTGGCCGCACGAGGCCTGGCCAGGGGCGGTGGTGCACTGCGCGCACGACTCACGACAGGAGACCCGTCCGTATGACTGCGTCGAAGCCCTCAACGGATCGCAGCCCGGGATCCGCGACCTCGTGGCCCCTGATCCACGCCGAGCGCGCGGCACTGGCGGCCGATCTGGCGGAGCTGTCCGACGACCGGTGGGAGACGCCCTCTCTGTGCGCCGGACTCACCGTGCGCGAGGTGCTGGCGCACCTCACCGCGGGGGCGAGCCTCAACCCCGTGCGCTGGATGGCAGGGGTGATCCGCTGCCGTTTCGACTTCGACAAGCAGGTGGCCGTGCGGCTGGCCGAGCAGCTCGGAGCGAGCCCGGCGGAGACACACGAGCGGTTCCGGAAGGCGGTCCCCAGCACGACCAAGCCTCCCCTCCCCGTCGTCGCGATGCTGGGCGAGACGATCGTGCACGGCGAGGACATCCGGCGTCCGCTGGGCATCAAGCGTGACTACCCGATCGACGTGGTCACGCGGGTGGCCGAGTACTACCGGGCCTCGGATCTCGTGGTCGTCGCCAAGGGACGGATCGGCGGCCTGCGACTCGTCGCGAACGACGGGCCCTTCAGGACCGGCTCCGGTGCGCTCGTGTCCGGTACCACCTTGGCCCTGACGATGGCCATGACCGGGAGAAGGGCCTGTCTCGACGATCTGGAGGGCGACGGCGTCGAGCTCCTCCGCGAGCGCTGCGCAGCGTCCTGACGGCGGGGCGCCCGCTGTCCGTGCGGCACCTTGCTCACGGCGAACGACCCACGCCGCACGCCAAGTTGACCCACCCGATGGCGGGCAGCACCCCACACCACCCCTATACCGTCCCCTTACCGATTCGCTATTCCTCTGGTCATGCCGTACGGTCAAGGAACAACGACGCGGGGTGGAGCAGCTCGGTAGCTCGCTGGGCTCATAACCCAGAGGTCGCAGGTTCAAATCCTGTCCCCGCTACTGAAGACTCAGGGCCGGAATCCTTCCAGGGTTCCGGCCCTGAGCGTTTCCCCACCCGCGGGGCCCCGGTGGTCGCTCTGCTGCGCCATCCCGTCATCCTCCACCGCTCGACGAGCCGCCTCCCTTCGCGCACACCGCCCACACCGTCTTCCCGGAAGGCGGCCGCAGCCGCCACCCCCAAGCGACCGCGAGCGCCTGGACCAGCACCAGCCCCCGCCCCGTGTCCTCACCCTCCGGCACCCTCGGCTCCGGCAGCCGCTCACCCCGCGCGTCGTCCACGGACACGACCAGCAGGCCCGACTCCGACCCCTCGACCTCCAGCCGCAGCCGGAACCCACGCCCCGGGACATGACCATGTGTGACGGCGTTGCTCGCCAGCTCCGCCACCACCAGCTCTGCCGCCTCACCCGCCGCCGACGACGACGGCCACCCCCACAACTCCAGTTGACGCACGGCGAGCAGCCTCGCGAGCCGCGCCCCACGGGGCGTTCCGCTGAACAACTGTGCCCACCGCTTCCGGGTGGGAGTTTCCAGAACCATGTGACTCACAGTGGCCGCCGCGACCTACGCTGGGGAGGACGACGGCCGGTACAGGCGACGCCGTGCGGACGTGGCACGTGACGGGTACGGCCTGTCGGGTGGAAGGGCGGTGGCGTCGATGACCCACGGGACGGACGAACCCGAGCCGTACGAGGAGCTGTTCCGCGCGGTCGGCCGACAGCTCAAGCTCCTGCGGGAACGAGCCGGTCTCACCCAGCGCGACCTGGGCGACCGCCTCGGATACAGCGAGGACCTGATCTCCTCCCTGGAACGGGGCCGCCGTACCCCGCAGCGGGAGTTCCTGACCGCCGCCGACGAACTCCTGTCCGCCGGCGGTCTGTTGAGTGCGACAGCGGACGAGGTGGAGAGCGCCCGGGCCAAGTCCCGGGTCCGCCACCCGGCCTGGTTCCGTGACTACGCCCGGCTGGAGGCGAGCGCGGTCGCCATCGACTTCTACAACAACCATGACGTCCCCGGCCTGTTCCAGACCGAACGCCGAGCCCGCGCCCTCTACGAGATGCGCACGCCTCTGCTCGACGACGAGACCATCGAGCGCCGCGTGGCCTCACGCCTCGCCCGGCAGGAGATCCTCGGCCACTGGCCCCCGCCCATGGTCACCGCCGTCATCGAGGAGGGTGCGCTCCGCCGCCCCCTCGGGGGCCGAGCAGTCCACAAGGAGCAACTGCAGAAGCTCCTGGACCTCGGTCGGTGCCGCAACATCTCGCTGCAGGTGATGCCGACCGAGCGATACGAGCACGCCGGCATGGGCGGCCCCTTCGTGCTGCTGACCCCGAAGGGCAAGCCACAGGTCGCCTACGTGGAAACCCAGGCGCACGGCAGCCTCCTGGTGGCATCCGAGGAAGTCCGTATTCTGGCGGCACGCTACGGAACGATCAGGGCGCAGGCACTCACTCCCCACGAGTCCATCGCGCTGATCGCGAACATCATGGGGGACCAGTGACCGACGAGACGGCAGTCGAACTCCGCTGGTGCAAGAGCAGTTACAGCGGCAACGAGGGCGGTGAATGCCTGGAGGTGGCGCTCTCCCCGACCACCGTCCACGTCCGCGACTCGAAGGACACCGCCCGCGAAGGGCTCGCCCTCACCCCCGCCGCCTGGACGGCGTTCCTCGGCCTCACCGCCCCGTAGCAGCATGGAGCACCGGGCGCCTCCGCCCACACCGGGTCGCCGAGTGCCCACCACGCCGTACTGCACGGCCGGGAGATACGCCGGCTCACCGGTGATGCGCCCTGCACGCGCGTACGCCTGACGCGACACGCTCGCCCATCTCCGGGCGAGGCCGACTGCCGTGCGCCCCTGTCGGTGGCCGCGCGAGCGGGAGTCAGCCCGCTGCCAACACCTCCACCCCCAACTCCCCGACCCGCTCGACCACCGCGTCGCGCGGGTCGGCATCGGTGATCAACCCGCTCACCTTCTCCCACCCCAGGACCCGGTACTGCGAGGCCGTACCGATCTTCTCCGACGAGGCGAGGACGTAGGTGTCCGCGGCCCTCGCCGCCAGGGCACGCTTCATCGCCGCCTCCTCCGCGTCCCCCGTGGTCAGCCCCGCCTCGGGATGCACCCCGGTGACGCCGAGCAGGCAGAGGTCGGCGGAGACGTTCTGCGCCGCCTCGACCGCGACGGCCCCACAGGTCACCGCCGAGTGCTTGAAGACGCGCCCCCCGAGCAGGAAGAGCTCCGCCCCCGGATGCTCCAGCAGCGCCGCGGCGATCGTCGGACTGTGCGTGATGACAGTGCAGTCGAGGTCCCTCGGCAGCGCCCGCGCGACGGCGAGGGCGGTGGTGCCCCCGTCGAGGATCACCGAACCGCCCGGCCGCACCAGCCCCGCGGCGACCGAGGCGACCTTCCGCTTGCCGTCCGGTGCCACCGACTGCCGCGCGTCGTAGTCCACGACGGCAGGTGACGCGGGCAGCGCGCCGCCGTACACGCGCTGACAGAGCCCCTCGGCGGCGAGCTCCCGCAGATCACGCCGCACGCTGTCCTCGGAGATGCCCAGCTCGGCGGCGACCTCCTTGGCCACGATCTTCCCCGTGCGGGCGAGCAGCCCCAGCAGGTGCTCACGCCGTTCAGCAGCCAGCATGCACGTTCCTTCCTGTTCTTTCCCGTTTCTGCATGTACCTTAGCCGTCATGACCGACAAGCCCTTGCTCATCCTCATCGCGGGCCCCTACGGCTCCGGCGCCGACGGCGACCCGCAGGTCATGGCCGCCAACCTGGCCCGCCTCGAAGCCGCCGCATGGCCCGTCTTCGCGGCCGGTCACCTCCCCGTGATCGGCGAGTGGATCGCCCTGCCCGTCCTCCGGTCCGCCGGTGCCGGCCCCACCGACCCCCTCGCCGACCACGTGCTCCACCCGACGGCCGACCGACTGCTCGTCCACTGCGACGCCGTCCTGCGTCTGCCCGGCGCCTCAGCGGGCGCCGACCAGGACGTCGCCACCGCCCGCCGCCTCGGCCTCCCGGTCTACCACGACGTGTCCGAGATCCCCCGCCGCACGGAGGCACCCCGCACAGCGCTCGGCCACGGCCTTCCGCAGGAGACCGCGTGACACAGCGCCCCGCAGGAGACCGGCCGGCGGGCCGCCCGGGCATCGATCTCCCCGACCACCGCGGCCGCACCCACCTCGACCAGGCCGGCCGCGACCTCACCCGCAACCCCGGCGTCGTCGTCCGCGACGTCGAACTCACCTCACAGGGCTGGCACGTCCTGCGCCGCACGACCTTCGACCACCGCCGGCGCGACGGACGGTGGGAGACACAGCAGCGCGAGACCTACGACCGCGGCAACGGCGCCGTCGTCCTGCCCTACGACACCACCCGAGGCTGCGTCCTGCTCACCCGGCAGTTCCGCTACCCGGCCTACGTGAACGACCACCCGGACGGCATGCTCGTCGAGGCCGCGGCCGGCCTGCTCGACGCCGACGACCCGTCCAGCGCGATCCGGCGCGAGGCGGTCGAAGAGCTCGGCGTCACCCTCGGCCCGCTCACCCACGTCCTCGACGCCTACATGAGCCCCGGCTCGGTCACCGAACGCCTCCACTTCTTCGCCGCCGCTTACACCCCGGCCGACCGCACCGGCGCCGGCGGCGGGCTCGAGGAGGAGGGCGAGGACATCGAGGTCCTCGAACTCCCCTTCACCGAGGCCCTCGCCATGACCCACGACGGCCGCATAGCCGACGGTAAGACCATCCTGCTCCTGCAATGGGCCGCCCTGAACGGCCCCTTCGCCCGCCCGTAGAACCAGCGACTGTCTGCGTACGGCGGCCCCGGCCCCGTTGGGGGACGGGGAGACTTGCAGGTGCCCGGGCAGCGGCCCAACCGAGCCGTCATGCATACGCCAGGTCCGCGTCTGGTGCCGACCCCGGCCCTACGCCAGGGTGACGACCACGGACGGCTGCCATCAGAACTCAGAGCAGCCACCGCCTCCAGAGCACCAGACCGGTATCCCCGCACCGGTTGGCCGCCCCGGAAGACCGGGGGAAAGCCGTTCCCCCTCAGCGCGGGGGAGGCCCGTCTGCGCTGCGGGGGGAGGGGTCAGGTCCCAGGTCAGCCGATGGGCTGCCCCAAGGGCGGGGAGTCGGGGGTGACGGGGGGCGGCACCGGCCGATCGGTCATGTGGGCGTCGAGCTCCCGGCGGGTGCGGCTGATGATCTCGTCTCGCGTGCCGCGCTGGTCGGCGAGGGCGACGTCGATGGCCAGTCGGATGTGGCGGGCCTCCAGCAAGGGGTAGGCGATTCCGGAGGCCTTCGCGCGGTTGGAAACCCTGATGAGGGTGATGCCCTGAGGCCGGTGCTCGTGGGTGAGCCAGCGCCCGTAGTCCCACTCCCGGCGCTTGGACAGGCCGGCGAAGAGGACCCGACGGTCGGTGACGGCCACCTCGCCGCGGTCGGTCTCCTCCAGACTGGCGAGACCCTGCTTGGTCCGGACCTCGACCAGTCGGGCGGTCGCCACCAGGAGGACCCGTTCGTCCTTCTTCCGGCGCCCCCAGCGGAACTGTTCTGCCGGGTAGACCTCACCCGTCAGGTTGCGCGCCAAGTCGTGCAACTCGGCCAGCCGGTCGTGTTCGCCTTCCCAGACGGCCAGGTCCCGTTCGTAGCGTTCCTGCTCGCGCAGGCTCTGCTCCTGGCGGCGGGCGATCGCACGCAGTTCGGCGGCCATGCGTGCGGCTTCGCGTCGTCGTGCCCACCATCTGACGACACGGCGTCGTCTACGCCACAGCAGCAGCATCGTCACGCCGACGACCAGGACGATGCCGACGGTCCACAGCACGGCTCGGAGGATCTCGGCCGTCGTCATGTCGTCCTGCACGGTGACCGAGAGGTCGTAGGTGCGTTCGTTGCCGGCCCGGTCCTGCGCCGAGACGGTGAGTTGGTGACGACCCGGCCCCAACTCCGGGGTGAGTCGCAGACTCCTCCGGTCCCGCTCCAGACGGCCGGACGCCACCGTCTCGGCACCCTCGCTGAGCGTGACCTCCGTCCCCGGCTCGCTGGTGATCGTGACGGCGACCGTCCCGTAACGGGCGGCCTCCTCGTCGTAACCCGCCTTCACCGCGGGCGCCTGCGTGTCGACGGTGACGGGATCGCCGGTCAACGTGCCGCGGCGTCCGAAGCGGTCCACAAGTTCGACCTCGGGCCGGTAGGTGCCGTCCGCAAGCTCGAAGGAGAGCTCCACCGAGCCCTGCTTGCCCAGGGTGACCTTCTCGGTCTTCGCGCCCATGCGCGCCGTGACCTCAGCCTCGGGCGGCCCCGCGACGGTCAGCGGAACGGACGACGAGCGGAACACGTCCTCCTGCGTCAGCCTCGGTTCCAACGAGTCCAGCTCGACGGTGAAGCTTTCGGTACGCCGGGTCACGTTGCCCACGGCGTCCTCGACGGTGACGGTGAGCTCATGGTCGCCGTCCGGCAGCCACAGGGCCTCGTCCACCGGTGAACCGGCACCGGCCTCCCCGGTGACGCTCTCTTCGCGGCCGGCCACGGCCAGCTTGTAGTCGACCTTCTCGTCCACCTCGAACGAGACCCCGACGGCAGCGGTCGTCGGGTCGGCGGGCGCGACGTCGAACGCGGCCAGCTCGGGCTTCGTGCCGTCGGTCTCCACGGTGAACGCCTTGCTCCGGGAGCTCTCGTTCCCGGCGGCGTCCGTCGCGGTGACGACGTAGGTCGTGCTGCCGTCCTCCGCCTCGAAGGTGAGCGTCTGCGGTGACCCGGTGGCGGTCGCCTTCGTCACCTCCTCGCCGTCGCCCTCGTCTCCTTCGTCGCTCCCCCCGAACACGATGATCGTGGCGCCCCGCTCGGCGGTGACGGTGACGGACACCTTCCCGCCCGGCAGGGCTTCGGGGCGCTGGACCCTGGGCTTGGACGGCGCGTCGTTGTCGACGGGCTCGGCGGGCTCGACGGATGAGCCCGTGCCGGAGCCGCCTGTCCCGCCGGTGCCCCCGGTGCTCCCCGTTCCGCACATCGAGGCGTCACCCAGGTCTCCACAGATGTAGGAACCGGTGTCCGAAGGGCAGGAATGCCGGGCGTGGCACCCGTGACGGTGGGCCGAGGCGGGAGCCACCGAAGTGAGTACGGCCGTCCCGGTGAGACAGGCGACGGCCAACGCCGTCAGGGCACGCCGAAGCGGCGCAGAGATGAACACGGTGAGAATCCCCCCACAGGACCCCGGCGTCGCGTACGCCGGAAAGGCGAAGCCTGACCCTGTGTCACGACCCTGTCAACCGGCTGGACGGTCATCCCACCCAGCAGTAGACGCTGTGCCCCCGGCGCCGGGCACGGCCGGCCATGCCGGCCAAGCTTCCCAGTAGTGCGTCGGCGACCTCCGGGGCGAAGTGTTCATCCTCCTCCGCACGGAGCCTGACCCATGAGGCCGCGACGTCACGCAGCCTGTCGGGCGCGGCGTGCGCGAGCGCGTCCATCAGCCGCGGCGACACGGCGAAGACGAACGCACCCCCGCTGCCGTCCTGTTCGGCGACCGCCCGAGGCTCACCGGCGTCGACGAGCTCCTCGAAGTCGCCACCGGCAAGCAGGCATTCCCACTCGAGTACGGCTTCCTCGGCGTCGAAGTTGCCGAAGGACACCGCCTCGAACACCTGCCGTGTCCCTCCCGGAAGAGTCCTTGCCGCGGACAGGTCGTCCGGCGCGGCGAAGAACTCGACGATGATGCTCACGGGCGCATCATGTCGCGTACGCCTCCCCGCTCAGAACGGGGCCGTCCACCCTGCCGGCCAGTTCGTCGCGTATCCGGGCGGGGGGTACACGTCCGAGCCGTTGTACACGGACCACTGGCGGCCCAGCCACTCACACTCGGGAATGGATCCCTCCCAGTCGTCGGTGCAGTGGGCCGCCCACTCGCGGCCCACGAGAACGGGCCGGGTCAGGAGCCCGTCGACGGTGTCCTGGACCCGCAGGACCATGCCGACCTCGTTGATCCCCGGGTTGCCCCGCGGACCGTACGACACGTGGTGAGTACCCGAGGAGTGAAGGTCCAGGACTGTCTCTTGGAGTACGGCAGGCACGCGGCCGGTCAGCTCCAGCCCTTCCAGCGTCACGCGCGGTCCGTGGGCAGCGTCGGCAGCCACGCAGAAGAGCCGACCGGTGCTCTCGAAGTACGCGTAGACAGCCGGCACCGCTGGATGGAAGCCGAGCTGAAGGCCGTAGATCTCCGGGTAGAAGGGCTCGGCGGAGAAACGGCTCAACTCGACGGCTTCCGGAAGAGCGGCTCGGACCTCGTCGGCGAACATGCCGAAGCGCAGCGGACCAACACTCTCCAGCGGGGTCAGCACCCACACCGGTCGAACCGGCTCCGTCGCGGTCTCCCCGGCTCCCGAACCCACCCGCTGCTTCCCCTCGTTCATCAGCCCGAGCCCTGCCCCTGACCTGCGCTGACGCCGCACGTCCCAGGCCGCGAATAGGCCGCGACCCCTGTCATACGGCCGCCCACCCCGGCACACGCCTGCACATACAACAAGACCCCGCACTCAGCGTTTCCGCTGATCACGGGGTCTGTCTGGCACTTCTGCGAAGTGCCCCCGGCAGGATTCGAACCTGCGCACACGGCTCCGGAGGCCGTTGCTCTATCCCCTGAGCTACGGGGGCGCGTTCGCCGCGGCGCGTTGGTCGCGGTGACGGGTAGAACACTACCAGCTCACCTGGGGTGGTCGTGAACAGGTTTGCCGTGGGGTGGGGGAGGTGCGCCGGAGCGCGGGGGTGCCGTGTCCTGTCCGTTACGGGTGGAAGTGCGGAAAAGCCGGACGGGGGGTGCGCGCCGTGCCTACTCTCTAGTTGTGGCGGGCGCTTCCGGCCGGATCCTTGTCGTCGACGACAGTGAGGTGATCCGGCAGCTGATCAGGGTCAATCTCGAGCTGGAAGGGTTCGAGGTGGTGACCGCGGCCGATGGTGCCGAGTGTCTGGAAGTGATCCATCGGGTGCGGCCCGACGTGGTGACGCTGGACGTGGTCATGCCCCGGCTCGACGGACTCGGGACGGCGGCGCGGTTGAGGTCGGACCCGGGGACGCGTGATCTGCCTCTCGCCATCGTCAGCGCCTGCAGCCAACCGGAGGTCGAGGCCGGGCTGGACGTCGGAGTGGACGCGTTCGTGGCCAAGCCGTTCGAGCCGGCCGAACTCGTGGATGTGGTGCGGCGGTTGATGGAGCTGCGGCGCGGGCCGGAGGAGCCGGCCCCGGTGAGCGCCTGAAAGCGTGGTGCACGTACCAAAAAGGGCGCGAGCTGTCCGGATGGCGGGACCCAGCCGAAACGGGTCGACCTACCCCGCCCCGGCTCCCCTAATCTGGGTCCCGTGACCCCCGTCGAGCTCTCGCACACCGTGCTGCGCGCGGTGCGTTCCGCCGTGGACGCGGGCGAGCTGGCGGTGGCCGTGCCGGAGACCGTGAAGGTCGCCCCGCCCGGTCCCGGGGGCTGTGGGGACTACGCCACCAACGTCGCGATGCGGCTCGCGCGGCCGGCCGGACGGCCCGCCGCGGAGGTCGCCGAGGTGCTGCGCACCCGGTTGATGCGGGTGAGCGGGGTGCGGGACGTCGCCGTCACCGGGCCGGGGTTCCTCAACATCAGTCTCGAGGGCGACGTCGACGCCGCCCTGGTGCGCAGGGTGCGCGGAGCACGCGGGGTGGGTGCGGAAGGCGGCAGCGCATACGGCCGGGGGGACGCGTTCGCCGGGCGGACGGTCACGCTGCGGGTCGCGGACGAGGTGCGGGCCCAGGTGGTCGCCGAGGTCGTGGCGCGCCTCGTCCGGAACCAGGGCGGTGAGGCCGGGGTGGTGGTCGTGGAGAACGCGCGGGCCGCCGACATCCGGCCCGTGCCCGCGCCCGCCGATCCCGCGCCCCTCGGGCCCGCCGCCGCCCGGTGGGCGCTGCTGTACCCGGCGCCGCACGACCGGCCCACCCTCGGGGACGAGCACCTGAGGCAGCGGGAGAGCAATCCGCTGTTCCGGGTGCGGTACGCCCACGCCCGGACGCGGGCGGCGAGCCGCAACGCCGCGCAGCTCGGTTACTCCGCTGAGCCCGGCCCGGTGCAGAACGCCGCTGCAAAGGACGCACCAGTGCAGGACGCCCCGGCACAGAACGCCCCGGTAGAGAGCACTCCCGGCGCCCCCGGGACCTCCGCCACCCCCGGGACCTCCGCCACCCCCGGGACCTCCGCCACCCCCGGGACCCCTGCCCCCCTCGGGACCCCTGCCCCCCTCGGGACCCCTGCCCCCCTCGGGACCCCCGCCCAGCCCCTGCTGCGGGAGATCGCCGACCACCCCCGCGTCCTCGCGCAGGCCGCGCGGGAGTACGCGCCGGACCGCGTCGCGCGGCACCTGGTGGGTGTCGCCGACGCCACGCTGGAGTTCCTGACGTACGGGGCTGTGCTGCCGACGGGGGAGGAGAAACCCTCGGCCGCCCACCGCGCCCGGCTCGCCCTCGCCGAAGCCGCCGGGACGGTGCTGGCCGGCGGCCTCACCCTGCTCGGCATCGACGCACCCGAACATCTCTGAGCCCCCGGCCGACGAAGACGCCGGAGCAGGCGCCAGAGACAGAAGAGAGACGCAGAGACAGACGATGAGCCGTTCCGCACACCCCGCCGGACCCCGTCACGCCGACGTCCTCCCCGAGGGCCACTACACCGCTCCGCCCGCCGACCTGAACGTCCTCGACCCGAAGGTGTGGGCGGGTTCCGTCACCCGGGACGAGGACGGCGCCGTCCGCGTCGGCGGGGTCGACGTCCGGGAGGTCGCCCGGGAGCACGGCACTCCGGCGTACGTGATGGACGAGGACGACTTCCGGGCGCGCGCCCGGGCCTGGCGGGAGGCGTTCGGCGAGGGCGCCGACGTGTTCTACGCCGGCAAGGCGTTCCTCTCCAAGGCCGTGGTCCGGTGGCTGCACGAGGAGGGGCTGAACCTCGACGTCTGCTCCGCCGGTGAGCTGGCGACCGCGCTGGCGGCGGGGATGCCGGCCGAGCGGATCGCGTTCCACGGCAACAACAAGTCGCTCGGCGAGATCGAGCGGGCGGTCACCGCGGGGGTCGGGCGGATCGTGCTCGACTCGTTCCAGGAGATCGTGCGGGTCGCCCACGTCGCGCAGGCGCACGGGGTGCGGCAGAAGGTGCTGGTCCGGGTGACGGTGGGCGTGGAGGCGCACACCCACGAGTTCATCGCGACCGCCCACGAGGACCAGAAGTTCGGCCTCCCGCTGGCCGGCGGCCAGGCCGCCGAGGGAGTGCGCCGGGCGCTCGGGCTGGACGGGCTCGAACTGGTCGGCATCCACAGCCACATCGGCTCGCAGATCTTCGACATGGCCGGCTTCGAGGTCGCCGCGCGGCGCGTGGTCGGGCTGCTCGCCGAGATCCGTGACGAGCACGGCGTCGAACTGCCGGAGATCGACCTCGGCGGCGGCCTCGGCATCGCGTACACGAGCGAGGACGACCCGCAGGGGCCGCACGAGATCGCCAAGGCGCTCGGGGAGATCGTCGCGCGCGAGTGCGAGGGCGCCGGGCTGGCCGCGCCGCGGATCTCGGTCGAGCCGGGGCGGGCGATCGTGGGCCCGACGGCGTTCACGCTGTACGAGGTCGGCACGCTGAAGCCGCTGGACGGGCTGCGGACGTACGTCTCCGTGGACGGCGGGATGTCGGACAACATCCGCACCGCCCTGTACGACGCCGAGTACTCGGTGTCGCTGGTCTCGCGGGCCAGTGACGCCGAGCCGATGCTGGCCCGGGTGGTCGGGAAGCACTGCGAGAGCGGTGACATCCTGGTCCGGGACGCGTTCCTGCCGGCCGACCTCGCGCCCGGCGACCTGATCGCGGTGCCCGCCACCGGCGCCTACTGCCGCTCCATGGCGAGCAACTACAACCACGTGCTGCGCCCGCCGGTGCTCGCCGTCCGCAACGGCGAAACCCGGGTGATCGTCCGCCGTGAGACGGAGGAGGACCTGCTCCGTCTCGACGTCGGGTGAGCCCGGTGCGCCGGGCTGGCCGGGTGACGCGGGTGCCCCGGGCGCGGTGAATGGCCTTCCGGCGGAAAAGCCGTCGGAAACCGGGGAGGATCCCGGAAAATTACATCTCAGGATCCGGACGAATCGAAGGGATTTCGTCCGGTGCCTGAGACTGGACAACGGTTGACCGGTATGAGACCGGTACGAGGAAACGAGGCGAGGTCGGATGATGCGTACGCGTCCGCTGAGGGTGGCGCTGCTGGGCTGTGGAGTGGTCGGCTCCGAGGTGGCGCGCATCATGACGACGCACGCGGCCGACCTCGCCGCGCGGATCGGCGCGCCGGTGGAGTTGGCCGGTGTCGCCGTCCGCCGCCCCGACCGGGTGCGGGCCGGGATCGACCCCTCGCTGATCACCACCGACGCGACCGCCCTGGTCAAACGGGGCGACATCGACGTGGTGGTCGAGGTCATCGGCGGGATCGAGCCGGCCAGGACGCTCATCACGACCGCGTTCCAGCACGGCGCGTCCGTGGTGTCCGCGAACAAGGCGCTGATCGCCCAGGACGGGGCCGCGCTGCACGCGGCGGCCGAGGAGCACGGGCGGGACCTGTACTACGAGGCGGCGGTCGCGGGCGCGATCCCGCTGATCCGGCCGCTGCGCGAGTCCATGGCCGGTGACAAGGTCAACCGGGTGCTGGGCATCGTCAACGGGACGACGAACTTCATCCTCGACAAGATGGACACCACGGGCGCCGGGTACCAGGACGCGCTGGACGAGGCCACCGCGCTGGGGTACGCCGAGGCGGACCCGACGGCCGACGTCGAGGGATTCGACGCCGCCGCCAAGGCGGCCATCCTGTCGGGCATCGCCTTCCACTCGCGGGTCCGTCTCGACGACGTGTACCGCGAGGGCATGAGCGAGGTGACCGCTGCGGACTTCGCCTCCGCCAAGGAGATGGGCTGCACGATCAAGCTGCTCGCCATCTGTGAGCGGGCGGCCGACGGCGCCTCGGTCACGGCCCGGGTGCACCCCGCGATGATCCCGCTGACCCACCCGCTCGCCTCGGTGCGCGGCGCGTACAACGCGGTCTTCGTGGAGTCGGAGGCCGCGGGGCAGCTGATGTTCTACGGGCCGGGCGCGGGCGGCTCGCCCACCGCCTCGGCCGTCCTGGGCGACCTGGTGGCGGTGTGCCGCAACCGGCTGGCCGGGGCCACGGGCCCCGGCGACTCGGCGTACGCGGCGCTCCCGGTGTCGCCGATGGGTGACGTGGTCACGCGGTACCACATCAGCCTGGACGTCGCCGACAAGCCGGGCGTGCTCGCCCAGGTGGCCACGGTTTTCGCCGGGCACGGGGTGTCGATCGACACCGTGCGCCAGCAGGGCAAGGACGGCGAGGCATCGCTCGTCGTCGTCACCCATCGTGCGTCCGACGCCTCGCTCAGCGCGGTCGTCGAGGCGCTTCGCGGCCTGGACACGGTCCGGGGCGTCGCCAGCATCATGCGGGTCGAAGGAGAGTAGGCGGAGTCATGACTCAGACTCACCAGTGGCGCGGAATCATCGAGGAGTACCGGGACCGGCTTCCGGTCTCGGACACGACGGAGGTCGTGACGCTCCGCGAGGGCGGTACGCCGCTCGTGCCCGCGCAGGTGCTCTCCGAGCGCACCGGGTGCGAGGTGCATCTCAAGGTCGAGGGGGCGAACCCGACGGGGTCGTTCAAGGACCGCGGGATGACGATGGCCATCACGCGGGCGAAGGAGGAGGGCGCGAAAGCGGTCATCTGCGCCTCCACCGGCAACACCTCCGCCTCCGCCGCCGCCTACGCGGTGCGGGCCCAGATGGTGTGCGCGGTGCTCGTGCCGCAGGGCAAGATCGCGCTGGGGAAGATGGGTCAGGCGCTGGTGCACGGCGCGAAGATCCTGCAGGTCGACGGCAACTTCGACGACTGCCTCGAGCTCGCCCGGTCGCTGGCCGACAACTACCCGGTGGCGCTGGTCAATTCGGTGAACCCGGTGCGGATCGAGGGGCAGAAGACCGCCGCCTTCGAGATCGTGGACATGCTGGGCGACGCGCCGGACATCCACGTGCTGCCGGTGGGCAACGCGGGGAACATCACCGCGTACTGGAAGGGCTACCGGGAGTACGCCGGGGACGGGCTCGCCACGCGCAAGCCGCGGATGTGGGGTTTCCAGGCCGCGGGCAGCGCGCCGCTGGTGCGGGGCGAGGTCGTGAAGGACCCGCAGACCATCGCCACGGCGATCCGGATCGGCAACCCGGCCTCCTGGGAGTACGCGGAGGCGGCCCGGGACGACTCCGGCGGCCTGATCGACGACGTGACGGACCGTGACATCCTGCGGGCCTACCGGCTGCTGGCCTCGCAGGAGGGCGTGTTCGTCGAGCCAGCGTCCGCGGCGTCCGTGGCGGGGCTGCTGAAGGCGACGGAGGCGGGGCTGGTGGACCCGGGGCAGCGGATCGTCTGCACCGTCACCGGCAACGGGCTCAAGGACCCCGAGTGGGCGACGATGGGGGCGCCGGCGCGACCCGAGGTCGTCCCGGTGGACGCGGCCGCCGCGGCCGCGCGCCTCGGCCTCACGCCGCAGGACTGATCCCGCCCGGCGGGCGGTCCGCACCCGGGGCCTCGTCCCGGCCGACCCGGACCGCCCGCCGCCCGGATGCTCTCCGCCCGAGCCGCCTGCCCGCCGCCCGAGCCGCCTGTGCTCCCCGCGGGCGGCCGGGGCCGCCCCGCAGGGCCTTGCGGCGGGCAAGGGCCGCACCCGGTGGACGGCACCGTCGCCCGCGCGGCGCCCGCGGGCCCGCCAGGGCGGTGCGGGCCGCGGAAGTTGGCGTGAATCGACACGCTGCGTGTGCCTCCTGTGCGCCCTATGTCGCCGGGGAAGCATCCTTCGATAGTCTGTACTGAACCAGCCCGCCGCATCTGCCGTGCCGTGCTCGGTCCGACGCATTGGCGTCGTCTCATGTCCCGCAGTCAAGGAGAGTCATCCAGCGATGGCCGGTCCCGCCTTCCGAGCCGCCGCCGTGCGCGTGCGCGTGCCCGCCACCAGCGCGAATCTCGGTCCGGGGTTCGACGCCCTCGGTCTTTCGCTCGGGCTGTATGACGACGTTGTCGTCCGGGTGGCCGAATCGGGGCTGCACATCGACATCGCCGGCGAGGGAAGCGACAATCTGCCGCGCGACGAGAAGCATCTGCTCGTGCGCGCGATGCGCGCCGCTTTCGACGTGCTCGGCGGACAGCCCAGGGGGCTGGAAATCGTCTGTGCCAACCGCATTCCGCACGGCCGCGGACTCGGTTCCTCCTCGGCCGCGATCTGCGCCGGAATCGTCGCCGCGCGCGCGGTGACGATAGGCGGCGAGAACCGGCTCGACGACGAGGGACTGCTGGAACTGGCCACCGAGATCGAGGGCCACCCCGACAACGTCGCCGCCTGTCTGCTCGGCGGATTCACCCTCGCGTGGATGGAGGGCGGGGTCGGCCGCGCGGTGCGCAGCGAGCCCTCCGGTTCCATCGTTCCGGTGGTTTTCGTTCCCGGGAAGCCGGTACTGACCGAGACCGCCCGTGGCCTGCTGCCGCGCAACGTCCCCCATGTCGACGCCGCCGCCAACGCCGGCCGTGCCGCGCTGCTCGTCGAGGCCCTCACCAGGCGCCCCGAGCTGCTGATGCCGGCCACCGAGGACCGTCTGCACCAGGAGTACCGCGCCCCGGCGATGCCGGAGAGCGCGGCCCTGGTGGAGCGGCTGCGGGCCGACGGAATTCCCGCGGTGATCTCCGGGGCGGGCCCCACCGTGCTGGCCCTGGCCAGCGAGGAGACGGCCCAGAAGGTGGAGATGTCCGCAGGTGACGGCTGGGCCGCGAACCGGCTGGCCCTGGATCTGTCGGGCGCGAGCGTGCTTCCGCTCGCGGCCGGTGCGTGAGCCGCCGCATGAACGGCCGCGTTCCCGGATAAGCACTGACCGGGAGCGGATATTCAGGCGATTGCCGGATGTGGAGAGGGGGAATGTTTGTGGGATCCGGTAGTGTTAATGTCAAGTCCGCACCCGACCACCCGAGCGTGGCGAGGTGCTTCACGTCCCCGTCCGGGACAGACATTCTTCCGGGAGCCTCCCAAGCCGCACTGTGTTTCGTACGGTACGTAGTACGCGGGCAGCAACCCGTACGCGAATACTGAGCAGCTCTCCGGGCACGCTTCGGAACCGGTGCGACCGAGCCACGCGACACGCAGAATCACGGTGTCGCCGTCGCGGGGAGCGCCACCAATCACCCGTTGTTTCCTCCGTCCGATGTGGCGGACCACCGCCCCGGACCGTCCGATCGATCAGAGGGATCAGATCGGGACCGATCCGGACAGCACAACCGGTCGCCGAGCCAGACAGGCCGACGCCCGCTCCAGGGAAGGACCCTTCGTGAGCGACACCACCGATCTGATGGGCGCACGTGTCGACGAGACCGCTGCCGCGCCCGCCACGGACGCTTCCACGCCTGCCAGCGGTGCCGGCTCGCGACGGCGTCGCGGTACCGGCCTCGAGGGCATGGTGCTGGCCGAACTGCAGCAGGTCGCCTCGGGCCTCGGGATCAGGGGCACGGCGCGGATGCGCAAGAGCCAGCTGATCGAGGTCATCAAGGAGGCACAGGCCTCCGGCGGCGCCCCGGCCAAGACGGCCGCGTCCGGTACCGACAGCGAGGCCAAGCCCAAGCGGCGCACCACCTCCCGCACCCGTACGGGTGAGGAGTCGGCGGCCGAGAAGGCCCAGATTCCCGGCCAGCCCTCGCCCAAGGCCGAGCAGGCCGCGAAGGGCGAGGCCGAGCAGGCGCCCGCCGCCAAGAGCGACGAGCCGCCGGCCGAGCGCCGCCGCCGTCGTGCCACCGCCGAGGCCGGCAGCCCCGAGACCGTCACCGCCGAGGCCAAGGGCGAGACCCAGGGCCAGGACAGAAGTGACAGCGGTAAGGGCGACGCGCGCGGTGACAAGAACGACGTGAAGACCGACAACAAGCAGCAGGACGCCGCCGGCCAGGCGCAGGGCGAGCGCAGCGACTCCGGTGACGCGGAAGGCCGTTCGGGCCGCACCCGGGACCGGGAGCGCAACCGCAACCGTGACCGCGGGGACCGCGGCGGCGAGCGCGGCGGTGACCGTGGCGAGCGCCGCAAGGGCGACGACCAGCAGGGCGGCGGCCAGGGCGGCCGTCAGAACCAGCAGGGCGGCGGCCAGAACCGTGACCGCGACCGCCAGCAGCAGGACGACGACGACTTCGAGGGCGGCCGCCGTGGCCGTCGCGGCCGCTACCGCGACCGCCGGGGCCGTCGCGGCCGTGACGACGTGGCCGAGCCGCAGGTCGCCGACGACGACGTGCTGATCCCCGTCGCGGGCATCCTCGACATCCTCGACAACTACGCTTTCATCCGCACCTCCGGCTACCTGCCGGGCCCGAACGACGTGTACGTCTCGCTCGCCCAGGTCCGCAAGAACGGCCTGCGCAAGGGCGACCACGTCACCGGCGCGGTCCGCCAGCCGAAGGACGGCGAGCGGCGCGAGAAGTTCAACGCGCTGGTCCGCCTCGACTCCGTGAACGGCATGGCGCCCGAACACGGCCGCGGCCGCCCGGAGTTCAACAAGCTGACGCCGCTGTACCCGCAGGACCGCCTCCGCCTGGAGACGGACCCGGGCGTGCTGACCACGCGGATCATCGACCTCGTGTCGCCGATCGGCAAGGGCCAGCGCGGTCTGATCGTGGCCCCGCCGAAGACCGGTAAGACCATGATCATGCAGGCGGTCGCCAACGCGATCACCCGCAACAACCCCGAGTGCCACCTGATGGTCGTCCTGGTCGACGAGCGTCCGGAAGAGGTCACCGACATGCAGCGGTCGGTGAAGGGCGAGGTCATCTCCTCGACCTTCGACCGCCCGGCCGAGGACCACACGACCGTCGCCGAGCTCGCCATCGAGCGCGCCAAGCGCCTGGTCGAGCTGGGCCACGACGTGGTCGTGCTGCTGGACTCCATCACGCGACTGGGCCGCGCCTACAACCTGGCGGCGCCGGCCTCCGGCCGCATCCTGTCCGGTGGTGTCGACTCGACCGCCCTGTACCCGCCGAAGCGCTTCTTCGGTGCGGCCCGCAACATCGAGGACGGCGGTTCGCTGACCATCCTCGCCACCGCCCTGGTGGACACCGGGTCCCGCATGGACGAGGTGATCTTCGAAGAGTTCAAGGGCACCGGCAACATGGAGCTCAAGCTCGACCGGAAGCTCGCCGACAAGCGCATCTTCCCGGCCGTCGACGTCGACGCCTCCGGCACCCGCAAGGAGGAGATCCTGCTGGGCGCCGAGGAGCTGGCGATCGTCTGGAAGCTGCGGCGCGTGCTGCACGCCCTGGACCAGCAGCAGGCCATCGAGCTGCTCCTCGACAAGATGAAGCAGTCGAAGTCCAACGCCGAGTTCCTGATGATGATCCAGAAGAACACGCCGAACCCCAGCGGGGACTGACGGCGAAGGCGCCTCGAAGGGCCGCTCCGCGCATCGCGCGGGGCGGCCCTTCGCCGTGTGCGGGGCGTGTGAGCCGGAGCGGACGCGGACCGGGCGCGCCGGAACGTGGCGGGAGAGCTTCTTCACAGGGGCAGATCGGGCGGCCGTCGCCCGGCGGCCCGGAAAGCCGCAGGTGAGGCGCGGTGCCGGCGGGGCGCGGGGGAGGGGCGCGGTGGTCGTTCGGGCACGGAGGGCGAACACCCCGTGTGCCAACCTTTCGGCTTCGGCCCGCACGGGTACACCGTCCAACCGAGAGGACCAGAGGATCGAGATGCCACCCGAGAGCAGCACGCCCCCGCCCGGCATACCGGAGGAGAACGGCCCCGGCACGCCCGGCTCCCGGCGCGCGAAAACGCGCGGGAGCAAGGGGCGCCGTCGCAAGGCCCGCACGCCCGGGCAGCGGGCACTGCGCGCCGCGGTCTGGAGCGCGGCCGGCGTCCTCGTGCTCGGCGGCGCCGGACTCGGTTACGTGTACACGCAGCTCAACGGGAACATCCAGAGCATCGACATCGACCACATGCTCGGCTCGGCCCGCCCCGCGAACGCCGCGAACGGCTCCCAGGACATCCTGGTCCTCGGCTCCGACAGCCGCTCCGGCGGCAACAGGAAGCTCGGCGGAGGCTCCGACGACGGCGTCGCCCGCGCCGACACCGCGATGCTGATCCACGTGCACAAGGGCCGCGAAGCGGCCAGCGTGGTCTCCATACCGCGCGACACCCTCGTCGACCGGCCCTCCTGCGTCGACCGCTCCGGGCACCGGCAGGGCGCCGCCGAGGACGTCATGTTCAACTCGGCGTACGCCACCGGCGGAGCCGCCTGCACCGTCAAGACCGTCGAGTCGATGAGCGGCATCCGGGTCGACCACTTCGTCGAGGTCGACTTCACCGGCTTCAAGCGGATGGTCGACGCCCTCGGCGGCGTCGAGGTCACCACCAACAAGAAGATTTCCGACCCGGACAGCCACCTCAGACTCGCGGCCGGCACCCACCGCCTGGACGGCGAGCAGGCCCTCGGCCTGGTCCGCACCCGGCACGGCGTCGGCGACGGCTCCGACCTGGGCCGCATCCAGCTGCAGCAGGCGTTCGTCAAGGCCCTCGTCGAGCAGGTCGAGGAGGTCGGCGTGCTCTCCCACCCGAAGCGGCTCTACGACCTCGCGAACACCGCCACCAAGTCCGTCACCACCGACTCCGGCATCGGCTCGGTCACCTCGCTCGCCTCCTTCGCGAGCGGGCTCAAGGACATCTCGCCGTCGCACCTGTCGATGACGACGCTGCCCGTCGGCTACGACCCGGCCGACCCCAACCGCGTCCTCGTCGACGAGGACGCGGCCGCCCTGGTGTGGTCCGCGCTGCGGCACGACAAGGCCCTCCCGGCCAAGGTCAAGGGGTCCGCCGCCGGCCACGCCGACGCCGTCGTGGGCCCGCCCGGCCGCGGCGCGGCCCGCCACCTCGCCTCCTGAGGCGGCCGGGAGAGGCCGGAGGCGGCCGGACGGCGCGGGGCGCGGGCGGGAGGAATAGAACAGCCCTCACCCCGGTTTTGGGGGATGCGGCCAGTACTGGCAAACTGGTACGTCGGCCCCGGTTCACGCTCCCGCATCCCGCGGCGGCGACCCGGCGCCCTCCCGAAATCTAGGAGACACCTTGAAGCGCGACATCCACCCCGAGTACGTCGAGACGCAGGTCAGCTGCACCTGCGGCGCGTCGTTCACGACTCGCAGCACCATCACCTCCGGCAACATCCGTGCCGAGGTCTGCTCCGAGTGCCACCCGTTCTACACGGGCAAGCAGAAGATCCTCGACACCGGTGGCCGTGTGGCCCGCTTCGAGGCCCGCTTCGGCAAGGCGGCCGCCGGCTCGAAGAAGTAGCGAGCCACCGCGCCGGTCCTCGGCCGCCCCACGCAGGGCGGCCGGGACCGGCGTTTTTGGTCGTCACGCCTTCGCAGCCATGCCCGCCTTCCAGGAGCCAGGAGCCCCCACATGTTCGAGGCCGTCGAGGAACTCGTCGGTGAGCACGCCGATCTCGAGAAGAAGCTCGCCGATCCGTCGGTCCACGCCGACCAGGCCAACGCGCGCAAGCTGAACAAGCGCTACGCCGAGCTGAGTCCGATCGTCGCCACCTACCGCTCCTGGAAGCGCACCGGGGACGACATCGAGGCCGCCAGGGAACTGGCCGCCGACGACCCCGACTTCGCCTCCGAGGTCAAGGAGCTCGACAAGCTCCAGGGCGAGCTCACCGAGAAGCTGCGCCTGCTGCTGGTCCCGCGGGACCCCAGCGACGACAAGGACGTCATCCTCGAGATCAAGGCCGGCGCCGGCGGCGACGAGTCCGCGCTGTTCGCGGGCGACCTGCTGCGCATGTACCTGCGGTACGCCGAGCGGGTGGGCTGGAAGACCGAGATCATCGACGCCACCGAGTCCGAGCTGGGCGGCTACAAGGACGTCCAGGTCGCCGTGAAGACCAAGGGCGGCAACGGCGCCACCGAGCCCGGCCAGGGCGTCTGGGCGCGCCTGAAGTACGAGGGTGGCGTGCACCGCGTGCAGCGCGTGCCGGCCACCGAGTCGGCGGGCCGCATCCACACCTCGGCCGCGGGCGTGCTGGTCACGCCGGAGGCCGAGGAGGTCGACGTCGAGATCAACCCGAACGACCTGCGCATCGACGTCTACCGGTCCTCCGGGCCCGGCGGGCAGTCCGTGAACACGACCGACTCCGCGGTGCGCATCACGCACATCCCCACCGGCGTCGTCGCCTCCTGCCAGAACGAGAAGAGCCAGCTGCAGAACAAGGAGCAGGCACTGCGTATCCTGCGCTCCAGGCTGCTCGCCGCCGCGCAGGAGGAGGCGGAGCGGGAGGCCGCCGACGCGCGCCGCAGCCAGGTCCGCACGGTCGACCGGTCCGAGAAGATCCGCACGTACAACTTCCCGGAGAACCGGATCTCCGACCACCGGGTCGGCTTCAAGGCCTACAACCTCGACCAGGTCCTCGACGGCGACCTGGACGCGGTGATCCAGGCCTGCGTCGACGCGGACTCGGCCGCCAAGCTCGCGAGCGCCTGACGCCCGGCGCCCACCGAGCGAAGACGTCCCGCACGACACCGGACACCGGAGGACCAGCGTGCCGCAGAACCAGAGCCCGCGCAGCGTGCTGCTCGCCGAGGTGGCGCAGGCCACCCAGCGGCTGGCGGCCGCCGGCGTGCCCTCGCCGCGCAACGACGCGGAGGAGCTCGCCGCGTTCGTGCACGGCGTGAAGCGGGGCCAGCTGCACACCGTCAAGGACTCCGACTTCGACGCCCGGTACTGGGAGGTCGTCGCCCGGCGGGAGGCCCGCGAGCCGCTGCAGCACATCACCGGCCGCGCCTTCTTCCGCTACCTGGAGCTCCAGGTCGGGCCCGGCGTCTTCGTGCCCCGTCCGGAGACGGAGTCGGTGGTGGGCTGGGCCATAGACGCGGTGCGGGCGATGGACGTCGCCGAGCCGAGGATCGTGGACCTGTGCACCGGGTCGGGCGCCATCGCGCTGGCCATGGCGCAGGAGGTGCCCCGGTCCTCGGTGCACGCGGTGGAGCTCTCCGAGGAGGCCCTGGAGTGGGCCCGCAAGAACATGGAGGGCTCCCGCGTCGACCTGCGGCACGGTGACGCGCTGACCGCCTTCCCGGACCTGGACGGCCAGGTCGACCTGGTCGTCACCAACCCGCCGTACATCCCCCTCACCGAGTGGGAGTACGTCGCCCCCGAGGCCAGGGACCACGATCCGGACATGGCGCTGTTCTCCGGCCAGGACGGGCTCGACTTGATCCGCGGCCTGGAGCGCACCGCGCACCGGCTGCTGCGGCCCGGCGGCGTCGTCGTGGTCGAGCACGCCGACACCCAGGGCGGGCTGGTCCCCTGGATCTTCGCCGAGGAGCGGGGCTGGGCCGACGCGGCCGACCACCCCGACCTCAACAACCGGCCGCGGTTCGCCACGGCCCGCAAGGCGACGCCGTGAGCGCGCGCCCCGCCGAGCCCCGCGGTTCGGCCGCTTCCGACCCTTCCGAACACTTCCCCCTGCACGACCCGCACGAGGAGGCCAGCTGACATGGCACGGCGATACGACACCAACGACGCGACCGACCGCACGACCGGTCTGCGCGAGGCCGCGTCCGCCGTCCGCCGTGGCGAACTGGTCGTCCTGCCGACGGACACCGTGTACGGCATCGGCGCGGACGCCTTCTCCGCGGAGGCGGTCGGCGACCTGCTGGAGGCCAAGGGCCGCGGGCGCAACATGCCCTCCCCGGTGCTCATCGGCTCGCCCAACACGCTGCACGGCCTGGTCACCGACTTCTCCGAGACCGCCTGGGAGCTGGTCGACGCCTTCTGGCCCGGCGCGCTCACCCTGGTCGCCCGCCAGCAGCCGTCGCTCGCCTGGGACCTCGGCGACACCCGCGGCACGGTCGCGGTGCGGATGCCGCTGCACCCGGTCGCCATCGAGCTGCTGACCGAGGTCGGCCCGATGGCCGTCTCCTCCGCCAACCTCACCGGGCACCCCTCCCCGGAGGACTGCGACGCCGCCCAGCGGATGCTCGGCGACTCCGTGTCCGTGTACCTCGACGGCGGTCCGACGCCGGGCAACGTGCCCTCGTCGATCGTGGACGTCACCGGCGCCGTGCCGGTGCTGCTGCGCGAGGGCGCCATCTCCGCCGAGGAGCTGCGCAAGGTGGTACCCGACCTCGAGGTGGCGAATTGACCCCCGCCCCTGACGCGGGGCTTGGCATACGAGAGGAAGACGGCGGGGAGGCCGGCTTCCGGATCCTGCATGTCAGCACCGGAAACGTGTGCCGCTCGCCGATCACCGAGCGGCTGACCCGGCACGCCCTCGCGCAGCGGCTCGGCGACCCCCGGTGGGGCGGACTGGTGGTCGAGTCCGCCGGCACCTGGGGGCACGAGGGCGCGCCCATGGAGGAGAACGCGGTCACCGTGCTCGACGAGTACGGGGCGGACGCGTCCGGCTTCACCGGGCGGGAGCTGCGGGACGAGCACGTCATCCGCGCCGACCTGGTGCTGACGGCCACGCGGGACCACCGGGCCCACGTCATCTCCATGGGGCACTCGGCGGGGCTGCGGACCTTCACGCTCAAGGAGTTCACGCGGCTCGTGCGGGCGATCGACCCCGCGACGCTCCCGCCGGTCGAGGACGGGGTGTGCGCGCGGGCGCGTGCCCTGGTGCGGGCCGCCGCCGCGCTGCGCGGCTGGCTGCTCGCGCCCACCCCCGAGGCGGACGAGGTGTACGACCCGTACGGGGCGCCGCTGCCGTTCTTCCGCTCCGTCGGCGAGGAGATACACGGAGCCCTCGACCCCGTCGTCACCGCCCTCACCGGCATCCGCACCTGACCTCCCCGCCGCGTGCAGGGCGCGCGGGGGCGATGCGGGCGGCCTAGGCTGGAGGGGTCGTCCGGAGGAGGAGGGTCCGCATGGGGACCGTCACCGAGAGGCAGGCGCGGACGCTGAGGGCGCAGGACCCCGAGATGGCCGGGATCCTGGAGGCCGAGGCGCACCGCCGCCACACCACGCTCCAGCTGATCGCCGCCGAGAACTACACCTCGCCCGCCGTCCTGGAGGCCCTCGCCTCGCCCCTCGCGGACAAGTACGCCGAGGGCTACCCCGGCAACCGCTTCCACGGCGGCTGCGCCTACGCCGACCTCGCCGAACGCACGGCGGTGGACCGCGCCCGCACCCTCTTCGGCGCCGCGCACGTCAACGTGCAGCCCCACTCCGGCTCCGCCGCCGTGCTGGCCGCGTACGCCGCCCTGCTGCGCCCCGGGGACCCGGTGCTCGCCCTCGGCCTCGCGTTCGGCGGGCACCTCACCCACGGGTCCCCGGCCAACTTCTCCGGCCGCTGGTTCCGCTTCACCGGCTACGGCGTCGACGCCGAGTCCGGCCTGCTGGACTACGAGCAGGTCCGGGCGCTGGCCCGGGTGACGAAGCCGAAGGTCGTGGTCTGCGGGTCGACCGCGTACCCCCGGCACATCGACTACGCGGCGTTCCGGGAGATCGCCGACGAGGCCGGCGCCTACCTCGTCGTCGACGCCGCGCACCCCATCGGCCTGGTGGCGGGCGGTGCCGCGCCCAGCCCCGTGCCGTACGCGGACGTGGTCTGCGCGACCACGCACAAGGTGCTGCGCGGCCCGCGCGGCGGGATGCTGCTGTGCACCGAGGAGATGGCCGAGCGGATCGACCGCGCGGTCTTCCCGTTCACCCAGGGCGGGGCGCCGATGAACGTGGTCGCCGCGAAGGCGGTGGCCTTCGGCGAGGCGGCCACCCCGGCGTACGCGCGCTACACCCACCGCACGGTGGCCAACGCCCGCGCCATGGCCGACCAGCTCGCCGCGGAAGGGCTGCACGTCACCACCGGCGGCACCGACACCCACCTGATCACCGCCGACCCGGCCCCGCTGGGCGGCCTCGACGGCCGCGCCGCCCGCGATCTGCTGGGCGCCGCGGGCATGGTTCTCGACACATCCGCACTGCCTCACGACAGCCGGGGTATCCGCCTGGGAACGGCTGCCGTGACGACCCTCGGGATGGGGGAGGAGGAGGCGCGGGCCGTCGCGTCCCTGGTCGGGCGGGCCCTGCGCGGCGACGTCGACGGGGCGCGCGCCGGGGCACGCGAGCTGGCCGAGGCCTTCCCGCCGCCCTACCCCGACCCCCACGGGTGAAACCGCGGCGGCCACCCGGAAGTCATCACTTGTGACCGTCCCTCGCTAGGGTGGGGTCGGAGTTGGCCAGCGAGATCTGTGGGGAAGCCCGTGCGTGAATACCTGCTGACGCTCTGCATCACGGCCGCGGTGACGTACCTCCTGACGGGTCCGGTGCGGAAGTTCGCGATCGTGGCGGGAGCCATGCCCGAGGTGCGGGCGCGTGACGTGCACCGTGAACCCACCCCGCGGCTGGGCGGCATCGCCATGTTCTTCGGCATGTGCGCGGGCCTGCTGGTCGCCTCGCAGCTGACCAATCTCGGCCAGGTCTTCGAGCGTTCCAACGAGCCGCGGGCGCTGCTCTCCGGCGCGGCGCTGATCTGGATCATCGGCGTGCTGGACGACAAGTTCGAACTGGACGCGCTGATCAAGCTGGGCGCCCAGATGATCGCGGCCGGCGTGATGGTCATGCAGGGCCTCACCATCCTGTGGCTGCCCGTGCCGGGCGTCGGCATGGTGGCGCTCACCTCCTGGCAGGGCACGCTGCTGACCGTGGCGCTGGTGGTGATCACCATCAACGCGGTGAACTTCGTCGACGGTCTGGACGGCCTGTCGTCCGGCATGGTGGCCATCGCCTCGCTGGCGTTCTTCCTGTACGGCTACCGGATCTGGTACGGCTACGGCATCGAGGCGGCCGCCCCGGCCACCCTGTTCGCCGCCATCCTGATCGGCATGTGCGTGGGCTTCCTGCCGCACAACATGCACCCGGCGCGGATCTTCATGGGCGACTCCGGGTCGATGCTGATCGGCCTGGTGCTGGCGGCCGGGGCCATCTCCATCACCGGCCAGATCGACCCGGACGCGATGAGCCTGTTCGCCGGCGGCGAGCGCAGCGCGGTGCACGCGACCGTGCCGGTCTACATCCCGCTGCTGCTGCCGCTGACCATCATCGCGATCCCCGCCGCCGACCTGGTGCTGGCCATCGTGCGCCGTACCTGGCGCGGACAGTCGCCGTTCGCCGCGGACCGGGGCCACCTGCACCACCGGCTGCTGGAGATCGGCCACTCGCACAGCCGGGCCGTGCTGATCATGTACTTCTGGTGCGGGCTGATCGCCTTCGGCGCGCTGTCGTACTCGGTGACCGCGGCCTCGATGTGGATCGTGCTGAGCGTCGCCCTGCTGAGCGCCCTGGGCCTGGTGCTGCTGCTGATGCCGCGCTTCACGCCGCGCGCCCCGCGCTGGATGGAAGGGCTGCTGCCGCCGCGCTACCGGCGCTCACGGGGCGAGGCGGCCGAGGAGGCCGGCGCGGGCTCCGCGGGCGCCCCGGAG
Source organism: Streptomyces fragilis (assembly GCF_003112515.1). Taxonomy (GTDB): domain Bacteria; phylum Actinomycetota; class Actinomycetes; order Streptomycetales; family Streptomycetaceae; genus Streptomyces; species Streptomyces fragilis. Next base: position 357,440 of record NZ_BEVZ01000004.1, on the reverse strand, counting down.
GACCGCGCGCCCGGCCAGGAGGCCGAGCGGCTGCCCGCGGGGGCGCACGACGCCCCCCGCGGGCCCGGCGGACCCGCCGGTCACGGTGGGCCCGGGGAGTCGCACGGCGGCGCGGAGGGCGGGGACCGCGAGCCGGTGGCCGTCGGCGCCGCCCGCGTCGCCGGCGGCGCCTCGGCGGTGGGCCACCGCACCCGCTTCCGCCGCCCCTGAGGGGTGGCGCCGGCCCGGGTGCGGGCAGGACCGCAAGGTAAGAATCCGCCTAGAGCTTGACCCGACCGAGGGACGCTCTTGGTGAGCGCTTGGGTGGGCAAATCGTCCTTATACCAGGCAAGAGGTGCGGCGAATCGTTACTGGCGCGCCGCTTAACCCCCTCGTGTGACAGCAGGCACACGAAGTAGGTAAAGACCTCATCAAATAGTTTGTGATAGCGTTCACGAGTAGCCCGGACCGGAGCCGGACCAACGCGTACGGCAGCCTCCCGGCCGCCAGGTGCGACGGTCTCCCGGCCCAAGGTTCTCTCTCGCACCCCGGGTCTACGCTCGTCCATGACGACACCCTGCCCCCCTCAGCAAGCGGAGTTGCCGCCATGCCGTCCAACGACGTTCGGATGCTCACCCACACCGCCGTGCCCACGGCCGCCGCCGGCGCGATCGTCGCCGTCGTCAGCGGGCTGGTCGCCGGTGGCAAGGGTGCTCTCGGCGCCGTCGTCGGGACGCTGGTGGTCATCCTCTTCATGGGGATCGGGCTCTACGTACTGCAGCGCGTCGCGAGGTCGCTTCCGCACCTGTTCCAGGCCATGGGTCTGATGCTCTACACGGCGCAGATCCTGTTGCTGTTCTTCTTCGTGGCCGTGTTCAAGGACACGTCGCTGTTCCACCCCAAGACCTTCGCGATCTCGCTGGTCGTCGGCACCATCACCTGGGTCGCCGCGCAGGCACGGGCGCACATGAAGGCCAAGATCCTGTACGTCGAACCCGAGTCGACCGAGAACGAGAAGACGCAGAAGACGGGGCGCTCGTCGTGAGGGGTGGGGGCGCGGAAATCTCAGCTGAGCGTTCCTGCTATCGTCCGTTGCCGACTGCGGCATCGCGGGCGCGGGCATGCGAGCTGACGCCTGCTCGAACGCGAGGCTTGATGCCCCCCGGCCGCCCCCACATCCGTAAGACCAGTCCCGTGCCGAACAGCGGCCTCGTGCCGCGCCGACACAACGAGGTTGCCGTACCTATGCGCCACGCTGAAGGAGCCCGCGGTGAGTGCTGACCCGACGCAGGTGCTCGCCTTCGAGACCGACTGCCACATCTTCGATGGCTGTGGCTTCCCGGCTCCGGGCCTGCACTCGTTCCTGTTCGAGCCCCTGTGGGGCGACGCGGACAGCAACCTGTACTTCAACAAGCCGATGCTCCTCGCCCTCCTGGGTTCGGTCATCGTGATCGGCTTCTTCTGGGCCGCCTTCCGCAAGCCGAAGATGGTGCCCGGCAAGCTGCAGATGGTGGCCGAGTTCGGCTACGACTTCATCCGCCGCGGTGTGGTCTACGAGACCCTCGGGCGCAAGGAGGGCGAGAAGTACGTCCCCCTGGTCGTCTCGATGTTCTTCTTCATCTGGATGATGAACCTCTGGTCGGTCGTCCCGCTCGCCCAGTTCCCGGTGACCTCGATCATCGCCTACCCGGCGGTCCTGGCGCTCATCGTGTACGTCCTGTGGGTGAGCCTGACCTTCAAGCGCCACGGCTTCGTCGGCGGCTGGAAGAACATCACCGGCTACAACAAGGACCTCGGCCCGGTTCTGCCGCTGGCCATGCTGATCGAGTTCTTCTCGAACCTGCTGGTCCGCCCCTTCACCCACGCGGTGCGACTGTTCGCGAACATGTTCGCGGGCCACACGCTTCTGGTGCTCTTCACGATCGCCAGCTGGTACCTGCTGAACGGCATCGGCATCGCCTACGCCGGCGTCAGCTTCATCATGGTCATCGTGATGACGGTCTTCGAGCTGTTCATCCAGGCCCTGCAGGCGTACGTCTTCGTGCTGCTGACCTGCACCTTCATCCAGGGCGCGCTCGCAGAGCACCACTGAGTCGAACGCCCGTAGGACCCGACCCCCAGTCGTCCGGTGGCCAACCCCCACCGGTCCGTTGAGAAAAGGAAGAACTGGCATGTCCACTCTTGCCGCAGTTACCGGTTCTGTCGCCTCCATCGGCTACGGCCTCGCCGCCATCGGCCCCGGCGTCGGCGTCGGCATCATCTTCGGTAACGGCACCCAGGCGCTGGCCCGCCAGCCCGAGGCCGCCGGCCTGATCCGTGCCAACCAGATCCTCGGCTTCGCCTTCTGTGAGGCGCTCGCCCTCATCGGTCTGGTCATGCCGTTCGTCTACGGCCAGTGATCTAGCGATCCGCCACCAGCCGACTAGACGAAAGGCATTGACATGAGCCAGCTGCTCACGATCGCGTCCGAGGAGGTCCAGAACCCCCTCGTGCCGCCGATCCCCGAGCTTGTCATCGGCCTGATCGCCTTCGTCATCGTCTTCGCCGTCTTCGCCTGGAAGCTCCTCCCGAACATCAACAAGGTTCTGGAAGAGCGCCGCGAGGCCATCGAGGGCGGTATCGAGAAGGCCGAGGCCGCTCAGACCGAGGCCAACAGCGTGCTCGAGCAGTACAAGGCTCAGCTCGCCGAGGCCCGTCACGAGGCCGCGCGCCTGCGCTCGGAGGCGCAGGAGCAGGGTGCCGCGCTCATCGCCGAGATGCGTGCGGAGGGCCAGCGCCAGCGCGAGGAGATCATCGCCGCCGGTCACGCGCAGATCGAGGCCGACCGCAAGGCCGCAGCGACCGCGCTGCGCCAGGACGTCGGCAAGCTCGCCACCGACCTGGCCGGCAAGCTCGTGGGCGAGTCCCTCGAGGACCACGCCCGTCAGAGCCGCGTCATCAACCGCTTCCTCGGCGAGCTCGAGGAGAAGGCCGAGGCCGCGCGATGAACGGAGCGAGCCGCGAGGCCCTGGTCGCCGCCCGTGAGCGACTCGACGCGCTGACGGACTCCACGTCCGTCGACGCGGCGCGGCTCGCCGACGAGCTGGCCGCCGTCACCGCGCTGCTCGACCGCGAGGTGTCGCTGCGTCGGGTCCTCACCGACCCGGCGCAGTCCGGAGAGGCCAAGGCCGACCTGGTCCAGCGCCTGCTGGGCGTCCAGATCGGCGGTCCGGCCACCGACCTGGTGTCGGGCATGGTCCGGTCCCGCTGGTCCGCCCCGCGCCACCTGGTGGACGCGGTGGAGGAGCTGGCGAACCTCGCCGACCTCACGGCCGCCCAGAAGGCCGGCGCCCTGGACGACGTCGAGGACGAGCTGTTCCGGTTCGGCCGGATCGTCGCCTCGAACGCCGGCCTGCGCGCCGCGCTGACCGACCGGTCGGCGAGCGCCGAGGCCAAGAGCGGTCTGCTGCGCAGGCTGCTCGGCGGCCGGGCGAACGCCGTCACCGAGCGCCTGGTGATCCGTCTGGTGACCGCGCCGCGTGGACGTAGCCTGGAAGCGGGACTCGAGTCCCTCGCCAAGCTCGCCGCCGACCGCCGTAACCGGATGGTCGCCGTGGTCACCTCCGCGGTGCCGCTGAGCGAGATCCAGAAGCAGCGCCTCAGCGCCGCCCTGGTCAAGCTCTACGGCCGTGCGATGCACCTCAACCTCGACGTGGACCCCGCGGTCCTCGGCGGGATCCGGGTGCAGGTCGGCGACGAGGTCATCAACGGCTCCGTCGTGGACCGCATCGAGGACGCCAACCGGCGCCTCGCGGGCTGACCCGGCCGCGACAGCGAGCCGAACACAGCAAGCAGTACGTATTTACGGCCCTGGTTGGGCCGTGCAGAGGATGCAAAGTTTCTGGGGGAGCCCCCCAGATTCCCCCAAGAAACTTCGGGCCCAACAAGGAGAGCAGGGAACCCAGATGGCGGAGCTCACGATCCGGCCGGAGGAGATCCGGGACGCGCTGGAGAACTTTGTCCAGTCGTACAAGCCGGACGCGGCCTCGCGCGAGGAGGTCGGTACGGTCACCCTTGCCGGCGACGGCATCGCGAAGGTCGAGGGTCTTCCCTCGGCCATGGCCAACGAACTGCTGAAGTTCGAGGACGGCACCCTCGGCCTCGCCCTCAACCTCGAGGAGCGCGAGATCGGTGCCATCGTCCTCGGCGAGTTCAGCGGCATCGAGGAGGGCCAGCCGGTGCACCGCACCGGAGAGGTCCTGTCGGTCGCCGTGGGCGAGGGCTACCTCGGCCGCGTGGTCGACCCCCTCGGCAACCCCATCGACGGCCTCGGCGAGATCGCGACCGAGGGACGCCGCGCCCTCGAGCTGCAGGCCCCCACGGTCATGCAGCGCAAGTCGGTGCACGAGCCGATGGAGACCGGCTACAAGGCCGTCGACGCGATGACCCCCGTCGGCCGTGGTCAGCGTCAGCTGATCATCGGTGACCGCCAGACCGGCAAGACCGCCCTGGCCGTCGACACCATCATCAACCAGAAGGCCAACTGGAAGACGGGCGACCCGTCGAAGCAGGTCCGCTGCATCTACGTCGCCATCGGCCAGAAGGGCTCCACCATCGCGTCGGTCCGCCGCGCGCTGGAGGAGAACGGCGCTCTGGAGTACACGACCATCGTCGCCGCCCCGGCGTCCGACCCGGCCGGCTTCAAGTACCTGGCGCCGTACACCGGATCGGCCATCGGTCAGCACTGGATGTACCAGGGCAAGCACGTCCTGATCATCTTCGACGACCTGTCGAAGCAGGCCGACGCCTACCGCGCCGTGTCGCTGCTGCTGCGTCGTCCGCCGGGCCGCGAGGCCTACCCGGGTGACGTCTTCTACCTGCACTCGCGTCTGCTGGAGCGCTGCGCCAAGCTCTCCGACGACATGGGCGCCGGTTCGATGACGGGTCTGCCGATCGTCGAGACCAAGGCCAACGACGTCTCGGCGTTCATCCCGACCAACGTCATCTCCATCACCGACGGCCAGTGCTTCCTGGAGTCGGACCTCTTCAACGCCGGTCAGCGCCCCGCGCTGAACGTCGGTATCTCCGTCTCCCGAGTCGGTGGTTCCGCGCAGCACAAGGCGATGAAGCAGGTCTCCGGCCGTCTGCGTGTCGACCTGGCCCAGTTCCGCGAGCTGGAGGCGTTCGCCGCCTTCGGTTCCGACCTGGACGCCGCGTCGAAGGCGCAGCTGGAGCGCGGTCAGCGCATGGTCGAGCTGCTCAAGCAGGCTCAGTACCAGCCGATGGCCACCGAGGACCAGGTCGTCTCCGTCTGGGCCGGCACCACCGGCAAGATGGACGACGTTCCGGTCCAGGACATCCGCCGCTTCGAGTCGGAGCTGCTGGCGTACCTGCGTCAGAACGAGTCGGGTCTGCTCCTGTCGATCCGCGAGGGCGGCAAGATGTCGGACGACACCCTGACGGCCGTCGCCGACGCCATCGCCGCGTTCAAGAAGACGTTCACGACGTCGGACGGCAAGCTGCTCGGCGAGGACGCTCCGGTTTCCGTCTCCAAGTGACGTAAGGAAGGGACCTGACTCATGGGAGCTCAGCTCCGGGTCTACAAGCGTCGCATCCGATCCGTCACCGCGACCAAGAAGATCACCAAGGCGATGGAGATGATCGCCGCCTCGCGTGTCGTCAAGGCGCAGCGCAAGGTGGCGGCCTCCACGCCGTACGCGACCGAGCTCACCCGCGCGGTCACGGCGGTGGGCACCGGCTCGAACACGCGCCACCCGCTGACCACGGAGGTGGACAACCCGACCCGTGCCGCGGTCCTGCTCCTGTCGAGCGACCGCGGTCTGGCCGGCGCGTTCAACTCCAACGCCATCAAGGCGGCGGAGCAGCTCACGGAGAGGCTCGAGTCCGAGGGCAAGCAGGTCGACACGTACATCGTCGGCCGGCGTGGTCTGGCCCACTACAACTTCCGGGAGCGCAAGGTCTCGGGACAGTGGACGGGCTTCACCGACGAGCCGACGTACGCGGACGCCAAGCTGGTCGCGGCGCCTCTGATCGAGGCGATCGAGACGGAGACGGCGGAGGGTGGTGTGGACGAGCTCCACATCGTCTACACCGAGTTCGTCTCGATGATGACGCAGACCGCCATCCAGGCGCAGCTGCTTCCGCTCAAGCTCGAGGAGGTGGCGGAGGAGCTCCCCTCCAAGGGCGAGATCCTTCCGCTGTACGACTTCGAGCCGTCCGCGGAGGACGTCCTCGACGCGCTGCTGCCGCGGTACGTCGAGAGCCGTATCTACAACGCGCTGCTGCAGTCGGCCGCTTCGAAGCACGCCGCCACGCGGCGCGCGATGAAGTCGGCCACCGACAACGCCGGAGAGCTCATCGAGACGCTCTCCCGGCTTGCCAACGCGGCCCGCCAGGCCGAAATCACCCAGGAAATCAGCGAGATCGTCGGTGGCGCAGGCGCCCTGGCCGACGCGACCGCGGGGAGTGACAACTAATGACCACCACTGTTGAGCCGACCGCTGGCGCGGGCGTGGCCTCCGGCCGCGTCGCGCGGGTCATCGGCCCGGTCGTCGACGTGGAGTTCCCCGTCGACGCGATGCCGGAGATCTACAACGCCCTTCACGTCGAGGTGGCCGACCCGGCCAACGCCGGCGCGAAGAAGACGCTGACCCTCGAGGTCGCCCAGCACCTGGGCGACGGCCTGGTCCGCGCCATCTCCATGCAGCCCACCGACGGTCTGGTCCGCCAGGCCGCGGTGACCGACACGGGCACGGGCATCACCGTCCCGGTCGGCGACTTCACCAAGGGCAAGGTGTTCAACACCCTCGGTGAGGTGCTGAACTCCGACGAGTCCTACGCCGGTGAGCGCTGGTCCATCCACCGCCAGGCGCCGAACTTCGACGAGCTCGAGTCGAAGACCGAGATGTTCGAGACCGGCGTCAAGGTCATCGACCTGCTGACCCCGTACGTCAAGGGCGGCAAGATCGGTCTGTTCGGCGGCGCCGGCGTCGGCAAGACGGTGCTCATCCAGGAGATGATCTACCGCGTCGCCAACAACCACGACGGTGTCTCCGTGTTCGCCGGTGTCGGCGAGCGCACCCGTGAGGGCAACGACCTGATCGAGGAGATGTCGGACTCCGGCGTCATCGACAAGACCGCGCTGGTCTTCGGTCAGATGGACGAGCCGCCGGGCACCCGTCTGCGCGTGGCCCTGGCCGGTCTGACCATGGCGGAGTACTTCCGCGATGTGCAGAAGCAGGACGTGCTGTTCTTCATCGACAACATCTTCCGCTTCACCCAGGCCGGTTCCGAGGTGTCGACCCTGCTCGGCCGTATGCCCTCCGCGGTGGGCTACCAGCCGAACCTGGCCGACGAGATGGGTCTCCTCCAGGAGCGCATCACCTCGACCCGCGGTCACTCGATCACCTCGATGCAGGCGATCTACGTCCCCGCGGACGACCTGACCGACCCGGCCCCGGCCACCACCTTCGCCCACCTCGACGCGACGACGGTTCTCTCCCGTCCGATCTCCGAGAAGGGCATCTACCCGGCCGTGGACCCGCTGGACTCCACGTCCCGGATCCTGGACCCCCGCTACATCGCGGCGGACCACTACAACACGGCCATGCGCGTCAAGGGGATCCTGCAGAAGTACAAGGACCTCCAGGACATCATCGCGATCCTCGGTATCGACGAGCTCGGCGAGGAGGACAAGCTCGTCGTCCACCGTGCCCGTCGCGTGGAGCGCTTCCTGTCCCAGAACACCCACGTCGCCAAGCAGTTCACCGGCGTGGACGGTTCGGACGTGCCGCTGGACGAGTCGATCGCCGCGTTCAACGCGATCTGCGACGGTGAGTTCGACCACTTCCCGGAGCAGGCGTTCTTCATGTGCGGTGGCCTGGAGGACCTCAAGGCCAACGCCAAGGAGCTGGGCGTCTCCTGAACCCCCGGGTTCTGAGAGCCGGTTGAGGTGAGGAGGGCCCGTCTTCGGGCGGGCCCTCCGCTCCCTCCCCGCTTCCCCCCGGGACGACGTTCCCGGGACCCCCGTCTTCGGACGGGTCTAGACTTTGACCCAACACCCGGCATACCGCCGGGTGGTGACCCGAGGAGCCACCCTTGGCTGCTGAGCTGCACGTCGAGCTGGTCGCTGCCGACCGCCAGGTCTGGTCCGGCGAGGCCACCCTGGTCGTGGCGCGCACCACCTCCGGCGACATCGGCGTCATGCCCGGTCACCAGCCGCTGCTCGGTGTGCTGGAGTCGGGCCCCGTGACCATCCGTACGAGCGGTGGTGAGACGGTCGTGGCAGCGGTCCACGGCGGTTTCATCTCCTTCGCGGACAACAAGCTGTCGCTGCTGGCCGAGATCGCCGAGCTGTCGGACGAGATCGACGTCCAGCGCGCGGAGCGGGCGCTGGAGCGCGCGAAGTCGGACGCCGACGCCTCCGCCGAGCGTCGTGCCGACGTCCGCCTGCGGGCGGTGTCGGCTCGCTGACCCCGGCGCGCCCGGCGCGCGCTGCGCACGCGCGTGACTCAGCCGCGGCCGGTTCCGGAACACTCCGGAACCGGCCGCGGCTGAGGTGAATCCGGAGACGGTTGTCGCGTTACCGGTTTTCATCTTTGCCAGTTGACAGGTTCCCAGTTCTAGGAGACGAGGAGGTCGGTGCCGATGGTCCTCGCTCTGACTGTGATCGGGACGCTGGTCGTGCTCGCGGCGGTGGGTCTGTTCGCCTTCGGGATGCGGCGCCGGCTGATCCAGCGGTCGGGGGGCACCTTCGACTGCAGCCTGCGCTGGGAGGCCCCCGCGCCGTCCGAGGGCGGCGAGGGGGACGGCAAGGGCTGGGCGTACGGGGTGGCCCGGTACAGCGGTGACAGCATCGCCTGGTACCGGGTCTTCTCGTACTCGCCGCGGCCGCGCAGGATGCTGGAGCGGTCCGCCATCGAGGTGGTCGGCCGGCGGCTGCCGGAGGGCGAGGAGGAGCTGGCGCTGCTGCTGAACGCGGTGGTGCTGGTCTGCGTCCACCGGGGCACGCGGCTGGAGCTGGCGATGACGGAGGACGCGTTGACGGGTTTCCTCGCGTGGCTGGAGGCGGCGCCGCCGGGACAGAGGGTGAACGTCGCGTAGGCGCGAGGCGTACGGAGCGGGGGGCGGCCAGGGCGGCCGCCCCCCGCTTTGCTGTGCCTCCGCCGTCGGCTCCCCCTGCGGGCAACCTGCCGCACCTCCCTGCGGGCGGCTGCGCCGCCCAGGGGGCGATGGGGGTCCCCTGCTCGAGCGGGGCCGAGAGCTTGGGGGAGGGCGGGCGCAGCCCAGCCCCCGCGGCGAGTGGCTCGCCCCACCGTGCACAGGCCGACGGCGCCGCACACACGGCCCGCGCGACCGGCGTGAACCGTGGGGGAGCGCGCCGCCGTGGGGACGGCCACGTGTGTTGCGTGGGGGCGTGAGCCGTGGGGCGCGGTGGCGGGGAACGCGGAAGCGGGGGCGGCCGGTGGGCCGCCCCCGCTTCGTGGTGCTGTGACGCGGTACTACAGGTTGCTGGAGATGGCGCTCACCAGCTCGCCGTTCGCGGTGTCACCGCTGAACTCCCAGAAGAACGCGCCGCCCAGGCCCTGGGACTTGGCCCAGGACATCTTGCCGGCGATGGTCGACGGGGTGTCGTAGGACCACCACTGCGTGCCGCAGTGCGCGTAGGCGGTGCCGGCGATGGTGCCGGTGACCGGGCAGGAGTTCTTGAGGACCTTGTAGTCCTCGATGCCCGCCTCGTACGTGCCGGGCGCCGCGCCGGTCGCCGTGCCGCCGGGGGCGGACTGGGTGACGCCGGTCCAGCCGCGGCCGTAGAAGCCGATGCCGAGCAGCAGCTTCGCGGACGGCACGCCCTTCGCCTTCAGCTTCGCGATCGCGTCGGCGGAGTTGAAGCCCGCGGTCGGGATGCCGGAGTACGAGGTGAGCGGGGAGTGCGGGGCGGTCGGACCGGTGTTGGCCCAGGCGCCGAAGTAGTCGTACGTCATCACGTTGTACCAGTTGAGGTACTGCGCGGCGCCGCCGTAGTCGGCCGCGTCGATCTTGCCGCCGCTGGAGCCGTCGGCGGTGATCGCCGCGGTGACCAGGTAGTTTTGGCCGAACTCGGTGCGCAGCGCGGAGACCAGGTTCTTGAACGCGGCCGGGCCGGAGGTGTCGCAGGTCAGGCCGCAGGCGTTCGGGTACTCCCAGTCGATGTCGATGCCGTCGAAGACGTCGGCCCAGCGCGGGTCCTCCACGACGGACTTGCAGGACTTGGCGAACGCCGCCGGGTTCTGCGCGGCCTGGGCGAAGCCGCCGGAGTAGGTCCAGCCGCCGAAGGAGTAGAGGACCTTGATGTGCGGGTACTTCGCCTTCAGCTTGCGCAGCTGGTTGAAGTTGCCGCGCAGCGGCTGGTCCCAGGTGTCGGCGACGCCGTCGACCGACTGGTCCGCGGTGTAGGCCTTGTCGGTGGCGGCGAAGGAGTCGTCGAGGACGCACTGCCCGTTCTTGACGTTGCCGAACGAGTAGTTGATGTGCGTGATCTTCGAGGCCGAGCCGGAGGTCACCAGGTTCTTGACGTGGTAGTTGCGGCCGTAGATGCCCCACTCGGTGAAGTAGCCGAGCTTGACCTTGTCGCCGGGCGGCGGGTCGGTGGGCGTGGTGGAGCCGCCGGTGGTGCGCACCGCGGTGGAACCGCTGACCGGACCGGTCTGGTCGGCGGTGTCACGGGCCAGGACGGCGTAGGAGTAGTCCGTGCCGGCGGTCAGGCCGGAGTCGGTGTACGAGGTGCTGGTGACCGTGGCCACCTTCACGCCGCCGCGCAGGACGTCGTAGTTCTTGATGCCCTTGTCGTCGGTGGCCGCGGTCCAGGCCAGCTTGACCGAGGTGTCGGTGATGTCGGAGGCGGTCGGCTTGCCCGGGGCGGACGGGGCGCTGTCGCCGGGCACCGAGGGCCCGCCGTCGCAGGAGCCGCCGTTGAGCGTACAGCCGGTCGGGGAGCCGGTGCCGGAGCCGTTGAAGCCGAAGGATATGGAGGCGCCCGGGGCGAGGGAGCCGTTCCAGCCCAGGTTCTTGGCGGTCCAGTGGTTGCCGGAGTTGGTGACGGTGGCGTCCCAGGCGGAGGTCACCTTGGTGCCGGTGGGGAAGTCCCACTCGACGGTCCAGGAGGAGAGAGCGGTGGTGCCGGTGTTCTTGACCGTCCACTTGCCTTCGAAGCCGGAGCCCCAGTCCTGCGTCTTGGCGTAGGTGGCGGTGGCCGAGGTGGCCGCCTGGGCGGGCGTGGCCAGCCCGACGAGTCCGGCGAGGGGAAGGACGAGCGTGGCGACTGCCGCCGTCACGCGCTGTCTGAAGCGCATCTGCGCCTCCTCGGGGTGAGGGTGAGGGGGGTGCTACGGCTCCGAGCCACTTGACGAGGCCATGACGCCGAGCGGTGCGGTCAGACTAGAAAGGTCTGGACCACCGGTCAATAGGTCTGGACCAATGCAGCCTTCTTGAGTAAACCCCGGCCCCCGACCAGGGCGTCCCCGCCTCAGCGCAGACCCAACTCCTGGGCGAGGACCGCCGCTTGGAGTCGGCTGCGCAGTTCCAGCTTGGCGAGCAGGCGGCTGACGTGCGACTTCACCGTGGCCTCCGCCATCTCCAGGCGTGCGGCGATCTCGGCGTTGGACAGCCCCTCGCCGAGGCAGTGGAGCACCTCCCGCTCACGGGGCGTCAGGGACTGCACCGCCTCCGCCCGGGGGTCCGTGACACGCGGCGGCCGGCCCTCCCCCTGGGCGGCGAAGGCCGCGATGAGCCGCCGGGTGACGGCCGGGGCGATCAGTCCCTCGCCGCGCGCCACCGTCCGCACCGCCTCCAGCAGTTCGGCCGCCTCCGCGCTCTTCAGCAGGAAACCGGCCGCGCCCGCGCGCAGGGTGCCGAAGACGTACTCGTCGAGGTCGAAGGTGGTCAGCACCAGCACGTCGGCGAGGCGCTCCGCGGTGATCCGCCGGGTGACGCCCACGCCGTCGAGCAGCGGCATCCGCACGTCGGTCAGCACGACGTCCGGCCGCAGCTCGCGGGCCAGCTCCACCGCCCGCTCCCCGTCCGCGGCCTCGCCGACCACCTCGACGTCCGGCGCGCTGCGCAGGATCAGCACCAGTCCGGCCCGCACGGCCGACTGGTCCTCGGCGACCACCACCCGGATCATGACGTCACCCTTCCCCGTCCGGTACCGGCAGAACCGCCCGCACCACCCATCCGCCGCCCTGGGGCCCGGCCTCGAACGTGCCGCCCACCAGCAGCGCCCGTTCCCGCATCCCGGTCAGCCCGGCCCCCGCCCCCGGAACCCGGGCAGGCCGGCCGCCGGGCGCGGTGAGGGCGCTGGTGACCGCCACGCGCAGGGCGCCGCCGTCCCGCTCCACGGCGACAGTGACCGGACCGGGCCCGGCGTGCTTGAGGACGTTGGTCAGCGACTCCTGCACGATCCGGTAGGCGGCCAGCTCCACCGGCGACGGCAGCCGCGCCCCGCCCTCCTGCGCGTCGTCACCCGCCCCGGGGCGCAGCCGCAGCCGCACCGTCACCGGGAAGCCCGCCGCCCGCACCCCCTCGGCCAGCGGCGCGACGCCCTCCAGGGTGGGCGCCGCCGACGGCTCCAGGTCCTCGCCCCCGGCCCGCAGCAGGCCGATCATGCGGCGCATCTCGGTCAGCGCGGCCACGCTGTTCTCCCGGATCACGCCCAGCGCCTCGCGGGAGGTGTCCGCGTCGTCCAGTGACAGCGCCGCCGTCGAGTGCACCGCCACGGCCGACAGGTGGCCGGCGATCACGTCGTGCAACTCCCGTGCCATCCGCGTGCGTTCCGCGTTGACCGCCTGGGCGCGGTCCAGCTCCGCCAGGCGGGCGGTCTGCTCCGCCTCCCGCCGTGCGGCCCGCGCCGCGTCCCGGTGGTGGCGCACCAGGGCACCGGTGGCGGCCGGGCCGAACACGGCCAGGCCCACCCCCAGGCCGAGCATCAGCGAGTAGGCGTCCCGCCAGGTGAGGACGCCCCAGGCGATCGCCGCCAGGGTGAGGCCCCCGGTGACCACCGGCAGGCGGCGGGCCAGCCGGGCGCTGCCGTAGACGGCCGCCGCGTACAGCAGGTCGGTGAAGAGCAGCAGCGTCACCAGACTGCCGGTGGTGAACTGGTCGGCCACCAGGGCCACCGTGCCGGCCGCCAGGGCCGCGCGCGGACGGACCCGGCGCAGCGGTTCCAGCGCCGACATCACCGCCAGCGGGACCAGCACCCACCAGGACGGCGTCTGACGGGCCGGGTACGTCTCGAGGCCGACCGCCCACAGCAGCAGGCCCAGCGCCAGGCCGGCGAGGGCCGTCGCGACGTCGAACGGGCGCGGGCGCCGCGCGGAGCCGTCGGGGGTCATGGCCCCATCCAACACGCCTGCGCCGCCCGGCACATCGGACCGGCGCACACCCACCGCGAGGTGCGACTGCGACGAAGGATGCAGGCCGATCTCGTCGCCGCGGTCGATGCGGCCCCACGGGGGCGGGGGAGAGGGTGGAGGGGAGGACGGAACGGAGGGACCGACGTGATCCTGGCCCTGATCATCGCCTGCGAGGTCGGCTTCTGGGTGCTGCTCGCCGCAGGGCTGGCCGTGCGGTACCTGCTGCGCCGGCGAAGGCTGAGCACCGCCCTGCTGCTGTGCGAACCACTGCTGGAGGTGGTCCTGTTCGTGGTGACCGTCGTCGACCTGCGCGGCGGGGCCGAACCCGACTGGCAGCACGGCCTGGCCGCCCTCTACGTCGGCTTCACCGTCGCCTACGGGCACTACACGATCACCTGGCTCGACGGCCACGCCGCGCACCGCCTGGCCGGCGCCCCGCGCCCGCCGGGGCCCCCGCGGTACGGCATGGCGCGCGCCGCGCACGAGGGCCGGCTCTGGCTGCGCACGGTGCTCGCCGCCGCCGTGGCCGCCGCCCTGCTCCAGGGCGGCATCCGGTACGTCGGCGACAGCGGCGACGCGTCCTCGCTGCGGTCCTTCCAGGAAGTGGCGCTGCGGGCGGTCCTCATCCACGGACTGATCGCCCTCAGCTACACCCTCTTCCCCAAGCGCCCCAAGGGCGCGCCCGAGACGTCAGCGCTCCCCGCCGGGGACCCACAGCACGTCACCGGTGGACAGGTTCGCGACCCGCGCCAGGATGAACAGCAGGTCCGATAGCCGGTTCAGGTACGTGGCGGTCAGCGGGTTCATCGTCTCCCCGTGCGCCTCCATCGCCGCCCAGGTCTGCCGCTCGGCCCGGCGCACCACCGTGCACGCCTGGTGGAGCAGCGCCGCGCCGGGCGTGCCGCCGGGGAGGATGAACGAACGGAGCTTCTCCAGGCGGTCGTTGAAGCGGTCGCAGTCCTCCTCCAGCCGGTCGACGTAGAACTGCTCGACCCGCAGCGGCGGGTACTCGGGGTTCTCCACGACCGGAGTCGACAGGTCGGCGCCCACGTCGAAGAGGTCGTTCTGGACGCGGGTGAGGACCGCGACGACGTCCTCCTCCAGCCCGCCCAGGGCGATGGCCGTGCCGATGACGGCGTTGGCCTCGTTGGCGTCGGCGTAGGCGGAGATGCGGAGGTCCGTCTTGGGGACCCGGCTCATGTCGCCGAGGTTGGTGGTGCCCTTGTCCCCGGTACGGGTGTAGATGCGCGTCAGATTGACCATGCGCACAGCCTAGGCAACGCGGGGCCCGGCAACGCCACGGGTGTGATGTCCGTCAAAGGTGACGTGACGCGCATTACTTAGCGGTCACGAGTGTCCCGTCGGGCGCTAATGTCCGATCCGAAGACACGAGAACAGGGAGTGGCAGTGGCAGGAAAGCTCGCCGTCATCGGGGCCGGCCTCATGGGTTCCGGCATTGCCCAGGTCTCCGCGCAGGCGGGTTGGGACGTCGTCCTGCGCGACGTCACCGACCAGGCGCTGGAGCGGGGTCTGGACGGCATCAAGGCCTCGTACGACAAGTTCGTGAGCAAGGGCAAGCTCGACGCCGCCGACGCCGAGGCCGCGCTGGCCCGGATCACGCCCACCACCGACCTGGACGCCGTCGCCGACGCGGACATCGTGGTCGAGGCGGTCTTCGAGAAGATCGAAATCAAGCACGAGATCTTCCGGGCGCTGGACAAGATCGTCCGTGAGGACGCGGTGCTCGCCTCCAACACCTCCGCCATCCCGATCACCAAGATCGCCGCGGTGACGGAGCGCCCCGAGCGGGTGGTGGGCGCGCACTTCTTCTCGCCGGTGCCGATGATGCAGCTGTGCGAGCTGGTCCGCGGCTACAAGACCAGCGACGAGACCCTCGCCCGCACGCGGGAGTTCGCCGAGTCGGTGGGCAAGACCTGCATCGTGGTCAACCGCGACGTGGCGGGCTTCGTCACCACCCGGCTGATCTCGGCGCTGGTCGTCGAGGCCGCCAAGCTCTACGAGTCGGGCGTCGCCAGCGCCGAGGACATCGACATCGCCTGCAAGCTGGGCTTCGGTCACGCGATGGGCCCGCTGGCCACCGCCGACCTCACCGGCGTCGACATCCTGCTGCACGCCACCGGCAACATCTACACCGAGTCGCAGGACGAGAAGTTCGCCCCGCCGGAGCTGATGCGCCGAATGGTGGACGCCGGTGACATCGGCCGCAAGAGCGGGCAGGGCTTCTACAAGCACTGATCGCGTGACGATCACGGGCCCGGCCCGTACACCGGTGCCGAGATCACCCTCCGCTTCACTCGCGAGGGTGATTTCGGTATCGGTTCGCTTACAGACGGCAACTTCTGTCCCCAACAAGGCGTCAGAAGTGGCATCACCGTATGCACACGGTGGTACAAGACGCATTCCCGGGGAGCACTTATGTTCATCAGGGGCGACCACGCCGAGCTGGTCGTCGGGGGCCGCCTCGACGTCCGCAGCGCGGCGGACGCCCGTACGGTCCTGCACTCCGCCGTCGACGACGGCGTGGGCGACCTGGTCCTGGACCTCTCGGAGCTCCACTCCTGGGACGCGACGGGACTGGGCGTGATCATGGGCGTGCACCGGCGGGCCGGCCGGGCCGGACGCCGTCTGGTGCTGCGCGGCGTGCCGGCGCAGATGCAGCGGCTGCTGGTCGCCACCCGGCTGCACCGCATCCTCGCCATCGAGGGCGGCCTCGCCGCCGACAGCCTGCCGCGGGTCTGACGGCCCGGCAGCCCCTCGCACCGCCGGACCGCTCGCGGGCCCCACCCGTGGCGCGGCGGTCTGTCGCCCACCGCGAATCCACATCAGACTGTGACGTCGCGGACGGCGCCGCACCCCGGCTGTTCGGCAATACTGGCCGAGGTTTAAGGTTCGGTCGCCCACCGACCCGACATCAGACATTCCCTACGGCGGCCCGGACCAGAGGCGAGCGCGCGGTGTGCGGCACGGCCGGGAGGGGCTCGGCACACGACGCTTTGGGGGCTTAGGACCATGGACCCGAACAGCCGGCGGCCACAGGAGCGCGGCCACGGGGGGAGCGGCCGTCCGTCGCGCCCGCGTCCGCCCCGCGACGCGCTGACGCCCGACTTCGGCCAGCACGCGCCGTCGGTGCGCCGCACCACCGAGATCTTCGTCGACGACCTCCTGCTGACCGTCAACCCCGTCGACGGCAGCGAGATCGAGCTCTGCCCGCCCGAGCGGACCCCCGGGCGGCCGTCGAGGATCACCGCCGAGCAGCGCGCCGAGACCGACCGGGCCGCGGCCCGCGCCGCCGCGGCCCTCGCCGACGTGAGCGCCGCCGCGGGCGCCGGCCTGCCCGCGCTGCCGCTGCTCGAACGGCAGGAGGAGCGCGAGGAGATCGTGCGGCTGCTCGCCCGCGGCCGCTCCGCCCGCCTGGTCGGCCCGTCCGGCTCCGGCCGCAGCCGGTTCCTCGACGTCGTCGCCGACGACTGCGCCGACCTCGCCCCCGACGGCGTGATCCGCCTCAGCGGACTCGGCCGCGACGCCGGTGAACTCCTCGACGACCTCTTCCGCGCCGCCTACGACGCCCCGCGCCGCCGCCCCGCCGAGGACGAACTGCGCGCACTGCTCGCCGAGGTGGGCGCCGTGGTCGTCATCGACGACATCACCTTCGGCGGCGCCGACCTCGCCCGGCTGCTCGACGCCACCCCCGAGTGCGCCTTCCTGATATCGGCGACCCCCGAGGTCCCCGAACCCCCCGCCGAGGCGCTGATGGAGACGGTCACCCTGACCGGCCTCAGCCGCTCCGCCGGACTCCAGCTGCTCGGCCACGCCGCCGGGCGCACCCTCACCGACGAGGAGACCACCTGGGCGGGCGACCTCTGGTTCGAGTCGGAGGGCCTGCCGCTGCGGTTCGTCCAGGCCGGCGCGCTGCTGCGGCAGCGGGACCGGCTGCGCGCCGCCACCGACGCCGTCGACGAGGTGGGCGTCTTCGAGGACGCGGTACCCGTCCCCGACGCCGAACTCCCCTTCGACACCCGCGAGGAGGCCGCCCCGCTGCCCTCGCTGGCCGAGGGCGCCGCGCCCGCCCCGCTGCTCGCCTCCCGACTGTCCCCCTCCGCGCGCGACGCGCTGCGGTTCGCGGTGGCGCTCGGCGGCGAACTCCCGCACTCCGCGCACTGGCCCGCCCTGGTGGGCGACACCCACGCCGACGGAGCGCTCGCCGAACTCCTCGGCTGCGCCCTGGTCTCGGCGGCCGGCGACCGCCACCGGCTCGCCGCCGGAGTGCTGGCCCAGCTGGCGGCCGCCGGATACCAGGAGGGCGCCGAGGAGCGGATCCGCACCGCCGCCGAGCACTACGCCTGGTGGACCGGACACCAGTCGGTCACCGCCGACCGGGTGCGCTCCGAGGCCCACGCGGTGCTCGCGGCGCTGACCGCGCTCCCGCCGTCCGCCCACGAACTGGTACTGCGGCTGGCCCGCAACGCCGCCCCCGCCTTCGCCGCCGGGCTCGCCTGGACGGCCTGGGAGCAGACCCTGCGCAGTGGCTCCGAGGCGGCCCGACTGGCCGGCGAGCCCGCCGACCAGGGCTACTTCCACCACGAACTGGGCGTGCTGGCACTCTGTCAGGGCCGCTACGACCAGGCGCGCACCGAACTCGACGCGGCCGTCGCGCTGCGGACCACCGCCTCCGACAAGCGCGGTCAGCTCGCCGGGCGCCGCGCGCTGACCCTGGTCGCCGACCGCACCGGCGACCTGCCCGGCGTGGACGCCGTCGCCGGCGGCCCCGGCGCGGGCGCACCGGTCCCGGCCACGGCCCAGGGCAGCGCCGCACTCGCCGCCCTCACGGCGTTCGAGGCGTTCGGCCCCGGCCCGGGGGACGGCCCCCAGGAGACGGCCCTCCAGGACAAGGACGACGCCGCGCGCCGCGGCTCGACCGTGTTCGCCGGCGACGCCCCCGTCACCCGCCGCCTCGAGCCCGTGGCCAAGGGGCGCGGCCTGGTGGGCGGCGCGCGCAGGAACCTGGTCGCGGCCGGCGCCGGCGCGCTGCTGGTCGCCGTACTGGGCACCGTGGTGACGCTGGGCGCGACCGGCGGGGACCAGGACCCGCCGACCGAGGGCACCGGACCCAACCCGACCGCCAGCCAGGGCTACGGCGACGAGCTCGACGCCGACGAGGCCGCCGGCACCAGTGACAGCGGCGACACGGGCGACGCCACCAGCCGCCCCACCGACCCCGGTCCCGACGGCGTGCCCGGCACGCCCGACGACCCGGCGACCCCCACCGCGGGCCCCGGCGCAACGGCGGACGAGGACGAGCCGGACGAGGAGGAGCCGACCCGGGGCAGCACCGCCAAGCCGACGAAGAAGCCCACCAGCAAGCCGCCGGCCACGCCCGACGACCCGACGGAGGGGCCCACCGGGGACCCGACCGAGGATCCGACGGAGGAGCCGACGGAGGAGCCCACCGAGGAGCCGCCGCCGGTGGACCCGCCGGCCGACCCCGACGAGAGCGTCTCCGCCGGCGCCCCGCAGCCCGGTGAGCCCACCGTCACCATGTCCGCGCCCGGCGAGCCCGAGGTGACCCCGAGCGTGGCCTGACGGCTGACGGCTGACGCTGACGGCCCGGCGGCCCGCCCGGTCGCACGGCACCGGGCCCGCGACGCGAACCGCCCCCAGGGACAGGGTCCTTGGGGGCGGTTCGGCCGTACGGGCGGTGCGGCGCGGGTCCGGGCCGAGCGGCCTCGTGGCGTGTGCCGGGGCGGCGCTGCGGCGTGGCCGCGGCGGTGGACGAACGCGGCGCTCAGAACAGGCGGAGCTTGTCGTCCTCGATGCCGCGCAGACCGTCGTAGTCGAGGACCTGGCAGGCGATGCCCCGGTCCGTCGCCAGCACCCGGGCCTGCGGCTTGATCTCCTGCGCGGCGAACACGCCCCGCACCGGCGCGAGCAACGGGTCGCGGTTCAGCAGCTCCAGATAGCGCGTCAGCTGCTCGACGCCGTCGATCTCCCCGCGCCGCTTGATCTCCACGGCCACCGTCCGCCCCTCGGCGTCCCGGCAGAGGATGTCGACCGGGCCGATCGCCGTCATGTACTCGCGGCGGATCAGCGTGTACCCCTCGCCCAGGGTCTCGATGCGGTCGGCGAGCAGCTCCTGCAGGTGAGCCTCCACACCGTCCTTGATCAGGCCCGGGTCCACGCCCAGTTCGTGCGAGGAGTCGTGGAGGATCTCCTCCATCGTGATGATCAGCTTCTCGCCGCCCTTGTTGATCACCGTCCAGACGCCGGCCTCGTCCCCCGTGCCCTCCTTGAGGGTGCACGGCGGCGACATCCAGTTCAGCGGCTTGTAGGCGCGGTCGTCCGCGTGGATCGAGACGCTTCCGTCCGCCTTGACCAGGATCAGGCGGGGAGCGGACGGCAGATGAGCGGTGAGGCGCCCCGCGTAGTCGACGGAGCAGCGGGCGATGACAAGACGCATGGTCGGCAACGCTACTCGACCCACGGTGGTCCACGCGATTCGCCCTCACGGCGCCGTGTTCGGTTCTGGCTGATTGTGTGCGGAACGCGACGATGCGAATCCGGTCAAGTACGCCGTCTCCTGGTGCGCGGCGCGTCGGCGTGCCTACCGTAGTGAACGGGCGGTCGTGACGCGGGTACGGAGCGTGTCCGCGGTCCGCGACGTCCCTTCCCGTCCGGCAACCCCCTTCGCCGAGGGGGTGCGAGAGGAGTACTCATGTCGCTCGACGTCTCACCGGCCCTGCTCGAACAGGCCGAGCGAGGCGAGGTCGACGAAGCGGCTTTCGTCGACTGCGTCCGGACCTCCCTGCCCTACGCGTGGGAGATGATCAGCTCCCTGGTGGCCCAGCTCAAGGTGGACGGCGGACCGTTCGCCGACAACCAGACGCCGCCGCCGGACGAGCAGGCACGGGGTCAGCTCCTGCGCGCGCTCGCCAGCGACGCGATACGGGGGGCCCTGCAGCGCCACTTCGGTGTGCGCCTCGCGTTCCAGAACTGCCACCGCGTCGCCGTGTTCCCGCTGGACGGGAGCGACGAGCGGCTGGCCCGCTTCACGTCCGTGCGCGCCCAGTTGCTCAACCAGTCCCCCGACCTGCGGGACTGCTGACACCGTGCGGCACGGTCCGCCGTTCCGGCGAGGACAGGCACGCCCTCGCCGGGGCGCCGGACCGGCCCCTCACACCAGGTGCGGCAGCACCTCGCCGCCGAGCCGCCGCAGGTTCTCCTCGGTGGCCGCGAGGTCGCCCGACCCCTCCGTGAGCAGCGCGAAGCGCCGGATCCCGGTGACCTCCGCCGTGGCGGCGAGGCGGTCGGCGCACCACCGGGGCGTGCCCACCGGGTGCAGCCCGCAGAGCATCTCGGTGTACGCGTACGGATCGCGCATCGCCCGCACCCGGCCGTCCACCGTCACGTGGGCGGCAAGGCCCTGTTTCAGCCAACCCGGCATGGCCTTGAGCAGCGTCTCCCTGGCCTCCTGCGGACGGTCGGCGATCTGGCAGACGCCGGCCGAGACGTGGGCGGCGGAGCGGATCTCCTCCTCCGGCCGCCCCGCGGCCCGCGCGTGCTCCTGCCAGGCGCGCACCATCGCGGCCTTCTCCTCGTCCCCGACGTGCATCCCCAGCAGCATCGGCAGCCCGCGCCGGCCGGCCATGCGCACCGTCGACGGGGAGGTGCACGCGACCACGACCTCCGGGCCGGCGCCGCCCTCCAGCGCCTCGGACGCCCTGGGCACCACGGGCACCTCGCGGAAGCGGAAACGGCCGGAGTCACCCGCCACCGTGGGCTCCCGCAGCCAGCGCAGCAGCAGGTCGAGGGAGTCGGGGAGCCCCTCCTCGTACGCTTCCAGGCCCGCGCCGAAGACCTCCAGGTCCACCCAGGGGCCGCCCCGGCCCACGCCCAGCGAGAAGCGCCCGCCGGAGGTGATGTGCAGCATCGCGGCCTGCTCGCCGAGGGCGACCGGATGCGCGGTGGGCAGCACGCTCACCGCCGTCCCGACCCGCAGCCGCCGGGTGCGGCCGAGCAGGGTCGCGGCCAGGGTCACCGCCGAGGGACACACCCCGTACGGCACGAAATGGTGCTCGGCCAGCCACACCTGGGCGAGCCCCGCCTCCTCGGCGACCTCCGCGGAACGGACCGCGCGGTGCAGCGCCTCGGCGTGACCCTGGCCCGGGAACTGGGCGGCGACGACAAAACTTCCGACGTGCATGGACACTTCCTGCTTTCCTGGCTCCCGATCCGGAGCTCCCCCACGCGGCATAACCGCCTGACACGTGCCTAGGTCACGGCCGGGCCCAGGAATCTGCGGATTGTCTGCAGAATGCGTCGCCCATGGGCGACGAGTGGCGGGGAGACGCCGGTGTCCGGTCGGGCCGCGCACCTTCCGGCGGCCTGCCCGGAGCCCTCCGCCGGGCCGCGTAGGCTTGTGCCGATCCCCGCCCGCCCGTCCTCGTGAGGTGAACCGTGTCCCCGCGCCGCAACCGACCCAAGGGCCCCGCCGGAGGGAACGGACGCGGCGGCCCCTTCGCCGGTGACGACGACGAGGGCTCGGGGCGCTACGGCGGCTGGCAGTCCTCGGAGAGCTGGCGGGGCGAGGACTGGAGCGTGCGGCACGTCGCCGGCGCGAGCGCGGCCGGGAAGACCTACCGCTGCCCGGGCTGCGACCAGCTGATCCCCTCCGGCATGCCGCACGTGGTGGCCTGGCCCGCGCACACCGGCGTCGACGACCGCCGCCACTGGCACAAGGCCTGCTGGAACGCCAGGGACCGCCGGTCGACGAGCAACCGGCGGTCCCGTAACGCGCCGCGGTACTGAGGGGCGGCCCCCGCTACCGCGCCGTCCGTCCGAGGATCCTCCGGGCGCAAAGCCGGGCGAACGCCCGACGGGCGTTCGGCCTCCGGTGGCGGCCGGGCGGGCCTCGTCCCGTGGTGAACGGCGAGATCAGGCCAGGGGAGGGTCTATTCGGTACGCCGGCCGGATCCCCGGCGGTACGGTCTGGTCCGGCGGCGGCCAGGGGGTCGCCTGCTGGCATGTACGCAACATAAAGCTCGGCGAGTCCTCACGAGGGGAAACCTGGTGCGTTTCACGCGAACTGCACGACTTCTGGCGTCCGCGGCGGCCCTGGCCGCATCGGCCCTGTGCCTCACCACGCCGCAGGCCGTCGCCGCTCCGGCCGGATCCGCCGCCGTCTCCGCCACGGCGAACTGCATGGACACCTGCGTCCTGGGCGTCCGCGCCGCCACCCACTCCGACCACGACCGGCTGGTGATCGACCTCGGTGCGGGGCCGATCCCGCAGTGGTCGGCCGGTGTGCAGGTCGGGGGCAACCTGACCATGGGCGAGGGCGCGGTCATGCCCATCCAGGGCGACGAGTACCTGAAGCTCTACCTGCACCGGGCCACCACGTTCGACTTCACCACCAGCACGCCGGTGTACACCAGCCCGCTGTACCAGACCTACGCCTTCCCCAGCCTCAAGGGGCAGGGGCAGTTCCAGTACGTGGACTCGTCGGTCCGTGAGTTCCACATGGGGCTCGCGTTGGGCGACTACTCGTCCTACAAGGTGTTCGCGCTGACGGCGCCCAACCGCATCGTGGTCGACGTCTACCACTGAGCCGTCGGGCCGGGCGACCGGGGCGCCGTGCTCGTCGTCGCCGGGCTACACGTCCCGGTTGGCCTGCGCGGCGAAGGCGCCGGCGCAGGCGACCACCGTCAGCCCGGCGAGCAGCGCGGTCTGGGCGCCCCCGTGACCGGTCGACGGGCTGCCCTCGAAGATCAGCGACAGGGCGCTGATGGCGTTGTAGTCGCTCACGAACTGCGCGACGTCCACCAGACTCTCGTTGAAGAGCAGGAACGGCGGCAGGATGGCCGGCACCAGCACCACGCCCAGCATGGTGGTGATGGCGCCCGCCGAGTGCCGCATCATCGAGCCGACCGCGAGCGCCAGCACGCCCATCAGCGACACGTACAGCGCGCCCTTGAAGACGGTCGGCAGCCAGGCCGGATTGCTCGGCGCGTCCACCGTCAGCTGTGTGTAGAGGCCGACCACGGCGATGGCCACGGCCGCGGTCACGAACGCCACCAGGAAGAACACGATGATCTTCGCGGCCAGCACCCGGTGCCGCTGCGGGGAGGCGGTGAAGGTGGTGCGGATCATGCCCGTGCCGTACTCCGAGGACACCACCAGCACGCCCAGCGACACCAGGCACATCTGGCCCAGCAGCAGGCCGAAGAAGGCGGGCATGGTGTACGGGGCGTTGAGGTAGGTGTCGGCGCCGATCAGCCCGGCGACCATGCAGCCGAGCACGACCACCAGCGCCAGGAAGATGCCCAGCGTCCACATCGTGGAGCGCACCGAGCGGATCTTGGTCCACTCCGAGGCGAGCGCGTGGCCCAGGTTGGCCTGCCGGATCGGGATGGGGGAGACGTAGGAGGGGGTCCGGGGCGCCTGGCCCGGGATCTGCTGGGTGCGCTCGGTGGTCATCGCGGGTCCTTGCTGAACGTCGGGCCGTCGGCGGCGTGGACGGGCTGGAACGGGGCGCCGGGACCGGGATCGGGGTCCCAGCCGTCCGACCGGCCGGGCACCGGCGCGGGCCGCATCCCGATCTGCGGGTCGGCGCTGGAGCGGTAGTCGACCATGCCCTGGGTCAGCCGCATGTAGGCCTCCTCCAGCGAGGCGTGGTGCGGGGACAGCTCCCACAGCCGGACCTCCGCCTCGTGGGCGACGTCGCTGATCCGCGGCAGCGGCAGCCCGGTCACCCGCAGCGCCCCGTCCTGCTCGGGCAGCACCTGCGCGCCCGCCCGGGTCAGCGCCGCGGTGAGCGCCTCGCGCTGCTGCGGGCCGGTGTCCGGCACCCGGACGCGGGCGAAACCGGCCGAGTTGGCGGCGATGAACTCGCGCACGCTCATGTCGGCGAGCAGCCGGCCCCGGGCGATCACCACCAGGTGGTCGGCGGTCAGCGCCATCTCGCTCATCAGGTGCGAGGAGACGAAGACGGTGCGGCCCTCGGCGGCCAGCGACTTCATCAGGTTGCGCACCCAGAGGATGCCCTCCGGGTCGAGGCCGTTGACCGGCTCGTCGAAGAGCAGCACCTGCGGGTCGCCGAGTAGCGCGGCGGCGATGCCCAGGCGCTGCCCCATGCCCAGCGAGAAGCCCTTGGTGCGCCGGCCGGCCACCTCCGACAGGCCGACCAGCTCCAGGACGTCGTCCACCCGGTGGGCGGGGATGCCGGAGAGCTGGGCGATGCTCAGCAGGTGGCGGTAGGCGTCCCGGCCGCCGTGCACGGCCTTGGCGTCGAGCAGCGCGCCCACGTGACGGGGCGCGTTGGGCAGGCTGCGGTAGGGCGAGCCGTTGACCGTGACGTGGCCCGCGGTGGGCGTGTCCAGACCGAGGATCATCCGCATCGTCGTCGACTTGCCGGAGCCGTTGGGGCCGAGGAAGCCGGTGACCATGCCGGGCCGCACCTGGAAGGAAAGGTCGTCCACGGCTGTCTTGTCGCCGTAGCGCTTCGTCAGGCCCACTGCCTCGATCATGCTTCACCCATCGTTCGGCCACCGCGTCGGAACGGACGGGGACGCTGTGGCCCCCATTGGGTTTAGGAGAACATCAGCGGGGCCCGTGGTTCCAGAGTGACGGCGGAAAATACCGGCGCGTCCGGTTACGCGTCGCGCCGCTTCAGCAGCAGGTAGCCGCCGGCGAGGGCCGCGGCGCACCACAACGCCATGATCCCCAGACCGCCCCAGGGCCCGTACGGCACGTCGTCGCCGACCGTCACCACCTGCATGATGCGCGAACCGGCCTGGTCCGGGAGGTACCGGCCGACCTTCTTGGTCGCCGAGACCGCGCCGAGGATGGGGGAGAGCAGGAAGAAGAACGGCATCAGCACGCCGAGCGCGAGCATCGGCGAGCGCAGCATCGCGGCCACGCCCATCGAGAAGACGGCGATCAGCGTCATGTAGAGCGCGCCGCCCACCACCGCCCGCAGCACGCCCTCGTCGCCGAGCGCCGCCCGGTGCGGGCCCAGCACCGCCTGGCCGAGGAGGAACGACGCGAAGGCGGTGACCAGCGAGACCACGAACGCCGGAACCGTCGCCACGGCGATCTTGGAGGCGTAGAACACCCCGCGCTGGGGCACCGCGGCCAGGGAGGTGCGGATCATGCCGGTGCTGTACTCGGTGGACACCACCAGGACGCCGAAGACGATCATCGCGAGCTGGCCGAGGCTCATGCCCGCGAAACTGATGAAGGTCGGGTCGAAGGTGAGCCGGTCCCGGGCGGGCATCTCGCCCCACTCCCGGCGGGTCAGCCAGGAGATCAGCACCCCGAGGGCGACCGTCACCACGAGCGCGACGGAGAGCGTCCAGACGGTGGAGGACACCGACCGGATCTTGGTCCACTCGGAGCGGAGGACCTGCGCGACGGCCATGCTCAACCCTTCTTCCAGTCGGCGCCCCACGGCGCCCTCTCGCCGGCCGGGGGAGTGTCGCTGTGCGCGTGGTACTCGACCGACTCCGCGGTCAGCCGCATGAACGCCTCCTCCAGCGAGGCCTGCTGCGGGCTCAGCTCGTGCAGCACCAGGCCGTGCCGGGCGGCGAGTTCGCCGACCTGCTCGGCGGCCACGCCGTCGAGCTCCAGCGTGCCGCCGGTCTCCATCGCGGTGAGGCCGGCCGAGCGCAGCACGTCCAGGAACCGTTCCCGCTCCGGGGTGCGCACGCGGACGTAGGCACGGGAGTTGCGCTGGATGAAGTCCGCCATCGACAGGTCGGCGAGGAGGCGGCCCTGCCCGATCACCACCAGGTGCTCGGCGGTCAGCGCCATCTCGCTCATCAGGTGCGAGGAGACGAAGACGGTACGGCCCTCGGCGGCCAGACGCTGCATCAGGGTGCGGATCCAGTGGATGCCCTCGGGGTCCAGCCCGTTGACCGGCTCGTCGAACATCAGGATCCGCGGGTCGCCGAGCAGCGCGGCGGCGATGCCCAGGCGCTGCCCCATGCCCATCGAGAACCCCTTGGCCTTCTTCCTGGCCACGGCGCTCAGCCCGACCACGTCCAGCACCTCGCGCACCCGCCGCTCGGGCAGGCCGTTGCTCTGGGCGAGGCACAGGAGGTGGTGGTAGGCGCTGCGGCCGCCGTGGTTGGCGTTCGCGTCGAGCAGGGCGCCTATCGTCCGCAGGGGATCGCGCAGTTCGGCGTAGCGGCGGCCCTCGATGCGGACCGCGCCGGAGGTGGGGTGGTCCAGGCCGAGGATCATCCGCATGGTGGTGGACTTGCCCGCGCCGTTGGGTCCGAGGAAGCCGGTGACGATGCCCGGCCGCACCTCGAAGGTCAGGTTGTTCACGGCGACCTTCTCGCCGTACCGCTTGGTCAGCCCCTCCAGCGCAATCATGGCCACCACCGTAGGGGGGCGCGGGATGCGGTGCCAGCGGAACGCGCGGCCCCGCGCCGGGCACGCACGAGGCCCGCACCGCGGGGGACGGTACGGGCCTCGCGGGCAGCGCCGTGGGGGCGGGACCCGGGGGTCAGCGGCTCTGCTGCGCCGGGACCGTGCGGACCGGCTCCTCGTCGGCGGGGGAACCCGCCGCCGCGACCGCCGCACCCGTGAGGGTCGCCAGCATCTCGCGCACGTTGGTCAGCTGCGCGTTGATCGAGTCGCGGCGGTTGGTCAGCGCCGCCAGCTCGCGCTCGGATTCCGAACGGATCCGGTCGGCCTTGGCGTTCGCGTCCGCGACGATGTCCTCGGCCTGGCGCTGCGCGGTCTCCACCGTCTGGCGGGCGCGGCGCTCGGCGTCGGTGCGCAGCTTCTCGGCCTCCAGGCGCAGCTGCTCGGCGCGGTGCTCGATCTCGGCGAGGCGCTTCTCGGCCTTGGCCTGGCGCGAAGCCAGGTCACGCTCCGACTGCTCCCGGCGCTTGGCCAGGTTGGTCTCGAAGTCGGCGGCCGCCTGCGCGGCCTTGGCGCGGGTGTCCTCGAAGAGGGCGTCCGCCTCCTCACGCTTGGCCTGGGCGTCCTTCTGCGCGTCCGAGCGCAGCTGGGACGCGTCCGACTTGGCCTTCTCGACGATCCGCAGACCCTCGTCGTCCGCCTTCGCCCTGCGGTCCACGGCGTACGACTCGGCGTCGTTGCGGACCTGCTGGGCGGCGGCCTCGGCGAGCTCCCGGTGCTGCTCGGCGGCGCGGCGGGCCTCCTCGCGCAGGTCCTTCGCCTCCTCCTCGGCGAGACGGAGGATCTTCTCGACGCGGGCGCCCAGGCCGGCGTACGACGGCTCCGACGCGTCGGGCTGCGCCTGGACGTTCTGCGTCTCGAGGTGGAGCTCCTCGATGCGCTTCTCCAGCGCGGTGATGCGGGCGAGCGCGCTGTCACGGTCGGAGACGAGCTTCGAGATACGTTCGTCCACCTGAGCGCGGTCGTACCCACGCCGGACCAGCTCGAAGCCGTAGGGGGAAGTGTCGCTCATGGGGTTCCTGTCGAAAGAGACCGGTGAGGTGATAGAGGGAATCCTAGGCTGCTGAGCGGCGTGTCATCGAGCGGAAAGCCCGATTCATCGGGAGAATGCCGCCCCGTTCGAGTGGAAATCGCCGGTCATGACCTGGGTTACAACGGTCGGACCGTACCAAGGACACCGAAATTCACCCACCGGTCAGTTGTCGGACGACTTGCCACCCGATCGGGTGTTCCCCGCCGAGGCACCCGCCTTGACGCCCGTCTCCTTGCCGGCGCCGGGCACCTCGAAGGACTCCAACGCCTCCAGCACGTCCTGGACACGGGAGATCTCGGCGTTGATGTCCTCGCGGCGGCGCACCAGCACCTCGAGCTCGCGCTTGCCCTCCGCGACCGTCCGCTCGGCCTCGGCGACGGCGTCCGCCTTGATCTTCTCCGCCTCCGCGACCAGCGACGCCTTCTTCTGCTCGGCCCCCTTGAGCAGCTCCTCCGCCTTCTTCACGGCGGCGATGCGGACCTTGCCGGCCTCGGAGTTCGCCTCCGCCATCAGGTCCTTGGCCTTGGCCTCCGCCTTGGCCAGCTGCTCCTCGGCCGCCTTGATCAGCGCGTCGCAGCGCTCGCCGGTGGACTTCATCGTCTCGGCGGCCTCGTGGCGGGCCCGCTCGTGCAGCTCCTCCACCTCGGCCGTGATCCGGTCGCGCAGCTCCTCGGCGCGCTCGCGGATCGCCGTGGCGTCCCGGCGGGCGCCGACCAGCAGCTCGTCGGCGTCCTTGCGGGCCTTCTCCACCAGGGAGTTGCCCTCGACCGTCGCCTCGGAGACCAGCCGCTCCGCCTCCTGACGGGCCACGCCGACCATGGTGTCGGCCTGCGCCTCCGCGTCCGCGGTGGTCCGCAGGGCCTGCTCCTGCGCGTCGGCGAGCAGCTTGTCGGCCTCGGCGGCCGTCTCGGAGATGAGGGTGTCGACCTGCTCGGCCGCCTCGGAGCGCCGCTTGTTGGCGTCCTGACGGGCCTCGTCCAGGGTGCGCTCGGCCTCCTCGCGGGCCGCCGCGGTGAGCCGGTCGGCCTCGGCCTCCGCCTTCTCCCGCATCCGGCGGGTCTCCTCGCGGGTGCGCTCGGCGCGCTCCTGCGCCGTGGCCACCGTCTGCGCCGCCTCGGCGCGCAGCCGCTCGCTCTCCGCGGCGGCCTCGGAGGCGAGCCGTTCCGCCTCGCTGCGGGCTTCGCCGATCAGCCGCTCGCTCTCCGCGGTGGTCTCCGAGGTGAGTCGCTGCGCCTCGCTGCGGGCCTCGCCGATCAGGGTGTCCGCCTGGGTCGCGGCCTCGCTGCGGATCCGGTTGGCGTCGTCGCGGGCCTCGGCGCGCGTGCGGGACGCCGTCCGCTCGGCCTCGGCCGTCGTTTCGGCGGCCTCCTCGCGGGCCCGGCGGGCCTTCTCCTCGGCCTCGGTGCGCAGCCGCTCCGCCTCGGCCGCCGCCTGAGTGACGGTGCGCTCGGCGAGCGCCTTCGCGGCGTCCGACTCCTCGCGGGCGGCGCCCAGGATGCGGCTCGCGTCCTCCGCGGCCCGCTCGCGCTCGGCGTACGCGTCGGAGCGGACCCGGTCCGCCTCCTCCTCGGCCTCCTTGCGGGCCCGGTCGGCCGCCACCTCGGCGGCGGTGCGCAGACCCTGGATCTCCTCCTGGGCCTGCTCGTGCAGCCCGGCCACCGACTCACGCACCTGCTGGGCGTGCTGCTCGGCCGCCGACACCATCTCGCCGGACCGGCGCTCGGCCTCCTCGACCAGACGCAGCGCCTCGGCCTGCGCCTCCTCGACCCGCTTGCGGGCGGAGGCGAGCAGTTCCTCGCTCTGCTCGCGGGCCCGCTCGCGCTCCTGGCCGGCCTCCTCGCGGGCGGCGCCCAGGAGTTCCTCGGCCTCACGGCGACGGCGGGCGGCCTCCTCCTGCGCGGCGGCCAGGGTCTCGGCGGCCTCGGTCCCGATGCGCTCGGCGGCCGTCCTGGCCTCGGCGCGGAGCCGGTCGGCGGTCTCCTGGGCGTCCGTCTTCAGCCGCTCGGCCTCGGTGGCGGCCTCGGTGCGCAGCCGGACGGCGACCGACTCGCCCTCGGCCCGCGAGGCGGCCGCGTCACCGGCGGCCTCGGTGCGCAGCCGCTCCGCCTCCTCCTCGGCCTGGGCGCGCAGCGAGGCGATCCGCTCGGCGGCCTCGGTGCGCAGCCGCTCGGTCTCCTCGGCGGTCTCCCGGCGCAGGCGCTCGGCCTCGGCGCGGGCCTCGGTCAGCGCCTCCTCGGCGGCCGTGTGCCGCTCCTCGGTCTCGGTGCGCAGCCGGTCCAGCTCCTCGGCCGCCTCCGCCTTGCGGGCCGCGACCGCGGCCTCGGCCTCCTCGCGCAGCGCGCGGGCGGCCTCCTCGGCCTCGGTGCGCACCTCCTCGGCGCGCTCGGCGGCCTCCGCCTTCAGCCGGTCCGCCTCGGCGCGGGCGCGCTCCAGCGCCTCGTCGGCCTGGCGGCGCAGCGTGGTGGCGCGGGAGAGGGCCTCGGTGCGCACCTTCTCGCTGTCGGCGGTCGCGGTCTGCCGCATGTCGTCGGCGTCGGCCTTGGCCTTGGCCAGCAGCTCCTCGGCCGACCTGGCGGCCTCCTCGATCTGCTGGACGGCCTCCCTGCGGGCCTCCTGCCGGATCCGCTCGCCCTCGGCGACCGCGTCCGAACGCAGCTGCTCGGCCTCGCCGCGCAGGCGGCGCGCCTCCTCCTGCAGCTCGACCGTGCGGGCCCGGTACTCCTCGGTGTCGTCCTTGGCGCTGCCCTTGAGCTGCTCGGCGATCTCGTGCGCCTCGGCGCGCAGCCGGTCGGCCTCCGCCTCGGCCTCGGTGCGGATCCGCTCGGCCTCGTCGGCGGCCGCCCTGGTGGTCCTCTTCGCGTCCTCGGAGGCCTTGGTGAGGACCTCCTCGGCGGTGCGGGCGGCCTGGGCGAGCTGGGTGGCGCTCTCCTCGGCGGTGGCCGCGCGGGCCTTCTCGGCGGCCTCGGCGACGATCTTCTCCGCCTCGGCGCGGGCGGCCGCGACGATCTGCTCGGCCTCGGCCCTGGTGGTCTCGGCCTCCTCGTTGGCCTCGCCGACCAGCCGGGCGACCTGCTCCCTGGCCGTGCGGATGCGCTGCTCCTGCGCGGCCTCGGCGCCGGCGAGGGCCTTCGCGGCGGCCTCCTTGGCCTCCGCGACGACCTTGTCGGCCTCGGCCCGGGCGGTGCGCAGGGCCTCCTCGGCCTCGGCCATCCGCTGCTCGGCGGCGCGGCTGAGCTCGGTGGCCTGACGGCGGGCCGTGTCGGACTCGGCGACGGTGGTGGTGCGCAGCCGCTCCGCGTGCTCGGTGGCCTCCTGGGCCTGCGCGGAGGCGGCGTTCAGCAGGCGCTCGGCGTCGGCGCGGGCGCGGCGCAGGAGCTGGTCGGCCTCCGCGCGGGCGGCCTCCGCCTCGCCGGACAGCCGCTGGCGGGCCTCGGCGACCAGCCGCTCGGCCTCGGCCCGGGCGGCGGCCATGGCCTGCTCGGCCTCGGCGCGGGACTCCTCGAGGAGCCGGCGGGCCTGCTGCTCGGTGCGCGAGCGCAGCTGCTCGGCCCAGGCGACGTTCTCGTTGACGTGCGACTCGACGGTGGCGCGGCGCTCGGCGAGCTCCTGGTCGAGCTGCTGACGGCGGGTGACGGCCTCGGTGTGCAGCTCGCTCTGCAGACGGGCCGCCTGCTCGGCGTGCTCCTGGAGGATCCGCTGGGTCTGCGCGCGGACCTGGCTCAGCTCGCGCTCGGCGTCCTGACGCAGCTGGTCGGCCTGCATCTGGGCGTTCCGCAGCAGCTGTTCGGCGTGATAGCCGATGTCGCCGCCCTCGAAAGGGGGCCGGAACATGAGGGTGCGGCGCGCCTCGTGGAGCTTGGCGCGCAGCACCTCGACCTGGTAGCCGAGATCCTCGGCGTGCTGGATCGCCTTCTCCCGCTCGGTCTTCAGCCGCTTCATCTCGGCCTCGAACCGAGTCAGGTGGTCGACGTCATCCGCCGGTTCCCGCTCCTGGCTTTCGTAGCCCCGCACAGCGCGGTCCCATCCGTCCCCTGGTCGCAAGCGTGTCAACGAGCTCCGTCCAGTCGGTCGGACGGGGCCCCCGGGGAGTGGTGTCGGACTCGCTGGGCAAGGGCTGCTGCCTGCCCGCGCGCCCCCCGATACCCGGACCCCGGCCCGCGGCCGTCACTCCGCCGGAGACCCGGGAAGAGACGACCGCCCCCACCCTACCGGCCCCTTTCGGGGGAGGTCAGTGGTCCGCGGACTCGGAAGGGGCCGAAGTGACCAGTTCTGTCAGGACTCCGTGACAGTCCTTGGGGTGCAGGAAGGTGATCCGCGAGCCCATCGAACCCCGTCGCGGCTCCTCGTAGAGGACCCGGACGCCCTTGTCCTTGATGTCCGCCGCGTCCGCGTCGACGTCGGCGGTGCCGAAGGCGATGTGGTGCACGCCCTCGCCGTTCTTGGCCAGCCACTTCGCGACGGTGGAGTCCTCGCGGGTGGGTTCGAGGAGCTGGAGGTAGGAGGCGCCGCCGTCCGACGTATCGTTGATCTTGAGCATGGCCTCGCGGACCCCCTGTTCCTCGTTGATCTCGGAATGGAAGACCTCGAAGCCGTACGTGGCCCGGTAGAACTCCACGGTCCGATCCAGGTCGAAGCAGGCGATCCCGATGTGGTCGATTCGCGTCAGCATGCGGTCCAGTGCAGCGTGCACGGAGCGGTTACGCAACGTGCGCGCGATCACACCCGTGGCACGGTGACGCCCCGACTACCGCTCAGTACATTCGGAGAAACCCTCACGTCAATTCCACGGCCGGCAGGCCGGAAGGGACGCCATTCCATGTCCGGAACCAACAGCTCGGTGATCGTCGCGGGTGCGCGCACGCCCATGGGGCGACTGCTGGGCTCGCTGAAGAACTTCTCCGGTGCCGACCTCGGCGGCTTCGCCATCAAGGCCGCCCTCGACCGTGCGGGGATCGGGGGCGACCAGGTCCAGTACGTGATCATGGGCCAGGTGCTGCAGGCCGGCGCCGGCCAGATCCCGGCGCGCCAGGCCGCCGTCAAGGCGGGCATCCCGATGAACGTGCCCGCGCTCACCATCAACAAGGTCTGCCTCTCCGGCCTCGACGCGATCGCGCTGGCCGACCAGCTGATCCGGGCCGGCGAGTTCGACATCGTCGTGGCCGGCGGCCAGGAGTCGATGACCAACGCCCCGCACCTGCTGCCGAAGTCCCGCGAGGGCTTCAAGTACGGCGCGGTCCAGATGCTCGACGCGATGGCCTACGACGGCCTCACCGACGCCTTCGAGAACATCGCGATGGGCGAGTCGACCGAGAAGCACAACACCCGCCTGGGCATCGGCCGCGCCGAGCAGGACGAGATCGCCGCCCTCTCGCACCAGCGGGCCGCCGCCGCGCAGAAGAACGGCGTCTTCGAGGCCGAGATCACCCCGGTCGAGATCCCGCAGCGCAAGGGCGAGCCGGTCGTCTTCAGCAAGGACGAGGGCATCCGCCCGGAGACCACCGCCGAGTCCCTCGGCAAGCTGCGCCCCGCCTTCTCCAAGGAGGGCACCATCACGGCCGGCTCCTCCTCGCAGATCTCCGACGGCGCCGCCGCCGTCGTGGTGATGAGCAAGGCCAAGGCCGAGGAGCTGGGCCTGGAGTGGATCGCCGAGATCGGCGCCCACGGCAACGTGGCCGGCCCGGACAACTCGCTGCAGTCGCAGCCGTCCAACGCCATCGCGCACGCGCTGAAGAAGGACGGCCTGGAGGTCTCCGACCTCGACCTGATCGAGATCAACGAGGCCTTCGCGGCGGTCGCCGTGCAGTCAATGAAGGACCTCGGCGTTTCCTCGGAAAAGGTGAACGTCAACGGCGGTGCGATCGCGCTGGGTCACCCGATCGGCATGTCCGGCGCGCGGCTGGTGCTGCACCTGGCGCTGGAGCTCAAGCGGCGCGGCGGCGGCGTCGGCGCGGCCGCGCTGTGCGGCGGCGGCGGTCAGGGCGACGCGCTGATCCTGCGCGTGCCCAAGGCCTGACCCTCCCCCCGGGTTCCGGCCCGGTTCCGCCCGTCTACGATCCCGTTGGTCCCCTCTGAACGGAGCTGTTGGATGCAGGACGTCGCCTCGCTGGTCGCCCAGGCGCGGGAGGGCCGGCCGCGGGCCGTGGCCCGGCTGATCTCCCTGGTGGAGGGGGCGTCGCCGCAGCTGCGGGAGGTGATGGCCGCGCTCGCGCCGCTGACCGGCGGCGCGTACGTGGTCGGACTGACGGGATCGCCGGGCGTGGGCAAGTCGACGTCCACCTCGGCGCTGGTGACGGCGTACCGGAAGCAGGGGAAGCGGGTCGGCGTGCTCGCGGTCGACCCGTCCTCCCCCTTCTCCGGCGGCGCGCTGCTGGGCGACCGGGTGCGGATGTCGGAGCACGCCTCCGACCCCGGCGTGTACATCCGGTCGATGGCCACCCGCGGACACCTGGGCGGTCTCGCCTGGGCGGCGCCGCAGGCCATCCGGGTGCTCGACGCCGCCGGGTGCGACGTGGTCCTGGTCGAGACGGTGGGCGTGGGGCAGTCCGAGGTCGAGATCGCCTCGCAGGCCGACACCTCGATGGTGCTGCTCGCGCCGGGCATGGGCGACGGAATCCAGGCGGCCAAGGCCGGAATCCTGGAGATCGGCGACGTCTACGTCGTCAACAAGGCGGACCGGGACGGGGCGGACGCCACGGCCCGGGAGCTCAACCACATGCTCGGCCTCGGCGAGGCGCGCGAGGCGGGGGACTGGCGGCCGCCGATCGTCAAGACCGTCGCCGCGCGCGGCGAGGGCGTCGACGAGGTCGTCGAGGCGCTGGAGAAGCACCGGGCGTGGATGGAGGAGCGCGGGGTGCTGCAGCAGCGGCGGCTCGCGCGGGCCGAGCGGGAGGTGGAGACCATCGCGGTCACCGCGCTCCGGGAGCGGATCGGGGACCTGCACGGGGACCGCCGCCTCGGCGCCCTCGCCGAGCGCATCGTCGCCGGCGACCTCGACCCGTACCGCGCCGCCGACGAACTGGTGGCGGGCCTCACCGCGTCCTGACCGCGGGCTTCGTCGTGACCGCGGGCTTCACCGCGTCGTGACCGTGGACCTCACCGCGTTCTGAGCGCGGGCCTCATCGTGTCCTGACCCGCCCGCCGGCTCGCCGCCGGTCCGGCGGGGCCGCGGGGCCTCCCCGGC
Source organism: Streptomyces fragilis (assembly GCF_003112515.1). Classification (GTDB taxonomy): domain Bacteria; phylum Actinomycetota; class Actinomycetes; order Streptomycetales; family Streptomycetaceae; genus Streptomyces; species Streptomyces fragilis. The sequence continues at coordinate 322,414 of NZ_BEVZ01000004.1, read as the reverse complement.
TCCCCGCCCCGCGGGCGGGTGCCAGGGCGGCGCTCACGGCCGCGAGCGGTGGGAGCGCAGGTGGGCGGCGATGGGGGTGAGGGCCGCGGAGAGGGAGTCGAGGGCCTCGGCGGGAAGCAGGTCGAGGAAGTGGCGGCGCACCGAGGCGACGTGGTGCGGGGCGACCTTCCGCATCGTCTCCAGGCCCAGCTCGGTCAGTACGGCGAACAGCCCCCGCCGGTCCGACTCGCAATTCTCCCGCCGGACCAGCCCCGCGTTCTCCATCCGCGTGATCTGGTGCGACAGGCGGCTCTTGGACTGCAGCGTCGCGGCGGCCAGGTCGCTCATCCGCAGCCGTCGCCCCTCCGCCTCGGAGAGGTTGACCAGGATCTCGTAGTCGTTCATCGTCAGGCCGAACGGCTGCAGGTCACGCTCCAGTTGGTGCGCGAGCAGCCTGTTGACCTCCAGATGGGTGCGCCAGGCGCACTGTTCCTCGGCCGTCAGCCACCTCGTGTCCGTCTCGCTCTCCATGAGCCCCAGTCTACCTAAGATGTTGAAATCCGGACTACTGGGGGGCCTGCCGGAGGCGAACGCGAGCCGGATCACACCCCGTCCCTCAGAGGCCGAACCGCCGCTGAAGGTCGCCCAGCTGCCCGGGCATCCGCGGCATGCCCGACCCGAGCGGGCCCTGCCCCCCGGTACCCCCGTGCCCCGCACCGCCGCCCGGTACACCCGGTTCGTGCGGAACCGCCCCGGTCGCCTGCTCCGGCATCAGCGTCTCGCTGGACTGCAGCAGCACCGTCCCGGCCCCGACGAACTCGAACTGGTGCTCCTCGCCGCTGGCCCCGCCGATCCCGGTCATCGCGCGCAGGCCGCCCGCCCCCAAGCTCTCGACTCCGCTCGACCAGGGGGTGCCCCCAGCCCTGCGCACGTACCCGTGGTCGTAGTGGTGGCACGGCGACGGGCAGTCGGCCCAGCCGACCAGGGCCTGCGGGTCCACCCGCATCGGCGGCTCCATGAAGACCACCGGCCCGTTGGACGCCGCGACGAACTTGCCCGTGCCGATCAGCGTGAGGAAGCCGGGCACGATGGACTGCTTGAGCGCCAGGCTCGGCTGGTACGCGAGCAGGTTGCCGGCCCGGATGGTGAGGTTGCCGTCGTCGAGGTCGAAGGAGTTCACGTCGAAGGCCCGGTCGGCGAGCAGCATCTTGCCCGAGCCCTGCGCCACCACCCAGTCGCCGGCGTGCAGCGGGGAGTGGAAGCTGGTGCGCACCAGGCGCTCCAGCGCCCCGTGACCGATGCCGTTGAACTCGATCTGCCCGTAGTAGGCGATCATCTTGCCCTTCTGCAGGAACCACTGGGAGCCCTGGAGCTCCACGCAGAAGGTGTACGGGTTGACGTTGCCGTCCGCCGGGAGCGTGGCGGGGTCGAAGACCGGGACGGTCACAGCTTCTCCTCCGAGGCCTGGACGTACACCGTGCCGCTGCCGCTGAGCTCCAGCTGGAAGGCCTCGCCGGAGCCGCGGCCGACCATGTCCCGCCAGCCGAGCGCCGTGGACAGCTTGTTGCGCAGGTCGCCGCGGTGGGCGACATAGGCCTGCGGGTCGACGTGGACGGGGCGCTGTGGGGTCACCTGGAGCTCGAAGACACCGCCGTGGGCCATCACGGCGACCGCGCCGTGGCCCTGGAGGGTGGTGGTGAACAGGCCCTGTCCGGTGACCTGGCCGCGGACCATGCCCATCACGCCGCCCTGCGAGCCCATGAACATGGTGCCCTGGCGGAGCGTCCCGTCGAAGGCGAGCAGCCGGTCGGCCTCGACGTACAGGGTCTCGCCGGCGAGCTGCACGACGTGCACGTGGTGGCCGCCGTGGCCGAAGAGGACCGTGCCGTCGCCCTCGACCGTCATCAGCGGCGTCGCCTCGTTCGCCACCCGGCGGCCGATCATGGAGGCCAGGCCGCCCTGGCCGCCCTGCAGGTTCGGCGTGAAGGAGACCTCGCCGCGGTAGCCCAGCATCGCGCCGCGCTGGCTGTACATGGTCTGCCCGGGCCGGACCGTCGCCTCGACCATCTTGGAGTTGACCTCGCGGAACGGCATCAGACGTCCCCCGCGACCGTGTTGCGCTCGCTCGGCTGCACGTACACCAGACCGTCCCCCTCGAAGCGCATCTGGAAGGCCTCGCCGCCGCCCTCGCCGAAGAACGTCCGGAAGGTCACCCCGGACTGCAGCGACTGCCGCAGCTCGCCCTGGTGGGCGACGTACGCCCCCGGGTCCACGGACAGCGGGTACTGCGGCGTGACCCGCAGCACCACGGCCGGTCCGTCGGAGATCAGGGCCGCCTGGCCGTGCCCCTCGACGGTGGTGGTGAACAGGCCGTTGCCCTGGGAGGCGCCGCGCAGGCCCGTGAAGGTGGTGCCGGTGCGCAGGCCCGCGTCGGTGGCCAGCAGGTTGCTGGACTCCACGTGGAGCTTGTCGCCCCGCAGGCTCACCAGGTTGATCTCGGACGCCCGGTCCGCGAACCAGCAGGTGCCCCGCCCCTTCACCTCCATCAGCGTCATCTGCTCGCCGGTCAGCCGGCGGGTCACCATGCCGCGCAGGCCCTCGCCCCCGCCGCTGAGCTTCTTGAAGGCCATCTCCCCGTCGTAGGCGACCATCGACCCGTTCTTCGCGTGCACGGAGTCCCCGGTCATCTCGACGGCGAGTACCTTGCTCCCCTGAAGTCGGAACATCGCCACCAGGCGACCGTATCCGCAGGCGGGGCCCGGTGGACAGGCCGGGGGCGGTCCGTGGCCCTGAAAATCCCCTGAGAGATGTCCCGAAGGGGCGGTTCGGGAACCCGCCGAACCCCTCACCCGTTGAGCCGACCAGGGGATGCCACAATGGGTGAGGCCCGCTTGTGCGCGCATTCACAAGGTGTGACGTTCTTCCGACCGAAGGTGATCCGTGGACCTCAAGACCGCTGCCGCCCTCCGCCGCCTCCGCCTGGTATCGGCGCCCGAGGCGGTGTCCTTCCTGCTGCTGCTGGTGTGCTCGGTCCTCAAGCGCACCACCGAGTTCAACGCCGTGCCCGTGCTGGGCGCGATCCACGCCGTGCTGTGGATCCTGTACGTCCTGTTCTGGGCGGACGCCTGGTACCGGGCCAAGTGGTCGCTGTGGACCGCCGCCCTGTACTTCGTGCTCGGCGTGGTGCCGTTCGGCGGGTTCTACGCCGAGCGCCGGCTGCGGCGTGAGACGGAGGACGCGGTCATCGCGGCGCGGGCCCGCAAGGAGATGAAGGGAACGGCCGCAGCATGATCGTCGCTTTTTCCGTGACCCCGCTGGGCGTGGGCGAGGACGTCGGGGAGTACGTCGCCGACGCCGTCCGGGTGGTCCGCGAGTCCGGTCTGCCGAACCGCACCGATGCCATGTTCACCTCGATCGAGGGCGAGTGGGACGAGGTCATGGACGTCGTCAAGCGCGCCGTGGCGGCCGTCGAGGCGCGGGCGCCGCGGGTGTCCGTGGTGCTCAAGGCCGACATCCGCCCCGGTGTGCGGGACGGGCTGACCTCCAAGGTCGAGACGGTGGAGCGGCACCTCGCGGCGGACTGACCCGCGACGCCTTCCGTCCGTGCGGGAAGCCCCGGCCCACCAGGGCCGGGGCTTCCCGCGTCATGGGCGCGACCGCGGGCCGTGCATCCACCGCTCCCGCTGTATTGAGCGAGTGCTCAAACGCGTGTACGTTTCTGCTCTCGGCACTTGAGCGGTCGCTCAAACGCAGGGCGGGAATGGGGGTTCACGGGTGGGGATCTACGTGGAGGCCAAGGTCGGCGCGGACTTCGACGAGCTGTGGCGACTCACCCAGGACCCGCGCTGCCACCAGCGCTGGGACCTGCGCTTCACGGAGATCCAGCCGCTGCCCGGCCCCGAGGACGCCCCGGTGCGCTTCCGTTACGCCACCCGGGTGCTGCCGGGGCTCACCGTGGCCGGCACCGGCGTCTCGGCGGGGGAGCGGGAGCGCCGCGACGGCACGCGCACCTCCGCGCTGCGGTTCTCCTGCCCGCACCCGCTCTCGCCGCTCGCCGAGGGCAGCGGCTACTGGCGCTACGTCCCGGACGGCGACGGGGTGCGCTTCCTCACCGGTTACGACTACCGCCCCCGCTGGGGACGGGCCGGTGCCCTGCTCGACCGGCTGGTGTTCCGCCGGCTGATGGGCTGGGCCACCGCCTGGTCGTTCGACCGGCTCCGGCTCTGGCTGGAGCACGGGATCAGCCCGGAGCGCGCCCTGCTGAACTGGATCGCCGAGATGGCCGTGCGCGCCCTGGTGATCGCCGCCTGCTGCGCCGTGCTGCTGGCCGGACCTCTGCAGATCGCCGCGCTGACCGGGCCGCTCGGCCCCGGTACCGTCTTCGCGCTCCCGCTGGCGGCCGCCGTCGCCCTCACGCTCGCCCTGATCAAGAACCCGCTGTCCGGCACCCCGGCCGCCCGCCGCTGCCTGCGCACCCCGCCCCTGCGGGTACACGCTCCCCGCCTGCTCCTGCGCCTGGAAGGCCCCACGTCATGAGTCGCGGCTCGATCTTCCGCCGGGTGATGGGCGCGGACTTCGGACGGCTCCACCCCGAGCTGCGCCGCAGGTTCTCCGTCGGCCTGGACGGCGGCGAGGCCTGTGTCGGTACCGGGACGATGGACCGGATCTGGCACGGGCGCGGCTTCGTCCGGCCGTTCCTGGCGCTCGGCGCCACCCGGAACATCCTGGTCCCGAGACAGGGGCGGAACGTGCCCTTCGTGATCGAGAACGTCCCCTACGTGGACTCTTTCGGCCGGGAGACGGTCAGCTTCGTGCGCACCTTCCAGCTGCCCGCCGGGCCCCGCCGCTTCGACGCGCAGATGGTCATGGGGCCGCGGGGCGACCGCGTGCTGGACTACCTCGGCACCCACCAGCACCTGGCCAGCGACCTGCACCTCGCCGCGGGGGACGAGGGCGAGCTGATCATCCGGTCCGGCGAGCACCGGTTCCGTGAGGGGCCGCTGGACGTCCGCGTCCCCGGACTCGTCGGCGGGGAGGCGGAGGTGCGGGAGGCGTTCGACGACGCCACCGGGCGCTTCTCGGTCCGGGTCCGTGTGGTCAACCGGTACGTCGGCCCGCTCTTCGGCTACGAGGGCTCCTTCACCGCCGAGTACACGGACGCCGCACGGCACGGCGTGCGCCCCGGGCTGCGGCCGGTGCGAGAGGAGGCCCGGGCGTGATCGCCGCGAACCGGGACGCCGCCCCCGGACCGGGCCGCGGCGGGGAGCAGGGGGACGCGGGCGGTGCGGCAGCCACAGGGGCCGCGGGCGGTACGGGCGACTCGGACGGCTCGGGAGCCGCAGGGGCCGCGGGCGGTACGGGCGACGCGGGCGGTACGGGAGCCGCAAGGGCCGCGGGCGGTACGGGCGACGCGGGTGCCGCGGGTGCCGCGGGGGCCGCGGGTGCCGCGGCCGGCGCGGGCGGTGCGCAGGCGCCGGGGGCCGTGCCCGACACCCGGACCCGGCTGCTGGAGGGAACCCTGCACACCCTCGCCGAGCACGGCATCGCGAAGGTGTCGGCCCGGTCCGTGGCGGCCGCTGCCGGGGTCAACCAGGCGCTGGTCTTCTACCACTTCGGGTCGATGGACGAGCTGCTCGCCGCCGCCTGCCGGCACGGCGCGGAGGAGCGGGTCGCCCGGTACCGGGAGCGGCTCGCCGAGGTGACCTCGCTGTCCGGGCTGCTGGCCCTGGGCCGGGAGATCCACGACACCGAGCGGGCCGCCGGCCACGTGGCGCTGATCGGGCAGATGCTGGCCGGCGCCCAGACCCACGCCCGGCTCGGCCCGGCCACCGCAGCCGGGCTCGACATGTGGATCACCGAGATCGAGCGGGTGCTGCGCCGGGTGCTGGCGGCCACCCCGTTCGGCGAGTTCGCCGACCCCGAGGGGCTGGCCCGCGCGATCGCCGCCTCCTTCGTCGGCCTGGAGCTCTACGAGGGCGCCGACCCCGAGGGGGCGACCCGTGCCCTGGACGCGCTCGAGCGGCTGGCGGACCTGGTCTCCGCCGTCGACGCCCTGGGCCCCGTCGCGCAGCGCGCGGTCCGCGCCCACCTGCGCCGCAGCGTGGCTCGCCCGGAGCGGTCGTCCCCTTCGGCCGAATGAGCGGTTTCCAGCCGTAGCCCGACCGACACGCCGACCCGCCGGGAACCTCGCCGGTCACCGGGATCACCGGGCCGGCACCGGCCCGCCGCACCCCCGGATCCCCCTCCGGCGGCCCCCCGCGCCCGGACGCGCCCAAGTCGACAGCTCCCGGAATATCCACTTTTGTGTGGATAGCATCTTGTCCGTTCCTGATCGCAGATCTTCGATCTCCGGACCCCGGATTTCGAACCTCCGATCACGGAAGCGCGGATTCGATCATTGGAGGGTGCTGTGCTGCCGGAGGGGTACGACTACGACACCCACAGCCGACTGGCGGGCCCGCTCACCGGGCCACCCGCCGACGAGCCCTACCGAGTGCGGTACACCTCGCTGCTCTCGCGCGAGCCCCACCGGTGGCGAGCGGTCGCGATGATGGCGCTCGCTCCGTTGCTCACCGGCCTGCTGCTGGTCTACCTGGTGTGGCCCACGCACTGGGTGGAGCGTGACGCGTCGCAGACCTGGCTGTCCGTCCTCGACGTGGCCATGCTGGTGGGGATCGGGCTGATCGAGTTCTTCATGGTCGTGAACGTCTTCTCCGTCGCCCACGCCACGATGGTCGCCCGCGACCCGGTGCCCGTGACCCCCGAACCCGGCACAAGGGTCGCCTTCATCACCACCTACGTCCCCGGCAAGGAGCCGCTGTCGATGCTCCGCGCCACCCTGGAGGGCGCGACCCGCATCACCCACGCCGGCCACCTGGACGTCTGGCTCCTCGACGAGGGCGACGACCACGAGGCCAAGGCCCTGTGCCGGGAACTGGGCGTGCGCCACTTCTCCCGCAAGGGCGTCGACCGCTGGAACCGTCCCACCGGCCACCACAAGGCGAAGACCAAGCACGGCAACTACAACGCCTGGCTCGACGCGCACGGCGACGAGTACGACTTCTTCGCCTCCGTCGACACCGACCACGTGCCGCTGCCCAACTTCCTGGAGCGGATGCTCGGCTACTTCCGCGACCCGGACGTGGCCTTCGTGGTCGGGCCGCAGGTCTACGGCAACTACACCAACCCCGTGACCAAGGCCGCGGAGTCGCAGCAGTACCTGTTCCACGCGCTGATCCAGCGGGCCGGCAACCGCTACCGGGCGCCCATGTTCGTCGGCACCAACAACGTCGTGCGGATCTCCGCCGTCAAGCAGATCGGCGGCCTGTACGACTCCATCACCGAGGACATGGCCACCGGGTTCGAGCTCCACCGCACCCGCAACCCCGGCACCCGGCGGCGCTGGCGCTCGGTCTACACCCCGGACGTCCTGGCCGTCGGCGAGGGCCCGACCTCGTGGACCGACTTCTTCACCCAGCAGATGCGGTGGTCGCGCGGCACCTACGAGACGCTCTTCAAGCAGTTCTGGAAGGCGCCGTTCACCATGCCCTACGGCCGGCTGTTCCAGTACTCGCTGATGGTCTGCTACTACCCGATGACCGCGGTCAACTGGTTCCTGGGCGTCTTCAGCTGCGCCCTGTTCATGTGGTTCGGCGCGTCCGGCACCTCGGTCTCCACGTCGGTGTGGCTGATGCTCTACAGCGACGCCGCCGCCCTGCAGATCGGCCTCTACCTCTGGAACCGGCGGCACAACGTCTCGCCGCACGAGCCCAAGGGGTCCGGCGGCCTCGCCGGGATGGCCATGTCGGCGATCTCCGCGCCTATCTACCTGAAGTCCTTCACGGCCGCCCTGATGCGCCGCCCGTGCCGCTTCGTGGTCACCCCCAAGGGCGGCGACAGCAGCGCGGACCGGCTGCTCACCTTCCGGGTGCACCTGTTCTGGGCGGCGGTGCTGGCCGTCTCGCTGGTGGCCTCCGAGCTGCTCGGCCACACGCACGCGGCGATGCGCACCTGGGCGGTGCTCGCCCTGGTGATCGCCCTCTCCCCGGTGGCGATCTGGTGGTACACGGCGCTGGCCGAGGCCCGCCGCCGCAGGACCGCAGCCCCGGTCACCGTGCCGGTCGCGCTGCCGGACGCCGCGCCCGTCACCGCGGCCGACGTCACGGCCGTGCCGGCCGCGGCGGAGGGCGCGGACGCCGCTCCCGCGCCGGAGCCGGTCCCGGCGGGCGCCGCGGAGCGCGAGCCGGCCGCCGTGCCGGAGCCGCCGCGCCGTCCCGTCCCGGTGTCCGAACCGGCCGTGGTCCCCGTCGGGGCGGCGCCCGAGCGGGAGACGCCCTTCCCGGCGGCTCCCGCGCCGGAGCCCGCCCTGCTCGCCGACGTCCGCCCGGCGCAGCCCGTCGTCGAGCCGCTGCAGCCCGTGCTGCCGGCCATGTACCCGGTGCCCGCCCTGCAGACCGCGTCCCTGCCGGTGCACGGCGTGCACGGTGAGCGGGCGGCCGGTTCCGGTCACGAGCCCGGCCGGTGGCCGCTGCCGGCCCTCGCGAGCGGCGGCCGCGCCACCGCGCTGCCCGCGCCACCCGCCGGCTCCGGCCTGTCCGGCGGTCCGGCGCTGTCCGCCGGGTCCGCGGAGGCGCCCGCCGGCTCCGCCGTGGCGACCGCCACCTCGGTGGTGGCGGCCGCCGCCACCCCCGACCGGACCCCGCTCACCGGCGGCGCACAGGACGGGAAGCCGACGATGATCTGACTCGGTGGATCTCGTAGGGCCCCACGAGAAGTGCCCCCGCGGCCCGATGGGCGGCGGGGGCACTTCGTCCGTGCCTCGTGAGGCGCTGGCGCGGTCGGCTAGTCGACGTACTGGCGCAGACCCGGGATGGTCAGGTTGCCGCCGAACTGGCCGGCCTGGACCACCTTCACCTTGGTGAAGTAGATGATCGGGATGTCCAGCGGCGGCGGGTTCTCCGGCGAGAAGGTCACCGGGATCAGCCCCAGCAGGTTGCCGGAGATGGACTCCGTGTACATCACCGTGTCGCCGCCGCGGATGGTGGACGTGGTGCCCTTGCCCGCAACCGCGTGGTGCGTCTTCCTGTTCTGCGTGTCGTGGACGACCTGGTGCAGGTCGCCGATGTCGGTGCCGTCGGAGACGACGTACTTCAGCACCTTCTTGACGGTGCCGTCGGCCGTCTTCACCTTGACGACGCCCTCGTACTTGGCGCCCTTGAGCAGCAGCGAACTGGCCTGCAGCTCCCACGCCCGGTCGGGCAGCGCCACGATGTTCTCGAGGCCGCCCTCCTCGTCGGTGGCGACGGGGCAGTCCTCGGGGTCGATCGCGGGCTCCTCGGCCGTCTCCTCGACCGCCTCGCCCTCCTCGGCGGCCTTCTCGGCCTCCTCGGCCTTCTCCAGCGCCTTGGCGGTCTCCTCGACGGCCTCCTCGGGAGCCTCGGTGGCCTTCCCGGCGTCCGCCTCCTTCTCGGTGTCGGCGTCGGCCTCGGCTCCGGCCTTCGGGGAGTCGGCGGGGTCCGTCTCCTCCGCGGCCCCGGTGGGCCCGGTGGCCGGCTCCTCGGCCGCGGCGGCCTCGTCCTGCTGAGCCCCGGGTCCGTCGAGCAGGTCGCCGAGGGCGCTGCCGATCTCCTCGAGCACGTTCGGCCTGTCGGCCTCCGGCTCGGCGGGAGCCGGCTCCTCGGGAGCGGGATCGGCCGGTGCGGGCTCCTCGGGGGCCGGCTCGGTGGGCTCGGGCTTCTCCGGCTCCGGCTCCGCGGGGGCCGGGGGCTTGTCGCCGCCCGTGTCCTCGTCCTCGTCGCCGGGCGCGGGCTTCTCGTCGCCACCGGTGTCGGGGGTCTTGTCGTCCTCGGGGGCGTCGCCCTTCTCGCCCTTCTCGGCCTCCTCGAGCACCTCGACGCAGGCCTGGAACTCCTCCGCGGTCAGGGAACCCTTGGGGAGGTCGGGCCGGTCGTCGGCCTGGGCGAGCGTCGGCGTGAAGCCCATGCCCATGAGGACGGCGGTCGGCATGGCGGCGATGGCCATCACCTTGCCGCCGGGAATGCGGACCCGGGCACGCAACGGCTTCCTGGGCGCGGCGTGGCGCGGCCCCGTTCTCGCGTCCGACTCGTCCACGGCCTGGCCGTGGACCTCCTCGTCAGCCGGCACTGTGCCTCCCGTTCACCTCGTTGGCCGGGTTGGTGCTGGACAGTTCGTTCCACTCGTCGGCGGGCAGGCCGCCGCGGCGCGCCTCCGGGAGCCGTGCGTTGACGGTGCCCGAGTCGTGCTCGTCCCGCGCGCCGTCGTCCTTCGCGAAGGACACGGTCGCGGCGGCGTGCTCCGGCCCGGCGGCGAGCGGTTCGGCGCTGTCGGCCTGCGCGGTCCGCGCGGCCTCGTCCGGACGGCCCGGCGCCCAGGCGATCGCCATGGCACCGCCGATCAGCGCGAGCAGGAAGCCGATGAAGAAGCCGCCGAGGTTGGACACCGGGATGGAGACCAGGCCCAGCAGGATCGCCGCGACACCGCAGAAGATCTGGATGTGCCGCTGGAACCACAGGCACAGACCCAGCACCCCGAGCAGCACGCCGATGATCAGCGAGCCGGCTCCGGCGGTGGTGGCCATGGTCATGGTCAGGTTGCCGATGTGCAGGTCGGCGTAGGGGAAGTACCCGATGGGCAGACCGGCGAGCATGACGAACAGGCCGGCCCAGAACGGCCGCGTGCCCCGCCACGTGCGGAAGTTCCGCCGGATGACCCGAAGGCGTTCGCTACCGGGCGCGGCAGGAGTCTCGGCGCTCATGGAAAACAGCTCCCTGGAACGGCGTTGCCGTGATGAGTGTGGTGGTGCGTGGGGCTGGGACGAGCGGGGGAGCCGCGAGGCTCCCTCGCCCGTCAGCGAGTGCTCAGTAGCACTCGTGGACACCCGGCTTCAGCGACAGCTTCAGGTTGCTGAGGTTGAAGGTGCCGGCGGTGGTGGCCCACGCGGTCTGCTTCACGCCGGTGAGGGTGGCCTCGCTGGCGTGCTGGGCGAAACCGTTGGCGTTGGTGCCCGCCGCGAGCTCGGGACCCTTGGTGGCCTGACCGGCCGCCACACCGATGTCGATGTTGCGGAACTCGGCCGAGGTGGTCTCGAGGCTCTCCACGTCGAGGTACAGGTTCTCGGCGTGGACCGGCTTGTCACCGGTGCCCGCGGTCAGCCGGAGGCTGACGTTGCCGAAGACCGGCACGTGCGGCGTCACGACGGACTGGCACATGTTGGTGATGTCGGCGCTCTTGAAGGCGGAGACGGCGACCGGGTGGAGCGCCTTGTTGCCCTCCAGGTCGACACCCTGGGCCAGGGAGCCGTACTGGTTGAAGCCCTTGCCTTCGAGCCGGTCGGTCGTCACCTTGAACGACTGGCCGGAGACGCTGAACGACGCGGCGAGCGCGCCCTGCGCCAGGCCGACACCGATCGCGGCCGTGGCGGCGATGCTGGGCACCATGACGACGGCGAACCGCTTCCATCTGGTACCGCCGCGCAGCTGGGACTGCATATGTCCTCCTTCTCGGACGTACATCTCCTGGTCCCGGCTGCCACCGAAGGCGGCCCGGGCCGGGCAGGGATGGGAGAAGTGCTACGTCCTCGGGAAGGAGAGCGCCCGTTCTCGTACGGCGCGGTACGCGCCCGAATCACCGGCGATCACCCCCGAGCGACAACCACTGGCCGCACCGGACAGGTGGTCCCGTGCGACCTTTTCGGACAGGCTCCGCCGCAGGCGAAGACCCCCCTGTCCTGGGCGCGGAGTCTCGGTGACGCCGCCCCCGCCCGGTGGGGACCCTGTGTCCCGTGCTCCCGATTGGTTGTCGGGGACACGGAAGAGGACCGAGCGTCGCCGATCGTGGTGCATTCTGCGCGCCCCCGCAAGGGGTCTCGTTACCCGTGGGTAACGGCGAGATGGCCGTGGATCACCCCTCTCGCCCCGGTCCACGACGGAGGGTGGCGGTCCGTTCCGGGGCAAAGCCGGGCAAAGGGAGGCGCAGCCGGGCAGGGTGGTCGGCAAGCTTTACTGCCAGTAACAGCTGGGCGGTTTCTCAAGATTTGGCAAAGCGTGGCCGCAACGCGTCGCTCGGACGGCTCTTTTCCGCACCGGCTCCATGTTTTTCCCGCGCCCCGGACGCCGAAACGGCCGGGGCGGGACGCAAGTCGTCGACTTCCGTCCCGCCCCGGCCCGTCCTGCCCGGCGACGCCCGCACGGCGCCGCCCGTCGGCGGCTTCCGTCCGGCGTCCTCGTCCGCGTCCTAGTGGAGAGCGCGCGCCAGCGCGCGCCGCGCGGCGACCACCCGCGGGTCCTCGCCGCCGACGACCTCGAACATCTGCAGCAGCCGCACGCGCACGGCCTCCCGGTCGTCCCCGGCCGTCCGCCGCACGGTGTCGATGAGGCGGCCGAAGGCGTCCTCGACGTGACCGCCCACCAGGTCCAGGTCGGCCGCGGCGATCTGCGCCGCGGCGTCCGCCGGCTTCTCGGCGGCGTCCCGCCGCACGGCCTGCGGGTCCAGCCCCTGCACGCGCTCCAGGAGTTCGGCCTGGGCGAGGCCCAGCTTGGCCTCCTCGTTGCCCGGGTCGTCCAGGAGGACGTTGCGGTAGGCGCGGATCGCGCCGCCCAGGTCCCCGGCGTCCAGCGCCAGGGCCGCCGCCTCGAGCACGGCGTCGTGCGGTCCCTCGGGTGCCGCCGCGGCCGCGCCGGCACCGCCGCCCGGCTCGGCCTCCGGGTCGACGGTCAGGCCGGTCAGGCCGAAGCGCTGCTCACCGACCGCGATCAGCTGGTCGAGGGTCTCGCGGATCTGCGTCTCCGGCGCGGCTCCCTGGAAGAGCGGCAGCGCCTGGCCGGCGACCACCGCGAAGACCGCCGGGATCCCCTGGATCCCGAACTGCTGCATCAGCATCTGGTTGGCGTCGACGTCCACCTTGGCCAGGACGAAACGGCCGTTGTACTCGACGGCCAGCCGCTCCAGCACCGGGCTCAGCTGCTTGCAGGGCTGGCACCACTCGGCCCAGAAGTCGAGGACGACGGGCACCTCGGTGGACTTCTGCAGGACGTCGCGCTCGAAGCCGGCCTCGTCGACGTCGTACACCAGGTCGGCGGGGGAGACGGCGCCGGTGCCGCCCCGGCGGGCGGCCTCCGCCCGCGCCTGCTCCGCCTTCGCCTTGGCCTCCTGGGCCGCCTTCACGGCGGCGAGGTCGACCACTCCGCTCATGGACATGTTCCGTGGCTGCATGCGCCTATCCTCCCCCGTCGGCGCACCCCGGCGGAAACCGCCGGGGAACCTCTGCGGGAAGGGGCCGGAAACGGCCCCCGAAAGTGGCGTCGGGTCCCCACCTGACGCCGGATCGTGGTTGTCGCCCGGCCGGGTGGATCCCGGCTTTCGCTACGAGTCGTAGCGTAACCATCCGGAGGCCCGCGGCCCCACCGTCCCCGGCGTGATCTGCCTCACGGCCGTATCGTCGTATGTCATGCCCCGCAGTACGCCCGCACCCCGGACCGGCCGCCCCCGCAGCGCCGCCGCCGACGCCGCGATCCTCGCCGCCACCCGCGAGGCGCTGGTCGAACTCGGCTGGTCCCGGCTCACCCTGGGCGACGTGGCGCTGCGGGCCGGCGTCGCCAAGACGACCCTCTACCGCCGCTGGCCCGGCAAGAACGAACTGGTCGTGGACGCGGTGGCGGAACTCTTCGACGAGCTCGAACTCCCCGACCGCGGCAGCCTGGCCGCCGACATCGAGGGCGTGGTGCTGCGGTTCGCGGCCATCCTGGCCCGCCCCGAGGCGCGCAGCGGCCTGATGGCCGTGGTGGCCGAGTCGACGCTCGACGCCACGCTGCGCGAGCGCATCCGCACCTCGATCGTGGAGCGCCAGAAACGGCTGGTCCGCGAGGGCAAGGCCCGGGCGCAGCGCCGCGGCGAGCTCCCGCCGGACCCCGACCCGGAGGCGGCCGACCGCTCCGTCGACCTGATCTTCGACGTGGTCGCCGGAGCGGTGGTGCACCGCAGCCTGGTCAGCGCCGGTCCGGTCGACGAGGTCTGGGTGCGCGACCTCACCGCCCTGCTGCTCGCCGGCCTCGGCTCCGGCCCCGCCGGCCGCTGACCCGGCGGGTATCGTCGGCGTCGTGCCGAAGCCGCTCAGTCTTGCCTTCGACCCCATCGCGCGCGCCGACGAACTGTGGAAGCAGCGGTGGGGCGGCGTTCCCTCCATGTCCGCGATCACCTCGATCATGCGCGCGCACCAGATCCTGCTCGCCGAGGTGGACGCCGTCGTCAAGCCCTACGGCCTGACCTTCGCCCGCTACGAGGCGCTGGTGCTGCTCACCTTCTCCAAGAGCGGGGAGCTGCCGATGTCCAAGATCGGCGAGCGCCTGATGGTCCACCCGACCTCGGTGACCAACACGGTGGACCGCCTGGTGCGCTCCGGGCTCGTCGCCAAGCGGCCCAACCCGGACGACGGGCGCGGCACGCTGGCGGGCATCACCGACAAGGGTCGCGAGGTGGTCGACGCGGCGACCCGCGACCTGATGGCCATGGACTTCGGCCTCGGTGTCTACGACGCCGAGGAGTGCGGGGAGATCTTCGCCCTGCTGCGGCCCCTGCGGGTGGCGGCGGGGGACTTCGAGGAGGCCTGAGCGGACCGGTCCGAAGGGCGGGGCCCGGTCAAGATCGCGCAAAGTCCACGGTTACCCTCGTAGGCATGAAGCGAGCCGTGCTGACCCGTTACCGCGCGATGGCCTACATCACGGGTGTGCTGTTGATCCTGCTCTGCGTGGGCGTGATCGCCAAGTACCTGCTGAAGATCGACGGCGCCGACGGCTTCACCCAGGTGGTGGGCATCGCGCACGGCTGGCTGTACGTGCTCTACCTGGTCTTCGCCTTCGACCTCGGTTCCAAGGCCAAGTGGCCGGTCTCCAAGCAGGTCTGGGTGCTCCTGGCCGGCACCGTCCCCACCGCCGCGTTCTTCGTCGAGCGGAAGATCGCCAAGGAGGTGGAGCCCCGGATCGCCGGCGGCGCCGCTCCCGCGGCCGCCAAGGTCTGACCGCCCGGTCCCCTCGCTCCTCCGAGGCCGGGCCGCACCGGCGCGGCCTCTTGCGTCGACATTTACTAGGACGTCCTAGTAACTTGGAGGTATGGACGCTGAAGCCATCGAGGAGGGCCGCCGCCGCTGGCAGGCCCGGTACGACTCCGCGCGCAAGCGGGACGCCGACTTCACCACGCTCTCCGGAGACCCCGTCGAGCCGGTCTACGGCCCGCGCCCCGGTGACGTCTACCAGGGGTTCGAGCGGATCGGCTGGCCCGGTGAGTACCCCTTCACCCGGGGCCTGTACCCGACCGGCTACCGGGGCCGCACCTGGACCATCCGCCAGTTCGCCGGCTTCGGCAACGCCGAGCAGACCAACGAGCGCTACAAGATGATCCTCGCCAACGGCGGCGGGGGCCTCTCGGTGGCGTTCGACATGCCGACGCTGATGGGCCGCGACTCCGACGACCCGCGCTCGCTGGGCGAGGTCGGCCACTGCGGCGTCGCCATCGACTCCGCCGCCGACATGGAGGTCCTCTTCCGGGACATCCCGCTGGGCGACGTCACCACCTCGATGACCATCAGCGGCCCGGCCGTCCCGGTCTTCTGCATGTACCTGGTGGCCGCCGAGCGCCAGGGGGTCTCCCCGTCGGTGCTCAACGGCACGCTGCAGACGGACATCTTCAAGGAGTACATCGCGCAGAAGGAGTGGCTCTTCGAGCCGGAGCCCCACCTGCGCCTGATCGGCGACCTGATGGAGTACTGCGCCGAGCGCATCCCGGCCTACAAGCCGCTCTCGGTCTCCGGGTACCACATCCGCGAGGCAGGCTCCACGGCCGCGCAGGAGCTGGCCTACACGCTGGCCGACGGCTTCGGCTACGTCGAGCTGGGCCTCAGCCGGGGCCTGGACGTGGACGTCTTCGCGCCCGGCCTCAGCTTCTTCTTCGACGCGCACGTGGACTTCTTCGAGGAGATCGCGAAGTTCCGCGCCGCCCGGCGCATCTGGGCCCGCTGGATGCGCGACGTGTACGGGGCGAAGACCGACAAGGCCCAGTGGCTGCGCTTCCACACCCAGACCGCCGGCGTCTCGCTCACCGCCCAGCAGCCGTACAACAACGTGGTCCGCACGGCCGTGGAGGCGCTGGCCGCGGTGCTCGGCGGCACCAACTCGCTGCACACCAACGCCCTCGACGAGACGCTCGCGCTGCCCAGCGAGCAGGCCGCGGAGATCGCGCTGCGCACCCAGCAGGTGCTGATGGAGGAGACCGGCGTCGCCAACGTGGCCGACCCGCTGGGCGGCTCCTGGTACGTCGAGCAGCTCACCGACCGCATCGAGGCGGACGCGGAGAAGATCTTCGAGCAGATAAGGGAACGCGGCCTGCGGGCCCACCCGGACGGCAAGCACCCGATCGGCCCGATCACCTCCGGCATCCTGCGCGGCATCGAGGACGGCTGGTTCACCGGGGAGATCGCCGAGGCGGCCTTCCAGTACCAGCGGTCCCTGGAGAAGGGCGACAAGCGGGTCGTCGGCGTCAACGCCCACACCGGCTCGGTCACCGGCGACCTGGAGATCCTGCGGGTCAGCCACGAGGTGGAGCGCGAGCAGGTGCGGACGCTGACCGCGCGGCGCGCCGCCCGCGACGAGGCCGCCGTGCGGGGCGCGCTGGACGCGATGCTCGCCGCGGCGCGCTCCGGGGCCAACATGATCGAGCCGATGGTCGAGGCGGTCCGTGCCGAGGCCACCCTGGGCGAGATCTGCGACGTGCTCCGCGAGGAGTGGGGCGTCTACACCGAGCCCGCCGGCTTCTGACCCCGGACACCGCCGGGTGACCGCCCGGCACACGGCAGCGCCCCACCGCGTCGAGGCGGTGGGGCGCTGCCGTGTCCGCGCGGGGGGACCGCCGGCGTCAGCTCGCGCCGTCGGCGCCCAGGTGCAGGACGCGCACCATGTTGGTGGTGCCGGGGACGCCGGGGGGCGAACCGGCGGTGATCACCACGACGGAGCCGGGCTCGAAGCGGTTCAGCCGCGTCAGCTCCTGGTCGACCAGCTCGACCATCTCGTCGGTGCTGTTGACGAAGGGCACCACGTGCGGCTCCACGCCCCAGCTCAGGCAGAGCTGGTTGCGGGCGGACTCCTCGGTGGTGAAGGCGAGGATCGGCTGCGAGGCCCGGTAGCGGGACAGGCGGCGGGCGGTGTCGCCGGACTTGGTGAAGGCCACCAGGCCCTTGCCGCCGAGGAAGTCGGCGATCTCGGCGGCCGCGCGGGCCACCGACCCGCCCTGGGTGCGCGGCTTCTTGCCCGGCACCAGCGGCTGCAGGCCCTTGGAGAGGAGCTCCTCCTCGGCGGCCTGGACGATGCGCGACATGGTCCGGACCGTCTCGATCGGGTACGCGCCCACGCTGGACTCGGCGGAGAGCATCACCGCGTCCGCGCCGTCCAGGATCGCGTTGGCCACGTCGGAGGCCTCGGCGCGGGTCGGACGGGAGTTGGTGATCATCGACTCCATCATCTGGGTCGCCACGATCACCGGCTTGGCGTTGCGTCGGCAGAGCTCCACCAGGCGCTTCTGCACCATCGGGACCTTCTCCAGCGGATACTCCACGGCCAGGTCGCCACGGGCCACCATGACGCCGTCGAAGGCCGCCACCACGGCCTCCATGTTCTCCACCGCCTGCGGCTTCTCCACCTTGGCGATGACGGGGACCCGGCGGCCCACCTCGTCCATCACCTTGTGGACGTCACGCACGTCGTCGGCGTCGCGGACGAAGGAGAGGGCGACCAGGTCGGCGCCCATCCGCAGCGCGAAGCGCAGGTCGTCGACGTCCTTCTCGGACAGCGCGGGGACGTTCACCGCGGCCCCGGGCAGGTTGATGCCCTTGTGGTCGGAGATCACCCCGCCCTCGATCACGATGGTCCGCACCCGCGGGCCCTCGACGTCCAGGACCTTGAGCTCGACGTTGCCGTCGTTGATCAGGATCTGGTCGCCGCGGTTCACGTCGCCGGGCAGGCCCTTGTAGGTGGTGCCGCAGATCGACTTGTCGCCGGGCACGTCTTCGGTGGTGATGGTGAACTCGTCGCCCCGCACCAGCTCCACGGGACCCTCGGCGAAGGTCTCCAGGCGGATCTTCGGACCCTGGAGGTCGGCGAGGACGCCCACCGGGCGGCCGGTCTCCTGGGAGGCGGCGCGCACCCGGTCGTAGCGGCCCTGATGTTCCTCGTGGGAGCCATGGCTGAAGTTGAAGCGGGCGACATTCATCCCCGCCTCGATCAGCGCGACCAGTTGCTCATGGGAGTCGACCGCGGGGCCGAGAGTACAGACGATCTTCGAACGGCGCATGGAAGGGATCCTATCCGTTTGTTTCGCAGCGGAATAAATACCCGGCGGTAGCTTGCCGGCGGCCCCCGCCCTCACCGTCTCCGCCGGGCGCCCGTGACCAGCTCGTAGGTCTCCGCGGCGATCTCCAGTTCCTCGTCGGTGGGCACCACCGCGACCGCCACGGACAGGTGCGGGGGCGAGATCAGCCGGGGCCCGTCGGCGGGCCTGGCGTTGAGGTGTTCGTCCACGGCGAGGCCCAGCCCCTCCAGACCCTCCAGGGCCGCGGCCCGCACCGGGGCGGAGTTCTCGCCCACCCCCGCGGTGAAGGCGACCACGTCCACCCGGCCGAGCACCGCGTAGTACGCCCCGATGTACTTGCGCAGCCGGTGCACGTAGACGTCGAACGCCAGCTTCGCCGCCTCGTCGCCCTCGTCCACCCGGCGGCGGATCTCCCGCATGTCGTTGTCCCCGCACAGCCCCACGAGCCCGGACCGCTTGTTCAGCAGGACGTCGATCTCGTCGGCCGTCATGCCGCCCACCCGCATCAGGTGGAAGACCACCGCGGGATCGAGGTCCCCGGACCGGGTGCCCATCACCAGGCCCTCCAGCGGGGTGAGCCCCATCGAGGTCTCCACGCACCGCCCGCCGCGCACCGCGGAGGCCGAGGCGCCGTTGCCCAGGTGCAGCACGATGACGTTCGCCTCGGCGGGGTCCTTGCCCACCAGCTTCGCCGCGGCGCGCGAGACGTAGGAGTGCGAGGTCCCGTGGAAGCCGTACCGGCGCACCCGGTGACGGTCCGCGGTCTCCACGTCGATCGCGTACCGGGCCGCCGCCTCCGGGATCGTCGAGTGGAACGCGGTGTCGAAGACGGCCACGTGGGGCAGGTCGGGGCGCAGCTTCTGGGCGGTGCGGATGCCGATCAGGTTGGCCGGGTTGTGCAGCGGGGCGACGGGGGAGAGCCGCTCGATCTCGTTGACCACGGTGGTGTCGATCAGCGTGGGCTCGGTGAACCGCTTGCCGCCGTGCACCACCCGGTGGCCGACCGCGGCCAGCTCCGGGGAGTCCAGGCCCAGGCCGTCGCGGGCCAGTTCCTCGGCGACGGCCTCCAGGGCCGCCCGGTGGTCCGGGACCGGGCCGGTGGTCTCCCGGATGCGCTCCCTGCCCTGCGGTCCGGAGATCAGCGTGTGCCTGATCCGGCCGGACTCCTCCCCGATCCGCTCGACCAGGCCCACCGCCAGCCGGCTGCGGTCCGTCATGTCGAGGAGCTGGTACTTCACCGAGGACGAGCCGGTGTTGAGGACGAGGACACGGGTGGCGGTCATGACCGGCTCCCCTTCTGCGCGCGGTCGGTCCCATCGGGGGAGGGGGCGGAGCCGGAGGCGGGCGTCGCGGCGGTGGCGGGAGCGGGCTGCTGGGCCTGGACGGCCGTGATGGCCACCGTGTTGACGATGTCCTGCACCAGGGCCCCGCGGGACAGGTCGTTGACCGGCTTGCGCAGGCCCTGCAGCACCGGGCCGACGGCGATGGCGCCGGCCGAACGCTGCACCGCCTTGTACGTGTTGTTGCCGGTGTTGAGGTCCGGGAAGATCAGCACGGTGGCCTGCCCCGCCACCCGGGACCCGGGCAGCTTGGTCGCCGCCACGGTGGGCTCCACGGCGGCGTCGTACTGGATCGGCCCCTCCACCGGCAGGTCGGGGCGCCGCTCGCGCACGATCTCGGTGGCCCGCCGGACCTTCTCCACGTCGGCGCCGGCCCCGGAGGCCCCGGTCGAGTAGGACAGCATCGCGATCCGCGGCTCCACCCCGAACTGGGCGGCGGTCTCCGCCGACTGCAGGGCGATGTCGGCGAGCTGCGCGGCGTCCGGGTCGGGGTTGACCGCGCAGTCGCCGTAGACCAGCACCCGGTCGGCCAGGCACATGAAGAACACCGAGGAGACCAGCTCCGCGTCCGGCCGGGTCCGGATCACCTCGAAGGCGGGGCGGATGGTGGCGGCGGTGGAGTGCACCGAGCCGGAGACCATGCCGTCGGCGAAGCCGTCCAGCACCATCAGGGTGCCGAAGTAGTTGACGTCCGAGACCACGTCGTGGGCCAGGTCGAAGCCGACGCCCTTGTGGGCGCGCAGCCCGGCGTAGCGGCGGGCGAAGGACTCGCGCAGCTCCGAGGTCTGCGGGTCGATCAGCTCGGCGTCGGCGATGTCCAGGCCCAGGTCGGCGGCCTTCTTGCGGATCTGCTCGGCCGGGCCGAGCAGCGTCAGCTCGCACACCCCGCGGCGCAGCAGCACCTCGGCGGCCCGCAGCACCCGCTCCTCGGTGCCCTCCGGGAGCACCACCCGGCGCTTGTCGGCGCGGGCCCGCTCGATCAGGCCGTGCTCGAACATCATCGGGGTGACGCGGCCGCTGCTGGGCGCGGAGACCAGGGTGCGCAGGCGGGCCACGTCGACGTACCGCTCGAAGAGGCCCAGCGCGGTCTCCGCCTTGCGCGGGGTGGCGGCGTTGAGCTTCCCCTCCATGGTGAACAGCCGCTCCGCGGTGGGGAAGCTGTTCTCCCGCACGGACAGCACCGGGGTGCCGGGGGCCAGCCGCTCGGCCAGCGCCATCAGGCCGGGGTCGGGGACGATGCCGAGGGTGAGCACCACGCCGGCGATCGGCGGCGAGCCGGCGCTGTGCGCGGCGAGGGCGCCCAGCACCAGGTCGGTCCGGTCGCCGGGGGCGATGATCAGGCAGCCGGGGGTGAGCGCCTTGAGCAGGTTGGGCAGGGTGGCGCCGCCGAAGACGAAGCCGAGCGCGTCGCGGGCCAGGCCCGCCGCGTCGCCCAGCAGCACCTGGGCGTCCAGGGCGTGGGCGATCTGCCCCATGGTGGGCGCGGACAGGGCGGGTTCGTCGGGCAGCACGTAGCCCGGCAGGCCGTGCCGCTTGTCGAGCCGCCGGTCGAGCAGTTCGGCCACCGCGTCGCGGTCCTCCGGGGCGACCCGGTTGGCGATCATCGCGAGGACGTCGCAGCCGAGGTCCTGGTAGGCGCGGCAGGCGTTGCGCGCCTCGTCGGCCACCGCCTCGGCGCTCTGCCCCCGGCCGCCGACCACGCCGATCACCGACGCCCCGAACTCGTTGGCCAGCCGGGCGTTGAGCCCCAGCTCGTCGGGCAGGTTCGCGCCGGCGAAGTCGGTGCCGAGGACCAGGACGACCTCGTAGGCGTCGGCGACCGCGTGGAACCGGTCGACCAGGGCGGTGACGAGCTCGTCCAGGCCGCGCTCGGCCTGCAGGGCGGTGGCCTGCTCGTAGGACATGCCGTACGCGGTGGCCGGGTCCTGGCCGAGCCGGTAGCGGGCCCGCAGGAGCTCGAAGAGGCGGTCGGGACCGTCGTGCACGAGAGGGCGGAAGACGCCGACGCGGTCGACCTGACGGGTGAGGAGTTCCATCACCCCCAGGTCCACGACCTGGCGGCCGTCGCCGCGGTCGATACCGGTCACGTACACGCTGCGCGTCACGCGGGGGTCTCCGTTCCTGTGCCGTCGGTGCGCCGGCGCCTCGCCGGCGCACGGGTGGTGCTCCGGTTCCGGTGCCTCTGGGCCAGCCTGTCAAACATCGCCCCCGGCCGGGTACCGGGGGGCCGCGCGGCTACGCCGGGCGGGTTGCCCGCCGCGGCGTCCGCACCGGCGGTGCCGCGGTTCGCGGTCCAGGCGGTGCCGCTGCACGCGGCCCGGCGGTGCCGCTCCGTGGCACGGACCCGGCCGGTGCCGCTCCCCGCGGGCCCTCGCTCCCCGGCCGGCGCGCGGGTTCCCGCGGGGCGTGGAACAATCGGGGCCCGACGGAAGAGGCGAGACGCGGGAGCGGCATGCGCATCGGGATTCTTACCGCCGGCGGCGACTGCCCCGGCCTCAACGCGGTGATCCGTTCCGTGGTGCACCGCGCCATCTCCCAGTACGACGACGAGGTCATCGGTTTCGAGGACGGCTACGAGGGTCTCCTCGACGGGCGGTACCGCACCCTCGACCTGGACGCCGTCAGCGGCATCCTGGCCCGCGGCGGCACGATACTGGGCTCCTCCCGGCTGCCCCGGGCCCGCCTGCAGGAGGCCTGCCGCGAGGTCCGCGAGACCGCCAACCGGTTCGGCATCGACGTGCTGATCCCGATCGGCGGCGAGGGCACCCTGACGGCCGCCAGCATGCTCGCCGAGGCCGGCATGCCGATCGTCGGCGTGCCGAAGACCATCGACAACGACATCTCCTCCACCGACCGCACCTTCGGCTTCGACACGGCCGTGACGGTCGCGACGGAGGCGATGGACCGGCTGAAGACCACCGCCGAGTCCCACCAGCGGGTGATGGTCGTCGAGGTGATGGGCCGTCACGCGGGCTGGATCGCGCTGGAGTCCGGCATGGCCGCCGGCGCGCACGGCATCTGCCTCCCGGAGCGGCCGTTCGACCCGGCCGACCTGGTCGAGATGGTGCAGGCGCGGTTCGCCCGCGGCAAGAAGTTCGCGGTGATCTGCGTGGCCGAGGGCGCGCACCCGGCCGAGGGCAGCATGGACTACCGCAAGGGCGAGATCGACCAGTACGGCCACGAGCGCTTCCAGGGCATCGGCACCGCCCTCGCCCGCGAGCTCGAGCGGCGGCTGGGCAAGGAGGCCCGACCGGTCATCCTGGGCCACGTCCAGCGCGGCGGCACCCCCACGGCCTACGACCGGGTCCTGGCGACCCGCTTCGGCTGGCACGCGGTGGAGGCGGCGCACCGCGGGGTCTCCGGCATGATGACCTCGCTGCGCGGCACCGAGATCGTGATGGTCCCGCTGGCCGAGGCCACGGCCGAGCTGAAGCACGTGCCCAAGAGCCGTATGGAGGAGGCCGAGTCGGTCTTCTGACCCGCTCGGATTCCGGGTGCGGGGTTCCGGGTGCGGGGTTCCGGGTGCCTGAGCGGCCCGGGCCCGGTCCGTCGCGCCGTCGTGCGCGAGCGGTCAGGGGTTCGCCCTGACCGCCTCCCAGAAGTGGTCCACGGCGTGGGAGGCGAACACCTCCGGGTCGGGGGCCGCGGTGTGCCCGGCGCGCAGCCGGCGCAGGGCGATGTCGACCACGCGGCGGTCCAGACAGGCGGTGCGGGCCACCGCGCGCGCCGGTCCGGCGCCCCGCGAGGTGAATGTCTCGCGCAGGAGCAGTGAGAGTTTCGCGTGTCGCCCGCTGACCGCGACCAGGTCGGCCCGGTCCAGCCGGAACAGCCGGCGCAGCTGCTGGGTCGGCCGGTCGCCGCCGCGCCAGACGTTCTCCTGCTCCATGCGGAGGTAGGCGAGGACGTCCAGGCCGATCGCCGCGGCCACCTCCTCCGGTGTGAACCCGCGGGCCAGGCGGTGTTCGCGCAAGGTGCGCGGCCGGCCCGCGAGGTCGGCGGGCGAGCACCAGAGCATCCCGGCCAGTGCGGCCAACTCTTCCTTGCCGGGCGGGAGTTGCTTCTTCTCCCAGGCGGTGACCAGTTCCGGCGTCACATGGCCCAGGCCGAAGGCGGTGCGCATGCCGTGGGCGACCTCCTCGGGGCCGAGCCCGAGGGCGGTGCGGATGCGGTGCGCGGCGGCGGCGTCGAAGGCCGGGGAGGGGGATCTGTGCACGATGCAGACGCTAGGGCGGCGGGTTCCCGCTCACCACCGCTTGCTCACATCTGATTACTTCACGTGAAAATCTGACGACTCCGGTGCCGTCGGAAAGCCGTCCGGCAGCTGAATGCCATGTGCAAGCATCGTCGGACGCTTTTTCCGACACGGCTGCCAAGGAGGCCATCCATGACCGGTGCGACCATCCCGGGTCAAGCGGGACCCGACGCCGGACCTCGGCGGGACCGCACGCATTTCCTCTATCTCGCGGTCGTGGTGGCCGTGGTCCTCGGCATCGTCCTGGGCCTGACAGCTCCCGGCGTCGCCAAGGAACTCAAGCCGATAGGCACCGCGTTCGTCGGACTCATCAAGATGATGATCTCGCCGATCATCTTCTGCACCATCGTGCTCGGCATCGGTTCGGTGCGGAAGGCGGCCAAGGTCGGCAAGGTGGGCGGCCTCGCCATCGGCTACTTCGTGACGATGTCCTTCGTCGCGCTGGCCATCGGTCTGGTCGTCGGCAACGTCGTCCATCCGGGCGGCGCGGTGGAGCTCACCGAGGCCGCCAAGGGCGTCGGCCAGGAGCAGGCCGCGGCCGGCAGCGAGACCACGACGACCGACTTCCTGCTGTCCATCATCCCGACCACGCTGGTCTCCGCCTTCACCGAGGGCGTCGTCCTGCAGACCCTGCTGGTCGCCCTGCTGGCCGGCTTCGCGCTGCAGACCATGGGCCGTTCCGGCGAGCCGATCCTGCGCGGCGTCGAGCACATCCAGCGGCTGGTCTTCCGCATCCTCGCCATGATCATGTGGGCGGCCCCGGTGGGCGCCTTCGGCGCCATCGCGGCCGTGGTCGGGGAGACCGGCGTCGACGCCCTGAAGGCGCTGGCGGCCATCATGATCGGCTTCTACCTCACCTGCGCCCTGTTCGTGCTGGTGGTGCTCGGGGCCCTGGTCCGGATCGTCGCCAAGGTGAACCTGTTCAGCCTGCTGAAGTACCTGGGCCGCGAATTCCTGCTCATCTTCTCGACCTCCTCCTCGGAGTCGGCGCTGCCGCGGCTGATCGCCAAGATGGAGCACCTGGGCGTCAGCCGCCCGGTCGTCGGCATCACCGTGCCGACGGGCTACTCCTTCAACCTCGACGGCACGATGATCTACCTGACCATGGCCTCGCTGTTCATCGCCGAGGCGATGGGCGACCCGATGACGGTCGGCCAGCAGATCACCCTGCTGCTCTTCATGATGGTGGCCTCCAAGGGCGCCGCGGGCGTCACCGGCGCCGGCCTGGCCACGCTGGCCGGCGCGCTCCAGTCGCACAAGCCCGACCTGGTCGACGGCGTCGGCATGATCGTCGGCATCGACCGGTTCATGAGCGAGGCCCGCGCCCTGACGAACTTCGCGGGCAACGCGGTCGCCACGCTGCTGATCGGCACCTGGACCAAGGAGGTCGACAAGGACCGGGTCCGGCGCGTCCTCGCCGGCGAGCTGCCCTTCGACGAGCGCACGCTGCTCGACGGGCACGAGGGCCACGGCGACGGCCACGACGCCTCCGGCGGGCCGGCCGGACCGCCCGCCGCCTCCGCCGGTGACGACAAGACGCTCGCCAGGTCCTGACGTCACGCCCTGACGTCCGGACCCGACACCGCGGCGCACACAGGCGCACGGAAAAACCCCCGGGGAATTGTCTCCGGGGGTTTTCGTCGTCTATCTTTGTTCATTCGCGACTTGTTTCAGAAAGTCACGATAAAGCGTACTGAGCAGAGTATATCCGGGCGGGAGCGGCATTGTCAAACACGGCACATTCACACGACGGCGGGAACGACGGCGGGAACGACGAATTCCACGACCTCGAATTGCGGCGTGAGCAGGAATTCGTCGACGGACTGCACGAGCACGTCGAGACCCTGCGCGCGGACGCGGACCGTGCCGTCAAGGAGGCGCTGGCCCAGGGGGACACCACGCGGCAGGGCCGGCTGGAGCGCGACATCCTGGTCGCCGAGCGCTCCGGGCTGCTCGCCGCCCTGGACGCGGTCGACAGCGCGCTCTGCTTCGGCCGGATCGACCTCACCGGCGGCGCGACCCACCACATCGGCCGGATCGGCATCCGGGCCGACGACGAGGAGCGCACACCGCTGCTGATCGACTGGCGCGCCGAGGTGGCGCGACCGTTCTACCTGGCCACCGGGTACTCCCCGATGGGGCTGCGGCGGCGCCGGCACATCTCGAGCGAGGGCCGCACGGTCACCGCCCTGCACGACGAGATCCTCGACCTGGGCGACACCACCCGCACCGGCCACGAGGACCCCACCGGCGACGCCGTGCTGCTGGCCGCGCTCAACCAGGCCCGCACCGGCCGGATGGGCGACATCGTGCGCACCATCCAGGCCGACCAGGACCGCATCATCCGCGCCCCGCACCAGGGGGTGATGGTGGTCGAGGGCGGGCCCGGCACCGGCAAGACCGCGGTCGCCCTGCACCGTGCCGCCTTCCTGCTCTACGAGCACCGCGAGCTGCTGGCGCGGCGCGCGGTGCTGATCGTCGGCCCGAACCCGGCCTTCCTCGGTTACATCGGCGAGGTGCTGCCTTCGCTGGGTGAGACCGGCGTGCTGCTGGCCACCGTGGGCGAGCTGTTCCCCGGCGTCACGGCGACCGCCGCCGACACCCCGGCCACGGCGGCGGTGAAGGGGCGCGCGGGGATGGCCGAGGTGCTGGAGCGCCTGGTGCGCGACCACGAGCGGCTGCCCGACCCGGTGCTCGCCGTCGAGCACGACCGGCAGGTGGTGATGCTCGACGAGGGCCTGGTGCGGGTCGCCCGGGACCGCGCCCGGTCCACGGGGCTGCCGCACAACCTGGCGCGGGAGTACTTCGAGGGGTACCTGCTGAACACGCTCACCGAGCTGGTCGCCGAGCAGATCGGCACCGACCCCTACGACGGGTCCAACCTGCTGGACGACAGCGACGTCTCGGCGATCCGCGACGAGCTGGCCGACAACCCGGCCGTCTGGGACGCGATCGACGAGCTCTGGCCGGTGCTCACCCCGCGGCAGGTGGTGGCCCGGCTGCTGGCGGAACCGGACGGCTACCTGCCGCCCGAGGACGCGGAGGCGGTGCGGCGGCCGGTGACCACGGAGTGGACGGTCGCCGACGTGCCGCTGCTCGACGAGGCGGCCGAGCTGCTCGGCGAGGACGACCGGGCGGCGCGCGACCGGGCGGCACGCGAGCAGCGGGCCCGCATCGCCTACGCGCAGGGCGTGCTGGACGTCGCCTACGCCTCGCGCACCTACGAGTTCGAGGACAAGGACGACGAGGACGCGGAGGTGCTCGGCGCGCAGGACATCATCGACGCGGAGCGGTTCGCCGAACGGCACGAGGAGGCCGACCACCGCAGCGCGGCGGAGCGGGCGGCGGCGGACCGCACCTGGGCGTTCGGGCACATCATCGTGGACGAGGCGCAGGAGCTGTCGCCGATGGCGTGGCGGCTGCTGATGCGCAGGTCCCCGACGCGGGCGATGACGCTGGTGGGCGACCCCGCGCAGACCGCCGAGGCGGTGGGAGTGGGGTCCTGGAAGGGGATCCTCGCCCCCTACGTCGAGGACCGGTGGGAGCACAGGCGGCTGTCCGTCAACTACCGCACCCCGGCGGAGATCATGGAGGTCGCGGCGGCGGTCGTGCGGGCACGGGCGCCGGAGTTCGAGCCGCCGCGGTCGGTGCGGGAGACCGGGATCCGGCCGTTCGCCGTCGCGGCGGGCGGCCCCGGCGAGCTGCCGGGCGCCGTCGCGTCGGTGGTGGGCGACCTCACCCCCGAGGAGGGGCGCCTCGCGGTCGTCGCGCCGCGGGAGCTGCACGGGGAACTGGGGGATGCGCTCGGCGTTCCGGTCACCGGCGTGCCGGACCTGACCCGGCGGGTCGTGCTGGTGGACCCGCGGGGGGTGAAGGGGCTGGAGTTCGACTCCGTGATCGTGGTCGAGCCGGCCGCCTTCGGCCCGAGCGACCTGTACGTGGCGCTGACCCGCGCGACCCAGCGGCTCGCGGTGGTGCACGCCGCGCCGCTGCCGGACGCGCTGGCGCGGTCGGAGGCGCTCGACCGGGCGTGACGACCACGCCGTGACCGGGGGAGGGGGCGGGGCGGCGCGGCCTGGCGCCGCGCTCCCCGCCCCCGTCCACCACCACGGGGCAGGCCGGTGGGGGCGCTGACGGCCGGCCGGACCTCCCGCCTGGCCGCCCACCGCGCCGAACTGGCCGCCGCCGCGCGGCCGGCGAGGACCCCGGCGGGCACCTCGGCGGGCTGACGGAACACCCACCGGGCCCGGACGGCGCAGTGGCCGCCCCGGGAACGGCGCGGGGTCCCGTACCGTCACCGTGCGGTACGGGACCCCGCCCGCGCTCAGTGGGTCCGGGCCGTGCTCACGCCGGGGTCAGCCACACCGTGGACAGCGGCGGCAGCGTGAGGCGGAGGCTCGCGGCCATGCCGTGCCAGGGCTGGGGCTCCGGCTTCAGCGGGCCGGACCCGCACGCCCCGGACCCCCCGTACCGCTCCGCGTCCGTGTTGAGGACCTCCGCCCAGGCGGGGACGTCGTCCGGGACGCCCACCCGGAAGTCCTCCCGCACCACGGGGGAGAAGTTGCACACCGCCAGCAGCGGCGATCCCTCGGCGTCGTACCGCAGGAACGCCAGCACGTTGTCCCCGGCCCCGTCCGCCAGCACCCACCGGAACCCGTCCGGCGAGACGTCCCGCTGCCACAGCGCCGGCGTCCGCCGGTACACCGCGTTGAGGTCGGCCACCAGGTCCCGCACCCCCCGGTGGTCGGCCGCGGCCCCGTACGACGGGTCGAGCAGCCACCAGTCCGGGCCGTGCGCCTCCGACCACTCCGCGCCCTGCGCGAACTCCTGCCCCATGAACAGCAGCTGCTTCCCGGGGTGGGCCCACATGAAGCCCAGGTACGCCCGCAGATCGGCCCGCTGCCGCCACCAGTCGCCCGGCATCTTCGACACCAGCGAGCGCTTGCCGTGCACCACCTCGTCGTGCGAGATCGGCAGCACGTAGTTCTCGCTGTACGCGTACACCATGGAGAAGGTGATCCGGTCGTGGTGGTACGCCCGGTGCACCGGGTCGTGCGCCATGTACTCCAGCGAGTCGTGCATCCAGCCCATGTTCCACTTCAGGCCGAAGCCGAGGCCGCCGAAGCCGGACGGGCCGACGTGGTGGGTGGCGCGGGTGACGCCGTCCCAGGCGGTGGACTCCTCGGCTATGGTCACCATCCCCGGGACCCGGCGGTAGACGGTGGCGTTCATCTCCTGCAGGAAGGCCACCGCGTCCAGGTTCTCCCGGCCGCCGTGCTCGTTGGGCGTCCACTGCCCGTCCTCGCGGCTGTAGTCCAGGTAGAGCATGGAGGCGACGGCGTCCACCCGCAGGCCGTCCATGTGGAACTCCTCGCACCAGTACACGGCGTTGGCGATTAGGAAGTTGCGCACCTCGCGCCGCCCGAGGTCGAACTCCAGCGTCCCCCAGTCGGGGTGGGCGGCCCGCTGCGGGTCCGGGTGCTCGTACAGGGGGCGGCCGTCGAACTCCGCCAGCGCCCAGGCGTCGCGCGGGAAGTGCGCGGGCACCCAGTCCATGATCACGCCGATGCCGGCCCGGTGCAGGCTGTCGACCAGGTACTTGAAGTCGTCCGGGGTGCCCATCCGGGCCGTCGGCGCGTAGAAGCCGGTGACCTGGTACCCCCAGGAGCCGCCGAACGGGTGCTCGGCGACCGGCATCAGCTCGACGTGCGTGAACCCCAGCTCCGCGACGTACGCCGGCAGCTGCTCGGCGAGCTGCCGGTAGCCCAGTCCCGGCCGCCAGGAGGGCAGGTGCACCTCGTAGACGGAGAACGGCGCCTCGTGGGCGGGGACCTCGCCGCGCCGCGCGAGCCACTCCTGGTCGCCCCACTCGTAGTCGGAGGAGGTGATCACGGAGGCGGTCGCGGGCGGGCACTCGGTGCGGCGGGCCATCGGGTCGGCGCGCAGCGTGCGGCTGCCGTCGGGGCGGGTGATCTCGAACTTGTAGAGCTCGCCCTCGCCGACCGCGGGCACGAACAGCTCCCAGACACCCGTGGCGCCCAACGAGCGCAACGGGAAGCCGGCGCCGTCCCAGAAGTTGAAGGTGCCGGTCACCCGCACCCCGCGGGCGTTGGGCGCCCACACGGTGAAACGGGTGCCGGTGACGCCCTGGTGGGTCATGGGGTGGGCGCCTAGCGCCTTCCACAGCTCCTCGTGGCGGCCCTCACCGATCAGGTGGAGGTCCAGGTCGCCGAGTGCGGGCAGGAAGCGGTAGGCGTCCTCGGTCTCGTGCGTGCCCCCCTCGTAGCCGACCAGCAGCCGGTAGGCGGGCACGCCCTGCTCGGCGGAGAGCGGGAGGCGGCCGGAGAAGAACCCGTCGCCGTCGTCGTGGAGTTCGGCCCGCAGCCCCTCGGCGACCACGGTGACCGAGCGGGCGTGCGGGCGCAGGGCGCGGATCACCGTGCCGCCGTCGGCCGGGTGGGCGCCGAGCACGCCGTGCGGGTCGTGGTGGCTCCCGGCCAGCAGCCGCTCGCGGTCCTCCGGCGGACACGGCGCGGGGACCACCTCGGGCGGCGCGGACCGCGGCGCGGCGGTGGGCGGCGGACCGTCGGCCCGGTCGTGGGGGGTCCGCTGCTGCGGTGGCCTGGCGGCCGGTGTCCTGCGAAGGGCGGCCGCCCGCTCCCGGCCGGAGGTCGGACGGGTGGACGGTTGGCTGGGCTGCACCACAGGGGGCCTCCTCGGGGGGAACACACGTCGGTCCGGCGTGTGGGGCGGTACGGGATCAGGGCGGCGCGGGGGCGGCGGGCCGGGGCCGCGGCCGGGGGCTCACGGGACCGGTCCCGCGGCCCCGGCGGCCAGGCGCTGTATCGCGGCCAGCGGCACCCGCAGCCAGTCCGGCCGGTGCCGGGCCTCGTAGACCACCTCGTAGACGGCCTTCTCGGTCTCGCAGGCCCGCAGCATCACCGGGTCGGTGCGCGGGTCGCTGCCGGACACCTCCGCGTACCCGGTGCAGAACGCGGACCGGCAGGCGTCCGCCCACCCCGGCGGCCAGGGACGCCCGGAGTGCGCCGCGTAGTCGAAGGAGCGGAGCATCCCGGCGACGTCCCGGACCGCCGGCTGCTCCAGGCGCCGCTCGGCCAGCGGGCGGGACGGCTCGCCCTCGAAGTCGATCAGCGACCACTCGCCGTCCGGGGTGCGCAGGCACTGGCCGAGGTGCAGGTCGCCGTGGACCCGCTGGGCGGTCCAGGTGCGCCCCTCCGAGGCCAGGTCCGCCAGCGCCGTGTACGCGGAACGCAGACCGTCCGCGTACGGGAGCAGGGCGGGCACCGCGTGGACCGCGGCGTCCAGCCGTTCGCACATCCCCTCGACCATCTGCGCGAGCTGGGCCCGGCCCAGGGTGACGGTGGGCAGGGCGCGGGCCAGCGAGAGGTGCACCTCGGCGGTGGCGCGTCCCAGGGCGCGGGCCTCGCCGGTGAAGTCCCGGTCCTCGGCCAGCCGGGCCAGCGCCAGCTGCCAGCCGTCGTCGGCGCCGCGCAGGAACGGCTGCAGGACCGCCAGCACGTACGGTTCCGGCTCGCCCGGCAACCGGGCGGTCAGCCAGCCGGCCGGCGCGGGCACCCGGGCGCAGCCCTCGCGGGCGAGTGCCAGCGGCAGCTCCAGGTCGGGATTGACGCCGGGGGTGACCCGGCGCAGCAGCTTGAGGATCAACGATTCGCCGTAGACCACCGAGGAGTTGGACTGCTCCGAGGTGACCAGCCGCGGCGCCGCGTCCAGAGGTAACGGTTTGTCACCCTCGCGTTCGAAGCGCAACCCGCCGACCCGGGCACGGCTGCGCAGCGCCTCCAGCAGCAGGCCGGTGGCGCGCGGGTCGTGCAGCGCGTCGTAGACCGTGACACCGGCGAACGGCCCGTGGTGCAGGCGCCCGATCAGGGCGGGGGCCAGGTGGGGCGGCAGGGTGCGGCGGACACCGAGGAGCAACTGGTAGCAGTCGCCGGGATGTCGTCCCGCGCGGACCAGCAGGTGCAGCAGCCCGGGCTGGTTGCCCGCGGCGGGCAGCGGCACCAGCTCGGTCTCGGCCACCACGGTCAGGTGGGAGAGCGCGTTGCCCTTCCCGGCGAACCAGCGGCGGCGGGGCAGCCACTCGAGCAGCAGCGGCTCCAGGAAGGCCGAGAGGTCCTGCGCGGGCAGGGTGGAGCGGGCGGGGGCGTACGGCGAGGCTTCCGACATGGCGGCGCGTCCTTTCCCCTTCGGGACGGGGGAGCGGGTGTTTTCGCGTGCCCGTCGCGAGGCGGCCGAAACCGCCTCGCGACGGAACTGGCCGGTTACGCCGGGCCCTTGTCGGCCGGGTCCTCGCGGAGCCGGAACCAGTAGAAGCCGTGGCCCGCCAGGGTCAGCAGGTACGGCAGCTCGCCGACGGCCGGGAAGCGGACCCCGCCGATGAGCTCCACGGGGTGCCGGCCGGTGAACTCCCGCAGGTCCAGCTCGGTGGGCTGGGCGAAGCGGGAGAAGTTGTGCACGCACAGCACCGTGTCGTCCTCGTACTCGCGCAGGAACGCGAGCACCGCCGGGTTGGAGGACGGGAGTTCGGTGTACGCGCCCAGCCCGAACGCCGGGTTCTGCTTGCGGATCTCGATCATCCGGCGGGTCCAGTGCAGCAGCGACGACGGCGACGCCATCGAGGCTTCCACGTTGGTGACCTGGTAGCCGAAGACCGGGTCCATGATGGTCGGCAGGTACAGCCGGCCGGGGTCGCAGGAGGAGAAGCCCGCGTTGCGGTCGGGGGTCCACTGCATGGGGGTGCGCACGCCGTCGCGGTCGCCGAGCCAGATGTTGTCGCCCATGCCGATCTCGTCGCCGTAGTACAGGACCGGCGACCCCGGCAGGGAGAGCAGCAGGGCGGTGAAGAGCTCGATCTGGTTGCGGTCGTTGTCGAGGAGCGGCGCGAGACGGCGGCGGATGCCGATGTTGGCCCGCATCCGCGGGTCCTTGGCGTACTCCGCGTACATGTAGTCGCGTTCCTCGTCGGTGACCATCTCCAGGGTCAGCTCGTCGTGGTTGCGCAGGAAGATCCCCCACTGGCAGTTCTGCGGGATCGCCGGCGTCTTCGCGAGGACCTCGGACACGGGGTACCGGGACTCACGCCGCACGGCCATGAAGATGCGCGGCATGACGGGGAAGTGGAAGGCCATGTGGCACTCGTCGCCGCCGGAGGCGAAGTCGCCGAAGTAGTCGACCACGTCCTCCGGCCACTGGTTGGCCTCCGCCAGCAGCACGGTGTCCGGGTAGTGCGCGTCGATCTCCTTGCGCACCCGCTTCAGGAACTGGTGCGTGGCCGGCAGGTTCTCGCAGTTGGTGCCCTCCTGCTGGTACAGGTAGGGCACCGCGTCGAGCCGGAACCCGTCGATGCCCAGGTCCAGCCAGAACCGCAGCGCGGAGACGATCTCCTCCTGCACGGCCGGGTTCTCGTAGTTGAGGTCCGGCTGGTGGGAGAAGAACCGGTGCCAGTAGTACTGCTTGCGCACCGGGTCGAAGGTCCAGTTGGACGTCTCGGTGTCGACGAAGATGATCCGGGCGTCCTGGTACTGCTTGTCGTCGTCGGCCCAGACGTAGTAGTCGCCGTAGGGGCCGTCGGGGTCCTTGCGGGACTCCTGGAACCACGGGTGCTGGTCGCTGGTGTGGTTCATGACGAAGTCGATGATCACGCGCATGCCGCGCTGGTGCGCGGCGTCGACGAACTCCACGAAGTCGGCCAGGTCACCGAACTCGGGCAGCACCGAGGTGTAGTCGGAGACGTCGTACCCGCCGTCGCGCAGCGGCGACTTGAAGAACGGCGGGAGCCACAGGCAGTCCACGCCGAGCCACTGCAGGTAGTCGAGTTTGGCGGTGATGCCCTTGAGGTCGCCGACGCCGTCGCCGTTGGAGTCCTGGAAGGAGCGGACCAGGACCTCGTAGAAGACGGCGCGCTTGAACCAGTCGGGATCCCGGTCACGGGCGGGGGTGTCCTCGAACTTGTCCGGGACGGGCTCGTTGACGATCATGTGGTGGGTGACCCTCCGATCTGCGGTGAGGACGGTCGCAGGACCCCGTCGCCACCGGCGCCGACGGTCAGCACATGTGCTCCCCCGGGTCCGAGGCGTACATAGGCGGCCCTGCCCCAGTGATAGGTCTCGCCGGTGAGCTCGTCGCGCACCGGTACCGACTCGTGCCAGTCCAGGCCGAGTTGCGGCATGTCCAACGACACCGTGGCCTCCTGGGTGTGGTGCGGGTCCAGGTTGGCCACCACCAGAACCGTGTTCGAGCCGTGCCGCTTGGAGTAGACGATCACTTCGTCCTTGTCGGCGTGGTGGAAACGCAGGTTGCGCAGGTGGCGCAGGGCGGGGCTGGCGCGGCGGATCTCGTTCAGCCGGGTCAGCAGGGGCGCGATGGTGCGGCCCTCCCGTTCGGCGGCCTCCCAGTCGCGGGGCCGCAGCTGGTACTTCTCCGAGTCCAGGTACTCCTCGCTGCCCTCGCGCACCGGGGTGTTCTCGCAGAGCTCGTAGCCCGCGTAGACGCCCCAGGCGGGGGAGAGGGTGGCCGCCAGGACCGCGCGGACCTCGAAGGCCGGCCGCCCGCCCCGCTGCAGGTAGGCGTGCAGGATGTCGGGGGTGTTCACGAACAGGTTCGGGCGCAGGTACGGCGCCGTCTCCCCGCTCAGCTCCGTGAGGTAGTCGGTGAGCTCCTCCTTGGTGTTGCGCCAGGTGAAGTAGGTGTAGGACTGCTGGAACCCGGTCTGGGCGAGGACGCGCATCATGGCGGGGCGGGTGAAGGCCTCGGCCAGGAAGACGACGTCGGGGTCGGTGCCGTTGATCTCGCCGATGACCTTCTCCCAGAACACCACCGGCTTGGTGTGCGGGTTGTCGACGCGGAAGATCCGCACCCCGTGGTCCATCCAGAACCGCAGGACGCGGACGGTCTCCTGGACCAGGCCGGGCATGTCCTGGTCGAAGGCGATCGGGTAGATGTCCTGGTACTTCTTCGGCGGGTTCTCCGCGTAGGCGATCGACCCGTCGGGGCGGTGGTGGAACCACTGCGGGTGCTTCTCCACCCACGGGTGGTCCGGGGAGCACTGCAGCGCGAAGTCCAGCGCGATCTCCAGCCCCAGCTCCGACGCCCTCGCCACGAACGCGTCGAAGTCCTCGATCGTCCCCAGGTCCGGGTGGACCGCGTCGTGCCCGCCCTCCTGCGACCCGATCGCCCACGGCACGCCGACGTCCCACTCGTGCGCGGAGAGGGTGTTGTTGGGGCCCTTGCGGTGGGTGCGGCCGATGGGGTGGATCGGCGGGAGGTAGACCACGTCGAAGCCCATCGCGGCGACGGCCGGCAACCGCTCCGCGGCCGTGCGGAAGGTGCCGCTGACCGGCGGCCCGTCCTGCGGCACCACGGCGCCCTCGGAACGCGGGAAGAACTCGTACCAGGACCCGTACAGCGCCCGCTCCCGCTCCACCAGCAGCGGCAGCGGGTCGGAGGCGGTGACCAGTTCGCGCAGCGGGTGGCGGTCCAGTGCCGCGGTCACCTCGGGAGTGAGGGCGGCCGCCAGACGGGAGGCCACCGGGCGCTCCTCGTCGCGCAGCGCGTCCACCGCGGCCAGCACGGCCTCGCGGTCCGGACCCTCGGGGACGCCCCCGGCGGCCCGCTCGTGCAGGCGCGCGCCCTCCTCCAACACCAGGTGGGTGTCGATGCCGGCCGGGACCTTGATGCGGGCGGCGTGCCGCCAGGTGCCCACCGGGTCGCTCCACGTCTCGACGAGGAAGCTCCAGCGGCCGGTGCGGTCCGGGGTGACGACGGCGGCCCACAGGTCGGTGCCGGGAGCGACCTCGCGCATCGGCGTCCACGGGCCGGGCCCGCCGTCCGGGTCGATCAGCACCACGTTGGCGGCGACGGCGTCGTGCCCCTCGCGGAACACCGTCGCGGTGACCTCGAAGCTCTCGCCGACCACCGCCTTCGCGGGACGCCGGCCGTCGGCCACGCGGGGACGGACGTCCTCCACGGGTATGCGCCCCACGGTCGCCGCGGGGGCGAGGGGGCGCGGGGGCCGGGCGGGGGTCCGGCGGGAGGGGGACGTCCTCTCCGGCGACGGTGCCTTCCTGGAGGACCTGCCCGGCGACTTGCCGGGCGACTTGCCGGGCGTCCTGCCCTGGGGCTGGGCGGAGGCCTTGGCGAGGCCCTTCCGCGAGCCCTTCACGTCCTTGCCGTCCTTGCCGTTCTTGCTGTCCTTGCCGTTCTTGCTGTTCATCAGGTTCCGGGTCGAGTCCGAGGGTTCGTCCGCGGCGGGCTTGCCGCCGCCGGGGCCGGCGAGGCGGTCCCCGGTCCCCGGTGGCCGGGGATGCGGGGCGCCGTCCTCACCGGGATGGGCGGCGGCCCGGCCCTCCGCCGTGCCGTCCCCGGTGGGACCGTGCTGCGGGGCGGGATCCTCCGGTGGGGTCGCGCCCCCGGAGCGCGGGGGTGGGGTGTGCGCCGGAGCGGCGCCGTCGGACGCCGGGGCGTCGCGTGGTGGCTGCGGCCGAGGGCGGGCTGCGGCGTCCGGCTCCTGCGGACGGGCCGTCGGACGAGATGTGGCGGGCATGACCACTCCTCCGCGTCAACGTGGGTGGGCGGATGGGGAGATGCGGGGTGGGGGCGGGTGAGGCTTCGCGGGTCGGGGGGCAACGGGCCGAACGGGTGGGGCGGGAGGACGGGAAGGCGGTCCCCACCGGAACCGCCGGAAGGGGGTACCGGGGGAGCCTTCCCACCCTCTTCGGGTGAGCAATCCGGCGCTTTGTTAACTACTCATGCGTATCCGGGAGCACAAGACCGGTCCCGTACCCGATCGCTACGATCCGGACTTGTACATCCATCGACGTATTCCCCCCTGAGCGGCGGGTATTTCACCCGCCCGCGCCGCGTGTCGTGCGCCGTATGCCCCGGCGGCACGCCGGTGAACCCGCACGCCGTGGTTGATCCGTCCGTACGCGGATACCGTCAGGGGTGACGACGGGGACGCATTCGTGCGGATGTGTCCCCCATATTCTCCGCACGCCCAGCCGAGGTGGAAACGTGAAGGCGATCCGTCGATTCACCGTCCGTCCCGTCCTCCCCCAACCCCTGCGGCCACTCAGTGATCTGGCGCGGAACCTGCGCTGGTCCTGGCACGCCGAGACCCGCGACCTCTTCCGGTCCGTGGACCCCGAACGCTGGGCGGCCTGCGGCGACGATCCGGTGCGATTGCTGGGCAGCGTCCCGCCCGCCCGGCTCGCCGAGCTGGCCCAGGACGGAGAGTTCCTGGCCCGGTTGTCCGCGGCCGCCGAGAACCTCGCCGAGTACACCGGCGGTCCCCGCTGGTACCAGGAGCAGTCCGGCCCGCTGCCCTCGGCGGTGGCCTACTTCTCGCCGGAGTTCGGCATCACCGCGGCCCTGCCGCAGTACTCCGGCGGCCTGGGCATCCTGGCCGGCGACCACCTGAAGGCCGCCAGCGACCTGGGTGTCCCGCTGATCGGGGTGGGACTGCTCTACCGGCACGGCTACTTCCGGCAGTCGCTCTCCCGCGACGGCTGGCAGCAGGAGCACTACCCGGTCCTCGACCCGCACGAGCTGCCGCTCACCCCGCTCTCCCGGCCCGACGGATCCACCGCCCACGTCTCGCTCGCCCTGCCCGGCGGCACGTCGCTGCGGGCGCGGATCTGGCTCGCCCAGGTCGGACGGGTGCCGCTGCTCCTGCTCGACTCCGACGTCGAGGACAACGGCGCCGGCGAACGGGGCGTCACCGACCGTCTCTACGGCGGCGGCAGCGAGCACCGGCTGCTGCAGGAGATGCTCCTGGGCATAGGAGGTGTCCGGGCGGTGCGCGTGTACTGCGAGCTCACCGGCCACCCCGAACCCGAGGTGTTCCACACCAACGAGGGCCACGCCGGCTTCCTCGGCCTGGAGCGCATCCACGAACTGGTCAGCCAGGGACTGGACTTCGACTCCGCGCTGGAGTCGGTGCGGGCCGGCACGGTCTTCACCACCCACACCCCCGTCCCGGCCGGCATCGACCGGTTCGACCGCAACCTGGTCGCCCGGCAGTTCGGGCAGGACGCCGAGCTGCCCCGCGTCGACGTCGACCGGGTGCTGCGGCTCGGCGCGGAGACCTACCCGGGCGGTGACCCCGGCGTCTTCAACATGGCGGTGATGGGCCTGCGCCTGGCCCAGCGGGCCAACGGCGTCTCCCTGCTGCACGGCAAGGTCAGCCGCGAGATGTTCGCCGGACTCTGGCCGGGATTCGACCCCGAGGAGGTGCCGATCACCTCCGTCACCAACGGCGTCCACGCGCCGACCTGGGTGGCGCCCGAGGTGCTCAGGATGGCCGGGCGCGGCGTCGGCGAGCAGCGGGCCGAGGAGGCGCTGAGCGTCGGCGGCTCCGAGCGGTGGGACGCCGTCGCCGACGTCCGCGACGACGAGATCTGGCAGCTGCGCCGTTCCCTGCGGGCCCAGTTGGTCGACGAGGTCAGGCGGCGGCTGCGCGACTCCTGGCGTCAGCGCGGCGCCGGCGACGCCGAGCTCGGCTGGATCGACGGGGTCCTCGACCCGGACGTCCTGACCATCGGCTTCGCCCGCCGGGTGCCGTCGTACAAGCGGCTCACCCTGATGCTGCGCGACCACGACCGGCTGCGCTCGCTGCTGCTCCACCCGGAGCGGCCGGTGCAGCTGGTGGTCGCGGGCAAGGCCCATCCGGCCGACGAGAGCGGCAAACGGCTGATCCAGGAGCTGGTGCGGTTCGCCGACGACCCGCGGGTGCGGCACCGGATCGTCTTCCTGCCCGACTACGGCATGGGCATGGCGCAGAAGCTCTACCCGGGCTGCGACATCTGGCTGAACAACCCGCTGCGGCCGCTCGAGGCGTGCGGCACCAGCGGCATGAAGGCCGCGCTCAACGGCTGCCTCAACCTGTCGGTCCTCGACGGCTGGTGGGACGAGTGGTACCAGAGCGACTTCGGGTGGGCGATCCCCACCGCGGACGGGACCGGCACCGGACCGGAGCGGCGCGACGACCTGGAGGCCGCGGCCCTGTACGACCTGCTGGAGCGGCGGGTCACCCCGCGGTTCTACGAGAAGGCCGGCGACAGCGGTCTGCCGGACCGCTGGATCGAGATGGTCCGCCGCACCCTCACCCACCTGGGGCCCAAGGTGCTGGCGGGCCGGATGGTGCGGGAGTACGTCGAGCGGCTCTACGCCCCGGCCGCCCGCTCCCACCGGGCGATGGACGCGGACGCGGCCCGCGAGCTCGCCGAGTGGAAGGCGCGGGTGCGCGGCGGCTGGCCGGGTGTGCGGGTCGGCCACGTGGAGACCTCGTCCGCGACGGCCACCGCCGAGCTGGGCGCCACGCTCACCCTGCGGGTCCGGGTCGCGCTGGGCGGGCTCTCCCCGGAGGACGTCGAGGTGCAGGCGGCGGCGGGCCGGGTCGACGCCGAGGACCGGCTCACCGCCCCGACGACCGTCCCGCTCAAGCCGGCGTCCAACGGGCCCGACACGGAGGGGAACTGGGTGTACGAGGGCCCGCTCACCCTGGACCGCACGGGGCCGTTCGGCTACACGGTGCGGGTGCTGCCCGCGCATCGGCTGCTCGCCTCGGGTGCGGAGCTCGGGCTGGTCGCGCTGCCCTCCGAGGACCTGGTGGAGGCGGCCGGGCTGCTCATGCGCTGACGGGCCCCCGCGCGGCGCCTCCCGGCGCCGCGCGGCCCCTCAGAACTCGGCAGGCGGGTCGGCGAGGCGGCGCAGCACCACGCCGCAGCGCCTGGCGTAGGCGTGCTGGAAGCCGCGGGTCGCCGGACCGCCGGCCTTGGCGTACCACTTGGCGGGGCGGGAGAACGCGGTGACGGTCAGCCAGACGGTGCCGTCGCCGGTGCGGCTGACCACGAAGGCCTCCTCCCCGCTCTCCGGGTGGCCGGGCAGCGTCCCGTAGGCCCAGCCGGCGCGGCGCGGCTCGTCCATCGTCCACACCACCCGGCAGGGCGCCCTGACGATGCCGGCCAGGGTCACCGTGACGTCGACCCCGGGCGCCGCCCGCTCGGCCGAGGTGGTGATCCCCACGCCCATCTCGCGGTGCATCCGCCAGGTCGTCAGGGCCTCGGCGGCCCGGCGGAACACCTCCTCGCCCTCGCCGAGCCGGGTGCGCTCGTGCAGCGAGTGGAAGCCGGGCGGGCAGGGGACGCCGCCGTCGCGTGTGGCGCCGACGTCCTCGTAGGTGAACGACATGAGGCCCAAGACTAAGCGGCACCCGGGGGCATATGCCCTCCGGGTGCCGCTCGGTCGTTCGACGATTTCCGGTCAGTCCCCGACCGGCGTCACTTGACGTTGACCGCGGCCCAGGCCGCGTTCACCGCGTTGTACTCCGCGCTGCCCGAGCCGTACAGCGAGGTGGCGGCGCTCAGCGTGGCGGTGCGGGCGCCCGCGTACTTGGTGGTGGACGTCATGTAGGTGGTCAGCGCCTTGTACCAGATCTGCAGCGCCTTGGCGCGGCCGATGCCGGTGACCGCCGTGCCGCTGTAGGTCGGAGAGTTGTAGCTCACGCCGTTGATGGTCTTGGCGCCGCTGCCCTCGGAGAGCAGGTAGAAGAAGTGGTTGGCCGGGCCGGACGAGTAGTGCACGTCCTTGGAGCCGAGGCTGGAGGACCAGTAGTCGGCGGAGGCGCCGTCCTTGCTGGGCTTGTCCATGTAGCGCAGCGGCGTGCCGTTGCCGTTGATGTTGATCTTCTCGCCGATGAGGTAGTCACCGGTGTCGGTGGCGTTGGCGGCGTAGAACTCGGTGCCGGTGGCCAGGATGTCCGAGGTGGCCTCGTTGAGGCCGCCGGACTCGCCGCTGTAGGTGAGCTTGGCGGTGACCGAGGTGACGCCGTGCGTCATCTCGTGGGCCGCCACGTCCAGCGAGGTCAGCGGGTGGGTGTTGCCCGAGCCGTCGCCGTAGGTCATGCAGAAGCAGGAGTCCTGCCAGAAGGCGTTGACGTAGGCGTTGCCGTAGTGGACGCGGGAGTAGGCGGCCTTGCCGTCGTTCCTGATGCCGCTGCGGTTGAAGGTGCTCTTGTAGAAGTCCCAGGTCTTCTGGGCCCCGTAGGCGGCGTCCGTGGCGGCGGTCTGGTCCGTGGAGGAGCTGGAGGCGACTCCGGTGCCCCAGATGTCGTCCGCGTCGGTGAACAGGGTGCCGGTGCCGGAGGTGCCACGGGCCAGGTTGTACGTCTTGTGGCCGCCCCGGGTGGAGTCGGTCAGCTGGTACGTCGAGCCGGAGAGCGTGGTGTTCAGCGTGACGCTGCCGGAGTACATGGTCTTGCCGGTGCCGGTGTGCACGCCCTGGAACTCGTGGATCTTCTCGCCGGAGACGGCGTCGGTGATCACGTGGAGCTCGTTGGGGGTGCCGTCGGCCTGCAGGCCGCCGACCACCGTCTCGTAGGCCAGTCTCGGCTCGCCGTCGGCGGCCCAGACCACCTTGCGGGAGGACTCGACGGCGGACTTCTCCGCGTCGGCGGCCTCGGAGGCGGACAGCGCCTGGGTCTTCGCCTTGGCCGCGGGGACCTCGGCGGTCAGGTCGGCCTTGATCTCGGCCTTGACGTTCTTGGTGACGCCCAGGTGCTTGCCGGCGCCCGAGGTGTGGACGACGAGGTCGCCGCCGAGGACCGGCAGTCCGCCGAAGGTGCGCTCGTAGCGGGTGTGCACGGAGCCGTCGCGGTCCTGGACCACGTCCCGGACGACCAGTTCCTCCTGGGCGCCCAGGCCTATCTTCCCGGCCGTGTCGGCCGTGCGGCCCTCGGCCGCCTTGAGCAGGGCGGTGCGGGCCGCGGGGGACAGCTGCACCGGCATCGCGGCGGGGACGGCCGCGGTCTGCGCGGCGGAGGCCGCGGCGGTGTCGGGGGCGCCGGTGGCGGTGCCGGCCGTGACGAGCAGGGAGCCTGCGGCGAGTGCGGTGGCAGCGGCCAGCGCGGTGCGCCGATGACGCGCGTAGAAGGCGGACACGCGATCTCCTTGTGTGGAAGTCCGGGCGGCGGCCGGGGTCGGGCCGATCCGGACGGCTTGCAGGGGAAGGCAGTGCGGGAGGTGCGGGAGGTGCGGTGGTGCCGGTGCAGCGGGCTGCCGTGGAACTGTGACACCGGGGGCGCGTACATGTCATGACCGTGAGGTCAGGTTGGCCGGAAAGCGGCAGGCGGGTGAACGTTTCGGGAATGTGACGCGGGGCGGTGATCGGTAAAGCCGCAACCAAGGGCGGCCCGGTCCCGCGCAAAGGAAGATCAAAGAGCCCGACCGCCGTCCCTGGCCCGGCCCTTGGGAGGCCCCGGCGGAGCGGCCGGCGCGGGTCATGGCCCGGCAAACCGGCCGGGGGTTCGAAAAAGACGGACGGCCGGTGAGGGCGTTGGCTGAAAACCGCCGCAACCTGAGGGGCCGACGGCGTGCCGACGGCGTGCCGGGGCGGGTCGGGACCGACGCGGGTCGGGACCGGCGCGGGGCGCGGGGCGGCGCGGTGTGCGGGGGGTCGGCGCGGGGCGGCGCGGGGTCAGGATGGGGTGGGGCGGGGTCAGCGCGGGGTGGGGGCGCCGTGCCAGGTGTGCCAGAGGGCCGCGTAGTCGCCGCCCGCGGCGACCAGTTCGTCGTGCGGGCCCAGCTCCGTGAGCCGGCCGTCCCGCATGACGGCGACCCGGTCCGCGTCGTGCGCGGTGTGCAGCCGGTGCGCGACGGCGATGACCGTCCGGCCCTCCAGCACCGCGGCCAGTGCGCGCTCGGTGTGCCGGGCGGTGGCCGGGTCCAGCAGCGCCGTCGCCTCGTCCAGGACCAGCGTGTGCGGGTCGGCCAGCACCACCCGGGCCAGCGCCAGCTGCTGCGCCTGCGGCCCCGACGTGCGGTACGCGTCCTCGCCGAGCACCGTGTCCAGCCCGTCCGGCAGCGCGGACGTCCACTCCGCGCCCACCGCCTTCAGCGCCGCCCACAACGCCGTGTCCGTCGCGTCCGGGTCGGCGATCAGCAGGTTGTCCCGCACGGTGCCGAGGAAGACGTGGTGCTCCTGGGTCACCAGCACCACCTGCCGCCGCAGCCGCTCCGGCGTCAGCGACACCACCGGCACCCCGCCCACCGTCACGGAACCGGCCGTGGGCGCGTCGATCCCGGCGATCAGCCGGCTCAGCGTCGTCTTGCCCGCGCCGGAGGGGCCCACCACGGCCAGCCGCTCACCGGGCCGCACCGTCAGGTCCACGTCGTGCAGCACCTCGGCCCCGCCCGCGTAGGCGTACCGGGCCGCCCGCACCTCGATCCGGTCGCCGTCCGGCTCCGCCGCGACGGACCGTGCGGCGGCGGGCGCGCGGGAGAGGCCCTCGACCCGGGCGAACGAGGCGCCGCCGGACTGGAGCTGCTCCATGTGGCTGAGCACCTCGTCCAGCGGGCCCTCCAGCTGACGCATGTACAGCGCGGCGGCCACCACCGTGCCCAGCGCGACCGAGCCGCGGGACAACAGCCACCCGCCGATCAGCAGGACGGTGACCAGCGGCAGCGCGTAGGAGATCTCCACCGCCGGGAAGAACACGTTGCGCAGGAACAGCGTCCGCATCCGCGCGCCGCGGGAGACCCCCAGCGCCTCACGGCCGGCGGCGGTCCGCGCCGCGCCGAGCCGGAACGCCTCGACGGTGCGCGCGCCCGAGGAGGTGGCGGAGAGGATCTCGGCCACCTGGGAGTTCGCGGCGCCCTCGGCCAGGTACGCGGTCCGGGCGCGGCGCAGGTACCAGCGCGCCGCCAGGTAGGAGGGGACCAGCCCGGCCAGCGCGCAGCTGCCGAGCAGCGGGTCCGTCAGGACCACCGCGACCAGCAGGAGCACCAGCTGCGCCGAGGCGATGACGATCTGCGGCCCGGAGTCGCGCAGGGTGGCGCCGACGGCTGCCACGTCCGCGGTGCCCCGGGTGGCCAGATCGCCGGTGCCGGCCCGCTCCACCACGGAGGCCGGCAGGGCCAGGCACCGGTCGACGAACGTCTCCCGGACCCGGGCCAGGGCGCGCTCGCCCATCCGGTGGGCGGCGTAGCGGGCCCAGCGGGACAGCAGCAGCTGGACCACCGCGGCGACCACGACCGCCAGGGCGAGGCGGTCCACGACCGACACCGCCGCCCCGGCCCGGACCTCGTCGACGATGCGGCCCACGAGCCAGGGCCCGGCGAGCCCGGACAGCGCGGCGAGGGTGGTCAGGGCGACCACCCCGGCGAAGCCGCGCCGGTCCTCCCGCACGAGCCGGGCCGCCGCACGTCGCACCTCGGCGGGCCGGGCGACGGGCAGTTCACGGCCCGGGGACAGGGCGTCCGCCGGGGTCGCCGTGGTGGCGGACGGCGTGCCGTCCGTCGTCGTGCCGTCCGTCGACGCGGCCGTCGTCGTGCCGTCCGTCGACGCGGCCGGCGGTGGGGTGGTGGGCGGCGTGGTCATCGGACCGGCTCCTCGCTCGTCGGGACGTCCTCGGGGCCGGCCGCGGCACCCGACTCGCGGGCCACCAGGGCGCGGTACCGGGGCTCGCCGACGAGCAGGTCCTGGTGCCGTCCGGTCGCCACCGCCCGCCCGCCCTCCAGCAGGTGCACCACGTCGGCCCGGTCGAGCATCAGCGGCGAGGTGGAGGTGACCACCGTGGTCAGCCCGGCCCGCGCCGCCCGCAGGCGGCCGGCCACCAGGTCCTCCGTGTGGGCGTCCAGCGCCGAGGTGGGCTCGGCCAGCAGCAGGACCTCCGGGCCGGCGAGCAGCGCCCGGGCCAGCCGGATCCGCTGCCGCTGGCCCCCGGAGAGGTTGCGGCCCTGCGCGTCGACCGCCGAGTCCAGGCCGTCGGGCAGCCCGCGCACCACGTCCTCCGCCGCGGCCGTCCGCAGGGCGCGGGCCCGCGCCTCGTCGGAACCGTCCCCCGGGCCCCGGCCGAGCAGCACCCGCAGGGACCCGGCGAACAGGTCCGCCTCGGCCTCCGCGAGCAGGATCCGCTCCCGCACCCGGGCCGTCGCGATCCGGTCGAGCGGCACCCCGCCCCAGGTGGCGGACGTCGGACCGTACCGGGCGAGCCGGTCCAGCACCGCGGT
The DNA here is from genome assembly GCF_003112515.1 of Streptomyces fragilis. Taxonomy (GTDB): domain Bacteria; phylum Actinomycetota; class Actinomycetes; order Streptomycetales; family Streptomycetaceae; genus Streptomyces; species Streptomyces fragilis. The sequence continues at coordinate 277,430 of NZ_BEVZ01000004.1, read as the reverse complement.
GCCGTCCTCCGGGTCCGCGCAGACCAGCGCGGTCAGGACGCCGGGGCGGACGGTGACGCCGGAGACCGGGTCGTGCAGCTCGGCCGGCCCGTCGGGCGCGTCCATCGCCTCGGCAGGCGCGGGGCCGGGATCCGGCTCCAGGCGGAGGAAGGCGACCACCCGGCGGGCGGCGACCAGTCCGCGGCTGAGCAGCTGCACCCCCTCGACGAGGAAGAACACCGGGTAGACCAGGGCGATCACGTACCCGTAGACCGACACCAGCTGGCCGGGGGTGATCTCGCCGAGGGCGGCAGGCCGGGCGGCCGACCAGATCACCGCGGCGAGCAGCACCGTGGGCAGCCCGAGACCGAGCGACTGCATCCAGCTGGTGACCGCGCCCACCCGGTAGCCCTGCTCCCGCAGCAGCGCGGAGTCGCGGCGGAACGCGTCGGCGAACAGGGCCTTGCCGCCGAGCCCGTTGAGGACCCGCAGGCCGCCCGCCAGGTCGCCGATGCGCGCGGTGAGGGTGTTCTGCCGCTCGCGGTAGACCGTCTCCGCCGCCTGCAGCCGGGACGTCAGCGGACCCAGCGCGAGCGCCAGGGCAGGCACCCCGAGCAGCGCCACCACGGCGGGCAGCGGCGACACCGAGAACAGCAGGGCAGCCACCAGCAGATAGGTGACGACCGCGCCGAACCCGGGGCCCACGACGGTGAGCGCGGCGGCGATGGTCTGCACGTCGCCCACGCCGATGGTCATGACCTCGCCGGCCGAGACCCGGCGGGTCAGGGCCGGGCCCAGCCGCACCGACTGGCCCAGGAGCAGTTTGACCGTGCGGAAGTTGGCGTCCATCCGGACCTTGGTCATGGTGCGGTGACGCAGCAGGCTGACCCCGGCACCGGCCAGCGCCGTCGCCAGCAGGGCCGCCGTCCAGACGGCCGATGCGGTGGGGTCGCCCGGGCCGCGGCCGGGGTGGTCCGCGCCGAAGCCGTCGTCGAAGACCCGCTCGAGGAGGTAGGGCGCCACCGCGAACAGGCCCATCCACACGACGGAGTACACCGCCCCGGCCGCCGACCGGCCCGCCTGACGGGTGACCAGCCACGTCAGGTAGCGCGCCCCGCCCCGCAGGTCCGGATCCCCCGGATCACCGTCGACGTCGACGACGCCCCCGCCGGGGCGCCACCGGATCACGCGAGGCTCTCCCGCCAGGCGCGGTGCAGGTCGGCGAACCGGCCCTCCCCGCCGACGAGCGCGCGGGGCGACCCGTCCTCGACGATCCGGCCCTTCTCCATCACCAGCACCCGGTCGGCGATCTCCACGGTGGAGAGCCGGTGCGCGATGACCACCGCGGTGCGGCCCTTCAGCACCGTCGACATGGCCCGCTGGACGGCCTGCTCGCCGGGCACGTCCAGCGAACTGGTCGCCTCGTCGAGGATCAGCACGGCCGGGTCGGCCAGCAGCGCGCGGGCGAACGCCACCAGCTGGCGCTGGCCGGCGGAGATCCGGCCGCCGCGCTTGCGGACGTCGGTGTCGTAGCCGTCGGGCAGCGCGGCGATGAAGTCGTGCGCGCCGATGGCCTTGGCGGCGTGCTCCACGTCCTCGCGGGTGGCGTCCGGGCGGCCGATGGCGATGTTCTCGGCGACCGTGCCGGAGAACAGGAACGCCTCCTGGGTCACCATGACGACGCCGCGCCGCAGGTCCGCGTTGGCGAGGTCGCGCAGGCCGACGCCGTCGAGCCGGACCTCTCCCTCGGTCGGGTCGTAGAAGCGGGCGAGCAGCTTGGCCAGCGTGGACTTGCCCGCGCCGGTGGAGCCGACCACGGCCACGGTCTGCCCGGCCGGGATCGTCAGGTCGAAGCGCGGCAGCACCTCGCCGCCGGTGCGGTAGGCGAACCGGACGGAGTCGAAGACCACCTCGCGGCCCGGGCGCCCGTCCGCCGTCGGAGGCAGCTCGCGCGGGGCGGCCGGCTCGGGGACGGCCGGGACCTGGGCCAGCAGACCGGCGATCTTCTCCAGCGAGGCGGCCGCCGACTGGTAGGAGTTGAGGAACATGCCCAGCCGGTCGATCGGGTCGTACAGGCGGCGCAGGTAGAGCACCGAGGCGGCGAGCACGCCCAGCGCCAGTGAGCCGTCCGCCACCCGGTAGGCGCCCCACAGCACGATGCCCGCGACGGTGACGTTGGCGACCAGCCGGGAGCCCACCACGTACCGGGCCATCTCGACCAGGGCGTCGCCGTTGGTCCGCTCGTGCCGCTCGTTCAGCGGCGCGAACTCGGCGTCGTTGGCGTCCTCCCGGCGGAAGGCGCGGACCGGGCGGATGCCGTTCATGGTCTCGGTGAACTTGACGATCACCGCGGCGATCGCGGTGGACCGCTCGCGGTAGATCCGCCCCGCGCGGTCCTGGTAGCTGCGCACCAGCAGGGCCAGCGGCAGGAAGGAGGCCAGCGCCACCGCGCCGAGACCGAGGTCCAGCCACAGCAGCAGGGCGGAGATGTAGACGAAGGAGACGACCACCGTGATCAGCTCCTGCAGCCCCTCGCTGAGCAGCTCGCGCAGCGACTCCACGTCGGTGGTGGCCCGGGAGATCAGCCGGCCCGAGGTGTACCGCTCGTGGAAGTCGACGCTCAGGGCCTGCGCGTGCCGGAAGATTCGGCCCCGCAGGTCCAGCAGGGCGTTCTGGTTGACCCGGGCGGAGCAGGTGATGAAGGCGTACTCCAGGCCGCCGCTGGAGGCGGCGGTGATCAGGTAGGCCACCGCGACCAGCAGCAGCGGGCCGTGGTCGCTCACCCGGAACGCGGGCACGGCGGTGTCGATGGCGTACGCCACCAGCAGCGGACCGGCCTGCACGGCGGCCTGCTGGAGCAGCAGCAGGACGACGGCGAGCGCCACCCGGCCGCGGAGCGGCGCGAGCAGCGAGCGCAGCAGACCGGCGGTGGCGCCGGGCGGGGTGGGCAGGACGTCGCGGTCGAAGTCGTCGCCCGCGCCGCCGGAGTCCCCCGTGTCGCCCGCGTCACCGGCGTCGCCCGCGTCCTGCGCGGACGGCGCGGCGGTGAGGGCCTTGCGGCCCTCGGGCCGGGCGTCGTGCCCGTCGGCGGACCGGCCGTCCCGCCGGTCGTCGCGTTCGTCGCGTTCGTCGTGCTTCTGTGCGGCGGGAGCCTTCATCGGCGGGCCTCCTCGGGCTCCAGGGGGGCGCCCGACATCAGCCAGGCGTACTCGGCGTTGGTCCGCAGCAGCTCGTGATGGTCGCCCACGGCGGCGATCCGGCCGCCGGAGAGCAGCGCCACCCGGTCGGCGAGCAGCACCGTGGACGGGCGGTGGGCGACGATCAGCGCCGTGGTGTCGGCCAGCACCTCGCGCAGCGCGGCCTCCACGGCGGCCTCGGTGTGCACGTCGAGCGCGGACAGCGGGTCGTCGAGGACCAGGAAGTCGGGGCTGCCGACGACCGCGCGGGCCAGCGCCAGGCGCTGTCGCTGGCCACCGGACAGGCTCAGGCCCTGCTCGCCGACCTGGGTGTCGACGCCCTGCGGGAGGGCGTGCACGAACCCGGCCTGGGCGACGCCGAGGGCCCGCCCGAGGACCTCGGGGTCCGTCCGCTCGTCCCGGTCGGCGGCGCCCATCAGGACGTTCTCGCCGACGGTCGCGGAGAACAGCGTCGGGTCCTCGAAGGCGACCGCCACCCGCGCGCGCAGTTCCTCGCGCGGCATGGCGGTGATGTCGACGCCGTCCAGGGTGATCCGGCCCTCGGTGATCTCGTGCAGCCGGGGGATCAGGGCGGTCAGGGTGGTCTTGCCGGAACCCGTGGTGCCCACCAGGGCCAGCGACTCGCCGGGACGCACGTGCAGGTCGACGCCGTCCAGGACGGGCGGGGCGTCCGCCGGGGCGTCGGGGTAGCGGAAGCGGACCCCTTCGAGCCGCAGCCCGCCCTCCTTCACCGCGGTGGGCGCCTTCGCCGTCGCCCGGGAGACCGGGGAGGCCGAGGTGGCCGGGGATGCCGGGGATGCCGGGAGGGCCTGGGAAGCCGCGGTGGCCGGGCGGTCGTCGGCCGCGGACTCGGGTTCCGTGTCCATGACCTCGAAGTAGCGCGCGGTGGCGGTGGCCGCCTCCTGGCTCATCGCGAGCAGGAACCCGATGGAGATCACCGGCCAGTGCAGCGCCAGCGCCGTCGACAGGAAGGCCACCAGGGTGCCCGCGGAGAGCGTCCCGTCGGCGACCCGCACGGTGCCCAGCACCAGGCAGGTGCCGATGGCCAGCTCCGGCAGCACCACGATGACGGCCATGATGCCGCCGAGCAGCCGCGCCTTGCGCAGCTCGGTGCCGCGCAGCCTGTGCGTCAGCTCCCGGAAGGCGCGGGCCTGGCTGCGGTGGCGTCCGAAGCCCTTGATCACCCGGATGCCCAGCACGCTCTCCTCGACCAGGGTGGTCACGTCGCCCACCTGGTCCTGCGCGGTGCGGGAGGCCTCGGCGAACCGCTTCTCGAAGACCGTGCAGACGACGATCACCGGGATCACCGGGATCAGGACCAGCAGGCCCAGGGACCGGTCCATGCTCAGCATGACGATCACGCCGGCCAGGATGGTCACCCCGTTGACCAGCAGGAAGGTCAGCGGGAAGGCGAGGAACATGCGGATGATCATCAGGTCCGTGGTGGCCCGGGAGAGCAGCTGCCCGGACGGCCAGCGGTCGTGGAAGGCGATCGGCAGCCGCTGGAGCCGCCGGTAGAGCGCCTCGCGCATGTCCGCCTCCACGGAGGAGAGCGGACGGGCGACCAGCCAGCGCCGCAGGCCGAACAACAGCGCCTCGGCCAGGCCGAGCAGCAGGACCCACAGCGCGCCGAGCCACACCCCGGCGGTGTCACCGTCCGCGATCGGGCCGTCGACCAGCCACTTGAGGACCAGCGGGATGACCAGGCTGGTCAGCGAGGCGAGGACGGCGACGACTGCGGCGGAGAACCATCGCGCCCGGACCGGGCGGAGATGCGGCCACAGGCGCAGGAGGGTGCGGACGGCTGGGGAACGCTCGGTGGCGGCGGTACTGGGCATCAGGAGCGAGCCTAAGCTTCGATCCTGACATCGCCCAGCGAATTTCCGGGGGGCCGGGAGCCCCGGCGGGCGCACCGGTGGCGGGGCGGGGAGCACCGCCCGCGCCCCCGTGACCACCGCCGCACCCCCGTGACCCCGCCGTTGCCTCCCGGCGTTCAGACCGCCCGGAGCAGCAGCACCGTGCGCGGAGGGACCGTCACCGTGGTGCCCGCCCGGTAGGTCTCACCGGGTTCCTCCCGCTGCTCCTCCATCCCGGTGTCCACCACCACCTCGTACCGTTCGGCCCAGGGCGCGTCCGGAAGGGTGAAGGCCACCGGTTCGTGCCCGGCGTGCAGCACGGCGAGGAAGCTGTCGTCGACGACCGGCTCGCCCCGCGCGTCCCGGCCGGGGATGTCCCGGCCGGAGAGGTACATCCCCAGCGTGGTGGTGGAGGCGAACCAGTCGTCCTCGGTCATCTCGGCGCCGTCCGCGGTGAACCAGGCCAGGTCGCGCAGGCCGTGGTCGGCGTGCGGGCGGCCGGAGAAGAAGGCGCGCCGCCGCAGCACCGGATGGCGGTGGCGCAGCGCGATCAGCCGCGAGGTCAGCTCGAACAGCTCGCGCCAGGCGCTCTCCTCGAGCAGCGACCAGTCCACCCAGCCGATCTCGTTGTCCTGGCAGTAGGCGTTGTTGTTGCCGCCCTGGGTGCGGCCCATCTCGTCGCCGGCCACCAGCATCGGCACGCCGGTGGACAGCAGCAGGGTGGTCAGCAGGTTCCGCAGCTGCCGTCGCCGCAGGGCGTTGACGTCCTCGTCCGCCGTCTCGCCCTCGGCGCCGCAGTTCCAGGACCGGTTGTCGCTCGTCCCGTCGCGGTTGCCCTCGCCGTTGGCCTCGTTGTGCTTGTGGTGGTACGAGACCAGATCGCGCAGGGTGAAGCCGTCGTGCGCGGTGACGAAGTTGACCGAGGCGTACGGCCGGCGGCCGCCCCAGGCGTAGAGGTCGCTGGAGCCGGAGAGCCGGTAGCCGAGGTCGCGGACGTCCGGCAGCGCGCCGCGCCAGTAGTCGCGCACGGCGTCCCGGTACCGGTCGTTCCACTCGGTCCACAGCGGCGGGAAGGCCCCCACCTGGTAGCCGCCCGACCCCACGTCCCAGGGCTCGGCGATCAGCTTCACCCGGCGCAGCACGGGGTCCTGGGCGATCACCGCGAGGAAGGGCGAGAGCATGTCGACGTCGTGCATCGAGCGGGCCAGCGCCGCCGCCAGGTCGAAGCGGAAGCCGTCCACGCCCATCTCGGTCACCCAGTAGCGCAGCGAGTCGGTGATCAGCCGCAGCACCTGGGGGCGCACCACGTGCAGGGTGTTGCCGCAGCCCGTGTAGTCGGCGTAGCGGCGGGCGTCGGACTGCAGGCGGTAGTAGCCGCGGTTGTCGATGCCCTTGAGGGACAGCGTGGGACCGAACTCGCCCGCCTCGGCGGTGTGGTTGTAGACCACGTCGAGGATCACCTCGATGCCCGCCGCGTGCAGGGCGCGCACCATCCGCTTGAACTCGCCCACCTGCTGCCCGTCCGTGCCGGTGGCCGCGTAGCCGGCGTGCGGGGCGAAGTAACCGACGGAGTTGTAGCCCCAGTAGTTGGTCAGGCCCCGGCGCAGGAGGTGGTCCTCGTGCGCGAACTGGTGCACCGGCAGCAGCTCCACGGCGGTCACACCGAGGCGGGTGAGGTGCTCGATCGCCGCCGGGTGGGCCAGGCCCGCGTAGGTCCCGCGCAGCTCCTCCGGGATGCCGGGGTGGCGCATCGTGAAGCCGCGGACATGGAGTTCGTAGATGACCGAGTCGGACCACGGCGTCTTGGGCCGCCGGTCGTCCGCCCAGTCGTCGTCGTCGTGGACCACCACGCCCTTGGGGACGAACGGCGCGGAGTCCCGGTCGTCGCGGACGGTGTCCGCGACCTGCTGGTCCGGCCAGTCGCGGACGTGTCCGTACACCTCCGGCGGCAGGCTGAACTCCCCGTCGACGGCGCGGGCGTAGGGGTCGAGGAGCAGCTTGGCGGGGTTCCAGCGCGCGCCGGTCCACGGGTCCCACCGGCCGTGCACCCGGTAGCCGTACCGCTGGCCGGGGCGGACCCCGGGCACGAAGCCGTGCCAGATCTCGTGGGTCAGCTCGCCCAGCGGCAGCCGCCGCTCGGCGCCGTCCGGGTCGAACAGGCAGAGCTCGACCGCCTCCGCGCCGCCCGCCCACAGGGCGAAGTTGGTCCCGGCGACCCCGTCCGGACCCACCCGGTACCGGGCGCCCAGCGGGGTGGACGATCCCGGCCACACCGAGGGCGCGGGCGCCGCGACGCGCGCGGTCCCGGACGGCACGGCGGCCCGGCGGGCGTCGTGGCCCACGTCGGCGGCGTACTGATCCGCCACTGCCTCCTGCTCGGCTGCGCTCGACACCGGTCCGCCTCCTGCGGCTCGTGGGGCGACAACGGGCGGAGGGCCGCGCGTCCCGCGCGACGGCTCCGGTGCGTCGTCCTACCCCAGGTTTCTGCCCATCCCGGGCGTCCAGCTCACGTCCCCGGACGGCGCGCCGACGGGAACGCTCCGGAAGTATTCGCCCTCTGACAGGTTTGGAGCCGAACTTGGGACGAAACGGTGACCTTCCGGCCGGGGAAGGGGAACGATCCTGCCCTTACGATTCGTCATGGCGCGCGTGACGCGCCGGGAGGGGGTCTGACCAGGCCCGATGAGGGGAAAAGGGGGAGCACACGTGAACGTGTGGTCTACGAGGGGAACCACGACCGGACGGCGTCCCGGGGGGAGGCGTGCGGCCACCGCGTCCCTGCTGGCGGGCCTCATGCTGATCACCGCGACCGCCTGCGGCGGCGGTGACGACACGGACGCCAAGGGCAAGGGTTCCGGGAACGGCGCCGCGAGCGCCGCGCCGGCGAGCAAGCAGTCGGACGCCGTGGTGACGGTCAGTCCCCAGGACGGTGCCACGTCGGTGAAGACGACCGGCGCCCTCAAGGTGGCCGTCGAGAAGGGCAAGCTGACCAAGGTCGAGGTCGAGGACGACGAGGGCGGGAAGGTCGCGGGCGAGATCTCCTCGGACGGCGCCGCCTGGATCCCCTCCACCCACCTCGCGTCCGGCGCCAAGTACAGCGTCCATGCGGAGGCCAAGGACGCCGACGGCCGGGTCGCCGTGAAGGACACCAGCTTCACCACGCTGACCCCGGCCAACACCTTCATCGGCCACTTCACGCCGGAGGACGGCTCCACCGTCGGCGTGGGCATGCCGTTCTCCATCCGCTTCACCCGCGGCATCACCGACCCGGCCGCCGTGGAGAAGGCGATTGAGATCAAGACCGAGCCGCAGGTCGAGGTCGAGGGCCACTGGTTCGGCAACGACCGTCTGGACTTCCGCCCCGAGGAGTACTGGAAGTCCGGCACCAAGGTCACCGTCCGGCTCAACCTGGACGGCGTCGAGGGCCGGCCGGGCGTCTACGGCAGCCAGGCCAAGACCGTCTCCTTCACCATCGGCCGCAGCCAGGTCTCCTACGTGGACGCCAAGAAGCTGACCATGAAGGTCGAGCGGGACGGGAAGGTCCTCAAGACCATCCCGGTCACCACCGGCGCCCCGGGCTACGAGACCTGGAACGGCGCGATGGTGATCAGCGAGAAGTACCGCGTCACCCGCATGAACGGCGACACCGTCGGCTACGACGGCGAGTACGACATCGAGGACGTCCCCCACGCCATGCGCCTGACCCAGTCGGGCACCTTCATCCACGGCAACTACTGGGGCGGCGACGCCTTCGGCAACCGGAACGCGAGCCACGGCTGCGTCGGTCTGCGCGACACCCGCGGCGGCTGGGACAAGAGCGCGCCCGCCCGGTGGTTCTTCGAGAACTCGCTGCTCGGCGACGTGGTCGAGGTGAAGAACAGCGCGGACGGCACGGTCGCCCCGGACAACGGCCTCAACGGCTGGAACATGTCCTGGGAGGACTGGAAGAAGTAGGCTCCCCGCCCCTCCTTCCCAGCTCACGGCGGACCCGGTGTGACACAGCGCACCGGGTCCGTTGCCGCTGGTCCCCCGTAATCTGCTGGGCATGACCGTTCATCTCGAAGTCGCCGAAGGCGTCGGCACCCTGCGCCTGGACCGCCCGCCCATGAACGCCCTGGACATCGCGACCCAGGACCGCATCAAGGAACTCGCCGAGGAGATCACCCGGCGCGACGACGTCCGCGCCGTGGTCGTGTACGGCGGGGAGAAGGTGTTCGCCGCCGGCGCGGACATCAAGGAGATGCGCGCCATGGACCACGCGGCCATGGTGGCCCGCGCCAGGGGCCTGCAGGACTCGTTCACCGCGGTCGCCCGCATCCCCAAGCCGGTCGTCGCCGCGATCACCGGCTACGCGCTGGGCGGCGGCTGCGAACTGGCGCTGTGCGCGGACTACCGCATCGCCGGCGACAACGCCAAGCTCGGCCAGCCGGAGATCCTGCTCGGCCTGATCCCCGGCGCCGGCGGCACCCAGCGCCTGTCCCGCCTGATCGGCCCGTCCCGCGCCAAGGACCTGATCTTCACCGGCCGCCACGTCCGCGCCGACGAGGCGCTGACGCTGGGTCTGGTGGACCGCGTCGTGCCGGCCGCCGACGTGTACACCGAGGCCCACGCCTGGGCCGCCAAGCTGGCCCAGGGCCCGGCCATCGCGCTGCGCGCCGCAAAGGAGTCGGTGGACGCCGGGCTGGAGACCGACCTGGACACCGGTCTGGCCATCGAACGGAACTGGTTCGCGGGGCTGTTCGCCACCGAGGACCGCGAGCGGGGGATGAAGTCCTTCGTCGAGGAGGGCCCGGGCAAGGCCAAGTTCCTCTGATCCGCGGGGCGGTGGTTCCGGATCCGGGTGAACCGGCCGGAATCACCCCCTCCGGCGGTTCCCTCCGTGAAAGCTCTGGCCAGCGCTGAGTAATGTTTCCATGGCATATGTCGCCCGAACGGACGGAATCGATCGCTCCGGTGTGCGGATTCCTGCGGAACCGCCCCCGGAGCGCTCCGCGGCCGGTCATGATGGGGGGCATGGCGGGGCTGGAGGGCATCGAGCAGTCACGGGCACCGGGCGGCGTACCCCTGACGCGCTGGTCGCCCGCGGTGGAGGACGAGCGGGCGCTCTCGGCCCTCGTGACCCACGGCAATCCGGCCGAGGCGGAGGTCGTCGTCCCCACCTGCCCCGAGTCCCGGGGCACCGCGCGCCGGCTGGTCCAGATCGTCGTCCTGCGCCACTGGGCGCTGGGCCCCAAGCTCGCCGAGGACTGCACGCTGCTCGTCTCCGAACTCGAGGGCAACGCCGTCCGGCACACCGGCGCCGCCCAGTACGGGCTGCGCATGCGCCGCCGCCGCGGCTGGATCCGCGTCGAACTCCGCGACCCCTCCCGGGGCCTGCCCTGCCTGCTGCCCGTGCAGCCGCTGGACGAGAGCGGGCGGGGCCTGTTCCTCGTCGACCGTATGGCCGACCGATGGGGCGTCGACCTGCTGCCGCGGGGCAAGCGGACGTGGTTCGAGATGCGGGTCGCCGACCGCGTCTAGCCCGGCGGGCCGGGCGGGCGCGCCCGCGGTGCGGGGCCGCCCGTGAGAGCGCGCGGGGGCCGCGTGCCGGTTGAGTCTCCAGCCGGTGGAGACCCCAGACTCGGCGGCATGACCGACGACAGGACCCCCGGCGGGGCGGACGGCCCCCTGCTGACCATCGGCGACCTGGCCCGCGCCACCGGCCTGACGGTGCGCACCATCCGTTACTGGTCGGACGAGGGCGTCCTGCCCCCGGTGGGCCGTTCCGCCGGCGGCTACCGCCTCTACGACGCCGCCTCCGTCGCCCGCCTGGAGCTGATCCGCACCCTGCGCGAGCTGGGCCTCGGGCTGGAGGACGCGCGCCGGGTGGTGTCCGGGGAGACCACGGCCGCCGAGGTGGCCGCGCGCCACGTCGCCGCCCTGGACGCGCAGATCCGCGCGCTGCGGATCACCCGGGCGGTGCTGTCGACCGTCGCCGACCGCGGTTCGACCACCGAGGAGATGACCCTGATGAACAAGCTCGCCCGCCTGTCGGCCGCCGAACGCGCCCGCGTCATCGAGGAGTTCGTGGAGGAGACCTTCCAGGGACTGGACACCGCCGACCCGGTGATCAAGGAGCGGATGCGCGGCGCCGCGGCCGACCTGCCCGACGACCCCACGCCCGAGCAGGTCGACGCGTGGGTGGAACTGGCCGAGCTGCTGCGGGACCCCGAGTTCCGTGCCCGGATGCGTGCCGCCGCCGAGTTCAACGCCCGGGACCACACCGCCGGGACCCCGCCCGGCGCCTCCGTGTGGTTCATGCGGCGCCTGGTCCGACTCGCCTCCGACGCGCGCCGCCGCGGCGTCGCCCCCGAGTCGCCCGAGGCCGGCGAGATCCTGCGCGAGCTGCTCGGCGAACAGGCCGACCTCACCGCCGTCCTGGCCCGCCTGGAGGCCAACACCACCGACAAGCTGTCGCGTTACCGCGAGTTGCTGGCGGTGGTGAAGGGCCGGCGGCCGGACGCGGACCACCGGGAGGAGTTCGGCTGGGTGGTCGCCGCCTTGCGCTCCCGAGCGGCCGGATAATCTTTCCGCGTCAACCAGACATGGACGCAGACGTCATCACGGACGCGCGCACGGCACGAAGGGGAGGGTCCGGCATGGCGGACATCCAGGAAGCACGCAAGGAGTTCGATCGGCTCGACGCCGACGGGGACGGCTTCGTCACCGCCGCCGAGTTCAAGAAGGCGCTCGCGCAGGCCGGCGACTGGAACGTCACCGAGACGGTCGCCGCGACGATCATCGCCCAGCGGGACCTGGACGGCGACAAGCTGCTCTCCTTCGACGAGTTCTGGGCGTACCTGTCCAAGTGACGGCCTGATCACCGGCCACCGGCCGACCGGCCCCGGAACCGCCCCGCGCCCTCGCCGGCCGGGGCGGTTCCGCGTCCCCGGGCCGCCTGGGCCGGGAACGCGTAGCTGGCGGTCGCGGCGGTCGTCGCGGCCGCCGTGGCTGGTAACGCGCCGCCCGTCGGCCGCGGCGGTCGCGCCGGTCGGCCGTGGAGGTCAGAACGCGTACCGGACGCGCAGCCAGGGGGCGTGGACCTCGATGAGCTCGCGCAGGCGGAGCAGGGCGTCGCGCTTGACCTCACGGGCGTAGCGCACGTTGACGGCGCCGTTCTCCGAGCGCTTGGTCTCCTGGGCGGCGGGCTGCCACAGGAGGTCCTCGGCCCGGGGATGCCAGCCCAGGTTCACCTCGTGCAGCTGCTGGTTGTGGGTGAGCATGATGATCTCCGCGGCCGCCTGCTCCTTGACCCGGGCGGGGAGGACGTCGTCCATGTGGCCGAGCAGCTCGGCCCAGTCCCGCTGCCATCCGGGGCGCAGCACCACCGGGGAGAGGTTGAAGTGGACCTCGTAACCGGCGTCGAGGAAGTCGGCCGCGGCGGCGATGCGGTCCGCGACCGGGCTGGTGCGGATGTCCAGCAGGCGCGAGTCGGCGCCCGGCATGACCGAGAAGCGCACCCGGGTCCGGCCCTGCGGATCCAGGGCCAGCAGGTCGGGGTTGACGAACTTGGTCGCGAAGGACGCCTTCGCGGTGGGCAGTCGGCGGAACGCGGCGACCAGGTCCGCCGTGTTGTCGCTGACCAGCGCGTCGACGGAGCAGTCTCCGTTCTCGCCGATGTCGTACACCCACGCCTGGGCGTCGCACTGGTTCGGCTCACGCTTGGGCCCCTGGGCCCGCACGTGACGGCCGACGTGGGCGACGATCGCCTCGATGTTGGTGAACAGCGTGATCGGGTTGGCGTAGCCCTTGCGGCGCGGCACGTAGCAGTAGGCGCAGGCCATGGCGCAGCCGTTGGAGGCGCCCGGCGCGATCCAGTCGGCCGACCTGCCGTTGGGGCGGGTGGTGAGGGTCTGCTTGACGCCCAGGACCAGGGTCTCGGTCTTCACTCTGGCCCACCGGGCGACGTTGCCGTCGTTGCCGTGCAGCGAGGGGATGCGCCAGTGGCCGGCCACCTCCGTGACGGGTACGCCCGGCAGGCGGGCCAGGATCTGCCGGCCGCGGGGAGAGGCCAGCGCGGCTGGCTCCGCGTAGACCTCGCGCACGTCCAGCATCCGCTTGGCTTCCGGGCTGTCCCGGAATCCGCCGCCCGGCGGCGCGGCGGGTACCGCGTCCGCCCAGTCGAAGAGCGACTGCTGTACCGGGGTCTCGGGGCCCGGGGTCTCCGGGGAGGACCCGGCCGGGGTCCGGTCCACAGCGCTGCTCCTGTCCCTGTCTCGGCGGTGAGCCCTCCGTCCGGTGGGCCCGCGGGCGGCGGTGGCCGGCCGTCCCGCCGGGGGAGCTCTCCTTCGACCTTACGCGGCGCGCGGCCGGGACGACGATCCGCGCGACGGGCGCCCGGCGTGACGGGCGGCACGCACCCCCACCGCCGGGCCGTTCCCCGGCACCTGCCCGGTCACCGCAGGTGAGGGACGCCTCACCCGGCGCTCTCCGCCCACTCGCGCAGGGCGTCCGCGCTGGGGAACCGTGCCACGTTCTTGTCCACCGGGTCGTCGGTGTACTGGTGGACGAGCCACTCCGCCTTGATCCCCGGCTTCCCCTTCGCCACGCCGTAGTGGGCGATCCACAGGCCGTCGCCGGCGTAGGAGGTCCGGTCGTGCCGCAGCCAGAACGTCCGGTTGCAGTACAGGAGGGTCCGGTTGCGCGGCCTCAGCGACTTGACCTCCCGGATGAACCGGTCCTTCTCCGCGTTGCTCGCCCGCGTCCCCCGGCCGGTCGTCTCCCAGTCGCAGGCCAGCAGGTCGCCCGGCTCCGCCAGGGCCTTCTGTGTGAAGTACTCGGCCTGCCCGGTGATGTCGCCGGGCCACAGGAAGTGGTAGAACCCGACCACCAGGCCGGCCTCCCGGGCGCGTCCGACCTGCGCCTCCATCCTGGGGTTGACGTAGGAACGTCCTTCGGTCGCCTTGACGATCACGAAGGCGAGCCCGTCGGTGTCGTAGGACGCGGACTGGTGCGAACTGACGTCGATGCCGTGAAGCATGTGGGGGTCTCCCTCAAGTTGCTCCGGGATGAGAGGGGTTGAGGGGAGCATTCCCCTCCTGAACGGGACTGACCCTCCCCATCGACGCATATCGGCCTCCGGGGCGTCCGGCCCCGGACGACGGCGGGTGGGAGGCCGAACGTACCGTTGACGCCATGGAACTGATCGGTGAGATGTCCCCCGAGCGCCCGCTGTACGTCCTGGCGGTCAAGGAGGAGGCGGCGGAGCTGCGCACCGGGGCGCCGGTGCTGCTGACCGGCATGGGCAAAGTCAACGCCGCCGCGGCGCTGGCCGGGGTGCTGGGGCGCGGGGTGCTGCCGCGCGAGGTCGTGAACCTCGGCACGGCGGGGGCGCTGCGGCCCGGGTGGACCGGGACGCACGTGATCACCGAGGTGATCCAGCACGACCTGGACTCCCGGCTGCTGGCGGGCCTGACCGGGGAGGTCTACGGGGCGCCGATCACCCTGGGCGAGGGCGAGGGCCCCGTGCTCGCCACCGGGGACAGCTTCATCTCCGACGACGCCGCCCGCGACCGTCTCGCCGAGCAGGCCGCCCTCGTCGACATGGAGGGCTACGCCCTGGCCCACGTGGCCCGGCAGGCCGGCGTGCCGATCCGGCTGGTGAAGCACGTCAGCGACGACGCGGGCGACGGCGCCGCCCGCACCTGGCGCGAGTCGGTCGCCGCCTGCGCGGTGGAGCTGGCCCGCTGGGCGGAGCAGCACGTCGAGGCGTAGCCGAGGCCGCCCGGGCCCGCCCGCGGGACTCGGGCCCGCACCGGGTGCCCGGCGCGGCCGGGGTGCCCGCACCCGGGGCACCCGGAGAGGCGCACCCGCCCCCGGGCACCCGCACCTCGGCCGCGGCCGTCAGACGGAGCGGCCCAGGAGTTCCGCGCACCCCTCCGCGCAGTTGCCCGCGACGAGGGGGCCCGGCAGTCCCGGGGCGGTCAGGGTGACGATCAGCACCGGGCGGTCCGCCGCGTCGTTGCTGCGCGGCGGGTCGCCGATGACGAGGTCCTCGAAGGAGATCCCCGGCCGCAGCGCCGACTTCGGCAGGGCGACGCGCAGGTCGGTCCACCCGCCGGACCGGAGGTGGAGCCCGCGCGCCTCGTCCGCCCTCCGGCCCTCGCCTTCGCCCTCGCCCTCCTTCGTGACACGGGGCGTGAGTCCCTCGGCCCGGGCCAGCAGCCCGTGGGTGTGCGGGGCGCACACGGTGACGGTGGCCTCCAGCGCCCCGAGCACCAGCGGCCGCTCGCCCGTGCCGAGCCGCAGGCCCGCGCGGAAACGCACCGGGCCGCCCTTCCCGTCGTTCGAGGCGCCGTACGACGAGATCAGCAGGGTCGGGGAGTCGTCCGGGGCGGCGAAGTCCAGTTCCCGCAGCTCGGCGCACTCCTCGGAGACCGGACCGGCGGCGACCGGACCGCCCGCGTCCCGGTTCCCCCGCCCGGTGGTCCCCGCGTACACGAGGACGAGCACGCCCACCACCAGCGCGGCGGCCGTCACCCACGTCCGGGGCCTCACCCGACCGCTCACCCCGACTCCGTCCATCTCGTCCGCTCTTTCCTCAGCGGCGCTTCAGCCGCACCACGACCGGTGCGTCGAAGGGCTCGCCGGACTGGTCGACCTGGACGTGTCCGGCGCCCAGCCACTCGTCGGTGCCGGGCACGCGGTGGACCTCCTCCAGCCACAGCGACTGGCGGGAGGTCTCGCGGGCGCCCGTGGACGCGGGCAGGCGGTGGCGGCCGATCTTCAGGCAGCGCCCCTCGGCGGTCAGGTACCGGTTGCCGTCGAGGAGGAGGCCGCCGTCGTCGTCCCGGCCCAGGGGAACGAGCGGGCCGCACCCGCCGGGCGGTTGCGGCAGCTCCGTCCACCGCGCACCGTCCCAGCGCAGCCGGACGGCCTCCGTCGCGGGCTCGACGTCGCCCTCGCCGTGGTTGAAGTCGTGGCGCCCGTAGGCGCGCACCTCGCCGCCGTCGAGCGCGACGACCTCGTCGAGGCTCGCGCCGGGCTCCGCGGGGAGCGGCTCGGGGAAGCGGTAGCGCGGAGTGTCCACCGTCCGCCAGGCCCCGCCGTCCCAGTGCATGGCGGCGGGCTGCGTGTACGGCAGGCCCTGCGCCGGCTCCGTGCCCGGACCGGTCGTGCGGTGGCCGACCGCCCACACGTCGTGCGGGCCCGCCACGGCGATGTCCGCGGCGCGGTGCGGCAGTGCGGTCGTCGTCCACCGCGTTCCGTCCCAGTGCAGGGCCGAGCGGTCGGAGGCGAGGACCCAGACGTCGTCGGGTCCCGAGGCCGCGACCTTGGGCACCGGGTCCGTCACGCCGGCCGGGAGTAGACCCCGGACCGGCGGCGGGTGGGGCAGCGCCGACCAGCGGACGCCGTCCCACCGGGCCCAGGTGAGGAGCGGCCCGGACGGTGCGGAGGACCACGACCACAGCTCCCCGCCGCCGATCAGCTCGAGCGCCGGCGTACCCGCGGAGTTCCCGAGCGCCTCGGGCAGGGGCTCGCGCTCCCACCCCGTGCCGTCGTGGTGCAGGAGTACGGCGTCGAAGGCGCCGGTGCTCTCCCTCCCGACGGCCCAGACGTCGTCCTCGGCGAGCACGGCGACGTCGGTGAAGCGTCCGTGGAAGTCGGCGAGGTGCTCGAACTCCCACGAGAGGGGGCTCGCCGGGGCCCCCGACGCGCTGCCGGACGCCCCGCCCGACGCTGCCGCCCCGCCCGATGCCGCGCGCGAGCCCGACGGTGCGGGCGACCCCGGCCGCGGGTCGGCGGCGCATCCCGCCGCCCCGAGCGCGACGACCGCCACGGCGGCCACCGCCGCCCTGCGCACCGCTCCCGCGGATCGGCCCACGAGCGTTCCCCTCCCTCGCCGCCCCGCGAGGAACGGCTCCCCGGCCGTCCTCTCCCCGGAGCGGCCTCAGGCGGGTGAGCCTATCCGTGCCCCGTCGTGCGGCGGACGGCCGGTCAGCACTCGATGATGTTGACCGCGAGGCCGCCGCGGGCCGTCTCCTTGTACTTGACCGACATGTCCGCGCCGGTCTCCTTCATGGTCTTGATGACCTTGTCGAGGGAGACCTTGTGCGAGCCGTCGCCCCGCATCGCCATCTTCGCGGCGGTCACGGCCTTCACCGCGGCCATGCCGTTGCGCTCGATGCAGGGGATCTGGACCAGGCCGCCGACGGGGTCGCAGGTGAGGCCCAGGTTGTGCTCCATGCCGATCTCGGCGGCGTTCTCGACCTGCTCGGGGGAGCCGCCCATCACCTCGGCGAGCGCGCCGGCGGCCATCGAGCAGGCGGAGCCGACCTCGCCCTGGCAGCCGACCTCGGCGCCGGAGATGGAGGCGTTCTCCTTGAAGAGCATGCCGATCGCGCCCGCGGCGAGGAGGAAGCGCACCACGCCGTCCTCGTCCGCGCCCGGGACGAAGTTCAGGTAGTAGTGCAGGACGGCGGGGATGATGCCGGCCGCGCCGTTGGTGGGGGCGGTGACGACCCGGCCGCCGGCCGCGTTCTCCTCGTTGACCGCCATGGCGTAGAGGGTGATCCACTCCATGGAGTGGGCCAGCGGGTCGCCGGCCGCGCGCAGCTGGCGGGCGGTGACGGCGGCCCGGCGGCGGACCTTCAGGCCGCCGGGGAGGATGCCCTCGCGGGACATGCCGCGGTCCACGCACTCGCGCATCACCCGCCAGATGTCGAGCAGGCCGCTCCGGATCTCCTCCTCGGTGCGCCAGGCCTTCTCGTTCTCCAGCATCAGGGAGGAGACGGACAGGCCGGTCTCCTTGGTGAGGCGCAGCAGCTCGTCGCCGGTGCGGAACGGGTACTTCAGCACCGTGTCGTCCAGCTTCACGCGGTCCGCGCCGACGGCCTCCTCGTCGACGACGAAGCCGCCGCCGACCGAGTAGTAGGTCTTGTGGAGCAGCTCCGCGCCCGCGTGGTCGTAGGCGGCGACGGTCATGCCGTTGGCGTGGTACGGCAGGGCCTCGCGGCGGTGCAGCACCAGGTCGGCGTCGAAGTCGAAGGGGATCTCCTGCTCGCCGAGCAGGCGCAGGGCGCCGGTCTGCTTGATCTTCTCGACGCGCTCGTCGGCGGACTCGACGTCGACCGTGCGGGGCGAGTCGCCCTCCAGGCCGAGCAGCACCGCCTTCGGCGTGCCGTGCCCGTGGCCGGTGGCGCCGAGCGAGCCGTAGAGCTCGCAGCGGACCGAGGCGGTGGCCTCCAGCAGGTCCTCGTTGCGCAGACGGGCGGCGAACATGCGGGCGGCGCGCATCGGACCCACGGTGTGGGAGCTGGACGGGCCGATGCCTATCGAGAACAGGTCGAAGACCGAGACGGCCACGTCGACTCCTCATTGAATCGTTGGCTGTACATCTGGCGGTACATGGGGGCGGGGCGGTGCGGGGGCTGTGGTCGGGGACGGTGCGGGGAAGGACGCGGGGGCGCCACGCCCACCAGGTGGTGGCGGGCGGACGCCCCCGCGACGTACAGGAATCGTACGTAACACCCAGGCGGTGCGAAAATCGCACCTACCGTACGCGGATGGTCACAGCGACGGGTAGAGCGGGTGCTTGGCGGCCAGCGCCTCGACGCGGACCCGCAGGGCGGTCGCGGTGTCGGCCGGGAACGGCGTCGGGGCCTTGAGGGCCTCGGCGATCACGTCCGCGACCTCGGCGAAGTCCTCCGCGCCGAAGCCGCGGGTGGCCAGCGCCGGGGTGCCGACCCGCAGACCGGAGGTCACCATCGGCGGACGCGGGTCGTTCGGGACCGCGTTCCGGTTGACGGTGATGCCGATCTCGTGGAGCCGGTCCTCGGCCTGCTGGCCGTCCAGCTCGGAGTCGCGCAGGTCGACCAGGACCAGGTGGACGTCCGTGCCGCCGGACAGGACCGAGACCCCGGCCGCCGTCACGTCGTCCTGGACCAGGCGCTCGGCGAGGATCCGCGAACCCTCCAGCGTCCGGCGCTGGCGGTCCTTGAACTCCTCGGAGCCGGCGACCTTGAAGGCCACCGCCTTGGCCGCGATCACGTGCTCCAGCGGGCCGCCCTGCTGGCCGGGGAAGACCGCGGAGTTGATCTTCTTGGCCAGCTCGGCCGTGGAGAGGATCACGCCGCCGCGCGGGCCGCCCAGCGTCTTGTGCGTCGTGGTGGTGACGACGTGCGCGTGCGGGACCGGGCTCGGGTGCAGGCCCGCGGCCACCAGGCCCGCGAAGTGCGACATGTCGACCATCAGGTACGCGCCGACCTCGTCCGCGATCCGGCGGAACGCGGCGAAGTCCAGCCGGCGGGGGTACGCCGACCAGCCGGCGATGATCAGCTTGGGCTGCGACTCCTTGGCGAGGCGCTCGACCTCGGCCATGTCGACCTGGCCGTCCTCGCCGACGTGGTACGGGACCACCTCGTAGAGCCGGCCGGAGAAGTTGATCTTCATGCCGTGGGTCAGGTGCCCGCCGTGGGCCAGGTCGAGGCCCATGATCGTGTCGCCCGGCTTCAGCAGCGCGTGCATCACGGCGGCGTTGGCCTGGGCGCCCGAGTGGGGCTGCACGTTGGCGTGCTCGGCGCCGAAGAGCTCCTTGAGGCGGTCGATCGCGATCTGCTCGATCACGTCGACGTGCTCGCAGCCGCCGTAGTAGCGGCGGCCGGGGTAGCCCTCGGCGTACTTGTTGGTGAGCACCGAGCCCTGGGCCTCCATGACGGCGACCGGAGCGAAGTTCTCCGACGCGATCATCTCGAGGGTGGACTGCTGGCGCGCCAGCTCGGCGTCGATCGCCGCGGCGACGTCGGGGTCGAGCTCGTGGAGGGGAGTGTTGAGGGTCGACATCAGCTTCAGTTCCCGGCGAACTCGGTGTACTCGTCGGCCGTCAGCAGGTCGGTCGGCTCCTCGGAGATGCGGACCTTGAAGAGCCAGCCGCCCTCGAACGGCTCCGAGTTCACCAGGGACGGGTCGTTGACGACGTCCTCGTTGATCTCGGTGACCTCGCCGGACACCGGCGAGTAGAGGTCGGAGACCGACTTGGTCGACTCCAGCTCGCCGCAGGTCTCGCCCTCGGAGACGGACTCGCCGACCTCGGGAAGCTGGGCGTAGACGACGTCACCGAGGGCGTCGGCCGCGAACTTGGTGATGCCGATGGTGGCGACGCCGTCCTCGACGGGCGAGAGCCACTCGTGCTCCTTGCTGTAGCGCAGGTCCGTGGGGTTGCTCATGGCAGAGATTCTCCTGTACGCGGGGAGTTTCCGAAGGGTCCGTAAGGAACCGGGAAAGGAAGGAACGGGGGGTGTGCGGCGGAAGGGGTTACTTCTGGCGCTTGTAGAACGGCAGGGCCACGACCTCGTACGGCTCGTGGGTGCCCCGGATGTCCACGCCCACGCCGGCCGTGCCGGCGGCGGCGTACGCGGCGTCCACGTAGGCCATCGCGATCGGCCGGCCCAGGGTGGGGGAGGGGGCGCCGGAGGTGACCTCGCCGATCACCTCGCCGCCCGCGACCACGGAGTAGCCCGCACGGGGGACCCGGCGGCCCTCGGCGATCAGGCCGACCAGCTTGCGCGGCGGGTTCTGCTCCGCGCGTCCGGCGGCCGCGGTCAGCGCCTCGCGGCCCACGAAGTCACCCTCCTTCTCGAACTTCACGACCCGGCCGAGCCCGGCGTCGAAGGGCGTGAGGGAGGTGGAGAGCTCGTGGCCGTACAGCGGCATGCCGGCCTCCAGGCGCAGCGTGTCCCGGCAGGACAGGCCGCAGGGGATCAGGCCGGCGGGGGCGCCCGCCTCGGTCAGCGCCAGCCACACCTTCTCGGCGTGCTCCGGGGCGGTGAACAGCTCGAAGCCGTCCTCGCCGGTGTAGCCCGTGCGGGCGATCAGCGCCGGCACGCCGGCCACGGTGCCCGGCAGACCCGCGTAGTACTTCAGGCCGTCGAGGTCGGCGTCGGTCAGGGAGGCCAGGATGCCGGGGGAGGCGGGGCCCTGGACGGCGATGAGGGCGTAGGCGTCGCGGTCGTCGCGCACCTCGGCGTCGAAGCCGGCCGCCCGCTCGGTGAGCGCGTCCAGGACGACCTGGGCGTTCGAGGCGTTGGCGACGACCATGAAGATCGGGGAGCCGTCCTCGGCGTCGGCGAGGCGGTAGACGATCAGGTCGTCGAGGATGCCGCCGTCCTCCTGGCAGATCATCGTGTAGCGCGCGCGGCCCACGGCGATCGTGGCGATGTTGCCGACCAGCGCGTGGTTCAGCAGCGCGGCGGCCTGCGGGCCGGTGACCGTGATCTCACCCATGTGCGAGAGGTCGAAGAGGCCGGCGCCGGTGCGCACGGCGTTGTGCTCGTCGCGCTCGGAGCCGTACCGCAGCGGCATGTCCCAGCCGGCGAAGTCGGTCATGGTGGCGCCGAGCGAGCGGTGCAGGGCGTCGAGCGCGGTGTGACGGAGGTCGGAACTGCTCATGGGCGAACTCCCGGTACGGGCGAAGGCATGACGGTGGAGTGTTCCTCCCCATCTGTCATCGGAACCTGAGAGGTTCGCCATGAACGCCGGCCGGGGTGACGGTCCGGGGTCAGAGCTTGCACCGTGGGTGGGACCGCCACGGGGGCGGACCGCTTTTCAGATGTGCCTCGCCCGCGCGGTGACTGGGCCTGAGAGATTCAAGGGAGGGACTTGCTCCTTCGGCGCCCGGGCCGACCGCACGTCCGACAAGACGTGGGTGGGTGCCCCGGGACTCTCCCGCGCGGATTCAAGCGGCCGGTATGCAGTTGACCCGCACATCATCGCACGGCCCGCCGAGCCCCTGGCGGACCCCCGGATGTTGCGGGACTGTGGCGGGAACCGGGCGTAAATGAGACGACCGCGCATTACCTTCTCTTTACACTCGAGGGGGATGCTTCAGGTCCCGAACCTGAGGGGGAGGACGACCACGTGAAGAGGACGATCGCCGGCGCCGCGTACGCCGTGCCCGTGACCGGCCCCGGGGTGCGCCACCGGGCGCGCTCCCGTGCGGGGGAGCGGTCGCGGGCCGGCCGGGCGCGGACCGAGGGCGCGGACCGTCCGGCGCGCTGCGCGGCGGGGGAGACGGCCGCGGGCAGGGTCCGCGACCTGCGCGGCAGGGCCGGCGGCGCCGCCGGCGAGCGGCTGACCTTCGGGGCGCACGACGTGGTGGTGGTCACGGGACTGCCGGGCAGCGGCAAGTCGACCATGATGCGGCGGGTCGTCGGGGAGGGCGCCGTACGGGTGGACAGCCAGGACACCCGGGACCGCTGGGACGCGCGCATGCCCCGCTCGCTCCCCTACGCCGTCTACCGGCCGCTGGTGCGGCTCGACCACTACGCGGGCCTGCGGCGCGCGCTGCGTGGGGCCCGGCCGGTGGTGGTACACGACTGCGGCACCCAGCGGTGGGTCCGCTCCTGGCTGGGGCGCGCGGCGCGGCGGCGGGGCGGGGCGATGCGCCTGGTCCTGCTCGACGTGAGCGCGGGCGAGGCCCTGCAGGGACAGCGGGCACGGGGGCGCGGCGTCTCCCGGTACGCCTTCGCCCGGCACCGCAGGGCGGTGGGGCAGCTGCTCGCGGACGTGCGGGACCGGGGGCTGCTGCCGGACCACTGCGCCTCGGTGGTGCTGCTGGACCGCGCTGCCGCGCGCTCGCTGCGGGGCATCGGGTTCGCCCCCGAACGCCCCGCGGGCGTCCCGTAGTCTGACCAGCCGCAGCAGGACAGACGGCGACAACGGCAGCGGACAGCGCAGAACCCAGGCGGTAGGCATGAACTTCGCGGCGGACGAGCAGGCCCGTGCGGGCGGATGGCCCGGCAACGAGCTGGAGGAGGTGCTGGCGGCCTCGGCGGCCGCCCCGGGGTCACCGGCCACCGGCGCCAGGGTGCTCGAGGTGCTGACCCGCAGCTTCGTGTGGATCCCGCTCCCCGGGGGCGGCGGACGCGACAGCGCCACCCTGGACCTGCCCACCGTCGAGCTGGGCGGGCAGACCTTCGTGCCGGTCTTCAGCTCCCAGGAGCAGTTCCAGCGCCTGGTCGGCTCCCACATGTCGTTCACCATCGCCCCGGTCGTGGAGTTCGCCCGCGGCCTGCCGCCCGAGGTGGGCATCGCCGTCAACCCGGACGGCGCGGTGGGGCTGCCGCTGACGCCGGAGGCGGTCGCCGAACTGTGCCGCGCGGCCGGTCCCGACAGCGCCGGGAACGGCGGCCGGGTCCGGCTGTGGGAGCCGGACTGGCAGGACGACCCGGTCGACTTCCTGCGCTCGGCGTCCGAGGAGTTCGCCGCTCTCGGTGTGGTCGCGAGCGCCCGCCGCTGCCTGGCCGCGGTCGAGACGGCGGAGCCCGCGCTGTTCGTCGGCGTCGAACTCACCACCTGGGACGCCCCGTCCGGCGACGCCCGCGCGCTGCCGCTGGACGCCCTGGGCCGCGCCCTGGGCCGCCACCCGGTCCGCTGGCCCGTCAACCTGGTCCTGCTGGACGCGGTGCCCGACCCGGTCTGCGACTACCTGCGCACCACCGTGCGGCCGTTCTTCGGCGCCCTGTGACCCGAGGGGCTCCGCGGGGCAAATCGCCCGGGACCTCACGGCTCGGTCAAGGTGGTGTCTCTCACCCCGCCTAAGCTGGTTTCATAATCCCGGTCGAACACTCGCTGTCGGACATCGATGGGGCGGAACCAATGTCTTCGCGAAGGGCTGGTTGAGGTGAGCGCGTCGGGCACGGCCGCCGCCGGGCAGGTGGAGCAGATGCTGCGCCAGGTGACGCCCGGGCGCTATGACGCCTACGAGGCGCTGCTGCGCGCCCTCGCGACCCCGTCCGCCGGCCGGCTGTGGATGCTGCTGTGGCAGGGCCGGTCCGGCGACCCCGACGCGCGCTACGGGAGCATGGAGGTCGACGGGTACTTCTACGTCCCCTGCGTGACCTCCGCCCAGGAGCTCTCCGCCAGCGGCTGGACGCGCGGCTACGAGGTGACCGACGCCCTGGAGGCGGCCCGCGCCCTCTACCCCGACCACCACGGCCTCTGGCTCAACCCGCACGCCCCCGGCGGCGGGCTGGGCATCCCGTGGCTGGACCTGCGGCGGGTGACCGCCGGGCTCGACCGCCAGCCGGCCGGGCCGCTGCGGCTGTCCGAACCGGCCATCGAGGTGCCCCAGTTCTACGCCCTGCTGGTGCAGAACGCCCACCGCACCCCGGCGGTGCGGGCGTTGCGCCGTGCCTGGGTGCAGCCGGCGCTCGGCGCTCCCTACCTGGCCGTGGGCCTCGACGTGTACGAGACGTCGCCGGCCGCGGTGGAGTCGGTGCGGGCGATGATGAGCCAGTCCGTCGGCGTGGTGCCGGACGGGCTGGCGGTCTCCACGGTCGCCAT
Organism: Streptomyces fragilis; assembly: GCF_003112515.1. Lineage (GTDB taxonomy): Bacteria > Actinomycetota > Actinomycetes > Streptomycetales > Streptomycetaceae > Streptomyces > Streptomyces fragilis. Next base: position 253,078 of record NZ_BEVZ01000004.1, on the reverse strand, counting down.
GGCCGACGACCACGACCCGGTCGCCCTCTGGATGCGGGCCAACGCCCGTCCCTTCTACGACCGTGACGCCCACGGGCCGGCCGGTTCGGGCCGCGGGGGGTACGGCTACCCGGCCGTGCACTGACACCCCGCACCGGCCGTGCACTGCCCCGGCCCCGCACCGCCCCGGCCCCGCACTGCGCCGGCCGTGCACCGACCTCGGCCGTGCGCACCGGCCGTGCACCGATCTCGGCCGCGCTGCCCCGGTCGTGCACCGACTCCGACCGTGCGGTGCCCGTCGGTGCACCGACCCCGGCCGCGCGCTGCCCTTCGCCGTCGTCCTCGCCCGCCCTTCACCTTCGCCGCCCGGTGGCCTCCGCCGTGCGGCGGGATGTCCCGGTGCCGGTCGCGCCGTGAGACAACCGGGTGTTCGGCCGCGGAACCGTGACTTCCGGGATCCGTGGCCACCTGGCACCGCCAACTTGGGCGCGCGGACGGGGATCTGGGACGTTCGTGCAGCTCGCGGGCGGCGTGCCGGAGGTTTCCCGCATGTAACGCGGACCCCGAACAGGCCCGCGCCGCAGGTGATTTGCCTGGTTCGTCAGCTGTTCAGATCTCAGGTAGGTATCACCACTATGCGGACTGTTCTCCTCGCGTAGAGCGCTGAGTAGTGTTCGATCGGACAGCAGGCACCCACCAGTGAACCCCGGAGTGGCCCCGTATGCGCATAGTCAGATCCCGCGTCGCTCGGGCGATAACGGCCGCCTTGGCGGTCGGCATGATCGCGTCGGCGTGCACCAGCGAGCGCGACAAGGAAGGCTCCGGCGACGGCGCCAAGGACACCTTCGTCTTCGGCGCCCCGGGCGACCCGAGCTCGCTCGACCCGGCGCTCGCCAGCGACGGCGAGACGTTCCGTGTGACCCGCCAGGCCTTCGAGGCCCTCCTGGAGCACGAGTCCGGCGGCAGCAAGCTGGTGGGCGGCCTGGCCGAGACCTGGGAGAGCAACCCCGAGGGCACCGTCTGGACCTTCAACCTCCGCAAGGGCGTGAAGTTCCACGACGGCGAGGCGTTCAACGCCGCCGCGGTGTGCGCCAACTACGACCACTGGTTCAACTGGACCGGCACCTACCAGTCCAGCGCGGTGTCCTACTACTGGCAGACCGTCATGGGCGGCTTCGCCAAGAACGAGGACAAGGAGGCCCCCGAGGCCAACTACAAGTCCTGCACCGCGAAGGACGAGAACACCGCCGTCATCGAGGTCAAGAAGCCCTCCGCCAACCTCCCCGGCGGCTTTTCGCTGAACGCCCTGGCGATCCACTCGCCCAAGGCGATCAAGGAGTACGAGAAGCAGGACGCGACCGCCAAGGGCGACGCGATCACGTACCCCAAGTACAGCCAGGAGGCCGGCACGGTCGCCGGTACCGGCCCCTACAAGATCAAGGGCTGGAACAAGGGCAACAAGGAAGTCACCCTCGAGCGTTTCGACGACTACTGGGGCGACAAGGCCAAGGTCAAGAACATCGTCATCCGCACCCTCGACACCGAGGAGGGCCGCCGCCAGGCGCTCCAGGCCGGTGACATCGACGGCTACGACCTGGTCGCGCCGGCGGACGTGAAGACCCTGGAGAAGGAGGGCTTCCAGGTCCCGACCCGTGGCGTCTTCAACCTCTTCTACGTGGGCATGTCCCAGGGGGCCGACCCGGCCCTGAAGAAGAAGGAGGTCCGCCAGGCGATCGCGCACGCCGTCGACCGCGAGAACCTGGTCGCCACCCAGCTGCCCGAGGGCGGCAAGGTCGCCACGCAGTTCATGCCGGACACCATCGCGGGCTACTCGGACAAGGTCAAGCAGTACCCGTTCGACACCGCGAAGGCCAAGGACCTGCTGAAGAAGGCCGGGGAGGAGAAGCTCAAGATCGAGTTCTGCTACCCGACCGAGGTCACCCGCCCGTACATGCCTGCCCCGCAGGACCTGTTCGAGCTGATGAAGGCCGACCTCGAGAAGGCCGGCATCACCGTCACCCCGAAGCCGATGAAGTGGGCCCCGGACTACCTGGACGCCACCGAGGCGGGCTCCTGCGCGCTGCACATGCTCGGCTGGACCGGTGACTTCAACGACGGCTTCAACTTCATCGGCACCTGGTTCGCCGAGTACGACAAGCAGTGGGGCTTCAAGAACAAGAAGCTCTTCGAGGCCGTCACCGCCGGCTCCACGCTGACCGGCGACGAGCGCACCGAGGCCTACAAGAAGGCCAACGAGGCGATCATGGAGTACCTGCCGGGTCTCCCGGTCTCCTCCTCGCCCCCGGCCATCGCGTTCGGCAAGAACGTCAACCCGCCGAAGGTGTCGCCGCTGACGCAGGAGAACTTCGCCGAGGTCTCCTTCAAGTAAGCAGCGGTCCCCAGGCACCGCATCCCCGCTCCGCCCGGCCGCCGCACCCAAGGCGGCCGGGCGGACGCGTCCATCAGGCAACACGTACGTCAGAAAGGGGCATGCGCGGTGCTGCGTCTCGTCGCACGAAGACTGCTCCAGCTCATACCCACGCTGCTGGGCCTGTCGGTCCTGCTCTTCGTCTGGCTCAACCGGCTTCCCGGCGGCCCCGCCTCAGCGATCCTGGGCGAGCGCGCGACCGACGCCGAGGTCGCGAGGATCAACCGGCTGCTGGGTCTCGACCAGCCGCTCTACGTCCAGTACTGGCGCTTCCTCAAGCGCATCGTGGAGCTGGACCTGGGCACCTCGGTGCAGACCGGGCAGCCGGTCTGGGACGAGTTCACCCTCCGCTTCCCGGCCACCGTCGAACTGTCGCTGCTGGCCATGCTGATCGCGGTCGTGGTCGGCGTCCCGCTCGGCTACCTCGCCGCCAAGCGCCGCGGCGGCTGGCTGGACGTCAGCGCGGTCTCCGGTTCGCTGATCGGCATCTGCATCCCGGTCTTCTTCCTCGCCCTGCTGCTCAAGCAGGTCTTCGCCGTCCACCTGGGCTGGTTCCCCAGCTACGGCCGTCTGTCCACCGGGCTCAACGCCACCGAGGTGACCGGCTTCGCCACCCTCGACGGCCTCCTCACCGGGGAGTTCGACGCCACCTGGGACGCGATCATGCACCTGGTGCTGCCCGCGGTGGCGCTGGCCTCCATCCCGCTCGCCGTGATCGTGCGCATGACCCGGGCCAGCGTCCTGGAGGTGCTCGGCGAGGACTACGTGCGCACCGCCGAGTCCAAGGGCCTGCACCCCAAGGTGGTCCGCGGCCGGCACGTGCTGCGCAACGCGCTGCTGCCGGTGATCACCGCCGTCGGCCTGCTCACCGGCTCCCTGCTCTCGGGTGCCGTGCTCACCGAGTCGGTCTTCTCCTTCAACGGCATCGGCCAGTTCATCCGCACCGCCATCGACGGCCGTGACTACCCCGTCCTGGTCGGCTTCATCATGTTCATCGCGATGACGTACGTCCTGATCAACCTGCTGGTGGACCTCGCGTACAGCCTCATCGATCCGAGAGTGCGGGTGCACTGACCGTGAGTATGACCAAGACCGAGAAGATCCAGCGGCTCGCGGAGCTCACCGCGGGGCAGGAGTCCACCAGCGGCGCCAGCCTCTGGAAGGAGGCCGCGCGCCGGCTGCGGAGCAGCAAGATGGCGCTCATCGGCGGCGCGATCATCCTGCTCTTCCTGATCGTCGCCGTGATCGGCCCGTGGATCGCACCCTTCTCGCCCACCGCGCAAACCTGGCGCGACGAGGTCTTCGCCAACCAGGGCAAGTTCGTGAACCCCCGCGCCGAGAACTGGTTCGGTCTCGACCACCTCGGCCGCGACCTGTTCTCCCGCTTCCTGGTCGGCGCGCGGCAGACCCTGCTCGTCGGCGTGATCTCCACGCTGATCGGCCTGATCGTCGGCGCCCTGATCGGCGGGATCTCCGGCGCGGCCGCCACCCTGGGCGGCGACGCCGGCCGCCGGGTCGACTCGGTGGTCATGCGCTTCATCGACATGATGCTGGCGCTGCCCTCGCTGCTGCTCGCCGTGTCCGTCGCCGCCGTGATGGGCCAGTCCCTGACCACGGTGATGATCGCCGTCGGCGTCGTCCAGGTGCCGATCTTCGCCCGCCTGCTGCGCGGTTCGATGCTCGCGCAGGGCGGTGCCGACTACGTGCTGGCGGCCCGCGCCCTCGGCATCCGCAAGCGGCGGATCGTGCTCACCCAGATCGTCCCGAACTCGCTCAGCCCGGTGATCGTGCAGTGCACGCTCACCCTGGCCACCGCGATCATCGAGGCGGCCGCCCTGTCCTACCTGGGTCTCGGCAACCCCGACCCGGCGGTCCCCGAGTGGGGCGTGATGCTCTCGACGGCGCAGCGCTTCTTCGACAACGCGCCCCTGATGGCCGTCTTCCCGGCGGTCGGCATCATCATCACGGCCCTCGGCTTCACCCTGCTGGGTGAGGCCATGCGGGAAGCCCTCGACCCGAAGCTGCGAGGCTGAACCACCATGCCACTTCTCTCAGTCGACGAACTGACGGTCACGTTCACCGGAGCGCACGGCCGCAGGACGAACCGCGCGGTCGACGGCGTCTCCTTCCAGGTCGACCAGGGCCAGGTCGTGGGTCTGGTGGGCGAGTCCGGCTGCGGCAAGTCGGTCACCTCGCTCGCCCTGATGGGCCTGCTGCCCTCCAAGGGCGTCGAGCTGGGCGGCCGCGCCGACCTCGAGGGCGAGGCCGGCAAGCCTCAGAACCTCCTCACCATGAGCCGGAGCAAGCTGCGCGACCTGCGCGGCCGCAAGATGGCGATGATCTTCCAGGACCCGCTGTCCTCGCTGAACCCGGTGATCCCGATCGGCGTGCAGGTCACCGAGATCCTGGAGCGCCACCGCGGCCTCAAGGGGGAGGCGGCCCGCAAGCGCGCCGCCGAGCTGCTGGACCGGGTCGGCATCCCCGACCCGAGGCGGCGGCTCAAGGAGTTCCCGCACCAGCTGTCCGGCGGTATGCGGCAGCGCGCCATGATCGCCATGGCCGTCGCCTGCGCCCCCGAGCTGCTGATCGCCGACGAGCCGACCACCGCGCTCGACGTGACGATCCAGGCGCAGATCCTGGAACTGCTCAAGGAACTGGTCGACCAGGAGGGCACCGCCCTGCTGATGATCACCCACGACCTGGGCGTGGTCGCCGGCCTGTGCGACCAGGTCAACGTGCTCTACGCGGGCCGGGTCGTCGAGTCCGCGGCCCGCCGTGAGCTGTTCGCCCACCCCTCGCACCCGTACGCCAACGGGCTGCTCGGCTCCATCCCGCGCCTGGACGCCCCCCGCGGCGAGCCGCTGACCCCGGTCCGCGGCTCCATCAACGACCGGATCGCCTGGGCCGACGGCTGCGCCTTCGCCCCGCGCTGCGACCGCTACGAGCTGGACTGCCTGGGCGGCGCCCCCGGCCTGCGCGAGCCCCGTGCCGCCGGCCACCAGGTGCGGTGCGTGCACCCGGTGCTCCACGGCAACGGCGAAACCGACGATCTCCGGACCGAGGAGGTCCCCGCATGAGCCTGCTCGAACTCGACGGAGTGAAGGTCCACTTCCCCGTCAAGAAGGGCGTGATCTTCGACCGCGTGGTGGGCCACGTGCACGCCGTGGACGGGGTGTCCCTCAAGGTGGAGGCCGGGCAGACCTACGGCCTGGTCGGTGAGTCGGGCTGCGGCAAGACCACCCTGGGCCGGGCCGTGCTGCGGCTGGTCGACATCACCGAGGGCGAGGTCGTGCTCGACGGCACCGACCTGGCCAAGCTGCCGCCCGAGGAGATGCGCCGCTTCCGCAGCCGGCTCCAGATGGTCTTCCAGGACCCGCTGGGCTCCCTCAACCCGCGGCAGAACATCGAGTCGATCCTCTCCGAGGGCATGGCCGCCCACGGCATCGGGGCGAACCGCGAGGAGCGGCGGGAGAAGATCAAGGCCATCCTGGCCAAGGTCGGCCTGCCCGCCGACGCGCTCTCCCGCTACCCGCACGAGTTCTCCGGCGGCCAGCGCCAGCGCATCGGCATCGCCCGCGCGCTGGTCCTCGAGCCGGACGTGATCATCTGCGACGAGCCGGTGTCCGCGCTGGACGTGTCCATCCAGGCGCAGGTGATCAACCTCCTGGAGGACCTGCAGGAGGAGCTGGGCCTGACCTACCTGGTCATCGCCCACGACCTCGCGGTGGTCCGGCACATCTCCGACGTGGTCGGCGTGATGTACCTGGGCGCGCTGGTCGAGGAGGCGTCGAGCGACGCGCTCTACGCCGAGCCGCGCCACCCGTACACCAAGGCGCTGATGTCGGCGGTGCCGGTGCCGGACCCGGAGGTCGAGGAGAAGCGGGAGCGCATCCTGCTCACCGGCGACCTCCCCTCCCCGGCCGACCCACCCTCCGGCTGCCGCTTCCACACCCGGTGCCCCTGGGCGCGGGAGCGGTGCGCGACCGAGCGTCCCGAGCTGCTGGACATGGGCGACGGCCACCGGGTGGCCTGCCACTTCGCCTCGGAGATCGCCGCGGGCGAGCTGGAGCGGACCGGCGGCGAGGTGGTCGCGGCCGCGCGGCCCGAGGAGCCGGAAGCGGCTCCGGTGACGGATGACGAGCCCGGCTCCGCGCCGGACGCGGGGGTCGTCACCGCGAAGTGACCTCGGCCGGCGCTCCGGCCGGTACCGCGAGGGGGCGGCGTCCATCCGACGCCGCCCCCTTCGCGTGCGAGCGCCCTGTCACGCTCCTTCCGGGGGTCCTTGCCGTCGAGGACGTGACGCATTGAACTCCAGGCATCTCGCATGCTGGACCTTTCAATGCAAGGTCAATGGCGGACACCCGGCACAATGTCGAGGTGTACCCGCAACTGTTCAGCCCGGGCGTCCAGCACACGCTCGAACTGGTCGGCATCTTCGTCTTCGCCATGTCCGGCGCGCTGCTCGCCGTGCGCAAGAACTTCGACGTCTTCGGCATGGCCGTGCTCGCCGAGGTCACCGCGCTCGGCGGAGGGCTCATCCGTGACGTGGTGATCGGCGCCGTGCCGCCGGTCGCCTTCACCGACCTGGGCTTCTTCCTCACGCCCCTGGCGGCCACCGCCCTGGTCTTCTTCCTCCACCCCCAGGTGGAGCGGATCCAGATCGCGGTGAACGTCTTCGACGCGGCGGGCCTGGGCCTGTTCTGCGTGGCCGGCACCCTCAAGGCGTACGAGTACGGCCTGGGGCTCACGGCCTCCGCCACGCTGGGCATGGCGACCGCCGTAGGCGGCGGCGTGCTGAGGGACATGCTCGCCAACGAGGTGCCCTCACTGCTGCGCTGGGACCGCGACCTGTACGCGGTGCCGGCCGTCGTCGGCTCGGCGATGGCGGCGGTCTGCATCAAGCTGGACGCGCTCACCCCCGCCACCATGGGACTGGCCGTCATGGTCGCGTTCGTGCTGCGACTGCTCGCCATGCGGTACCACTGGCGGGCCCCGCGCGCCTGGCACCGCCGGTCGACGGTCAAGGAGGTCCAGCCGGAGGAGGTCGCGGTGTGACGAGTGGCGCGGTGGCGGTGATGTGGGTCACTGTCGACGCTGGAAAAGCTACCGCTTAGTAACGTGCAGGTTATCGTTCTCCCATGTCAGATGCAGCCTCCGCCCAGGCGACCCGGGCCACGATCGGTGACAGCGAGTTCGACCGGGACAGCACGGTCACCCGCCGGGAGCCCGGCGTGTACGACATCGATCTCTCCGCCGGCTGGACGATCTTCAACGCGGTCAACGGCGGCTTCCTGCTGGCCGTGGCGGCCCGCGCCCTCTCCGACGCGCTCCCGCACGACGACCCGTTCTCCATCACCGCGCACTACCTGACGGCCTCCACGCCGGGACCGGCCGTCGTGCGCACCGAGGTGGTCCGCACCGGCCGCACCCTCTCCACCGGCCAGGCCTCGATCTACCAGCAGGACGCGGACGGCAACGAGGTCGAGCGCATCCGGGTCATCGCCTCCTACGGCGACCTGGACGCACTGCCCGACGACGTCCGCACCAGCGCCGTGCCGCCGGCCTTCCCGCCCCTGGAGCAGTGCTTCGGACCGGACGACTCGCCGGAGCCGCTGCCGGGCGCGTCCGCCATCACCGACCGCCTCTTCATGAAGCTGGACCCCGCCACGCTGGGCTGGGCGCTGGGCGCGCCCTCCGGCAAGGGTGAGGTGCGCGGGTACTTCGGCCTCGCCGACGGGCGGGACGCCGACCCGTTCTCGCTCCTGCTGACCGTGGACGCGCTGCCCCCGACCGCCTTCGACCTGGGGCTCACGGGGTGGGTGCCGACCGTGGAGCTCACCGCCCACATCCGGTGCCGCCCGGCCCCCGGGCCGCTGCGGGTCTCCATCACCACGCGCAACCTCGCGGGCGGCTTCCTGGAGGAGGACGCCGAGGTCTGGGACACCGCCGGCCGCCTCGTCGCCCAGTCCCGCCAGCTCGCCCGGGCCCGCCTGGCCTGATCCGGGAGTCCGCCGGGCCCTTCCGGCCCTGCGGGTGGGCCGGGGGCCGGTCCCCGGCCCTTCCGTTCCGGGGTGGCCCCGGGGTGGCCCTGGGGCGGCCCCGGGGTGGTCCACGCCCCTTCCGTTCCCGCGGGTGGCCACGCAACGGTGTGCGCGGCGACCACCGGACCTCCGCCCCGGGGCGCGCCCGGCACCGTGCCCCGGGGCGGGACCCTTGCCGCCCACGGGGCCACGGGACGCCGCCCCGTAGAATCGAGGCACCATGGCATACCTCGACCACGCGGCGACGACCCCGATGCTGCCGGAGGCGGCCGCCGCGCTGACCGCCCAGCTGGCCGTCACCGGCAACGCGTCCTCCCTCCACGCGGCCGGCCGCCGCGCGCGCCGCACCGTCGAGGAGGCCCGCGAGACCCTCGCGGAAGCCCTCGGCGCGCGCCCCAGCGAGGTCGTGTTCACCTCCGGCGGCACCGAGGCCGACAACCTCGCCGTGAAGGGCCTGTACTGGTCCCGCCGCGACGCCGACCCCGCCCGCACCCGCGTCCTGGCCAGCCCCGTCGAGCACCACGCCGTCCTGGACGCCGTGCACTGGCTCGCCGAGCACGAGGGCGCCACCGTCGAGTACCTCCCCGTCGACGCCCACGGCCGGGTCCACGCCGACGCCCTGCGCGCGGCGATCGCCCGCAACCCCGACGACGTCGCCCTCGCCACCGTGATGTGGGCCAACAACGAGATCGGCACCCTGATGCCGGTCCGGGAGCTCGCCGACGCCGCGGCCGAGTTCGGCGTCCCGCTGCACGCCGACGCGGTGCAGGCCTTCGGCCAGGTGCCGCTCTCCTTCGAGGAGTCCGGTCTCGCCGCCGCCACCGTCTCGGGCCACAAGATCGGCGGCCCCTACGGCATCGGCGCCCTGCTGCTGCGCCGCGAGCACACTCCCGTGCCCGTGCTGCACGGCGGTGGCCAGGAACGCCACGTCCGCTCCGGCACCCTCGACGTCCCCGCCGTGGCCGCCTTCGCGGTCGCCGGGGCGCACGCCGCCGAGCACCAGCCGCTGTTCGCCGAGCGGATCGGCGCCCTGCGGGACGAGCTGGTGGACGCCGTCCGCTCCGCCGTGCCCGACGCCATCCTCGGCGGCGACCCCGACCGGGCCGGCCGGCTCCCCGCCAACGCGCACTTCACCTTCCCCGGCTGCGAGGGCGACTCCCTGCTGCTCCTGCTGGACGCCCAGGGCATCGAGTGCTCCACCGGCTCCGCCTGCACGGCCGGCGTCGCCCAGCCCAGCCACGTCCTGCTGGCCACCGGGGTCGATCCGGACCTGGCCCGCGGCACCCTGCGGTTCTCCCTCGGCCACACCTCGACGCCCACCGACGTCGAAGCCGTCGCCAAGGCGATCGGCCCCGCCGTGGAGCGCGCCCGCGCCGCCGGCCTCAGCTGAACCCACCCCCCGGACCCCCGGACCGCCCGCCCCGGGACCCGGCCCGGGACGCGGTCAGGTGTCAGGCCTGGTTCTGCAGAGCCTCGCGCACCAGCTTCATGTAACGGTCCCAGTCCCAGTGGGGCCCGGGATCCGTATGGTCGGCGCCCGGCACCTCATGGTGGCCGATCACGTGCTCGCGGTCCACCGGTATGCCGTGGCGCTCGCATATCCCGGCCGTCAGGCGCGCCGAACCCTCGTACATGGCCGCGGTGAAGTCCTGCGGACGGTCCACGAAGCCGACGTGCTCGATGCCGACGCTGCGCTCGTTGTAGTCCCGGTTGCCCGCGTGGTACGCCACGTCCAGCTCGCGGATCATCTGCGTGACACGGCCGTCCCGGTCGACGATGTAGTGCGCCGCCGCCTGGTGGCCGGGGTCCTTGAAGACCTTCACCGCCGTGCGGTAGTCGCACTGCGTGATGTGGACGACGACCAGCTCCACCGGGTAGTCGTCGGGCCGGTCGGCCCGGCGGTAGTTGGCCTGCGAGGCGGCCGTCCACCGGGCGCCCGGGAAGTCCACCGCGCCCTCGACCCGGGGCTTCTCGACGCCCGGGACCCGCCACCACGCGCGGCTGAGGTCCTCGCGCGCGAGCAGGCCGGCGCCGGCGGCCGTGGCGAGGCCGCCGATCAGCAGGGTCCGGCGCCTGACGCGACGGTCCCCGTCCTTGCCCTTGCCGGAGCCGGTGGTGGCGTTCACGTATCGCACAACGCATATCCGGGGGCGGCGGTTCCCGGACGCCCCGTACCCTGGAGGGGTTATGACCGATTCCCCGCAGCGCCCCCTCCGCGTCCTCGCCGCCATGTCCGGCGGTGTCGACTCCGCCGTCGCCGCCGCCCGTGCCGCCGAGGCGGGACACGAGGTGACCGGAGTGCACCTCGCGCTCTCCGCCAACCCGCAGTCCTTCCGCACCGGAGCCCGTGGCTGCTGCACCGTCGAGGACTCCCGTGACGCCCGCCGCGCCGCGGACGTCATCGGCATCCCCTTCTACGTGTGGGACCTCGCGGACCGCTTCAAGGAGGACGTGGTCGACGACTTCGTCGCCGAGTACGAGGCGGGCCGCACCCCCAACCCCTGCCTGCGCTGCAACGAGAAGATCAAGTTCGCCGCGCTCCTCGACAAGGCGCTCGCCCTCGGCTTCGACGCCGTCTGCACGGGCCACTACGCCAAGGTGATCGTCCGCGAGGACGGCTCCCGCGAGCTGCACCGCGCCTCGGACATGGCCAAGGACCAGTCCTACGTGCTCGGCGTCCTCGACGACCGGCAGCTCGCGCACGCCCTCTTCCCGCTCGGCGACACCGTCACCACCAAGGACGAGATCCGCGCCGAGGCCGCCCGTCGCGGCCTCGCGGTCGCGAAGAAGCCCGACTCGCACGACATCTGCTTCATCGCCGACGGCGACACCCAGGGCTTCCTCGCCAAGCGCCTCGGCAAGGCCGAGGGCGACATCGTCGACGAGTCCGGCGCCAAGGTGGGCACCCACGAGGGCGCCTACGGCTTCACCATCGGCCAGCGCAAGGGCCTGCGCATCGGCACGCCCGCCCCCGACGGCAAGCCGCGCTACGTCCTGGACATCTCCCCGGTGAACAACACGGTCACCGTCGGCCCCGCCGCCGCCCTCGACGTCACCGCGCTGACCGCGATCAAGCCCCGCTGGTGCGGCACCGCGCCCGCAGGGCCCGGCGCGTACACCGCGCAGCTCCGCGCCCACGGCGACGAGACCCCGGTCACCGCCGAGCTGGTCGACGGCACCCTGCACGTCACCTTCGCCGAACCCGTCCGCGGCGTCGCCCCCGGCCAGGCCGTGGTCCTCTACGACGGCACCCGGGTCGTCGGCTCGGCGACCATCGCCTCCACCGTCCGGGCGACGGAGCCGGCCGCCACGACCTGACGCCTCGGGCGCCCCCGGGGACGAACGGGCCCCGCAGCGACGGGAGTTGGTCCGACTGTTCCGGGGGATGCCGGGCACCCGTGGCTCCGACGACCCCCGCGTCAGGGGAACAGCCCGCAGCTGGAAGGTGCCCTCATGCCTCGCTTGAGCTGGACGATGGAACAGCGGGCCACGGTGAAGAGGTACATGCTCCTCGCCACGCTGTTCACGGTGGCGGGCGTCGCCCTCGGGGTGTTCCTCGTCGCCTCCGGGAACGCCGGAGGGTGGGTGGTGCTCGGGATGTGCCTGTGCATGTGGTCGGCGGGCGCCCTGCTCGTCGGCTCCGTCCGGCGCGACCAGCCATGAGGGTGCGGGCATCGCCCGGGGCGGTGTCGGACCCCACTGCCACCATGGCCGGATGACCTACGCCTCCGCGATCGCCGCCTACTGGAACGCCGCCGCCCGCGAGTTCGACGCGGAGCCCGACCACGGGCTCCGCGAGGAGAGGACCCGCGCCGCCTGGGACCGGCTGCTGCGCCGGTGGGCGCCGCCGCTGCCCGTGGACGTGCTGGACCTCGGGTGCGGCACCGGATCGCTCTCCCTGCTGCTCGCCGGGGCCGGGCACCGGGTGACCGGTGTGGACCTCGCTCCCGCGATGGTCGAGGCCGCCCGCGCCAAACTGGCCGCCGCCGGGCTCGCGGGGACCTTCCTCGTCGGGGACGCGGCGGCGCCGCCGGTGGGGGAGGAACGGTTCGACCTGGTCGTCGTGCGGCACCTGATGTGGACCCTGCCCGAGCCCGGGGCCGCCCTGCGCCACTGGGCGGCCCTGCTCCGCCCCGGCGGCACGCTGCTGCTGGTCGAGGGACGCTGGCGGCAGTCCGCCGGCCCCGCACCGTACGTCGACGGCGCGCAGGCGCTGCCGTGGAGCGGCGGGGTCGGGCCAAAGACCCTGCGGGAGGCGGTGGCCCCGTACGCCTCGGAGATCGAGACCGAGGACCTGGCGGCCGACCCCGACCTGTGGGGGCGCGAGGTCGACGACGTCCGCTACGCGCTGGTCGCCCGCGTGGGGTGAGCCAAGAGGGCCAGGAGGGCCTGGCGCGGCCCGGCCCGGCCGCGTACCCGGAACGTGCGGCTTGACCCGTGGCCGAAGCCGGCGGCGGGGTAAGGGGAGGCCCTCCCGGCCGCGGGCGGCTCACTCCGCCTTCTCGGCCGTCTCCTTGACCGCCGCCAGCGTCGCCTCCATGCCCTCGCCCAGCTCGCGGAGGCGGTAGTCGACCACGTACTCCTCCTTGTCCGGCATCTTGGCGATCACCCGGGTGAGTCCCGAAGGGCCGGGCCCGAGCACCGTCGACTGCCGGAGCAGGGTGCCGCCGTCGACCGGGGTGAGGCTGAACGACCAGGTGGCCATGCGCTTGTCGAGCGCCTCCGCCGGGTCGCCGAAGCGGCCGTCGACGTCCAGGACGGCCCAGGTGAGCCGCCGTCCGGGTTCGAACTCCGTGATGTGGGCCAGCGTCCGGCCCTTGCCGGCGATCGGGTGCTCGTTGTGGCCGATGTACCGCGCGCCGACGGCCGGGCCGCTCGCCCCGTCCAGCCATTCGGTGCGCTTCAGCTCCGGGCTGCCCTTGGACATCTCCTCGATGTCGGTCACCACGGCCCACACCCGGGCCGGTTCAGCCGCGATGCGGATCTCGCGCTCGGTCGCAGGTCCGTCGGAATAGCGCACGTCGTCCCCCACTCAGCGGGGCACGGTCGCTCGCCGGCCCCCGCAGGGCGATGCTAGACCTCCCAACTGTCCCTCGGACCTGTGCGGTTGGCCACACAGGTCACCGGCGGTCCAGGTGGCGGGTCAGGCTCCGGAGCCTCCGTACCGCTGCCCGACCTCGGCCACCAGCCGCGCCGTCACCGGCACCGCGACGCCCTCGCGCTCGGCTGCGCGCAGGACGGCGCCGCCGATGGCGTCGAGCTCCAGGGCCCTGCCCGCCTCGGCGTCCCGGCGCATGGACGACCGCATCCCCGGCGGGCAGTTGTCGTACATGGCCAGGCCCTTCGCCGGGTCCAGGGACGCGCCGCAGGCGGTCGCCACCGCGCTGATCTCCTCCGTCAGCGCGACCAGGTCCTCCCGGTGCGCGGTGCGCACGCCCTCCGCGTCGGTCAGGTGGCGGGTGGTCAGCAGCGCGAAGGGCGCGAGGAAGGCCAGCTTGGCCCAGAGCGCCGAAGCCTCCGACGAGGCGATCCGCACCCCCACTCCCGCCGGACGCAGCAGCTCCGCGACCCGGCCGAGCACCGGCTCGGGCAGCCCGGCCAGGTCGATGTCGCAGAACGGGCTGCCGTGCTCCACCACGCCCGGCGCGACCCGCGTCGCCTCGACCCGGATCACCCCCGCGGCCACCCGAGCGGCACCGTAGCGTCCGCGCAGCGACTCGACGTGCTCCACGCCGTTCAGCAGCGGCACCACCACCGTGTCCGGGCCCATCACCCCGGCCGGCACCCGCTCCAGCGCGGCGTCCAGCGAGGTCTGCTTGACGGCGACGAGGAGAAGGTCCACCGGCTCGCGCAGCTCGGTGTCCGCCTCCACCACGGCGGTGAACTCGCCGAACGCCCCGCTGCGCACGGTGACACCGCTCTCCCGCAGCACCGAGGCCGTCTCCTCGCGGGCCAGGCAGATCACCCGGTGACCGGCGCGGGACAGCACGGCGGCGAGCAGCCCGCCGACACCGCCCGGGCCGAGCACCGCGACGGTGGCGGGGGAGGCGGTCACATGGGTGGGGGACGACATGGCGGTGAGGCTCCTTCCGGACGACCGGGCCCGCGCCCGGGCCCCACCGAGATGATCAGCGCCCGCTGCTCCCAGGACAAGCCCAGGGTTCGATGGCCGTACCCCAGCGACTCCTTGGGTGAGGCCCCGCTTTCCGGAATCCCCCGGCGGTGCGCAGTGATCACCCCTAGGGTGCGCCCCATGACAACCAAGCAGGCGGGTGCGCCCGTTGTGGCGTTCAGGGGTGCCGTCAAGGACTACGGCGCCGTGCGGGCGGTCGACGCGCTGGACCTGGAGTTCACGGCCGGGGAGCGGGTCGCCCTGCTCGGCCGCAACGGCGCCGGGAAGTCGACGTCCATCGCCCTGATGCTTGGCCTCGACGAGCCCACGGCCGGGACGGTCGAACTCTTCGGGGGAGCGCCGCGTGACGCGGTGGAGGGCGGCCGGGTCGGAGCGATGCTCCAGGACTTCAAGCCCGTCTCCCGGATCACCGTCGGGGAACTGGTCGGCTTCGTGGGCTCCGCCTACCCGGCGCCGCTGCCGGTCGCCGAGGTGCTGGAGCTCGCCGGGATCGCCCACCTCGCCAAGCGCCGCGTGGAGAAGCTGTCCGGCGGCCAGATCCAGCGGGTCTGCTTCGCCGTCGCGCTGGCCGGCGACCCGGACCTTCTGGTCCTGGACGAGCCCACCGCGGCGCTGGACGTGCAGGCGCGCCAGGAGTTCTGGCGGTCGATGCGCGCCCTTACCGACCGCGGCAAGACGGTGCTGTTCTCCACCCACTACCTGGAGGAGGCGGACCGCAACGCCGACCGGATCGTGATGATCGACCGCGGCCGGCTGATCGCCGACGGCGGCAGCGCCGAGATCAAGCGGACCGTCGGCACCGGCGTGGTCGCCTTCGACGCGGTGGACGGCACGCTCCCCGAGGGCGTCGCGGCGCTGCCCGGAGTGCGGACCGCCGAGGTGCGGGACGGCAGGGTCCGGCTGCGGACCACCGACCCGGACGCGACCACCATCGGTCTGGTCGGGCTCCTGACACCGCGCGGCCTGGAGGTCACCCAGGCCGGTCTCGAGGAGGCCTTCCTCACCCTGACGTCGGAGGCGTCGGAGGCCTCGGGGGCGGCCCGGACGTCCGGGAACCCGGCCTCCGTGCCCGCGGCCTCCGCCTCCGCCTCCGCAGAGAAAGGTTTCACCCGATGAGCGCCGGTACCGCGGTCGTCTCCCGTTACGTCGGTCTCGAGCTGAGGCGCACCTTCCGTGACCTCGGCTTCGTGATCTTCGGCATCGGCACCCCGGTGCTGATGTACAGCATCTTCACCTCGGTGGGCGACCAGGACCAGGCCGCCGGCGGCTGGGACGTCCTCGCCATGGTCGGCATGGCCTCCTACGGCGCGCTGGGCGCCGCCCTGACCGCCGGGTCGGCCGTCGCCGAGGACAAGGCCAACGGCTGGCTGCGGCAGCTGCGCGTCACCCCCCTCACCCCCGCCCAGGTGGTCGCCGGACGGACGCTGACCGGGTCGCTGATGGTGCTTCCGGCGGTGATGGCGGTCCTGCTCACCGCCCGCCTGCTCAACGGGGTGGACCTGGCGCTGTGGCAGTGGCTCGCCCTGACCGGGCTGCTGTGGCTGGGATCGCTGCCGTTCACCATGCTCGGCATCGCCAACGGCTACCTGCTCTCCCAGCAGGCCGCCAACGTCACCAACGTGACCTGCAACCTGGCGCTCGCCCTCATCGGCGGACTCTGGTTCCCCCTCACCGAGTTCCCCTCCGGCCTGGCCGCCGTCGGCGAGTGGACCCCCGGGTACCTCTTCGCCCGGCTCGGCCACGACACCGTCGCCGGTCACGCCCCCGGCCTGGTCACGGTGGCCGGGCTGGCCGCCTGGCTGCTGCTCTTCGGGGCGTACGCGGCGCACGGCTACCGCAGGGCGGGCCGCCGCGCCTGACCGGCCGGCCCGCGGTGACCGCGACGGGCGGCCCCCCAGCGGCCCCCGCGGGCCGCGGCTGGCGTCCCCGGCGGTGGGCCCGGGGGTGGTCCCGGGGCGAACGAGTACGGTGAACGGCATGAACATCTGCGTCTTCCTCTCCGCCGCCGACCTCGACGAGAAGTACACCCGGCCCGCCCGGGAGTTCGCCGAGCTCATCGGACGGGGCGGCCACACCCTGGTGTGGGGCGGTTCCGACTCCGGCCTGATGAAGGTGGTCGCGGACGGCGTGGAGGAGGCCGGCGGCGGTCTGTACGGCGTCTCCGTCGACTTCCTGGCGGCCAAGGCGCGACCGGGCCTGGACACCATGGTCGTCGCCAAGGACCTGGCCGAGCGCAAGCGGCTGATGCTGGAGCGCGCGGACGCCGTGGTGATCATGGTCGGCGGCACCGGCACGCTGGACGAGGCCACCGAGATCATGGAGCTGAAGAAGCACGGGCACACCGAGATGCCGATCGTGCTGCTCAACACCGCGGGCTTCTACGACGGGCTGCACCAGCAGTTCCTGCGGATGGAGGCCGAGGGCTTCCTGTTCCGGCCGCTCACCGAGATGCTCTTCTTCGCCGAGGAGCCGCTGGGCGCGATGGCCTACCTGGAGGAGAGCCTCGGGCACCTCTGACGGAGGCCGGATGCGAGCATGGGGCACATGGCAACTCATGTGATCACCGGCGCCGGCTCCGGCATCGGCGCCGCCGTCGCCCGCCGGCTCCTGGAGCGCGGCGACGAGCTCGTGCTGCATGCCCGCGACGCCGGCCGGGCCAAGGAGCTCACGACCCGCTTCCCCGGGGCGCGCACCCTGGTCGGCGACCTGAACGACCCGGACAAGCTGTCCTGGGCCTTCTCCCACCAGACCCTGCCCGAGCGGATCGACTCGCTGCTGCACATCGCCGGCGTCGTCGACCTCGGGCCGGTCGGCGACCTCACGCCCAAGGCGTGGCGGCACCAGCTGAACGTCAACCTGATCGCCCCCGCCGAGCTGACCCGGCACTTCCTTCCGCAGCTGCGGGTCGCCAAGGGGCACGTCGTCTTCGTCAACTCCGGCGCCGGGCTCGCAGCCCACGCGCACTGGTCCGCGTACGCCGCCTCCAAGCACGGCCTGAAGGCGCTCGCCGACTCGCTGCGCCAGGAGGAGCACGGCAACGGGGTGCGGGTCACCTCCGTCTACCCCGGCCGGACGGCCACGCCCATGCAGGCCAAGGTCCACCAGCAGGAGGGCAAGGAGTACGACGAGGCCCGCTGGATCGACCCGGAGTCGGTGGCCACCACCATCCTCATGGCCCTCGACCTGCCCCGCGACGCCGAGGTCAACGACCTCACCGTCCGCCCGGGCCGCTGACCCCACCGTCCGGCAACTCCTGCCGACCGGTCCCCTGCGCGGGCGGTGCCGTGCCTCCGCCGCCTGCGCGGGCCGCGCCTCACCCCTGCGGGCGGCCGGGCCGCCCAGCGCAACGATTGCCCGCAGTGACGCGGCTCCGTCCGCCGTGCGGGCCCGGTGACGCGGTGGCCCCCTGGCACCGCCGCCCCGCACGTTTCCGTACCCTTCCGACGTGAGCGAAAAGCGCAGGTACACCTTCGGGGCCGCCACCGGGGTCGGCTCCCTCCCCGGCGAGGACGCGCAGGAGGCCGCGAAGACCGCCGTCGGGTCCTTCGAGACGTTCGCGTTCCTCCCCGAACTGCCCGCCCGCGGCCCGGGCGCCGACATGATCGGCCGGACCGCGGGCCTGCTGGTCGAGATGTACGCCCGCGTCGAGCCCAGCGGCTGGCGGCTCGGTGACCGCCCCGGCCGCGACACCCGCCGCGCCCACGCCTGGCTGCGGCAGGACCTCGATGCCCTCGAGGAGCACACCCAGGGCTACCAGGGCCAGTTGAAGGTCCAGGCCGTCGGGCCGTGGACGCTCGCCGCCGCGCTGGAGCTCAGGAACGGCGAGGCCGTCCTCTCCGACCCGGGCGCCTCCCGGGACCTGACCGGCTCCCTCGCCGAGGGCCTGCGCGACCACCTCGCCGCACTGCGCCGCCGCGTGCCCGGCGCCGAGATCGTGCTGCAGCTCGACGAGCCCTCCCTCACCGCCGTGCTCCGCGGCCAGGTGCGCACCGCCAGCGGCTACCGCACCCACCGCGCCGTCGACCGGCAGGTGGTGGAGGCCGCCCTGCGCGAGGTGATCGGCGTCCACGACGGGCCCGTCGTCGTCCACTCCTGCGCCCCCGACGTCCCCTTCGCCCTGCTGCGCCGCTCCGGCGTCGCCGCGGTGTCCTTCGACTTCTCCCTCCTCACCGAGCGTGACGACGACACGATCGGCGAGGCCGTGGAGGACGGCATGCGGCTGTTCGCCGGAGTCGTGCCGGGAACCGACGCCCCGTTGTCGGACCCTGCGGGTAGCGTCATGGGTGTCAGGACGCTCTGGCGCAGGCTGGGGCTGCGTCCGGGACTGCTCCCGGAAGCGGTCACGATCACGCCTGCGTGCGGACTCGCGGGGGCCACCCCCGGGTACGCGCGCAAGGCGCTCGCGCATTGTGTCCGGGCGGCGACATCGCTCGCGGACAACCCAGAGTGACGGGAGGACCGACAGTGGCCGGCGACCAGCAGGCGAACACGGCGGACGGCGTGGCGGGCGCCACGCCGGAGAGTGCGGTGCCCAGCGAGGCCCGGGACCGGCACGCGCAGCTCGCCGAGCAGATCGAGGAGCACCGCTTCCGTTACTACGTGAAGGACGCGCCCGTCGTCAGCGACGCGGAGTTCGACAAGCTGCTCCGCTCGCTCGAGGCGCTGGAGGAGGAGTACCCCGAGCTGCGCACGCCCGACTCGCCGACCCAGAAGGTCGCCGGGGCGTACGAGACGGAGTTCACCGCGGTCCGGCACCGCGAGCGGATGCTCTCCCTGGACAACGCCTTCGACCCCGAGGAACTCGCCGCGTGGGCCGACCGCGTGGCCAAGGAGATCGGCGCCTCCGCCCACCACTTCCTCTGCGAGCTCAAGGTCGACGGCCTCGCCGTCAACCTCACCTACGAGCACGGCCGCCTCACCCGCGCCGCCACCCGCGGCGACGGCCGCACGGGCGAGGACATCACGCCCAACGTGCGCACCATCGCCGAGATCCCCCACCGGCTGCACGGCGACGACCTGCCCGACCTGGTGGAGATCCGCGGCGAGGTCTACTTCCCGATGGAGGCGTTCGCGGAGCTCAACGCCCGCCTGGTCGCGGCCGGCGACAAGCCGTTCGCCAACCCGCGCAACGCGGCGGCCGGTTCGCTGCGCCAGAAGGACCCCAAGATCACCGCCACCCGCCCGCTGCACATGGTGGTGCACGGCATCGGCGCCCTGGAGGGCTACCGCGGCTCGGGGATGTCCCGGCTCTCCGAGGCCTACGACCTGCTGCGCTCCTGGGGCCTGCCCACGGCCCGGCACAACAAGGTGGTGGGCGACCTCGAGGGCGTGCGCGCGTTCATCGCCTATTTCGGCGAGAACCGCCACTCCGTGGAGCACGAGATCGACGGTGTGGTCGTCAAGCTCGACGAGATCCCGCTGCAGGGCCGCCTCGGCTCCACCTCGCGCGCGCCGCGCTGGGCGATCGCCTGGAAGTACGCGCCCGAGGAGGTCAACACCAAGCTGGTCAACATCCGCGTCGGCGTCGGCCGCACCGGCCGCGTGACGCCGTACGCGCAGGTCGAACCGGTCACCGTGGCCGGCTCCGAGGTCGAGTTCGCCACCCTGCACAACCAGGAGGTCGTCAAGGCCAAGGGCGTCCTCATCGGCGACACGGTGGTGCTGCGCAAGGCCGGCGACGTCATCCCGGAGATCCTCGGCCCGGTCGCCGACCTCAGGGACGGCAGCGAGCGGGAGTTCGTGATGCCCGCCGAATGCCCCGAGTGCGGCACGCCGCTGCGGCCCATGAAGGAGGGGGACATCGACCTGCGGTGCCCCAACGCCCGCAGCTGCCCGGCCCAGTTGCGGGAGCGCCTGTTCTACCTGGGCGGCCGCAAGGCGCTCGACATCGAGCACTTCGGCTACGTCGCCGCCGCCGCGCTCACCCAGCCGCTGGAGCCCTCCGAGCCGCCGCTGCGCGACGAGGGCGACCTCTTCGACCTCACGGTCGAGCAGTTGCTGCCCATCAAGGCGTACGTCCTGGACAAGGACAGCGGCCTGCCCAAGCGGGACCCGAAGACCGGCGAGGACAAGATCGCCACGGTCTTCGCGAACCAGCAGGGCGAGCCGCGCAAGAACGCCCTCGCCATGCTGGAGAACATCGCCGCCGCCAAGGAGCGGCCGCTGGCCCGCGTCCTCACCAGCCTCTCCATCCGTCACGTCGGCCCGGTCGCCGCGGAGGCGCTGGCCCGCGAGTTCCGCTCGCTGGAGCGCATCGAGGCGGCCACGGAGGCCGAGCTGGCCGCCACCGAGGGCGTCGGGCCGATCATCGCCGCCTCGCTCAAGGAGTGGTTCGCCGAGGACTGGCACCAGGAGATCCTCCGCAAGTGGCGCGCGGCCGGCGTCCGCACGGAGGACGAGGCCACCGGTGAGGACGAGGGTCCGCGCCCGCTGGAAGGCCTGACCGTCGTGGTCACCGGGACGCTCGCCGGGTACACCCGGGACGGGGCCAAGGAGGCCCTGGTGAGCCGGGGCGCCAAGGTGACCGGCTCGGTGTCGAAGAAGACCTCCTTCGTGGTGGTCGGCGACAACCCCGGGTCCAAGTACGACAAGGCGATGCAGCTGAAGGTGCCGGTGCTCGACGAGGACGGGTTCGGGGTGCTGCTGGAGCGGGGCCCGGACGCCGCCCGAGAGGCGGCCCTCCCCGCCGAGGGGGCCGCGGGAGCCGAAGGGGCCGCGGCGGCCGAGGGGGCTGCCGAGGACGCCGGGTAGCGGCCCGGGTGCGGCACCGGGGCGCCGCCCTCGCACAGAGTCGTGCGGGGCCGGCGACCGTGCCGGCCGGCGACCGTGCGGGTCGGCGGCCGACGGCGGTGCGCACCGGCGGCCGTGCGGGCCGGAGAGCGTGTGTGCCGAGGCCGTGCCGGCCGGAGGCCGGGCGCGCCGGGCCGTGCGAACCGGTGTGGAACGGGCCTTCCGGGCGGGTCGGGTGCAAGCGGGCAACCGCGGGTGACCGGTGCCCAGGAGGCCGTCCGCCGCCTACTGTTGGGGTGGTGCACCGACCGCCCCCCGGCGTCGGGGCACGCCCACCGCTGCGGGAACCGCCGCGGAGCAGAGGGTTCGGACACGCGCGGCCGCGAGGCCGCGCACCGGCCGTGCGGCGTGGCGCCGCCGGCCGGGAGAGGGACGGGGTATGGAACCGACCGAGAACGCCGCGTCGGGCCCTGGGCTGCGCGCACGCGTGACGGGCGCCCTGCGGCGGTCGTTCTCCCGGCTCGCCCCCACCCCCGCGGGCCGTCCCGACCCGCCCGGCGCGCCCCCTGCGGCCCGCCCGGTCCCCGCGCCCGCGCCCTTCGGCGGGCAGCGGACGGGCGCCGGGCCCGCCACCCTCGCGGCCGTCCCCCTCGTCCGCCCCGCGTCCACCGTGCGCCGGGACGTCGGCGAGGACGGCGACCGGCAGTTGTCCGCCTGGCCCGTCCTGCCCGTGGTGGTCGTCGCCGCCGCGGGCTTCGTGCTCGGGGCCGGGTTCTACCGCGCCTTCTCCGGCCCGCACGCCCTCTTCCCGCCCGGCGCGGTCGGCTGGTCGCTGGCCCTGCTCACCGGCGTGATCGTCGGTCACCTGGTGCTGCTCGGCCGGACCCGCTGGTGGGGCGGCACCGGAGCCGGCGCCGCCCTCACCCTCGCCGTCCTGCTGCTCTACGGCTGGGTGCCGGCCGGCCTGGTCAGCCTCACCGTGGTCGTCTTCTCCGGCATGGCCCGCAGACGCAGCAGACTCCAGAACCTGCTGTACGGCGCCGTCGACATCCTCGGCATCGCCGTGGGGGCCATGGTGCTTGCCCTGTTCGGCGAGTTCCCCTCCGTCGAGGCCCCCTGGCAGGCGCAGTACTGGAGCGGATCCGTCGCGCCCGCGGTCGCCGCGGTGGCCGTCGCCTACCTGGCCGTGACCCGCGTCCTGCTCTGGCACCTCCGGGCCCCCTGCGGCGACAGCCTCCCCGTCCTCACCCGCACCGACGTCACCCGGCAGGGGCTGCTCGCCGCCGCCCTGTTCGGCATCGCCCCGCTGATGTGCGTGGTGGCCTCCGTGCAGCCGATGCTGCTGCCGCTCTTCGCCATCCCGCTGATCGCCCTGGACCGCACCCTGTGGATGGCCCGGGCCCGCGCCGAGGAACAGCTGCGCGACCCGCTGACCGGCCTGCCCAACCGTCAGTGGCTGCTGGAGCGCACCTGGAGCGCCCTGGACGACGCCGAACGGATGGACGCCCGGACCGCCCTGGTCCTCATCGACCTCGACCGCTTCCGCTCGGTCAACGACACGCTCGGCCACCTGGCGGGCGACCGCCTGCTGGTGCAGACGGCCGACCGGCTGCGCCACGCCCTGCCCGACGGGGCCGAGGCCGCCCGGCTCGGCGGCGACGAGTTCGCCGTCCTGCTGCCGCTCACCGATTCCACCACCTCGGCCACCCGGGTCGCCCGCGTCCTGGTCGCCGAGCTGGGCTCCCCGCTCGACCTGGACGGCCTCACCCTGGTCCTGGAGGCGAGCGCCGGCGTGGCGCTCTTCCCCGACCACGCGCCCGACGCCGAAGGGCTGCTGCGCCGGGCCGACGTCGCCATGTACCAGGCCAAGCGGGACCGGACCGGGGTGGAGGCCTACGAGTCCAAGCGGGACTCCAACACCCCCGACCGCCTCGGGCTGCTGGGCGACCTGCGCAGGGCGCTCGACGCCCGCGAGGTCGAGCTCCACTACCAGCCCAAGGTGCGCTTCGACGGGCAGGTCGCCGGACTGGAGGCGCTGGTGCGGTGGGTGCACCCCGACCGCGGGAAGGTGCCGCCCGACGAGTTCATCGCCATCGCCGAGTCCTCCGGACTGATGCCGCACCTCACCGAGTACGTGCTGGAGACGGCCCTCGGCCAGGTCGCCCGGTGGCGGGCGCAGGGCCTGATGGTCCCGGTCGCCGTCAACGTCTCACCGCGTGACGTCCACACCCCCGGATTCGCCGGGTCCGTGGCCGCGCGGCTGGCCCGGCACGGCGTCCCGACGGGCTCCCTGCAGCTGGAGATCACCGAGCACGTGCTGCTGGAGGACCCGCAGCGGGCCGCGGACACCCTGGCGGCGCTCAGCGGCCACGGCGTCAAGCTGTCGCTGGACGACTTCGGCACCGGCTACTCCTCCCTGGTCCACCTGCGCCGGCTCCCGGTCAGCGAACTGAAGATCGACCGTTCCTTCGTGGCCAGGCTCGCGGTGGACTCCCAGGACGCCGAGATCGTGCGCTGCACGATCGACCTGGCCCACTCGCTCGACCTGCTGGTCGTCGCCGAGGGCGTCGAGGACGACGAGACCTGGGAACGCCTGCGGGACCTGGGCTGCGACGCGGTCCAGGGCTGGCTCGTCTCCGCTGCGATGCCGCCCGACGAGACCACCGCGTGGCTCAAGGCCCGGGGCGTCCGCCGCTCCCCGGCCGCCCTCGACCCGGGACGCGGCTGAGGGCGGCGGAGCGGAAACGGCTCCCCGGGGGAAACCGGTGCGTGCCCACGTGGCCGCGAGCCATAGGATTGGGGTCCACACCACAGAACTCTCACCCCAGAGGATCGCTGCATGCCTGGCATCACGCGCGAGGAGGTCGCCCACCTCGCCCGGCTGGCGCGTCTGGAGCTGAAGCCCGAAGAGCTCGACCACTTCGCAGGCCAGCTCGACGACATCATCGGCGCGGTCGCCCGCGTCAGCGAGGTCGCCGACCAAGACGTGCCCCCGACCTCCCACCCGCTCCCGCTGACCAACGTCATGCGCGCGGACGAGGTCCGTCCCTCGCTCACCCCCGAGCAGGCGCTCTCCGGCGCCCCTGCCCAGGAGCAGCAGCGTTTCAAGGTGCCGCAGATCCTGGGTGAGGAGCAGTAGTCATGACCGACATCATCAAGCTCACCGCGGCCGAGACCGCCGAGAAGATCGCCTCCGGCGAGCTCACGGCCGTCGAGGTGACCGAGGCCCACCTGGCCCGCATCGAGGCCGTGGACGAGAAGGTCCACGCCTTCCTGCACATCGACCGCGAGGGCGCGCTCGCGCAGGCCCGCGAGGTCGACGCCAAGCGCGAGCGCGGCGAGAAGCTCGGCCCGCTGGCCGGCGTCCCGCTCGCCCTGAAGGACATCTTCACCACCGAGGGCATCCCGACCACGGTCGGCTCCAAGATCCTCGAGGGCTGGATCCCGCCGTACGACGCCACCCTGGTCAAGCGCCTGAAGGCGGCCGACGTCGTCATCCTCGGCAAGACCAACATGGACGAGTTCGCCATGGGCTCCTCCACCGAGAACAGCGCCTACGGCCCGACCGGCAACCCCTGGGACCTGACCCGGATCCCCGGCGGCTCCGGCGGCGGCTCCTCCGCCGCGCTGGCCGCGTACATGGCCCCGCTGGCCATCGGCACCGACACCGGCGGCTCCATCCGCCAGCCGGCCGCCGTCACCGGCACGGTCGGCGTCAAGCCGACCTACGGCGCGGTCTCCCGCTACGGCATGGTGGCGTTCTCGTCCTCCCTCGACCAGGGCGGCCCCTGCGCCCGCACCGTCCTCGACGCGGCCCTGCTGCACGAGGCGATCGCCGGTCACGACCCGATGGACTCCACCTCCATCGACGCCCCGGTCCCGCCGGTCGTCGAGGCCGCCCGCAACGGCTCGGTCGCCGGCATGCGCGTCGGCGTGGTCAAGCAGTTCCGCGGCGAGGGCTACCAGGCCGGCGTGGTGCAGCGGTTCGAGGAGTCGGTCGAGCTGCTGAAGTCGCTCGGCGCCGAGATCGTCGAGCTGGACTGCCCGTCGTTCGACCTCGGGCTCTCCGCGTACTACCTGATCGCGCCCTCCGAGTGCTCGTCCAACCTGGCCCGCTTCGACGGCCTGCGCTACGGCCTGCGGGTCGGCGACGACGGCGGCAACTCCGCGGAGACGGTCACCTCGCTCACCCGCGAGGCCGGCTTCGGCGACGAGGTCAAGCGCCGCATCATGCTCGGCACCTACGCGCTCAGCTCGGGCTACTACGACGCCTACTACGGCAGCGCGCAGAAGGTCCGCACGCTGATCACGCGCGACTTCGAGAAGGCCTTCGAGCAGGTCGACGTGATCGTCTCGCCGACCACGCCGACCACCGCCTTCCCGATCGGCGAGCGCGCCGACAACCCGATGGCGATGTACCTCGCCGACCTGTGCACCATCCCCACCAACCTGGCGGGCAACGCGGCCATGTCGCTGCCCTGCGGCCTCGCCCCGGAGGACAACCTCCCGGTCGGCCTGCAGATCATCGCCCCGGCGATGCAGGACGACAGGCTGTACAAGGTCGGAGCGGCCGTCGAGGCCGCCTTCGTGGAAAAGTGGGGGCACCCGCTCCTCGAGGAGGCTCCGTCGCTGTGAACTCGCTGAAGAAGGCCAAGGGCTTCAAGAAGTCCCGCAACGGGACGTACCTGTCCATCGCCACCACCGCCTTCGGTGCCGTGACGGTCGTCAAGCAGATCCGCAGGGCCCGTCAGGAGAGCGACACACTGCGGCTCCTGGACGCCGCCGTCTCCGGCGTCGCCATCGTGACCGGCATCGCCCTGCTGCTGCGCGACCTGAAGCAGCTGGGCGACGACGACGTCCTGCTGGGCTGAGAGGGAAGTTACACCGTGACCACCACGACCGACCTGGTGTCGTACGAGGACGCGCTGGCGTCCTACGACCCCGTCATGGGCCTCGAGGTCCACGTCGAACTCGGCACCAACACCAAGATGTTCTGCGGCTGTTCGACCGCGCTGGGCGCGGAGCCGAACACCCAGACCTGTCCGATCTGCCTCGGCATGCCCGGCGCCCTCCCGGTCGTCAACGCGACCGGCGTGGAGTCCGCGATCAGGATCGGTCTCGCGCTGAACTGCGAGATCGCCGAGTGGTGCCGCTTCGCCCGGAAGAACTACTTCTATCCGGACATGCCGAAGAACTTCCAGACCTCCCAGTACGACGAGCCGATCGCCTTCGACGGCTACCTCGACGTGCAGCTGGAGGACGGGGAGACCTTCCGCGTCGAGATCGAGCGCGCCCACATGGAGGAGGACACCGGCAAGTCGACGCACGTCGGCGGTGCCACCGGCCGCATCCACGGCGCCTCGCACTCGCTGCTGGACTACAACCGCGCCGGCATCCCGCTGATCGAGATCGTCACCAAGCCCATCGAGGGCGCCGGTGAGCGCGCTCCCGAGGTGGCGCGGGCGTACGTGCGCGAGCTGCGCGAGCTCATCCGTGCCCTCGGGGTGTCCGAGGCCCGCATGGACAAGGGCCAGATGCGCTGCGACGTCAACCTGTCGCTGCGCCCGCACGGCCGGGAGAAGTTCGGCACCCGCAGCGAGACCAAGAACGTCAACTCGCTGCGCTCGGTGGAGCGCGCCGCCCGCTTCGAGATCCAGCGGCACGCGGCGGTGCTGTCCTCGGGCGGCACCATCGTGCAGGAGACCCGCCACTTCCACGAGGACACCGGGTCGACGACCTCGGGCCGCGTGAAGGAGGAGGCGGAGGACTACCGCTACTTCCCGGAGCCGGACCTGGTCCCGGTCGCCCCGTCCCGCGAGTGGGTCGAGGAGATCCGCGCCTCGCTGCCGGAGATGCCGCTGGCCCGCCGCAACCGGCTGCGCGAGGAGTGGGGCGTGTCGGGCACCGACATGCAGGCCATCCTCAACGCCGGCACGCTGGACCTGATCGTCGAGACGATCGACGCCGGCGCCGACGCGGCCTCCGCCCGCAAGTGGTGGATGGGCGAACTGGCCCGCAGCGCCAACGAGTCGGGTGTCGCGCCCGAGCAGCTGCCGATCACCCCCGCCCAGGTGGCGCGGGTGTCCGAGCTGGTCGCCAAGGGCGAGCTCAACGACAAGCTGGCCCGTCAGGTCATCGAGGGCGTGCTGGCCGGCGAGGGCGCGCCGGACGAGGTCGTGGAGAAGCGCGGCCTGAAGGTCGTCTCCGACGAGGGCGCGCTCGGCGCGGCCGTGGACGAGGCGATCGCCGGCAACCCGGGCGTCGCGGACAAGATCCGCGGCGGCAAGGTGGCGGCGGCCGGCGCGCTGGTCGGCGCGGTCATGAAGGCCACGCGGGGCCAGGCCGACGCGGCCCGCGTCAAGGAGCTCATCCTCGAGAAGCTCGGCGTCACCGAGGGCTGACGCCTTCCACCGACCCGTGACGCACGGCGCCCCGAGCCCTTTCGGCCCGGGGCGCCGTCGCGTCCCGCGCGGCCGCCCCCGCCCGCCGTGCCGCGGGCCGTCAGGTGACCCGGAGCTCCAGGACGCGGTCGTCGCCCTCGCGCGGTTCGCCCCGGGTGTCGGTGTTGGAGGTGACCAGCCACAGCCGGTCCCCGCCCGCCGCGACCACCGTCCGCAGACGCCCGTACTTCCCCTCCAGGAAGGACTGCGGCTTCGCCGACGCCTCGGTGCCGTCCAGCGGGACCCGCCACAACCGCTCGCCGCGCAGCCCGGCCAGCCACAGCGAACCCTCGGCGTGGGCCAGGCCGCTGGGGGAGGCGTCCTCGGTGCTCCACTGGGCGAGCGGGTCCCGGAACTTCCGGCCGCCGCCCTTGCCCTCCTGCTCGGGCCAGCCGTAGTTGCCGCCCGGCACGATGTGGTTCACCTCGTCCCAGGTGTCCTGCCCGAACTCCGCCGCGAACAGCCGCTGCCGGCCGTCGAAGGCCAGACCCTGCACGTTGCGGTGACCCCACGAGAAGACGGGGGAGTCCGGGAACGGGTTGCCCGGTGCGGGCTCGCCCTCCGGGGTCAGCCGGAGGATCTTCCCGCCGAGGGACTTCCGGTCCTGCGACAGGTCCTCCTGGCCCGCCTCCCCGGTGCCGACGTACAGCAGCCCGTCCGGCCCGAAGGCGATCCGCCCGCCGTTGTGCACGAAGGCCTTGGGGATGCCCCGGAACACCGTGTCCGGCTCACCCAGCTGCTGCCCCGCCGGGCGGTCCGGGCGGTAGAGCATCCGCACGATCCGGTTGTCGGACGCCGAGGTGAAGTAGGCGTAGAGATAGTGGTCCGAGGAGAAGCCGGGGGACAGCGCCAGCCCGAGCAGCCCGCCTTCGCCCTCGGGGGACACCCCCGGCACCTCGCCGACCTCGGTCTTCTTCCCGCTCCCGGTGTCGATCCGGGTGATCGTCCCCTCGTCGCGGGAGGCGACCAGCAGCGCGTCGTCGCCGAGCGCCGCCACGCCCCAGGGCGACTTCAGGCCGGTGGCGACCGTCCGCACCACCTCCACCGACCCCTTGGCCGGCGGCGTCCTCGGACCCGGGCTCGCCGACGGCGAGGGGGCCGCCGCCGCGCTGCTCGAAACCGGGGACGGCCCGCCCCCGTCACCGTCACCGGAGGAGCAGCCCGCCGTCAGCAGGAGCACGGACGCGGCCAGGGCGGTCGCGGCGGTCGGACGTCGCACGAGGAGGTCCCTTCGGTCGGGTCGGTCACGTCGGGGGCCGAGCGGTACCGCACGGGTTGCGGGCTCACCCTGTCCTACCCCGGAAGCCCGCCGAAAAGTTCCCGCACCACGCGGTCAGTCCAGCGCCGCCGGCAGGTTCCGCAGTTCCGCGAGGTCCTCGGCGGTGAGCCGCAGCGCGGCCGCGGCGGCGTTCTGCCCGGCCCAGCGTTCCTGCTTGGTCCCCGGCACCGCCACCACGTGCGGCCCCTGGGCGAGCACCCACGCCAGGGCCACCTGCGCGGGGGTGACGTCCTGCCCGTGCCGCGCGGCGACCCGGCGCAGTCCGGCGACGATCGGCTGGTTGGCGGCCATCATCTCCGCGGTGAACCTCGGATGCCGGGCCCGCGCGTCGTCCGGCTCGAACCCCTCGCCCGGGGTGAGCGTCCCGGTGAGGTAGCCGCTGCCCAGCGGCGTCGCGGCCAGGAACGCGACCCCGTGCCCCGTGCACCAGGGCAGCAGCGTCTCCAGCGCCTCCCGCGACCAGACGGACAGTTCCGCCTCGACCGCCGTCACCGGGAACACCCGCTGCAGCCGGCTCAGCTGCTGCAGCGTCCCCCGGTACGGTCCCGCCCCCGGCCGCCGCCCGGAGCGGGCGCCGCCCACCGCGCACAGCCCCAGCGAGCGGACCTTGCCCTCGCGCACCAGCTCGGCCATGGCACCCCAGGTCTCCTCGACCGGCACCTCGGGATCCGCGCGGTGCAGCTGGTAGAGGTCGATCACGTCGGTCTGCAGCCGGCGCAGCGAGGCGTCGCAGGCCCGTCTCACGTAGCCGGGGCGGCCGTTGGCGACCAGATGCCCCTCTCCGACCAGCAGCCCCACCTTCGTGGAGACGAACGCCTCGGAGCGGCGCTCCTTCAGCACCCGGCCCAGCAGCAGTTCGTTGGTGAAGGGCCCGTACATGTCGGCCGTGTCCAGGAGCGTCGCCCCGCCGCCCAGGTCCAGGGCCCGGTGGACGGCGCGCAGCGACTCCCCGCCGCGCTGCCGCGAGGTGCTGTACGCCCAGCTCATCGGCATGCACCCCAGCCCGACGGCGCCGACCTCGAGCGGCGTCGAGCCCATCCTCCTGCGCTCCACCTGCCCGCGACCCTCCCTAGGCCTGCCCTGCCCGCCACCCAGCACGCGGGATCCCAACCTAACGTCTGCCGTCCCGCGTCACTCACCTAGCCTCGGGGGCATGACTGCTGAAGTGTGGCTGCCCTACCGCGAGGACGAGTTGGAAGGACTGCCGGAGGGCCTCGTCCCCAGGTTCTGGGACGGCGAGGGCGCCTACCCGGCGGACCCCGCCGCCTGCGTCCTCTACGTCGTGCCGTACCTGAAGCCCGGTTCCGTGGCCGTCCGCCCGATGCCGGAGATGACCTCGCTGAAGGTGGTGCAGACGCTGTCGGCGGGCATCGACCACATCGAAGCGGGGATCCCCTCGCTGCCCGGCGGCGTCCAGGTCTGCAACGCCCGCGGCGTCCACGACGCCAGCACCGCGGAGCTCACCCTGGCGCTGATCCTCGCCCAGCTGCGCGGCATCCCCGACTTCGCGCGCGCCCAGGAACGGGGGGAGTGGCTGAACGGCTTCCGGCCCGCGCTCGCCGACCGGACCGTGCTGATCGTCGGCCACGGGGCCATCGGCTCGGCGGTCGAGGACCGGCTCGTGCCCTTCGAACCCGCGCGGGTGGTACGCGTCGCGCGCTCCGCGCGCACCACGGCGCGCGGCCCGGTGCATCCGCTCCCCGAGCTCCCGGGGCTCCTGCCGGAGGCCGACGTCGTGGTACTGCTCACCCCGCTCACCGAGACCACCCGGGGCCTGGTGGACGCCGAGTTCCTGGCCGGGATGAAGGACGGGGCGCTGCTGGTGAACGTGGCGCGCGGTCCGGTGGTGGACACCGAGGCCCTGCTCGCGGAGGTGCGGACCGGGCGGCTCCGGGCCGCCCTGGACGTCACGGACCCCGAGCCGCTGCCGCCCGGCCACCCGCTGTGGACCGCGCCCGGCGTGCTGATCACCCCGCACGTCGGCGGCCCCACCAGCGCGTTCGCCCCGAGGGCCAAGAGGCTGCTGGTGGACCAGTTGACCCGGTTCGCCGACGGGCGCCCCCTGCGCAACGTGATGCTGACGACCGGCCGTTGACGCATGGTCCGGTCCGGTTCGGGTACTCTCCGCTGTCCCGTGGATGCGGAACGTTCCGAACTTCCGTACGTCATTACGGAGAGTAGATGAAGTATGTCCCTGAGTGACGATGCTGGTGTATCGTCACTCGGGGGCTGCGCCGCGCACCGGGGCGCCGGAGAGGATCTGGACCGAACTGCGAGGGGGGCGACGGGCGATGTACGGCCGAGCGACCGGACCACGGACCCATCATGCCGCGGCCTGCCGCGCCGCGACCCGCAACTCGGCGCCGCAGGGCCGCCGTCGGCGATCCGGATGCGCGACGGCGCACGCCCGGGCCTTCCGGCGCCGACCCAGCGCCGCCCGCCGCCCCGGCGCCTGCGGGAGGCCCCGGTGAGCTCCCCGTCCCTCTCCCCGCCCGTGCTCGACGGCGGAGGGCGTGCCTCCCAGGAGCCGCGGCTCCCAGCGGTCGCGCCCGTCCCGTCCCGGACGGCGACCGTGCTGCATCGGGCAGCGGCCCTGGCGCCGCTGTTCCTCCTCGCCCTGGTGTGCGCGGGCTACGCGCTGGGTTCCGCGGTCGGCTGGGGCTCGCCGCGCGCGGCCCTGGTGATGGGGGACTTCGGGCTGAGCGCCGCCGGCGCGGCCGCCGCCGTCTCCTGCTTCCTCTACTCCCGCCGCCAGGGCGACGAATTCCGCCCCGCCTGGCTGCTGTTCGCGCTCTCCTCGGCCATGGCCAGCCTGGGCAACCTGGTCTGGGGCTGGTACGAGGTCGTGCTGCAGGCGCAGATGCCGCGGCCCAGCCTCGCCGACCTGTTCTTCCTCTGCTTCGCCCCGCCCGCCATCCTCGGCCTGCTGATGCTGGCGCGGCGCCCGCTGACCAGGGCGGGCTGGGTCTGCCTGGTGCTCGACGCCTGGCTGATCGGCGGCTCGCTGCTGACGCTCTCCTGGAGCCTGGCCCTGGGGCGCAAGGCCGGCGCCGCCGACCAGGGCGTCGCGCACGCCGCCTTCCAACTGGCCTACCCGATACTGGACATCGCCCTGGTGAGCGTGGTCCTCGCGCTGCACTTCCGGCGCACCGCGGCCAACCGCGCCGCCGTCAACACCGCGGTGGGCGCCCTCGCGCTGACCGTGGTCTGCGACGCCATGTTCACCTCGCCGCTGCTCCACCAGAGCTACCGCTCGGGGCAGTTGCTCGACGCGGGCTGGTTCGCCGGCTCACTGCTGCTGGCCTACGCCCCTTGGGCGGCGACCTCCTCGCGTGAGCAGGGCGGCCGCAGCGGTGCGCCCCCGCGCCGGCGCGGGGGCGGGTGCCGGCCCGGGCTGCCGCCGCTGCTGTCGCCGGCGAGGCGCCGCGCGGCCGGGGCCGAGCCGCCGGGCGAGCCCGCGGCGGACGACACCGCCGGGGCCGAGGCGGGTGAGGGGCGCACCTGCCCCTCCACCCCGGGCCCCCCGGCGCCGGGCGTGGACGCCGGCCGCTACGAGCCGACGCGGCCCATAGCGGGATCGCTGGCCGCGCTGCTGCCCTACCTGGCCGCGGCCGTCTGCACCCTGGGCATCCTCTACAACGTCCTGGCCGGCCGCAGCGTGGACCAGGTCGTGCTGCTCACCGCGGGCGCCGTGGTCCTGGCGCTGCTGGTCCGGCAGGGCATCATGCTGCTGGACAACGTGGCGCTCACCCAGAAGCTGGCCGAGAAGGAGAACCACTTCCGGTCCCTGGTGCAGGGCTCCAGCGACGTCATCATGATCGCGGCCCCCACCGGCCGCCTGAAGTACGTCAGCGACGCGTCCCAGGGCGTCTACGGCCTCTCCCCGGAGGAGCTGGTCGGCCGGGAGCTGGCCGGGCTGATCCACCCCGAGGACCTGCCGGGCGTCCTGCACGAGCTGCGCCGCTTCCTGGCCGCCGGCCCGCCCGCCGACCCCACCACCCGGATCGAGTACCGCTTCCGGTCCGGCGGAGGAGGCTGGCTCAACGTCGAGTCGACGGTCAACCGCCACCAGGGCGGCCTCATCCTCAACAGCCGGGACGTCACCGAACGCGTCCGGCTGCAGGCCCAGCTGCAGCACAACGCGGAACACGACCCGCTCACCGACCTGCCCAACCGGGCCCTGTTCACCCGGCGGGTCGGGCAGGCGCTCGCCGGCCGCCGGACCTCCGACCAGGGCACGGCGGTGCTCTTCATCGACCTCGACGGCTTCAAGGCGGTCAACGACACCATCGGCCACCAGGCCGGGGACGAGCTCCTGGTCCAGGCGGCCCGCCGGCTGCAGGAGGCCGTCCGCCAGGGTGACACCGCCGCCCGGCTCGGCGGGGACGAGTTCGCCGCGCTGATCGTCGGGGACGGCGTCAGCGACCGGGCCGCCCGCGAGCGGCACATCGTGGAGCTGGCCGACCGGCTGAGGCTGCGGCTCTCCCAGCCGTACGACATCGAGGGCAACGACGTCCGGGTGGCCGCCTCCATCGGCGTCGCCTTCGCGGAGCCGGGGATCGGCGCGGGCGAGCTCCTGCGCAACGCGGACCTGGCGATGTACCGGGCCAAGGCGGCCGGCAAGGACCGCGTCGAGCTGTACGCGCCCCAGATGCAGCAGGACGTGGTGCGCCGGGCCGAGGTCGCGGCCCGGCTGCGCACCGCCCTGCACCGCAAGGAGTTCGCGCTGCTCCACCAGCCGGTGGTGGCGCTGGCCGACGGCCGGATCACGGCCCTGTCGGCGCAGGCCCGCTGGCGGTCGGGCCAGGGATCCCTCTTCACCCCCGCGGAGTTCCTGCGGGTCGCCGAGGAGGGGGACCGGACCGCGGCACTCGGCCGCTGGATGCTGGAGGAGGCGGTCGCCCAGGCCGCCGACCGGTCCCGCGCCGGATTGCGCACGCCGGTGGCGGTCCGCGTGGCGGCCAGGCGCCTGCTGGACCGGTCGATCCCGCTCACCTCCATAGAGGAGCTGCTGACGCGGCACGGGCTCGCACCCGGCTCCTTGATGATCGAGCTCGTCCAGCTGGGCCCCGGCATCGCGCTGGAGGAGCTGGAGAGCCGTCTGAAGGCGCTGCGCCGGCTGGGCGTCCGGTTCGCCCTGGACGGCTTCGGCACGGGCTTCGGGGGCGTCACGGCCCTGCGGCGGCTGCCGGTGGAGGTGATCAAGCTGGACCGCAGCATGATCGAGGGCGTGGTCGAGTCGGCCCGCCTCTACAAGATCACCAGCGGCCTGCTGAGGATCGCCTCCGACCTCGGGATGCAGACGGTGGCCGACGGCGTGGACCTGCCCGACCAGGTGAGCGTGCTGCGGGCCATGGGCTGCACCCACGGCATGGGCGGCGCGTTCTCCGCGCCGCTCGACGAGTACCGCATCCGCCGGGCGCTCGCCGAGGGCCGCTGCCCCGTGCCGCAGGACGTCGTCCGGCACGGCGCGGGCGGCGGCAGGGCGGGCGGCTCCGGGGCGCACCGCGCCTCCTCCCCGGGCCGTACGGTGCCGTCCACGGCCGGTGCCGGATCGGGCCCGGGCGGCCGGCCGCCTCTGCCTCCCGCCCGCGCCGGGGGAGTGCCGTACGGGGGCTGGCAGTACGGCGGTCTTCGGCCACATAGTGAGACCGTCGTCCCACCCACTTGACACCCGGCAGGCGTCGGGGGGAGGGTCAAGGTCATGCGCACCCGAATTCTCGTACTTGGACAGCGCGTCGGCTGAGCTGGACCTCCGGAGGAGAACCGGAGATCCAGCGCCCTACCGCCCGACGCGCTCCCCTCGCTTGCCTCACGGCACGAGGGGTTTTTTGTTGCACGGGGGCGACGCGCCAACAGAACAAGAACTCGCGAACAGCTCGCACACACCACCTCGCATCGAGAAGAGAATGCCGATGACCGAGCAGGCCACCGGGGCCCACCATCCGCAGCCGCGGCCCCGCAACGGAGGACTCCAGCAGTCGCCGACCGAGCACGTCACGGGCGCCCAGTCGCTCATCCGCTCGCTCGAGGAGGTAGGGGTCGACACGGTCTTCGGCATTCCCGGCGGCACGATCCTTCCGGCGTACGACCCGATGATGGACTCCACCCGGGTGCGTCACGTCCTGGTCCGGCACGAGCAGGGCGCCGGCCACGCGGCCACCGGCTACGCGCAGGCCACCGGCAAGGTCGGCGTCTGCATGGCCACCTCCGGACCGGGCGCCACCAACCTGGTCACCCCGATCGCCGACGCCAACATGGACTCCGTGCCGCTGGTCGCGATCACCGGGCAGGTCGTCTCCGCCGCGATCGGCACGGACGCCTTCCAGGAGGCGGACATCGTCGGCATCACCATGCCGATCACCAAGCACAGCTTCCTGGTCACCCGCGCCGAGGAGATCCCCCGGGTCATCGCCGAGGCCTTCCACATCGCCTCCACCGGCCGCCCCGGCCCGGTCCTGGTCGACATCCCGAAGGACATCCTCCAGACGAAGACCACCTTCTCCTGGCCGCCGGCCGTCGAACTGCCGGGCTACCGGCCGGTGACCAAGCCGCACGCCAAGCAGATCCGCGAGGCCGCCCGGCTGATCACCTCCGCGAAGCGCCCCGTGCTCTACGTCGGCGGCGGCGTCCTCAAGGCCAACGCCACTGCCGAGCTGAAGGTGCTCGCCGAGCTGACCGGGGCGCCGGTCACCACCACGCTGATGGCGCTGGGCGCGTTCCCCGACAGCCACCAGCAGCACCTGGGCATGCCCGGCATGCACGGCTCGGTCGCCGCGGTCACCGCGCTGCAGAAGGCCGACCTGATCGTCGCGCTCGGCGCCCGCTTCGACGACCGCGTCACCGGCAAGCTGGACAGCTTCGCCCCGCACGCGAAGATCGTCCACGCGGACATCGACCCGGCCGAGATCGGCAAGAACCGCGAGGCGGACGTCCCGATCGTCGGCGACGCCCGCGAAGTGATCGCCGACCTGGTCCAGGCCGTGCAGAAGGAGCACTCCGAGGGCCACCGCGCCGACCTGGGCGCCTGGTGGGCGGACCTGGACCGGTGGCGGCAGAACTACCCGCTGGGCTACGAGCTGCCCGCCGACGGCTCGCTCTCCCCCCAGCAGGTCATCGAGCGGATCGGGCAGCTCGCCCCGGAGGGCACGATCTTCACCGCGGGCGTCGGCCAGCACCAGATGTGGGCGGCCCACTTCCTGCAGCACGAGTCGCCGGCCACCTGGCTGAACTCCGGCGGCGCCGGGACCATGGGCTACGCGGTCCCCGCCGCGATGGGCGCCAAGGCCGGCCGGCCGGAGCGCGCGGTCTGGGCGATCGACGGCGACGGCTGCTTCCAGATGACCAACCAGGAGCTCACCACCTGCGCCCTGAACAACATCCCGATCAAGGTCGCCGTCATCAACAACGGCGCCCTGGGGATGGTCCGCCAGTGGCAGACGCTCTTCTACAACCAGCGCTACTCCAACACGGTGCTGCACTCCGGTCCCGGCGCCGACCAGAAGGGCCCGAGCGCCGGCACCCGGGTCCCGGACTTCGTCAAGCTGTCCGAGGCGATGGGCTGCTACGCCATCCGCTGCGAGTCGCCCGAGGACCTCGACAAGGTCATCGAGGAGGCCAACTCGATCAACGACCGCCCCGTCGTCGTGGACTTCATCGTCCACGAGGACGCGATGGTCTGGCCGATGGTCGCGGCCGGCACCTCCAACGACGAGATCATGGCCGCCCGGGACGTCCGCCCCGACTTCGGCGACAACGAAGAGTGATGGGACGAGGAACACCTGACATGTCGAAGCACACGCTCTCCGTCCTGGTGCAGAACACCCCGGGCATCCTGGCGCGGATCGCCGCGCTCTTCTCCCGCCGCGGGTTCAACATCGACTCGCTCGCGGTGGGCGTCACCGAGCACCCCGACATCTCCCGCATCACCATCGTGGTCGGCGTCGAGGACCTGCCGCTGGAGCAGGTGACCAAGCAGCTCAACAAGCTGGTCAACGTCCTGAAGATCGTCGAGCTGGACCCGGTCCAGTCGGTGCGGCGCCAGCTGGTCCTGGTCAAGGTGCGCGCGGACAACGAGACCCGTTCGCAGATCACCCAGATCGTCGACCTGTTCCGGGCCAAGACGGTGGACGTCTCCCCGGAGGCCGTCACCATCGAGGCGACCGGCGGCAGCGACAAGCTCGAGGCGATGCTCCGGATGCTGGAGCCCTACGGCATCAAGGAGCTGGTCCAGTCCGGGACGATCGCCATAGGGCGTGGCGCGCGGTCGATCACCGACCGTTCGCTGCGTGCCGTCGAGCGCGCCTCCTGACCCGCCCCGCACCTCCGGCACCACCGGCCCGCCCGCATGGCGAGACCGTCAACCCTCTTCCGCCGCCCGGTCATACGCTGGGCGCAGCACCTGTGACACAACTAGGAGTGAACCGAAGTGGCCGAGCTGTTCTACGACGCCGATGCCGACCTCTCCATCATCCAGGGCCGCAAGGTCGCGGTCATCGGCTACGGCAGCCAGGGCCACGCCCACGCCCTGTCGCTGCGTGACTCGGGTGTCGACGTCCGCGTCGGTCTGCACGAGGGCTCGAAGTCCAAGGCGAAGGCCGAGGAGCAGGGCCTGCGCGTGGTCACCCCGGCCGAGGCCGCGGCCGAGGCCGACGTCGTGATGATCCTGGTCCCGGACCCGATCCAGGCGCAGGTCTACGAGGAGTCCATCAAGGACAACCTGAAGGACGGCGACGCGCTGTTCTTCGGCCACGGCTTCAACATCCGGTTCGGCTTCATCAAGGCCCCGGCCGGCGTCGACATCTGCATGGTCGCCCCCAAGGGCCCGGGCCACCTGGTGCGCCGTCAGTACGAGGAGGGCCGCGGCGTCCCGTGCATCGCGGCCGTCGAGCAGGACGCCAGCGGCAACGCGTTCGCGCTGGCCCTGTCGTACGCCAAGGCGATCGGCGGCACCCGCGCCGGCGTCATCAAGACGACCTTCACCGAGGAGACCGAGACCGACCTGTTCGGCGAGCAGGCCGTGCTCTGCGGCGGCACCGCGGCGCTGGTCAAGGCGGGCTTCGAGACCCTCACCGAGGCGGGCTACCAGCCGGAGATCGCCTACTTCGAGTGCCTCCACGAGCTGAAGCTGATCGTCGACCTGATGTACGAGGGCGGCCTGGAGAAGATGCGCTGGTCGGTCTCCGAGACCGCCGAGTGGGGCGACTACGTCACCGGCCCGCGGATCATCACCGACGCCACCAAGGCCGAGATGAAGAAGGTCCTCGCCGAGATCCAGGACGGCACCTTCGCGCGGCAGTGGATGGACGAGTACCACGGCGGTCTGAAGAAGTACAACGAGTACAAGGACCAGGACTCCCAGCACCTGCTGGAGACCACCGGCAAGGAGCTGCGCAAGCTCATGAGCTGGGTGGACGAGGAGGCCTGAGCCGCCCGGCGGGGCCGGAGCGCCACTCCGGCCCCGTTGCCCCGTCCGTGCGGCGACCGCACGGACGGGTGATCCTTTCGCAGGGGCGCGGGACGACGACCGGGGTCCCACTACACTGCACTGCATACGCGTCAGGCCCACAGCGTCGTGCGTCTTCCACGCGGCTAGCACCCCTCCACGCCTGCGGCCGTCGGGACGGCCGTCCGCAACGCAATTGAGGACTCACGTGAGCTCGAAACCTGTCGTACTCATCGCTGAAGAGCTGTCGCCCGCCACTGTCGACGCGCTCGGTCCGGACTTCGAGATCCGGCACTGCAACGGAGCCGACCGGAGCGAACTGCTCCCGGCCATCGCCGACGTCGACGCGATCCTGATCCGTTCGGCCACCAAGGTCGACGCCGAGGCCATCGCCGCCGCGTCCCGCCTGAAGGTCGTCGCCCGCGCGGGCGTCGGCCTCGACAACGTCGACGTCTCCGCCGCCACCAAGGCCGGCGTGATGGTCGTCAACGCCCCCACCTCGAACATCGTGACCGCGGCCGAGCTGGCCTGCGGTCTGCTCCTCGCCACGGCCCGCAACATCCCGCAGGCCAACGCCGCCCTCAAGAACGGCGAGTGGAAGCGGAACAAGTACACCGGCGTCGAGCTGGCCGAGAAGACCCTCGGCGTGGTGGGCCTCGGCCGCATCGGCGCCCTGGTCGCCCAGCGGATGTCGGCCTTCGGCATGAAGGTCGTCGCCTACGACCCGTACGTGCAGCCCGCCCGGGCCGCGCAGATGGGCGTCAAGGTGCTGACGCTGGACGAGCTGCTCGAGGTCTCCGACTTCATCACCGTCCACCTCCCCAAGACGCCGGAGACGCTCGGCCTGATCGGCGACGAGGCGCTGCGCAAGGTCAAGCCGACCGTGCGCATCGTCAACGCCGCGCGCGGCGGCATCGTCGACGAGGAGGCGCTGTACTCGGCGCTCAAGGAGGGCCGGGTCGCCGGCGCCGGCCTCGACGTCTACGCCAAGGAGCCCTGCACGGACTCCCCGCTCTTCGAGTTCGACCAGGTCGTCTCCACCCCGCACCTCGGCGCGTCCACGGACGAGGCGCAGGAGAAGGCCGGCATCGCCGTCGCCCGCTCGGTGCGCCTGGCGCTGGCCGGCGAGCTGGTGCCGGACGCGGTCAACGTCCAGGGCGGCGTGATCGCCGAGGACGTCAAGCCGGGCCTGCCGCTGGCCGAGCGGCTGGGCCGCATCTTCACGGCGCTGGCCGGCGAGGTCGCGGTGCGGCTCGACGTCGAGGTGTACGGCGAGATCACCCAGCACGACGTCAAGGTGCTCGAACTCTCCGCGCTCAAGGGCGTGTTCGAGGACGTCGTCGAGGACACCGTCTCCTACGTCAACGCCCCGCTGTTCGCGCAGGAGCGCGGCGTCGAGGTGCGGCTGACCACCAGCTCCGAGTCCCCGGACTTCCGGAACGTGGTCACCGTCCGCGGCACGCTGGGCAACGGCACGGAGGTGTCGGTCTCCGGCACGCTGGCCGGGCCGAAGCACCACCAGAAGCTGGTCGCCGTCGGCGAGTTCGACGTGGACCTGGCGCTCACCGACCACATGGTGGTGCTCCGCTACGCGGACCGTCCCGGCGTGGTCGGCACCGTCGGCCGGGTGCTCGGCGAGTCCGGCGTCAACATCGCCGGCATGCAGGTCGCCCGTGCGGCGGCCGGCGGCGAGGCGCTCGCGGTCCTGACCGTCGACGACACGGTGCCGGCGGCGGTGCTGTCGGAGCTGGCCGAGGAGATCGGCGCGACCTCCGCCCGGGCCATCAACCTGACCTGAGCGACCGCCCGTCGGGGCACGAGGAAGGACCCGTCCACCGCGTGAAGCGGTGGACGGGTCCTTCCCTTTTCCCGGACGACCTGTGACGTCCCCTTCCTGCCCGCCGGGTGCGTCCCTCACGCTGCCGTTGCCGTTGCCGTTGCCGTTGCCGTTGCCGTTGCCGCTGCCGCTGCCGCCCGCCGTTGCCGCCGCCGCCCGTCGGCGTGGATGCCGCCCGTCGGTGCCGGTGCCGGCGGCTCCTGGTCCGCCGCCGGGGACGGTCCGCTCAGTCGCCACCGCCGCCGGGGACGGTCCGTTCAGTCGCCGTCGGCGCAGTCGGCGGACGCCCGGATCCCGCGGAGGGTGACCGCGGCCGCCACCGCGGAGACGGCCAGCAGCGCCGCACCGGTCAGGCCCGCCGCGTGCATGCTGTCGGTGAACGCCGCCCGCGCGGCCCGGGCGAGCGCCTCGCCCGCCCGGCCGGGCAGTTCGGCGGCGGTGGCCAGCGCGCCGCCGAGGGTCTCCCGGGCCGTCCCGGGGGCCGTGGCCGGCATGGCGTCCCGGTAGACGGCGGTGCCCACGGACCCGAGCACCGCCATGCCCAGCGCCCCGCCGAACTCCGCGCCCGTCTCCAGCACCGAAGAGGCGGCGCCCGCCTTCTCCACCGGCGCCGCGCCCAGCGCCAGGTCTGTCATCTGCGACATGACCAGGACGATGCCGCAGGCCAGCACCCCCGCGGCGACCAGGACCAGCACCAGTGAGTCGGTCCCCGGGGTGGCGAGCAGGGCGAAACCGGAGGCGGCGACGGCGAACCCGGCGGTGACCACGGGGACCCGGGACACACCCTTCTGCACCGCAGCGGCGGCCGCCGGCGCGGCCGCGCCGATCGGAAGCGAGGGCACCAGGGACCACAGGGCCGCCTCCAGGGCGCTCATGCCCAGCACCGACTGCAGGTACTGCGTGGTGAACAGGGAGGAGCCCATCATGCCCAGCGCCGAGACGGCGTTCAGCGCCACCGCGGGACCGAAGCCGCGCGAGCGGAACAGGCCGCGCGGGATCATCGGGGAGGCCGCCGTCCTCTGACGCCACACGAAGAGCGCCCCGAACAGGAGCCCGGCCGCGAGGAACGCGCCCTGCTCGCTCCGCCAGCCGTCGGAGGCGAACTCCTTGACCCCG
The DNA here is from genome assembly GCF_003112515.1 of Streptomyces fragilis. Lineage (GTDB taxonomy): Bacteria > Actinomycetota > Actinomycetes > Streptomycetales > Streptomycetaceae > Streptomyces > Streptomyces fragilis. The sequence continues at coordinate 211,651 of NZ_BEVZ01000004.1, read as the reverse complement.
TGGATCAGCGGCAGCACCGCCGCCAGCGAGAGCGGCACGCTCAGCAGGTCGAACCGGCCCGGCGAGGGGTCCCTGGACTCCGGCAGCAGCACCGGACCGAGGACCAGCAGCAGGGCCATGGCGGGCAGGTTGACCAGGAACACCGAGCCCCACCAGAAGAACTCGACCAGCAGGCCGCTCATCACCGAGCCGAGCGCGACGCCGCCGGTCATCACCGCGCTCCACACGCCGATCGCCTGGGCGCGCTGGCCCGGGTCAGTGAACATCGTGCGCACCAGCGCCATGGTGGACGGCATCAGGGTGGCCCCGCCGATGCCGAGGACGGCGCGGGCGGCGATCAGCGTCTGCGCGCTGTCGGCGTAGGCGGCGACCAGCGAGGCCGCCCCGAACGCCCCGGCCCCGAACAGCAGCAGCCGGCGCCGGCCGATGCGGTCCCCGAGCGACCCCATCGTCATCAGCAGGCCGGCCAGGACGAAGGCGTAGATGTCGAACATCCACAGCTGCTCGGTGCCGGTCGGGGCGAGGTCCGCGTTGATCGCGGGGATCGCGAAGAACAGGACCGAGACGTCCATCGAGACCAGCAGCAGCGGCAGCATCAGGACCGCCAGCGCGGTCCACTCACGGCGTCCGGCCCGGGCCGGAGAAGGCGTCGTCATGGCAGTGACGGTACACACGTCTTATACGGCTGTCTAGAACGCTTGTATAAGACGCCCGTCCGTGACGCGTGTACAGGCGCGGCCTAAGGTGGGGGCATGGGTCATCGCGAAGATCTGCTGGAAGGCGCCAAGAGCTGTCTGCTCGAGAAGGGGTTCGCCCGGACCACCGCGCGGGACATCGTGCGGGAGTCGGGAGCCAACCTGGCGTCGATCGGCTACCACTACGGCTCCAAGGACGCGCTGCTCGCCGAGGCCTACGTGGCACTGGTCGAGGAACAGGCGGACCGCTTCGACTGGGACACCGCCCCGGACGGCACCGAGCCCGGCTCGCCCGAGCGGCTGCGGGCCATGATGCGGATGTTCGTCGACTCGATGAAGCGGCCCGACTCCATCTGGCACCTCAGCATCGAGATCATCGCCATGGGCGACCGGCTGCCCGAGATCCGCCGCCACCTCGCCCTCGCCCAGCGCGCGGGCGGGCGCGGCCTCGCGGCGCTGCTGCTGGGCATCCCGGAGGAGAAGGTCGACGACGACCTCACCGACACCGTGGGCGGGCTGGTGATGGTCCTGCTGACCGGCGTGATCGCCCAGCACTCCCTGGACCCGGCCACCACGCCGACCGGCGACCAGCTCACCGACGGCCTGCTCCGGCTGGTCGGCGGCATGTCCGCGTAGGGCGCCGGCGGGAGGCCGGACGCGGCAGGGCGGGCCGGGGGCGTGGGGCGCCGCCGGTCAGAGGCGGGCGGCCTTGACGCCCATGTGCAGCAGGAGGCGGTGCTCGCCGTCGTCGAGGTCGAGGCCGGTGAGCTGCTCGACGCGGGAGAGCCGGTAGTAGAGCGTCTGCCGGTGGACGCCCAGGGCGGCCGCGGTGCGGCCCGCCTGGCCGGCGTGGTCGAGGAAGACCTCCACCGTGCGGGCCAGCTCCGGGTGGGCGAGCAGTTCGCGCAGCGCCGCGTCGTCGGCCGCGCCCGCGGGAAGCCGGGTGAGCAGGCGGTACGGGCCGATCGCCGACCACTGCGCCACCGGCCCCAGCCGTGGCTCGGCCGAGGCGGCGCGGGCCGCGGCCAGCGCCTGGTCCCACAGCTCGCCCGCCTCCCGGGCCCCGCGCCGGGGCCCGCCCACCCCGGCCGCCGAGCCGGGCGCGAGCCGGGCCGCGGCGGTCAGCACCGAGGCCGGCACCTCCGCCCCGGTGCGCACCCGCACCAGCAGCGCCAGCATCTGCGGGCCGCCGGTCAGCGGCGCCGCGCAGGCCGCCGCGGTGCCCGGCACCCGGCGGGCCGAGGGCGGCTCCTCCTCGGTCCACGGCGTCACGCACAGCACCGTGTACAGGTCGCCCGCGTCCGGCCCGAGCGCCGACTGGAGCGCGGTCAGCGCCGTCTCCCGCTCCCGCCCCGCCCCGCCGCTCTCCAGGACCCGGCGGAACTCCCGGGTCACCGCGTCCTCGGCGGAGGACTCCTCGGCGAGCAGGGCGCCGATCCGCCCGGCCACCCGCATGGCCGCCGACAGCTGGGCCTCGGTGGGGCCCGGGTCCGGCTCCAGCAGCCAGACGTACCCCTGGACGACGTCCCGGGAGCGGGCCGGCAGGCAGATCCGGCCCCGCAGCACCCCCGCCTCGGGCGCCGGCGGGATGCGCACCGGACCGGTCGCCCGGGCGATGCCGAAACCCTCGAACCAGGCCCTGACCTGCGCCGACGAGCTGCGCGCCAGGATCGTCCTGGTCCGCACGGGGTCCAGCGCCGCCTCGTCGCCGAGGCCGTCGTGCACCCCGAAGGCGATCAGCGCGAAGTCGCGCCCCTCGAGGGTGGCCGGCACGCCCAGCAGGGCGGAGATCTCGTCGACCAGTTCCTGGTAGTCCGGTTTCACGGCTCCATTGTCCTCCCTCTTCATACAGATGTCTGAGAGGAAAGGCGTCGATCCGTGACAGGTGTCGATAGGTGAAACGGAACCCGGATCCCTACCGTTCGAATCGGCGGTCCACGCCCTCGTCACTTTCGTATCTCCAGGAGGTCCCCGTGCTGGGTCCCGTGATTCTCGCCGCCTCGCGCAGCGACAGGATGCGTCGTCTGGTCACCGCGGCCCCGGGCACCAAGCAGGTCGTCGACCGGTTCATCCCCGGCGAGACCGTCGAGGACGTCCTGCCGATCGTCCGCGAGCTCACCGACCAGGGCCTGGAGCTCACCATGGACGTGGTGGGCGAGGACATCACCACGCCCGAGCAGGCCGAGGCGGCCCGCGACGCCTACCTGGAGCTGATCGCCCGCCTCGAGGAGCTGGAGCTCGGCCCCCGCGTCGAGATGTCCGTCAAGCTCTCGATGTTCGGCCAGGACCTGGAGAACGGCGTCGAGCTCTCCCGCGCCAACGTCCGCCCGGTCGTCGAGGCCGCCGCCGCGATCGGCACCACCGTCACCCTCGACGCCGAGGACCACACCACCATCGACAGCATGCTGGCCACCCACGCCTGGCTGCGCGAGGACTTCCCGCAGACCGGCTGCGTGATCCAGGCGATGCTGTACCGCACCGAGGAGGACGCCCGTCGTCTCGCGGCGAGCGGCAGCCGGGTGCGCATCGTCAAGGGCGCCTACAAGGAGCCGGCCGAGGTCGCGTACCAGTCGAAGGCCGAGATCGACAAGGCGTACGTGCGGATCATGAAGATCCTCATGGAGGGCGACGGCTACCCCATGATCGGCTCCCACGATCCGCGGATGATCTCCATCGGACAGGAGCTCGCGCGGCGCGCAGGGCGCAAGATGGACGAGTACGAGTTTCAGATGCTGTTCGGCATCCGCGGCGACGAATCGCTGCGTCTCGCCGCCGAGGGTCACCGGATGCGTGTCTACACCGCGTACGGCACCGACTGGTACGGCTACTTCATGCGCCGTCTCGCGGAGAAGCCGTCGAACCTGAAGTTCTTCCTGCGTTCGATGGTCAGCAAGGGCTGAGCCCCGCACCGCTCGACCACCCACGTTCAGAGCTCTCACAAGGAGAAGGAACCCATGGACGCTGTGACCCAGGTCCCCACGCCCGTGAACGAGCCGGTGCACGGCTACGCCCCCGGCTCGGCCGAGCGCTCCCGGCTGGAGGCCAAGCTCAAGGAGCTGGCCGACAACCCGATCGAGCTCCCGATGACCATCGGCGGCGTCAAGCGCCTCGGCGGCGGCGAGGAGTTCAAGGTCGTCCAGCCGCACAACCACCGGGCGGTCATCGGCACCGGCCGCAACGCCACCCAGCAGGACGCCCAGGACGCCATCGACGCGGCCCTGGCCGCGGCCCCGGCCTGGCGGGCCATGTCCTTCGACGACCGCGCCGCGATCATCCTGCGCGCCGCCGAGCTGCTGTCCGGCCCGTGGCGCGAGACGCTGGCCGCCTCCACCATGCTGGGCCAGGGCAAGACCGCCCAGCAGGCCGAGATCGACACCCCCTGCGAGCTGGTCGACTTCTGGCGCTTCAACGTGCACTACGCGCGCCAGATCCTCGCCGAGCAGCCCCCGGCCAACTCCCCGGGCGTCTGGAACCGGCTGGACCACCGTCCGCTCGAGGGCTTCGTCTACGCGATCACGCCGTTCAACTTCACGGCCATCGCCGCCAACCTGCCGACCGCGCCCGCCCTGATGGGCAACGTCGTGGTGTGGAAGCCGTCCCCGACGCAGACCCACGCCGCCGTCCTCACCATGCGCCTGCTGGAGGAGGCCGGTCTGCCCAAGGGCGTCATCAACCTGGTCACCGGTGACGGCATCGCGGTCTCGGAGGTCGCGCTGAACCACCGCGACCTGGCCGGCATCCACTTCACCGGCTCGACGAAGACCTTCCAGCACCTGTGGAAGACGGTCGGCGCCAACATCGAGAACTACCGCGCCTACCCGCGTCTGGTCGGCGAGACCGGCGGCAAGGACTTCGTCGTCGCCCACCCGAGCGCCGACCGGGCCGTGCTGAAGACCGCGCTGACCCGCGGCTCCTTCGAGTACCAGGGCCAGAAGTGCTCCGCCAGCTCGCGCGCCTACATCCCGGCCTCCATCTGGAACGACGGGTTCAAGGAGGAGTTCGCGGCCGAGGTCGACGGCATCAAGATGGGTGACGTCACCGACCTGTCGAACTTCGTCGGCGCCGTGATCGACGAGCGCGCCTTCGCCAAGAACAAGGCCGCCATCGACCGCGCCAAGGCCGACGACACCTGCACCGTCGTGGCCGGCGGCACCTACGACGACTCGGTGGGCTACTTCGTCCGCCCGACCGTCATCGAGTGCACCGACCCGGAGAACGAGGTCTTCACGACCGAGTACTTCGGCCCGATCCTCGCCGTCCACGTCTACGAGGACGACAAGTACGAGGAGATGCTGACCCAGATGGAGTCGGCCTCCGACTACGCCCTCACCGGCTCGGTCATCTCCCGCGACCGCGCGGCCGCGGCGTACACGATGGACAAGCTCCGCTACGCGGCGGGCAACTTCTACATCAACGACAAGTCGACCGGCGCCGTGGTCGGCCAGCAGCCGTTCGGCGGCGGCCGCGCCTCCGGCACCAACGACAAGGCCGGCGCCCCGCAGAACCTGCAGCGCTGGACCCTGACCCGGGCCATCAAGGAGACCCTGGTCGCGCCGACCGAGTACGGCTACCCGCACATGGGCTGACCGCCCGCGCCCCACGGCCGCGCCCCCGCCTCCCACCAGGAGGCGGGGGCGCGGCTCTTCGTGCGGCCGGTTCCTCCCGTATTCCGCCGTGTCGCGGGTGCGCGCCGTGCACATCTGAGCCCGTTGGGGTGGCATCTGTCTCGGATAGTAGGACGTCCGACTAATGGTGGAGACAACGGCGCTCGGCTCGCCTAGCTTTGTAGGAGCCGAACATGTCGCCCCATCCGGCGAACGGCGTTGGCGAGCCGCACCACCGCGCAGGCCACCCCTGCGGTGCGACGCTCCCCGCCCCTTCCGGCGCCTCTCGCCACTCTTCCTCCGAAGGAGCCGACGCGTCATGTCCGAGACCCCCGCAGCCCAGCACCCGCACACCGCCCGCTCCCGCGCCCGCCGTGCCCGGATGGCCGACGCCGACCGCCGCAACGCCGCGGCCGCCCTCCAGCGCGCCCTCGACCGCCGTGACAACGGCGGCGCGACCGGCCACTGAGCCGGCCGCCGGGCCGACCGCACGACCAGCACCCGAGGGGTCCGCTGTCCGCATCGCGGACGCCGTGTGCCACTCCTTGGGACAACCCACTAGGGTGCCGACATGTCTCGCAGCATCGATCTCGCAGTGATCCCCGGTGACGGCATCGGGCAGGAAGTCGTGGCCGAAGGCCTGAAGGTCCTCTCCGCCGTCCTCCCGCAGGATGTGAAGCTGGAGACGACGGAGTACGACTTCGGCGCGCGCCGCTACCACGCCACCGGTGAGACCCTCACCGACGAGGACCTGGCCGCGCTCAAGGGCCACGACGCCATCCTGCTCGGCGCCATCGGCGACCCCTCCGTGCCGTCCGGCGTGCTGGAGCGCGGTTTCCTGCTCAAGCTGCGCTTCGCCTTCGACCACCACGTCAACCTGCGCCCGTCCAAGCTCCTGCCGGGCGTCGCCACCCCGCTGGCCGGCGAGCCGCAGATCGACTTCGTGGTCGTCCGCGAGGGCACCGAGGGCCCCTACACGGGCAACGGCGGCACCATCCGCAAGGGCACCGAGCACGAGGTGGCCACCGAGGTCTCGGTGAACACCGCCTACGGCGTCGAGCGCGTGGTCCGCGACGCCTTCGCCCGCGCCCAGGCCCGCCCGCGCAAGAAGCTGGCGCTCATCCACAAGAACAACGTGCTGACCTTCGCCGGACACCTGTGGACCGACGTGTTCAACCGCGTCGCCCAGGAGTTCCCCGAGGTCACCACCGAGTACATGCACGTCGACGCGGCGACCATCTACCTGGTCACCCAGCCGGAGCGGTTCGACGTCATCGTCACCGACAACCTCTTCGGCGACATCGTCACCGACCTCGCCGCCGCCGTCTCCGGCGGCATCGGCGTGGCCGCCTCGGGCAACATCAACCCGAGCGGTCAGTACCCGTCCATGTTCGAGCCGGTCCACGGCTCGGCCCCGGACATCGCCGGCCAGGGCAAGGCCGACCCCACGGCCACCGTCCTGTCCGTCGCCCTCCTGCTGCGCCACCTCGGCCTGGAGGCCGAGGCCGCGCGCATCGACGAGGCGGTCGCCGCCGACCTGGTCGAGCGCACGGGTCTGCCCGCCCGCTCCACCGAGGAGATCGGCGACGCGCTCGCCGCACGAGTAGCCGGCTGACCCCCGGCCCGCTCACCTGAGAAAGCCGCCGGGATGCCCCTCGCACCCGGCGGCTTCCGCCATGTCCCGCCGGGTGCCACCATCGAAACGCAGGGTCGCACCACCGCACCGTCCTTCACCGGGCACCTACTTGCGATAATCGGACGTGGAGTCGCGTTCGATCATCGTTAGAACGTGCCGACCGGGCGTCCCGACGGGCGTCCGACGACGGCGGGGAGCACGAGCGGAGACGCGGCCCGTCACTACAACGGTGAAGGACAGTTCTGCTGATGACGACGACGCCCACGATCGAGCTCAAGCCCACCTCGCACCCGCTGCCCGCGGCCGAGCGGGAGGCCATCCTGGCCAACCCCGGGTTCGGCCGGCACTTCACCGACCACATGGTGTCGATCAAGTGGACCGAGGGCCGCGGGTGGCACGACGCCGAGCTCGTCCCCTACGGCCCGCTCTCCCTCGACCCGGCGAACATGACCCTGCACTACGCGCAGGAGATCTTCGAGGGGCTCAAGGCCTACCGCCGCGCCGACGGCTCGGTGGGCGTCTTCCGCCCGGAGAAGAACGCCCTGCGCTTCCAGGCATCCGCCCGCCGCCTGGCCATGCCGGAGCTTCCGGTGGAGACCTTCATCGAGGCGTGCGACGCGCTGGTCCGGCAGGACGAGGCCTGGGTCCCGGCGCACGGCGGCGAGGAGTCGCTGTACCTGCGCCCGTTCATGATCGCCACCGAGGTGGGGCTCGGCGTCCGGCCGGCCAAGGAGTACCTGTTCCTGGTCATCGCCTCCCCGGCCGGCGCGTACTTCCCCGGCGGGGTCAAGCCGGTCTCCATCTGGGTCGCCGAGGAGCACGTGCGCGCGGTCCCGGGCGGCATGGGCGACGCCAAGACCGGCGGCAACTACGCCGCCTCGCTGATGGCCCAGGCCGAGGCCGCCAAGGTGGGCTGCGACCAGGTCTGCTACCTCGACGCCATCGAGCGCCGGTGGATCGAGGAGCTCGGCGGCATGAACCTGTACTTCGTCTACGAGGACCGGATCGTCACCCCGGCCCTCAGCGGCTCCATCCTCGAGGGCGTCACCCGCGACTCCCTGCTGAGCGTGGCCGCCGACCTCGGGCTCGCCCCCGAGGAGGGCAGGGTCTCCGTCGACCAGTGGCAGGCCGACGCGCAGAGCGGCGCCCTGCGGGAGGTCTTCGCCTGCGGCACCGCCGCGGTGATCACCCCGGTCGGCACGGTCAAGCGCAGCAGCGGCGCCGAGTGGAAGCACGGCACCGGCGAGCCGGGCGAGGTCACCCTGCGCCTGCGCGACGCCCTGCTGGACATCCAGCGCGGCACCGCCGAGGACAAGCACGGCTGGATGCACAAGGTCTGCTGACCTCACGCCCGGCGGACGGCGGACCGGGGAAGCGCACGGCGCTTCCCCGGTCCGCCGTCGCGTGGTGGGACGGTTCGCCCGGATTCTGAGACACCCGGTTTCGACCGTGCAACCTGTGCCAGACTGGCGATGTGCCCTCGTTCGCCATGATTATCGGCAGCAGGCGCGCCGGTCCGCAGTGACCGCCCGTACGTACCCCGTACGCGTGGTCACCCTCGTCGTCGACCCGCGCGCAGACCTCTCGCACCCGCGAGGGGTTTTCTTTGTTTCGGCCCCACCCACGGCCGGGACGGAGGGCGCGCGAGAGTCGGGGACGGTGGAGCCGGTCCTTCCGGTCCGACCGAGACGACCAGTTCAGGAGTTCCTGCCATGACGGAAACCAGCCGACCCGACGACGCCTTCCACGTCTTCGACACCACGCTGCGCGACGGGGCCCAGCGGGAGGGCATCAACCTCACCGTCTCCGACAAGCTCGCCATCGCACGGCACCTGGACGAGTTCGGCGTGGGGTTCATCGAGGGCGGCTGGCCCGGCGCCAACCCGCGGGACACCGAGTTCTTCGCCCGCGCCCGCGAGGAGATCGACTTCCGGCACGCCCAGCTGGTGGCCTTCGGCGCCACCCGCCGGGCCGGCGGCTCCGCCGCCGACGACCCGCAGGTCAAGGCGCTCCTGGACTCCGGCGCCCCGGTGATCACCCTGGTCGCCAAGGCCCACGACCGGCACGTCGAGCTGGCGCTGCGCACCACCCTGGACGAGAACCTCGAGATGATCCGCGACACCGTCGCCCACCTCAGGGCCGCCGGCCGCCGGGTCTTCGTCGACTGCGAGCACTTCTTCGACGGCTACCGGGCCAACCCCGAGTACGCCAAGGCCGTGGTGCGCACCGCGTCCGAGGCCGGCGCCGACGTGGTCGTCCTGTGCGACACCAACGGCGGCCTGCTGCCCGCGCAGATCCACGCCGTGGTCGCCACCGTCCTCGCGGACACCGGAGCCCGCCTCGGCATCCACGCCCAGGACGACACCGGCTGCGCCGTCGCCAACACGCTGGCCGCCGTCGACGCCGGCGCCACCCACGTGCAGTGCACCGCCAACGGCTACGGCGAGCGGGTCGGCAACGCCAACCTCTTCCCGGTCGTCGCCGCGCTGGAGATCAAGTACGGCAAGCGGGTCCTGCCCGAGGGCAGGCTCCGAGAGATGACCCGGATCTCGCACGCGATCGCCGAGGTCGTCAACCTCACGCCCTCCACCCACCAGCCCTACGTCGGCCTCTCCGCCTTCGCCCACAAGGCCGGACTGCACGCCTCCGCGATCAAGGTCGACCCGGACCTGTACCAGCACATCGACCCCGAGCAGGTCGGCAACACCATGCGGATGCTGGTCTCCGACATGGCCGGCCGGGCCTCCGTCGAGCTGAAGGGCAAGGAGCTCGGCATCGACCTCGGCGGCGACCGGGAGCTGGTCGGGCGGGTCGTCGAGCGGGTCAAGGAGCGCGAGCTCAGGGGCTACACCTACGAGGCCGCCGACGCCAGCTTCGAACTGCTGCTGCGCGCCGAGGCGGGCACCCTGCCGGTCTACTTCCAGGTGGACTCCTGGCGCGCGATCACCGAGGACCGCCCCGACGGCAGCCACGCCAACGAGGCCACGGTCAAGCTGGTCGCCAAGGGCGAGGTCATCCACGCCGCGGGCGAGGGCAACGGCCCGGTCAACGCGCTGGACCGGGCGCTGCGCGCGGGCCTGGAGCGGATCTACCCGGAGCTGGCCAAGATCGGTCTGGTCGACTACAAGGTCCGCATCCTGGAGGGCCGCTCGGGCACCGACTCGACGACCCGGGTGCTCATCTCCACCTCCGACGGCCGCACCGAGTGGTCCACGGTCGGCGTCGCCGACAACGTGATCGCGGCCTCCTGGCAGGCGCTCTCCGACGCCTACACCTACGGCCTGCTGCGGGCGGGGGTCGAGCCGGCGTAGCCGCACGTGCCGGGTGGGCCCGGGGTGTCGGACGGGTCCACCGCGCCGGTCGTCCACCGGTGACCCATTTCACCCTTTTGGGTCATCGGGCGTACCTTCGTACGTATGAAGGGCACCCCGACCCGCCGGCGTCTCGGGCGACCGGCCTCCGTAGCGGCCGCAGCGCTGCTCACCACGTCGGCCGCCTTGGCGACCGGCGTGCCCCTTGCCTCCGCCGCGCCCACCGGGACAGTGGCCGCGGCGGAGTCCCGCCAGGCCGCCCCGGCCGCCACCGACATGTCGGAGATCGGCGAGCGCCTGCGGGACAACCCCGTCTACGTCGACCCTCAGGCGGCCGACCAGCTCTCGCAGGCCCAGGCGAAGGACCTCGCCGACCGGATCGAGGACGCGGACCGCGCGGTGTTCCTGGTGGTCCTGCCCGCCGACTACCCGACCGACGACATCTTCGGCGACCTGCGCGCCGCCACCGGCATCACCGGCGTCTACGGCATACGCCTGGGCGACCGGTTCGACGCACGGGCCGACTCGTCGGTCATGTCCCGCCAGGCCGTCAGCAACCTGGCCCGCAGCGTGGACGGCGAGCCGGCCCCGCAGCAGCTGAACGACTTCACCGACCGGGCCCTGGACACCATGAGAGGGTCCGCGCCCGACAGCTGGAACGGGCGGGGGGCCGGCGCGGCCAACGGCGTCGGCGCCCTGGTGACCGTGGGCGCGCTCGCCGCGGTGGTCGGCGGCAGCGCGCTGGTGGTCACCCGCCGCAGCCGCCGCCGGGCCGAGGCGGACCGGCGCGAGGCGCTGGAGCGGCTGCGGGTCGTCGTGGACGAGGACATCACCGCGTACGGCGAGGAACTCGACCGGCTGGACTTCCACCCGGGCGAGCCGGGCGCCGACGACGCCATGCGCGCGGACTACGCGCGGGCGCTGGACAGTTACGAGGACGCCAAGACGAAGATGGCCGCCGCCCGGGGGCCCGAGGACGTCAAGGGCGTCACCGAGACGCTGGAGGACGGCCGCTTCGCGCTCGCCGTGCTCGCCGCACGGCGGGAGGGACGGCCGCTGCCGGCGCGGCGCGCGCCCTGCTTCTTCGACCCGCGGCACGGGCCGTCGGTGGCCGACGCGCGGTGGACTCCGCCCGGCGGCACGACGCGTGACGTGCCGGTGTGCGCGGCGGACCAGGCGCGGCTGGCGGACGGGCTGGAGCCGATGATCCGCGAGGTCGACACCGGGTACGGCACCCGCCGCCCCTACTGGGACGCGGGCCCGGTCTACGGCCCCTGGGCCGGCGGCTACTTCGGCGGCGCGCTGCTGCCGGGACTGCTGATGGGCACGATGCTCGGCGGCATGATGGCGGGACCCGCCTACGGGGCGGGCTGGGGCGCCGGCTACGGCGACGGCGGCGGCTTCGACGGCGGCGACTTCAGCGGCGGCGACTTCAACTCCGGTGACTTCGGCGGGGGGTTCGGAGACGGCGGCGGCTTCGGCGGGGGCGGAGGCGGCGACTTCGGCGGCGGCTTCTGACACCCACCGGCCTGCACGGCACAGGGGGCGGCCCACCAGCCGCCCCCTCGACACGACAGGCCGCCCCCCCCCGCGGCGCGGGGAGGCGCAGGCCCGGTGACTGTGCGTCAGACCGCCGCGTAGACGGCGGAGAGGTACTGCGCGCCCTCCTCCGAGCCGACCAGGCCCGCCTTCATCTCGTTCATCACGTAGCAGAAGGTCATCCTCCGCTCGACGTCCATCACGATCTGCGAGCCGCCCCAGCCGCCCCAGAAGCAGATCCTGCCGTCGGGGACGAACGGCACCCCGGCCGGCTCGGGCAGCGCGTAGCCGATGCCCCAGCGCAGGGGGATGCCCAGCACCCGGTCGACGCCCCGCGCCTGCTCGCGGAAGATCAGCTCCACCGTCTCCGGCGACAGCAGCCGCACCCCGTCGACCTCGCCGCCGCGGGAGATCACGGAGAGGGTCCGCGCGATCGAGGCCGCGTTGCCGTGGCCGTTGGCCCCGCCGATGTCGGCGCTACGCCACTCGGCGGTGTTGGCGACCTCGGCCCGCAGCGGCGCGCCCGTCATCGTCTTCATCAGCACGCTCGACGGGTCGATCGCGCTCTGGTCGATCGGCAGCGGAGGCGGCGGGATGATCTCCGCGCAGCGGTCCCAGTCCTCCTCCCGCGCGCCGATGCGGAAGTCCGTGCCCAGCGGGCCGGCGATCTCCTCGTCGACGAACCGCCTGAGCGGCTTCCCGCTGACCCGGCGGACCACCTCGCCGACGAGGTGCCCGAAGTCGAGCAGGTGGTAACCGGAGCCCTCACCCGGGGTCCACCACGGCTCCTGCGCCGCGAGGTGCGCGGTCGAGCGCTCCCAGTCGAAGATGTCCGCCGCGTCGAACGGCGCCGCCCAGCCGGACACCCCGGACGTGTGGCCCAGCAGGTGCCGGACCAGCACGCCCTCCTTGCCGCCCGCCGCGAACTCGGGCCAGTACTTCGCCACCGGGGCGTCGACGTCCAGCTCACCGCGGTCCACCAGGATCAGCGCCGCCAGCGAGGTCAGCGTCTTGGTCGTCGACCACACGTTGACCAGGGTGTCCCGCTCCCAGGGGCGGGTGCGCGCCCGGTCGGCGTGACCGCCCCACAGGTCGACCACCCGCTCGCCGTCGACGTCCAGGCAGATCGACAGCCCGGTCTCCCTCCCGGCGGCCAGGTTGGCCTCCGCGGCCTCCCGCACCGCCGCGAAGCGCTCGTCCACAAATCCGTTCAGCTCGGCCACGCCGTGCCCCTCGTCCCTTTCCTGCCCGGGGCCGGCCCGACCGCCCGCCCCGCCGACAACGGCACCCTAGAAGGGAAGGTCACGGCAGGGGAACGCGCCGGATGCGATTCGGTGCACCCGCACACACCGGACGGGAAAGGGCGGTGGCCGCTCCCGGAGGTACCGGGAGCGGCCACCGCCCCTTCGTGCGCGCCGCGTACGGCCGGCTGTATCGCCTGGCGCGTCACGCCGCCAGCTTCGCCAGCGCCGCGTCCACGCGGGCCAGGGTCTTCTCCTTGCCGAGGATCTCCAGGGACTCGAAGAGCGGCAGGCCCACCGTGCGGCCGGTGACCGCGACGCGGACCGGGGCCTGCGCCTTGCCGAGCTTCAGGCCGTGGGCCTCGCCGGCGGCCAGGACGGCCTCCTTGAGGGACTCCGCCGAGGACCAGTCGGCGGCCTCGAGCTTCTCGCGCGCCGTGCGCAGCAGCGCGTCCGAGCCCTCCTTCATCGCCTTGTTCCAGGAGGCCTCGTCGAAAACGGGCTCCGGGAGGAAGAGGAAGTCGACGTTCGCGGTGATCTCCGACAGCACCCGCAGACGGGTCTGCGCGTGCGGGGCGATCGCCGCCCACTTCGCCTCGTCGAAGTCCTCCGGCGCCCACGGGGCGAACGGCGCCCGCAGCCACGGCTCGCAGCGGGCCGCGAACTCCTTCGCGTCGAGCATCCGGATGTGGTCGCCGTTGATCGCCTCGCACTTCTTCAGGTCGAAGCGCGCCGGGTTCGGGTTGACGTCCTTCAGGTCGAAGGCGGCCACCATCTCCTCGATCGAGAAGACGTCCCGGTCGGCGGAGAGGGACCAGCCCAGCAGCGACAGGTAGTTGAGCAGGCCCTCGGGGAGGAAGCCCTGCTCGCGGTACAGGTTGAGAGAGGCCTGCGGGTCGCGCTTGGAGAGCTTCTTGTTGCCCTCGCCCATCACGTACGGCAGGTGGCCGAAGCGCGGGACGGCCTTGGCGACGCCCAGCTCGATCAGCGCGCCGTACAGCGCGATCTGCCGCGGGGTGGAGGAGAGCAGGTCCTCGCCGCGCAGGACGTGGGTGATGTCCATCAGCGCGTCGTCGACCGGGTTCACCAGGGTGTACAGCGGCGCGCCGTTGGCCCGGACGATGCCGTAGTCCGGCACGTTCTCCGGGGTGAACGTCAGCTCGCCGCGCACCAGGTCGTCGAAGGTGATCGTGGTGTCGGGCATCCGGAAGCGCACGATCGGCTTGCGGCCCTCCGCCTCGTAGGCGGCGACCTGCTCGGGGGTCAGCTCACGGCAGTGGCCGTCGTAGCCGGACGGGCGGCCGGCCGCGCGGGCGGCCTCACGGCGCTCGTCGAGCTCCTCGGCGGAGCAGTAGCAGTGGTAGGCGTAGCCGCCGTCCAGCAGCTTCTGCGCCACGTCGCGGTAGATGTCCATCCGCTGCGACTGCCGGTACGGCGCGTGCGGACCGCCGACCTCGGGGCCCTCGTCCCAGTCGAAGCCCAGCCAGCGCATCGCGTCGAGGAGCTGCTCGTACGACTCCTCCGAGTCGCGGGCCGCGTCGGTGTCCTCGATGCGGAAGACCAGGGTCCCCTGGTGGCGCCGGGCGTACGCCCAGTTGAACAGGGCGGTGCGCACCAGGCCCACGTGGGGGTTACCGGTGGGGGAGGGGCAGAAACGAACACGGACTGGTGCGCTAGCCACGCTTGACAACCTTGTTGGTGAGAGTGCCGATGCCTTCGATGGTGACGGCGACCTCGTCGCCGTCCTGGAGCGGGCCGACGCCCGCCGGTGTGCCGGTGAGGATCACGTCGCCCGGCAGGAGCGTCATCGCCGCGGAGATGTTGACGACCAGGTCCTCGACGGAGTTGACCATCTGCGCGGTGGTGCCCAGCTGGCGCTGCTGCCCGTTGACCGTGCACTGGACGGCGAGGTCGGAGTGGTCGAGCTCGGTCTCGATCCAGGGGCCGAGCGGGCAGGAGGTGTCGAAGCCCTTGGCGCGCGCCCACTGCTGCTCACGGCGCTGCACGTCGCGGGCGGTGACGTCGTTGGCGCAGGTGTAGCCGAGGATCACGTCCTTGACGCGCTCCCTGGGGACCTCGCGGCACATCCGCCCGATCACCACGGCCAGCTCCGCCTCGTGGTGGAGCTCCTGGGAGAAGGACGGGTACCGGATGACGTCGCCGGAGCCGATCACCGAGGTGGACGGCTTGAAGAAGGCGAACGGGTCCTGGGCCGCCTCCCCGCCCATCTCGGCGGCGTGGTCCGCGTAGTTGCGGCCGAACGCGACGACCTTGCTGGGCAGGACGGGCGGCAGGAGGCGGACCTTGCTCAGCGGGACCTTGGTGCCGGAGAGCTCGAATTCCGCGAACGGGATGCCCTTGATGATGTCGAGGACGAGTTCGTCCTGCTTGTCGCCCTCGACCACGCCGAAGGCGACGTTCCCGTCGATGGAGAATCTGGCGATGCGCACGGGATCCTGGTGCCCCTCACTGAGCTGCCGGCCGGAGTCTGACGCTCCAGGCTAACGCGGAGGAAGGGGCCGGGGTGGTGCGCACCGTCCGGACGGGCCGCCCGAGTACCGGCGGCGGCCCCCGGGCGTGCCGGCGCCGCCGCTACTCGGCGGTCGCGCGGACCGGGACCTCGTCGAGGACCGTGCGGCGGGGGTTGGCCGTCTGGGCCGGCAGGTCGACGGAGTGCTCCAGCTCCTCGCCGAGCAGGTGCGCGGCGTCTTCCAGGTGCGCCAGGGTGGTGCGGCGCGGGTTGGCGGTGTTGCGAGAGCTCATGTTCGTCTTCACTGTCGTCCGGACCCCTCTGATGACGGGTGCTGCTGCGGCGTGGGGCGGGCGCCGGCGGACTGCCGGCGGTCCCTCTCAAGCATCAGGCTAAAACGTCAGGCTAAACGCGCGTTTCACCGCCCAACCGGTGAAGGGTACGTGAATCCTTAGTGATTTTCCTCACTTGAACGCCCGTCATTCCCGGCCAATCCGGCGAAACGGACGGCGGGCGATAGCGGACATAAGCAAGTGAAAGTCTCCATTCCGCTCCTGATCATGGCGACTGGGACACCTGTCCGGGCCAGGCGGTACCTGGGGAAACACCCGTTTTGCCCGGTGTGAGCCTCCACGGCCTGTGACGTGGCCGGTACAACGTGTCATCTGGGTCACGGCCTGCCCTACGGGCCTTGTTGAGGATCGGCCACTGTGCTGGAATTCCACGGACCGTCGTGGGAACCAGCCGACGCCCCGGTGCGCCGACAGCGCCGGGCGGAGGTCAGGAGGGGGAAGAAACGCCGGTCCATCACGACCACGAAGGTCACTTCACGACCACCCAACGGGGGCGCAGCCCGAACGCGCCCTCGCATACGCCGACACCGTCCCTTCCCCCGGAGGGACGCCTGGTCCAGAGGTTGCGACGCTAGTGCAGGGACGTTTCAAGAGGGATGGCAGCGCTTCGGCGGAGCCGGAGCCACACAACGGGACCGCACGCGGTGCCTCGCCCCAGCACGCCCAGGCCCCGGGCCAGGGACCGGCCGGCGATGAGGCCGCCCCGGTGCTGCAGCCGGCAGGCGGCGGATCCACGGGCCCGGGCTCCCGCATGGCCCTGCGCAACTGGCGCATCTCCACCCGTCTGGTCTCGCTGCTCGCGCTGCCCGTGGTCGCCGCGACCACCCTGGGCGGCCTGCGCATCAGCGACTCGCTCGAGGACATGCAGCAGCTGGAGAACATGCAGCTGCTGACCGAGATGACCAAGCAGGCCACCGAGCTCGCCACCGCGCTCCAGGAGGAGCGCGACGTGACGGCCGGCCCGCTGGCCCACGGCGGCTCGGACCGCGACTACAAGGTCAAGACGCCGCGCGAGAAGACCGACCGCGCCCGGACCACGTTCCTCAAGGACACCGAGGCCGTCGACGACCAGCTCACCGAGGGTGAGCTGCAGGGCGTCCGCGACAGCCTCGTCGGCCTCGTCGGCGAACTGCGCGACCTCGACAAGCTGCGCAAGAACGCCTACGACTCCAAGGGCAACGCCACCCAGACGGTGGAGTCCTACCACCGGCTCATCACCCAGCTGCTCGACCTCTCCACCGACATGGCCGAGGCGACCAGCAACCCGGAGATGATCCAGCGCACCCGCGCCCTGGCCGCCTTCTCCTCGGCCAAGGAGTACGCGTCCATGCAGCGCGCGGTCATCGCCGCCGCGCTCCCCAAGGACGCCGCCTCCTTCGCCAAGCTCTCCGAGAACGACCGCCTCTACGGCGAGGCCGCCATCGGCAGCGAGAAGAGCGAGCTGGACGCCTTCACGACGATCTACGGATCCGGCGCGAAGAAGACCCTCGAACCGCTCGGCAACAACAGCGTCATCGAGGCCGCGGACAAGTACGCGGACACCGTGCTCAGCCCCAAGGGCACCCGCAACGTGAACCGGCAGTCCTACCAGGACTGGGTGGACGACGCCTCCACCAAGCTCGAGTCGATGGAGAGCATCGAGCACACGCTCCTCGAGGAGATGGAGCAGAAGGCCCGCGAGCTGCAGACCGAGGCCCAGCGCGAGGCACTGATCTCCGGTGTCCTGATCCTGGTCGTCCTCGGCGTCTCCCTCGTCGGCGCCTTCGTCGTGGCCCGCTCCATGATCCGCTCGCTGCGCCGCCTGCAGGACACCGCCACCAAGGTCGCCAAGGACCGCCTGCCCGAGCTGGTCAAGCAGCTCTCCGAGAACGACCCGCAGGACGTCGACACCACCGTCGAGTCGGTCGGTGTGCACTCCCGGGACGAGATCGGACAGGTGGCCTCGGCCTTCGACGACGTGCACCGCGAGGCGGTCCGCCTCGCCGCCGAGCAGGCCCTCCTGCGAGGCAACGTCAACGCGATGTTCACCAACCTCTCGCGCCGTTCGCAGGGCCTCATCCAGCGCCAGCTGACGCTGATCTCCGAACTCGAGTCCCGCGAGGCCGACCCGGACCAGCTGTCCTCCCTCTTCAAGCTGGACCACCTCGCGACCCGTATGCGCCGGAACGGCGAGAACCTCCTCGTCCTCGCGGGCGAGGAGCCCGGCCGCCGCTGGACCCGCCCGGTCCCGCTGGTCGACGTGCTGCGCGCCGCGGCCTCCGAGGTGGAGCAGTACGAGCGCATCGAGCTGTCCACGGTCCCCCAGACCGAGATCGCCGGCCGCGTCGTCAACGACCTCGTGCACCTGCTCGCCGAGCTGCTGGAGAACGCCACCTCGTTCTCCTCCCCGCAGACCAAGGTCCGGGTCACCGGTCACGCGCTGCCCGACGGCCGCGCGCTGATCGAGATCCACGACACCGGCATCGGCCTCTCGCCGGAGGACCTCTCCGCGATCAACGAGCGCCTCGCGGCGCCGCCCACGGTGGACGTCTCCGTCTCCCGCCGCATGGGTCTGTTCGTGGTCGGCCGCCTCTCGCAGCGCCACGGCATCCGCATCCAGCTGCGCCCCTCGGACTCCGGCGGCACGACCGCGCTGGTCATGCTCCCCGTGGACGTCGCCCAGGGCGACAAGAAGGCAGTTCCCACCAAGGGCCAGGGCGGCGGCGGTGTCGCCGCCGCCGCGGCCGGTGCGGCGGCGGCCCGTCGCGGCGGCGCGGCCCTCGGTTCGGGCGCGCGTCCCGCGCTGCCCGCCCGTGACTCCGGCGGCCCCGGCGGCCCCGGAGCCTTCGGCCAGAGCCCCTCGGGCGGCCGGGGCGGCATGCCCGCCGGCGGAGCCGGCCAGGGCCGTCCCACCGCGGGCGCCGGTTTCGGCGGTCCCTCCGCGCAGGCCCCGCAGGCGGGCTTCCCGGCCGGCCCCGCGCAGCAGCAGAACCGCGGCTCGGTCCCGGCGCAGCGCACCGGCCAGCAGGGCCAGTCCACGGGCCAGGGCATGGGTCAGGGTCAGGGCATGGCCCCGGCCGGCGGGCAGGGCATGAGCCCCGCCGGTGGCCAGGGCATGGGCCCGGCCGGCGGGCAGGGCAGGGGCCAGGGTCCCGGCGCCGGTCCGCAGAACCGCGCCCAAGGCGGCCAGTCCGGTCCGCGCCAGCCGCAGCTGCCGCCTCCGGGCGGTCCGCGGGCCGAGCTCCCGGGCGGCGCCGCCCGCCCGGCCGAGGGCCCGCGCGGTCACGACGACTTCGGCCAGACCTCGCAGCTGCCGCGCGTCGAGGACCAGCAGGGACCGGGCTCCACCGCCCAGTTCCCGCGCCCCGACTTCGACGGCCCCGCGCCGCAGCAGTCCCAGGCGCCCGGCGTCCGGCACCCCCAGCAGGGCGCCCGGCCGCAGGCCCAGCAGCCGCAGGCCCCGCAGCAGTACGGCACCCCCGGCGCTCCCGCCGGCGGCCAGTACCCGCAGCAGGGCTACCCGGCCGCGCCGCAGGACGCCTCGTCCACCGGTCAGTTCCCGGCGGCGGGCCAGTACCAGGACCCGTCGTCCACCGGTCAGTTCCCGGCGCAGGGCCAGTACCAGGACCCCACGTCCACCGGCCAGTTCCCGGCACCGGGCCAGTACCAGGACCCCACGTCCACCGGTCAGTTCCCGCAGCCTCCGGCCGACGGCCGGCAGCAGTACGGCGGCTACGGCGCCCAGCAGCAGCCCGCGCAGGGCGACCTGCCCCCGGTCAACGGCCACACCGACGGCGGGACCCCGCTGTTCGACTCGCTGGAGACCAACTGGTTCCGCGGCCAGCAGCCGGGCCAGGGCCCGCAGGGCCAGCAGCAGTACCAGCAGCCGCAGGCCGGCCGGCCCGCCCCGCAGCAGCAGGCGCCGGGCCAGCCCCGCCGTCCGCAGCAGCCGCAGGCCCCGCAGCGCGCCCCCCAGCAGCCGGCGCAGCAGCCTCCGGCTCCGCAGCGGCCGGGCGCCCAGGCCGCCCAGCGGCCGTCCGCCGCACCCTGGCGCAGCTCGCCCAACGACGAGCTGTCCCGCCAGGCCGAGCGCGCCCGCAAGCCCAGCGCGGGCGGCGTCACCACGTCCGGCCTGCCCAAGCGCGTGCCCAAGGCGAACCTCGTCCCGGGCACGGCCCAGCAGAACCAGCACACCGGCGGGCCGCAGGTCTCCCGCGCGCCCGACGCCGTGCGGGGCCGGCTGACCAATCTCCGCCGGGGCATCGCGCAGGGACGGCAGGCCACCACCGGCCAGACCGGCTCCTTCCCGAACCCCACTCACCAGCAGGAGCGCTAGTTGAGCCCGATGAGCCAGGCTGCACAGAACCTGAACTGGTTGATCACGAACTTCGTGGACAACACGCCCGGGGTCTCCCACACCGTCGTCGTCTCCGCCGACGGCCTGCTCCTGGCGATGTCCGAGGGCTTCCCGCGCGACCGCGCCGACCAGCTCGCCGCGGTCGCGTCGGGCCTGACCTCGCTGACCGCGGGAGCCTCGCGGATCTTCGAGGGCGGGCACGTCAACCAGACCGTCGTCGAGATGGAGCGCGGCTTCCTGCTGATCATGTCCGTCTCGGACGGCTCCTCGCTGGCCGTCCTGGCGCACCCGGAGTGCGACATCGGCCTGGTGGGCTACGAGATGGCTCTCCTGGTCGACCGCGCAGGCGCCGTCCTCACACCCGACCTGCGCGCGGAACTCCAGGGCAGCCTGCTGCGCTGAGCCGCCGCACCATGTGACCGACACCCCCCACCGTCCGGCCGTCATGCACGCAACCCCCCACCGGCCCGCGGCACTTCAACCCGACTTGCTGTCCGCCCGGAGGATCAATGAACCCGCCTTCCGCCGCTCACGATCCGTACAGAGATCAGTACGGTGAAGAGGGGCCGCTGGTCAGGCCCTACGCCATGACCGGCGGCCGGACGCGGCCGCGCTACCAGCTCGCCATCGAGGCGCTGATCAGCACGATCGCGAATCCGGCACAGACCGGGGGACTCCTCCCCGAGCATCAGCGCATTTGTCACCTCTGCCACGAGGTGAAGTCGGTGGCGGAGGTGTCGGCCCTGCTGTCCATGCCCCTGGGCGTGGCGCGCATCCTCGTCGCCGACCTCGCCGAGGCGGGCATGGTCGCCGTCCACCAGCCGGGCGGCGACGAGAACAACGGCGGTGCACCGGACGTGACACTGCTCGAAAGGGTGCTCAGTGGACTTCGCAACCTCTGACGGGAGCCGGGCGACCACCTCGGCGAAGATCGTGGTCGCCGGCGGCTTCGGCGTGGGCAAGACCACGTTCGTCAGCTCCGTCTCGGAGATCGACCCGTTGCGCACCGAGGCGGTCATGACCTCGGCCTCCGCGGGCATCGACGACCTGAGCCACACGTCCGGGAAGACCACCACCACGGTCGCCATGGACTTCGGCCGCATCACGCTGGACCAGGACCTGATCCTGTACCTGTTCGGCACCCCCGGGCAGGACCGGTTCTGGTTCATGTGGGACGACCTGGTCCGCGGCGCCATCGGCGCGGTGGTCCTGGTGGACACCCGGCGTCTGGCCGACTGCTTCCCCGCGGTCGACTACTTCGAGAACTCGGGGCTGCCCTTCGTGGTGGCGCTCAACAACTTCGACGGACAGCAGGCCTACCAGCCGGAGGAGGTGCGGGAGGCGCTGCAGATCAGCAGCGGCACCCCGATCATCTCCACGGACGCCCGCCACCGCACCGAGGCCAAGGGCGCCCTGATCACTCTCGTGGAGCACGCGCTGATGGCGCGACTGCGCCCGTAGACCCGCCGCCTGCGGAAACCCGGTCGCGCCGTAAGCCGGCGCGGCCGGGTTTCCGCTGTGCGGGACCGGCGCGGAATTCGTGGGGGGTGCCGCACCGGAATGTGTTCGTGGTACACATCAAGTGCACCGTCGTGCACAGGCGTTATGACCTGCCGCAAAAGCCCTCTGTGGCCTTGGCCACCCGGGGGCGGAAGTTCATAACATTTCGACAGAGATATCTGTCACCCTGCTGCCACAGGGCGCGGTCGGCCGGTGCCGCTACGCGCACAAACCGCCCGCCATTTGCCGGACGACAGTCCTTATGTCCCTTTTTGGCGGGCCCTTTTCGCGTGCGGATCAGCCCTGTCCGGACGTTTGGAACTGTCCCTATCCACGTGCTGGAATGCCAGAACTGCCCATTGGTCACAAGGGCCCAGAGACACCGCGGCACGACGAAGGTGCCGACCGCCGAGAGGTTGTTGGTCGAGTGAGGCGAAGCAAGAACGGACCCGAGCCGTCGGCGCGGGGCAACTTCACGCCGCCCCCGCGGGTGGGGTCGGACGAGTTGCCCGGTTCCGAGCCGGTGGTCACGCCCGAGGCGGGCGGTGGCCGTCTGTCGCCCCGCAACTGGCGGGTGCGTACGCGTCTGAACGCGATCCTGCTCATACCCGTCGTCCTCGGTCTCATTCTGGCCGTCGTCGAGGTCAAGGGCTCCATCGACACCTGGCAGGAGGCCGAGGACGCGGCCGCCACCGCGCGCGTCGTCCGCGGCGCCCTCGACTACGCCGACGCGCTGTCCGAGGAGCGTGACCTCAGCGCGGCCCCGCTGCTGGAGGGCAAGGGCAAGAACAACCCGGTCGTCAAGCAGCTCCGCGAGCGGAGCGACAAGGCCGCCGTCGAGTTCGACAAGGTCCTCGAGGAACTCCCGGACACCCCGAGCCTCCAGCGCCGCAAGGACCTGTTCGAGCAGGCCAAGGAGATGCTCCCGGTCCTCCGCGAGCGGGCGTACACCAAGCGGCTCCCCGGCACCAGCACCGAGGAGGGGTACGTCAAGGTCATCCACCCCCTCATGGACTTCGCCAACGAGCTGACCCTCGACGACGGAAACGTCGCCTCGTACGGCCGTACCGCGTACGCCATCTCGCTCACCAAGGGCGCCCAGTCGCTGCAGCGCTCCATCGGCACCCACGTCCTGGTCAAGCCGGACGAGGACATCAGCGCGCGGCTGTCGCAGCGCGTCACCCTCTCCTCGTACGCCTACCTCGAGCGCATCGCGATCGAGGAGTACACCGGCGCCGGCCGCGTCGAGGACCAGGAGCGCCTGGAGTCCGAGATGGTGGAGGTGAAGCGCAAGTTCGCGGAGACGGCGGCGCAGACCCCGTTCCACAAGAACCTCACCGACACCACCGAGATCATCCGCATGATCCTCGTCAACGACCCGGGCACGCCCGTGGGCAGGGCGACGCTGAAGCAGCTCGGCATCACCGCGGAGACCTGGCAGGCGGTCAACGACCCCAAGTTCGAGGCCTACGGCAAGATCGAGTCCGACCTGGCCGACGCCGCCGTGGCGGGCTCGCAGCAGGTCGCGGACGACGCGAAGACGGCTGCCTTCGTCGCCGCCGGCGCCGTGCTCCTCGCCCTGATCGCCGCCTTCGTCCTGGCCGGTCTCGTCGCCCGTCAGATGAGCCGCTCGATGCGCGACCTGCGCAACGCGGCCTTCGACGTCGCCGAGCAGCGTCTGCCGATGCTGGTCGACCAGCTCTCGCGCACCGACCCGGGCCGGGTCGACACCCGCGTGGTGCCGATCCCGATCAACACCACCGACGAGATCGGCGAGGTCGCCCGCGCCTTCGACCAGGTCCACCGCGAGGCGGTCCGGCTCGCCGCGGAGCAGGCACTGCTCCGGGGCAACATCAACGCGATCTTCACCAACCTGTCGCGCCGCAACCAGTCCCTGATCGAGGGCCAGCTGACCCTGATCACCGACCTGGAGAACAACGAGGCCGACCCGGACCAGCTGGAGAACCTCTTCAAGCTGGACCACCTGGCGACCCGCATGCGCCGCAACGGCGAGAACCTCCTGGTCCTCGCCGGCGAGGAGCCCGGCCGCCGCTGGGACCAGCCGGTCCCGCTGGTCGACATCCTGCGCGCCGCCTCCTCCGAGGTGGAGCAGTACGAGCGCATCGAGCTGGCCGGCGTCCCGGAGGCCGAGATCCACGGCCGCGCCGTGACCGACCTCGTGCACCTGCTCGCCGAGCTGCTGGAGAACGCGACCACGTTCTCCTCCCCGCAGACCAAGGTCCGCGTCACCGCGACCCGTCTGCCGGACGGCCGCGTCATGATCGAGATCCACGACAAGGGCATCGGCCTCACCGCCGAGGACTTCGCGGACATCAACCACAAGCTGGCCAACCCGCCGACCGTGGACGCCGCGATCTCCCAGCACATGGGCCTCTTCGTGGTCGGCCGTCTGTCCGACCGGCACGGCATCCGCGTCCAGCTGCGCCCCTCGGGCGAGCAGGCCGGCACCACCTCGCTGGTCATGCTCCCGGACAACATCACGCACGGCGGCGCCGCGCAGAACGCGCCGGCCGACGAGTTCACGGTCTCGCAGATCATCCCGGAGCAGTACCAGCAGGCATCCGTCGAGCAGGCCCCGCTGCGGACCGCCGCGGAGCTCGGCTTCGACGACAGCCGCTACCAGCAGCCGGGGGAGGAGGCCCGCGAGCTCGATCCGGTCGGCCGCCAGCTCCTCCGCGAGGAGCGCCGTGCCGCCCTCGAGGCCCAGACGCACCCGCAGGACTTCCAGGCCGGCCAGGGCTACCAGGACGGCCAGGGGTACGACGAGGGTCAGGGCTACCAGGACGGCGGCTACGACCAGCAGGGCTACCCGGAGCAGCAGGGCTACGACGAGCCGTACTACGGTGACCAGGGCTATGCGGAGTCCGGCCAGGCGCAGCAGCAGGGCGGCGGCCAGGACGGTTACCAGAACTACGGCGAGCAGCCCTACCAGGGCGACTGGCAGCAGCAGGGGTACGGCAACGGCTACGCCGAGGGGTACCCCGCGGATGCGGAGTCGCCCCAGGGCGCTGACGCGGGCATGTCGGACGGCGTAGGCTTCGGCCAGGGCCCGGCGACGACCGACTCCGGACTCCCGCGGCGCGGGGGCTTCGGCGGCGGCCCCGGTCAGGGCAACGGCCAGGACCCGGCTGCGGCCGGCGACGACTGGCAGTCCTCCAACGACGGCCGCTGGGAGTCCGCGTCCAAGCTCCGCAAGCCCAAGGCGGGCGGAGTGACCTCTTCCGGCCTGCCGAAGCGGGTACCCAAGGCGAACCTCGTGGAGGGCACCGCCGAGGCGACCCCGCAGGGCGGTCCGCAGGTCTCCCGCAACCCCGACGAAGTACGGGGCCGGCTGAGCAACCTGCGGCGGGGCGTCCAGCGCGGACGCACCGCCGGCAACGAAACGAACGGCCAGGCCGACGGGAACCAATTCCGTGGTCCTGACAGCACCTACAACCAGGAGCGTTAGTGTGAGCCCGATGAGCCAGGCGGCGCAGAACCTGAACTGGTTGATCACCAACTTCGTGGACAACACCCCCGGTGTTTCCCACACCGTGGTGGTCTCCGCCGACGGCCTCCTTCTGGCGATGTCGGAAGGTTTCCCGCGTGACCGCGCGGACCAGCTCGCGGCGGTCGCCTCGGGTCTGACCTCGCTGACCGCGGGAGCCTCGCGGATCTTCGAGGGCGGCCATGTGAACCAGACGGTGGTCGAGATGGAGCGGGGATTCCTCTTCATCATGTCCATTTCGGACGGTTCGTCACTTGCCGTGCTGGCCCACCCCGAGGCGGACATCGGTCTGGTGGGGTACGAGATGGCACTCCTGGTCGACCGTGCAGGTACGGTACTTACGCCGGACCTGCGCGCGGAGCTTCAGGGAAGCCTGCTCAACTAGCAGGACCCGCGTGCGTCTTGGCGTCCCGAGACCGTAAGGTTTCGGGACGCGGTTTCCACACGTCGGGTGCCCGGCACAGTTGGAGGAGGAGAGAGAGTGGCAACACCCCCAGGCGGTCCGAACCAGGGCGGCTGGTCGTACGACCAGGGCCAGAGCGGGCAGCACGGCGAGCAGTCCTACGACTTCTCCTCCGCTGCGGGCCACACGCACCAGCAGCCGTACGCCCCCCAGAACCCGCAGGGTCCGGGACAGCATTCTCCGTACGGGCAGCCGGCTGCGCCGTACGACCGTTCTGCGGCGTCGCAGCGGCGGGCTCACGAGTCGTCGTCCGCCGGCGGCCAGTCGCAGGCGGCCAAGAACAACCCCCTGGTGCGTCCGTACGCGATGACGGGCGGCCGTACCAGGCCCCGGTACCAGCTCGCCATCGAGGCGCTGGTGCACACCACCGCGCAGCCGCACCAGATGCAGGGGCAGCTTCCCGAGCATCAGCGGATCTGCAACCTCTGCCGGGAGATCAAGTCGGTCGCCGAGGTCTCGGCCCTGCTGCAGATCCCTCTCGGCGTGGCCAGGATCCTCGTCGCCGACTTGGCGGAGGCGGGCCTGGTCGCCATTCATCAGCCCGGCGGCGACGAGAGCGCCGGCGGCCAGCCAGACGTGACACTGCTCGAAAGGGTGCTCAGTGGACTTCGCAAGCTCTGACGGTGGTCCTTCCCGCTCCACCACCTCCGCGAAGATCGTGGTGGCGGGCGGCTTCGGCGTGGGCAAGACCACGTTCGTCGGCGCGGTCTCGGAGATCAACCCGCTGCGCACGGAGGCCGTGATGACGTCCGCTTCGGCGGGCATCGACGACCTCACCCACACCGGGGACAAGAAGACCACCACGGTCGCCATGGACTTCGGCCGCATCACGCTGGACCAGGACCTGATCCTGTACCTGTTCGGCACCCCCGGACAGGACCGGTTCTGGTTCATGTGGGACGACCTGGTCCGCGGCGCCATCGGCGCGGTGGTCCTGGTGGACACCCGGCGTCTCGCCGACTGCTTCCCCGCGGTCGACTACTTCGAGAACTCGGGTCTCCCCTTCGTCATCGCCCTCAACGGCTTCGACGGCCACCAGCCGTACCAGCCGGAGGAGGTGCGGGAGGCGCTGCAGATCGGGCCGGACACCCCGATCATCACCACCGACGCGCGGCACCGGGCGGACGCCAAGTCGGCCCTCATCACGCTCGTCGAGCACGCGCTGATGGCCCGCCTCCGGTAGTCCCGCCTCCGGCAGCCGTCCGCAGGACGCGCGGCGCCGGCCGACGAACCGCCCCGAATCCGGCGGCGCCCCTCACGGCGCCGCCGGATTGGGCGTTCGAGCGGTCCGGGCGGTCCCAGGCGGCCGCAAGCGGCCCCGGGCACCCCGGGCGGTCTTCAGGCGGCGCTGGAGGGCGCGGAGCCCGCGCCGCGGCTTCCGGGGCGTGCCGGTGGGCCGGAGCCCCGCGAGCGACGACACGGCACCCCGGGCACCGGTGCGCCGGCCCCGCCCACCGTGCCGGCCCCGCCATCCGCGCCGGCCCCCGCCCACCGTGCCGGCCCCGCCATCCGCGGCAGCCCCCCGCCATCCGCGGCAGCCCCCCCGCCCACCGCGGCGGCGCCTGCTCGTCGCGCACCCGTGCCCGCACCCGTACGCGCCGCGGCCCGCCCTCTCGCGGGGAGAGGGCGGGCCGCGGCGCGTGTGGCGTGTGGGCGGGGTCAGCGCCAGCTGTGGGGCATCCGGAAGCCCGGCTCGCGCTCCAGGCGACGCCAGCCGGCCCGCACCGAGCCGCCGCGGGCGGCGGGCTCGGCGGACGCCGCACCGGTCGCCCGGGCCAGCAGGATGGCCGTGAGCGCGGCGAGCTCCTCGGGCTCGGCGTGACCCTTCTCGACGCGGATGTCGACACCTGCGGTCATCACATGCACTCCTGGTTGAAAGGTTCGGGGAAGAGGGACGAGGCGACGGCGCGGCCCGTCACTGGGGCGGGTTGCCGTGCTTACGCGAGGGCAGGTCCGCGTGCTTGCTGCGCAGCATCTCCAGCGACCGCACCAGCACCTCGCGCGTCTCGGCGGGGTCGATCACATCGTCGACGAGTCCCCGTTCCGCGGCGTAGTACGGGTGCATCAGCTCGGACTTGTACTCCTTGACCATGCGGGTCCGCATGGCCTCCGGGTCCTCGGCGTCAGCGATCTGCCGGCGGAAGATCACGTTGGCGGCGCCCTCGGCGCCCATCACCGCGATCTCGTTGGTCGGCCAGGCGTACGTGAGGTCCGCGCCGATGGACTGCGAGTCCATGACGATGTACGCGCCGCCGTACGCCTTGCGCAGGATCAGCGAGATCCGGGGCACCGTGGCGTTGCAGTACGCGTACAGCAGCTTCGCGCCGTGGCGGATGATGCCGCCGTGCTCCTGGTCGACGCCCGGCAGGAAGCCCGGGACGTCCAGGAAGGTCAGGATCGGGATGTTGAAGGCGTCGCACATCTGGACGAAGCGCGCGGCCTTCTCGCTGGCCTCGATGTCCAGGACGCCCGCCAGCACCTGCGGCTGGTTGGCGACGATGCCGACGACCTGGCCGTCGAGCCGCCCGAGCGCGCAGACGATGTTCCGCGCCCAGCGCTCGTGCACCTCGAGGTAGTCGCCGTCGTCGACGATCTCCTCGATGACCTTGGTCATGTCGTACGGCCGGTTGCCGTCCGCGGGGACCAGGTCGAGGAGCACCTCCGAGCGCCGCTCCACCGCGTCGCCGGAGGGCAGACGCGGCGGGTTCTCCCGGTTGTTCTGCGGGAGCATCGACAGCAGGTACCGCACCTCGGCGATGCAGGTCTCCTCGTCGTCGTACGCGAAGTGGCAGACGCCCGAGGTCTCCGCGTGCACGTCCGCGCCGCCGAGGCCGTTCTGGGTGATCTCCTCGCCGGTCACGGCCTTGACCACGTCCGGACCGGTGATGAACATCTGCGAGGTCTCGCGGACCATGAAGACGAAGTCGGTGAGGGCGGGGCTGTAGGCCGCGCCGCCCGCGCACGGGCCGAGCATCACGCTGATCTGCGGGATGACGCCGGAGGCCTTGGTGTTGCGCTGGAAGATGCCGCCGTAGCCGGCCAGGGCGGAGACGCCCTCCTGGATGCGGGCGCCGGCGCCGTCGTTGAGCGACACCAGGGGCGCGCCGGCCGCGATGGCCATGTCCATGATCTTGTGGATCTTGGTGGCGTGGGCCTCGCCCAGCGCGCCGCCGAAGATGCGGAAGTCGTGGGCGTACACGAAGACCGTGCGGCCCTCGACCGTGCCCCAGCCGGTGATCACGCCGTCCGTGTAGGGCCTCTTGTGCTCGAGGCCGAAGCCGGTGGCCCGGTGCCGGCGCAGCTGCTCGACCTCCTGGAAGGACCCGGGGTCCAGCAGCAGCTCGATGCGCTCCCGTGCGGTCAGCTTGCCCTTGGCGTGCTGGGCCTCGGTGGCCTTGTCGCTCGGTCCGGCCAGCGCGCGCGCCCGGATCTGGTGCAGCTCCGCCACCCGCCCGCGGGCGTCGGCCGGCTCGGTCAGGTCCTCCGTGGGCTCGTCAAGTGCCTCTTCCACAACGGTCATGTAGCGACCATACGAAGCGGGACGGACGGACCGGACCGTCGACTCCGTACAGTGTCCGGCGCCATTTCCTGGTGCTACCGGACAGAAGACCCCAACGGTGCAGGCATTCCTCCTGCCGAACCGCCCGTGCCGTTGTGGGGGTGCCACAAAGCGGCTGCGCCGTCCGGGTGAGGGGCGACGTGGCCGGACGGTGAGGGCCGAGCGGGTGACGCCTTCAGGAAGTCTCCAGCACGCGCCGCGAAAAGTGCGGCAGTAAGTCCTCAGGAACAGAAGCCCGACCGGGACGGTTGAATCTTAAACAGAACCGCGCTACCTTCGTGGTCGTCGGGAGTTGTTGAAACTTCAACCGACAAGGTCCCGTTCCGTCCGCACATCTCCAAGGAGCACGTCATGGGTCTCTTCAACCGCCACAACGACGACGCCGCCGCGACCGCCCCGGTCAGCCCGGACCTCGCCGCCCTGACCGGCGACTACACCGTCGACCCGTCGCACACCACGCTGGGCTTCGTCGCCCGCCACGCCATGGTCACCAACGTCAAGGGCCAGTTCCGGGAGTTCACCGGCACCCTGCACCTGGACGGCTCCGACCCGTCGAAGTCCACCGCCTCGCTGGACATCGTGGTGAACAGCATCGACACCGGTTCCGCGGACCGCGACGGTCACCTCCGGAGCGCGGACTTCTTCAAGACCGACGAGTTCCCGACCATGACCTTCCGCTCCACCGCCGTCGAGGCCGCCGGCGGCGACGACTACCGGGTGACCGGCGACCTCAGCCTCCTCGGCGTCACCAAGGAGGTCACGATCGACCTGGAGTTCCAGGGCGCCGCCAAGGACCCGTTCGGCAACGAGCGCGTCGGCTTCGAGGGCCGCGGCGAGATCTCCCGCTCCGACTGGGGCGTCACCTGGAACGCCGCGCTGGAGACCGGCGGCGTGCTCGTCTCGGACAAGATCAAGCTCCGCTTCGACATCTCCGCGATCAAGAACGCGTGACGCGGGTGGGCTGCGGAAGTCCCCCGCCCCGGACGGGGCGGGGGACACGCGTGGCCGACCCTTCCGGGGGCACACGGGCTACACCCTGTCCCCCTCCTGCGGGACGCCGCCCCCGCGCCGGACCGGCGGCGCGGCCGTCCGCCCGCAAGGTGGCCCCATGCCTCAGCTCGTGGACGCGCGCCCCGCACTCCTGTGGCCCGCGGCGGCCGCCGCCGTCTTCACCGCGGCCCAGCTCGTCCTGGTGCCCGGCACCGGCCTCGGCTGGGACGAGATCGTCTACGTCACCCAGGTCGAGGGTGGCGGCACCCCGGCCGCCTTCTTCTCCGCCCCCCGCGCGCGGGGGGTCAGCTGGCTGAGCGCCCCGGTCGCCGCCCTCACCGGCTCCGCCGCCTCCCCGGCGGCCCTGCGCGTCTACCTGGCCCTGCTCGCCGGACTGGGGCTCCTGCTCGCCCTGCGCGTCTGGCGCGCCCTGCTGCCGCCCCCGGTGCTCGGGGTGGCGGGGCTGTTCTTCGCCGGCCTGTGGATCTCGCTCTTCTACGGCCCCCGCGCCATGCCCAACCTCTGGTGCGCCCTGGGCGCGCTGGCGGCCACCGGCTGGTTCCTGCGCGCGGTGCGCCGCCCCGGCGGGACCCGGGACCGCCGCGCCCCCTGGTGCGCGGCCGCGGCCGTCGCGTTCGTGGCCCTGATGCGCCCCGCCGACGGTCTGTGGCTCGCCCTGCCGCTGTGCGCCGCCGCCCTCCTGGTCCCCGCCTGGCGCCACCGGCGGCTCCTTCCCCTCCTGCTGGCCGGCGGCCTGGCCCTGGGCGCGCTGCCCTGGGTGGTCGAGGCGTACACGTCCTACGGGGGCCTCCTGGCCCGGCTGAGCCGGGCGGGCGACATCCAGGGGGGCATGGGTCTGCGCTTCGCGGTCGACGACCAGATCCGCTCGCTGGTCGGCCGCACCCTGTGCCGCCCCTGCGTCGGTCCCTGGAACCACCGGTGGACCGCCGTCTGGTGGTTCCTGCTGCCGCCGGTCACCGTCGCCGGGACGCTCGTCGCCCGGCGGGCCGGACGCCAGGCGGCCTCCGTCCTCGCCGCCGTCGTCGCCTCCTCCCTCGCCGTCACGTACCTGTTCACCATCGACTACGCGGCCCCGCGCTTCCTGCTGCCCGCCTACGCCCTGCTGGCCGTCCCGGTGGCCGAGGCGGTGGTGGCCGCGACGCGGGCGGTGGGCCGCACCCGGGGCCGCCGCCGCCTCGCGCTGGGCGGAGGGCTCGCGCTGCTCCTGGCCGGTCACCTCGCCGTCCAGCTGGCGGTGGCGGCGGAGGTGACCGAGCGCAGCCGGGCGCAGCACCGGGAGCTGACCGCCGTCGCCGCGGAACTGCGCCGGCTGGGGGTGCGGCCGCCGTGCGTGATCGCCGGGGACCAGTTCGTGCCGGTCGCCTACTACGCCGGCTGCTCCTCCCGGCAACCGGTCGGCGGCCACGACGGCTCCATCACGGTGGCGGGGCTGCTGCGGCTCGGGCACACCAGGCCGCTCGCCGTGATCACCGTGGACGGCCGCCGTCCGCCGGGGTTCGCGGGCGGCTGGCGGCCCGCGGAGCTGGCCGGGGGGCACGTCGCCTGGCTCCCGCCCGGCGGGCCCGCGGGGCCGAACCGGGGACACGGGCCGCTCGCCGGGAGTACGGTCGGACCATGACCGTCAGGGCCGTCCTGTGGGACGTGGACGACACCCTCTTCGACTACCGCACGGCGGACCGCGAGGGCATCGCCGCCCACCTCGCCGCCGAGGGCCTGCTGGCCGGGTTCGACGGCCCCGACCACGCCCTCGCCCGCTGGCGGGAGGTGACCGAGCTGCACTGGGGGCGCTTCGCCGCCCGGGAGGTCACCTACGAGGAGCACCGGCGCGACCGGGTGCGGACCTTCACCGGCCGCGACGACCTCGACGACGCCCAGGCCGACGCCTGGTTCGAGCGGTACGTCGCCCACTACGAGGCGTCCTGGGCGCTCTTCCCGGACTTCCTGCCGGCCCTGGAGGCCCTGGTCCCCAGCCACCGCCACGCGGTGCTCTCCAACTCGAGCCTCCTGGTGCAGGAGCGCAAGCTGCGGACGCTGGGCGTGCTCGACCGCTTCGAGGCCGTCCTCTGCGCGGCCGAGCTGGGCGTTTCCAAGCCGGAGGCCGCCGCCTTCCACGCGGCCTGCGACGCCCTCGCGCTGCCGCCGGGGCAGGTCGCCTACGTGGGCGACCACCCGGAGATCGACGGGCGGGGCGCGGCCGAGGCCGGCCTGCTCTCCGTCTGGATCGACCGCCACGGGGAGGAGCCGCCCGGCGAGGAGGGGGACCGCGCATGGCGGCGCATCCGCTCGCTGGCGGAGCTGCCCGGGGTGCTGGGGGCGCCGGGGGCGGAATCCCGTTTTGGAGCACGGTCAACCTTCGGGTAATGTTCTTCCTGCGCCGAGGGGAACGGGCCAGGAGCCCGGAACCGGAAGCGCACAACTAGAACAAGATCCTCCCGCTCGGGGGGCTTGCGTTCCAGTGGCCTATGGTGTAATTGGCAGCACGACTGATTCTGGTTCAGTTAGTCTTGGTTCGAGTCCAGGTAGGCCAGCTCGCAGAGCTCATCTGCAAAGCCCCCGTTGTGTAGCGGCCTAGCACGCTGCCCTCTCAAGGCAGTAGCGCCGGTTCGAATCCGGTCGGGGGTACTGGTTCTCTTCGGAGGATCGACAAAAGGCCCCCGTTGTGTAGCGGCCTAGCACGCCGCCCTCTCAAGGCGGTAGCGCCGGTTCGAATCCGGTCGGGGGTACAAACTGGTCTAACCACGCATTGGTCAGCCATGCATTGGTCTATGGTGTAATTGGCAGCACGACTGATTCTGGTTCAGTTAGTCTTGGTTCGAGTCCAGGTAGACCAGCTCGGATCTGCGGAAACGTACGATCCTCGCCCCCGTTGTGTAGCGGCCTAGCACGCCGCCCTCTCAAGGCGGTAGCGCCGGTTCGAATCCGGTCGGGGGTACAGATGGAGAAGGGTCCCGTTCGATGAACGGGACCCTTCTCCGTGTGCGGTGGCGGGTGGTGCGGGATGTCGAGGACGGCCCGCGCCCGCGCGGAGGCGGGCACGGGCCGGCAGGGGTCAGCTGGAGCGCCGCAGCGCCTCGGAGAGCCGCGAGGCCGCGTCTATGACGGCCTGCGCGTGCATCCGGCCGGGGTGCCGGGTGAGGCGCTCGATCGGGCCGGAGACGGACACCGCCGCCACCACCCGGTTCGACGGGCCGCGCACCGGGGCGGAGACCGAGGCCACGCCCGGCTCGCGCTCGCCGATGGACTGCGCCCAGCCGCGGCGCCGCACGCCGGAGAGCGCGGTCGCGGTGAACCGGGCGCCCTGCAGGCCGCGGTGGAGCCGCTCCGGCTCCTCCCAGGCCATCAGGATCTGCGCCGACGAACCGGCCTTCATGGTCAGCGTCGACCCCACGGGCACGGTGTCCCGCAGTCCGGACAGGCGCTCGGCGGCGGCGACGCAGATCCGCATGTCGCCCTGCCGGCGGTAGAGCTGGGCGCTCTCGCCGGTGACGTCGCGCAGATGCGTGAGCACCGGGCCGGCGGTGGCCAGGAGCCGGTCCTCGCCGGCCGCTGCGGCCAGCTCGGCCAGGCGCGGCCCGAGAATGAAACGGCCCTGCATGTCACGCGCCACCATGCGGTGATGCTCCAGGGCCACGGCCAGTCGATGTGCCGTAGGCCTTGCCAGTCCGGTCGCCGCGACCAGACCCGCGAGGGTGGCCGGACCGGACTCGAGAGCGCTCAGCACAAGGGCCGCCTTGTCCAGAACGCCGACGCCGCTGCTGTTGTCCATGCAACGATATTCGCGTCTCACTCTGTGAAACGCAAGTTCACTTTCGCGTGGGAGCCGCCACTCTGGACGCATGGCGTCGTGGTCGCTGCTTCGGTCGGCCGCCACCTGAGTCTCACGAAGTGCGGGGCCGACGTGGTCCCCGCCGAAGGGAAAGCGATGGGTAGGACACTGGCGGAGAAGGTCTGGGACGACCATGTCGTCCGGCGCGCCGAGGGCGAGCCCGACCTCCTCTACATCGATCTGCACCTGCTCCACGAGGTGACCAGCCCCCAGGCCTTCGACGGCCTCCGCAAGAGCGGCCGCACCGTGCGCCGCCTCGACCTCACCATCGCCACCGAGGACCACAACACCCCGACGATCGACATCGACAAGCCGATCGCGGACCCGGTCTCCCGCGCCCAGCTGGAGACCCTGCGCAAGAACTGCGCGGAGTTCGGCGTCCGGCTGCACTCGCTGGGCGACGTCGAGCAGGGCGTCGTCCACGTGGTGGGACCGCAGCTCGGACTCACCCAGCCCGGCACCACGGTGGTCTGCGGCGACTCGCACACCTCCACCCACGGCGCCTTCGGCGCGCTGGCCTTCGGCATCGGCACCTCGCAGGTCGAGCACGTGCTGGCCACCCAGACGCTGCCCCTGGCCCGCCCGAGGACCATGGCGATCACGGTGAACGGCGAGCTGCCCGACGGCGTCACCGCCAAGGACCTGATCCTCGCCGTGATCACGAAGATCGGCACCGGCGGCGGCCAGGGCTACATCCTGGAGTACCGCGGCAGCGCCATCGAGAAGCTCTCGATGGAGGCCCGGATGACCATCTGCAACATGTCGATCGAGGCCGGCGCCCGAGCGGGCATGATCGCCCCCGACGAGACGACCTTCGCGTACCTCAAGGGCCGCCCGCACGCCCCCGAGGGCGCCGACTGGGACGCCGCGGTGGAGTACTGGCGGACCCTGCGCACCGACGAGGACGCGGTGTTCGACGCCGAGGTCGTCATCGACGCCGCGGAGCTCGCCCCGTTCGTCACCTGGGGCACCAACCCCGGCCAGGGCGCGCCGCTTTCGGCGACGGTCCCGGACCCGGCCTCCTTCGAGGACCCCTCCGAGCGGTTCGCCGCCGAGAAGGCCCTGGAGTACATGGGCCTGGAGGCCGGCACCCCGCTGCGCGAGGTCGCGGTCGACACCGTCTTCGTCGGCTCCTGCACCAACGGCCGCATCGAGGACCTGCGTTCGGTCGCCGAGATCATCAAGGGCCGCAAGGTCGCCGACGGCGTGCGGATGCTCGTCGTGCCCGGCTCCGCGCGGGTGGGCCTGCAGGCCGTCTCCGAGGGTCTGGACGTGGTCTTCAAGGAGGCCGGCGCCGAGTGGCGTCACGCGGGCTGTTCGATGTGCCTGGGCATGAACCCGGACCAGCTGGCCCCCGGCGAGCGCTCCGCGTCCACCTCGAACCGCAACTTCGAGGGGCGGCAGGGCAAGGGCGGGCGCACCCACCTGGTCTCGCCGCCGGTGGCCGCCGCCACCGCCGTCCTGGGCCGGCTGGCCTCCCCGGCCGACCTGTCCGACGCGCCCGCCACCGCCGGCGTCTGAGCGATCCGGCACCGAGGAACGAGGAACCGAGACATGGAAGCTTTCACCGTTCACACCGGCCGGGCCGTCCCGCTGCGCCGCAGCAACGTCGACACCGACCAGATCATCCCCGCGCACTGGCTCAAGAAGGTGACCCGGGACGGGTTCGAGGACGGGCTCTTCGAGGCCTGGCGCAAGGACCCGGAGTTCGTCCTCAACCGCCCCGAGCGGGCGGGCGCCACCGTCCTGGTGGCCGGCCCCGACTTCGGCACCGGCTCCTCCCGTGAGCACGCCGTCTGGGCGCTGCAGAACTACGGCTTCAAGGCCGTGATCTCCTCGCGGTTCGCCGACATCTTCCGGGGCAACTCGCTGAAGAACGGCCTGCTCACGGTGGTGCTGGAGCAGTCCGTGGTGGACGCGCTGTGGGAGCTGGTGGAGAAGGACCCGACCGCCGAGGTCACCGTCGACCTCGAGGCCCGCGAGGTGCGCGCCGAGGGCGTCACCGCCTCCTTCGAGCTGGACGAGAACTCCCGCTGGAGGCTGCTGAACGGCCTCGACGACATCTCCATCACCCTGAGCAACGAGGCGGACATCTCCGCCTACGAGGCCAAGCGCCCCGCCCACAAGCCCAGGACGCTCGCCGCGTGAGCGACGCCTGAGCGACGCCCGGGCGCTGAGCCCCGAGCCGTCGAGGCCCCCGGAACCGACCTGACCGGTCGGTTCCGGGGGCCTTTTTCGGCCACCGCGCGAAGGGCCCGCAACGCCCCGCCGCCACGATTGGGGGTACCTCCGCGCGGCGTGGCGGAGCCGTGTTGACGGTGCCCGATTCGTTCCCAACTCCTGGTTTTAGCTGCGGTGTTGCGCGGGTATTCGAGCTCTGACGCCGCCTGCGGACGGTGTCGTCGAAGGGCTCGCCGAGACGGCAGTTGCACCCTGCGCAGGCGACAACTCGCCCTAGATGGCACAATCTGTGCATGGAACACGACGGCCAACTCGCGCTCTATGCGGCAGTCGCGGACCGGCTCAAGGAAGCGCACACAAGAGTGCGCGCACTGCAAGTCCCGGAGGGCGTACGGGTGGCGCTGACCCGGAAGCTGCTGATCATCACGGCGGCTGCCAAACACGATCTCGGTGACGCGACGAAGCGGCTGGAGCGGTTCACGGACGACCTCGCGCAGGGGCGATTCCCCGCGGAGAGTCTCTGAGCCCTCCGGGGCGGTCGAGTCCGTTGCGGCACAAGGGTGATTAGCCCGTTTCGTGTTTGATTTGCGGTATATATCTGCCTAACGTGCGAAAACGCTTGAACGGATACGTTCTGGCAATGTCTCCGAAGGGGAAGACGTGAACAAGGCGCAGCTCGTAGAAGCGATTGCCGACAAGGTCGGTG
Organism: Streptomyces fragilis; assembly: GCF_003112515.1. GTDB lineage: Bacteria > Actinomycetota > Actinomycetes > Streptomycetales > Streptomycetaceae > Streptomyces > Streptomyces fragilis. The sequence continues at coordinate 174,712 of NZ_BEVZ01000004.1, read as the reverse complement.
GCCGTCAGCAGGCCGCCGACGCGGTGGACGCGGTCCTGGACGCCATCGTCCGCGCGGTCGTCGCCGGGGACCGGGTGTCGGTCACCGGTTTCGGTTCCTTCGAGAAGGTCGACCGTCCGGCGCGCTACGCCCGCAATCCCCAGACGGGGGAGCGGGTGCGGGTGAAGAAGACCTCCGTGCCGCGCTTCCGTGCAGGTCAGGGCTTCAAGGACCTGGTCAGCGGCTCCAAGAAGCTGCCCAAGAACGACGTCGCGGTCAAGAAGGCCCCCAAGGGCAGCCTCACCGGCGGCGCCGCCGCCACCGTGAAGAAGGCCGCGGCCAAGAAGACCACCGCCGCGAAGAAGGCCTCCGCCGCCAAGACCACGGCCGCGAAGAAGACCACGGCGGCGGCCAAGAAGACCACGGCCGCCGCGAAGAAGAGCACGCCGGCGACGGCGAAGAAGACCTCCGCCGCCACCAAGAAGACCACCCCCGCGAAGACCACCGCGACGGCCAAGAAGACCTCCGCCGCCACGAAGAAGAGCACGTCGGCCCCGGCGAAGAAGGCCACCGCGAAGAAGGCGCCCGCCAAGAAGTCCGCTGCGCGCACGACCGCCGCGAAGAAGACGACCTCGCGCGGCGGCAAGTAGGACCGTCACGCACCCCTGGGACAGCTCGCGCGCCGGGCCGGACTCCTCCTCGGAGTCCGGCCCGCGGCGCGTTCAGGGGCGGGCGGGCCCCGGAGCCCGGGAGGCTCCGACGGGCCGGGTCTCAGAAGGTCTGCAGCGTGATCAGGGTGATGTGCGGGATGCCGTCCGCCGCCGGCTTCTCGCCGACCTCCAGGCGCACCCGCTGCCCGGAGCGCAGCAGCAGGAGGCCGCCCGCGTCGAAGGCGGCGGCGTCGAAGGGGACCGGCGTGCCGTCGTCGAGGAGCACCTGACCGGTGCGGGTGTCCGGGTCGAAGGTGTAAGCGGTGGCCTGCATGCGCTCAGCGTACCGGCGGGGCGGGTCCGCGCCCGGCGCGTCCGCGGGACGCGGGGGTGCGGTGGCGCGGTCGCGGAGGAGTGGTGGCGCGGTGGCTGCGTTCGCGGGCGAGTGGTGGTGCGGTGGCGCGGTCGCGGGGGAGTGGTGGCACCGGTCCCGGTCAGGGGCGGGCCGGCAGGAGGCGCGCGGCCGCGGCCGCCGTGCGCGGGCCCACGCCCAGGGCCCAGGCGGCGCGCAGGTCGGCGCCGGTGTCCACGTCCTGACGGACCGACTCCACGTCCGGCACCAGCAGCTCGGCGGCGCCCGAGGCGGCGTGCCGGGCCCGGGAATCCGGACCGAATTGCGGGCGCAATTCGACGCCGGACGACGCCGTCAGCAAAGTCGTCCCGATTCCCGCCGCGTCCGCCAGAAAGGCGCGGGGGAATTCCTCCGCGGCGTGCAGGACACGGGCCAATTCCATCGGCCGCAGTGCCGGGAGATCGGCGTTCAGCGCCGCTACCTCCGCCCCGGGCCGCTCCCGGCGCACCACCGAGGCGCCATGGGCCAGCGCCGCGTTCAGCCCGCCGCCCGCCGTGGCCTCCGGCACGACGCGTGCGCCCAGGCCGCCCAGTTCGCGCGCGGCCAGCGGGTCGTCCGTGACGACCGCCACATCCCGGACCGCGCCGCAGGCCAGCGCCGCGGCCACCGTGTCCTGCGCGAACGCCAGCGCGAGCCCCGGCCGCAGGACGTCCGGGGCGGCGTCCGACAGCCTGCTCTTGGCCCGCGTGAGGGGCTTCAGGGGGATGACCAGGGTCCAGTGCACGCGCGTTCGTACCTCTCTTGTCGCCCACATTGTCCCCCCGCGGCTCCGGCGGCAGGACGACGGCCGTCGTCGGACGGGGCGTACGGTGTTCTCGACAGACGGTCGGCCCGGAGCCACACTTGTGCGACTCGCGACCGACGTGACCGAAGAACCAGGCCCCGGCCCCGTACGGCCGGACGTGCCCAAGAGGAAGGTGTGCGCGTGCCTCGCCGCAGAATCGGCTTCTGGTACCGCTTCGCAGCGGTCATCGCAAAACCGCCGCTGGTGCTTCTGCTGAAGCGGGACTGGCGGGGAATGGAGAACATTCCGGCCGAGGGCGGCTTCATCACGGTCGTGAACCACATTTCGCACGTGGACCCGCTCGTGTACGCGCACTACCAGTACAACACCGGCCGCCTGCCGCGCTTCCTCGCCAAGAGCGGGCTCTTCAAGAAGGGGTTCGTCGGCACCATGATGCGCGGCACCGGCCAGATCCCGGTCTACCGCGAGTCCACCGACGCCCTCAGCGCCTTCCGCGCCGCGATCGACGCGGTGAACCGCGGCGAGTGCGTGGCCTTCTACCCTGAGGGCACCCTCACCCGCGACCCCGACGTCTGGCCGATGACCGGCAAGACGGGCGCCGCCCGGGTCGCTCTGAGCACCAAGTGCCCGGTGATCCCGGTCGCCCAGTGGGGCGCCAACGAGCTGCTGCCGCCCTACAGCAAGAAGCCCAGCCCCTTCCCGCGCAAGACCGCCCGCGTGGTGGCCGGCCCGCCCATCGACCTCTCCCGCTTCCACGACCGTGAGATGACGCCCGAACTCCTCAAGGAGTGCACCGAGGCGATCATGGACGCCATCACCCGCGAGCTGGAGCAGATCCGCGGCGAGAAGGCGCCCGAGCGCCGTTACGACCCGCGCGAGGTCCGCCTCGAGCAGCGCCGCCGGGCCGCCGCCCGTCAGGCCGCCGAGCGGACGGGCGGGCCCGCCGCCACGGCGGGGGAGGGGAACGGCAAGTGACCGACCCCGCCGCGAACGACCCCGTGGGCAGCGAGGCCCGCCCGGCCGGACCCGTCCGGGCCGCCGTCTTCGGCGCCGGCTCCTGGGGCACCGCCTTCGCCGTCGTGCTCGCCGACGCGGGCTGTGAGGTGACCCTCTGGGCGCGCCGCCCGGAAGTGGCCGAGGCGATCAACTCCACCCGGGTGAACGCCGACTACCTGCCCGGCGTCGAGCTGCCCGCGGGGATCCGGGCCACCGCCGACCCCGCCGAGGCGGCCCGCGACGCGGACTTCACCGTCCTGTCGGTCCCCTCCCAGACCCTGCGCGGCAACCTGGCCGCCTGGACGCCCCTGCTCGCCCCCGGCACCGTGCTGGTCTCGCTGATGAAGGGCGTCGAGCTCGGCTCCGCGATGCGGATGAGCGAGGTGGTCGCCGAGGTCGCCAAGGTCGGCCCCGAGCGGGTCGCCGTGGTCACCGGGCCCAACCTGGCGCGCGAGGTGGCCTCCCGGCTGCCCACCACCGCGGTGGTGGCCTGCGCCGAGGAGCCGGTCGCCCGCCGCCTCCAGGCCGCCTGCCACACCCCGTACTTCCGCCCCTACACCAACACCGACGTGGTGGGCTGCGAACTCGGCGGCGCGGTCAAGAACGTCATCGGTCTCGCGGTCGGCATCGCCGACGGCATGGGCCTCGGCGACAACGCCAAGGGCTCGCTGATCACCCGGGGCCTCGCCGAGACCACCCGGCTCGGGCTCGCCATGGGCGCCGACCCGCTGACCTTCGCCGGCCTGGCCGGCCTCGGCGACCTGGTCGCCACCTGCTCCTCGCCGCTGTCGCGCAACCACACCTTCGGCACCAACCTCGGCAAGGGGATGACGCTGGAGGAGACCATCGCCGTCACCCGGCAGACCGCCGAGGGCGTCAAGTCCTGCGAGTCGGTGCGCGACCTCGCCCACCGGCACGGGGTGGACATGCCGATCACCGAGATGGTCGTGGAGATCGTCCACGAGGGGAAGCCGCCGGTGGTCGCCCTCAAGGAGCTGATGGGGCGCGACCCCAAGCCGGAGAGGCGCTGACGAGTCCGTCCGCGAAGGTCCGGCCGGCGCCCGGGCGCGGGGCCGGACCGCCCGGCGGGGGGCCCGAAGGCCGCCGCGCCGCCCGGCCGGCACCCGGCGCGGGGCAGACCGGGCGAATCGACCGTGTGCCCGAGCGCGTCCGCCGACCTGGCCGGAAGCAGCGGGTACGCTCAATCCGTTATGAGCACCCAGAACCTCCCCCAGAGCCCTGAGCGGACCGCCGAGGAACCGCAGCGCAAGCCGCGTGTCGCCGTCGTCTTCGGCGGCCGCAGCTCCGAGCACGGCATCTCCGTGGTGACCGCCGGCGCCGTGCTGCGCGCGATCGACCGGACGAAGTACGACGTCCTGCCGATCGGCATCACCCGGGAGGGGCGCTGGGCCCTGACCGCCGACGAGCCGGACCGCATGGCGATCGCCGAACGCGCCCTGCCGGGCGTGGACGACCTCGCCGAGTCGACCGAGGGCGGCGTGGTGCTCCCCGTGGACCCCTCCAGCCGCGAGGTCGTCTACAGCGAGCCCGGGTCGGTCTCCAAGACCCTGGGCGAGGTCGACGTGGTCTTCCCCGTCCTGCACGGCCCCTACGGGGAGGACGGCACGCTGCAGGGCCTGCTCGAGCTCTCCGGCATCCCGTACGTCGGCGCGGGCGTCCTCGCCTCGGCCGTCGGCCAGGACAAGGAGTACATGAAGCGGGTCTTCACCTCCTTCGGCCTCAAGGTCGGCCCGTACGTCGTGATCCGCCCGCGCGAGTGGGAGCAGGACCGGGCCGCGGCCCGCAGGAAGATCGTGGACCTCGCCGGGGACCACGGCTGGCCGCTGTTCGTGAAGCCGGCGCGGGCGGGCTCGTCCATCGGCATCACCAAGGTCGACGACCCGTCCGGGCTGGACGAGGCGATCGCCGAGGCCCAGTTCCACGACCCGAAGATCATCGTCGAGGCGGCGGTGGTGGGGCGCGAGATCGAGTGCGGCGTCCTGGAGTTCGAGGACGGGCCGCGGGCCAGCGTCCCCGCGGAGATCCCGCCCGCGCAGAGCCACTCCTTCTACGACTTCGAGGCCAAGTACATCGACTCCGCGGCCGGCATCGTGCCGGCGCCGCTCACGCCCGAGGAGACCGCGGAGATCCAGCGGCTGGCGATCGAGGCGTTCGACGCGGCCTCGTGCGAGGGCCTGGTGCGGGCGGACTTCTTCCTCACCCGGGAGGGGGAGTTCGTGATCAACGAGATCAACACGATGCCGGGGTTCACGCCCATCTCCATGTACCCGCGGATGTGGCAGGAGACCGGGGTGTCCTACCCCGAGCTGGTCGACCGGCTGATCCAGGCCGCCCTGCGCCGCCGCACCGGCCTCCGCTGACCCACCCCTCACCGCGGCCTCCTGCCCGTGCCCGGCGGGACGGCCCCGCCCCCTCCCACCCCCGGCCCCGTCCTCCTCGGCCCCGCCCGGCGTCACCGCCGCGCGGGGCCGTCGTGCGTCGCCGTCCGGCGAGCGGCCCGCCCCCCGCGGACCGTTCGGACGCGCCCGTACGGCCGGTGGGGTGACGTGGTCCGCCGGAAGGGCCCGGAGCGGGAAGGAATCAGCGCATCCATTCACCATCCCTCGGCCGAAGCACAGGTATGCAGGTGACCGAGAGTGAAGAGGGGTTGCGCATGCTGGGACTGCGGCTCGCGGTGGCCGAACAGGCCAGGCCGCCCGGAGGTCCGCCCACGGCCCGCGAGGCCGTCCGGGCGGTCGAGGCGGAACTCGCGGACGTGCTCGACGACGCGCTGGCCCGCGCCCGCGACACGGACCCCGTGTACGCGCGCGACGTCGCCGACCGTCTCGCCGCGTTCGTCCGGCGCGGCGGCCGCCGGATGCGCGCCGCGTTCGCCTGGTGCGGCTGGCAGGCCGCCGGCGGCACCGGGGACCCGGCGCCCGTCCTGCGCACCGGCGCGGCCCTGGAGCTGCTGCAGGCGTGCGCGCTGGTCCACGACGACGTGATGGACGGCTCCGCGCTGCGCCGCGGCGCCCCGGCGCTGCACGTGGAGTTCGCCGAACTGCACCGCGCCACGACGCCCGGCGGCGACGGCACGGCCTTCGCCCTGTCCGCCGCCGTGCTCGCCGGGGACCTGGCCCTCACCTGGGCGGACGACCTCATGGCCGACACCGCCCTCGACTCCCCGCACGGCCGCCGGCTGCTGCGCGAATGGCGGGCCATGCGCGGCGAGATGGTGGCGGGCCAGTACCGCGACCTGCACGCGCAGGCCACCGGGGCGTCCGGAATGGACGAGGCGATGACCGTCGCCACCCTCAAGAGCGCCCTGTACACGGTCGAGCGCCCCCTCGCGCTGGGCGCCACCCTGGCCGGGGCGGGAGCCGACGCGACGGAGGCGCTGCGCCGCGCCGGCCGCAGCGCGGGACTGGCGTTCCAGCTCCGCGACGACCTGCTCGGCGCGTTCGGCGACCCCGCTCTCACCGGCAAGCCCGCCGACGACGACCTGCGCACCCGCAAGCTCACCTGCCTGCTCGCCGCCGGCGTCCGCCTCGCCGAGGCCACCGGCGACACCGAGGCCGCCGCGGCGCTCGCCGTCGGCGCGCCCACCGGCACCGAGCAGGACCTGCGGCGGATGCGGGCAGCGCTGACGCGGACCGGGGCCCGCAAGGCCGTCGAGTCGAGGATCGGCGAGCTGGCCGAGGACGCCCTGCGGCACTTCGGCAGCACCGGCGCCCACCCCGCCGTCCGGCGGGAGTTCGCCGCCCTGGTCGAGCGGGCCGCGGGCGTCGCCCTCGACCACGGCGACGTCCCCGGGGAGGAGGCGTGAGGACGGTACCGGGTCCCACGGACCACGTCGTCGTGGTGGGCGCCGGCCTGTCCGGCCTCGCCTGCGCCCTGCACCTGCTCGGCGCGGGACGCCGCGTCACCCTCGTCGAACGCGAGGACGGCCCCGGCGGCCGGGCCGGCCGGGTCAGCCTCGGAGGGTACGAGATCGACACCGGCCCCACCGTGCTGACCATGCCGCACCTGGCCGACGAGGCCTTCGCCGCGGTGGGCGACAGCCTGCGCCACCACGTCGAGCTGACGCCCCTGCACCCGGCCTACCGGGCGAGCTTCGCCGACGGCAGCGCGCTCGACGTGCACACCGACGGCACGGCCATGGAGGACGAGGTCAGGCGGTTCGCCGGGCCGGCCGAGGCGGCGGGCTACCGCCGGCTGCGGGACTGGCTGGAGCGGCTGTACCGGGCCCAGATGCGGCGCTTCATCGACACCAACTTCGACTCGCCCTTCCAGCTGCTCCACCCGGACCTGGCCCGCCTCGCCGCCCTCGGCGGCTTCGGCCGCCTGGACCGCCGCATCGGCCGGTTCATCGACGACCCCCGGCTGCGCCGCGTGTTCTCCTTCCAGGCCCTGTACGCCGGGGTCGCGCCCGCCCGGGCCCTCGCGGCCTACGCGGTGATCGCCTACATGGACACCGTCGCCGGCGTCTGGTTCCCCAAGGGCGGCATGCACGCGCTGCCCCGCGGGATGGCCGACGCGGCGGCCAGGGCGGGCGCCGAACTGCGCTGGTCGTCGGAGGTCACCGAGCTGGAACGCACGGCCGGCCGGGTGCGCGCCGTGCGGCTGGCCTCCGGCGAACGGATCGCCTGCGACGCCGTGGTGCTGACCTGCGAACTCCCCGCCGCGCACGACCTGCTGGGAGGCGCCCCGAAGCGCCCGGTGCGGCTGCGGCACTCGCCGTCCGCCGTCGTCCTGCACGCCGGCACGGACCGCACCTGGGACTCGCTCGCCCACCACACCCTGTCCTTCGGGCACGCCTGGGAGGACACCTTCGAGGAACTCACCCGCTCCGGGAAGCTGATGAGCGACCCCTCCCTGCTCATCACCCGGCCCACCACGCACGACCCCGGCCTCGCCCCGCCCGGCCGGCACCTCCACTACGTCCTGGCGCCCTGCCCGAACACCGCCGTCGGCCCCGCCGCGGCCGACTGGCACGCCCTGGGCCCGCGCTACCGCGACAGCCTGGTCGCCGAACTCGAGCGCCGCGGACTCGACGGCTTCGCCGGCAGCGTCCAGGAGGAGATGCTGGTGACGCCGCTGGACTGGGCGGCCCAGGGACACGCGGCGGGCAGCCCCTTCTCGGTGTCCCACACCTTCGCCCAGACCGGCCCCTTCCGGCCGCGCAACCTGGTGCGCGGCGCGGAGAACGTGGTGCTCGCCGGCTGCGGCACCACCCCGGGCGTCGGCGTGCCCACGGTGCTCATCAGCGGCAAGCTCGCCGCCGCCCGGGTCACCGGCCCGGCCGTCCGCCGGACCTCCGTGCACCTCCCCTCCGCACCCCGGGGCGGCCGCGCCGTCCCGCCGACCCCGGCAGGTGTCCATGACGCGCCGTGAACTGGACGCGGCGCGGATCACCGATCCCGCGCTGCGCGACGCCTACACCCGCTGCCGCGCCCTCAACGCCCGGCACGGCAGGACCTACTTCCTGGCCACCCGCCTCCTGCCGGTGGAGCGCAGGCCGGCCGTGCACGCGCTGTACGGCTTCGCCCGGCGGGCCGACGACCTGGTCGACGACCTCGGCGAGGGCGCGACGCGCGAGGACCGCGACCGGGCGCTGCGCCGCCTCGAGGACGACCTCGCGCGGGCGCTGCGCACCGGCGAGGGGGACGACCCGGTGGTCAAGGCGGTCACCGACACCGCCGAGCGGTACGAGATCGGGCACACCCTGTTCGCCGACTTCCTCGCCTCGATGCGCAGCGACCTGCACGTCACCGACTACCCCACCTACGGCGACCTGCGGGCCTACATGCACGGGTCGGCCGCGGTGATCGGGCTGCAGGTGCTCCCCGTGCTCGGCACGGTGGGACCGCGCGAGGAAGCCGCGCCGTACGCGGCCGCCCTCGGTGAGGCCTTCCAGCTCACCAACTTCCTGCGGGACGTCGGCGAGGACCTGGACCGCGGCCGCATCTACCTGCCGGCCGACCTCCTCGCCTCCCACGGCGTGGACCGGCCGCTGCTGGAGTGGAGCCGCCGCACCGGCCGCGCCGACCCGCGGATCCGGGCCGCCATGATCGCCGCCGAGGAGCTGACCAGGAAGGTGTACCGCGCGGCGGAACCCGGCATCGCGCTCCTCGACCCGCTCACCCGGCCCTGCGTGCGCGCCGCGTTCACGCTGTACGGCGGCATCCTCGACGTGATCGCCGGGCAGGACTACCGGGTGCTGCACCGCCGTGCCGTGGTGTCCGCCGGGCGGCGCGCCGCCACCGCGGCCGCCGGGCTCGCGGGCATCGCCGGTGCGCGGGTCCGCGCCCGCACCGCACGCCGCGCGCCCCGCCCGGGCCGCGCGGCGCCGTCCTCCCGAACCCCTCTGAAAGGACCCGTGAGGTGAGCGACCGAGCGGAAGGCGACGGCTGGACGTCCCCCCTGCGGCGCCGTCGCCGGTCGGACTGGGCGTCCCAGACGCCGACCTGGCGCGACGCGCGCCCCGGCCTCATCGCCGAGGCGCTGAAGCGGGCCTCGGCCCGGCCCTCCGGCAACTGGTTCGTCGTCGGCTCCTCCCGCGGCGTGCGCGCCGGGGACCGCCCGTACGGCAGGACCGTCGCCGGGGTGGAGGTGGTGCTGTGGCGCGCCGAGGACGGCGGACTGCGGGCCGGTCCGGGCGTCTGCCCGCACCTGGGCGCCCCGCTGCGGGACAGCCGGGTGGTGTGCGGGACCCTCGTGTGCCACTGGCACGGCCTGGCCCTGAAGGGCGGCCCGACCGCCGGGTGGGAGCCGTACCCGGTGCACGACGACGGCGTGCTGGTGTGGGTCCGGCTCGACCGGGCGGGCGGCGAGGAGCCGACGGAGCTCCCCGTCGTCCCGGTGCGGCCGGCCGACGGCGCCGGGGTGGACTCGGTGTTCACCGCCGTCGGGCGGTGCGAGCCGGAGGACGTGGTCGCCAACCGGCTCGACCCCTGGCACGGCTCCTGGTTCCACCCCTACTCGTTCGTCGACCTGACGGTCGCCCGGCCGCCCGAGGGGGAGGACGACGACGCGTTCGTCGTCGACGTCTCCTTCCGGGTGACCGACCGCCTGGTGGTGCCGGTCCGCGCGGAGTTCACCGCCCCCGAGCCGCGCACGGTCGTCATGCACATCACCGAGGGGGAGGGCAGCACCTCGGTGGTGGAGACCCACGCCACCCCGCTGACCGCCCCCGGCGACCCCCGGCCGCGGACCGTCGTCGTCGAGGCGGTCGTCGCGGCCTCGGACCGGCGCGGTTTCGCCCTGGCCCGGGCCGTCGCGCCGGTGCTGCGCCCGCTCATGCGGCGGACCGCCGGCCGCCTGTGGCGCGACGACCTCGCCTACGCCGAACGCCGCTGGCAGCTGCGCAGCACGGGTCGCTTCCCGGGTTGAGACCCTTCGCTCCGCCCCCCCGCCGGCCGGTGTCCGGGCGGCGGGGGCGGAGCGGTGCTCAGCGGGCGGCCAGGGCGCCCAGGGCCCGCAGGGCGGGGGAGCGGCCCGCGCGGGGCACCGTCCACAGGACCTGCCCGCGCACACCCCGGTCGGCGAGCAGCGCGCCGGCCGCCAGGAACCCGGTGGTCGCGGCGCGCTCCATCAGCGCCACCGGCAGGTCGCAGCGGATCGCGTCACCGGCCAGCGTCACCCGGGGATCGGGTGTGCGCACGGCCGGCCGCCGGTGGTACGAACCGACCGGGAAGAAGGGGCAGTCGGCCCGCCACTCGTGCCGGGCGTCCACCAGGCGGGCGCCCGCCGTCTCCGGGTAGACCCGGTGCAGGGCGGCGAGCAGCCGGTCCTGCGTCTCCTGCCGGTCCGCGCCGGGCGGGACGGCGTAGGCGTGCAGCTCCACCACCGACCCGCCGGTCCGGGCCGACCAGCGGGCCGCCTCGCCCTCGTACCGCTCCAGGACGCTGATGTTGTCGAGGCCGTCGTAGCCGCTGGTGCCGAGGAAACCGGGCCGGTCGGCGCGCACGGGCCGGTCCAGCCAGAGCCGGGAGACCAGGAAGGGCGGCGCGGTCCGCAGCGCGGCCACGTCGTCCCGCCAAGCGGCGGTGCCGAGGCCCGGGGAGGCGTCGACGAGTGTGCGCAGCGCCCCCGGGTCGAGGGCCAGCACGACCGCTTCGTGGCGCTCCGCCTCCTCCCCGGCCAGCACCTGGACCCCCCCGCCGTCGACCGGCCGCACCTCCCGCACGGCCGTGCCGGTGCGGACCCGGGCGCCCAGGCCGCGCAGGTAGTCGCCGAGCGGCTCCCACAGTGCCTGCGGGAAGGGCTCGGCGGGGACGTCGAACAGCAGGCCCTCGGAGGAGCCGAGGAAGTAGATGTGGAACATCAGCAGCAGCTCGGCCGCCGACAGCTCGCGCGGGTCGGCGAAGAAGCTGCGGGAGAACACCTCGAACGCGAGGTGGTGCGCGGCCTCCGGGAAGCGGACGCTCTCCAGGAAGGCCGTCGCGCTCACGCCGTCGAAGCGCTCGTAGACCTCGGGCACCCGCACGTCGAGCAGCGGCAGCGCGGCCCGGGCGTCCATCGACGCCAGGTCGCGCCAGCCGAAGGTGGGGCTCAGGGCGACGAAGCCGAGCGCGCTGAACGGCGGGGTGCGCGGCACCCGGGCGAAGCTGTCCGTCAGCCCGCCGCTGTGCCGCAGCGGGTAGTCGGGCAGCGGCCGGAGGCGGTCGAGGCCCGGATCCGTGCGCCGCAGCAGCCCCCGCAGGTTGTAGTACTGGCGGAAGAAGGCGTGGAAGCCGCGGCTCATGGTGGCCTCGGAGCCGTCGGCGAGGCGGGTGCCCCAGCCGGCGAGGCGGCCGCCGAGGGCCGTGCCCTGCTCGTAGAGGGTGACCCGGGCGCCCCGCTCGGCGAGCAGGGTCGCCGCGGCCAGCCCGGCGATGCCGCCGCCGACCACGGCGACGGCCGGGGCGTCACCGGGGGAGAAGCGGCTCCGGCCCGGCGCGGGCATCAGGACCTCGGCCTTGCGGTCGCGGCCCCGGCGGGCGGCGCGCGGGCGGGCCCGTGCCGGGTGCCGGCCGGGTGAGGGCGCGGCCGGGGCGACGGGGGCGGGGGCGGGGGCCGGGCTCTGGGCGGGGGGCGTCATCGGCGGTGGTCTCCGGTGGGTGGGGCGGACGGCGGGCGGCGGCGCAGGAAGGGCACCTCGAGGGCGGTGCGGAGCATCGGGCCGACGGGGGTGCGCAGCCCGACGCCGAACTCCTCCCACAGGGAGGTGCGGCCGTCGAGGAAGCGCAGCAGGCGTTCGGCCGGCACGCGGCGGAACAGGTCGGTGAAGAAGGCGGGGCCGTCGACGCGGCCGGTGTCCAGGGCCCGCAGCAGCACCGCGTCCATGGCGAGGGCCCGCCGCCCGTGCGGCGGGGGCACGCTCGCCCGGCCCGCGCGCAGGGCGTCCGCGACGGCTCTGCTCTGGCGCTGCACGGCGGCGAAGGTGTAGCCGGTGGCCGGCCGGGTCGCGCCGCCCGCGGTGCCGATCCGGAAGACGGACCTGCCGTGCCGGCGGGGGAAGCGCCCGTCCGTCATCGGGATGACGCCCTGCTCCGACGCCTCCACGGTGAGCGGGCCGAGGCCGAGCACCCGGCGGCAGTAGTGGTCCAGGGCCGCCTCGTAGGCCTCGGTGCTCAGCGGGGCGCGGGAGAACTCGGTGTACTCCACCAGCGCACGGTCGGGCGCCAGCGGCAGCACGTAGCCGAAGGCCAGTCCGTGGCGCGGCTGCGGCACGCGGAAGTCCATCAGGTCGGCCACCGCGGGGTCGAAGCGGTCGCCGGCGGTGCGCACGAACCAGCCGCGGAAGTGCTGCAGCAGGTGGGTGCGGGCCGGCGGCAGGGCGTCCGCGGGGCGGGAGTCGAACACGTGGCGGGCGTGGAGCAGCAGCGTCTGCCCCTCCCGTGTCCTGCAGCGCACCGCCGCGCCGTCGGCGGTCTCCCGCACCGCCTCCGCGGTGGCCCGCACGATCCTCGTGCCGGGGGAGCGGGCCAGCCGGGCGTGCACGAGCCGCTCAAAGTCCGGGGAGCGGATCATCCGGTAGCGCAGCGGGGCCGGGTCCACGGTCAGGGCCCGGCCGTCCGCTCCGTGGACGCGCAGACGGGACCAGGAGGCGGCGACCGCCTCGCGCAGGTCGCCGTCGCCGGTGCGGCCGCCGGTACGGTCGCCCTCGCCCTGGTCACCGCCGGCACGGTCGCTCTCGGTGCGGACGCCGTCGGCCTGCGCGTCGGTGTCGTCGTCGGTGGTCCAGTGGCACCAGGTGCGCTCGGGCGGGCGCAGGGGGCCGTCGGGGGCCTCCACCAGGGTCAGGGTGAGGGAGGGCGCGGTCCGCGACAGCCGGTGCGCCAGGCTCAGCCCGGCCGCGCCGCCGCCGAGGACGACCACCTCGGACGTCAGGGAGGACGCGGCGGAGCGCGCGCCGTCGAGGGTCACAGTCCACTCCCGGAGGTCTCAGGCGGGTCGCCGGCCTTGCACGTGTCATCGTCTCTTCCGCGGCGGGGCCCGTGGTGGATGCGGCACGCGGGCCGGGCCTCCGTCAGCCGGGTGGCGCGGCCGCGTCGGCGAGCACCTCCCGGGCGGCCCGGGTGCCCGAGGCCAGCGCGCCCTGGACGCTGCCGGTGGCCCGGTGGTCGCCGCAGACGTACCGCCCGGCCCCCAGCCGGGTGGTGCGGCTCAGCGGCCACGGCGGCTCCATCACGGGGAGGGCCCCCCGCACGGTGTACGCGGCGACCTGCCGCCAGTCGCCGGTGCCGGTCCCGTACAGCTCGCCCAGGCGGCGCAGCACCTCCTCGCCCCTGCCCGGACGGTCGTCGCCCAGGACCGAGGTGGAGACCAGCGCGGTCCCCGGCGGCGCGTAGGTGGACGTGACCTCGCTCAGCACGCAGGTGTTCAGCACCCGCAGGGTGCTGTCCACCACCAGCGTCGGCTCGTCCAGCGGGGGGCGGGCGGCCGCGTGGTAGTAGGTGGTGACCGTGCGCCCGGCCGGTGCGGCCACTCCCGGCAGCAGCCGCGCCGCGGTGGCCGCGTCGGTCGCCACCACGACGCTCGGGGCGGCCAGTTCGCGGCCGTCCGCGAGGAGCACGCCGTCGTCGGTGACCGCCTGCACCGGTGACTCGAGGCGGAGCACGCCCTCGGGCAGGCCGCCGGCCAGTTGGGCGGGGACGGCGCCGACGCCGTCGGCGGGCAGGCAGAGCGTGCCGCGGACCATCGTCCGCCAGACCAGGTGGAAGAAGCGGGCGGAGGTCTCGAGACGGTCCTCCAGGAACACCCCCGCCAGGAACGGGCGCAGGACGCCGTCCACGGTGCCCGGCGAGACCCCGGCGCGGGCCAGGGCGGCGGCCGTGGACCGGGTGTCCGGGCTCCGGGTGAGGACCCGCGCGGGCAGCACGGCGTCGCGGGCGGTGATCACGCCCAGGGCGGCGAGGTCGCGGGCCGGAAGGACCCGCCCCGGCAGCAGCGCGCCCGCCTCCGCGGGGCGGCGGGTGGGGTCGCAGAGCCGGACGGGGCCGTCCGCGGTGTGTGCCAGCAGGCCGGGGGTGAACGGCCGCAGCCGCAGGGCTTTGAGGTCGAGACGCCGCTTGACCTGGGGGTACGAGGTGTTGAACACCTGGAAGCCGCGGTCCAGCGTGAACCCGTCCAGCCGGTCCGTGCGCACCCGGCCGCCCACACCGTCGGACGCCTCCAGCAGGGCCACGCGCCGGCCCGCGCGGCACAGGTCCAGCGCGCAGGCCAGACCGGCGAGACCCGCACCGACGACCACGGTGTCCGGGGTGTGCGGCGGCTGATCGCTCATGGTGCCTCTTCCCTCCGGGCCTCCCGAGCCACCCCCGCGGGGACGGCGGGCTCCGCCGGGGCCGATGCCCCGGCCGCGTACCGGCCGGCCCGCTCGACGCGGCGGGGCCGGACAGCACCGCCGCCGGGTACCCGCCGCCCGGCCGCCGGCACCTCGGCCACCCGCACCTCAACCCGCGCGCCCTCCGACCGCCCGCGCCTCAGCCGCCCGCACCTCAGCCGCGCGCCGCGGACTCCATCGCCGCGACGGCCTCGGCCAGGCCCGGGGGATGGGGAAGCCCCGCGGCGGTCCGGCCGGCCCAGCCGGGGCCCAGGGTCAGGACGGCCGGTCGTCTGCGGGCCCCGCGCACCCCCCACTCGATGGCCGCCACGTGCAGGGCCAGCGGCCGGCTGGCGGTGGTGCGGGACTGGGCCCACAGCCCCACCACCGCCGGTCCCGTCCGGCGCACGGCGGTCACCAGGGACTCCACCGGCAGCGCCCCGCCGAACATCCGCACCGGCAGCCCCCGTTCGGCCAGCGCCGCCGACAGCGCCTCCAGCGGCAGCGTGTGGTTCTCCCCGGGGACGCAGGCGAGCACCGTGGTCGCGCCGGGCCGGTCGGCGACCACCGGAGGCGCGTGGCGCCGCAGCGCACCGGAGACGTGCCAGGACAGGAAGTGCTCGACCTCCACGTACCGCTCGCCCGAGCTCTCCCACTTGCGGCCGACCGCCTGCAGGGTCGGCATGATCACCTCCGTCCAGGAGGCCACCAGGCCGTGCTCGCGTATGACGTCGTCCAGGAGTCCGTCGAGGGCCACGGCGTCCAGGCGCAGCGCCGCGCGGGCGATGCCCTTGCACTCCTGCCGCACGTCGCCCAGCCGCAGCCCCGACCCGGCCCGGCTGCGCGCACCGCCCTCCGTGCGCACCGGGGCGGGAGCCGCCCCAGCCCTCCGAGGCGCGGGAGCCGCCTCGTCCCCCCGCGGGGCGGAAGCCGTCCCGCCCCCACGAGAGGCGCCGGTCGCCCCGCTCCGACGGGAGGCGCCGGTCGCCGGGCCCCCGCGCGGCGGCGCGGCCGGGGCCGTCCCGGCGAGGACCACCCGCGCGGCCTCGGCCGGCGGCACGCCCGTCGCCGTCAGGGCGCACATCCGCTCCAGCCGGGCCAGGTCCGCGGCCGTCCACCGCCGGTGCCGCCCGCCGTCGCGCGTGGCGGGCCCCAGCCCGTAACGGCGGTCCCAGGTGCGGACCGTGGTCGGGGCCACGCCCAGCCGCCGTGCCACCTCCCCGGTGGTCAGCCCGCCCTCGTCCACCACCTCGCGGAGCTCCTCGTCCATCGTCCGCACCTCCTGTCGCTCGCCCCCCATCTTACGACGCAGAAACGACGCATGTTGAGTGCGTCGTTTTCGCTCACAAGACTGGCGGACACGAGCCGGTGGCGAGGCCGCACGCGCCGTCCTGGCCCGCTCCGCGGGCGGTTTCCGCCCGCACGGCGCAGACGGCAGGAGGAACACATCATGAGCAGCACGTTCACGCGGGACACCGGCGTCCGGCCCACGGGCCCCCCGCCCCGGGCCCGGTCCTCCGCCGAGGACGACGAGGCGGAACTCGTCCGCGGACTGCGCGCGGCCGACCAGGACGCCTTCGCCGCCGTCTACCGGCGGTGGGGCCCCCTCGTCCACACCATGGCCACCCGCTCGCTCGGCGACTCCCACGAGGCCGAGGACGTGACGCAGCAGGTCTTCCTCGGCGCCTGGCGCGGCCGCGACGGCTATCACCCGGAACGCGGGTCGCTGGGCGGCTGGCTCGTCGGCATCACCCGGCGCAAGATCGTCGACGCGCTGGCGGCGCGGACCAGGCGGCCCACCCCCCACGACACCGTCGGGCAGGGCGACGAGGACCTCGTCGGGCGCCCCGCCGCCGCGCCCGACGACGTCCTCGACCGGGTGCTCCTGGTCGACGCCCTCTCCCGGCTGCCCCGCAGTCAGCGCGAGGTGCTCTGCATGGCCTTCTACCAGGACCTGACCCAGGCCGGCATCGCCGAGCGCACCGGCCTCCCCCTGGGCACCGTCAAGAGCCACACCCGCCGCGGCCTGCACCGGCTGCGCACGGCGATAGGCCAGGGAGTCAGGACCGAGCCGCAGGGGTAGTCGGCCGATTTGAGAAAAATGTCCGCCGTGTGCATCCGTCAGGGAAGCCGCGCGCGAACCAAGAGCGAGACCGCGCGAGCCCGCGCGGACCTCCACGAAGGGATGATTGCCATGACCTCCCGCACCCCCTTCCGCATCGCCGCCTCCGCCGGCGCCTGCGCCCTGGCCCTCGGAGTCGCCGCGCCCATGGCCGTGGCCGCCGGGGACAGCGACAAGGCGGCCGAGACGGCCAAGGTGTCCGTCTTCCACGGCGTGCCGGGCTTGACCGTCGACGTCTACGCCAACGGCGACCGGCTGGTGGGCGACTTCAAGCCCGGCACCGTCACCCAGCCGCAGGACCTGGCTGCCGGCACCTACGACATACAGCTCTTCAAGGCCGGCCAGGGGCCCGACGGCACCCCCGCCCTGGAGAAGACGGTCAAGGTGCCCGAGGGAGCCAACGCCACGATCGCGGCGCACCTGACCGCCGACGGCAAGCCCACGGTCAGCACCTTCACGAACGACACGTCCACGATCGACGCCGGCAAGACGCGGCTGACCGTGCGGCACGTCGCCGCGGCCCCGGCCGTGGACGTCCGGGCCGGCGGACAGGCCGTCTTCAAGGGCCTGACGAACCCGAACCAGGACTCCACCGTGGTGGACGCCGGCACCGTCTCGGCCGACGTGACGCTCGCCGGCACCGACACCGTGGCGATCGGTCCCGCCGACCTGAACCTCAAGGAGGGCAGCGACAACATCGTCTACGCCTGGGGCAGCGCGAACGACAAGAACCTTGCCCTGGCGACCCAGACGCTCAGCGGGATGGGCAGCACCCCGAAGGCCGTCCCCGCGGGCGGCGCGCAGGCCGCCGGAGTCACGCAGAACTCCCCGGACGCCTGGCTGGCCTGGGCCGCGGTCACCGGCGCGGTCACCCTGACCGGCGTCCACCTGGTCCGCCGCGCCGCGGAACGCCGTGGGTGAGCGGACGGGCCGACTCGTCGCCCTGGCCACGACGATCGCCGCGCTGGCGGCGGTCGTCGGGGTCGACGAGGGGACCGGACAGGCGGTGGCGGTCCCGGATTTCGGGCCCGCCCTCGCCGACCCGTCCACCCTCGCGCCGACCGCCGCCGCCCAGGCTCCCGCCGCTGCGGCTCCCGCGGGGTCTCCCGCGCCGTCCCTGGCTCCCGCTCCGCCCGGCACGGCCGCACGGCCGGACCGGCCGGCGCGGGAGGAGGACGAACGTCGTGCGCACGCTCCGCTGCGCGTGCTGGTGCGCGCGATCGGGCTGGACGCGCAGGTCCTGCCGGTCGGCGTCACCCGGGACGGGGACATGCGCGTGCCGTCCGACCCGGCCGTCGCGGGCTGGTACCGCTTCGGCCCCGCCCCGGGCGGCGACCGCGGCTCCGCCGTGCTGGCCGGGCACCTCGACGACGCCACCGGAGCCCTCGGCACGTTCGCGCTGCTGCGCGAGGCGGAGCCCGGCGACCAGGTGGAGGTGTGGCGCGAGGGGGCCGAACCGGTCCGCTACCGCGTCACCGCCCGCACCACGGTGCCCGACGACGCGCTGCCGCCCGCGGTGTTCCGCCGCGACGGCCCTCCCGTCCTCACCCTGATCACCTGTGCCCCGCCCTTCGTCCCCGGCGAGGGCGGCTACCGGGCCAACCTGGTCGTCGTCGCGGAGCCGGTCCCCGCGTGAGAGCGACGACGGCACCGGGCGGCGCGGAACGCGGCACGGCACAGCGACAAGGAAGACTACGGTGGCGCACGTCGACCCGACCCGCCTGATGGAACTCGCCCAGGGCCACCGGGCCCCGCCCGGCGACCCCGTCGTGTGCCACCTCGCCCGCTGCGCGCCCTGCCGGGAGGAACTGCGCCGGACCGCGCTTGTCGTCGCGGCCGCGCGCGGGGTGCGGGAGCCGGACCTGCCGGCCGCGCCCCCGGAGCGGGTCTGGCGGCGCATCGCCGAGGGCCTCGGCGATCCGGAGGCGCCCCCCGCGCCGCGGGCCGGCCCTCCGCACGGGCCCGCCGCCGTCCTCCGGCAGCGCCTGCGCGGCATCCTCCGGCGGGTCCGCGGGCTCCGAGGGCTCGGCGGTTAGGGCCTGTGCCCGGGGCGGTCAGTCCGCGATGCCGCGCGGCACCGTCCGCTTGATCGCGGGCGCCAGGTCGACCAGCGCGAAGGACCCGCTCTCCGCGGCCACCTCCTCGGGGAGGGTGACCTCGACGTACGCCCGGCGCAGCGCCGTGGTGAAGCGGTGCCCGCCGCCCTCCAGCTCCTCCATGACGTACGACACCCCCTCGATCTGTACGGGCACCTGATCCGGATCGCTCATCACGGGGGGTCGCGGAATGCCGCAGCGGAGTATGATCGCCGGGCTTCCCCAGCCCGCCGTGAACTCGGACTGCGGCTCGGGGTCGGACCGGTCCTCGTCGACCACCGTCCCCGGCAGCGCCTCGTCCAGCGCACGGCAGAGTCCGGCCACTTCCTTGCCCGGAGCGGGAACCGCCGCTTCGGCCCGGTCGTCTGCCGAGGAGCAGGCGGCAGCCAGGAGCAGCAGCAGCCCGGCCGCGCCCGCCGACGCGAGCGGACGGGCCCGACGGGCACGGGAGGCAGGCCGGTGACGGGAGGAGTTCACCGGCCCAGGGTAGACGGGGGCTACAGATGCACGACCGGGCAGGTCAGTGTCCGCGTGATGCCGTCCACCCCCTGGATCTTCGCGACGACCATGCGACCGAGCTCGTCGACCGACTCGGACTGCGCCCGCACGATCACGTCGTACGGGCCGGTCACGTCCTCGGCCTGGATCACACCGGAGAACTTGCTGATCGTGTCGGCGACGGAGGACGCCTTGCCTACCTCCGTCTGGATGAGGATGTACGCCTGTACCACGGAACCTCCAGGGCGGCTTCGAGGATCGTGTGGGGAAAAGGAACGCCACGGTATCGCGTAGCCCCACCCCGGGGGGAGACCTCGCCGATCAAGGGCTCTCGCGCCAGGGTGCACTCCCCGGCGCGGGTTGACGCCGTCCGCGGCCGCCGTGACGCCCGTGACCTGCGAACCGGGAGGCCCCGCGCGCAGGCGGACCCCGCCGACATGTACACAGGGGGATACGCATGACACTGATACCCGGCACAACGACGGCTGAAGGGAACGGTGAGACGCGGTGAAGGGAACCGTGGGGGAACTGGGGGAGTTCGGGCTCATCAGGGAGCTCACCTCCCGGCTCACCACCACCCCGGCGGTCCGGCTCGGTCCGGGCGACGACGCCGCCGTGGTCTCCGCACCCGACCGGCGCGTGGTGGCGAGCACCGACATCCTGATCGAGGGCCGCCACTTCCGCCGGGACTGGTCGACCGCCTACGACGTCGGCCGCAAGGCCGCCGCGCAGAACCTGGCCGACATCGCCGCGATGGGCGCCGTGCCGACGGCCCTGCTGCTCGGCCTGGTGCTGCCTGCCGACCTGCCGGTGACCTGGCCGACGGAGCTGATGGACGGCCTGCGCGACGAGTGCCAGGTGGCCGGCGCGGCCGTGGTCGGCGGGGACGTCGTGCGAGGCGACACCATCACCGTCTCCATCACGGCCCTCGGCGACCTGCGCAACCACGAACCGGTGACCCGGGCCGGCGCGCAGCCCGGCGACCTGGTCGCGGTCACCGGCTGGCTGGGCTGGTCGGCGGCCGGCTACGCGGTGCTCTCCCGCGGGTTCCGCTCGCCGCGCGCCTTCGTGGAGGCGCACCGCCGCCCCGAGCCGCCGTACCACGCGGGTCCCGCCGCGGCCTCGCTCGGGGCGACCGCCATGTGCGACGTCAGCGACGGCCTGATCGCCGACCTCGGGCACATCGCGGAAGCCAGCAAGGTCCGCATCGACATCCGCTCCGGCGCGCTGGACATCCCCACCCAGATGCACGACATCGGCTCCGCGGTCGGCGTCGACCCGCTGCAGTGGGTGCTCACCGGGGGCGAGGACCACGCCATCGTGGCCACCTTCCCGCCCGACGTGAAGCTGCCCGCCCGGTGGAAGGTGATCGGCGAGGTCCTCAACCCGTCGGCGCTGCCCCAGGTCACCGTGGACGGCGCCCCCTGGACCCGCAAGGGCGGCTGGGACCACTTCGCGGACATGGAGGACTGAGAAGCACGTGGGGGACCAGGAGACGACCGGCGCCCAGGCGCCGCCGCTGGTGCTGACCGTCGCCGGATCCGACTCCGGCGGCGGCGCGGGCATCCAGGCGGACCTGAAGACGATGCTCGCGCTCGGCGTGCACGGCATGAGCGTGCTGACCGCCGTCACCGCGCAGAACTCACGCGGCGTGCACGGCGTGTGGGACCTCCCCGCCGAGGCGGTGCGCGCCCAGTACCGGGCGGTGGCCGACGACATCGGCGTGCACGCCGTCAAGACCGGGATGCTGTCCTCCGCCGAGCTGGTCGAGCTCGTCGCCGAGCTGATCGGCTCGACCGCCGCGCCGGCGGTGGTCGACCCGGTGAGCGTCTCCAAGCACGGCGATCCGCTGCTGGCCGCCTCCGCCCTCGACGCGGTGCGCGGCCGGCTGCTGCCCGCGGCCACCGTGGTGACCCCCAACCTGGACGAGGTGGCCCAGCTCACCGGCGTGCGGGTGGAGGACGAGAGCGGCATGCGGCGGGCGGCCGCCGCCCTGCTGGAGTTCGGGCCGCGCTGGGTGCTGGTCAAGGGCGGTCACCTGGCGGGCGAGGCGGTGGACCTGCTGACCGACGGCGCCGAGGAGCACTGGCTCCGGGCACCGCGGCTCGACAACCGCCACACCCACGGCACCGGATGCACCCTCGCCTCCGCGATCGCCTCCCACCTCGCGCTCGGGCTGCCGGTGCCGGAGGCGGTGGCCGGGGCGAAGGAGTACGTCACGGGCGCGATAGCCGCCGGGTTCCGGCTCGGGTCGGGCATCGGCCCCGTCGACCACGGCTGGCGCACGCGCGGACGGTGACGGGCCTGCCCCGCCCGGGGCGGCGCGTCCGGACGGACAGCAGAAAGCCGGTCCACGGGAATCGTGGACCGGCTCAATGCAGCGAACCAGCAGTGGCCGCGCGTGATGTCCCCACAACCCGGGGAGTCCCGGGAGAGTGGGTGATGGACGTCAGCGCGAGACCTTGCCGGCCTTGATGCACGAGGTGCAAGCGTTCACGCGCTTCGGCGTCCCGCCCACCACGGTACGAACGCGCTGGATGTTGGGGTTCCAGCGACGGGGCGTACGGCGGTGCGAAAACGAGATGTTGTTGCCGAAGCTCGGGCCCTTGCCGCAGACGTCGCAGTTGGCAGCCACGGGTCACTCCAAAGACTTCAGATGCACTTACGGTGGACCCCGGCATGCCAGGGGTCGGATCGAAGGGATCTGAGTGGCCTTGCCAGGGGAATGGCCCGAACGGATCGGGCAACCGGAACAGCATACAACGGCTGTGTCCGTTCGACGAAACTACCACGGAGCCTCCGTCCGCCCGCCCGGAGCCCTCGCACGGGGCGGTGCCGCCGGGGTCGGGGAGACAGGGTGGAACACCGGCCGCGGGCGGGGACTACGCTGCCTTCCGGTCCAGCAGACCATCACATCAGGGAGGCGCAGGGTGCCGAAGGTGCCGGAGACGTTCTTCGACGCATCCACGGTGCGCGCCTGGTGCGCTCTGGCGCTCGCCGCGCTGGGACGGGCGCGCGAGGAGATCGACGCCATCAACGTCTACCCGGTGCCCGACGGCGACACCGGGACCAATCTCTACCTGACCCTCGAGGCGGCCGCCGCGGGCGTCGAGGACGCCTTCGCCGCCGGGGCCCTCCCCTCCCACTCCGAGGCGATGCGGGCCATGGCCCACGGCGCGCTGGTCGGCGCCCGGGGCAACTCCGGCACCATCTGCGCGCAGCTGCTGCGCGGCCTGGCCGACGGCCTCGACGACAAGGCCCCCCACGCGGACGCCGACGGGCTGTGCGCGGCGCTGCGGCGGGCCGCCGACTCCGCCTGGGACGCCGTGGCGCGCCCGGTGGAGGGCACCGTGCTGACCGTCGCCTCGGCCGCCGCGGCGGCCGCCACCGCGGCCTCCGCCGCGTCCGCGGCCTCGGCCGGAGCCGACGCGGACTGCGGCACGGTGGCGCGGGCCGCGTACGAGGGAGCCTGCGAGGCCCTCGCCCGGACACCGGGACAGCTGGAGACCCTGGGCCGGGCCGGCGTCGTCGACGCGGGCGGGCGCGGGCTGGTCGCCGTCCTGGGCGCGCTGGTCGAGGCGCTCACCGGGGAGCGGCCCCGGGTGACGCCGGTGACCCGGCCGGCCGGATCGGCGACGGCCTCGGCGGCCGCGCAGCACCCCGCCGCCGAGGCCGCCACCGGGTGCGCGACGGGTGGGCACGGGGAGGGCGGCGACGGCCCGGCCTACGAGGTGATCTTCCTCCTCGACGGGTGCGACGACGCCGCCGTGGACCGGCTCCGCGGGCGGCTGGACGCCCTCGGCGACTCCCTGGTGGTGGTCGGCGGCGACGGGCTGTGGAACGTCCACGTCCACGTCGACGACCCGGGAGCCGCGGTGGAGGCCGCGGTCGAGACGGGGCGGCCGCACCGGATCCGCATCACGCACTTCGCCGCCGACGCCGCCGCGACCGCGGGGCGGGCGGGCGGGCACGGCGCCCCGGCGGAGCCGAGCCGGCGGGCGGTCGTCGCGGTCCTGCCCGGCGAGGGGCTGGCCGCGCTGTGCGCCGAGACGGGCGCGGCCACGGTGCTGGCGCCCTCCGGGCGGCCGGTCTCCACCGAGGAACTGCTGGATGCCGTCCGCGCCGCGCACGCCCGCGAGGTGGTGCTGCTCCCCAACGACGACGAGCTGCGCCGCACCGCCGCGGCCGCCGCGGAACAGGCCCGGGCCGAGGGGATCCGCGTCGCCCTGATCCCCACCCGCGCCGCGGTCCAGGGGATCGCCGCGCTCGCCGTCCACCAGCCGGAGCGCAGCTTCGACGAGGACGTGGTGTCCATGACCTCCGCGGCCGGCGCGACGCGGTTCGCCGAGGTCGCGGTCGCCGACCGGCAGGCGTGGACCATGGCCGGCATCTGCCAGCCGGGTGACGTCCTCGGCATGGTCGAGGGCGACGTCGCCCTCATCGGCTCGGACGTCACCGCGGTGGCGCTCGACGTCCTGGACCGCATGCTCTCCGCGGGCGGCGAACTCGTCACCCTGGTCCTCGACGACACCGCCCCCGCCGCCCTCGCCGCCACCCTCGAGGCGCACGTCCACGACCACCACCTCGCCGTCGACACCGTCGTCCACCACGGCGGCGCCCAGGGAGCCCCCCTCCTCATCGGCGTGGAGTGACATCGGCGTGGACTGACGCCGTCGGCGTGGTGGGGCCGTTACCGGGACGCCTTCGCGCGGTGCATGGCCGTCAGGCGGACGGCGAAGTACGCGGCCGAGGCCGCGGAGGCGACGGCCAGCAGGTCGCTCGCGGTGGACAGGGCCACGGCGGTCCTCGTCCGCTGGAGGGTGTCGGCCAGGTCGAGGCCCGCGGCGCCGCATCGGCCGATCAGGACGGCCCCGAGGAACAGGCCCCACCAGAGGTGCACCGGCCACAGCGGTGTGCGGGGCGGCGTCCGCTCCTCGGACGGCGTGGGGGAGCAGGCCCGCCACATGTCGACGGCGACCCGGTGGGGGAGGACGAGGTTCGCCACCGGGACGAACCAGGCGGCGAGCGCCCAGCCGGGGCCGTTGCGGAAACGGTCCGGCGCCAGGGGCCCGGCGGCGCGGCGCATCGCGACGAACCAGACGAGGAAGGCGACCGCGCAGAGGAGATGGGCCGCCGCCTGCAGACGCCCCGCGGTGGTCCCGTACAGCTCGTGCGCGGAGCGCAGTTCGTCCACGGGCACGGCGACGAAACCCTGGTCCCCGCCGAGCAGCGTGAGCAGCCGGACGCCGGCGTGGACGGCGAACAGGTCGCTGAGCGCCGCTGCCGCCAGCAGGACCGTCAGAACGACGAGCGGGCCCCGCGAGGCAGGCCGCGCACCGCGCGGGACGACGGGCGGACGAAGGGCGCCGGGCGCGGACATGGTGAGGATCCTGAGGGCTGGACGGTGAAGGAACGCGAGGACGGGTTCGAGGGCGGGCGCACGCCGGGCCGCGGGTCGGCGGCGTGTCCGTCCCGCCCCACGGGG
The DNA here is from genome assembly GCF_003112515.1 of Streptomyces fragilis. Lineage (GTDB taxonomy): Bacteria > Actinomycetota > Actinomycetes > Streptomycetales > Streptomycetaceae > Streptomyces > Streptomyces fragilis. The sequence goes on along the minus strand of NZ_BEVZ01000004.1, from coordinate 149,920 downwards.
CGCGCAGACGCGCGGCTCGCGGGGCGGGCGGCGGTCAGGAGGCCGTCTCCTGGAGGAGGGCCTCGGCGTCCGAACGGCGGGCGTGGAGGGGGCCGGAGGGGTCGGGGTCCGCGTCGCAGGCGGCGAGGACCGCGCGGGCACGGGCGGCCGCGTCGGCGGGCCGGCCGAGCGCGGACTCCAGACGCCCCAGGGTGAGGAGCGCGTCCGCGTGGGCCGCCCGGGCGGCCTCCCCGAGGGCGGCGAACCCCGACACCGCCTCCGTGAGGTGCCCGCGCGCCTCCTCCGAGGGCCCCTCGTGGTCGGCGAGCAGCCCGCCGAACTGATGGTGCGTGCCCGCGAGTTCCGCCTGCGCGGGCAGCCGCCCGGCGTCGTCCTCCGCCACGGTCACCGCCTCCCGGCACGCGGCCAGCGCCTGCTCCATCAGCTGCCGCGCCGCGGGAGCGTCGTCCTCGGCCGCCAGCCACGCCCGTGCCCGCAGCGCCCGCACCTGCCCCGGCAGGTCGCCCAGCTCACGCCAGAGCTCCCCGGCCCGCGCGTACGCGGCGTCCGCCTCGGACGGCAGCTCGGCCCGCGAGAGCGACTCGGCGGCGAGGTGCGCCAGCGTCGCGTGGTCCCACTGCTCCGGCCAGTGCGCCGCCAGCTCGGCCGCCCGCAGCCGGCGCTCCGCCGCCTCACGGTGGTCGCCGAGCGCCGCCAGGCAGTCGCCCAGCCACCACAGCGTCTGCACCACCACGCCGTCGCCGTGCGTCTCGGGCGACAGGTCCGGCAGCGTGGACTCCATGACCTCCGCCGCCTCCGCCCAGCGCCCCTGCCGGTGCAGCAGCCCGCCGAGACGGTGCCGCGCGTAGGCGCCCAGCGTGGCGCCCTGGCCGGCCTCGTCGGCCCAGTGCGCGGCCTCCAGCGCGTGGTCGGCGGCCTCGGCCACCACCGCGCCGCCGTCCGCGCACTCCGTCAGCACCTCGCACAGCTGCAGGTGGAGATGGGCGTGCCCGGCCGCGGGCAGTGCCTGGCCGCCGTGCTCCAGCGCGGCCCGCAGGTGCAGCGCCGCGGTCTCCGGGTCGTCCAGGTGGTGGGCGATCGCGGCCAGCCGCGACTCGTACTCCACCGTGTACCAGGGCAGCCCCGCATCCAGGAACTGCCGCACCGCGAGCGTCAGTTCGGGCACCGCCTCCTCGGGGGACCCGGCCAGGTCGCCGAGCATCGCGTGCGCCTCGGCGGTCCGGGAGACCAGGTGCGGGTCCTCGGTGCCCGGGGCGTGCTCCGCGACGAAGGCCAGCACCTCGCGGGCCGCCTCCCGGGTTCCCTCGGCCGCCTCGGTCTCCGCCGCCGGGTCGGGCTCCTGCCCGTCGGCGCCCTGGGTGAGCCGCAGCAGCACGCGCGCCCGGGCCATCAGCACGGAGGCGGTCTGCCGCACCCCGGTGTCCCCGGCCGCGAACAGCGCCAGGCACTGCCGGTACGGCGCGGTCACGTCCTCCAGCGCCCCGTCGAGCTTGCCGGACAGCGTCCGCGCGTACACCCCGCGGGCCCGCGCGGCCAGCGCCTCGCCCAGGTCGCCCGCCTCGGCGTACAGGGTGGCCGCGGTGGCGAACAGGTCCAGGCCGTCGGGGCCCAGCGCCATCGCCCGGTGCTCGGCGATCTCCGCCCGGTCCCGCGCGGTGAGCACCACGCCCGCCGCCGCGTCGTCCGCACCCACCGGGCCGTCCGCACCCGCCGCGTCGTCCGCACCCACCGGGCCGTCTGCACCCGCCGGGCCGTCCGCGTTCGCCGTGCTGCCTGCGCCTGCCGCGCTGCCGGGGGTCACCGCCCCGCCTGCGTTCGCCGTGCTGCCTGCCCCGGCCGGGCTGTCCGCGTTCGCCGCGCTGCCGACGCTCGCCGCGCCGCCCGACGCCACGGTGGCCCCGGCGGACCCGGCGGCCCGCTCCACCGCCTCCCACGCCTCCACCGCGCTCGGCAGCAGCGCCTCCGACCGCCGCCGTGCCTCGGCCAGCAGCGCCGCCAGGTCCTGCCGCCCGTCGGACGACCCGGAGGACGCCGCCCCGGCCGCCGAGGCCGGCCGCGGCCCCACCGTGGCGACGGAGACCCGCACACCCAGCGGCAGGCGCTCCACCAGCGGCTCGCGCGCCATCCGCTCCCGCACCTGGTCGCTGACGTACGAGGTGCCGTTGCGCCGGTCGAAGGCCTCCGCCAGCGACAGCGCCTCCTGCCGCGCGTGCGCGGCGAGCTCCGCGGCCGTCCAGTCACGGCCGGCCGGCCCCGGCACCTGCCGCGCGCCCATGCCCAGCGCCACCAGCCGGTCCATGACCAGCGCGGTCACCGCCAGGTAGTCCTTCTTGCTCGACGGGTGCCCGTCGTCGGTGAAGTACGCCGGCCGCTGCGCCAGCAGCTCCAGCGCCCGCGCCTCATTGCCGGTCAGCGCGCAGAACTCCACGTGCTCGGCGTAGGAGGACCGCATGCTCTCCGTCGCGCGCACCAGGCGGAAGCCGCGCAGGTGGTGGGCCTTCGCCTCGTCGAGGCGGCCCAGCCGCAGCAGCGGCAGCAGCGAGGACGCCAGCACGTTGTGCGGCTCGTGGGCGCAGGTGAAGCGGCCCTCCAGGACCGGACCCCACACCTCCAGCGCCTCCGCGTCACGGCCGGCCATCACCTGCCACCAGCCCTGCCCCTGCAGCTCGCAGGCGTAGCAGTCGGCCATCCGGTCCCGGTCCGCCGCCAGCCACGCCTGGTAGGCGCGCTCCGCCCGCTCCAGGTCGCCGACGTGACTGGCGACGTGGAACTCGCAGGACCGCACGGCCCGCTCGGAGTGGCCCGCCAGCCGGTAGCGGCGCTCCATCTCCTCCAGCCAGTTCTCCATGGCGTCCAGCGGGATGTGCGGCTGTCCCAGCATCCCCGTCGACATCCACTTGAAGCGCCAGAACAGCGAGTGCGTCTCGTACGCGTCGAAGTCCTCCGGCCGCTCGTCCCACATCCGCAGCAGCCGGGCGAACGGCACGAACGCCTTGTCCTTCTCCGAGCTGTAGTTGTAGACGGTCAGCTGGTGGCCCAGCGCCTCGATCACGGCCAGAGGTATGCCCAACGCCTCGGCGTCCGCGAGCAGTTGCTCGGCCCGCGCGTTGCGCGACGGTCCCTCCGGCCGCTCGCCGTTCTCCGCGATCGCGCGGCGCAGCTCGTCCAGGCTGGTGACGGAAGTCAACGGACGTCCTCCTCGTTGTCGCCGGGCATGGCGTCGCCGGGCGTGGCGCCGCCGTGCGTGGCCCACTCCAGCAGGCCGAGGAACGCACGGTTGAGCAGCGCGGTGTCCGCGGGCCGCAGCGGCCGCTGCGCCATGAGTAGCGCCTGCCCGTACAGGGACTCCGTCGCCGTGCCGACCAGCTCCTGGTCCGTCAGCGAACCCAGGCGCCGGACCAGCGGGTTGAGGTGGTTGAGCACCAGGCGGGCGCGCGGCGCCCCGCCTCGCAGCGAGCCGAGGATGCCCGACCACAGGTCGTCGGCCTGCTCCTCGGCCTCCGCCCGCGCCTGCTCGTGGCGCGCGGAGCGGTCGTCCAGGTGGAGCGCCGGCACCGTCATCGGGTGGAAGGCCCGCAGCACCACGTCGCAGCCCAGGGCGTCCAGCCGGGCCCGCGCCGCCGCCAGGAACGGCTGCAGCGCCAGCTCCACCGACGGGTCCACCGAGTCCAGGTGGGCCGTCACCACGTCCGCGTCCAGCTCCGCGACCACCGTCCCCGGCCGCACCGAGGGCAGCGCCTCCACCAGCTCGGTGTCGTAGGTGTAGCCGCCGTTGACCACGCCGACGCCCTGCGCCGAGGCGATCGCCGACACCTGCCGGTACTCCTCCACGGTCCGCGTGAAGTGCACGATCTTGTGCCGCTGGGCGAACTCCTCCAGCGACAGCCGCCCGTCCGTCGTCTCGAACGGCAGCCAGGGCAGCATCACCCGCAGCATCTCCGCGTCGTGCCGCGCCAGCGCCTTCACGCCCAGGTGGTGCACGGCCAGGAACGCCGTCAGCCGGTCCGGGTCGCCCGCCGCCAGCCCCGTCAGCCACGACCGGATCCGCTCGCCGAGGGCCTCGCGCACCGCCGCCAGCGTCTCGTCCTCGTACAGCGACTCCCGCGAGGCGGTCGGCCGCAGGGTGTCCGTGTCCAGCACGCACCGCACGAAGAACGCCCAGTCCGGCAGCAGTTCGTCGGCCCGGTCGGTCAGCAGCATGCCCTTGAGGTGCACGCGATGACCGGCCCGCTGCGCCGGGCTGACCGCGGCCGGCAGCACGTACGCCACGCCCCGCACCCCGGCCACCGGCACGTCCAGGTCGATCGAGTCCAGCGGGGTGAAGCCGAACAGCTCACGGCAGTGCCGCGCCAGCGCCACCCGCCGGGTCGACGGGCTCTGGTACGAGCGGTCCCAGGGCGCCGGCAGGTCGGTGACCGCCTCGTCGTTCACCCGCACGTCGTACGGCAGCAGCGAACCGAAGTCGCGGGCCAGCTTCAGCACCCGCTCCTCCTCCAGCCACTGCCCCGCCCCGGCGCGCGCCCGCAGGTGCACGGTGGTGCCGGGCTCGGCGCGGGCCTCGTCGGGCAGCGTCCGCACGGTGTACGAACCGTCGTCGGTCGCCAGCCACTCCACCGGAGGAGAGCCGGGCGAGCGGGCGCTGCGGCTGACCACCCGGATCTCCTCGGCGACCAGGAAGCAGGCCAGCAGACCGATGCCGAACTGTCCGAGGAACCCCGAGCGCGCCGACTCCAGCGAGGCCGCGTCGCCGCGCTTGGAGCTGCGGCCGATGGTCGCCAGCAGCTGGTGGACGTCCTCCTCGGTGAGGCCGACGCCGGTGTCCTCCACCCGCAGCGTCCCGCCGCCCGCGTGCAGCCGCACGCGGGCCGGGGCGTCCGGATCCTCCGCGCGCCGCGCGGTGACGGCGTCCACCGCGTTCTGCAGCAGCTCGCGCAGGTAGACCTTCGGGCTGGAGTACAGGTGGTGGGAGAGCAGGTCCACCAGACCGCGCAGGTCGACCTGGAAGGAGTGCGGGGCGGCGGGTGCGGGCTGGGACGGCTTCGGGGTCTGGGAGTCCATCGTCACGGCGCCGGTGGGGGATGCGAGGGCTCGGCGCGGGGTCGGGCGGCACCGTATGGGGCGGTGGACCGCGGGGCGGGGTTGCGGGACGCGCCATCCTAGAAGCTGAAGAACACACCTGACCAGGAGTTTCCACAGGCATTCCGCGGTGCTGTCGCACCCGTGGTGTGGAATGGAGGACGTGCCCGCACTGGAAGAACCCCTGAAGAAGGTGCTCGGCCCCGCCACCGCCAAGGTGATGGCCGAGAACCTCGGCCTGCACACGGTCGGCGACCTGCTGCACCACTACCCGCGCCGCTACGAGGAGCGCGGCCGCCTCACCCGGCTCGCCGAACTCCCCATGGACGAGCACGTCACCGTGGTCGCCCAGGTCGCCGACGCCCGGCTGCACACCTTCGCCTCCAGCCGGGCCCCCCGCGGCAAGGGGCAGCGCTTGGAGGTCACCATCACCGACGGCAGCGGCCGCCTGCAGCTGGTGTTCTTCGGCAACGGCGTCCACAAGCCGCACAAGGACCTGCTCCCCGGCACCCGCGCGCTGTTCGCCGGCAAGGTCTCCATGTTCAACCGGCGGCTCCAACTGGCCCACCCCGCCTATGAGTTGCTGCGCGGTGAGGACGCCGTCGAGACGGTCGACAGCTGGGCCGGGGCGCTCATCCCGATCTACCCCGCCACCGCCAAGCTGGAGTCCTGGAAGCTCGCCAAGGCCGTCCAGACGGTGCTGCCCAGCGCCCAGGAGGCCGTGGACCCGCTCCCGGACGGCCTGCGCGAGGGCCGCGGCCTGGTCCCGCTGCCCGAGGCACTGCTCAAGATCCACCGGCCGCAGACCCCGGCCGACGTGGAGGACGCCCGCTCCCGCCTCAAGTGGGACGAGGCGTTCGTCCTGCAGGTCGCCCTCGCCCGCCGCCGCCACGCCGACGCCCAGCTGCCCGCCGTGCCCCGCAGGCCCACCCCGGACGGCATCCTCGCCGCCTTCGACGACCGCCTCCCGTTCACCCTCACCGAGGGCCAGCGGAAGGTGTCGAAGGAGATCTTCGACGGCCTCGCCGCCGAACACCCCATGCACCGCCTCCTGCAGGGAGAGGTCGGATCGGGCAAGACGCTGGTCGCGCTGCGGGCCATGCTCGCCGTGGTCGACGCCGGGGGACAGGCCGCGATGCTCGCGCCCACCGAGGTGCTCGCCCAGCAGCACCACCGGTCGGTCACCGAGATGATGGGCGACCTCGCCCAGGGCGGCATGCTGGGCGGCGCCGAGCACGCCACCAAGGTGGTGCTGCTCACCGGCTCCATGGGCGCCGCCGCCCGCCGCCAGGCCCTGCTCGACCTGGCCACCGGCGAGGCCGGCCTGGTCATCGGCACCCACGCCCTGATCGAGGACAAGGTCCAGTTCCACGACCTCGGCCTGGTCGTCGTCGACGAGCAGCACCGCTTCGGCGTGGAGCAGCGCGACGCCCTGCGCGGCAAGGGCAAGCAGCCGCCCCACCTGCTGGTGATGACGGCCACCCCGATCCCGCGCACCGTCGCCATGACCGTCTTCGGCGACCTGGAGACCTCCGTCCTGGACCAGCTGCCCGCCGGACGCTCGCCGATCGCCAGCCACGTGGTGCCCGCCGCCGACAAGCCGCACTTCCTGGCCCGCGCCTGGGAGCGGGTCCGCGAGGAGGTGGAGAACGGCCACCAGGCCTACGTGGTCTGCCCGCGCATCGGGGACGAGGAGGACGACCCGAAGAAGGCCTCGCGGAAGAAGGAGGAGGCGGAGACGGCGGACCGGCGGCCGCCGCTCGCCGTCCTGGAGGTCGCCGAACAGCTCGCCAGGGGCCCGCTCGCCGGACTGCGCGTCGAGGTGCTGCACGGCAGGATGCACCCGGACGACAAGGACGCCGTGATGCGCCGCTTCGCCGCGGGCCACACGCACGTCCTGGTCGCCACCACGGTGATCGAGGTCGGCGTGAACGTCCCCAACGCCACCGCCATGGTGATCATGGACGCCGACCGCTTCGGCGTCTCCCAGCTCCACCAGCTGCGCGGCCGGGTCGGCCGCGGCTCCGCCCCCGGCCTGTGCCTGCTGGTCACCGACGCGCCCGAGGCGAGCCCCGCCCGGCAGCGGCTGGGCGCGGTGGCCTCCACCCTCGACGGCTTCGAGCTCTCCCGGATCGACCTGGAGCAGCGCCGCGAGGGCGACGTGCTCGGCCAGGCCCAGTCCGGAGCCCGTTCCTCGCTGCGGGTCCTCGCCGTCATCGACGACGAGGAGGTCATCGCCCAGGCCCGCGAGGAGGCCGCCGCCGTCGTCGCCCGGGACCCCGAACTCACCGCCCACCCGGGGCTGCGCGCCGCCCTCGACGCCCTCCTCGACGAGGACCGCGAGCAGTACCTGGAGAAGGGCTGAGAGACTGGAGCCCCAACGTCACATCCACCGTCGGACCGCGAAGAGGACCTGAGCAGCAGATGAGCCGCGTGATCGCCGGGACCGCGGGAGGGCGCCGGCTGGCCGTCCCCCCGGGCAACGGCACCCGTCCCACCTCCGAGCGGGCGCGTGAGGGCCTGCTGTCCACCTGGGAAGCACTGCTCGGCGGCCCCCTGGAGGGCGAGCGCGTCCTCGACCTGTACGCCGGCTCCGGCGCGGTCGGCCTGGAGGCGCTCAGCCGCGGGGCCTCGCACGCCCTGCTGGTGGAGGCCGACCACCGCGCCGCCCGCACGGTGCGGGAGAATGTCCGCTCGCTCGGACTGCCCGGCGCCGAGGTCCGCCACGCCAAGGCCGAGCAGGTGATCCAGGGCCCGCCTCCGGGCGCCCCCTACGACCTGGTCTTCCTCGACCCGCCGTACGCGGTCACCGACGACGATCTCCGGGAGATCCTGCTCACACTCCGCTCCGGAGGCTGGCTCGCCGACGAGGCGCTCGTCACCGTGGAGCGCAGCACCAGAGGCGGCGAATTCAGCTGGCCGCACGGTTTCGAACCGCTGAGGTCCCGCCGTTACGGAGAAGGCACCTTTTGGTACGGTCACGCCGCCTCCACCAGCGAGGACGCGCCATGACCGGACCGGAGAGCGAGGGATCTCACGTGCGCCGCGCCGTCTGTCCCGGGTCGTTCGACCCCATCACCAACGGACACCTCGACATCATCGCCCGGGCCTCCCGCCTGTACGACGAGGTCTACGTGGCCGTGATGATCAACCAGAACAAGTCGGGCCTGTTCACCGTCGACGAGCGGATGGAGCTGATCCGCGAGGTGACCTCGGACTGCCCCAACGTGATCGTCGAGTCCCACCACGGCCTGCTGGTCGACTTCTGCAAGCAGCGCGACATCCCCGCCATCGTCAAGGGGCTGCGCGCGGTCAGCGACTTCGACTACGAACTGCAGATGGCCCAGATGAACAACGGCCTCTCCGGGGTGGAGACGCTCTTCGTCCCCACCAACCCCACGTACAGCTTCCTGTCCTCCTCGCTGGTCAAGGAGGTCGCCGCGTGGGGCGGCGACGTCGCCCACCTGGTGCCGCCGACCGTCCTGACGGCGCTGGCCGGGCGGCTGCGCAGGAGCTGAGCCGCACGGCGCCGACGCGCCGGGGACGCAGCGACGTCCCGCCAACCGTGCCGGACGGGCCGCCGGTCGCCGTACAGTCGTCCCGTCCGTCTCCAACCAGCTGTAGAGAGTGGCGAGTCCAGGTGGACGTGCAGAACAAGCTCGACGAGATCGTCGGCATGGTGTCAGGTGCCAGGTCGATGCCGATGTCGGCCTCGTGCGTGGTCAACCGCGCCGAGCTCCTCGCCCTGCTGGAAGAGGTCAGGGACGCCCTGCCCGGCTCCCTGGCCCAGGCCCAGGAGCTGATCGGCGGCCGCGAGACGATGGTCCAGCAGGCCCGCGAGGAGGCCGATCGGATCGTCGAGAGCGCCCACGCCGAGCGCGCCTCCCTCATCTCCGGCACCGAGATCGCGCACCAGGCCCAGCAGGAGGCCGAGCGCATCCTCACCGAGGCGCGCGCCGAGGCCGAGGAGATCCGGGCCGAGGCCGACGACTACGTCGACTCCAAGCTCGCCAACTTCGAGGTCGTCCTGACCAAGACCCTGGGCTCGGTGGGCCGCGGCCGCGAGAAGCTGCTCGGCACCGGCCCCGGCGTGGACGAGAACGGCTACGAGGACGAGGACGCCCCCGAGCGCAGCCACGACCCCGAGACCCTGCGCCGCGACGCCGACAGCTACGTCGACGCCAAGCTGGGCGCCTTCGAGGCGGTGCTCGCCAAGACGCTGGAGGCGGTCGGCCGCGGCCGGGACAAGCTGCAGGGCCGGATCGCCTCCGACGCGCTGGCCGACCTGCCGCTGGGCGAGGACGGCATGCCGCTCGCCCACGAGAGCGACGAGGACTTCCTGGCAGGGCTCGCCGACGCCGCCCAGGCCCCGGAGCGCCGCCCCGAGCGGCCGCAGCCCCAGCTTCCGCAGCAGCCGCAGCACCAGCCGCAGTACGACCAGCAGGCGCCGTACGAGCAGCAGCCGCAGCACCAGCACCCCTACGAGCAGCAGGCGGCCCAGGACCCCTACGGCTACCAGCAGCCCCAGCCGGCCGCGGCCTCCTACGGCTACGACCAGCAGGGCGGGCACGCGCAGGGCTACGGCTACGACTACCAGCAGGGGGACCCGTACGCCGCCTACGGCCAGCAGCCGCAGCAGCCGCAGCAGCAGCCCGCGCAGCAGGCCCAGCCGGGCTACGACCAGGGCTACGGATACGCGGAGCCCGCCCCGGCCGCCCGCGCGCTGGACGAGACCAGCTTCTTCGACACCGGCATGATCACCCCCGAGCAGCTGCGGGCCTACGAGCAGGGCCGCGGGCAGTAACCGCCCGCGACGGACCGTGGGATCGAGGGGGGCAGGTTGGGTGCCGGTCGAAACGTCCAGTATCCTGGCTCTTCGGTCGTGCCCTCTGGGCGCGATTCCCCCCTCTTCACCTCGCAGATCTAAGGCTGGAATGGCTCAGAACGCCCGCCTCGACCACCGCGACCCTCTCGTGTTCGACACGCATGAGCTGGGGCGGCGGCCCGGTGCGCTGCGGCGCCTGACCAGGACGGTCGAGGCGCCCCGTGACCTCGGCATCGCCGACGTCATCGGTGTGCCGGAGGGCAGGCCGCTGGAGCTCGAGCTCCGGATGGAGTCGGTCCTGGAGGGCGTCCTCGTCACGGGGACCGCCCGTGCGAAGGCCGAGGGGGAGTGCGTAAGGTGTCTGGAGCCGCTCGAGCGTCAGCTCGTGGCGGACTTCCAGGAGATGTTCTCGTACCCTGACGCCGACGACCGGGGCCGCCCCAAGGCGGACGCCGGCGACGACGCCGAGGACGACGAGGACACTCTGTATCTCGAGGACGGCATGTTCGACCTCGAGCCCGTGCTGCGTGACGCGGTGGTACTCGCACTGCCGATGCAGCCGGTGTGCCAGGAAGACTGCCCTGGTCTGTGCCCCGAGTGCGGGGTGCGGCTGGCGGACGACCCGGACCACCACCATGACGCCGTCGACATCCGTTGGGCGGCTCTGCAGGGACTCGCAGGTTCACTCGAACCCGGCGAGAAGGACGAGATGAGCGGCGGCGCGCCTCAGTCAGCACGCGCCGACGAGAAGCAGGAGAAGTAGCCGTGGCTGTTCCGAAGCGGAAGATGTCGCGCAGCAACACGCGTCACCGCCGGTCGCAGTGGAAGGCTGCGGTCCCCACCCTGGTGTCGTGCGAGCGCTGCCACGAGCCCAAGCAGCAGCACATCGCGTGCCCGTCTTGCGGCACGTACAACAAGCGCCAGGTCCTCGAGGTCTGAGCGGCTGGTGAGAGGCTCCATGTCCAACGCCAAGAAGGCGGACACGGCCTCGTCCCACACGCTTCTGGAAGGGCGGCTCGGGTACAAGCTCGAGTCCGCCCTTCTGGTGCGTGCACTGACCCACCGTTCCTACGCGTACGAGAACGGCGGTCTGCCCACCAACGAGCGGCTGGAGTTCCTCGGGGACTCCGTGCTCGGTCTGGTGGTCACGGACACGCTGTACCGGGCCCACCCCGACCTCCCGGAGGGCCAGCTGGCCAAGCTCCGGGCCGCGGTGGTCAACTCGCGTGCGCTGGCCGAGGTGAGCCGTGGGCTCGATCTCGGTTCCTTCATCCGGCTGGGCCGCGGTGAAGAGGGCACGGGTGGCCGGGACAAGGCATCCATCCTCGCCGACACCCTCGAAGCGGTGATCGGCGCGGTCTATCTCGACCAGGGCCTGGACGCGGCGGCGGAGCTCGTGCACCGCCTCTTCGACCCGCTGATCGAGAAGTCCTCGAACCTGGGCGCCGGCCTGGACTGGAAGACCAGTCTCCAGGAGCTCACCGCGACCGAAGGGCTCGGCGTTCCCGAGTACCTGGTCACGGAGACCGGCCCCGACCACGAGAAGACCTTCACTGCTGCCGCCCGCGTCGGAGGCGTCTCGTACGGCACCGGCACCGGCCGCAGCAAGAAGGAAGCGGAGCAGCAGGCCGCGGAGTCCGCCTGGCGGGCCATCCGGGCCGCCGCGGATGAGCGGGCCGAGGCGGAGGCCGCCGAGGCCGCCGCCGCGACCGCCTCCTCCGGCGACACCTCCGCCTCCGGTGACGTCTCCTCCTCCGGCGGCGTCGCGGACGGGGGCTCCCAGGAGGCCCCGGGTGAAACCGGTGCGCCGCGCGAGGGCGGGACGGCCGACGCCGAGCAGGCGTCCGCCTGACCCGCGTCCGCCTGACCCGCGTCCGCCGGGTCCGGCCGTGCCCCCGGTACGGTCGGGTCCGGTCCGCCGCAGTACATCCGTGAGCGCCCGCCCCCGACCGACCGGGGGCGGGCGCTCGCCCACTCCTCAGGGGAAGACGGAGATCCGGCCATGCCCGAACTGCCCGAGGTCGAGGTCGTCCGGCGCGGCCTCGAACGCTGGGTCGCCCACCGCACCGTCGACGCCGTCGAGGTGCTCCACCCGCGCGCCGTGCGCCGGCACCTGGCGGGCGGGGAGGACTTCGCCCGCCGGCTGACCGGTCACCGGATCGGCGTGCCGAGCCGCCGCGGCAAGTACATGTGGCTTCCGCTGGAGGACGCCGGCCAGGCCGTCCTGGCCCACCTCGGCATGAGCGGGCAGCTCCTGGTCCAGCCGCACGCCACCCCCGACGAGAAGCACCTGCGCGTCCGCGTCCGCTTCGACGACGACCTCGGCACCGAGCTGCGCTTCGTCGACCAGCGCACCTTCGGCGGGCTCTCGCTGCACCCCACGGACGCCGAAGGGCTGCCCGACGTGATCGCGCACATCGCGCGCGACCCGCTGGACCCGCTCTTCGACGACGAGGCCTTCCACCAGGCGCTGCGGAGGCGTCGCACCACCGTCAAGCGAGCGCTGCTGGACCAGTCGCTGATCAGCGGCGTCGGCAACATCTACGCCGACGAGGCGCTGTGGCGCGCCCGCGTGCACTACGAGCGCCCCACGGCCGGCTTCACCCGCCCCCGCACGGCGGAACTGCTGGGACACGTGCGCGACGTGATGACCGCCGCCCTCGACGTGGGCGGCACCAGCTTCGACAGCCTCTACGTCAACGTGAACGGCGAGTCCGGCTACTTCGACCGCTCGCTCGACGCGTACGGCCGCAAGGGCCTGCCGTGCCGCCGGTGCGGCACCCCGATGCGGCGCCGCCCGTGGATGAACCGTTCCAGCTACTTCTGCCCCCGCTGCCAGAGGCCGCCCCGGGCCGGGTGACGGTCCGCACCCCGCCGCCGGGAGGCGAGCGGGTGCGGGTCGGGAACCATTGACGTGCCCCTGGCGTGAATGACTTCGCCGTCGCACGTCGCGTACGGCGTGTCCGGGGGGCGGGGACCGACATGGACGGCAGCGGTGTCGAGGACGGCGTTCCGGGCGGGCGGGTGCGCCCGTGCCCCGGCTGCGGGCTCGCCGACCGGGTGGCGGGCGTTCCCGCCGTGCACCAGGAGGGCCGGGGGAGCGTCCTGGAGATGTCGGGGGTCGGCGACCGCCGGACGCTGCGCCCGGCGGACACCGGACTCAGCCGCGCCCTCGCACCGGCGCCCGCCCGGTCGTACGCCCCGCTGGGCTTCGCCTGCGCGAGCGTGATGACCCTGCTGGCCACCGTCGTGCTGGCGGCGTTCGGCCTGTTCGGCACGGTGGCGGAGCACGGTTACGAACGGTTCCGGGGCGCCGTGGCCGAGCGGAACGCCGCGGGTGAGGAGGAACCGGAGCCGTCGTCGACCTGGATCACCGGCGAGGACGGCACGCCCCTCCTGGTGACCGGCCCCGACGAGGGCCTGTGGGGCGAGGACGGGAGCGTGACGGAGGAGGGGTCGACGTTCGAAACGGTGCCGGTGCCGCCGTCGGCCGAGGACAGCGGCCTCGACGATCTCCTCGTCCTCCCCTGGGCGGCGGCGGGCGTCATGGGCGCCGGGACGGTGCTGCTGACCGTCCTGGCCGTGCGCAAGCAACGCGAGAACGCGCGCGTCCGGGCCGGCCGTCCCGTCGCGGAGCGGATCTGGGCCCGCGGCTGGTACTGCCGGCGCTGCGGCACGGTCCACTTCCCCGACGCCGAGGGGGCGCAGGCCGAACCCCTCCAGCTGGCGGAGTTCCGCCACCTGGTGTGGAGCGAGGGCGGCTACGGACACCTCGCCGCCCGGCGCGGCTGAGTCCCGGCACGGCCGCCGGGGAAGGCGCCCACCTGTTCCGCCGGGGCCCCGCCGTTCCCGGGCGTCACCCCTGGGCGACGAAGACGCAGAACGGGTGGCCGTCCGGGTCGCGGTAGACGCGGAAGGACTCGTCGTCCTCCTCGTCGGGCTCCTCGCGGTCGGCCAGCAGGCTCCCGCCGAGGGCCAGGACGCGTTCGTGCTGGACGTGCAGTTCCGACCGCGACGCCACGCTCAGGTCGAGGTGCATCTGCTGCGGCACCGGGCCGTCCGGCCAGGTCGGCGCGTCGAGGCGCTCGACCTGCTGGACGGCGAGCTGGGGCAGGCCCTCCGGTGTCCTCAGCACCAGCCAGTCACGTCCGCGCTCGTCGGGCTCCCCCTCCGGGGGCGGCTCGTCGCCCTCCCGGTAGACCAGGCCCAGCAGCGAGCGGTAGAACTCCGCCAGCCGGCGGGCGTCCGTACTGTCGAGCACCGTCTGCACCAGCCGAAGACCGCCGCCCTGCCCGGACACGTTTCCCCTTCCGCTCGACCGCCCCTGCGGGTGACAGGATGCCAGGCGCGACGAGGCCGGGCCGGTCACGGTCCCGTGCCCACCGTTGTTCCCGGCCGGCCCCCGGACGGCGGTCGGCTCAGTAGCCGAAGAAGTGACGCGCCGGATCTCTGACCTGCGGGCATGCAATCGATCACCGCCACGATCTGCGGCTTAGCCGTCGGTGGTGGTCAGCGTTGGTCGTCGTTGAGCACCCTTCCGCGGCCCGAGGACGGCCCGGGAGGGCGCTCGTGCGTGAGCGCCGCTTTACAAGTCGATGCTCTTGTCGCCTAGATTAGACACGATGCGTCGCCTATGGTAGACAGGGGGAGTGGATAAGCGAACCTTGATTCAGAAATTGCGGCAGATCGCCGCAAACAAGGACGCTGATCTCGTACTCACGCGACAGGGAGCAAACCATGAGATTTACACCCTCAGGGGCGTATCTCTTCCTGTCCCGCGACATAGGGAGATCGCTGAAGGAACCGCCAAGACTTTGATCAAGGCGGCGGAGGGAGCGTGATCGACTGGGGGGCCGAGTGCAGGTCGGCCCCCTCCGATCAGGGTCTCACGCCTTCGGCTGTGCATGCAGAACAAGGAAGAAGGAAGAAAGGAGAAAGGAGACGTGGCCGACACTAGGATTTACCACGCAGTTGCCACCCAAGACGGGGCGCACTGGGTAGTTACCATTGACGACCTCCCTGAGGGACTCGTCGGTGTCACCCAGGGGCGCACATGGAGCGAAGCACGGAAGATGGCTACCGACGTAGTAGCCATGCTGCTGGAGGTGCCTGAGGAGGCATTTGAGGTTGTGATGCGGCCGGCCGATCAAGGCATGGCCAACGCCATCATCACGGCCGCGAAGGCCCGAGAAGAAGCCGAGCTGGCCAATAAGGCCGCCGCTGAAGCATTGGCGGCAGCCGCGCGAACCCTAACCGCTAAGACCACGGTCAGGGATGCAGGCTCGATGCTCGGCGTCTCACATCAGTACATCGCCAAGCTCGCTCCGAAGAAGAGTTAATCCAACTCTGCACTGTGCGCCGCTCGGGCCCCTGTCAGCTTGCAGGCTGGCGGGGGCCCCGCTTATGCACTGAGACGGCCCAGCCTATGACTGGGCCGTCTCAGGAGCTCCGCGTTTGCTGGTCCGTAGCTCTACACAGATCGGTCGATGGCGGTCACGCCAGTCGCAACACGGCCGGGTAGGTTCAACAAGGGACGGGGGCGGTAACCGAGGTTGCTGTACTGCGAGCATCCCCGTCCTCGTGCTGCTGGGTGGCGCCTAGTCCCCGAGTACGGGTCAGGTTGGCTCGGGTCGACGCAGCGGCTCAGCGCCTTCTGACCAGATCCGAGTGCACCATGGCATGCCGGTGATCGCCCCCACGGTTGCACCAAATCGTCGACCATCTGCGTGGACGAACTCAATGTCGTGACGCTGCGCTTCCATGTCAACGTCAGAGCGAGCAACTGTCAGCTCATCTATCGCCACCTCGTAGTGCTGGTGGATGCGAGCTCTCGCCAACTCAACTACTCGTTCGAGCGTTGGGGCCTGACTTCATGCCTCGCCGCGCGAACGGGACTTCAGCTTTTCATAGGCAAGCTTGGTGGCTCCTATGATGGCCGCAGCGCCAACGCCCCCTGCTGTGCCAGTCGATACCTGCATCAGAAGTTCAGAGAAAGAACCTGACGCGCCCCAGTTGTGAACCCCTGACCGAGCCGAGATGCTGCTGTAGCTGGGGTACTCCTTGTTCTCAGCCCAGGCGATGGCCTTGAGCTCCTCCAGGACTTCCTCGGTGTACATGTCAAGATGGTGCAGTGCCACATCCCAGACCTCGTCCGGGTAGCAGCCGGGATCATGCTGAAGCGCAACCGCTATGTGCGTTTCTTCTTGCATCGCCCCTCCGTGCCAGTGACCTGAATGATCGCAGCTCGAGTACCGTTGGGCAGCCGTTTATGTGTAGGTCGGGGAACCAGTTTGGACTGGAGTTGCAGTGGCCGCGTCAGGTGACGGGCGCCAGCGTGCCTGGCCCCGCCTCGGTCTCGGCTTTGAGGTGTTGCCACACTGTCAGGTCGATCGCGGGCCTTGGCTGCCCGTGCTCAGGAGCACTGAGCGCCGGACTAGCAGGCCGCCTGCGTTCGCTGGTGTTGATGTCAGTCGATGTGTCAGCTTTTGCCCGCTGCGTGAGCTGCGAAGTCCGGCTAACTCAACTAGGCAGTTCATGGAGCGTGTGATCCGTCAGGCTCCTACGATCCGCATATGTCTACAGTGATAGCCATCATCGCCTTGGTGCTTAGTGTTGTGTCGCTTCTATGGCAGGCATGGAGCTGGTGGCGTTCGGGACCAATCATCGAGGTTGCCGCGGGCATTGACAGTCCCGTCTTCGAAGGTCAGCGAAGCGATCTTGCCTACCACTACATCCAGGCCATGAACAATGGGCGGGCCGCTGCAACGATCGAAGCCTTCGGCGTTGCTCTGCCCAGCGGCATTAGGCCGATTTCCCACACCCAAGAGGATTTGCCAGCCGTCGAGCCTTGCAGGCTCCCTTACCGACTTGAACCGCACTTCTCGGCGCGTTGGTACTTCACCCCCCAGATGCTCCAAGGGGAGGAAGTGCGCCAGACCTGCCGTTCGTGGTGGTATCAGGCAAAGGTGAGCGCAAAGGTAGAAGTTTTCCGAATGAGTTCGACCAGCCCACTAGGAGCTTCAACACTCGCCTAACCCCACTACCCGCCCTAGCTGTCATCCCGTCTGCCGTCGACCCACGCTCCGTGGAGCAGGCGCGGTGCCTGGCGTCCAGGTGGAGCGTCCCACTGGACGAACGACCTGGACGCCAGGTGCCGTGTCTGCTCGGCTCTGCCTGGGTCGACGGCAGACGGGATGGGAGCTCCCCTCGCCCGCCACCTTTGGCCGGCACTCGCCCGCGGTGCCCCCGCCATCTCGAAGCCTGAGCGCCCCCGCCGGAGGCATGTCCTTCACCGCGGCCCCCGTGATGCGGTACTCGCCTCACCGCCTGGTCCAACTCCTCGCGTGGGCGCGCGTCGGCGCAGCGGGCGCGGAGCGGGCCGAAGGCAGGAGCGCAGCCAGGCTTGATGAAGTAGAGAAACCCGTAACAGCTCTAGATGAAGTAGAGAAACCCGTAACAGCTCTAGTTGGCGCGGCTGAGCGCGGTCAGGTGATCGAGGTACTCACGACCGGTTGGTTCAGCGGCGAAGTCCCGATTGATGATGGCTGCAAGCTCACGGCTGACCATGAGCAGGGACGGCAGAGACTGGCGGTCGCCCTTCAGCGCCCACTCGCCATAGTTCACCGCCTGGTCCAAGTCGCCCTGCCGCGCGGCCACCACGCCGAGGGTGATCCTTGCCTCTGCCATGCGCATCGGTGAACGCTCGGACCCATCGAAATCTGTGCCCGAGCGAATCACCTCGTGGGCAAGGTTCTCGGCAAACCGGTCCTCTCCGAGCAGCCGATAGCAGTCCATGGCATAGAAGTCGAACTTCGCTGGGTCCACCACGAAGTGGTGATCGAGGTTCTCGGGGTAGGGCATCCCTTCAAGCAGCTTTCGCCCTCGGTCCAGCGCGACTTCCGTCTGTCGCCGGTCTCCCAGCCTGGCCCATCCCTTCGCCTCTTGGGCGGCAAGCTGTACGGCTACGCCGTGCGAGGGAGCTGCCTCCGTACCGGCCTGCGAGGCGGCAAGGATGCCCCGGTAATCGCCCGTGGTCAGCGCGAACCAGGCACACATCTCGTGAGCCCAGCCGGGGGTCTCCGTGTTGCCGGCCTCACGGGCTAAACCGCTTTAACGATCGCGTATGGCGGCCGGCGCTTCGGGCCGCGGGCGTGGAGAAAGGTCGAGACAACGGAATGCACGCACTGCGGCACTTCTATGCCTCGGTGCTGCTGGACGCGGGGAGAGCATCAAGGCTCTCAGCGAGTACCTGGGCCACCACGACCCTGGTTTCACCCTGCGGACGTACACGCACCTGATGCCGTCGAGCGGAACCCGGACTCGGGCCGCCGTGGACCGCATCTTCGGTGAAGGGCCTGCACAAGACGGCCCCGGGACGGCCCAGCGGTCAAATTAGGTCTCTGACCTGCGGCTATCTCAGTAGCCGAAGTCCTGGGTCCACCAGGGGCCGCCGGAGGCGAAGTGGACGCCGACGCCGAGGGTCTTGAAGTCGCAGTTCAGTATGTTCGCCCGGTGGCCCTCGCTGTTCATCCAGGCGTCCATCACCGCCGCCGCGTCCGCCTGGCCGCGGGCTATGTTCTCGCCGCCCAGGTTGTCGACGCCGGCCGCGGCCGCGCGGTCCCACGGGGTGGCGCCGCTGGGGTCCGTGTGGTCGAAGAAGTCCTGCTCGGCCATGGCCCGGCTGAAGTCGTCGGCCAGGTCGGTGAGCCCGCTGTCGGCCTTGACCGGGCTGCACCCGGCGGAGGCCCGCTCCTGGTTGACCAGCTGCAGGACCCGCGCCCGGGCGGCGTCCTCCTGCGAGAGGTCCGCGTTGCCGCCGGACGCCGGCTTGCGGGGCTCGGACGTCTTGGTGGTGGGTGCCGGCTTCTCCGGCGCGGCGGTCTTCTCGGCCGTGCGTGACGGGGAGGGCTCGGCCTCCTTCTGCTTCTTCTTCTCCTCCTTCGGGGCGGAGGGGGACGCGGTCGGCGAGGGCTCCGCCGCACCGGTCCCGGCGCCGCCGCCGGCGGAGGTGCCCGGGTCGACCCGGCCGCCCGCGCCGCCCTGCTGGGTCTCCGCGTTGTCCGGGCCGTCGAACGCGCGGATCGCACCGTCGCCGCCCAGCCGGTAGGTGTCCAGGCCGGGCACCATGCCCGTGGCGGCCGCGACCACACCGATCGCCAGCGCCGCGGAGACGCCCAGCAGCCCGGTGCGCACCGGGTGACGGGTCCGCCTCCCCTTGGCCCGGTGGCCCGAGGGTGCGGTGCGCCGCACGGGCTGCGCGGGCCGCACGGGCTGCGCGGTGGTCGGGGCGTCCTGGCGGACACCGGCCGCGGACTCCTCCGTGCCGAAGAGGTAGGCGTGGCTGCGCGCGTAGGGATCCCCGCCCGCCGAACCGTCGTGGCCGTGCTGCCGGTCCCAGCCGTCGTGGCCCCCGTCGTACCCGTATCCCTCGGGGCCGTCGTACCCGTGGGGCCCGTCGTAGCCGTAGGGGCTGTTGGAGCCCTGGGGGTACGAGCCGTAGGAGTCGTGCGTCGTCCGGTACTGCTGCTCGTGGCCCTGGTGGGGCCCGGCGGAGTGCGGGGCCGCGCCGGTGGCGCGGGGGGTGCCGCTGCTGCCCTCGGGGCCGGCGGCGGAGCGTCGGTGGCGTCCCATTCTGCTGGCCTTTCTCGGTGCTGCGGTCCACGCGACTCACTCGTACGGGTGAGTTTTGCTGGGGGTCGAGGGGGGACGCTACCGCATCGCTCCAGGGGGTGTGGGCGTCCGGTGAGACTTTTGCTCGATTAGCGTGCACACATGAACGACGACGACGCACGGCTGGTCGCCTGGGTCCGGGGCACGGTGCAGCGAGTGGGCTTCCGCTGGTTCACGCGCGCGAAGGCGCTGGAGCTCGGCGGGCTGAGTGGCTTTGCCCTCAACCTGCAGGACGGCCGGGTCCAGGTCGTCGCCGAAGGCCCCCGCGAACGGTGCGAGCGGTTGCTGGAGTGGCTCACGGGGGAGGACACGCCGGGTCGCGTGGACGGCGTGACCGAGATTTGGGACACACCCCGCGGTGGCTACACGGGCTTCGAGATCCGCTGAACGAGGCCCTCGGCAGCCCCGCGGACGTCGTCCCGCGGCGGCGGAGGCGCGGCGCGGAGGAGGAAAAGTCCAGGTGACCGCCGCGAGAGGGTTGTCACGGCAGCCCGCACAGGCCAGGATGATCCGCACGCCCCCGGGCCCCGAAGGAGACGCCGCGCGAAGTCGTCAGCGCAGAGCGCCCCGGGGACACCGCCGATACGGGGCGTGATCGTGTTGACCGTCAAACTTTTTGGTGAGACTCTGAAAGCCCCGCGCACCCTAGCTGTTTGGCATGAGGAAACAGCGGCATGAAGTCACCGGTCTGATACCGCAGTGTCGGGCATCAGGGTGCGATTCCCTCACGACCCACCACCGCTTCGGTCGGTCACTCAGTGTGGAGGACCATCCATCATGGCAAAGGCGCTTCTCGGTTACGTCGGCGGCTCCGACCCGCGACTCCTCGCCGAGATGCGACGGCTGCAGCAGCGCGTCCAGGACCTGGAATCCGAGCTCGTACGGATCCAGGCGGAGAAGGACGCGCTCGCGGCTGCCGCTTCTCGCGACCGGATGTTGGAAAGCATGGAGAGCATCGACGCACACCAGGCGGAGCCCGCGCTCACCTGATTCCGGCTCGTCGGCGGGCCGCCGCAGCGCCCGCACCTCGCCGGTGCCTCAAGGGACGCCCTCGGCGTCCCTTTCGCCTTCACCGCTCCTGCGGCCCTCCCCGCCGCTGCCGCCGTGTGCCTGGGCCCTGCCCCGGACCGTGCTCGCCCCGCCCCCGCCGCGATCCTGTAGCTCTGATCTGCCCGCCGCCCCACCGCGCGAAACCGGGCCGCGCGAAACCGGATCGCTCCGCCGGCTCGTGGAGTGCGGCAGGACCGGCCGGTAGAGTCCACCGGCGTGCACCTCAAGGCCCTGACCCTCCGCGGCTTCAAGTCGTTCGCATCCGCGACCACGCTCCGCTTCGAGCCGGGCATCACCTGCGTCGTCGGCCCGAACGGTTCCGGGAAGTCCAACGTCGTGGACGCGCTGACCTGGGTCATGGGCGAGCACAGCGCCAAGTCGCTGCGCGGCGGCAAGATGGAGGACGTCATCTTCGCCGGGACCACCGGCCGCCCTCCCCTGGGGCGCGCCGAGGTCTCGCTGACCATCGACAACTCCGACGGCGCCCTGCCCATCGAGTACGCCGAGGTCACCATCACGCGGATCATGTTCCGCAACGGCGGCAGCGAGTACCAGATCAACGGTGACACCTGCCGCCTCCTGGACATCCAGGAACTCCTTTCCGACTCCGGCATCGGCCGCGAGATGCACGTCATCGTCGGCCAGGGCCAGCTCGACTCCGTGCTGCACGCCGACCCCATGGGCCGCCGCGCCTTCATCGAGGAGGCGGCCGGCGTCCTCAAGCACCGCAAGCGCAAGGAGAAGGCGCTGCGCAAACTGGACGCCATGCAGGCCAACCTGGCCCGCGTCCAGGACCTCACCGACGAACTGCGCCGCCAGCTCAAACCACTGGGCCGGCAGGCCGCCGTGGCGCGCAGGGCCGCCGTCATCCAGGCCGACCTGCGCGACGCCCGGCTGCGCCTGCTCGCCGACGACCTGGTGAAACTGCGCGAGGCCCTGAGCGCCGAGGTGGCCGACGAGGCCGCGCTCAAGGAGCGCAAGGAGGCCACCGAGGAGGAGCTGCGCAAGGCGCTGCGCCGCGAGGCGCTCCTGGAGGACGAGGTCCGCCGCCTCACGCCGCGCCTGCAGCGCGCCCAGCAGACCTGGTACGAGCTCTCCCAGCTCGCCGAACGCGTCCGTGGCACCGTCTCGCTGGCCGACGCCCGGGTGAAGAGCGCCACCGCCGCCCCCGTCGAGGAGCGCCGCGGCCGCGACCCCGAGGACATGGAGCGCGAGGCCGCCCGCATCCGTGAGCAGGAGGCCGAACTCGAGGCCGCCCTGGAGGCCGCCGAGCGGGCCCTGGAGGACACCGTCGCGCACCGCGAGGAGCTGGAGCGCTCCCTCGCCGCCGAGGAACGCCGCCTCAAGGACGTCGCCCGCGCCATCGCCGACCGCCGCGAGGGCCTGGCCCGGCTCAGCGGCCAGGTCGGCGCCGCCCGCTCCCGGGCCGCCGCCGCCCAGGCCGAGATCGACCGCCTCGCCTCCTCACGGGACGAGGCCCAGGCGCGTGCCATGGCCGCCCAGGAGGAGTACGAGGAGCTGAAGGCCGAGGTCGACGGCCTCGACGCGGAGGACACCGAACTCGCCGAGCGGCACGACGAGGCGAAGGGCGCCCTCGCCGAGGCCGACGCCGCACTGACCGCCGCCCGCGAGGCCCTCACCCGCGCCGAACGCGAGAGCGCTGCCACCCGGGCCCGGCACGACGCCCTCGCTCTCGGCCTGCGCCGCAAGGACGGCACCGGCGCCCTGCTGGAGGCCCGGGACGCCCTCACCGGCATCCTCGGCCCCGCCGCCGGACTCCTCACCGTCGCCCCCGGCCAGGAGGCCGCCCTCGCCGCGGCCTTCGGCGCCGCCGCCGACGCGGTGGCCGCCGCCTCGCCCGCCGCGGCCGCCGAAGCCCTGCGGCTGCTGCGCAAGCAGGACGCCGGGCGCGCCGCGCTGCTGCTCGCCGGGGTGGCCGAGGAACCGGACCCGGCCCCTCGCCACGAGCGGTGGCCGCACGCCGCCGGCCTGGTGAGCGGCCCCGACCAGCTGATGCCCGCCGTCCGCCGGCTGCTGCGCGGCGTCGTGGTGGTGGACACCCTGGACGACGCCGAGGAGGTCGTCCGCTCACGCCCAGACCTCACCGCCGTCACCGCCGAGGGCGACCTGCTCGGCGCCCACTACGCGCACGGCGGCTCGGCCGCCGCGCCCAGCCTGCTGGAGGTGCAGGCCTCCGTCGACGAGGCCGCCGCCCTGCTCGAGGACCTGGAGGCGCGCTGCCGGGAACTCGCCGGGACCCAGCGGGCGGCCGCCGCGCGGCGGACCGGGTGCGCCGCCCTGGTGGAGGAGCTGGGCGAACGCCGCCGGGCCGCCGACCGCGAGAAGTCCGGCGTCTCCCAGCAGCTCGGCCGCCTGGCCGGCCAGGCCCGCGGCGCCGCCGGGGAGGCCGAGCGCGCCGCCGCCGCCACCGCCCGCGCCCAGCAGGCCCTGGAACAGGCGCTCACCGACGTCGAGGAACTGGCCGAGCGGCTGGCCGTCGCCGAGGAGATGCCGGTCGACGAGGACCCCGACACCTCCGTCCGCGACCGGCTCGCCGCCGACGGCGCCAACGCCCGGCAGACCGAGATGGAGGCCCGGCTCCAGCTGCGCACCCACGAGGAGCGGGTGAAGGCCCTGGCCGGCCGCGCCGACTCGCTGGACCGCGCCGCCCGCGCCGAACGCGAGGCCCGGGCCCGCGCCGAACGCCGCAGGGCGCGGCTGCGTCACGAGGCCGCCGTCGCCTCGGCGGTCGCCTCCGGCGCCCGGCAGCTGCTCGCCCACGTCGAGGTGTCGCTGGAGCGCGCCGACCGGGAACGCACCGCCGCCGACGCCGCCCGGGCCCGGCAGGAACGCGAGCTCGCCGCCGCCCGCACGGCCGGACGGGACCTCAAGGGCGAGCTGGACAAGCTCACCGACTCCGTCCACCGCGGCGAGGTGCTCGGTGCCGAGAAGCGGCTGCGGATCGAGCAGCTGGAGAGCAAGGCCCTGGAGGAGCTGGGCGTCGAGCCCGAGGCGCTGGTCGCCGAGTACGGTCCCGCCCAGCTCGTCCCGCCGTCGCCGCCCGCCGAGGGCGAGGAGCTGCCCGAGGACCCGGAGCACCCCCGCAACCGGCCAAGGCCGTTCGTCCGCGCCGAGCAGGAGAAGCGGCTGCGGGCCGCCGAGCGGGCCTACCAGCAGCTCGGCAAGGTCAACCCGCTCGCGCTGGAGGAGTTCGCCGCGCTGGAGGAGCGCCACCAGTTCCTCAGCGAGCAGCTGGAGGACCTGAAGAAGACCCGCGCCGACCTGCTCCAGGTGGTCAAGGAGGTCGACGAGCGGGTCGAGCAGGTCTTCACCGAGGCCTACCGGGACACCGCACGCGAGTTCGAGGGCGTCTTCGGCCGGCTCTTCCCCGGCGGAGAGGGACGGCTGCTCCTCACCGACCCCGACAACATGCTCACCACCGGCGTGGAGGTCGAGGCCCGGCCGCCGGGCAAGAAGGTCAAGCGGCTCAGCCTGCTGTCCGGCGGCGAGCGCTCGCTGACCGCCGTGGCGCTGCTGGTCTCCATCTTCAAGGCGCGGCCCAGCCCGTTCTACGTGATGGACGAGGTCGAGGCCGCCCTCGACGACACCAACCTGCAGCGGCTGATCCGGATCATGCAGGAGCTCCAGGAGTCCTCCCAGCTGATCGTGATCACCCACCAGAAGCGCACCATGGAGGTCGCCGACGCGCTGTACGGCGTGTCCATGCAGGGCGACGGCGTCTCCAAGGTGATCAGCCAGCGGCTGCGCTGAAAGCCGGGGCCCGGGCGGTTCGTCCGGTCCGGCCGGTTCATCCGGTCCGGGCGGTCCGCCCGATGCGGTCGGTTACGTCCCCGCGGGCGGGGGTGCGTGAGGCCCCGGTGCGGCCTCATCGGGAAGAAGCCCGGCGCGCGCCCCGGGTGGCGTGCGCCCCATGGCCGATACTGGGACCGTTATGGACACCCTCATCCTTGCCGTAGTCATCGCGGTGGTGGCCCTGGTCGCCCTCGCCGGCCTCGTCGTCGGCACCCGGCGCAGGAAGCCGCCGCCCCCGCCCCCGTCCGCTCCCGACATCACCGCCCCGCCGGCCGAGCCCACGGTCGGGGAGGAGGCGGAGACCCCACGGGACGAAGGGCGCCGCACGATCGAGGAGGTCGACCTCCCCGGATCGCCCAGCGGCGCCACCCTGGTCGAAGAGGTCCCCGTGGAGCCCGCCGCCCCGGCGGTCGAGGTTCCCGAGCCCACCGCCGGCCGGCTGGTCCGGCTGCGCGCCCGCCTCTCGCGCTCGCAGAACGCGCTGGGCAAGGGCCTGCTGACCCTGCTCTCGCGCGAGCACCTCGACGAGGACACCTGGGAGGAGATCGAGGACACCCTCCTCACCGCCGACGTCGGCGTGCAGCCCACCCAGGAGCTCGTGGAGCGCCTGCGCGAGCGGGTGCGGGTGCTGGGCACCCGCACCCCGGACGAGCTGCGCGTCCTGCTCCGCGAGGAGCTGCTGCAGCTGCTGAACCCCGAGTTCGACCGTTCCGTGCGGACGGACGCGAAGGAGGGCACCCCGGGCGTGGTCATGGTCGTCGGCGTCAACGGCACCGGCAAGACCACCACCACCGGCAAGCTCGCCCGCGTCCTGGTCGCGGACGGGAAGACCGTCGTCCTGGGCGCCGCGGACACCTTCCGCGCGGCCGCCGCCGACCAGCTGCAGACCTGGGGCGAGCGCGTGGGCGCCCACACGGTGCGCGGCCCGGAGGCCGGCGACCCGGCCTCGGTCGCCTTCGACTCCGTCAAGGAGGGCATCGTCACCGGCGCCGACGTGGTGCTGATCGACACCGCCGGCCGTCTGCACACCAAGACCGGCCTGATGGACGAGCTGGGCAAGGTCAAGCGGGTCGTCGAGAAGCAGGCCCCGCTGGACGAGGTGCTGCTGGTGCTGGACGCCACCACCGGGCAGAACGGCCTGGTCCAGGCCCGGGTGTTCGCCGAGGTCGTGAACATCACCGGCATCGTGCTGACCAAGCTGGACGGCACGGCCAAGGGCGGCATCGTGGTCGCCGTCCAGCGGGAGCTGGGCGTGCCGGTCAAGCTGATCGGCCTCGGTGAGGGGGCCGACGACCTCGCGCCCTTCGAGCCCGGCGCCTTCGTCGACGCCCTGATCGGCGACTGAACCCACCCCACGCAGCGCGGACCGCCAGACGCCCGCCCCGGCCACCGGCCTGGCGGGCGTCTGCCGTTCCGGGGGCCGGACCGCTCAGGCGCCGGGGCGCGTCGGGGGCCGCGTCGCGTCAGGAAGGGCGGGCCGGTCAGGAAAGGCGGGCCGCGTCAGGTGCCGGGCCGCGTCGGGGGCCGGACAGGTCAGGCAGGGTGGGCCGGGTCGGGAACGCCGGGCCGCGTCACGCGCCGGGCCGCGTCAGGAGCGGTGGGCGGCGTAGGCGAGGGTGCCGAGGAGGAGCCGCGCCGCGGGCAGCCCGCCGGCGGAGTCGAGGCCCGGCTCGCGCAGCCACCGCACCGGCCCCCGCCCGCCCCGGTCCGACGGCGGAGCCGTCACGTACGCCCCGGCCCCGAGCGCCCGCACCACGGCGGGCCCGACGTCGTCCAGGCCCATCCGGTACAGCAGCGACGGCAGCTCCTCGGCCGCGCCCACGGCCACGAAGAACTGGGCCCGCCCCTCGGGGGTGACCGTCACCGGCCCCACCGGCAGCCCCATCCGCTCCAGCCGCACCACGGCCAGGCGCCCGGCGGCCTCCGGGACCTCGAGCACGTCGAAGGCCCGCCCCACCGGCAGCATCACCGCGGCCCCGGGGTGCTCGGACCAGGCCTCTGCCACGTCGTCGAGGGTGGAACCGGCGGGAACCTCCGCAGCGAGCTCCAGCGGATGCGCCCCCGGCGCGGAACAACCCGCGCGCCCGCACGAACAGCCCCCGCCGGGCGCTGCCGCGCGCGCCCCGGGCGCCACGTCCCAGCCCCAGAGACCGGTGAACTCGGCGACCGCGGTGCAGTCGGAGGCCCGGCCCCGCCGGCGCACGCCGCCGCGCGCCCCGGACCGCGTGCCGGAACGGAGATCCCGCATACCGCCGATCGTGAAGCCCATGCCCCCTCCAACGGGTCCGCCGCGTGGCTGGTTACGTGCCGGAGGTCTGTCGTGACGCTGCGTTGCGACTACCCGCCGTCCCGTCCCGACTCGCCCGGTTCGCACCGCGCATGGAGGTGCGCGAGGCGGCACGGCCGGCTTTTCGCGCCCCCTCCGCGCATCGGGCTCCGATTCGGTTTCCCGGACAGGTTTCCGATGTCGCGGGTCAAGTGAATCGCGGGTGACCGGCTCAGAGTTCACCCGTAGGGGTGGCGAAAGGTGGCGTTTCCCGAACCAGCGTGGTTGAAGCGGTGACCGTGAGGCTACGTTGAGTGTGCAAAGCTTGCGGCACATGCCCGATCGAACTTGCCAGAAGCACCTTTCCGACGGCTCGCCGGACCTCCTGTGACCGCTTCGCGGTGACGGAGAGTGACGGTGGGCTCCCCCGTGGAAGGCGCGGCGGCGGAACTCCCCGCGGCTCGGGGAATCCGCCGAATCGAAGGACGGTCCGGCGGCATTCTGATAGGGCTGTTGGCAGACACGACCGTGCCCGGGCAGGGTCCGGCAGGTCTCAGGGATGGATGGGGGCGTTCCGGTGAGCGGCAACGGCGAAGGCGGGACGAACGCTGAGAAGCGCCCCAACGAGCTGCTCAATTCGTGGTTCGTCCGCAGCGGCTGGTCCAAGGGCGAGCTCGCCCGCCAGGTGAACCGCAGGGCCCGCCAGCTCGGGGCCAACCACGTGTCCACCGACACCTCCCGGGTCCGCCGCTGGCTGGACGGCGAGAACCCGCGAGAACCCATTCCGCGGATCCTGTCCGAGTTGTTCTCCGAGCGTTTCGGCTGCGTCGTCGCCGTGGAGGACCTGGGCCTGCGCGCCGCGCACCAGGCGCCCTCGGTGGCCGGCGTCGACCTGCCCTGGACCGGCCCGCAGACGGTCGCGCTGCTCGGCGAGTTCTCCCGCAGCGACCTGATGCTGGCCCGCCGCGGCTTCCTCGGCACCTCCCTGGGGCTGGCCGCGGGGCCGTCCCTGATCGAGCCGATGCAGCGCTGGCTGGTGCCCTCGCCCGCCTCGCCCCTGGAGCCGGCCGCCCACTCCTCCGGCCGGCGCGGCGGCCTGTCCGGGCCGGAGCTCGACCAGCTGGCGAACACCATCGAGATGTTCCGCCAGTGGGACGCCCAGTGCGGTGGCGGCCTGCGCCGCAAGGCGGTCGTCGGCCAGCTCCACGAGGTCACCGACCTTCTCCAGGAGAGCCACCCCGAGCCGACCGCGCGCCGGCTGTTCGGCTTCGCGGCCGAGCTCGCCGAGCTGGCCGGCTGGATGAGCTACGACGTGGGCCTGCAGCCCACCGCGCAGAAGTACTTCGTGCTCGCCCTGCACGCGGCGAAGGAGGCGGGGGACAAGCCGCTCGGCTCGTACATCCTGTCCTCGATGGGCCGCCAGATGATCCATCTCGGCCGGCCGGACGACGCGCTGGAGCTCATCCACCTCGCCCAGTACGGCAGCCGCGACTGCGCCAGCCCCCGCACCCAGGCGATGCTGTATGCGATGGAGGGCCGCGCCTACGCGAACATGGGCCAGCCCGGCAAGTGCAAGCGCGCGGTGCGGATGGCCGAGGACACCTTCGCCGACGCCCAGGAGTGGGGCGAGCCGGAGCCCGACTGGATCGGCTTCTTCACCGAGGCGGAGCTGAACGGCGAGAACTCGCACTCCTTCCGCGACCTCGCCTACGTGGCGGGCCGCAGTCCGATCTACGCCTCGATGGCGGAACCGCTGATGAAGAAGGCCGTCGAGCTGTTCGCGCAGGACCCCGACCACCAGCGTTCCTACGCGCTGAACCTGGTCGGGATGGCGAGCGTGCACCTCCTGCAGAGCGAGCCGGAGCAGAGCACCGTGATGCTCGGACAGGCCATGAGGGTGGCCAAAAAGGTCCGCTCCGAGCGGGTCAACACCCGCATCCGCAAGACCGCCGACACGGCCGCGCGTGACTACAAGGAACTCCCCGCCGTCCGGGACATCACCCGCCAGCTGTCGGAAGAGCTTCCCGAGGCCGCCGCGGCCGTCTGACCTGCTCCTGGAGCAGCCCTCCCGTACCCCGGCCGCGGCCGGCCTTCCCGAACCGCCCGACTCGGCTCCCCCCGCCAGGTCGTCGGAAGGCCGCCGCGGCCGGCCCCTGTGCGCCGTCCCCCAGTTCATGGACGCGTAACACGCACGGCTTCTTCGTCACCGGTGCGAAACAACGAGGGGTCATGGCCGAAACGGCGCTGCGTCAATCTCGTGGCGAACGACAGGCCCACCACCTCCCCACCCGCCCAGGTAGCCCGCACGGGCCGCGACCCACGACGAGGAGACGCCGATGGCACCAGCCATCACCTTTGCGGCTGACAAGATTTCGTCAGCCGACACAGGCTTCATGCTCATCTGTTCCGCCCTGGTGATGCTCATGACCCCGGGTCTGGCCTTCTTCTACGGAGGCATGGTCCGGGTCAAGAGCGCCCTCAACATGCTGATGATGTCCTTCATCAGCCTTGGGATCGTCACCGTCCTGTGGGTGCTGTACGGCTTCTCCCTCGCCTTCGGCACCGACAGCGGCGGCCTCATCGGCTGGGACTCCGGCTACCTCGGGTTCAGCGGCATCGACAAGGGGGAGGTGTGGAGCGGTTACACCATCCCCACCCTGGTCTTCGCGGTCTTCCAGCTGATGTTCGCCGTCATCACTCCCGCCCTGATCAGCGGCGCCCTCGCGGACCGCGTCAAGTTCGCCGCCTGGTCCCTGTTCGTGGTGCTGTGGGCCAGCGTCGTCTACTTCCCGGTCGCGCACTGGGTCTGGGGCACCGGCGGCTGGGCGTTCGAGCTCGGAGTGATCGACTTCGCGGGCGGCACGGCCGTCCACATCAACGCGGGCGCCGCGGCGCTCGGCGTCATCCTGGTCATCGGCCGGCGGGTCGGCTTCAAGAAGGACCCGATGCGGCCGCACAGCATGCCGCTGGTCATGCTCGGCGCCGGCCTCCTCTGGTTCGGCTGGTTCGGCTTCAACGCCGGCTCCTGGCTCGGCAACAGCGACGGCGTCGGCGCGCTGATGTTCGTCAACACGCAGGTGGCCACCGGCGCGGCCGTCCTGGCCTGGCTCGTCTACGAGAAGATCCGGCACGGCGCGTTCACCACCCTGGGCGCGGCCTCCGGCGCCGTCGCCGGCCTGGTCGCCATCACCCCGGCGGGCGGCGCGGTCTCCCCGCTCGGCGCCATCGCCGTCGGCGCGATCGCCGGCCTGCTCTGCGCCATGGCCGTGGGCCTGAAGTACCGGTTCAACTACGACGACTCGCTCGACGTGGTCGGCGTCCACCTGGTCGGCGGTATCGTCGGCTCGCTGCTGATCGGCTTCTTCGCCACCGGCGAGGGCCAGTCCGAGGTGGCCGGCCTCCTCTACGGCGGCGGCCTCGACCAGCTCTGGAAGCAGGCGGCCGGCGTCTTCGGCGTCCTCGCCTACTCGCTGGTGGCCTCCGCGGTCCTCGCCCTGCTGATCCACAAGACCATCGGGATGCGGGTCGAGGAGGACCAGGAGATCTCCGGCATCGACCAGGCCGAGCACGCCGAGACCGCCTACGACTTCAGCGGAGTCGGCGGCGGCTCCGCCAAGAACCCCGTCCCCGCCCGCGCCGAGAGCAACAAGGTTGACGCATGAAGCTGATCACCGCGGTCGTCAAGCCGCACAAGCTCGACGAGATCAAGGAAGCCCTCCAGGCCTTCGGAGTGCACGGCCTGACCGTCACCGAGGCCAGCGGCTACGGCCGGCAGCGCGGTCACACCGAGGTCTACCGGGGCGCCGAGTACACCGTCGACCTGGTCCCCAAGATCCGCATAGAGGTCCTGGTGGACGACGCGGACGCCGACCAGCTCATCGAGGTCGTGGTCAGCGCCGCCCGCACCGGCAAGATCGGTGACGGAAAGGTCTGGGCGGTCCCCGTCGAGACCGCCGTCCGCGTCCGCACCGGTGAGCGCGGACCGGACGCCCTGTAAGGCAGCGAGCGGAAGCCCTGCGGGGCAGCCAGAGGAACGGAGTCGCCGGTGACGAGCACGGACACGCGTGAAGAGACCGAGAACTCGGGACCCGGCGGCTACGCGGCGGCCCGGCTGGGCCTCCTCCAGGAGGAGGCTCGGTCCGGGCCGTCGCGCCGTAAGGCCCTGGCCGACATCACCGACCGCTGGCTGGCCGGACTGTTCGCCGCCGCCGCGCCCGGCGCCCGGGGCCTCGCCCTGGTCGCCGTCGGAGGCTACGGCCGCGGGGAGCTCTCCCCGCGCAGCGACCTCGACCTGCTGCTCCTGCACGACGGCTCCGACCCGGACGCGGTCGCCGCCGTCGCCGACCGGCTCTGGTACCCCGTCTGGGACCTGGGCCTCGCCCTGGACCATTCGGTCCGCACCACCTCCGAGGCGCGCAGGACCGCCGCCGACGACCTCAAGGTCCAGCTCGGCCTGCTCGACGCCCGCCACCTGGCCGGCGACCTGACCCTCACCACCGGCCTGCGCACCGCCGTCCTCGCCGACTGGCGCAACCAGGCCGCCCGGCGCCTGCCCGAGCTGCGGGACCTGTGCGCCGAGCGCGCCGACCGCGCCGGCGAACTCCGCTTCCTCCTCGAACCCGACCTCAAGGAGGCCCACGGCGGCCTCCGCGACGCCACCGCGCTGCGCGCCGTCGCCGCCTCCTGGCTCGCCGACGCCCCGCGCGAAGGTCTCGACGCGGCCCGCCGCACCCTCCTCGACGTCCGCGACGCCCTCCACCTCACCACCGGGCGGGCCACCGACCGCCTCTCCCTCCAGGAGCAGGACCAGGTCGCCGCACGCCTCGGCCTGCTCGACGCCGACGTCCTGCTGCGTCAGGTCTACGAGGCCGCCCGTGTCATCTCCTACGCCGGTGACGTCACCTGGCGCGAGGTCGGCCGGGTGCTGCGGGCCCGCTCGTCCAGGCCCCGGCTGCGCACCCTGCTGGGCGGCGGCCGCCCGGCCCCGGAGCGCACCCCGCTCGCCGAGGGCGTCGTGGAACAGGACGGCGAGGTCGTGCTGGCCCGCGCCGCACGGCCCGACCGCGACCCCGTCCTCCCGCTGCGCGCCGCCGCAGCGGCCGCCGAGGCCGGGCTGCCGCTGTCGCTGCACGCCGTGCGGCGGCTGGCCGCCGACACCGCGCCGATGCCGGTGCCCTGGCCCGCCGAGGCCCGGGAGCAGCTGGTCACCCTGCTGGGCTCCGGCCGTCCCGCCGTGGACGTCTGGGACGCCCTGGACGCGGAAGGGCTGATCACCCGGCTGCTGCCGGACTGGGAACGGGTCCGCTGCCGCCCCCAGCGCAACGCCGTCCACGTCTGGACGGTCGACCGCCACCTGATCGAGACCGCCGTCCGCGCCTCCCGGACCATCCGCCGGGTCGGCCGCCCCGACCTGCTGCTGGTCGCCGCGCTGCTCCACGACATCGGCAAGGGCTGGCCGGGCGACCACTCGGTGGCCGGCGAGACCATCGTCAAGGACGTCGCCGCGCGCATCGGCTTCGACCGGCAGGACGTCGCCGTGCTGGGCACCCTGGTCCGCCACCACCTGCTGCTCGTCGAGACCGCCACCCGCCGTGACCTCGACGACCCGGCCACCATCCAGCTGGTCGCCGACGCGGTCGGCTCGCAGAGCACGCTCGAGCTGCTGCACGCGCTCACCGAGGCGGACGCGCTGGCCACCGGGCCGGCCGCCTGGTCGTCCTGGCGGGCCTCGCTGGTCGCCGACCTGGCGGCCCGCGTCTCGGCGGTCCTGGCCGGCGAGCCGCCGGCGGGCCCGCAGCACGCCGCGCCCACAGCCGAGCAGGAACGGCTCGCCCTGGAGGCGGTCGTCACCCAGGGCCCGGTGCTGTCGCTGCGCGCCCAGAGGGGGGCGGGGGCGGACCGGGAGGAGACCGGGACGCCGGAACGGCGGGACCAGGGAGACCGCCGGGACCAGGCGGGCCGGGCGGGCCCTGTGGACCGGGCGGACCGGGCGGACCGGGAGGACCGGGAGGACCAGCCGGAGCCGTTGGGGGCCGAACTGCGGATCGCGGTGCCCGAGCGCGGCGGCGTGCTGCCCGCCGTGGCCGGGGTGCTGGCCCTGCACCGGCTGACCGTGCGCACCGCCGAGCTGCGGCCGCTGGAGCTGCCGGACGGCGTCGACGCCGCGGTGCTGCTGCTCGACTGGCGGGTCGCCGCCGAGTACGGCTCCCTCCCGCAGGCCGCCAGGCTCCGCGCCGACCTGGTCCGCGCGCTGGACGGCTCCCTCGACATCGCGGCCCGCCTCGCCGAGCGCGACGCCGCCTACCCGCGGCGCCGCGGGGGACCGGCGGCGCCCCCGCAGGTCACCGTCGCCCGGGCGGCGTCCCGGCACGCCACGGTGATCGAGGTCCGGGCGCACGACGCGCCGGGACTGCTGCACCGGATCGGCCGGGCCCTGGAGACGGCGGGGGTGCGGGTCCGCAGCGCCCACGTCAGCACGCTGGGGGCCAACGTGGTCGACAGCTTCTACGTCACGGACGTCAAGGGAGAACCCCTCCCCGACGCGGAGGCCGCCGAGGTCGCCCGCGACCTCGAACGCACCCTCCGCACCACCTGACCCGCACGGCCCCGGGCGCGGTCGGCCCGAGCGCCCGCGCGGTGCACGCGCGGGCGGGAAGGTACCGGCAGGGACCGGGAGGGGTCCGGGGCGGATACCCTGGACACCACATTCATCCGCCCCCGACACCGAGGACCGACGAGCGCCGTGTTCGATACCCTCTCCGACCGCCTCAGCGCGACTTTCAAAAACCTCCGCGGGAAAGGCCGGCTCTCCGAGGCTGACATCGACGCCACGGCGCGCGAGATCCGCATCGCGCTCCTCGAGGCGGACGTCGCCCTGCCGGTCGTGCGCTCCTTCATCAAGAGCGTCAAGGAGCGTGCCCTCGGCTCCGAGGTCTCGAAGGCGCTGAACCCGGCCCAGCAGGTCATCAAGATCGTCAACGACGAGCTGGTCACCATCCTCGGCGGCGAGACCCGCCGGCTGCGCTTCGCCAAGACCGCGCCCACCGTGATCATGCTGGCCGGTCTGCAGGGTGCCGGTAAGACCACCCTCGCGGGCAAGCTCGGCAAGTGGCTCAAGGACCAAGGCCACTCCCCGCTGCTCGTCGCGGCCGACCTCCAGCGCCCCAACGCCGTGAACCAGCTGAGCGTCGTCGCCGAGCGCGCCGGCGTCGCGGTCTACGCGCCGGAGCCGGGCAACGGCGTCGGCGACCCGGTGAAGGTCGCCAAGGACTCCATCGACTTCGCGCGGACCAAGGTCCACGACATCGTGATCGTGGACACCGCCGGCCGCCTCGGCATCGACGCCGAGATGATGCAGCAGGCCGCCGACATCCGGGACGCGGTGAGCCCGGACGAGATCCTCTTCGTCGTCGACGCGATGATCGGTCAGGACGCGGTCAACACGGCCGAGGCCTTCCGCGACGGCGTCGGCTTCGACGGCGTGGTGCTCTCCAAGCTCGACGGCGACGCCCGCGGCGGCGCGGCCCTGTCGATCGCGTCGATCACCGGCAAGCCGATCATGTTCGCCTCGAACGGCGAGAAGCTGGACGACTTCGACGCCTTCCACCCGGACCGGATGGCCTCCCGCATCCTCGACATGGGTGACCTGCTCACCCTGATCGAGCAGGCGGAGAAGACCTTCGACCAGGCCGAGGCCGAGAAGATGGCCTCCAAGCTGGCCTCCAAGAAGGGCCAGGAGTTCACCCTCGACGACTTCCTGTCCCAGATGGAGCAGGTCCGCAAGATGGGGTCGATCTCCAAGCTGCTCGGCATGCTCCCCGGCATGGGCCAGATCAAGGACCAGATCAACAACCTGGACGAGCGCGAGGTCGACCGCACCGCGGCGATCATCAAGTCGATGACCCCCGCCGAGCGCACCGACCCGCTGATCGTCAACGGCTCCCGCCGCGCCCGTATCGCCAGGGGTTCGGGCGTCGAGGTCAGCGCGGTGAAGAACCTGATCGAGCGGTTCCTCGAGGCCCGCAAGATGATGTCCCGGATGGCCCAGGGCGGCGGGATGCCGGGCGTGCCGGGAATGCCGGGCATGGGCGGCGGTCCGGGCCGCCAGAAGAAGCAGCAGAAGAAGGCCAAGGGCAAGCAGCGCTCCGGCAACCCGATGAAGCGCAAGCAGCAGGAGCTGGAGGAGGCGCAGCGTCGCGAGGCCGCCGCCGCGCAGGGCGGCAACGCCTTCGGCCTGCCCCAGCAGGACGCCAAGAACTTCGAACTCCCCGACGAGTTCAAGAAGTTCATGGGCTGACGCGTCAGTTCACGCACGGTCGCGCAGTTCACGCACAGCCGCGCCGATCGGTGCGACGCCGAGCCGGGTGTGCCCCCGCAGGGGGCAGCCCGGCTCTCGCGTTCGGGACACCCGGCGGTACCCGGCTCCGGCGTCCGGCGGGACCCCGGCGGACGCCCGCGGCCGCGTCAGCGGGTGCGGGCGACGAGGTAGCGGAAGACGTTCGGCATCCACACCGTGCCGTCCGCCCGCACGTACGGGTGCAGGGCCTCGCGCAGCTCCTTGTCGACCTGGGCGGGGTCCGTGGCGGCGGCGGCCGCGTCGAACAGCCCGGTCGACCACAGTCCCCGCACCGCGCTGTCGATCCCCGCGTAGCCGAAGGGGCAGGAGACCCGGCCCGAGCCGTCGGGGACCAGACCGGCCCGCCGGGCCACGTCCTCCAGGTCGTCCCGGCCGGCCGGCCGCCACCTCCCCGGCGAACGCGGCTCCGCCAGCCGCTCCGCGACCCGCAGCACCGCCGCCGTCGCGCACCGCTCGGGCGGCCCCCATCCGGTCAGCACCACGGCCGCGCCGCGTTCGGCCAGCGGCGCGGCGTCCCGCAGCCGGGCGATCAGGGCGTCGGTGTCCCCGGTGAGGCAGCCGACCGGCTCCAGCGACGTCACCACCGTGTACGCCTGCGCACGGGCCGGCGGGTGTTCGGCCAGCCGCGCGCCGCCCGCCGGACCCGAGGCGTCGCCGCCCTGCTCGTGTGCTGCGAGCCTTTCCCGCGCCAGGTTGAGCCGTTCGGGTGAGTCCGTCTCCACGCCGGTGACGTCGGCGCCCCGTGCCGCCGCCATCAGCAGGGCCAGTCCCGAGCCGCAGCCGAGCCCCAGCAGCCGGGTGCCGGGGCCCACCCCCAAGCGCGTGTGCACGGCCTCGTAGAGCGGGACCAGCATGCGTTCCTGGATCTCGGACCAGTCCCGGGCCAGTGCCCGCGGGCCCGCCCCCGTGGTCCGGGTCGTGCGGGGAGGGTGAGGTCGCAGGAGAGTGGATGTCATGTAGCGCCCCAATCGCCGAAGAGTTGCCGCTTTCGGGCCGTCCGTCGGTCCGTGCCGTCCGTGCCGTCCGTGCCGTCGTCGTGCGCCGTGCCGCCCCCGTCCGTGCCCCGGCTTCCCCCCGTATGCCAGGTAACTGCTAGGACGCTGTCCCGTCCAGGGCGCCTGGACACCCCGTTGCCGGATGCGGGCGTATAAGGCGAGATTTCACATACCGGTAACCCGGAGGGCAACCGGAGACGGGGGTGCCGCGTCATGAAGGGTGAGGATTCTTGAACCGGGACCCGCCGTCAGGCTTCGGCCTAACGGGGTGTAACCTCACGATCACGTCGTAATCCCGCCAAGCTGTGACGCGCGCCGGGGCGCACGCCGAGCCCCGTGCGCCGGGTACCGCCCTGTACGTACGTGTGACTACGTACCGGCTTGTGGTGAGACGTCGGCCTTCTGCGCAGATCAACGCACCCGTCCTCGTCCGGACACATCAGAGAGAACTGACGGGTACGTGCAAATTATTTGAGATGCCCCGGAATAGGAACACGGAGGGCTGCGGCGTCGTTGTCATTACGTGAGCACGACACCACCAGTTCTCGCCGCCGAGCTGGCACAGGCATGGGCCGACATTCAACGGCACCATCCCGAGCTGCCTGACCTGGCCGCGCCCGAATCACTGATCGGGGAGTCGTCGTCCGCCTGTGGACACGAACTCTCCTTCGAGCGACTCCTCCATGAGGCAGTCCACGGCATCGCCGCCGCCCGGGGCATTCGCGACACGTCCCGGGCCGGCCGCTACCACAACCGCAGGTTCCTGGCGATCGCCGAGGAGCTCGGGCTCGATCACTCCGAGGAGCCGCATCCCAGCAGCGGCTTCTCGCTGGTCACGCTCAAGCCCGAGGCCAAGCGCCGGTACCGGCCCACGATCGAACGGCTGCAGCGCGCGCTCAAGGCGCACAACGCGGCCGTGGCGTCGGACACGGCCGGCACCTTCCGGGGACCCGCGGCCCGTCACGGGTCGTCGGGGGGAGGTGTGCGGGTCAAGGCCGTCTGCGACTGCGGTCGCAACGTGCGCGTCGTTCCGTCCGTCCTGGCGCAGGCGCCCATCGTCTGCGGGGGCTGCGGGAAGCCCTTCAGGATCCCCGAGCCCGAGCCGCTCGCCGCGGCGAGCTGAGGTGGCGCGGGTCCCGCGCGGAGCCGGCGCATCGTGGACGCCGGCCCCGCGCGGGCCCCGTACGCCCCCGTTCGGATCCGGGGTCGGTCATATGGCAGAATGGCCAGCTGTACTCGACAGTCGCACAGGACCCCTCTCTCCTCCGGCTGACGCGTCCATCGGGCACTCGGTGCCGCAACCCCACGCGGCTTCCCGTCGCGCCCAACCACGTCAATTCCAGGAGATTCCACTCCCGTGGCAGTCAAGATCAAGCTGAAGCGTCTGGGCAAGATCCGTTCGCCTCACTACCGCATCGTCGTCGCCGACAGCCGTACCCGCCGTGACGGCCGGGCGATCGAGGAGATCGGCAAGTACCACCCGACGTACAACCCGTCGGTGATGGAGGTCGACGCCGAGCGTGTCGCGTACTGGCTCTCCGTCGGCGCCCAGCCGACCGAGCCGGTTCTCGCCATCCTCAAGAAGACCGGCGACTGGCAGAAGTTCAAGGGCGAGCCCGCCCCCGCGCCGCTGCTGCAGCGCGCCGAGAAGCCGGCCCGTCCGTCCTTCGAGGCGCTCGGTGGCGAGGACGAGGGCAAGGGCGAGGCCATCACCCAGAAGAAGAAGGCCGAGAAGAAGGACGAGGCCGCCGCCGAGTCCGCTCCGGCTGAGTCGACCGAGGCCTGAGCATGCTCGAGGAGGCTCTCGAGCACCTCGTGAAGGGCATCGTCGACAACCCTGACGATGTGCAGGTCGCCTCCCGCGACCTGCGTCGCGGGCGCGTGCTCGAGGTCCGGGTCCACCCGGACGACCTCGGCAAGGTGATCGGCCGCAACGGCCGCACCGCTCGCGCCCTGCGAACCGTCGTGGGCGCCATCGGCGGCCGCGGCGTCCGCGTCGACCTGGTCGACGTGGACGACGTCCGCTGACACACGCAACACCGGCTCGGGCCGGGGACGGCCTCAGAGCCGTCCCCGGCCCGACGTCGTTCCCCACCGCAGTCCCCGACCGCGGTCCGTCACCCGCAGTTCCGACCAGGAGAGCAAGCACAGTGCAGCTGGTAGTCGCACGGATCGGCCGCGCCCACGGCATCAAGGGCGACGTCACCGTCGAGGTACGTACCGACGAGCCGGAGCTGCGGCTCGCGCCCGGCGCCGTCCTGGCCACCGACCCGGCCTCGGTCGGTCCGCTGACCATCGAGGCGGGACGGGTGCACAGCGGCCGGCTGCTGCTGCGCTTCGAGGGCGTCCGGGACCGCACCGGTGCCGAGGCGCTGCGCAACACCCTCCTCATCGCGGACGTCGACCCCGCGGAGCTGCCCGAGGAGGAGGACGAGTACTACGACCACCAGCTGATGGACCTGGACGTGGTGACCGTCGACGGCCAGGAGGTGGGCCGGATCACCGAGATCTCCCACCTGCCCTCGCAGGACCTGTTCGTGGTCGAGCGTCCGGACGGCAGCGAGGTCTACGTGCCGTTCGTCCAGGAGATCGTCGTGGAGATCGACATCGAGGAGCAGCGGGCCGTCATCGACCCGCCGCCCGGCCTGATCGACGACCGCGCCGAGATCGCCTCCGCCCGCGACGCGGCGGCCGGGGAGCAGGCGTCCGGCGACCAGCCGGCGGCCGACGGCGGGGAGACGGCCGGCGGCGGGGAGACGGACGGCGCCGGGACGAAGCGGGACCAGGGCTGATGCGTCTCGACGTCGTCACCATCTTCCCGGAGTACCTGGAACCGCTGAACGTCTCCCTGGTGGGCAAGGCGCGCACCCGCGGGCTGCTCGACGTCGGCGTCCACGACCTGCGGGACTGGACCCACGACCGGCACAACACCGTCGACGACACCCCCTACGGCGGCGGCCCCGGCATGGTCATGAAGACCGAGCCGTGGGGCGAGGCCCTCGACGAGGTCCTCGCGGACGGCTACGAGGCGGGCGCCGGCGCACCCGCACTGGTCGTGCCGACGCCCAGCGGCCGCCCGTTCACCCAGGAACTGGCCGTGGAGCTCTCCTCCAGGCCCTGGCTGGTCTTCACCCCGGCCCGCTACGAGGGCATCGACCGCCGGGTGATCGACGAGTACGCCACCCGCATGCCGGTGTACGAGGTCTCCATCGGCGACTACGTGCTGGCCGGCGGCGAGGCCGCCGTCCTGGTGATCACCGAGGCGGTGGCCCGTCTGCTGCCCGGCGTGCTCGGCAATGCCGAGTCGCACCGGGACGACTCCTTCGCCCCGGGCGCCATGGCCAACCTGCTGGAGGGGCCGGTCCACACCAAGCCGCCCGTCTGGCGGGGCCGTGGGATTCCCGAGGTGCTGCTGAGCGGCCACCACGGGAAGATCGCCCGCTGGCGCCGCGACGAGGCGCTGCGCCGCACCACCGCCCACCGGCCCGACCTGATCGAGCGCACGGCCCCCGAGGCCTTCGACAAGAAGGACCGCGAGATGCTCTCCATCCTCGGCTGGGCTCCCGACCCCGAGGCCGGACGTCACGGGCGGTTTTGGCGACGCGTCGAAGACGTGGAAGAATAGGCCGCTGTTGTGTGTGGCCCGGTCCGCGCCCCTGCCACAGGGGGACACGACGCGGCGTCCCGGTCACGGCGACGTTCTTCCGATGAAACCTAGCTCCCGTTGATGACCTGTGGCATCAGCGAAGAAAGCAGACGAAATGTCTCACCTGCTCGACTCCGTCGACGCCGCGTCGCTGCGCAGCGACATCCCGGCCTTCCGCCCGGGTGACACCGTCAACGTCCACGTCCGCGTCATCGAGGGCAACCGCTCTCGTGTGCAGCAGTTCAAGGGCGTCGTCATCCGCCGCCAGGGCGCCGGTGTCCGCGAGACCTTCACGGTCCGCAAGGTCTCGTTCTCCGTCGGCGTCGAGCGCACCTTCCCGGTGCACACCCCGATCGTCGAGAAGATCGAGCTGGTCACCCGCGGTGACGTGCGTCGCGCCAAGCTGTACTACCTGCGCGAGCTGCGCGGCAAGGCGGCGAAGATCAAGGAGAAGCGCGACAACTGAGCTCGCGCGGGTGTTCCAGCGGGGGCCGGATAGCATCTGCCCCCTATGGACACCGAAGCTCAGCACCAGGAGCGCGACGGCTCCTTCCCGACCGCGTCCGAGGACTCCCCTCGGCCGCGGGACGGGGAGGCGCGGTCGCGCTTCGCTGTTCTCCGGGGAGCGAGGCGCGGCGGCCCGGAGACCGGGGGCGGCGCCGGTGACGGCGACCGTGCCGAGGCCGGCGAGGGTGCCGGGGCCGGCGAGGGTGCCGGGGCCGGCGAGGCCTGCGAGGGTGCCGAGAGCGCCGAGGGTGGTGCCGCGGACCTACGCGGGGACGGTGATGACGAGGGCGGCGCGGACGGGCGGGGCGGGTTCCGGGACTGGCTGCCCGGGGGGAGCCTCACGCTGACCGTGGGGGCCTGCCTGGTCTTCCTCCTGGTGGTCACGCTGTTCGTCGCCCAGCCCTTCCGGATCCCCAGCTCCTCCATGGAGCCCGCCCTGCGGGCCGGTGACCGGGTCCTGGTGAACAAGCTGGCCTACCGCTTCGGTGACGGACCCGCCCGCGGGGACGTGGTGGTCTTCGAGGGCGGCGAGCGGTTCGGCGCGGGCTACTTCGTCAAGCGCGTGGCCGGGGTGGGCGGCGACCGCGTGGTCTGCTGCGACCGCGACGGCCGGCTGCGGGTCAACGGGCGCGCGGTGGACGAGTCGCCGTTCCTGGCCGGCGACGCCCCGTCGGCGGTGCCGTTCGACGTGGTGGTGCCCGCCGGACGACTCTTCCTGCTCGGCGACCACCGCGCAGCCTCCCGCGACTCCCGGGACCACCTGGGCTCACCGGGCGGGGGCATGGTGCCCGTGGAGGACGTCACCGGGCGGGCCGACTGGATCCTTTGGCCGGCCGGCCGGTGGACGCGGATCGAACCGTCCGGCGCCTATGCCGGCGTGCCCGAGGCGGAGGGGGCCCATGGGTAGGCGGGGACGCACGCGGGGAGCGGGAGAGGGGCCGGAGACCGCCGGACCCCCGCCGGGGCGCGCCGAACGACGCAGGCTGCGCCGCCGGGTGCAGCGCCGCCGCCGGCGGGCCCTGCTGAAGGAGATACCCCTGCTGGGCGGCGTGGCGCTGCTGATCGCGCTGCTGCTGAAGACCTTCCTGTTCCAGGCCTTCGTGATCCCCTCCGGGTCGATGGAGCAGACGATCCGGATCGGCGACCGGGTGATCGTGGACAAGCTGTCCCCGTGGTTCGGGTCGACACCGGAGCGGGGCGACGTCGTGGTCTTCCGTGACCCGGGCGGCTGGCTGGGTCACGAGGAGGTGGCCGCGCTCAGCGACGATTCGACGGTGACCCGGCGGATCAAGGACGGGCTCGCCTTCGTGGGCGTGCTGCCGTCGGCCGACGAACAGGACCTGATCAAGCGGGTCGTGGGGGTCGGCGGTGACCACGTGGTCTGCTGCGACGCCGAGGGCAGGATGACCGTGAACGGAACCCCGCTCGACGAGGACTACCTCCACCCGGGTGATGATCCGTCCGCGATGCCGTTCGAGGTGACGGTCCCTGAGGGGACCCTGTGGGTGATGGGCGACCACCGGTCGCGCTCGGCCGACTCCCGCGAGCACCGTGACGGACCGTACGGCGGGGCCGTCGCGGAGGATCTCGTGGTGGGCCGGGCGGTGGCGGTGGCCTGGCCGGTGGGGCACTGGGGGCGCCTGACCGCGCCGGACGCCTTCTCGTCCGTCCCCGGCCCGCGGGCACCCGGCGACGACGGGGGGTAGCCGCCGGGCGGCCGGGCTCGCATAGGGTGGCAGCACCCCGGGCAGGCGGTCGGCCGAGGCGGTGGACGGATTTACCGGACCACCGAGCCCTGGGGAACTCCCGCTCGTTAAGGGAGTGGTGGCCCGCGCCGGGCAGCGGGCGGGCGGCGGTACGGAGTGAGGAGTTCGGTGTGGGGGATGCGGCGGTTGGCGCGCGCTCCGGTGGCGGCGACGGATGGCGGAGGCGGTCTCCCGAACCCGGCCCGCAGGAAGGTGAGGACGTGACGCACGGCAGTGACCCCGAAGGTTCCGGCGGGCCGGGTCCGGGAGAGGACGGCGGCCAGGGGGCGCGGCGCGGCTCCTCGAACCAGCAGGTGCGGTCGTTCTGGAAGGAGCTGCCGCTGCTGGTCGTGATCGCGCTGGTCCTGGCACTGGTGATCAAGACGTTCCTGCTGCAGGCGTTCTCCATCCCCTCGGACTCCATGCAGAACACGCTGCAGCGCGGTGACCGGGTCCTGGTCGACAAGCTCACCCCGTGGTTCGGCGCCGAGCCAGAGCGCGGCGAGGTCATCGTCTTCCACGATCCGGACAACTGGCTCGCGGGCCAGCCCGTGGAGGAGCCCAACGCCTTCCAGAAGGTGCTCACCTGGGTCGGTCTGATGCCCTCCTCGGAGGAGCGCGACCTGATCAAGCGCGTGATCGGCGTCGGTGGGGACACCGTCGAGTGCCGCGGCACCGGCAAGGTCGTCGTCAACGGCGTCGCCCTCGACGAGCCGTACGTCTTCCCGGGCAACACCCCCTGCAGCGACGACGACGCCGGGCAGTTCAAGGTCAAGGTGCCCGAGGGCTACCTGTGGGTGATGGGCGACCACCGCCAGAACAGCAAGGACTCCCGCTACAACCAGGAAGACGCCCACAACGGCATGGTCCCGGTGGACGACGTCGTCGGACGCGCCGTGGTGAAGGCGTGGCCGATCGACCGCTGGGGCACCCTGCCGGTGCCGGAGACCTTCGACCAGCCCGCCCTGAACAAGTAGGCAGGGGCCACGCGCCCCGCGGTCCTGCGCCTCGACGCCGTCACGGCCCGCTCCTCCGCCCACGGAGGAGCGGGCCGTGCCTCGTTACGGGACCGGTGTGCGGGCGGGTGCGCCGGGGCGGTGCCTCGTTACGGGACCGGTGTGCGGGTGG
The DNA here is from genome assembly GCF_003112515.1 of Streptomyces fragilis. Lineage (GTDB taxonomy): Bacteria > Actinomycetota > Actinomycetes > Streptomycetales > Streptomycetaceae > Streptomyces > Streptomyces fragilis. Next base: position 106,844 of record NZ_BEVZ01000004.1, on the reverse strand, counting down.
GTCTGCCGGGGCGGTGTCCGGTACGGGACCGGTGTGCGGGTGGGTCCTCCCGGGCGGTGCCCGGTTACCGGACCGGGGTGCGGGCCCCGTTCGCCCCGGCGGTGCCCCGGTCCGGGACCGTGCGGCGGCCGTCGGGTGTGAGGAGACCGTGTGGGGAGCCGGTCGTCAGGGGCTGACCAGTTCCCGTACCGCCGGGTAGGGTGCGGGGCCATGGGCAGTGAGAGCAGGACCGACACGGCCGCGGCGAGCAGCGGCGAGGGCGTCGCCGCCCCGAACGCCACTCCGGCCGGCACCCCCGCCGGCAGCCGGCTCGGACATCGGCTCTCGGGCCTGGTGGTCGCGCTGGGCACGCTGCTGTTCCTCGGCGGCTTCGGCTGGGCCGCGCTGATGTACGTGCCGTTCACCGTCCCCACGCTGTCCATGCACCCGACCATCGGCGCCGGTGACCGGGTGCTCGCCCAACGGGTGGACGGCTCGGAGGTGCGGCGCGGCGACGTCGTCGTCTTCGATCAGAAGTCGTGGGCGGACGCCCCCCTCGTCAAGCGCGTGGTGGCGGTCGGCGGCGACACCGTCGCCTGCTGCTCCGACGGAGGTCTCAAGGTGAACGGCCGGCGGATCGACGAGCCCTACACCCGCGACGACCCGTTCGCGACCACGGCGTCCTTCTCCGAGGTCACCGTGCCGAAGGGCAGGCTGTTCCTGCTGGGCGACGACCGCAGCGGCTCCCTCGACTCCACCGCCCACCTCATGGAGAAGGGGGCGGGCACGGTCTCCCGCAGCGCGGTCAAGGGACGGGTGGACGCCGTGGTGTGGCCGATGAAGGGCATGCTCGAGCCCGCCACCGGCTTCCGGGTGCTCGGCGGCGAACCCACCCCGGCGGGACCGCTGACGACCCAGGTGACCCTGGTGGCGGCCGGAGCGCTGATGATCTTCGCAGGGGCCGCCTACGGGCCGGTGGCGGGTCTGCTGGCCCGGCGGCGGGGAACGGCCCCGGCCGGTCGCTGAGACCCCCGGTCCTCCGCGGGTCCGTGCGCCCGCGCCTGCGGGACAGCGACGAGCGGTACTGCCTGGTCAGGCTCGATGCGGCGCGGGACCACCCTGGAGCGGGCGACTTTCGCGCAAGCGCGGTGGCGGACGTGTGGGGAACTCGGGCGGTCGCATGAGACGGTGTACCCCACGGGACTCGCCGGGCCGCTGCTCAGGCTGCTCGGCGCAGGTCCCCCTGCCGGGCCGGAGACCCTTGAGCCGGAAATCGCCTAGGGGCTCGTGGGACTGACGCACAATGGTGGGATCGCACGGCTGAAGGGGAACATGCCATGAGCGCCGAGGACCTCGAGAAGTACGAGACCGAGATGGAGCTGAAGCTCTACCGGGAGTACCGAGACGTCGTCGGACTGTTCACCTACGTGATCGAGACCGAGCGTCGGTTCTACCTCACCAACGACTACGACATGCAGGTGCACTCCGTCCAGGGCGAGGTGTTCTTCGAGGTCACCATGGCCGACGCCTGGGTCTGGGACATGTACCGGCCGGCCCGCTTCGTCAAGAAGGTACGGGTCCTGACGTTCAAGGACGTGAACATCGAGGAGCTCAACAAGACCGATCTGGAGCTCCCGGGCGGCTGACCTGTGGAAAACCGCCACAAAGCGCGAAGAAGCCTCACCCGAAAGGGTGAGGCTTCTGTCGTGTTGAGGCCGCCCGTCCACCAAGATCCACACCGGCCCGCGCGTGAGGTCACGGTGGGTGCCGGAGGTGGTGCCGGATGGGCGCTCAGGACGCACGAGGCGTACACGACGACGTGCGAGGTGCAGGCGACGCAGGGGACCTGCGGGAGGTGAGCCGGTCGACGGCCGGCCGGTCGAGGGCCGACCGGAAGGCCGGGGGGACGGAACAAGCGGTGGGCCTGGCGGCGCGAGGGCCCACCAGGGGTCGCCGCGGAGGGGCGCGCGGTGCGCTCGGCGCCTGGGGCGAGGCACTCGCCGCACGACGGCTGACCGACGCCGGCATGACGGTGCTGGACCGCAATTGGCGGGGCGGTCGGGCCGGAGAAATCGACATCGTCGCGCGGGACGGCGACGCGGTGGTGGTCTGCGAGGTGAAGACGCGCCGCGCCCCGGCGGAGGGCGGGGCGGCCTTCGAGCACCCGATGGCCGCCGTGACGCCCGCGAAGGCCGCCCGGCTGCGCGGCCTGGCCGAGCGGTGGGTGCAGGAGCACGGCGGGGCTCCGCCGGGCGGCGTGCGCATCGACGTGGTCGGCGTGCTGCTGCCCCGGCGCGGAGCGCCGCAGGTCGAGCACGTGCGGGGGGTGGCCTGAGATGGGCTTCGCGCGTACCTGCTCGGTGGCGCTGGTCGGCGCCGAGGGCGTGGTGGTCGAGGTGCAGGCCGACCTGGAACCGGGGGTCGCCGCGTTCACGCTGGTGGGCCTGCCCGACAAGAGCCTCAGCGAGAGCCGTGATCGGGTGCGGGCCGCGGTGGTCAACTCGGGCGCCGCGTGGCCGCAGAAGAAGCTCACCGTCGGCCTCAGCCCGGCCTCGGTTCCCAAGGGCGGCAGCGGGTTCGACCTGGCCGTCGCCTGCGCCGTGCTGGGCGCGGCCGAGCTGATCGACCCGAAGGCGCTGGCCGAGCTGGTGATGATCGGCGAGCTGGGGCTGGACGGCCGGGTGCGGCCGGTGCGCGGCGTCCTGCCGGTGGTGCTGGCCGCCGCGGAGGCCGGCTACCAGCAGGTGGTGGTGCCCGAGTGCGCGGCGGCGGAGGCATCCCTGGTGCCCGGGGTGTCGGTGCTGGGCGTCCGCAGTCTCAGACAGCTGATCGCCGTCCTGACGGACGCACCGGTACCCGAGGAGGAACCGGTGGCGCAGGGCCGTCCCGACGCGATGCTGGCCGGCCTGCGGTTGCCGGGAGCCGCCGCGGCCGTGGGGGTGCCCGGCGGCGCCTTCTCCGAGCAGGGGCACGACCTGGCGGACGTCGCGGGAGGACTGCGGGCGCGGGCCGCCCTGGAGGTCGCCGCGGCGGGCGGCCACCACCTGTTCCTGTCCGGGCCGCCGGGGACGGGCAAGACCATGCTCGCCGAACGCCTGCCGACCCTCCTGCCGCCGCTGGGCCGGCAGGAGTCCCTGGAGGTCACCGCCGTCCACTCGGTGGCCGGGCTGCTGCCGCCGGGCCGCCCGCTGATCGACCGGCCGCCCTACTGCGCCCCCCACCACTCGGCCACCATGCAGGCGCTGGTCGGCGGCGGGAAGGGCACGGCAAGACCGGGCGCCGTCTCCCTGGCCCACCGGGGGGTCCTCTTCCTCGACGAGACGCCGGAATTCAGCCGGGCGGCACTGGACGCGCTGCGGCAGCCGCTGGAGTCGGGCCATGTGGTGATCGCTCGGAGCGAGGGCGTGGTGCGGTTTCCGGCCAAATGTCTGATGGTGCTGGCGGCCAATCCGTGCCCGTGCGGGCGGTTCTCCCGGACCGACGACAGCTGTGAGTGCTCCCCGCACGCGGTGCGGCGCTACCAGGCGCGGATCTCCGGGCCCCTGCTGGACCGGGTCGACCTCCGGGTGCGGGTGGGCCCGGTGACGCGTGCGGAGCTGGCCGGGCGGGGGAGCAGCGGGGAGTCCTCGGCGACCGTCGCGGCCCGGGTGCTGGCCGCCCGGGAGCGCACCGCGGCGCGGCTCGACGGCACGCCGTGGCGGACCAACGGCGAGGTGCCCGGCCGGGAGCTGCGCGGGCGGTGGAGAGCGGCCCTGGGAGCCATGGAGCGCGCGGAGCGGCTCCTGGAGCGCGGCACGCTCACCGCGCGGGGTCTGGACCGGGTGCTGCGGGTGGCCTGGACGGTGGCCGACCTGGTGGGCCACGACCGTCCGGACGCCCATGACGTCGCCTTCGCACTGGAGCTGCGCACCGGCTGCCCGCTGGGCGCGGCCTCGACGATCGGGGAGCTGGTGTGAACGGGGGGACGGCCCGCGCATCGGGCGATGGCTGGGCGGCGGTACCCGGCGACGGCGGGGCGGCGGTGCCTGGCGACGGCGGGGCGGCGGTGCCGGGCGGCGGAGGGCGGCTCGCTCCGCAGGGCGTGGGGGCGTCGCCTCCGCTGCCGGAAGCGGCAGCCCCGGAGGATGCACGCCCCGAGGAGCCGGGGGTGCCGCCTCCGGAGCCGGAGGGGGCCGCCCCGGAGGGTGCGCGCCCCGAGGAGCCGTCTGCCTGCCCGCCGGGCTCGCGCGTGGAGGAGGTGCCCGGGTCCGGGCCGGAAGCGAAGTGGGCGCGGACCCTGCTGACACGGGTGCTGGAGCCCGGGGACGAGGTGGGCGGCCGGTGGCTGCGGGAGCTCGGCCCGGTGGCGCTGGTGCGGCGGCTGCGGGAGGGCGGGCGGCCGCTCGCCGGAGTACGCGCCACACGCTGGGCGGGGTTGTGCGCCCGGGCGGCCGCCGCCGACCCCGCTCGCGACCTGGCCGCGGCCGCGGAGAGCGGGGCCAGGTTCGTGGTGCCCGGCGAGCCGGAGTGGCCCACCCAGCTCGACGACCTCGGCGACGCCCGCCCGGTCGGCCTGTGGATCCGCGGACGGCCCAGCCTGCGGATGTGGGCGCTGCGGTCGGTGGCCGTGGTCGGCGCGCGGGCCTGCACCGAGTACGGGGCGCACGTGTCGGCCGGGCTGGCCGCGGAGCTCGCGGAGCGGGGCTGGGTGGTCGTCTCCGGCGGGGCCTACGGGATCGACGGGGCGGCGCACCGGGGTGCGCTCGGCGCGGGCGGCGCCACGGTGGCCGTCCTGGCCTGCGGTGTGGACCGGCCCTACCCGCGCGGGCACGCCCGGCTGATCGGCCGGATCGCGGAACAGGGCCTGGTGATCGGCGAGCTGCCGCCGGGCGACCACCCCACGCCGTCCCGGTTCGTGCTGCGCAACCGCGTCATCGCCGCGCTCACCCGGGGCACGGTGGTCGTCGAGGCCGCGCGGCGCAGCGGATCCCTGTCCACGGCCCGCGCGGCACGCCGGCTCGGCCGGTTCACCATGGGCGTGCCCGGTCCCGTCACCAGCGGGCTGTCCACCGGCGTGCACCAGTTGCTGCGGGAGGAGGCCGCCCTGGTGACCGACGCGGCCGAGATCGTCGAACTCGTCGGATCGATCGGCGAGCTGGACGAGTTGCCCGAGGGGCCGCTGCTGCCGCGTGACCTGCTCGGGGCCGACGTCCGCCGGGTGCTGGACGCCCTGCCCGCCCGGGGGCCGGTCCCGGTGGCGGAGATCGCCCGCGAGGCGGCGACCACCCCGGACGACGCGGTGGCCAGGCTCTACGAGCTCCGTTCGCTGGGTCATGTCGAACGACACGGCGACGGATGGCAGTTGACACGCCATGCGGTGATCTCGGCGCGGGGCGGCGCGGGGCCGCCGTGAGGTGACCGCTCGGCCGTCCGGGTGGTCCCGACGCCCTTGTGCCGTCTCGGAGTTGAGCCTTCCGGGTGGTCACAGGCGGTGAGCCCCGGGGCTTCGCGGCGTCGACGGACGGGGCGGAGAGGAACGTATCTGCGGATCGGTCCCGGTTCGTCCTTCACGGACTGCGATGCTCCAGTCGCGCTACGCTCACGAAGTTCCCCGGCGCTCCGGTGCGCCGGAGCGCGCGACCGGTACCACGGCAGAACGGCACAAGGCGACGAATGCCCCAGCACACCTCCGGGCCCGACCGGGCGGCGGCGGTCACCCCCGCGGCCCGGGGCAGAGTGCGGCCTCCCGCCCCCTCGACCGTCGACGAGCTGTGGCGGACCTACAAGGCGACCGGGGACGAGCGGCTGCGGGAACAGCTCATCCTGCACTACTCGCCCCTGGTCAAGTACGTGGCCGGCCGGGTGAGCGTGGGGTTGCCGTCCAACGTCGAGCAGGCCGACTTCGTCTCCTCGGGCGTCTTCGGACTGATCGACGCGATCGAGAAGTTCGACGTCGAACGCGAGATCAAGTTCGAGACGTACGCGATCACCCGGATCCGCGGCGCGATGATCGACGAGCTCCGGGCACTGGACTGGATCCCGCGCTCCGTGCGGCAGAAGGCGCGGAACGTGGAGCGCGCCTACGCCACCCTGGAGGCGCGGCTGCGGCGGACGCCCAGCGAGGCCGAGGTGGCCGAAGAGATGGGCGTCACCGTCGAGGAGCTCCACGCCGTCTTCAGCCAGCTCTCGCTGGCCAACGTGGTCGCCCTGGAGGAGGTGCTGCACGGGGGCGGGGAGGGGGGCGGGCGGATGAGCCTGATGGAGACCCTCGAGGACACCGCCGCCGACGACCCGGTCGAGGTGGCCGAGGACCGGGAGCTGCGGCGGCTGCTGGCGCGGGCCGTCAACATGCTGCCGGACCGTGAGAAGACGGTGGTCACGCTCTACTACTACGAGGGCCTGACCCTCGCGGAGATCGGCAACGTGCTCGGGGTGACGGAGAGCCGGGTCAGCCAGATCCACACCAAATCGGTGCTGCAGCTGCGGGCGAAGCTGGCGAGTTTCGGGCGCTGACACGTTCGGGGGCACGGCTCCGTAGAGTGGTGGCGTGCCAAGGATTCGAGCGGCCTCCGTGGCCGAGCACCGGTCGATGCAGCGAGCCGCACTGCTGGACGCTGCGCGGTCCCTGTTGTCCGAGGGCGGTACGGAGGCGCTGACCTTCCCCGCGCTCGCCGAGCGGACGGGGCTGGCGCGGTCGTCCGTCTACGAGTACTTCCGCTCGCGGGGAGCCGTGGTCGAGGAGCTGTGCGCGGTCGACTTCCCGGTCTGGGCCGCGGAGATCGAGGCGGCGATGGCGGCGGCGGACGGCCCGGCCGCGAAGGTCGAGGCCTACGTGCGGCAGCAGCTGTCGCTGGTGGGGGACCGGCGGCACCGGGCCGTGGTCGCCATCTCCGCCGGGGAGCTGGACCAGGGGGCCAGGGAGAAGATCCGTGCGGCGCACGGAGGGCTGGTCGCGATGTTGGGCGGTGCGTTGCGGGAGCTGGGGCACGAGCAGCCGCGGATGGCGGCGATGCTGCTGCAGGGGGTCGTGGACGCGGCGGTGCGGCGGATCGAGCTCGGTGCGGCCGAGGACCCCGCGGAGATCACCGAGGCCGCCGTCCACATGGCCCTCCACGGCGCCCTCACCACCCACACCGGCTGACCCGCCGACCCCGCCCTCCCGGGCCACCGGCCCTACGCCCTCCGGCTCCCCGTCAGGGCCACCAGCCCTACGCCAGCCGGCTGCCTGTAGGGCCACCGGCCCTACCCGGCCCCCCGTCAGGGCCACCGCTGCGGAAGCGGCAGCCCCGGGGGCACCGGGAGGAGGCGGGGCGGGAGGGGGGTGAGGAGGTGGAAGGGGAGCAGGGTGAGCGGGTCGAGGTAGGCGGGGCCGCGACGCAGGCCCCAGTGGAGGCAGACCGCGCCCCCGCAGTGGTCCCCCGCCCCCAGGCCCCCCAGCACGGCCCCCGCCCCCACCGCGTCGCCCCGGCGCACCTCCGGACTCACCGGCTGGAACGTGGTGCGCAACGGCGGATCCCCCGTACCGGTGAGTTCCACGGAGACCACCCCTCGCCCCGCGACCCGCCCCGCGAACGACACCCGCCCCGCCGCCACCGACCGGACCTCCGCGCCCGCCCCGGCCGCCAGGTCCACGCCCCGGTGCCCGCGCCCGTACGCGGAAGGCGGCGGCTCCCATCCCCGCAGCACCGAGGGCCGCACCCCGACCGGCCAGTTCCGGGCGATCCGCGGCACCTCCGCCGCAGGCCCGGAAGGCACCTGGGAGGGCACCCCGGGCACGGCAGGTCCCGAAGGACCGGACCCCGGCCCAGGCCCGGACCCGGGTGCGGGAACGGGCGGCGGCTCGGGCGCGGCCGCCGCCCCCAGCAGCGCCCCGGCCAGCACCGCCAGGGTCCAGCCGCTCCTCCTCCGCCGTCCGTGGGTCCGGTCGTTCCGGTGGGCCCGCGCGTCACGTCGCATCTCTCGCATGCCCGAACCGTCCCGGAAAACGACCGGTGTCCACCCCGTCCTGTGGACTACCCGCCGGTTGTGGACGGCGGCGTCACTCGCGGCCCCGGCAGTCCCGTACACTTTCTGAGGCGATCCGGGTCACCGGGTCGACTTCGCACGCCTCGATGATGGCCCCCGGCGCGAGCCGGCGGCCTGGGTCGGCGCCCCTCGGTCCTTCGTGGCAGGGCGTCGTACGCGGGCGTCAGGCGCGGATGCCGTCCGGTGTCCGCGGCACAACCGAGAATCTCAAGGAGAACGGCCATGGCCGTCGTCACGATGCGGGAGCTGCTGGAGAGCGGCGTCCACTTCGGTCACCAGACCCGTCGCTGGAACCCGAAGATGAAGCGCTTCATCTTCACCGAGCGCAACGGCATCTACATCATCGACCTGCTCCAGTCGCTGTCGTACATCGACCGCGCCTACGAGTTCGTCAAGGAGACCGTCGCCCACGGCGGCACGGTCATGTTCGTCGGCACGAAGAAGCAGGCGCAGGAGGCCATCGCGGAGCAGGCCACCCGCGTCGGCATGCCCTACGTCAACCAGCGCTGGCTGGGCGGCATGCTCACCAACTTCTCGACCGTCTACAAGCGTCTGCAGCGCCTCAAGGAGCTCGAGCAGATCGACTTCGAGGACGTCGCCGCGTCGGGCCTGACCAAGAAGGAGCTCCTGGTCCTCTCCCGCGAGAAGGCCAAGCTGGAGAAGACCCTCGGCGGTATCCGCGAGATGCAGAAGGTGCCCAGCGCCGTCTGGATCGTGGACACCAAGAAGGAGCACATCGCGGTCGGCGAGGCCCGGAAGCTCAACATCCCGGTCGTCGCCATCCTCGACACCAACTGTGACCCCGACGAGGTCGACTACAAGATCCCGGGCAACGACGACGCGATCCGCTCCGTCACCCTGCTCACCCGCGTGATCGCCGACGCCGTGGCGGAGGGCCTGATGGCCCGCTCCGGCAGCGCCGAGAGCAAGGGCGAGAAGGCCGCCGGCGAGCCGCTGGCCGAGTGGGAGCGCGACCTGCTCGAGGGCGACAAGAAGACCGACGCCGAGGCCGAGAAGCCGGCCGAGGCCCCCGCCGCGGAGGCCCCGGCCGCCGAGGCCCCGGCTGCCGACGAGGCGCCCGCCGCCGAGGCCGAGAAGCCCGCCGAGGGCGAGCAGGCCTGACGCCCGGTCCCCGGGCCGTGAGGTCCGGGGCGGCGATGCCCGTACGGCTGATCGTGTGACCACACGGCGGGCGGCGCCCTCCGCGCCGCCCGCCGTGCCGGTCGATCCGCACCTGCGGGGTCCGCGTCCCGTGGGGTCCGCACCGTCGGACCCGCACACCGCCGGGCCCACGACCGTGCCGTCCGGGCCGCAGATCTTCCATTCGCACTCGTACTCCGAGAAGAGAAGCACAGACATGGCGAACTACACCGCCGCCGACGTCAAGAAGCTGCGTGAGCTCACCGGCGCCGGCATGATGGACTGCAAGAAGGCCCTGGACGAGGCCAACGGCGACGTGGACGCGGCCGTCGAGGCGCTCCGCATCAAGGGCCAGAAGGGCGTCGCCAAGCGCGAGGGCCGTTCCGCCGAGAACGGCGCCGTCGTCGAAATCATCGCCGACGACAACTCCGCCGGCGTCATCGTCGAGCTGAAGTGCGAGACGGACTTCGTCGCCAAGGGCGAGAAGTTCCAGGCCGTGGCCAACGCCATCGCCGAGCACGTCGTGAAGACCTCCCCGGCCGACATCGACGCCCTGCTCGCCTCCGAGATCGAGGCCGGCAAGACCGTGCAGGCGTTCGTGGACGAGGCCAACGCGAACCTGGGCGAGAAGATCGTCCTGGACCGCTTCGCCCAGTTCAAGGACGGCTACGTCCTGGCGTACATGCACCGCACCATGCCGGACCTGCCCCCGCAGATCGGTGTCCTCGTCGAGCTCGACAAGGAGAACGCCGAGGTCGCCAAGGGCATCGCCCAGCACATCGCCGCGTTCGCGCCGCAGTGGCTCTCCAAGGAGGACGTCCCGGCCGACGTCGTCGAGAAGGAGCGTCGCATCGCCGAGGAGACCACCCGCGCCGAGGGCAAGCCCGAGGCCGCGATCGCCAAGATCGTCGAGGGTCGCGTCAACGGCTTCTTCAAGGACGCCACCCTGCTGGGCCAGCCCTACGCGCTGGACAACAAGAAGTCCGTCCAGAAGGTTCTGGACGAGGCCGGTGTCACCCTGAAGCGCTTCGCGCGCATCAAGGTCGGCATCTGAGTCAGTACCGTGATCGGCGGATCCGACCGCTAAGGTCGGAAGCAGTCGTCCGGGTACGCCGCCGCGCACTCGCGCGCGGCGGGCGACAACAGATCTGACGAGGGAGGCCATTGCCGCATGGGATGCGAACCACACCCCACCGGCAATGGCCTTCTTCGTGTGTGTGCACTGCAAACGAAGTGAGACTCCCCATGACCACGAAGGCCGAGAAGAGCGACGACGGCAAAGTACGCGGCCGGTATCTGCTGAAGCTGTCCGGTGAAGCGTTCGCCGGCGGCGGCGGACTCGGCGTCGACCCGGACGTGGTGCATGCCATCGCGCGCGAGATCGCCGCCGTGGTCCGTGACGGAGCGGAGATCGCCGTCGTCATCGGCGGCGGCAACTTCTTCCGCGGCGCGGAGCTGCAGCAGCGCGGCATGGACCGCGCCCGATCCGACTACATGGGCATGCTCGGCACGGTGATGAACTGCCTCGCCCTCCAGGACTTCCTGGAGAAGGAGGGCATCGACTCGCGCGTGCAGACGGCGATCACCATGGGCCAGGTCGCCGAGCCCTACATCCCCCTGCGCGCCGTGCGGCACCTGGAGAAGGGCCGCGTGGTCATCTTCGGCGCCGGCATGGGCATGCCCTACTTCTCCACCGACACCACCGCGGCCCAGCGCGCCCTGGAGATCGACGCCGAGGCCCTGCTGATGGGCAAGAACGGCGTCGACGGGGTCTACGACTCCGACCCGCGCACCAACCCGTCCGCGGTCAAGTACGACGCGCTGAGCTACGGCGAGGTCATCACCCGCGATCTCAAGGTCGCCGACATGACCGCCATCACGCTGTGCCGCGACAACGACCTGCCGATCCTGGTCTTCGAACTGCTGTCGGCGGGCAATATCGCCAGGGCCGTCAATGGTGAGAAGATCGGCACGCTCGTGGGCGACGCGGGCGGCCGGGACTGACCGGCGAACCTCACCCGGCGTTGCCGGGTGAGGTCCCTGGTCCGGGCGACGACCTGGCCGGGGGATGGACAATGTCCTGCCGGTCCGGAACCGTGCAGGAAGAAGACGCGACGCAACCGTCCGCCGGCGCGCACAGGAGCGGCGGACGGGCCTACTTCAAGACACGCAGGAGCAAGTGGTGATCGAAGAGACCCTCCTCGAGGCCGAGGAGAAGATGGAGAAGGCCGTCGTGGTCGCCAAGGAGGACTTCGCCGCGATCCGCACCGGCCGTGCGCACCCGGCGATGTTCAACAAGATCGTGGCCGACTACTACGGCGCGCTGACGCCGATCAACCAGCTGGCCTCGTTCTCCGTGCCGGAGCCGCGCATGGCCGTGGTGACCCCGTTCGACAAGAGCGCGCTGCGCAACATCGAGCAGGCGATCCGGGACTCCGACCTCGGCGTGAACCCGAGCAACGACGGCAACATCATCCGCGTGACGTTCCCCGAGCTGACCGAGGAGCGCCGTCGCGACTACATCAAGGTCGCGAAGACCAAGGGTGAGGACGCCAAGGTCTCGATCCGTTCCGTGCGCCGCAAGGCCAAGGACGCCATCGACAAGCTGATCAAGGACGGCGAGGTCGGCGAGGACGAGGGCCGTCGCGCCGAGAAGGAGCTGGACGACACCACCGCCAAGTACGTCGCCCAGGTCGACGAGCTGCTCAAGCACAAGGAAGCGGAGCTGCTCGAAGTCTGATGAACGACTCTTCCTGGGGGGCGCCGCCGCAGGCAGGACACGGGTGGCCGTCCGAGCACGAGCAGAGGTATGGACCGCCCGGCGGCCCCGTCCAGGGAGCTGTTCCGACGGGTCCGGCGTACGATGCGCATGCGGCGCACGCGCCGCATGAGGCGTACGCGGCGCCGGTGGCGCAGGACGTCCCCGCGGCGTCCGGGCCGTACGGCGCCTACGGGCAGCCGTACGGCGCGCCCGCCCAGGAGGGTGTCGTCCCCGCACAGCACGGGACCGCGCGGCAGAGCACCGCGGGGCATGTGAGCGCGGAGCACGGGGCATTCGTGCCGCAGGGCGACGCCGTCCAGCACACCCGCCCCATGCCCGTCGTCAGCGAGAAGCCGCAGGAGCCCATGTCCGACGCCTCCCAGCCGCCCCCGGCCGCCCCGCACGGGCCCGAGGAACCGCGGCAGCGGAAGAAGAAGAGCGCGGGACGCGACCTCGGCGCCGCGATAGGCGTCGGCGTCGGACTGGGCGCCGTCGTCCTGGTCGCGCTCTTCGTGGTGAAGGCCGTCTTCGTCGGGGTCGTGGTGGCCGCGGTGGCCGTCGGCCTGTGGGAGCTCACCTCGCGGATGGCCGAGCGCAAGGGGATCAAGGCGCCGCAGGTGCCGCTGATCGCCGGCGGCGCGGCGATGGTGATCGCCGGTTACGCGGCCGGTCCCGAGGGCGCCTGGGTGGCCACGGCGTTCACCGCGCTGGCGGTGATGGTGTGGCGGATGGCCTCGCCGCCGCAGGACTACCTGCGGGACGTCACGGCCGGTCTGTTCGCCACGTTCTACGTGCCGTTCCTGGCGACGTTCGTCTCCCTCATGCTGACCGCCGACGACGGTCCGCAGCGCGTGCTCACCTTCGTCCTGCTGACGATCGTCAGCGACACCGGCGCCTACGCGGTGGGGTGGCGGTTCGGCACCCACAAGCTGGCGCCGCGGATCAGCCCCGGCAAGACCCGCGAGGGCCTGCTGGGCGCGATCGGCTTCTCCATGGCCGCGGGCGTGCTCTGCATGACGCTGCTGGTGGACGACGGCGCCTGGTGGCAGGGCATGCTGATGGGCGCGGCCGTCGCGGTCAGTGCCACGCTGGGCGACCTCGGCGAGTCGATGATCAAGCGGGACCTGGGCATCAAGGACATGGGCGCGCTGCTGCCGGGCCACGGCGGCATCATGGACCGCCTGGACTCCCTCCTCCCCACGGCCCCCGTGGTCTGGCTCCTGCTCGAGATCTTCGTCGGCAGCTGAGCGTCCGGCCACTGCTGGGACCCCCGCTCTGCCCCGAAGGCCGAGCGGGGCTTCCGCGTTCGCGAGGTCGATTCAGGAGGTGCCGTCAAGACCCATGAGCACGGAATAGGCGGACTCGGCCTGCCGGCCCGGAGCGGCGTCGGGGCGCGCGTGGTCCAGGAAGCTCTGGGTGGCGCCGTGGTGGACGATGCGGCCGTCCTTCATGAGGGAGACCGTGTTCGCCTCGTCGGCCAGGTCGGCCACGTCGTGTGTGGACATCAGCACCGGTACACGGGCGGCGACCTTGCGCACCACGTCACGAAAGACCGTGCGTTGGTGAGGGTCGAGGCCGGCCGTGGGCTCGTCGAGGAGGATGATCAGCGCGTCGTGTGCCAGGGCGCAGGCGATGCCAACGCGGCGCAGCTGTCCGCCGGAGAGCCTGGCGGTCTTCTGACCGCTCTGCTCAGAGAGATCCACTTGCTCGAGGGCCTCTCCAGCCCGCTCCCAGGCGTCGGTGCGGCTCTCCCCCTTCAGCCACGCCACGTACGCCACGTACTCGCGGGCAGTCAGCTGACGTGAGGTGGGCACCCGCTGGGGCAGCCAAGCCACCTGACGACGGAATTCGCGGCTGGCCGAGGTGAGGGGTGCCTCTTTGAACCTGACTCGGCCGGCCAGCGGCGTGGCCGTTCCCGCCAGCAAGGACAAGGTCGTTGATTTGCCGGCCCCATTGGGTCCGAGCAAGATCGTCAGGCCTTCGCTGGGGATTTCGTAGCTGAAATTGGCGAGAACCGGCCGCTCCCAGCGGTGGTAGCGGAAGGTGACATGGTCGAGCAGCAGAGTCATCGGGCGGTCCTTGGTGTGCAGCAGACGAGGGACAGGACCCCGGCCAGGAAGACGATGAGGGATCCGGCGGTGGCGTGGGTGACGTGCGCCGCCTCGGTGACCATGACCCACGGGTAGGGGTCGTTGCGGCTCCGCCCGCCGACGAACATGGCCTGGATCGTCCAGAAGACAGGGAGCAGGGGGGCGCGGTGGCCGAGCAAAGGCCAGGCGCCGAGCGATAGCCCGCAGAAGAGGAGGTTGTTCCGCGCCGCCACCAAAGTGGTTGGCGACTCCAGAAGTGACATTGCCGCCGCCGCCGCTGTCGCCAGGAGGGCGAAACCAGACACCAGCAGGACGTCCCTGGTGTCGAGACGGCGGACGGCGGACCGCTCCACGGCGGGCATCCGCCTCTCGAGGCAGGCGACCAAGGCGATGCTGGGAATGAGAGCGACGAAATTGCTGAGTTCCGTCATTGTCCCGTAATGTCCCAGGAGGGAGGGGAATGCCAGAATCACTCCGCCGGTCGCACCGATGCCGGCGAGAAAAGCGAGCATCGTGAAGGGCAGCATGGCGAGAGCGCCTCGTTGCCGTAGCCACCACAGCATGATCAGTGACCTGCCTGGCAAGCGGAACGGATTTGCTGGCGATACCAGGCCTTCCGCTCCTCCGAGGACAAATCATTCACTCTGTCCGTTTCGGAGAGGAGTTGCTCCCGGCTCTGTCCGTGGCTGAATCCTTCGGTCTCTCGTGAGAGCCATGTCAGGTAATTGTCGCGAACACCGATGATTTCGGCCACCCACAAGGTGGGGTAGTGCAGCGTGTTCCAGTCAGGGTTCTCGCAGGGCATACCGACCACGGAGATGGCAATGTTCTCGCGCAGCGCCCGGTCCGCCTCATCAGGTGCAAGTGCGAGAGTCCAGTGGTCTCCTGTGGTGTCGATCCGCTGCTTCTCGGCCACGGTGACATCGGTAATGCGCTCCGGCTCCCGGACGAGGACCCCCGCGGCTTTCAAGCGCCCCGTCATTGCCTTGATGCCTTCCCGTACCTCATCGATGTGAGCCGCCCCGGCTTCGGGAAGACAGACTTCGGGTTCCTCGCCCACGCACGTCACGGGAGCCAGTCCCCGGGACGTGGGAGGCATGGAGCGCCAGTCCATGGTGATGGCATAGGCGCCGAGCAGCCCACCCGTCGTGACGACCAGTGCTAGGGCGGCGGAGCGCACCTGCAGGCGGCGAGGGCCCGCCAGCGCCACGCACGCGACGGACAGGCAGACCGTGGGCAGGAGAGCAGCCGCGGTCATGGCCGGTGAGTAGGCCTGGCCGAAACCTACCCAGGAGATCGAACCGGTGACATGGTGGGCCCAGTAGTAGTCCGTGCCCAGCGGAAAGCTGGTGCCGACGAACACCGCCACCGCGAGAAGAGGGGCGGAGTACAGCGCGTGCAGCCGTCGACCGATGACGAAGCCGATGACGGAGTGCGCGGTGAGTAGAACCACCACTATGGCTAGAAGTTGGAGGGTGTAAAGGTCGGGTGAGGCCCCGACCAGCCACAGGCTGGCTGCCATGATCCCGGCGGTCGGGATCGACAGGCACGCCACGGTGATGAGGACAGGCTGCAGCGCGATACGCCAAGTCGGTATGGCGGCGCCGAGTTCCCATGTGCCGAGAGCTTTGAGGCGTGTCGCCTCTACGGCGGTCAGTCCGGCCGCAGCCGCGGCCGCCATCGGCGCCGGCGCGTGCACCGCATAGGAAGCTGCCTGGGTCGCCCAAGGCATGGCGACGAGCTGTTCGATGTGTCGCGTACTGGTGAGGAAGATGTACGAGAAGAGCAGGCCGACCAACGGGAGGGCGGGCACTGCCGGGTGGGTCCGAAGAACGGTGGGTAGTCGCATAGAGCCCTCGTAGGGTGCAATGCCGGACCTCTGCGCGTCAGGCGCGGAGGTCCGGCAGGGTCAGTCAGCCAGCGTGGTGTCGACCTGCACCTTGGTCACGAGGAGGGCGCAGCTTAGGCACCCGGAACCGATTTTCTCGATCTCGAAGTAGTAGCTGTCGTAAGGCAGCCCGGACTCGGTCGCAGTGCTCTTGTAGCCGGAGCCCTTGAAACAGTTGGTGAAGGTGGAGGTGTCGTGCTTGGTGTCGTAACCGAAGTCGATCTGCTGCCAGAGGGCGACATCGGTGCTCTTCCTGCCATAGACGTCCGTGCAGTCGGTGAAGTTTATCTCGTTGTACGACTCGTCGACCCACTGCTGGGACAGCTTTCCTTCGGGACCCCCCCAGTTGCTCGCGCTCCAGGCCCACGCACCGGTGGTGGCGGTGAACGTCAGAGCCGCTGCGGCGCCGAGGACGACAGAGGCTCTGCGCAGACCTAGTCCAGCCATCGAAATTACCTCCCCTTCCTTCCGGCCGTCCGAGTTCGCTTCGAACTGAAAACCGAAAAGCGGGGGAACTGCAACAGTGATCTTGCGGTGGCGTGGAGGTTAAGGAGAAACGGCGTGGCCGATCCGGGTGGCGGGTCCGGGTCGGCGAGGGCGACTCTCTGGAGGGACTCCTGACCGTTGCAAGACGGTGGCGAAGAGCTGTGGGCCCAGGTGCCGCCGGGCTTGAGACGTGACCGGCAAGCACGTCTGCCGGCCGTGGGGAGAGGGGGCAGGGGACCCGAGACTCGGTGACGACCGTGATGCAAGGCTCGGGCCGCAGGTCACGCAAGTTGATCTGCGACACTGGACGAGCCATGCCTAAGCCCGGAGAACTCACTTTCGTCGCCCCGCGCGGAGCCAAGAAGCCGCCGCGGCACCTCGCCGACCTCACGCCCGCCGAGCGCAAGGAAGCGGTGGCCGCGATCGGCGAGAAGCCGTTTCGCGCCAAGCAGCTCTCGACGCACTACTTCGCGCGGTACGCGCACGACCCGGAGCAGTGGACGGACATCCCCGCCGCCTCGCGGGCCAAGCTCCGGGAGGCGCTGCTTCCCGAGCTGATGACCCCGCTGCGGCACCTGTCCACGGACGAGGGCACCACCCGCAAGACGCTGTGGAAGATGTTCGACGGCACGCTCGTCGAGTCCGTGCTGATGCGGTACCCGGACCGGGTGACCATGTGCATCAGCTCCCAGGCCGGCTGCGGCATGAACTGCCCGTTCTGCGCCACCGGCCAGGCCGGGCTGGACCGGAACCTGTCCACCGCGGAGATCGTCCACCAGATCGTCGACGGCATGCGCGCGCTGCGCGACGGGGAGATCCCCGGCGGTCCGGCGCGGCTGAGCAACATCGTGTTCATGGGCATGGGCGAGCCGCTCGCCAACTACAACCGGGTGACCGGGGCGATCCGCCGGCTCACCGACCCGGAGCCCGACGGGCTCGGGCTGTCGCAGCGCGGCATCACCGTGTCGACGGTCGGCCTGGTGCCCGCGATCAACCGGTTCTCCGACGAGGGCTTCAAGTGCCGCCTGGCGATCTCGCTGCACGCCCCCGACGACGAGCTGCGCGACACGCTGGTCCCGGTGAACACGCGCTGGAAGGTGCGTGAGGTGCTGGACGCCGGCTGGGAGTACGCCGCGAAGTCGGGGCGCCGGCTGTCCATCGAGTACGCGCTGATCCGCGACATCAACGACCAGGCCTGGCGCGGTGACCGGCTGGGCCGGCTGCTCAGGGGCAAGCCCGCGCACGTCAACCTGATCCCGCTGAACCCGACGCCGGGCTCCAAGTGGACCGCCTCGCGGCCCGAGGACGAGAAGGCCTTCGTCGAGGCGATCGCCGCGCACGGTGTGCCGGTGACGGTCCGCGACACCCGCGGGCAGGAGATCGACGGGGCCTGTGGTCAGCTGGCCGCCACAGAGCGGTAATCTGGCCACACCACACATCCGAATAGCGATTATCCGACAGGGGAGCGCTGCAGCGCTGAGAGTGCGGTACCGACCGCAGACCCTCTGAACCTCGCCCAGGTCATTCTGGGTAGGGAGTTCGGTCGACTCGAGCTGTTGCGCCCTGCCCGGTGACCTTCGGAGGTCACCGGGCAGGGCGGCGTCTCTTCCTGGTCAGCCAGGAGGAAGTCCGTGCACATCACGAAGCACGTCAAGAAGCACACCAAGGGGAAGCCGGCCGCCGCGACGGTGGCGGTCCTCGCCCTCGCCCTCTCCGCGTGCGGCTCCGGCGGTTCCGGGGACGGGGACGGCGACGCGCAGGCGTCCGCCGGGAAGAGGACCGTCACGCTGGTCAGCCACGACTCGTGGGCGGCGTCGAAGGACGTGATCGCCGCCTTCGAGAAGGAGAGCGGCTTCAAGGTCAAGGTCCTGGAGGACGGCGACGCGGGCCAGGCCCTGAACAAGGCCGTGCTGACCAAGGACCACCCGCAGGGCGACGTCCTGTTCGGCGTGGACAACACGCTGCTCTCCCGCGCCCTCTCCAACGAGATCTTCGACCCGTACGAGGTGAAGGAGTCGGCGAAGATCGGTGAGGGCTTCCTCGTCGAGGGGAACAAGGCCACCCCGGTCACCACCGGCGACGTCTGCGTCAACTACGACAAGGCGTACTTCGAGAAGAAGGGCCTCACACCCCCGCAGAGCTTCGCCGACCTGGTCAAGCCCGCGTACAAGAACCTGCTGGTCACCGAGGACGCGAGCACCTCCTCGCCCGGTCTCGGCTTCCTGCTGGGCACCGCCGCCGAGTACGGCGACAAGGGCTGGCAGGACTACTGGAAGAAGCTCAAGGCCAACGGGCTGAAGGTGGTCAGCGGCTGGGAGCAGGCGTACAACGAGGAGTTCTCCGGCTCCGCCGGCGGCAAGCAGGCGGGCGGCGAGCGTCCGCTGGTCGTCTCCTACGCCTCGTCCCCGCCGGTCGAGGTCGTCTACGCGGACCCGCAGCCGAAGGAGGCCCCCACCGGGGTGGCCACCGGTACCTGCTTCCGGCAGGTCGAGTACGCGGGACTGCTGAAGAACGCCGCCAACCCCGAGGGCGGCAAGGCGCTGCTGGACTTCCTGGTCTCCCAGCGGTTCCAGGAGGACCTGCCGCTGAACATGTTCGTCAACCCGGTCCGCGAGGACGCCGCGCTGCCGGAGGTCTTCACGAAGCACGGCGTGACGATCGAGGACCCCAAGACGATGGCGCCCGGCAGGATCGCCGAGAACCGTGACCAGTGGGTCGACCAGTGGTCCTCGCTCGTCCTGCGGTGACCACCCCCGCCGACGCCCGGGGAAGGCTGCGGAGCGACGCGGCGCGGCTCGGCCTGATGGCCGTGCCCGTCGCGTTCTTCGCGGTCTTCTTCGCCTACCCCGTCGTCGCCATCGTCCTGCGCGGACTGCGCGGCGAGGACGGGAGCTGGCAGCTCGGAGAGGCCGCGGGCGTGCTGGGACGGCCGGAGGTCCGCGAGGTCCTCTGGTTCACGCTCTGGCAGGCCCTGGCCTCCACGGCGCTCACCCTGGTGGTGGCGCTGCCCGCCGCCTACGTCTTCGCCCGGCTGCGGTTCCCCGGACGGGAGCTGCTGCGGGCGGTCGTCACCGTGCCGTTCGTGCTGCCGACCGTGGTGGCCGGCACCGCCTTCCTGGCGGTCGTCGGACGCGGCGGGCTCTTCGACACCTGGTGGGGCGTCCGGCTGGACGGCACGGTGTGGGCCATCCTGCTCGCGCACGTGTTCGTGAACTTCGCGGTGGTGGTGCGCACGGTCGGCGGACTGTGGGCGCAGCTGGACCCGGGGCAGGAGGAGGCCGCCCGGATGCTGGGGGCCTCACGGGTCGCGGCCTGGCGGACGGTGACCTTGCCGGCGCTGGGTCCGGCCGTCGCCGCGGCGGCACTGATGATCTTCCTGTTCACCTTCACCTCCTTCGGCATCGTGCAGGTCCTCGGCGGCCCCGGGGTCGCCACGCTGGAGACGGAGATCTACCGCAGGACCGCGGCCCTGCTCGACCTGTCCACGGCCGCCGTGCTCAGCCTGGTGCAGTTCGCCGCGGTGGGCGCGGTCCTCGCCGTGCACGCCTGGACGGTGCGGCGACGGGAGGCCACCCTGCGGCTGGTCGACCCCGCCACGACCGCGCGCCCGCCGCGCGGCGCCGGTCAGCGGCTGCTGCTCGCCGGGGTGCTGCTGGTGACCGCGGTGCTGATCGTGCTGCCGCCGGCGGTGCTGGTGCAGCGGTCCTTCGCGGCCGGGCTCGGCTACTACCGGCAGCTCACCGAGGCGGACGGCGGCGCGTTCCTCGTCCCGCCGATCGAGGCGGTGGGGAACTCGCTCGAGTACGCGGTGGCCGCCACGGCGATCGCGGTGGTGATCGGCGGACTCGCCGCCGCGGCCCTCGCCCGGCGGGACGCCGGCCGGTGGGTGCGCGGGTTCGACGCGCTGCTGATGCTGCCGCTGGGCGTCTCCGCGGTGACCGTGGGCTTCGGCTTCCTGATCGCCCTGGACGAACCCCCGCTGGACCTGCGCTCCACCTGGATCCTGGTCCCGCTGGCGCAGGCGCTGGTCGGCGTGCCGTTCGTGGTGCGGACCATGCTGCCGGTGCTGCGCGCCGTCGACCACCGCCTGCGGGAGGCCGCCGCGGTCCTCGGCGCCTCGCCCTGGCGGGTGTGGCGCGAGGTGGACCTGCCCATGGTGCGCCGGGCGCTGCTGATCGCCGCGGGGTTCGCCTTCGCCGTGTCCCTCGGCGAGTTCGGGGCGACGGTGTTCATCGCCCGGCCCGACAACCCGACCCTGCCGGTCGCCGTCGCCAAGCTCGTCGGGCGGCCGGGTGACCTCAACTACGGCCAGGCCATGGCCCTTTCGGTGATCTTGATGGTGGTGTGCGCGGCGGCCCTGCTGATGCTGGAGCGGCTGCGGGGCGACCGGACGGGAGAGTTCTGACGATGCTGCTCAGCCTGGAGGGCACGACGGTCCGGTTCGGCGGACACGCCGCCCTGGACGCGGTGGACCTGGCGGTCGCCGAGCACGAGATCGTCTGTGTGCTCGGCCCCAGCGGCAGCGGCAAGTCGACGCTGCTGCGGGCCGTGGCGGGCCTGCAGCAGGTGGACGCCGGGCGGGTGCTGCTGGACGGACACGACCAGGTGCGGGTGCCCGCGCACCGGCGGGGCGTGGGCCTGATGTTCCAGGACCACCAGCTCTTCCCGCAGCGCGACGTGGCGGGCAACGTCGCCTTCGGACTGCGCATGCGCGGTGCCGGACGTGAGGAACAGGCAGCGCGGGTGCGGGAGTTGCTCGAGCTGGTCGGACTCCCCGGGGCAGGCGGGCGCGCCGTCGGCACGCTGTCCGGCGGCGAACAGCAGCGCGTCGCCCTCGCCCGCGCGCTGGCCCCCAGCCCCCGGCTGCTGATGCTCGACGAGCCGCTGGGCCAGCTCGACCGCACCCTGCGCGAGCGGCTGGTGGTCGAACTGCGGGAACTCTTCGGCCGGTTGGGCACGACCGTGCTGGCGGTCACGCACGACCAGGGCGAGGCCTTCGCACTCGCCGACCGGGTGGTGGTGATGCGGGACGGGCGGATCGCCCAGTCCGGCACGCCGCTGGAGGTCTGGCAGCGGCCCGCGGACGCCTTCGTCGCCCGCTTCCTCGGCTTCGAGAACGTCACCGGGGCGAGCGTCCGCGGAACGGTGGCCGAGACGCCCTGGGGCCGGGTGCCCGTACCGGAGGGCTCCGCGCAGGGCGAACGGACGCTGCTGGTGCGGCCGTCGGGCGTGCGGGTGACGGCGGCCGGGGCGGAGCCCGGGTACACGGTGACCGCCCGCACCTTCCAGGGCGCGCAGGTCGCGCTACGGCTGCGCCGGGACGGGGACGCGCCCGAACTGGAGGCGCTGTGCCCGCTGCGGGACGCCCCCGGGCAGGGGGACAGGGTCTCGGTCTCCTTCGACACCCGAGAAACCGTGGTGCTCGGCTGAACCACGGACCCTAGGGTGCGGGGATGATCACTCTCTCCCACGAGGACCACATCGCGAACGTCAGCCGTCAGGTCCGGCAGTTGAGGGCGGTGGTGACCTCCGGCGCCGACCTGGCCGCCGGGGTGCCGACCTGCCCGGACTGGACGCTGGAGGACCTGGTCCGGCACATCGGCGGGGCGTTGCGGTGGGCCGCGCTGCTGGTCGCGCGGAGGGCCACCGCGGAGCTGCCCGAGGAGGAGGTGCTGCTCTTCGGCGGCCCCGGGGCACGCGGCGACGCGGCAGCTCTGGACGCGTGGCTGGAGGAGTCCGGGCGGCTGCTGGTCGAGGCGCTGTCCGGCGCGGCCCCGGACACACCGGTCTGGTCCTGGTTCGAGGAGCGGACCGCCGGCTTCTGGGCCCGCCGGATGAGCAACGAGCTGGCCGTCCACCGGGCCGACGCCGCCCTCGCCGCCGGGCAGCCGTACGAGGTGGCGCCCGAGATGGCCGCCGACACGATCGAGGAGTGGCTGCGGATCGTCCGGTTCGCCCAGCGCGACCCGGACGACCAGGCCGGCGCCGACCTGCGCCTCGGCGGACGCACCCTCCACCTGCACGCCACCGACGCCCCCGCCGGGCTCGACGCCGAGTGGCTGGTCGAGCTCGCCGACGAGGGCGTCAGGTGGAGCCGGCGGCACGGCAGGGCCGACGTGGCGCTGCGCGGACCGCTGACCGAGGTGATGCTGGCCTTCCAGCGGAGGACGAGGCCCGACGCGGGGTCGCTCGAGGTGCTCGGCGACCGCGCGCTGCTGGACTTCTGGCTGGCCCGCACCAAGTGGGGCTGACCGGTCCGCGCCGGCGCCGCGCGGGACGGAAGGGACCGGACCGGGCCGAGCGCGGCCCGGCGCACGCCCGGCCGGGTCAGCCGTCGATGGCCGCCGGGTCCATCCAGACGACCTCGAAGGTGTGACCGTCCAGGTCGTCGAAGGCCCGGCCGTACATGAAGCCCAGGTCCTGCGGGGCGCGCGGCTCGGTGGCGCCCAGCGAGAGCGCCCGCTCGACCAGCTCGTCGACCTTCTCGCGGCTCTCCGCGCTCAGGGCGACCAGCACCTCGCTGGTCTTCCTGGCGTCGGCGATCTCCTTGTCGGTGAACTGCTGGTACTTCTCGTGCGCGAGCAGCATCACGATGATGCTGTCGGCGACGACCACCGACGCGGTCGTCTCGTCGGAGAACTGCGGGTTGATGGAGTAGCCGAGCCCGGAGAAGAACGTCTTCGATGCCTCGATGTCACTGACGGGCAGGTTCACGAAGATCATCTGCTGGTACATGGAACGCCTTCCTCGACACGTTGTGCGGTTGTAGGGGAGACCGCGCGAGGGCGCCGGACTCATCGCGAGTTCGGCGCCCTTCCGGACTTCTTCCGGATCACTTCCCGGCGGACCGGTCCGGGTCGGTCCCGGTCAGCTCCCCGGCGTGAGCGAGGCCAGTTCGGCCACCGCCACGGTGAGCGGACCGTAGACGGCGAGCAGGACGCCCGCGCGCAGGGCGGCACAGGCGCGCAGCGTGGTGGCGGGGGCGCCCACGCGCAGCAGGGCCAGCATGGTGTCCGCCCGGAGCTGACGGACCTCGATCGCGGCCGCGGCGAGGGTCGCCGCCGTGCAGCCCGCCACCAGCACCGCGCCCAGCACTCCCAGCGGGCCGAGGACCGGACCGCCGAGGCCGTAGCGCAGGATCAGGGCGTAGGCCAGCGCGGCGACCGCCGCGACCACGCCCAGCGGACGTCCGATCCGGGAGGCCTCGGCCATCAGCACCCGCCCCGCGAGGAGCCGGACCGCGCCCGGGCGGGCGGCCTGCAGCAGCCGTCCGCACAGGTGGGTGAGGCCGGGGCCGATCAGTGCCAGGCCCAGCGCGGCCAGCGCCCACCCGGCCAGCAGGCCTCCGGGCACCGTCGACAGGTCGGCGGAGAGGGCGACGCCGGTGCGGTTGGCGTAGGTGGCGACGCCGAGGCCCGCCACCAGGATCGCCACACCCCACGGCAGCCCGTCGGGAGCGGCGGTGAGCGGAGCCTGCACACCGGCCACGCGCACCGGAGCGGGCCCGTCGTCGTCCGGGTCCTCGTCGGCCACGGCCACCGCGGCGACCCCGCCGGTGGCCGCGGCCTCCCCGTCGAGCACCGACGCGGGGGACGGCGAGGAGGCCGGTGCCGGGGCGGGCGGGGACCCGGGGGAGCCCGGGGACGCCCCCGGATCGCGGCGCCGGGCGCCGGCCGTCCGGCGGCGGGCCGCGCCGCGCAGGCCGCCGGCCTCCCGCGGACGCAGCGCCAGGACGGTCGCGACGGAGGCGATCAGCGGGACCAGGGCGAGCAGCGTGAGCGTGGCCGGCAGCGGGAGCGGCGGACCGGCCGACAGGAGGGCGGCCGCCCCGCCGTCGAACGGCATGCCGGTGAGGTCGCCGCGCAGGTGCAGGAAGAACAGCAGCCCCAGCGCCGAGCCGAGCAGGCAGCTCAGCGCCGTCGTCACCGCGGAGACGGCCATCAGACGGCCCGGCCCCAGGCCGATGGCCGACAGCCCCGGTCGCGGCCGGGTCCCCGGGTCGGTGCGGGCCACCGCCACCGCGAGGTACACGGTGGCGGCCAGCGGGGCGGCGCACCAGGCCAGCCGGACCGAGGCGTCGCCCGGGGCCTCGGGATGGGCCAAGGCGTGGGCGAGGGCGGACAGCAGCAGGAACCCGGTACCGCCGGACGCCGCCACGACCATCAGCCGGCGGAGCTGGACGGCGGCGCCGGAACGGCGGCCTAGACGGAGAGCGAGCACGAGGCGCGCCCCTCCGTGCCGGCAGCCGGGGGCAGCTGCGCGTTGCTGACACGGCGTCCGTCGAGGAGGTGGACGACGCGGTCGGCCAGGGCGGCGGCTTCGAGGTCGCCGGTGGCCAGCACGACGGTGATGTCGTGCGAACGCGCCGCGGTCATCAGGGTGCGCAGGACGTGCACCCGGTCGGCGCGGTGCAACGGCGCGGTCGGCTCGTCGGCGAACAGCACGGTGGGGGAGGGGGCGAGGGCGCGGGCGATCGCCACCCGCTGGCGCTGCGCCTGGTTGAGCTGCAGCGGGGTCTTCCGGGCGAACGCCCCGACGTCCAGACGCTCCAGCCAGTCGACGGCGCGCTCCCTGGCCTTGCGGCGGCCCATGCCGCGCAGCATCAGGGGGAGGGCGGCGTTCTCCCAGACGGTCAGCTCCGGGACGAGTCCGGGCTCCGGGTCGATCCAGGCGAACCGCTCCCGGCGCAGCCGTTCACGGCTCAGCGGGCCCATGGTGTGCACGGGGGTGCTGTTGAACCAGACCTCCCCCTTGGTGGGCGACAGCATGCCCGACAGACAGCGCAGCAGCGTGGTCTTGCCGCTGCCGCGCGGGCCGCCCACGGCGAGGATCTCGCCGTCCCGGACGCCCAGCGATACGCCGTTCAGCCCGGGCGTGCGGTCGCGATGCGTGAAGTGCAGGGCTCTGGCCCAGAGCACGTCGTTGTCCGGCGGGGCCTCCACGGGCGTCACCTCGGTTCAGATCGCGTGCGATGGCTGCGTGTCCCCCGTACGGGGGAACGAAGGCAGCCCCGATCGGTCACTGGGCACGCTAGGTAGAACCGGGCGGCGGCCGTGCGAGGCCGGGGCCCTCGGGGCTCGTGTCTCACCCGTCCGGCCCCGCACGCCGTCCCACTTGTCGCACGGTCAGCTCATCGGTCCGACCTGTCCGATCTGTTCGGCCTGTCCGACCGGTGCGACGGGGTCAGAGCTTGGTCCACGCCTCCGTGAGGGTGGCGCGGAGGATCTGCTCGATCTCGTCGAAGGTTCCCTGGTCGGAGATCAGCGGCGGGGCCAGCTGGATCACCGGGTCGCCGCGGTCGTCGGCCCGGCAGTACAGGCCGTTCTCGAAGAGCTTCTTCGAGACGAACCCGTAGAGCACCCGCTCGGTCTCCTCCGCGTCGAAGGTCTCCTTGGTGTCCCGGTCCTTGACCAGCTCGATGCCGTAGAAGAAGCCGTTGCCCCGCACGTCGCCCACGATCGGCAGGTCGCACAGCTTCCGCAGGGTGCCCAGGAAGGCGCTCTCGTTGGCCAGCACGTGCTCGTTGAGCTTCTCCTGCTCGAAGATGTCGAGGTTGGCCATCGCGACGGCCGCGGAGACCGGGTGGCCGCCGAAGGTGTAGCCGTGCAGGAAGACGTTGCCCCCCTGGTAGAACGGCTCGGCGACGCGGTCCGAGACGATGCAGGCCCCTATCGGCGAGTAGCCCGAGGTCATCCCCTTGGCGCAGGTGATCATGTCCGGCCGGTAGCCGAACTTCTCGCAGCCGAACATGGTGCCCAGGCGGCCGAACGCGCAGATGACCTCGTCGGAGACGAGCAGCACGTCGTAGGTGTCGCAGATCTCCCGGACCCGCTGGAAGTACCCGGGCGGCGGCGGGAAGCAGCCGCCGGCGTTCTGCACCGGCTCGAGGAAGACCGCGGCGACCGTGTCGGGGCCCTCGAAGAGGATCTGCTGCTCGATCTGGTCGGCGGCCCAGCGGCCGAACGCCTCCGGGTCGTCGCCGTGGAGCGGGGCCCGGTAGATGTTGGTGTTGGGCACCTTGTGCGCGCCCGGCACCAGCGGCTCGAACGGGGCCTTCAGGGCCGGCAGCCCGGTGATGGAGAGGGCGCCCTGGGGGGTGCCGTGGTAGGCCGTGGCGCGGGAGATGACCTTGTGCTTGGTGGGCTTGCCGGTCAGCTTGAAGTACTGCTTGGCCAGCTTCCAGGCGGTCTCCACCGCCTCGCCGCCGCCGGTGGTGAAGAAGACCTTGTTCAGGTCCCCCGGGGCATGGTGCGCGAGCCGCTCGGCCAGGTCGACGGCCTTGGGGTGGGCGTAGGACCACACGGGGAAGAACGCCAGCTCACGCGCCTGCGCGGCGGCCGTCTCGGCGAGCTGCGCCCGGCCGTGGCCCGCCTGGACCACGAAGAGGCCGGCCAGGCCGTCCAGGTACCGCTTGCCCGTGTCGTCGAAGATGTGGACGCCTTCCCCCCGCACGATCGTCGGGACGGGGGCGTTCTCGTACGACGACATGCGGGTGAAGTGCATCCACAGGTGGTCGTAGGCGGCCCTGCCGCGGTCCTTGCCGCCGGGGCTGCCGGGGCTGCCGGGGCCGTCGGGGACGCCGGGGCCGCTGGGACTGCTGGCGCCGCTGGGACTGCCGGGGCTGCTGGGAGATGGGCTCTGCACGGCTATCGCGTTCCCCACATGTAGGTCTGCTTCTTGAGCTTGAGATAGACGAAACTCTCGGTGGAGCGCACTCCGGGAACGGCGCGAACACGCCGGTTGATCACTTCCAGCATGTGCTCGTCGTCCTCGCAGACGACCTCCACGATCAGGTCGAACCGCCCCGCCGTCATCACCACGTACTCCGCCTCGTCCATGGCGGCGATCGCGTCGGCCACCGCCTCCACGTCGCCCTCGACGTGGACGCCGACCATGGCCTGCCTGCGGAAGCCCACGGTGAGCGGGTCGGTCACCGCGACGATCTGCATCACGCCCTGGTCCAGCAGCTTCTGCACCCGCTGGCGCACCGCCGCCTCGGACAGGCCGACCGCCTTGCCGATCGCCCCGTAGGGGCGCCGGCCGTCCTCCTGGAGCTGCTCGATGATCGCGAGGGAGACGGAATCCAGCTGGGGGGTACCGCCGCTCGGGTCTGCGTTTCGACTGGCCACGGTGTCACTCTGCACGACGTATCGATCGTTGGACAAGAGCAGAACGATGAAATTCGTCGTTCACAAAGCCTCTGATTGCGGATTTCGCAGATGTGGCGCGGTTGGGGGTGTCGGAAACGCGCGGTTCCGCACTAGGGTGGGCGTCTCAAGCAACGAGACGTTCCGCGTGAGCGGGACACCCGCATCGATCAGGAGGCCGGCAGTGACCACCGAACTGCGTCGTCTGCGCAACTACATCGACGGTGAGTTCCGGGACGCCGCCGACGGGCGCACCACCGAGGTGATCGACCCGACGACGGGCGACCCCTACGCCACCGCCCCGCTGTCCGCGCAGTCCGACGTCGACGGGGCCATGGCGGCGGCCGCCGCGGCCTTCCCGGCCTGGCGCGACACCACGCCCGCCGAGCGTCAGAAGGCCCTCCTGAAGATCGCCGACGCGGTGGAGGAGCGGGCCGAGGAACTCATCGCGGCCGAGGTGAGGAACACCGGCAAGCCGGCCGGGCTCACCCGCAGCGAGGAGATCCCGCCGATGGTGGACCAGATCCGCTTCTTCGCGGGTGCCGCCCGGATGCTCGAGGGCCGTTCGGCCGGCGAGTACATGGAGGGCCTGACCTCCATCGTCCGCCGCGAGCCGGTCGGCGTCTGCGCGCAGGTCGCGCCGTGGAACTACCCGATGATGATGGCCGTCTGGAAGTTCGCCCCGGCGATCGCCGCGGGCAACACCGTGGTCCTCAAGCCCTCGGACACCACGCCGGAGTCGACCGTGCTGCTCGCCGAGATCCTCGGCGGCATCCTGCCCAAGGGCGTCTTCAACGTCGTCTGCGGCGACCGCGAGACCGGCCGCATGATGGTCGAGCACCGGACCCCGGCGATGGCCTCCATCACCGGCTCGGTGCGCGCCGGCATGCAGGTCGCGGGCTCCGCGGCCAAGGACCTCAAGCGGGTCCACCTCGAGCTCGGCGGCAAGGCGCCGGTCGTGGTCTTCGAGGACGTGGACATCGACAAGGCCGTCTCCGCCATCGCCGAGGCCGGCTACTTCAACGCCGGCCAGGACTGCACCGCCGCCACCCGCGTGCTGGTCCACGAGTCGGTGCACGACGAGTTCGTCGCCGCCCTCGCCAAGACGGCGGCCGCCACGAAGACCGGACAGCCGGACGACGAGGACGTGCTCTACGGGCCGCTGAACAACGCCAACCAGCTTGCCCAGGTGGCCGGCTTCATCGACCGCCTCCCGGCGCACGCCAAGGTCGAGGCCGGCGGCCACCGGGTCGGCGACAAGGGCTACTTCTACGCCCCGACCGTCGTCTCCGGCCTCCGGCAGGACGACGAGATCATCCAGAACGAGGTCTTCGGCCCGGTCATCACCGTCCAGTCCTTCACCGACGAGGCCCAGGCCCTGGAGTACGCCAACGGCGTCGACTACGCCCTGGCCTCCTCGGTGTGGACCCGCGACCACGCCCGCGCGATGCGGATGTCCCGGTCGATGGACTTCGGCTGCGTGTGGATCAACACCCACATCCCGCTGGTCGCCGAGATGCCGCACGGCGGGTTCAAGAAGTCCGGCTACGGCAAGGACCTCTCGGGCTACGGCTTCGAGGACTACACGCGCATCAAGCACGTGATGACCTCGCTGGAGGGCTGACGGCGGCGGCGCACCCTGTGACGACGACGGGGCCCCGGGCGGTGGTCGGACCGCCCGGGGCCCCGTTCGTCCGTTCACGCACCCACGCCGGAGTCCGCCGCCGAGGTCCGCACCGAGCAGCGGACAACGTATTTGAACGTGTTCAAAGATGGCGTACGCTGCTCCGTGTGGACGACGGAGCCGCCCTGCTGCGGGGCATTCGGTGCTGGTTGCTGTTCTTCGTGGTGTGCCTGGTGGTGTCCGGCGCCACCGCCTTCCCCCTGGTGCACGAACTGCGCTGGGCGCAGGAGGTGCTGGAGGCGCTGCCGACGCCCGACGGGCTGATGGAGTGGATCACCCGGGTGCGCCGCGGACTGGACGAGGCGGACGCCGCGTACCCGTTCCTGCTGTACGGGACGGACTGGCTGGCGTTCGCCCACCTGGTGATCGCGGTGGCCTTCTGGGGGCCCTACCGGGACCCGGTGCGCAACATCTGGGTGATCGAGTTCGGCATGATCGCCTGCGCGGGGATCGTCCCGCTGGCGCTGATCTGCGGACCGATCCGCGGCATCCCGTTCTTCTGGACGCTGATCGACATCTCCTTCGGCGTCTTCGGGATGATCCCGCTGCTCGTCCTGCGCCGCCGGATCAAGCGGCTCGAGGCCCTGACCGCCGAGGCCGCCGGCGCCGCCGGCGCCGCCGGTACCGCCGGTACCGCTGCGGGTGCCGGAACCGGCGCGGGGGCGGGGACGGCGGCCTCGGCGGTCGCGGTCAGCGGTTGAAGGCGGGGAAGGCGAACCGCTGGGCGATGGCGTTGCCGTCGCCCCGGGCGTCGGTGGAGTTGACCGAGTAGACCACGGTGCGGGACAGGTCGCGGGTGGCCGCGATCACCGTGTGGTAGCCGGGGCGGGAGCCCGTCTTGCCCCAGATCTCCAGGCCGGCGGGGTTCACGAAGCGCTCCAGGCCCAGACCGATGGTCGCGTCCTCGCCCGTGTCGTGGTCCTTGACCTCCGGCACCTCGAACATCTGGTCGAGGTAGGGCCGGGGGACGAGCTCGCCGCGGAAGAGGGAGACCAGCAGGGTCTCCAGGTCGGCGGTGGAGGAGATCAGGTCGCCGGCCGCGAAACGGTCCGTCATGTTCCACTCGGTGACGTCCGTGAGGCGGCCGCCGATCCGCTCGTAGCCCCGGTTGTGCGGTCCGTGGATCCGCGGATCGCCGTTCACCGGGAAGTAGCTGTCCCGCATGCCCAGCGGACGGAAGACGCGCACGCGGGCCTGGTGGGCGAAGGTGTCGCCGGTGACCTCCTCGATCATCAGGCCGAGGACGACGTAGTGGATGTTCGAGTAGCGCTGCACCGTGCCCGGAGTGGTCCCGGGGCCCGCGGCGATCGAGCCCGCGACCACCTCCTGCGGGGTCAGGGTGTCGAAGCGGTGCTCCCACATCTCCTCGGTGGTGTCGCCGAAGGAAGCTCCCGGCTTCAGGCCGCTGGTGTGGTTCAGCAGCTGCCGGACGGTCATCGGCGCGAACGCGGGCGGGAAGAGCCCGGGCAGGTAGCGCTGCACCGGCCGGTCGAGGTCGACGCGCCCTTCCGCGGCGAGCTGCAGCACCATCGAGGCGGTCACGATCTTGCTGGTCGAGCCGGCGCGGAACCGGGCGTGCCGCAGGGCCGGGGCCCCGCTGTCCAGGTCCCGGACGCCGGCCGTGCCGAGCCAGGCGCCGTTGCCGCCGACGCGGACCTGGGCGGCGGTGGCCTCGTCGTCCGGGAGGGCGGAGATCGCGTCGCACAGGGCCTTGGCGTCGGGGCCCGGTGCGAGGGTGACGCAGGAGGCCGCGGGGTGCGGCGCGGCGGCCGCCACCCCCGCCGGCAGCGCCAGCGCGCCCAGGCCCAGGGCCAGCGCGGCGGCGACGGCGGTGACACGGGTGGTGCGTGCGGTACGCGACGTGCCCGCGGCGGGACCGGCGGTGCGGCGATCGGTGCGTGCGGAGCGGGCGGTGCTGCGGGGCATGCGGTCTCCTCGGGACGACGGGGCGCCTTTCCGGCACGGTCATCCTGCGGGCGCCGGCCCCCGGCGCGGATCATCGCCGAGGAGGGGGCCGACCCCCTAACACCCCCCACAGCAGGCGCACTTGACGCCCCGGGCCCAGCCGGGGACCACCCTTAGGGGGCGTCGCCCGCAGCTCGGTCCCCGGCGTCGCGCAGCCGTGTCAGCACGTCGATCCGGTTGGTGGTGACCGCGTCCACACCCGCCGCGATCAGCCGCCGCATGGTGCGGCCGGTGTCCGCGGTCCACGCCTGGACCAGGTGACCGTCGGCGTGCGCACGCCTCACCAGGTCCCCGGACAGCAGCCCGAACCGGTAGTTGAGCCACCGAGGACGGACCGCCGCCAGCAGCCCGGGGCGCGGCGGGGCGGCCGTCGTCCAGGTCAGGGCGAGCTCGGCATCCGGGTCGGCGGCCCGCACCGCCAGCAGCGTCGCCGCCGAACCCGACCAGTACACGCGGTCCTGTGCCCCGCCCTCCCGCACCGTCCGCAGCACGCGCCGCACCGCGTCCGGCGTCCCCACGGCGTCCTGCGGCAGGTCCAGCAGCAGCCGGTGGCCCGCCGTGGCCTCCAGCGCCCCGGCCAGCGTGGGCACGCCGCCGCCGGTGAGGTCCCGGACGTCCGCCGCGCCGACCGAGGCCACCGGGAGGTCGTGCCCCCACAGCCGCTTCAGCGTGCGGTCGTGCAGCAGCACCGGCACCCCGTCGCGGGTGAGACGGACGTCCACCTCCACCGCGTCCGCCCCCCGCAGGACGGCGGAGCGCAGCGAGGGCAGGGTGTTCTCGCGGTGGCGGTAGGGGTCGCCACGATGGGCGACCGCCGTCAGGGGGTGAGCCATGCCGCCGTGTACGCGTCGATCTCGGCGACGATCCGGGCCTTGCCGGCCGCATCGAGGAAGGACGCCTCCACCGCGTTCTTCGCCAGGTCGGCCAGACCCCGCTCGTCGAGGTCCAGCAGCCGGGCGGCGACCGCGTACTCGTTGTTCAGGTCGGTGCCGAACATCGGCGGGTCGTCGGAGTTGACCGTGACCAGCACGCCGGCCTTCACGAACTCCCTTATCGGGTGCTCGTCCAGGGTGCGCACCGCGCGGGTGGCGATGTTGGAGGTCGGGCAGACCTCGAGCGCGATCCGGTGCTCCGCGAGGTGCTCCAGCAGGCGCGGGTCCTGTGCCGAGCTCGTGCCGTGGCCGATGCGCTCGGCGCCCAGCTCGCGCAGCGCGTCCCACACTGTCTGCGGCCCCGTGGTCTCGCCGGCGTGCGGGACGGAGTGCAGCCCGGCCGCGCGGGCGCGGTCGAAGTACGGCTTGAACTGCGGCCGGGGCACCCCGATCTCCGGGCCGCCGAGGCCGAAGGAGATCAGCCCTTCCGGGCGGATCGCGTCGTCGGTGGCGAGCCGCGCGGTCTCCTCCGCGGACTCCAGGCCGGCCTCGCCCGGGATGTCGAAACACCAGCGCAGCACGGTGCCGAAGTCGGCCTCCGCGGACCTGCGGGCGTCCTCGATGGCCTCCATGAACGCCTTGTCGTCCATGCCGCGGCGGACCGAGGAGTACGGCGTGACGGTCAGCTCGGCGTAGCGCACCTGCTGGCGGGCCATGTCGCGGGCGACCTCGTAGGTCAGCAGCCGGACGTCCTCCGGGGTGCGGACCAGGTCGACCACCGACAGGTACACCTGGATGAAGTGGGCGAAGTCCGTGAACGTGAAGTAGTCGGCCAGCGCCTCCGGGTCCGTGGGGACCTTCGAGTCCGGGTGACGCGCGGCCAGCTCCGCGACGATCCGCGGGGAGGCGGAGCCGACGTGGTGCACGTGCAGCTCGGCCTTGGGGAGACCCGCGACGAAGGCGTGGAGGTCGCGGGGGACGCCGGCGTCGAGGGTGCGGCGGACGGCGGGCTGGTCGGTCATGCGGGGTCCTTCCTCCAGGTCACGACATCGTAGGCCGAGCGTCCCGGGTGGTGTCGGGGGCCATGGGCCGGGGCCGCAGACCGACCGGCCCGCGCACGGCCCGCACGGCCGCAGGTGCGCGGGGGGAGCAGGGGGCGGCCGCCGGGAGGGCAGGCCGCACCACGCATCGCCGCCGCCGCCCGAACCGCCCAGGGTGCGGGCCGCCACCCCAGCCGAACCGCCAGGGCACGCAACGCCGGGGGCACGCAACGCCGGGGGCACGCGCCGCCCGGGCACGCGCCGCCCGGGCACGCGCCGCCCGGGCACGCGCCGCCCGGGCACGCGCCGCCCGGGCACGCGCCGCCCGGGCACGCGCCGCCAGGGCGCGTGCCGCCCCCGCAGACCCGGCCCCCTGGGTCAGGCCCGCCGCGGCCCCGCCCCCTCAGGACAGAGGCCCCGTGGAGGGCGCCCCCTGCGCGGCCAGCCGCTCCCGCGCCTCCATCAGGGCGAACCCCAGCAGGTTGAGCCCCCGCCACCGGCCGGGGTCCGAGGCGCCGTCGTCCGTCGCAGCGAGGCCCGTGCCCCACACGCGGTCGAGCGGGCTGGACTCCACCAGGACGCGGTCCCCGGTGCCCAGCAGGAACGCCCGCAGATCGTCGTGCGCGGCGAACTTGTGCACGCTGCCCTCGACGACGATGCCGAAGCGTTCGCGCTCCCACACCGCCTCGTCGAAATCCCGGACCGATCGTCCGATATTCTTTGCCTGGGCCGGGCCGTCGGCCTCGAGTATCCGGCTCTCGGCCTCCGTGTCGCCGAACAGGCGGGCCTTGGCGGCCATCATCCAGTGCTCGGCCGTCGCGTAGCGCCGGCCGTCCACGGTGAACGGGGACGGCCACCACTGGCTCAGGCAGCCGGCGCCCACGCTGCCGTCGCTCCGCGGCCGGTGGCCCCAGAAGTGCAGGAACCTGACCCGGGCCCCCGAGCTCATCAGCCGGGCCAGGTCCTCACGACTGCGCGCCTGGATCGTTCGCATGTCCGACACTGTCGCACGCGGCACCGACGGCGCGCCCCCGGGTTTTCGGCACGACCCGCCCGTGGTCGACAGATTCCGTTGATTAATCAAATGGCAACAACGGAATCCCTTGTTGGAGCCCAGCCGCTCTGTCAGGATCGGCACCCAGCCTGGCCCCGCCGGTCCTCGCGGACCCCGTCGCGGCGCCTCCGGCCGCCGCCCCCGGGCAGCCGGACGCCGCAGGGCCGTCGCCCTCGGCGGCGGACCGCCTCCCGTCGTCACCTCCCGAAAGGGCATTCCCGAAAGGGCACCTCGCGCATGGAGCAGTACGAGCCCGACCGCCTCCCCCCGGCCCGCCGCAGGGCCGTTCTCAGCCGCCGCTCCCTGCTGCGCGCCTCGGCGGGCGGCGTGCTCGCGGCCGGGGGTGCCGGCGCGCTGGGCGCGTGCGGCATCCCACCGGCCGGGAACCCCCGGGGCGCGGCCGCCGCCGACGACCACTCGGCGAAGGAGAGGACGGTCAGCTTCTCCAACTGGACCGAGTACATGGACGTCGACGAGAGCGAGAAGCGCCACCCCACCCTGGAGGCGTTCACCGCGCGGACCGGCGTCGAGGTCAGGTACAGCGAGGACATCAACGACAACGGCGAGTTCTTCGCCAAGATCAAGCCGCAGCTGGCCGCCGGGCAGGACACCGGCCGCGACCTGATCTGCGTGACCGACTGGCTGGCCGCCCGCATGATCCGCCTCGGCTGGGCGCAGAAGCTCGACCCCTCCCACCTGCCGACCGCGTACGCCAACCTCTCCGCCCAGTTCCGCTCCCCGGACTGGGACCCCGGGCGCGCCTACTCGTATCCGTGGACCGGCATCTCCACCGTCATCGCCTACAACAAGAAGGCACTGGACGGCGTCGAGGTGCGGTCCGTGTCGGACCTGCTGGACCACCCGAAGCTCAAGGGACGGGTCGGTCTGCTCACCGAGATGCGCGACACCATGGGCATGACGCTGCTGGACATGGGCAAGGACCCGGGCGACTTCACCGACGACGACTACGACGCGGCGCTGGCCCGCCTGCAGAAGGCCGTCGACAAGGGGCAGATCCGCCGCTTCACCGGCAACGACTACACCGCCGACCTCACCAGCGGCGACTTCGCCGCCTGCGTCGCCTGGGCCGGCGACGTGGTCCAGCTCAAGGCCGACAGCCCCGAGATCGACTTCGTCGTCCCGGACAGCGGCTACCTGACCTCCACCGACAACCTGCTGGTGCCGGCCGGGGCCCGTCACAAGACCAACGCCGAGCGGCTGATCGACCACTTCTACCAGCCGGCCATGGCGGCGCGGCTCGCCGCGTACATCAACTACGTCTGCCCGGTCGACGGCGTCAAGGACGAGCTCGCCAGGATCGACGCCGACGCCGCCGCGAACCCGCTGATCCTCCCCGACCGGGCCATGGCCGAGAAGTCGCGGGAGTTCCGCTCCCTGACCGACGAGGAAGAGACGGCCTACGAGGCCAAGTTCGCGAAGCTGACGGGCGCGTGAGAGGCATGACCGAGATGACCGGCACCCCTTCCGGCGGCGACGTCCGCCTCAGCGGCATCAGCCGCGTCTACGGCGACTTCACCGCCGTCCACCCGCTCGACCTGACCGTCCCCGAGGGCTCCTTCTTCGCCCTCCTCGGCGCCTCCGGCTGCGGCAAGACCACCACCCTCAGGATGATCGCCGGCCTGGAGGAGCCCAGCACCGGCACCGTCCACCTCGGTGACCAGGACGTCACCCGGCTGCCCGCGTACAAGCGGCCGGTCAACACCGTCTTCCAGTCCTACGCCCTCTTCCCGCACCTCGACGTCTTCGAGAACGTCGCCTTCGGCCTGCGCCGCCGCGGCGTCCGGTCGGTGAAGCGGCAGGTGGGGGAGATGCTCGACCTGGTGCAGCTCGGCGAGCACGCCCGCCGCAAGCCGCACCAGCTCTCCGGCGGCCAGCAGCAGCGCGTCGCGGTGGCCCGCGCCCTGATCAACCACCCCAGGGTGCTGCTGCTCGACGAGCCGCTCGGCGCCCTCGACCTCAAGCTGCGACGGCGGATGCAGCTGGAGCTCAAGCGCATCCAGACCGAGGTCGGCATCACCTTCATCCACGTCACGCACGACCAGGAAGAGGCCATGGCGATGGCCGACACCGTCGCCGTGATGAACGCCGGCCGCGTCGAGCAGCTCGGCGCCCCCGCCGACCTCTACGAGAACCCGGCCACCACCTTCGTCGCCAACTTCCTCGGCACCTCCAACCTGATCGAGGCCGAGGTCGTCTCCGCGGCCACGGACGAGATCCTGGTCCGCGCGGGCGGCGACACCCTGGGCGTGCCCGCCGAGCGCTGCCCCGTCCCCGCGGCCGCCGGAACGCGGCTGCTGGTGGGCGTGCGCCCCGAGAAGGCGGCGCTCACCCACGCCGACGAGACCGACCGGATACCCGACGGCCGCAACCGGGTCACCGGGGTCGTCACCGAGGCGAGCTTCCTCGGCGTCTCCACCCAGTACCTGGTGAACAGCCCCGCCGGCCTCGGCCTCGCGGTCTACGCGCAGAACGTCGACCGCGACCCCCGCCTGGCGCCCGGCGCCGAGGTGGTCCTGCACTGGAGCCGCGCCCACACCTTCGCCCTGGACGCCGCCCAGGACATCGACGCCGGCACCGAGACGCTCGGCACGGCGGACGTGTCCGGCACGGTCGCCGGGACCCCCGTGAAGGAGGACGCCGGATGACCTCCCCCACCCTCACCGGGGCCGCCTCGCCCCCCGCTCCGGGCGGCGCCGCCCCCGGCGCCCGGCCGCCGCGCCGCCGCGGCCGGGCCCTCCCCTACCTGCTGCTCCTGCCCGGCCTGCTGTGGCTGCTGGTGTTCTTCGCCCTGCCGATGGTCCACCAGGCGTCCACCTCGGTGCAGACCGGGTCGCTGGAGGCCGGCTACGAGGTGACCTGGCACTTCGCCACCTACGCCGACGCGGTCGCCGAGTACTGGCCGCAGTTCCTGCGCTCGGTCCTCTACGCGGGCACGGCCACCGTGCTGTGCCTGCTCCTGGGCTACCCGCTGGCGTACCTGATCGCCTTCCGGGCCGGACGGTGGCGCAACCTGGTCATGATCCTGGTGATCGCGCCGTTCTTCACCAGCTTCCTGATCCGCACCCTGGCCTGGAAGACGATCCTGGCCGACGGGGGAGTGGTCGTCGACGCCCTGAACACCCTGCACGTCCTCGACGTGACCAGCCGGCTCGGCCTGACCGCGGGCGACCGCGTCCTGGCGACACCGCTGGCGGTGGTCTGCGGACTGACCTACAACTTCCTGCCCTTCATGGTCCTGCCGCTGTACACCTCGCTGGAGCGCATCGACCCGCGCCTGCACGAGGCCGCCGCAGACCTCCACGCCCGCCCCGCCACCGTCTTCCGCAAGGTCACCCTGCCGCTGTCCATGCCGGGCGTGGTGGCCGGCACGCTGCTCACCTTCATCCCGGCGGGCGGGGACTACGTCAACGCCGACCTGCTGGGATCCACCGACACCCGCATGATCGGCAACGTCATCCAGACGCAGTTCCTGCGCGTCCTGGACTACCCGACGGCCGCGGCACTGTCCTTCGTCCTGATGGCCGTGATCCTGGTGGCCGTCAGCGTCCACATCCGCCGCTCCGGGACGGAGGAACTCCTGTGATGGCCCTTCTCGCCTGGATCCGGCGGCGCCTGGTCGTCGTCTTCGGCCTGCTGACCCTCGCCTACCTGCTGCTGCCCAACGTCGTCGTGACCGTCTTCTCGTTCAACGACCCGGTGGGCCGCTTCAACTACTCCTGGCACGCGTTCTCCACCGACGCCTGGAGCGATCCGTGCGGGGTCTCCGGCCTTTGCGGCTCGCTGGCGCTCAGCCTGCAGCTCGCCCTGTGGGCCACCCTGGCGGCCACCGTGCTGGGCACCCTGATCGCCTTCGCCCTGGCCCGCCACCGGTTCCGCGGGCGCGGGGCGGTCAACTCGCTGATCTTCCTCCCGATGGCGATGCCCGAGGTCGTGATGGCCGCCTCGCTGCTCACCCTGTTCCTCAACACGGGCGCGCGGCTGGGCTTCTGGACGGTGCTGATCGCCCACATCACCTTCTGCCTCAGCTTCGTCGTCACCGCCGTCAAGGCGCGCGTGATGTCGATGGACCCCCGCCTGGAGCAGGCCGCGCAGGACCTCTACGCCGGTCCGGCGCAGACCTTCCTGCGCGTCACCCTGCCCATCGCCTGGCCCGGCATCGCGGCCGGGGCGCTCCTCGCCTTCGCGCTCTCCTTCGACGACTTCATCATCACCAACTTCACCGCCGGTTCCACGGTGACCTTCCCCATGTACGTCTGGGGATCGGCGCAGCGCGGAACGCCGGTGCAGATCAACGTCGTCGGCACGGCCATGTTCCTGGTCGCCGTGCTCGTCGTCGTGGTCTCCATGGCCGTGGGCAACGGCCGGCGGCGGATGCAGGAAATGACCCGTAAACAGGCGTAATCCGACACATCGTGTGGGGAGTTGAGATTCATGGCCCCTGGAGCCATGAACCGTTGGACCAAGTCTCTCGCCGAGGCCCGGCCGGCCGCCTACTGGCTGGAGGACCCCGGCCGGCCCCACCCCGAGCCCGCCCTCACCGCCGCCGCCACCTGCGACCTGCTGGTGGTCGGCGGCGGGTACAGCGGCCTGTGGACGGCGCTGCTCGCCAAGGAACGCGACCCCGGCCGCGACGTGCTCCTGCTGGAGGGCAAGGAGATCGGCTGGGCCGCCTCCGGCCGCAACGGCGGCTTCTGCGCCGCGTCCCTCACTCACGGACTCGCCAACGGGCTCTCCCGGTGGCCCGGGGAGATCCGCACGCTGGAGGACATGGGCGCCCGCAACCTCGACGCGATCGAGGACACCGTCGCCCGGTACGGCATCGACTGCGAGTTCGAGCGCACCGGGGAGATCGACCTCGCCACCGAACCGCACCAGTGGGGCCAACTGCGCGAGCTGTACCGGGCGATGGAGGAACACGGGCTCGCGGACCACGTCGAACTCCTCGACGCGGACGGCGTGCGCGCCCACGTCGACTCCCCGACCTTCCTCGGCGGCCTGTACGACCGCCGGGGCGTCGCCCTGGTCCACCCGGCCAAACTGGCCTGGGGGCTGAAGCGGGCCTGCCTGCGGCTGGGCGTCAGGATCCACGAGCACAGCCCCGCACTGTCCCTGCGGCAGCAGGGCGCCGGGGTGCACGTGCCCACGCCCTACGGATCGGTCCGGGCGGGCAAGGTGGCCCTGGCCACCAACGTCTTCCCCAGCCTGCTGCGCCGGGTGCGGCCGTACACCGTGCCGGTCTACGACTACGCCCTGGTCACCGAACCGCTGCCGAAGGACCTGATGGCCTCGGTCGGGTGGCGGGGCAGACAGGGGCTGGCGGACCTCGCCAACCAGTTCCACTACTTCCGCCTCACCGCCGACGACCGCGTCCTGTGGGGCGGCTACGACGCCGTCTACCGCTACGGCGGGCAGGTGCGGGCCGAGTACGACAACCGGCCCGAGACCTTCGCCGCGCTCGCCGAGCAGTTCTTCACCTGCTTCCCGCAGCTGGAGGGCGTGCGGTTCACCCACGCCTGGGGCGGCGCCATCGACACCTGCTCGCGGTTCGCGCCCTTCTTCGGCACCGCGCACCGGGGGCGGGTCGGCTACTCGGTCGGCTACACGGGGCTGGGCGTGGGAGCCACCCGGTTCGGCGCGCAGGTCGTGCTGGACCTGCTCGACGGCGAGGAGACCGAGCGGACCGCGCTTCGGATGGTGCGCTCCAAGCCGCTGCCGTTCCCGCCCGAGCCGTTCGCCTGGACCGGCATCGCGCTCACCCGCTGGTCGCTGGCCCGGGCCGACGTCAACGGCGGCAGGCGCAACGTGTGGCTGCGGGCGCTGGACCGGGTGGGCCTCGGCTTCGACAGCTGACAGCCCCTCCCGTCGCTCCACGGCCCCTCCCGCTGCTCACCCGAACGGGTGACTGTGCCGAAGTCGCGTAATGGCCGGGACGCAACCTCCTCTCTCCCACGGGACAGCGCGCGCGGCCGGACGGCGGCCCGCCGGGAGCGAGGAGGTGGTCCGCGGATGAACGGGACGGCTGCGGTGAGGCGGGCGGTCGAGTGGCTGGCGTCGGTCGCCCCGGACCCGGCCGCGTGCCGCGGCGAGTGGGAGCACCGGGCCGACGGCGTGGCCCTGCTGCCGGCCGGCAGGGCCTGGGACGTGCTGATACTGCCGGGCGAACTGGGCCACGCCACGCTGGCGGTGCTGCGGCGGTGCCTGGACCGGGTGGGGCCGGTGCTGGCCGGGTTCGACGAGTACCGCCTCGGCTTCTTCGTCCCGCCGGGCACGGCCGGACGGTGGCTCGGCACGGGGGTGCGGGCGGCCGGGCGCGGCACCTGGGTGGTGGTGCCTCACCCCGGACGCAGGTGGGGGCGGGCCGGGGGCCGCATGCGGTGGGTGGTCCCGCCCGACGGGACGGGACTGCTGACCGACCCCGTGCTGCTGGAGATCGCCATGCACGAGGCGGTGGCCGGCCTCAACGGCACCTGACGTCCCCGGGCGGCGCGGTCCGCGCGTCCCACGGGGCGGGGGAGCCGCCGGTGCGCGCGGTGAGGACGGCGCCGCCGGCGGCCAGGCTGCCCAGGACGTCCAGCGGCCAGTGGTAGCCGTGCCGCACGAGCCCCACCGCCGTGCCCGCGACCAGCGCCGCCCACAGCAGGACCACCGCGAGCCGCGCCGCCCGCCGCCGCAGCCAGGGCAGGAGCAGCAGCGCCGCGACGCCGTGGAGGACGACCGCCGTGGCCGTGTGGCCCGAAGGGTAGAAACCCGTCTCCGGGGCCATCGGCGGCGGCCCCGGCCGGGCGATCAGCGCCTGCAGCGGCGCCACCACCAGCGGGACGGCCACCGCCGCCCCCGCCGCCACGGCCGCCGGCGTCCACCACCGTGCCCGCCCGGCCCTGCGGCCCCGCAGCACGGCCCAGCCCGCCGCGGCCGCCAGCACCGGCAGGGCCACCTCCGCGTTGCCCAGATCGGCGAGGAACGCCGACAGCCCGTCCCGGTGGATCAGCGCCCGGCCCAGCCGCTCGTCGGCCCGGGCCAGCGGACCCTCCGCGGCGACCTGCCAGGTCAGCACGGCGAACAGCAGGCCCAGGAGCCAGGGCAGTGCGCGCCGCGACGACGGGCGCGGACGAGGAGGGGCGGGCGGACGGGGAGAGGTGATCGGCACGCCCTCCAGGGTGCCTGACGCGACGCGGGCGCCGGGACGCGCCCGGACATGCCGAAGGGCCGGCACAAGGGGGGGTGTGTGCCGGCCCTTCGGAGGACCGCCGTGAAGTGACGGTCCGGATCGGGTGCCGTACGCCCCGGGGGGTTTGGGGCGGACGGCCGTCCGATCGGTGAGGAGAACCCGGAGGCGTCAGGTCTCCGGGTGTGCGCGAAGCACCGTCGGGCCGCGGCTGGGGAAACCTCGGCCCGGACCCCCGCGGCGGACCGCGGGTTCGGGGTGTCTCTCATCTGCGACGAACTTACGGCAGACCAGCAGGCCGGGACAGTCGCCGCCCCGTCCCGCCATCCACCTCGCACACGTTCTTCACAGGGTCTCCCGGGACGGAAGGCCGGGCCCCATTTACCCCGCTGACCACGTCAGACGGCGCCGAACGCCTGCTCCAGGACGTCCAGTCCCTCGTTCAGCAGTTCGTCGCCGATCACCAGCGGCGGGAGGAAGCGGAGCACGTTGCCGTAGGTGCCGCAGGTGAGGACGAGCACGCCCTCGTTGTGGCAGGCCTTGGCGACGGCGGCGGCGAGCTGCGCGTCGGGCTCCTTGGTCGTGCGGTCCTTCACCAGCTCGATGGCGATCATGCCGCCGCGGCCGCGGATGTCGCCGATGGCGTCGAACTTCTCCGCCATCGCCGCGAGGCGGGCCTTCATGAGCTCCTCGATCTGCCGGGCACGGGCGTTGAGGTCGAGCTCCTTCATGGTCTCGATGGCGCCCAGCGCGGCGGCGCAGGCGACCGGGTTGCCGCCGTAGGTGCCGCCGAGGCCGCCCGCGTGCGCGGCGTCCATGATCTCCGCGCGGCCGGTGACCGCGGCCAGCGGCAGACCGCCGGCGATGCCCTTGGCCGTGGTGATCAGGTCCGGGACGATGCCCTCGTCCTCACAGGCGAACCACTGGCCGGTGCGGCAGAAGCCGGACTGGATCTCGTCCGCCACGAACACGATGCCGTTCTCGGTGGCGAACTCGCGGATCGCCGGCAGGAAGCCCTTGGCCGGCTCGATGAAGCCGCCCTCGCCGAGCACCGGCTCGATGATGATCGCGGCCACGTTCTCGGCGCCGACCTGCTTGACGATCTGGTCGATCGCCTGGGCGGCGGCCTCCGGACCGGCGTTCTCGGCGCCCGTGGGCCAGCGGTAGCCGTAGGCCACCGGCACCCGGTACACCTCGGGGGCGAACGGGCCGAAGCCGTGCTTGTACGGCATGTTCTTCGCCGTCAGCGCCATGGTGAGGTTGGTGCGGCCGTGGTAGCCGTGGTCGAAGACCACGACCGCCTGGCGCTTGGTGTACGCGCGGGCGATCTTGACCGCGTTCTCCACGGCCTCGGCGCCGGAGTTGAACAGCGCGGACTTCTTGGCGTGGTCGCCCGGGGTCAGCTCGGCCAGCGCCTCGGCGACGGCGACGTAGCCCTCGTACGGCGTGACCATGAAGCAGGTGTGCGTGAAGTCGGCCAGCTGGGCGGAGGCCCGGCGGACCACGGCCTCGGCGGAGGCGCCGACCGTGGTGACGGCGATGCCGGAACCGAAGTCGATGAAGCGGTTGCCGTCGACGTCCTCGATGACGCCGCCGTCCGCGCGGGAGGCGAAGACCGGCAGGGTGGAGCCCACGCCCTGGGCCACCGCGGCGGCCCGGCGGGCCTGCAGCTCGATCGACTTCGGGCCGGGGACGGCGGTGACGACGCGACGCTCCTGCGGCAGCGCGGATGCGGACATGGGGGGCTCCCTGGGGGTCGTGCGGACGGTCGGGGCGGGAGTCCTCGTCCGGCGCGCGCCGGGCGGACAC
Organism: Streptomyces fragilis; assembly: GCF_003112515.1. GTDB lineage: Bacteria > Actinomycetota > Actinomycetes > Streptomycetales > Streptomycetaceae > Streptomyces > Streptomyces fragilis. Next base: position 63,739 of record NZ_BEVZ01000004.1, on the reverse strand, counting down.
TTCCCTCCTGGTTCGCAGGCTAGGGCCAGGCGGGCGAGGCGAGCATGCTCCACGCAGGAGCGTTCGGCGCGTCGCGTTGTCCGGGATGGCGCAGTGCGGGCCGGCCGGGTCAGGCGTCCCCGGTGTCCGCGGGGCGGCGGCCGGTTCCCCGGGAGGGCCCCGTGCCGTCGCCGTTCCCGTTCCCGGCGCTGTTTCCGTTGCCCGTGGCCTTGAGGGCGAGCCAGAGCTCCATGCGGACGTCCGGGTCGTCGAGGGAGCTGCCCAGGATCTCCTCCACGCGGCGCATCCGGTACCGCAGGGTGTGCCGGTGGACGCCGAGGTCCGCCGCGGCCGCGTCCCACTGCCCGTGCCGGGACAGCCAGGCGCGCAGCGAGGCCACCAGGTCGCCGCGCCCGGTGGCGTCGTGGTCCCGCAGCGCCCGCAGCCGGCCCTCGGCGAAGGCGCGGACGGCGTCGTCGGCGAGCAGCGGCAGCACCGAGCCGGCCGCCAGGTGCTCGTGCTCGACCAGGACCCGCCCCCGCCGGCGGGCCACCGCCAGCGCCTGGACGGCCTGCTTGTACGCCGAGGCCACACTGGTCGGCCCCGCCGGGGCGGACACGCCGATGGCCGCCGTGGACCCGCCGCGCTCCGCCGCGCCCTCCAGGGCCGCCGCCTGTTCGGCGCAGGCGGCCAGCGCGGCACCGCCGTCCGCCGCCAGCACCACCAGACGGCCCTGCTCCTCCTCCGGCACCACCAGCACCGGCTCGCCCGCCCAGGCGGCGGCCGCCTCCAGCGCGCCGGCCAGCTCCTCGCCCCGGCACTCCGCCACCACCACGCGCAACGGCGCGTCCAGCAGCCCGCCGTACAGGTCGCCCGCGACCGTCCGGGCGTGCTCGGCCTCGCCGGACAACAGCATGTGCAGCACGGCGGCGCCGATGCGCTGCTCGGCCTCGTGCAGCGAGCGGGACCGCTCGGTGGTGAGGGTGAGCAGCGCGATCGCCGAGTGCACGGCGTACCGCTCGGCGGTGCCCAGCGGGGCCGCGGTGCCGACGGCGAGCGCGGACCGGGGGCGGCGGCCGGAGCCGAGGGTGTGCAGCTCCACCCGGTCCTCGCCGGTGTCGTCGGCCCCGCTCCGGTCCCTGCCCCGGCCCCCGCCCCGTGGCCGCTCCTGGTGCGCCGTCCCGCCGCCGGCGGCGGCCCCGGACCGCTCGGCCCCCTCCTCGTCCCGCTGCCCGGCGATCACCGCGGTGGCGGGCGACTGGCGGTCGCGCAGGCGCTGCACGTCCGGGGTGAGGCGCGCGGCGCGCCGCTCCGCCCAGTCGGGCGCCACCGCGACCACCGCTCCGGCGGCGTCGTACAGCGCGGCCCAGCCGTCCACCTGGGCGGCCAGCGCCGCCAGCAGCCCCTCGGGCCCGTCGCTCAGGGCCCGCCGGGTCAGCTCGCGCTGGGCGGCGAAGCCGGCGGTCACCGCGCGGTACTGGTCCGCCGCGATGGCCGCGGAGACGGCCTTGCTGATCGCCAGGAAGGGCGTGCTGCGCGGCACCTCCAGGAGCGGGAGACCGTGCTCGGCCGCGGCCTCCACCAGCGCCTCGGGCACCTCGTCGTAGTTGACGCCCACCCCGAAGCCGAGGCCGACGACCCCCGCGGCGGCGAGGCGGCGCACGTAGCCGCCGGCCTCCGCCGGGTCCTCGGCGTCGACCTTCAGCGCGGTGGTGAGCAGGAGCTCCCCGCCCTCCATGTAGGGGACGGGGTCCGGCAGCTCGCTGACGTGCGCCCAGCGGACGGGGACGTCCAGCGGGGTGCCCTCACCGGCCCGGAGGGTCAGGTGCAGCGCGGAGTGGTGCAGCAGCGAGGCGAGGGTGGGCGGCATCGGTGTCCCTGACAGGTGGTGGTCCTTGGCCGGACCGGAGTGAAACCACCGGTGATTCTGCCGCACCGGCAGGCCACGGCGGACGCGTTCCGCCCTCCGGCCGTGGCGCCCCCGCGTACCCCGGACGGTCCGCACCGGTCGCCCGGGCGAGGGGCCGACCGTACCGTCGATCCCGAGGAGGGCCCGCCTTCGTCCTGCGACGACAAGACCGCCCACCTGCGCGAACCGGCCCGCGGCCGGTGCTGGCGGCGGAGGGAGCTGACAGTGTCACCGAGCTTGCGACGGCACCGGCCGGACGCCGACGGGGCGGCTGCGGGGAGCGGCAGCAAGCTCGTCGCGCTCCTGGTGATCGCCTCGCTCCAGCTGATGGTCGTGCTGGACATCACCATCGTCAACATCGCCCTGCCGCACATCCAGACGGCACTGGACTTCACCACGGCGAACCTCTCGTGGGTGATCAACGCCTACACCCTCACCTTCGGCGGGCTGCTCCTGCTGGGCGGCCGATCGGGTGACATCCTGGGCCGCCGGAGGATGTTCGCGTTCGGCGTGTCGCTCTTCACCGTCGCCTCGCTGCTGTGCGGCGTCTCGCAGGCGCCCTGGCAGCTGCTGGCCGCCCGCGCCCTGCAGGGCCTGGGCGGCGCCGTCGCCTCGCCGACCGCGCTGGCGCTGATCGCCACCATCTTCGAGGAGGGACGGGAGCGCAACCGGGCGTTCGCCGTGTTCGCGGGGGTGTCCGCGGGAGGCGGCGCGATCGGGCTGCTGGCCGGCGGCGTGCTCGTCGAATGGCTGACCTGGCGCTGGATCTTCTTCGTCAACGTCCCGATCGGCCTGCTCATCGTCCTCGCCACCGCCCGCTACATCCAGGAGTCGCAGCGCCGGCCGGGACGGTTCGACGTGCTCGGCGCCTGCACCTCCACGCTCGGCATGGTCGCGCTGGTGTACGGGTTCATCCGGGCCGGGGACAAGAGCTGGTCCGACCCCCTCACCGTCGGCGCCTTCGCCGTCGCGGTCGTCCTGCTGGGCGCCTTCGTCCTCGTCGAACGCACCTCACGGCAGCCGATCACGCCGCTGGCGCTGTTCCGCGACCGCAACCGGTCCGGCACCTACGCGATCATGCTCTGTCTCGCGGCGGCGATGTTCGGCATTTTCTTCTTCCTGACCCTCTTCGTGCAGGACGTCATGGGCTTCAGCCCGCTCGAGGCGGGCCTGGCCTTCCTGCCGGTGAGCGCCGTCATCGCCGTCAGCGCGGCGGTGGCCTCCCAGCTGCTGCCGAGGACCGGACCCAAGATCGTGATGGTGTCCGGAGCCGTCCTCGCCGCGGCCGGCCTGGGGTGGCTGTCGCGCCTGGAGGTCACCAGCAGCTACGCCGGCGGCATCCTCGGACCGATGCTCGTGTTCGGCTTCGGCATGGGCTTCGAGTTCGTCTCCCTCACGCTGATGGCCGTCTCCAACGTGGCCGAGAAGGAGTCCGGCGCCGCGTCCGGGGTGCTGAACGTGACCCAGCAGGTCGGCGGCTCCCTCGGGCTGTCCATCCTGGTGACCGTCTTCAGCACCAGCAGCCGCCACAAGGCGGAGGACCTCGTCCGCTCGTTCCTCGCCCGTGCCACGCCGGAGGAACGGCTGCGGTTCCGGCGGACCGGCGCGTTGCCGCCCGAGCTGCGGGAACAGACCCTCGCCGCCGGCATCACCTCGGCGTTCGTCGCCGCCGCGATCATGGCGGTACTGGCGGCCCTGGTCGCCGTGCTCATGATCCAGACGCGCGCCGCGGACCTGGAGAGGTTCCAGGGCCGGGCGCCGTCCCCCTGACAGCCGGGCGGCCCCTGGCCGTCAGGCCCGCAGGTCGGTCAGCAGGGGCGGGGCGTGCTCGCCCGCGGCGGTCGTCAGGGAGACGACCGCGTGCCCCGGAGGCACACCGTGGGCCAGGTCGGACGCCGACCACCGCTCACGCTCCACCTGCCGCACGGTCACCGCCCGGGCCGTCGGCGCCCGCCCGGTGATCACCCGCCGCAGCGCGTGCACCGCCTTGCCCGCCGGCGTCTCGGCGACGATCTGCCGGTCGGTGACGTCCCGCGCCTCGGTCCACTCCTTGCCCCAGACCTCGGCGAAGTCCTGACCGTCCCACGGGGTCAGCCCCGACAGCGCCACCCTGCACCCCACCGACCCCAGCAGCGGCCCCCGCAGCGCCCGCGGCACGTCGTCCAGCGTGCGCAGCGTCAGCACCACGCCGGCGTTCACCGACCGCAGCCGCTGCACCGCGCGCACCGCCTCCGGCGTGACCACCCCGGCCGCCTCGTCGAGGACCAGGCAGGCGAACAGCGACCGGTCCCGCCGCACCGCCACGCTCGCCGCGAACTGCGCGAGCAGCAGCCGCGCCAGGATCCGCGCGGCCTCCGCGTGACCGTGGCGCGGCAGGTCGACACGGACCCGCACCGGGTGGTCCAGCGCCCGCAGCGAGAACGGGCGGGTCCGTCCCGTGGTGTCGAAGAAGGTCGCGAAGGCCGGGCGGTCCAGCAGCGCGATCCGGTCGGCGAGCAGCGGCGCCGTGTCGCCGTGACGCCCCGCCTGCCGCTGTCTGGCGTCGAGCTCGCGCACCAGCGAGGCGTGCGCCGGATCCCGCGCCAGCGCCTCGCGCAGCGCCGCCAGCGGCTCGGGGTCGCCGTCCAGCAGCGCCCGCAGCTCCGGCACCGACGGGAACCGGTCGTGGACGGCGCGGAACGGCCCGAGCAGCTGGCCCAGGACGGTGGCCGGCCGCCGCCCGCCCTCGGCGGAGCCCTCCGGGTCGGCGACGTCCCCGGCCAGCGCCTCGGCCAGCACCGCCGCGGCCTCGTCCGGATCGGTGGTCCCGCCGTACAGGTCGAGGTCGTGCGGGGAGTGCGGGTCGCCGATCCGCACGACGACGTCGTAGGCGTCGACGGCGCCCAGACCGGCCCCGTCGGCGCCGACCACCACCACCGCGGCGCGGCCGGCCAGGGCGTGCAGCGTGAGCGACTCGGCCAGCGGGCGGACCAGGGCGGAGGTCTTGCCGGCCCCGGCCGGGCCCACCGCCACCAGCGAGGTGGCCAGCAGGTCGGGGGCCAGCGCCACCCCGGCGTCGCGGTAGGCGTAGGGGTTGCGCGGGTCGTCGGCGGCGGCGCCCAGGCGCACCTGCCCGGTCAGCAGGTCGTGGCGGGCGGTGCGCACCGGCAGGTCACGGGCGCCGGACGGGTGGGGGCAGGCGGCGGCGCCGTCCTTCAGCACGGCGTCGGCGAAGGCGGTCAGCGGCAGCCGGCCGGCGCGCACGCTCTGCCAGGCGCGGGTGAGGCGGGCGTGGTCGATGTCCCGCATCAGCCCGGCCGCCGCGTCCGCCGCCAGCCGGTCCGCGGCGGCCAGGGCCTCGGGCGACCCGGCGGCCCGCAGCTCCGCGAAGCGCGCGGGGTCCTCGTCGGGGGAGCGGGGGGCGACGGCCTCGGCGGGCCGGCGCGAGCGCCAGGCCGGCGGCCCGAACCGCCGCCACAGCTCCGCCCAGCGGCCCAGCCGGGCCACCGCCACCAGGATGACGCCGCCGACCAGCGCGTAGTAGGCGTAGACGACGACCACCGCGGCGATCGAGTGCGGTTCGGCCCAGGACTCGGGCACCATCGCCCACAGCGGCAGCAGCCACCAGCCGCCCAGGTAGCCGTTCCACAGCAGCGACCAGACCAGCCACCCCACCAGGAACGAGATCACCGCCCCGGTCACCAGCTGCCGGGCCGGGGTCACCTCCGGCTCCTCGTCGGGCCGCGGCCGGTGCCCGAACCGCCAGATGCCGGGGGCCGCCTCCGGGCGCGGGGTGCGCAGCCAGTCCAGGAACGCGGCGCCCGCCGGCGCGGCCTCGACGGAAGGGGCGTGGCGAGGGCGTGGCGGGTGGACGAAGTGGGTGTCCGGCTTGCCGTCGGTGTCCATCGGGCCCCCAGGTGCGCTGCGTGACGTCACATGTACCGGGCCTCAATGTAGTGCGCCCGGGCCCGCCGCAGGACTCCCGCGCGCGGAGCGGTGGGCGCGGACCGGACGGCGTCGAGCGTGCGCCGCTGCGGCGCAAACGGGCACCGGGCCGCTCCACGGTGGCCAGGTCGGGACGGCCCGGGGCCCGCCTACCGTGGACGCATGACCTCCCATGCCTTCTGGATCGCCGGCCGCGAGGCCACCGGCGACGAGACGTTCGACGTCACCAACCCGTACGACGGCCGGACCGTCGGGACCGTCAGCGTCCCCACCGAGGCCCAGGTGGAGGAGGCCGTCGCCGCCGCCCACGCCGTGCGGGACGAGTTCGCCGCCACCCCGGCGCACGTCCGCGCCGCCGCCCTCGACCACGTGGCGCGCCGCCTCACCGAGCGCACCGAGGAGATCGCGCAGCTGATCTCCGCCGAGAACGGCAAGCCGGTCAAGTGGGCCCGCGGCGAGGTCGGCCGTGCCATCTCCGTGTTCCGCCTCGCCGCCGAGGAGGCCCGCCGCTGGAACGCCGGCGAGGCGCAGCGGCTGGACACCGACCAGGGCGGCACCGGCCGCCTCGCCCTGACCCGCCGCGTCCCGCGCGGCGTGGTGCTGGGCATCGCGCCGTTCAACTTCCCGCTCAACCTGAGCGCCCACAAGGTGGCCCCGGCCATCGCGGTCGGCGCGCCGATCATCCTCAAGCCCGCCCCGGCCACCCCGATCTCCTCCCTGGTCCTCGGCGAGATCCTGGCCGAGACCGACCTGCCGGCCGGCTCCTGGTCCGTGCTGACCGTGCCCAACGACCGGATGCCCGCGCTGGTCCAGGACGAGCGCCTGCCGGTCATCTCCTTCACCGGCTCCGGCCCGGTCGGCTGGTCCATCCGCGACAGCGTGCCGCGCAAGCACTGCACCCTGGAGCTCGGCGGCAACGCCGCCGCCGTGGTCCTGGCGGACTGGGCGAGCGAGCAGGACCTCGACTGGGCGGCCACCCGGATCGCCACCTTCTCCAACTACCAGGGCGGCCAGTCCTGCATCTCGGTGCAGCGCGTGATCGCGGACGCCGCCGTGTACGACCGCCTCCTCCCCCTGATCGTCGAGAAGGTCGAGGCCCAGGTCACCGGCGACCCGTCCGACGACGCCACCGACGTCGGCCCGCTGGTCAGCGAGGACGCCGCCCGGCGCGTCGAGGCATGGGTCGACGAGGCCGTGAAGGCCGGCGCCGAGCTGCTCACCGGCGGCACCCGCGACGGCGCCACCTACGCGCCGACCGTGCTGGCCGGCGTGCCCGAGGGCGTCACCCTCTCCTGCGAGGAGGTCTTCGGCCCGGTGCTCACCGTGCAGCGGACCGAGGGCGAGGAGGAGGCCTTCGCCGCGGTCAACGACTCGCCGTACGGCCTCCAGGCCGGCGTCTTCACGCACGACCTGCGGACCGCGTTCCGCGCCCACCGCGCCCTGGAGGTCGGCGGCGTGATCGTCGGCGACGTGCCGTCCTACCGTGCCGACCAGATGCCGTACGGCGGCGCCAAGCAGTCCGGCGTGGGCCGCGAGGGCGTGCGCTACGCGATGGACGACTACACCTACGAGCGCGTCCTGGTGATGACCGGGCTCGCGCTGTAGGGACCCCTTCGCCCGGGAGTCCGCCCCGAATCACACGAGGGCGGACTCCGGGGCGGCCGGGCGGGGGCCACAATGGGGGGATGACTGACAGCCCTGCCCCGCTCGCCGACCCGCATCTGGTCTTCGATCCGTCCGACGGACCGAAGGACGTGGTGATCCTCGGGTCCACCGGGTCGATCGGCACCCAGGCCATCGACCTCGTGCTCCGCAACCCGGACCGCTTCCGGGTGACCGCGCTGTCCGCCGCCGGCGGACGGGTGGACCTGCTCGCCGAGCAGGCGCACCGGCTGCGGGTGCGGACGGTGGCGGTGGCCAGGGCCGACAAGGCCGCCGAGCTGCGCGAGGCGCTGGCCGCGCGCTACGGCGCCGAGCCGCTGCCCGAGGTCCTCGCCGGCCCGGACGCCGCCGCCGAGGTCGCCGCCTCCCCGTGCCACACGGTGCTCAACGGCATCACCGGCTCGATCGGCCTGGCCCCCACGCTGGCCGCCCTCGAGGCGGGCCGGACGCTGGCGCTGGCCAACAAGGAGTCGCTGATCGTGGGCGGCCCGCTGGTGAAGGCCGTCGCCAAGCCCGGCCAGATCATCCCGGTCGACTCCGAGCACGCCGCGCTCTTCCAGGCGCTGGCCGCCGGCACCCGCGCCGACGTCCGCAAGCTGGTGGTCACCGCCTCCGGCGGGCCGTTCCGCGGACGCACCAAGGCCGAGCTCGCGGACGTCACGGTCCAGGACGCGCTGGCGCACCCCACCTGGGCCATGGGCCCGGTGATCACCGTCAACTCCGCCACCCTGGTGAACAAGGGGCTGGAGGTCATCGAGGCGCACCTGCTCTACGACATCCCCTTCGACCGCATCGAGGTCGTGGTCCACCCGCAGTCCTACGTGCACTCCATGGTCGAGTTCACCGACGGCTCGACGCTGGCCCAGGCCACCCCGCCGGACATGGGCGGGCCGATCGCCATCGGCCTCGGCTGGCCCGAGCGCATCCCGGACGCCGCCCCTGCCTTCGACTGGTCGAAGGCGTCGGCCTGGGAGTTCTTCCCCCTCGACAACGACGCCTTCCCCTCGGTGAACCTCGCCCGGCACGTCGGCGAGCTCGGGGGGACGGCCCCGGCCGTGTTCAACGCGGCCAACGAGGAGTGCGTCGAGGCGTTCCTGGCCGGCCGGCTGCCGTTCACGGCCGTCATGGATACCGTCGTCCGGGTGGTCGAGGAGCACGGCACGCCGAGCGCGGGAACTTCCCTGACCCTGCCCGACGTCCTCGAGGCGGAGACCTGGGCGCGGGCCCGGGCGCGGGAACTGACGAGCGCGGAGGCGCGTGGATGACCACCATCTTGTTGTTCGGGCTCGGCATGGTCATCTTCTTCGTGGGCCTGCTGATCTCGATCGCCTGGCACGAGCTGGGCCACCTGTCGACGGCCAAGCTGTTCGGCATCCGCGTACCGCAGTACATGGTCGGGTTCGGCCCGACGATCTGGTCGCGGAAGAAGGGCGAGACCGAGTACGGCATCAAGGCCGTCCCGCTCGGCGGCTACATCCGCATGATCGGCATGTTCCCGCCCGGTCAGGACGGCCGTATCGAGGCCCGCTCCACCTCGCCGTGGCGCGGCATGATCGAGGACGCCCGCTCGGCCGCCTACGAGGAGATCCGGCCGGGCGACGAGACCCGGATGTTCTACACGCGCAAGCCGTGGAAGCGCGTCATCGTGATGTTCGCCGGACCCTTCATGAACCTGGTCCTGGCGGTCGCGCTGTTCTTCGTCTACCTCATGGGCTTCGGCATCCGCGAGGAGACCAACGTGGTCAGCTCGGTGCAGAAGTGCGTGATCGCGGTCAGCGAGAAGCGCGACACCTGCGAGAAGAGCGACCCGCCGTCCCCCGCGGCCGCCGCCGGCCTGCGGGCGGGCGACAGGATCCTCTCGGTGGGCGGCGTGGACACCACCGAGTGGAACGACCTCTCCGACGCCATCCGCACCCGGGCGGGCGAGCAGGACGTCCCGATCGTGGTCGACCGCAAGGGCGAGCGGATCACGCTGCAGGCGGACGTCACCACCAACAAGGTGGCCAAGAAGGACGACCGCGGCATGCCCGTGCGCGGCGAGTTCGTCAACGCCGGGTTCCTCGGCTTCAGCCCCGCCAGCGGCGTGTTCCGGCAGGACTTCGGCGATTCGATCGTCTGGATGGGCGACCGGGTCGAGGACGCGGTCGACGGCCTGATCGCCCTCCCGTCCAAGATCCCCGCGCTGTGGGACGCCGCCTTCGGCGACGGACCCCGCGAGGACGACTCGCCGATGGGCGTGATCGGCGCGGCCCGGGTCGGCGGCGAGATCGTCACCCTGGACATCCCGGCAAGCCAGCAGGTGGCGGGCTTCGTCTTCGTGGTGGCCGGGTTCAACCTGTCGCTGTTCCTCTTCAACATGCTGCCCCTGCTCCCGCTGGACGGCGGGCACATCGCGGGGGCGCTCTGGGAGTCGCTGCGGCGCGGCATCGCCCGGATCTTCCGGCGGCCCGACCCCGGCCCGTTCGACGTGGCCAAGCTGATGCCGGCCGCGTACGTGGTGGCCGCCCTGTTCGTCTGCTTCACCGTGCTGGTGGGCATCGCGGACGTGGTGAACCCGGTCCGCATCTCCTGACCGCCGTCCGCGCCCCCCGGCCGCCCGTATTGCTCCTCTGCATCCGCCGTTGTGCGCATTTGCTCGGAGCGGGCGTGCCGGGTGGGCGGGCGGTGCCGTAATCTCGGATCCCGGAGCCCAACCGGGGCCTGGAGCCTGTTGACCGCTTCGCGCGTGTTCGACTGCCTCGAGCTTGATCACACCATGGGGTTGCACAGCAGATGACTGCGATTTCACTCGGCATGCCGTCCGTTCCGACCAAGGTCGCCGAGCGCCGGAAGAGCCGGCAGATCCAGGTCGGAACGGTGGCGGTGGGCGGTGACGCTCCCGTCTCGGTGCAGTCCATGACCACCACCCGGACCTCCGACATCGGCGCCACGCTGCAGCAGATCGCCGAGCTGACGGCCTCCGGCTGCCAGATCGTGCGCGTGGCCTGCCCCACCCAGGACGACGCCGAGGCGCTGCCGGTGATCGCGCGCAAGTCGCAGATCCCCGTCATCGCGGACATCCACTTCCAGCCGAAGTACGTCTTCGCCGCCATCGAGGCGGGCTGCGCGGCGGTCCGGGTCAACCCGGGCAACATCAAGCAGTTCGACGACAAGGTCAAGGAGATCGCGCAGGCCGCCAAGGACCACGGCACGCCGATCCGCATCGGCGTCAACGCCGGCTCCCTCGATCACCGCCTGCTGAAGAAGTACGGCAAGGCGACGCCGGAGGCCCTGGTCGAGTCCGCGCTGTGGGAGGCGTCCCTCTTCGAGGAGCACGACTTCCGCGACATCAAGATCTCGGTCAAGCACAACGACCCGGTCGTGATGATCGAGGCCTACCGCCAGCTGGCCGAGCAGTGCGACTACCCCCTGCACCTCGGCGTCACCGAGGCCGGACCGGCCTTCCAGGGCACCATCAAGTCCGCGGTGGCCTTCGGCGCCCTGCTCTCCCAGGGCATCGGCGACACCATCCGCGTCTCGCTGTCGGCGCCCCCGGTCGAGGAGGTCAAGGTCGGCATCAAGATCCTCGAGTCGCTCAACCTGCGCCAGCGCACCCTGGAGATCGTCTCCTGCCCGTCCTGCGGACGCGCCCAGGTCGACGTCTACAAGCTGGCCGAGGAGGTCACCGCCGGCCTCACCGGCATGGAGGTCCCGCTCCGGGTGGCCGTCATGGGCTGCGTGGTCAACGGCCCCGGAGAGGCCCGCGAGGCCGACCTGGGCGTCGCCTCCGGCAACGGCAAGGGCCAGATCTTCGTCAAGGGCGAGGTCATCAAGACCGTGCCCGAGTCGAAGATCGTGGAGACCCTGATCGAGGAGGCCATGAAGCTGGCCGCGCAGATGGAGGCCGACGGCGTCGGCTCCGGCGAGCCCTCCGTCTCGGTCGCCGGCTGACCGGTTCACCGCCCCGGCAGGGGGCACCAGGGAGGGATCAGCGGTCCCGCCGACCCGGCGGCACGTCCGCCGGGCGACCAGTACAGTGGCGGAAACCAGCAGATCGTATGACGAGGCCCTCCCCGTGTTGACGCAGACGACCACCAGGGTTCTGGAACCCGGCGACCTGGACGCGGCGCTCGCGGTACTCGACCGCGAGCCGGTCGCGAACGCCTTCGTGGCGGCGCGCGTCCGGGTCGCCGGGCTGGACCCCTGGCGTCTGGGCGGCGAGATGTGGGGCTGGTACGAGGACGGGATCCTCACCTCGCTCTGCTACGCGGGCGCCAACCTGGTCCCCATCTGCGCCACCACCCGCGCGGTGCGGGCCTTCGCCGACCGCGCCCGGCGCGCCGGGCGCCGCTGCTCGTCCATCGTCGGCCCGGCCGGGCCGACCGCCGAGCTCTGGCGCCTGCTGGAACCCCACTGGGGCCCCGCCCGGGACGTCCGCGCCCGCCAGCCGCTGATGGTCACCGACCGGATGCCCGAGGACGTGGCGCCCGACCCGAAGGTGCGGCGGATCCGCAAGGACGAGATGGAGACCATCCTCCCGGCCTGCGTCGCCATGTTCACCGAGGAGGTCGGCGTCTCCCCGCTGGCCGGCGACGGCGGGCTCCTCTACCAGGCCCGGGTCGCCGAACTCGTCGCCACCGGGCGGTCGTTCGCGCACGTCGACGACGAGGGCAAGGTCGTCTTCAAGGCCGAGATCGGCGCCGCCACCCCGCAGGCCTGCCAGATCCAGGGCGTCTGGGTCGCCCCCGAGTACCGGGGCAGGGGCCACGCGGCGCCCGGCATGGCCGCCGTCCTGCGGTACGCGCTGCGCGACGTGGCCCCGGTGGTCAGCCTCTACGTCAACGACTTCAACGCCCCGGCCCGCGCGACCTACCGCCGCGTCGGCTTCCGCGAGACCGGCACCTTCATGAGCGTGCTCTTCTGACCCCCGGCCGGTCCGGGCGCCCTCGCCGCCCCCGCCGGCCGATGGCGGGCGGACCGAATCCGGCGGATGCCACCGGGCGGTCAGCGGGTACCCTCCCGGCATGCCGAACTCCCCCTCGGGCCCCGTGATGGTCGCCCCCCTGGATCTGTCGGCCCGGGTCGACGAGGCGCTCGCCGTGCAGGCCGAGGCGTTCGGGCTCGGCGAGGACGAGATCATGGTGCGCCGGCAGATCGTCCAGCGCCACATGACCATGCCCGGCGCCCGCGCCCTCGGCGCCACCACGCCGGACGGACGGCTCGCCGGCTTCGTCTACGGCATGCCCAACGACCGCGCCCACTGGTGGTCCACCGTGGTCGAGCCCTACCTGCGGGCCCTCGGCAACGACGACTGGCTGGACGACTCCTTCGTGATCACCGAGCTGCACGTCCACCCGCTCCACCAGAAGCAGGGCATCGGCCGCGCGCTGATCACCGCCATCACCGACACCGCCGCCGAACCCCGCTCGATCCTCTCCGCCATCGACCAGGAGAGTCCCGCCCGCCGCCTCTACCGCACCCTCGGCTACACCGACCTGGCCCGCCGCGTGCACTTCCCCAGCGCCGCCGTGCCCTACGCCGTGATGGGCGCGCCGCTCCCGCTGCCCCGGGGCTGACGGGGACCGGGCCGGGGCGCCCGGCGGCGGGGAGGAAGGGGCCGAACGCCCGTCGGGGGGCAAACCGATTTCCGCCGTCGCGGGCCGCCCGGCTAACCTCGGGGCCACCATCCTTACGCAGCAGGAGTTGTAGAACATGGCCCAGGTCCAGCGCATGTCCCGGTTGATGGCGAAGACCCTGCGCGACGACCCGGCCGACGCCGAGGTCCTCAGCCACAAGCTGCTCGTCCGCGCCGGCTACGTCCGCCGCACCGCCGCCGGCGTCTGGTCCTGGCTGCCGCTCGGCAGGAAGGTCCTGGCCAACGTCGAGCGGATCGTCCGCGAGGAGATGGACGCCATCGGCGGCCAGGAGGTGCTGCTGCCCGCCCTGCTGCCGCGCGAGCCCTACGACGCCACCGGCCGCTGGGACGAGTACGGCCAGGAGCTGTTCCGCCTCAAGGACCGCAAGGGCGGCGACTACCTGCTCGGCCCCACCCACGAGGAGATCTTCACCCTCCTGGTGAAGGACCAGGCGTCCTCCTACAAGGACCTGCCGGTCATCCTCTACCAGATCCAGAACAAGTTCCGCGACGAGGCCCGCCCCCGGGCCGGCGTGCTGCGCGGCCGCGAGTTCTGCATGAAGGACTCCTACTCCTTCGACACCGAGGACGAGGGCCTGGCCCGGTCCTACGCCCTGCACCGCGAGGCGTACCGGAAGATCTTCGCCCGGCTCGGCCTCGACTACCGCATCTGCGCCGCCACGGCCGGAGCGATGGGCGGCTCGAAGTCCGAGGAGTTCCTGGCCCCGGCCGAGGCCGGCGAGGACACCTTCGCCGACTGCCCGAACTGCGACTTCGCCGCCAACACCGAGGCGGTCTCCTACGAGCTGAAGCCGGTCGACGGCTCCGCCGTGCCCGCCCTCGAGGAGATCCCCACCCCCGACACCCCGACCATCGAGACGCTGGCCGCCTCGCTGGGCGTGCCCGCCTCCACCACGCTGAAGAACCTGCTGGTCAAGGTCGACGGCGAGATCGTCGCCGTGGGCGTTCCGGGTGACCGCGAGGTCGACCTCGGCAAGGTCGAGGCGCACTTCGCGCCGGCCGCGGTCGAGCTGGTCACCGCCGAGGACTTCACCGGCCGCGAGGACCTGGTCCGCGGCTACGTCGGACCGCAGGGCCTGGAGAAGGTCACCTACATCGCCGACCCGCGGGTCGCGCCCGGCACCTCGTGGATCACCGGCGCCAACAAGGACCAGACCCACGCGAAGAACGTCGTCGCCGGCCGCGACTTCGAGGTCGACGCGTACGTGGACGTCGTCGTGGTCCAGGAGGGCGACCCCTGCCCGAACTGCGGCACCGGCCTCAAGCTGGACCGCGCCATCGAGATCGGCCACATCTTCCAGCTGGGCCGCAAGTACACCGACGCGCTGAAGCTGGACGTGCTCGGCCAGAACGGCAAGCCCGTCCGCGTCACCATGGGCTCCTACGGCGTCGGCGTGACCCGCGCGGTGGCCGCGCTGGCGGAGCAGACGGCCGACGACAAGGGCCTGTGCTGGCCGGCCGAGGTCGCCCCGGCGGACGTCCACGTGGTCGCCGCCGGCAAGGCCGCGCAGACGGAGCTGGCGCTGGAGGTCTCCGAGCAGCTGGCCGCCAAGGGCGTCCGGGTGCTGGTCGACGACCGCGCGGGCGTCTCGCCGGGCGTGAAGTTCACCGACGCGGAGCTGATCGGCGTGCCGAAGATCCTGGTCGCGGGGCGCCGCACCGCCGAGGGCGTCGTGGAGCTGAAGGACCGCCGCACGGGCGAGCGCGAGGAACTCCCCGTCGCCGAGGCGATCGCCCGCCTCACGGCCTGACCCACCCGCCGCTGCCCCGGGTCCCACGGGATCCGGGGCAGCGGCGTTCCCCGGCGCGGACGCGTGTGCCCTCTCGCCCCGCACACGTGCCCGCCCTGTGGGCGACCGTGTCGCGGGGGACCGGGTCAGAGCCAGGCGGCGAACTCGAGGAGCCAGTCGGCGTCCCGCGGGCGGCCGACGCGACGGGCCCGCAGCCCGGACTCCACCGCGCGGAAAACCGTCCACCCCCGCAACCGCTCCCGGTCCACCTCCAGCGACTCGGCGAGCCGCTTCACCCGGCGCCGGGTCGTCGCCGCCCCGGACGGCATCGCGATCAGGTCCTCCACCCGGTCCCGCACCAGCCGCGCCAGGTCGAAGGCGCACTCGCCGACCACCGGGTCCGGGCCCACCGCCAGCCACGGCATCCGCTCCCCGCCCAGCACCTTGCTCTGCCGGAACGTCCCGTGCAGCAGCAGCCGTTCGGGCGGATCCGCGAGCAACTCCGCCCGCAGCCCCAGCGCGGTGTCGACCAGCGCGGCCGCCTCGTCGCCGGGACCCACCAGCGCCGCCCGCATCGCGTCCGCCTGCCGCCCCGTCCGCTCCTCCACCGTCTCGAAGACGTGGCCGGACGGCGGCTCGACCCACAGCCGTCGCAGTGTCGCCGCGCCCTCCAGCAGCGCCTTCGCCTCCGGCAGCGTGCGGACCGACACGTCGGGGTTCAGCCGCTCGAGCAGCAGCACCCCGTCACCCGTCCCGGCCTGCGCATCGGCCCCGCCCTCGAGCAGCTGCGCCGCGCCCAGCCCGTGCCAGTGCGCCAGCGCCGCCCGCTCGCCGGCCGGCCGCGACCGGCGCGGAATCAGCTTCAGGACGGCCGGGGAGCCGTCGGACCGCCGCACCAGGACCACCAGCGAGCTCCGCCCGCCCGGCACCTGCACCCGCTCCACGGACAGCGCGAGCGCCTCCACGGCGCGGTCCAGGGCCTGGGGCAGCCCGCGCAGCCAGTCCTCGCCGCCGGTGGTCTCCGCCAGTGCCCTGACCAGGCGTGGCGGCGGTTCGAAAGCCATGCGCGCGTCGTTCCCCTTCTGCTGGGCCGGGTCGGTCCCTCACGCCATTTCGGCGAGACCTGGGAAGGCTACGCCGCCGCCGCGCCAGCGGGCCGCCCGGACCGCCGCGTCCCGCAGCGCGTCGGCCGCCGCCCGGCGGCGTTCGCCCCGGCCGGCGCGCACCAGGTCGGCGTAGACCCCGGCCAGCCGCTCCTCCAGCTCGGCGGCCAGCCGGACCGCCGCCTCGCCGTCCGGCACCTCGAACGGCAGCGCGTAGGCCGCCTCCGCCGCCGTCGGCTCGCCGCCCAGGTCGCGCACGGCACGGACCAGGGCGTCCCGGCGCGCCCGGTGCGCCTCGAACGCCTCGCGGGCCTCGGACCGCCGGTCGTCACCGACCCGTCCGCCGACCACGCCGTAGCCGTAGACCGCGGCGTGCTCCGCCCGCAGGGCCGCCTGCGTGGCCTCCAGACTCATCCCGGACCTCTCCATCGGCTAGTCGTCCTCCAGCAGGTAGACGTGCACGGCCCCGGCCGCGGCGACCGAGGCCAGCAGCCGGGCCGGCTCACCGCCGAGCCCGGACAGCTCCCGGCCGCGGCGCCCCGCCAGGTCACGCTCGGCGTCCGCGACCAGGCGCAGCGCCTGCTTCTCCTCGCCGGGCACCGCCGGCCTCGACGCGGACGGCGCGGCAGCGCCGGGCGCCGACGCCGAAGGGGCGGGAGCCGACGGGGAGGGGACGGGAGCCGACGGGGAGGGGGAAGGAGCCGACGCGGAGGGGGAGGGCGCCGCCGGCCCCGCGCGTTCGGCGAGGACCTCCGCGTGCCGCCGCACGGTGTCCCGGAGCGGCGTCAGCCGGGCCTGGAGACCTGGGTGGACGGCCAGCACCGCGTCGTAGAGCGCGGCGAGCCCGGCGCTGTCCGCCGCCGCCCGGGACAGCGCGCGCTGGTCGGCCGTCGGGGTCCGGCGGGCGGCGGAACCCCCGGGGGAGGAGCCCGCGGAGCAGGCGGCGAGCAGCGCGGCCGCCGTTCCCGCCGCCGAGGCGAGCAGGGTTCTGCGGCGCGGCCCGGAGCGCGGGCGCGAAGGGGGCAACGGCACGACGGGCGTCCTCGGCTGGGTGTCAGGGGCCTGTGGCGGGCGGGCGGTTCGCACTTCTCGCTGCTCCGGCCGGGGAACGTCGGTGACCGGCCGGTTCGCGTGGATTCGCACCCCGCGCGTGACGGCCCGTCACGCCGTCCAACTCCCGTCGGCGCAGGTGTGATCACCGTACCCGTGTCCGACTCCCGCACGAGCGACCGGTGCCGCGCCACGGCGGACGGGACACCCGGTGGACGGCAACACCCTCCGCGACCGGATACCCTTTGACCTGACACGCGATCGATCCCACAACAGCACACGCGGCCGAGGAGTCACCCGGATGAGCACCACCCAGAGCGAGAGGCTGCGAGAGCTGCTGGAGCCGCTCGTCACCTCCCAGGGGCTCGACCTCGAGGAGATCGAGGTGGAGTCCGTCGGCCGCCGGCGGGTGCTGCGCGTCACCGTCGACTCGGACACGGGCGCCGACCTCGACCAGATCGCCGATGTGAGCCGCGCGCTCTCGGCGAAGCTCGACGAGACGGACGCGATGGGCGACGGCGAGTACAACCTCGAGGTCGGCACGCCGGGCGCGGAGCGCGCCCTCACCGAGCACCGGCACTACGTCCGCGCCACGGGCCGGCTGGTCCGGTTCCAGCTCGCCGACGGCGAGGAACTGGTCGCGCGGATCCTGGGCGTCGACGACGAGGACCTCGACCTCGAGGTCCCGGGGGTCAAGGGCCGCAAGGCCACCACACGCAGGCTCGCCTTCCGGGACGTCGCCAAGGCACGGGTCCAGGTCGAGTTCGGCCGCAAGAACAAGAATGACGAGGAGGCGTAGCCGTGGACATCGACATGAGCGCCCTGCGGGGCTTGGTGCGGGAGAAGGAGATCTCCTTCGACCTGCTGGTCGAGGCGATCGAGTCGGCCCTCCTCATCGCCTACCACCGGACCGAGGGAAGCCGCCGTCGTGCGCGCGTCGTGCTCGACCGGGAGACCGGTCACGTGACCGTGTGGGCGAAGGAGGACCCGGACGAGCTCGAGGAGGGGCAGGAGCCCCGCGAGTTCGACCACACCCCGTCCGACTTCGGCCGGATCGCCGCGACCACCGCCAAGCAGGTCATCCTGCAGCGGCTGCGCGACGCCGAGGACGACGCGACGCTCGGCGAGTACGCCGGCCGTGAGGGCGACATCGTCACCGGTGTCGTCCAGCAGGGCCGCGACCCGAAAAACGTCCTGGTGGACATCGGGAAGCTCGAGGCCATCCTGCCGGTGCAGGAGCAGGTGCCCGGCGAGGACTACAAGCACGGCACGCGGCTGCGGTCGTACGTCGTCCGGGTGGCCCGCGGCGTGCGCGGCCCCTCGGTGACGCTGTCGCGCACCCACCCGAACCTGGTGAAGAAGCTGTTCGCCCTGGAGGTCCCGGAGATCGCCGACGGCAGCGTCGAGATCACCGCGATCGCCCGCGAGGCCGGCCACCGCACCAAGATCGCCGTGCGTTCGACGCGTAGCGGCCTGAACCCCAAGGGCGCCTGCATCGGCCCCATGGGCGCCCGGGTGCGCAACGTGATGAACGAGCTCAACGGCGAGAAGATCGACATCGTCGACTGGTCGGACGACCCGGCGGAGATGGTGGCCAACGCGCTGTCCCCCGCCCGGGTGAACAAGGTGGAGGTCGTCGACCTCGCCGCGCGTTCCGCCCGGGTGACGGTGCCCGACTACCAGCTGTCGCTGGCGATCGGCAAGGAGGGGCAGAACGCCCGTCTGGCCGCCCGCCTCACCGGCTGGCGGATCGACATCCGCCCGGACACCGAGCAGGACGGCCAGGAGGCCTGACCGAAGGCCGCGACCCGCTCCGGAATCGCGGTGTGACCTGCGACACGGAATGTTTGAGCCGTGGCAACGGTTGACATCAGGACAGAGACGACCGTGCGACGCCTGCCCACTCGGGCCGGTGTCGGTGCGGGGAGGTAGACTTAGCTGTGTCTGGCCGGACGCTTACCCGTGCGTGCCCCGAGTACGGCCCTGAACGCACGTGCGTGGGGTGCAGGGGGCGGGCGGCCAAGAGTGAGCTGCTGCGCATCGTGGCGGTCGAGGGTGAGTGCGTCCCCGATCATCGCGGTACGCTGCCGGGCCGGGGTGCTTATCTGCACCCCGCCGTGGTCTGTCTCGACCAGGCGGTCCGCCGCAAGGCGTTCCCCCGGGCGTTCCGCGTCCAGGGGTCGCTCGACACGGCGGCGTTGCGCCGGCACGTCGAGCAGACCGTCGTCGCCGATTCGGCGGCACCGTAAGAAGCGTCGCGCGGAGCAGCCGCGCGGCCCAGGTACCTCGCGAGTTCTGAAAGCAGGTCGAGATTGCGATGAGCACTCGATGAGTACGCGATGAGTACGCCCATGAAGTAGCGACGGTCCGGCTTCCAACCCGGACCTCAAAGGAGCGAAGTGGCTAAGGTCCGGGTATACGAACTCGCAAAGGAGTTCGGAGTTGAGAGCAAGGTCGTCGTGGCCAAGCTCCAGGAACTCGGTGAATTCGTCCGATCGGCGTCCTCGACGATCGAGGCGCCCGTTGTACGCAAGTTGACTGACGCCTTCCAGCAGGGTGGTGGCGGCAAGGCCGCCCCGAAGCCCGGCGCGAAGAAGGCCGCACCCAAGCCCGCCCCCGCGCCGTCCCCGGCGCAGGCGGCACGTCCGGCTGCCCCGAAGCCGCCGGCCGCCCCCAAGCCCGCCGCGGAGAGGCCCGCGGGCGGTGCGCCGACCCCTGGTCCGCGCCCCACCCCCGGCCCCCGGCCCGCCCCGGCGGCGCCCTCCGCGCCGGCGGCGCCCGCGGCGCCCGCCCAGCCGGAGTTCACCGCTCCGCCCTCCGCCCCGGCCGCACCGTCGCCGCGCCCCGCGGCGCGTCCCGGTCAGGGTGCCCCGCGTCCCGGCGGCCGTCCGGCCGGTCCGGGTCAGGGTCAGGGTCAGGGTGGCGGCCGTCCCGGCCAGGCTCCCCGTCCCGGTGGTCAGGCCCCCCGTCCGGGTGGCCAGGCTCCGCGTCCGGGCGCCCGTCCGGCCGGTCCCCGTCCGGGCAACAACCCCTTCACCTCCGGCGGCAACGCCGGCATGGCGCGTCCGCAGGCTCCCCGCCCGCAGGGCGCCCGTCCCTCTGGTCCCGGCGGCGCCCCCGGCGCCGGCCCGCGTCCGCAGGCCCCCGGCCAGGGCGGCGGTCCCCGTCCCCAGGCTCCGGGCGGCGCGCGTCCGACCCCGGGCGGCATGCCTCGTCCTCAGGGCGGTCCCCGTCCCGGCGGCGGCCCCGGCGGCCCGCGTCCCAACCCCGGCATGATGCCGCAGCGTCCCGCTGCGGGCAGCCCGCGTCCCGGCGGCGGCCCCGGCGGCCGCGGTCCGGCCGGCGCCGGTCGTCCCGGCGGCGGCGGTCGTCCGGGCGGCGGCGGCTTCGCCGGCCGTCCGGCCGGTCCCGGCGGCGGCGGTCGTCCCGGTGGCGGCGGCGGCTTCGCCGGTCGTCCCGGTGGCGGCGGTCCCGGCGGCGGTGGCGGCGGCTTCGGCGGTCGTCCCGGCTTCGGCGGTCGTCCCGGCGGCCCCGGCGGCCGTGGTGGCACGCAGGGTGCGTTCGGCCGTCCCGGCGGTCCGGCGCGTCGTGGCCGCAAGTCGAAGCGGCAGCGCCGTCAGGAGTACGAGGCCATGCAGGCCCCGTCGGTCGGCGGCGTGATGCTGCCTCGCGGCAAGGGCGAGACCATTCGCCTGTCGCGCGGTGCGTCGCTCACCGACTTCGCGGAGAAGATCAACGCCAACCCGGCGTCGCTCGTCGCGGTCATGCTGAACCTCGGCGAGATGGTCACCGCGACGCAGTCCGTCTCCGACGAGACGCTGCAGCTCCTCGCGGGCGAGATGAACTACACCGTTCAGATCGTCTCCCCCGAGGAGGAGGACCGCGAGCTGCTCGAGTCCTTCGACCTCGAGTGGGGCGAGGACGAGGGCGAGGAGGACGACCTGGTCGTCCGTCCGCCGGTCGTCACGGTCATGGGTCACGTCGACCACGGAAAGACCCGACTGCTCGACGCGATCCGCAAGACCAACGTCATCGCGGGCGAGGCCGGCGGCATCACCCAGCACATCGGTGCCTACCAGGTCGCGACCGAGGTCAACGACGAAGAGCGCCGCATCACCTTCATCGACACCCCGGGTCACGAGGCGTTCACCGCCATGCGTGCCCGTGGTGCCCGCTCCACCGACATCGCGATCCTGGTCGTCGCGGCCAACGACGGCGTCATGCCGCAGACGGTCGAGGCGCTGAACCACGCCAAGGCGGCCGACGTGCCGATCGTGGTCGCGGTCAACAAGATCGACGTCGAGGGCGCGGACCCGACGAAGGTGCGCGGTCAGCTGACCGAGTACGGCCTGGTGGCCGAGGAGTACGGCGGCGACACCATGTTCGTCGACATCTCCGCCAAGCAGGGCCTGCACATCGACAGCCTGCTCGAGGCGGTCGTCCTGACCGCCGACGCCTCGCTCGACCTGCGTGCCAACCCGACGCAGGACGCGCAGGGCATCGCGATCGAGTCCCGTCTGGACAAGGGCCGCGGCGCCGTCGCGACCGTCCTGGTCCAGCGCGGCACGCTGCGCGTGGGCGACACGATGGTCGTGGGCGACGCCTACGGCCGCGTGCGGGCCATGCTCGACGACAGCGGCGCCAACGTGGCCGAGGCGGGTCCCTCGACCCCGGTCCAGGTGCTCGGTCTGACCAACGTCCCGGGTGCCGGCGACAACTTCATCGTGGTGGACGAGGACCGTACGGCCCGTCAGATCGCGGAGAAGCGCGCCGCCCGCGAGCGGAACGCGGCGTTCGCCAAGCGCACGCGCCGTGTCTCCCTCGAGGACCTGGACAAGGTGCTCAAGGCCGGCGAGATCCAGCAGCTCAACCTCATCATCAAGGGTGACGCGTCCGGTTCGGTGGAGGCTCTCGAGTCCTCGCTGCTCCAGCTGGACGTCGGCGAAGAGGTCGACATCCGCATCCTGCACCGCGGCGTCGGTGCGGTCACGGAGTCCGACATCGACCTGGCGATGGGTTCCGACGCCATCGTGATCGGCTTCAACGTGCGCGCCGCGGGGCGTGCCGCGCAGATGGCCGAGCGCGAGGGTGTGGACGTCCGGTACTACTCGGTCATCTACCAGGCGATCGAGGAGATCGAGGCGGCCCTCAAGGGCATGCTCAAGCCGGAGTACGAGGAGGTCGAGCTCGGCACCGCGGAGATCCGCGAGGTCTTCCGCTCGTCCAAGCTCGGCAACATCGCGGGTGTGCTCATCCGCTCCGGCGAGGTCAGGCGGAACACCAAGGCCCGCCTGCTGCGCGACGGCAAGGTCGTCGCGGAGAACCTCAACATCGAGGGCCTGCGTCGCTTCAAGGACGACGTCACCGAGATCCGCGAAGGCTACGAGGGTGGTATCAACCTCGGAAACTTCAACGACATCAAGGTCGACGACGTCATCGCGACGTACGAGATGCGCGAGAAGCCGCGCTCGTAAGGGAACGGCTCACGGTGGCCGGCGGTACCTCGGTACCGCCGGCCACCGGCGTGTCGGCGGCGCTCCGGGGCACTCCCGGGGCGCCGCCGGGGCGCGAGAAATAGTCGTCGGCGGGACCGCGAACCGGGGTACGGTTCAAGGAGCCACCGATCCCGGACCGGCGGGTCATCCGGAAACACCATGTACGTAGGGACTCTGTCCTTCGACATCCTCCTCGGCGACGTACGCTCGCTGAAGGAGAAGCGCTCCGTCGTCCGCCCCATCGTCGCCGACCTGCAACGCACGTTCTCGGTCAGCGCCGCGGAGGTGGAGCACCTGGACCTCTACCGCAGGGCCGGCATCGGCCTGGCGGTGGTCTCCGGGGACGCGACGCACGTGGCCGACGTACTGGACCGCTGCGAGCGCATGGTCGCCGGCCGTCCGGAGGTGGAGCTGCTGTCCGTGAGGCGGCGGTTCCACGGCGACGACGACTGACCCACACAGGCACGCTGTTGCACGAACGCTGTAACACAAAGAGATACGGAACGGGAGACGGACCAGTGGCCGACAACGCGCGGGCGAAGAGGCTGGCGGACCTCATCCGAGAGGTGGTGGCCCAGAAGCTGCAGCGTGGGATCAAGGACCCGCGTCTCGGCTCGCACGTCACCATCACGGACACCCGGGTGACCGGGGACCTTCGGGAGGCGACCGTCTTCTACACGGTGTACGGCGACGACGAGGAGCGCAAGGCCGCCGCGGCCGGGCTGGAGAGCGCCAAGGGCGTCCTGCGCTCCGAGGTCGGCCGCGCCGCCGGGGTGAAGTTCACCCCCACCCTCACCTTCGTCGCCGACGCCCTGCCGGACACCGCCCGGACCATCGAGGACCTCCTCGACAAGGCCCGGCAGTCCGACGCCAAGGTGCGCGAGGCGTCCGCCGGAGCCGACTACGCCGGCGAGGCCGACCCGTACCGCAAGCCGGGCGAGGACGACGACGACACCGCGGCCGGGACGGACGACACCGCCGAATGACGCAGCACACCACCACGCCCGACGGCCTTGTCATCGTCGACAAGCCGTCGGGCTTCACCTCGCACGACGTGGTCGCCAAGATGCGCGGGATCGCCAGAACCCGCCGCGTCGGCCACGCCGGCACGCTCGACCCGATGGCGACCGGCGTGCTGGTCCTCGGCGTCGAGCGGGCCACCAAGCTTCTCGGGCACCTCGCGCTCACCGAGAAGGAGTACCTCGGCACGATCCGGCTCGGCCAGACCACGGTCACCGACGACGCCGAGGGCGAGATCAGCGCGTCCGCCGACGCCTCCGGAGTGACCCGGGAGGCGATCGACAAGGGCGTCGCGGAACTGACCGGCCGCATCATGCAGGTGCCGTCCAAGGTCAGCGCCATCAAGATCAACGGCGTGCGGTCCTACAAGCGCGCCCGCGAGGGCGAGGAGTTCGACATCCCGGCCCGCCCGGTGACGGTCTCGTCGTTCGTGGTCCACGACGTCCGCGAGGCGGTCGCCGAGGACGGCACCCCGGTGTGCGACCTGGTCGTCTCCGTGGTCTGTTCCTCCGGCACCTACATCCGGGCGCTCGCCCGCGACCTCGGCGCCGGGCTGGGCGTCGGCGGCCACCTGACCGCGCTGCGGCGCACCCGGGTCGGCCCGTACCGGATCGACACGGCGCGCACCCTGGAGCAGCTCCAGAAGGAGCTGACCGTGATGCCGGTCGCCGAGGCCGCCACCGCCGCCTTCCCCCGCTGGGACGTCGACGCCCGGCGCGCCCGGCTGCTGCTGAACGGCGTGCGGCTGGAGATGCCCGACGAGTACGCGGACGGCGGCCCGGTCGCGGTCTTCGGGCCCGAGGGCGTCCTGCTGGCCCTGGTCGAGCCGCTGAAGGGCAAGGCCAAGAGCCTGGCCGTCTTCGGCTGACCCACCGCGGGGACTCGGGGCCGGCTCCGCGCCGGTATCGCACGGGTCCCCGCGCCGGCTCGGCCCGGTGGGACCGTGGAGCGGCGGCGGAGGATCGCTGCGCCGCTCCACGGGTTTCCCCCCTCGGTTCCCCCGGGGGAACCTCTTTCCATCCGCTCCACCGTATTCACCCGTCCGGACGGGCGCTCGGAGTGAACGGAGGGAGTGGAAGGGGGCGCGTTTGTCCCGCGCGCCCGCCCGCTGATCATCTCCGGCCTACCGTCGGAGCCGGAAACGGCACGGCGGCGGGGAGGACGGGGCATGGCGGGAGCGAACGCGGGGACGGAGGGCGTCCGGCGGCGCGCGGACGGCGGACACCCCGTTCCCGAGGCCGCCCTGGTCACCCTGCGCGACCCCGCCGGACGCCCGCGAGGCACCGGATTCGCCGCCGACCACCACGGAACCGTGATCACCGCCCACGAAGTGGTGGAGGGCCTGCCGCGGCTGCTCGTCGAGGCGGGCGGGCGGACCGTCACCACCGCCGAGGGCGCCGTCACCCCGCTGCCCGCCCTCGGACTCGCCCTGGTACGCGCCGAAGGGCTCGAGGCGGCCCCGCTGCCGATCTCCCCGCGCGCCGGCATCGGCCCCGGCGCCTACGTCCGGATCGTCGCCGCGGGCCTGCGGGAGGCCCGGGTACTCGGCGTGACCGACGCCGCCCACCGCACCCACCTCCTGCGCGACGTGCGGGAACTCGCCATCGGCACGGCCGGCCGCGAGGCGCTGCGGCCCGGCGGCGGGGCGGCCGGGGGACCGGTGCTGGACACGGTCACCGGCGCGGTGCTCGGAGTCGTCGCCACCGACCTGCGGTCCCTGCCGCCGGGCGGCGCCGGGGACGCCGCCGACGACCCGGACCCGCTCGGCGGCCACCGGGCGGCCGGGTACGCGCTGCCGCTCGGCCCCGCCGCGGGCCCGCTCGCCGACCTGCTCGCCCGCAACGCCGCCACCGTCCCCGCCTACGGGCCCGACCTCAACCTGGCCGCGCTCGTCGAGCTCACCGCCACCTCGGTCGCCTCCGACGGACCGGCCCGCGGCCCCGTGGAACCCGTACCGAGACGGGCCCCGGAGCGCGAGTTCGCCGCCTTCGAGCGGGGCGCGGCGACCGTGCTCGGGCTGGTCGGCCCGCCCGGCAGCGGCCGGACCACCGCCCTCGCCGAGCTCGCCGCCCGGCGGCACCGCGCCGCCGACACCGCGGCGCCCACCCTGTGGCTGCGCGGCGCGGACCTCCACGACACCGACACCTCGGTGGCCGACGCCGCCCGCCGCGCCCTCGGCCGGGCCGCCCGGATCGCCGCCGCCGCCCGCTTCCCCCCGCCGCCCGCCGCCGGGGCGGGCGAGGACCGCCCGGACCTCTCCTGGCTCGGCGACCTCTCGCCCGAACGGGTGGCCCGCATCGCCCGGGAGGCCGGACGCCCGCTGCTGATCGTCCTGGACGGGCCCGAGGAGATGTCGCCGCTCCTCGCGCACCGCCTGCCCGCCTGGACCGAGGGCACCGCCGAGTGGCTCCTGACCGCCGGCGCCCGGATGGCCGTCGGCTGCCGCGCCGAGTACTGGGAGCGGGCCGGCGCCGAGTTCCCGCCCGAACTGCTGCACACCCCGGCGGCCGACGCCCTGCGCACGGGCACGCTGCCGCCCTGCGTACGCCTGGGCGACCTCACCGCCGAGGAGGCCCGCGCGGCCCGCGAGCGGTTCCGCATCCCCGACGGCGTGCTCCGCGGCCCCGACGCCCGCCACCCGCTCACCCTCCGACTGCTCGCCGCCGTCCGCACCGCGCTGCCCGACGCCGAGGACCGCCCCCTCACCCGGCACGAGGTGTTCTCCGCCCACCTCGACCTCACCTGCCTGCGCGTCGCCGTCCGCCTCGCCGCCGCCGGCGGACAGCGCGGGACCGACATCCGCCGCCTGGCCGCCAAGGTCGCCGGGCAGGTCCACGAGGCGGCCCGCCGCAGCCTCGGCCCCGGGCAGGGCGAGCTCGACCGGGCGTCCTTCGAGGCCGTCTTCCCCTGGCGCCCCGCCCCCGCCCGTCTCGGCGGCGGGACCGGCTGGGCCCGCGCCGTCCTCACCGAAGGGCTGCTGGTCCCCGCCGGCGCCGGCTACCGGTTCGCCGACGAGGAGTTCGCCGACTGGCTCCAAGGACTCCACCTCGACGTCGACGAGGCGCTGCGCGCCCTGGTGCTGCGCCGCCGCACCGCGGAGGCGGCCGGTCACCCGCTGCCGGTTCCGCGCCACCGCATCGGCCCCGTCGTCCAGGCCCTCCTGCACCTCGGCCGGGACCGCGGCACCGCCGAACTGGGCCGCCGCCTGACCGCGCTGGCCGCCGCCACGGAGACCTCCGCCGACCCGTGGTGGGCCGCCCGGCTGCTGTCCGGCACGCTCCTGGGCCTGTCCGACGCCTCCCCGTACACCACGCTGCTGCGCCTGCTCGCCGACCGGATCGCCGCCCGCCAGCTGGAGGGGCAGCCCGCCCCGGAGGAGTTCGGACCCGACTTCTGGGCCGCCGTGCCGCTGGACGCCGGGGAACGGTTCGGGCTCCTGCACCGCCTGGTGGCCACCGCCCCTGCCGGCACCGGGGGCCGCTGGCTCGACGCGGCCGCCCGGCTGCTCGCCGAGGACCCCGCCCCCGCCCAGCGGCAGCTCACCCACTGGTTCGACGACGACCGCCCGCTGCCCGCGGCCCCGCACGCCACGGTCGCCGCGGCCGCCCAGGCGCTGCTCTACGCCCACCGCCACCGCGCGCTCGACGACCTCGCCGAGGCGCTGGCCGACTGCGCCCACCCCAAGGCCGCGGAACTTCTCACGGTGCTCGCCGAGGAGGAGCCCTCCGCGCTCTGCCGCGCCGTCGACCGCTGGGCCCACGACCCGCGGTCCGCCCGCCGGGTCGCCGCCGACACCTACGGCCGGCTCACCGCCCGGCACGTCCGCTCGGACGCCGACCGCGACCTGCTGCGCTACGCGGCGCTGGCCCTGCTCGCCCGGCCCGAGGACGCCGCCCTGCACGGCGGGGCGCTGACCGTGCTGGTCCGCGACCCGCACACCCGCGCCCGTCACCTCCCGGACGCCCTGCGCCGCTTCGTCGCCGGGGACCCGCAGCTGCCCGCCGAGGCGCTGGTGCCCGCGCTGGCCACCCACCCGGAACCCGTCCTGGACGCCTTCCGGGACCGGCTGCGCCAGCCGGGCGGCGGTGAGGTGCTGGACGCCCTCGCCGAGGTGACCGCGCCCGCCCTGGCCCGCCGGATCTCCGCCCTGATCCGCGAGGCGGTGGCGGGCTGCGGCGCGGCACGCGGGGCGACGGCCGTCGCCGCCGCGGTCGCGGGGTTCGTGGACCGGCGGCTCGACCACGGCCCGGCCGTGCGCGCGGTGCTGCTGCCGCTGGTCACCTCGCTCGTCGCGGACGGCCCGCCGCCGGTCCGCGCCGCGCTGGCCGCCATCCTCGCCCGGCCCGGGACCCCCGCCTCGCGCCCGCTCCGGCAGGAACTGCTGGCCCGGCTGCTGGCCGACGAGGAGGAGCCGGTACCTGGCGGAGCGCCCTCGCCCGCTGCGGTGGCGGGTCCCGGCCTCCGCACGGAGGGCGCGGCCACGGAGACCCCCGCGGGAGCTCCCGCGGGGTGAGGCGCCGCGGAGGTCGGTGGCATTCGCGACGAGGGGCCGCGTCCGCGACGGGATGCCTCCGAGCCGGGTCGCGGGTGGCCGCGTCCGTGACGGCCAGCCGCCGAGCCGGTTCACGGGTGGCCGAGGTGGTTTCGGCGGGGCTGCCGTGCGAGTGGTCGCGGGGCTACGCGGGCGGGCTTGAAGCCATGCGGAGCCGGGCTCGGGGCGCCATGCGGGGCCTGGGGTGCAGGACTGCCGTGCGGGGCGTGTCCGGGGCATCTGCAGGGCCCGGTGAAAGGGTGCCGTGCGGGGCGGGCGTGGGGCACTTGCGGGGCCGGGCGAAGGACGCCGTGCGGGGCGGCCCGGGGCATCTGCAGGGCCGGGCGAGAGGTGCCGTGCGGGGCGGGCGTGGGGCACTTGCGGGGCCGGGCGAAGACGCCGCGCGGGGCGTACCCAGGGCGCCTGCGGGGCCGGGCGAAAGGTGCCGTGTGGGGCGGGAGCGGGGCGCCGTGGGTGCGGGCCAAGATCACCTGACGGTGGCGATCACCCATGCCGATGCCGGTGCGCCGACCACGGCATGGCACTCTTGGAGTCGCATCACAGGCACACACGGACACGGGTTCGACGAGGAGCGGTCACAGTGCAGCGCTGGCGTGGCTTGGAGGACATCCCCCAGGACTGGGGGCGCAGCGTCGTCACCATCGGCTCCTACGACGGGGTGCACCGCGGGCATCAGCTGATCATCCGGCACACCGTGGAGCGCGCGCGGGCCCTCGGCGTCCCCTCCGTGCTCGTCACCTTCGACCCGCACCCCAGCGAGGTGGTCCGCCCCGGCAGCCACCCGCCGCTGCTCGCCCCGCACGCGCGGCGCGCCGAGCTGGCGGCCGAGCTCGGGGTGGACGCGGTGCTGGTGCTGCCGTTCACCGAGGAGTTCTCCAAGCTCTCGCCCGCCGAGTTCGTGGTGAAGGTCCTGGTCGACAAGCTGCACGCGCGCGCCGTCGTCGAGGGACCCAACTTCCGCTTCGGGCACCGCGCCGCGGGCGACGTGGCCTTCCTGGCCGACCAGGGGCGGACCTACGACTTCGAGGTCGACGTGATCGACCTGCAGGTCAGGGGCGAGGCGGGCGGCGGCGAGCCGTTCTCCTCGACCCTCACCCGCCGCCTGGTCGCCACCGGTGACGTGGAGGGCGCCCGGGAGATCCTGGGCCGCCCGCACCGCGTCGAGGGGGTCGTGGTCCGCGGCGCTCAGCGCGGCCGCGAGATGGGCTTCCCCACGGCGAACATCGACACCCTGCCGTTCAGCGCGATCCCGGCCGACGGGGTGTACGCCGGCTGGCTGAACGTGGCGGGGGAGTCGATGCCGGCCGCGATCTCCGTCGGCACCAACCCCCAGTTCGACGGCACCGAGCGCACGGTCGAGGCCTACGCGATCGACCGCGTGGGGCTCGACCTGTACGACCTCGACGCGTCCGTCGACTTCCTCGCCTTCGTCCGCGGGCAGGCCAGGTTCGCCACCCTCGACGACCTGCTGGACGCCATGTCCCGCGACGTCCAGCGCTGCCGCGACCTCATCGCCCAGGCCTGACCCGCGGGGCGCCGGTGCCCGCACCACCGCGGACACCGGGCCTGCGCGGGACCCTCACTACTGCGCGGGCGGCGGCCCCGGCGGCTGCTGCGGGTACCCCGGGTGGCCCTGGGGCGGCTGCGGCTGCGGCGGCTGCTGCTGCGGCGGCTGAGGCGGCGGGACCTGCCCGTACTGCCCCGGCTGCTGCGGTGCCTGCTGCGGCGGAACCTGGCCGTACGGTCCCGGCTGCGGCGGCTGCTGCTGCGGCGGAACCTGGCCGTACGGTCCGGGCTGCGGCGGCTGCTGCTGCGGCGGAACCTGGCCGTAGCCCTCGGCGCCCGGCGCGGCCGGATACCCGTACTGCCCGGGCATCGGCGGCGCGGCCACCGGCGGCGGGTTCCCGTCCGACGTCCACAGCCCCTGCGCCTGCTGGTGCCGCACGAAGTCCTCGGCCACCAGCGCCGCCAGGTTGAAGTACGCCTCCCGCACCTTCGGCCGCATCATGTCGAGGTCGACCTCCGCGCCCGCCGCCAGGTGCTCGTCGAACGGCACCACGACGACCGCCCGGCACCGGGTCTCGAAGTGGCTGACGATGTCCTCCACCTTGATCATCTTTCCGGTCTCCCGGACCCCCGAGATCACCGTCAGCGAGCGCTGCACCAGCTCGGCGTATCCGTGCGCGGAGAGCCAGTCCAGCGTGGTGCTGGCACTGCTCGCACCGTCCACCGACGGCGTGGAGATGATGATCAGCTGGTCGGCCAGGTCCAGGACGCCCCGCATGGCGCTGTACAGCAGCCCCGTGCCGGAGTCGGTGAGGATGATCGGGTACTGACGGCCCAGGACGTCGATGGCCCGCCGGTAGTCCTCGTCGTTGAAGGTCGTGGAGACCGCGGGGTCCACGTCGTTGGCGATGATCTCCAGACCGGAGGGCGCCTGCGAGGTGAACCGGCGGATGTCCATGTAGGAGTTGAGGTACGGGATCGCCTGCACCAGGTCGCGGATGGTCGCCCCGGTCTCCCGCCGGACCCGGCGTCCGAGGGTTCCGGCGTCCGGGTTGGCGTCGATCGCGAGGATCTTGTCCTGCCGCTCGGTGGCCAGCGTGGCGCCCAGCGCCGTGGTCGTGGTCGTCTTGCCGACGCCGCCCTTGAGGCTGATCACCGCGATCCGGTAGCAGGAGAGCACCGGCGTGCGGATCAGCTGCAGCTTGCGCTGCCGCTCGGCCTCCTCCTTCTTGCCGCCGATGCGGAAACGCGAGCCGGCGGCCGCCGGACGGGTGCTCTTCGCCCGCTGCCGCTTGTTGTTGAGCAGCCGGTCGGACGACAGCTCCACCGCGGCCTGGTAACCCAGCGGCGCGGCACCGGGGTTCACCGGCTGGCGCTGGTCGTGCTGCACCGGCTGCGGCCAGGCCGCGGCGGGGGTGCGCGGGTCGACCGGCGGAGCGGGCGGCTGCGCCGGGCTCTCCTGCGGGAACCCGTAACCGGTCTGTACGGCAGACGAGTCGGGGCCGGCCGGAGGCTGCGGGACACCCGGCTGCTGGGAGTGCTGCGGTTGCTGCGCGTGCTGCTGGGGCTGCGCCTGCGACTGCTGCGGGGCGTGCGGCTGCTGCGCCGGGGGCTGCGGGAAGCCGTACCCCTGTGCCTGCGGCTGGGGCTGCGGCGCGGGCGGTGAGGCGGGCACGCCGTAACCCTGCGGCGGCTGGACCGGCTGCTGCGCCGGCTGCTGGACCGGGGGCTGCTGCGGGAAGCCGTACCCCTGCGGCTGCTGCTGGCCGGGCTGCTGCTGGGGGAGGGGGAACCCGTACCCCAGCCCGGGCTGCGCCTCGGCCGGAGGCTGGGCCTGCGGAGGCACGCCCGGAGCACCCGGAACCCCAGGCGCCCCCGGAGCACCAGGCACTCCCGGAACCGGCTGCGGCGGAACCTGCGGCTGCTGGGCCGCCTGCGGCGCCGGTGCCCCCTGCGGTTGCCCGCCCCAGGGCGCGGGCGCCTGCGGGGCCTGCGGCTGGAACGGCGCCTGGGGCGGGGCGGGCGGCTGGACCGGTGCCTGCGGCGGCTGCACGGGCCACTGGCCGGCGGCCTGCGGCGCGGCGGGCTGGTACTGCGGCGGCAACGGCGGGAGCCCGCCCGACTGCTGCGGCTGCTGCTGAGGCTGCTGGGGCGGGACTTCCGGCGAGGGGACCTGCGGGGCCCATCCCTGGGGTACGTGCGGCTGCCCGGGCACGGCCGCGACGACGTCGCCCCCGTCACCCTCTGTCGTCCGTGCGGGACCAGTGGCACCCTGCGGCCCGGCGGTCGGCGCCGCCTCCGGCGCGGTCTCCCGCGCCGTCCCGGCGGGCTCCGCCTCGGCGTCGCCGGCCTCTGCCGCCGCCGCTTCGGCTCCGGCCTCGCCGGACGGACCGGTGGCCGTGTCCTCGCCCGCGCCCTCGACGGCCGGCGTCTCCACCGGGGTGCCGAAGTGGCCGGGCGCGGCCGTGGCCTGCGACTCGGCCGACATCAGGTCCGCGGCTCCGACCAGGTCGGTGTCGGCACGCGCGGCCTCCGGAGCCACCGCGGCCCCCTGACCGGCGGCTTCCCCGGAACCGGTGCCCGGGGTGGTGCCGGCCGGGTCACCCGCAGCGGCGCCGGCAAGCCCTCCGGCACCGGCCCGGTCCTGCCCGCCCACGGCGAACGCCCCGTCGCCGGCAGCCGCAGCCCCCTCGGCCGCACCATGCGCGGCCGACCCGGAACCCGCTCCCGACGTCTCGCCCTCTGCGGCGGCCCCCGCCCACGCCTCGCTGCCGGCTTCGGTTCCGACGCCGGCCCCCGTCCCGACGCCGGACACAGTCCCGGTCTCCGTTCCGCTGCCGGCCCCGATCCCCGTCCCGTCGCCGGACACGGCCCCTGTCCCGGCTCCTGTCCCGGCCCCGGTCCCCGTCCCGTCACCGGACACGGCCTGGACGGCCGCCGCGGCCCGCTCCGCGATCTCCTGCCGCAGCGCTGACGCGGAGATCCGCATGGTCGCGCCGCTCTCGACGTTCCCGCCGCCGAACGGCAGGCCGGCGCCCTCCGAAGCGTCCTCGTCCGGCGAACTCCCCGTGGCGGGACCGGAGTCGGCCGCCTGACCCGCGTTCTCCCGGTACCAGGCAGGCGTGTCGTAGTCGATGGTGAACTCGCCCGTCGTCTCGACGGCGGACTCCGCGTCGGACTGGTCATCGCCCGGTGTGGTCCAACCCCCGTGGATACCGTCCCGATCGCTGTTCACAATTCCTCCTGGTTGGTCGAACGCAGGATCCCACCCTAATCACGCCGGTCACCGGAGCGGCAGGCCCGTCGACCGGTGGAAAGCGGGAAGGTGCGGGCAGGCGCGCGGCGTCGGCCCGGGCGGCGTCAGTCCATGCGCCGGGGAGTACCCAGCAACCCGACCTCGGCGTCCGTGGGTTGCGTCATCACGTACTGGCGGTCCCGGTCCGCACACCACAGGGTGACACCGTCGGCCAGCGTCGGCAGCGAATCCACGTCACCACGCGGAAGCGCCAACGCCCGCCCCGTTTCCGCCGCTTCGTCCGGCGAGAGCCGCTGCACGCCGACCAGGCGCGCCTGCCGCATCAGCCGGGGCGCGACCGGCGACAGGTACGGCAGCAGCGTGAGGACGGCCTGCCACGGACCCGCCACCACCCGTCCGCGCGGCGGCCGCATGCCGCAGTCCCGCACCACCAGCACCGGGTTGCCGGCCGAGGCGCCCTGCGGAGGCACCCGGCCCACGTCGTAGACCGACAGGCCGTTCTGCCCGCCGCCCATGGCGTGCACCATCTGCATCCAGGCCTGCGGACGACCGGTCTCCACGGCCACCCGCGCACCCGTCGCGGCGGCCCGCAGCGCCAGCACCTGGGCCGTCCACAGGCTGCCGATCAGCACGATGTCGTACGGCGTGGGCCGGTTGAGACCGAGCACGGCGGGCTGGCCCTCGGCGTCCACGCCGATCACCACGCCGTCGTCGCCGATCGGCAGGGTCAGCGTCTCCAGCTGCTCCAGGGGCACGCTGTGCCGGCCGTGCCGGGGGCCCAGCAGGCCCGTACCGCGCGTCATCATCGGGCGCCTCCCAGGGGAAGAGTGGCGAGCACGCCGGGCAACTGCTCCCGGTCGAGCCGGGCCAGTCCCACGCCGTTGCGCCGCGCTGAGTCCTGCAACGCCCGTCGCGCCGCGGTGAGTTCGTCGGCGCTGCGCCCGGTCACCCGCAGGTGGCCGGTCAGGGCCACCGCCTGCCCGTGACCGTCGGGGCGGGCCAGGGTCAGGCTGAACGTGGTGGCCAGCGCGGGGACCGCGGTGAGCTGGGCCAGCAGCTGCGGGAGGGTGGTGCCGCGGCCGCCCAGCGAGGGCCAGCGGCGCACCCAGTACGCGGTGTGACGGCGGTTGTCGCAACGCCAGTTGCGCGTCGACTCCTCGGTACGGCGCTCCCGCGCCTCGGTGCGGCCCGCCTCCGCGGTCACCAGCGGATTGGCGCACGCCGAGGTCGCTATCGCCGCGACCAGCTCCTCCTCGTCCAGGATGTTCACCCGGAATCCCGCGCCGGTCAGCCGGCTGGCCAGATGATCGGCGGCCCGCACCACGCACTTCTGCGCGCCGGTGGCGCCGCCGCCCCGCGCGGCCACCGCCTCCGGACACAGCTCCGGGTCCAGCTTCAGCGCGATCCAGGTGATCCGTACCGCAGGTGCGCCCGTACTGGCCTGCAGCGGCGCGTAGTTGGTCACCGCCACGGACTGCTGCGGCAGATGCAGCGCGGGGGCGGGCTGGGTGTGCAGCACGACCTGCGCGGACTCCAGCCGGATGTCGTCGACCTCCAGTGCGTCCCCGACCAGCGCCAGCGGCAGGGGCCGGCGGCTGCGCTCGGCGCGCAGGGCGGTCGCGTCCGCCTCCACCTGCAGCACCGCGGTCAGGAAGGTGCCGTCGCCGACCAGGCCCACCGGCCGGCGGTCCCGCCCGCCGTGCACGTAGGTGCGCAGCGCCGGCTCGCACTCCACCGCCGGGGCCAGACCCGGCTCGGTGCCCGGCGGCACCTCCGTGGCCGCCGCACGCTTCTGCCGGGCGCGCAACGCCCGCGCCGTGGCGAGCCATTCGGGCAGCGAGCGGCCACGCCGGCGGACCACCGCGAGCACCAGCAGCAGGACCGCGACCACCCCGGCGACCAGCAGGGCCACCGTCCCGATCACCCAGCCGACCACCAGCGCCGCCGCGGCCAGTTCGACCAGCACCGCACGGCGCAGACCCTGCGCACTGCCGCGCCCGGCACGTGACCTGAGCTGCACGGCGCCCGCCGCGGCCGCGGGACGGGCCGCTGCCGTCGTACCGGCCGCTGCCGCCGGGGGCGCAGTCGCCGACGAGCCCCGCGCCGTCCGTGAACGGTCACGGGACCGCGTTCGCGTCCCGGAAGCCATCACCCACACCCCCGCCGTGCTCGCCGTCGTGCGCCCGGCCGAACCGATTCGACCGGCCGGTTCCGCAAATCCGTTGCCGCATAGGTACCTTGAAGGCTTCGGTACCCTACCCGCTCCACCAGGCCCCTCAGGTACCAGGCCTCTCGCGTACCAGGCATAGTAGGGGGCCGTCCGACAACGCGGCGGAACACGGGGAGAAGCAGGGCACCGATGGCATCCCGGAGAGACCAGCTCAACGCCTACACGTTCGCGAAGCGCCGCATGCTCGCGTCCTTCACCCACTCCGCCGGAGGCGGCTCGGAGGAGAGCGCCCCGCGGCCGCTGCGCGGCATCCTGCCCGGCATCATCACCGGCGTCGTCGTGATGGCCGTGTTCGGCGCCTGGGGCATGTTCAAGCCCACCGCGCCCAAGGGATGGGACACGGCCTACGAGAAGGTGATCGTCGCCGACAAGTCGACCACCCGCTACGTCGTGCTCGAGACGGACGGCAAGAAGCACCTGCACCCGGTGCTCAACATGGCCTCCGCCAAGCTGCTGCTCAAGGACGGCAAGGGCGCGGTGATCACGGTCGACGAGAAGATCCTCGACACCCGGATCCAGCACGGCGTCACCGTCGGCATCCCCTACGCCCCCGACCGGCTCCCCGACGCCGCCGAGGCGGCGGCCGAGAAGCGCTGGGCGGTCTGCGAACGCGCGGGGCAGGGCGGTTCGGTGCAGAAGGCCGCGTTCGTCCTCGCCGAGCGGGACTGGGGAAAGATCGAGGGCCCGCAGAAGCTCGGCGGCGGCCAGCTCCTCTACGTGCAGGAGCAGGGGCCGGACGAGGCCCGTTACGTGGTCGACGCCACCGGCACCGCGTACCGGATCGACGAGCTGGAGAAGGAGGAGACCGAGCTCTCCAACCTCCTGCGCGCCGTGGTCGGATCGGACCGCCGCCCGCAGACGGTGACCCGCGACTGGCTGGAGACGCTGCACCACGGCGACCCGCTCGCCTTCCCGAAGATCGAGGGAACGCCGGGCGAGCCCGCGAACGCGCCCGGTCAGCTGAACCAGAAGGCCGACCGGGTCGGCATGGTCCTCAAGGCGCGCGACGGCGACCGCGACCGGCACTACGTCGTCCTGCCGGGACGCGTCTCGCCCGTCTCCGACTTCGTCGCCACCCTGCTGCTCGCCAGCAGCCAGCTGGTACCGGTCGGCCAGGCCGGCAACGCCCTCGAGGTCAGCCCCGGCGCGCTGCAGCCCAGCGGCACCTTCGGCGACGACCGCAGCTGGCCCGACGCCACGCCGTCCGCCGTGAACGACCCGTCCGGCGTCGGCAAGGCACGCGACACCGTCTGCAACGTGCTGACCGGCGTCGACCGCCGCTCCGGCCGGACCGAGCTGCGGACCTGGGCCGGCGCCGCCTTCCCCGCCCCGCTGGCCACCGGGTCCACCAGTGCCTACGTGACCCCCGGCTCCGGGCAGGTGTACCAGCAGTACAAGGGCAGCGCCACGGACGTCGGCCCGGTCTTCCTGGTCACCGACACCGGCCTGCGGTACGTCCTGCAGTCCAACGGGGACAGCACCGGCGAGGACACCCGCATCGGCCGCTCCGACGAGGACCGCCAGGCGCAGCAGCAGACCGAGCTGCAGGCGCAGAAGCTCCTCGGCTACGCCGACGTCAAGCCGACGCCGGTACCGGCGCCGTGGTCCGCCTACCTGCCCACCGGACCCCGCCTGTCCACCGCCGACGCGCGCCAGCCGCAGGGCTCGTGACGGACGGACGCGAGGCCCGGAGGCGAGGTGCGGACGTGAGGGACGAACGTGAGAGAGGCAATCCAGTGACCCCCAGGCGCAGGCCGGCCGCGGCGCGCGCGAGGGCGACCGTGCGCGGGCCGGTGACCCTGCGCAGGCCGGCGACCCTGCTCGTCGCGGCGGCGCTCACGCTCCCGGTCTGCCTGACCGGCGCGGCCCCCGCCGCCGCGGAGGACTCCTCCGGCCAGTGCACGATCCCGGCCGAGAACTACCCCGGCCGCCCCTGGGCGTTGCAGCGGGTGCTCCTGGACGAGCTGTGGGAGCAGTCCACCGGCAAGGGCGTCCGGGTCGCGGTGATAGACACCGGGGTCGACATCAAGCACCCCCAGCTGCGCGACGCGGTCGACGCGAGCCGGGGCGCGAACTTCCTCCCCAAGGAGGCGGACGGCGAGCCCCTCGAACGCGGCAGCCTCAAGGGCACCGACGACCAGGTCGGCCACGGCACCAAGGTGGCCGGCATCATCGCGGCCCGGCGCTCCGACAAGACCGGCTTCGTCGGCCTCGCCCCCGGAGCGACGATCATCCCGATCAAGCACAACGACGCCGAGGGCCACGGCAAGGTCGACGAGATGGTGAAGGCCATCGACCACGCCCGCGAGGCCGGCGCCAAGGTCATCAACATCTCCCAGGACACCGGCTCGCCCGTCGACTCCACCCCGCAGCTGAAGCAGGCCGTCGACCGCGCCCTGGCCGCGGACATCGTCGTCGTCGCCTCGGCCGGCAACGAGGGCCTGGGCGGCGGAAGCAAGAACTCCTACCCCGCCGCCTACGAGGGCGTGCTCGCGGTGGCCGCCTCCGACCGCAACGGCGAACGCGCCCCCTTCTCGCAGTCCGGCGACTTCGTGGACGTCGCCGCACCGGGCGTGGACATGGTCTCCACCATGCCCGGCGGGGGCCACTGCGCCGACAACGGCACCAGCTTCTCCGCCCCGTACGTGGCGGGTGTCGCGGCCCTGCTGCGGGCCAAGCACCCCGACTGGGACCAGTCGGAGATCGTCGCGCAGATCGAGGCGACCGCGGAGCGGACGGTCGCCGGACGCGACCGTCGGGTCGGCTGGGGTGTGGTCGACCCGGTGCGGGCGCTCACGGACGACGAGGAACGGCCCAGCGGCGCGCCGGTCGCCGACGAGGGCGTCGCGGGTGCCGAGCCTCCGCGGCCCGCGCCCGTCACCCTCGGCGAGTCCCCCGAGGACCGCGACGCCCGCCTCGGCACGTACGTCGCCCTCGCCGCCGCCGCCGTGGTGGCCGCCCTCACCGGCACCGCCGTCGCCCTCCGCGACGCCCGGCGCCGCCGCGGGGGAGTCACTCCTCCAGGCAGTGCAGCGACTTGACGGTGGCCGGCATGTAGGCCCGCATGAACCGCTCGACGTGATGTTCCCTGCGGGGGGTGACGGGACTGTCGGTCATCTTGAGGGCCAGCAGGAAATTGTCGGCACCCCCGGAGTCCCGGCAGGGCGCCACGGCGATGGCCCCGTCGTTCGCGAGCACGGCGCGCTCGCCGATGCCGTGGACGGGACGGGGGTCGAAGAGACCGAAGGTGGGGCCGCTGCGGGCGAGGGCCATGAGGTCGGGACTCCCGCCGCCGGAGGAGAACCACAGTTGCGCGACCTTCCTCCGGTCGACGTAGACCGCGCACCATGCGTCCGAGCCCGGTTCGCGGAAGCCTGGGCCGGTCACCTCACGCACTGAGTGCCCGCTGCCGAACAGAGGGCCGGCGAGTTCTCCGCTGATCGGGGTACCGCACAGTGATCGCGGGACCTGGACTTCGTCCGATGCGCCGCAGGCAGCGAGGCACAGCGCGATCGCCGCGGCGCAGCTGGAAACCATCCATCGGGTGCTCATGATCAGCGCGGGGCTCCCGTGATGCCGCGGGCGTAATCCCTGCCCTCGCCCGCGGTGCTGTAGACCTGGCTCTTCAACTCCCGAGGCGGGTCCCCTTCCGCCGCTCCGTGCACCTGCCACCAGGCTTCGGTGAGAGCGCGTAGCTGCGCCCCCCGTGCCACGAAGTCGAGTTCGCGGTCGTCACGCAGCCCCTGCTCGAAGCGCGTCTGCTCGCCCTCCAGCCAACTGCCGGTCACCACGTCCACGCCGGCCTGCACCTCGGTACCGACCACGGGGATGTGCGCGGCCACGCCATTGGCGACGGCCGCCCACCCCGGCGGCTCCGGCGGTTTCGACTCCAGCTGGACGGCCTGCGCACGGACCTCCTCCATGAATCCGACCGTCCGAGCCGCCTGGATCAGCGAATCCTTCGGGTACGTCTGGTCCGGCCGGTGGATGCCCTCCACCATCGGGGTGTGCAGCCCCACGTTGAGCGCCGCGTAGCCCTGCGGGTCCCTGGACACCTGCTTCGCGACCTCGAACAGGTCCGACTGGGAGACCGGGGACCCGTCGACGTCGAACCCGGACGCCACCTGGTGCACCGTCGCCCCGTGGTTGGCCATGATCCGCCCCATCGCCTCGCGCAGCGGCTCCGGGAACCGGTCCTCCATGCCGGCCAGGTGCCGCACCGACCGCTGGAACACCTCCTCGTTCGCCGCCGTGTGCTCCACGAAGCCCGCCCCGGGCGACGCGGACGAGACCCCGGTGGCCGCCGCCTCCAGCGCCGCGGCGAAGCCCGCGTGGGCGTCCGCGTCGAGGGTGTCCGCGTCGTGCTCCAGGCGCGGCGCGCCCGGGGACTCGAGGGCCAGGGTGTGCCAGTTCCGGTCGGCGGTCAGGTACTTCATCCGGTCCTCGTCCCGCAGGTACTCGGCCGCTCCCTCCGGGTCCCGGCTCATCAGCCCGAGCACGCCGTCCAGCGGGTCGTTGGCGAACCAGCCGTCCTTCCCGGTGATCGGACCCTTGATGTGCCACAGGTCGTCCGTCTTCCGCTCCGCCGCGATCAGGTCGTCGCCGAGGTCGGCGAGGTACTGGGACCCGAAGTCCCCGCCCTGCCGCATCAGGCTGACCAGCGACTGGTAGCCGCGCTCCTCGGCAAGGCGCTCCGCCGCGAACCGCGAGCCGTGCTGCTCGAGACCGGCCACCTGCATGTCGGACCGCCACTGCTCGTACCAGGGCGAGTCCGTGTCGCGGGTCGCGGTCGCGAGTGTCCGTGAGAGGCCGGAGACGATCTCCGCCATCCCGCGTGCCTGGTCGCCGCCGCCCGGCGCGTGGGCCATGCCGTTGGCCTGACTGGCGACGGCGAGCATTCCCTCCGCCCCCAGCCCGCCGAGGAAGGCCCGGCCGAAGGCGGGGTCGTTCTGGTTGTCGCGGAACAGCCGCCGCAGTTCGTCGGTCTCCGCCGGGCTCAGCTGCTCGCCCCCTGCCATGCGCCGCGCCAGCTCGCTGCCGGCGCGGGCCTCGTACACCTCGACGTCGTGCACCGCCTGCGCGTTGAAGCCGCCCGCCGTGCCGTCGCCCAGCCGTCCGTCGCCCGTCACCGCGCGGAGGGCGATCGCGACGCCACGGTCGGCGTCGTCGACCGCCCGGACGGCGTTGTCGATCCGCTGCTGCCAGCCGTCGACCGACCCGCACGTCTCACCGGGCTCCGGTGGCTCGGCGGTCTTCTCGTCCACCGTCACGACGCCCCGCCCGGAGACCCGCAGCCCCGCTGCCTCCGCCTCCTTGCGGACCGCCTCCAGCCGCTTGTGGAGGGTCGCGAACTGGGCGTACGCGTCCTGGAGCAGCGACGCCACCGCCAGGGCTTCCTTGCGGGCCGCCCGGAACTCGGCCAGTGTGAGGTCGAAGCCGGACCTGGCGGCTCCCGCCGCGACCCCCGTCCACTCCCCGAGCTGTCCGGAGCCCGCAGCGACGGCGTGCACCTCGCGCAGGTAGTCCTCCTCCTGCGCGACGAACTCCCCGGCCATCTCCTCCCACTGCTCGGCGGCGGTCATCAGGGCGAGGAGCTCGGTCGTCATGATCTCGTGGTACGTCGGCACCGTGAGCCGTCCTCCCCAGGAGCTAGAAGGAGTCGAGCGGCGAGACCAGGCGCAGCCCGTTCCCGACCGCACGATCCGTGCCGGTGTACAGGCGCGCCGTGCCGCGCAGCGCGGTCTTCTCCGCGCCGAGGCGGTTCATCAGCTTCGTCACCTGCTCGGTCCAGGTCCTGTGCGCGTCGCGCAGCGCCTTGCCGCTGGCCCAACCGTCCCCGTCGGCGGCGGCCAGCGCCTTCACCGCCCGCTCGGTGCCGGACTCCGCCGCACGGCCGGCCGCGCGGGTCCCCGGCTCCAGGCGCACCTCCAGCGCGTGAGCCGCCGCCTTCTTCCTGACCGGGGACGCCACCAGGTCCGGCTGCCCTCCCGGCACGGCTCCGACCTCCATCGACTCCTCCGCCGTCACCCGTGTGCCCCTTCGTCAACTTCTGTGCGTTTTGCGTGATGACTTCGTGACGGAAGGTAGCAGTGCGGGGGGGTCGGGATGACCGCAGCGTGACGGAGGGTCCGTGTGCCCCGGGGGTCCCGCACCCGCATATCGGGCCGCTTGGTGATCAACGTGCTGAACTGCATCTTCACTCTCAGGTGTTGCACATCGCGATGACCGGGTATGCCGGAACGTCGGGGCCGCTGTGCGGACTTGAGCCTCGTGGTGTAGACGTATAAGCCCGCTGCCGCACGGGGCCTCGGCTCGTCGTTCATGATCGCAAGCTGTATCAAGGCCGTTGCAGAAGGCAGTTGGGAGAGTCACGCGAAGTGACTACAGTGGTCTTGTTGCGACATGAACGCATCACGGGTCGGCAGCGGAGGCCCCTGAAGCGGGCGACAACAACGGGGAGATGACACGATCGTGCTGGATGATGGCGCGGGTGGCGCTTACCTCAGGCGGGGAGTCGAAGCGCTCAGCTCGTTCAAGAAGAAGGTCGACGCGGTGCTCGACACTCTGAACGAGTCGCCCGCCAACGCCGCCCAGGTGGAAAGTCTGACGCTGACCCGCGAATCGCTCGCCGGTGGTCCCGCGTTCGGTGAGGCCGTCGGCCTCTACAGCCAGTACACCCGGGCGCACGAGCGCATCTCGTCCCTGTCCAAGACTCTTGGTCTGCAGATCGAGGCCCTCCAGATCGCCGTGCACGGCGCGGACATCGGCTTCGACAACCTCGAGGAAGAGGCCCGGCGCCGGTTCCACGAGATCCAGATCGATCTCGCGCGTGAGCAGGAGAACGAGAAGACTCACGACAAGAACACCCAGCGTCGTGCGGAGGCGGGATTCTGATGGGCGGCCACGACGACAAGTACTACGACGAGCAGATCAAGGGCGACATCCAGGAGGTCAAGGAGAGCGCCCAGGTCATCGACGTCGTCAACAAGCTGGAGCAGGTGCTCGGGGGCATCCTCCCCGGCGCCGGCGGCCGCTTCTTCGGGCGCACGAACTTCGAGGGCCACCGCCTCAACGACATGATCGACATGGTCGAGCCAGCCAACCCCGAACAGGTCGAGGAGGTCGGCACCTCTCTGCTCAAGGCGAGCAAGGCCATCGACGAGGCGGCTGAACAGCTTCGCGTCGACATCGCCAAGGTCGACTGGGAGGGCGAATCCGCCGAGGCGTTCGAGACCTGGAGCAGCAACCTCGTCACCAAGGCCA
The DNA here is from genome assembly GCF_003112515.1 of Streptomyces fragilis. Lineage (GTDB taxonomy): Bacteria > Actinomycetota > Actinomycetes > Streptomycetales > Streptomycetaceae > Streptomyces > Streptomyces fragilis. Next base: position 21,425 of record NZ_BEVZ01000004.1, on the reverse strand, counting down.
AGTCGCTGGCGACCTACTCGGAGAACGTGGGTCAGCAGATCACCCTGGCCGGCTCCGGCCTCGCCTCGGTCCGCAAGTCCATGCCGCCGCGTGACGCCCGGGAGGATCCGAAATCGGTCTCCGAGATCCCCGCGGCCAAGCGCGTGGAGACCAACGAGGAGTACGTCGCCGCGGTCAAGGCGGAGCAGCACCGGCAGGAGGCGATCAACCAGATGATCCGCCTGTCGTCTTTCTATGCGGTCTCGGAGGAGGCGCTGGCGGGGCAGGAGCCGCCCACCTTCGACCCGATGCCGCATGTTGCAGTGCCTGCACCCCAGCCAGCTGAGTGGCAAGGCGGGGAGCAACGCGGTCAGTCAGGTCGAGTCGGCTATGCCGGTGACCCGACCGTTGCCGGCGGCCGGGGCTCTGCTGCCGATGTCGCGCCCGTGACCGCACGCATCGACGGCTCTGCCGCAGGGGACGTGCCTCAGGTGCAGCCCGTCGGCAGCGGATCCATGCAGATCGACAGTGTCGCCACGGCGACACCTCCCCAAGAGACAACCAGGCCAAGCAGTCCTTCCCCCGCGACTGGCCCAGCTGCTACCACCATCCCTGTACCGCCGACTACCGGAAATGTGGGTCCCATCACTGCCGTTGGTCGCGGCGGCGGTCCGAACGCACGTCAGATGCCGATCTCCGCCCAAGGGCAGGCTTCCCGCAGCGTGACCGGTGCCGGGGGCAAGGGCACCGGACCAGCGGTCGGCCGCAGCCCCATGCAGCCCGTGGGCCCGACAGGTCAGCAGGCCACAGGGCGTGCGGGTGGCGGGGGTGCTCGTGGCCCTGTGGGCCCGGCGGGTCAGCAGGCCACAGGGCGTGCGGGGGGTGCTCGAGGCCCGGTGGGTCCTGTGGGTCAGCAGGCCGCCACGGGGCGGGCAGGCGGAGGCGGTGCTCGAGGGCCCGTGGGGTCGATGGGGCAGCAGGCGGCTGCGGGCCGTGCGGGTGGCGCCGGTGCTCGTGGATCTGTGGGACCGATGGGCCAAACGCAACCCGTCACCGGTCGACAGGCGAACAGCCGCAGTGCAGGCCGCGTGACCGGTGCAACGCCCGCCCCTCACGGTGTAGCCGGCGGAGTCCCGCGGGCTAACGCACCGATCGGGGGGCAAGGCTCCGGGCGTCCGGTGCAGAGCGGTGCGGCGGCGACCGGCGGGGTGGTGGGCGGAAGGCCCACCGGGACCACGCCGAACGGTCCCAACGGCACCCGCGTGCCGCGCGGCACGGTGATCGGCGGTTCCGACGGTGTCACCCGTGGAGCGGGCGAGCAGCCTGGGCGCCGAGGAGTGGTCGGTGCCTCCGGCACCCCGACCGCCGGGGCGGCAAGGCCGGTGCAGCGCCCCACCACCGTGCCCGGCGGGGTGGTCGGCGCGCCGAGCGGGGCAGTTTCCCGGCGGAACCGTGACAAGAAGCGATCGACCGATGCCGACCGGCGCAATACGCCGCCTACCAACGGCTGACGAACAGAGCGAGGACAGGCAAGGACATGGCGTCAGTCATCAGCAGACCCGGTAGAACAGTCGTCCGTAGCGGTCGTCGCACGAACAAGCGACTGTCCGCCGTCGGGGCGACGCTTGGCGCGCTCGTCATGATCACGGTGGGTGCCGTCCCGTCGGCCTGGGCGGCGGATGCGCCAGAGGGCTGGCACCTCACCGCCATGAAGGCCCGTGAGATGTGGAAAACCAGCACCGGTGAAGGCGTGACTGTCGCCGTTATCGATTCCGGCGTCAACCCCGAGACGCCCGCCCTGAAGGGGCAGGTGATCGAGGATGCCGTTTCCGGTCCGGTCGGGTACGGCGCGACCGAAGATCCGGTCGGTCACGGCACCAGCATGGCCGAGACCATCGCGGGGACCGGCGCGGGCGGTGGGATAAGAGGGCTGGCACCTGACGCCAAGATCTTGCCTATTCGCATTGCCATGAAGGGGATGAGCAAGGCCGACGGGAAAAAGGCCCCGAGTGTCGATAAGGCCATCAGAGCTGCGGCCGATTCCGACGCGAAGATCATCAACATGTCCTTCGGTAACTCTTACATCATCGACAAGGATGCCGCCGCAGTCAGATATGCCTACTCCAAGGGCAAGCTTCTGTTCGCCAGCGTAGGTAACGAGGCGGGGAAGAAAACTTTGGCGGGTAAGTACATCGGGTACCCCGCCGGTTATCCCTACGTGGTGGGTGTAGCTGCAGCCGACAAGACCGGCACAGTGGGTGAGTTTTCCGAAAAGGGCATCGATGTGGACCTCGCTGCTCCTGGTCTCAACCTCCCCGGCTGGTGCGACGCGACATTCACCCGATACTGCACCGAAGAGGGAACGAGTTTCGCCGCCGCTGTCACCTCCGCCTCCGCCGCTCTGATCTGGTCCGCACACCCCGACTGGACCAACAACCAGGTGCTGAACGCGCTCATTGAAACCGCCAGTCGGGACTGGCCGCGATCGGAGACGAGCGTCTACCTGGGGCACGGTCTGGCCCGTCCCCGTCTGGTACTGGCAGACCCCGCCTTCGACCCCGGATCCCCCGATGTCGATCCGCTGCTCAAGCAGCACGAGGCGTTGTTCAAGAGCCTCGAGGTCTTCCAGCCCATCCCCTCACCCACCCCCACCACCCCCGCCGACGCCTCCTCGAAGGCCCCCGCGGACGGCGCCAAGCCCGCCCCCGGCGGCGAGGGCAAGAACGCCGGGGCGACGGACACGGACACCGCCGCCGCGCAGGACGGCGACAGCGGCACCCTGTGGCCGATCGCCGGCGCGGCCGCCGCCGTGGTGGTGATCGGCGGCGTCGTCGCCTTCGTCGTCGTGCGGAAGCGGCGCACCGCCTGATCAGGGCCGCGCCCCCGCACCTACCCACCCCGACCAACAGACCCACACCCAGACCGCTGACGAAAGGGATCACAGGCCATGGCTTCAGATGGACAGCTTCTCCGGGACAGTGAGGTCGAAGCCCTCCAGAAGAACATCGTCGACCGCTTCGAGTCGATCAAGGGTCAGATGACCCGGCTGCAGGGCACCATCGACCAGCTCGAGGGCCACTGGCGGGGCATCGGCGCCGCGGCCTTCAACAAGAAGCAGGTCGAGATCAACGAGCACATGCGCGACATCGGCCAGCTGCTCGTGAAGTTCCTCGACAACATCAACATGACCCGCAGGGACAAGGACAACCTCGAGGACGAGGTGCGGGGCACGATCGACTCCATCGACGTGCAGTACGGCGGCAAGACCTCCGCGATCAGCAGCTACTGACCGCACGCCGGCGGACACCCCGCACAGCACCCACCACCCCGAGCAGACGAGCATGAGACGAGGGAAGCATGTCGATCAACCAGGATGAACTCGCGGTCAAGTACGGCGGTCTCGACGCCCTGACCACCGAGCTGGGCACCCAGGCGCAGAAGCTGGAGACGGACCTCGGCGCGCTGAAGTCCGCGATCGCCCAGGCGGCGACCGGCTGGGAGGGCGAGGCCGCGACCGCCTTCCAGGAGGTGATGCGCGAGTGGGACAAGCACGCCAACGCCATCCACACCGCGCTGACGCAGATCGGCCAAAAGGTGAGTCAGGCCGGCGGTGACTACCGCGGTGGCGACCTGAAGGCGGCCAGCTACTTCCACAGCTGACCCCTCAGCCGCAGCGGGCGACCGCGGGGCACAGGAGTCGGCACAGCACGGGGAACCGGATCGGGACGCGCACGGAGGGCGCCCCGACCCGGTTCCTTCGCTTCACGGGCGATGCCGGCTCAGTGACGGCCGTGGTGCCGGAGCGCACCACGGCCGTCACTTCCGGCAGAACTCCGACCTCTCCGCACCCTTGGCGTAGGCCAGGATCGCTGGAAGACGCCGCCCCGGCGTTCGCGCCACTCCAGCGAGGCGACGAGGACCTCCCTGCCGTCGACCGCACCGAGCGGCGCGCCTCGTCGTCGGAGGGCCGGCCCTCCTTCACCGCTACCTGCTCACCCGCCGGCAGGAAGGGCTCCAACGACCCGGCGGGGACCTTGGTGCCGCACAGCGAGCTCGGCGTCCCGTAGGCACGCTCCGGCTCGCTCGAACAGCCGCTCAGCAGGTTCCTGGCGACGGCCGTGGCCAGCGCCGCCGTCGACAGCCCGCGGACGGCGGACGGTTCACGGCACCGGTGAGTGAGTGGGACTCCCACTCGTCCCATGCCATGAAGATCTCTCCCCCGGTTCAGCTCGGTGACGGCGCCGTGGCCCAGAGATAGGCGAACAGCGCCACAAGTCCCAGCGAGCAGCCGATCAGCATGACCCGCTGCCGGCGGTACGCCCCTTCGGAGGGCTCGTTGTGCTCCGGGTGGGCGTAGTTCTTCGCCTGGAAGCGCCACCACATCTTCTTCTGGTCCAGCAGCCCCAGCGCGCCGGGAATCAGCGCGACCAGCATCCCGAACATCATCAGGCCGTCCATCAGTACGTCCCCTCCGGTACGAGTCCCGTCTGGACCAGCGGCTTGCCGCGACGGCGCGAGACGAAGACGCCCCGCCCGGCCGGCATCGGCCGGGGCCGCACCCCGCCGAGCAGGTCGCCCTCGCCGGGGTCGCCCGCCAGCACCAGGCCCTGGGCGCCCAGCTCCTTGATCCGCTGGATGAACGCCTCGTATCCCGCGCGCCCGGCGCCCGCGGTGGAACGGGCGATGATGAACCGCACGCCCACGTCGCGCGCGAAGGGCAGGAGCTCTGTCAGCCCGGACAGCGGGTTGCCCTGCGAGGTCGACACCAGGTCGTAGTCGTCGACGATGACGTACACGTTCGGCCCGCTCCACCAGCTGCGCTCCCGCAGCTGCTGCGCGGTCACGTCGGCGGTGGGCGAACGGCGCCGCATCAGGTCGGCGAGCGCCGCCATGTGGTGGTCCATCGTGTTGGACATCGGGATGTACTCGGCCAGGTGCGAGTCGGGCGTCACGTCCAGCAGCGAGCGCCGGTTGTCGACCACGAACAGCTTGCACTTATCGCCCGGGTAGCGCTGGGTGAGCTGCTTGATCAGCAGCCGCAGCAGGTTCGACTTGCCGGACTCGCTCTCGCCGAAGACCAGGAAGAACGGGTCCTGGTCGAAGTCCACGAACACCGGCTCCAGCGTGTTCTCGTCCAGCCCGAACGCCACGCCGCGCTCCGGGAACCGGTCGCCGGCCGGCAGCTGCGCGAGGGGCAGGTGGCGCGGCAGCAGCCGCACCTTGGGCGCCCCCGGAGCCGTCCAGTGCCGGGTCACCTCCGAAGCCAGTGCCGCGGTGGCGTCCGCCAGGTCCGAGTCCGAGGTCAGGCCGTCGATGCGCGGCACCGCGGCCATGAAGTGCAGCTTCTGCGGCGACTGACCGCGGCCCGGAACACCCGACGGCACGTTCGCCGCCACCTTGCGGTCGAACTCCGAGTCCATCGGGTCGCCGAGCCGCAGCTCGAGGCGGTTCATCAACTGGTCCTTGAGGTTGGAGCGGACCTCCATCGACCTCGACGCGGTGAGCACCAGGTGGACGCCGTAGCCCAGGCCGCGCGCCGCGATCTCCAGCACGATCGGCTCCAGGGCCTCGTACTCGCCCTTGAAGTTGCCCCAGCCGTCGATCAGCAGGAAGACGTCGCCCCACGGCTGGTCCGTCACCGAGATCGTGCCGCGCGCCCGCCGGGAGCGGAACTCCGCGATCGACGGGATGCCCGCCGCCCGGAAGTACTCCTCGCGCCGGTTCAGCACGCCGTACACCTCGGCCACCGTGCGCCGCACCCGCTCCGGGTCCAGCCGGGACGCCACGCCGCCCACGTGCGGCAGACCCTCGATCGACACCATGCCGCCGCCGCCGAAGTCCAGCCCGTAGAACTGCACCTCCTGCGGGGTGTGGGTCAGCGCGAACGACGACACCAGCGTGCGCAGCAGCGTCGACTTGCCGGACTGCGGACCACCCAGGATCTGCATGTGGCCGGCCGCGCCCGAGAAGTCCACCCACAGCGGGTCACGCCGCTGCTCGTACGGCTTGTCGACGATGCCCACCGGCACCACCAGACGCCCCGCGCCCTCGTAACCGGGCTGGGTGAGGCCCCGGCCCTCCACGGCCGTCAGCCCCGGCAGCAGACCGTCCAGCGACGGCGGGCTGTCCAGCGGCGGCAGCCACACCTGGTGCGCCGCCGGACCCTGCGCCTCCAGCCGCTTCACGATCACGTCCAGCACCGTGTCCGCCAGCGCGTCGTCACCGCCCGCACCGTCCGACTCGGCCCGCTGCCGCGGCACCTGCGCGTAGCGCACCGGCACCTCGGCCGCCGTGAACAGCACCGGCCGCCGGTCCACCGGCAGCGGCCCGCCGGCCAGCGCCGCCTGCTGCGCCCCCGAACGGTGGACGCCGGAGACGTACGCCGCCTTGAACCGCACCATCTCGTCGGTGCCGAACTTCAGGAAGCCGGAACCCGGCACGTTCGGCAGCTCGTAGGCGTCCGGCACGCCCAGCGCCGCCCGCGACTCCGCCGCCGAGAAGGTCCGCAGACCGATGCGGTACGACAGGTACGTCTCCAGGCCGCGCAGCCGGCCCTCCTCCAGACGCTGCGAGGCCAGCAGCAGATGAACGCCCAGCGAGCGGCCGATGCGGCCGATCTGCACGAACATCTCGATGAAGTCCGGCTTCGCGCTGAGCAGTTCGCTGAACTCGTCGATGACCAGCACCAGCGAGGGGATCGGCTGCAGCGGGGCGCCCGCCGCGCGGGCCTTCTCGTAGTCGTGGATGTTGGCGTAGTTGCCCGCGTCGCGCAGCATCTCCTGCCGGCGGTTGAGCTCACCGCGGATGGAGTCGCCCATCCGGTCCACCAGCGTCAGGTCGTCCGCCAGGTTGGTGATCACCGCGGCCACGTGCGGCATCCGCGCCATGCCGGCGAAGGTGGCGCCGCCCTTGAAGTCGGCGAGCACGAAGTTCAGCGTCTCCGAGGAGTGCGTGACCGCCAGACCCAGCACCAGGGTGCGCAGCAGCTCCGACTTGCCGGAACCGGTCGCGCCCACGCACAGGCCGTGCGGACCCATGCCCTCCTGCGCGGCCTCCTTCAGGTCCAGCATCACCGGACGGCCGTCCTCGCCGACGCCGATCGGCACCCGCAGCCGCTCCGCCAGCGCGCGCGGCCGCCAGGTCCGCTTCGGGTCCACCGAGGCGGCGTCGCCCAGGTTCAGCAGGTCGGTGAACTCCAGGTTCGCCAGCAGCGGCTCGTCGTCGTCACCGCCCGAGGCCATCCGCAGCGGCGCCAGCTGCCGCGCCAGCGCCTCGGCCGACGCGTACGACATGGTGTCCGGCGTCCCCTCGTACACCGCCCCGTGCGCCGACTCCAGCCGCAGCGACGACGGGTGCACCGCCATCGCCAGGTCGCCCGGAGCGCCCACCTGCTCGCCCGGCACCACCTCGATCAGCGTGACGCCCTGCAAACCCTCCGGGCTCGCCAGCACCGAGTCCTGCGGCAGCGACACCCCGTCCAGCACCAGCACCAGGTGCGGCGTCTCCGGCAGCGGAGGAGCCGCCGGATGGAACCGGGGCCGCCCCGACAGGCTGCCCGACAGCAGGTCCTCCAGCACCCGCGGGTCCCCGGAGATCAGCCGACGCGAGCCCGCGCCGTCCGGCGCGCCCGGCGCCTGGGCGTGCGGCAGCCACTTCGCCCACTCCCACTGCTCCAGCGCGCCGCGGCCCGCGGCCACCGCCAGGACCATGTCCTCGGGGGAGTGCAGCGAGGCCAGCGCCCCCGTCATGGCCCGCACCAGGGCGCGCACCGACTCCTGCTCGCCGCTCACCGTCACCCGGTGGAACGCCCGCAGGGACACCGCCATCGGCAGGTCCTCCAGCGTCGAGTGCACCGCCACGAACCGCTGCATCGCACCCGCGGTCAACGGCTCCAGCTGGTCCACCGGCCCGGTCTGCGGAGCGATCAGCGGCGACGCCAACTGCTGCGGGCCCAGCCCGATCCGCACCTGGGCGAAGTCCTCGTCGCCCGGCCGCCGCTCCCACACCCGGCTGCCCTCGGCCACCAGCGCCCACAGCTGCTCGGGGGAGGGGTGCAGGTAGTACTGGGCGTCCCGCTGCGCCTTCGCGGTGTCCACCGCGCGCTGCCGGGTCAGCGTCAGATAGCCCAGGTAGTCACGCCGCAGGTCGGCCAGCTGTCCCTGGTTGCCCCGCCGGAACCGCACCACCATCGCCACCGACATGGCGATCGTCGAAGCGATCATCACCATGCCCATGATCTTCATGAACGGCTTGTCGCTCATGAAGAAGAAGACCACCGAACCGCCCATGCCGAGCGTGGGCAGCAACTGCATCAGCACGCTCTCCTGATGCCCGCGCGGCAACTCCGGCGGTGGCTGCAGCACGATCTCTTCCGTGGGCACCTCGGACGGCAGCGCCCTCGGCGGGCGCTTCACGACGATGTGGCTCACTGGTCACCAATCCCCTTGCCGGGCCCTGCCGTTGTCCAGGGCACCCCGTGGTCCGGGTATGCGGGCCGCGGCGTGATCCTACTGAGTCCACGCAGCACCGGTGAGCGGTATGGTGCCGGATGTTCGCCCCGACCGGACGGCCAGGGCCGGCGGTTGGCGCGGACACACGTGAACGACACCGGACAACACGGACGTTCGGCCGCCGCGGGGACGCCCACACGCCCTCCGCGGTCACCGGACCGCCGCGCCCACCGCACGGATCCGTCACACGGATCCGCCGACGGATCCGTCACGCGGGTCCGTCACACGCATCCGCGACGCGCACCCGCCACCGCGGACCACCACCGCACGACCACCACCGAGGGGGAGCAGAAGGTGAGCACCACGGCCTCCGCGCCGGCCACCGGACAGGCCGGCCCCGGACCCGCGGGCCCGTCAGGAACGGGCGCCGGCTCCGGACTCGGTTTCTGCCGGGTCACCATCGTCGCGCCCGACAGCCGCATCGACGTGGCGCTGCCCGACGACATCCCGGTCGCCGACCTCTACCCGGAGATACTCAGGCTCTCCCGGCAGAGCCCCGCCGAAGGGGCTCCCGTCGGCTACCACCTCGTCCGCCGCGACGGCACCGTCCTCGACAGCGCCCGCTCCTTCGCGGCGCAGCGCATCCTCGACGGCGAGCTGCTCACCCTGCGGCCCTTCTCCGCCTCGCTGCCGCCCGCCGTCTTCGACGACGTCTCCGAGGCCGTCGCCTCCGCGGTCTCCCGCGACCACACCCTGTGGTCCGGCGACCTCACCCGCACCGGCGGCCTGATCGCCGGGGGAGTGCTGCCCGCCCTGCTCGCCTTCGTCGCCTGGACCTCGCACCCCGGCCACGACATGCACGGCCTGCCCGGCATCCTCGCCGCCATCGCCGGCGTGGTCCTCGTCGTCCTGGCCTGCGTCCGCGCCCGCGTCTACGACGACCGGCAGGCTGCCCTCGCGCTCGGCCTCGGGGCGCTGCCCAACATGGGCGTCGCCGGCTCCGGTCTGCTGCCGCTCGCCGACGGCGCCGGCATCGGCAAGCTCCAGGTCCTGCTGGCCTGCGCCGCCGTCCTGGTCGCCGCCGTGGTCCTGACGCTGTGCTCCCCGCGCGGCGACGGCCCCTTCGTCGCCTGCGTGGTCGCCTCCGCGATCGGCGTGGCCACCCTGTTCGCCGCCCTCGCGCTGCGCTGGAACGCCACCGAGACGGCCGCCCTCTGCGCCCCGCTCGCCGTCGGCGCCCTCGCCTTCCTGCCCGGCATGTCCCTGCGCTTCGCCCGCCTGCCCATCGGCTTCGACCCGCCGCAGACCGGTACCGCGAGCGCCTACGGCGCGCTGGAGACCGAGCCGCAGGAACCCGTCGACCTGCACCGCATCGAGGAACGCACCCGCCGCGGCCACGAACTGCTGGTCGGCCTCGTCGGAGGGTGCGCGCTGGTCGCCGTCGTCGCCTGCGCCGTGCTCGGCTTCTCCGACGGCCTGTGGGCGCGGCTCCTCGCCCTGGCCACCGGCATCGCGCTGATCATGAGGGCCACCCTGTTCCGCTACACCGCCCAGGTGGGCCCGCTGCTCGCGGCCGGCCTCGCCTCCCTGGTGCTGCTGGGCGTCGGGCTCGCGCTCAACCCGCCGGCCACCGCCGACCCGTCCGCCCTGGAACTGCGCACCCTGTGGCTGGTCGCCGCCGTCGCCGCCGCGACGGCGCTGATCACCGGCATCGGCCTGATCGCCCCGCGCGGCGGCCCGACCCCCTTCTGGGGGCGGTTCCTGGAGATCGCCGAGTCCTTCGTCCTGCTGACCCTCGTCCCGCTGGCCCTCGCGGTCTTCGGCGTCTACGAGGCCGCCCGGGCGATGACCAGCTGACCCGCCGGCCTGCCCGGCGGCAGGCCGGGAGCCACACGCCGAGGGCGGGTGCGGACCACCGCACCCGCCCTCGGCGCTCCCGCCGCCCACGCGTTCCCGCCCGGCCGGCGGGTGTGCCGCGGCCCGGCCTTCCCGCCGGGCCGGCGTCCCGCTCAGCCCTCGGCGGCGGGCTCGAGGTCGAACTCCCCGTCCCGCGCGCCCAGCACGAAGGCCCGCCACTCCGCCTCCGTGTACCGCAGCACCGTCCCCGGGTCCAGCGACGACCGCATCGCCACCGCGCCGCCCGGCAGGTGCGCGATCTCCACCCGCTCCTCGTCCTGCTCCGTCCCCGGCGCGCTCCGCCACTCCACGCCGGAGATGTCGAGCGCGTACAACTCGTCCCGCTCCCGCTCCTTGCGGGCCTTCACGTCTTCCGCCGTCTCCGCTGTCTCCGCCATGCGAAGCCCCTTCCGAACGGGCCCTGACCGGGCCGCATCGATCCGCGACGTACCCTAGTGCGCGCCCCGCGGCCCCCGGACGGCTTGCGCGACCCGGGCCCAGGGCCCACCTTCCGGCCTGGTACTCTGGGCGACGGCCGTTTGTGTACGCACCACCGGACCTGCCCGACGGCGGTCTGGAGGACGCGCCCAGCGGATCCCCGCCTCCCGAGTAACGGAAGCTCCCCCGAGACACAGACCGGGGGCACTCGGTGGCCATCAGGACATCACCAAGGAGTACGCGTGTCGCTCGACGCCGCTACGAAGAAGCAGATCATCACCGAGTTCGGCACCAAGGAAGGTGACACCGGCTCCCCCGAGGTCCAGGTCGCGCTCCTGACCCGCCGCATCTCCGACCTGACGGAGCACCTGAAGAGCCACAAGCACGACCACCACTCCCGTCGTGGTCTGCTCATCCTGGTCGGTCAGCGTCGCCGTCTGCTGCAGTACCTGGCCAAGAAGGACATCCAGCGCTTCCGTGCCCTGGTCGACCGCCTCGGCATCCGTCGTGGTGCGGCCGGCGGCGCCAAGTAAGACGCCGTGAGGGGAGCGGTTCCCGGGTAGGGGATCGCTCCCTTTGCCGTATGTACGGAAACGTGCGAGGTGTCACCCACACTTTGTAGTGTGGTAGCACGACGCATGACGCACGCCACAGCATGATCACCGGTGAGCACCGGGCCCCCACGGGGTACCACGTATCACCGGCCGCACGACCGGACCGCTCGCGCGAGCGGTTCACCCGAACGAGGGGAAGCGCACCTCGCCGCCGCCGGTCCTCGGTAGTGGCCCCCGGGGAGACAGACCCGGGAGCTTCGATCGAAGACCGGCCCGCAAGGCACGGAGCGCTTCTCCGCCGACGTCCCCCTGCCACACGGGCAGCCGGGACGAAAGACGAGGAGAAGAACACTGGTGGAGAACGAGACCCACTACGCCGAGGCCGTCATCGACAACGGCGCCTTCGGCACCCGCACCATCCGCTTCGAGACGGGCCGCCTGGCCCGGCAGGCCGGCGGCTCCGCCGTGGCCTACCTGGACGACGACACCATGGTGATGTCGGCGACCACCGCCTCGAAGAACCCCAAGGACCAGCTCGACTTCTTCCCCCTGACGGTGGACGTCGAGGAGCGGATGTACGCCGCCGGCAAGATCCCCGGCTCGTTCTTCCGCCGCGAGGGCCGCCCCTCCGAGGACGCGATCCTCACCTGCCGCCTCATCGACCGCCCGCTGCGCCCGTCCTTCAAGAAGGGCCTGCGCAACGAGATCCAGGTCGTCGCCACGGTCATGGCGCTCAACCCCGACCACCTGTACGACGTCGTGGCGATCAACGCCGCGTCCGCGTCCACGCAGCTGGCCGGCCTGCCCTTCTCCGGCCCGATCGGCGGCGTCCGCGTCGCGCTGATCCGCGGCCAGTGGGTCGCGTTCCCGACGCACACCGAGCTCGAGGACGCCGTCTTCGACATGGTGGTCGCCGGCCGCGTCCTCGAGGACGGCGACGTCGCGATCATGATGGTCGAGGCCGAGGCCACCGAGAAGACCGTCAAGCTCGTCGAGGGCGGCGCCGACGCCCCCACCGAGGAGATCGTCGCCTCCGGTCTCGAGGCCGCGAAGCCCTTCATCAAGGTGCTCTGCAAGGCCCAGGCCGACCTCGCCGCCAAGGCCGCCAAGCCGACCGGCGAGTTCCCGATCTTCCTGGACTACCAGGACGACGTGTTCGCGGCCCTGTCCGCCGCCGTCCGCCCCGAGCTCTCGCAGGCGCTCACCATCGCCGGCAAGCAGGAGCGCGAGGGCGAGCTCGACCGCATCAAGGCGCTCGCCGCCGAGAAGCTCCTCCCGGAGTTCGAGGGCCGCGAGAAGGAGATCTCCGCCGCGTACCGCTCGCTCACCAAGCAGCTGGTCCGCGAGCGCGTGATCAAGGAGAAGAAGCGCATCGACGGCCGCGGTGTCACCGACATCCGCACCCTGGCCGCCGAGGTCGAGGCCATCCCGCGCGTCCACGGCTCCGCCCTGTTCGAGCGCGGCGAGACCCAGATCCTGGGCATCACCACCCTCAACATGCTCCGCATGGAGCAGCAGCTGGACACCCTCTCCCCGGTGACCCGCAAGCGCTACATGCACAACTACATCTTCCCGCCGTACTCCGTCGGCGAGACCGGCCGCGTCGGCGCCCCCAAGCGCCGCGAGATCGGCCACGGCGCCCTCGCCGAGCGCGCCCTGGTGCCGGTCCTCCCGGCCCGCGAGGACTTCCCCTACGCGATCCGCCAGGTCTCCGAGGCCCTCGGCTCCAACGGCTCGACCTCCATGGGCTCCGTCTGCGCCTCCACCATGTCGCTGCTGAACGCCGGTGTGCCCCTCAAGGCCCCGGTCGCCGGCATCGCCATGGGCCTGATCTCCGAGGAGATCGGCGGCGAGACCCACTACGTCACCCTCACCGACATCCTCGGTGCGGAGGACGCCTTCGGCGACATGGACTTCAAGGTCGCCGGCACCAAGGAGTTCGTGACCGCCCTCCAGCTCGACACCAAGCTGGACGGCATCCCGGCCTCCGTGCTCGCCGCGGCCCTCAAGCAGGCCCGCGACGCGCGTCTCCACATCCTCGACGTGATGATGGAGGCCATCGACCGGCCCGACGAGATGTCCCCGAACGCCCCGCGGATCATCACCGTCAAGATCCCGGTGGACAAGATCGGTGAGGTCATCGGCCCCAAGGGCAAGATGATCAACCAGATCCAGGAGGACACCGGCGCCGAGATCACCATCGAGGACGACGGCACCATCTACATCGGCGCCTCCGACGGCCCGGCCGCCGAGGCCGCCCGCGCCACGATCAACGCCATCGCCAACCCGACGATGCCGGAGGTCGGCGAGCGCTACCTGGGCACGGTCGTCAAGACCACGACCTTCGGCGCGTTCGTCTCCCTGATGCCGGGCAAGGACGGTCTGCTGCACATCTCGCAGATCCGCAAGCTGGCCGGCGGCAAGCGCGTGGAGAACGTCGAGGACGTCCTCGGCGTGGGCCAGAAGGTCCAGGTCGAGATCGCCGAGATCGACTCCCGCGGCAAGCTCTCCCTGATCCCCGTGATCGAGGGCGAGGACTCCGAGCAGGCAGAGAAGGACGACAGCGAGAAGTGACCTCTCGTAACTCCACGGCGACGGCCCGCACCGGCTCCCCGGTGCGGGCCGTCGCCCGTACCCAAACCCTGATCAAGGGCACGAACGGCAGCGGCACCGTCCGCCGCACCACCCTCCCCGGCGGCCTGCGCGTCGTCACCGAGACCCTCCCCTCGGTGCGCTCCGCCACCTTCGGCATCTGGGCCAACGTCGGCTCGCGCGACGAGACGCCCGCGCTGAACGGCGCCACCCACTACCTCGAGCACCTGCTCTTCAAGGGCACCTCCCGGCGCAGCGCCCTCGACATCTCGGCCGCGATCGACGCGGTCGGCGGCGAGATGAACGCGTTCACCGCCAAGGAGTACACCTGCTACTACGCCCGCGTGCTGGACACCGACCTCCCGCTCGCGATCGACGTGGTCTGCGACATGCTCACCGGCTCCCTGATCCGCGAGGAGGACGTCGACGTCGAACGCGGCGCGATCCTCGAGGAGATCGCGATGACCGAGGACGACCCGGGCGACTGCGTGCACGACCTGTTCGCGCACACCATGCTCGGCGACACCCCCCTCGGCCGCCCGGTCCTCGGCACGGTCGACACCGTCAACGCGCTCAACGCCGACCGCATACGGCGCTTCTACAAGAAGCACTACGACCCCACCCGCCTGGTGGTCGCCGCGGCCGGCAACGTCGACCACGCCAAGGTCGTCCGGCAGGTCCGCACCGCCTTCGAGAAGGCCGGCCTGCTCACCGACCACGACGCCGTCCCGGTCGGCCCCCGCTCCGGGAGCCGCACCCTGCGTGCCGCCGGCAAGATCGACATGGTCTCCCGCAAGACGGAGCAGGCGCACGTCGTCCTCGGCATGCCCGGCATCGCCCGCACCGACGAGCGCCGCTGGACCCTGGCCGTCCTCAACACCGCCCTCGGCGGCGGCATGTCCTCCCGCCTCTTCCAGGAGGTCCGGGAGAAGCGCGGCCTGGCCTACAGCGTGTACTCGTACACCTCGAGCTTCGCCGACTGCGGCCTCTTCGGCGTCTACGCCGGCTGCCGGCCCAGCCAGGTGCCCGACGTGCTGAAGATCTGCCGCGACGAACTCGACCGGGCGGCCGCCGAAGGCCTCCCCGACGACGAGATCGCCCGCGCCGTCGGCCAGCTCAAGGGCTCCACCGTCCTCGGCCTCGAGGACACCGGCGCGCTGATGAACCGCATCGGCAAGAGCGAGCTCTGCTGGGGCGACCAGATGTCCGTCGACGACGTCCTCGCGAGCATCGACGCCGTCACACCCGATGATGTCCGTGAGGTCGCCCGGGAGGTCCTGGGCCGCCGTCCCTCCCTCTCGGTCATCGGCCCGCTCAAGGACAAGCAGGCCTCCCGGCTGCACGAGGCCGTGGCCTGAGCCGGCCGGACCCACGCCGACCGGACCCCGAGGGGCCCGCGAAAGGAAGCAGGAGCAAGATGAGCAAGCTGCGTGTGGCGGTACTGGGCGCCAAGGGGCGCATCGGCTCCGCGGCCGTCAAGGCGGTCGAGGACGCCGAGGACATGGAGCTGGTGGCCGCCCTCGGCCGCCACGACAGCCTGGACGTCCTGACCTCCTCCGGCGCCCAGGTGGCGGTCGAGCTGACCACCCCCGACTCGGTGATGACCAACCTCGAGTACTGCGTCGCCAACGGCATCCACGCCGTCGTCGGCACCACCGGCTGGAGCGAGGAGCGCCTGGCCACCCTCGACGGCTGGCTGAAGACCTCCCCCTCCACGGGTGTCCTGATCGCGCCGAACTTCTCCATCGGTGCCGTCCTCACCATGAAGTTCGCCCAGATCGCCGCGCCGTACTTCGAGTCCGTCGAGGTCGTCGAGCTGCACCACCCCCACAAGGTCGACGCCCCCAGCGGCACCGCCCAGCGCACCGCCCAGCTGATCGCCGAGGCCCGCCGCGCGGCCGGCAGCGCCCCGATGCCCGACGCCACCGCCACCGCGCTGGAGGGGGCCCGCGGCGCCGACGTCGAGGGCGTCCCGGTGCACGCGATCCGGCTGCGCGGCCTCCTGGCCCACCAGGAGGTCCTGCTCGGCGGCGAGGGCGAGACCCTCACCGTCCGCCACGACTCCCTGCACCACAGCAGCTTCATGCCGGGCGTCCTGCTCGGCGTGCGCCGCGTGGTGGACGCCCCGGGCCTGACCTTCGGGCTCGAGCACTTCCTGGACCTGGGCTGACACCGGCATGCGCGCGAAGATCACCTACGCCGTCACGGCCCTGGCCCTGATCGCCTACTTCGTCCTGGCCGGCAGCCGCGGCGTCATGCTCGTCCAGGTCGGCACCCCGCTCACCGTCACCCTCGGCTGCGCCGTGCTGGTGCTGCCCGCCGTCGGCCTGTGGTTCCTGTGGAAGAACACCCAGTTCGCCCGCAGGGCCGGCGTCCTCGCCACCGAACTCGAGGCCGAGGGCGGTCTCCCGGTCGACGACCTGAAGCGCACGCCCAGCGGCCGCATCGACCGCGACTCCGCGGACGCCGTCTTCGCCCTCCGCAAGGCCGAGACGGAGGCCGCCCCGGAGGACTGGCGCTCCTGGTTCCGCCTCGCCGTCGCCTACCACGACGCCCGCGACACCACCCGGGCCCGCAAGGCCATGCAGCGGGCCATCCAGCTCCACGACGCCCGGCCCGCCGCCGACACCCGCGGCTGACGGCCGGGCGCCGGCCGGCATACGACGACGGCCCCGCCGCCCCACCGGGCGACGGGGCCGTCGTGGCGTCCTCAGCGGCCCGGGACCGTCCGGTACTCGTCCGCCCACGCCTCGACGGTGTCCGCCGCGCGGTCGAAGACCTCGGGCTGCCCCAGGAAGTCAGCGCCGTGCGTGCTGAGCAGCACCACCGCGCCGTCCGCAGCGGCGCCACCGCGCCCGCCACGGGCCTCCAGGACGAGTCCCTGGCCCTGGACCGTCCGCGGCATCCCCATCCACCGCACAGGCTGCTGTACGACCCGCAGGGCCCCCACACGGGCCCACGGAGTGGTGCGGGTGGCGAAGAAGGACACGTGCCGCAGCCCCGCCGAGCTCACCCAGACGCCGGTCCGCAGCCCGCGCAGCGCCCCGACGATCATCAGCACCGCCAGCCCGAACCACACCCAGGCCGTCGTCACCGAGGTCGTCGCGGCGATGATCACCGCTGCCACCAGCACGAACGAGGCGAGCAGCAGTGCCAGCGCGGCCAGCCCGACCCGGTAGGGCCCCGGCCGGTAGGGCCGCCGCCACCGCTGCCGGTCGTGGAACGGGAGGACGACGTCGTCCGCCTGCTCCTCGAACGCGCGGTCGGCCGTCAGAAAGGGCAGGGGCACGGCGGGTCCTCACTCGATCCACGATCCATACACACGAACGATGTCCGGTGAGGCTACCGAGCCACGTCCGGGCCCACCACCCAGGGGCGGCCCGAACGCCGCCACGGGCGGCAGCCGAAAGCCGCGGACGGGGTCCAAACGGCGCATGCCGTCGTCGTAGAGTGTGCGACTGCCTGCCGAAGGCCGCCCACCCGGGCCGAACCCACCGCCGACACCGCCTCCCGAAGGAACTCCCCACCGTGACCGACACCCCCGCAGACGACCTCACAGCGAGTTTCCGCAGCGACGTCACCGTCGAACTGGTCAAGCACACCGCCTCGGACGCCGACGTGCTGTTCGCCGCCCGGGTGTCCACCCTGGGGGAGCAGTCCCTGGAGGAGCTGGAGAAGGAGCCCGGGCGTTCCAGGGGTCTGATCAACTACCTCATGCGGGACCGGCACGGCAGCCCCTTCGAACACAACTCGATGACCTTCTTCGTCAGCGCGCCGATCTTCGTCATGCGTGAGTTCATGCGCCACAGGGTCGGGTGGAGCTACAACGAGGAGAGCGGCCGTTACCGGCAGCTCGAGCCCGTCTTCTACGTCCCCGGCGCCGACCGCAAGCTGGTCCAGCAGGGCAGGCCCGGCAAGTACGAGTTCGTCGAGGGCACCGCCGAACAGCAGGAGACGGTCACCCGCACGATGACGGAGGCCTACCAGGAGGCCTACCGCGCCTACCAGGAGATGCTGGCCGCCGGCGTCGCCCGCGAGGTCGCCCGCGCCGTCCTGCCCGTCGGCCTCTTCTCCTCGATGTACGCCACCTGCAACGCCCGGTCCCTGATGCACTTCCTCGGCCTGCGCACCAAGCACGAGCTGGCCCGGGTGCCGTCGTTCCCGCAGCGGGAGATCGAGATGGTCGCGGAGCAGATGGAGCAGTCATGGGCCAAGCTCATGCCGCTCACCTACGAGGCCTTCAACGCCAACGGCCGGGTCGCCCCCTGACGTGCCCGGCGGGCAGCGTGACGGCCGTCGCTCCGGCCTTCCCGTGAAGGGGAACCCACCCCCCGCTCGAAGTGTCCGGATTGCGGCATTTCGAGAAGTTCATCTAGCCTGACGATACGGACCCGGCACTGCTTGAACCCCCGAGCAGGCAGTGCCGGGATCCCGTTCGTCCACAATGTCCGGCCCCGACGGCGCACCAGGCCCGGTGCAGCGAGTAGCGTGTTAGCCATGGCACCGACCTCCACTCCGCAGACCCCCTTCGGGAGGGTCCTTACCGCCATGGTGACTCCGTTCACGGCGGACGGCGCGCTCGACCTCGACGGCGCCCAGCGGCTTGCCACCCATCTCGTGGACGCCGGCAACGACGGTCTCATCGTCAACGGCACCACCGGTGAGTCGCCCACCACCAGCAACGCGGAGAAAGCGGCCCTCCTGAGGGCCGTCCTGGAGGCGGTCGGCGACCGCGCACACGTCGTGGCCGGCGTCGGCACGAACGACACCCGCCACAGCATCGAGCTGGCCCGCACGGCCGAGGAGCTCGGCGCGCACGGCCTGCTCACCGTGACCCCGTACTACAACAAGCCTCCGCAGGAGGGCCTGTACCAGCACTTCACGGCGATCGCCGACTCCACCGGCCTGCCGGTGATGCTCTACGACATCCCGGGCCGCAGCGGCGTCCCGATCGCCACGGAGACGCTGGTCCGCCTCGCGGAGCACCCGCGGATCGTCGCCAACAAGGACGCCAAGGGCGACCTGGGCGCCGCGAGCTGGGCACTGTCCCGCTCCGGTCTGGCCTGGTACTCCGGCGACGACATCCTGAACCTGCCGCTGCTGTCGATCGGCGCGGTCGGCTTCGTCTCGGTCGTCGGCCACCTGGTCGCCCCGGAGCTGCGCGCCATGCTCGAGGCGCACCTCGGCGGCGACGTGCACAAGGCCGCGGAGATCCACCACAAGCTGCTCCCCGTCATCCGGGGCGTCTTCCGCACCCAGGGCGCGATGACCACGAAGGCCGCCCTGGCCCTGCGAGGACTGCCCGCCGGCCCGCTGCGCGCACCGCTCGTGGAGCTGAGCCCCGAGGAGCTCGAGCAGCTCAAGATCGATCTCGCCGAGGGCGGGGTACAGCTGTGAACACCGGACTTCACAACTGAATACGCAGGGCGACTCGCGCCTGCACCTTCACACGACAACTGCTTACGCACGAACGTCACGCGCGCCACGTGCCCCCGGGCACGTGGCGTACGTGGTGAGGAGAGTCTTTTGAGTCATCCGCACCCTGAACTCGGCCCGCCGCCCAAGCTCCCCAAGGGCGGACTGCGGGTCACCCCGCTCGGCGGTCTCGGCGAGATCGGTCGCAACATGACCGTCTTCGAGTTCGACGGCCGTCTGCTGATCGTCGACTGCGGCGTGCTGTTCCCCGAGGAGGAGCAGCCCGGCATCGACCTGATCCTGCCGGACTTCTCGTCCATCCGGGACCGCCTCAACGACATCGAGGCCATCGTCCTGACCCACGGGCACGAGGACCACATCGGCGCCGTTCCCTACCTGCTGCGCGAGCGGCCGGACATCCCGCTGGTCGGCTCGAAGCTGACCCTCGCGCTGATCGAGGCCAAGCTCCAGGAGCACCGGATCCGTCCGTACTCCCTGGAGGTCGCGGAGGGCAACCGGGAGCGCCTCGGCCCCTTCGACTGCGAGTTCGTCGCGGTCAACCACTCCATCCCGGACGCCCTCGCGGTGGCCATCCGCACCCCTGCGGGCATGGTCGTCCACACCGGCGACTTCAAGATGGACCAGCTCCCGCTGGACGGCCGCCTCACCGACCTGCACGCCTTCGCGCGGCTGAGCGAGGAGGGCATCGACCTCCTGCTCAGCGACTCGACGAACGCCGAGGTCCCCGGCTTCGTGCCGCCGGAGCGCGACATCTCCAACGTGCTGCGGTCGGTCTTCGCCGGCGCGCGCAAGCGCGTGATCGTGGCGAGCTTCGCCAGCCACATCCACCGCGTCCAGCAGATCCTCGACGCCGCCCACGAGTACGGCCGCAGAGTCGCCTTCGTGGGCCGCTCGATGGTCCGCAACATGGGCATCGCCCGGGACCTCGGCTACCTGCGGGTGCCGCCGGGCCTGGTCGTCGACGTGAGGACGCTGGACGACCTGCCGGACCACGAGGTGGTGCTGGTCTGCACGGGTTCGCAGGGTGAGCCGATGGCCGCGCTGTCCCGCATGGCCAATCGGGACCACCAGATCCGGATCGTCCCCGGCGACACGGTGATCCTGGCGTCGTCGCTGATCCCGGGCAACGAGAACTCGGTCTACCGGGTGATCAACGGCCTGACCCGCTGGGGCGCCAACGTCGTCCACAAGGGCAACGCCAAGGTCCACGTCTCGGGCCACGCCTCGGCCGGCGAGCTGCTGTACTTCTACAACATCTGCCGCCCGCGGAACCTGATGCCGGTGCACGGCGAGTGGCGCCACCTGCGCGCCAACGCCGAGCTGGGCGCCCTCACCGGCGTCCCGCACGACCGCATCGTGATCGCCGAGGACGGCGTGGTCGTCGACCTGGTCGACGGCAAGGCCAGGATCACCGGCAAGGTGCAGGCCGGCTACGTCTACGTCGACGGCCTCTCCGTCGGCGGGGTGGGCGAGCCCGCGCTCAAGGACCGCAAGATCCTCGGTGACGAGGGCATCATCTCGGTCTTCGTGGTGGTGGACTCCTCCACCGGCAAGATCAGCGCGGGCCCGCACATCCAGGCCCGCGGCTCCGGCATCGAGGACAAGGCCTTCGGTGACGTCCTGCCGAAGCTGGTCGAGGTGCTCGAGCGCCAGGCCCAGGAGGGCGTGGTGGAGCCGCACCAGATGCAGCAGCTCATCCGCCGGACCCTGGGCAAGTGGGTGTCCGACACCTACCGCCGCCGGCCGATGATCCTGCCGGTCGTGGTCGACGTCTGAGCCCTGGTCAGCGCGTGATCCACGCGTGAACCAGGAGGGGAGCGCCTCGATTTGCATACGGGCGCTCCCCTCCAGTACGTTTACGGCTCCGCCCAGGGGGCACCCGCAACGCTCACCGCGTCCGGGGGTGCCGGACCCGGAGGGCGGGAAAACCGGCTCAGAACTTCTGATAAAGTCGGTTGAGCCGGAAAGGGAAAGCGCCGAAAGGCGAAGGACCTGGAAAGCGCCGAGGAAATCGGAACGGAAACGGTCTGATAGAGTCGGGAACGAAGGAAGCGCCCGGAGGAAAGCCCGAGAGGGTCAC
>NZ_BEVZ01000003.1 GCF_003112515.1 Streptomyces fragilis | reverse complement strand
GACTCTATCAGAACCTTTCGGTGTCCGATTCCCTGTCGGAGGGGGTTGCCGCCGGCTTCCGAACCCGATCGGATTCGTCGGCCTTTCGACATTCACTACGCTAACCGACTCGCTCCCGGAACTCATAATCGAGTCCGGCAGTTCGAATTCCAGGCGTGCGGACACGCAAGAATTCGCCCCGCTCAGGGGAGAGGTTGAGTAGTGGAGTGGCCGCACACGGTGAGGGCAGAACGCCCGCCGTGTCTTGCGGCTCGGACTACCTTACGGATGGCGAGGAGCGGCGTCAAGCCCGTCGGATCAGGTGCCGGCCGGCGGCTTGGCCCGCGGGCTCAGGCGGTAGGCCGAGACCGTCGGGTCACCGGCGACGTAGAAGCGGTGCTGCCAGTCGTGGGCCTTGCTCACGCCCACCCGGGGGCCGACTCGGACCAGCTCGGTGGGCACCGGCTCCCCCCGGGACAGCACGACCGCGGTTCCGGCCAGGAGGTCCGCGCCGTCGTGCTCCGCCGTGATGCCGAGGGCTTGGCAGAGGTTCCCCGGACCTCGCGCGAGACGTGCGGTCTCCACCTTGCTCCCCCGGCGCTCCCGGGCCAGGTCCTCGCCCTCGACCACCCTGCCCGCACGGATGAGGACCGCGGAGGCGATGCCGTCCGTCCCGGTGACGATGTTGGCGCACCAGTGAAGACCGTGGGACCGGTAGACGTAAAGGTGTCCCGCGGGCCCGAACATCACGCCGTTGCGGGCCGTCCTGCCCCTGTACGCGTGGGAGGCGGGGTCGGCGGAGCCGGAGTACGCCTCGGTCTCCGTGATGATGACGCTGACGGTTCCCTCGGGTGCCTCATGGGTGAGGACGGCCCCGAGCAGCCTGGGGGCGACCTCTTCGGCGGAGTGGGCGAGCTCCTCGATGTTCATGCCGACCGCCTTGACGTGCCGCACGCCCGGTAAACGTGCACATGACCAGGCTGCTGGAACTTTGGCGTACGGTCGAGGCTCGCGATCATGTCCTCCGAGCGTACTGGAGGGACAGTGCGGGCGCGGGGGTCACGGGCGGGGAGGGTTCCGGTCCGGTCCGTGCGGATCGGTCCGGTCCGTGCGGATCCCGGAGCAGGAACCGTTCACAACGCCTCACGCGTTACCAGTAACCGTCAGGGATCGCAGAAACCTGAAGGACGACGGAGAGGGCGCGGACCCACGGGGGCGCCTGGAAAGAGGGACACAGATGGGGTTCAAGAAGCTGCTCGCGAGTCTCGGGGCCGGCGGCGCCTCGGTGGAGACCGTGCTGACCGAGGTCAATGTGGTCCCCGGCGGCGTGGTGCAGGGCGAGGTGCGCATCCAGGGCGGGTCCGTCGACCAGCAGATCGAGGGCCTTTCGGTCGGCCTCCAGGCGCAGGTCGAGGTCGAGGGCGCGGACGACCAGGAGCACCGGCAGAACATCGAGTTCCTGAAGCAGCCGCTGGGCGGAGCGTTCCAGCTGCAGGCCGGCGCGGTGCACACGGTGCCGTTCGGCATCGACGTCCCGTGGGAGACGCCGGTCACGATGATCGACGGTTCCGCGCTGCGCGGCATGCACGTGGGCGTGACCACCGAGCTGGCGATCGCCCGGGCGGTCGACTCCTCCGACCTCGACCCGGTGAACGTGCACCCGCTGCCGGCCCAGAAGGCGATCCTGGACGCCTTCGTCCGTCTCGGCTTCCGCTTCAAGAACGCCGACCTGGAGCGCGGGCACATCCGCGGCACCCGGCAGAAGCTGCCGTTCTACCAGGAGATCGAGTTCCTGCCGCCCCAGCAGTACCGGGGCCTGAACCAGGTCGAGATCAGCTTCGTCGCGGACCAGTCCGAGATGGACGTCGTCCTGGAGATGGACAAGAAGCCGGGACTGTTCAGCGAGGGGAGCGACACCTTCCGCTCCTTCCAGGTGGGTCTGCACGACTACCAGGGGACCGATTGGGCGGCGTACCTCAACCAGTGGCTGTCCGAGGTCGGCAGCCGGCGCAACTGGTTCTAGGCTCGGTCGGGACAAGCGGAACCGCGTCCTCGGCATGACGTCCTCACAGCGACGTCCGTCCGGGACACGGTTCCTGAACCACTGCCAGGAGGTACCGAGGTGACCCAGTCCACCAGGCCGCCGCTGCCGCACGACTTCCACCCGCAGGTCCCGTCGTTCACGGTGACCAGCGACGACGTGGAGGCGGGCGGCACGCTCGCGGACGCCCAGGTGTACGCGGCGGGCAACACGTCCCCGCACCTGCGCTGGGAGGGCTTCCCGCCCGGGACGAAGAGCTTCGCGGTGACCTGCTTCGACCCGGACGCGCCCACCGGCAGCGGTTTCTGGCACTGGGTGCTGTTCGACATCCCCGCTTCCGTCACGGAGTTGCCGGCCGGCGCGGGGTCCGGGAAGTTCGAGGGTCTGCCGGAGGGCGCGGTGCACGCGCGCAACGACTACGGCTCGCGTGACTTCGGCGGCGCCGCGCCGCCGGCCGGGGACGGACCGCACCGGTACGTCTTCACGGTCTACGCCGTGGACCAGGAGAAGCTCGGCCCGGACGCGGACGCCAGTCCGGCTGCCGTCGGATTCAATCTGCGCTTCCACACGCTGGGCCGCGCGCACCTGATCGGCGAGTACGAGGTGCCCGCCGGGAACTGAGCCCGCGTCGGTCCCGCACGGCACGTTTGCCCGTCCCTGGTCTTGGAAGTGATCAGGGGCGGGCTTCTTTTCTGCCGTTGGGGCGGCGGATATTGCGTTGTCCCTTGCGGCACGCCCGGCCAGAGTGGGATTCCGGCTGCCAGGGGGGCGGCCGGCACACGAGAGGTGGGCTGGTTGTTGTGCGGGACACGCTGGTGCTGAACGCGAGCTTCGAGCCGCTGTCGACGGTGACGCTCAACCGCGCCGTGGTGCTGGTGCTCCAGGACAAGGCGGTCGTGGAGCAGGCCCATCCCGATCTTCGGATGCGGGCGGCCGCGGTGGACATACCCGCGCCCCGGGTGATCAGGCTCTGCCGGTACATCCGGGTGCCGTTCCGAAGACAAGCACCGTGGTCGAGGCGGGGGGTGCTGGTGCGGGACAGGCACCGGTGCGCCTACTGCGGTGGGCGCGCCACGACCGTCGACCACGTGGTGCCGCGGGCGCAGGGCGGCCAGGACTCCTGGCTGAACACCGTGGCCTCCTGTGCGGAGGACAACCACCGCAAGGCGGACCGGACGCCGGAGCAGGCGGGGATGCCGCTGCTGCACGAGCCGTTCGAGCCCACGCCGGCCGACGCGATGCTGCTGGCGATGGGCGGCAGCCGTGATCTCGCCGATCTGCCGGAGTGGCTGGCGGTCCGGGCGGCTGCCTGACCTCACGTGTGAGGGCGCGGGGCCCGTCACCCCGGTCCGGGGTGACGGGCCCCGCGTCGTCCGTCAGCGTCCGTACGGCGGCTGCCCGCGGCGGCGGGGCTCGCGGCCGTCAGTCGATGGTGGGCTTCTCGAGGCGGTCGCTGCCGTTCCCGGCGGGCCTGGGCACGCTGCCCGGGGAACCGCCGTTCTGCGGGGCGAAGTTGCCGAAGGCGCCGCCGAGGCCCTTCAGGGCGTCGCCGATCTCGCTGGGCACGATCCAGAGCTTGTTGGCGTCTCCCTGGGCGATCTCCGGGAGCATCTTCAGGTACTGGTAGGCGAGGAGCTTCTGGTCCGGGTCGCCGGCGTGGATGGACTCGAAGACCGTGCGGATCGCCTGGGCCTCGCCCTCCGCGCGCAGGGCGGCGGCCTTGGCCTCACCTTCGGCGCGCAGGATCTGCGACTGCTTCTCACCCTCGGCGCGCAGGATCTCGGACTGCCGGACACCCTCGGCCTGGAGGATCGCGGCGCGCTTGTCGCGGTCGGCGCGCATCTGCTTCTCCATCGAGTCCTGGATGGAGGTGGGCGGTTCGATCGCCTTGAGTTCGACGCGGTTGACGCGGATGCCCCACTTGCCGGTGGCCTCGTCGAGGACGCCGCGCAGGGCGGCGTTGATCTCCTCGCGGGAGGTGAGGGTGCGCTCGAGGTCCATGCCGCCGATGATGTTGCGCAGCGTGGTGACGGTGAGCTGCTCGATGGCCTGGATGTAGCTGGCCACCTCGTAGGTCGCGGCCCGGGCGTCGGTGACCTGGTAGTAGATCACCGTGTCGATGTTCACGACCAGGTTGTCCTGGGTGATGACCGGCTGCGGCGGGAAGGGCACGACCTGTTCGCGCAGGTCGATGCGGTTGCGGATGGTGTCGATGAACGGCACCACGATGTTGAGTCCCGCGTTGAGGGTGCGGGTGTAGCGGCCGAAGCGCTCGACGATCGCGGCGCTGGCCTGCGGAATGACCTGGATGGTCTTGATCAGGGCGATGAAGACCAACACCACCAGAATGACCAGGACGATGATGACCGGTTCCATCGTGGCTCCCCGAACCCCTCTCGGCCGCGTCGTGCGCGGCGGATGCCGTGACTGTCGATGATCTTCTGGCTCGAGTCTCCCAGACCCCGGCGACCTCCGGGGCGGGTTCCGGCCACTTGTCCCGGTCCGCGGGGCGGCCGGGAGCGGCGGCCCGTGAACTCCCGGCCTGCTCAGGGGGGTTCGGCGGGGCGCGCGGCCTGCGGTCACATGACGACGGCGGTGGCTCCGTCGATGTCGACGACGTCCACCTCCTCCCCCGTCTCGAAGGTGCGGCCGGGCTCCAGGGCGCGCGCCGACCAGACCTCGCCGGCGAGCTTGACGCGTCCGCCCCGGGAGTCGACCCGTTCGAGCACGACGGCCTGGCGGCCGCGCAACGCGTCGATGCCGGTGGAGAGTTGGGGCCGTTGCTTGTTCCGGGCGGCGATGGGGCGCACCACCGCGATCAGGGCGACGGAGACGACCACGAAGGCGCCCACCTGCAGCACGATGCCGCCGCCGAGGCTCCAGGTGACCGCCGCGGCGACCGCGCCGACGGCGAGCATCCCGAGTTCGGGCATCGCTGTGATCACCAGGGCGATGCCCAGCACCGCCGCCGCCACCAGCCACCAGACCCACGCGTCGATGTCCACATGTGCATGGTAGGACCGCGCCCCCGTCGCGGACAGGGCGCGAACGGGGGCGGAGGTAAGGGCCGTTGGTCGGGGCCGGTCAGGCGAGGGGCAGTCCGTGGGCCGTCCAGCGGTCGCCGATCTGCTCGACGACCAGGGGGAGGCCGAAGCAGTGGGAGAGGTTGCGGGAGGTGAGCTCCAGCTCGATGGGGCCGGCGGTCAGGACCTCGCCCTGGCGGATCATCAGGACGTGGGTGAAGCCGGGGGCGATCTCCTCGACGTGGTGGGTCACCATGATCATGGAGGGCGCGATCGGGTCGCGGGCCAGGCGGCCCAGGCGGCGCACCAGGTCCTCGCGGCCGCCGAGGTCGAGGCCGGCCGCGGGCTCGTCCAGGAGGAGCAGCTCGGGGTCGGTCATCAGGGCGCGGGCGATCAGGGTGCGCTTGCGCTCGCCCTCGGAGAGGGTGCCGAACTTGCGGTCCGTGTAGCCGGTCATGCCGAGGCGGTCGAGGAAGGCGACGGCGCGCTCCTTGTCGACGTCCTCGTACTCCTCCTGCCAGGCGGCGGTCATGCCGTAGGCGGCGGTGAGGACGGTCTGCAGGACCGTCTGGCGCTTGGGCAGCTTCTCCGCCATGCCGATGCCGGCCACGCCGATGCGGGGGCGCAGCTCGAACACGTCGGTGCCGGGCCGGCCGAGGGTCTCGCCGAGGATCGTGGCGGTTCCCTTGCTCGGGTAGAGGTAGCTGGAGGCGATGTTGAGCAGGGTGGTCTTGCCCGCGCCGTTGGGGCCGAGGATGACCCAGCGCTCGCCCTCCTTCACCGACCAGGAGACCCGGTCCACCAGAGCCCGGCCCTCGCGGACCACGGATACGTCCTCCAGCTCCAGAACATCGCTCATCAGCGCGCTGTCTCCCATTGCGTTCTCGGCTCTCCCCGTGGTGGCGGCGTCGGCCGGTGTCGGCTGTCGTGTGCGCCGGCGGGCGCAGCCCTCTCGGAAAAATCTACGCCACCCGGTGTCCTGGGGAATCCAGTGGGACGGTCCTTAGGCTGGGCGCATGCTCACGGAACCACGTGCCGGGCGCCTGGCCGCCTGGGGAAATGCCCTTCTTGCCCATCTTGTCCCGCCTGATGACGCGGTGGCCGCGATTGTCGGTGACGACGCGCTGCACCGGGTGCGGGGGCTGCCCGGGGAGGACGGGGCGGTCGGCCTGTCGCTCGCCCTGGGGCGGCTGCGCGCGCTGGGAGCCACCGGTCTGCGGGTGGCGTTGCCCGCGCCGGGGCATCCGCTGGGGCTGAGCGGGCCGGCGGAGTTCAACGCGCGGGCGCTGGAGGCGGAGGAGGCGGTCGTCTGCCACGGGGTGGCGCTGGGGCTGGTGCCCGAGGTGCACGAGGCCGGACCGTCGGGCGGTGCGGGGGACGCGGAGGACGTCTACGTGGAGGTGGTCTGGGACTGTCTGCCGGTGCGGGAGGCGCCGCCGGCCGACGTCCCCTCGCTCGGCGAGGCGGAGCGGGAGCTGGCGGAGGCACTGCGGGAGGCCACGGAGGTGCTGACGCGGCTGGACGTGGCGGCGTCGGGGCCGGTGGCCGAGGCGGCGCTGGACGCGTACCGGGCGCGGGCGGAGCGGTCGCAGGGGCGGGACGCGCTGGCACCGGGGTATCCGCCGCGGGCGGCGCGGGTGCTGCGGCTGGCCGAGCGGGTGGGGCTGCTGGTCTCACTGGCGTACGAGAGGGGGCACGGGGGTGCGGTGAGCGCCGGGGAGATGGCGGCGCGGCGGGAGGCGTTGCGGCCGGTGGAGCGGACGGCCCGGCGGGCGATGGTGGCCGCGTACAACGCGGCGGTGGAGGAGCGCCACCGCGGGTGACGGGCCGCGGTGCGGTTGTCCCGCAGGGCTGGGGCTCCCCGCCCGGTCCCGGGCGCGTCCGCACACGGCCGTGGGGCGGGACGGCCGGCAGCCGTCCCGCCCCACGTCCACCGCGGTGTCCCGGTCAGCAGTTCCGCACGTGCCAGACGGGCGTCCAGTAGTAGCTGGAGTTGGAGGAGTAGGGCGCCGGGGTGGTGTAGTGCACGCCGCCGCTGCTGTTGTAGAAGGTCGCGCGGGTGCCGGGGGTCTGGTCGTTGATCCAGGAGCCGTACCCGGCCCACGGCATGGAGCGCTTGGCGCAGGAGTACCAGTAGTAGTAGCTGCCGGAGTAGGTCTGCTGGCTGTACACGCAGAAGTAGCCGCTGTAGACCGCTCCGGTCAGGCAGGGGTCGGCCGCCGCGCGCGCCCCGTCGCCGCCGGCGAAGTCGCGGGGCTTCTTCTCGCCGGGGATGGCCACGAGGAGCGTGGCGCCGTCCACGTCGATCTTGTTGAGCGCGACCTGCTTGCCTCCGGTCCTTTCGAGGTAGCGGTCGACCTCCCGCTTCAGCGCCTCGGTCTGGCCGGCCGTGAGGTGCGCGGCCTTGGCCTGCGCGGCGAACGGCGTGGCGGAAGCGGCGGACGACGTCCCGCCCGCCGGCGCGGCCGCCACCGCGGTGGTGCCGAAGCCCAGGAGGGCGCCGGCCGCCGCGACGGCCACCAGGAACAGACGACTACGCATGGGTCCTCTCCTCATGTCGGGATGCGGCCCCGGTGAGCTGCCGGTACCGCGGTGGTGACTCAAGGAGACTCGCAGCGCCCCAATCGGACGGGCAAGGACATGTCATCAGACTCAAAACATGCTGGCCACAACGCGCACAAGCTACCGAGAATCAGACACACGCCCGTGACGGGGGGAAAGCCATGGCACTCAGAGTGCACTTCAGCGCGGAGGATCTGTCCCGGATCCACATGGTGTCGTCGCCCGATCCGGCCTGGGAGATCACACTCAGCGTGACGCAGTTGACGAGCGGCAGGGCGAGGGCCGTCTTCGACCCGTGGCGTGCCGCGGCCAGGGCCCGGCTGCGGTCCCTCGGCACGCCCCACCTGCGTCTGCTGCGCCGCCTGGCGCCCCCGGTGGGCGACTTCCCCGACTTCCTCACCCCGGCCCGGCCCGCGTCGTCGCTGGCCTCCACGGTCGACGCGGTGCTGTCCACGCCCAGGGAGCGATTACGCAGGGACCTGTCCGTGCTGGCAGGCCCGCCCGGCCCGCTCCGCCTCCTGGCGGACGCCGACCGGACGGCTCTGGCCGCCCTCGGCGACGCCCTGCACGGCTACCACCGGGCCGCCATCGCCCCCCTGTGGCCGCGCCTGCGGACGCTGGTGGACGCCGACCGGGCCCGGCGGGCCCGCGCGCTCGTCGACGAGGGGGTCGAGGGACTGCTGCGCAGCTTCGCCCCGACGCTGCGGTGGTCCTCCCCCGTGCTGGAGGCGGACTATCCGGTCGACCGCGACCTGCACCTGGGCGGACGTGGCCTGCTGCTGGTGCCGTCGGTCTTCTGCTGGCGCACGCCCGTCACCCTCATCGACCCGGAGCTGCGCCCCGTCCTGGTGTATCCCGTGCCCCGGGGGCCCGGCTGGTGGCTCGCTCCGGCCGACCGCGGCGCCGGGGCGACGGACCGGCTGGCCTGCCTGCTCGGACACAGCAGGGCGGCCGCCCTGCGGGTCATCGAGGACGGCTGCACCACGAGCGAGCTCGCCCGGCGGATCGGCGTCACCCCGCCGACCGCCAGCCAGCAGGCGGCCATCCTGCGGGAGACCGGTCTGATCGTCTCCGTCCGCTCCCGCAACACGGTGCTGCACACCCTGACCCCGCTGGGCACCGACCTGCTCGACGCCAATCCGCAGACGGCGCGCTCCCCGGCGGTCACGGGACGGTCCTGAACACCCGCTCAGGCGGTGTCGTGACGGACGGCCCAGAGGGCGGCCTGGGTGCGGTCGGAGACGTCGAGTTTCATCAGGATGTTGGAGACGTGGGTCTTCACCGTCTTCTCGCTCAGATAGAGGGAGCGGGCGATCTCCCGGTTGGAGCGGCCGTCGGCGATCAGTCCGAGGACCTCCCGCTCGCGGTCGGTGAGGGTGCCGCCGCGGCCCTCGCCGGGGCCGTTCTCCTGGGAGAGGAGCACCTCGGCGACCTCCGGCTGGAGGACGGTGTGGCCGGCGTGGACGGAGCGGATGGCCGCGGCGAGGGCGTCGGGGTCCACGTCCTTGTAGAGGTATCCGGTCGCTCCCGCCCGCAGCGCGGGGACCACGGTGCGGCGCTCGGTGAAGCTGGTGACCACCAGGACGCGGGCCGGGTTGCCCAGGGAGCGCAGGCGGCGCAGGGCCTCGATGCCGTCGGAGCCGGGCATCCGGACGTCCATCAGGACGACGTCGGGCCGCAGCTCCTCGGCGCGGGCGACGCCCTCCTCGCCGTCCGCGGCCTCGCCGACGACCTCGATGTCGTCCTGCACCTCGAGGAAGGTGCGCAGCCCGCGGCGGACCACCTGGTGGTCGTCGACGAGCAGGACCTTGACGGGCTCAGCCACCGGGAACCTCCATCTCGACGACGGCGCCCTTCCCGGGCGCCGAGCTGACCGTGAGCGAGCCGCCCACACCGGTGGCGCGGTCGCGCATGGAGACCAGGCCCAGGTGGCGGCCGGCCTTCAGGACCCCCTCCGGTTCGAAGCCGCGGCCGTCGTCGGTGATCCGGAGCACGGCCCGGGGGCCCCTGCGCTCCAGGGCAACGTCGACGTGGCGCGGGTGGCCGTGGCGCAGCGCGTTGTGCAGGGCCTCCTGGGCGACGCGCAGCAGGGCGGCCTCCTGCGGGGCGGGGAGGGCGCGCACGTCGTGGCTGGTGAAGGTGACGCGGGCGCTGTGGGCGCGGTCGAGGACCTGGACCTGGCTGCGCAGGGTGGCGACGAGGCCGTCCTCGTCGAGGGCGGCGGGACGCAGTTCGATCACGGCGGCGCGCAGTTCCTCGGCGGCCTCGGCGGCCAGCGCGGCGACCTCCCCCAGGGCGTCCCTGGCGCGGGAGGGCGCCCGGTCGACCAGGGCGGCGGCGGCCTGGGCGGTGAGGCGGAGGGAGAAGAGCTTCTGGCTGACGGCGTCGTGCAGCTCGTGGGCGAGCCGGGAGCGTTCCTCGGCGATGGTGAGCTCGCGGCTGCGCTCGTAGAGGCGTGCGTTGGTGAGGGCGATGGCGGCGTGCTGGGCGAAGAGGGAGAGGAGTTCCTCGTCCTCCTCGGTGAAGCCGCGCCGCGGCGCCGGACCACCGCTCTCCTCCGGGGCGCTCTCCTTGTTCGCGAGGTAGAGGGCGCCGAGGATCTCCTCGCCGTCACGGATCGGCATGCCGAGGAAGTCGGTCATCTCCGGGTGGGCGTCGGGCCAGCCCTCGAAGCGGGGGTCGGCGCGGACGTCGTCGAGGCGTTGCGGGCCCTCGTGGAGCATGGCGGCGAGAATGCCGTGCTGGCGCGGGAGCGGACCGATGGCCTTCCAGGTCCGCTCGTCGACGCCGTCGACCACGAAGCGGGCGAAGCCTCCGCAGTGGTCGGGCACGCCGAGGGCGGCGTAGCGGGCGCCGAGCAGTTCACGGGCGCGGGACACGATCGTCTTGAGGACGTCCCCCACCTCCAGGCGCCGGCTCATGGCCAGCAGCGCGTCGCTGACGGCGGCCAGGCCGGCGGGTGAGCGGGGTGTGCGGGTGGCGGTCCCTTCGGTCATGGCGGTCACGCTACCGGCGGCGGGGCGGGCGGGGATCGGTCGCGAGAACCGGTCGGAGGTCGGTCGCGGGTCCCGGGTCACCCCCGAATTCACTGACACAACGCATTGCGCAAGCAACTCTGCGTGAGTCGACACGGGGTGCCGTGTGAGGCCGTCCACGAGACCGCCGTCACTTACGAAGACCGATAGGAGACAAGTAGGACATTCCCCCACCCCCTGAACAGCTCCTACGTCACTGTCTGTCCTGATTTGCCGGATACGTTCTCCTAGCCGGGATCGTAGGTCACATGATTGCCAGGCCATTTTGCGATCGCTAAGAATTGCTCATGTCGCTCACCGCGGCGGATTCGTCCGCAGCGAAGAGACGCCCCTCGGGTGCACTTCCGTCCGGCTCGTCCGGACAGTCCGAACCCCCGGACGCCGAGCGACCTCCGCGCAACGAATGAGGTTCCATGCCGAAGTTCAACCTTTCCGCTTACCGCACCGCCGTCACCAAGAAGCAGATGCAGAAGATCGGCATCGCCGGTGCCGGTGCCCTGAGCGCCGCGGCCCTCGCCTTCACCGTCGTTCCGGCCGAGGCCGGCACGACCACCGACGAGGCCGGCCAGGCCAAGTCCGTGGTCTACAGCGCCGACCAGATCCAGAACGTGAAGGCCGGCATCGCCGACCAGGCCGCGAGTGCGAGCGTGAAGGCCGAGGCCATCGCCGCCAAGCAGGCGGAGCAGAAGGCCGAGGAGAAGAAGGCCGCCGACGAGGCCGCCGCCAAGAAGGCAGCCGCCGAGCAGGCCGCCAAGGAGCGCGAGGCCAAGGAGGCCGCCAGCCGTTCCGCCGCCCGTCCGGTCGCCAAGAAGGCCGAGGCGAAGAAGGTCTACGCGAACAACCTGGACGGTTGGATCCGTGAGGCCCTCGACATCATGGACAAGAACGACATCCCGGGCTCGTACCACGGGCTGTACAAGAACATCATCCGCGAGTCCTCCGGCAACCCGAAGGCGATCAACCTCTGGGACATCAACGCCCGGAACGGCATCCCGTCCAAGGGCCTGCTGCAGGTGATCCCGCCGACCTTCGAGACGTACCACGTCGAGGGCACGCCGAACGACATCTACCACCCGGTGGCCAACATCGTGGCCGCGGCCAACTACGCCGCCGACCGCTACGGCACCATCGACAACGTCAACAGCGCGTACTGAGGCAGTCGCGGACCTCTGAGCGATCCCCGCTGACACGTTGAAAGGGCGGCACCCCCACGGGGGTGCCGCCCTTGCGTCATGTCCGGGCCCGCCTCGGCGGCGGATCCGGGCGGGTCACTTGCGCATGACCTCCGGCTCGTGGCGGCGCAGGAAGCGGGCCACGAAGAAACCGCAGACCACACCCAGACCGATCAGCGCGATCATGTCCAGCGACCAGGTGCCGAGGGTGTTCTCCCACAGCGGGTCGTTGTCCGCGCCGGCCTCCGGCGGGGCGATCCGGTTGAAGTCCAGCGTGGCGCCCGCGGCCGCGACCGCCCAGCGCGAGGGCATCAGGTACGAGAACTCGTTGACGCCGAGCGTGCCGTGCAGGGCGAAGAGGCAGCCGGTGAACACGACCTGGATGATCGCGAACATCACCAGCAGCGGCATGGTCTTCTCGGCCGTCTTCACCAGCGCCGAGATGATCAGGCCGAACATCATCGACGTGAAGCCCAGGCCCATGATCGGCAGCGAGAGCTCGATCAGCGTCGAGTCGCCGAGCAGCAGCCCCTCGGCGGGGATCTCACGGCTCGAGAAGCCGATCACGCCGACCAGCAGCCCCTGGAACACGGTGATCATGCCGAGCACGAACACCTTGGACATCAGGTACGCGGACCGGGAGAGGCCGGTGGCCCGTTCCCGCTCGTAGATCACCCGCTCCTTGATCAGCTCGCGCACCGAGTTGGCGGCTCCGGCGAAGCAGGCGCCGACCGCCAGGATGAGCAGGACGGTGGTGGCGGTGCCGTTGGGCACGACCCGCCCGGTCTGCGGGTGCAGCGGGTTGGGCAGCAGGCCGCGGTCCGGGTTGATCAGCAGGCTCACCGCGCCGATGACGGCCGGCAGCAGCACCATCAGCGCCAGGAAGCCGCGGTCCGACACGATCACCGAGGTGTAGCGGCGCACCAGGGTCACGAACTGGGAGAACCAGCTCTGCGGCTTGGGCGGCCGGATCGCCTGCGGCGGCGGCATGTGCACCGCCTGCGGCGCCACCGCGTCGATGTCCGCGGCGTACGTCTGGTAGTGCTGCGAGCCCTTCCAGCGGCCCGCCCAGTCGTAGTCGCGGTAGTTCTCGAACGCGGAGAAGACGTCGGCCCAGGTGGTGTAGCCGAAGAAGTTGAGCGCCTCGTCCGGCGGGCCGAAGTAGGCCACCGCACCGCCGGGCGCCATCACCAGCAGCTTGTCGCAGATGGCCAGCTCGGCCACCGAGTGGGTGACCACCAGCACGGTGCGGCCGTCGTCGGCGAGGCCGCGCAGCAGCTGCATCACGTCGCGGTCCATGCCCGGGTCGAGGCCGGAGGTCGGCTCGTCCAGGAAGATCAGCGACGGCTTGGTCAGCAGCTCCAGCGCCACCGAGACCCGCTTGCGCTGGCCGCCGGAGAGCGAGGTGACCTTCTTGTCCTTGTGGATGTCGAGCTTCAGCTCGCGCAGCACCTCGTCGATGCGGGCGGCGCGCTCGGCGGACGTGGTGTCCGCGGGAAAGCGCAGCTTGGCCGCGTAGCCGAGGGCCTTCTTGACGGTGAGCTCCTTGTGCAGGATGTCGTCCTGCGGCACCAGGCCGATGCGCTGGCGGAGCTCGGCGAACTGCTTGTACAGGTTCCGGTTGTCGTAGAGCACGTCGCCCTGGTCGGCGGGCCGGTAGCCGGTCAGCGCCTTGAGCAGGGTGGACTTGCCGGAGCCCGAGGGGCCGATCACGGCGATCAGGGACTTCTCCGGGACGGCGAACGAGACGTCCTTGAGGATCTGCTTGCCGCCGTCGACGGTGACGGTCAGGTGGCGGGCCGAGAAGCTGACCTCACCGGTGTCGACGAACTCCTCCAGCCGGTCGCCGACCAGGCGGAACGTCGAGTGGCCGACGCCGACGACGTCGGTCTGGCCGAGCAGCCGGGTACCGCCCTTGGGTATCGGCTGGCCGTTGACGTAGGTGCCGTTGTGCGAGCCGAGGTCGCGGATCTCGAAGCGGCCGTCGGGGGTGGCGTGGAACTCGGCGTGGTGCCGGGAGACCTGCAGGTCGGAGACGACCAGCTCGTTCTCCAGGGCACGGCCGATGCGCATCACCCGGCCGAGGGAGAACTCGTGGAAGGTGGTGGGGCTGCGCTCCGCGTAGATCGGCTGGGCGCCACCGGGGCCGGCCTGGGGCCCGGTCCGGGGCGGCACGGAGGGGGCGCCGCCGCCCTGCTGGGGGAACGGGGCGGGCGCCTGGTGGGGCACCTGGGGCTGCTGCGGGCCCCAGCCTCCGCCCTGCGGCATCTGCGAGGGCGAGGCCTGGGGGGCCTGCTGCGCCTGCGGGGCCTGGCCGGGGTAGGGCTGGGCGGGCGGGGCGGCCTGCGGTACGTGGGCCTGAGGGGCCTGCGCCTGAGGGGCCTGTGCCTGAGGGGCCTGCGCGTGCGGCGCGGGGGCCTGGGCCTGGTGGGCGGCGGGAGCGGGCGCGGCGGACGGGGTCAGCCGCGGGCCGTCGGTCGCGTTGCCGAGGTGCACCGGGGTGCCGGGTACCAGGCGCGTCTGCTGGACGCGCTGTCCGTGCACGTAGGTGCCGTTGGTGGACCCGTGGTCCTCCAGCACCCAGCCGCCGTCGGCCTGACGGACCGTCGCGTGGCGCCAGGAGACCCTGGCGTCCTCGAGCACCACGTCCCCCTGCGGGTCCCGGCCGATCGTGTAGGACCTGGACGCATCGAGCGTCCAGGTCCGTCCGTTGATTTCGAGTACGAGTTCTGGCACTCCATGCCCCACTGAGTTGTCCCCCGAATTGGCCCCCGACACAGGGAGTCCAGGGATGTCTGACGTCCGGGGGCACTATCCCAGGCCGTGCGGGGCCATCGGAAGCCGGACCCCTGGACAGGTACGGAATCGGCACCGTATCGGGGCAGGCCGGCGTTCCTGAACCGGGTCCAAGCACGCGCCACGGGACACTTCGCCCTCCCCCGGGCCCCGCCGCCCGGGTCGCGTGCACACCACCGCCGTCAGGGAGGAAGCGGAGGCGGTGGTTCAGGTGGGGAGGACGTCCGGGTGGCGGACCGGTGGGGCGCCGGGGGTGGAGGGGCGGATACGGTGGGAGGACCATGAGCGCTGCGCAGAACTCCGACGCCCCCACTCTCCTCGTCAAGATCTTCGGCAAGGACCGCCCCGGGACCACCGCCGGTCTGTTCGAGACCCTCACCGCCTACCGTGTCGAAGTCGTCGACATCGAGCAGGTCGTCATCCGCGGCCGGATGGTGCTCTGCGCCCTGGTCACCCAGCCGCCCGCCGGGCAGGAGGGCGACCTGCGGGCCGCCGTCCACAGCTGGGCGGGGTCGGTGAAGATGGAGGCCGAGATCCTCTCCGGCACCGGCGACAACCGCCCCCGCGGCAGCGGCCGCTCCATCGTCACCGTGCTGGGCAACCCGCTGACCGCCGAGCAGACCGCCGCCATCACCTCCCGGATCACCGCCGCCGGCGGCAACATCGACCGCATCTTCCGCCTGGCCAAGTACCCCGTCACCGCTGTGGAGTTCGCGGTCTCCGGTGTCGCGACGGCGCCCCTGCGCACGGCTCTGGCGACCGAGGCCGCCGCGCTCGGCGTGGACATCGCCGTGGTCTCCGCGGGGCTGCACCGCCGCGCGCAGCGACTGGTGGTGATGGACGTGGACTCCACCCTCATCCAGGACGAGGTGATCGAACTGTTCGCGGCCCACGCCGGCTGCGAGGAGAAGGTCGCCGAGGTGACCGCGGCCGCGATGCGCGGCGAGCTGGACTTCGAGCAGTCCCTGCACGCCCGGGTCGCCCTGCTGGAGGGCCTGGACGCCTCGGTGGTGGAGAAGGTCCGCAGCGAGGTGCGGCTGACGCCGGGCGCGCGCACCCTGGTGCGCACCCTGAAGCGGCTGGGCTACCAGGTGGGCGTGGTGTCCGGCGGCTTCACCCAGGTCACCGACGACCTGAAGGAACGCCTTGGGCTGGACTTCGCCCAGGCCAACACGCTGGAGATCGTCGACGGGCGGCTGACCGGCCGGGTGATCGGCGAGGTCGTCGACCGGGCGGGCAAGGCGCGGCTGCTGCGCCGGTTCGCGGCGGAGGCGGGCGTGCCGCTGGCCCAGACGGTCGCGATCGGCGACGGGGCGAACGACCTGGACATGCTGAACACGGCGGGCCTGGGCGTCGCCTTCAACGCCAAGCCGGTGGTCCGCGAGGCCGCCCACACGGCGGTGAACGTGCCCTTCCTCGACACGGTGCTGTACCTGCTGGGGATCAGCCGCGAGGAGGTCGAGGCGGCCGACGGCGGCGGCCTCGTCGAGCACTGAGCCGCTGGGGCCCGGCCGGGCGACCGAGGTGTCCCGGCGCGCCGCGCGGAGCCCGGGCTCCGCGCGGCGCGCCGTCGGTCACTTGGAGGGCGCCCAGTAGTCGCTGAGCGTGCACACGCCGGGTTCCAGGGACTTCCAGGAGCCGTCGAAGGTGAGCACCGCGTAGGCGGCGGTGGGGAAGCCCCGCCGGACCATCCGCTCCCGGGCGTCCCCCTCGGCGGAGCCGGCCAGCACCTCGGTGAGGCCGTGCATGCCGGGGTTGTGGCCGATCACGAGGACGTTGCGCACCTCGTCGGGCGTCTCGTTCAGCACCGCCACGAGCTCACCGGGCGTCGCCTCGTAGATCCGCTCCTCGTAGACCGTGCGGGGCCGCCGGGGGAACTCGTGCACGGCGAGCTTCCACGTCTCGCGGGTGCGCGCGGCGGTGGAGCACAGGGCCAGGTCGAGGGGGATGCCGGAGTCGGCGAGCTTGCGCCCGGCGACCGGGGCGTCCATGCGCCCCCGCTCGGCGAGCGGCCGTTCGTGGTCGGCGACCTCGGGCCAGTCGGCCTTGGCGTGCCGGAAGAGGACGATCGTGCGGGGTTCTGCGACGCTCATGGATCCCAGCTTGGCACGAAAAGGGCGGCACGTCGCAGGGAGTTGGCAGGCGTCACCGCACCGGGTCGGACGGGGGCGTCAACGGCCCGCGAATTGCGCCAGCCGGGTGAACAGATCGCCGGGGCCCGGGCCCGCTGCGGGGTCGGAGACCAGCAGGAGCAGCGTCACGAAGGCGAGCACCGGCAGGGCCAGGCCCCACCAGGGCAGCCGCGCGGCGGCGCCGTCGCCCGGCGCCGAAGCGGGGCAGGAGGTCGTCGTACGGACCGGCATGATGCCTCCGGATGCTGTAGGGCGCGTCCCGGCCCTCGTCGGGCCGGTGGCCTTCCCAGGGCCACGTACCCGACGCTACGCACCGGGGACCCGGCGTCACATCCGGTGATCCACCCATTCGACCCTGAGGACCGTCCCCTAGGGGACGGGGGGACAGCCCTACCCCGCCGGAGCGCGGGCGGCGGCGGGGCGGGTCGGTCGGGGCGGCGGCGCCAGGGGCGCGGCCGGCTCGGAGGCCGGCCGGCCCGGCCGGTCAGGGGGCGGCGATCGTGGCGATGACGCCGATGATCACCATGATGAGCAGGAACGAGCCGAGGACGAGCAGCAGCTTCTTCTGGCCGTTCTGGGGGTTCGGGTCGAGCACCATGACCTCAGTCTCCCACCCCGGCGGGGCCGGTCTCCGACCGGGGGCGTCAGCGGGTCGCGGCGGTCGCGGGCTCCTCGCGGGGGGCGAGTTCGTCCTCGATCGTGCTGTTGCGGCCGGCCAGGACGCCGAAGAGCATCTGCGGGATCATCAGGGCGGCCATCAGCGAGAGCGGCAGGCCCCAGCCGCCGCTGTGCTGGTAGAGGACGCCGACCAGCACCGGGCCGGGGATGGAGATCAGGTAGCCCGTGCTCTGGGCGAACGCCGAGAGGCGGCCCACGCCCTCGCCGGTCCGGGCGCGCATGCCGACCATGGTGAGGGCGAGCGGGAAGGCGCAGTTGGCGATGCCCAGCAGGAGCGCCCAGAGCCAGGCTCCGGCCGCCGGGGCGATGATCAGACCGGCGTACCCGGCGAGCCCGCTGATGCCGAGGGCGACGACCATCGGGCCCTGGTGGGGCAGCCGAGCGGCCAGCCGGGGGATGACGAAGGAGAGCGGGACGCCCATCACCATGCTCACGGCGAGCAGCACACCGGCCGTCCCGGCGGAGACGCCGGCGTCGCGGAAGATCTGGGCCAGCCAGCCCATCGTGACGTAGGCGCAGGTGCCCTGGAGGCCGAAGAAGACGGCGAGGGCCCAGGCGGTGCGGCTGCGGGTGATGCTGCGCATCGGCGGGCGGGCCGCGGCGGGCCCGGACGCACCGGCCCGCCCTCGCGCCGCGGGGACACCGGCGCCGCCGGCTCGGCCGCGGACGCGGAGGCGGCCGGCGCCGGGGGCCCGGTCGCGCACCAGCGGGAGCCAGGCGAGGACGGCGGCCACGGCGAGCAGCGACCAGGCGGCCAGGCCCAGGCGCCAGTCGCCGCCCAGGGCGCCGGTCAGCGGCACGGTGAAGGCGGCGGCCGAGGAGGTGCCGAGGGCCAGGGCCATCGAGTAGAGGCCGGTCATGGGCCCGACGCGGTCGGGGAACCGTTCCTTGACGATCACCGGCATGAGGATGTTGCCGACGGCGATGCCCATCAGGGCCAGCGCGGTGGCGCCGAGCAGCCCGGCGGTGGAGCCCGCCCAGGGGCGCACCAGCAGTCCGGTCGCGACGGCGGCCATGCCGGCGCAGACCACCGCGGCGGCACCGAAGCGGCGGGCCAGCCGCGGCGCGGCGACGCCGAAGACGGCGAAGCAGAGGGAGGGCACGGAGGTGAGCAGTCCGGCCACCGAGCCGCTCATGCCGAAGCCGTCGCGGACCTCCTCGAGCAGGGCGCCGAGGCTGGTGACGGCGGGGCGCAGGTTGAGCGCCGCCAGCACGACGGCGGCCACCAGCAACTGGGTTTGCCAGGCCGGGGCCACGGCGGGCGCCGCGGCCGGCACGGCGGGGGCGGCGGCGTCCCCAAGGTGGGTGTCACCGCGGGTGGCCCCGTGGTGGGCGGCCCCGTGGACGGCGCCGCTGCGCGGAGCCTCGCCGCGCGGGGTGACCGGCCGCCGGGCCGGGTTCTCGGTCGCCTCGCGTGAGGCAGTGCGCCCATCAGACATACCCACCATCATAGAATCATGGGATGATTGGCTGTCCAGTCGCTCCGGCCCCAGGCCGGGCCGCCTCGTGCGAAGGTGTGCCATGCCCTTGACCCACCCCCGTCGCTCGGCACTGTCCGAACAGGTCATCGCGGCCCTGCGGACGCAGATCACCTCCGGCGAGTGGCCCGTCGGCTCACGGATTCCCACCGAGCCCGAGCTGGTCGAGCAGCTGGGCGTGGCCCGCAACACCGTCCGCGAGGCGGTGCGGGCCCTCGCGCACAACGGTCTGCTGGACATCCGGCAGGGGTCGGGCACCTACGTGGTGGCCACCAGTGAGCTGGCGGGCGTGATGCACCGCCGCTTCGCCGACGCCGATCCGCGGCACGTCGCCGAGCTGCGCTCCTCCCTGGAGGCGAGCGCCGCCTCGCTGGCCGCCGAGCGCCGCACCGAGCGGGACCTGCGCCAGCTGGAGGCGCTGCTGCTCCGGCGGGACGAGGCCTGGCGGTCCGGGGAGGTCGAGGCGTTCGTGACGGCCGACACCGGCTTCCACATGGCGGTGGTGGCCGCCTCCCACAACGACGTGCTGACCGCGCTGTACGCGGACCTCGGCGAGGTGCTGCGGGACTGGCTGCGCGGGGACGTGGGGGCGGCCCTCACCCCCGAGACGTACATGGACCACACCCCGCTGGTGGAGGCGATCCGGGACGGCGACGCGGCGACGGCGGGGCGGGAGGCGGCGGGCTACCCGCTCTCCTGCCGGCCGGCGGCGGACCGGCAGGACTGACGGTCCGAGCCGGGGCGGCCGGACCGACCGGCCGGACCGACCGGACCTTCCCCGCCCACCGGACCTACCCGGCCGACCGCGCCGATCAGGCCGACCGCGCCGATCGGGCGGCGGGAGCGGCCGGCGGGTTCTACGGTCGGGGGTATGGCCCTTTCCAAGGACGAACGTGAGGCGTTCCTGTCGGAGCCGTTGACGGCGACGCTGGGTGTGGACGCGGGACCGGAGCGCGGGCCGCTGCTGGTGCCGCTGTGGTACGGGTACGAGCCGGGCGGCCTGCCCTGGATCCTGACCGGGCGCGACTCGCGCAAGGCGGCGCTGATCGCCGAGGCGGGACGGTTCTCGCTGCTGGTGCAGCGGCTGACGCCGACGGTGCGGTACGTGTCGGTGGAGGGGCCGGTCGTCGAGTCGCTCACCGCGACGGCGGAACACGTGCGGGAGATCGCCGGGCGGTACCTGTCCGGGGCCGCGCTGGAGGGGTACCTGGCGTCGCCGGCGGCGGTCGAGGAGTCGGTGGTGCTGAGGATGCGCCCGCGGCGGTGGACCTCGTCGGACCTCGGGGCCTGGTAGCCGGCGGGCCGTCCTGCCCGCCCGGGGTCAGACCGGCCGGTGGCTCACCCAGGCGGAGGCGACCTCCTTCCAGCAGCGGCCGTCGAGGTCGACGGCACGGGCCGGGGTGACGTCGGCGGGGGCGCCGTCGGTGTCCACGTCCCACCAGCGGGCGCATTCGACGTGCAGGCGGACGCGGTCCGTGCGGGAGTTCGGGTTGTGGCAGTGGGCGGTCACCGTGGAGCCGGCGACCTTCACGGTGCAGTCGGCGCCGGCTTCCGGGGGCACCGGGGCGGGGGCGGCGGGTGCGAGGACGGCGAGGGATGCGGCGGCCAGTGCGACGAGGGTGGTACGGCGGGGGGTCATGACGCCTCCCGGGGGTGGAGTACGTCCTAAGGCTGCCGCGTGCGGTGGTGCGCGGCCCCTCCGGTTCCCCCGCACGGGTGACGGTGCCCCCGGAAGGCGGCACCGCGAGGGCCCACACACCGCTGCCCCGCGCGGTGGGCGCGGGGCAGCGGTGTCGAAGGCGGACGGTCGGGCGTTACGCGCCGATGGCGTGGAGGCCGCCGTCGACGTGGATGATCTCGCCCGTCGTCTTCGGGAACCAGTCGCTCAGCAGCGCGACGACGCCCTTCGCGGCCGGCTCCGGGTCCGCCAGGTCCCACTCCAGCGGCGCGCGCGTGTCCCACACCGAGGCGAGGTCGCTGAAGCCGGGGATGGACTTCGCGGCCATGGAGCCGATCGGGCCCGCGGAGATCAGGTTGGACCGCACGTTCTGCTTGCCCAGGTCGCGGGCCAGGTAACGGTTGGTCGCCTCCAGCGCGGCCTTCGCCGGGCCCATCCAGTCGTACTGGGGCCAGGCGTACTGGGCGTCGAAGGTGAGGCCCACCACCGAGCCGCCGTTCTGCATCAGCGGCAGGCAGGCCATGGTCAGCGACTTCAGGGAGAACGCCGAGACGTGCATGGCCGTGGCCACCGACTCGAACGGCGTGTTGAGGAAGTTGCCGCCCAGCGCGTCCTGCGGCGCGAAGCCGATGGAGTGGACCACGCCGTCCAGCGTGCCGAGCTCCTCGGCGACGACGTCGGAGAGGCGGCCGAGGTGCTCGTCGTTGGTGACGTCCAGCTCGACGACCTTGGTGGGCTTCGGCAGCTTCTTGGCGATCCGCTCGGTGAGCGTCGGCCGGGGGAAGGCGGTGAGGATGATCTCCGCGCCCTGCTCCTGGGCCAGCTTCGCCGTGTGGAAGGCGATGGAGGACTCCAGCAGCACGCCGGTGATCAGGATCCGCTTGCCCTCGAGAATTCCGCTCATGTCGATCAGTGACCCATGCCCAATCCGCCGTCAACGGGGATGACGGCTCCAGTGATGTACGACGCCTCGTCCGACGAGAGGAAGCGCACGACGCCGGCGATCTCCTCGACCTCCGCGTACCTCCCCAGCGGCACCCGGGACAGGAACTCCTTGCGCGTCTGCTCGGGGAGTTCGCGCGTCATGTCGGTGTCCACGAAACCGGGGGCGACGACGTTGAAGGTGATGTTGCGCGAGCCCAGCTCGCGGGCGAGGGAGCGCGCGAGGCCGACCAGCGCGGACTTGGAGGCCGAGTAGTTGGCCTGGCCCGCCTGGCCCATCAGCCCGACCACGGAGGAGATCAGCACGACGCGGCCCTTGCGGGCCCGCAGCATGGCCTTGTTGGCGCGCTTGACCACGCGGAAGGTGCCGGTGAGGTTGGTGTCGACGACGGAGGTGAAGTCCTCCTCCGACATGCGCATCAGCAGCTGGTCCTTGGTGATGCCGGCGTTGGCCACCAGCACCTCGACCGGACCGTGCCGCTCCTCGACCTCCTTGTAGGCCTGCTCGACCTGCTCGGAGTCGGTGATGTCGCAGCGGACGGCGAGGCAGCCGAGGTCGGCGAGCTCGGCCGGCGGCTCGCCGGAGCGGTAGGTGTACGCGACCTTGTCGCCGGCCTGGGCGAACGCGCGGGCGATGGCGAGGCCGATGCCCCTGTTGCCTCCGGTGACGAGAACCGAGCGGCTCATCCGTCCCCCTTCGTGCTTCCTTAGGTCTCCCCGCCCGGCAGCGCTCGCGCGCCGGCCGGCGGCTTCCCCGAAAACCTATCGGTCCACCCGCCCTCCGGGCCCTTCGGGCACGAACAGCAGCGCACTCCGCCCGCTGTGGGATCCCTACAGTCGCCCGTCACGGCGCGGGGGCGTCCCGGGCCCGGAACGTGCGCCAGGACCGACGGCCCGCGGACCCCGGTTGTGGCGGCCCGCCAGCCGTCGTCCCCGCCGGCGCCTCAGTGCCCCGGTGCGGGCAGACAGCCGCCGTCCAGGATCATGCCGGTGACCTCCGACGTCACCTCGCCGGTCGGTTCCACCGTGGCCTTGGTGCAGACCGGCCCCCGGGCCACGGACACCCGCGCGTTCCGCAGGGGGTGGAAGCTTTCCACCCGCATGTCGACCGCACCGGCCTCGACGCCGAGCTCCCCGGCGACGGCCTCCCGGAGGGCGGCCTCGTCCGTCGCGGCCCCGTCGTCCGCGATCCGGGCCAGCAGCCGGGCGAGGGCCCTTGCTCCCGGCTCCGCCGCGGCCCGCTGCCCGGCGGTGATCTCCCGCTCCTCGCGGTAGCGGTGGTTCTCGGCGAGCCGCCGGTTCCACTCCTC
The DNA here is from genome assembly GCF_003112515.1 of Streptomyces fragilis. Lineage (GTDB taxonomy): Bacteria > Actinomycetota > Actinomycetes > Streptomycetales > Streptomycetaceae > Streptomyces > Streptomyces fragilis. The sequence goes on along the minus strand of NZ_BEVZ01000003.1, from coordinate 562,494 downwards.
CCCCAGGTCACCGGGGGCCGGCTCGCCCTCCGCCGCGCAGCCGGCGGGCGGGGGCGCCGACGCGCCCGCCGGGTCGTCGACGGGGGACGGGCAGGCGCTCGCGGCGCCGGCGGCCCTCTCCCCCGGATCGGTGATCACCGAACCGCAGGCGGCGAGCAGGGGGATGAGCGCCAGCGGCAGCAGCCTTGTCCTCAACATGCCCCGCATGATGGGCCCCTGGCGTGCGAACGGGCGAGCCGGCCGGGGTTCGCCCCTCGACGAACACGCGCGCACGGGGGCGTGCCGCCGTGGTTCACTGCCCTGTTGTCAGCGCAGTGACCGCCTGAAGGGATGCCCTCCGTGCCCCATGAAATCGATCCGTCGTTCCTGGCACTGCCGTTGAGGGCCCTGGCCGACGCCGCGCTGGCGCGGGCCAGGGCGCTCGGTTCGGAGCACGCGGACTTCCGGTTCGAGCGCGTGCGCAGCGCGTCCTGGCGGCTGCGGGACGCCCGGCCGGCCGGGTCCTCGGACACCACCGACCTGGGGTACGCGGTCCGCGTGGTGCACGGCGGGGCGTGGGGCTTCGCCTCCGGCGTGGACCTCACCATGGACGCCGCCGCCAAGGTCGCCTCGCAGGCGGTGGCGATGGCCAAGCTGACCGCGAAGGTGATCGCCGCGGCCGGGTCCGACGAGCGCGTGGAGCTGGCCGACGAGCCGGTGCACGCCGAGCGGACCTGGGTCTCCGCGTACGAGATCGACCCGTTCGAGGTGCCGGACGAGGAGAAGTCGGGGCTGCTGGCGGACTGGAGCGCGCGGCTGCTCGCCGCCGACGGGGTCGACCACGTGGACGCCTCGCTGCGCACCGTCCACGAGAACAAGTTCTACGCCGACACCGCGGGCACCGTCACCACCCAGCAGCGCGTCCGCCTGCAGTCGCAGTTCAACGCGGTCTCGGTGGACGAGTCGACCGGGGAGTTCGACTCGATGCGCACCCTCGCCCCGCCGGTGGGGCGCGGCTGGGAGTACCTGACCGGCACCGGCTGGGACTGGGACCGGGAGCTCGCCGAGATTCCGGAGCTGCTGCGCGAGAAGATGCGCGCCCCCAGCGTGAAGGCCGGGGTGTACGACCTGGTGGTCGACCCGTCGAACCTGTGGCTGACCATCCACGAGTCGATCGGCCACGCCACCGAGCTGGACCGGGCGCTGGGCTACGAGGCCGCGTACGCGGGCACCTCCTTCGCCACCTTCGACCAGCTCGGCACACTGCGGTACGGCTCCGAGAAGATGAACGTGACCGGCGACCGCACCGCCGAGCACGGCCTGGCGACCATCGGCTACGACGACGAGGGCGTGGCCGGCCAGTCGTGGGACCTGGTGAGGGCCGGTGTGCTGACCGGCTACCAGCTGGACCGGCGGATGGCCCGGCTGACCGGGTTCGAGCGGTCCAACGGGTGCGCCTTCGCCGATTCCCCGTCGCGGGTGCCGGTGCAGCGGATGGCCAACGTGTCGCTGCTGCCCGACCCGGCGGGGATGTCCACCGAGGACCTGATCGGCAGCGTCGACAACGGGATCTACGTGGTGGGCGACCGCTCCTGGTCCATCGACATGCAGCGCTACAACTTCCAGTTCACCGGGCAGCGCGCCTACCGGATCAAGGACGGGCGGCTCGACGGGCAGGTCCGGGACTTCGCCTACCAGGGCATCACCCCGCAGTTCTGGGGCTCCATGGAAGCGGTCGGCGGCCCGCAGACGTACGTGCTGGGCGGCGCGTTCAACTGCGGCAAGGCACAGCCGGGGCAGATCGCCGCCGTCTCGCACGGCTGCCCGTCCGCCCTGTTCCGCGGCGTCAACATCCTCAACACCACGCAGGAGGCCGGTCGATGAGCCCGCGTACCAACAAGCCGCACGAGATCGTCGAGCGCGCCCTGGAGCTGTCGCGGGCCGACGGATGCGTCGTGATCGCGGCCGAGACCTCGAGCGCCAACCTCCGCTGGGCGGGGAACGCGCTCACCACCAACGGCGTCACCCGGGGCCGGCACCTCACCGTGATCGCCACGGTGGACGGCAAGGAGGGCACGGCGGCCGGCGTGGTGAGCCGGGGCGCGGTCACCGCGGAGGACCTGGAGCCACTGGTGCGGGCCGCCGAGGCCGCCGCCCGCGGGGCCGCCCCCGCGGAGGACGCGACCGAGCTGGTCCGCGACGTTCCGCACTCCCCCGGTTTCACCGAGGCGCCCACCGAGACCTCCTCGGCGGTCTTCGACGCCTTCGCCCCCGCGCTCGGCGAGGCGTTCGCGCGCGCCCGGGACGGCGGGCGCGAGCTGTACGGCTTCGCCAACCACGAGATGGTCACCAGCTACCTCGGCACCTCCACCGGGCTGCGGCTGCGCCACGACCAGCCCAACGGGACGCTGGAGGTCAACGCCAAGTCCCCCGACCGGCTCCGTTCCGCCTGGGCGGGCCGCTCCACCCGGGACTTCACCGACGTGGACCCGGCCGCGCTCGACGCGGAGCTGGCCCAGCGGCTGGTGTGGGCCGAGCGGCAGGTCGACCTGCCCGCCGGGCGCTACGAGACGCTGCTGCCGCCCTCCGCGGTGGCCGACCTGCTGGTCTACCAGCTGTGGTCGTCCTCGGCGCGGGACGCCGCCGAGGGGCGGACCGTGTTCAGCAGGCCGGGCGGCGGGACCCGGGTCGGCGAGAAGCTGACGAACCTGCCGCTGACCCTGCGCAGCGACCCGCGGGAGCCGGGCCTGGAGTGCGCGCCGTTCGTCCTGGCGCACTCCTCGGGGGACGACGCGTCGGTCTTCGACAACGGGCTGCCGGTGTCGGCGACGGAGTGGGTCTCCGACGGCGAGCTGCGGCACCTCACGTCCACGCGGCACAGCGCGGCGCTCACGGGCATGCCGGTGACGCCGTCCATCGGCAACCTGGTGCTCGAGGGCGGGGAGGACCGCTCGCTGGAGGAGATGGTGGCCTCCACGCAGCGGGGCCTGCTGCTGACCTGCCTCTGGTACATCCGGGAGGTGGACCCGGCGACGCTGCTGCTGACCGGGCTCACCCGCGACGGCGTCTACCTGGTGGAGAACGGGGAGGTCACCGGGGCGGTGAACAACTTCCGGTTCAACGAGTCGCCGGTGGACGTGCTGGGGCGGGCGGTCGAGGCGGGGCGGACGGAGCGCACGCTGCCGCGCGAGTGGAGCGACTGGTTCACGCGTGCCGCGATGCCGGCGCTGCGGGTGCCGGACTTCAACATGAGCTCCGTGAGCCAGGGCGTGTGAGCGGGGCCGGGCGGTGGGGGCGGCCCCCGAAAGGGGCTGCGGGCCCCGCCGCCCGGGGCGTATAACCTCGTAGAGGCTGCCGGGACGGCGGTCGAAGATCGTTTCGAGGAGACAAGAGAACCGTGACGGACATCGTCGACGAGTTGAAGTGGCGCGGGCTGTTCGCCCAGTCCACCGACGAGGACGCCCTGCGCAAGGCTCTGGCGAACGGTCCTGTCACGTTCTATTGCGGCTTCGACCCGACCGCCCCCTCGCTGCACGTCGGCCACCTGGTGCAGGTGCTCACCATGCGCCGGCTCCAGCAGGCCGGACACCGCCCGCTGGCCCTGGTGGGCGGCGCGACGGGGCAGATCGGCGACCCCCGGCCGACCGCCGAGCGCACGCTGAACCCGCCGGAGACGGTCGCCGCCTGGGTGGACCGGCTGCGCGCGCAGATCGAGCCGTTCCTCTCCTTCGAGGGCGACAACGCGGCCTCCATGGTCAACAACCTGGACTGGACCGCCGGGCTGTCGGCGATCGAGTTCCTGCGGGACATCGGCAAGCACTTCCGCGTCAACAAGATGCTGACCAAGGACTCGGTGGCCCGCCGCCTGGAGTCGCAGGAGGGCATCAGCTACACCGAGTTCAGTTACCAGCTGCTCCAGGGCATGGACTTCCTGGAGCTGTACCGCCGCCACGGCTGCACGCTGCAGCAGGGCGGCAGCGACCAGTGGGGCAACCTCACGGCGGGCATGGACCTGATCCACCGCCTGGAGCCCGAGGCCCACGTGCACTGCCTGGCGACGCCGCTGATGGTCAAGGCGGACGGCACCAAGTTCGGCAAGACCGAGGGCGGCGCCGTCTGGCTTGACCCGGAGATGACCACGCCGTACGCGTTCTACCAGTTCTGGCTGAACACGGACGACCGTGACATCACCCGGTACCTGCGCATCCTGTCCTTCCGCTCCCGCGCGGAGCTGGAGGAGCTGGAGCGGCAGACCGAGGAGCGCCCGCAGGCCCGTGGAGCCCAGCGCGCGCTGGCCGAGGAGCTGACCACCCTGGTGCACGGCGCGGACCAGACCGCCGCGGTGATCAACGCCTCCCGGGCGCTGTTCGGCCAGGGCGAGCTGGCGGAGCTGGACGAGCGGACGCTGACCGCGGCGCTCTCCGAGGTCCCGCACGTGCGGGTCGCCGAGCTCGGCCCGGTGGTGGACCTCTTCGCCGAGGTCGGCCTGGTGGCCAGCAAATCGGCGGCGCGGCGGACGGTGAAGGAGGGCGGCGCCTACGTGAACAACGTCAAGGTGACCGCCGAGGACGCCGTGCCGGCCCGTGAGGACCTGCTGCACGGCCGCTGGCTGGTGCTGCGCCGGGGCAAGAAGAACCTGGCGGCGGTCGAGGTCACCGGGGCCTGAGGCCGGACACCCGGCAGGCGGCGGAACACGACCGGCGGGCCGGGAGGGGCGGTGAGCCCTTCCCGGCCCGCCGTCGTGCGTGGTCGGTCCTCCGCGGAGCCGGGGTGCGGCCTCAGGCGATCGTGCGGGTCGAGGTCGTCCGCTGCCTCCTGGACATGATCGCCCTCCACGCCGCGGCTCCGGCGGCCACCAGGACGATCGCCGCCACCAGCTGCAGCACGTGGCGGCCCCAGTCGATGCCCGGTGTCGCTTCGATGCCCAGACCGCGCGCGATCGCGTTGCCGGCGATCGCGCCGCCGATGCCGAGCAGCGTCGTCAGCCACAACGGGATGTTCTGCTTGCCCGGCAGGATGGCCTTGGCCAGCAGGCCGAGCACGAATCCGACGATGATCGCCCACAACCAGCCCATGAATGCCTCCTCGTACGGATCGACGTGAGCATTACGCCCAGTCTCCGCCCGTCCCCCTTTCGGCGCATGTCGGACAGGTCCGCACACGCGGCCACGCGACCCGGCCACCCCGGCGGTCGGCCCCGGTCTCCACGACCGGGGTCCCTGGGCGTACCGTGGTGGATGCCGGTCCGGACCGATGCTGGTGGATGGTGAGATGTGATGCGGAAGCGGCGGAGCGACTCGACGGGCCAGGTCTTCCGGATCACCGGTGCCCGGCAGAGCCTCGCGGACGACGTACGCGGGCGGCAGCGGCGCTATGTGATCTCCATGCTGGTCCGCACCCTCTCGGTGATCCTGGCCGCCACCCTGTGGAACGTCTCGCGCCCGGTGGCCGTGGTGGCGCTGGTGCTGGGCGTCCTGCTCCCCTATGTGGCGGTGGTGATCGCGAACGCGGGGCGGGAGAACACCCCCGCGCTGCCCTCGACCTTCCTCGCAGCTCCGGTGCGCCCCATGATCGCGCCGCCCCGCGAGGACCCGGCCTCGAAGCCGTGGGAGGACCCCGCCGCGAAGCCGTGGGAGGACCCGGTCTCGAAGGCGTGGGAGGACCCGGCCCACCGGACCCCGCAGGGGGTCGGCGACCGCGAGTGACCGGCCGGTGCGGGCCGTCCGCCTGCCGCGGGCGGCGCCGAACCGGTCCCCCCGGAGAGGGGTCGCGTGACATACTTCTCACACGCTCCGCATCCCCCGTAGGAGTGATGGACCGACGCCGGGCAGCTCCCCCCGTGGCTGCCCGGCGTCTTCTTTTCCGCTCCTCCTTCTCCGCTCTTCCTTCTCCCCGCTGTTCCCGCTGCCGTCTGTGAGACCAACCGTGAGTGACGAATCCGCCGTCTGTTCCGCCAAGGGCTGCCGTGACGCCGCCGTGTGGGTGCTGGCCTGGAACAACCCCAAGGTGCACACCCCCGAGCGCCGCAAGACCTGGGTGGCCTGCGAGGAGCACCGTGAGCACCTGTCGCAGTTCCTGGGCGTCCGCGGCTTCCTGAAGGACGTGGTCCCGCTCTCCGAGTGGGAGGGTTAACCGCCGATCGCGGACATCGGGCGGGCCGGCTGCGCGAAGGTGGGGTCGTCGAGGCCGGAGCCGGCCTTCTTGCCCCACATGGCGGTCTGCCAGAGGCGGGCGATCTCCTCGTCGGGCGCTCCGGAGCGCAGGGCCGCGCGCAGGTCGGTCTCCTCGGTGGCGAAGAGGCAGGTGCGGACCTGTCCGTCGGCGGTGAGCCGGGTGCGGTCGCAGGCCGAGCAGAAGGGCCGGGTGACCGAGGCGATGACGCCGACCCGGTGCGGCCCGCCGTCGACCAGCCAGCGTTCGGCCGGGGCGGACCCGCGGGCGGTGTCGCCCTCGGGGGTCAGCTGGAAGCGGGTGCGCAGCGAGGTGAGGATGTCGCCCGCGGTGACCATGCCCTCGCGCTTCCAGCCGTGCTGGGCGTCGAGCGGCATCTGCTCGATGAAGCGGAGCTCGTAGTCGTTCTCCACGGCCCAGGCGAGCAGGTCGGGGGCCTCGTCCGCGTTGAGGCCGGGCATGAGGACGGCGTTGACCTTGACGGGCGTGAGGCCGGCCTCGCGGGCGGCGGCGAGTCCGGCGAGGACGTCGTGGTGCCGGTCGCGGCGGGTGAGGGTCTTGAAGACCTCGGGGCGCAGGGTGTCCAGGGAGACGTTGACCCGGTCGAGACCGGCGGCGCGCAGCGCGGGGGCGATGCGGCCGAGGCCGATGCCGTTGGTGGTGAGGCTCATCTCGGGGCGCGGCTCGAGCGCGGCGACCCGCTCCACGATGCCGGGGAGGCCGGGGCGCAGCAGCGGTTCGCCGCCGGTGAAGCGGACCTCGTCGACGCCGCGGCGGGTGACCGCGATGCGGATCAGCCGGACGATCTCGTCGTCGGTCAGCAGGTCGGGCTTGGCCAGCCACTGCAGGCCCTCCTCGGGCATGCAGTAGGTGCAGCGCAGGTTGCACCGGTCGGTCAGCGACACCCGCAGATCGGTGGCCACCCGGCCGAAGGTGTCGATGAGCTTCTTCACCAGGGCCCCTCCCTCGCAGTCGAGATCCACGGTCCGGATCCGCAGCCGGGTTCCCGCGACCAGGTCCCCGCAGTCCTGAGCCTACGTGACGGCGACGGCCGCGCCGCCCCGGCGTCGGCTCGGGGCGGCGCGGCCGCGGGTGACGTCCGACGGGCGCCGGCGGGTGCCGGCGACGGTCAGTGCGCTCCGGTGCCGGTGAGCGAACGGACCTCCAGCTCGGCGTACTTGGCCTTGTCCGGCTCCTCCTTGGACAGGAGGGTGCCCAGCCAGCCGAGCAGGAAGCCGACCGGGATGGAGATGATGCCGGGGTTGGACAGCGGGAACCAGTGGAAGTCGACGTCCGGGAACATCGAGGTGGCGGCGCCGGAGACGACCGGCGAGAACAGCACCAGGCCGACGGCGGTGACCAGGCCGCCGTAGATCGACCACAGGGCGCCCTGGGTGGTGAAGCGCTTCCAGAACAGGCTGTAGAGGATCGTCGGCAGGTTGGCGGAGGCGGCGACCGCGAAGGCCAGCGCGACCAGGCCGGCGACGTTGAGGTCGCGGGCGAGGGCGCCGAGGCCGATGGCGACGATGCCGATGAACACCGTCGACCAGCGGGCCGCCTTCATCTCCTGCTTCTCGCTGGCCTGGCCCCGCTTGATGACGTTCGCGTAGATGTCGTGGGCGAACGAGGAGGACGAGGCCAGGGTGAGGCCGGCGACCACCGCGAGGATGGTGGCGAAGGCGACCGCGGAGATCGAGGCCAGCAGGATGGCGCCCCAGGTGGAGTCGACGCCCCCCAGGTGCAGGGCGAGCAGCGGGGCCGCGGTGTTGCCCGCCGGGTTGGAGTCGGTGATCTCCTTCGGGCTCATCAGCGCGGCGGCGCCGAAGCCGAGGGCCAGGGTCATCAGGTAGAAGGCGCCGATGAGGCCGATCGCCCAGAGCACGGACTTGCGGGCCGCCTGGGCGGTGGGGACCGTGTAGAAGCGGATCAGGATGTGCGGCAGACCGGCGGTGCCGAGGACCAGGGCGATGCCGAGCGAGACGAAGTCCAGCTTGGTCATCGAGTCGATGCCATACTTCAGGCCCGGCTCGAGGAAGGCGTCGCCCTTGCCGCTGTTCTCGGCGGCGGTGCCCAGCAGGTCGGAGATGTTGAAGTTGAACTTCAGCAGCACCAGGAAGGTCAGCAGCAGCGCGCCGAACATCAGCAGCACGGCCTTGACCATCTGCACCCAGGTGGTGCCCTTCATGCCGCCGATGGACACGTACATGATCATCAGCACGCCGACCAGGGCGACGATGCCGATCTTGCCGGCCTCGCTGGTGATGCCCAGGAGCAGCGAGACGAGCACGCCGGCGCCGGCCATCTGCGCGAGCAGGTAGAAGATCGAGACGATGATGGTCGAGACGCCCGCCGCGGTGCGGACCGGGCGCTGGCGCATCCGGTAGGCCAGCACGTCGCCCATCGTGTAACGGCCGGAGTTGCGCAGTGGTTCGGCGACCAGGAGCAGGGCGATGAGCCAGGCGACCAGGAAGCCGATGGAGTAGAGGAAGCCGTCGTAACCGGAAAGGGCGATGGCTCCGGCGATGCCCAGGAAGGACGCGGCCGACATGTAGTCGCCGGAGATGGCGAGGCCGTTCTGGAAACCGGAGAACTGGCGGCCGCCGGCGTAGAAGTCGGCGGCGTCCTTGGTCTGGCGGCCGGCCCAGACGGTGATGCCCAGGGTGGCGAGGACGAAGGCGGTGAACAGGCTGATGATCAGTGTGCGGTGCTCGCTGGCCTCGTTGGCCGCGAGGATCACGTACTCGGTGCTCACGCGCCGCCCTCCATCCGGTTCTTGATGGCCTCGGCCTTGGGGTCGAGCTTGGCCGCGGCGGTCCGCGCGTACCACCAGGCGATGAGGAAGGTGCTGACGAACTGCAGAACGCCCAGGACGAGGGCGACGTTGACGTTGCCGATCACCTTGGCGCCCATGAAGCCGCCCGCGTAGTTCGACAGCAGGACGTACAGCAGGTACCAGGTTATGAAGGCGAGGGTCAGCGGAAAGGCGAACGACCGGTAGGAACGGCGTAGTTCGGCGAACTCGGCGCTCTGCTGGACCTCGGTGTACTCCTCGGTGGACGGCTGCCGTTGTTGCGGCGTCTTGAGGGGCGGGGCGTCTGCCACGGAGTCTCCTCGTGAACTGGATGGGGACATAGGAAAATCAGCCCGCTTGTGACATGGATCACTGAACAAGGTCGAGATGCTAAGGCCCCGGAACGTGATCCGACAGGGGGACGCGGCTCTTCACCCCTTGTCCGCCTTCACGGAGCGGAGCGGGGGCCGGTTCAACGGCCGGCCGATGTTCGGGAATCGTTGCGGCAAGTCATTGCTGGCCTGCGACGTCGGGGGATAGCTTTCCTCACTGAACCATCCGTCATGTACCTGCCTGCCGCACACCACTGCCCGGGCGGGCCTCGATTCAGGATGATGTGGAGACCCCATGGCTCATCTGAGCTCAAGACGCCGCCTGGCTCTCGCGGTGCCGGTCGCGCTGTCGCTCACGGCGTCGCTCGGCTTCCTGCCGACCGCGGCCGTCGCCGCCCCGGCCCCCGACGCCGCCGTCACGGCCGCCCAGGCCGGGGAGACGCTGTCGTACGTCGTCAACACCCGGACGGACCACCGCACCCTGGCATCCGTCAAGAAGGCGATAGGCAAGGCCGGCGGCTCGATCGTCACGTCGTACGACAAGATCGGCGTGATCGTCGTCCACTCGGCCGACCCCTCCTTCGGCACGACCATCCGTGCCGTGCGCGGCGTGGAGAGCGCGGGCGCGACCCGCACCAAGCCCTTCGTGCCCGCCGCGACCACCGACATCGGCCAGGTCGAGCGCGCCACCGGGGCGGACGAGGCCGAGCTCGCCAAGGCCTCCGCCGAGGCCGGGATGACCGAGCCGTTCGAGGCCGCCCAGTGGGACCTGCCGGCGATCGGCGCCGACAAGGCCGCCGAGATCAACCCGGGCAGCCGGAACGTCACCGTCGCCGTGATCGACACCGGCGTCGACGACCTCCACCCGGACCTGGCGCCCAACTTCTCGGCCTCCCAGTCCGCGGACTGCTCCACCGGCGTGGCCGACACCTCGCCCGGCGCCTGGCGTCCGGCCGACGCCGACCACTACCACGGCACCCACGTGGCCGGTGAGATCGCCGCCGCCCGCAACGGGATCGGCGTGGCCGGCGTCGCGCCCGGCGTGAAGGTCTCGGGCATCACCGTGGCCCAGCCGGACGAGACGCAGCTGTTCTTCACCGAGGCGATCGTCTGCGCGTTCGTCTTCGCCGCCGACTCCGGCGTGGAGATCACCAACAACAGCTACTACGTCGACCCGTGGGAGTACAACTGCCCCGACGACCCCGACCAGAAGGCGCTTCTGGACGCGGTGAACCGGGCCAAGAGGTACGCCACGTCGAAGGGCACCCTGCACATCGCCTCGGCGGGCAACTCCTACAACGACCTCGACGGTGACGCCATCCTCGACGAGGGCAGCCCGGACGACGGCACCCCGGTCACGCGGACCATCGACCCGCACGTGTGCCTGGACATGCCGGCCCAGCTGGACGGCGTGGTGACCGTCTCCGCCACCGGCTACCTCGACAAGAAGTCGTACTACTCGAACTACGGCAAGGGCGTCATCGACGTCGCCGCTCCGGGTGGTGACAGCCGGTACCAGCTCCCGCCGGGCACCGAGCCGAGGCGGGGCGCCATCTACTCGACGCTCCCGAACGGCGCCTACGGCTGGGCCCAGGGCACCTCGATGGCGGCCCCGCACGCCGCGGGCGTGGCCGCCCTCATCAAGTCGACGCACCCGCACGCCACTCCGGGCGCGCTGGCGGCGATGCTGAAGGCCCAGGCGACCAAGTTCGACTGCCCGACGTCGTACGACTACGACAGCAACGGCACCGTGGACGCGGTCTGCGTCGGCGGGCCGCGTCAGAACGGCTTCTACGGCGCGGGCATCGTCAACGCGCTGAAGGCCGTCACCAAGTAAGTCCCCTCGCACCACCGCAGTGCCCGCACCACCTGGCGTCCGCCCGGCCACGGCCGGGCGGACGTCCTGCCGTGCGGGCTCCGGCGTCGCGCCCCGGTCGCCCCTCGGAGCGGAAAGGCGTCCGCCACTTGCGTGGTCCGCTTGCCCGGGTTCATCCCTCCCGGTGAGGATCGTCCCGTGACGTTGACGACCCGAACCTCCGGTCCGGCCGCAGCCGGTGACGGTCCGCCATCGGGGCGCGCCGCCGCCCGGCGGTCCGTCGCGCTGCTCGTCCTGGTGACGGCGGGCGCCCTGGTACCGCTGCTGGGCCCGTCCGCCGCGCTGCACGGCAGCGGGGAGGCCGCCGCGCCCGGCACCCCCGGCGTCGGGCTGCTGCGCGCGGTGTTGTTCGCGGCCCTGTGCGTGCCGCTGGGCGAGGTGTTCACCGGCCGCTCCGCGCGGCGGCTGCGGCCGCGGGCGGCGCTGCCGCGGCCGTGGTCGGCCACCGCGGCGGCGGCCGGGTTCCTGGCCTCGCTCGGCCTCGCGTTCGTGGTCGCCGCCGGCAACCGGGTGCCGCGCGGCTGGGGCGACGTGGACCTCGGCGGGCTGCAGGGGCACCGCGAGGGGCTGCTTGCCCTGGTGGAGGTCAACGGCTTCCTGGTGGCCGGGCTGCTCGCCCTCTCCCGGCGTCCCGCCGCCCAGCTGTGGCCGCTGGGCGCGGTGGTCGTGGCGGAGGCGCTGCGGGCCCACCCCGCCTGGGACTACCACGACCCGGCGACGGGGGCCGTGCTGACCGCCGTGCATCTGGCCTGCGGCGCGCTGTGGGCGGGCGGGCTGCTGCACGTGCTGCGCGTCCTGCGGCTCTGGCGCGGCGAGGCGCCCGCGGAGGCCGCCGCGCTGCTCGGCCGCTACGCCCGGGCCGCCGCCGCGCTGTTGGCCGCGGTCGCCGCCACCGGCGTGACCAGCGCGCTGCGGCGGATGCCGCCGGGGACGGTGCTGGAGCAGCTGGCGACCACCGCCTACGGGCGGACGCTGCTGGCCAAGGTGGTGCTGGTGGCCGCGGTGGCCGCGCTCGCGCTGTGGGCCCGGCTGCGGCTGCGCCGGGCCCCCGATCCGCTGACGGCCTGTGTCCCGGCGCGCGCCGAGGTGGCGCTGCTGGGGCTGGTGGTGGCCGCCTCGGGCCTGCTCACGGCGTTGCCGCTGCCGATCCGCTGGCGGTGACGGCCGCGTCACCGCCGGCCGTGACGGCCGCAGCCCGCGGCTCCGCGGGCTCGCGCGGCGCGCGCTGCGGCGTCGGGCGGCAGACGCCTGCGGCGAGCAGCGCCTGGGCGGCGAGGTAGGTCGCCATGACCCACAGGCCGTGCACCGGCAGTGGGCCCCAGCCGGCCATCTCGGCGGCGATCAGCGAGTCGGAGAGGAGGAACAGCGCGCCGCCCGCCGCCGCGAGCCGGCCCGCCCGGCCCGCCGACCAGGCCATCGCGGTCAGCAGGCAGCTGTAGCCGGCCACCGGGATCCGCAGGTCGGCCGGCAGTCCCGGGAGCAGCAGGACCATCAGCGCGGCCAGCCCGGCCGCGTACGCCACGGCCGTGCCGACGCTCTCCGGGCGGCCGCGGTCCGCGCCGTGGCGGCGGAAGAGGACCATGTAGACGACGTGGCCGAGGGCGAAGGAGCCCATGCCGACCAGGAAGGCGTCCCCGCCGAGGGAGAGCATCACGTCGCCGCCCCAGCCGAAGGCGAGCGCCACCAGCAGGATCCGGGGCGCCCCGAAGAGCGCGGCGGTGGCCGCCAGCAGGGGCATCAGCAGGGCCTTGGACACCGTCTCGACCGTGCCGTGGCCGGTGGAGACGGTGACCAGGTTGACGGCGGAGGCGAGGAGGAAGGCCGCGGGCAGGGCCTTGCGCAGCCAGGGCGCCGGGCCCCCCGTGCCGGTCGCGGCGCTCACGCGGACTCCTTCACGGCGGCGGCGGTACCGGCGGCCGCGGCTCCGGCCTCCGCGGCGGCGGCCTGCGCGGGCACGGCGGCTCCGGCGCCCCCGGCCGCGGCCTGCGCTGGAACGGCGGCTCCGGCGGCGGCCTGCGCGGGCACGCCCCCGGCGGTCGCGGCGGTCGCGGCGGCCCGCGGCTGCCAGCCGGGTCCGCGGAACAGTCGTCCCGCCCGCTCGCTCCAACTGCGCGCCGCCTTGAGGTCCTTGGCGATGGCGACGTACTCGTGGGTGGCGACCTTGAACGGGTTGTACGTCTCGATGTTCTTGGTCAGCCCGTACACGGGCCGTTCGGTCTCCGCCGCGAAGCTGCCGAACATCCGGTCCCAGACGATCAGGATGCCGCCGAAGTTGCGGTCCAGGTAGCCGCCCTGGGAGGCGTGGTGGACCCGGTGGTGGGACGGCGTGTTGAAGAGGAACTCGACCGGCCGGGGCAGCTTCCCGATCCGCTCGGTGTGGATCCAGAACTGGTAGACGAGGCTGACGGAGTTGAGGAAGGCCAGCGCCGCCGGGTGCACGCCGAGCGCGATCAGCGGCAGGTAGAACGGCCAGCCGGTGAGCGAGGTCCAGGGCTGCCGCAGCGCGGTGGTGAGGTTGAACTTCCGGCTGGAGTGGTGCACCACGTGGCAGGCCCACAGCAGGCGGATCACGTGGTGGCCGCGGTGCGACCAGTAGTAGAAGAAGTCCTGGGCGACCAGCATCAGCAGGACCGTCCACCACAGCACGGGGATGCGCAGCGGGGTCAGTTCGTAGACCACGGTGTAGAGGGCGACGATCGGGATCTTCCACAGGAGATCCCAAAAGAGGCTGCCCAGGCCCATGCCGATGCTGGTGGCGGCGTCCTTGGTCTCGTACCCCTCCGCGTCCTCGTCCGGGTGGACGCGATAGCTGACCACCTCGATCAGTGTGAGCAGCAGGAAGGCCGGGATCGACCAGAGCACGACATCGGGCAGGTTCGGCATACGTGCACGGTAGGGGTGGTTCCGGACGGCGACCAGACCTCCGGATCGACAACTCTTACCGCCGGTAGGGGCACTTTTCCTGTGGGTCTCCACCAACGGCCGGCGGTCCCGGCCGCTCCGCCGGACCGCTCGCCTCAGACGCCGGCCGCGCCCAGCAGGGCGCCCGCGGCGTAGGTGACCGCCATGGCGAGCGCCCCTCCGCCGACGTTGCGCACCATCGCGCGCCGGGGGTCGGCGGCGCCGAGGCGGGCGCTGCTGAAACCGGTCATCATCAGGGCGGCCAGGACGGAGACCACGGTGACCGGCAGCCGCATCCCGGCCGGCGGAAGCACGATGGCGAGCAGCGGGAGCAGCGCGCCGACCGTGAAGGCGGCGAAGCTGGCCCCCGCCGCGTGCCAGGGGTTGGTGAGCTCGTCGGGGTCGATGCCCAGTTCCACGGCGGCGTGCGCGCGCACCGCGTCGCGCGCGGTGAGCTGGCGGGCCGCGTCCCCGGCGGTCTCCCGGCGCAGCCCGCGCTCCTCCAGCAGGCCGGTGAGCTTCTCCAGCTTGGCCTGCGGTCTTTCGCGGAGCCTGCGGCGCACCACCGCGAGCGCGGCCCGTTCGGAGTCGCGCTGGGTGGAGACCGAGACGTACTCCCCCGCCGCCATCGACATCGATCCGGCGAGCAGTCCGGCCAGGCCCGCGGTCAGCAGGGCGTCACGGCTCCCGGTCGCGCCCGCGACCCCCACCACGAGCCCGGCGGTGGAGACGATGCCGTCGTTGGCGCCGAGAACGGCGGCCCGCAGCCAGTTGAGCCGGCCGGCGAACGCCCCCCGGGTCTGCCCCATATCCTCTTGTTCGAGCGTTTCACCGCTTTCGGCCGCTTGGGACCTTTCGCCGGGATCCTGTCGTTCCGTCACATCGGGAGGATCGCACCGGACATGCGTCCGGCGGGGTACCGACGCTCCCCGGGGGACGGAGGTGTCGGCCCCGGCGCTTATCCTCGTTGACCATGCTCGAAGACCGCACGCCCGAAGCGTCCACCGCTCCATGGCCGGCCGCGTATCCCCAGGGGTACGCGGTCGTCGACGTGGAGACCACCGGACTGGCCCGGGACGACCGCATCATCTCCGCGGCCGTGTACCGGCTGGACGCCCGCGGCGAGGTGGAGGACCACTGGTACACGCTGGTCAATCCGGAGCGCGACCCCGGTCCGGTGTGGATCCACGGGCTGACCGGCGACGCCCTGGAGGGCGCGCCGCTCTTCGCGGAGGTCGCCGAGGAGTTCGCCTCCCGGCTGGCCGGCCGGGTGCTGGTCGCCCACAACGCCGTCTTCGACTGGCAGATGATCGCCCGCGAGTACGCCCGGGCGGGGCGCGAGGCCCCGGTGCGGCAGCGGCTGTGCACCATCGCGCTGTCCAAGGCGCTGGCGCTGCCGCTGGCCAACCACAAACTGGAGTCGCTGGCCGCGCACTTCGGCGTGGTCCAGCGGCGCGCCCACCACGCGCTGGACGACGCCCGCGTGCTGGCCGAGGCGTTCCGTCCGAGCCTGCGGGCGGCGGCGGCCTCGGGTCTGCGGCTGCCGCTCCTGGAGTGCCTGCCGCTCACCGAGTGGAGCGACGGCGCCTCCCCGCGGATCGGCCGCCAGCCGGGCGGGCGCGGCGGTTACGGGTCCGGTCCCGGCGGCGGAGCGGGCTCGGGAGCGGGCGGCTACCGGCCCACGGCGTGGAACCGTTCGAAGAAGCGTCCGCCGTGCCCCCACCCGAACCCGGGGCGGTACCTGCCGGGCGGGCGGCTCAAGCAGGGCATGCGGGTGGCCTTCTCCGGCGACACCTCGGTGGAGCGCGAGCTGCTGGAGGACCGGGCCACCGAGGCCGGGCTCCACGTGGCGGGCAGCATCTCGCGGCTGACCAGCCTGCTGGTGACCAACGACCCCGACTCGGGCACCTCCAAGACCGTCAAGGCCCGCCAGTTCGGCACGCCCGTGGTGGACGAGGCGGCCTTCGGCCAGCTGCTGGGGGACGTCGAACCGGCGGACGGGTGATTCCCCGGGCGGCGCGCGGTCCGGCTGCCGGGGCGGGCGGCCCGCACGGCTCACGCTGTGGCGCATGGCACGTTGTGAGGTCTGCGGAAACGAATACGGCATGACGTTCGAGGTGCACGCACAGGGCGCCGTCCACGTCTTCGACTGCTTCGCCTGTGCGATCCACCGGATGGCCCCGATCTGCGAGCACTGCCGGGTGCAGGTCATCGGCCAGGGCGTCGAGGCGGACGGCAAGTGGTACTGCGGCGCCCACTGTGCGAGGGCGGACGGCAAGGTGGGCATCGTCGACCGGGTCTGAGCGGGCGGGGGCGGCCGGGCGCCGGGGTCGGAGGCGGGCCGGGACGCGGCAATTGTTACCGTCGTCCTGTGTACCGCTTCCTGTTGACCCGGCAGTGGGTGATCGTCACCCTGGTCGCCCTCGCGCTCATCCCCACGATGATCGAGCTGGGCTTCTGGCAGTGGCACCGCCACTTCGACCGGGTCGCCTCCAACCAGCGCATCGCGGACGCGCTGGACGCCGATCCGGTGCCGGTCGGGTCGCTCACGCGGCCCGGCGCGCGGATCGACCGTGACCTCTACTACCGGCGGGTGAGCGCCCGCGGGGTCTTCGAGACCGACCGCGAGGTGGTGGTGCGCCGCCGTACCAACGCGGACGACCGGGTCGGCTACCACGTGCTGACCCCGCTGCGGATGGACGACGGGCGCTATGTGCTGGTCAACCGCGGCTGGGTGCCCGCCGGCAGCCGGCAGGCGGAGTTCCCGGAGATTCCCGCCCCGCCCCGCGGCGAGGTGACGGTGACCGGGCGGCTGATGGCCGACCAGACCACCGCGGCGAGCGGCATCAAGAACCTCGACGACCTGCCCGACCGGCAGGTGATGCTGATAGACAGCGAGCGGGAGGCCGAGCGGCTGGGCGCCGAGGTCCTCGGCGGTTACGTCGAGCTGGTCTCCCCCGTCCCCGCCGACGGCAGCCCCGAGCCGGTCTCCGGCCCCGACCACGACTCCATCGGCAACCACATGGCCTACGCGATCCAGTGGTGGCTGTTCACCGCCGGCGTGCCGGTCGGCTGGGTGGTGCTGGTGCGGCGCGAGCTGCGGGAGCGCCGCGAGGAGGCGGCCGCCGGGAAGGGGTCCGGCGGGGACGGCGACGGGACCGGCGGCGAGGACGCCGCGGAGGGGACGCCCACCCCGGCCACCGCCTGACCGGACCGCCGGGTGCAGGATGGTGGGCATGGATCTCGGACTGAAGGATCGTGTCTACGTCGTCACCGGCGGCTCCCGCGGCCTGGGCAACGCCACCGCGCGGGAGCTGGTCGCCGACGGCGCGAGGGTGGTCGTCTCCGGCCGTGACGAGGCCTCCGTCACCGCGGCCGCCGCGGAGCTGGGCCCGAACGCCGTGGGCGTGGCCGCCGACAACGGCGACCCCGCCACGCCCGAGCGGCTGATCGCGGTGGCGCGTGAGCGCTTCGGGCGGTTCGACGGTGTGCTGATCAGCGTGGGCGGGCCGCCGGCCGGACTGGCCGCGGACAACACCGACGAGCAGTGGCTGGGCGCGTTCGAGACGGTGTTCCTGGGCGCGGTGCGGATGGCCAGGGCCGCCGCGGCGGAGCTCGGCGCGGGCGGCGTGATCGGCTTCGTGCTGTCCGCCTCGGTGCACGAGCCGATCGGCGGGCTGACCATCTCCAACGGGCTGCGGCCGGGGCTGGCCGGTTTCGCCAAGTCCCTCGCGGACGAGCTCGGTCCGCGCGGGATCCGGGTGGTGGGCGTGCTGCCGTCGCGGATCGACACGGACCGGGTGCGGGAGCTGGACGCGCTGTCCGCCGATCCGGCGGCGACGCGGGCGGCCAACGAGTCGCGCATCCCGCTGGGGCGGTACGGGGCGCCCGAGGAGTTCGGCCGGGTCGCCGCGTTCCTCCTCTCGCCGGCCGCGTCCTACCTGACGGGGATCATGCTCCCGGTGGACGGCGGCGTGCGCCGCGGCTTCTGAACGCGCGCGGAGGGCCCCCGGCACCCGGGCGGGACCGGGGTCCCTCCGCGCGCCGACACGGGATCCCCTCCATCGTGCGGACCGGGAATCCCTCCATCGTGCGGACCGGGAATCCCTCCGTCGTGTGGACCGGGGTCCTTCCATCGTGCGGACCCGGGTGCCAGTGCCACCGTCGTATCGGCCCGGTCGGCCGCACCGCTGCGCCCCGGTCGGGGCGCGCAGCGGTGCGGCGGGTCCGGTCAGGAGACGCGTTCGCCGCGGTGGGCGTGGGCACGCATGCGAATCTCGGAGGGCAGGGAGGTCGTGCCCACCGCGGCGCGGGCGTGGGCCAGCGTCTCGGAGGTGAGGCGGTCGAGCGTGTGGCCCGGGTCCGCGTCCGGCTCCAGCCGTACCCGCATCCGCATCCGCGGCGTCCGCCGCCGTCCGGTGAGCCGTACCCGTACCCGCTCGACGCCGTCGAGGTCCGCCGCCTCGGAGGCGACCGCGCTCTCCAGCGCCCGCGCCCGCAGCACCGCGCCCTCGTCGTCGCCCGTGTCGACGTTCACCACGGACAGCCGGTGCCGCTGCACCGACCGGGTCAGCCACCACAGGGCCAGGACGACCAGCACCGCGAGCACCGCGAAGACCACCGGCCACCACCAGCCCTGGTCCCGCCACCTGGTCCGCTCCGACGCGGTCAGCAGGACGTCGTGCCGGTCGCGGTGGATCCACCAGCCGGGCGACGGCGCGCCCAGCCCGATCGCCAGGACCGATCCGCCCACCACCAGCAGCACCAGGCCGATCAGTCCCAGCAGCACCCGGTTGACGATGCGCAGCACCCCGTTCACCCCTTCTTCCGTTCGGGACGGCGTACCCGCACCGCGAGGGACGGCGGCCGCGACAGGCCGAGCCCGCGCACCGCCTCCTCCAGCCGCGCGCGGATGTCGCCGCCCACCTCGTCGAGCTCCCTGAAGTGCACCACCGCGCGCACGTCGGCCTTCCTGCGCCCGACCTTGACCCTGGCCGACCGCACCCCGGGCACCTCAAGGGCCCGGTCCCTGAGCACCATGGCGGCGGCCTTGCGGTCCAGGCCGGCGTTGATCTCCGGGTTGGTGCGCCGCATCGGCAGGATGCCCCGGACGCCGGGGGTGAGCGCCAGGATCAGCAGCCAGAGCCCCAGGGCGGCCGCCACCCCGGCTCCGACCAGCACCCACACGTCGTCCAGCGGCCGCTCGGCCAGCTCCCGGGCCAGGCTGCGGCGCGCGGCCGTCGCGGAGCGTCCGGCGCGGACCGCCACCAGGTCGGACAGGAGCAGCACCGAGGCCGCCAGCAGCACCAGCGCGGCCACGGCGGAGGGCCGCCGCCGAGTGGACCAGAACCGTCCGGTGGCGCCCGGCTCGACCATCGTGGCCCCGGTGTCCGGGACCTGCGGCGGTTGCTGGGGCGGCCGTTCTTCCGTCGTCGTGTCGCTCATCGCAGTTCTCCCCGGACGGCGTGCAGGCGTTCCACGTGCACCTCGACCTCCAGGACCTTCAGTCCGGTCAGTTCGGCCACCCGCCCGGTGACGCGGCGGCGCACGGCGCGGCACTGGCCGGCGATGTCGGACGGGTAGGCGAGTTCGAGGCTGACGTCGACCCGCACCGTCCCGGCGTCCTGGTGCAGGTTCACGGTGGCGTAGGGCGGCACCGCGTCGGCGGGGAGGTGGTCCAGCGCCTCGCGTGCGCCCTGGGCGGCGATGCGCGCCACCACGCGGTCCGCGAGCCGGGTCTCGCCGCGCTCGCCGGCGGGTACGGAGGCCGGGCCGCCGCCCGGAGCGTTCTCCGGGCGGCGGGCGGCCGTGGTCGTCGCGGGCACCGTCACCCCCGCCGGTCGCCGCGGGGCCGGAACAGGTCGCCGACGTCCAGGTCTCCCTCCAGGAACCTGCCGACCAGGAAGCCGACGGCGCCCAGCGCCGCCACCAGCAGGAAGGCCCCGAAGCCGCCGAAGTACCCGGCGAAGCCCAGCGCCATCCCGGCGATCATGCCGATCACGGCCATGTTCATCGTGCGCTCCTCATCGTGCGCCTCACGTGCGCGTCACGGTCGCGTGCCCCGCCGCGCCGGGTGCGGTCGCGGCGGGCCGGTGCCCGGTGGACCGGGTCACTGGATCCTGGGCTCCGGCCCGGACTCGTCCTCCTCGTCGGGGAGCTTCACGTCGCTCACCGCGATGTTGACCTCGACCACCTGCAGGCCGGTCATCCGCTCGACGGCGGCGACCACGTTCTCCCGGACGTCGCGGGCGACGTCGGAGATGGAGACGCCGTAGTCCACGACGATCTCCAGGTCCAGTGCCGTCTGCACCTCGCCGACCTCGGCCTTCACGCCGCGGGAGACGGACTTGGTGCCGCCTCCGCCGGGGACGCGCTCACGCATCGCGCCGAAGGCCCGGGAGGTGCCGCTGCCCATCGCGTGCACGCCCATCACGTCGCGGGCCGCCAGGCCGGCGATCTTCTCGACCACTCCGTCGGCGATCGTGGTGCGGCCACGGGTGCCCGCGGCGCCGGTGGCGTTCGTCGTCTCGCTCATAGCCGTACGTCCTTTCGGTCGTCCTCCTGCGACCACGCTAAGTGGCGTTGGCGTGACTCGCCGTGCGGATACGGCAAGGTGGAGGAATGACCTCCCATGCGAGAAGGACCCCTCAGGAGCTGGCCGGGACGCTCCGGCACCGGACCGGACTCGGCAGGCCGCTGCCGCTGGGCGGGCCCGGCGACGGCCTGTGGATCGCCGCGCGCCCGGCGCGGGCGGCGCTGCGGCGGGCGGCGCTCCAGGTGCGGGGGATCCGTCTACGGAGCCTGCGGATCGACCCCGCGGACGGCTCCGGGCGGCGCCCGGGCCCGCCCGCGCCGGAGGCCGCTGCGGCGCCGGGTCCGCTGCGGGTGGCGGCGGCCTTCGCCGCGGAGGGCGGCGAGCCGGTGACCGAGGCCGCGCGGCGGCTGCGCGAGGCACTCGCGGCGGCCGCCGGGGAGCTGGGGCTGCTGGTCGGGACGGTCGATCTGGAGGTGACGGATCTTCTCGTCGACGGGGACGGCCGTTCGGGTGACGCGGAGGCCGAGGAGGACGAGGACGAGCCCTTCGGTCCCCCGGGTCCGGCCCGCCCGGCCGGGGACCACCACGCACCGGTCGGCGGCGACGAGGCGCTCGTCGACGCGGCGGTGCGCGCCGTGCCAGGCGTGCTGGAGCCGCGCGGCATGCCGGTGGTGCCCGGAGGGCCGGTGCGGCGCGGCCTGCACCTGTCCGAGGAGGCGGGGACCGGGCGGCGCCTGGTCCGGGTGGACGTGGCGGTGAGCCGGGCGCGCCGGCCGCTGGACGTGGCGCGCGACGTGCGCGGCGCGGTGACGGGGGTGCTGCCGCAGGCCGAGGTCGCGGTGCTGGTCACCGCGGTGGAGTAGGCCCGGGGGAAGCGGACGGGAAACGCCCGGGGCCCGGCGGAGAGCGTGTCTCCGCCGGGCCCCGGGCGCTTGCCGTGCCGACCCCGGGAGGTCAGGCGACGATCAGGTAGATGCCGTACGCCACCGCCGCCGCGCACGCGGCGAAGCTGAGGTACGCGCCGGTGACCGCGAGGGGGGCCGTGCCCCCGGTGCGGGCCGCCTTCTCCTTCTGGGAGAGGCCGGCGATGCCGAGGGTGAACAGGCCCACCAGGACCACGGTGGCCACGAGGCTGACCCCGAAGACGGAGCCGAGAGCCGCCCAGTCGATCTTCATGCTGCTTCTCTTCCTGGTTCGCTGGGGAGTGCGCCGGAGGTCGTCAGACCTTGGCGGGCGAGGTCGCGTGCTTCTCGTCGAGGCCGACGGCGGGGCCGCTGGCCTGGGCGGGCATCACGCGGGCCAGTTCCTCCTCGACCGCGAGGGTGGGGGGCACGCCGACCGCGGCGACGGCGTCGGCGACGACGCCCTCCTCCTCGACCTGGTTCACGTTGGTGTGGTCGACGACCTCGCGGCGGGAGAGCAGCCAGATGCCGAGGCTGGAGCCGACCAGGAAGACGGCCACCACCACGGTGCCCCAGGTGCCCTGCTGGGTGACGTACTCGGCGCCCGCGGCGACCAGCGCGGCGGCCGGCAGGGTGAGCAGCCAGGCGACCAGCATGCGGCCGGCGGTGGACCAGCGGACCACGCCGCCCTTGCGGCCGAGACCGGCGCCCATCACGGCACCCGAGACGGAGTGCGTGGTGGAGAGCGAGAATCCCAGGTGGGAGGAGGCCAGGATGACCGTGGCGGCGGAGGTCTGGGCGGCGAAGCCCTGCTGCGGCTGCAGGTCCGTCAGGCCCTTGCCCATGGTGCGGATGATGCGCCAGCCGCCGAGGTAGGTGCCGAGCGCGATGGCCAGGCCCGCGGAGGCGATGACCCACACCGGCGGGTCGGAGTCCGGGACGAGCACGCCGCCGGTGACCAGGGCCAGGGTGATGACACCCATGGTCTTCTGCGCGTCGTTGGTGCCGTGCGCGAGGGAGACCAGGGCCGCGGAGGCGATCTGGCCGGCGCGGTAGCCCTTCTTGGCGGTCCGCTCCTCGGTCTTCGAGCCGAGCTTGTAGGTCATCCGCGCGCCGACCGTGGCGGCGATGCCGGCCACCAGCGGCGCGGCGAGAGCCGGGATCAGCACATTGGTGACCAGCGTGCCGCCGTTGACCGCGCCGAAGCCGGCCGAGGCGACGGTGGCGCCCAGCAGACCGCCCATGAGGGCGTGCGAGGAGCTGGACGGCAGACCGACCAGCCAGGTCACCAGGTTCCAGAGAATGGCGCCCACCAGGGCCGCGAAGATCACCTCGGGCTGGATCCCCGACTCGTCGACGAGTCCCTTGGAGATCGTGTTGGCGACCTCCACGGAGAGGAAAGCACCCACAAGGTTCAGCACGGCGGACATCGCCACGGCGATCTTCGGCTTCATCGCGCCGGTGGAGATCGTGGTGGCCATGGCATTGGCGGTGTCGTGGAAACCGTTCGTGAAATCGAACGCGAGAGCGGTGATCACCACAATCGCGAGGATCAGCGAGAAGCTTTCCATTTACCCAGGCAATCGTTCGACGTCGTTGGCGATTCGAACGTAGGTAACCAGGGTGAACGGAAGGTGAACTGACGCCCTACGCGCGGTTTACGGTCACCCATGTGGGCCCCACGGGGGCCCCACGGGGGCCCCGGACCGCCGGCGTCCGGGGCCGGGCGGAGGTGTCGACTTGTCGACAGAGCCCAAGAGCCGCAAGCCTTCCGGCCCTCCGGGGACCTCCCGCCGGCCGGCTGCGGCGCGGCGGCGCCGACGGCGTGGGGGAGATCCTTGTCACGGTCCCGGCGGGGCCGCGGGAGGTGGCAGGATCCCCGCCATGCGCGACACCGAGCGGACGAGCGTACCGGACGAAACGGCACAGGCCTGGCGGCGGCTGGTGGCCGCCGCGCGCCGCACCGCGGAGGAGGGACTGGTGGTCGGCACCTCCGGCAACCTCTCGGTGCGCGTCGGCGGGACGGTGCTGGTCACGCCCTCCGGGGTGCCCTACGACCGGCTGGGGCCCGGTGACGTGCTGGGCGTGGACCTCGACGGGCGCCGGGTGCTGGGGACGGCGGAGCCGACCAGCGAGCTGCCGCTGCACCTCGCCGTGTACCGGGCCACCGGCGCCGGGGCCGTCGTGCACACCCACGCGGTGCACGCCACCGCCGTCTCCACGCTCGCCGACGAGCTGCCGCCGGTCCACTACATGACGGCGGCGCTCGGCGGCCCGGTCCGGGTCGCCCCCTACGCGACGTACGGGACCCCGGAGCTGGCCGCGGCCGCCGTGGAGGCGCTGCGGGACCGCACGGCCTGCCTGCTGCGCAACCACGGAACGGTGGCCTTCGGCGAGGACCTCGACCAGGCGTACGACCGCACGGCACAGCTGGAGTGGATGTGCCGGCTGTGGCTCCTCGCCTCCTCCGTCCCGGGCCGCTCCCCCTCCCTCCTGACGCCCGCGCAGCTGGCGTCGACCGCCGAGCGCCTGCGGCACTACGGGCGGCCCGCCGAGGGCTGACAGCGCCGGAACGGGGCACACGTGCGTGCGAGGAAGCCCGACGCGGCTTGCGGTGGCGAGGTCTGGGGAGCTCCGTGAAACTGGTCAGGTGCGCACTGTGAACATCAAGGCCGCGACAGCTGTCACCGCGGTCGCCGGAGCGGCGGCCGCCGTGGCCGCCGGACGGCTGGCGGGCGACGCCGCGCTGAAGACTCCGCCGGACCGCCCGCTGCCCACGGAACCCCACCTCACCGTGCACGCCGTCGGCGAGGACTGGATCAGCCTGACCCGCGACCTCGCGGCCCTGCGCCCGGGGTACTACGGCCTCATCGGCAAGGACGAGGGGGCCGGCGGTGCGCACGCCGTGGTCGGCCCGGTCCGCGAGGACGTCGCACACGCGGCGGACGCGGTCGTCCGCGGTCTGCGGAGCGTCCAGCGGGGCTCCTTCCGGCCCGGCGACCGCGTGTGGCTCACCCCCTCGCTGCGCGTCGGCAACCCGGTGACCGCCCTGGACCTGACCTACGCGGACGTGGAGGTCCCCGGGGAGCTGGGAATGCTGCCCGCCTGGTTCATGCCGGGACAGCGCTCCACCTGGGTGATCGCCGCCCACGGCCTGGGCTCCACCCGTGAACAGGTGCTCAACCTGCTCCCCTTCTTCCACGACCAGGCCTTCGCGGTGCTCGCCCTGGCCCACCGCGGCGATCCGGACGCCCCGCGCTCCCCCGACCGCCGGTTCCACTTCGGCGAGACGGAGTGGCGCGACCTGGACGCCGCGATCCGCTACGCCGTCCGTTTCGGCGCGCGCCGGGTGGTCCTGCTGGGCTGGTCCGCCGGCGCGACCATGGCGCTGCGCGCCGCCCAGCGCTCACCGCTGCGCAGCCGGATCGCCGGACTGGTGCTGGACTCGCCGGTGCTGGACTGGGAGGCGACGGCACGCACCCTGGCCTCCGCGCGAGGGGTGCCCCGCGCCCTGCTGCCGCTGGCGGTGCGCGCGGCCCGCGGCAGGCTCCAGGCCCACCAGGACCCCGCCTGGGACGCGCCCGAACCGCTGCGGACGCCCACGCTGATCCTGCACGGGCCCGGCGACGGGGTGGCCGACTGGGAGCTGTCCCGCGCTCTCGCCGACCGCCTCCCGCAGCTGGTGACGCTGCGAACCTTCCTCGACGCTCCGCACGCGGCGATGTGGAACAGCGACCCGAACCGCTACGAAGAGGCCGTGCGCCGCTTCCTCACGCCCTTCATGTGACGCCCCGGTCGGCCTCCGGAGGCTCCTTTCCGAAGGCCGACCGGACGTTCCGTTTGGGTTTTCGGTCCCCCACCCGAGAGACTGCCCCCGTGACGTCCCGTATTCCGCGCGACTCCAGGCTTCGACTCGTCCGTACCCGACCCCTGGCCGCCGCCCCCCGAGTGACGGACCAGCGGCGTGCCCCGAGGCCGGCGCCCCGGCCACCCGAGGGGACGCCGCCCCGCTCCGCGCTGGCCGCCATGGCCCGCGCCCGGCTGGCCGGCCCGGTCCGCGTGGCCCGCTGGGCCGACGCGGCGCTGGGCCCCGGCACCCAGGGCGGCACCCCCGACGGCAAGGGCACGCTCTCCGACCCGACCGCCGACCGCGCCGCCCGTGAGCTCGGGCTGAGCGTGGAGCGCGTCCGCTCCGACTGGGACATCGCCCGGCTGGCCGGACTGGTCGAGGTGCACGGCGCCGACGCCCGCCCCGGCTGGCGGCTGCGTGCCTGGGACCGCGACGACAGCGCCGTGCTGCGCGGCTGGGTGGCGCTCTTCGACGCCTGGTCGCTGGCCTGCCCCGAGCCCGACGGCCAGGAGCACTCCGCGGTGTCCGACACCGTCTCGGCGATGCCCCAGGTCCTCTCCTTCCTCCAGCTGTCGGCCGGACCGGTGCCGGTCGAGCAGCTCCTCGACCTGCTCGGCCAGCGGGTCACCGAGCTGCGCACCGAGCGCTGCGAGGTCCCCTACACGGCGACGCCGGACGCCCACCCCTCCGAGCCGCCCACCGAGCCGACGGCCTCGCCGCCGCCCGAGGACCGCACGGCCCCCGAGCCCGTCACGGCGGGCGAGTTCGCTCCGCTGCTGGACTGGGCGCTGGGCGCGCTCGCCGGCGTGGGCGCCCTGGAGCTGGAGGACGACGGTCCGGCCCGGCAGGCCACGCTCACGCCGCTGGGCAGCTGGGCGGTCTGGGTCAAGCTCGAGCAGATCTGCGTGGCGGCGCAGAGCCCGGCGGGGAACATCGAGCAGGCCGCCGAGGACATGCTGCGCGGCTGCGCCCGGCTGCGGCCCAACGCCGCCCGCGCCGAGTACCAGGCGTGGCTGGCGGCCCGTCCGGTGGGCAGCGCGGTCTCCGAACTGCTGGCCGCCGCCCGCGGCGAGGACGCCCTGCTGCGCGGGCTCGCCTTCGACGCGCTGCGCGTGGTCGGCGCCCCCGCCGAGGCGGAGGTCCGCGCCGCGGCCGCCGAGGCCGTGCTGCGGCCCTACGCCCTGCTGTGGCTCGCCGTGCACGAGGGCGCCGACCCCGAGGACGCGCACGAGGTGCTCACCCGGGAGGAGGCCACCTGGCTGTGGGTCGACACCGCGGCGGCGGTGGCCGACCACGGCGAGGGCCCCATGCTGGTGCGCCACCTGGAGTCAGCCATGCAGCCGACCGTGCCGCAGCTGCTGGAGGAGGTCCGCGCCGTCGGCCACCCGCGCACCGTGCAGGTGCTGGTGGCGCTGGCCGCGGCCCACCCCGACCCGGCACTGGCCAAGGCCGTGCGCCGGGCGGCCTTCCAGGTGCACACCGGGGGCGGCTGACCGCCGGCCGCGGGGCCCGCGTCGCCGCGGCGGGACGACCCGGGCCCGTCCTGCGGGACGCCTGGGCCGGTACCCGCGGGACGCCCGCGCGCCGGGCAGGTCGCGCGGGCCGGTGGCCGCGGGACGCTCAGGCCGGTATCTCGGGGGTGTACGTGCCGAAGCTCCACACGTTGCCCTCGAGGTCCCGGGCCATGTAGTCCCGCGCGCCGTAGTCCTGGTCGGCCGGCGCCGTGAGGATCTCCACGCCGTGCTCCACGGCGCGGGCGTGGTGCGCGTCGACGTCCTCGACGACCACGTAGACCCCGGCCGGGCCGGCGTTCCGCATGGCCCGGGCGAAGGCGCCGCCGTTGTCCTTGGAGCCGAGCATCACCACCCCTCCGCCCTGGGCGAGCTCGGCGTGCGCCACCGTGCCGTCCTCGCCCTCGTACAGGGCGAGCTGCCGGAAGCCCAGGGCCTCGGTCAGCTGCCGGACCGCCGCCCGGGCGTCCGCGTAGAGCAGCGTCGGGCACAGACCGGGCGAGCCGCCTCGGGAGCCGGTCATCGCGAACCACCTGCCTCGTATGTCGTTTTTGTGTGACCTGTTGCACAGTCTGGCACCCGGGTCCGACAACGCACGCCGGGAAATCTGCTTGCATCCGCCCGTTAGACTTTTCCGCATGGCCTTTCTCCTCGCGCATTAGACGGCGGTACGCCTCCGCGAAGCCCGTCCGCCCTTTCTCACGCCCTGGAGTCTGACCGTGATCACCGCCACCGGTATCGAACTGCGTGCCGGAGCCCGCGTCCTCATCGAGTCCGCCAGCTTCCGCGTCGCCAAGGGCGACCGCATCGGCCTGGTCGGCCGCAACGGCGCCGGCAAGACCACCCTCACCAAGGTCCTGGCCGGCGAGGGCGCCCCCGCCGCCGGCAGCGTGACCCGCTCCGGCGAGGTCGGCTACCTCCCGCAGGACCCCCGCACCGGCGACCTCGACGTGCTCGCCCGCGACCGCGTCCTGTCCGCCCGCGGCCTGGACGTGCTGCTGCGCAAGATGCGCGAGAACGAGGAGCGCATCGCCAGCGGCAAGGGCTCCACGCGCGAGAAGGCGATGAAGCAGTACGAGCGCCAGGAGACCGAGTTCCTCACCAAGGGCGGTTACGCCGCCGAGGCCGAGGCCGCCACCATCGCCGCCGCGCTCAACCTGCCCGACCGGGTGCTCGGCCAGCCGCTGCACACCCTGTCCGGCGGTCAGCGCCGCCGCATCGAGCTGGCCCGCATCCTCTTCTCGGACGCCGACACCCTGCTCCTGGACGAGCCCACCAACCACCTCGACGCGGACTCGATCGTCTGGCTGCGCGACTACCTGAAGAGCTACCGCGGCGGCTTCATCGTGATCTCCCACGACGTCGAGCTGGTCGAGACGGTCGTCAACAAGGTCTTCTACCTGGACGCCAACCGGGCCGCCATCGACGTCTACAACATGGGCTGGAAGCTCTACCAGCAGCAGCGCGAGGCGGACGAGAAGCGCCGCAAGCGCGAGCGTCAGAACGCCGAGAAGAAGGCCGCGGCGCTCAACGCCCAGGCCGACAAGATGCGCGCCAAGGCCACCAAGACGGTCGCCGCGCAGAACATGGCCCGGCGCGCCGAGCGACTGCTCTCCGGCCTCGAGGACGCCCGCCAGTCCGACAAGGTGGCCAAGCTCCGCTTCCCGGAGCCGGCGCCCTGCGGCAGGACGCCGCTGATGGCCGAGGAGCTGTCCAAGTCCTACGGCTCGCTGGAGATCTTCACCGACGTCGACCTGGCCATCGACAAGGGCTCACGGGTCGTCATCCTGGGCCTCAACGGCGCCGGCAAGACCACCCTGCTGCGCATGCTGGCCGGGGTGGAGCAGCCCGACACCGGCCGGATCGTCCCCGGGCACGGCCTGAAGGTCGGCTACTACGCCCAGGAGCACGAGACCCTCGACCCGGACCGCACGGTGCTCGAGAACATGCGCTCGGCGGCGCCCGACCTGGACCTGGTCGAGGTCCGCAAGGTGCTCGGCTCGTTCCTGTTCTCCGGCGACGACGTCGACAAGCCGGCCGGCGTCCTCTCCGGCGGGGAGAAGACCCGTCTCGCCCTGGCGACGCTGGTCGTCTCCTCGGCCAACGTGCTGCTGCTGGACGAGCCGACCAACAACCTCGACCCGGCCAGCCGCGAGGAGATCCTCGGGGCGCTGCGCACCTACAAGGGCGCGGTGGTGCTGGTGACCCACGACGAGGGCGCGGTGGAGGCGCTCCAGCCGGAGCGGATCATCCTTCTCCCGGACGGCATCGAGGACCTCTGGGGTGCCTCGTACGCCGACCTGGTGGCGCTCGCCTGACCCGTATTGGATCATTCGGACGATCCCCGCTCCGTCATCTGTGTGAGAACTCCTGGTCCCCAGGTGTGTCGTGCATGGAGTTTCGGCCGGGCTCCCTCTGACCGGGAGCCCGGCCGTTTTGCGTCCATGACCTGCTGATTCGTCCGGAATACCGCTCAGCTGTGCGGGTACCGGTCGACAGAATGACGCATTCCGATTGTGCGCACACGCTCCTGTCGTCAAAAGCCGGTCGCACGGACCTTGCCGAATGGGTGGCCAGGACGGCGGGGAGGGGTGATCATGAGAGGACCAGAGCGCACTTCCCATGAGGAGGCACGGGTGGCCGAGACTCTGAAGAAGGGCAGCCGGGTGACCGGCGCCGCGCGCGACAAGCTCGCGGCAGACCTGAAGAAGAAGTACGACTCCGGTGCGAGCATCCGGGCGCTGGCCGAGGAGACCGGCCGCTCGTATGGCTTCGTGCACCGGATGCTCAGCGAGTCGGGTGTCACGCTTCGTGGGCGTGGCGGGGCGACGCGTGGCAAGAAGGCGCAGTCGGCCTGAGGCCGGGCAGCCGTCGGCTCCGATGAACGGCGGCCACCCGGTCGGTCACGCGACCGACCGGGTGGTTACTGTGCAGTCACTTACCGGCGCGTTCCACGGGGCGTGCCGGCCGACCGCACCCATTCGGAGGCGTCATGACTTCCCTCGACCCTGTCCTCGACAAGGACGGTGTCCGGCTCGTCGTCGACGGTGAGACCGCGACGGTGACCTTGACCAACCCGGCCCGGCGCAACGCGCAGAGCCCCGCCCTGTGGCGGGCCCTCGCGGAGGCGGGCCGGGCGCTCCCGGGCGACGTCCGGGTGGTCGTACTGCGCGGCGAGGGCAAGTCCTTCTCCGCGGGGCTCGACCGCCAGGCGTTCACCCCCGAGGGCTTCCCCGGTGAGCCGTCCTTCCTGGACATGGCCCGCGGCGGCGACGCGGAGACGGACGCGATCATCGCCGAATACCAGGAGGCGTTCACCTGGTGGCGTCGCAGCGACATCGTGTCCGTCGCGGCCGTGCAGGGGCACGCCATCGGCGCCGGCTTCCAGCTCGCCCTCGCCTGCGACCTGCGGGTGGTCGCGGACGACGTGCAGTTCGCCATGCGGGAGACCAGCCTGGGCCTGGTGCCCGACCTCACCGGCACGCAGCCGTTGGTGGCGCTCGTGGGATACGCCCGTGCGCTCGAGATCTGCGCCACCGGCCGGTTCGTGACGGCGCAGGAGGCGGTCGCCAGCGGCCTGGCCAACCTCGCGGTGGAGCGGGACCAGCTGGACGACACGGTGCGTGATCTCGTCGCGGCGCTGCTGGCCGCGCCGCGGGACGCGGTGATCGAGACGAAGGCGCTGCTGCAGGGGGCGGTGGACCGCACCTTCGACGAGCAGCGGGCGGCGGAGCGGGCCGCGCAGGGCCGCCGGCTGAAGGACCTCGCGGGGGTCGGGGAGTAACTCGGGTCGGGGAGCAACTCCCCTCCCCCGCCTCGGCGTTCGGCCGTGGCCCCGGCGTACCGGGGCCACGGCCCTCGCGGTCACGGGGGCGGTCGGTTCCTACGTGCCGGGCCTCGGCCCCCGCGGTCACGGGGCACGGGGTCCGCGAGGCCGTCGCGTTCCGCGTGTCGGGGTCCCGTCCTCACCGGTGGGAGCGCCGGCCCGGGGCGGCGGGCGGACCGCTCCGCCGCGGGAGCCCTCGGCGGGTCACGCCACGACGCGGCCGTCGAGGACGACCCGTCGGGGCGCGGCGAGGGTGGTGACGTCCTCGCGGGGGTCGGCGGGGTAGACGACCAGGTCGGCCGGGGCGCCCTCCTCGATGCCGGGGCGGCCGAGCCAGGACCGCGCGGTCCACGAGGCGGCCCCGACCGCGTCGGCGGCCGGGATGCCCGCCCGCACCAGCTCGGCGACCTCCTCCGCGACCAGCCCGTGCGGCAGCGATCCCCCGGCGTCGGTGCCCACGAACACCGGCACGCCGGCGTCCCACGCGGAGCGCACCGTGTCGTAGCGCCGCTCGTGCAGCCGCCGCATGTGGGCGGACCAGCGCGGGAACTTCTCCTCCCCGCCCGCCGCCAGGGCCGGGAAGGTGGCGATGTTGACCAGCGTCGGGACGATGGCCACGCCCCGTTCCGCGAAGAGCGGGATGGTGTCCTCGGTGAGCCCGGTGGCGTGCTCGACGCAGTCGATGCCCGCCTCGACCAGGTCGCGCAGCGAGCTCTCGGCGAAGCAGTGCGCGGTGACCCGCGC
Organism: Streptomyces fragilis; assembly: GCF_003112515.1. Taxonomy (GTDB): domain Bacteria; phylum Actinomycetota; class Actinomycetes; order Streptomycetales; family Streptomycetaceae; genus Streptomyces; species Streptomyces fragilis. Next base: position 531,076 of record NZ_BEVZ01000003.1, on the reverse strand, counting down.
GCCCAGCCGGTGCGCCTCGGCGATCGCGGCCTCGACGGCCCCGCGGGGCCAGCAGGGCGCCAGGTCGCCCTCGCCGCGGTCTATCCAGTCGCCGACCAGCTTCACCCAGCCGTCGCCGCGCCGCGCCTCCCGGGCGACGTGGGCGACGAGGTCCTCCGGCTCGATCTCCCAGGCGTAGTTGCGGATGTAGCGCCGGGTGCGGGCGATGTGCCGCCCGGCGCGGATGATCTTCGGCAGGTCCTCGCGGTCGTCGATCCACCGCGTGTCGGCGGGGGAGCCGGCGTCCCGCAGCAGCAGCGCCCCGGCCTCCCGCTCGGTCAGCGCCTGCTTCTCGGCGACGTCGTCCGGCACCGCGCCGTGCGGGCCGAGCCCGACGTGGCAGTGGGCGTCGACCAGCCCGGGCAGGACCCAGCCCTCGACCGTGCGGACGTCCCGGGCCCCGGCGGGGCGGTCGAGGCTGATCCGCCCGCCGACCACCCAGATCTCGTCCCGGACCTCCTCGGGCCCGACCAGCACCCTCCCCTTCACCCGCAGCACCGCGTGATCGCTCATGCACCGCACCCTAGAGCCCCCGGTCGGACCCCGTCATGAGGGGCGGGAGGCGAAGTGGCCCGCCCGCCGTGCGGCCGGCGGGCGGAGGCGGGCCGTCAGCTGCCCGCCCGGGCACCGGTTACCCTCAGGGCGCACCGGCCTTTCCCGCGCGCCGGCCCTTCCCGTACCGGCCCGTGCGGCACGCGCCGCAGTCCCCCGCAGTCCCTGAGCGAAGAGAGCACCACCGTGACCCACCCCTTCCTGGACCTGGCGCCGCTCAGCGCCGCCCGTTTCGCCGACGTCGCGGACCGGGTGGCGCGGCTCCTCGGCACCCGCAACGACGTCGTCATCACCCAGGGCGAGGCGCTGCTGCCGCTGGAGGGCGCGATCCGCGGCTGCGCGGGTCCCGGGACGGTGGCGCTGAACGTCGTCACCGGTCCCTACGGGCAGACCTTCGGCGACTGGCTGCGCGACTGCGGCGCGACGGTGCACGACCTGGCGGTGCCCTTCCACACCGCGGTGACCGCACGGCAGATCCGCGAGGCGCTGGCCGAGCACCCGGAGATCGACTTCGTCTCGCTGGTGCACGCCGAGGCGGCCACCGGCAACACCAACCCGGTCGGGGAGATCGGCGAGGTGGTCCGGGAGCACGGCGCGCTGCTGTACCTGGACGCGGTGGCCTCCGTCGGCGCGGAGCCGGTGCTGACCGACGCGTGGGGCGTCGACCTGTGCGTGATCGGCGCGCAGAAGGCGCTGGGCGGCCCGGCGGGTGTCTCCGCGGTGTCGGTGAGCGAGCGGGCCTGGGCCCGGATGGCCGCCAACCCGAGGGCGCCCCGGCACTCCTACCTGTCGCTGCTGGACTGGAAGGAGCGGTGGATCGACCGTGGGCGCACCGCGCTGCTGCACGCCCCGGCGCAGCTGGAGATGCTGGCGCTGGAGGCCTGCGTGGAGCGGGTCGAGGGCGAGGGACTCGACGCGCTGATGGCCCGTCACGCGTCGGCCGCCGCGGCGACCCGGGCCGGCGTGGTGGCGCTGGGCGGCGGGCTGGAGCCGTACGTCCACCAGGCGCGGGACGCCGCGCCGGTGGCGACCACGCTGCGCACCCCGGCCGGGGTGGTGGCCTCCGAGCTGGTGGCGCGGGCGCTGGCGGCCGATCCCGCGCTGCCGCTGGCGGCGGGCGGCGGCGCGCTCGCGTCCGAGATGATCCGGGTCAACCACTACGGACGGGACGCCACGCCGGGCGCCGTCCAGGGCAGCCTGGCCGCGCTGGGCGCGGCGCTGGCGGAGCGGGGAGCCGAGGTGGACCTGGCGGGAGCGCTGCGGGCCGCCGCGAGCGCCTGGAAGTAGTCCCCTCCCCCGCACCGTGCGGGAATGCGGCGGCCGGGTGAACGGTTGCCGCCGGAGAACTGCCCCCTGCTGATGGAGTGCCCCCGTGCGTGTGGAGATCTGGTCCGACATCGCGTGCCCCTGGTGTTATGTCGGGAAGGCCCGTTTCGAGAAGGCGCTGGCCGCCTTCGCGCACCGTGACGACGTCGAGGTCGTGCACCGGTCGTTCGAGCTCGACCCCGGGCGCGCCAAGGGGGACGTGGAGCCGGTGCTCGGGCTGCTGGCCAAGAAGTACGGGATGAGCGAGGAGCAGGCGGCGGCCGGGGAGGCGAACCTGGCCGCGCAGGCGGCCGGCGAGGGCCTGCCGTACCGCTCGGAGGGCCGTGACCACGGCGGCACCTTCGACCTGCACCGGCTGCTGCAGCTGGCGAAGGAGCGGGGCCGCCAGAGCGAGTTGCTGGACCTCTTCTACCGGGCCAACTTCGCCGAGGAGCGCTCGGTGTTCGGCGACGCCGACGAGTACCTGGTCGAGCTGGCCGTGCGGGCCGGCCTGGCGGAGGACGAGGTGCGCGAGGTGCTGGGCGACCCGTCCGCGTACGCGCGCGAGGTGCGGGCCGACGAGCAGGAGGCGGCGGAGCTGGGTGTCTCCGGCGTGCCGTTCTTCGTCATCGACCGCCGGTACGGGGTGTCCGGCGCGCAGCCGGTGGAGCTGTTCTCCCAGGCCCTGACCCAGGCGTGGGGTGAGCGGTCGCCGCTGACGGTGCTCTCCGACGGGGACGCCTGCGGCCCCGACGGCTGCGAGGTCCCCCAGCGGTGACCGGCGCGCGCCCCGCGCCCCGCGGGCGGTGAGGGGCGCGTCGTGCGGCGCGCGGTGACGCACCGTGGACGGGGCGCGGCCGGGGATGCATGGTGAGTGTCATGCCGAACCTCGACCGTGCCCCTGTCGTCGCGTCAGAGTTCGCCCCGGTGCGCGTGTACCTGAACACCGCCGCCGTCGGCCTGATCCCCGCCCGTTCCGCCCGCGCCGCCCGTGCCGCCCTGGACGAGGGCGTGGCGGGCCTGCCGCCCGACTTCTTCGGGCCCGTCGACGAGGCCCGGGCCTCCTACGCCCGGATCATGGGCGTCGGGGCCGACCGGGTGGCCGTCGGCACCTCGGTGGTGGGGTACTGCGCGCTGATCGCGGCCTCGCTGCCGGCCGGCGCCGAGGTGCTCACCGCGGAGGGCGACTTCAGCTCGCTGGTCAACCCGTTCCACGTGCGCGGTGACCTGAAGGTCCGGACGGTCCCTCTGGAGCGGATCCCCGAGGAGGTCGGCCCGGGCACCGCGTTGGTGGCGGTGAGCGCCGTGCAGTCGTCCGACGGCCGGCTGGCCGACCTGCCGGCGCTGCGCGCCGCCGCCTCGGCGCACGGGGCGCGGATCTGCCTGGACGTGTCCCAGGCGGCCGGCTGGCTCCCGCTGGACGCCGGGGAGTACGACTTCACCGTCACCGTCACGCACAAGTGGCTGTGCGGCATGTTCGGCCTGGCGTTCCTGACCGTGCCGGAGGACTTCGGCGGGCTGCTGCCGCTGTCGGCCGGCTGGGTGGCGGGCGAGGACCCCTGGGCGAGCTGCTACGGGCCGGTCACCGAACTGGCCGGCACCGCGCGGCGGTTCGACGAACCGCAGAGCGTCGCCTGCGTGGCCGGCGCGCGGTCCCTGGCGCTGGTGGAGGAAGTGGGGGTGGAGGCGGTCCGCCGGCACGACCTGGCGCTGGCGGACCGCTTCCGCGAGGGCCTGCTGAGGCTGGGGCACGAGCCGCTGCCCTCGCCGGGCTCGCCGATCGTGTCGGTGCCGGGGCTGGGCGGACGGCGGACCGCGCTGTCCGCGGCCGGGATCGAGGTCTCCGACCGTGCGGGCAGTCTGCGGGCCGCCTTCCACCTCTACAACGGCCCCGCGGACGTGGACCGCCTGCTCGACGCCCTGGACCGCTGAACGGCCCGGCGCGCCCGGGAGTCGCGGGCGGGCCTCAGCGCACCGGCGTGGAGTCGCGGGCCCCGAGGAAGGCGGGGCGCCGCACCGGCGCGGCGAACGGCTCGACGGGGGTGTTCTCCACGCTGTTGAACACGACGAAGACGTTGCTGCGCGGGAACGGCGTGATGTTGTCGCCGGACCCGTGCATGCAGTTGCAGTCGAACCAGGTCGCCGAACCGGCCTTGCCCGTGAAGAGCTTGATGCCGTGCTGCCCGGCGAGCGCGGTGAGCGCCTCGTCGGACGGGGTGCCCGCGTCCTGCATCTGCAGCGACTTCTTGTAGTTGTCCTTCGGGGTGGCGCCCGCGCAGCCGAGGAAGGTCTTGTGCGACCCCGGCATGATCATCAGGCCGCCGTTGGTGTCGACGTTCTCGGTGAGGGCGATCGACACCGACACGGTCCGCATGTTCGGCAGGCCGTCCTCGGCGTGCCAGGTCTCGAAGTCCGAGTGCCAGTAGAAGCCGGAGGCCCCGAAGCCGGGCTTGACGTTGATCCGGGACTGGTGGACGTAGACGTCCGAGCCCAGGATCTGCCGGGCCCGGCCGACGACCCGCTCGTCGGCGACCAGGTGGGCGAAGAGCTCGCTGATCCGGTGCACCTCGAAGACGGACCGGATCTCCTGGGTGCGCGGCTCGACGATCGAACGCTCGTCGGCGCGGATCTCCGGGTCGGCCACCAGGCGGTCCAGCTCACGGCGGTAGACCTGGACCTCCTCCGGGGTGATCAGCTGGTCGACCGCCAGGAAGCCGTCGCGCGCGAAGGCGCCGAGGTCCTGCGGCTGGATCGGGCCGGGCCCGTCCGGGCTGCCCCAGACGACGGGGTCCTGGCGGGGGACCGTCATCTCCTGGGCCCCGCGGGTGGGGTACAGGTCGGTGACGCCGTGGCCGGCGGGTGCGCTCGTCGCGGTGGACACGTGCTCAGACCTCCTCGGTGAGCAGGGGGTAGACGCCGTTCTCGTCGTGGTCCTCCCGTCCGGTCACGGGCGGGTTGAAGACGCAGATGCAGCGGAAGTCCGTCCGCGGCCGCATGGTGTGCTTCTCGTGGCCGTCCAGGAGGTACATGGTCCCGGGGGTGATCAGGTACGTCTCGCCGGTGGTCTCGTCGGTGAGCTCGGCCTCGCCCTCGGTGCAGACGACGGCCTCGATGTGGTTGGCGTACCACATGGTCGTCTCGGTGCCCGCGTAGAGGACCGTCTCGTGCACGGAGAAGCCGACGCCCTCCTTGGCCAGGACGATGCGCTTGCTCTCCCAGGTACCGGTGGCGGCCTTCACGTGCCGGTCGGTGCCCTCGATCTCCTTGAAGGATCGGACTATCACGGTGTGGTGCTCACCTCTCTGGTGATCGTTCGGCGGTCGTGCGGGAGGGGTGGTGCGGCGGCGTGTCGGGCCGACGCGTCAGGCCGTCTCCCGCACGGCCCGGTCGAGGACGCGCAGGCCCTCGTCCAGCTCGTCGGGCGTGATCGTCAGCGCGGGAAGCAGCTTCACGACCTCGCTCTCCGGGCCGGAGGTCTCGATGAGCAGGCCGTGGTCGAAGGCCCGGCGCGCCACCCGCCCGGCCCGCTCCTTGTCGTGGAACTCCAGGCCCCACACCAGCCCGCGGCCGCGGTACTCCTTGACGTGGGGGCGGTTCTCGGCGGTGATCTGCGCGAGCGCCTGGTCGACCTGAAGGCCGCGGGCCAGGGTCTGCTTCTCCAGGGCGTCGCCTTCCGACCAGTAGGCCTCGAGGGCGGCGGTGGCGGTGACGAAGGCGGGGTTGTTGCCGCGGAAGGTGCCGTTGTGCTCGCCCGGCTCCCAGACGTCCAGCTCGCCCTTGAACAGGCACAGCGACATCGGCAGGCCGTAACCGCTGATGGACTTGGAGACGGTGACGATGTCCGGGGTGATGCCCGCCTCCTCGAACGAGAAGAAGGCGCCGGTGCGGCCGCAGCCCATCTGGATGTCGTCGACGATCAGCAGCATGTCCTGGCGCTCGCACAGCTCGGCGAGGGCGCGCAGCCACTCCGGGCGGGCGACGTTGATGCCGCCCTCGCCCTGGACGGTCTCCACGATCACGGCGGCGGGCTTGTCGAGGCCGGAGCCCTGGTCCTCCAGGAGCCGCTCGAACCACAGGAAGTCGGGGACGGTGCCGTCGAAGTAGTTGTCGAACGGCATCGGGGTTCCGTGCACCAGCGGGATGCCGGCGCCGGCCCGCTTGAAGGCGTTGCCGGTGACCGCGAGCGAGCCCAGCGACATGCCGTGGAAGGCGTTGGTGAAGGAGACGACCGACTCGCGGCCCTTCACCTTGCGGGCCAGTTTGAGCGCCGACTCGACGGCGTTGGTGCCGGTCGGACCGGGGAACATCACCTTGTAGGGCAGGTGGCGGGGCTGGAGCACCAGACGGTGGAAGGTCTCCAGGAAGGACCGCTTGGCCGTCGTCGACATGTCCAGGCCGTGGGTGACGCCGTCCCGCTCCAGGTAGTCCAGCAGGGCGCGCTTGAGCACCGGGTTGTTGTGGCCGTAGTTCAGCGAGCCGGCCCCGGCGAAGAAGTCGAGGTGGTCGCGGCCCTCCTCGTCGTACAGGTGACTGCCCTGGGCGCGGTCGAACACGGTGGGCCAGGCGCGGCAGTAGCTGCGCACCTCGGACTCCAGGGACTCGAAGACGGTCAGGTCAGGCTGGGTGACGGTCACGACGTGGAGCTCCTCGTGGGAAGTCGGAGAAGTCTGCGGGGGGAGGATCCGCACGGGCGGTGGGGCCGGTGTTCCGGGGCGCGGTGGCTGCCTCCGGCGGTGGCTCACAGCGGCGCGATGCGGTGCAGGACCTCGGGGGCGTGGGCCTCCCCCTCGGCCGGGAACTGCTCGCCGGCGAACAGGACCTCGTGGGTCACCTGGGCGCCGTGGCGGGCGGCGAAGGAGGCGAAGAGGCGCTCGGAGGCCCGGTTGCCCGGAGTGACGGTGGTCTCCACGGTGTCCACGCCGAGCTCGCTCTCGTGGTCGATCCGGGCCACCAGCTCGTCGAGCATCCGGCCCGCCAGCCCGTGGCCGCGGTACCGCTCGTCCACGGCCACCTGCCACACGAGGAGGACCCGGGGGTCCTCGGGGCGCAGGAAACCGGTCACGAAGCCGGCCACCCGGCCGTCCTCGGAGCGGGCCACCGCGGAGGTGGAGGCGAAGTCGCGGCACCACAGCAGGTAGCTGTAGGAGGAGTTGAGGTCGAGCGTCCGGGAGTCACGGGCGATGCGCCACAGGGCGGCGCCGTCGGCCACGTTCGGGCGGTCGACGCGGAATCCGTCACGGAATCCGCCGGGGAATTCGGAAGTCGTCGTCGGCTGCGTCGTCGGGGCTGCTTGAAGGGCAGTCATGTGAAATTAACTTACCCAGCAGGAAAGAGAATTGCATTCCCGCGCGGGGTTACGCGACCGGACCCGTTGTGGTATCACGCGGGCGCGCAGCGGAGGATGTCGGCGCAGGACTTATGCACCTTTTCACCCGGTACGAACACGGCATAACGGTCACCTTGTGAGCCTGATTACAGTGACGTAACACCGCCCGCGGCGACCCCGGACCGCTCTCACGATCTCCGCAGAACCTTGACGTTTGATCTCCCCCGGGCTGGGCATGTTCGAATGGGAAATGCGCGGACGGAAAGCGCCGAAATCGCTTTGCGTATTCATCGGCGTGCCCGATGCAGGGACTCCTTTCGCCGCAGCCGAATCCCGCCGCGCTCGTCACGTGGGTGCTCCCGGGCCCGGACGTCCTGCCCCACGTCCCCCGTCCGGATCACCCGTTCGGCCGGTAAGGGAACGGTAAAAGGCTCCCGGTCGTTCTTCCTCACATGACCGCTATGACCCCTGGCTCGAACATTCCCCTCAGCCCCGCCCGTGTGACGGTCGAGGTCACCGCACCGGTGCGGCTGGACGTCTCGGGCCTGATGCTCACCGCCGACGGCAAGGTGCGCTCGGACGACGACTTCATCTTCTACAACCAGCCGTCCGGACCGGGCGTGACGTACCGCTCGGGCGGCGGGGCGGCTCCCGACTCCGTCACCGTGGACACCGCCGCCGTCCCCCCGGCCATCGAGAAGATCGTGGTGACGGCCAGCCCGGACGCGGCCGGCCAGACCTTCCAGGGCATCGAGCCCACGGCCACGCTGCGCGACGCCGACGGCGGCTCCGTCCTCGCCACCTTCACCCCGCCCGGCCTCGGCTCCGAAACCGCTCTCGTGGTGATGGAGATCTACCGGCGCAACGGCGTCTGGAAGGCCCGTGCCGTCGGGCAGGGATACGCCGACGGTCTGGCCGGCATCGCCACCGACTTCGGCGTCTCCGTGGAGGAACCCGCCGCTCCCGCCCCCGCCCAGGCGGCGCCCGCGGCTCCCCCGGCGGCACCGCCCGCCCCGCCCGCGCCCTCGCAGCCCACCGTCGCCGATCCGCGGGCCTTCGCCTCCACTCCCCCGCCGCCGGCCGCCGCTCCCCCGGCGCCCGCGCCCGGCTCCGGCAAGGTCAACCTCGACAAGGGCCGCGTCTCCCTGCAGAAGAACCAGACGGTCTCCCTGGTCAAGGGCGGGCAGCCGGTGCTCTCCCAGGTCCGCATGGGCCTGGGCTGGGAGCCCGCCTACCGCGGCCGGGACATCGACCTGGACGCCTCGGTGATCGCCTACGGCCCGCAGCGCAACGTGGTCGACGCCTGCTACTTCGGCAAGCTGTCGATCCTCAACGGCGCGATCAAGCACTCCGGCGACAACCTCACCGGTGAGGGCGGCGGCGACGACGAGGTCATCGCCGTCGACCTGGGCCGGATCCCCCAGGAGGTCACCGGCCTCGTCTTCACGGTGAACTCCTTCACCGGCCAGAAGTTCACCGAGGTGGCCAAGGCCTACTGCCGCCTGCTGGACGCCTCGGGCAACGAACTGGTCCGCTTCGACCTGACCTCGGCGGAGGCCAAGACGGGCGTGATGATGGCCAAGTTCATCCGTCAGTACTCCGGCGAGTGGGAGATGACGGCCATCGGCGATTTCGTGAAGGCCCGCACGGTCCGCGACATGCTCCAGCCGGCCGCCCGCGCGCTCTGAGGGCGCCGCAGGACAACCCGGGCCGGGCGGCGGGCGCACCAGGGCGCCCGCCGCCGGGTCACGCGGCCCGGCGCCACTCGGCCCGGCCCGCCGCCTCGAGCAGCGGCACCATCCGGAACGCCGCGTCGGTCAGGCCGCCGAAGGTGTGCCGGGTGGCGTTGCCGGAGCGCCCGTGCCCGGCCCGGTCCCACGTGTGGAGGGGCACCCGGGTGCCAACCCCGGAGCCGAGCGGGCGGCCGGGCGACCGGATCAGCCGCGGTAGGTGGTGTCGCGCGGTCCCGTGGTCAGCCGGCCTGCTGGGACCGGGCCTTGTAGGCGGCCTTGCGGGCCTCCTTGGCGATCCTCTTGTCCGGGTGGAGCCGCCCCATCGCCTCGAGCACCTCGGCGGTGGCCGGGTGGTCGACCCGCCAGGCGGTGTCGAAGAACCCGCTGTGCTGCGCGGCCAGGCCCTCGACCAGCGCCACCAGTTCCTCCGAGTTGCCCTCGGCGGCCAGCTGCGCGGCGACGGTGTCGACGGTGAGCCAGAAGACCAGCTCCTGCGAGGGCGCGGGGATGTCCGCCGCGCCGTGCTCGGCCAGCCACACCCGGGCGAGGCCGCCGAGTTCCGGGTCGTCCAGCACCTCGCGCAGCGCGGGTTCGGCCTCGGTGCCCACCAGCGACAGTGCCTGCTGGCAGTGCAGCCGGCGCAGCGGGGCGTCCGCGTCGCCGCCCCGGGCGGCGGCCAGCAACTCCCGTGCGGCGGCGAGCGGTTCACGGCGGGCCAGCCACTGCTCGGTCTCCGCGCGGGCAGCGAGCGGGCCGTAGTGGACGGTGCCGTCGAGCAGTGCGTCGGCGCCCTTGCCGGCGAGGTCGCCGAGGGCCGGGGCGGCGTAGCCGGCGTCGAGCAGCCGGGCGCGCAGCCCGTAGAGGCCGAGCGGGGTCAGGCGGACCACGCCGTAGCGCTCCAGGTCCTCCGGCTCGTCGTCGGGGGTCTGCGGAGCCGCCTGGCCCTCCTCGATCAGCAGCGACTCGTCGACCGGCCGGAAGTCGGCCAGGCCGGTCGGCGCGAGGATCCGGAACTGGTCGTCCAGCCGCATCATGGCGGTGGAGACCTCCTCCATCATCGCGTCGGTCGGCTCGGCGACGTCCGAGGGGACGACCACCGAGGCGGCCAGCGCGGGCAGCGGAACGGGGGCGCCCTCGGGGGCGCGCTCGTCGGCGGTGAGGAGGTAGAGGTTCGCCAGGACGCCTTCGAGGAACTCGGCCTCGGCCTGCGGGTCCCAGTCCAGCGAGGAGAAGTCGATCTCGCCGCCCTCGTCCATCACGTCCATCAGGTCGTCGAAGTCGGGGACGGAGGCGTCGGCGATCGCCGCGTCCAGCGCGTCCAGCCAGATGTGCAGCACCTCGGCGGGCGAACCGGAGGTCAGCAGCGCCAGGTTGTCGCCGGCGCGGACGGTGCCCTCCTCCTCGTCCAGGACCTCCACCAGGCCGGTGTCGACGGCGGCGCGCCAGGCCTCGCTCGCCTCGGCCTGGGCCTCCTCGGCCGCCTCGGCGTCCGTGACCGCCCCGGCGTCCGCGCCGCCCTCGGCACTCCGGCCGGTCAGCCCCAGCGCCTCGGCAGCCGCGGCGAGCTGCTCCTCGACCAGACCGCCGCCGGAGTCGACCCGGGTGTCCGGCCCCGCCCAGCGGGCCAGGCGGGCCGCCCGGGAGAGCAGCGGGGTGGCGAGCGCGTCGCGCGCCAGCTCCGCCTCGGAGGGCAGCCGTACCGGCGGCAGGGGGGTGCTGTCTGACATCGGGGCGGTTCTCCTCGGAGGGCGTTCGGGCAGGGCGACCAGCCTAGACGGGTGATGGTGCCCCCGGGACGGCGTGTCCCTCTTGCGAGGGAAGCACCCGAAGATCCTTGACGCGAAGACCTTCGTTTCAGTTCTGCTACCCGATACAGGCCAGAACTTTTAAGTGGACCTTCACCGACCGGCGGCCGACACTCCAGACATGACGACGCTTCCCTTCGGACGCGCCCTGTGCGCGATGGTCACCCCCTTCACCCCGGACGGCGCCCTCGACCTCGACGGCGCGGCCGTCCTCGCCGAACGGCTGGTGTCGGGCGGCTGCGACGGACTGGTGCTGAACGGCACCACGGGCGAATCGCCGACCACCTCGGACGCGGAGAAGTCCGCGCTGATCGGCGCCGTGCGGGCGGCGGTGGGCGAGGGGCCCGCGCTGCTGGCCGGGGTGGGCACCGCCGACACGGCGCACTCCGCACAGCTGGCCCGGCAGGCGGAGGGGGCGGGCGCGGACGGACTCCTGCTGGTCTCCCCCTACTACAGCCGCCCGCCGCAGGACGCGCTGGAGGAGCACTTCCGCGCGGTGGCGGACGCCACGGGGCTGCCGGTGATGCTGTACGACATCCCCGGCCGGACCGGCGTGCGCATCGAGACGGCGACGCTGCTGCGGCTCGCGGAGCACCCGCGGGTGGCCGCGGTCAAGGACTGCGCCTACGACCTGCTCGGCACGCAGAAGCTGCTGGCCGAGTCGGATCTCGCGGTGTACACGGGGTGCGACGAGTACGTGCTCGCCACCTACGCGATCGGGTGCGCGGGGTACGTCGGCACGGTGGCGAACGTGGTGCCGGGGCACTTCCGGGCGATCGTCGACGCGTTCGACGCGCGGGACACGGAGCGGGCGGCCCGGCTGCAGCGCGAGGCGGTCCCGCTGATCGAGGCCATGATGTCCTCGGGCCTGCCCGGCGCGGTCACCGCCAAGGCCCTGCTGTCCGACCTCGGTCTCCCGGCCGGCCCGGTCCGCGCCCCGCTGCGGGCCGCGTCCGCCGGGGTGACGGCGGACCTGCGCAAGCGGTACGAGGCGCTGACCGCCGCCTGACGGGAACGCCCTCCCCCGGCCCGTCGGCCGGCGGAGGGCGTTCCTGCGGATCTCTCGCGGGAAGCTCCCGGCGGATCAGTTGTGGCTGTGCAGGATCTCGTTGAGGCCGCCCCAGACCGCGTTGTTCGGGCGGGCCTCGACCGTGCCGGTGACCGAGTTGCGGCGGAAGAGGATGTTGGACGCGCCGCTCAGCTCGCGGGCCTTGACGACCTGCCCGTCGGGCATGGTGACCCGGGTGCCGGCGGTGATGTACAGGCCGGCCTCGACGACGCACTCGTCGCCCAGCGCGATGCCCACGCCCGCCTCGGCGCCGACCAGGCAGCGCTCGCCGATGGAGATGACGACGTTGCCGCCGCCGGACAGGGTGCCCATGGTGGAGGCGCCGCCGCCGATGTCGGAGCCGTCGCCGACGATGACACCGGCCGAGATGCGGCCCTCGACCATCGAGGTGCCCAGGGTGCCCGCGTTGAAGTTGACGAAGCCCTCGTGCATCACGGTGGTGCCCTCGGCCAGGTGGGCGCCGAGGCGGACCCGGTCGGCGTCGGCGATGCGCACGCCCTTGGGGACGACGTAGTCCGTCATGCGGGGGAACTTGTCGATGGAGGTGACCTGGAGGTGCAGGCCCTCGGCGCGCGCGTTGAGGCGCACCTTCTCGATGTCGTCGACGGCGACCGGGCCGAGCGAGGTCCAGGCGACGTTGGCCAGGTGGCCGAAGATGCCGTCCAGGGACTGGCCGTGCGGCTTGACCAGGCGGTGCGAGAGCAGGTGGAGGCGCAGGTAGGCGTCGTGCGCGTCGACCGGCTTGTCCTCCAGGGAGGCGATGACCGTGCGGACGGCGACCACCTCGACGCCGCGGCGGGCGTCCTGGCCGACGGCCTTGGCGGCGCCCCCGCCGAGCAGTTCGGCGGCACGCTCGGCGGAGAGCCGCTCCGTCCCGGTCGGGCCGGGGGCGTCGGCGAGCGCGGGGGCGGGGAACCAGGTGTCGAGAACGGTTCCGTCGGCGGCGATGGTCGCGAGACCCGCGGCGACGGCGCCGGTGGCGCGGGTGGCAGTCGTGTCGGTCATGGGGGAAACGCTATCCGGAGCGGGCTCGTGGAGGCGAACCGGTGTCCACGGAACGGGCGTCCTCCTCAGGGAGCGTGGGCCGTGCCGGGCGACGACCCGGGCGGCACGCGCCGCCGGACCCCGGCACGCCCGTCCGGAGCCCGGCGAACTAACGTTCGCCATGTTCACGTAGGACCGCGCCACGGTCGACATCCTCCGCGGCGCCCCAGGGGTGGGAGCACAACCGAAAATGTCGTACAACCAGCCGCCACCGCCTCCGTACGGCCCTCCGCCGCAACCGCCGCACGGCGGACAGCCGCCGCAACCTCCGTACGGCGGACACGGCGGACACGGCGGGTACGGCGTGCCGCCGCAGCCGCCCTACCCGTACTACGCGCAGAAGGCCTGGGCGCCGCAGCCGGGCGTCGTCCCGCTGCGCCCGCTGGGCGTGGGCGACATCATCAAGGGGACGTTCCTCGCGTTCGGCCGGTCCTGGCTGCAGTTGCTGGTCTTCGCCCTGCTGACGATGCTGGGCGTCGGTCTGCTCCTGACCGTCCCGCTGGTCCTGCTCGGCGCCGGCGACCCGGAGACCACCGCGCCCGCCTCGGTGTCGCTGGCCCTCCTCGGCGGCCCGGCCGCGCTGTTCGTCCTGCCCGCGCTGATCTACGTGGCGCCCATGATCGCGCTGCGGGAGACCGTGGTCGGCCGCAAGGTCACCCTGTCCGTGCTGCGGGAGCGCATCGGCGTCCGGACGCTGCGCGTGCTGGGCACGATGCTGCTCGTCATGTGCGCGGCCCTGCCGTTCTTCCTGGTGGCCGTCGTGGGCGGCGTCTGCGTGGGCGTGGGCGTCGAGCAGCAGAACCCGGGGGGCACGGCGCTCGCGGTCGTCGGCTTCCTGGTGGTGTGCGCGGCGATCGTGGGCATGGTCTGGATGGGCTACCGCCTGATCTTCGCCCCCGCGATCACCGTCCTGGAGGACCTGGGCCCGGTGGCCTCGTTGCGCCGTTCGGCGGCGCTGGTGAAGGGCGACTGGTGGCGGGTCTTCGGCATCACCTACCTCATGGGCATGATCGTCGGTGCCATGGCGTACGTGGCGATCCTGGTCTGCATGCTGGTGATGATGCTCGTCACGGTGCCCCTCGCCTCCTCCGCGGGCTTCTCCGAGGGGGCCGACCCGACGTGGGGCATCGCCGCGGTGGTGGTCATGGTGCTGGTCGGCGCGGTGATGGCGGCCGTGTACTTCCTGACCTTCGCGCTGAGCTCGTACAGCACCGGGCTGCTCTACGTCGACCAGCGCCTGCGCCGGGAGAACTTCGCCGAGACGCTGCTCGCCTCCGCCGCGTCGTACGGCCCGCCCGGAGCGGCTCCCCCGGCGGCGCCGGCCGGCCCGTACCCCGGCGCGACGGCTCCGTACACCGGCCCCGTGGCTCCGTACACCGCCCCGACGCCCCCGCCCGGAGCTGCCGCGGGCCCCACGGACCCGTACCTCCCGCCCATGGCGCCGCCCGTCCCGCCCACGGCGCCCCCGTCCGCCCCTCCGGCGGACACCCCTCCGGCAGACGCCTCTCCGTCGGGCGCCCTCACGCCGCCCGACGGCCCGGCCTCCCCTGCCGACGGCCCGGCCTCCCCGCCGGCACCGCCCGCCGGACCTCCCGCGCCGCGCTAGGAGCCGCCCGCCCCGCCCGCCTGAGCGGACGACGCATCGGCCGGTCCGGTCGATGGGCGACCCCCTGCCCGGACCGGCCGGCTCACCCCCGACGGCGGAACTACAGTGGGGACGACCGACGACGTGGGGAGCACACCGTGGCCGCCGACCGCATCAGGCGCATGACCTTCGCCTCGATCTATCCGCTGTACGTGACCAAGGTGGAGCGCAAGGGCCGCTCCGAGGACGAGGTCCGCCAGGTGATCACCTGGCTCACCGGCTACGACGGCGCCGGTCTCGACCGGGTGGTCGCCGACGGGACGGACCTGGAGACCTTCTTCGACGAGGCCCCCGCGATGAACCCGAACGCCTCGCTGATCACCGGCGTGATCTGCGGCCACCGGGTCGAGGAGATCGAGGATCCTCTGATGCAGCGGATCCGCTGGATGGACAAGCTCGTCGACGAGCTGGCCCGCGGCAAGAAGATGACGTCGATCCTCCGCGCCGGCGTCAGCGGAAGCAGCGGCAGCGGCAGCGGCAGCGGCAGCGGCAGCGGCAGCGGCAGCGCCGCCTGACCCGCGCGGCACCCAAGTACTCCCCGGGCGTTCCCCGAGCCACGACACGACGACGACGGCCCCCCTCCCCGCCCGGCAAGGGCGGTGGAGGGGGGCCGTTCGGCCGTGCCGTACGAACGCGTCGCGCGGAGGGCGGGCGTGCGGGCGCGCGTGAACGTCAGACGTTGAAGCCCAGCGCCCGCAGCTGCTCGCGGCCGTCGTCGGTGATCTTGTCCGGACCCCACGGCGGCATCCAGACCCAGTTGATCCGCAGCTCGCTGACCAGTCCGTCGGTGGCCGACTTGGCCTGGTCCTCGATGACGTCGGTCAGCGGGCAGGCCGCCGAGGTCAGCGTCATGTCCACGGTGGCGATGTTCGCGTCGTCGACGTGCACGCCGTAGATCAGGCCCAGGTTGACGACGTCGATGCCCAGCTCGGGGTCGACGACGTCCAGCAGCGCCTCGCGGACCTCTTCCTCCGAGGCGGGCTTCATCTCAACCGTCTCGCTCATGCGGTGGTCTCCTTGTCGGTGGCGCCCAGCGCCTGTGCGGTCGCGTCCTTCCAGGCCATCCAGCTCAGCAGGGCGCACTTCACGCGGGCCGGGTACTTGGAGACGCCGGCGAACGCGACCGCGTCCTCCAGCACCTCCTCCATGGCGTCGTCCGGCTCGATCTTCCCCTTGGACTGCATCAGCTCCAGGAAGGTCTCCTGGATCGTGCGCGCGTCGTCCAGCTCCTTGCCGACCAGCAGCTCGTTGAGCACGGAGGCGGAGGCCTGGCTGATGGAGCAGCCCTGCCCCTCGTACGACACGTCGGTGACCTTCGTGCCGTCGTACTTCACGCGCAGGGTGATCTCGTCACCGCAGGTGGGGTTGACGTGGTGCACCTCGGCGTCGCCGTCACGCAGACCACGCCCGTGCGGGTTCTTGTAGTGGTCCAGGATGACGTCCTGGTACATCGAATCCAGCTTCACGGCTCCGCCGCGTCCTCTCAGCCGAAGAAGTTCCGTACGTGCTCCAGGCCGTCGACCAGGGCGTCGACCTCGGCCGGTGTGGAGTACAGATAGAACGACGCTCGCGTGGTCGCGGGAATTCCGTACCGCAGGCAGACCGGACGCGCGCAGTGGTGTCCGACCCGGACGGCGATGCCCTGCTCGTCGAGGACCTGGCCCACGTCGTGCGGGTGGATGTCGCCGAGCGTGAAGGAGATCGCCGCGCCGCGGTCCTCGGACGTGGCCGGGCCGATGATCCGCAGGTCGGGGACCTCGATCAGGCGCTTGACCGCGTACTCGGTGATCGCCTTCTCGTGCGCGTGGATCTTCTCCATGCCGATGGCCGACAGGTAGTCGATCGCCGCGCCGAGCCCGACCGCCTGGGCGATCGGCGGGGTGCCCGCCTCGAACTTGTGGGGCGCCGGGGCGTAGGTCGACGAGCTCATCGAGACCGTCTCGATCATCTCGCCGCCGCCGAGGAACGGGGGCAGGTCCTCCAGGAGCTCCTGGCGGCCCCAGAGCACACCGATGCCGGTCGGGGCGCACATCTTGTGGCCGGTGAAGGCCACGAAGTCGGCGCCGAGGGCCTGCACGTCCAGCGGCATGTGCGGGGCGGCCTGGGAGGCGTCGACGCAGACCAGCGCGCCGACGTCCTGGGCCCGTCGCACGATCTCCTCGACGGGGTTGTGCGTGCCGAGGATGTTGGAGACCAGCACGAAGGAGACGATCTTCGTCTTCTCGGTGATGACCTCCTCGATGTTCGACAGGTCGAGGCGGCCGTCGTCGGTGAGGCCGAACCACTTCAGCTTCGCGCCCGTGCGCTGCGCGAGCAGCTGCCACGGCACGATGTTGGAGTGGTGCTCCATCTCCGTGATGACGATCTCGGTGTCGCTGTCCACCCGGTAGGGCTCGTCGGCCCAGCCCAGCATGTTGGCTACGAGGTTGAGGGACTCGGAGGCGTTCTTGGTGAAGATCACCTCGTCGCGACTGGGGGCGTTGACGAACTCCGCCACCTTGTCGCGGGCGCCTTCGTACAGTGCCGTGGCCTCCTCGGCGAGCACGTGCACCCCGCGGTGGACATTGGCGTTGTGGCGCTCGTAGTAGGCACTCAGGGCGTCGAGCACCTGGCGCGGCTTCTGGGAGGTCGCCGCGTTGTCCAGGTACACGATCTTCCGCCCGTCGTGGACCTCGCGGTCCAGGATGGGGAAGTCCTTGCGGATCGCCTCAAGGTCGTCGAGGAGGCCCGGCAGCTGTGTCACTCGGAAGCGCCACCCTTCGTGTAGGCCTCGTAGCCCTCGTTCTCCAGCTTGTCGGCCAGCTCGGGACCGCCGGACTCGACGATGCGGCCGTTCGCGAAGACGTGGACGTGGTCGGGCTTGATGTAGCGCAGGATCCGCGTGTAGTGCGTGATCAGCAGGGTGCCGACCTGGCCGCTCTCGCGGACGCGGTTGACGCCCTCGGAGACGACGCGCAGGGCGTCGACGTCGAGGCCGGAGTCGGTCTCGTCGAGGATCGCGATCTTCGGCTTGAGCAGCTCGAGCTGGAGGATCTCGTGGCGCTTCTTCTCACCGCCGGAGAAGCCCTCGTTCACGTTGCGCTCGGCGAAGGCGGGGTCCATGTTGAGGCGCTCCATGGCCTCCTTGACCTCCTTCACCCAGGTGCGCAGCTTGGGGGCCTCGCCGCGGATCGCGGTGGCGGAGGTCCGCAGGAAGTTCGACACGGAGACGCCGGGGACCTCGACCGGGTACTGCATGGCGAGGAAGAGGCCGGCGCGGGCGCGCTCGTCGACGGACATCTCGATGACGTCCTCGCCGTCGAGGGTGACCGTGCCGCCGGTGATCGTGTACTTGGGGTGACCCGCCAGGGAGTAGGCGAGAGTCGACTTGCCGGAGCCGTTGGGGCCCATGATGGCGTGCGTCTCGCCCTGCTTCACGGTGAGGTCGACGCCCTTGAGGATCTCCTTCGTGGCGTTGTCGGCCTCGACGGTGACGTGCAGGTCTCGGATTTCAAGCGTTGCCATGGGTGCCTCAGGACTCCTGGGTGAGGGAGACGAGTACGTCGTCCCCTTCGATCTTTACGGGGTATACGGGGACGGGGCGCGTCGCGGGAAGACCGGACGGCTTGCCGGTGCGGAGGTCGAACGCGGAGCCGTGCAGCCAGCACTCGATCTGGCAGTCCTCCACCTCGCCCTCGGAGAGGGACACGTTCGCGTGCGAGCAGACGTCGTTGATCGCGAACACCTCGCCCTCGGTGCGCACGACGGCGACCGGCGTGCCGTCGATTTCCACCCGCTTGGGGGTGTTCTCCTCCAGCTCGCCCAGTGCGCAGGCGCGTACGAAGGCCGTCATGCGACCGCCGCCTCCAGCTCCTCGTCGATCTTGGCGAGCAGGCGCTCCTCGATGTCGTCGACGCCGATCTGCTGGACCAGCTCGGCGAAGAAGCCGCGGACGACGAGGCGGCGGGCCTCGTACTCCGGGATGCCGCGGGCCATCAGGTAGAAGAGCTGCTCGTCGTCGAAGCGGCCGGTGGCGCTGGCGTGGCCGGCGCCGACGATCTCACCCGTCTCGATCTCGAGGTTCGGCACGGAGTCGACGCGGGCGCCGTCGGTCAGAACCAGGTTGCGGTTCATCTCGTAGGTGTCGGTGCCCTCGGCGGCGGCCTCGATGAGCACGTCGCCGATCCACACCGCGTGGGCCTGCTCGCCCTGCAGGGCGCCCTTGTAGACCACGTTGGACTTGCAGTGCGGGATGTTGTGGTCGACGAGGAGGCGGTGCTCCTGGTGCTGGCCCTGGTCGGTGAAGTACAGGCCGAACAGCTCGGCCTCGCCGCCGGGACCGGCGTACTCGACGCGCGGGTGCAGGCGCACCAGGTCGCCGCCGAAGGTGACGACGACGGACTTGAAGGTGGCGTCGCGGCCGACCAGCGCGTTGTGCTGGCCGACGTGGACGGCCTTCTCGTCCCAGTCCTGCACGGAGACGACGGTCAGCTTGGCGCCGTCGCCGAGCACGTACTCGACGTTGCCGGCGTAGACGGCGTCGCCGCTGTGGTCCACCACGACGACGGCCTCGGCGAACGCGCCCAGCTCGACCACGGTGTGGGAGTAGCAGGTGCCGCCCTGGCCGGCGACCGTCACGCGGACCGGCGCGCTCAGCACCGTCTCCTTGGGCACGGTCACCACGGTGGCCTGCTCGAACGCCGAGTACGCCTGGGCGGCGACCCGGTCGACCGGCTTGCCGGCCCGGCCCAGGCGGGCGTCGTCACGGCCGACGGACTCCACCGCGACGCCCTCGGGGGCGTCGACGGTGACCTTCACGCCGTCGCCGGAGGCGGTGGCGGTGCCGTCGTGCAGACCGCGCAGGCGCGCCAGCGGGGTGAACCGCCACTCCTCCTCGCGGCCGTGCGGGACCGGGAAGTCCGCCACGTCGTAGGAGGGCGGCGCGCTCATGCGCGTGGCGACGGTCGACTCTGCGGCCACCGCGATGGATCCGGCGGTGGTGGAGCCCACCGGGGCATTCTGAGCGTCAGCCATGGCTGTCGTCATGCTCGCTTTCGTTGCTTCAGGACTGTTCGTTGCTTCAGGGACGGGCGGGGCGGGGGCCGGGGTCAGCCGACCGCGCCCTCCATCTGGAGCTCGATCAGCCGGTTGAGCTCGAGGGCGTACTCCATGGGCAGCTCCTTCGCGATCGGCTCGACGAAGCCGCGCACGATCATCGCCATCGCCTCGAACTCGGAGAGACCGCGGCTCATCAGGTAGAAGAGCTGGTCCTCGGAGACCTTGGAGACGGTCGCCTCGTGGCCCATGGACACGTCGTCCTCACGGACGTCGACGTAGGGGTACGTGTCGGAGCGGGAGATGGTGTCGACCAGCAGCGCGTCGCAGAGCACGTTCGACTTGGAGCCGGGGGCGCCCTCGCCGATCTCGATCAGGCCGCGGTAGGAGGTGCGGCCACCGCCGCGCGCCACCGACTTCGAGACGATGTTCGACGACGTGTTCGGCGCCATGTGGACCATCTTGGCGCCGGCGTCCTGGTGCTGGCCCTCGCCCGCGAAGGCGATGGACAGGGTCTCGCCCTTGGCGTGCTCGCCCATCAGGTAGACGGCCGGGTACTTCATCGTCACCTTGGAGCCGATGTTGCCGTCGATCCACTCCATGGTCGCGCCCTCGTACGCCACGGCGCGCTTGGTGACCAGGTTGTAGACGTTGTTCGACCAGTTCTGGATGGTCGTGTAGCGGCAGCGGGCGTTCTTCTTGACGATGATCTCGACGACCGCGGAGTGCAGCGAGTCCGACTGGTAGATCGGCGCGGTGCAGCCCTCGACGTAGTGCACGTAGGCGCCCTCGTCGACGATGATCAGGGTCCGCTCGAACTGGCCCATGTTCTCCGTGTTGATGCGGAAGTAGGCCTGCAGCGGGATCTCGACGTGCACGCCCTTCGGCACGTAGATGAAGGAGCCGCCGGACCACACGGCCGTGTTCAGCGCGGCGAACTTGTTGTCGCCGGCCGGGATGACGGTGCCGAAGTACTCCTTGAAGAGCTCCGGGTGCTCCTTGAGCGCCGTGTCGGTGTCGAGGAAGATGACGCCCTGCTCCTCCAGGTCCTCGCGGATCTGGTGGTAGACGACCTCCGACTCGTACTGGGCGGCGACACCGGCGACCAGGCGCTGCTTCTCCGCCTCCGGGATGCCCAGCCTGTCGTAGGTGTTCTTGATGTCCTCGGGCAGCTCTTCCCAGGAGGTCGCCTGCTTCTCCGTGGAGCGCACGAAGTACTTGATGTTGTCGAAGTCGATGCCCGACAGGTCCGAGCCCCAGTTCGGCATGGGCTTCTTCTCGAAGAGGCCCAGGCCCTTGAGGCGCAGCTTGGTCATCCACTCCGGCTCGGACTTCTTCGCCGAGATGTCCCGGACGACGTCCTCGTTGAGGCCGCGCTTGGCGGAGGCGCCGGCCGCGTCGGGGTCCGCCCAGCCGTACTCGTACTTACCCAGACCCTCGAGTTCGGGGTGGGCAGTCTCCGTGGGGAGAGTCATGCGGGGTTCCTCCCGGCCGTGCTCGTAGATGATGAATGACCACTGGTGGCGTGGTCGTCGATCCTGGAAATCTTGGGGATGAACGTCGTGCAGACGCCGTCACCGTGCGCGATCGTGGCCAGTCGCTGGACGTGGGTGCCGAGCAGCTCGGAGAAGATCTCCGTCTCGGCCTCGCACAGCTGCGGGAACTCCTCAGCGACGTGGGCGACCGGGCAGTGATGCTGGCAGAGCTGCTCGCCGAGTTGCGGGGAGGGAGCGCTGCGCGCACTGGCAGCGTACCCGTCCGCGGACAGCGCTCTGGCCAGCGCCTCGGCCCTGCGCTCGGGCGGTACCGACTCCAGCGCCTTGCGGTAGGCGCCTGCCTGGTCGGCCAGCCGGGCACGTGCGAAAGCGGCCACCGCCCGCTCACCGCCCTCCTGGTCCGCGATCCAGCGCAGCGCGTCCTTGGCCAGCTGGTCGTACGACTGGTCGAAGGCGTCCCTGCCTCCGTCGGTCAGCACGAACACCTTCGCGGGTCGCCCGCGCGTGCGAGCGCCGTAGACCCGGCGTTCGCGGGCCTCGACCACGTCGTCGGCGACCAGCGCGTCCAGATGCCTGCGCACCGCGGCCTGGGTCAGCCGCAGGCGGCCGGCGAGTTCGGCGACCGTCGACGGGCCGTGGTCCAGGATCGAGCGCACGACCCGGTTGCGTGTGGAACGCTCCCCGGTCGTGGTTTCTTCCTGGCCGACGTTTTTCACAACGCCATTGTTGCGTAATTACCGGCGGACGGACAAGCCGCGTCCGCCGGGCCGGTGGTGCCCTTCATCACTTAGGTCCACCTAACCTGACCTGCGGAAAGGGACGCTCCGGAAAACCGGGCCGCGCGCCGCGAAGGCCCTGGCCACCCTGCACGCCACGCCTTCCGCACCGCTCGCCGGCCCCTCGGCGACCCGCCCCTCGCCCGCCGCAGAGCTGCGTTCCCCGGGCGTCCGGCCAGGTGGGACCCCGCTCGTCCACTCCTCCCTCAGCTCACCCGGCCGGGTGAAGGGCGGTGCCGTCGCGGCCGTCGGAGCGGCGCGGGCCCGTCTGCTCACCCTCGCCGGCGCGGTGACTTCGCGGGGGGCCGGCCGCGCGGGCACCGGCCCGCGGCGGACGGCGCCGATCCGGCACCCGGGGACCGGGCGGGCACCGCGCGAACCTAGACTCGTGTCCCATGCACAGCGATCCCGCGGTCCCAGTCGTCCAGATCCAGGCTCTGGTGAAACGGTACGGACCGAAGACCGCGGTGGACGGCCTCGACCTGGTGGCCCGGGCGGGCATCACCGCCGTCCTCGGCCCCAACGGCGCCGGCAAGACCACCACCGTCGAGACCTGTGAGGGCTACCGCCGCCCCGACGCGGGCACCGTACGCGTCCTCGGACTCGACCCGGTGCGCCAGGCGGCGCGGCTGCGGCCGCGGATCGGGGTGATGCTCCAGTCCGGCGGCGTCTACTCCGGCGCCCGCGCCGACGAGATGCTCCGCCACGTCGCGAAGCTGCACGCCCACCCGCTGGACGTCGACGCGCTGATCGAGCGCCTCGGCCTCGGTTCCTGCGGCCGCACCTCCTACCGCCGGCTCTCCGGCGGCCAGCAGCAGCGGCTCGCGCTCGCCATGGCGGTCGTCGGGCGCCCGGAGCTGGTCTTCCTCGACGAGCCCACGGCCGGCCTCGACCCGCAGGCCCGCCGGGCCACCTGGGAGCTGGTGCGCGAGCTGCGCGAGGACGGCGTGTCGGTCATCCTGACCACCCACCACATGGACGAGGCCGAGCAGCTCGCCGACGACGTCGCCATCGTCGACGCCGGCAAGGTGATCGCCCAGGGCTCCCCCGAGCGGCTGTGCCGCGGCGGCGCGGAGAACACGCTCCGCTTCTCCGGCCGCCCCGGACTGGACGTGGCCTCCCTCCTCAAGGCGCTGCCCTCCGGTTCCTCCGCCGCCGAGATCGTCCCCGGCTCCTACCGGGTCACCGGTGACGTGGGCCCCCAGCTGCTGGCCACCGTCACCTCCTGGTGCGCCCAGCACGGCGTCATGCCGGAGCGGATCGCCGTGGAGCGTCACACCCTGGAGGACGTCTTCCTGGAACTCACGGGCAAGGAGCTGCGCGCATGACCGCCACCGGGACCTACTCCCCCAGGCCCGGCGCCGCGCCGCTGGGACGGATGATCGCCGCGCAGGCCGCGCTGGAGACCCGGATGCTGCTGCGCAACGGCGAGCAGCTGCTGCTCACCGTGGTCATCCCGACGCTGCTGCTGGTGCTGTTCAGCACCGTGGACATCGTCGACACCGGCGAGGGGAAGGCCGTGGACTTCCTCGCGCCCGGCGTGCTGGCCCTGGCGGTGATGTCCACCGCCTTCACCGGTCAGGCCATCGCCACCGGCTTCGAGCGCCGCTACGGCGTCCTGAAGCGACTGGCCGCCTCCCCGCTGCCGCGGTGGGGGCTGATGACCGCCAAGTCGCTCTCGGTGCTGGTCACCGAGGTGCTGCAGATCGCGCTGCTCACGGTGATCGCCCTCGCGCTGGGCTGGTCCCCGCGGGGCAACCCCGTCGCGGTGTTCCTGCTGCTGGTGCTGGGCACCGCCGCCTTCTCCGGGCTCGGCCTGCTGATGGCGGGCACGCTGAAGGCGGAGGCCACCCTGGCGGCGGCCAACCTGGTCTTCCTGCTGCTGCTGGTCGGCGGCGGCGTGGTGGTGCCGCTGGACAAGTTCCCCGAGGCCGCCCGGTCGGTGCTGGAGCTGCTGCCGATCTCGGCCCTCTCCGGCGGCCTGCGGGACGTGCTCCAGCACGGCGCCGGCATGCCGTGGGGGGAGCTCGCGGTGCTGACCGCGTGGGCGGTGGCGGGACTGGCCGCGGCGGGGCGCTTCTTCCGCTGGGAGTGACGGCACAGGGCCACGGAGCGCTGCTGGGAGTAACGTCACAGGGCTTCTGGCGGCCCCTCGTGAAAGCGTGCACAAGCCCCGTTCTACGATGGTGCGCGTGCCGAACGAGAAACCTGGCGGGGCCGCGGCAGCGGTCCGCAACCCCCTTGCCCACATCGCCGCCCGCTGGACCCCGGATCCCCGGACGGTCCGCCGCGCGGCGCTCACCGCGCTCGTCATGTCGGTGGTCATCGTGGTCACCGGCGGCGCCGTCCGGCTGACCGGCTCCGGCCTCGGCTGCCCGACCTGGCCCAAGTGCACCGCCGACTCGCTCGCCACCACGCGCGAGATGGGCTGGCACGGCGTCATCGAGTTCGGCAACCGGCTGCTGACGTACGTGCTGTGCGCGGCGGTCGGCTGGGCGATCATCGCGGCCCGCTCCACCAAGCCGTTCCGCCGAGGGCTGACCCGGATCGGCTGGCTGCAGTTCTGGATCGTGATGGGCAACGCGGTGCTCGGCGGCATCGTGGTGCTGGTCGGCCTCAACCCGTACACGGTGGCCGCGCACTTCCTGCTCTCCTCCGCGCTGATCGCGGCCGCCACGGTGATGTGGCACCGGGCCGGCGAGGGCGACGCCGCGCCGCGTCCCCTGGCGGCTCCGCCGCTGCGGCGGCTGACCTGGGCGCTGGTGGTGGTGTCCGCGCTGCTGATCGCCGTCGGCACGGTGGTCACGGGCGCGGGACCGCACGCGGGTGACTCCAGCGAGGTGCCGCGGATGCCGGTGGACTGGGAGTCGGTCACCCGGGTGCACGCGGTGCTGGCCTGGCTGACGGTGCTGCTCACGGTGGCGCTGTGGGTGGGGCTGAAGCTGTTCGACTCCCCGCGGGTGACGCTGGCGCGGACGCGGGACCTGTTCCTGGTGCTGCTCGCGCAGGGCGTGATCGGGTACGTCCAGTACTTCCTCGACCTGCCGGAACTGCTGGTGGGGCTGCACATGCTGGGCTCCGCCCTGGTGTGGATCTTCACCGTGCGGGTGCTGCTGGCGATGCGCGAGCGTCCCTCGGCGGAACCCGCCGCGGTCCCGGCGTCCTCCACGGAGCCCGTCCCCGCGTAGTTTCCCCACGCGACGCCCCCCTGTGCCCCGCTGCGACGTCCGCAGCGGGGCACGGTGCGTTTCCCTGCCCGCCCCGGACGCGGCGGGCCGCGCCGTGTGCCCTGGAGGCGCCGTGCGCCCCGGAGGCCCACCGAAGGGGCCCGTCGGGCGCCCGGGAGGTCCGCGCGCGGGCCCGTCGGGCACCCAGGAGGCCCGCCACGCGAGCTCGGGGATTGCCTGGCCCCGCGGCAGGGCCCTGCCCGGGCCCGGGAACGCCGGAGCCGCCTCGCGGGCCGGCGGGGGCGCCGGGGCGGGGCGGCTCGGGCGGGAAGGGCTCAGGCGGGGTTCTTGCGGCCGCCGAGCTGGATGCCGGCCATCCGGGACCACTCGTAGGGGCCCGTCCTCACCTTCGCGGCGAACTCCCCGTCGAAGTCCTCGTGGACGGTGATGCCCGCCTTCGTCACGGCCGCGACGGCCACGTCGTACGTGGGGGCCACCAGGTCGCCCCACTCGCCGTCCTCGCCCACCAGGACGATCCGCGCCCCCTTGCGGCCGAGGTGCGCCACCTGGCCCTCCGCACCGCCGTGCTGCGCGGCGAAGGACCCGATCTGCTTGGCGAGCTTCGCGGCGCGCCGCTCACCGTGCGCGTCCGCCGGGGCGGCCGCCTCGTCAACCTGCTGCGTGTCTGCCATGGTCAGGATGCTACCGACGGGTAGCGAAACCGGCGACGCGAGGGGCGGGTGGCGTTGGCCACCCGCCCCTCGCGTCGGTGCGCAGGCGGACGCGCGTCAGCGCAGGAAGGGGTCGACGGCCACGGCCACGAAGAGGACGGAGACGTAGGTGATCGACCAGTGGAACAGCCGCATCTCCTTGAGCTTCGCCCCGGTGACCTCCGCCTTGGCGCGGCCCTGCAGCGCGTGGGCCTCCCACAGCCACCAGCCGCCGGCGGCCACCGCGACCGCGGTGTAGAACCAGCCGGTGTAGCCCAGCGGCGTCAGCAGCAGCGAGACGGCGACCATCACCCAGCTGTAGGCCACGATCTGCCGGGCGACGACCTTGTTGGAGGCCAGCACCGGCAGCATCGGCACGCCCGCCCGCGCGTAGTCCTCCTTGACCTTCATCGACAGCGGCCAGTAGTGCGGCGGCGTCCAGAAGAAGATGACGAGGAAGAGGACGACCGGTGCCCAGGACAGGGAGTCGGTGACCGCGGACCAGCCGATCAGCACCGGCATGCAGCCGGCGATGCCGCCCCAGACGATGTTCTGCGCGGTGCGGCGCTTGAGGATCATCGTGTAGACGACGACGTAGAAGAAGAGCGCGCCCAGCGAGAGCCAGGCGGACAGCCAGTTGACCGTGAGCCCGAACAGCAGCGTGGACACGACGGCCAGGCCGAGGCCGAAGGCCAGGCACTCCCGCGGGCTCACCATGCCGGTGACCAGCGGACGCTGCGAGGTGCGGTCCATCAGCGCGTCGATGTCGCGGTCGTACCACATGTTCAGCGCGTTGGCGCCGCCCGCGGAGAGGTACCCGCCGAGGCAGGTCAGCAGCACGAGCGAGAGGTCGGGGACGCCCTGCTCGGCCAGGAACATCACCGGAACGGTGGTGATGAGCAGCAGCTCGATGATCCGCGGCTTGGTGAGCGCCACGAACGCCATGACCCGGGCCCGGACCGGCCGGCGGTTCGGCCTCGGGCTGCTCGTGCTCGCCCCGGACACCGCCGCTGGACGGGATTCAACGGCCGTCACGCACACCCCTGACAGAGACATCCCAGCGAGCCGTCGCCGAATCGGACCTGTCGGAAAGGTCCGGCGAGGGCTCGCGCGTACCACGCCACTCTAGACGTTGCCCAGACCCCACGATTCGCGGGGGTGCTGTCGTGTTGGGC
Source organism: Streptomyces fragilis (assembly GCF_003112515.1). Taxonomy (GTDB): domain Bacteria; phylum Actinomycetota; class Actinomycetes; order Streptomycetales; family Streptomycetaceae; genus Streptomyces; species Streptomyces fragilis. The sequence goes on along the minus strand of NZ_BEVZ01000003.1, from coordinate 504,200 downwards.
GCACCGGCCGGGGAACCCGTCGCAGGAGGCTTCCGTGCCCCGCGGCGGCCTCGCGCCCCACCCGGCCGGGCCCGGCACGGCGGACCCGGCGAGGGACGTCGCGGCGGACCGCTCGGCGGACCCGGCGAACGCCCCTCGCCGAGGGCACGGCGAAGGCCTTCACGGAGCCCCTCGGAAGGCCCTCCCGAGGGACCTGTCGCTCGCCCATGTGAGCGGCCCCGTTCGCAGAAGAAATGCCCATGTGAGCGGGTGTGAACGCAGAAGGATCAGGGGTGTGGCCACACTCTGGTCACAGGGCGGAAGGCCGTGTTTGCAGGGGATAGGCTCGACCCGCCGGCGGCGCGGAAACCCGTCGGTGGTACCGGTGGGCGCACACCTCACCGGCATTAGACATGTGGAGAGGAGCCCTGACCCAGGGTGAGCAACAAGCCGACCACCACAGCCCTCGAGTGGACAGAGCTGGACCGGCGCGCGGTGGACACCGCCCGCATCCTGGCCGCCGACGCCGTACAGAAGGTCGGCAACGGCCATCCCGGTACGGCCATGAGCCTCGCGCCGGCGGCGTACACGCTGTTCCAGAAGGTGATGCGCCACGACCCCTCCGACGCCGACTGGGTGGGACGTGACCGCTTCGTCCTCTCGGCGGGGCACTCGTCCCTGACCCTCTACACCCAGCTCTACCTGGCCGGCTTCGGCCTGGAGCTGGACGACCTGAAGGCCTTCCGCACCTGGGGCTCCAAGACCCCCGGTCACCCGGAGTACGGCCACACCACCGGCGTGGAGACCACCACCGGCCCGCTGGGGCAGGGCGTGGCGAACGCCGTCGGCATGGCGATGGCCTCCCGCTACGAGCGCGGCCTCTTCGACCCCGAGGCGGCACCGGGCGAGTCCCCCTTCGACCACTTCGTCTTCTGCGTCGCCGGCGACGGCTGCCTCCAGGAGGGCATCGCCGCCGAGGCCTCCTCCATGGCGGGCCACCAGAAGCTGGGCAACCTGGTCCTGCTGTGGGACGACAACCACATCTCGATCGAGGGCGACACGGAGACCGCGGTCTCCGAGGACGTCTGCAAGCGGTACGAGGCCTACGGCTGGCACGTCCAGCGGGTCGAGCCGCAGGAGAACGGCGACCTGGACCCGGCCGCGATCTACGAGGCCGTCCAGGCCGCGAAGGCCGTCACCGACCGGCCGTCGTTCATCGCGATGCGCTCCATCATCGCCTGGCCCGCCCCGAACGCGCAGAACACCGAGGCCGCGCACGGCTCGGCGCTCGGCGACGACGAGGTCGCGGCGACCAAGCGCGTGCTGGGCTTCGACCCGGAGCAGACCTTCGAGGTCTCCGACGAGGTCATCGGCCACACCCGCAAGGCCCTGGACCGCGGCCGGGACGCCCGCGCCGAGTGGGACAAGCAGTTCCAGGCGTGGCGCGAGGCCAACCCGGAGCGGGCCGCCGAGTTCGACCGCATCGCCGCGGGCGAGCTGCCGGCCGGCTGGGAGGAGAAGCTCCCGGTCTTCGAGGCGGGCACCTCGGTGGCCACCCGTGCCGCCTCCGGCAAGGTGCTGCAGGCGCTCGGCTCGGTCGTGCCGGAGCTGTGGGGCGGCTCGGCCGACCTGGCCGGCTCCAACAACACCACGATCGACAAGACCAGCTCCTTCCTCCCGAAGGGCAACCCGCTGCCGGAGGCCGACCCGTACGGCCGCACCATCCACTTCGGCATCCGCGAGCACTCCATGGGCGCCGAGATGAACGGCATCGCCCTGCACGGCAACACGCGCGTCTACGGCGGCACCTTCCTGGTGTTCTCCGACTACATGCGCAACGCCGTACGCCTGTCCGCGCTGATGCACCTGCCGGTGACCTTCGTGTGGACGCACGACTCGATCGGCCTCGGCGAGGACGGCCCGACCCACCAGCCGGTGGAGCACCTGGCCTCGCTGCGCGCCATCCCGGGCCTGAACATCGTCCGCCCGGCCGACGCCAACGAGACGGCGATCGCCTGGCGCGAGATCATGCGCCGCTGGACGAAGGAGTTCGGCAAGGGCGCCCCGCACGGTCTGGCGCTCACCCGCCAGGGCGTGCCGGTGTACGAGGCGAACGAGGACACCGCCCGCGGCGGCTACGTGCTCAAGGACGCCGAGGGTGGCGAGCCCCAGGTCGTCCTGATCGCCACCGGCTCCGAGGTGCACCTGGCCGTCGAGGCCCGCGAGCAGCTGCAGGCCGAGGGCGTCCCGACCCGGGTCGTCTCGATGCCGTCCGTGGAGTGGTTCGACGAGCAGGACCAGGCGTACCGCGACAGCGTCCTGCCCCCGTCGGTGAAGGCGCGGGTCGCGGTCGAGGCCGGTGTCGGCCTGACCTGGCACCGCTTCGTGGGCGACGCCGGCCGGATCGTCTCGCTGGAGCACTTCGGCGCCTCCGCCGACGCGAAGGTGCTGTTCCGCGAGTACGGCTTCACCGCCGAGAACGTGGCCGCCCAGGCCCGGGAATCCCTCGCCGCCGCCCAGCGCTGACGCTGATACCGATCAAGTAGGAGATGCAGAACTCATGACAGACGCACTCAAGCGCCTCTCCGACGAGGGTGTGGCGATCTGGCTGGACGACCTGTCCCGCACCCTGATCTCGTCCGGCTCCCTGCAGGAACTGATCGACGACCAGCACGTGGTCGGTGTCACCACCAACCCGTCGATCTTCCAGAAGGCGATCTCCGAGGGCCACGGCTACGACACGCAGCTCGCCGACCTCGCCGCCCGCAAGGTGACGGTCGAGGAGGCGATCCGGATGATCACGACGGCGGACGTCCGCGACGCCGCCGACGTGCTGCGGCCCGTCTTCGACGCCACCGACGGCCGTGACGGCCGGGTGTCGATCGAGGTCGACCCCCGCCTGGCCCACAACGAGCGGGCCACGGTCGCCGAGGCCAAGCAGCTGGCCTGGCTGGTGGACCGCCCCAACACGCTGATCAAGATCCCGGCGACCCTGGCGGGCATCCCCGCGATCACCGAGGTCATCGGCCTGGGCATCAGCGTCAACGTCACGCTGATCTTCTCGCTGGAGCGCTACCGCCAGGTGATGGACGCCTACCTGGCCGGCCTGGAGAAGGCCAAGGAGCGCGGCCTGGACCTGTCGAAGATCCACTCCGTGGCCTCCTTCTTCGTCTCGCGGGTCGACACCGAGATCGACAAGCGGATCGACGCCCTGGGCACCGACGAGGCCAAGGCCCTGCGCGGCAAGGCCGCCCTCGCCAACGCCCGTCTGGCCTACCAGGCCTACGAGGAGGTCTTCTCCTCCGAGCGCTGGAACGCCCTGGAGCGCGCCGGCGCCAACCGCCAGCGCCCGCTGTGGGCCTCCACCGGCGTCAAGGACAAGGCCTACAAGGACACCCTGTACGTCGACGACCTGGTCGCGCCGAACACGGTGAACACCATGCCGGGCGGCACCCTCGAGGCCGTCGGCGACCACGGCCAGATCTCCGGCGACACGGTCACCGGCACCTACGAGCAGGCCCGCGCCGACCTCGACGCCGTCGAGGCCCTGGGCATCTCGTACGACGAGGTCGTCGAGCTGCTGGAGAAGGAGGGCGTCGAGAAGTTCGAGGCCGCCTGGAACGACCTGCTCGCCTCGACCCAGGCCGAGCTCGAGAAGCTCGCCCCCTCGGAGGGCTAGACCTTGTCACCTTCCCCTGTCACCGGAGCCAACCCGCTCCGTGACGCCCTGGACCGACGGCTCCCGCGCATCGCGGGGCCGTCGGGCCTGGTGATCTTCGGCGTCACGGGCGACCTGTCCCGCAAGAAGCTGATGCCGGCGGTGTACGACCTCGCGAACCGTGGTCTGCTGCCGCCGGGTTTCTCCCTGGTGGGCTTCGCCCGCCGTGAGTGGGCGGACGAGGACTTCGCCCAGGTGGTCCACGACGCCGTCAAGGAGCACTCCCGCACGCCGTTCCGCGAGGAGGTCTGGCAGCAGCTGGCCCAGGGCATGCGGTTCGTCCAGGGCTCCTTCGACGACGACGCGTCCTTCGAGTCGCTGCGCGACACCATCGACGAGCTGAACCGCGCCCAGGGCACCGGCGGAAACTTCGCCTTCTACCTGTCCGTCCCGCCCGGTTCCTTCCCGGTGGTCATCCAGCAGCTGAAGAAGCACGGCCTGGCCGACCAGAAGGACGGATCCTGGCGCCGCGCGGTGATCGAGAAGCCGTTCGGGCACGACCTGAAGTCGGCCGAGGAGCTCAACTCCCTGGTCCACGAGGTGTTCCAGCCGGAGCAGGTCTTCCGCATCGACCACTACCTCGGCAAGGAGACCGTCCAGAACATCCTGGCGCTCCGCTTCGCCAACCAGATGTTCGAGCCGCTGTGGAACCGGTCCTACGTGGACCACGTCCAGATCACGATGGCCGAGGACATCGGCATCGGCGGCCGGGCCGGCTACTACGACGGCATCGGCGCTGCCCGTGACGTCATCCAGAACCACCTGCTCCAGCTGCTCGCCCTGACCGCGATGGAGGAGCCCGCCTCCTTCGACGCGGACGCGCTGGCCGCCGAGAAGACCAAGGTCCTCGGCGCGGTGCGGCTCCCCTCCGACCTGGGCGCCTCCACGGTGCGCGCGCAGTACACGGCGGGCTGGCAGGGCGGCGCGAAGGCCGTCGGCTACCTGGAGGAGGAGGGCATCGACCAGTCCTCCCGGACCGACACCTACGCCGCGATCAAGCTGGAGATAGACAACCGCCGCTGGGCGGGCGTCCCCTTCTACCTGCGCACCGGCAAGCGGCTGGGCCGCAGGGTCACCGAGATCGCGGTGGTCTTCCAGCGTGCGCCGCACTCCCCGTTCGGCCACACGGCCACCGAGGAGCTGGGGCAGAACGCCATGGTGATCCGGGTGCAGCCGGACGAGGGCATGACGGTCCGGTTCGGCTCCAAGGTGCCGGGCACCTCCATGGAGATCCGGGACGTCTCGATGGACTTCGCCTACGGCGAGTCCTTCACCGAGTCCAGCCCGGAGGCCTACGAGCGGCTCATCCTGGACGTCCTCCTCGGCGACGCCAACCTCTTCCCGCGCACGGAGGAGGTCGAGCTGTCCTGGAAGATCCTCGACCCGATCGAGCAGTTCTGGGACACCGAGGGCGCCCCCGCCCAATATCCGGCCGGAACCTGGGGACCCGCAGAAGCGGACGAGATGCTCGCACGAGACGGACGGAGCTGGCGCCGGCCATGAAGATCGACCTCACCGACACCACGGCCAGCAAGATCAACAAGGCGCTGGTCCAGGGACGCCGCGCACTGGGCGCCCCTGCCGTCGGCATGGTGCTCACCCTGGTCGTCGTCACCGACGAGGAGAACGCCTACGACGCCATGAAGGCGGCGTCGGAGGCCTCGCACGAGCACCCCGCGCGGCTGATCGCGGTCATCAAGCGGCACGCCCGCTCCCCGCGCGACCGCACCCAGTCCCGCCTCGACGCCGAGGTGCGCCTGGGCGCGGACGCCGGGGCGGGCGAGACGGTGGTGCTGCGGCTCTACGGCGAGGTGGTCAACCACGCCCAGTCCGTGGTGCTGCCGCTGCTGCTGCCGGACGCCCCCGTGGTGGTCTGGTGGCCGGTGAACGCGCCGCTGGACCCGGCGAAGGACCCGCTGGGCGCCCTCGCCCAGCGCCGGGTCACGGACACCTACGCGGCGGAGGACCCGGTCGGCGAGCTGCGCGGGCTGTCCGAGGCCTACACCCCCGGCGACACCGACCTGTCGTGGACCCGGATCACCCCCTGGCGGTCGATGCTGGCCGCCGCGCTCGACCAGGTCGCCTGCCAGGTCAAGGCCGTCGAGGTCGAGGGCGAGGAGTTCAACCCGAGCTGCGAGCTGCTGGCCATGTGGCTGGCGGAGCGGCTCGACGTGCCGGTGCGCCGCACCCGCTCGGCCGGGCCGGGCCTGACCGGCGTCCGGATGGACACCAGCTGCGGCCGGATCACCCTGGACCGTGCCGACGGCACCCTGGCCACCCTCGGCATCGAGGGCCAGCCGGACCGCCAGGTGGCGCTCAAGCGGCGGGAGACCTCGGAGCTGATCGCCGAGGAGCTGCGGCGGCTGGACCCCGACGAGACGTACGCCGCCACCCTGCAGTACGGGGTGGACCGGCTCTACGCCGGCGCGGACGCCGCCGAGACCTTCGGCGGGGAGGAGGCGCGGGGCGTTCCGGTGCAGAACGCCTCCGGCGACGGTGACGCGGAGGCGGTGCCGGTGCCCGAGGAGGACGTCGTGAAGGGTCCCGCCAAGCGGACCGCCAAGCGGGGTCCCGCCGTGAAGCGGGCGGCGGCCAAGTGAGCGGGGGCGAGGCGCGGCTGCTGGTCCACCGCGACAAGGACCTGATGGCGCGGGCCGCCGCCGCGCGGCTGGTCACCGCCGTGGCCGACGCCCAGGCCGCACGGGGGCACGCCTCCGTGGTGCTGACCGGCGGCCGCAACGGCAACGGGCTGCTGGCGGCGCTGGCCGAGTCGCCCGCGCGGGACGCCGTGGACTGGGCCCGCCTGGACCTGTGGTGGGGCGACGAGCGGTACCTGCCGGCCGGGGACCCGGAGCGCAACGTCACGCAGGCCCGCCGGGCGCTGCTGGACGCCGTTCCGGTGGACCCGACCCGGGTGCACGCGATGCCGGCCTCCGACGGGCCGCACGGCGACGACGTGGAGGCGGCGGCCGCCGCCTACGCGCAGGAACTGGCGCTGGCCGCCGGGGACGGCGCGGCGGTGCCGGAGTTCGACGTGCTGATGCTGGGCGTCGGCCCCGACACCCACGTCGCCTCCCTCTTCCCCGGGCTGCCCGGGGTGCGGGAGACGGAGCGCACGGTGGTCGCCGTGCGGGAGGCGCCGAAGCCGCCGCCGGTGCGGGTGTCGCTGACGCTGCCGGCGATCCGGGCGGCGCGTCAGGTGTGGCTCCTCGCGGCGGGTGAGGACAAGGCGGAGGCGGCGTCCACCGTCCTGGGGGGCGGGGTCGACCCGGCCGACGCCCCCGCGGCGGGGGTCCACGGGCGTGAGAGCACGCTCTGGCTCCTCGACGCTGCGGCGGCGTCCAAGCTGTAGCCCTGGCTCCGCCGAAGCCCCCGGTGCCGATGTCGGTGCCGGGGGCTTCGCTGTGCCTGCGCCCGCCCGTGCCGCCCCTGGGCGGCCCAGCCGCCCGCAGGGTGGGCGACGCTCCCGCGGCGAACCGGCCGGTTCACCCTGCGGGCAATCGTGCCGCTGGGGCGGCACGGGTGGCGCAGGCCTCACGTACGCACGGGGCGGTTCGCTGCGCGGGGCCCGGGGTCCGGGGCGGAGCCCCGGTTCACGGGAAGGGGCGGGGTGGGGGAACGGCCCCGCGCAGCGGCCGGCCCCCACCCCGCGTGAGGCGAGGGTCAGCGACCCCGCAGCTCGCGGTACGTGGCGACCAGGGCCTTCGTGGAGGCGTCCAGCCCCGGCACGTCCGCCCCCTCCGTGAGCGCCGGCTCCACCCGCTTGGCGAGGACCTTGCCGAGCTCGACGCCCCACTGGTCGAAGGAGTCGATGTCCCACACCGCGCCCTGGACGAACACCTTGTGCTCGTAGAGCGCGACCAGCTGCCCCAGCACCGACGGCGTGAGCGACTCGGCCAGGATGGTGGTCGTCGGGTGGTTGCCCAGGAACGTGCGGTGCGGCACCAGTTCCTCGGCGACCCCCTCCGCGCGGACCTCCTCCGGCGTCTTGCCGAAGGCCAGCGCCTGCGTCTGGGCGAAGAAGTTGGCCATCAACAGGTCGTGCTGCGCCTCGAGTTCGGCGCTCAGCCCGTCCACCGGGCGGGCGAAGCCGATGAAGTCGGCGGGGATCAGCTTGGTGCCCTGGTGGATCAACTGGTAGTACGCGTGCTGCCCGTTGGTGCCGGGCGTGCCCCAGACCACCGGCCCGGTCTGCCACTCCACCGGCCGCCCGTCGCGGGCCACGTACTTGCCGTTGGACTCCATGTCCAGCTGCTGCAGGTAGGCCGTGAACTTCGACAGGTAGTGGCTGTAGGGCAGGACCGCGTGCGACTGGGCGTCGTGGAAGTTGTTGTACCAGATGCCCAGCAGGCCCAGCAGCAGCGGCGCGTTCTCCTCCGGCGGGGCGGTGCGGAAGTGCTCGTCGACCAGGTGGAAGCCCTCGAGCATCTCGCGGAAGCGGTCCGGGCCGATGGCGATCATCAGGGAGAGCCCGATCGCCGAGTCGTAGGAGTAGCGGCCGCCGACCCAGTCCCAGAACGCGAACATGTTCTCGGTGTCGATGCCGAACTCGGAGACCTTGCCGGCGTTGGTGGACAGCGCCACGAAGTGCTTGGCCACCGCCTCCTGGCCGGCTCCCAGCCGCTCCAGCAGCCAGGTCCGCGCGGAGGTGGCGTTGGTGACCGTCTCGATGGTGGTGAAGGTCTTGGAGGCGACGATGAACAGCGTCTCCTCGGCGTCCAGGTCCTGCAGCGCCTCGTGCAGGTCGGCGCCGTCGACGTTGGAGACGAACCGGAAGGTGAGCGAGCGGTCGGTGTAGGAGCGCAGCACCTCGTAGGCCATCGCCGGGCCGAGGTCGGAGCCGCCGATGCCGATGTTCACCACGTTGCGGATGCGCCGGCCGGTGTGCCCGGTCCAGCCGCCGGAGCGGACCCGGTCGGCGAAGCCGGCCATCTTCTCCAGGACGGTGTGCACCGCGGGGACCACGTTGGCGCCGTCCACCTCGACGGAGGCGTCCCGGGGGGCGCGGAGCGCGGTGTGCAGGACCGCCCGGTCCTCGGTGATGTTGATCTTCTCGCCGCGGAACATGGCGTCCCGCAGGCCGAAGACGTCGCGGGCCGCGGCCAGGTCGCGCAGCAGGCGCAGCGTCTCGTCGGTGACGAGGTGCTTGGAGTAGTCGATGTGCAGGTCGCCCACCCGCAGGGTGTACGCCGACCCGCGGCCGGGCTCCGCGTCGAACAGCTCGCGCAGCCGCACCTCGCCGAGCGCCTCGCGGTGCTTGGCCAGAGCGTTCCACTCCGGCAGCCGGTTGAGCCTCGGACGGCTCTCTGCGTTCATCGACTCTGCCCTCTTTCGTGCCTGCGACATGCCTGCAAGGTGTGCGGGCCGCGTACCCGTGCAGCGGCCCCTGCCAACCTAGTTGATCAGTCCCGACATGGCGCGTTTGTCCACAGGCCGAAATTCCGGGCGGCTACGCCGGCGGGCCGCCGCGCCCGGGGGCCGCGCGGGCATGACGGAACGGCCGGACACCCGTTCGGCGTCCGGCCGTTGACGGCGAATCAGATCTCGCCGCGGAGCTTGGCGAGCGCCTCGGCGAGGATCGCCTCGCCGTCGGCGTCGCTGCGCCGCTCCCGCACGTAGGCGAGGTGGGTCTTGTACGGCTCGGTGCGGGGCGGGTCCGGCGGGTTGTCCCGGTCCTGCCCCGCCGGGAAGCCGCAGCGCGGGCAGTCCCAGTGGTCGGGGACCTGCGCGTCACTCGCGAAACTCGGCTGGGTCTCGTGCCCGTTGGAGCACCAGAAGGAGACGCGCAGCCGCGGCGCGGACTCGCCGCGCTCGGCCTCGCCCATCGGCCCCGCCCCGACCCGACTTCCTCGGATCGCGTTGCCACTTGCCACGGTCGTAACTCCCTGCGTGATGGTGCCGCGAAGCTTCTCGGCGCAGCGCTTCGCCGCGAGCGCCCTCAGTAGGCCCGGTCAGTCTACGTAAGGCCCAACGCGCGTCCAGTGGCGGGAGTTGCGGGCCCCCGAACGGACGCAGGCCCCATGATAGGCGGCCTCCGGGGAGGCGCACCCGTCATGGGGCCGTGCGCGGGGAGTGGATCGCGATCGTGGGCCGCCGCCCTTCGCCTTTCGGCCGACGACGGTCGATCGGCGTCGGTTTCCGGTCAGCCGCCGACGGAGGGCGACTTCGTGATGATGGCGAGGACCACGATGCAGACGAACCACAGGACGCCGACGACCACGGTGATGCGGTCCAGGTTGCGCTCGGCGACGGACGAACCGCCGACCGAGGACTGCATACCGCCACCGAACATGTCGGAGAGGCCGCCGCCCTTGCCCTTGTGCATCAGCACCAGCAGCATCAGCAGCAAGCTGAAGACGATCAGGGCGATCTGGAACCCCATAACCACGGCTGGACCAACTTCCTCGGAATCGGATGGACGACGCGGGCCCGGCGCCCCTGGCGACCTCGCCCGCCGCAGGCGGCACGCTGGTCAGGACACCGGACCCCGCAAGAGTACGACGGATCGTCTCCGCCGCCTACTCGCTACCGGTCGGCATCACCCACCGGTCACGGCCGGTCACTGGTCGCGGAACCGGACGATCTTCACGAACTCGTCCACGTCCAGCGAGGCGCCGCCGATCAGCGCGCCGTCGATGTCCGGCTTGGACATGATCTCGGCGACGTTGCCCGACTTCACCGAGCCGCCGTACTGGATGCGGATCTTGTCGGCGACGTCCTGGGAGTACAGCTCGGCGAGCTTGCCCCGGATCGCCCCGCAGACCTCCTGTGCGTCGTCGGCGCCGCAGACCTGACCGGTGCCGATCGCCCAGACCGGCTCGTAGGCGACCACGACGGTCTCGGCCTGCTCGGCCGGGACGTCCTTGAGGCCGCCCTCGACCTGGGCGAGCGTGTGCTCGACGTGACGGCCGGCCTGACGCACCTCGAGCTCCTCGCCCACGCACAGGATCGGCGTCAGCTCGTGCTTGAAGGCGGCCTTGACCTTGGCGTTGACGATCTCGTCGGTCTCGGCGTGGTACTGGCGGCGCTCGGAGTGGCCGACGGCCACGAAGGAGCACTTCAGCTTGGCCAGCATCGCGCCGGAGATCTCACCGGTGTAGGCGCCGGAGTCGTGCGCGGAGATGTCCTGCGCGCCGTACTTGACCTTGAGCTTGTCGCCGTCGACCAGCGTCTGCACGGACCGCAGGTCCGTGAAGGGCGGCAGCACGGCGACCTCGACGGCCTCGTAGTCCTTCTCCGCCAGGGCGAAGGCGAGCTTCTGGACGTGGGCGATGGCCTCGAGGTGGTTGAGGTTCATCTTCCAGTTGCCCGCCATCAGCGGCGTACGGGTGGTCATCGGGTCAGTCCTCCAGTGCGGCGAGGCCGGGGAGCGTCTTGCCCTCGAGGTATTCGAGGGAGGCGCCGCCGCCGGTCGAGATGTGGCCGAAAGCGTTCTCGTCGAAGCCAAGCGTACGGACCGCCGCGGCGGAGTCTCCGCCGCCCACCACGGTGAAGCCCTTGGACTCGGTGAGCGCCTGCGCGACGGCGCGGGTGCCCTGGGCGAAGTCGGGGTGCTCGAAGACGCCCATGGGGCCGTTCCAGAACACGGTCGCGGCGTCGGCGAGCTTCTCGGCGTAGAGCTCGCCGCTGCGCGGTCCGATGTCCATGCCCGCCTGGTCGGCCGGCATCGCGTCGGCATCGACGGTGTCGGGGTTCGCCGGAGCCTTGGTCCTCAGGTCCGGGAACTGCGGGGTGACGAGGGCGTCGACCGGCAGGACGATCTCCACGCCGCTCTTCTCGGCGCGCTCCATGTACTCGGTGACGGTGCCGAGCTGGTCCTCCTGCAGGAGGGAGGTGCCGACCTCGTAACCCTTGGCCTTGAGGAAGGTGAAGGCCATGCCGCCGCCGATCAGGATGCGGTCGGCCTTGCCCAGCAGCCGGTCGATCACGGCGAGCTTGTCGGAGACCTTGGCGCCGCCGAGGACCACCGCGTAGGGGCGGGCGACGTCGTCGGTGAGCTTCTTGAGGACCTCGACCTCGGCGGCGATCAGGTAGCCGGCGTAGTGCGGCAGGCGGGCCGGCAGGTCGTACACCGAGGCGTGCTTGCGGTGCACCGCGCCGAAGCCGTCGCCGACGTAGACGTCCGCGAGGGCGGCGAGGCTGTCGGCGAACCCGCCGCGCTCGGCGTCGTCCTTGGAGGTCTCGCCCGCGTTGAAGCGCAGGTTCTCGATGACGGCGACCTGACCCGCCCCGAGCCCGTTCACGGTCTCCTGGGCCGAGGGGCCGACGGTGTCCTCGGCGAAGGCCACCGGGGCGCCGAGCAGTTCGCCCAGGCGGTCGGCGGCGGGCCGCAGGGTGAAGGCGGGGTCCGGGGCGCCCTTGGGGCGGCCCAGGTGCGAGGCGACGACCACCTTGGCGCCGGCCTCGGCGAGCGCCTTCACGGTCGGCAGGACGGCCCGGATGCGCCCGTCGTCGGTGATCCGGCCCTCGGCGAGCGGCACGTTGAGGTCGGCGCGGACGAATACGCGCCTGCCGTCCACTCCCTCGGCGAGCAGTTCGTCGATCGTCTTCATTCAGGGACTCCTCGGTGACTGAGCTGACTCGACTGAGCTTATTCAGACATGGAGCAGGGCCCGGACGGCGCCTCGCTGCGCCGCCCAAGCCCTGCTCTCACATCGGTGGATCTGTGCGTTGTGGCTCGAAGCTCAGAGCTGGTTGCCCACGAAGACCGTCAGGTCCACGAGGCGGTTGGAGTAGCCCCACTCGTTGTCGTACCAGCCGATGACCTTCACCGACTTGCCCTCCTGGACCATCGTCAGGGAGGAGTCGAAGGTGCACGAGGCCGGCTCGGAGACGATGTCGGAGGAGACGATCGCGTCCTCGGTGAAGACCAGGATGCCCTTGAGGGGGCCCTCGGCGGCCTTCTGGAAGACCGCGTTGACCTCTTCCTTGGTGGTCTCGCGGGAGAGTTCCACGACCAGGTCGGTGACCGAGCCGGTGGGAACCGGGACGCGCATGGCGATGCCGTCCAGCTTGCCCTTGAGCTGCGGGAGGACCAGGGCGGTCGCCTTCGCCGCGCCCGTGGTCGTCGGAATGATGTTGACCGCCGCGGCCCGGGCCCGGCGCAGGTCCGAGTGCGGGAAGTCCAGGATTCGCTGGTCGTTGGTGTACGCGTGCACCGTCGTCATCAGACCCTTGACGATGCCGAAGTTCTCGTCCAGGACCTTCGCCATCGGCGCCACACAGTTGGTGGTGCAGGAGGCGTTGGAGATGACGTGGTGCTTCTCCGGGTCGTACTGGTTCTCGTTGACGCCCATCACCACGGTGAGGTCCTCGCCCTTGGCGGGCGCGGAGATCAGCACCTTCTTGGCGCCGCCGGCGAGGTGCTGGGCGGCGGCCTCGCGCTTGGTGAAGATGCCGGTCGACTCGATGACGATGTCGACGCCGAGCTCGCCCCAGGGGATGTCCGCCGGGTTGCGCTCGGCGAGGACCTTGACGGTCTTCCCGCCGACCGTGATCGAGTCCTCGGTGTGGGAGACCTCCTGGGCCAGGCGGCCCAGGACGGTGTCGTACTTCAGCAGGTGTGCGGTGGTCGCGGTGTCACCAAGGTCGTTGACAGCCACGACTTCGACATCCGCACCCTGGTCGAGCAGAGCCCGGAAGTAGTTGCGACCGATGCGGCCGAAGCCGTTGATGCCTACGCGGATCGTCACGAACCCATCTCCTTGTTGTGCGCCGGTACGGCAAAGCCACCGCCCGGCGAGCTGCATGAGTTGTCCCCGACCGCCTCCGACCCTACCGCTCGCGGGGCCCGGAAGTGACATTGAGATGACCCATACCCGGCAGGCCCCTCCTTACCCGTCGGTAGCCGGACGGAACATGCTCTTACGTGCACCCTCGCGCACACATGACGACGGGGGCGCGGTCCGATTCCGCGCCCCCGTACGGCCCTTTGAATATGTGTCAACCAGCGAGGTTGTCCGCCAGTTCTTCGGACAGCCCCGCCTCGGTACCAGGGATTCCGAGGTCGGAGGCACGCTTGTCCGCCATGGCGAGCAGGCGCCGGATCCGGCCGGCCACCGCGTCCTTGGTGAGCGGCGGGTCGGCGAGCGCGCCCAGCTCCTCCAGGGAGGCCTGCTTGTGCTCCATCCGCAGCCGGCCGGCCGCCGCGAGGTGCTCGGGAACCTCGTCGGCCAGGATCTCCAGCGCGCGCTGCACGCGGGCGCCGGCGGCCACCGCGGCGCGCGCCGAGCGGCGCAGGTTGGCATCGTCGAAGTTGGCCAGCCGGTTGGCGGTGGCCCGGACCTCGCGGCGCATCCGCCGCTCCTCCCAGGCGAGCACCGACTCGTGCGCCCCGAGCCGGGTCAGCAGCGCGCCGATGGCGTCACCGTCACGGACGACGACGCGGTCCACGCCGCGCACCTCGCGGGCCTTGGCGGCGATGGACAGCCGGCGGGCCGCGCCGACCAGGGCGAGGGCCGCCTCGGGGCCGGGGCAGGTCACCTCCAGCGAGGAGGAGCGGCCTGGCTCGGTCAGCGAACCGTGCGCCAGGAAGGCCCCGCGCCAGGCGGCCTCGGCGTCGCAGGTGGCGCCGGAGACGACCTGCGGCGGCAGGCCGCGGATCGGGCGGCCGCGGCCGTCGACCAGGCCGGTCTGCCGCGCCAGCTGGTCACCGCCCGCGACCACCCGCACCACGAACCGGGAGCCGCGGCGCAGGCCGCCGGGCGCCATGACGATCAGCTCGGAGCTGTGGCCGAAGATCTCCAGGATGTCGCGCTTGAGGCGCCGGGCCGCCATGGCGGTGTCCAGCTCGGCCTCGATCACGATCCGCCCGCTGACCAGGTGCAGGCCGCCGGCGAACCGCAGCAGGGCGGAGACCTCCGCCTTTCTGCAGCAGGTCCTGGTGACGGGAAGCCGTGAGATCTCGTCCTTCACAGCCGGCGTCATCGCCATGGGCCGATCCTTCCATGCATCCGAAAAATACGGTCGTACGCGGCTGCCAGCAGCTCCGGATCGTGCCGGGGGGTTCCGTCGGTCCGGGCCACGGGAGCCAGCTCGACCGCCGCGCCGACCCGCTTGGCGGCCGCGGTGAGCGCTTCGCGGTCGGGTACGGCGGCCTCGTCGGCCAGCACCACGTCCAGGGCGAGTTTAGGGGCGTGTCGTGCCAAAACCTCCACATGACGCTGCGGGGAGAAGCCCTCGGTTTCTCCGGGCTGCGGCGCGAGGTTCAGCGAGAGCACCCGGCGCGCGCGGGTCCGGGTGAGCGCGTCGAGCAGTTCGGGCACCAGCAGGTGCGGCATCACCGAGGAGAACCAGGACCCCGGTCCGAGGACCACCCAGTCGGCGTCCAGCACCGCCTCGACGGCCTCCGGGACGGCCGGCGGGTCGTGCGGCACCAGGTGGACGGACTGCACCTCACCGGGGGTGAGGGCCACCGTGGCCTGGCCCCGGACGGTGTCCACGTCGTCCGGGCGCGTCGGGTCGTGGCCCTTCACCAGGGCCTGCAGCTCCAGCGGCACCGCGGACATCGGCAGCACCCGGCCGTCCGCGCCGAGCAGCCGGCCCACCAGGTCCAGCGCCTGGACGTGGTCGCCCAGCTGTTCCCACAGGGCCACGATCAGCAGGTTGCCGACGGCGTGGCCGTGCAGGTCGCCCTCGGTCTGGAAGCGGTGCTGGATGACGCGGGCCCAGGTCTGGCCCCAGTCGTCGTCGCCGCAGAGCGCGGCCAGCGCCTTGCGGAGGTCGCCGGGCGGCAGGACGCCCAGCTCCTGGCGCAGGCGGCCGCTGGAACCGCCGTCGTCGGCGACGGTGACCACGGCGGTCAGGTCGCCGGTGATCCTGCGCAGCGCCGCCAGCGAGGCGGACAGGCCCATGCCGCCGCCCAGGGCGACGACCTTGGGCGGGGCGCCCCTGCGTCGGGGGCGGGCCCCCCGGGCCTCCGTCGCGGCGCGGGCGACCGCCCTGCCCTCCTTGCGGAAGGCGGGGACGGCGCTGCGCCGCAGGCTCGTCAGCCGCGGGGTGTGGCGTCTCATTCGCGTCCCATGTCCCGGTGGACGACCACCGTCTCGACCCCGTCGGCGGCCAGGCGCTTGGCGAGCTTCTCGGACATGGCGACCGAGCGGTGCTTGCCGCCGGTGCAGCCGACCGCGACGGTCACGTAGCGCTTGCCCTCACGGCGGTAGCCGGCCGCGATCATGTGCAGCAGCTCGGTGTACCGGTCCAGGAACTCCTTGGCACCGGGCTGGGAGAAGACGTAGCCGGCCACCTCCTCGTTGAGGCCGGTGTACGGGCGCAGCTCGGGCACCCAGTGCGGGTTCGGCAGGAAGCGCATGTCGACCACGAGGTCGGCGTCCACGGGCAGGCCGTACTTGAAGCCGAACGACATGACGGTGGCCCGCAGCTCCGGCTCCTCGTCGCCGGCGAACTGGGCGTCCATCTTGGCGCGCAGCTGGTGCACGTTGAGGCCGGAGGTGTCGATCACCAGGTCGGCGTCGCCGCGCAGCTCGCGCAGCAGTTCGCGCTCGGCGGCGATGCCGTCGACGATGCGGCCGTCGCCCTGCAGGGGGTGCGGGCGGCGCACCGACTCGAAGCGGCGCACCAGCGCGTCGTCGGAGGACTCCAGGAACACGAAGCGCCGCTTGACCTGGCGGGCGTCGAGCTCGGCGAGGGACTCGCGGAGGTTGTCGAAGAAGCGGCGGCCGCGGACGTCGACGACCACGGCGATGCGTGCGACGTTGCCCTGGCTGCGGGCGCCGAGCTCCACCATGGTGGGGATCAGGGCGGGCGGCAGGTTGTCGACGACGAACCAGCCGAGGTCCTCCAGGCACTTGGCCGCGGTGGAGCGGCCGGCCCCGGACATACCGGAGATGATCACCAGCTCGGGGGTGGCCGTGTCGGCCGCGGGGATCTCGGGTCCCGTCGTCACCTGTGCCGCTCCGTCGTCCGTCCGGGCCGGTTGCCCTGGCTGTTGCTGCGTCATGCGTGCTGCCCCCGTCTCTCGTCCTTGCCGTCCGGCGACCCCTCGGGGCCACCGTCGCGCGCCTTCCCGGCCGCGTCCTCGCTCACGCCTTGATCACCGGCGGCCGGGTGGTCACCACGGTCGCCGTCGTGCTCCTCGACAGGGCGGCCCGCCTGCGGCTCGTGCCGCGGGTCCCTGCCGGTGGCCGCCGCCTGGTGCCGCGGGTGACTGCCGGTGGGCGCCGCCGGCTCGTGCCGCGGGTGACCGCCGGTGGGCGCCGCCGGCTCGTGCTCCGGGAGTTCCGTCACCTCGGGCGCCGGGCGCGGCGCGGGCGGCGGGCCGGGCGCGGGCGGCGGCGGGGCGTCGTCCAGGATCTCGCCGGTGGCGGTGTTGACGGCGGGGCCGCCCGGCGTCGCGGCGGCCAGCGCCGCAGCCACCGTCTCCGCCGTCTTGCGGCCTATCCCCGGCACCTCCTGGATCTGCTCGATCGTCGCGGCGCGCAGCCGCTTGACCGACCCGAAGTGCCTGAGCAGCGCCTGCTTGCGCGTCTCGCCGAGCCCCGCCACCGCGTCCAGCGGCCCGGACCGCAGCCGTTTGGCCCGCTTGCCGCGCTGGTAGGTGATGGCGAACCGGTGCGCCTCGTCCCGCACCCGCTGGAGCAGGTACAGGCCCTCGCTGGTGCGCGGGAGGACCAGCGGGTCCTCCTCGTCGGGGAGCCAGACCTCCTCCAGCCGCTTGGCGAGCCCGCAGACGGCCACGTCGTCGATGCCCAGCTCGTCCAGCGCCCGCCGCGCCGCCGCGACCTGCGGACGCCCGCCGTCGACCACCACCAGCTGCGGCGGGTACGCGAAGCGCCGCGGCCGGCCGTCCTCCTCCGTCACGGAGGCCGTCACCTCGCCGCCGACCGCGCCCTCGGCCCACTCGCCGGTGCGTTCCTTCTCGGCCAGGTAGCGCCGGAACCGGCGGAAGATGACCTCGTGCATGGAGCGGACGTCGTCCTGCCCCTCGAAGCCCTTGATCTCGAAGCGCCGGTACTCGCTCTTGCGCTGCAGGCCGTCCTCGAAGACGACCATGGACGCGACCACGTCCTCGCCCTGCAGGTGGGAGATGTCGTAGCACTCGATGCGCAGCGGCGCGCTGTCCAGCCCGAGCGCCTCGGCGATCTCCTCCAGGGCGCGGGAGCGGGTGGTCAGGTCGGAGGCGCGCTTGGTCTTGTGCAGCGCGAGCGCCTGTTGCGCGTTGCGCGTGACCGTCTCCATCAGCGCCTTCTTGTCGCCCCGCTGCGGCACCCGCAGCGAGGTGTGGGAGCCGCGGCGCTCCGCCAGCCAGTCCTGCACCGGCTCCAGCGGCTCGGGCAGGGCGGTGACCAGCACCTCCCGGGGGACCGCGTCGCCGGCCTCCTCGCCGTACAGCTGCTGCAGGGCGTGCTCGACGAGGTCGCCGGTGGTGACGGCCTCCACCTTGTCGGTGACCCACCCGCGCTGGCCGCGGATCCGGCCGCCGCGGACGTGGAAGATCTGGACGGCCGCCTCCAGCTCGTCCTCGGCGACGGCCACCAGGTCGGCGTCGGTGGCGTCGGCGAGCACCACCGCGCTCTTCTCCATGGCCTTGCGCAGCGCGCCGATGTCGTCGCGCAGCCGGGCGGCGCGCTCGTACTCCATGTCCTCGGCGGCGATCGTCATCTGCTGTTCGAGGCGGCGGACGTAGGTGCCGGTGCGGCCGCCCATGAAGTCGCAGAACTCCTCGGCGAGGTCCCGGTGGTCCTCGGCGGAGATCCGGCCGACGCAGGGCGCCGAGCACTTGTCGATGTAGCCGAGCAGGCAGGGCCGCCCGGTACGGGCGGCGTTCTTGAAGACGCCGGCGGAGCAGGTGCGGACCGGGAAGACCCGCAGCAGCAGGTCCACGGTGTCGCGGATCGCCCAGGCGTGGCCGTACGGGCCGAAGTAGCGCACGCCCTTCTTCTTGGCGCCGCGCATGACCTGGACGCGCGGGATCTCCTCGTTCATCGTGACCGCGAGGTAGGGGTAGCTCTTGTCGTCGCGGTACTTGACGTTGAACCGGGGGTCGAACTCCTTGATCCAGGTGTACTCCAGCTGGAGCGCCTCGACCTCGGTGGAGACCACCGTCCATTCCACGGACGCGGCCGTGGTGACCATGGACCGCGTCCGGGGGTGCAGGTTGGCGAGGTCCTGGAAGTAGCTGGCCAGCCGCTGGCGCAGACTCTTCGCCTTGCCGACGTAGATCACCCGGCGGTGCTCGTCGCGGAAGCGGTACACCCCGGGGGTGTCCGGAATCTCCCCCGGCCGGGGGCGGTAGCTGGAGGGGTCGGCCATGCCCCCAACCCTACTTGGGGGGTGTGTCAGTCGGCCCGGGCCGTGACGATCTTGCCGTTATCGACCTTCACGGGCACTTCGGTGAGCGGAACCGTCGCCGGCGGGTTGAGCACCTGACCGTTTCCGGCGTCGAACTGGCTGCCGTGGCAGGCGCAGGTGATCGTGGTGCCGTCCAGCTCGGTCATGGCGCAGCCGGCGTGCGTGCAGACGGTGCTCCATGCCGTGAGCGCGCCGTCCTCGCCGCGGCTGACCACGACCTTCTGCTTGGCGTAGAGCTTGGTGCCGCCGGCCGGGACGTCGCTCTCCGCGCCGAGCTCGACGCCGGGCTCCACGGCGCCGCCCGAGGAGTCGCCACCACTGCCCGCGCCGCCGCAGGCCACCAGTCCCAGGCCGGCGACGGGGGTGAGCGCGGCGCCGCGCAGGACGGTACGTCGGCGGATGTCGTCGCTGCCGGACATGCTGGGCTCCCCTGGTGCTGCGTGGAGTGGTTGGGCGGACCGGTCTGCGTGGAGTGGTCTGCGTGGAGTCGGAACAGGCCAGACGATACCGGGGGCCCCTCGGTGTGCGAGCGTGGGGCCGTGCCCCGCGTCGTCCCCGAGAACCCGAGAAGAAGGAGCCGCCCGTGTTCGTCGTCGCCGGTGAGGCCCTGATCGACCTGGTGCCCCAGGAGCGGGGCCCCCTGTCCCCGTTGCGCCCGGCGCCCGGTGGCGGCCCGTACAACACCGCGGTGGCCCTGGGGCGGCTGGGCGCCGAGGTGGCGTTCTGCTCGCGCGTCTCCACCGACGGCTACGGGGAGGCGCTGCTGGGCGGGCTGCGGGCCTCGGGGGTGGACACCGGGCCGGTGCAGCGGGGGCCCGAGCCGACCACGCTGGCCCTGGCGCTGCTGGACGACCACGGGTCCGCCTCGTACACGTTCTACGTCGAGGGCACCGCGGACCGGCTGTTCCGGGTGCCCGGGCGGCTGCCGGAGGGGACCCGGGCGGTGTCCTTCGGGACCTGCTCGCTGGTGCTGGAGCCGGGGGCGACCGCCTACGAGGAGCTGCTGCTGGCCTGCGCGGCGCGGGGCCTGTTCACCGTGCTGGACCCGAACATCCGGGCGGGGCTGATCCCCTCCCCCGCCGCGTACCGCGAACGGTTCCACTCCTGGCTCCCGGCGGTCACGCTGCTCAAGCTGTCCGAGGAGGACGCCGACTGGCTGGGCGGCACGCCGCGCGAGTGGGCGGCGGCCGGACCGGGAGCGGTGGTCCTCACCCGCGGCTCCGAGGGCCTGAGCGTGGTCACCGCCGCCGGTCTGGAGGTCACGGCGCCCGCGCCGCGGGTCGAGGTGGCCGACACCATCGGCGCGGGCGACACCGTGACGGCGGCCCTGCTGCACGGCCTCGCCCTGCGCGACGCCCTCTCCCCCGCGGCCCTCGCCGCCCTCACCCCCGACGACTGGCAGGACGTCCTCTCCCTCGCCGCCCGCGCCGCCGCCCTCACCTGCACCCGCCCGGGCGCCCAGCCGCCGACGGCCGCCGAGCTGGGCCTGTGACGGCTCGCGGGGCACCGGCCGCCGCATCGACCGGGCACGTCGTCCGCTCCTCGGCGGTGAGCGGCCCGCCGAGGCCGCGTCGACGGTGGGGTTCCACGACCGGTCCCACCTGACCCGTCACGTCGCCCGTCACGTCGGGACCACGCCCGGTCGGTGCGCGCGTGACGCGGGCCGACGCCGACTCCGGCCTCCGAGCTGCGGCCGCACGACCGCGGCCCCCGCTCCCGGGTGGGAGCGGGGGCCGCGGCGCGGGACGCGGGGGCCGTCAGCGCTTGCGGGCGGCGGCCTTCTTACGCGGCTTGGCCGCCGGGCTCGCGTCGCTGACGCGGTCGCCGAGGATCTCGCGCAGGAACTTGCCGGTGTGGCTGGCCGGCACGGCCGCCACCTCCTCCGGCGTGCCCTCGGCGACCACGGTGCCACCGCCTGCGCCGCCCTCGGGCCCCATGTCGACGACCCAGTCGGCCGTCTTGATGACGTCGAGGTTGTGCTCGATGACGATGACCGTGTTGCCCTTCTCCACCAGGCCGTTGAGCACCTTCAGCAGCTTGCTGATGTCCTCGAAGTGCAGACCGGTGGTCGGCTCGTCGAGCACGTACACGGTGCGCCCGTTGGAGCGGCGCTGCAGCTCGGTGGCGAGCTTGACGCGCTGCGCCTCGCCGCCGGAGAGCGTCGTCGCCGACTGGCCGAGGCGGACGTAGCCGAGCCCGACCTCGTTGAGGGTGCGCAGGTGGCGGGAGATGCCGGGGATCGCCTCGAAGAAGTCCAGCGCCTCGTCGATCGGCATGTTCAGGACCTCGGCGATGTTCTTCCCCTTGTAGTGCACCTCCAGGGTCTCCCGGTTGTACCGGGCCCCGTGGCACACCTCGCACGGGACGTACACGTCCGGGAGGAAGTTCATCTCGATCTTGATCGTGCCGTCGCCGGAGCAGTTCTCGCAGCGGCCGCCCTTGACGTTGAAGGAGAAGCGGCCGGGCAGGTAGCCGCGGACCTTCGCCTCGGTGGTCTCGGCGAACAGCTTGCGGACGTGGTCGAAGACGCCGGTGTACGTCGCCGGGTTGGACCGCGGGGTGCGGCCGATCGGCGACTGGTCGACGTGCACGACCTTGTCGAGCAGGTCGTCGCCCTCGACCCGGGTGTGCCGGCCCGGCACCCGGCGGGCGCCGTTCAGCTCCCGCGCCAGGTGGGTGTAGAGGATGTCGTTGACCAGCGTCGACTTGCCGGAGCCGGAGACGCCGGTGACGGCGGTGAGGACGCCCAGCGGGAAGGAGACGTCGACGTCCTTCAGGTTGTTCTCGCGGGCCCCGCGCACGGTCAGCTGCCGCGAGGGGTCGAGCGGGCGCCGCACGTCCGGCACCGGGATCGCCTTCCGGCCCGAGAGGTACAGGCCCGTCTCCGACTTGGCGTTGGCCAGCAGCTCCTCCAGGGAGCCGCTGTGCACCACGGATCCGCCGTGCTCGCCGGCGCCGGGGCCGACGTCGACGATCCAGTCGGCCGCCTTCATCGTGTCCTCGTCGTGCTCGACGACGATCAGCGTGTTGCCCATGTCGCGCAGCCGCACCAGGGTCTCGATCAGCCGGTGGTTGTCCCGCTGGTGGAGGCCGATGGACGGCTCGTCGAGCACGTAGAGCACGCCGACCAGGCCGGAGCCGATCTGGGTGGCCAGGCGGATGCGCTGCGCCTCGCCTCCGGAGAGGGTGCCGGCGGCGCGGTTGAGCGAGAGGTAGTCCAGGCCGACGTCGACCAGGAAGCGCAGCCGCTCGTTGACCTCCTTGAGGACCCGCTCGGCGATCTTCTTCTCGCGGGCGGTCAGCTTGAGCTGCGCCAGGAAGTCGGCGCACTCGCTGATCGACAGGGAGGAGATCTCCGCGATCGACTTCCCGTGCACCGTGACCGCCAGGACGATCGGCTTGAGCCGTGCACCCTCACAGGTGGAGCAGGGCACCTCGCGCATGTAGCCCTCGAAGCGCTCACGGCTGTTGTCCGTCTCGGCGTCCTCGTGGCGGCGCTTGACGAACGGGACGGCGCCCTCGAACGGCGTGGTGTACCGCCGCTCGCGCCCGTACCGGTTGCGGTAGCGGACGTCGATCTGGGTCTTGTGGCCGTGCAGCAGCGCCTTCTTGGCGCGGGCGGGCAGCCCGGCGAAGGGGATGTCGGTGCGGAAGCCCAGGGCGTCGGCGAGCGCGTCGACCAGGCGGCCGAAGTACTCCTTGGCGTGGCCCGCGGACCACGGGTGGATGGCGCCCTCCTCGAGCGTCTTCTCCGGGTCCGGGACGATCAGCTCGGGGTCGACCTCCATGCGCGTGCCGATTCCGGAGCAGGCGGGGCAGGCGCCGAAGGGCGAGTTGAAGGAGAAGGAGCGCGGCTCCAGCTCCTCGAAGGAGAGGTCGTCGTACGGGCAGTACAGGTGCTCGGAGAACATCCGCTCGCGCTCGGGGTCGTCGGCCTCGAGGTCGACGAAGTCGAGCACGACCATGCCGCCGGAGAGGCCGAGCGCGGTCTCCACCGAGTCGGTGAGGCGGCGCTTGGCGGAGCCCT
Organism: Streptomyces fragilis; assembly: GCF_003112515.1. GTDB lineage: Bacteria > Actinomycetota > Actinomycetes > Streptomycetales > Streptomycetaceae > Streptomyces > Streptomyces fragilis. The sequence goes on along the minus strand of NZ_BEVZ01000003.1, from coordinate 481,167 downwards.
TCACCGTCAGGCGGTCCACGACCACCTCGATGGTGTGCTTCTCCTGCTTCTTCAGCGTCGGCGGGTCGGAGAGCTGGATCGTCTCGCCGTCCACGCGGGCCCGGCTGTAGCCCTTGGTCTGCAGGTCGGCGAAGAGGTCGACGAACTCGCCCTTGCGCTCGCGCACCAGCGGGGAGAGCACCTGGAAGCGGCTGCCCTCCGGGAGCTCGAGGACCTTGTCCACGATCGCCTGCGGCGACTGGCGGGAGATGGGGCGGCCGCACTCCGGGCAGTGCGGCTTGCCGATGCGCGCGAAGAGCAGCCGCAGGTAGTCGTAGACCTCGGTGATGGTGCCGACCGTCGAGCGCGGGTTGCGCGAGGTCGACTTCTGGTCGATGGACACCGCCGGGGAGAGACCCTCGATGAAGTCCACGTCCGGCTTGTCCATCTGGCCGAGGAACTGCCGGGCGTACGAGGACAGCGATTCCACGTAACGCCGCTGGCCCTCGGCGAAGATCGTGTCGAACGCGAGGGACGACTTGCCCGAACCCGACAGACCCGAGAAGACGATGAGCGAGTCGCGCGGCAGGTCGAGCGAGACGTTCTTCAGGTTGTGCTCGCGCGCGCCACGGACGATGAGACGGTCGGCCACGCCGGTTCCGCACCTTTCTTGGGGGAGGTGACAGGGGCAGACCCCCGTCGTTTTCAGCGTAAGGGGACCCTCTGACAACACCGGTGGCTTCACCGGTTTCCGCCCTCTTCAACAAATCGGGCGTTCCCGGCGTTCCCGGTGTGGGCCACCGAGCTTATAGCACGCGCATTCGATTCCAGGGAGTTCCCGTCACGCTTCACCCGATCGTGTTCCCCGGTCCCGCTATAGGCTGCGAACATGACGTACACGGGAGCGGTGAAGGTCGGCGGCCCGGCCGATGTGCACGAGCTGCGGGACCTGATGATCACCAAGATCGCGGTCGGCCCGATGGACAACAACGCGTACCTGCTGCGCTGCCGCGCGACGGACGAGCAGCTGCTGATCGACGCGGCGAACGACGCGCACACCCTGCTCGGCAGCATCGGCGACGACTCGATCACCTCGGTCGTCACCACCCACCGGCACCCCGACCACTGGCAGGCGCTCGCCGAGGTGGTGGCCGCCACCGGCGCCCGCACCTACGCCGGGCGGGAGGACGCCGAGGGCATCCCGGTCCCCACCGACGTGCTGCTCGACGACGGCGACCTGATCAGCGTCGGCCACGTCCGGCTCACCGCCCGCCACCTGGTCGGCCACACCCCCGGCTCGGTCGCGCTGGTCTACGACGACCCCCACGGCCACCCGCACGTCTTCACCGGCGACTGCCTCTTCCCGGGCGGCCTGGGCAACACCCGCAAGGACCCGGAGGCCTTCGCCAGCCTGTACCGGGACGTGACGGCCAAGCTGTTCGACGTCCTGCCGGACGAGACCTGGGTCTACCCCGGCCACGGCGACGACACCAGCCTCGGCGCCGAGCGCCCGCACCTGCCGGAGTGGCGCGCCCGCGGCTGGTGACGGCGGAGCCGTGACGGGTCAGGCGGCCGCGAGGCCCTCGCCGGCCAGCGCGGCGATGCGCTCCACGGCGAACACGTAGCCCTGGAGACCGCAGCCCGCGATCACGCCGTCCGCGCGCAGCGAGACGTAGGAGTGGTGCCGGAACTCCTCGCGGCGGTGGATGTTGGAGATGTGGACCTCCACCACCGGCAGCCCGTCGCAGGTGTTGAGCGCGTCCAGCAGGGCGACGGAGGTGTGCGAGTAGGCCGCGGGGTTGATCACGATGCCGCAGTGGTTCAGCCGCGCCTCGTGGATCCAGTCGATCAGCTCGCCCTCGTGGTTGGACTGCCGCAGGTCGACGCTCCCGCCGTGGGCGGCCGCCGCCTCGGCGCACATCGCCTCCACGTCGGCGAGGGTGCCGGCACCGTAGATGTCCACCTGCCGCTGCCCGAGCAGGTTCAGGTTCGGCCCGTTGAGGATCATGATCGGGGCGTCGGCGAGCGTGCGGGCCATGGGGAACCTCCGGTGCGGTGACTCGTGCGGTGGGCTCCGCACGGTCTATCACGGCCGGTTCAGGGGATGACGGACAGTTCCAGGTAGGCGGCGAGGATGGCCAGGTGCAGGCCAGCCTGGAGCGGGGTGGCCCGCCCGGGGACGATCGTCAGGGTGCCGACCAGGACGGTCAGCGCGAGCAGCACCATGTGGGTGGCGCCCAGCCCGAGGAGCAGCGGGCCGTCCAGCCAGATGGAGGCGATGGCGACGGCCGGGATGGTCAGGCCGATGCTGGCCATGGCGGAGCCGATGGCGAGGTTGAGGCTGGTCTGCACGCGGTCGCGGCGGGCGGCGTGCACCGCGGCGATGGTCTCCGGCAGCAGCACCAGCAGGGCGATGACGACGCCCACCACCGCGTGGGGCATCCCGGCCGCGGCGACGCCGCTCTCGATGGTGGGCGAGACGCCCTTGGCCAGGCCGACCACGCCGCCCAGGGCCACCAGCAGCAGGGCGAGGCTGGCCAGCGCCCTGCGGTTCGACGGCACCTCCGCGTGGTCCTCCTCGGAGATGACGCCGCCCTCCCGGGCGACCGGCAGGAAGTAGTCCCGGTGCCGCCGCGTCTGGGTGGCGACGTAGAGGCCGTAGAGGACGAGCGCGGCCACCGCGGCGAAGACCAGCTGGGCGCCGCTGAACTCGGGGCCGGAAGCGCTCGAGGTGAAGTTCGGCAGCACCAGGCTGAGCGTGGCGAGTGTGGCGACGGTGGCGAGGGCGGCGCCCGTTCCCTCGGGGTTGAAGATCGCGGTGCGGTGCCGCAGCGAGGCCACCAGCAGGCAGATGCCGGTGATGCCGTTGAGGGTGATCATCACGGCGGCGAAGACGGTGTCCCGGGCGAGGGTGGCGCTCTGCTCGCCGCCTCCCACCATCAGCATGACGATCAGCCCGACCTCGATGACGGTGACCGCCACCGCGAGGATGAGCGAGCCGAACGGCTCGCCCACGCGGTGGGCGATCACCTCGGCGTGGTGCACGGCGGCGAGCACCGCGGCGGCCAGGGCCGCCGTCATCAGCACGATCACGCCCGGCGGCACGCTGCGGCCCCAGGTGAGGGCCAGGACGACCACCGCGAGAGCCGGTGCGGCCACCGCCCAGAGCGACCTGGGGGGTCGCTTCCGGGCAGACAGGACTTTCATGCGCCGCTCCTCTCGATCGATGCTTCCGGTCGCACGGTGGCGGGGCCCCGGGGGGCCGCCGCCGCCGTGTCGTCGCCGCCCCGGTCAGGCGTCGGTCCTGTCGGCGTCCGCCTTGGCCCTGGCCTCGGCCTCCCGGGTCTTCCTGTTGGCCATCAGGCTGGTGATCGTGGTGACCACCAGGACGGTGCAGATGACGCCCAGGGAGACCGGGATGGAGATCTCGGGGACGTGCACCCCGGACTCGTGCAGGGCGTGCAGCACCAGCTTCACGCCGATGAAGCCGAGGATCACGGAGAGGCCGTACGACAGGTGGACCAGCTTCTCGAGCAGGCCACCGATCAGGAAGTACAGCTGCCGCAGACCCATCAGGGCGAAGGCGTTGGCGGTGAACACGATGTACGGGTCCTGGGTCAGACCGAAGATCGCGGGGATGGAGTCCAGGGCGAACAGCACGTCGGTGGTGCCGATGGCGAGGATGACGACCATCATCGGCGTCATCACGCGCTTGCCGTTCTCCCGGATGAACAGCTTGGTGCCGTGGTAGCGGTCGGCGACGCCGAAGCGGCGCTCGGCCGCCTTGAGCAGGCGGTTCTCCTCGTACTCCTCCTCGCTGTTCCCGGACCTGGCCTCCTGGATGAGCTTCCAGGCGGTGTAGATCAGGAACGCGCCGAAGATGTAGAAGACCCACGAGAAGCTGGCGATGATCGCCGCGCCCGCCGCGATGAAGACCGCCCGCAGGACCAGGGCGATCAGCACGCCGATCAGCAGCACCCGCTGCTGGAGGTGTGACGGCACCGCGAACTTCGCCATGATCAGGACGAAGACGAACAGGTTGTCGACGCTCAGCGACTTCTCGGTCACGAAGCCCGCGAAGAACTCGCCGGCGGGCGCGCCCCCGGCGAAGACGAGCAGGCCGAGGCCGAAGAGACAGGCGAGGCCGATCCAGACCGCCGTCCAGATGCCGGCCTCCTTGACCGACACGTCGTGCGGCTTGCGGCCGATGAAGAAGTCGGCGCCGATCAGCAGGGCCAGGACGGCCACCGTGGCGACCCACAGGGTCAAGGAAACTTCCACCGATACCTCCGGTCACAGAGAGAAACCGGAGGTCTCTTCCACCCGCGGTCAGACCGCGGGCCGACGCCCCGGGCCCGGGGCTTCTGGCCCGGACCGTATTGACGGGAACGCCGCATCAGACAGGGAGTACTCCCCTCCGTCTGTTCGAAGGTACACCAATCACCAAGGGAGGGTAAAGAGCTGCTTTACCTTTCCTTGGTGCGATGTCGACTACGGAGAGTCACCCGCGGCGGGCTGCGGCGACCCGGGCCAGCACCCCTTCCAGGGTGGCACCGTTCCCGGGCGGCAGCGACGGCTGGTACGTCCAGGCGTGGGAGACCCACGGGTCGGCCAGGTGGTCCTCGGGCACCGGGGTCAGGCGCAGCAGGGACCGCCACAGCGGGTCGAGGAGGGCGCCGAACCCTGCGGCGTCCTCACGGTCCGCCACCATCAGCAGGTGCACTCCGGCGCGCGGTCCCTCGTCGGCCAGATAGCGCAGCGCGGTGACGGCCCGGTCGTCGAAGGCGTGCGGGAAGTCGTGCACGATCAGCAGCCGCTGGGACAGGTCGGTGCCGGGCGGCAGCGACTCGGCGGCGCCGGCCCGCACGGCCATCTGCACCAGGTCGACGTGACCGGCCAGACGGGTGAGCAGGCCCGAGACGGCGGCGGGTCCCACGGACGGGGGCTCGGCGAGCACACCGGCGCGCGCCAGCGGGGTCAGCGCCCGGGCGCCCGCTCCGGCTGCGTCGATCACGTGGACGGTGAACGCGCCGGGCGGGTGGGCGGCCAGCAGCCGGGTGGCGAGCGCGACGGCCATGTCGAGGGCGAGCCGGCGCCGCTCCTCGGGGGTGGCCAGGAGGCCGCCGGCCCCGCCGCCCGCCCCGCTGTCGATCCACAGGCCGCGCTCCAGCGGCAGCCGCAGCAGCAGGGGGATGCGCAGGGCTCCGCTCTCCGGGAGGCTCAGGTCCCCGAGACGCAGCGCCAGGGGCTGCTCCTCGGGCGCGCGGTAGGAGCGCCACACCGGGCTCTCCCAGCGGGCGTACGCCGGGGGGAGGGCGGGTTCGACCACCTCGGACTCGGCCCTCAGCTGGGCGAGCTGCTGGTCGAGGACCTGCTGGGCGCGGCCCACCAGTTCCTCACGGCGGGCCTTGGCCTCCCGGCGGGCACGGTCGACCGTCCCGTCCGCCCGGGCCCGGTAGTCACCCAGCACGGCGTCGATCTCCTGGTCCCGACGGTTGTCGGCGAACTCGACGGCGCCGCGGTAGGCGGCGACGGCCCGGGCCAGGTCCTCGAACATGCCCCAGACCTGGTTGTAGAGCCGCTCCTCCATCGACCACCCGGCGGCGTCCCCGGCCACGGGGGCGGGGGGCTGCTCCGCCCCGTCCTCGCCCCGGGTGCGGGTCCGGTCCTGGGCCTGGTCGTGGCCCTGGGCGGACGACGCCCGTTCCCTGCGCGGATGGCGGTAGTCGATCCGCGAGGCGCCCGCGGTGGCGGGTACGGAACCGGGGGCGGTGTGCGTGCCGGACGGTTCGGTCCGGCCGGACGCGCCGCCGGGCGGGGCCCCGGACGTGCCGCCGGACGGGGCCGAGGGCGCTCCGGGCGCTCCAGGGGCGTCGAGGGGCGGCAGGCCCGGGGCGCCGGAGGCGGCCATCGGTGCGGCTCCTCCGGTCGTGTGCGCACCGCCCGGCGCCGCGTGGGCGCCCTCGGGGGCGGTCGCCCCACCCGGGGCGCCACCTGACGTCCCCCGGGCCGCGGAGCCCTCAGGGGCCCCCGGTGCGGTCACGCCGGCCGAAGCCGTCGGGGCCGGAACGGCCGGTCCGCCGTGACTCTGCGCGGTCGCACCGGCGGGCGTGCCCACGGCGGGCGGCCCGGCTGCGGCCGGTGCGCCGGAAGCAGCCGTCCCGGAAGCAGCCGTCCCGAAGGCAGGTGTCCCCGCGGCGGGCGTTCCCGCTGCGGAGGCGGGCGTCCCGGAGGGAGACGTCCCCGCGGCGGAGGCAGGCGCGCCTGAGGAGAGCGTCCCCGCAGCGGACGACGCACCCGCGGCGGAGGTCCCCGCAGCGGACGACGCGCCCGCGGCGGCGGAGGCGCCCGCGGCGGACGGTGTGCCGGCGGCGGGTGTCCCGGCGGCGGAGGGCGGTGGCAGCGGCCGGTCGCCGTTCTGCTCCGCGACGACGGCGACCGCGGCGACGGCGGCGAGACGTTGGGCCTCGGCGGAGGGCAGGCCGTGGTCGGTCAGCAGCGCCGCGAGCCCCGCCGCGTACCCCTGCCCCACGGCGCGGACCTTCCACGCCCCCTGCCTGCGGTACAGCTCCAGCGCGACGACCGCGCACTCGCTGTCCAGCCCGGTGATGGTGTAGCTGACCAGCGGCGGCCCCGAGGACCCGTCCGCGACGACGGCGGTGAAGGGGGCGGGCCCGCCGCCGAACCGCGCCCCGGCCGGCAGGGCCAGGACGATCCCCACCCGGTGGACCGTCTCCGGCAGCGCGGCCGGCTCGACCGTCACCCGGTGCTCGCCCCCGGCGGCCCGCCCCGGGAGCCCGACGCCGGGCGGCCCGGCGGGGCCTCCCGGCAGGAGCACGCCCTCGACGCCCGCGAGGCGGCCCTGCTCGTCCGTGAGGACCACCCCGACCGCCACCGGGCGGGCGGCCGTGACCCGGACCTCCGGTCGGGCCTCGGTGAGCGGATGGTTCTGGCCCCGCACCAGCTCAGCCGTCATCGCCGTCCTCCCCCTCCGTACGCCCGCCGCCGGTTCCGCGGCGGGGGCCCGCCTCCTGCGTCAGAGCTGCCGGGAGATGTCCGGCAGCAGGTCCTGGAACGTGCGGCCGTTGGACGGCGCGCCGATGGCCGTCATCGTCCAGCCCGGCCCGCTGCGGTGGACCTTCGCCATGATCTGCGCGGTGTACGCCCCGCCGCCGGCCAGCGTGTAGCGGGCCAGCTCGCGGCCGTTGGTCTCGTCGACCAGGCGGCAGAAGGCGTTGGCGACCTCCTCGAAGGTCTGCCCGGTGAAGGAGTTCACCGTGAACACGATCTTGTCCACGTGCACCGGCACCCGCTGGAGGTCGACCAGGATCGCCTCGTCGTCCCCTCCGGTGCCGGCGCCGCCGACCAGGTTGTCGCCGGTGTGCCGCACCGAGCCGTCGTCGCTGACGAGGTGGCGGAAGAAGACCACGTCCACCAACTGCTCCCCGGCGAACAGCAGGGCGGAGGCGTCCAGGTCGATCTCCCGGACCCGGCGGCCGAACAGACCGCGGCGCGGGGCGGACTGCCAGCCCAGCCCCATGCGGACCGCGGTGAGGCTACCGCCGTCGTCCTTCTGCAGACTGATCGCCTGGCCCTTGGTCATGTTGACGGTCACGCGCGGTCCCCTCTCGGACATGAAGTCCCCGTGATTCCCCTCGCCCGCGGTCCCCCGCGAGCCCTTCGACCCTATGGGCGCACGCCACCGCCGCGCCCGCCCCTTGCGGGATTTGTGTCGGTCCTGCAACACAGCGCCGCGACGACGGAGCCCGCGGACCGGCCCGGAGCCGGAACAGCCCGCCGCCGGACCGGGGCGGAGCCGGGCCGGCCCGGAGCCGGTCCGGAGTCGGCCCGCAGGCCGGCGGACCGCTCAGGCCACCCCCGCCTCCTTCATCTGCCGCAGCTCCTTCTTCATCTCGGAGACCTCGTCCCGCAGCCGGGCGGCGACCTCGAACTGGAGGTCGGCGGCGGCGGCGCGCATCCGCTGCGTCATCTCCTCGATCTGCTGCGCGAGCTCAGCGGCCGGCCGGTCCGTCACCGCGCCGCCGCCCTTGGCGCCCTTGCCCTTGCGGGCCGCCTTGGACGAGGCCGCCGGGACCGGGGCCGTGCCGGCGGCCTTGCCGCCGCCCTGCCGGTAGCCGGTGCCGAGCAGCTGCTCGGTGTCGACCTCCTCGCGGGAGATCTGCGACACGATGTCGTTGATCTTCTTGCGCAGCGGCTGCGGGTCGACGCCGTTCGCCTTGTTGTAGGCGACCTGCTTCTCCCGGCGGCGGTTGGTCTCGTCGATCGCCTTGGCCATGGCCGGGGTGATCTTGTCGGCGTACATGTGGACCTGGCCGGAGACGTTGCGCGCCGCGCGGCCGATGGTCTGGATCAGCGAGGTCCCGGAGCGCAGGAAGCCCTCCTTGTCGGCGTCCAGGATGGCCACCAGGGACACCTCGGGCAGGTCGAGGCCCTCACGGAGCAGGTTGATGCCGACCAGGACGTCGTACTCGCCCGCGCGCAGCTCGCGCAGCAGCTCGATGCGGCGCAGGGTGTCCACGTCGCTGTGCAGGTAGCGGACCTGGATACCGAGCTCCAGGAAGTAGTCGGTGAGGTCCTCGGCCATCTTCTTGGTGAGGGTGGTGACCAGGACCCGCTCGTCCCGCTCGACGCGCTCGCGGATCTCGTGCACCAGGTCGTCGATCTGGCCCTCGGTGGGCTTGACCACGACCTCCGGGTCGACCAGGCCGGTCGGGCGGATGATCTGCTCGACCTGCCCCTTGGAGCGGGACAGCTCGTAGGCGCCGGGGGTCGCCGACAGGTAGACCGCCTGCCCGACGCGCTCCTGGAACTCCTCCCACTTCAGCGGCCGGTTGTCCATCGCGGACGGGAGCCGGAAGCCGTGGTCGACCAGGGTGCGCTTGCGGGAGGCGTCGCCCTCGAACATGGCGCCGATCTGCGGGACCGTGACGTGGGACTCGTCGATGACCAGGAGGAAGTCCTCCGGGAAGTAGTCCAGCAGGGTGTTCGGCGGCGTGCCGGGGCTGCGGCCGTCGAAGTGCATCGAGTAGTTCTCCACGCCGGAACAGGTGCCGATCTGGCGGAGCATCTCGAGGTCGTAGGTGGTGCGCATGCGCAGCCGCTGGGCCTCCAGCAGCTTGCCCTGCTTCTCCAGCTCGGCGAGGCGCTGCTCCAGCTCCGCCTCGATGTCGCGGACCGACCGCTCGAGCCGCTCGGGGCCGGCCACGTAGTGCGAGGCGGGGAAGACGTAGAGCTGCCGCTCGTCGCTGATGATCTCGCCGGTCAGCGGGTGGAGCGTGGTCAGCGACTCGATCTCGTCGCCGAACATCTCGATGCGGACGGCGAGCTCCTCGTACACCGGGAAGATCTCGATGGTGTCGCCGCGCACCCGGAAGGTGCCGCGGGTGAACGCCACGTCGTTGCGGGTGTACTGGATGTCCACGAAACGGCGCAGCAGCTCGTCCCGGTCGATCTCCTCGCCGACCTTCAGCGGGACCATCCGGTCCACGTACTCCTGGGGCGTGCCCAGGCCGTAGATGCAGGAGACGGAGGCGACCACGACGACGTCCCGGCGGGTGAGCAGGGAGTTGGTCGCGGAGTGGCGCAGCCGCTCGACCTCCTCGTTGATCGAGGAGTCCTTCTCGATGTAGGTGTCCGACTGCGGGACGTACGCCTCGGGCTGGTAGTAGTCGTAGTACGAGACGAAGTACTCGACGGCGTTGTTCGGCAGCAGCTCGCGGAACTCGTTGGCCAGCTGGGCGGCGAGGGTCTTGTTCGGCGCCATCACCAGCGTCGGCCGCTGGAGCTGCTCGATCATCCAGGCGGTGGTGGCGGACTTGCCGGTGCCGGTCGCGCCGAGCAGGACGACGTCCTTCTCGCCGGCCTTGATCCGCCGGGACAGGTCGGCGATCGCGGTGGGCTGGTCACCGCTCGGCTGGTAGGGGCTGACGACCTCGAAGGGCGCCACCGTGCGTTCGATGTGGGAAACGGGCCGCATGCCTCCACGTTACGACCCGGCACCGACAACGTCCCCGGACCGCGGTCGCGCGGGGCCCGCGCGGCCTTCGCGCGGGCCGTGCCCGGGGGCTCCCCGTCAGCCGTACCGGGCGGCGCTGCGGTCCTTCTCGCGGCTGCCTGCCAGGGACCCGCGGCGGGCGTCACGGGCCTCGGGCCCGGGACCGGGCCGGGACGCCGGGCCGGACAGGCGCGAGGCGGGCACCGAGCCGGGGACCGGGCCGTACAGGTCCTCGCCGGCGCGCTGGGGGGCCGGGCGGCTCATCACCATCTGCGGGTCGAACATCACCACGATCCCGGCCAGCAGCAGGAAGGCCAGCGGGCCCGCCAGCATGGGGCCGAGCAGGACGTCGGCCGGGGTGCCCGTGGCCGGGTCGGTGGGGCTCCGGTGCAGGTGGACGGTGGCGGCGGCCATGCCGGTGTAGTGCATGCCGGTGACCGCGAGCCCCATCACCAGGCTGGCCCCGACGCTCCACAGCGGGCCGCGCACCTGACTCGCCGCCCACAGGGCGGTGGTGGCGGCGACCACCCCGATGAGGGCGGAGAGGGTGACGGTGAAGGTGTCGTAGCGCAGTTCGCCGTCGAAGCGCATTCCGGCCATGCCGAGGTAGTGCATGGAGGCGATCCCCAGGCCGGTGAGGGTGCCGCCGGTGAACAGCGCCGTACCGGTGGCGTTCCAGTAGCCCACCAGGAAGGTGCCGATGCCGACCATGACGACGGCCACCGCGAGGCTGGCGAAGGTGGTCGGCAGGTCGTAGTTGATCACCGTCCCGTCGATCGAGAAACCGGTCATCGCGATGAAGTGCATCGTCCAGATGCCGGAGCCTATGGCGACCGACCCGAGGGCCAGCCAGGCCGCCCTGCGGCGGCCGACCAGCAGCGCCCGGGTGGTGCAGCGCAACCCGAGGGCGCCGCCGAGGCAGGCCATCACGAAGGCCGCCACCGGCGTGATCAGCCCGTGACTGAAACCGTCGACCGTGCCTTGCATGCGCGGCTTCCCTTCCGCCCCGTGTCGTCCGTGTGGATGCGTCGCGTCCGTCCTGTCCGGTACCCGCCCAAGCGACCGGGTACCGGTGGGGAGAGTATGACTCTCACCTGATGGGACCAACGATTCTGCGTCAAAGAATCACATCGTCGACGCACTTGTGAGGGTGCCCCCGGGCCGAATTGGGCGCCGGGGGCACCGGGGGCCGCTCCACGCCCGTTCCGGCATCCCTGCCTCGCGCACCGTCTGCTGTCACTCTGGAACCGTCCGTGACAGTCGACGCGAGGAGAACGCATGCACGCGCGCGCAGTCGCCGCGACCGCCTCGGCGCTTCTGGGCCTGGTCGCCCTTCTGCTCCCGATCTCCGGCGCCCGCGCCGACCACGAGACCCCACGCCCCGCGGTCATCGCCCACCGGGGCGCTTCCGCCCTGGCGCCCGAGAACACGCTGCTCGCCGTGGACCGGGCGCACCGCCTGGGGTTCACCTGGGTGGAGAACGACGTGCAGCGCACCAAGGACGGCGTCCTGGTGGTCCTCCACGACGCGGGTCTGGCCCGGACGACGAACGTGGAGCAGGTCTTCCCCGGCCGCGCCCCGTGGCGGGTGCGCGACTTCACGTCGGCGGAGATCGCCCGGCTGGACGCGGGCAGCTGGTTCGGGCGGCGGTTCCGGGGCGCGCGCGTGCCGACGCTGCGGCAGTACCTGGCCCGGGTGGACCGCAACCGGCAGAGCCTGCTGCTGGAGATCAAGAACCCGGCGTTCTACCCGGGCATCGCCCCGCAGGTGCTGGCCGAGCTGCGCCGCTCCGGGTGGCTGGACCGCGCCCACCTGAAGCGGCTGGTGATCCAGAGCTTCGACGCGCCGACCGTGCGCACGGTGCACCGGCTCCGCCCGGCCGTGCGCACGGCCGTGCTGGGCGCGCCGTCGGTGGCCCGGCTGCGGGAGTACGCGCGGTTCGCGGACCAGATCAACCCCCGGCACCTGGGGCTCACGGTGGGCTACGTGGCCGCGGTGCAGCGGCTTCGCGGGCCGCACGGGCGGCCGGTCGAGGTCTGCGCGTGGACCGTGGACCGGCCGGTGGACACGCTGATCGCGGCGACGTACGGGGTCGACTGCCTGATCACCAACCGGCCCGACGTGGTGCGGCGGGCGCTGTCGGTGTTCTGACCGGTTCCACGGCCGCCGCCCCGTTGTCGGCGGCGGGTCGTACGGTGGGCGCATGGACAGCTCGGAGCGGGGCGGGACCGCCGGCGGCCGGTGGGCCGCCTACGAGGTCGTGGAGGGGCCGCTGGGGCCGGTGCTCCTCCTCGTCACGCCGCGGGGGCTGGCCGGCGTGGTGTTCCACGCCCGGCCCGAGGTGTGCGAGCGGTTCCTCGCCCGGGCCGCCGCCCGGCTGGGCGTGCGGCCCGCGCGGGATCCCGGCGCGCCGCTGCTCGCGGAGGCGGTGCGCCAGCTCGGCGAGTACCTGTCCGGCGGGCTGCGGGAGTTCTCCCTTCCGCTGGACTGGTCGCTGCTGCCCGGCGAGGCGGGGTTCAACGGCCGGGTGCTGCGGGAGCTGGCGGCGTCGGTGCCGTACGGGGCGGTGGTCGGTTACGGGGAGCTGGCCCGCCGGGTCGGGCGGCCCGGCGGGGCGCAGGCGGTGGGGGCGGCGATGGGTTCCAACCCGCTGCCGGTGGTGGTGCCGTGCCACCGGGTGGTGGAGAGCGACGGCGGGGTGGGCGGGTTCTCCGGCGGCCTGGAGACCAAGCGCCGTCTCCTCGCCCTCGAAGGTGTCCTGCCCGAGCCGCTCTTCTGACCCACCCGCACACCACCGGCCGCCACACCTCACCGGCCGCCGCACACCACCGGCCGACGCACCTCACCGGCCGACGCACCCGCCTGCCCGACCGCCCACGGCACCCTGCCGCGCGGATCCCGGTCAGGGGCGGCGGCCCCGGACGGAGACGAGGGGGGTGGCGGCGAGGTCCATGCCGCCTGCGGCGACGTGCGTGAGGTGGCGGTCGATCTCCTCGTCCGTGGCGACGCCCGCCGCGGTGAGCGCCGCCCGGTGCTGCAGGACGGTGGCCGTCTCGAGCCGTCCGCACGCCTCGGAGGCGAGCGGGACGTACACGTCCGCCTCCACCCGCCGCAGCCCGGCCTCGCGCAGGAGCCGCGGCAGGCGGCGGCCGTGGGCGAGGTCCACCCCGTGCCGGGCGAGCAGGTGCCGCAGCCCGAGCCGCAGCCGGTTGGCGAGCTTGTGCTCGGCGCCGGACTCCTCGGGGCACAGCAGCGGCTGCAGCTCCAGGTCGGCCTCCTCCACCAGCAGCCGCCCGCCGGGCCGCAGCGCCCGGATCATCGACCGCAGCGCGCGGTCCGGGTCCTCGGCCTCGGCCAGCGTCAGCCGCGCGTGCACCAGGTCGAAGCCCTCGCCCGGCGGCTCGTCACGGCCCAGGCGGTGCACGCGGCTCTCCACCGGCCGGGCGGCGGCCTCGGCCCGGGAGGCGTCGGCGTCGGTCAGGACGACCTTCCCGGTCGGCCCGGCCTTCTTGGCCAGCCAGGCCGCCACGGTCGCCCCGCCGGCGCCGACCTCCCAGCAGCGCCAGCCGGGACCCACGCCCAGTTCCTCCAGGTGCCGGCAGGTCACGGGGTCGAAGAGGGCGGACACCGCCTCCTGGCGGGCGGCGGCCACCTCCCGCAGGCGGCTGTCGTGCGGGTCGGGAGTCCCGTCCGTCCGGTCGTCGGTCCGGTAACCGTCGAGTGTCGTCATGCCGGAATCATCCCAGTCCGTCCGGTTCGGGTCAGCCGTTCCACGCCGGGTGGCGCGGGTCGTCGGCCCGCACCAGGACGTCGGCCGCCGCCACGGGGCCGATCTCGCGGTCGTAGCGCTCGTACGCCGGGAGGGTCCACCGCTCCTCCTCCGGGGTCCGGCGGCGCAGCGCGCCCGGCGAGAGGGCCAGGTGGACGGTGAGGTCGAAGGGGAAGGCCTCCTTCAGCAGGAAGGGACCGTGCAGCAGGAGCGGCGAGCCGGGCGGCAGGGGGACGGCGGGGCTGCGGGTGGCCCGGTCGGTGACGGGGTCCCACAGGTCGGGCAGCACGCGCCCCTCGCCGCCGGGGTGGAGTGGCCCGAGGACCTCGCGCCACAGGGCGCCGGTGTCGAACCAGCCGTCGTAGTAGGAGTCGACGTCCTGATGGCCGTACTCGTAGCGCAGGGAGGCGGGCCGCAGGAAGCCCTCCGTGCCGACCACCACGGCGGCGCGGCCCCGGGGACGCAGGGCCTCGGCGACGCGGGCGGCGAGTTCGCCCGGCCGGGCGGCCGGCGCGCCGTCGAAGGCCACCCGGGGCCAGGGCGAGCCGTCGGCAGGCGCGAGGTCGCGGAGGCGGTCCGCGAGGCGGTCGGCGAGGCGTTCCCAGGTGATCGCTTCGAGTCGCACTCCCCCACCGTAACGGGGGAGCGGGCGGCCCCCGTTCCCGGTGCGGTCAGACCTTGCGGGCGACGGCGGCGTAGCCGGGGACGACGATGTCCTCCTGTCCCGGCACCGGCTCGCCGAGCTCGGGGTGCCAGAGCTCGGGGGTCACCACGCCCGGCTCGACGAGTTCCAGGCCGTCGAAGAAGCGCGTGAACTCCGCGCGGCTGCGCAGCGCCAGGTTCATCGCGCTGTTGCGGTACATCTCGTCCGCCTGCGCGGCCGCCTCGGGGTCGGCGTCGGCGGTGGCGTGCGAGATCACCAGGTGGCTGCCCGGGGCGAGGGCCCCGACCAGCCTCTCCACCAGTTCGTAGGCGCCGTCCTCGTCCTTGACGAAGTGCAGCAGGGCGATCAGCGAGAGGGCGACCGGCCGGTCGAGGTCCAGGATCTCGCCGGCCCGCTCCAGGATGAGGTCGGTCCGGCGGGCGTCGGCCTGCACGTAGTCGATGGCGCCCTCGGGGGTGCCGCGGAGCAGCGCCTCGGCGTGGGCGAGCACGATCGGGTCGTTGTCGCAGTAGACGACGCGGCACTGCGGGGCGACGCCCTGCACGATCTGGTGCAGGTTGGGCTCGGTGGGGATGCCGGTGCCGACGTCGAGGAACTGGCGGACGCCCTGCTGGGCCAGCCAGCGGGCCGACCGCTGCATGAAGGCCCGGTTGACCTTCGCCATCACCGGGACCTTGGGCTCGACGGCCAGCAGCCGGCGGCCCATGGCCTCGTCCACGGGGTAGTTGTCCTTGCCGCCGAGGAACCAGTCGTACATCCGCGCCGGGTGCGGCCGGGTGGTGTCGATCCCGGCGGCGTCGCCGCCGGCTACCTGTCCGGACATCGTCGGCTCCTCGTCGGTTCGGCAACCTGAGCAACAGCAGAATCAAGTGTTCGCAAATATAAGCAAGTTGAGTGTTGGTTCGACCACCGGCCCCGTGGATCGCCGCCCGGCAGCGGCGTCTTGACGGCACGCCGGTCGTCAGGAGAGGAGGAAGTCGGCTTCACCCGCCTTGGCGCCCTCGATGAAGGCGGTCATCTCGGCGCTGGTGTATATCAGCGCGGGGCCTTCCGGGTCGGTCGACTGCCGCAGTGCGACCCGGCCGTCGGCGAGCTTCATCGCCTCCAGGCAGTTGCCCCCGTTGGGGCCGCTCCAGGGCTTGCGCCAGCCCTCGCTCCCCAGCAGACCGGCCGGCATCCCGTTGTAGATCGGTGTCATGCAAACTCCTCGCGGAGATCGCGCAGGATCTCCTTCGTGCGTTGTGCGGTGGCGGCTGCCGCCGCCATGCGGTCCATGACCTGCAGGTGGGCCGACACCTCGGCCCGCGCGTCCAGGTAGACAGCCCCGGTCAGGTACTCGCTGTAGACCATGTCCGGGAGCTCCGGCATGGCGAACCGGAACAGCACGAACGGGCCGTACGTCCCGGCGTGCGGGCCGGCCGAGAACTCGGCGACCTGCAACGTCACATGGGGGAGGTCGGCGGCCTCCAGCAGCCGGCCGATCTGGGCGCGCATCACCTCGGGTCCGCCGACCGGGCGGCGCAGCGCCGTCTCGTCCATCACCACCCAGAACCGGGGGGCGTCGCGGCGGGTGAGCAGCTGCTGGCGGCGCATCCGCAGCGCCACCAGCCGCTCGGTCTGCTCCGGGTCCTCCCGCCCGGTGGCCCCGGCGCGGATCACGCCCCGTGCGTAGTCCTCGGTCTGCAGCAGGCCCGGCACGAAGTGCGGTTCGTAGCCGCGGATCAGCGAGGCCGCGCCCTCGAGGCTGACGTACAGGGAGAACCAGCCGGGCAGGATGTCGTGGTAGCGCTGCCACCAGCCGGGCTTGTTGGCGTCCTCGGCGAGCCGGACGAAGGCCTGCGCCTCCTCGTCGTCCACCCCGTACGCCTTGAGCAGCAGGTGGACGTACGGGATCTTGAGCGCGACCTCGGCGGTCTCCATGCGCCGCACCGTCGCCGGGGCGACGTGCAGGAGGCGGGCCGCCTCCTCGCGCTTCATCCCGGCGCTCTCCCGCAGGTCCAGCAGGCGACGGCCGAGCACCACCTGCCCGACGGTGGGCGCGGATCTCGGCTCGCTCATTCCTGGCCTCCTGGCGGCGGCGTCACCGGACCGGCTGCCACGCGATACCCCCGTTTGTCCCGCACGTCTGTCCGACACGTTCTGGTGAAACCGCTGTTGGGGACGGTTGGAAGCTTCCCTCGCGGCATCGGAGAGCAGTGTGCCATGGCCGACTCAGAGAGTCTCCAGGCACTCTGCAACTTTCAGAGTGGCTCTTGCCAAGTGTTCTTGACGCGGCGATAGTGGCATGCGTGATTCCGCCCGCGCCCTTAAGTGCCGCCTCCGCCGAGGGGAAGCCGTCTCCGGTGGCCGGACCCACCGCCGAGCGGAGGTTCCGGGTCCAGCTCCCCGCGCATCCCTCCACGCCGGCCCGGGCCCGCCGCCTCGCTCGCGGGGAACTGGCCGGCTGGCGGATCACGGAGGACGCCTACGACACCGCGCTGCTGGTGATCTCCGAGCTGGTGACCAACGCGGTGGTGCACACCGGGGGTCAGCGCGTGGTCTGCGAGGTGCGGCGGGTCCCGGGCGCGCTGCGGATCACGGTGCGCGACGAGGGGTGCGCCGCCGAGGAGGTCCAGGTGCGGCCCCCCGACCCGGAGCGGGAACACGGACGCGGCCTGCTGCTGGTGGACGCGATGTGCCGTGCCTGGGGCGCCCAGCGGCACGACGCGGGAATGCTGGTGTGGGCGGAGGTGGCCCATCTGGACCTCGGCTGGGGCGCGCCGCCCGAGCCGGAGGACGACGCCGACGGCGAGTGCGAGACGGAGAGCCGGGCCGCCGCCCTGCCCAGGGCGGACGGCACCGGGACGGGGGCCGAATGGGTGTGAGCGCGGGATTCGCCGGAGGCCGGAGCATGACCATGGACACACTGGTACGCATGACTCGCCGAACGGGCGGTCCGGCGGCGGCCCGGCGTCTGGCTCTGCCGGAGCGCATGAGCCTGCCGCTGGGCTGCGACGCCGTCGTGGTCCCGGCGGACCTCGCGGCCCGCGCCCTGCCCCACCTGCCGCGGGTGGGCTGTGTGTACGCCGACGGCACACAGTGGTGGTGGATCGTGCCCGCCGACTCCGACTACGCGATGACCTGGCCGGAGCCGGTCCGGTACGTGCCGGGAGCCGTGCTGCCGGAGGTGCCCCGCACCGTGCCCGAGCTGCTCCACGCGCCCGACGGCACGGTTCCGTACACCCCGCCCATCCCGCTGTACCTGGCGCTGTGCCAGGTGACGGGCGCGGCACCGGCCTGGTCGGCCCCCGTCACCGCCTGACCGGCAGCCCGCGGGCGGGGCCCGCCGGGTCCCGGCCCGGGACCCGTGGAGCGCGCGCCGGAGTCCACGGCCCGTCCGTCACGGCCGTCCTCACTCGTACGCGTCGTGGTACCGCAGCGCCGGACGGGGGCCCGCGCCCAGCGCGCGGGCCCGCCCCGGCGGCTCCTCCCCCTCCTCCTGCCGCCCGAGCGCGGTCAGGTCGAGGAGGCCGCCCAGCGCGCCGATGCCTTCCAGGCCGTCCTCGAAGGCCGAGTAGGTGTGGAAGACGCGGTCCCGGTCCCGCAGGAAGCAGCTCAGCCCCGGCCGGTCCACGAGGTGTCCCCCGCGCACCACGGTGACGTCGAAGTCCGCGTCGAAGGGGCCGCCCGCGGAGGAGTACCAGGGCACCGCCCAGCCCATCCGGGCCTTGAACGGCAGGATCCGCCGGAACGGAGCGCGCGACACCACGGCGAAGCTGGTGTGCCGCGCCCACAGGTGGGGCAGCGGCCCGACCTGGTCGAGGAACGCGGCGCTCCGCGGGCAGCCGGCCTCCCACTCCGGCGGGAACACGAAGTGGTGCACGATCAGCTGGGGCCGGCCCTCGAAGAGGTCGCGCAGGGTGGCCCGGCCGTCCCCGCCGTCGAAGACGTACTCGTCGCCCACCTCCACCATCGGCAGCCGGCGCCGCCGCGCGTTCAGGGCCCGCCGGGCCCTGTCCAGCTCCTCCTCCTGGGCCCGCAGCGCCTCGCGCGCGGCACGCCACTCCTCCCGCGTGACGATCTGCGGAAGACTCACGTCCCCTCCTCGGAACCGGTGGATGCGTCGACAGCAGTGCTGACCGGTCGTCACCGGAGAACTCATCGCTCCGGGGGAGGTGATTTTCCCGCGCCGCTCAGGGCGTCCTGAGCGGGGCGGTGCGGGGCCGGGGGCGGGGCGCGGCCGCGAGCTCCTCGAGCAGCTGGGTCAGCCGGCGGGTGTGGCGGGCGGTGAGGTGGCCGGTGTCGTCGAGCTGGACCGCGCAGGCGGTGACCGTGTCCACCAGTTCCTCCAGCAGGGCCGCGGTGCGGCCGGCGCCCGCCGTACCGCGGGTGTGGGCGGGCAGCGGCAGTTCGGCGGCCGCCAGCGCCGCGGCGGCGCGGGCCTTCGCCAGGGTGCGGTAGGCCTCCCGGCGCAGCGTCCGGCCCTGCGCCAGGCGGTCGCCGGTGCGGGGCGCGTCGGGCTCGCCGAGGACGTGGGCGAGGTGCGCCTCCGCCGCCCCCGCGGCGTCCGCGAGCTGCGCCCCGACCCGTCCGCCGGCCCGGCCGGGCACCGGCAGGTGCCCCACCAGCAGCACGATGCCGCAGGCCAGCAGCGTCTCCCCGATGCGCGCCACGGCGGCCTGCGGTTCCCCTCCGGCGACCATCAGGGCGAGCACCAGGACGGTCACCACCGCGGTCTGCGCCGCGAAGTGACGGGTGGCCAGGGGGATGAGGGAGCCGGCGGCCACCACCAGGGCCACCTCTCCGGCCGGCCGGGGCAGCAGTGCCGCCGCCCCGGCGAACAGCGCGGCGCCCAGCACGGTGCCGGCCGCCCGGCACAGCACCCGTGAGACCAGCGGCCCCAGGTCGGGCTTGACCAGGAACACGGCGGTGGCGGGCAGCCAGTACCAGTGGGTGTGGTGCAGTGCCTGGGCGACGGCGGCGCCCGCGCCGAAGCTGAGGGCGACCCGCAGCCCGTACTCCCGGCCGCCCGGGCCCAGCGCGGTGCGCACCGCGGCGCCCGGACCGCGCCGCAGGGCGTGCGGGCGGACCGCGTCGTCGCCCCGGTCGAAGGTGAGCGCGGCCTGCAGCAGCGCCTCGTCGAGCCGCCGCAGCGCCGCGGTGGCGCGTTCGGGGGCGGGCAGCGGCCCCGGGCGGCCCGCCTCGCCGACGGCGGCGGCCAGCCTGCGCAGCGACTCCACCGCGCGGCGGGGCACCGTCTCCCCCGCCCAGGCCAGCGCGGTGGCGGCCTCGGCCAGCGGCAGCACGGCGGCGAACCGGGCGTGCAGCCGCCTCTCGGCGGCGGTGCTCGCGTGGCTGCGCCACCAGGGGCCGGCGAGGGCGTCCTGCGCCTGGTCGAGGGCGGCCGTCAGCGCGGTGCGGCGGGCGGTGGCCTGCGGGGTCCCGGCGGCCTCCAGCAGCGCGGCCACCGCCCGGTACGCCTGCGCGACGGCGGCGCGCTCGACGGCGGCGGCCCGCCGCTCCCGGGTGACGGCGCGCAGTCCGGCCGGGCGGGCCGCCACCTGCCGGAGCGCGATCAGCCAGCCGGCGCCGAGCAGGAAGCACACGGCCCGCTGCCAGGCCGGGGCGGGCAGCGGGGCGCCGGCCCCGACCGCGCACATCACGAGGAACTGGGTGCCGGCCGCGGAGGCCACCGGCCCGACCGCGCTGACGGCGCCGGCCACCAGCGCGGCCGCCGCGAGGACCAGGGTGAGCGCGACGGCGGCGAAGGCGTCCCCCGCCACCGTGCCGAAGGCCAGCCCCGCCGCACCGCACACCGCGGGCGTGCCCAGCCGGTGGACCGCCGCGCGGCGGCCTCCGGGGCGGTCGTTGATGCCGGCGAACATGGCGCCCAGCGCCGCCGTGACGCCCGCGGACGGCCACCCGGCGAGCAGCGCCGCCGCCAGCAGCGGGCCGGCCGCGCACGCCCCCCGGACCACGGCGCCCCACGGCACCGGTTCCCACCGCGCGCTCAGCGCGTGCGCCAGCCACGGCGGCAGGGGGGTGCGGGTGCGAGCGGTCACGGAGACTCCCGTCGGGTGCGGTGGGCGTCTTCGGGCGTCGTCGGCCGAGCGGGACCCGTCCACCGTACCGAGGCCCCACGAACAGGCGCGAACAGCGGTGTTGCGGACGCGTGACACCTTGATCCGGACACGTGACACCTTGCTCCGGACGCCTGACGCCTTGATCCGGACGCCTGACGCCTTAATCCGGATGCGGACGCGGCGCTCTCCCCCGCATGATCGGGCGGGCTCCGCCGGGAGCCCGCCCCGGCTCCGCAGCGGAGTCCGCCCGACCGACACCCCGACACCACCGGAGACCGCATGATCGAGCGCGTCGTGACCGCCCGGGGCCTGTTCGCCCCTCCCGCCTACTCGCACGTCTCGGTCGTGGAGGCCGGTACCCGGCTCGCCCTGCTGGCCGGGACGGTGCCGCTGGACGCGGACGGCGAGCTCGTCGGGGAGGGCGACCCGCCTGCCCAGGCCGGTCAGGTGATCGCCAATCTGCGGCGCCAGCTGGCGGCGGTGGGCAGCGGCCTGGCGGACGTGGTGCGCACCGAGGTCTACGTGGTGAGCGGCGAGCCGTCCGTCCTGGCCCGGGTCTGGGAGGTGGTCGCCGCCTCGGGGCTGGCCGCCGGCCCGCACTCCTCCACCCTGATCGGCGTGGCCTGCCTGGGCTACCCCGGACAGCTGGTGGAGATCACCGCGACCGCCGTGGTGCCCGAGGTGGTGCTCCGGCGTGCCGGGGAGGCCGACGCGGGTCCGGCCGCGGAGGTGTACCTGCGTTCCTACGACGCCGCGCTGCCGACGGTGCGGCGGGCGCACACCGACGACGAGGTGCGCGGCTGGTTCCGGCGGGTGGTGGTGCCGTCCCTGGAGACGTACGTGGCGGTCGCCGGCGGGGAGACGGCCGGTGTGATGGTCCTGGAGGGCGCCGAACTGGCCCAGCTGTACCTGGCTCCCGAGTGGCGGGGCAGGGGGCTCGGGGACCGCTTCGTGGCGCTCGCCAAGGAACTGCGGCCCGAGGGCCTGCGGCTCTGGACGTTCCAGGTGAACGAGCGGGCCGCCCGGTTCTACGAGCGGCACGGCTTCGTCGCCGTCGAGCGGACGGACGGCGCGGCGAACGAGGAGCGCGAACCGGACGTCCGCTACGCCTGGCGTCCCTGAGCGTCAGCGGGCCCGCCCCGCGGCTCCGTCGCGGGGCGGAGCCCGGCCTCGGTCGCCGCGGCGGTCAGGACCTCGCGGAGCATCGCCGGCGTGAGCTTCCCCGTGAACACGTTGCGCTGGCTGACGTGGAAGCAGCCGAAGACCTCGAGCGGGGCGGCCCCCGGCACCGTGGGCTCCAGCCGCACCCGCGCCCCGTGGGAGAACACCGGACGCGGCCGCGGCACCGTCCACCCCGCGGCCGCCAGGGCGGGCAGCGCCGCCTGCCAGCCGAACGCGCCGAGCACCACCACCGCGCGCACGGTGGGCCGCAACAGGGCGAGTTCCTGGACCAGCCAGGTGCGGCAGGTGTCGCGCTCCAGCGGGGTGGGCCGGTTCTCGGGCGGGGCGCAGTGCACCGGCGCGGTCACCCGCACCCCGTACAGCTCCAGCCCGTCGCCTCGGTGGGTGGAGACCGGCTGCGAGGCCAGCCCCACCTCGTGCAGCGCGGCGTACAGCACGTCCCCGGAGCGGTCCCCGGTGAACATCCGGCCGGTCCGGTTGCCGCCGTGCGCGGCGGGGGCCAGTCCGACCACGGCGAGCCGGGCGTCCGGGGGCCCGAAGCCCGGCACCGGACGCCCCCAGTAGTCCCAGTCCGCGAACGCCGCCCGCTTGACCCGGGCGACCTCCTCGCGCCAGGCGACCAGCCGCGGGCAGGCCCGGCATTCGCTGATCCGCAGGTCCAGCGCGGCGAGGTCGTCGTCCATGTCGTCCCAGCGTAGGCGAGGAGACGGCCGGGTGATCGTCACGGCACCGGCGGCCCTTCGGCCGGCCGCCTCGACGGCGGGTGGTCAGGTGAGCGTCGCGCCCAAGGCCAGGAACAGGCAGATCAGCACGAACAGCAGGCCCAGCAGCGGCAGCACGAAGCGGAGGTAGCGGTTGTAGCCGACCTTCGCCAGGGCGCAGCCGCCCATGATCACCGCGCTGGTCGGCACCCACAGGTTCATGATCCCGCTGGACGCCTGCCAGGCGGTGACGGCCACCGCCCGAGGGACGCCGGCGAAGTCGGCCAACGGGGCGATGATCGGCATGGCCAGGGTGGCGTGCCCCGAGGTGGAGGGGATCAGGAACGCCAGCGGCAGGTTCACCACGAACACCAGGATGGCGAAGATCCCCGACGAGGTCCCCTTCACCACCCCCTCCACCCCGTGCAGCACGGTGTCGGTGATCATCGAGTTGTTCATGATCACGGTGACCCCGCGGGCCAGCACCACCACGAGCGCGGGCGCCACGAAGTCCGCGGCGCCCCGCACCACCGTCTCGCTGACCCGCTGCTCCCCCATCCTGGCGATCACGCCGACCAGCACCGCGGCCACCAGGAACATCGCCGCCAGCTGCGGGAAGTACCAGCCCAGTTCGAACCCGTACGGCTCGGCGTCGGCGTCACCGGTCAGCGCCGCGGACCACGGCACCACCGCGAAGATCATGAAGGCGAAGACCAGCACCATGGTGGCCAGCACGGCCCGCTCCGTGCCGGTCAGCGGCGGCACCTCGCGCCGCGACTCGGCGGCCAGCTCCCGGTCGCCGGTGCGGAACCCGGACAGCGAGCGCTCCGGGTCGCGCCGCACCCGGCGGGCGTAGAGCAGCACACGGCCGACGGTCACCGCGGTGAGCGTCAGCCACATCACGAACCGCAGCACGATCCCGTCGCCCAGCGAGATGTCCGCCGCCGAGGAGGCCACCCCGGTAGCGAACGGGTTCACCGTCGACGTCAGCACGCCGACGCCCGCGCCCAGGACGGTCACCCCGAGCGCGGTCATCCGGTCGTAGCCCAGCGCCAGCATCAGCGGCACGACCAGACCGTAGAAGCCGAGCGTCTCCTCCGCGAACCCGGACACCGTGCCGAGCACCGCGAACACCAGCATGATCACCACGATCAGCAGCGAGCTGTGGTTCCGCAGCCGGTGGGCCAGCCGCTCGATGCCGTGGTTGAGGGCCCCGGTCGCGAACACCATGGTGATGAACGCGCCGATCGCCAGGACGTAGAAGAAGACGCCCGCCGCACCGTACAACTCCCCCGTCAGGTCCGGGGCGACCCTGCCGTCCTCGCCGCGGATGCCGTAGAGGCCGTTGACCGGCGCGAGGAACAGGTCGTTCAGCCGGTCGACGAAGCTGAGCTCCGCGTCGACGCGGTGGTACGTGCCCTGTACCGGCGCGCCGTCCCGGTCGCGGTCGTAGGCGCCTGGAGGGATGAGGAACGCCAGCAGCCAGACCGCCAGGGTGACCAGCACGAGCACGGTCAGCGCGCTCGGGAAGACGAAGCCCCGGCGCCCGGGGCCGCGGCCGGCGGCCGGGGCCGGGGTCGGCGGTTCGGCACTGCTCATGGCCCGGCTGCTCCCCTCTGGCGTCGCCCGCGTCACCCCAGCGTGGGACGGCCGCCCTCCCGTCGCACGCCGGGTGGGCCGATCAGCGGGAGGCGCCGGACCGCCCGCCGGCCGGGCTCCGCGCAGTAGAGTCGACGGCATGAGTGAGAGCGTTCGGGTGGACGTCTGGATCTGGTCCGTGCGGCTGGTCAAGACCCGCTCGCTGGCGGCCGCGGCCTGCCGGGGCGGGCACGTCCGGGTGAACGGGGAGCGGGCCAAGCCCGCCCTCGCGCTGAAGCCCGGCGACGAGGTCCGGGTCCGGCAGGAGGGCCGGGAGCGGGTCGTCGTGGTCAAGCAGCTGATCCGCAAGCGGGTCGGCGCGCCCGTCGCCGTCGAGTGCTACGTGGACAACAGCCCGCCGCCCCCGCCGCGCGAGGCGGTGGCCCCGGCCGGCATCCGCGACCGCGGCACGGGACGGCCCACCAAGCGGGACCGCCGCGAGATGGACCGGCTGCGCGGGCTGGAGGCCTCCCGCCGGGCGGCGGCCGCCTCCGCCGAGCCGCGAGGCTGACGGCGCGTCGGGGCCGGGCCTCCGGGCTCGTCCGTCAGGGAGAGTGATGCAGATGCGGCGTTCGGGAGACGAGCCGGTGCACGCCCGCAGCGCGCTGCGCCTGCGACTGTGGCTGAGCCTGTGGGGCGTGGCCGCCTCGGTGTTCGGCATCGCGGTGTTCGCCTTCACCGGCCACCCCGGCTGGGCGCTGGTGTGCGGGGCGGCCCTGCTGGTGGTCCTGTTCGACCTGGCGGTCGTCGTCCGCCACATCCGCCAGGGTCCGCACTACCAGCCGGGGCCGGACATCCCGCCGTACCACCACCCGGAGTGACACCGGGCGGCCGCGCCGCGGTTCACCCGCCGGAACCCGCCGGCGGGTCGAAGCGGGCGGCGCGCACGAAGTCGGGGCGCGGGTCCAGGGCCGCGGCCAGCCGGAAGTGCCGCCGGGCCTGGTCGTGCCGGCCCTGCCGCTCGTAGGTGCGGGCCAGCGCGAAGTGCGCGTAGGCGTTGTCCGGCTCCCGCTCCAGCACGACGGTGAACTCCAGCTCGGCCGGCCGGAGCTGCGCGGCGGCGAAGAACGCCCGGGCCCGCAGCAGCCGGGCCGCCGTGTTCTCGGGGTGCGCGGCGATCACCGCGTCGAGCAGCTTCACCGCGCCGCGCGGGTCCCGGGCGGCCAGCAGTCGCTCGGCGGCCCGGAAGTCGATCACATGCGTCTCCGGGGTGCTCCCGGACGCGCCACTGGTGTCGGGCACGTCTGCCCTCCTTCTCTCGGTGAGCAGCCTTCCCTCGGCGAACGCCTTCAACGCTCCGACGGCCTCGGCTGTTCCCCCGGCAACAGCCCCACTGCCGGCCGCGACCCGAGCGTGGCGTCACGCCGGGCGGGCGCGGTGCTGCAGGTCGTCCCAGACCTCGGCGACCCGGCGCTCCAGCTCCGGCAGGGGGACGTCGTTGTCGATGACGACGTCCGCGATCTCCAGCCGCTGCTCGCGGGTCGCCTGCGCGGCCATCCGGGCGCGGGCGTCCTCCTCGCTCATGCCGCGCAGCCCGGTCAGCCGCTCCAGCTGGGTCGCGGGGCTGGTGTCCACCACCACGACCAGGTCGTAGAGCGGCGCGAGCCCGTTCTCGGTCAGCAGCGGCACGTCGTGCACGACGACGGCGTCCGCCGGGGCCGCCGCCTCCAGTTCACGGCTCCGCTCGCCGACCAGCGGGTGGACGATCGAGTTGAGCACGGCCCGCTTCTCCGGGTCGGCGAAGACGATCGCGCCGAGCCTGGGACGGTCCAGGCTCCCGTCGGCGGCCAGCACCTCGGGGCCGAAGGCCTCCACCACGGCGGCGAGCCCCGGCGTGCCCGGCTCGACGACCTCGCGGGCGATGCGGTCCGCGTCGATCAGCACCGCCCCGTGCGCCACGAGCAGCCGGGACACCTCGCTCTTGCCGGCACCGATTCCGCCGGTCAGCCCCACATTCAGCATGGTCCGCAGCCTAGTGCGCGGCGCCGGCACCGCGAACAGGGGCCCGGCCGGGCGGCGCGGGTCAGCCCTCGCCGCCCTCGCGCTCGGCCAGGAACCGCTCGAACTCCCGCCCCAGCTCCTCCGCGGAGGGCAGGTCGGCCGGGTCGGCGAGCAGGTTGCCCCGGGTCTCCGCGCCGGCCGCCGCGTCGTACTGGTGCTCCAGCCCCTGGACGAGGGCGACCAGTTCCTCGTCGCCCTCACGGATCTGCCGCTCGATCTCGGTCTGGGTGCGCTGCGCGTCGGTGCGCAGCGAGTGCGCCACGGCGGGCAGGACGAGTCCGGTGGCGGAGGTGACGGCCTCCAGCACGGTGAGCGCGGCGTCCGGGTAGCGGGAGCGGGCGATGTAGTGCGGGACGTGGGCGGCGACACCCAGCGTGTCGTGCCCCGCCTGGGTCAGCCGGTACTCGACGAGCGCCTCGGCGCTGCCCGGCACCTGGGCCTCCTCGAACGGGCTGCGCTGCCCGGGCACCAGGTCGGTGCGGTTGCCGTGCGGCGTGAGGCCGACCGGGCGGGTGTGCGGGACGCCCATGGGGATGCCGTGGAAGTTGACGCTGAGCCGGACCTGGAGGCGTTCGACGATGTCGCGGACGGCTGCGGCGAACCGCTCCCACTCGACGTCCGGCTCCGGGCCGGACAGCAGCAGGAAGGGCGCCCCGGTGGCGTCCTGGAGCATCCGCAGCTCCAGCTTCGGCTCCTCGTAGCCCGACCAGTGGTCCCGCTCGAAGGTCAGCAGGGGGCGGCGGGCGCGGTAGTCCACGAGCCGGTCGTGGTCGAAACGGGCGACGAGCTGGTGGGGCAGTGAGTCGAGCAGGCGGTCGACGATCAGGTCGCCGGTGTCGCCCGCGTCGATGTATCCGTCGAAGTGGTAGAGCATGACCAGCCCGGCCGACTCCTGCGCGAGCGCCATCTCGGCGACGGCCAGACCACTCGGCTCCCATGCGTACAAGCCCTGCGGATCAAGCACTGTGGGTCCTCCTGTCGTTCCTTGATCACAGAACGTGCCCGGGGGCGCGGACATTCCCGCGCCCCGGGACCCGGCGACCCCGGCAACGGGAAAGGCCCCGTCCGCTCCCTGTCGGGTGCGGGCGGGGCCTTCCTCAGGCTCGCGTCAGCTCATCGAAGAGCCGGGCGCGCGGAACGCGTTCAGCTCTGGCCGCCGGCCAGCTTCTCGCGCAGCGCGGCCAGCGCCTCGTCCGAAGCCAGCGCACCGGAGGTGTCGCCGCCCTCGGAGGAGTACGAACCGCCGCCACCGGTCGCGGCCGGAGCGGCTTCGCCACCCTCGGCAGCGGCCTTCTCGTCGGCCTCGCGGGACTTGATGACCTGGGCCTGGTGCTGCTCGAAGCGGGTCTGCGCCTCGGCGTACTGGCGCTCCCACTCCTCGCGCTGCTTCTCGTAGCCCTCGAGCCAGTCGTTGGTCTCGGGGTCGAAGCCCTCGGGGTAGATGTAGTTGCCCTGGTCGTCGTAGGACGCGGCCATGCCGTACAGGGTCGGGTCGAACTCGACCGCCGACGGGTCGGCACCGAAGGCCTCGTTGGCCTGCTTCAGCGAGAGGCTGATGCGGCGACGCTCGAGGTCGATGTCGATGACCTTGACGAAGATCTCGTCGTTGACCTGGACGACCTGCTCCGGGATCTCCACGTGGCGCTCGGCCAGCTCGGAGATGTGGACCAGACCCTCGATGCCCTCGTCCACGCGGACGAACGCACCGAACGGAACCAGCTTGGTGACCTTACCCGGGACGACCTGACCGATCTGGTGGGTCCGGGCGAACTGCTGCCACGGGTCCTCCTGCGTCGCCTTCAGCGACAGGGAGACACGCTCGCGGTCCATGTCGACGTCGAGGACCTCGACGGTGACCTCCTGGCCGACCTCGACAACCTCGGAGGGGTGGTCGATGTGCTTCCAGGACAGCTCGGAGACGTGGACCAGACCGTCGACGCCACCCAGGTCCACGAAGGCACCGAAGTTGACGATCGAGGAGACCACGCCGGAGCGGACCTGACCCTTCTGCAGGGTCGTGAGGAAGGTCTGGCGGACCTCGGACTGGGTCTGCTCGAGCCAGGCACGGCGGGACAGGACCACGTTGTTGCGGTTCTTGTCCAGCTCGATGATCTTGGCCTCGAGCTCCTTGCCCACGTAGGGCTGGAGGTCGCGGACACGGCGCATCTCGACCAGGGAGGCCGGGAGGAAGCCGCGGAGGCCGATGTCGAGGATGAGACCACCCTTGACGACCTCGATGACGGTACCGGTGACGATCCCGTCCTCTTCCTTGATCTTCTCGATGGTGCCCCAGGCGCGCTCGTACTGGGCGCGCTTCTTCGAGAGGATCAGGCGGCCTTCCTTGTCCTCCTTCTGGAGAACCAGGGCCTCGATCTCGTCGCCGACCTTGACGACCTCGTTCGGGTCGACGTCGTGCTTGATCGAGAGCTCGCGGCTCGGGATGACACCTTCGGTCTTGTAACCGATGTCGAGCAGGACCTCGTCCCGGTCGACCTTCACGATGACGCCGTCGACGATGTCGCCGTCGTTGAAGTACTTGATCGTCTCGTCGATCGCGGCGAGGAAGGCTTCCTCGTTACCGATGTCGTTGACCGCTACCTGCGGCGTGGTGGCGGTGGTCTCGGTGCTGCTCGTCATGTGGGAAAGGGCTCCGGTACGGACATTGAAGTCGTAGGTACTGCTTACGCCGGGAGCCCGTTTCGCTCTGCAGAAGCCGGACAGCCAAGTAAGCGCCACTTTTTCAAGCAGCGCCTCGAGAACCGAGGGGACATACAACAGATGCGAGCGCGACCTGCTACGTCTGAGGTGCGCAGGCCCGCAGCGCAACTTGTAGCATACGGGGGCAGCCGGGCAGGGTCAATGCGCGAAGCGCGCACCACGGGCGAAATGCCACAATCCCGGCAGAAATTCCGTCGTGCGAGGTCGCCGCCGCGAGCGCGCGACACCCGCCGGCAGGCGTCCGTGAAGGACTCCTGGAGCCGGCGCGGAGGCCGCGCGGACGGTTCGAAGATTAGCGGTGAGGAGCCGGTCATCCAAGAGTCCAGCGGTTTTCAGGCGACCGGGGTTCCGGGCGGGACGGCGTCGGACGCCGGGAGCCACGACGCGGAGGACGCGGAGGCCACGCGGCGTGACGCCTCACCCGCGGAGAGCACCCGGGCCAGCCGCGGCTGGTGGGACCGCAACGCCGACGAGTACCAGAGCGAGCACGGCGCCTTCCTCGGCGACGACCGCTTCGTCTGGGGCCCCGAGGGCCTCGACGAGGAGGACGCCCGCCTGCTCGGCCCCGCCGGGGCGCTGGCCGGACGCGACGTCCTGGAGATCGGCGCCGGCGCCGCCCAGTGCTCGCGCTGGCTGGCCGCGCAGGGCGCCCGGCCGGTCGCCCTCGACCTCTCGCACCGCCAGCTCCAGCACGCCCTGCGGATCGGCGCCCCGTTCCCGCTGGTCGAGGCGGACGCCTCGGTCCTGCCCTTCGCCGACGGCTCCTTCGACCTGGCCTGCTCGGCCTACGGGGCGATCCCGTTCGTCGCCGACCCCGGCCAGGTGCTGCGCGAGGTGCGGCGGGTGCTGCGGCCCGGCGGGCGGTTCGTCTTCTCGGTCACCCACCCGATCCGTTGGGCCTTCCCGGACGAGCCCGGACCGGAGGGCCTGAGCGTGGCCTCCTCCTACTTCGACCGCACCCCTTACGTCGAGCAGGACGAGCGGGGGCGGGCCGTCTACGTGGAGCACCACCGCACGCTCGGCGACCGGGTGCGCGACGTGGTGGGCGCCGGGTTCCGGCTGACCGACCTGGTCGAGCCGGAGTGGCCGGTGTGGAACGACTCCGACTGGGGCGGCTGGTCGCCGCTGCGCGGGGCCCTCATTCCCGGTACCGCCGTCTTCGTCTGCGACCGGGACTGACCTCCGGCCCGGGGCTGCCGCCCGCTCCTCGCGGGGTCCCGGGGCGGTATCCGGGGTCCCCGGGGGGCGACATCTGGGGCCCATGAGGTCGGCGGCCCCTGGGAGACTGGGCGGGTGATGCGAGACGCCGCCCGTGACCTTCCCGTCCGTTCCGCCCTGCCGCTGCTCACGGGGGCGCTGGAGGGCCACGGCGCGGCCGTGCTGTGCGCGCCGCCGGGAACCGGGAAGACCACGCTCGTCCCCCTCGCCCTCGCCGGGCTGACCGGCGAGGAGGGGCCACCGGCCGGCCGGGCGGGCGGCAAGGTGGTCGTCGCCGAGCCGCGCCGGATCGCCGCCCGGGCCGCGGCGCGCCGGATGGCCTGGCTGCTGGGCGAGGACGTCGGCGGGACGGTCGGCTACACGGTCCGCGGCGACCGCTCCGTCTCCTCCCGCACCCGGGTCGAGGTGGTCACCACCGGCGTCCTGCTGCAGCGGCTGCAGCGCGACCAGGAACTCGCCGGGGTGGACACCGTCGTCCTGGACGAGTGCCACGAGCGTCACCTGGACGCCGACACCGCGGCGGCCTTCCTGCTGGACGTCCGCGAGAACCTGCGCCCCGAGCTGCGGCTGGTCGCCGCCTCGGCCACCACCGACGCCGCGGGCTGGGCCCGGCTCCTCGGCGACGCCCCCGTGGTGGAGGCGCACGGCACCGCCCACCCCGTCGACACGGTGTGGGCGCCCCCGCCGGGGACGGTGCGTCCGCCGCACGGCACCCGCGTCGACCCCGCGCTGCTGACCCACGTCGCCTCGGTGGTCCGCCGGGCCCTGACGGAGCGGGACGGCGACGTGCTGTGCTTCCTGCCCGGCGTCGGCGAGATCGCCCGGGTCGCCGGCGCCCTGGCCGACCTGCCCGCCGGCGGCGTGGACGTGCTCCAGGTGCACGGCCGGGCGCCCGCCGCCGTGCAGGACGCCGTGCTCTCCCCCGCCGGGCGCCGCCGGGTGGTGCTGGCCACGTCGGTGGCCGAGTCCTCGCTCACCGTCCCGGGCGTCCGCGTCGTGGTCGACTCGGGTCTGGCCCGTGAGCCGCGCGTCGACCATGCCCGCGGCCTGGGATCGCTGGCCACCGTGCGCGCCTCGCGGGCGGCCGGGCGGCAGCGGGCGGGCCGCGCGGGGCGTGAGGCGCCGGGCACGGTGTACCGCTGCTGGAGCGAGGCGGAGGACGTCCGGCTGCCCGCCTTCCCCGCGCCGGAGATCCAGGTGGCCGACCTCACGGCGTTCGCCCTGCAGGCCGCCTGCTGGGGCGCCCCCGACGCCTCCGGGCTGGCCCTGCTCGACCCGCCTCCGGCCGGGGCGATGGCCGCCGCCCGGACGGTGCTCGGCGCGGTCGGCGCGATCGGCGACGACGGCCGGGCCACCGGGCGGGGCGTCCGCCTGGCCCGGCTCGGCCTGCACCCCCGGCTGGGCCGTGCGTTGCTGGACGCGGCGCCGCTGGTCGGCGCCGGGGCGGCGGCGGAGGTGGTGGCGCTGCTGAGCGAGGAGGTGCCGCGCTCCTACGGCGACGACCTGGCCGCGGCCCTGCGTGCGGCCCGCCGGGGCGGCGACGCGTACGGGGGGCGCTGGCGGGCGGAGACGCGCCGACTGCGGTCCCTGGCCGGGGAGGGGGCCGCGGGGGCTGCGGCGGGTGCGGGGGGCTCCTCGGGCGCGGGAGCCTCGTCGGGCGCGGGATCGGCGGTGCGTGCGGGTGCGGCGGTGCGTGCAGGATCGGCGGCGGCGGGTGCGGGATCGGGTGCGGGGGCCGCGGCGGCGGACGCCTCGACGGGCGCCGCGGCAGCCCCTGGTGCGAGGGCTGGGACCGCCCGGCCGTGGGGGGACGACGCGGTGGCCGGGGTGGTGGCGGCGCTGGCGTTCCCGGAGCGGGTGGGCCGGGTGGAGGGCGGTTCCTGCCTGATGGCCGGCGGCACGCGGGCCCGGCTCCCGGAGGGCTCGCCGCTGCGGGACGGGTCCTGGCTGGCGGTCGCGGTGGCCGACCGCCCGGTGGGCAAGGGCCACGCCCGCATCCGGCTGGCCGCGGTGGTCGACGAGGACACCGCCCGCCGCGCGGCGGCGCCGCTGTACGCGGAGGGCGAGGAGGTCCGCTGGGCCGGGGGCGACGTGGTGGCCCGCCGGGTGGAGCGGCTCGGCGCCGTCGAGCTGGTGGTCCGGCCGCTGCGGGACGCCGCCCCCGAGCGGATCCGCGCGGCGCTGCTGGAAGGGTTGCGCACGGAGGGCCTCGGTCTGCTGCGCTGGTCGCAGGACGCCCTGGTGCTGCGGCAGCGGCTGGCGTTCCTGCGCGGACGCCTGGGCGACCCCTGGCCCGAGGTGTCGGACGAGGCGCTGCTGGCGCGGGCCGAGGAGTGGCTGGAGCCGGAGCTGGGGCGCTCCCGGCGCCGCGCCGACCTGTCCCGGATCGACGCGGGACAAGGGCTGTCCCGGCTGCTGCCCTGGGCGTCGGGCGAGGCGGCACGGCTGGACGAGCTGGCGCCGGAGCGGCTGGAGGTGCCGTCGGGCTCCCGTGTCGGCGTCGACTACAGCGACCCGCGGCAGCCGGTGCTGGCGGTGAAGCTGCAGGAGATGTTCGGCCTCGCCGAGTCCCCGACGGTGGCGGGGGCCCCGGTCCTGGTGCACCTGCTGTCGCCGGCCGGGCGTCCCGCGGCGGTCACTGCGGACCTGGCGTCGTTCTGGCGGGACGGGTACCGGAGTGTGCGGGCGGAACTGCGCGGGCGCTACCCGAAGCACCCGTGGCCCGAGGACCCGTCCTCGGCGGCCCCCACCCGTCACACCAACGCCCGCCTCCGCCGCTGAGCGCCCGGGGGCCCGAGGTGCCGCCCCGGGGGACGGCGCCTGGGGGCCGGTGCCTGGGGCCGGGATGCGCGCCCGGTGGAACGGGAGACGCCGGGGTCGCCCGGTGGGGCGGCCCCGGCGTCGGCGCCTGAGGGGAGGGACGGTCAGGCCGTGCCGGCATCCTCGCCTGCGGTGGCGTCCCCGGCGGCCTCCACCGTGAGCTCCACCGTCTCCTTGCCGCCGCCCGGCGTCTCCACCAGCAGCAGGTAGGTGCCGGCCGTGTCACCCGCGAACAGCGTCGGCAGCTCCAGCACGCCGTCCGCGTCGGTGGTGAGCTTCAGCGTGCGCACCGCCTCGCCGTCCGCGTCCTCGAAGTAGGGGCCCTTGTCGTTCTCGGTGAGGTCGTCCGCCGCCTTCACCAGCGTGACGGTGGCCCCGACCTTCGCGGCGGGGGCGCCGTCACGGGTGGCGGCGAAGGTGAGCGCCTCGTCGAACTGCCCGCCCACCGCGCACACCGGCGGCTCGCCCTCGACGAGGGCGATCTTGTCCGCCGTGCGGACGGTGACCGACGCCTCCCACCGGACGGCCGTGACGTCACGGCCGACGACGGTGGCGCGGACCGTGAACGCCCCGGTGCGCTCGCCGGCCACCAGCGCGGGCGCGGTCGCGACACCGCGGTTGTCGGTCTGCACGGTGGCGACGCTCTCGCCGCCCGTGAACACCGTGTCGGTGTCGCCGACGATGGTGAACCTGATCCGCACCTTGCCGACGCCGACGCCCGCGGAGGTCTCCGCCCGGGCCGCGACGTCCTCGCCGAAGGTGGTGCCCGCCATGGTGCTGAGGGAGTCGCCGCCGGCGTGCTCCAGGTGGTGCACGCGGTCGGTGGGCGTCTCCTCCCCCGGGGCCGGCGGCGGCGTCGTGGGCGGCGGCGTGGTGTCGGGCGGGGTCGAGCCGCCGCCGGGCGTGCCGCTTCCACTGCTGCCGCCGTTGCCTCCGTTGCCGCCCTTGCCGCCGGTGTGCGCACCACTGCCCGGCTTCGAGAACGGCGGGGCGGACGGCGAGGTGGGCGTGACGAGGAGAGGGTCGTCGTTGCGGTGGCCCGGCAGGCTGCCCGTGCCGTCCGGGATCTCCTGGACGCCGTCGCGGAAGGCCTCCATCCACCGCAGCACGGTGTTCAGGTAGTCACGCGAGTTGTTGTAGCTGAGGATCGCCCGCTCGAGGTCCGCCTTGTCGGAGAGGTCCCAGTTGTAGCGGCACAGGTAGTGCCCGGCGGCCAGGGCCGCGTCGTAGATGTTGTTGGGGTCCTTCTTCCCGTCCTCGTTGCCGTCCTTGCCGGCCCAGGCCCAGGTCGAGGGGATGAACTGCATGGGGCCGACGGCCCGGTCGTACTTCACGTCACCGTCGAAGGCGCCGTTGTCGGTGTCGCTGATGTGCGCGAAGCCCTTGCCGTTGAGCGGCGGGCCCTTGATGGTCGACAGGGTGGTGCCCGCGCTGTCGACACGGCCGCCGCCGGCCTGACCGGACTCCACCTGACCGATGGCGGCGAGGAGTTGCCAGGGCAGGTTGCAGCCGGGCTTGTCCTGGCGCAGGGTCGCCTCGGCCTTCTTGTAGGCGTCGAGGACGGTCGCGGGGATGCTGGACTCGTTCTTGCCGCCGGCGGCCGGGGACTTCAGCTCCGGGAGGTCCGTGTAGTACGAGTCGTCGCCCGGAAGCTCGGCGGCGGCATCAGGTATCGGCTGGGAGTCGCCGGTCTCGGATCTGGGCCTCTCGGCCACCCCCGGCGCCTGCGAAGCGGTCAGCGCCGCGACCGCGACCGCGGCCACCGCCGTGGTCGCCGCTCCCCTGCGCAGATGCCTGCCGATATGCGCCGCCATCGAGCGTTCCCTCCCTGGACGACCGACTTCTTGGTCCCTCCGCCCGCCTTGCGGACAGAGATTCGATACCGCAATCACGTGACCCTACGACAACTTGAGTCGCCCGCCTACCCGTTGATGTCCGATATCAGATGATTGACCAGGACTTCGGCAGGGCTGCGCGTACGAGATTCGGACGTCGTCCGTCCGGGAACCGCTGGGCGGCCCCCCACGTCCCTTCTCAGCGCGGGCGTGATCCCTCCGCGCCGCCGCGCCGCCGCGCCGTCGCGCCGCGGAGCCGTCGCGTGCGCACCGTCGCGCCGCGCCGCCGTCGCCGTGCCCCTCCGGGACCTGGAGCCGTTCTTGCCGTTCACCCTCAGCCACGCCGTGGCCGTCCTGCCCGCGATGCGCGCCGACGGCACCGGGCGGGCCGCCCTGTTGGTGCCCTCCGTCATGGTGGCCGGGTCGTTCGCCCCCGACATGACGTACTACGCGGCGAGCGCGCTGCCCGGCGCCATGGTCTTCGGCGACGTCACCCACTCGTTCGCGGGAGTCCTCACGGTCGACGTGGCCATCGCCTGGCTGCTGGTGGGGGCGTGGCTGCTGCTGCGCGAGCCGCTGGTGGCGCTGCTGCCGCGGCGGGTGCGCGGGCGGGCCGCGGTGCTGACGCGCTGCGGGACACCGCGGTCGAGGCCGCGGCCGCGCCTGGCGGCCGCCTGGTACCTGTCGGCGGTGCTGGGGTCGCTCACCCATGTGGTGTGGGACGCGTTCACGCACCTGGACCGGTGGGGGATGCGGGTCTTCCCCGTGCTGGGCGAGGAGATCGCGGGCTCGCCGCTGTACTGGTACCTGCAGTACGGGGGGTCGGCCGTGGCCGCGGTGGTCATCGTGTGGTTCCTGGTCCGCGCGCTGCGGCGGTCCGTGCCCCACGGCGGCGACGGCTTCAGCGGCGGTGACGGCTTCAGCGGCGATGACGGCTTCAGCGGTGGTGACGGCTTCGTCGGCGGCGCGGCGGGGCTGCCGGAGCTGTCCCGGCGGGACCGGTGGGCGGCCGGGGCGTTGCTCGCGCTGTGCGCGGGGTTCGCGGCGACGACGCGGGTGATGCGCTGGTGGGCCTACTGGGGGCACATCGCCCGGCCCTGGGAGATCATCCCGACGCTCTGCTTCGGAGCGGGCGCGGGGCTCGTCGTCGGGCTGCTGTTGTACGGGACCGCCGTCAGGGTGTGGCGGCGCCCGCCCCGGGGCCCGCGTGCGGAGGCCGGGGAGACGGAGGCGCGGGGAGCTGCGGGAAGCCGCGCAGCGGCACCACGGTGACCGTGATCCGGCGGTAGGCGCCCGGGCGGACCATGCGGATCACCAGCCCCCAGGTCCGGCGGGCCACCGCCTGGGCCGGCCCCACGGCCAGGGACAGGACGACCACCGGCTGACGGCCGGCCACCGCCTCCCAGAGGTCACGGGCCTGACGGCGCGCCCCCGTCGTCCACCCGAGGTGACGGCGGACCGTGCTCGCGGCGGGGGCGACGGGGCGCACCGGCGGGCGCAGCGCGGATATGACCGCTTCCGCTCCCGCCGGAGACCGGCCGAGCATGCGTATACCCATGCCCCGCATCCTCGCCCCGACCTCGCCCCACGTCGCCTCCACGGGGTCCGCCCGAGTGACACGCCACCCACCGCCCGGCCCTTCCCCGGCGGGGGTCCGCACGGCGCGGGGCCCCGCGACCCGGGGCAGCGGGCCGCGGGCCGACCCCTCACAGGCGTTCCAGCCGCGGGCCGCGGGCCGACCCCTCGCGGGTGTCCCGGCCGCGGCCCCGGCCGGCGCCCGGTCAGTGCGCCGCGGACTCCCAGTCGGGGCCGACGCCGACGGACACGTCCAGCGG
This sequence comes from Streptomyces fragilis, assembly GCF_003112515.1. Taxonomy (GTDB): domain Bacteria; phylum Actinomycetota; class Actinomycetes; order Streptomycetales; family Streptomycetaceae; genus Streptomyces; species Streptomyces fragilis. Next base: position 444,730 of record NZ_BEVZ01000003.1, on the reverse strand, counting down.
CGCCCTCAGCGTGACCGCCCCGGCCATCTCGCGGCGGACCAGCTCCTCGACCGCCTCCCGCTCGCCGGGAGCGATCTCCAGCACGATTTCGTCGTGCACCTGGAGCAGGAGCCGCGAGGTCAGGCCCGCCTCCCGCAACGCCGCGTCCACCTTCAGCATGGCGATCTTCACGATGTCCGCGGCCGTGCCCTGGATCGGCGCGTTGAGCGCCATCCGCTCCGCCGCCTCCCGGCGCTGCCGGTTGTCGCTGTTGAGGTCGGGCAGGTACCGGCGACGGCCGAGGATCGTCTCGGTGTAGCCCGTCGCCCGGGCCTCCTCGACCACCCGGTGGAGGTAGTCCCGCACGCCGCCGAACCGCTCGAAGTACGTGTCCATCAGGGCCCGCGCCTCACCGGCCTCGATGTTCAGCTGCTGCGACAGGCCGAACGCGGACAGCCCGTACGCCAGGCCGTAGGACATCGCCTTGATCTTGCGCCGCATCTCGGGGTCGACCTGCGAGCGGTCCACCGCGAACACCTGGGAGGCGACCGTGTTGTGCAGGTCCTCGCCGGAGGCGAACGCCTCGATCAGGCCCTCGTCCTCGGACAGGTGCGCCATCACCCGCAGCTCGATCTGGCTGTAGTCCGCCGTCATCAGCGACTCGTAGCCCGCGCCGACCACGAACCCGCGGCGGATGGCCCGCCCCTCGTCAGTGCGGACCGGGATGTTCTGCAGGTTGGGATCGGTCGAGGAGAGCCGGCCGGTGGCCGCGACCGTCTGGTTGAAGGTGGTGTGGATGCGGCCGTCCGCGGAGATCGTCTTGATCAGGCCCTCGACCGTGGTGCGCAGCTTCGCCTGCTCACGGTGCCGCAGCATGATCACCGGGAGCTCGTTCTCGGTCTGCGCCGCCAGCCAGGCCAGCGCGTCCGCGTCCGTGGTGTAGCCGGTCTTGGTCTTCTTCGTCCTGGGCAGGCCCAGCTCGCCGAACAGCACCTCCTGCAGCTGCTTCGGGGAGCCGAGGTTGAACTCGTGGCCGGCGGCCTCGTGGGCCTCACGGACGGCCTGCTGGACCGCGCCCGCGAACATCTGCTCCATGTTCCGCAGGTGCTCGCGGTCGGCTGCGATGCCGTGCCGCTCCATCCGCGCCAGCAGCGCCGAGGTCGGCAGCTCCATGTCGCGCAGCAGCTCGGCGGCGCCCACGTCCTCCAGCTTGCCCTCGAAGGCGGCCGCGAGGTCCAGCACCGCCAGCGCCTGCACCATCAGCGCCTCGGCCTCGGCGTCGTCGTCCGCGCCGAAGGCGAGCTGCCCGCCGGCCGCCGCGGCCGGGGCGAGCTCACGGCCCAGGTACTCCAGCGACAGCGCGTCCAGGTCGAAGGAGCGGCGGCCCGGCTTCACCAGGTAGGCCGCCAGCGCGGTGTCCATGGTCACGCCCGCGACCGTCCAGCCGTGCTCGCCGAACAGCCGCATCGCGTGCTTGACGTTGTGGAAGACCTTGGGCCGCGCCTCGTCCGCGAGCCAGGCCGCCCAGGCCTTCTCGTCGGCCTCGTCCAGCTGGGACGGGTCGAACCAGGCCGCCTCGCCGCCCGAGGCGGCCAGCGCCACCTCGGCCACCGAACCCGCGCCCAGCGCCCACGCGCCGACCGCGGCCACGCCCAGCGGACCGTCCTGCCCGTGCTCCGCCAGCCACGGCGCCAGCTCGCCGGTGGACAGCACCGAGCCGTCCAGCTCGACGCCGCTCTGCGCGGCGGGCGAGGGGCCCTCCTCCTCGGCGCCGGGGTCGACCGCGAACAGCCGCTCCCGCAGCGAGGGGTTCCTGATCTCCAGGGTGTCGAGGATCATCGCGACCGCCTTGCGGTCGTAGGCGGCGCGCTCCAGCGCGGGGACGCCCACCGGCAGCTCGACGTCCCGGACCATCTCCGTCAGCCGGCGGTTCAGCTTCACCGACTCCAGGTGGTCGCGGAAGTTCTGCCCGGCCTTGCCCTTGACCTCCTCCGCCCGCTCGACCAGCTCCGCGAACGAGCCGAACTGGTTGATCCACTTCGCGGCCGTCTTCTCGCCCACGCCCGGGATGCCCGGCAGGTTGTCCGACGGGTCGCCGCGCAGCGCCGCGAAGTCCGGGTACTGGGCGGGCGTCAGCCCGTACTTCTCGAACACCTTCTCCGGCGTGAACCGGGTCAGCTCCGAGACGCCCTTCGTCGGGTACAGCACCGTGGTGTGCTCGGACACCAGCTGGAACGAGTCGCGGTCACCCGTGACGATGAGGACGTCGAAGCCCTCCGCCTCGGCCTGCGTCGCCAGCGTCGCGATGATGTCGTCCGCCTCGAAGCCGTCCACCGCGAACCGCCGCACGGCCATCGCGTCCAGCAGCTCGCCGATCAGCTCCACCTGGCCCCGGAACTCGTCCGGCGTCTTCGCCCGGTTCGCCTTGTACTCGGTGAACTCCTGCGCCCGCCACGTCTTGCGGGACACGTCGAACGCCACGGCGAAGTGCGTCGGAGCCTCGTCACGCAGCGTGTTCGCCAGCATCGACGCGAAGCCGTAGATCGCGTTGGTCGGCTGTCCCTGCGCCGTCGTGAAGTTCTCCGCGGGCAGCGCGAAGAACGCGCGGTACGCGAGGGAGTGCCCGTCCATGAGCATCAGCCGCGGACGCTCACCGGCGGGGTTCGTGTCGGTCTTCTTCGATGCTGTATCCACCACACCCCGATCCTGCCACGCCCCGCCGACAGCCGCGCCCACCTGCGGCAGACCGCCGCACCTCCTCCACCGCCGCTCGAGCGCGCGTCACTCCTGGCGGTGACGCCCCGGGCGGCTTCGCGCACGTTGTCCACAGGTCTCGCGGAGCCTTCTCCACAGCCCTCCCGCGCCGCGGCGGCCCCGTGCAAGGATCTTCGGGACAGCCGGACCGCAGCCGGAGAGAACACCGCACCACCGGTGCAGAAGAGGTGAGCGCCATGGCGAGCAAGCCCCCCGCCGCCGACCCCGCGCAGGACGCCCCCCGCGTCACCGGGCCGAAGCACGCCGCGGCCGGCCTTCCCGCCCTCGGCCACACCCTGCGCGTCGCCCAGCAGCAGATGGGCGTCCGCCGCACCGCCCTGACCCTGCTGCGGGTGAATCAGAAGGACGGCTTCGACTGCCCCGGCTGCGCCTGGCCGGAGGGCGACAAGCGGCACGCCGCCGAGTTCTGCGAGAACGGCGCCAAGGCCGTCGCCGAGGAGGCCACCCTCCGCCGCGTCACCCCCGACTTCTTCGCCGCCCACTCCGTCGCCGACCTGGCCGGCCGCAGCGGCTACTGGCTCGGCCAGCAGGGCCGCCTCACCCGCCCCGTGTACCTCGCCGAGGGCGCCACCCACTACGAGCCCATCGGCTGGGACGAGGCGTTCGACGTGATCGCCGAGGAGATCCACGCCCTGGACTCCCCCGACCAGGCCGTCTTCTACACCTCGGGACGCACCAGCAACGAGGCGGCCTTCCTCTACCAGCTGTTCGCCCGCGAGCTCGGCACCAACAACCTGCCGGACTGCTCCAACATGTGCCACGAGTCCTCCGGCTCCGCCCTGACGGAGACCATCGGCGTCGGCAAGGGCAGCGTCAGCCTCGAGGACCTGTACCGGTCGGACCTGATCGTCGTCGCGGGGCAGAACCCCGGCACCAACCACCCGCGCATGCTCACCGCCCTGGAGAAGGCGAAGGCCGCCGGCGCCCGGATCATCAGCGTCAACCCGCTGCCCGAGGCGGGGCTCGAGCGGTTCAAGAACCCGCAGACGCCCAAGGGACTCACCACCGGCACCGCCCTCACCGACCTGTTCCTGCAGATCCGCATCGGCGGCGACCAGGCCCTCTTCCGCCTCCTCAACAAGCTCGTCCTGGAGACCGAGGGCGCCGTCGACGAGGACTTCGTCCGCGAACACACCCACGGCTACGAGGAGTTCGCCGAGGCGGCCCGCGCCGCCGACTGGGAGCGGACCCTCGCCGCCACCGGGCTGACCCGCGAGGAGATCCAGCAGGCCCTGGACATGGTCCTCGCCTCCGAACGCACCGTCGTCTGCTGGGCCATGGGCCTGACCCAGCACAAGCACTCCGTGCCCACCATCCGCGAGATCGTCAACTTCCTCCTGCTGCGCGGCAACATCGGCCGGCCGGGCGCCGGAGTCTGCCCCGTGCGCGGGCACTCCAACGTCCAGGGCGACCGCACCATGGGCATCTTCGAGCGGCCCGCCCCCGCCTTCCTCGACGCCCTGGAGCGCGAGTTCGGCTTCGCCCCGCCCCGCCACCACGGCCTCGACGTCGTCAACGCCATCCGCGCGATGCGCGACGGAGCCGCCAAGGTCTTCTTCGCCATGGGCGGGAACTTCGTCGCCGCCACCCCCGACACCGACGTGACCGAGAAGGCGATGCGGCGCGCCCGTCTCACCGTCCACGTCTCCACGAAGCTGAACCGCTCGCACGCCGTCACCGGCGCCCGCGCCCTGATCCTGCCCACCCTCGGCCGCACCGAGCGGGACGTGCAGGCGAGCGGCGAGCAGTTCGTCACCGTCGAGGACTCCATGGGCATGGTGCACGCCTCCCGCGGCCGCCTCGAGCCGGCGAGCCCTCACCTGCTCTCCGAGCCCGCCATCGTCTGCCGCCTCGCCCGCCGGGTCCTCGGCCCCGCGAGCGCCACCCCCTGGGAGGAGTTCGAGCAGGACTACGCCGCCGTCCGCGACCGCGTCTCACGCGTGGTGCCCGGCTTCGAGGACTTCAACGCCCGCGTCGCGCGCCCCGGCGGGTTCACCCTCCCGCACGCCCCGCGCGACGAGCGCCGCTTCCCCACCGCCACCGGCAAGGCCAACTTCACCGCCGCGCCGGTGGAGTTCCCCGAGATCCCCGAGGGCCGCCTGCTGCTGCAGACCCTGCGCTCCCACGACCAGTACAACACCACGATCTACGGCCTCGACGACCGCTACCGCGGCATCCACGGCGGCCGCCGGGTCGTCCTGGTGCATCCCGAGGACGCCGCCGCGCTCGGCATCACCGACGGCTCCTACGTCGACCTGGTCTCCGAGTGGAGCGACGGCGTTGAGCGCCGGGCTCCCGGATTCCGGCTGGTGCACTACCCCACGGCGCGGCGCTGCGCCGCCGCCTACTATCCGGAGACAAATGTCCTCGTACCGCTGGATTCCACCGCGGATGTCAGCAACACCCCGGCCAGCAAGTCGGTGGTGATCCGTCTGGAACAATCCCGAATCGACTGAGCGTTTGCTCAGGCGCTGCCGTCCGGCGTCGCCCACCCCAGGCGCCGGCCCCGGCGGCACCACCGCACGAGGTCTCCCCGAACGAAATGGAGCCGGCCCATGGGCGAGCAGAACACCGTGAAGTTTCCGCAGGAAGTCCTGGAGGAGTACGCCAGCCTCGGCGTCGACCTGCCCGCCCTCTTCTCCGCCGGGGCCCTCGGCAACCGCATGGGTATCGACATCCTGGAGGCCTCCGCCGAGCGCGTCGTCGGCACCATGCCGGTCGAGGGCAACACGCAACCCTACGGCCTGCTGCACGGCGGCGCCTCCGCCGTCCTCGCGGAGACCCTCGGCTCGGTCGGCTCGATGCTGCACGGCGGCCCGGCCAAGATCGCCGTCGGCGTCGACCTCAACTGCACGCACCACCGCGGCCTCCAGTCCGGTTTCGTCACCGGCGTCGCCACCCCCGTGCACCGCGGCCGCTCCACGGCCACCTACGAGATCGTGATCAGCGACGAGCAGGACCGCCGGGTCTGCAGCGCCCGCCTCACCTGCCTCCTGCGTGACGCCTGATCCCACCACCCTCGCCTCCCCACCGCGCGAAGCACGACGCGCGAGAGCGACGCACGACGCACAAGGGCGCCCGGCCGTATACGGCCGGGCGCCCTTCGCGCTTTCCGAAAGTAACGCAGCGTGACTTTCGCAAAAAGAATGCATGGCGCATTCATCTATCCCGGACCATCGGGGCGACAACGATGTCAGGTAATGAGTCAAAACGAAAAGACACCTGAACACCGAACGGCTCCGGTCTGCGATTTCTCAACATGTGGACCGGCTGAATCCGCCGGAATTAACCTCTTCCACCCACTCCTAACCGCTCTGCATTACCTCGTGTCATAACAAGAGCGTCACAGCATTGGTCAGGCACTCCTCCCTATAACCACCTCCCGCCTAGAGTCACGGCCAGTCACCGCGCCGTGGGAACAGCAAATCCGCCCAGCGCCTCGACTCGGCCGCGCTCCGGACCGGAACGGCCGTGCCAGGGAAAGGACACAACGTGCGTCAACGTCTCCTCGCACTGACCGCCGCGCTGGCGGCGGGAGCACTCACCCTCACCGCCTGCGGATCGCGCGACGAAGGCGCCAAGGGCGGCGACTCCGGCGGCGACGTCAAGGTCGTCATCGGCCTCGACGCCCCGCTCAGCGGCGACCTCTCCGCGCTGGGCCTCGGCATGAAGAACTCCGCCGACCTCGCCGCGAAGATCGCCAACAAGAAGAAGTTCGTCGAAGGCGTCACCTTCGAGGTCCAGCCCCTCGACGACCAGGCCCAGCCCGGCGTGGGTGCGCAGAACGCGCAGAAGTTCATCAGCGACAAGACCGTCGTCGGCGTCGTCGGCCCGCTGAACTCCAGCGTCTCGCAGCAGATGCAGAAGCCGTTCAACGACGCCGGCCTGACCCAGGTCTCCCCGGCCAACACCGGCACCGAGCTCACCCAGGGCGACGGCTGGAAGACCGGCAACTCGGTCCGCCCGTTCAAGACCTTCTTCCGCACCGCCACCACCGACGAGGTCCAGGGCGCGTTCGCCGCCGAGTACCTGTACAAGGAGGCGGGCCTCAAGAAGGCGTACCTGATCGACGACCAGAAGACCTACGGCGCCGGTCTCGCCGCCTCCTTCAAGGCGAACTACACCAAGCTCGGCGGCAAGATCGTCGGCTCGGACCACATCAACCCCGACGACCGCGACTTCAACGCCGTCGTCACCAAGATCAAGAAGACCGGCGCCGACGCCCTTTACTACGGCGGCGAGTACCCGGCCGCCGCTCCCCTGAGCCAGGCGCTCAAGGACAGCGGCCAGGACATCCCGCTCATGGGCGGCGACGGCATCTACTCCGGCGAGTACCCGAAGCTGAACAAGAAGGCCGAGGGCGACCTCGCCACCTCCGTCGGCGAGCCGGTCGAGAAGCTCGACTCCGCCAAGGAGTTCCTCGCCAACTACGAGGCCGAGGGCTACGAGGACGCCTACGAGGCCTACGGCGGCCTCACCTACGACGCCACCTGGGCCATCATCGAGGCCGTCAAGCTGGCCGTCGAGGGCAACGACGGCAAGCTCCCCGACGACAGCCGCAAGGCCGTCCTGGACGCCATGAGCAAGATCAAGTTCGACGGCGTCACCGGCCCGATCTCCTTCGACGAGTTCGGTGACACCACCAACAAGACGATGACCGCCTACAAGGTCAAGAGCGGCGCCTGGGCCGCCGAGTTCAGCGGAGCTCCCGAGCTCGACTGACCCACGCGGGCCGAGCAGGCCGGCACCACGCATTGACCTAGGCCGCGCGGGCGCGCCCACCAGCGCTCCCGCGCGGCGCCATATCCGAACCACCCAACGGAGGCCCTGCGGTGCACGAACTGCCGCAACAGCTGGCCAATGGACTCATCCTCGGCGCGATGTACGGACTCATCGCGATCGGCTACACGATGGTCTATGGCATCGTCCAGCTCATCAACTTCGCCCACGGCGAGATATTCATGGTCGGAGGCTTCGGGGCGCTCACCGTCTACACGGCCCTCCCCAGCAGCCTCGGCCTGATCACGGCCATCCCCCTGATGATCCTCGGCGGCGTGCTCGTGTCCGTTCTCGTCGCCGTGGCGGCGGAACGGTTCGCCTACCGCCCCCTGCGCACCGCACCCCGACTGGCGCCCCTCATCACCGCCATCGGCCTCTCCATCGCACTGCAGCAGCTCGTCTGGATGGGCTACCCCGACGCGAAGAAGGACGTCCCCTTCCCCCGCTTCGAAGGCGACGCCCTCACCATCCTCGGCGCCCACATCCAGCGCGGTGACCTGTTCGTCCTGATCGCCGCCCCGCTGTGCATGATCGCCCTCGGGTTCTTCGTCAACAAGACGCGCACCGGCCGGGGCATGCAGGCCACCTCCCAGGACCCCGACACCGCCAAGCTGATGGGCATCAACACCGACCGCATCATCGTCATGGCCTTCGCCATCGGTGCCGCGTTCGCCGCCGTCGCCGCCGTCGCCTACGGGCTCAAGAACGGCCAGATCGGCTTCCGCATGGGCTTCATCATGGGCCTCAAGGCGTTCACCGCCGCCGTGCTCGGCGGCATCGGCAACATCTACGGGGCCATGCTCGGAGGCGTCGTCCTCGGCGTCGCCGAGTCCCTCGCCACCGGCTACATCAGCGAAATCCCCGGCATGGAACTCTTCGGAGGCGGCGGCTGGAAGGACGTGTGGGCCTTCGCCCTCCTCATCATCGTCCTCCTCGTCCGGCCCCAAGGCCTGCTCGGCGAACGCGTCGCGGACAGGGCGTGATACCGATGACCAGCAACAACACCAGCCCGCTCATCCCCCTCCCGGCCTCCACGGCACGCGTCGTCACCCTCACCGGCGCCGTCCTGGCCCTCGCCGGCACCTTCCTCCCCTGGACGTGGACCAGCGCGTTCCCCGGCGACCTCACCGTCACCGGCTACCCCGGCGGCCTCCAGGTCCTCACCCTCGTCGGCGCCGTCCTCACCCTGCTGTTCACGCTCTCCGGATGGGGCTCCCCCCGCTCGAGCGAAGCCGGAAGTGGGGGACGCATCCGCGGCCTGGCCTGGCTCACCCCCGGCGGCACCAACAGCCCCGTCCGCCTCGCCGCCCTCGGCGTGTTCGGCGTCACCGGCTACGCCATCGGCGCCATCAGCTACGAACTCGGCGGCCTCGTCAACCTCGAGCTCGGCGGCTGGATCGCCGGCGGCGGCGCCCTCCTCGCCGTCATCGGCGCCCTCGCCCTCCCCGCCGACCAGCCCCACGACGACGACACCGATGCCTGGGGCAGGTTCCGCAACGCGTTCTCCGCGCCCGACCCGGCCCGCGCCAAGGACCTCCCCGCCTGGGCCGAGATCCTGATCATCACCGCCGCCTTCGGCATCGGCCTGTGGATCTTCGCCTACGGCATCGCCACCGAGTACTCCGAACTCTTCATCGGGTTCGTCGTCCTCGCCGCCTTCGGCTTCGCCGCCGTCCTGCGCGCCGGACTCCTCAAGCGGCTCTCGGCACTCACCGCCAAGCACCGCAACGTCACCCTCACCGCGGCCTTCGCCGCGGCCATCTGCTTCCCCTTCACCCAGACCAACGACCAGTTCGCGCTCATCGGCGCCAACATCCTGATCTTCGCCACGGTCGCCCTGGGCCTCAACGTCGTCGTCGGCCTCGCCGGCCTCCTCGACCTCGGCTACGTCGCCTTCCTCGGCGTCGGCGCCTACGCCGCCGCCCTGGTCTCCGGCTCCCCGCAGTCGACCATCGGCGTCCACTTCCCCTTCTGGGCCGCCGTCCTCACCGGCGTCGCCGCGTCCCTCGTCTTCGGCGTCCTCATCGGCGCCCCCACCCTGCGGCTGCGCGGCGACTACCTCGCCATCGTCACCCTCGGCTTCGGTGAGATCTTCCGCATCACCGTCAACAGCCTCAACGGCACCAGCGGACCCGACGTCACCAACGGCTCCAACGGCATCCCCAACATCCCCGACCTCGAACTCTTCGGGTTCAACTTCGGGCTGCCGCACGACGTCCTCGGCTTCCAGCTGACCCGCCCCGGCAACTACTACCTGCTGATGCTCCTGTTCACGGCCGTGGTCGTGATGGTCTTCCGCCGTTCCGCGGAATCCCGCATCGGCCGCGCCTGGGTCGCCATCCGCGAGGACGAGACCGCCGCCACCGCCATGGGCATCAACGGCTTCCGGCTCAAGCTGCTCGCCTTCGCCCTCGGCGCCGGCCTCGCCGGCCTCGCCGGCTCGGTCCAGGCCCACGTCTCGTACAGCATCACGCCCGAGCAGTACCAGTTCGCCGGCTCCGTGCCGCCCAACTCGGCCTTCCTGCTCGCCGCCGTCATCCTCGGCGGCATGGGCACCATCAGCGGCCCCCTCATCGGCGCCGCGCTGCTCTACCTCATCCCGGCCAAACTCCAGTTCATGGCGGAATGGCAGCTGCTCCTCTTCGGCATCGCGCTTATGCTCCTCATGCGCTTCCGCCCCGAAGGCCTGGTCGCCGACCGCCGCAAGCAGCTGGAGTTCCACGAGACCGGACAGACCGACGTACCGGACGACGCGACGCTTCCCGAGGGCGCCACCGGCGTCGCCAAGGCAGGGGCGTGACCGCCATGACCACCACCAGCACCACCGCAGCGACCACGACCAAGGTCCTCGACGTCACCGGCGTCACCATGAAGTTCGGCGGCCTCACCGCCGTCCGCGACGTCAACCTCACCGTCAACGGCGGCGAGATCGTCGGACTCATCGGACCCAACGGCGCGGGCAAGACCACCTTCTTCAACTGCCTGACCGGCCTCTACGTCCCCACCAGCGGCACGGTCCGGTACAAGGACACCGTCCTCCCGCCCAAGCCCCACCTGGTCACCCAGGCCGGCATCGCGCGGACCTTCCAGAACATCCGGCTCTTCGCCAACATGACCGTCCTGGAGAACGTCCTCGTCGGCCGCCACACCCGGACCAAGGAAGGCCTCTGGTCGGCCCTCCTGCGCCTGCCCGGCTTCAAGAGGGCCGAGCAGGAGTCCCGCGAGAAGGCCATGGAACTCCTCGAGTTCGTCGGCCTCGACCACAAGGCCGACCACCTCGCCCGCAACCTGCCCTACGGCGAGCAGCGCAAGCTCGAGATCGCCCGCGCCCTCGCCAGCGAGCCCGGCCTCCTCCTCCTCGACGAGCCCACCGCCGGCATGAACCCCGCCGAGACCCGGGCCACCGAGGAACTCGTCTTCGCCATCCGCGACCGGGGCATCGCCATCGTCGTGATCGAGCACGACATCCGGTTCATCATGAACCTCTGCGACCGCGTCGCCGTGCTCGTCCAGGGCGAGAAGATCGTCGAAGGCCCCGCCGAAGTCGTCCAGCGCGACGAACGCGTCATCGCGGCCTACCTCGGCGAACCCTACGAAGACACCACCGCCGCCGACAGCGCCGCCCCCGCACCCGCCCCCGAGGCCCCCGTGGCCGACGGCGCGGATCGGGGCGACGCCGGAGATGGCAAGGAGAACGACCGATGACCGCACTCCTCGAGGTCGAGGACCTCCGCGTCGCCTACGGCAAGATCGAAGCCGTCAAGGGCATCAGCTTCAAGGTCGACGCCGGCCAGGTCGTCACCCTCATCGGCACCAACGGCGCCGGCAAGACCACCACCCTGCGCACCCTGTCGGGCCTCCTCAAGCCCAGCGGCGGCAGCATCCGCTTCGAGGGCAAGGACCTCAGCAAGGTCCCCGCGCACAAGGTCGTCAGCCTCGGCCTCGCCCACTCGCCCGAAGGGCGCCACATCTTCCCCCGCATGTCCATCGAGGACAACCTGCGGCTCGGCGCCTACCTCCGCGACGACAAGGCCGGCATCGCCAAGGACATCCAGCGCGCCTACGACCTCTTCCCCATCCTCGGGGAACGCCGCAGGCAAGCCGCCGGGACCCTCTCCGGCGGCGAGCAGCAGATGCTCGCCATGGGCCGCGCGCTGATGTCGCAGCCCAAGCTGCTCATGCTCGACGAGCCGTCCATGGGTCTCTCGCCGATCATGATGCAGAAGATCATGGCGACCATCACCGAGCTCAAGTCCCAGGGCACCACCATCCTGCTCGTCGAGCAGAACGCCCAGGCGGCGCTCTCCCTCGCCGACCAGGGCTACGTGATGGAGGTCGGCAAGATCACCCTCACCGGCAGCGGCCAGGACCTCCTCCACGACGAGTCCGTCCGCAAGGCCTACCTCGGCGAGGACTGACCTTCCCGCCACGCGACGAGGCCCGTACCCCGGCAATCGGGGTACGGGCCTCGCCCGTTGCTCCTCGCGCGCCGCCCGCGCTCAGCCGCGGCCGGCCTTCTTCTCCTCGGAGTCCGCGATGACGGCCTCCGCGACCTGCTGCATGGACATCCGGCGGTCCATCGACGTCTTCTGGATCCACCGGAACGCGGCCGGTTCGCTCAGCCCGTACTCCGTCTGCAGGATCGACTTCGCCCGGTCCACCAGCTTGCGGGTCTCCAGCCGCTGGGAGAGATCGGCGATCTCCTTCTCCAGCTCCTTCATCTCCGTGAAGCGGGACACCGCCATCTCGATCGCCGGCACGACGTCGCTCTTGGAGAACGGCTTCACCAGGTACGCCATCGCACCGGCGTCCCGGGCCCGCTCCACCAGTTCGCGCTGCGAGAACGCGGTCAGCATCAGCACCGGGGCGATCGACTCCTCCGCGATCTTCTCCGCGGCGGAGATGCCGTCCAGCTTGGGCATCTTCACGTCCAGGATCACCAGGTCCGGCCGGTGCTCCCGCGCCAGCTCCACGGCCCGCTCGCCGTCCCCGGCCTCACCGACGACCGTGTAGCCCTCCTCCTCCAGCATCTCCTTGAGATCCAGCCGGATCAGGGCCTCGTCCTCGGCGATCACCACACGGGTGGTCTGCGGCGGGACGTGAGACTTGTCGTCGTCTTCGACGGGCTGGGGGGACTCGGGCGCGCTCACGCTGGCTCCTCGGGCATCAGGCAGGGTACTGCTGACAAGACCTTACCTAGCTGCGGTAAGGTAAAGGCACAGCGGGTCACCGCATACCTGGATTCTTTAGGTAAGCCCCGGTAGTCCAGCGGTAGAGACACGGTGCTCAAACCACCGACAGCGTGGGTTCGAATCCCACCCGGGGTACTTTTCCTTCGATTCGAATATTGACCTTTCAGTCGGACGTTCCCTTTTCGAGCGAACGTCCGCTTTTTGCTGCGTGGTGCCGCTTGCAGTTACGCAGAGTTGCGTCATGGAACAGCGCAGCCCTTCCATCCGGGCCGAGGCAGTGGCACTCATGCGCCGTGGCGTGCCCAATCGTGTCGTTGCGGAACGCTTCAACATCCCGCGCGGAACGGTGGGCTGGTGGCGCAGCGAGGACCGGCGGGCACACGGCGAGGTCTTCGTTAAGCCCACCGATTGCCCTCGATGCACCGGACGGCAGCCCGATCAGCAGGCGTACTCCCACCTGCTCGGTCTGTACCTCGGCGACGGACACATCGTCTCCAAGCGCAAGCAGCATCACCTCTCGATCTACTGCAACGCCACCCAGACCGGCCTCATCGCTGAAGCGGAACGGAGCATGCGCCGGGTCATGTCCGAGCCCAGCGTCTCGCAGCGCATGAAGCCAGGTTGCGTGGAAGTGAAGTCCAGCAGCAAGCACTGGGTCTGTCTGTTCCCTCAACACGGTCCGGGGAAGAAGCACGACCGCCACATCGTGCTGGAGCCCTGGCAGGAGGACATCGTGCGTGCGCACCCGTGGGAGTTCATCCGGGGCCTGATCCACTCCGACGGGTGCCGCGTCACCAACTGGACCACACGTGTGGTGGGCGGCGAGCCCAAGCGCTACGAGTATCCGCGGTACTTCTTCACCAACAAGTCGGACGACATCCGCCAAGTGTGCTGCGATGCACTCGACTTGGTCGGCGTCGAGTGGAAGATCACCGCGCGTGCGGGCAACCCCTTCAACATCTCCGTCGCCCGCAAGGAGTCCGTCGCGCTGATGGACGCCCACGTCGGTCCCAAGTACTGAGGACTCAGTCCACCCCGATGTGGTGGACCCGCACCAGGTTGGTCGTGCCCGAGACCCCCGGCGGGGAGCCCGCCGTGATGACCACGATGTCGCCCTTGGCGCAGCGCCCGTACTTCAGGAGCAGCTCGTCGACCTGGTCGACCATCGCGTCGGTGGAGTCGACGTGCGGCCCGAGGAACGTCTCCACGCCCCAGGTGAGGCTGAGCTGGGAGCGGGTGGCCGGTTCGGGGGTGAAGGCGAGGACCGGGATCGGGGACCGGTAGCGCGCGAGCCGGCGCACGGTGTCGCCGGACTGGGTGAAGGCGACGAGGAACTTGGCGCCGAGGAAGTCGCCCATCTCCGCGGCCGCGCGGGCCACCGCCCCGCCCTGGGTGCGCGGCTTGTTCCGCTCGGTCAGCGGGGGCAGCCCCTTGGCGAGGATGTCCTCCTCCGCCGCCTCGACGATGCGCGCCATGGTCCGCACCGTCTCCACGGGGTACTTGCCGACGCTGGTCTCGCCGCTCAGCATGACCGCGTCCGTGCCGTCGATGACGGCGTTGGCGACGTCGGAGGCCTCGGCGCGGGTGGGCCGGGAGTTGTCGACCATCGAGTCGAGCATCTGGGTGGCGACGATGACCGGCTTGGCGTTGCGCTTGGCGAGCTTGATGGCCCGCTTCTGCACGATCGGCACCTGTTCCAGGGGGAGTTCGACGCCGAGGTCGCCGCGCGCGACCATGATGCCGTCGAAGGCGGCGACGATCTCCTCGATGTTCTCGACCGCCTGCGGCTTCTCGATCTTGGCGATGACGGGGAGCCGGCGGCCCTCCTCCTCCATGATCCGGTGGACGTCCTTGACGTCGAGCGCGCTGCGCACGAAGGAGAGGGCGATGACGTCGAAGCCGGTGCGCAGCGCCCAGCGCAGGTCGGCCTCGTCCTTGTCGGAGAGGGCGGGGACGGAGACGGCGACGCCGGGGAGGTTGAGGCCCTTGTGGTCGGAGACCATGCCCCCTTCGACGACGACGGTGTGGATGAGGGGGCCTTCGATGCGGCTGACCTCGAGGGTGACCTTGCCGTCGTCGACGAGGACGCGTTCGCCGACGGCGACGTCGTTGGCGAGGCCGTGGTAGGTGGTGCCGCAGCGGTGGCGGTCGCCCTCGGCGCCGGGTTCGACGCTGATGGTGAAGGCGTCGCCCCGCTCGAGCAGCACGGGGCCCTCGCGGAAGCTGCCGAGGCGGATCTTGGGTCCCTGGAGGTCGGCGAGGGTGCCGACGCTGCGGCCGGTGTCGTCGGCGGCCTGGCGCACGCGGTGGTAGCGCTCCTCGTGTTCGGCGTGGCTGCCGTGGCTGAGGTTGAAGCGGGCCACGTCCATGCCGGCGTCGACGAGTGCCTTGACGCGGTCGTAGGCGTGGGTGGCGGGCCCCAGGGTGCAGACGATTTTTGCTCGGCGCATGGTTCGACCCTAGGGCTTACCGGCGGGTAGGCCGTTCGTGTTGGCGGTCTCTTCAACAACCTGCACGGGAACTGTCGTTGAGGTGAATGAGGGTTCGATATGAGGTCCCGTTCAGAGCGTCGGCGGGGCCATGGTGAACCGGGCGTTGACACTCGCGCGGACGTGCTGGCGCCGGGGTTCGAGGGCGGGCTCGGCGGCGGCTCCCCTGGTGGCCCCGGGGGCGGCGGGCGGTCCGCCGAAGCCGGGCCTGCCGATGGGGGAGGCGACGGCGGTGTCGGCTCCGATGTCGGCGATGTCGACGACGCCGGTGAGGGTGGTGCCGAGCGCCTCGGCGTATTCGCGGGCGCGGACGACGGCCTGGCGGACGGCTTCCTGGCGGGCGCGGCGGTGGGCGGGCGAGTCGGGGCGCAGGGACCAGTGGGGGCCGTGGACGCTGGTGTGGTCGAGGTCGGCGAGGCGGGTGGTGAGTTCGCCGAGGACGGTGAAGTCGGTGATCTCGGCGGTGAGGGTGACGCGGCCGTTGTAGGCACGGATGCGTTCGCCGCGGCCGCGCTGGGCGGTCTCGGGGGCGATGGACAGGGCGCCGGTCTCGGTGTGGGCGACGGCGTCGCCGTAGGTCTTGAGGAGTTCGAGGGCGGTGTTGTTGCGTCGGGTGAGGTTGCCGACGGCGTCGCGGCGGTCGGCCCCGCGGGCGGTGATGGTGAGGGTGATGCGGGCGATCTCGGGGTCGACCTCCAGGTGCGCCTCACCGCGCACGGCGACGCGGGGGTGCTCGGTGGCGGGACCGGTGGCGGCGCCCCCGGTCGGGCCGGGGACGGGCTCGGCGGCGGGGTCCTCGGTCGGGCCGGTGGCGGGCTCGGTGGCGGGCTCGGTGGCGGGCTCGGTGGCGGGCTCGGTGGCGGGCTCGGTGGCGGGTTCGGCGCTCATGCGGTCACGGTGCCAGGCGCGGGTCCGGGTCGCGGCGTTTCGGCTGGTCGCTTACCGGATCGCAACCTGGCGGATCTGTCGGTGGCGGGGGCCCGTGGTGAAGAATCTACGCGCGTTGGCATTGAGCGTTGGCGTTGTTGTCCGGAAGTGTCGTCGGGAAGGTGCGGGAGCATGGCGTTGGATCGCCGGAAGTTTCTGAAGAGGTCCGCCGTGACGGGTGCGGGTGTGGCGCTGGCGGGAGGTGTGATGGGAGCTCCGGCCGCTCAGGCGGCGCCGGTGGCCGCCGCGGAGGCCGCGGGCCGTCCGGGGAAGCGTTTCTCCCTGACGGTGATGGGGTCCACCGACCTGCACGGCAACGTCTTCAACTGGGACTACTACAGGGACGCCCAGTAC
The DNA here is from genome assembly GCF_003112515.1 of Streptomyces fragilis. Lineage (GTDB taxonomy): Bacteria > Actinomycetota > Actinomycetes > Streptomycetales > Streptomycetaceae > Streptomyces > Streptomyces fragilis. The sequence goes on along the minus strand of NZ_BEVZ01000003.1, from coordinate 428,235 downwards.
CAGGACGCCGCGGGCAACGCGCTGGGTCTGGCGCGCATCTCGTCCCTGGTGAAGGAGGTGCGTGCGGAGAAGGGCGCCGGGCGGACGATGCTGATCGACGCCGGTGACACCATCCAGGGCACCCCGCTGACGTACTACTACGCCAAGGTGGACCCGATCACCGCCGCGGGCGGTCCGGTGCACCCGATGGCGCGGGCGATGAACAGGATCGGCTACGACGCGGTCGCGCTGGGCAACCACGAGTTCAACTACGGCATCGAGCTGCTGCGGAAGTTCGAGTCGCAGTGCGACTTCCCGCTGCTGGGCGCCAACGCGGTGGACGCGACGACGCTGAAGCCGGCGTTCCCCCCGTACTTCCTCAAGTCGTTCCACGTCCCGGGTTCGGCGCGTCCGGTGAAGGTGGCGGTCCTGGGTCTGACGAACCCGGGCATCGCGATCTGGGACAAGGCGTACGTGCAGGGCAAGCTGAAGTTCCCGGGTCTGGAGGAGCAGGCCGCGCTGTGGGTTCCGAAGCTGCGGGCGATGGGCGCGGACGTGGTGATCGTCTCGGCGCACTCGGGCACCTCGGGCACGTCCTCGTGGAGCGACCAGCTCCCCTACGTGGAGAACTCCGCGGCGAACGTGGCGCGGCTGGTGCCGGGCATCGACGCGATCCTGGTGGGTCACGCCCACAAGGAGATCGCCGAGCTGCGGGTGGTGAACGAGAAATCGGGCAAGGAGGTCGTCCTGTCCGAGCCGCTGATGTGGGGTGAGCGGCTGTCGCTGTTCGACATCGAGCTGGTCCTCGACAAGGGCCGCTGGTCGGTCGAGTCGGTGAAGGCGTCGCTGCGCAACTCCAAGGACGCGGTGGAGGATCCGGAGATCGTGGCGCTGCTGCGGGAGCAGCACGACGCGGTCGTCGAGTACGTCAACCAGGTGGTCGGCACGGCCGAGGTGACGCTGACGACGGTGGAGGCGCGTTACAAGGACGAGCCGATCATCGACCTGATCGCGAAGGTGCAGGAGGACGTCGTGAAGGCCGCGCTGGCCGGCACCGAGTACGCCTCGCTGCCGGTGGTGGCGCAGGCGTCGCCGTTCTCGCGGACGTCTCAGATCCCGGCGGGCGAGGTGACGATCCGGGACCTGTCGAGCCTGTACGTGTACGACAACACGCTGGTGGCGAAGGTGCTGACGGGCGCGCAGCTGAAGGACTACCTGGAGTTCTCGGCGCAGTACTACGCGCAGCTCGCCCCGGGCGCGCCGGTGGACGTGAACGCGCTGACGAACGCGGGGAACCGTCCGGACTACGCGTACGACTACGTGTCGGGTGTGCGGTACGACATCGACGTCGCGCAGCCGGCGGGTTCGCGGATCAGGAACCTGACGTTCGAGGGTGCTCCGGTGCCGGCGGACAAGAAGTTCGTGCTGGCGGTGAACAACTACCGGGCGAACGGTGGCAGCGCGTACCCGCACGTGGCGTCGGCGCCCGAGGTGTGGGCGGAGTCGACGGAGATCCGGACGCGGATCGCGGAGTGGGTGACGGCGAAGGGTGTGCTGGACCCGAAGGACTTCGCGTCGGTGGACTGGCGTCTGACGCGGGACGGCGTTCCGGTCTTGTAGTTCTTCGGCCGGTTTCTTCGGCGGCCGGATCGGCGGCGTCGGCGGGTTGCCCGCCGGCGCCGTCGGCGTTGCGCGCGCCGGGGCCGTCGGCGTTGCGCGCGCCGGGGCTCCTGGGGTGCGCCCCGGGGTGCCGTCAGCACAGTCCGAAGGTGGTGAAGGCGGTGCGGCGGGGCAGCCGGTAGACCTCCTTGCCGGTGAGGGTGTTGAGGATGGTGGCGCTGCGCCAGGCGACGAGGCCGAGGTCGGGTGCGCCGACGCCGTGGGTGTGGAGTTCGGCGTTCTGGACGTAGACGTGGCCGGTGATGGTGTCGTCCAGGCGCAGCCGGTAGTGCTCGTCGATCTGGGGGCGGCCTGCGTCGTCGCGGTGGAGGTGGGGGGCGAGGCCGGTGATGAGGGGGTCCAGGGGCCGCTGGCGGTAGCCGGTGGCGAGGACGACGGCGTCGGTTTCCAGGGTGGCGCGGGTGTGCTGCTGGGTGTGTTCGAGGCCGAGGCGGACGGTGCCGTTGTGGGTGCGTTGTGCGGTGTGGACGTGGACGGCGGGGGTGAGGTGGGTGTCGGGGCGGCCGCCGTCGAGGGTGCGGCGGTAGAGCTCGTCGTGGATGGCGGCGATGGTGTCGGTGTCGATGCCCTTGTGGAGCTGCCACTGTCCGGCGACGAGCCGGTCGCGGACGGGTTCGTCGAGCCGGTGGAAGTAGCGGGTGTAGTCCGGGGTGAAGTGTTCGAGCCCGAGTTTGGAGTACTCCATGGGGGCGAAGGCGGGGGTGCGGCCGAGCCAGTGGATGTTCTCCCGGCCGGCGGGGCGGTGACGGAGCAGGTCGAGGAAGACCTCGGCGCCGGACTGTCCGGTGCCGATGACGGTGACGTGGCGGGCGGCGAGCAGGGTGTCGCGGTGCTGGAGGTAGTCGCCGGAGTGGACGACGGGGGTGCCGGCGTCGTCGGTGAGGGGCCGCAGCGGTTCGGGGACGTGGGGTTCGGTGCCGATGCCGAGGGCGATGTGCCGGGCCGGGGTGCGGTGGCGGCCGTGGGGCCGGCCGTGGGGGTCGAGTCGGGTGTGGTCGACCTCGAAGAGGGCGCGGCGGGGGTTCCAGCGGATGGTGTCGACGCGGTGGTGGAAGTGGAGGCCGGGGAGGTGTTCGCTGACCCAGCGGCAGTAGGCGTCGTACTCGGCGCGGTGGATGTGCCGGCGTTCGGCGAAGTAGAAGGGGAAGAGACGGTCCTTGGCCTTGAGGTGGTTGAGGAAGCTCCAGGGGCTGGCGGGGTCGACGAGGGTGACCAGGTCGGCGAGGAAGGGGACCTGGAGCGTGGTGCCCTCGATGAGGAGGCCGGCGTGCCAGTCGAAGCCGGGGCGGCGCTCGTAGAAGACGGTGTCGAGCTGGCTGAGGGGCTGGGCGAGGGCGGCGAGGGAGAGGTTGGCGGGGCCGATGCCGATGCCGACCAGATCGCGGGGTGGGGGGCCTGCCTGTTCGGGCGGAGCCGGGAGCTCGGGGGCGGTGTCGTCCGGTGCCGGGCGTGTCATGGGTCGTCGTCCTCCGTGGGGGGTCCGGAGTTCTAACGACTGCGGGGGGTGGGGGGACGCGGGCGGGTGGCCCGCGTCCCCTCCTGGGCCGGGAGGGCGCCGGGTCAGCGGGCCTCGCGGACCCGCAGGGCGCGGGCGAGGTCGTCGAGCTGGTCGGTGAGCTTGCGGCGCAGCGCGGGGGTGACGTCGTCGCCGTCGAGGGTGTCCTGGCCGCGGCGCAGGGTGTCCTGGTCGACGGCGTGGGCGGGGAAGGCCCAGTGGCCGGCGGCCTCGGCGATGGCGGGTCCCCTGCGGCGGGCGACGGCCGGGGCGTCGGTGAAGAAGCGGGTGACGTACTCGGTGGTGAGGTCTGCCTGTTCGGGCTGCCAGAAGCCCTTGGCGGTGGCGGTGAACAGGTAGTTGGAGAGGTCGTCGTCGCGGAACATGGCGTCCCAGGCGCGCTTCTTGGCCTCGGTGTCGGGCAGCGCGGCGCGGCAGCGGGCGGCGCCTTCCTGGCCGGTGGCGCTGGGGTCGCGTTCGAGTTCGGCGGTGATGGCGTCCTCGTCGGCGGCGCCGAGGACGGCGAGGCGGGCGAGGATGCGCCAGCGCAGTTCGGGGTCGAGTTCGGGGCCGCCGGGGACGGTGTCGTCGGCGAGCCAGGCGCTGAGGGTGTCGGTGCGCAGGGCGCTGTCGATGCGGTGGCGGACGGCGGTGAGGCGCAGGCCGGGCTGGGAGCCGTCCTCGGTGCGGCGCAGGAGGTCGCGGCAGAGTTCGCCGATGAGGGCGAGGGCTTCGGCGCGGCGGGCGGGGTCGAGGTAGCGGTCGGTGATCTGGCCGCGGGCGAAGGTGAGGACGCCCTGCACGATGGCGAGGTCGGTCTCCTCGGGGAGGTGGGCGTTCGCGGTGTTCAGGTAGTCGAAGGGGTCGAGTTCGCCGTCGCGGACCATGTCGCGCAGGGTGTTCCACAGGACGGCGCGGGTGAGGCCGTCGGGGACCTGGGAGAGGCCGCGCAGGGCGGTCTCCAGGGAGTCGGCGTCGAGGCGGATCTTGGCGTAGGTCTGGTCGTGGTCGTTGGGGACGACGAGGGCGGGGCGCAGGCCGGTGTGGGGGGCGGGCTCGCCGGGGACGTCGGTCTCGTGGCGTTCGCGCAGGACCAGGGTGCGGTCGGCGCCCAGGACGCGGTCGTAGACGCCGACGGTGATGCGGTGGGGGCGGCTGCCGTGGTGGCCGAGGGCGAGGGTCCAGCGGCCGGGTTCGGTGTCGACGGTCGCGGTGAGGGTGTCGACGCCGCTGCTGCGCAGCCAGGCGTCGGCCCAGGCGTGGACGTCGCGGTCGGTGTGGGCGGCGAGGGAGTCGAGGAAGTCGGCGAGGGTGGCGTTGGAGAACTTGTGGCGGGCGAAGTGGGTGTTGATGCCGGCCAGGAAGTCCTTCTCGCCGAGCCAGGTGACGAGCTGGCGCAGGGCGCTGGCGCCCTTGGCGTAGGAGATGCCGTCGAAGTTGAGGAGTGCGGCGGCGGTGTCGGGGACGTGCTCGGGGGCGACGGGGTGGGTGGAGGGCCGCTGGTCGGCGTCGTATCCCCAGCTCTTGCGGGTGACGGCGAACTCGGTCCAGGTGTCGGTGAAGCGGGTGGCCTCGACGAGGGTCTGGTAGCCCATGTACTCGGCGAAGGACTCGTTGAGCCAGATGTCGTCCCACCAGCGCAGGGTGACGAGGTCGCCGAACCACATGTGGGCCATCTCGTGGGCGATGACCATGGCGCGGGTCTGGCGTTCGGTGTCGGTGACGGCGGAGCGGTAGACGAACTCGTCGCGGAAGGTGACGAGGCCGGGGTTCTCCATGGCGCCGGCGTTGAACTCGGGGACGAACGCCTGGTCGTAGGAGTCGAAGGGGTAGGGCTCGTCGAACTTGGCGTGGTAGCGGTCGAAGCAGCGGGTGGTGACCTCGAGGATCTCGTCGGCGTCGGTCTCGAGGTGGGGGGCGAGGCTGGCGCGGCAGTGGATGCCGAAGGGCAGTCCGCGGTGCTGGGTGCGGATGGAGTGCCAGGGGCCCGCGGCGACGGCCAGCAGGTAGGTGGAGATGGCGGGGGTGGTGGCCGCGGTCCAGGTGCCGTCGCCGTCGTGGGTGGTGCGGCTGTTGGCGAGGACGGTCCAGCCTTCGGGGGCCTTGACGGTGACGTCGAAGGTGGCCTTGAGGTCGGGCTGGTCGAAGGCGGCGTAGACGCGCTGGACGTCGTCGAGGAAGAGCTGCGTGTAGACGTAGGTCTCGCCGTCGGTGGGGTCGGTGAAGCGGTGCATGCCTTCGCCGGTGCGGGAGTAGCGCATGGCGGCGTCGACGACGAGTTCGTGCTCGCCGGCGGTGAGGGTGAGCGGGAGCCGGTTGTCCTCGAGGGCGGCCGGGTCGAGCGGGTGTCCGTCGAGCGTGGCGGTGCGCAGTTCGGCGGGCTTGAGTTCGACGAAGGTGTCCGCGTCGGCGCGGGCGGTGAACCGGACGGTGGTCCGGGAGTCGAAGGTGTCCTCGCCGGTGGTGAGGTCGAGATCCACGGTGTAGTGCTGGACCGTGAGGAGGTCTGCTCGGGTCTGCGCTTCGTCGCGCGTCAGTACGGACATGCGCACATGCTGCCTGATGTGGGGCTCCGTGCGCAGGGGGGTTATGCGCTCGTTGCCCCGGGCGGGCGGGGCGTGGCGGGGCGCACGGGGGCGGGAGGGGCGTCAGGCGGGGTCGCCGTCGCCGGTGTCGTCCGTCTGCTCGGCGATGCGCTCGTGGTGGCGGATGACCTCCGCGATGATGAAGTTGAGCAGCTTCTCGGCGAAGGCGGGGTCGAGCTTGGCGCTCTCGGCGAGCCGCCGGAGCCGGGCGATCTGCTCGGACTCGCGGTTCGGGTCGGCGGGCGGCAGCTGGTGCCTGGCCTTGAGGAAGCCGACCTGCTGGGTGCACTTGAAGCGTTCGGCGAGCATGTGGACGACGGCGGCGTCGATGTTGTCGATGCTGTCGCGCAGGCGGCCGAGCTCCTCGCGGACGGCGGGATCGACGGGGGCGTTGTTGCTGGTCGTCATGGTCGATCACTGTAGGCGGCGGGGTTCGTCCGGGGCGAGCGCGGGGCGGCGGGTCCCACAGTGTGGTCCGGCCGCGGTGGTTCGTGCGGCGCCGCCCGGTCCCCGTCCGGGTTCCGGCCGTGCCGTTCGTCCCGCCCGCGCGGCCCGGCCACGTGAGGAACAGGACCGCCGCGAGGAGCATCAGGTTGGCCATGACCATGGACGCCTTGGCCGTCGCGACGTCGTTCGCGCGAGTGGGGTCCAGGTGGCTCTCCCGCAGGGCCGTCGCGCGGAACAGGTCGGCCACGGCGACCGCCGCGATCGCCGCCTGCGCGGAACGGGCGATTACGGAAACCTGCGCGGGCCGGCGTCCCGGCCGATGCGACCGGGCCGCGGATCGTGGACAGGGGCGGTCCGGCGGGGGGGTCCCGCACGGCCGGTCACAGGCCCGGCAGGGGTTCCTGGTCGACGTCGTGGGAGCGGTGCTCGAACCTCCGGTCCGGGTCGCACTCCGGTCCGAAGCCTCTGCGGCGCGACTCCGTGTCCCGGAGCTCGGATCCGCACAGGCGGCACCACACCCGCCGCGGGAGGCCCGGCGGCGGGGCGGTGAGTGCTTCCTGCTGATGGGTCATGGGACCAGTGTGGGGGCAGGCGCACGGCTCCGGGCAACCCCGGGGCCCTCCGCCGCGGGCCTCCTCACGCCGCCCGGGTGCCGGTGCCGGTGCCGGTCAGTGCTCGCAGAGGGAGAACTCCCGCTCGTAGATCTGCTGGTTGTGCTCGTCGACGAAGAACTTCCGCTCCTTCATCAGCTCCTCGCGGTACTGCTTCGCCTGCTCCAGCGTCATGGTGGACGTGTCGGCCCACGGCTGCTGCGGCGGCACGTCGGACGTCGAGACGATGCGCCGCGACGGGTCGACGAGGAAGAACGCGAGGATCTTGCGGTGCCCTGGCCGGGTGGGGTCCTCGAGGGCGAACGGGGCCACGCGGTGCTGGAGGACGTTCGGGAACGCCAGGCAGCGGCCGGCCGGGGTGGGGGCGGCGCCGAGCACCTGGTTCAGCGGGCTCTGGTTCTCCAGGCCGTAGACCTCGTTCATGCCGTCGTCGTCGCTCTGCTGGTAGTCCTCCGGCTCATCGAGCGCCGTCCGGAAGCTCAGCCGGCTCTCGGTGATGTTCTCGCTGTCCCAGTAGTACAGGCAGGTGGAGACGATGCGCTCGTTCTCCATCCCCTCGACGTGCCAGGAGCCTCCCGCGTACTCGGGCTTCTCGGGGGTGAGGTGGATGGTGGCGAGCTTGACGATGACCTGGAGGTCGCGGCCGCGCAGGTCGACCCGTTCGGTCTCGTCGGGTGCGGCCGGCGGGACGTACTCCGGCGCGTCCGGGACGTCCGGACGGCGGTTGTCGTACCAGGCGTCCATCGCCTCCCGCCACGCGGCGAAGGCCTGCGGGTCGTCGCTCTCGGGCCGGGCCGGCTCCGACGCGTCGTACCAGGTGTAGGGATCGGCCTCGATCCGCAGGATCTCCGGGCCCCGCAGGTCGGTGAGGACCTTCTCGAACAGCGGGCGCACCCGCGCGAACAGTTCGGGCAGCACGGAGGCGAGCTCGCGGTGCTCGACCGGGTGCACGTTGTTGACGTACGAGCGGAACGTGACCTCCCCCTCGTCGCCGACCTCGACGTCCGTGGGAAGCCACTGGAAGCGCTCGGAGAACTCGTACTTCTGGCCCCAGACGGTGTCCGGCCGCTGCCACGCCCGCTCGGGTGCGCCGCTGACGTCGCGCACGAGGCAGAACAGCGAGGGGTGCACCAGGTCCAGCACCTGGCCGTCGGAGCCCGGGTGCCAGTCCTTCTCCTCCTCGGGCACCTCCTCCAGGACCCGCACGGCCTCACGGAGCCTGGACCTCAGCTCGTCCTCGACGAGGGTGTCCGAGTGCCAGACCCCGTCCACGGCGGACACCTCGATGCCGGTCCGCTCGTCCCGCAGCTCGGCGTACCGGGCGAGCTCGGCGAGCACGTAGCGTGTCTGCGCCTCGGTCAGACCCTGTTCGACCGCCTCACGGGTCCAGCGGGCGACGACGTCCGCGTCGTTCCGCTTGACGAACCACTGGGGCTTCGACCGTATGTGGGCGCTGCACCGCATCATCTGCAGCTCGCGCAGGGTGCGGGGTGTCCCGTAGTGGTGATGGGCGGAGAAGGGCAGGGGGAAGGGAGACAGCTCGGTCAATGTCGTTCGGTCCTCACAGTAGATGCGACGGCCCGAACACTACTGCGGGGCGCCGACATCTCCCGGCGGTGAACTCCGCGCCTACAAAGGGCCGTTGGGGTCGCCGCCGAGGTCCGGTCAGCGCACGATGCCCTGGGCGCGGGCGGCGCGGAGCCAGGCGGGGAACTCGCCGAGGAGGTGCTCGTAGAGGTCGTCGTCGGACAGGGCGAGCGGGTCCTGGCCGGCGTGGAAGAAGCCGGCGTTGTCGACGACGCGCCTGCCGGGGACGTCGAGTTCGTCGAGCTTGCGCAGGAAGTCGAACTGCTTGCTGTGCGGGTCGCCGAAGCCCACGAACTGCCAGAAGAGCGGGAGCTTGGCCGCCTTGCAGACGTAGCGTTCGGCGGCGGGGCGGCTGGTGGGGCCGCCGTCGGTCTGGAAGATCACCAGGGCGGGGGCGGTGGCGCCGCTGTCGAGGTGGTGGTCGATGACGGCGTCCATGGCGGCGTGGTAGCTGGTCTTCCCCATGTGGCCGAGCCCGGCGAGGATGCGGTCGATCGCGCCCCGGTGGCGGGCGAGGTCGATCTCGGTGACGGCGTCGACCTCGGTGGAGAAGAAGACGGTGGGGACGATGCCGTCGTCGTCGAAGTGTGCGGCGAGGGAGAGCACCCGGTCGGCGAGGGCCTGGACGCTGCCGTCCTTGTAGTACGGCTTCATGGAGCCGCTGTGGTCCACGACGAGGTACACGGCGGCGCGTTCGTCCTCCAGCCCGTGGCGGGCGACGGTGCGCCCCGCGGTCTTGTACAGGTCGACCAGCGCGGGCGCGGTCCGTTCGACCTTGGTCAGGCTGATGGCGGGCATGCCGCTGCTCCCCTCCCCCGGCGTCCCGTACGGCCGGTCCGCTCCTTGCCGGGAAGGGTACGGGACGGCGTCCGCCGCCCTCACCGGGGTTCGCCCCCACCCGCGTGAACGGCTCCGCCCCGCCCCCGGGGTACGGGGAGCGGGGCGGAATCACCGGAACCGACGGCCCGGGTCGGCGTACCGGGCCGGCGGTGTCCGGGTCGGCGGGACCCGGGGTGACGGTGTCCGGGGTCGGCGGGACCCGGAGCGACGGGGCCGGGGTCGCTGGGACCCCGGCCCGTGCGGGGCGGGTCGGGTCGGCCCGGTCCGGGTCAGGCGACCAGGGCGCGGTCGTCGGGGAGGATCGGCGCCGGCAGGGTGCTGGTGCCGGTGAGGTGACGGTCGACGCCGCGCGCCGCGCTGCGGCCCTCGGCGATGGCCCACACGATGAGCGACTGGCCCCGGCCCGCGTCGCCGGCGACGAACACGCCGGGGACGTTGGTCTGGAAGTTCTTGTCGCGGGCGATGTTGCCGCGCGCGTCGAGCTCCAGGCCGAGCTGGTCGACCAGGCCGTTCTCGCGGTCGGTGCCGGTGAAGCCCATGGCGAGGGTGACCAGCTGGGCGGGGATCTTCCGCTCGGTGCCGGGCTTCGGGGTGAGCTTGCCGTCGACGAAGGAGACCTCGGTGAGGTGCAGCCACTGGACATTGCCGTCCTCGTCGCCCTCGAAGTGGGTGGTGGAGACGGAGTAGACCCGCTCGCCGCCCTCCTCGTGCGCGGAGGTCACCTTGTAGAGCATCGGGAAGGTCGGCCAGGGCTGGCCGACCGGGTCCCGGTCGTCGTTGGGGCGGGGCATGATCTCCAGCTGGGTGACGGAAGCCGCGCCCTGCCGGTGGGCGGTGCCGACGCAGTCCGCGCCGGTGTCGCCGCCGCCGATGACGACGACGTGCTTGCCCGCGGCGGTGATCGGCGGGGCGACGTAATCGCCCTCCTGCACCTTGTTGGCGAGCGGCAGGTACTCCATCGCCTGGTGGATGCCCTTGAGCTCGCGGCCGGGGACCGGCAGGTCGCGCGCGGTGGTGGCGCCGACGGCGAGCACGACGGCGTCGTACCGCTTGCGCAGCGACTCGGCCTCCACGTCGCGGCCGATCTCCACACCGGTGCGGAACTTGGTGCCCTCCGCGCGCATCTGCTCGATGCGGCGGTTGATGTGCCGCTTCTCCATCTTGAACTCGGGGATGCCGTAGCGGAGGAGGCCTCCGATGCGGTCCGCGCGCTCGTAGACGGCGACGGTGTGGCCGGCGCGGGTGAGCTGCTGGGCGGCGGCGAGGCCGGCCGGGCCGGAGCCGATGACGGCGACGGTCTTGCCGGACAGGCGCTCGGGGATCTGCGGGACGACGTCCCCGTTGTCCCACGCCTGGTCGATGATCGAGACCTCGACGTTCTTGATGGTCACCGGCGGCTGGCTGATGCCGAGCACGCACGCCGACTCGCAGGGCGCCGGGCACAGCCGCCCGGTGAACTCCGGGAAGTTGTTGGTGGCGTGCAGCCGCTCGGAGGCGTTCTGCCAGTCCTCGCGGTAGGCGTAGTCGTTCCACTCGGGGATCAGGTTTCCGAGCGGACAGCCGTTGTGGCAGAACGGGATGCCGCAGTCCATGCAGCGGCTGGCCTGCTTGCTGACGATCGGCAGCAGGGAGCCGGGGACGTAGACCTCGTTCCAGTCCTTCAGCCGCTCGTCGACCGGTCGGGTCCGGGCGACCTCACGGCCGTGGTTGAGAAAGCCCTTGGGATCAGCCATTGGTCGCCGCCTCCATCATCTTCTCGGTGATCGCGGACTCGTCGAGTCCGGCTCGCTCGGCGGCGTCCTTGGCGGCGAGCACTGCCTTGTAGGCACTGGGGATGATCTTGCTGAATCGCCGGCCCGCGGTGTCCCAGTCGGCCAGGAGCTTCTCGGCGACGGTGGAGCCGGTCTCCTCCTGGTGGCGGCGCACGACGTCGTGCAGCCAGGCGAGGTCGGTGTCGTCGAGGGCCTCGACGGCTCCGTGGTTGCCGGCGTTGACGTACCCGAGGTTCAGGTCGAGGACGTAGGCGGTGCCGCCGGACATGCCGGCCGCGAAGTTGCGTCCGGTGGGGCCGAGGACGACGGCCCGGCCGCCGGTCATGTATTCGCAGCCGTGGTCACCCACGCCCTCGGAGACGACCAGGGCGCCGGAGTTGCGGACGCAGAACCGCTCGCCGGTGGCGCCCCTCAGGAACAGCTCGCCGCCGGTGGCGCCGTAGGCGACCGTGTTGCCGGCGATGACCGAGCCCTCGGCGAGGTGGTTGGCCGCGCGGTCCGGGCGGACGACGATCCGGCCGCCGGAGAGGCCCTTGCCGACGTAGTCGTTGGCGTCGCCCTCCAGGCGCAGCGTGATGCCGCGGGGGACGAAGGCGCCGAAGGACTGGCCGGCGGAACCGGTGAAGGTGACGTCGATGGTGTCGTCGGGCAGTCCGGCGCCGCCGAACTTCTTGGTCACCTCGTGGCCGAGCATGGTGCCGACGGTCCGGTTGATGTTGCGGACCGGGACCTGGGCGCGCACCGGCCGGACGTCGCCGGCGTCGTTGACGGCGAGGGCGTCGGCGGCGAGCTTGATGAGCTCGTTGTCGAGTGCCTTCTCCAGGCCGTGGTCCTGGGCGATCACCTGGTGGCGGGCGGCGCCCTCGGGCAGCGCGGGCACGTGGAAGAGGGGCGCGAGGTCCAGGCCCTGGGCCTTCCAGTGGTCGACGGCGCGGGTGACGTCGAGGACCTCGGCGTGGCCGACGGCCTCGTCGATGGAGCGGAAGCCGAGCTCGGCGAGGAGTTCGCGGACCTCTTCGGCGATGAAGGTGAAGAAGTTGACGATGTGCTCGGCCTTGCCGGTGAACCGCTCGCGCAGGACGGGGTTCTGGGTGGCGATGCCGACCGGGCAGGTGTCGAGGTGGCAGACGCGCATCATGACGCAGCCGGAGACGACCAGCGGCGCGGTGGCGAAGCCGAACTCCTCGGCGCCGAGCAGCGCGGCGATGATCACGTCGCGGCCGGTCTTCAGCTGGCCGTCGGTCTGCACGACGATGCGGTCGCGCAGGCCGTTGAGCAGCAGGGTCTGCTGGGTCTCGGCGAGGCCGAGCTCCCAGGGGCCGCCCGCGTGCTTCAGCGAGGTGAGCGGGGAGGCGCCGGTGCCGCCGTCGTGGCCGGAGATCAGCACGACGTCGGCGTGGGCCTTGGAGACGCCCGCCGCGACCGTGCCGACGCCGACCTCGGAGACCAGCTTCACGTGGATGCGGGCCTTCGGGTTGGCGTTCTTCAGGTCGTGGATGAGCTGGGCGAGGTCCTCGATGGAGTAGATGTCGTGGTGCGGCGGCGGGGAGATGAGCCCCACGCCCGGCGTCGAGTGCCGGGTCTTCGCGACCCACGGGTAGACCTTGTGGCCGGGCAGCTGGCCGCCCTCGCCGGGCTTGGCGCCCTGGGCCATCTTGATCTGGATGTCGTCGGCGTTGACCAGGTATTCGCTGGTGACGCCGAAGCGGCCGGAGGCGACCTGCTTGATCGCGGAGCGGCGCGCCGGGTCGTACAGGCGCTCCGGGTCCTCGCCGCCCTCACCGGTGTTGGACTTGGCGCCCAGCTGGTTCATGGCGATGGCGAGGGTCTCGTGCGCCTCCTTGGAGATGGAGCCGTACGACATGGCGCCGGTGGAGAACCGCTTGACGATCTCGGAGACCGGCTCGACCTCCTCCACCGGGATGGAGGCGCGGTCGCTCTCGAAGCCGAACAGGCCGCGCAGCGTCATCAGGCGCTCGGACTGCTCGTTCACCCGGTCGGTGTACTTCTTGAAGACGTCGTAGCGACCGGTCTTCGTGGAGTGCTGGAGACGGAAGACGGTCTCCGGGTCGAACAGGTGGGGCTCGCCCTCACGGCGCCACTGGTACTCGCCGCCGATCTCGAGCGTGCGGTGGGCGGGCGCGATGCCGGTGACCGGGTAGGCCTTGGCGTGGCGGGCGGCGACCTCCTGGGCGACGACGTCGATGCCGACGCCGCCGATCTTGGTGGCGGTGCCGTCGAAGTAGCGGTGGACGAACTCCTCGTCGAGGCCGACCGCTTCGAAGACCTGCGCGCCGCGGTAGGAGGCGACGGTGGAGATGCCCATCTTGGACATGACCTTCAGGACGCCCTTGCCGAGGGCGTAGATCAGGTTGCGGATGGCCTGCTCGGCCTCGATGCCGGGGAGGAACGTTCCGGCTCGGACCAGGTCCTCGACGGACTCCATGGCCAGGTACGGGTTGACCGCGGCGGCGCCGTAGCCGATGAGCAGGGCGACGTGGTGGACCTCGCGGACGTCGCCGGCCTCGACCAGCAGGCCCACCTGGGTGCGCTGCTTGGTGCGGATGAGGTGGTGGTGGACGGCCGCGGTGAGCAGCAGCGAGGGGATCGGCGCCTGTTCGGCGTCGGAGTGCCGGTCGGAGAGCACGATGAGGCGGGCGCCGCCGGCGATGGCGGCGTCGGCCTCGGCGCAGATCTCGTCGAGGCGGGCGGCGAGGGCGGCGCCGCCGCCGGAGACCCGGTAGAGGCCGGAGAGGGTGGCCGCCTTCATGCCGGGCATGTCGCCGTCGGCGTTGATGTGGATGAGCTTGGCCAGCTCGTCGTTGTCGATGACCGGGAAGGGCAGGACGACGCTGCGACAGGACTCCGCGGTGGGCTCCAGCAGGTTGCCCTGCGGGCCGAGCGGGGAGCGCAGCGAGGTGACGAGCTCCTCGCGGATGGCGTCCAGCGGCGGGTTGGTGACCTGCGCGAACAGCTGCGTGAAGTAGTCGAAGAGCAGGCGCGGGCGCTGCGAGAGGGCGGCGATGGGGGTGTCGGTGCCCATGGAGCCGATGGGCTCGGCGCCGGCCTTCGCCATCGGGGCGATGATGACGCGCAGCTCTTCCTCGGTGTAGCCGAAGGTCTGCTGGCGGCGGGTGACCGAGGCGTGGGTGTGCACGATGTGCTCGCGCTCGGGGAGGTCCTCGAGCTCGATCTCGGCGGCTTCCAGCCACTGCTGGTACGGGTGCTCGGTGGCGAGGGCGTGCTTGATCTCGTCGTCCTCGATGACGCGGCCCACGGCCGTGTCGACCAGGAACATCCGGCCGGGCTGCAGGCGGCCCTTGCGGACGACCTTCTCGGGGGCGATGTCGAGGACGCCGACCTCGGAGCCGAGGACGACCAGGCCGTCGTCGGTGATCCAGTAGCGGCCGGGGCGCAGGCCGTTGCGGTCGAGGACCGCGCCGACCTGGGTGCCGTCGGTGAAGGTGACGCAGGCGGGGCCGTCCCAGGGCTCCATCATGGCCGCGTGGTACTGGTAGAACGCGCGGCGGGCCGGGTCCATGGTGGGGTGGTTCTCCCACGCCTCCGGGATCATCATCAGCACGCTGTGCGGCAGCGAGCGGCCGCCGAGGTGCAGGAGTTCCAGGACCTCGTCGAAGGAGGCCGAGTCGGAGGCGTCCGGGGTGCAGACCGGGAAGACCCGCTCCAGCTTCTCCTCCCCGAACAGCTCGCTGACCAGCTGCGACTCGCGGGCCTTCATCCAGTTCCGGTTGCCCTTGACGGTGTTGATCTCGCCGTTGTGGGCGATGAACCGGTAGGGGTGTGCGAGCGGCCAGCTCGGGAAGGTGTTGGTCGAGAACCGGGAGTGGACCAGGGCGATCGCCGAGGCGAAGCGGCGGTCGGAGAGGTCCGGGAAGAAAGGCTCGAGCTGACCGGTGGTCAGCATGCCCTTGTAGACGATGGTGCGCGCGGACAGCGAGGGGAAGTAGACGCCCAGTTCGCGCTCGGCGCGCTTGCGCAGCAGGAACGCCTTGCGGTCGAGAGCGATGCCCTCGGCGGCTCCGTCGGTGACGAAGACCTGGCGGAACGCCGGCATGGTGGAGCGGGCGGTCGCGCCGAGCAGGTCGGGGGCGACGGGGACCTCGCGCCAGCCGAGGACGGTGAGGTTCTCCTCGGCGGCGATGGCGTCGATGCGGGCGGCCGCCTCGTCGGCGCCGTCCTGCGGGAGGAAGGCGATGCCGACGGCGTAGCGGCCGGCGTCGGGGAGCTCGAACCCGGCGACCTCGCGGAGGAAGGCGTCGGGGACCTGGGAGAGGATGCCGGCGCCGTCGCCGGAGTCGGGCTCGGAGCCGGTGGCGCCGCGGTGCTCGAGGTTGCGGAGCACGGTGAGTGCCTGGTCGACCAGCGTGTGGCTCGCCTCGCCGGTCAGGTTGGCCACGAAACCGACGCCGCAGGCGTCGTGCTCGTCGCGCGGGTCGTAAAGGCCCTGGGCAGCAGGGCGAGCATCCATGTACGACCAGTTGCGGTCGCTCGTGGAGTGCTGGGACGGCTGGCGCGGCGTACGCATCGGCTCTCCCGTCGTCGTCATGTGGCTGAAAAGGTCCTCCCAGGCTCTGCGGCTCTGGGGGCACTGATGCCGAGGGACGACGTTGGCCCTCTGCTGTATGGCAAAGATTCTTCTGCGCGTTACATAGTGAAACGGAATCCCGGAAGTTGGATACTCCGTTCCACCATGCGGACGCACGCGGGAGCCTTGGCCGCTGGTCCGCCGGGTGGCGGCGGGCGCGCGGGGAGACGTGCCAGGGGAGGATGTCCTGACGTTTCCTGGGTACAGGCTTCGTCGCCCGTCTTCGGAGAGGCGCGCCGCTGGCGTCCTTGCCCGGCGCGTTCCGGCTCATGCCCGGTGGCTTCGTATGCGAAACCACGGGCGGCCGCTTGCGTGCAGCCCCTCACACAGGTGAGCGGACTTCATGATACGACCGCTGTCCAGCCACGTCGTGGGGACGAATGTCACACCGCCGAAACCGGGTTGACCTGCGGCGGACCCTTGCGCGGCGGGCCGCGGGGTGCAACGGTCCCGCCCCCTTGACCGCCGCTCCGTGCGGGCGTGGGGCCGCCCGGCCACCCAGGGGTGACGTCGAGCGGCGGGGCGGTGGCGGTCGCGGGGGCGGCGTGGGGCGTTCACGGGGCGGGCGTGCGGTGCGCGCGAAGGCCCGTCCGGGCGGGGGGCAGGCGCCGGACGGGCCGTTACGGGTGGGTTACGAGGGGCGGGCGGGGCGGGTGGGGCGCGAAGACCCGTCGCGGCCGGCGGGTCAGCCGACGGCGGTGCCGATGAGGGTGCCCAGCAGGTAGGTGAGGCCCGCGGCCGCGCCGCCGAGCACCAGCTGCCGCAGGCCGCTGAACCACCAGGTGCGGGCGGTCACCTTGGCGACCACGGCGCCGCACAGGAAGAGCCCGACCAGCGCGAGGACCACGGCGGGCCACAGCGCGGTGGCGCCGAGCAGGTACGGCAGCACCGGCAGCAGCGCGCCCAGCGCGAAGGAGCCGAACGAGGAGACCGCGGCGACCGTCGGGGAGGGCAGGTCGCCGGGGTCGACGCCCAGCTCCTCGCGGACGTGTATCTCCAGCGCCTGCTCCGGGTCGCGCGAGAGCTGGCGGGCGACCTCGCGGGCGGTGCCGGCGTCCACGCCGCGCGCCTCGTACAGGGCGGCGAGCTCCGCCTCCTCGGCCTGCGGGTGGCGGGCCAGCTGCCGTCGCTCGACGTCGAGTTCGGCCTCGACCAGCTCCCGCTGGGAGGCGACCGAGGTGTACTCGCCGGCCGCCATGGAGAACGCTCCGGCGGCCAGACCCGCGAGCCCGGCGAGCACCACCGTCCCACTGGAGGCGGCGCCCGCGACACCGGTCATCAGGGCCAGGTTGGACACCAGGCCGTCCATGGCGCCGAACACGGCCGGGCGCAGCCAGCCGCCGTTGACGTCACGGTGGGTGTGGTTGTCGCGGTGTGCCTCATGCAGGGGCGCCCGCATCTCGAGAACAGCCATGTCTCCCGCTCAAGGTCGTGCCGGGTGCGCGGACGACGTCGTGCCACGCGGCCAGTTTGGACTGGGTCTACTTTTCGATGTTCCCCAAGCTACGCGCTTCAGTCATGGCCCGCCAGCAAGGGAAGGCTGCCCTCACCTGCGCTTTTGGCCATCGCGCTCATTCGAAGCGAGGCCCGCACAGATGTCGTCCGGGTGACGTCGGCGTGTCCGAGGGTCGGCCGGGGCGGTGGCGTGGCACAGATCCACACAAGGGCGCAGGGGCACAAGGGCACAAGGGATATCCCCCCTCCCCGCTAGGAGGCGCGCATGGCGGCCGTCGTCACACCGGACCTGCGGGAGCGGGCGCGCGGAGCGCTGCTGGGCCTGGCCGTGGGGGACGCGCTCGGCGCCCCGGCGGAGAACCTGCGCCCTTCGGAGATCCGCGCCCGCTGGGGCCGCATCACGGGGTACGTCCAGGAGGACCCGGCGGGCACCGACGACACCGAGTACGCCATCTTCTGCGGGCTGCTGCTGGCCCGGCACGGCTTCGCGCTGACCGCGCCGGACGTGGAGGCGGCCTGGCACGAGTGGATCGCGGACCGCGACGAGGGGCCGTTCAGGGGCGCCGGGTTCAGCGAACGCGGGACGCTGGAGAACCTGCGCCGGGGCCTGGCCGCGCCGGTCTCCGCCCAGCACCGGCACGCCTGGAGCGACGGGCTGGCCATGCGGGCCGCCCCGTTCGGCGTGTTCGCGGCGGGCCGCCCCGCGGAGGCGGCGCGGCTGGTCGCGGTGGACGGCTCGGTCAGTCACGACGGCGAGGGCATCTACGGCGGGCAGGCGGTGGCGGCCGGGGTCGCCGCCGCGATGACCGGGGCGCCCGCGGTGGCGGTGGTGGCCTCGGCGCTCGCGGTGATCCCCGACGACTCGTGGACGGCCCGCTCGCTGCGCCGCGCGGTGGCGGTCGCCCACCGCGGGGAGCGGGCGGTGCGGTCCGCGGTGGTGGTGGCGGGCTACCCGTGGACGGACCTGGCCCCGGAGGCGGTGGCCCTCGCCTTCGGTGCGTACGCGGCCGCCGAGGGCGACTTCCGCGAGGCGGTGCTGACCGCCGTGAACATGGGCCGCGACGCCGACACCACGGCCGCCGTCGCCGGGGCGCTGGCCGGCGCGACCTCCGGGGTGGCCGCCATCCCCGAGGAGTGGGCGGCCCCCATCGGGCCGGTCCGCGGGAGCTGTCTGCCGGCCATGGCGGGCCGGCACGTCCTCGACATCGCCGACCTCCTCACCTCCGCCAGGGAGCACGCATGACTCCCCCGCCCGACCCCGCCGGCCCCGCCCCCGGCCCGGACCTCACGACGCCCCCCGCCGCCCCGGCCGCCCTCGCGGGCGTCGCCCCGGGCGCCTTCGCGGGCGACCTCACGCCCGCCGACCCCGTCGTGTCACCGGACGGCAGCGTCATGACGCCGGCCGCAGGCACCGCACCCGACGCCCCGACGCCCGCGAGCCCGGTGTCCACACCCGCCGTCACCGGCCCGGCGCCCGTCCTCGCCACCGGCCCACCGGATCCGGGTCCGGGTACGGGTACGGGTTCGGGTCCAACCCGCGCTCCCTCCTCCGCCCCCTCGGCCACCGGCATCGCACCACCCGGCGCCACGGTCGCGGACGGAGCGCCGCGCGCTGTCACTCCCCCGTACGGCGACACCCCTCCCGCCCCGGGCCCGTACACCGGGCCCGGCACCGCGGCGGGCACCGACGCGGCGGCCCTCCTCACCGCACCGCCGGACACCGCGCCCGCTCCCGCCGGCGCGTCCGGACCCGCGACCCACGCTCCGGCCGACACCGGCGACACCGGCGGCACCGGCGGTCTCGCCGGCACTGCCGCGGCCGAGCCCCGGCCCGGCACCGGGGACACCACACCCGCCAGGACGGTGGCCCGCCCCGCGGAAGGTCCCCACCCCGGCGGCACGCACACCGGCGGCACGCACACCGGCAGCGCGCACACCGGCAGCGCGGACACCAGCGCAGCCCCCGCACGCCGTCACCTCACGCCGGCGGACGCCCCGGGCGTCGTCCGGCGGCCCGACGGGCGCACGCGCGTGGGGTCCGGAAGGTCCGGCGAGCGGCGGGTGGCCGGGATGCTGCTGGGGCTCGCGGCCGGGGACGCCGCCGGGTGGCCCGCCGCCCGGCACCGGGCGGCGCGGATGCCGGAGTGGACCCGGCGGCTCACCCGGGAGCTGGACACGTTCGCCGAGCAGAACGCCACCACCACCCTCCCCGTGCCGATCGCCCTCAACCAGCCGCCCGACCCGCTGCGGCTGGGCCCCTCCGACGACGCCGAGTGGGCCGCGTGGACCGCGCAGGCGCTGCTGCGCGCGGGCGACGACGCCCTCCTCGCCGACCTGGAGCGCGACCGCCGGATCCGGGCCGCCGTCGACCTGGCGTGGAGCGCGGTCGCCGACGAGGTCGCCGAGGCCGAACGCGCGGCGCCCGAGGCGGAGTCCGCCGCGATCCCGCTGCGCGCCCGGATCTCGGTGCGCGCCGGGCTCGGCAACCTGGCCACCGGCCTGCGCCCGCCGGCCACCGGCCACGACAACCCGCACTACTTCGACGACGCGGCCTGTGTACGCGCGTGCGTCCTGGCTGTCGCTCATCCGGGTGATCCGCACCGTGCCGCGGAGCTCGCCGAGTTCGACGCCCGCTACTCCCAGGACGGCGACGGCGTGCACGGCGCCCGAGCGATGGCCGCCGCCGTCTCGCTCGCCCTGGCGGGCGCCGGCGTGGACGCCTGCGTGAGCGCCGCGCTGGCCGAGCTGCCCGCCGCGTCGGAGGCCGGACGCAACGCCCGGCACGCCCTGCACCTGGCCCGCGAGAGCGCCCCGGAGGGCGCGTTCGCGCTGGTGCCGCTGCTGGAGCACCAGATCGTGGACCACGTGTACAGCTACGGGATCGCCGCCGCGGAGACCGTGCCGGTGGCGCTCGCCCTGGCGCTGGCGTCCGGCGGCCGCTTCCGCGAGGCGGTGCCGGCGGCGGCCTGCCTGTCCCGGGTGGCCGACTCCACGCCCGCCCTCACGGGTGCGCTCACCGGCGCCCTCGGCGGCCTCGGGGCGGTGCCGGACCCCTGGCGCCAGGCCTGCCGCTCCCTGTCCGGCTGCGTCCTGCCGCGCCTCGCCGGGACCGATCTGCTGGAACTCGCCGAACGCCTGGAAGCGGGGCGGCCGGCCACCGGCGGAGGATGATTCCGGCATGACGCGCATCACGCCCGAAAGGCCCCTCCACGGATCGCTCGACGACTCGGCCGTCACCACCGCGACGGCCACCGCCGCGACGGCGGACTCACCCGCCGCCACGCCCGCTCCCGGGGCCCGGACCCCCGCCCGGACCCTGGACGAGCGGATCTCCGACGCCCTGACCGGCGCGGCCGTCGGCGACGCGCTCGGCGGACCGGTCGAGGGCTACTCCCCCGAGCAGATCCTGGAACGCCACGGCGGCCGTGTGCGGGGCGTGGTGGGGCCGTGGAACGGCGACGCGTGGCGCACCGCGCGCCCCGTCGCGCCGTACCACAAGGGCGACGGGCACGTCACCGACGACACCTTGATGACCCACGCGCTGATCCGCGTCTACGAGCGGGTCCGCGACCACCTCGACGCCTACGCGGTCGCCGAGCACCTGGTCCCCGACCTGATGGGCGACCTGCGCTGGATCCCCGAACTGGAGGCCGAGGCACTGCCGCTGCAGCGGATCTTCCTCGCCGAGAAGTGGCTGGTGGCGCGGATCCACTACGGGCACGTCGACCCGCGCGAGGCCGGCTGCGGGAACATCGTCAACTGCGGCGCCGCGATGTACATGGCGCCGGTCGGCCTGGTGAACGCGGCCCATC
Organism: Streptomyces fragilis; assembly: GCF_003112515.1. Classification (GTDB taxonomy): domain Bacteria; phylum Actinomycetota; class Actinomycetes; order Streptomycetales; family Streptomycetaceae; genus Streptomyces; species Streptomyces fragilis. The sequence continues at coordinate 407,366 of NZ_BEVZ01000003.1, read as the reverse complement.
CGGCGGCGGCCTACGCCGAGGCGCTGGACGTGGCGGGCGCCCACCAGTCCTCCTACGGGCGGGAGGCGGCGGGCGTCTTCGCGGCAGCCGTGGCCGCGGCCTGCGTGCCGGGCGCGACGCCGGAGTCGGTGGTCGCCGCCTGCCTGTCGCTGGCCAAGGACGGCACCCGCGCCGCGATCGAGGCGGTCTGCGCGGCGGCCGCCCGGTACGACGAGTTCGAGGCCGCGCTCGGCCCGCTGCGCGAGGCGGTCGCCCCCTTCGACACCGTCGGCCCCGACTACCGCGCGCCCTCCCTGGGAGCCCGCCGCCCGTCCCGGCTGCACGCGATCGAGGAGCTGCCGGTGGCGCTCGGCATGCTGCTGGTGGCCGGCGGCGACTACGAGCAGGCGGTGCTCGGCGCGGTCAACTACGGCCGGGACTGCGACTCGATCGCCACCATGGCGGGCGCCCTGGCCGGCGCGCTCGGCTCGCCCGCGCCGGCCGCCTGGGCCGCCCGGGTCGCCGAGGCGAGCCGCCTCGACCTGGAGGCCCCCGCCCGCTCCCTGGCCGCCGTGGCCCGGGAGGTCTTCGCCCGGGACCTCGCCCGCCGCCGCGCCCACGAGGCCGCGTTCACCGCGATCGGGGGCGCCGCGTGCTCCGGTTGACCTGGGTGCAGCCCGAGGACCTGCTCGGCCACGAACTGCGGCAGGCCGCGCAGGACGGCCGCTGCCCGGCGACCGTCGCCGCGGTCGCCGCCCGCTGGCGCGCGGCCGGCGGCCCCGAGGCCCCGGACCGCGCCGGCGCCTCCGCCACGCCGGTCTCCCGCTACCTGCGCACCCTCGCCGAGGACCTGCTCGACGAACTGGCCGAGCTGCCCTCCCCCATGGCCGAGGCGGAGCCCACCGACCTGGGGCGGATCAAGGGGCTCTGCCCCGACTGGCCGGCCGCCCCGGCCGCCGGCCCGCAGCCCTCGGCGGCGCGCCTGGAGGCCGCCTGGCTGGGGCGCGCGGCCGGCTGCCTGCTGGGCAAGCCGGTGGAGAAGCTGCCGCTGGAGGGCATCCGGGCGCTGGCCCGGGCCACCGGCGACTGGCCGCTCACCACCTTCTTCACCGCCCGCGGCCTGCCCGCCGAGCTGGCGGCCGCGCACCCCTGGAACCGCCGTTCGGCCGCCACCTCGCTGGCCGAGAACATCGACGGCATGCCGGAGGACGACGACCTGAACTTCCCGCTGCTCGGCCTGCTCCTGCTGCGCCGTCACCGCCGCTCCTTCACCACCGAGGACGTGGCCCGTCTGTGGCTGGACGAGCTGCCCGCCGGCCGGCTGTTCACCGCGGAGCGCGTCGCCTGCCGCAACCTGCTGTCCGGGGTGGAGCCGCCGCACACCGCGCGCCACCGCAACCCGTTCCGGGAGTGGATCGGCGCGCTGATCCGGGCCGACGTGCACGGCTGGACCAACCCCGGCGACCCGGGCGCCGCCGCCGAGCAGGCGCACCGCGACGCCGTCCTCAGCCACACCGGGGGCGGTGTGCACGCCGCCATGTTCGCCGCCGCCGTGATCGCGGCCGCGGCGGGCGGCGGGGTGGACGTGCACGGCTGTCTGCGGGCCGGGCTGGCCGTCGTCCCGCCCGGCTCCCGGCTCGCCCGGGCGGTCCGGCACGCCGTCCGGCTGGCCCGCGAACACGCGGGCGGTGCGGCCGAGTTCGAGCCGGTGGTGGACGCGCTGCACACCGAGCACGCGCGCTACCACTGGGTGCACGCGGTGCCCAACACCGCCCTGATCGCCGCCGCCCTCACCCACGCGGACGGGGACTTCACCGGCTCGGTCTGCCGGGCGGTGTCCGGCGGCTGGGACACCGACTCCAACGGCGCCACCGCGGGTTCCGTGGCGGCGCTGCTCGCCGGCTCCCCCGCCGCGCTGCCGAAGCGGTGGACGGCACCGCTGAAGAACCGGCTCGCCACCTCCGTGGCCGGGTTCGACGGCGTCGGCTTCGACACCCTCGGCCGCACCACGGCCCACCTGTGCGCGCCGGACCCGCGACCGGAGCGGGCCCTGCCCGCCCGGCCCGTCCTGGAGGCCGCCACCTCATGAGCACCGTCAGCGACATCGTCGTCCTCGGCAGCGCCAACATGGACCTCGTCGCCTACGTGGCGAAGGCCCCGCAGCGCGGGGAGACCGTCACCGGCCGCGAGTTCCGCACCGCGCCCGGCGGCAAGGGCGCCAACCAGGCGGTGGCGGCGGCCCGTGCGGGGGCCCGCGTCGCGATGATCGGAGCGGTCGGCAACGACACGTTCGGTCTGCGGCTGCGCTCCGCCCTGGAGGCCTCCGGGGTGGTCACCGACCGTCTGCGCACCGCCGAGGGCCCGTCCGGCACCGCCCACATCGTGGTGGACGACCAAGGGGGCAACGCCATCGTGGTCGTCCCGGGCGCCAACGCGGGCGTGACCTCGCTGACCGCCCGCGACGAGGAGGCGGTCCGCGGCGCCGGTCTGCTGCTGCTGCAGCTGGAGATCCCGCTGAAGGCCGTCGCCGCCGGGGCCCGGCTGGCCCGCGCGCACGGCGTGCGGACCGTCCTGACGCCCGCTCCGGTCCGCCCCCTGCCCGCCGAACTCCTCGACTGCGTGGACCTGTTGCTGCCCAACGAGCACGAGGCCGCCGCCCTGGCCGGGGTGGCCGACCCGAGGGAGGCGGCGCTCGCACTGCTGGAGCGGGTACCGGAGGTGGTGGTCACCCTCGGGGAGGCCGGCAGCCTCTGGGCGGCGCGCGGCGCGGAGCCGGTGACGGTCCCCTCGCCCCGGGTGCGGGCGGTGGACACCACCGGGGCGGGCGACACCTTCGCCGGCGCGCTGGCCGTCGCCCTCACCGAGAAGCGCCCGATGCCCGAGGCCCTGCGCTGGGCGGCCGCCGCGGCCTCCCTGTCGGTGCAGCGGCCGGGGGCGTCGGCGTCGATGCCCTACCGCTCCGAGATCGAGGCACGGTACACGTCATGAACCAGCCCCTGTCCGACGTCGCCCCCGCTCCCGCCGCCGGGCCCGCGCCGCTGTCCGGGCTGCGGGTCCTGGACCTGGCCACCCTGTTCGCCGGGCCGCTCGCGGCCACCATGCTGGGCGACTTCGGCGCCGACGTGGTCAAGGTGGAGCACCCGGCGAAGCCCGACCCCTCGCGCGGTCACGGGCCCGCCAAGGACGGCGTCGGGCTGTGGTGGAAGCTGCTGGGCCGCAACAAGCGGAACATCACCCTGGACCTGTCCGCGCCGCTCGGCCGCGACACCCTGCTGCGGCTGGTCCGGGAGGCCGACGTCGTGGTGGAGAACTTCCGCCCCGGCACCCTGGAGCGGTGGGGCCTGGGCTGGGAGGAGCTGTCCGCGGTCAACCCGCGTCTGGTGCTGGCCCGGGTCACCGGCTTCGGCCAGATCGGCCCCTACGCCCGCCGCCCCGGTTTCGGGACCCTGGCCGAGGCGATGAGCGGTTTCGCCGCCGTCACCGGCGAGCCGGACGCGCCGCCCACCCTGCCCCCGTTCGGTCTGGCCGACTCGATCGCCGCGCTGGCCACCGCCTTCGCCGTGACGACCGCACTGGCCGCCCGGGACCGCACCGGCCGCGGGCAGGTCGTCGACATGGCGATCATCGAGCCCATCCTGACGGTGCTGGGGCCGCAGCCGCTCTGGTTCGACCAGCTGGGCCACGTCCAGCCGCGCACCGGCAACCGGTCCCAGAACAACGCGCCGCGCAACACCTACCGGACCGCCGACGGCACCTGGGTGGCCGTCTCCACCTCGGCCCAGTCGGTCGCCGAACGGGTGATGCGGCTGGTGGGGCGGCCGGAGCTGGTCGACGAGCCGTGGTTCGCCACGGGCTCCGGGCGGGCCGCCCACTCCGACGTGCTGGACGAGGCGGTCGGCGCGTGGATCGCCCGGCGCGGACGGTCGGAGGTGCTGGACGCCTTCGAGAAGGCGGAGGCCGCGGTGGCCCCCGTCCAGGACGTGCGGGACGTGATGGAGGACCCGCAGTACCGGGCGCTGGGGACCATCACCACCGTGGACGACCCCGAGCTCGGGCCGCTGCGGATGCAGAACGTGCTGTTCCGGCTCTCCGCGACCCCCGGCGCGATCCGCTGGGCCGGGCGGCCGCACGGCGCGGACACCGAGGCGGTGCTCACGGAGGCGGGGCTCACCGCGGAGGAGATCGCGGTGCTGCGGCGGGAGGGGATCGTGTGAGCGGGGGTGTCCTGGCACCGCCGCTGACCTGGCTGTACGTGCCCGGCGACCGGCCCGAGGTGGTCGCCAAGGCGCTGCGGGCGGGGGCGGACGTGGTGCTCGTCGACCTGGAGGACGCGGTCGCGCCCGCCCGCAAGGAGTACGCCCGCGACGCGACGGCGGAGCTGCTGGCCGGGCAGCCGCCGGTTCCGGTGCACGTCCGGGTGAACTGCCCGTCCTCGCCGGAGGGGCGCGCCGACCTGAAGACTCTGCTGCCGTGCCCCGGGCTCGGCGGGGTGCGGCTGCCGAAGGTGACCTCGGCGGACACGGTGGCGCGGGTGGCGGGGCGGGCGAGCGCGCTGGGCCGGGCGGGGCTGCCGCTGTTCCCGCTGCTGGAGAGCGCGCTGGCCGTCGAGGAGGCGTTCCGCATCGCCGGCGCCGATCCGTCGGTGGGCGGCGTCTCCCTCGGCGAGGCCGACCTGCGCGCGGACCTCGGGGTGCGGGAGGACGCGGGGCTCGACTGGTGCCGCTCGCGGGTGGTGGTGGCCGCCCGGGCGGCGGGGCTGCACCCTCCGGCACAGTCCGTCCACCCGGACGTCCGGGACCTGGAGGGGCTGCGGGCGGGGTGTGCGCGGGGGCGGGCGCTGGGGTTCCTGGGGCGGGCGGCGATCCATCCGCGGCAGCTGCCGGTGATCGCGCGGGCGTACCTTCCGACCTCCCGCGAGGTCGAGGAGGCGGAGGAGATCGTCGAGGCGGCCCGTCACGCCGGGCCCGGGGCGCAGGCGCTCCCCGACGGCCGGTTCGTCGACGCCGCCGTCCTGGCCACCGCCCACCGCACCCTCGCCCTGGCCGCGCGCCGCGACTGACCCGAACCCCGCCTGCCCCCTCGCGGACGTGCGGCCACCGGGCCCCGCGCGATGTGGTGGCCGGGGCGGACGAACTCAGGTGCGGGGCCGGCGGGGCGGACGAGCTCAGGTGCGTGGCGGTGCGGGGCGCATGCCCTCGAGGAGGGTCGCGAGGTAGCGGCGGGCCGTGTCCGTCCGGTCGCCGCTCGTGCCGCCGCGGACGGTCACGGCGTGGGCGATGCCGCACATGAGCGGCACCAGGTCGGCGGCGGCCAGGTCGGGGCGGACGGCTCCGGCGTCCCGGGCCCGCTCCAGGAGCGCGGTGCCGACGCGCTCGAGTGACGTCTTGAGCTGCGTCGTGCGCGGCAGGGCGTCCTCGGCCGCGGCGGCGACCGGGGGCAGGGCCGCGTCGGTGAGCTGGGCCTCGACGACGCGGGACAGGAAGGCGGCCAGCGCCCGCCAGGGGTCGGTGTCCGTCAGCGCCTGCTCGCCGTGTGCCACGAGGCCCTCCAGGCAGGGGGTGGCGACGGCCTCCAGCAAGGCCTCGGGGGTGGCGAAGTGCCGGTAGACCGTGGCGACCCCGACGCCGGCCCGGCGGGCGACGTCGTTGAGCTGCAGTGCGGTGCCCTGGTCGACCAGATCGCGGGCGACCGCGACGATCCGCTCCCGGTTGCGGGCAGCGTCCTTGCGCAGCTGTGGGGTCGGGGTCGTCATGAGGAAGGAGCGTCCAGGTTGCTCGTCAGGGGTGCACGGGCTCGTGGGCCCCATGCTATGCGGCGTCGTGCGGGCCTCCCACCGCGGTGGGCGCGTGGATCTCGCTGAGCCGGCGCACGGCGGCGGCGATGCGGGGGTCGGTCGCCGCACGCGGCGGCGCGACGGGGTGTGCCCGGGGGCCGATGACGAGACCGGTCCGGCCGGACAGCGCGGGGTCGGTGGCGGCGGTGACCGAGGATCTGGCCGCCGCGGACGCCGTGCCGGCGGTGGAGCGCTCGAACCGGCGGCGCACCAACGGCCACAGCAGCCGCAGCGCCGGGGAGACGGTCCTCGGGACCAGGGTGCCGTCGGTCATGCGGGTCGCCGCGCCTCCGGGGTCGGCGGCGAAGACCGAGACGCCCGTGCCGTCCAGCCGCTTCGCCAGGTCGAGCGTGTAGGCGAGGTTGGCGAGCTTGGCGCGCCCGTAGCGGTGGAAGCCGTAGTAACCGCCCGGCGGCTCGACGGCGTCGAACACACGCTTGGCGACCCCGACCGCGCCGGAGGTCACGTTCACGATCCGGCTCGGCGCCCCGGCGGTGAGGGTGGGCAGCAGCAACTCGGTGAGCAGGTACGGCGAGAGGTGGTTGACGACGAACGAGGCCTCGACGCCGTCCACCTGCTGTCGTTCGGCGAACATCGCGCCGACGTTGTTGACCAGCACCGTCAGCGGTTCTCCCGACGTCGCGTGACCGGCCGCGATGGTCTCGGCCAGCTCCCGGACCTGGTCGAGCGAGGCGAGGTCGGCGGTCAGGAACCGGGCGGGACGCGCCGGGTGCGCCGCGGTGATCCGCTCGACCGCCCTGGCCCCTCGGCCGGCGTCCCGCCCGACCACGGTGACCACGTATCCCGCCTGGGCCAGCCCCAGCGCGGTCTCCAGACCGATGCCTCCCGTGCCGGCCGTGATCACTGCTGTCCTCGACATGCGTTCCCCCTCCACCCGAGAAAAACGGATAACCCATCCGCCTCAATGGAGGCTAGCACACAATCGGATGAGTCATCCGTTTCGCAGGCGGGCGCGGGCGGGACCGGGCCGAGAGGGCCGGACACGACGACGCCGCGCCCCCGGTGATCGGGGGCGCGGCGTCGGAAGCGTGCGGGGGGGTGGTTACTTGCCCTTGGCCTCGGTGGGGTCCGCGGCGGCCTTGGACGCCTCGGTGGCACCGTCGGCGTCCGCCTTCCCGGTCCCGGCCGGGCTGCCGCCGTCGGCCTCGTCGGAACCGGCCGGGGAAGCGGCGTCGGAGTCGGCCCCGTCCTTCCCCTCCGCACCGGAACCGTCCTTCGCCCCCGGCTCGACGACCGCCTCCCGGCCCGGCCGCTTCCGCGCGGAGAGGACCAGGTAGAGGACCGCCAGCAGGAAGACCACCAGCGCGGTCCAGTTGTTCAGGCGCAGGCCGAGGACGTGGTGCGCCTCGTCGACCCGCATGTACTCGATCCAGAACCGGCCCGCGCAGTACGCGGCGACGTACAGCGCGAACGCCCGCCCGTGGCCGAGCGTGAAGCGGCGGTCCGCCCAGATGACCAGCAGGGCGACGCCGATGCACCACAGCGACTCGTACAGGAAGGTCGGGTGGTAGTAGCCCGGAACCCGGCCGTCGAGCGAGGAGGTGATGTGGACCGCCCAGGGGAGGTCCGTCTCACGCCCGTACAGCTCCTGGTTGAACCAGTTGCCCCAGCGGCCGATCGCCTGGGCGAGGGCGATGCCCGGGGCCACCGCGTCGGCGTACGCCGGCAGCGGGATGCCGCGCCGCCGCGCGCCGATCCAGGCGCCGACCGCGCCGAACGCGATCGCGCCCCAGATGCCGAGGCCGCCCTCCCACACCTTGAAGGCGTCCACCCAGTCACGGCCCTCGCCGAAGTACAGCTGGTAGTCCGTGATCACGTGGTAGAGGCGGCCGCCGACCAGGCCGAACGGCACGGCCCACACCGCGACGTCGGCGACCGTGCCCGGCCGTCCGCCACGGGCGACCCAGCGCCGGTTGCCGAGCCAGATGGCGACGAAGACGCCGATGATGATGCAGAACGCGTAGCCGCGCAGCGGGACGGGACCGAGGTACAGCACCCCGCGCGACGGGCTGGGAATGTAGGCAAGTTCCATGGCAGGGACGACGCTACCGTGCCGGGCCCCCCGGAGGGCGGGCGGCCCGGCTACGGCTCCATAACGGGCCGGGCCCCGGGAGGGGTCACTGCGCGGCCTTCGCCTCCACCAGCTGCTTGAACTTGGCCGGCGTCATCGAGCGGTCCTCGTAGATGTTCTTGCCGTTGAGCAGGACCGTCGGCGTGCCGCTGAAGCCGCCCGCGCGGAAGGCCTTGTCCGACTCGCGGACCCAGCTGTCGTGGGTGCCCTCGTTCACGCAGGCGCGGAAGGCGGCCGTGTCGAGGTCCGGGACCTTGTCGGCCAGCTCGATCAGCTTCTTGTTGTCGGCCAGCGCGTCGTCCGTCTCCTCGGGCTGGGCGTCGAAGAGGACGTCGTGGTACTCGGGGAACTTGCCGGCGTCCTGCGAGCAGGCGGCCGCGTTGGCGGCGCGCAGCGAGCCGCCGCCGCCGAGGTTGCCGTCGATCAGGGTGACCAGGTGGTACTCGGCCTTCAGGGAGCCCGCCTCGGTCAGCTCGTGCACCGTGGACCGGTAGGCCGTCTCGAAGGCCTTGCAGGCCGGGCAGCGGAAGTCCTCGTACACGACCATCGTCGACGGCGCGCCGGGGCGGCCGACCGGGATGGCCAGCTTCTCCTTGCCACCCGCCCCGGAGGGCGCGACCGCGGGGCCCTCGGCGTCGCTGGTGTCGCCCCCGGAGTTGGCGGCGACCACGCCGACGACCGCCGCGAGACCGAGGACGCAGACCACGGCCGCACCGACGATCATGGCGCGGCGGCGCTTGTCCGCGGCCTTCTGCTTCTCGCGCTCCATCGCCAGGCGCTGGCGCGCATTGCGCTTTCCGTCTCGGTTCTTCTCACTCACATGGGGCAGAACGAACCGGGGAGGCGCTGCGCGCCTCCCCGGTCCCATGTCCACCCGTTCGAGTGAGCGGCGTCGTCGCCGCTGACAGCGGGGGCTACGCCCTCCCGCGCACGCCTTCCGCCAGGTCGGCGGCGAGGTCCCGCACGGCCTCCAGACGGGCCTGGGCGTCGTCGGCGGTGTCGAGCATCCGCTGCACGAACGCCGAGCCGACGATCACGCCGTCGGCGAAGCCCGCGACCTCGGCGGCCTGGGCCCGGTCGGAGACGCCGAGGCCCACACAGACCGGCAGGTCGGCCCTGGTGGCGCGGGTGCGCCGCACCAGGTCCTGGGCCTGTGCGCCGACGGACGCACGGGTGCCGGTGACGCCCATCAGCGAGGCCGCGTAGACGAAGCCGCTGCCGGCCGCGGTGATCTCCGCGAGCCGCGCGTCCTTGCTGGAGGGCGCGACGACGAAGACGGTGGCCAGGTCGTGCTTCTCCGCGTGCTCGCGCCACAGCGCGGACTCCTGCACCGGCAGGTCGGGCAGGATGCAGCCGGCGCCGCCGGCCTCGGCGAGCTCGGCGGTGAACCGCTCGACGCCGTAGCGGTCGATCGGGTTCCAGTAGGTCATCACCAGCACCGGCTTCCCGGTCGCCTCGTGCGCCTCGCGGACGGTGCGCATCACGTCGGCGATCTTCACGCCGCCGCGCAGCGCGATGTCGTCGGCGGTCTGGATGACCGGGCCGTCCAGGACGGGGTCGCTGTGCGGCAGGCCCACCTCGACGACGTCGGCGCCGCCCTCGAAGACGGCCTTGATCGCGTCGATGCCGCCGTCCACGGTCGGGAAGCCGGCCGGGAGGTAGGCGATGAGCGCGGAGCGGCCCTCGGCCTTCGCGGCGGCGAGGGTGTCGCTCAGCAGCTGTCGGTTGCCGGTCACTTCGCGTCCCCCTCGATCTCCGCGCCGTCGCCGGCCTCGTCCGCGGCGACCGCCGCGTCGGTGTCGTACAGCCCGAAGTAGCGGGCGGCGGTGTCCATGTCCTTGTCGCCGCGGCCGGACAGGTTGACCACGATCAGGCCGTCGGGGCCGAGCTCGCGGCCGACCTCGAGCGCGCCGGCCAGGGCGTGCGCCGACTCGATCGCCGGGATGATGCCCTCGGTGCGCGACAGCAGGCGCAGCGCCTGCATGGCGGCGTCGTCGGTGACCGCCCGGTACTCGCCGCGGCCGCTGTCCTTGAGGTAGGCGTGCTCGGGGCCGATGCCCGGGTAGTCCAGGCCGGCGGAGATGGAGTACGGCTCGGTGATCTGCCCCTCCTCGTCCTGCAGGACGTAGGAGCGGGAGCCGTGCAGCACGCCGGGCTCGCCGGCGGTGAGGGTGGCGGCGTGCTCGCCGGTCTCCAGCCCGTGGCCGGCCGGCTCGCAGCCGACCAGGCGGACGCCCTCGTCGGGGATGAACGCGTGGAAGAGGCCGATGGCGTTGGACCCGCCGCCCACGCAGGCGACGGCGGCGTCGGGCAGGCGCCCGGCGGTCTCCAGCAGCTGGCGCCTGGCCTCGACGCCGATGACGCGGTGGAAGTCGCGGACCATCGCCGGGAAGGGGTGGGGTCCGGCGACCGTGCCGAAGAGGTAGTGCGTGTGGTCGACGTTGGCGACCCAGTCGCGGAACGCCTCGTTGATGGCGTCCTTGAGGGTGCGGCTGCCGGACTTCACGGCGACCACCTCGGCGCCGAGCATCCGCATGCGCGCGACGTTGAGCGCCTGGCGCTGCGTGTCGACCTCGCCCATGTAGATGGTGCAGGCGAGGCCGAACAGGGCGCAGGCGGTCGCGGTGGCGACGCCGTGCTGGCCGGCCCCGGTCTCGGCGATGACCCGGGTCTTGCCCATGCGGCGGGTCAGCAGGGCCTGGCCGAGCACGTTGTTGATCTTGTGGGAGCCGGTGTGGTTGAGGTCCTCGCGCTTGAGGAAGATCCGCGCGCCGCCCGCGTGCTCGGCGAAGCGGGGGACCTCGGTGAGGGCGCTGGGACGGCCGGTGTAGTGCGCCAGCAGGTCGTCGAGCTCGCGGGCGAACTCAGGGTCGGCCTTGGCCTTGTCGTACTCGACGGCGACCTCGTCGACGGCGGCGACCAGCGCCTCCGGGATGAACTTGCCGCCGAAGTCGCCGAAGTAGCCGGCGGCGGTGGGAACGGTGCCCTCGGGATCGGGCACGAAGAACTGACTGGACATGCGAAGGATTACCTCACAGGTGATCACGGATGATGCCGGACGGGCGTCGGGGCCTTCCCCCGCGCCATCGCATCCCGTTCACCTGTCCGGGCTCGTCCCCGATGACGTACCGGACCCGTCGGCCGTGGACGCGCCGGGCCGGCGCCCTGCACCCGCGCGGCCTGCAGCCGCGGGCCAGCCGCGCGAAGCGCCCCTCGCCGGGCTCCGCCGGGCAGCCAGGAACCGGGCCCGGTTCCGGGCTGCGGGCCTGACGGCCCGCACCCTCGGACACACGGTCCCCGGTCGGCGGCTGCACGGCGGTGGTCACGCGGGGCTCGGTCACGCGGGGCTCCCTCAGGCGCGCCCGTGCCGGATGGCCGGGTGCTCGCCCGCGGCCACCAGGTCGGCCACCGCGGTCCTGGGGTCCTTGCCGGTCACCAGCGACTCGCCGACCAGCACGGCGTCGGCGCCGGCGTTGGCGTAGGCGATCAGGTCGTGCGGCCCGCGGACACCGGACTCGGCGACCTTCACGATGTGCGGAGGGATCTCCGGCAGGACCCGCTCGATGGTGGAGCGGTCCACCTCGAGGGTCTTGAGGTTGCGGGCGTTGACGCCGATGACCTTGGCGCCGGCGTCCACCGCGCGCTCGACCTCGTCCTCGTCGTGCGCCTCGACCAGCGCGGTGAGCCCGATGGACGCGGCCCGCTCGATCAGCGACTCCAGGGCGTCCTGCTCCAGGGCGGCGACGATCAGCAGCGCCAGGTCGGCGCCGTGGGCCCGCGCCTCCCACAGCTGGTAGGAGGAGACGATGAAGTCCTTGCGGAGCACGGGGATGTCCACCCGCGCCCGGACCGCCTCCAGGTCCGCCAGCGATCCGCCGAACCGGTGCTTCTCGGTCAGCACGGAGATGACGGCGGCGCCGCCCGCCTCGTAGTCGGCGGCGAGAGCGGCCGGATCGGCGATGGCGGCCAGCGCGCCCTTGGAGGGGCTGGACCGCTTGACCTCGCAGATGACCTTGACGCCGTCGCCGCGCAGTGCGGCGGCGCCGTCCTTGGCGGTGGGGGCCTTGGCCGCGCGCTCCTTGAGCTCGTCGAGGCCGACGCGCGCCTGCCGCTCCGCGAGGTCGGCCCGCACTCCGTCGATGATCTCGTCGAGCACACTCACGCGAGCGGCCCCCTTCCGTGACGGTGGTCGGTTCCGTTCGATACCGATGGTCACTTGCGATGGTATCCGCAGGGGACCGCACCTCCCGCATCAGGCGGCGTCCGGTCCCACTACCTGGACGTCTTCCGCCCGCAGGCATCAGGTGTGCGGCCCCACCCTCATGGGTGCAGCCATCCGCCGAACGGCAGATTGCGCACCAGGGTGAACACCGCGAGCACGCTCCCGGAGGCCCACAGGTGCGCGGGCCGCACCGTGACGCGCGTCGGCAGCCCCCGGGCGGTCCGCGCCGCCCACACGCTCCACGCCACCGCGAACAGCAGGTAGCCGGCGACGGCCGGGGCGTTGGCGTGCAGCGCGGCGACCAGGTCGCCGTGGGCGAAGGCGTGGGCGCTGCGCAGGCCGCCGCAGCCGGGGCAGTACACGCCCGTGAGGGCGAGCAGCGGGCAGGCGGGGTAGTGCCCGGGCCGGTTCGGGTCCACGGCCCGCACGTACGCGAAGGCCCCGACGACGGCGCCGAGCACGGCGACCGGCGGGACCAGCCGCCGCCACGGGGGCCCGGGCGGGGAGCCCTCGGAGGCTGCCCGGGCCGGCCCGGCACTCCCCTGCCCGGGCCCTGCGTCCGCCGGCCTCGCGCCGGTGCCGTCGCCGCTGCCGTCACCGCTGCCGTCGCCGGGGGACGCGGCCCCGGTGGACGTGGGCGCGTCACCGGACGGCGTGGCGGACGGTGTGGCGGGCGGCGGATCCGACGGGCCGCCGGGCGACTGGACGAGGGGGCGCGGGGTGCCGGTGGTCACCCGGGCATTGTGCCCCGGACCGGCGCGCCACGCGGGGTGCGCGAACGCGTCAGGGGCGGTCCGGGGTACGGACCGCCCCTGATCGGCGGTGTCGCGAGGTCGACGAGGCGCTGGCGCGCCCGGCGCGGCTCAGGCGTTCTCGGCGACCTGGTGCACCGGGTGCACGTGCTCCGGCTGGCCGAGGCCGGCGCGGCGCATCAGCCCGCCGACGACCGCACCGGCCAGCGTCAGGCCGATGCCGACCCAGAAACCGACCGGCTGCGCCATCACGATGAAGACGGATGCTACGCAGAACCCGACGAAGGCGATGATGACGCCGGTCCAGGCGGCCGGGGTGTGACCGTGGTTGCTGCCCGCCATGACTTGCTCCTCGTTGACGCGTGTACGTGTGGTGAGCGGGACGCTCACGTCACATTCTTCCCCACCCGTACCGGAGGGCGCGTCCCGGGGTGGGCGCGGTCAGGCCCCGGTGGGGTCCTCGCCGCGGTCGAGGGCCTTCCACAGGTCCTCCGGACGCTCGGGGTCGGCGGGCGCCGCGGGCTTCGCCGCGCCGGCGGCACGGCGGGGGCGCGGGACGCCGGTGCCGCGCTCGTAGCGGGAGGACATGCCCGGCCAGCTGCCGCCGCGCCACAGCGCGAGCAGCCCGGCGGTCAGGACGAGCGCGCCGCCGACCGCGGCGACGTACGGCCAGGAGGTGTGGGCGAGGCCGGTGACCGCGGCGGTGGCGTCGCCGGAGACCTGGGCGGCCTTGTCGTCGAGCGCGGACCGGTCGGAGGCCCCGAGCAGGGCCGCGGCGACGATGCCCGCGCCGCACAGGGCGAGCAGGGCGGCCACCAGGACGCGGCCGGCGCGGCGGACGGCGAAGACGGCGACCATCGCGGCCAGCCCCACTATCGCGAGGGCTGCGGGCGCGCCGGTGACGTCGCTGCCGGTGGCGGTCAGCGGGAACGCGCCGCCGGCCACCTCCGCGGCGCCCTCGGCCCAGGGCTGCCGGCTGGCGAGCAGCGCCACGGCCGCGCCGACGGCCCCGCTGAACAGGGCGACAGCGAGACTGCGGCGGCCCGGGCGGGCGGACGCGGCGGTTTCGGGGCGGGAGTCAGCACTGGAGGTCACCCCTCCACTATGGCCCCGCGGAGCCCGCCCGTATGCCTCCGGTGGGCCGCCCGGGGGCCAGGTGAGAGCGACATCACCTCACGCGCCGGTCCGGCCCGCCCCCAGCCGGTTGGCGCTGTGGACGGCGCGCAGCACCGCCGCGGCCTTGTTGCGGCACTCGGTGTCCTCGGCCACCGGGTCGGAGTCGGCGACGACTCCGGCGCCGGCCTGCACGTAGGCGGTGCCGTCGCGCAGCAGCGCGGTGCGGATGGCGATGGCGGTGTCGGAGTCGCCGGCGAAGTCCAGGTAGCCCACCGCTCCGCCGTACAGGCCGCGCCGCGAGGGCTCCAGCTCGTCGATGATCCGCAGCGCGCTGGGCTTGGGCGCTCCGGAGAGGGTGCCGGCCGGGAAGCAGGCGGTGAGCACGTCGAAGGCGGTGCGGCCGGGGGCGACGCGTCCGGTGACGGTGGAGACGATGTGCATCACGTGCGAGTAGCGCTCGATCGACATGAAGTCGACGACCTCGACGGAGCCCGGTTCGCAGACCCGGCCGAGGTCGTTGCGCCCGAGGTCGACCAGCATCAGGTGCTCGGCCCGCTCCTTGGGGTCGGCCATCAGCTCGTCGGCGAGGGCCTGGTCCTCCTGCGGGGTGGCGCCCCGGTGGCGGGTGCCGGCGATGGGGTGCACCACGGCGCGGCCGTCCTCGACCTTGACCAGCGCCTCGGGGCTGGAGCCGACGACGTCGAAGCCGTCGAAGCGGAAGAGGTACATGTAGGGCGACGGGTTGGTGGCGCGCAGCACCCGGTAGACGTCCAGGGCGCTCGCCGTGCAGGGGGTCTCGAAGCGCTGGGAGGGGACGACCTGGAAGGCGTCGCCGGCCCGGATGCGTTCCTTGATGTCCTCGACGGCCTTCTGGTACTCGACGCCGCCCCACAGCGCGGTGTACTCGGGCAGCTCGGCGTCGGGCAGGGCGACGGGCGGCTGGGCGAGCGGGCGGGCGAGGTCGGTCTCCATGGCGTCGAGGCGGGCGACGGCGTCGGCGTACGCCTCGTCGACGCCGGTGTCGAGGTCGTTGTGGTTGATGGCGTTGGCGATGAGCTGGACGGTGCCGTCCCAGTGGTCGAGGACCGCCAGGTCGCTGGTGAGCAGCATGGTCAGCTCGGGCAGCTTGAGGTCGTCGCGCTCGCCGGGGCCGATCTTCTCCAGGCGGCGCACGATGTCGTAGCCGAGGTACCCGACCATGCCGCCGGTGAACGGCGGCAGCCCGTCCTGGCGCGGGGTGTGCAGCCTCTCCACGGTGGCGCGCAGGGCGGCCAGCGGGTCGCCCTCGGCGGGGACGCCGACGGGCGGCGTGCCGAGCCAGTGGGCCTGGCCGCCGCGCTCGGTGAGGGTGGCGGCGCTGCGGACGCCGACGAAGGAGTAGCGGGACCAGGAGCGGCCGTTCTCGGCGGACTCCAGCAGGAAGGTGCCGGGGCGCTCGGCGGCGAGTTTGCGGTACAGCGCGAGCGGGGTGTCGCCGTCGGCGAGCAGCTTGCGGGTGACGGGGATGACCCGCCGGTCGGCGGCGAGGGTGCGGAACGTCTCGAGGTCCATGGCCGTGGACCCTACTGATCCGCGGCGGCGCCCGCCCGCCCGTCTTCCTCCGTGAACACGTCCTCGGCGAGCAGCATGTCGGCGTCGAAGCAGGTGCGGTCGCCGGTGTGGCAGGCGGCGCCGGTCTGGTCGACGCGGACCAGCAGGGTGTCGCCGTCGCAGTCGAGGGCGACCGACTTCACGTGCTGGACGTGCCCGGAGGTGTCGCCCTTGACCCAGTACTCCCGGCGGCTGCGCGACCAGTAGGTGCAGCGGCCGGTGGTGAGGGTGCGGTGCAGGGCCTCGTCGTCCATCCAGCCGAGCATCAGCACCTCGCCGGTGTCGTACTGCTGGGCGATGGCGGGGACCAGGCCGTCGGCGGTGCGCTTGAGCCGGGCGGCGACGGCGGGGTCGAGGCCGGTGGGGGCTGCGGGGGTGGCGCTGCTGCTCATGGGGTCCATTCTGCCGCGCCCGGGCGGTGGTCCGGGCGCGGCGTCCGGGGGCCGGACCCGGCGACGCGTCCTGTGCGGCGCGGGCCCGCCCCCGTAGGGTGGGGGCATGTCGACGTTTGCCAAGCGTGAACGGCTGCTTCTGGCCGACCTGTTGGAGACGGCGGGGCCCGAGGCCCCGACGCTGTGCGGGGAGTGGACGGCCCGCGACCTGGCCGCGCACGTGGTGGTGCGCGAGCGCCGGGCCGACGCGGCGGGCGGCATACTGATCAAGGCCCTGGCGGACCGCCTGGAGCGGGTGCGGGCGGAGTTCGCCGCGAAGCCGTACGAGGAACTGATCCAGCTGATCCGCACCGGCCCGCCGAGGATGTCGCCGTTCTCCCTGAAGCAGGTGGACGAGGCGTCCAACACCGTGGAGTTCTACGTCCACACCGAGGACGTGCGCCGGGCGGCCAAGGACTGGACGCCGCGGGAACTGGACCCCGTCTTCCAGGACGCGCTGTGGAGCCGCCTGGAGCGGATGGCGCGGCTGCTGGGGCGGCGGGCGCCGGTGGGTCTGGTGCTGCGGAGGCCGGACGGCCGGACGGCGGTGGCGAACCGGGGGGCGCCGGTGGTCACGGTCACCGGGGAGCCGTCGGAGCTGCTGCTGTTCGCCTTCGGCCGCCAGGACGTCGCCGACGTCGTCCTCGACGGCGACCCCGACGCCGTCACCAAGGCCCACACCACGCCCCTGGGCATCTGACCGGGAGCCCGGCGCGTGCCGGCCCCCACGCCGGGGGCGGCACGCGCCGGCTGCCCGCAGGCCTGCCGGGCGCGGTCAGCGGACGGGGTGGCCGTCCTCGCGGAGGGCGGACTTGACCTCGCCGATGCGGAGGTCGCCGAAGTGGAAGACGGAGGCGGCGAGCACCGCGTCCGCCCCCGCCCGCACCGCGGGGGCGAAGTGCTCCAGCCGCCCCGCCCCGCCGGACGCGATGACCGGCACCGTCACGTGCTTGCGCACGGCGGTGATCATCTCCAGGTCGTACCCGTCCTTCGTGCCGTCCGCGTCCATGGAGTTGAGCAGGATCTCCCCCGCCCCCAGCTCGGCCGCCCGGTGCGCCCACTCGACCGCGTCGATGCCGGTGCCCCGCCGTCCGCCGTGCGTGGTGACCTCGAAGGAGCCGTCGTCCGTGCGCCGCGCGTCGACCGACAGCACCAGCACCTGCCGGCCGAACCGCTCGGCGATCTCCCGGATCAGCTCGGGCCGCGCGATGGCCGCGGTGTTGACGCCCACCTTGTCGGCGCCGGCCCGCAGCAGCTTGTTCACGTCGTCGGCCGTGCGCACGCCGCCGCCGACGGTGAGCGGGATGAACACCTGCTCCGCCGTGCGCCGCACCACGTCGTAGGTGGTCTCCCGGTCGCCGGAGGAGGCCGTGATGTCGAGGAAGGTCAACTCGTCGGCGCCCTCGGCGTCGTACACCTTCGCCATCTCCACCGGGTCGCCGGCGTCGCGGAGATTCTGGAAGTTGACGCCCTTGACGACCCGGCCGTTGTCGACGTCCAGGCAGGGGATGACTCTGACCGCCAGGGTCATGGATCCACGGCTCCTAAAAGAACGAGAAGAACGAAAAAACGTCAGGCGCGGTACGCCTCGAGCTCGACCTCGACCAGGATGCGCGGGTCGACGAACCCCTCGACGACCACCAGGGTCGTCACCGGCCGCACCGCGCCGAAGACCTCGCGGTGGGCGCGGCCCACCGCGTCGACGTCCCGGCGGTGGGTGAGGTACAGCCGCGTGCGGATCACGGAGTCCGGGCCGAGCCCGAACTCCTCGATCGCCCGCAGCGCGTTGCCGAAGGCGGCCCGCGCCTGCTCGTAGGGGTCGCCCTCGCCCGTGAGGACGCCTCCCCGGAAGGCGGTGGTGCCGCCCACCAGCACGCGGTCGCCTGCCGCGACGGCGCGTGCGAAGCCGATCTCCTCCTCCCAGGGGGTGGGTTCCGGACTCTGCGCGCGCCGCACGGCCTCGGTCATCGGGACACGGCCTCCAAGGCCTCTTCCAGGGTGAACGCCTTGGCGTACAGCGCCTTGCCGACGATGGAGCCCTCGACGCCGAGCGGGACCAGCTCGGCGATGGCGCGGAGGTCCTCCAGCGAGGAGACCCCGCCGGAGGCGACGACCGGCCGGTCGGTGCGGGCGCAGACGTCCTTGAGCAGCTGCAGGTTGGGGCCCTGCAGCGTGCCGTCCTTGGCGATGTCGGTGACGACGTAGCGGGCGCAGCCCTCGGAGTCCAGGCGGGCCAGCGTCTCGTAGAGGTCGCCGCCGTCGCGGGTCCAGCCGCGGCCGCGCAGGGTGGTGCCGCGCACGTCGAGGCCGACGGCGATCTGGTCGCCGTGCTCCGCGATGATCTTGGCGACCCACTCGGGGTCCTCCAGCGCGGCGGTGCCGATGTTGACGCGGGTGGCACCGGTGGCGAGCGCGGCGGCGAGCGAGTCGTCGTCGCGGATGCCGCCGGAGAGCTCCACCTTGATGTCCATCGCCCGTGCGACCTCGGAGATCAGCTCCCGGTTGTCGCCGGTGCCGAACGCGGCGTCGAGGTCGACGAGGTGCAGCCACTCGGCGCCGGCCGACTGCCAGGCGAGGGCGGCCTCCAGCGGGGAGCCGTAGGACGTCTCGGTGCCGGACTCGCCGTGGACGAGGCGGACGGCCTGGCCGTCGCGCACGTCCACGGCGGGGAGCAGTTCGAGCTTGGCGGTGTCAGCCATGTCTAGAGGGTTCCGATCCAGTTGGTCAGCAGCTGCGCTCCGGCGTCGCCGGACTTCTCGGGGTGGAACTGGGTGGCCCACAGCGCGCCGTTCTCCACGGCGGCGACGAACGGCTTGCCGTGGGTGGTCCAGGTGACCTTGGGCGCGGCGATGGACGGGTTGTGCGACTCCAGCGCCCAGTCGTGGACGCCGTAGGAGTGCACGAAGTAGAACCGCTCGTCCGGGTCGAGCCCGGCGAACAGCTCGGTGTCCTCGGGGGCTTGGACGGTGTTCCAGCCCATGTGGGGGACGACGTCGGCCTGGAGCGGCTCGACGGTGCCGGGCCACTCGTCGAGGCCCTCGGCCTCCACGCCGTGCTCGATGCCGCGGGCGAAGAGGATCTGCATGCCGACGCAGATGCCCATGACGGGGCGGCCGCCGGCGAGCCGGCGGCCGACGATCCAGTCGCCGCGCGCCTCCTTCAGGCCCTGCATGCAGGCGGCGAACGCGCCGACGCCGGGGACCAGGAGACCGTCAGCGTTCATCGCCGTGTCGTAGTCGCGGGTGATCTCGACGTCGGCGCCGGTCCGGGCGAGCGCCCGCTCGGCGGAGCGGACGTTGCCGAACCCGTAGTCGAAGACGACGATCTTCTTGGGGCTGCTCATGCTCCTACTTCCAGTACAGGACGCCGGCGATGATGCTGATGGCGGCGCCGATGGAGAGGACGGCGATCAGGCTCGTGGGCATCTTCTGCTTGGCGAAGGAGATCACTCCGCCGAGCAGGAAGAGGCCGAGGATGATCAGCGCGGTGGAAAGTCCGTTCATCGCTCTACAGCGCGCCCTTCGTGGACGGCAGGATGCCCTCGGCGCGCGGGTCGCGCTCGGAGGCGTAGCGCAGGGCGCGGGCCAGCGCCTTGAACTGGCACTCCACGATGTGGTGGGCGTTGCGCCCGTAGGGCACGTGGACGTGCAGGGCGATCTGCGCCTGGGCGACGAAGGACTCCAGGATGTGCCGGGTCATCGTCGTGTCGTAGGAGCCGATCATCGGCGCCATGTTCTCCGGCTCGGTGTGCACCAGGTAGGGGCGGCCGGAGAGGTCGACGGTGACCTGGGCGAGGGACTCGTCCAGCGGCACGGTGCAGTTGCCGAACCGGTAGATGCCGACCTTGTCACCGAGCGCCTGCTTGAAGGCGGCGCCCAGCGCGAGGGCGGTGTCCTCGATCGTGTGGTGCGAGTCGATGTGCAGGTCGCCCTCGGTCCGCACGGTCAGGTCGAACAGGCCGTGCCGCCCGAGCTGGTCGAGCATGTGGTCCCAGAAGCCGACGCCGGTGGAGATGTCGGTGCGTCCCGTGCCGTCGAGGTCGATCTCGACCAGGACCTTGGTCTCCTTGGTGGTGCGCTCGACGCGCCCGACGCGGCTCATCAGTTGTGCTCCTTGTTTTGCTGCTTCACGTGGTCTTTTGCGAGTGTGCGTACCGCTTCCAGGAACGCGTCGTTCTCCGCAGGCGTTCCCGCGGTCACCCGCAGCCACCCGGGAACGCCGTTGTCCCGCACCAGCACGCCGTGGTCGAGGATGCTCCGCCAGGTGGCGTGCGCGTCCTCGAACCGGCCGAACTGGACGAAGTTGGCGTCGGAGTCGGTCACCTCGTACCCGAGCCCGCGGAGTTCGGCGACCAGGCGGTCGCGCTCCTCCTTGAGCTGCTCGACGTAGCCGAGCAGGGTGCCGGTGTGCTCCAGAGCGGCGAGCGCGGTCGCCTGGGTGACGGCCGACAGGTGGTAGGGCAGCCGGACCAGCTGCACGGCGTCCACCACGGCCGGGTGGGCCGCGAAGTACCCCAGGCGCAGGCCCGCGGCGCCGAACGCCTTGGACATGGTCCGGGAGATCACCAGGTGCGGACGTCCCTCCAGCAACGGCAGCAGCGAGCTGCCGTGGCTGAACTCGACGTAGGCCTCGTCGACGACCACGATCGAGGGCCTGGCGGCCTGCGCGGCGTCGTACAGGGCGAGCACCGCCTCGGCCGGCACGGCGTTGCCGGTGGGGTTGTTGGGCGTGGTGACGAACACCACGTCCGGCCGGTGCTCGGCGATGGCCTTCTCGGCGGCGGCGACGTCGATGGTGAAGTCGTCGTTGCGCGGGCCGGAGATCCACCCGGTGCCGGTGCCGCGGGCGATCAGGGCGTGCATCGAGTACGAGGGCTCGAAGCCGATCGCGGTGCGGCCGGGCCCGCCGAAGGTCTGCAGCAGCTGCTGCAGGACCTCGTTGGAGCCGTTGGCGGCCCAGACGTTCTCCGTGCCGAGCGAGCGCCCTCCGGCGCCGGTCAGGGCGGTGTCGTTGAGATACTGCGCGAGCCGGGTACGCAGCTCGACCGCGTCCCGGTCCGGGTAGCGGTTGAGGTGGCGCGCGGCCTCGCGGACCCGCTCGGCGATGCGCTCGACCAGCGCGTCGGGCAGCGGGTAGGGGTTCTCGTTGGTGTTCAGGCGCACCGGCACGTCGAGCTGCGGCGCGCCGTACGGGGACTTGCCGCGCAGCTCCTCGCGTACGGGCAGGTCGTCGATGCGGATCTCGCTCACTTGCTCCCCGGCACCTTCCAGTCGAACCGCGCCTTGACCGCCGCGCCGTGCGCGGGCAGGTCCTCGGCCTCGGCGAGGGTGACGACGGTGTGCGCCACGTCGGCCAGCGCGTCGCGGGTGTAGTCGACGATGTGGATGCCGCGCAGGAAGGACTGCACGGACAGGCCCGAGGAGTGGCAGGCGCAGCCGCCGGTGGGCAGCACGTGGTTGGAGCCGGCCGCGTAGTCGCCCAGGGAGACCGGGGACCAGGGGCCGACGAAGATCGCGCCGGCGTTCCGCACCCGGTCGGCGAGGGCGGCGGCGTCGGCGGTCATGACCTCCAGGTGCTCGGCGCCGTAGGCGTCGACCACCTTCAGGCCGTCCTCGACGTCCTCGACCAGCACGATCGCGGACTGGCGGCCGGCCAGCGCCGGGGCGATCCGCTCGGCGACGTGCCTGCTCGCCTCGACCTGCGGCTTCAGCTCGCGCTCCACCGCCTCGGCCAGCACCTCGGAGTCGGTGACCAGCACCGCGGCGGCCAGCGGGTCGTGCTCGGCCTGGCTGATCATGTCGGCGGCGACGTGCACCGGGTCGGCGGTGCGGTCGGCGAGGATCGCGATCTCGGTCGGGCCGGCCTCGGCGTCGATGCCGATCTTCCCGGTGAAGTACCGCTTGGCGGCGGCGACCCAGATGTTGCCCGGGCCGGTGACCATGTCGGCGGGCGCGCAGGACTCGGTGCCGTACGCGAACATGGCGACGGCGGTGGCCCCGCCGGCCGCGTAGACCTCGTCGACGCCCAGCAGGGCGCAGGCCGCGAGGATGGTGGGGTGCGGCAGGCCGCCGAACTCCGCCTGGGCCGGGGAGGCCAGGGCGATCGACTCGACGCCCGCCTCCTGGGCCGGCACCGCGTTCATGATCACGGAGGACGGGTAGACCGAGCGGCCGCCGGGCGCGTACAGGCCGACCCGCTGCACCGGCACCCACTTCTCGGTGACCGTGCCGCCGGGGGCGACCTGGGTGGTGTGCGTGGTGCGGCGCTGGGCGCGGTGGACCATGCGGGCGCGGCGGATCGACTCCTCGAGGGCGGCGCGGACCTCAGGGTCCAGGCCCTCCAGCGCCTCGGTGAGCGCGGCGGCCGGGACGCGCACGGAGTCCAGGCGCACGCCGTCGAACTTCTCGGCGAAGTCGATCAGAGCCGCGTCGCCCCGATGATGCACGTCCTCGCAGATCGGCCGCACCTTCTCGAGGGCGGCGGACACGTCGAAGTCGGCTCGGGGCAGCAGGGCGCGCAGGGCGGGACCCTCGGGGAGGGCGTCGCCGCGCAGATCGATTCGGGAGATCACGGGTCCAATTCTCTCAGACCCGAAAGGCGGAACGACGCCACGTATCAACCGCTGATACGGCGCGCCGCGAGCCCTGCGGGCGCGGCCGTACGGCGGACAAAAGATCACCGTTACGCAAGGTGTCCGCCCGGTCACGTTCGGGCATGACGGCTGTACGACCAGGGGGCACCGGGAGGAGGGAGTGAGTGCCGTGACCGAGGGTGGCCCCGTCGTTCCCGACGGGATCCGCGAGACCGGCCCGCCGCGCGACCTGACGGCGGCGGAGTCGGGGATGTGGCTGGCGTTCCGCGACGGCAGCGTCTACGACCTGCGCCACGGCGACCCCGTGGTCGACGACCCGCACGGCCGTCACCCGTGGGGTCCCGGGCGCACCGTCCGCGCCCGCGTCGTCTGCTGGCTCCTGCTGGACGGCCCGCCCGCCCTGGCCGGCCGGGTGGCCGCGCTGAAGCTGGTCGGGGTGCGGGTCACCGGCTCCCTGGACCTGGCGGGCGGCACGGTCCAGCCCTACGTGGAGATGGCGGACTGCCGCTTCGACGACGAGATCCTCCTCCCGGAGGCGAAGTTCACCACCGTGCGGCTGGAGAACTGCGCGATCCCCCGCCTGGAGGCGGCCCGCCTGCACACCGAGGGCGACCTGCACCTGCCGCGCTGCCGCTTCGCCCGCGGCATCCGGCTCACCGACGCCCGCATCGGCACCGACCTGCTGCTCAGCCAGGCCGTGGTGCGGCACGACCGGCACGGGCGCTCGCTCTCCGCGGACGGCATGAAGGTCGGCCAGGACCTGCAGGCGGACCTGCTGGAGTCGCACGGCGAGCTGAAACTGCGCTCGGTGGAGGTGGGCGCCTCGCTGAGCCTGCGCGGCGCGCGCCTGGCCAATCCCTACGCGCGGCTCGCGCTCAACGCGCCCCAGCTGACGGTGGGCCGCGCCCTGTACCTGACGCCCGGCGGGGTCGGTACGGCCCAGCTCGGCGGGAACACCCCGGCGCGCGGCATCCGGGTCCAGCCGTTCGAGTGCCTGGGCGGGGTCCGCCTCGACGACGGGCGGTTCGGCGACTCGGTGGACCTGCGGGCCGCCCGGTTCACCCTCACGGCCGAGCAGGAGCTGTCACTGCTCCGGGTGCAGACGCCGGAGCTGCGGTTCCTGCCGGTGCGGCCGCGGCGGGGCCGGGTGGTGCTGTCGGGGGCGCGGGTGGTGAACCTGGTGGACCGGGCGGAGAGCTGGCCGGGGCCGGGCCGCCTGCACATGGGCGGGTTCTGCTACGAGAACCTGGTGCCCCAGGGCCCCTTCACCCTGGAGCAGCGCCTGGAGTGGCTGGTCGCGGCGACCCCCGAGTACAGCCCGGAGCCCTACGAGCTGCTGGCCGGCGTGCTGCGCGGCGGCGGCGAGGACGAGGACGCCCGCGAGGTGCTGCTGGCCAAGCACCGGCGCCGCCGGGAGACCCTGCCGCCGGCCGCGAAGCTGTGGGGGTACCTGCAGGACATCGCGGTCGCCTACGGCTACCGCCCGGCCCGGGCGGCGACCTGGCTGGCGGTGCTGTGGGCGGCCAGCACCCTGCTGTTCTCCCGCTCCGAGCCGACCCCGGCCCGGGCGGAGGAGCACCCGGAGTGGAGTCCTGCGCTGTTCTCGCTGGACCTGCTGCTGCCGGTGATCGACCTCGGGCAGGCCACCGCCTGGCATCTGCGGGGCGTCTGGCAGTGGCTGGCCGCCGTGCTGATCCTGCTGGGCTGGGTGATGGCCACCGCGGTGGCCGCCGGGGCCACCCGGCTGCTGGGGCGGCACTGAGGCCGGTGGGACCGGGGCCGGTGGGTTCAGGGCCGGTGGGACCGGGGCCGCGGCGCCCGTCCGGCGCCGTGCGGGCCGCCCGGCGCGGCGGGCGGCCGACCGCGACGCGGGCCGCGGCCGCCGCGCGCATTAGGCTTTTGCGCCGTGACCACCCTGCGGCTGCCGCTGTTTCCCCTGAACATGGTCCTGTTCCCCGGGCTCGTGCTTCCTCTGAACGTCTTCGAGGAGCGGTATCGCGCCATGATGCGCGACCTGCTCCTGGTGCCGGAGGAGGCGCCGCGCCGGTTCGCCGTGGTCGCCATCCGGGACGGCCACGAGGTGGCGCCCAGCGCTCCCGGCATGCCCGACCCGACGGCGCCGCCGGAACACGGCCCGGCCGCCGGTTTCGCCCCGGAGCCGGCCAACTCCTTCCACGCGGTGGCCTGTGTCGCCGACGTGGCCACCATCCGCGAGCGCGCCGACGGCACCTACGAGGTGCTGGCCACCGGCACGAAGCGGGCCAGGCTGCTCTCCGTGGACGCCTCCGGGCCGTACCTGACGGGCGAGCTGGAGGAGTTGCCGGAGGAGGAGGGCGACGGGGCCGGGACGCTCGCCGAGGGGGTGCTGCGCTCCTTCCGGCAGTACCAGAAGCGGCTGGCGGGGGCGAGCGAGCGGTCGCTGACCTCGGCGGCCGAGCTGCCGGACGAGCCGTCCGTGGTGTCGTACCTGGTCGCGGCGGCGATGGTGCTGGACACGCCGACCAAGCAGCGGCTGCTGCAGACGCCCGACACGGCGTCGCGGCTGCGGGACGAGCTGCGGCTGCTGCGCCAGGAGGCCTCGATCATCCGGAGCCTCCCCTCCCTCCCGGCCGGCGACCTGACCCGCGCCCCCACCAGCCTCAACTGACCCGCCGCCGCACCGGTGCGCACGGCCCGCACCGCGAACGGCGCCACGTGCCCCCGGTGGACGGCGCCACGCGTCCCCGCAACCCGGCACTACGCTGCGCGGGGACGCATCCCGGCCCCTCGGCGGGCCGGTGGATCCGCGGAGGACGGGAAGATGGCGAAGAAGTCGAAGAAGCAGCAGTCCGGCGGGACGCCCGCCACGGTCGCGCTGACCGAGGCCGGCACGGCGTTCACCGTGCACGCCTACGAGCACGACCCCTCGCACCCCTCGTACGGCGAGGAGGCCGCCGAGGCGATGGGCGTGTCGCCGGAGCGGGTGTTCAAGACCCTGGTCGCGGACGTGGACGGCTCGCTGGTGGTGGCCGTGGTGCCGGTGGCGGGGTCGCTGGACCTGAAGGCGCTGGCCGCCGCCGTGGGCGGCAAGCGGGCGGCGATGGCCGACCCCGGGCTGGCCGAGCGCACCACGGGATACGTCCGGGGCGGGATCTCGCCGCTGGGCCAGCGCAAGCGGCTGCCCACGGTGCTGGACGCCTCCGCGGAGGGCCACGAGACGATCTGCGTCTCCGCCGGCCGGCGCGGCCTGGAGGTCGAACTGGCCCCGAAGGACCTGGCCTCCCTGACCTCCGCGGTGCTCGCGCCGATCGGCCGGGCCTAGGCGACCCGGAGACGCGCCCACCCGGCCGGGGCGGGCGTGGGAGCCGGTCGGGGTCGAGGCCCGGCGTGGGCCCGGGGTGAGGGGGCCTGGGGCCCGGCGTGGGCCCGGGGTGAGGGGGCCTGGGGCCCGGCGTGGGCCCGGGGTGAGGGGACCTGGGGCCCGGCGTGGGCCCGGGGTGAGGGGACCTGGGGCCCGGCGTGGGCCCGGAGGCCGGGGGCCCAGCGGGGCCTGGGGGCCAGGGGCCCGGGGCCTGGGCGCGGCGTGGGCCTGGGGGGCCCAGCGGGGCCTGAGGGCCGGGGGCCCGGGGCCTGGGCGCGGCGTGGGCCCGGGGGCCCAGCGGGGCCTGAGGGCCGGGGGCCCGGGGCCTGGGCGCGGCCTACTTCCGGAGGTTCACGGCTGCCGCCGGTTCGTCGCCGTCGTCGCGCAGGTCGCCTCCCGGCTCCTCGTCCTCGCGCGGCACCAGGAGCGCGGTGAGGGTCAGGTGGGTCAGCAGGGCCACCACCGGCCAGGCGGCCAGCGCGCTGATCGCGTGGAGTTCCAGCGGCGCGTCGAACCGGACGCCCTCGCCCACCTGGCGGGCGTGCGCCGCCACGTCCCGGGTGGGGCCGAGCGACATGCCGACCTGCCACGCCACCAGCGATCCGAGCAGCCCGCCGAGGCACAGCCCCGCGACCACCGGGACGCCGCCGCGCCGCGCGAGGAGGAACACCGGCACCGCGCCGACCAGCCCGAAGGCCGCGGCCAGCAGGGTGAACGTTCCGTCCGCGCCGACCGCCTGCTCGCCCTCGATGTCGGCGAGGAAGGCGACCCACCGGCCGTCGGTCACGTCGCCCACCAGCGGCACCCGCGGCGCCAGCCAGTACCAGAGCAGCCCCAGCAGCAGTCCGGCCGCGGTGAGCGAGCCCAGCACCAGCGCCGCCTGGCGCAGCTCGGTGCGCAGGCCGGGGCCGCCCTCCAGGTAGGCCCGCAGCGCCGAGCGCGGCGTGTACCGGTGGGAGCCGCCGGCCGGCTCGGCGGCCGTCGCGCCCTCGCCGTGCCGCTCGGATGCCTGCGACCCGTCGGACACCGGGGAGGCGCCGTGCACCGTGGCGCCGTGGGCAGTGCCGTCCTGGGCAGTGCCGTCCTGGGAGGAGGACTGCGGATGCGGAGGAGGAGTCAGGGGTGCGGTCACCCTGACATCGTGCCAGGCCGGGCCGGACGGCGCGTCACCGGACGGCGGCCCTGCGGTAGGCCCAGGTGGCCACGGCCAGCGAGACGACGCCGACGGCGGCGCAGACGGCGAGGTCGCCCAGCACGAGGGCCCAGTCCGGCCGCGCCCCGAAGGAGCGGGTGAACGCCTCGACCGCGTAGGTGGAGGGCAGCAGGTCCCGGGCCAGGGCGACCGCCTGCGGCATCCGGGAGGCGGGCAGCACGCCGAGCAGCAGCGCCGCGGACATGCCGAGCTGCCCCAGCAGGGTGGCCAGCTCGGGCCGGGGCGCGAGCAGCCCGCAGGCCGCGCCGAGCCCGGCGAGGGCGGCCCCGGCCAGCGGGACCACGGCGGCCAGCACCCACAGGTGGGTGAGCGGCAGGCCGAAGAGCAGGCACCCGAAGACCGCCGTGACCAGGGTCCCCGGCACGGTGAACGAGGCGTAGGCGGCGGCCGCGCCCAGCACCACCGCGGCGGGCGGCACGGGCAGGGTGGCGTAGTGGTCGAGCCCGCCGCCGGCCCGCAGCTGCCCGAAGTACTGGGAGAGCAGGTTGAGCGCCACGAAGGCGACGACCAGGACCGAGGAGCCGGCGACCACGGCGCGCGCCTCGTCGCCGCCGTCCACCACGCCGCGCATCAGGATCATGATGCCGACGGACTGGAAGGTCGCCACGAACAGCAGCGGAATCCGGGCGACCCGGGCCCGGGAGAGCTGGGCGCGGTAGACGGCGTCGAGGGCCGGCCACAGCCGGGTCCTGGGTCCCAGCTCGGCGCACGGCATGGGGGCGGCGGCCGTCGGCCGCGGGGCCGCGGCGGGCGCCGGTACCGTGGCCGGCCGGGTCTCGGCGGGTACGACGCTCACAGGCTGCTCCTCATCGTCGACGCGGTCGTCCGCCCGGCACTCCCGGCGCCGCTCGTCCCGTCCCCGGCGCGGGCGCCGTCACCGGCCCTCGTGCCGCCCCAGGTGCGGACGCCTTCATCGGCCCCCGTGCCGCCCCCGGTGCGGGCGCCGTCACCGGTGCCGACCGCGTCGCCGCCCCTCGTGCCGTTCCCGGCGCGGACGCAGTCGCCGCTCCTCATGCCTTCACCAGTCCCCGGGCCTCGCCGCCGAGCGCCAGGTAGACGTCCTCCAGGCTCGGCGTGGCCAGCGTGAAGTCGTCCAGCGCGGCGAAGGCGGCCCCGCCGGTGACCGCGCCGACGGCGGCCCGCGCCTCGTCGGGGCCGAGCCGCAGCGTCCAGCGGCGGCCGGACTCGACGGCGCGGCCGCGCAGCGCGGCCACCTCGGGCACGTGCAGCGGGGCGCTCTCCCGCCAGACCAGGTCGACGCGGACCTCGTCGGCGACGCGCTCCTTGAGGCCCGAGGGCGTGTCGCAGGCGATGACCCGGCCCCGGTCGAGCACGGCGACCCGGTCCAGCACGGTCTCCGCCTCGATGACGTTGTGGGTGACCAGCAGCACCGTCGCCCCGCGTTCGGCGCGGCGGCGGTCGACGGCGGACCAGACGGCGCGGCGGGCGACCGGGTCCATGCCGGTGGTGGGCTCGTCGAGGACCAGCAGGGGGCGCTCGCCGACCAGCGCGGTGGCGAAGCAGGCGAGCCGGCGCTGGCCCCCGGACAGCTTGCGCAGGGGGCGGCCGGCAAGGGGGGTGAGGCCGAGTTCGTCGAGGACGGCGTCCCGCTCGGCGCGCGCGGCGCGCACGTCGAGCCCGCGCAGCCGGCCGGTGGTCTCCACGGCCAGCGAGACGGTCAGCTCGTCCAGGGCGGTCGACTCCTGGCCGAGGTAGGCGAGGATCCGCGAGGCGCGCTCGGGGTGGCGGACGACGTCGTGGCCGTAGAGGGTGACGCTGCCGCGGTCGGGCCGCATCAGCCCGGTGATCTGCCGGACCAGGGTGGACTTGCCGGCGCCGTTGGGGCCGAGCAGGCCGAAGATCTCGCCGCGCCGGATCTCCAGGCTGACGGCGTCAGTGGCCCGCACCTCGGGGGTGCCGGGCGCGCCCCGGCGGCCGCGGCCGGCCGGGTAGGTCTTGGTGAGGTCACGCACCGCGCACACGGCCTCGGGGTGAGGGGACGGCGGTGCGGAGCGTGCGTTCACAAGGGATGAGCCTACGGGGTGCCCGACTCGGCCCGAAAATCAACCCCGCCGCCTTCGGCGCCCCGCCGTGCGCCCGGCAGGGGGCGGTTCACTCGGCGACGGCCGGGCGCTCGGCCCCGGTGTGGCTGTCGACCTCGCGCCAGAAACCCGCACGGATGGCGTAGCGGTCGTGCTCGTCGATCTGGTCGTCCTTGTGCGCCAGCAGTCCGAAGCGGGCGGCGTAGCGGAGCAGTTCGCCGTCGATGCGGTGCGGGATGCGGGGGTACTCCGCGGAGAGCTTGCCCAGGCAGGCGGTGTCGGTGACGCGCTGGATCCACCGGCGGGCGAAGACCTGGCCGACCTCGTAGGCGTCGCCGCCGACGCTGGTGATGTCCTCCTCGTGGTCGGCCCACCGCTGCTCGGCGCTGGTGAGCTGGGCCAGCGTGGGCAGGGTGGCTGCCTCCGGGGACTCGGGCGGTGTGCCGGGGCGCTCGACCCAGCCGCGGTCGGAGGACCAGCGCAGGGTGGCGGTGGCGGGCTGCGGCGCGGGGGCGGCGGCCGGGGGGCCGGGGGTCCGCAGGGCGGCGAGGTCCTTCGGCGTGGGCACGCCCCTGGTGGCCTGCGCCCGGTCGGCGCCGCCGTCGCCGTGACCGTTGACGGCGGCGCCGTTGAGGGGCCGTCCGTCGAGGGGATGGCCTTCGAGGGGGCGCCCGTCGAGAGGGTGTCCGTCGAGGGGGCCTGCGTCGACGGAGGCGGGGTGGGAGCCGTCGCGGGCGGGGGGCTGCCGGTCGCCCTGGGCGGGGGGTTCGCCGGGCGGGGCGGAGAGGATGGCGGCGATCTCGGGCCGCGGCGCGGGCTGCGGCGGGCAGGCTCCGGCGAGGTCGCGGGCCCGGACGGCCTGGGTGATCCAGGCCCGGTCGAGGACGCGGCGTTCGTCGGCCTCGGCGACCAGGTCCTCGGACTGGTTGTAGTTGTTGTCGGCGGCCTGCACGGCCCAGAGGTGGACGGCGACGCCGTGCTCCTTGGCGGACATCATCCCGGGCAGCAGGTCGCCGTCGCCGGTCACCAGGACGATGTCGGAGCAGGCGCGGTTGCGGGCCAGTTCGGTCAGTTCGGCGTGCATGGCCGCGTCGACGCCCTTCTGCGCCCAGCGTCCGTCGGAGCGCGTGAGGGCGCCGAGGCGGACGGTGACCCTGGGCATCACCCTCAGTCTTCGGTGCTCCGGCTGCGGGACCCGGTCGGGGGCGCCGTCGAACCAGTAGATGCGCAGCAGGGGTTGCCGGGTGTCGGCCTCCGCGCGTTCGCGCAGGCCCTGGACGAGGGCGGCGTGGTCGACGGAGATGCGGGACCGCGAGGGTTCTCCGGCGAGGAGGCTGGCGGCGGCACCCAGCAGATATCCGGCGTCCACCAGGACGATGCAGCGGTCCACGCGGTCACCCTCTTTCCTCTGTCCGGGGAGGTGTGCTTCGGGCTCGGTTCGAGTCTGCCCCAGCACGAGGGTCCACACGGCCCGAACTCGATCTTCGGCGTGGCGTTTGGCCGTGCGGCGCCGGGCCGCCGCGGGCCCGTGACGCCGCGGCGCCCCAACGGGCCTGTCACAGACGGTAGTCGTCCGACATGCGTGCGTGAGCGGCCTGTGTGAGTCTGAATTCGGCTCTGGCCCACCGATTCCCCCGCAGGAGGAAGATCACCATGGCCAAGAACAAGAACACCCGCAAGCCGGCCCAGCGCGCCGCCCGGTCGGACCGTCCGCAGCAGCGCTCGGACGAGGCCGCCCCGCACCAGTCCACGGTCGCCCAGGTCCAGGGCAGCCCGGCGGACGTCGCGCGCAACAAGCAGCGCCGCTTCGGCCACAACTGACGTACGTCCGGCGCGCGCGTCGCGCCCTGAGGGGCCTGCCCGGGCTCGCACCGCGAGCCGAGGCGGGCCCCTGAAGCGTTCCGCCGGGGGTCAGCCCGCCAGGCAGGACGGGCCGAGCAGCACCTTGAGGTCGCCGTAGAGGGCGGGGTCGGGCTTCACCCGGTGCCGGTCCAGGCGCAGGACGGTCGTCTTCCGCGGGCCCTGCAGCTTGATCCGCACCTCGCTGTCGCCCTTGTGGCTGGAGAGGATCTCCCCGAGCCGGGTCACCATCGGCGGGGTGACCTTCACCGCCGGGATGGTCAGCACCACCGGCGCGTTGGTCCCGGCGTTGGACAGGTCGGGGACCATCAGCTCCATGGCGACCAGCCGCGGCACGTCCTCGCGCTTGTCGAGGCGGCCCTTGACGAAGACGACGGCGTCCTCGACGAGCTGGGTGGAGACCAGCTGGTAGGTGGCGGGGAAGAACATGCAGTCGATGGAGCCGGCGAGGTCCTCGACGGTGGCGATGGCCCAGGCGTTGCCCTGCTTGGTCATCTTGCGCTGGATGCCGGAGATGATGCCGCCGATGGTGACCACGGCGCCGTCCCCGTAGTCGCCGCCGGTGAGCTGGGCGATGCCGGCGTCCGCCTTGTCGGACAGGACGTTCTCCAGACCGAAGAGCGGATGGTCGGAGACGTACAGGCCGAGCATCTCCCGCTCCTGGGCGAGGAGGTAGGTCTTCTCCCACTCGTCGGTGGTGAACTCGACGTCCAGTCCGAAGCCGGGTTCGTCGGCGCCCTCGTCGCCCATGCCGCCGAAGAGGTCGAACTGGCCCTCGGCCTCCTTGCGCTTGACCTGGACCACGTTGTCGATCATCGGCTCGTACTGGGCGATCAGGCCCTTGCGGGTGTGCCCGAGGGAGTCGAAGGCGCCGGCCTTGATGAGCGATTCGGTGGTGCGCTTGTTGCAGACCACGGCCTCGACCTTGTCGAGGTAGTCGGGGAAGGAGGAGAACTTCCCCTTGGCCTTGCGGGTCCTGATCACCGAGTCGACGACGTTGGAGCCGACGTTGCGGACCGCGGAGAGGCCGAAGAGGATCACGTCGTCGCCCTGGGCCGCGAAGTTGGGCTCGGACTCGTTGACGTTCGGCGGGAGCACCTTGATGCCCATGCGGCGGCACTCGTTGAGGTAGACCGCGGACTTGTCCTTGTCGTCCTTCACCGAGGTGAGCAGACCGGCCATGTACTCGGCCGGGTGGTTGGCCTTGAGGTAGGCCGTCCAGTAGGACACCAGGCCGTAGGCGGCGGAGTGGGCCTTGTTGAACGCGTAGCCGGCGAAGGGCACCAGCACGTCCCACAGCGCCTGGATCGCCTCGTCGCTGTAGCCGTTCTTGCGGGCGCCGGCCTGGAAGATGGTGAAGTTCTTGGCCAGTTCGTCGGGCTTCTTCTTGCCCATCACGCGGCGCAGGATGTCGGCCTCGCCGAGCGAGTAGCCGGCGACGATCTGCGCGGCCTTCTGCACCTGCTCCTGGTACACGATCAGGCCGTAGGTGACCGCGAGGACCTCCTCGAGGGGCTCCTCCAGCTCCTTGTGGATCGGCGTGATCTCCTGCTGCTTGTTCTTGCGCAGCGCGTAGTTGATGTGCGAGTTCATGCCCATCGGGCCCGGCCGGTACAGGGCCGAGACGGCGGAGATGTCCTCGAAGTTGTCGGGCTTCATCATGCGCAGCAGGGAGCGCATGGGGCCGCCGTCGAACTGGAAGACGCCGAGGGTGTCGCCCCGCTGGAGCAGTTCGAAGGTCTTCGGGTCGTCGAGCGGGAGGCTCAGGAGATCGATGTCGATCCCCTTGTTGGCCTTCACCATCTTGACGGCGTCGTCCATGATCGTCAGGTTGCGCAGGCCGAGGAAGTCCATCTTCAGCAGGCCGAGCGACTCACAGCTCGGGTAGTCCCACTGCGTGATGGTGACGCCGTCGGTGTGCCGGACCCAGACCGGGACGTGGTCGGTGATGGTCTCGCTGGACATGATGACGCCGGCGGCGTGCACGCCCATCTGCCGCACCAGGCCCTCGACGCCCTTGGCGGTGTCGATGACCTTCTTGACGTCGGGCTCGTTCTCGTACATCGACCGGACCTCGCCGGCCTCCGAGTAACGGGGGTGCTTGGGGTCGGTGATGCCGGAGAGCGGGATGCCCTTGCCGAGGACGTCGGCGGGCATCGCCTTGGTGATGCGGTCGCCCATCGCGTACGGGTAGCCCAGGACGCGGGCGGAGTCCTTGATGGCGTTCTTGGCCTTGATGGTGCCGTAGGTGCCGATCATGGCGACCTTGTCGGCGCCGTACTTCTCGGTGACGTACCGGATCACCTCGACGCGCCTGCGCTCGTCGAAGTCGATGTCGACGTCGGGCATGGAGACGCGCTCGGGGTTGAGGAAGCGCTCGAAGATCAGGCCGTGCGGGATGGGGTCGAGGTCGGTGATGCCCATCGCGTAGGCGACGATCGAACCGGCCGCGGAGCCTCGGCCGGGGCCCACGGCGATGCCGTTGTCCTTGGCCCAGTTGATGAAGTCGGCGACCACCAGGAAGTAGCCGGGGAACCCCATCTGGATGATGACGTCCATCTCGTAGTCGGCCTGCCGCTGCCGGTCCTCGGGGATGCCGCCCGGGTAGCGGCGCTCCATGCCGCGGCGGACCTCCTCCTGGAACCAGGTGACCTCGGTGTAGCCCTCCGGGATGTCGAACTTCGGCATCAGGTCGCGCTTCTCGAACATGCCGGTGGTGTCGATCTGTTCGGCGACCAGGAGGGTGTTGCGGCAGCCCTCCTGCCAGGCGTCGGAGGAGTCGATGGCGTACATCTCGTCCGTCGACTTCAGGTAGTAGCCGGTCCCGTCGAACTTGAAGCGGTCGGGGTCGGAGAGGTTCTTGCCGGTCTGGATGCACAGCAGCGCGTCGTGGGCTGTGGCCTCGTGCGCGTAGGTGTAGTGCGAGTCGTTGGTGACCAGCGGCGGGATGCCGAGCTTCTTGCCGATCTCCAGGAGGCCTTCGCGGACCCGGTGCTCGATGTCGATGCCGTGGTCCATCAGCTCCAGGAAGTACCGGTCCTTGCCGAAGATGTCCTGGTAGTCGGCGGCCGCCTTGACGGCCTCGTCGAACTGGCCGAGCCGCAGCCGGGTCTGGACCTCGCCGGAGGGGCAGCCGGTGGAGGCGATCAGGCCCTCGGACCACTGGGAGATGGTCTCCTTGTCCATCCGGGGCCACTTCTGCAGCCAGCCCTCCTTGTAGGCGTCCGAGGAGAGCCGGAAGAGGTTGTGCAGACCGGTGGCGTTCGCCGCCCAGATGGTCTTGTGGGTGTAACCGCCGGAACCGGAGACGTCGTCGCGCTTCTGGTGCGGCTGACCCCACTGGATCTTGCGCTTGTTGCGCCGCGACTCGGGGGCGACGTACGCCTCGATGCCGATGATCGGCGTGATCCCGGACTTCTTCGCGGTGTGGAAGAAGTCGTAGGCGCCGTGCAGGTTGCCGTGGTCGGACATCGCGATGTGCGTCATCCCCATGTCCTGGCAGGCCTGGAACATGTCCTTGAGCCGCGCGGCACCGTCCAGCAGGGAGTACTGGGTGTGGACGTGCAGGTGCGTGAAGGGCGGCTTCGACACGGGTGGGGCCTCCTGAGGAGCACGGGTCGGGGGGTGCGCGTGGTCCGCTTGTCGGTCTCGAAGTCTATGCCCCGCCGCCGACAAGCCGGGGCATCGGGAACCTTCCCGGCCCGGGCCGGTGGCCGCCGTCACCTTTTACCAGTCCTTTAACCTGCGGCGTGCCAGACTTTCCGCGAGATGGACATGTCCCGGGCCCCCCTGAGAGCCGCGCGCGCGGTGCTGTTCACGGCACTGGCCGTGACGGTCGGCAGCGCGTCCCACGTGCTGCTCTCGGGCGCGCCGCTCCCGCTGTCCACGGTGGCCGCGGTCTGCGCGGCCGTCTTCGTGGCGGCCTGGGCGCTGGCCGGCCGGGAGCGCCGCTTCGGGTCGATCGCGGCCCTGCTCGTCCCCCTCGAACTGGCCGTCGACACGGTCTTCACCTCCGGCCAGCACGCCTGCTACGGCGCGGCCGGCGGCCCGGTGACCGGTCCGCTGCACTCCGTCGGCCTCGACCTGCTCTGCGCCGGCACCCCGGTGGGCACGTCCCTGACGCCCGCCGCCTCCCCGGAGGGCGCCGCCGCGGTGCTGGCCGAGAGCGGGCCCGGCGCGGCCTGGGCGCTGCTCGCCTGCCACGTCGGGGTGGGGCTGCTGGCCGCCGCCTGGCTGAGCCGCGGCGAGCGCGCGCTGGCCCAGGTGCTGCGCGCCGTCGCCGCGACCACCTTCCGCCCGCTGCTGGTGGCCTTCGCCACCGTCGCCGCGCCCGCCGTCCGCGTGCCGCGGCCCGCCGTCCGCGCCACCGCGGCCGCCGCGCCGCGGATCCGGTACCTGGTGCGCTCCCTGGGGCTGCGCGGGCCTCCCGCCCCGCACGCCGCCGTCGCCGCCGCCTGACCCGCGGCGCCCGCGGGCCTCTCGCGGTTCCCCGGCCCGGCCCCGCCGCCGGAGTTCGGGCCCCGTGCCGCCTGCCGCCCGCGAGCGCCCCGTGACGTGCCCGCGCGCCCGCGTGCCCCGTCGGCCTCCTCCGCTTCCGCGGGTCTTCGGCTTGTCCCGCTTTCAGCCTTTTCCAGTTTTCTCAGCGTCTTCTTTCCCACTTACCAGGAGAACCCCATGAGCCAGCGCAACTCCCAGGCCGCCAAGACCGCCGCCCGCGAGCGCCTGCGTCAGGAGCGCGAGCGCGAGGCCAAGCGCGCGAAGACCAAGCGCCAGGTCGTCGTGGCCGTGTCCGTCGTGGCCGGCCTCGCGATAGCCGGCGGCGTCGCCTACGGCATCGCCCAGGCCAACAAGCCCTCCGCCTGGGAGGCGGCCGAGACCGCGAAGCTGGTCGCGCCCGCCAACACCGAGGGCAAGAACGGCCTGAACGTCGTCATCGGCGAGGCCGGGGCGAAGAAGACCCTGGCCGTCTACGAGGACCCGCGCTGCCCGGTGTGCGCCGCCTTCGAGCAGAGCGTCGGCGAGACGCTCCGCAAGGGCATGGAGGACGGCAAGTACAAGGTGCAGTTCGTCGGCGCCACCTTCCTCGACGGCAACCTCACGGGCGAGGGCTCCAAGAACGCCCTGAGCGCCCTGGGCGCCGCGCTGGACGTCAGCCCGGAGGCGTTCCTCGACTACAAGGCCGCCCTGTACTCCGCCAAGTTCCACCCGGAGGAGTCCACCGACAAGTTCGCCGACGACGACTACCTGGTCAAGATCGCCAACTCGGTGGACGCCCTCAAGGGCAACAAGGACTTCGAGAAGGACGTCACGGACGGCACCTTCGACCGCTGGGCGCTGGAGATGAGCAAGAAGTTCAACTCCGACGGCGAGAAGTACGGCTTCAAGGGCACCCCGTCCCTCGTCATGGACGGCAAGATCGTCACCGACGCCAACGGCCAGAACGCGCCGATGACGGCCGAGGACTTCACCACTGCCATCGACAAGGCCCTGAAGGGCTGAGACGAGGTCCTGAAGGGCTGATTCCGGGCCGGCCGCGGCCGGTGGCCGAATAGCTGTGGAAGATCGGGCGAACTCTTGTGAGTTCGCTCGCTCTTGCATGTACGCGTCAGTAGCCTCCGGCCCATGAGCCGACAGAGACCGACCTCCGACGCCTCCCCCTCCGCCGTCCTCCCGCACTCCTCCGCCGCCCTCTCGCCCAGCCGCCGCACGGTGGTCAAGGCGGCCGCGGCGGGCGCCGTGCTGGCCGCGCCCCTGGCCGCCGCCGTGCCGGCCCGGGCCGCCACCGCCGCCCCCGCCTTCCTGCACGGCCTGGCCTCGGGCGACCCGCTGCCCGACGGCGTCCTGCTGTGGACCCGGGTCACCCCCTCGCCCGACGCGACGCCCGGGTCCGGGGCGGGGGCGGACACCCCGGTGGAATGGGTGATCGCCACCGACCGGGCGCTGTCGGGGGTGGTGGCCCGCGGCACGGTCACCGCCACGGCCGCCTCCGACCACACCGTGAAGGCCGACGTACGCGGGCTGCGCCCGGCCACCGACTACTTCTTCCGCTTCACCGCCGGTGGCGTCCACTCCCCCGTCGCCCGCACCCGCACCGCGCCCGCCGCCGACGCCGCGGTGACCGGCCTGCGCTTCGGCGTGGTCTCGTGCGCGAACTACGAGTCCGGTTACTTCTCGCCGTACCGGCACCTGGCCGGCCGCGGTGACCTGGACGCCTGGCTGCACCTGGGCGACTACATCTACGAGTACGCCAGCGGCGACTACGCCTTCGGCGGGGTGGTCCGCCCGCACCGGCCCGAGCACGAGATCCTCTCCCTCGCCGACTACCGGATGCGCCACGCCCGGTACAAGACGGACCCGGACCTCCAGGCGCTGCACGCGGCCGCACCCTGCGTCGCCATCTGGGACGACCACGAGATCGCCAACGACACCTGGTCCGGCGGCGCCGAGAACCACACCGAGGGCGCCGAGGGGACCTGGGAGGCCCGCCGGGCCGCCGCCAAACAGGCCTACTTCGAGTGGATGCCGGTCCGGCCCGCGATCGCCGGGACCACCTACCGCCGGCTGCGCTTCGGCAAGCTCGCCGACCTCTCGCTGCTGGACCTGCGCAGCTTCCGCTCCCAGCAGGTGTCCTCAACCGGCGGCGCGGTGGACGACCCGGACCGCACCCTCACCGGCCGCGCCCAGATGGACTGGCTGAAATCCGGCCTCTCCGCCTCGGACACCACCTGGCGGCTGGTGGGCAACTCCGTGATGATCGCGCCGTTCTCGGTGGCGCAGCTGCCGGAGTTCGTGCGCGAGCCGCTCGGTGAGCTGCTGGGCCTGCCGGACCTCGCCATCAGCGTGGACCAGTGGGACGGCTACACCGCCGACCGCAAGGAGCTCATCTCCCACCTGCGCGCCGGCTCCATCCGCAACACGGTCTTCCTGACCGGCGACGTCCACATGGCCTTCGCCAACGACGTGCCGGTCAACGCCACCACCTACCCGCTGACCGCCTCCGCGGCCACCGAGTTCGTGGTCACCTCGGTGACCTCGGACAACCTGAACGACTACGTGGGGGTGGCGGAGGGGGCGATCACGTCGGTCGCCGCCCCGGCCATCCGCACCCTGAACCGGCACGTGAAGTTCGTCGACACCGACCAGCACGGCTACGGCGTGTTCTCGGTGACGCCCGAGCGGGCGCAGATGGACTACTACCGGGTCTCCGACCGCACGGATCCGGCCGCCACCTCCCACTGGGTGCGCTCGTACCGCACGCTCAGCGGCACGCAGAAGGCGGAGCGGACCTATGACCCGGTGTAGTCGACGCGCGTAACACGCCAGGAGCGATTTTCAGCCACTGAGACCGAGGACGCTTCGTCCGGCGCGGGCGCACAGCAGGTCCGGACCAGCTTTCCGTCGTCACCGAACCAATCCGGACACTTGGACCGCCCGCGTGCGCTCCACGTCACGCCGCCGCCTCCCTCCACGGGGGGCGGCGGCGTCCGGCGTGCCCGATTGCCCCGGTCTGCACCCCGCCTCATCAGGCCGGATCCGCACTCTCGTCGTCTCGCCATGTCCACGTAATGTCCGGGCAGCGGCCAGGTAGACCCCTGCGCGCGCCCCGTCCCTCCGCACGAGCAAGGAGCTCACCATGCGTGCGTTCGCCCGGATATCCCCCCAGACGCGCCGCCGTCTCCTCGGTGCCGCCGCCGTGGCCGGATCTCTCGTCCTCGCCCCGGTCTCCGCCCCCACGACGCTGGCCGCGGCCCCCGCCGCCAAGGTCGCCACCGCCGACCACTGCGAGGACACCACGGCCTCCGCGGCCCGTCAGGCGAAGGGCCACGAGCACGGCGCCGCCGACCCGAACCAGGTCACCGCCGCCAAGGCCAAGGCCATGCAGGCCGACCTGGAGAAGGCGCTCGCCGACAAGCGCACCGCCCCGTCGGCCGCCGCGGTCTCCGCCACCATCCCGGTGTACTTCCACGTGATCACCGACGGCACCAAGGGCAACCTGACGTCGACCGAGATCAACAACCAGATCAGCGTGCTGAACAACGCCTACGCCGGGCAGGGCACGGGCAACGTCGCCACCGGCTTCTCCTTCTCGCTGGCCGGCGTCGACTACACGAACAACGCGACCTGGTACAACGTGAGCTCCGGCTCCGCCGCGGAGAAGGCCATGAAGACGGCCCTGCGCAAGGGCGGCAAGAACGCCCTCAACATCTACTCCGCCAACCTCGGCGGCGGCCTGCTCGGCTGGGCGACCTTCCCGACCTCCAACATCGGCTCGCAGGACGGCGTCGTCCTCCTGGACGAGTCGCTGCCGGGCGGCTCCGCGGCCAACTACAACCAGGGCGACACCGCCACCCACGAGGTCGGCCACTGGCTGGGCCTCTACCACACCTTCCAGGGCGGCTGCAACGGCAACGGCGACTACGTCTCCGACACCGCCCCCGAGGCCAGCCCGGCCTACGAGTGCCCGACCGGCCGCGACACCTGCACCAAGTCCGCGGGCGCGGACCCGATCCACAACTTCATGGACTACACCTACGACTCCTGCATGTACCAGTTCACCGCCGGCCAGGTGACCCGCATGCAGCAGGCGTGGACCGCCTACCGCGCGGGCTGACCCAGCGCCCGGGCGCGGACTAGAGCGCGTCGAGGAAGCCGAGCGCCACCCTCCAGGTGGCCTCGGCCGCCTCGGCGTCGTGGTCCGGAAGACCGGGGTCGGTGTAGAGATGACCGGCCCCGGGATACCGGTAGATCTCGACGTCCGCGCCGGCCCGGCGCATCTGCAGGTACCAGGAGCTCAGCCAGTCGTCCGTCTCGAACGGATCGGG
The DNA here is from genome assembly GCF_003112515.1 of Streptomyces fragilis. Lineage (GTDB taxonomy): Bacteria > Actinomycetota > Actinomycetes > Streptomycetales > Streptomycetaceae > Streptomyces > Streptomyces fragilis. Next base: position 367,482 of record NZ_BEVZ01000003.1, on the reverse strand, counting down.
CTCCGCCACGTGGAGCTGCACCGGCAGTTCGTCCACCGCGGTGTTCGCCGCGAGGTCGGAGGTTCCGTGCAGGAGCAGCAGACCGCGCGCCTTGTCGTCGCCCAGCGCCAGGGTCTGCGCGGTGGCCGCTCCCAGCGAGAAGCCGGCGTACACCAGCCCGCGCTCCGAGTAGGGCGCCGCCGCCAGCACCGCCCGCTTCAGCAGTTCGTCCGCGCCGATCGCGGCATGGTGGTCCATGCCCTCCTCCACCGTGTCGAAGACCCTGCCCCCGAAGAGGTCCGGGGTCCACACCTGGTGGCCCGCCGCGCGCAGCCGGTCGGCCGCCTCGTGGACGGCGGGGCGCAGGCCGTAGGTCGAGTGGAAGAGCATCACGTTCATGAGTCAATGCTCACACGACCTTCGCGTTCGGCTCCTCCCGGTCCGGGATAAGCGCGCCGAATGGAGAACGTCATGCGCCCGCTCATCGTCCTCGGCGGCTCGGTCCTCCTCACCCTCGTCATCGGGTGGGCCACGGACCTGCTGCTCCGCAAGGCCGACGAACGCCACCCGGAGACCCCGGCCTGGGGTCTGCTGAGGCGTGCCCGTATCCCCTACCAGATCGCCCTGTGCGTCGCCCTGCTGCGCGCCACCTACGACGAGGCGCAGATCGGCGGCCCGTACCGGGTGCTGATCGGCCGCGGCATCACCCTGGTCCTCATCGGGGCCACCGCCTGGCTGCTGATCCGGATCGCGGCCGCGATCGTGGAGGCCACCTACGACCGGTACGCCAGGGTCCACCACGACGCGGCACGGGTCCGCCGGGTGCGGACCCAGGTCGAGCTGATCATGCGGGTGGTCACCGCGATCGTCGGCGTGGTCGCCGTCTCGGCGATGCTGCTGACCTTCCCGGCGATGCGCGCGGCGGGCACCTCGCTGCTGGCCTCCGCCGGAGTCCTCGGCATCGTCGCCGGCGTCGCCGCCCAGTCCACCCTGAGCAACGTCTTCGCCGGTCTGCAGATCGCCTTCGGCGACATGGTCCGCATCGGCGACACCGTGGTCGTCGAGGGCGAGTGGGGCACCGTCGAGGAGATCACCCTGACCTTCCTGACCGTGCGCACCTGGGACGAGCGCAGCTTCACGATGCCGGTGTCGTACTTCACGTCCAAGCCGTTCGAGAACTGGTCCCGCGGCGGCAGCCGGATGACCGGCGTCGTCTACTGGCACCTGGACCACCGGGCCCCGGTGGAGGCGATGCGCGACAAGCTCCGCGACATCCTGCGGCACTGCCCCGCCTGGGACGGCCGGGCCCACGGCGTGCAGGTCACCGACACCACGCCGACCACCATGGAGGTCCGGGCGCTGGTCACCGCCAAGGACGCGGACGACATCTGGACGGTCCGGGTCACCGTCCGCGAGGAGATGCTGCGCTGGCTGGCGGCCGAGCACCCCTACGCGCTGCCGCGCATCGTCACGGCCACGCCGGAGACGCCGATCAGCCTGCCCCTGCCCACCGCCGAGCGGGCCGGGCAGCCGGCCCCCGCCGCGCGCGACGGCGTGCCGAGGCCCCGGCTCGAGAAGTGAGCCGGGGCCGGGAGGGCCGCCCCGGGGCGGCCCCGTCGGGCTACAGCGTGCGCCGCATCGACCGGTGCGGGATGCCGGCGTCCTCGAAGACCGGCCCGTAGGCCTGGTAGCCGAGCCGCTCGTAGAAGCCCAGGGCGTGCACCTGCGCGCCGAGGTCGACCACGCCCAGCCCCCGCTCCCGCGCCGCGTCCTCGATGGCCCGCACCAGCGCCACGCCGACGCCGAGACCGCGTGCCTCGGGCAGTACCGCGAGCCGGCCCAGCGAGCCGACCGACGGGTCCCCGCCGGTCTTCTTCGCGGCCACCTCGCCGTACAGCAGTCGGCCGGTGCCCAGCGGAAGACCGTCCTCCTCGCGGACGGCCAGCACGTGCACGGCGTGGGCGTCCAGCGCGTCGTACTCGATGTCCTCGGGGACGCCCTGCTCGACGACGAAGACCTGGTTGCGGACCCGGAAACAGGCCTCACGCCCGCCCGGGTCCTCGGCGACCCGGACCACGACGGACCCTGCGGCGGGGGCGCTCACGCGTAGGTCTCCTCACTCACCTTGTCGAGGGCCTTGCGCAGGTCCTCCGGGTACTCGCTGGCGAACTCGACCCAGTCGCCGGTGCCGGGGTGCTCCAGGCCGAGCCGCACGGCGTGCAGCCACTGACGGGTCAGGCCGAGCCGCCTGGCCAGCGTCGGGTCCGCCCCGTAGGTGAGGTCGCCGACGCAGGGGTGCCGGTGGGCCGACATGTGCACGCGGATCTGGTGGGTGCGCCCGGTCTCCAGCTTGACGTCCAGCAGGGACGCCGCGCGGAAGGCCTCGATGAGGTCGTAGTGGGTGACCGACGGCTTGCCCTCGGCGGTGACCGCCCACTTCCAGTCGCTGCTGGGGTGACGGCCGATGGGGGCGTCGATGGTGCCGCTGGTCGGGTCCGGGTGGCCCTGCACCAGGGTGTGGTAGCGCTTGTCGACCGTGCGCTCCTTGAACTGGCGCTTGAGCGAGGTGTACGCGTGCTCGGACTTGGCGACGACCATCAGGCCGGAGGTGCCGACGTCCAGGCGGTGCACGATGCCCTGGCGCTCGGCGGCGCCGGAGGTCGAGATCCGGTAGCCGGCCGCGGCCAGCCCGCCGATCACGGTGGGGCCGTTCCAGCCGGGCGAGGGGTGCGCGGCCACGCCGACCGGCTTGACGATCACGACGATGTCGTCGTCGTCGTGCACGATCTCCATGCCCTCGACGGGCTCGGCGACCACCTGCACGGGCGCCGGGGCCTGGGGCATCTCCACCTCGAGCCAGGCGCCGCCGGAGACCCGCTCGGACTTGCCGACGACCACCCCGTCGACCTGCACCTTGCCCGCCGCGGCCAGCTCGGCCGCCTTGGTGCGGGAGAAGCCGAACATCCGGGAGATGGCGGCGTCGACGCGCTCGCCCTCCAGGCCGTCCGGCACGGGCAGGTTTCGGATCTCGGGAATCGTGCTCACCCGTCGAGTATGCCGGACGGGTGACGGCGAACGGCGCGCGGCCTTGTGCGGCCGCTCCCCGCGGGAGGGCGGCCGCCGCCTCGCGCCTCAGTCCTTGTGGACGGTGCCGTCCGGGTCCAGGCCCTTGAAGGAGAGCAGCACGATCAGGATGCCGCCGCAGACGATCGCCGAGTCCGCCAGGTTGAACACCGCGAAGTGCTTGGGGGCGACGAAGTCGACCACCGCGCCCTCGAAGACGCCCGGCGAGCGGAAGATGCGGTCGGTGAGGTTGCCCAGCGCGCCGCCCAGCAGCAGGCCGAGGGCCACCGCCCACGGCGCGCTGTAGAGCTTGCGGGCGAGCCGGAAGATCACCACGATCACGGCGGCCGCGATCACCGTGAAGATGATGGTGAACGCCTCGCCGAAGCCGAAGGCGGCGCCCGGGTTGCGGATCACGTCCAGGCGCAGCCACTCGCCGAGCAGTTCGACGGACCGGTTGCCCGGCTCCAGCTCGGCCACCACGATCAGCTTGCTGACCAGGTCGAGGACGTACGCCAGCACGGCCACGAGGACGAGCACGGTGATGCGCCGCTTGCCCCGCGGGGGCTGCTGCTCCTCGCTCTCCTGTGGGGCTGCCGCCTCGTCCGGAGTCTCCGGCGTACCGATGATGCGCTCCGCCTCTGCCACGTGAGTCCTTCGGCCTGGTTACCTGACTGGAAGGAGAGCGTACGGCACGGCCGCGGCGACCGCTGTGGTCAGTGCCTCCTCTCCTGCTTCTGCTTGCACTCGACGCACAGGGTGGCGCGCGGGAAGGCCTGCATGCGGGCCTTGCCGATGGCGTTCCCGCAGCTCTCGCACAGGCCGTAGGCGCCGGCGTCCAGCCGCTCCAGGGCGTGCTCGGTCTGGGTCAGCGTCTCGTTGGCCGCCGACGCCAGCGCCAGTTCGTGTTCGCGGGTGATGTTCTTCGCCCCGGTGTCGGCCTGGTCGTCGCCGGCCCCGTCGCCGGAGTCGCGCATCAGCCGGGCCAGGGCGCGTTCCGCCGAGGCGATCTCCTCGCGCAGTCTCGCGGCCTCGCCCTCCAGTTCCGAGCGGGCCTCCTCGACCTCTTCCCGGGTCCACGGGTCCTCGCCGGGGCGGACCGCCAGGTCTCCCGGTTCCACCGGCGCCTTCGCCACCGTCGCCGCCGTGGCCGCACTCTTCCCGTTGGTCACGCGCCTGCCTCTCGTCCCGGGCGCGGCGGACGCCGCACCACGCTGCCGACCCGCTTCGCCGGCCGCCGCTCACGCGGCGGCGCCCTTCTTCCCGCCCTGCCGCGGTTCAGTCGTCCGCGGCCCCCTCACGTGCTGTGATCCTGCTCGCGCATCGTGCTGGGACCATAGATCGGCCCGGCACCGGCGGCAACGGGGCTCGCCGCTGCATGCGTTGTGCCCATCTGCGGCCCCGGTATGCGCGGCACGGGGGCCGAACGGGTGCCCCGGCCGGCGGGCGCCCCCGGGGCCCGCGGAAAAGCCGTCACCGTCACCCGCCGTGGCCCCTTACACTGGCCCCAGCGACAAGGCGTGGATGGGACGAGTAGCGTCGCCCGCAGCCCAGAGCGACCCGGGGACGGTGGGAGCCCGGGGGCGAGCACGACGTGAAGATCACCCCGGAGCCGCCGGAAGAACGCCCGGAACCCCGCGGACAGTGCGAAGGGGCCCGGGCCGGTAGACCCGGCAGTCGTGACCCGAATGAGGGGGTCACCGGGCGCGCGTGAGCGGGCACCGGCGGCCAAGGAGGGTGGTACCGCGGGACCGCGCCGACGGCGCACGGCTCTCGTCCCTCCGACGGAAGGCAGCAATGTCCGTTGGAGGAAGCCGCTGATGACAGCGCCGACGTACCGCCAGGTTCCCGCACAGGTCGACCTGCCCGCGCTCGAGCACGCCGTGCTCGACTTCTGGCAGGACCAGAAGATCTTCGCCAAGTCGCTGGAGCAGTCCGAGGGCCGCCCGGAGTGGGTGTTCTACGAGGGCCCGCCCACCGCGAACGGCATGCCCGGCGCCCACCACATCGAGGCCCGCGTCTTCAAGGACGTCTTCCCCCGCTTCCGCACCATGCGCGGCTACCACGTGGCCCGCAAGGCGGGCTGGGACTGCCACGGCCTGCCCGTGGAGCTCGCGGTGGAGAAGGAACTCGGCTTCACCGGCAAGAAGGACATCGAGAACTACGGCATCGCCGCGTTCAACGCCCGGTGCCGCGAGTCCGTCACCCGCCACACCGACGCCTTCACCGAGCTGACGACCCGCATGGGCTACTGGGTCGACCTCGACGACGCGTACCGCACCATGGACCCGGAGTACGTCGACTCCGTCTGGTGGTCGCTGAAGGAGATCTTCAAGAAGGGCCACCTGGTCCAGGACCACCGCGTCGCCCCCTGGTGCCCCCGCTGCGGCACCGGCCTGTCCGACCACGAGCTGGCCCAGGGCTACGAGACGGTCGTCGACCCCTCCGTCTACGTCCGCTTCCCGCTGACCTCCGGCCCGCTGGCCGGCCAGGCCTCGCTCCTGGTGTGGACGACCACCCCCTGGACGCTGGTCTCCAACACCGCGGTCGCCGCCCACCCCGAGGTGCCCTACGTGGTCGCCACGAACGGTGAGGAGAAGCTGGTCGTCGCCGAGCCGCTGGTCGCCAAGGCGCTCGGCGAGGGCTGGGAGACCACCGGCGAGCGCTTCACCGGCGCCGAGATGGAGCGCTGGACCTACCGGCGGCCCTTCGACCTGGTGGAGTTCCCGGCCGGGTCCGAGGCCCACTACGTCGTCAACGCCGAGTACGTCACCACCGAGGACGGCACGGGTCTGGTCCACCAGTCCCCCGCCTTCGGTGAGGACGACCTCAAGGTCTGCCGCGGCTACGGCATGCCGGTGGTCAACCCGGTCCGCCCCGACGGCACCTTCGAGGAGGACCTGCCGCTGGTCGGCGGCGTGTTCTTCAAGAAGGCCGACGAGGCGCTCACCGCGGACCTGCAGGAGCGCGGCCTGCTCTTCCTGCACCTGCCGTACGAGCACAGCTACCCGCACTGCTGGCGCTGCCACACCGCGCTCCTCTACTACGCGCAGCCGTCCTGGTACATCCGCACCACCGCGGTCAAGGACCGGCTGATCGAGGAGAACGAGAAGACCAACTGGTTCCCCGAGAACGTCAAGCACGGCCGCTTCGGCGACTGGCTGAACAACAACATCGACTGGGCGCTCTCCCGCTCCCGCTACTGGGGCACCCCGCTGCCGATCTGGCGCTGCGAGGAGGGCCACCTGACCTGCGTCGGCTCCCGCGCCGAACTGTCCGAGCTCACCGGCGCCGACCAGTCCGGGCTGGACCCGCACCGCCCGTACATCGACGACGTGACCTTCGGCTGCCCCGAGGAAGGCTGCGGGCACACCGCGGTCCGCGTCCCCGAGGTCATCGACGCCTGGTACGACTCGGGTTCCATGCCGTTCGCGCAGTACGGCTACCCGTACAGGAACAAGGAGCTGTTCGAGAGCCGCTACCCGGCGCAGTTCATCTCCGAGGCGATCGACCAGACCCGCGGCTGGTTCTACACGCTGATGGCGGTCGGCACGCTCGTCTTCGACAAGTCCTCGTACGAGAACGTGGTCTGCCTGGGCCACATCCTCGCCGAGGACGGCCGCAAGATGTCCAAGCACCTGGGCAACATCCTCCAGCCGATCCCGCTGATGGACCAGCACGGCGCCGACGCGGTGCGCTGGTTCATGGCGGCCGGCGGCTCCCCCTGGGCGGCCCGCCGGGTCGGCCACGGCACCATCCAGGAGGTCGTCCGCAAGACGCTCCTCACCTACTGGAACACCGTCGCCTTCCAGGCCCTGTACGCCCGCACCGCCGGCTGGGCGCCGAGCGAGGCGGACCCGGCGCCGGCCGAGCGGCCGATCCTGGACCGCTGGCTGCTGTCCGAGCTGCACGCGCTCACCGACGGCGTGACGAAGGCGCTGGAGGCCTACGACACCCAGCGGGCCGGCAAGCTGCTGTCGGCCTTCGTGGACGACCTGTCCAACTGGTACGTCCGGCGCTCCCGCCGCCGGTTCTGGCAGGGCGACAAGGCCGCCCTGCGGACCCTGCACGACGTGGTGGTGACGGTCACCCAGCTGATGGCGCCGCTCACCCCGTTCATCACCGAGCGGGTCTGGCAGGACCTGGTCGTCCCGGTGGTCCCGGACGCCCCCGAGTCGGTCCACCTGTCCGCCTGGCCCGAGGCCGACCTGGACGCGGTGGACGCCGAGCTCTCCCAGCAGATGACGCTGGTGCGCCGCCTGGTGGAGCTGGGCCGCGCCACGCGCGCCGAGTCGGGCGTCAAGACCCGCCAGCCGCTCTCGCGGGCGCTGGTCGCGGTCTCCGGCTTCGAGCGGCTCGGCGAGGAGATGCGGGCGCAGATCACCGAGGAGCTCAACGTGGCCGCGCTGGCCTCGCTGTCCGAGGTGGGCGGCTCGCTGGTCGACACCACGGTGAAGGCCAACTTCCGCGCGCTGGGCAAGCGGTTCGGCAAGCGGGTGCAGGAGGTCGCCAAGGCGATCGCCGCGGCGGACGCGGCGGCGCTGTCCGCCTCGCTGCGGGAGACGGGCACCGCCTCGGTGGACGTCGAGGGCGAGACGGTGTCCCTCTCCCCCGAGGAGGTCATCGTCACCGAGACCCCGCGTGAAGGCTGGTCGGTGGCGTCCGACTCCGGCGCGACGGTCGCCCTGGACCTGGAGATCACCGAGGAGCTGCGGCGTGCGGGCCTGGCCCGTGACGCGATCCGGCTGATCCAGGAGGCCCGCAAGAACAGCGGCCTGGACGTCGCGGACCGCATCGCGCTGCGGTGGACCTCCGCGGACGCCGCGGTCGTCGAGGCGCTCACCGCCCACGCGGGGCTGGTCTCCGACGAGGTGCTGGCCACGGACTTCGCCCGGGGTGAGGCCGACGACACCTTCGGCGCGGACTTCACCGACGAGGGCCTCTCCCTCACCTTCCGCCTCCGCAAGGCGTAACCCTCCCGCTGCACCGAGGCCCGGTTTCCCCGCCCGGGGGGCCGGGCCTCGCCGCACTCCGGGCCCACTGAGCGCACCGTCACGCGTGAACGCGAGGGCCTGCGCCCACCCGTGCCGCCCCAGCGGCACGATGGCCCGCAGGGTGTTCCACCCGCACGGCGAAAGGGCGGTGCCCCGAACCACCAGGGTTCGGGGCACCGCCCTTTTTACGCCGACGACAGGCGTGCCGTACCGCTAACCGCGGGCCGTCAGTTGTCGTCCTCGTCGATCAGGAACCCGCGCATCGGCGAGGGAGCCTGGCCCATCGGGCCGGGACCCTGCGGCCGCACCGGCGCCATCGGCTGCGTCATCGCCGGGGACATCTGCGGCTGCCCGTTGCCCGGACCACCGCCGAAGGCGGAGGACGGACCCGGACCGCCGTTCATCCCCGGACCGCCGCCGAACGCGGACCCGGCACCGGCCGGAGCCATGGACGGGGCCGGCGGCGGAGGCGGCAGCGACGGGGCGCCCGTCGGAGCCGGCGTCCGCGGCGGAGCCAGCGTGTCGTCCGCCTGGGACTCCAGCTGACGCAGCTGCGACTCCAGGTAGGACTTCAGCCGCGTGCGGTACTCGCGCTCGAAGCCGCGCAGGTCCTCGACCTTGCGCTCCAGCGTGGCGCGGGCGGACTCCAGGGAGCCCATCGCGACGCGGTGCTTCTCCTGCGCGTCCCGCTCCAGCGCGTCGGCCTTGGCACGGGCGTCACGCTCCAGACCCTCGGCGCGGCTGCGGGCCTCGCCGACGATCTTGTTGGCCTCGGAGCGGGCCTCGGCGATCGCCTGGTCGGCGGTCTGCTGGGCCAGCGACAGGACGCGCGCGGCACTGTCGCCACCGGGACCCTGGCCGGGGCCGCCCATCGGGCCGCCGGGACCGCCCATGGGGCCGCCCATCGGACCGGGGCCGTGCATCGGCTGACCCATGGGGCCGGGACCACCCTGGCCCATCGGCCCCGGGCCGCCCTGGCCCATCGGGCCGGGACCCTGCGGACCGTGGCCGCCGTGGCCCTGGGGACCGCCGTGGCCCTGAGGGCCGCCGCCCGGGCCGGCGGGAAGCTGCGGGGCACCGCTCGGCAGCTGCGGCGGGCCACCCATGGGGCCGCCGTGCTGCTGCGGGGGTCCTGATATCCCGGCGGGAACAGGCCCACCCGGACCGCGCATGCCCTGACCCTGGTCCTGGGGGCCGCCGGGGCCCTGCGGGCCGCCGGGTCCGTCGGGACCCTTGCGCATGCCCTGCTGGTTCTGCGCGGCGGCACGGGTCGCCGCGGCCAGCTTGGCGCGCAGGTCCTCGTTCTCCCGGAGCAGTCGGGTCAGTTCGGCTTCGACCTCATCGAGGAAGGCATCGACCTCGTCTTCGTCGTAGCCTTCCCTGAGGCGGACGGTCGTGAACTGCTTGTTCCGCACGTCCTCGGGGCTCAACGGCATCTCTTCACCTCAACGTAGTCGTCGGCTTTCGGCAGGAACGTCATTCACATCGCGCTCACAGCCGGCTCACGACGGAGATCAGGATGTAGACGATGATCATCAGTACGAAGAAGGACAGATCGAGCGCCACGCCCCCGAGACGCAACGGCGGGATGAACCGCCGCAGAAGCTTGAGCGGTGGATCGGTGACAGTGTAGGTGGCCTCCAGAACGACCACCATCGCCCTTCCGGGCTGCCACGAGCGGGCGAACTGGAACACGTAGTCCATGACCAGCCGGAAGATCAGCACAAGGAGGAAGCACATCAGCGCGATGTAGACCACGTCCCAGAACACGCTCATGATTTGCTGCTTCCCTCTCCCCTGTGTCCTGCGTCACCCGATATGTCTCAGCTCTGGTTGAAGAACCCGCCCTCTGCGATGCGGGCCTTGTCCTCCGCCGTGACATCGACGTTAGCAGGAGACAGGAGGAACACCTTCTGCGTCACCCGCTCGATGCTGCCGTGAAGACCAAACACCAAACCGGCCGCAAAGTCGACAAGTCGCTTCGCGTCTGTGTCATCCATCTCAGTCAGATTCATGATCACCGGCGTGCCCTCACGGAAGTGTTCCCCGATGGTACGGGCTTCGTTGTAGGTCCGCGGGTGAAGAGTGGTGATCCGGTAGGGCTCCCGCTCCGACACGACCTTGGGCATGACCACCGGCGCGCTCTTCTCCAGACTCTGACGTTCCTGTGTGATGGACGCCACGGGGGCGATCCGCGCCGGTCGGCTGGTTTCCGCCGCGGGGGCGACGGTCACCGGAGCCGGTTCACGCGGTGCCGGGGGCTGCACCACTCGCACCGATTCTTCCCTTTGGGGCTGGTGCGAACCATGGGACGAGTGTGAACTGTGCGACGTGTGTACTGATTCGTGTCGGTGACGGTCACGCTCCGGCTCGGGATCGAGCTCCGGTTCGAAGTCGTCGTCGGGGTCGAAACCCCGGCCGTCGTACCCATCGTCCTCCACGAGGCCGAGGTAGACCGCCATCTTGCGCATCGCGCCGGCCATGCTCTGAGTCCTCCGCTCTGTGGTGGATCGGCTGACGACTGCCACGTCCCCGCGATCCACGAGGTCGTTCTGCCCGCCATTCGGCGGTAAAGACCATATTTTCTGTTGTGGTCCGACTCTTGGCGACGTTACCCGAGCCTCGGACGGACTCCGAGCACCGCGCTGCCGACGCGTACGTGTGTCGCTCCGGCGGCCACGGCTTCCTCCAGGTCCGCACTCATCCCTGCCGACACCATGGTTGCAGTCGGATGGGCCCGGCGCAGCGCAGTCGACAAATCCATCAGTCTGTCGAACGCGGCCCGTTGACGCCCCGCATATTGTCCGGTGAGCGGGGCGACGGTCATCAGTCCGCCGAGGCGAAGACCCTCGGAAGAGGCGATGAGCGCGGCCAACTCCTCGATCCCGCCGGGCGCCACGCCGCCGCGCTCCCCGCGCTCCCGCTCCTCCGCGTCCAGCGCCACCTGGATCAGGCAGCCGATCTCCCGGCCGCGGCGCACCGCCTCCTTGGAGAGGGCGGTGACGAGCCGGGCGCGGTCGACGGACTGCACCATGTCGGCATAACCGGCCACGGATCGGACCTTGTTGGTCTGCAACTGACCGACGAAGTGCCAGGAAAGGGGCAGATCGGCGCAGGCCGCCGCCTTCGGGGCGGCGTCCTGGTCCCGGTTCTCGGCCACCTGCCGGACCCCGAGCTCCGCCAGGATCCGCACGTCGCTCGCCGGATAGGTCTTGGTGACCACGATCAGGGTCACCTCTTCACGTGCCCGCCCCGCGGCGTCGCACGCGGCGGCGATCCGGTCCCGCACCCGGGCCAGGTTCGCCGCGAGTTCCTCGCCGCGTTCGCTCATACCGCGTTCCGTCATGCCTCTTCGCTCAGCCAGACGTACCCCGCGAGCCGACCGGTGGTCCGGTCGCGGCGGTACGAGAAATGATCACGCGACTCCATGGTGCACACCGGGGAACGCCCGGCGTCACGCACCCCCAGTCGCGCCAGTTGCGCGTGCACCCCGGCGGCCACGTCGACCGCGGGCGTGCCCCAGGAGGTCTCGGCGTACGCGGCCGGCTCGACGGCGGCGACCTCCTCGCGCATCCGCTCCGGCACCTCGTAGCACCGCCCGCACACCGACGGCCCGGTGCGGGCCACGATCCGGGACGGGTCGGCGCCCAGCTTCGTCATCGCCTCGACCGCCGCCGGGACGACGCCCGCCACCATGCCCGGCCGTCCGGCGTGCGCCGCGGCGGCGACGCCGGCCACCGGGTCGGCGAGCAGCACGGGGACGCAGTCGGCGGTGAGGACCGCCAGGGCCAGGCCGGCCCGGGCGGTGACCAGGGCGTCGACCGACGGGATGTCGGTGTCCTCGCCCCAGGGTCCGCCGACCTCGGCCACGTCGGCGCCGTGGACCTGGTTCATCCAGACCACCCGGCCGGCGTCGAGACCGAGACGGTCCGCGGCCCGGCCGCGGTTGGCAAGGACGGCGGCCGGGTCGTCGCCGACCGCGCCGCCGAGGTTGAGCTCCTCATACGGAGCGGCGCTCACCCCGCCCCACCTGTCGGTGAAGGCGAAGTGCGCGCCGCTGACGCTCTCGCGCTGATCTATCACTTCTGGCGTGTCACTTCAGGAAGTCCGGGACGTCCAGCTCCTCGGCCATGCTGTCCGGGTAGGTGCGGGACTGCGGAAGCGGGGGGACGACCGGCGTCACCGGGGCGGGGGCCGGACGCTGCTCGGCCACCGGCTCGGGGGCGGGGGCCGGGGCGGCGGGGGCCGGGGTCTCCTCCTTGGGGGTCACGCTGCCGAGCGACCCGAAGGAGGGGCGCGCCGGCTCGGCGGGCCGCGACGGGGCGGCCGGCTCCTCGCGCTTGGCGGAGGCCGAGCCGAGGACGTTCTCCCGCTTGGCGGGCGGCTGGCCGCCGTCGAACCCGGCCGCGATCACGGTGACCCGGACCTCGTCGCCGAGCGCGTCGTCGATGACCGCGCCGAAGATGATGTTCGCCTCGGGGTGGGCCGCCTCGCTGACCAGCTGGGCCGCCTCGTTGATCTCGAACAGGCCGAGGTCGGAACCGCCGGAGATGGAGAGCAGGACGCCGCGGGCGCCGTCGATGGACGCCTCGAGCAGCGGCGAGGAGATCGCCATCTCGGCGGCGGCCACCGCGCGGTCGTCGCCGCGGGCGGAGCCGATGCCCATCAGGGCGGAGCCCGCCTCGGACATCACGGACTTGACGTCGGCGAAGTCGAGGTTGATGAGACCCGGGGTGGTGATCAGGTCGGTGATGCCCTGGACACCGGAGAGCAGGACCTGGTCGGCCGACTTGAAGGCGTCCAGGACCGAGACCTGGCGGTCCGAGATGGACAGCAGCCGGTCGTTGGGGATGACGATGAGGGTGTCCACCTCGTTGCGGAGCTCGGCGATGCCGTCCTCCGCCTGGTTGGCGCGCCGGCGCCCCTCGAAGGTGAACGGGCGGGTGACCACGCCGATGGTCAGCGCACCCAGCGAACGCGCGATGTTGGCCACGACGGGCGCGCCGCCGGTGCCGGTGCCGCCGCCCTCGCCGGCTGTCACGAAGACCATGTCGGCCCCCTTGAGGACCTCCTCGATCTCCTCGCGGTGGTCCTCGGCGGCCTTGCGGCCGACCGCCGGGTTGGCGCCGGCGCCGAGTCCGCGGGTGAGTTCGCGGCCGACGTCGAGCTTGACGTCGGCGTCGCTCATCAACAGCGCCTGAGCGTCCGTGTTGATGGCGATGAACTCGACGCCCTTGAGACCGACCTCGATCATCCGGTTGATGGCATTGACACCACCGCCGCCGACACCGATGACTTTGATGACTGCGAGGTAGTTCTGCGGTGCTGCCACGTCGAAGGCCTCTCGCCTCGAGTTACGTGCCGGACGCCTCGCAGGTTCCCCGCGAAGCGCCGGCTGATGCCGAATGGGACGGTCCGAACGCCGACCCGAACCCTAACGGTGAAGTTTAGGGTTACCAGTGTGTCTGTTCCCTGGACTATTCCGAACAGGACACTAGGTCGACAAGTGGCGCACGTTCAACGAACACGCCGAACCTCCCGCTTTTCTTTTCACCCTATGTGATCAAGCGCGCGACTGCCCAGTCCGGGTGCTGGCCTGCGCTGATGTGCGTCAACTCACTGATGACGCAGGCGCGGAGGGGACGCTGACGTCGAAGTGGCGGGCCTGCGGGGTTGCCTTCATCAGGGCCAGCAGGGTACGGGCCTTCGCCGGGCCGCCCTCCGGACTGCCCCAGCGGACGGTGCGCCCGTCCTTCAGTTCCAGCGAGTAGGCGTCGAAGGTACGGACCTTGACCGTCCGGGTGGAGCGGGCGACCGGGTCCGGCAGGTCGCCCGCGACCCGGACCGCCTCGCGCACCAGCCGGTCCCGGCCGAAGCGGCGCAACGTGGCGGCGGCGGACCGCGCGGAGGCCGGGTCGAGTTCGAGCCGCGGCACGGAGCCGGGGGCCTCGGGCAGGGTGGCGAACCGGACGCCGGTGGCGTCGACCTCGGTGAAGCCGCCGCGCTCGGCGAGGATCAGCACGGCGGTGCGCTCGGTGACCCGCAGGGTGACGCCGTGCGGCCAGTCCCGGTCCGCCTCCACCGACTTCACCCGGGGCAGCGCCCGGCGCACCCGCGCCTCGACCTCCTCGGTGTCCACGGAGGCCAGGGGCAGCCCGTCGGGGACGGCGGCCGCGCGGCGCACCTCGTCCTCGCCGAGCACGCGGGTGCCGGCGACGCCCACCTCGCCGACCCGCAGCCACGACGAGCCGTACAGCAGCCAGACGATGCCGGCGGCCAGCACCGCCGCCACCGCGCCGGCGACCACCAGGGTGCGCCGGCTCGGCGGGGCGGGGAGGCGGCCGCGCCAGGACGTCCCGCCCGGCGGGACGTCCCCGGCCCGGCCCGGGCGGCGTTCACCGCGTTCGGCCTCGGTCGTCGGTGCGGCCACGCTCCCTGCCCTCCGTCGTGCTGCGTCGTGCGTACGGTCCGCTGCCCGCCCCACCGCCCGCGGGCGGTCAGGCGCGGCGGGCCTCGGCGATGGCCTCGTACACCATGCCGACGAGGAGTTCGTCGGCGTCCCGGCGGCCGAACTCGGCGGCGGCGCGGGACATCTGGTAGAGCCGGTGCGGGTCGGTCAGCACGGGCATGACGTTCTGCAGGACCCAGTCCTCCGTCAGCTCCGCGTCGTCGACCAGCAGGCCGCCGCCCGCCTTGACCACCGGCTGGGCGTTGAGCCGCTGTTCGCCGTTGCCGATGGGCAGCGGGACGTAGGCGGCCGGGAGCCCGACGGCGGAGAGCTCGGCGACGGTCATCGCGCCGGCGCGGCAGAGCATCATGTCCGCGGCCGCGTAGGCGAGGTCCATCCGGTCCAGGTAGCTCACCGGGACGTACGGCGGCATCCCCGGCATCTGCTGGACCTGCGGGAGTTCGTTCTTCGGGCCGACGGCGTGCAGGATCTGGACGCCGGACTGCTGCAGGCGCGGGGCGATCCGCTGGACCACCTCGTTGAGCCGGCGGGCGCCCTGGGAGCCGCCGGTCACCAGCAGGGTGGGCAGGTTGGGGTCGAGCCCGAACGCGGCGCGCGCCTCGGCGCGCACGGCGGCGCGGTCCAGGGTGGCGATGGAGCGGCGCAGCGGGATGCCGATGTAGCGGGCGCCGCGCAGTTTGCTGTCCGGGGTGGCGACGGCGACGCGGGAGGCGTACCGGGAGCCGATCTTGTTGGCCAGGCCCGGGCGGGCGTTGGCCTCGTGGATGACGATCGGCACGCCCAGGCGCTTGGCGGCCAGGTAGCCGGGCAGCGCGACGTAACCGCCGAACCCGACCACGGCGTCCGCCTTGGTGCCCTCCAGGACCTCCTCGGCGGCCCGGATGGTGCCGCGCAGCCGGCCGGGGACGGTGATCAGCTCCGGGGTGGGCTTGCGCGGCAGCGGGACCGCCGGGATCAGCGCCAGCTCGTAGCCGCGTTCGGGCACCAGGCGCGTCTCCAGACCGCGTTCCGTGCCCAGGGCCGTGATGCCCACGGTCGGGTCCTGCCTGCGCAGGGCGTCCGCGAGGGCGAGCGCGGGCTCGATGTGGCCCGCGGTTCCTCCGCCGGCGAGTACGACATGCACCGAAATTCACCGCTCTCCGGACGAACGCGCCGTGGCGCGCCGTCGCATCGTGTTCCATCTACGGGGTTCCCGGACGGGCCGGTTCTTCCCCGCACGCTTTTTACCAAAGCGGGGTTGGCGCATCGCAAGCGCCGCCCGCGCGGCGGGCTCGTCACGCGCGAACGCGATCAGCAGCCCGACGGCGAACATGGTCGGCAGCAGGGCGGATCCGCCGTAGGAGAACAGCGGGAGGGGGACGCCGGCGATCGGCAGCAGGCCGAGCACCGCACCGATGTTGATCATGGCCTGGGCCGTGATCCAGGTGGTCACGCCTCCCGCGGCGTACCGTACGAAGGGGTCCTCCGTGCGTCCGGCCACGCGGATGCCCGCATAGCCTAGAGCGGCGAAGAGGGCGAGCACCGACAGCGTCCCCGCCAGACCCAGTTCCTCGCCGGTGACGGCGAAGATGAAGTCCGTGTGGGCTTCCGGCAGTTGTCCCCATTTTTCCACACTCGCGCCCAGGCCCGAGCCGAACAGGCCGCCGTTGGCGAGGGCGTAGAGGCCGTGCAGCGCCTGCCAGCACCGGTCGCCGGGGCCGGAATCGGTGGCGCCGAGGCAGGCGAGGCGGGCCATCCGGTTGTCGCTGCTGGTGATGAAGTAGACGCCGATGGCGCCCGCGACGGACAGCACCCCGGCGAACAGCCGGGTGGGCGCCCCGGCCAGCCACAGCAGGCCGAAGAGGACCGCGGTGAGGATGATGGCGGTGCCCATGTCCCCGCCGATCATGATCAGGGCGAGCAGCAGGAAGGCCACCGGCACCAGCGGGACCAGCAGGTGCTTCCACTGGGTCAGCAGCCGCTTGTCCTGCTTGCGGGCCAGCAGGTCGGCGCCCCACAGGACCAGGGCCAGTTTGCCGACCTCGCTGGGCTGGATCTGGAAGCTGCCGCCCAGCGGGATCCAGTTCTGGTTGCCGTTGACCGCCACCCCTATCCCGGGGATCTGCACCAGGACCATCAGGGCGACGGAGCAGGCGAGGATCGGGTAGGCGAGCGCCCGGTGCAGCTTCACCGGCATCCGGGAGGCGGCGAGCAGGAGCACGCCGCCGATGACGGCGGCGAGCAGCTGCTTGCGGAAGAAGTAGGCGCCGGGCAGCGAGTAGCGCAGCGCGGTGATCTGGGAGGCCGAGTAGACCATCACCAGGCCGAGCACGGTGATCAGCGAACTGCCGCCCAGGATCAGGTAGTAGGCGGTCAGCGGCCGGTCCCAGGCCTTGCGGGCGCGGCCCACGGCGCGGCGCACCGGGTTCTCCCGCACCGGCTCGACGGGCCTGGCGGCGGGCGCCGGCACGCGGGCGCTGCCGCGGCCCGGGCCCGCGGGCCGCTTCGTCCCGTTGCGTTCCATGGCACCCCTTCCGATCGGCGACCGATCCAACCACGCCTTCCCCGGCGCCCGTGCCCGACCCGCCGGACGCGCGGTGGGCGCCGGCCGGCTCCGGCCGGCGCGGCGAACAGCGGAGGGCGGCCGGGAAGTCCCCGCGGCCGCCCTCCGGATCAGGCCAGTTCGCCGACGGCCCTCTCGAACGCCTCGCCCCGGGCGTTGTAGTTGGCGTACATGTCCATCGAGGCGCAGGCGGGCGCCAGGAGCACCGTGTCGCCCCGCTGGGCGAGGGCGCGGGCCTCGGCGACCGCGGCGGCCATCGCGCCCTCGTCGGTGCGGTCGAGGTCGACCACCGGCACCTCGGGCACGTGACGCTCGAGCGCCTCGCGGATCAGCGCGCGGTCGGCGCCGATCAGCACCACGGCGCGCAGGCGCTTCGCGGCCCTGGTGACCAGCTCGTCGAAGGTGGCGCCCTTGGCGAGTCCGCCGGCGATCCACACCACGGACTCGTAGGAGGCCAGGGATGCCTCCGCCGCGTGGGTGTTGGTGGCCTTGGAGTCGTCGACGTAGGCGACGCCGTCCACGTCGGCGACGTGGGCGATGCGGTGGGCGTCGGGCCGGAAGGCCCGCAGCCCGTCGCGGACCGCGCCGGCCGGGACGCCGAAGGCGCGGGCCAGCGCGGCGGCGGCCAGCGCGTTGGCGATGTTGTGCGGCACCGACGGCCTCACGTCGGAGACCTCGGCGAGTTCCTGGGCGTTCTTCTGCCGGTTCTCGACGAAGGCCCGGTCGACCAGGATGCCGTCGACCACGCCGACCTGGGAGGGACCGGGGGTGCCGAGGGTGAAGCCGATGGCGCGGCAGCCCTCCTCGACGTCGGCCTCGCGCACCAGGTCCTCGGTGGCCTTGTCGGCCACGTTGTAGACGCAGGCGACCTGGTTGCCCTCGTAGACACGGCCCTTGTCGGCGGCGTACGCCTCCATGGAGCCGTGCCAGTCGAGGTGGTCGGGCGCCAGGTTGAGGACGGCGGCGGAGTGGGCGCGCAGCGAGGGCGCCCAGTGCAGCTGGTAGCTGGAGAGCTCGACGGCGAGCACGTCGTACTCGGTGTCGCCGAGGACGGCGTCCAGCAGGGAGACCCCGATGTTGCCGACGGCGGCGGTGCGCAGTCCGGCGGCCTCCAGGATGGAGGCGAGCATCCGGGTGGTGGTGGTCTTGCCGTTGGTGCCGGTGACGCAGAGCCAGGGGGCGGGGGTGCGGCCGTCGAGGTCGCGCAGGCGCCAGGCGAGCTCGACGTCGCCCCAGACCGGCACGCCGGCCTCGCGGGCGGCGGCGAACAGCGGCTTGTCGGGCCGCCAGCCGGGCGCGGTGACGATCAGTTCGGCGCCGTCCGGCAGGGTGTCGCCGTCGCCGAGGCGGACGGTGACGCCCAGCCCGGCGAGCTCGGCCGCCTGGGCGCGGGCGCGCTCGTCGTCGCCGTCGTTGACGACGGTGACGTGCGCGCCCAGGCCCGCGAGGACCTTGGCCGCCGGGACGCCGGAGACTCCGAGCCCGGCGACCGTGACGTTCTTCCCCCGGAGATCCTCTCCCTGCCGCAGGCCCCGCCGCTCCTGGCCGTGGGTCACTTGTTGGCCGCCCATCCCGCGTAGAAGACACCCAGTCCGACGATCACGCACATGCCCTGGATGATCCAGAACCGGACCACGACCAGGACCTCGGACCAGCCCTTGAGTTCGAAGTGGTGCTGCAGCGGCGCCATCCGGAAGACCCGCTTGCCGGTCAGCTTGAAGGAGCCGACCTGGATGACCACCGACATGGTGATGAGGACGAACAGACCGCCCAGCAGCGCGAGCAGCAGCTCGGTGCGGGAGCAGATCGCGAGGCCGGCCAGCGCGCCGCCGAGGGCCAGCGAGCCGGTGTCGCCCATGAAGATCTTCGCCGGCGAGGTGTTCCACCACAGGAAGCCGAAGCACGAGCCCATCAGGGCCGCGGCGACCACCGCGAGGTCCAAGGGGTCCCGTACCTCGAAGCAGGCGCCGGGGTTGGTCAGCGTCTCCGCGTTGGCGCAGGACTCCTGGAACTGCCAGATGCCGATGAAGGTGTAGGCGCCGAAGACCATCACCGAGGCGCCGGTGGCGAGGCCGTCGAGGCCGTCGGTGAGGTTCACGCCGTTCGACATGGCCAGGATCATGAACAGCGCCCAGACCACGAACAGCACCGGGCCGATCGACCAGCCGAAGTCCTCGACGAACGAGATCCGGGTGGAGGCGGGGGTGTTGCCCCGGATGTCCGCGAACTGCAGCGAGAGCACCGCGAAGGCGACGCCCACGATGAGCTGGCCGGCCATCTTCGCCTTGGCCCGCAGGCCGAGCGAACGCCTCTTGACGATCTTGATGTAGTCGTCGAGGAAGCCGACCAGGCCCATGCCGGCCATCAGGCCGAGGACCAGCAGACCGGAGAGCGTGAGCTCGTTGCCGGTGATCAGCTTGGCCGCGAAGTACGCGACGATCGTCGCCAGGATGAAGGCGATGCCGCCCATGGTCGGCGTACCGCGCTTGCTGTGGTGCTCGCGCGGCCCGTCGTCGCGGATGTACTGGCCGTAGCCCTTCTTGGCCAGCAGCTTGATCAGCAGCGGGGTGCCGATCAGAGTCAGGAAGAGGCCGATGACTCCCGCGAACAGGATCTGATTCATCATCGGGCGGCGACCTCACCCTCGAGCAGCGCCTCGGCGACCTTCTCGAGCCCCACCGACCGGGAAGCCTTCACCAGGACGACGTCCCCCGGTCGCAGCTCGCTGCGCAACAGGTCGATCGCCGCCTCTGCGTCGGACACGTGCACC
Organism: Streptomyces fragilis; assembly: GCF_003112515.1. Lineage (GTDB taxonomy): Bacteria > Actinomycetota > Actinomycetes > Streptomycetales > Streptomycetaceae > Streptomyces > Streptomyces fragilis. Next base: position 347,665 of record NZ_BEVZ01000003.1, on the reverse strand, counting down.
GACTCCTCACCCCACGAACCCTCGTTGTATGCGCCCAGTTGCAGCCAGCGGGCCTCCTGGCCACCGACCGCGACGAGCTTGCCGACATTGAGCCGGACGGCGAGCCGTCCGACGGCGTCGTGCTCGGCGAGAGCCTCGTCCCCGAGCTCGGCCATCTGGCCGAGCACCGCCCACGTACGGCCCCCCTTGGCCCGTGCGGTCTCACCCATGGCGACGAGCGCGCGCAGGGCGGCTCGCATGGACTCGGGGTTCGCGTTGTAGGCGTCGTTGACGACGGTCACGCCGTCCGGGCGCTCGGTGACCTCCATCCGCCAGCGGGAGAGGGAGCCCGCCTCGGAGAGCGCGAGGGCGATCTCTTCCGCGGACATGCCCAGCTCATGGGCGACGGCGGCCGCGGCGAGCGCGTTCGACACGTGGTGCTCACCGTACAGGCGCATTGTCACATCGCTGCACCCGGAGGGTGTGTGGAGACGGAACGCGGGGCGTCCGGTGTCCGTGAGTCGGACGTTCTCGGCACGGACGTCCGCTTCGTCCGACTCGCCGAAGAAGACCGTCTTCGCCGTGGTCCGGGAGGCCATGGCCTTGACGTACGGATCGTCCATGTTGAGCACGGCGATCCCGCCGTCCTCGGCGGACGGCAGCGCCTCGACCATCTCGCCCTTGGCCTGGGCGATCTGCTCCCGGCCGCCGAACTCGCCGATGTGGGCGCTGCCCACGTTGAGCACGACGCCGATCCGGGGCGGGGTGAGGCCGCAGAGGTAGCGGATGTGGCCGATGCCGCGGGCGCCCATCTCCAGCACCAGGAAACGGGTCTCCTCGGTGGCGCTGAGCGCGGTGAGCGGGAGTCCGATCTCGTTGTTGAGCGAGCCCGGCGTCCAGACGGTGGGCGCCTTGCGGCCGAGCACCTGGGCGATGAGGTCCTTGGTGCTGGTCTTCCCGGCGGATCCGGTCAGGGCGACCAGGGTGGCGCCGAGGCGGGTCACGACGTGGCGGGCGAGCGCGCCGAGGGCGGCCTGGACGTCGTCCACCACGACCGCGGGCACGCCGACGGGACGGGACGCCAGGACGGCGACCGCACCCGCCTCGACGACCTGCGCCGCGAAGTCGTGGCCGTCGACGCGTTCGCCCGTGAAGGCGGCGAAGAGGCTTCCTGGCGTCACGTCACGGGAGTCGCGGACGACCGGTCCGGTGACCTGGACGGACGGATCCGGTATGTCGTGCGTCTGCCCGCCGACGGCTTCTGCGATCTCGGCGAGGGAGAGGGCGATCACTGGTTCATCCCTGGGTCTTCTGGGGTGCCTGGGTCTTCTGGACGGCTTCGCGGAGGACCTGGCGGTCGTCGAAGGGCCGGACGACCCCGGCGATGTCCTGGCCCTGCTCGTGGCCCTTGCCGGCGACCAGCACGGTGTCGCCGGGCCCGGCGAGGGCGACGGCGGCCTCGACGGCCGCGGCCCGGTCCTCGAAGACCCGGACCTCGCCGCGCTCGTGGGCGGGCACCGAGGCGGCGCCCTCCAGCATGGCGGCGAGGATCGCCAGGGGGTCCTCGGAGCGGGGGTTGTCGGAGGTGAGGAGGGCGGTGTCGGCGAGACGGGCCGCGGCGGCGCCCATCGGGCCGCGCTTGGTGACGTCGCGGTCGCCGCCGCAGCCGATGACCACGTGCAGGCGGCCCTCGGTGACCTGGCGCAGGGCGCGCAGCACCGACTCGACGGCGTCGGTCTTGTGGGCGTAGTCGACGACCGCCAGGTAGGGCTGGCCGGCGTCGACGCGCTCGAGGCGGCCGGGGACGCCGGGCACCGCGGCGACACCGTCGGCGGCGGCCTGCGGGTCGAGTCCGGCGGCGGACAGCGCCACGATCGCGGCGAGGGTGTTGGCCACGTTGAACCAGCCCGGCAGCGGGGCGCGGGCGGTGATCCGCTCGCCCTCGGGGCCGACCGCGGTGAAGACGGAGTCCATGGCGCCGGTGCGGACGTCCTCGGCGCGCCAGTCGGCGTCGGGGCTGCCGTCGGCGGAGTAGGTGATCACCGGGACGCCGGCCTCACGGGCGAGGCGGCGGCCGTACTCGTCGTCGGTGTTGACCACGCCCAGCCGGCTGCGTTCCGGGGTGAACAGGCTCGCCTTGGCCTGGTAGTAGTCCTCCATGTCCCGGTGGAACTCCATGTGTTCCGGGCTGAGGTTGTTGAAGACGGCCACGTCGAAGACGCAGCCGTCCACCCGGCCCAGCACCAGGGCGTGGCTGGAGACCTCCATGGCGACGGCCTCGACGCCGCGTTCGCGCATCACCGCGAAGAGGGCCTGCAGGTCGGTGGCCTCGGGGGTGGTGCGCTCGGACTTGATGCGCTCGTCGCCGATGCGCATCTCGACCGTGCCGATCAGCCCGGTGGAGCGCGCGGTGCGCAGGCCGCCCTCGACCAGGTAGGCCGTGGTGGTCTTGCCGGAGGTGCCGGTGATGCCGATCTGCAGCAGGGCGTCGCCCGGGCGGCCGTACACGGTGGCGGCGAGTTCGCCCATCCGGCCGCGCGGGTCCTCGGTGACGAGGACCGGCAGCCCGGTGGCCGCGGCGCGGTCGGCGCCGGCCGGGTCGGTGAGCACTGCGGCCGCGCCGAGGGCGGCGGCCTGGGCGGCGAAGTCCGCGCCGTGGGCGCGCGCGCCCGGCAGGGCCGCGTACAGGTCGCCGGGCCGCACCGCACGGGAGTCGTGGGTGATGCCGGTGACCTCGGCGCCGCTCGCCGGGTCCGGGGCGCCGAGCGCCCGGGCCAGCTCGCCGAGGGGGGTCGCGGCGACCCGCGCGGGCCTCGGCGGCCCCGCGGGTTTCTGGTTGTGGGGGGACTGATCAGCTTGTGGCACGGCGGTGAGCGTACCGGGCGCGGGGGTTCCGGAGCGAAGCGAGGGGCCGGGCGGGGCGTGACCGGATCCGTCGGCGGGGCCGGGACCGGAGGTGATCGTCGTCACGGGCGTTCCTGCTGTTCTGGGTCGTGCTGACGGTGTGCGGCGGCTCAGGGCTCGAAGGTGACGGGCAGTCGGGCGGGTTCCTTCCCGGTGGGCGGGACCTGGAGGGTCTTCAGGGCGAACTCCATGACCTGCTTGTACACGGGGCCGCAGATCTGTCCGCCGAAGTGGCTGCCCTCGGTGGGGTTCTGGATGACGCAGTAGACGGTGATCCGCGGCTTGTCGGCGGGGGCGAACCCGGCGAAGGAGGACGTGTAGCCGCTGTAGTTCCCGGTCTTGGGATCCACCCGGTTGGCGGTGCCCGTCTTGCCCGCCACCCGGTAGCCGGGGATGCGGGCCTTGGTCCCGGTGCCCTCCTCGTCGTCGACCACCGACTCCAGCATCCGGGCGAGGGTCCTGGCGGTCTTCGCGCTGATCACCCGGGTCTTCTCGGGCTCCTCCGCCGGGGTGAAACTGCCGTCGGGGCCGCGGGTGCCGCGGACCAGGGTGGGCTGCACCCGCACGCCGTCGTTGGCGACCGTGGAGTAGACGGAGGCCGCCTGCAGGGCGTTGACGGACACGCCCTGGCCGAAGGGGATCGTGTACTGCTGCGAGGTGGACCAGTCCCCGGGCGGGGCGAGGATGCCGGAGGTGGCGCCGGGCAGACCGAGTCCGGTGGGCTGCCCGAGGCCGAACTTGCGCAGGTAGGAGTGGAGGACCTCGTTGGCCTCCTTCTGCGTGTCGCCGAGCTGGCCGGTGGCCATGATGGTGCCGATGTTGCTGGACTTGGCGAGCACGCCGTTGAGCGTGAGGTGCCAGGTCTCGTGGTCGATGTCGTCGCGGAAGAGCCGGTCGCCGCGGTGCAGCCGGTTGGGGACCGTGACGTGGGTGCCCGGGGTGGCCACGCCCTCGTCGAGCACCGCCGCCATGGAGATCACCTTGGCGGTGGAGCCGGGTTCGAAGGCGTCCTCCACGGCGGCGTTGCGCAGCGCCTCGGGGTCGGCCTTCGAGAGGTCGTTGGGGTCGAAGCCGGGAGCGTTGGCCATGGCCAGGATCTCGCCGGTGCGGGTGTCCTGGACGATGACGTAGCCGCGGTCGGCCTTCGAGGCGGCCACCTGGTCGCCGATGGCCCTCTGGGCGGCCCACTGGATGTCGCGGTCGATGGTGAGCTCGACGGTGGAGCCGGGCACGGCGGGCTTCTCGCTCAGTCCCGCGGTGGGCACCTGCCGTCCGCCGGACTGCGCGTAGCGGATCTTCCCGTCCCGGCCGGCCAGGGTCTCCTGCATCTGCCGCTCGATGCCGCCGCTGCCGGCGCCCTCGGCGTCGACCCAGCCCAGCACCGAGGCGGCCAGGTCGCCGTTGGGGTAGACGCGCTTGCTGCTGGGCGCGGAGAAGACGCCGGCCAGCACGTTGACCACGCCGGAGTCCTCACTCTCCTGGCGGGCCAGTTCGGCCTTCAGGTCGGCGATCTGCTGCCATTCCTGCGGGGTGCGGCGGCGGGCCAGGAGCACGTACATGGTGTTCTTCGTCCGCAGCTTGCGGGCGATCTCCGCCTGCTCCTCGTCGTCGCCGCCCAGCACCTGGGCCAGCAGCTCGGCGGCCCGCTCGGGGGCGTCGTCGATGCCGGTGGCCTTGCGGGTGAACATCGTCGGGTCGGCGGTGATGTCGTCGGCGTCGACGCTGCTGGCGAGGGCGACGCCGTTGCGGTCGGTGATGTCGCCGCGCTGCGCCTCGACCTTCTGGTCGACGTAGCGGTTCTGCTGGGCCTTGGCCGTGTAGGTGCTGGCGTCCACCGCCTGGACCTGGAGCAGCCTCACCAGGAAGGCGGACAGCACCAGGGTCAGGGCGAGGCCGATCAGGCGGAGCCGGGGGCGCGGGCTGCCGAGCCGCAGCGGCTCGGGGCCGGACGGGCGGCGCGGGGGCGTGGGCCGTCCGCCGCCGCGGCCGCCGGACCCGGACGGGCGGCGGCCGGCCTGCCCGGCGGACCGGGCCTGCCGGCCGGGCGCGGGGACGCGGCGTCGCTGGGCTTGCCTGTCGGGCACTTCCGTCACCTGCCGGGGGTAAGAGAACTCGGGTCGGTGGAGGCGGCGTCCGGGGAGGACGTGGCCGCCCCGGCCGCGGCTCCCGGCGCGGTGGGGGACGCCGGGCCGGAGGCCGCCGGTTCCCCGCTGCCGGAGGGGGAGACCGGGGTGGCGGCCGCCGTCGCGGAGACGGACGGCGAGGCCTGGGCGGGCGGCGAGGGGATGCCGGTGGCGGCCTGCGGCCTGCCGCGGACGGTGCCGTCGGGCTGCAGGAAGGCGGGGTCGCCGCCGGGGACCATGCCGAGTTCCTGGGCGCGGCGGGCCAGCGCGTCGGGCGCCGCGTGGGCGTCGACGTCGCGCTGCAGGGCCTGCTCGTCGTCGGTCAGGGCCTTGGTCTCGCGGCGCAGGTCGGAGAGGCGGAACGAGCCCTCGCTGAGCGCCGAGTTGAGCAGCAGCAGGGTGATCAGCCCGCCGCCCAGCAGGGCGACCACCAGCAGCACGAACGGCGTGCGGGCGGCCTGGCTGCCCCGGGTGGGCAGCAGCGCCGCCAGCCGTGCGGCGCGTCCCCGCAGCTGCGGTTTCCCGCTCATCCGACCTCCCCCTGGCCCTCGGTGGTCACTTGACGTCCTCCCTGACGCGCTCCGCCCCGCGGAACCGGGCCGGGGCGGCCCGCCGGTTCTCGGCGATCTCCTCCTCGGTGGGCAGCTCGGCCCCGCGGGTGAGCAGCTTCAGCCGGGGCTGGTACTCCTCGGGGACGACCGGCAGTCCGGGCGGTGCCGTGGAGGCGGCGCCGGCCGCGAAGACCTGCTTGACCAGCCGGTCCTCCAGCGAGTGGTACGACAGCACGCCGATCCGGCCGCCGACGGCGAGGGCCTTCACCGCGGCGGGGATCGCCCGCTCCAGGACGCTCAGCTCGCCGTTGACCTCGATGCGCAGGGCCTGGAAGGTCCGCTTGGCGGGGTTGCCGCCGGTGCGTTTGGCGGCCTGCGGCAGGGCGTCGCGGATCAGCTGGACCAGCCGGGCGCTGTTGGTGAACGGCTCCCTCTGGCGCTCGCGCACCACGGCGGAGACGATCCGCTTGGCCTGCTTCTCCTCGCCGTACGCGCGCAGGATCCGCACCAGTTCGCCCGGCGGGTAGGTGTTGAGGACCTCGGCGGCGCTGATGCCGGTGCTCTGGTCCATGCGCATGTCCAGGGGGGCGTCCTGGGCGTAGGCGAAGCCCCGGTCGGCCTCGTCCAGCTGCATGGAGGAGACGCCGAGGTCGAAGAGGACGCCCTGGACGCCGTGCACGCGGGGGATGCCGAGGCGGTCGAGGACCTCGGGGAGCTCGTCGTAGACGGCGTGCACCAGGGTGGCGCGCTCGCCGAAGGGGGCGAGCCGCTCGCCGGACAGGCGCAGCGCCTCCTTGTCGCGGTCCAGGCCGATCAGCCGGACCTCGGGGAACCGGGTGAGCATGGCCTCGCTGTGCCCGCCGAGGCCGAGGGTGCAGTCGACCACGACCGCTCCCGGCCGCTCCAGGGCGGGCGCCAGGAGGTCCAGGCACCGCCGGAGCATCACAGGGACATGTCGGCTCTCGCTCAAGGGGCCCTCTCAGGTCCGCGTGGCGATACGCGCAACCGGGTCCCCGCCCGCCCGCGAAGGGGAGGCCTGCCGGCGCCAGGAGCGTCGGCCGGCCGGGAGCGGGAGGAGGCCGAGCCGCACGTACGCGCCGCGCACGTGGGGAGGTCCCGGGCGTCCTCGGCCCGGGTTCTCCGGAATTCGGTCCAGCGGGGAGGGCGTGGCGTGTCCCGCCTCCCGCTTCGCGTCACTTTAGTCCACCCTGTCTGCCGGTCAATCAACTGCCCTGCGCGTCGTCCAGCGGAGGGGCGGGGCCGTCCCCGCCCTACAGGAATCACCCGTGCGGCGCAGTGCACTCCACCCCTGTGGGTTACCTCACACAGAAGATCGACGGTTCCGTTTGTCCCCTTCCGCAAGTGTCGGGGCGGGAAGTGGCCAGTAACGTCTTCCTCATGTCGACTTCTGCTTCCGCCGGCTCCGCCGCCCCCTCCCCCGGTGCCGACACCTCCGGCTCCGTGACCGACCGCCTGGTCGAGGCGAACCAGAACTACGCCGCGGCCTTCACCGACCCCGGAATGGACGCCCGTCCGGTGCTGCGCGTGGCAGTCGTCGCGTGCATGGACGCGCGCCTCGACCTGCACGCGGCGCTCGGTCTCGACCTGGGCGACTGCCACACCATCCGCAACGCGGGCGGCGTGGTCACCGACGACGTGATCCGCTCCCTGACCATCAGCCAGCGCGCCCTGGGCACCCGCAGCATCGTGCTGATCCACCACACCGGCTGCGGCCTGGAGTCCCTGACCGAGGAGTTCCGGCACGAGCTGGAACTGGAGGTCGGCCAGCGTCCGACCTGGGCGGTGGAGGCCTTCCGCGACGTCGACCAGGACGTCCGGCAGTCCATGCAGAAGGTGCGCACCTCGCCGTTCCTGCTCCACACCGACGACGTCCGCGGCTTCGTCTTCGACGTGAAGACGGGTCTGCTGCGGGAGATCGACGCCGCCTGACGGCCCGGTGCGGGCGTCCCGTCCGCCCCGTGCCTCCGTGTTTCCGCAGCGCCCGGTCCGGGATCCTTCCCGGGCCGGGCGTTCGGCGTCCCCCGTACGGGTGGCAAATCCTGCGAAAGTCGCCCGAGTTGTCCACAGGCCGCCCCTGGTCCGGACCGGTCTTGTCCACAGGCCCTGACAGGCAGGACTCCGGCGAACAAGAATGCGGACGGGGGCACGGGAACCGGCCGTTGCTCAGGGGACACGACATTGGGGCCGAAGGGGGCCGGGGTGACGACGTACGACGACCGAGGGAACCTTTCCGATCTGACCGCGACGACGGAGCGGATTCGCGGCGCGGTGGAGCGGGTGATCGAGGGCAAACCGGACGTCGTGCGGCTGGCGCTGACGGTGCTGCTCGCCGAGGGTCACCTGCTGATCGAGGACGTGCCCGGCGTCGGCAAGACGATGCTCGCCAAGGCGCTGGCCCGTTCGGTGGACTGCTCGGTGCGGCGCATCCAGTTCACCCCGGACCTGCTGCCGTCGGACATCACCGGCGTCTCCATCTGGGACCAGCAGCGGCGGGACTTCGAGTTCAAGCCGGGTGCGATCTTCTCCCAGATGGTGATCGGCGACGAGATCAACCGGGCCTCCCCCAAGACGCAGTCGGCGCTGCTGGAGTCCATGGAGGAGCGGCAGGTCACCATCGACGGCCAGACCCATCCGCTGCCCAGCCCGTTCATGGTGGTGGCCACCCAGAACCCGGTCGAGATGGAGGGCACCTATCCCCTGCCGGAGGCGCAGCGGGACCGGTTCATGGCCCGTGTCTCCGTCGGCTATCCGAGCGCGGAGGCCGAACTGCGGATGCTGGACGTGCACGGCGGGGCGCCGCCGCTGGAGGACCTGCAGCCGGTGGCGCACGCGCACGACGTCGTGAAGCTGATCGAGGCGGTCCGCGAGGTGCACGTCTCGGAGGCGGTCCGCCGCTACGCGGTGCAGCTGGTCGCGGCCACCCGCGTCCACCCGGACCTGAGACTGGGCGCCTCGCCGCGCGCCACGCTGCACCTGCTGCGCGCGGCGAAGGCCGCGGCGGCGCTGGCCGGGCGGGAGTTCGCGCTCCCGGACGACGTGCAGGCGTTGACCGAGGCGGTGCTGGCCCACCGTCTGCTGCCCAACGCCCAGGCCCAGCTGGCCGGGCGGACGGCGGAGGCGGTGGTGCGGGAGATCCTGGCGCACACTCCGGTTCCCGCCGCGCCGGGCGTGCGGGGCCTGTGATGGAGCCGGGGGGCCGGCGGGCCGCGCGCGGCCCGGGCGGGATGCGGGTGGCGCTGGCGGGGCTGACCACCCGGGGGCGTTCGTTCCTCGCCGCGGGGGTCTCGGCGGGGGTGTGCGCGTACGTGCTGGGGCAGCAGGACCTGCTGCGGGTGGGGCTGCTGCTGGCGGCGCTGCCGCTGCTGTGCGCCGTCGCCGTGCACCGGACCCGGCACCGGGTGACGTCCTCGCGCGGGCTGACGCCGGCGCGGGTGCCGACGGGTGCCGAGGCGCGGGTGCGGCTGCGGGTGGACAACGTCTCCCGGCTGCCCACCGGGCTGCTGATGCTGCAGGACCGGGTGCCGTACGTGCTGGGGCCCCGGCCCCGGTTCGTGCTGGACCGCATCGAGCCGGGCGGGCACCGCGAGGTGTCCTACCGGGTCCGCTCCGACCTGCGCGGCCGCTATCCGCTGGGTCCCCTGGAGCTGCGGGTGGCGGACCCGTTCGGGATGTGCGAGCTGACCCGCTCGTTCGCCGCGCACGACATGCTGACGGTGGTGCCGCGGGTAGAGGCGCTGCCGCCGGTGCGGCTGGGCCGCGGGGCCCTGGGGTTCGGCGACGGGCGGCAGCGTTCCATGGCGGTGGCCGGCGAGGACGACGTGCTGCCGCGCGGTTACCGGTACGGCGACGACCTGCGCCGGGTCCACTGGCGCTCCACCGCGCGGTACGGCGAGCTGATGGTCCGGCGGGAGGAGCAGCCGCACCGCGCCCGGTGCACGGTGCTGCTGGACACCCGGCGGGCGGCCTACCTGGGCGCCGGGCCGGGTTCGGCGTTCGAGTGGGCGGTGTCCGGCGCGGCCTCCGTGCTCACGCACATGCTGCAGCGGGGGTACTCGGTGCGGCTGCTGACCGACGCCGGGAGCCAGGTGCCGGGTGAGGCGGGGGCCGCCTCCGGGGGCGCCGGCGCCGGGACGGCGGAGGCGGCGGGCCTGCTGATGGACACCCTGTCGGTGATCGGCCACTCCGACGGCGAGGATCTGACGCCCGCGCAGGAGGTGCTGCGCCGCAGCGGCGACGGACTGCTGGTGGCGTTCCTGGGCGCGCTCGACGAGGAACAGGCGCGCACCGTCGCCCGGATGCGGCACCGCACCGGTGGCGCCCTCGCCTTCCTCCCGGAGGACGAGGACGACGCCGAGCCGGACTTCCCGGTGGGCGCCGGGGCGGCCGTCGCGCCGCCGGACGCCGAGCGGGTGCTGCGCGAGGCGGGCTGGACGGTGGTGCGGGCGCCGCGCGGAGCCTCGATGGCAGCCGTGTGGCGGCAGGCGGACCAGCAGCGGGCGGGGCTCGTGGACGGCGGTGAGCGGCGATGAGCGTGCGGACGAGGACGACGCTGGCCGCCGCGGCGGCGACGCTGCTGACGGCCATGGCGCTGATACCGCTCACCGAGGACGGCACCTGGTACACGCGGGCCGTCATCGCGGTCGCCCTGCTGGCGGGCGTGGGCGCGGCGGCCCGGCGGTTCTCCGCGCCCCGGCCGACGGTGGTCGCCGTCGAACTGGTGGCGGCCGTGGCCCTGTTGTCCTTCTTCTTCGCCCGGGAGCAGGCGGTGGCCTGGCTGCTGCCGGGCCCCGGGGCGGTGGCGCGCCTGGCGGCCCTGGCGCGGCAGGGGCTGGTGGACGTCACCGAGTACGCGAACCCGGCGCCGCTGACCGACGGCATCGGGCTGCTGCTGGTCGGTGGCGTGCTGCTGATCGCGGTGCTGGTGGACACCCTGGCGGTGACCTACGCGCTGGCCGCCCCGGCCGGACTGCCCCTGCTGGCGCTGTACTCGGTGGCCGCGGGCCTCGCCGAGGAGGGCGGCGCCGGAGCGTTCGCGTTCGGCGCGGCGGCGGTCGGCTATCTGGTGCTGCTGCTGGCCGACGGCCGGGAGCGGCTCACCCGGTGGGGCCGCACCTTCGGCGGGGCCGGAGCGGCCTCGCGGGGCGGCGGGCAGCGGACCGGGCGCAGGATCGGGGCGGCCGCGCTGGGGGTCGCGCTGCTGGCCCCGGCCGCGCTCCCCTCGCTGGGCACCAGCCTGGTGGGCGGCCTGGGCTCGGGCAGCGGCACGGGGACCGGGGGGCGCGGCAACGGCAACTCGGTGGACCTGCTGGTCGCGCTGCGCGACAACCTCAACGACTCCGACGACCGCACCGTGCTGACCGTGCGCACCACGTCGCGGCGAGCGGGCGACATGTACCTGCGGATCGTCTCCCTGGACGAGTTCGACGGCACCACCTGGAAGGCCTCGCCGCGGCGGACCGTGCTGCTCCCTCCGCGCTTCCCCGACCCGCCGGGCCTGGGCGCGCAGGTGCGGCGCAAGGAGGTGACCAGCCGGATCACGGCCGCCGACTGGTACGAGCAGCGGCACCTGCCGATGCCCTACCCGGCCACCTGGGCCGAGGCGCTCGGCCGGTGGCGGCTCGACCCGCTGAACCTGACCGTCAGCGCCGACGCCGGAGCCACCACGGAGGGCGAGACCTGGGAGGTCTCCAGCCTGGAGGTCCTGCCCACGCGCGAGCAGCTGGCCTCCGCCCCGGCGCCGGGTCCCGAGCTGCGGAACTTCACCGATCTCCCGTCGACCCTGCCCGACGAGGTCGGCGAGACGGCGCGCGCGGTCACCGAGGACGCGGGCAACGCCTACGAGCAGGCGGTCGCGCTGCAGGACTGGTTCTCGGTCACCGGTGGCTTCACCTACGACACCGAGGTCGAGCTGGGCGAGGACCCGGACGCGATCGCCCGGTTCCTGGAAGCCCGCCAGGGCTTCTGCGTCCACTTCTCCTTCGCGATGGCCGCCATGGCGCGTTCGCTGGGCATACCGGCGCGGGTCGCGGTCGGCTTCGCACCGGGCGCCGAGCGGGGCGACGGGAGCATGGAGGTGAACCTCCGGGACGCCCACGCCTGGCCCGAGCTGTACTTCGAGGGCGTGGGGTGGACCCGGTTCGAGCCCACGCCGACGCGGGGCACGGTCCCGGACTACACGCGGCCCGAGACCACGCCGGGCGGTGCGACGCCGACGCCCTCGGCTGCTGCCGAGGACGACGAGCTGACGGCGCCGAAGCCGAAGCCGTCCAGCAGCGAGAGCTGCACGCCGGAGCGGAGACGTCTGGACGCCTGCCCGGACGAGGACGAGCCGGCGGCGGCCGCAGGCGGCGGCGGACCCCGCTGGCCCCAGGTCCTGCTGTGGTCGCTGGTCGCACTCGTCGTCGTGCTGGCGCCGCTGTCGCCGATGCTGTGGCGCACGCGGGTGCGCAGGCGACGGCTCGGGCCTCCGTCGCGGGGCGGGGCGGACGTGGCCCCGCACACGCTGCGGCTGTGGCGCGAGGTCACGGACACCGCCTGGGACCTCGGCACCGTCCCGGACGACTCGCTCACGCCGCGCCGGGCGGCGGAGCGCATCGCGCGGGTGGGCGGGCTGGACGGGCCGAGGACGGACGCGGTGCACCGGGTGGCCACGGCGGTCGAGCGGGTGCTCTACGCGCCGCGGGCCGAGGCGGTGCCGGGGACGGCCGCCGACGCCCGGGCGGTGGTGGAGGCGCTGCGTGCCGCGGCGACCGGTCCCGCGCGCCTGCGCGCCACCCTCGCCCCCCGCTCGGCGGCACGCGCGGTGGCCCGCCTGCGCCGGCGCGTCTCGGGGGTGTGGGCCTCGGGGGCGTGGACGTCGAAGGCGTGGCGGTCACGTCTCGCGAAACGGACGGGGTGAGGCGGGGGCTGAGACGGGCGGGGTGAGGCGGACGAGGTGAGGCCCGGGGGCCGGGTCGGACGCCCGGTCCGCTCCCGTTCCGGGCCCTGCTCCGCCTCGCCTCGGGGCGCGTGGCTCCCCGGGCTCAGAGGCGGGCGGCCCGGCGGCGTTCCTCGCGGCGTTGGGCGCGGCGGCGGAGGTAGCGGCGGATGCGGGAGGCGAGGAGCAGGACCGCGACCAGGCCGGCGAGCAGCAGGGCGCCCGCGATGATCGCCGCGGCCACCGGGTGGAAGATCGCGAGGGTCACCACGCCCGCCACGCCGAGGTCCTCCGCGACGCTCACCAGCACGTTGCTGAACGGTTCGGGCGAGGTGTTGACCGCCATCCGCGTGCCGGCCTTCACCAGGTGGCTGATCAGCGCGGTCGAGCCTCCGACCGCTCCGGCCGCGAGCTCGGGCAGCGACCCGCTCTGCCCGGCGAGCAGCGCCCCCACCACCGCTCCGGCCAGCGGCCGCACCACCGTGTGGACGGCGTCCCACACCGAGTCCAGGTAGGGGATCTTGTCGGCCACGGCCTCGCAGAGGAAGAGCACCCCGGCCGCCACCAGGACGTCGGTCCGCTGCAGCGCCTGCGGCACCTCCTCGGTCAGTCCGGCCGCGCCGAACAGGCCGAGCAGGAACACCACCGCGTAGGCGTTGACGCCGCTGGCCCAGCCGCTGGTGAACACCAGGGGAAGTACGGACACGCCCGTGATGGTAGACGCGCCCCGCGGCGGGCGCGGCTGAGTACGCGTACTCAGCCGGGGGATGAGTATCCGCCCGGATGGGGCGGGACCCTGCGGGCGGCAGAGTGTTCCCGGGGGAGCGGGGCACCGCGCCGCCGGTACCGCCGACACGGGGCGGCGGTACCGGTGCGCGTGCCGCCCGGCCCGGGGCCGCCCGTGGCGGCGCCCCCGTGGCGGAGCCCCGTGGCGGAGCCCTCCGACGGGGGTCAGCGCCGTCCGGTCACCCGGCCCTGCAGCAGCAGGGAGAGCGCGCCGTGCACGTCGTCCAGCGACCGCTCCGGCTGGAACGCGAGCCAGTCCAGCGCCGCGACGAGGACCATGCCCACCAGGGCGGCCGCCGTCAGCGAGACGTCGATCTCGTCGCTGAACTCCCCGGCCTCGACGCCGTCCCGCAGCACCCCCTCGACCACCGCGACGGCCTCCTGCCGGACCACCATCAGCGTCTCCTGCCAGGCCCGGTTGGTGCGCCACAGCTCGGCGACGTAGAGCTGGGTGAAGGCGGGGTAGCGGTGGATGAAGACCAGGCCGGCCCGGATCATCGCGTCCAGCGCGTCCACCCGGCTGCCGCCGCTGCGCGCGGTCTGCTCGGCGGCCTCGCGCAGGGAGGCCGTCAGGAGCCCGACCCCGTGCCGCAGCAGCTCCTCGAAGAGCACGGACTTGCTGGCGAAGTTGTAGTAGACGGTGCCCTTGGCGACCCCGGCCCGCTCGGCGATCTCGTCCACCGTGGTGGCGGAGAAGCCCTGCTCGGCGATGAGGGTCACGGCCGCCTCGTAGAGCTTCTGCTTGGTGGCGGCACGGCGGCCGGTGCTGCTTTTCATGCCGTCGATTCTCACAGACTCAGCTCCGGGCGCAGGCGGTCGAAGGTCCACACCTGCTTGCGCCGGGCCGCGACCGAGGTCAGCACGAGGGCTCCGGCGGTATAGGCGAGCAGGACCGCGCAGGCCTGCAGGACCGGGGCGGTGTCGCCGCCGGTGATCAGCCGGCGCAGCGCCTCGACGACGTGGCTCATCGGCAGGTAGGGGTGGATCGCGCCGAAGAAGCCGGGGCTGGTCTCCACCGGGTAGGTGCCGCCGGCCGAGGTCAGCTGCAGCATGAGCAGGGCGAGCACCAGGATCCGGCCGGCCGCGCCGAAGCGGGCGTTGAGCCACTGGACGATCGCCGCGAAGCAGACGGTGACCAGCAGCAGGAAAGCGACGGTGGCCGCGCCGCGGGCCGTCCGCAGGCCGATCCCCCAGTGCAGGACGGACATCAGCGCGGTCACCTGGAGCGCGCCCAGCGCCGCCACCGGCAGCCAGCCGGCCACGGCGATCCGCCAGGCCGGTGCCCCGGCCGCCAGGGCCCGGCGGTTGAGGGGCTGGATCAGCATGTAGGCGACCATCGCGCCGACCCACAGGGCGAGCGGGATGAAGTAGGGCGCGAAGGCGGTGCCGTAGTTGTCGGCCTGGTGGAGCTTGGAGTTGGCCAGGCGCACGGGGTCGGCCATCACCTCGGTGCGGCGGTCGCGTTCGGCCGTGTCGAGGTCGGGGATCTTCCCGGCGCCCTCGTGCAGGCCGCCGGCGAGTTCGCCGGAGCCGTCGACCAGCCGGTAGATGCCGCCGTCGAGGCGGTCGGCGCCCTTCTTCAGCGCGCCGACGCCCTCGTCGAGGTTCGCGGCGCCCTTCTCGGCGCGGCCGAGTCCCTTGTGGAGGTCCTTGGCCCCGGCCGCGACCGCCTTCGCGCCGCGGTCCAGTGCGTTGATCCTGCGCACGGCGTCGTCGAGGTCCTCGGTGAGCCGGGGGGCCCGGCCGGCGAGGGCGTCCGCCTGCTTCTCGAGGGTGGCGAGGTGCTTGTCGAGTGCGGCGAGGTGGTCCTTCTGGCCGGCGACCAGTTCGTCCACGTCCCCGGCGACGGCGGCCGTGTCGGCGGCGGCGTCGGCGGCCTTCTTCAGGTCGGGGCAGGCCGGGTCGGGCAGCGGGGAGACCTCGCAGCGCGTGTGGTGGACGTCGGTGAGGGTCGTGGAGGAGGCGGCGGCGTCGCGGGCCGCCCCGGGCGCGGCGTCGGCCAGGGCGTCGAGGTTCGCGCGGACCTCGCCGGCGGCGTCCGCCACCAGGCGCGCGGTGTTGGCGATGGTCTGCTCGTTCTTCTCCAGGAAGGGGCGCACGGTGTCCGCGACGCCGTTGACCTTGCCGGCCAGTGTCCCGGTGCCCGCGGCCACCCGGCGGGCGCCGTCGGCCACGTCCTTGCTGCCGCCGTGCAGCCGGGTCAGGCCCTTGTGCAGGTCCTCGCTGCCGGTCCGGGCGTCGCCGAGCCCGCCGGCCAGGTCCTGGGAGCCCTTCTTCGCCTTCTCGATGCCGCCCGCCAGGTCGTCGGCGCCGGTGGCGGCCTCCTCGGTGGCGTCGTGGATGTCGGAGAAGGACACGAAGATGTGGTCCAGGAAGCCGCGGGTCGCCTTGGTGGAGGCGGCGGTGCGGACCTCGGCGAAGACGGTGCGGGAGATCTGGCCGACGATGTAGTTGTTCGCGTCGTCGGTCCGCACCTTCAGCGCCCCGGCCCGGGGATCGTCGCTCCCTCCGGAGGCGATGCGCTCGCTGAAGTCGGCGGGGATGGTGAGCGACAGGTAGTACCGGCCGCTCTCCACGCCTTCGCGTGCCTCCTCGGGACCGACCTGCCGCCAGTCGAAGGTCCCGCTGTCGCGCAGGCCGTCGGCGATGTCGTCACCGGCCGTCAGCCTCTCGCCCTCGGCGGTGGCGCCGCGGTCCTGGTTGACCAGCGCGACGGGGACGCGGTCGAGGTTGCCGTAGGGGTCCCAGAAGGACCACAGGTAGAGCGCGCCGTACAGCAGCGGCAGCAGGATCATGGAGACCAGTGCGGCCCGGGTCAGCCGACCCCGGCCGAACCGCCGCAGCTCAAGCGCGGCCAGTCGCGGGGTGCGCATCCGCGTCCTCCTCGGTGGTCGGGGCCTCGACGGCCTCCTGCGGGTCCTCTCCGGGGGCGTCGTTCGCCGCCTTCCCGGACTGGGGGGTGTCCTCGTCGGCGTCGCCCGGTCCGGCCGCGGCGGGGGCGGTTCCCTCGAGGTCGGTCTCTTCGGGCACGGTCTTTTCCGGCACGGCCCGGTCAGGGCCGGTCTCGCCGGAAGCGGCTCCGTCGGGCACGGTCCCGCCGGACGCGGCCCGGTCAGGGCCGGTTCGGTCGGGCGCGGTCCGGTCAGGGCCGGTTCGGTCGGGCGCGGTCCGGTCAGATCCGGCCCCGTCGGGCACGGTCTCATCGGACGCGGCCCGGTCAGGGCCGGTCTCGTCGGGCGCGGTCCGGCCGGGCGCGGTCCGGCCGGGCGCGGTCCGGCCGGGCGCGGTCCGGCCGGGCGCCGCAGCACCGTTCCGGTCCGCTCGACCGTGTTTGGCGTCGTCGGCGGCGGCCGCGGCGTCGGGCGCCGCCGGATCCGCGGCCGTCCCGCCACCGAGGCCACCGAGGCCGCCAGGACCCCCGGGGCCAGCGGGTCCGGCGGTGTCGTCGGGGCCCACGGACTCGTCGCCCGCGGCCACCGGAACAGCGGCGGCAGGGGCGCCGCGGCGGACCACGCGGCGGAGGCGTCCGGACGCGGGCGGGAGGTCCTCCGGGGCGGCCGGCTCACCGACCGGGACCACGAGGTCCGCCTCACCCGGGGCCTCGCGGAACGCGGCCAGGACGGTCGTGCCGCCGGCGGCCAGCGAGGACAGCAGCGCGACCGCCTCCTCCCGCTCGGGACCGGACAGGCCGAGGTCCGCGTCGTCCACCGCGATCACCTCGGGGCGCCCGGGGCGGCCGAGCAGCGCGAGTGCCACCGAGAGCCGCAGTTCCTGCGCCCGGGACAGGTCCCGCACCGCCGTGCGGTCCTCCTTCGGCAGGTCGCCGGGCACCAGCCCCACGGCCCGGAGCGCCGCGTCCGCGCGGGCCGCGTCCTCGGCCGCCCGCGCCCGCGGCGAACGCAGCAGTCCGCGCACCAGGTCGGCCGCCGGTCCCCCGTACCGGCGGCCGACCAGTGCCCGCTCGCGGAGGTGTTCCGCGACGGTCAGGGCGGGGTCGAGGTCCGTCACGCCGGGCATGTGGGCCACCCCGGACACCCGGCGGACCCGCGCCATCCGCCGGGGCAGTTCCAGCCCGGCCACCCGGGCCGTGCCCTCGGCCGTGCGCATCCGCCCGGTGAGGGCCAGCAGCAGCGCCGTGCGGCCCGACCCCGTGGGGCCGGTGACGGCCACCAGCGAGCCGGGACCGGCCTCGAAGGTCACGCCCCTGAACGCCCAGCCCCTGGGCCCCTTCACTCCGAGTCCCCGGGCGGCGACGCCCGATCCGGGCGGCTGCCCGTCCCCCTGCCGGCTCACACGCATGCACCTCAGCTTTTTGCACTGACTGGTCAGTGCAAAAACTAACCCGAACCCGCCCGTCGGGCAAAACCGCAGGTCGGCGCGATTGTCAGTGGCAGACCCCAAGATGGGACCAGACAGGACAGATGCTGTCGTACGACGACAGGAGGTTCGCCATGACCCACCCGGTGGCCCGCCGGGCGTCCGCACCGCCCGCCGGCCTCGATCTGCTCGACCGTGCCCGCCGGGGGCTGGACGGCGCTCTGCTCCTGACCACGCCCAACGAGCGCTACGCCGCGGCCCACCTGGCCGCCCTGCGCGGTGCCGCCGCCGTGCTCGCGGTGCGCGTCGACCAGCTGCCCGAGCCCCGCC
The DNA here is from genome assembly GCF_003112515.1 of Streptomyces fragilis. GTDB lineage: Bacteria > Actinomycetota > Actinomycetes > Streptomycetales > Streptomycetaceae > Streptomyces > Streptomyces fragilis. Next base: position 329,738 of record NZ_BEVZ01000003.1, on the reverse strand, counting down.
GCGGCCGCCGGACGCCGATACGCAGCGCCTGGGAGGTCCTCGCGGAAGCCGCGCCGGAGCTGAGCGAGTGGGCCTCGTTCTTCGCCGCGGGTGCCGAACGCCGCGCGCGGGCCGAGGCCGACCTGCCGCACGCCGTCTCCGCGCGGGAGGCCGACGACCTGATACGCGACGTCTCCACGTTCCTGCGTCTGGTGGAGCGGGCGACAGGGCTGACCGGCCCGGACGCCCATTAGGGTGGGGGCATTCGCCGGCCCCCCGCGCTCCCGTGGGCGGGCGGCCACCGATCGCCCGCCGAGGAGTCAATCGCCGTGTCGGACCCGATGCGCCCCCGCGCTTCTCTCCGTACCGCCGTGGTCTGGGAGGTCCTGAAGGACGCCCTGGACCGCCGCGCCAAGTCCGGCGGCGACCCGTCGCTCGACGTCCTCGACACCGGCGGCGGCAGCGGCAGGTTCGCCGTGCCGGTCGCCGCGCTCGGGCACCGGGTCACCGTCGTCGACCCGAGCCCCGACGCCCTGTTCGCCCTGGAGCGCCGTGCCGCCGAGGCGGGAGTGGCCGACCGGGTGAGAGGGGTTCAGGGGGACGTCCACGGCCTCTTCGACGTCGTGGACCGTTCCTCCTACGACGCGGTCCTCTGCCACGGCGTGCTGGAGTACGTCGACGACCCCGCGGAAGGGCTGCGCAACGTGGCCGCGGCGCTGCGCCCCGGCGGGCTGCTGAGCCTGCTCGCGGCGGGCCTGGGCGGCGCGGTGCTCTCCCGCACCCTGGCCGGCCACTTCAACGAGGCCCGGCAGGCGCTGGAGGACCCGGACGGCCGCTGGGGCGAGCAGGATCCGGTCCCGCACCGCTTCACCGTCGACCGGCTGACCACGCTGGTCGAGGGGAGCGGCCTGCGGGTGGGCGCGGTGCACGGTGTGCGGGTCTTCTCCGACCTGGTCCCCGGCGTCCTGGTCGACACCGAGCCCGGCGCCCGGGAGGCGCTGCTGCGCCTGGAGTCCGCGGTGGCCTCGCTGGAGGCCTTCCACTCGGTGGCCACCCAGCTCCACGTGCTGGCCGAGGCGCCCCCGGCGTCGTGACCGTCACGGCGGCCACAGCGGTGTCGGCGGTCACAGCGGCGTCCTGACCGTCACGGCGGTTCACACCGGCCTCGTGACCGTCACGGCGGCGACAGCGGTGTCGTGACCGTCACAACCTGGCCAATTCGCACGGCCGGGTACCGTTCCCGGGCGGCTCCCGCGGTGCCGCACAGGGCCCCGCGGGGCTGCCGGGGACCGTCCGGACCCGTGCCGACGCCGGGTCCCGGCCACCCCGCGTCCGGCGTCCCGCACCGCCTTCCGGCCGGCATCCCCGCCGTGATCAGCGGCGCGGCTCCGGACGGACTCCGTCGTGACCCCTGCCGACCGGCCGCGAGACCCGTATGATCGGGGGCAGACCGCCCGGCATGACAGGCGGGCCCGCGGGGAATGAACGTTCCACGGGCCGGCCCCGCCATGACCGGAACCGGTTGCCGAATGGCGTAGAGGGGCGGGTTTCACGGGGGCGATTCCCTGCCTATCCTGGAGGGGACCCCCGGTCGCCCCGGCGACTGCACGATGAGGAGGACTCCCGTGCCGCTCTCGGAGCACGAGCAGCGCATGCTCGAGCAGATGGAGCGAGCGCTGTACGCCGAAGATCCCAAGTTCGCGACAGCGCTCGAGGGAAGCGGGCTGCGCACGTACACCCGGCGACGGGTCTACCAGGCGGTAGCGGGCTTCCTCGTAGGTATCGCGCTCCTCATGACCGGAATGGTCGCCCAGCAGATCTGGATCGGCGTGGTGGGCTTCCTCGTCATGCTGGGGTGCGCCGTTCTCGCCGTCACCGGCTGGCGCAAGGGCCCCCGGTCCGGCGAGCAGCCGGCCGACGCCCCGGGCACACCCGGAGCCGCGGCGACGGTCCGTAAAAGGTCCGTGATGGATCGCATCGAGCAGCGCTGGCAGCGCCGCCGGGACGACCAGCCGGACCGTTGACCGACAGCTTTCAGGGGCGTCCGCCGAGGCGGGCGCCCCTTCGGCATGCCCGTCCCCGCAGGAACGCGCTGGTCCGCGCGGCCTAGACTCCCCCGCATGGGACGGGTAGCAGTGATCGGCGCCGGCATGGGCGCCATGGCGGCCGCCGCGCGCCTGGCCGTGGCCGGCCACCGCGTGACGGTGTACGAGCGGACGGACACCTACGGGGGCGCCCTGCGCCGCCGGGAACGCGACGGTTTCGCCTTCGACACCGGTCCGGGCCTCCTCCCGCTGCCGGCCGTGTACCGCGACCTGTTCGTCAAGACCGGCAGGGAGCCGCTGGAGGAGTGCGTCGAGCTGGTCCAGACGGATCCCTCGGCCCGTCACCTCTTCCCCGACGGCACCCGGGTGGACCTGCCCAACGCCTCCCGGGCCGGCGTGGTGGCGGCCCTGGAGCAGAGCGTCGGCCGGGGCGCCGGGGAGCGCTGGGGCGCGTTCCTGGTCCGCGGCCGGGAGGCCTGGGACCGCACCCGCCGCCCGCTCCTGGAGGAGCCGCTGTGGCCCAACTGGGACGTGCTGGCCGGTCGTGAGCCGTACCCGTCGGTGCCGCACCGGCGCCTGCTGCGGACCCGGCGGGCCGCCACCCTCGCCCAGGTGGGCGAGTGGGAGCTGGGCGATCCGCGGCTGGCGCGTCTGCTGGAGAGTCACGCCCTCGCGTACGGCCTGGACCCGCGGACCGCCCCGGCGAGCGCCGCGGTGCTGCCGTACATGGAGCACGCCTTCGGTCTCTGGTACGTCCGCGGAGGGCTGCGCGAGCTGGCCCGCGCGGTGTACGAGCGCTGCCTGGCCCGGCGGGTCGAGTTCCGCTTCGGCGCGGAGGCGGTCCGCGTGGTGGAGAAGGACGGCCGGGCGGCCGGTGTGGAGCTCGCCGACGGCACGCTCGAGGAGGCGGACCACGTGGTGGTGGGCGTGCGCCCCGACCTCGTGGCGGGCCCCCACACGACCGCGGCCGAGGGCGAGGTCGCGCCAGGTCCGGCCGGCGGACCGGTGCCGGGCCGGCTCACGGTGCTGCTGGCGCTGCGCGGCGCGGGCGAGGCGGACGCGGTGCACCGGACGGTGGTCCACTCCCCCGACCGGGAGGCGGAGCTGGAGGCGCTCACCGGCGCTCCCCCGGCCGGCGAGCGGTCCTCCGTCGTCCCGACGGTCACCGTGCTGCGCCCCGGCGACCCGGCGCTGCGGCCCGACGACGCCCACGAGTCCGTGGTCCTGACCGCGACGGTGCCGGCCGGTACGGACGCGCGGGAGGCGGAGCTGCGGGCGCGGCTGATGCTGACGGCCGCGGAGGCCGCCGTGCCGGGGCTGCGCGAGCGGCTGCTGTGGCACGAGGTCCGCACCCCGGCGGACGTCCGGCGGGAGACCGGCGCGGAAGGCGTTCCCGCCCCCGCGCTGGCCGGCGGAGGGGCCGCGCTGCTCCGTCCCGGCAACACCACCGGCCTGGTGAACCTGTACCGGGCGGGCGGCTGGTCCCACCCCGGCGGCGGTCTGCCGCACGCCGGCATGTCCGGCGCGCTGGTCACCGGCCTGATCGTCGAGGGCCCCGACTTCCGCGGCTCCGTCTGAGCCGGGCACACCTCAGCGCGGACGCCCGCCGACGAGGCGGGCACATCCGACGACCCGGCGCTCCTCGGCGCTCGGCGTACCGCGGCACGGCGTACCGCGGCACGGCGTACCGCGGCACGGCGTACCGGCGTACCGGCGGCGCAAGGTACCGGGCAAGCGGCACACCGGCGGCGCCGCGTACCGACGGCGCGACGTACGGGCCGGCGGCGTACCGGCGGCGCCGCGCCGCAACGTCCGAGGGCCGGACCCCGGCTGGGGTCCGGCCCTCGGACGTTCACGACCGCTCAGTACCGGTACTGCTCGTCGTACCCGTAGGGGTACGGCTGTTGCTGCGGCTGCTCCGTCCCGTACGGGTCGTCGGCGCCCCGCTGCTGCGGGACCCAGACTCCGCCGGGCGGCGTGGTGTCGGTGTAGCCGCTGTACGAGGCCGCGTCGTACCCGCCCTGCTGCCCGTAGCCCTGCTGCTGGCCGCCGTACGTCGTGTCGTATCCGTACTGGCCGCCCTGCGTCGCGTAGGGGTCCGCGTAGGCCTGGTACTGCTGCTGGTCGTATCCGGTGCCGGCATAGGTGTCGTAGGAGCCGTACTCCTGCTGCCCGTCGGCTCCGGCGGACGCCGCGGCGGGGTACCCGCCGGTGTCGTAACCGGAGTTGTCGTACCCGCCGTACGAGCCGGTGTCCTCCTGAGCCGTCTGCGACGGGTACGCGGTGGCGCCGGCGGCGGCCTGGTAGTCGTCCACGGAGGGCGCGGCCGGCCGCTCGTCGTCCTGATGTCCGCCGAGGTCGTCACGGTCACCGCGCGCGTCGCTGTCGTCGCGCTTCTCGCGGTCGTCGCCCCCGAGTTCCTCCCACTCCTCCTCGTCCCGGCCGGCGCGACGGCGGGCGGCGGGCAGTGCCCAGCCCTGCGAGAAGCCGCTGCGGAACGACAGCGTGACGAAGGTCTGCCCCACCGCGAAGGCGAGCGCGCCCAGGCCGATCATCGCGACCGACGCGAACAGCACACCGATGACGACGCCGAGGAAGCCCGCGAACGCGAGCACGCGCCACCGCAGTTTGGCCTTGTACTGCAGCAACACCTCGCCCAGCAGCCACAGTGCGACGATGCCGAACGCGATGTAGAGGACCGTCCAGCCCATGTAACGCCCCTCTCCCTCGGACCGGGGCGGTCTGACCGACTCAGACGCTCCCGGTCCAACCCCGCACCGGGTGGTGCAGGCCCAGGTTCTCGTAGATCTCCAGCGTGGCCGTGGAGTTGTTGAGCGTGATGAAGTGCAGTCCGGGCACACCCTCGGACAGCAGCCGCGCGCAGAACTCCGTGGCGAACTCGATTCCCAGGGAGCGTACAGCGGCCGGATCGTCTTTGGCTGTGAGGATCCGCTCTTTCAGCCGGGCGGGAATCACGGCGTTGCTCAGAGTCGGCAGCCTCTCCAGCATACGGACACTGGTGACCGGAAGCACCTCGGGGATGATGGGCGTCTCGCAGCCGGCCGCCGCCGCCTTGTCGCGGAACCGCAGGTACGACTCCGGCTGGAAGAACATCTGGGTGATGGCGTAGTCCGCCCCCGCACGGCACTTGGCGGTGAAGTGCCGAATCTCCGACTCCCAGTCCGGGGAGCGCGGATGCAGCTCGGGGAAGGCCGCCACACCTACACAGAAATCCCCCGACTCCTTGATGAGTTCCACGAGTTCGGCGGCGTAGTGCAGGCCCTTGGGGTGCGCGACCCACTCGCCCATCGGGTCGCCGGGCGGGTCGCCGCGCAGCGCCAGCATGTTGCGGATCCCGGCGTCGGCGAACTGACCGATGATGTTGCGCAGTTCGGCCACCGAGTGGTCGACGGCGGTCAGGTGCGCGACCGGGGTGAGCGTGGTGTCGGAGACGATCTGCTCGGTCTCCTTGACCGTCCCCGCGCGGGTGGACCCGCCGGCGCCGTAGGTCACCGACACGAAGTCCGGCGCGACGGCCTCGACCCGGCGGAGCGCACTCCACAGGTTCCGCTCGCCCTTCTCCGTCCGGGGCGCGGAGAACTCGAACGAGACGGTCTGCTGCCCGGAGGCGAGCATGTCACGCACGGTGCGCGCGCGGTCCGTCCGGGTTGACGCGGTTCCTAGGGCCATACTTCGCAGATTAGCCAGGCCGCGGCCCCTGTCCCAAAGATGTCCGATCCCCGGACAGCCGTGCCGCCCACGACGGACCGGGAGGTCAGCGGTCGCGCAGGCGGGCGGCGAGTTCCGCGGCGGCGGCGGCCGGGTCGGGGGCCGCGGTGATCGCGCGGACCACGACGACGCGGCGGGCGCCGGCGTCCAGCACCTCGTCGAGGGTGGTGAGGTCGATGCCGCCGATGGCGAACCAGGGCCGCTCCACGCCCAGCGCGGCGGTCCTGCGGACGGCGTCGAGTCCGGCGGCCGGGCGGCCCGGCTTGGTGGGCGTGGGCCAGCAGGGGCCGACGCAGAAGTAGTCGACGCCCTCCTGGGTGGCGGCGGCCTCGGCCTGTGCGGCCGAGTGGGTGGAGCGGCCGATCAGGACGTCCGGGCCGAGGATCGCGCGGGCCGCGGGCACCGGGAGGTCGCCCTGGCCCAGGTGGAGCACGTCGGCCCCGGCGGCGTGGGCGACGTCGGCCCGGTCGTTGACGGCGAGCAGCTTGCCGTGGCGGGCGCAGGCCTCGGCCACGGTGCGCAGGTGCTCGAGCTCCTCGGCGGCCTCCAGGCCCTTGTCGCGCAGCTGCACGATGTCCACCCCGGCGGGCAGCACGGCGTCCAGGAACGCGGCGAGGTCGCCGCGGTCGCGGCGGGCGTCGGTGCACAGGTAGAGGCGGGCGGCGGCCAGCCGGGCGCGGGCGTCGGTGGCGGCGGCGCGGGGGCCGGCGGCGGGAGCGTCGGTGGCGGTGGTGGCGGCGCGGAGGTCGGTGACGGTCTCGGACACGGTGCGGTCCCCCCGGATCGTGGTGGTGGAGGCGCCCGGCTCCGCGGAACGGCGGGCGGGGCGCGGTGCGGAACAGCCGCCCCCGTCAGGGAGCGGCACCGGAACAGCCACCCCCCTCAGGGAGCGGCATAGCAACGACCGCCCCTGTCAGGGAGCGGCACCGGAACAGCCGCCCCTGTCAGGGAGCGGCACTGGAACGGCCGCCCCCGGTGGGGGCGGCCGTCGGTGGTGCGTAGGGGTCAGACGGCGAGCGCCTGGGCGCGGCGCTTCACCTCCGTGCCACGGTTCTCGCTGAGGGCCTGGGCGGGGGTGCCCGGCAGGGACTCGTCAGGGGTGAAGAGCCACTCCAGCATCTCCTCGTCGGTGAAGCCGTCGTCCCGCAGCAGGGTCAGCAGGCCGGTGAGGCCCTTGACCACCTTGTCCCCGTCGATGAAGGCGGCGGGGACGTGCAGCGCGCGGTTCTCACCACGGCGCACGGCGATCAGCTGGCCTTCCTTCACCAGCTGCCGCACGCGCGTCACCTCGACGTCCAGCTTCTCTGCGATGTCGGGGAGGGTGAGCCACTCGGGAACGAGAGCATCGATGTTCGCGTCAATCTCGGTCACAGGACCAAGCGTGCCATCCGGGACCGGGAGGGGGAAGTCGGGCCCCCTCCCCAATGGTCCGTCCGTGGTACCGCGTCAACGGCGGGCGGCGGCCTTCAGCGGCCGGTCCGGGTCGCGGACCAGGTCCGGGTCGACCAGGGCGCCGGACTCGATCAGCTTGCGGCCCTGGGTCAGGTCGCGGGGCCGGCCCACGGCCAGCAGCGCGACCAGCCGCCCCTCGCGCAGCCAGCACACGCTCCACGCCGGGTCCTCGGGCGCGCCGCGCCACAGCGTGGTGTCCGCCGCCGCGTGGTGGCCCGCGTACTGCACGAACCGCCCGAACTGCTCGGACCAGAAGTACGGCACCGGGTCGTACGGAGCGGCGGGCGTCTCGTCGAGGATGCCCTCGGCCACCGTGCGGGCGCCCTGCAGCGCGTTGTCCCAGTGGTGGATCAGCAGCCGCTCCCCGTAGCGGGCGGAGGGGAAGGAGGCGCAGTCGCCGACCGCGTAGACGTCCGGCGCGGAGGCCCGCAGCCGCGCGTCGGCGAGCACCTCGCCCTGCGGCCCCAGCTCCACCGCGTCCGCCAGCCAGGCGGTGGCGGGCCGTGCGCCGATGCCGACGACCACGGCGTCCGCCTCGAGCCGCCGGCCGTCGGCGAGCAGCACCGCACCGGGCTCGACCCGTTCGACCCGGGCGTCGGTGAGCAGGGTGGCGCCGCTCTCGGCGTACCACCGGGCCATCGGCCGGGCGATCTCCGCGGGCAGCGCGCCGGAGAGCGGGCGTCCGGTGGCCTCGACCACGGTCACCTCGCAGCCGGCCGCCCGGGCCGCGGTGGTGAACTCGGCGCCGATCCATCCGGCGCCGACCACGACCACGGAGTCGTTGCGCTCCAGCACCGGGCGCAGTCGCAGCGCGTCGTCGAGGTTGTGCAGGACGTGCACGCCCTCGGCGCCGGCGGTGCCGGGCAGCCGGACCGGGTGGGCGCCGGTGGCGGCGACCAGCACGTCGTAGCCCACGGGTCCCTGGTCGGTGTCGATCTCCTTGTCGGCGACGCGCACCCCGGTGACCTCGCAGCCCAGCCGCAGGTCGATGTCGAGGCCGGCGAAGTCGACGTCGAAGACGGCCGAGCCGTCGCCCTCGGCCCCGCCGAGCAGGACGCCCTTGGAGAGCGGGGGCCGGTCGTACGGCGGGTGCGGTTCCGCGCCGATGAGCGTCACAGGGCCGGTGAAGCCCTGTTCGCGCAGCGCCTCCGCCGTCCGGACACCGGCCATGCCGGCGCCGGCGACGACCACCCGTCGTCCGGCCCCGTCCCGCCTCTGATCGTTCACGCCCTCGCTCACTCCCTCACCATAGACATCGGACGGCCGGACTCCGGACGGATCTCCTCCACGACACTGGTGCCGCTGCCCGGCCTCGACTCCCACTCCCAGGTCTCCTCCAGCCGGATCCGCCCGTCGGGCAGTTCGGCGATCCGCGAGACGCAGTGGCCGGAGGCGGTGGCGCCGTCCACGGTCAGCTGGACGTACCGGAAGTCGACGCGGTCCTCCTCGCGGGTCCCGACCAGGTACCCGCGGGCGATGTCACCACCCTGATAGGTGGCCCACACCTGGCCCTCGCTCTCGTGGTAGCGGAAGCGGGTGGCGGAGCCGACCTGGCCGGGGTCCTGGTCGTGCACGGGGGCCATCAGCAGGCCGTCGAGGGAGCGGGGCACGGGTGACTCTCTTTCAGTGTCTGCGAAGCAGGGGCTAGGGTGGCGACGGTAAGGCACCCGCGGGAGCCCGGACGCACCGGGCTGAGAGGGAGGCTGGCGGCCTCCGACCGTACGAACCTGATCCGGGTCATTCCGGCGAAGGGAGGAGCTGGACGCCATGACGTCCGACGTACTGGTGGTGGGCGGCGGCATCATCGGCCTGGTGACCGCCTGGCGGGCCGCGGAGCGCGGCACGGCCGTCGCGGTGGTGGATCCGGATCCCGGCGGCGGGGCGGCCCGGGTGGCCGCCGGCATGCTGGCCGCGGTCACCGAACACCACCACGGCGAGCAGGACTTGCTGGCCCTCAACCTCGAATCGGCGCGCCGCTGGCCCGCGTTCGCCGCGGAGCTCGCCGAGGCGTCCGGGACGGACGTGGGCTACCGGCCCTCGGGCACCCTGGCGGTCGCCCTTGACGCCGACGACCGGGCGGAGCTGCGCGAGCTGCACGACCTGCACCGGCTCCACGGGCTGTCCTCCGAGTGGCTGTCCGGCCGGGAGTGCCGCCGGCTGGAGCCGATGCTCGCGCCGGGCGTGCGGGGCGGGCTGCGGGTGGACGGCGACCACCAGGCCGATCCGCGGCTGCTGGCCTCCGCGCTGCGGCTGGCCTGCGAGCGGGCCGGGGTGGTCTTCCACCGGCAGCGGGCGGTCCGCCTGCGGGTCACCGGCGGGCGGGCCGACGGCGTGGTCCTGGAGGACGGCACCCCCCTGTCCGCCGCTCGCGTGGTGCTGGCCGCCGGGAGCCTCAGCGGTGAGCTGGAGGGGGTGCCGGAGGAGGTCCGTCCCCCGGTGCGGCCGGTCAAGGGGCAGGTGCTGCGGCTGAGGGTCCCGCCGGTGTACGCGCCGTTCCTGTCGCGGACGGTGCGGGCGGTGGTGCGCGGCAGCGCGGTGTACCTGGTGCCGCGGGAGAACGGCGAGCTGGTGGTGGGGGCGACCAGCGAGGAGCTGGGCTTCGACACGACGGTCACCGCGGGCGGCGTGTACACGCTGCTGCGGGACGCCCGGGAGCTGCTGCCCGGCATCACCGAGCTGCCCATGACCGAGACCCTTGCGGGGCTGCGGCCGGGCTCCCCCGACAACGCGCCGCTGCTGGGTCCCACCGCGCTGGACGGCCTGCTGCTGGCCACCGGTCACTACCGCAACGGGGTGCTGCTCACCCCGGTCACCGGGGACCTGATGGCCGAGACGCTCGCCACCGGGGAGCTGCCGGAGCGGGCCCGCGCCTTCGCGGCGGATCGTTTCGCCGCCGCCGGGGGCCGGCCGGGCGCCTGGCAGCCCGCCCCTGACACCGGGGGCGGCACGGCGCACGCGGCGGCCGCGACGGGCGCGCAGCCCGCGGCACGCGTGGACGACGCGGCACGCAAGGACGACGCGGCACGCGTGGACGACGCGGCAGGCGAAAGGGCTGCGGCGGGCGAAAGGGCTGCGGCGGGCAAGGAGGTCGCCGCATGAGCGCGCCGATCACCGTCCGGGTCAACGGCGACCCCCGGCAGCTGGCCCCCGGGACCGCGCTGGACGCCGTCGTCGCGCTGCTGACCCCCTCCAGGTCCGGTGTGGCGGCCGCCGTCAACGAGACGGTGGTGCCCCGCGACCGGTGGGCCGGCACCCCGCTCGCCGACGGCGACCGGGTCGAGATCCTCACCGCCGTGCAGGGAGGCTGACGTGGAGGCGTGGACCCCGCAGGACGACGACCCGCTGCTGCTGGGCGACCTGAAGCTCACCTCCCGGCTCATCATGGGCACCGGCGGTGCGAGCGGTCTCGACGCGCTGGAGCGTGCCCTGGTGGCCTCCGGCACCGAGCTGACCACGGTGGCCATGCGCCGGGTGAACCCCGCGAGCCACGGCTCGGTGCTCTCGGTCCTGCAGCGGCTCGGCATCCGCGTGCTGCCCAACACGGCCGGTTGCTTCACCGCGGGCGAGGCGGTGCTGACCGCCCGGCTGGCCCGCGAGGCGCTCGGCACCTCCCTGGTGAAGCTGGAGGTCGTCGCCGACGAGCGCACCCTCCTCCCGGACCCGGTGGAGCTGCTGGAGGCCGCCGAGACTCTGGTCGACGACGGGTTCACGGTGCTGCCCTACACCAGCGACGACCCGGTGCTGGCCCGGCGGCTCGAGGACGTCGGGTGCGCGGCGGTGATGCCGCTGGGCTCGCCGATCGGCTCCGGCCTCGGCATCCGCAACCCGCACAACTTCGAGCTGATGGTGGAGGCGGCCGGCGTCCCGGTGATCCTCGACGCCGGCGCCGGTACCGCGTCCGACGTGACCTTCGCCATGGAGCTGGGCTGCGCCGGTGTGATGCTCGCCTCCGCGGTGACCAGGGCGCGGGATCCGGAGCGGATGGCGCGGGCGATGCGGCACGGGGTGGAGGCGGGCCGGCTGGCCCGCCTGGCCGGGCGCATCCCGCCCCGCCGTTTCGCCCACGCCTCCTCCCCCACGGAGGGCCTGGCCGAGCTCGATCCGGAGCGCCCGGCGTTCTGAGGGGCGCACGGTTCAGGTTCCGAGGGGGCGCGCGGCCGGGGTTCCGCTTCCGCCGGGCGGCTCCGGCCCCGCCGCACCCCTCGTAGACTCCCATCGTGGACACGACCCTTCAGGACCCGCTCCTCGGCCGCCTGCTCGACGGCCGCTACCGGGTCGACGCGCGGATCGCGGCCGGCGGCATGGCGACCGTCTACCGCGCGCTGGACACCCGCCTCGACCGCGTGCTCGCGCTCAAGGTGATGCACCCGACGCTGGCGCACGACGCCGCCTTCGTCGACCGCTTCATCCGCGAGGCGAAGTCGGTGGCCCGCCTGGCGCACCCCAACGTGGTGCAGGTCTTCGACCAGGGGACCGACGGGGGGTACGTGTACCTGGCGATGGAGTACGTCGCCGGCTGCACCCTGCGCGACGTGCTGCGGGAGCGGGGCGCGCTGCAGCCGCGGGCCGCGCTGGACATCCTGGAGCCGGTGCTGGCCGCCCTCGGGGCCGCCCACCGGGCCGGCTTCGTCCACCGCGACATGAAGCCGGAGAACGTCCTCATAGGGGACGACGGCCGGGTGAAGGTCGCCGACTTCGGCCTGGTCAGGGCGGTGGACACGGTCACCGACACCACCGGTTCGGTGATGGGCACCGTCTCCTACCTGGCCCCCGAGCAGATCGAGCAGGGCGTCGTGGACCCCCGGGTCGACGTCTACGCCTGCGGCATCGTGCTCTACGAGATGCTCACCGGGGACAAGCCGCACCGCGGCGACTCCCCCGCGCAGGTGCTGTTCCGGCACCTCAACGAGGACGTCCCGCCGCCGTCGGCCCTCGTGCCGGGGCTGGCCGGACCGCTGGACGAGCTGGTCGTCGCGGCTGCCGCGCGTGCCGCCGCGGACCGTCCGTCCACGGCTGCCGAGCTGCTGGCCCAGGTGCTGGCGGCCCGCGCCACGCTGACCGAGGCCCAGCTGGACGCCGTGCCGCCGCGGGCCCGCGCCGAGCAGCACGACCGTTCCGAGGACCGCACGTCGGTCCTCTCCCGCCCGCTGATGCCGCGGCCCCTGGCGGTGAACGAGGACGACGAGGCCACCGCCGTCGTCCACCGCACCACGCGGCTCGCCTCCGGGGGCCTGCCGTCCTCCGACGCGCGCGGTCGCGGGCGTGGGCGCAGCATGGGCCGCCGTGGACCGCTGGCCCTGCTCCTGGGCGTGCTCCTGCTCCTCGGCCTGGGCGGCGGCGTCTGGTACATCAACTCCGGCCAGTTCACCGAGGTCCCCCCGCTCCTCGCCAAGACCGAGGCCCAGGCCCGTGACCGGCTGTCGGAGACCGGCCTGGAGGTCGGCGACGTCTCCCGCCGCTTCAGCGACACCGTCGAGCGCGGCACGGTGATCTCCACCGACCCCGGTGTCGGGGAGCGGGTCCGCGGCGGGGGCGCGGTGTCCCTCGTCATCTCCTCCGGCCCCGAGGTGGTGAAGGTCCCCTCCGTGGAGGGCCGCCCCCTCGACCAGGCCCGCGAGGCACTGAAGGACCAGGGCCTCAAGCCGGGCATGGTCACCCGCGCGTTCAGCGAGGGCGTCCCGCGCGGCTCGGTGATCTCCACGGAGCCGGAGGCCGGCACGGAGCGCCGGGTCGGCACGGCCGTCGCCCTGGTCGTCAGCAAGGGCGCGCCGGTGGACGTCCCCGACGTCACGGGGGCGGAGCTCGACGAGGCCCGGACGGAACTCGAGGCCGCGGGCCTCAAGGTCCGCATCGACCCGGAGGAGATCCACTCCCCGCACGAGCGCGGCCAGGTCGCCCGCCAGTCCCCCGAGCCCGGGGGCCGCGCCGGCGAGGGCGACACGATCACCCTCACCCTCTCCAAGGGCCCCGAGATGATCGAGGTCCCCGACGTCACCGGGATGTCCGTCGACGAGGCCACGGCGAAGCTGAAGGACGCGGGCTTCGAGGTCGACGAGGACCGCGGCCTGCTGGGCCTCTTCGCCGACACGGTGAAGTCCCAGTCCCCCTCCGCCGGCGACAAGGCCCCCAAGGGGTCGACGGTCACCGTGAAGATCCGCTGACGGACGGCACGCCGGCGAAGCAGCACACCGCCCCACTTCCGGAGACTCCAGGCCGAGGCCGGTCTTGGCGACACCAGCCGTTGTGTCACGCATGCCGTGGAGCAGCAGCGGGGCCAGGGCCGGCTCGGGGAACTCGTCGACTGGCTCGAGTCGGAGTACGGCCCGGTCACCGAGGATGAACTGGCCGCCGCCGAGGCCGAACGCCGGGAGATCGAGCGCGCTCACGCGGAGCGGGCGTCACTTCCGCGTCCTCCCCGACGACCTCTAAGCCTTGCGGACGCTGCGCCGGCGGGACGCTCGTGACCGGCGGCAACCGCGCCGTCGCCGTCGCCGAGAGCTGGGAACGCCTCATCCGGCAGATCTGCCTTCGCCTGCACCCCGAGCCCGGCGACCTGCGTCCCCACCACTCTCCGTAGTGGCACAGGATTGGTCACCGTCTCCTCAAGCGGCGTACTACGCTGTACTACATGGAGACGACGGCCCGCGAATTCAACCAGAACGCCTCAAAGATCCTTGCTGCCGCAGAGCGGGGCGAGCGCATCACGGTGACCAAGAACGGGCGGCCCGTCGCCATACTGTCCCCGGTGTCCGGTACGGACGCCCCGGTTTCCCCGTATCCGACGGACCCTATGGGCGAGGACCCCGACGCTCCGGTGTTCCACAGCGAGTCGCCCGTTGACTGGTCAGCGGGGCGGGGCGACTACCTGGAAGGTTTCGGGGCGTGACCGTACTGATCGCCGACACGTCGGGACTGTTCGCGTACTACGACGGAACCGACGCGGAGCACCGACGCTGCCGCGAGGCGGTGTCCTCCGCGGCCCATCTCGTGGTGACGCCGCTGGTGCTGGCCGAGCTGGACTATTTGATGACCACAAGGATCGGGCCCCGCGCCGCGTGCGACGCGCTGGCCCACATCCGTGACCGCGTCGCCGTACGGCGATACGCCGTGCCCGAGATCGAACCGCATCTGTCCACCGCAGTAGTGACCATGCGCCGCTACCCGCAGATCGGCCTGACGGACACCATGAACGCCGTCATGGCCGCCGAGTACAGCACGGACGCCATTCTGACCCTGGACCGTCGCCATTTCCGCGCCCTCCGGCCGCTGTCGGGACACACCTCGTTCCGACTTTGGCCGGACGACCACTGAGCAACACTCGAACCCATGCGGTTCTTCAGTCACCAGGACGATGGGTCCCGGATCCGCACCATCACGGTGTGGCATTGAAGCGCCCGAGCGTCTACGCCGAGGCCAGTGATCTGAAGCTGATCGAGGAGGCCGCCGCCCGGGTCGGGAAGTCCTTCCGACCCTGTGCCGGTCGGCTCGGGACGTGATGACGACGTTGCCGTCGCCATGCCTCGCGAGCCGATGAGAGCCCGCCCTTCCACGCCGTCCGTGGGGCCTGCCATCCCGCCCCCACTGAACGCCGGAATCACACAGACTTCGCCGCCCTCTCACTCACGTACGCCGTACATCTGCAAGCTACTCAAGGGTAGGGCGGCGCCCGCCGGATCCGGGGTGATACGAATGCCGGACCCGATTCTTCAGCACGGCGTGGGGACGTCGTGTGTATCGACGGGTCGGCACGAATCAAGGGGAGAGACGCGCCGGCCAGTACGTGGGGGCACTCATGCACGAAATGATCAAGGGCGCCAACGTCGCGCTCTCCTCGCTCAGCGAGGACGCCGGTTCCGTCGTCGTCAGCCTCGGCTGGTGCAGCACGTCCGGAGACGGGGACGCCGACGTGTCGGTGCTGCTCCTGGACGAGAACGGCAAGGTCGGCGGGGACCAGGACTTCTTTTTCTACAACCATCCGGCCGCCCCGGACGGCAGCGTCCAACTGCTCGGCAAGACGCCCACGGGCGACGGCAGCGAGGACCGCATCAGCCTGGACCTCACGGCCGTCCCGGAGCGGGTGGAACGCGTCGTCATCGCCGCCAGCCGGTACGAGGGCGCCCGCTTCGGCGATCTGGACGACCTGCGGCTGACGATCGCCGACCGGGCCGGTGAGCCACTGCTCGGTTTCTCCATCCCCGACGCGAGCGTCGAGAGCGCGTTCCTCTTCGGCGAGCTCTACCGGCGGGCCGGCGAGTGGAAGTTCCGCGCCATCGGCCAGGGCTACGAGACGGGCCTCGGCGGCCTGGCCACCGACTTCGGCATCGACATCGACGACAGCCCGGAGGACGACCCCGAGGAGCCGGAGCAGCCCTCCGACGCGCCCGTGGACGTCACCGCCGCGCAGACGGTGACCGCAGCCGCCCCCGAAGCCGACGCCGCCCCGCTCCCCGCCCCTCGCACCGAAGAGCCGGCCGCCCCGGCCTCGGCCCCCACGACCACACCCGCCGCACTCACCACCCCCGCCGCGAAGCCCGCCGTGACGCGCCGCCCGCGGACGGCGAAGCGCAAGGTCACGATCCCCGAGACGATGCGCAAATCGCTCGCGGAGAACGAGAACTGGCAGCAGTCCCGACTGTTCCCCGCGTCCTCCGTGAAGAGCGACCGCGAGCGCGAGATGCGCGCGACGTCCGTGCTCCTCTCGGTGATGGCGCAGGTCCCGGAGTTCGGCCGCAGGCTCACCGCCGCCTTCGGCGCCCCGGCCGGCCGGATGGAGACCTTCACCGAGGTCACGCTGCCGCACGGCGAGACCCCCAAGCGCCCCGACGGCGTCATCCGCGTCGAACGCGCGGGCCGGATCTGGACCGCTCTGGTGGAGACCAAGACGAACGGCAACCCGCTCAAGCCCGAGCAGGTCCAGGCCTACGCGGACATCGCCGCCCGCCGCGGCTACGAGGCCGTGATCACCCTGTCCAACGACGTCGCCCTGGACGGCCGCCCGGTCGTCGAGGTGAAGATCGACCGGCGCAGGAAGAACAAGGTCGCCCTCTGGCACCTCTCGTGGACGGAGGTCGCGCACCAGGCGCAGATGCTCATCCGCCACGAAGGCGTCGTCAACGCCGCCCACGCATGGCTCCTCCAGGAACTTCTCCACTACCTCCGGCACGAGAATTCCGGCTGCCACGGCTTCCAGAACATGGGTCCGGCATGGGTGCCCGTACGCAAGGGCATCGACGACGAGACGCTCGTGCCTGGCGACGGCCGCGCCGTCGCCGTCGTCGAGAGCTGGGAACGCCTCATCCGGCAGATCTGCCTCCGCCTGGGTGGCGAGCTCGGGCAGAAGGTGCTGCCGGTGCAGCGCGCCAAGCGCGGCGTCGACCCGGACAGCCGGCGCGCCGCCCTCGCCGACGACCTCTGCGCTAAGGGCCGGCTCCACGCGGAACTCCGCATCGATGGAACGCCGGGCGTCCTGACCGTCACCGCCGACCTGCGCACCGCGAAGCTGCGCACGTCGATGGACCTGCCGGCGGACGAGCAGGGCTACCCCCTCTCCCGCGCCAAACGCCTGGTCAAGCAGCTCGCAGAAGCCCCCGCCGACCTGCACATCGAAACCCTCCTCGACGGTGACACCCCCGGCCCGCGCGGCACGCTCGAACGCCTGCGCCCCGAACCCGGCGACCTGCTGCCGGGCAACGGCGCGCGCATCACCGGGTTCCGCCTGTCGCTCCTGAAGAGCATGGGCAGCGGCCGGGGCAGTGCCGAGTCCGGCTTCATCCGCAGCGTCGACGAGGCCGTCGACCGCTTCCACCAGCACGTCATCACCCACCTCGACCCCCGCCCCGCCGCGCGGCGACGTCGGGCCCCGGAGGGCGCACCCGCCTGTTTCCGGCCGCCAGGGCAAACCTCGGCCTCGGACTAGTCTGCATCCAGCGGAGGAAGGCCGGGACTCGGGGCGCGGGCAGCGGCCTCAGGGCGGGTATCGGTCACCACGACACGAATGCGTCGGGAGTTGCAGGAGAGACACCACGAAGCCCCGCCGCCAACAAAGAGGCCGAGGCGAGAACTTGCCCCTGTAGGGGTAGGCGCGATGAGCCTGCAAGACTGCCGATCCGCACCACCGCAGCGCGCTTGCGCCGCAAGACGCCTCCGCGAGTCAAGACACCTGAAGAGCATCGGGGGTCTTCTTGCAGACTCAACTTAACTGATCGTTCCCGTCACATCTGGGGCAGGACCGGAGCGCAGGGCGGATGCCGCCGTCGGCGTGATGAACGCGATCACGTGTGGACGCGTGATCGCGAACGGGGCTCTCACGCCCGACAGTTCAGCCGCCCCCTCCAGCAGCCTCGCCGGATCGGGGCGGTCTCCCGCTCCGACAATGCCCGTGCTACGGACAGCAAGGCAGCGGATACTCCACGGTGCAGGCAGTCTAGGCCGACGCCGACCTGGCCGGGCGACTTGCTTGGGCATGATCGGCGTTGACTCGACCTCAGGCAGGGCCCACCAGCATGCGTCCAGCGCCCGCAAGGCCAAGTCGCGGGTTCCGAAAAAAGGACAACGCCCCGGCACCACCGCCCCGACGAGGGAGTCGGACGGTCCTGGGGTGGACTGACGTGCAATCCACCTCGCCGGTGAGGCCGGCTGCCGCCCTTTGGTAACCCTGCTCACGCTGGGCCAGTGGCGATGCCGCACCTAAGATTCGCAATTCTAGCCCAAATCTGCGTTCCGCGCCTACTGAGCGAACAGCACCGGACCCGGCCACGTCAGCGGCGGCAAAGCCTACAGCTCGCGACCTGATCGCCGCTACCTGCGAAGATGTCAGATCCGGCACACCATCCTGGAACCGAAGACCAACGGGCCAACCGTCGACGCGGGGGCAGCGCGGGCGGCAGGCTCACCGACTTTAACCGCGACCACTACCGACGCCGCGACAAAGGTCGAGCGGACCGTCAACCGGCTGAAGAACTCCCTCGCCGTCGCCACTCGCTACGACAGGCGAACCCACGCATTCCACGGCCCCGTCACCGCCGCCGCGATCTGTTGATGACTCAGACCATGACCCGCCGGACAGTCCCTATTCGCAGGGGTCGGCGAGGGACGGGAAACTGTTTGACGTCTGGGTGGGCATCGAGGAACTGGAAAGGGCTCACTGGACTCAAGCTCAACCACCCGGGGCCTTCGATACTGCATGTGCTTTTCCGGCTTTGCATTTTGCACAGTCTGGGCCACCCTCTTGCCGCCCCGGGTGGCGTCCGGGGCAGCCCCGCGGCGTTTGCAGTCCCGTCTGACGAGCGACTGACTGACCGCCTCCGCTGCTACTTACCTCACCAGTCCTCACCACGACAGCGGATGACGGGTAACAAAAAAGGAAACTGGGTGCCCAATCAACGTTCCATGTGGCTATAGTGCCGAACATGACGGACCGTGAGCGACACCTGAAGCAGCTAGAACTAGCACGTCACCTCCTTGGTGATCTGGCGGGTGAAGATATAGATGCAATTGACATCAAGAGCGTCGGAGTAAGCGAGGCACCATTTCTAGCAAAAATCGTCAGCAAGCTGTCCCCCATGGTTGGGAACTTGATGGAGCAACGCATCGTACATTTCCTCGACGCACATGCCAACACTGGATTTTCCTGGATGCGCCAAGATCCCGGATTTCCGGATGCACTCCTCTTGGATGACGGGCGTGTTACTGGCACCGGGATCGAAATCAAGGCTTGGTATGTTCTCAGTACCGAAATTACTGGCCGATTCAAAGAGTCGCAAAATCTTCTAGCAGGAAAAAACATCGACGTGGTGATTGTGGCCTGGTGCATGAGTCACATGATTTTCGGGAAGCCGAAAATTCTTGGAGTCCTAGGAGTTCCCGGAGCGGACATCGCCGCAAGTCGCGACTTCCATTACCATAACCCTCCTGAATATTTGATCATTGAACCGCAAGACACTTCACGTCGTTCAAACAACTTGCAGCAGAGCAACGTCAACGGCTACCGACTGCAAGACAGCGACTGCGATGTGCGAGAGCTCAGGGCTATACAGGAGCACTACCGGCTGCATCCCTTCACCGGGAGCCCGCCTTCACGGGAAGCGCAGGAGGAAGCCGCGCAACTGAAAAATAAACTCATTTACAGAATGGATACTAATTTCGCCAAGATTGACCGCATCGACAATCCTCACATTGAGGAATTTAAATCGGCAATGCTTACCGAAGAATACCTGGGGCTTACCATTTCGCAATGGAAGTCGATATTCCGCGACCTTAATGGAACGGCTGTTGGGCCACGCACTCGAGCCGAGAGAGTTATACGTGACCTTTATGATGGCATGTTGTCACGAGGGCTAGAATAGACTCCGCTGCTGGGCGGTCAAGCGCTCTGTAGCCAACTTATAAAATCCTAGATCAACCTCGGCCGCGAACGACCGACGGCCGAGGTTGACTGCGGCAACACTGCCCGAACAAAGCCCTCCGAAGGGCTCCCATACCACATCAGTTTCGAGAGTGCTTGCTTTGACCGCACGCTCCATAAGGGCGAGGGGCTTCTGGTTAAGATGGCTGGCACTCATCGTGGTGGGCTTATACGTACGGGGGGCTGACCGCACCATGCTTCCCCGGAACCGCTCTTCGCCGCGGAGAGAAGGATGATCCCACACATTCGTGACGCCATGCTGATGGTTCCAAACGCTTCTAGTGGCTTCCCATTGCTCTGCCGTCACGGGCTTTTCACCGTCGAAGCTGAAATATGGGGCGCCGTCAGGATCTCCATACTCGTTCGCGTATTCAACGAGCTTCATCATGATATCGACAGGCGGCCAGTACCAGAGCCATCCTTGATCGAAATACTTGCGCGTGGCGGCATTCTTCACACCACAGGCCTCATTTGCCCGTCTGGCAGGCATCCCAGTACGCTTCCACTCAGACAGCAGCCACTGCTTCATGTGTACTAGATGTTTTGATCCAGCGGAGACGGGAAGTCGGGGGACACGTGTATAGAAGACACAAACTTCAGTGACGACCGGAAATCTCCGAATCGTCCTGCTGTTCACGTTACCGGCTACCTGGCCAATTCCTTTATTCCAAGTATTGCAAAACTCATACTGCCACCCGTTAGCAATTAGTACCGGGTGGACGTTCGCCCAGCCTACCTCTGTGTTCCAAAACCAGAGCGTCGTCGCCAGTGTTGCGTGACGGCTCCAAGCTTCAATGTGCTCGCGGTACCACTCACCGAGGTCATCGGGGGTCCGGGGGTCTCCAGGAAAGCCTCCGACACCGTAGGCGCCGTCGCTAATGATCGTTTGCGGGGCTTCCCAAGTGTGGTACGCGTCCAGCGCGTTGCCGTGGTAGATGCTCCAGTTCGTCACAGATGTATTGTAAACACTGGGACCACCGTGACTGCACGAGACCAGACCTACCCCGAGAGGTTACTACGGATCGCACTTCGTGGACCGACTGTGCCCCTGGTTGCTGCAGTGACACGGCCAGCTCCGCACTATTGCCTCGATCAGGTATGGTGCAGCGCCGCCAGCCTCTCGTATATTTCTGCGGATGCCACAGCGAGGGATAGGCAGAGAAGACGGCCGTCGTGCCACTCTGGATGGGTGAAGCACGCGTTCCGGAACCCCGTCGGCAGCCACGTTCCCGTCGCCGGTGGCCTCAGCACCGTTGGCCTCCCCTACGCCCGCGAACTCGGCGCCGAGACCGTGCAGGTCTTCGTCGCCAACCCCCGCGGGTGGGCCACCCCCACCGGCAATCCCGCGCAGGACGAGGCGTTCCGCGCCGCGTGCGCGGAGGAGTCGATACCGGCGTACGTCCACGCCCCGTACCTGATCAACTTCGGGTCCCACACCGAGGCCACAGTGGAGCGCTCCGTGGAGTCGCTGCGGCACTCGCTGCGGCGGGGGCGGGAGATCGGGGCGCTCGGGGTTGTCGTGCACACCGGCAGCGCGACCGGGGGTCGGCACCGGTCCGTGGCCCTCAAGCAGGTGCGGGAGCGCATGCTGCCGCTGCTGGACGAGCTGACGCATGACGACGACCCGTTCCTGTTGATCGAGTCGACCGCCGGGCAGGGGTCGTCGCTGTGCTCGCGGGCGGAGGACTTCGGCGCCTACTTCGAGGCCCTGGACGCGCACCCCAAGCTGGGGATCTGCCTGGACACCTGCCACATCTTCGCCGCCGGGCACGACCTGACCGGCCCGCACGGCATGCGGCAGACGCTGGACGAGCTGGTGGCGACGGTCGGGCCGGGGCGGCTAAAGCTGATCCACGCCAACGACTCCAAGGACGTCGTCGGCGCGCACAAGGACCGTCACGCCAACATCGGCGAGGGGCACATCGGCGAGGACCCGTTCCGGGAGCTGATGCGGCACCCGGCGACCGAGGGCGTACCGCTGGTGATCGAGACGCCCGGCGGCAAGGAGGGCCACGCGGCCGACGTGGAGCGGCTGAAGAAGCTGCGGGAGTCGGAGGGTCCGCGCGAGCGACGGTGACGGCAGGGCCTGGTGACCCGAACCCCGCCGAACCGAGCGGCGTGAGCCGACCGGCGCGCCCCCGCGGACCCAGCTCAGGTCCCCGGTGGCGCCGGGGACGCCGGAGGCCCCGGTGCCGCGCCGCTCCGGGACGCCGGACCGGCCGTCACCAGCAGGCCGGCCACCAGCGCGGCGAGCAGCATCGCCCCCACGGTCCACCACAGGGCCTGGGAGAAGCCGTGCACCGCAGCGTCCCGCAGCACGCGGGCCTCCTCGGCCGGTCCCGCCCGGTGGGCGTCCAGGTAGGTGGAGGTGGCGGAGGCGGCGATGGTGTTGAGCAGCGCCGTGCCCAGTGAACCGCCCACCTGCTGCGTCGTGTTGACCATCGCCGAGGTGACGCCGGCGTCCTGCGGGCGGACGCCCAGGGTGGCGGTGGCGAAGATCGGCATGTAGGTCATCCCCATGCCGAGGCCCATCAGCAGCATCCCCGGCAGGACGTGCGTCGCGTAGGCGGAGTCCGCCTCGACGAGGGCGAGCAGCGTCAGGCCCGAGGCCCCGAGCAGCACTCCCGGGACCAGCAGCAGCCGCGGCGGGACGCGCGGCAGCAGACGTGCCGCGACCTGCGTCGAGCCGGTCATGATCGCCGCGGACATCGGCAGGAAGGCCAGCCCGGCCTCCAGGGCGGAGTAGCCGAGGACCTCCTGCAGGTAGTACGTCATGAAGAGGTACACGCCGAACACGCCGATGGTGCCGAAGCTCATGGTGAGGAAGCTGCCCGCCCGGTTCCGGTCGGCCAGCACCCGCAGCGGCAGCAACGGGGTGGGGGTCCGGGTCTGCCAGTAGGTGAAGCAGGCGAGGAGGAGCAGCCCGCCGAGCAGCAGCGCCAGCACCCTCGCGTCCACCCAGCCTCGTGCCTCGGCCTCGGAGAAGCCGTACACGACCGCGACCAGGCCGCCGCAGCCGAGGACCACGCCGGGCACGTCGAGCTTCGCCGCCCGGGTGCCCGGGCGGTCGCGCAGCAGCAGGAGGGTGCCGGCCACCGCGACCAGGGCGATCGGGATGTTGGCGTACAGGCACCAGCGCCAGTCCACGTACTCGGTGAGCACGCCGCCGAGCAGCAGGCCGATCGCGCCGCCGGCGGCCGCCAGGGCTCCGAAGACGCCGAACGCCTTGCTGCGCTCCCGCGGGTCGGTGAACGTCGTGGTCATCAGGGAGAGGGCGGACGGAGCGAGCAGCGCGGCGAACACGCCCTGCAGGGCCCGCGCCGCGAACAGCATGCCGGGCGTCTGGGCCGCGCCGCCGAGCGCGGAGGCCACCGCGAAGCCCACCAGCCCGATGACCAGGGTGCGTTTGCGGCCGACCACGTCGGCGATCCGGCCGCCGAGCAGCAGCAGACCGCCGAAGGCGAGGGTGTAGGCGGTGATCACCCATTGCCGGCTGCCGTCCGACATGTCCAGCGCCCTCTGCGCGGACGGCAGCGCGATGTTCACGATGGTCGAGTCGAGCACCACCATCAGCTGGGCGAGGGCGATGAACACCAGCCCCCACCAGCGGCGCGGATCGGGTAAGCCGTCCGGCCCCTCCGGGGCGGTGGGCGACGTGGTCCGTATCGGTCCCGGGAGGGCGGGGGGAGAGGATTCGTTCATGTCGCGGTCGTCGCTCCTTGGCGGTTGCCGGCGTGCCGGTCTTCCGGTGGACGAGTGCTCGGCGCTCAGTCCACCAGATCGCCGGAGGCGACGGCGCGCGCTGTCAGCGGCGTGACAGGCGGGTGTCAGCGGCTCCGGGGCCCGACGGTCCGGATCCGTTCCCGGCGGGCGGCCCGGGACAGGGCCTAGAGGTCAGGGCCCTCACCCGGTTCCTCCTGGTAGGAGTACCGCTGTTCCTTCCACGGGTCGCCCACGTTGTGGTACCCCCGCTCCTCCCAGAACCCGCGCCGGTCAGTCGTCATGTACTCGACGGCGCGGACCCACTTGGGGCCCTTCCAGGCGTACAGGTGGGGGACGATCAGCCGCAGCGGGAAGCCGTGCTCGGCGGTGAGGAGCTCGCCGTCCTTGTGGGTGGCGAAGATGCTCCGCTCGTCGGCGAAGTCCGACAGCCGCATGTTGGAGCTGAAGCCGTACTCGGCCCACACCATCACATGGGTGACGTCGGGGGCGGGCGGCGCGGCCTCCAGGACGACCCGGGCGGGCACCCCGCTCCACTCGGCGCCGATCATGCTGAAGCGGGTGACGCAGTGCAGGTCGGCCACCACGGTGCTGCGCGGCAGGGCGCCGAACTCGGTGTGGGTCCAGGAGTGCTTGGACCCGTCCGCGGTGGCGCCGAAGACCTGGAACTCCCACCGCTCCGGGCGGAACCGGGGCACCGGGCCGTAGTGCGTCACCGGCCAGCCGCGCTGCAGCCGCTGCCCGGGGGGAAGTTCCGGCTGGGGAAGTCCCGGCGGGGGAAGTTCCGGCTGTGCCGCTTCCCCGGACGCGTGTTCCTCCGGCTGACCCATGTCACCCATCCTGACAGACCCGTCACGGGCCGGAGGAACCGCCTCGGCCGACCGGGGGGCAAAAGGTATCGAAGACGGGTAAGTGTGCACTTACTGGACGTGACGACGGCTGGTTGTCATCATGCGGGCGCAGCAGTCTCGCAGCACCCGTCCCATCGATCCGCGTCTGGAAGGACCCGCCGCATGCAGGGCGACCCCGAGGTCATCGAGTTCCTCAACGAGCAGCTGACCGCCGAGCTGACGGCGATCAACCAGTACTTCCTGCACTCCAAGATCCAGGACCACAAGGGCTGGACGAAGCTGGCCCGGTACACCCGCGCGGAGTCCTTCGACGAGATGCGGCACGCGGAGGTGCTCACCGAGCGCATCCTGATGCTGGACGGGCTGCCGAACTACCAGCGGCTCTTCCACGTGCGCGTCGGCCAGAGCCTCACCGAGATGTTCGAGGCGGACAAGCAGGTGGAGGTGGAGGCGATCGACCGGCTGCGGCGCGGCGTCGAGGTGATGCGCGCGAAGAACGACATCACGTCCGCGAACATCTTCGAGGCGATCCTGGCGGACGAGGAGCACCACATCGACTACCTGGACACCCAGCTGGAGCTCATCGAGAAGCTGGGCGAGTCGCTGTACATCTCGACGGTGATCGAGCAGAGCCAGCCGGACTCCCAGGCGGGCTGAGACGGCCGCGGGACGAGCTGAGACGGCCGCGGGACGAGCCGACCCCCCGGGCGGCCCCCAGGAGGTGTCGACCCTCAGGCGTCGACCCTCAGACCTCGGCGGCCCTCAGGCCGCGTCGGGAAGGGCGTGCGGGAGGACGGCCGGGCGGGGCAGCGGCTCGACGCCCCGGCCGGGAGCACCGGCCTCCCCGGGGCCTTCGGCGGGAAGCCCGCCGGGCGCGGCCAGCGCCTCGGAGGGGCGGCCCTGCTCGATGAGCTCACGGCGGGGGCAGGAGCCTCGGCCGAGGATGGCCTGGATCCGCTTGACGCAGCCGCCGCAGTCGGTGCCGGCCTTGCAGGCGGAGGCGATCTGGCGGGGGGTGCACGCACCGTTCTCGGCGTGGCGCTTGACCTGCTCCTCGGTCACGCCGAAGCAGCTGCACACGTACACGTCGCTCCACCCCCGTCCTGGGATCGCTGGCCGGTCGCGCCGCACGGGATCGGAACCATCCGTTCCGCTTGTGAGGCAAACCTAACCTAACCCACGGCTTTGCGCCCGGGAAGACCGATGGGGCGCGGATCCCTGTGATCCGCGCCCCATCGTCATGCCGTCGTCAGCCGGTCACTGCGAGCGGTACATCTCCGCCACCAGGAACGCCAGGTCCAGCGACTGGCTGCGGTTGAGCCGCGGGTCGCAGGCCGTCTCGTAGCGCTGGTGCAGGTCGTCGACGAAGATCTCGTCGCCGCCGCCCACGCACTCGGTGACGTCGTCGCCGGTCAGCTCCACGTGGATGCCGCCGGGGTGGGTGCCGAGCTCCTTGTGGACCTCGAAGAAGCCCTTGACCTCGTCGAGCACGTCGTCGAAGCGGCGGGTCTTGTGGCCGGAGGCGGCCTCGAAGGTGTTGCCGTGCATCGGGTCCGTCACCCAGGCGACCGTCGCGCCGGAGGCGGTGACCTTCTCGACCAGCTCGGGGAGCTTGTCGCGGACCTTGTCCGCGCCCATGCGGACGATGAAGGTCAGCCGGCCCGGCTCGCGCTCCGGGTCGAGGCGCTCGATGTACTGCAGCGCGTCCTCGGCCGTGGTGGTGGGGCCGAGCTTGATGCCGATCGGGTTCTGGATCTTCGACGCGAACTCGATGTGCGCGTGGTCCATCTGCCGGGTCCGCTCGCCGATCCAGACCATGTGGCCGGAGACGTCGTAGAGCTTGCCGGTGCGCGAGTCCACCCGGGTCAGGGCGGTCTCGTAGTCCATCAGCAGCGCCTCGTGCGAGGCGTAGAACTCGACGGTCTTGAACTCCTCGGGGTCCGTGCCGCAGGCCCGCATGAAGTTCAGCGCGTTGTCGATCTCCCGGGCGAGCTGCTCGTAGCGCTGGCCGGAGGGGGAGGACTTCACGAAGTCCTGGTTCCAGGCGTGCACCTGCCGCAGGTCGGCGTAACCGCCGGTGGTGAAGGCGCGCACCAGGTTGAGCGTGGAGGCGGAGGCGTTGTACATCCGCTTCAGGCGCTCGGGGTCGGGGATCCGGGACTCCTCGGTGAAGTCGAAGCCGTTCACCGAGTCGCCGCGGTACACCGGCAGCGTCACGCCGTCGCGCGTCTCCATCGGCTTGGAGCGCGGCTTGGAGTACTGGCCGGCGATCCGGCCGACCTTCACCACCGGCACCGAGGCCGCGTAGGTGAGGACGGCGCCCATCTGCAGCAGCGTCTTGAGCTTCGCGCGGATCTGCTCGGCGCCCACGCCGTCGAAGGACTCCGCGCAGTCGCCGCCCTGGAGCAGGAACGCGTCCCCCTTGGCGACGGCCGCCATGCGGGCCTTCAGCTGGTCGCACTCGCCGGCGAAGACCAGCGGCGGGTAGCTCTCGAGCTCCGTGACGACCTTGCTCAGGGCCTCCTGGTCGGGATACTCCGGCTGCTGGGCAGCGGGCAGGTCTCGCCAGGTGGGCACGAAGGTAGCAGGGCTCTCAAGGTTCACGGTCACGTCAGCAAGGGTACGGGCTCGCCCCGGGCACGCCGACGGGAGCCCACACTGTGGGACGACGCGTCCATTCCCCGCACACCCGCCGCCGCGCTCCGGTAGGGTTCGGGCCGTGTCAGCACACGCGCAGCACCGGAACTGGTGGTGGACCGTCCCTTCGGCGGCCCACTGACTGCGCGTATCCAGACTTCGCGAAGGCCGCCCGAGGGGCGGCCTTCGGTGTTCTTGCGAGTTCTCGCGACCGGGCCGCTCCTCCCCACCACTTCCCCCACGGAGGAGCACCCGACATGGACGACACGAACGCCATGGACCTCTCGCTGCTGTCCGGCGACGGCCGCCCGTTCGCCCTGCTGCGCCGCCGCGCCCCCGGCCGTGACCACGACCTCGTCGAGGTGCTGGTCGGTCCGGTGGCCGAGTACGAGAAGCTGGCCGACCTGCCGGAGCGGGCGCTGGCCCTGGTGCCGTTCCGGCAGATCCGCGAGCGCGGCTTCGACGTCCGCGACGACGGCACGCCGCTGCTGGCGCTGACCCCCGAGGAGTCGTACGAGATCCCGCTCGCCGACGCGCTGGACCAACTGCCCGCGCACGAGGTGCGGGTCGAGGACGGCGGCTTCGACCAGGACGACGCCTCCTACGCGCGCACCGTCGAGCGCGTGCTGCGCGAGGAGATCGGGCGCGGCGAGGGCGCCAACTTCGTGATCCGGCGCACCTACCGCGGCCGGATCGACGGCTTCGGGGCGGCCGACGCGCTGGCCCTGTTCCGGCGGCTGCTGGAGGGCGAGCGCGGCGCGTACTGGACGTTCGTGGTGCACACCGGGGACCGCACGCTGGTCGGGGCCAGCCCGGAGGTGCACGTGCGGATGTCCGGGCAGGCCGTGGTGATGAACCCCATCAGCGGCACCTACCGCTACCCGGTCGGCGGACCCACCCCCGAGGACCTGCTGCGGTTCCTGGACGACCCCAAGGAGACCGAGGAGCTGTCCATGGTGGTGGACGAGGAGCTCAAGATGATGTGCACGGTCGGCGACGTGGGCGGGGTGGTGGTCGGGCCGAGGCTCAAGGAGATGGCGCACCTGGCGCACACCGAGTACGAGCTGCGCGGCCGCTCCACGCTGGACGTCCGCGAGGTGCTGCGGGAGACCATGTTCGCCGCCACGGTGACCGGCTCGCCGGTGCAGAACGCCTGCCGGGTGATCGAGCGGCACGAGCGGGACGGCCGCGGCTACTACGCGGGCGCGCTCGCCCTGCTGGGCCGGGACGCGGGCGGCGCGCAGACGCTGGACTCCCCCATCCTGATCCGCACCGCGGACGTCGCCGCCGACGGCACGCTGCGGGTGGGCGTCGGGGCGACGCTGGTGCGCGGCTCCGACCCGGCCGGCGAGGTGGCCGAGACGCACGCCAAGGCGGCCGGGGTGCTGGCCGCGCTGGGCGTGCGGCCGGGGCGGCCGCGGGAGGAGCGGGCGGCACCCCGGCTGGGCGAGGACCCGCGGGTGCGGGCCGCGCTGGACTCCCGGCGGGCGGGGCTGGCGCCGTTCTGGCTGCGGATGCGCGAGCGTCCCGAGGACGGCAAGGCCGGCGCGGCCGCGCTCACCGGGCACGCGCTGGTGGTCGACGCGGAGGACACGTTCACCGCGATGCTGGCCCACCTGCTGCGCTCGCTCGGCCTGACGGTGACCGTGCGCCGCTTCGACGAGCCGGGGCTGCGCGAGGCGGTGCTCGGCCATCCGGGGCCGGTGGTCCTCGGCCCCGGCCCGGGCGATCCGGGGGACGCCGCCGACCCGCGGATGCGGTTCCTGCGCGGCCTGACGGCCGAGGTGCTGCGGGACCGTCCGCACGGGGTGCTGGGCGTGTGCCTGGGCCACGAGCTGATCGCGGCCGAGCTGGGCCTGGAGATCGTCCGCAAGCGGGTGCCGTACCAGGGGGCGCAGACCACGCTCGACCTGTTCGGGCGGCCGGAGACGGTCGGCTTCTACAACAGCTTCGTCGCCCGCTGCGACGACGCGGCCGCCGCCGAGCTCGCCGCGCACGGCGTGGAGGTGGTCCGGGACGTGGACGCGGACGGCGAGGTGCACGCGTTGCGCGGACCCGGGTTCGCCGGGGTGCAGTTCCACCCGGAGTCGGTGCTCACCGTGCGCGGCATCGACGTGGTGCGCGAACTGCTGGACCACGTCGTGCACACGGCAGTGGTGCGCGCGGCGGGCGGCCCGGCGGGCACGGCGGGCGACGCCATCGCTCAGGCAGGCCCGGCGGGCGGTGCCGTCGGTCAGGCGGACGGCCTGGGCGCGAGCACGTTCTCCGAGCGGCGGCCGGCCAGGTAGTCCACCACGTTCGACGCGGTGGTGTGCGCGATCTGCGCCACCGCGTCGGCCGTGTAGTAGGCCTGGTGGCCGGTGACCAGGACGTTGGGGAAGGTGACCAGGCGGGCCAGGGTGTCGTCGTCGACGAAGTCCAGCGACTTGTCGAGGAAGAACAGGCCCTCCTCCGCCTCGTAGACGTCCAGGCCCACCCCGGTGAAGCGGCCGGCCCGCAGTTCGGCGACCAGCGCGGCGGTGTCCACCAGGCCGCCGCGGCTGGTGTTCACCAGGATCGCGTCGTCCTTCATGGTCCGCAGCGCGTCCGCGTCGATGAGGTGCTGGGTCTCGGGGGTGAGCGGCACGTGCAGGGTGATCAGGTCGGAGCGGGCCAGCAGCTCCGCGGCCGGGACGTAGGTCATGCCCAGTTCCAGGCACTCGGGGTTCTCGTTGATGTCCCAGCCCAGCAGCCGCATGCCGAAGCCGTGGGCGATCCGGGCGAAGGCCGCGCCGATCTTCCCCGTGCCGATCACTCCGGCGGTGCGGCCGTGCAGGTCGCGGCCCATCAGGCCGCTGATGCGGAAGTCGAAGTCGCGGGTGCGGCGGGCGGCGCGCGCGATGTGCCGGTCGCAGGCGAGGGCCAGCGCCCAGGCGTGCTCGGCGACCGAGTACGGCGAGTAGGCGGAGACCCGCGCGACGGTCATGCCCAGCTGCTCGGCGGCGGGCAGGTCGATGTTGTTGAAGCCGGTGGAGCGCTGGGCGATCAGCCGGGTCCCGCCGGCCGCGAGCGCCCGCAGCACCTCGCGGTCCAGCACCGCGTTGACGGGGCTGACCACCACCTCGTGGTCGAGGGCCAGGGCGGCGGTGTCCGCGTCGAGGTTGACGTCCAGGCAGCGCAGTTCGTGCCCGAGCGGACTCACCGCCTGGGCGAACGCCGCCTCCAGCAGCGGCTTCTCGTCGTACTGGACTCCGAACGCGAGGATCTCCATGCAGCCGACCCTACGAGCCCTCGCCCGTGGTCGCGAACGGCCGAGGGTCCTTCTCGGCCAGGGCCCATCGGCCCCGGCCGGGCCGGTCAGTCCTCGTCCAGGCCGGTCTCGATGGCGTAGCGCACCAGTTCCACCCGGTTGTGCAGCTGGAGCTTGCCGAGGGTGTTCTGGACGTGGTTCTGGACGGTCCGGTGGGAGATCACCAGCCGCTCGGCGATCTGCTTGTACGACAGTCCCTTGGCGACCAGGCGCAGCACCTCGGTCTCGCGGTCGGTGAGCCGGGGCGCGGGCGTGGCGGGGGCCGGCTCGGGCGGGCCGGCGGCCAGCCGCCGGAACTCGCCGAGCACCAGTCCGGCCAGGCCGGGGGTGAAGACGGCCTCGCCGACGGCGGTGCGGCGGACCGCGTCGAGCAGTTCCTCGGTGGACGCGGACTTGACCAGGTAGCCGGTGGCTCCGGACTTCACCGCCTCCAGCACGTCGGCGTGCTCGCCGCTGGCCGAGAGCACCAGCACCCGCAGCGAGGGGTCGGCGCCCACCAGTTCGCGGCAGACCTCGACGCCCGGCTTGAGCGGCAGGTTGAGGTCGAGCACCAGCACGTCGGGCCGGACCGCGCGGGCCCTGCGCACGGCCTGCTCGCCGTCGCCGGCGGTGGCCACCACCTCGAGCCCGGCGCCCGCCAGGTCCCGGGCGACCGCGTCGCGCCACATCGGGTGGTCGTCGACCACCATCACCTTCAACGGGCTCTCCCCCATCGGTTCAGCTCTCCTCGTGTGCGCAGGCCGTCAGGCCTTCGGGACCCTCAACTCGACC
The DNA here is from genome assembly GCF_003112515.1 of Streptomyces fragilis. Classification (GTDB taxonomy): domain Bacteria; phylum Actinomycetota; class Actinomycetes; order Streptomycetales; family Streptomycetaceae; genus Streptomyces; species Streptomyces fragilis. Next base: position 298,862 of record NZ_BEVZ01000003.1, on the reverse strand, counting down.
TCGGCGCCCTGGCCGGGGACCGAGTACAGCTCCGCGGTGCCGCCCAGGTCGCGCAGCCGGCCGCGGATGGACTGGGCGACCCCCAGTCTCCCCTCCCGTTCGGCGGCGTCGAGCCGGCCGGCCGGGATGCCGGGGCCGTCGTCGCGGACGGTGACGATCACCTGGTCGGGTTCGTCCTCCAGCAGGATCCAGGCCCGCGCCTGTTCGCCGGCGTGCGCCCGGACGTTGTCCAGCGCGGCGCCGACCGCGGCGGACAGTTCACGCGCCACGCGGGCCGGCAGTTCCACCGGGGTGCCGGGCTCGGCCAGGGCGATGCGGGGGCCGGTGGCGTGCCCTGCCAGCAGGGCGCGCACGTCGACGGGGGCGTCGGGGTCCTCCTCGGCGTCGCCCGGGCCCGCGTCCCGGCGCGGGCCACCGGCCGGCAGGGCGCGCGGGACGGCGTCGCGGGGGCCGGGCAGTCCGCGGGAGATCAGGGCGCGCAGCGCGGACTCCTGCTCGCCGGCCAGCCGCACCAGTTCCACGGTGTCCGCCCCGCCGCCGGTGACGCCGTCGGCCGCCCGTCTGCGGATCATGGCGAGCACCTGGAGCACGCCGTCGTGGATGTCGCGGGCCAGCCGCTCCCGCTCGCGGGTGGCGGCCTCGATCTCCAGGGCGCGGGCCAGTGTCCGCTCGGAGGCGCGGGCCACCTCGACGACGTAGCCGATGGCGATGGCGGCGACCCAGACGAGGATGACGTTGTGCAGGGTGTCGCGGGTGGGCGCGCCGCGTTCCACCAGGTTGGCGGCGGCCACCAGGGTGGAGGCGAAGGCCGCCCACCGCCAGCCGCCCTTGACCGCGAAGGCCAGCACCGATCCGGCGGTCCATATCGACGGCAGGGTGGGGCCGCCGGCGTGGATGCGGGAGGCCGAGTCGGCGAGCGGGGTGAGCAGGATGCCGACGACGGCGATGGTCAGGTCGACGCCCAGGAAGGCGCGGGTGCAGCTGCGGGCGTCGGAGACCTTGCGCACGGTGGCCAGCGTCCACACCGCCAGCACCACGTAGTAGCCGACGGCCAGGCCCGGCCGCACGAACTGGTGGTAGGCCGAGGCGAACAGGCCGACGGCGTAGAGCATCGTCAGCACCCGGTAGGCGGTCAGCGCCTGCCAGAGCGGCTGCTCGACCGACATCCTGCCGCGCGGTTCCCCCGTCACGTCGTCTCCCCCGTGCCACCGCACCGTTCCCGGCCGGTCTCCCCCGTACGACCCGTCCCCGGCGCGGGCCGCGCCGGGGGCCCGTCAGCTGCCGTCCGAGGCCTTGGCCCCGGCAGTTGCCTCCGCGCGCTCGGCCGCCTTCGCGGCCTTGGCGGCCTCCGCCAGCTGCCGCTTGGCGGCGGTGGCGTACATGTCGACGTACTCCTGGCCGGAGAGCTTCATCAGCTCGTACATGACCTCGTCGGTCACGGCGCGCAGCACGAACCGGTCGTTGTCCATGCCCTGGTAGCGGCTGAAGTCCAGCGGCTTGCCGATCCGGATGCCCGGGCGCATCAGCTTGGGCATCGCCCGGCCGGGCGGCTGGATCTTCTCGGTGTCGATCATCGCGACCGGGATGACGGGGGCGCCGGTGGCCAGCGCCACCCGGGCCAGCCCGCCGGGCTTGCCGCGGTACAGGCGGCCGTCGGGCGAACGGGTGCCCTCGGGGTAGATGCCGAAGAGGCCGCCGTTCTCGATCACCTTGATGCCGCTGCGGATCGCGGCCTCGCCGGCGCCGCGGCCGCCCTCGCGGTCCACCGGGAGCTGGCCGACGCCCTTCATGAAGGCGGCCGTGAGGCGTCCCTTGACGCCGGGGGTGGTGAAGTACTCCGCCTTGGCGATGAAGGTGACCTTCCGGTCGAGCATCACGGGCAGGAAGATGGAGTCCGAGAAGGACAGGTGGTTGCTCGCGAGGATCGCGGGCCCCTCGGCCGGGACGTTCTCCAGGCCCTCGACCCAAGGCCTGAACGCGACTTTCACCGGTGCCCCGATGATCGCCTTCATTATTTCGTAGATCACCCGACTGCCCTCCTGTGCATCGGGTCCGAACCTTATCCCGAGGCCGCGGCAAACGCTCGACGCCCCTGGCCGGTGCAGGCACGGTCGCGTACGGTGAAGTACCCACTCCACCCCTGTGCCGTGCGGGTACCCGCAGGCACGACTCAGTCACGAGGAGACCGAAGGTGCCGGTCCTTCCCGGAGCCGAGCCGTTCCGCCACGACGGCGGGGAGATCGGCGTGCTGCTCTGTCACGGCTTCACCGGTTCGCCGCAGTCCATGCGTCCCTGGGCGGAGTACCTCGCCGGGCGCGGCCTGACCGTGTCCCTGCCGCTGCTGCCGGGACACGGCACGCGGTGGGAGGACATGCAGGTCACCGGCTGGCAGGACTGGTACGCGGAGGTCGACCGCGCGCTGCGGGAGCTCACCGCGCGCTGCGAGAAGGTCTTCGTGTGCGGCCTGTCGATGGGCGGAGCGCTCGCCCTGCGGCTGGCCGCGAAGCACGGCGACGCGGTGAGCGGGCTGGTGCTGGTCAACCCGGTGAACAAGGTGCACGGGGCGGCCGCCCGGGTGCTGCCGGTGGTGCGCCACCTGGTGCCGGCCACCAAGGGGCTGACCAGCGACATCAAGAAGCAGGGCGTGCTGGAGACCGGCTACGCCAAGGTGCCGCTGCACGCCGCGTACTCGCTGGCGGTGTTCCTGCGGATGCTGGACGGCGAGCTGCCGCAGGTGACGCAGCCGCTCCTGCTGCTGCACAGCGCGGTCGACCACGTGGTCTCTCCGGCGGACTCGGCGCGGATCCTCGCGCGGGTCTCCTCGGTGGACACCACGGAGGTCGTGCTGGAGGACAGCTACCACGTGGCGACGCTGGACAACGACGCCGAGCGGATCTTCGAGCGGAGCGCGGCGTTCGTGGAGCGACTGGCTTCCGGGGCGCGGGGCGCGGGGCCCGGCGATCCGGGCGACCGGGAAGGGACGGCCCCCGTTGGCTGAGGACGGCGCCGGGCGGGACCCGGACCAGGAGCAGGACCCCGACCTTCCCGCGTTCGACGAGAAGGCCGCCTGGGAGGCGATCGTCGCCTCCTACGGCGAGGAGCCGCCGGACCCGCCGGGGGTGAGACCGTACCGCCCCGTGCGGGACCTGGCGCTGCCGGAACCGGACGAGGGCGGGGACGCGGGGCTCGCCGGCACCGGTGCCGCCACCGCCGCCGCGGAGGGTGAGGCGGGGGCCGAGCCGGAGCCGGACTCCGAGCCGCGGCCGCTGGGCGGGTCCGTGACGTTCGCGCCCGGCGTGGGCGCGGGGGCCACGGCGACGGCGCCGCCGGCCGGTCCGCGGGACTTCGAGCTCGCGGAGCCGGCGGAGGAGGACCACTTCGTCCCGCCGGAGCCGCCGCCGCTTCCGGAGGCGGACGCGACGGCCAGGTTCGCCTGGCTCGGCGTGATCGGCGGGCCGGTGCTGCTGCTGCTCGCGGTGCTGCTGGGGTGGCACATGTCCTGGTGGCTCACGACGCTGTGCGTCGGCGGCTTCCTCGGCGGCGCGGTGGCCCTGGTCATGCGCATGGACCCCGACGCCGACGACGACGACCCCGGCCGCGGCGCCGTCGTCTGACCTGTGCCTGTGCCCCGGGCGTACGGGACCTGACGCGACGGGGCCCGGGTCACCTGGACCCGGGCCCCGTAGGCGTAGTACGCGTGGGCGTCAGCGCTGGTAGAGCGCCTCGATCTCGTCGGCGAAGTCCTTCGCGACGACGTTCCGCTTCAGCTTGAGCGACGGCGTGAGGTGCCCGGACTCCTCGGAGAACTGCGCCGGCAGCACCCGGAACTTGCGCACCGACTCCGCCTTGGAGACCGCCGCGTTCCCGTCGTCGACCGCCGACTGGACCGCCGCCAGCAGGTCCGCGTCGTCGCACAGCTCGGCCGCGGTGGTCCCCTCCGGCTTGCCGTGCTCGGCGCACCAGCGGCCGAGGAACTCCTCGTCCAGCGTGACCAGCGCGGCGACGAACGGCTTGCCGTCGCCGACGACCATGCACTCGGCGACCAGCGCGTTCGCCCGGATCCGGTCCTCGATCACCGCGGGGGCGACGTTCTTGCCGCCGGCCGTGACGATGATCTCCTTCTTCCGGCCGGTGATCCGCAGGTAGCCGTCCTCGTCGAGGGTGCCGAGGTCGCCGGTGTGGAACCAGCCGTCCTCCAGCGCCTCCGCGGTGGCCGCCTCGTTGTTCCAGTAGCCGCTGAAGATGTGCTCGCCGTGCAGCAGCACCTCGCCGTCGTCGGCGATGCGGACGACCGAGCCCGGCAGCGGCTGACCGACCGTGCCGATCTTCTGCTTGTCCCACGGGTTGAAGGCGGTCGCCGCGGCGGACTCGGTGAGGCCGTAGCCCTCGAGGATGGTGAAGCCGATGCCGCGGAAGAAGTGGCCGAGCCGCTCGCCGAGCGGCGCGCCGCCGGAGACCGCGTACTCGCCGCGGCCGCCGAGGACCGCGCGCAGCTTGGAGTAGACGAGCTTGTCGAAGACCTTGTACTTGACGCGCAGGCCGAAGGACGGGCCCGACGGGTCGTCCAGGGCGCGGCTGTAGGCGATGGCGGTGGCCGCGGCCTTGTCGAAGATCTTGCCCTTGCCGTCGGCCTGCGCCTTGGCGCGGGCCGAGTTGTAGACCTTCTCGAAGACCCGCGGGACGCCGAGTATCAGCGTCGGGCGGAACGAGGCCAGCTCGTCGGTGAGGTTCTTGATGTCGGGGACCAGGCCCAGGCGGATCGGCGCGAGCATCGCCGCGACCTCGACCAGCCGGCCGAAGACGTGGGCGAGCGGGAGGAACAGCAGCACGGAGCAGCGGCCGGTGTCGAACAGCGGGCCGAGGCGCTCGACGGCGTTGCCGGCCTCCGCGAACCAGTTGCGGTGCGTGAGCACGCAGCCCTTGGGGCGGCCGGTGGTGCCGGAGGTGTAGACGATGGTCGCCGGGTCGTCGGCCTTGGCGGAGCGGGCGCGCTCCTCGAGGGTGTCCTCGGACACGTCCTGGCCGAGCCGGCCGAGCTCCTCGACGGCGCCGTCGTCGAGCTGCCAGACGTGCTTGAGCGCCGGGAGGGCCCCGCGGACCTGCTCCACGCTCGCCTCGTGCAGCGGCGTCTCCACCACGACGGCGGTGGCGCCGGAGTCGCCGAGTATCCACTGGATCTGCTCGGGGGAGCTGGTCTCGTAGACCGGCACGGTGACCGCGCCCGCGCTCCAGATCGCGAAGTCCAGCAGCGTCCACTCGTAGCGGGTGCGGGAGATCAGCGCCACCCGGTCGCCGGGCTGCACGCCCGCCCCGATGAGGCCCTTGGCCGCGGTGTTCACCTCGGCGAGGAACCGCTCGGCCGTGACGTCCTGCCAGGCTCCGGCGTCGTCCTTGCGGGCGATCACCGCGGTGCCGGGGTGCTGCGCGGCGTTTCTGCGGACCAGATCGGTCAGGTTGCCGTCCGCGGGGACTTCGTAGAGAGCCGGAAGGCTGAACTCGCGCAAGACTGCTGCTCCTCATTGGCGCCGACGCCACGACGTTGTGTGAGTGCGACGGTGCGGTCCATGGCTGGGGCGCGTGCCGGAAAGGGTACGGACATGGTCCGCCCCTGGACCTGGCACTACGGGACCGACCGGACGTTACTCCTGGGTATGTTCGCTCCGAAAGAGCGTCCGGCTCCGATGTTCGCCGCGTCACACGACTGGTGTTCCGTTGCGCACAGTAGTCCACGCCATTCTCGAGGTGCCAGAGTAACCGCAGGTCCGACCGCCTCTGTTCACGGTTGCACCACACGCCTAGGCTTCGTCGGCATGGCAGCGACACCCCTCGGCGACCGGGTCCGACGCCCCGGCGCCGGCACCGGCAGCACCCGCGCCACCCGCGTCCACGTGGTGAGCGACGTGCACGGCAACACCCGTGACCTGGCGAGGGCGAAGGACGGCGCCGACGCGCTGATCTGCCTCGGCGACCTGATCCTCTTCCTGGACTACGCCGACCACTCCCGCGGGATCTTCGGCGACCTCTTCGGCCGCGAGAACGCCGAGCACATCGTCGCGCTGCGCACCGCCCGCCGCTTCGAGGAGGCGCGCGAGTTCCAGGCCGGACTGTGGGCGGCGCAGGACGAGGACCGGTCGGTGCTGATCGAGCGGGCGGTCCGCCGGCAGTACGCCGAGCTGTTCGCGGCCATGCCCGCCCCGACGTACGCCACCTACGGCAACGTCGACGTCCCCGGTCTGTGGCCGGAGTACGCCCGGGAGGGCACCACCGTCCTGGACGGGCAGCGGGTGGAGATCGGCGGCTGGACCTTCGGCTTCGTCGGCGGCGGCCTGCGCACCCCGATGAGGACCCCGTTCGAGATCGACGACGAGGAGTACGAGGCCAAGCTGGCCGCGCTCGGCGAGGTGGACGTGCTGTGCACGCACATCCCGCCGGAGGTCCCCGACCTGGTCTACGACACGGTGGCCCGGCGCTTCGAGCGCGGCAGCCGCGCCCTGCTGGACGTGATCCGCCGCACACGGCCGCGCTACTCGCTCTTCGGTCACGTCCACCAGCCGCTGCGGCAGCGGATGCGCGTCGGGTCCACGGAGTGCGTGAACGTCGGTCACTTCGCGAGCACCGGCCGGCCGTGGGCGCTGGAGTTCTGAGCCGCCCGCCCCGACGCGGCTCGGGCCCGTTGGCCCGCGCGCGGTAGCCTGCATCCGCAGACCTGCCCGGCCGGACCTGGAGGAGCTACGGCGATGGCGGAACACACCAGCTCGAACATCACCATCGGGGCCGCACCGGCCGCTGTGATGGAGGTGATCGCCGACTTCGCCCGCTACCCCGAGTGGACCGGTGAGGTGAAGGAGGCCGAGGTCGTCGCGACCGACGCCCAGGGCCGCGCGGAGCAGGTCAGGCTGGTGATGGACGCCGGTGCGATCAAGGACGACCAGACGCTGGCCTACACCTGGAAGGGCGCCGACGAGGTGTCCTGGACCCTGGTGAAGTCGCAGATGCTCCGCTCCCTGGACGGCACCTACGCCCTGCGCGACCTGGGCGACGGCTCCACCGAGGTCACCTACACCCTCACCGTGGACGTCAAGATCCCCATGCTGGGCATGATCAAGCGCAAGGCCGAGAAGGTCATCATCGACCGGGCGCTGGCCGGCCTGAAGAAGCGCGTCGAGTCGAAGGCGGCCTAGGACCGGGTCTCCCCCGCTCATGCGGATCTTGCTGATCACCGGTCCCGGCGGATCCGGCCGGACCACGGTGGCCGCCGCCACCGCCCTGCGCGCCGCCCGCGAGGGCGCCCGCACCCTCCTGCTGACCTGCGACGACGCCCTGCCCGCGGGGCTGGTGCCCGGCGGCGTCCCCGGCCTCGCCGTGCGCCTGACCGACTCCGCCGAGGGGTTCCGGGACGTGCTCACCGCCCTCCAGGAGCAGGGCGGGGCCGCCCTGGACCTGCTCGGCGCGCGCCCGCTGGAGCGCGACGAGATCACCCCGCTGCCCGGCGCCCGCGAGCTCGCCGTCCTGGCGGCCGTGCGCGAGGCGGCCCGCTCCGGCGCCCACGACCTGCTGGTCGTCGACCTCCCCGCCGCCCCCGAGGCCCTCGCCCTGCTCGCGCTGCCCGGCGAGCTGCGCCGCTACCTGCGCCGGCTGCTCCCGCAGGAGCGGCAGGCGGCCCGTGCGCTGCGGCCGCTGCTGGGCCGGCTGGCCGGGGTGCCCATGCCGTCGGAGCGGCTGTACGAGTCCGCCGCCCGCTGGGACGAGCAGCTCGCGCAGGTCGAGGACCTGCTGGGGCGGGCCGAGGTGCGGCTGACCGCCGAACCCGGACCGTCCGCCGTCGAGGCGGTGCGCGCCGCCGTGCTCGGCCTCGCCCTGTACGGCCTGCGCCCCGGGGCGCTGCTGGCCACCCGGGTGGTGCCCGACGCGAGCCCCGACACCTGGCTGACCGTGCTGGCCGCCCAGCAGCGCAAGGCCCTCGACGAGTGGACCGCGGCGGGCCTGCCCGTCCACGCCGTCCCGCACCTGGGCCGCGAGCCGCGCGGCGCCGACGACCTGACCGCCCTCGGCGTGCCGGGCGCCGCCGTCACCGCGGCGTCCGCCGCCGGGGCGGCCGGGTCGTGCTCCGTCGAGCGGCCGGTGGAGGACCGGAGCGCCGAGGACGGCTCCCTGGTCTGGCGGATCCCGCTGCCCGGCGCGGTCCGCGAGGAGCTGGAGCTGGTCCGCCGGGGCGACGAGCTGCTGCTCGCCGCGGGCCGCTTCCGCCGGGCCCTCCCCCTGCCCCCGGCGTTGCGCCGCTGCGCGGTGACCGGGGCGGCGCTGCGCGAGGGCGTGCTCGCCGTGCGGTTCGTCCCGGACCCCGCGGTGTGGCCTTCCGCGGAGCGCTGAACGGCGCCCGGGCGCGGGGAGTACGGTCGGAGGTGTCCGAGCCCTCCACCGACGCGGGGGCGAGCGAGAACGGGAGAAGGGTCCGGGATGAGCGAGAAGCCAGAGGGACGCACCGGCGACTCCGACGCCTGGGCCGACGCCTGCGCCGAGGACCTGCGGGCCGAGCGGGAACGCCACCGCGAGCGCCGGGGCGGCGACGACGGGACGGGTTCGGCGGCCGAGGAACTGCGCAAGCTGGCCTCCGCGGTCGCCGACCGGCTGGCCTCCTTCCAGGGGCAGGCGCAGCTGCTGGGCGCCGCCGAGCAGGTCGTGCGGCAGGCCAGGGCCGCGGTGGAGCCGGTGGTGGAGCGCAACCCTGAGGTCTTCCGTCATCTGGCCGCGGCCGGCTCCGAGCTCCTCGCCGCCTACCGCAGTGCCGTGCAGTCCCAGGAACGCCGCTGGACCGCAGGTGAGCAGCGTCCCGCCGACCGTCCCGGCGGCTCCTCCCAGGCCCCTTCCGCCGACCGTCCGAGGGACGACGGCGAGGACGGCGGGCCCGCCGGAGGACAGCGGATCGACGTGGACTGATCGCCCTCCGGTACCGTAAGCCCCAGCGGGCACGACCATTTACCGAGGGACACATGGGACTCACCATCGGCGTCGACATCGGCGGCACCAAGATCGCGGCGGGAGTCGTCGACGAGGATGGCAACATCCTCTCGACCTTCAAGGTGCCGACCCCCGACACGGCCGAGGCCATCGTCGACGCCATCGCGTCCGCGGTGGACGGCGCCCGGGCCGGCCACCAGATCGTCGGCGTGGGCATCGGCGCCGCCGGCTACGTCGACCGGCAGCGGTCGACGGTCTACTTCGCGCCCAACATCGACTGGCGCCAGGAGCCGCTCAAGGCGAAGGTGGAGGCCCGCGTGGACCTCCCCGTCGTCGTCGAGAACGACGCGAACGCGGCGGCCTGGGGCGAGTACCGGTTCGGTGCGGGCCGGGAGAACCGCAACGTCATCTGCATCACCCTGGGCACCGGCCTGGGCGGCGGCATCATCATCGGCGACAAGCTGCGCCGCGGTCACTTCGGTGTGGCCGCCGAGTTCGGCCACATGCGGATGGTGCCGGACGGCCTGCTGTGCGGCTGCGGCAAGCAGGGCTGCTGGGAGCAGTACGCCTCCGGGCGCGCCCTGGTCCGCTACGCCAAGCAGCGCGCCTCGGCCACCCCGGGCAACGCGGAGCTGCTGCTCTCCCTGGGCGACGGCACGCCCGAGGGCATCGAGGGCAAGCACATCTCCACCGCCGCCCGGCAGGGCGACCGGGTGTCCGTGGACTCCTACCGGGAGCTGGCCCGCTGGGTCGGCGCGGGCCTGGCCGACCTGGCCTCGCTCTTCGACCCGGAGGCCTTCATCATCGGCGGCGGCCTGTCCGACGAGGGCGAGCTGCTGCTCGAGCCGGTCCGCAAGTCCTACCGGCGCTGGCTGGTGGGCGGCGGCTGGCGTCCGGTCGCCGAGGTGAACGCGGCGACGCTGGGCGGCAAGGCGGGCCTGGTGGGCGCGGCCGACCTGGCCCGGCAGCCCGCGGCCCCGATGTAGGCCCGCGCCCGGTGACGGCCGACGCGCTTCCCCCGCTTCCGGCGACCCGGACCGAGGCCGACGGGTCGGCCGTGGTCCGGGCGCTGTCCTACAACGTGCGGTCGATGCGCGACGACACGGCGGCGCTGGCCCGGGTGATCCGGGCCTGCGCTCCGGACCTGGTGCTGGTGCAGGAGGCCCCGCGGTTCGCGGGCTGGCGCAGGCGGCTGGCGCGGCTGGCCCGGGAGTCGGGCCTGGTGGTGCTCTCCGGCGGCGCCCCCGCCGCCGGGCCCGCCCTGCTGTGCTCCCTGCGGACCGTGGCCGAACGCACGGAGGACGTGCTGCTGCCGCTGACGCCCGGTCTGCACCGGCGGGGGTTCGCGACGGCGGTGGTGCGGTTCGGGCGCTCCGCCCGGCTCGGCGTCCTCAGCTGTCACCTCTCCCTGCAGTCCGCCGAGCGGTACGAGCAGGGCGGGATGCTGCTGGAGCGGGTCCGTTCGCTGGGGGTCCCGCACGTCCTGGCGGGCGGCGACCTCAACGAGCGGCCCGGCGGACGCACCTTCCGCCGGGTCGCGGGCGAGCTGCGGGACTGCCGTCCGGCGGCCCCCTGGGGCGGGGAGTTCACCTCCCCCGCGCACGACCCGGTGCAGCGCATCGACGCCCTCTTCACCACCCCGGGGATCGAGGTCCTCGGCTGCGGCGTCCCCACCGGCCTGCCCGGTGTCACCCCGGCCGACCTCCGCGCCGCCACGGACCACCTCCCGGTCCTGGCGGCCCTGCGGGTGCCCGCGGCCTGACCGGCGTGCCCGGCCGGCCCGTGGGCGACGTCCGCGGGCGGGCTCAGCCGGTCGGCAGGGACTCCCGCGGCGGTTCCCGGTCGTCGTCGGAGCCGCCGGCCCCTTCCGGCGCCGGGGCGGAGCGGTCCCCGCCGCCCACCGTGAGCTCCCACAGGCGGTCCGCCGCCATCAGGGTCGCGGCGACCAGCAGTCCGTTGCGCAGGAACAGCAGCACCAGCCCGAGCGGCGTGCTGCTCACGACGTCGCCGAAGTAGAGCGGGAACTCCACCAGCGTCACCCCGCTGGCCGCGACCAGCACCCAGGCGGCCGGACCCACCCCGCTGCCGCGGAAGGTCACGCACACCGCCGCGACGCCCACCAGCCACACCAGGTACTGCGGGCTGATCACCCGGCTGGTGACCGTGAACATCAGGACCGCCACCAGAGCCGCCAGCGCCGGGACCGCCGGTCCCCACACGATCCGCTCCGAGGACGCCCCCAGCGCGCCGGGCCGGGCCCGCCAGCGCCAGAACAGCAGCCAGCCGAAGACGGCCACGGTGAGCACCATCGCCCCGCGGCTCACCGTCTCCACGTGCGGGCCGATGAACTCCATCGAGCCGTAGTTGAGCAGCACCTGCCCCTGCCACCCGTACTGGCGGGCGACGTGCAGGACCAGCGCGCCCAGCGACTCGACCTCGGTGCCGCGGTCGCGCTGGAAGGTGAGGAAGGCGAAGGCGCCGGGCATCGCCAGCGCGAAAGCGGCCGCCACCACGGCCGCGGTGACCACCGTCCACACCCAGGTGGTCCTGCGCAGCACACCGGCCAGCAGCAGCGCGGGCCACACCTTGAGCATCGCGCCGAACCCGATCAGCGCCCCCGCCAGCCGGGGCCGGCGGGCCAGGGCGAGCAGGCCGCCGACGGCGACGACGGTGACCATCACGTCGTAGCGGGCGTACACGGTGGGCCCGAGCAGCGGCACGCCGGCCGTCCACACCCAGGCGCCGTGCCGGGACCGCCCGCTCCCCCGCCCGGCGCGCAGCAGCAGCGCGAAGCCGGCCGCGTCGGCCAGGAAGGCGAGGACGAAGAACGCGTGCGCGTACTCCAGCCAGGGCAGCACCGCCGGGGAGAGGATCGCCAGCGCGGCGGCCGGCGGGTACTGCCAGGTGATGTCCGTCTGGGGGAACGTTCCCTCACTCAGCACCCGGTACCAGTTCTGGTACGTCACGTGGACGTCGGAGGTGACGTCCGGCCCGGGCATCACCCACACCTTGAAGACCAGGAGGAGCAGCACCGCCCGCGAGGCGAGCCACAGGGCCCACAGCGCCCAGGTGGCGGCCGCCGGGGTGGGCGCCGGGTCGGGAGCGGGGGCGGTGGCGGACGGGGGGTGCGTGGGGCCCTTGGTCTGCATGCGGCCATGATTCCCCATGCGCCCGTTGGATAGGGTCGTCCGCGATGCACAAGACGCTGATCGTGACCAATGACTTCCCTCCGCGCCCCGGAGGCATCCAGGCGTTCCTGCACAACATCGCGCTGCGCCTGGATCCGGAGCGGTTCGTGGTGTACGCGTCCACCTGGAAGCGCGGCCGCGAAGGTGCCGAGGCCACCGCCGAGTTCGACGCCGAGCAGCCGTTCCGGGTGGTGCGGGACCGCACCACGATGCTGCTGCCGACCCCGGGCGCCACCCGCAGGGCCGTGGGCCTGCTGCGTGAACACGGCTGCACCTCGGTGTGGTTCGGGGCCGCGGCCCCGCTGGGGCTGATGGCCCCAGCGCTGCGGAAGGCGGGCGCCACCCGGCTGGTCGCCACCACCCACGGCCACGAGGCGGGCTGGGCGCAGCTGCCCGCGGCCCGGCAACTGCTGCGGCGGATCGGTGAGTCCACCGACGTCATCACCTACCTGGGCGAGTACACGCGCTCGCGGATCGCGGACGCGCTCACCCCCCAGGCGGCCGCGCGGATGGTCCAGCTGCCGCCGGGCGTGGACGAGAGGACCTTTCACCCGGGCTCCGGCGGCGACAAGGTGCGCGCCCGGCTGGGTCTCACCGACCGGCCGGTGGTGGTCTGCGTGTCGCGGCTGGTGCCGCGCAAGGGGCAGGACACGCTGATCCGGGCGATGCCGATGGTCCTGGCCGCCGAGCCGGACGCGGTGCTGCTGGTGGTCGGCGGCGGCCCGTACGAGAAGGACCTGCGGAAACTGGCCCGGGAGACCGGAGTGGAGCGCTCGGTGGTCTTCACCGGCTCGGTGCCGTGGTCGGAGCTGCCGGCCCACTACGGGGCGGGCGACGTGTTCGCCATGCCGTGCCGGACCCGGCGGGGCGGGCTGGACGTCGAGGGCCTGGGCATCGTCTACCTGGAGGCGTCGGCGACGGGCCTCCCGGTGGTGGCCGGCGACTCCGGCGGCGCCCCGGACGCCGTCCTCGACGGGGAGACCGGCTGGGTGGTCCCCGGCGGCTCGCCCGCGGACGCCGCGGAGCGGATCGTCACGCTCCTCGGCGACGCGGAGCTGCGGCGCCGGATGGGCGAGCGGGGCCGCGCCTGGGTCGAGGAGCGGTGGCGCTGGGACCTCCTCGCCGACCGCCTCCGCGACCTGCTCTGACCGCGCCACCGCCGCCGCGTCCCGCGGGCGGGGTTCAGCCGCCCAGGTCCTGGCGGAGGGAGGCGCGCCACAGGGCGGTGAACTCGGCGCGGCCGACGCCGAGGACGCGCCGGAGGGCGGCCCCCTCGCCGTCGGTCCCGGCGGCCTCGTAGAGGTCGCGGACGGCCCGGTCGCCCCAGCGGCCGGCGACCAGGCGGCAGGCCAGCCAGGCCCCCTCGTAGGCCCGGCCGACCGTCCCCGCGTCGCCGCCGAAGGCGAAGTCGCCGTCGGCGGGCAGCCGGTGCGGGACGTCGCCCTCGCGCACCGCACGGGCGAGGGCGGGCGCGGTGCGGGCGGGGTCCTGCCGGGAGGTCCGGTAGGCGGTCCAGTCGGCGCAGCCCTCCGAGAGCCACATGGGGGTGCGTGCGGTGGTGCGGGCGCGCAGGGCGACGTGCGCGGTCTCGTGGGTGAGGACCACCTGCCGCGCCTCCTCGCCGAGCGCCTTCCACGCCTCGGGGTTGACCACGACCCGCGGCGCCTCGCCCGGGGTGGTGACGGCGGCGGTGTCCCGGTACGTCCCGGTGGGGGCGCCGAGCAGGCGGGCCATCGCGTCGGTGGAGTCCGGGACGACGATCACGGGCCGCACCGCAGTGTCCCAGGCGGCCCTCACGGCGCGCGCGGCGGTGTCCCCGGGTTCGGTCCAGGCGGCGGGGTCGGCCGGGCCGGAGGCGACCACCAGGGTCCGCGCGGTGGCGGCGGTGCGGAGGGCGGCGTCCTGGTCCCAGAGCTGTTCGGGCTCCCCGGGGGCGGGCCGGTCCGCGGTGACGCGCCAGGAGCCGTCGGCGTCCCGCCCGAGGGTGAGGACGCGGCGCGTGGTGACGGTCCCGGCGTCCCGCTCCAGCCGGTGGCGCAGCTCGGCCCGCACGGTGGCGCCGTCCTCCCCCTGCCGAGCTGTCACCCGGTAGCGCCAGGCGGCGAGCGGGAGGGCGTGCAGGGGCTTCCACGCGGCGGGGTCGCCGGTGGCCGTGAAGGCGGCGCGGTCGCCGTCGCGCAGGGCCCTGGCCTGGCGGTCGAGCAGGAGCTGCGCGTCGGGCGGGGCGGGGGCGCACGCCGCCAGCAGCGCGCCGAGCGCGACGGCGGCGCACAGCGCCCGGTTCCTGGTCACCCGCCCGATCGTAAGGCCGGGTGGCGGAGGCGCTCAGGACCGGGGGACACCCGCCGTCACCGCCGGGTGGCGGAGGCGCTCAGGACCGGGGGACACCCGCCGTCACCGCCGGGTGGCGGAGGCGCTCAGGGCCGGGTGACACCCGCCGTCACGGCCGGGTGACGGAGGCGATGGGCAGCATGCCCACCGGGTCGTAGCGCACCGCCGCGCCCGGACGCGGCGCGTGGATCACCTGCCCGTTCCCCGCGTAGATCGCGACATGGCTGGCGTCGGACCGGTACGTCACCAGGTCCCCGGGCCGCGCCTGCGAGAGCGGCACCTGCTGCCCCGCCGTCCGCTGCGCCTGCGAGGTCCGCGGCAGGGAGACGCCGGCCCGGCCCCAGGCCCACTGGGTGAGCCCGCTGCAGTCGAAGGCGCTCGGCCCGTTCGCTCCCCAGACGTACGGCCGCCCCAGCGCGGCGCGCGCCGCCGCGAGCGCCGCCGCGGCCCGCCCGGAGACCGTCGTGCCCTCGCCGAGCGGCGGCAGGTCGCGCCCGGACCGGGCGGCCCGGTCCCAGGCGGCCCGCTCGTCCTCGGGGAGCGTCTGCAGCAGCTCCCGGGCCCGTCTCAGCTTCCCCTCCACGACCCTCTTCCGGGCGGTCACGTCCTTGCGCACCCGCTCGAGTTCGGCGAGGTCCGCGACGGCCTCCCGGCGCTGCTGGCCGAGTTCGCGCAGCGCCCCGCGCAGCCGGCTGAGCTTGCCGGCCTGGCGGGAGCCGATCCGGTCCAGCACGGCGGCCTTGTCGAGGTAGTCGTCGGGGTCGGAGGAGAACAGCAGGGCCAGCGACGGGTCCATGCCGCCGGAGCGGTACTCGGCGCCGGCCAGCGAACCCAGCTGCTCGCGCAGCTCGTTGACCCGCTCCTGCTGCCGGGCCATCCGGTCCTGGGCCCGGCCGGCCTCCTCGCGCAGCCGCTCGGCGCGCTCGTCGGCGTGGTTGAAGGCCTCGGTGGCCTGCTCGGCCTCGGTGTACAGCCGGTCCAGCTCGGAGCGGGCGTCCCGGGGCCCGTCCGGCGCGCCGGGGGCGGCGGTGGCCTGGGGGGCGACCCCGAGGGCGGTGGCGGCGACCGAGAGGACCGCGGCGGTGATTCCGGCGGCGCCGGGCGCCGAGGGGGCGCGGCCCGCGGGGACGGGGCGGCGCGGTGCGAGGCGGCGGTGACGACCCACGGAGGACCGCACTCCCTTCGAGGCCGGCGCGACGCGGGCCTCACGGACCGGACGGACCGTCACCGGCTGTGACGGGACCGGTTCCCACGGTGTCGGGGGAAACGCGCCAGACAGTAGTCCCGTCGCCGGGTCCCCTCCAAAGACCTCCGGGGGCGAACATGCCCGCGCCCCGCCTCTGACGCAGGTCATCGGCGGGGCGCGGGGTCGACACGAGTCACCCGGTTTCATCCGACCGGGTGACGGCGAGGAGGTTTCGTGCGGTGGGCGGGGCTCAGACCCGCACGCCGAACTGGAACGGCATGTTGTTGATCGACTCGTAGCGCACGACGGTGCCGGTGCGCGGCGCGTGCAGCACCTGGCCGTTGCCGGCGTAGAGGCCGACGTGGTGCAGGTCGCTGTAGAAGATCACCAGGTCGCCGACCTGGAGCTGGTCCATCGACAGGCGGGTTCCGTAGCTCGCCTGCGCCTGCGAGGTGCGCGGCAGGCCGACGCCGGCCTGGCCGTACGCCCACGAGGTGAGGCCGGAGCAGTCGAAGGAGCCCGGACCGGTGGCGCCGTAGACGTACGGCGAGCCGATCTTGGACTGCGCGGCGGCGAAGGCGGCCGAGGCGCGGCCCGAGGCGGACTTGCCGCCGGTCAGACCCGCCGACTTCGCGGCGTCCGCCGCCTCCTCCTTCGCCATCTCGGCCCGCTCGGCGGCGGTGAGGGAGTTGAGCAGCTTCTGGGCCTCGGCCAGCTTGGCCTGGACCTCCTTGCGCTTCTTGCCCAGCTCCTCGCGCGTCTCGGCGAGGTCGTCCAGCTTGGTGGCGGCCTCCTGACGCTGCTGGGTGAGCTCGCGCTGCTTGTCCTGGATCTCGGCGAGGGCCTCGACCTGCTGGTTGCTCAGCTGGTCCAGGGTGGACGCCTTGTCGAGGTAGTCGTCCGGGTCGGCGGAGAGGAAGAGCTGCATCGAGGAGTCGATGGTGCCGCTGCGGTACTGGGCGGCGGCGGCCATGCCGATCGCGTCGCGGAGCTCGTTGAGGTCGTCCTGGCCGCGGGCCACGTTGTCCTGGAGAGCGTCGATCTCCTTCTCGAGCTTCTCCTGCTTCTCCTTGGCCCCGTTGTACTTCTCGGTGGCCTGCTCCGCCTGCTCGTGGAGCTTGTCGACCTTCTCCTTCACCTCGCCCTTGCTGGGCTTGGCGGGCGCGGCCTGGGCGGAGTTGCCGCCGAGGACGACGGCGGCTGCCGCTGCGGTGGTCAGCACGGTGACACGTGCGCGGCTCGGCTGCTTAGGTCGACGGTGGGACGCCACGTGGGCGGTCTCCTTCTGCCATCAGCCGCCTGCCGGAGAGCACACCTGGCGGGCGGTGAGCCTCCGCCGTCACTCCCTCTGAGCGATCACCCGAGCGAAGGTTCGATGGCTAAACCTAGTGACCTTCTTGTGATCAGTTCAAATCCTCGTACGTAAAATCTCGCCACCGCCTGCGAAGTTCTCCCGCAACTCACCTGCGGTGATGTCCGGATGACTGTGCGTCGCGGCCGAAAACGGTCAACGGGCCCAAAGCCGCCGGGAAGCGGCAGAAGGGGTGCGGGCCGCGTCAGCTCCGGCTGAAGCGTCTGAGGAGCACCGCGGAGGCGACCGGCCGGGCCCCGGCGCGGGCCACCCCGTCGGCGACCTCGCGGTCGGTGGAGACGACCACCACCGGCCGGCCCGAGGGTTCGGCGCGCACCAGCTGGCGGATCAGCTCGTCGGCGGTGACCCCCGGCTTGGAGAACAGCACCCGCACCCCGCGCGGGGGCGCCAGCAGCACCGGCGCGACCAGTTCGGCGCCGTCGAAGACGCAGGTGACCTCGCAGTTGGTCTGCGCGGCCAGCGTGGACAACTGGCCCAGCAGCCGCAGGCGCTGCTGCTCCAGCGGCATCTGCGGGTAGCCGGTCTTGGTGACGTTGTAGCCGTCCACGACCAGGTGGACCTGGGGCAGCGCGAGCAGCTGGTCCAGGATGGCCGGGTCGTCCTCGGAGAGCGCCCGGGCGGCGATGTCCTTGGGCGTCATCCGGCCCGGTTCCACGGCGTCGACCGTCTCGGCCGGCCACACCGACACGGGCGGCAGGGCCAGTTCGCGGCGCAGGCCCTGGGCGGCCTCCAGCACGGTGTCCAGCAGCAGCCGGGCGCGCATGTCCTCGATGCTGCGGCCCTCCCGGACCGCCTTGCGGCCGGCCTCCAGGGCCGCCTCGGTCTCGCCGAGCCGGGCCTTGAGCCGCCGGCTCTCGCTCTCCGCCGCGGACACCTGGGCCTGGGCCTGCGCCCTCACCTCGTCGAGTTCGCCGCGGAGTTTGCGCTGCGCGGCCTCCCCGCGCTTGACGTCGCTGAGGGCCGAACGCAGCTTGCGGTGCAGCGACTCGGCCTCCTTGCGCGCCGCCTCGAGCTCGGCGCGCAGCCGCTCCGTCTCGGAGCGGACCTGTTCGCGGGCGGCGGCCGCCTCGGCGCGCAGCCGCTCCAGTTCGGCCCGGGTCTCCTCGTCGGCGCGCTCCGCCTCGGCGCGCTGCGCCTCCTCGCCGGCGGCGGTCACCAGCTTGACCCAGCCGGACGGGCGCAGCACGTACGCGGCGGCCGCGACGTCGAGCGGGTCCGCGGCCGGCGGCGGGGCGCCCGTCTCCAGGGCGGCGGCCAGCTCCGGCTGGGCCTCGCGGAACTTCTCCCCCACGCGCTGCCGGAACTGGCTCTCGCCCTCCAGCGCGGCCGCCATCGCGTTGCCCGCGAACTTGGCCCGCCGGCTCGGCGTGAAGCGGGCGTACTGCCGCAGCTGCGCGGGGAGTTCGGCCACGGTCAGGGAGCCGAAGGCGTCCGCGGTGATCTGGACGACCCGGCGCCGCACGCCGTCGGGCAGCGGACGGTCGAGCACCTCAGCGGCGCCGTCGTCCGGCCTCCCGCCTCCGTCACCGGCCATCCGTCACACCTCGCCTGTCGTCCGTCGTCCTAGGAGCCCGGGCCGCTCCCTCAGGAGCCGGCGCCGGGCCTGTCCACCAGTTCCACCTTGTCCACCGCGTTGCACCAGCGGCAGCGGACCGACTCGATGGTCTCACTGACCACCTCGCGTTCCTCCACCGTGGGCGCCCCCGCGAGGTCGAGGTGGACGTACTCGACGACCTTGGAGGAGCGGGTGACGTCGAAGCGGGTGAGGTTGCCGCAGAGCGTGCACCGCCAGCGGGTCGTCTCGGTGGGGAGGGGAACCGTCATCGCGGGCTACGCCCTTTCTCGTTCCGGGGCCGTCGAGGCGCCCGTCGTGGGCGCCGGAGCCTGTGCGTGTACCTGTGTGTACCGGTGGATGCCTGTGCGTGGTAACCCTACGGCCATTCGCGGGCCGGTCGCTCGCGTGTCCACGGCGGCGAGGCGACGCCCGCCCGCCGCATCCGGTACGTCACACTTCGTGCATGATCCGCGACTGGAGCACGGCGTTCGCCGCGGCGGTCCGGAGCCGGCCGGCGCCCGTCACCCATGGTCTGACGGCGCTGTGCGTGCTGCTCTTCCTGATCGGACCGGCCTCCGGCCTCAACCCCCTGTACGGCACCGGCGAGGACCTGCCGGCGGCGCAGCGGGCCTGCTTCCGGCGCTGGGGGGTGGTGCCCGCCGAACTGCTCGCCGGCGACCCGGACGCGCTGGTGACGCCGCTGACCGCGCTGTTCGTGCACGGGGGGTGGCTGCATCTGCTGGGCAACCTGCTCTTCCTCCAGGTCTTCGGCGTGATGACCGAACAGCGCATGGGCAGCGTGCGGTTCGCCCTCTTCTACCTCGGCTGCGGAAGCCTGGCGCTGGTCGGCTACGCGCTCGCCGACCCCTCGTCCGGGCAGTCCCTGGTGGGCGCGTCCGGCGCGGTGTCCGCGGTGCTCGGGGCGTTCCTCCAGCTCTTTCCCCGGGCCCGCGTCACCAGTCTGCTGCCGTTCCTCTTCTTCCTGCCGGTGCGGCTGCCCGCCTGGGTGGTGCTGCCGTTCTGGGCGGCCCTGCAGTGGCTGGGCGCGGAGCGCGCCGGGGAGGGGCCCGGGGTGGCGTACCTGGCGCACCTGGTGGGCTTCGGGCTGGGGTTCGCCGCCGCCCGGACGGCGTTCCGGGGGACGACTACAGTGAATCCACCAGCGACGGCCACCCAGGGAGAGAACCAACCGTGATCACCGCGATCGTGCTCATCAAGACCAGCGTGGACCGGATCCCCGAGATCGCGCAGGACATCGCCTCCCTGGAATCCGTCAGCGAGGTCTTCTCGGTGACCGGCACCTACGACCTGATCGCCATGGTGCGGGTGCGTGAGCACGACGACCTCGCGGAGGTCATCCCCGGGCGGATCAGCAAGATCCCCGGCGTCCTGGGCACCGACACCCACGTCGCGTTCCGCACCTACTCGCAGCACGACCTGGAGGCCGCGTTCGCCATCGGCCTCGACTCCTGACGCAGGCCCCCGGCGGCCGGGAGCGGGTCGGGCCCGCCCCCGCGCGGGGCGGCCGTCAGGACGTCGCGCCGGTCAGCTCGGCCAGCGCTCCCAGCAGCCGGTCCACGTGCTCCACCGGCGTCCCCACGCCGAAGCTCGCCCGGACGGCGTCCAGCGGCGAGGCGCCGCCCGCCCCGCACTCCGCGGCCGCGTCGGGGCCCTCCCCGAGCAGGCGGCGCACCAGCGGGTGGGCGCAGAACAGCCCGGCCCGCACGCCGATCCCGTGGGAGGCGGCCAGGTGCTCGGCGACGTCCGCGCCGTCGAGGCCGTCCACCACGAAGGACACCACGCCCACCCGGGGCGCCTGGTCGCCGAACAGCGACAGCACCCGCACCCGGGGCAGGGCGGCCAGGCCCTCGCGGAGCCGCCCGAGCAGGGCCTCCTCGCGGGCGGCGAGGACGGCGAGGTCCGCCTCGGCGAGCGCCCGGCAGGCGGAGGCCAGTGCGTGCACGCCGACCACGTTGGGCGAGCCGGCCTCGTGCCGGGCCGGCCCGGTGTGCCACTCGACGTCCAGGCCGCCGTCCTCCCGCCGCAGCACCCGGCGGCTGGCCCCGCCGCCCGCCAGGTAGGGCTCGGCGGCGTCCAGCCAGTCGGTCCGCCCGGCCAGCACGCCCGCGCCGAACGGGGCGTACAGCTTGTGCCCGGAGAAGGCCACCCAGTCCACGTCCAGCTCGCGCACCGACACCGGCCGGTGCGGCGCCAGCTGGGCCGCGTCCAGCACGATCCGCGCCCCGTGGGCGTGCGCGGCGGCGGCGAGTTCGCGCACCGGCCACAGTTCACCGGTGACGTTGGACGCGCCGGTCACGCAGACCAGCGCGGGGCCGTCGTCCTCGCGGGCGGCGAGCGCCTCCCGCAGCCGGGCCACGGCCTCGGCGGGGGACGCGGGGGCGTCCAGGAAGGTCACCTCGGCGCCGCGCCAGGGCAGCAGCGCCGCGTGGTGCTCGGTCTCGAAGACGTAGACCCGGCAGCCCTCCGGCAGGGCGGAGGCCAGCAGGTTGAGGGAGTCGGTGGTGGCGCGGGTGAAGACGACCTGGTCGTCCTCGCGGCAGTCGAGGAACCGGGCGACGCTCTCGCGGGCGTCCTCGAAGAGCTCGGTGGACAGCCGGGACAGGTGTCCCGCTCCCCGGTGGACGCTGCCGTAGAACGGCACGTACTCGGCGACCTCGTCCCACACCTGCCGCAGCACGGGCGCGCTGGCGGCCTGGTCGAGCGCCGCGTACTGCAGGCGACGGCCGTCGGCCAGCGGCACGGTGACGTCCAGCCCCAGCACCGGCAGCGGCTCGGGGAGCCCGGCGAGCTCCCCGGCGGGCGCGGCGGTGGCGGCTGTGGCGGCGGAGGCCGCCCGGACGGCGGCGGCGGAGCGGGCGGCGGAGACGGAACGGCGGGCGGGGCGGACGGCGGTGGTGGCGGAAGCGGACACGGCGAACTCCTGTGAGCCAGTCCGCGGCCTCGGCGGGCGGCGGCACGCGAGCGGCGGCCGGGTCGCCGGTGGACGGCGTCCCGGCCGGCTCGGCGGCGGCACAGGCCGGCGGGCGCGGACGCGGAAAGAGGGGGAGGACAGGGCTCGAAGGCCTGCCGACGGGGCGCGGCGCGGACAGCGGTGTGGAAGGGCGCGCCCCGGCCGGTCAGGCCCGTCGCATTCGTCGGCTCATGGAAAACTCCTCGGCGACCAGGACCCCTGAAATCGCGAGAGGTCCGCGCTTGCCGTGGACCTTGCTGTCCACGGCCTGGTCCTCACCCGGGGCACCCCGCCACGGACGGAGGGTTGCCGGACAGCCGGCCGGGGCCTGATGGCTGTCACTCATGACCTGGTCCGCATCCTGCCACAGCCCGCGCACACACGCGAGACGCGGTCCGCCATGCGGACCGCGCCTCGTACGAATGTGCCCCCAACTCCCCTGGCGGGCTCAGGCGTTGCTGGCCATGACCCACCGCTCCAGGGTCTGCCGGGCGGCGCCGGAGTCCAGGGAGTGCGCGGCCCGGTCCATGCCGGCCCGGATCTGCTCGGCGAGCGTCCCCTGCCCCGGCTCCAGGGCGACCAGTGCGGCCGCGGAGTTCAGCAGGACGGCGTCGCGCACCGGGCCCCGCTCGCCGGCCAGCAGACGCCGGGCGACGTCCGCGTTGTGCGACGGGTCGCCGCCGCGCAGCGCCTCGATCGGCGCGTACTCGACGCCCACCTCGCGCGGGTCGAAGAGCTCCTCGCGGACCTGCCCGTCGCGCACCACCCACACCCGGGAGGGACCGGTGACGGTGAGCTCGTCCAGGCCGTCCTCGCCGCGGAAGAGCAGCGCGGAGTTGCCCGCCTCGGCGAAGACGCCCGCCATGATGGGCGCCATCCGCAGGTCCGCGACGCCGATGGCCTGCGCCTTGACGCGGGCCGGGTTGGTCAGCGGGCCCAGGAAGTTGAAGGTGGTGCGGATCCCCAACTGGCCGCGGGCGGCGGCCACATGGCGCAGCGCCGGGTGGAACTTCACGGCGAAGCAGAAGGTGATGCCCGCCTCGTCCGCCACCTCGGCGACCCGCTGCGGGGTCAGCTCCAGGTTGACGCCGAGCTTCTCCAGCACGTCCGAGGAACCGCTCGCGGAGGAGGCCGCCCGGTTGCCGTGCTTGACCACCTTCACCCCGGTGCCGGCCACCACGATCGCGGACATGGTGGAGATGTTGACCGTCTTGGCGCCGTCGCCGCCGGTGCCCACGATGTCCACGGTGGGGCCGGCCACGTCGATCACCCGGGCGTGCGCGTACATCGCCCGCACCAGGCCGGTGATCTCCTCGACCGTCTCGCCCTTGGCCCGCAGCGCGACCGCGAAGCCGGCGATCTGGGCGTCGGTGGCCTCGCCGCGCATGATCCGGTCCAGGGCCCAGAAGGTGTCCTCGGCGCTCTGGTCGCGGCCCTCCAGCAGGCCGTTGAGGACGGCCGGCCAGGAACGGCCCGCCGCGTTGTCGCCTCCAGCGGGGGTCACAGCGCTCATCTGCCGCTCCTGATCGTCTCGGTCCTGCGGCCCGCCCGGGACCGCGGGTTCACGTGGCGCCCCGGTCCACGGGGCACTTCCCACCCTATCGATCCCGGGAACGGCGAAGAGCCCCGTCCGGGTGACGGACGGGGCTCCTGCCGTGGCGATCAGTTGATCAGTCGGCGACCGGGGTGGCGGGCCTGGTCACTCAGTGGTGACCGTGGCCGGCCTCGATCTCCTTGAACTCCTCGAGCGTGGGCTTCTCGATCTGGTTGCCCTCGCCGTAGTAGGCGTGGCTCAGCTTGGCGCGGAGCTTCTCCGACGCCTTGACCTTGCGCTCCACGCCGTTCTCGTCGACCGCCGGGCCGATCTCGGCCGGCTTGTACTGCTCGTGCGCGGTGAGGGTGTGCAGCTGCTCCTGCGAGAGGGGCTCGTGCACCTCGATGAACTCACCGTGCGGCAGGCGCTTGATGATGCCGGTCTCGCGGCCGTGCAGCACCTTCTCCCTGTCCCGGCGCTGCAGGCCGAGGCAGATGCGCTTGGTCGCGATGAACACCAGCACCGGCACCACGAACATGCCGATCCGGACGAACCAGGTGATCGCGTTGATCGACAGGTGGAAGTGGGTGGCCCACAGGTCGTTGCCACCGCCGACGAGGAGCACGAAGTACAGCGCGATCCAGGCGGCGCCGAACGCGGTGCGCGTCGGGGCGTTGCGCGGGCGGTCCAGGATGTGGTGCTCGCGCTTGTCGCCGGTGACCCAGGACTCGACGAACGGGTAGACCGCGATCGCGACCAGGACCAGACCGAAGACCATCAGCGGGATGAAGACGCCCAGGACCAGGGTGTGGCCCCAGAAGTTGATCTCCCAGCCCGGCATGATGCGGATCAGGCCCTCGGAGAAGCCCATGTACCAGTCGGGCTGCGCGTTGGTCGACACCTGGTCCGGCCGGTAGGGGCCGATGTTCCAGATCGGGTTGATCGTCGCGATCGCGGAGATGGCCGCGATCACGCCGAACACCAGGAAGAAGAAGCCGCCGGCCTTCGCCATGTACACCGGCAGCAGCGGCATGCCCACGACGTTCTTCTCGGTACGTCCGGGGCCCGCGAACTGGGTGTGCTTGTGGTAGAAGACCAGGATCAGGTGGGCCACCATCAGGCCCAGCATGATGCCCGGCAGCAGCAGGATGTGGATCGAGTAGAACCGGGCGATGATGTCGGTGCCCGGGAACTCCCCGCCGAAGAGGAACATCGACAGGTACGTGCCGACGATCGGCATGGACAGGATCGCACCCTGCATGAAGCGGATACCGGTGCCGGAGAGCAGGTCGTCCGGGAGCGAGTAACCGGTGAAACCGGTGAACATGCCCAGGACGAGCAGCAGGAAGCCGAACAGCCAGTTGACCTCACGCGGCTTGCGGAACGCGCCGGTGAAGAAGACGCGCATCATGTGGACGAGCATGCCGGCGATGAAGACGACCGCCGCCCAGTGGTGGATCTGCCGGATCAGCAGACCGCCGCGCACCTCGAACGAGATGTTCACGGTCGACTCGAACGCCTGGGACATCAGCTGTCCCTGCAGCGGCACGTACGAGCCGTGGTACTCCACCTCGGCCATCGACGGGTGGAAGAACAGCGTCAGGTACACACCCGTGAGGATGATGATGATGAAGCTGTACATGCACACTTCGCCGAGCATGAACGACCAGTGGTCGGGGAAGATCTTGCGCATGTTGGCCTTGGCCAGGGAGTAGATCCCCAGCCGGCCGTCGGCCCAGTCGGCTACGCGCTCGCCGGCCGGGGCCTTCCCGCGGGAGCGGGAGGACTCGTTGCTGGCTGCATTACTCATGATTCTCCGCGCTCCCAGAAGGCCGGACCGACGGGCTCCTCGAAGTCGCCGAGCGCCTGGAGGTACCCCTCGTCGTTCACGCCGATGCGGAGCTGCGGCAGGGCGTGACCGGCGGGACCGAAGATGACTCGGGCGCCGTCGGCGAGGTCGAAGGTGGACTGGTGGCAGGGGCACAGCACGTGGTGCGTCTGCTGCTCGTACAGCGAGATCGGGCAGCCCACGTGGGTGCAGATCTTGGAGTACGCCACGATGCCCTCGTGCGACCACTCGAGTTCGCGCTTGTCCTTGATGTCGTTCGGCTCGAGCCGGACGAGCATCAGGGCCGCCTTGGCGATCTCCTTCTGGAAGTCGTGGTCGTGCTCGTGCAGACCCTCCGGCATGGCGAAGGTCAGGGAGCCCACCGCGATGTCCGAGGGACGCAGCGGCTCGTCGGTGTTCACGTTGACGAGCAGCTTGCCCTTGGACCACATGGTGTGGCGCAGCTTCTCGCCGGGCAGCGGGCCGAGCTCGCGCAGCAGCACGACGCCGGAGAGCGGGACCAGGGTCAGCGCGCCCAGCAGCGTGTTGCGCATGAGCTTGCGCCGGCCGAAGCCGATGCCGGACTCGGTGACGCCGTCACGGAAGTCGGAGAACACCTGCTCGCGGACCTCCGGGGAGGCCTCGATCGGGTGGCGCTCGGCGGCGACCTCGACGTCGGACATCAGGGTGCGGGCCCAGTGGACCGCGCCCGCGCCGATCGCGAAGAGCGCGACGCCCAGCGTCATGCCCAGCGAGAAGTTCAGCGCGCTGATGTGACCCAGCGGGAAGATGTAGACGATCTTGTCGACCGGCAGCGCCACGAAGGCGGCGATGAAGCCGATGGTCGCCAGCATCGACAGGGTGAAGAGGGCGGCGACGATGCGCTCGGAGCGCTTCGAGGCCTTCTCGTCGATGTCCTGGATGCGGTGCTCGTGGGGCGGGAGCCCTGGGTCGGCGAACGGATTGTCCTTGTCCGCCACCCCCAGCGCACCGTGTGCGTGGGCCTGCTTGTGGGGCAGGTTGTCTTCGGAAATGTCGTGGCTACTCATGACTTCTTGGCCTTTGCGGTCCGAGCGGCGACCCAGATGGCGACGGCGACCAGGGCGCCGAGACCGAACACCCAGCCGAACAGGCCCTCGGCGACGGGACCGAAGCCACCGATCTTGAGACCGCCGGGGCTCACGGAGTCCTCGCCGTTGACCGCCTGGAGGTACGCGATGATGTCCTTCTTCTCCTGCTCCGGCATGGTCGTGTCCGGGAAGGAGGGCATGTTCTGCGGGCCGGTCAGCATCGCCTGGTAGATGTGCTTGGGAGCCACGCCCGAGAGGTCCGGGGCGTACTTGCCGTGGGTCAGGGCGCCGCCCTCACCGGTGAAGTTGTGGCACTGGGCACAGTTGGTGCGGTACAGCTGACCGCCCCGGGCGACGTCCGCGCCCGCGGGGTCGTACTGCTCGGTGGTCGGAACCGCCGGGCCGGCGCCCAGCGACGCGACGTACGCCGCGAGCTGGTCGATCTGGGCCTGGTCGTACAGGGCCGGCTTGTCGGGGACCTGGGCGCCGGGCTGCTGCGCGGGCATGCGGCCCGTGCCGACCTGGAAGTCGACGGCGGCCGCGCCGACGCCGACCAGGCTAGGACCGTCGGAGGTGCCCTGACCGCCGGTGCCGTGGCAGCTGGCGCAGCCCACGGTGTAGAGCTTCTTGCCCTCGTCGATGGCGAGGGACTGGGCTGTTTCTTCGGCCTGCGCCTCGCCCGCGGGCGCGAACGCGGCGTACAGCCCCCCAGTGGCCGCCAGCGCGAGGATGAGGACGACGATCGCCGCCAGCGGATGGCGTCGTCGTGCGGAGAGCTTTTTCACGGATTACCCCGGTGTCAGGATCTTCTGCGTCGATGCTTCTGGAATGGGAGCGGCCGGGTACGGCCCGCCCGACTACTTGATCATGTAGATCGTGGCGAAGAGGCCGATCCAGACGACATCGACGAAGTGCCAGTAGTAGGACACGACGATCGCGGCCGTCGCCTGCTCGTGGGTGAACCGCCGGGCCGCGTAGGTACGGCCCAGGACGAACAGGAAGGCGATGAGGCCGCCTGTCACGTGAAGTCCGTGGAAGCCGGTGGTCAGGTAGAACACGGAGCCGTACGGGTCGGACGAGAGCGTCAGGCCCTCGTGCGCCACCAGGGCCGAGTACTCGTAGACCTGACCGCCGACGAAGATCGCACCCATGATGAAGGTGACGATGAACCACGAGCGGAGCTTCTTCACGTCGCCCCGCTCGGCGGCGAAGACGCCGAGCTGGCAGGTGAGCGAGGAGAGCACCAGGATCGTGGTGTTGACCGCCGAGAACGGGAAGTTCAGCAGGTCGGCCATTTCCGTCCAGTGATCGGTACCCGTAACCGATCGCAGGGTGAAGTACATCGCGAAGAGGGCCGCGAAGAACATCAGCTCGGAACTCAACCAGATGATGGTTCCGACGCTGGTGAGGTTCGGCCGGTTGACCGACGGGTGCGCGTGCCCGGTTTCTACTGTCGTTGCTGTCGCCACGACCGACATTATGTCGGTCGCTTATCCCGCCCTCACTCCCGGGGGTGCCGTTCGGAGTGTCTGGGCCCCAGGACTGGGCCGTACGGCCCGGTGGTGGGAGCCGTACGGCCCGCTCGCACGACCCGGCGCGGCGCGCGGCGGCCGTCGCGAACACGTGTGAAGAGCGGTGCCGCGAGGGGGTGGTGAGGAGTAGCATCCGCGGCATCGGTACCCGACGTTCCCAATCTTGCGGAGGCACGGATGCAGGCGACCGCGACGGTGCTGCTCTACAGCGACGACGCCAACACCCGGGAGCAGGTCCGGCTCGCCGCCGGACGCCGGCCGGCCGCGGACGTGCCGCTCGTGGAGTTCGTCGAGTGCGCCACGCCGGAGGCGGTGGTGCGTGAGCTCGACAACGGCGGGATCGACGTCTGCGTCCTGGACGGCGAGGCCGTCCCCATGGGCGGGATGGGCGTCTGCCGTCAGATCAAGGACGAGATCTTCCGCTGCCCGCCGGTGCTGCTGCTGATGGCCCGCCCCCAGGACGCCTGGCTGGCCACCTGGAGCCGGGCCGACGCGGCGGTCACCATGCCGGTCGACCCGGTGGAGCTGGCGGACGCGCTGGCCGGTCTGCTGCGCCGCCGGGCGGCCCTGGCGGGCTGAGCGCGGCCCTCGGGACCACGGGAAGGGGTGGCCCGGCCTGTCACGGCCGGGGCCACCCCTTCCGCGTTCCGCGGCCTCCCGGCGCCGCGTGTGCCGTCAGAGCGACTGCGGGGACAGCCGCGCCCGGTCCGCCGGGGTGGGGGCGCCGGCGGAGCCGCCGAGCGCGGAGCCGGACTTCCACTTGTCCCAGTCCAGGTTCCAGTCGCCGAAGCCGTTGCCGAACGTCTCCATCATGTCGCCCTGGGAGTTGACCACCTCGACCACGTCGCCCTCCTTGACGTTGTCGAAGAACCACTCGGCGTTCTCGGTGCTCATGCCGGTGCAGCCGTGGCTGACGTTGTCGACGCCCTGCGAGCCGACCGACCAGGGCGCGGCGTGCACGTACTCGCCGCTCCAGGTCACCCGGGTGGCGAAGTGCACCGGCAGGTCGTACGACTCGGCGCTGCCCTCGGCGATGCCGATGCTGGTGCCGCGCATGCGTACGAAGCGCTCCTTGGCGAGCACCACCTTGACGCCGTTGCGGGTGTCGAAGCCGGGCTTGCCGGTGGTCACCGGGAGGCTCTTGATCTCCTCGCCGTTCTTGTACACGGTCATCCGGTGGGAGCCCGCGTCGGTGACGGCCACCACCTTGTCGCCGATGGTGAGCTCCACCGGCTCGCCGCGGCCGCCCCACAGCCGGTCGCCGACCTTGACGCCCTCGAGGTTGCTGCGCGCCCGGACGGTGGCGTGGGCGGGCCAGTACTCCCTGGGGCGGAAGTGGAGCTCCTTGTCGTCCACCCAGTGCCAGGAGCCCGCCACGGCGGGCGTGGACTCCACCCGCAGGGCGCGCTCCACCACGGCCCGCTGGGCGGGACTCTTCACCGGGGTGTTCAGCTCGGCGGTGACGGGCTGCCCGACGCCGTAGGTGCCGGTCCTGGGGCCGAACTTCACGTTCAGGAGGTGCTTGGCCGTCGGCTTGCCGGTGGCGAAGTTCAGCACCTTGCGTCCGGGCGCGCCGTCCTCGTCCACGGTGCTCACCCGCACCGTGTACCGGGCGTTGCCGGCCAGCGGCGTGGTGCTGTGCCAGCGGCGGCCGTCCGCGGAGAGCTCGCCGGCCAGGTACCGGCCTGCCGCGTCGACGGCGGTGACGTCGGTGATGCGGCCCTCGAAGGAGTCGGCGGTCAGCTCGACGGGTTTGTCGGGGTCGGCCTTGCGCCCGCTGCCTATCGGGCCCTTGAGGACGATGCCGTTGGCCGCCTGGTAGGCCTCCGGGGCGGCGAGGGGTTGTTCGTCGGGGGAACCGCAGGCTGCGCTGGTGACCGAGAGGGCGGTGGCCAGCAGGACGCCGGCTGCGGCACGGGGACGGGTGCGCGACGCGGTCGTGTGGTTCATGCCACCACGCTAGGGAGCGGCGCGGTCACGGGCAGCGCGTGCTGCTCCTTCCGGGTGACGGCCGGACGCCGGGCGCGGCGCGACACGCAGGCGCCCCGGGCCTCCGTGCGGAGACCCGGGGCGCCGGGAGTGCTCAGCGGGGCCGCCTCCGGGGAGACGGGGACTCACTGGGTGCGGTTCTCACCGCGGTAGTACTCGAACACCCAGCCGAAGAGGCCGACCAGGATGAACGGGGCCGAGAAGTACATCAGCCACCAGCCGATCGCGACGGACGCGAAGGCGAAGGCGCCGCCCAGGCCGAGCAGCAGCGGCTGCCAGCTGTGCGGGGAGAAGAAGCCGAGCTCGCCGGCCTCGTCCGCGACGTCGGCCTCCTTGTTGTCCTGCGCCAGGGTGTCGATCCGCCGGGCCGTGAAGGCCAGGTAGTAACCGACCATGAGGCACAGGCCGAAGGCCAGGAAGAGCGCCGTGGTGCCCGCGGGCTCCTTCGACCACAGACCGTAGACGACAGCCACGGCCAGGATGAAGACGCTCAGCCAGATGAACATCTTGCCCTGGATCTTCACTTGCCGGCCTCCTTTCCACCAGCAAGAGCAGCGGACTCGACATCGCGGTTCTCGAGCTCGTCGTAGGCCGCGAGGTCGGGGTGGTGCAGGTCGAACGCCGGGGATTCACTGCGGATCCGCGGCAGGGTGAGGAAGTTGTGCCGCGGCGGCGGGCAGGAGGTCGCCCACTCCAGCGAACGGCCGTAGCCCCACGGGTCGTCCACGCCGACCGGCTTGCCGTACTTGGCGGTCTTCCAGACGTTGTAGATGAACGGCAGGAAGGAGAGGCCGAGGATGAACGAGCCGATGGTGGAGACCGTGTTGAGGGCGGTGAAGCCGTCGGCGGCCAGGTAGTCCGCGTAACGGCGCGGCATGCCCTCGGCGCCCAGCCAGTGCTGCACCAGGAAGGTTCCGTGGAAGCCCACGAACAGCGTCCAGAAGGTGATCTTGCCCAGACGCTCGTCGAGCATCTTGCCGGTGAACTTCGGCCACCAGAAGTGGAAGCCGGCGAACATCGCGAACACCACGGTGCCGAACACCACGTAGTGGAAGTGCGCCACCACGAAGTAGGAGTCGGAGATGTGGAAGTCCAGCGGCGGCGAGGCCAGGATCACGCCGGTGAGGCCACCGAAGAGGAAGGTGACCAGGAAGCCCACCGACCAGAGCATCGGCGTCTCGAAGGACAGCGAGCCCTTCCACATGGTGCCGACCCAGTTGAAGAACTTCACACCGGTCGGGACCGCGATCAGGAAGGTCATGAAGGAGAAGAACGGCAGCAGCACACCGCCGGTGACGTACATGTGGTGCGCCCACACCGTCACCGAGAGACCCGCGATCGCGATGGTCGCGCCGACCAGACCCATGTAGCCGAAGATCGGCTTGCGGGAGAAGACCGGGATGATCTCGGAGACGATGCCGAAGAACGGCAGCGCGATGATGTACACCTCGGGATGCCCGAAGAACCAGAAGAGGTGCTGCCACAACAGGGCGCCGCCGTTGGCGGCGTCGAAGATGTGGGTGCCGAACTTGCGGTCGGCCTCCAGCGCGAAGAGCGCGGCGGCGAGGACCGGGAAGGCGAGCAGGACCAGGACACCGGTCAGCAGCACGTTCCACGTGAAGATCGGCATGCGGAACATCGTCATGCCGGGGGCGCGCATGCAGATGATCGTGGTGATGAAGTTGACCGAGCCGAGGATGGTGCCGAAGCCGGAGAAGGCCAGACCCATGATCCACAGGTCACCGCCGAGACCCGGCGAGTGGATGGCGTCGGACAGCGGGCTGTAGGCGAACCAGCCGAAGTCCGCCGCGCCCTGCGGCGTGAGGAAGCCGCCGACCGCGATCGACGAACCGAACAGGTAGAGCCAGTAGGCGAACATGTTCAGCCGCGGGAACGCCACGTCGGGCGCGCCGATCTGCAGCGGCATGATCCAGTTCGCGAAACCGGCGAACAGCGGCGTCGCGAACATCAGCAGCATGATCGTGCCGTGCATCGTGAACGCCTGGTTGAACTGCTCGTTCGAGATCAGCTGCGTGCCCGGGCGGGCCAGCTCGGCGCGCATGAGCAGCGCCATCAGGCCGCCGATCAGGAAGAACACGAACGAGGTGACCAGGTACATCGTGCCGATGGTCTTGTGGTCGGTGGTGGTGAGCCACTTGACCACGACGTTGCCCGGCTTCTTGGTGCGGACCGGCAGCTCGTCCTGGTAGTACGAGCCCGGCGCGGCACCCTGGGGTTGGTTGAGGATGCTCACAGTACGTTCGTCTCCCGGTTCTTCTCGTGGCTCGTCTGAGCGATGCCAGCGGGAACGTAACCGGTCTGCCCCTTCTCAGCGAGGTCCTTGAGGTGCTGCTCGTAGCGCTCGGGGGAGACGACCTTCACGTTGAACAGCATGCGGGAGTGGTCGACGCCGCAGAGCTCGGCGCACTTGCCCCGGAAGGTGCCCTCCTTGTTCGGAGTCACCTCGAAGACGTTGGTGTGTCCCGGGATCACGTCCTGCTTCATCAGGAACGGGAGGGTCCAGAACGAGTGGATGACGTCCCGCGAGGTGAGGACGAAGCGGACCTTCTGGCCCTTGGGCAGCCAGAGGGTCGGACCGGGGTTGCCGGTCTGCTCGTTCCGGGTCGCGGGGATGCCGAAGTCGTTGACACCGCCGGCGTTGTCCGGGAACGCCTTCCGGAACTTCTCCGGGATGGCGTCCAGGTTCTTGTCGGTCTTGGCGTCACCGGTGACACCGGGGACGTCCTCGATGTAGTTGAAGCCCCAGCTCCACTGGTAGCCCACGACGTTGACCGTCACGTCGGGCTTGTCCGCGGTCTCGAGGAGCTTGGCCTCGTCGCGGGCGGTGAAGTAGAAGAACACCGAGACGATGATGAGCGGGACGACCGTGTACAGCGCCTCGAGAGGCATGTTGTACCGGGTCTGCGGAGGTACTTCCACCTTGGTGCGGCTGCGCCGGTGGTAGAACGCGCTCCACAGGATCAGTCCCCACACGAGCACGCCGACGGCGAGCGCCGAGGCCCACGTGCCCTGCCACAGGAAGAGGACGATCTCGGCCTCGTCGGTGGTCGGGGTGGGCATGCCCAGGCGAGGGAAGTCCCTCCAAGTTGTGCAACCAGTCGCGGTCGCCAGGACCAGGCCCGCAGTCAGTGCCTGCAGCAGCTTCCGCCGCATCGGGCGCCGCGGCGAGCGGTCGGAGCCGTTGGGACTCACGTAGCGCCTTCCCGAGAGTCTCGCCCGCGCTGGTTGGCTGCGGCCTTAACGCTGGTCGGTCGCCGTCCTGCGTCGGGCAGGGGTTTGGATGTTTATGCGGACCAAACCCTACTGGACGCTTTTTGGGGTCGCGCGAGGAGGGTCCCCCAACGCGCCGCCCGACACCCCGAAGGGGTGGCGACGTGGACGGATGTCGTGTCACCGGGCCCGTGACGGCGCGTCGTTTTCACCCGTTCGACGGTCTTTCGCCCGGGTGCGGCGAGGGGTGGCGGGTGGCTCCGGGGGCCGTCCGGCGGGGTCGTCCGGCCTCGTGGATCGGGGCCGGACGGCCCGGTAGCGTTCGGGCGTGCCGTACTTCGACGCCGCCTCCGCGGTCCCCCTCCATCCCGTCGCCCGCCAGGCGCTTCTCGCATCGCTCGACGAGGGGTGGGCCGATCCGGCCCGTCTCCACCGGGAGGGCCGCCGGGCCCGGATGCTGCTGGACGCCGCGCGCGAGGCCGCCGCGGAGGCGGTGGGCTGCCGCCCGGACGAGCTGACCTTCACCACCTCCGGGACCCGGGCCGTGCACACCGGCGTGGCGGGCGCGCTCGCCGGACGACGGCGGGCCGGACGTCACCTGATCGTGTCAACGGTCGAGCACTCCTGCGTGCTGCACGCCGCCGAGTCGCACGAGGCGGACGGTGGCGAGGTGACGCGTGTGGAGGTGGACCGGGGCGGCCGGGTCGACGCCTCCGCGTTCGCGGCGGCGCTGCGGGAGGACACCGCGCTGGCGTGTCTGCAGTCCGCCAACCACGAGGTGGGCACCCTCCAGCCGGTGGCCGAGGTGGCCGGGGCGTGCCGGGAGGCCGGGGTTCCGCTCCTGGTGGACGCCGCGCAGTCGCTGGCCTGGGGGCCGGTGGAGGGGCCGTGGTCGCTGCTGGCGGCGAGCGCGCACAAGTGGGGCGGGCCGGCCGGCGTCGGGCTGCTGGCGGTGCGCAAGGGGGTGCGCTTCTCGGCGCCGGGACCGTCGGACGACCGGGAGTCGGGGCGGGCGCCGGGGTTCGAGGACGTTCCGGCGGTGGTGGCCGCGGCGGCGTCGCTGCGGGCGGTGCGGGCCGAGGCCGCCGCGGAGGCGGCGCGGCTGCGGGAGCTCACGGAGCGGATCCGGGCGCGGGTGCCTCAGCTGGTGGCGGACGTGGAGGTGGTGGGCGATCCGGTGCGGCGGCTGCCGGGGACCGTGACCTTCTCCTGTCTCTATGTCGACGGGGAGGCGCTGCTGCACGAGCTGGACCGGACGGGCTTCTCCGTCTCCTCCGGTTCCTCCTGCACGAGCAGCACGCTGGTGCCCAGTCACGTGCTGAAGGCGATGGGGGTGCTGAGCGAGGGGAACGTGCGGGTGTCGTTGCCGCCGGGGACGACGGAGGCCGACGTGGACGCCTTCCTCGACGCGCTCCCCGACGCGGTCTCGCGGGTCCGCGCGCAGCTGGGGGCGCCGGCGGGCGGGGACGAGGCGGTCGCGGTCCCTCCCGCCGGGACCGGTTCCGGGACCTCGGAGCAGGAGGCGGTGCTGGTCGTCGACACGCTGGGGCGGCGGTGCCCGATCCCGGTGATCGAGCTGGCCAAGGTGATCGGCGACGTGCCGGTGGGGGGCCTGGTGCGGGTGCTCTCCGACGACGAGGCGGCGCGGCTGGACGTCCCGGCGTGGTGCGAGATGCGGGGCCAGGAGTACCTGGGCGAGTCCCCCTGGCCGGAGGGCGGCACCGCCTACCTCGTCCGCCGCGAACGATGACGGCGGGGCGGGGGGCTCACGCCACTCCGACGTGAGCCCCCCGCGGGCCGTTACGGCAGGGCCAGCATCCGCTCGAGGGCCAGCTTCGCGTAGGTCTCGGTCTCCCGGTCGACCTGGATGCGGTTGACCAGCTTGCCCTCCGCGAGGGACTCCAGCGCCCACACCAGGTGCGGCAGGTCGATCCGGTTCATGGTCGAGCAGAAGCACACCGTCCGGTCCAGGAAGACGACCTCCTTGCCCTCCGGGGCGAACCGGTTCGCCAGCCGCCGCACCAGGTTCAGCTCCGTGCCGATGGCCCACTTGGACCCGGCCGGCGCCGCCTCCAGCGCCTTGATGATGTACTCCGTCGAGCCGACGTGGTCCGCCGCCGCGACGACCTCGTGCCGGCACTCGGGGTGCACCAGCACGTTGACGCCCGGGATCCGCTCCCGCACGTCGTTCACCGAGTCCAGGCTGAACCGCCCGTGCACCGAGCAGTGCCCGCGCCACAGGATCATCTTCGCCGCGCGCAGCTCCTCGGCGGTGAGCCCGCCGTTCGGCTTGTGCGGGTTGTAGACGACGCAGTCCTCCAGCGACATCCCCATGTCCCGCACCGCGGTGTTGCGCCCGAGGTGCTGGTCGGGCAGGAAGAGCACCTTGTCGCCCTGCTCGAACGCCCACTCCAGCGCCCGCTTCGCGTTGGACGACGTGCAGATCAGCCCGCCGTGCCGGCCCGTGAAGGCCTTGATGTCGGCGGAGGAGTTCATGTACGAGACGGGGACGACCTGCTCGGCCACGCCCGCCTCGGTCAGCACGTCCCAGCACTCGGCGACCTGCTCGGCCGTCGCCATGTCGGCCATGGAGCAGCCGGCGGCGAGGTCGGGCAGCACGACCTTCTGGTCGTCGTTGGTCAGGATGTCGGCCGACTCGGCCATGAAGTGCACGCCGCAGAAGACGATGTACTCGGCCTCCGGGCGGGCCGCGGCGTCGCGGGCGAGCTTGAAGGAGTCGCCGGTGACGTCGGCGAACTGGATGACCTCGTCACGCTGGTAGTGGTGGCCGAGGACGAAGACCTTGTCCCCGAGCTTCTCCTTGGCCGCGCGGGCGCGCTCCACCAGGTCCGGGTCGGACGGCGACGGCAGGTCGCCGGGGCACTCGACGCCCCGCTCGCTCCGCGGGTCGGCCTCGCGGCCGAGGAGGAGCAGCGCGAGCGGAGTCGGCTGGACGTCGAGCTCCTGGGGCTGGGCGGTGGTCACTACACGCACCCTTTCTGTTCTGCGGGTTTCCCCGGACGGGGAGACGGGTCGAGCCTTTTCGTCGAAATGACGCTATCTATCATAACCGCTGCCGCCCGCTTTCCGGCAGGCCGATTGCGTCGATGTGACGTGAATCCCGGTCGTCCCCGGCGGCCCGGTGGGCACTGTGTCGGGCACCGGGCGTGTGCGAGCATGAGGGAAGGACGAGGCATTGCCTGTCCGTCCGGGCCGCCCGGAATGAATCCGCGGCCGGGCGGGTTGAATCGTCGGCAAGCAGTCTCCGTACACCCCGGGAGAGATAGATGTCCGTATCGGACGAGAAGACCACCGTCACCGACGGCATCGTCCTGAGCGACGCCGCCGCGGCCAAGGTCAAGGCCCTGCTCGACCAGGAAGGCCGCGACGATCTCGCGCTGCGGGTCGCCGTCCAGCCCGGTGGCTGCTCGGGTCTGCGGTACCAGCTGTTCTTCGACGAGCGCTCGCTCGACGGCGACGTGGTCAAGGACTTCGACGGCGTGAAGGTCGTCACCGACCGCATGAGCGCCCCGTACCTGGGCGGCGCGTCCATCGACTTCGTCGACACCATCGAGAAGCAGGGCTTCACGATCGACAACCCGAACGCCACGGGCTCCTGCGCCTGCGGCGACTCGTTCAACTGAGCCGGTAACCCGGCTCGGCACCGAGGGCGGCGCTCCCCTGACGGGGGCGCCGCCCTCGGGCGTTCCACGGCGGTGGCGCGTCAGCGCGGCGTCGGGCGCGGGGCCTTCTCCCGGGGGACGGGGTGCCCGTCGGAGTCGACCACCGCGCGGTCGCCGAGCGGGCGCTCGAGCTCGACGGTCCGGTGGTGGATCTTCGCGATCATGATGCAGACCCGGTCGGGCCACGGCTTGTCGAGGACGGTGACCTCGACCCGGCCGGCCTTCTCCTCGGTGCGGACCGTGAAGTCGGAGCAGACGCCGGCCTCGAAGGCCACGGTGAGGCGGCCGTCCTCGGCGCGGTAGCCGGTGACCCGGGCCCGGCCGGCGGCCGTTCCGTCGTCCGGGCCGGTGGGGCGGGGGCTGGGACGCTCGGCCGGCGGCTCCTCGCCCGTGGTCAGGTAGGCGGGGTCGACGGCCGGGTGGGACAGGCGCAGCAGGCCGCCCCGGTCGGGGAGGCGCACCGCGAACGTCCAGGACGGCACCAGCGTCTGCCGGCCGTCCACGAGGTGCGCGGCCAGGCCGAACTCGGCGCTCTCGACGGTGGCGGTGCGCCGCTTGAGGGGCGCCTCGGGGGTGCACTCGTGGGCCGGCGGCACGGCGGAAGGGCGGCCCGCGGGGCCTTCCTGCGCCGTGTCGCCGCCGGGCTCCGCGGGCACGGCGCTGGCGCAGCCGGGCTCCGGGGCCCGGCCGATCCCGGAGCTCAGCCGGTCGAGGTCCTTCAGCGCCGCCTCGGCGTCCACCAGCGGGTAGGAGTCGCCGCGGACCGGGTCGGCGAGCGCTCCGGCGCCCGAGGTCACCCGGGCGTCCGGCCCCACCCGCAGGGCGGTGGTCCAGCCGTGGGTGGGCAGCCCGCCGACGACGGGGTCGGCGTCGACGGTGCGCTCGGCGCCGAAGGTGCCGCCGGCGGCCACCCTGGCGTCGCTCTGTCCGGCGGCCTTCAGCACGGGGGCGGCGGCCCGCTCCGCCCGCCCCCGGTCCACCGGGGTCTTCCCGCCGGACGGGTCGCGGTGGAACGTCCAGGAGGCGGGGGCCCTCCTGTCGACGGTCAGCTCCTCCCCCGCCTTCCACACCGTGCCCTCCTCGCGCGGCGTGTCCTCGAGTCCGAGGGCCTCGGCGAGCGCGGCCACCCGCTGCCGCGGGACCTGGCCCTCGGGCCGGTACACGGGGGCGGTGTCCGGGCCGTCGGGCAGCTCCCCGGCGGCGCGGAAGGTGAGGCCCTGCGGCACGGCGCCGTAGCCGTCCAGCACCAGGGGCTCGGGTTCCGGCGGGCCGGCGGGCGAGGCGGCGGCCGGGCCGCCCGTGGAGGAGGCGGCGTACGTGCCGATGCCCGCCACGGCCAGCACCGCCGCCGCCACCGCGGCCACCGCGAGCCGCCTGCGCGGCGGGTCGTGCCGTGGTGCGAGGGCGGTGTCGCCCTGCGCCTCGTGCGGTGGTCCGGGTGCGGTGTCGCCCTGCGGGTCGTGCCGTGGTCCGGGGGCGGTGTCGCCGTGCGGGCGGGCCCCGTCGCGGGGCGCCGTCACGTCGTGCGGTTCGTGGTCGCGGCCGTCGTCCGGGCCGCCGGCCGGCAGCGCGTCGTCCTTCACCTCGTTGCTCCTCTTCCTCGTAGGCCCTCGCAGGCCCTGCCCCTCATCAGGAGTCCCCGGTGGGACGTGCGCGGGGAGGACCCGGTTCCCCCGGGAGGGGCACTCGGGACGAACCGGCCGCCCGAGCCGCCTACCATCGGTAGGTCACCACGCCGCCAGCCAGGAGAGAATCCGCCGTGCGCATCGCAGTCACCGGCTCCATCGCCACCGACCACCTCATGACCTTCCCGGGCCGGTTCGCCGACCAGCTCGTCGCGGACCAGCTGCACACGGTCTCGCTCTCCTTCCTGGTCGACCAGCTCGACGTCCGCCGCGGCGGCGTCGGCGCCAACATCGCCTTCGGCATGGGCCAGCTGGGCACGAACCCGGTCCTGGTCGGCGCGGCCGGCGCGGACTTCGACGAGTACCGCGCCTGGCTCGACCGGCACGGCGTCGACACCTCTTCGGTGCGCATCTCCGAGACGCTGCACACCGCGCGCTTCGTGTGCACCACGGACGCCGACCACAACCAGATCGGCTCCTTCTACACGGGCGCGATGAGCGAGGCCCGGCTGATCGAGCTGAAGACCGTCGCCGACCGGGTGGGCGGTCTCGACCTGGTCCTCATCGGCGCCGACGATCCGGAGGCGATGCTCCGCCACACGGAGGAGTGCCGCGCCCGGGGCATCGCGTTCGCCGCGGACTTCTCGCAGCAGATCGCGCGGATGAACGGCGAGGAGATCCGCATCCTGCTGGAGGGGGCGACGTACCTCTTCTCCAACGAGTACGAGAAGGGCCTCATCGAGTCGAAGACGGGCTGGTCCGACGAGGAGATCCTCGCCAAGGTCGGTCACCGGGTGACCACGCTGGGCTCGCGCGGCGTGCGCGTCGAGCGGCACGGCGAGTCCCCGATCGAGGTCGCCGTGCCGAAGGAGACCCGCAAGGCCGACCCGACCGGTGTGGGCGACGCCTTCCGCGCCGGCTTCCTCTCCGGCCTGGCCTGGGGCGTCTCGCTGGAGCGCGCGGCGCAGATCGGCTGCATGCTGGCGACGCTGGTCATCGAGACGGTGGGCACCCAGGAGTACCAGCTGCACCGGGCCCACTTCATGGACCGCTTCGCCGAGGCCTACGGCGAGGAGGCCGCCTCCGAGGTCCGCAAGAACCTCGGCTGAGGGGTCCGCGAGAACCTCGGCTGAGGCGCGGTCCGCGCGTGCCCGCGCGAGGTCCCGGGACACGGGGAAGGCCCCCGGCGCCAGTGGCGCCGGGGGCCTTTCGTGTCGCGGTGCGTCAGGCCCGGACGGGCTCGGGCTCCGCGGTCGGGGCGGGCGTGTCGTCGCCGCCGTCGCCGGGGGCCTGCTCCGCCCGCTTCGCGGCCCGCTTGGCCGCGCGGCGCTCCTTGCGGAGCTCCAGCATGGCGTACAGCGTCGGCACCAGCAGCAGCGTGAGCAGCGTGGAGGTGATCAGACCGCCGATCACCACGACCGCCAGCGGCTGGGCGATGAAGCCGCCGTGGCCGGTGACGCCCAGCGCCATCGGGACCAGGGCGAAGATGGTCGCCAGCGCGGTCATCAGGATGGGCCGCAGACGGTGCCGGCCTCCCTCGATCACCGCCTCGACGACCCCGTACCCCTGGGCCCGGTACTGGTTGATGAGGTCGATCAGCACGATGGCGTTGGTGACCACGATGCCGATCAGCATCAGCATGCCGATCATCGCCGGGACGCCCATCGGGGTGCCGGTGGCGATCAGCAGGCCCAGCGCGCCGGTGGCGGCGAACGGGACGGACACCAGCAGGATCAGCGGCTGCGCCAGCGACCGGAAGGTGCCCACCAGCAGGATGAACACGATGGCGATGGCCGCGAGCATGGCCAGGAAGAGGTTGGTCTGCGCCTCCTCCTGCTGGTCGACGACGCCGCCGATCTCGGCGGTGGCGCCCGCGGGCAGGTCCAGCTCGTCGAGCACCTTGGCCAGCTCGATGCCGACGGAGCCGGTGTCGTCGGTGGTCGGGCGCGCGGTGACGTTCACGGCGCGCTGACCGTCGATGCGGGTCAGCGACACCGGGCCGTCGACCAGCTCGACGTCGGCGACCTGGGAGAGCTTGACCTGGCCGAGGCGCAGGTTCTTCAGCTCGGCCACCGTGTCGGCCGGCTTGGCGGCCCTGATGACGATGTCGCGCTCGGCCTGGTCCAGCGTGGCCTTGCCGACGGTGTTGCCGCGGACGGCCTGGGCGACGATGCCGCCGAGGGTCTGGTCGGTGAACCCGGCGGCCGCGGCCTTCTCGTTGGCGCGGACCTGGATGCGCGGCACCGACTGCGCGAGGTCGTTGGTGACCTCGGTGACGTCGTCCATGCCCTTGACCGCGTCGGTGACCTCGGAGGCCGCGTCGGCCAGCACGTCCCGGTCGGCGGCCTTGACGACCACCGCGAGGTTCTGGCTGCCGAGGCCCATCTGGGCCCCGCCGATCTCGGTCTCGCCGACGCCGTCGAGGCCGGCCAGGCTCTTCTCGATCTTCTTCTGGACGTCCTCGTAGGAGGCGTCGTCCTCGATCATCACCTGGAAGCTGGCCTGGTTGGTGCCGGTGCCGCCGCCGAAGGCCGCCATCCAGCCGGAGCTGCCGACGGTGACCTGCTGGTTCTTGACGCCCTCGACGTCCTCGATCGCCTTCTCCACCTTGGCCGCGGCCTTGTCGGTGGCGGCGAGGCTGGTGCCGGGCTCGAGCTTCTGGGTGACGGAGATGACGTCCTGGTCGCTCTGGTCGAACAGGTTGACCTTGAGCAGCGGGGTCATGGCCAGGGTGCCCACGAACACGGCGACCGCGATCAGCACGCTGGTGAGGCGGCGGCGGGTGGCGAACTTCAGCACGGGGACGTACAGGCGCTGCAGGCGGCTGCGGCGCTCGGCCTCCTCCGCCTGGACGCGGGCCTGCTCGGCGTCGTCCGGGCTGCCCTTGGGCGCGCGCAGGAACCAGTAGGAGAGGACCGGGACCACGGTCAGCGACACCAGCAGCGAGGCCAGCAGGGCGACCGTGACGGTGATGCTGAAGTCGCTGAACATCTCGCCGACCATGCCGCCGACCAGGCCGATCGGCAGGAAGACCGCGACGGTGGTCAGCGTGGAGGAGGTGACCGCGCCGGCCACCTCGCGGACCGCCTTGAGGATGGCCTCCTTGCGCTCCTCGCCGTAGCCGAGGTGCCGCTTGATGTTCTCCAGCACCACGATCGAGTCGTCGACGACCCGGCCGATGGCGATGGTGAGACCGCCCAGCGTCAGCATGTTGAGCGAGATGTCGCGGGTCCACAGGAAGATCAGCGTGAGGACCACGGACAGCGGGATGGAGACCGCGGTGACCAGGGTCGAGCGGACCGAGGTCAGGAAGACCAGGATGATCACGACGGCGAAGAGCAGACCGAGCGCACCCTCGGTGGTGAGGCCGGAGATCGCCTGGGCGACGGCCGGGCCCTGGTCGCTGACGACGGTGATCTCGGCGTTCTTGCCGACCGACGCGCGCAGGTCGTCGAGCTTGTCCTCGACGGCGTTCGAGATGGTGACGGCGCTGCCGTCGCGGTCCATGGTGACCATCACGGACAGGCTGGGCTTGCCGTTGGTCCGGGTGACGGAGTTGGTCGCGGCCGGCTTCTCCTCGACCTTGGCGACCGAGGAGAGCTTGACCGC
The DNA here is from genome assembly GCF_003112515.1 of Streptomyces fragilis. GTDB lineage: Bacteria > Actinomycetota > Actinomycetes > Streptomycetales > Streptomycetaceae > Streptomyces > Streptomyces fragilis. The sequence continues at coordinate 257,200 of NZ_BEVZ01000003.1, read as the reverse complement.
CTTGCCGCCGCCCTGACCGGCGGCTCCGGCGGCCGCGCCCGCACCCGCGCCCTGTGCCTGGCCGGCGATCCGCAGGTCCTTGATCTGCTGCAGCGAGGTGTAGCCGCCGCCGACCTGGACGGTGCGGTTGGCGCCGTCCTCGTCGAAGGCGCCGGCCGGGACGGTCGCGCCGCCCGCCTGGAGCGCCTGGGTCAGCGAGGCGGCGCTCAGCCCGGCGCGCGCCATCTTGGCGTCGTCGGGGGTGATCGTCACCTGCATGTCGCGCACGCCGTTGACCGAAGCCTGGGAGACGCCCTCGATCTTCTCCAGCTCGGGCAGCACGGCGGTGTCGAGGCGGTCGGCCAGCGCCTGCTGGTCCATGTCCGCGGTGACGGAGAGGACCACGGCGGGCATGTCGTCGGAGGAACCGGCGATCACCTGCGGGTCGACGCCCTCGGGGAGCGTGTTCCGTGCCCGGTTGATGGCCTGCTGGATGTCGGCGACCAGCTGCTTGGTGTCCGGGCCGTAGTCGAAGGAGGCCATGATCACGGCGCTGCCCTCGCTCGCCGTGGAGGTCAGGCTCTCGACGCCGTCGACGGCCTTGATGCCGTTCTCGAGGGGCTCGACGACCTGCTTCTCCACCACGTCCGGGGACGCGCCCTGGTACGGCGCGATGACCGAGACCATGGGCAGTTCGATGGAGGGGAACAGCTGCTGCTTGAGCTGCGGGATCGCGATCACTCCGAAGAGCAGCGCGATGAGCGACATCAGCCCTATCAGGGCCCGCTGCGCGAGGCTGAATTTCGACAGCCAGGACATAAGGGTCAGGGTCTCTCTACGAGGTGAGGGCACGGTGCGTGGGAGGCGCCGGCATGGGGCGGGACCGCCGCCGCCTCCATCCTGACCCATGGCTCGTCGGGACCCGGTAACCCCATGGTCCTATTTGACGAGCGTCACATCCTCCTAGGGTCGGACATCCCGACCGCCCTCGGAGGAGGCGACACCACGTTCACCGCCCCGCCCGCGCGGGGCCCTCCGCCGGGAGCGGGGCCTGCGGACTCACCCGCTGGTGCGCTCCGCGGGCTCCGCGGGGTCTGCGGACTCCCCGGGCTCCCCGGGCTCCGCCGGCTTCGCGGGGGCGGGCGACTCGCCGATCTCCGGCAGGTCGGCGGCGAACGCGGCGGCGGCCCTCACCAGCGGGAGCGCCAGCAGCGCGCCCACGCCCTCACCGACCGTCACGCCGTGGTCCAGCAGCGGCTCGAGCGCCATCCGGTCCAGCGCCTTCGCCTGGGCCGGCTCGCCGCTGCTGTGGCCGGCCAGCCACCAGTCGGGGGCGCGGAAGGCGGCCCGCTGGGCGACCAGCGCGGCGGCGGCCGACACCACTCCGTCCAGGATCACCGGGGTGCGGCGGACCGCGCACTGCAGCAGGAAGCCGGTCATCGCGGCCAGGTCGGCCCCGCCCACCGCGGCCAGCAGCTTCAGCTGGTCGCCGAGCACCGGACGCGCCCGGCGCAGCGAGTCGCGGATCGCGGCGCACTTGCGCATCCACGCCAGGTCGTCGATGCCGGCGCCGCCGCGCCCGGTGACCACCGAGGCGTCGGTGCCGCAGAGCGCCGCGACCAGGACGGCGGCGGGCGTCGTGCCGCCGACGCTGAGGTCGCCCAGGACGACCACGTCGGTGCCGGCGTCGGCCTCCTCGTCGGCGATCTCCATCCCCGCGCGGAACGCCGTCTCGGCCTCTTCCGCGGTGAGCGCGTCCTCGATGTCGATCCGGCCGCTGCCACCGCGCACCCGACGGGCGGTCACCTCGGCGGGCAGCGCCTCCGGTTCGCAGTCCAGGCCCATGTCCACGATCCGCACCGGGACGCCCTGGCGGCGGGCGAGGACGGCGACGGGGCTCACGCCCTCCAGGACGTCGCGCACCAGCCAGGAGGCGGTGCCGGCCGGGCGCCCGGACACGTCGAGCGCGGCCACGCCGTGGTCGGCGGCGAACAGCACGACCTTGGGCCGGTCCAGGGGGCGCACGGGCACCGCGTGCTGGGCGGCCGCGAGCCACTCCCCCAGTTCGTCCAGACGTCCCAGCGACCCGGCCGGAACGGCCAGCCGCTCCCGGCGCGCCTCCGCGTCACGGCGCACGCTGCCGTGGGGACGCTGGATCCGGTCGGTGAAGTCGTCGAGATTAAGCGAGCTCATTGGCGGAACAGTACCGGCCCGTCGGGGCGGCGTCGTTGCACCCGGGAGCGGGACGCCCTACGTTCCGGTTTGCCCGTTTTCGTTCTGGGGGATCCCCCGTGGTGTTCCCCGTCCTTCCTACCGTCGTCGCCGAGGTGAGGAGCCGCCGTGGCCGAGGTCGCCGCACCGCAGTCGCAGGAACCGGTGGGGCCGGGCGGCCGGGGCGAGGCACTGCCCGGTCAGGCCCCCGGCGACCGGCCGCCGGGGCCCCTCGAGCGGCTGCGGTACCGCCTCGCCGCGCGGGCGGTGCTCGCGGTCGCGCCGGAGCCGGAGAGCTGGCTGGACGTCGGCTGCGGGTACGGGCGCTTCTGCGAGGCGGCGCGGGCCTGGTTCCCGTACACCTCGTTCGACGGGCTGGACGTCGGGGCGCGGGTGGAGGCGGCGTGGCGGGCGGGGCGGGTGGAGGAGGCGCACCGGGGGGCGCCGGGGGACACCGACGTACTCCTCCGCCTGAAGGGTCGTTACGACGTGGTCAGCTTTCGTGGGGCGCGCCCCCGGCCGGCCGCACTCCGCGCCCTCCGGCCGCTCCTCCGCCCCGGTGGCCACCTCCTGGTCGACCCCTCCCCCGAGGCTCCCACCGCCCTGACCGCCACCGGCTACCACCCGCTCCGCCGCCCCACCCCCTGGCACCCCCTCCTCGCCCACCTCCCGGGCTGACGCGGAAGGCCCTGCCTGCCCGGGCGCGCCCGCCTCCCGGGGTGACGCGGGAGGTCCTGCCCGCCCCGGCGGGCCCTAGAAGGCGCCGCGGAGCGGGAGGGGCTGGCCGGCCACGACCAGGAGGACGTGTTCGCACTCCGCGGCGACCGCCGCGTTCAGCCGCCCCAGCTCGTCGCGGTACCGCCGCCCCGACGCCGTCGCCGGCACAATCCCGGAGCCGACCTCGTTGGAGACCGTCACCACCGTCCGCCGCGTCGCCCGCAGCGCCTCCGCCAGCCCGGTCACCCGCGCCCGCAGCTCCCGCTGGCCGCCGCCCGCCCATTCGGCGTCGTCCCACGCCCCGACCGCGTCCATCGCGTCGGTCAGCCACAGCGCCAGACAGTCGATCAGCAGCGGCGGCCCGTCGTGGTCCTCGAGCAGCGGACCGAGGTCGCAGGTCTCCAGCGTCCGCCAGGACGCCGGCCGCCGGTCCCGGTGCAGCCGGACCCGCTCCGCCCACTCGGAGTCGCCGCCCCGCGTCCCGCCGGTGGCCACGTACACCACCTCGGGGAACGCCTCGAGCCGCCGCTCCGCCTCGACCGACTTGCCGGACCGCGCGCCGCCCAGCACCAGCGTGCGCCGCGGCACGTCCGGCACGCTCCCGTACGTCCCCACCGTCAGCGTCTCCCCGTCCGGCACCGCCCTCGCCCCCGCCGCGGCCAGCCGGCGCCGCAGTTCGGGACCGGGCGGCACGTCGTGGTCGACGTGCACCGCGATCACGTCCGTGGTGGGGCCGACCGCGCCCGCCGCCCTCAGGCGGGCCAGCGCGTCCGGGCGGCCGACCACGTCGGCCAGCACCGTCTCGTACGGCTCGGCGGTCTCCTCCAGCCCGGCCGGCGCGCACCCCGGCGGCAGGTACAGGAGCCGGTGCCCGTCGGGCCCGGTCACCGCGTAGCCGGTGCCCGGGGCGTCCATGGCCAGCGCCCGCACCCGGTGCCCGGTGAGCAGTGCGAGCTCCCGCCCGTCCGGCACCCGGCCGGGCTGCGGAAGCCCCGGCGGCACCTCGACGGCGGGGCCGTCGTGCGGGTGGGTGAGCAGCACCTGCCGCACCCCGTTCAGCGAATGCCCCGAACGGGCGGCGGCGAAGGCCGCCCCGGGGATCAGGTCGAGCAGCAGGGTGCCGTCCACGAGCACCGAGGTCGCGGCCCGGGCGTCCGGGCCGAGGGCGACGGCGCAGGCGGCGCAGGGGCAGCCGGGGCGGGGCAGCCCGCTGGGGGCTCCGGTGCCGAGCAGAGTGACGTCCACGTACCGATTGTCCCGTCCGCCGCGCGTACCGCGCGCCCGCACACCGTCTGTTCGGCGGCGCGGCGTCCTCCGCCGGGTGCGGGCGCGCCCGGTGACGGGGCTGATGTTGCAGGAGCCCCGCGGCCGGGAACGATCAGGACCTGGACACCCCCTAAGCTCCTGACGACGGCATCACACGACGGACCCGCACCCCTGGAGGCGCACGTGGTGGCATGGATTTGGCGGTTCGAGAAGGCCGACGGCACCGAGGTCGACCCCGCGGTGGAGCCGGAGGAGTTCACCACCCAGGGCGACGCGGAGTCCTGGCTGGGCGAGCACTGGCGGGACCTGCTGGAGGGCGGCGCCGAGCAGGTGCGGCTCTTCGAGGACGAGGCGGAGATCTACGGCCCGATGAGCCTGCGCGCCGAGGAGGCCGGGGACGCGGCGGACGGCGGGAACGCCGCGAGCACGGAGAACGCGGGCGCCTGACGGCCCGGCAGGACGGCCGGGGGCGGCCACGGCCGCTCCCGCCGCTCCCCCTCCCCCTGCCTCTCTCCCTCCGGAGCGTCAGTGCTCCCCCAGCGTCACCCGCGCCGTGCGGTCGTCGCCGTCCCGCCGGTAGGCGACGGTCACCTCGTCGCCCGGCTGCATGGTGGCCAGCGTCTCGGTGAGCGAGGTGATGGTGGTGATCTGACGGCTGCCCAGCCGGGTGATGACGTCCCCGGCCCGCAGCCCGGCATCGGCCGCGGCCCCGTCGCGGGTCACCTCGACGATGGCGACGCCGGTGGCCCGGTTGTTCCCGTCGACCACGGTGCGGCCGACGATGCCGAGCGCGGCCCGCCCCGTGTGGGTGACCCGCCCCTGCTCGATGATCTGGTCGGCCACCGTGCGCACCATGGACGCCGGGATGGCGAAGCCGATGCCGGCCGCCGCGTCGCCGCCGAGGCTCGGGTCGGAGGCGGCGAGGGTGGGGATGCCGATGACCTCCCCGTCCAGGTCGACCAGCGCTCCCCCGCTGTTGCCGGGGTTGATCGCGGCGGAGGTCTGGATCATGTTGGGGATGGTCGCGCCGGTGCCGCCGCCGTCCGGGGTCTCGCTGACGGTCCGTCCGGTGGCGGAGACGATCCCCTGGGTCACGCTGGAGGACAGGCCCAGCGGCGAGCCCATCGCCAGCACGATCTGCCCGACCTGCACCTCGGAGGAGTCGCCGAACTTCGCGGGACGCAGCCCCTCGGGCATCCGTTCCAGCTTGATCACCGCGAGGTCCTGCTCGGGGAAGGACGACACCAGCCGCGCGGTCAGCGGCGCGCCGGCCTGGGCGGTGGTCACCCGGAACCGCTGTTCGTCCCCGACGACGTGCGCGTTGGTGACGATGTGCCCCTGGTCGTCGTAGACGATGCCGGAGCCGAGGTCGCCGGCGGCCTGCACCTGGACGACGGAGGGCAGGACGTCGCGGACGACCCGGATGTAGCCCTTCTCCAGGTCCCCCGGCGCGTGCGGGGCGCGCGCCTGCTGGCCGCGGCCCGGTGCGGTGTGCGGGACGGCCGCCTGGCAGGCGGGCAGGACGGCGAGGGCGAGCAGGCAGGCGAGTGCGGTCCCGGCGCGGCGCGTGGGGGATGCGTCCATGCCGACGAGTCTCGTCGCCCCGGCCGGCCGCGGCCCGTCCTGTACCCCCGAACGGGCCCGCTGCCGGGGTTCAGGCCGCCGGGAGACCCCGGGAGCCGCAGAGGTGGAGCAGGGCGGCGACCTGGCGGTAGGGGTCGGTGCGGCCGGCGCGCTCCTCGGCGGCGAGGAGGTCCTCGAGGTCGGGGGGCACGGTGGTGCCGTCGGGCGCGAGGTCGGTGAAGACGCGGACCCCGTACCAGGCCCGCAGTGGCGCGCCGATGCCGGCCAGCGACTCGGTGAGCGCGTCGAGCCGGTCGGCGCGGGCGTTCACGCCGAGCCGGTTGCGGTAGTCCACGCTGTCGAAGGCGGCGACCGCGCCGGCCCAGTCCCCGGCCAGGCCCGGCCGCATGGCGAGGGCGTCGCCGTTGCGCACCAGCAGTGACAGCAGTCCGCCGGGGGCCAGCATCCGGCCCAGGCCCGCGAGCAGCGCGTCCGGGTCCTCGACGTACATCAGCACGCCGTGGCAGAGCACGATGTCGAAGGCGCCCGGCAGGAAGTGGACGCCGGTCTCCTGACCGTCGCCCTCCACCAGCCGGACACGTTCGCGGATCCCGGCGGGTTCGTCCTCCAGGGCCCGGCGCGCGGCCTCGATCATGAGGGGGTCGCGCTCGACGCCGGTGACCTGGTGCCCGGCGCGGGCGAGCCGCAGCGCCTGGGTGCCCTGGCCCATGCCGACGTCCAGCACGCGCAGCCGCTTCCCGACCGGGAAGTGACCGATGATCTGTTCGTCGAGCTGACGCGCCACCAGTTCCTGGCGGACGACGTCACGCAGCCCGCCCAGCTTGCCCAGCCAGGCGCGGGCCGCGTCGGAGTCGAAGGGCGCCGCCTGTCGGGGCACCCGGTCGGAGCCGCGGTCGGAGCCGGTGGTGGTCAGGGCCGCTCCCCGCGCTTGACCTGGGGCTTGGGCAGCCGGAGCCGGCGCATCTGCAGCGAGCGCATCAGCGCGTAGGCGACGGCGCCGCGCCGGTTCTGGTCCGGGAACTTCTCGGCGAGCCGCTTGCGCAGGCGCAGGCCGGTCACCAGCGAGTCCAGGACGATCATCACGATGACCGCCAGCCAGAGCAGCATGCCGATGTACTGGACCTGCTGGTTCCTGATGATCGTCAGGACCAGGATGATCACGGCCATCGGCAGGAAGAACTCGGCCACGCACCAGCGGGAGTCGATGTAGTCCCGGGCGAAACGCCGCACCGGGCCCTTGTCGCGCACCGGCAGGTACCGCTCGTCGCCGGAGGCGAGTGCCTGGCGCTGGCGCTCCATGGCGGACCGGCGCTCCTCGCGCTGCCGCTTCGCCGCCTCCTTGCGGTTGGTCGGCGTGTTGGCGACGCTGCGGCGCTGGGACTGGGCCGCACTCCGCTTGGGAGTCGGCCTGCCCTTCGGGGCCTGCGGGTCACGGGGCTGCTTGGCCTGGCTCACCGGCGACTGCGCGGCGTCCTTGGCCTTCTCGGCGTTGGCACGGCTTCGGAACACAAAACCCAAGGGTACGGGGTGGCGCCAGGCATGGACCACCGCCCCGGTGGGAACGATCCCGCAACGGCCCGCGTCCTGACACCCGGGGGGACGATCTCCTCCCTGGGCCGGACCGGACGTGTCCGTGGTCGTCCTCGCGGAGGACCGGATCGCCCGCCGGACAGTGCGGTAATGGAGAGACAGCCCTTACCGTGGGTTGTGTCGGCAGTAGCTGGAGCTGGAAGTCGTCAGAAGGGGGCGCGCGAAGCCCATGAGCGGTGTCATGAAGCGTATGGGGATGATCTTCCGCGCGAAGGCGAACAAGGCCCTGGACCGGGCCGAGGACCCTCGCGAGACCCTCGACTACTCGTACCAGAAGCAGCTCGAGCTGCTGCAGAAGGTGCGGCGCGGGGTCGCCGACGTGGCGACCTCCCGCAAGCGTCTGGAGCTCCAGCTGAACCAGCTGCGCTCGCAGTCCGGAAAGCTGGAGGAGCAGGGCCGCAAGGCGCTGGCGCTGGGCCGTGAGGACCTGGCCCGCGAGGCGCTGACCCGGCGTGCCGCGCTGCAGCAGCAGGTGACGGACCTGGAGACGCAGCACAGCACCCTGCAGGGCGAGGAGGAGAAGCTCACTCTTGCGGCCCAGCGGCTGCAGGCGAAGGTGGACGCCTTCCGCACCAGGAAGGAGACCATCAAGGCCACCTACACGGCGGCCCAGGCGCAGACCCGGATCGGCGAGGCGTTCAGCGGCATCTCCGAGGAGATGGGCGACGTCGGCCTGGCCATCCAGCGCGCCGAGGACAAGACCGCGCAGCTGCAGGCGCGGGCCGGCGCGATCGACGAGCTGCTCGCCTCGGGCGCGCTCGAGGACCCGTCCGGGCTCGCCAAGGACGACATCCAGGCCGAGCTGGACCGGCTCTCCGGTGGTACGGATGTGGAGCTGGAGCTGCAGCGGATGAAGGCCGAGCTGTCGGGTCCCGCCGAGCAGCAGCAGGCCATCGAGGGCGGCGGCCGGACGCAGGAGCAGCCGCAGGACACCCCTCGGTTCCACAAGGAGCAGTAGCCCCGACCGCTTTCAGGGAGGCCCGGGATGATCGTTCGGATCATGGGTGAGGGTCAGGTCCGGCTGTCCGACAGCCATCTGGCCGAACTCTCCGCGCTGGACGACGAACTGTCGTCGGAGATGGAGCAGGGCGACGGCCCCGGCTTCCGCCGGACGCTGCGGGCCCTGCTGGACAAGGTCCGCGAGCTGGGGGAACCGCTGCCGGACGACTCCCTGGAGCCGTCCGAGCTGATCCTCCCGGCCCCGGACGCCACCCTGGACGAGGTCCGCGCCCTCCTCACCGACGAGGGCCTCATCCCCGGCTGAGACGCGCTCCCCGCCCGGGACCCCGGTTCCCGGCCGGCCCGGTTCGCCGGCCGGGACGCGGTCCCCGCCCCGCCGGGTGACCGCGGGCGCGGGGCCGGTAGCGTCACGCCGCATGTCCGACCCCACCCCCTCACGCCTCGCCGGCCGCCCCGGCGTCCTCGACGGACCGCGGTTCGCCCTGGGCACCCTCACCACGCTGCCGGTGCGGGTGCGCCGCTGGGACCGGACGGCGGCCCGTCACGGCATGCTCTGCGCCCCGCTCGCCGGGCTGGCGGTCGGAGCCGCGGCGGCCCTGGCCGGCGTGGCCGCTCTCGCCGCCGGGTTCGCCCCGCCGCTCGCCGCCGTCGTGGCCGTCGCCGTTCCCGCGGTGCTGACCCGGGCGCTGCACCTGGACGGCCTCGCCGACACCGCCGACGGCCTGGGCAGCGCCAAACCCGCCGACGAGGCGCTGCGCGTCATGAAGCGCTCCGACATCGGCCCGTTCGGGGTGGTCACCCTGCTGCTGGCGCTGGCCGCGCAGGTCGCGGCGCTGGCCGAGGCCTTCGGCCGCTCCCCCGCGCCGGGCGCGCTCGCCGCGCTGCTGTCCGCCGTGACCGCGCGCCTGGCGCTGACCCTGGGCGCCAGGGCGGGGGTGCCCGCGGCCCGGCCGGAGGGGCTGGGCGCGGTGGTCGCCGGGACGGTGCCCCGGGCGGCGGCCGCCGCGGTCGCCGTCGCGGTCACCCTCGCCGCGGCCGCCGCCGGGGCGCTGCTGGACGGCGCGGGCGCGGCGCTGGGCGCCGCGGCGGCGGTGCTGCTGGGGTGTCTGGCGGCCGAGTTGCTGCTGCGGCGCTGTGTACGCCGCTTCGGAGGGGTAACGGGAGACGTGCTGGGCGCGCTGGCGGAGACCGCGGCGACCGTCTCGCTGCTGGTGCTGTGCGTGGGGTGACCGTGCCTGGGCTGACCCGGGCGCGGGCCCGCGCGTAGGCTCCTCCCAGAAGCCCAGGGCCCGGCCGAGCCCATCCTCTCGGCCCTGCGGACGCACACCACTCTCAACGGAAGCGAGACATCACCACCGTGACTGATCTTTCTCTCAGCACCGCCGCCGTCGCCGGCCTGCGCGCCGACGCGATCGTCGTCGGTGTCGCCAAGGGCGCGCAGCCGGACGGCGGCCCTGTCGTGACCGCGGGCGCCGAGGCCGTCGCCGAGGCGTACGACGGTTCGCTGGCCGGCCTGCTGGAGACCCTGGGCGCCTCGGGCGCCGAGGGCGAGGTGACCAAGCTGCCCGCCCCGTCCGGCTTCAAGGCCCCGCTGGTGGTGGCCGTCGGCCTGGGCGCGCAGCCGGAGAAGGACGAGGCCTGGGGCGCCGAGGCGCTGCGCCGGGCCGCCGGTGCGGCCGCCCGTGCGCTGACCGGCGTGGCCAAGGCCGCGTTCGCGCTCCCGCTGGAGGACGCGGAGGCGGCCGGCGCGGTCGCCGAGGGCGTGCTGCTGGGCGCGTACACGTACGACGCCTACAAGGAGTCCGGCAAGGACGCCAAGGGCGGCAAGGGTTCCAAGGCCGCGAAGAAGGGCCCGCTGGGCGAGGCGGTGCTGCTCGGCGGCAAGCCGCGCGACCGCGCCTTCAAGGCGGCCGTGGAGCGCGGCGTCGCGGTGGCCGAGGAGATGAACCACGCCCGCGACCTGATCAACATGCCGCCGAACGACCTGTTCCCCGCCACCTTCGCGGAGATCGCGCAGAAGGCCGCCAAGGAGCACGGCCTCAAGGTGACGGTGCTGGACGAGAAGGCGCTCACCAAGGGCGGCTACGGCGGCCTCCTCGGCGTGGGCGGCGGCTCGTCCCGTCCGCCGCGGCTGGTGAAGCTGTCGTACACCTCGTCGAAGGCGAAGACGCACCTGGCCTTCGTCGGCAAGGGCATCACCTACGACTCGGGCGGCATCTCCCTGAAGCCGGCCGGTCACAACGAGACCATGAAGTGCGACATGTCCGGCGCCGCCGCGGTCCTCTCCGCGGTGGTGACGGCGGCGCGCCTGGGCATCGAGGCGAACGTGACCGGCTGGCTCTGCCTGGCGGAGAACATGCCGTCCGGTTCCGCCACCCGTCCGGGTGACGTGCTGCGGATGTACAGCGGCAAGACCGTCGAGGTCCTCAACACCGACGCCGAGGGCCGTCTGGTCCTGGCCGACGGCCTGTGGGCCGCCTCGCTGGAGAAGCCGGACGCGATCGTCGACGTGGCGACGCTGACCGGCGCGATGATGGTCGCCCTGGGGTCGCGGACCTTCGGCGTCATGGCCAACGACGACGCCTTCCGCGCCCTGGTGCACGAGGCGGCCGAGGAGAGCGGCGAGGACGCCTGGCAGATGCCGCTGCCGGAGCACCTGCGCGCCGGCATGGACTCGGCCACGGCCGACATCGCCAACATGGGCGAGCGGATGGGCGGCGGCCTGGTGGCCGGTCTGTTCCTGCGCGAGTTCGTGGGCGAGGACATCGCCTGGGCGCACCTGGACATCGCCGGCCCGGCCTTCAACGAGGGCAAGCCGTTCGGCTACACGCCGAAGGGCGGCACCGGCAGCGCCGTGCGCACGCTGGTCCGTCTGGCCGAGCGGGCCGCCGCGGGCGACCTGGTCTGACCGGCGCGACCCACCGGGGGTGGGGAGGGGTTCCGCGGCGCGGGACCCCTCCCCACCCCCTTGGGCGTCCGGTGGCGGGGTATGCGGAACCCGCCTCGCCGGGGACTGTGCCGCGTCTCACAACACGGCCCCGCGTCCGGTTGGGCTCCGACAAGTGCAAAGATGGACCCTTGGCAGGACAGGGCCCCACCCGGGCCGAAGCACTTAGAGCGGCCGTGACCAGCCGCCGACCGGTCGGACGAGACCGGCGTGGCGCACATGCATGGAGGACGTGACGTGGCGAACGACGCCAGCACCGTTTTCGACCTAGTGATCCTCGGCGGCGGTAGCGGCGGGTACGCCGCGGCGCTGCGCGGGGCTCAGCTGGGCCTTGACGTCGCCCTGATCGAGAAGGACAAGGTCGGCGGCACCTGCCTGCACAAGGGTTGCATCCCGACCAAGGCTCTCCTGCACGCCGGCGAGATCGCCGACCAGGCGCGTGAGAGCGAGCAGTTCGGTGTCAAGGCGACCTTCGAGGGCATCGACGTCCCGGCCGTCATGAAGTACAAGGACGAGGTCATCTCGGGCCTGTACAAGGGTCTGCAGGGCCTGGTCGCCTCCCGCAAGGTGACCTACATCGAGGGCGAGGGCCGTCTCTCCTCCCCGACCTCGGTCGACGTGAACGGGCAGCGGATCCAGGGCCGCCACGTCCTGCTGGCGACCGGCTCCGTGCCGAAGTCGCTGCCGGGCCTGGAGATCGACGGCAACCGGATCATCTCCTCGGACCACGCGCTGGTCCTGGACCGCGTCCCGCAGTCCGCGATCATCCTGGGCGGCGGCGTCATCGGCGTCGAGTTCGCCTCGGCCTGGAAGTCGTTCGGCTCCGAGGTCACGATCATCGAGGGCATGAAGCACCTCGTGCCGGTCGAGGACGAGAACAGCTCCAAGCTGCTCGAGCGCGCCTTCCGCAAGCGCGGCATCAAGTTCAACCTGGGCACCTTCTTCCAGAAGGCGGAGTACACCCAGAACGGCGTCAAGGTCACCCTGGCGGACGGCAAGGAGTTCGAGGCCGAGGTCCTCCTCGTCGCCGTCGGCCGTGGCCCGGTCTCGCAGGGCCTGGGCTACGAGGAGCAGGGCGTCGCGATGGACCGCGGCTACGTCCTGGTCGACGAGTACATGCGCACCAACGTCCCGACCATCTCCGCGGTCGGCGACCTGGTGCCCACCCTCCAGCTCGCGCACGTCGGCTTCGCCGAGGGCATCCTGGTGGCCGAGCGTCTGGCCGGCCTCAAGGCCGTCCCGATCGACTACGACGGTGTGCCGCGCGTCACGTACTGCCACCCGGAGGTCGCCTCCGTCGGCATCACCGAGGCCAAGGCCAAGGAGATCTACGGCGCGGACAAGGTCGTCACCCTCAAGTACAACCTGGCGGGCAACGGCAGGAGCAAGATCCTCAAGACCGCGGGCGAGATCAAGCTCGTCCAGGTGAAGGACGGCGCCGTGGTCGGCGTCCACATGGTGGGCGACCGCATGGGCGAGCAGGTCGGCGAGGCCCAGCTGATCTACAACTGGGAGGCGCTGCCGGCCGAGGTCGCGCAGCTCATCCACGCGCACCCGACGCAGAACGAGGCGCTGGGCGAGGCCCACCTCGCGCTGGCCGGCAAGCCGCTGCACGCTCACGACTGATCACCGCCGGACGACCGCGAACAGACTTCCGTACTTTCGTTAGGAGCAACCGAAACCATGGCGGTTTCCGTAACCCTTCCGGCGCTCGGCGAGAGCGTCACCGAGGGCACCGTCACCCGTTGGCTGAAGGCCGAGGGTGAGCGGGTCGAGGCCGACGAGCCGCTGCTCGAGGTCTCGACCGACAAGGTCGACACCGAGATCCCCTCGCCCGCGTCCGGCGTCCTGTCCTCCATCAAGGTGGCCGAGGACGAGACCGTCGAGGTGGGCGCCGAGCTGGCCCTGATCGACGACGGCTCCGGCGCCCCGGCCGAGCAGGCCGCCCCGGCCCAGGAGGCCGCGCCGGCCGCCGAGCCGGTCCAGGCCCCGGAGACCACCCCCTCCCCGGACCAGGCCGAGCCGGCCCCCGCCCCGACCGCCGAGGCGGCGGCCGGCGGCGGCTCCGCCGAGGGCACCGACGTGGTGCTCCCGGCGCTCGGCGAGTCCGTCACCGAGGGCACCGTCACCCGCTGGCTGAAGCAGGTCGGCGAGTCCGTCGAGGCCGACGAGCCGCTGCTCGAGGTCTCCACCGACAAGGTCGACACCGAGATCCCGGCGCCCGCCTCCGGCACGCTGCTCGAGATCGTGGTGAACGAGGACGAGACGGCCGAGGTCGGCGCCAAGCTGGCCGTCATCGGCACCCCGGGCTCGGCCCCGGCCGCCGCCGCTCCCGAGGCCCCGGCCGCCCCGGCCCCGGCTCCGGAGCCCACCCCGGCTCCCGCCCCGGCCCCGGCCCCGGAGCCCACCCCGGCTCCCGCGGCCGCCGCCCCCGCGCCGGCCCCGGCCGCTCAGGCTCCGGCCCCGGCCGCCCCGGCTCAGGCTCCGGCCCCGGCTCCGGCCGCTCCGGCCCCCGCCGCGCAGGCCCCGGCCGCGCCCTCCGGCACCGGTGCGAGCGACGCCTACGTGACCCCGCTGGTGCGCAAGCTCGCCTCCGAGAACGGCGTCGACCTGGGCTCCGTCAAGGGCACCGGCGTCGGCGGCCGCATCCGCAAGCAGGACGTCCTGGCCGCCGCCGAGGCCGCCAAGGCCGCGGCGCAGGCTCCGGCCGCCGCCGCCCCGGCCGCGCCGGCCGCCAAGAAGGCCCCGGCCCTCGAGGCGTCCCCGCTGCGCGGTCAGACCGTGAAGATGCCGCGGATCCGCAAGGTCATCGGCGACAACATGGTCAAGGCGCTGCGCGAGCAGGCCCAGCTCTCCTCGGTGGTCGAGGTCGACGTCACCCGCCTGATGCGCCTGCGCAACCAGGCCAAGGACGCCTTCCTGGCCCGTGAGGGCGTCAAGCTCTCCCCGATGCCGTTCTTCGTGAAGGCGGCGGCCCAGGCGCTGAAGGCCCACCCGGTCATCAACGCCCGGATCAACGAGGCCGAGGGCACGATCACCTACTTCGACTCCGAGAACATCGGGATCGCGGTGGACGCCGAGAAGGGCCTGATGACCCCGGTCATCAAGAACGCCGGCGACCTCAACCTGGCCGGCATCGCCAAGGCCACGGCGGAGCTGGCGGGCAAGGTCCGCGCCAACAAGATCACCCCGGACGAGCTGGCCGGCGGCACCTTCTCGATCAGCAACACCGGTTCGCGCGGTGCGCTGTTCGACACGATCATCGTTCCGCCGAACCAGGTCGCCATCCTGGGCATCGGCGCCACGGTGAAGCGTCCGGCCGTCATCGAGACCGAGGACGGTCCGGTCATCGCGGTCCGCGACATGACCTACCTGACGCTCTCCTACGACCACCGTCTGGTGGACGGCGCCGACGCCGCCCGCTACCTGACCGCGGTCAAGGCGATCCTGGAGGCCGGCGAGTTCGAGGTCGAGCTCGGCCTGTGACCACGCCCCGTGCCTGACGGCGCCCCCGCCCGGGATTCCGGGCGGGGGCGCCGTCGCGTGAAGCCCGGGTGAAGCGCACGTCAAAGGCGGGTCAAGGGGGCTCCCGGGCGGCCGGGGGATCCTCGCCACAGCGCCCGTCGCGTGGTGTAAGCCTCGTCTCACCTGCGTCTCAGCGCCCGGATGTGCCTCGGCAGACACGCTCCGCAGCCGTATTGTCTAAGCGTCTCACGCCCCCGGGGGCCCTGGCCGCAGGTCGCCCCTGCCCGAAGGAGCCCCCATGACCGCGCCCGTCATCCACTCGCTGCGCGAACAGATCCGCGAGCACATCGTGGAGGGAATCGTCAGCGGCCGCTGGAAGCCGGGCGAGCGCATCGTGGAGCGGCGGATCGCCACCGAGCTGGAGGTCAGCCAGACCCCGGTCCGCGAGGCCCTGCGGGAGCTGGAGTCGCTGCGGCTGATCGAGTCCGCCCCCAACAAGGGCGTGCGGGTGCGGAGCCTGACGGCCGCCGACCTGGAGGAGAGCTACCCGGTGCGGGCCGGCCTGGAGGCCATCGCGGCCGAACTGGCGGCGGAGCGCCTCGGGGACGACTGCTCGGTCCTGGAGCCGCACGTGGCGGCCCTGCACGAGGCCGACCGGCTGGCCGACGCGGCGGGCCAGGTGCGGCACACGGTGGCCTTCCACCGCGAGATGGTGCGGGCGGCCGGCAACTCGGTCCTGCTGCACACCTGGGAGGGGCTGGGCATCGAGGTGTTCACGGCCCTGTCGATCCGCTGGCTGGGGACCGTGCAGCAGTCCTTCGCGGAGGAGCACGAGGAGCTGGTGGCCGCCTTCCGCCGCCGCGACCCCCGGATCGCCGACCTCGTGAAGGCCCACGTCCTGGGCTGCGCACCCCGCCCGGACGCCGCCGCCTGAGCACCCCACTCCCCATTCGAGCGGTTCTCCACCCCTTCTGACCTGCGATTCCACGGCACCGGGTGTCGTGGACCCTGCCAATGTCGTGGCACTGCGTGCCGACTTTCGCCGGTTCGGCAAGTTTTACCGCTCATCCCTTTGATCGATCATCGATCAGGGGGTTACAGTCGCCGCGGGCCTCTTACCCGAGGTTCCACCCTGCCCTGTCCTGCCAAAGACCCAAGGGCACCCCGCATCCGCGCGCACCCGCGCGCACCGCACCCCTTCGACTGAGGAAGGCGGCGACATGACCGACCCCCACGCCATCGCCCCTAGCGCGCTGGACCAGCTCCCGGACCGTGACCGCGAGGAGACCGCCGAGTGGCAGGCCTCCCTGGACGCGGTCGCCGAGGCGGCCGGCCCGCACCGTGCCGCGTACCTGATGCGCCGCACCCTGGAGCGCGCAGAGGGGGCCGGGGTCTCGCTGCCCAAGCTCCTCGAGACCGACTACATCAACACCATCCCGACCGCCGCGGAGCCCGAGGTTCCCGGCGACCCGGAGATGGAGGCCCGGATCACGGCCTGGAACCGCTGGAACGCGGCCGCCATGGTGACCCGCGGCAGCAAGTACGGCGTCGGCGGCCACATCGCCACCTTCGCCTCCGCGGCCTGGCTCTACGAGACCGGCTTCAACCACTTCTTCAAGGGCAAGGAGTCCCCCGAGGCTCCCGGCTCCGGCGACCAGATCTACGTACAGGGCCACGCCTCCCCCGGCGTCTACGCCCGTGCGTTCCTGGACGGCCGCCTCACCGAGGCGCACCTGGACAACTTCCGGCGTGAGTCCGGCGGCGAGGGCCTGCCCTCCTACCCGCACCCGCGCCGTCTGCCCTGGCTGTGGGAGTTCCCCACCGTCTCCATGGGCCTGGGCCCGCTCTCCGCGATCTACCAGGCGCGGTTCAACCGCTACCTGACCAACCGCGGGATCAAGGACGTCTCCGCCTCGCACGTGTGGGCGTTCCTCGGCGACGGCGAGATGGACGAGCCGGAGTCGACGGCGGCACTCGCGCTGGCGGCCCGCGAGGGTCTGGACAACCTGACCTTCGTCATCAACTGCAACCTGCAGCGCCTCGACGGCCCGGTCCGCGCCAACTTCAAGATCGTGCAGGAGCTGGAGGCCCAGTTCCGCGGCGCCGGCTGGAACGTCGTGAAGTCGCTGTGGGGCTCCGCCTGGGACGAGCTGCTCCAGCTCGACACCACGGGCGCGCTGGTCCGCCGGCTGCGCGAGGTGCCGGACGCCCAGGTGCAGACGTACCAGACCCGGGACGCCGCCTACATCCGCGAGGACTTCTTCGGCAAGGACCCGGCGCTCGCCGAGATGGCGAAGCTGCTGAGCGACGACAAGATCCTCGACGTCTTCCACTTCTCCCGCGGCGGCCACGAGCCCCGCAAGGTGTACGCCGCCTACAAGGCCGCCGTGGAGTTCAAGGGCGCCCCGACGGTGATCCTGGCCCAGACGGTCAAGGGCCACACGCTCGGCGAGGGCTTCGCGTCCAAGAACGCCAACCACCAGATGAAGAAGCTCTCCACCGACGAGTTCAAGGCGATGCGCGACCGCCTCGAGCTGCCGATCAAGGACAGCGACTTCGTCGACGGCGTCGTCCCCTACGGCCACCCGGGCGCCGACTCCGCCGAGGTGCGCTACCTGCAGGAGCGCCGCGCGGCGCTCGGCGGTCCGGCTCCGGCCCGCCGCGTCCACCCGCTGGCCCCGCTGCCGGCCCCGGCGGAGAAGGCGTTCACCTCCTTCGACAAGGGTTCCGGCTCGCAGAACGTCGCCACCACGATGGCGTTCGTCCGCCTGGTCAAGGACCTGGTCCGCGACAAGGAGACCGGCCGGCGCTGGGTGCCGATCGTCCCCGACGAGGCGCGCACCTTCGGCATGGAGTCGCTCTTCCCGTCGCTCGGCATCTACTCCCCCAAGGGGCAGACGTACGAGCCGGTCGACCGCGACCAGCTGATGTACTACAAGGAGGCCAAGAACGGCCAGATCCTCAACGAGGGGATCACCGAGGCCGGTTCGATGGCCGACTTCATCGCCGCCGCGACCGCGTACTCCACGCACGGCGAGGCGATGATCCCGTTCTACATCTTCTACTCGATGTTCGGCTGGCAGCGCACGGCCGACCAGATGTGGCAGCTCGGCGACCAGCTCGGCCGCGGCTTCCTCGTCGGCGCCACCGCCGGCCGCACCACCCTGACCGGTGAGGGCCTGCAGCACGCCGACGGCCACTCCCCGGTCATCGCGGCCACCAACCCGGCCGCCCTGACGTACGACCCCGCCTTCGCCTACGAGGTCGCGGTCATCGTCAAGGAGGGCCTGCGCCGGATGTACGGCGAGGCCGCGCCGGGTGAGGACAGGGACGTCTTCTACTACCTGACGGTCTACAACGAGCCGCTGCCGCAGCCGGCCAAGCCGGCCGTCGGCGGGATCGACGAGGGCATCGTCAAGGGCCTGTACCGCTTCAACACGGCGGAGTCCGCCGGCCTCTCCCCGGCGGCCAACGCCCCGCGCATCCAGCTGCTGGGCTCCGGCACGGCGATCCACTGGGCGCTCAAGGCCCAGCGGATGCTCTCCGAGGACTGGGGCGTGGCCGCCGACGTGTGGTCCGCGACCTCCTGGACGGAGCTGCGCCGCGACGCGCTGGAGGCCGACGAGGCCCTGCTGCGCGGCGAGGAGCGGGTGCCGTATCTCCGCCAGGCGCTGGCCGGCGCCCAGGGCCCGGTGCTCGCCGTGTCCGACTACATGCGCCAGGTCCCGGACCAGATCGCGCAGTGGGTGGAGCAGGACTGGTCCTCGCTGGGCGCGGACGGCTTCGGCCTCTCCGACACCCGTGACGCGGCCCGCCGCCACTTCGGCGTCGACGCCGAGTCGATCGTGGTCGCCGCGCTGGCCCAGCTCGCCCGCCGCGGCGAGGTCAAGGCCACGGCCGTCAAGGAGGCCCGCGAGCGGTACGGCCTGTAAAGGTCCGGTGCCGGTCAGGGGTTGACCGAGTGACGACGGAGGGGGACGGCGGGATTCCGCCGTCCCCCTCCGTCGTGCCCGGGTGCGACCGGCGGTTCCAGGGACGATGCTGGTTCCGTGATGGACGAAGCGGAGTTCTGGCAACTGGTGGACGGCGCCCGCGAGGAGGCCGAGGGCGATCCGGAGGAGCAGGCCGACCTCCTGGTGGAGCGGCTCGTGCGGCTCGACCCGGAGGCGGTGCTCGACTTCGCCCGCCACTTCGAGTCGCGCTACGACCGGGCCTACCGTCAGGACCTGTGGGGCGCCGCCTCGATCCTGCTGGACGGCGCCGACGACGACGCCTTCGACCGGTTCCGCTGCTGGCTCATCGGCCAGGGCCGTGAGGTGTTCGAGGGCGCGCTGCACGACCCGGACGCCCTCGCCGACCTCCTCGACGACTTCGACGAGGAGGTCGACGGCGACGGCGAGGAGCTGGGTTACGCGGCGGACGAGGCGTACGAGCAGCTGACCGGTCTGGTCACCCCCGACCTCGGCCTGTCCGCCCCGCCCCCGCGGCCCCAGGGCGAGCCGCTCGACCTGGGGGACGACGAGGCCCTTGCGGAGCGGTTCCCGCGCCTGTGGGACCGCTTCGTCGAGGGGGACGAGGGCTGAAGCCGAGGGCCGTCCTCATGCGGGCCGTCCCCGCGGCGTCGTGAGGGCGCTGCCCCGCAGGCGGGCGGCACTCGCGGGCGTCGTGAGGGCGCCGCCCCGCACGCGGGCGGCACTCGCGCCGGCCGCTACCCCGCGGGCCGCCTTCTTGCCCGCCGTGGTCCCGCCCGCCGTGGTCCCGCGGGCCGCCTCGCCGCCCGCCGTCCTCATGACTGCCGCCCCTGGAGCTGCGCGGCGCGCTCCCGGATCAGCGGCAGGTGCGCCTTGAGCGCCGCCCCGGGGCAGGTCGTCCGGTAACCGTCGTCGTGGCCCGCGATCGCCGGCAGTTCCGCCGTCTCGCCCTTGTCGAACCGGCTCTGCCCGTTGCTGGACACCAGCCGCACGTCGCCCCGCGGGTCGATGTCGGACAGCCCCAGCTTCCAGGCCGCGAGCCGCGCGATGGCCTCGGTCATCGCCTCCGGCACCTCGGCGCCCTGGGTGAAGGTGCCGATGGCGGCGACGCCGACCGTGCGGTGGTTGAACCCCTGCGTGTGCGCGCCGGTCACCGCCCGCCCGGAGCCGCCGGCCCGGCCCTCGTAGAGGGTCCCGCAGCGGTCCACCAGGAAGTTGTAGCCGATGTCGTCCCAGTGCCGGCCGGCCGTCTGGTCGGCGCTGATGGCGCGGATGATGCCGGGGGTGTCGGCGCAGTCGTAGCCGTTGGGCGAGTCGGTGTGGTGCACGAAGACGGCGACCACCTTGTCGTCGTACTTCGGCGGCGGCTTGGTCCGCTCCCGCTTCCGGTCCTGTCCGGCCTCCCGGGCGTGCCGCTCGTCGCCCGGTTTCAGCCAGGCCGACCGCGGCACGATCTTCGGCTGGGGCGCCCCGTACCGGGGCCCGCTGGGTGCGGCGGGCCCGCGCGGCATCGCCCGGTCCTCGCCCTGCCCCTGCAGCGCCAGCACGAACAGCAGCACCATCACGGCGATCAGCGGCGGCGCCACCACCTCGGCGCTCGGCCGCCCCCGCCTCCCGCCACGCCCGCCGCGCCGCCTCGGCCCACGGGACCCCTGGCCCTGGCCCAGCCTCCGGACCAGCTCCCGGACACGGGCCACGACCTCGGCGGATATACGGGAGGCGCGCATGCGTCCACTCTCCGCGCCGCCCGGGACCGACGCGATCGGTGAGGGCCGCGCGGGTGAACCGGCCTCGGCGCGGCGGCCGGGGCACGTCTCCGGTGTGGCGGTGCCCGGTGATCCCGGTGGGGGCCCGGTCGACGCGACGGGAGGGCGCGGCCACCGCTGCCCGCCAGCCGGATTCTTATGCTCCGTTTATCTGCCTGGGCCCGGGTATCTGCGGGAGGGACAGCATCGATTCCGACGCGCTCCCCGGTGAAGTGCATCAGGTACTTTGCGCGACAGACAGGATGCACACCCCATGAGCAGTGTGAACCCGGCCGGCGGTCCGACCCACCACGCGGGCGTGGACCCCGCCGCCGCCCGACCCCGCCGACTGTCGACCGAGACGAAGCCGGCGCTGAAGACGACGGAGTTCTTCGCCTATCTCGCCTCCGTCGTGGCGGTCCTGATCGCCTCCCTGGTCGTGGGCTCCGAGGACGGCCACCTCGACTACTTCCGCGCGGATCAGGCATGGCTCTACGTCGTGATCCTGACCGTCGGCTACATGATCAGCCGTGGACTGGCCAAGTCCGGAAGCCGTGAACCCCACGACAACTCCCACTGACACGTCGACGGACGCGTACGCATGGCCCTGCCGCCCCGGCAGGGCCATGCGGCGTTCGGCGCCCGAGCGCCCTCCGCGGGGCCGACGACCTGTGCCCGAAGTCCACGACCCGTTGACGTCGGCAGTGGCGCGGACTCACAGGAAGCGGCCCATCAGGACGTCGTCGACGTACTTGCCGTCGAGCAGCATCTCCTCGGGGAGGATGCCCTCGACCGCGTAACCGAGGGAGGAGTAGAGGGCGCGGGCACGGGCGTTGTGGCCGAGGACGCGCAGGGTGAGGCGACGGGCGCCGCGGCGGCGGGCCAGGTCCTCGGCGGCGCGCATCAGGGCCTTGCCGAGTCCCAGGCCGCGGGCCCGCTCGGCGATGGCCAGGCCCTGGATCTGCTGCACGTGGGCGTTGGCCTCCAGCGGGGTGGAGGGGCTCACCCGGACGTAACCGACGACCTCGCCGTGGAGCTCGCCCACCAGGATGTCGCCGACCGGCTGCCGCTCGCCGAAGAAGGGGCGGCCGGGCGGGGGCGGGGGCGTCACGGCGTGGACGGTGGACCAGGTCTCGCGGTCCAGACGGGACAACGCCTCGTCGTCCTCCGCGCGGGCGGGACGGATCAGGGGACCGCGGTCAGCGCTGGTTGACATGGCCGCATGCTACGGCGGCACCCGCCGCCCCGGGAAAGCGGTTCCCGGCGTGACTACGGCTCAGGGCGCCTCCCGTCCTGCACGATGGCCCCATGGAAGCGAGTGGAGCAGGCGGACAGGGCGGGACGGAACGCGGCCGGACCGTCGCCGTGGCGGGGGCATCGGGCCTGATCGGCGGCGCGCTGGCCAGGTCCCTCGAGGCGGACGGGCACCGGGTGCGGCGTCTGGTGCGGCGGGAGCCGCGGGGCGGGGACGAGATCCGCTGGGACCCGAGCTCCGGCCGGCTGGACCCCGCCGCGCTCGCCGGCTGCGACGCGGTGGTGAACCTGGCGGGCGCGGGCGTCGGCGACCGGCGCTGGACGGAGGCCTACAAGCGGGAGATCCGCGACAGCCGGGTGCGGGGGACGACCGCGCTGGCGGGGGCGATCGCCGCGATGGACACCCCGCCCGAGGTGTTCCTCAACGGCAGCGCGATCGGCTACTACGGCGAGACCGGCGACCGCGCCGTGGACGAGGGCGCCCCGCCCGGACGCGGTTTCCTGCCGGAGCTGACCGTGGAGTGGGAGGCCGCCGCCGAGCCGGCCCGTGCGGCGGGGGTGCGGACGGTGCTGGCCCGCACCGGGCTGGTGGTGGCCCGGCAGGGCGGCGCCTGGGGGCGGCTGTTCCCCCTGTTCAGGGCGGGACTCGGCGGACGGCTCGGCGACGGCCGGCAGTACTGGTCGTTCGTGGCGCTGCGGGACGAGATCGACGCCCTGCGGCACCTGCTCCTCACCCCCGGTCTCGAGGGCCCGTTCAACCTCACGGCCCCCGCCCCGGCGACCAACCGGGAGGTGACCGCCGCGATGGCGAAGGTGCTGCGGCGGCCGGCGGTGTTCGCGGTGCCCGCCCCGGTGCTGCGGACGGTGCTGGGCGGGATGAGCCAGGACGTGCTGGGCAGCGCGCGGGTGGTTCCGGCGCGGCTGCTGGAGTCCGGGTTCTCCTTCTCCTGCCCCGACGTGGAGTCGGCGGTACGGGCGGCGCTGAGGGACTGAGCCCCGGAGCGGGAACCGGGGGCCGGGGCGGGACCGAGGGCCGGTGCGGGACGGGGCGCGCGTACGCGTGCGCGTGCCACCGGCGTGCCACCGTGCCCGGTCCGTGCGCACAGCGCGCTCGAGAACGGCCGGACCTAACCTCGATTGGGACCGAACTCGGGTATTCCGGGAGGAAGTTGGGGGCATCACGTCTCCAGCGGCCGCGCAACCTCGAGGAGGGGCACGTGCTTCAGCCCGTACAGAAGGCGGATGTCGTCGTCGTGGGAGCCGGAGTCGCCGGACTGTCGGCGGCTCTGCGGCTGACCGCGGCAGGCGTCAGCACCGCAGTCCTGGAGGCCGCCCCGTTCGTGGGCGGCAGGATGTCGACGGAGAAGGTCGACGGCTTCCGACTGGACCGGATCGGTCAGTTGTTGTTCACCTCGTATCCCGAACTGTGCACCACCCCCGGTCTGGACGGCCTGGTGCTGCGCCCCTTCGCACCGGGGGTCCTGGTGCACGGCGCGGGCCGCCGTCATCACGCCGGCGGACCCGAGGGAGTCCTGGGGGGCGCGCGGGAGGCGTGCGAGGCGCACGAAGGGGAGCGCGAGGGCGCCGACGGCGGGACGGCGGCCGTGGACCGGGGCCGGTGGAAGGTTCCCGCTGCGGCCTCGGGGCTGGGGGGCGCGCTCGCCACGGTCGCGCCCCCCGCGCCGCCCGTCTTCCCCGCGCAGCCCACCCGGCCCGCGGCTGTGGCGAGGACGCGCGCCGGGGCGGTGGCCGCGATCCGGATGACCGGCCTGCGGGCCCGTCGGCCCCGCCTGGGCCGGCTCCGTCCGCGCCCGGGGTGGCACACGCCCGTCCCGCCCGCCGGGTCCGGGCCGCTCGTCGGCGCGGGTGACCGGGCCCGTCTCGCCTCGGCGCTCGCCGGGATCGCCGCCGCACCCGTGGAACGGCTGCTGGGCCGTGCCGGGATGCCGGCCGCGGAGGCCCTGACGGCGCGCGGCGTCCCCGCGTCCGCCGTGGACGGCTTCCTGCGCCCGCTGCTGGCCGCGCTGCTCTGCGATCCGGAGCTGTCCGGGTCCAGCCGGTGCGCCGACCTGGCCCTGCGCGCCTGGGCGACCGGGCGGCTGTGCGTGCCGGAGGGCGGCGCGGAGGTGCTCCCGGAGCTGCTGGCGCGCGCCCTGCCGCCGGGCACGGTGCACACCGGGGTGCGGGTCACGTCCGTCTCCACCACCTCGGTGACCACGGCCGAGCACGGCGAGTTCGGGTGCCGGGCGGTGCTGCTGGCCACCGACGCGCGGACCGCCGCGGAGCTGCTGCCGGGGCTGCGCGTACCGGACTTCCACCAGGTCACGGTGGTCCACCACACCACCACCCAGGCGCCGGACACCGGTGCCTTCCTGCTCCTGGACGCCGAGCGCGGCGGGCCGGTGGCGCACACGGCGGTGGTCAGCCAGGTCGACCCGACCCGTGCGCCGGCCGGCCGGGCGCTGATCTCCTCCACCCTGCTGGGCACGCCGCCCGAGGACGTGGACGGAGCGGCCCGGGACCATCTGGCGCGACTGTACGGGGTCTCGACGCGGGCCTGGGAGACGCTCGCGGTGCACCGCACGGTGGAGGCGGTGCCCGTCATGCGGCCGTCGAACGGTCTTAGGCGCTCGGTGCGGCTGCTGGCCGGGCTGTACGTCTGCGGCGACCACCGCGACACCGGCACGGTGCAGGGTGCCCTGCACTCCGGTCACCGGGCCTCGGCGGCCATCCTGCGGGACCTGCGCACCGGCACGGGGGTGCGGCGCGGGGAGCCGGTGCCGCGGCCGAGGGCGGCGTAGCGCGGGCCGGTCCTGCGGCGGCCCCGCGCTGCCCCGTACGGGGTGTGGGGCCGCCCCTGTGTGTGCGGGCGCTCCCCTTTGGGGGGTGTGGGATCGCCCCCGTGCGTGGGGGCGCACCCCCGTGGGGGTGTGGGGCGGCCGCCGTGCGGGGGTGGGTGCCGTCGTGCGCTGGCCCTCAGCCCTCGGCCCTGTCCACGTTCCCGGCACCGTCCCCGGCCCTGTCACCGTCCCCGTTCCCGGCCCCGTTCCCAGCCCCGTCCCGGTTCCCGGGGGCGACAGCGCGGCCGGTGTCGGGGCAGATCATGCCGGTGCGCAGCCCCTTCGCCCGCAGCACCTCGCCGATGCGCGGGATCGCCTCGAGCGTGCTGGGCGGCCAGTCGTGCATCAGGACGACCTGGCCGTCGGTGAGCCGGCCGACCGCCTCCACGATGGCGTCGGCGCTCGCGTCGTCCCAGTCCCGCGTGTCGACGTCCCAGCAGATCTCCGTGAGTCCCGCCTTCGCCACCACGGCCGCGAGGGTCTCGTCGGTGTCGCCGTAGGGCGGGCGGAACAGCCGCGGGGTGCCGCCGCCCGCGGCCGCGAGGGCCTCCTGGGTGCGGGTGATCTCGGACTCCATCTCCGCCGGCTCCAGCCCGGTCATGTACGGGTGGCTGTAGCTGTGGTTGGCGACCCACATCCCGGCGGCGACCTGCGCCCGCACCAGGTCGGGACGTTCGGCGGCGTGGTTGCCCTGGTTGAACATGGTGGCCCGCAGCCCGGCCTCCCGCAGCGCGTCCAGCAGCGCGGCGGTCCGGTGCGACGGCCCGTCGTCGAAGGTGAGGGCGACGTAACCGTCGCGGGCGCCGGCCCTTCCGGACGGGTCGGCCTGCGGGGAGGGATGGCGCATGTGCGGGTCTCCTGGTCGGGACTGGTCTGTGGGGGCGTGGCGCCGGGTCAGGCGGTAAGGGCCGCCCGGGTGCGCGAGCACCCGGACGGCCCCTCCACGGTGGCACCTTTCCTCAGGCGGGCCGGGCCCGCCTCCTGGTCGGGCCCGGCGGCTCGGTGATCAGGACCCGGCCGGCGCGCCGCCGGCGCCGGGTCGCTGCTCGGCCGTCGCTCAGCCGCTGCTGCAGCTGACCGTCGGCCAGGTCCAGGTGCCGTTGGTCTGGATGGTCATGCCCCAGTTGTTGCCGCTGCCGTTGGACTTCGCCACCAGTGTCTGGGCGTCGGGGTAGCTCGCCGAGATGTTCCAGGTGGACAGGACCTTCTCCGGCGACGGGACCTTGACCGTGACGGTCCAGGTGCTGGCGCCGCTGACCGACACGTTGAGGTTGTACCGGTCGCTCCACTTGTCGCCGGCCGACAGGGTCGCCACGCAGCTGCCCGGGTTGGTGGGCGGCGGGGTGGTGCCGCCACCGCCGCCACCGCCACCGCTGGAGCCGCCACGGCTCACCGTGATGTTGGAGCTGCCGCTGCTGTAGTAACCCTCGGTGGCCATGATCTCGTAGTTGGCGGAGCCGAACTGCAGGCCGGCGTTCCTCCAGGCGTTGAAGATGGTCGACTTGGTGATGGTGCCGCCGGTGCGCTTGGCCTGACGGACCGCGAAGTACTGGGTGAAGGTCTTGGTGCCCTCGATGGACGGAGCGTTGGTGCGGGTGGCCTTGTACAGGTCGTAGGTGCTGCCGTCGGACTGGACCGAGCCCACCCGGGTGGCGCCGGTGCTGGGGTTGTAGTTGCCCCAGTTCTCGACGATGTACCACTCGACCAGCGGGTTCTGGTACCACCCGTACAGGGCGAGGTAGCAGTTGCCGTTGCAGTTGAACGAGCCCGAGTACGTGACGGAGTCGGTCGCGTTGCCCGGGTTCCAGCCCTTGCCCACGACGATGTTCTTCGCGTTGCTGTTCCAGGTGACGCTGTAGTTGCCACCCGAGTTCAGGGTCATGGACCCGCCGCTGGCCTCCTGCCAGAACGAGTAGAAGTTGCCTTCGTGGGTGCCGGTGCTGTTGGACGTGACGACCGTGGCAGCGTTCGCCGGGGCGAAGCCGGCCACGTAGGCAAAGAAAGCCACGATGAGAATGGCGGCACTGCGGACCGCGTTGGGGACTCTGCGGCGTGTGCGGCCGACGGGGTGAACGCGACTGTTCATCCGTCAATCCTCCTTCAGGGGTGGGGGGATGGCGACTGATGACCAGTGTGGAGAGACGTGGATCCGTGTCAATTGTTTCGGTCGAAGTTTCGAAAACATTCGAGGATGAAGCCCGCCTCAACCACCCCTCCCACAACGGGATTAGACCCCTCCCGGGCGACCTCCTTCTCATCAAGATCGTTGATCTTCGCCCAACCGGACCTCCGAGGCAGCGGCCGCATTCCGAAACTTTCGGTTCGTTTGCGCAACCCCGCCGAGCGCCACGGCGCAGGCCCTTCGCAGACGGCGCGAGCTGCCGGCTCGACGACCACCGTCCGAGCCACGAGAAACGGGCTTCGGTGCGGTTCTCGCGACCCGGCGCCGTCCGGCGACGAACGTGCGGCAGCCTGACGCGGTCACCTCCGGCTCGGCGATGAGTTCCGGGACGATCCCGCGTCTACCCGTCGGAGCCCCGTCGCGCCCGCATCTGGAGGAGACTTGAAACTTCTGCTCACGTCCGCCGGCATCACGAACCCGAGCATCGAGAACGCCCTGGTCGACCTGCTGGGCAAGCCGATCGCCGAGGCCTCCGCCCTCTGCGTCCCCACCGCGGCGTACGCCATGGCCGGCGGCCCCGGCAGTGCGTACCGGTTGATCACGGGGCAGTCCGTCATCACCTTGTGCGAACTGGGCTGGAAGTCGTTGGGGGTGCTCGAGCTCACCGCGCTTCCGAGCATCGACGAGGAACAGTGGGTCCCGCTGGTCCGGGAGACCGACGCCCTGCTGGTGGGAGGCGGCGACGCCCTGTACCTGTGCCACTGGATGCGGCAATCCGGACTGGAACGCCTCCTGCCGTCCCTGCACGGGACGGTCTACGTCGGAGCGAGCGCCGGGAGCATGGTGATGACCCCCGACATCGGGCAGGACTTCGTCGAGTCCTACAGCTGGAAGCCACCCACCGGCGACAACAGCACGCTGGGCGTTGTCGACTTCTCGCTCTTTCCGCATCTCGACCACGAGAACCTGCCGGAGAACACCATGGCCGAGGCCGAGAAATGGGCCGCCGGCCTCCGGGGCCCGGCGTACGCGATCGACGACGACACCGCCGTCAAGGTGACCGGCGGCACCGTCGAGGTCGTCTCCGGCGGCCACTGGAGGCACTTTCGGGACTCGCACGACGGGACCTGCTGACCCGCTCGGCCGCGGGGCGGCACGGCCACCGCGCGGCAAGCGGTCACCCACATGACCGTGGGCCGTGTCCTTCCCGTCAGGGGAAGGACACGGCCCACGGTCATGTTACGGTCCAGAGCCCTACGCACCGGCTCTGACCTGCACGGTTCTTAGATGTCGTAGTACAGCTCGAACTCGTGCACGGCGGATTCGCTGTCGCGGAAGGTTCGTAGTAGACGTGGAACTTCGACAGGCTAAGCGTGGAACCTGTTTGGCTCTGGCCTATAAGCGGCTGGAAGAGCGGGCAATCAAGGACAACACCTATCGGTCTTATCTCCAGACTCTCAGGGTTTTGGAGATTGAAGACCTTCCCGTCAAGGAAGCAACCGTTCGGGAACTGAGTAGGCGACTCTCGGGAATCATCACCGCAAGCACCCG
Source organism: Streptomyces fragilis (assembly GCF_003112515.1). GTDB lineage: Bacteria > Actinomycetota > Actinomycetes > Streptomycetales > Streptomycetaceae > Streptomyces > Streptomyces fragilis. The sequence continues at coordinate 228,998 of NZ_BEVZ01000003.1, read as the reverse complement.
TAGGAAGCACGCGGTTAATCTCCAAGCCTGTCTTGGAATCAAGGTGCCTACTCCTGCACCGAAGCAAAAGGTCTATGACCTTCCGACCGTGCAGGAAGTCAGGGAAGCTTTCGCGGATTCGAAATACCGTCCTCACGTCTACGGCATGACGTTCGCCGGAATGAGGATTGGTGAGTCTCTGGTCAAGCAGACTCTAAAGGGCAATGTCATCAACATTGACCGCCAGAGGACTCCACAGAATCACATCACCCCCGCTAAGACCACCGGCCCTGTCTTTGTGCCGGAATGGTTTGCGGAGGAGTACGCCACGTACGAACTGGGAGCCATCAATCACGCCACGGTCTACAGGGGCGTAAAGCGACGGGCCAAGAAAGAATTGGGCATCGAGTTGAACCCCCATGCCTTGCGTCACCTGTTCGCCACGAACCTTGTGAAGCTGGGGGCACCCCCGGAAGTCCTGAGGCGGCAGATGCGGCACCACGACGTAGCCGTCTCGCTCCGGTACTACGTCCAGACCCAAGAGGCTGACATCGAGTCAGTCATGGCTAGGTTCGCCTGAGCGGCCCTCAGACAGCCTAGGAGCCCTCAGGGGTACGGAGAGACCTAGGAGGGTCTGACAGAGGCTCACAGGGCAACACAGAGGCCCGGTTACCTGATTCATGGGTAACCGGGCCTCTGGCTTTGTATCTACTTCTTTTCCTTGACGCTTACCTCAAGGGTGTAGTTCTTGGCTTTCTTCACCCCTTCCGCAAATCCCTTTCGGTAAGCCTCTTTCTGGCCCCACTTGTAAGAGACCCAAAGGGCTAAGGCTATGCCTATCAGCTCCATCATTGTCCTTTCAGAAAAGCAGTAACCCCCGGACGGGGGGAACCGTGGAAATCCGGGGGTTACTGGTCTTTGGTTGTGTGGCTAGCCGTTCAACTCAAACCACACGTACTTTCCGGGGAGATACCCGCCTTTCCCGTCAAGGAAGGTGCAGGTTTCATATCCCCAGTCATCCGACACGAGATGAACGAGAGACAATCCCCGCCCGGATTCGCATTCATCATCCGGATAGCAGACCTTAGGGGCATCAGGCGAATAGTCCTTCACCTGAATCCTGAGCCTATCCGGATAGAGCGACCAAACCGTATCCGTCCAACCATCCGGCGACGGAATACGAATGGCATTGGTCAGCAGTTCCGAGAAGCACAGAAGCGCTTCATCCTCAAAGAACTTGACCTGATGAGAAGCCAGCCACTTACGGAGAATCCGCCGGGCCAACTTCACCGATGCCGGGGTCTGATGCCAACCCCATTCTTTGCGGGCAACCTCGTGAACGGGAATGTTCCCGTTTTCGATGGTGGTCACTAGAACCACCTCAAAGCCTGGATATGCTGCACCTGTCTGCGCTCCTAGTCAGCGTGGACTAGGCCCGGTAGCCGGTCGCTCGGTTGCCGGGCCGCTTACGTTCGTGCAGCTCAGAGGCTACCGCTATAGGCCACTACAGGGCACCCCATAGCGCCACATGGAGCCACCCAGGGAAGCATGGTGCTGGTCAGCGCCCTAGCGTCCAACCCATGAGCGACAGCATCGGATACGTGTACGTGCGCGTTGCCGACGCCGTAGAGGCAGACATCAGGGCCGGACGGCTCTCAGTCGGCGCGAGACTGCCGAACGAGCGGGACATGGGGTCTCAGTACGGCGTGGCACCAGGAACGGCCAGAAGGGCCGTACAGGAGCTGCGGGAGCGCGGCCTGGTGGTGACCCTGGCCAACAAGGGAACCTTTGTGGTTAAGGTCCCCGAATGATAAGCGAATACAGAAAAGGCCCTAAGGATTTGATTCCTTAGGGCCTTTTCCTTTTGCGCCTTTAGCTTAGAGAAGGCGCGAAGTGCTTTCCGGGTTGGGCTTACCCGTGCTGTTGTAGTAAGCCTCAATCACCTTAGCGGCAACTCGGCCCTTGTCTTTCACGTCGTGCCCGGCACTCTTGGCCCATTCACGAATGGCGTTCAAATCGTGAGAAGGGCCGGAAGACGTCTGCCTCACAGGAGTGGCAGTGATGGGAGCCGCAACCTCTCTTGCCTTTTCGACAAACGGAGCAAGGGCAGCAACGAGCTTGTCTCGGCTTCCTTCTCCCAAGTCGATTTCATAGGCAACGGTCTTCCAGAGCTTGACCACTTCAAGCTTGGTAGAACCGTCGTCATTCTTTTCCGGCTCTCCATCTTCCCCAATGACTTCCTGCTCAGACTCAAGCAGGATGGGGGAAGAGAAGCGGAAGGTCTCTACGTCCTTCTCGGTCTTTCCGTCGTAGTCGTCAGTCGTGACCACCTTGAAGTAAGCCTGAACAGGCCCAACCCCAGGAATGTGCGTCGTGACTTCCTTGACCCCCGGCTCATCCTTCTTGGATGCGTCAACGGGTACCGCGTGAGTGGCCACTGTGACCCCCTTCTCTGCTTGCGTGAGGCAAGAGGTTAGCACAGACCCATAGGGAAGCCCTCAGAAAACGTCAGATGGAATGCTTTAATTTCCCGGCATAACCGGAGGCCGGCAAAAATTGGGCCGTTTATCAATAAGCCTCTGGATATTCGACAAGAGGGCTTCTCGGATGCTAAGGTTGAACCAATCAACAACAGCTAGAGATAAGGCTTCATCTATCCTCCTGAGGGATATATCCCTGTGAGGGATACGGCCAATCCCTCTGAGGGATATAACGATGGCTCTATCCCTAGGCGAAACCGAAATGTGCTCTGTATCTATCTTTTAGTAGTTGGACAATCCAAAGGATGACGCATACCGCTTCGCGGCACGCGTTAGAACACTCAAAGAATAAAGAGGCAAAGGGTGGTGGGAGGTTAGTAGTTGTTACTTTGTTGTGACATTGAAGAAGGTTCGATAAGCCTTCCTCTAACCACAGAATGTGGTATACTTAAAGAGTAGTCGAAAGAAGCCAAACGGACATGGACTAGATGCCCGACAGGAGGGTTTTCGAAGAATTACAAGCTAGGCGCATATTCCCTTGCGTTCTTACTCAGTGTTCTTAGCCCCAAGGAAGCTAGTCCCTTCCTTGGGGCTATTTCTTTTGCACAAAACACTGAGACTAAGGACTAAGGACTAAATATGCAGAACAACATTAACTTTGGCGGTAACCAGAGATGGGCCGCTGTATCAGATTCATTTAACCAGAGGCTAGCCGGAAGCATGAGACTTCCACTCTTTGCCCGACTGGTCTTTCTTGCCGAAGCACGCATGAACCGTATTGGTCATGCCGAATTTGCGACGGGTGAGCTAGAAAGCCTTCTACCAACCGTAGACCGTAAGACCGGTGAGATTCGGTATCCCTCACAGAACACCATTTGTAAGGCAATCAAGGTTGCCATTGAGGAAGGATTCTTTACTAAGGAATCTTCCGTTAGGTGTCTGGTCTTTCATGGCAACGACGTACAGAGAAGCGCTAAGGCTTCATCCTCTTGCGTTCATCACGGCATCAAGCGGGATTGGGATGGCTTGGTTAAGCCTGTCTCCCTGGTAAAGGCTGAGAGCCCCCAGGAATCAACAGAGGTACAGGAAGACCAGGAAGGAACGACAGAGGCTCAGACGGCCACTGAGACACCTTCTCAGCCTTGCTCTGACGATACGGACCACGAAGCAACCGACGAACAGAAGGAAGAGGAAACCATGCCTATTGAGGAAGACCAGCCGCTAGACATTGAGGCTTGGTTTAAGCGTGATGACATTGCAGAGGTAAGCAAGAACGTTGCCGCTTATGGAATCACTTACCGAAAGGGACACCCTTACGCTTACATCCTTGCCGTAGCAGAGGAAGCAGCCAAGGAAGAATACGACCTTTGGGGAAACAACTTCAATATGCGATACACGTATGCGGCTGAGAACGTTGAAGAGCTTTCTATCCCTCTCAGGGATACAAGGACCCTTGTAGATACTGACGCATGGTGAATCGAACTACACGCTAATAGATTAGGAGAACAACAAGAATGCTGAACAGGGATGCACTAAACAATGAATGGATTGAGGCTGCCAAGGCTTACCGAGAGAACGAGAGGTGCCAACGGCTCATTGAGAGCATCGAGACTAACGGCGAGTGTAAGCACCCAAACGCACGACGAAAGAAGGACGGAACAAGAGATAAGCGCTTCTCTTGTTCGGAATGCCAGTCGATTGGTTACAAGGCTCTAGATAGAGCTAACTCTCTGTACTACGACTGGGGGCAAGTGTGGGATTTGTTTGAACGAATCGGCATGAGCGTTAAGGAAAGCGACTAAAGGAGTAAGAAATGCGCACAAGAATTACAGACGGGGATGGTTCATTCATCTTCATTGAGGTTGGCTCTAAGCAGGATGCCATTAACCTCTCATACCTTGCGGGAAAGGCCGGGGTTGGCTTTGCGGTACTGAGTGATGAGAAGCCGGTACCAACCAGGAAGACACGCCCTCACCTTGACCCAAACCAAAGCATCAGCAAGATGGTTCGCGCCCTCTGGATTACTGGGGTTACCAATAGAGAGACAATCCGAGAGCTTGTCTCACAGAGCAAGGGCTATGAGGTACCCATCAACACCATTCACCGCACCATCAGCCGTATGTTTGAGTAAGAGCCCCCGCCCGGTTTTCGGGCGGGTTTCCCAACACAAGAAAGGATGTCTCAACAAACATTGAGATAGACAGATGAAGAAATGCAGTGAATGCAAGAAGACAAAGGACGATAAGGAGTTCAATAAGCATCCTGCTACCCGAGACAGATTGCAGGGTATGTGTCGTTCTTGCCAAGGTAAGTACCAGAAGGATTGGAAGAAGAAGAATAGAGAACATGACCGGGAGTATCAAAAGGCCCGGTATTGGAAAAAGAAGTCGGGAAGTTGATTTAGGAGAGCAATTCCCCTATAATGAAAAGGTAGGCAACAAAGACTTGTTCTCATTCTTGGTTGTGCACTTCTCCTAATTGCTAGAAGGCCCCAGCGAAATCGTTTACGGCTAGGCTGTATTACTCTCCTCAAAGTCGCTGGGGCTTTCTTATACCGAGCTATTAAGGTGACTCGGTAACTAGTTGAAATTGAAGAAAAACGGCGGGTTTGAGAGGAGACAATGACAGGCCCAAGAGAATCAGACAGACAACTATTGATGTCTGAGATAGACAACTTAAAAGAAAGGATACGAACAGGCGAGAAGCTGAACCCAAAGAAGGTAGCTAAAGAACTAGACGCTAGCCCTACGGCTGTAGGAAGAATCATCAAGACTCTTCTTTGGCTTGAGACAATGGGTAGTTAGAAATAGCTTCGTAAACAGGGCTTAGAAATAGCTTTATAGACGTAATACCAGGGTCTCGCGTATTCGTAAATGCAAAAAAATATGAATCAGCGTAAATACACAGAAGAGGAAAAGCTCGCATATCTCGAAAAGGCAAGCCTAATCGGACATAGCCGGGCAAGGCGTGAGCTTGGGTATCCAAACAGTTGGAGTACCGCAAACTCATGGTCAAAGGAATTCGGGGTAGAGATTGCCCTTTCCGAACTAAAGCAGAAGTCTTCCGCCTTTAACCAGTGGTATCGGGAGGAAGAACTACTAATCGCCATGCAAGACATCATTGATAGAGGAATGGAGATTGTTAACGAAAGGCCAGACATTACGGGTGATGAGCTTAAGAAGACAGCAGAAGCCGTGAACAAGGCAGTTCAGACAATGAACCTGATTCAGGGCAAGGCAACCAGCCGCAACGGCACCGAGCAGCCATCAGAGACAGACAAGGCTATCGAGAACCTTTCCAAGGCGTTTCAGGCGGCCGAACAGAAGGTCACTGGACTGGGAGCCCCGGAAGGTATCTGACCCTCTGAGACAGGCGTACAGCCAATCTCTGTACCACGCTTTGTAGCAGGGGAATTGCCGGCCTCTGGGGTATTGGTACAAACGTTGATACAAAGCCCTGTGTCGGCAAGCAGGGGTGAAGTTGGCGTGCAACTCATGCACATACGCCATTGACCAGCGGGTTTACTGAGAAGGGAACATAACAGGACAAAGACTATGAAGATTTATGAATACATGGCATCACTACCAATGGAGGTAAAGCAGGACCTTCTAACTCAAGAGGGCAGGATTAGACAGACAAAGAACAATCCTCTTTTGTTTGCGGTTATCTATCTGCTTCATCACGTTACGAGTGATACCGGAGAGATGACCCTTAGTGAATTCCATTTGGCTCTAGCTGAATACGCAAAGACATGGGCTAAGCCAATCACTAAGGAACGAGAATCAAGAGACGCATTCATTGCCCCTAGAAATGGTGGCAAGAGTACGTGGCTCTTTCTCATCTTGCCTATGTGGGGTGCGGCTCACGGACACATCAGGTTCGTTGCTGCCTTTGCTGACTCAGCAGGACAGGCAGAGGAACACCTACAGACCTTTAAGGATGAGCTAGACACCAATGAAGCACTAGGCAAGGACTTCCCTGACCTGTGTACTCCTTTGCTTGGCAAGAGGAAGAACACAGCTATTGCTCAGTCTCGTGACCAAATCCGGCAGGCTAACGGGTTTGCCTTTGTTGCTAAGGGTGCTGATTCAAAGACCCTTGGCCTAAAGATTAATAAGCAAAGACCAGACCTTATCTTGTTCGATGACATTGAACCGGGTGAGGCTAACTACTCAGAGAATGAGGCAATTAAGCGTAGGGGAACTGTTCTCAATGCCATTCTGCCAATGAACATCTATGCACGGGTTTGCTTTGCAGGAACAACAACAATGCCCGGCAGCATCATTGACCAAATGAGAATGGTTGAAGAGAAAGAGCGGGAATGGAAGGAATCTGAATCGATTGATTTTCCTGGCAATTTTGGAGGCGTTCTTAAAAGCGGTACTAATGAATTCAATTCGAATTTGCCTATATCTACACCCAATTCAAATACAGAAAATTTGAGAAATTCGGACCCTGATTTCTATGAAGCCCTAGACCCTGACCTTAGATGGGTCATTGATGAGAACATCAAGGTTCATTACTTCCCTGTCATTCTCAAGGATGGTGATAGGGAACGCTCCCTTTGGCCTGAGTTCTGGTCAATGGATTACCTCAACAGCATTAGGCACACTCGCAGCTTTGCAATGAACCTAATGAATCGCCCTGTGTCTCTTGATGCTGCCTATTGGCAGGACACGGATATTCGCATTGGTGAGCCTGTCGGGGGTTATGGAAACACGCTTCTGATTGTTGACCCTGCTGTCACGACTAAGAAGCGAAGCGACTACACCGGTATTGCCATTGAGTCCAGAGGCTTGGATGAGAACGGCAAGGACGACGGACGCATCTACGTGCGTTACGCGGAACAGCACAAGATTTCCCCTGGCCCTGAGCTACGGGACCTTGTGACAACCCTCTGTAAGGCGTACGGGGCCAAGGTGGTCCTAGTTGAGTCCAACCAGGGTGGAGACGTCTGGAAGTCTGTCTTTGACGGGATTCCGGCAAAGCTCCGACTAGAACGAGCTGTCGGAGCGAAAGAGGTAAGGGCAACTCACGCTCTTGACTTCTACCAGAAGGGCAAGGTTTGGCATACAGGGTTCTTTGACACCCTGCAAACACAGATGTACGCCTTTCCTCGCGTCACCCATGACGACGTTGTGGATGCCGTTTGTTCGGGGGTTCTGTACTTCCTTGGAAAGCCTCAAGTACAGCCAAGCATTAAGTCTCAGAGCTACGTCTGAGAATGAATTGAGTTCGGCCTGGAATTGTTTATGAATAAGTCAGGCCGGCTCGCCAATCAATTATGAATTAGAAAGGAATTCTGATATACTCCTTATAAGGAGTTGGATTACACAAAGAAATGACAGACCTAACCATCGCGGTTAACGAAATCCTGGACAGGAGAAACGAATACACAACCGCAGAAGAGTATTACGAAGGAACGGCCGAAGAGGTATTTACCTCTGTGGCTATGAGTCGTGCTTTGCACCGGACGGGCAATCGCTTCCGACTCAACTTCGCAGCAACACCCGTAGATACGGTGAATAACCGCCTAGAGATTGCTTCTGTGTCTGCCGTTAGTCCTGAGGCTGGCAGCTATCTCGATAGGGTTTGGGCATCTAATGAATTGGTCCTAGAGACCGGGGAGATTCACAAGAGAGCCCTTATTTATGGTGACGCCTATCTCATTGTTTGGCCTGAGGGCGATACCCTACAGGTTCACTACAACTCCCCAAAGACAACGGTTGTTCTCTACGATGAGGAAAACCCCCGCCTAAAGCGTTGTGCCGCAAAGGTGTGGGAAATCAGCATCCATGAGAAGAACGCCGTTAAGACTCGCACACGAGTCAATCTGTACTACTCAGACAGGATTGAGAAGTACATCAGCCGTGCGGAAAAGCTTCCGCACACTCCTAAGGATTCTGACTTCCTTCCTTTCGTGGATGATTTCACGGATAGCAATGGAGTTATGAAGCACAACCTAGGAGAACTTCCGGTATTCCATTTCCGGACGGAGAGGCCAAAGGGCAAGCCAGAGCATCTAGGCGCTTACGGTGCTCAGGACGCTATCAATAAGCTCATGGTCGGCCAGATGGCTGCCAATGACTTCCATAGCTTCCCACAGCGTTACGCCCTTGCTGCTGAGGGTTCATCAGAGTCGGCGGACTTTGATTCAGGCAATGAGTCAATCAGTGCCAACAACAGCCCTGGCGAAATGGCTATCTTCCAAGGAATCAAGGAAGTCGGGCAATTCAAGGTTGCTGACCCGAACACGTTCCTTGAGCCTTTCAAGGCTTATGTACGCGCGATGGCTTCAACCACATCAACGCCACTGCATTACTTTGAGCCAACCGGCAATATCCCATCCGGTGAAGCCCTTAGAACGGCAGAGGCACCACTAGTGAAGAAGGTTCGAAATCGTCAGTTGTCCTTTGGGTCAACATGGCGGGAAGTCTTTACATTCATCCTCAAGGCCGGGGGATTTAAGGAAGACGTACAGGTGCATTGGAAGCCTGTAGAGACTTTCGACACTAAGGAGGCAATGGAGATTGCCTATAAGAAGATTCAGATTGGCATTCCTCTTGAGCAGGTCGCCGCAGAAATGGGATATGACGCGGCTCTAGTCAAGACATGGATGGCTGAGAAGGAATCGGCACAGATTCAGGCAGGCAACGAGCTGCCGGGTGAATCAGAATCGCACAATGTGCAGCCTAAGGACACGACGGGGGTTCCGGATAACCCGTACGAACAGGCGGCATGACCGAAGAAATTCGCCAACTCTTCCGGGCCTTGATTGAGGCCCTGGAGAAGAGACAAAGGAACCGACACAACTACAACTCACGAGACGGAGGAATCAACAAGTGACGGACAACCAGGAAAACCAGGAACGACCAAACGACATTGAGGCAATGCAGGCGGCCCTAAACAAGGCCAATGCGGAGGCTCTAAAGCATCGAGAGAAGCGGGACACATTTCGGAACGTGGCAGTACGCCTAGCAACCGAAAAGGCACTCTCTCAGGCTGGTCTAAGCAACCCCAAGGTTGCCAAGTATCTCAATATGTCAGAGCTTCGCGTGACGGAGGCCGGAGAGATTGAGGGACTTACGGAACAGCTAGACACTTTGAAGGAAGACCTTCCGGAGCTATTCGGAGAGGCAAAGAAGATTTCAGGTGGAGCGGACGCCGCAGATAAGCGGGAAGCACGTCCTTCTAAGACTTCCGCTGATGTGCTAGCCGAACAGCTTTTCGGCAATTAAAAGAATTCCTGAATAAACCAGCCGGCCTGGGAATTCAGGTGACAATTGAATAACAACTGAATTAGGTGTCTGTGAACACCTACGGGATATCCCCTTGCGGGTGTTCCGGACAACTAAATACATAACTGGAGAATAAAAGAAAATGGCTTTTGTTAATGCAGACGATTGGGTACCTGAGGAGTATGGCTCTGAGGTAATTACCCGCGTCAATCAGAATTCCGTCGTTGAGGCGGTAGCGCGTCGAATCACAATGCGTTCGGACACCATCAAGGTTCCTCGCATGGGTCGCTTTGGCGTTGACGTTGTTGAGAAGACTGACCTTTACACCGACGCTGAGCCGGTCCTAGACAATGTAATCCTTGACGCGGTGAAGTTCGGTAAGACCTTCACCATTGCTGAGGAAGACCTACAGGACGCTGTGGCAAACGTTATCTCGGCTTATCAGGCCGAGTGGGCAGTCTCTTATGCGCGTGAGCTAGACAACGCTGCAATTGCTTGCACGGGTACCGAGAATGGCACCACCGTTCCGTTCACTTCCCTTTACAAGGCTGCTGGTTCCGGCCAGAAGATTGCGACTGCCGGTGCGGTGACTTATGCCAAGCTGTCAGACACTCTGGCACTTTACGAGGGTTCGGATTACGCGAATGACGCGGACACCGTTGTAATGGCTCACCCATCATTCAAGGCCGCATTCCGTGGAATCCTTGACGACAACGGCAATCCAATCTTTGTTGAGGGTACTTCCGCTACTCCTGCAACTCTGTTCGGATTCGACGTGAATTTCTCATACGGTCTCAAGACTTCTACGACTGTCACGGATGCCCCTACCGGTAATCCGCTGCTTGTTGTCGGTAATCGACAGCACCTGCTTCTAGGTGTTCGTTCCGGTCCTGAGTCTCTTGTCGGAGATGAGTTCCGTCGTGACGGAAAGATTCTTAAGGTTCGTGCCCGTCGTGGATTCGCTGTTGCGCGTCCTGAGGCATTCGGAATCCTTGAGGTAACGGCTGGAGCCTAATCCTTAGGATTGGTTCCGATTGAGGGGGCTAGGGTTTCGGCCCTGGCCCCTTCTGTCATGAAAGGAGTTTGAAAATGGCACTACCTACTTATTTCTACGGTTCTTTGTTCGCTAAGGCGTTCAACGGACAGATTAATTTCACGTCCGACACAATCAAGGTTGCTTTGATTGGTTCGGGCTATACGCCTAATCGCAACACTCAAGGTGCATGGTCAACCGTTAGCCCTTATGAGGTTTCAGGCGCGGGATATACGGCAGGCGGCATTACCCTTACCGGTAAGACGCTTACCTATAGCTCAGGCAAGTTCAAGATTGATGCCGATGATGTAACTTGGCCGGGCCTTACGGCTAATGTTCGCTATGCCGTTGTCTATGACGACACTGCAACCGGAAAGCCTCTTATTGGCTATGTCGATTTGGGGCAGACTCTTAGCCTTGCCAATGAGGATTTCGGAATCCAGTTTTCTTACTTTGAACAGGATGAGGATTCAGGAAACTTCATTTCCGGCTCAGGAATGTTCGAGATTGAGGTTTCCTAATGGTGAGCATTGCAGCCGGTAGGGCAACGGCACGCGGTAGCGGCTGGTCTGTCAGCCGTGCCCCAGGAACGGCCCCCAGTGCCCCTGTGAGCGTCTCTGTCGCATCCGGCAAGGCAATCGGCCGGGGGTTGGGTTGGAGCGTCACACGGACGCCTGTGGCCGTTACCTCATACACAGAGCTAGTCATGACGCTTGCTCGCAAAAGGGTAATCCTCACCCTTGGTTCTAATGAGATTCCACTAGAGCTACCGAGGAAGATTCTACGAACGGAGATTGAAGGTTAATGAGCCTGACTTATGTAACCGGGCAAATCCCGGTTGAGCCTGTTCTCATTCTTGTTCAGGATGAGAGTGGCAATACCCGTGACTTGTCTGCCTATACCGACGCTGCTTTGCTTCTAGTCGGCCCTGATGGTGTTACCCGCACCGGAGGAACAGCAACAATCACGGATGAGGTGAATGGCAAGGTTACGTTTACGTGGCCCGCTACTTCACTATTCGATGTTCCTGGGGATTACCGACTAGCCGTCAAGCTATCGGCAGGCTCAGGAGCGGATTACACAACACCATTGCGCGTAGTAGTGGTGCCAGGATTGGAGGACTAAGGATGTACGCAACAGTTTCAGACGTATATGAAATCGCCGGGGTTTCTGTTGACCTAGCCACCTTGAAGAAAGCTCAGGCAATCATCGAGACAGCTAGCGGAAGACCTATTGAGCTAGTAACAGACCCAACGGATGTCATTTGGCTACGTAAGGCAGTTGCCTATCAGTGCGCCTATATGGAAGATGACCCAACGTCTGTCTTTGAACAGCCGAATCTAGAGTCTTACTCTCATGGTGATGACAAGATGACGATTGGCAATAAGCCTGTTTGGCTATCTCCACTAGCTCAGAAGGCTATCGGCAATGTGTCATGGCGAAGAAGTCGCTTTATTAGCTTCCCGCCAATCAATTACCGAAGAGAACAGCGTAGGCAGGACTGTGAAACCGGTTGGATGCACGATAGGTGGTGGTCCTGGTGAGAATGATGGCTATGAAGCGCTATGAATTTAGCGCGGACATCTATAAGTACGTTCTTGGAGAGCAGGACCCGGATACCGGTAGCTTTCCTGAATCATATTGGGACTATGACAATCCAAGGACTGTTAGAGCAACGGGCGGGTCTGTGAGAACGTGGCAATCAATTGAAAAGTTCTTGCGTCAAGAGCAGGGCAGTTATTCCAATGAGAGTTGGATTCAGTTGTTCATGCCTTTCCGGCCTGACTTGGATGACCAGATTGGCAATGTAAGGAACAAGGCCGGGGAACTCGTATATGCGAATGAAGACGGTACAGATACGGTCTTCAACGTAAGAGGCGTATTCCCTCAGGTTGATATGAATGGCAAGACGATTGACTATCAGGTGGTTTGCGCGAGAATTCAGATTCAGCCATAACGAGAAAGGACCCTCACCAATCCCGGTAAGGGTCCTTCTCTATTTGGCCTTGTATTGCGGCTGCCTTAGCGGGCAATTACTCAACTTGACAGGGATGATAGTATCTATCCCCGTAAGCGTGCATGAGTAGAACTGCTACTAAGACAGAAACCCTTTAGATGTCGTAGTACAGCTCGAACTCGTGCGGGTGGGGGCGCAGCGCGATCGGGGCGATCTCGTTGGTGCGCTTGTAGTCGATCCAGGTCTCGATCAGGTCCGGCGTGAAGACGTCGCCCTGGAGGAGGTACTCGTGGTCGGCCTCGAGGGCGTCGAGGACGGCGCCGAGGGAGGTCGGGACCTGCGCGACGTTGGCGTGCTCCTCGGGAGCCAGCTCGTAGAGGTCCTTGTCGATCGGCTCGGCCGGCTCGATCTTGTTCTTGATGCCGTCCAGGCCGGCCATCATCAGCGCGGAGAAGGCCAGGTACGGGTTGCCGGAGGAGTCGGGCGCGCGGAACTCGACGCGCTTGGCCTTCGGGTTGGCGCCGGTGATCGGGATGCGCATCGCGGCGGAGCGGTTGCGCTGCGAGTACACCAGGTTGATCGGGGCCTCGAAGCCGGGCACCAGGCGGTGGTAGGAGTTCACCGTCGGGTTGGTGAAGGCGAGCAGCGACGGCGCGTGCTTGAGGATGCCGCCGATGTAGTGGCGGGCCATGTCGGACAGACCCGCGTAGCCGGTCTCGTCGTAGAACAGCGGCTGGCCGCCGGTCCACAGCGACATGTGCACGTGCATGCCGGAGCCGTTGTCACCGAAGATCGGCTTGGGCATGAAGGTGGCGGACTTGCCGTTGCGCCAGGCGACGTTCTTGATGATGTACTTGAACAGCATCAGGTCGTCGGCCGCGGCCAGCAGCGTGTTGAACTTGTAGTTGATCTCGGCCTGGCCGGCGGTGCCCACCTCGTGGTGCTGGCGCTCGACCTCGAGGCCGGACGCGGCCAGCTCCAGGGACATCTCGGCGCGCAGGTCGGCGAAGTGGTCGACCGGGGCCACCGGGAAGTAGCCGCCCTTGTACTTGACCTTGTAACCACGGTTGTTGTCGGTGGCGCCGGCGTTCCAGGCGCCCGCCTCCGAGTCGATGTGGTAGAACGCCTGGTTCGCCTCGGTGGAGAAGCGCACCGAGTCGAAGACGTAGAACTCGGCCTCGGGACCGAAGAAGGCGGTGTCGGCGATGCCGGTGGACGCCAGGTAGGCCTCGGCCTTCTTCGCCACGTTCCGCGGGTCACGGGAGTACTGCTCACCGGTGATCGGGTCGTGGATGAAGAAGTTGATGTTGAGCGTCTTGTCCCGGCGGAAGGGGTCGACACGGGCCGTGCTGAGGTCGGCGCGCAGGGCCATGTCCGACTCGTGGATGGCCTGGAAGCCGCGGATGGAGGACCCGTCGAAGGCCAGCTCCTCGCCCGGGTCGAACGCCGTGGCGGGAATCGTGAAGTGCTGCATCACACCCGGCAGGTCGCAGAAGCGAACGTCTACGAACTTGACGTCCTCATCGGCGATGAACTTCTTGGCCTCGTCGGCGTTCTGGAACATCCAGCTCCTCCTACTCCCGGCCGGTTCCGCCAGGGGTGTTAGTACTTCGCGTGCCAGTGCGGTGACACACGCTGTCTGGGACCCTAGTGATCGGCGATTTCTCGAACATGACTCATTTGTTTCCGGGAAGTTAACCGGCTGATCGGCGGTGGTGACCGCCGGGCCGTCGCCGGATCGCTCGGGTCCCCTTCCATGGTCCTGCCCCGGGTTCCCGTCCGCACCCCGCCCTCCTCCACGCGCGCGCACGGGAAGTACCGTGGAGTCCGTGGACAACAGGCAAGCACTCGGATCCTGGCTCTCCGGCCCCCGCGCGGCGGCGGAGGAGGCCGGCGTGGACTTCGGCTACCGGGGCCAGGGGCTCGGCCTCCCCGAAGGCGGCCCCGGCTCGGTGGCGCGTCCCGGTCGGCGCCTCGGTGCGCTGGTCGTGGACTGGGGACTGTGCGTGCTGATCGCATACGGTCTCCTCACGGATGGTTACGGTCAGTCGACGAGCAACTGGGCGCTGCTGATCTTCTTCGCGCTGGGCGTGCTCACCGTGGGCACCGTGGGTTACACGCCGGGCAAGCGGCTGTTCGGGCTGCGGGTGGTCGCGGTCGCGAGCGGCACGGTGGTGCCGTGGCGGGCGGCGGTGCGGACGGCGCTGCTGTGTCTCGGTCTGCCCGCGCTGGTGTGGGACCGGGACGGGCGAGGGCTGCACGATCGGCTCGCCGGCACGGTGGAGATCCGCGCCTGACGCTCGCTGCCGGGATTCTTCCTACGGCACCCGGCCGCCGCTGCCAGGGCTTTGTACCCCCGGCCGCCACTGCCAGGGCTTTGGGGCACCCGGCCGCCGCTGCCAGGGCGTGCTTCACGGCGCCCCGCCTCCGCTGCACACCCCGGAACGGCGCAGGGCGCCCGGCGGGATGCCGGGCGCCCTGTGGCGTTCGTTCGTGGGAGTGGGTGCGGTGCGGGTTGGTTCAGCGGCCCTTGCTGCCGCGGGGGAGCTTCATGCCCTTCGGCATGGGCCCCTTCGGAAGCGGCATGTTCTTCATCAGGTCGCCCATCGCCCGCAGCCGGTCGTTGGTGGTCGTGACCTGCGGCCCCGTGAGCACCCGCGGCAGCTTCATCATCGTGACGCGGAGCTTCTTCAGCGGGACCTGGCCCTCGCCGTTGCCGACCAGGATGTCGTGGACCGGCACGTCGGCGACGATGCGGTTCATCTTCCGCTTCTCGGCGGCGAGCAGGGACTTCACCCGGTTCGGGTTGCCCTCCGCGACCAGCACGATGCCGGCCTTGCCGACCGCCCGGTGCACCACGTCCTGGCTGCGGTTCATCGCGACCGCCGGCGTCGTCGACCAGCCCCGGCCGATGTTCTCCAGCACCGCCGCGGCGGCGCCCGGCTGGCCCTCCATCTGCCCGAAGGCGGCCCGCTCGGCCCGGCGCCCGAACACGATCGCGGTCACCAGGAAGGCGACCAGCAGACCGAGGATGCCCAGGTAGATCGGGTGACCGATCAAGAAGCCGATCGCGAGGAAGACACCGAGGGTGATGATTCCGACCGCCGCGAGCACAAGACCGATCTTCTTGTCGGCCTTGCGGGTCATCTTGTACGTCAGGGCGATCTGCTTGAGTCGCCCGGCATTCGCAGACTCCGCTGCGGTTTCCTTCCTCGCCATGTCTCGAAGTCTACGTGCACCGGCCCGCCCCCACGAAGGCGGTGCCCGCTCCGTGCCCGGGCGGTCACCGCGGCGTGACCGGTCAGGAACGCAGCGCGGGCGCGGCGGGCGCCGTCCCGAGGACCCGCTGGGCCTCGATCCGGTCGCGGGCGCGGCGCCGGTCCTCCAGGACGGAGGTCCAGGCGTTGCGCCGCGCGGTGCGCTGTCCGCCGCCCAGGAGCAGCGACTCCACGGCCAGCAGCGCCCCGGTCAGCGAGGGCAGCGGCCCGGCCCCGCCGTCGCGTGCGCGCGCCGGTTCGACGGTCTCGATGGTCTCCGTGGTCACGGTCACGGTCACGGTCCCCCTGGGATGCGTGGGCTGCGCGTCGGGTTTCAGAGTCCCTCACTGGTGTTACCAGAGCGTGACTCATCGGTCAAAGCCGGATGAAAAGCGTGCCCGCGCCCGTCCACCCGAGGGACGGACACGGGCACGCTGCCGAGGGTGTCGCCACCGTGGCACGGGCTTCGGGAGCACCGCACGAGCGCCGCTGGAGAGCGGGCTCGGACCGCCGCTGGAGAGCGGGCTCAGACCGCCGCGGGGGCCGCGTCCGCACCGTCGTTGGCGCGCTGCTCGACCGCCATGCCGTAGAGCCGCCCGGCGCGGTACGAGGAGCGGACCAGCGGACCGGACATGACGCCGGCGAAGCCGATCTCCTCGGCCTCCTTCTGGAGCTCGACGAACTCCTGCGGCTTGACCCACCGCTCCACCGGGTGGTGGCGCACGGAGGGCCGCAGGTACTGGGTGATGGTGATCAGCTCGCAGCCGGCGCCGTGCAGGTCGCGCAGGGCCTCGCTGATCTCCTCGCGGGTCTCGCCCATGCCCAGGATCAGGTTGGACTTGGTGACCAGGCCGAACTCGCGGGCCTTGGTGATCACCTCGAGGGAGCGCTCGTAGCGGAAGCCGGGGCGGATCCGGCGGAAGATCCGCGGGACCGTCTCGACGTTGTGCGCGAAGACCTCCGGACGGGACTCGAAGACCTGCTGGAGCAGCTCGGGCACCGCGTTGAAGTCGGGGGCGAGCAGCTCGACCTTGGTCCGGCCCTCGGCACGCTCGGCGGTCTGCTGGTGGATCTGGCGGACGGTCTCCGCGTAGAGCCAGGCGCCGCCGTCCTCGAGGTCGTCGCGGGCGACGCCGGTGATGGTGGCGTAGTTGAGGTCCATGGTGACCACGGACTCGCCGACGCGGCGCGGCTCGTCACGGTCGAGCGCCTCGGGCCTGCCGGTGTCGATCTGGCAGAAGTCGCAGCGCCGGGTGCACTGGTCGCCGCCGATGAGGAAGGTGGCCTCGCGGTCCTCCCAGCATTCGTAGATGTTGGGGCAGCCGGCTTCCTGGCAGACCGTGTGCAGGCCCTCGCTCTTCACGAGGTTCTGCATCTTCGTGTACTCGGGACCCATCTTCGCCCGGGTCTTGATCCACTCGGGCTTGCGCTCGATGGGGGTCTGGCTGTTCCGGACCTCCAGGCGCAACATCTTGCGTCCGTCGGGTGCGACTGCGGACACATCGGCTCCCTGTGACTTCGGTTCGTAGGCGTAACCAGCGTACGCCGCCTTGTTTCGGTGTCCGTCCCGAGGCCGGGCTTACGGACGTGGGGTGGCTCTCACTCTCCCCGCCCTCCTACAAGGCTCGGGCGGTGGCCGGGAATTCCCTTTCCAGGTCCCGCAGGAGGGCGGTGTTGTACGCGAAGGCGCGGCGGCACTCCTCCACCACCCGGCGCTTCTCGAGGTCGTCCACCGGGAGCGCGTCGAGCCGCGCACGGTAGGCGCGCTTGAAGGCGGCCGGGTTCGGTATCGCGTCGAAGACGTAGAACCGGACGCCGTCGCCCCCGCGGTCGAAGCCCCAGGTCCGCTCGGCGGCGTCGCGGATGATCCGGCCGCCGGAGAGGTCGCCGAGGTAGCGGGTGTAGTGGTGGGCCACGTACCCGGCCGGCCAGTCGCGGGCGCACTCGGCGATGCGGGCCGCGTACTCCTCGGTGGCGGGCAGCGGGGCGGCGTCCGCCGGGCGGCCGGGGCCGCGCAGGTGGGCCAGGTCGCGGTCCAGGGCGGACAGGCGCAGCAGCTCGGGCCGCACGAACGGTCCGGCGACCGGGTCGTCGCGCAGGACGCCGGCCCGCTCCTCCAGCGCGCGGTACACGAAGCGGAGCTGCTGGGTGTAGCGGGCGTACGCCTCGACGCCGTGCCTGCCGCCGAGCATGGCGCCCAGGAACCCGCTGCTCTCCGCCTCCTCGTGCTGTGCCCGGGAGGCGGTGCGTATGAGCTGGGAGAACGGCTGCGCGGTGTTCATGTTCCCAGTGTGCCCGCTCGCGCCGACGCGCCCGGAGGACCGGAGCGGCGCCGGCTCCGGCCCGGGGCCTGGCCCGGCCCCGGCCACCCGGAGCGGGTCGGGCCCGGGCGCGCGGGTCAGGCGGAGGCGGCGGCTTCCGTCTCGCGGGGGCGGAGGTCGGCGCCCTCCAGGACCTCGCGGAGGTGCTTCTCGATCACCGGGAGCACGTCCGCGATGGTGACGTCGCGCCCGAGCTCCGCGGCGAGCGAGGTGACGCCGGCGTCCCGGATGCCGCAGGGGATGATCCGGTCGAACCAGGTGGTGTCCGGGTTGATGTTCATCGCGAACCCGTGCATGGTCACGCCCTTGGAGACCCGCACGCCGATCTGGGCGAGCTTGCGGTCCTCCCGGCGCTGGCCGGCGTTGGACGGCGCGTACTCGGGCCCGTTGAGCCGGGGGTCGAACTCCTCGTCCGTCATCCGCGGGTCGAGGTCCAGGGAGAGCCCGCCGAGCGAGGGCCGCTGCTCCACCGGGTCGCCGAGCATCCAGACACCGCTGCGCCCCTCGATCCGGGTGGTCTCCAGGCCGAACTCCGCGCAGGTGCGGATCATGGCCTCCTCCAGGCGCCGGACGTGGGCCACCACGTCGACGGGGCGCGGAAGCTTCTGGATGGGGTAGCCGACCAGCTGGCCCGGGCCGTGCCAGGTGATCTTGCCGCCGCGGTCGACGTCGATCACCGGCGTCCCGTCCAGCGGGCGCTCGCTGTCCGCGGTGCGGCGGCCGGCCGTGTAGACCGGCGGGTGCTCCAGCAGCAGCACGGTGTCGGGGATCTCGTCGGCGAACCGCGCCGCGTGCACCTGGCGCTGCTCCTCCCACGCCTGCAGGTACTCGACGGCCTCGGCGCCGAACCCCATGCGTACGAACCGCACCTCACCCACGGAAACCTCCAGGCGTATCCGGACCGGGCCGCGGCGGACGGCCCCCGGCCACTGTAGGCGCTCCGCGCCGGCGGCACGCCACGCGCCCGGCGGCACCCGGGTTGTCCTGGCATGAACACACTCGACACCGGTCGTTCCCAGTCGGCCGGAGTCGCCCCAAGAGGGCCCGAAGCGTCACTTCCGGATAGGAAACTCACCCGATCGAATGAACGGAGGGTGAAGTGTGCGATGAGCTGCCTACTCTCCGCTACATTCACGCCGTTCACTGGCCATAACGGCTGCTCACAGGCAATCCGGGCGCCCGAGGGGGCTCGCCACGGAAGGCAGGAGACCGCACCGCAGATGACGGAACGACCCGCGCAGCGCACTCCCAACCGCCAGCTCGCCGCGCTCATCGCAGAGGCGGGATTCTCCAACGCGGGACTGGCCCGGCGCGTGGACCAGCTGGGACTCGAGCACGGACTCGACCTGCGGTACGACAAGACGTCCGTCACCCGCTGGCTGCGGGGACAGCAGCCCCGGGGGACCACGCCGGCGCTGATCGCCGAGGTGTTCACCCGCCGCCTCGGCCGCCGGCTGACCGCCCAGGACCTCGGCCTCGACGCCTGCGCCCCGGTGTACGCCGGGCTGGAGTTCGCGGCCACCCCGGAGGAGGCCGTGGACATCGTCAGCGGCCTGTGGCGCAAGGACTCGGGCAGCCACGCCGAGCTCCGCAAGATCGCCTTCACCCCGGCCGGGCTGGTGGTCCCCAGCCGCGACTGGCTGATCGGCCGCCCCGACGAGCGGGTCGGCCGGGGCGAGCCGCCCGCGGGCGCGGTCCGGGTACCGGCGCAGGGCCGGCCCGTCCGTGAGCCCGGGCAGACGATCGCCGCGGTGCCCCGGCAGCGCGGCGGCCGCGGCGGCGGCGCGGAACGGGCGGCCGAGCGAGGCCCCGGCCAGCGGGTGACCGGCGGGGACGTCGCCGCGCTGCGGTCGGTGGGCGAGCTCTTCCGCTCCCTCGACCACGCCTACGGCGGCGGGCACGCCCGGCAGGCGCTGGTCCGCTACCTCGAGCACGAGGCGGAGCCGATGCTCCGCGGCGTGTACGGCGAGAAGCTGGGCCGCCGCCTGTTCGGCGCGGTGGCCGACCTGACCCGGCTGGCCGGCTGGACCTCGTACGACATCGGGGCGCACGGGCTGGCCCAGCGGTACTTCGTGCAGGCGCTGCGCCTGAGCCAGGCGGCGGGCGACCGGATGTACGGGGCGTACGTGCTGGTGTCGATGAGCCGGCAGGCCGTGTACCTCGGCCACGGACGGGAGGCGGTGCAGCTCGCCCGGGTGGCGCAGCAGGGCGCAGGCGGCTCCGCTCCCCCGGTGGTGCAGGCCCTGCTGCACGCGGTGGAGGCCCGGGCGCACGGCGTGCTGGGAGAGGTGCGGGCGTCCACGGCGGCGCTGGTGCGGGCGGAGCGGGCGCTGGAGGCGGCCCGGTCGGGGGACGAGGTCCCGCCGTGGGCGCGCTTCTTCGACGAGGCGCAGCTGGCGGACGAGTTCGGCCACTGCCACCGTGACCTGCAGCAGTACCGGGCGGCCGCCCAGTACGCGGAGCGCTCGCTGCAGCTGCGGGCGCCGGCGTACGCCCGCAGCCGGCTCTTCTGCCGCCTGGTGCTGGCGTCGGCGCGGCTGGGGCTGGGCGAGCTGGACCAGGCCTGCCAGCTGGGTGCGGAGGCCGCGGGGCAGGCGGCGGAGATGCGGTCGCTGCGGGCGGTGGAGTACGTGCGGGACTTCGAGCGGCGGCTCGAGCCGTACAAGGACGCGGCACCGGTCCGCACCTACCGGGACCGGGTGGCGGCACTCCTCTGACCGGCGCCCGCACCCGGACGGCGCCCCCGCCCGAGCGGCCCCCGCCCGGACAGCGCCCGCGCCCGGACGGCGCCCCCACCCGAGCGGCACCCCGCCCGGACAGCGCCCCGCACCCGAGCGGCACCCCGCCGGGCCGGCGCCTGCGCCCCGGCAGCGCCCTCGCCGCCGGACGCTCCGGGCTGCCCCGTGCGCCGGACGGTTCCACCCGGGACCGTCCGGCGCCCGCACGTGCGTGACCGCCCGCCCCTGCCCGGGCCGCCCCGACGACCCCGTTGACCCGTGCCTTACGCTGCCCCCACCCAGATGGTTGGCCTATGAACACAAGAGGGGGCGGGGGCACCGCATGGACCGGACGAACGACACCCCGGCGTTCTTCACCGCGGACGGGGACACCCTGGTCCCGGGGGAGCACGCCACCAGCTGGTGGACGCCCGGCGCCCTGCACGGCCGTCTCCTCGGCGGGCTGCTCGCCCGCTCCCTGGAGCGCGAGCACCACGACGAGGGCCTGCACGTCGCCCGCCTCACCGTCGACCTGTTCCGCGCCTGCCCCTTCGCCCCGGTCCGGGTGACCACCGAGCGGGTCCGCGACGGCCGCCGCATCCGCGTGGCCGACGCCGTGCTGCACGGCGCGAACGGCGTCGCCGCCCGCGCGAGCGCCGTGCTGCTGCGCCGTGGGGAGCAGCCCCCGGGCCCGGTCCCGGCCACCCCGGACTGGGACGCCCCGCCGCCCGAGGAGATCGCGCCCGCCCGGCACGACATGCCGTGGAACTTCTGGCAGTTCGACGGCGACAACCGTCCCGTGAGCAGCTGGCGGGACGCGGCGGTGCGCCGGGCCTGGTTGCGTGACGAGGCCGACCTGGTCGCTGGCGAGGCCCTCTCCCCGTTCGTGCGGGTCGCCCTGGCCGCCGACACCGCGAGCCCCATGTCGCACCGCTCCGACGAGGAGCTGGAGTTCATCAACGCGGACTACACGCTCTCCCTCTCTCGTCTCCCGCTCGGTGACGCCATAGGGTTCCAGGCCACGGCGCACAGCAGCGAGGACGGCGTCGCGGTCGGCCACTGCACCTTGTACGACACGGCCGGCCCGATCGGTTACTCGACGACCACCGCCCTCGCCAACGTCCGCCGCGGCTGAGGTCCTTGTCGCGCCGCACCCCCGCTCGTCCCCTCCCTCGTCGTCCAAGGAGACTCCGGTGCCCAACCACGGTGACTGGCAACTCGGCATCTACTTCGACGGGCTGGTCGGCAAGGTGCCCGAACTGCCCATGTCCTACGGCGAACTGGAGCGCCGCGCGGAGCAGGTGATGCCGCCCGAGCTGTGGTCGTACGTGGCCGGCGGGGCGGGCGACGAGCGCACCCAGAACGCCAACGTGACGGCCTTCGAGCGGTGGGGCCTGATGCCGCGGATGCTCGCGGGGGCGGCCGAACGCGACCTGTCCACCGAGCTGTTCGGCCGCCGGCTGCCGACGCCGCTGATGCTGGCCCCGGTCGGCGTGATCGGCCTGTGCGACCTGGCCGAGGGCCGGGGCGACCTGGTCACCGCCCGCGCGGCCGCCGCGACCGGCGTCCCGATGATCGCCTCCACGCTCTCCCAGGACCCGATGGAGGACGTGGCGCGCGAACTCGGCGACACCCCGGGCTGGTTCCAGCTGTACCCGCCCAACGACCCCGAGCTGACCGAGTCCCTGGTGCGCCGCGCGGAGGCCGCGGGGTACTCGGCGATCGTCGTCACCCTGGACACCCTCACGCTCGGCTGGCGTCCCCGTGACCTGTCCCTCGCGAGCTTCCCCCAGCTCAAGGGGCAGTGCCTGGCCAACTACTTCAGCGACCCGGTGTTCCGATCCCGGCTGGCCGTCCCGCCGGAGGAGGACCCGGAGGCCGCCACCGGCCACTGGGCGATGATCTTCGGCAACCAGCGTCTGACCTGGGACGACCTGGCCTGGCTGCGCTCCCTGACCTCCCTGCCCGTGCTGCTCAAGGGCATCTGCTCCCCCGAGGACGCCCGGCGGGCCGTGGACGGCGGGGTCGACGGCCTCTACTGCTCCAACCACGGCGGCCGCCAGGCCAACGGCGGCCTGCCCGCCCTGGACTGCCTGCCCGAGGTGGTCGACGCGGCGGGCGAGGTGCCGGTGGTCTTCGACTCCGGCGTCCGCGGCGCCCCCGACGTGGTGAAGGCCCTCGCCCTCGGCGCCCGCGCGGTGGCCGTCGGCCGCCCCTACAGCTACGGCCTCGCCGTGGGCGGCCAGGCCGGCGTCGAGCACGTCCTGCGCTGCCTGCTCGCCGAGCTCGACCTGACCCTCGCCATCGACGGCTACGCCTCCACCGCCTCCCTCACCCGCGGCGACCTGCGCCCGGTGCGGTGACGCGTGGCCGGGGACGAGCACGGCGGCGTGCTGCGGCTGGCGGCGGGTGAGAGCGTCGAGCGGGTGGTGGGCGACCTGGACGCCGACCCCGCGGCGTGGCTCGCGCTGGACGACGGGGTCCGCCGGGCCCTGGAGCCCTCGTCGTGGGACACCGGGTACGAGCGGTGGCACCGGCTGCGGAGCCTGCCGCTGCCGTCCGGGCCGTACACCGGGCCGCTCCTCGCCACGGCCCTGTGCCACGGGGACGGGCGGGTCCGCGAGAAGGCCCTGAAGGAGGCCGAGGCGCACCCCGGGCTGCTGCCGCTGGTGGTCGTCCGCTGCGCCGACTGGGCGGGCCCGGTGCGGCTGCGGGCACGTGCCCTGCTGTGGCGGATGCTCACCGTCGGGCGGGCCGTCGCGCTCACGCCGCTGGTGCTGCGCGTGGGCCGCCGCTCCCGGGGCGACTGCGCGGTCGGCCTGGTCCGCGACGTCCTGCGGCAGGCGACGGCCGGGGAGCTCGGTCCGCTGCTGGCCCACCGCGAGCGGCGGGTGCGCCGCTTCGCCGTGCGGCTGGTGGTCGAGGAGGGGCTGTTCACCCCCGTCGAACTGGCACGGACGGCCGCCGCCGACGCGGACGTGGTCGTGCAGAACCTGTGCTCGGAGGCGGCCCTCGCCGCCCTGGCCCCGCTGCCCGACGGGCACCCGCAGCGCGCGGCGGTACTGGAGCCGCTGCTGGGGGCGCGCAACGCCCACGCCCGAGCCGGCGGGGTCACCGCGCTCCGGCGGTCCGGCCGCCCGGACCGGGCCGGGGCCTATCTGTGCGACCGCTCCGCCGTGGTGCGGGCCTGCGCGCGGTGGGTGCTGCGGGAGCACGGCGTCGACCCGCTCCCCCGCTACCGGACGCTGTGCGCGAACCCCGACGACCCGGCGGTCCCGCCCGGCGCCGTCGCGGGCCTCGCCGAATGCGGCGCCCGGGAGGACGCCCGGCTGCTGCGCCCGCTGCTCGCCCACCCCGCGGCCGCCGTCCGGGCCCGGGCGGTGGCCGGCCTGCGGCAGCTGGACGCCGTGGACCGCGCGGAGCTGCTGCCGTTGCTGGAGGACCCGGCGGCCGGTGTGGCGCGGGAGGCCGCGACGGCCCTCCTGCCGGACGCGGCGCGCCTGGACCCGGCGCCGCTGGCCCGGCTGCTCGGACCCGGCCGCCCCGCGCACCAGCGGCGGGCGGCCCTGCGGCTGCTCATCGCGCACGGCGGTCTGCCCCGGCTCCGGGCGTCGGTGGCACTGCTGGACGACCCCGACGAAGGGCTGCGGAGGCGGGCGCTGCGGTCCCTGGGCGACTGGCCGCCCGTCAGGACGGCGCAGGACGGCGCGGAGGTGGCCGCCCTGCTCGAACGCGCCCGTGACCACGTCCCCCGCTCCCGGCTGGAGTTCCTCATCTCGGCCACCGGCACCGCCCTCGCCCCGCGTCGGGACGCGTGACGCCCCGGCCGGAGGACCGGCCGGGGCGTGGCGTGCGTGCGCGTGCGGTGAGCGGCGTCAGTACGCCTGGAGCAGCGCCCTGACCATCCGGCAGGTCGCCGGGGACGGAGGGTGGACGCCGATCAGCTGGGCCGCCATGTGGACGACCTCGTCGGGGGCCTGCCGCGCGGTGTGGAAGCCCGAGTCGAGCAGGGTGATCGCCAGCCGCATCGCCTTCAGGCGGCGGTTGTGGTCGATGTACCACTCGCGCGGCCGGCCCGCGGGCAGCGGACGCTTCTGGACGGGGACGTAGGGACGGTCGAGCGGGACGGGACGCTTGCTGGTGGACTGGGTGGGACGGGCCTTGGGCCGGGTCGTGGAAGCGGCGGGCACAGGCATCCTCCTGTCGCGGACGGGTCGCCCGAGGGACCGGCGGAGGACCCCCGCCGAACCCCTTCGAACATACATTCATTCTACCGCCCGGCACCGACAAAGTCCCTGGCCAGGAGGGGTGTTGGGGCTCCGGTGGCGGATGGGGGAAACGAGTTCCGGGCAGCCGGCCGGCGCGTATCGTGGGCCCATGGAGATCTGGATCAACCCGGCCTGTTCGAAGTGCCGCAGCGCCCTGTCGCTGCTCGACGCGGAGGGCGCCGACTACACCGTGCGCCGCTACCTGGAGGACGTCCCCGGCGAGGGCGAGATCCGCGCCGTGCTGGAGCGGCTCGGCCTGGAGCCGTGGGAGATCACCCGCACCCAGGAGGCCGCCGCCAAGGAGCTGGGGCTGAAGGAGTGGCCCAGGGACGCCGCCGCCCGCGACCGGTGGATCGCCGCGCTGGCCGCCCACCCCGAGCTGATCCAGCGCCCGATCATCACCGCCGACGACGGCACGGCCGTGGTCGCCCGCTCCGAGGACGCGGTACGCGAGGCCCTGGCGCGCGACGGGAGGTCCTGACGGCCCGGGCGGCGAACGGGTGCCGCACGCCCCTGGAGGCAGCCGCCGGGCCGCTGTTAGCGTCCGCGACCATGAAGAGCGACGCCGCCGACAGACCCTCCGGTCCCGGTTCCTTCACGGGACCGCTCCCCGAGTACCGGTCCCCCGCACAGGATGCCTGGCTCGCGGAGCGGCGGCGGGTGCGCGCCCAGGAGCGCGGGCGGCGGCTACGGCGGGGCGTCGGCATCGGAGCCGTAGTGGTGGCCGGTGCGGTGGTGCTGGGCGTCGCCCTGTGGCCGGCGGAGGGCGGCGACTCCAAGGCCGCGCCTCCCGGCCCGGCGCACTCCCGCTCCGGCTCGGCCGCGCCCGCTCCCCACTCCGCCCCTCCCGACCCGAACCGCACGGTCACGGTGCCCCCGCTGCACGTGGCGACGCCCGCAGAGACGCCGCCCGCGCTCACCGAGGCGCTGCGGCGACCGCACGTCGACATGCAGCACTCGTACCCGAACGAGCTGGTGAGGACGGAACACGCCACCTACCGCAGGGTCGACCAGCAGAACTACGGCGCCAGGACCCCCCTGGAGCGCTCCGTCCTGATGACGCCGGAGCTGTCCGCCGTGGTCGCGCAGGGAGGGCCGTGCGACCTGCAGTCGGACGCCCTGTACATCGACACCGCCGGCACGGCCCAGATCCAGGTGAGCGTGATCACCTTCGAGCGCCCCGAGGACGCCGTGCGGGTGCGGGAGGCGGCCGCGACGGACCCCCTGACCTACTGGGCCCTGCCCATTCCGAGCGGGCGGATGACCGACGTCCGGGATCCCCGGGCGAGCGCCCACGCGCAGGTGACGACGGTCCGCTCGGTGATCCTCGCGAAGGGGCAGTGGACCGACGGCCAACGCGCGGACGCCGCACTCGCCACCCGCACCGAGGCCCTGCTCACCCACGTCGAGGACGCGGTGATGGGCTTCGAGGACCCCTCCGGGAGCCTGTGACCGCGGGGGCCGACGGGCGGGCCCTACCCCCTCGCCGGGGCGGTCAAGCCCATCGCATACGAGCCGCCGGACCTCCGCGCGGTCGCCGGCGGACGGGCGTGCCGGATCGTCCCGTGCGCGGTGGCCGGGGCGCCTCACACGCCCGTACGGGGGACCCGGAAGGCCGGTAACACGGGGTTCACACGAGGGCAACGGTCGGGAAATCGCCCCTTGGCAGTCTGCGGGACATACCGGCGCACCGATGCCGCAGCGCCTCGCCCCGCGACGACCGTCCCGCACGGTCGAGACCACCGAAGGATGTGGCCCGTGACCTTCAAGGCTGAGTACATCTGGATCGACGGCACCGAGCCGACGGCCAAGCTCCGTTCCAAGACGAAGATCCTCTCCGACGACGCCAAGGGTGCCGAGCTGCCGATCTGGGGCTTCGACGGCTCCAGCACCAACCAGGCCGAGGGCCACTCCTCCGACTGCGTGCTCAAGCCGGTCTTCTCCTGCCCGGACCCGGTCCGCGGCGGCGAGGACATCCTGGTGCTGTGCGAGGTGCTGAACATCGACCTCACCCCGCACCCGAGCAACACGCGCGCCGCCCTGGTCGAGGTGGCCGAGCGGTACGGCTCCCAGGAGCCGATCTTCGGCATCGAGCAGGAGTACACCTTCTTCAAGGACAACTACCCGCTCGGTTTCCCGCGCGGCGGCTTCCCGGCCCCGCAGGGCGGCTACTACTGCGGCGTCGGCGCGGACGAGATCTTCGGCCGCGACATCGTCGAGGCGCACCTGGAGAACTGCCTCAAGGCGGGCCTGGGCATCTCCGGCATCAACGCCGAGGTCATGCCGGGCCAGTGGGAGTTCCAGGTCGGCCCGCTCGCCCCGCTCGAGGTCTCGGACCAGTTGTGGATCGCCCGCTGGCTGCTCTACCGCACCGCCGAGGACTTCGGCGTGGCCGCCACCCTCGACCCCAAGCCGGTCAAGGGCGACTGGAACGGCGCCGGCGCGCACACCAACTTCTCCACCAAGGCGATGCGTGAGGGCTACGACGCCATCATCACCGCCTGCGAGTCGCTCGGCGAGGGCTCCAAGCCGCTGGACCACGTGAAGAACTACGGCGCCGGCATCGACGACCGTCTGACCGGTCTGCACGAGACCGCCCCGTGGGACAAGTACTCCTACGGCGTCTCCAACCGCGGCGCCTCGGTCCGCATCCCGTGGCAGGTCGAGAAGGACGGCAAGGGCTACATCGAGGACCGCCGCCCGAACGCCAACGTCGACCCGTACGTGGTGACCCGCCTGATCGTGGACACCTGCTGCGAGGCGCTGGAGAAGGCCGGCCAGGTCTGATCCGGCCGCGGGCCCGGCCCACGAACGGTCCCGGAGCAGGGGGCGCCCGCCAACTGGTGGACGCCCCCTTCCACTTGCCCGCAACTCTGGTCTAATGGGAGCACATCAACGGCATGGGGAGGTGTGGCATGACAGGTCGGTTCGATCTCGAGCCCTTCTGGCCGTCCCGTCAGCACCACGACTTCGACCGTGTGTGTCGTCGCGCGACCTGCGCGCCGGCCCGCTGACACCTTCTCCTCGCAGCCTCGCCGCCGCGCGCGATCCACGTCCCTTCCGACGACCTTCCGCGCGAAAGAAGCTGATTCCCATGGCGACCACGCACGCCTCGCACACGTCCGACCTGCACTCCCCCGCCCTGCACCCCTCCGGCCCGCGCACGGCCGAGGCCGCCGCGCGCCGCCGTCTGCGGGCGGTGGGCTCCCCGGGGGCGGCGGCCCCCGCCCCCGTCGAACGGCTGCTGCCGCCGGGCGCCACCTGGCTGCCCGTCCCGCCGCAGTCGGTGCCCTCGCTGCCGGGGCAGCCGCCGATGGTCGGCTACCTGGTGCTGGTGCCCGCCGACCGGCAGCCACCCTTCCTGCGGGAGGCCGCCGCACCCGCCGCCCCGCCCTTCGCGCACCCGCTCGCACCCCCCTTCGCCCCGCCCGCCGTCCAGGACGTCCCGATCCCGGCCGACGGCGCGACGGGCGAGGACGCCGTGAACGCCGTGACCGACGAGGACGCCGGGGACGCCGCGACCGCGGAACTGATCCGCGTGGACGTGCCGCGCCGCACCGCCGAGGTCGCCGGGCAGCCGCTGGACCTCACCTACCTGGAGTTCGAACTCCTCGCCCACCTGGTCGCCCACCCCCACCGCGTCCACACCCGGGACCAGCTGGTGGCGACCGTCTGGGGCTACGGCCACATCGGCGACGGCCGCACCGTCGACGTCCACGTCGCCCGGCTGCGCCGCAAGCTGGGCGAGCACCGCCAGGCGATCACCACCGTGCGCAGGGTCGGCTACAAGTACACGCCCCCGCTGGCGGACTGACTCTCGACGGCGCCGCGCGCCCGTGACAGGGTGGCCGCCATGGAACCGATCATGGTGGAGCGGGAGTGGGAGGAGCGCGTCACGGCCGCCTGGGCGACCATGGACGACTTCCCGCAGGACGAGCAGGGCGGGCAGGCGTTCCGCGCCCGGATCGGCGCGCTGGCCGACGAGCTTCCGGACGGTCATCCGTTCGCCCTGTTCGAGCGCGCGTGTGCGTGGGACTCGACCGGGCGTTCCGATCGGGCGGAGCCGCTCTACCGGCAGGCACTGGAGCGCGGGCTCGACGGCTACAAAGGCCGCCGGGCCCGCATCCAACTGGCCAGCTCGCTGCGCAACATCGGCCGGGCCGAGGAGGGCGTCGCCCTGCTCGAGCCCGAACTGACGGCGCCGTCGGACGAGTTGGACGACGCGGTGCGCTGCGTCCTGGCACTGTGCCTGTCATCGCTCGGGCGTGACCGGGAGGGCCTGTCCCTGGTGACCGAGGCGCTGGCCGCCCATCTGCCGCGCTACCAGCGGTCGATGGCGAACTACGCGCGGCTGCTGCGCGACCCGTCCGAGGGGAACTCTCCCACCAACGGGTGACCAACGCCCGGTTCGCTCGTTCTGCTGAACGTGCAGCCACAGCATGTCGCCTCCCCTCCGCCCGCCCGCAGGGCCCGCCCCCACCGCCCCGGCGAAGACCTCGACGTGGAGCAGGCCGAGGCCGCGCTCGTCGAGCACTACCCGCGGCTGGTCCGGCTCGCGTACCTGCTGCTGCCGTCCGGCCAGGACCGCGGTCGGCGGGTGCTCACCGCGCACGCCGTCACCCAGCGGGCCCTGCCCAGGGGGAGGACGCCCTCCTCGGTGATCCCCGCCCAGGCGCAGGGCCTGGACAGCGACCCGGGGTACGCGGTGGTGCGGATGCGGATCGTGCGGGCCGCTCTGGAGGCGGGCGGCCGGCGGAGGCTGCCCCGCTTCCCGCTCCTGCCCCCGCTGCTCCCCCAGGTGTGGGGCATCCGCCTGTTCCCCCGCTCCGGAGGCGCGGGGGAACTGGCCCTGGAGCAGCGGCTGTCCGCCCTCTCCCCGGCCGCGCGGGCGGCGTACGTGCTGCGCGGGCTGGAGCGGCTGCCGGACGACGAGGTCCGTGAGGTCCTGGAGTCGGCGGGCGTGGAGAGCCCGTACACGGCGGTCCGCGAGGCGGACAAGGTGCCGGTCCAGTACACCCTGCTCGACTCCCCGGAGTTCGACCCGTGCGCCCTGCAGGCCCGGCCGACGGACCTGATGCGCCGCCGTCAGCACACCAAGGCGGCCCTGGCCGCGGCGGCGGCCGCGGTGGTCTGCGCGGCGCTGGTGCTGTCGCCGGGCGACGGCTGGGGGCCGGACGGCGCCGCGGCCCCGCCGTACGCCAGCAACCCGGCGATGCGCGCCGCGCTGGACCCGGCCGAGCTGGTCCGGGCCGAGCCGGACGCCTGGCGGACCTCGGCCCGCCTGGACTTCTCCGTCTGGCCCGCCCGGGGCGCGCTGGCCGGGGACGAGCGGCTGCTGCGGCGCGCGCTGGCCGTCTGGGCGCGTCCCGGCCGCACGGTGCAGGTCTCGGCGACCCCCGGCACGCCCTCCGGCGGCCCGGCGGGTCCGCCCCGGCTGCTGTACGCGGGCGAGGTCGACGGCGCCCGCGTGGTGCTGCTGCACGACGGGCTGCGGATCGTCCGGTACGCGGAGCCCGCCACCGGCGCGGCCGGCGCGGCACTGGACTTCGCCCGCGCCGACGGCGCCGCGGACGTCACCGCGAGCGCCGTGGTGGTGGGCCGCTCCGACGGCAACGTCCGCTACCTGCTGGCGCCCTGGGTGGAGGAGGCCGCCGGCCGGGACCTGCTGGGCGGCAAAGGGAGCGGCTCCCGCCGCGAGGTGCTGGACGTCGGGCCGGACGGGGTGACCTCTCCGCTGGCCGGGCCGGTCCGGCAGCAGCCCGGCGCCTGCACCTCGTGGAACGCCCTGGAGCTCACCGGGGACGGCGGCCGGCGGATGGTCACGGACCTGGGCGAGCTCACCCCGGCCGCGCTCACGGTGGGCGAGCCGGGCGCCGGGCCCGCCGACTTCGGGCCCCGCTCCCGGCAGGCGTGGAAGCCGCTGGCCTGCACGCTGGCGACGATGCGCGGGCAGGGCGTGCGGTCGGTGAACGCGTGGCGGTTCGCCGAGCAGCCGCTGCCGGACGGCACGGGCTCGGCGGCCTGGGTGTGCACCCGCTCCGAGACCTGGCGCGGCGAGGGCGCGCAGGTGCTGGCCCAGTTCCGTCCGCCGGGCGTGGAGGCGGCGGCGGTCACCGCGAAGGGCACCGACGTCACGGCCTGCGGGGCGCGTGACCCGCAGGCCGTCGCGGGCGTGCTGTGGAAGGCGGGCAGCGGCGCCTGGTACCTGCTGGCGGCGGGCGGCCCGCGCACGGCGTCGGTCACCGCCTCCGGCGGGGTGCGCGCCCAGGCGGACGGGCGCTTCCTCAGCGCCCCGGCCGAGCAGGGTGCGCGCGCCGACCTCAGGGCGACCCTGACCGACGGGCGCAGGATCACCGGCCTCGGCTGAGGCACGGCGGGCGGCGCGCGGGCCCCGGCGGCCACGAGCCCCCGGCGGCCGCGATCTCCCGGCGGCCCGCGGGCCGTGCCGACCGCGGGCGCGCACCCGCCGCTAAGGTGTTCGTATGACTACCGGGGTACGTCGCAGGATGGGGGTCGAGGAGCGGCGGCAGCAGTTGATCGACGTCGCACTCGAGCTGTTCAGCCACCGTTCGCCCGACGAGGTCTCCATCGACGAGATCGCCGCGGCCGCCGGGATTTCGCGCCCCTTGGTGTACCACTACTTCCCGGGCAAGCTCAGCCTGTACGAGGCGGCGCTGCAGCTGGCCTCGCAGGACCTCGCGGGGCGGTTCACCGAGCCGCGGGAGGGCCCGCTGGGCGCCCGGCTGCTGCGGGTGACGCGCCGCTTCTTCGCGTTCGTCGACGATCACGGCCCGGGGTTCTCGGCGCTGATGCGCGGCGGCCCCGCGGTGGGCTCGTCAACCACCAACGCGCTGGTCGACGGGGTGCGCCAGGTGGCGTTCGAGCAGATGCTGCAGCACATGGCGCTGGAGGGGCCCGTCTCCCCGCGGCTGGAGCTGCTGCTGCGCTCGTGGATCTCGCACGCCGAGTCGACGGCGCTGCTCTGGCTGTCCGGGCGGGCGATCCCGCGCGAGGAGCTGGAGGTGCAGCTGGTGCACGACTTCGCCGCGCTCGCGGCGGTCGCCGCCACCTCCGACCCGCTGCTGGCGGACCTGCTGCGCCGGGTGCTGGCCGAGGAGCCGCAGGACAGCCCCTTCGTCGAGCTGATCGGCAGGCTGGCGGCGCTGGCCGCCTGAGGGGCAGCAGGAATCCGTCAACGCTCCCGGGGAAGACGGCAGTTCGTATCCAGTCGGATTCTCCCCAGAGATGAGTGTGACGTGATGTCCTCCTACGACCGGCCGCAGCCGAAGAACGGCCTCGCCATCCCCGCCCTGGTGCTCGGCATCCTGGCGGTGGTCTTCTTCTGGACCGTGGTCGGCGGCATCCTGCTCGGGGTCCTCGCGCTGGTGTTCGGCATCCTGGGGATGCGCCGGGCCCGCCGCGACGGGGCGCCGCACCGCGGGCTGTCGGTGACCGGCGCGGTGCTGGGCACGCTGGCGTTGATCGGCTCCCTGCTGCTGGTCGTGGTGGGGGCGTCGCTGCTGGGCAGCGACGAGTTCGAGAACCTGAGGGACTGCGTGAAGCAGGCGGACACGCAGGCCGAGATGGACGCGTGCGAGCGGGACTACGGCGACCAGGTCAACGACTGACCGCGCGGACGCGGTCAGCGGCCCGCGTACCCGCTCCGGACGGCGGACGGCGTCCCCCACAGGCCGTGGGGGACGCCGTCCGGTGTTTCCGGGCAGGGCAGGAGGCGGGTCAGGAGGCGGTGAACACCGCCACCGTCCGGCCCGGCACGCTGAACGTGCCGTCCTCGTAGGAGGCCGACCGCACCACCGGGTCGGAGCCGGAGGCCTGCGCCGGGTGGAGGCGCCACCCCGCGTCGCCGAGCCCGCCCACGTGCTGCTCGGTGGCCTCGGGGGTGGCGTTGAAGACCACCATCAGGTCACCGAGGCGCATGGTGATGACACCGGGCGTCTCCTTCTCCCCGGAGAGCGGGAAGGACAGCTTCTGCTGCACCTTCTCGGCGCTGTCCAGGGAGAACGCCTTCTCCGTGGTGCGGATCCGCAGCAGGTCGCGGTAGGCGGCGGAGGCGCCCTCGATCTCCTCGCAGCCCACCGACACCTTGGTCAGCAGCGGCTTGGCGTAGCCCCACTTCGGCTCGTTGTCGGCGGCCGGCGGCAGTCCGCGGCCGAAGCCGTTGCCCGCCTCGCAGTTCCAGTGGACGGCGTTGAACCAGTCGCCGCTGTCGTAGGAGTTGCGGTCCAGCGACTTCGAGCGCAGCAGGTCGGTGCCGGCCTGGGAGAGCGCCGGGCCCTGCGAGAGGGCGGCGGTCGCCATGGCGAGGACCTGCATCCGGGCCCGGTCGCCGGCCGGGGTGCCGGCCGGCAGCTTGAACGCGAGGGCGTCGAACAGCGACTCGTTGTCGTGCGCGTCGGCGTAGGCGAGGGCGTCGCCCGGGGCCTCGGCGTAGCCGGCGGGCGAGCCGTTGTAGTCGACCTGCGCGCCGGTGACCTCCTTGCCGGAGGTGTCGGTGAAGCGGTAGCCGGCCAGGTTGCCGGTCAGACCGACCTTGATCAGGTCCTGGTAGTGGAGCAGGCGGGCCTTCTGCTCGGCCTCGCTGCCGTTGGCGTTCGACGTGTTGGGGTCGGTGTAGAGGCCGGAGGCGAAGCCCTGGACGCCCGGGTCCTCGTCGAAGGGGCCGCCGCCGCGGACGGCGTCGCGGGCCCGGTCGGAGAAGGTGGCGATGCCGGTGCCGGCCATGTGCTTCTGGGTGGCCTGCGTGAAGCGGGCGTCGTCGGCGATCTCGCCGAAGTTCCAGCCCTCGCCGTACAGCAGGATGTTCTTGCCGTCGACGCCGTCCTTCTCGAGGGTGAGGGCGTCCAGCGCCTTGCGGACGGCGACCATGTTGGCCTTGGGGTGGTGGCCCATCAGGTCGAAGCGGAAGCCGTCGACCTTGTACTCCTTGGCCCAGGTGACCACGGAGTCGACGACCAGCTTGCCCATCATGGCGTTCTCGGGCGCGGTGTTGGCGCAGCAGGTGGAGGTGGCGACGCTGCCGTCGGCGAGGAGCCGGTGGTAGTAGCCGGGCACGATCCGGTCGAGGACCGAGGTCGTGGCCTGGCCGCTGGCGGCGGTGTGGTTGTAGACCACGTCCATCACCACGCGCAGGCCGTCGTCGTTGAGCGACTTGACCATCTGCCGGAACTCGGTGGTGCGCTTCGTGCCGTCCGGGTCGGAGGCGTACGAGCCCTCCGGGACGGTGTAGTGGTACGGGTCGTAGCCCCAGTTGTAGGCGTCCTTGGCCGCGGTGGCCGTGACGCACTCCTGCTGGGCGGGCGAGTCGGCGGGCAGCGACGCGAGGTCGCAGTCCGGGCTCGCCTGGTCCGCCTTGCGCTCGGGGATGGTGGCGATGTCGAACACGGGCAGCAGGTGCACGTGCGAGGTGCCCGCCTTCGCGAGCTCCTTCAGGTGCTTCGAGCCGTCGCTGCCGGTGTCGGCGAAGGCGCGGTAGGTGCCGCGGTCGGCGGCCGGCACGGTCGGGTCGGCCACGGAGAAGTCCCGCACGTGCAGTTCCTGGATCTGCGCGTCGCGCAGCGGCACGGCCTCGGGCTTGGTGAGCTTCGCCCAGCCCTCGGGGGCGAGGGAGCGGTCGTCGAGGTCGACGGCCAGGCTGTGCGTGGAGTCGGCGGTCAGGGCGACCGAGTAGGGGTCGGTGACCTTGTTGACGACGACCTTCCGCTCGGTGGGCGCGAACACCTTCACCGCGTAGCGGTAGGGCTTGTTCTTCCAGGAGGCGGGGCCGGTGACCGACCAGACGCCGGTGGCGGCGTCCCGCTTCATGGGCACCGTGGCGGAGCCGATCTCGAGCCTCACGTCCTGCGCGGTGGGCGCCCACACGGACAGGGTGGGACGTCCGCGCTCGAAGACCGGGCCGAGGTCGGCCTGGGCGGCCTTCGGGTACAGGTCGTCCAGGACGCCGGCGGTCTGCACGCCGGTGGCGGCGAGGACCGCGCCGTTGGGGGCGTGCTGGGCGGCGACGACCTGGCCGCGCAGGGCGGTGCGGACGCGGTCGGCGTCGCGCGGGTCGACGGTCCAGGCGGTGCCCTTGGCGAGGTGCGGGAAGCGGGCCTTCTGCTCGTCGGTGAGCGTGCCCGGGTTCAGCCGCAGCCAGGTGGCGTCGCCGGTGAGCGCGCCGTCCTTCACCGCCAGGGAGCCGTCGCGGGAGGCGAGCAGCTGGGTGGAGGCGGCGGCCGGGGAGCCGTCCCAGACGACGGTGGTGCGGTCGATCCAGACGGCCTTGGAGCTCGTCAGGTCGAGGGCGCCGGCGCTGCCCGCGGGCTGCGGGAGCAGGTACTTCTCCTGGCCGGCCAGCAGCCAGACCTCGGTGCCGTTGGCCTTGAGGTCGAGGGCCTGGTCGGTGGGCAGGTCCTTCTGGTCGCCCTTGTGGAGGATGTAGCTGAGGCTGGTCGCGCCGTCGGCGAGGGGAACCTCATACACGGCGCCGAAGGAGTCGACCTTGCTCGGCTGCACGGGGCGGGCCCAGTCGGTCGGGTTCGCGGCGCCGGACCACACGTGCAGGCCCCAGCCGTCGTAGTCGCCGTCCGCGCGGTGGTAGTGCAGGACGGCCTTGGAGCGGTCGGGCTCGGGGTACTCGCCGGCCGGCTTCTCGGTGCGGACGGTCTCCTTGCCCTGCTCGATCCAGACCTCGCCGGTGCGGGTGACGTCGACGGTGCGGTCGGCGGCGACGTCCTTGTTGCCGTCCTTGTCGATCACCAGGAAGCCGACGTCGGAGGCGCCGGGCTTGAGCTTGACCCAGGCGAAGGCGCCGTAGGCGTCGCGGCCGACGAACGGGTGACTCCCCGGCCACTCGGTGGCCTCGCCCTCGGCGATGTCGCCCCAGGCGTACAGGCCCCAGTCGTCGTAGTCGCCGTCGGTGCGCCTGTAGTGGACCAGCACGTGGTCGCGGGAGGTGGCGACGGGGACCTCGGGGGCGGGCGGGGTGCCCGTGGTGGAGGCGGCGAGGTCGCTCGCGGTGCGGCCGGCGCGGTCGACGACCACGGCCTTGTAGCGCAGGGCGGTGCCTGCGGGCACGTCCTCGCCGATGGTCTGGGTGACCCGGTAGGGGGCGTGGTCGGCGGAGCCGAGCACCTTCCAGGGGCCGTTGCCGACCTGGGCGGCGAAGACGACGCGGTTGAGCCGGCCGCCGTCGACGTCCGCGTTCACCGTGACGGTGCCGGTGGCGCCGGCGTCGGGGGCGGTGAGGGTGACGGAAGGCGCGGCGGCCGGCTTGGGCAGCGGGGCCTTCGCCTGGAACACGACGGCGGAGCCGGCGGGGACGGTGACCGTCACCTTGCGGTCGGCGTCGCTCCTCAGGGTGGCCTCGGTGCCGTGGATGCCGCGGAAGGAGGCGTCGGCGGAGCCGGTGGCGAAGGTCGCGGACTTCGCCTCGCCCGCGTTGTTGAAGGCGACCAGGTACTCCACGCCGGACTTGGCGTCGGTGCGGGAGAAGGCGTAGACGCCCGCCCCGTCGGCCGCGTGGCGCTCGGTCTGCACGCCGTCGGCGAGGGCCGGGTGGGCCTTGCGCAGCTTGGCGAGGGCGCTGATCTGCCGGTAGAGCGGCGCCGTGGTGTCGAAGGCGTCCTCGGCGTGGGTGCGGTCGGTGCCGATCTGGTCGTCGTCGAGGTAGTCGGCGGTCTTCGAGGCGAACATCGTCTGGCGTGCGTCCTTGTCGCCGCCGTTGCCGGTGAAGCCCTGCTCGTCGCCGTAGTAGATCACCGGGTTGCCGCGGCCGAGGAACATCAGCTCGTTGGCGAGCTTCGCCCTGCGCAGCAGGGTGGCGTCCGAGGCGCCGGAGTCGTCGGCCTTCAGGAAGTGGCCGATGCGTCCCATGTCGTGGTTGCCGAGGAAGGTGACCTGCTCGTAGGCGTTCGCCTTGTCGGTGGCGTACTTGTAGTCGTCGCCGTAGACGGAGGAGAGCTTCCTGGCGCTGCCGCCCTGGGAGGCGTACTGGCGCGCGGCCTCCTGGAAGGGGAAGTCGAGCGTCGAGTCGAGGCGGCCCTCGGTGACGTAGGGGGCGGTGACGGAGGTGTCGCTGGAGTACACCTCGCCGAACATGAAGAAGTCGTCGCGGCCCTTCTTCGCGGCGTACGCGTCGAGGGCGGTGGCCCACTGGGTCCAGAACTCCATGTTGACGTGCTTCACGGTGTCGATCCGGAAGCCGTCGATGCCGAAGTCCTTCACCCAGCGCTGGTAGATCTTCTCCATGCCGGAGACGACCTCGGGACGCTCGGTCCACAGGTCGTCCAGGCCGGAGAAGTCGCCGTAGGTGGTGGACTCGCCGGCGTAGGTGGAGTCGCCGCGGTTGTGGTACATCGCCGGGTCGTTGAGCCAGGCGGGGACCTTGACGTTCTTCTTCGCCTCCGGCACCACGGGGGTGCGGGGGAAGGAGCCGGAGCCGACGGCGGGGAAGCGGTCGCGGCCCTCGGCGTAGTCGGCGTCGTCGAAGGGCTTCCCGTCCTTCGTCAGGTAGGGGAAGGCGCCCTTGGAGAGGTAGGAGTAGGACTTCTCCCGGTAGTCGACGACGTCCGCGGTGTGGTTGGTGATGACGTCGAAGAAGACCTTCATGCCCTTGTCGTGGGCGGCGTCGATCAGCTTCTCCAGGTCGGCGTTGGTGCCGAAGTGCGGGTCGACCTGGGTGAAGTCGGTGATCCAGTAGCCGTGGTAGCCGGCCGACGCCTGGTCGCCGGTGCCCTGGACGGGCTGGTTCTTGAAGATGGGCGCCATCCAGATGGCGGTGGTGCCCAGGCCCTTGATGTAGTCGAGCTTCTTCGTCAGGCCCTTGAGGTCGCCGCCCTGGTAGAAGCCCTTGTCGGCGGGGTCGAAGCCGGTGACCGTGCGGGAGCCGGTGAGGCCGCCGCGGTCGTTGGAGGCGTCGCCGTTGGCGAAACGATCCGGCAGGACGAAGTAGAACTGGTCGCGCGTCAGGTCGTGACGGGCCGGCTGGGCGGCGAGCTTCGCGTCCGACGGGGGCGCCGGGGGCTCGGCGGCCTGGGCGGCGAGCGGCGGCAGCAGGGTCGCCGCGAGTGCGGCGGCTACGGCGGTGGCGGCGATCCGCGCCCCGCCCGCGAGGCCTCGGCCCGGCTTGACGCCGGCCGGGCCGGGGAGCGGCGACGCCGCTCCGGTTCTCCTGGTACTCACCACGAAGGTCCTCCTTGACGTCCGGTGAGCTGCGATGCGGCGGCCGGCGGAGCGTGGGGGATGGCCGCGGCGGGGGCGTGAGTTCACCCGTGGCCTGCCGCGAGGAGCGGCAGGCCACGGGGAGTCGTGCGTTCGTGCGGTCGTACGGGTGGGTGACCGGTGGACCGCGGAACGACGAGCGGGCGGTACGTCGTCCTGCGGTCCACCGGTCGGTCGGGGCGGCCGATGGGGCCGGACCGGTCCGATCAGCCGGCGCGGCCGGGGCGGCCAGGTGGCTCACCCGGGCCGGACCGGTCGGGGCGGCCGGGTCAGGCCGTGGTCCACCAGGCGGTGGTGTCGGCCGGGACGAGGGCCTCGCCGTCGGTGACGGCGACCTCGCCGCTGGCCGTCAGCAGACGGCCCGGCGCGGCGAGGGGAACGGCCTGGCCGGTCGTGTTGGCGACGCAGACGAACGCGCCGCGGCGGAACGCCAGCACGCCCTCGGGGGCGGGCAGCCACTCCACCCCCTCCCCGGCGCCCAGGTCGGGCGTCTCGCGGCGGACGGCGAGGGCGGTGCGGTACAGCTCCAGCGTGGAGCCGGGCGTGCCCTGCTGCGCCTCGACGCTGAGCTCGCCCCAGCCCGCGGGCTGCGGGAGCCAGCTGCCGCCGTCGCCGAAGCCGTAGCTGGAGCCCTCACGGGTCCACGGGATCGGCACCCGGCAGCCGTCGCGGAAGCCGTCCTGGCCCGCGCCGCGGAAGTAGGCGGGGTCCTGGCGCGCCTCGTCGGGCAGGTCGACGACGTCCGGCAGGCCGAGCTCCTCGCCCTGGTACAGGTACGCGGAGCCGGGCAGCGCCAGCATCAGCAGGGTGGCGGCGCGGGCACGGCGCAGGCCGAGCTCCCGGTCGCCGGCCTCGCGGATCTGGGTGCCCAGGCCCGCCGGGTTGCCGAAGCGGGTGGCGTGCCGGGTGACGTCGTGGTTGGAGAGCACCCAGGTGGCGGGGGCGCCCACCGGACGCATCGCCTCCAGGGTCCGGTCGATGACCTCGCGCAGCTCGGCGGCGTCCCAGTGGGTGCTCAGGTACTGGAAGTTGAACGCCTGGTGCAGCTCGTCGGGGCGCACGTAGTGGGCGGTGCGCTCGACGGTCGGGGTCCACGCCTCGGCGACGAAGACGCGGTCGCCGCTGTACTCGTCGAGGATCAGGCGCCACTGGCGGTAGATCTCGTGGACGCCGTCCTGGTCGAAGAACGGGACGACGCCGTCGCCCAGCAGCTTGACCTGCTCGCTGTCGCCGATGTCGGGCAGGCCGGGGGCCTTGACCATGCCGTGGGCGACGTCGATCCGGAAGCCGTCGACGCCCATGTCCAGCCAGAAGCGCAGGATGGAACGGAACTCGTCGCCCACCGCCGGATGGTCCCAGTTGAAGTCGGGCTGCTCGGGGGCGAACAGGTGCAGGTACCACTCGCCGGGCGTGCCGTCGGGCTCGGTGACCCGGGTCCAGGCCGGGCCGCCGAAGATGGACTCCCAGTTGTTGGGCGGGAGTTCGCCGTTCGCGCCCTTGCCGGGGCGGAAGTGGTAGCGGTCGCGCAGCGGCGAGCCGGGGCCGTCGGCGAGGGCCCGCTTGAACCACTCGTGCTGGTCGGAGGAGTGGTTGGGCACCAGGTCGACAATGATCCGCAGGCCCAGCTCGTGGGCGTCGCGGATCAGGCCGTCGGCGTCCAGCAGGTTGCCGAACATCGGGTCGACGGCGCGGTAGTCGGCGACGTCGTAGCCGGCGTCGGCCTGCGGAGAGGCGTAGAAGGGGCTCAGCCACACCGCGTCGACGCCCAGGTCGCGCAGGTAGGGCAGCCGGGAGCGGATGCCCGGCAGGTCGCCCATGCCGTCGCCGTCGCTGTCGGCGAAGCTGCGCGGGTACACCTGGTAGATGACCGCGTCCCGCCACCAGTCGCGGCGGTCGGCGACGGCGTGGCCGGCGGTGCGGGGGGCCGGGCTGTGGGTGGGAGAAACCGGTTCGGCGGTCTGGTGACTCATGACGTCCTTGTTGTGTGCCGAGGGTCGCTGTCGGTGGGGGGAGTGGTGCCGCGGCGCGCGGTCAGCCCTTGGTCCCGCCGGCGGTGAGGCCGGTGACCAGGTTCTTCTGGACCAGGTAGAAGAAGGCCGAGACCGGGATCGCCACCAGGACCGCGGTGGCGGCCATCAGGTGCCGCTGGGCGTCGTGCTCGCTGACGAAGCTCTGCATGCCCACCGCGAGGGTGTACTTGACGTCGTCGAGCATGAACGTCGAGGCGAAGGCGACCTCGCCGAAGGCGGTGATGAAGTTGTAGAACGCGGCGACCGCCAGGCCCGGGCGGGCCAGCGGCAGGATCAGCCGCAGGAAGGTCCCGAAAGGGCTCAGGCCGTCGACGCGGCCCGCCTCGTCGATCTCGAAGGGGATCGTGTCGAAGTAGCCCTTGAGCAGCCACGCCGAGTAGGGGACGGCGGTGGAGCAGTAGACCAGGATGAGGCCGCCGAAGGTGTCGATCAGCCGCAGGCTCGTCAGCAGCTGGTACATCGGCACGATCAGCACGGCGATCGGGAACATCTGGGTGCACAGCAGCACCCACATCAGCTTCTTCTGGCCGGGGAAGCGCATCCGGGAGACCGCGTAGCCGGTGGTGGCCGCGATCAGCACGCCGAGCACGGTGGTGCC
Organism: Streptomyces fragilis; assembly: GCF_003112515.1. Classification (GTDB taxonomy): domain Bacteria; phylum Actinomycetota; class Actinomycetes; order Streptomycetales; family Streptomycetaceae; genus Streptomyces; species Streptomyces fragilis. The sequence continues at coordinate 187,902 of NZ_BEVZ01000003.1, read as the reverse complement.
CAGCGAGACGATCAGGGAGCTCTTGAGCCAGTACAGGAAGTTGGTGTCGGTCAGGACCGTGACGTAGTTGTCCAGGGTGGCCTTGCCGAAGATGCCGCCGGGCCGCAGGTAGTCGTCCTTGTCCGGGCCGAGCGACAGCAGGAAGATCCAGGCGACCGGGAGGACGGCGATCAGGCTCGCGACGATCAGCACGGCGTGCGAGACGACCCGGACCAGCGGGCGGGTCTCGCCGCGGCGGCGCACCGCCTTCCGCGCGGTCCGTGCCGGTGCCGCCTCGACGGGGGTCTCGAGGGTGTGGGTAGTCATGGCTCCTGCCTCAGGACTGCTGCTCGCCGCGGGCGAGCCAGCGGCGGTAGAAGGAGGTGAAGACGACCAGGATCGCGAGCAGCAGCATGCCGTAGGCCGCCGACTGGGCGAAGTCCCGCGGCTGCTGGCCGAAGCCCAGGAAGTAGGCCCAGGTGACCAGGATCTGCGCGTCCGGCGCCTTGGTGCCGAACAGCAGGAAGATCACCGCGAACTGGTTGAAGGTCCAGATGATGCCCAGCAGCACGACGGTGGAGCTCACCGAGCGCAGGCCGGGCAGGGTGACGTAGCGGAACCGCTGCCAGGGGGACGCTCCGTCGAGCTCGGCCGCCTCGTAGAGGTTGCCGTCGATCGACTGCAGGCCGCCCAGCAGGGAGACCATCATGAACGGCACGCCGCACCAGGTGTTCACCATGATCGCGGCGACCCGCTGCCAGAGGGTGTCCTCCAGCCACAGGGGCGTCGGCAGGTGCAGCAGCTCCAGGCCGGCGTTGATGATGCCCTCGTCGGCGAGCATGAAGCGCCAGCCGAAGACGGTGACGAAGGTGGGCACGGCCCACGGGAGGATCAGCAGCAGCCGGTAGAAGGTGCGCCCGCGCAGCTTCTGGTTGAGCAGCAGGGCCAGGCCCAGACCGAGCGTGTAGTGCAGCGTCACACAGGCGACGGTCCACACGATGGTCCAGATGAAGTGCGACCAGAACCGGTCGTACGCGGTCTCACCGAAGAGGATGTCCGCGTAGTTGTCCAGCCCGACGAACTTGTACGTCGCCTCGATCTCGTTCACGCCGATGGTGCGCGCGGAGTTCAGCGAGTTCGCGTCGGTCAGGGTGAGCCAGAAGCCGTACACCAGTGGGTACAGGACGAGCACGCCCAGCACGAGGACCACCGGCGCGATCATCGCGTAGGCGTACCAGTGCCGGCGCCATCCGTGGCGGATCGCAGCGATCATGGAAACGACACCTTCGAGGCCGGAGAGACGGCCGTTCGTCGGGAGAGGGGGAGGGGAGCAACCGTGGCGGGGACGACCGCCGGACCCGTGTCAGGTCGGATCCGGCAGTCGCCCCGGTCGAGGCTGCCGGTCTTACTTGGTGAAGCCCGGCAGGAGCTTGGCCATCTCCGTCTCGATCGCGGTCAGGCCCTTGTCGAGGGTCTTCTTGCCGCCGGCGATGGCGGGCAGCTCCGCGTCGAGCTTGCCGAACAGCGAGCTGTACTCGGGCAGCTCGGGACGGGGCTGGGCGGCGGGCAGGACGCCCTGGTAGCCGGCGATGCCCGGGTCGGCCTTGACCTTGTCGGTGTAGGCGTCGTCACGGGTGGGCAGCGTGGAGTTCTTGAGGGCCACGGACTCCTGCGACTTGGCGGAGGTCATGAACTTCACGAACTTCAGCGCGGCTTCCTGGTGGGCCTTGTCCGAGCCGGCGTAGACCGACAGGTTGTGGCCGCCGGTCGGCGCGCCGGCCTTGCCGGCGGAGCCGGCCGGGACGGTGGCGATGCCCAGGTTGTTCTTGTCCTTGAACGCCGAACCCTTGTAGAAGTTCGTGATCTCCCAGGGGCCCTGGATGATCGAGGCGACCTCGCCGTTGATGAAGGCGTCCTGGATGTGGGCGTAGGCGTCGGCGGTGCCGTCGGCCTTGTGCAGGCCCTTGCCGTCGAACAGGCCGTTCCAGGTCTCGAAGGCCTTCTGCGCCTCGGCGGACTTGACCGTGACCTTCTTGCCCGCCACGTCGACCATGTCGGTGCCCTCGCCGAAGAGGAACGGCATGGCGTAGTAGCCGGCGGTGGAGCCCCAGTAGCCGTCCTTGCCGGTCTTCGACTTGATCGTCGCGGCGGCCTTCTTCAGCTCGTCCCAGGTGGCGGGGGCCTTGTCGATGCCCGCGTCGGCGAAGAGCTTCTTGTTGTAGACGAGCGCGAGGGTGTCGGTGACGAGCGGGACGCCGTAGGTCTTGCCCTCGTACTGCGCCTGCTTGATCAGGTTCGGCTGGAAGGCGTCCTTCTCGGCGAGCGCCTCGGTGCCGTCCAGCGGGAGGAGGTACTGCTTCTTCGCGAAGGCGGGGGTCCAGCCGACCTCGGCACGGATCACGTCCGGGGCGCCGGAGGAGCCGGCGGCCGTGTCGAACTTGTTCTGCGCCTGGTCGAAGGGCACGTTGACGTACTTGACCTTGATGCCCTTGTTGGCGGCCTCGAACTCCTTGACCAGAGCCTTGTAGGTCGGCGCCTCGTTCGTCGCGTTGGTGGTGTCCCACCACGTGATGGTGACGGGGCCGTCCGCCTTCGAGTCGTCGCCTTCCCCGCCGCACGCCGTCGCCGTCAGAGCGAGGGACGCCGCCAGCGCGGTGGCCGCTATGCCACGCCGCATGAGTTCTCCTTGAGGGTCTGTGCCCGGTGCACTGGCCGGCTGCGTCCTTGCAACCGGCGGGCGACCGGAAACGTAACAGCGCTGCAACCCGTGCGAAAGACCTTGCAGAAAAAAAGCTGCCGAACCGTGTCCTTGTCGCGTCCGAGCCGTCTCCCGAAGAGCCGATCTGGCCGGTCGGCCCTGGGTCAAACCGGCACATAAGCGGAGCAACTTCGCCCGGTGTGGCGTGAGTCGCACTTCCGGGGCGACCCCTCGTACGCCTGTGCAAGACTTTGCAAGTTCTTGCGGGTCCGTAGACGAAGGCCCATCATCGAAGGCCACGAGGAAACAGGGAGCGCATGACGCAGCAGCCCGCGTACAAGTCACGCGCCCGAAGGCCGGTACAGTCCCGTCCCGTGACCGCACGGCTTGCCGACATCGCCGCGCAGGCGGGAGTGAGCGAAGCGACTGTCAGCCGGGTTCTCAACGGGAAACCCGGAGTCGCCGCCGCGACCCGCCAGGCCGTGCTGGCCGCGCTGGACGTCCTCGGATACGAACGCCCCGTCCGCCTGCGCCAGCGCAGCGAGGGCCTGGTGGGGCTCATCACGCCCGAACTCGAGAACCCGATCTTCCCGGCGCTGGCCCAGGTGATCGGCCAGGCGCTGACCCGCCAGGGCTACACCCCGGTGCTCGCCACCCAGACCCCGGGCGGCTCCACCGAGGACGAGCTCACCGAGATGCTGGTCGACCGGGGCGTCGACGGCATCATCTTCGTCTCCGGCCTGCACGCCGACACCTCCGCCGACATGGGCCGCTACGAGCGGCTGCGCGCGCAGGGCGTCCCGTTCGTGCTGGTCGACGGTTTCTCCCCGCAGGTGCGCGCGCCGTTCATCTCCCCCGACGACCGGGCGGCGATGTCCCTGGCGGTGACCCACCTGGCGTCGCTGGGCCACCACCGCATCGGGCTGGCCCTGGGGCCGCAGCGCTTCGTGCCGGTCCAGCGGAAGATAGAGGGCTTCACCTCGGCGATGCGCGAGCGCCTGGGTCTGTCCGAGGCCGAGACCGCCTCGCTGGTCGAGCACTCGCTCTACACCCTGGAGGGCGGCCAGGCGGCCGCCACCGCCCTGATCGACCGCGGCTGCACGGCGGTGGTCTGCGCGAGCGACATGATGGCGCTGGGCGCGATACGCGCGGCCCGTGGTCTGGGCCTCGAAGTGCCGGTGGACATCTCGGTGGTCGGCTTCGACGACTCGCCGCTGATCGCCTTCACCGACCCCCCGCTCACCACCGTCCGCAAGCCTGTCCCCGCCATGGGGCAGGCCGCGGTGCGCACGCTGCTCGAGGAGATCGCCGGGACGCCCGCTCCGCAGAGCGAGTTCGTCTTCATGCCGGAGCTGGTGGTGCGCGGCTCCACCGCGTCCGCGCCGGCCGCCGGGCCGGGCGCCTCCCGCTGAACGGCCGGTTCCCCGCCGGGAGGTTCGGTCCGCGAACGGTTCGGTCCCCTAAGGGTTCCGGTGAACGAAATGCGACCGGGATCCTTCCGGAGGATGATCGGTCGGGTAAGGCATTTCTGGCAGACTGACGTGCCATGGGTGAGGGACCGTGACCGCTTTGGAAGGCCGCCCGCGGCAGGCCGTTCCCGACACAGTCGCGGGCGCGGACGAACGACCGGGTCTGCTGCGGCGTGTGCGCACGCCGCGCCGGCCGAGGATCTGGTTCGAGATCCTGCTGATCGGGGTGAGTTATTGGACGTATTCGCTGATCCGTAACGCCGTGCCCGAGCAACGGGCCGTCGCGCTGCGCAACGCCGACTGGCTGTGGGACGTCGAGAACCGGCTGGGCATAGCCGTCGAGGAAACGGTCAACCAGGCGATCAACTCCGTGACCTGGCTGATCGTCGGCATGAACTACTACTACGCCACCTTGCACTTCGTGGTGACGCTGGGCGTCCTGGCGTGGCTGTTCCGCTGCCGGCCGCTGCTCTACTCCGGCGCGCGTACGGTGCTGTTCGCGACCACGGCGGTCGCGCTGGTGGGCTACTACCTGTTCCCGCTGGCGCCGCCGCGGCTGATGAACGGCTCGATGTTCGTCGACACGGTGCTGGTGCACGGGACCTGGGGGTCGATGGCCTCCGGCGACCTCAAGCACATGTCGAACCAGTACGCGGCGATGCCCTCCATGCACATAGGGTGGTCGCTCTGGGCCGGGCTGACGGTGTACGCGCTGGCCAGGGTGCCGTGGGTGCGGGTGCTGGCGCTGCTGTACCCGACGGCCACGCTGGTGGTCATCGTCGCCACCGCCAACCACTTCTGGCTGGACGCCGTCGGCGGGCTCCTGTGCCTGGCCTTCGGCTTCGCCGTCGCGCGGCTCTGGTACGGCGCCGCCGCGGTCCCCGGACCCTTCCACCGCACCGCGCCGCCCCCGGTTGCGGCCCCGTCGGGGCCGCCGGGCGCGGAACCGGTCGCCTCGGCGGCGTCCGTGGCCCCGGCGGGGCCCGCGCACTCCGCGGCATCCGTGCCGCCGGTGGGCCGCCGGGCACCCTGACCGCCGGGCCCCCGACCGCCGGGCAGAAGGCCGCCGGAGCGAACGGTTCTCGTTCGCTCCGGCGGCCTTTTCCGCCACGCCCGCCGCGTGCTTTCCGTTCCGTGGTGCAGCGCCCGCTCCCGTCATTCATCTCGGGACAAGACGTGTCATTCCCGCCCGATACGGCCACTCGTGTGCGGACAGGCGGTCCGCGGTACGGGACCGCAGGCGGGACACCGAAGAGGAGCAGTCGCCGATGAGTGAGTCCGTGGAGACCGGAAACGGGACGACCGGGGACAAGGTCAGAACCGAGGCAGCCTCGACAGTCGACAAGGCCAGGCAGGGCGCGAGCCAGGTCGCGGGGACCGCGGCGGAACAGGCTCAGGCGGTCGCGGGTGAGGCGCGGCAGCAGGCGGGCACCGTCATCCAGGACCTGCGCAACCGCGCGAAGGACGAGGCGGACGAGCAGACACGGCGCGCGGCCGGCACGCTGCGGCAGTGGGCGGGGGACTTCTCCGGCCTCGCCGCGCACGCCCGTGGTGACTCGCCCGCCCGCACGCTGGTGGCCCAGGTGGCCGACCGGGGGAACCGGGCGGCCGACTACCTGGAGAGCCAGGGGGCCGACGGCCTCGTGTCCGACCTGGAGGGCTTCGCCCGTCGTCGTCCCGGCGCGTTCCTGGGCGGCGCCGTGCTGGCCGGGATGGCCGTGGGACGTCTGGCGCGGGCGGCGAAGGGCGCCTCCGGCTCCGACGGGTCCGACGGGTCGGGGCAGGGGCAGCCGCGGGTCTCCGGCGCGGCGGACGCGTACCCGCCGGTCACCCCGCAGCCGTCGTACGGCGGCGCACCGGATCGTGGACGTCCGTACCCGGAGGTGTGAGGTGGCCTCCACTCCTCCCCCGTCCGGCTCGTACGAGCCGCAGGAGCGGGACAGGTCCGTGGGCGAGCTGCTGTCCGTGGTGACGGGGGACCTGCAGGTCCTCTTCCGCCAGGAGATCGAGCTGGCCAAGGCCGAGATCAGGGAGGAGGCGACCAAGGCGGGCAAGGCGGCCGGCATGTACGGCGGCGCGGGCTTCGCCGGCTACATGGTCCTCCTGTTCCTGTCGCTGGCCCTCCTGCTGGGCCTCTCCAACGTCATGGACGGCGGCTGGGCGGCGTTGATCGTCACCGCGCTGTGGGCCGTCGTCGCGGCCGTGCTGTACCGGAAGGGCCGCGCCGAGGCGCACACCGTCTCACCGAAGCCCGAGCGAACCGTCGAGACCCTGAAGGAGAACGCGCAATGGGCACGTCACCCGACCGAATGAGGGCCGACATCGAGGCCACTCGCGACCAGCTGTCCTCGGACGTGGACCAGCTCACCCGCCGGGCCAGCCCGCGGCGGGCCGTGCGGCGGCGCACGAGCCGCGTGCGCGGCACGGCGGCGGGCCTGCGCGACCGGGTCATGGGCACCGCCTCGTACACCGCGCACAACGTGTCCGGCACCGCCTCGCAGACCGCGCAGCGCGCCTCGGACACGGCCTCGCAGACCGCGCACAGCGTGTCGGACACCGCGCAGTCGGCGGCCGGGTCGCTGCGGGAGGGCGCCTCCCGCGCGGCCGGGACGGCGCGGGAGGCGGCGGACCAAGCGGAGCAGGCCGTGCAGCAGGCTCCCGAGACGGCCCGCCGCCAGACCCGGGGCAACCCGCTGGCCGCCGGCCTGGTCGCCTTCGGTCTCGGTCTGCTCACCTCCTCGCTGCTGCCGGCCACCCGGACCGAGCAGGAGAAGGCCGCCGAGCTGATGGAGCGCGGCGGCGAGGCGCTGGAGCCGGTGAAGCGGGCAGCCGCCGAGTCCGCGCAGCACCTGAAGGAAGGCGCCACGGAGGTCACGCAGAGCGCGGCCTCGGAGGTGAAGGACAGCGCCACCGGCGCGGCCCGGACCACCCAGGAGGCCGCCCGCGACCAGGGCGGCCAGGTCGCCGGGCAGGCACGCGACTCCGGCCGGTCCCTGACGGACGAGGCCCGGCGTTCCGGGCCCGGCTGACCCGCCGGCCTCCCCCGCACCCGGCTCACCGGCGACCGGCGGAGGGAGCGGGACCTGACGGGGTCGGCGGTCCATGGGCCGCCGGCCCCGTCAGCGGCGTCCCGGGGCGGGGATCAGACCTCGCTGTCGTAGAAGAGCCGCTCCACGACCGTGCGGGCCCTGCGCGTGGTGCGCCGGTAGTCGTCGATCATGTCGCCCGCCCGGCCGGGGCCGTACCCCAGGTACCGCCCGACCGCGGCCATCTCGCGCACGTCGGTCGGGAAGGTGTCCCCCGCGCGGCCGCGTACCAGCATCACCGCGTTGCGGACCCGGGTCGCCAGCACCCACGCCTCGTCGAGCACCGCCGCGTCGTCCGCGCCGATCAGCTCCGCCTCCCGCGCGGCCGCGAGGGCCTCCCGGGTCCGGGTGGTGCGCAGCTGGGGGATCCGGGCCGCGTGCCGCAGCTGGACGAGCTGCACCGTCCACTCCACGTCGGTGAGCCCGCCGCGCCCCAGCTTGGTGTGCAGGGTGGGGTCGGCCCCGCGCGGCAGCCGCTCGGACTCCATCCGGGCCTTCAGCCGCCGCACCTCGCGCACCGCGTCCTCCTCGAGCCCGCCGGCCGGGTACCGCAGCGGGTCCACCAGCTCGGTGAACCGCCGCCCCAGCTCCGCGTCGCCGGCCACCGGCTCGGCCCGCAGCAGCGCGTGCGACTCCCAGGCGAGGGACCAGCGCCGGTAGTACGCCGCGTAGGAGGCGAGCGTGCGCACCAGCGGCCCGGTGCGCCCCTCCGGCCGCAGGTCCGTGTCGACGATCAGCGGCGGGTCGGTGCTGGGCAGCTGCAGCAGCCGCCGCATCTCGGCGACGACGGCGTTCGCGGCCTTCGCCGCCTCCGCCTCGTCGACGCCCTCGCGCGGCTCGTGCACGAAGAGCACGTCGGCGTCGGAGCCGTACCCCAGCTCGTGCCCGCCGAAGCGGCCCATGCCGATGACCGCGAACCGGGTCGGCAGCTCGTCCCCCCAGCGCTCGCGCACCACCGCCCGCAGCGTGCCGGCCAGCGTGGCGGCGGTCAGGTCGGAGACCGCGCCGCCGACGCGGTCCACCAGCGCGCCCGGGTCGGCCTCGGCGGGCTGCGTCTCGGTGCCGTAGGAGCCCACGATGTCGGCCGCGGCGGTGCGGAACAGCTCGCGCCGCCGCACGCCGCGCGCCACGTAGACGCCCTGCTCGGCGGTCCCCGCGCGGCTCACCGCGGCGAGGATCTCCTGCTCCAGCCGCTCCCGGGACCGCGGTTCCAGGCCGCCGGCGACGCCCCGACCGCCGCGCTCGCCCTCACCGCCGTCGCCGAGCAGCGCGACCGCCTCGGGCGCGCGCAGCAGCAGGTCGGGGGCGAGGCGTCCGGCCGACAGCACCCGGGCCAGGTTCTCCGCCGCCGCGCCCTCGTCGCGCAGCAGCCGCAGGTACCAGGGGGTGGCGCCCAGCGCGTCGGAGACCTTGCGGAAGTTGAGCAGCCCGGCGTCCGGGTCGGCGGAGTCCGCGAACCAGCCGAGCAGCACCGGCAGCAGCGTGCGCTGGATGGACGCCTTGCGGGACACGCCGGCGGACAGGGCCTCCAGGTGCCGCAGCGCGGCCGCCGGGTCGGCGTAGCCGAGGGCGACCAGCCGCTCCCGGGCCGCGTCGGGCCGCAGCCGCGCCTCTCCGGGGGCGAGCTGGGCGACGGCGTTGAGCAGCGGGCGGTAGAACAGCTTCTCGTGCAGCCGCCGCACCACCGAGGAGTGCTTGCGCCACTCCTTGCGCAGGGCGGTGACGGGCTCGGAGCGCAGCCCCAGCGAGCGGCCGAGGCGGCGCAGGTCGTTCTCGTCCTCGGGCATCAGGTGGGTGCGGCGCAGCCGGTAGAGCTGGATGCGGTGCTCGGTCTCGCGCAGGAACCGGTAGGCCGCGTCCAGCGCGGCGGCGTCCTCGCGGCCGACGTAACCGCCGGTGGCGAGCGCCTTGAGCGCGTCCAGGGTGGTGCCGCTGCGCAGCGAGGTGTCGGCGCGGCCGTGCACCAGCTGCAGCAGCTGCACGGCGAACTCGACGTCGCGCAGCCCGCCCGGCCCCAGCTTCAGCTCCCGCTCCAGCTCGGCGGCGGGGATGCCGGCCACCACCCGGCGGCGCATCTGCTGCACGTCGGCGACGAAGTTGTCCCGCTCGGCGGCCTGCCACACCATCGGTTCCAGCGCCGCCACGTAGGCATCGCCGAGCTCCCGGTCGCCGGCCACCGGGCGGGCCTTGAGCAGTGCCTGGAACTCCCAGGTCTTCGCCCACCGCTGGTAGTAGGCCACGTGGCTGGCGAGCGTGCGCACCAGCGGGCCGTTGCGCCCCTCGGGGCGGAGGTTGGCGTCGACCGGCCAGATCGAGCCCTCGACGGTCGTCTCCGAGCAGATGCGCATCAGGTGCGAGGCGAGCCGGGTGGCCGCCTGCAGCGCGGCCCGCTCGTCGGCGTCCCGGGCGGGCTCGGCGACGAAGATGACGTCGACGTCGGAGACGTAGTTGAGCTCGTGCCCTCCGCACTTGCCCATCGCGATCACGGCGAGGCGGCACAGCGCGGCGTCCTCCGGGGCGGCCGCCTCGGCCATGGCGAGGGCCGCGCGCAGGGTGGCGGTGGCCAGGTCGGCGAGCTCCCCGGCCGTCTCGGCGACGTCTATGGTCCCGCAGACGTCGCGGGCCGCGATGGACAGCAGGCAGCGGCGGTAGGCCACCCGCAGCGCCACCGGGTCGTGCGCCTCGGCGAGCCCCTCCTCGAACTCGGGCACGCCCTGGTGCAGGTCGCGCGGCTCGTAGGTGACCAGCGCCCGCCAGTCGTCCGGGTGCCGGGCCAGGTGGTCGCCGAGTGCCTCGGAGGCGCCCAGCACGCCCAGCAGCCGGTCGCGCAGCGGCTTCGCGGACAGCAGCGTGTCCAGCAGCCGCGACCGGTGGGTGCGGTCCGGCTGCGCCTCCAGCAGCCGGGTCAGGCCGCGCAGCGCGAGGTCCGGATCGGCGGTGGCGGCCAGCGCCTCCAGCAGCAGCGGGTCGCCGCGGACCGCGCTCAGCTCGGGGCTCTCCAGCAGCCTGCCGGCGGCCGAGGGATCCGTGAACCCGTGCCGCAGCAGCAGGGTGAAGGTGCTGCTCCGCCGCCCCGGAGTCGCCATCCGCGCCGCCCTCTCCTCCGTCGTGATCGTCCGGCCCCGAGCCTAGCCCCCGCCCCCGCGGGGCGCGGCCGGCTCCCCGCCGCGCCGGGGTGGCCCCCGCCCGGGGGTCCCCCGCTGGCGACCGGGCACCCCGTCCGCTTCGGTGGAGGACATGACCAACATGGAGATGACCCTCGAGGTGGTGCCGGTCCCCGTCTCGGACGTGGACCGCGCCAAGGAGTTCTACGCGGAGAAGGTCGGCTTCCACGTCGACATCGACGGCGAGGTCGCCCCCGGCCTGCGCATCGTCCAGCTCACCCCTCCCGGCTCCGGCTGCTCCATCGCTCTGGCCGAGGGCCTGGAGATCCCCACCGGCACTCCCCGCCCCGGCACCTATCACGGGCTGCAGCTGTGCGTGCCCGACATCCACCGCGCCTACGAGGAGCTCACCGCCCGCGGCCTGGAGGTCAGCGAGCCGGTCACCTTCGTCGAGGGCCAGGACGGGGCCACGTTCATGTACTTCAGCGACCCGGACGGCAACGGCTGGGCCGTCCAGGAGTACCGCCGCCGGGCCACGGAACCGCTGCACCAGGTCCTCTCCGACCAGGCGGCGAAGCGGCGGGACTAGGATCCGCCCGGGCCCCCCTCCGACGCCTTCGCCCCGGTCACACGGAGCCCCGCACGACCGTCAGCCGATGTCCGTCCAGCACCCGGGCGAACTCCTCGACGAAGGAGTCCCGCAGCTCCGGCCAGTCCCAGAACTCGAAGCCCAGGTGGGCGAAGGCGAAGTAGTTCCCCTCCCAGGTCCAGGCGGTCAGGTCGCCGTCGCGGCCGCAGTGCCCGCAGGCCAGGACGGCACGGCCGGTGTCCACCCACGTGTCGATGGCGTCCTTGACCCGGTCCCAGGGCTGCCTGCCGCCGGGGCCCGCCCGGCCCTCCGTCGGGAGCAGGTGCAGCCGGCCGGCGCAGTGCGGGCACCAGGCCTGTTCCGGTTCCCGCAGGGGCCCACCGTCGAAGACGCACCCCACGGCCACCACGGTCACCCCGTCACCGGGTTCCCCGTCGGACGGAGCCACGGCCGTGTGCCAGCGCTCCCCCGGCGGGTGCTCCCCGCACCGCCGGAACGCCTCCCGGGCGACGGTCTCCGGCCGGACGACACCCTGCTCCACCAGCCACCGCAAGCCGCGGTCCGCCGACGCGGCGCGGTCCTCGGCCGTGGCGTCGAGGTCGACCAGCGTCTGATAACGCTTCCGCATACCCGAGGACGGTAGCCGTGCCCGCCGACATCGAGGCGGCCCACTTGCTTCATCTATCGTTTTTCGATAACTTCCCATCGTTCTTCGATTGACTGGATGAGGGGAGAGGGAGGGGCGATGGGGAAACTTGCCGTGCTCGCGCTGCGGGCCGTCATCGCTGCGTTGCTCGCGGGGTCGCTGTTCGTCCAGGCGGTGCTGCTGCCGCTGATCTACTTCGACGCCCGGGACGGGGCGGGGGACGTCGCCCCGCTGCCGTTCGTGGTGCTCGTGTTCCTGGGGGTCGTCGCGGCCCAGGTGGTGCTGGTCTGCGTCTGGCGGCTGGTGACGATGGCGCGCCGCGGAACGGTGTTCTCGCACGCCGCGTTCCGCTTCGTGGACGTGATCACCGGGGCGTTCGCCTCGGCGGCGGTGCTGATCTGGGTGGTCGGCGTGCTGCTGGCGTCGCTGAACCAGGGCGCGCCGGAGGAGGACCAGGTGGCGCCGGGGGTCGTGCTGATCGTCGGCGGCGTCGGCCTGGCCGTGTTCGGTGTCGCGCTCGTCGTGCTGGTCCTGCGGACGCTGCTCGCGCAGGCGGTGGACCGTGACGTCGAGGCGTCGCGGATGCGGGCCGAGCTGGACGAGGTGATCTGATGCCGATCGCCGTCGACATCGACGTCATGCTGGCCCGTCGCAAGATGTCCGTGGGCGAGCTGGCCGAGCGGGTCGGGATCACGCCCGCCAACCTGGCCGTCCTCAAGAACGGCCGTGCCAAGGCGGTCCGCTTCACCACCCTCGCCGCCCTGTGCGAGGTCCTCGACTGCCAGCCGGGCGACCTGCTGCGCTGGGAGCCCGAGGAGCCCGAGGAACCCGGCGAGGCGCAGGGGTCCGACGCGGCGCAGGGGTCCGAGGGGCCCGGCGCGGCCGGGTCCGCCTCCCCCGCGGCCGCCAACCGGACGTAGCACGGGCCGCGCGGCTGGTTCGGCGGGAAACGGGGAACACGGGTGGGGCCGCTCCCCGCCCGGGCCCTCAGCTGGAGGCCGCCATGCCCGCCGAACCCGTCGAAGCCCACCTCGACCCCCGCTACAGCGACCCGGACGCGATCCCGCCGCAATGGCCGGAGGCGGAACGCCTGCTGGCCGCGGCGGAACTGTTCTGGATCTCCACCGTCCGCCCAGACGGCCGCCCGCACGTCACCCCGCTGCCGGCCGTCTGGGCGGACGGCGCCCTCCACTTCTGCACCGGCCCGCAGGAACGCAAGGCCCGCAACCTCGCCGCCAACCCGCACGTCACGCTGACCACCGGCACCAACCTGTGGGACACCGGCTACGACCTGGTCGTCGAGGGCGAGGCGGCCCGCGTCACGGACGACGCCCGCCTGCGTGACCTGGCCGCACGGTGGGAGGACAAGTACGGCGACTTCTGGCGCTTCGAGGTCCGCGACGGCCGCTTCCACCACGGCCCCGGCGCGGCCGTCGTCTTCGCCGTCGCCCCCCGCACGGTCTTCGGCTTCGGCAAGGGCCGCCCCTTCAGCCAGACCCGCTGGCGCTTCGCCTGAGGTGCCACGCCGCACGCGATGCCCGGTGTCGTCAGCGGCCGGCGGCGGATGGGCAGGACCTTGCTGCTGACGCCCTCGTCGCGGAGGCGGCGTCCGACCGGGTGCTGCTCATCGGCCCGGACGACCTGTACGGCTGAGTGCGGCCGCCCGGTCCGCGCGGCGGACCTCCCCCGCCGTCAGCGCCGCGCAGGCGCCGGTCAGCAGCATCAGCCCCGCCGCGCCGAGCGCGAGACGCCGGCGACCGTCCACGACCTCCAGGTACCGGGCCCGGGAGATCTCCACCGGGGTGCGCGCGTCGAGGGCGAAGTACCGGCCGGCCTCGGCGCGCGGGGCGTGCAGGTCTCCGTCGGCGGCCAGGACGAGGCCCACCTGCGCGAGGCTCACCAGGAGCAACGCCCCCAGCGCCGTGCGCAGCCCGAGGGGCAGGCACCGGAAGCCGGTCCATGCCTCGCGCGCGTCGGCCAGTCGCATCTGGAGGCGCCCCAGGGCGGGTGCGGCGACGACGAGCAGCAGCACGAGGTCCGTCCACAGCAGCGCGTGCAGCCCCGGCCAGGGCACCGTCACCGGAAGCCAGGTGAGCGCGGTCAGCGCCACGGACACCGTGCCCAGGATCGCCGCCGTCCCGCCGTGCACCTTGTAACTCCACCCCATGCGGCGCAATCTCGCACAGCCGCCCGTCCGCGGCGGTGCCGTGTCCGGGCAGTCTTCGCCCGCCCTCCGCTGCCGGAGAGGCACTGTCGGTGCCGCCCCGTAGCGTGGCCCGATGGACGCGAGGAAGCGGCGGGGCGTGGTCGGGGAACGGGCCGTCGGGGCGGCGGTCGTGGACGCGGGACGGGCGGTGGCCGAGTTCGACGACGCGCGCGCCTGGCTGGCCGCCGCGGCGCAGACGCCGGAGGTGATGGAGCCCCTGGGGGCCGAGGTGTGGGTGTTCGACGAGGCGCTGACCCGCGTGCTGCTCGTGCGGCACCCCTGGCGCGGCTGGGTCCCGCCCGGTGGCAGGGTCGAGCCGGACGAGACCCCGCGCGAGGGGGCGTTCCGGGAGCTGCTGGAGGAGACGGGCCTGCGGGTGGAACCGTTGCCCGACCCGGCGGCCGTCGCGGTCCGCTCGTACCACCCGGACCACTCCCCCACCCTCGGCCTGTCCTACGCCGCCATCGCCGACGTCACCGCCCCTCTCCTCCCTGAGCCGGGGCAGCCGGCCGCGTGGAAGCGGCTCGACGAGGCATGGGACAGCTGCTTCCCCGACGACCTCCCGCGCATCCGCCGCCACGCGGAGCGGCTGGCCGCCGACCGGGACACCCACCGCTGAGGGGACCGCGAGGACGTGGCCGCATCCCCGCCGTCCGCCGACCGCCGACCGCCGGCAGCCGGCCGCCGTCCGTGTCGGATTTCCGCCAGACCCCCGCCCTCCCCGCTGCTTGTCTGAGCTCATGACCAAGACGACCGAGAGCCTCGACTCCTCCACCCCCGCCGCCCGTTTCCGCTCCCTCCACACCCCCGCCCGCCCCCTCGCCCTGGCCAACGTCTGGGACGTCGCCGGCGCGCGGGTCGTCGAGGCGGCGGGAGCGTCCGCGATCGCCACCACCAGTGCGGGGGTGGCCTGGTCGCTCGGCGCCACGGACGGGGACAGCGTCGACCGTGACCTGGTGCTGGACGTCCTTGCCCGCATCGCCTCGGCCGTCGCCGTTCCGGTCACCGCCGACATCGAGGGCGGCTACGGGCAGAGTCCGGCGGAGGTCGCGGAGACCGTCGCCCGCGTGCTGGACTCCGGCGTGGTGGGTGTCAACATCGAGGACGGCACACGTCCGCCCCGCGCCCTCGCCGACCGGATCGAGGCGTCCCGCGAGGCGGCGCGGAAGGCGGGCGTCGACCTGTTCGTCAACGCCCGCACCGACACGTACCTGCGCGGCTTGGGAGACCCCGCCACCCGTCTGGGCGACACACTCGCCCGCGCCCGCACCTACGTCGAGGCCGGTGCGGACGGCGTCTTCGTGCCCGGCGTCACCGACCCCGCTGTCATCGCCGAACTCGCCGCGGGCCTGACGGTCCCGCTCAACGTGATGGCCGGACCGGGCGCTCCCCCGGTGGCCGAGCTGGGCGCCCTGGGCGTGGCCCGGGTCAGCCTCGGTCCGGGCGTCGCCCTGGCCGCCTACGCCGCCGCCCGCCGGGCAGCCCTCGACCTGCACGGCACGGGCGGCTACGACTCCCTCGACGGGGCCCTCGCCTACCCGGAGCTCGACGCGTTGTTCTCCGCCGCCCGTTAAGGTGACCCGGTGATCAGTGACGTGGATCTGCGGCACCTGCGCCGCTGTGTGGAACTGGCGGCCGAGGCCCTGGAGTCCGGCGACGAGCCCTTCGGGTCCGTCCTGGTGGCGGGGGACGGGACCATCCGGGGCGAGGACCACAACCGCGTCGCCTCCGGCGACCACACCCGGCATCCCGAGTTCGCCCTGGCCCGCTGGGCCGCGGAGCACATGACGCCCGCCGAGCGCGCCGCGGCCACCGTCTACACCTCCGGGGAGCACTGCCCGATGTGCGCCGCCGCGCACGGCTGGGTGGGCCTCGGCCGCATCGTGTTCGTGGCCTCCGGCGCACAGCTCGCGGGCTGGCTCGCCGAGTGGGGCGTGCCCGCCGCCCCGGTCGCCGCCCTGCCCGTCACCGCCGTCGTCCCGGACGCGGTGGTGGAGGGACCGGTCCCCGAACTGGTCGACGACGTGCGCGCCCTCCACCACCGCCTGCACCACCCGCCCGGCCCGAGCACGGGGAACTAGGGCCGCGCGGCCCTAGCCCAGGGCCGCGAGGCCCCGCTGCAGCTCGTCGAAGTTCATGACCGGCTGGAACGTCACGTGCGCGCCCAGCTCCTGGAAGAACGGGTCCGCGGCGGAGGGCAGCTCCGAGCTGTCCCGCATGTCGAAGAAGAGGATCATGGTGCGTCCGCCCTCGGGAGTGAAGTAGGCGGCCTCCGGCTTGAGCCGTGCCATGGCCGCCCCCACCAGGTCGGGCATGCCGCCCTCCCTCATCACCTTGTTCGACGCCTGGGTGTCCAAGCGGGCCTTCATCATC
Source organism: Streptomyces fragilis (assembly GCF_003112515.1). Classification (GTDB taxonomy): domain Bacteria; phylum Actinomycetota; class Actinomycetes; order Streptomycetales; family Streptomycetaceae; genus Streptomyces; species Streptomyces fragilis. The sequence goes on along the minus strand of NZ_BEVZ01000003.1, from coordinate 171,752 downwards.
ATCCGCATCGCACACTCTCCTCGTCCACCGGCATCCGCGCGGTCGCGTCCGCACTCGTCGAGATCCGGCGCCGCTTCCTCAGCCTCGGTCGGCCGGTCGTCGTCCGCAACATCTCCTCCGCCCCCCGTGCGACGCGGCACGACGCGGTGCCCGGGCCCGAACGCGCGACGGGCCGCCGCACCGCGCGGAGCGGTACGACGGCCCACCGTCACAAGGAGGGGCCGTGCCTCAGGCGTCCGCCCCCGCCGCCGGCGCGGCGGCCTGGGCGCCCGTCGCGTCGGCCGCCGGCTCCGCCGACCCATTCGGCAGGGTCAGCACCGCCACCACCGCGAGCACCGCGACCAGCGCGAAGGAGTAGAAGCCCCACGGGTGTCCGATCCCCGCCGTCACCAGCGCGCCGGTGATGGACGGACCGACGATGGACCCGAGCCGGCCGATGCCGGACGCCGACCCGAGCGCCGTGCCGCGGATGGCGGCCGGGTAGAAGTTCGTCACGTACGCGTAGACCAGCACCTGCGCGGAGAACACGAACACGCCGGTGAAGAAGACGACCACGTTGAGCAGCAGGTCGCTCTCCATCTTCACGGACAGGCAGGCCAGCATGACCGCCGCGGCGCCGAACCAGCCGAGCGTGGTGCCCTTGATGCCCTTCTGGTCGGCCACCCAGCCGCCGACGAGCAGACCGGCGACGCCGCCCAGGTTGAGGATCAGCAGCTGGGTGACCGCCGTCGGCACCGGGTAGCCGGCGTCGTTCATCAGCTTCGGCAGCCAGGTGTTGAGGCCGTAGACGAGCAGCAGGCCCATGAACGAGGCGACCCAGACACCGATGCAGGCCCGCAGGTAGACCGGCTTCAGCAGCTCGGTGAACGGCACCCGCTCCGCCGTGCCCGACTCCTTCGCCTTCACGAAGGCCTCGGACTCCGGCAGGAAGAACCACTGGATCACCGCGACCACGAGACCGACCACGCCGAGGGCGTAGAAGAGGACCTGCCAGTCGTCGCTGAACTGCAGGGCCAGCAGCGAGGTGATGACGGCACCGGTGTGGTAGCCGGTCATGGTGAGGGTGCTGGCCCGGGCCCGCCGGGCGGCGGGCATGCTCTCGGCCATCATCGTCAGCGACACCGGCATGCAGGCGCCGAGGCCGAGGCCGGCGATCAGGCGCAGCGCGGCGAACATCGTCACCGAGCCGGCCAGCGGCACCAGGATGGTGAACACCGAGAAGACCACCACCGAGGCGATGAGCAGCCGGCGCCGGCCGATCCGGTCGGCGAGCGGGCCGACGGAGACGGCGCCGATGGCCACGCCGACGAGCGAGAGCGTGGCGACGGTGGTCGCGTCGACCGCCGTCATGCCCAGGTGCTGGGTCTTCAGGAGGGTCGGGATGATGGCGCCGAGGACGACGAGGTCGTAGCCCTCGAGCATCACGGTGATCCAGCACAGGAGCACGGTCCAGAGGGTGCGCCTGCCGGTGGCGGCCTGCGCCGAGCCGGACGACGTTGTCGCGGAGGTCATGGCGGTTCCCAGAGGTGAGAGGGATGACGGGGGACGGGTGTGGGGGGCGGGGGCGGGGGAGATCAGTGGGGTGTGGTGAGCGCCGTGTCGACCTGGACGAGCCGGGGGCCGTCGGGCTGCTCCGCGAGGACGGCGCGCAGTTCCTCCACGCCGGTGACGTGCCGGGACCGCACCCCGTAGCCCTCGGCGATGCGGGTGAAGTCCAGGCCCGGGATGTCCAGCCCGGGCGCGTCCGGCACGCCGAGCAGGCCGCCGAACCAGCGCAGCGCGCCGTACGTGCCGTTGCGCAGCAGCACGACGGTCAGTGGGACGCGGAGCTGGGCGGCGGTCCACAGGGCGGTGATGCCGTAGTTGGCGGACCCGTCGCCGATCACCCCGACCACCGGCCTGTCCGGCTGGGCGAGGGCGACGCCCACCGCGCCGGGCAGGCCGAAGCCGAGCCCGCCGGCTGCCGGGAAGTAGTAGGAGCCCGGGCGGCGCAGGTCCATCTGCCGCCACCAGGCCGCGCTGGTCGACGTCGACTCCACCACGTACGAGGTGTCCTGCGGCTGCTCGTCGCGCAGCGCCGCGAACACCTCCTCCGGGTGGAGCCGGCCTCCCTCGCCCGCGGCGGGGGCGGGCGCGGGGCGGTAGTCCTCGCCGGGCACAGGGGCGCCCCGGACGCCCTCACCGAGAGCCTCCAGCAGCAGGCCGATCACGGCGCCGGGATCGGCGACCACCGCCTCGCCCATCGGCGCGCGGGCGGCGGCCGAGGCGTCCTCCGTCACCTGGAGCAGCCGGGACCCCTCGGGCAGGTACCGGCCCGGCAGGTACTCGTGGTACCGGAAGACCGGCGCGCCGAGCACCAGCACCAGGTCGTGGCCCTCGAAGGCGTCCGAGATCGGCTTGATGCCCGCGGGCAGCACGCCGCGGAAGAGCGGGTGCCGGTTGGGGAACGGCAGCCGGAACTGCGACGGGGCCGCCCACACCGGGCTCCCGAGCCGCTCCGCGAGCCGGACGGCGTCGTCGAAGAGCCCCGCCGTGTCGATGTCGCCGCCGAGCACCAGCGCCGGACGCTCGGCCGCGGTGACCCGCTCCACCAGGTCGCGGCCCAGCTCCGCACCGGGCGCGGAGCCCCGCCGCACGGACCGGTCGAGGACGGCGAGGCCGTTCTCCCCCGCGTCGGCGGCCCAGTCGTCGTAGGGCACGGAGAGGTACGTCGGCCTGCGCTGCAGCTCCGCCTCGAAGACCGCCTGGGCGAGGGCGCGCGGCACGTCCTGCGCGCAGGCGGGCTCGGCGGCCCAGCCCACCAGGGGCTTCATCAGCGAGGGCGCGTCCACGTTGGCCAGGTTCGCCTCGGGGCCCACGGCGGGCCGCACCTGCTGTCCGGCCACGATCACGATCGGGGTCCGCGAGGCCACCGCGTTGGTGAGCGCGCCCATCGCGTTGCCGGAGCCGGACGCCGCGTGCAGGTTCACCAGCACCGGCCGGCCGGTCGCCTGGGCGTACCCGTCCGCCATGCCGACCACGGCGCCCTCGTGCAGGCCGAGCACGTAGCGGAAGCCGTCCGGGAGGCCGGCGAGGAAGGGCAGCTCGTTGGACCCGGGGTTGCCGAAGACGGTGGTCAGGCCCTGGCGGGCCAGGAACTCGTGCGAGACATGACGTACGGAGGCCACGAACGTTTCACGTTCCTTTCGTGTGATGGCCGACACGCTAAGCAGCGGCTCTCACCCGAGACCAATAAATGTTTCCGGCCCGCGATATAGACCTCCTCTATGCGAAGCCGTCGCGGACGCGTAGGCTCCGGCCGCATGCGGGACTTCGACCTCAATCTGGCCCGGCTGTTCGTCCTGCTCTACGAGACCGGCAGCGTCACGGCCACCGCCGACGCGCTGCACGTCACGCAGCCGACGGTCAGCTACAGCCTGGCCAAGCTGCGCCGGCACTTCGACGACGACCTGTTCCGCCGCAGCGGGCGCGGTCTGACCCCCACGGCGGGCGCGCGCCGCCTGTACGAGCCGCTGCAGCGGGCGCTGTCCCAGATCGACGAGGCGACGCGGCAGGCCGACGAGTTCGACCCGGCGACGATGTCGGCCAACTTCACCGTCGCCCTGTCCGACCTGGGCGAGACGACCCTGCTGCCCCGCCTGGTGGCCACCGCCCGGCGCTCGGCCCCCGGCGTCTCCTTCACCGTCCGGCCGCTGGACGTCGAGGACGCCGAACGCCAGCTGGCCCGCAGCGAGTTGGACGCCTTCGTGGCCACCCCCGTCATGGCCTCCCACCGCACCGTGCGCGTGCCGCTCTTCCGCGAGCGCTACGTCGGCGTGGTCGCCTCCTCCCACCCCCGGGTGACGGGCGACGCGGTCACCCTGGAGCAGCTGGCGGCCGAGCACCACGCCACCGTCTTCGGCCCCAGCGGCCACGCCGTGCCCCGCTCACTCCTGGCCGCGCACGGTCTCCTCGACCGGGTCGCCGTGGAGGTCACCCGCTTCACGATCCTCCCGTACCTGCTGGAGCAGACCGACCTGATCGCCGTGGTCCCCGAGTACGTGGCCGAGGTCTTCGCCGCCTCCCACGACATCCGCCTCGTCCGTCTCCCCTTCGCGGCGGAGCCCATCGAGGTGGCCCTCTACGCCCGCCACGACACCTCCCGCACCCCCGCGCAGCGGTGGCTGATCCGCTTCATGACCACCGTCCTCGGCGAACAGATGAGCCCTTCCCAACTCCCGCCGCTGGAGGGGCAGTCGGTGGTGGCGGGGGCGTCCGGCTGAGACGGGGTCGGGAGGGCTGGGGCTGCGGCTGCGGCTGCGGCTGCGGCTGCGGCTGCGGCGACAACGCGCGGGCGCCCACCCCACCCTCGCCCACCTGTCCAGCATCCATGACAGGTACTGGGTATCATTACCTCATGCTGTTCCGGACGCCTACCCTCACCGCTGCCGACGAGCGTGTCCTCGCCGAGGTCGCCGCGATGCGGGAGGAACTGCGCCACGCCGTGCGCCAGGCTCCCGCGAAGTGGACGCGAGACCTGCGCCGTGCCCTGACCGCGTCGGCCATCGCGGCGTCCAACACCATCGAGGGCTTCACGGTCGACGTGCGTGACGTCGCCGACCTGATGGACGGCGAGCGGGAGGGCATCGACGCCAGCGAGGACGACAAGGCGGAGACCCTCGCGTACCAGCAGACGATGACCTACATCCAGTCCTTGTACGACGTCGAGGACTTCTCCTTCAGCAAGGGCCTGCTCAACGCCCTGCACTGGATGCTGCAGGGGCACCGCCACACGCCCCAGAGGCCTGCCGGGCAGTGGCGGCGCAAGCCCATCTACATCAGCGCGGCAGGTGACCCGCTGGCCGTCGAGTACGAGGGTCCGCACGAGGACTCGCTGCCGCGGCTGATGGAAGAGCTGGTCGACTGGCTGAACGAAGGAGACCTGGGGGCCGACCCCCTCGTCCGGGCGGCGATGGCTCACCTCAACCTGGTGAAGATCCACCCGTGGGTCGACGGCAACGGCCGCATGTCCCGCAGCCTGCAGACCCTGGTGATCGCCCGCCAGCGAGTACTGGCGCCCGAGTTCTCCTCCATCGAGGAATGGCTCGGCCTCCCCGGGAACACGTGGGACTACTACAAGGTGCTCCGAGACGTGGGCGGGCCCGTCTACTCACCGGAGCGGGACGCGGGGCCGTGGATCAGTTTCAACCTGCGCGCGTACCACGAGCAGGCACAGCGGGTGCGGCACCGCGTGCGGCGCTCGACCGACGTGTGGCTCCTGCTCGACCAGCAGGCGGGCAGCCTGGGAGTGAGCGAGCGACAGGTGGCCGCCCTCCATGAAGTGGCCATGGCCGGCAGGGTGCGCCGTTCACGCTACGAGAAGAGCGAAGGGCTGAACACCCAGCAGGCCACCCGTGACATGCAGGCGCTCGTCAAGGCCGGCATCCTCGCCGCCGTCGGCCAGACCAAGGGGCGCCACTACGTGGCCGGCGAGCGCTTCCCCGAGGAGGTGCTCGACGCCGCCCGGCGCCGCCACTCGATCAGCAACCCCTACGAAGCCTGACGGGCGGGGCTGCGCCGGTGGCCGTGAAGAGAGATCCGGCCGAGCAGGTCGTTCCCCACGCGACGCCAGGCTCGGCGGCTACTTGACCAGCCGGAAGGCCGGGTGCCTGACCCAGGCCCGCAGGAACTCCGCCGTCCCCAGTACGGCCCAGTCGTCGTCCGTGGTTCCCAGTACTCCCGGCAGGCCGGACACGACCGGCGCCTGCCCGTCCAGGAGTTCGGCACTGACCACACCGCCGACCACGTCCATGACCGCGGCGGTCAGCAGGGCCGTCAGCACGTGGTCGATCCGCGAGTTGCAGCAGGCGCTGACGTTGACGGCGTGGGTCGGCCGGAAGCCGAGGACCGCCTCGATGTCCGGCTGGTCCGCATGCTCGTCCTCGAAAAGCCTCTCGTCCCCAACGCCGGGGCCCATCAGGTAGACCAGGAACGGTCGATGTCCCTCCAGCCGCCGCGGGTCGACCCCCATCAGATCCGTGAACTCCTCGCCCTCGGAAACGGAGGGGGCACCGAGGAGAGGGAGCGGGAACGGCTTCCGCCAGTCGGGATCCCACCTGCCCTCGACGCCCAGTCGTTCCGCGGGCACGTTGACGTCGTAGAACCCGGGCCGCTGCTCGTTGAAGCGGGAGGAGAGTTTCACCGTCAACGCGCGGAACTCCCGCAGTACGGACGGCGAAGGTTGTGCCGCCAGCTCGATGACCAAGGTCGGACCAGACATGCCGGGAGCCTAGTTCGACAGGCTCCACACCCGCTCCCGCATTGTTCCCGTTCCCCCACGTACTCAGGTCCGGGCCAGTGATCACACACGGTCGGCGGGCTAGAAGACGTCGAACTCGTTGCCCTCCGGGTCCCGCATCTGCACCGCGTACTGCCCCGCGTCCGGCTCGTCCGACACCCGGAGGACGGCGGCGCCGGTCGCGACCAGCCTCTCCACCGTGGCGTCGACCCGCCGCCTGCGGACCTCCAGTGGCACGTCGCGACCGCCGCCGACCCGCAGGTCGAAGTGGATGCGGTTCTTGGTGGCCTTCGGTTCCGGCACCTGCTGGAACCACACCCGCGGCCCCCGTCCCCCGGGATCGACGATCGACTCCGGGCAGTCGCCGGCGCCCTCGGGCAGCTCCTCCTCGGGCACACCCAGGTCCGTCCAGTACTCACGCCAGGTGGAGTGTCCGCCCGGCGGGGGCTCGGGGACGTAGCCGAGGGCCTCGCTCCAGAACGCCACCATCCTCTGCGGATCGGCACAGTCGATCGTCAGCTGCAGCGTGGTCTCCATGGCCGGAGTGTGGCAGGCGGGTAGGACAAGCACCGGACCGGTGGAGCCCGCCCCACCGTCAGCCGGCCGGGGCCGGCGTCCGCGCACCCAGCGGACATCCGCTCCCAACGCGGGCCTGCAGCTCCGCCCGCAGGTCCGCAAGTTGTGTCATGCGCGCATCGACGACCTTGATCTTCGCTTCGAACAGCGCGGACAACGCCTGCGCGGTGTCGGGGGCGTCGCGCAACTCCTCGCCGGTCCGCGCGATCTCGGCCAGCGAGAAGCCGAGCGTCTGCGCCGTGCGCACGTACTCCAGCCAGGGCACCGTCTCCGGCGGGAAGTCCCGATACCCGTTGGCCAGGCGCTGCCCGGATACGAGCCCGACCTTTTCGTAGAAGCGAATGGCGTCCCTGCTCAGACCCGACCGCGCGGCCAACTCCCCGATACGCACAACTCTCCCCCGCCTTCGTCGACTTGACCTTGGACCGTACTCCACTGTCTAGCGTCGTGACGTCCACGCAGGAGACCGGAGACCAGCAGGAGCCCCACCGTGACGCGTCCTTCCGCCGCCGCCCCTTCCCACCCCGCCTACCCGTGCGCCGTACGCGTGAGCGCCTGGTACGACCTCGTGGTCACCGCCGGCTTCGCCACGCCGTGGACGTACACCCTGATCCACGCAGCGCTCGCGAAGCTCGGCAACACGCTCGGCCTGGGCACGCTGCCCGCCCTGGACCCGATCCAGGTTCTTTTCGCCAACCTGATGGGCTCGGTCGTGGTCGTCTGGGCCCTCCTCCGGATCATCAATCCGGCGCCGCTGTTGGGCCTCTTCGACGGCGTCGCACGCGCCCTCTTCACCACCTGGCAGGCGTACGCCCTGACCCACGGCGCCCCACGCTGGCTGTGGCTGTTCCTTGTCGCCGAGGCGGCGTTCGGCATCGTCCAGCTCGCACCTTGGCTGCTGCCACGAAGCACCCGAGCACCCAGGGAGCAAGAGGCGGTGTGACAGCACCCGCACCGAAACGTGAGGGGGCACGGGCACGCGGGTGTTACACCTCGCGGCAGCCACAGGCCTAAGGCGTCGAGCAAGCTGCGGAGCCAGCCGGGAAGGGCGCAGGCCGGCCCCGTCCGCTACGGCTGGCCGACGACAAAAGAACCTTTGCGCGGCAGGGTCTCGATCAAGCCGCGGTCCCGAAGATCCTGGAGTGCGCGACGCACCGTGCGGTCGGCAACGCCGTACTGCTCGGCCATCCGAACGATGCCGGGCAGGGCGCCACCGCGCGGGATGCGACCGGAAGCGATCTCCTGCTCGATCTCCCTCGCGACGCGCTGCCACTCGTACTCAGCCATGCATCCAGAGTGACGCGGTGCACCACTGGCCGCATCGGGCACCCATGGTGCACCGTGGTATACCGTGGTACCTCAGTCGCCTGAAGTGCCCTCGCGACGTTGCAGCGTCCGAGGGCATGGACACTCGCCGAGCAGGAGCGAATGACGTGTACCAGCGTATCCAGCGCTTGAACGGTCAGCCTGAACCGTTGCGCGAGCTTCCGTGGCAGACGGACGACGGCAAGCCTGCGTTCACGCCCTACGGGAACGGGAGGCTGCACGCACTCGCCGACGCCCACGAAGAGACGCTGCTGGCCGTGGCCCGTGAGGACGCAATCCGAGCCCGGGAACTGGTCCGCGACCCGGCAACAACCTCGGGGGAGCTCTCCCTCGCCGTCCGAGCTCTGGTGCATGCCGTACGGTCCGCAGCTCACGTTGCCGACCTGCGCGGCCACCGCCTCCATGACCTGGCCCTGCAGAGCACCTTCCGCGAGGACAACGAGGAATAGCCGAAACGGCGGTGTGGGCAAACGACAGGGCGGCGGTCACGTCCGGCCGTCGCCCCAGAGCCCGTTAGGCAATCACGCCATCAGGCTGGTTGCACCCCGCCGACCTTTCTCCACAGGCCAGCAACTCCTTGCACCCTTCCGCCTGGCCTAGCTACGTCATCTCACCCACTCCTGCCGCTTATTGCGGAGGAACAGACGTATGGGCTTCGCGACCTGTGGCGACAGCGACCATCATTCATCTGACCTGCAACGCAGCCGTCGCCGCCGGTCAACGCCTGTCGTCCCTCACCGACCCCGCATGGCCCAGAGACGGCCCAGAAGGCGATTGCGGGATGCCTGCGAACCTGGCCCGGTCACCAGTCTCGCCACCGGCTGGTGACCTCGTAGCGTCCCATCCCGTGCCGGGCAGTCAGAGCCGGCACATCGATGCCGTGCTCTGAGAGCGTCTCATCGATGTAGTCGCAGAGCTCCTCCCGCTCATCGGTCTCGTACGCCGCGCCGCCGAAGCGTTCGTTGACCGCATTCAGTGCGAGCACGACCCTCTCGACGGATGCGAAGACCTGGGCGTCAGTCGGTTGCTCAATCACGGCCAAGGCCGCCTCGAACTCCGCCAGGACGCCTTCCGTCGCCTCTGTCAGCGGCTCCGGGAACAGCACCGTCATGCAGGCGCATTCTGGGTCCAGGGTGCCAGCCTCCAGCTCCCGAATCTCCTCGGCCACTCCGTCACGCCAACTTTGCGAAGGTCTGACTGCCATGGGCGGAACCGTATGGGTCGGCTCCGACAATCAACTGGGTTGCTGTGGCACATAACCGCCACCCCAGGTCGCCGGAGCCGCAGGCTTTCTTCAGCCAAGCGGGGGTCCCTCGTCGGTCGGGCAGCTCCGCCGCACCCGGGTTCTCCAGGGACACCAAGGCTCACCTCGCGACGCTTGCGCTTGGCCTTGGCGCCCCTCGGAGGTTCCAAGTACGTCGTCAGGGCGACCGGTCGGCCAGGGGCCCCACCCGCGACCCACCGCCACAACACCGCGAGCACGCGGCCCTCCCCTCAAAGAGAAGGCGGCGGTTGAGGCGGAACCCCAAGGTGCTGAGCGCGGCAGGGGAAACATCGGAACACCGCATTAGGAGTTCAATCAGTGGCGCTGTGCTAACCCACGCCGGGACGTCCGGCGGCCGCGCTGAGTCGCTCGCGGATGCTGCTGTGCGTCCTCGTCGATGTCAGCCTTGGATGCAGGTTCGGCCGCGGCGTATATCGCTTACTACGTCACGATTTCACCATCTCAGCGAACTCTGCGTAGATCGGCTTGTTCACCTGACTCGTAGCGGAGACTACGGCTCTGTACGTACCAATCGCGGCGTCCACCGCGGTGCGATTTCGCAGCCCGCCCGCGCTGAGCAAAGGAGCGGAAAGCTGGTCAGGCGCCAACGACAGGAGGGACGTAATTACTGGCCGCCATGCCTCAATCGCTTTGGGGATCGTCAGTTTTTTCTTGAATTCCAGATTGTATCGATCAGATACTGGCACGTCAAGCACGCTCTCAATTGACGCACCGATTGCAGCTACTGCGAGGAACGTGGAGCCGCGCATCCCGAACCACTTCGCCAAATCACGATCTCGCTGCGTTTGCGGGCCGCTAGATTTGGAATTGAGGGATGTCTTGTTCTGCTCCAATGCACGGAGAAGGCTATACACGAAAAGAATGTGGCGTGCACTAACTCGTTCAGGGAAAACCGAACTGTAAATGTCATCCTGTTCCCAGATTTGCCCCTTCTCGTGGTAGGACACGTCTGGGCGTCCATGGAAGGCCGCTAGGGCCTGTGCCGCCACACTCGCTGCGAGCTGATTCTCTCCGGGCCGCCGAATTACGTCCTCCGCTCCGCCCCGGCGTCCACCGTTGTACCCCACTACGCCAAGACTCGCGAAATCCTTCACCAAGCGAGACTGCACTCGGTCGTTACTTCGGAAATCCGATGCTTGAGTGGGATTTTGTCGATTGTTGTAGCGAATGATGTCCTGGACGGTGGCCGCATCGTCACACTTGATGAAGCGGGCAAGAAGCCTGACATCCCCCATCCGTTCGCTTTCCGTTGAACCAATGGCGCCGGTGGTCTGTGCACCATTAACGATTGCGATTCCCGTGATCTTTACGGCATCACCTGCGGGGCTCTCGAACGAATGAACGAGGGCCGTGATGCCATTGTTGTAGGCCCAGAATCGCCCAGGCTGGTCGCGAGCCGTTGCCTGGATCCCGTTGTTGATATTGCTCTGCGAGCGAGTACTGCCGAGATAACCGCGGATATTCGCTGAGAAAAGACGCTCCTTGTGCACGGAAAATTGGTCGCGCAGCCATGTGGCGGGGATGCTGGCACACAGTGCCGACCAGTTTTCTCCGCTTTCCGTGAAAGCGCCGCTAACGGGGATTGTGAATTCATCGCCGACGAGAATTGGAGTCCTCGACCCCTCGTATCGGTCGGAGAGGGTTTCACGCCCGACTTCTGTCCCGGTGACAGATACGTCCTCAACGCTATAGCGTGCGGCAATAATTCGGTAAGCGGCGTTCGCTACAGCTCGCAATTCATCAGCGATTTGATGGTTCTCTGGAAGGTTGTGAACGAACCAGATTTCGATATTCTCGATCACGCCATCCGTCAGCGCCTCGTTCAGCTCTCTCCAAGCGCTCCGCAGCCTTTGGGGCACGTCGCTCTCGGCATGTGATCCGAAGAGCCAGTTCACGGCCTGATGCAGTGACGTGGCCTTGGTGAGGGGAGCCTGCGCCTGGTTGACATTCCCCGCCTCGTAACCTTGCGCAAGGATCATTGAGTGGGAGTCGCGGTCAATGTAGACCAAGTCGCATGATTTATCGTCAGGTCCGTCGGTGAGCGCTGTGGCGGCGATGCTATGGATGTCCTCCAGGTCGAGAGACAGTTGCAGCGCGAACAGCATTCTTTTCGCCGAACCGTACTGGTTGAGGTCGTCTCGCTGAGCGAGTGCAGCTTCCAAAGCGTCGGCCATCATTGCCTCCTTCAGGGTGGACCAATGTACCGGATTTCGGCTCGTTGGAGATGGGAACCAGGTCGGTGGACGGGTTTGGCCGGTGGCTTGCCTGGTTTGGGACCGAACATGAGCAGGGGACCCTACGCTGGTTGGCAACTCGGGCGGGCTTTGGACCTGCCCGTTATGAGCGCAAGTGGCCCCCTGGTTCTTGCTCGGCGCGGAACCCGGACCGGGGAGGTGGCTAAAGCCGTGGAGCCGACGCCCCAGCCACAGCGGGTTTTACCTCAGCCCCCCAGAGCCAGAGGCGTGTGCTCGGCCGCCGGGCCGGAGCGGGGCGTCGGCCCGGGTAGCGGGCCGCGCGCGCCGCGCTGCTGTGAGCGGCGGGCCGTGGACGCCCTCTAGGGGACGACCCACGACGGGCCAGCCGCGGGCTCCGCCGCACATTCTCACGGCCCAGAGACGGCCCAGGGCCGCTGAAAGCGGCTTCGCACAGGGCTGGGGGCCGGTGATCACTTGATCACCGGCCCCCAGCCCTGTGTCCCGAAAACCGGGCCTGACCTGCCCCTACAGCACCGGCAGATGCTTCCGCAGCTCGAACGCGGTCACCTCGGACCGGTACTCGATCCACTCCTGCCGCTTGTTGCGGAGGAAGAAGTCGAAGACGTGCTCGCCGAGCGTCTCGGCGACGAGGTCGCTGCGCTCCATGAGGGTGAGGGCCTCGCCGAGGTTCTGCGGGAGGGGCTCGATGCCGAGGGCGCGGCGTTCGGCGTCGGAGAGGGCCCAGACGTCGTCCTCGGCGCCCGGGGGGAGCTCGTAGCCCTGCTCGATGCCGCGCAGGCCGGCGGCGAGGAGGACGGCGTAGGTGAGGTACGGGTTGGCGCCGGAGTCGATGGAGCGGACCTCGACGCGGGCGGAGCCGGTCTTGCCGGGCTTGTACATGGGGACGCGGACCAGCGCGGAGCGGTTGTTGTGCCCCCAGCAGATGTAGGAAGGGGCCTCGCCGCCCGCGCCGGCGGTGCGCTCGGAGCCGCCCCAGATGCGCTTGTAGGAGTTGACCCACTGGTTGGTGACCGCGGAGATCTCGGCCGCGTGGCGCAGCAGGCCGGCGATGAAGGAGCGGCCGACCTTGGAGAGCTGGTACTCGGCGCCGGACTCGTAGAAGGCGTTGCGGTCGCCCTCGAAGAGGGAGAGGTGGGTGTGCATGCCGGAGCCGGGGAACTCCGAGAACGGCTTGGGCATGAAGGTGGCCTGCAGGCCCTGTTCCAGAGCGACCTGCTTCATGACGAGGCGGAACGTCATGATGTTGTCGGCGGTGGAGAGCGCGTCGGCGTAGCGGAGGTCGATCTCCTGCTGGCCGGGGCCGCCCTCGTGGTGGGAGAACTCGACGGAGATGCCCATCGACTCCAGCATGGTGATCGCCTGGCGGCGGAAGTCCATGCCCACGTTCTGCGGGGTGTGGTCGAAGTAGCCGGAGTAGTCGGCGGGGGTGGGCGGGGTGCCGTCGGTGGGCTTGTTCTTCAGCAGGAAGAACTCGATCTCGGGGTGGGTGTAGAAGGTGAACCCCTGGTCGGACGCCTTGGCGAGGGCGCGCTTGAGCACGTAGCGCGGGTCGGCGAAGGACGGGGAGCCGTCCGGCATGAGGATGTCGCAGAACATGCGGGCGGTGCCGGGGGCCTCGGCGCGCCAGGGGATCACCTGGAAGGTCGACGGGTCCGGCTTGGCGATCATGTCGGACTCGTAGACCCGGGCGAAGCCCTCGATGGCGGAGCCGTCGAAGCCGATGCCCTCGTCGAAGGCCTGCTCCAGCTCGGCCGGGGCCACGGCGACGGACTTGAGGAAGCCCAGCACGTCCGTGAACCACAGGCGTACGAAGCGGATGTCGCGCTCCTCGAGCGTGCGGAGCACGAACTCCTGCTGCTTGTCCATTGTGAGCTTCCCCATCTTCTTGATCCGGCCCGCCTGGCCCATACCACCACACGTGGGTTTCGCCTGCGTTGCGGGCGGACCGCGTGCGGGCGGGCGCCGCGTGTCCGGCACCAGCCTGACATCTTGCCCCGGGGCCCGCCATACCCGATCTCCGGGCCCTCCGGAAGGGCGGTGCGGGGTCCGATGAAGGGCTGGTCGGTGGTGGCCGCGGGCCCGTGTGCAGGGCACATTACAGATCGCTCACACACATCCACCGTTAATTTGCATCTCAGATGCAAGTTTCACTAACGTCTCGCGTGCCAGATCAAGGCGTCCAGGAGGCTTCCATGCTGTCCGAGCAGTCCGCCGCCACCGTGCGGGCCACCCTTCCCGCCGTCGGTGCGGCCATCAACGAGATCACCACGCGGTTCTACGACGGGCTGTTCACGGCCCACCCGGTGCTGCTGCGCGACCTCTTCAACCGCGGCAACCAGGCGGCGAAGAGCCAGCAGCAGGCGCTGGCGGGGTCCATCGCGGCGTTCGCCACCTACCTGGTGGACCGCCCCGACGAGCGGCCGGACGCGATGCTCGCCCGGATAGCCCACAAGCACGCCTCGCTGGGCGTCCAGCCCGACCAGTACGACATCGTGCACGAGCACCTGTTCGCGGCGATCGTGGAGGTGCTCGGCGAGGCCGTCACGCCCGAGGTCGCGGCGGCCTGGGACGAGGTCTACTGGCTCATGGCCAACGCCCTGATCGCGATCGAGAAGCGGCTCTACGAGGAGCAGGGCGCGCACGAGTGGCGTGAGTGGGAGGTCGTGGAGCGGATCGAGGAGACGGCGGACGTCGCCACCTTCCGGATCCGTCCGGCCGACGAGCGCCCGGCGCCCGCCTTCAAGGCCGGCCAGTACGTGTCCGTGCAGGTGGAATTGGCGGACGGGGCGCACCAGATCCGTCAGTACAGCCTGTCCTCGGCACCGGGGGCCGGGGTGCGGCAGATCACCGTCAAGCGGGTGGCGGAGGACGGGAGCGCGCCGGAGGGCGAGGTCTCCAACCACCTGCACGCCCACGTGCGCGCCGGTGACGTGCTGCGGGTCTCGGCGCCCTTCGGCGACCTGGTGATCGAGGACGCGGACGCGCCGCTGCTGCTGGCCTCGGCGGGCATCGGCGTCACGCCGGTCGCGGCGATGCTGGGGTACCTGGCGGAGTCCGGGCACAAGGGCGCGGTGACCGTCGTGCACGCCGACCGCTCCCCCGCGACGCACGCGCTGCGGGCCGGCCAGGAGGCCGCGGTGGCGGAGCTCGCCGACGCGTCGCTGCACCTGTGGTACGAGGCGGACGCGCCGGAGGGCGCGCACAGCGGGCTGGTGGACCTCGGCGAGGTGACGGTGGCCCCGGGGACGCACGCGTACCTGTGCGGGCCGCTGCCGTTCATGCGGGCGGTGCGGGCGCAGCTGCTCGCCAAGGGCCTGCCGGCCTCGGCCGTCCACTACGAGGTGTTCGGGCCCGACCTGTGGCTCGGCCAGGACTGACGGACGACGACACCGGCGTGACGTGACCTGACGTGACGTGCGACGGACATGACGAGGGAGGGCCCCTGCTCCGGTCGGAGCGGGGGCCCTCCCGCGTCGTGTCACGTCCGGGCCGGCGGCGGGGCCAGGGTCAGCAGCAGGGGGCCGGCCGGGGTGGTGACCATGTCGGAGACGGTCAGGGGGTCCAGGGAGGCGAAGAACGCCTCCTGGGCCTGGCGGAGGGCGCCGCGGAGGCGGCAGGCGGGGAGGACGGGGCAGGGCGTGTCGCCGCCCTCGCAGTCGACGACCTCGCCGTCGCCCTCGAAGGCGCGCACCACCGCGCCGACGGACGCGGTGCGGCCCGCCTCGGTGAGGGAGAGGCCGCCGCCCCGCCCGCGCCGGGCGTCGACCAGGCCCCTGCGCTGGAGTTCCGCGACGACCTTGGTGGTGTGGGTGTACGGAACGGCGATGGCCTCGGCGACCTCACGTGTCGTCGGGTTGGCGTCCTCCGCGACCGTGGCCAGGCGCATCAGGACGCGCAGCGCGAGGTCGGTGGATCGGAGAAGACGCATACGCCAAAGGTAACCCGCTGGTCGGATCGTTCGTCCCGCTCGGGCGGCACCTCCCGCACGCCAGGGGCCGGCCCTCGGGCGACACCTCCCGCAAGCCAGGGGCCCGGCCCTCTGGCGACACCTCCCGCACGGCGTCGCGGCCGCCCCGGGCCACGCCGCCCGCCCCCGCACCACCGGGCCCGGTGCCCCGGGCGGAGCCGTCCGCACCACCAGTCCCCGGCCACCGGCCGCACGACGGGGCGCCCGGTCCCCCGGCCGATGCCCCCGCGCCGGGGCCCCGTTCCCGCGGCCCCCGTTCCCTCACTCCGCCCGGGCGGGGGTGCTCTCCGGGGCCGGGAGGTGGGTGGCGACCACCCGGCCGGTGCGGCGCTCGCGGCGGTCGGCGAGCAGCGACAGCGCCGCGACGCCGATGCCGAGGACGGCCAGCACCGAGCCCACCGGGGCGGGCGAGGTCACGCCGAGACCGGCGCTGAGGGCGAGGCCGCCGATCCAGGCGCCGCCGGCGTTGGCCAGGTTGAAGGCGGCCTGGTTGGCGGAGGAGGCCAGCGAGGGGGCACTGGCGGCGCGGGTCATCACCATCAGCTGGAGCGGCGCGCCCAGGGTGAAGGCGGTGACGCCGAGGAGCAGCACCGCGACGGCGCCGCCCGCCCTGGTGTCCATCAGCAGCGGGAAGAACAGCAGGGTGACGGTGACGGCGCCGAGGCCGGCGAAGACCGTGCCGCTGGGCGAGCGGTCGGCCAGGCGGCCGCCGAGCAGGTTGCCGATGGTGGCGCCCACGCCGAACAGCGACAGCACCAACGTCACGGAGGCCTCGGCGTAGCCGGCGGCGTCGGTGAGCATCGGCGTGATGTAACTGAAGGCGGAGAAGAGCGCCCCGCTGCCCACGATGGTGGTGCCGAGGACCAGCCAGACGGAGACGGACCGCAGTGCGGCCAGTTCGCCGCGCAGGCCCACCGGCGGGGCGGCGTTCTCGGCGCGCTTCTCCTGCGGCACGAGGAAGAACAGGGCGGCGACGGCGGCGGCGCCGATCAGGCAGACCGCGCCGAAGGTGGCCCGCCAGCCGAGCTGCTGGCCGAGCAGGGTGCCGACCGGGACGCCGACGATGTTGGCGACGGTGAGGCCGGTGAGCATGGTGGCCACCGACCGGGCCCGCTTCTCGGGGGCGACGAGGGTGGTGGCGACGACCGAACCGACGCCGAAGAACGCGCCGTGCGGGAGGCCGCTGAGGAAGCGCGCGCCGAGCAGCCAGGTGTGGTCGGGGGCGAGCGCGGAGAGGCCGTTGCCGAGGATGAACAGGCCCATCAGCCAGAGCAGGACCCGGCGGCGTTCCATGCGGGCGGTCACGGCGGCGAGCAGGGGCGCGCCGACGACCACGCCCAGGGCGTAGGCGGATATCAGGTGTCCGGCGGAGGGGATCGAGACCCCGAGGTCGGCGGCGACCTGGGGCAGCAGGCCCATCATCACGAACTCGGTGGTGCCGATCCCGAAGGCGCCCACGGCGAGGGCGAGCAGGGCCAGTGGCATGGGGCGTGGGCCTTTCAGCAAGGGGTGGTCACGGCCTGTGGTGACGGGTTCTGCGGCGAGTATGTTCCACTCTGAAACAAAGCCCGGGACACCAGTATTTCAGAGGTCGCGGGCTCCCGTTCCCGGCGAAACGATGAACGACCGGTGTCGGGTGTCGTCGATGTCGTAGGTGTCGCAGTCCCGTAGGTCAGCGTACGGACACGCGGGCCGCGACCGGGAGGTGGTCGCTGCCGGTCTCCGGGAGCGTCCACGAACTCACCGGCTCGACGCCGCGCACCATGATCTGGTCGATCCGGGCCATCGGGAACGACGCCGGCCAGCTGAAGCCGAAGCCGCTGCCCGCCGCCCCCTGGGTGGAGCGCATCTGCGAGGTGACCGCCCGCAGCGCCCGGTCGTTCATGGTGCCGTTGAGGTCCCCGAGCAGCACGACCCTGTCCAGCCGCTCCTTGGCCACGGCCTCGCCGAGCGCGTCGGCGCTGCGGTCGCGCTCGCGGGCGGTGAAGCCGGCGTCCAGCCGGACCCGCACCGAGGGCAGGTGGGCGACGTAGGCCTTCACGTCGCCGAACGGCGCCTCGACGGTGGCGCGCATGGCCCGGGTCCAGCCCAGCTCGATGTCCACCGGCTCGACCTCGCGCAGCGGGTACTTGCTCCACAGCCCGACGGTGCCCTGCACCGAGTGGTAACGGTAGGTGGAGGCCAGGGTCCTCTCGTAGACCGGGGCCGCCGATTCGGTCAGCTCCTCCAGGGCCACCACGTCCGCCCCGAGGGCCGCGACCTTGCGGGCGGTGCCTGCCGGGTCGACGTTCTGCGCGTTGACGTTGTGGGTGACGACGGTGAGGTCGCCGTCGGCCGTCGGGTCGGTCTTGTCCGACAGCAGCCCGCCGAACTGCCCGGCCCACACGAACGCGGGCAGCAGTCCGACGATCACCGCGGTGGCCGAGCGGCGCACCAGCGCCGCCAGCAGGATCACCGGGACGAGCAGCCCGAACCACGGCAGGAAGGTCTCGGCGAGACTGCCGAGGTTGCCGACCGCGTTGGGCACGTGGGCGTGCAGCCGCATCGCGGCGGCGAGCACCAGGGCGCAGGCCGCGAGGACCAGGCCGCGCCGCCAGATGCCGGGCCCGGCCAGCCCGTCCCCGACGAAGCGGCACACCCAGCGGTGGGCCAGGCGCCGCAGCCGGCCCGGGCGCCGGGGATCCCGGTCCGTGCCGTCCGTCTCCGTCGCCACCGCCTGCTGCGTCATCCGCCGCCTCACCACCTGCCGTGCACACCGTCCGTACCAGTGGGTCCTACACGCTGTACGCGTCGTACGCGTGTCTACGACCCTAGGCCATGTCCGGTTTCCGTCCCGCCGGGCGCTCGGGAGCATCTCCCGTCGCACGGCGCCTTACAAGGGGTGGGACGACCGACCGGACGGAACGGGTTCCACCGTTGGGGCGCCGAAACCACCGTCTGTGACGCAAACCGCACATCCCGCTCCCCCCTCTTCTCCTGTCGCGTGTCAGGTGCAACCATGGAAATGGTCCGGGGACGCCGTGAGGGCGCCTCGAGATGACGATGAAGGAGCCGTTCCATGACGCAGCTTCAGGCTGCCCAGAAGAGCCCTGACGGCGGTGGCAAGTCGCGCGGTGACATGTCGCTGTACGGCGGAAAGAGCAACCGCCGGGTGACCGTCCGCGACATCGCACTGGCCAAGGAGCGCGGCGAGCGCTGGCCGATGCTGACCGCCTACGACGCGATGACCGCGTCCGTGTTCGACGAGGCGGGGATCCCGGTGCTACTGGTCGGCGACTCGGCCGGCAACTGCCACCTCGGCTACGACACCACCGTGCCGGTCACGCTGGACCAGATGGTCATGCTGACCGCGGCCGTGGTGCGCGGCACCAGCCGCGCGATGGTCGTGGCCGACCTGCCGTTCGGCTCGTACCAGGAGGGCCCCGTGCAGGCGCTCCGCTCGTCGATGCGCCTGATCAAGGAGTCCGGCGCGACGGCCGTCAAGCTGGAGGGCGGGGAGCGCTCGCACGAGCAGATCAAGCTCCTGGTGGACTCCGGCATCCCGGTGATGGCCCACATCGGCCTCACCCCGCAGTCGGTGAACGCCATGGGCTACCGGGTGCAGGGCCGCGGCGAGGAGGCCGCCCAGCAGCTGCTGCGCGACGCCAAGGCCGTGCAGGACGCCGGCGCGTTCGCGGTGGTGCTGGAGCTGGTGCCGCGCGAGCTGGCCGCCGAGGTCACCAACACGCTGCACATCCCGACGGTCGGCATCGGCGCCGGGCCGGAGTGCGACGCGCAGGTGCTGGTGTGGACCGACATGATGGGCCTCACCCCCGGGCGGGTCCCGAAGTTCGTCAAGCAGTACGCGGACGTGCGCCGCGTGATGGGCGACGCCGCGAAGGCGTACGCCGAGG
Organism: Streptomyces fragilis; assembly: GCF_003112515.1. GTDB lineage: Bacteria > Actinomycetota > Actinomycetes > Streptomycetales > Streptomycetaceae > Streptomyces > Streptomyces fragilis. The sequence goes on along the minus strand of NZ_BEVZ01000003.1, from coordinate 152,212 downwards.
AGGTCGTCGGCGGAACGTTCCCGCTGGAGGAGCACTCCGTCCACTGACCCCGGCAGACCACTGAGAGGACAGCCCGCCGATCCCCCCGTCGGCGGGCTGTCGGCCTGTCCGTACCCCCGGGTCGTGGCCGTCGGCGGGCTCGCGCGGCCCCCTGGGACGCGGCTGTCGGCGGGCTGTCGGCGCACTCCGCTCCCCCGTCGGCCGGCTGTCGGGAAAATGTCGGCGCGCTGTCGGCGTCGCCTGACAGCGTGGAGCCATGACACGCGACGACGACAAGACGCCCGCCCCCGCGGTCTCGGTACGGGGGCTCACGAAGAGGTACGGCGAGACCCGCGCGCTGGACGGTGTGGACCTGGACGTCCGTGAGGGCACCGTCCTCGGGGTGCTCGGCCCCAACGGCGCCGGCAAGACCACCCTGGTGCGGATCCTCTCCACGCTGATCGTCCCGGACGAGGGCCGGGCGACCGTCGCCGGGATCGACGTCCTGCGCCGGCCGCGCCGGGTGCGCCGGGTGATCGGACTCACCGGGCAGTACGCCGCGGTCGACGAGAAGCTCTCCGGCCGGGAGAACCTGTACCTGATCGGACGCCTCCTGGACCTGCCGTCCAAGGCCGCCCGGGCCCGCGCGGACGAGCTGCTGGAACGCTTCTCCCTCACCGACGCGGCCCGCCGTCCCGCCTCCACCTACTCCGGCGGCATGCGCCGCCGCCTGGACCTGGCGGCCTCGATGATCGGCAAGCCGCAGGTCCTCTTCCTGGACGAGCCGACCACCGGCCTCGACCCGCGCACCCGCAACGAGGTGTGGGACGAGGTGAAGCGGATGGTCGGCGAGGGCGTGACCGTGCTGCTCACCACCCAGTACATGGAGGAGGCCGAGCAGCTGGCCGGCGAGCTGGCGGTGATGGACCGCGGCCGGGTGGTCGCGGGCGGCGGCATCGACGAGCTGAAGGCCAGGGTGGGCGGCCGCTCGCTGCGGATACGGCCCGCCGACCGCGCCGACCTGCGGCCGCTGGCGGCCGCGCTGGACGCGCTGGGCGTCACCGGCCTCGCCACCGTCGCGGTGGACGCCGAGAGCGGCTCGGTGCGGGTGCCGGTGCTCAGCGACGAGCAGCTCACCACGGTCCTCGCGGCGGCCGCCTCGGGCGGCATCGCCCTGGCCTCGGTGGTCACCGAACTGCCCAGCCTGGACGAGGTCTTCCTCTCCCTCACCGGACACAAGGCGTCCGACACGTCCACCGACGCCGGCGCCCGGGCCGGCGCCGGCTCCGACCCGAAGCTCGAGGAGGCCGCCGTATGAGCGCCACCACCACCGCGCCCGTCCCCGCCGCCTCCCCGGCGCGGGACCTGGCCGACGACCACATCGGCCTGCGCGGCCACCTGCGGCACACCGGCGCGCTGATGCGGCGGAACCTGCTGTGGATCCGTCAGGACCCCGAGTCGATGTTCGACGCCGTGCTGATGCCGATCGTCTTCACCCTGCTGTTCGTCTACGTCTTCGGCGGCTCGATCGGCATGGCGCTGGGCGGCGGCCGGGACGCCTACGTCCAGTACCTGGTCCCCGGCATGCTCGCCATGATGGCGCTGTCGATGTCGATGTCGGTGGGCACCGGTTTCAACCAGGACATCCAGAAGGGCGTCATGGACCGGTTCCGTTCGCTGCCCATCGGGCGCGGATCGGTGCTGTTCGCCAAGATCGCCGTGGAGCAGCTGCGGGTCCTGCTGTCCACCGTGATCCTGCTGGTGGTCTCCCTGCTGGTCGGCTTCGAGATCGACCGGCCGCTCGGCCTGCTGGCGGCGGTGGGTCTGTCGATGCTCTTCGGGACGTCCCTGATGTGGGTGTTCCTCGCCATCGGCGTCACCGCGAAGAGCGCGCAGTCGGTGCAGGGGCTGGGGTTCATGGTGATGATGCCGCTGCAGTTCGGCTCGTCCCTGTTCGCCCCGACGTCCTCGATGCCCGGCTGGCTGCAGGCCTTCGCCGACTGGAACCCCCTGTCGGCCCTCGCGGACGCCTCCCGCGGCCTGATGGTCGGCGGCCCGGTCGCCCGCGACCTGTGGGTCACCCTGGGCTGGACGGCACTGCTGACGGCGATCATGGCGCCGTACGCCGTCCGCAAGTTCACCACGCGGAACTGAGCCGGGCCGCGGCGCCGCTCAGACCAGGGCCGCGGCCTCCTCGACGGGGAGGCCGCGGCCCTCGGCGTGGGCGGCCTCGTAGGCGGCGTCACCGAGGGCCGCGCGCAGGACCGACTCCGCGTGCTCCCCCAGGCGCCGTTCCGCGACGCCGCTCACGTGCTCCTCGCCCAGGGCGGCGACGGCGGCGCCGAGGCAGCGCGCGCCGTCCGAGGCCCTCTCGCCGCCGTGACCGGCGAGCGCCACCGCGGCCACGGTCAGCAGGAACGAGTGCAGGTGCGGGGCGATGGTGCGCGACAGCGAGTCGCCCGCGCCGCTCAGGGCGCGCCGGACGTGGCCGAGGGCCTCGGCGGAGCTGCCGTCCATGGCGTCCAGCAGGGCCTCGGTGCCGGCGATGAAGGAGTCGAAGACGATGAAGGCGGCGGCGGGGAACTCCTCGCGGATCTCCCGCACGTACCGGCGTGCCTCGGGGACGCGCCCGGTGACGCCGAGCCAGCTCGCCAGCACGATCCTGGCGGCCGGCCCCGACTCCTGGTCGCCGAGCGGCCCGCTGGCGATCACCTCGCGCAGCAGCCGCTCGCCGCGCTCCGGCCGCTCGGTCTCCAGCAGGACCGCTCCCAGGCGCGAGCGGAGCACGTCGCGCTGGGCGTGGGCGCCCAGCAGCTCCACCTGGCCGACGGCCTGGCGGTAGTCGTCGGCGGCCTGCTCGAACCGGCCGGCGCGCTCGTTGGCGGCTCCGCGGGCGCAGAGCGCCTCGGCGATGCTCCAGACGTCCCCCAGGCGGCGGCAGATCTCCAGCGACCGGGCCGCGTCGGCGACGGCGTCCCCGTCCCAGTCGGGGCGGTTGGCGATCAGGTTGGCCCGCATCTGGAGGGCGAGGGCGTGTTCCCAGGCGTGGTCGGGCCGGTCGGCCGTGGTGCGGACGGCGGCGTCCACGATCTCCCGGAGCCGTTCGACCTGACCGGTCAGCAGGACCGCGAAGAACCAGAGGGTGCCGGGGTTGCGGCACACCTGCGGCATGCCGGGCTCGTACGTCCGGGCGATGGCCCGCAGCTTCTCCTGCGCCGCCGGGTCCTGCCACGCCTTCAGCTCGCCCTTCATGTCCATGCACGCCAGGTGGACCAGGTGCACGCCCCTGCGGGCCTCCCACAGCCGGTCCCCGGCGATCGGCGGGGGCGTGTCGGTGCACCGCTCCCACAGGGGGACGGCGGCGGGCGCGCCGGGGGCGAAGGGGTCGGGGCCGAGGTCCATGACGGCGGTGCTCCAGTGCCGCGCCTCGCTGCGCAGGCCGCGGATCTGCCAGAACCAGGTCAGGGAGAGCACCAGGTACAGGGCCTCCTGCTCGTCGCGTTCGGTGACGGCGGTGCGCAGGGCGGTGCGCAGGTTCTCGTACTCGGTCTCCAGCCGCCCGATGGCGTCGAGTTGGCGGTCGCTGCGCAGCAAGGGGTCGTTGGCGCGGGCCAGTTCGCGGTAGTGGGTGAGGTGGAGGTGTGCGGTCGCCGCGTGTTCACCGGCCTCCGCGAGGCGTTCGCGGGCGTACTCGGCGACCGTTTCCAGGAGGCGGTAGCGCATGGCGCCATCGCCTGCGGGGGCGGCGACGACCAGGGACTTGTCGACCAGCGAGGCCAGCGCCTCCAGGGCGCGGGGGCCGCAGACGGCTTCCGCGGCGTCGAGGTCGCAGCCGCCGGCGAAGACCGACATGCGGCGCAGCACGGTGCGTTCGGCGTCGTCCAGCAGGTCCCAGGACCAGTCCACCACGGCGCGCAGGGTCTGCTGGCGGGGCAGCGCGGTGCGGCTGCCGGAGGTGAGGAGCCGGAACCGGTCGTCGAGCCGGTCCGCCAGCTGCCGGGGAGTGAGCATCCGCAGGCGGGCCGCGGCGAGTTCGATGGCCAGCGGCAGGCCGTCGAGGCGGCGGCAGATCTCGGCGCAGGCGGCGGCGGTCTCCGCGTCGGCGTCCACCCGGAAGCCGGGGCGGGCGGCGGCGCCCCGGTCGGCGAGCAGCCGCATCGCGTGGGGCTCCGGCAGCGGCTCCACCGGGCGGATCAGCTCCCCCGGCACGCCCAGGGGTTCGCGGCTGGTCGCGAGCACGGTGAGGTGGGGGCAGCGGGCGAGGAGCTCCTCCGCCAGGCGGGCGGCGGCCTCGATCACGTGCTCGCAGTTGTCCAGCACGAGCAGCAGCCGACGGCGGGCGCAGTGTTCGGCGAGCCGTCGCACCGGGTCGTCCGTGCGGTCGGTGGCGGCGCGCATCTCCTCCGCGCCGCCGCCGTACAGCACGGTCTCGCGGGCGCCGACGGCGGTGAGCACGGCCTCCGGGACGGCGGCGGGGTCGTCGACCGGCGCGAGCTCGGCCAGCCACACGCCGTCGGGGGCGACGCCGGCGGCGGTGGTGCGGGCCGCCTCCTGGGACAGCCGGGTCTTGCCCGCGCCGCCGGGACCGAGCAGCGTGACGAGACGGGCGCCGGCGAGGTCGCGGTGCAGCGCGGCGACGTCGGCGTCCCGGCCGACGAAGGAGGTGAGCGGGGCGCGCAGGTTCCCGGCGACGGCCGCCCGCGCGGGGGCGGCTCCGCCTGCACCGGGGCCCGCCTCCGCGGTCGCGGGGCCGCCCGTGGAGAGCGTCCCGCCCGGGCCGGTGGCCGTCCGGGCCGGGCCGGTGGCCGTCCAGTCCCGGGCGGGTGACGCCCCGCTGCGGCCGGGAGCCACACCGTCCGGGTGGGAAGTCGCACCGTCGTAGCCGGGGGTCGCACCGTCCGGGTGGGAAGTCGCACCGTCGTAGCCGGGGGTCGCACCGTCCGGGTGGGAAGTCGCACCGTCGTAGCCGGGGGCCGCACCGTCCGGGTGGGAAGCCGCACCGTATGGGCCGGGAGCCGAACCGTCCCGGCCGGGAGCCGCACCGCCCGGCCGGGGAGCCGCACCGTCGTAGCCGGGAGCCGGGCCGCCCGGGCCGGGGGCCGCACCGCTCGGGCCGGGAGCCGCACCGCTCGGGCCGGGAGCCGCGCCGCCTGGGCCGGGAGCCGCACCGTCGTAGCCGGGAGCCGGGCCGCCCGGGCCGGGAGCCGCACCGTCGTAGCCGGGAGCTACACCGTCCCGGCCGGGAGCCACACCGCCTGGACCGGGAGCCACACCGTCCGGGCCGGGGGCCGCGCCGTCCGGGTGGGTGAAGGGCGGCACGGTCGGGCTGGCGGGGTCGGTGAGGGGCGGCACGACGGTCCGGTCCCCCGTGGGCGGCGTTCCGGCGGAGCCGTCCGGGTGCGCCGGGGGCGTCGCAGCGCCGGGGGGCGCGGGCGGCGGCACGGCCGTTGCGTCCGGCCGGGTGAGCGGCGGCACGACGGCCCGGCCGGGGTCCGCCGGCGGCGTCACGGGGGAAGGGCTCGGGCCGCCCGGCGGCGGCGCGGTCGCGGGGTCCAGGTCCGCGGCGGGGTAGGGCGGTCCCGCGGGAGGCCACGCGGACGGCGCGCCGGTCGGCGCCCCGGCAGCGTGGGCGGACCCCGCGCGACCGGCAGCGTGCGCGTCCTCGGCGGCCTCGGCGCCGGCGGACCAGGCGTCCCCGGCGGCTTCGGCCCCGGCGGCGCGAGCGGTGCGGGCGTGCCCGGTGGAGTGCGCACCCGGGCTGGAGGACGGCGCGGTGGGCGGTGAGGCGAAGTTGGGGGAGGTTTCACCGCGCAGGAGGGCCGCGTGGGTGGCGCGGAGGGCCGGGCCCGGGTCGGCGCCGAGGGTGTCGGCGAGGTGGCGGCGCAGGGCCTCGTAGGCGGCGAGGGCCTCGGCGGGGCGGCCCGCGGCGGCGAGGGCGCGCAGCCGCAGGGCCTGCAGCGGCTCGTCCAGGGGGTGCGCCTCGCACAGGGCGGTGAGGTCGGGCAGGACGGCGGCGGCCTCGCCGAGGGCGAGCGCGGCGGTGAGACGGGCCCGGCGGGCGTCCAGGCGGCGGGCCTCCCAGCGGGCGGCCTCCGCCCCGGGGTGCGGCAGGTCGGCGAGGGCGGGCCCGCGCCAGAGGGCGAGCGCCTCGTCGAGGGTCGTGGCCGCCTCGGCGGGGTCGCCGTCGGCCAGTGCCCGCAGTCCGTCGGCGGTGAGCCGCTCGAAGCGGTACAGGTCCACGTCGTCGGGCCCCGCGTCCAGCAGGTAGCCGCCGTCGGCGGAGGCCACCGCCCCGGGACCGAGGAGCCGCCGCAGCCGCCCCACCAGGGCCTGCAGCGCACCCGTGGCGTCGGCGGGTGGGTCGCCCGACCAGACCTCGTCGACGAGGACGGACACCGGGACCGCGCGGCCGGGCCGCAGCGCCAGCAGGGACAGCAGCGTGCGCAGCTTCGCCCCGCCGACCGGTACGGGCGTGCCGTCGGGGCGGGTGACCTGGATGGTGCCGAGGACTCGGAAGCGCACGGCCCCATTGTCCATCGGACGAGGAGGTCCCCCGACCGGAGCCGTCCCGGCCGGAGGATCAGCGCGTGGCCGAGTGCCCGCGCTCCGCCTTCGTCCGCTTGTAGTAGTACCAGCACATGTTCGAGGACAGTCCGGCCAGCAGCACCCACACGATGCCCAGGCCCCAGGTGCCCTCGACGAAGGAGACGACGGCGGCGACCACGGACAGGACGCACACGACGAAGGCGTAGAGGGCGAGGCGGGGGCGGGGCATGGGGGTCGCTCCTGGTGCTACGTGGACGAAACGACAGCTGCTGACTGCCGTGCCTCCAGTGTCCCCCATGCCCCTGCCCGCGCTCGTGCCCCCCGGCGGTCACACGTCGGTGAGTCGCAGCCCCGCGTGGGCCTTGTAGCGGCGGTTGACGGAGATCAGGTTGGCGACCAGCGCCTCCACCTGGTGGGCGTTGCGCAGGCGGCCGGCGAAGACGCCGCGCATGCCGGGGATGCGGCCGGCGAGGGCCTGGACGATCTCGACGTCGGCGCGCTCCTCGCCGAGCACCATCACGTCCGTCTCGATCTCCTCGATCCCCGGGTCCTTGAGCAGGACGGCGGAGAGGTGGTGGAAGGCGGCGGTGACGCGGGAGCCGGGCAGCAGCGCGGCGGCCTGCTGGGCGGCGCTGCCCTCCTCGACCTGGAGCGCGTAGGCGCCCTTCTTGTCGAAGCCGAGCGGGTTGACGCAGTCGACGACCAGCTTGCCGGCGAGGTCCTCGCGCAGCGACTCCAGCGTCTTCGCGTGGCCCTCCCAGGGGACGGCGACGATCACGATGTCGCTGCGGCGGGCGCACTCGGCGTTGTCGGCGCCCTCGACGCCGTGGCCGATCTCCTCGGCGGCGGCGCGGGCGCGATCGGCGGCACGGGAGCCGATGATCACCTTCTGGCCCGCCCGGGCGAGGCGGTAGGCGAGGCCCTGGCCCTGGTCGCCGGTGCCGCCGAGGACGCCGACGGTCATCCCGGAGACGTCGGGGAGGTCCCACGGGTCCTTGGCGGGGGCCTTCTGCCCGGCGTTCTGCGCACCGTTGCGCGCACTGTCTGTAGTGGTCATGAGCCTGACTTTACGTGCGGAAAGCGCCTGCTCGGCGGTGGGATGGGTCACGTCGGCGAGCACGTCCCCGAGCGCGTCGGCGAGCGGGCCCGCCACCGTGCCGGGCCGCCGCGCCGGGCGATGCCGGCGGCCGCGTCAGCACGCGCCGTCCCCGTCGTCGGTTCGGACGAATCGGCGGCGAACCCCGCACCGCCGGAGGGCGCTTGCGGCACCATGCGCCGCATGGATGCCGTACGGGTGGCGCTGCTGCGCGAGGTCCTGGCCGGGACCCAGTGGCTGGACGCGACGCGCAGGTTCGCGGGGGCGCTGCGCGGGTCGGTGGTGTCGCACGGCGGCGGGCTGCTGCTGGTGGGCACGCCCGCCTACGAGCCGTGGCACCTGGCGGCGCACCTGGTGGACGAGGCGGCCTGGTCGGGGACGCCCGAGCTCTCCCCCACCCTGGTGCGGCACGCGGCGCGCGCCTCGGACCCGGCCCACCTGGCCGTCGGTCTCGGCCGAGTGGAGGCGGCGCGCCGCGGGGAGACGCTGCTGGTGGTGGCCCCCGACGCGACGGGCCCCGAGCTGCTGGAGCGGGTGCGCGACGCCCGGCGCGCCGGGGCGACGGTGCTGGCGCTGGCCGGGTCCCGCACCGGGGGTGCCGGGGGGCCGGAGGGGCACGAGGACCTGGCGGCGATGGCGCACGAGCTGCTAGGCCCGGCCGACGGGGCGGAGGCCGCCGTCGACCTGGACACGGTGCAGCACCTGGTCAGCGCGGCCGCCGGGGAGAACTCGGCGGCCGCGCCGCGCGGGCGGCGCAGGTTCCGGGACCGGCTGTCCCGCCTGGCCGACCAGCTGACGGCGCCGCCGCCCCCACGCTGGTAGAGCCGCCCCGCCGGGGTTTCACCACCCCTGGTCGCGGCCACTCCTGGTCGTGGCTAGCCCTGGTCGCGGCTACTCCTGGTCACCGCGTGCCGCGGGGTCGTGCCACTTGGGGTCGTTCTCCCACTCGAGGTTGCGCTCGCGGGCCGTCTCCATGGCGTGCTCGGCCTCACCGCGGGTGGTGTACGGGCCGAACCGGTCCTTGGCGGGGCACTCGGGCCCCTCCTCGACCTTCTTGTGCTGCAGGCAGTAGTACCACTCGCCCGGCTTGCCGGCCGCGCGCTTCTTGAACAGGGCCATGCCGTGTCTCCTTCCCTCGTCCACACGGGCTGATGCCGTATGCCCCGCTGGTTAGACTCGCAGGCATGTCTGCCCAGTCGCTGCTCGTACCAGGGGAGCTTTCTCCCACCCGATCCGTACCCGGAAACATCAGGCGGCCCGAGTACGTCGGCAAGCCCGCGCCGACGCCGTACACCGGCCCCGAGGTGCAGACTCCGGAGGTCGTCGAGGCGATGCGGGTGGCCGGCCGGATCGCCGCGCAGGCGATGGAGGAGGCCGCCAAGCACATCGCGCCGGGGGTCACCACCGACGAACTCGACAGGGTGGCCCACGAGTTCATGTGCGACCACGGCGCCTACCCGTCGACGCTGGGCTACCGCGGCTTCCCCAAGTCGCTGTGCACCTCCGTCAACGAGGTCATCTGCCACGGCATCCCCGACTCGACGGAGCTGCGCGACGGCGACATCGTCAACCTGGACGTCACCGCGTACATCGGCGGGGTGCACGGCGACAACAACGCCACCTACCTGGTGGGTGACGTCGACGAGGAGTCCCGGCTGCTGGTGGAGCGGACCCGCGAGGCGCTGAACCGCGCGATCAAGGCGGTCCGGCCGGGCCGGCAGATCAACGTGATCGGCCGGGTCATCGAGTCGTACGCCAAGCGGTTCGGCTACGGCGTGGTCCGCGACTTCACCGGGCACGGCATCAACACCTCCTTCCACTCCGGCCTGGTGATCCCGCACTACGACAGCCCGTACGCCACGACGGTGATGCAGCCGGGCATGACGTTCACCATCGAGCCGATGCTGACGCTGGGCACGTACGAGTACGAGATCTGGGACGACAACTGGACGGTCGTCACCAAGGACCGGCTGCGCACCGCCCAGTTCGAGCACACGCTCGTCGTCACCGACACCGGCGCCGAGATCCTCACCCTGCCGTAGGCACCCGCCGCGGGTCCGGGCGCTACGGCGCGCGGACCACGGCGAGCTCGGTCAGGCCGGAGTAGGTCAGCACCGGCTCCAGCAGCGACGAGGCGACGATCTCGAGTCTCTCCGCGTGGACGAACAGCACGCTGAGCCCGGCGCTGTCCAGGTAGTCCACGGCGGTGAGGTCGACCACCACCCGTTCGGGGCCGGCGTCGGCCTCCAGCGCCTCCAGCTCGCGGGCCAGCAGCCCGGCGTTGCCGAGGTCGATCTCACCGGCCACCGTCAGCAGCGGCCGCCCGCCGGGCGCGGTGCCGGGGGTCACGGTCAGCGGCGTCATCCTGCGATCCTCGTCCACATCCGAACCGTGGTCCCCGTCTCGCCCGGCGTGACGGTGACCTCCTGCATCATGGCGCGCATCAGCGCGATTCCCCGCCCGCGGTGGCGGCTGGCCTCCTCGCTGGGCGGCCTCCAGCGGCCGCTGTCCTCGACGGTGAGCCGGAGCTCGTCGGCGCTCGCCGCCGCCAGGAGCCGGACGGCTCCGCCGGGGGCGTCCCGGTGCCCGTGCTCGATCGCGTTGGCGCAGGCCTCGCCCGCGGCGACCAGGACCTTCTGGACCATCCCCTCCGGCAGGCCGCACCGCGACAGCCACCCCCGCAGCGTGCCGCGGGTGACGGCCAGCTCCGACGACTGCGCCGGGAAGGTCACCTGCAGCGGCCCGGGGTGGCGGTACAGCAGCAGGGCGACGTCGTCGTCGTAGCCGTTCTCGGGGGCGAGGAGGTCCATGACCCGTGCGGCGAGCTCGTCCGCGGGCAGGTTCCGGCCCTCCTGCAGCGCGTCCCCTGCCAGGCGGATGCCCTCGCTCAGCGGGCGGCGGCGCCGCTCGACCAGGCCGTCGGTGTACAGCAGCAGCGTCGAGCGCGGGGGGACGGTGCACTCCGCCTCGGGGCGCTCGGCGCCCGGCCGGACCGCCAGCGGCAGCGAGCGGCCCTGGTCGAGCAGGGTCACGCTGCCGTCGGGCCCGGCCAGGATGCCCGGGGGGTGCCCCGCGCCGGCGTAGACCAGCCGCCCGGTCTCCGGGTCGAGCACCCCGCAGAACAGGGTGGTGCACAGTGCGCCGGGGACGCCCGCGGCGAAGTGGTCGAGTGCGGCCAGCGTCCGGGCGGGCCCGGCCTCCTGGAGCAGCAGCGCCCGGCAGGCGCTGCGCAGCTGGCCCATCACGCTGGCGGCGTCCAGGCCCCGGCCCACGCAGTCCCCGACGACGATGCCGATGCGGCCGTCGGGCAGGGCGACGGTGTCGTACCAGTCGCCGCCGACCTCCAGGGGCGGGACGGCCGGCTCGTAGCGGACGGCGAAGCCCTGCGGCAGCCCGGCCGGGCCGAGGATGGCGCGCTGCAGGGCGAGCGCGGTGCGGCGGTGCTGGTCCACCTGGTGGGCGCGGGTCAGGCCCTGCGCGAGCCGGCCGCCCAGCAACGACAGCAGCAGCTGGTCCTCCGGGGTGAAGGGCCGCCGCCCTCCGAGGTCCACCCGGAGCACCATCGGGCCCTCGGGGTGCTCGAGGACGATGTGGGCGCGGGTGCCGTCGGCGGACGGGGTGAGCGCGGGGCGGTCGCGCAGGGCGGTGAGTTCCGTCCGCTCCTCCTCCGACAGGTGCTCCCACCGGCTGGCGGCCGGGCCGCCGACGGCGGCCACGCAGGGCTCGGGGCCGTCGCCGAAGACCACGGCGAGGACCTGCGCGGCCCGCCACACCCGGTGCAGCTCCTCCAGCGCGCCGGTCAGCGCCTCGTCCTGGCCGACGGCCTGGGAGAGCCTGAGCCCGAGGGCGGCCAGGGCGCTGTCCCGCTGCACGGCGTAGTGCTCGGCGGTGACGTCGCGGAAGGTGCCGACGACGACGCGGCGGCCGGTGTCCGGGTCGCGGGCCTCGTTGCAGCTGACCGACACCCAGATCCGCCGGCCGTCGGCGCGGTCCACGGCCACGGTGCAGCGGCCGGGCCGGCCGGAGAGCGCCTCGCGGAACGCCTGTCCCCACCGGTCGTGGGCCTCGCGGCCGGTCTCCTCCCAGGGGCGGTGGGGTCCGGGGAGGTCGTCCGGGCCGTGGCCGAGGATTTCGGCGTAGGCGGAGTTGACCTCGAGGATGGTGCCGGTCTCGTCGCAGACGAAGAACGCCTCCTGCAGGGCGTCGACCAGCGCCGCGCGCCAGCGGGCGTGCCGGCCGCGCATCCGCGCCAGCTCGACGTTGGCCCGGACCCTGGCCAGCAGCTCGGCGGCCGCGAACGGCTTGACGAGGTAGTCGTCGGCGCCGGCCTCGAGCCCTTCGATGGACGCCTCCTGGCCGGCCCGCGCGGACAGCAGCAGCACCGGCACGGAGGCGGTGCGGCTGTCCGCGCGCAGCGCCCCGACCATGGCCAGGCCGTCCATCCGCGGCATCATCACGTCGCCGACGATCAGGTCGGGCTGCACGGCGCGGGCGGCCTCCAGTGCCTCGACGCCGTCGCCGACGGCGCGGACCCGGTAGCCGGCGCCGGTCAGCAGGCGGGTGAGGTAGCCGCGCATGTCGGCGTTGTCGTCGGCGACCAGGACACGGGCCCCGGCCGTCTCCCGCGCCACCGCGGCCCCGGCGGCCACCGGGACACTCCCGCCCCCGGCGCCCGCCGCGGTGCCGGACCCCGCAGCCGTGCCGGAGCCCGCGCCGGAGCCCGTAGCCGCGCCGATGCCGGAGTTCGCGCCGGAGCCGGAACCTGTGCCCGTGCCCGAGCCCGTAGCCGTGCCGGTGCCAGAGCCCGCGCCCGTGCCGGAGCCGGAGCCGGAGCCGGAACCCGTAGCCGCGCCGGAGCCGGAGTTCGCGCCGGAGCCGGAACCTGTGCCCGTGCCCGAGCCCGTAGCCGTGCCGGAGCCTGAGCCCGCGCCGGAGCCCGTAGCCGTACCGGTGCCAGAGCCCGTGCCCGTGCCGGAGCCGGAACCCGTGACCGTGCCGGAGCCCGCGCCCGCGCCGGAGCCCGCGCCCGAGCCCGTAGCCGTGCCGGTGCCGGTGCCGGTGCCCATGCCGGAACCGGTGCCGGAGGAGCCGGTGTCCGTACCGTCCCCGGCGGGGCTCCCGGCACCGGCCCCGTCCCCGGCGGCGGCCCCCGTCCCGCCGGGTCGGCGGGCGACCGTGCCCGCGGCGTCCCCGGCCGGAGCCGTGGCGGCGCCGGTGCGGGCCGCTCCGGTGTCCGGGAGGGTGCCCAGCGCTTCCTGGACGTAGGGGCGGGCGTCCGCCGTGAGGGGGGCGGACTCGGCGGCCGGGACGAGGGAGTCGGCCGGCAGGTGGCCCGTGCCCAGGCGGAGCCGGACGGTGAAGACGGTGCCGCGGCCCTCGGTGCTCTCCGCGGTGATCGTTCCGCCGTGCAGCTGGACGAGCTCCTTCACCAGGGCCAGCCCGATGCCGCTGCCCTCGTGGGAGCGGGCCCGGGTGTGGCGGATGCGGTGGAAGCGGTCGAAGAGCCGGGACATCTCGTCCGCCGGGATGCCGACGCCCGTGTCCGCGAAGGTCACCACCGCCTCGTCGCCGTCCCGGCGCACGGCCACCCGGATGCCGCCCTCGAAGGTGAACTTCAGGGCGTTGCCCAGCAGGTTGAGGACGACCTTCTCCCACATGGACCGGTCCAGGTGCACCGGCTCCTCCAGCGGCGGGCAGTCGACGTCCAGGGTGAGGCCGGCCCGCTCGACGGCGGAGCGGAACACCCCCGCCAGGTCGGCGGTGGTCGCGCTGAGGTCGGCCGGCGCGAAGGCGGCCCGCATCCGGCCCGCCTCGATCTGCGAGAAGTCCAGCAGCGTGTTGACCAGGCGGCCCATCCGCAGCCCGTTGCGGTGGGCGACCTCCAGCTCGTCGCGCACCAGCTGGTCGGCGTCGGACAGCCGGCCGCGCAGTTCCTCCAGCGGCCCCATGATCAGCGTGAGCGGCGTGCGGAACTCGTGGCTGACGTTGGAGAAGAAGGCGGTCTTCGCCTCGTCCAGCTCGGCCAGCTCCTCGGCCCGCCGCTGCTGCGCCCGGTAGCTGCGGGCGCTGCCGATGCCCGCGGCGACGTGTCCGGCGACCAGCTCGACGAAGGACCGGTAGCCGTCGTCCAGCGGCCGGTACCGGTTCAGTGCGGCCACCAGGAACCCGTACGGCGTGCCGCCCTGCCGGGGCAGCGGCACCAGCAGCGCCTCGACCGGCGGCGCGTCCCAGGCGCCGTGGGGCAGTTCCCCCGCGCCGGCGGCGAGGGTGGTGAGGTCGACGGTCTCGGCGCCCTGGCCCGGCCCGGCCGCGGGCCAGCAGGCGAGGGCGTCGGGCGTCAGGACGAGCGGGGCGACGGGATGGCCGGGCTCGATGCCGCTGGCGCCGGCCAGCCGGGCCCCGCCGTGGTGGCCCTCGGCGCCCCCGGGCCCGCCGCCAGCGTCGGGCCCGGGGGCGAAGAGGTAGGTGAGGGTGAACGGCAGGTCCTGCGGGTTGCGGCCGAGCTGCCGGGCGGCGAAGTCCAGCATCTGCTGCTCGGTGCGCACCACGCTCGGGTCGGACCCCAGGTCGCGCAGGGTGGCCATGCGCCGCTCGCCGATGACCCGCTCGGTCTCCTCGGTGACCACGCAGAGCATGCCGACGATCTCTCCGGCGTCGTCCCTCAGCGGGCTGTAGGAGAAGGTGTGATACGTCTCCTCGCGGTAACCGGAGCGTTCCAGGAACAGTTGCAGCCCCTGGTCCCAGGTGGCCCGGCCGGTGGACAGCACGGTGCGGACGCGCGGGCCGATGGTGTCCCAGATCTCCGCCCACACCTCGGGGGCCGGCCGTCCGAGCGCCCAGGGGTACTTCTGGCCCAGCGTGTCGTGCCGGTAGGCGTCGTTGCAGAAGAACGTCAGCTCGGGACCCCACGCCATCCACATCGGGAACCGGGAGGAGAGCAGGATGCTCACCGCCGTGCGCAGGCTCTGCGGCCAGTCGGACGGGGGCCCCGGCGGGGTCGCCGCCCAGTCGACCGCGGCCAGGTCGCGCCCGACCTCGGGATCGGCGGCGAACACGTCCGCCCCGGCCGACGTGGAATCACCGGGGGAGAAGGAGCGTGCCATGGGAGGGCCTTTCGTCTCGACCGAGCACCCGTACACGGACGACGCGCCCGCCGCCGTCGTTTCACGGGAACCCCACACGCATTCCACAAGCTTCGTAGGATAAGCCGAACCCGTGGCTCTTACGGGCAGATCGCCTCCGATCCGCATCCGAACGGCGGCCGCCGCCGGAAGTACCTGCCGGGCCGTCCGTCCGCTCCCGCCGTCCTCGACCGCCCTCCGTCACATCCCCACCCCCCTCAGGAGACCCGGTGACCAAGACCGACCCCGTCCTCACCGTCGACCGGCACACGCACCCGTCGGGTGCGGCCGTGCTGCGGGCGACCGGCGAACTCGACCACCACACGGCCGGCGCCCTGCTGGGCGCCCTGGACGAGCTGGACCTCGCCCGGTCCGGCGGCCTCGTGATCGATCTCACCGGGCTCTCCTACTGCGACTCCACGGGCATCACCGTCCTCGTGACGGCCCACCACCGCGCCGAGCGGGCGGGCCGGCCGCTGGCCCTGGCCGGACTGGGGTCCGACCTGCGACAGATGTTCCACACCGTGGGGCTGGACCAGATCTTCACATTCCACGACGATGTGGACCAGGCTGTGAACGCGCTGCGAAGTTGAGCCGTCCGGCCCCGTTTGGGTTCGGCGGATCGGGGCATCGGGGATTTCTGCACTTCGTTATCCTGCCTGGGGGGCGCAGGCGTCCCGGCGGCGCGACAGGACAGACGGGCTCCGGAGAAGGACGGACGAGATGGCCATGACCTCCACGGCCCCTGCTCCCGCGCCGCCGACCCCGCAAACGGACCGCCACTCCTCCGTGGTGTTCTCCGACGACCGTGAGTGGGCGGGCCATCTGGTGCCCTTCGTCCGCGCCGGACTGGAGCGCGGCGAGCAGGTGCAGTACTTCGCCGCCACCACGGACCCGGACCGGGTGAGGGGCGTCCTGGCGTCCGCCGGCGTCGACGCGGCGCGGGCGGAGGGCGAGGGCCGCCTGGTGGTCACCACGGCGGAGCGGACCTACCTGTCGGGCCCGGCGTTCGACCCGGACGCCATGATGGGCCTCTGGCACCAGGCCATGGACACCGCGCGCGCGGAGGGACACCGCGGGCTGCGGGCGATCGGCGAGATGGCCTGGGGGGCACAGGGCGTGGCGGGGGCCGACCGCCTGCTGGAGTACGAGCTCCGGCTGCACCACGAGGTCTTCGAAGCGCTGCCGCTCACGGCGTGGTGCTTCTACGACAGCCGCCTGGTGCCCGCGCCCCTGCTGGCCCAGTTGGCCGGGGCGCACGTGCACCACCGCGGCGCCCCCGTCGCCGGTCCCGTCCTGCGTCTCGAGCCGCTGCCGGGGCGTACCGGCCTGCGGCTGTCGGGTTCGGCCGGGTACGACACCCGGTCCGCCGTGCGTTCCGCGGCGGCCGTGGTGTCGGGCTCCCCCGGCGGTGACGTGGAGCTGGACCTCTCCGGCCTCCGGCACCTGGACATCTCCTCGCTGGCCACGCTCGCCGAGGCCGCCCGACGCCGCAGCCGCGGACGCCTGCGTCTGCTGCACGCCCCTGCCCCCCTGAGACGGCTCCTCGGACTGTTCCCCGAACTCGGGGCCGCTGTGGAGATCGCCGACCGATGACGACGCACAGCCGAACCACCACGTACTTCCGGCAGCCGCCCGGTCGAGGGCCCGGCTCCGGGCTCTTCCACCCCGCGCTCTTCTACCGCTCCGAGGCGGAGTACCTCGACGGCGTGGGCCGGTTCGTGCGCACCGCCGTCCTGGGCCGCGGAGCGCAGGCGCTGGTCGTGGTCCCCGGGCCGCGGCTGGAGGCTCTGCGCGCGCACCTGGAGGACCTGGACGGGCGCGTCACCTGGCTCGACATGACGGAGGCCGGGCGCAACCCGGGCCGCCTGCTCTCCCTGTTCCGCGAGTTCGCGGACCGGCACGAGAGCTCGGAGTCCCGGCCGTCCATCGTGGGCGAGTGTGTGTACGCGGAGCGCGGGCCGGCCGGGACGGTGGAGGCGCTGCGCCACCAGGCCCTGGTCAACGTGGCCTTCGCGGGCCGCCGGGTCAGCGTGCTGACCCCGTACGACGTGACGCTGCCCGAGTCGGTGCTGGAGGCGGCCCGCCGCATCCACCCGGTGGTGACCGAGGACGGCGTGCGGCGGACCAGTCCCGACTTCGCCGACCCGCTGGACGTGTGCCGGTCCTTCGACACCCCGCTCCCGGACCCCGTCGACCCGCTGGTGGTCGAGTTCGGCGAGCACGAGCTGGCGCTGGCGCGCGGCACGGCGGAGGACTGGGCGTCGCGCTGCGGGCTCCCGCCGGCCCGGCGCACCGACTGGCTGCTGGCCATCGGCGAGGCCACCGGCAACTCGGTGCGGCACGGCGGCGGGCGGGGCACGCTGCGCATGTGGCGCGCCGAGAACTCGCTGGTCGCCGAGATACGCGACGACGGGCAGCTGACCGATCCGCTGGTCGGCCGCCGGCGCCCCGACCCGCGTTCGCCGCACGGCGGCCGCGGGGTGTGGATCATGCACCAGCTCTGCGACCTGGTCGAGATGCGCACCGGGCCGGACGGGCTGGTGCTGCGCCTCCACATGGCGGTGGGGTGACCCGCCCCGCGCGCTGAGCGCGGGCGTCCGCACTCTCCCCGTCACTCCTCGAACAGCGGCTCCTGCACGCTCTCGTCCTGCTGCCTGCCGACCCGGCGGTTGCGGCTGCCCACCACGCACGCCGTCGCCGCGCCCACCGCGGCGAACACGGCCGGCACCATCCACCCCTTGTTGAGCGCGTGCCCGAGCAGGTGGTCGAGCGAGAGCCGCCCGGGCCCGGTGACGGCCAGGCCGGCGGCCGTGAGGCCGAGCGAGGCCGCGTACTCGTAGCCGCCGCTCTGCGCGAAGAAGCCCTGCGGGGCGTGGACCGCCGCCGCTCCCGCCATCGCCCCCGCGGCCGCCGCCCCCGCCGCGGGCGTGGCCAGGCCGAGGGCCAGCAGCAGGCCGCCGCCGGTCTCGGCGGCGCCCGCCATGGCGGCGCTGGCCCGGCCCGGGGTGTAGCCGATGGACTCCATCCACTGCCCGGTGCCCTCCAGCCCGTGGCCGCCGAACCACCCGAACAGCTTCTGCGCGCCGTGCGCAGCGAGCACGCCGCCGGTGCCCGCGCGGAGCAGCAGCAGGCCGAGATCACGCCGGTCGAAACTCGTCACGTCGACTCCTTGCACCCGGGACCGGTCAGGACCGGTCCCGAGTCCCCAGCTTTGCGCCGTTCCATCCGCGCGGACGAGTGATCTGCCAGGGGCGTGGGGAGGTAACCCAGCCGTCATCTGCATGTCGTGTCCTCAACAACGGGGGGTCGTCCTGTCCCGCTCGAATGCCTTCCGCACCCCGTCCTCGTCCCGGAAGGCCACCATGCCCTCGCCCACCGGTCCGCACTCCGCCGAGCTCAGGAACGCCGCGCTCTCGCTCGGGCGCCGAAGATTCCTGACCACCACCGCCGCGGCGGCCGCGCTGGCCTTCGCGGTGGGCCTGCCCGGCGCCGGCACCGCCGCCGCCGACGAGCTCGAACCCGCCGGGCTGTCCGAGGACCCGTTCACGCTGGGCGTGGCCTCCGGCGACCCGCTGCCGGACTCGGTGGCGCTGTGGACCCGGCTGGCCCCGCGGCCCCTGGACCCCGGCGGCGGGCTGCCGGACCGGCGGGTCTCCGTGCACTGGGAGCTGGCCCACGACGAACGCTTCACCCGCGTCGTGCGGCGCGGTCACGCCTGGGCGCACCCGGAGTTCGACCACGCCGTGCACGTCGACGTGCGCCACCTGCGGCCCGGCTCGGAGTACCACTACCGCTTCCGCGCGGGCGACTGGGTGAGCCCGGCGGGCCGCACCCGCACCGCGCCCGCGTTCGGCGCCCGGGTCGACCGGCTGCGCCTCGGCGTGGTCTCCTGCCAGCGCTACGACCAGGGGCACTGGACCGCCTACCGCCACCTGGCCGGCGAGGACCTGGACGCGGTCTTCCACCTCGGCGACTACCTCTACGAGTACGCCGTCGACGCCAAGGGCGGCGCCCGCAACTACACGGACCGGGTGATCCCCGCCCACTTCGCCCACGAGACGGTGACGCTGGAGGACTACCGCCTGCGGTACGCCCTCTACAAGTCCGACCCGGACCTGATTGCCGCCCACCTCGCGCACCCGTTCGTGGTGACCTGGGACGACCACGAGACCGAGAACAACTACGCGGGCGACCACCCGGAGGGCTCCGTCCCGCCCGAGGAGTGGCTGCTGCGCCGCGCCGCCGCCTACCGCGCGTACTGGGAGAACATGCCGCTGCGCGCCGCCCAGCGGCCCGAGGGCCCGGACCTGCGGCTGTACCGGCGGATGCACTGGGGCCGGCTGGCCCAGTTCGACGTCCTGGACACCCGGCAGTACCGCACCGACCAGGCGAACGGGGACGGCTGGAAGACGCCCACCCCCGAGTCCGAGGCCGAGTCGATGACGCTGACCGGGGCGGAGCAGGAGCGGTGGCTCGTCGACGGCTGGCGCCGGTCGTCCGCGGTGTGGAACGTGGTCCCGCAGCAGGTCACCTTCAGCCGCCGCAACCACCCCACCGCGGGCAACACCACGCGGTCCATGGACTCCTGGGACGGCTACCCGGCCTCCCGGCGGCGGGTGCTGGAGGGGTGGAAGGCGTCCGGCCGGGAGAACCTGATGATCCTCACCGGCGACGTCCACGTGCACTACGGGCTGGACGTCAAGGAGGACTTCGACGACCCGTCCTCGCGGACGCTGGGCACCGAGATCGTCACCACCTCCATCTCCTCGGGCGGCGACGGCTCGGAACGGCCGTCCAACTGGGCCGGCTACCACGCGCGCAACCCGCACCTGCGGTTCTACAACGGGCTGCGGGGCTACACCACGGTCGAGCTGGGCCGGCGGGAGGCCAGGACGGAGTTCAAGACCCTCCCCAGGATCACCACGCCGGGCGAGCCGCTGACGGTGGCCGCCGCGTTCACCACGGAGGCCGGCAACCCGGGGCTCACCCCGGCCTGACGGCACGCCGCCCGGGGCGCGGGCGGTCGGCCCGCGCCCCCGGAAGGCAGGACGGCTCCCCCGGTGAGCTCCCCCGGTGGGCTGCCCCCGGGGACGCCGTCACTCGCCCGGGTAGCGGACTCCGACCTGGTCGCGGATCGCGTCGAGGGTGCGCATGACGGCGAGGGTCGACTCCAGCGGGACCAGCGGGGACTCGGTCTCCCCGGCCCTGATCGCGCGCATCACCTCGAGCGCCTCGTGCCGGAAGCTGCTGCGCAGGCCGTCACCCGAGGTGAGCGTGAACTCCTGCAGCTCCTTGCCCTCGCGGTGCAGGACGAAACGATCCGCCTGGAAGAAGCCGTCGGGCACGTCGATCCGGCCGCGGGTGCCGGTGACGGAGGCGGTGATGCCCGTCGCACCGACGATGGAGCAGTGCACCAGACCGAGAGCACCGCTCTCCCAGCCGAGCACCGCTCCGGTCTGCAGGTCGACGCCCTCCGGCGAGAGCACCGACTGCGCGGTGACCCGGTCCGGCTCCCCCAGCAGCATCTGCGCGAAGGCGATCGGGTAGACCCCGAGGTCGAGCAGCGCCCCGCCGCCCTGCTGCGGATCGCGCAGCCGGTGCGCGACCGGGAACGGGCCGGCCAGGCCGAAGTCGGCCTGCACCGTCCGCACCTCGCCGATCTCGCCCTCCTCCACCAGCTGCCGCATCCGGCGCACCAGCGGATTGCAGGCGGTCCACATGCCTTCCATCAGGAAGCGCCCGCGCTCCCGCGCCAGCGCGACCAGTTCCTGCGCCTCCCGCAGGTTCAGCGTGAACGGCTTCTCGCACAGCACGCCGCGCCCGGCCTCCAGGCACATCCCGGCGGCGGCCCGGTGGGCGGTGTGCGGGGTCGCGACGTACACCACGTCGACGTCCTCGTCGGCGGCCAGCGACGCCCAGTCCCCGTACGCCTTCGGGATGCCGAACCGCTCGGCGAACGCGTCGGCCGACTCCTGCGACCGCGAGCCGACCGCCACCAGCTCGGCGTCCGGGATGTCGACGAGGTCACCCGCGAAAGCCGCGGCGATCCCGCCCGTGGCCAGAATTCCCCACCGCACCGTCTCAGCCATCCCGGCCGCTCCTCACCTCGTGACATCAGCCCTGCGCAGAGCATAGATCGGGCGCCGCGCGCTCCGGCCCGCACGGCTGGGACGTCTCACGGACCGGGCACCCCGGCGTGCCGGAGCCGGGCTTCGGGGGGACCGAGGCCGGACGGCGGCGGACGGGCGCGCGGACGGGAGCGGCGTCCCGGGCCGGACGGCGGCGGGAGGGAGCGCGGACGGCGGCGGGAGGGAAGGCGGGCGGTGGCTGCGACAATCGGAGGGTGAACATCGTGTCGTCCCCCGCCGAGACCCTCCGGACCGCGCTCGCGGCGCTGCTCGACGGACTCCCGCCCCGGCAGGCCGCCCAGGCCGTGGACCGGCTGATCGCCAACTACCGCGGCCGGACCCCCACCGACGCCCCCATCCTGCGCGACCGCGCGGACGTGGCGGCGTACGCGGCCTACCGGATGCCGGCCACCTTCGAGGCGGTGCGCTCGGCGCTGGAGGCGTTCGCCGCGGCGGTCCCGGGGTGGACGCCCGCCTCGCACGTGGACGTGGGCGGCGGCACCGGCGCGGCCACCTGGGCGGTCACCGCGGCCTGGGACGGGGAGCGGCCCGTGACCGTGCTGGACTGGGCGGAGCCCGCCCTCGCGCTCGGCCGCGAGCTTGCCGCCGCCAACCCGGCCCTTGCCGGGGCGCGCTGGCAGCGCTCGCGGATCGGAGCGGCGCTCCGGATCGAGAGCACCGATCTCGTCACGGTGTCCTACGTCCTCGGTGAGCTCACCGACCAGGACCGCGCCCACGTCGTCGACGCCGCGGCCGCCGCCGCCCCGTCCGTCGTGGTCGTCGAACCCGGCACCCCCGACGGCTACGCCCGTGTGATCGCCGCCCGGGACCGCCTGATCGCCGCCGGCTTCCGCGTCGCCGCCCCCTGCCCGCACAGCGCGGCCTGCCCGATCGTCCCGGGCGAGGACTGGTGCCACTTCTCGGCCCGGGTCAGCCGCTCCTCCCTGCACCGTCAGGTGAAGGCCGGCTCGCTGCCCTACGAGGACGAGAAGTTCAGCTACGTCGCGGCCACCCGGCTGCCCGCGGACGAGGTCTCCCCGGCCGCCTCCCGGGTGGTGCGGCGCCCGCAGATCCGCAAGGGGCAGGTGCTGCTCGACCTGTGCGAGGCCGAGGAGCAGTTGCGCCGCCACACGGTGACCAAGCGCCACGGCGACCTCTACAAGGCGGCCCGGGACGCCGACTGGGGGGACTCCTGGCCGCCCGTCGAGCCCGGCAATTACCATGAAATCAGGCAATGACCTCCGACCGGAACGCCGGGCGCATTTCCGCCGGCTCGCCCCGGAGGCACGTGGCGGTGCGACCATGGGGCATGTTGTCCGCACCATCGGTGAGGCGAGGGGATAGATGAGCGCGACGTTCGGCGGCCGTCCCGGCCGGCAGAGCAGGATCTCCCGGTGGCTGCGCGGACGGCGTCCGCAGGAGGCCGTCGGGTCCGAGGACCGTGAGGCCCTGCTCCTCGCCGCCGCGGCCGCGGGGCTGCCGCTCGCGCCCGCCGCGCACCCGGTCGGCTACCGGTGTTCGTGCGAACGGGTCGGCTGTCCGACCCCCGCCCGCCACCCGGTCTCCTTCGCCTGGCAGACGCAGTCCACCACGGATCCCGCGCAGGTCGAGCGCTGGGCGCGCGGCAACCCCGAGGCCAACTTCATCACCGCCACCGGCATGCTCCACGACGTGCTGGACGTGCCCCTGGAGGCGGGCCGCGCGGCGCTGGAGCGGCTGCTCGCCGAGGGTGTCGGCGTCGGGCCGGTCGCCGAGAGCGACGACGGGCGGATGCTCTTCTTCACCGAGACCCGCGGCACGCCCGAGGACGAGGACGAGTGGTGGCCCTGCGAGCTGGACTCGCACCCCGAGACCGACGAGGACCATCCCGGCCTGCGGTGGCACTGCCGCGGCTCGTACGTCCTGGTGCCGCCCGCCCGCCTGCCGGGTGACGACGGCCGGTCCGTGCGGTGGGTGCGCGGCCCCGAGCACGCCCTGCCGGAACCGCTGCTGCTGCTCGAGACCCTCACCGACGCCTGCGAGAAGTACGTCGGCGAGGAGCCCACCGGCGCGGTCTGGCCCCTCCAGCGCTGACCTCCCGCCCGGCGGCCGGAGGCGGGGCGGGGCGGGCGACCTGCCGCTCCCGCACGCGCGGCGGCTACTCCCCGCGCGCCGCGGTGAGCCCCGGGACCCGGCTGAGGAAGACGGCCTGCCCCTTGCGCGGCACCCGCACCGCCTGCTGCGAGACGTACTCCATGGTCAGCGTCTGGCCGACCTCGCCGGTGATCAGCGCCCGCACGTCCGCGTTCTGCACCGGTATCTCCGTGCCCGGCGCGGCCGTCAGCCGCTCGAAGTGCCGGGTCGCGAAGAACACCAGCGCCCCGCCGTCGGCGGTCCGCAGCCCCAGCGGCGCGTAGTCGCCCTTGGTGAGCGCCTCGTCCTTGAACTGCCGCACCAGCCCCGGCCGCTTCTCGTTGCGCTTGCGCTGCTCGCGCACCACGCTCGTGTGCGGCCCCTGGGCGAAGGCGTCGCCGCCGCCGCCGAGGTAGTCCGCGTACGCCTTGCTCAGCTTCGACGGCGGGAGGGCCAGCTGGTCGCCCGCCGCGGCGGGCACCGCGTGGCCGTCCTCGTCCTTGCGGAAGTCCGGCACGTCGTCGGGGTCGAGGAGCGTCAGGTAGGCCGCCTGCCAGGGCTCCTTCGCGTGCTCCTTGACGAACACCAGCATCCAGCGGGCGTCGCCGCCCTTGTTGCCCCGGGCGTCCGCGAGGAACCAGCGCGGCCAGCCCGCCTTGGCGGGGATGGTGTACCGCGCGTCGCTCAGCCGCAGCGGCTCGTGGGCCGCGTTGCCCTCGGGGTGGTTGGCGTGGCGCGCCTTCAGCCGCGCGCCGTCTATGGCGCCGAACGCGCCGGTGACCCGGTCCTCGTCGAGGCTCCGGTCGTACGCCTCGTCCGCGGCGTTGTAGGCGTCGGTGAACGTCCGCAGCGCGCCGGCGGCCTCCTTCGGGGTGGCGGCCGGCAGGACCTCCCGCTCCCCGTGCACCACGACGCACCCGCTCAGGGCCAGGGACAGCGCGGCCAGGACGGCCGGCAGGACGCGACGCCCCCTCGTGCTCTTCAACTCGCCTTCTCCTTCCGGCTTACGCAGCGGCACCCTACCCGTGACGGGCGGCCCGCGCGGGCGGTACCGGGGGGATGCTTGAATGCGCGACGTGACTCCTTACGACGTGCTCAGGGTCTTCTGCGACGCCGGGCGCGGCTACGGCAACGAACTCGCCGTGGTCCGCGACGGCTCCAAGATCCCCGGCGAGACCGAACGGCAGGCGATGGCCGCCGAACTCGGCTGCAGCGAGACGGTGTTCGTCGACGACCCGGAGCGCGGTGTGATCGACATCTACACCCCGGCGCTGCGGCTGCCGTTCGCCGGCCACCCCTGCGTCGGCGCCGCCTGGCTGCTGGACCTGCCCGAGCTGATCACCGCCGCCGGCGAGGTGGGGGTCCGGCTGGACGGCGAGTTCACCTGGATCGAGGCCCGCGCCGAGTGGGCGCCGCCGCGCGTCCTGCGCCAGTACGCCTCCGCCGTGGAGGTGGACTCCCTCGAGGTGCCGGAGAAGGGCGAGTGGATCTACGCCTGGGCGTGGGAGGACGAGGCCGCGGGCCGCGTCCGGGCCCGCGCCTTCCCCGGCCGGGACGACGGCATCGACGAGGACGAGGCGACCGGCGCGGCCGCGCTGCTCCTGACCCAGCAGCTGGGCCGCGCCCTGAACATCGGCCAGGGGGCCGGCTCGCAGATCCTGACGGCGCCGCAGCCGAACGGCTGGGTGGAGATCGGCGGCCGCGTCGTTCTGGAACGCTGAGCCCATGAGCGAACACCGGATGTGGGACTCGGTCGAGGACCTGTGGGCCTGGGTGGACCGGAACGGCACGCGGCCCCGCGAGCAGGAACTGCTGCTGGCGGTGCTGAAGCTGTCCGAGGAGATCGGTGAGACGGCGCAGGCCGTGATCGGCACGCTGGGCCACAACCCGCGCAAGGGCGTCACCCACGACTGGGACGACGTGCAGGCCGAGCTGTGCGACGTGGCGCTCAGCGCGCTGGTCGCGCTGCGGATGCTCACCCCGGACGCGGCCGGGGTGTTCACGGCCCATGTGGAGGGCGTCCGCCGACGGTCCCGGGCGGCCGAGGCGGGGAAGGCCCGCCCGCAGGACGGCGCCTGACCGTCCCCGGCGGCCCCCTCCTCGCGACCGGCCGGACGAGCGGGCCGGAGCGGGCGCCCGGCCGGCCGGCTCAGGCGGCGTCGAGGTGGGCGAGGACGGCCAGGACCCGGCGGTTGTCGTCGTCGGACACCTCCAGGCCGAGCTTGGCGAAGATGTTGGCGGTGTGCTTGGCGACGGCCCGTTCGGTGACCGACAGCCGGCCCGCGATGGCGGCGTTGGAACGGCCCTGCGCCATCAGCTCCAGCACCTCCCGCTCGCGCGGGGTGAGCCGTGAGACGGGCCGGTCGTCGCCCGAACTGCGCTGCAGCAGCTGGGAGATGACCTGGGGGTCCATGGCGGTGCCGCCGGCCGCGACCCGGCGGACGGCCTCGGTGAACTGCCCGGCGTCCATCACCCGGTCCTTCAGCAGGTAGCCGACGCCGCCGCTGCCGTCGGCGAGCAGTTCGCGGGCGTAGAGCTGCTCGACGTGCTGGGAGAGCACCAGCACCGGCAGGCCGGGGCGGCGGCGCCGGGCCCGCAGGGCGCACTGCAGCCCCTCGTCGGTGAAGGAGGGCGGGAGCCGGACGTCGACGACGGCGACGTCCGGCTCCAGTTCCTCGAGGGCGCGGTCCAGTCCGGGGCCGTTGTCGACGGCGGCGGCGATCTCGAAGCCGTGCGCCTCCAGCAGCCGGACGAGGCCGTCCCTCAGCAGGAAGAGGTCTTCGGCGAGGACAACGCGCACGGAATCTCCAGGGTCACCACGGTGGGGCCGCCGGTCGGGCTGCTGACGGCCAGGACGCCGTCGAATGCTCCCAGCCTCCGCTCCACGCCCGCCAGCCCGGTGCCGGCCGCCGGGTCGGCGCCGCCGTGCCCGTCGTCGGTGACGGTCAGGCGCAGCATGCCGTCCCGGTGGCCCAGTTCCAGCCAGATCCGGGTGGCGCGGGCGTGCTTGACGACGTTGGTCAGCATCTCGCTGAGCGCGAAGTAGACGGCCGACTCCACGGCGGCCTCCGGGCGGCCGGGGAGGTCGACGTGGGCCTCCACCGGCAGCGGCGTGCGGAGCGCGAGCGCCCGCGCCGCGTCGCCGAGACCGCGCTCCGCCAGCACCGGCGGGTGGATGCCGCGCACCAGGTCGCGCAGCTCGGCGAGCGCCTCGGCGGACTCGGCGCGTGCCTGTGCGAGCAACTTCCTCGCCTGCGCGGGGTCCTTGTCGAGCAGGGTCTCGATGGTGCCCAGGCTCATCCCCATGGCGACCAGGCGGGCCTGCGCCCCGTCGTGCAGGTCGCGCTCGATGCGGCGCAGTTCGGCGGCGGAGGCGCCCACGGCGTCGTGCCGGGTGCGGGCGAGTTCCGCCACCCGGCGCTCCAAGGTGGCCCGGTCGGGTGCCAGCACGGCCCGGGTGAGCGTGAAGTGGGCGGCGAGCAGGCGGTCGTTGTAGCGGAACGCCAGGTACAGCACGACCAGTCCGAGGAGTCCGGCGCCGATCGCGTCGGCCTGTCCGCCGACCGGGAGGAACAGGTACCAGTAGTCCGCGCCGTCCGCGACGACCCGCCAGTGCCCGAGCGGCAGGGCGATGCCCTGCACCGCGTTGCTCAGCAGTGCCACGGGCAGCATCGCGAGGAGGAAACCGGCGGTCATGTCCACCGGGAGCCAGCGCAGGTCGCGGTGGACCGCGGGGTCCGCCATCAGGCGCAGGGTCCGGGCCGGCCCGACGGCGGGCAGCCCGGCGGGGCCGGGGTCGTACTCGGCGAGCGGGATGGTGATGCCGTACCAGCGGGCCGCCGCCAGCCTCCGCAGGTCGGCGAACCGCCGGACGAGGCCCAGCAGGGGCGGCATCAGCAGGGTGCCGACGCCGAGGGGGACCAGGGCGGCGGCCAGCAGGGTGAGGACCAGCAGGAGGGAGGAGCCGATGAGGGAGAACGTTCCCAGGGCGAAACCGCGCACGGCGGCCAGCAGAGCCTTCTTGGCGGACATGCTTCCAACTCCCCGTCGTCCGGTGGTGGTTCGGCGGGTGGATCGCCGCCGTCCCTGACGCTACGGCCGGCGGGCGCCGGCGGCACGGGGCGCATCACCCCACCCGGGGTGGTGCCAGGTACACCATCGTCCTCCACGCGCCCCTGCCGCCCCCGCCTCCCGCCCCGCACGGGCACCGCCGGGACCGGGTCGTCGCAACTGGCGTCACATCGCCGCCGCGGTGCGCCGTCCCGCACGTCGCACACCGGATCTCCCCAGCCGGACGGGTCTCCTCCGCTCCCGGGCGGGACAACCATGCTTGTCATGGACACTAACCGCACCCGGATCTCGCGCCCCCGCGCGAGAGGGACCGGATCCCGCCTGACCGCCACCGCCGCGGCCGCCGCCGCGCTGCTGCTGGCCACCGCCCTGCCCGTCACGGCCTCCGCGGCGCCCGCCGCGCCGCAGGCCTCCCCCGACCGTGAGGCCGCCGCCGTCGCCCGCGCGGAGAAGGCCGTCGCCGCCCGGGCCGAGAGCCTCGGCATCGGCGCGCGGCAGGAACTCGTCGTCAAGGACGTGATCGTCGACGCGGACGGCTCCGAGCACGTCCGCTTCGACCGCACCTACGCCGATCTGCCGGTTCTCGGCGGCGACTTCGTCGTCCACCTCTCGCCGGAGGGCGCGTTCGAGGGCGCCGACCGGGCGAGCCGCGCGGAGGTGTCGGTGCCCGCCCTCACCCCGGCCGTGTCCGAGTCCAGGGCCTCGGACGTCGCCGAGGACCTCCTGCGGTCCACGGAGCGGACCGTCGTCGCGCCCGAGGCCGACTCCCGCCTGGTGGTCGACGCCCTGAACGGCCGCACCCCTCGCCTGGCCTGGCACACCGAGGTGACGGCGAAGGACGCGCGGGGCAACCCGGTCGGCCGTGAGGTGCTGGTCGACGCCCGCACCGGCAGGCAGCTGGACTCCTGGGACTCCGTGCACGCCGCCACCGGCACCGGCCGCTCCCTCTACTCGGGCGCCGTGCCGCTGGAGACCACCGGCAGCGGGACCTCGTACTCCCTGAAGGACCCGACCCGCGGCAACACCTACACCGGCGACGCGGCCAACAAGACCGACCTGTGCATCCTGACCCTGTGCCTGCGCCGCGCCCCCTCCACGGTCTTCACCGACGCCGACAACGCCTGGGGCACCGGCGCCACCTCCGACCGCGCCTCCGCCGCCGTGGACGCCCAGTACGGCACGGACGTCACCTGGGACTACTTCAAGGACGTCCACGGCCGGCTCGGCATCGC
Source organism: Streptomyces fragilis (assembly GCF_003112515.1). Lineage (GTDB taxonomy): Bacteria > Actinomycetota > Actinomycetes > Streptomycetales > Streptomycetaceae > Streptomyces > Streptomyces fragilis. The sequence goes on along the minus strand of NZ_BEVZ01000003.1, from coordinate 123,924 downwards.
GGGCGACGGCAAGGGCTCGTACAACCGCGTGCACTACGGCAGCAACTACAACAACGCCTTCTGGGACGACAGTTGCTTCTGCATGACGTACGGCGACGGTGACGGCACCACCTTCGGCCCGCTGGTCTCGCTGGACGTGGCCGGCCACGAGATGAGCCACGGCGTGACCTCGGCGACCGCGGACCTCACCTACTCCGGCGAGTCCGGCGGCCTCAACGAGGCCACCTCCGACATCTTCGGCTCGCTGGTCGAGTTCCACGCCGGCAACGCGAGCGATCCGGGCGACTACTACGTCGGCGAGAAGATAGTGAAGCCCGGCTTCGGCGACGCCGCCCTGCGGTTCATGGACCGGCCGGACCGTGACGGCTCCTCCGCCGCCTGCTGGTCGTCCACGACCAAGAACCTGGACGTGCACTACTCGTCGGGCGTCGCCAACCACTTCGCCTACCTGCTCGCCGAGGGCACCGGCACGCGGACCATCGGCGGCCTGGAGCACTCCGGCACCACCTGCGACGGCTCCACCCTCACGGGCATCGGCCGGGGCAAGCTCGGGGCCATCTGGTACCGGGCGCTGACGGTCCACATGACCTCGTCCACCACCTACGCGGGCGCCCGCGCCGCCACCCTCGCGGCGGCCGGCGACCTCTACGGCGCTGGCTCGGCCGAGCAGAACGCGGTCGCCGCCGCCTGGACCGCCGTCAACGTGCGCTGACGACCCGCACGGCCCGCGGGTGACCACTGCCCGCGGGCGGCCACGGCGTGCGGGGGGCCACCGCCCGCACCGGCTCCCCGCGCCGCCGGGCGGCGCGGGGAGCCGGCGTGCCGGACCCCGATCAGGAGGTCCGTCAGCGTGCCGCCAGCAGCTCTCCCTGCCGCTGGAGCACGTATCGCGCCACGGACTTGCCGAGGGCGATCCCCGCCTCGTCCGCGGACCGCGTGTGGATCCCCGACCAGACGCGGGCGTCGACGTTCTCCGCCGACAGCCGCTGCCAGCTGGTGTACGTCCGGGTCACGCCCGGCGCGGTGGGGCTGGTCAGCTCGAACGGCGCGGTGCGCGCCCCGCTCAGCGCGGTCAGCACCCCTTCCGCCGATCCGGAGTAGGTGCCGTGCCCGCTCGGGTAGTCGGGGTGGGCCGGCGTGGCGTGCAGGGGCGACCAGGCCGGGTCGGGGGCGATCGCGCCGGTGCGGATCGCCGTCACCGGACGCCAGCGGGTGTGGGCGTACTTGCTGTCCGAGGTGGCGATCTGGGTGTCCACCGAGGCGACGTGGAACAGGGCCACCAGCCGCGCCTGGCCCGCCAGGCCCTGCGAGGAGCGGGTGAGCGCCACCCGCAGCGGCTCGGTGTACAGGGTGAACGACGAGCCGAACCAGAACTGCGCGGTCTCCGTCTGCCCCGCCGTGCGCACGGTGCTGTCGGCCGCCCCGTAGGCGCGCACCTCGGCCAGGTCCGCGGCGTAGCGCGCGGAGTCCAGGGCGGGCGGGGGCGGCAGCCGGAACTGGCTCTGCGAGCGCAGCGCGAACGGCTTCGCGACCCGGTTGCCGTACTGGGTGGCCGGGGCGTAGGCGGGCGGTGTCGGCTGCCACACGCCGGGCGCCGCGGCCGGCACCGGGTACGGCGCGTTGACCGAGGCGGGGTCCAGGCCGTCCGCCGCCCGCTCGGCGAGCAGCAGCGAGGCCTGCCGTTCGCCGGCCGCGACGCCGCGGTCCTCGGACCGGCCGTCGGGTATCGCCTCCAGGGTGGCGGCGTACGCCTCGTCGACCTGCGCGGCCTGGGTGGGCGCCAGCTCGGTCAGCGCCCGGTGCACGGCCGAGGCGAGGGCGGCCCGCTGGTACTCCGTCCGGTCCACGCCGGCCGGGACGGCCCGGGTGGCGCGGGCGGCGGCCAGCCAGCCGATCGCCCAGGTCCGGCTGTTGGTGACCTGGGTGGCGGCGGGGGCGGCGGCCACCGCCCGGGCGGTGACGTCGAACCACTCGACGGCGGTGGAGTCGGCGCTCCGGTGCTCCGCCGCGGCCTGCGGGGCGGCGAGGCCGCCGGTCAGGACGGCCGCGGCCAGGACGGCCAGGGCGGTGCGGGATCTGCGGGTGCTCATGAGGGGACGTGCTCCTTCTGCCGGGCGGGGACCTCGGCGGGTGTGGGGACGGGGACGGGGGTGGGGGTGGGATCGGCGGCGGTGGGGGCCGCGGCGGCCCCGGCGGTTCCGTGGGCCTCGGCGGTCCTGGTGGCGTAGACGCTCTCCGGGCGCGTCAGCCCGTAGTGGTCGCGCAGGGTGGTGCCCTGGTAGGCCTCGCGGAAAAGGCCGCGGCGCCGCAGCAGCGGCACGACCTCGTCGGCGAAGACGTCGAACCCGCCGGGCAGGTGGGGCGGCATCACGTTGAAGCCGTCCGCGGCGCCCTGCTCGAACCAGAGCTGGAGGGTGTCGGCGATCTGCTCCGGCGTGCCGGCGACGACCCGGTGGCCGCGTGCTCCGGCGAGGCGGTGCAGCAGCTGCCGGACGGTGGGCCGCTCCCGCTCGACGATGTCGAGCACCAGCTGGAAGCGGCTGCCGTTGCCGCGTTCCCCGCCGGTCTCGATCAGGTGGCGCGGCACCGGCCCGTCGAGTTCCTCCTCGCTCAGCTCCAGGCCCAGCAGCCTGCGCAGCAGGTCCAGCGAGTAGCCGGGCTGGGTGAGCTCGTTGAACTCCTCCTGCAGCGCCCGCGCCTCCGCCTCGGTGGAGCCGATGAACGGGCTGACGCCGGGCAGCACCAGCAGCCGCTCCGGGTCCCGGCCGAGCGCGGCGGCCCGGGCCTTGACGTCGGCGTAGTACTCCTGGGCGCTCGCCAGGGTCTGGTGCGCGGTGAACACGGCCTCCGCGTACCGGGCGGCGAAGGCCCGGCCGTCCTCGGAGGAGCCGGCCTGCACGTACACCGGGCGTCCCTGCGGGGTGCGCGGGGTGTTCAGCGGCCCGCGCACCGCGAGGTGACGGCCCCGGTGGTCGACGCGGTGCACCCGGTCGGTGTCCGCGAAGACGCCGGTGGCCGGGTCGGCGACCAGTGCCTCGTCCTCCCAGCTGTCCCACAGTTTTCCGACGACGTCCACGAACTCCCGTGCGCGGTCGTAGCGTTCGGCGTGCACGGGGTGCGCGTCCAGGCCGAAGTTGGCGGCCGCGTCGGGCGCCCCGGTGGTGACGATGTTCCAGCCGGCCCGCCCGCGGCTGAGGTGGTCAAGCGAGGCGAACAGCCGGGCGAGGTTGTAGGGCTCGCTGTAGGTGGTGGAGGCGGTGGCGATCAGCCCGATCCGCTCGGTGGCGGCCGCGATCGCGGACAGCCAGGTGAACGGCTCCAGCCGGAAGCGGCTGGCGTAGCGGACGTTGTCCGGCAGGGACGGGCCGTCGGCGAAGAACACCGCGTCGAACGTGGCCGCCTCGGCCCGGCGGGCCAGGTCCTGGTAGAAGCCGATGTCCAGCAGCCGGGCGGGGTCGGAGCCGTGGTACCGCCAGGCGGCCTCGTGGTGGCCGCCCGGGTAGACGAACAGGTTGAGGTGCAGCTGCCGCCGCGGGGCGCTCATGCGGGGATCTCCTCGGTGTCGCGTACGCGTTCGTGCGCGGGCTCGTACTCGCCGCGCGGGCCGTCGGCCGTCTCGTCGCCGGACCCGCCGTCCGGCTCGTGGCCGGTGAGGTCCACCCCCAGGTGGGCGAGGAGCCGGGCGCGCAGGCGGGCGTGGTCCGGGCCACCGGTCCGGTGGGCACCGGGCAGGTCGACCGTCAGGTCGGCGGCGATCCGGCCCTCCTCGAGCACCACCACCCGGTCGGCGAGCGCGATCGCCTCGTCGACGTCGTGGGTGACCAGCAGGACGGCGGGCCGGTGCCGGGCGCACAGGGTGCGCAGCAGGGCGTGCATCCGGATGCGGGTCAGGGCGTCCAGCGCCCCGAACGGCTCGTCCGCCAGCAGCAGGCGCGGCTCGCGCACCAGGGAGCGGGCCAGCGAGACGCGCTGCTGCTCGCCGCCGGAGAGTTCCACGGGCCAGGCCCGCTCCCGCCCGGCGAGGCCCACCTCGGCGAGGGCGGCCCGGCCGCGTTCCTGCGCGTCCGGGGTGTCGAGGCCGAGGACGACGTTCTCCAGCAGCCGCTTCCAGGGCAGCAGGCGGGCGTCCTGGAAGACCACCGACACGTTGTCGGGCGCGGTCAGCAGGCCGTCGCCCCGCACGTCGTGGTCGAGCCGCGCCAGCGCCCGCAGCAGGGTGCTCTTGCCGGAGCCGCTGCGGCCCAGCAGGGCGACGAACTCGCCGTCGTGAATGGTCAGTCGCAGTCCGTCGAGGACGCGGCGTCCGTCGAAGGAGCGGACCAGGTCCTCGATCCGGACGACGGCCGGGCTCAGCCGGCCAGGGTGCGACGCCATGTCAGCGTCCTCCTCTCGACGAGCCGCACCAGGCCGTCGGAGACCAGCCCGAGCAGGCCGTACACGACCAGGCCGACGAGGATCACGTCGGTCTGTCCGTACGTCCGGGCGAGTTCCATCATGTAGCCGATGCCGCTGGTGGCGTTGACCTGTTCGACGACGGCCAGCGCGAGCCAGGCCGCCGTCACCGCGAAGCGCATGCCGAGCAGGAATCCCGGCAGGGCGCCCGGCAGCACGACCTGGCGGACGAAGGCGGTGCGGCCGAGCCGGACCGTCTCGGCGAGCTCGACGTAGCGGTTGTCGATGGCGCGCAGGCCGTTGTGGGTGTGGATGTAGACGGGCACGAAGACGCCGAGCGCGATGGTGATCACCTTCATGCTCTCGCCGATGCCGAACCAGAGGATCAGCAGCGGGATCAGCGCCAGGGACGGGATGGCCCGCTTGATCTGCACCGGGCCGTCCACCAGCGCCTCGCCGACACGGCTGAGGCCGGACACCAGGGCGAGCAGCACACCGGCGGCGACGCCGAACAGCAGCCCCAGCAGGGCGCGTCGGGCCGAGGTCAGCAGGTGGTTCTGGAGGCGCCCGTCGGCGATCAGGTCGCCTGCCGTCGCGGCCACCGTCCACGGCGCGGGCAGTGCCCGCGGGTCGAGCAGCCCGGCCGCGGACCCCGCCGCCCACAGGGCGAACAGGAGCACCGGGCCGACGGCCCAGCCGTAGCGGACCGGGCGGCCGGGGCCGAGCCTGCGCCGGCCGGTGGCCCGCGACGGCCTCGGCCGCGTCAGGGGCCGGTCCTTCGTCAGGGCCGGCGGACTCGCCACGGCGCTGCGTGCGGGGACGTCGACGCTCATGACGCACCCCCGGCCTCGGCCGCCGCCCGCGCGCCGACCTTTTCGAAGCGCCGGTCGAAGAGGATCTTCACGTCGAACCTGTCGTGCTTCTGCTCCTTGGCGAGCAGGTCGACGGTCTGCTGCTGGCGCTCGATCGCCTTCGTCCAGTCGGCCGGGATGACCGGGTGGCCCGACCGCTTCACCAGGTACTCGCCGTCCTCCTTGCTGAGGCCCTGGTCCTTGACGTACCAGCCCTCGACCCACTCGTCGGGGTGCCGGTCGATCCAGACCTGCGCCTTGGCCCAGAACTTCACCAGTTCCCGGATCGCGGCGGCCTTCTCGGGGTCGGCGACCGAGTCGGTGAGCACCCACAGGTGCGCCGGGTCGTCGCGCAGGCCGTGCTTGAGGGTGGTGGCCCCCTGCTCGCCGTAGTTCTTCAGGTAGCGCTTGATGTTGACGTCGGCGATCGGCGCGGCGTCGACCTGCTTGTTGCCGAGCGCGGTCGGGTAGACGTCGCCGGTGCTGGCCAGCTCCACCAGCTCGACGTCGTCCTGGCCGAGACCGGCCTTGTCGAGGATGCGCAGGACCAGTGCGCCCTGGGCCTGGCCGGGGCTGTAGGCGATCTTCTTGCCGCGCAGGTCGGCCAGGCTCTTGATCCCGGCGCCGGGCGCGATGCCCAGCTCGTAGATCGGGTTGGCGTAGGGGTCCTTGCGGAACGCGGCGGCCACCAGCTTGGTGTCGAGACCGGTCCAGTGCGCGTTGATGGACGGGATCTCCGCCGCCGAGCAGACGTCGAGCGCGCCGGCCCGGAACGCCTCCGAGCACTGCGGACCGCCGCTGATGTTCGCCCACTCGACCTTGAACGGCAGCTTGTCGATCTGTCCGGACAGCTGCAGCGCGACCTTGAGCGAGGGATTGCCGACGATCAGCTCGGTGTCCGGGGACACCTCGGCCGGGATCTTCGTGTCGGCGAGGTCCTTGCCGCTCGCGGTGGTCTGCGCGTCCAGGGCGCACGAGGCGAGCAGCAGCGGCAGGGCCAGGGCCGCGGCCGGCAGCGCGAGGCGGCGCCGGCCGGACGACGGGCGGGGTATGCGGGTACGGAGACGCGGACGGAAAGTCATCGGACAGCCTTTGCGGAGGCGGTCACCCGCACGCGGGTACGGCGGCGGGCGACCGGGAAGCGGAGTGAGCGGGACGAGCGGGGCGCCGGGTGGGCCCGGGCCCGGCGGTACGGGCCCGGGCGGCGGCCGACCGTGCCCGGCGGTACGGGCCCGGGCGGCGGCCGACCGTGCCCGGCGGTACGGGCCCGGGCGGCGGCCGACCGGGTGACGTCGGCCGGGTCGGCCCGGCCGGCACGACCAGCGGGGCGGCCGGTGCAGCCGGACCGGTCGGCTCGGCGGCACCGTCGGCCTGCCCGGGTGGACCGGACCGGACCGGACCGGCCGGGTCGGCGAGACCGGTCGGCCAGGCCGACCGGACCAGCCGGGCCGGCCAGGTCGCACTGACCAGCCAGGTCGGCAGACCGGATCGGCGAGGTCGACCCGACCAATCAGGCACGCAGGGCCGGAGCAGGTGGACCAGCCCGTGCGGCCAGGTCGGCGGAGCCGGACCAGCGGAACCAGCCGGGTCGGCCAGGTCGACCCGAGCAGCCAGGCACGCAGAGCCGGAGCAGCCGGATCAGCCCGTGCGGCCGGGGCGGCCAGGTCGACAGAGCCTGATCAGCCGGACCAGCCCGTCCAGCCGGGTCTACCGAATCGGTCGGACCGGCCGAGTGGGCCGGTCCGGCCAGGTCGGCCAGGTCGATCGAACCTGCCGGGTCGGCTGGACCTGCCAGGGTCGGCCAGGGCCGGCCGGCGCGACCGAGCCGACGGGCAGTTGCCGTCCGGGCCGGAGGACCGTGCCGTCCGGGCCGGGAGACTGGTGCCGTCCGGGTCCGACAAGCCGGTGCCGTCCGGGCCGTGCCGGCCGAGGGGCCGGGCGACGGGGCCTCGGGCTCAGCGACAGACGGCGGTGGCGACGCGCATCAGGTCGACGGCGCGCCTCTTGGTGAGCCGCAGGTGTTTCCGCATGACCCCGACCCTAGGGAGGGCGATCGGAGCCCTTCAAGGTCTCCTGGCCGCCCGTAGCGCGACCGCCACGCGGCCTTCGTGTTCCGGCAACAAGCGCGACAAGCACGCCGGGCGGCGCGTGCGCGAGCGCGCGCGTCAGCACGGCGCCACCGGTTCACCTGCCGGACACTCCGTCAGACGCCCTTTTCGCGCCGCGGGTTCGTAACATGCCCCGATGAACATGACTGCATTCGACGAAGCCGAGCGACGCATCTGGGACGGGCGCGCCGCGGCGTACGCGCGCAGCTTCGCCGGTCTGTGCGCGCGGACCGTCCCCGCGCTGATCGAGGCCGCGAAGGTCGGACCCGGCGCACGCGTGCTGGACGTCGGCACGGGCACCGGGGCGGTGGCTGCGGCCGCGTGCCGGGCCCGGGCGATCGTCAGCGCCGTCGACGCCGAGCCGGACATGACCCAGTGGGCCGCCGAGGCGGTGCCGGAGGCCGACGTCCGGGTGGCCTGGCTGCCGGAACTGCCGTTCGTGGACGGGACGTTCGACGCCGTCCTGGCCAACTTCGTACTGAACCACGTGGGCCGGCCGCGGACCGCGGCGGCGGAGCTGCGCCGGGTCACCGCGGACGGCGGGCGGGTCGCCGTCTCCCTGTGGGGCGACGAGCGGGGCGCCGGCCAGAGCCTGGCGTACCGGGCCGTCGTCGCGGCGGGCCTGGAGCTGCCCCCGGCGCTGCCGCCCCTCGCGCCGGAGGAGGAGTTCCCGCGCACCGAGGAGGGCGTGGCCGCGCTGCTGGCCGGGGCGGGTTTCACCGGCGTGGTCTGCGAGACGGTGCGGTTCGACCACCGGGTGGACCCGGAGCGGTGGTGGTCGGGCACGGCCGGCGGCGTCGGGCCGACCGGCGCGCTGATCGCCTCCCAGCCGCAGGACGTGATCGACGCGGTCCGCAAGGAGTTCGACGCCCTCACGCTGCCGTTCCTCGGCGACGACGGCCTCCTCACCCTCCCGCACGTGGCGCTGCTGGCCTCCGGCTCGGCCTGACCGCCCTCCCCTGCCCGCGCCGCACGACCGTCCGGGTGGCGCGGGCCGCGGTGCAACAGGACGCCCCCACCGTGTCACGCTCCCTCGCGGCACCCGGCCGGCCCCTGGCAGAGTGAATGCTGCGGGCCCAACTGCGGTGTGGAGGCGGGGAGATGACGGGGACGATCGCGGTGAGAGTCGAGGGGACGGTCGGGCTGGACGAGCCGGCGAAGCTGCTGGAGGAGCTCACCGCGGAGACCGGTCTCCCTTGGCGGCAGGAGCAGGCCGCCCTGCCTCCGGGCTCCCTCGACGAGGGCGTCTCCTCGGTGATCCTGGAGGCGGTGATCGGCGGCTTCGTGGGCAGCGCAGCGCCCTGCAGATCGCCACCCAGCGGGTGGTCGACCGGTGGCGCAGCGAGCGGCTCGACCCCCCGACGGTGATCGTCGTCGTCCAGCAGCCCGCGGGCCGGGACCCGGCCGCGACGCGCGACGGTGGCGGGCCGGCGGTGCCCGGCACGGCCCCCGCCACGCCCCTGCCCGGCGGGACGCACCCCGCGGTGCCCGGCGGGGAGCGGGCCCTCGAGGACCAGGACTCCCCCGGCGCCGCGGACGACCCCGGCGCCCCGTCCGCCTCTCCCCCGGAAGGAAGCTGACCGGACAACGGCCGGCCGCCCGGCACCCTCGGCACCCGCCACCCGGTCACCTGCGTGCTGACCGCGTCCCGGGCCGGGAGGCCCAGTGCGCCTGCCCGGCGGCCAGCGGCCACCCCGGCCCGACCAGGCCGCCCGTCCGGGTGACCGCAAGGGTAGCGTCGTGAGAACAACTACCGCAGGAGCAAGACACGTTGCTTGTTCGTGCAGAACTCCGGGCGGTGCTCCGAACGACGGACGGTCCCGGCCGGACGCCCGGCCGGCTGCTTGACTGGCCGCATGCCATTCGTCCACTACGGCGTGCTCCGCGGCACCCTGCACGGCCATCACCGCGACCGTCCCGACCACCAGGGCCGCTGGTTCCACGTGAACCTTGAGGTGGACGCCCCGGCCGGGCGTCACCACTGCGCCGTCGACGTCGACAGTCACGCCTCGGCCGTGGGCGTGCGGTGGAAGACCTTCACCGTTCCCCCCGAGGCCCTCGGCCCCGTCCGGGTGCTGCCGCCCGGCTACCACGAACTGGCCCGCACCCCGGGCTCCGGCGCCCTGGACCTCGTGCGCCACCCGGCGCTGGCGGACCGCTCCGGCATCCTGTTCCTGCGCCGCCCGCCGTCCTGGCTGGAGGACCTCCTCGACCTCGTCGGCTCCCACCCGTGGCAGGCGGGCTCCGCCACCGACGCGGCCGAGGCCCTGGAGTCGGTCCTGGCGCCGGGCCGTGAGGTCCTGCTCTTCGGCGAGCCCTTCGACGACGATCCCGAGGGCGACCTGGGCATGCACAACATCCACCAGAACCAGGGCGACCCGGCGGGTTCCCAGTGGTGGGCGGAGAACGGCGCCTGGCAGGACGGAGCCGTCCTCACGCTGCGGCCGGACGGCGACCTCGACGTCTTCCTGAGCAAGTTCTCCAGCCAGTCCGACCACACCGACGACGCCGGCCACCCGGTCGACTGAGGCCGCCCGCGGGCGCGCGCACCCCGCACGACCGGTCCGCCGCGGTCACCGGCCGAGGCGGGCGGCGGTCACCGGCCGAGGCGCGCGGCGGTCACCAGTCGAGGCGGGCGGCGACCGGCAGGTGGTCGCTGCCGGTGGCCGGCAGCACCCAGGAGCCCACCGGCCGCACGCCCCGCACCAGCACCTGGTCGATCCGCGCCACCGGGAACGCCGCCGGCCAGGTGAAGCCGAAGCCGTCCCCCGCCTCCTCCTGCGCCGACGTCAGGCCGGAGGTGACGCCCTCGAGCGCACGGTCGTCGACGGTGCCGTTCAGGTCGCCGAGCAGCACCAGCCGCTCGCCCTTCTCGGCGGCGAGTGCCTCGGCGAGCGCCCGGGCGTTGCGGTCCCGGCTGTCCGTCCGGAATCCGCCGCGCGGCATCAGGCGCACGGACCCCAGGTGGGCGACGTAGACCGTCAGCGGCCCCCGGTCGGTGGCCACCGTGGTGCGCAGGGCGCGGTTGTAGGCCAGCTTCTCGGCGGCGGGCTTCCTGTCGCCCAGCGGCCCGGCGTCCATCGCGATGTCGACGGCCCGGGTGTCCGACAGGGGCAGCCGGCTCCACACCCCGACCGTCCCCCGCACGGAGTGGTACGGATAGGCCCGCGCCAGCTCCTTCTCGTAGGTGCCCCTGGCCTTCGCGGCCAGCTCCACCAGTGCCAGCACGTCCGCGCCGGAGCCGGCCAGCTCGCGTGCGGTGCCGGCCGGGTCGGGGTTGGCCTCGCCCACGTTGTGCTGGACGACGGTGAGGTCGCCACCTGCCTGTGCCTTGTCGGGCAGCAGCCCGCCGAACTGGCCCAGCCACGCCGTGACCGGCAGCAGCAGGGCGAGAAGGGCGGAGGGGGAGCGCCGCCGGAGCGCCAGGAGCAGCAGCACCGGCACGAGCAGGCCGCACCACGGGAGGAAGGTCTCCACCAGGCTGCCGAGGCCGCCGGCGTCGGTGATCCACGGGTGCAGCGACAGGACAAGGCCCAGCAGCAGCGCCAGGGCCGCGAGCACCGGCCCGCGCCGCCACGTCCGCGGCCGGGAGGCGGCGCGGAGCGTCCTGCGCAGCACCGCGCGAGGGCCGCGGGCGCCCGCTGCGGCGCCGTCGGCGTCCGCGGCGCCGGAGCCGTCCCGTCCGGCCCCGGCCGCCGCCGGGTCCGCCGTCCTCACCTGTGTCATCGTCCGTCCGTCACGCGTGCTCGTGCTGGTGGCGCGGTCCACGCCGTCCCCAGTCAAGCAGGCCCGGTGTCACCGCCGCGTAAGCGGTGGACGGCCGCACGACGGCGGCCGCGGGCCCCGTCACCGGGACGGGACCCGCGGCCGGTGGCGCGCCGGCGGACGTCAGCCGCTGACCGTGATGCTCGAGCTGCCGCTGCTCTGGTAGCCCTCGGTCGCCATGATCATGTAGTACTTGAACTGGCCCATGGGCATGCCCGCCCGGGCCCAGGCGTCGAAGTGGTTGCCGGTGGTGATGGTGCCGTTGCCGATCAGCTTCTGCTGACGGACGCTCCAGTACTGCTGGAAGGTCTTGGTGCCCTCCACGGAGGGGGCGTTGTACCGGGTCGTCTGGTAGATGTCGTACGTGGCGCCGTCGCTGTAGACGGTGCCCTTGTGGGTGCCGGTGGGCCGGTAGCTGCCCCAGTTGTCGACGATGTAGTACTCGACCAGCGGGTTCGAGGTCCAGCCGTAGAGACAGCCGTAGCCGTTGCCCGACGGGTTGAAGTAGCCGCTGTAGCGGACCGTCCGGCGTCCGCCGGTGCTCCAGCCCTTGCCGGCGACGAAGTTGCCGCAGTTGGTCCACTGGGTGCTGTAGCTGCCGCCGCCGTTGAGCGTCATGGACACCGAGCCGCCGCCGTCGGTCCAGAACGAGTAGTACATGCCGTCCGTACCGGTCCGGCTGGTGGTGATGGTGGTGGCGGCGTGGGCGGTGCCGGGCAGCACCAGCCCGGACGCGGTGGCGAGCGCGGCGGCGCCGGCGCCGCCGAGGAAGCCACGGCGGCTCAGGCCGAAGGGGGCCGGGTTGTACGGGAGCTGGTCCTGCTGCGTGCCGTCCTGCTGCATGCTTCTTCCTTCCGATGAAGGCTGGCGGGGGGTCCGGGCGGTATCTGCCGCCCGGCGGCCTTGCATGGAACACGGACACGGACGGGGGTCACCCGTGTCCGTGCGGTACCGACCCGGCGTCCGTCACGTTGCGTGACGGGATGCCGGTTCCCTGTCGTTCGACGTGGCCGCAGTTTTCCGCAGCACCCCATGAACCTGTCAACACTTTCGACGTTCTTTCGGAAACAATTCCGTATCCCGCGCGTTACTTGACGGGCCGTTGAGCACTGCTCACACTGCTGATGGCGTGGGGCAACGGGAGAGGCGGGGCGGAATCGCGAGCATCCGACACGCAGGACAGGGCGACGGCCTCGAAACTTTCGAAGACGTTCATGGCGCTCCGCACCGCGCGGCCCTGCCGCTGCGTGACGCGGCGTTCAGCCGGTCGGGTGCTGTGCCCGGCCCGTGAACTCGAGGGTGTGCACGACCTCGGTGCGGGCGACGGTGAAGCCGGCGCGCTCGAACAGACCGTGCGCCCGGGGCAGTTCCTCGGCGTCCACGTCGAGGCTGACCCGGTCGAAGCCGGCGTCCTGTGCGGCGCGCAGCGCGTGGCCGAGCAGCGCGGAGGCGACGCCGCGGCCGCGGTGGCCGGGGCGGGTGCCGATCCGCAGGATCTGGGCGTCGCGCACACCGGTCGCCTCGGTGTCCGCGTCCCAGGAGAAGACCAGCACCATGCCGGCGGCGGCGCCGCTGCCGTCCTCGCGCAGAAGGAAGCTGAGGTCCGGGCGGAAGGCCTGCCAGCCGAGCAGTTCGCGCCAGCGCTCCGGCGGCATCGGGACCCCGCCCCGGCTCTCCAGGAAGGCCTCGTCGCTGGTCAGGTGGAAGTCCGCGTCGTTGCCCGCCGCGTAGGCCTCCACGGTGTGGCCCTCGGGGACCGGGACGTCGGCGACGCCGGCGTCGAGCGGGCGCCGCAGGTGCGAGGAGGAGCCGGAGAGCGTCATGCCCGCGGCCCGGTAGCAGGCGAGGGCGCCGGCGTTGCGCGCGTTGTTCCGGACGGCGACGGCCAGCGGCAGAGCGGGGTGGTGGAGCGCGTGCAGCGTCCTGGCGCACGCGATCCCGGCGGCGAGCAGCCCGGTGCCGAGTCCTCGGCGCCGGTGATCCGGATGGACGCCGCCGCTCAGCGTCACCCGGTGCACGCCCTCGGCACGCGGCTGGTGCGCCGCGGAGGAGTAACCGACCATCAGGTCGCCGTCGAAGAGGCCCACCGTGCCGCGCCCGAGGTCGAGGAGCGGGGCGTTGATCTGCTCGGCGGCGTCCTCCTCGGAGTAGTACTCGCCGAACACGTCGACGGCCTCGATGGCGTTGAGCAGTGCGGACAGGCCCGCGGCGTCCGTCGGGGCGATCGGACGGGCGGTGAGGTGCGCGAAGGCTGAGGACATTGGAGCGACGGTAGAGGGTCCCGATCACGGCGTCACCCGGGTTTCCCGCGGGCCTGCGCAGGCCCTGCCGCAGCCGGGTGGCCGCGGCAGGCGGGCAGGCGGGCAGGCGGGCGGCCTCAGGGCAGGCGCAGGTCCCCGAACGAGGGCAGCACCGGAGAGGGTGCGCCCGGCGGCGGGCCCCCGCCGGCCGTCCGGGCGGCCAGGGCCGTCCAGGCGCGCCGGAGGGCGGCGGCCCGCTCCCTCTCCTCCGGGCGTGCGGAGCGCACGTCGGGCACCGGGGCGCCCCTACCGGGACGCAGGAAGAAGTGGTGCAGGCCCTCCTGGTGGGCGGACCAGGACTGCAGCAGCCAGCCCGGCGGCATCGGCGGCGGACCGACGTGGTCGTGGACGAGGACCGGGTCCCGGGGGCCGGTGGTGCGCAGGACGCCGGGAGCGACGACCTCCGCGCACGCCCAAGACGGAAGACCGCACAGCTCCGCGAGCCTCCGCCAGGCCCGGTACCAGGTGGTCTCGCTGCCGTCGGACACCCGGAAGGAGGACGCGGCCGCCGTGCCGCCCCGGCCCGCGTCCCACGGCTCGTCGTCCACCCCGTGACCGGAGGGTCCGGCGATCCGCGCCAGCAGGGAGCCGTCCAGTTCCGGGCCCGTCCGCCCGGCCCGCCGGGTCAGCGTGAGGGTGGGGCCGTCCCAGCCCCCGGTCAGCCGGGCGGTCACCCCGGGGGCGGTCAGCTCCCGCGCGCCGCCCCTGCGCGTCCAGGACCCCACCGGCGTCCGCTCCCCCGTGAGGGCCTCGGACACCGCGAGGGCCAGCCCGGCCCCGTCGGCCGCCGGCACGCCCACCCGCAGCTCGCACCGTCCGGCGCTCTCCCGGACGGCCGGCACCGCGACGGGCGCCGGCGTCGCGACGGGCGCCGGTGTCACGACGGGCGCCGGCGTCGCGACGGGCGCCGGTGTCAGATCGTCAGGCACGAGACGGCCTCCTCCTCATGGCTCCAGCCACTCCACGGGCTGTCGGCGCCCGGCGGTCCGGGCACCAGGAACGGTTCCCTCGCTCCCGGCGCCGGAAGCAGGCCGGAGGCAGGGGAACGGACGACGGAGAGCCGGGCCGGCAGCAGCCGGTCGGTCACCACGGCGGCGACCGCGGCCGGGCGGCCCTCGGCGGCGGGCCACCGCAGGGTCCGTCCGTGCCACCGGCCGGGCGGATGCCCCCGGACGCGGCCGAGGAGGACCTCCTCCCCGCCGCCCGGCAGGAGTTCGACGTCCTTCCCGCCGCTCGCCAGCCCCACCCCCGTGGCCTTGACGGCCGCCTCCAGCATCGTCCAGGCGGGCCAGAAGCCCGCGTCGGACAGCGGACGCGGAAAGGTGTCGCACACGGTCTCCAGCACGTCCTCGGGCGTCGGCATGAAGCGCGGGCTCTCCACGTCCACGCCGATCGGTCCCCGTTCGTCCACGCCGACCAGCAGCAGGCCGTCCGACCGCGACCAGCTGACGTGGACTCCCGGATGCTCCGGCAGGTAGGGCTTGCCCCCGGGCAGGCGGGCCAGCCGCGGCCCGCCCGCACCCGTCGCCAGGCGTGTGCCCAGCAGGGCCCGGATGGCGAGCCGGGAGTGCAGGAACCGGCGGGCGGTGAGCGGGCTCCTGAACGCCGCCGCACGCCGCCGTTCCTCCTCGGTCGCCAGGACCCGGCAGGTGCCGGCCCGGTGGCCGGCCGCCGGGTCCGGGCCGGTCCACGCCGGCTCCGCCGTGTCGAGGTCGACGAGCCAGAACTGCACCGCCGCGTCACCGTTCATCTCCGCCCTCCCCCCGTGTCGCCCCTCCTCATGTCCGCGCACCTCCCCCGATCCGCGACGCCGCCCCTGCCGCCGCCGCCCCTGCCGCCCCTGCCACCCCGGTCGCCGCCGGGCCGGCGGCGACCGGCGGGTCGTCGTGGAGGCGGAAGACCTGGGTCCCGGTCAGCGCGGGGTCGCCCCGCCGGACGTGCAGCTCCCCCCGGTCGGGGAAGGCGACCACGGCGGCCACGGTGCGTTCGGCCCTGATGTCGCCCCGGTCGGGCACCCTGATCGGCGGCCGGGAGAGCAGGCCGAAGTACTCCTCGGCCCCGGCGCCGGCCGGGATGCCCGCCAGCCCGGCCCGGGCCGCGTCGAGCCTGCGGACCGAGGAGTTGCGGGCGAAGACGTTGATCTCGTCCCGCGGGGCGAAGTCGGGGTGCAGGAAGTGATTGGCGTGCGCCACCTCCGCCTCCGCCACGATCCGCGTCTCGTTCTCCAGGATCTCGACGTACACGCTCCGCCGCCGGTCGCACAGCACCAGGTTCCGGGAGCTGGCGAGCGGCAGGCCGTCCAGCGCCTCCAGCGCCTCGGTGACGCTGCCCGCGGTGTCCAGCAGGTGGCGGATGGCCAGGTAGGGCGGGACGCCCGGGCGCCACTCGCCGCCCAGGACGAGGTTGAGCCCGACGGCGAGGCCGCGGCTGTTGAGCCCCAGGTAGCCGAGCAGCCCGGCGAAGCTGAGCACCAGGGCGCGGTGCCCGCCGGCAGGCTGGGCGAGGTCGAGCACCGCCAGGTGGTCGTCCAGGTCGCCGTTGAGGTCGACGGTCTGGGCCAGCACCGGGCCGGACGCGCCGGCGCGCGCGAAGGTGGTGCAGTCGCCGGCGGCCCGGATCTTCCGGTACCCCATGATCTCCCTGCGCAGCTGGAGCAGCCACGCCTCCTCGTCGGTGATCCCGGCGCCCGCCGCCAGCCCCGCCACCTCCTCGGCCAGGTCGGGCAGGGCCGCCGCGACCGCCGCCCGGTGGGCGGCGATCCGCGGCCGCAGTCCGTCCCAGGTGACCGGCTCGTGCATCACTTTGCCGAGACGGCCGACCGAGTCGTCGAGGAAGGAGCGCAGGGGGCCGGCGAGGGCCTCGCCGTGGGCGTGTCCGAGGTCGTAGGGCGAGCCCGACGCCCGGACGAGGGGGATGCCCCCGCCGGGGGTCATCCGACGGTGTCCAGCCGGGAGACCTTCGGCCTCACGGCGAGCTCCGCCTTCACGCGGGGCCACTCGCCGCCGAGCACGCTGTAGTAGACGGCGTCGCGGCGCCGCCCGCCCGGCATGTAGTTGAAGCTGCGCAGGACGCCTTCCTCGACCGCTCCGATGTTGCGCAGGCCCCGGCGGGCCTGCTCGTTCAGCACGTCGGTCTTGAACTCGACCCGCTGCGCGCCGAGCCGTTCGAAGGCGTGCTCCAGCAGCAGGTACTTGGCCCAGCGGTTGACGCCGCGTCCGCGGAAGTCGCGTCCCAGCCAGGACCAGCCGATCTCCAGCCGGGCGTCGGCCTCGGCCATGTTCCCGTAGCTCATGCTGCCGGCGATGCGGCCGCTGTCCTTGTCGACGATGACGAACACGACTCGCCGTCCGGCCCTCTGGTCGGCGAGGCAGGCCGCGAAGAACGTCTCGAAGTCGGCGTCGCTCTCCACCAGGGAGACGAAGTAGCGCCAGATGTCCTGGTCCATGGCGACGGCGCGCACACCCTCGCGGTCCGCCTCGGTGACGGGCCGCAGCAGCACGTGCTCGTTCTCCAGGACCGCGGGCGCCAAGTCCTTCCAGCTCATGTCAGACCGCCTTTCCGCTGTGCAGGGTGAGCGACTCGGCGACGGTGCGCAGGGTGCGCATGTCGGCGAGGTCGTCCTCGGTGAAGTGGCCGAGGTCCACGTCGGCGGCCTCGCACACCTCGGTGAGGAAGAGGACCTTGTTCAGCGAGGTGAGCCCGTAGACGCCGGCCAGGTCGGCGTCGGGGTCGATCGCCTCGGGGGCGACGGGCGGGTTGAGCACGGCGGAGAGGTGGTCCCTGGCCGTCAGCTCGATGTCAGGACGCATGGATGCCTTCTTTCGGGTCGTGGACGCGTGCCCGGTAGGCGTCGAGGATGTGACTCCTGCGGGGCTTGAACTGGGAGGTGAGCAGGCCGTTGGCCTCGCTGAACGGTTCGTCGGCGACGATGACCCGGCCGATCCGCTCGTCGGGGGCGGCCGAGGCGTTGGCGCGGGCCAGCTGCCGCGCGATGGCCGCGTGGTCGGCCGGCAGGGAGGCCGGGGACACCACGGCGACCAGTTCGGTCTGGGCGGGGCAGAACAGCACGCACTCGGCGACGGCCGCGCCGGAGCGCATGCTCTCCTCCATCGGCCTGACGACGATCTTCTTGCCGTTGTCGAGGACGATGACGTCGTCGGCCCGGCCCCGCACGAACAGGAAGCCGTCCTCGTCGAGGTGCCCGACGTCACCGGTCCGCACGGTCCCGTCCGGGCCGAAGACGCGCTCGCTGTCGCCGGGCGCGGCGTAGGCGTAGGCGCGGTTGACGGGACGGTCGCTGCGCACGGAGATGACCCCGTCCTCGTCGAACAGGACCTCCTTGCCGGGGAGCACCCGGCCCACGCTGCCCTCCCGGTGGGCGCCGGGGTGGTTCTTGGTGACGATGCAGGTCTCGTTGAGCCCGTACCCCTCGTAGATCGGCAGGCCCGCCTCGTCGAAGAAGCGCAGCATCGCCGGTGCGGCCGGGGCGGATCCGGTCCACAGGTAGCGGATCCGGTCGCCGAAGACCCGGCGGGCCGCCTCCTGGAGGGTGTCCTCGCCGCCCGGCCTGCGCAGCCGGGCCTCGATCTGGCGTTTCGCCGTCTCGAAGAAGGCCGGCACGCCCATCACCACGGTCGGCCGGGTGCGCCGCAGGGTCGCGAAGGCGGCCTCGTAGGTGCTGATCGTGACGTCGTGTCCGTGGGCCAGCGCCGAGTACACCCAGTAGCGCTGCTGGAGCAGCGACAGGGACAGGAAGACGAACAGGTCGTCGCCGGGCTTGTGCTCGAAGATCTCCTGCACCGCCGCGAGCGAGGCGTCGACGCTGCCGGCGGTCGCGCCCAGGCCCTTGGGCACGCCGGTGCTGCCGGACGTGAACTTGACCGTCGTCACGTCGTCGGGTTCCCACACCACCTGGGGCAGGGGCGGCTCGTGCGGGTCGTCCTCCTCGGCGAGCAGGTCGCCCACCAGGGTCATCGGGACGGTCCGGGGTGCCGTGGCCGGCCGGTCGGTGAACAGGAGGGCGAGGTCGTAGCGTCCGGCGAGGTCGTCGTCGGGGTCGAACTTGCCGGGGTCGAAGCCCGCCGTCTCGGCCTTCAGCCGCAGCGCGGCGAGGTCGAGGAGCACCCATTCCGGGCAGTTGGCGGCGAGGACGCCGATCCGGTCGCCGGACCCGATGCCGCGTGCGCGCAGCCTCCGGGCCAGGCGGCCGGAGAGCTCGTACAGCTCGGTCAGCGGCATGCTGCGGGCGCCGTCGAGGCGGGCGAAGGAGATCGTCCCGCCGGCCGGCGGGAGGGAGACGACGTCGTTGAGGACCGAGCAGCCGGGTGCCGGCCGGGCGCCGGTGAGGTCGCCGGTGGGGGCGGCGGTCATGAGGCACCGTCCTGGGGGGCGAGGGTGGCGGCCATGGCGCGGACGGTGTCCATCTCGGCGAACATGTCGAGCGGGATGGTGACCCCGAACCGCTTGCGGACCGCGGTGAGGATCCGCGCGGCGGCGATGGAGTCGCCGCCCAGGTCGGCCAGGCGGTCGTGCACGCCGACCGCGACCCCGCGCAGCACCGAGCTCCAGATCTCCGTGAGGACCTTCTCCGTCCCGGTGGCGGGCGCGCCGTCGTCCTGGCCGGCGGCCGGGGCGGTGGCGCGGTCGGGCTCCTCGACGGGCAGGGCCGCCAGGCGGGCGCGGTCGACCTTGCGGTTGCGGGTGAGCGGGAGTTCGTCGTGCCAGACCACCACGGCGGGGACCATGTAGTCGGGCAGCGTCCGGCGCAGGGGTTCGCGCAGGTCGGCCGCCGAGGGCCGCGCGTCCCCGGCGGGGACCAGGTGGGCGACCAGCCTGCTGCCCCGCGCCCCCTGGCCGGGGGTGACCACGGCCTGCGCGACCGCGTCCAGGGCGACCAGCCGGGTCTCGACCTCGCCGGCCTCGATGCGGTAGCCGTTGACCTTGATCTGGAAGTCACCGCGGCCCATGATCGCGATCTCGCCGCTCGGCAGGTAGCGGCCGAGGTCCCCGGTGCGGTAGAGCCGCTCGCCGCGGACCGGGTCGTGGAAGAACCGCTGGGCGGTGCGTTCCTCGTCCCTCCAGTAGCCGCGGGCCAGGCCGGTGCCGGCGGCGCAGATCTCGCCGGTCACCCAGTCGGGGCAGTCCAGGCCGTCCTGGTCGAGGACGTAGGCCCGGTTGTTGGAGTTGGGCCGGCCGTACGGGATGGACTCGCTGCCGTCCTCGTGCGGGAGGACCGGGTGCAGGATGTTCCAGATCGTGGTCTCGGTGGGTCCGCCGAGGGAGACGACGTCGAGGTCCGGCTTCAGGCGGCGCAGCGCGGCCGGCAGGGCCGGCGGGACGCGGTCGCCGCTCATCATCACCAGGCGCAGGGCGGGCGGCACGGTGTTCTCGGCGAGGGCCTGCTCGTGCAGCAGGGCGACGATGGCCGGCACCGAGTTCCACACCGTCACGCCCGCGCCGGCGCACAGCTCGAGCCAGTGGGAGGGGTCGGCCGCCCGGTCGCGGTCCGGCACGACCAGGGCGGCTCCGGCGGTCAGCGCCCCGAAGACGTCCCACACCGACAGGTCGAAGTTGAAGGCGCTGATCGCGAAGAAGCGGTCGCCGGAGTGGATGCCGAACCTCTCCCGGCAGTCCTCCACCACGTTGATCACGCTGCGGTGGCTGACCATGACGCCCTTGGGGGCGCCGGTGGTGCCGGAGGTGTACAGGACGTACGCGAGGTCGTCGGGGCCGGCTCCGGGCAGCGGCGCCGGCAGCTCGCCGACGGGGCCCGCGGGCCCGGTCAGGTCCAGGTGCCTCGCCCGGATCCGCCCGGTGGGGTCCTGCCATCCGGTGCCGGTCAGGACGTGGGTGACCCTGCCGTCCCGCAGCATGTACTCCTGCCGTTCGGCCGGCAGTGCGGCGTCGATCGGAAGGTAGGCCGCTCCGGCGAGCACGGTGGCGAGGATGCCCACGATCTGCTCGGGTCCGCGGTGCATCACCAGGCCGACCAGTTCGTCGCGGCCGACGCCGCCCGCGCGCAGCCATCGTGCGGCGTCCGCGGCGCGGGCCAGCAGCTCGCCGTAGGTGAGGCTCCCGCCGGCGGTGATCACGGCCGGGGCGTCGGGCGTGCGGGCCGCCCGGGCGGCGATCGCCCCGCCCGGCATGGTCCAGGCGCGCTCGGTGGCGGTGTCGTTGGCCAGGCGGCGGCGCTCGCGCTGGGCGGCGGGCAGCAGGTCGAAGGTCCTGCGCCGCCAGGCCTCCTCGTCGGCGAGGGCGGTGAGCAGCGTGCGGTAGCCGTCGGCGAGGTCGTCGAGGAGGCCCTCGTGGAACAGTTCGTCGACGCCGTCGAGCTGGACGACGAGACCGCCGTGCTGTTCCATCGCGAAGGCGTTGAGCCACACTTGGGGGGTCTGGCTGACGCTGAAGGTCTCGCGGCCGAACAGCTCCAGGGTGGAGCCGTCGACGCCGTCGGCGTGCCCGATGGCGCTGTTGAAGGTGAACGGCATCCTGGCGGCGCCCACCGAGCCGCGGTGGCGGGCGATCTCCTGCATGACGTCGGCGCCGGAGAAGTGGTGGTGGTCGAGGTCGCGGCGGAGCCTGGTCTGCAGGGCGCGGGCGCGCTTCTCGAAGGAGACGGTGCGGTCGATCTCCACCTCGACGAGCAGGGTGTCGGAGAACTGGCCGACGGCCTGGAAGATCCTCGGGTGCACGGGCGGCCGGACGGCCACCGTGGTGTTGAGGGTGAAGGCCGGTCCGGCGCCCCAGGCGGACAGCGTCTCGGCGTAGGCGCTCAGCAGCAGCGCGGAGGGCGTGAGCCCGGCCTCCGCGGCGCGTTCCTTGACCCGCGTCCAGGTGGCCGCGTCGAGGCGCACCTGCCGCTGGGAGAAGCGCGACCGGGTCAGCGCCGAGGGGCTGGTGCGCAGCGGGAGGTCCGGGTGGGGGGCGAGCTTCTCGGCCCGGGCGAGCCAGTACTCGCGGGAGCGGTGGGCCGGGGCCCGGTCGCGTCCGGAGCGCAGGGCGGCGAGGTAGTCCTCGTAGACGAGTTCGTCGGGGCCGCCGGCCGGCGGGGCGCCGCCGCCCTGGTGCGCCTGGTATGCCTCGTGCCAGGCGCGGAAGAACAGGAACATGCTGATGCCGTCCATGACGAGGCCGTCGTGGCTGACGTGGAGCACCATCCGGTCGTCGGCGAGGAGGGTCACGTCGACGGCGAGCAGGGGCGTGCGGTCGGCCGGCAGGACCCGGTGCGAGCGCTGCTCGCGCAGGTCGAGGAGGATGCGCCGCTGTTCCTCGGGGCTTTCGCGCCGCAGGTCGAGGCGGCCGATCGTGGGCCCGTCGCCGCGGGCCTGCGTCGTCTGCCGGTCGTCGCCGGGGAAGCGGGAGC
The DNA here is from genome assembly GCF_003112515.1 of Streptomyces fragilis. Classification (GTDB taxonomy): domain Bacteria; phylum Actinomycetota; class Actinomycetes; order Streptomycetales; family Streptomycetaceae; genus Streptomyces; species Streptomyces fragilis. The sequence continues at coordinate 102,146 of NZ_BEVZ01000003.1, read as the reverse complement.
GCAGTGCGCTGTGCGCGTCCACCACGCTGCGCAGCGCCGCCTGGAGGCGGTCGACGTCCCAGCGGCCCTCGATCTCGTGGTAGACGTGGCTGGCCACGTCCCCGATCTCGAAGATGCCGCCGCGGCCCAGCAGGTAGGAGCGCTGGAGGCTGGTGAGGGGGAAGCCGGGGCCGCCGCTCCTCGCCTCCTGGGAGAGGTGGGCGACCAGTTCCTGCTTGGCGTTCCTGACGAGGGAGATGAACGCGGGGTCCATCCTCTCCCGGCCGCCCTGGAGCCTGAGGTCGTCACCGTCGACGGTGATGGACAGCCCGCGGCTCTCGATCTCGCGGAGGACCTCGAAGAGACTCATCGGTCCCCCTCGGCCGCGATGCCGGCGGGCGACGGGGATCCGACGCGTCCCTCGACGGTCCGGGCAAGGTCGTCCAGGCTCGTCGAGCCGAGCAGCTCGTCGAGGGTGAGGTCCACGTCGAACTCCTCGAGGATGCGGTACTGGAGGGTCACGGCCTGCAGGGAGCTGAGCCCCACGCCGACCAGGTCCGCGTCACCGGTGAGTTCCGTCCCGGACAGCTGGAGCAGGTCGCGGACGGTCGCGGCGAGCCACTGGCGCACGACGCGCGAGCCGTCCGCGGCCTCGGCGGCCTGGGCCCGGGCGTCGGCCTCGGCCTCGGCCCGGGCGTCGGTGGGCCGGAAGAACACCGCGTCGGTGAGGGTGATCTTCGAGCCGGGGGTGACGAGTGCGACGGTGTCCGGCCAGGCGGAGGGTTCCGGCAGGCCGAGCGCGTCGGCCAGCCGCGCGGCGAAGCGGGGCATGACGGGGGCGGCGGCGTGCGCGAGGAGCCGGGCCGCGGCCAGTTCCAGCGCGAGGGCGGTGCGGGCCTCGCTGTGCCAGCCGGCGTCGCGGGCGAGGAGTTCCTCCTGGCGGGAGAAGCGCAGGGTGTCGGCGACGATGCCGTCGAGTTCCGCGGCGGCCTGGCTCAGGGAGAACCCGTCGGGCGCCAGGGCGCCGGTGGCGGCGGCGAGCCGGGTGCCGAGCCTGGCCAGGAACGCCGACTGCTCGGGCGTCCAGGTGCCGGCGTCGGGGGCCAGACCGTCGTGGCGTTCCCCGACGCGGGACCCGAGGTCGTTGAGCCAGCCCTGCCAGGAGCCGATGAGCGTGTCGTTCAGGGTCGCCTCGTAGGCCGCGCGCCGGAAGTCGGTGCGGGAGCCCTCCGGGCGGGTGGAGGACAGGAAGTAGCGGACGGCGTCGACGGTGTCGGGGTTGAGGATCTCCTTGCCCCAGATGGCGTGGCGCCGGCTGGTGGAGAACTTGGCGCCCTCCAGCAGGTAGAACTCGTTGACGTGGTAGTCGATGTCGGGCGTCCACTCCGGGAACGCCAGCCGGTACAGGGCCGGGTAGAGGACGGCGTGGTAGAAGCTGTTGTCGTAGCCGAAGAAGTGGACGATCTTCCAGTCCTGCTCCGGCCGGGCGGCGCGCCAGTCCTCCCCGAGGCGGCGGCCGAGTTCCTGGATGCCGTGCAGGAAGCCGTACGACATCTCCGGCCACACCCAGATGACCTGGCCGTCCACGTCGGTCTCGGCCGGCGGCACGCCCCAGGCGGAGGGGTGGCTGACCGGGATGTCCAGGGAGGGGCGGGCGAACAGGCGGGCGGCGAGCTCGCGCAGCCGGGCCGGGACCCGCCCCAGGCGGTGGTGGGCGGCCGTCTCGTCGGCGAACTCGTGCAGCGGCAGCGTCCAGCGGGCGGCCGTGCCCCGCCGGGGCGGGCGGGTGGACCCGGCGGAGACGGGGTCGACCAGGTCGGTGACCACGTTGGGCTCGCCGCACTCCTCGCAGATGTTGCCGCCGGTGCCCGAACCGCAGCTCGGGCAGCGGCCCTTGACGTCGACCTCGTAGAGGTACTGTCCGCTGTCCGCGTCGAAGAGGGCGTCGGAGTCGGTGACCTTCACGGTGCCGTCGGCGACCACGCGGCTGAAGAAGTCCCGCAGGCCCTCCCGGTAGGCGGGGTCCGCGTCGGTGACCGTGTACTGGTCCGGCCGGATGTCCATCAGGGCCAGGGTCGCGGCGATCTCGGCGCTGTAGTGCGCGGCCGTCTCGGCGGGCCCCCGGCCGTCGGCGCGGGCGGCGGCCACCACGTAGCTCTGGTAGTCGTCGCTGCCGGTCAGGTGCCAGGCGTTGGTTCCCTGCATCCGCCGGGCGCGGACGAAGACGTCCGCGCCGAGGTAGGGGCCGGAGAGGTGGCCGAGGTGGAGGTCGCCGTTGGGGGTGGGCGGGGTGGAGAAGACGAACACCGGACGCTCGCCGAAGTTCTTCCGCTCCGCGTTCCCGGCGGACTCCAGGGCGCGGCGGGAGTCGCGCCAGTACTGGGTGAGGAAGACCAGGTCGCCGTCGCCGGTGTTGCGCAGCACGTGCGACTCGAACGGGTCGAAGACCACGACCGTGCCCGGCTCGACCGGGTGCGGGCGTCCGTCGACGACGATCTCGCCGTGGCCCGCGACGATGACGAACATCTCCGTCTCGTCGTGCTGGTGGCTGTCCGAGGCGGCGCCGGGGACGACCCGCCCCCAGCCGGCGCCGGTGCCCAGCCCCTCGACGTCGCTCATGTCGATGCCGAATGCCTCGGAGAGGACGTTCTCGTCGTACCTGTGGATGATCACGACATGACCTTTCGGGAAGAAGGAAGCGGAAGGAGATCGGCGGTGAGCGCCGCCAGCGCGGGGGCCAGCCGGTAGCCCGAGCCGTTCGCGGCGCCGGCGAAGACGACCCGGCCGTCCTCGGTGAGCGGGCGCACCACCGGCTCCCGCCCCGGGGAGTAGGCGTCGCAGAAGACCCGGCCGGACCGGCTGTCGGGGACCAGGCCGGGGGCGTACCGGCCGAGGATCTCCAGGGCCTCGCGCCGGTTCTCCGGGGAGAGCGTGGAGGGGACGGTGTCGGGGTCGACGTCCCACTCCTGGCAGGTGTAGCTGAACAGCCAGTGGCCGCGGTCGTGGTACGGCAGCAGGAAGGCGTCCTCCTCGTGGAGGACCACCGCTCCGTCTCCGGGGGCCGGGGGCCGCTCGATGTGCAGGGCGACGATCTTCTTGACCCTGACGCCCAGCGGCCTCGTCAGCTCCCACCAGGCGGGGGCGGCCACCCAGGGGCCGGGGGCGAGGACCACGTGTCCCGCCTCGATCACGTCGCCCGTGCTGAGCGCGAGCCGTACCTCGTCGGCGGCCGGTTCCATCGCGTCGACCCGCACGCCCTCGCGGAAGCGGACCGAGGGGCGCAGCCCGGCCGCCAGGACGTGGGTGAGGGAGTGGACGTCCGCGTACTGGCAGCCGTCGGCCTCCCAGACGTCCATGCCCGCGGGGACGCCGCCGAGGATCGCGGGGGCCTCCGTCGCCGGCCTCAGCCCGGCGTCCGGCACGTACGCCTCGCGCAGTTCCGCCTCCCGGCCGGCCGGGGCGATCACCGTCATCGGCAGGCTGTGGATGGGCAGGCCGGGCTGTTGCGACCTCAGCCGCTCGTACCGCCGCTGGCTGTCGTCGGCCATCTCCCGCACCCGGGAGGTCCCGCCCCGGGGGAAGTGCAGGCCGGCCGAGCGGCGGCTCGCGCCGCCCGCGACCGCCTCACGCTCCAGCACGGTCACCGTGGCGTACGGGTCACGCAGGACGATCTCCCGGGCGATCAGGCAGCCCAGGACCCCGGCGCCGACGACGGCGTAGTCGGTCCTGTCCGTCATGGTCAGGCCTCCCACTGGCCGACGGCGGCCGCCTTGGTCGACCACTCGACGAACGAGGGCAGCTGCTCGTCGTGGCGGACGCCGCACAGCCGGTCGGCGATGCGCCGGCTGCGCCAGGCGTTGAGGCTCAGGTTGGGGTCGGCGAGGCCGCGCTGCCCGCGCACGGCGTTCTGCACGAAGAGGCTGCGGTCGGCGGGCCCGTCCCAGTGGACCGCGTAGTCCTCGTCGACCCGCAGCTCCTCGCCCGACCGCTCGAGGCGGTGGGCGATCGGCGCGAGGAACTGTGTCGCGGCCGGCTTGAAGCCGGTGGCCCAGACGACCACGTCGGCCTCGAAGTGGTCGGCCGCGCCGGGCTCGTCGGCGTGCCGGACGGTGAGGTCCCAGCCGCCGCCGGGGGCGCGGTTGACCTCGGTGACCTCCCGGTTGGGGTGCAGCCCGATCAGGTCCTGCCGGCCGTCGATGAAGCGGTGGACGTAGATGCGCTGGTAGATCTCCCGCAGCGTCGACCCGGAGATGCCGTCGCTGGTGAGGATGTGCTCGACGTTGAGCTTGAGCCGGGTCTCCTGCTGCAGCCGGTAGAAGTGGTCGGCGTAGTCCGGCATGTAGTAGTCGTTGGTGAACGGCGTGTCGTCGATCGGGAAGTAGTTCCTGCGCCGGGAGATCCACGAGACCCGGCGGGGCAGCTCGGCCCCGGACCGGGAGATCAGGTTGCTGACGGCCTCCGCCCCGGACTGCCCGCCGCCCACCACCACGACCCGCTTCCCGCCCAGGTCACGCGCCCAGGTGAGGAACTCGTTGACGTGGAACTGCGTGGGGCCCAGGTGCGGGCGGGCCGGCTCGGGGACCCAGGACCTGCTGCCGACGCCGACGACCACGTTGTCCGCGGTCACCTCCGCGCGGTCGGTGCGCACGACGAACCGCCCGTCCTGGAAGTCGACCTCCTGGACCGCCTCGCCGAAGCGGACGTTGGGGTTGCGGGAGCTGGCCCAGGCCAGGTAGTTGCGCCACTCGCGGCGCGGGATCTCGTCGAACTGCGCGTTGAGGAAGTGGTACACGCGCCCCTGCTCGTGCAGGTAGGCCATGAACGAGAACGGGGACCGGGGGTCCGCCAGACTCACCAGGTCCTTGAACATGGACACCTGGAGGGTGGTTCCGGGTATCTGCTGGTCGTCGTGCCAGCCGAACGCCGCCCTGCGGTCCAGGAACAGGTTCGGCATGTCCGGGAGTTCGTGCAGCAGGGACGCCAGGCTGAGGTTCGCGGGTCCTACCCCGACCCCCACGCAGCGGTAGTGCGCCGGGCCTGTCGCGCTCTTGTCTTGCCCCATGGTCGAGCCTCTCCTTCGATACGGATGCGGTGATGAACCGGGGGTGGTGCGGCGGATGTCGACGAGCCGGGTCCGGTGAGCCGGGAGTTGGCGGAGCGGGGGCGGCGGGCCCGGTACGAGGGCAGGCCGGGGCCGCCGCCGGGCCCGCCGGCCCGGTGGCCCGGCGGTGACGGGTGAGGTGGTGAGGTGGTGTGGTGGGGTGCGGTGGTGGCGGGGTGGCCGGCCCGGTCGCCGCGCGGCGACCGGTGCCCGGCCGGCGGCGTCAGCCCACCGCGGCCGGCGCCTGCGCCGTCTCCTTGACCGTCTCCCGCGCCACGGCGGGGCGGCGGACGGCGGCCAGTCCGCAGACGGTGGCGGCCAGGGATCCCAGGGCGACGACCGGCCAGAGGGACCCGCCGTCCAGCCTCAGCAGCAGCCAGCCGCCGATGACCGGGCCGAGCGCGGTGCCCAGGCCGAACATGAAGTGGAAGCCGCCGATGTAGCGCGACCTCAGGTGCGCGGGGCCCGCGCCCGCCGGGTAGGCGAACACCGAGGGGCCGCCGATGATCTCGCCGAGGGACCAGACCAGCGTGCCGATGACCACGGCGGCCGGCCCGATCGGCAGCCCGTACAGCGCGACGCCCGCACCGACCACCGCGAAGCCCAGGCCGATGGTGACCTTCAGCGGCCAGGTCTGCGCGTACTTCGTGACCAGGAGCTCGAAGGCGACGACCACGAAGCCGTTGAGGGCGACGGCGAAGGTGTACCAGAACATCGCCATGCCCACGTCCTGCATGTAGAGCGGCAGGGTCGAGGTGTACTGGACGTAGACGGCCGCGTGGCAGAAGGCGGCGACCAGGTAGAGCAGGAACCGCCGGTCGCGGAGCACGGCCGCGTAGCTGCCGCGCCCGGGCCCCTCGCCTCCGTCGGGTGTGCGCCCGCCCCGGTCCGTCCGCCCGGCCCGGGCGGGCAGGGTGGCCCACGCGGCCGCGGCGTACAGCAGCGCGATCAGCGCCTCCCCCCAGAAGAGCAGGACGTACCCCTGTCCGCCGGCGTGGTAGAGGCCGTAGCCGACCAGCGGGGCGGCGGTCGCGCCGACGTTCAGCCCGAACCGGTACATCGCGAAGATCATCACGTGGCGGTCGGGCGGCGTCAGCTCGGAGAGCAGGGTCGCCGAGGCGGGCCGGAAGAGCTGGGCGGACAGACCGGCGAGCGCGACCGCCGCCAGCAGCAGGGGCAGACCGGGCAGGTGGAGCAGGGACGCCGTCAGGAAGGCGGTCCCGGCCATGGACACCACGGTCGCCGCGCGCACCCCCAGCCGGTCGACCGCCGTCCCGCCCACGAGCGATCCGAGGACGGCTCCCGCGCCGTAGAAGCCGAGCGCCGTCACCGCGTCGCCGGGCGAGTGGCCCTCCGCGGTCAGGAACAGGACGAGGAAGATGTTGAGGAATCCGCTGAGCCGGTTGACCAGCACGCCGGCCAGCACGGTCCTCACCGCGAGCGGAGCCTCCCGCAGGGTGCCCAGGACCGTGGCCGGGGCCTTCTCCAGGCCGCTGTCCGCGTCAAGCCGCCGGTCGGACGACATCCCCGGCCTCCTCACGTACCGTCAGGCGCACCGCGGCACGCACCCGCTCCTCCAGCGCGTCGAGCTGCTCGGGGGTCGGCGCGTCGATGAGGAAGGTCACCGCGCGGTCCTCGGAGCTCTCCAGCGGCCCCAGCCGGGCGTCCCGGTCCTTGAGGACGAGGACCGCGCGCAGGGTGGGCGGCGCGTCCACCGGGCCGGCCTCCGCCTCGGGCCACGTGCCGCCGTCACCGACCCATGTGGCGCTCACCCCGGGCCAGTCGACGTGGACGTCCTCCAGGACGCCCTCCTCGTGCTCCAGGTAGATCTGCCGGGCCCACCGGCGCGGCTGCGGGTACGAGGCCGTCTCCCCCAGCGCGATCCTGACGATCTCCGGCTCCAGCGGGGCCCCGGTGGCGAGCTGGTAGAGGGCCAGCAGGCCGTCGCCGGGGGTGCGCGCGGCGACCTCCATCAGGTGGGGCCGGCCGCCCGGCGCCAGCCGCCACTCGGCGTGGGCGATGCCGTCGCGGAAGTCCAGCGCCTCCAGCATCGCCCGGTTGGCGTCCAGCAGTTCCTGGTCCTGGCCGGGGCGGACCCCGGGGACGGAGTGGGAGAGTTCGACGAAGGTCCGGGCGGCCGATTCGGTGGTCTCCTTCCGGGTGACCGCCGCGAAGATCACCTTGCCGTCCTGGACCAGGCTCTCCACGGAGTACTCCTGGCCCGTGGACTTCTGCTCGACGAGGACCGTCTCGTGGGCGGGGTAGGCGGCGACCACCGCGCGCAGCGCGGCGGCGTCGGCCACGGTGACCACGCCGGAACTCGAGTGGCGGGTCGCCGGCTTGGCCACCACGGGGTACTCCAGGGCGTCCGCGTCCAGCGCGGCCCGCTCGCCCGGCGGCACCACCGTGGAGGCGGGGGAGAACTCCTCCAGGTACCAGCGCTGGAGGTACTTGCTGCGGCACACCTTGGTGGCCCGCAGTCCGGGACCGCGCAGGCCCAGGACGTCGCCGAGCAGTCCGGTCGGCTCCACCAGCGTCTCGCCCACGGCGTACGCGCCGACGATCGTGTACCGGCGGCTCCAGTCGCGGGCCCGCGCCACGAAGCCCGCGGTGAACGAGCCCTCCTGGTCCAGGGACCCGTCGACGAAGGCCACCTCGTCGACGAGGGACGCGGGGTGGTCCGGGTCGGCCATGCAGCGCCCGGCGTGCTCGCGGTAGCTCTCGGGGGTGATCAGCAGCACCTTGAGTCCGCGGTCGGCGAGCTCCTGCAGGTAGCGGGTGTTGCGGCAGACGACCCAGAAGGCCCCGGTGAGGACGAACGCCTCGGGCCGTTCGGTGGTGTTGTTCATGCCGGGGTTCCTTCCATGTCGGCGAGGTGGGGAGCGGTTTCGTGGAAGACGGCGGGCAGGCCTGCCGCCGCCAGGGAGTCCAGCCAGGAGGCGGCGTCCTCGGGCGGGGCGGGCCGGTTGACTCCGGCCCGCAGCGCCCCGTCCAGCAGCCGGGTCACCCCGAACGCCAGGGGCAGCGAGACGCACCGGGCCATCGCGCTCTCGTCCGCCTCGCCGGTGACGTCCAGCAGGTAGGAGCCCTGCCAGCGGGCGCCCGAGGCGGCCCGTACGTCCAGCGCCACGGAGAGCACCACCCGGTCGCGGTCGGTGGCGGTGGTGGGGTGACGGGCGGCCAGCTCGGCGGCCAGGTCCCGGACGCGCCGCTCGTCGCCGCCGCTCACGGTGGCGAAGACGTCCTGCCAGGCGTCGTGCCAGCCGGCGTTGCGCAGGGTGCCGCGGACGAAGGTGCGCAGCCGCCAGCCCTCGGGTATCCCGTACTGGGCGACGAAGGGCACGCTGTCGCGGTTGGGGTAGACCTCGAACTCCTCCCCGCCCAGCCGGTGGACGCGGGTGGCCTCCCAGGGCCGCTCGACGGTGCGGACCTCGCCGCCGTGCACGTGGCGGGCGGGCGTGCCCAGCGCCGCGAGCACCCCGTACGGCGCCCAGCTGAAGCGGTAGCGGAAGGCGTTGGGGACGGCGGGGACTCCGCCGCAGTAGGAGACGAGGTCGGCCGTCTCCGCGGTGTCGCCGACCGCCTCGCGGGCGAGCTCCACCAGCCGGTGGGCCATCAGGTGGTCCACGCCCGGGTCGATGCCGGCCTCGGTGAGCACCACCAGGCCCCGGCCGCGCGCCTCGTCGGCCAGGCGGGCCAGTTCGTCCGACACGTAGCTGGTGCAGGCGAAGTGGGCGCGGCCGGCCAGGGCGATCCGCAGCAGCCGCGGGTGCTCGCCCGCGGGCAGCATCGACACGACGACGTCCCCGGGGCCCAGCGCGGCGGCGAGCGCCTCGTCGGTGAGGGAGCGGGTCTCGGCGCGGCCGGCGAGGCCCAGGGCGGCGAGGCGGGCGGCGGCCCGCTCGGCGGTCCTGTCCCACAGCACCACCCGGGCGGCCCGGTCGCAGACCAGCCGCAGTCCGGTGGGTCCGGTGGACAGCCCGGTGCCGATCCAGTGGACGACGCCGCTCGCGGGCGCCGCCGTCCGTGGGGACTCCTGCGCGCGTTCGGTCTCCGGTATGGGGTCAGTGGACATGGCTCTCCCTCTCGTTGTCGGCGGCGGCGGTCTCGAACGAGCGCAGTGCGCGCCGCCACGCCGGTCCGGCCCCGCCGAGCAGGGCGAGCTGGGGGGCCAGCTCCGCCGAGAAGGCGCGGCTGCTCTCGGCGGGCAGGAGCGACGGCAGGTTGTCGATGGCGATGACCTCGGCCGGCGGGCCGTCGCAGGCCAGCGGGCGCACCGGGGCGTCCCAGTCGGTGACCTGGTCGTAGACGGGCAGGACGTTGCACTGCGAGGTCACGTCGCAGGTGACGTCGGAGACCAGGGACAGCCGGCGTCCCGGCGTGTCCAGGTCCTCGCGGCGCAGGAACGGGGGCACCGGGCGGGTGGTGAGCACGGTGTTCACCAGGAGGTCGTGGCCGAGCAGCGCCCGGCGGTCCAGGTCGCGGGTCTCCTCGACGTCCCACCGGGTGGCCTCCACCCCGCCGGCCGCCAGCGCGTCGCAGGCGCCCCGGCCGCAGCGGCCGAGCGCCCCGATCACCAGGGCGCGGCAGTCCTGGTCCGCGCCCTCGCGCAGCAGGGCGTCCAGTTCCTCCTTGGCGAGCGGCCGCAGCGGCGGCTTGAGCATGCCCCGGCGGTGCAGCAGGGCGAGTGCCGCGCCGACGTAGCCGGCCCAGTAGCCGAAGGCCGCGAGACGGCGGCCGTCCTCGTCCACCAGGTACTCCAGGTCGAGCAGCGCGCCCCCGCCGGCGGCGAACCTGTCCAGCAGCTCGCCCGCGCCGTCCTGGCCCTTGTAGGCGTGGCCGAAGTAGATGTGGCGGTGCTCCAGGCGGGCCGGTTCGGCGGGGAGTTCCTTGAGGCCCAGGACGTAGGCGTCGCCCGGGGCGTCGGTCCAGCTCCCGGCGGGGACGGTGCGGCAGCCGGCGGCGGCGTACTCCTCGAGGGGGAAGACCCGCCGGTCGGACTCCTCGACGGTGATGGCGACGCCCTGGCGGACCAGTCGTGCGGCGTCCTCGGGGACCAGCGGGGCGCGTCGTTCGCTGCGGCGGGTCTCGTGCCGCATCCACAGGTGCGGGGTCTCCGGCATGGTCGCGGAACCTTCTCTCTCGGCGGTGACGTGCGAGGGGCGGGCGGTGGTCACAGGACGGGGATGCGGGCGTTGGCCAGCGGGCGGTAGGCGGGTTCGGCGGGCAGCGCGGCCGGGTCGAAGCCGGCGTCCAGGAGCTCCCGGACGACCGCCCGGGTGACGGCGACGGCCAGGGTCCGGCCGGGGCAGGCGTGGGCTCCGGCGCCGAAGGTCAGCACCACCGGGTCGGTCCGGTCGGGCCGGAAGCGCGCGGGGTCGGGATTGGCGGCGGGGTCACGGTTGGCGGCGGCCAGGACCACCAGGACCTGCTGGCCGGGGAGGATCTCGGCGTCGCCGTGCCGGAAGGGGGCCGCGGCGAAGCGGCGGGTGTTCTGGATGGGGGCGTCGTGCCGTGCGACCTCGGTGACGAAGGCGTCCGCGCCGTCCGGGCCGGCCGGCATCCGCTCGCCCCGGGCGAGGGCGAGCAGGGTGTTCCCGATCAGTCCGGCCGTGGCGTCGTAGGTCTGGGACAGGAAGCCGACGGCGTTGGCCAGCAGCGGGGCGGTCCCGGTCCAGGAGTGGCTGCGGGCCGCGGCCACCAGGGCGGCGAGGAGTCCGCCCTCCTCCTTCTCCAGGGCGGGGCCCAGGAGGTCCTGGAGCCGGGCGGCGGCTGTGGCCGCGGCGGCCTGCTGCGGCGGCGTCGCGGAGGCCGGGATGCACTGGACGAAGTCCCCGACGAGCCGGGCGGCCTCCGCGCCGCGGCCCTGGTCGAGGCCGCACAGGGACGCGACCGTGCGGGCCGGCACGGAGAACATCAGGTCCTCCAGCAGGTTCCGGTCGAAGCCCTCGGCGATGCGGGCCCGGGCGTGCCCGGCGGCGGACCGTGCGGCCTCCTGCGCGTCCACCGCGCCGAGCGCCTGCGTCACCACCTGCTTCAGGCGGCGCTGGAGCTCGCCGTCGGTCATCCGCACCAGGTCGCCGAAGACCTCGCCGGCCGCGGTGCCGCGGATGCCGGCCGGGACGGGCTCCTCGGGCGGGCGCACCCTCAGCTGCCCGGCCCGCAGCACCGCGCCCACCGCGGTGGCGTCGCACGCCACCCACGCGCCGGCTCTCTCGTCGTACGCCAGCGGGCGTTCGGCCACCAGGGCGGCGTAGTAGGGGTAGGGGTCGGGCATCCGGACGGCTTCGACGGGGGTGGTCACCGGGGTTCTCCTCGGTCGGCGGCGCGGTGGCGGCGAGCACACGGCGCGGTCGGTGGTACGGCGGTTCGGCGCGGACGGCGCGATCGACGGGCGGATCGACGGGACCGCCCGGGCGGATGGGCAGCGGGGGCGGACGGGGCGAACGGGCCCGGCCGGGCGGCGAGTTCGGACACAGGGCGGATCCGCTCCGCCCGCCTGGGCGGGTGAGGTGCGGGTCATGGGCGGGGTGCTCGACCCGTCAGGGCGGATGGGGCTCGGAGGGCGGGGATCAACCCGTCTGGGCGGACCGTGCTCGGAAGGCGGGGGGGGATCGGAGGGCGGGGGGATCGGCTCCACCCGTGCGGGCGGGGGCCACGGGCGGTACCGGGGTGGCCGGGGGTGGCTCGGACCGTGTGGCGGCGGTGCCAGGTGGGCCGCCGGCCCCGGCGGCGGGCCCGCCGTCAGGCGGTGAGGTCCGCGGCGGCGCGGTCCGCCCGGCGCGTGTCGAGCGCTCCGGCTATGGACAGCCGCAGGACCTCGGAGGTCCCCTCGTAGACCCGCAGGGAGCGGACCTGCCGGTACAGGCGCTCGGTGACGCTGTCCCGGACCAGCCCGGACGCCCCCAGCAGCTGCACCGCGGAGTCGACGACGCGCTGGGCCTCCTCGGTCGCGTGGAGCTTGGCGATGTTGGAGTGGTGGGCGAAGCGGCGGTTGCCGCGGTCGGCCTCCCAGGCGGCGCGGGCCACCAGCAGCGCGGCCGCGTCGAGCGAGACCTCCATGTCCGCCAGGACGGCCTTCGTCAGCTGCTGGTCGGCGAGGAGCCCGCCGGCCACCCGGCGGGTCCGGGCCCGCGCCAGCGCGGTGTCGGCCGCCCGCCGGGCGAAGCCGAGCGCCGCCGCCCCCACGGTCATCCGGAACCGCTCCAGCAGGTCCATGGCGACGACGAATCCCCGCCCCGGCCTGCCCAGCACGGCGTCCGCGGGCACCCGGCAGCCGGTGAACGAGAGGTGGGCGAACGATCTCGGGGCGAGCGGCTCCAGGGGCAGCACCTCCAGCCCGGGCGTGGACCGCGGGACCAGGAAGGTGGTCAGCCCGAGCGCGCCGGGCGCGCCGCCGGTGCGCGCCACGACCACGAAGACGTCGGCGATCGTGCCGTTGGCGATCCACGCCTTGCGCCCGTCGAGGACGTAGCCGCCGTCCTCGTCGCGTTCGGCGCGCAGTTCCACGGCCGCCACGTCGCTTCCGGCCTGTTCCTCGGAGACGGCGAAGGCTCCGACCAGTTCCCCGGAGGCCATCCGGGGCAGGTACGCCTCCTTCTGCGCGTCGCTGCCGAAGCGGATCACCGGGGTGGCGGACAGCGCCTGGATGGAGAAGGCGAAGTCGGCCAGGTCCTCGGCGTAGGCGAGGGCCTCGCGCGTCAGGCAGAGGGCGCGGTGGTCCCCGGGGTGCGCCTGGCCGGCGGCGGGGTCGAGGAAGGAGAGCCAGCCGGCCTCGCCGAGCCGGCGCACCAGCGTCAGCCCCGCCTTGTCCGGGTCCTCCTCCCGGATCCCGCGCCACAGCGGGGCGTTGTCGTCGCACCAGACGCCGACGGCCCGGGCGAGGTCGCGGTGGCTGTCGTCGTAGAAGGGAAGCGCGAGGACTTCCGGGTCGAAGCTGGTGGCTGGTTCCATGATCCTGGTCCTTCTCCGGTGGTCGGTTCGGGAGCGGTCGGTCGGGGCGGCCGGCCCCGTGGCCGGCGCGGCGGGTCAGATGAGGAGGTCGGCCTCGTCCTGCGGCAGGGGTCCGGCCGCGCCGGCCTCCCGCTCCTGCTCCAGCTCCTGCTCCTGCTCCAGCGCCTGCCGGACCAGGTGGTGCTCGACGAAGTAGGCGAAGGAGGCGTAGCCGCGCCACACCCGGCGCCACTCGCGCTGGACGGCCTCCTCGCCGGAGCGGCGCCGCACGTCCTCCAGGAAGGAGACGACGATGTCCGCGGACTGGCGGGCGTGGCCGGCGGAGAAGTTGTCGATCGACAGGTGCGCCTCCTCGTAGGAGACGTCGAAGTTGTGGCGGCGCAGTTTCTGTATCTCGTGCAGCCGCATCTCGCCGAGACCGAACATCTCGATGCCCAGGTTGTAGCCGAGGATCTCGTTGTAGAGGCTGTCCGGGAACAGCGACAGGGACAGCTGGTGGAGCGAGAAGCCGTAGAGGTGGTCGGGCAGGTCGCCCTGGTCCAGGAACTCGGGCTGGCGGATGTGCGGGAGGTGGATGTCCATGCTGGCCAGCACCTGGTGGATCAGGGTGATGTGGTTCTTGGCCAGGTCGCCGCGGCCCATCTCGTCGGCGTAGATGGAGAAGAGCATCGCGTCGCTCCGCCGGTCGTTGCGCCCGAGGTTGCCGATGCGGTGGGCCCAGGCGCCGTCGATGAGGCTGCCGAGGGCGTAGGTGGTCTGCTGGAAGACGACCTCGTCGCGGTCGGGGATCTCGGTGAGCGGCCGGTAGGGGTCGACCAGCTTGTCCCAGTAGATGCGGTCGACGCGCTCCATGAGCGCCTCGGGCGTGTAGTCGAAGTACGAGGCGTCGGTCAGCTTCCCGCCGCCTCCGTACCGGAAGAGGATCTCGGCGTCCCGCAGTCCGGCCTCGGCCAGCTTCCGGGCCACCGGCAGGATGTGCGGGTACTGCTCGACGTTGACGACGCGGTGCAGCAGGTGGCGGTCGTCGAGTCCGGCCGGGGCGTCCTCCAGCACCAGCTCCGCCGGCCGGTGTGCGCGCAGCGCCGCGGCCCGCTCCTCGAACCGGGCGTCGCCCGCCGTGTCGGGCTCGAAGTCCAGGTCGGGGCTCTCCCCGGCGGCGATGGCCCTGCTCCACTCGGTGAAGACGGCGGCCTCACGCTCGTCGAAGATCCCGAACATCGGGCCTCCGAACTTGATCGACTTCAGGAAGCGGCAGTTCCCGTCGGCGTCGGTCCTCATCTGCCGGGACTCGCGGAAGCGGGCGACGAACTCGCGCAGGTCGAGGTCCGGGTCGCCGAGCCAGTCCGCCAGCCGCCGGTCCCCCACCCGCACGCCGCGGTGCTGCCGGCCGGCGAACGCGGCGTGCCGCTCCACGATGCGGGCCACCCTCCCCTCCAGGGAGAGTCCGTCGTGCCGGTCGGCGAGTTCGGTCAGTGTCGCCACGTGTTCGCGCTCGAGGTCGAGGACCAGGGCGACGGCGCGGAGCATCCGGGCACGGTCGTCCTCACCGGTGGGCGACTTCCCGGCGAACAGCAGGTACTCCTCCACCAGCGGCCGGACGTCCTCCTCCGCCAGCAGGGGCTCGTCCCCCAGGAGCAGGGAGTCGGTGCCGAGCGCGGCCGTCGCGTAGTGCACGCCGACCACTTCGGGGAGGAAGGAGGAGGGGAGGCGGGAGAGGGCGAGGTGGAAGGCGGCGGTCAGGGCGGTCAGCGGCCGGGCCTCGGTCTGCCGGAGGAAGTCGGCGGACTCGACCGCCGGCACGTGGACCCGCTGCTCGGCCAGGGAGCGCCGGCGGCGGGCGAGCTGCCCGCGCTCGAACTCTCCCTCGCCCTGCAGGAGCCAGTGGTGTCCGAAGAGCCGGTTGACCACGACCGAGGGCTGGGTGGCAGCCTGGGAGACGGTGTCGAGCCAGCAGGCCCCGAGCAGGGTGAGCGGGGCGCGCTGCCGCAGGACCAGCTCGCGGGTCTCCCGCGGCCTGTCCCGCAGGGCGCGCACGGCGGGTTCGATCTCCCGCCGCACGCCGGCCGTCCAGGCCGCGACGTCGGCCGCGTCGAGGGGCGGCTGCGCGGGCAGCCGGGCGGAGGCGAGGAAGGACTCCACCACCTGGAGGGCGACCAGCAGGGTGGTCTCGCTCTCCTGGTCGGTGAGCAGCCGGCCGAAGAGCGCCCGGGGCGGGCCGGCGACGATCTCCGCGGCCTCCTCGGCGGCCCTCGGCCCGAAGTGGCGGGGGCCCCGGGGCAGCGACGTCATGGCGTCGGGCAGGGCGAATGCGGTGCTGGCGTTCATCGTGACTCCCCGGTCTCGTCTGCCTGGGTGGCGGGTCGCGGGGCCGTGGGCCCGGCGGTCCCCTGGGTGTGGTGTTCCTGGAGGCCGGGCGCCGTGGCGGCCGGCCGCCTGCGCAGCAGGAGTCCGATCCGGACGCCGGGCACGCTCGCCGCGAGCAGGTAGCTCCCGCCGTCCTTGACCTGGCCGTTCTGCGCCCGGTCGACGAGGTTGATGAGCGGATCGGCGGCGAAGCAGTGGCCGAACCTCGGTATGTTGTCCAGCCAGAGCTGGTCCTTGGTGAACCCGGCCTGCCGCTCCTTCAGGACTACGAGCGGCTTGAAGAGGTTCAGGTGCAGGACCGCGTCGATGTCGCCGATCTTCATCTCGGCGGCGTGCAGGATCCGTTCGTTGACCGTGCGGGAGAGCACCGGGCTGACCTCGTTGGTCCACTCCAGCTCGCTGCGGTCCTGGGCCGAGGCGCCGGCGACGATCTCGTAGGCGTCCGGCCCCAGCGGCTCGGCGCTCACCAGGGCGGAGGCCGCCCCGTCGCTGAAGAGGGCGAACTTCTCCAGGCGCCGCGACTCGTCCGTCACCCGGTCGGTGGTGACCACCAGCACCTTGCGGTGCTGGCCGGAGGTCACCAGCGCCTGGGCCAGGCGCAGGCCGGCCAGCAGGTTGGTGCACCGGTTGAGCGTGACGCCGGTGAACGCGGCGTTCTCCAGTCCGAGACCGTCCAGGACCTCCTGGACGAACCGGCCGTGGGTGCGCGGACCGCCCGGGAAGCGGGTGGAGCACAGCACCAGGCAGTCGACGTCCGACGGGTCCGTCCCGCTCGTGCGCAGGGTCGTGAGGCCGGCGCGTACCGCGAGGCTCTGCAGGGTCTCGGCGGTCCGCCGCACCGTGCCCCACCCCCACAGTGCGGCCTGGGGCGGCATGCCGAACTCGCGGGCCCGCTCGACGAGGTCCTCCACCACGGTGTGGTCGAGCTCCTTCTCGCCCAGGACGTAGGCGGGGCCGGACAGGTGCGAGGAGGCGGTCGCGCCCCGGCGTCCGGCATCGGGGGCGCCGGCGGGTGCGGTGCTCCCGGCCGGGGAGCCGCCGGCCGGGGCTCCGCCGGACGGCGTGCCGTGGCCGGCGGGTCCGCCGTCGGGCGGGGCGCCCGGGGTTCGACCGCTCGGGGTCCGCCCGCTCCGGTCCCGGGTGCTCGGGTTTCGGGGGCCCTGGTCCCGGAGGGCCTGGTCCCGGGTGCTCTGGTTTCGGGTGTTCGGGATGCGCGTGCTCACGGCGTTCGGTCCTCCTGTGGGCCGGGCGGGAGCTCGGCCGCCATCATCGTGTTGACCTCGGCGTACGGCAGTGCGTCGGCTCCGAAGGTGAAGGAACCGTGGGTCCGGATCTCCTGCGCGGCACGGACCAGCGCGCCGAGCGCGGCCCGGGCCATGGCGGAGCCGACGCTGATGCGGCGGACTCCCAGCGCGCCCAGCTCCTCGACGGTCAGCGCCAGCGCGGGCGCCCCCAGCAGCACGTTGACGGGCCGGTCCACCTCGGAGCAGACGGTGCGGATCGCGCCGGCGTCCGGGAGCCCGGGGGCGTAGAGGACGTCCGCGCCGGCCTCCTGGTAGGCCTGCAGCCGGCGGACGGTGTCCGGCAGGTCGGGCCTGCCCTGGAAGAAGTTCTCCGCCCTGGCGGTGACGGTGAAGGGGAAGTCGAGGCCCCGGGCGGCCTCCACCGCCGCGGCGACCCGTTCGACCGCCTCCTCCAGTGGCCTGACGGGGTCGCCCGGCCGGCCCGTGGAGTCCTCGACGGAGCCGCCGACCAGCCCTGCCCCGGCGGCCCGGCGGACGGTCTCGGCCACCTCCTGCGGGGTGTCGCCGAAGCCGCTCTCCAGGTCGGCGGTGACCGGCAGCGGGGTCGCCCCGACGATGCACCTGGCGTTCTCCAGGATCTCCTCCCGGCCGAGCCGTCCCTCGCCGTCCGGCACTCCCCTGCTGTAGGCGAGCCCGGCGCCGGTGGTGGCGAGCGCGGAGAATCCGAGGGCGCCCAGGATGCGCGCGGTGCCCGCGTCCCACGGGTTGGGGACGACGAACGGCACGTCCGCTTCGTGGAGTCGGCGGAAGGCGACGGCTCGTCGGTGCTGGTCGGTGGAGGCCGGGTTCACGGCGGGTCCTCTCTGCGCTGTTCGCGCCGGTACGGGTGGCGTGCGGGGTTCAGACAACCTCCACATGCTCCCCGCGGTGGGCCGATCCCTGATCAACCGCCCGGACGAGTGGACGCAGGACGTCGGTGACGAGGCCGGGCGCGTCCTCGAAGTAGAAGTGGCCGCCGGGCACCTGGTGCAGCACCGGGGGGTGGACGCTCTCCCGCGCCCAGGGCTCGAGGGCGGCGGCGTCGACGTGCGGATCGTCCGATCCGTTGATCAGGGTCACCGGGACGTCGAGGGGGGCCGACGGCCGGTACGTGTAGCCGGCGACCGTCCGGAAGTCGGAGCGCAGGTGGGGCAGCAGCAGTTCCTGCAGCGCCTCGTCGGCGACGACCTCGGGGGGCAGTCCGCCGAAGAAGCCGACCGCCTCCGTGAAGGCGGGGCCGTCCAGCCGCGCGGTCTCCACCACGCGCCGGGTCGGCAGCAGGGCCGGGGCGGAGCAGCCGGAGGCGACGAGGTGGCGGAGGTCCGCCGACGGTCCCAGGCGCCGGGCCACCTCGAAGGCGAGGACGGCGCCGAAGCTGTGACCGAAGAGGAGGAAGGGGCGGTCGGTGCCGGCGATGGCCTCGGCCGCGCCGTCGGCGAGGTCCGGCACCCGCTCGAGCGGGGCCTCGCGGAAGCGGTGCCCGCGGCCGGGGTGGCAGACGCCGACGATCTCGGCCTCGCCCGCCAGGTCGGCCTGCCACCCGAGGAAGGACTTCGCGTTGCCGCCCGCGTGGGGGAAGCAGTAGACGCGCACGGCCGGCCGGGGGGCGGCGTCCGGTCGGGTCACGAACCAGGGGGAGGTGCTCATCGCGGGGTGTGTCCTTCGCTCTCTCGTGACGGGGAGGGGGAGTGCTCAGGGGGAGGGGACGGGGGTGGGGAGCGGGGTGGGGCCGTTCCAGCCGACGTCGTCGAGGGAGCCGGCCGTCACGGCGCCCTTCCGGTTCCAGCCGACGTCCCCGAGGGGCTCGCCGTCGGCCAGGACCGTGGAGAGCGCCGGGGTGACCGCGGCGAAGACCGACGCGGCGAGCAGGGCGGCCGCGGCGAGGGTTCTGCGCACCGTGAAAGTGCGGGCGGCGGGCGTGCGGGTGCTGGACGTGCGGCTCGACTGTGTCCGGAAGGCGCTCTTGTTTTCGGGCATGACAGTCCGATCCTCTCTTTTGGAAAGCCGAACGAATAAAGGCCGACGAGGGCGACGCGAATGCGAATCGATTACGGAATCGGCTGCTCCAGGTCCGCTCCGATCCCGCACGGATCACTCTTCCTTGCCGCGGCAAGGAATCGGAGCCCTAAGATGACTCAGGTATCCGCACTGCTGGAACCCGAGGCATCCAAACCATGAGAAGACAGGCAATCCGGGCACCCCGCGAGAGGAGCGCGACGTGACGGAAGGCGCAGACAGGGACTTATCGGCACAGAGCGATCCCGACCCGTCCGCCGGCCGGGAGGACCTTGAGACCGCGGTGCGGTCCATCGCGGAGCAGTTGAGCGTTCTGTCCCGGCTTGCCGAGGCGAGGCCCGCCGCCGATCCGGTGACGCCGCCGCCCCCTCCGGAACCCGCCCAGGCCGTGCCCGCGATCGCGTACCTGCACGGGCTGGACGCCATCAACGAGGCGATCGGGGCGGCCCTGGCGGGCGCCCGCAGGGAGATCCTCACTGCTCAGCCGGACGGTCCGCGCCCCGGACCGGTCCTGGACAAGGCGCTGGAGTCGGTCCGCAGGCACATCGAGGCGGGCGTCTCCATGCGGACCCTGTATCAGCACACGACCCGTTTCGACGAAACGACCAAGCAATACGTCAGGGCGGTGACGGAGTTCGGGGTGCGCGTGCGAACTCTCGCCGAATTCTTCGACCGCCTGATCATCGTCGACGACGCCGTGGCATTCATTTCGGCGAACGAGAGCCGCACCACGGGTCTCGCCATTCGGGAAACCGCGATTGTGCGGTTCCTGAGGGACACCTTCGAGCGCTCCTGGGACCGGGCCAAGGAGTTCCCCTTCGTCCCGCTGCACGCCTCCGTGGCCGCGAGGGAGGTCATCCCGTCGCTGCGCGACTCGATCAGCAGTCTGCTCGTGGCCGGCTACTCCGACAAGCGCATCGCCCGCCGCCTGGGCATCAGCGAGCGGTCCCTGCAGGGCCACATCGCCGCGCTGAAACAGCAACTGGGGGCGGACACCCGGGTCCAGCTCGGCTATCTGCTGGGCCGCAACGAGACCGAGATCGTCGTCTGACTCCGCCGCCCGGCGGTCTGCGCGCGCACGCGGAAGGCGCGTCCCGGAACGTTCTCCGGGACGCGCCTTCGGTGTACTGCGGACCGGTGTACTTCGGGCCGGTGTACTTCAGGGTCGGTGTGCTCAGGGTCGGTGTGCTTCGGGACGGGTCAGCGCCCGGAGTCGGTGCGCACCCCGTCCGGTTCCGTGCCTTCGGCGCCCGCTTCGCCCGCCACCTCCGGCGTCGCCGCGGCCGCCGCGGCCGGGGCCCGTCCCGCGGGTCGTCGCATCCGGGAGACGGCCACACCCGCCAGGCACACCGCGCCGCCGAGCAGGGTGAGCCAGCCGGGCACCTCGTCCAGGGCGATCCACGAGATCAGCACCACGACCGCGGGCACCGCGTAGGTGGTGGCCCCCAGCGAGCCCGCGCTGATCCGCGACAGCGCGTAGGCCCAGGTGCTGAAGGCCAGCGCCGTCGGGAAGACCCCCAGGTAGACCATGTTCAGGGTGGCCGTGGCGGGCGCCGTGGCCAGGTCCCCCAGCAACTGGCCGGCGAACGGCAGGCAGACGACCGCGCCGATCAGACAGCCGAAGGTGGTGACCTGCATGGGGGTGGCGTGCTTCAACGCCGGCTTCTGGGACACCACACCGCCGCCGTAGGCGAGGGCCGCCAGCAGGCAGAGCAGCACGCCCAGGGTCGAGGACTTCCCCTCCCCCGACATGGAGAGACCGACCACCACCGCGCCGGCGAACGACACGGCCATCCCCGCCAGCAGCATCGGCGGGAACCCCTCCTTGAGCAGCCAGCCGCCGAGCAGCGCGATGACGAGCGGCCCGATGTTGACCACCATCGCCGCGGTCCCGGCGTCGACCAGTTGCTCGCCCCAGTTCAGCAGCACCATGTAGCCGCCGAACCAGAGCACGCCCGAACACGCGATGCCCGGCCAGGCCTTGCGCGACGGCAGCCCTCCCCTGGTGGCCAGGAGGACGCACACCAGGACGACGGCACCCGACAGGAGCCTGCCCAGGGCCAGCGCCCCGGGGGAGAAGTAGTCGGCGCACGCGCGGATCGACACGAAGGCGGAGGCCCACAGGAAGACGGTGACGGAAGCGGCGAGCAGGACACGCGGCTCTAAGGCCTGCGACTGCTTGTTGCTGGTGGAAGACATGCACCCATCTAATCCCATGTGCATGTCACCGATCAGGCGATGCGGACGGCGCTGACGGAGTCTTCACCCGATCCGGCGGAAGCCCGGGGGCAGACGAGTCGGGCTGTACGCCGGGTTCTGTTCCGACGGGGCCTCGCGGTCCCGTCGGCGACGGCCATCCATCTACGACCGGCGTTGCCACCGGCCTCCAGCGGTCTACCCGCGGACATCGGGCGGGCCGCCCTCGATCGTCCGCGCAGGGCGCCCTCCTCGCGGAGGATGCCCCTCTTGACCTTGCTCCAGGTGGGGTTTACCTAGCTGCCCAGGTCACCCTGGGCACTGGTGGTCTCTTACACCACCGTTTCACCCTTACCGAGGACCGAGGTCCCCGGCGGTCTGCTTTCTGTGGCACTGTCCCGCGGGTCACCCCGGGTGGCCGTTAGCCACCACCCTGCCCTGTGGAGCCCGGACGTTCCTCGGGAGCGCCCTGAGGCACTCACGCGGCCGCCCGCCCGGCTCGTCTGCCGTGGGCACCATGCTACCGGGCCCGGGCGGGCCGCCCGACCCGGCGGGGTCAGAGGAACTCGGAGGTGTCGAGCTCGAAGCCGAACGGTTCGGGTAGCGGCATGGGGTTGCCGAAGGGGCCCTTGCGCGCCTGCAGGTAGTCGTCACCCTCGGGGTCGCTGAACAGGGTCAGCGAGGAGGAGTCCCGGTCCACGAGCAGGTAGAGGGGGATGCCTCCGCGGGCGTAGCAGCGCCGCTTGGACTCCCTGTTCGCCACGGCGCGGGTCGAGGTCACCTCGACGACCATGGCCACACCCTCGCACGGCATCCAGGGGTCGGCTCCGCGGAACAGGCGGAGCGATGCCGGCGCGAAGGTCGCGTCCGGGATCGCGTAGTTCTTCGGACAGGCTCCGCCGCTGTCGAGCTTCAGCCCTTTGTGCCCGGAGAACTGCATGGACGTGCGTGAATGCGCCTTCACCTGCGTGAGGATCAGGTCGATGTAATCCTCGTGCTCCCCGTCGGGCGGTGGCGTCACGACGATCTCCCCCTCGATCAGCTCTGCCCGGAAGCCCTCCGGGGTGTCCAGGGCGAGGAAGCCTTCGAGCACGACGTCACTGTGCGTGAGCGGCTCGTGTGCCATGGCGGTCATGTCACGCCCTCCGTTCGGTCGCTCACCAGAGTCGGACATGCGCTGATCACCGTCCAGGAGATCGAGGTGCTTTACCTCGATCGTGGCACACGGCGGCAGCCCCGCACCACGGATCGCGGCGCGGGTCGCGCGTCGTAGGCTGGCTGGGTTCCACAACCCCCGAAGGAGTCTCCCGTGCTCGTCCTGCTGCCCCCCTCCGAAGGCAAGGCGCCGTCCGGTGACGGCGCCCCGGTGCGGCTGGAGTCGTTGTCGCTGCCCGCGCTGAACGGGGCCCGGCGGGCGGTGCTGGAGGAGCTGGTGGAGCTGTGCTCCGGCGACGAGGAGAAGGCCCGTGAGGTGCTCGGGCTGAGCGAGGGGCTGCGCGGGGAGGTCGCCAAGAACGCCGGGCTGCCGACGGCGGGGGCACGGCCGGCCGGGGAGATCTACACGGGCGTGCTGTACGACGCGCTGGGGCTCAACGAGCTGGACGACGCCGCCCGGGCGCGGGCCGCGCGGCAGCTGCTGGTGTTCTCCGGGCTGTGGGGCGCGGTCGGGGTGGCCGACGCCATCCCGTCCTACCGGTGTTCCATGGGCGTGAAACTGCCGGGTACGGGCGCGCTGGCCGCGCACTGGCGGGGGCCGATGGCCCAGGCGATGCCCGAGGCCGCCGGGGACGGGCTGGTGCTGGATTTGCGGTCCTCGGCTTACGCGGCGGCCTGGAAGCCCAAGGGCGAGGTCGCGGGGCGGACCGCCACGGTGCGGGTGCTGCACGCGCAGCTGGTGGACGGCGTGGAGAAGCGCTCGGTGGTGAGCCACTTCAACAAGGCCACCAAGGGGCGGATCGTCCGCGCCCTGCTGACCGGCGGCGCGGATCCGGAGGACCCGGCGGAGCTGGTGGAGGCGCTGCGGGACCTCGGCCACACGGTGGAGGCGGAGCCTCCCGCGAAGGCGGGGAAGCCGTGGGCGCTCGACGTGGTGGTGCGGGAGATCCACTAGCCGCTCCGTCGGCGCCCCTCGGTGCCGTGCCTACCGCAGGTGCGAGGTGTCGTTGAAGAGGCGGAGGCTGGCGTTGCCGTCGGCGTAGTGGGCGACGGCCGAGATCGACGCGGCGGACAGCTCCATGTGGAACAGGGCCTCCGGCGGCGCGCCGAGCGCGAGGCGGACCAGGGTCTTGATGGGCGTCACGTGGGTGACCAGCAGGACCGTGCGGCCCGCGTGGGCGGCGATCAGGCGGTCGCGGGCCTCCTCGACGCGGGCGGCGGTGGTGTTGAAGCTCTCGCCGCCCCCGGTGGGACGGGCGTCGGGCGAGGCCAGCCAGGCGTCCATGTCCTCGGGGTGCCGCTCCATCACCTCGGCGAAGGTGAGGCCCTCCCAGGCCCCGAAGTCGGTCTCGCGCAGCCCCTCGTCGACCGTGACGTCGAGGCCGAGGCGGTCGGCGACGACGGCGGCGGTCTCGCGGGTGCGGGCCAGCGGGGAGCTGACGATCGCCTGCACGGTGCCGCGGGCGGCCAGGAGCCGGGCGGCGCGGCGCGCCTGCTCGAGGCCGGCCTCGGAGAGGGACGGGTCGGTGCCGCCGCTGCCGGAGAAGCGCTTCTGCGGGGTCAGCGGGGTCTCGCCGTGCCGGAGCAGGACGAGCGTGGCCGGGGCGCCGAGGTCGGGGGCCGACCAGCCCTGCCGGGGGGCGGCCTGCCCGCCCGCGCCCTGCTGGGGGGCGCTCTGCCGCGGAGCCTCCCGGACCACGGCCTCACCGGAGCCGGGGGCCTCGCCGGAGCCGAGGGCTTCGGCGGAGTCGCGGGCCTCGCCGGAGCCGGGAACCTCGCCGGAACCGCGGGCCTCGCCGGAGCCGGGAGTCTCGGTGGCGGGCCCTGCGGTCGGCTTCGCCGCGACGCCCGCGGCGGCGCGCAGGTCGGCGAGGTGCTTCTCGGTGGGGGCCGGACGCCCGGACGGCATCCACGCCTCCCCCCGCGCGCCCGCGTCCATCGCCTCGTTGGCGAGCCGGTCGGCGCGCTTGTTGTCCTTGCGCGGGATCCACTCGTAGGTGACATTCCCGGTCGGCAGGACGCCGCGCGCCTCCTCGGCGAGCGGGGCGAGGCCGGGGTGCTTGATCTTCCAGCGGCCGGACATCTGCTCGACGACCAGCTTGGAGTCCATGCGGACGCGGACCGACACCTCGCCGCCCGCCGCCAGTTCGGCGGCCGCGAGCTCCCGCACCGCCCGCAGACCGGCGACCAGGCCGCTGTACTCGGCCACGTTGTTGGTGGTGACGCCCAGGTACTCGGCGGTCTCGGCGAGGACCTCGCCGGTCGCCGCGTCGGCCACCACCGCGCCGTAGCCGGCGGGTCCCGGGTTGCCCCGGGACCCGCCGTCGGCCTCGATCACGAACTCCCGCACGCGCAGCGCCCCTTGGAAGGAGAGGAGGGTCAGATGCCCGACTCGGAGGTGCGGACCAGGATGCGGCGGCAGTTCTCGCAGCGCACCACCGTCTCGGGGGCCGCGGCGCGGACCTCGTTGACCTCGGTGATGTTGAGCTCCAGCTGGCAGCCCTCGCAGCGGCGCTGGTAGAGGCGCGCGGCGCCGACCCCGCCCTGCTGCTCGCGCAGCTTCTCGTACAGCTTGAGCAGGTCGGCCGGGACGGAGGCGGCCACGACCTGGCGTTCCTTGGTGACGGTGGCGCTCTCGCCGTCGAGCTCGCCGAAGGCGGCGTCGCGGCGGGCGGTGGCGTCGTCGAGCTTGCCCTGGACGGCGGTGACGCGCTCGGTGAGTTCGTCGACGCGGGCCTGGGCGGACTCGCGGCGCTCCATCACCTCGAGGACGACGTCCTCCAGGTCGCCCTGGCGCTTGGCCAGCGAGGTGATCTCGCGCTGCAGGTTCTCCAGGTCCTTCGGGGAGGACACGGCGCCGGAGTCCAGGCGCTGCTGGTCGCGGGCGGCGCGCTTGCGGACCTGGTCGACGTCCTGCTCGGCCTTGGTCTGCTCGCGGGCGCAGTCGCTCTCCTCGGTCTGCGCGGCCACGAGCAGGTCGCGCAGCTGGGCGAGGTCCTTGTTCAGCGACTCGATCTCGGCGTGCTCGGGCAGCGAGCGACGCTTGTGGGCCAGCTGCTGGAGACGGATGTCCAGGGCCTGGACGTCGAGGAGTCGGATCTGGTCGGCGGGCGCGGCGTTCAGTTGGGGGCTCCAGTAGGTGAGGTCAGTGGGTGGGGTGGGTGGACGCCGCGTGGGCGGTCCAGGGGTCGGTGACCGTCGTGGACACGTGGACCCGCAGGTTCCAGCCGTGCCGTTCGGAGATCTCCTCCAGCTGGGCGGCGGCCAGCTGGCACCAGGGCTGCTCGGTGGCCCAGTGGGCCGCGTCGATCAGCGCGAGAGGACTGTGGGCGCGGGCCTCGCTCACCGGGTGGTGGCGCAGGTCCGCGGTGAGGAAGGCGTCGACGCCCGCGGCGCGGACGTCGTCGAAGAGGCTGTCGCCGGAGCCGCCGCTGACGGCGACGGTGCGGATCCTCGCGTCCGGGTCGCCGGCCACCCGAATGCCCTGCGCGGTGGCGGGCAGGCTCGCGGCGGCGCGGGCGGCGAACTCCCGCAGCGTCTCGGGGGCGTCCAGCTCGCAGACACGGCCGAGGCCTCGGCGGCCGGCCGGGTCGTCGCGGTCCGGCACCAGAGGGCGCAGCACGCGCAGGCCGAGGGCGCCGGCCAGGGCGTCGGACACGCCGGGGTCGGCCTTGTCGGCGTTGGTGTGCGCCACGTGCAGGGCGACGTCGTTCTTGATCAGGTCGTGCACCACGCGGCCCTTGGACGTCGACGCCGCGACGGTGGTCGTGCCGCGCAGGTAGAGGGGGTGGTGGGTGACCAGCAGGTCCGCGTCGAGCTGCACGGCCTCGTCGACGGTCTCGCGGACCGGGTCGACCGCGAACAGCACGCGGGTGACCTCCTGGTCCGGGTCGCCCGCGACGGTGCCGACGGCGTCCCAGGACTCGGCGCGCTCGGCGGGCCAGAGGTTCTCCAGGGCGGCGATGACTTCAGACAGACGGGGCACGGGGGCAAGGCTACCTGGCCGCCGGTGGGCACGGCCCCACCGGCGGCGGGCCAGCACACGGGGTGGCGGCGGAGCACGCGAACGGCGCGAGGGCCACACGTACGGGTGAAGCGGGGAGCGGTGGCTCATCCGGGCGCGCGTACGAACCTAGGTTTCGTCACTGGAGGTGACCGAGGATGACAGCCTGTGCCTCCCCCAGGCTCTCCACCGACGTCGAGCCGGTGGCTCCGGAGGACGACGTGACCATGACCGAAGTGGGCGCCCAGGCGGCGCCGGAACCTGACGACGCCGGGGCGCTTGCCGCTCCGGCCGGCGACGCGGACGCGACGCCGTCCGCGACACCGCCGTACGTGCTGGCGGTGGCCCCCGCGGCCCCGGGCGCGTCCAGCCCGGGGGCGGTTCCGCCGCCCCAGGGGGCGACGGTCGTGCGGACCCTGCCGGTGCCGGGGGGCGGGGCGCCCACGGGTGGGTACGCCCGGGTGCCGGCCACCGCACCCTCCGCCGACCGCGGGACGTCCACCGCCGGGGGTCCGGGCGCCGCGTCACCCGCCGGGCCCGGAGCTCCTGCCGCCGGGGCCGCCCGGGACCGGACACCTACGCCACCCGGCAGGCGCGGAACACCCTTCGCCGGGGACGCCGGCGGGCCGGGCACCGCACCGCCCGTCGGGCCCGGAGCTCCGGCCGCCGGGAACGCCGGAGGACCGGGCGCCGCACCACCCGGCAGGCGCGGAACGCCCACCGCCGGAAACGGAGGACCGGGCACCACACGGCCCGCCGGACGCGGGGCGCCTGCCGCCGGAAACCCCGGAGGACCGGGCACCGCACCGCCCGTCGGGCCCGGAGCTCCGGCCGCCGGAAATACCGGAGGGCCGGGCACCGCACGGCCCGCCGGGCGCGGGGCGCCTGCCGCCGGGGCCCGGGGGGCGGCCGGTGTACGGCCGCCCGTGGACGCGCGGGGGGTGCGCGCGGTGCGGCTCCCGCACGGTGCGGGGGACGGCCGGGCGGCTCCCGCGCAGGCCGGGCGGCACGGTGCGGGGGACGGCCGGGAGGTCCTCGCGGGGGCCGGGCCCGGCGACGGGCGCCCGGTGTTCCCGTCGCCCCGGGAGACCGGCGGTCCGCCGGGCGCGGGCCGCGGCACCGCCACCCCCGTGGACGCCGGGGCGGCCGCGGGGGCCGGGGCCTCCCTGGGCCAAGGCTTCGCCGTGCCGGCACCGCACGGGGTGCGCGGCGTGCGGCCCGTCGTGCTGAAGGGCGCGGAGGTGACCGTCGCCCACGGCGGCCCGCGTGCGGCCCGCGCGGCGGAAACGTCTCCCCGCCCCGCCTCCCGCTGGGTGCGGGAGCCCACCCCGCCCCGCCCCGTCGCGCGGTACCTGCCCCCGCCGGCGCCGGAGTGCGTGCTGACCCGGGACGGGACGTACGCCGCCCGGCTGACCCTCGCCGCGGACGGCGAGTCCTGGCTCCCCGAGCGGTGGGCCCTCGGCGGGCCGGAGCCGTACGTCGTCCCGCTGCCCGGCAACCAGCCGGAGGAGCCGGACGCCGAGGTCCAGCCGATGAGCGACGGCCGGGTGCTGATCCACCGCACGGCCGGCCTGCGGCACACGTTCTCCCTCCTCTACCCCACCGGTCCCGGTACCGGCGAGCTGTCCGTCGGCTCCGTCGAGTGCCCGGACGGCGAGTCGCTGCGGCTGCTGCCGCCCGCCCCCGACGGCCGGCGGGCCTACGCGGTCGCGGTCAGCCCCGGTGGTTCCACGGCGGTGTGGCTGGTGGCGGGCGGCTCCTGCGGTCCCGAGCACCTGGGCGAGGTCCGGGGCCACTGCTCGGGCGGCGTGTGGCTGGACCACGAGGGCCGGATGCTGGCCCTCGACCGTGCGGCGGGCGGCCGCACCAAGACGGTGGTGGTGGACCTGGCGCGCGGCTGCGAGGTCTCGCCGCTGCTGCAGATCTCGGCGGAGAGCGACGACCGGCTGGTGACGGCCGACCCGGACAGCGGGCTGCTGCTGATCCGCTCGGACGCCCCCTCCCCCGGGCGGCACCGGCTCGGCTGGGGCGTGCTGGGTTCGACGCTGCCCGTCAGGTTCCCGGAGGGGCTGTGTCCCGCCGAGTGCGTGATGACGCCGTTCGCCGTCCAGCCGGGGCAGGTGCTGACGCCCGAGGCGTGCTCGGTGGCGCTGCGGGTGGACGGAGTGGGCGGCAGCTGGATCGGGCTGTGGCGCCCGGCCGACCGGCGGGTGACGCACGTGGCCGCGCCGGCCGGGTGGCTCATCGGCGCGGGACGGTTCGACGCGGGAGGCGAGCTGCGGCTGCCGTACGCCGCGGGGGAGGAGCCGTGCGGCCTGGCCACGGTCCTCGCGCCCCCGGCGGACGTCGCGGACTCCGCGTCCGTCCCGGTGCGGCCCGTCCCCCTCCAGCAGTCCCCCCTCGCCACGGTGTGACGCCGCGGCCCCGGCGGAGCCCACACCGCCGGGGCAGGACGGCGCGGGAATCACCCGGGTGCGGAGGCGGCAGCGGCCGGTCCGGGGGTGGAGGTGAACCTACGCTGGGCCCGTGAACGAGATGCCTCCGCCGCACCGGCCCGCCCGTTCCGTCCGCCTCCTGCTCGCCGAGGACCCCCGCACCGCCCACGGCGGCCTGGCCCTGCTGCTGGAGATGCACCCGGACCTGAAGGTCGTGACGCAGGCCGCCTCCGGCGACGAGGTGCTCGACGCCGTCCTCACCCACCGCCCCGACGTGGCACTGCTCGACGTCGCCCTCCCCGGCCGCGGCGGCCTGGACCTGGCGGCCGAGCTGACCGCCCAGGCCCCCGACTGCCGGGTGCTGCTCCTGGCCACCTCCGGCCGCCCCGCGTACGTGCGCCGCGCCCTCGCCGCCGGAGCCGCCGGGTTCCTCGTCAAGCACGGTCCGGTCGACGAACTGGCCGTCGCGATCCGCCGCGTGCTCACCGGCGAGACGGTGGTCGACCCGGCGCTGGCCGCCGCCCTGCGGGAGGAAACCGGCTGACCAGGCCCCGTCCAACCCCCCTCACCGGCCCCGGGACCCGGTACGGCACCATGGGCGCGCAGCACCGCCCGCACCCCCGCGCGTCTCCCGAGGAGCCCCATGGCCACGACCGTCGACCCCGCCCCCGAGGTCCTCGCGGCGTTCGAGGCCGCCAAGGGCTTCATGCCCGCGGACGAGGGCCTCGCCCTCTACGCGGCGGCCGCCGAGGCAGGCCGGCTGGGTCTGCCGCTGCTGGAGGTCGGCACCTACTGCGGACGTTCCACGATCCTGCTGGCGGACGCCGCCCGCCGGGCCGGGGTCCTCGCGCTCACCGTGGACCACCACCGCGGCAGCGAGGAGCAGCAGCCCGGCTGGGACTACCACGACCCGGAGACCGTCGACCCCGAGCTGGGGCTGATGGACACCCTGCCGTCCTTCCGCCGCACCCTGCACCGGGCCGGCCTGGAGGAGCACGTGGTGGCGCTGGTGGGGCGCTCCCCGCAGATCGCCTCGGTGTGGGGCGCGCCGCTGGGCCTGGTGTTCGTGGACGGCGGGCACACCGACGAGCACGCGAACGCCGACTACGAGGGCTGGGCACCGCACGTCGCGGACGGCGGACTGCTGGTGATCCACGACGTCTTCCCGGTCAAGCTGGACGAGTTCACCGGCCAGGCCCCGTACCGCGTGTACCTGCGCGCCCTGGAGTCCGGCGCGTTCACCGAGGTCTCGGCGACCGGCACCCTGCGGGTCCTGCGGCGCACCGGCGCCGGCATCTGAGGGCCCTGGGCGGGAGCCACCCGGGCGGCCCCGCCGGGGAAGCCGCCCCGCCCCGTTAGGCTCGCCCCGTGTCGTACGCAGGTCCGGAATTCGATCCCGCTCCCCCGCCGCGCCCCCGCCGGGGCCGCCGCGCGCTGATCGCCGCCCTGGTGGTGGCGCTGGCCGCCGCGGGGGTGGCCGTCCAGCGGGTGGTGACCGGCGGCCCGGGCGACGGCGGCCGCGCCGACGCCGCCCCCTCGTCCGACTCCCGCGGCACGGCGAGCGGTTCACCGACCGCAGGCCTCAAGTCGCCGTCTCCCGACGGTGATTCCGCGCCGTCCGTCTCCTCCACCGCCAGGCCGCCCGCCGGTTCGGGCCCGCTGCGCGGCAAGGTGGTGGTCATCGACCCAGGGCACAACACCGGCAACGCCGCGCACACCGCGGAGATCAACCGCACCGTGCGGATCGGCAACGGCGGCAAGGAGTGCGACACCACCG
The DNA here is from genome assembly GCF_003112515.1 of Streptomyces fragilis. GTDB lineage: Bacteria > Actinomycetota > Actinomycetes > Streptomycetales > Streptomycetaceae > Streptomyces > Streptomyces fragilis. The sequence continues at coordinate 71,884 of NZ_BEVZ01000003.1, read as the reverse complement.
GCACGTCCACCGACGCCGGTTACGCGGAGGCGAGGTTCACCCTCGACGTGTCCCGGCGGCTGCGGACCCTGCTGGAGGAGCAGGGCGCCACGGTGGAGCTGACCCAGGACGGCGACCGCCCGTGGGGGCCGTGCATCGACGAGCGGGCGCGGATCGGCAACGAGGCCAAGGCGGACGCCGTGGTGTCGGTGCACGCCGACGGTTCCTCGGCCGGCGCCCGCGGTTTCCACGTGATCCTGCCCGGCACGGTCACCGGGGGCGGCGCGGACACCCGGCCGATCGTCGGCCCCTCGCGTGAACTGGGCGAACGCATCGCGGGCAACTTCGTGCGGGCCACCGGCAGCGCGCCCTCCGACTACGTGGGCGACGGCACCGGGCTGGTCACGCGGAAGGATCTGGGGGGTCTCAATCTGTCGAAGGTCCCCAAAGTGTTCATCGAGTGCGGCAACATGCGGAACAGCAAGGACGCCGCGCTGCTGACCAGCGGCAAGTGGCGTCAGAAGGCCGCACAGGGCATTTCCGACGGAATCGTGGGGTTCCTGGGCGGATGAGCGTCCCCCGTGCGCGGACCCGCCCACCGGGTGACCGCGGTGACGGTGCGAACGGTAGGGTCCAATCCGCGGCAGAGCCCGGTACGACACGACCACACAGACGACGAAGGACTTGTAGTGAACATCCGCTCCCTCACTCGGGGCGACGGCGTGGTGATCGGAGCAGCGCTGCTGCTGTTCATCGCGTCGTTCCTCGACCTCAGTGACAACGACTTCGGCATCTCCTTCTCGGCCTGGAGCAGCCTGCCGATCGCGCTGGCCGTCTTCATGGGCGGCGTGATCGGCGCCGCGCTGATCGTCGTCAACCGGTGCCTGCCGCAGCCCCGCAAGGTGGCCGGCCACGACCTCGGGACCGTCGGGGTCGCCTTCACGGTGTTCGCCTTCTGGTACCTGCTGTGGATGCTGCTGGACTCCGAGGGCGGTGCCGGCGCGGGGCTGATCCTCGGGTTCATCGCGGCGCTGCTGCTGGCCGGCGGGGCGGTCGCCGGGGGTCTGGTGGAGCCGCTCAAGGCGCCGCTGATCAGCGCGACGCCGCGTCCGGCGACGCCGCAGCCCTACGGCGCGCAGGCTCCGCAGGGGTACGGCTACCCGGGGGCGCAGCAGCCGCAGTTCGGCGGGCAGCCGCAGCAGGGGCCGGGTCCGCAGGGTCAGCCGCAGCAGCCGTCGCCGGAGTTCTCGCCGTTCTGGTTCGCCGTGCCGGCGCCGCGTGCGCTGTACGCGGAGGACGGTTCGCCGACGCAGATCGCCGAACTGGCGCCGGGCGTCTGGTACCTGGCGGTCGACCAGCGGGGTCCGGGCCTCATCGCGCAGACCCAGGACGGCCGTCGTGGTCTGCTGCAGGACTCCTCGGGCATCCAGCGGGGCTGACGGCTCGCGTCGGCCCGTGACGAAGGCCCCCGCCGGTTCACCGGCGGGGGCCTTCGTCGTGCCGTGACCGGGCGGGGCCGGCCCTACGTCACTGGGTGCTCTGCAGCTGGCCGGCGGACGGCACCTTGTCCTGGACCTCGGCGCCGGCGGACTTCCCCGCGTCCTTCACGTCGCTGATCAGGCTGTCGAAGTTGTTGACGATGTCGTCGGTGTTGTCGCCCTTGCGGAGCTGGTTGGGCAGGTCCTTCAGCTTGTCGAGGCCCTCCTCCAGCGGGGCGACCGCCTTCGCGAGGGTGGGGTCGCCCTTGGCGTTGTCGAGCGCCGCCTTGAGGCGGTTGTAGGTGAAGACGCCGGCGAGGCCGGCCTTCACCAGGGACAGCCGGCGGCCGTCGGCGCCCTTCTTGAACTTGCCGGCGCGGAACGGCTTGACGATCCACTGGTAGGTGGCGCCCGCGGCGAGGCCGGCGTTCACCACGAAGCGGGTCTTGGCGAACTTCTGCTTCTCGGCGGAACTGGTGGGCGTGGGTTCGGCCCGCATCTCCTGGGCCTCGGCCTGGTTCGCCTCGGCCTGCATCTGCGCCATGGCCTGGTCGTCGACGGACTTGGGGTGCGCCTGCGTGTTCGCCTGCGGGGAGGAGGCGGAGTGCTCCTCGGCGCCGCAGCCGGCGGTACCGGCGACGAGGGCGCAGCACAGGGTGACGGCCAGTACCAGGCGGCGCATCGTGACGGGCATGGGTGTGCCTCCGGGGAAGAGAACGGTTCTTCCCGCAGCGTCACCCGGCGCCGGTGGACCGGCGACCGCTGTACCCCCGTCCGGGTACCCGCTTCCCCCGCCCGGGTCAGGCGGGTCCGGTGGGCGTGGGGTCGCAGCAGTCGGGGTCGAGGCCCCGGGGAAGGCGGTCGCCGCCGAAGACGGCGCAGGTGGCCTCGTGGCCCCCGAGCGCCGCGACGGCCAGCAGCAGCGACCCCGCGGTCCAACTGGTCAGCTCCTGCGGCCATATGGCGCCGTCCTCGAAGACCAGCCCGGTCCAGTACAGCCCGGACTCGTCGTCCCGCAGGTGCTGCACGGACTGGAGGATCTCCAGTGCCCGGTCGGACTCCCCCGCCGCCCACAGCGCGAGCGCGAGCTCGCAGGACTCGCCCCCGGTGACCCACGGGTTGGGGACGACGCAGCGCACGCCGAGCCCGGGGACGACGAACTCGTCCCAGCGCGAGGCGATCCGCTCCCGCGCCTCGGCGCCCTCCATCGCCCCGCCGAGGACCGGGTAGTACCAGTCCATGGAGTAGCGGTTCTTGTCGAGGAACCGCTCGGGGTGCGACCGGATGGCGTGCCGCAGCGCGCCCACCGCGAGTTCCCAGTCGGGCTGCGGCTCCTCCAGTTGCTCGGCGACCGCCAGCGCGCACCGCAGCGCGTGGTGGATCGACGAACTGCCGGTCAGCAGCGCGTCGTTCACCACCGTGCCGTCGTCCTCGCGCTTCCAGCCGATCTGCCCGCCGCTCTGCTGCAGCCGCAGCACGAACTCCACGGCGGCGTACACGACCGGCCACATCCGGTCGAGGAAGGTGTCGTCGCCGGTGGACAGGTAGTGGTGCCAGACGCCGACCGCCACGTAGGCGACGAAGTTGGACTCGCGGGAGCGGTCGGTGACCTCGTCGTGGGCGCCGTCGGCGTAGGCGGCGTACCAGGAGCCGTCCTGGTTCTGGTGCCGGGCGAGCCACAGGTAGGCGCGTTCGGCGGCCTCGTGCTCGCCGGCCGCGTCGAGGGCCATGGCGGCCTCGGTGTGATCCCACGGGTCGAGGTGGTGGCCGCGGAACCAGGGAATCGCGCCGTCCTCGCGCTGCACGGCGAGCAGGCCGCGCACGGTGGTGGCGGCCTGCTCGGCGGTGAGCACCCCGGGAAGGACGAGGTGCTCGGTACGCGGGGTGGTCACTTCGCGTCCGCCCCGACGGGCTCGTCCGCCCCGGCGGGCACGTCGGCGCCGGCGACTGCGGCGACGGCGGCCGGCAGATGCGGCTTGGTCGCGTACGCCACGAAGCTCTTGCCCATGACCGGGTTGAGGGCGCGCTCGGCGACCCGGGTGGCCAGCGGCTTCTTCATGATGTCCCAGACCAGCAGCTTGTGGTACGCCCGTACCGGCAGCGCCTTGTCGTTGTCCACGCCGAAGGCGCACTTGAGCCACCAGTAGGGCGAGTGCAGCGCGTGCGCGTGGTGGGAGCCGTAGGGGCGCAGGCCGGCCTCGCGCATCTTGGCGAGCAGCTCGTTCGCCCGGTAGATGCGGATGTGGCCGCCCTCGACCTCGTGGTAGGCGTCGGAGAGCGCCCAGCAGACCTTCTCCGGCCCGTAGCGCGGCACGGTGACCGCGATGCGGCCGCCCGGCTTGAGGACGCGGACCATCTCGGCGAGGACGCCCTTGTCGTCGGGGATGTGCTCCATCACCTCGGAGATGATGACGACGTCGAACGAGGCGTCCGGGAAGGGCAGGTTGAGGGCGTCGCCCTCCATGGCGGTGGCGGTGGCGCCGGCCGGGACCTCACCGGCCTCCTTCATGGCGGCGAACCACTTGGCGACCTCGCGGATCTCCTCGCCGTTGCGGTCGAGGGCGACGACCTGGGCGCCGCGCTTGTAGCACTCGAAGGCGTGCCGGCCTCCTCCGCAGCCGAGGTCCAGGACACGGTCGCCCGGGGCGAGCGGGAACCGGGAGAAGTCGACGGTCAGCACGGGGTCCTGCTTTCGCGGTAGTGGCCGGTGGCCGGGGTGGGGGCGACGGGCGCGTCACGGCCCGCCCGGCGGCGTGCGACGGCCTCGCGGTAGTGGGCGACGGTGCCCTCGGCGGCGCGCTTCCAGGTGAAGCGCTCCAGGACGCGGGCGCGGCCCGCGGCGCCGAGGCGGGCCCGCAGCTGCGGGTCGTCGAGGAGGCGGCCGAGGGCGGCGGCCAGCGCGCCGGGGTCGCCGGGCGGCACGGCCAGGCAGGTCTCGCCGTCGGGGCCGGCGACCTCTGGGATGGCGCCGCCGGTGGTGGCGACCAGCGGGGTGCCGGTGGCCATGGCCTCGGCGGCGGGCAGCGAGAAGCCCTCGTACAACGAGGGCACGCAGGCGACCTCGGCGGAGCGGACCAGGTCGACGAGTTCGGCGTCGCTGATGCCCTTGACGAACTCGACGGCGTCCTCGAGACCGTAGTGCTCGATGGCCTGGGCGACGGGCCCGTCCTCGGCCCGCTTGCCGACGACCACCAGGTGGGCGTGCGGCTGTTCGGTGCGCAGCTTGGCGAGGGCCTCGACGAGGAAGACCAGGCCCTTGAGGGGCACGTCGGCGCTGGAGGTGGTGACGATCCGGCCGGGGACCTTGGCGACGGACGCGTCGGGCGAGAACAGGTCGGTGTCGGCGCCGATGTGCACCACGTGGACCCGCTCGGGGCGCACGCCGAGGTGGTCGACGATCTCCTGCCGGGAGCTGCCGGAGACGGTGAGCACCGAGGACAGGCGGCGGGCGACGCGCTTCTGCATCCGGGTGAAGCCGTACCAGCGGCGCACCGACAGGCGGCGCTTCCAGCCGTCGGCGGCGTCGAGTTCGAGCTGCCGGTCGACGGTGATGGGGTGGTGGACGGTGGTCACCAGGGGCGCGCCGAGGTCGCCGAGCTGGCCGTAGCCGAGGGTCTGGTTGTCGTGGACGACGTCGAAGTCGCCGCGGCGGGCGCGCAGCAGGCGGCGGGCGCGCAGCGAGAAGGTGAGCGGCTCGGGGAAGCCGCCGGTCCACATGGTGGCGACCTCCAGCGCGTCGATCCAGTCCCGGAACTCCTCGCGGCGCGGGGTGCGGAACGGGTCGGGCTGGCGGTACAGGTCGAGGCTGGGCAGCTCGGTGAGGGAGAGCCCGGCGAGGTCGTCGCCCTCGTCGAGGACCGGGTAGGGCTGGGAGCCGATCACCTCGACGCTGTGGCCCAGCCGGGCGAGTTCGCGCGAGAGGTGGCGCACGTAGACGCCCTGCCCGCCGCAGAACGGGTTGCCCTTGTAGGTGAGGAGCGCGATGCGCAGAGCCGGCTGACCGTCGGCGGCCATGGCCTCAGCGGTCACGTACGGCCCCCTTCTCCTGAACTGTCCCGCGAGGTTACGTCGCGGCGGCTACCGGCAACAAGTCTCGGACGATCACGCGCGATCACTGGTGATCACGAAAGAGACTGTCCGAATCTACCCGCTGGTAGCCGGACTGGGGAAAGTCTGCCAGGTGATGCTCGCCACGGCGCGGGCGCACCGACGTCCCTGCTGACATGGGGAGATGTCCGGCTCCGGCCGGCGACCGGCCGCCCGCGCGCGCCGCCTAGGCCGCGCGCAGGCCGGTGACCTCCCGGACGGCGGCCCCGGCCTGGTCGAGCACGGCGATCTCACGCTGCGTCATGGTGGGGTTGGCCGCCCGGCGCCGCAGCGCCTGGGCCAGCGACGACGGGGTGAGGTGGCCGGCCTCCGGGTCGGACAGCAGCGCGGCCAGGACCTCGTGGGCGAGGGCGCCGGTGCCGCGCCCGGCGGCGGCCGCGTACTGGGCGAGGATCAGGGAGGTCATCGCCCAGTCGAGGCCCGGGCGGCCCTCGACGGCGTCGGCCCAGTCGATGACGCGGGGTCCGGCGGAGGTGAGGATGACGTTCTCGGGGTGCAGGTCGAGGTGGAGGATCCGCGTGGCGGGGTCCTCCGCGGTGCGCGGCGGCACCCGGTGCAGCCGGGTGAGGAGCAGGGCGAGCAGGGTGCCCGCCTCCTGCGGCGTGATCAGCCCGGCGACCAGCGCGCCCGCCATGGTCGGGCCGTCGAGCCGCTCCAGCACCAGGTCGGTGCGGGCGGTGCCCTCGTCGCGGGGGCGCACCAGGGGAACCGGGTAGCCGCACGCGTGGAGGTGGGTCATCAGGTCGCTCTCGGCCTCCGCGTCCCCGGCCGCGGCGTCGCGGTACCTGCGCAGGACCCACCGCTCGTCGAGCACGTACACGTCGGCGGTTCGGCCGACCCCGATCAGCACCATCCAGGGAATCTAGCCGCGCCACCGCCGCCGGTCGAGGGCCTCTCGGCCCTGTTCACGGCCGTCATGGCCGGATATGTGCCCCCGTCGGGACCCGGAGCGGTCCGCGGGGACGCGGCGGGGTGCGGAGCGGACGGTTCCGGGCCGGTACCGCGCCCCTGGCGGCGCCGGGGCGTGCCGGTAGAGTGGCCCGGTCGTCATCACACCCGTTCGGGGGGAAGCCGGTGCAAATCCGGCGCTGACCCGCAACCGTGAGCCGCCGCAGGCCGGTGGCGAGCCGGAATGCCCCGACCGACCGTGACCGGCTCATGGCCGCCGGCTCCCGCCGGTGGCCGGCACCGTCGAGGGATACGGAGCCGAGCCGCCGGGCCCGCACCGTGCGCCCGTCGCTGCCTGGCTCCCCCACAGGGAGAGGCACTCCGCCACCATGAACGTTCGCCGCGCCGCCGCGGTCCTGGCCGCTGCCGCCGTACTCGGCGCCGGAGGGGCCCCGGCCGCCTTCGCCGACGACCCGGCGCCCGCCGCGTCGCCGTCCGAGCCCCCGGAGATACCCGCCGGCCTCCACGGCTCCACCGACCCCACCTACGACGGCGTCTGGCGCCAGTCGCTCACCCTGCTCGCCCAGGATTCCGCCCGCGTGAAGCCCTCCGCCGAGGCGGTCGGCTGGCTGACCGGCCAGCAGTGCGCCGACGGCTCGTTCGCCGCGTTCCGCCCGGACCCGTCGAAGGCCTGCGACCCGAAGACGATGGTGGACAGCAACAGCACCGCCGCCGCGGTGCAGGCGCTGGCCGCACTCGGCGGTCATGACGACGTCGTCGGCAAGGCCGTCGACTGGCTGCTCTCCGTGCAGAACAAGGACGGCGGCTGGGGCTACAACCCCGGCACCCCCTCCGACGCCAACTCCACCTCCGTGGTGGTCGGTGCGCTGGCCGCCGCGGGCCAGAAGCCGGCCGAGGCGGTCAAGGGCGGCAAGTCGCCCCTGGACGCGCTGCTGACGTTCGCCCTGCCGTGCGAGGGCAAGGACGCGGGCGCCTTCGCCTACCAGCCCGACAAGTCCGGCAAGTTGCTCGCCAACGCCGACGCGACCGCCGCCGCGGTGCTGGGCTCGCTGGGCGCCGGTCTGGGCGGGGAGAAGACGAAGCCGGCCGGTTCCGCCGCGAAGTGCGCCGAGGCGAAGACGCCGGAGCAGGCCGCCGAGAACGGCGCCGCCTACCTGGCCGGCCCGCTGACGGACGACGGCCACCTCACCTCGGCGCTGCCCGGCGCCGACCCGCAGCCCGACCTCGGCAACACCGCCGACGCGGTGATCGCCCTGGCCTCCACCGGTCACGCCGACCAGGCCGAGAAGGCCCTGGGCCACCTGCGGGACAACGGCACCGCCTGGGCGAAGCAGACCGGTCCCGCCGCCTACGCCCAGCTGGTCCTGGCCGCCCGGGCGATGGGGGCCGACCCGCGCGACTTCGGCGGACAGGACCTGGTGGAGCTGCTGAACGCCACCGGTCCCGCCCCGCAGGCCGCCGAGGCCGAGGACGCCGCCGAGCCGGGGAGGAAGGCCGACGCCGGGCTCTCCCCCGCCGTGTGGTGGGCCGGTGGCGCCGTGCTGGTGCTCCTGGCGGCCGCGGCGGTCCTGCTGACGGTCCGGAAGCGGCGGCCGTGAGGCTCCCGCGCACCCTCGCCGCGGCCGTCCTGGCGCCGCTGACCTGCGCCCTGCTCACGCAGGGCGCGGGCACGGCCCAGGCGGCCGGGTACCGGTACTGGTCCTTCTGGGAGCTCGACGGGCAGAAGTGGGCGTACGCCACCCAGGGCCCGGCCACGCTGCGTCCGCAGGACGGGTCCACGCAGGGCTTCCGCTTCTCGGTGAGCGAGGACTCCGCCGACGCGGCCACCCCGCGCAACACGGAGCCGTTCGCGAAGGTCTGCGACGGCACCCCCGAGCGGGACGGCCGCAAGCGGATCGCCCTGGTGATCGACTTCGGCACCGCCGCGGACGCGCCCGGGGGCGAGAAGCCGCCCGCGGGCCGCACCGCCTGCGCGAGCGTGGCCGAGGACGCCTCCGCCGCGGACGCGCTGGCCGCCGTGGCCCCGCCGCTGCGCTACGACAGCGGCGCACTGCTGTGCGCCATCGAGGGCTACCCGCGCCAGGGCTGCGGCGAGCAGGTCGCCACCGCGGACCGCTCCGCCGATGCCGACGCCGGTGCCGGAGCGGCCGAGGACTCGGCCGGCACCGCGGACGCCGACGCCCCGGCGCAGGGCCCGTCGCTCGGCCTGTGGGCGGGCGCGGGCGCCGTGCTGGTGCTGGGCGGCGCGGCCGTCTGGCAGGCCCGGCGCAGGCGGGGATGACGGGACGACAGCGATGACCGTGACCGCGAACCGGGACGCCGCCAGGGCCCGCGCCTCCGCGCTGCACCCGGGCGCCTGGTGGGTGTGGGCGCTGGGCCTGGGCGTCGCCGCGTCCCGCACCCGCAACCCGCTGCTGCTGGCCCTGCTGATCGGGGTCAGCGCCTACGTGGTCATGGCCTGCCGCTCGAACGCCCCCTGGGCGCGTTCGTACGGCGCGTTCGTCAAGCTGGGTCTGCTGGTGCTGGGGATCCGGCTGGTGTTCTCCCTGGTGTTCGGCACCGCGATCCCCGGCACCCACCTGCTGTTCCGTCTGCCCGAGGTCCCGCTGCCGGACTGGGCGCAGGGGATGCGGCTGGGCGGCCCGGTGCACCTCGAGGAGGTGCTGTTCTCCCTGTACGACGGCCTGCGGCTGGCCACCCTGCTGGTCTGCGTGGGCGCGGCGAACGCGCTGGCGGACCCCTCGCGGCTGCTGAAGGCCCTCCCGGCGGCGCTCTACGAGGTGGGGGTGGCGGTGGTCGTCGCGACGACCTTCGCGCCGCACCTGATCGGCGACGTGCTGCGGCTGCGCGCCGCCCGGCGGCTGCGCGGGCGGCCGGACCGGGGCGTGCGGGGTCTGCTCCAGGTGGGCCTGCCGGTGCTGGAGGGCGCGCTGGAGCGTTCGGTGGCGCTGGCCGCCGCGATGGACGCGCGCGGCTACGGCCGCACCGCCGCGGTGCCCGCCGCCGAGCGGCGCGTCACGGCGGTGCTCACCCTGGGCGGGCTGCTCGGCGTGGCCGCCGGCTCCTACGGCCTGCTGAGCGCGGTCGGCGGGGTGTACGGGCTGCCGCTGCTGCTGGCCGGCGTCACGGCCGCGCTGGCCGGTCTGTGGCTGGGCGGCCGCCGCACCCCGCGCACCCGTTACCGGCCCGAGCGGTGGGGCGCGCGCGCCTGGCTGGTCTCCGGCTCCGGCGTCGCGGTGGCCGCGCTGACGGTCCTCGCCGCGGCGCACGACCCGTCGGCCCTGACCCCTCCGGTGACGCCGCCGACCGCGCCGGAGCTGCCGCTGTGGCCGGCCGCCGCCGTGCTGCTGGGGCTGCTGCCGGCCTTCCTCGCCCCGCACGTCGCCCCCGGACCCGGATCCGCTTCCGCCTCCGCGTCCCCCTCCGCACCCGCACCCGTGTCCGCCTCCGCGTCCCCCTCCGCCAACGCCCCCGCCTCCGCCTCCGCCTCCGTACCGAACGGCAAGGACCGACGACCGTGATCCGCTTCGAGGACGTCTCCGTCACGTACGACGGCGCGCGCGAACCCGCCGTCCGGGGGGTCGACTTCGAGATCCCCGAGGGCGAACTCGCCCTGCTGGTCGGGCCGTCGGGCGTCGGCAAGTCGACGGTGCTGGGCGCGGTGAACGGCCTGGTGCCGCACTTCACCGGCGGCACCCTGCGCGGCCGGGTGACGGTCGCCGGACGCGACACCCGCACCCACAAGCCGCGTGAACTGGCGGACGTGGTCGGCACGGTGGGACAGGACCCGACGGCGCACTTCGTCACCGACACGGTCGAGGACGAGCTGGCCTACGGCATGGAGTCGCTGGGCCTCGCCCCGGACGTGATGCGCCGCCGCGTGGAGGAGACGCTGGACCTGCTGGGTCTGGCCGACCTGCGGGAGCGGCCCGTCTCCACGCTGTCCGGCGGGCAGCGGCAGCGGGTCGCCATCGGGTCGGTGCTCACCCCGCACCCGCGGGTCCTGGTCCTGGACGAGCCGACCTCCGCGCTGGACCCGGCGGCCGCCGAGGAGGTCCTGTCGGTGCTGCAGCGGCTGGTGCACGACCTGGGCACCACGGTGCTGATGGCCGAGCACCGGCTGGAGCGGGTCGTGCACTACGCGGACCGGGTGGTGCTGCTGCCGGGTCCCGGCGAGGCCCCGGTGGTGGGCGGCCCGGCCGAGGTGATGGCCGCGTCCCCCGTCTTCCCGCCGGTGGTCGAGCTGGGCCGCCTGGCCGGCTGGTCCCCGCTCCCCCTCACCGTCCGCGATGCCCGTCGCCGCGCCTCCGGCCTGCGGGAACGGCTCGCCACGGCCGACGACACGAGGCCCCCGGTGCCGGTCCCCGCCGCCCTCGCCGTCCCCGCCCTCACCGCCGAGCCCGCCCGCCGCCGCTGGTGGCGCTCCCGCCACCGGGGGGCGGCGGACCTCGCCCCCGGCCCGAGCGGCGCGTCCGGCACCGCAGGCACCGGGCCCGCATCCGAACCCGGACCTGCGTCCCTCGCCGGGGCTCCCGGTGGTACGGGCGCCGCGACGGCGTCCGGGGGCCTCCCCGCTCCCGCCCCCGTGCCCGCCGCGGTGGACCGGCTGGTGGTGCGCCGCGGCTCGGTCGAGGCGCTGCGGTCGGTGTCGCTCACCGTGTCGCCCGGGGAGACCGTCGCGCTGATGGGGCGCAACGGCGCGGGCAAGTCCACCCTCCTGTCCGCCCTGGTCGGCCTGGTGGAGCCGGCCTCCGGCTCGGTGCTGGCCTGCGGCGCCGTCCCGCACCGCACCCGGCCGCGTGACCTGGTCCGCCGGGTCGGCCTGGTCCCGCAGGAGCCGCGGGACCTGCTGTACGCGGACACCGTGGCCGCCGAGTGCGCCGCCGCCGACCGCGACGCGGGCGCCGAGTCCGGCTCCTGCCGGGCCCTGGTGACCGAGCTCCTGCCGGGCATCGCGGACTCCACGCACCCCCGCGACCTGTCCGAGGGCCAGCGCCTCACCCTCGCCCTCGCGGTGGTCCTCACCGCGCGCCCGCCGCTGCTGCTGCTCGACGAGCCGACCCGCGGCCTGGACTACGCGGCGAAGACCCGCCTGGTCGGCCATCTGCGGCGGCTGGCCGAGGAGGGGCACGCCGTGGTCCTCGCCACCCACGACGTCGAACTGGCCGCCGACCTCGCCCACCGCGTGGTGATGCTCGCCGACGGCGAGGTCGTCGCCGACGGCCCGACCGCCGAGGTGGTGCTGGCGCTGCCCGCCTACGCCCCGCAGGTGACCAAGGTCCTCGCCCCGCAGCGCTGGCTGACCGTGCGGCAGGTCCGGGAGGCGCTGGCATGACCGCGATCCCCCCGACGACGCCGACGCCGACGCCGCCGCCGACGCCGCCACCGACCCCGCCGCCGACGCCCGTGGCCGTCCCCGCCGCGGCCCCCGTCCGTACCCGTGCCGTCCGTCTCGGCGGCCGCTCCGCGCTCACGCTGCTGCTGGTCAGCTGCGTGGGCCTGGCCGGTTTCCTGTGGCCCCTGCTGGCGCCGCCCGGCTCCTCGGTGGCCGCCCACCAGCAGGACGCCCCCTGGCTGTTCGCCGGGCTGCTGCTGCTCCTGGTGGCCGTCACCACGGCCACCATCGCCGAGTCGGGCCTCGGCGCGAAGGCCGTCGCCATGCTGGGCGTGCTCGCCGCGGCCGGCGCCGCGCTGCGGCCCATCGGGGCGGGCACGGCCGGACTGGAGCCGACGTTCTTCCTGATGGTGCTGGCCGGCCGGGTCCTCGGCCCCGGCTTCGGCTTCGTCCTGGGCTCGGTGACCCTGTTCGCCTCGGCCCTGCTGACCGGCGGGGTGGGCCCCTGGCTGCCGTTCCAGATGCTCTCGCTGGGCTGGTTCACCCTCGGCGCGGGCCTGCTGCCCCGGCGGCTCGGCGGCCGCGTGGAGATCGCGGTGCTGGCCGCCTACGGGTTTCTCGCCGCGTTCGGCTACGGGACGCTGATGAACCTCTGGGGCTGGCCGTTCATGACGGGCCAGATCGCCCCGGCCGTCTCGCCCGTCCCCGGCGCCCCGCTCTCCGTCAACCTGGCGCACTTCGCGGCCTACTGCCTCACCACGTCCATGGGCTGGGACCTCGGCCGCGCCCTGCTCACCGCCGTGCTGACGGTGACCGTCGGGCCGGCCGTCCTGCGGGCGCTGCGCCGGGCGACGCGGCAGGCCGCCTTCGAGGCGCCGGTGGCCTTCGAGAAACCGTGACCGTCGCCCGCCCTACGGCAGGGCCCGGCCCCCGCGAGGGAGCCGGGCCCTTTTCCGTCGGGCGGGGCGCGTCAGGAGACGAAGTCCGCGATGTCGCCGAGCACGGAGGTGTCCGCGAGGAACCCGATGTGCGTCTGGCAGAGCACGGGATTGTTGTCGGCGCCGTCCAGCCGGGTGCTGGTGTACGGGAGGATGATCCCGTCGCAGGCCGAGTACCAGGTGGCGTACTGGGTGCTGCCCGGCGTCTCGTCGCCCGAGGTGATCTGGGCGATGAACGAGGAGCCCGGGTACATCTGCTGGCAGGTCACGTAGATCAGGCAGGCGCCGGCGTAGGTCGTGCCGTGGTTGGCGCCGGCGATCGAGGCCAGGTGGCTGACGTTGGCGTTGCCGCCCAGGACCTTCAGGTAGTACTGGCTGACCAGGCCGCCCATCGAGTGGTTGACGATGGCGACCTTGCTCGCGCCGGTCCGCGACTTGACGTTCTGGACGAACGACGCGAGGCCCTGCGCGTTGCTCACGTTGTTGCCGTAGGAGTTGTACTCGTAGGCGAACAGCCGGTCACCGGACCAGCCCTTGGCGCGGAACACCGACATGGCGGTGGTCCAGTTGGACGCGTTGCCGGTGTAGCCGTGGACGAAGACCACCGGCGTGCTGGTGCTGAGCGGGGTGACCTCGGCCGCCGCGGTCCGCGGCGCCGCGGCGGCGGGACCGGAGACGGTGCAGGCGATGGCGAAGGCCGCGAGGAAGCCGAGGAGACGGCGCAGGGGGCGACGCATGGGACCCTCCGAACGGGGGTGGGGAATCCGACGCCGCCAGAGTCGCGCCGCCCGTCCGGCCGCTGCATCGGCGAAACGGCCGGTCTTGCGCCCACCGGGGCCGCCCCGGGGGGAGGTGCGCGGTCCGCCCGGCGGACGGTGCGCGGGCCCGGCCCGGGAGCCGGTGCTCGTTCCGGCCGGGGGCCGGTGCTCGTTCCGCCCGGGGACGGTGCGCAGGTCGGGCCCGGAGGCCGGCGCTCGTTCCGCCCGGGGTCAGTGCGCGGCGGCTGCGCGGCCGGCCCGCGGCCGGCCCGGTAGGCATGCGCGATCCGCCCAGCAGGCGGTGCGCAGGTCGGGCCCGGGTCCACCCGGGGTCAGTGCCCGGCGGCTTCGCGGCCGGCCCGGCGGGCATGTGCGGTCCGCCAGGGGACGGTGCACAGGTCGGGCCCGGAGGCCGGCGCTCGTTCCGGCCGGGGTCAGTGCGTGGTGGCTGCGCGGCGGGTCGGCGGCCGGTCCGGCGGGCATGTGCGATCCGCCCGGGGGCGGTGCGCAGGTCGGGCCGGGGCCGGTGCTCGTTCCGCCGGGGTCAGTGCGCGGCAGGTTTGCGGGCGGTCGGCGGGCGGTCCGGTGGGGGGAGCTCCTTGGCGTACCAGTGCTCGGCGTAGGCGTCGTCGTTGTACGGCGCGGTCTCCCGGTAGCCGAGCCGCGCGTACAGCGCCCTCGCCTCGACCAGGTCGCTGCGGGTGTCCAGGATCAGGCGCCTCGCGCCCAGCGCCCGGGCCGCGTCCTCCGCCGCGCCGATCAGCAGTGCCGCGCCGCCCCTGCCGCGGAACCGGGGCAGCAGGAACACCCGCTTGAGCTCGGCGACCCCCTCCTCCGGGTCGCCCAGCAGGCGCACGCCCGCCGTCCCCGCCGCCACGCCGTCGTACCGCGCGACCAGCAGCGTGCCGCCCGGCGGACGCAGCGTCTCCCCGGTCTCGGCGGCGATCCCCCGCGCCAACTGGTCCGGATCGCTGCGCCGGCCCTCGTGGAGCAGGTAGTAGCGGTCGCTGACCTCCGTGTAGTACGCGCGCCAGAGAGCGGCGGCGTCGGCCGAACCCACGTCCTCCGGGGACACCGACCAGGCCGCGGAGGCGACCCCCGTCGCGGGCGGCGCCGTACGAGGAGGCCCGGACGGCGGCAGGGGCGACGGGGCCGCGGACGGGGACGGAGTCGGCGCGGGAGTGCTCATGTCCCGATCCTGACGGCGCACCACCGGCCCGCCAACCGATTTCCGCCCCCGCCCTGTCCCGGGCACGCCGTTTCCACCCCGCCGCGTCGGGCGGATTTGTAGGGTTTCGCCCATGCGACGAATTCCCCGACTGTTCCTGGGCGTCACGGCCGCCGCCCTGCTGATCGCCGGCTGCGGTTCCGAGGACGAGGCGGCTCCGGGTGACCCGGCGGACAAGCCGGGAGCCGCCTCCAGCCCGGCGCCGGCACGTTCCACGGCGGACGCCGACCCCTTGCCGGTGAGGATCACCGGGCCCCAGCAGGGCGTGGCCGCGAGCGGCTCCGACATGGAGGATCCGCCCGGCAGGCCCGGCCGCGGTGCCGACTTCACCAGCCAGGTCGAGTACGCGCTCCAGGGAGACCTGCTCAGCGACGCCCGGGTGGAGGGGAGGACCACCGCGGTGTGCCCGGACGGCGTCACCCGGAAGGCGAACGCCTCCAGCGCGTGCATCGTGACCTACGAGGGTGTCGAGATCCCGTACACCGTCACCATCGGCGAGTCCTACGAGGAGGGCGACGTCCTCACCCCGTACCGCGCCGAGCCGAAGAAGCGCCTGCTGCTCGCCAAGCGCGTCCACGACGCGTTCTGGGAGCAGTTCGGCGGGTCCGCCGGCATGACGCTGAGCTGCGCGGACATGCCCGTCGCCGAGGCCGTCGACGAGGGCGCCCCCACCGGACACCTGTGCCGGACGGTCCGCGACGGCGGGCGGGTCGCCGACTACGAGGTGACCGTCGACTCCTACGGCCCGCGCTTCGGCCGCGTCCAGGACTGACCGCGCGGTGGGTCCGTGGAGGGCGCGGCGCTCTCGCCGGAGACGGGGCGACGGGACGACAATCCGAGGAAGCGTCACCATCTCGAGGAAGGGTCAGGCCCGATGAGCGACTCGGCTCGCTGGAACGACGTCGACGACTACCTGTCCACCCTGCTGGCCCCCGGGGACGAGGCGCTGACCGCGGCGCTGCGCGACGCGGAGGCGGCGGGTCTGCCGCCGATCAGCGTGTCGCCCGGCACCGGGAAACTGCTGCGTCTGCTGGCCGAGACGCAGGGCGCGCGGAACATCCTGGAGATCGGCACGCTGGCCGGGTACAGCACCATCTGGATGGCGCGTGCCCTGCCCCCGGAGGGCCGCCTGGTCACCCTGGAGTACGAGGAGAGGCACGCGGAGATCGCCCGCAGGAACCTCGCCCGGGCGGGCCTGGACGGCGTCGTGGAGGTGCGGGTGGGCCCGGCGCTGGAGTCGCTGCCGAGGCTGGCCGACGAGGACCCGCCCCCGTTCGACCTGGTCTTCGTCGACGCCGACAAGGTCAACAACGCGCACTACGTGGAGTGGGCGCTGCGGCTCACCCGGCCGGGCAGTCTGATCGTCGTCGACAACGTGGTCCGCGGTGGCCGTGTCGCCGACGCCGGGAGCGATGCGCCGGACGTCCGCGGGACCCGCGAGGCGCTGGAACTGATCGCCGGGCACCCGCGGCTCAGCGGCACCGCGCTGCAGACCGTGGGCGCCAAGGGCTACGACGGCTTCGCGCTGGCGCGGGTGATCTCCTGACGGAACGCCCGCCCGCCGCGCGGGTCCGGTCGGCACGGTTCGGTCGGCACGGTTCGGGCGGGCCGGGCCGGTCGGGCCGGTCGGCCAGGTCCGGTCGGTCCCGGCCCCCGGTGTCACAGCTCGTGGTAGAAGCCCACGTTGACGCTGCGGGGCGAGGTGCGGTCCTGGACGACGACCTCGCCGGAACCGCCGGGCGGCAGCGCGACGGTGCCGCCGTACGCCACCGGATGGGTGACGCCGCCGATGAGCACGCCGACCTCCGAGGAGGGGTCCGGCTGCGAGCCGCGCAGCCAGGTCAGGTGCCAGGCGCCGTCGGACCCGTACTGGAACTCGAGGTGGACCCGCGAGACGAACAACCAGTCCGACGGGGTGCCCAGCCGGCAGACCGCCTTGTCGCGGCCGACCCGCAGAATCGAGCCGGGAGTACTGGGCGCGTCGGCCATCTGCATGCCGGCCGTGGCGCCCTCGTCGGTGCCGGAGACGGCCGCCATGGTCAGTTCGAGCACTGCGCTCAGCTCCTCGGTGGGTACGGGGCGGGACCGGTGCCGATGATAGATCGGCCGGATGCCGCTCGTCCCCCGGTCGCCCTCTCCTGGACAATGGATCCATGACCGATCGCAAGCCGCCCGGTGTGAACTTCGAGTCATGGGTGGACCGGCAGATCCGCGAGGCGGAGGCCCGCGGCGAGTTCGCCGATCTCCCCGGCGCCGGGAAACCCCTGCCGGACCTGGGCGCCGCGCACGACGACCTGTGGTGGGTGAAGCGCAAGATGGCCCGCGAGGGCCTGTCCGTGCTGCCCCCGGCGCTGGCCCTGCGCAAGGAGGCGGAGGACGCCTACGAGGCCGCGCTGGACGCGCCCTCCGAGCGGGCCGCGCGCAAGATCCTCGAAGACGTCAACGTCAGGATCCGCGACATGATGTACAAGCCGCCGCCGGGCCCGCCGCTCGGCCGCAAGCCCTTCGACGTGGAGGGCGTGCTGGCCGAGCGGCGGGCCCGGCGGGGGTGAGCCGTGCGGTGCGCCGCGCGGGTCAGAGGCGCAGCAGCCGCTCGGTGAGCTCGCGGTAGTCGCGCAGGATCAGCCGCAGCTGCTCGGTGTCGGCGGCCGGGTCGGCCGTCTCGTCGCCCAGGGAGTGCCAGGCGGTGCGCAGGGTGCGGCGCCGCGCGGCCAGGCAGGACGTGAGGCGCTCGGCCACCTCGTCCAGGACCTTCTCGGCCTCGGCCACGGAGCCACGGGGCGCGTCGACGAAGCCGCCGACCACCTGGTGCAGGCGCGTGGTCAGCTTGTCCGTGTCCTCGTGCGGGAAGAGCCGGTGCAGGGTCTCGCCCGGACCGTCGTCCGTGTGGCGCTTGCCACCATGTGCGCCGCCACCATGGGTGAGGCCGCTGTGGGCCTTCTCGCCACCATGGGTGCCGGAAGCATGGGTGCCCGAGCCATGGGTGCTGTCGCCGTGGGTCGCGGTGCCGTGCGTGCCGGTGGTGTGCGTGCCGGTGGTGTGGGAGGCGTCGCCGTAGGACGGGTCGCCCTGGGCCGCGTCGCTGTGTCCGTGCGGACCGTCGTGCGCACCGGTGACGCCGCCGAACGGTCCGCCGACCGCGGTGCCCGTGGCACCCGTGGCACCCGTGGCGGAGGAGTCCGTCGTGGGGGTGCCGGCGCCGCGGGCGCCGAGGTCGTCCGTACCGACGCTGTGGGCGCCGTTGTCGGCGGCCCCGGTGGCGCCCGGCGTGCCCTGGCCGCTCCGCGCGCCGAGGCCGTCGGTGGAGTCGTGGCCGTCCTGGAAGATCTTGCCGTCCTTGATGCCCTGGCCGGCCGACCGGTCGTTCTCGTTGCGCAGGTCGTGGTTGTCCGCGCCCGGCGGGATGCCCGGGTCGCTGAGCGGGCGGACCGGGGTGACGGCGGTGTCCGACGCGCCGTTGCCGTACCGGCCGTCGCCGTACTGGCCACCGTTCTGCCCGGCCGCGTACTGCCCGCCGCCGTTCTGCCCGTTCGCGTACTGCCCGTTGCCGTTCTGGCCGTTCGTGTACTGCCCGTCGGTGCCGTGTCCGTCGGTGTAGTGCCCGTCGGTGCCGTGGCCGTCGGTCGCGTGGTGGGCGCGGTCGGTGGTGTCGCCGGTCCCCTGCTCGGTGGTGCGGTCGTCGTGGGTACGGCCGGTGAGACGTTCGGTGATGCGGTCTGTCATGCGGTCGCTCATGCGTCAGCTCCCCTTCGCGTGGTTGCGGGTGAGGGCCCCGGGCAGGTGGGACCGGGCCGTGCCGCCGCTCCGCTCGCGCTGCTCGTGGGTGTCGCGGGCACCGGTCGTGGTGGCGCCCGGGCGGTGGCCCCGGTCGTGGATCAGTTCGTCGAAGAGCGCGCGGGCCTCGACGAGGGATTCCCGCAGTTCCTCGGTGGCCGAGCTGCTGTCCGCGGCGCCGCCGGCGGCGGCGAGCGCGGCGCGGTGGATGCGCCGGTAGCCGTTCACGTGGTGCGGGTGGTGGACGGAGAGCGCGGAGACCTGCTCGTCGTAGTCGTTGCCGCCCGGGAAGCCCCGGCCGGCGGCCACCTCGGCGAGCAGTCGGTCGGCCTCGGCCACCGACTCGCGGGGCGACTCGACGAAGCGCTCCTGCGCCGCCGCCCAGCGGTTCTCGTACTGCTGCCGCTCGGCCGGCTCCAGCGGTCGCGTGCGCAGCTGGCCGTGGCGCTCGACGCGGGCGGACAGTTCGCGCTCGGCGGCGCCGGTGTCGCCGTCGTACCGGGCGACGGTGCGTTCGTACTCCGGCCCGAATCGCTTGCGCAGGTTCCGGCCGCCGTTGGCGTTGCGGGACTTGGCGATGAAGGCCGCGATCAGCACGACGGCGGCCACGATGACGATCAGAGCGATGATCACGCCTTTGGACATGGATGCCTTCCGGGGTCGCTCCCGGCCCGCTCTGGACGCGGACCGCTTCGTCCCGTTCGTCTTGCCTCGGCCTCAACGCTCAAACGGCGCATTCGCGGCAGGGCAGGCGCGGGGACGCGCTCGCGGAGGTTCCCGGATGCCCGTCGGTCCGTCAGGCGGCCCGCCAGTAGCGGTGGGAGGTCGATCCGCCGGCCCGGCGCGGGCGTTCGGCGTCCGATCCGGACAGCTCGCCGTTCAGTTCGTCCACCAGCTGGATGAGGTCCCTGGGCCGGTCGGGCCCCCACCAGTCGCCGAGCAGTTCGGCCAGGGACTCCTCACGCGCCCGGGACAGCCGGTCGGCCACCTCGTGCCCGGCGGGCGTCAGTTCCAGGTCGATCCCGCGCCGGACCGCGAGTCCGCGCTCCTCGACCTGCCGTCCGGCCGCCATGATCCGCTCCAGCGGCACCTTGCTGTACTCGGCCAGCACGGCGGGTTCGGTCCACCCGTGGCGGCGGGTGCGCAGCAGCAGCCAGCTCGCCGCGGGCAGCAGGTCGTAGCCGGCCCGCTCGGTGATCCCCCGGTAGACGTCGCGCCGCCCCTCGCGGCTGGCGAGCACCGACAGCCCTCGCGCCGCCTCGTCGTGGGACGAGCGGTACACGGGGTTGCTGGCCAGCGTCTCCGTGCCGTCCGGTGCGGTCACCGAGCCGCGCAGCGGGTCCTCGCGCAGCGCGAGCGCCAGCAGGAACCCCAGGGCGGCGACCGGGGCGGCGTACAGGAAGACGTCGGTGATGGCGTCGGAGTAGGCGCCCAGGGCCCGGGTGCGCAGGGCGGCGGGCAGGGTGGCGATCCCGCGCGGGTCTGCCTCCAGTCCCTCCACGGTCACCCCGGGCGGCAACGTGACGCCGCTGAAGCTGCTGAGGAGTTTGTCGTCGAGGCGTCCGGCGAAGACCGTGCCGAAGACCGCCACGCCGAAGGAGGCGCCGATGGAGCGGAAGAAGGTGGCGCCCGAGGTGGCGACGCCGAGGTCCCGGTAGGAGACCGCGTTCTGCACGATGAGCACCAGCACCTGGATGACCAGGCCGAGACCCACGCCGAAGACGAAGAAGTAGGCGCTCATCACCCAGGTCGAGCTGTTCGGGTCCAGCAGGTGCAGCAGGACCAGGCCGAGCGCGGTGATCAGGGTGCCCGCCACCGGGAACACCTTCCAACGCCCGGTGCGGCTGACCACCTGCCCGGAGGCGGTGGAGGCCAGCAGCAGGCCGACCACCATCGGCAGCATGTGCACGCCCGACATGGTCGGCGAGATGCCGTGCACGACCTGCAGGAAGGTCGGCAGGTAGGTCATCGCCCCGAACATGGCGAAGCCGACGATGAAGCTGATGACTGCGGTCAGGCTGAAGGTGCGGATGGTGAAGAGCTTCAGCGGCAGCACCGGTTCGGCGGCGCGCCGCTCGACGGCGACGAAGGCGAGCGCGAGCACCGCGCCCAGCACCGCGAGCGAGACGATCCGCCAGGAGCCCCAGGCCCAGGTGGTGCCGCCGAGCGAGGTGACCAGCACCAGGCAGGTGGCGACCGAGGCGATCAGCAGGGTGCCCAGGTAGTCGATGCGGTGCTTCTCCCGCCGCCGCGGGATGTGCATCACGGCGGCGATCACGGCCAGCGCGACCACGCCCAGCGGCAGGTTGACGTAGAAGACCCAGCGCCAGCTCAGGTGCTGGGTGAACAGTCCGCCGAGCAGCGGGCCGAGGACGCTGGTGGCACCGAACACGGCGCCGAACAGGCCCTGGTAGCGGCCCCGGTCGCGGGGCGGCACCAGGTCGCCGACGATGGCCATGGCCAGCACCATCAGGCCGCCGCCGCCCAGTCCCTGCAGGGCACGGAAGCCGATCAGCTGGGGCATGTTCTGCGACATCCCGCACAGCGCGGAGCCGACCAGGAAGATCACGATGGCGGTCTCGAAGAGGCGTTTGCGCCCGTACTGGTCGCCCAGCTTGCCCCACAGCGGGGTGGCGGCGGTGGCCGCCAGCATGTAGGCGGTGACCACCCAGGACAGGTGCTCCATGCCGCCGAGTTCACTGACGATGGTGGGCAGCGCGGTCGAGACGATGGTCTGGTCGAGGGCGGCCAGCAGCATGCCCAGCAGCAGCGCGCCGATCGACACCAGCACGTTGGGCGCCACGTGGGTGGGTTCCTCGGGGACGCCGCCGTCGTGCAGGTGCGGATCCGCGTCGCCGGGCGGCCCGGGGCGGTCGGCGGCGTGGGGGGCCCGTACCGCGTCCCGGGCGGCTACCGGGGACGCCTGCCGCCGGTGAGGCGGCCCGGAGCCGGAGCCCTGGTGCCCCGCGCGGGCCTGGGCGCCGTCGGTCCTCCGCTGTGCGTCGTCGGCCATGGGTCCTCCCGGGCTCTCGACCTACACATCCATCGTGGCCGGAGTGACCCGTTATGGCCTGTTGAGTCCTCCGGGACGGCCGGGAATTGTGGGGCCGCGTATTCGCATGGTCTGAAAATCTGCATAATCACGGGAGATTTACAGGGGAGGGGACCGTCGCGTGAACGAGAACCAGGGGACCGACTGCCCCGAGTGCGGCTCGCCGCGCCAGGCGGACCGGACCCCGTCCTGCGCCTGCGCGGTGCGGGCCGCCGACGCGCTGCGTGAGGCGCGCGAGCGGGAGGCCGCCGAGGCGGAGGACTTCGACCCGCTGCGGGTGAGGCCCTACGTCGGCCTGGGCGGGACGTCCGGCACGGCGCCCGCCGCGGAGCCGCGGGTGATCCAGGGCGAGATCGTCGCCGTCCGGGACTCCGAGGTGACCCTCGCGGGTCCCCTGCCGCCCGAGCAGCCGGCGCCGGGAGCCGACCACGGCCCGCACGACGGGTACGCCGCCCCGCAGGGCCCGGACGGCCACCCGCCGCACGGGGCGCACGGCGCGGCGGCCACATCCGCTCCCGGGCCCGCGTACGCCGGGGCGGAGCCGCCGGAGGCAGCCGGGGCGCAGGACGCGGAGCCGGAGGCCGGCCAGGACGCCGGACCGCGCGGCACGCACCGCCGCCGCCGGACGCCCAGGCGCCGGGTCGCCATGGTGACCGCCGGGTCCGTGGTGGGCGTGGGCGCGGTGATCGCGGGTGTCACCAGCGGGCTGTTCTCGTACCAGGTGCCGTCCCGGACGACCTCGCTGCCGCAGCGCGCGAGCGTGCCGGACGTGGACCCGACCCGGACCGACACCGACCCGGTGGCCGGCGGTTCGCCGGTGGCCGCGGCGACGCCGGACACCTCGCCCTCCCCGTCACCGAGCACGTCGACCGAGGCCTCGGCTGACCCGTCACCTTCCGCGGACGCCTCCGAGTCCCCCGAGCCGGAACGTTCCAGCACCTCGGCCTCCCGGCCCGCCGACGCCCCGGAGAGCGGCACCACGCCGGTCTCCGGCTCACTGGGTCCCGGGGACAGCGGCCCGGAGGTGGTGGAACTCCAGCGCCGCCTCGCGGAGCTGTGGCTCTACAGCGGCGACGCCGACGGCCGCTACGACGACCAGGTGCGCAACGGGGTCAGCGCCTTCCAGTACATCAACGGCATCAAGGACGACGAGTACGGCGTCTACGGCGCGGCCACCCGGGCGGCCCTCGAGTCCATCACCCGGGGCGACGGGGACGCCGACGGCCGTCACACGGGGCGCCACGACGACGACGGGCAGCGCGACGGCCGCTCGTCGTGGGGCCGCTGATCCGCCGGTGGCGGCAGCGGCGGAGACGTTGGTAACCGGGCCCGGCCGGCGGGCGGTGTAGGGCCGGGCCCGGTTGGTCGATCGGCAGTCAGCCCTGCTCGGCCCTGACCAGTACCGAACCGTCGGCGGCAGGTGACACCTGGATCGCGCGCAGGTCGGGCACGACCACGTCCGGCGCGTACGCGTTGGCCCGCGGACCCACGCCGACCACCCGCATCCCGGCGGCCCGGCCGGCGGCGATCCCGGCCTCGGAGTCCTCGAACACGAGGCAGTCCTCCGGCGCGATCCCCAGTTCCGCGGCCGCCTTCAGGAAGCCCTCCGGGTCCGGCTTCGAGACGGCGACGTCCTCGGCGGTGACCTTGGTCTCCGGCACCGTGAGCCCGGCCGCCGCCATGCGCGCGGTGGACAGCCCCACGTCGGCCGAGGTGACCAGGGCGTGCGGGACGTCCCGCAGCGAGGCCAGGAACTCGGGGGCGCCGGGCACGGCCACCACGCCCTCGGTGTCGGCGGTCTCCTCGGCCAGCAGCCGGGTGTTGTCGGCGTAGTTCTCCGCCATCGGGCGGTCGGGAAGCACCAGCGCCATCGTGGAGTACCCCTGGCGGCCGTGCGCCACCTTCATCACGAGGTCGCCGTCCAGCCCGTGGTCGGCGGCCCAGCGGCGCCAGACGCGCTCGACCGCGGCGTCGGAGTTGACAAGGGTCCCGTCCATGTCGAGCAGCAGGGCGCGTACGGACAGTTCTACGGCGGCACCCATGCGGCACGGCTCCAGACACGAGGGAGAAAAACCAAGGTGGCCCCGCCCGCCGGTCAGGGGGTGACGAGCGGGAACCACTTTGTTCCTCAACGATACAAAACAGCCGCGCTCCACGCCAGCCGGGGGTCCACGATGTGGACATGCCGACGCTCGGCTCAGCCGGTCACGGCCTCCCACAGGCTCCACAGGCCCAGGCCCAGCATGACCACGGCGGCGATCTTGGTGATCAGCTCCAGCGGAACCTTCTTCATCAGCGCCTTGCCGCCGAGGATGCCGATCGCGGCGACCGACCACAGCGCCAGCACGGCACCGAGACCCACCGACAGCGGGTCGTCGTACCGGGCCGCCATGTTGGCCGTCATGATCTGCGTGAGGTCGCCGAACTCGGCGACCAGGATGAGCATGAAGCCGGCTCCGGAGACCTTCCAGAAGGACTGGTTCTCCGGCTTGCGGACCTCCTCCTCGTCCTCGCCTTTCTTCAGCAGCAGCACCGCCGCGCCGCCGAGGAACAGCACACCGGTGATCGCGTGCACGATCTGCTGCGGCAGCAGCGTCAGCACGCTGCCCGCCGCCACGGCGAGCACCACGTGGACCAGGAAGGCCGCCGCGACGCCGGCGAAGACGTAGGAGGCGCGGTAACGCGTCCCGAGCACCAGACCGGCCAGGGCGGTCTTGTCGGGGAGCTCCGCGAGAAAGACGACGCCGAAGACGAGCGCCGTCACACCAATGCTGATCACAGTTCCTCAATCGGTCGGGGCCACCCCACCGAGAGCTTGCGCGATCGCGAACACCTCGGCACGGCAGCACACACGGATGTACACGGGTATGCACTGCTTGCCGAAGGTCTCGCCGGCCGTTCCGGTTCCCACCGGTGCACGGCCTCCGGGCGCCGGCTCAGCGAGCTGAGCAGTATGTCGACGGTCCCGGCGTAGGGCTACTCCCCTTCCGCTGCGCCCATCGTACGTGAACGTGCGGTGCGAACATCCGGGCGAACCCGCCGGAACCGCCGCCGGCCTCTTGTCCTGGCATGTACGCGTCGCTAACTTCTCACCGGCTGCTCATCCGCCGGCAACGTGACGTGACGAGCATGCCGTCCGTCCGCGTTCCACCTCCCCACCACTCCAGGGACTTCGCATGCCCAAGTTCTACGCGCGTCACGGCCGCCGGTTCGGCATAGTCACGGCGCTGGCCGGGCTCCTCGCCTCGCTGGGCCTCTTCACCGCCCCGAGCGCCTCCGCCGCCCTCCCCACGCCCGTCAGCGCCGCCACCGCCCGCAGCTACCTCGCCGCCCTCCCGGTCCAGACCGAGGTCCGCACCGGCTACAGCCGCGACCTCTTCCCGCACTGGATCACCATCAGCGGCGCCTGCAACACCCGCGAGACCGTCCTCAAGCGCGACGGCTCGGGCGTCGTGACCGACTCGGCCTGCGCCGCCACCAGCGGCAGCTGGTACTCGCCCTACGACGGCGCCACCTGGACCCTCGCCTCCGACGTGGACATCGACCACATGGTGCCGCTGGCCGAGGCCTGGGACTCCGGCGCCCGCAACTGGACCACCGCGCAGCGCCAGGCGTTCGCCAACGACCTCACCCGCCCGCAGCTGATCGCCGTCACCGACAACGTGAACCAGGCGAAGGGCGACCAGGACCCCGGCACCTGGATGCCGTCCCGCACCGCGTACCGCTGCACCTACGTGCGCGCCTGGGTGCAGGTGAAGTACTACTACAACCTCTCGGTGGACTCCGCCGAGAAGAGCGCGCTCACCAGCTACCTGGCGAGCTGCTGATCCACCACCCGGCCACAGCCGACGGCCATCGCGGCCAGCCACCGCCACCGACCCTCGCGGCCGGCCTTGGTCACCGGCCACCGGCCACCGGCCACCCCGCCGGGTGACCGGGCCGGCTCGGCGCGTCCCTCCCTCCTGGTGGTTGACGCGCCGGGCCGTCTCCCGTCCGGCTCCGTCGCCCCGGTCCCGGTTCCGCCTTCACTCTCCCCGGTGACCTGGCGGGCCACGGCCGGGGCGCGGCTCCTCGGTCCGATCACACTGACCTCGATCGGCCCACTCCGAGGAGCCCTCATGCCCCAACCCCCGCACGGCGCGGAGTCCGCGTCGATCCCGGCACCGGCCACGACGTCCGGTTCCGCCCCCGACGCACCGCCCGCCCGGTCAGCCACCGTTCCCGCGCCGTGCACCCGGACGTCCGGGGAACCGTCGGCGCCGGCCGCCTCGCTCTCACCCCCGCCGACGGCTGCGGCTGCGGCTGCGGCTGGCACTGGAGCTGCGGCTGCGGCCGTGCCTGAACCGGGGCCTGCGACCACCACCGGGACGGCGCCCGGGTCGACCGACGCCACCGAACCCGCCCCCGGGTCAGAGCCCGGGTCGACCGACGCCGCCCAACTCGCCTCCGGGGCAGAGCCCGGGTCGGCCGGAGCTGCCCAACTCGACCCCGGGTCGGAGACCGGGTCGGAGACCGGGTCGTCCGGGTCGGCGGGCGCCGCCCAGCGGTCCGGGCCCGACCCCAGGCCTGGGCGCGAAGCGGAACCGGAGCCGAAGGCCGTCCCCGCCGAAGCGGAACCGGACCCGGGCGCCGTCCCCGCCGCGACCGTCACCGCAGGTCCCGCCACCGACTCCCTGGCCGCCGGAGACGTCTCCCACGCCGACCCCGACGCGTCCCCCGGGCCCGGCGACACCGACGCGGTCTCCCCCGAGACCTCGGGTCACGCTCCGGCCGCAACCACGCCCACCGCGTCAGCCGCAGCCACCGCAGCCACCGCAGCCACCGCAGCCACCGCAGCCACCGGCGGGATGTTCGCCTCGCTCGCCCTCGTGGCGGACCAGGGGACAACCGCCGCCCGTCGCCACGTGCTCGCCCTCTTCCGCATCGTGACGGGACTCCTCTTCGCCTGCCACGGTTCCGCGTCCCTGTTCGGCGTCCTGGGCGGAACCCACGGAACCGGGGGCACCGTCCCGGCCGGCGCCTGGCCGGGGTGGTACGCCGCCGTGATCCAGCTCGTCGGCGGCAGCCTCGTCCTGCTGGGGGTCGGCACCCGCACCGCCGCCCTCATCTGCTCCGGCTCGATGGCCTACGCGTACTTCGGCGTCCACCAGGCGCGCGGGCTGTGGCCCCTGGAGAACGGGGGCGAACCGGCCGCCCTCTTCTGCTGGTCGTTCCTCCTTCTCGTCGTGTCCGGCCCGGGCGCCCTCTCGTTGGGCGCCCTGGCCGGTCGTCGGGTCAGCGCGCGGTCGTCCAGCCGAACGGAACCGTGAAGCAGCCCACCCTGGCCCCGGAGGAACCCGGCTTGTCGTGGATCACCACGGAGGACGCACCGCCCTTGCGGAAGCCCCAGTCGTGGTGCGCCGTCGCCTTGCCGGAGCCCTTGCCGTCCGCCGTGAAGTCCAGCCAGACCTCGTTGCGGGGGTTCACCGCGGACGGGTCGGTGGACGGCCTGTGCTGGTAGTGGCCGCCCGCCGCGGCCGGGTCGGCGGCACACGGCTTGGCGTGTACGTGGACCCCGTAGGTGTGACCCGCCTTCAGCCCCTTGACCCGCAGGGACACCGTGGTCGCTCCGCCGGGCGCCGTCCGCTGACCGACCTTCACCCAGGAGCCGACCGGCACCAGCTTCTTGTCGTAGGTGAACGCCGTCGTCGCCGACTTCTTCCCCGCGAACACGCCGTCGGTCGTCATCGTGTAGCCCGGCCGCTCGCTCTTCCCGCGCTGCCCGCCGTCGTCCGCGGTGGCAACCCCGCCCGCTCCCAGTACGGCCGCCGCCGCGACCCCCGCGCACACTCCGACCCAAGCCGCCATCTCTGCCGCTCCTCGCTGTCGTCACTGCTCACCGTCGGTCTGCACCTCCGTTGATACGGGAGGCGGCCCCGCCGCGCTCGTCGGCACCGGCAGAAGGAGGAACGTGATCTTGCGGGCATACGTGCCCCTCATGCACGCCAATCACCTGATCGGCGTAGTCTTTGCCAGTTGTCCGCCATCGGCCGCCCTTGCCGCCCCCTGCGACGCCGCGGCCCGGCACCAGCCGGGAGAGAGGTCCGGGAGGAAGCCGTGTGGGAGAGTGCCGGATCGCTGGCCACCAGTCCGTGGATCTACGGGCTGATCGCGGCCTCGATCCTGCTGGACGTCTTCCTGCCGGTTCTGCCCAGCGGCATCCTGGTCGCCGCCGCGGCCACCGCCGCCGCTGCCGAGACCAGCGCGGCCGCCGTGGGCGCCGGCGGGGCGAACGGGGCGGCCGCGGCCACCGCCCTTCCCGATCTCCTGGTCCTGGTCGCCTGTGCGGCGACCGCCTCGGTCCTCGGTGATCTGGCCGCGTTCCGCGTCGGTCTGCGCGGCGGACGGCGGCTGGACCAGGTGATGGCCCGCTCACGCCGGCTGCGCACCGCGCAGGCCCGCCTGGGCGTCGCGCTGGCGCGCGGCGGCGGCGCGCTCTTCCTGATCGCCCGCTTCGCCCCCGCGGGCCGCTCGGTGGTCAGTTTCGGCGCGGGCGTGGCGCAGCGGCGGGTGCGGGAGTTCCTGCCCTGGTCGGCGCTGGCCGGGATCAGCTGGGCCGGGTACAGCGTGGCCCTCGGTTACTTCGGCGGCGAGTGGCTGGGCGCGGGCTGGCTGGCCACCGCGGTCTCGGTGCTCGCCCTGTTCCTGGCCGGATCGGCTGCCGCCCTCCTGCTCCGCCGTCCGGCGCTCGAAGCGGGCGGCGCGGCCGCCGCCGGCCCCGCGTGGGGACATCCGAGGGGCATGTGAGGACTCCCCCTTTCCTGCCCGGCCCCGGCCGGACACGCGCCCGCCCCCGCCGGCTGAGGCCGGCGGGGGCGGGTTCAGGTCCGTAGGAGGGTCAGCGACGACCGTGGTCACGGTCGTAGCGGTGGTCACGGTCGTAACGGTCGCGGTCGTAGCGGTGGTCGCGATCGCGGTCGTAGCGGTGGTCACGCCCGTGGTGCCTGCCGTGGTCGCGGCAGCGCTCGCCGCGCCAGTGGTGGCGGCCGTGGTCGCGGTGGTTGTGACAACGACGGTCGCGGCAACGGTCACCACGCCAGTAGTGGTTGCCGTTGTGGCGGTGGCAGTGCCGGTCCGCGCTGACGCTCTGCGTGGCCGACGCGGTGGCCGCGGCCGAGGTCGCCGGCGCGGCCGACGCGGTGCCCGCGCCCAGACCCGCGACGAGCGCCAGGGCGGCGACTGTGGTAGCGGCGAATTGGCGGATGCGCATGATCCCCTCCATGGACTGTCCGGGACGCACGCACCCCGGGCGGATGCCCGGAAGGTACGTTTCCGCGTCCCGATGGACTTGCACGTCCGTTGTACGCACCGCATTGGCCCGGTTGCCGCATTTTGCGAAGTGTGTCCCCCGTTCGGCCCAGCGCGCGGCGCCCATCCGCAGCGCGCGGGCGCGCGGCAGTCCCGGCAGTGCCGGCAAGCGGTGGACCCCGCGCGTCGCCGGGCCCGTCGACCTGCCGGGCCCGTCGACCACTGCCTGGCCGCCCGCCGGACCGCCGCCTCGCATGCCGGGCCGCCGAGCCTGCTCGATCTGCCAACCACCGCAGCTGCCGGCTGACGGGCCAGTCGACCACCGGGCCGGGCCAGTCGGCCACCAGGCCAGGGCACTCGACCGCCAGGACGGCGCGCCACCAGGCCCGGCTTGCCACCGGGCCGGTCGGAACCACCCGGCGGCCTGCCGCCCCAGGTGCCGGACGCACGGGCAGCCGGGCGGACCTGGCCGCCGGGGAGGCGGCGCGCCTACGCGGTCGGGGCGGGCGCCTTGCCCCCTCTCACCTCCAGGTGGGCGAGCAACTCGGCCGTGGCCTCGGCGACGGCGTCCACCGCCGCGTCAAACACCTCACGGTTGTGGGCCGCGGGCGCCCGGAACCCCGAGACCTTCCGCACGTACTGCAGCGCGGCGGCCCTGATCTCTTCCTCCGTGGCCTCACCCGGCAACACGGGCGGACGGAGCGTCTTGATGCTGCGACACATACGTCAAGTGTCGCGCGGGCCGCCCGCCGCGGAAGCGTTTCCGCATGGACCGGACCGCTCGGCGACGGGCTCCCGGCCGCCCCTCCTCCGTCAGGGCCGTCGCGCCACGAACACCAGCTCCCGCCCGGGCCGGTCGGGCGCGTCCCGGACGTCCTCCAGCACGAAACCGTGGGCGAGGAGGTCCCGCTCCACCTCGTCCCGCTCCCGGAAGCGGAGCGTCGAGTCCGAGGTCAGCACCGCCCCGTCGGCCGCGAAGACGTAGGTCCAGCGGAAGGCGACCAACGGTCCGCTCACCTCGACCAGGTCGACCCAGCTCTCGACCGCACCCACCCCCTCGATCTCCGTCACACCCCAGGAGGCCTCCCGGTTCCACTCCTCCCAGCCGCGCCGCGCCGGGTCGCGGGTCTCGAACACGAGCCGTCCACCCGGCCGGAGCGCCTCGCGGGCCCCTCGCAGCGTCCCGGCCCACGCCTCGGGGTCGGTAATCGCCTGGGCCACGTTCGCCGTCATCGTCGCGAGGTCCACCCGTAGCGGCGGGAGATCCGTCGCGTCGCCGTGGATCCACCGGACGCGCCCGGCCCCCGGCTTGGCCCGGGCCACGTCGAGGGACGCCCCGGCGGGATCGACGCCGACCACCTCGATCCCCCGGCCGGCCAGCAGGAGCGCGAAGACGCCCGTCCCGCAGCCGATGTCCAGGACCTGGCGGGCCCCGAACTCCTCCGCCATCCGGAGGTACGCCTCGAGATCACCGCGGTCGGGGTCGAGCGGATCGTAGAGCGCGGCAAGCCGTGGATGCCTGAAGCCTTCGTCCGTCATGCGGCGCACCGTACGCCCGGGCCACCTTGATCCACCAAGGACTTTTCACCGACGCCCGCTCAAACGTCGACAACGCGGGACACCCGTTCGAGGGAAACCGCCGGGTCGAACTCGCCTCGGGAAATCGAACAGGCGTAGCATTGCCGTCGTGGCCAAGACCTACGACTTCCCGAGCGACCTGCTCGACGGTCAGGCGGAGTTGCATCAGGTCAGGGCCGAGCTCTCGGCCCTCCTGAAGCGTCTCCCCTGGTCCGT
Source organism: Streptomyces fragilis (assembly GCF_003112515.1). Taxonomy (GTDB): domain Bacteria; phylum Actinomycetota; class Actinomycetes; order Streptomycetales; family Streptomycetaceae; genus Streptomyces; species Streptomyces fragilis. The sequence continues at coordinate 41,245 of NZ_BEVZ01000003.1, read as the reverse complement.
CGCGCCCCACGACGGCTTCAGCGACGACAACGGCTGGCGCAAGGTCGAGCGTCCCGCCACCCCCGGCTGGTCGCCGGACGAACAGGCCTACGTCGAGAAGCTGCGCCGACGCGAGCACGAGCTGGCGGTGTTCGTGACGACCCACCCTTTCTGGCAGAACTTCCAGGGCGCCGAAGCCGTCGAGGCGCGCTCGGTCGTGAAGCACGCCCAAGCCCGGCCCAACGACGACTAGACACCGACACCGACAAGCCACCGCCACCGCCGCTCAGGTGACCGTCCCCGCCAACGCCGCCCGGGTGACCGTCCCCGCGACAGCCGCTCAGGTGACCGTCCCCGTCACCGGTAGCCCGTGACGTCCGCCTCCCGCCCGGCGTCCTGGACCTCGACGATGTACCGCCAGGCGTCCGGGCGGCTGCCGTCGCGGTCGGTGAACCCGTACTCCTTCGCGAGGCCGCCGCTGGAGAGGGACTGCCCGTTCCAGCGGCTCACCTCAGGGTCGGCGGCCAGGGCGGCGACGGCCCGGCCCACGAAGTAAGGGCTCTCGGAGATCGCGAAGTGCGGTTCGCGCTCCACCGCGTCCCGCCAGTTCTCCTCCCCGACCCCGAAGTGGTCGAGCATGATCTCCGACCGCATCCAGCCCGGGGTGAGCGCCACCGCCGTCGCGCCGCGCGGGCCGAGCTCGTGGGCGAGGGAGAACGCCATCCGCAGCACGGACGCCTTGGCGAGGTCGTAGAAGAAGGAGTTCCGGTAGCGCTCCGCGTTGTACTCGGCGGTCCCGTCCGTCATCTCCACCACCAGCCCACCGGGCCGGCGCAGCAGCAGTGGCAGGGCGAAGTGGCTGGTGATCGCGTGGGTCTCCACGGCCAGCCGGAGGAGCCGCAGCCCCCTGTCGAGGTCGTGCTCCCAAACGGGGCTCTCCCACTCGAAGAGGTTCTCCGCACCCCAGATGTCGTTGACGAGCAGGTCCAGCCCGCCCCGCTCGGCCTCGATCCGCTCGACGAGGCCGCGGACCTGCTCCGGCACCAGGTGGTCGGTGGGGACGGCGATCCCCCGGCCGCCTGCCTCGGTCACCAGCTCCGCCGTCTCCTCGACGGTCTCCGGCCGCCCGTACTCCGACCTCGCCTGACGCGTGGTCCGCCCGGTGACGTACACGGTCGCCCCCGCCGCCCCGAGTTCCACCGCGATTCCTCGCCCGGCCCCGCGCGTCGCTCCCGCGACCAGCGCGACCTTGCCGTCCAGCACCGGTTTCGCCGCCATGCCGACTCCCTTCCGCCCACGCCCGCCGTGGGTCACCCCACTGCTACCAGCTCCCACCGACAACGGCCCGCATTGCCGCCCGACCGGCCGACTCGCCCGGGCCCGGCCGGGACGCGGCGGGCCACCGGTCGCCAAGGCGGCCCGTACGGGCGGCTGTTGGGGATATCTCGGCGCGGAGGAGGAACAGGGTGCCTACCCGCACGAACAGGGTGTCCATCCGCACCCATCCGGCAAGAGGGGACCACCGCAGATGAGCAGTCTCACCACCAAGGCGTTCTGGACGGCCACCGCCGAGCGCGCGGTCCGCACGTTCGCCCAGGGCACCCTCGGCGCGATCGGTGCCGACGGCATCGGCATCCTCGACGTCGACTGGGGCGAGGCGTTCGGCATCGGCGGGCTCGCCGCCGTCCTGGCGGTCCTCACCGCGATAGCGGCGAGCGGCAGCGGGACCGAGGGCCCCGGCCTCACCGAGACCGTCGTCACCGCGACCGCGACCGCCGCCCGGGCCGACCGCTCGACCGCCCCGCCGACGGGCCCGTCGACGTATTGACCCGGACGGGACGGGAGTGACCGGCGGGGCCCGGGGCGACCGGTCGCCCCGGGCCAACTCCTTCACCCCGGCCGGTGGCTCCGCCGACGTACATGAACTTCCAGGCGACGAGGAGCTCGACGTCGACGTCGCGGAAGGCGGTCATGCCCCGGGTACGGCGACGGGGTACGACAACGACGGCGGGTGCGTGACGGCTCGACGCCTGCCACACTGCCGTTCGTGACTCACCGTCGAAAGGCTCGTGCCGCGTAGGCGCCCCGCCCGCCTCAGAGCGGAGGACAGACGCTTCCCCGCCGCGTGGGGCCGCTGCTCGAGGATCGGCCGCCTCTCCGGACCCGCTCAGGCGCAACTCGTCCGGCTGGAGCGCACGCGGCTCGGGCCCGGTGTGGTCGAGCGTGCGCTGTCCAGCTGGACCGCCGTCGCCAAGGCGCCCGTGGACCGGCTTCCCCGGCCGTTCGCCGACCGGTGCGGCGTGCCCGAATGCTGCCCGGAGCCGGCGGACGTACGGGACCTGCTGGAGCTGGCCCTCTGCGCGCTCCCCAGGAAGAGCGCACGCGAGCTGCGCGCCCTCGTCGGGCCGCTCGACGCGAGGATCCTCGAGCGCCCCGACGCCGTGCCGTACGGGGATCCCCCGCACCGCTGGTGGCGGAGCGCCTTCTGACCCGAGCCACCGCGACCGGACCGTCACGCCGAAGGCCCCCGCGACAGCTGCTCGCGGGGGCCTTTTCGCTGGTGCGCGCGGACGGTTTCGAACCGCCGACATCCGCCTTGTAAGGGCGGCGCTCTACCGCTGAGCTACGCGCGCAGGACAATACGAGCCGACAGCCTACCTTGCCTCGCCCGGCCTCCCGCAAACCGTCGGTCCGGGGAGCGAACTGTCCGGGCCGTGTGGCGCGTCGACACAGGTGGGACAATGGCGGGGTCGGCCCGGCGGTGTGACGGGGAGTGGATGTGTCGGACAAGTCGTGGACGCCGGGGCCGGTCAAGGACGTGGTGGCCCTGATGGCGCTGCCGTTGTTGCTGGCGCCGGTGCTGGCGGGGGCGTTCGCGGGCGGGGGGACGCGGCGCTGGTTCGGGGGGCGGACGGACGACCGGCGGGCGCAGGCGCAGGAGGCGAAGGACGCGGCGGCGCAGGCGTTCTACGAGCTGGACACGGCGCAGCGGGAGATGCGGCTGTCGGTCGAGACGATCAGGGCGGTGGACGACTCCCCCGAGGCCCGGCGGGCGCTGGCCTCCTTCGAGGACTTCGGGCGGCGGGTCGACGAGGTCAGCCACCGGTACATCCAGGCGATCGACGCGCACGACCTCGACCGGGACGACCTGGACGCGGCCACGGCCGGCCGGGCGCGGGAGCAGTTGAGCCGGGCGCGCGACGAGCTGGACCAGGTGCGGCGGGAGCTGGAGCGGTTCGCCGAAGGGCTCGGGCCGCTGCTGGGGAAGGCGGAGACGCAGCTGGCCCGGCTGGCCCCGGCGGTGGAGCGGGCCAGGCAGGCGTTGCGGAACGCGGCCGAGCAGCTGGACGCCACGCGCGGCGCGGGGCTGCGGGCCGACGACCTGGCGGCGCGGCTGGCGGCGCTGGGGCCGGAGCTGACGCTGCTCAACGAGGGTGCCGGACGGCACGGCGTGGCCGCCACGCTGCAGCGGGCCGACCGGGTCACGCGGGAGGCGGAGGCGGTGCGCGCCGAGGCGGCGCGGCTGCCGGAGCGGGCCGTGGAGATCGACCGGCGGCTGGTGTCGCTGCGGACCAGGGCCGAGGCGCTGCAGACGAGGACGGCGCAGGTCGGGCCGGTCCTGAGCGAGTTGCGGCGGGGGTTCGCGCTGGCCTGCTGGCAGGACCTGCAGTCGGTGCCGGAGCAGGCGGAGCGGGGTGTCACGCAGGCCGGGGAGCGGCTGGCGGAGGCGCGGGCGGCGCGGCAGGAGCAGCGGTGGGCCGACGCGACGGCGCTGCTGGCGACGGTGCGGGCGCTGCTCAACTCGGCGGACGAGGCGGTCTCAGCGGCCGGGGACCGGCTGCGGCGGCTGGAGGCGGTGCGCAAGGATCCGCAGGCGGAGGTCGAGCGCGCCCGGTTCGCGGTGCGGGACGCCCAGCGGCTGGCGATGGCGGGTCGGCACCGGCCCGACCCCCGGCACGCGGCTCCGCTGGACGCGGCGGCGGCGCGGCTGGAGCGGGCCGCGGCGGCGGTCGAGGAAGCCGGACGGCACCCCGACTGGTGGCACTTCCTGGAGGAGACGCGGGCGGTCCGGGAGGACGTGGCGCGGGTCGTCGCCGCCATACGGGAGGAGCAGGCGGCGGGCTGACAGGGTGCGGGCTGATGGGGTGCGGGCTGACGGGGTGCGGGCTGACGGGGGCCGGACCGGCGCCTCGGGTCAGTGCCGGGGCGAGACCGCGAGTTCCAGCAGGTAGCGCTTGGTCACCCGGCCGCCGTACGTGCCGTCGATCAGGGCCGCCACGCAGTTCAGCAGCCCGTCCCTGGCGGGCTGCGGCAGAGCCCAGTGGCCGGAGTAGGTCCGGAGCAGGTCCAGGTAGTCCGACGTCGCGTAGGTGAGGTCCCGCAGGTGGCGGCGGAAGACCGTGGGGCCGAACCGGCCACTGCGGGCGACCTCCTCGGCGTGGTCCGCACCGTCCACGGCCTCGGGTGCGAGAGGGCGGAGCCCGGGAGGGGTCTGCGGGTCGAAGCGCTCGTAACAGCGCTGGACGTCGACGAAGAACTGCTCGGTGCCGCCCCGCACGTGCTGTGTGCGCACGACGGCGAGGGCGCCGCCCGGGCGCAGCGCGTCGGCCGCCTTGACCGTGCGGACGGCCGGGTCGATCCAGTGGAACGCGGTCGCCGACAGGACGACGTCGTACGGCTCGGCGGGGAGGGGCCAGCTCTCGAAGTCCGTGGTCACGACCTGCGCGGCCGGGGTGTGGGCGAGGTTGCGGCGGGCCACCTCGGCCATGTGGGGGCCGGCGTCGAGGGCCGTGACGCGGTAGCCGCGGGCGGCCAGGGGCACGGTCGCCTGGCCGGTTCCGCAGCCGAGTTCGAGTACGCGGGCGCCGGGGCGGGCGCCCGTGAGCTCGGCGAGGTCGTCGTACAGCTCGGGCGGGTAGCCCGGCCGGACGCGGTCGTAGAGCTCCGCGTCCTCGTCGAAGGTCCGGCTCAGGTGGAGCCGCCGGGTCTCCGGGGGGCTGTCGTCGCGTCTCATCGGCGTGGGGTGTCGGCGGCAGGGTGTCGGGCGGGGTCAGCCGCAGCAGCCTCCGCCGCAGCAGCCGCCTCCGCCGGAGGGTGCGGGGGCGGACGCCGCCGACCCGGCCGTGCGGCCGCCGACGGCGACGGTGGAGAGGAGCTTCACGGTGTCCTCGTGGCCCGCGGGGCAGGTGGCGGGGGCGGAGGACTCCGCCATGGGGCGGCTGAGTTCGAACGTGTCGCCGCAGCTGCGGCAGCGGTACTCGTAGCGAGGCATGACGTCATTATGCGCGGCGTTCACCCGCGGAGGGCCAACTCTTCGCGACGGTGGGCAGGTCCGGCTGGCACCCGGCCCCGGCCCCGGTGGAGCGGACCGCTGCGTGCGGGCGGGGGCAGGTGGGCCCGGGCGCCCGCGGGCGGTGGAGGTGGTGCTCCCCGCCGCCCGCGGGGAAAGGCCGGCGGGTCAGGCGCGGGTGGCGGCGAGGAATTCGCGCAGGATGCGTTCGCCGGCGAGGACGCCGCGCTCGACGAGCGGGACGACCGTCGGCGCCCCCCACCCCGTGTCGGCGAGTTCGCCGTGGTTGGGGCGCCAGCCGCGGTCCACCGCCAGCAGGAGGTCGGCGTCGAGGAGGGAGTCGCCGGCGCCGAGAACGAGGTCGGCGCCGGTGCGGCGGGCGACCTCGCGGACCGCGGCGCTCTTGGTGAGCGGCTTGGGCACGGCGTAGATCTTGCGGCCCTGGAGGGAGACCGTCCAGCCGCGGTTCTCGGCCCACTCGGCGAGGTCCTTGACCCACTGGTCGGGCAGCAGGTCGCGCTGGACCACGAGGTAGGCGAAGAGGTCCTCGGCGATCCGGTGCTTGAGCAGCCACTGCGGGTCGGCGGTGCGCCGGAGGTGTGCGGAGACCTCCTCCAGCGGCACGCACTCCTCGGCCAGCCGCGCCGCCACCGCCCGCTGCCAGTCCGGGTCGGAGACGCCGTCGACCAGCAGGTGGCCCCCGTTGGCGCAGATCGCGTAGCGGGGGGCGGGGCCGGGCAGGCTGATCCGCTCGTACTGGGCGCGGGTGCGGGTGGTGGTGGGCACGAAGCTGGCGGCCTCGCCCAGTTCGGCGAGGAGTTCCGCCGCGGCCTCGGTCATGAAGGAGAGCGGTCTGTGCTCGTGGGTCTCGACGCACAGCAGCCGGGGGGCGTCCTGGTCCGGCATGGTGAGCGCGAGGGCGGCCGTGGAGTAGATCAGGGTCCGGTCCAGGTCGCTGGCGACGACGGCGCGAGGGCCGCCGGTATGGGATTCGGACTGTGGTGCGGTCCGGAGTTCGGTCATCGTGCGGCCACCGCCCGTCCGTCGGTGCCGGTGGCCCCGCGCGTGTAGCGCGGGTGGATGAGTCCGACGCAGCTGTACGGCAGTTCGTCCACCTCCTCGACCGGCACCCCGCGTTGGGCGGCGAGCAGCCGGACGTGGTCAAGGTCGGCGCCCGCGTCCTTGAGGGCCAGGATCTTCCACGGTACCCGGCGCAGCAGCACCCGGGTGGTCTCGCCCACGCCGGGCTTCACCAGGTTGACGTCGTGGATGCCGTACTCCTCGCTGATCCGTTCGACGGCGGCCCAGCCCTCCCAGGTGGGCGTGCGGTCCGCGGCGACGAGTTCCTTGGCGCGGGCCTCGGCGGCGTCGGCGACCTCGTCGAAGCGGGCGGAGACGGCGTCCAGGAAGGCGACGGAGACGTCGGCGTCCGCCAGCTCGCGGTAGAACTTGCCGCCGTGGTAGTCGTGCGGGCCGACCAGGTCGGAGCGCAGCACGGTACGCGAAATCAGCCCGGAGACGGTCGAGTTGAGGCAGGCGGACGGGATGAGGAAGTCCTCGCGGGTGCCGTAGGTCCTCACGCACGAGCCCGGGTCGGCGAGCACCGCGATCTCCGGGTCGAAGCCGGTGATCCCCTCGGCCGCCTCGAACTCCGCGATGGCGGCCGCGAGTTCGCGGGTGATGGCGCCCTTGCCGGTCCAGCCGTCGACGAACACGACGTCGCGCGGGTCGTGGTGGGCGGCGAGGTAGCGCAGGGCGTTGGCGTCGATGCCGCGGCCGCGCACGATGGAGACGGCGTAGTGCGGCAGGTCCAGGCCGTGCCGGTGGCGGGCCCAGCGGCGCATCAGGACGCCGACCGGGGTTCCGGCGCGGGCCAGTGAGACCAGCACGGTCCGCCCCGAGCGCGCGCCGCGTTCGGCGAGGACGGTCTCGGTGACCACGCCGACGGCCTCGGCGATCCGGGCCGCGGAGGTGTCCAGGGCGGCGTGGAAGAGCCGCTGGTAGTCCTCGCTGGGCTGGTACTCGACGGGCAGCGACTCGGCGTAGTGGGCGCCACCGCTCTGGATGGCCTCCTCGCGCTCCTCGGTGGGCGCCTCGAGGGTGACGTCGGAGAGGTCCTGCAGCAGCCAGCCCACCTCGTCGGGGGCGTAGGAGGAGAAGTGCGGTCCGCGGAGGGGCTCCGGCAGCATGGCGGGCCTTTCGGATGCGCGCGCGGCGCCGCCCTCGCGGGCGGTCCGTGCGGGGGCGGGGCGGGAGACGTGGCGGGCGGCGCGGGCGATGTCGTGACCGGGGTCGTGGTCGTGACCGGGTCGGCGCCCGGTGACATGGCCGGGGTCGTGGTCGGGGTCGTGATCGGCGGCGCGGCCCGGGACGTGGCTGGGGACGACGGCGAGCAGTACGTGCGGGGTGTGCGCGGCGAGCTGCCCGAGCAGTCCGTCGGGGGCGTGCAGCGCCGGGGTGTCGCCTGCGGAGTCGACGACGGCGATCACGGCGTCGAAGCCGGCTCCGGCCACGTTGTAGGCGTAGCGGTCGCCCGGCCCGTCGGCCGGGTCGTCGTGGGCGGGGAAGACCAGGCGGCTGCGGATGGCGTAGCCGGGGTCGTCGACCGCGAGGACGGGCGAGCGGGTGGTGGTGGAGAACCGCACGCGCGCGTCGGGGAGGAGCTGTTCCAGCCCGGCGGCCAGCCGCAGCGGGGCGTACATCAGCTCCTCGAAGCCGAGGACGAGCACGCGGCCGCGGCGGGCGCCGGCCGGCAGGGCCTCGGCGAGACGCGCGGTCATCGCGGGCAGGGCGGCGTCCAGCCGGGCGCGGTGCTGCGGCGTGAAGCCGTGCCGGCCTCCGTCGGGGAGGCCGTCGGGCCAGCCGAGGTCCACCCGGCGGGCGCGGGGAACCGGGGTCGTCCGCTGCCGCGGGACCAGGTCCTCGCGGCGCGCGTCGCCCGGGGCGGCCGCGGCCCGGGGCCCGGCGGCGCCGGGGGTCTCGTGCGCGGCGACCAGGGCCTGGCCCTTCTCGAGGACGCCCTCCGGCAGCCGGACCCGGCCGGTCGCGGTGGCCACCAGGTCGACGCGGGCGCCGATCTCCGCGGCGAACGCGGCGAGCCGGCCGCTGTCGGCGGGCGAGCGGGTGTCGACCAGCGCCACCACCACGTACCGCTCCCGGGGGTAGCGGGCGTGCAGGTCGCGGATGGTGTTCAGGACCGTGTTGCCGGTGGAGAACTCGTCGTCGACCAGCACCAGCGGGCCGTCCCCGGCGAGCAGGGCGGGGTCCTCGGGCAGCAGGAGGTGACTGGTGGCGTGGGAGTGGGACTCCTCGAAGCCGCCGGCCGCGTCGACGCCGGGGACGGGGCGACGCGTGGAGTGCAGGCAGGGGGCGTCGCCGAGGCCGTCCGCGACCGAGTGGCCGAGGCCGGTGGCGGTCTCGGCGTAGCCGAGGACGACGGCCCGCGACGCCTCCTCGGGGCCCAGCAGTTCGCGGACCCGGCGGCCGAGGGCCACGCCGTGTCCGTGGACGACGGCGGGCGACTGCGGCACGTGCTTGCCGAGCACGTGGGAGACGAGCAGGTGGGCGCGGCGGGGGTTGCGGCGCAGGGCGAGCCCCAGCAGGTCGCGCAGGGCCGGGTCGCCCTCCAGGGCGACGCCCAGGCGTTCGGCCACCCAGGTGCCGGTCCAGGGGCCGGTGCGGTCCTCGGCGGTGTCGGCTGTCTTCATGAGTCCCTTGTGTGTCGGGCCGGCGCAGCGGCGTGTGCCGCCGCCTCCGGCGTCCGTCTTCCCGCGGCGCCTGCGGCGCGCGTGCGGGGCGCCCGTCCGTGTTCGCGGGGCCCGGACGGGCCCGGTGGCCCCGGTGGCCCCGGTGGGCGAGGGGCCCGGCGGCCTGGTCGTCCCAGACTGCCGAGGGGTGTGTGTTCCGCGGGCCTATGTGGGCCCGGCCTGCGTGGGTCCGGCCTGTGTGCGCCCGGCCTTAGTCAGGCCCGGCTGTGTGGGCCCGGCCTGGGTCAGGCCCGGCTGTGTGTGCCCGGCCCGCACGGGCCTGACCCCCATGTGCCTGGCCCGCACGGGCCCGGCCCGGGTGGACTTGGCCTGTGTGGACCCCGCCCGTGTGGGCCCCGCCCGTGTGCGGCCCACCTGCATGGAGCCCACCTGCATGGAGCCCACCTGCATGGACCCCACCTGCATGCGGCCCACCTGCGTGGGGCTCGCGTGCCCGCGGACAGCCTGTGGCGGCAAGGCCCCTGGGCACCCGGCCCACGGGGACCGCGCCCGGGAGGCGCGGGCCCTCACGGGCAGGCGTCGGAGGCCGCGGCGAGCAGGTCGACGAACCCCACGTCCTCCCGCGCGACGCCGAAGACCTGCGCGCGGAGCATGGTCCGCTCGGCCCACGCCCGGTGCGGCTTCACCTCGTTCATCTTGTTGGTGTACGCCGACCGCAGCACCCCGCCGCCGCCCCGCTCGGGCCGCAGGATGTCCTGCGCGTCGCAGAACTCCTCGTGGCTGACGACGGAGAGCGCGTGGACCGGCTGGACGTGCGTGGGGTGGATGCAGGTCTTGCCGAGCAGGCCGTTGGCGTGGTCCAGGGCGATCTCCCGGAGCAGGCCGTCCAGGGCGTGCTCGATCAGGTTCTCCCGCAGTTCCTGGGCCTCGCCGCGGAACGGGCTCTCCCGCAGCTGCGGCTTGAAGATACGTTCCTGCAACCGGAAGTACTCCCACACCGGCCCGGTGACGGTGAAGCCGGTGCCGTCGGCGCGCCCCAGCACGTTGACCACGTCGGAGATCACCGAGGCGACGATCCGCACGTCGTAGGCGGTCATGTCGGGGGCGCGGCGCAGGCCGTAGGCGGAGCAGAAGTCCGTGACCCCGAGCCGCAGCGCCAGCACCCGGTCGCGGTACTTGTCGACCGTGCCGAAGATCCCCGTCAGGGTCTCGGTCCGCGTCTCCAGGTGGAGCAGCTCGGGCGACTCCAGGACCGGCATCACGAACAGCCGCCGGCCGCTCGCCGCCTCGGCCTCGACCGCCGCCTCCAGGAAGGGGGTGCCGTGCCGCTGGGTGAACTTGGGGACCACGAAACCGGACAGCAGCCGGGCGGACGCGCCGAAGCGGCGGACCAGGTCGCCGATCTGGCCGGGGTGCCGCACCCGCACGAACAGCAGCGGCAGCCGCTCCCCGGAGGTGTCGCCGAGCCCGGCGTCCAGGGCGGCGAACTGCTGGACCAGGTTCTCCTCGCCGGCCTCGACGTCGGCGTCGTCGATGGAGTCCTCCAGGCACAGGACCATGGAGACGACGCCGCGGCCGGCCTGCTTGAGGATGTCGTCGGCCAGCCGCGGACGGGTGGCCGGGCTGTACAGGGTCGCGCCCAGCGCCGCGGCGAGCACGGGGGCGGGCGAGTCGGCCGTGAACCGGCAGGGCTCCTGGTGGAAGAGGCGCTGTCGCACCTCCGGGGCTACGTGCCCGAAATGACGCATGGGGTCCCCCGTGAGGATTCAGCGACCGAAGAGGGTGGCCGGTAATAGTACGTACAGATCTATTTCTGCTGTTCCCCGAGGTCCGTGAAGTTCGGGTGACCGGCGTATGTCCGTCACGGACCGCGACAGTCCTCCCGGGACCGGGCCCGTCCCGATCGGTCCGTCCGACCCCCGCGTTGTCCTGGCCGGAGCCAGAGGGCAGGATTGCCCGCATGACGCACGCGATGCTGAAGGGGTCGAACGTCCCGCTGGAGGCCGGCACGGTACGCGCCGTGCTCCGTTGGTCGGCGGGGCCGGGCGCGCCCGACGTGGACGCTTCGGCGCTTCTGCTCGGGACGGACGGACGTGTGCGCTCGGACGGGGACTTCGTCTTCTACAACCAGCCACGGCATCCCTCCGGGAAGGTCTGGCGGCTCGGCAAGAAGCGCGTCACCGAGGGCCTCACCGACACGGTCCAGACGAATCTGAACGGTGTCGAGGCGGATGTCGGCCGTGTTCTGATCGTCGCCTCGGCGGACGGGGTGCCGTTCTCCCGCGTGGAGGACCTGCGCATCCTGCTGTACGACGCGGACGTGCCGGACGGGGATCCGCTGGCGTACTTCGACATCGTGCCGGAGACGGGCGAGGAGACCGCAATGATCTGCGGCGAGCTCTACCGCAGGGGCGGGAGCTGGAAGTTCCGGGCCCTCGGGGAGGGGTACGCCAACGGGCTCGAAGGGCTGGCCTCGGACTTCGGGATCTCGGTGGAGGACCCCGACGGGGACGCGGCGGGGGCGGGCGAGCAGCCGGGGAACGGCATCGAGTCGCCCGGTTCGGGGCCGGACTTCTCGCGGCCGTCGCGGGCGGAGGAACCGACGGCCGCGGCGGTCGTCGCCCCGCCCGCCACCACGGGGTACGGGTATCCCCCGGCGGCGGGTGGCGCGCCCGCGGGGTACGGGTATCCGCCGCCGGCGACGGTGCAGCGGGTGCCGGCGCAGCCGTCCGCGTACGGGTATCCCCAGCCGGTGGGCGACCACGGGTTCCGCATGCCGCCCATGGGCCCTCAGTTCCTCTCCCGCTGACCCCGCGGGGCGCGGCCGGGGCCCCGGGGCGTCGTGCGGGTCAGCGGCCGGTGGTCTTGTAGCCGCGGCCCCAGTTGAGGCCCCAGCCGTAGAGGCGGTCCAGTTCGGCCTGGAAGCCGTAGACGTACCGCGCCTCGCGGCGGACGAAGATCTCGCCCTTGACGTTCTCCACCGTGAACACGGCGCACGACCGCGCCTGCGGATGGCGTTCGTCGAGGTCGATCTCGATCACCGGGTCCGCCCCGGCGAAGAGCGTGACCGTCGCCTCGGTGCGGTCGAAGGCGGGGGTCTCGTCGTAGATGTAGGCGAACACCAGCAGCCGCCGGATGTCGTCCCGGTGGTCGAGGTTGATGTGCATCGTCTCGCCGGACCCGGAGCCCGCCCGGTCGTCGCCGTCCAGCTTCACGTAGGGCGCCTCGTTGATCGCCCCGTAGAGGCCGCCGAGCGGCTGCACGACGCCCTTGGAGCCGTCGGTCAGTTCGTACAGGCAGCCCAGGTCGAGGTCGACGCGGACCATGGACTGGGTGTGGCCGACGATCTCCGGCGGCCGGAGCGCCCGCAGCGGGTGGCGCAGCAGGCTCTCCCGCATGCCGCCGCCGAGGTCGGAGGTCCGCATCCGCCAGGCCAGCTGGACCCGCAGGTTTCCGGTGTCGGCGCCCTGCTTGGTCAGCGACACCCGGCGCCGCCGGCTGGTGAGCCGGACGGGACCGCCCCGGGCGCCCCGGGTGTCGAACCCGGCCGCGTGCCAGGGCCGCAGACCGTCGAAGAATCCGGAGAACGCCGCGGACCCCGGCCTCGTCCCCCGCTCGCCGGACCGCTGTTCCGTGGAAGCCATCCCCGCCCACCCCTCGCATCGCAACGTCACCGCCGGCCCGCCCCGCGCACACGCCGGCGGGGCGGCCCCGAGGACTGTCCGTCCTCGACGACCGCCCCGCCCAAGAGCGTTCCCTCCGTGCGGGGTGCGGTACACGCGGCGAAGGTCACACGCGGGGTCGCACGCGGGCACGGAGGGGGGTCACACGGGTCACGCCCCGGAGGTGACCTCCGCCTTGCCGTCGGAGCCGCCCTCGGCCGCGGCCAGCCGGCGGTTGCGGCGGACCGAGGACCAGAACGAGCTGGCGATCAGGACGACGCCGATCAGGCCGGTGATGATCTCGTGGATCTCGTACTGGATGGTGACCAGCAGGATGACCGCCAGGGCGCCGATCGCGTAGTGCGCGCCGTGCTCCAGGTAGACGTAGTCGTCCAGGGTGCCCTGGCGGACCAGGTACACGGTGAGGGAACGGACGTACATGGCGCCGATGCCCAGACCCAGCGCCATCAGGATGATGTCGTTGGTGATGGCGAAGGCGCCGATGACGCCGTCGAAGGAGAACGACGCGTCCAGGACCTCGAGGTAGAGGAACATGAAGAAGGCGGCCTTGCCGACCAGTTCGACCGCGGAACGCGGCTTGCCCTCGGCGGCGGCCTTCTCCTCCGCCTCGTGCTCGCGCTCCTCCTCCTCCTCGAGCTTGTCCTCGAAGAAGCCGGAGAGACCGCCGACCACCAGGTAGGTGATCAGACCGGCGATGCCGGACAGCATCACGGTGGCGGACTTGTCCGCGTGGCCGCTGTGCGTGTGGGCGTGGGTCGCGAAGGTCATCGCGGTGATCAGCAGGACGATCAGCGCGATGCAGACCGACAGCATGTCGATCTTGCCGAGCTTGGCGAGCGGGCGCTCCAGCCAGGCCAGCCACTTGATGTCCCGGTCCTCGAAGATGAAGTCGAGGAAGATCATCAGCAGGAACATACCGCCGAACGCGGCGATCGCCGGGTGGGCGTCCGTCACGTACTGCTCGTAGAGGTCCTTGTTGTTCAGCGCCAGGTCGACCGCGTCGATCGGGTTGAGCTTGGCGCTGATGGCGACGATCACGACGGGGAAGACGAGCCGCATGCCGAAGACGGCGATCAGGATGCCGATGGTGAGGAAGATGCGCTGCCAGAAGGCGCTCATCTTCTTCAGGATCCCGGCGTTGACCACCGCGTTGTCGAAGGACAGCGAGATCTCGAGGATCGACAGGATGGCCACGACGCCGAAGGCCGTCCATCCCCCGTAGATGACCGCTACGACCAGGCCGAGCGCGGTGACCGCGAACGACCAGCCGAAGGTTTTGAGTACCACTGGCTACCCCATCATGTGGCGGGGGACCGCCCCGCACCCGGCTTTACTCTTCGTTGACCCGAAGTCTAGGGTCGTGTCGCGCTCCTGTGACGCCCGGGGCTCAGGAGACGTTGACTCCGTGGTCGAGCGCGATTCCGCGCAGACCCGACGCGTACCCCTGGCCGACCGCGCGGAACTTCCATTCGCCCCGGTACCGGTAGAGCTCGCCGAAGATCATCGCCGTCTCGGTGGAGGCGTCCTCGGAGAGGTCATAGCGGGCCAGCTCCTGGCCGTCGGCCTCGTTGACCACCCGGATGAAGGCGTTGGAGACCTGACCGAAGCTCTGGCCCCGCAGGTCGGCGTCGTGGATGGACACGGGGAAGACGATCCGCTCGCACTGCGCCGGCACCTGGGGCAGGTCCACGACGATCGACTCGTCGTCGCCGTCCCCCTCGCCGGTGAGGTTGTCGCCGGTGTGGGTCACCGAACCGTCGGGGCTGGAGAGCTGGTTGTAGAAGACGAACCACTCGTCCCCGAGGATGCGGCCGCCCGCCCCGCAGATCAGGGCGCTGGCGTCGAGGTCGAAGGGCGCCCCGGTGGTGGAGCGCGCGTCCCAGCCGAGCCCGACCGTCACCTTGGTGAGGTTGGGGGCGGCTTTCGAGAGGGAGACGTTGCCTCCCTTGGCGAGCGTGACGCCCATGAACGGATCCTCCCCTTGTCGTGCGGATGCCGCTTGCCGTGCGGATGACGGTTGCCGTGCGGATGACGGTTGTCGTACGGATGACGGTTGTCGTACGGATGACGGCTGCCGTGGCGGATGACGGCTGCGCCGAGCGGGCGGCCGGCGAGCAGCCGAGGCCGCCACGGCGCCCGCGCCCCGGCCCCCGTCCGGGCGGCCGCCGAGGCGGTGCCGGACGGGAGCCGGGGCGCGGGCCGCGGCGCGTGCGGTGACGTCAGACGTTGACGCCGAAGTCCTGCGCGATGCCGCGCAGGCCCGAGGCGTAGCCCTGGCCGACCGCGCGGAACTTCCACTCCGCGCCGTGCCGGTAGAGCTCGCCGAAGACCATCGCCGTCTCCGTGGAGGCGTCCTCGGAGAGGTCGTAGCGGGCGATCTCCGCGCCGCCGGCCTGGTTCACCACGCGGATGAAGGCGTTGCGGACCTGGCCGAAGGACTGCTGGCGGGCCTCGGCGTCGTAGATCGAGACCGGGAAGGTGATCCGGTCGACGTCGGCCGGGACGGCCGCGAGGTTGACCTTGATCTGCTCGTCGTCGCCCTCGCCCTCACCCGTGCGGTTGTCGCCGGTGTGCTCCACCGACCCGTCCGGGCTGGTGAGGTTGTTGAAGAAGACGAAGTGCGCGTCGCTGGCGACCTTGCCGGCGGCGTTGAGCAGCAGCGCGCTGGCGTCGAGGTCGAAGTCGGTGCCGGTGGTGGTGCGGACGTCCCAGCCGAGGCCGACGATGACGGCCGTCAGACCGGGCGCCTCCTTGCTCAGCGAAACGTTGCCGCCCTTGCTGAGGCTGACTCCCACGAGTTCTCCCTTGTGCTGTCCGGGGGCCGGGCGCCCCTGGTGGTGCGTCGGTAAGTGGTCAACGACCGATCGTAGTGACCCGTTCCCTCCCAGCGGGCGGTGAACCGGCCACGGACGCCGGCGTCGCGTCACATGGCCTCGAGGGCCTTCACGTAGTCGTCGAGGTCACGCGCGTCGGGGAGGGCGTTGACGACGGTCCAGCGGACCATGCCCTCCTTGTCGATGATGAAGGTGCCGCGCACCGCGCAGCCCTTCTCCTCGTCGAAGACGCCGTAGGCGCGCGACACGTTCCCGTGCGGCCAGAAATCGGAGAGCAGGGGGTACTCGAAGCCCTCCTGCTCGCCGTAGACCCGCAGGCTGTGGATGGAGTCGGCGGACACCGCGAGCACCTGGGTGTCGGCGTTGACGAAGGACGGCAGGTTGTCCCGGATGTCGCAGAGCTCGCCGGTGCAGACCCCGGTGAAGGCGAACGGGTAGAAGAGGAGCACCACGTTCTTCTCGCCGCGGTAGTCCGAGAGCCGCACCGTCCGGCCGTGGTTGTCCTTCAGCTCGAAGTCCGGGGCCTGGCTGCCGACCTCGATCGCCATCTCTTCGTGTTCCCTTCGGTGGCACCGCGTTGCTGCTGATCAGGTGGATCACACCCTACGCGGCCGGTGGCGGGCGCGCGGAAACACCGCGGGGGGACGTCCGGACCGTGTGGTCCGGACGTCCCCCCGCGGACGTCGGTCCGCCGTCCGCCGGCCCGCCCGGGGCCGGCGGGGGCGTCACCGCTTGGTCTTGGCGCCCTTCGGCGTCAGCAGGCGGCTTCCGCTCCAGTCCTTGCCCACGCTGACGCTCTTGGTCGCGGAGAGGCCCGCGGTCGTCGCGGCTTCGGCGATGTCGCTCGGCTCCACGTAGCCGTCACGGCCCGTCTTGGGCGTGAGGAGCAGGATCGAGCCGCCTTCCTCGATGTACGTGGTGGCGTCCACCAGCACATCCGTCAGGTCGCCGTCGTCGTCGCGGAACCACAGCACCACGGCATCGGCCACGTCGTCGTAGTCCTCGTCGACCAGCTCGCTGCCGATGACTTCCTCAATGGCCTCGCGGAGCTCCTGATCGACGTCGTCGTCGTAGCCGATCTCCTGGACCACCTGCTCGGGCTGGAACCCCAGCCTGGCGGCAGGGTTCGTCCGCTCCTCCGCGTGGTCCGCGGTCGCGCTCACGGGTTGCCTCCTGATCATGTTGCGATTGTGTCTCCTCCGGCTCGCTCCAGGCTGCCGGGGGAAGGGTTCGAGCCACGCGCGTGCGCGAAGCATTGGCCGTAGTCCACACGGGCGGGACCGATCGCGCAAGTACCCGGCCGTCGAGACCGCCGAAACGGTGACGTTCCCGGCGGCACCGTGGCAAGTTCCGGGCGCCGATACCGGGCCCGGGTGACGCAGGCCACACTATTCTGTCCTCTTTGCCGCTTTCGGCGGACACCATGCGTGCGACGTGCGAATTGTTTTGCGAAACGTGTCTGGAGTGAGCGTATTCGCTTTCCGTGTCCCGCGCGTCACGGGGGTCGGCCATCGGCTCGACTTCCGCCCGGACGCGCGGGAGGTGAGGTTCACGATCAGCGGGTACACCATGGGAGATACCCACCGAGAACGACTGGACCCCCAGCGAGAGCGAAGGACTGCCGTGGCTTCCGGACCCGGACCAGATCGCGCCCCGATCATCATCGGCGGCCTGCCCAGCCAGGTCCCCGACTTCGACCCCGAGGAGACCCGGGAGTGGCTCGACTCCCTCGACGCCGCGATCGACGAGCGCGGTCGCGACCGGGCGCGTTACCTGATGCTGCGCATGATCGAGCGGGCCCGCGAGAAGCGCGTGGCCGTGCCCGAGATGCGCAGCACGGACTACGTCAACACGATCGCCACCAAGGACGAGCCGTTCTTCCCCGGCAACGAGGAGATCGAGCGCAGGATCCTCAACGCGACCCGGTGGAACGCCGCGGTGATGGTCTCCCGCGCGCAGCGTCCCGGCGTCGGGGTGGGCGGCCACATCGCCACCTTCGCCTCCTCCGCCTCGCTCTACGACGTGGGCTTCAACCACTTCTTCCGGGGCAAGGACGGCGGTGACGGCGGCGACCAGATCTTCTTCCAGGGCCACGCCTCCCCCGGCATCTACGCGCGCGCCTTCCTGCTGGACCGGCTCTCCGAGGCACAGCTGAACGGTTTCCGCCAGGAGAAGTCGAAGGCGCCCGACTGCCTGTCCTCGTACCCGCACCCGCGCTCCATGCCGGACTTCTGGGAGTTCCCGACGGTCTCGATGGGCCTGGGCCCGCTGGGAGCGATCTACCAGGCGCGGATGAACCGGTACATGGAGGCGCGCGGCATCGCCGACACCTCCCGCTCGCACGTGTGGGCCTTCCTCGGCGACGGCGAGATGGACGAGCCGGAGTCGCTGGGCCAGCTCTCCATCGCCGCCCGCGAGGGGCTGGACAACCTGACCTTCGTGGTCAACTGCAACCTGCAGCGGCTGGACGGACCGGTGCGCGGCAACGGCAAGATCATCCAGGAGCTGGAGTCGGTCTTCCGGGGCGCCGGCTGGAACGTGATCAAGCTGATCTGGGACCGGAGCTGGGACCCGCTGCTGGCCCAGGACCGCGACGGCGTGCTGGTCGACAAGATGAACCGGACGCCGGACGGCCAGTTCCAGACCTACGCCACCGAGTCGGGCGCGTACATCCGCGACCACTTCTTCGGCGGCGACCACCGGCTGCGCGCGATGGTCGAGAACATGACCGACGACCAGGTCCTCCACCTGGGGCGCGGCGGTCACGACCACCGGAAGATCTTCGCGGCGTACGCGGCGGCGCTGGCCCACAAGGGGCAGCCGACGGTCATCCTGGCCAAGACGGTCAAGGGCTGGACGCTGGGGCCGAACTTCGAGGGCCGCAACGCCACGCACCAGATGAAGAAGCTGACGGTCGACGACCTCAAGCGCTTCCGGGACCGGCTGCACCTGCCGATCTCCGACAAGCAGCTGGAGGACCCTTACGAGGCCCCGTACTTCCATCCGGGCAAGGACTCGGAGGAGATCCAGTACATGCACGACCGGCGCCGCGCGCTGGACGGGTACGTGCCCACCCGGGTGCTGCGCGCGAAGCCGCTGACGCTGCCGGGCGACCATGCCTACGCCGCGATGAAGAAGGGCTCCGGGAAGCAGACCATCGCCACCACCATGGCGTTCGTCCGGCTGCTGAAGGACCTGATGCGGGACAAGGAGATCGGCAGGCGGTTCGTGCTGATCGCGCCGGACGAGTACCGCACGTTCGGCATGGACTCGTTCTTCCCGAGTGCCAAGATCTACAACCCGATGGGCCAGCAGTACGAGTCCGTCGACCGTGACCTGCTGCTCGCCTACAAGGAGTCGCCCACCGGTCAGCTGCTGCACGACGGCATCTCCGAGGCCGGCTGCACCGCCTCGCTGATCGCCGCCGGCTCGGCCCACGCGACGCACGGCGAGCCGCTGATCCCGGTGTACGTCTTCTACTCGATGTTCGGTTTCCAGCGCACCGGCGACCAGTTCTGGCAGATGGCCGACCAGATGGCGCGCGGTTTCGTCCTCGGCGCGACCGCCGGACGCACCACGCTCACCGGTGAGGGACTGCAGCACGCGGACGGCCACTCGCAGCTGCTGGCCTCCACCAACCCGGCCTGCGTGGCCTACGACCCGGCGTTCGGGTTCGAGATCGCGCACATCGTGCGGGACGGTCTGCGGCGGATGTACGGCTCCTCGCCGGAGCACCCGCACGGCGAGGACGTCTTCTACTACCTGACCGTCTACAACGAGCCGATCGTGCACCCGGCCGAGCCGGAGGACGTGGACGTCGAGGGCATCCTCAAGGGCATCCACCGGTACGCGCCGGGCACCGCCGGCTCGATCCCCGCGCAGATCATGGCCTCCGGCGTGGCCCTGCCGTGGGCGCTGGAGGCGCAGCGGATCCTCGCCGAGGACTGGGACGTGCGGGCCGACGTCTGGTCGGCGACCTCCTGGAACGAGCTGCGGCGCGAGGCGGTCGACGCGGAGGAGCACAACCTGCTGCACCCGGAGGAGGAGCCGCGGGTGCCGTGGGTGACGCGGAAGCTGTCGGGCGCGGAGGGTCCCTTCGTGGCGGTCTCCGACTGGATGCGCTCGGTTCCCGACCAGATCGCGCGGTGGGTGCCGGGTCCGTACACCTCGCTGGGCGCCGACGGCTTCGGGTTCGCCGACACCCGCGGGGCGGCGCGCCGCTTCTTCCACATCGACGCGCAGTCGGTGGTGGTGGCGGTGCTCTCCGAGCTGGCCAAGGCCGGCCAGGTCGACCGCGGGGTGCTGAAGCAGGCGATCGACCGGTACCGGATCCTCGACGTGCGGGCGGCCGACCCCGGCACCATGGGCGGCGACGCCTGATCCTTCGCGCGTCCCGGGCCCCCACCGCCTTTCCGGGCGGAGGGGGCCCTTCCTACGATTCACGGATGGTCATGGACGAAACGACGGCTTCCGCGGCTCCCCCGGCCTCCGCGGCCTCCGGGACGGCGACGGGAGGGGCGACGGCGCCGTGCCGGGCGGCGGCGTGGGAGCGGCGCACCCAGCGGCCGCTGCTGTTCCTCGCGGTGGTGTTCGCGGTCGCCTACGCGGTGCCGATCGTGGACCCGGACGCGGCCGCGTGGGTGCTCCTGGCGTGCCGGTGGGTGGAGTGGGCGGTCTGGGCCGCGTTCGCGGTGGACTACTCGGCGCGGCTGTGGCTCGCGCAGGACCGCGGGAAGTTCTTCCGCACGCACGTGCTGGACCTGCTGGCGGTGCTGCTGCCGCTGCTGAGCCCGCTGCGGCTGCTGCGGCTGGTCTCCACGCTGGTCCTGGTCGGCCAGCGGGCGCGGCTGAGCTCGCAGGTGCGGCTGACGACGTACGTCGCCGGTTCGGTGGTGGGGCTGCTGGTCTTCGGCTCGCTGGCCGTGCTGTCGGTCGAGCGCGGCGCGCCGGGCGGCAACATCAGGACGCTGGGCGACGCGGTGTGGTGGGCGTTCACCACGATGACGACGGTCGGCTACGGGGACCTGGCGCCGACGACCGGGCTGGGGCGGCTGCTGGCGGTGGGGCTGATGCTGTCCGGCATCGCGCTGCTCGGTGTGGTGACCGCCAACATCGCGGCGTGGTTCATCGCCCAGTTCGACAAGGACGACGCGGAGGAGCGGCGGCAGACGGAGGAGATCCGCACCCTCACCGAGGAGGTCCGCGCCCTGCGCGCCGAGGTCGCCGCCCTCGCCGCCGCCCGCCCCGGCCCTCCCGTCCCGGCCCCCGCCACCGCGTCCACCTCGGCGGCGACCCCCGACGACCGCTGACACCCCGGGCCTCCCGACGACGTCGCCGGGGCCCGGGGCCGCCCGGCCGCGCGGTGGGGGCGCGTGACCGCGGCCCGGGCATGACGAAGGGCGCCGGAGCGGAGAGGAGGCGCTCCGGCGCCCTTCGTGGGAACGGACGGGTCAGAGGATTCCCGCGCCCGTTCCTGCCCCGGCGAGAGCGATCAACGCCAGGACGGTGTCGATCGCACCGAGGACGACCGCGACCAGCGCGGGCCACCCCGCGCTCGCGCCCTTCCAGGTGCGTCCCATCGCGAGCCAGCCGCACACGACCGCCGCCGGGCCGAGGATGATCCCGGCGACGAAGAGTCCGGCAACCGCGCACACGACTCCGATGATCGCGAGCGTCGCGCTGTCCGGCCCGGTCCGTGACGGGTTCACGCCACGTGAGCGGGGGTGCCTGCGCGCGCCTTGTCCGAAGCCGGCCATATCAACTCCCTTGCACCCTCTGCCTTGTAGGGGCGCCTATCGGGTTCACTGTTCGCATTGCCCGCAATCGGCCTGCCACTCATGCCAGTTACTTTCCGGCGAGGGGGCCGGTCTCCTAGGGTTCCCTCGATGACGACCACGCCGACCCGCCCCGCCGCCGGGCCGCCGCACCGCGGCCTGCGGCGAGGAGCGGCCCACGCGCTGCCCGCCCTCGCGGTGGTCTTCGCCCTGCTGACCACCTCCGGCTGGGCCGCCGTCCCCGACCACCGGCCGGCCGGCGCGCTCGCCGCGGACCTCGCGGCCTGGGGGCGGGGCCGGATCGACGGCCGGCCGCTGCCCGACCCGGCCTCTCCCCCGGACCTGCTGGCCGCCTTCTTCGCCTCCCTCACCTCTCGGGAGCGGCGCCGCCTCGCCCGCAGCCACCCGCTGGCCGTCGGCAACATGAACGGCGCGCCGGTGCGGCTGCGCTACTACGCCAACCGGCTGGCGCTCGCCGAGGCGCTGCGCGGCGAGCGCGCCCGGCCCCGCGATCCCCGGCTGGGCGCGGAGGGCCGGGCCGAGGCCCGCCGCAGACTGCACCGGTTCGCCTCGCTGGCGGACGGGGACCGCAAGGTGCTGGCGTTCGACCCGGAGGGGCGCGGGCGGGTGGCCGAGGTCTTCGGCGACCTGGAGCGCGCCGACCGGATCTCCGTGGTGGTGCCCGGCGCGGGCACCGACCTGCTCACCTTCCAGCGCTCCGCCCTCCCCCGCGCCGCACCGGTCGGCATGGCGCTGGCGCTCCGCCGGGCCCAGCGGGAGGCCCGGCCCGAGGTGCGCACCGCGGTGATCGCCTGGGCCGACTACACGGCGCCGGAGGGGCTCGGCGTGGACGCGGCCACCGCCACGCACGCCTCGGCGGGCGCCGGCCGGCTGTCCGCGCTGGTGGGGGCGCTGCCGGGTGAGGCGGGCGTCGCGCTGTTCTGCCACAGCTACGGTTCGGTGGTGTGCGGGCTGGCCGCGCGGTCGCTGCCCGGGCGGGTCACCGACATCGTGGTGGCGGGCAGCCCCGGGATGCGCGCCGGGCGCGCCTCCCGGCTCGGCTCCCGGGCGCGGATCTGGGCCGCCCGCGCCGAGGACGACTGGATCGCCGAGCTGCCCCACGTGGAGCTCGGCGGGCTGGGTCACGGGGCCGACCCGGTCTCCCCCGCCTTCGGCGCCAGGGTGCTGTCCGCGGCGGGGGCCGACGGGCACACCGGATACTTCGCGCCAGGCAGCGAAAGTCTGAACAATTTCGCTCTGATCGCGGCCGGTGATCCGTCGGCCGTGCACTGCGCACGCGAAGAAGACGCGTGCGGAACCATTCCTACCGGAGGCTCGCCGGTCAGAAGCGCGTAGCGCCGGAAAAATTTGGGGCCTGTCGGACACGGGACGGCGAGGGGGAGGCACGCATACGATGAGCCGCATGGGTGACGTACTGGCCGGATTTCATGCCGCCTGGGAGTTCGAGTCCGACTCCGTGCTCATCCGCTACGAACGGGGGATCCGCACACCGAGACTGTTCCAGGCGCTCGGCGAGCGCCGTGTGCCGCTCGCCGCCCTCGCCGGGGTCGAGCTGTCCCGCGGGCGGCGCGGCACCGTCGTGCTGCGCGCCCGGCCGAGAGCGGGGGCCGATCCGCTGATGGACGCCGCCGACGGCCAGCTGCCGGAGGGCAGCGACCCGTACCGGCTGGTGCTGCCCGGCGACCGGGAGACGCTGGCCGAGTACTACGCCGACGAACTGCGCGCCCTGCTGCCGGGCGATCCGGGGCCGACGACGAGCTGCCTGGTGGCTCCGCCCGACCCGCCGCGGCAGTTCAAGGCCTACGACGCGAAGGCGTCCTTCGACGGCTCGACGGTGACCTTCCGCTGGTCCTGGACGGGCGCCTCGTCCGCCAAGTGGAAGACGGGTGACCAGTACGTGCCGGTGGCGGACCTGGCCGGGGTGGAGTGGCGTTCGCCGGAGGCGCTCGAGGGGCATCTGCGGCTGCTGAGGCGCGGCGCCCCGGCCCACGGGGCGCACGTGCCGGTGGACCAGGACCCCTCGGCGGTGGTGTTCGGGCTCGGGTACGGCCCGGTGCACGAGTCGCTCCCGTTCGCGGCGGCGGTCCTGGCCGCGGCGCGGGCCGTCGGCGGCGCGGCGGCCAAGAACGCGACCGAGCGGATGACGCCGGTGGCGGTCGGGGTGACCCGGCGCGACCCGGCGGACATCGCCGACCGGATCCGTCACCTCGGCGAGCTGCACCAGGCGGGGCTGGTCACCGACGAGGAGTTCGCCGCCAAGAAGGCCGACCTTCTCGCCGAACTCTGAGCACGGCCTCCGGAGCACGGCCTCCGGAGCACGGCCTCCGCCCGCCGGGTCAGTAGGCGTCCCCGGTGGTCGACGAGGTGATGATGCCGTCGTGGGCGAAGTCCCCCGGCGGGATGCCGGGGTGGTGCCCTGCGGGCCGCGGGCGCGGGCCGGGAGGGCCGAGCGCCAGCCGGGAGACGATGCGGTACCGGTCGCCCCGGTAGACGGAGTGCACGTACTCCACGGGGCGCCCCGAGGTGTCCGTGGTGAGGCGCTCGATGAGCAGCGCCGGGGAGAGCACCGGCACGTCGAGGACGGCGGCCTCCGCCTCGTTGACGACGGTCGGCTCGATGGACTGGGTGGCCTCGTGGACGGTCACCCCGTGGTGCTCCCTGAGGTGGTCGTAGAGGTCGCCGGCCTCCAGTTCCTCGGAGGTGAGCGACGCCGGCACCAGGGTGGCCGGGAAGTGCAGGTGCTCGACGGCCATCGGGGCGCCGTCCACCAGGCGCAGCCGGGCGATGTAGACGAGCTCGGCGGCCGGCGAGATCCGCAGGCGGCGGCCGATGCGGGCCCCGGCCTGCAGGGTGGCGCGCTCCAGGATGCGGCTGGACCAGGAGCCGGAGGCGGAGGGGACGTCGAGCGGGGCCCTGTCCGAGGTCAGCTCCTGGGTGATCTTCGCGGGGGCGACGAAGGTACCCCTGCCCTGTTCCCTGGTCAGCAGGCCGGTGGTCACCAGGCCGTCGACCACCGCGCGCAGGGTCGGCCGGGACACGCCGAGTTCGGCGCACAGGGCGCGTTCGGAGGGGATCGCGTCACCCGGCCTGCTGGCCTCGATCAGGACGCGCAGGTGCTCGCGGACGCGTTCCCGCTTGAGCATGGCGCTCGACGAGCCGCTGCGCATGACGGCCTCCCTCCCCGGCCGCGGGCGGACCGGCTGGTCACCTACCCAACCCGCCGACCGGTCAACTGGTCAAGCGGCGTGCCGCACCTTCACTCATCACCAAGTGGCCAGTATTCACAAGGGTGTTGAGTAATACCTGGGGGGATTGACGGGTCCCCGGGACGGTGCCAACTTCGTTTACCACTCCATGCCGGACGACCAATTGGTCAGGTCTCATCGAGGTGACCGTGAAGATCCGCATCATCGCCGGTCTGTCCGCCCTGGCGGCGGCAGCCGCGCTCACCAGCTGCAGTTCGGGTTCGTCCTCCGACGAGGGCGACGGCCCGCGGAGGATCACCGTGTGGATCATGAAGGACAGCGTCACCGACGACTTCCTCGCCCGCTTCACCAAGGACTTCGAGAAGGACCACCCCGGCCTGGACCTGGACATCCAGATCCAGGAGTGGAACGGCATCGGGGAGAAGGTCACCGCGGCCCTGGCCGGCAACGACGCCCCGGACGTGATCGAGGTGGGCAACACCCAGGTCGCGCAGTACGCGGCGAGCGGCGGGGTGAAGGACCTCAGCGACAAGGTGGCGGAGCTCAAGGGCTCCGACTGGCTGCCGGGCCTGGCCGAGCCGGGGAGGATCGACGGCAAGCAGTTCGGCATCCCCTGGTACGCGGCCAACCGGGTGGTCATCTACCACAAGGACCACTTCGCGAAGGCCGGCGTCAAGGAGCTCCCGAAGACGCGGGACGAGTGGATCGAGGTCACCGAGAAGCTGAACAGCGACACGGTCCAGGGCATCTACCTGCCGGGCCAGAACTGGTACACGCTGGCCGGCTTCGTCTGGGAGGACGGCGGCGACCTCGCGGTCCACACCCAGGGTCCGTGGAAGGGTTCGCTGCACACTCCCGAGGCGCTGCGCGGCATGAAGTTCTACAAGGAGCTCCAGGCGCTCGGCAAGGGCCCCAGGGACTCCGACGAGGCCGAGCCGCCGCAGGCGGAGGTGTTCGCCAAGGGCGACGTCGCGCAGATGATCGCGGTGCCCGGCGGCGCGAAGATCATCGAGCAGGCCAATCCCGGACTCGCGGGCAAGCTGGGCTTCTTCCCCGTCCCCGGCAACACGGCGGGCAAGCCGGGCGCGACCTTCACCGGCGGGTCCGACCTGATCGTCCCGGAGGCCTCCGCGCACCAGGACGCCGCCTACCAGGTGATCGCGGCGCTGGCCGGCGACACGTGGCAGAGGGACATGGCGAGAACCATGAGCTACGTGCCCAACCGGACCTCGCTGGCCTCCGTGATCCAGGACAACGAGGGCACCGCGGCGATGGCCGCGGCCGCCGCACACGGCCGGGCGACGCCCAACTCGCCGCAGTGGGCCGCCGTCGAGGCCGCCAACCCGATCAAGGAGTACATGACGGCCGTCCTCACCGGTCAGGACATGGCGAAGGCGGCGCGCAAGGCCTCCGAGGACATCACCAAGACCCTGAACTCATGAACCGGCCGGCATCCGCGGCGGGTGCGCGCCCCGGCCCGCCGGGTGACGGCCCCGCCCGTGGCCGCCTCGGCCTGCGCGGCCTGCGCAACCTGTGGCCCTATCTGCTGATCGCCCCCACCGTCGTGGGCGCCGTGCTGCTGCTGGGCTACCCCCTGGTCCGGAACCTGCTGATGTCGGTGCAGGAGTACGGGATGGGCGAGCTCATCCGCGGCGACGCCCCTTTCGTCGGGCTGGCCAACTACTGGGAGATCCTGTCCGACCCCGAGCTGTGGGAGGTCGTCCACCGCACCCTGTGGTGGACGGGGCTCAACGTCCTTCTGATCATGGTGCTGGGCACGCTGGTGGCGCTGATGCTGGAGCGCCTGGGCCGGGTGATGCGGATCGTGGTGACCAGCGGGCTGGTGCTCGCCTGGGCCAGCCCGGTCATCGCCACCACCACGGTCTTCCAGTGGCTGTTCGCCTCCCGGCTCGGCGTCGTGAACTGGGCCCTCACCCGCCTCGGCTTCGCGTCGTTCGAGAACTTCTCCTGGACGGCGAACGGCAGGGCCGCCTTCGTCGTGCTGCTCCTGCTCGTGGTGTGGCAGTCGGTGCCCTTCGTCGCGATCACGCTGCACGCGGCGCTGCTGACGGTGCCGGCCGAGCTCCACGAGTCGGCGCGGCTGGACGGGGCGGGGGCGTGGCGGATCTTCCGGTCGGTCACCCTGCCGATCCTGCGTCCGGTCTTCGGGCTGGTCCTCTGCCTGGAGATCATCTGGGTCTTCCGCTGCTTCGTCCAGATCTGGGCGGTCACCGGCGGCGGACCGGACCGGGCCACCACCACGCTGCCGGTCCACGCCTACCGGATCGCCCAGTCGCTGCACCGCTACGACCTCGGCGCGGCGGTCTCCACCCTGACCGTGCTGCTGCTGCTCGCCGTGCTGATCCCCTACCTGCGCCGGATGCTCCGTCAGGAGGCCGAGGAATGAGCCGAGGAATGAGCCGCGGAGTGAGCCGGACAGCGCGGCGCCGTCTGCCGCTGAACGCCGGAGCGGCGCTCGTCTTCGTCCTCTCGGCGTTCC
This sequence comes from Streptomyces fragilis, assembly GCF_003112515.1. Classification (GTDB taxonomy): domain Bacteria; phylum Actinomycetota; class Actinomycetes; order Streptomycetales; family Streptomycetaceae; genus Streptomyces; species Streptomyces fragilis. The sequence goes on along the minus strand of NZ_BEVZ01000003.1, from coordinate 14,251 downwards.
CCGTCTACTGGATGATCCTCACGGCGTTCAAGCCGACGCCTGAGATCCAGGCGGAGACCCCGGTCTTCTGGCCCTCCTCCCTCACCCTGGAGCACTTCGCGACCGCCGCCCGGGCGGACGGCTTCGCGCAGTTCTGGCGCAACAGCCTGCTCGTGACGCTGACCTGCGTGGTGCTGGCGCTGGTGGTGGCGCTGGGCGCGGCGTACGCGGTCGCGCGGATGCGCTGGAAGGGCCGCCGTGCGTTCGTGCTGATGGTGTTCGTCGCCCAGGTCGCGCCCTGGGAGGCCCTGCTGATCCCGATGTACGTCATCGCCCGGGACACCGGCATGCTCGACCGGCTGCCGACGCTCACCCTGATCTACTTCATGATCACGCTGCCCTTCACGGTGGTGACCCTGCGGTCGTTCCTCACCGGCATCCCGGTGGAACTGGAGGAGGCCGCCCGGGTCGACGGGTGCACCCGCTCGCAGGCGTTCCGCCGTGTCACCTTCCCGCTGCTGGCGCCCGGCCTGGTGGCGACCTCGCTCTTCGGCTTCATCACCGCCTGGAACGAGTTCGCCTTCGCCAACATGCTGATCATCAAGAACCAGGACGACCGCACCCTGCCGGTCTGGCTCTCCTCGTTCTCCAACGTCTTCGGCACCGACTGGGGCGCCACCATGGCCGCCTCCACGCTGTTCGCCCTTCCCGTCCTGCTGCTCTTCCTGGTGCTCCAGCACCGGGTCGCCGCCGGCATGGCCGGCGGCGCGGTGAAGGGGTAGGGCGCCACCGCGCGTGCGCGCCGCTCCCCCACCCCGCACGTCCCACCCCGTACGTCCTCCGGTCCGGCGCCCCCCTGCCGGCCCGGCCCCCACCCCTCAGGAGAGGACGCCCGCATGACCCCCAGCACGACGAGCCCCACGCACGCCGGAGGCAACCGGATCCGCGCCACCCTCCTCGCAGCGGCGCTGGCCGCCGGCGTCGGCTGCGCCACCCTCACCGCCCTGCCCGCGGCCGCCGCCGGGGAGCAGGTCAAGGTCCAGTACCGGCAGAGCTCCACCGGCGGCGACCAGGCCGAGCCCTGGTTCAAGGTGGTGAACACCGGCTCCTCCCCGGTGTCCCTCGGCCAGGTGAGGCTGAGGTACTACTTCAAGGCCGAGGCGGGCGCCTCGTACACCTTCCGCTGCTCCTGGGCGGTCAAGGGCTGCGCCAACGTCACCGGGACCTTCGGGACCCTCGCCAACCCGACCGCCACCGCGGACCGGTACCTGGAGATCGGGTTCACCTCCGGGGCCGGCAGCCTCTCCCCCGGCACGGACAGCGGCGACCTGCAGCTCCGCTTCCACCGCTCCGACTGGCGCGCGCTGGTGCAGAGCGACGACTACTCCTTCGGGCCCTCCCAGACCTCCTACGGGGACTGGAGCAAGGTCACCGCGACCGTCGGCGGCACCCAGGTCTGGGGAACCGCCCCCGCCGGGAACAGCCCCTCCCCCGACCCGACCGGTCCCACCGACCCGCCGACGAACCCGCCGGGCGGCGGCGCCACGCTCTTCGACGACTTCACCTACACCTCGCACACCGACCCGGCGCTCGCCTCCCACGGCTGGAGCGTGCGCTCCAACTCCGGCGGCCCCGGCGTGCCCGGCGCGACCTGGGCGCCGGACAACGTCACCTTCGTGCGCGACGGCTCCACCACGGTGATGAACCTGGAGACCTCCACGGCCGGCACCGCGGCGACCACCGAGATGACCGAGGTCCTCACCCGCGCGGTCAAGTTCCGCAACGGCACCTACGCGGCCCGGGTCCACTTCTCCGACGCCCCGCGCAGCGGTCCGGACGGCGACCACCTCGTCCAGACCTTCTTCACCATCAACGACCTCAAGGCGCCGATGGCCGACGACTACGCCGAGTACGACTTCGAGTACCTGCCCAACGGCGGCTGGGGCGAGCCCTCCAACATCCTGTACACCACTTCCTGGGAGACCTACCGGCCCGACCCCTGGGAGGCCGTCAACGCGCACAGCGAGTCCCGCACCAGCTACGCCGGCTGGCACGACCTGGTCGTCACCATCGACGACAGCGTCATCGTCTACTACGTGGACGGCCAGGAGTTCGGCCGCCACGACTCCCGGTACCTGCCGGAGCGGCCGATGTCGATCAACTTCAACCAGTGGCTGATCGACCTGGCGGGCCAGAGCAGCACCACGCCGCGCTCCTACGACCAGAAGGTCGACTACGTCCTGCACGTGAAGGACCAGGTCCTCACCCCGGCGCAGGTGGCGGCCAAGGTGGCCGCCTACCGCTCGGCCGGGACCGCCTTCCAGGACACGGTGCCGAACCCGTAGGACGGGTGGCCGGGACCCGCAGGACGGGTGACCGGGCGGCGTCGAGGAGCAGCTCCTTCGGGGAGCTGACTCTTCGGCGCCGTCCGGTAAATCCGCACAAAAGTGCGATTGCTTCACCTGTTGGGGTGAGCCAGGGTTGGGCGCCGGCCCCCATGGGCAGCCCAAGGTCACAGCGGGTCAGGCCCTCCGCAGGACATGCGGGGGGCGTCGGTCCGTTCGTGCGCGGTCGGAGGGGAACGGCGGACGAACGGACCGGCGGCGTCACCCGCGCCAGGGTGCCGGCGCGGGCGACGCGCCAGGGTGCCGGCCGGCGGCCCGACCCCTCGGTGCCGCTGCTCCCCGACCGGCCCTAGGCTTCCGGTATGAACAGCCTGTCGATGATCGAGTCCTGGCCCGTCCCCACCGCCGCGGCGGGCGTCGTGCGGGCCGACGGCACGGTGGCCGGCGTCCACGGCCCCGCCGACCACCGCTTCCCGCTGGCCTCGGTCACCAAGCCGCTGGCCGCGTACGCGGTGCTGGTGGCGTACGAGGAGGGCGCGGTCGAGCTCGACGAGCCGGCGGGCCCCGAGGGCGCGACCGTCCGCCACCTCCTGGCCCACACCTCCGGTCTCGCCTTCGACGAGCCCAGGGTGATGGCCGCGCCCGGGGAGCGGCGGATCTACTCCAACGCCGGCTTCGAGGAGCTGGGCCGTCATGTGGAGAAGGCCACGGAGATGCCCTTCCCCGAGTACGCCCGCCAGGCCGTGCTGGAGCCCCTCGGCATGACCGCCACCACCCTCGACGGCTCGCCCGCCAAGGACGGCGTCTCCACCGTCTCCGACCTGCTCCGCTTCGCCGCGGAGCTGCAGGCGCCGAGGCTGCTGGACCCGCGGACGGTGCTGGAGGCGATGACGGTGCAGTTCCCCGGCACCAAGGGGGTGCTCCCCGGGTACGGGCACCAGAACCCGAACGACTGGGGCCTCGGCGTGGAGATCCGCGACGGCAAGTCCCCGCACTGGACGGGTTCCGCCTCCTCCCCCTTCACCTTCGGCCACTTCGGCCAGTCCGGCACCTTCCTGTGGGTGGACCCCGACGCCCGCCTGGCCTGCGTCGCCCTCACCGACCGCCCCTTCGGCCAGTGGGCGATCGACGCGTGGCCCGCGTTCACCGACGCGGTGCTGGCCCAGGCCCGCTGAGGCGGCGGGTCAGCCGGCGAACTCCCAGACCAGGAACTCCGCCGCGCCGCCCTCCCCGGCCGCCTCGGCCACGAGCCCGCGCTCCCCGGTGACCCGGGCCGCGTCGCCCGGCGCCAACGCCCGCCCGGCGAGGACCAGTCGGCCGGAGACGAGGTGGAGGTAGAGGGAACCCGCGTCGGGGAGCGCCACGTTCGCGCCGGCGGCGAGCCGGTGGGTGTGCAACACCGCGCCCGCCTCGGGCAGTTCGTACGCCCCCGCCCCCAGTTCGCGCACCAGGGTGTACGCCGGCTCGCCCCCCGCCTCCCGCGGCGTCAGCCACATCTGCAGGAACCGCAGCGGACGCGCGCCGTCGTTGCGCTCGACGTGGCGGACCCCCGCGGCCGCGCTGAGGTGCTGGAGGTCGCCGGGGCGCACCCGCCGCTCCCGGCCGCCGGAGTCGCGGTGGGTGAGCTCGCCCTCCAGGACCCAGGTGACGATCTCCACGTGCCGGTGCGGATGCTCGTCGAACCCGGCGCCCGGCTCCAGCCGCTCCTCGTTGACGGCGATCAGCGGGCCGAAGCCGAGGTTGTCCGGGTCGTAGTGGGGGCCGAAGGAGAAGGCGTGGCGGGTGGTGACGCCCGCACCGGGGTCGCCGCCCGGGTACCGGCCGTCCGCCCGCCGTACGTCGATGCTCACGCCCCTCACGCTACCCGCGCCCCCGCGCCCTCCCGCCGGGTGGGCGCCGACCCACCCGGGTGCGCGTGCGGGCGCCGCCAGCCCGGTGTGACGGTCCGCACACGTACCGCTGCCACCCGGCGCGTCGCAAGCCGTCCGGCATGGGGCACCCTTGGGGGCGTGCCCGCACCAGATCCTTCCGAAGCCGCCCCGTCCTCGTTCGGCCCGCCCGCCTCGCACCGTCACTCCGCCACGCTGAAACGCCTGGAGCGGTCGTCCGGCAGCCTCGCCGCGCAGGCGATCGCGCGGATGGACGAGACGCTGCCCTGGTACCGGGCGATGCCTCCGGAGAACCGGTCCTGGATCGGCCTGGTCGCGCAGGCGGGCATCGCCGCGTTCACCGAGTGGTTCCGCCGCCCGCAGACCCCGACGCAGGCGATCTCGACCGACGTCTTCGGCACGGCCCCCCGCGAGCTCACCCGCGCGATCACGCTGCGGCAGACCGTGGAGATGGTGCGCACCACCATCGAGGTGATGGAGTCCGCGATCGACGAGGTCGCCGCGCCCGGCGACGAGTCGGTGCTGCGCGAGGCGCTGCTGGTCTACGCGCGGGAGATCGCCTTCGCCACCGCCCAGGTGTACGCCCAGGCCGCCGAGGCGCGTGGCGCCTGGGACGCCCGCCTGGAGTCGCTGGTGGTCAACGCGGTGCTCTCCGGGGAGGCCGACGAGGGCGCGGTGAGCCGGGCCGCGGCGCTGGGCTGGAACTCGCCGGAGCACGTCTGCGTGGTGCTGGGCACCGCACCCGAGGGCGACAGCGAGCTGACCGTGGAGGCGATCCGCCGGGCCGCGCGGCACACCAAGCTGCAGGTGTTGACCGGCGTGCTGGGCCACCGCCTGGTGGTGATCGCCGGCGGCAGCGACAACCCGCTCCACGTGGCGAAGTCCCTGATCGGGCCGTTCGCCGCCGGTCCGGTGGTGGCCGGTCCCGTGGTGCCCGACCTGCTGGCGGCCACCCGTTCCGCGCAGGCGGCGACCGCCGGGCTCAAGGCGTGCTCGGCCTGGCCGGACGCCCCGCGCCCGGTGCTGGCGGACGACCTGCTGCCGGAGCGCGCGATCGCCGGAGACCCGACGGCGCGCGAGCAGTTGGTGGAGGAGATCTACAGACCGCTGGAAGAGGCCGGATCGGCGCTGCTGGAGACGCTCAGCGTCTATCTTGAGCAGGCGAGCAGTCTGGAGGGAGCGGCGCGCATGCTTTTCGTCCACCCCAACACCGTGCGCTACCGGCTCCGACGTGTGACCGACGTCACCGGGTGGTCCCCCTCCGACGTCCGCTCGGCGTTCGCCCTGCGGGTGGCCCTGGTCCTCGGGCGCCTCACCGAGGGTGATCACCTCGCCTGAGTGTTTGTCCAGGTCCTACAACTAGCCTTGCCGTTCTTCGTCCCTGTCCCCACGGGCGGGGGCCGCCGTCTCCGAGAGAGAGTGTGAAAGTGCTCGTACTCGTCGCTCCCGGCCAGGGCGCCCAGACGCCCGGCTTCCTGACTCCCTGGCTCGAACTCCCCGGCGCCGCCGACCGCCTCGCCGCGTGGTCGGACGCGATCGGACTCGACCTCGTCCATTACGGGACCGAGGCCGACGCGGACGCCATCCGTGACACCGCGGTGGCGCAGCCGCTGCTGGTCGCGGCCGGTCTGCTGTCCGCGTCCGCGCTCGGCGACGTGACGCCCGGCGCGGTCGCCGGCCACAGCGTCGGCGAGATCACCGCCGCCGCGTTCGCCGGCGTGCTGGAGGACTCCGCCGCCCTGTCGCTGGTGCGCACCCGCGGTCTGGCGATGGCCGAGGCCGCCGCCGTCACCGAGACGGGGATGGCCGCGCTGCTCGGCGGCGACCCCGACGTGACGGTCGCGCACCTGGAGAAGCTGGGCCTGACCCCGGCGAACGTGAACGGCGCGGGCCAGATCGTGGCGGCGGGCACCGCCGCGCAGATCGAGGCGCTGGTCGAGGACAAGCCCGAGGGCGTGCGCCGCGTGGTGGCGCTGAAGGTGGCCGGCGCGTTCCACACGCACCACATGGCCCCCGCGGTCGACACGCTCGCCGCGGCCGCCGAGGCGCTCGCTCCGGCCGACCCGCGGGTCGCCTACGTCTCCAACAAGGACGGCGCGGTGGTCTCCTCCGGCGCCGAGGTGCTGCAGCGGCTGGTCGGTCAGGTCGCCAACCCGGTCCGCTGGGACCTGTGCATGGAGACGTTCCAGAAGCTCGGCGTGACCGCGCTGATCGAGGTCTGCCCCGGCGGCACCCTCACGGGCATCGCCAAGCGCGCCCTGCCGGGCGTCAAGACGCTCGCCCTGAAGACCCCCGACGACCTCGACGCGGCTCGCGCGCTCATCGCCGACCACGCCTGACGCCCCAGAAGGAGCCGACCGAACATGTCGAAGATCAAGCCCAGCAAGGGCGCCCCGTACGCGCGCATCCTGGGTGTGGGCGGCTACCGCCCCGCGCGGGTCGTGCCGAACGAGGTGATCCTCGAGACGATCGACTCCTCCGACGAGTGGATCCGGTCGCGCTCCGGCATCCAGACGCGGCACTGGGCGAACGACGAGGAGACCGTCTCCGCGATGTCGCTCGAGGCGGCCGGCAAGGCGCTGGCCGCCGCCGGGATCGACGCCGCGCAGGTCGGCGCGGTCGTGGTCTCGACGGTCTCCCACTTCGAGCAGACCCCGGCCGTGGCCACCGAGATCGCCGCCAAGCTCGGGACGGACAGGGCCGCCGCCTTCGACATCTCGGCCGGCTGCGCGGGCTTCGGCTACGCGCTGACGCTGGCCAAGGGCATGGTCGTCGAGGGCTCCGCCGAGTACGTGGTCGTGATCGGCGTGGAGCGCCTGTCGGACCTCACGGACCTGGAGGACCGGGCGACGGCCTTCCTGTTCGGCGACGGCGCGGGCGCCGTGGTGGTCGGCCCCTCCGAGGAGCCCGGCATCGGCCCCACGGTCTGGGGCTCCGAGGGCGACAAGGCCGGCGTCATCAAGCAGACGGTCTCCTGGAACGACTACCGCGTCGGCGCCGAACTCTCCAGCCTGCCGCTGGACGAGGCCGGCCGGGTGAAGTTCCCCGCCATCACCCAGGAGGGCCAGACGGTGTTCCGCTGGGCCGTCTTCGAGATGGCGAAGGTCGCCCAGCAGGCCCTGGACGCGGCCGGCATCGGCCCGGACGAGCTGGACGTGTTCATCCCGCACCAGGCCAACGAGCGCATCATCGACTCGCTGTTCAAGACCCTCAAGCTTCCCGAGACGGTCACCGTCGCGCGGGACGTCCGCACCACCGGCAACACCTCGGCCGCCTCCATCCCGCTGGCGATGGACCGGCTGATGGAGACGGGCGAGGCCAAGAGCGGCGACACGGCGCTGGTCATCGGATTCGGTGCCGGGCTGGCCTACGCCGCGACGGTCGTTACCCTCCCCTAGGCGTTCCGTTCCGGACGAAGCGTTCCGGCACGGACATGTGGACATAGAGCGCCACACCCTCAGAAATACATCTACGAAGGAGCGCCGACATGGCCGCCACCCAGGAAGAGATCGTCGCCGGTCTCGCCGAGATCGTGAACGAGATCGCCGGCATCCCCACCGAGGACGTCCAGCTGGACAAGTCCTTCACCGACGACCTGGACGTCGACTCGCTGTCCATGGTCGAGGTCGTCGTCGCCGCCGAGGAGCGCTTCGACGTGAAGATCCCGGACGAGGACGTCAAGACGCTCAAGACGGTGGGCGACGCCGCCGACTACATCCTCAAGCACCAGAGCTGAGCGACCCTCAGCGCCTGGCGCTCGACCCCGCCACCCGGCAGCGTCGCCGCGGGGGGTGCCCAGCCCCCCGGGCGACGGCACCCGCCGCGGTGACTGTGCGGTGGCGCCGTTATTCCTCGTACCTCGTTGGAGAAGAGTTCCCGTGAGCCCGACCAATCGCACCGTGGTCGTCACCGGTATCGGCGCAACCACACCGCTGGGTGGCGACGTAGCCTCGACCTGGGAGGGCCTGGTCGCCGGACGTTCCGGCGTCACCCCCCTCACCCAGGAGTGGGCCGCCGAGCAGCCCGTCCGCATCGCCGCGCAGATCGCGGTGGAGCCGACCGAGGTGATCCCGCGCCCGCAGGCCCGCCGGCTGGACCGTTCGGCGCAGTTCGCGCTGGTCGCCGCTGAGGAGGCGTGGGCCGACGCCGGCTTCACCGCCAAGGCCGGTGAGGAGGGCGCGGGCGTCGAGCCCGAGCGTCTGGGCGCCGTCATCGCCTCCGGCATCGGCGGCGTGACCACCCTGCTGGGCCAGTACGACGTGCTGAAGGAGAAGGGCGTCCGCCGCGTCTCCCCGCACACCGTCCCCATGCTGATGCCGAACAGTCCCTCGGCCAACGTGGGTCTGGCCGTGAACGCCCGGGCGGGCGTCCACACGCCGGTCTCCGCCTGCGCCTCGGGCGCCGAGGCCATCGGCTACGCCATCGAGATGATCCGCAGCGGCCGCGCGGACGTGGTCGTCGCGGGCGGCACCGAGGCGGCGATCCACCCGCTGCCGATGGCCGCGTTCGCCAACATGATGGCGATGTCCAAGAACAACGAGGACCCCGAGGGCGCCTCGCGTCCCTACGACACGGACCGCGACGGCTTCGTGATGGGCGAGGGCGCCGGTGTCCTGATCCTGGAGTCCGCCGAGCACGCCGCCGCGCGCGGCGCCCGCGTCTACGCGGAGGCGGTCGGCCAGGGCATCTCCGCCGACAGCCACGACATCGTGCAGCCGGAGCCCGAGGGCCGCGGCATCCAGGCCGCGCTGCGCAACCTGCTGGCCTCCACCGACCTGGACCCGGCCGAGCTGGTCCACGTCAACGCGCACGCCACCTCCACGCCCGCGGGTGACATCGCGGAGCTCAAGGGTCTGCGCGCGGTGTTCGGCGACGACGCGGACCACATCGCGGTCTCCGGCACCAAGTCGATGACGGGTCACCTGCTCGGCGGCGCCGGCGGTGTCGAGTCGGTCGCCACGGTGCTGGCGCTGTACAACCGGGTGGCGCCGCCCACCATCAACATCAAGGAGCTGGACCCGGCGGCCGCGGGGCTCGCCGACGTGGTCCGCGACGAGGCGCGCAAGCTTCCGGTCGACGGCCGGATCGCCGCGCTGAACGACTCCTTCGGCTTCGGCGGCCACAACGTGGTGCTGGCCTTCCGGACGGTCTGAGACCGCCCGCACGGCTGAGGGCCCCCGCTCCGGCGGGGGCCCTCTCGCGTTCCGTCGCGCGGTCTTCCGTGCGCGGTGTTCGGTGCGCCGCGTGCTGTGCGCGGTGTGTGCGCGGGCGGTCAGACGACTTGGTGGAGCCAGCGGACGGGGGCGCCCTCTCCGGCGTGGCGGAAGGACTCCAGCTCGTCGTCCCACGGCTTGCCGAGCAGCTTCGCCACCTCGGCCTCGAGCTCCGTCTCGCCCTTGCGGGCGCGGGCCAGCGCGGCGCGCAGCCGGTCCTCGGGGATCATGATGTCGCCGTGGACGCCGGTGACGGCGTGGAAGATGCCGAGCCCGGGCGTGCAGCTGTACCGCTCGCCCTCGGCTCCGGCGCAGGGCTCCGAGGTGACCTCGAAGCGCAGCATCTGCCAGCCGCGCAGCGCGGAGGCCAGCTTGGAGGCCGTGCCGGCCTTGCCCTGCCAGGACAGCTCCGAGCGCCAGGTGCCGGGGGAGGCGGGCTGCCGGATCCAGTCCAGGTTCACGCGGGCGCCGAGCACTCCGGCGACCGCCCACTCGACGTGCGGGCACAGCGCGCGGGGAGCGGAGTGCACGTACAGAACCCCACGTGTCGTCACCGAGACCTCCTCGAAGCGGCGCGCTCGCCACGGACAGAACGGACGGACGGGCTCCCGGGTTCCCGGACAGCGTCCTGACGGCGTGTCGGGGGAGCCACGCAGCGAGGCTACCGTGCCGACGGGTGGCGGGAGTGACGTACCGTCGGTCCCACGGCCGCGAAACGCCGCCATTCACCCGGTGGGACGCTTGTACGGGCGGGCGGGGCGGCCTCCGGGCGGCACCGGGAACTCCCGCGCGTTCTCATGGTGTGGGACACGAACGACCTGTGCCCCCGTATTCCGCGACCATGACCACCACGGACCACGAGAGCACCGGAAGGAGCCCCGGGCATGCCGACCCCCTGCCGCGTGAGGCCGAGGCGCGCCGGCGTCGCGGCCCTGGCGCTCGCCGCGCTGTCGGCGTCGGCCGCGTGCGGCGGCGGCGAGGGTGCCGCGGCGCCCCCTCCGAAGGTCTCGTCGTCGCCCTCCTCCTGGGACCGCTCGCCCGATTCGGTGGCCGCCGTCGGCGACTCGATCACCACCGGGTTCGACTCCTGTCAGGTCCTCTCCGACTGCCCGAGCGTGTCCTGGTCCACGGGGGACTCCCCCGAGGTGCGGAGCCTGGCGGCCCGTCTGCTGGGTGACGGCGCGTCGGCCCGCGCGCGCAGCTGGAACTTCGCGGAGACCGGCGCCCGGATGTCCGACCTGGAGGGGCAGATGCGGCTGGCCGCCGCCCGGCGGCCGGAGCTGGTGACGGTTCTGGCCGGCGCCAACGACGCCTGCCGCGGGTCGGTGAAGGGGATGACCCCGGTGGAGACGTTCCGCGAGCAGTTCGGGGCGGCCCTGCGCACGCTGCGCCGGGAGTCCCCGAAGACGCAGGTGTACGTGGCGTCGATCCCGGACCTGAAGCGGCTGTGGGAGGTCGGCCGGGGGACGTCGATGGCACAGGAGATCTGGAAGCTGGGCATCTGCCCGACGATGCTGGGGGAGGCTGAGGCGATGGACCGCAAGGCCGTCGAGCGCCGGAAGAAGGTGCGCGAGCGGGTGGAGGAGTACAACGAGGCGCTGGCCGAGGTGTGCGCGCGGGACCGGCGGTGCCGGACGGACGGCGGGGCCGTCTACGCGTACCGGTTCGGCGCCCGGCAGCTGAGCCGGTGGGACCTCTTCCATCCGGGCGTGGACGGCCAGGCGAGGCTGGCCGACATCGCCTACCGCACGGTCACGGCCTAGGGTGGCGATCATGAACAGCGAAATCTTCGGCGCCCTTCCCGACGGCGCCTCGGTGCACCGATGGACCCTGGAGCGGGCCGGGGTGCGGGTGCGGGTCCTGTCGTACGGCGGGATCGTCCAGTCGGTCGAGACGCCGGACCGCGAGGGCCGCATGGCGGGCATCGCGCTCGGCTTCGACGAGCTCGACGGGTACCGGAAGTTCACCGGCCCGTTCTACGGCGCGCTGATCGGCCGCTACGCCAACCGGATCGCGGGCGCCCGGTTCACCCTGGACGGCGCCGAGTACGCGCTGCCGCGCAACGACGGGGAGAACTGCCTGCACGGCGGGGACGAGGCCTTCGACAAGCGGGTCTGGGACGTCGAGCCGGACGGTGCGCACGCGCTGCGGCTGACCGGGGTGAGCCCGGCGGGCGAGGACGGCTTCCCCGGCCGTCTGGAGGTCTCCGCCGTCTACGCGCTGGAGGAGGACGGGTCGCTGTCCTTGACGTACGAGGCGGTGACGGACGCGCCGACGGTGGTGAACCTGACCAACCACACGTACTGGAACCTGGCGGGAGCGGGGTCCGGCACGGCGCGGGGGCACCGGCTGCGGCTGGAGGCCTCGCGGTACACGCCGGTGGACGAGGCGAACATCCCGGTCGGCCCGGTGGCGGACGTCGAGGGCACGCGGTTCGACTTCCGGGGGGCCGAGGGGCGTCTCACGGGTGAGGGCTACGACCACAACCTCGTCCTCGACAAGGGGGTCACCGCCCAGGCGGAGCCGGTGGGCGAGATGTGGGAGGAGTCCACGGGCCGGGTGCTGACGGTCGCCACGACGGAGCCGGGCATGCAGGTGTACACCGGGGACTTCCTGGAGGGCGGGTTCGCCCCCGGCGACGGCGTGGCCCTGGAGACCCAGCACTTCCCCGACGCCCCCAACCGCCCGGACTTCCCCAGCACGGTCCTGCGCCCCGGCGAGACGTTCCGCTCCCGCACGGTCTACGGCTTCACGACCCGCTGACGCCCGGCGGGGCCCCGGACACGGCGGCCCCGCCTTCGGCGGCACCGGCGGGGCCCCGGGCACCGCCCCCGCCCCTCGGGGCGACAGGGCGAGGTCAGGGCTCGGTGGGTCAAGGCTCGGTGGGTCAGGGCTTGGTGAGGTCCAGCGTGGCGGCGTCGCGGGCGGGCTCGTCCTCGCCGAGGAGGTCGCGGGCCATCAGGGTCGCCCCCGCCACCGCTCCCGGCATCAGGAACACCGCCACGAACGGCACCAGGAAGCACGCCGCCAGCGGCGCTCCGAACCCCCACACCAGCAGCTTCCGCGACCGCAGCAGCCGCAGCCGCTCCCGCAGCCGGACGTCCCGCCGCTGCAGGGCCACCGCGGTCAGCTCCTCGGTGAGGAAGAACCCGGTGACGAACAGCCCGATCACCGGCACCGCCGTCTGCCCCACCACCGGGACGAACCCGCAGCAGAACAGCAGCAGTCCCCACAGCGCCGCGCGGACCATCACCCGCAGGCTGTCCCGGGCGGAGATCCACAGCTCCCGCAGCAGCGGGAGGTCGGAGACGGCGGCCGTGCCGTCGGGCGACACGTCGCGGTCGACCCGCTCGGAGAGCGCCTCGTAGAACGGCTGGCCTATCAGCAGGGTCATCGCGGTGAAGGTGAGCACCGCCGCCAGCAGCGCCGCCGCCCAGAGCAGCACGGTGAACGCCACGCGCACCACGTCGGCCCAGGTCTGCGACCAGTCGTCGGCGAACGGCGTCGCCCAGGCGACCAGGTCGGCGCCCCAGACGGCCAGCGACACCAGCAGGCCCACGTACAGGACCAGCGTGATCAGCCCCGGGATGAGCCCGAAGCCGTACTGCCTGCCGTGCCTGGCCACCCACCGCTGGCCCTTGAACAGATATCCGAAACCGACCCCGAGATCACGCATGCCGGGAACTCTAGCGCTGCGTCTTCCGCAGCGACCAGGCACCATGGAACCCATGTCCCATACACCTGAACTTCCCGCACAGACCCGCGCCTGGCACCTGCTGAGCCGTCCGGTCGGCGAGCCCAAGCCCTCCGACTTCGCCCTGGTCGAGAGCGAGCTGCCCGAGCTGAAGGACGGCCGGGTCCTCGTCCGCAACCTGTACTTCTCGGTCGACCCCTACATGCGCGGCCGGATGTCGGACGCCAAGTCCTACGTCGCCCCCTTCGAGCTGGACAAGCCGATGCAGGGCCACGCGATCGGCGAGGTCGTCGCCTCGAACTCCCCGGACCTCGCGGTCGGCGACACCGTGGTACACATGCTGGGCTGGCGCGACTACGCCGCCCTGGACGCCCGGCACGCCACCAAGGTGGACCCGGACGCCGTCCCGCTCTCCGCCTACCTGGGCGTCCTGGGCATGACGGGCCTGACCGCCTACGCGGGCCTGTTCCGGGTCGCCTCGTTCAAGGAGGGCGACAGCGTCTTCGTCTCCGGCGCGGCCGGCGCGGTGGGCTCCCAGGTGGGCCAGATGGCGAAGCTGAAGGGGGCCTCCCGGGTGATCGGCTCGGCCGGCTCCGCCGACAAGGTCCGGCTGCTCACCGAGGAGTACGGCTTCGACGCGGCCTTCAACTACAAGGACGGCCCGGTGAGCAAGCAGCTCCGTGAGGCCGCGCCGGACGGTGTCGACGTCTACTTCGACAACGTGGGCGCCGACCACCTGGAGGCGGCGCTCGGCTCGCTCAACGTGGGCGGCCGCATCGCGGTCTGCGGCATGATCGCCGTCTACAACGCCACCGAGCCCGTCCCGGGCCCGCGCAACCTGGCCCGGCTGATCCAGACCCGCGGCCGCATCGAGGGCTTCCTGGTCGGCGACCACGAGGACCTGCGCCCGCAGTTCGTCGAGGAGGCCGGCGCCTGGATCCGCTCCGGCAAGCTCAAGTACCGCGAGACGGTGACCGAGGGCATCGAGAACGGGCTGGACGCCTTCCTCGGCATGCTGCTGCGGGGCGACAACGTCGGCAAGGCGGTCGTCAAGGTCTGACGCCCGCCCGCGGGGCCCCGTCGCCGCCCCTCCGGGCCCGCCCAGGCGCCTCAAGAGCCTCATAAGCCCAC
>NZ_BEVZ01000002.1 GCF_003112515.1 Streptomyces fragilis | reverse complement strand
AACCACCAACCACCACACCCCCCGCAGAAGCCACCCGGAAACCAACCACAACCAACACCACACACCACACACCACCCAACCCACACACAGACAACCAACCCAACCAACGGGCAGGACCAGCCCACTCCCGACGCCGCGCAAGGCCGCCGTCCCCGTGCTGTCGTAGCCGCGCACGAACCAGCGGCCAACCCCCGCCTCACCGCTCCGGCCCAGCGCTGGTCCAACCCGCAGGCAGCGCCTGCCGGAGGGCGCGGTCAACACCGGGGTGAAGCCGACTTGTACGTTGACCACTCGCGTCGCGTCGGTGTCCGAGCTGCGCGACGGCCGTGCGGCAAAAGATCTGTCGAGGACCTGATTCCCGCTTCGACTGAGGGGTGACAGCATGCCGACGGGGCGCGCAGGAGCCCGGGGGGGACACCCGAGATGAAGTACGTCGCAATGATCTACGGCAATCAGACCAAGGGGGACTCCTCCCCGGCCGAGGCCTGGCCGGAGGCGTCTGCCAGGAGGCGTGCAACAAGAAGTACCGCAAGAGCGGTGAACTCTTCAGCGCCTACGGCTTGGCGGACGCGGCCAACGCCCAGCTCGCACGCCGCGAGAACGCAGAGCGCACGAACGCTACCTACCGTCCAGGTGGTGAAAGCTTCGGGCGGCGGCGCGCCGGAGCAGCGGCTGGGCAGGGACGGCGGCCTTTCGCAGCATCGCACCTCGTGGTCGACGAGCCCGTTCCGTACCCACTCCATGTCCCCCCGGCAAAGCCGACTGAACAGCGCCCCGTTGGTCTGACAGCGGCCCCGGGTACGGCCGCCGCTGCGCGTCTGGCCAGGGGCGTTCAGGTGGTGGTGGGCCAAGCGTGCAGCAGGGCGGCGATCTTGCCCACGGTGCAGGTGGGGTCCAGAAGCAGGTCCTTGAGGGCCGTGGCGTCCTCGCGGGTGGGCTTGACCGTGATGCCGGTGGCCTCGAGGTACATCACACCGGTGGCGGCGGCGACGGCGAGGTTGGAGCGTTCCAGCCAGCGGCAGCGGCCCAGTGTGTGGACCAGAGCGGCGGCCTTGGCGTAGGGGCCGTCGTAGACGGGCTGCTCGAAAACTTCCGCGCGGTGGCGGGCGACCGCCGAGACGGGGACGCCGTAGTCGTCGGGGGCCGGGTCGTTGGCGCCGGCCGCTTCGGCGACCTGGAGGATCCAGGGGACGTCGATGTGCAGGTGCATCAGGCGGCGCGCACTTCCTTGACCGACTGGCTTCGTGGGGCGTTCTCGGCCTCGTCGAACACGTCCTGGTGTTCGGCCAGGAAACGAGCGGCGGCGTCGACCGCGCGGGCGCGCAGACCGCTGGCGTCGTCCTCCACCAGGCGGGCGAGGTAGTCCCCCAAGCTCAGCCCGAGATCGGCGGCTCGCCGCCGGGCCAGTTCCGCAACGTCCGTGTCGACGCGTGCGCCGATTTGCGTCTTCGCCATACCCGCATGGTAACAGCTGTTACCGGGGGTGGTGGGTGTCCATGCCAGGACGGCGGAGGCGGCGTCCTCGGCCGCAGGAACGACTACCGGCCCGACTGCTACGACCTCATCGCCGCCCTGGGCCGGCTCGCGGAGAAGGGCCACGAGGAGGGCTGAGCCCTGAGGGGAAACCGGTGACGCGTTTGTCCCAGACACGACATATGCTGCCCCCTGGCAGTCGCGCCCCGCCTGCCGTGCGCCCCGTCTCGGGGGCGATGTCACGCGTGTTCTCGTGCGATCCTCGCG
Source organism: Streptomyces fragilis (assembly GCF_003112515.1). GTDB lineage: Bacteria > Actinomycetota > Actinomycetes > Streptomycetales > Streptomycetaceae > Streptomyces > Streptomyces fragilis. The sequence continues at coordinate 2,002,416 of NZ_BEVZ01000002.1, read as the reverse complement.
CCCGGCGATCACCGGGTTTCCTCTGGGGGTAACACCTGTGCGTGGACGCGGCATCTCCACCGCGACGGCTCTCGCCGTCCTCTTCAGCTCGGCAGCACTGACCGTTGCCGCGGCCGGCACCGCCTCGGCCGCCGCCACCACCGTCACCACTTCCGGCGGCGGCCTGGTGACCGACGCGGCACACCAGCGCGTCTTCGTGGGCGACCCCGTCAACGGCAGCGTCGCTGTCGCCGACTGGTCCGGCAACCTGGTCAAACGCGTCTACAACATCCCCAGCGTCTGCGGTCTCGCGCTGTCGGACGACGGCGCCACGCTGTACGCCGCGGCCCCTGCGAGCCGCGAGGTCATCGCTCTCGACGCGGGCACGCTCGCGGTCAAGGACCGGTGGTCGATCTCCGCCGATGCGGGTCCTCAGGATGTCGCCTTCTCCGCGGGCAGGGTCTGGTTCACCTACATCCACCAGTCGAGCGGCAACCTGGGTTCGATCAACCCGGACCGGGCCGCGGCCCCGGCGGCTGACCTGACCCCGCAGCCCACCGAGCCGACCGTGGTACCGACTGCGGAGGCGACCGCCGAGCCGACGCTTGGGCCCACCGCGGAGCCCACTGCTCCGGCGGGCCCGGCAACGCTCGCCGCGGCAGCCGCCGCGGCGGACGGCCCCGTCCGGCTCGAGCTGCTGCCCGGCGGCGGCTGGGACGGCGCGGCCGTTGTCGACACCGACCCGTCCTCTCCCGGCCTTCTGGCCGTGGGCGAGACCAACGTCGACTCGGGCTCCATGACGGTCCTGGACGTCTCGTCCGGCACTCCGGAGAAGATCGCCTACCATCAGGGCGACCACTCGCTGACCGGTTACATCACCGACCTCGACCTGGTCCCCGGCCACGCGCAGCTGCTCGTCGCCGGTCGGCAGCGGGACGCGTACCAGAACGGCGAGTTCTCCGCCGCCGGCGAATACCCGGCCAGCGGGTGGCGGGCGGACGTCAACGCCCAGGGCACCGTCGCCAACTACACCTACGATCACCTCAACCTGTACAGCACCATCTCGGTCTTCAAGCCGAACGGCACCACGCCGCTGCGCACCATCACCACGGACCTCGAGACGGCCGACCTGGTGTGGGGCGACTCCTCCCGGCTCTTCGCCCTGGTCGGCTCGTACGGCTCCTACACCCTGAAGACGTACGCCGGTGCCAACCTCAACACCCCGACGCTGTCCGTGAACGCCCCCGCCAAGGGCACCATCGGCACCAAGCTGACGGTCACCGGCAGGATCACGGCGACGGAGCCGCTGCCGTCCGGAGTCAAGCTGAGCGTGACCCGCACCGACGTGGCGAGCCCCAGCGGCAAGGCCCTGGCGTCGGTCACCGCCAAGGCGGACGGCACGTTCAGCTTCACCGACACCCCGCCGACCGGCGACAACGTCGTCTACCGCGTCGCCTACGCGGGCGACGCGGCCCACACGGCGGTCTCCAAGACGGACACCGTGATCATCCCACGTGCCACGCCGACGCTGACGCTGAACAACAACCACAACGTCTATTCCTACGGCAAGGACGTCACCTTCACCGCCCACCTGGGCACGACCTACACCAACCGCAAGGTCGAGATCTGGGCCAACCCCTACGGCTCGGACAAGCCCAACGTGCTCCTGAAGAGCGGCACGGTGAACTCCAGCGGCAACATCTCCGCCGTCGTCGACATGAAGCGCGACACCACGGTGACCGCCGTCTTCAAGGGCGACACCAAGTACGCGCCCAGGACCGTCACCTCCGTCGGCTACGCCAAGGTGAGCATCTCCAACAGCGTCTCCGGCCACTACAAGACCGGCTACGTCGGGTCCCACAACTACTACTGGTTCCGCAAGACCAAGGACGCGCTCGTCAGCACCACGATGAGCTACTACCCGCGCCGCGAGGTGTGGTACGAGTTCCAGGTCTACGTCGACGGCGCGTGGCGCCGCACTGCCACGGGGTACTTCGAACTCAGTTCGACCGGCAAGGTCACCGTGAACACGGGTACGCCCGGCGTGGCCGGCACCAAGGCGCGCGTCCGGACGAGTTACATCAACAACCCGTCCGGCGACAACGTCAACACCACGACGCACGGATCGTGGAAGTACCTGTACTTCACCAACTGATCCGTCGTACGACGCTCGACCGCTGCGACGCCGTGCCCCAGGACTCCGGGGCGCGGCGTCCCGCGTTGAGGACGCCGGCAGGACTGGCGGGTGGTCGATGTGCGCCGTGGCCTGCCCTGGCTGGACAGGACCTCGAGCGGCAGAGAGGCAATTGGATTGCGGACGTAGCCGATGCCTTGGCACGGTTCAGGGCATCATGCTCGTCTGCATCCTGATCTGCGGAGGCACCCTCGTGGCTGTCGTTCTGGAACGTCGTTTGGCTCTCCTCGGTGGCGGCTTCTCCACCGAGGACGACGGTCTGCTGGATGACTGGGTGCTCGAGCAGGTCCCCGTTCCTCGGCCGAAGGTGTGCTTCGTTCCGACAGCCAGTGGTGACGCCCCCGCCTACGTGGAGCAGTTCTTCGGGGCGTTCCGGTCACGTTCCTGCGAGCCGAGCGTCTTGCATCTCTTTCGGCGGGAGCTCGATGACGACGCCCTGCGCGCGTTCCTGCTTTCTCAGGACGTCGTCTACGTAGGTGGGGGCAACACCGCGAACATGCTGGCGGTCTGGCGCGCCCACGGCGTGGACCGGCTCCTTCGCGAGGCCTTCGACCGGGGGATCTTGCTGTGCGGCATCAGCGCTGGTGCCAACTGCTGGGCCGAAGGCTCGCACACCGACTCTTTCGGCCCACTGACTCACCTCCGCGACGGATTGGGGCTGTTGTCCGGATCGGTCTGCCCCCACTACGACAGTGAGCCCGGTCGGCGATCGTCCTATCAGGCAGCCGTGGCAAACCGCGCGCTCCCGGCCGGGTGGGCGGTCGAGGATGGTGTCGGCGCCCTCTTCACGGGCGGCCTGCTGACGGACTCCGTGACGCGTACGTCTCGGGCCTGTCTGTACCGGGTGCAGCCCGGCAGGGATGGCGGAGTCGAGGAGCAGGCCATGCAATGTCGCCTGCTCGGCGCGGCACAAAAGCCCACTTCGATCGCGTGAAGTGACACGCTAGCTCCTCGTTCCTCCTCGGTGCCGTCCTCAGCGCTCCCACCCGCGTGCGGACCAGCGACCGTGTCGGACATCTTTCGGCCTGTGCCCTCTCTGCCGGCTTCGGCCTGTTCCCGTCCTACGTCGTCGCGCCGGCCTTCTCCGGTTCGGGAGACCGGTGCTGGATGTTCCTGGGAGGTCGGGGGACGTGGATGGCCAAGATGGCCGTGTCGTCGTCGACGCCTGTGCCGAAGGCATCGAGCAGGCGGCGGACCGCGCTGATGGTGTCCGCGGCCGTGGTGGGGGCCAGCGTGTGACCGAACTCGAGGAGGGCGTCGTCGCCGTAACGCTCCCGTCCGCCTACGACGGCATTGGTGTGCGCCTCGGTAAGGCCATCGGTGTAGAGGAGCAGGGTGTCGCCGTGGGCGAGGTGGACCGAGGTGGTGACGATGCGGGGATTGGGCAGGACACCGATGAGCTGACCGCCGAGGGTGGGCAGGAAGTCGGCGGTACCGTCCACGCGCAGCAGCAGAGCCGGCGGGTGACCTCCGCCGGCCAACGTGATGTGGAAACCGCCTCGGTCGGGGTCCGGGGTGAGCAAGCCGAAGAGGACGGTGCAGAACCGGGCGTCACTGCCTTTGTACTCGTTGAACAGGACGGTATTGAGGTTGACCAGGACGGCGGCCGGGTCCGGGTTGTAAACGGCGGCCGCGCGCAGGGTGTAACGGGCCAGTGAGGTGAGAGCTGCGGCGGTGACGCCCTTGCCGCAGACGTCGCCCAGGAACAGACCCCAGGTGCCCGCCGCCAGGGGGAACAGGTCGTAGAAGTCGCCGCCGACGTCGTCGATGGATGCGAGGTGGTAATAGGCGGAGACATCCAGGCCGGGCACATCCACCAGGGTCGGGGGCAGGAGCGTCTTCTGCAGGGTGGCGGCCAGAACTTGAAGGCGGTCACGTTCGCGGTCGGCTGCCTGACGGGCTCGGAGAACCTCGGTCTCGTAGGCGCGACGGGCGCGAGCATCGAAAACGATGGTGCGGATCAGCGGCGGGCGCCCGTCGCCGCCTGACTTGACCGTGGCGGTGATGAGAACGGGCAGACGCGTACCGTCGGCCGCTTTCAGCTCCAGAGCAATGCCGCTGATCTTTCCCTGCATCTGCAGCTGGGGGGCGAAATGTGTCTCGTAGTACAGCTGGCCGCCCACCGTGAGCAGGTCGGAGAAGTGCTTGATGCCTATGAGTTCACCGCGCTGGTAACCGAGCCAGTTCAAAAGGGTGGTGTTCACCTTCGCGATCCGGCCGTCCATCCGGGTGGAGAGATAGCCGCAAGGGGCGTGCTCGTACAGGTCCTCCACATCGCCCTCCAGCGACACACAGGACTCGTCCTGGTCCTCCCCGGGCTCTTCGTCCGCTCTGACACAACCGTGCTCTGCGTCGTTGGTCTCGCTCGTCAACGGGTGTCTCCTGATGGGACGGCGGCGGTTGCGGTCAGTGATAAGGGGAGGTTGTGATGAGTACGTCGTTCCAGCGCGGGCCCGAATGAGTGGCACGGGTTCCGGTGCCCTGCAAGCCCGCACGCAGCATGGCCACTGACCCGTCGAACACTTGCGCGTGGATCTTGCACCGCCTGCCCAGGCGAGGGATGTTCGCCGACCCAGTCGCCGGCTGCTTCGCCGTCCCCGGAACGGCGCCCCACCCTCGCAAGGCACGGCCCCGCGTCCCTTCCTCATGTGCCCCGTGGGGATCGCCCGAGTCCTAAGTGAACTGCTGCGCGTCGGCCTGGCTCATACAGCGAGCTGTGCACGGCCCTGTGCAGGCCCTCGGACAGGGGCCTGACCTGGTGGTCCGGCAGGCTGGCCCGCTCGCATGTGCCGTCGTCGTCAAATGAGCGGCGTGCAACAAAACGTAGCAGGTCATGGGCCTGCTGGTAGGAGCCAGGGCCGCGGCGCAGGGCAGACTGACCGCCCCCTTCACCATGCACACGACCGACTGGTTAAGCACTGGGGGGACTCGGCGCGCTCAAAGGCGAGCTTCGACCGGAGCGTGGGAGCCGCCAGCAGGGCGGGATCAGAACACCGACAGTCCGGTGAGCGTGGTGAAGTGGTCCAGCGCTGCCACTCCGGCGACGGAGTTGCCCCGTTCGTCCAGGCCGGGGCTCCACACGCACAGTGCGCAGCGGCCGGGCACGACGGCGATGATGCCGCCGCCCACCCCGCTCTTGCCGGGCAGGCCGACACGGTAGGCGAAGTCGCCGGCGGCGTCGTACGTGCCGCAGGTCAGCATGACGGCGTTGACCTGCTTGGCCTGGCTGCGGGTCAGGAGCCGAGTGCCGTCGGCGCGTACGCCGTGCCGGGCCAGGAGGGTGGCCGCCAGCGCGAGGTCGGCGCAGGAGGCCTTGATCGAGCACTGGCGGAAGTACTGGTCGAGCAGGAGCGGGACGGGGTTGTCGATGTTGCCGTAAGAGGCCATGACATGGGCCGAGGGCCGCGTTGCGGTCGCCGTGCGCGGCCTCCGAGGCGGCGACCGCCAGATCGAAATCGAGGTCCGGGTTCCCGCTCTCGGCGCGCAGCAGCCGCAGGAGCTCGCCCGCCGCGTCTCCGGTGCGGGTGTGGAGGCGGTCGGTGACGACCAGGGCGCCGGCGTTGATGAACGGGTTGCGCGGGATGCCGTTCTCGTACTCGAGCTGCACCAGGGAGTTGAACGGGTTGCCGGAAGGTTCGCGGCCCACGTGCTCCCACAGTTCGTCGCCCTCGAGGGCCAGGCCCAGGGTCAGGGTGAAGACCTTGGTGATGGACTGCGCGGAGAATGGCTCGCGCCACTCGCCCACCCCGTGGACGGTGCCGTCCAGCTCGGCGACGGCCATGCCGAAGGCGCGCGGGTCAAGGGCGGCGAGTGCGGGAATGTAGTCGGCGGACCGCCCCCGGCCGGGCGTCCGCGTGACCTCCTCGGCGACCTGTTCCAATACGTGCTGGTAGTCCATCCTCGATGTCACGGCGCCCCTTGTGCTCATGAAATCCACGGGGCGCCGGTGAGGCGGCTGACCGCACTCGGCATCACACTGCCGGAGAGGCCGGGCCGCCCCCGCGGCCGGGGGTACGACGATGGGTCCGGGTAAAGGCTCAGGCGGCGTCGCGGCGAGGTCTCGCGGCGCTCACCCAGTGGGTGGAGAGGGAAGGCCCCCGACCGACCCGTCTCGCGCGGCACGGTCATCCAGACCGGGGGTCTGTGCCGGCGGAACCTCACGGGTCTGACGGGGTCGCTGGGGTTGAGGAGGGTCCACAGGCGCCTTGATGCCTGCGCCACGCGGCTCTGAGCGCCTCCAGTTCGGTGCGGGGGAAGTGCTCACCCCACTTACCGCGGTAGGCACTCTCGCCGTACTCCCTCACGACCTGGTCGAAGCATCGGATCACCCCACGGGCGACGCTGTCGACGTCCTGCCAGCTGGACCAGATTTCGGTCCCCCTGTTGTCGTGGTCGCTGCCGCGGGCCAGCCTCAGAAGGCGCATCCACACATCGGTGCCCTCGCGGTAGAAGATCCAGCGGAAGATGGTCGGCTCCGCGTCGAATTGCACGCGGCACTCGGTCTCGCCGGCCATGAGACGCGTCACCGCCGTCAGGAGATCCTCAGGCGCGGCCGTGATGTACGAGGCCGTGACGTCGACTTCCGCCCGGTCGTCGCTGACGGTGCAATCCGCCCACCCGCGCCCTGCAAGAACCCATGTCAACCGCAGTTGAGCCGCCATCCTCGTTCTCCTCCCCCGGTCAGTCACGAGCTCCCTCCGCCGAGCGCGAAGGGCCGACCTGTTAACCCACCGGCCGATCATGCCGGTCCGCTCGAGTCCTGGGCGTGCCAAGCCGGGCTCCGGAGCCGCAGAGCTGCGAGGTGGCGTCAGGTGCGCTTCTCCGAGGCGGTGCGGAACCGCAGGGCGACCTCGGCGGCCCCGGGGAGACTCGTCTCGTCCCCGAGTACCACGCTGCCGGAGGTGCCGCCGTCGGTCCATGCGCACACGATGGGGCGGCCTCCGGCGTTCGGCGCGATGAAGCCGCAGCTCAACCGCCCGCCCCAGGGGCCCGCCTCGAAGGCGGTCACCTCACTCGCCTTCGCACCGGCGAAGAAGTTGCGCAGCTCTTGCGTCATGGTGTCCGAGCGCTTCTCCTCGGCCAGCCCCGCATCCCATTCGACGGCGTTGATCTGAAGGATGGCGCCCATCGGCCCTCGGCCGGGACCGTCGTAGAACCAGTACTGACCCTGGAGCGTCTTTCCGGAAGCCTGCTGCTCGTACGGGGCTGCCTCCTCGTCGGTCAACAGCCTGTACGCGCCGACGCGCGGGGCGGCGTCGATGACACGTTCCTGGGCGACGGGCGCTGCCTCGACGGAAGCGGAAGGCGGCTTTCCCTCGTAGCTGCATGCACGTATCAGACCCGCGGTGGCAACGACGAGCAGTACGCTGGCGACGACGTTGTACCGACGCTGGGCGGCCGGGAAGGCTTGTGCGGGTTCGGCTGCGCCGGCCGGCACCGGACCACGTCGCCACGTCCGGGTAGCAAACCAGATGACGGTCATGACCGCGGCGGTGATGAGAAGCGTCCCCAGCGCCTGGCCGGCGGCGAAGCTCTGCGAGGTGGGGTCGACGGACAAGGTGATCATGCCGGAATCCTAGAGATCGCCGCACGTACGTTCGCCTCGATCAGCCATCACGAGCGGCGGGCCGAAGTCGCGGTGGCCGACGATGCGTGAACCGGCCTCGCTGATGGTCTCGGCCAAGGCCAGGCCTTTCTGCTGCTGGTCCAGGGCAGTCCGGCGAGGGCGCCGTTGGCGGTGCCAGGACGTCCGTTTCCCGCACCGGGTGACCGCGAGGCCGCCGTACCTCGTGTGTGATGAACTGGGTTCCGGTTTCGGGACGTTGATCTTGTCTCGAACATGGGAGTGGGAGGGTCCGTGGACCTTGGTGGGGGGACGTGGCGGCGGCTGACCGCCGTGGCGCTGGTCATGGCGGTGGCGGCCGGGTGTACCGGGCGGGGAGAAGGCGCGGGCGGCGGAAACGACGAGGACCTGCTGCGGACCCACGACTGGACGCAGATGCCGGGCACCACCGCGCGGAACGACATCCTGCGCGTCAGCGCGACGGATCGGCGCATCGTGGAGCAGGACTCCTCCGGCGGCCAGCCCAACCCCCCGCTGAACCTGGCCGGCCCGCATCTCAGGTCCGATGGCGACTTCACCGTCACCGCGCGCATGTCCGGTGTGGGTGACGATGACGGCGGCTCGTGGCTGCGGCTGTACGGACGGGTACCGGTCATCTACGACGAGTGGCGGCAGGAGCGGCCCTCACTCCGCGTCGGCGTGACCGGCGACGGACGAGTGAAGGTGCAGATATGGGACGGCGAGGGCGATGAGCCGGCGGCCTCCGAGCAATTCGACTGCGGCTGCTCCGGGACGGTGACGCTCGCCGTGTCGAGCATCGGGGACACCTTCCGCGTGAAAGCCGACGGGCGGCGGCTGGGAACCGTTCCCGACCCGGGGGTGTTCGCCGAGGGCACTGTGTGGTTCGGTCTGGAGGCCGACGCGGGCGAGGACGAGCGCCGCGAGGGATGGCGTCTGACGCGGCTGACCGCGCGGGCAGAGAGCGGTGACGCGCTCCGCGTGATCAAGGCGCCGCAGCTGCGCCAGGAGCAGTCCGACGACTCACTGCGTGCGCGGGCCGCAGACGTGGGGCGGCCGTTCGACATCGGCGCCGCCATGGCCGAGAACCCGCTGCTCACCGACTCACGCTACCGGGCGCTCGCGGGGAGCCAGTTCTCCATGCTCACTCCGGAGAACGCGTTCAAGCCACAGTTCCTCCACCCGCGCCGGGGCGTCTACGACTTCCGCGACGCGGACCTGCTCGTACGCTTCGCCCGCGCGAACGACATGAAGGTGCACGCGCACACCCTGGTCTGGCACGAGGCTCTGCCCGACTGGATGCGGGAGAACGACGACCCCGAGGAGGTGCGCCGAACCATGCTCCGGCACATCGCCGTGGTCGCCGGGCACTTCAAGGGAAAGGTCGCGGAATGGGACGTGGTCAACGAGCCCATGTCCGACGACGAGAGGAGCTACACCAACGGGGATCTCGGTCTGCGCTCCGAGCAGAGCCCGTGGTTCGAGGCCATGGGCGAGGAGTACATCGACGAGGCGTTCAGGGCCGCCCACCGGGCCGACCCGGAGGCACGGCTGTTCCTCAACGAGTACGGGGTCGAGGAGGAAGGCGAGCGGTGGGACGCCCTCTACGACCTGGTCGGGCGGCTCAAGGAACGCGGCGTGCCGATCGACGGCGTGGGTTTCCAGAACCATGAGTACGCACCCGGCGACCGCGTCGACCCGGAGACCTTCCGCAGCCATGTGCGGGATCTGGCGGAGCTCGGGGTTCAGGCGCGGGTGTCGGAGATGGACGTCCCCGTAGGTGAGGACGAGGAGGACGGGCGGCAGATTCAGGCTGATGAGATGGCCGGCAAGCTGCGGGTCTGCCTGGAGGAGCCGAACTGCACATCGTTCTCCACATGGGGATTCACCGACCGGTACGGTTCCACCGCCGACACCGAGATCTATCCTCCGCGCACGGCCGACTCCCTGCCGTGGGACGCCGCCCTGCGGCCGAAGCCGGCGTACGAGCGCCTGCTCGAGGCCTTCGACGAGGCGTGAGGGTCGCGCAGTCGACGTCTGCGGTCGCCGCTGTGTGACGGGCGGCCGGTCGGCCGGCCCCGGGGCATGTGGCAGGGGTCACGGGAACTGGCCGGGCCGGCCGGAGAGGTAGGGGTGTGAGATGTGATGATCAGGAAGACCGGAAGCGCATGCGGACACGCATCAGGGCGGGCGACCGCCAGGCGTTCGGCGCGCTCTACGAGGAGTACGCGAGGCCGGTCTACAACCATGCCTACCGGCTGACCAGCGACTGGTCGACGGCCGAGGAGGTCATGTCCGAGACCTTCCTCGCCGCCTGGCGCACCCGGCACGCCCTCGAACCGGAGGGCGAATCGCTGCTGCCGTGGCTGCTCGGCATCGCCACGAACAAGGCGCGCAACGCCAACCGGGGCACCTGGCGGCGCCGGGCCTTCCTGGCCCGCCGCCCCGCCCCGGACCCCGTCGCGGACATCGCGGACGCCACGGCCGGACACGTCGACGACACCCGGCGGCTCGCCGCGGTCCGGCAGGCGCTGGACGGACTGCGGCACCAGGACCGCGAGGTGCTGGCACTCTGCGTCTGGTCCGGCCTCGACTACGCGGAGGCCGCCGAGGCGCTGGGCGTCCCGGTGGGCACGGTGCGGTCGCGGCTGTCCCGCGCCCGCGAGCGGCTTCGGCGGCTCACGGACGCACGGCTGGACAGCGCAGCGGGTGGGCTCGCGCCGGCCGTGCGCCCCGGAGAACCGGCGTCGACAGCACGCCCCGGGGACGGCGGCGGGCCCACACGCCTCGGACCGGGCGCGTCCGTACGACCCCGGGACGGCACACCTGGCCGCCCGACGCGCCCCGAGGACGCCGCGCCCGCGCGTCCCGAAGGCACCAAGGCCCCACGCTCCGGAGAGGCCAGGCCCCCCTCCCCCGCCAGGGGAGCCGGCACCGCGCGCCCGCGAGAAAGCGTCCGTCCCGGCAGAGAACCCCGCCACCGCCGCGGAGAGGTAGAGGGCAGGACCGCATGCGTGGTCCTGCCCATCCAGGAGGAAACCCGATGAACGACCGTGCCTCCGGCCCCGACCGGGCCGAACGCGAGGAACTGGCCCGGCTGCTGCCGGTCCCGGCCGAACGGGACCTGCCCCCGGGCCGCCATCTCCACCACAAGGAAAAGCTGATGCAGCTGATCGACCAGGACAGCGACCGCGCCTCCGCACGCCCCCGGCGCCGCCTCCCCCGCCTCGACGTCCTGCTGCCCGCCGCCGGCCTGGCCCTGGGCGGGGTCCTGTTCACCAGCCTCGCCGTGGCCGGGCAGGACCACACCCCGCCGCCCTCCGCCGCCCGCTCCTCGGACACGGCACCTCGCGGTGCGACCATGCTGCTGGACCGGATCGCCACGATCGCCTCGAAGAGCGACGCGCAGAAAGTTACCGAGGGCCAGTTCGTGTACGTGAGGACGCTGCAGGCCGAGAACGAAGGCGTGTTCGGCGGTCCGGTGGAACTGGGCAAGCCCGGTGAGCGCGAGGTCTGGATGACCCAGAAGTCCGGGCCGGTCATCGACGAGGGCCTGATCCACCAGAACGGCACGTACTTCCCGATCAAGGTCGGCGTCCCGGACGGCGAGAAGCCCGTCGGCTCACCGGCGGGCCTCAACCGCCCGACGTACTCCTGGCTGGCCTCCCTGCCCACCGACCCCGACGCCCTGCTCCGCCGGCTCGCCGCCGAGATCACCGCGGACCAGGACGCGCGCGGTGTCCCGGCCGACGAGCGGAGCCCGGACCAGGACGCCTTCGACGCCATCGGCGGGCTGCTGCGGGAGACCCTGATGCCTCCGCAGACCGCGGCCGCCCTGTACAAGGCCGCGGCGAGGATCCCCGGCGTGAGCGTGGACTCCGACGCGGTGGACGCGGCCGGCCGGCACGGCATCGGCGTGGCCCGCGACGACGAGCGCGCCGGCTGGCGCACCGCCTGGATCTTCGACGCGAAGACCTTGGAGTACCTGGGCGAGCGGACCTACCTCACCCGGGACACCTCCATGGGCAGGAAGGGCACCGTGACGAACACGTCGGCGGTCCTGGAACGCGCGGTGGTAAACGCCCTCCGCGAGAAGCCGGGGACAACGGCCTGACGCGATGGCCCTGACCTGACCGCATGACAGATGCTGTACGGGAAGGGCCGAGGGCCGCCCTGCCATCCCGAAGGGGCGATGGTCTTCGGCGGCGAGGGTCCCCAGCTCATCGATCAGGCCTCGGTGGGCGAGGATCAGCTCGGTGTGAGCCGCGATGCGCAGGTGGAGGGGAGGCTGGAGGTGCATGGTCATGTCCCTGTGGTGGAGCCGGGACGAATGGTCATCAGTACGGTGACGGTGGCCCAGAGCAGGTTGAAGAGGCCGGTGAGCATGGCGAGCCGGTGCGGTGCCACGGGGGTTGACGTCGGCGCGGTGGAGCCTGTCACCTCGTGCAGGGCGCGGTTCTGAGCGGGCAGGATCAGCAGGAACAGCAGACCGGCGGCCGCCGCGGTCAGCAGGATCGAGGTGAGCAGCCAGGCGTCGCCGAGGACACCGAGGCTGCTGGCCGTGGCGAAGCCGAAGAGGGGAACCGCGATGCCGATGCCCGCGTACACGCGGCAGATGCGGTGCAGCGTCCGCAGGGCGGTGGAGGCGTCACCCTCACCGGGGGCGCCGAGGGCGCGGCGTAGCGTCGCGGGAAACATGCTCGCGGCGACGGTGACCGGGCCGACGGCGATGATGGCAGCCAGGACGTGCAGGGACAGGAAGAACTTGGTCACGACTGGTGCTCCGGGGCGGTCCGGCGCTCGCCGGTGACCGTCGAGGAGGGGAGGCGGCCGGCCTTCGAGGTTCCCCGGAGGGTGTCACCGTCGACCGTCACGTCGAATGCCAGGTTCAGCCGCATGGGCTTGGTGATGGCCTGCCTCCAGGTGAGCCGGTCGCCGTCGAGGGAGATGTCGGTGAGTGGTACGTCCTCGCCGGCTCCGGATGCGACGCCGGTCAGGGTGCCGTCCTGTTCACGGAGTTCGACCACGGGCTTGATCTTGCCGATGGGGGTGGAGATGGACAGGTTCCAGGTGCCGTCGACGGACATGGTGATGCTCTTCCTGACTGTGCGAGGGGAATGGTGAGCGACTGGCCGGAGAAGCAGACGAGTGCTCAGAGGGTGATGGGCGTCGGCCCTTGGGCGCGCCAGACGGTGCCGCGCCGCTCGTGGGCGAAGAGTTCTTCGACGGCGTGCGCGATGCGGGGACCCACCTCGCGTTCCAGCAGGTACAGGCCCAGATCGAGCCCGGAGGTGACGCCGGCGCCGGTGATCAGGTCGCCGTCGTCCACGATGCGGGCGTGGACCGCGTGGGCGCCGGTGGCATCCAGCATGTCGAGGCCCATGTGGTGGGTGGTGGCGTGACGCCCTTCCAGCAGGCCGGCCATGGCCAGGACCAGCGAGCCGCCGCAGACGGTGGCAACCGTGATGTGCGGGTCGTCCATCGCCTGTTTGAGGAGTGCGGGCAGGTCGGTGGTCAGCGTCCGGCCCAGCAGCACCGGGATGAACTCGTCCTGCTTCCACTCGCCGGCGTCCGCTTCCTCTTCCGGGTCCTCGCCGGGCTCGCCCACGCGGCCGGAGGCACCGGGCACAACAAGGATGTCGGCGCGCTCCAGGTCGAGGGTGCCGGCGGCGTGCAGCGCCAGCCCTCCGGTGCCGCTGACCACCTCGCGAGGGCCCTCCGCGGTGACCAGTTCGACGCTCACTGCGCCGCCTGAGGCCGAGCCGCCGACGTACAGCACCTCGTACGGGGCGATGACATCGAGCGGGTCGAAGCCGTCGAACAGGACGATCTGGATGTGCATGGGCGATTCCTTCAGGAGCGTTTGCCATCGACGCTCTGAAGTCAACCGGCTGTCCCCGCGACTGCCCAGTGGCACTAGTGCCATGTTTCAACGGAATAATGCCAACCCGCTGCCAGTCGCCCTGAGCTGCGGAGATTGGCAGTTCTCGGGTTAACTGCATGACTGAGACAATCCGATGACGGGGTATGTTCTGGCCATGCATACCGTTGCCGTTCTCGCGCTGGATCAGGTGATTCCATTCGACCTGTCCACTCCCATCGAGGTGTTCTCGCGTACCCGCCTGCCCGATGGACGGCCCGGCTACCAGGTCCGGGTATGCGCCGAGCGCGACGAGATCGACGCCGGAGCGTTCACCCTGCGCGCGCCTTGGGGCCTGGAAGGATTGCGGGACGCGGACACGATCATCGTGCCGGGCGTCAATGACCTCACGGCCGCGCTCCCGCCCGCCGTACGCGACGCGCTGCGTTCGGCCGCCACCGCCGGCACCCGGATCGCGTCCATCTGCGTGGGCACCTTCCCTCTTGCTGCCACCGGGCTCCTCGACGGGCTACGCGCCACGACCCACTGGCGCGCGGCCGGCCTGCTGGCCGCCACCCACCCCGACATCGACGTCGACCCGGACGTCCTCTACGTCGACAACGGCCAGTTCCTCACCTCGGCCGGCGCCGCCGCAGGAATGGACCTGTGTCTGCACATGATCCGCCGTGACTATGGCTCGGCCGTAGCCGCCGACGCCGCCCGCCTGTCGGTGATGCCCCTGGAACGGGAGGGCGGGCAGGCGCAGTTCATCGTCCACGATCACACCCCCACACCGCAGGGCGCCGAACTCGATGCGTTGCTCGCCTGGCTGCGGGACAACCTCTCCCGCGACCTCACGCTCGCCGACATCGCCTCGCGCGCCGGGACCAGCACCCGAACCCTGATCCGGCGCTTCCGCGACCAGACCGGCACCACTCCGCTCCAGTGGCTCCACCGGGCCCGCATCCGCCAGGCGCAACACCTTCTCGAAACCACACAGCACTCCGTCGAGCGCATCGGCAGCCAGGTCGGTTTCGGCTCATCCACTACCTTCCGTGACCGCTTCAAGCGCGCCACAGGCGTCAGCCCGCGGACCTACCGCCGCACCTTCAGCTGACCCAGGAAGACGTGCGGGCTCCGGGTTCAGGCGGCGGTGCAGCCGGTCGGTCACAGGTGGCCGTGGGCAGCCGTCGACGAGCGCACGGCGGATCATGAGGCGGGGGCTGTCCTCACGAGGGGCGAGAGATCGGTCGTCCGGTATCGCGTCCGAGGTACACGGCCGAGGCTCTACAGGGGCTGGCGTCCGGAGACGGCGCCGCCCGGGTCGTCGGCCAGGGCGATGCGGGCGGTGATGCGTTTGCCCACCGGCTCACGCTGCGCCTGGAAGCCCTGGGCGACGGCCATGACGATCTCCAAGCCGTGCTGGCCGACCCGGCCGGTGTCCGCGGCCCGGGCTATCGGCAGAGCCGGGTTGGAGTCCCACACGGCAACCTCGACCATGTCTCCGGTGAGGCGCAGGTCCAGCAGTACCGGTCCGGGGGCGTACTTGTGGGCGTTGGTGACCAGTTCGCTGACCACCAGCTGGGTGAGGTCCATGGCACGCTGCGAGACGGGCAGGCCGTGCTCGGCTTGGACCCTGGTGAGGAATCCGGCGGCCAGGTGGCGGGCGTGAGCGATGTCTTCGCCGTCTCCGGCGAGGGCCCTGCCGGTCTGTACGGCGGGACGGGCCGGTGCCCCACCACCTGCCGACGTCGGATCCGCGTCCACCAGGACCGCCATTCGTTCCCCCGCTCACCAGCGTTTACAAGATTCTTCGCCCGTCTACCCTCACAGTTTCGAATCACGCCATGTCTTTTCTGTCGACCGGCTCACTTCCGCACCGCACATACCATGCCTGCGGCACTGCGGGTGAGGGTCTGGGTGTGCCAGGATCACTGTCATGTCTGAGGCAGAGATGACGGACCCCGAACCCGCCGGGCAGGCCGACTACCTGTCGGTCGTGACCACCACCACCGACAACATCCGCGTGCTGACCCTGTCCGGAGAGATCGACCACCACACCGGCGACACGTTCCGCCGAGCCCTGGACGCTTCCGGCACTCCCTGTCCCCACGTCGTGGTCGACATGCGCCAGGTCACCTTCATGGACTCCAGCGGCATCAACATCCTCATCGCCGCCCACCGCGCCCTCAGCGAGGCCGGCGGCTGGCTGCGCCTGGCCGCTGCCGGCGAAGCCGTGACGCGCACCCTCAGCATCGTCGGTGTCGACGCTGTCATCGACTGCCGGGCAACCCTCCCCCAAGCACTCGCCCACTGACCGGCCACCCGCCTCCACGGGCAAGGCCCGTCGCCCGGGGCGAGTTCACCGGGGCGCTGCGGTCGCGCAGGAGGCCGCCGAACGCTTTGTGCCTACGGGAGAGTCCGGCGGCCAGGGCTGGTCTGCCGCCGGCCGCCGGGTTCCTTGTTGTCCTACCCCGTTGTCCTACCCCGCGTCCGTGGTGCGGCTTCCGCGGGGCGTCACGGAGATCAGCCGCGGACGATGTTCTCGGCCTGGGGGCCCTTCTGGCCCTGGGTGATGTCGAACGTGACCGCCTCGCCCTCGACCAGCTCGCGGTAGCCGTTGCCGGAGATGTTGGAGTAGTGGGCGAAGACGTCCGGTCCGCCGCCGTCCTGGGCGATGAAACCGAAGCCCTTCTCGGAGTTGAACCACTTCACGGTGCCGCTGGCCATACTGCGTATCCTTCGATCTCGCCGGGGGTGCCGGCCGGTGTCAACAGCGGGGTCGTCCACTGCAAGGAAGACCGCCAGCGTCTGTCCTACCCCAACCGGAGCCCTGTCATACGATCATCCGTCACCGATTCGTCGAGAGCCACAACAGGCCCAAGACATGGGTCGCCTCCACCTCCTATCCGAAGTAGGAACGATGGCACAGGAAGTGGGCCTGTCATGGCTCTCGCTGCAGTGCGCGGACCTCGCCGACCTGCCGGCACCGGAGATCGACGCCCTCGTCGAGCGGGGTCCCGTCTCGGCCGTCGTCCTGACGGTGGAGCGGGCCGTGGCGGAGCTGGACCGGTCCGCTCGGCTGCGGCTGGGGCGGGACGTCCGGTGCCTGCTGGATTCCTCGCTGCCGGAGGAGACCATCAGAACCGCCTGGGCCGGTTCGACGGACTACGCGCTCGATCCTGTCGCGGAGGACGTGACTCCTCGCGCCTGGCTGGGGAGGCTCGAAGAGACCTGGCTCGCAGCCGAACGGCGGCGTGACCCCGGCTTCGTCCCTCCGTCGGCCCGACCGGAGGCCGACGAGGTCACCGGCGCGGAGGTCCTCCGCGTGATGCGTCCGCTCGCGGACGCGCTGGCCACCGCGCACACGGAGGCCCAGGTCTTCAACCCATACCCGCTGCCCGCCTTGATGCCGGCGTTCCGGCGGGTCACCAAGGAGGCAGGTGCGGACCTCGGCTACCGGCTCTTCCTTCGGGCGGTCAAGTTCTACGCCCTGCCGGTCACCGTCGCGCTGCGCGCCGAGATGACCATGCTCGGGGACCGCTTCGGATACCCGGCCGGTCTCGTCGGGGAGGGCCTCGCACTCGAGGAATGAGCTGGTACAGGCACTGCCTGTCACTTCACTGCGCCAGGCGTGGCCGAACCCCGGTGAGGTCTGGCGCCCCATCGTCACCGGTGGCAAGCCAGGGCCGGCCACGGAGCGCCTCACCGTCAGGGCACGCGCCACTTGCCGGTGTCGTCGGCAAAACCGCTGTCCATCGTGAACTGGATCTCGGCGATCTCCGACCCTTCCGGCACCTTGAACGTGACGTATCCCAGCGCGGTGTCGCCGACGGAGAGGGTCGTCGTGCCGGTGAAGCCCGGGCCGGCGGTGGTCTCGGCGATCCAGGAGCCGAACTCGTGCCCCTGCTCGTCGACGACCTTGGCGCTGTTGATCGGGGCGTCGCGGTACTGCTGCGATCCCGTGTTGTGCAGACGGAACTGGACGGCGACGTACCGCTCCCCTGTTCCGGGGCCGGTGTCCTTGCCGGTCACCGGGTCGACCACCTTCACCACGGTGACCGCGAGCTTCTCGCCATTCTTGAGCCCCGTCAGGTGGACGGTGTCGCCCACCTCGGCGTCGGTGGGCGAGGGGTCGGTGCGAGCTGGGGCGTGCGCGCCGGCTGAGGCTGCGGACCATGCCGTGCCGCCGTACGTCGGCGCTTCCGAACCGGTCCGGGCGCCGTAGGCGGTGCCGCCGACGGCGAGGACCGCTGCCAGCGCGCATACCGACAGACGAGACATGCTGTCCCCCTGGCCTCGGCGCCCGGTGAGGCGCGGCCTTGTGCTTACGTCCATCGTCCCTCCGGCGGCGGGGGACCGCACGGTGAGGAGCCTTCCTCAACCCAGCCTTCCCTGCGGTCTCCCGGCCGCCAACTCGTCCGCATACGAGGAGTACTCCGGCTGCGGCTCGGTTCGTGAGACGGGCGTAGGTGTGCGGTGCCTGCGCCGTCCGGGCCGCGCGTGTCACCGCGGTGGCCCGGACGGGGCGGTTCACGTCGGTCGGCCGGTTCAGCCGTTGTAGGGAGCGGCGACGTCCAGGACCCAGGTGACGCCGAAGCGGTCGGTGAGCATGCCGTACAGAGGTGCCCACGGCGCGGGCTCCAGCGGGCGCACGACGGCCGAGCCCTCGGCGAGCCTGCCCCACAGGGCGCGGATCTCC
Source organism: Streptomyces fragilis (assembly GCF_003112515.1). Classification (GTDB taxonomy): domain Bacteria; phylum Actinomycetota; class Actinomycetes; order Streptomycetales; family Streptomycetaceae; genus Streptomyces; species Streptomyces fragilis. The sequence goes on along the minus strand of NZ_BEVZ01000002.1, from coordinate 1,984,100 downwards.
TCGGCGTCGTCACCGCGTACGGAGACGAAGAACGGGTTCTCGCCCTGGTTCCAAGGCAGGTCCGAGGGCACGTCGTAGGCCATGACGTGGAAGCCGTCGTCGCCTGCCACCTCGCCCCACATCACCCAGTCCGCCTCGCTCTCGTTCCGCACGGCGCCCGCGTCCGCGTAGGTGACCGCGACGGTGCGTCCGCCGAAGACGGACCGGTAGTGGTCCAGTGCCTCTCGTGCGGTGCCCCGGAAGTTCAGGTGGGTGGTGGTCGTGACGGACATGGGTTGCTCCTTGTGCGGTGTGACGGATGCGCCGCCGACCCGTCCAGTGCGGGTGACGACCGCCGTGACCAGGAGTGATGTCTCCTGAGCGGCTTGTACGCCACCTTGGCAGGAGTACCGGACAGGATGCGTCCTCTACTTCGGGGACCATGGATCCCATGCAGAAGACGTCCTCCCGGCTGCTCGTGCTGCTCTCGTTGCTCCAGACCCACCGTGACTGGTCCGGTGAGGACCTCGCCGGGCGTCTGGACGTCACCTCACGCACCGTGCGCCGTGACATCGATCGGCTGCGTGGCCTCGGCTACCCGATCACCACCGTCAAAGGACCGGCCGGTGGTTACCGGCTGGAGGCCGGCACTCGCATGCCGCCCCTCCTGTTCGACGACGGCCAGGTCGTCGCCCTGGCCGTCGCCCTGCAGACCGCGGCCGCCGGCACCGCCGTCGCCGAGGACGCCGCCCGGGCCCTGGCCACCCTCCGCCAGGTCATGCCGTCACACCTGCGTCACCGCATCGACCTGCTGCGCGCCACCGCCGTCCGGCCACCTGCGGCCGGTGACACCCCCGAGGTGGACCCCCAGGTCCTGATGGAGCTCAGCCACGTCATCCACGCCCGCCAGGAATTGCGCCTCGACCACACCTCGGGCCCGGGCCCGGGAATCTCGGCCGGTGCCCCGCGCCGCGTACAACCCCACCACCTGGTCACCTGGCGCCACCGCTGGTACCTCGTGGCCTGGGACCTCGACCGGGAGGACTGGCGCACCTTCCGCGTCGACCGCATCCGGCCCCGTACACCCGCCGGCCCCCGTTTCACTCCGCGTGAAGTCCCCGGGGGCGACGTCTCCGCCTTCGTCACCAGCCGGTTCCGGGGCAACGACGGCACCACGACCGACTGGCCCTGCCGGGGCGAAGTCGTCCTCCACCTCCCCGCCGCCGACGTCGCCCCCTTCGCCCGGGACGGAATCGTCGAGGAACTCGGCCCTCGCCGCTGCCGGCTCACCCTCGGCTCCTGGTCCTGGACCGGACTCGCCACCACCCTCGGTTACTTCGACACGGGCCTCGAGGTCGTCGGTCCACCGCAGTTGGCCACGGCGTTCGCAGAACTCGCCGCCCGCTACGCGCGCGCCGCAGGACCGGGGACCGTCCCGCCGTCGTGAGCCCCCCTGCGTCGCTCAGCCGTCCGCCTCTTCGGCTCCGGTGACCCTCCCTGCCCGGCGGAGCGGCCACGCGGACGGCGGTCTCCTCCCGGGGAAGGCGCCGACGCTCACCCGCGCCCAGTTCTTGCGAACAGGACGCCGACTCCCGGGCCGGACACCTCGTCACACCAGGTCGGTCCGTGTGACGAGGTGTCCGGCCGGCACGTCCAGGCGGGCCCGGCCGGCACGGTGGCGTGGGCGGTCACGCGCCGGTCTCCTCATGGGGCGGGGCTGGGTCGTGTCAGCTGTGGGTGTTTCCTGTGGTCAGGACGGCGCCGGCCAGCAGGAGGAACACCCCGCCGCCGACGTAGCGCTGGGCGTTGAGGAACCCTTTGCTCTCCTCGACCCGGCCGCGAACGAAGGCGCTCAGCAGTCCCCATCCCGCGTTGGTGGCCACACCGACGAGGACGAACACCACGCCGAGCGCCAGGGTCTGCGACCACACCGGCCCCTGTCCCGGGTGCACGAAGGCGGGGAGGAAGGCGAGGAAGAACAGGGTGCTCTTGGGATTGAGGGCATTGACGAGCAGGCCCTCCAGCACCAGGCGCCGGCCGGGTACCGCCTCGTTGTGCCGGTCGGCGGCGGGGGTGAGGGTCACAGGGGTGCGCAGCCGCTTGACGCCCAGCCACACCAGGTAGGCCACGCCGGTGTACTTGACCACTTCGAAGGCCACCTCGGACGATGCGACGAGGGCCGACAGCCCGACGACCGCGGCAAGCACCTGGACGAGATCGCCGCAGGCGAGTCCGAGGGTGGACAGCAGGCCGGCCCGCAAGCCTTGGTCGAGGGTGCGGCCGGTGACGTAGAGCACCGAAGGCCCGGGCACCAGCAGCAGGACGAGTGCCGCGGTGAAGAACCACCAAAATGTCGAGATCTCAGGCATGGCCGTTGTGTTCCTCGCTCTCTTCTTCCTGTCGGAACCGCTCCGTCGGCGCCTCCCACTGCCAGCAGCACGGCGGACCGGTCGGGGCGTGCGCCGCGAGTGCGGCGCGGACGCCCGGACCGACAGCAAGATTCCACAGTCGCCACGGCGCGGGCACGTCCAGTGTCCGGGGAATGGGACAGTCGACCGCCTTCGCGTACGCCTCGCGCCAGGTCCACCGGGTGAAGAACTCCAGGCGACCGGCCGCGTCGGGCAGTTCCCGGATGACGGCCGCGTCCGGGCCGAGGAAGCGCCGGGCCATGGCCCGGTGGTCGAGGCTCGGATCAATCGTCTCCACGTCGACCCCGACACGGCCGCCGCGTGCCACCGCGATCAGCGCGACGGCTCGGGAATGGGACAGGTTGAAGTCGAGCCGGGCACCGTGCGGGCCCGTCAGCCGCGGCCGGCCCCGGGGGCCGCGCACGAAGCACAGGCTCCCCGGGTGTGTGCCCGTGTAACGGGACAGAACGTCGCGGACCGCCGCCCAGGCGACGACGGAACGGTCCCGATTGACGGGCATGCGGCAGTGCCGGGCCCGTTCCTCCTCCTCCCGGGAGAGGGAGGTGCTCAGCTGCGCCCGGTGGGCCGGTGCGACGTCCAACGGCACCCGCCACACGTGGACGCGCCGGTCCGCCGGCTCCACCCGCGCCGGTCCCGGGTCCCAGCTGCCCGGAAGGGTTCTCATTCGACGGCGGCCTCCGTGGTCCGGCGCAGGATCCCGGCCAGCTCGCCCAGAACCTCCTCCTGCGCGGAGTGCAGGAAGAAGTGCCCGCCGTCGAACATGATGTGCCGGAACGCACCTGTGGTCTGCTCGGTCCACGCGGCCAGGCCGGGCTCGTCGACGTGCCGGTCCGCCCGGCCGCCGAAGGCCGTGAGCGGACAGTCCAGCGGAGCCTGCGGCTGGTACCGGTAGCTGTCGTTGAGCTGGAAGTCGGCGCGCAGCCCTGGCATGACCAGACGCATGACCCGGGCGTCGGCGAGCAGTTCCTCCGGGGTGCCGCCGAGTTCCCGCAGCCGCTCCACGAAGGTGTCGTCGGGCAGCGTGTGGATGAGGGGCCGGTTGTGCGGCAACTGCGGGGCGCGCCGGCCCGACACCACCAGGTGTTCCGGCGCGCGGTGCCCGTGCGCGCGCAGCCAGCGGGCGCACTCGAAGGCGATGAGCGCCCCCATGCTGTGGCCGAAGAGGACGTACGGCTCCGCGCAGTGGTCCGCGACCGCGTCACCCAGGTCCGGCAGCAGGTCCTCCAGGACGGCGTAGGGGCGCTGCATGATCCGGGACTCGCGGCCGGGCAGCCGGACGGCCGCGAGCTCCACGGACGACGGAAGCTGCTCGGCCCAGCCGCTGAAGGCTCCGCTACCGCCGCCGGCGTAGGAGAAGCACAGCAGGCGGAGCCGGGCTCGCGGGTTGGGTCGGGGGCGGACCAGCCAGTCCCGTCCGGCGGCGGGGAACGCCTGGGTCACCGGTCGCCGCCTGTCCCGGCGGGCACCGACACCTTCATGTACGCCGGGAACGGCGGAACCTCCGTCAGGTCGGCCTCCAGCCGCACCAGGTTCCCGTCACGTCCGGTCTCCCGGAACTGGGAGAACTTGTACGTCACGAACATCATGCGGTTGCGCCCGTTGGGTACGAACTCCGCGACCAGGCGGACGCCGGCGTCCTTGGCCCGCTGCCGCAGATAGGTGATGAGCACGCCGCCGACACCGCGCGACATGACCCGGCAGGACATCAGCAGCAGCTTGATCTCCCAGGTGTCGGAGCCCCGCTCGATCAGTACCAGGCCGATGGTGCCGTAGGGGCCGTACCGGTCCGTCAGCCGGGCCACCAGCAGCTCGTGGTCGGGCGACTTGCGGAAGGCGTCCAGCTCCTCGTAGGAGTAGGTGTAGCCGGTGGTGTTCAACTGGTTGGTGCGGACGGTGAGTTCCTCGGCGCGGCGCAGATCCTCCTCGGCCGCCGGGGCGATGGTGAAGGTCATGTCCAAGGTGGCGAGGAACTCCTCCTTGGGGCCGGTGTACTCGCGCTCCACCTCGCCGCGGACCTGGTCGGCGCGGTACATCGCCCGCCGCTTGGCGGAGTCGTCCGTGACGAACCGAGGGGTGAACTCCGTGCGCTGCGGCAGTCCGGTGGCCTCGGCGGCGTCGAGGACCAGCAGCTCGGGTATCTCGTGCGCCACCTCGCCGCGTTCGAAGGGGTCGTCGTCGACGAAGGCGAACGCGTCCAGGCCGAGGTTGAGGGCTGCGGCGATCTCGCGCACGGAGGATGACTTGGCGTTCCAGTTGATCTGCGGGTAGAGGAAGTAGTCGAGCAGCGCGTGGCGCTCCAATGCACGTGTGGCGGCCTCGCCGTCGTTCCGGCTCGCGACGGACTGCAGGATTCCGCGGCGGTCCAGCTCTTCGATCACCTCCCGGACGCCGGGGCGCAGCGGCACGTCGCCGTCCTCCAGCAGGACGCCCTGCCAGAGGGTGTGGTCGAGGTCCCAGACCACGCACTTCACGGTCCTGGCGGGCTTGGCCTCGACGGTGTCGTCGGTCGTCATACCGTCATCGTCCTCTCGGCCGGGCCGGTGGCCCGGCGGTCGGCGGCGGGCCGGAAGGCGGCCGCGCGGCGGCTGTGGTAAGCGGTGTGCGCGATGGTCGTCTGCTGGAGTTCGGTACTGCCCTCGATGATCTCCATGACCTTCGCGTCGCGCAGGTAGCGCTGTACGGGGTACTCCGCGCCGCAGCCGTGCGCGCCGTGGACCTGCACCGCATCGGTCGCGGAGCGGAAGGCGGTGGTCGAGGAGTAGTACTTGGCCAGCCAGGTGGCGTGCACCGCCTGCGGGTCCGCGGCGTCGCGGAGCCAGCCGGCCTGCTGGCACAGCAGCCGGGCGGCGCTGGTGCCGGTGGCCATGTCGGCGAGCATGCGCTGCACGAGCTGGTGGTCCCGCAGCGGCACCCCGAACTGCTCGCGCTCGCCGGCGTAGTCCAGCGAGGAGTCCAGGCACGCCTGGGACAGGCCCACGCACCCCCAGGCAACGCTGTAGCGCCCGAGTTCCAGGGCGTCGGCGGCCACCGCGCTGAGGCCGAAACCGGGGCGGCCGAGCAGGGCCTCGGCGGGCACCTGGCATGCGCGCAGCTCCAGCTCGGCGAGCATCGAGGCGCGGGTGCCGAGGATCCCGGGGACCGGGGTGACCTGCAGACCGGGCGACGTGCGCTCCACGAGGAAGGCGGTCTCCCGGCCGTCAAGCCGGGCGAAGAGCAGGTAGACGTCGGCCCGGCGGCCGAAGGTGATCCACCGTTTCGCGCCGTCGAGGACGAATCCGTCCGCGGTGCGGCGGGCCTCGGTCGCCAGGCCCTTGACGTCGCTGCCCGCACCGGGCTCGGTCAGGGCGAACGCCCCGATCGCGGCGCCGGTGGCGAGCCGGGGCAGCCAGTGCTCCCGCTGCGCCGCCGAGCCCCACCGGGCGACGGCTCGGGACGCCATGCCGTGCACCGTCAGCAGGCTGCGGACGGAGGAGCAGGCGCGTCCGATCTCCTCGTTGAGCAGTCCGAAGCAGATCGCGTCCAGGGAGCCGCCGCCGTATGTGGCGGGCACGGCCGCCCCGAGGTAACCCGCGGCGCCGATCGTGGTGAAGAAGTCCTCCGGCAGTTCCTCGTCCCGGTCCCACGCTCCGGCCTTCGGGGCGACGTGCTCACGGGCGAAGGCTTCGTACTCCTCGCGGGCGGCGGACTGCTGGTCGGTGAGTTGTACGCGTAAGGCCATGGATGTCTCCGTACCGGGTGGCCGGATCAGCTGACGACAGTGGTGTGTTTCCGTGCGACGAGAGCCTCGATGGCCGACACCGTGCGGAAATTGGCCATCTCCAGGTCCTCGTCCGCGATCGTCATGGAGAATTCGTTCTCCACGAAGAGGACCAGTTGCATGACGAAGAGGGAGTTGACGAAGCCGGTGGCGAAGATGTCCTCGTCGTCGGCGAGCTGGTGGTCGCCGAAGAACTGGGCGAGGAAGTCCCGGATGGTCTGCTTGGTGTCTGCCATGGTGTGCTCCGTGGTCGTGTCGTCGGCCGGTGCGGATGACGGGCGGATGCGGACGGCCCTCGTCAGGAGGCCGCGGCGGTGCTGTAGTCGAAGAAGCCCCGGCCGCTCTTGCGGCCGAGCAGCCCGGCGTCCACCATCCGCGTCAGTAGCGGGCAGGGCCGGTACTTGCTGTCGCTGAAGGCATCGTGGAGTCCCTGGACGGACTGCAGGATGGTGTCCAGGCCGATGAGGTCGGCGGTCTCCAGCGGCCCCATGCGGTGCCCGAAGCAGCTCTTGAAGATGCGGTCGACCTCCTCGGCGGTGGCGACGCCCTCCTGTACGAGGTAGACGGCCTCGTTGACGGTGAGCATCAGCACCCGGTTGGACACGAAGCCCGGGGAGTCCTGGACGACCACGCACTCCTTGCCCATCTGGGTGAGCAGGCGGCGTGCGGTGTCGAGGGTCGCCTCGCTGGTGTGGTGGCCCCGGATCACCTCGACCATCGGCTTCATCGGCACCGGGTTCATGAAGTGCATGCCCAGGACGCGGTCCGGGCGGGTGGTGGCGGCCCCCACCCGGGTGATCGGGATGACCGAGGTGTTCACGGCGAAGACGCAGTGCGGCGGGCACAGCGGATCGATGCGCTGGTAGACGCCGCGCTTGATCTCCCAGTCCTCGGTGACGTTCTCAATCACGAAGTCCACCGCGTCGAAGCCCTCGTACTCGGTGGTGTAGGCGATGCGTTTGGCGACTACCGTGCGGTCCTCGGCGGGGCTGCGGGTCCCCAGGAGCCGGCCGAGGCGCAGTCCTTTGTGGATCTCCTGTTCCGCCCGTGCCAGGATCTCGTCGCTGCGGTCCACCAGGATCACTTCGTGCCCGCTCTGGGCCAGGGCCTGGGCCAGGCCCGTTCCCATCACTCCGGCGCCTACGACACCTACTGTGCCGATGCGTTCCGTCATCGTTCCTCCGCTCCTGCTCGAACTCGGTTCTCTCGGGCTCTTCGGTGGGTTCGTCGGTGCTCTACGGGGCGGTCCGCGCGGCCCTCGGGCGCAGCGTCCCGGCCAGTTCGGCCACGGTCAGCGCCTCGAACAGGGCGCTGAGCGGCAGATCCACCCCGAACTCGCGGCGTATGCGGGCAACGAGCTGGACTCCGAGCAGGGAGTGGCCGCCCAGCTCGAAGAAGTTGTCGTGCACGCCCACCTCACGCAGGCCGAGCAGCTCGGCCCAGAGCGCGGCGAGGCGGGTCTCGGTCTCGTCGGTCGGTGCCTGGAAGCCGGCGGCGAGCCGCGGCCTCGGGTGCGCGGCACGCCCGTCCGTAGCGGGTCCGTCGGCCACGGCGGCACTGCCTCGGGCTATGTGCTCCCGTACGGCGTCGAGGTCCTTGGTCACCACGGCGATCTGTGGCTCCAGGCCCTCGGCCAGTACGCGCAGCAGCGCCGCCACCCCTTCCTCGGGCCGGATTCCCTGGTCCAGGTGGGCACGTAGTCCGCTCGCGTCGACGACCGGCCGGGACGCTCCGCCGGACGCCGGGAAGCGGTACCGGGCGACCTGCGCGGAGGTGCCGCCGCGCAGTGCGCCGAGGTGGTTCTCCAGGTCCGCCACCCGTTTGAGGACGAAGTTCTCGATCCTGGCCACCTCCTGGCCCTGCTCGTCGAGCAGGGTGAAGTCCGAGGTGAACGTCTCCTTGCCGGGCCGGTCGCGCTCATGGAAACGGTGGAGGCTGAAGATCCGCCGCGGCAGCGGCGCGAGCAGGGTGAGCCGACCGTAGGAGAGCGGGATCCGGAACTCCTCGGCGAGGTTCATACCGTGGAATCCGGCCCCGAGGTCGAGCAGCGAGGGGTGCAGCCGGATGTGCTCCAGGTCGCCGGCGAACTCCGCGGGCAGCTCCAGCTCAGCCAGTGCCTCCAGCTCACCGAGGTGGACGCGGCGCAGGCAGCGCGAGCGCGGCCCGAACCCCATCGGCCCGGAGTGCTCGACTGCTCCGAGGTCGCGCATGCCCGCCGCGGAGACCAGCTCGGCCACGTCGTGCCGTGCGGGCGGCGGCGCGGTGGCGGGCAGCGGACCTACCTCACCGGTGACGTGCAGGTCCCAGTCGGTCTCCGCCTCCGGCCCGGCGGCCGTCCCCGCGACGCGGCTGACCACCGCGAACCGCAAGGGCGAGGCCCCCTTCTCCAGGACGACGCGCAGCTCGCGCTGCTGGTCCTCGCCGATCACCACCGGCGACAGGAACGTCACCTCGCGGAGCTCTACGCCCAGGCCGCCGTACTGGTGCTCGTGGACCGCGCGGACCAGTTCGAGGTGCCCGGTGCCAGGGACGACGGCGTGGCCCGCCATGCGGTGTTCGTCGATCAGCCAGGAGGACGCGACGCTCAGGGAGACGGAGTACACCGCCTGGTGCTCGTCGTCGGTGAGGCACTCCTCCAGCAGCGGGTGGTCGACGACGCCGGTGCGGCCGGCGCCCGTGGCCGACTCCGCCGTCGGCTCCGAGTCGGCGCCGATGAGGCGGGCGGCCATACCGACGTCCTGCCAGCCGTCCCAGTTGACGGAGACCATCCGCGGCCCGCCGGTCACGTCGTTGTACTGCGCCAGCGCGTCCAGGAACGCGTTGGCCGCCACGTAGTCGATCTGGCCGACGCCGCCGGTCAGGGCGAGGGTCGAGGAGCACAGCACCGTGAAGTCCGGCTCGAGGCGGCGTGCCAGTGCCTCGACGACGAGACCGCCGTGCACCTTGGGCGCGAGCACGCGCAGCGCCTCGTCCGCGTCCTTGAGCTGCGCCAGGCCGGTGGCCGGCAGGCCTGCGGCGTGGATGACGCCGTGCACCGCTCCGTACCGGCGCACCGCCTCGTCGGCGACCGCGGCCATGCCCGCCTCGTCGGTCACGTCACAGGCGACCGGCCAGACCTCGGCGCCCAGGGCCTCCAGTTCGCGGACCGTGCGGATGCGGGCCGACGTCCGGTCCTGCCCGGGGTGGTCGGCGAGCCACCGCTCCCACTCGTCCCGTGGCGGCAGTCCGCTCCGCCCGACGAGCACCAGCCGGGCGGCCGCGGTGTCCGCCAGATGGCGGGCCAGGGTCAGGCCGACCCCACCGAAGCCACCCGTGATCAGGTACACGCCGCGGGTGCGGATGACGTGCCAGCCCTCCTCGTCGAGGCGGACCGGACGGTGACCCGGCACCCAGCGTCGGCGCCCGCGCAGCGCGATGAGCCGGTGCCCGGAGGGGCGCAGCAGCTCGGCGTACAGCCGGTCGACGTCCGCGGCGTCGACGTGTCGCTGTCCGCCGGCGGGCAGCGACACGTCGATGCCTCGGCAGGTGGTGTCCGGCTGCTCCAGCGGGAGAACCAGGCAGGGACCTGCCGCGGTGGCCTTCTCCGGTGCCAGGGTCTCGGTGCCGAGCACGGAGTAGGCGTCGCTGGTGACGACGGCGAGGTCCAGCGGCCGCGGGGTGGAGCGGCCGGCCGCGGCACGGTTGAGCCGCAGCAGGCTGGAGAAGCCGCGTTCCAGCAGGTCCGCCACCGGGACCCGCGGTCCGACCGTCCACAGGTGGACGATGTGGGACGGGAACCGTCCTTCTTCGTCCAGGGCGCGCACCAGGCGTCGGTAGTCGTCCTCGTGGCCGGGCCGGATCTCGTAGGCGTCCGCTGCCCGGCAGAGCCACTGCGGGCCGGGTCGCACTGCGGTGACCCGGTGTCCGGCCGCCGTGAGCCGCTCGGCGAGGGCCTCGCCGGTGCCCGTGTCGTCCAGGAACAGCAGCCAGTCGCGGCCCGGCCGGGCCGGTGCGGGAGAGGAACGGACGGAGTGCGGGGCGGCCGGCTCCCAGACCGGGACGTGGAACCAGTCCGCGAGGTCCGGCTTCTTCGCCAGGGACGGCTCGTGCGGGGCCGGCCGGGCGGGGGCCGGGTCGATCCAGTGGCGGCGCCGCTCGAAGGGGTAGCCGGGCAGCGACGTGCGAGGAGCGTCATCGGCACCGCGCACCGCGGGCCAGTCCAGGTCCACGCCGGACAGCCACAGCTTGCCGGCCGTGTTGAGCAGGAATGCCTCCTCGCCCTGCCGGTCGTACTCACCAGGCAGAGAGGCGTGGGCGGCGAGGCGGCCGGTGCCGGAGCCCTCGGCGCGCTGCACGGCCTGCAGGGCCAGGCTGCTCAGGGACTGGCCCGGCCCGATCTCCAGCAGGACCCGGTCGGCGGTGTCCCTCAGCCGGGCCACGGCGTCGCCGAAGCGCACCGGCTGGCGCAGGTGGCGGGCCCAGAAGGCGGGGTCGGTGGCCTCGTGCGGGGTGATCCAGTCTCCGGTGACGTTGGAGACGTACGGCAGCCGCGGCGGGCTGAGACGGACGCCGTCGACCAGTTCGGTGAATCGGTCGACGATCGGGTCCATCAGGTGGGAGTGGAAGGCGTGCGTGGTGCGCAGTTGGCGCGTCGCCACCTCCTCCTGGGCGAGCCGCGCCCGCAGGGCGTCGACGGAGGCGTGGTCGCCCGCCACCACGCACAGGGACGGCCCGTTGACCGCGGCGAGCGACAGGCCGTCGCCGAGGAGCGTGCGCACCCGCTCCTCGGGCAGGGGCACGGCGAGCATGGCGCCGCCGGGCAGCTCCTCGATCAGGCGGGCCCGTTGGGCGACGAGGTGCAGCGCGTCGTCGAGCCCGACGACCCCGGCGAGGCAGGCCACGGCGTACTCGCCGATGCTGTACCCGATCAGGGCGTCGGGCCGTACGCCCCACGACTGCCACAGCGAGCCCAGCGCGTACTCCAGCGTGAAGATGGCGGGCTGGGCGTACAGCGTGCGGTCGAGAGCGGTGGCCGGGGCCTGAGCGGCCGGCCCGCGGCCCAGCAGCCGCCGCAGGTCCGGGCCGTCGCCGCCGGCTGCCGTCGGTACCGTCGCGGGGTACAGCAGGGTGCGCAGGTCGAGGCCGAGGTGAGGGCGCAGCCCTTCGGCGCAGCGGTCGACGGCTGCCCGGAACTCGGGCTGGTGCTCGTAGAGTTCGCGGCCCATGCCGGGCCGCTGCTCGCCGAGGCCCGGCAGCAGGAAGACGACGCCGGGCCGGGTCCCCTCCGGGGCTCCGTCGCGCAGCACACGTGGGTCGCGGTCGCGCAGGGCGGTGACCGCCGCGGCGGAGTCCTCGGCGACCAGGAAGCGGCGGTGGCCGAAGTGCCGCCGGCCGCTCTGCAGGGTGCGGGCGACGGCCGGCAGCGGCAGGTCGGGGTCGCCGTCCAGCCGGTCGGCGAGCCGGCCGGTCAGGTCGTCGAGCGCGGTGGCGCTGCGGGCGGACAGCGGTAACAGGTGCGGCCGGTGCGCGGCCGGCGACCGCCGAGGTGCCGGGGCCTCCTCCAGGACGACGTGGGCGCCCGTGCCGCCCATCCCGAAGGAACTGACGCCCGCCCGGCGGGGCCCGCCGTCCGCCGTCCAGGGTGTCAGGCGGGTGTTCACGTGGAACGGCGTCGCGTCGAAGTCGATGTCGGGGTTGGGCTTGTCGAAGTGCAGGCTGGGCGGCAGTTGGCGGTGCTGCAGCGCCAGCACGGTCTTGATGAGCCCTGCGATGCCCGACGCCGCGTGGGTGTGCCCGATGTTGCTCTTGACCGAGCCGATCGCGCAGCTTCCCCGAGCGGGTCCGCTGCCGAACGCGCGGGTCAGGGCCTCGATCTCGATGGGGTCGCCGACCGGGGTACCGCTGCCGTGGGCCTCGACGTAGGAGACGGTCGCCGGGTCGACCTCCGCCATGTGCAGGGCGGCCGCGACGACCCGGGCCTGGCCGGCCACGCCGGGGGCGGTGAAGCCGACCCGCTCCGCACCGTCGTTGCCCACGGCGGATCCCTTGACGACCGCGCGGATCGGGTCGCCGTCGGCGAGCGCGTCCTCCAGCCGCTTGAGCACCACGACGCCGACGCCGTTCCCGGCGACGGTGCCCTGCGCGGCGGCGTCGAAGGGCCGGCAGTGCCCGTCGGCCGAGAAGATGCCCCCGGGCTGGTGAAGGTAGCCGGCCTGGCGGGCCCGCACCGTGACACCGCCCGCCAAGGCGGTGTCGCAGGAGCCGCTGAGCAGTGCCTGGCAGGCGAGGTGGACGGCGACCAGCGAGGTCGAGCAGGCGGTCTGCACTGTCAGGGCGGGGCCGGTCAGCCCGAGTTTGTAGGCGAGCCTGGTCGCCAGGTAGTCCTTCTCGTTGGCCAGGTTGCGGGCGAACTCCTCGGCGACGTCCGTGGGGTCGGCGTCCGCCGTGAGCTGCGCCAGGTAGCTGCTGTAGTAGGCGCCGGCGAAGACGCCGACCGGGCCGGGCACCGCTTTCGGGTCGTAGCCGGCGTCCTCCAGGGCGTGCCAGGAGCATTCGAGCAGGACCCGGTGCTGCGGGTCCATCAGGTCCGCCTCCCTGGGGTTGAAGCCGAAGAACTCGGCGTCGAAGAGGTCGGCGCCTTCCAGGACACCGTGGGCGGGGACGTGGTCGGGGTCGTCGAGGTGGGCCTGCGGGACGCCGGCGGCGGCCAGTTCCTCGCGGGAGAGGACGGTGATGCACTCGGTGCCGGAGCTGATGTTGCGCCAGTACTCCTGTGCGTCCGCGGCACCGGGGAACCGGCAGGCCAGTCCGATGACGGCGATCTCCAGGCCGGTGGGCTCCGGTCGCGCGTCGGAGGTGGGTGGGGCGTCGCGGTGCGGCATCAGTCGCTCTCCTTGGTCGCGGTGCGCCTGCGCAGGCCGCGCTGGCGCGACAGCCGGTCCTTCCCGCGATCGATCCGGTCAGCGGCGGGCCCGGTGGCGGGTGCCTGGCCGTCCTCGGATCCCGAGAGGTGTGCGGCGAGGGCGGACACGCTGGGGTACATGGTGAGGACCACCACGGGCAGTTCGCGGCCCAGGACCTCACCGAGCCGGGCCGAGACCCTGGCCATGAGCAGGGAGTTGCCGCCGAGGTCGAAGAAGTTCTCGTCCGGCCCCACGTCGTCACGCTCGAGGACCTGTGCCCACAGCTGTGTGATCTGCTTCTCCAAGGGACCGCGGGGCTCCCGCACCGGCTGCCGTGCGGAGGTGGCGAGGAGCTCGGCGAGTTTGAGCCGCTGCACCTTCCCCGTCGGGCTCTTGGGAACGTCGGCGACCGTGAACACCCGGCTGGGGACCTTGAAGTCGGCGAGCCGCTCCGCCGCGAACTCGCGGAGTTCGCGCTCGTCGACCGACACGCCGGCCCGCGGGACGACGGCCACGGCCACGTCCTCGCCGAGGGAAGGATGAGGCAGCCCGAACGCCACGGCGAGTCCGACGTCGGGATGACCGCTGAGAACGTCGTCGATCTCGGCCGGGGACACCTTGGAGCCGCCGCGGTTGATGATCTCCTTGGTGCGGCCGACCACGTAGAGGTACCCGTCCTCGTCGAGGCGGCCTTCGTCGCCGGTGCGGAACCAGCCGTCGTCGGTGAAGGCCAGCCGGTTGGCCTCCGGGTTGTGCTCGTAGCCGCCCATCACGTTGGCGCCCCGGATGGCGATCTCCCCGGCCTCGCCGGGGCCGAGCCGGCGGCCCTTCTTGTCCAGCACGGCGATCGCCTCCCCCACGGGAAGGCCGACGGACCGGAGCTTGCGCACGCCCGGGGGCAGCGGGTTGCTGGTCACCAGGGAGCCCGCCTCGGTCATGCCGTACGCCTCGATCACCGGCGCACCGAATGCCTCCTCCAGGGCGGTGAGGACCGGGCCGGGCAGCGGGGCCGACGCCGACCGGACGAACCGCAGTCCGGCGGCCGCGAGCTCCTCCTTGTGCTCTGCCGCCACCGCGAGGAGCGCCTGGTGCATGGTGGGCACGGCCGTGTACCAGGTGGGACGGAACTCGGTCAGCCAGCCGAAGAAGCGGCTGTCGGAGAAGCCGGGGGCGCAGACGATGCCGCCGCCTCCGGCCAGGGTGGCGACCAGGGTGCTGATCAGGCCGTGCGCGTGGAACAGCGGCATGACGTTCAGGCACCGGTCCTGCTCCCCGATGTCGAACGCGGCCCGGGTGTTGTGCGCGGCCGCGCACAGGTTGGTGTGGGTGAGCGGCACCAGCTTGGGCTGGGACGTGGTGCCGGAGGTGTGCAGGATCAGCGCCGTCTCCCCCGGTTCCGCGGCGCCGGTACGGGTGGGCGGCACGTTCCCGGGGTCGGCGCGCAGGGTGAAGGTCCCGGCGGGCGCGGCGGGGTCGGTGACCAGTTCGACGACCCGGATGCCGCGCTCCCGAGCGACCTCGACCGCGGGCGAGTCGCTGCCCTGTGCGACGAGCAGGGCGTCGGCCCGCATGTCGTCCAGGTAGAAGGCGAACTCCGCCGCCCGGTATGCCGGGTTGAGGGGTGCCGCGCAGGCGTGGGTGGCCACGGCCAGGAAGGCGAGTGCCATGTCGGGTCCGTTGGGCAGCACGATGGCCACCCGGCTGCCCCGTCCCAGCCCGAAGCCGTTGAGGGCCTGCCCGGTCTCCGCGACCCGCCGGCGCAGCGCCCCGTAGGAGAGGGGGGCCCGGCCGGGTGCGTACAGGGCCAGGGCCTCCGGGCGGAGCGCCGCCTGGTGGTCGAGCAGCCGTCCGAAGCTGTTGATCGTCTGGTCTTCCGTCACGGTTGTGAGGCCTCGTTTCCTTCGTGTTCGGTGCTCCGCAGGGGGTATTCGGCCACCGCCCAGGCCGTCGGCGGCAGGACCCGGCGAGTGCCGGCCCGCACCTGGACGCACCGGGGCGCTTCCGCCTGCCGCGGCGCGTCCACGGCGAGCAGCAGCGGATGCGCCGGGTCCGTGCCCGGCTGCAGGCGGTACCGGCGCGGGGCCACGACGAAGCCGCGCCCGGTGGCCTTGGAGAGGGCCTCCTTGGCGCACCACAGGTGGACGGGGACCGGTCCTGCGGGTTCCGGGCGCTCGGGGAGCGCCGCGGCCAGTACGTCCAGTTCGGCCGGGGTGGCGAACCGGTGGAGGTTGCGGGCGGCGCCGTCCCAGTCGTCCTCGGCGTCCACCCCGAACCCGGTCGGCGCCCCGTCGGCCTGGCGGACCGCGGCGAGCGCCCACCGCGCCGTGTGGGCCAGCGAGAACTGGACACCGGCACCCACCGGCCGGCCGTCCCATGTCACCCGGCGCACCGCTCCGGGCCCCGTCAGGCCGGTGCGGGCCGCCCGGTCCGGCCCGTCCGGGATGAGCCCCAGTCGGCCGAGTCCTTCCAGGAGCGCGTACCGTGCCGCCGCGCCCTGTGCCCGGCGGGCCGGGGAGACCGCGCCCAGCTCCGCCCCGGTGGGATCCGGATCCGGCGTGGGGTCGGGCGACCGGTCCGCGGGGACCGGACACCACCACAGCCACGTCCGCGCTGCCACCCGGTGGCCCATGACGTCGCTCACCGCGCCGCCGGGAGGGGGGTGCGCGCCACGTCCTCCAGGGTGTGGACGCCCGGCGGTGCGGTGGCGGCGAAGCGCACGGCCCGCAGGACGCCGGGCAGGAACGCGGCCCGGTCGGCCACCCGGTGCAGTACCTCGACGTGCTCGCCGGCGCCTGCCGCCAGCAGACGGTGCTCGCTCACCGCGTCGCCCATCCGGAACGCGTTGATCTCCGGGGCCTCGCCGCGTTCCTCGGGTCGCCGCCACTGGTCTGCGAGGTATCGCGCCGTGGCGCTGGGCCGGTCCCGTTTGCCGGCGAAGTGCACGTCGAGCACGCCCGCGTCCCAGCTGTCGTCCACCTGCTGCGCCAGCTCCCGTACGAAGCGGGCCACCGCCAGCAGCGCCAAGCTGAAGTTGGCCGCCGCGACCACCGGGCGGACGCGGCCGACCTCCGCCAGCAGGGTGCGCTCCGCCGCACCGAGTCCGCTGGTGCCGATCACCAGCGCACAGTCGTGCGTGAGGGCCTGCCGCAGCAGTGCGGCCGTGGCCTCGGGGGCGGTGAAGTCGACCACCACCGGAGTGGAGCAGGACAGGTGCGCGAGGTCGGCGACGACCGGCGGCGCTCCGGGCGTGGCCGCCGCGGCGCCGCGGGCGGTGAAGCGGGCGGCGAGGTGGACGCCGGGCGCCTGCTCCACGGCTCCGGCGATCAGCCGCGTCATGCGGCCGGTGCGGCCGCAGACGACAGTGGGGATCGTCATCGCGCCACGGCCTCCGGCACCAGGCCCATGCGGCGGGCCAGTTGACTCTCAGCCATCCGCCGCCCGCCGAAGTAGCCCTGGATCTGCCCCGCGGGCCAGGAATCGGCGGCGCACGGGCTGGGAGTCAGGCCCAGCTCGGTGCTCATGTCCTCGACCACCCGGGCCGTGCGAGTCAGCAGGTCGGTGGCGGCGAGCAGGACCGCCGCGGCGGACTGCCCGCCGGGTTCCTCGCCCTTCAGCTCGGCCCCGAAGCTGGCCGCCGCGGCAGCCAGGGAGATCTCGATCTCCAGCTTGCTCAGTTCGTGCGCGAGGTACTGCGAGGTGCTGAGCGCCTCGGTGCCGCTGCCGGTGGCCGCCAGCGACCTGCGCAGGTCGGCGATCACCCGGGCGCTCCAGGTGACGGAACGACGCGCGAACTCCCAGCCGTAACTGTCGAGCACCCGCACGAGCGGCCCGTCCAGGTCCCAGGTCACGGGGTGGGACAGCTCCGCCTCCTGGACGACGGCGCCGGTCAGCTCCCCCCACCCCGGCTCCGTGGCACGGCCGGCACCGTACGTCCGCAGGCCGTCGTGCGTGTGCGGCAGCAGGACCAGGCGCAGTTGCTCCTCCCCCGCCACCCGCAGCGGCACCAGGGAGAGGTCCGCCTGCGGGGAGGCGTAGCGGAAGCGTCCTTCGAGGGTGAGGCCGAGACCCGGTACCCGTTCGGCGCGGACCGCCGGGAGGGACGGCGCGAAGTGCGTGTTGGGGGTGAACAGGCCCAGTGCGGCCAGGAGCGCACCGGTGCGGACGCCCTCGACGAGGCGCCTGGGTTCCTGGGGGTCGTGGGAGGCGTCGGGGAACAGGTCGAGCAGCGGCAGCACTCCGCAGAGGTGCTCCGTCCACGCGGCGGCGTGGACGAACGGTTCCTTCTCCCAGAGCCCGTCCAGGTAACGCCGCAGGTCCTCGGGCCCCGTGCCGGCCGGAGGGGCGGCTGTCGCGTGTACGTGGGTCACGGTTCTCCTCCAGGTCACGAATGGGCGCGGACGAACTGCGCGATGGACTCGATCGACACCAGGTACTGCGGGTCGGCCTCCGGGTCGATGACGACGCCGAACCGCTGTTCCAGGGCCTCCATCAGGTTGATGTAGCCGATGGAGTTCACCCCGGCCCGGTCGAGTGCTCCCCCGCTGGCTCGCAGGTCGGCGACGGTCACCACCTTTCCGGTGGCCACTTCCACCAGGTGCTCGATCTGCTCGTGAAGACCCGTCCCGACGGTGTCCTTGGTCATGTGCATCCGCTCCTGTACTGGTGCCGCTGGTGGCCGCGCTACGCGGTCCGGACGAGTTCCTTCAGTTCGGTGAGCCGGACCTTGCCGGCCGAGGACCGTGGGATGGCCGGGAGGTGGGTGACCCGGCCGGGGACCTTGTACGGTGCGAGGTGCACCCGGCAGGCGTCGATGACCTCGGCCCGCCCGGGGTCGCGGGGGCCGCTGAGGACCGCGTGCAGCACGGTCCCGCCCTGGGCGTCGTGGTCGGCGAAGACCACCGCGTCGTGAACTCCGTCGAGTCCGGTCAGGACGCGCTCGATCTCCGTGGGGTCGACCTTCCGCCCGGCGAGGTTGAGGGGACCGTCGAGGCGGCCGGATACGAACAGCCGCCCGTCGTCGAGGTGTCCGCGGTCTCCCGTTCGGTAGAAGCCGTCCTCGTCGATCCGCGCTTCCAGCCCTCCGGGGACGTTGAGGTACCTGCTGGCCATCGACTCGGTACGCACCAGTACCTCCGGCTCGCCGGTCTCCCGCTCCACGATCCGCAGCGCGACGCCGGGCAGCGCGGTGCCCAGGCCCGCGGTGCGGTCCGGGTCCCGCTCGTAGGTGCACGGGCCGGTCTCCGCGATGCCGTAGTAGTCGGCGATCCGGACGCCGTACCGCGACTCGAACGCCGCCCGGTGCTCCGGAGGCAGGGTGGCCGCGGCCGAGATCGCCCTCCGCAGGTGGGCGAAAGCCTCCGGATCGGGATCCGGTGCCTCGGCGAGAACCCGGTAGACCAGGGGGAACGCCACGAGCCGGGTGGCCCGCGCACCGCGCAGCGCCCGGATGACGCCCGAGGAGGTCGGCAGGCCGCGGTACACGTGCAGTTCTGCGCCGGCCAGGAAGGTGGCCAGCAAGGACGTGTTGAAGGCCAGGCCGTTGGTGAATGCCGCCATGCAGAGCACCCGGTCGTCCGGTTCGAGTCCGGTGCCCGTCATCCAGTTGCGCGCGGCACTGTGCACGGCGGCGGCGGAGAACTCCAGGCACTTGGGTGCCCCGGTCGTGCCGGAGGTGAACCGGCAGGTCGCGGTGGTCGGCGCCGGCACCGGGACCGGCACCGGCGGCGCCGCCACCGGTGCGGGCCGCATCAGGGTGAGGAGGCTGCCCGCCACGGGCGTCGCGGTGCCCGGGAGCGGGAACGCGTGCGGCTTGTCGGTCAGGAACACTCGCACACCGCAACTGCCCACGATGCCGTGCAGTTCGGTCGCGCCGAACTGCGCGTCCACCAGGAAGGGCAGCCGGCCGCCGGCCAGCAGGGCGTAGTACGAGACGAGGTAGTCGGCGCTGTTGGAGGCGTACAGGGCGACCCGTTGTTCACGCGGGGACAGCGACCGCGCCAGCCGGTCGGCACGTTCGCGCACTCGCGCGGCGAACTCGCGGTAGGTGATCTGTGTGCCGTCGTCGACGACGGCACACCGGTCGCCGTGCTGCGCACAGGCGGCCAGGAACAGCTCGTGGAGTGCTCGCCTGTCAGCCACGGCGCCTGCCCGGGGCCGCCGCGAGGGCCGGAGCGTCGAGTTCGGCGCGGCAGGCCATCGAGTGGTTGGCGACGGTGAGCATGGTGGTCTGGCTGCCGCCCGACATCCGGAAGCCGCGCACCTGAGCGTGCGCGCGCAGCGCGACGCTGTCCCACATGTACCCGGCGCCGCCTTCCAGGTCCGTCGCGAGTCCGGCGAGCTCCGTGGTCCGCTCCACGCAGAACCACTTGAGTTCGGCGATCTCGGGAACGGTGCTGCCACCTTCGGTCAGCCGCAGGAAGCACTCGGTCAGACCGGCCTCCATCAGCTCCTGGTCCGCTCGGGCCCGCGCCAGCGCGTGCTCGTTCACCGGCCAGCTCGCCAGCGGCCTGCCGCCCAGCTCCCGAGCGGTGCTGTGCCCGACGATGTGCGCGAGCAGCGTCCGGTGGGTGAAGAAGGCGTCGGCGGCGATCAGGAACCTCATCCGGGACATCACCCGGTTCCAGCGCATGAGCTGGCTGAGGCCCCTGCGCGACACCACCTGGGAGGCGGGTACCCGGGTCCGGTCGAACTCGACCAGGGCGGAGTCGATGGCGCGGGTCCCGAACTTGTCGTAGACCTCGCGTACCCGCACGCCCGGGGTGTTCTTGTCGACCAGCACGATGGCGGGTTCGCCGTCGAGTCGCACGCTCACGAAGCACAGGTCGGCGTTGGCCCCGTTCACCACGAACTTCTTGCGCCCGTGCACCACGACCTCGTCCCCCTCGGTACGGGCCGTGGTCGGCTCGTCGGCGGACGGATCGGTGTCGCACTGGCAGGCCACCAGGGTGCCGGCGACCAGACCCGGCAGGTAGCGGTCGCGCAGTGCGGCATCACCGGAGGACACCAGCCAGTCGCAGGCGATCTCGTTCTGGACGTGCATGCCCAGCGCGAGCCCGCCGTCACCCACCTGGGCCAGGGCCTCGCCGAGGACCAGGGCGCCCAGCAGGCCCAGGCCCTGCCCGCCGTGCTCGGCCGGCAGCGAGGCACCCGTCAGGCCCTGGGAGGCGAGGTCCTGCCAGGCGTCCTTGCGGATGTGGCCGCCGGGGGCGGTGCGCCACCGTTCGAGCCACTGCGGGGTGAGGCAGGCCATGGCCCGCTCACGTAACGTGTGATGACGTGGCGTCATCCGGGTGGACAGGACGCTGTTGCTCAACATGCGGGAACCCACGCTCTCTGTCGTCTTGATCGAAGACTCACGCTCAGCGGTCCTGCGCGGGACCCGGTCCCAGGCCGTGGCTGTAGGCGACCGGAGCCCGGTCCCACTTGACCGCGCTCTCGTCGGGGACCCCGCCCGCCAGGACGTAGACCACCTCTTCGGGTCCCTCCAGGTGCACGAGGTCCGCGACCCGGCCGGTGTCGAACCCGCCCAGGCAGGTGATGCCCAAGCCCTGCTCGGCGGCGCCCAGGCACAGGCGTTGAGCCGCCCCCGCCGCGTGGAAGTGGAGTTCGGCGAGCCCTTGCCGGCCGCGCGCGCCCAGCAGCGGCCGCACCGGGGCGTGCAGGACGAGGAGCAGCGCGGCGTTGTGGACCACGCCTTGCCCCATGCATGCTCCGGTCAGTGCCGCATCGTCCCCGCCGTCGCCGATCCGCAGCAGCACGTGGTCGTCGGGATCGTAGACGTAACTCCCCGGTTCGATGCCCTCGACATCGCGGATCAGCACCCGCAGAGCGGGCAGGGGGCCGTCGACGCAGTCCATGGCGGTGCGCCGGCCGGTGTGCACGAGCACCTTCCCCAGGTCGTCCGCGCCGATGCGGGCGGGGCGGAACCCCTTGGCGGACCGGCGCCGCAGGACCGCGGTGCGGAACCGCAGCGGTCCGGGGTTCCCGGCCGGGGCCAGCCGCACCGCTGCGGCGCCCTCGGTGGACGGCTCGGCAGTCGGGCGGGGCCCGGCCGCGAGGGAGCGCGAACTGCCGTACGCGGGTGGGAGGGTCGTCGGATTGTGGAAGGCGCTGATGGACTGTACCGACTTCCAGGCCGCGATCTCCGCCGCGGTGAGGTCCTCCACCGGCGCCTCGTCGCGGCCTCTCCAGATGGGGACGGCGAAGGGGTTGCTGGCGGGGCCGTGGGGGTGCGTGCGTCGGTCGGCCGGTGCGGTCAGCTCGACGAGGGCCTGCGGTTCCCGGCAGCGGCCGGCCAGTCCCAGGAGGTCCGCGGCCCGCCTCCGGTCCAGGCGCAGTCGGACGAGGGCGCGGAATCCCGCGTCCTCGGCGGCCAGCGCGATGTTGGTCGCGGCGTGCCCGCCGTCGAGGAGGGTGTAGAGGTAGCCGCGCCGGCCGTACTTCCGCATGGATTGCCAGGGCCGGCCGGCCGGCACGACGACCGCGTCCGGGAGCCGGGGGCCACTGGCGGGCCGGTCCAGGAGCTCCGCCACGTCGGTGAAGGAGGCTGCCCCGGTGTGGCGCAGACAGCAGCCGACCACGTCGTAGGCGTACAACTCGTACCCGGTGTCGCCACGCAGGGCGAGCATGACCTCGAACGGATAGAGGGCGCCTGCGGACGGCGTGGTGCGGGCGCGCATCAGGGTCTTCCCCTTGGTGATCACCGCGCCGTCACGCTCCCCGTAACCGAGTCCCAGCAGATCCGCTATCGCGGTCCACGTGGCGCGTAAGGGCTGTGGTGGGTCGGCGGAACGCGGAGGCGTGTCGGGGACGACGGCGCGCAGCCGCGTCTCCTCCCAGAACCTCGTCAGCAGCGGATCCAGCCGCTCTTCGACATCCATTCCACTCCTCGCGTTCATGGCTCGTTCCACTCACGCCGGCCCTTTCGGGGTCTCCGTGGACTTCCGGCGAGATTATTGAGAGGACCACCGGCGACGAAAACTACGCACGCGCTTCACGAGCGGCGGCACCGTGGAACCAGAAAGTCCGAAACGGGTGGCATTTCTCGGGTGGCGCGAACTGGTTGTCCTGAAGATGTCGGCGTCCCGGTCAGGCCGAACCGATAGCCGCGTCCGGACGGCTTTCACACCGCAGCTTCGCGTCATCCAAAGTTCGATCCCGCGACGCACATTTTTCCACTTGCTTGCGGCTCGGCCCGCTGCACAGTCGGCTTGCATGTTCTGCGCAAACACCGCCTGCAGCGAACACTGACTTCAGACCGACCTGTAACCGGAGGGAGCGCTTGCGCGTTCGTGGGCGGGAATTGCTTCCCGGGGTTCGTACAGCGCAGCTCGCACCCCCGGCGATCAGCCACCGGAAGATTGACGACTACATTACGTGCGGCCGGAAAACATGTCGCACGACTTGGAGAAGATGGCCGATCCGTCGGCCCGAGCCGCGGGGACGGCGAGGCTGCCGGCCTGCGGGAACGGCTCACGGGACGCGGACGTGGGTGGCCGGATCAGGCCTCGAGGCAGTGGCCCGTCGTCTCGCGTACGTGATGGCCTCCGGGTTGCCCCAGAGATGCAACGTGTGAGCTGACGGGAAGGTGCCGGCGGACACTTCGAACCGAGTTCCACCACGTCTGAGCCGTCTGCCGAAAAGTACATCCTGGCCGGTTGCCTTACCCGTCACGGGACTCAAGTCATGCCTCCTTGTGACCTGACCTTGCGCTTCGATGCCTGAAACAGACATCACCACGGAGGTCTATATTTCGCCAGAGGATGTTTTTCCCTAACGCGCCGCACCGCGTCGGCAGGGATGGAGAAAACTTGACCGCGCACGAGCGCTGATCGACTGCCGACGCGGCCGATTCTCAACGCCTGCGGGTCGAGACTGAACCCTGCCCTCTCACCCTTACAGAGTGTGGAGCAACGGTTTGATCACGGGCAAGACTCTAAGTAATCGATTTGTTACCGGCAACCCCCCGTCCAAGGAGCGAGATGACGCTGCTTGGAGGTCGTTTTCTCTTGATGTTCCCTCCTGGAATGCGCCGTTACTCACTGAGCATTTCAGAATCGATCTGGCCCACCCCGGTGTAACGCCGTGGGATCAGGAGCCGATCTTGTCAAGCTCGGCGAGATCGTCCTCGGAGAGCAGAAGTCCCGCACCGGCGACGTTTTCGCGCAGGTGTGCCACCGACGAGGTGCCGGGGATCAGCAGGATGTTCGGCGACCGCTGCAGCAGCCAGGCCAGGGCAACTGACATCGGTGTCGCGTCCAGCCGGGTGGCTACGGCCGTGAGCGCCGAGGACTGCAGCGGGCTGAAGCCGCCGAGGGGGAAGAAGGGCACGTAGGCGATGCCCTGCTCGACGAGATCGTCGATGAGGTCGTCGTCGTGGCGGTGGGCGAGGTTGTACATGTTCTGCACGCACACGATCGGCGCGATCGAGCGCGCCTCGGCGACCTGCTCCGCCGTCGCGTTGCTCACGCCGAGGTGGCGGATGAGACCCTGCCGCTGGAGGTCGACGAGCGCCCCGAACGCCTCCTCGAGCGAACCGGGCACGGGGCCCTGGGCGTCGCCGAGCCGGAGGTTGACCACGTCCAGCGTGTCGAGGCCGAGGTTCTCCAGGTTCTCGGTGACGGCCCGGCGCAGCTCTTCAGGCTTTCGTGCCGGAGGCCAGCCTCCCTCCTCGTCGCGGGTCGCCCCGACCTTGGTCACGATGTGCAGCGAGTCGGAGTACGGGTGCAGCGCTTCGCGGATCAGCTGGTTGGTGATGTGTGGCCCGTAGGCATCGGCGGTGTCGACGTGGGTGATGCCGAGGGCGACGGCCTCGCGGAGAACGGCCAGTGCGCCCTCGCGGTCGGCGGGCGGACCCATGACCCAAGGGCCGGCGAGCTGCATGGCGCCGTAGCCGAACCGGGTGACGGTCAGGTCGCCCAGGGTCCAGGTGCCGCCGGGAAGCGAGGCGGTGGGTGTGCTCATGGTGTGCCTTTCGTGTTGAGCCAGGGGATGGTGCCTAGCGGCGCCTTGCACCACTATTGGTGCGTAACTTCCAAGCAGGAAGTAGGCACTTCGAAGTGCGTAGGGCACCCGCGGGTGAGAGGAACGGTCCATGGCGACGACGACAGCGGCCCAGCAGAGGGCACAGGCCAAGGTGGAGTACGACGCCTTCGTGGCGGCGTGCCCCAGCCGCAAGCTGCTCGACCGGATCTCGAACAAGTGGGTCACGCTGATCCTGGCCGCGCTCGGCAGCGACAGCGCGCATCAGCCCGGTGCCGACTGCGCCGGCGGGCCCCGGGTGATGCGCTACTCGGAGCTGCAGCGCCTCCTGGCCGGCGTCAGTCAGAAGATGCTCACCCAGACGCTGCGCTCCCTGGAGCGCGACGGCCTGGTGTCCCGGACCGTGGTGCCGACCGTGCCGGTCACGGTGTCCTACGAGCTGACCGATCTCGGCCTGTCGCTGTACGAGATGATGCGCGGCCTCAAGGCTTGGGCCGAGGCGCACATGGACGACGTGCTGGCCAATCGCGAGACCTACGACACTCGCGACGCCTGAACCACACCAAGGTTGCCGAGCAGCAAGAACAGTCGCACGGCTCCTCGCCCGACTCCGGTCGGGCGGAGCAGGCAGGTCTGCGCGACCCCCGCCTGTTGTGCCTGCCGCTACCTCGTCTACCTCGTCGCACGAGGACCGGACGCTGCACCAGCCGCCGCGGCCCGGTAGGTGCTGGGGCTTCGGCCCTTGTGGCGTTTGAAGGCGGCACTGAAGCCAAAAGCGTCGGCATAGCCGACGGACCTGGCGATCTGCGCTATGCCGAGGTCGGTGTCGGAGAGCAGCGTCTCGGCCTCGTCCATACGGCATTCGGTCACGTAGGCGAGGGGAGGGCGACCCATCAGGTGGGTGAAGCGCTTGGCGAACAGCGCCCGGGAAACGCCTGCTCGAGCGGCTAGGGAGGCCACCGTCCAGGGCTCGGCGAGCCGGTCGTGGAACGACTGGAGGGCGGGCGCGAGGACCGGGTCGGCGAGGCCCCGGTACCAGCTGGGTGCGTCGGCACCCGCCCTGTCGAACCAGCTGCGCAACGTGCACACCAGGGCCCAGTCGAGGAGCCGGTCCATCAGCGCCTGCGAACCGGCCGAGAGGCTGGCGGCGTCGGCGGCGGCCGCCTCCAGCCAGGCGCACACCTCGGCGTCCTCCTCGACCACCACTACGGGTGGCAGTGCGCGCAGGAGCCGCTCGTGGCGGTGGCCCGACGCACGGTAGGCGCCCACGATCAGCGCGGCCGCCTCCTCCGAGTCGGAGCCCCACCGGATACCGCTGAGTTCCTGAGTACCGCACTCGGAACTCTCGGTGAAGCAGGTGATCTCGTACGCGGCGTGGGAGCTGTCCAGGGCGGCGGGGTGGTCCACGAGGTGGAACGGTCCGGGGCCGCGCACGAGGGCGGTGTGACCGGCGCCGAGTGCTCGTTGCGTTCCATCGGGCAGCAACAGGACGCCTCCGCCTCGCAGCACGCTGATCATGGTGAGGGGCGCGATGTCGGCGAAGCGGACGGCCCAGGGCACCGTGAGTACGACGTGACTGACGACCGACCCCTCGGCCCGAATGCCGCTCAGTAACGAACTCAAAGGATCCACGCACAGCACGGTAGACGATCTCCTATGTTTCGGAGCGGTTCTCCCATGGATCATCTACGTCACCGCGGCTGAACTGGACTCCTACAGCGAACCGACCGAGACCAATCGGGAGACACCGTGACGCAGCACGACAGCCGTGCCAGGACCGCCCTCGTCGTCGTCGCACACCACCGCACCGATTCCCTCACCGCGCACACGGCCCGCCGTGCTGCCGCACAGCTCGAAACAGCCGGCTACCGCGTCGACCTGCTCGACCTGCACGCCGAGGGCTTCGACCCTCGGATGACCGTGGAGGACCAGCCGGACTGGGGAAACCGGGAGAAGGAGTACTCGGAAGAGGTGCGCACCCACATGCGGCGCATCCTCGACGCTGATGCCGTCGTCGCCGTCTTCCCGGTGTACTGGCAGAGCGTGCCCGCCATTCTCAAGGGCTGGATCGACCGCGTATGGAACTACGGGTTCGCCTACGGCCGCAGCAAGCCCCGCCTCGCCGGCAAGCGCATCCTGTGGCTGGGCCTGGCCGGCGCCACCGCCGACGATCCGATCACGGCGGGCATGCGGGCCGTACTCGAAACCAGCCTGAACGAGGGCATCGCCTACTACTGCGGCTTCTCCCACTCCACCGTCGGCCTGCTCAGCGACGCGGAGGAGCGCCCTCAGCGCATCGACACCGAAGGCAATCTCCTGGTCGGCGACGCGGTCACGGGCGCGGAACGGGAGGCCCAGTACACGGCTTTCGACCGTCGCACACAGGAGTTCGTAGAGGCTTTCATCGCCGAGGAGTTCGTGGCGGCCTGAGGCCGGGGAAGGTGCGCATGTGAGGGGGCACCGTTAGGGCGGTCCCGCATGTCACAGCTGAGGTCTCGCGGCATGCCGGCGTACGTCGCTGACCTTGTTCGACTGCGGGAGTGTGAGCGTCTGAGCTGCGGTGCGAGCAGACCGTTGGGTCGACGGCAAGCCGTGGCCCGGTGTGGTCGAGGTTCAGTTCACGGACGCCCGGGGGCAGCGATGGTCGCTGTTCGACGAGGCACCGATCCTCGTGGCTGGGGGCGAGCTGGGTAGGCTCTTCGCCATGACCCGCTCCCTGTCCGTGTCGTCGGGCAGAAGATCGCCGGGCTCAGCCGTGTCCGTGAAGCCGTGCCGCTCATACAGCGCGACCGCCTTGCCGTTGCTCGGCATGACGGACAACCACAGCGTCGTGGCACCGCGCTCCGCCGCCCACCGCTCGACCGCCTGGATGAGGTAGTCACCCACTCCCTTGCCTCGAGCCGCGGGATCGACCCACATCGAGATCAACTCCACGTTTCCTGCTCCCGCGCCCGGCACTGCGCTGGCCATGCCGACTGGGAGGCCGTCGAGGAGCGCGATGAGATCGTGCGCGCCCGGAATCGACAGACGGGCACGCCAGCGTTCCTCTCGGTCGCCGGAGCCCTGCCACTGGGCCAGCGTCGATCCGAACGCGTAGGGCGCCTCAGCAAGCGCGGCCAGCCGCAACTCCCGCCACAGAGGCCAGTCGTCTGCTCCCAAGGTGCGTAGTTCGAGCATGCTGCAGACCCTGCCCGCCCGACGAGACGGGGAGCAAGTTGATTACGCCCACGCGAATGAGGTCCTTCCTGCCCGTCCGCGACGATCCGTCGAACCGGTGCGGTTCTTCTCGACAGCGACCCGCCGCAGGTCTTGACGGACGGAACCTGACGTCGTGTGATGAGAGGACAAATCATGACGGGGGATGACACGATGGCGGCAGAGGGACACGACGGACCCGATAGCGAGTCCGAGAGCCACGGTGAGGTCCCCCAGAGCAGCGATCCGGAAGTCCCCTCCCACATTGGCTGGGCCGCCGATAAAGTACCTGTGATCTTCCTGGCTCTTCTCGTTCTAGGGCTGATGATCGCAGGCGCGGTATCCGACGACTGCGTTAGTAGTTGCGTCAGCTACCCCTGATGAAACCTATGCCTTGCAGTCGCTGCGGTTGTCCGCGGGCGGTCGGCCGGCCACGACGACCAGTCGGGCGTCGGCACCGATGAGGTCACGGGCTTCGCACCTCCTCGTCGGGATGCTGGTTGAAGGCGTGCACGATGGCCTGGTGTAGGCGTCTCGGCCCAGGGCGGCGGTGAGGTGCTCGATCTGGCTCCTTAGCTCAGCGGCCCGGGCGGTGGCCTCCGGGGCCAGAAAGTTGTCCCACAGTCGGTCAGTCTCCGTCCGGGCCAGCGCCGATGGCGCCGGCTGAGCGGAGCGAACGCCCGAGGTCTCCGATGAGGACGCGCGGGTGTCGCCGCCACCACCACAGGTCGGGCCCGGAGGGCCTGTGGAACTGACCCGGCCCAGCTCAACCCGGGCCCGGGCCCGACGCGCTGATTGACCTTGTAGTTGCTGTAAAGGCCAGACTGGGCGTCATGTTGTCGATCAGCGAATTCAGCGAAATGTGCCATCTGCCGCCGCAGACGCTGCGGTTCTACCACTCCGAGGGGTTGCTCGTGCCGTCCGACGT
Organism: Streptomyces fragilis; assembly: GCF_003112515.1. Classification (GTDB taxonomy): domain Bacteria; phylum Actinomycetota; class Actinomycetes; order Streptomycetales; family Streptomycetaceae; genus Streptomyces; species Streptomyces fragilis. The sequence goes on along the minus strand of NZ_BEVZ01000002.1, from coordinate 1,955,951 downwards.
CAATGAGCGGACCGGCTACCGCGCGTACACCTTCGAGCAGGTCGAGCAGGCCATGCTCATCACCGCACTGCGCGGCACGGGGATGAGCGTCAAGCTGGTCCGACGTGCTCTCGACGAGCCGGACGTGGCCCCGGCCCTGTTGCAGCAGCACAGTACGGAGGTGCATCGCCAGCGGCAGGCCCAGGACGAGGCGATCAGCGACGCGCGCGAGCTCCTCAGCTCATGGCCGACGGTGCGCCTGAGGCACGTACCCGCGATGACCGTGGCGTCCAAGCTGGTGCCCGGGACCTGGATCGGGGACAGCCCTCGCGACTGGGCGGAAATCGATGCCGCCGTAATCGCCACCGTTCAGGACGTGGTCAAGACTGTGGAGTCGTGCGGCGTCGTTGTCTCGGGGACCCCTTGGCGTGTCTGGGCCACAGAGGCCCCGGAGCAGGAGAGGCAGGGGCGTACCGCCGAGGGACAGCGCTGGCTGGTGCAGATCCCCATCACGGGGGACGAGGAAACGGTCACAGCTCTGCCCGGCGACATCACGGTGCAGTTCTTCGAAGCTCGGGACGAACTGTCGATCTTCATCCCGGGCAAGAGTTCGATGGCCAAGTACGGCACTGCGCTCTCACGCCTGTTCGCGCATCCCCTCGACGCCGCCTTCATCGACGTCTCCCGCATGCGCCAACTGCTGCACCACGACGGCGTCGAAACCACCGCGGCAATCTGCACGCTCGACGAGACCGACATGGCCGGATGACCTCGCACCCAGCGGGCCGCCCCACCGAGAAGAACCGAGCACCGGCGAGGCGCCACCTCGGCCACCTCGGCCAGCCGTACAACTCCGGTATCCGCCCCACGTAGCCACTGCCGGGCCGGGCCTGGCCTGCTCCGCTGCCGCGCCGGGAGGCTCGAACACCGTGCCGGCCCAGCCCGCAGCCCTCTCCGCGAGAGCGACGAGTGGTCGTGGTGAACGCGCGCCCGGACGACGAGGATGGCCGGCGGGGCGGTGCCCCTCTTCTGCTGCCCGCCACTGATTGCGGGAAAGTTCAAACCGCTCCTCCGGTGGGGAGCAACCAGGGGGCGTGTTCGATGGCGGCCTCCTGCGGGAGGTGAGGTCGTCGAACCCGGCTCGTCGTGGGGGAAGACGGAGAGCGGAGGACACCATGGAAGCGATCGCGGCCGATCTTCTGGTGGCCCTGGCCAGTGGCACGGCAGGTGCGGCGGGGCAGCAAGCGTGGACGTCGCTGCGTGATCTCGTGCGGCGCCGCAGCGAGCCGGAGTTGGCGCCCGACGCACCCGAGGGCATCCCGTCGGGAGAGGAGGAGCTCGCGGCCTTGGACGAGCGGGCCGAGAGCGTGGAGCGCGCGCGTGCGCTCGCCCGCGTGCTGGGGCTGCGGGCCGCGTACGACGATGCCTTCCGCGCGGACCTCGCGGCTTGGCGGAGCGCCGCGGAGGAGACCGTGGTGCGCACCGGCGAGGGAGACGTACACAACCGGATCACGGGCGGCACGCAGAGCACCGTCGTCATGGGGCGGGACTTCCACGGCCCCATCACCTTCAACCAACCGTGACGGAAAGCGACACGATTTGTCCGTGCTGTGTCATCCTGAGACGGAACCAGCAGTTGCCTCCCTGTACAGACATGCCCGGGCGGTTCGCCCGGGCCGGATGTCGTGGCGGGGACACGAACACGACGCCGGTGTGACGGGGGTGTACGGGGTGGAGCCCTCTCGCGGGCCGAGACGGAAGGCCGGTTGAGCGGCCATGTCGGAGCGGGCACAGGGCGATGTGCACAACGTGTTCTCCGGCGGCAGCGCCACGTATGTCATCCAGGGCCGGGACTTCGGCGCCGTGCACCTGCACCTGCCGCCGCCGCCGCGGACGACACAGGACAGTGCCGCCGCCGAGTTGGCGCGCGTGGTGCTGGCCCAGTGGCGGGACGAGGCGGGGGCCCTGGGTCTGACCGGAAGCGTCAGGCTCGCGGTGGGCTGGCGGGCCGACTGGACGGTCGCCGACCACCGTGAGCACGTCGGCGCCGACATCACCGGCAGCACCGCGGGCCTCACCGAACTCGCCGCCGCCTTCCAGGCCCTGCCCGCTCGACGCCTGGTGATCATCGGCGCTCCCGGCTCGGGCAAGACATCCCTGATGATGCTGCTCACGCTGGAGTTGCTGAGCCTGCGGGACGAGACGCGGCCCATCCCCGTGCTGCTGCTGGTGTCCTCCTGGGACGCGGGCAAGGAACACTTCGACGTCTGGCTCGCGCGCCGCATCCACGAGGAGTACGTCGGTCTGTCCAAGGACCTGAACCGAGCCCGCATCCGCGCATTGGTACGCGACCGGCGGGTGCTGCCCGTCCTCGACGGTCTGGACGAACTACCTCGCCCACTGCGGTCCGCGGCGCTGGCCGGGCTCAACAGGGCGGGCACCGAAGGCATGCCGCTGATCCTGACTTCCCGCACGGAGGAGTACACCGAACTCGTCGCAGCGGAGACCGTGTTACAAGCAGCGGCCGTGATCAGGGCACAACCCGTGGTGGGGGCGGCGTCGGCGGAGTACCTGCGCGGCTCCGCGCACCCGCAGCGCACTCGGCAGTGGCAGGCGCTCCTCGATCACCTCGCACACCACCCCGGAGCCGCGGCGACCAGAGCCCTCTCGTCTCCGCTCATGCTGTGGCTGGCCCGCACGGTGTACGCCCGCCCGGACGCCGACCCCGGCGAACTCGCCGACGAGTCCCGCTTCCCCGACGCGGCGGCGATCGAACGGCATCTGCTCGACTCCGTCGTCCCCGCGGCGTTCCCCACCGGGCCGGCCTCGCCCCACCAGCCCCACCCGGTACGGGAGTGGGGGCATGCGAGAGCGCGGCGCGCCCTCGGCTTCCTCGCGACCCATCTCACCGCGACGAAGACCAAGGAACTCGCCTGGTGGGAGCTGCACCGCGCGAAGCCGCCGACGGTCCTCAAGGCGCCGGTCCTGGTGGCCGGCTACGTCCTGCTGATGGCAGGCTCCTCGTGGTTCCAGAACCGGGTCGCAGGAGGCAATCCGTTCCTGACCTTCCAGGTGGCCGCGGGAGCTCATGTCGCCACGACGTTCGGGATCATGAGCGGCATGCTCCTGCTGCTCTCGCAGGTCTGGAAAGGGCCTCTGCCCCGTCGGCCCGCCGGGTTCGGCAGGCACCGGTCCCGTATCCCGGGCCTGTTCTGGCTCCTGGTGTTCCTGACGCCCGTCGTCCTCCTCCTGTACCGGGACGAGCCGCTTCTGGCGCTGGGGCTCACCGTTCCGGCGCTGCTCATGCTGGTCGTCGGCGCGCCCGCCGACACCGCGCAGGCCGTCGGACCGCGGGCACTGCTGAACGGCGAGCGGGCCAGCACGGTGCTGATGCTGCTGGGTGTCGCCCCCGTGATCGGGGCCATCGGCACCCTGTTCACCGTCCAGGTACCCGACCGCGCCGTGCTGCTCGGCAGTTGGCTCTCCGGATCCGTGGGCGCGGCCGCGGTGATCGTGACCCTCAGTCCCTGGGCGCAGTGGCTGCTGGCGAAGGTGGTGCTCGCGAGCCTGGGGAGGCTGCCGTGGTCGACCATGGCGTTCCTTGAGGACGCGCGCCGGGTGGGCCTGCTGCGGCAGGTCGGCGGCGTGTACCAGTTCCGCCACGCCCAACTTCAGCAACGCCTCGCGGCCAACCGCCACGGTGGCGCGCCGGCGCCCCGCCGGCAGCGCGACGCCACCCGTGCGCCCTGGCCGGTCCGGCCGCTTCCCGCGGCGGACAGCACCCCGCGGTCCGTACGCATCCCCGGCCATGTCGGGGTCCGGGTCACCCGGGGGAACCCGGCCGCCTATGTGGCGATGTGGACGCTGGCCCTGGTATGGACCGGCGTCATCACCCTCCAGAACGCCTGGCACGATCCCGGCGCCTGGCAGACCGTGGGTTTCTTCGTGGCGCTTCCGCCTGTCGTCGACCTGCTGCTCCCGCCCCTCACCTGGCGCAGGGCCGAGTTGCGCCTGGACGACGGCGGCGTCGAGTTCGCGGTGGGCAAGCGAACCACACGTTTCGAGTGGCAGGACATCGCGGAGGTCGCGGCGCGGCCCTACGAACCGCCGTTCGGGAAGAACGACGGCACCGTCATGCTCCACCTGCGGCTGAGGCCCGAGACCGCTCCGGGGCCGCGCATCCGTGTCAACAGCACGGGCTGGATCGCCCTGTGGCCGCTCGACAGCCCCACCGGAGAACCGGCCGACGCGGCGATTCGGCCCGAACTGCACAACGCGCTCGTACGCTTCGCGGGCGAACGGTGGCGGCCCCAGGCGGGGACGTGACGCGGGGCCTGTGGGCCTTGCCGGACCGGTGCGGGCCCAGTGGGAACGGCCGGGTGGTGTCGCCGGCGAGGTCGGCCAGACCCGGGCGAGCGGCCATCAGCCGGTCGTGCAGCGGGGCGTCGACCACGGCCGGTCCGCGGAAGGGGCGGTGCGCACCGCCACGGTGGCACCGGCGTCCGGGGCGGGACCGCACCGCATGCGGACGGGACACCGGGCGTGGGCGGGGCGGCCCGCAACGCACTGGTGAGCTGTGCACACTCCCACGTACGGTGTGATCAATCATCCCGTTGATCTAAGGCGGTCCTGCATGGCCCTGTTCGACCTCCCCCTCGACGAGCTCCGTGACTATCGGAGCGACTCGGTCGCCCCCGAGGACTTCGACGACTTCTGGGCCAGGACGCTCGAGGAGTCACGGGAGTTCGACCTGGATGCCCGGTTCGAGCCGGTCGACGCGGGGCTTTCGACGGTCCACGTGTACGACGTGAGCTTCGCCGGGTTCGGCGGTCACCCGGTCAAGGGCTGGCTGCGGCTCCCGGCCGATGCCAAGGAACCGGTACCGCTGGTGGTGGAGTTCCTGGGGTACGGCGGCGGGCGCGGCCTTCCCCATGAGGATCTGCTGTGGGCGTCCAGTGGTCGGGCGCACTTCGTGATGGACACCCGGGGACAGGGCAGCGGCTGGGGCGGCGGTGGCGGAACCGCCGACCCGGTGGGCAGCGCCCCGGCGTACCCCGGCTTCATGACGCGGGGCATCGACGCTCCGGAGAACTACTACTACCGGCGCGTGTTCACCGACGCCGTGCGCGCGGTGGAGGCGGCCCGCTCGCACCCGCTGACGGACGCGTCGCGGACCGTGGTGCTCGGCGGGAGCCAGGGCGGCGGCATCTCCATCGCCGTGGGCGGCCTGGTGCCGGACCTGGTCGCTGTGGCGCCGGACGTGCCGTTCCTGTGCGACTTCCCCCGCGCCACGACGCTCACGGACCGACACCCGTACCGCGAGGTCGGCCTCTACCTCAGGACGCACCGGGGCCGCACCGAGGAAGCCCTGCGCACGCTGTCCTACTTCGATGCCGTCCACTTCGCCGCCCGAGGCCGTGCGCCCGCGCTGTTCTCGGCGGCGCTGGAGGACCAGACGTGCCCGCCGTCGACGGTCTTCGCGGCGTTCAACGCCTGGGCCGGCTCCGACAAGGCCATCGAGGTCTACGACTTCAACGACCATGAGGGCGGTGGCCCTCAGCATGTGGCGGCCAAACTGCGCTGGCTGCGGTCGTACGCCTGACGCTGTCGACGCGGTTCGCACGCCCCGCTCGCTCACCCGCGACAGGGCGGCGACAGGGCGGCGGATCCTCCTGCGGGATCCGCCGCCCTCTGCGTGAGGTCTTGACGCCGGGGCGCTGACGTTCCTAACTTGATCCGCAAATTACGGGGATTGCCTCGAAACTTTCGGCCCTCCGAAGGGGTGCACATGACCGACAGATCCCAGTCAAGGCCCTGGTTACGAACCCTCCTGCTGTCGCTCTTCGGCGGAGTGGTTCCCCTGCTCGCCGCCTATCTCTTCGCGGCCCCGACCGCGCAGGCCGCCTCCCTCACCGAGGTGACCAACTTCGGCAGCAACCCGGGCAACCTGCGCATGTACGAGTACGTGCCCACGAGCGCCGGAGCGCACCCGCCGGTGCTGGTGGCGGTCCACTACTGCACCGGGACCGGGCCCGGTTTCCACTCGGGCACCGAGTTCGCCTCGCTGGCGGACCGGTACGGGTTCATCGTCGTCTACCCGGACGCCAACGTCAGCGGTCAGTGCTTCGACGTGTCGTCCCCGCAGGCGCTCAAGCACGACGGCGGGAGCGACCCCACGAGCATCGCCTCCATGGTCCGCAACGTCGTGCAGCGCCACGGGGCCGACGCCGACCGGGTCTACGTCACCGGCGCCTCGTCCGGGGCCATGACGACCAACGTCCTGCTCGGCGACTACCCCGACCTGTTCAAGGCGGGGGCGGCCTTCAGCGGAGTGCCGTTCGGATGCTTCGCCACCACCGACGGCTCCGGCTGGAACAGCGCCTGCGCCAACGGCCAGATCAGCAGGACCGCGCAGCAGTGGGGCGACCTGGTGCGGGCCGCGTACCCGGGCTACAGCGGTCCGCGGCCGCGCATGCAGCTCTGGCACGGCGCCACCGACTCCACGCTGCACTACAACAACTTCGGCGAAGAGATCAAGCAGTGGACCAACGTCCTCGGCGTGAGCCAGACGCCGACGGTCACGGACACCCCCCAGTCGGGCTGGACCCGCACCCGTTACGGCGGCACCGGCACGCAGGCCCCCGTCGAGGCGATCAGCCTCGCGGGTGTCGGCCACACCCTGCCCACCTCCGGCATGGCGGCGAAGGCCATCGCCTTCTTCGGCCTCGACCAGCAGACGCCGCCGACCACGCCGCCGCCCACCGACCCGCCGACCACGCCGCCGCCGAGCGGCGCCTGCCGGGTGACGAACTCCGTCAGCGCGTGGAACACCGGCCTCACCGACAACATCACCGTCACCAACACCGGTTCGTCCACGCTCACCGGATGGACCCTGACGTTCACCCTCGCGTCCGGGCAGACCATCACCTCCGGCTGGAACGCGACCTACTCCCCCAGCACCGGGAACGTCACGGCCAAGGGGGTCAGCTACAACTCGACGCTCGCCCCCGGCGCCGCGACCACCATCGGGTTCCAGGCCACGCACACGGGTGACTCCGGCCGGCCGACGAACTTCAAGCTCAACGGCGCGGCCTGCCAGACGAGCTGAGCCCGTGCCCACCGGCCGAACCTCGCCCGGCGCCGCGGACGACGCGACGCGAGCCCGGGCGGGGTCCGGCCCGCCGGTGGCGTGCGAAGAGGACCGTCACGGGACTTCGCCGTTCAGCCGTGGAGGGTGGCGAGCCAGTCGGTCAGCAGGCTGTTGACCTCGTCGGGGCGTTCCTGCTGCACCCAGTGGCCGCAGCCGTCCAGGAGGTGGGAGGCGGACAGGGCGGGGAGGGTGGTGGGGTAGGCGTCGACGGCGTCGGCCATCCAGGTGGTGGACGCGTCCAGCGTGCCGCCGACGAACAGGGCGGGCCGGGTGATCGGAGCTCCGCGGTGGGGGGCGAGGTCCTGCCAGTCGCGGTCCATGGCGCGGTAGCGGTTGAGGGCGCCGGTCAGGCCGGTGCGCTCGAACTCCGCGGCGTAGACGTCGAGGTCGTCCTCGGTCAGCCAGGCGGGGAGCGGGCCGGCGGGGAAGCGGTCGCGTAGCCTGCCGCCAGGGGTGACGAAGTGCGGGTCGGGTGCGGCGCCGGTGGGCATGGTGTCGGCGGACAGGGCGGCGTAGAAGCCGGCGAGCCAGCCTCGGACGTCGGGTTCGATCTCCGTCTCGGCGCGGCCGGGCTCCTGGAAGTAGGAGACGTAGAACTCCTGGTCGGGGCCACCGATCCGGCCGAAGACCTCGGAGGGCCGGGGGCCACCGGGCGGCGCGTAGGGGACGCTGAGCAGGCCGACGGCGCGGAAGGTCTCCGGGGCGAGCAGGGCGGAGACGGCGGCGATGTTGGATCCCCAGTCGTGGCCGACGACCACCGCGTTCTCCTCGCCTAGGGCGCGCACGACGGCGACGTTGTCGTCCACCAGGTGGACCATGCGGTAGGCGTCGGTCCCGGTCGGCCTGGAGGAGCGGCCGTAGCCGCGCACGTCGATCGCCACCGCCCGGTAGCCGGCCGCGGCGAGGGCCGGAAGCTGGCGGCGCCAGGAGTACCAGGACTCGGGAAATCCGTGCACGAGCAGGACCAGCGGACCGGTGCCCTGTTCCACCAGGTGGAGCCGTCCGGCCGGGGCCTCGACGGTGCGGTGGCGGAGCGCGGTGCCGGGCTCGGATCGCATGGGTGTCTCCTCGGTTCGCGGGCGGAAGCGGGTTGCCCGTCGATCATGCGGCGTGAGGCCCCCGCGACGCGACCGAACGTGCCGGACTGGCAAACTCGCAGGTGAACGGTAGGGGCGGGCGGTCGGAGGGAGTGGTCACCGTGGCGGTCGACGAGGTGGACGGCACGGTGGCGGCGATGGGACCCCGGCTGCGCGCCGCGCGCGAGCGGCACGGCGCCACGCTCGCCGCCGTCAGCTGTGCGACCGGCATCTCACCGAGCACGTTGTCGCGGATCGAGACCGGCCGGCGCAGGCCCACCTTGGAGGTGGTGCTGCGGCTGTCGAGGGAGTACGGCGTCTCCCTGGACGAACTGGCCGGCACGGCACCCGTCGCGGTGGGTGAGCCGCGCGCTCCGGCTCCGCCGACCTTCGGCGACAGCAAGGTGGTGCTGCCGCTCACCCGCTACCTCGGCGGTCTGCACGCCCACAAGCACGTCCTGCCTGCCCTCGACGGGCCGCCCGCGCGACCGCGGCAGGTCTCCCACGAGGGCCACGAGTGGGTGTGCGTCCTGTACGGGCGGCTGTGGCTCGCCCTCGGGGACCAGGACCTCGTCCTGGCTGCTGGGGACGCCGTCGAGTTCGACACCCGGGTTCCGCACGCGGTCGCGAACGCCGGCTCCGCCGGACCGGTCGAGTACCTGGTCCTGTTCGGGCCGCAAGGAGAACGGCTGCGGTGGCGCACCCCTCCGGCACGTGGTCGCGGGAGGGGTGGGGGCAGGGGCGGCGGCGACTGAGTCCGGGCGTCCGTAGCGAACCGGCGGACCCCGGACGGGAGGGGAGAGTGCGGGCGGGGAGAGTGCGGGCGGGGCTTTGTCCTGTCGCGGGAAGAAGTCGCGTGGATTCGTGCGCGACTTCTTCCCACCCCACGCGGCCGCTGCTACGTTCTCCGCGAAAGCACGCCTCAGTCAGGGCAGTTGGGCCGGGAGGGGATCGTGAGACGCATGACCGCGCGACCCGTGAACGCCCATCAGGCCCGCCTGCTCCGGCTGTTGCGGGACGAGGGTCCTCGCTCCCGTGCGCAGTTGGGTGACCGTGTCGACCTGTCGCGGTCGCGGCTCGCCGTCGAGGTGGAGCGGTTGCTGGAGACGGGGCTGGTCGTCGCCGACGGTCTCGCCGCCTCACGGGGCGGCCGGCGTTCGCACAACGTCCGTCTGGCCCCCGGTCTGCGTTTCCTCGGTGTGGACATCGGTGCGACCTCGGTCGACGTCGCCGTCACCAACGCCGAGCTGGAGGTGCTGGGCCATCTCACCCAGCCGATGGACGTGCGAGAGGGGCCCGTGGCGGTCTTCGAGCAGGTCCTGGAGATGGCCGCCAAGCTGAGGGCCTCGGGCTCGGCGGAGGGATTCGACGGCGCCGGCATCGGGGTGCCGGGGCCGGTGCGCTTTCCGGAGGGGGTGCCGGTCGCGCCGCCGATCATGCCCGGCTGGGACGGGTTCCCGGTGCGGGAGGCGCTCAGCCAGGAACTGGGCTGTCCGGTCATGGTCGACAACGACGTGAACCTGATGGCGTTGGGCCAGATGCACGCCGGGGTGGCCCGCTCCGTGGACGACTACCTGTGCGTCAAGATCGGCACCGGCATCGGCTGCGGGATCGTGGTGGGCGGCACGGTGCACCGCGGTGTCACCGGCAGCGCCGGCGACATCGGCCACATCCAGGCAGTCCCCGACGGCCGTCCCTGTGCCTGCGGCAACCGCGGTTGTCTGGAGGCGCACTTCGGCGGGGCCGCGCTCGCCAAGGACGCGGTGGAGGCCGCCCAGCAGGGGCGTTCACCGCAGCTCGCCGCGCGGCTGGCCGAGAGCGGCCGGCTCACCGCGGCCGACGTCGGCGCCGCTGCCGCGGCGGGCGACGCCGCCTGCCTCGACCTGATCCGCGAGGGCGGGACGCGCGTGGGGCAGGTCATCGCGGGGCTCGTCAGCTTCTTCAACCCGGGTCTGGTGGTGATCGGCGGAGGGGTCACCGGCCTCGGCCACAACCTCCTCGCCGCCATCCGTACCCAGGTGTACCGCCAGTCCCTGCCTCTGGCGACCGGCAACCTGCCGATCGTCCTGGACGAGCTCGGGTCCGCCGCCGGAGTCGTCGGCGGCGCCCGACTGATCAGCGACCACGTGTTCTCCCCCGCCTGACCGCAGCCACCGCTCCACCCCCGACGGCCGGGGCCGCGCCACCGCCCGGTCCCGAGCCGTACCTGCCGTGACCTCGCGCGATCCGTACCGCCCTGCCTCGCGATCCGTACCGCCCTGCCTACCGCCGGGAGATGCGTCATGCCGTCCGAAGTGTCCGCACCGCTGCTCACCATGACCGCGATCACGAAGTCGTTCCCCGGTGTCCGCGCGCTGGACGGGGTGGACCTGGAGGTGCGGGCCGGCGAGGTCCACTGCCTGCTCGGGCAGAACGGCGCGGGCAAGTCCACCCTGATCAAGGTGCTGGCCGGGGTGCACCGGCCGGACGGCGGCACCGTCACCTGGGCCGGGGAGCCGGTCTCCCTGCGCTCCCCCAGCGACGCCGTGCGCCGGGGCATCGCCACCATCTACCAGGAACTCGACCTGGTCGAGCACCTGTCGGTCGCCGAGAACGTCTTCCTCGGCCACGAGCCCACCCGGGCCGGGTTCGTGGTCCGGCCCCGTGTCGCCCGTGAGGCCTCCGCACGGTTGCTGCGCCGTCTCGGGCATCCGGAGATCGACCCGGCCCGCCCGGTCGGCGCGCTGTCCGCGGCGCAGCGGCAGATCGTCTCCATGGCTCGCGCGCTGTCCCACGACGTCCGGCTGATCGTGATGGACGAGCCCTCCGCCGCCTTGGATCCGGGTGAGGTCGACAACCTCTTCCGGATCGTCGGCTCCCTCACCGACGAGGGCGTCGCGGTGGTGTACATCTCCCACCGGCTGGAGGAGATCCGCCGCATCGGCGACCGGGTCACCGTCCTCAAGGACGGCCGGGCGGTGGCCGGGGCGCTGCCCGCGCGCACCACGCCCACCCGGGAGATCGTCTCCCTGATGACCGGCCGCAGCGTCGAGCACGCCTTCCCGCCCAGGGCCGCCCGTCCGCCCGAGGCGGCGCCGGTGCTCACCGTCCGGGGTCTCGCCCTGGCGGGGAGGTTCCAGCCGCTCGACCTCGACCTGCGGCCCGGCGAGATCGTCGGGCTGGCCGGGCTGGTCGGCTCCGGACGGTCCGAGATCCTCGAGACCCTCTACGGCGCGCGCCGGCCCACCGCCGGACGGGTTCTGGTGGACGGACGGCCGTTGAGGCCCGGCAGCGTGCCCGCCGCGGTCCGCGCCGGCCTGGGCCTGGCGCCGGAGGAGCGCAAGGCGCAGGCGCTGCTGATGCTGGAGAGCGTCACCCGCAACGTCTCCGTCTCCACACTCGGCAGGTTCGCCAGGGGCGGCTGGCTGGACCGCCGCGCCGAGCGTGCCGCCGCCCGCGCGGCGACCCGGGAGTTGTCACTGCGCCCGGACGACCCGGGGACGGCCGTGCGCACCCTGTCCGGCGGCAACCAGCAGAAGGCCGTGCTGGCCCGCTGGCTGCTGCGCGGCTGCCGCGTCCTGCTGCTGGACGAGCCCACCCGGGGTGTGGACATCGGCGCCCGGGCGGAGTTGTACGCGGTGATCCGCCGCCTGGCCGACGAGGGGCTCGCGGTGCTGCTGGTCTCCAGCGAACTGCCCGAGGTGCTCGGCCTCGCCGACCGCGTCCTGGTGCTCCGGGAGGGCCGGGTGGTGCACACGGCGCCGGCCGGCGAGCTCGACGAGCACCGGGTCCTCGATCTCGTGCTGCACGCCACCGACACGGCTGCCGAAGGGAGCCAGAGATGACGCACCCCGTGTCCCCACCGGCCGGCGGGGTCCCGCCCGCCTCCGGCGCGGAGAAGCAGGCGCCGCCTGCGGAGAGCCGCCGCACCGCACCGCCGGCCGTGTTCGCACGGCTGGACGTGCGGACCCTGTCCCTGCTGGGCGTGCTCGCCGCGCTGGTCGTGGCCGGTTGCGTCACCCGGCCCGAGGCGTTCTGGGACGTCGACAACCTGCGGCTGGTGCTCACCCAGGCCTCGGTGATCGGAGTGGTCACCGTCGGCATGACCTTCGTGATCGCCGCGGGTGGGATCGACCTGTCGGTCGGGGCGGTCGTGGCTCTGTCGTCGGTGTGGGCGACCACCGTGGCCACCCAGGAGTTCGGTTTCACCGGTGTCCTCTTCACCGCGGTCGTGGTGGGGCTCGGCTGCGGTCTGGTGAACGGGGCGCTGATCGCCTACGGCGCGATGGTGCCGTTCATCGCGACCCTCGCCATGCTGGCCTCGGCGCGCGGACTGGCCCTGCTGATCACCGAGGGGCGCACCCAGCGGGTGACCGTGGAGGGGGTGCTGGACCTGGGCGGCCGCGAGGCCTACGTGCTCGGCGTCCCGCCCCTGGTGCTGGTCTTCGCCGCGGTCACGGTCGCGGGGTGGCTGCTGCTCAACCGGACCACCTTCGGCCGCCGCACGGTGGCCGTCGGCGGCAACGCGGAGGCGGCCCGGCTGGCCGGCATCGACGTGCGCCGCCAGCGCCTGTACCTGTACCTGCTGTCCGGGCTGTGCTGCGGCATCGCCGCGTTCATGCTGGTCGTGCTCTCCGGCTCGGGCCAGAACACCAACGGGAACCTCTACGAGCTCGACGCCATCGCCGCCGCGATCATCGGCGGCACCCTGCTCAGCGGCGGCCGCGGCACCATCGTCGGCTCCGTCCTCGGTGTGCTGATCTTCACCACCATCACCAACATCTTCGCGCTGAACAACGCGCAGAGCGACGTCCAGCAGATCGCCAAGGGCGCGATCATCGTCGCCGCCGTCCTGGTGCAGTCCCGCACCGTCAGGAACGAGCTGACCTGATTCGTCCGAGCCGACAGAAGGGTCCACCGCCATGCCAGACCTCACGAGCCGCAGGGGACTGCTCTTCGGGACCGCCGCCGTCTCGGCCGGCGCCCTCCTCGCGGGCTGCACCAGCAACGAGAAGGAGAAGGGGAGCACGGGCTCCTCCCAGCAGGCCGCCGACGACAAGCCCGGCAAGGCCGTCACCATCGGCTTCGCCGGACCGCAGGCCGACCACGGCTGGCTCAACGCCATCAACGAGCAGGCCCGTGCCCGGGCCGGGAGGTACTCCGACGTAACCCTGGACATCACCGAGGGCTCCAACGACACCGCCACCCAGATCGGCCAGATCGAGACGCTGATCAACAAGAAGGTCGACGTCCTGGTGATCCTGCCGGCCGACGGCGCGGCGCTCACCCAGACCGGTCTGAAGGCCATGCGGGCGAACATCCCGGTGGTCAACCTGGACCGCGTCTTCAGCTCGCCGCAGGCCTTCCGCTGCTGGGTCGGCGGCGACAACTACGGCATGGGTCTCAACGCCGGCCACTACATCGGCGAGAAGCTCAAGGACACACCGGACGCCAAGGTGGTCGAACTCGCCGGCCTGGACAACCTGGAACTCACCCGGCAGCGCACCAAGGGCTTCGACGACGCGCTGAAGAACTACCCCAACATCAAGAAGGTCGCCCGGCAGGCCGCCGAGTTCACGGTGGAGAGCGGGCAGGCCAAGATGGCGCAACTGCTGCAGGCCCAGCCGAAGTTCGACGCCCTGTGGAACCACGACGACGACCAGGGGGTGGGCGCCCTGCGGGCCATCGACCAGGCGGGCCGCAAGGGTTTCCTGATGGTCGGCGGGGCGGGCGCGCTGTCGGCCTTCGAGGCGATCAAGGCGGACGACGGGGTGCTGAAGGCCACCGTCCTCTATCCGCCGACCATGGCGGCCTCCGCGATCGACCTGGCGCGCGCCCTCGGGCAGGGCAAGGGGGTCGCCGGCCTCGCCGAGTTCGAGATCCCCTCGCAGGTCACCGCGTACTCGGCCGTCGTCGACAAGTCCAACGTCGACCAGTACATGCCTGTCGGCTTCGACTGATCCCGCGCGCCGGGTCCCGGCCCCGGCCGTGGGGCCGGGCGGACGGTGCGCTGCTCGGGCGGGGCCCGTCCGGGCAGCGCACCTCGACGAGGAGGAGATACCGCATGCGACAGCCCGATCCGTCAGCACGACCCGTCCTCGGGATCGGCATGGTCGGCCACGCCTTCATGGGTGCCGCCCATTCCCAGGCCTGGCGCACCGTCGGCCGGGTCTTCGACCTGCCCCTGGAGCCCCGGCTCGCCGCGATCGGCGGCCGGGACCGCCGGGCGGTCCGCGCCGCCGCGCAGCGGCACGGCTGGGCGGTCGCCGAGACCGACTGGCGTGCCCTGATCGCCCGCGAGGACGTCGACCTCGTCGACATCTGCACCCCCGGCGACAGCCACGCCGAGATCGCGATCGCCGCCCTGGAGGCCGGCAAGCACGTCCTGTGCGAGAAGCCGCTGGCGAACAGCGTCGCCGAGGCCGAGGCCATGACGGCGGCGGCGCGGGCCGCCGAGGAGCGCGGACAGATCGCCATGGTCGGGTTCAACTACCGCCGCGTGCCCGCGGCCGCCCTGGCCCGGGAGATGGTCGCCGCCGGCCGTCTCGGCACGCTACGCCACGTGCGGGTCGTCTATCTGCAGGACTGGCTGGTGGACCCCGAGTTCCCGCTGACCTGGCGGCTGCGCAGGGAGGTCGCGGGTTCCGGTGCGCTCGGGGACCTGGGCGCCCACATCGTGGACCTCGCCCAGTACCTGACCGGCGACACCCTCGCCGGGGTGTCCGCGCTCACCGAGACCTTCGTCCGCGAACGCCCGCTGCCCGCGGTCGCGTCGAGCGGCCTGGCCGTCACGGACGCGTCGGACGGCAGGGGCGCCGTCACCGTGGACGACGCGGCGCTCTTCACCGGGCGCTTCACCGGGGGCGCCCTCGCCACCTTCGAGGCGACCCGCTTCGCGACCGGCCGGAAGAACGCCCTGCGCATCGAACTCAACGGTTCGCAGGGCTCGTTGGCCTTCGACCTGGAGCGGCTGAACGAGCTGGAGTACCACGACCACCGTGAGCCCGCCCCGAGCGCCGGCTTCCGCCGGATCCTGGTCACCGAGCCCGAACACCCCTACCTCGACGCCTGGTGGCCGCCCGGACACGGTCTGGGCTACGAGCACAGCTTCGTGCACCAGGCGCGCGACCTGGTGCACGCCGTGCACACCGGCCGGCCGGCCGCCCCGACCTTCGCCGACGGCCTGCGCGTCCAGCGGGTGCTGGCGGCGGTGGAGGCCAGCGCCGCCGAGGGGTCCGCCTACACCCCCGTCTGGTGAGCCCCTCCCCCGCCCCCGCCATTCGGGGAACCACCGCCGCCCCGCGGGCGACAACCTTCACGCGAACCGACCGAGGAGACGTACCGTGCCCCGCGACTTCACCCTCTTCACCGGCCAGTGGGCCGACCTGCCGCTCGAGGAGGTCTGCCGGCTGGCCCGCGACTTCGGCTACGACGGACTGGAACTCGCCTGCTGGGGCGACCACTTCGAGGTCGACAAGGCTCTGGCCGATCCGTCCTACCTGGACGGCCGGCGCCGGCTCCTGGAGAAGTACGGTCTCCGGTGCCGGGCCGTCTCCCAGCACCTGGTGGGACAGGCGGTCTGCGACGCGATCATCGACGAGCGCCACCGGGCGATCCTCCCCGCCCGCATCTGGGGCGACGGCGAGGCGGAGGGCGTCCGCCGGCGGGCCGCGGCGGAGATGGCCGACACCGCCCGGGCCGCCGCCGCCTTCGGCGTGGAGACCGTCGTCGGTTTCACCGGCTCGGCGATCTGGCACCTGGTGGCCATGTTCCCGCCCGTCCCCGAGTCGATGGTCGAGCGCGGTTACCAGGACTTCGCCGACCGCTGGAACCCGGTCCTGGACGTGTTCGACGCCGAGGGCGTGCGCTTCGCCCACGAGGTCCACCCCAGCGAGATCGCCTACGACTACTGGACCACGCTGAGGGCCTTGGAGGCGGTGGACCACCGGCCCGCCTTCGGGCTCAACTTCGACCCGTCGCACTTCGTGTGGCAGGACCTCGACCCGGTCGGGTTCCTGTGGGACTTCCGTGAGCGGATCTACCACGTGGACTGCAAGGAGGCCCGCAAACGGCTCGACGGGCGCAACGGCCGGCTCGGTTCGCACCTGCCCTGGGGAGATCCGCGGCGCGGCTGGGACTTCGTGTCGGCCGGGCACGGCGACGTTCCCTGGGAGGACGTCTTCCGGATGCTTCGCTCCATCGACTACGCCGGTCCGATCTCCGTCGAGTGGGAGGACGCCGGGATGGACCGGCTGCAGGGCGCCCCCGAGGCGTTGCGGCGGCTCAAGGCCTTCGACTTCGACCCGCCCGCCGCCTCCTTCGACGCGGCCTTCGGCGGCAACTAGGCCGTGGCGGACGGCGCCGCCCGTCGTGCCTCGCGCGGCGCGACGGGCGGCGCCCAGGGGCCACGGCCTGCCCCGAGGCCCCGGGAGCGGGACGGGTCAGCTCGTCTCCGCCTGTGCGGTCGCCGCGTCCGAGCGGGGCGAGGGGCCGCCCTGGTCCTCGTGCGCGCCCTCCGCTTCGCGGGTCAGACGGCTGGGCCACCACACCTTGGGGCCGATGTCGCGCACCAGGGCGGGGACGAGGAGCGAGCGCACCACGATGGTGTCCAGCAGCACGCCGAAGGCCACGATGAAGGCGATCTGCGCGAGGAAGGCCAGCGGGATCACGATGAGGGCCGCGAAGGTGGCCGCCAGGACGACACCGGCCGAGGTGATCACCCCGCCGGTCGCGACCAGTCCGCGCAGGACGCCCTGCCGCGTGCCCAGGCGCAGCGTCTCCTCCCGCACGCGGGACATCAGGAAGATGTTGTAGTCGACGCCCAGGGCGACCAGGAAGACGAAGCCGTACAGCGGGACGGAGGCGTCGGTCCCGGAGAAGCCGAAGCCGTGCTCGAACACCAGGCCGGCGATGCCCAGCGTCGCCAGGTAGTTGAGCGCGACGGTCGCCACCAGCAGCACGGGGAGGAGCAGGGACCGCAGCAGGAGGACGAGGATGACCAGGATGATCGCGAGGACGACAGGGATGATGAGGGTCCGGTCGTCCTCGGCGGTGCGCTGGGTGTCGTACTGCTGCGCGGTGTATCCGCCGACCAGAGCGCTGCTGTCGACCGTGTCGAGCCGTTCCCGCAGGGCGCTCACCGCGTCCTTGGCCGCGTCGCTGTCCGGTGCGGCGGTGAGGGTCGCGTCGATGCGGACCCGGCCGTCGGCCACCAGGGGCTCCGCGTCCGGCCTGCCGGACGCGGTGACCACACGGACGTCGGCCACGCCCTGCGTGGCGGCGGCCGCGTCCGTCACGTCCGCCCGCTTGCCGGCGTCCGCGATGATCACGGCGGGCTGTCCGGAGCCGCCGGGGAAGTGCTTGCCGAGGGTCTGCTGCGCGGCCACCGACGGCGCGTCGTTGACGAAGAGTTCGTCCAGCGGCACGCCCTTCGACTGCAGCGCGGGGAAGAAGGCGGCTCCGGCGACGAGGAGGGCCGTCGTGGCGAGCCACAGCCGTCGCGGGTGGGTGTCCACCCGGTGCGCGACCCGTCGCCAGATGCCGTGGCCGCCGGTCTCCGCGTCGGCGGAGCGGGGCTTGGCCGGCCAGAAGGCGGCCCTGCCCATCAGGGCGAGCACCGCGGGCAGGAACGTCAGCGTGGTCAGGACCGCGCAGACGATGCCGATCGCGCCGACCGGACCCAGGGCGCGGTTGTTGGTCAGGTCGCTGAGCAGCAGGGCGAGCAGGCCCAGGGCGACGGTCGCGGCGCTGGCGGTGATGGCGCCGAAGGAACCCCGCGTCGCGGCGACGGCCGCGGCCACCTTGTCCCCGCTCTGCGACAGCTCCTCGCGGAAGCGCGCCGTCAGCAGCAGCGCGTAGTCGGTGGCCGCGCCGATCACCAGGATGGACAGGATGCCCTGCACCTGTCCGTCGACCCGCACGATGTCGTGGTCGGCGAGGACGTAGACGACGGCGCACGCCACACCGAGCGCGAAGACGGCGCTGACGATGATGGTGAAGGGCAGCAGGACGCTGCGGTAGACGAGCAGCAGGATGACGAGGACGGCCGCCAGCGCGACGCCCAGGAGGATGCCGTCGATGCCGGCGAACGCCTCGCCGAGGTCGCCCTGGGTGGCGGCCGGGCCCGCGAGCTGCGCGCGGGTGCCCGGCACCTCGGCGGCGGCCGCCTTCACGTCGTCCAGCACCTCGGCGAGCCGGTCCCCCAGGTCGGGGCTCAGCGGAACGACGCCCTGGAGGGCCTCCCCGTCCTCGGAGCGGAGCGCGGGTGAGGGGGTGCCGGCCACTCCGTCGGCGTCGGCGAGTGAGGCGAGCTGCCCGGTGGCGGCCTTCTGCTGGGCCTCGTCCACCGGGCCGCCGCCCTCGGCGGTCCACACGACGACCGCCGGGAGCGTCTCCTCCTGGTTGAAGGCCTTCTGCTCCTCGATGACCTTGGTGGACTGGGCGTTCTGCGGCAGGAACGCCGCCTGGTCGTTGGTGGCGACCTCCCCGAGCTTGCCCGCGTAGGAGCCGAAGGCTCCCCCGAGGCCGAGCCAGACGACGACGAGGACGAGAGGGACCAGCCAGCGGACTGGTCGACGCAGGGTGTTCATGCACTTCCCAACGGACGTGGAGCGGATGACGAAGGTCAACATATCTCAAAGAGAAAGTATCTCAACAATCGAGAGATCTTAGAATGGGGGCATGGAACGGACCAGTCCGGAGAGCCGGAACGACACCGCGCACGACCTGCAGGCCTTCGCCGTCCTGCTGCGGACGCTGACCAGCGAGACCAATCGGCGTGCGCACTCCTTCGCGCAGAGTCACGGTCTGCATTCCACCGACGTCCACGCGCTGGCTGCCGTCATGGACTCCGCCGTCACGGAGGGCCGCCCGATGACGCCCTCGCGGCTGGCCGAGCGCCTGAGCCTGACCTCCGGTGCGGTCACCGCCTGCATCGACCGGCTGGAGCGGGCCGGTCACATCGGCCGGACGCGGGACAGCGCCGACCGCAGGGTCGTGCACCTGGAGTACAAGCCGGCGGCCCGCGCGCTGGCCCGCCAGTACTTCAGCCCGCTGGCGCGCAGCACCGAGGCGGCGATGGAGCAGTTCACGCCCGCGCAGCTCGCCACGGTGGCGGACTTCCTGCACACCCTCAACCAGGAGCTGGCCGCCGACCGGTTCGGCGGGGAGCCCGGCAAGGAGCCGGGCCGGTAGACCGGCGTCGCCTCAGGGGGCGCAGCGGGGCAGGAGCCGGGTGAGCTGGTTCAGTTCGTCGGGCACGACGCGGATTCCGGGGAGCCACACCTGTTCGCCGCCGCGGGTGACCTGGATCCAGATGCTGCTGTGCTTTCCGTTCTCGTCGGTGACGGTGACGCCGTCGGCGACCGTGCAGCTCGCCCGGAGCAGGTCGTGGTGCCAGACGCGGCCGGCGGCGTTGGATCTGACGTACGGGCGGTAGGGGTCGTAGGCCAGGGCGAGCGCGCAGTCGTGCGTGCGCGGCTCGCGGCACGCCTGCTCCGCGTTGTGGACGACGACACCGGCCTCGCCCCGCGCGTCCGCCCTGCCCGCAGCGCCCTGCGCCTCTTGTGCGCCGTGCCCGCCCAGGGGGAGCAGCACGGCCGCCAGCGTCCAGGTCGCGAGACTTCCGGCCACGGTCGCCGCCGCGGCCACCGCGGCGACCCCACCGCGGGTCAGCCCTCCGCCCGGCCGGCGCCACCACGCCGGGCCGCGGTCCGGCGTGGTGGCGCGGTGTTGCGAGGGGCCTCGGTCCGGCACGGTGGCGCGGTGCGGTGAGGGTCCGTCGTCGTCGACGGTGCGGTGTTCGTCCTCCTCGCCACGGCGGGCGCGGTCGGCGGCCTCCCACAGGGCGCGGTACTCGGCCGGGTCGGCCCCCATCGCCCGGCAGAGATCCCGCACGACGGGCCAGACCGGCACGCTCTCGCCGCGGAGGTAGCGGGAGAGCGACGAATCACTGATGCGGACCTGGGCCTCCAGGCTGCGCAGCGTGCACCCCGACGTGCGCTGGAGACCGCGCAGAGCGTTCGCCAGCTTCCGCACCGCCTCGTCGCGCTCCGGCCGCGAACCGGTCATCGAAGGCCCTTTCTGCCGAGCGGGGCAGCGGGACGACGCGTCCCGCGCGGCCGTCCCGCCTCCCGGGACGAGGACGTCCCAGCAGGTCAGGACACTATTTGTCCCGACATCTGCGAATCAAGCGGGATCCGGTGGCGAAAGCGCTCCTGCCTGCGCAAACTCGGCGTACCGGTCCGGCGGATCACCCCCGAGGGTGAGCGTCGGCCGGCTCGAACCCTCCTCCGAAAGGACATCACCATGCGTATTCGCACGGGACTCACGACCTTCGCGACGATCACCGCGGTGGCGCTCGGTGCGGCCTCGGCGGCGCCCGCTGTCGCCGCGCCCCGCGGTGCGGCCGCCGCGCCGGCGGCCGACGGCCTGGACGTCCACCGCGGCAAGTACGTCACCCTGGGCGGTTGCCAGACGGCGGGCCAGCAGGGCGTCGAGCGCGGGCACTGGGACCGCTACCAGTGCGCCGAGGGCACCTTCTTCTGGAACCTGTGGACCAACCGCTGACCCTTGAGGGCTGCCGTCGGTGCCGCCCCGGGCCGGGGCGGGGCCGGCGGCCCGAGCCCTGACGGGTGCCGGCGGCGGCCGAGCCCTCACGAGG
Organism: Streptomyces fragilis; assembly: GCF_003112515.1. GTDB lineage: Bacteria > Actinomycetota > Actinomycetes > Streptomycetales > Streptomycetaceae > Streptomyces > Streptomyces fragilis. The sequence continues at coordinate 1,935,106 of NZ_BEVZ01000002.1, read as the reverse complement.
TGTCGGCGGGGGCCACCTCGCCGGTGCTCAGCGGCAGCGGTGGCCGCTAGAGCTCGAACTCCAGGTGCTCGACGTCGGTGAAGCGGACCTCCTCCAGGCTGCCGGCGCGGCGGCCGCCGTCCTGGAAGTACACCTCCCTGAGGGCTTCGGCGGCGATCTGCTGGAGCCGCTGGTCGCCGGCGCCGGCTTCGTGGGCGTCGAAGAGGCGGGCGGCGTGCTGCGGCGGCAGGGCGACGGTCAGGTGCCGGATGCGGTCCTGGTCGGTCGATCCGATCGGTGCGGTGTAGCCGAGGCGGGCGCGGGTGTCGATGACGATGCCGTCGGTGGTGGCGGCCCTGGCCCTGGCCCTGGCCCGGACCTGTGGCTGCCAGCGCTTCCTCACCTCGCGTTCCAGGCGCGCGGCGAGGTCGGGGCGTGGCGTTCTGATCTGGTTCTTCACGTACCGTTCCACGGTGCGCTGGGAGACGCGCAGCAGCCGGGCGACCGGTTTGGTGCCGCCGAGCTGTTTGACCAGGTAGCGCATCTGCGTGCCCGCCCTCTTGGGCGCCGGGCGGGTGAACGCCCTCTCGACGGCGGCGTCCAGGCCGTCCGCGAACATGCTCATCGCCTGTCCTCTCCCCTACTCGCCGTTGTCGGCATCGGTGACACTGCCGTCCTTGATGTAGCGGGCGAGGTTGAGCTCCGGGGCGTCGAACCGTTCGCGGACCTCCTCACCCCACAGCACGCTCTGGGTGCCCTCGTGCTTGACCAGGCCGGGGTTGACGCCGAGTTTGAAGCCGCCGGGCAGCGGCTTGCCGTCGCGGTAGGGCAGGAAGTCGAGCGGCGAGGGGCCCGCGGCGGCGTAGACGACGCAGTCGGAGAGGATCGCGACGGGGTACTGGCCGGTGAACGCCGCGTGTTTGACGATCTTGCGGTGGAGGTTGACGCGGGTGCGGGAGATGACGGCCGCGCGGATGTCGGGCCGCCAGGTCGGCCGGGACAGGGCACGCCACGGCAGGCCCGGTCGCCAGCCCTCCCCGCGCGGACGCTCGCGCAGTTTGCCGAGGCCGCCCTTGACGGTGGCCTTGATCGCGGAGACGACGATCGCCAGGTGCGGGTCGCGTTCCTTGTGGTAACGCATCGCGGTGAGGAAGTCGGCCGGGGGCATGTCGGGGTGGACGCCGAGGTCGGCCATCGTGGTGAGGTAGGCGTCGCGCAGTCGCTGGTACCAGCCGTCCAGGTAGCGGCCGCTTTCCGGGCGTACGTAGGCTTCCAGCGGCTGTACGTCGTAGCCGAGTTCGACGGCGTACGCGACGGTGGGGGTGGCGTACCAGGCCGGCCCGTCCGGTCGTTCGCCCTTGGGGGTGAACGGGGAGGGCAGCAGCGCGGCGTCAAGGTGCGCCCACTGCTTGCCCACCTTGACCCGTGACAGGTCGACGTGGGAGAGGTCCACCAGCCAGCTGCCGGGCAGCTTGGGGTCGAACTCGGGGCGTGTGACGTGGACGGGTGCCGCGAGGCCGACGGTCAGGCCGTTGGCGCCGGCGGCGAAGGCCATGTTGACGTCGATGCCGACCAGGTGCCGCAGGGTGCACTCGTCGTCCGTCATCGGGCGGGCCCAGTCGTAGGCCTCCTCGAACAGCTTCTGCTCCGGTCCGCGGATGTGGAAGCGCGGGAGGCCGGCCAGGACGGGATGGCCGTCCGGGGCCTCGCACGGCGCGGGGTCGACGGGGTGGCTGCCCAGGGAGCCGGGGTTGTGCTCGGAGTGCCGCCTGCCGTCGGCGTCGGGTGCGGAGGCGCGGGTCGGCGGGTGCAGGGCGGTCATCAGTTCCAGGCCGGTCACGGCGGTGGAGCCGCGCGGCGTCATCACGCGGGAGGCGTAGACGCCCAGGACGCGGGCGAGGTCGGCCGGGGGGAGGTCGCCGGCCTCTCCCCAGTGCCGGGTGTCCAGGGCGTGCCACGCCGGGATGCACAGCTGGACGCAGGAGCGCTCGGCGCCCTGGGCGGGGCGGTAGATCCGCGCCCACGGGCCCAGGCCGCGCTTGGTGAGCTGCCACTGGGCACGTGCGAGCTGCTTGACGGCCTTGTGGCTCTCAAGGAGGCGTCCGGCGAGCCGCTCGGCCTCGGTGAGGGCCGTGGGCAGGCCGTAGCGCTCGAGGGCGGTCCCGGTCAGGACGAGGAGCGGGTCGGCGTCCTTGCCCGGCCCGGAGAGCCTCGGCTGGCCCAGCCCGGCCTCGTTGAGCGTCCACTCCACCAGGGCGGGGAGGGTGGTGGCGGGCACGTCGAGGACGAGGCCGCCGGTGCAGTACGCCAGCACCGTGCCGTTCGGGTCGGCGTCGACGACCGCGAGGGGGCCATTGACGAACCGGGGGTCGTCCGCTGCCGCCGGGAGGGCGGGGGTCGCTTTGCGCGTGCCCGCAGCTGCCGGAGTCCTCCCGGCCGGCGCCGGGCGCGTCGCCCCGGCCGTGGCGGGCTTCCGCGCGGCGGGGCGGCGGGGCGCCGTCGGCTGGGCGGGGCGGGTCGACGGGCGGGGCGTGGCAGGCGGGGCAGCGGGGGCGACGGGAGTTGGGGAGTCGCTGGGGGCAGGAGCCTCGGCGGCACCGGGGTTCGGAGGCGCACCGGTGCCGGGAGCGGAAGGCGCACCGGTGCCGGGAGCGGGAGGCATTACGGCACCCGAAGCGGGAGGCGGGGTGCTGCCAGGGGCGGGCGTCGCCGGGCTGCCGGGGGCGGGATGGCGGGCGGCCAGCCCGTCGAGCAGCCGGCGGTAGCCCTCCAGGCGCTCGCCCTTGGGCTCCGAGCGGCCTGCCTCCCATGCCTGGAGACTCGCCACCCGCGCACCCAGGGCCTGGGCGACGGCTGCCTCACTCAGTCCGGCTGCCTCACGCAGCCGCCTCCGCTCGGCCGGAGCCGGCAGCAGACGGCCGTCGTCGACCGCGGCGAGCAGCGAATCGACGGCAGCGAAGAGCTCTGGCTGCTGATGCGTCACCGGACTTCTCCCTTACCTGACGCCCTGGCGGATCTCTTCCAGCCGCGTCACCAGCCGCTGATGGCGCTGAGAGGCCGCCTGGGAGGAGTTCAGACCCCGATGGCGGGCGATCTGCCGCCAGTCCAGACCGCGGCGACGCGCCTCCATGACCACCTGCGCCTCCACCTCGTCCAGTGCCGCCCGCATACCCTCCAGCAGACTCAGCGCCGCCCCGTTGTCCTCGACAGCCGCTCGACCCGAGCCGCCCGCACCGTCGGCGACGTCCTCACCATCCGCACCGGTGCCGACCGCCGCGAGGAAACGCCCTATCAAGGCGGAGTCCTCCGCGAGCCGGACCGCCGCAGCGTCACCGTCCGGCATATCCGCGGGCGCGGTCAGGGCGGACAGCCGCCTGCGGGCAGCGTCCCGAACATCGGAAGACATGCGGCACAACCTACCACCGACCAACGAAACGTTGTTCCGTTGCGATCCGGCGGGAGGGCACACACCTGCGGGGTTCCGGTGTCGCCGGAGGAGCGACTGGAGACCCGTTCCGCCGTCCCGCCGGGAAATCCCGTTGCGAGCGGTGCGGGGTGGTTGTCTGATGGGCCGGTCACCGATCAGGGAGGCCGTATGGGAGCGTCGCTGCCCACCCCGGCGTTGCGGACCGATCGCCTTCACATGCGTGCCTTCGTGGACACGGATGCGGACGACCTCTTCGCGCTGCACAGCAACGCCCATGTGCTGCGTTACTGGGACTCACCGCCGTGGAGCGACCGCGCACGCGCCGACCGGTTCCTCGAGGTGTGCCGGCGGATGGAGCAGGAGGGCACCGGGGCGCGGCTGGCCGTGGAGCGGGCTGCGGACGGGGCGTTCATCGGCTGGTGCACCCTGGCCGGGTGGAACCCGGAGTACCGCAGCGCGTCGCTCGGCTACTGCTACGGCGAGGCCGCGTGGGGCCACGGCTACGCGACCGAGGCCGCGCGCGCCCTGCTGCGGTGGGCGTTCACCACGCTGGACCTCAACCGCGTCCAGGCGGAGACCGATACGCGGAACGTGGCTTCGGCCCGAGTGCTGGAGAAGCTCGGCTTCGTGCGCGAGGGGACGTTGCGGGAGGACTGCGTCGTCAACGGCGAGGTCTCCGACTCGTGGGTCTTCGGGCTGCTCAGGCGGGAGTGGCAGCCGGTGTCGGAGCCGGCACCCACAGGTCGTCGTCCACGATCCCCGGCCGAGTAGTCACACCGTCCCGGACGGCCGACTCGTCACCGCGGGACGGGCCAGTCCAGCACGGTGAGTTCGGGCCATTGCCGGCGCCAGCGGGACGTCTTGGTCTCGTAGACCTCGCGCGGCGCGAGCACCGGGTTGGGGCGCACGACGAGGTTGAAGACGTCGGCGAGACCATGCGGCGCGTACACGCGCCACCGCCCTGCCGGGTCGAGACGCACGCCCAGGCAGCAGGTGGTGGCGGCAAAGCTGTCGATCGCGGCCTCGGTGGAGGTGTAGGGCGCACACGGGACACCGAACTTCGCCTCGTACCAGAGGTGCACGCGGGCCTCGTTGCGGATCTCGACCTCGGCGGGCAGACCCGCGAAGACGTCCTCGCCCCTCCTGATGACCGCGTCCTCCGCCTCCCAGGAGAGGTCGTGGTCGTCGAAGTAGAAGAGGTCGTAGTCCTTGATGCCGTCGGCGGGGGGTCTGCCGGTGACCACGTTCCAGACGGTCTGGAAGAGACAGCCGGCCGTCAGGTACCAGCCGGGCAGCCGCAGTCGGGGCGAGCGGTGCAGCACGTCCATCAGGACCTCGTTGCGGGACAGCGTGGACCGCAGGGCGACGAGTTGTTCCTCGAGCGGAAGACGTGCGATCACTGCTCGTGCCTCTCGGGCGCGGCCGGCCGGGCCGAGCGGTCCTCCTCGATGACGGGCAGCGCGTGCTCGCTCCGTACGCGGCCGGAGCGGTGCACGTCCCGGCGGACCACGGTGCGGCCCGTGCCGAACCTGCGCATGCGTGTCCTCTCGCTCGCGTCGCGGGCGATCATGCCGCTGCGCGCCGAGGCCTGGTGCCGCTTTCGGGGCTTTCAGCCGACCGTGAGGCTGGAGGTGCCGGAGCTCTGGTAGCCCTCGGTAGCCATGACCATGTAGTGGCTGAACTCGCCGAGTTCCATGCCGACGCGGGACCAGGCGTCGAAGTGGTTGCCCGTGGTGATGGCGCCGCCGGTGCGCTTCCGCTGCCGCACGCTCCAGAACTGGCTGAAGGTCTTCGTGCCCTCCACGGAGGGGGCGTTGTACCGGGTCGTCCGGTAGATGTCGTAGGTGCCGCCGTCGCTGGTGACGGTGCCCCGGTAGGAGCCGGTGGGGCGGTAGGCGCCCCAGTTGTCGACGACGTAGTACTCGACCAACGGATTCGCGGTCCACCCGTACAGGCACAGGTAGGCGTTGCCCGACGGCGAGAAGCTTCCGGAGTAGCGCACCGTGCGGCGGCTGCCGTTGCTCCACCCCTTGCCCGCCACGAAGTTGCCGGTGTCGCGCCAGGTGGTGGTGTAGGCGCCGCCCGGTTGCAAGGTCAACGAGACGGTGTCGGGGGCGTCGGTCCAGAAGGAGTAGAAGTACCCGCCGTCCGTGCCGGTCCGGTTGGCCGTGACCGTCGTGCCGGCCTGCGCCGGTGACGGGAGGACCAGCCCTGAGGTGGCGGCGACCAAGGCGCCCGTGCCGCCGATGAAGCCTCTGCGGCTCGGACCCCGGACGGGGGTCTTCTCGTGCAGCACGTCTCCTCCTGCTGAAAGCTGGCGGGGAGCTGGGCGGTCGTGGGGCGCCCAGACGGCCTTGCAGAACGCCGAGTTTCATGACGGTCCGTGCGGTGTGTCAACAGTTTCGACGAGTATTGCGAAAGTAACTGCGTTGAGGGGCAGTTGCGTGTGTGCGATAGGTGCAGGTCGTGGATGCGTGAGGAGTTCCGCGGAGGCAAGGGGGGTGGGCGTACGGCATCTTGCGGCGGCCGGCCGGGCGGTGGGCTTTCGGCGGATCTCGCAAGTTTCGAGGGCGGGCGCGAAAGGGTGCAGGGAGCCGGCCCTGGCTCAGCGGGCTGCGCGGGCCGTGCAGGGGCGTCCCGCGGTCAGGGCAGCGTGAGGATGCGGGGGCCCTGGTCGGTGATGGCGACCGTGTGCTCGATGTGAGCGGCACGGCTGCCGTCGGTGGTGCGGAGGGTCCAGCCGTCGGGGTCGGTGTGGTAGGCGTCGTGCCCGCCGGCCATGAGCATGGGTTCGATGGCGAGGACGAGGCCGTGGCGGAGCGGGTAACCGCGGCCGGGGCGGCCCCGGTTGGGGACGTGGGGGTCCTCGTGCATCTGGCGGCCGATGCCGTGGCCGCCGAAGTCGGCGGGCATGCCGCAGCCGGCCTCGCGGGCGACGGAGCCGATGGCGTGGGAGATGTCACCCATCCGGCCGCCCACCCGTGCGGCGGCGATGCCCGCGTCCAGGGCCCGGCTGGTGGCGTCGATCAGGGCGACGTCGGCCGGGCGCGGCGTTCCGACGGTGAAGGTGATCGCGGCGTCGCCGGTCCAGCCGTCCAGGCGGGCGCCGCAGTCGACACTCACCAGGTCGCCGTCGGCCAGACGGTAGCCGGTGGGGATGCCGTGGACGACGGCGTCGTTGACCGAGGTGCAGATGACGGCGGGGAAGGGGACCGGGGCGAACGAGGGCCGGTACCCCAGGAACGGGGAGGTGGCTCCGGCCTTCTCCAGGACCTCCCGGGCCGCCTCGTCCAGTTCCCGCAGGGACACCCCCACGGCGGCCGCCTCGCGGACCGCGGCCAGGGCCTGTCCCACCACGCGCCCCGCCTCCCTCATCGCGTCGAGCGCCGCGTCGGTCTTGATCTCCACCATGTGTGGTGACTCCCCACTTCGGAGGCTTCCGCCTCGACCCAATACTTATACCGGTATTAGTATCACGGTCATGGTGCGAACTCCTCTGACCCCTTGGGAACGTGAACGCGGCGAGCGGTTCGGTGCGCTGCTGCGCCGGGCTCGCGGCGACCGGAGCATGGCCGACGTGGCGGCAGCGGCGGGCGTCTCGGCGGAGACCCTGCGGAAGATCGAGACCGGAAGGGCGCCGACGCCGGCCTTCTTCACCATCGCCGCTCTGGCCGCGGCGCTGGACCTGTCCATGGACGCGCTGGCGGCGGCCGCGGCGCCGGAGACCGACGGCCAGGACCAGGCTTTGTCCGCGTGAGTGCGGGCGGGGCGACCGGGCACGGCGGCCCCGGGGAGCCGGGCGGGCAGGATGCGCCGCCGGGCGGGCTGGGTGAGCCGGGTGGACATCGGCGGTTCGCCGAGTACCGTGCCGCGCTCGCGCGAGTGGGCGAGGCGGACGAGCTCGCGCTCGTCCTGCGGGTGCTGTCCGATCCGGACCAGGTGATGGCACGGCCGGCGGTGCTGGAGCATCCGGACCGGCGGGCGGCCGCGCTGCTCGCCGAGCCGGGGTTCCGCTCCTGGGCGGAGGCGCTGGCGGAGGCGGTGGGAGGGGACGCCTTCCTGACCCTGCCGGTGTCCCGGCGGGTGGAGGAGTGGCGGCTCCTGCGTGCCATGATTCTCGGCCGGCCGTGGGGGCGGGAGGCCGTGCCGGAGGCTTCGGACTGGTTCCAGCGACGGGTCGCCGCCGTGGCGGCGCCGGGAGCGGAGGTTCTGCGCGTGCCGGCCGGGGACGGGCGGACCCGGCGGGTCGGCATGGCGCCGGGGAGCGCCTCAGGGGGCGCCCGGGGGTTGAGGCCGCCTGCCGGACGCCGCGGCGTTGACGGCCGTCGCGTGGCGCGGCGACGCTCGGTAGCAGGCCGGTCAGCGGACGGGACGCAGGCGGTGGAGGGTGGTGGCGAGCGACACCTCCGTGTCGTCGCTCCAGGTGCAGACCTCGAGCCACGAGAGATGGCCGTCCTGGACGAACACCAGGACCTCGCCGGGGCAGGTGCCGTCCTCCATGACGAACCGTGCCTCGGCAGCGATCGCCGTGCCGGGGCCGGTGGGGGCGCGTTCCACCGTCTCGGTGTCGAGCTGGAAGTAGGCGCTGCCGCATCCGCAGGTGCAGCGGGTGCGGACGGTCAGGTGCGGTATCTGGGCGCGTAAGGCGGCGTGGACGGCGTTGTCGGGGCCGAGGACGGCGTCCAGCGCTTCGGTCACGTCGGCAGGCAGTGCGTGGTTCATTCGTGCACGGTAGCCGGTGGTCCGGTACGGGAGGGAGGGGCTGGAGCCGATCCGGGTCAGTCCTTCGAAAGGTCCGGGTCAGTCCTTCGGAAGGAGCGCGCCCGGCCGCACGGGACGGCCGAGGAGCTGCAGGACCAGGTTGCGGTGGGCGGCGTGGAGCGTGCGGACGGCGGCGCGGGTGATGCCGGGTTTGAGGGCGCGGGCGCCGTCGCGAGGGCGTCCCGGCTTGGTGGGGATCCAGAGGTGGCCCGGGTCGCTGCCCTCCAGGCGGTCGGTGATGTGGCCGCGGACGTCGAGCCAGCGGCCGAGGATCTCGGTCGCGCGGGCGTCCAGGGGCTCGGGGCCGGTGTCGAGGTGCACGAGGCGCCGCTGGAGGTCGATGTCGTCGGTGCGCAGCCTGTGCAGTTCCGGGACGGTGCGTCCGGTGCCGGCGACGAGGGCGGCCACCGCCGCGGTGCGGATGCTGGTGGCCGCGTTGGCTCCGGAGGGGCGCTTGACGGCGAGGGTGTGCAGGAGCCGGTCCGCCTCCGTGGGGGTGAGGTGTTCGCCGATGCCCTGGGGGGCCGCTTCGAGGCGGTGCGGGGCTCCCAGGTGGGCGGCGAGGGAGTTGTAGCTCTGGGCGCGGGCCCGTTGCGACTCCTCCGACGCCCGGGCGTCCGGTCCGCGCAGGGTGTTGCGTCGGCGGGTCTCCCCCGCGGCGGCGGCCTCCAGCCACGCCGACGCCCGCTCGGGGTCCAGGAGTTGTCCCGCGGTGAGGGAGACGGCCCCCGCCCCGTCGAGGGCGTGGTCGAGGAACTCGCCCAGCAGGGTGGCGCGCAGCCGCCGCGTCGCGGGGGCGTACCCGGCGCGGCGCAGCGCGTCGAGGAAGTCGTCGACGGCCGCGCGGGCGTCCTGGGTCGCCCAGGCGTGGTGGTCGGCGGCGGGCTCGGGCGCGGTCGGCATGGGATCAGGGTACGGAAGCCGGGGGTCGGGGGTGGCGGGTGCGGGGCGGGACGGGTTGGTTCGACGGGTGGGGTGGGGCGGTCGCACGGGCCGCCCGACGCCGACTGCACGCGGCGCCGGCCTGCGACTACAGGGGTCGTCCTCCCCCGGTGGCGACTCGGTGACAGCAGACACAGACTGGATACGAAGTAGCGCCCTGTGCCGCCCACGCATGCAAGTGGTGGCCGGCTGGGGCGGCAGACCGAGGTACTCCCATAAGGAGGGCCTAGTGAGGTCGATGATGTTTCCTGCGCCGCGCGCCCGGTCCGTATGGGCGCTCCTCGCGACGGGGTTCCTGTCAGCCACTCTCCTCCAGGCCACCACCGCTCCACCAGCCGACGCCGCGCCCTGCTTCTGGCTCAGATACGCGGACGAGGCACCCAGGCGTGCCTCCGCCGCCGCTGACTTGGCGACCGTCTGCCTCATACAGCAGGAGCGCGCCAAGCGCGGGTTGCCACCCATCCCGCACACGGTCAGTCTCAGAGGGCAGCCTCCCCAGCCGCTTCCACTGGCGGCACAGCGTCACGTCGAGGCGGCTGTCACGCTGAAGTGGTGGGGACCTGGCAAGGACCCGCACACCAACCCGCAGACCGGGTCGACCGTCAACAGCCGCATCAAGGACGCCGGGTACTGTCCCGGTCGCACCCCGTCCACCGGGGAGATCGCCTACACCGGCTGGGGTGGCCAAGGCACGCCGCGGGCCGCCGTCAACTGGTGGATGAACAGCCCCACACACCGAGACATCATTCTCGGCACCCATTGGAACAACTACGGCGTAGCAACGTGGCCGGACGCCGCCGACAAGGCGGGCGCCGGTCGAAGTGGCGCAGGCACCTACGTCATGAACTTCGGATACTGCCCCCGCTGACTGTCGGTCCGGGCGTCATCCGTCGCCTCACTTGGCGAGTCGACGGCACGGAACGTGATTGCGTGCGAGCGGCCCGTTCAGCCGGCCCGGGCGCGGAAGGTGCGGCGGTAGGTGTCCGGGGGCACGCCCACCGTGCGGTGGAAGTGGCGGCGCAGTGTGGTGGCGGTGCCCATGCCGGTGGCGGTGGCGATGGCGTCGATGCCGTCGTCGGTGGTCTCCAGGAGCTCCTGGGCGCGGCGGATGCGCTGGGTGAGCAGCCACCGCAGGGGGGTGGTGCCGCTGACCGAACGGAAGTGGCGGGTGAGGTGGCGGGAGCTCATGCCGGCGCGGCGGGCGAGGTCCTCCACGGTGATCGGCTGGTCGAGCCGCTGCATGGCCCAGGGCAGGAGCTCGGCGAGCGGATGGTTGGCGGGGGCGGGCACCGGCGTGGTGACGAACTGCGCCTGGCCGCCGTCGCGGTGGGGCGGGACCACCAGCCGGCGGGCGACCGCGTTGGCGACGGCGGAACCGCGGTCCTGGCGGACCAGGTGCAGGCACAGGTCCATCGCGGCGGCCTTGCCCGCGGAGGTCAGCACGCGGCCGTCGTCCACGTAGAGGACGTCGGGGTCGACGTCCACTCCGGGGTGGCGGGCCTTGAGGTCCGCGGTGTGCGCCCAGTGCGTGGTGGCGCGGCGGCCGTCCAGGAGGCCTGCGGCCGCCAGCACGAACGCCCCGGTGCACAGGGACACGACGCGGGCGCCCGCCTCGTGGGCGGCACGTAGCGCGGTCAGGAGTTCGGGGGACGGCGGCTGGTCGATGTCGGCCCAGCCCGGCACGACCACGGTGTCGGCGTCCGGCAGCCTCTCGAGGCCATGGTCCGGTTCCAGGAGGAACCTGCCGCTGCCCACGGGCCGCGGCGCGCAGACGACCAGCTCGTACCAGGGCCCCTTCACGGCGTCGGGCGGGCTGCCGAACACCTCGAGCGCGAGGGCGAGTTCGAAGTTCAGCATGCCGTCGGTGACGGCCACCGCCACGATGTGGTCCATGTCCGGAAGTGTATGCGTCATGTCGTTCCGGACACTCACGATCACGTGAACTCTCCCTCCAGGATGGGGGCGACGGGTCAGACGGAGGGACTTCGGCTCTCCGCCCGGTGACGAAGGAGAAGTCATGCGCCAGGTAGCGGTGTTCGGGGCGTACGGAGACACCGGCCGGTTCGTGGTGGCCGAGTTGGCGGCCCGTGGCTTCATCCCCGTGCTCAGCGGGCGGAACGCCGCGAGCCTCGAGGAGTTCGCCGCCTCGGCGGGTGGTCTGGAGGCCCGTCCGGCGGACGCCGGCGACGCCGCCTCCCTGGACCGCGCGCTCGCCGGCACGGCGGCCGTCGTGAACTGCGCGGGCCCGTTCGCCGACACGGCGGCGCCCGTCGTCGAGGCGGCGTTGCGGGCGGGCATCCCCTACGTGGACGTGGCGGCCGAGATCGAGGCCAACGCCGACACGTTCGACCGGTTCGCGGAGCGTGCCCGTGAGGCCGGCGCGGTGGTCGTGCCCGCGATGGCCTTCTACGGCGGACTCGGCGACCTGCTGGTGACCGCGGCGCTCGGGGACTGGACGTCCGCCGACGAGGTGGACATCGCGTACGGCCTGGACCACTGGCACCCGACGGCCGGCACCCGTGCCGCGGGCGCCGTGTCCCGCCGCCGTCGTGACGGCCGCCGGGTCCGCTACTCCGCCGGTCGCCTGGAGTACCGGGACGACGCGGCGCCCACGACGACCTGGAGCTTCCCGGAGCCGATGGGGCGGCGTGCCGTCATCGGCGAGTTCTCGATGGCCGACATCGTCACCGTGCCGAGCCACCTGCGGGTGCCCGAGGTCCGCACGTACATGACCGTCGAGGCCGCCCGTGACATCGCCTCCCCCGACACCCCCTCCCCCGTCGCCTCGCCCTCCGACGAGCGGGGCCGCTCGGCGCAGACGTTCCTGGTCGACGTGGTCGTGCGCAGGGACGGGGCCGAACGCCGCGCGGTGGCGCGGGGACGGGACATCTACGCCGTGACCGCCCCGCTGGCCGTCGAGGCGGTCGAGCGCATCCTCTCGGGCCGCGTCCGCACCAAGGGGGTGGCCTCGGCCGGCGAGATCTTCGACGCGGCGGACTTCCTGGGCGCGCTGTCGGAGCACCTGTCGGTGGAGTTCTCCGGCTGACGGTCACCCGGGGCTCCCCCGGCCCCGGAGGGCCGGGGCCGCGGAAAAGGCCGTGCGCCGAGGAGTTTCGGCGGCGATGCTCGTGGGGTGGACCAGACGCGGGAAGTCGTGCGCCTCGCCGAGGCGGTACTGGGGGACGATCTCGTCGGCGCCTACCTGCACGGGTCCGCCGTGCTCGGTGGGTGGCGGCCGGCCAGTGACGTCGACGTGCTGCTCGTCACCCGCGGGGGCATGGACGAGGGGCGACAGCGGGCCCTGCTCGCCGGGTTGCTGCCGGTCTCCGGTTCCCGCCACGGGCTCCGCCCGCTCGAGGTCACCGTGGTCGTCCGTTCGCAGCTGCGGCCGTGGCGGTACGCGCCGGAGGGCGACTTCCTCTACGGCGAGTGGCTGAGGGACACGTACGAGGCCGGGCTGGTGCCACGGCCGCAGCGCATGCCCGACCTGGCGCTGACGGTCGGGATGGTGCTGGCCGGTGACCGTCCGCTCGCCGGTCCGGCACCGGCCCGGGTTCTGGACGAGGTCCCGTACGCGGACGTCGTGCGGGCGTGTCTCGAGGGGGTGCCCGGTCTGCTCGACGGCGTCGAGGAGGACACCCGCAACGTCCTGCTGACCCTGGCCCGTGTCTGGTACACGCTCGCGACCGGCCGCGTCGGGCGCAAGGACGCCGCGGCCGACTGGGTGCTGAGGCGCCTGCCGCCGGCGCTCCGCCCGGTCCTGGGGCATGCCAGGCACCTCTACCTCCACTGCGGATACGACGAGGAGACCTGGGACGCGGAACTGCGCGCGCGGGTGCCCGCCCTGGTGGCGTACGTGCTCGCCGGGATCGAGTCGACGGGCGCCGGTGGCGCGGGGACGACGGAAGGGACTCGCCGATGACGCGGCATGTCGTGGCCGGAGCAGGCCTGCTGATGATCGATCTCGACAACACCTTGATCGACCGTGACGCCGCGTTCCGTGCGGCCGTCGCGGCGTTCCTGGCGGAGCAGCGTCTGCCCGCGGACGATCTGGCGTGGGCGATGGCGCTCGACGCGGGCGGCTACGCCACGCTCCGTGACGTGGCGGCGGCCCTTCTCGACCGGTACCGGGGGCGGGCGTCCTCCGCGGCGGTGCACGCCCTGGTGGACCGGGGTGCGGCCGACCGGGTGGTGCTGACCGCCGGCGTCCGGGAGGCGCTGACGCGGGCCGTCGACGAGGGCTGGACCTGTGTGGTCGTGACGAACGGGCGCACGGCGCAGCAGGAGGCCAAGATGCGCCGCACCGGTATCGACCGGCTGGTGCACGGCTGGGTGGTGTCCGAGACGGTGGGCTGCGCGAAGCCCGACCCGGCGATCTTCCGGGCGGCCGCGGAGGCCGTCGGAGCGTCCCTGCCGGGCGCGTGGGTGATCGGCGACTCGGCCCGTGCCGACATCGCGGGGGCCGCCGCACTCGGGCTGTCGAGCGTGTGGGTGTCGAACGGCCGGGCGTGGGCCGGGGACTCCTGCCGGCCGACCCATGTGGCTCCGGACGTCGTCGCTGCGATCGGCCATGTGCTCGGTGTCGGGCGGCGGTAGGGCGAACGGGCTCGGAGCCGAGGTTCACGGACACGCGTGCACCGGTCCGAGATGACGCGGCGTCGGATCGTGGTGGGCAGTCGCTGTGCGGAGCCGGTCGATCTCCCACCAGGAACCAGGACAGGACGTGGGGGTGAAGTGGGCGGGGTCGTCCGCGCGGGCCGCCTCAGGTGGCGGTGCCGACGAGCGCGGCCAGATCGGCTGCCGATTCGGGGGTGAGGCGGTAGAAGCCCTGGATGCCGATCGAGTTCTCCAGGAGACCGTCGGTCACGTGCTTGAGCCGGCGGGTCCTCCCCTTGAGGTTGCGCCAGGTGAGGGTCGCCAGGAGGTCGCCGGGAACGGGCAGGTCGAAGCGGACCGGTGTGGCGTCGACGTGCACCGGTTCGGAGCCGCAGCCGTCCGCGCCGAGCATCCACCAGTCGTGGTGACCGGGGTGGGCCTGGTCCTGCCAACCGGTGGGCGGGGTGCCGCAGCACGCGCCGCGCTCGCGGTCCGTCACGCGCATGCGGGTGACGACGTGGACGACGCGCCGGTCGACGTGGAGCGCGTACACCTCGTCGCCCGCGCGAGCACGTGACCAGGCGGGCAGCGAGGTGTGGGCTCCGCTGAAGGCGACCGGCGGCCGCTCCCCCACCTTGCCGGCCTTGCGCAGGGCTCGGCATCGTTCGTGGGTCCACAGCACGGTAAAGGCGTCTGACATGCGGATGATCGTACGAGCGGGGTCCGACACCGCCGTCGGCTCGTGTGTCGGCCGTGGCCGTGAGGCTCCTTCGTGTTCGGAGCCCTCCGGCACAGGGTCGCGAGGCCGAACTCCGTCAAGCACGGGCAGAGTTCTGTACCTACTGGTATGTACACTGCTCGCGTGAACGCTGCGGAACGTCTCGTCGAAAGCACCCGCGAACTGCTGTGGGAGCGCGGTTACACCGGCATCAGCCCGAAGGGCATCCAGCAGCGCGCCGGTGTCGGGCAGGGCAGCATGTACCACCACTTCGCCGGAAAGCGGGAGTTGGCGCTGGCCGCCATCGGCCGGACGGCCGAGGAGACGCGCGCCAGGGCCGAGGAGCAGTTGTCCGGGACCGGAACGTCCGTGGAGCGCGTGACCGCCTATCTGCGCCGTGAGCGGGACGTGCTGAGGGGGTGTCCGATCGGGCGCCTCACCCAGGACCCGGAGGTCATGGCGGACCCCGCGCTGCGGGAGCCGGTGGACCGGACTCTGGCCTGGCTGCGCGAACGGCTCGCACAGGTGCTGGCCGAGGGGCGTGAGCGGGGTGAGCTGGACGCCGGGCTGGACCCGTGGGCCGTGGCCGCGACGACGGTGGCGGTGCTGCAGGGCGGGTACGTCCTGGCGCGTGCCGCCGCGTCGGCGCAGCCGTTCGACCAGGCCGTGGACGGTGTGCTGGGACTGCTCGCGGCGCACGTCCGCCCATGACCGGCCCCGCCGGTCCCCGCCCACCCCTTCGGAAGGTCACCGCCGTGTACGCCCAGCAGTACGAGATCACCCTGCCCGCCGACTACGACATGGGGATCGTCCGCGACCGCGTGGCCAGGGGCGGTCACGTCCTGGACGACCGCGCCGGGCTGGGGCTGAAGGCCTACGCGATCCGCGAGCGCGGGGTCGACGGCTCCCCGGTCAACCAGTACGCGCCGTTCTACCTGTGGAACGAGCCGGGGGCGATGGCCCGCTTCCTGGTCGGCGGTGGCGGCTTCCAGAACATCGTGCGCGACTTCGGCCGGCCCCAGGTGCTGCACTGGACGGGCATCGCCTGCCACGCCGGACCGGCGCGTACCGCTCCGGTCCGGGCGGCGTCGCGGCGGCTGACCGCGGTGGCCGCGGACGCCGATCCGGACGGCACGGGGCTGGGCCTGTCCGCGCTGGTCGAGCGGGAGACCGAGGAGCTGCGCCGCCTGTCCCGGCTCGACGGTGTGCACACCGCCGCGCTGGCCGTCGACCCGTACCACTGGCGGTTGCTGCGTTTCGTCCTGTGGGCGCGGACGTCCGCGGCCGACGAGGAGGCGACGGAACGCTACGAGGTGCTGCACCTGTCCGCCCCTGAGCTGGACCGTCTGCCCGAGGGGCGGAACTGGTAGGAAGCCCGGGCGGGGCCCGAGGGGACTGACGGGGCCGGGCGCGGAGTCGTCAGTCGGCGTCGTCGGCCAGCCAGGTCAGCATGCGGCCCCGGGCCCAGCACCGGCCGACCGCCGCGGTCAGGGCGCCCGGTCCGTCGAACAGTGCGAGGCCGAGGATGCTGTGGCCGGAGGCGGGGCGGTCGCCCAGGGTGGGGACCGTGGGGGCGACCCCGACCCCTTCCGCGGACACCCAGGCCACCGGCCGGCCGCGCGCGGCGTCCCGCAGGAGGTCCAGGAAGCGCAGGCGGTCCTGGCGGCGCAGGCGGGAGAGCGCCCAGGTGGTGGTCACCACGGGGAGGGCGCCGGCGGGCACCCGGGTGAACGCCTCGGGCAGCGTGTCGAGCACGTCACCGGCCAGGAGCCTCGGAGGGTCCGCGGCCGCCAGGGCGACCTCCGCCTCGAGTGCGGCGATCTCCTCCGGCCGGTCCGGCCACCGGCCGGCGCGCAGCCACCGGGCCTCGGCCTCGTCGGTGACGTCGACGGGGTGCGCGTCGAGGCCGAGGCGTGCGACGACCTGGGGGAAGGCTCGCTCCGGCAGGCGCCGGCCACCCACGACCGAGGCGGCGCGGCGCACGGGCGACGAGGGGTCGCCCAACGTCCGGCCGTTGCCGTAGGTGACGGCCACGCGATGGACGTCGAGGTTGAAGCCCGCGGCGCAGTCCAGGTCGATCAGTGCGACCGCGTCGGCGGCGAGGCGGTGCGCGGCTTCGGCGACGACCGGGCGCAGGACGGTGTGGCGCCCGGTCGCCTCGGCCGGCGCCCGGCGCCGCGCGGCGGTGGCCACGACCTCGTCGGCCATGCCCAGCAGGGTGTCGACCGCTGCCGCGGCGGCGGCCTCGGCGTCCCCGGTCCGGTAGGCGGCCACCAGCCCTGGGGCCCGGCCGGCGAGGGCGAGGTCGTGCAGGACGGAGAGGATGAGCCGAGGGCTCCGTCGGTGCGCGGGTGCCGTCTCGACGACGCGCAGGGCCCGGGCGGAGGCGCCCAGGGCGAGGGCGACGCGCGCGGACAGCGGTGAGGCCTTGGCCGCGTCGGACACGGCGAAGCGGCGGTAGGTGTCGGTGAGCGTCCGGGTTCCGCCCAGGGGTGCGGGCCTGCTGCCTGGCATCCGGCAAGTCTAGGAGGGGGCGGCCCCGGGCGTCCGGCGCGTGAGGGCAGGGGCCGCCCCGCGGTTTCCGGGGGTGGCCGGACACCGCCCGAGGCGTTCGAACGTATACTCGAATATGTGACCGAGTCCGACGCCGAGCCCTCACGGCTCGCCCTCCTGCGCTTCCTGGAGAGGGTGCAGCTGCGCGACCTCGAGCGCACCCGGCGGTGGATCGTGCAGGAGGAGCAGCGCATGGCGGTGGTCCGGCGGCGCGCGGACCGCGACGGGCAGCCGGAGGCGCAGTGGCTGGTCGAGCACGGGCTCGGCGGAAGCTCCCCCGTGTACGTGCACGTCGGCGGGTGCTGGAGCGGCGGCAGGCGCAGCCGGGCGGTCGCGCGGGAGCAGGCGTTGCGCGCCCTGGCCGAGGGTGTGCAGCCGTGCCCGCAGTGCAGGCCGGACACGGAGCTCGGCCTGCTGGAGTGAGCGGTGCCGGCCGGTCGGCCGGGCGGAGAAACAGGCCCGCCCCCGGGCCCGGGAGAGCGGGCGTTCGGGGGCGGGTCCGCGGTGCGGCGCCGTGCGGGCTGAGGGACGCCGCACCAGGTCGGTGGCCGGACCGTCAGGCGCCGGGCACGATGCCGGTGCGGGCGACCTGGGAGTACCAGCGGGCGCTGGCCTTGGGGATGCGCCTGCCGGTCGGGTAGTCGACGTAGACGGCGCCGAACCGCTTGCTGTAGCCGTAGCCCCACTCGAAGTTGTCCAGCAGCGACCACAGGAAGTAGCCCCGCACGTCCGTGCCGTCCTGGACCGCGCGGTGGACGGCGGCCAGGTGGTCGCGGACGTACGCGATGCGCGCCGGGTCCTTGACCTCGCCGTTGGGGTCGGCGTAGTCGTCGAAGGCGGCGCCGTTCTCCGTGATGATCAGCGGCAGCTCGGGGAAGTCCGAGCCGAGGCGGCGCAGCAGCTCGTACATGCCGGAGGCGTCGATCGCCCAGCCCATGGCGGTGGTGTCGCCGGGCGGCTGGTGGAACGCGACCTCGTCGGCGGCCGGCCACGGGCTGTGGGCGCTGCGGCCGTGGCCGTCGGAGTTGTGGGTGCCGCTGCCGTCGGCGCGGGAGACGAGCGTCGGCGAGTAGTAGTTGACGCCGAGGAAGTCCAGCGGCTGGTTGATCTCGGCCAGGTCGCCGTCCTGGACGAAGGACCAGTCGGTGAGCTGGGCGGTGTCCTTGAGGAGGTCCTCCGGGTAGGCGCCGTTCAGCATCGGGCCGGTGAACACGCGGTTGGCCAGCGCGTCGATGCGTCGGGCGGCGTCGACGTCGGCGGCGTCCTGGGTGCGGGGGCGCACGTGGTGGATGTTGAGCGTGACCGAGCACTGGGCGTCGGCGGGGATCCGGCTGCGCAGCGCCTGCACCGCCAGGCCGTGGCCGAGGTTGAGGTGGTGCGCGGCGCGCAGGGCGTCGACCGGGTCGGTGCGGCCGGGGGCGTGCACGCCTGAGCCGTAGCCGAGGAAGGCGCTGCACCAGGGCTCGTTGAGGGTGGTCCAGGTCTTGACCCGGTCGCCCAGGGCGTCCGCGGCCATGGCCGCGTACTCGGCGAACCGCTCGGCGGTGGAGCGCTCCGGCCAGCCGCCGGCGTCCTCGAGCTCCTGCGGCAGGTCCCAGTGGTAGAGGGTCGCCACCGGCTGGATCCCCTTCTCCAGCAGCTCGTCGACCAGGCGCCGGTAGAAGTCGAGGCCCTTCTGCACGGCGGGGCCCCGCCCGGTGGGCTGGATCCGCGGCCAGGCCAGGGAGAAGCGGTAGGCGCCGATGCCGAGCTCGGACATCAGCGCGACGTCCTCGCGCCAGCGGTGGTAATGGTCGGTCGCGATGTCTCCGGTGTCGCCGTTGCGGACCTTGCCCGGGGTACGGGAGTAGGTGTCCCAGATGGACGGCGTGCGGCCGTCCTCGGCGGCCGCGCCCTCGATCTGGTACGAGGCGGTCGCGGATCCCCAGAGGAAGCCCTCGGGGAAGGTGAGGTCGGCGCCGGGGGTGGAGGCGGCCTGATCAGCGGTGACCATGTGTTTCCTTTTCACGTTCGAAGGAAGGAGGGGGAGGGGGACCTGCGGCGGTTCAGCCCTTGACGGCGCCCGCCATGACGCCGCTGACGATCTGCCGGCCGAAGACGATGAACATCACCAGCAGGGGCAGGGTGCCCAGCAGCGCGCCCGCCATGATGAGGGACTGGTCGCGGATGTAGCCCGCGCTGAGCTGGGTGAGCGCGACGGGGACCGTGGGGTTGGTCATGTCGAGCACGACGAACGGCCAGAAGAAGTCGTTCCAGGCGTGCACGAACGTGATCATGAAGAGCACCGCCATCGCTGGCCGTGCGACGGGGAGCACGATGCTCCAGAAGATGCGCAGCGAGTGGGCGCCGTCGATGCGGCCGGCCTCGACGAGTTCGTCGGGCAGCGCCTCGGAGAGGTACTGGCGCATGAAGAACACGCCGACCGCGCTCACCAGGGTGGGGAAGATGACGGCGGGCAGCTGCTGCGACCAGCCCAGCTCGGCCATCATCATGAACAGCGGCACGACGCCCAGCTGCGGCGGGACCATCATGGTGCCGATGACCAGCATCAGCAGGACGTTGCGGCCCTTGAAGCGGAGCTTGGCGAAGGCGAACCCGGCCAGCGTCGCGAACATCACCGTGGACATCGCGATGACACCGGCCACGATCAGGCTGTTGATCATGGCCTTGCCCATCGCCGCCTCGTCCCAGGCGCGGGCGAGGTTGCTGAAGAGGTTGGGGCCGGGCAGGAACGGCGGCGGGGTCTCGCTGACCCGGGTGTTGTCGGTGGACGCGGCCACCATGGTCCAGTACAGCGGGAAGATCGACAGGAGCGCGGTGATCCCGAGCAGGATGTAGGCGAGCGGGCCCGCGTGGTGCTGGCGGCCGGCGCGCTGGCGCAGCGCGAAGCGGCCGGGGCGGCCGGCGGGGGTCTTCACCGGGTTGGTGGTCCCGGCCGGTGCGTTCGTCCGGACCGAGAGGCTTTCTGTGGTCATGGAGTCTCCTGGTCAGGACGTGCGGGAGCGCAGGCGCTTGATCAGTGCCTGGGCCGCGAAGACGATGATGAGGAGCAGGAACATCGCCCAGGCGACGGTCGCGGAGCGGCCCATCTGGTAGTTCTTCCAGCCCTCCTCGTAAAGGAGGAGGCCCAGCGTCTGGTACTGGTTGTCCGCGCCGCCGGTGATGCCGTTGGGGCCCTGTCCGAAGATCAGCGGCTCGCCGAAGAGCTGGGTCGCGCCGATGGTGGACAGCACGATGGTGAAGACCACCGTGGAGCGGATCCCGGGTACCGTGACGTGGATGAACTGCTGCCAGCGGGAGGCGCCGTCGATGCCGGCGGCCTCGTAGCGCTCGGCGGGGATGGCCTGCATGGCGGCCAGGTAGAGCAGCGCGTTGTAGCCGGTCCAGCGCCAGATGACGATCGTGGAGATCGCGAGCTGGGCGGGCCACTTGTCGGACTCCCAGTTCACCGGGTCGATGCCGACCGCCCCGAGCGCCCAGTTGATCATGCCGAAGTCGCGCTCGAAGAGCATGGTGAACACCAGGGCCGCGGCGCCGACCGAGGTGGCGTACGGCACGAGCGAGGCGACGCGGAAGAACAGCGAGCCGCGCATCTTGAAGTTGAGCAGGTGCGCGAGGCCGAGAGCCATCAGCAGCTGCGGCACGGTGGAGATGATGCCGATGGTGATGGTGTTGCCCAGCGCGTTCCAGAACCGCGAGTCGCTCCAGAGCGCCACGTAGTTGTCGAACGCCACCCACTCCATGATGTCCAGAGTGGCCAGCTCCACCCGGTGCAGCGAGATCCAGGAGGTGTACACGAGCGGGTAGAAGCTGAACGCCGCGAACACGACGAAGAACGGCGCGACGAACGCGTAGGGCGCGCCCTTGATGTCCAGCCGGTGCAGCAGCGCGCCGCGACGGCGCCCGCCGTCGGAGCCGGGCTTGGGGGCAGGACCTTCGCGTCCCTCGCCGGTCTGGGCCTTGGTGGTGGAGGTGGCCACCGGACTTCCTTCCTGAGAGCAGATGTACGAGCCGGGCTCCGGGCCCGCCGGCGTGCGGCCGGCGGGCCCGGGGCGGCCGGGAGGAGCGTCGGTCAGCCGACCGCCTTCTCGATGCGCTCCGAGGTGGTCTCCCACGCCTTGGCACGCGCGGTCCCCTGCTCCACCAGGGTCAGGCCCTGGGAGAAGGTGTCCTTGATGGTGCCGTCCTTACGGCCGAGGACCTGCTTGTCCGGGATCTCCTGGGCGGCCTCGCCGAAGATCTGGCCGATCGGGGCGTTGCTGAAGTACTCGGAGGTGCTGTCCTTGACGGCCGGGTCGTCGAGGGCGACCTGGGAGGACGGCACACTGCCCTGCTTCTTGAAGATGTGGGCCTGCTGCTCCGGCGCGGTCAGCCAGGCGACGAGCTTCTTGGCCTCCTCCTTCACCGGGCTCTGCTCGACCACGCCGAGGAAGGAGCCGCCCCAGTTGGCGCCCTTGGGGGCCTTGGCGACGTCCCACTTGCCCTTGTTCTTGTCACCGGCCTTCTCGCCGATGTGGCCGAGCATCCAGGCCGGGCACACGGTGGTGGCGAAGGTGCCGTTGGACAGGCCCGGGTCCCAGCCCGGCTGGAACTGGCGCAGCTTGGCGGACAGGCCGGCCTCGGCGGCGTCGGCCGCGAGGTCCCACGCCTCCTGGATGACCGGGTTGTCCTTGTAGATGAGCTCGCCCTGCTCGTTGTAGAACTGCTCCGAGTTGCCGTAGATCATGGCGTTGAACAGGCCGCTGGTGGCGTCCATGTAGGAGACCTTGTCGCCCTTGAAGTCCTTCTTGAAGGTCTTGCCGACCTCGACGAACTTCTTCCAGTCGCCCTCCCACAGCTTGGCGACCTCTTCGCGGTCGGTGGGCAGGCCGGCCGCCTCGAAGTGGTCCTTGCGGTAGCAGACGGCCATCGGGCCGATGTCGGTGCCCAGGCCGAGGACCTTGCCGTCCTTGGTGGTGATCTGGGCCTGCTTCCAGGGGAGGAAGTGGTCGGTGCCCGCCATGCCCTTGAAGTCCGCGAACTTCGTGGCCTGGGTGTCGACTATCTCCTTGGCACGGCCGATCTCGATGCCCTGGATGTCCTTGAGGCCCTTGCCCGCGGCGAGCTTGGTCTGCAGGGCGGTGTAGTAGGTCTGCTCGTCGCCGGCCACCTCGGCCTGGATGTCGACGTTCGGGTTATCCTTCTCGTACTGCTCGAGGAGGCCGGTCTCCTTGAAGCCCATCACCCCGTACATGCCCATGGTGATGACGACCTTGCCGTCCTTCTTGCCGCCGCCGGTGACGGACTCCTCGCTGTCGCTGCAGCCGGCGAGGAGCGAGACGGCGCTGACCGCCGCGACGAGCGCGACCGCCCTCGTCCGCGCGGACCTGTGAACAGTGGTCATGTTTCTTTTCCTCCAAGCGACGGCGCTGACGCACCGGAGTTACGAGTCCTGTAGGACCACGGCAAGTGGGACGATCCGGGAGGAACGTGCCGTTTCACCGGGTGGGAACGTTCCCAACGCGAGGTGGGAACGTTCCCACCGACGGATGGAACACTCGTGCCAACGGCGGCACATGTCAATAACGTGAAACCAACTTGTTTCCGGAACCCTTCACGCCGTTCACGGGGCCATGCGTTCCCCCGGGGTCGGGAACGGCCCCGCGTCTGCCACAATTGCGGCGATCATGTCCGTGGCCGTCGCCGCGGCCACCGAGGGAGAACCGCATGTCAGAGGGCCGTCCGCCCACGATCAAGACCGTCGCCGCCCGAGCCGGGGTGGGGCGGACGACGGTCTCCCGTGTCCTCAACGGGTCGGAACTGGTGAGCGCCGACGCGCGGGAGAGGGTGCTGCGGGCGATCAAGGAGCTGAACTACGTCCCGAACTCGGTCGCCCGGGGTCTGGTGACCAGCCGGACCGAGGCGGTGGCCCTGGTGATCCCCGAGTCGGAGAGCCGGCTGGGGTCGGAGCCGTTCTTCGCGGCGTTGATCCGCGGAGTCAGCGGAGCACTGACCGAGACCCGCACCCAGCTCCAACTGGTGCTGGTGCGCGACCAGTTGGAGCGGGACCAGCTGACCACCTCGATCGTGACGCGACGGGTCGACGGGGTGCTGCTGGTATCGGTGCGGGCCCAGGAGAGGGTCGCGGCCATGCTGGAGGAGATGGGCCTGCCCACCGTGCTGGCCGGCCGCCGCGGTGAGGACGAGCGGCTGAGCTACGTCACCTCGGACAACATCGGGGGCGCGACGGCGGCGGTCGAGCACCTGGTGCGCGGCGGCCGCGAGCGCGTCGCGACGATCACCGGGGACCTGGACATGGACGTGGGCCGCAGCCGGCTCGCCGGCTGGCGCCGTGCGCACGAGCTGGCGGGACGCGAGGCCGACGAGTCGCTGGTCGAGCCCGGGGACTTCTCGGAGGAGGGCGGCCGCCGAGCGATGCGTTCGCTTCTTGAACGGGCGCCGGAGCTGGACGCGGTCTTCGCCGCGTCCGACCTGATGGCCGTCGGCGCCCTGGCCGAACTGCGCGCCCACGGGCGCCGGGTGCCGGAGGACGTCGCGGTGGTCGGTTTCGAGGACTCCGTCCTCGCCCGGCACACCAATCCGCCGCTGTCGACGGTGCGTCAGCCGGTGGAGGAGGTCGGGCGGACGATGGCGCGGATCCTGCTCGACGAGATCGCCGAAGGCGGCGCACGGCGGCAGCAGGTGACGCTCCCCACCGAGTTGGTGGTCCGGGAGTCCTCCTGAGCAGACCGGGCCCGCCGCGAGGAACGGGCCGGTGGTGGGGGCCGTTCCGGCCGAAGAGCCGGACCGGGGCGGCGCCGAGGCGGGTCCACTGCGGCACGGGGCGGCCGGCCAGGCCCAGGTGGCGCTGCCCTGCGCCCCCTGCGCTGCCCTGCCCGTCCTGCACTGCCCTGCCCGTCCGCCCGCCGGTATCGGCATACCGGCACGGCTCGCGGCCCTCGGGCCGGCTCGGGCTTGCCCTCCCCCACCTCGCCGCGGCCGCGTAGGACGTAGCGTCTCCCGGTCGCCGGTCAGTCGTCGTCGTCCCGCAGTTTGTCCGCGACGCGTTCGAGCGCGCGGAGGTCCTCGGGGGTGAGGCGGTCCACGAAGTGGCGCCGCACCGAGGCGAGATGGGCGGGGGCCGCCGTCTCGAGGGTCTGCATCCCGTGGTCGGTCAGCACCAGGAAGCAGCTCCGGCCGTCCGCGGGATCCGGTTCGCGCCGCAGCAGGCCGCGCGCCTCCATGCGGGTGGCGTGCCGGGAGAGCCGGCTGCGCGACCAGTGCATCTTGGCGGCCTGCGCCCGCAGGGTGCTGGTGCGTCCGGGCAGCTCGGACAACGTGCTCAGCACCTCGTAGTCGGGTTCGGAGAGCCCCACGTCGGCCAGGTCGCGGGCAGTGGCCGCCTGTACGGCGAGCACCATGCGCCGATACGACCTCCAGGCCCGCTCCTCGTCGTGATTCAGCCAGTTGACGGCTTCCTGCGACTCGTTCGTTGACATGGAACCAATCTACACCTAGCTTTCATTTCCATGACAACGAAAACGATCCGCGTCCTCGTCCTCGTCTGCAGCACCCGTCCCGGCGCCTTGGGCCCCGCGGTCGGCACGTGGCTGACCGAGGCGGTCGGCGCACGGGCCGCCGAACTCGGCGTGGAGCTGGTGCCCGTGTCCCTGGCCGACCTCGCCCTGCCCTTCCTGGACGAGGAGCAGGAACCCGCCTCCGGTCTGTACGCCCACGAGCACACCCGTCGCTGGAGCGCGCTCGTGGACCGCGCGGACGGCTTCCTCGTGGTCACTCCGGAGTACAACTACGGGATGCCCGCCGCCTTCAAGAATGCGCTCGACTACCTGACCCGGGAGTGGGCGTGGAAGCCGATGGGCTTCGTCAGCTACGGCCACACCTCCGCGGGCACGCGGGCGGTGCAGCACGCCAAGCAGGTGGTGACCACCCTGCGACTGGTCCCGCTCGGCTCCACGGTCGCGATACGCATCGACGACGCCGTCGAGGACGGGCGCGTCCGCCCCGCCCCGGCGCTCTCGGGGGCGGCGGTGGGCGTCCTGGACGAGCTGGTCCGCGTCTCGCACGCGCTGCGCCCGCTGCGCGAGAAGTCCCGCTCCGGCGTGCAGGACGGTCCGCTGCCGGGTTCCTACCTGCGGCGGCTGACGCCCGAGGACGCAGGCGAGGTGACGGTGCTGCAGCGCTGCTGCTGGGTGGACGAGGCCCTCGCCAACGACAGCCTGGCCGTTCCGGCTCTGCGGGAGTCGCCGGAGCAGGTGCGCGAGTGGCTGGGGGCCTGGCACACCACCGGACTGTGGCGCGACGGCCGGCTGCTCGGCATGGTCCGGGCCCGGCGGACCGGCGAGGAGTGGCACGTGGGGCGGCTCGCCGTCGCACCGGACCTGCGGGGACGCGGACTCGGCCGGTGGCTGCTGCGCGTCGGGGAGGGCCAGGCCGAGCCGGGGTGCGACACCCTGGTGCTCCACACCGGCGCCCGCAGCGAGGGCAACATCCGCCTCTACCGCAGCGAGGGGTACCAGGTGGCGCCCTGCCCCGACGAGGAGGACACCGTCCGTCTGACCAAGGAGGTGCCGGGGCGGGCCTTGGAGCAAGATGCCCCGGCCGAGGAGTCCCTGGTGTCGGCCCCTGCCTCCGGCGTCCAGGCATGAGCATGATCGGAGAGTACGCGCGTCTGTCCCCCGCGGAACTGGAACGGGCGGTCAGGGAGCCCAGGTGGGCGCCGAAGCTCGTCGACGCGCCTCTCGCAGGGGAGCCGGACGCCGGGCCCGGCTCGCGCCGCCACGACGTCGACAAGACCTGGCAGGCGCTCGGTTTCCTGCTCGACCGGGCCGGCTTTCCCGTCGACGTCACGTTCGGCGACGAGGTGCTTCCCGGCGCGGACGACTGGGGCTACGGACCGCCCCGGCTGATCCGGCCCGAGCGGGTCCGCGTCGCGGCCGAGGCGTTCGGCCGGATCCCGCCCGCCTCCCTCGCCGAGGGTGTCGGCCCGTCGGATCTCGCCGCCGCGGACGTCTACCCGCGCGTCGTCTGGGAGCGGGGTGAGCCGCTGGACTGGGTGACCGGTCATTACGAGGCGCTGGGCGCCTTCTTCCGGGCGGCGGCGCGGGCGGGGGACGCGGTGCTCGTCTGGATCGACTGACCGCCCCTGACGCCGAGTTCGGGGCGACGGACGGATCGGCGCCGGATCGCCGGGCGGATCGGCGGCCGGGGTACTGCGCCCGTGGTCCGCCGGTACCCCCGTCGGCCCATCGACGGTCCTCTGGCGGTGCCGGACCTGGTGGGCTGGGGCAGAGTGCTGCGGGGGAATCGTGCGAGGAGCCTCGTGATGACGAAGAGAGTCAGTTCTGTCGTGTCCGCGCCTGTGGCCCGGCTGGCCGTGGGCCTGGCGGTGCTCGCCTCCGCCCTTCCGCCGGCGGTCGCCGCCGCGGCGGAGGCCGCTCCGCCCGCGGGCCGGGACCCTGCCGTGGTCTCCGACTGGATGCGCACCGCCGCCGACACGATCGCCGTGGAGGTGGACGGCACACCGCCGGACCGGGCCTTCTGGGAGGCCTACGCGGCGACCGCCGTGTACAACGCCGTGACGGGGATCGAGGGCCGGTTCGCGCCGTACCGCTGGCGGGAACGCGGCCCGCGTCACGCCTCGTCGGCGGCGGCCGCCGCCGCGGCCGCCCACCGTCTGCTCACCCACTACTTCCCCCACTCGGCGGCCGGCCTGGACACGGCCCTGAAGGACACGCTGGCGAAGATCCCCGACGGCCGGGCGGAGCGCGAGGGGGTCGCCTTCGGGCGGCGCGCGGCGGACCACGTCGTCGAGCTCCGGGCGAACGACGGCCGGAACGCTCCGGTGTCCTTCGACCGGCCGCCGGTCCCGGGTGTCTGGCGCCCCACCCCGCCGGCGTTCGCCCCCTTCTCGAACGCCTGGCTGGGCCGGATGCGTCCGCTGCTCCTGCGCTCCCCCGCCATGTTCCGCCCCGGCCCGCCGCCGGCGCTGGGCTCCGCCCGCTACGTCCGGGACCTCGACGAGGTCAGGGTGTTCGGGGCGAGGAACAGCACGCGGCGCACTCCCGCGCAGACCGACACCGCGCGGTTCTTCACCGAACTGGACATCCCCGGCGCCCTGGGGGACCACGCCGCCCGGCACCGGCTGGACATCGCCTCCACCGCCAGGCTGTACGCCGCGGTGCACACCACCCAGGCCGACGCCATCATCGCCGCCTGGGACGCCAAGCTGCGGTACGGCAACTGGCGCCCCATCACCGCCATCCACCGCGCGGACGAGGACGGCGATCCCACCACGTCGCCGGACCGCGGCTGGGAGCCGTTGCTGACGACGCCCGCCCACCCGGACTACCTGAGCGGTCACGCGACCACCGCGGGTGCGCTGACCGGCACCATGACCAGGCTGCTGGGTACCGACCGGATCGACCTCACCGTCCATTCCACGCGCGGCGGCACGACGCGCCACTACGACTACGCGAAGCCGTACGACCGTGACGCGATCGACGCCCGGGTGTTCGCGGGCATCCACACCCGCACGGCCGACGTCGTCGGCAACCGCGTGGGTCACCGGATCGCCGACTGGGCCCTCGACCGGTACTTCCGTCCGCTGCGCGGCCACTGAGCAGCGTCCCGGACGGCGTCCCGGGAGCATCCGGGGAGCAGCGTCCGGGGCGGCGTAGGGGCGCGTCGGGGGGCGGGGGTCTTCCGCGCGCCCGCGGCTCAGCCGGTGTGCAGGACGCGGAAGCGTGCCGGTGCCGCCGGATCCCGGTCGACGACCTGGACCGGCGGGTGTGTCCACTGCCAGACACCGGTCTCCGCGGTGCGGGTGAACCGCATCTCGCCTCGGGAGCCCTCGACGGCGATCCGCGGCCAGGAGGCGGCGATCGCCGCGGGATCGGCGCCGTGGGACCGGAGGAGGTGGGCGAGGACGAGTCCGGTGTCGTACCCCTCGAAGGCGACGAAGGAGGGCTCGGCGTCCAGCCGCAGCCGCAGGGCCTGTTCGACGCGGCTGCCGAGCGGGCCGAGGCGTTCGGGGAGGTAGCGCAGGAAGGGGACGCCGGCGCCGTCGCCGCCGAGCAGCCGCACCCAGGAGGCGAACTCCGGCTGCCCGGCCGGGGCGCCGATCAGCAGGCCGGTCAGACGCCGGTCGCCGCGCACGGCCTTGACGACGGACACCGCCGGTTCCGGGTGGCCGAGCAGGAGCAGCAGGGCCGTCGACCGGCCCGCGGCGAGGGCGTCGCAGACGTCCGCGGGGGTGAGGGCGGGCAGCTCGAGCGCGGTGACGCCGCCGCCGTGCGCGGTGAGGTGGTCGTGCAGGATGCGGGTGCCGGCCGTCCAGTAGGCACTCGGCTCCCTGGCCACGGTGACATGGCGGTGGCCCGCGGCGAGGAGGAGGTCGGCGTAGGTCCGCCAGCCGCGGGACTGGGCCGGGGCGAGACGGGCGACGTGTTCGGCGGGCTGCTCGGTGAGCGCGTCGAGCACCGCCGAGGAGCAGAGGAAGGGCAGGCCCAGGGCGTCGGCCCTGGCGGCGACGGCGCGGGCGACGACGCTGTGGTACTCCCCCGCCAGCGCGGCGACGCCCAGGCCCGCCAGGTCGTCCACGGCCGCCACGGCGCGCGCGGGATCGGCAGCGGTGTCCCGGACGGCCAACTCCAGCGGACTTCCCCGGACGCCGCCGTCCGCGTTCACCTCCTCCACGGCCAGTTCCAGCCCGGCCAGCAGGTGCCGTCCGGCCTCCGCCCAGCCGGGGTCGGACAGTGGGGCGAGTGCCCCGATCAGGACGGGAGCGGGGGCTTGTTCAGCCTTCTCCATGTGCCGGCCTCTCCCTGTGCTGCAGCTGCTGTCGAGGGGGTCGATGGCGCCGCACCCGTCACTCCAAGATCGTTCAAGTGGGCAGGCTATCCGTCCCGGGCGGGCCGCTCCCGGGTTTCGGCGGAGTTCACGGGATCTCCCGCGGGCCGACCGAGCGCGCCGGCCCGTCGAGCTCGACGGCCGGGCGGCAGGCAGGCAGCGGGGCAGATGAACACCCGTCCGCACGAGGCCACTTGACCTGGAGCGCGCTCCAGATCCGAGCATGGTCGGCATGAACGACAACCGACCGCCCGTCGTGCTGGGCACCATGGATTTCGGTACGCGCGTCGCCCCGGAGCGGGCCTTCGCGATCCTCGACGCCTTCGTCGCCGGCGGCGGCGTCTGGCTGGACACCGCCAACTGCTACGCGTTCTGGAACGATCCCGACGGCGTCGGTGGCGCCTCGGAGCGGGTCATCGGGTCGTGGCTGGCGGCCCGGCCGGGGGCGCGTGACCGGGTGCGGATCGCGACCAAGGTCCGTCAGAACCCCCTCGTCCCGCACGTCTGGCCGGAGAGCGCCGAGGGGCTCTCCGCCCGCGCCGTCCACGCCGGGGTGGAAGGGAGCCTGCGGCGGATGGGGGTCGACCACGTCGATCTCCTGTGGGCCCACGCCGAGGACCGTGGGACGCCGTTGGAGGAGACGGTCGGCGCCTTCGGTGAGCTGGTCGCGAAGGGGGCGGTGCTGCGGATCGGGGCGGCGAACCACGCCGCCTGGCGCGTGGAGCGCGCCCGGTCCCTGGCGCGCGAGCAGGGCGTCGAGCCGTGGTCGGCCCTCCAGTTGCGGCACTCCCTGGTCCAGCCGCGCCCGCTGACGCCGGTGGCGGAGGGCGGTCACCGCATGCTCACGGCGGAGGACCTCGACCTCGCCCGCTCGGAGGACCTCGCCGTGTGGGCGTACAGCGCCTTGCTGTGGGGGTCCTACGTGCGCGCGGACAAACCGTTCCCGCGGACCTATGATCATCCCGGCACCACCCGGGTGCTCGCCGTCCTCGAGGACGTGGCCCGCGAGGTGTCGGCCACGCGGAACCAGGTCGTGCTGGCCTGGCTCCTGCACCAGGGGATCGGTCCCATCGTCGGCGTGAGCCGGGTGGAGCAGATCGAGGAGGCGCTGGCCGCGCGCCGTGTGCGGCTGGCGGACGAGCACCTGACCCGCTTCGCCGAGGCGCGGTAGCCCGCCCGGAACGGTCACCGAAGGAGCCCTTGATGACCACCCTCTCCCCCGCCGCGGCCGCCGACCGCACCGGGGTGTCCATCGACACGTTGCGGTACTACGAACGGGAGGGGCTGATCGGCCCCATCGGGCGCTCCGCCGGCGGGCGCAGGGTGTACACCGAGGAAGACGTCTTCTGGATCGGCCTCGTCACCTGCTTCCGCGAGGCGGGTCTCGGGATCGCCGATCTGCGGGAGTTCGTCGCCATCCTGCGTTCGGACCACTCACCGCAGGACAGGGTGGTCTTCCTGCGCTCGCGCCGCGCCGCCCTGGAGGAGCGGGTGGCCGCCCTGCACCGGGCGATCGGGGTCCTGGACGAGAAGATCGCGTACTACGGCTGAGCGGAGCGACCTGTCCGTGGCCGGGCAGGTCGCTCCGCCGTACTAGCGTGAGCGCATGACAGGTTGCGACGAGTGCGGTTTCGACTACGACCTTTCGCTGGCTCCCTCGGTCCCGCGACTCGCGGAGGAGCACGCCGGCGAGTACGCGGACCTGCTGGCGGCGGAGCCGTCCCTGCTGCGGCGGCGCCCGGCGCCTGACGTGTGGTCGCCCCTGGAGTACGCCTGCCACGTGCGGGACGTGCTGCTCGTGCAGCGCGAACGGGTGCTGGCCGCGCGGCGTCGGGACACGCCCGTCGCCGAGGCCATGGGCCGGGACGAACGGGTCGAGCACGCCGGCTACGCGCTGGAGTCGCCGGCCGACGTCGCCCGTCAACTGCGGGACGCGGCGCTGCTGTTCGGCGGAGTGCTGGACCTCCTCACGCCCGCGGACTGGGACCGCACACTGGTGTACACCTACCCCGCGCCCGAGGAGCGGTCGTTGCGCTGGGTCGCTGTGCACACGCTGCACGAGCTGCGGCATCATCTGCTCGACGCCCGCCGCACGATGCAGGATCCGCCGTCGGGCGCATAGGGCCGAGCGGGCTCACGGGGACGAAGTCCTGTACGGTGCGGGGCCGTCGGACAGGGGAGGACCAGTGGGTGGAGGACGCGCGTCGGTCCGTGTTCCGCGGGCGGCCCGGGACCGGCTGACCGTGCGCTTCGGTCCCGGCGTGGCCGCCTGGTGCGACGCCCTGCCGTCTCTGGTGGAGGAGCTCTCCGAGCGCTGGGGCCTCGTGCCCGCGGAGTCGCTGGGTGGCGGCACGTCGCGCGTCGTCCGCTGTCTGCGGCGGGACTCCGGTGCGACGGTGTGGCTGAAGGTGACGCCGGATCCCACCGTCGCCGCGGAGGAGGCGGAGGCGCTGTCCCTGTGGTCGGGCACGCCGTCGGTGGTGGACCTGCTGGAGCGGGACCTCCGCGTCGGCGCGCTGCTGCTCGCCGACGTCTCCCCCGCGCTGCCCGCCCCGGTCCCCTCCCCCGCGCTGCCGGCCGCGGATGCCCTCCCTCCGCCCGGTGCCGCGGACGCCTTCCCCGCGCCGGGGGCCGCCGGCGGCCCGCGGCTGCCGAAGGTGGCGGCGCTGCTCCGGGCGCTGCGGGACGGCGTTCCCGTCCGTCCGGAGCGGTCGGGGCTGCGGCCGCTCGCGGATCGGATCGGCCTGCTCCTCACCCTGGCCGGGCGTCGCCTCGCGGCGGCGGACCGTCGTCCCCCGCTGGATCCGCAGGTGCTGGAGCGCGCCCACGCGGCCTGTCTCGCGCTGTGCGCCGACGGCCCCGTGGGGCTGGTCCACGGCGATCTCCACGCCGGCAACGTCCTGGCCGGGGCGGACGGCAGGCTGGTGGCGATCGATCCCCGGCCCACCTGGGGCGACCCGGACTTCGACGCGGTCGACTGGGTGATGGACGGGGTCAGCGACCTGCCCGCACTGGAGCGCAGGGCCGAACGGATGGCCTCCCTGGTGCCCGGTCAGTCGGCGGACCGGGTGCTGGCATGGTGCCGGGCGCTCGCGGCCTTCGAGGTCGTGCCCGCGCTGTGCGCCGGGCGCGACGACCCGCGGACGCGCTTCCTGCGGACCCTGGCCGGGCAGGTGGCCCGCGAGAAAGCAGGGTGAAGTCCCCCGCCGCGCACCGCTGTTCGCGCTGTCGACGCTACTCGCGCTGTCGACGCTATTCGCGCTGCCGACGCCTGCGGTAGAACTGGACTCCGAGAATAATCGCGATGCAGAGCCATATCGCGACCGCGAGATAGGGACTCCACGACGGGCCGTCGGGACGCCTGTCCTCGCCCGCCAGGAGCAGGGGCAGTTCCACCGTCACCGCGTTCTCCTTCGTTGTGCCGGGCTCTTCCGCACGTCATTCCCCGACCCCGGCCGCGCAGAGGATTCCCCCGACGACCAACAGCCAGCCCACGAGGCGGTAGGCCACCGCGTTGGAGCTCCGGACCCGCTCACCCGTCTCGCCGCCGAAGACCTCCGCCCATTTCCGCGCGCCGCCCAGCGCGGAGAAGAGCCCCATGAGGACGAGTAACATTCCGACGCCGACGCGCATGACCGATACCTCCCGGGCCGTCGGGAGACGGCCGCTCCCCGGGTGTCATGGCATTGAGGGTGCCCCCGGAATTCCCGTTGAAGCCAGACCGGTACGGACGGTGATCACCGCGGTCGGCCTGCCTCCCCGGGCGGGGCGCGGGTGGGCGTGGGCGCGCCTTCCGTACCCTGGCCGCATGCGTACGCGTCCCACCTTGAGCTGGATCCCGCCCGACGACCTGCCCCCGGGCACCACGGATCCGGGACCGGTCGTCGACGCACTGCGCGCCGGCGGTGTACTGGTCCTCAGCGGGGCGGGCATCTCCACGGAGTCCGGCATCCCCGACTACCGTGGCGAGGGCGGCAGTCTGAGCCGTCACACGCCGATGACCTACCAGGACTTCGTCTCCGACCCGCGGGCCCGGCGGCGGTACTGGGCCCGCAGCCATCTCGGCTGGCGCACCTTCGGCCGTGCCCGCCCGAACGCCGGGCACCGTGCCGTGGCGGCGCTCGGGAAGCAGGGACGGCTCGCCGGCGTGATCACCCAGAACGTCGACGGTCTGCACCAGGCCGCCGGCAGCGAGGGGGTCGTGGAGTTGCACGGGAGCCTGGCGCGGGTGATCTGCCTTTCCTGCGGCACGGTGAGTGCGCGCCGTGAACTGGCCGAGCGGCTGGAGGCGGTGAACGCGGGGTTCGCTCCGGTGGGCAGCGGGCTCAACCCGGACGGTGACGCCGATCTCGACGACGAGCAGGTGGGCGACTTCCAGGTGGTGCCCTGCGCGGTGTGCGGCGGCGTCCTGAAACCGGACGTGGTCTTCTTCGGGGAGAACGTGCCGCCGGACCGGGTGGAGCACTGCCGCGGGCTGGTGCGCGCATCGACGTCGCTGCTGGTCCTGGGGTCCTCGTTGACGGTGATGTCCGGCCTGCGTTTCGTGCGCCAGGCGGCGCAGGAGGGCAAGCCGGTGCTGATCGTCAACCGGGACGTGACCCGTGGCGACCGTCTCGCCCTCACCCGCGTCGCGCTGCCGCTGGGGGCGACCCTCACGGCCGTCGCGGAGGAACTCGGCCCGGCCGGCGGTGCTCCGGACGGCCCCTGACCGAGCCGCCGGCAGCCGTCCGAGGGCAGGGGTTGACCTTCACCCTGGGGAAGCCCACAGCATCGGGGGAGCCGGACGCCGGGTGCGCCCGGTACGAGGAGGGGGTGTCATGGAGGCACGGGCGGAGCGTGGGTCGCTGACGATCGGGGCGTTCGCGAAGGCGTCGCGGCTGTCGCCGAAGGCGTTGCGGCTCTACGACGAGCTCGGCCTGTTGGCTCCCGCGCGCGTCGACCCGGGGAACGGGTACCGGTGGTACGCGCCGGAGCAGCTGGAGCGGGCGCGGCTGGTGGCCTGGCTGCGACGGCTGGGCATGCCGCTGGCCGACATCCGGACCGTGTGCGCGCTGGAGGCCGCGCCGGCCGCCCGGGAGATCCGGGCCTTCTGGGCACGGGTCGAGGCCGAGACGGCCGCGCGGCGGGACCTGGCGACCTTCCTCGTCGACCATCTGCAGCGGAAGGACCCTGCCATGTCCACGAACACCTTGACGGTCGCCGAGCCTCTGGGCATCCGTTACGCCGCCCTGTCCGACAAGGGCCTGGTCCGTGAGAGCAACCAGGACGCCGTGCACGCCGGTCCCCGGCTGCTGGCCGTGGCCGACGGCTACGGCGCCGGCGGAGCGCCCGCCAGCACCGCGGCCCTCGGGGCGCTGAAGCGGCTGGAGACCGACGGCGTGCCGGCTGCCGGGCTCCTCGGCGTGCTGGAGGACGCTGTCGAACAGGCCGAGGAGGCGGTGCGGACGGCCGTCGGCAACGGTGCGGCCGCCGCGGGTGAGGACGTCGTCGCAGGGACGACGCTGACCGCCATGCTCTGGACGGGCTCGCAGCTCGCGCTGGTCCACATCGGCGACTCGCGGGTGTACCTGCTGCGCGACGGCGGTCTGTTCCAGATCACCCACGACCACACCTTGGTGCAGTCCATGGTCGACGAGGGGCGTCTGAGCCCCGAGGAGGCGTCCTCGCATCCGGAGCGGTCGCTGCTGGTGAAGGCACTCGGCCAGGGGGCGGACCACTCCCCCGACATGCGTCTGCACGACGCGCGACCGGGTGACCGCTACCTGTTGTGTTCGGACGGCCTGTCCACGGTCGTCGCGACCGCGGAGGTGCGCCGGGTGCTCTCCCTGGCCGCCGACCCGGAGCGGGCGGTGCGGGATCTCGTCGCCCTGGCCAACGACCTGGGCGGACCGGACAACGTCAGCTGTGTGGTGGCAGACGTCTTCGGGCCGGAGCGGGCCTCGGCGTGAACGCGGGCTGCCCGCCCCGCCGTGTGGACGGCGGGGCGGGCAGCCTTCTGTGCGGTGCCGGTGTCAGGACAGCGGCGGGTAGGCGTTCTTCATCAGCTCCTGGAACTGGGCCGAGAACCACTTGCCGGACAGGGGCGCGTTGGGCAGCGCCCCGGACATGCTGTTGCCGTTGCGCGCGTTGCCCGTGTAGGTCGGGTCGCACATCCGGTCGAAGCCTTTGCCCTCGTCGTTGTCGATCACCTGGCTGGCGCCGTCGGACTCACCCGGCGGCTTCATCCAGACGTAGGCGTCGATGCCCGGCTCGGGGCTGGCCTTCGGACGCTCGCCGAGACCGGCACCGGACTGGTTGCACCAGTTGCCCAGGTGGATACGACGGTCGACGCGACCGCCGTTCACGTAGGCGTCGACGCTGGTCGTCGGGCCCGCGGCGGTGGGACGCGCGGTGCCGCCCCAGCCGTTGCGGGAGGTGTCGATCAGGACGCCGATGTTGCTCGGGAAGCCGGCCGAGATCGCCTTGTCCCGCAGCATCTGTGCGTAGGTGAGCTCGTCGACGGACTGGTTCCAGTCCACCCACTTGGACTGGCGCACGGACGTGCCGTTCACCGAGTCGGTGACCTTGAAGTACGGCTCCTTCAGGGCGCTGTAGTTGGCCGTGTTCACGATGAAGCCGTGCACGTTCGACAGCTGGGCGCCGTCAGTGGTGGCCGTGGTCTTGAACAGGTCGACCGTCGGGCCCAGGTTGGTGTCCCAGCCCAGCCACCCGTGGTGTCCGGCGTCCACGTAGTTGTAGACGTTGGGGATGGCGCCGAACGTCTTGAGCGCGTAGGCGACGCCCTTGACGTAGTTCCCGTTGCTCTTCATGGTGTCGCACATGGGCACCGAGGTGTCACGGCCGGACACGTTGGTGATCAGGTTGGGCAACGAGTCCACCTCGATCGTCGTGACGATCCGCAGGCCCGCGTACTTCGGGTCCTTGAAGATCGCGGCGATCGGGTCGATGTACTGCGTCTTGTACTTGTCGATCTCCGTCGGGCCGAGTTCGCCGTTGGAGGCCAGTGCGGAGCAGTCACGGCCGGGCAGGTTGTAGATCACGAACTGGATCGCCAGTTCGCCGGAGCCCTTCTGCTCCAGAGCCTTGTCCAGGTGGGCACGGACGCCCATCGCTCCGTTCGCGCCGTTGATCGCGGCGATCCGGTCCACCCAGACACCGGTCGGCTGGTTGGCGACCTTGGAACCACCCGGCTCGGCGGCCGCCTTGGAGGACCAGTCCGGGTTCACGTACCCCTTGGCGCCGGCGTACGGGTTGTCCACCTTCGTGCCCGGAGGCTGGGAGGTGGGCGGCTGGCTCGTCGGAGGCTGGGAGGTGGGGGGCTCGCTGGTCGGCGGCTGGCTCGTGGGCGGCTGGCCGTCCCCGGTGTCACAGGCCGCACCGTCGAGCGTGAACGCCGTGGGCGCCGCGTTGGTGCCGCTGAAGGTGCCGTTGAAGCCGAAGCTGACCGAGGCCCCGCTGCCCAGCTGGCCGTTGTACGACTCGTTGGCAGCGGTGACGGCGGTGCCGCTCTGGGTGATCTTGGCGTTCCACCCGTTGCTGACCTTCTGGTTGCCGGCCCAGGACCAGCCGAGCTTCCAGGAGGACTTGGCGGCGGAGTTGTTGGTGAGGGTCACGTTGGCGGTGAACCCGCCACTCCACGAGCTCTGCACCTGGTACTTGACGGTACAGGCCGCGGCTGCTGCGGCCGCGGTCGACGGCTGCATGGCGGAGGCCACTCCCGCGGCCCCCGCGACCATCGCGAAGGCTGAGAGTAAGGCTGTTCTGGTACGGCGCATCGTGTGCGGGTCTCCTTGTCCGTGCGGTTCAAATCCGCCCGGCATCCGGGAGCACGCCGCGTCACGCCGGGGGGCGGGCACACGGGACGTTCGCATGGAGCGACTCCTGGCAAAGCCGGACACGTACAGGCGGACGTGTCGACTGAAACGGGTTCGCTCCCACTGGTGCTGAGGACGTTAGCGTCAACTCCTGTACGCGTACAGATGGTTGACGGGTCTTTTTCCCGCCGGCGTCCGCGAAGTGTCTTCGAATATTTTCGAGCCCTCCAACACCTTGACCACTCCGGGCCCCACCCACACCATGGGAGCGCTCCCACTGGTGCACGACCCCCCACACGGCCCTTCACGGGGCCATCAGCGCCCCCCACGCAAGGAGTGATGCGCGACCGTTTCCGATTCGCCGAGCACCATCCCCCCACCAGCTCGTTTCGATGAAGGGACCCGCATGTCCGCCCTGTTGTCCAGGCTTCGCGCCCTGCACCCCGCACTGGCCGCGTTGATCCTGACAATCGCTTCACTGACTTCGGTCGGTCTTGCGTCGACGACGGCCCAGGCCGACACCCTGATATGCGACCAGTACGGCTCCACGACCATTCAGGGCCGCTATGTCGTGCAGAACAACCGCTGGGGAACCAGCGAGCAGCAGTGCATCAACGTCACCAGCACCGGCTTCCAGCTGACGACGGCGAACGGCTCCGTCCCCACGAACGGCGCCCCCAAGTCGTACCCGTCGATCTTCAACGGCTGTCACTACACGAACTGTTCGCCGGGCACCAACCTGCCGAAGCAGATCAGCACGATCTCCAGCGCGCCGAGCAGCATCTCGTACACGTACGTCAGCAACGCGACCTACAACGCGTCGTTCGACATCTGGCTCGACCCGTCGCCCAAGAAGGACGGCGTCAGCGCCACCGAGATCATGATCTGGCTCAACCGGGTGGGCTCGATCCAGCCGATCGGCTCGAGGACCGGTTCGGCCACGGTCGCCGGCCGCACCTGGGAGGTCTGGACCGGCAACAACGGCGGGAACGACGTGATCTCCTTCGTCGCGCCGTCCGCGGTGAACAGCATGAGCTTCGACGTCATGGACTTCGTGCGTCAGACGATCTCCAAGGGCATGGCTCAGCAGTCGTGGTACATCACCAGCATCCAGGCCGGCTTCGAGCCCTGGATCAACGGCGCGGGTCTGGCCGTGAACTCGTTCTCCTCCACGGTCAACTCCGGCACCTCGACCCCGCCGCCCACCGACCCGACCACGCCGCCTCCGACCAACCCGTCCGGCTCCTGCCGGGTGACCAACACGGCCACCTCCTGGCCCGGTGGCTACACCTCCAACATCACCGTGACCAACACCGGCTCCACGGCGGTCAACGGGTGGAAGGTCGGCTTCACCCTGCCCTCCGGGCAGACGATCACCAACGCGTGGAACGCCACCGTCTCGCCCAACTCCGGCGCGGTGACGGCGACCAACACCTCGTCCAACGCGCAGATCGCACCGGGCGCCAGCCAGTCCTTCGGCTTCCAGGGGACCTACTCCGGGTCCTTCTCCAAGCCGGGCTCCTACACCCTCAACGGCACGGCCTGCACGGTCGGCTGACCTGAGGGCGAGCGTCCCTCCCCGGCCGGGGCCCCGCACCACGCCATGGCGTGGTGCGGGGCCCCGGCCCTTCCGGCGCGACGCGGGGGGGACCGGGGAGGACGAGGGGGACGGAAATGCCTCGACCGGCGCCGTCCGCCCCGC
This sequence comes from Streptomyces fragilis, assembly GCF_003112515.1. Taxonomy (GTDB): domain Bacteria; phylum Actinomycetota; class Actinomycetes; order Streptomycetales; family Streptomycetaceae; genus Streptomyces; species Streptomyces fragilis. The sequence continues at coordinate 1,896,767 of NZ_BEVZ01000002.1, read as the reverse complement.
TTACTCTTGCGCCTTCCCGCTGATCAGGGCGGGCGCGGGAGAAGCGGAGTGCGTGGGATGAACAGCGGGCGGAACGGGACGCGGATCCACCTGGTCGGCGGTGGCCGCGACGAGGCCGTCGCGCCGGCGCTGTACGGACCGTTCCTGCGGGACGCCGGGGAGGGTGCCCGCATCGGCGTCCTCCTGGTGGACGAGGGGGACGGTGACGGCGCGACCCGGTTCGAGCGGTTCGCCGGTGTGTTGCGGACCGGCGGCGCGTGCGTGCCGGTGCCGCTGCTGGTACCGGTCGGGGAGCGCTTCGACCCGGCGCTGCTGGACGGCGTCGACGCGCTGTTCGTGGGCGGCGGGCTGACCCCCGCCTACCAGGAGGCGCTGGCCGGCTGCCGCGAGGCCCTGACGGACCTGCTCCGTGAAGGCGGCATGCCGTACGCGGGGTTCTCCGCGGGTGCGGCCGTCGCCGCCCGGGACGCGGTGGTCGGCGGCTGGCTGGGCGACGGGGTGCCGGTGTGCCCCGAGGACACCGCGGAGGACCTGGAGGAGGTCGAGGTGCGGCCCGGGCTCGGTCTGGTGCCGTTCTCCGTCGACGTGCACGCCGCGCAGTGGGGAACGCTGGCGCGGCTGGTGTCCGCGGTCGGGAGGGGTCTGACCGCCTCCGGGATCGCCCTGGACGAGAACACGGCGCTGCGGATCGCCGCGGAGCCGGGCGCGGCGGCTCCCGTGGTGCGGGTCGACGGTGTCGGCCGCGCCCATCTGGTGCGTCGCGAGACGGACGGGGACGGGGACGGGGTCGTGGTGCGTTCCTACCGTGCGGGAGCGGTCGTCCGGGCCTGGTGAGCGCCGGGCTGGGACGCGGGTCAGGCACGCCACAGCGGGCAACACATACCGCATGACGAAGCAACCACGGTTCACCCTGGCCGCCACCACTCTCGACGCTCCCGACGTACGCGAACTCGCGCGCTTCTACCGCGAGTTGCTCGGGTGGTCCACGCGGAGGGAGGAGAGCGACTGGATCGAGCTCGCGGCGCCCGGCTCGGGCGCCGCGTTGTCCTTCCAGACGGAGCCGCGGTTCACGCGGCCGGTGTGGCCCGCCGGTCCGAACGACCAGCAAATGATGATGCACCTGGAGATCGAGGTGGACGACCTGCCCTCCGCCGTCGAGCGGGCGATCGCCCTGGGCGCGCGGGAGGCGGACTTCCAGCCGCAGGACGACGTACGGGTGCTGATCGACCCCGCGGGCCACCCGTTCTGCCTGTACGTCCCCGACGGCGGGGAGTGACGCTCCTTGCGACCTCGCGGGGGAGGGTCCGCTCCGTCGGGCCCTCCCCCCACCCCCCACCGACTCGTCGGCTCCCGGTCATTCGAAGAACTTCAGGCTCCACCCGGTGTCGGTGTTCGGGCCGGGGACGTTGGCCCGGCTGTAGGCGGTGTTGCCCCACCAGCAGAAGCTGCCGGTGTACCAGTACCGGTTCTCCCAGGCGTACGGGGTGCCCTTCGGCACGGCGTGGAACATCAGGGGGAACGTCGGCCCGGCCGGCGGGCTGGTGGCGATGTCGCCGTCGAGCAGGACGAAGGTGTGGTGGCCGGGGCCGTCGACGTGGAGCGTCGGGTCCCAGCCGGCCATCATGGTCGCCCGGTGGGAGCCGAACAGGCAGCCGTTGGACTTGTACCAGTCCCAGACGTAGGTCGGGTCGCCGCCGGCCCGCAGCCGGAGGTCGGCCAGGCAGTACTGGTCGCTCCAGCTGCCGTTGGCCGAGTAGACGATGTGCAGCTGCCCGTTGGGGTCCTTGATCGCTTCGGGACTCTCGTTGATGTAGGGGTTGCCGACCACGCGCTCCCAGCTCTCGCGGGGCTGGGAGATGACGTACCGCCCGCCGGTCGGAGTGGTGGGGCTGCTCATCCGGGCGATGTAGAGGTTCTGCTCCACGTTGGTGCTGCCCGCCCAGCCCGACCAGACGAACCAGCGCTGTCCGTTGAAGGTGAACAGCGTGCCGTCGATGGCCCACCTGTCGTCGGGGAGGGCGAGCTTCGTCTCACCGGTGTAGCCGCTGTCCGGGGAGGCCGAGCTGATCACGTACATCCGGTGGGCGGATCCGCGTCCCGCGGAGAAGTAGATGTAGTAGCGGCCGCCGTCGCGCACGATCTCGGGTGCCCACACCTCGCCCAGGTTCCGGCTGTCCGACCAGACCTGCCGGGGTGTCGCGGAGGCCAGGGCGCCGGTGGACGACGCCTGCCGGACGGCGATGCCGGCGCCGGTCGACTGCACCGAGACGTAGGTGCCGCCGACCCTCAGGACACTCGGATCCGCGGCGCGGATGCCCGTCTGACCCGCCTCGGCGGGCCCGGCCGACGTCAGCGACAGGGTGAGGGCCAGGAGCAGGGCCAGCGCGAGGGCGGCGGCTCCGGACGTGCGGTGAAGTCTCATGCTGTCTCTTTCCGGTGGGGGCCGGTGGGGGCGGGCACGAGCAGCGCTCCCGCCATACCTACCCACCACAAGGGCGTGCTCATGTCATTCTTGCCGCGCTCTACAGTGGTGCCATGACCGAGTCGCGAGATCCACCGAGGGTGGACGACGGCGTCGGGGTACCGGAACCCGCCGAGGGCGAGACCTGGACGGTCGGCGCGGTCGTCCTCGACCGGGACGGCCGGGCGTTCGCGCAGAGGCGCGGCCCCGATCGGCGCCTCTTCCCGGACTGCTGGGACATCGTGGGCGGTCACGTGGAGCCCGGGGATACCCTGCTGGACGCGCTCGCCCGGGAGATCGAGGAGGAGACCGGCTGGCGCCTGAGCCGGGTGCGGCGCCTGCTCGGGGTGACCAGGTGGACGGGCGACGACGGGAAGGGCACGCGCCACGAGGCCGACTACCTCGTCGAGGTCGAGGGTGACCTGGACCGTCCCGTCCTCCGGCGGTCCGAGCACACCGCCCACGACTGGTTCGGGCCCGAGGACCTCTGGCGCCTCAAGGAGAACCTCTCCCCCGGCCAGTACCTCGTGCACGACGTGATCGCGGCGGCCCTGCGCGACCGCGCGGGTGGGGCGTGATCCACGGCACGCCCTCACCGGGCGGACCGGCCGGGGGTTACTGCGGACCGCTGCCGCACGGACGCGCCGTAGTGCCCGGCGAGCGGCGGTGCGCGTGGGTATCGTCGCGTCATGCCTGAACTCATCGCGCCGACCGCGGACTTGCACGCCGCCTGGCTCCGGGCGCATCGCGAGTGGGGTCCGGGTCCTCACGAGGACGGTTTCGGCCTGGAGCCGACGGACGAGGTGGAGTCACCCGCGGGCTTCGCCGCCTGGCTGGCGCGGATGGCCGAGGAGTCCTTCCCGGGCGGCGGGCCCGGGGAGGCCGCGCGGCCGGTCTGCGTGTACCGGTGGATCGTCGAGGACGGGCAGGTGCTCGGCGGCATCGCGCTGCGCCACGGCCACGACGACCACATCATGCAGTTCGGCCACATCGGGTACGGCATCCGGCCGTCCGCGCGGCGCCGTGGTCTGGCCGGCTGGGCGCTGGGCCGGATGCTCGGCGAGGCGTGGAAGCTGGGGATGGACCGCGTGCTGCTCGTCTGCGAGCGGGACAACCTGGCCTCGGCGAGGACGATCGAGCGCATCGGCGGCGTCTTCGAGGGGATGGGCGAGACCGAGGACGGTCCGGTGAGGCGCTACTGGTTCCGGCTCCCGCCCGTGGCGCTGCCGGGCACCGGCGGCCGCACGCCCCGGCGCGGCGCCGTGTGATCATGGCCGCATGGGATCCGGGCGCATCATCTTCCTCAACGGCACGTCCAGTTCGGGCAAGTCGAGCATCGCCCGCGAGCTCCTGACCGTCCTGGACGACGGGGTGTTCTTCCACCTGTCGGTCGACGGTTTCAACGCCATGCGTACGAAGCGGGAGTTGACGCGGGCGGAACTCGACGCCGCGCTGCGCAGGACCCGGATGGGATTCCACCGCTCGATCGCCGCCATGGCGGAGGTGGGCAACGACGTCGTCGTCGACCACGTCCTCAGCGAGCCGTGGCGGCTGATCGACTGCCTGACCGTGCTGCGGCCGGAGGACGTGCTCTTCGTCGGGGTCCGGTGCTCGCGGGACGAGTTGATCCGCCGCGAACGGGCGCGCGGGGACCGGCCCCCCGGGCTGGCCGCCCACCAGTACGACCTCGTGCACGGCCACGGCGACTACGACCTGGAGTGCGACACCACGAGCACGAGCGCGCGCGAGTGCGCCCTGCAGATCAAGGACTTCCTCGCCCGGCGTCCGTCGCCCACCGCCTTCAGCCGTCTCCGCGCCCGCTGTCTGCCTGCCCCATGATCGCTAGTCTGTGGCCATGACAAGCGGGGGCGAGGCGGTGGGAGCCGGGGCGGGCGGCGCAGTGGGAGCCGGGGCGGGCGAGGCGATGGGAGCCGGGGCGGGTGGCGCGGTGGTGGCGGCCGGCGGACCGGATGCCGGCGACCAGGGCTGGGCCCGCACCCGGGCCTGGGTGGAGCGCTGTCTCCCCCGCGGTCACCGGATCCGTGCGGCCACGCGACTGCGTGGCGGGTGGACGGCACAGATGCGCCGACTGGAGGTCGAGGGGGACGGCAGGTCCTACTCCCTGGTGCTGCGTTCATTCGTCAAGCCGTTCTTCGCGCGGCACGCTCCCGGGCTGCTGACCCGGGAGGCCGACATCCTGCGCCTGCTCGCCGGGACCGGTGTCCCCGCGGCCCGCCTCGTCGCGGTCGACGCGACCGCCGAGCACTGCGACCACCCCTCGCTGCTGATGTCGCTGCTCCCGGGGAGCCTGCGGGTCGACGACGACGAGGAGGCGGACGTCGCGCGACGCAGCGAGCTCCTCGCCCGGCAATTGGCCGCCGTCCACCGCGTGCGTGTCACCGAGGAGAGGCGTCCGCGCGTCTATCAGGCGTGGGCCGACCCGGAGTCGGTGCGGCTTCCCGGGAACCCGGGGTCGCCGGAGGTGTGGCGGCGGGCCGTCGAGGTGATCCGCCGGCCGGCCCCCGACCACTGGGCCTGCTTCCTGCACCGGGACTTCCACCCCGGCAACGTGCTGTACTCGGGCGAGGGCGACCGGCTGAGGATCAGCGGGGTGGTGGACTGGGTCGAGACCTCCTGGGGCCCGCCGGACCTCGACGTGGCCCACTGCTCCACCGCCCTTGCGCTGCTGCACGGGGTCGGGCCCGGCATGGCGTTGGCGGACCGTTATGTCGCCGCGGGCGGGGTGCTCGCGGAGAGGCCCGGGGATCACCTGTACTGGCGGGTCCTCGACGCGCTGGGGTTCGCGCCGGACGCGGAGAAGGTCGCCGTGCCGTGGCGGGAGCTCGGACGCGAGGACCTGACGCCGGCCGTTCTCACGCGGCGGCTGGAGCAGTACCTGGAAGCACTGCTGGAGCGGTACGGATGAGGCCGAGGGGCGGCTCCGCTTCGTTCCGGCGGACGGACGAAGGCGAAGGCGGAGGCGAGCGGTGACGTTCACGGCGGAGACCATCGGCACGGCGCGGCTGGAGCTGCTGCCCCTTCGCGTCGAGCACGCCGAGGAGATGGCCGCCGTGCTGGGCGACCGGGCGCTGCACGAGTTCATCGGCGACGAACCGGAGACCGCGCAGGGACTGCGCTCGCGCTACCGGCGCCTGGCCGCGGGCTCTCCCGACCCGGCCGTCGGCTGGCTGAACTGGGTGATCCGGCTCCGTGACTCCTCGTGCCTGACTGGCACGGTGCAGGCCACCGTCCGCTTCGACGGGCCCGACACCGTGGCCGAGGTCGCCTGGGTGGTCGGGACGCCGTGGCAGGGCCGGGGCATCGCCGGTGAGGCGGCCCGCGCCCTCGTCGACTGGCTCCGGCTGCGAGGGGCGCGGACCGTGGTGGCGCACGTCCACCCGGCCCACGCGGCGTCCGCCGCCGTCGCCACGGCCGCGGGACTCGAGCCCACCGACGCCTCGCACGACGGTGAGGTCCGCTGGGTGAGCACGTTTCCGCAGGACCGGTGTCTTGCCGACTCACATTCCGTGCAGGGGTTCCGCCCCTCGGACAATGACCCAACGGCTGCTCCCGTGCACCAACACACTGATCCGCGTCGACATCGACCTCCTGCCGGTGCACGCCGACCAGCTTCGAGCAACACCGAGGAAGCACTCCGCTACTCGTGGACCTGAGCGTTCACTGTGGGATGCACGTCACCGCTGGCCGTGCCCAGGCCTGCGAGCAGGCGTAGTCCGTCCTCAGTCGGGCTGCCGGGGGCTGCGGACAGCACCAGTAGCTCCATGCCCGATGCGTCCGGCAGCGCGAAGTTCTCCTGGTGCAGCTCGAGCAGTCCGACCAGCGGGTGCCGGTAGGCCTTGCGTCCATGGGTGCGGGCGCGCACGTCCGCGCGGGCCCAGAGGCGGCGGAAGCGCTCGCTGCCCATCGCCAGCTCGCCGATGAGCGAGGCCAGGCGGGGGTCGTCGGGGTATTTGCCGGCGGCCAGGCGCAGGTGTCCGACCACATCGCGGGTGCAGTTGTCCCAGTCCGCGTAGAGGCCGCGTTCGGCCTCCTCGAGGAAGATGTGCCGTGCCGTGTTCAGGCCCGGCATCGGCCGGCCGAAGAGGAGCCCGGCAAGGCGGTTCCCGGCGACGACGTCCAGGCGGTGGTCCATGATCAGCGCGGGTGCGTCGGCTACCAGGTCGAGGACGCGCAGCAGTTCCGGCCGGACCCGGCCGGCCGGAGCCTTCGCGCGGCGCCGACGCTGCCGCGCGAGCCGGTGGAGGTGCCCGCGTTCGGTCTCGTCGAGGCCGAGGACACGGGCGAGCGCGTCGAGGACCTGCTCGGAGGGCTGGGTCGCGCGGCCCTGCTCCAGGCGCACGTAGTAGTCGACGCTGACTCCCGACAGGTGCGCGACCTCTTCGCGCCGCAACCCTGTGACCCGGCGCCGGCTGTCGGTCGGGACCCCGACGGCCGCCGGGTCGACCCGGGAACGTCGGGTTCGCAGGAAACTCGCGAGATCGTCCATGCGCCCCAGGATGCCCGCACCCGCGCCCACGAAGGTGGCCCTGCCGATACCAGGAAGTCCCGGCCGACGGAAACGGCGCCTCTGAACACCAGGCGCCGGGGCGGCCAGGATCGAGGACACATCCGATCCGAAGGAGTTCCCATGAAGACGCTCGTCGTCTACGCCCACCCGGAGCCGAAGTCGCTCAACGGCTCGCTGAAGGACCTCGCGGTATCCACACTGGAGAGTGCCGGGCACGAGGTACAGGTAAGCGATCTGTACGCGATGAACTGGAAGGCGGTCGTGGACGCCGCCGACTTCGGCCCTCAGGCCTCGAGTCCGCTGAAGGTCCCGCTGGACTCGGGCCGGGCCTTCGAGACCGGGACACTCACCCCGGACGTCGTCGCCGAGCAGGAGAAGCTTCTGTGGGCCGACACGATCGTCTTCCAGTTCCCGCTGTGGTGGTACACGATGCCCGCGATCCTCAAGGGCTGGGTGGACCGGGTGTTCACCTACCGCTTCGCGTACGGCGTCGGCGAGCACAGCGACACCAGGTACGGCGAGCGCTTCGGTGAAGGCACCCTCGCGGGCAGGAAGGCTCTGCTGTCGGTAACCGTCGGCGGGCCGGAGTCGCACTACGCCGCTCGCGGAATCAACGGTCCCATCGACGATCTGCTGTTCCCGATCCACCACGGCATCCTGTACTACCCGGGCATCGAGGTGCTGCCGCCGTTCGTGTTGTACGGCGCCGACCGGATGACCGGCCAGGACTACCCGGACGTCGCCAAGGCATGGGAGCAGCGCCTGCTCACACTGGAGTCGACCGAGCCGATCGCGTTCCGGCGGCAGAACTTCGGTGACTACGAGATCCCCTCGCTGCACCTGAAGGAAGGACTGGAGCCCGCGGGCCGCACGGGTTTCGGGCTGCACGTGCGCGACTGACCGCCGACGGTGGAACAGGACGAGCCGCGGTGCCGATGCCAACCCTGGAGCAGGCCCGGGGCACCTGGGCAGGGTGGCGCGTGCGTCTCAGAGGCCGATTGCCGACGCGGGGGCCGTTCCCCGGCGGAGACCGCCGTCGAGCGGGCGGCCGCCGGACCCGACGAGCGGGGCGCCCCGCCGGTACGGACCGGCGGGGCGCCCAGGGCTCACGCGTCCGGCCGGCTCACTTGTAGGTGATGTCCGAGGCCGAGAACTTGCAGTACGTCCCGTCGGGACCGGAACCGAGCTCCTTCGGCTCCTTGCCCGTGTTGTTGCCCTGGTAGCGGATGCAGGTCTTGATCTTCTTCTTGCTGTCGCCGTGGATGCGGATCTTCGACAGCGTGGCCGTGTCGCCGTAGTTGGTGTTGATGCCGACGAGCGACTTGCCGGGCGCGATCACGTCGATGTCGTTCAGCACGATGGTGCGCTTGTACTGCTTCTTGCAATTGCCGCAGGAGCGCACCAGCTTGCCGAAGTCCTCCACCTGGAAGCCGCTCACCGTCAGCGTGCCGGCGCCGTTGAACTGGAGCACCTTGTCGTCGGCCTTCCTCGCGCCGCCACCGATCACCCGGTACTGGGCGGAGGAGGACGTGCCCTTGAAACTGGCGGCGTCCTCGCCGACGTCCAACCACCACACGTTCTGCAGCGTGCAACTGCCCTTGCAGTGCACACCGTCGGCGGCCGGCGTGCCGATGATGACGTTCTTCAGCGTGGCGCCGTCGGCCAGCTCGAAGATCGGGTCCTGACCCTCGTCCTGGCTGTCACCGCCCAGAGGGCCGGAGCCGTAGAACTTCTTCATCCCGCCGTCGTGGACGCCGGAGACGGGGATGGTCTTCGTGACCGGCTTGCTTCCGGTGTCGGAGGGCCAGGACACGGCGGCACCGGCGGTGGACAGCATCGAGGCGGTGACGATCGCCGCGCCCGTGAGGCCGAGCGCGGAGGATCCGGCGATCACGGCCCGCCGCTTGGTGGTGCGGCGGCGGTGGGAGACGCGCTGTTCGGGTTGTGCAATCATCGCGATGTCCTTGCGGGTGGGGAGTTGTTACGTCTCTTGGTTGCCGCAGGGACCCGCGAGGTTGCCGCCGTCCGAAATCTTTCTCACCCGTCTTCGTCGTCCGCGTCCTCCCCGTCGTCACGCGCCGCGAAGTCTCCGCCCACCGCGGCCTGTCCGGAGCCGGTGACGGCCGTCGCCGTGTAGCTGTCGCCGCCCGCGTCCCGGCCGCCGCGCTCGTGGTCGTACTGGCCGGCGAACACCAACTCGCCCGGCGCGACGACGCGACCCTCCTTGAGGGTCCACGTGTAGACGAGGAAGCCGTGCCGTTCCGCGACGCTGAGCCGGAAGTCCTCCTCGGGCAGGGAGCGCCAGGCACCCGTGGAGGACACCCCGCCGGTCTGCGCGATCCGCAGCTCCACGGTGAGCGCGGTCAGCTCGACGCGCGTCTTGAGCGTCACGTTGCTCTGCGCCCAGAACTCGGTGCTGTGCGGGTCGACCGAGCCGTCCGACCACAGCGGCCCGTCCTCGACACCGGTCGGCGGATGGCTGCCGTCGGACGCCTCCGGCGTGCCGGCCGGGCGCGTGGAGTCGTCCGAGGGACCGTCCGCCGGGTCCGGCGAGGGGTCCGCCGGAGGCTCGGGCGCCCGGCTCGTGGCCTCCGGTGACGGCGTGGGCGTCGGCGAGACCACCACCTGCCGCTGCGGGGGAGCGGCCTCGCCCTCCACCACGGAGGCCACCGCGTACCCGCCCACCGTCAGCACCCCGGCCACCGCCGCCGCGCCCGCCACCCGCACCCAGCCGAACAGCGGCATGCGCCGCGCCCGGTGGGCCGGCCGGACCGGACCGTTCATGCCGCGCTGCACCCGGGCCAGGATGCGCTCCCGGTCGGGCTCGTGCGCCTCGGCCGCCTCGTGCAGCCGGGCGCGCAGTTCCTCATGCACGTCCCGCCGCATCGTCACCGGTCCCTTCCCGTGGCCCCGCCGGCCCGTTCACGCACCTTGCCGACCACGTCCCCGCGGACGGACGCGGCCGCCGCGTGGACCTGCCGGGGCACCTCGTGGGTGCCCAGCAGCCGCTGCAGTTCGGCCATCGCCTTCGAGGTCTGGCTCTTCACCGTACCCACCGAGACGCCCAGGGCGAGCGCGGTGTCCTTCTCGGAGAGGTCGAAGGCGTGCCGCAGCACCACGCACGCCCGCTTGCGGAACGGCAGCCGGCGCAGCGCCTCCTGCACGTCCACCACCCCCGGCACGTCGGGGTTCTCGGTCCGCTCCTCGCGCTGGGGCCAGAACAGGGCGATCCGGCGGCGCTCGCGCACCGTGCTGCGGATCCGGGTGCGGGCCAGGTTGGCGACCACGCCCCGGGCGTAGGCCGCCGGATGGTCGGCGTCGCGCATCCGGTCCCAGCGCTGCCACAGCGCCAGCAGAGCGTCCGCCGCCAAGTCGTCGGCGGCGTCGGGCTCACCCGTCAGCAGATGGGCCAGCCGGGACAGTTCGGCATAGTGGCGCTCGAAGAACGCGTGGAACTCCGCGGAGGCGGCGTCGTCGACGACGGTGCCCACGGGCGACCTCCCCTCGCAGCGGTGTCGGGCGCCCGACCGGGCACCGGTGATGGAACGTCGTGTAATGGAATGTCATGTAGATGACACGTCAGCGTCCGGTGTACCGGCGCGGGTTCCGGAGCGTATCAGTGATCTTTCCCGGGCTTTCGAGGAGGTCGAACGGGGTCCGGCGGGCCGACGGGGGTCGGGCGCGCGGCGTGACGGGAGCGGTCACGGCGGACCGGTCGGACCCGCGGGTCGCGCGTCCGCTCCGGCCGCCGTCACGGCCTGGGCCGCACGGCCACCGGGTCCGTCACGGCGGAGCAGGCCCGAGAAGTGGGGCAGGATGGCGTCATGGCACAGCGGATCCTGCCCCCGTCGGAATCCTGGCGCCGGATCGACGCCTGGCTGGCGGCCCACGCGGCATCCGATGCCGCCCGGCTCAATCCGCCGGCGACGCGGGACGAGCTCCAGTGGGCGGAGCGGCTTCTCGGCACCCCGCTGCCAGGTGATCTCACCGAGTCCCTGCGATGCCACAACGGGGTCAGCGCCTGGTCGGCCTTCCTGCCGGAGCAGTCACCGCTCACGGTGAGCGGTGTCGTGGACTGCTGGCGGACGTGCGGGGATGTCGCGGCGGAGAACGACGGCCTGACCCGTCGCCCCTGGGACGACGAGCCCTGGTGGCATCCTCTCTGGATTCCCTGGGCCGAGGGCGCCGACGGCGGGGCTCAGGTGATCGACCAGCGTCCCGGCCCGAACGCGGGCCGTCTCGGCTGGGCGGGCCACGGCGGTGGCGGCGACTTCACCGACGCCTGGCCTGGTCTGGCGAGCCTTCTTCAGGCAGTCGCGCGTGCGCTCACCGAAGGCGGTGGCGTACGTGGGCTGCACCCCTTCCTCACCGCACGAGGCGAGCTCTGGTGGGACGAGGAAGACCGCGAGGAAATCGACGGTCACCCACTGAGGCCCGCCCCCGTCGGACCACCCTGACCGCCGTGGGCCGATCCGGCCCCGGTGATCGCGGCCGAGGTGTCGACGCCCATGCAGACGGACGGCAGGTTGCACTCGTCCTTCGCCGTAGGCCCGGCTCCGGCGGAGGAGACAGAGCCTAGGGCCGCAGGTCCTTCGACAGGTACATGGAGGCGACCTCGTAGCCGTTGCTCCGGTACAGGGCGATCGCGCCGGTGTTGTCCCCGACGACGTTGAGGTTGAGGGAGGTCCTGCCTTCCCGGGCCACCAGTTCCTCCGCGGCGGCGAGGAGGGCGGAGCCGTAACCGTGCCGCCGGTAGGAAGGGAAGACGTTGATGTCGTAGAGCCAGGCGGAGTCGGCCGTGCCGGCGGCCTGGCGCGGGTCCGGACCGATCCAGGCGTTGCCGACGACGTCGCCCGAGGCGTTCTCCGCGACCACGAGGTGATGGCCGGGCGTGTGGAGGCCGTCGGGGAGGAACTGTTCCGTTCCTTCCCGCGCTCGTTGCCCGGCCAGGTCGTCGGGCATGAACTTGCCCAGTGCGCGGGCCGTTTCGGCCTCACGGTGCTCGGTCGCCGCGGCGTACTCCGCGGGCGTCATCTGCCTCAGGGTCACCTTCTGCGTGCTCATGCCGTCATGTTCGGTCATCGGAGATGACGGCGACACCTCTTTGTCCGTGCCGGTGGAGAGCTCCCCGGGGCGAAATCCGTTGTCGCTCCGCCGCAGCGCGGGGCTACCGTTCGCACGCCCGGCGACCGTGAGGAGAACACCGTGCCCTCTCCCCCACCTGTGCCTCGCACGGACACGCTGTGGCGGGACGCGGACTTCCGGCGCCTCTGGTTGGGGCAGAGCGCCTCGCAACTGGGCGAGCACACCGCCCTGGTGGTGCTGCCGCTGCTCGCCGTCCTGACCCTTGACGTGGACGCGGACCGGCTGGGCGTGCTGCGCGCGGTGGGTCAGGCGCCGGTGCTGCTGCTCTCGCTGTTCGTCGGCGCCTGGGTGGACAGGTGGCGGACCCTCACCGTCCTGGTGGCGGCGGACGCCGGACGGGCGGTGGTCCTGGGCGCGGCCGCCGTGGCCTGCGCGTTCGGCCTCCTCGGCCTGCCCGCCCTGCTCGTGGCCGCGTTCACCGTCGGGGCGCTGTCCGTGTTCTTCGACGTGGCGTACCAGGCGTCCCTGGTGCGGCTGGTGGCGCGTGATCGGTTGCTGCGGGGCAACAGCGCCCTGGAGGGCAGCCGGTCCGCCGCGCAGATCGGCGGCCCCGCTCTCGGCGGCGCGCTGGTCTCCCTGTTCTCGGCGGCGGCCGGCGTGGCGGCGGGAGCGGCGTTCTTCGTGCTGTCGATCCTCTCGGTCCGGCGGATCCGTCGGCGTGAACCGGTCCCCGGGCATGCGGCCGGACCGGCCCGGATCGGGCGCCGCATCCGGGAGGGCGTGCGCTTCGTGGCGGGCGATCCCGCACTGCGGACCGTGGGCCTCGCGTCGGCCGCCTTCCAGTTCTTCCTGGCCGCCTCGATGACGGTGTACCTGGTCCTGCTCCCCCGTGAGCTGCACCTTTCCGGCGCGGCCGTCGGGCTGGCGCTCGCCGCGACGGGGCCGGGCGCGCTCCTCGGTTCACTGCTCGCCGCCCGCCTGCCGGGCAGGTTCGGCCACGGGGCGGTGCTCGTCTGCGGGGCGCTGGTCGGCGACGGTGTGATGCTGTGTGTGCCCGCGCTGCACGGCCCGGCCCCGCTGGTGGTCGCCGCTCTCGTGGCGGTCAACTTCCTGTTCGGCGCCTGCGGGCAGCTGGTCAACGTCACCGTGATGGCGGTCCGGCAGGCGCTCACGCCGGACGGGATGCAGGGCCGGGTGGCGGCGACGATCACCTTCGCCGGCATGGGGACGGCCCCGCTGGGGTCCCTGTTCGGCGGCCTCCTCGCCCGGTCGTGGGGGCTGCGGGACGCGCTGCTCGGCGCGGCCGCGGGGATGCTGCTGTCCCCCGTGTTGATGGCGCTGTCCCCGCTGGCCCGGCTGGGGCGCACGCTGCCGGGCCCGGCCCTCCAGTCGGCGGGGTCCGGCGACCCCGTGGGGAACGAGGGCGCCGGTGCCGGAGCGAGGACGCCGGAGGCAGCCGGTGACTGAGGCCGGCCCGGATGTCACCGTGGCCCGGGCCGGGCGACAGCACACCGACGCGGACGTCACCGACGCCTGGGCCGGGCGACTGCCCACAGGTGCGGACGCCACCGACGCCCGGACCGGCGGCAGCCCACCGATGCGGACGCCACCGACGCCCGGACCGCGCGACAGCCCACCGATGCGGACGGCGGCCCACCGGTCCGGCGACGCGGCGAGCCTCACCCCGCGCCCCCGACGCCCGGCCCCGCTTCCCCCGACACCGGGCCCGCATCCCCCCGACACCGGGCCCCGACGAGGTCACCGCGCGTGACGGCGGCAGTTGTGTCACCGCGCGTGACGGCGACGACCGGCGTTGGCCGGCCGGGCAAACGCGAACGCGAACGCGAGCACGAACCGGCGGCGGGCACCGAGCACCGGCCCCGCCGCCCGGGTTCAGACGGCGGGGACGGCGTCGGCGTTGCCGTAGTAGGCGTCGGGGCCGTGCTTGCGGGTGTAGTGCCGCTCCAGGAGGTGCGGCGGAGGATCGGAGGTGTCGCCCAGGCGGGCCCCGAGGGCGAGGGTGTGCAGGGCCATCTCGGCGACGGCCTCGCAGACGACGGCGTTCTCCAGGGAGGCGGTGGCGGTGGGGCCCCAGGTGAAGGGGCCGTGGCGGGACACGAGCGCGCCGGGAACCTCCTCGGCCCGCCGCGGGTCGGACCGCAGCATCTGGACGATGACCTGCCCGGTGTTGAACTCGTAGTCCTTGGCGCACTGTTCGGGCGTGAGGTCCTCGGTGACCGGGACCGGGCCGTTGAAGGTGTCGGCGTGGGTGGTGCCCAGGACGGGGATCGGCCGGCGTGCCTGGGCGAAGGCGACGGCGTGGGTGGAGTGGGTGTGGGTGACGCCGCCGATGGACGGGAAGGCCAGGTAGAGGCACCGGTGGGTCTCGGTGTCGGTGGAGGGCCTGAGGGAGCCCTCGACGACCCGGCCGTCGTCAAGCGCCACCACGACCAGGTCCTCCTCGGTGAGGTCGGCGTAGGAGACCCCGGAGGGCTTGATGACGAAGACGCCGGCCTCCCTGTCCACGCCGCTGACGTTCCCCCAGGTCAGGGTGGCGAGGCCGGCCTCGGGGATGCGGAGGTTGGCCGCCAGCACCTCGCGGCGCAGGCTCCTGAGGGGCGTTCCGTTCACTACGCTCTCACCGTCCTTCCGGTATCGGCGGCCGGGGCCACCGTGAGTGTTCTCGCGGAAAGCGGCCGCCGTTGTGGGTGGGCTCCAGAATTGTGAGCGCTAACATGCCGTCGGCTCAAGGGCGGGGACGAAGTTGCGGTGTCCGAAGGAGAGGTTCGCTGCGATCATGATGTGAGCGCTCGCATCGGGCGCGCACAGGATGGACCGCGGGCCGGCCCGCGGTCGGGGTGCTCCGCACGCGCGGGACGGCGCACCCCGACGGGCCGCCCATCGAGGAGGGAAGAGGATTGATCCAGCAACCGGACGGCTCCAAGGCGCCGACGATGGCGGACGTCGCCCGGGTCGCCGGCGTGTCGCACCAGACGGTCTCGCGCGTGCTCAGCGGACACCCGAACGTCAGCGCCAGGACCCGCGCCGCGGTGACGGAGGTCGTCGAGCAGCTGGGCTACCGGCGCAACTCGGCGGCCCGGGCGCTGGCGACACGGCGGACCCACACGCTCGGCGTCATTGCGGTGAACACCACGCTGCACGGCCCCGCCAGCACGCTGGCCGGGGTGCAGGAGGCCGCGCGCGAGCGGGGGTACCTGACCTCGGCCGTCACCCTGCGGGCGGCCACCGAGGAGGCGCTCACCGAGGCGGTGCAGCACCTGGCGGGGTGGGGTGTGGAGGGGATAGTCGCCATCACCCCCTGGCGTGACGCCGTGCGGGCCCTGGCGGCGCTGGAGGCGCCCTGCCCGGTGGTCACCGTGGAGGGCGGCCACGACATGGACCTGCCCGGGGTCTCCCTGGACCAGCACCTGGGCGCCCGCATGCTCACCGAGCACCTGCTGACCACCGGTCACTCCACCGTCTGGCACGTGGCCGGACCCGCGGACTGGCTGGAGAGCGAGGCGCGCACCGCGGGCTGGGAGGCGGCGCTGCGGGACGCCGGCGTCGAGGTGCCACCACTGCTGCGGGGGGACTGGAGCCCGCTGTCCGGGTACCAGGCGGGCCAGCAGCTCGCGGGCCGTGTGCTGGCCTCGCCCGGCCGGGCGGGCGGTCTCACGGCGGTGTTCGTCGCCAACGACCAGATGGCGCTGGGCGTGCTGCGGGCCTTCCGCGAGGCGGGGCTGCGGACTCCGGCGGACGTTGCGGTCGCCGGGTTCGACGACATCCCCGAGGCCGAGTTCTTCCCCCCGCCGCTGACCACGGTGCGCCAGGACTTCGCCTCCCTGGGGCGGAGCAGCATCGGCCTGCTGCTGGAGCACATCGAGGGGACGGCGGAGGGGGTCGCCCACCACACCCTGGCGCCCGAGCTGATCGTGCGGGCCAGCACGGCGCGGCGGGAGCCGCCGCGCGACTGAACGACGCCGGGTGACGCGACCGAACGACGCCGGGCGCCGGTCCGCGCGGCCACCGGAGGTGGCCTGCGGTCCGGCGCCGGCGGCGTCGTCGCGGGAGGCGTCGTCGCGGGAGGCGTCGTCGCGGAGGGCGGTTCAGTCCGTCTCCGCGCGGCGCCCCGTCATCAGGCGCTGGAGCACGATGAACACCAGCAGCAGGCCGCCGATGACGATCCGGGTCCACCAGGAGCTGAGGGTGCCCTGGAAGTTGATGACGGTCTGGATCATGCCGAGCACGAGGACCCCGAGGGCGGTGCCCAGCACGAAGCCGGAGCCGCCGGTGAGCAGGGTTCCTCCGATGACCGTCGCGGCGATGGCGTCCAGTTCCATGCCCATGGCGTGCAGGGCGTACCCGGACAGCATGTAGAAGGTCATCAGGACGCCGCCGAGGGCCGAGCAGAGGCCGCTGACGGCGTAGACCGCGATCTTCGTGGGCCCCACCGGCAGACCCATCAGCCGCGCCGAGGCCTCGTTGCCGCCCAGCGCGTACACGCCGCGGCCGAAGCGGGTGTGGTGCAGGACGACGAAGGCGAGCAGCAGGACGACCAGGGCGATGACGACGGACACGGAGACGAAGAGGCCTCCGGAGCCGTACAGCCGGGTCTGGGCGATGGAGACCGTGGCGGGGTCGTCGATGGTGATGGACTCGGTGCTGATGGTGTAGCAGAGCCCTCGGGCGAGGAACATGCCGGCCAGCGTGACGATGAACGGCTGGATCTCGAAGGTGTGGATGATCCAGCCCATCAGCGCGCCTCCCGCGGCGCCGATCGTCAGGACGAGCGGGATCACGGCGCCCAGGGACCATCCGTGGTGCTCGACGAGCGAGGCCGTGATCATCGTGGAGAGCGCCACCACGGATCCGACGGACAGGTCGATGCCGCCGGTGAGGATGACGAAGGTGGCTCCGACGGCGACGACCAGCAGGAAGGCGTTGTCGATCAGCAGGTTGAGGACGACCTGGGTGGAGAAGAAGCCGTCGTAGCGCAGCGACCCCGCGGTGAACATGGCCACCAGCAGCACGGCGGTGACGAGCAGGGGGATCCGGGTGCTCGCGCCGCGGGAGCCGGCGCCGGGGCGCGGACGAGTCAGGCGCGAGGCCTTGGTGGCGAAGCCGGTGCTCATGCGCGGACCTCCTGCTGCCGGCCGACGGCGTCCGCCGTGCCGGTGGATCGGGTGTGCGGCCTGCCGCGGCGGCGGGACATCTTCGCCCGGAACACCGGGGACTGCACGAGGCAGACGACGACCACCACGAATGCCTTGAAGACGAGGGTGGTCTGCGGCGGCACGCCGAGGGTGTAGACGGTCGTGGAGAGCGTCTGGATGATCAGCGCGCCGAGGACCGTGCCGCCGAGGGAGAAGCGGCCCCCGGTGAGGGCCGTGCCGCCGATGACGACGGCGAGGATGGCGTCGAGCTCGATCCACAGTCCCGCGTTGTTGCCGTCGGCGGACTGGACGTTGGAGCTGATCATCAGTCCGGCGACGGCGGCGCACAGCGCGCAGAACACGTAGACCAGGGTCAGCAGGCCCGCCGCGCGGATGCCGGCGAGGCGTCCGGCGGCGGGGTTGCCGCCGACGGACTCGATCAGCAGGCCGAGGGCGCTGCGCCGGGTGACGAACGCGGTGAGGGCGACGACGGCGCCGGCCAGCAGGACGGCGAAGGGGAAGGTGAGCCAGTAGCCGCCGCCGATGAGGTGGTAGCCCTCGCTCCTGACCGTGATGATCTGCCCGTCGGTGATCAGCTGGGCCACGCCGCGGCCGGCGACCATCAGGATCAGGGTGGCGACGATGGGCTGCACGCCGAGGCGGGCGACGAGCAGGCCGTTGCAGAGGCCGAGGACGACCGCCACGCCCAGCGCGACGGCGACGGCGCCCAGCACGGTGCCGGCGCTGCCGGGGTCGGCGGAGCCGGCGATGTGCTCGCAGGCGAGGGCTCCGGCGATGGCCACGGTGGAGCCGACCGACAGGTCGATGCCGCGGGTGGCGATCACCATCGTCATGCCGAGCGCGACCAGGATGAGCGGCGCGCCGAACTGCAGGATGTCGATCAGGCTGCCGTAGAGGTGTCCGTCCTGGACCCGGATGTCGAAGAAGTCGTGGGTGAAGGCGAGGTTGCCGAGCAGCAGGGCGAGCAGCACCAGTGAGGGCCACAGCAGCCGGTGTCCGGCGAGCCGCTTGAGGACGGCGCCGGGGACTGCCCCGGTGGGTGCGCCGGGTCGGCCGGTCCGCGCGGACCGGTCGGGCGGGTTGGTCATGAGTCCGCTCCGGTGGCGATGGTGGCCAGAATGCGGTCGGGGGTGACGCTGTCGTCGTTGACGAGGGTGGCCACCATGCGGTGGTCCCGCAGGACGGCGACGCGGTGGCTCAGGCGCAGCACCTCTTCGAGTTCCGCCGAGACGAACAGCACGGCGGTGCCGTCCGCGGCGAGGCGTGCGACGAGTTTCTGGATCTCGGCCTTGGCTCCGACGTCGATGCCGCGGGTGGGCTCGTCGAGGATGAGCAGCCGTGGTTCGGTCAGCAGCCAGCGGGCGAGCAGCACCTTCTGCTGGTTCCCGCCGCTGAGGTTGCGCAACTGTGCCTCGGGGTTCGCGGGCCGGATGTCGAGGGCCTCGATCCAGCGGCGGGTGAGTTCCTCCTGCTTGGCGCGGGAGATGGGGCGGGTCCAGCCCCGTGCGGCCTGGAGCGCCAGGACGATGTTCTCCCGGATCGTCAGTTCGCCGAAGACACCCTCCGTCTTGCGGTTCTCCGAGCAGAAGGCGATCTTGTGGGCGACGGCGTGGCGGGGCGACCGCAGGGAGACGGCCTTGCCGTCGACGGTCACCTGACCGGTGTCGGCGCTGTCGGCGCCGAACAGCAGCCGGGCGGCCTCGGTGCGGCCGGAGCCGAGGAGGCCCGCGAGGCCGATGACCTCGCCGGCGTGGATGTCGAGGTCGTAGGGCTCGACGGAGCCCTTGCGTCCCAGTGCGCGCGCCTGGACGAGGGGTTCGCCCGCGACGCGTTCGGCGGCCTCCTCGTGGGCCTGCTCGGAGAGTTCCTCGAGGGTGGCGAGTTCGCCGCCGATCATGTGCTGCACGAGGGTGACCGGGGTGAGTTCGCCGATGGTGTACTCGCCCTCGAGGCGGCCGTTGCGCAGCACGGTGACCCGGTCGCAGAGCTCGAAGACCTGGTCGAGGAAGTGCGTCACGAAGAGGATGGCGACGCCGCGGTCACGCAGCCGGCGGACCAGGGAGAAGAGCTGGGCGACCTCGTCGCGGTCGAGGCTGGAGGTGGGCTCGTCCAGGACCAGCACCTTGGCGGAGACGTCCACGGCCCGCACGATGGCGACGAGTTGCTGCACCGCCAGCGAGTGGGAGCCGAGCGGGGACGACACGTCGAGGTCCAGGTCGAGCTCGGTGAGGAGTTCGGCCGCGCGCCGCTTGACGGCCTTCCAGTCGACCAGGCCGAAGCGCCGGGGTTCGCGTCCGATGAGGATGTTCTCGGCCACCGAGAGGTTGGGGCAGAGGTTGACCTCCTGGTAGACGGTGCTGATGCCCGCCTGCTGGGCCTGGAGGGGGTCGGCGAACGTGCCGGGCCGGCCGTCGACGAGCAGGGTGCCCTCGTCGGCCGCGTGCACGCCGGTGAGCACCTTGATCAGGGTGGATTTCCCGGCGCCGTTCTCGCCCATCAGGGCGTGGACCTCGCCGGGGTGGAGCCGCAGGGCGACCCCGTCCAGGGCGAGTACGCCCGGGAACTGCTTGCGGATGCCGGTGGCCTCCAGGACCGGCCGCCGTTCGCCGGTGTCCGGCGCTGCCGGGGTGGGCGGGGCTGTCATCCGCCCTCCTCTCACTCGTGTGGCGGTGACGCCGGAGGGGGCGGTGCGTGCCCCCTCCGACGCCGGTTCCGGTCGCGTCAGTACTGGCGGTTGGGCAGGGCCTCTTCGGCCTGGTCCTGGGTGAAGACGCCTTCCTCGGTCTCGACCCGCGGCGGCACCTCCTCGCCGTCGACGACCTTCTTCGCGAGGTCCATCAGCTGGTCGCCGAGGAGCGGGTTGCACTCGACCACGACGTTGATCTTGCCTTCGGTCATGGCGACGAAGGCGTCCTTGATGCCGTCGATGGAGATGATCTTTATGTCCTTGCCGGGCTTCTTGCCGGCCTCCTCGATGGCCTGGATGGCGCCGAGGGCCATGTCGTCGTTGTGCGCGTAGAGCACGTCGATGTCCTTGTGGGACTTCAGGAAGGCCTGCATGACCTCCTTGCCCTTGGCGCGGGTGAAGTCACCGGTCTGCGAGGCGACGACCTTGAACTTGTCGTCCTTGCCGACGACCTCGGCGAAGCCGGCCTTGCGGTCGTTGGCGGGCGCGGAGCCGGTGGTGCCCTGCAGTTCGACGACGTTGACGGGGCCCTTGTCGTCCGCGTACTCCTTGGTCAGCCACTCCCCCGCCGACCTGCCCTCCTTCACGAAGTCCGAGCCGAGGAAGGTCTTGTAGAGGGAGGTGTCCTTGCTGTCCACCGCACGGTCGGTGAGGATCACCGGGATGCCGGCGTCCTTGGCCTCCTTGAGCACGGTGTCCCAGCCGGACTCCACCACCGGCGAGAAGGCGATGACGTCGACCTTCTGCTGGATGAAGCCGCGGATCGCCTTGATCTGGTTCTCCTGCTTCTGCTGGGCGTCGGAGAACTTCAGGGTGATGCCGGCCTTCTTCGCCGACTCCTGGATCGACTTGGTGTTGGCCGTCCGCCACCCGCTCTCCGCGCCGACCTGGGCGAAACCGAGGGTGATCTTGCCGTCCGAGTTACCTCCCCCGGTCTTCTCGGAGTCGGGCGCCTCGGTGGAACAGGCCGTCAGCGTCGAGGTGGCGAGGAGGAGGACCGTGCTGAGGGCGAGAGCGGCTCTGCGGGCCATGACGAGTGTCCTTTCGAGGTGCACGGAGGGTGCCGTCGGTGCGACCGAACACCGGCCGCACGAAGGGCGACGTCCTCACGGAGGGCGCGCCGTCGCATTGTGAGCGCTAACAAGACAGGTTCTCAATCCCCTTGCGCACGTTATCTTTCCGTGACTCGCCGTGACGCCTCCGGCGCCCGGACGCGTCAACTCCGCGCGCGCAAGAGACGTTCACTCTCCGCACGCCTCTTGCGCCGAGAGATTGTGAGCGCTAACACTTCGGTGTCCCCCGCACGCGCCTACGACGAGCTCCGAAGAGCCCCTCCGCAGCCCACAGGCCACCCGAAAGGCAGCTCCGTGACCTCTGCTCCCCCTCCCCCGCCCGCACCCGCCTCCGCCGACGACCTGCCCGACGGCGAGCGGTACACCGTGGGTGTCGACTTCGGCACCCTCTCGGGGCGCGCCGTGGTGGTGCGGGTCCGCGACGGTGAGGAACTGGCCTCCGCGGTCCACGAGTACCGGCACGGGGTGATCGAGGAGCGGCTGCCCGGCTCGGACGCCCCGTTGCCGCCGGACTGGGCGCTGCAGCACCCCGAGGACTGGCGCGACGTGCTGCGGGAGGCGGTGCCTGCGGCGGTCGCCGCGTCCGGTGTCGACCCGCGCGCCGTCATCGGCGTGGCCACCGACTTCACGGCCTGCACCGTGCTGCCCACGCTGGCCGACGGGACCCCGCTGAGCCGGACGCCGCTGGGCGGACGGCCGCACGCCTGGCCCAAGCTGTGGAAGCACCACGCGGCGCAGCCGCAGGCCGACCGGATCAACGCGCTGGCCCACGAGCGCGGCGAGAAGTGGATCGGACGGTACGGCGGGAAGATCTCCGCCGAGTGGCAGTTCGCCAAGGCGCTCCAGGTGCTCGAGGAGGACCCGGAGGTCTACGCGGCCTGCGTCCGCTGGATCGAGGCGGCGGACTGGATCGTCTGGCAGCTCACCGGCCGGGAGTCGCGCAACGCCTGCACCGCCGGTTACAAGGGCATCCACCAGGACGGCGCCTACCCGTCCGAGGAGTACCTGGGCGCGCTGAACCCGCAGTTCGCCGACTTCGCGCGGACACGGCTGGAGTTCCCGCTGTCCCCGCTGGGTTCACGGGTGGGGTCGCTCACCGAGGAGGCGGCCGCCTGGACGGGGCTCAGGCCCGGCATCGCGGTGGCGGCCGGCAACGTCGACGCCCACGTCACCGCGGCGGCCGCCCAGGCGGTGGAGAACGGGCGCCTGCTCGCCATCATGGGCACCTCCAGCTGTCACGTCGTCAACTCCTCGGTGCTGGCAGAGATCCCGGGCGTCTGCGGTGTCGTCAACGGCGGCATCGTGGAGGGCGCCTACGGTTACGAGGCGGGGCAGAGCGCGGTGGGCGACATCTTCGCCTGGGTGCTGCGCCAGGGCGTGCCGCGGGAGTACCAGGAGGAGGCGGACGCCCGCGGCGAGGACCTGCACGCCCTGCTGACCCGCAAGGCGGCCGACCAGCCGGTCGGCGCCCACGGCCTGGTCGCGCTGGACTGGCTGAACGGCAACCGTTCCGTCCTGGTCGACCACCACCTCTCCGGCGTCGTCGTGGGTCTGACCCTGGCCACCCGGCCGGAGGACGTCTACCGGGCGATGCTGGAGGCCACCGCGTTCGGCACCCGCGTCATCGTCGAGACGCTGGAGGACGGCGGCGTTCCGGTGCACGAGTTCGTCGTGGCCGGCGGGCTCGCGAAGAACGAGCTGCTGATGCAGATCTACGCGGACGTGCTGCGCCGCCCGGTGTCCCTCGCGGCGTCCGCGCAGGGGCCGGCACTGGGGTCGGCCATCCACGCCGCCGTCGCGGCGGGCGCCCACCCCGACGTGCGCACGGCGACGGCCGCGATGGGGCGGCTGCGGCGCGACGTGTTCGTGCCCGACGCCGGTCGGGCCGACGCCTACGACGCCCTGTTCGCCGAGTACCGGCTGCTGCACGACCGCTTCGCGGACGGCGACCAGCTGCACCGCCTGCGGAAGCTGCGCGACACGGCGCTCGCCGGCGGGTGACACCGCCTCCGCCCCTCCCCCGTCACGTCCACCGTCGGACCACCACGCCACCAGGAGTCCTTGTGCAGAGCCCGAATTCCACCGTCCGCGAGATCTGGTTCCTTACCGGCAGCCAAGGGCTGTACGGCGAGGACACCCTCAAGCAGGTCGCCGAGCAGTCGCAGCGGATCGCCGCCGTGCTGGACGACGCGCCAGAGCTGCCCGTCCGCGTCGTCTGGAAGCCGGTGCTGACCGACGCCTCCGCCATCCGCCGCGCCTGCCTGGACGCCAACGGCGACGACGCGTGCATCGGTCTGATCACCTGGATGCACACCTTCTCCCCGGCGAAGATGTGGATCGCCGGCCTGGACGCCCTGCGCAAGCCGCTGCTGCACCTGCACACCCAGTCGAACGTGGCCCTCCCCTGGGACACCATCGACATGGACTTCATGAACCTCAACCAGGCCGCCCACGGCGACCGGGAGTTCGCCCACGTCCAGGGCAGGGTCGGGGTGGCGCGCAAGACGGTGGCCGGCCACGTGAGCGACCCGCTGACGGTCGCGCGGGTCGCCGTCTGGGCGCGCGCCGCGGCCGCCCGTGCCGAGCTGGCCACGCTCAAGGTGGCCCGCTTCGGCGACAACATGCGCGACGTCGCGGTCACCGAGGGGGACAAGGTGGAGGCGCAGCTGCGCCTCGGCGTGTCGGTCAACACCTACGGGGTCAACGACCTGGTCGAGGTGGTGGACCGGGCGCCGCAGGAGGCGGTCTCGGCGCTGGTCGCGGAGTACGAGGACGCCTACGAGGTGGCGCCGGAGCTGCGCGCGGGAGGGGAGCGGCACGAGGCGCTGCGCTACGCGGCCCGGATCGAGGCGGGACTGCGGTCCTTCCTGACCGAGGGCGGCTTCGGGGCGTTCACCACCAACTTCGAGGACCTGGGCGGGCTGCGGCAGCTGCCGGGCATCGCGGTGCAGCGGCTGATGGCCGACGGGTACGGCTTCGGCGGGGAGGGCGACTGGAAGACGTCCGTCCTGCTGCGGGCGCTCAAGACCGCCGCCGAGGGGCTGCCGGGCGGCACCTCGTTCATGGAGGACTACACGTACGACCTGACGCCGGGGAACGAGCTGATCCTCGGTGCCCACATGCTCGAGGTCTGCCCGTCGGTCGCCGCCGCGCGGCCCGGCTGCGAGATCCACCCGCTCGGCATCGGCGGCCGCGAGGACCCCGTGCGGCTGGTGTTCGACGCGGCCCCGGGGCCGGCCGTGGTGGTCGGCCTGGCCGATCTCGGGGACCGGTTCCGGCTGGTGGCCAACGACATCGACGTGGTCGAGCCGCCGCATCCGCTGCCCTCCCTGCCGGTCGCCCGGGCCGTGTGGCGTCCCGCGCCCGATCTGCGGACCTCGACGGAGTCCTGGCTGACGGCGGGCGGGCCGCACCACACGGTCCTCAGCACCGCCCTCACCTCGGAGCACCTGGACGACCTGGCGGAGATGCTGAAGGTGGAGCTCGCCCTGATCGACCGGTCGACCACCACCCGTTCCTTCCGGCGCGAGCTGCGCTGGAACCAGGCGTACCACCGGCTGGCGCTCGGCCTGTAGGCGGCATCGCCGGTCCCGCGGCCGCCGGAGCTCGGTTCCGGCGGCCGCGCGTCGGGAGACGGCGGGTCCGAGGGCCGCGGCTTCGGCGGCCGCGGGTCCGGCGACCGGGCATCCGGGGGCCACGCGTGCGGGGGTCAGCGGCGCCTTTCGCGGGCCCAGTCGGCCAGGACGGGCACGCAGGTCCCGGCGAAGTGGGCGTAGTCGTCGGTGGTGTTGTAGGCGTGCGTGGACAGGCGGACGTAGCCGGTGCCGCCGAAGCTGGTGAACGCCGCGGTGACGCGCAGCTTGCGGGCGACCTCCTCACGCAGGGCGTCGGCCTCCTCTCGGGTGCCCGCCAGGCCGTCGGGAAGCCGCACCAGGCGCAGGGCCGGGGCGGGCATGCCGACGCGGGGCGTGTGGTCCTCGCCCGTGACGCGGGAGAAGGCGGCGGCGACCACCTGCTGCGCGTGGTCGCCGAGCGCGGTGGCGTAGGCGCGCACGGCGTCCCAGCCCCAGGTGTCCTCGATCAGGTCCAGGGCGGTGGGCGTCGCCAGGTAGTGGGTGGCGTCGACGGTGCCCTGGTGGTCGAACCGCTCCGGGAAGGGCTCGGTGGCGCCCCAGGAGTCGATCAGGGGGTGCAGGTCCTGGCGCGCCTCGGTGCGGGCGACCAGGACCGCCGTGCCGCGCGGCGCGCAGGGGAACTTGTGGAGGTTGCCGACCCAGTGGTCGGCGTCCAGGCCCGCCAGCGGGTCGGCGAGCATGCCGGCGGCGTGGGCCCCGTCGACGAGGAGGGTGACGCCGCGGCGGCGCGCCTCGGCGGCGATGCGCCCGACGGGCAGCAGCCGGGCGGTGGCCGAGGTGATGTGGTCCACGACGGCCAGGGCGGTGCGGTCGGTGAAGGCGTCGGTGACGGCCCGGTACGCCTCGTCGGCGGTGGCCTCCAGCGGCACGTGCACGGTCCGCAGGGTTCCGCCCCAGCGCCGGGCCAGGCGGGCCGCCCCCATGGTGACGGCACCGTAGCCGTGGTCGGTGACCACGATCTCCGCGCCCGCCCGGTGCGGCAGGCTGCCGTAGACGACGCTGGCGCCCGCGCTGGCGTTGGGCACCAGGACCGTCCCGTCGGGCGGGGCCCCCAGGTGCGCGGCGATCCTCCGGCGCGCCTCGCCGATCATGCCGGGCTGCGCGGGGAACCACTCGACGGGCGACGCCTCCATGCGGGCGCGCAGGTGTGCCTGGGCGTCCTGCGCCGCGCGCGGGACGGCGCCGAAGGAGCCGTGGTTGAGGTGCCGTACCTCCGGGTCCAGCGACCAGGCGGCAGCGGCGGGGCGTCCGTCGGGCAGCAGCAGCGGTGCCGGTGCCGCGGGAGGTTCGGTACGCACGGGGCTCCCTGTCGATATGTCGATCGTCGTTCGCGGACACGATCGCACAGCGGGGGTCCCGGGCAGGCACCCCCTTCCCGCGGTGGTGGTGGGACTCAGCCGGGCAGGGCGGTGGCGGCGTGGCCCAGCGCGGCGCGCATCACCTCGCGCAGCGGCGGCGCGCCCGGGGCGTCCGCCCGGCGGGCCCACTCCTCGACGGCGATCCGCAGGGCGACGTTGAGGGTGCCGGCCCGGACGCGGACGGCGAGATCGGCGGCGTCGCGGCCCTCACGCTCGGCCAGGATGGCGGCGAAGCCGTCGGCGGCCTCGGAGTGGATCTGCAGCCAGACGGCGCGCAGCCCGGGCTCGCCGGCGGTCAGGCGCACCAGCTGGGCGACCTCGGCGCTGTCCCGGTCCCGTTCGGATGCCTCGTCGTCGTCCAGGCCGAGGGCCTCGGTGAGGGTGGCGCCGGGCGGCCAGGCGCGCAGCCGCTCGATGATGTCCTCCAGTCCGGTCAGGAGCAACGGCCGGACGCATTCCTCCTTGGACGGGAAGTAGCGCCACAGCGTGCGGGTGGACAGGCCGGCCGCGGCCGCGATCTCGTCGGCGGAGGTGCCGGCGACGCCCTGGGCGGCGAACAGGCGCACGGCCTGCCGCGAGATGTCCAGGCGGGTGGCGGCCTTGCGCCGCTCGGTGAGGGGCGGCCTGCCGGTGCGCCGGGAAGCGGTCCGCAGGGCGGACGGCGTGGCGGCGGGTGCTCTGTGGTCCATCGCTCTCTTCCTCGCCCGCACGGGCGGCAGGCTCCGTACGGGTCACGCGGGGCAGTGTGCGGCTGTCGTGGGCAGGCGCGGGGCTGTCGTGGGGCTGTCGTGGGGCTGTCACTTTACGTCACGCTTTCGTGGCAGCCGACGCCTTTATGGCACGCCGTGACAGAAAGGGGTACGGTCGTGCTCGCGCCCGCCGCCGCAGGGGTGGCCGGGCGCTGCGAGGGAGCAGCAGCGATGAGCAACGAGACCGGCCTGACCGGCAAGAGCGTGATCGTCACCGGCGCGGGTTCCGGCATCGGCAGGGCGGCGGCCCTGCGTTTCGCGTCGGCCGGGGCGAAGGTGCTGGTCGCCGACCTGAACGGGGAAACCGCCCGGGAGACCGTCGAGTCGGTGGAGGCCGCCGGCGGGGCGGCGGTCGCGGTGACCGGCGACCTGGGCGACCAGGCCGTCGTGGACCGGGTCGTGGCGACCGCGGTGGAGGAGTTCGGCTCCCTGGACGTGCTGGTCAACAACGCCGGCATCATGGACCGGATGTCCGCCGCGGCCGACGTGTCCGACGCGGAGTGGGAGCGCGTGCTCCGCGTGAACCTCACCGCCCCGTTCCTGCTGACGCGCGCCGCGCTGCCGCACATGCTGGCCGCTGGCAAGGGCGCGATCGTGAACACGGCCTCCGAGGCCGGTCTGCGCGGCAGCGCCGCGGGCGCCGCCTACACCGCTTCCAAGCACGGCGTGATCGGCCTGACCAAGAACCTCGCGGTGATGTACCGCGGCAAGGGCATCCGCGCGAACGCGATAGCCCCGGGTGGCGTCGCGACCAACATCACGGTGGACGCGGAGCAGGGCGCCCACGGCCCGGCGACGATCGCCCCGTACTTCGGCAACATCGGCTCGGTGACCTCCGCGGAGGACCAGGCCGCCGCGATCGTCTTCCTCGCCTCGGACGCCGCCGCCGGCATCAACGGCGCGATCCTGCCGGTCGACAGCGGCTGGGCGGCCGTCTGACCGTTCCGCCGGGGCCGCCGGCTCCGCACCGGGCAGGGCGCGCCCGGTGCGGGGCGGCGCGGCGGGTCAGGTGGAGACCGGCTTGAGGGGGTCGTGCCCCAGGGTCATCAGCCGGTGGCGCCAGTTCGGCTGGCCCGCCGTGGGCTCCATGTCGACGCCACGCTCGGCGGTGACCGTGTCGACGACCTTCCGCATCACCCGGAGGTCGTCGTCGGTGAGGTCGACGCGGCGCTTGCCGAGGATGTCCAGGACGCGGCGGCCGTTCTCGGTGCCCGCCCGGTCCGGGAGCGTCTCGGTGTCCTCGCCGGCGGAGCGGGTCATCAGCCAGTCCTGGAGCTCTCGGGAAGTCATGTTGACCACGGTGTGGAACTCGGTCCACAGGTCGTCCAGCTCGGGGTCCCGGTGGTCTGCCATGATCGTCGCTTCCTTCCGTCCGCGGTGTCGGCACGCTCCGGGTTGCCCGGGGCACGTGGGGGAAACGGCCGCCCTCCGGATGCGGCGCGCGGCCGTCCGCACGATGCTGGAGCCATGTCCGAGCCGCCGCCGGTTGTCGTGGAGCCGCCCGGGCCGTCCGGCGGGCGGCGCGTGCGGGTGGACGGGCGTGTGCTGGGCACCGCCTTCTCGCTGCGGGACGTGACCGCCTTCCTCCAGGAGGCCGGGCTGCAGGGCTGGGACGAGCTGGACGTCGCGGCGTCCGGTCTGATCGACTGGCGCGGCGGCGGCCCCGACGCGTGGGCGGAATCGTGATGCGCCACCGTCATGTCGCAGGTGCCGCTCGCGGACCGGGCGGGTAGAACTGGGGCCTATGCGACCACTGGGCCGATCAGGCATCCTGTCGCGGCGGAGCGTCGCCGCGCAGGTCTTCTTCGTGAACGTGGTCATCGTGGTGCTGCTGGTCCTCGCCGCGGTCGCCGCCCTCGTCCTGCAGGGACGCGCCGCCAGCGAGGAGGAGGCCCGCAACCGCTCGCGCGCGGTCGCCGTCTCCTTCGCCGAGGCGCCGGGGACGTGGGAGGCGCTGCGCTCGCCCGACCCGACGGCGGTGCTGCAGCCGCGGGCCGAGGAGGTCCGCAGGAGCGTGCCGGTGGACTTCGTGGTGGTGATGAACACCGAGGGGATCCGGTACACCCATCCCCGCCCCGACCGCATCGGCAAGAAGTTCGTGGGCGAGATCGGGCCGGCGTTGCGGGGCGAGCCGGTCGTGGAGGAGATCAGCGGCACCATCGGCCGGCTGGTGCAGGCGGTCGTGCCGGTGCGGGACCCGCAGGGCCGGGTGGTGGGGCTGGTGTCCGCGGGTATCACGGTGGAGAACGTGGGCAACACCGCCGACCGGCAGCTGCCGCTGCTGCTGGGCGCCGCGGCGATCGCGCTCGCCCTGGCCACGGCGGGCACCGCGGTGGCGGGGCGGCGACTGCTGCGGCAGACGCACGGGCTCGGGCCGCGCGAGATGACCCGGATGTACGAGCACCACGACGCGGTCCTGCACTCGGTGCGCGAGGGAGTGGTCATCGTCGGCTCGGACGGTGAGCTGCTGCTGGCCAACGACGAGGCGCAGCGCCTGCTGGAACTGCCGGAGGACACCGGCCGGCGCCGCGTCGGCGAGCTGGGCCTGTACCCGGACGTCGCGGAGCTGCTGCTGTCGGGGCGGGTCGCCACCGACGAGGTCCACCCGGTCGGCGACCGCCTGGTGGTGGTGAACCAGCGGCCGACCCGGCTGCGCGGCGGCCCCTCGGGATCGGTCGCGACGCTGCGGGACTCCACGGAGCTGCGGGCGCTGGCCGGCCGCGCGGAGGCCGCGCGGGAGCGGCTGGACCTGCTGTACGCGGCGGGCCTGGGCATCGGCGCCAGTCTGGACGTCGGCCGGACCGCGGAGTCCCTGGCCGAGCTGGTGGTCCCGCGGTTCGCGGACCACGCGACGGTGGACCTGTTCGACGCGGTCCTGGAGGGCGACGAGCCGTCGGCGCGGCCGGACCCCTCCGCGCCCCTGCGCCGTACGGCGCGCAGCGGAGTGGACGAGGCCCCCCTGTTCCCGTTGGGCGCGCGGATCCGGCCGGACGGCTCCTCCCCGCAGGCCCGGGTGCTGCGCTCCGGCCGGGCGTTGCTCGAGCCCCGGCTGGAGGAGTCGCGGGCCTGGGAGGGCCAGGAGCGCGAGCAGTGGGCGGAGCTGCTGGAGCACGGGGTGCACTCGCTGATCGCGGTGCCCGTGCGGGCCGGCGGCCAGGTGCTGGGTGTGGTGGGTTTCTGGCGCGACCGCCGCAAGGAGCCGTTCGACGAGGAGGAGCTCGCGGTCGCCGAGGAGCTGGTGACCCGGGCGGCCGTCGCCATCGACAACGCCCGGCGCTTCACCCGCGAGCACGGCATGGCGGTGACGCTGCAGCGCAGCCTGCTGCCGCGCCGGCTGCCGGACCAGGACGCGCTGGACGTGGCCTACCGCTACCTGCCGGCGCAGGCAGGGGTGGGCGGCGACTGGTTCGACGTGCTGCCGCTGTCCGGGGCGCGGGTGGCGCTGGTCGTCGGGGACGTGGTGGGGCACGGTCTGCACGCGGCGGCCACCATGGGCCGGCTGCGCACGGCGGTGCACACCTTCAGCGCGCTGGACCTGCACCCCGAGGAACTGCTCGGGCTGCTGGACGAACTGGTGGCGCGCATCGACCAGGAGGAGAACACCGGCGGCGGCGCCGCCATCACGGGGGCGACCTGCCTGTACGCGGTGTACGACCCGGTGTCGCGGCGCTGCGTGATGTCGCGGGCCGGGCACCTGCCGCCGGCGCTGGTGCGGCCGGACGGCCGGGTGGAGTTCCTCGACGTCCCGGCCGGTCCGCCGCTGGGCCTGGGCGGTCTGCCGTACGAGACGGCAGAGGTGGAGCTGGAGGAGGGCAGCCGGCTGGTCCTCTACACGGACGGGCTGGTCGAGGAGCGGGACCGGGACATCGACGCGGGTCTGGAGCTGCTGCGCGCGTCGCTGGAGCGGGCCGGCGAGTCTCCGGAGGACACCTGCCGGGACGTGCTGGACGGGGTCGCTCCGCGGCCGACGGACGACATCGCGGTGCTGGTGGCGCGCACCCGGGCGGTCGGCCCGGACCGGATCGCCATCTGGGACGTGCCGCGCGACCCGTCCGCGGTGGGCCGGATCAGGGCCGCGGCGACCCGGCTGCTGACCGAGTGGGGCCTGGAGGAGCAGGCGTTCACCACGGAGCTGATCCTCAGTGAGCTGGTGACCAACGCGCTGCGGCACGGCAGCGGGCCGGTGAAGGTGCGCGTGCTGCGCGAGCGCGAGCTGATCTGCGAGGTCTCCGACGCGGGCAGCACCGCGCCACGGCTGAGGCAGGCCGCCAACTTCGACGAGGGCGGACGGGGCCTGTTTCTGGTGGCGCAGCTCTCGGAGCGGTGGGGGACGCGGTGGACGCCCGAGGGGAAGATCATCTGGGCGGCGCAGCCGCTGCCGTAGCGCCGCCACGACGGCCCCGGCGTCCTTCCGGCGTTTCAGCCAGGACCGGTGACCCCGCGGAACCGGTGACGCCCTGGGACCGGTGACGCCCCGGAACCGGTGACGTCGCGTCAGGGCAGGATCGAGTCCACGTAGCCTCCGTCCACGCGCAGGGCGCCGCCGGTGGTGGCCGACGCCTGCGCGGAGGCGAGGTAGACGACCATGTTGGCGATCTCCTCGGGTTCGATCAGCCGCTGGAGCAGGGACTGCGGCCGGTGCCGGCGCATGAACTCCCGCTGGGCCTCGTCCCAGGGCAGCTCCGGGTCGACGAGTTCGTACACGAACGTCTCCACTCCCCCGGTGCGGGTGGGCCCGGCGATCACGGAGTTGACGGTGACGCCGGTGCCGGCGGCCTCCTTGGCGAAGCCGCGGCCCACGGCGAGGAGGGCCGTCTTGGTGGTCCCGTAGTGGATCATCTCGGCGGGGACGGCCACGGCGGAGTCGCTGGCGATGTACATCACGCGGCCCCATCCGCGCTCCTTCATGCCGGGCAGCAGGGCGCGGGTGAGCCGGACGGCGGCGAGCACGTTGATCTCGAAGTGGCGCCGCCACTCGTCGTCGGTGATCTCCAGGGCGGGGCGGGCGCCGAACACGCCCAGGTTGTTGACGAGGATGTCCGTCTCCGGGAGGGCGTGGACGGCCGTCCGGGCGCCCTCCTCGGTGGCGAGGTCGGCCGCCACGGGCACGAACTCGCCGTCGGGGACCTGGCGCCGGAGGTTCTCGACCGCCTCCTCGAGGCGGCCCGGGTCGCGGCCGTTGACGCCGACCCGCGCGCCCGAGCGGGCCAGGCCGGCGGCGATGGCGGCGCCGATGCCCTGGGAGGAGCCGGTGACCAGTGCGGTGCGGTCGGTGAGATCGATCAGCATGCCGGCGGGGTACCCGATCCCCGGGGCGCGACGCCCCGCGGTCACCCGTACACAGGAGGACACACGATGGCACTGTCGAACATGCTGCGCCGGCTCAAGCAGTGGTCCGCCACCCCGCAGGGGCGGCGGACCATGGACCAGGCGCGCCGGGCCGCGGCGGATCCGCGCAACCGGGCGCAGGCGAGGCGGCTGCTGGACCGGCTGCGGACGCCGCGCCGCTGAGCGACGGGGCGTCCGCCCGGTCCGGGCACCACCGCGGGCGGCGGTCAGGACACGTCGCCGCCGGCGGAGGCGCCGTCCTTCTCGGTGGTCGCGTCGGCGGTGGCCAGCGTGCCGCCCGCGCTCTCCAGGTGGGCGCGCACGAACCACTGGAACTGCTCGAGGTCGCGGAGCTGCTCGATCAGCAGGTCCTCGGTGGCCGGGTCGATCTCTCCGGCGACCTCGACCGCCTTGCGGACGGCCTCCAGGATGCCGGTGTAGACGACGTCCAGCGCGCCGAGGTGCGCGATGGCGTCGGCGCGGCCGATGGAGTAGTCGTCCCAGGTGCGCTCCTTGACCAGGGAGCCCGGGGTGCCCTGTGCGACGCCGCCCAGCGCGGCGAGCCGCTCGGCGACGTCGTCGGCCATGTCGCGGACGCGGTCGACCTGCGGGTCGAGCATCTCGTGGACGGCGATGAAGTGCGGTCCGACGACGTTCCAGTGGACGTGCTTGAGGGTGAGGTGGAGGTCGTTGAGGGCGTGCAGCCGCAGGCGGAGCAGGTCGATCAGCTTGCGGGCGTCGTCGGTGCTCAGGCCGGGGACGGTGTACTTCGGGGTGGGGACGGTTTCCTTGGCCATGGCGGTGGTGCCTCCTTGGTGGATCGTCAGGTGATGGTGGGCTCGTGCCCCAGCCGGGCGATGCCATTCGTCCCGCTTTCGGCCGGTGCGGGGGTTCCACGGGGCGGGTCGGCGGCGAACGGCGTCGCCGGGCCGGGGCGCGAGCGGCGGCGGCCCCACGGTCCTCGGGGCCGCCGCCGTGAGGCGCGCGCCGGGCGACGGACGCCGCCCGGCGCGGCGGCGCGCGGACGGGTGCCGCGCGCCGTGCGCCCGTGCGGTCAGACCGTGGTGGGGAAGCGTTCCCAGACCCGGTGGGAGCCCATGAGACGGCTGAGCTTCTCCAGGGTGGAGGGGCCGCTGGTGCCCACGACGACGCCGGGTGCGTCGGCGGGGACGCCGGCGGCGGACAGCGCGGCGTCGCCGCCGCCCCAGACGCCGATGGCCTTGCCGTGGCGGAAGGCCTCGGCGAGGAGCAGGACCACCCGCGGGTCGACCGGGCCGGACTGGCCGGCGGTCGGGTTGGCCTTGGCGTCGCGGGCGCCGTAGGCGTCGTTGCCGACGGCGGGCGCGCCGGCCACCAGCACGGCGTCGAACTCGGTGGAGCGCGCGGTGGTGAAGGTGCGCTGGGGCTTGAGGCCGCCGCTGCCGAGCGGGCCGCCGGTGGGGGCGATCACCAGCGGCACCATGCCCGCGCCGAGGACCGCCTCGCGGACCGCCGCGACGCCCTCGAGGTCGGCGTCGGGGGCGGCGACGATGCCGATCATGCGGCCGTCGGCGGGCCAGACCTCGCCGACCTGGGAGAGCGCGGGGCTCGGCTGCACGTCCACGAGCGGCACGGTCGGCTCGGGCGCCGGGAGGCCGAGGCCCTCGGCGACCTTGGAGCACAGCACGGGATCGATGTTGGCGAGGATCTGGAGGTTGCGCTCCTTGATCGCCTGCTCGTAGCACTTGCCGAGCTCGAAGGTGTAGGCGGCGATGATGTGCTCGCGTTCGATGGGGCTCATGCTGAGCCAGAACCGGCGCGGCTGGCTGAAGTGGTCGTCGAAGGTCTCCGACTGCGCGCGGACCTTGACCGACTCCGGGAGCTGGACGGGCACGTCGACGAAGGCCCCGGCGTCGGCGCCGGCCGCGAACGGGCAGCCGCCGTCGAGGGAGTTCGGCTTGTAGGGGGCCACGCCGCGGTGGACGGCGGTCTGGTGGTAGCCGTCACGCTGCATGTCGTTGACCGGCACGTGGGTCCGGTTGATGGGCAGCTGGTTGAAGTTGGGGCCGCCCAGCCGGGTGAGCTGGGTGTCGAGGTAGGAGAACAGGCGGCCCTGCAGCAGCGGGTCGTCGGTGACGTCGATGCCGGGGACCAGGTGGCCGACGTGGAAGGCGACCTGCTCGGTCTCGGCGAAGAAGTTCGAGGTGTTCCGGTTGAGGGTGAGCAGACCGATCGGCTGCACCGGGGCCAGTTCCTCGGGGACGATGTTGGTCGGGTCGAGCAGGTCGATGCCCTCGAACATCTGGTCCGGGGTGTCCGGGAAGGTCTGGATGCCCAGTTCCCACTGCGGGTAGGCACCCGATTCGATGGCGTCGAAGAGGTCGCGGCGGTGGAAGTCGGGGTCCACGCCGTTGATGATCTGGGCCTCCTCCCACACCAGGGAGTGCACGCCCAGCTTGGGCTTCCAGTGGAACTTCACCAGGGTGGTCTCGCCGGCGGCGTTGACCAGCCGGAAGGTGTGGACGCCGAAGCCCTCCATCATCCGGTAGGAGCGCGGGATGCCGCGGTCGGACATGTTCCACAGGGTGTGATGGGTGGCCTCGGTGTGCAGGCTCACGAAGTCCCAGAAGGTGTCGTGCGCGCTCTGGGCCTGCGGGATCTCGCGGTCCGGGTGGGGCTTACCGGCGTGGATGACGTCCGGGAACTTGATGGCGTCCTGGATGAAGAAGACCGGGATGTTGTTGCCGACCAGGTCGAAGACGCCCTCGGTGGTGTAGAACTTCGTGGCGAAGCCGCGGGTGTCGCGCACCGTGTCGGAGGAGCCGCGCGAGCCCAGGACGGTGGAGAACCGGACGAAGACCTCGGTCTCGACGTCCTCGGCCAGGAAGGCGGCCTTGGTGACGGTCGAGGCGGTGCCGTACGACTGGAAGACGCCGTGCGCGCCGGCGCCGCGGGCGTGCACCACGCGCTCCGGGATGCGCTCGTGGTCGAACTGCATGATCTTCTCGCGCAGGTGGTGGTCCTGCAGGAGGACCGGGCCGCGCGGGCCCGCCTTGAGCGAGTGGTCCGTGTCGTGCAGCCGCACGCCCTGCGCGGTGGTCAGGTAGGCCCCGCCCTGGGCCACCTTCGCCTGGTCGACGCCGGTGACCTGCCCGGTCGGCGACACGGTGGCCGGACCGCGCTGGTCGGCCTTGGGCGGGAGCGGCTCCCTGGGCTCGGTCGGCTCGGCGACCGAGGGCGACTCGGGACCGGGCTTGCCGGGAACACCGTCCTGAGGGCCGGTGGCGGCGGGCTCGCCGGTGATCTTGTGCGCAGCCCTCTTCAGGGGGTTGCTCTCCGTCATCCTGTATCCGTTCCTTCGCTCTCGCCTGTCGCGGGCCGCCGGAGGCGGCAGGACCTACGTGATCTGGTGACACGGAGCGGAGGAACAAAACATGAAATCACTCAGCATGGCTGCAATATGCAGCCTTCCGCCGGTCCCCGGCGCGGCGACGGGTCCGGCCGGCCGGAAGACGGTACGATCATGAGGCGTACTGTGTGCCGTACCCACGACGCGTGCCCACATAAGGCGCGCTTATGGGTTCATAAAGCGGACCCGCATTCCAGGTAAGGCTTGCCTTAGCTTAGGCTTCCTGACGAGTCAGTTCATCGCTCGAAGGGAAATCGCACATGTCCCGCCCCCTGCGGGTAGCCATCGTCGGGGCCGGTCCCGCCGGCATCTACGCCGCCGACGCGCTGCTCAAGTCCGAGGTGGCCGCCGAGCCCGGCGTCTCCGTCGACCTCTTCGAGCGGATGCCCGCCCCGTTCGGCCTCATCCGGTACGGCGTCGCCCCCGACCACCCGCGCATCAAGGGCATCATCACCGCGCTGCACCAGGTCCTCGACAAGCCGCAGATCCGCCTCTTCGGCAACGTCGACTACCCGAACGACATCACCCTGGACGACCTGCGCGCCTTCTACGACGCGGTGGTCTTCTCCACCGGCGCCACG
This sequence comes from Streptomyces fragilis, assembly GCF_003112515.1. Lineage (GTDB taxonomy): Bacteria > Actinomycetota > Actinomycetes > Streptomycetales > Streptomycetaceae > Streptomyces > Streptomyces fragilis. Next base: position 1,860,721 of record NZ_BEVZ01000002.1, on the reverse strand, counting down.
GCCGACCGCGCGCTGCCGATCCCGGGCGTCGAGCTCGACGGCTCCTACGGCGCCGCCGACTTCGTCTCCTGGTACGACGGTCACCCGGACGTCCCGCGCACCTGGCCGCTGACCGCGGACAAGGTCGCCGTCCTCGGCGTCGGCAACGTGGCGCTGGACGTGGCGCGCATCCTGGCCAAGACCGCCGACGAGCTGCTGCCCACCGAGATCCCGGCCAACGTCTACGAGGGCCTCAAGGCCAACCGGGCCAAGGAGATCCACGTCTTCGGCCGGCGGGGCCCCGCGCAGGCGAAGTTCAGCCCGATGGAGCTGCGGGAGCTCGACCACTCCCCCAGCATCGAGGTCATCGTCGACCCCGAGGACATCGACTACGACGAGGGTTCGATCGCCACCCGCCGCGGCAACAAGCAGGCGGACATGGTCGCCAAGACCCTGGAGAACTGGGCGATCCGCGACGTCGGCGACCGCCCGCACAAGCTGTTCCTGCACTTCTTCGAGTCGCCGGTCGAGATCCTCGGCGAGGACGGCAAGGTCGTGGGCCTGCGCACCGAGCGCACCGCGCTGGACGGCACCGGGAACGTCAAGGGCACCGGCGAGTTCAAGGACTGGGATCTCGGCGCCGTCTACCGGGCCGTGGGCTACCTGTCCGACGCCCTGCCCAAGCTCCCCTGGGACGAGGCCACCGGCACCGTGCCGGACGAGGGCGGCCGGGTGATCGAGAACGGCGAGCACCTGCAGTCCACCTACGTCACCGGCTGGATCCGCCGCGGCCCGATCGGTCTGATCGGCCACACCAAGGGCGACGCCAACGAGACGGTGGCGAACCTGCTGGACGACCACGCCAACGGCCGCCTGCACACGCCGGCCTCCCCCGCCCCCGAGGCCGTCGAGGACTTCCTCGCGCAGCGCCGGGTGCGGTACACCACCTGGGACGGTTGGTACCGGCTGGACGCGGCGGAGAAGGCGCTGGGCGAGCCGCAGGGCCGTGAGCGCGTGAAGATCGTGGAGCGCGAGGACATGCTGCGGGCCAGCGAGGCCTGAGGCACCCGCCGCCGCGGCGAAGGGCCCCCGGCTCCGGCCGGGGGCCCTTCGCCCTGCCATGGGCCCTTCGCCCTGCCATGGGCCCGTCGCCGCGCCCGCCCGGGGCGTCCGGCGGGCAACCCGCGGGCGCCCGGCAGCGTGTCCGGTGGCGGACTCGGGGCACACGGTGCGGGATCCCGGGGGCCTGATGTGGCAGCGTGACCGGGCGACGCCCCGTCGAGGAACCGCGCACGGCAGGCCGTCGTGCGACGGAGAGGAGAGACGATGTCGAAGCCGCCGCTGCCCGAGGCAGCGATCACCATGCTGGAGAAGCCGAACCCCGCGGTGATCACCACCGTCCGGGCGGACGGGCAGCCGGTCTCCGCGGCCACCTGGTACGTGTGGGACGACGGCCGGGTGCTGGTCAACATGGACGAGGGCCGCAAGCGGCTCGAGCACATCCGCAACGACCCGCGGGTCACGCTCACCGTCCTGGACGAGGCCAACTGGTACACCCACGTCACCCTGATCGGCCGGGTCGCCGAGCTGAGCGACGACAGCGACCTGTCCGGCATCGACCGGCTCTCGCGGCACTACGGGGGCAGGCCCTACCCCGAGCGGGAGCGGGGCCGGGTGAACGCGTGGATCGAGATCGACCGCTGGCACGGCTGGGGCTCCTTCCGCGACAGCGACCAGGCGGCCGGCTGAGCGGCCGCCGTCCGGCAGGCCACCCGCGCGGCCGCGCCGGGCCTGTGTCCCGGTGACGCGGAGCGGCCCGCACCCCCGGAAGGGTGCGGGCCACTCGGCGTGCGCGTCCCGCTCGGCCCCGGAGGGCTCAGGCGCGGCCCTTCTCCTTCAGGTAGTCCTCGACGCCCGGGGCGACCCGGGCCTCCTCCACGATCTCCGCCCCGCCCAGCGCGTCCTTGGACGGCTTGAGGACGTAGTTCTCGACCGCGGCCGGGCGCTTCACGTTGCCGAAGTTCTGCGGGGTGCCCAGGCCGGTGTCGGCGTCGGTGAGCTGACGGTGCGCCTTGACGACGTCCTCACGGGCCAGGCTGCCGTTGTCGCAGGCCTTCTCCAGGGCGAGGCCCAGGAGCAGGGCGGTGTTGTAGCCGGAGAGCACGCCGGTGTCGACCGGTGCCTTCGGGTAGGCCTTCTGGTACTTCTCGACCATCTCCTTCACGCCGGGGATGTCGGCGTTGACCGCGGGGGCGGCGCTGATCATGTTCAGCATGCCCTCGAGGGCGGGAGCGGCCTCGGAGGCCATCAGCTGCGGCGAGTAGCCGGGGATGTTGGAGACGACGGGCACCTTCAGGCCGCGGGAGGCCGCGACGCCCACCAGCGAGGCGGTCTGCACCGGTCCGGCGCTGATCAGGACGGCCTTGACCTTGGCCTTCTGCAGCGCGGCCACCTGGGCCGACAGGTCCTGGTCGGTGGGCTTGATCTTCTGCTCGACGATCTCCAGCCCGGCCTTCGCGGCGGCCCACTTGGAGCCCTCGAGGGCGTTGGCGCCGTAGTCGCCCTCGAAGTAGACGTGCCCGACCTTGTCGCCCTTCCCGATGCCCTTGGCGCGGGTCAGGAAGTCGACGCCGGCGATCATGTCGACGTCGTAGGTGGTACCGGTGACCTGGACGGGATCGATGCCCAGCAGGGAGGCGGACCATGCCTGCGGGTAGGTGAGGATCTGGTCCTTCTGGATGTCGTCGAGCAGCGCGGCGACCACCGGCGAGCCGATGACCTGCGACAGGGCCACGGAGTCGGAAGCCACCTCGGAGTAGGCGGCGACGGCCTTCTGGACGTCGTAGCCGTGGTCCTTGACGGTGATCTCGATCTTGCGGTCGCAGATGCCGCCCTTGGCGTTCACGTCGTCGGCCCACATCTTCTGGGCGTTGGTGATGGACTCGCCGAGGGTGGCGTACGGGCCGGTCAGGTCGGTGAGCGAACCGATCCTGATGGTGGTGTCGGTGACGCCGGGGCCGCCCTTGATGCCGCCCGCGCCCTCCTTGCCCTTGTCGTCCTCGGCCTTGGTGCTGCAGCCCGCGAGGAGCAGAGCCGACAGGGCCGCGGCGGCGGTGATGCGGGTGGCGCGACGGTGCGCCCGGGGCGTTGCGTTCACGGGGTGTGCTCCTTGACTGTGGCGACGGGAACTGCGGACGTGCTCACGGGCTCGGCGAGCCCGGTGTCGGGAGGCGGCGCGGACGGCTGGGGCCGCGACCGGGGACGGAGCCGGCGGGCGAGTCCGCTCAGGCCGTCGGGGGCCCACAGCAGGATCACCACGATCGCGGCGCCGTAGAGGTAGCGGGAGGCCTCGGTGGGGCCGAGTGATCCGTCCGGGGAGCCGGGGGCGGCGACGAGCGGGAGCTGGTCGGCGTACTTGGCCATCACCAGCGGCAGCGCGGTCACGAAGAACGCGCCGGCGACGGCTCCGGCCACCGAGCCGAGGCCGCCGATGACGATCATGGCGAGGTAGTCGATGGACAGGACCAGCCCGAAGTAGTCGGGCACCACGCGCCGGAAGGACAGCGCGAGCAGCACTCCGGCGAGGCCGGCGTACATGGAGGAGACCACGAAGGCCGAGGAGCGGTAGCGGGCCACCGGCACGCCCATGACGGACGCCGCGGTCTCGCTGTCGCGCAGTGCCACCAGGGCCCGGCCCGGACGGCCGCGCAGCAGGCCGCGCGCGGTGAACCAGGTGAACGCCAGCAGCGCCAGGCCGAAGTACCACAGGCGCTCCTCGGCGCCGAACGGCACGCCCAGGACCGTGAGGTCGTCCTGGCCGGCGTCCAGGACCAGGCCGCCGATCTCCATCGGCGGCACCGAGCGGCCGTTGAAGCCGCCGGTGACCCCGTCCATGGTGAGCATCAGGTGGTGGCCGATGAAGACCAGCGCCAGGGTGGCGATGCCCAGGTACATGCCCTTCACCCGGCCGGCGACCGGGCTGAAGACGCCGCCGGCCGCTCCGGCGAGCAGCACGGCCAGCACCATGGCGATCACCGGCGGGAGGCCGGGTCCGGGGTCGCCGGAGAAGTACACGTAGCCGTAGGCGCCGACGGCCAGGAAGAAGGAGTGGCCCATGGAGAGCTGGCCGGCGGTCCCGGACAGCAGGGTGAGTCCGACGGCGCCGATGGCGGCGGCCATGGAGAAGAGGCCGATCCGCAGCCAGTAGGACTCCAGGTAGAGCGGCAGCGCGCACAGCACCAGCAGCGGGACCAGGACGGCGGCGGGGCGCAGCAGCGGCTTGGCGGCGTCAGACACGGGCCGCTCCCTTCGCTCCGAACAGTCCGTTGGGCCGCACCAGCAGCACCAGGACCATGACCACGTAGGGGGCGACGTCGCTCAGGCCGTCGCCGAGGACGTGCAGGTCGCTCTGGTAGGTGATGACGAAGGCCTCGGTCAGGCCGATCACCAGGCTGCCCGCCAGGGCGCCCACGGGTGAGGCGAGGCCGCCGAGGATGGCGGCCGGGAACGCCTTGAGGGCGATCTGCCCGGTGGTGCGCTCCAGGCCGGTGGCGGGGAAGGCGGCGAGGAAGACCGCGGCGAGGGCGGCGAGGGCTCCGGCCAGGCACCAGGCGAGCATGCGGGTCCGGCCGAGCCGGATGCCCTGGAGGGCGGCGGCCTCGGTGTCCTCTGCGGCGCAGCGCAGGGACAGGCCCCAGCGGCTGTACCGGAAGAGGGCGAAGACGACGCCGATGACCAGGGCGGAGACCGCGATGGCGGCGAGCCGGCTGTCGGCGACGGTGACCGGGCCGAGGGTGCGGACCTCGTCGCCCCAGGGGTCGCCCAGCGAGAGCAGGTCGCCGCCGATCCTGCGGGCGAGGTCCGTGACCAGCAGGATGTCGATGCCGATGGTGACGATGGTGGCGACGTGCGCCGCCTTGGGGTCCTGCGGCAGGCGCTGCAGCAGGACCCGGTCGATCACGCCGGCCAGGGCGGCGGTGGCGAGGACGCCCACCGCCAGCGCCCCGGCGAAGCCGAGGTCGTCGTGGAGCACGGCGGTGAGGTAGCCGCCGAGGAGCAGCAGGGAGCCGTGGGCGAAGTTCATGACGTGCGACGCCTTGAAGATGATGACGAAGCCGAGCGCCACCAGCGCGTAGACCGCTCCCAGGGCGAGGCCCGCGAGGAGGGTGTCGAGCAGGCCTGTCATGCCGCTTCCTTTCCGGGCGTGTCCGCGCCGGTGCCGAGGTAGGCCCGCAGCACCTCGGGGTCCTGGCGGACCTCGTCGGGGGTGCCGTGGGCGATGCGCCTGCCGAAGTCGAGGACGGTGACCTCGTCGGCGAGACGCATCACCAGTCCCATGTCGTGCTCCACCAGCACGATGGACAGGCCGAGTTGCTCGCGGACGGTGCGGATGACCTCGACCGCGGCGGTGCGTTCGGTGGTGTTCATGCCGGCGACGGGTTCGTCGAGCAGGAGGACCCGGGGCTCCAGGCACAGGGCGCGGGCCATCTCGACCCGCTTGCGGTCGCCGTAGGACAGCAGGGCGACCGGCTGGTCGAAGTGGCGCTCCAGGCCGACGATCCCGGCGATCTCGCGGGCCCGGGCGAGGTGGGCGCGCTGTTCGCGGACGGCGTGCGGCAGGTGCAGCGCGGAGGAGACGAAGCCGGCGCGGGTGAGGGCGTGGCGGCCGAGCATCAGGTTGTCGCCGACGGTGCCCTCGGTGGTGACGATGTTCTGGAAGGTGCGTGCGACGCCGAGGGCGGCGATCCGGTGCGGGGCGAGGCCGGTGAGGAGGTGTTCGCCGTAGCGGACGGTCCCGGAGACCGGCCGGTAGAGGCCGGAGAGGACGTTGAAGCAGGTCGACTTGCCGGCGCCGTTGGGGCCGATCACGGCGTGGACGGAGCCGGGCGCCACGGTGAAGGAGACGTCGTCGAGCGCGGTGAGGCCGGCGAAGCGGACGGTGACGCCCTCGACCTCCAGGGGCCTGGGCGTCTCGGGCCGCGCGGTCGCGGTGGTGCGGAGGTTCATGCCGCCCCCCTCTCCGGGCCGCCGGGCGCGGTCTCGTCCGTGGCGTGTCCGGTGGCGCCCTCCGTCGCGTCGGCCTCGCCGAGGTAGAGGCGGCGGACGGCGTCGGTGCGGGCCAGCTCGGCGGCCGGGCCGGAGAGCCGGACCTCGCCCACCTCGAGGACGTGGGCGTGGTCGGCGAGGGCGAGCGCCATGCCGGCGTTCTGCTCGACCAGCAGCACGGAGGTGCCCTGGGCGTTGATCTCGCGGACGACCTCGGCGATCCGCTCGACCATCTGCGGGGCCAGACCCAGCGAGGGCTCGTCCAGCAGGAGAAGTTTCGGGGCCGCCATCAGGGCGCGTCCGATGGCCAGCATCTGCTGCTCGCCGCCGGAGAGCAGGCCGGCCTGCTGCCGGGTGCGCTCGGCCAGGCGGGGGAAGAGCGTGAAGACCCGCTCGCGGCCCTCCTTGATCCGCTCGGGGGTGCGCCGGCCCAGGCCGAGGCCGCCGGAGCGCAGGTTCTCGTCCACCGTCAGGGCGGCGAAGACCCGTCTGCCCTCGGGCACCTGGACGACTCCGGCGCGCACCGCGGCGACCGGGTCCTGTCCGTCGAGGACGGTCTCCCCGTAGCGGATGGCGCCCGCGGTGACGGCGCCGCGGTGCAGGCGCAGGGTTCCGGACACCGCGCGCAGCAGGGTGGTCTTGCCGGCGCCGTTGGCGCCGAGCAGGGTGACGACGCTGCCGGGCGGCACGTCCAGACTCACGGAGCGCAGTGCGGAGACCGCGCGTCCGTAGGTCACGTCGAGGTTCTCCACCCTGAGGGTGGACGCCTCGTCCGATGCTCGGGGCATCACTGCTCCTTGGTTGCGTGCCGCGCGACCGGGGCCGGGGCTGGGCCGTGAGGGGTCTGGCCCCGGCGGGGCCGGGTCCGGGCACGGGGATCGTCGTTCGTCCGTTCCGTGCGGAAGTGGTGCCCAGATCAGCACGCGTGGAGGGTGCCGGTACAGCGGAAGGGCCGTGCTCGCGGCGGGCGGCCAACGGTTTCCGCGGCGGGTTGTGCGGGTGCCCAGTGGCGGCCCGTGGGCAGGTGGGAGGCGGTGCGGGCGGTCGCGGGCACGGCGGTGCCCCGGACCGTCGCCGTCACGCGGTCCGGGGCACGGGGGTGGTGTGCTCGGGCGCCGCCTCAGGGGTGGAGCAGGCGGCGGGCGGCCAGCGCGAGGCTCACCTGGACGACGTCGGCCGGGCGGGTCAGGGAGCGGCCGGTGAGCTGTTCGCAGCGGCGGAGCCGGTTGAGGACGGTGTTGCGGTGACAGTAGAGGCGGGCGCCGGCCCGCTGCGCGGAACCGTCGCAATCCAGCCACGCGGCGAGGGTGTCCAGGAGCAGGTCGCGGTCGGAGGGCTCCAGGCGCAGCAGGGGGCCGAGGACCTCCTCGGCGAGGGCGCGGCCGAGCTCGGGGCTGGAGAGCAGCAGGGCGCTGGGGAGCTGTTCGTGCAGGCGCACCGAGCCGCCCGTGTCGGGGCAGATGCCGAGGGCGGTGTCGGCGTGGCGGCGGGCGTCGCCGAGGGCGGCCAGGCCCTCGACGCCGAGGCCGACGCCGACGCGGGCGCCCTGCGGGGGGTCCTGAGCGGCGAGGCGTCGCAGGTCGGCGTCGTCCTCGAGCAGCACGATGCCGTGGTCGAGGTCGACGCCGGTGTGCCAGTGCACCCGCAGGCCGGCGGGGACGGCGGCGGAGCGGGCGGCGGCGCTCTCGGCGGCCGCGCCCGCGCTGACCGCGACGACGGCGTAGCGGCCCTGTTCGGGCAGACCGAGGGCCTCGGCCGCCTCGGGGAGGTCGGCGATGCGGCTGGTGCCGTCCAGCAGGGAGGCGGTGAGCAGGCGCAGCCGGTTCTCCCGGCGCCAGGCGAGGCGGCGTTCGACCTGCCGGTAGGCGTCGGCGACGAGGGTGCAGTGTTCGTCGACGAAGTTCCAGACGTCGGCGGCGACGTGGACCAGGAGCCGGACGTCGTCGGGGGCGCTGCGGGAGGTCTCCTCGACGAGCGACTGCCACACGAGGGAGCCGCCGAGGCGGAAGGCGTGCAGCAGGGCGTCGAGCGGGAAGCCGTGCTCGGCGCGGGTGGCGCCGATCCTCCACGAGCAGCGGCGGGCCTCCTCCCGGGCGGTGCGCGGGTCGAGGAGGGAGGCCACGCTGTGCCGCAGGGAGCCGTGGGCCTCCTGCCAGGTGCCGGCGGGGTCGGTCTCCATGGCCGTCCGGTAGGCGGGTTCCTGTTCGCGCAGCGCCGCCACCAGCCGGTCCGTGAGGTCGGGCAGATTGCCCTGCACGGCCCGGGCGCTGCGGTGCAGCACGCGGAGCGCCTCCGCGTCGATCAGCGACCTGAAGCGCGGCGAACGGGGCTGCGGCACGGGGGTCGTCGCGGGGCGCAGTGCTCCTCGTGACCGTACGGCTTGGTACATCGCGATCCTCCTCCGAGGTCGGCTCTCCCCGGCAGTACGCGCGCGACGGCCATGGTGCTGCGGCCCCCACGGTCCGGGGGCCGCGTTGCGGCCGTCACCTGACTCGTCCTGCTCGAAGAATGACATACCGTCCGGTCGGTCCCTAGAGGTGTGCAGCTAGTTGCTCATTTGTTACCGACGGTTTTCGCCGGGTTCCGCGCCCGCGGACCGCCGCTACCGCTCCAGGCCGACCATGCGCGCGAGCTCGACGCGGGAGCGGACGCCGAGCGCGGCGAAGATGTTGCGCAGGTGGTGGTCGACGGTGCGGGTGCTCACCGACAGGCGCTGGGCGACCTCCCGGTTGGTGTCGCCGGCGGCCACGCAGCGGGCGATGCGCTGCTGCTGGGGGGTCAGGCGGGAGAGCGCGCCGCCCAGCGGGGCGGCGGGCGCCTCCCCGTTGGCGCGCAGTTCGGCGCGCGCCTGGTCGGCCCAGACCCGGGCGCCGCAGCGTTCGAAGATGTGCAGGGCGTCGCGGAGCCGTCCGCGGGCCTCGCGGGGGCGGCGGCGACGGCGCAGCCACTTGCCGTAGAGCAGCTGGGTGCGGGCCTGCTCGAAGTCTCCGCCGGCCCGCTCGTGCAGTTCGAGGGCGCGCCGGTAGTGGGTGTCCGCGCCGTCGGTGTCGTCGGGCGGGGCCAGCAGGGCCCGGCAGCGGGCGAGCTGGGCGGGCGCCTGGGGGTCGGCGCCGAAGTCCGCCCAGAGTTCGAACTCCTCGACCACGATGCGGGCCTCGTCCGCGCGGCCGGCGAGCACGGCGGCCTCGGCGAAACAGGGCATCACCAGCGCCCGGACCGCGAAGTGGCCTCCGGTGCGCCCGGGCCGCACCAGAGGGGCGAGCCGGGCCGCGGCCTCGGAGGGCCTGCCGCGGCCCAGTTCGGCGCGTCCGGTGGCCCATTCGGCGAGCGTGGCGGTCTGGGCGAGGCCGTGGCTCCGGGCGGTGGCCAGCGCGGCGGCGGCCTGGGCGGTGACCTCCTCGGTGTCGCCCTCGATGGAGGAGGCGAGGGCGAGGATCGCCCGGTGGTGGGCGGCGGTGTTGCGCCGCCGGGAGTGCAGGGCCGAGCGCAGGCCCTCCTCCGCGTGCGCGCGGGCCCTGGCGTGCCGGCCCGCCCTCAGTTCGGCGTAGGCGAGGTACTCCAGGGTCTGCGGCACGAACGCCTCGTGGCCGCGGGCGCGGGCCGCCGCAAGGGCGCGGGCCCCGGCGCGGCACGCGGTGTCCACCTCGCCGAGCAGCAGCGCGGCGGTGGCGGCGCGCTGCAGCGCCTCGGGTTCGTCCTGGGTCCAGCCGTGGTCGAGTACGCGACGCAGCGGGCGGGCGGCGTCGGCCAGCCGCGCCTCGAGGATGGCGCGCAGCCCGGTGAGGTAGTCCCGCACCGGGTCGGGCCGTCCGGGACCGGGTGCGGGGGCGGTCGCCGTGGCGCCGGCCAGCGCCGACAGGCAGCCGGTCAGGTCCCCTGCGGCCCAGGCCGCGTCCGCGGCGGCGACGGTGGCGGCCAGCGCCAGTTCGGGCGCCTCGCCCGCCAGCAGGGACCGGGCGAACAGGAGCGAGGCGTGGGCGTCGGCGACCGGCCCGTCCCCGAGTGTCATCACTCCGCGCAGCAGTTCGGCGCGCCCGCGCACGGTGGCTCGGGCCTCGGGACCGCCCGCGTCGGCGAGCAGCCCGCGCGCCTGCGCCGGGCGGCCCGCCAGCAGGGCCTGTTCGGCGGCGGCGGTGCGGCGTTCGGCACGCCGGGTGACCTCCGGGGTGAGGTCGGCCGCCAGGGAGAGGGCGGCGGCCCGCTGGAGGTGGGTGGCGTCGGTGCGCGGGTCGAGGGCGCTGCGCGCCAGGTCCCCGGCGAGCGCCGCGTCGGGGGCGCCGGCCGCGTGGGCGAGGTGGAGCAGGGCGGGCAGGCGGTGGCCGTCGGCGGTCAGGACGGCGGCGAGCGCGCGGTGGGCGGCCCGGCGGCGCTCCGGGCGGGCGCTCGCGTGGACGGCCCGGCGGATCAGGGTGCCCGTGAAGCGGAGCCTGCCGTCGGTGCGTACGAGGAGGTCGGCGGCGCGCTCGGTGCGGGGCGGCGCGGCGGCGGCCGGGCCGAGGCGGGCGGCGGCGCGCAGCACCAGGTCGGCGTCGACGCCCGGCCGTCCGTCGGCCGGGGCGGTCTCGTGCGCGGCGGCGGCCACCAGGAGCAGGTCGTGCAGGCTGGTGGGCAGCCCGGCCAGGCTCTCGCCCACCACCGACGCGAGCACGTCCGCGTCGGCCAGCGGGCGCGGCAGCCGGGCGGCGCCGCTCAGCTCGTCGGGCCCCAGGCGGCGGACCAGGGCGTGCAGCAGGGCGGGGTTGCCGTCGGCCTCCGTGAGGAGTTCGTCGCCGACGGCGGGGTCGACGCCGCCGGGCACGAGGTCGTCGAGCAGCGCCCGGGCGGCGGTCCGCGGCAGCGGGCCCAGGCGCAGGACGGGCAGCCCCGCGAAGTCCGGGTCGGCGGCGTGGTGCCGGGTGACGGAGATCAGCAGGCCGACCCGGCCGGCCGCGTGGAGGCGGCGGGCGGCGAACCCGAGCGCGGCGCGGGAGGGGGCGTCCCACAGGTGGGCGTCGTCGACGCAGAGCAGGAGGGGACCGCCGTCGGCGGCGGCCACGAGCAGGTCGAGGAGGCCTTCGGGGGTTCTGCGGACGGGCGGCGCGCCGCCCGCGGCGGCGGCGGCGCAGCGCACGGCGTGCACGCCGCTGTAGGGGAGGCGGGACTCGGCGGCGGTCGCGCCGACCCGCAGGACGGGGCCGGCGCCGAAGGACCGGGCCACGTCCCGAAGGAGCGTGGTGCGTCCCAGCCCGGGCTCGCCGGTGAGGAGGAGGACGGCGCTGTCGTCCTCCAGACGGTTCGTCAGGGTCGCGGCCACCGCGCGCAGTTCCTCGGTCCGGCCGTGCGTTCGCGAGGGGGTGATGACGGTCGTCTGTCCGGTCATTCCCGCGATGTTACGGAGGAGTAAAGCCCGCCGGAAGTATGCGGTCCGCCTCTCGCGGGGCGGGTGTGTGGCCGTCCACGGAGGGCGGTGGCGGACTGTGCGCCGGCACACGTCCGCTTCCGCCGGGCGGGGAGGCCCCCGGTGGCGGGAGGTAGCGGGGAACGCCGAACGGCGGCCGCGCGTCGTGCGCGGCCGCCGTCGGGGTCCCCCGGGTCAGAAGGCGCAGGTGTTCCGGTAGTCCGAGACGTCGCTGAAGAGCCCGGTGGAGGGGCCCGGGCAGAGGAACTGGGAGTAGCGGGTGTCGTTGTCGACCCACCGCTTCAGCCAGGAGATGCTGTACTTCGCGATCGTCGTGTTCGAGGTGTTGGGCGCGAAGTGACTGGCGTTGTCCAGCTCGAGGTAGGCCTTCTCGGTGCTGGAGGGCAGGCTGGTGTAGAACGGGATGGAGTGCGAGGCCACGGGGGCGACGGCGTCCGCCTCGGCCCCGACGATCAGGGTGGGCGTGCGCACCTCGGGCCATGTCTTGTCGAGGTTCCACGGGGTCATCGGGATGATGGCCTTGACGGACGGCCGGTCCTTGGCCGCCTCCAGGGTGCCGCCGCCGCCCATCGAGTGGCCCATCAGGGCGACCCGGGTGGCGTCGACGCGGGAGCGGGCCGAGCTGCGCTGCGTCAGGTAGTCGGCGGCCGCCAGCATCTCGTCGCCGCGCTGGGCCGGCTGGTCGGCGGTGGTGATCGTGTCGATGGTGAACACCACGAAGCCCTGGGAGGCGAGCCGCTCGCCGAGCCATGAGATGGACGACTCGTAGGCGGTGAAGCCCGGGGTGATCACCACGGCGCCGAAGGTGCCGTCGCTGGTGGTGGTCGGGTAGTAGATCGTGCCGCCGCCGAACCCGGTCACCGCCAGGGAGGAGACGGAGGTCCTGGAGACCGCGTACGGCCCGCGCAGGGCCTCGATGCTGGAGTTGGTCGGGGCCGGGCCGCGCTCGTAGGGGTTGTCGGCCGCGGTGGCGCCCGGCGCCGCGAGGGTGCTGAAGGCGATGGCCGCGGCCACGGAGGCGGACAGGCCGGCGATACGACCAAGACGGCGCCGGCGGCCGGCCGGCGTGGGGGTGGCGTCGTTGGACGCGCTGCTCTGCGAGTGCTGCACGACGAGTCGTCCTCTCTGACGAGGCTCCCCCTGCGTGGTCGCGGCACGCGTCCTCTTGACGTGTCCGCGCCATCCGCCGGGGTTGCCGCTGACTGGCTACGTCACTGTCGGGCCGCTTCCGCCGCGCGTACATCGGCAAAATCACCGGTGTCACCACCCGTCCGGAACCGCGCGGCGCCCCGATGCCCTCGGTGAGCTGCGCCTTCGCCCCTGGTACCGGGGGGCGGGAAGAGAGAGGGTGTACGCGGCGCCGCTCTCTCCCCGGGTGCGGCGCCGGGTCCGGAACGCCGTCGTGGAGATGAGGAGTCACCTGTGAACACTGCCGCGCCGTCCCTCGTGAAGGGCGTCCCGCCCACCGTCGCCGACGTGCTGGAGCGGGCCGTGGCGACCGGACTGCTCGGCCCGGAGCAGCCGGTGGCCGGCTTCCTGGACACCGCGGGCATCCTGCGGGCGGTGGACGCCCTGCGCGAGGCGTTCGCCGGGGTGCCGCAGGTGCTGCACACCTTCGCCGCGAAGGCCTGCCCGCTCGTCCCGGTGCTGCGGCTGCTGGCGTCGACGGGGATGGGATGCGAGGTGGCGAGCCCCGGTGAGCTCCGGCTGGCGCTGGCCGCCGGTTTCGAGCCCGGCCGGATCGTCCTGGACTCCCCGGTGAAGACCGAGGCGGAGCTGCGGGAGGCCCTGGAGCTGGGGGTCGCGGTCAACGCGGACAACCTGGCGGAGGTGGAGCGGATCGCCCGGCTGCGCCCGGCGGGCTGCGCGTCCGTGCTGGGGCTGCGGGTCAATCCGCAGGTCGGCGGGGGCTCGATCGCGGCCACCAGCACCGCCACCGAGCATTCGAAGTTCGGTGTGGCGCTGCGTGATCCGGGGGCCGAGGAGCGGGTGGTGGAGGCCTTCGCCCGGCACCCGTGGCTGACCCGCGTCCACGTGCACGTCGGTTCGCAGGGCTGCCCGCTGCCGCTGATCGCCCAGGGTGTGGCGGTGGCGCACCGGCTGGCGGCCACCATCGACGCGCGGCTGGGGGAACGCCGGGTCACCGGCCTGGACATCGGCGGCGGACTGCCCGTCAACTTCGACGACGACGAGGTGAGGCCGACGCACGCGGAGTACGTGGCCGCCCTGCGGGAGGCGGAGCCCGCGCTGCTGGACGGACGCTACCGGCTGGTCACCGAGTTCGGCCGCTCGCTGCTCGCCAAGAACGGCTTCCTCGCCGCGCGGGTGGAGTACGTCAAGGACGCGGGCGGGCGCCGGGTGGCCCTCACCCACGCGGGCGGACAGGTCGCGACGCGGACGGTGCTGCTGCCCGACGCGTGGGCACTGCGGGTGACCGCGCACGGCCCCGACGGGCGGCCGAAGAACGCGTCGGCCATCAAGCAGGACGTCGCGGGGCCGCTGTGCTTCGCCGGGGACGTGGTGGCGCACGGCCGGGAGCTGCCGGAACTCGCGGAGGGCGACTGGGTGGTCCTGCACGACGCGGGCGCCTACTGCTTCACCGCGTCGTGGAGCTACAACAGCCTGCCGAGGCCCGCGGTGCACGGATTCCGCACCGGTGACGACGGCCGCCCGGTCCTCACCACGGTGCGCACGGCCCAGACGATCGAGGAGATCGCGCGCGAGTGCGGCCTGGACCACGCGGACGCGCTGCTCGAGGTGACCGACGGCGCGGCGGGCTGAGCCGGGGCCGCTCCCCCGCGCACACGTCGGCGCCCGCACCGGAAGTCCGGTGCGGGCGCCGACGATTGGGGAACGGGTGCTACCCGTTCGTGTCAGGCGTGACGGTGCGTGCTTCGACCGCCGGTGAAGGCACGGTAGAGCAGCAGAAGGATCACGGAGCCGATGATGGCTGCGATCCATGTAGAAAGGTCGAAGAAGCCGTCGATCGAGTCGACGCCGAAGATGACCTTGCCCAGCCAGCCACCGAGGAGACCACCGAGCACACCAATCACCATGGTGATGATGATGCCGCCGGGGTCGCGCCCCGGGAGCAGCGCCTTGGCGATGGCGCCGGCGATCAGGCCAATCAGGATCCAGGCGAGAATGCCCACCATTCCTCCACAGTCATCCAGGTTCTCTGTCCTTCCTTCGGATGTTCCGTACACGCCACGGCAAACCAAGTTTTTCGCGCCGCCACCGAGAGCGGTCACGGAGCGTGAGGAAACCAATCATCGGCCCGGCACGTATAAGTCGTTGGAGGCGGAGCGCCCGGCGACCGGATCGGGGGCCGGGCGGGTCGTGTCCGCACGGGGTATGTCACGGACCGTCCCAGGGAGAGACCCATGCGCATGTTCGCCCTCGATTACGCCAGGCCGGCCCAGGAGTGCGAGGTCACCGCGGCTCCGCCCTACAGATACGACCCTTCGCTGCAGCTGAACGTCCTCGACGACGGACGGGTGGCCGTGCGCGACCGGGACCTCCTGCGGGTCCTGGGGGCGACCACCTCCACCGCCGGTTCCAAGACCCACTTCGACGACTGACGCCGCCGGGGCGGGCACGAAGCAATGACCGTACTGATCCTGACATGTACACAGGATGTGACCGCGGATCTGGTGGTGGACCGGCTCGACGCACGGGGCGTGCCGGTGCTGCGGGTCGATCCGGCCGAACTTCCGGGCGCCGTCGGGCTGTCCGGCGAGTTCGGGGACGGCGCGATGGCGGGCACGCTGTCGGTGGGCGACCGGCGCGTGGGGCTCGGCGCCCTGCGGTCGGTGTGGGTGCGCCGGCCCGGCGTACCCGGCAGCGCCGCCGAGCAGGCCTCCGCCTGGCTCACCCAGGAGGCGTCCCAGGCCCTGTACGGCATGCTGCGGGGCAGCGGGGCCCGCTGGATGAACCCTCCGGAGGCGGCGTACCTGGCCCGGCACAAGCCCTGGCAGCTGCGGCTGGCCCAGGAGTGCGGGCTGCCGGTGCCCGCCACCCTGATCACCACGGTGCCGCACCACGCGCGGGACTTCGCCCGCCGCCACCGTGACCTGGTCGTCAAACCGGTGTCGGGGACGCACCCGCAGGATCCGCCCCTGGTGGTGCCGACCAGCCGGGTCCCCCCGGACGCCGACTTCGACGCGGTGGCGCTCGGGCCGACGCTCCTGCAGCGACTCGTCGTCAAGCGGGCCGACATACGGCTGACGGCGGTGGGCGACCGGCTCCTCGCGGCCCGCAAGGAGGTCTCCCCGGGCGCGTCCGCCGACGACGTCGACGTCCGTTTCGCCCCGTCCGGACACGCCTGGCGGCCCGTGGCCGTGCCCGCGCGGGTGGCCGAGGGCGTGCTCGGCTACCTCGAGGCCGCCCGTCTCGCCTACGGCGCCTTCGACTTCGCGGAGGACGCGCGGGGCGACTGGTGGTTCCTCGAGTGCAACCAGTCGGGGCAGTTCGCCTTCGTCGAGCTGGACACGGGTCAGCCGATCACGGACGCCGTGGCGGCCTGGCTGGCACGGCCCGCGCCCCGCCGCTGAGTGCGAGCCGCCGAACCGGGCCCGGGTGGTTCGGCCGCGGGATGAGCGCGAGGAGTGCGGGCCGCCGGGTTCAGGCCGCGGAACCCGGCCCGGGCGGTTCGGGCGCCGAGTGAGCCCGAGGGGTGCGGGCCGCCGGGTTCAGGCCGAAGAGCGCGACCCGGAGGAGCGGGGTCCGCCACCCGGCCGGCGGCCGGCCCGGGCGGCCCCCGGGGAGCGCACGGGTAGCGACCCCGGCTGCTCGCTCCCCGCGGCGTGGGCACGGCCCGCCGGTGCGGGCCGTCCGGCGGCGGGGACGGCGGCGGGAAGGGCGGGCACCATCACTGCGAGGCGGCGGCCGGCGCGGCGGCCCTCCAGGTGGAGCCGGCCGACGTTGACCCGGTCGCCGGCGAGCAGGGTGAGCACCGCCGCCCCGCCCGCCGCGTAGGTGGCCACGTAGCCGCCCGACCCGCGCACCAACAGCTCGCGGAAGTCCCCGCGCCCCGCGGCGTCGGAGAGCCGGGCGCCGACGCCCAGGGCGGCGGCGGTGAGCGCGGCCAGCCCCTCGGGCTCGGTGCCGGGCGGCGTCTCGTGGGCCAGCACCAGCCCGTCGGCGCTGGCCAGCAGCGCCCCGGTCAGTTCCGGCACCCGGGAGCGCAGCCCGCGCAGTTCCTCCCTGATCTCGGCCTCGTCGATCCCTGCGGCCCCGGTCATCGGCCCGCTCCCTTCGCCTCGCCCGTCAACGCCTTCGTCACCCACCGCGTCCTCAGCACCGCACGTGGTCACCCGCCGCGCCTCGCACCGCACGGGCCGTCGACCGCACGTCGTCACCCGCCGCGTCCTTCGCACCGCGCGGGCCGTGGTCCGCGCGACGCCGCACCGGCCGCCTCATCCGAGCACCAGTCGGTCGACGACCTCCGCCAGCCGGATCCGGGCCATCGCGAGGTTGCCCTCGGCCCGGTCGAGCCACAGGTGGAGGCAGACGCTGCCGTCGAAGGCGGTGGGGACGAAGCGCACCACGTGGTAGGCCGAGGCGGTGGTGACGATCACGTCCTCGACCGGCGGCTCCTGACCGGGCTCGCCCGGCGCCGGGCCGTCCCCGCCCTCCGCGCCCGCGGGGGCGAAGACGCGGTGCTCGGAGCTGAGCCGGGCGACCTCGGCGACCTCGGCGGCGGCCGCCTCCCGGTCCTTGCCGGGGGCTTCTCCGACGGCGCCCAGGGAGAGCCCGCTGATCCAGTCGACCAGTGCGGCGCCGCGTGCTCCCGGCTGCCGCATGATCTCCTGCAGGCTCTCGTCGATTCCGGGCACCCCGAATCCCCTCCCCCACCGCTCGGTGTCCGCGGACGCGACCAGACACTACGGAATGTGCCGACCCCCGTTCGGGGCTTTGGCATTTTCATTTGGAACATGCACGAATTGGGATCGCTTGGTTGTCGCGATCGATCACGGCTCGGCCGGGGCGTCCGGGTGGCGCCCGCAGACGGGGGGTGTCAGGCGACCCGCGCTGGATACGCGGTCCCCATGACTGACCCGACAGACGCGATGGACGGCAACGCCGACGGCCAGGGCTTCGGCGACGAGGTGTACCAGCCCCAGGACGGCCTCGAGGGCCGTGAGGACGACGGCATCCTGGACCCCGAGGACACCCTCAACGAGCGGGAGAGGGAGCCCTACGACGAGGGGTACTCGCCGCCCGAGCGGCCGCTGGGCGTGGACAGCCACGGCACCACGGCGCGCGAGCAGCGCGAGGGCGAGAGCCTCGACGAGCGCCTGGCCGAGGAGCGGCCCGACCCTGCGGCCGAGCCCCCGGTGAACGGCGACGGCGTGGGAGACCTGCCCGGCGGCGAGGGCGAGCCGCTGGACGACGAGGTCGGCGACGAGCGCGCCGGCCGGCTGGTGGCCCCGGACGAGGGGGCCCGCGAGGACGCCGAGAAGGACATGGTGGCCGAGGACGTGGGCATCAGCGGCGGCGCCGCCTCGGCGGAGGAGGCCGCGGTGCACCGCGTCCCGGACGAGGACGAGCGGTCGCTGTGACCTCCCGCTCCTCCCGCACGACGCTCACCGTCAACGGCCGGGAGCGCACCCTGACCGTCGACAACCGGCGCGTCCTGCTGGACCTGCTGCGCGAGGACCTGGACCTGACCGGAGCCAAGAAGGGCTGCGACCACGGCCAGTGCGGCGCCTGCACGGTACTGGTCGACGGGCGACGGATGAACAGCTGCCTGCTGCTCGCCGTCGCCCTCGAAGGCAGCGAGGTCACCACCGTGGAAGGGCTCGCCGGCCCGGACGGCGAGCCCCATCCGCTGCAGCGGGCGTTCCTCGAGCGGGACGCCTTCCAGTGCGGCTACTGCACCCCCGGCCAGCTGTGCTCGGCCGTGGGCGTGCTGGCCGAGGCGGCCGCCGGTCATCCCTCCGCGGTCACCGGCCCCGAGGCCGAGGCGGGTGAGCCGACGCCGCTGGGCGCGGCGGAGATCCGCGAGCGGATGAGCGGCAACCTGTGCCGCTGCGGGGCCTATCCGCGCATCGTCGAGGCCGTGGAGGACGTCGTCCCGTGAAGACCTTCGACTACGTCCGCGCCCGCACGGTCGAGGAGGCGACGGCCGCGTTCGCCGCCGCCCCGGGCGCCCGCTACCTGGGCGGCGGCACCAATCTGGTCGACCTGATGAAGCTGGGCGTGGAGCGTCCGACCGCCCTGGTGGACGTCTCCCGCCTTCCGCTGGACACGGTCGACGAGCTGCCGGACGGCTCCCTGCGCGTCGGCGCCACCGTCCGCAACAGCGACCTGGCCGCCCACCCGCTGGTGCGCGAGGGCTGGCCGGCCCTGTCCCGGGCACTCCTGTCGGGGGCCTCGGGCCAGTTGCGGAACGCCGCCACGACCGGCGGCAACCTCCTGCAGCGCACCCGCTGCCCCTACTTCCAGGACCTTTCCAAGCCGTGCAACAAGCGGGAGCCCGGCAGCGGCTGCGGAGCCCGGGAGGGCGTCCACCGCGACCACGCCGTGCTCGGTCACTCCCCGCACTGCGTGGCCACCCACCCCTCCGACATGGCGGTGGCCCTCGCCGCGCTGGACGCCCGCGTCGAGCTGACCGGACCCGCCGGGGATCGCGTGGTGGCGGCCGACGTCTTCCACCGGCTGCCCGGTGACCGCCCGGAACTGGACACCGAGATCCGCCCCGGCGAGCTGATCACCGCGGTGGTGCTGCCCGCCGCGACCCGCGGTCTGCCGTCGGCGTACCGCAAGGTGCGCGACCGTGCCTCCTACGCCTTCGCGCTGGCCTCCGCGGCGGTGGTGCTGCGTGTGGAGGGCGGGGTGGTGGCCCGGGTGGGCATCGCGCTGGGCGGTGTGGCGCACCGGCCGTGGCGGGCACGCCGGGCCGAGGAGGCGCTCACCGGCGCGGCGCCCTCCAGGGCCGCGTTCGAGCACGCGCTGGATCTCGAACTCTCGGCGGCCGAGCCGCTGCGGGACAACGGCTACAAGGTGCCGCTGGCCCGCTCCCTCACCGTCGACGTGCTCACCCGTCTCGCCGCCCGGTCCGCCGGCTGACCCGCCGGTCGCGACCCGCAGGTCAGCCGCGTCCGGCGTCACCGACGTCACGGCCGTCACCTGTCGTCACCGGCGCCTTCGACGTCACAGCCGTCGCCACCGTCACCGTCACCGCCGTCATCGCCGTCACCCGGAGGAGGAACCTCATGCCCGACGCCCCTGCCGCGCTCGGCACTCCCGTCGTCCGCAGGGAGGGCCTGGACAAGGTCACCGGCCGGGCCCGTTACGCCGTCGAGCACCGCCTGCCCGGCCTCGCCCACGCCTGGCCCGTCCCGGCCCGGGTGGCCTGCGGCCGGGTGGAGCGGGTCGACGCCTCCGCGGCGCTGGCCGTGCCCGGCGTGCTGGCGGTGCTCACCCACGAGAACGCGCCACGGCTCGCGGAGCCGGACGACCCGACGCTGGCGGTCCTCCAGGACGACCGGGTGCCGCACCGCGGCTGGGTCGTCGCCCTGGTGGTCGCCGAGACGCCGGAGGCCGCGCGTGAGGGCGCGGGTGCCGTGGACGTCGCGTACCTGCCGCTGGACCACGACGTGCTGCTGACGCCCGACCGCCCGGACGCGTACGTGCCCGAGAAGGCCAACGGCGGCCATCCGGGGCTGCGCGAGCACGGTGACCCGGACGGCGCGTACGCCTCCTCCCCCGTACGGGTGGACACCGCCTACCGGGTGCCGCCACTGCACAACCACCCGATGGAGCCGCACGCCTCCACGGCCCGCTGGACGGACGGCCGGCTGGAGGCGTACTGCTCCAGCCAGGGCACCACCACGGTCCGGCAGACGCTGGCCGCCATGTTCGAGGTGCCGGAGGAGTCCGTCACCGTGCGCGCCGAGCACGTCGGCGGCGGCTTCGGGTCGAAGGGCACGCCGCGCCCCGACGTGGTGCTGGCCGCCATGGCGGCGCTGCACACGGGACGGCCGGTCGCCCTGGCGCTCCCCCGCCGCGACCTGCCGGCCCTGGTGGGCCACCGCGCCACGACGCTGCACCGGGTGCGGCTGGGGGCCGGCGAGGACGGCCGGATCCGCTCGCTGGTCCACGAGGTGACCACCTACAGCTCGCGGGTGAAGGAGTTCGTCGAGCAGGCCGCCGTGCCGGGACGCACCATGTACACCGCGCCGCACAGCCGGACAGCGCACCGGGTGGCACGGCTGGACGTCCCCACCCCCTCGTGGATGCGCGCCCCCGGTGAGACGCCCGGCATGTACGCGCTGGAATCGGCGATGGACGAGCTGGCCGAGGCCCTGGGCATGGACCCGGTCGAGCTGCGGGTGGTCAACGACTGCGACGTCGAACCGGACACCGGCAAGCCGTTCAGCAGCCGTCACCTGGTGGAGTGCCTGCGGGAGGGCGCCCGCCGGTTCGGCTGGGAGGGGCGCGATCCCCGGCCGGGGAGGCGCCGGGCGGGGCAGGTGCTCACCGGCACCGGCGTGGCGTCGGCCACCTACCCGGTGCTGGTCTCCCCGAGCACGGCCACGGCCCGGGCGCTGCCGGACGGGACCTTCCTGGTGCGGGTGAACGCCACCGACATCGGCACCGGGGCGCGCACCGTGCTGGGCCAGGTGGCCGCCGACGCGCTGGGCGCGCCGGGCGACCGGGTGCGGATCGAGATCGGCGACAGCGACCTGCCCGCCGCGCCGCTGGCCGGGGGCTCGTCGGGCACGGCGTCCTGGGGCTGGGCGGTGCACGAGGCCTGCGTCCGGCTGGCACGCCGGCTCGCCGTGTACCAGGGCTCGCTGCCCCACGAAGGGCTCGAGGAGCACGCGGACACCACCGGTCTCGCCGACGCCGGGAGCGACCACGCCCGTCACGCCTTCGGGGCGCACTTCGCCGAGGTCGGCGTCGACACCGTCACCGGCGAGGTCCGGGTGAACCGTCTGCTGGGCGTGTACGCCGCCGGGCGCATCCTCAATCCGCGCACGGCGCGCTCGCAGTTCGTCGGCGGGATGGTGATGGGGCTCGGCATGGCCCTCACCGAGGGCTCCACCCTGGACCCGGCCTTCGGGGACTTCGCCGAGCGCGACCTGGCCGCCTACCACGTGCCGGTCAACGCGGACGTGCCCTCGGTGGAGGCCCACTGGATCGAGGAGGACGACCCGCACCTCAACCCGACCGGCGGCAAGGGCATCGGGGAGATCGGCGTGGTGGGCACGGCCGCCGCCGTCGGCAGCGCCTTCCACCATGCGACCGGCGTCCGGATGCGGGAGCTGCCGCTCACCCCCGACCGTGTGCTGGAGGCCCTGTCCGAGCAGGGGGCGGCCCACCACCGGGCGTGACCTCGGCCACGACGGGTGCCGTACGGGCCCGCCGTCGGGGAAGCTGAAGAGGAGGGTGACGCACGTGCGCCGCCCTCCTCGCTTGGGAGGTGTGCGGTGGACGAGCGGACGACGCTGGTGCTGGTCGCGGTCGCCGTGGTGGTCGCGGTGGTCCTGCTGGCGGTCGCGGTGCGGCTGCTGCTGCGGTTGGTGCGCACCCGCCGCGCGCTGCGGCAGGCCGGTCTGCCGACCGGCCCGAAGTGGGTGTTCTGGGGCGCGGTCGCCTATCTGGTGCTGCCGGCCGATCTGGTCCCCGACCCGGTGTACCTCGACGACATCGGCGCCCTGCTGCTGGCCCTGCGCAGCATGCGCGCGACGCTGCCCAAGGGCATGACGCTGCCGAGGCGCCCGCGCGGGGCCACGCCCGGCGGAGCGGGCGCTCCGGGCGGGGGCGCGGCTCCCGGCCTCGCTGCCGCGCCCCACCGGGACTGACCCCCGCGCCGCCCGTCGCACACGCACGGCGCGAAGCCCCCCGGCCCGTCCGCCGGGGGGCTTCGCTCTGCGCTCGGGGCAGGGGCCGGGTCAGCGGGTGACCACGAACCGCTCGTTGGGCACGCAGTGGGTCATGGTGAGGCCCTGGACGTCGCGCGGCGGGTTGTTCCCGAGGTTGCGCAGCCGCTCCTTGTCCTCGTCGGTGAGGTCCTGGCTCTCCAGCGGTTGCAGGTGGGCGACGTCCTTCGCGCCGATCCCCAGGCCGTCGCCGACCCGGGTGCCGAAGTCGTTCTCGACGAGCAGGAAGTGCCAGACCATGCGCTCCTGGACCGGGCGGTCGCACTGGGAGAGCAGGTCGATCATGTTCTTGACCAGGTCGTCCCGCTCCCACTCCTCCAGCAGGCAGTAGCGCTGGCCGGCCTGCAGGTAGTCGTTGGTGCGCGGGATGCGCTTGCGGGTGAGGCGTCCGCTGATCTCCGGCCCCTGTTCGTCGTGGGTCGGGTAGTGCGCCTCACGCAGTCCGCCCAGGATGGACGGCTCGTAGTTGACGATCGGGTTACCGCCCCCGCCGTCGACGTGGTACGTCATCTGGCCGTCGCGCTGGTTGGTGCGCACCAGTCCGTGGTCGGGCTGGTTGACCGGGAGCTGCAGGTAGTTGGGGCCCACCCGGTAGCGCTGGGTGTCGCTGTAGGAGAAGGTGCGGCCCACCAGCATCTTGTCGTCGGAGAAGTCCAGGCCGTCCACCAGCACGCCGGTGCCGAAGGCGATCTGCTCGGACTCGGCGAAGAAGTCCTCCGGACAGCGGTCGAGCACCATGCGGCCCACCGCCTTGGGCGGGAACTCCTGCTCGGGCCAGGTCTTGGTGTCGTCCAGCGGGTCGAAGTCCAGCTCCGGGTGCTCGTGGTCGTCCATCATCTGCACGAGCAGTTCCCACTCCGGGTACTCGCCGCGCTGGATCGCGCCGTAGAGGTCCGCCGTCGCGTGGCCGACGTCCTGCGCCTGCAGGTTGGCGGCGTCCTCCTCGGTCATGCTCCTGACGCCCTGCTTGGGCATCCAGTGGTACTTCACCAGCTTGGTCTCGCCCTGCTGGTTGACCCACTTGTAGGTGTTGACGCCGAAGCCCTGCTGGTGCCGGTAGTCCGCCGGGATGCCGCGCGGGCTGAACAGGTTGACCAGCATGTGCATGGACTCCGGGGTCTGCGACATGAAGTCGAAGATGCGGCGCGGCTGCTGGACGAAGGTGACCGGGTCCGGCTTGAGGGCGTGGATGACGTCCGGGAACTTGATGGCGTCCCGGATGAAGAAGACGCCCAGGTTGTTGCCGACGAGGTCCCAGTTGCCGTCCTCGGTGTAGAACTTCACCGCGAAGCCGCGGGGGTCGCGGTTGCACTCCGAGGAGTCGCGCCCGCCGATCACCGTGGAGAAGCGGCAGGCGACCCTGGTCCGCCTGCCCTTCTCCTGGAACAGCTTCGCCCGGGTGTACCGGTCGACGGGCTCGTCGCCCCACGCGCCGTACGCCTCGAAGTATCCGAAGGCGGTCGCCCCGCGGGCGTGTACCACCCGCTCCGGGATGCGCTCGCGGTCGAAGTGGCTGATCTTCTCCAGGAACTGGTAGTTCTCCAGCGTGGCGGGTCCCCGCGCGCCCACGGTGCGCTGGTTCTGGTTGTCGTAGACGAAGTGTCCCTGCCGGTTGGTCAGGATTTCCCTGTCGTCACCCTGTGCGGGACCCTTGCTGGATACGTCCGTCATGCGGGGATGCTCCTTCGGCCGGCTCGTCGCGCTCACGCACCGTGAGCGGGCGCGCGACACGCAGTTATGGGGCTTTCACGGTTTTAGCACCTTTTGCCCTCACCGGCGAACGGGGCGCCCGGGACACGAGGGGCTTCCGGAGACCGCTGCCGCGGCCCCTCCCCCGCCTTGCCGTCGATCATCCGATGACCGTTTCGTAGGCATAGGTGAGGTTTTCCGGGGGTACGCGTGTGCCTATCGGCGAGCCGAGGGAGAGACCCATGTCGACTGCACAGCCCGACGAGTCCCGTGCCTCCTTCGAGGGGGTCACTCCGGACGGGAAGCTCCATGCCCGACCCGACTCCGAGGTGACCCCCGAGGATCTTGTCCTGGCCACGGGACGCGACGTCACGCCGGACACCCTGAAGTGGGCCGAGCGCAAGCTGGCCTCCGAGGGATCCGCGGCGCTCGAGAAACTGCTGCCCTAGCCCGGCCGGGGCGACCGTTCCTCTCCGCCCCTTCCCCCCTCCTTCCCTTCCTCCACCGGGGGCGGCTTCGGCCGCCCCCGGTGTTGCGCGTGCCCGCACCCCGTCCGCCCCGGCGCCGGACGCTTGCCTTGACGTCGGCGTCAAGCCGTACCGTCGTCGGCATGCGAATCGGCGAGCTGGCCGCTGAGGCCGGGACCACCACCCGCACCCTGCGGTACTACGAGTCGCGCGGACTGCTGTCGGCGCGGCGGGACGGCAACGGGCACCGCACCTACGACGAGCACGACCTGGCGCAGGTGCGGCAGATCAGGATGCTGCAGAACTTCGGTTTCGGCCTGGAGGAGACGCGGCCCTTCGTGGAGTGCCTGCGCGCGGGCCACGCGGAGGGCGACTCCTGCCCCGCGTCGCAGCTGGTCTACCGGCGCAAGCTCGACGAGCTCGACTCGATGATCGAGCAGCTGCGGGGGGTCCGGGAGAAGGTCTCCCGGCAGCTGGCCCGGGCCGAGCGGGCGCGTGAGGGTCTGGCCGCCGAGGCGCTGGTTCCGGGGGGCCCGGAGCCCGTCTGCGAACTGGGAGGACGAGGATGATCAGGGCGAAGGGCGTGGCCGAGGTGTCGGACGCCGATTTCACGGCGGAGGTGCTCGGGGCGCGGCTGCCGGTGCTGGTGGAGTTCACCGCCGACTGGTGCCCGCCGTGCCGGCAGATGGCCCCGGTGCTGACCGCGCTGGCCGCGGAGCAGGGCGAGCGGCTGAAGGTGGTGCAGCTGGACGTGGACACCAGCCCGGAGACGACGAACCGGTACAGCGTGCTGTCCATGCCGACCTTCATGCTCTTCCGCGGGGGCGAACCGCTGCGCTCCATGGTGGGCGCGCGGCCCAAGCGGCGCCTGCTGGCCGAGGTGGAGGAGGCACTGTAGGCGACGAGCCGGGGGGATCCGGACCGTGCGGCCCAGGCGGCCGGGGGGTTCGGACGGTGCGGCCCTGGCGGCCCGCGGGCGCGCGCCGGGAAATGCGGGTGACGTGCGACGACGCGCCCGAGAGAATGGGCGCCACGCGGCTCGGGACCCTTCGTCCGCGGCACGACCAGGGGGAGGCGGCCACCATGACCGCGCATGCGAACGTCCTGCTGTCCGGGGTCGTCGGTTCCACGGCGTACGGTCTCGCCCACGCGGGTTCGGACGTGGACAGGCTCGGTGTCTTCGCCGTCCCCACCGTGGAGCTGCACGGGCTGCGGCGGCCGAAGGAGTCGCACGTCACCACCGCACCCGACCGCACGCTGCACGAGGCGGCCAAGTGGTGCCGGCTGGCCCTCTCCGGCAACCCCACCGCGATGGAGCTGGTGTGGCTGCCGGAGGAGCTGTACGAGGTGCGCACCCCGCTGGGGGACGAACTGGTCGCCCTCCGCGGCTGCTTCCTCAGCGCCGGGCGGGTGCGTGACGCCTATCTCGGCTACGCCGTCCAGCAGTTCCGGCGGCTGGAGCGGCGGGGCGACGGCGCCTTCTCGGCCGATCTACGCAAGCGCACCGCCAAGCACGCGCGCCACCTGAAACGGCTCTGCGCGCAGGGCCTGGAGCTGTACACGACCGGCTCACTGACCCTGCGGGTGGACGATCCGCAGGAGTTCCACGACTTCGGCGCCCGGGTCGCGGCCGACCCCTCGGCCGCGGAACCCCTGCTGCGCCGGTACGAGACCGCCTTCGCCGAGGCCCGCAGCGTCCTGCCGGAAACCCCGGACGAGGGTCCCGTGGAGGCCTGGCTGCACCGGGTCCGCGCGCACTTCTTCGAAGCCGCGGAACAGGGCTGGCCGGCCGCGGCGCCCCCGACGGACTGACGAGGGGACCGCGGCGCCCCTTCGGAGCGGGGCCCGGTCACGGGCTCAGGACGCCTCCTCGTCGCGGGCGGTGCGGGAGGCCAGGCGTTCGTAGCGCTGCCGCGCCGCCTGCTGGGTGCCCAGACCGAGCCCGAACGCGATCTCCTGCCAGGTCATGCCCCGGCCGCGGGCCATCTGCAGGAGGCCGGTCTCGAGCTCGTCCAGCTCACCCCGCACCAGCGGGAGAAGGGTGAGCGCGGCGGTGATGTCGGCCTTGTCGACCTCGGGTTCGCCGTCCTCCAGCCGGGCGGCGCCGCTGAGCAGGAACGCCACCGTGCGCACCGCCTCGTGCGGCGCGGGGAGCATCGGGTTGGTCTGCCGACGGCGCTGCTCCTCGGTCGCGGCGTGCCGCTCGGCGATGCGGAAGAGGGCGCCGGGGGCGCGCCGCGCCCGCTCCTCCTCGGGGTCGGGCGGCTGGAAGGGATCGGTGACGGGCTGCTCAGGCGTTTCGGGCATGCCCCTAACATTGGCATGACATTCCTCGTTGTCAACGCTTCGTTGTGAACAGATTGTTCACGCATCACCCTCCACCCGGGTTCGGCGCTGCTGCTGCCGGCTCCTGCGGAAGGGGGCACGGACGGGTGAGCAGCTGGCGTCAGCCGGCGGGCGGGAGGAACTCCGGGCGGTCGAGGACCCGCAGCCAGCTGCCGTCGGGCTGGCGGCGGACGACCTGCGCGCGGGCCCCGGCGCCGTCCTTGGGCGGGGTCGCGGTGAGGGCGACGCCGTCGGCGACCAGCGTCGGCAGCGGCTCCTCCGGCTCGAAACGGGGGCGGGACGCCAGCACCTTCTCCCAGAGCGCGCGGATGGCCTCCCGGCCGACGGTGGTGGAGCCGGGCGGGTAGGCCATCACCGCGTTCTCCTCGTAGAGCGCGGCCACCCCGGCGGCGTCGCCCGCGTTGGACCTCTCGACGAAGAGGCGGGTGATGTCCTCCGGACGCATGGCCTTCCCCCGATCGGCGCGGTGGTCGGCGTCGGTGGTCATGTCGTTCCTTCCTGTCGGGACGGAGGCGGGTCTCCGTCGCTTCACCTCCAGCCTCTGCCGGGCATCGCCAGAAGTCCAACAGATGGTCCTGCTGGCTACTAGAATCAGGAGTCATGGAACTGCGTCAGCTCGAGTACTTCGTCGCGGTCGCCGAGGAGCGCAACTTCACGCGGGCGGCCGAGCGGGTGCACATCAGTCAGTCCGGGGTGAGCGCCCAGGTCCGGCAACTCGAGCGGGAGCTCGGCGCGGAGCTGTTCGACCGGTCGGCCCGCGTCGCGACCCTCACCGTGGCGGGGAAGGCGGCCCTGGAGCACGCCCGGGCGGCGCTGTCCGCGGCCGACGCGGTCCGGCGGAGCGTGGACGAGGTGACGGGGCTGCTGCGCGGGCATGTCTCGGTCGGCATGGTCGTGGGGTGCACGGTGCTGCCGCTGTTCGAGGCGCTGGCCGCCTTCCACGGGGCGCACCCCGGTGTGGAGCTCTCCTTGACGGAGGACAACTCCGACCGGCTGGTGGAGGCCGTGCGCGGCGGCGCCCTCGATCTGGCGCTGGTCGGGACGGCCGCCCCGCCGGAGGGGGTCGGTTCGGTGACCGTGGTGAGCGAGCCGCTGGTCGCGGCCGTGGCCCCCGGGCATCCGCTGGCGGGCCGCGGGCGCGTCCTGCTGCGCGAGGTGTGTGCCCACCCCCTGGTGTGCATGCCGGCGGGCACCGGGCTGCGCACGGTCTTCGACCGGGCCTGCGCCGATCAGGGGCTGCGGCCCGGTATCGCCCTGGAGGCCAGCGCGGCCGGCGCGGTGGCGGACCTCGCCGCCCGCGGGCTCGGGGTGGCGATCCTCAGCGAGTCCATGGTCGCGGGCCACGCCGACCGGCTGACCGCCGTCGCCCTGCGGGACGTCGAGGACCCCGCGCTGCTCGCGCTGGTCTGGCGGGACGGGGTGCCCGCGGTCCCGGCGCTGCTGCGGCGGATGCGGCAGGCGTTCGGCGTGGCCGGGTGAACGGGTGCCCGCGCGAGGGTGCCGGGTGCCGCGTCGCCGGGTGAACGGCCGCCCGCCTGATCGGTGCCGGGTGCCGCATCGGCGGGTGAGCGGGTCGGCGCGGCCCGCCGGGCGGGTGACCGCGGGAGCGCGCGCGGTCCTCCTGGTGCTGCCGAGCCGAACGGGCAGGTGGGCGAGAGCCGGTGAGCGGGGGCGGTGGGGTGCGGGTCAGCCGGTGCGTTCGCCGGGCCACTCCGCCGTGCCGTCGCGCCACGCGCCGTCCGCGACCAGAGCCGTGGCCCGGTGAGCGGGCGATTGGGACAACCGCCCTCCGAGGCCGAGCCGTACGACCAAGCGGGCGCGCGAGCCGGTAACCCGGTGAGCGGAGGCAGTGGGGTGCGGGTCAGCCGGTGCGTTCGCCGGGCCACTCCGCCGTGCCGTCGCGCCACGCGCCGTCCGGGTCCAGGGCCGTGGCCCGGTCGAGGTCCTGCCGGGCCTCCGCGGCGCGGCCGGCCGCCTCGCGGGCGCGAGCACGGCCCACGAGCGCCCAGAGGTCGTCGGGGGCCAACTCCAGCGCGGCGGTGAAGTCGGTCTCCGCGGCGGCCGGGCGGGCGGCCTCGAGACGGGCGATGCCTCGTTCGACCAGCGCCCAGCGGTAGTCGGGGGCGAGCGCGAGCGCCGCGGTCAGGTCGGCCACCGCCTCGTCGAGGCGCCCCGCCAGCCGGTGCGTCTTGCCCCGTTCGCCCAGCGCCCAGGCGTGGTCCGGCCGCGCGGCCAGCGCCGCCGTCAGGTCGGCCACGGCCTCGTCGTACCGGCCGGCCTGACGGTGACTGCGGCCGCGGCAACCCAGTGCCCAGACGTAGCCGGGGTCGAGGGCCAGGGCGGCCGTGAAGTCGGCGACGGCCTCGTCGAACCGCCCGGCCTGCTGGTGCACCTGGCCGCGCGACCCGAGCGCCCGCACCTGGCCGGGGTCGAGCGCCAGCGCGGCGGTGAAGTCGGCGACGGCCTCGTCGAACCGCCTGGCCCGGCGGTGCGCCTCACCGCGCTGCGAGAGCGCCCGCGCATCGGCGGGCTCGAGACGCACGGCGACGTCCAGATCGCGCACGGCCGCCTCCGGGCGCCCGGCCCGCAGGTGGGCGCGTCCACGGTGGAACCGGGCGGCCGGGTTGTCCGGGGCGAGGGCGATCGCCCGGTCGAACTCGGCGACGGCCGCGTCCTCCTGGCCGGCCACCTCCAGCCGGCGTCCGCGCACCACATGCGCGTGCGCCTGGGCGGCCGCGTCGAGCGGGCCCCCGGTCAGCAGCGCGCCCAGCGCGGCGACGACCGGATCCGCCGCCCCCGCCGTCGCCTCGCGCAGGCGGCGGGCCCAGGCTCCCAGGGCGTCGTCGTGGGTGTCCTCCGCCGCCCGGGTGAAGGCGTCGAACCATTGCCGCAGCGCGTCCGGCGAGGCCTCGGCGGCGTGCACGGCCTCCTCCAGCGCGCCGGTCAGACCGCCGCCGGGGTGGGCGCAGAGCCGGTGGTACATCTCGTCCAGCCGGTGACGGTGCCAGCGGGCGTCCTGCCGGCGCCGGTGGGCGGGCAGGTTCGCCTCCAGCCCGGCGCGCCAGGCGGCGTGCGCGTCGGCCAGCCGGAGGTGGACCGCCGTCCAGCCCTGGGGTGAACGCGCCCGCTCCCGCCGGACCATCCCGGCGCGCACCACGGCGTGGTACTTCTTGAACTCGCCGCTGCCGCTGACGAACGGCTGTCCGCACAGCCAGTTCCACAGCCCGCGCGCCTCCTCGGGCACCGCCGCGGCGAAGACGTCCTCGTTGAGCCGGGGTGCGAGGGCGCAGGTCAGCACCGCCTCGCGGCACAGTGGGTCGGCGATCCAGCGCACGAACCGTTCCACGGCGGTCTCCGCGGCGTCCCCGTCCGCGTCGACGGCGGCCGCGCTCCCCGGGCGGGCCAGGGCGAGCAGGTCGGCCAGCAGCGGCAGCCCCATGGACAGCCGCACCACCGCGTCCACGGTCGCCGGCTCGGTGACGCCCCGCCGGGCGAGCAGTTCACGGGTCTCCTGCTCGGTGAAGGCCTCCAGCGGCACCTCCCTGCCCTGGGCCATGAGTCCGGACCAGTCGTGCTCGTCCAGGCAGTCGCGGCCGGCCAGCACGAACATGACGTTGACGGGCAGCGGGCCGAAGCCGTCACGGAGCATGGTGCGCAGCCAGGCGTCGAGGTGCCGGCCGGTCTGCTCCCAGGTGTCCAGGAACAGCACCACCCAGGGCCGCTCCTGGCACAGGCTGTCCAGCGCGGACACGAACTCCCTGCTCACCGCGTCGAGTTCGGGCCCCCGGCCGCGTGTCCGGCGGCCGCGCACCCGCTCGCGCACCTGGTCCACGCCCTCGGCGACCACGTCGGGGTCGACCATCGTCGCGATGAGGCCGCCACCGGGCAGGACGGTGGACGCGCCACCGAGGACGGCCCGGGAGATCGCCCGGCTCGCCGGCGTGGGGCCGTCGTCGGCCGCTCCGTCGAGGTCGACCGGCTCCGCGGCGGCGTCCTGCTCACGGCGGTACTGCTCGACCGCCCGGTCGAACGCCTTCCAGGGCCGTGTCGCGTCGGACAGTTGGCCGGCGACGGCGGTCATCGCGGACAGGATCCCGTGCACGTCGTTCTCGTCCACGGCGGCGGTGACGGCGCCCGCCTGCCGGGCGGTCTCCCGCCACTGCCGCAACAGCTTCGACTTGCCGACGCCGCCGACGCCGCGCACGTGGAAGAGGTACAGGGCCGGGTCGGTCGGAGACAGGGGGTCCTTCGCCAGGTTCCGGGCGAAGAGCGCCATCTCCTCACGTCGCCCCACGAACCGGTCCAGCGCCCGCAGGGCCGTCAACTCGCCACGTGACACCCGTCGTTGCGGTCTCGGCATTGCGCGGTCCTCCCTCGTCCGGCCTCACGGTACGACGTTCAGGGGCCACCCGCGGTTGCCCCGCCCGCCCACCTCTCCCTCCCGCGGGGCGCGTCGTCCGAATGGTGGTGCGGTCCCGCGCGGGGGCGCTCTAGGGTGGCGCGGTGCACACTCGAATGATCATTCTCAACGGCGGTTCCAGCGCCGGGAAGTCAGGCATCGTCCGGTGCCTGCAGTCCGTGCTGCCCGATCCGTGGCTGACCTTCGGCTGCGACTCGTTCGTCGACGCGCTGCCGGCGCGGATGCGGTCCTCGCAGGACGGGATCGTGCTCGGGGCGGACGGCGAGGTGACGGTCGGCGCCCAGTTCCGGGAACTGGAAGCGGCCTGGACCGAGGGCATCGTGACGATGGCCCGTGCGGGCGCCCGGGTGATCGTCGACGAGGTCTTCCTCGGCGGGGCGCAGTCCCAGCAGCGGTGGCTGAGGGCGCTGGGCGGCCTCGACGCGCTCTGGGTGGGCGTGCGGTGCGACAGCGCGGTCGCCTCGGGGCGGGAGATCGCCCGCGGGGACCGCGTTCCGGGGATGGCGGCGTCGCAGGCCGACCTCGTGCACCAGGGCGTCGCCTACGACCTCGAGGTGGACACCACCCGCACCGAGTCGCTGGCGTGCGCCCGGGCGATCGCGGCCCGCGTCCGCTGACCGGCTCCGCGCGGTCGTCACACGCCGACCGCGCCGTCGATCCGCTCGCGGAGGAGGTCGGCGTGGCCGTTGTGCCGGGCGTACTCCTCGACCATGTGCAGGAGCACCCAGCGCAGCGAGACGACGCCCCGCCAGGCGTCCTCGCCCTCGACGTCCAGGTGCGGGGCGGCCGAGACCCATGCCTCCGCGAACGCGACCTCGTCGTGCCAGGCCGCCCAGGACTCCTCGACGACCTCCGGGGCCGACGTCGCGCCGTCGAAGTCCCCCTCGGGCATGCGCGGTGAGGAGTAGCGGAGTTCGACGTCCTGTCCGGCGAGTACGACCCGGAACCAGCGCCGCTCCACGTCGGCCAGGTGACGGACCAGTCCGAGCAGGGAGAGCGACGACGGCGGCACCGAGCGACGGGCCAACTCCGGCCCCAGGCCCGCGCACTTGAGCCGCAGGGTGGCGCGCTGCGCGTCCAGGGCCGCGACCAGCGTGGCGCGTTCGCCGCCGGTGGCCGGACCGGTGAACCGGCGGCCACTGCCGGGCCCGTCGGCCAGTTGGACGCGACGCTCCGGGATCTTCATGACCACATCATGCAACGCGGCGCCGTCCGCCCGCCGGGGATCGGCCGGATCGCGCCCGCCCCGGGCGGCGACCGCGTCGCCGGGGACCTCCGGCCGGTCCACAACGGCGTGACCGATCACGGCCGTGATCGTTTCACCCGACATGCGATCACTTACTCACCTGCGCCGTTCCGCCGTCGCCCTCGCCTGTGGACTCGCCCTGACGGCGGGCCTGTCCTCCACCGCGTCCGCCGCCTCGGCCGCTTCCGCCACCTCCGCCACCGACGGGTCCGCCGCGGCGCCGGGCGCCGCCGCCGCGAGGGGCCAGTTCCACTGGATCGGCGCCAAGGGCTTGCCGTACTACGTCGAGAACCCGCCCACCGGCGAGTGCCTGGGCATGGCGGAGAGGGGGCGCGCCGCGCACAACCGCACGAACGTCCGAGCGACCGTCTACGCCGGCAAGAAGTGCGGCGGGGCCTCCCAGCGCATGACACCGGGGCAGAAGGCGCCCAAGGGCTTCGTCTTCAACAGCGTGCGCTTCGGGCGCTGACCGCCCGCCCGGCCATGCGGTCAGCCCGCACGTCCGGGCTGACCGCCCGCACGTCCTGGACGGGTGCGCCCCGCGGCGGTGCCCTGCGGGGCGTGCCGCGTCGGCAGCGCTCCCGCGCCGCGGCCCCGGGGTCAGCCCGGGCCGCGGTGGCCCGTCCAGAGCTCACCGGCGCGGGTCGCGGCCGCCGCGATCAGCGCCGTGAGTTCGGGCCGGTCGGCCGGGACGGGGAACGAGACGTAGGCGCCGCGGCCGCCCGCCGTCGGGCGGCCGTATGCCTTCGCGGCCAGGGTGCCGTCCGGGAGGAGGCGGATGTTGAGCGTGGACAGGGTGAACTCCTGCCCGCGCCGGACGTCCGTCCAGCGCAGCGCCTCCGGGACGGTGACGTTGACCGCCAGAGCGCTGACGTCGACGGGGTCGGTGGAGTCCTGCGGCGGGCGACTGCTGCTCATGCGGACACCCTGCCCGGTCGAGCGAGGTCGCGGAAGGCGGTCTCGAAGGCCGTGCGGGTGGTGGCGTCCCGCGTCCGGTCGAGGATGCCGAACACGACGTGCGCGAACCGTCCCTCGAACCTCCCGCCGGGAGCGAGGAGGACGCGGAAGGCCTCGGCCACCTGGGCCGGGTCGTTCATGAAGACCCCGCAGCCCCAGGCGCCCAGCACCAGCCGCCGGTAGCCGTGCGCGGCCGCCGTCTCCAGCACCCGCCCGGCGCGTGAGGCCAGGGCGGCGGGGACCTCGGCGGCACGGTCGGGGGCCTTGCGGGCGATCACACCGGCGTTGGGCGCGGCGGCGGTGAGGAAGCCGACGGAGAACGGCTCGTCCAGCAGACGGCCGCGGTCGTCGCGGAAGACCGGCACCGCCGGGGAGTGGATCACCCGGTCCGAGTAGAACGGGTCCCGATCGGCCCGGTGGTGCTCGTAGTACTCGGGGGCGCGCAGCAGACAGGTGTACAGGGCCGAGCTCCGGCACAGCGCCTCCTCCTGCGCCTGCGCCCCGTTGAGGTAGCCGCCGCCGGGATTGCGCGCCGAGGCGAAGTTCAGCACCGCCGGCGAGTCCGCGCCGCTCCGGGCGAGGCGGCGCGCCGCCTCCAGGCTGCTCTCCGCGGTGACCTCGACGTGGGTGCGCACCGGTTCCGCGGCCGGCACCGGCACCGGGCCGGGCCCCAGCACGCGGGTGCCCTCACGTGCCGCCCGCACCGCCTCGGCGACGAAGACCTCGCGCCCGTCGGACGTGCGGTAGAACCCCGCCGCCACGATCGCCTCGTTCTCGCGGGCGATCCCCCGCAGTCGTGCGCTCATCCGGTGTGCCGTTCCTCCTCCCGGGCGGGCGGCGCCCACCCCCGGACAGGCACGGTAGCGGCGACGCGCCTCACGTCCCCACCGGTTTTCCGCGCGGGGAGGAGCGGAGGCCCCCGTACGACCACGGCCCGGCGCCGCGCCCTCGCAGGAGGGGCGACGCCGGGCCTCGGCGCGTCGGGGACGTCGGGTCGGACTCGGGTCAGATGAGACCCTGCGCGAGCATCGCGTCGGCGACCAGCTCGAAGCCGGCGATGTTGGCACCGACCACGTAGTTGCCGGGGCTGCCGTAGCGCTCGGCGGTGGTGTGGCAGGAGTCGTGGATGTGGCGCATGATCTCCGCCAGGCGCTCCTCCGTGTGGGCGAAGGTCCACGAGTCGCGGGAGGCGTTCTGCTGCATCTCCAGGGCGCTGGTGGCCACGCCGCCGGCGTTGGCCGCCTTGCCCGGGCCGAAGGCCACGCCGGCCTCCTGGAAGACGCGGACGGCCTCCGGGGTGGTGGGCATGTTGGCGCCCTCGGCGACGGCCTTGACGCCGTTGCGCACCAGAGCGACGGCGTCGGCCTCGTGCAGCTCGTTCTGCGTGGCGCAGGGCAGGGCGACGTCCACCGGGACGCTCCACAGGCCGGCGCCGGGGACGTAGGTGGCGCTGTCGCCGCGGGCCTCGGCGTACTCGGAGACGCGGCCGCGGCGGACCTCCTTGATCTCCTTCAGCAGCTCGAGGTCGATGCCCTTCTCGTCGACGACGTAGCCGCCGGAGTCGGAGCAGGTCACCACGGTCGCGCCGAGCTGGTGGGCCTTCTCGATCGCGTAGATGGCGACGTTGCCGGAGCCGGAGACCGCGACGCGCTGGCCGTCGAGCGAACCGCCGCGGCTGCGCAGCATCTCCTGGGTGAACAGGACGCAGCCGTAGCCGGTGGCCTCGGTGCGTGCCTGGGCGCCGCCCCAGCCGAGGCCCTTGCCGGTGAGGACGCCGGACTCGTAGCGGTTGGTGATGCGCTTGTACTGGCCGAACAGGTAGCCGATCTCCCGGCCGCCGACGCCGATGTCACCGGCGGGGACGTCGGTGTACTCGCCCAGGTGGCGGTGCAGCTCGGTCATGAACGACTGGCAGAACCGCATGATCTCGGCGTCCGAACGGCCCTTGGGGTCGAAGTCGGAGCCGCCCTTGCCGCCGCCGATGGGCATGCCGGTGAGCGCGTTCTTGAAGATCTGCTCGAAGCCGAGGAACTTCACGATGCCCAGGTTCACCGACGGGTGGAACCGCAGGCCGCCCTTGTACGGGCCGAGGACGCTGCTGAACTCGACGCGGAAGCCGCGGTTGACGTGAATGTTGCCGGCGTCGTCCGACCACGGCACGCGGAAGATGAGCTGCCGCTCGGGCTCGGCCATGCGCTCGACGATCCGCGCCTCGACCAGCTCGGGCCGCCGCTCGAGCACGGGGCCGAGGGAATCCAGTACCTCACGCACCGCCTGGTGGAACTCGGTCTCACCCTGGTTGCGGCGGAGGATCTCCGCGTACAGCGACTCGATGACGCGCATGTGCAGCCCATGACCTCTCGTGGTCGGAATGATCTCTGCGCCCCGTCCCGGGGGCGGTCACAAGGGTTCCCCTCGCCGTTGAGGACGCCGCCGAGGAGGACCGCCCGATACGTGGGGATGCCCGTGCGCGCGACGCGCAGAACCGTTGTTGCACCTCCATTGTCCCAGTGGTTCCACCGATGACACCGGGCGCATCCACATGGCGGACACCATCCACCGCTCAGCGGTCGCCCAGGGTGGCGCACCTCACACGTACCGTCGCGCCTCCGTGACCGCCATCGGGGCGACGCGTGCGCCGGGCCCGTCACCCGGTGACGGTCCCCTGTTCCAGCAGCGCCCGACACAGCAGGGCGAAGGAGGCCGTGCACAGCAGGGTCCTCCCGTGGTTGGCGCGGACCCACGGCCGCTCGAAACGGCTCCGTGCCGCCGCAGATCCGGCCGCCCCGGCCTCCGCGTCCACCCGCTCGAGCCCGTTGTTGAGCGGAATGTTGACGCGCGCCGTCAGCAGGACCGCGGCCAGGTACAGGGCGGTCGCCGCCACGACCGGGACGAGGCCGCCGTCCGTGCCCCGGTCCACGGCGAGCAGGACCACCGCCACCACGTCGAACAGGAGCGCTCCCAGGTAGCCGAGGAGGAACCAGCCGTTCAGGATGGCGGCGTTGATGCTCCTCATCGTCCGCACCACGGTCCGGTCGTCCGTCCTCGCCAGCCCCGGCATCACCGCGATCGAGAAGGCGTAGAACAGACCGGCCACCAGACCGGTGGTCACCGTCGCGGCGACCAGTACGACCGAACGAGCCGTCTCCATGGCGAGTTCCCCCCTGATGTCGTCGGCGGCCGCACGGCGGTGCCCGCGCGGCGGTGGGACACGCCGAGCCTACGGCCGCAGCGCCGAGCGGTCCGGCGCTCCGGAGGTCCGGGCCCTCCGGTCGCCGGCTCCGCCCTCAGAGCGCCCCCGCGTCACGGGCCGACCACACCGTCGGGTACCTCGGCACGAACCCGAGTTCGCGCCGGAGGCGTTCGGTGCCGACGGTGCCGTGCCAGGGGTCGGGATCTTCGGCAGGCCGCGGACCGGCCCGGAACCTCTCGCCGAGCACCCGGTGCAGCTCCAGGACCGTCACGGGGGCGTCGTCGGCGATGTTGTAAACCCGTCCCTGCGCCCGCTCGCCCCGTCGGACGTCGGCCTGCCCGCCGGGCGGCGCCGGCGGACGCCCGGGCTGCGCAGGGAGGAGACGGCCGCGCTGGCCGGGATGTCCGCGGACTACCACACCCGCTTGGAGCAGGCCCGCGGCCCGCGCCCGTCCCGGCAGACGCTCACCGCGCTGGCCCGCGCCCTGCGGCTCACCGACGACGAACACGACCACCTCTTCCACCTGGCCGGGGAGGAGCCGCCCAGGGTGTTCTCCCTGGCGGAGCACGTGCCCCCCGGTCTCCAACTGGTCCTGGACCGCCTGCACGACGCCCCCGCGCAGGTGCTGACCGACTGGGGCGAGGTGGTGACCCAGAACGCCGTGTCGAAGGCGCTGACGGGGGACTTCGCCTCCCGTCCCCCGCAGCGGCGCAACCTGGTCCGTGCCTTCTTCCTGGAGCCCGGGGCGCGCCACGTCTTCCCGCCCGAGGACGTCCCCGCCCGCGCGCGCGCCCGGGTCGCCGCCCTGCGGGCGGTCACCGCGGCGCACCCCGGAGACCCTCGCCCGGCGGCTCTCGCGGCAGAACTGCGGGCCAGGAGCGCGGAGTTCGCCCGCCTGTGGGACGACCACCGGGTGGCGGTGCCGCGCGCCGCGGTCAAACGGTTCCGGCATCCGGTGGTGGGGCTGCTGGAGCTGGACTGCGAGGTGCTGCTCACGCCGGACCGCCGGCGCTCCCTGGTCGTGCACACCGCACGTCCGGGCAGCGCGTCCCAGGACCGGCTGCGGCTGCTGCAGGTGGTGGGCCTCCAGGACATGACCACCGGCGGCCCTCCCGTCCCCCGAGCCGCCGGCGCCGTCAGCGGGTCTCGGCCAGGGTGTGTGCCACGAGGGCGTTGGCGTGGCCGTGCCCGAGGCCGTGCTCGCTCTTGAGCCAGGCGACCAGCTCCATGTGCCGGGTCAGCGGCGAGGCGCGGATCAGGTCCTTCCATTCCGCGATCGGACGGCCGTACTTCTTCTCGATGGAGGGGAAGTAGCTCGCGGGGCCCTTCACGGGTGCGCTCATGCGGTCTCTCCTGTGTCGTGCGGGTTTGCCGAAGCCTGTCATCCCTTACGACCGCCCGCACCACGCGAACTCATCGGCCCGGCGCGGGAGATGTGTTCCGGCACGGTGCCACGGACCGGTGGCGCAGATGCCCGGTCCGGTGCGCGGTGAGCGCCGCCATGTCGGCACGGTGAGCCGTGTCACGCGGTCCACACCGCGGCCCGGCACCGCTCGGGAGGCCCCGGGGGCGGTCGCGTCGGCGCGATCGCACCCCCCTAAGATCGGCTACGGCCTAGGCTGGTCCCGCCCCCCAGCACGGCGCCCCGCGCGAGGTGCGCGGGACGCAGGCCGAGCCGGTGACCGGCCCGGCCGCACCCACACCGCCCGGATCCGGCCCCAGGCCGTCACGAAAGCAGACCTGTGTTCCAGGAAACGCCCATCTACAACCGCCTCGTCGCCGAGCGCGGCGACATCCCCGTCCAGGTGCGGGGTGAGGCCGAGCGCATACACCGCAGCCTCACGCCGCTGCTCGGCCCTCCGCCCCAGGTCCACCCCGGCCGTCCGCCGCAGGGCGGGGGCCCCGGGCACGGCGTCCGGCCCCCGGCCGCTCCACCCTTCCCCGAGCTTCCCTGAACCTCCGGTCCGCCTCGGGCGCGCCGGTCCGCCTCAGACAGTCCGCTCCACCACGGGCGCCCGGTCCGCCATGGCTCTCCAGGCCCCGGGCCCGGCACCGCCCAGGCCCCGGCGGCGTCCCTCCGAGGCCGCCCGTGGCGCTCGGCCGAGCATGATCGGCGAACAACGGGCGGCGCGGGTCCGGCCGTTCTACGGTGACGGCATGGACCTCAGCATCAACACCGCGTCGCTCCCGCACGACGACCCCGAAGCCTCCCTGGCCTTCTACCGCGACCTCCTCGGTTTCGAGGTCCGCGGAGACGTCGGGGAGGGCAGGATGCGCTGGATCACCGTCGGTCCCCCCGGGCAGCCGGACACCTCCGTCCTGCTGGCTCCCCCCGGCGCCGACCCGGGCGTCACGGACGCCGAACGGCGCACCATCGCCGAGATGATGGCCAAGGGCACCTTCGGCTGGATCCTGCTGGCCACCCGTCAGCTCGACGCCGTCTTCGACAAGGTCAGGGCGGGCGGCGGGGAGGTCGTGCAGGAGCCGACGGAGCAGCCCTACGGGATGCGGGACTGCGCCTTCCGCGATCCCGCGGGCAACCTGATCCGGGTGAAGGAGATCCGCTGAGCGGACCGGTCAGTTTTCGAGAAGCCACCGCGCACCCCGCGCGCCTAGCGTGAGAGACACAGCGGCACGGAGGACCCGGCACACCGGTGGTCCCGGCGAGGCGGCGCGAGAGGGGAACGCGATGAAGAGCACACGAGCGGCGGTCACGGTGGACGAGGCGCAGGAGGGTTTCACCGCGGAGGAGATCGCCGCGATGAAGGAACGCGCCAAGGAGGTCCGCAAGGGCTCGCGCCGCGGCGGCGCCAAGGCCGACCCCGAGGCCGAGGTCCTCGCGAAGATCGCGGAGATGGACGAGGCCGACCGGCTCCTCGCCACCCGTGTCCACGAGATCGTCCGCGAGGCCGCCCCGGAGCTCGCCCCCCGGCTCTGGTACGGCATGCCCGCGTACTCCAAGGGCGGCAAGGTGCTCTGCTTCTTCAAGGCCGCCGGGAAGTTCGGCTCCCGTTACGCGGAGTTCGGCTTCAGCGACGTGGCCGCCCTGGACGACGGCGCTTTCTGGCCGACCGCGTACGCGTTGACCCGGCTCACGGACGAGATCGAGGCGCGGCTCGCCGAACTGGTCCGCGGGGCCGCCGCGGGCTGACAGCGACGTCGCGGGAGGGCCGGGCCGGCCGGGGTGCCCCCGGGGCCCGGCCCTCCCGCGCGTCCGGCCCTCCCCCGCTCTGCGCGGCCCCGCTCGGCACCACCCCCGCTCGGCGCCGGGCCCTCTCAGCGCCGGACCCGCTCGGTGCCACCCCGCCGATCACTCCGTGACGCGCGCCGCTTCTTGCTGTTAGCGGTCCGTGAGCGTGATTCCGGCCACCTGCGCCCGCTCCCGCCCCCTGGCTCCCGAGGTGCGCCCTTGTGTCCTTCCGTGTCAGGGTCTTGGGTGGGAGGCCAGCGGCGTCGACTCTCTCAGGAGGGAGAACCCCGGCATGTCCGAGGCGACAGGGACGGCGGCGGCGCGGCCCGGAGAAGTGCTGTCCGAGGCCGGCGCCGAGGCGCTGGTCCACGGCATCTGCTTCAGGACCGGTCCGCCGCGGCTGCTCGGCGTGGAACTGGAATGGCTGGTCCACGACCTGGAGGATCCACGCACCACCGTCGCTCCCGAGCGGCTGGAGGCGGCGCACGCGGCGCTGCCCGGGCTGCCGGTGCGCTCGCTCCTGACCGCGGAGCCGGGCGGCCAGATCGAGCTGAGCTCCCGGCCCGCGGCCTCGCTGAGCGAGTGCGTGGAGACCATGCGCGCCGACCTCGCGACGGTGCGGTCCATGCTGCGGGAGAAGGGCCTGACACTGGCGGGCATGGGGCTGGACCCCTGGCAGGCGCCGCGACGCTTCCTGCGGGAGCCCCGGTACGACGCGATGGAGCGCAGCCTGGACCGGGCGGGTCCGGCCGGCCGGGCCATGATGTGCACCTCGGCGTCGGTCCAGGTCAACCTGGACGCCGGGTTCGAGGAGCCGGGCCCGCTGGGGCACGTGCGGCGCTGGCGGATGTCGCACCTGCTGGGCGCGGTGCTGCTGGCCGCCTTCGCCCACTCCCCCGTGGTCGAGCGGCGCGCCACCGGCTGGCGGTCCACCCGGCAGTTGCGGTGGGCGGAGATCGGCGCGGCACGGGCCGGTGGTCCCCCGCTGGACGCGGAGCCCCGCGCGGCCTGGACGCGGCACGTACTGGACGCGGAGCTGATGTGCCGCCGCCGGACCGTCGGCCCGTGGGAGGTGCCCGACGGGACGACCTTCCGCGACTGGCTGCGCCAGGGCGCGGCGAGCGGGCAGGGACCGCGGCGGGAGGACCTCGAGTACCACCTGACCACGCTGTTCCCGCCGGTGCGGCCCCGCGGTTTCCTCGAGCTGCGGATGCTCGACGCCCAGCCGGGCGAGGACGGCTGGACCGTGCCCCTCGCCGTCGCGGCGGCGCTCTTCGACGACCTGGCCGCCGCCGAGACCGCCTTCCGTGCCGTGAAGCCGCTCGCCGAGCGGTGCGGGCCGCTGCCCGCGCCGCACAATCCGCTGTGGACCGGCGCGGCCCGGCACGCCCTGGCCGACCCGGAGCTGCGGGAGGCCGCCGCCGTCTGTTTCGCGGCCGCGCTGGAGGCGTTGCCCCGGCTGGGGGCCGGCACCGCGGTGATCGACGCGGTCGGGGAGTTCACCGAGCGGTACGTCGCCCGCGGGCGATGTCCGGCCGACGACCTGCTGGACGCCCTGCGGCAGGGGAAGGAGCTCTCCTCATGACCGACGGCACGACCGGCGGCACCGGCGGCACGGCAGGCGGCGCCGGTTCAGCCGAGGCTGCCCGGGAGCGCGCGGCGAAGGCCCTGGCGGCGGCCCGGGAGCGCACCGCCCTGCTGACCTCCTGCGTGGAGGACCACGAACTGACCGCCCAGCACTCCCCGTTGATGTCGCCACTGGTGTGGGACCTGGCGCACGTCGGCAACCAGGAGGAGCAGTGGCTGCTGCGCGCGGTGGGCGGGCACGAGGCGCTGCGGCCGGAGATCGACGGCCTGTACGACGCCTTCGAGCACCCGCGCGCGGAGCGGCCGTCGCTGCCGCTGCTGTCGCCCGACGAGGCCAGGCGCTACGCCGCCGAGGTCCGCGGCCGGGTCATGGACCTGCTGGACGCGGCCTCGCTCGACGGGTCGCCGCTCGTCGACGCGGCGTTCGCCTACGGCATGGTCGCGCAGCACGAGCAGCAGCACGACGAGACGATGCTGATCACCCACCAGCTGCGGCGCGGCCCCGCCGTGCTGAGCGCTGCCGACCCGGATCCGGCGCCGGCGCATCGGGGGCCCGCCGAGGTCCTGGTCCCCGGCGGACCGTTCGTGATGGGGACGTCCGACGAGCCGTGGGCGCTGGACAACGAACGGCCCGCGCACGTGGTGGAGGTGGCGCCGTTCCACCTGGACACCGCCCCGGTCACCAACGCGGCCTTCCTCGCCTTCATGGAGGACGGCGGCTACCACCGGCCCCGCTGGTGGCGTCCGGAGGGCTTCGCCCGGCTGCGCTCCCAGGGCGTGCGGGCCCCGTTGTTCTGGCGGCGGGAGGGCGGGCAGTGGCTGCGGCGGCGGTTCGGCAGGACGGAGCCGGTCCCGCCAGACGAGCCGGTGGTCCACGTGAGCTGGTACGAGGCGGACGCCTACGCCCGGTGGGCGGGGCGGCGGCTGCCGACGGAGGCGGAGTGGGAGAAGGCGGCCCGGCACGATCCCGCCACCGGCCGCTCCCGCCGGTACCCCTGGGGTGACGAGGACCCGTCCGAGGAGCGCGCCAACCTCGGTCAGCGGCACCTGCGTCCGGCGCCCGCGGGCAGTTACCCGGCCGGCCGGTCCCCGCTGGGCGTCGGGCAGTTGATCGGCGACGTGTGGGAGTGGACGGCGAACGACTTCCTCCCCTACCCGGGTTTCTCCGCCTTCCCCTACCCGGAGTACTCCGAGGTGTTCTTCGGCTCCAAGTACAAGGTCCTGCGCGGCGGTTCGTTCGCGGTGGACCCGGTGGCCTGCCGGGGGACGTTCCGCAACTGGGACTACCCGGTGCGGCGGCAGATCTTCTCCGGCTTCCGCACCGCGCGGTCGGCACGCGCGGAGCGGCCGGTGCCCGGGGACGGCGTCCCGCCGGGCGGCCCGTTCGGCGAGGGCGCCGTCTGATGTGCCGGCACCTCGCCTACCTGGGGCCCCGGGCGCCGCTGGGGCGGGTGCTGGTCGATCCGCCGCACAGCCTGTTCCGGCAGTCCTGGGAGCCGCGCCGGCAGCGCTACGGAACGGTCAACGCGGACGGCTTCGGGGTGGGCTGGTACGCACCCGGCGACCCGGTCCCCGCCCGGTACCGCAGGTCCGGGCCGGTGTGGGCGGACCCCTCGTTCGCCGACCTGGCACGGGTGGTGCGCTCCGGGGCGGTGCTGGCGGCCGTGCGGGACGCCACCGAGGCGGGCGCCGACGGGGAGGCGGCCGCCGCGCCGTTCGCCGCCGGGCGGTGGCTGTTCAGCCACAACGGGGCGGTCTCCGGCTGGCCCGGTTCGATGGCCGCGCTCACCGCGCGGCTGCCGCCGGCCCGGCTCCTGGAGCTGGAGGCGCGCACCGACTCGGCGTTCGTCTGGGCCCTGGTCCTGCACCGGCTGCGGGCCGGGGAGGAGGCCGGGCGGGCGCTGGCCGCGGCGGTCGCGGACGTGGCGGCCGCCGCGCCCGGCTCGCGGCTCAACCTGCTGCTCACCGGCGGCGACACGATCGCCGCCACGGCGTGGGGGGACACCCTGTGGTACCTGGCCGAGCCGGGCGGCCCCACCGTCGTGGCGTCCGAGCCGTACGACGACGACCCCCGGTGGCGGGAGGTCCCGGACCGGACGCTGCTCGCGGCCACCCGCACCGATGTGCTGCTCACCCCGCTGGACGGCTCCGGCGGCCTCCGGCCCCCGGCCGGCGCGGACGTCCGGAGCCCGCACCGTTGAAGGAGCAAGCCCGTGAGCCCGTTCCGCATCACCCGCACCCTGGCCGAGGACGCCGCCCTGGCGTCGCTGCGTG
This sequence comes from Streptomyces fragilis, assembly GCF_003112515.1. GTDB lineage: Bacteria > Actinomycetota > Actinomycetes > Streptomycetales > Streptomycetaceae > Streptomyces > Streptomyces fragilis. The sequence goes on along the minus strand of NZ_BEVZ01000002.1, from coordinate 1,817,038 downwards.
CCGACGTCCTCGCCGGGCTGGGCAGCCGGCCGCGGTCGCTGCCGCCGCGATGGTTCTACGACGCGCGCGGCAGCGAACTCTTCGACGAGATCACGCGGCTGCCGGAGTACTACCCGACGCGTGCCGAGCGGGAGATCCTCACCCACCGGTCGGCGGAGATCGCCCGGTTCTCCGGGGCCCGGACGCTGGTGGAGCTGGGTTCGGGATCCTCGGAGAAGACGCGGCTGCTGCTGGACGCCATGCCGGACCTGGAACTGTACGTGCCGGTGGACGTGAGCGAGAGCGCGCTGAGGGGGGCGGGCGAGGAGCTCGCCGAGCGGCTGCCGCGGCTGGACGTGCACGCCGTGGTGGCGGACTTCACCGGGCACGTCGCACTGCCCGAGGGGCCCGGCCCGCGGCTGGTGGCCTTCCTCGGCGGGACCGTGGGCAACCTGGAGCCCGCGGAGCGCTCCCGTTTCCTCGCCTCCGTGCGGGAGTCGCTGTCTCCCGGTGACGCGCTGCTGCTGGGGACCGACCTGGTGAAGGACGAACGGGTGCTGGTCCGCGCGTACGACGACGCGGCGCAGGTGACCGCGGAGTTCAACCGGAACGTGCTGCGGGTGGTCAACCGCGAGCTGGGCGCGGACTTTCGGCCCGAGCTGTTCGCCCACGTGGCGGTGTGGAACGCGGAGGCCGAGTGGATCGAGATGCGGCTGCGGGCGCGGGAGGCGCAGACCGTGAAGATCCCGGGCGTCGACCTGGTCGTCGACCTCGCCGAGGGCGAGGAGATCCGCACGGAGATCTCCGCGAAGTTCCGCCCCGAGGGGGTGCGGGCGGAACTCGCGGCCGTGGGGATGGAGGTCGCCCACGGGTGGACGGACCGTGAGGGCCGGTTCGCCCTCTGGCTGGGCGTGGTGTCCTGACGTGGCCGCGGCGGGCCCGAGCGGCACGGGCCGGCTCGGACCCGACGGGTGGCGCCTCAGCCGTAGACCGGGTTCAGGACCTCGGTGATGTGCTCCGACGCCTTCTCGGCCTCGCGGCGGGCGTCGCCGCCCTCGAGGACCGCCGTCATGTACCGCTTGATGGGATTGTCGGCCTCCACCTCGGCCCACTCGGGCGTGGACGGGGTGGCGCGCCCCTGCGCGGCGCCCTCGGCCATCGCCGCCACGCCCGGGTTGTCGGCGACGGCGCCGGCCAGCTTCTCCTTGTTGGGGACGTAGTTCATGGTGCGGGCGAGGTCGGTGGCCCACTTCTCGCTCACCAGCGCCCCGATGACGTCGATGGCCCGGCCGGCCTGGTCGGTGTTGCGCGGGACGATGAGGTCGGATCCGCCGGTGAAGACGGCGCCGGGCCGGTCCGCGTCCTTGCCCGGGACGGGGAAGTAGCCGATCTTGTCCTTCAGCCCGGGGTTCTCGGCGAGGACGGTCTGCACCACGCCCGGCACCGCGATGATCTGCGCCGTCCGCCCCTCGGCGAAGACGCCGGCCTGCGGAGGGTGTTCCTCGTCGGCGTCGGCCGGGCCCTCGCCCAGCGCGTGCAGCTGCCGGTAGAACTCCATGCCCCGCAGGGCCTCTGGGGTGTGCAGGGCCCCCTCCCAGGAGCTGGTGCGTTCGACGGCGAGGTCGCCGCCCTCGTCCCAGATGAAGCCGGCCAGCGTGTACCAGTCCTGGCCGGCCAGGTAGATGCCCTGACTGCCCGTGGAGTCCAGCCGCCGGGTCACCTCCAGCCATTCCTCGCGGGTGCGGGGCGGGGTGACACCGGCCTCCTCGAAGAGGTCCTTGCGGTAGACCACCACCCGGTTGGCCGCGTACCAGGGGATCCCGTACTGCTGGTTGCGGTCGCGGCCAGGATCCGCGAGGCCCGGCAGGCAGTCGTCGACGCCCCAGTCGCGCACGGCCTCCAGGGTCAGGTCGAAGAGCTGCCCCTCCACGTACTGCGGCACCTGGGTGTTGCCGACCTCAATGACGTCCGGCCCTCCGGGGTTCTCCTCGGGGTCCATCGCGGCCTGGACCTTGGGGCCGATGCCGGTCCACTCCTGGATGCGGATGTCCAGCCGGGTGTCCGGGTGGTCCGCCTCGAAGGCGGCGGTGAAGCGGCGCAGGAAGTCCGCGGAGGCGGTCCCCTTCATCAGCCAGACGGTGACCGTCTCACGGCCCGGCCCGCCGGACAGCATCCCGCAGGCGGCGGTGGTCGTCAGGGCGGCGCAGACGGCCATGAGGGCGAGCGGACGACGTCTCACGGTGGTTCCTGTTCTGTGGAGGGTGCAGCAGGAAGACCCGTGGGGGGACGAGCGCGGTCGGCTCGCATGGGTGCCTCTTTGGTATGGACCAATATCTTGGTATGGACCAATAACGTCGTCAAGGCTTCGAGTCGGGCTTCGGACACGCCCGTGCCCCGGGGCGGGCCCGAACCCGGGGAGGGTGACGCGCCCGTACCCGGGCACCGCCCCGCGTCCGGCGGCGACGCCTCGCGGTCCGCCCCGGCATGGGGCACGGTGGAGTGAGTCGGGCGTCATCGTCCCCGCGACGCCCCGGAGAGGAGCCGTCTCCATGTCGGACAACGTCTACCGGGTCACCGAGATCGTCGGAAGCTCCCACGAGGGCGTGGACCAGGCGATACGCAACGCCGTCTCACGCGCCTCGCGCACCGTGCGGAACCTGGACTGGTTCGAGGTCACCCAGGTGCGCGGGCACATCGAGGACGGCGAGATCGCCCACTACCAGGTGGGGCTGAAGGTGGGTTTCCGGATCGAGGAACCCGAGTAGCGGGCCGCTCCCCGCGGACCGTCGGGCCGGCGTGTCCGGTCCCGCCCGTCGGGCCGGCGTGTCAGGTCCGGCCCTCGCGCTCCTGCGCCTCGCGCAGACCCGCCGACGCCCCGGCCGCCCAGCTCGCCCTGACGACCCGCAGACCCGCGCGCCGCGCGTCGTCGCAGACCAGCTCGTCGTCGTCGACCAGCATGCGGATCTCCCGGTCGCGGGCCAGTTCGCGCAGGATCTCCAGCTTGGTGTGCCGGGCCGGACGGCGGTCGTGGTCGCGCCGCATCCACATCCGGCCCTCGGGCAGGCCCTGGGCCGCGAGCCAGGCCAGGGTGTCGCGCCGGCACCGCTCGGGGCGGCCCGTCAGGTAGACCACCTCGCACTCCTGGGCGGCCTCCAGGGCCAGGGCCACGCCCTTCTCCAGCGGCGGGTCCTGCGGGGCGGCGTCGAAGAAGGCGTCCCAGTCCTTGGGCCGCTTCTCCAGGAAGCGCTGGCGGTGCGCGGTGTCCGCGAGCGTGTTGTCCAGGTCGAACACGGCGAGGGGGCGTCGGGTCTCCGTCACGCCTCCCAGCCTAGGCGGCCTTCCCGCCGCGTCCGCCCGGGCGCGGCGGGAAGGGGGGCGTCCGGCTGATCTCCGCGACGGGCAGGAGTCACACCGCTCCCTCGCGGGCACCATGGACCGGACCGGGTCGGGAGCGATCCCTCCCGGCCTTCGAGAGCACCAGGAGGCGGCGGAACCGATGGCGGACCACGAGGACGGCGCACCGCCGAGGCGGGAGGCCCTGGCGTCGATCGGCAGGGCGCTCGACGCACTGTCCGCGCCGGCGTACATGGCCGCCGATTCGGGCACCATCCTGGCGGTCAGCCCGGCCCTCGCCGAGTTCGTGGGCATGGAGGCCGCGGAGATGGTCGGGCAGGACGGCCACGACCTGCTCCACCGCAACGAGTACGGGGAGACCGTCGCCCGCGCGCGTTGCGGCATCCGCGAGGCCGGTCTGACCCGGCGCACCGCGCAGGGGGACCGCATGTGGGTCGGGCGCGCCGACGGCTCGGTGGCGGAGGTGGGCTGGCTGGCCACCGGGTGCCGGATGGAGGGGCTCGGCACGCTGGCGCTGGTGATCTTCACCCCGCGTCCCGGCCCGGACGGCGAGGAGGGCGCCCCGGCCGCCGCCGAGGAGGCCGAGCCGCACGGCGCGGCCCTCTCCGAGCTGGAGCGGCTGGCCCTGCTCGCCGAGACCACGACCCGGCTGACCAGCACCCTCGACGTCGAGGAGGCGCTGCGCAGGCTGACCCGCCTCATGGTGCCCCGGCTCGCCGACTGGGCCGTCATCGACCTGATCGAGCGCAACGCGGAGGTGACCCGGTTCGCCGTCGCCCACCAGGAGGACGGCACGGTGGTGCGCAGGCCGGACCTGGAGGGGCCGATGCCGCCGATCCCCCCGGAGTCCCCGATGCCCCTCTCGCGGGCCCTGCGCGGTGCCGCCTCGGCGATCGCGAGTCCGGAGACCTATCACGGGCCGCCGGACGCGGAGATCGCCGTGGCGCAGCGCCGCCTGTTCGACGCCACCGGCATGCACTCCGCCGTCATCGCGCCGATCCGCGGCCTGCGGCAGGTGCTCGGCGCGCTCACGCTGGGGCGCAGCGAGCAGCCGGAGCCGTTCACCCCGGCTCACCTGGCGCTGCTGGAGGACATCACCCGCCGTGCCGGCCTGGCGCTGGACAACGCGCGGCTGTACGAGCGGCAGCGCACGGTGGGCCAGACGATGCAGCGTCACCTGCTGCCCCAGCTGCCGCGCGTGCCCGGCCTCGGCCTGGCCGCGCGTTACCGGCCCGCGCCGGAGGACTCGGAGGTCGGGGGCGACTGGTACGACGCGTTCGTGCTGGGCGACGGGGCCCTGGTCCTGGCCGTCGGGGACGTGGTGGGACACGACCTGGAGGCCGCGGCGGGCATGGCGCAGCTGCGCAACATGCTCCGTGCCTACAGCTGGTCCGAGCAGTCCCCGCCGAGCAAGATCGTCGAGTGGCTGGACCTGGCCTGCCTGAACATCGCTGAGGTCTCGATGGCCACGCTGATCTGCGGGCGGCTGACCTGCTCGGCGGACGGGCACTACCAGCTGTCCTGGACGAACGCGGGCCATCCGCCACCGCTGCTGGTCACCCCTGACGGCGAGGCGCGCTACCTCCCCGACGGGCACGGTCCGCTGCTCGGTCTCGACGTCTCCCCGGTGCGCCCCGACGGGGTCGCCGTGCTGCCTGCGGGGTCCACCGTCGTGCTGTACACCGACGGCCTGGTCGAGTCGCCGCGCGACTCCATCGACGACGGCCTCGACCGTCTCCGCCGGAACGCCGCCGCGCTGGTCCACCGGGACCTGGACGACTTCACCGACGAGCTCCTCGAGAGCTCCCGCCCGCCGCACAACGAGGACGACGTGGCGATGCTGGCGGTGCGCATCCCGGCCGAGCCCGGGGCGAGGCCGCCGCGCTGGCGGCCGCCCGCCCGGTGATCCCGGTACGGGGGGTGGGGTGATCCCGGTGCCGGGCCGGCGCGCACCCCGGATGGCTTGGCGGGGCCGGTATGAGCACCACGCCGGCCCCGCCCGTCCGCACCTCGTCGGCGGACGGTCCTTGTGCGGCTACCGCCGCGCCCCCTTGACCGTGGCACGCAGCCACTCGCGGTTCATGTCGGTGATGGACGACAGGGGGATGCCCTTGGGGCACACCGTCGCGCACTCCCCCGCCAGGGTGCAGCCGCCGAAGCCCTCGGCGTCCATCGCCTCCACCATGTCCAGCACCCGGGTCTCCCGCTCCGGGGCGCCCTGTGGGAGGACGTTCAGGTGGTTGACCTTGGCGGAGGTGAACAGCATGGCGGCGCCGTTGGGGCAGGCCGCCACGCACGCCCCGCAGCCGATGCACTCGGCGTGCTCGAAGGCGTGGTCGGCGTCCGGCTTGGGCACCGGCGTGGCGTGCGCCTCGGGGGCGGTGCCGGTCGGCGCGGTGATGTAGCCGCCGGCCTGGACGATGCGGTCGAACGCGGAGCGGTCCACCACCAGGTCCTTGATCACCGGGAAGGCTGCGGCCCGCCAGGGTTCGACGTCGATGACGTCGCCGTCCCGGAAGGACCGCATGTGGAGCTGGCAGGTGGTGGTGCGCTCCGGCCCGTGGGCATCGCCGTCGATGACCAGGGAGCAGGCTCCGCAGATGCCCTCGCGGCAGTCGTGGTCGAAGGCGACGGGGTCCTCGCCCTCCAGGATGAGCTTCTCGTTGAGCGTGTCGAGCATCTCGAGGAACGACATGTCGGGCGTGATGCCGTCCACCTCGTACGTGGACATGGCGCCGTCGTCGGCGGCGTTGCGCTGCCGCCAGACGCGCAGGGTGAGCTTCATGCGTAGCTCCGCTGGGTGGGGTGGACGTACTCGAAGACCAGGTCTTCCTTGTGCAGCACGGGCGCGGTGCCGGTGCCGGTGAACTCCCAGGCGGCCGCGTAGGAGAACTGGTCGTCCTTGCGCGCGGCCTCGCCGTCGGGGGTCTGCGACTCCTCGCGGAAGTGCCCGCCGCAGGACTCGGTGCGGTGCAGGGCGTCCAGGCACATCAGCTCGGCGAGTTCGAAGTAGTCGACGACGCGGTTCGCCTTCTCCAGGGACTGGTTGAACTCCTCGCCGGTGCCGGGCACCTTGACGCGCCGCCAGAACTCCTCGCGGATCCGCGGGATCCGGGTCAGCGCCTCGCGCAGGCCGGCCTCGTCGCGCGCCATGCCGCAGAGCTCCCACATCAGCTCGCCCAGTTCGCGGTGGAAGGAGTCGGGGGTGCGGTCGCCGTCCACGGACAGCAGCCGCTGGAGGCGCTCGCGGGTGGCGTCCACCGCCTCGCGGGCGGCCGGGTGCGCGGCGGTGACGTCCTCGCTGTGCGGGTGGCGTGCCAGGTAGTCGTTGAGGGTGGCCGGCAGCACGAAGTAGCCGTCGGCGAGGCCCTGCATCAGGGCGGAGGCGCCGAGCCGGTTGGCGCCGTGGTCGGAGAAGTTGGCCTCGCCGATGGCGAACAGTCCGGGGACGGTGGTCTGCAGGTCGTAGTCGACCCACAGGCCGCCCATCGTGTAGTGCACGGCCGGGTAGATCCGCATCGGCACCTCGTAGGGGTTCTCCGCGGTGATCCGCTCGTACATCTCGAAGAGGTTGCCGTACTTCTCCTCGACCTTCCTGCGCCCCATGCGTCCGATGGCGTCCGCGAAGTCGAGGTAGACGCCCTGGCCGCCGGGCCCCACGCCCCTGCCCTCGTCGCAGACGTTCTTGGCGGCGCGGGAGGCGATGTCGCGGGGGACGAGGTTGCCGAAGGCCGGGTAGACGCGCTCCAGGTAGTAGTCGCGCTCCTCCTCGGGGATCTCGTTCGGCGGGCGGTCGTCGCCCCGCGCCTTGGGCACCCAGATGCGGCCGTCGTTGCGCAGCGACTCGCTCATCAGCGTCAGCTTGGACTGGTGGTCGCCGGTGCGCGGGATGCAGGTGGGGTGGATCTGGGTGAAGCAGGGGTTGGCGAACAGGGCGCCGCGCCGGTGTGCCCGCCAGACGGCGGTCGCGTTGGAGTTCATGGCGTTGGTCGACAGGTGGAAGACGTTGCCGTAGCCGCCGGTGGCCAGGACGACCGCGTCGGCGAAGTACGTGTCGATCCGCCCGGTGACCAGGTCGCGGGCGACGATGCCGCGGGCGCGGCCGTCGACGACGATCAGGTCGAGCATCTCGGTGCGCGGGTGCAGCTCGATGTTGCCGGCCGCCACCTGCCGGGACAGGGCCTGGTAGGCGCCGAGCAGGAGCTGCTGGCCGGTCTGGCCGCGGGCGTAGAAGGTGCGCGAGACCTGGACGCCGCCGAACGAACGGTTGTCGAGCAGGCCGCCGTACTCGCGGGCGAAGGGCACGCCCTGGGCCACGCACTGGTCGATGATCTCCACGGAGATCTGGGCGAGCCGGTGCACGTTGGACTCGCGGGCGCGGAAGTCGCCGCCCTTGACCGTGTCGTAGAAGAGCCGGTGGACCGAGTCGCCGTCGTTGCGGTAGTTCTTCGCCGCGTTGATGCCGCCCTGCGCGGCCACCGAGTGGGCCCGGCGCGGGGAGTCCTGGAAGCAGAACTGGACGACCTTGTAGCCCTGTTCGGCGAGGGTGGCGCCGGCCGAGCCGCCGGCCAGGCCGGTTCCGACGACGATGACGGTGTGCTTGCGCCGGTTGGCCGGGTTGACGAGCCTGGCCTCGAAGCGGCGCCGGTCCCAGCGCTCGTGGACGGGACCGGAGGGCGCCTTGGTGTCGGCGACGGGCTCGCCGGTCGTGTAGCGGAGGTAGGACATGTCAGCTCACCACTTGGGTCATCACACCCACGGGGACGGCGACGAAACCGGCCGTGAGCAGCAGCGCGAGAAGGTTGGCGACGCCCTTGAGGGCACGGTCGCGGCTGCGGCCGCCCGCGCCGAGCGTCTGTGCGGCGGCCCAGAAGCCGTGCCGGATGTGCAGGCCTAGCGCCAGCATGGCGACGATGTAGATCACGTTGCCGTACCAGGTGGAGAAGGAGTCCACCACGTTCTGGTACGGGTGCCCCTCCTGGAAGCCGCCGGCGTGGACGTGGCCGGTGGTGAGGTCCAGGATGTGCCAGACGACGAAGAGGCCGAGGATCACGCCGCCCCAGCGCATGGTGCGGGTGGCGTAGCTCGCCCGGCGCCTGGCGTGGACGTACTTGGCCGGGCGCGCCGCGATGTCGCGCCTGCTGAGCTGGTAGGCGGCCGTTGCGTGCGCGACGACCGCCGCCACCAGCACGACCCGGATGATCCACAGGGTCCACGTGTAGTGCATGAACGGCTCGCCGACGGTGCGGATCCAGTGGCCGTAGGCGTTGAACTCCTGCGGGCCGAAGAAGACCTTGAGGTTGCCGATCATGTGGGCGACCAGGTACAGCAGCATGATCAGGCCGCTGACGGCCATCACGGCCTTCTTGCCGACGGTCGAGTCCCACACCGCGCGTGTCCTGGACGGCCGTCGGCCCGTCCGCGTTGCCAGAGCCATGCAGCGAAGGTACGACCGCCTGGGCCGATCGGTCCAAGACATGGTGCGCCTCGATCCGATAGGCATCGCCTATGGCGGCCTATCATCGCGGCATGCACCTGCAGCAACTGCGGTATTTCGTGGCGGTCGCCGAGACCCGGCACTTCACCCGTGCGGCGGAACTGGTCCATGTCGCGCAGCCTTCCCTCTCCCAGCAGATCAGGGCGTTGGAGCGGGAGTTGGGGGCGGACCTGTTCCTGCGGGCGCGCGGGAACATCACCCTGACGGACGCCGGGGAGGCGCTGCTGCCGCTGGCCCGGCGCATCCTGGCGGACACCGAGACCGCCCGCCAGGAGGTCCAGGAGGTGGCGCAGCTGCGGCGTGGACGGGTGCGGCTGGGCGCGACGCCGAGTCTGTGCACCGGTCTGCTCCCGGACGTGCTGCGGGCCTTCCACGACCGCTATCCGGGTGTCCGGCTGCTGATCGAGGAGGGCGGGTCGCACGACCTGGTGCGGGAGCTGGCGCGCGGTGCGCTGGACCTGGCGCTGGTGGTGCTGCCGCTGCGGACTCCGTCGCCCGCGCTGACCACCGTGGAGCTGCTGCGGGAGGACCTGGTCGTGGTGTCCTCCCCGGAGACCGCGCCGCCGGGGCACGGGCGCGGGTCGGCGCGCCGGGTGCGGATCGCCGACCTGGAGGGGGAACGGCTGGTGATGTTCCGCCACGGCTACGACCTGCGGGAACTGACGGTCGAGGCGTGCCGGGCGGCGGGGTTCGAGCCGGACTTCGCCGTGGAGGGCGGCGAGATGGACGCCGTGCTCGGCTTCGTCCGGGCCGGGCTCGGGGTCGCCGTGGTGCCGCGGATGGTGGCGGAGCGGGCGGGCCTGCGGGTGACGCCGCTGGCGGCGCCGGTCCCGTCGCGGACCGTCGCGCTGGCCCACCGCAGCGACGTGGCGCCGCCGCGGGCCGCCCGGGAGCTGCAGCGGCTGCTCCTGGAGCGGTGACGGAGCGCGGGACGGCCCCGGAGCCGCGAAGGCTCCGGGGCCGTGGGGCCCGCCCGTGCGCGGCCGGTGACGGGGACGGGTCAGACGGAGATCGGGTGGGAGGGGCGGCCGGCCGCGGCGTCGATCTCCCGGTGGGCCTTGTCCAGCAGCTGCAGGGCGATGTCGTTCAGCGCCCTGGCTCCGGCGACCTCCTCACCCACTCTCGGCTGGTTGGCGTCGGAGTCGTGCCGGCTGGCGTGCCCGTGACCGCGGACCTCGCTGCCGTCGGGCAGCCGCACCAGCGCGGCGGCCCGGGTGCGGGTGTCGTCCTCCTTGAACTCCATCTCGACGTGCCATCCCACTGCGGTGTGCAGCATGGTGCCTCACCTCCTGAAAGGTCCTCCTTCCAGGGTGCGCCCGATGCGCGCGTGACGCAGCAGGTGCGGCCCGGCGTCAGCAGGCGTCGGCGAGGGCGAGCTGGTGGAGCCGCTCCGGCGGGCCGGGACGCGCGTAGTACCAGCCCTGCGCGGTGTCGCAGCCCAGCTTGCGCAGCCGCTCGGCCTGGGCCGCCGTCTCGACCCCCTCCACGGTGACCGAGAGCCCCAGCGTGCGGGCCAGCCGCACGACCCCCTCGACGATCTTGACGTCCACCGGGTCCGCCGGCGACGTGCGGATGCCGCGGGTGAAGGAACGGTCCAGCTTCAGCTCGCTCACCGGCAGGCGCCGCAGTCCGGCCAGGTTGGAGTACCCGGTGCCGAAGTCGTCCAGGGCGATGTCCACCCCCATCTCGCACAGGGTGCGCAGCGGCCGCAGGACCTCGTCCTCCGCGCCCACCAGCGCCGTTTCGGTGATCTCCAGGCAGAGCGCCTGCGGGGGCAGCCCGGCGTCCTCCAGGATGCGCGCGGTGTCGCGCACCAGGCCGGGGTCGGTGAGCTGGCACGGGGAGAGGTTGACGTTGACCCGGGTGGCGCCCTCCCACTCCGTGGCCTGCCGCACGGCCTGCTCCAGCACCCAGCGGCCCAGCGGCACGATCAGCCCGGTCCGCTCGGCGAGCGGGATGAACCGGTCCGGACCCACCACGCCCTGCTGCGGGTGCAACCAGCGCACCAGCGCCTCGGCGCCGCCGACGCTGCCGTCCTCCAGGCGCACCAGCGGCTGGTACTCGATGAAGAACTCGCCGTTGTCGAGGGCGGCCGGAAGCGCGTTGGTGAGGCGGTGGCGGCTGATGGCGCGGGCGTCGGCCTCCGGGTCGGCGAACTCGAACCGGTTGCCGCCGGCCGACTTGGCCCGGTACATGGTGATGTCGGCGCTGCGCAGCACCTCGGCCGCGCCCCGCTCGCCGGCCGCGCCCTCGACGATGCCGACGGAGCCGCGCACGGTCAGTTCACGGCCGTCGATGCGCACCGGCGTCGCCAGCGCGTTCATGATCCGCTCGGCCAGCTCGTCGACGCCCCGCTCGGCGCCGGCGCCGGTGGTCAGGGCGACGAACTCGTCGCCGCCGAGCCGGGCCACCATCTCGCCGGGTCCGGTGGCACAGGCCTGCAGCCGGTCGGCGACCTCGACCAGGAGCCGGTCGCCCGCCTGGTGGCCGAGGCTGTCGTTGACCGTCTTGAAGCCGTCGAGGTCCAGGTAGCAGAGCCCGAAGCGCTGCCCCCCGCCGGCCGCCACGGCCTTCTCCAGCCGTTCGAAGAAGAGGGTGCGGTTGGGCAGCCCGGTGAGCGCGTCGTGGGTGGCCTCGTAGCGCAGGCGCAGGTTGAGCAGCCGCCGCTCGGTGGTGTCCTCCATGAGCGCGAGCTGGTACTGCGGGCGGCCGTCGGCGTCGCGCAGCAGGGACACCGTCAGGTTGGTCCACAGCACGGTGCCGTCGGGGCGGGTGAACGCCTTCTCCACCCGGTAGTGCTCCCGGGCGCCGCGCACCAGTTCGTCGTGCAGCCGCCAGATCTGGGCGCCGTCCTCGGCATGCGTGAGCTCGGTCAGGCTCCGGCCCAGCAGCGCCGCGGCGTTGCCGCCGAACATCCGGGTCATCGCGCCGTTGACTTGCAGGATCGTCGAGTCGGGTCCGGCGATCCAGATCCCGGTGGCGGCGCCCTCGAAGACGGCGCGGAAGCGGGCCTCGCTCTCGTGCAGGGCCTGGGTGGCGCCCTCGTTGAGCTGGGCCTGGGCGCCGAGCGCGGCACGGGCCACCGCCCGCTGCTCGGTCACCGTGCGGTCGCGCAGCGCCTCGGCGAAGCCGGAGGCCAGCGCGGCCCCGACCCGGACGGCGCGGGCCCGCAGCACGGCGGGGTCGGCGTCCCGGTCGCCCAGACAGCAGGCGGCGTGGGAGTCCAGGCACTCCAGGGTGCGGCCCACCGCCTCGGGCTCCGTGCGGCCGGCGTCCACCAGCGCGGCCCCGGCGGCCGGCCCCGCCGCGGTGTCGGGGATCGCGGCGCGCAGCGCGTCCCGCAGTCCTCGGGCGGCCGGCAGCAGCCGCTGCCCCAGCGCGCGCACCTCCGCGGGCGGCGCCTCCGGCAGGAGCGCCCGGCTCCACGCGGTGGCGAACCGTTCCGGGTCGTCCGTCGGCGAGTCCTGGGCGCCCGTCATGCCGGCCGGCCTCCACCCACGCTCCGCGACGCACGGGCAGGACAGTTCATCTGGCACTCCGGGGAGTAGACGGCCGACGGTCGAGGTGAGGCTACTGATCAATCGGCCAACCATGCGAGCAGAAACGGAAATTGACCATCCGATAGCGGTCACTCCCCGATGGCCGTCCATCGAATTGGACTGACTTGTCGTTAACATCGCGCCCTCATTTCCACCCGTTCGCAGCAATCGATGACACATCCGGCGTAGTCGCGGAGTGCCGTGACGATGATCACTCCCGTGGAGAGACCTACACGACATCGCCTCGCTTGTGCCACACGGGCGCTCGCGGTGACCTCGATCGTCTGGCTCACCGGCCCCGGGTGGCCGGCCGAGGCCGTCGCGGACGCCTGCGCGTACGCCTCGAGCGGCCCGCACGGCACGGCCGCGGGCGTGGTCACGGACGGCGGAGCCGTCGCGGTGGGGCCGGTGCCGCCGCCGGGCGGCCTCGCCGTTCCCCCCGGCGGCCTGGTCGCCGTCGCCGGACCCGACGGGCTGACCGCGGCGGCCGGGGACGCCATCGCCCGGCTCGACGGCACGGGGGCCCATGCCCAGGCGGGGCGGTGCCCCACCCCCACGCCGGCCCCGACGCCCACCCCCACCCCGCCGCCTCCGCCGCCCGAGCCCACGCCCGAGCCCCCGCCGCCTCCTCCGCCGCCCGCCGCGCCGCCCTCGGTCGCCCCGCCCGTCGCCGCCGCCCCGCCGCCGGCACCCGTCCGGACGCCCCCTCCCCCGCCGCCGCGCCCCGCGCCGCCCACGCCGAAGCCGGAGCCGAAGCCCGAGCCGGAGCCGGAGCCGGTGGTCCACCGGCCGAAGCCGCCGCCGGTGAAGCCCGTGGTCTATCCGGTCCGCCAGGCCGCTGTGCCCTCGCTGCCGCCGCGCCCCCGTCGCTCCCTCGTCCAGCTCGCCCTGCTGATCACGGCCCCCGCGGTGATCGCCGTGGCGGCGCTCCGCCCCCGGTGACGCGGGCGTTCCGCCCCCTTCCCGACCCGTCCCCGCTTCTCAGGAGGAATTTCCTTGCCGGAATGGCTCGTACTCGCCCTCGCGATGGCCGCCGCGTGCGCCGTGGTCGTCGTGGTCGCCTTCATCCGGGAGCGCACCGCGCGGGAGGACGACGACCCGGACGACACGCCTGACGTGATCGAATACATGACGATGATGATCGGCGTGGTCTACGCGATCGTCCTCGGTCTCGCGATCGCCGGCGTCTGGGAGGCCCGCAGCGCCGCGCAGGACCACGTGCGGGCCGAGGCGATGGCCCTGCACGAGATCTCCGAGCGGGTGCGGCCCTATCCGGCGGAGGTCCGCGACCGGATCAGGCAGGACGTACGCGCCTACGTCGGCCACGTGGTGGACACCGAGTGGCGGACGATGGCCGACGAGGGCCGGCTCACCGACCGGGGCACGGAGCTACTCGCGCGCCTGCGGCACGACCTGACCGACTACCGGCCGGCGTCGGACTACGAGGCGCAGGCCTACCAGCCCCTGCTCGATCAGCTGACCGTGGCGGACCAGGCCCGCGGGGCCCGCGAGGACGCCACGGAGGCGACCATGCCGGGGGTGGTCTGGTTCGGGCTCATCATCGGCGCGATGGTGACCATCGGCATGGTCTTCGCCCTCCAGATCCGGCGCACGGCACGGGAGCTGGTGCTGGCCGGTCTGTTCTCCGCGCTGATCGCGTTCCTGCTGTTCCTGGTCTGGGACTTCGACGCGCCGTTCAGCCGGGGCATGGACGTGGACGCCACCCCGTTCACGGCGTTGTTCCCCGGCGTCGCGACGTAGGCCGGGGCGGCCGTCACACCTGCCCGGCGGCCGTCACACCTGCCCGGCGGCCGTCATACCTGCCCGGCGGCCGGACCACCCGTGCGGCGCAGCGTCGTCACCCGTTCGCCCGAGCGGGATCGCGGGCCGGCCGCCGTGTTCCTAGCGTGCTGCGCAGGCAGAGGGCGGTGGAGCAGGTCCGCCGCCCGCCCCGGCAGAACCGGAGGGCTGCATGGGCGTCACGGGCGTCACGGGAGTCATACGCGTCGCATCGGCCGTCGTCCTGGGGATGACCGCCACCGCGGTCACCCCCGGGGCCGCGTTCGCGGCTCGCAGCGCGCCGCGCGCCGCCGACGGCGGCACCTCGTTCTCCTTCGCCGTCTCCCCGGAGGCCGTCGCCCCGGGCGGCCGGGTCACCCTGTCGGTGGACGGCTGTCCGCACGCGGCACGGGTGTCGTCGGACCTCTTCGCACCGGTCACGATCCCCGAGGGCCGCACGACCGCCCGGACCCGTGTCCACCGCGACGCCCGTCCCGGCACGGTGCACCAGGTCTCGTTCCGGTGCGGACGTGAGACGGGGGTGACCGAGCTGAGGGTGCGGGCCGCCCGTCCGGGACCGACCCCGACGCCGACCCGTCCGGCGCCCGTCCCGAGCCGTCCGGGGCACAGCGGTTCGCCGGTCCCCGCTCCCCCGCCCCAGGGCCATTCCTCACGGCAGCCGGAGCACGGGGCGCACGCCGGTGCCGGCGGGACCACCGCCGGGTTCGACCTGGGCGACCTGGGCCTGGGCGCGCTGCTGGTGACCGGCGCGCTGGCCGCCGCCTACCGCAGGACCCGCTCCGCCTCGACGACCTCGACGGCCTCGGCCACGGACGAGCGGGGCTGAGCCCTCGGCCCCGGCCGGGAGCTCCGGGCACGGCAACGGCGTCCCGGCCCGCACCCCCGTCGGGGGTGCGGGCCGGGACGCCGGCGCGAGCGACGTTCCCCGGAGCGCTGGACGGGATCGATCAGATGCGGCTCTCCGCGCGACGGCGCATCCAGAAGAAGCCGCCGCCGAGGGCCGCGGCGGCGACCAGCCCGCCGCCGATGGCGACGTCGGTGGGCGTGGCGCCGGTGAGGGAGCTGCCGCCCAGGCCGCCGCGGACGCCGCCGAGCACGGTGAAGGCGTTGGACCGGGTCAGGGTCCTGCCCTCACCGCAGTTGGCGGTGATGCTGTGCGACCCGGCGGTGGCGTTGGAGTTCACCCGCACCGTGGCCGTGGACTTGGTCCTGCTGCCGCTGACCGGGTTGAGGGACGTCGACGGGAAGACCGGCGAGCTCACGGTGGAGCCCGGCATGCGGCAGGAGCTGCCCTCCACCGTGATGGTGAGCTGCCCGCCCGGGGCGATGGTGCTGGGGCTGACCTGGATGCTGCTGGGGTCCGACCAGGCGCCGGCCGTCGGGGCAGCGAGCCCGATGGCGGCGAACGCGGCGGCCGAGACCGCCAGGGCACGAGTACGCATGTGTTCCTCCGCGGAAGACGCCCCGGGACCCGTCCCCGGTCGATCGGCGAGAAAGCGCCTCCCAGTCAGACCCTGGGTCGCCCGCTGTTCCTCCGCATTTCGGCCTTCCGCCGTCCTGGTGAGCCGACACGCCGCAGGGCCCCACCGGATGCGTCATCTCCGCAGGTCACGGAGTGTCAGGAATTTTCTCCGCCGCCGCCCCGGATGGCTGACGGGCGCGGTGCGGAGCCACCCGTTCGCCTTCGCCCCGATGCCGGTCGCGCGCACCGCGCTTAGCGTTCTGGTATCGCGACAGACACGGCGACGGCCGCGTCGAGAGGGGAATGGCGAAGATGTCTGCGTCCGAACTGACGGAAGAGGAGGAGCGGCCCCGACGGCGCGCGCCCTGGGGCGTGATGGCGCTGGTGCTCCTCACCGGGCTCGCGCTCATCCGCAACGGATCCGGGGAGTTCGACACCGGTCCCCCGCAGCCCACGTCGGTGGCCGCCACCGATACGCGGGTCCGTCCGCAGGCCTTCCCCGGAGCGCCCGCCCCGTTGCCGTTCTCCGAGGTGGACCGGGTGCGGATCCAGGCGATCCAGGTGGACGCCCCGGTCGTGCCGGTGGGTCTGGACCCCGACGGCTGGGTGGCCGCCCCGCCGCCGGAGGACCCCAACCTGGCCGGCTGGTTCAGCGGCGCGGTGACCCCCGGCGAGAACGGCACGTCGGTGCTGGTGGGCCACGTCGACAACGCGCAGGGGCCCGCGGTGTTCTACGGCCTGGGCGCGCTCAAGCAGGGGAACCGGGTCGAGGTGCTGCGCAAGGACGGGAAGCTCGCCGTCTTCGAGATCTACGGCATCGAGGTGTACGACAAGAACAACTTCCCCGGCGAGCGCGTCTACGGTTCCACGGGCACACCCGAGCTGCGGGTCATCACCTGTGGCGGCGGGTACTCCCCGCAGGAGGGTTACGCGGGGAACGTGGTCGTCTTCGCCCGCCTGGTCGAGGTCCACTGAGACGTCGCTCCCACGACGGTGGGCCGGTACGAGCACCCGCTCGTACCGGCCCACCGTCGTGCCTGCCCCCGCCCGGTCAGACCGCGCGGCGGCGGGGCACCGCGACGTGGTAGCCCTCCTCGAGCAGCCGCGGGAGGTAGCGGCGCAGCGCCTGGACGCTCTGCGACCGGTTGCCGCCGGCGTCGTGGGAGAGCACCACGGCGCCCGGTGACGCCTCCTTCTCCACGGTGTCCGCGATGGCCCCGACGCCCGGGCTGCGCCAGTCGAGGGTGTCGACGGTCCAGGCCATCGGCTCCATGCCCAGTTCCGCGCCGAAGCGGTAGGCCTCCCGGTTCCAGGCGCCGTAGGGGGCACGGAACCAGGCGGGGCGCTCCCCGCAGGTCTTCTCGACGATCTCGCTGGTGCGCTCCATCTCGGCGCGCACGGCGGAGCGCGAGAGCCGGGTGAGCAGCGGGTGGGACCAGGTGTGGTTGCCGATCACGTGGCCCTCGGCGGACACCCGCCGCAGCAGGTCCGGGTTGGCCTTGGCCATGTTCCCGCAGACGAAGAACATGGCCTGCAGCCCGTGTTCGCCCAGGGTCCGCAGGATCTCGGGCGTGTAGCGGGGATCGGGGCCGTCGTCGAAGGTGAGGACGACGGTGCGGCCGAGGCCGCCGACCCGCAGAAACGGTTCGTCACGGACCGGTGTGCGGGCCGGACGCACCGGGGCGAAGCCCGCCAGCGGGCTCAGGCGGTAGGAGGACGAGACGGGCGAGCGGGCCCGGCCGAGCGCTCCGGGCGCACCGGCGGCCCGGCCGGGCGCCCCGCCCGCCGCCCCGGCCGACGGAGCCCCCGTCGACGGGGCCCCGGGCGACGCCGTCCCGGCGGACGACGCCTCGGAGGAGGACGTCTCGGAGGAGAAGAGGGATACGACGCCCGCCGTGCCCGCCGCCATGAGGGTGGAGGCCCCCGCGATCAGCGCGCTCCGGCGGGACACGCCGCGTCGGACAAGCAATTCATCCAATTTCATGATTAATCAGTCGCGCGGCCCAACGCTCGTCGCATCCCGGATGGGCGCGGCGGGGGGTGATTGCACCCTTGTGGAGCACAGGGCACGGCGTGTCGCTCCACCGCCCCGCTCCACCGCTCCTGACGACCGTTCGTCGCACCGCTCGGCGACGCGTTCGACCGTCCGCCGCAGATCCGCGCCCGCCCACTGTTTCGCCGTCGCGCCGTGCGGTGCCATACGGCCATGACGGCCGCAACGACCACCATGAACCGAGGAACGACCGCCGAGCACGAGCTGGCGCGGCTCCAGCGGGAGCACGGGCGCCCCCTCTTCGCCCTGCTGCTCAGGCTCTGCGACGGCGACCGCCAGCGTGCCGAGGACCTGGTCCAGGAGACGCTGGTCCGGGCCTGGCAGAACCCCGCGGCCCTCCACGACGACGCCTTCGAGTCCGTGCGCCCCTGGCTGCTCACGGTGGCCCGCAGACTGGCCATCGACGCCCGCCGGGCACGGCAGGCGCGCCCCGCAGAGGTGGGCGACGCGGTGCTGGAGAACGCGCGGGTGTGCGCGGACCACGCGGAGCGGTCGGCGGCGGCCCTGGACGTACGGGAGGCGGTGCGGCGGCTGTCGCCCGAGCACCGCGACGTCCTGGTGCTGGTGTACTTCCGGGGCGCCAGCGTCGCGGAGGCCGCGGCCGCGCTCGGCATACCCGCCGGGACGGTCAAGTCCCGTGCGTACTACGCCCTGCGGGCCCTGCGCGGAGTGCTTCCCGGATACGCACCCGACCTGCGGTGAAACCGCGGTCAGGGTCAAGCCTTCGCAAAGCGCCTTGCCGATGACCATGGTTGAGTAATCGGCTGTTCCCATCGGTTCGTTGCGGACGGCCGGAGGAAGGCAGGCAGTCATGGTGGACACAGGAGAAGGACGCGCGGAGCCGGACGGGCTGACGGTGCCGATGGCGTGGCTCTACGCCGAGTACATCGCCGAGGAGCTGCTGCGCTCCGGGGACCTGATGCCGCCCGCCTCCTTCGAGTACCGGGCGGGACGGGAGGCGCTGGCGCTGACGGTGTTCCTCTCCGACCTGGAGGGCGAACTGAGCGGCGTCCAGGTGGTGACCCGGCTGGAGACCTGGCGTTCCCTGACGGCCTACGACCAGCCGTGGCAGGACTGGGTGCGCGGGCGGCTGGACGCGCTGACCGCGGAGGCCGGCGGGCGCGGCGGCCGGCCGGGTCCGGACCTGCGGCTGGCCCTGGCCGCCTGGCGCTGGCTGGAGGAGACCGAACTGCTGGCCCCGGACCTGGACGCGGTGCCCGGCGGCGGTCCGGTGCCCGGGGACGACGGTCCGCAGCGGTGGACCCCGGCCTGGCAGCTGGGCCTGCCGCTCGGCCACCTGGCCATCCACCTGTTCTGAGGCCCCCGCCCGCAACACCCTCCGCCCGCAACGCCACGCCTTCCGCCCGCAACGCTCCGCGCCCCGCGGGCCCACCGCCCGGGTCCTCGGGCCGCCCCGGGCCCTCGGGCCGCCCCGGGCCCTCGGGCCGCCGCCCGGGAGCGGGCGCGCGCCCGGGGTTCACTTGAGCAGGCGCGACAGGCGGCGGTCGGCCAGCGGGCGGCCACCGGTCTGGCAGGTGGGGCAGTACTGCAGCGAGGAGTCGCTGAAGGACACCTCGCGGACGGTGTCCCCGCAGACGGGGCAGGGTTCGCCCGTCCTGCCGTGCACCCGCATGCCGCTCCTCTTCTCGGCCTTGAGCCGTCCGGCGGCCACCCCGCGGGAGCGTTCCACCGCCTCGGTGAGCGTCGAGCGCAGCGCCTCGTAGAGCCGGTGGGTCTCCTCCGGCGTCAGCGAACCGGTGAGCTTGAACGGGGACATCCGCGCGGCGTGCAGGATCTCGTCGCTGTAGGCGTTGCCGACGCCGGCGATCAGGCTCTGGTCGCGCAGCGCGCCCTTCAGCTGCCGCCGTTCCCCCGCCAGCAGCCCGGTGAACCGGGCCTCGTCGAAGTCGTCGGCCAGCGGGTCGGGTCCCAGGCCCGCGACGCCGGGGACCTGGGCGGGATCATGGACGACATAGACGGCGAGGCGCTTCTGCGTGCCGGCCTCGGTCAGGTCGAAGCCCTGTCCGTCGTCGAGTGCGGCCCGCAGGGCGATCGGGCCCTTGCCGGGGCGGGGCGGGGTGGCGGGGAGGCTGTCGTACCACCGCAGCCAGCCCGCCCGGGCGAGGTGGGTCACCAGGCGCGGCCCTCCGTCGGCGGTGGCGACGTCCAGGAACTTGCCGTGCCGGTGCACGGCAGCCACCGTCCGGCCCTCCAGGGCGGAGGGGGGCGGGTCGTAGGTCTTCAGGACGCTGACGGCGAGCGGGAGCACGCGGGTGATCTCCCGCCCGACCAGCTGGTCCTGGAGGAAGTCCCTGAGGGCCTCCACCTCCGGCAGTTCGGGCATACCCCCAGCCTGCCACGGGGCGCCGCCGCCCGCCCGGTCCGGCCCGGTCTCACTCGGGTTCGGGCCACGTCATCGAGAACTCGCACCACACGCACTTGCCGCCGCCGCGGGCCTCGACGCCCCAGCTGTCGGCGAGCAGGTCGACCAGCATCAGCCCGCGGCCGCTCATGCCCACCGGGCCGGGGTCACGCCGGTGCGGCAGGGCGCTGGATGTGTCCTCCACCTCGATCCTCAGCAGCCGCTGCGGCCCGAGCAACACCCGCAGGGTGACGGTGGCGCACCCCTCGGTGTGCATCAGGGCGTTGGTGATCAGCTCGTCCGCCGCCAGCTCGATCTCGTCGGCCCTCTCCGCGGTGCCCCAGGCCCGCACCGCCGCACGGATCATGTGGCGGGTCTCGGCGAGCGCGTCCGGGTCGCCGGGCACCACCTGCTGCCTCAGCTGTCCGCCGCTGCGCTGCCGGCCGGGGCCGCGGCGGCGCAGCAGCAGGACGGCCACGTCGTCGTCGCCTCCCCTGCGGTCGGCCCGTTCGATCAGCGCGTCGGCGAGCCCGCGGACGTCGTCGGGGCCCTTGGAGATGTAGTCCATCAGCTCGCGCAGGCCGACGGAGAGGTCGTCCCCCGGGAGTTCGACCAGGCCGTCGGTGCAGAGCACCAGGGTCTGGAAGGTGGAGAGCTCGAAGGTGGTGACCGGGTAGGTGAGCGCGCCGAACTCGGCGGACAGCCCCAGCGGGAGCCCGCCCTCAACGGGGATCCGCCGGCAGGTGCCGTCGCCGCCGCGCAGGATCGGGTCGAGGTGTCCGGCGCGCACCATCCTGACCACCCCGGTGGTCGGGTCGATCTCGGCGTACAGGCAGGTGGCGAAGCGGTCGGTGTCCAGTTCGTGGAGGAAGACGGAGGCGCGGGCCATCACGGTGCCCGGGGTGTGCCCTTCGGCCGCGTAGGCGCGCAGCACGATCCGCAGCTGGCCCATGACGGCGGCGGCGTGGGTGTCGTGGCCCTGGACGTCGCCGATGACGGCGCCGACCCGGCCGCCGGGGAGCGGGATCAGGTCGTACCAGTCGCCGCCGATGTGCCGCCCGGCGGCGGCGGAGCGGTAGCGGACGGCGATGTCGGCGCCGGGCACGCTGGGGATGGTGCGGGGCAGCATCGCCTGCTGGAGTCCCTGGGCGAGGTCCATCTGCTGCTCGTAGAGCATGGCGCGCTGCAGGCTCTGGGCCACGCTCCCGCCGAGCGCGCCGAACAGCGCGCGGTCCTGCGGGGTGAAGCTCCGGCGGCCGCTGTAGAGCAGGCCGACGGCGCCGACCGCCTTCCCCTCGGCGATCAGCGGCAGGTACACGCCCGCGGTGATCTGCAGGGGGATCAGCTTCTCCCACAGGATCGGGTAGTCGGCCGCGAACTCCTCGGCGGACTCGATGTAGCGGGGCCGCAGGGTGCGGACCACCTCACTCATCGGGTACGGCTCGTCCACCCGGGTGATGCGGACCCCGGGGACGGCCTCCTGGGGTTCCTCGGTGACCAGCACGACGCGGTCGCCCTCCACCAGTCCGAGGACCACCATGGACACGCCCAGCGGGTTCCGCTGGTGCGCCTCGCCGAGGACGCGCAGCACGTCGCGGACGGTGCGGGCCGCGGAGAGGGCCGCGGTGAGGGCCTGGACGACGTCGGTCTGGCGGCGGCGCGCCTCGTCCTCGACCGCCTGCTCGAGCCGCGCCTCGCTCTCCCTGAGCTCCTGGGTGGCGTCGCGGACGATGCCGATGACGCGTCGGGGGCGGCCCCTGTCGTCGCGCCGGATGTAGCCCTGGGTGTGGGTCCAGCGCATGCTGCCGTCGCGGCACCGGACGCGGAAGTAGCCGCCGTAGTTCTCGGCGCCCTCCCTCATCGCCCGGGTGACCGCCTCCTCCATGCGGAGGCCCTCGGTGCGGGGCACCCGGGGGGCGAGGCCCATCAGGGTGCCGTCGAACTCCTCGGGACGCAGGTCGAAGATCTCGTGGGCGAGGGCGTCCATGTGGAACAGGCTCGTGTCGAGGTCCCAGTCGAAGGTGCCCATCCGGTTGAGCGCCAGGATCGGCTCGGGGCCGGCGGGCCACTCCTGCGGGAGTGTCTCCTCGGTGTCCCCATCGGCCATGGGGACCACCTTGCCAGCATTTGTCCGCTTCTTCGAATCGTTCTCCCCCCCGGCCGGTCTCCGGCGGGGACCCCGCTCAGCCACCGAAGACATCGGTGGGGCTGCCGAAGACGCTCTCCGCGTCCACGACGGCGACCCCGCGCGGGGCCACTCCTGACACCGTCCCGCCCTCGACGACCCCGTGCTCCGGCCCGCGGGCCCGCTCGACGCCGCTCCCGCCGGGCCGCTCCCCCGCCGGCGGGGCGCCGAGCAGCGCGAGCGGCACGGCGGCGCAGGCGACGACGGCGACCCTGATCGGTGCGCGCACGGTGTCCTCCCACTCGGTTCGGGGCACTTCGTCACCATTGTCTGCCGCGTCCGGTGCGCTCACGCAAACGGAAGCGGGCGTCACGGTCGGCCGGCCCCGGGCACCCGGAGGCCGCCGGGAAGGAGAGCCGAGGTCGTGGAGTGGTTCACCGCACCGGAGTACTGGATGGGCCGGCTGGTCTTCCAGCGGGGGCTGGCCGCCGTCTACCTGGTCGCCTTCCTCACCGCCGCCCTGCAGTTCCGGCCGCTGATCGGGGAGCGGGGACTGACGCCGGCGCCCCGGTTCCTCGGGCGGACGACCTGGCGGCAGGCGCCGACGCTGTTCCGGCTGCGCTTCTCCGACCGGCTCTTCGCCGCCTGCGCCTGGACGGGGTGCGCCGTCTCGGCGGCGCTGCTGGCCGGAGCGGCCGACCTGGTGCCGCTGTGGGCGTCGATGCTGCTGTGGCTGCTCCCGTGGATCCTGTACCTGTCGGTGGTGAACATCGGCCAGACCTGGTACGCCTTCGGCTGGGAGTCGCTGCTGCTGGAGACCGGCTTCCTCGCGGTGCTGCTGGGCAACGACGAGGTGGGCCCTCCGGTGGTGGTGCTGTTCCTGCTGCGCTGGCTGCTCTTCCGGCTGGAGTTCGGCGCCGGGCTGATCAAGATGCGCGGCGACGAGTGCTGGCGCCGGCTCACCTGTCTGTACCACCACCACGAGACCCAGCCGATGCCCGGGCCGCTGAGCCGTCTGTTCCACCTGCTGCCGCGCCCGGTGCACCGGGTGGAGGCGGCCGCCAACCACGTCACCCAGCTGGCGGTGCCGTTCCTGCTCTTCACCCCGCAGCCGGTCGCCTCCTGGGCGGCCGCGGTCATGGTCGTCACCCAGCTGTGGCTGATCGTCTCGGGCAACTTCGCCTGGCTCAACTGGCTGACGGTGGTGATCGCGCTGCCGGTGATCGCCTGGCCGTGGGGCGCCGCACCCCGCCGTGATCCGGGAGCACCGCTCTGGTACGAGATCACCGTTCTCGCGGTGGCCGCGGGGCTGCTGTGGCTGAGCCGGAAGCCGGCGCGCAACCTGCTCTCCCGCGGCCAGGCGATGAACCGGTCCTTCGACCCGCTGCACCTGGTGAACACCTACGGGGCGTTCGGCAGCGTGACCCGGGTGCGGCACGAGGTGGTCGTGGAGGGCACGGGCGACGAGCGGCCGCGCCAGGACTCCGACTGGCGCGCCTACGAGTTCCGGGGCAAGCCGGGCGACGTGCGGCGCGGGCCGCGGCAGTTCGCACCGTACCACCTGCGGCTCGACTGGCTGATGTGGTTCCTGGCGCTGTCGCCGGTGCCGGCCCGCTGGTTCACGGCGCTGGTGGAGAAACTGCTCGAGGGCGACCGGGACACGCTGCGGCTGCTGCGGCACTCGCCCTTCCCGCCCGAAACGCCGCCGCGCTGGATCCGCGCGCGGCTCTTCCGCTACCGCTTCGCCACCCGTGCCGAGCGGCGCGCCGAGGGCGCGTACTGGGTGCGCGAGTACGTCCGCGACTTCCTGCCGCCCACCCGGCTGTCCTGACCGGGGGCCGCGCCGGTCGGCGCGCCTGGCCGCCGGCCCGGTGAACGGCGAACCGCGAACGGCGAACCGCGAAGGGCCAACGGCGAACGGCGGCCGGTGGTGGCCCGGCCGCCGTTCGCTCCGCACCGTTCTTCCGGCGCCGCCGACGGCCGTCAGTCGACGCTGGGCAGGATGTGGGGCTCGGCGAGGTCGTCCTCGTAGCCGGCCAGCCTGATGGGCGCGGAACGGGCCCACACCTCCAGGCTGCCCAGGGGGCCGTCGCCGTCGGCCGGGCTCCGGCCGGCGGGCCTCTCACTCGCGATCGCCGTGGTGGACGTCGTCTTCTCCGGTGTCACCGCGCACTCCTCATGTTGGGTCACCCTCGAGGCGCGGCGCCGTCGTTGTGCTCGGCGCCCGGGCGCCTCCCGGGTGCGGGTCGGTAGGGAGGCCGTTCGAGCGCGGTGGCGCCGGCATCTCTTCGCGGACGGACCGGTGTGCCCGGCCTGCCCGGTGGCGGACCGTGGGGGGCAGGTGCGGCCCCGCCACGACGTCCGTCAGCACCAGAGTAACCAAATGAGCGGGCTCCCGCTCGATAGCGCCGAAAACTTTGCGTTACCGTCTCACGTCCGACGGGTCACCGAGGAGCCCCGGCCGCCCCGGACGGCCCGCGGGGGGCCGTCGTGGACCGGGTCACCACTTGCCGGGCGCGTAGTCCTTCAGGAAGACCCCGTACAGGTCCTCGCCCGCCTCGCCCCGCACGATCGGGTCGTAGACCCGGGCCGCGCCGTCGACCAGGTCCAGCGGCGCGTGGAAACCGGCCTCGGCCAGGCGCACCTTGTCCGGGTGCGGGCGCTCGTCGGTGATCCAGCCGGTGTCGACGGCCGTCATCAGGATGCGGTCCTTCTCGAACATCTCCTGGGCGCTGGTGCGCGTCAGCATGTTCAGCGCGGCCTTGGCCATGTTGGTGTGCGGGTGTCCGGCGCCCTTGTAGCCGCGCTCGAAGACGCCCTCCATCGCGGAGACGTTGACGATGTAGGTCCGGCGGTTCGGGGAGGCGGACATCGCCTCCCGCAGCCGGCTGATGAGGATGAACGGCGCGGTGGAGTTGCACAGCTGGACCTCGAGCAGCTCCACCGGAGTGACCTGCTCGACGGACTGCACCCAGCTGTTGGTGTCGTGCAGGTCGGGGACGAGACCGCCCGCGTCGATGGCGGTGCCGGCGGCGATCCGCTCCAGCGAGGCCGAGCCGGAGACCAGCGCGAGGTCGGTGACGTCCTGGGCGCTGATCGCCCCGCCGCCGGACACCGGCAGCGCCGCGACGGCGCCGGAGCCGAACGCGCCGATCACCCGGGCGGCGGGCAGTTCGCCCTTGGGCAGCGGTGCCGACTCGGCGGCCAGCAGCTCGCTGTAGGCCTGCGGGGAGCGCCGCACGGTCTGGGCGGCGTTGTTGATGAGGATGTCCAGGTGCCCCTGGGCCGCCACCGAGTCGGCCAGCGCGACGGCCTGGGCGGGGTCGCGCAGGTCGATGCCGACGATGTCGAGGCGGTGGATCCACTCGTCGCTGTCCGGCATCGCCTTGAAGCGGCGGATGGCGTCGTTGGGGAAGCGGGTGGTGACCGTGGTGTGGGCGCCGTCCCGCAGCAGGCGCAGCGCGATGTACATGCCGATCTTGGCGCGGCCGCCGGTGAGCAGCGCGCGCCGGCCGGTCAGGTCGGTGCGGGCGTCGCGGCGGGCCCGGTTCTCGTCGGCGCACCGCGGGCAGAGCTGGTGGTAGAAGTAGTCGACCTCGACGTACCGGTCCTTGCAGGTGTAGCAGGAGCGCGGGCGCTGCAGCACGCCGGCGATCCGGCGGCCGTCGTCGACGGAGGAGGACGGCAGGACGCCGGCCGTCTCGTCGTCGATGCGCTGCGCGGAGCCGGTGGCGGTGGCCTCGGTGACGGCGCGGTCGTGCGCGGTCTTGGCGGCGCGGCGCTCCTGGCGGCGACGCTGCTTGACCGTCCGGTAGATGTGCGAGGTGGCGCGGCGGACCGCGACGGCGTCGGGGTGGTCCACCGCTATCCCGTCGAGCTCCTCCAGGACGCTCAGGCAGACGGCCAGGCGCTCCGGGTCGATGCCCGGACCCCAGTCCTCGGCGCCCTGGTCCTCAGCGCCCTGGTCCTCGGCGCCCTGGCCCGGGACGCCCTGGTCCTGGGCCCCGTGACCGGAGGCTCGCCGGTTCTCGGCGCCCTGGTCCTGCTGGGCGGGGATCCGCGCCGCTTCTCTCCCGTGGTCCCCCAGGTCGCGCGTGGCAGTGCCCTGGCCGTCGTCCGTCACCGTCATCGCCGCTGTGTTCCTCGTGTCACTCGCTCAGCCGCGTAGCTCGATCGAGTGACCGCACGGCTCCCACATGAAGGCGGTGGGAGCCGCGTCGCGAACGTTCGTCCCGATTCCGTCCCACCAGGTGGCGAGGATACTGAGGGCCGACAGCGTCCGCCAAATGGGCGACGGCCCAGGCGTCCTGCGTCACATGGGGGTGTCACATGGGAGCCGGTACGGGCTGCGCCTTCCCGAGGACCACCACGCCGTTGTCGGAGACGGTGTACAGCTCGGCGTCGCGCTCGGGGTTGACGCCGATGGTGGCGCCGGGCGGGACGTCGATGTTCTTGTCGAGGATGGCGTTGCGGACCACCGCGCCCCGGCCGATGCGGACGTTGTCGTGGATCACCGAGTTCTGCACCACGGCGTCGGGTTCGACGACCACGCCCGGGGAGAGCACCGATCGCGTGACCTGGCCCTTGATGAGGCAGGCGGGGCTGACGATCGACTCCGTGGCGTTGCCCGCGGCGCTGAAGCGGGCCGGGGAGAGCATCGGGTGGTGGGTGTAGATGGGCCAGTCGCGGTTGTACAGGTTGAACACCGGCCGGTCGGCGAGCAGGTCCATGTGGGCGTCGTAGTAGGCGTCGATGGTTCCGACGTCCCGCCAGTAGCCCTGGTCCCGCTTGGTCTCCCCGGGGACGTGGTTGGTGCTGAAGTCGTAGACGGCGGCGTCGCCGCTCGCGGTGAGCATGGGCAGGATGTCGCCGCCCATGTCGTGGTCGGAGTCCTCGTTCTCGGCGTCCCGGTGCAGGGCCTCCACCAGCACGTCGGTGGTGAAGATGTAGTTGCCCATGGAGGCGAGGATGGAGTCCGGGTCGTCGGGCAGGCCCGGCGGGTCGGCCGGCTTCTCGAGGAAGCGCTCGACGGTGCGCCCGTCGGCGCCCGGCGTGATCACACCGAACTGCGAGGATTCCGAGCGCGGCACCCGGATGCCGGCCACCGTCGCTCCGGCTCCGCTCTCGATGTGCTGGCGCAGCATCTCGCGGGGGTCCATGCGGTAGACGTGGTCGGCGCCGAAGACGACGACGTAGTCGGGCTCCTCGTCGCGGATCAGGTTCAGCGACTGGTGGATGGCGTCGGCGCTGCCCTGGTACCACTGCTTGCCCAGGCGCTGCTGGGCGGGCACGGGGGTGACGTAGTTGCCGAGCAGGCTGGACATGCGCCAGGTGGTGGTGATGTGGCGGTCCAGCGAGTGCGACTTGTACTGGGTCAGCACCGCGATGTGCCGGATGTCCGCGTTCACGAGGTTGGACAGCACGAAGTCCACCAGGCGGTACGTCCCGCCGAAGGTGACGGCCGGCTTGGCACGGTCCGCCGTCAGCGGCATCAGGCGCTTTCCCTCACCGCCCGCCAGCACAATGCCGAGTACGGTTGGCCCACCACGACGCATCGCCGCTCCTCTCACCGGTTCACCCGCCCCTTGGTCATGATCCGAGTGCCCCCACCTGTGACCTGCTAAGCCTGCCGTGGGAGCACGACCGTGTCACCCGTCCGGGGGAGGATCGGATCTTTCCGGGTACTCCACCATCAGGAGGACCCGTGAAGGACGGAAGAACGCCTCCGGTACGACGACGGAGGTGGGCATGACCGGCACGATGTGGTTCGTGCAGCAGACATCCAGGCCGGAGCGGCACCCGGAGCGCGGCCGATGAGTCCCCTGACGTGGTCCGTGCTCCTTTCCCTGGTCTCCGCGGTGGCCTACGCCGGCGGGGCGATCGTCCAGGAGCGCGTCGCGGTCCGCCGCAACGGCTCCCTCCCGCTGGGCGACCTGGTGTGGTGGGCGGCGGTGGCGCTCAACGGTCTGGGCGCGGGGCTGCACGTCGCCGCGCTGGCGCTCGGCCCGCTCAGCGTGGTGCAGCCGATGGGCGCGCTGACGATCGTGTTCGCGCTGCCGATGGCCGCCCTCTTCGTGGGCCGCGCGGCGGGCGACCGTACGGCCTGGCGCGGGGCGTTCCTGGCGACCGCCGGCCTGGCGGGCCTGCTGGCGCTGGTCTCCGGCTCGGGCACCCGGACGCCCACGGGCGGCGAGCGGATCGCGCTGATGGCCATCACCGCCGCCGTGCTGGCGGTGCTGATGGCGGTGGCGAAGGGCGCCGGCACGCATCCGGCGGTCCGGGCCGCCGCGCTGGCCACCGGGTCGGGTGTGGCCTTCGGTCTCGGGTCGGTCTTCACCAAGGCGGTGGCCGCCGACCAGTCCGACGGGCTGGTCCTGTCGGGGCTGCCCTCGGTGGCGGCGGTGGTGGCCCTGTCGGCGGCGGGCCTGCTGCTGTCCCAGTCCGCCTACCACGCGGGCGGCCTGCACGCGCCGCTGGCGACGCTGACGGTGGTCAACCCGGTGGCCGCGACGGTGGTGGGTCTGGTCCTCTTCGGCGAGTCCTTCCGCATGGGCGCGCTCGGTGCGGTGCTGGCCACCGGCTGCGGCGTGGTCGCGGCGGCGGGACTGGTCCTGCTCTCCGTGGGGCGCGCCCACGCCGAGGTACCGGCGCAGGCGTCCGCCGAGCGGGACGGGAACCCGGGGCCGGGCGACCGCGCCCACGGCCCCGGGCGCGTTCAGATGGCGACGCCGCCCGCCCGCAGGTAGGCGAGGGGGTCGATGTCGCTGCCGAAGCCCGGGCCGTTGCGCACCTCGAAGTGCAGGTGCGGGCCGGAGCTGTTGCCGGTGGAGCCGGAGCGTCCGAGCCGCTGCCCGGCGGTGACCGACTGGCCGGACCTCACGGAGATCGCGGACAGGTGGGCGTACTGCGAGTAGCGCCCGTCGGCGTGCCGGACCACCACCTGGTAGCCGAACGATCCGCCCCAGCCGGCCGTGACGACCTGTCCCGCGCCGACGGACTTCACGGCGGTGCCGGTCGGCACCGGGAAGTCGACGCCGGTGTGGTAGCCCTTCGACCACGAGGAGCCGTGGGCCCGGTAGGCGGTGCCGGTCGCGGCGTCCACCGGAGCCACCCGGCTGCGGGTCGCGGCGGGACGGGCGTCGCTCTTCTGCCGCTCGCTGCCGTGCCCGTCCGCCTTCCGCGGCGCGGGCTTCCTGGCCTCGGGCTTCCTGGCCTCGGGCTTCTTGGCCTCGGGCTTCTTCTGCTCGGACTTCTTCTGCTCGGCCTTGCGCTGCTGCTCTCCGGCCTTCGCCCGGTCCTGCGGCTCGTGCTGCGCGGGCGGTCCGGGGCGGGCGGTGTCCGGCATCCGCAGTCGCTGGCCCGGCATGATCAGGTCGGGGTCGGAGCCCACTGTCGAGCGGTTCGCGGCGTAGAGGGACTGCCAGCCGCCGTGGACGTCGCGGGCGTCCGCGATGCCGGAGAGGCTGTCCCCGCGGACGACGGTGTACATGTCCGTCTTGCCGGCCCGGGACTGCGGCGTGGTCTGCGGCCGGACGTCCTTGTCGTCGCCGCTCGCGCCCGACCGGGAGCCGGAGGTGGCGGAGCCGGACGTGACGGAACCGCCGGCCTTGGCGGCGGTCCCTGATCCGGCCTTCTTCCCGGAGGCGGGTCTCGCCGCGCCGCCCGATCCCCCGCCCAGGTCGGGCGCGGGGCCGCCGCGGGTGAGGCCGGCCCGCTGCGAGCAGACCGGCCAGGCGCCGGGCCCCTGTGCCTCGAGCACCTTCTCGGCGACGGCGATCTGCTCCGCGCGGGTGGCCTGGTCGGCACGCGGCGCGTAGGCGCGGCCGCCGAAGGCTTCCCAGGTGGACCGGCTGAACTGGAGCCCGCCGTAGTAGCCGTTGCCGGTGTTGATGTCCCAGTCGCCGCTCGCCTCGCAGGCGGCCACCCGGTCCCAGGTGGACGCGTCGGCGGCGTCGGCGTTGCCGACGGCGACCAGCGGGAGCGCGAGGCCCGCGCCACCGGCGGTGACGCTGAGCGAGGCGCGGTTGAGTCTGTTGGGCTGGTACCGGCGGTGCCGGCCGCGTGCGGCCATCGGTGCCTCCTCGACACGCTGCAGGAGACACAGAACGTAAGCGCAGTGACAGAGGGTCACAAGAAGGTATTCGGACGCCTGCGGCGGGCCGGATGCCGGTGAACCCGCTGTTGACGGATATCGCCGGACGAATATGCCCGGGTGGACGCCGGGTGGGGCGTCTGGCGCGAAAGCGCCGGACGCCCCTGAGGTTCACGTCACAGCCAGGGCCCGCCGGAACGCGGGGGCCCCGGTTCCGGGTCGGGTGCGGGATCCGGCCCGGGCGGCCGCGGGATCGGCGAGGGCGAGGGCCCCGGCGGGACGGGGTCGGGCGGCGTGGGCCCGGGGCCGGGCGGCGTGGGGCGGGGCGGCGGTGGCGTCGGCCCCGGCGGGGGCGGCCCGGGCGGTTCGGGCGCCGGCACCGGGTTGGGGCCGGGCTCGGGAACGGGGTCGGGGAACGGGTCCGGTCCGGGCCCCGGGTCGGGGGCGGGACCGGGCGCGGGGAACGGCTCGGTCATGACTTCGTCTCCCATCCAGTCGGCGCCGGCGGCGCCGCGCCGGCTCTGGACTCCTTCCACGCCTGCCCGCTCCGGGCGGTCCCACTCACCCCGACGCCGTATCCGCCTCCCGCGGCACACCCGGAAGCACCGGGCGCCCCGCGGGAGGCGGCGATCCGCGCGGGCGCCGCCCGGAGGGGCCCGCCCCCGGCGGTCGCGCGCGGTGGTCAGACGGCCGCCTCGGCGACCGGCTCGACCGGCTCCACCGACTCCCCGCGGGCCCGGTGGAGTTCCGCGTACCGGCCGCCGCGGGCGAGGAGTTCGTCGTGGGTGCCCCGCTCGACGACGCGGCCGTCCTCCACGACCAGGATCAGGTCGGCGTCGCGGACGGTGGAGAGCCGGTGGGCGATCACCAGGGCGGTGCGCCCCTCGAGCGCCTCGGCGAGCGCCTCCTGGACGGCCGCCTCGGAGGTGTTGTCGAGGTGCGCGGTGGCCTCGTCGAGGAGGACCACCCGCTGGCGGGCCAGCAGCAGCCGGGCGATGGTCATCCGCTGGCGCTCGCCGCCGGAGAGCCGGTACCCCCGCTCCCCCACCACGGTGTCCAGCCCGTCGGGGAGGGAGCGGACCAGGTCCTCCAGGCGGGCGCGGCGCAGCACGTCCCACAGTTCGTCCTCGCCGGCGTCGGGCCGGGCGAGCAGCAGGTTGGCGCGCACCGTGTCGTGGAAGAGGTGGCCGTCCTGGGTGACCATGCCGACCGCGCCGCGCAGTGAGGCGGCGCCGAGGTCGCGGACGTCGACGCCGCCCACCCGCACCGCGCCGGAGTCGACGTCGTACAGGCGCGGCAGCAGCTGCGCGACGGTGGACTTGCCGGCGCCGGAGGAGCCGACCAGGGCGACGGTCTGCCCGGGCTCGGCGCGGAAGGAGACGCCGTGCAGGACCTCCTGGCCGCCGCGGGTGTCGAGGGCGGCGACCTCCTCCAGGGAGGCCAGCGAGACCTTGTCGGCCGACGGGTAGGCGAACCGCACGTCCTCGAACTCGACGGACAGCGGGCCGTCCGGCACCTCGCGGGCGTCCGGTCGCTCCCGGACCAGCGGCTCGAGGTCGAGCACCTCGAAGACCCGCTCGAAGCTGACCAGCGCGGTCATCACCTCGACCCGGGCCCCGGCCAGCGAGGTGAGCGGGGCGTAGAGGCGGGTCAGCAGCAGGGCGAGGGCGACCACCGCGCCCGGCTCCAGGCTGCCGCGCAGCGCGAACCAGCCGCCCAGCCCGTACACCAGGGCCAGCGCGAGCGCGGAGACCAGGGTGAGGGCGGTCATGAAGACGGACTGCGCGGTGGCCGTGCGGATGCCGATGTCGCGGACCCGGCGGGCGCGCTCGGCGAACTCGGCGGACTCCTCCTCGGGTCGGCCGAAGAGCTTGACCAGGGTGGCGCCGGGGGCGGAGAAGCGCTCGGTCATCCGCGTCCCCATGGCCGCGTTGTGCTGGGCGGCCTCCCGCTGCAGGCGGGCCATCATCGAGCCCATGCGCCGGGCCGGGATCACGAAGACCGGCAGCAGCACCAGTGCGAGCAGCGTGATCTGCCAGGAGAGGGTGAGCATCACGGCGAGGGTGAGCACCAGGGTGACCAGGTTGCTCACCACGCCGGACAGGGTGTTGCTGAAGGCCCGCTGGGCTCCGATGACGTCGTTGTTGAGGCGGCTGACCAGCGCCCCGGTGCGGGTGCGGGTGAAGAAGGCGACGGGCATCCGCTGCACGTGGTCGAAGACGGCCGTGCGCAGGTCGAGGATCAGGCCCTCGCCGAGGGTGGCGGACAGGCGGCGGGCGAGGACGCCGAGGCCGGCCTCCACCACGGCGATCAGCGCGATCAGCAGGGCGAGGCGCACGACCCGGCTCTCGTCGCCGCCGGAGACGATGGTGTCGACGACGTCTCCGGCGAGGACGGGGGCGGCGACCGCGAGCAGCGCGGTGGCCACGCCGAGCAGCAGGAAGAGCGCGATCCGGCGGCGGTGGGGGCGGGCGAAGGCGGCCACGCGGCGCAGCGTGGCGCGGGCGAGGGGTCGGTGGCGCGCCTGCTCGTCGGCGTTCATCACGCTGTGGAGCTGCGTCCAGGCGGTGGTCTCCATACTCATGCCCGGAACGGTAGAACCTCCAGCTTGGTCGAGGTCAACGCCTTTGTCCCGGACGGATCCCGCGGCGGGCGCGCGGGCGCCGGGAACGCGTCCCAAGAGCCCTTCCGAGCAGGCCGGATGACGGGTCGTCGGCCGGGTGCGGCAGGATGAGGGCGCCCCGCCCGGGGCGCGCGGTCGACCGGGCGGCGGGCCGAACCCTTCCCGGAGAACCGAACAGGTGACAACGTGACGAGACTCCCCCTCCGTCCGGCGGCGAACCCCGGAGGCGTCCGGTGAACCGGGCGCTGGAGCTGCAGGACCTGATCCGCGCGGGCGTCGCGGTGGGCGCCGGCCTGGTGCTGGCGCTGCTGGCGCGGATGCTGATGCGCTGGCTGGGCCGGCACGCGGAACGCACCCGCTGGGAGGGCGACGACGTGATCGTCGGCGCGCTGCGCACGATGGTGCCGTGGGCGGCGGTCCTCGGCGGCCTCGCGGCGGCCGCGGCCCTGCTGCCGCTGACGCACGCGGTGGGCCGGACGGTCAACCAGGCCCTGACCGTGGTGATGATCACCGTGGTGACGCTGACGGTGGCCCGCGGGGTCGGCGGCATGGTCGGGGCGATCACCCAGTCGCGGTCCGGGGTGGCCTCGTCCGCGTCGATCTTCGTGAACATCACCCGGGTCTCGGTGGTGGCGCTGGGCTTCCTGGTGATCCTCCAGTCGCTGGGCATCTCCATCGCCCCGCTGCTGACCGCGCTGGGGGTGGGTGGTCTGGCGGTGGCGCTCGCGCTGCAGGACACCCTGGCCAACCTGTTCGCCGGAATCCACATCCTCGCCTCGCGGACCGTGCGCACCGGCGACTACATCCGGCTGACCAGCGGCGAGGAGGGGTACGTCGTCGACATCAACTGGCGGCAGACCACGATCCGCAACCTGTCGCAGAACCTGGTGATCATCCCGAACGGGAAGCTCGCCGGCACCAACATGACCAACTTCAGCCGTCCCGGCGAGGACATGACGATCATGGTCCAGGCCGGGGTCGGCTACGACAGCGACCTCGAGCACGTGGAGCGGGTGACCGCGGAGGTCGTCACCGAGGTGATGAAGGAGGTCGAGGGCGCGGTGCCGGAGCACGAGCCCGCGATCCGCTTCCACACCTTCGCGGACTCGCGGATCAACTTCACGGTGATCCTGGGCGTCGGCGAGTTCAGCGACCAGTACCGGATCAAGCACGAGTTCATCAAGCGCCTGCACCGCCGTTTCCGGGCGGAGGGCATCGCCGTGCCCCCGCCCCACCACGACGTCACCCTGCGGAGCCAGGACGCGGCGTCCATGCCGCACCAGCGCGTCTGACCGCGGGCGGCGCGCGTCCGTCGCCGTGCGTCCGGGCGTGTCCGGGGGCCGAAGGGCGGGCCGGGGGTCGCGTCGCCTCGATCACGAGATATCTTGATGTCGAGCAATGTTGCAGACGTGGAGCGGAGCACCCGGTGACTGACTCGACCATCATCTATACGCACACCGACGAGGCGCCGGCCCTGGCGACGTACTCGTTCCTGCCGGTCGTACGGGCGTACGCCGCGCAGGCGGGTGTCCCCGTGGAGACCCGTGACATCTCGCTGGCCGGCCGCATCCTCGCGGTCTTCCCGGAGTACCTCCGTGAGGACCAGCGGATCCCGGACGCCCTGGCGGAGCTCGGCGAGCTGGCCAAGAAGCCCGAGGCCAACATCATCAAGCTGCCGAACATCTCGGCGTCCATCCCGCAGCTGAAGGCCGCCGTGGCGGAGCTGCAGGCGCAGGGTTACGAGCTGCCGAACTACCCGGACGACCCGAAGACCGACGAGGAGCGCGACATCCGCGCCCGCTTCGACAAGGTCAAGGGCTCCGCGGTCAACCCGGTGCTGCGCGAGGGCAACTCCGACCGCCGCGCCCCCGCGTCGGTGAAGAACTACGCCAAGAACCACCCGCACCGCATGGGCGCCTGGTCCTCGGACTCGAAGACCAACGTCGCGACCATGGGCGAGAACGACTTCCGCTCCACCGAGAAGTCCGCCGTGATCTCCGAGGCGGGTTCGCTGCGCATCGAGCTGGTCACCGCCTCCGGCGAGACCAAGGTGCTGCGCGAGTCGGTGCCGGTCCTCGAGAACGAGGTCGTCGACGCCTCCGTGATGCGCGCCGCCGCGCTGCGCGAGTTCCTGACCGCGCAGGTCGCCCGGGCCAAGGAGGAGGGCGTCCTGTTCTCCGTGCACCTCAAGGCCACGATGATGAAGGTCTCCGACCCGATCGTCTTCGGTCACGTGGTGCGCGCCTTCTTCCCGAAGACCTTCGCGCAGTACGGCGAGCAGCTGGCCGCCGCCGGCCTCTCCCCCAACGACGGTCTGGGCGGCATCTGGAAGGGCCTGGAGTCCCTCCCCGAGGGTGACGCGATCAAGGCGTCCTTCGACGCCGAGCTCGCCGACGGCCCGGCCCTGGCGATGGTCGACTCCGACAAGGGCATCACCAACCTGCACGTCCCCTCGGACGTCATCGTCGACGCCTCCATGCCGGCCATGATCCGCACCTCCGGCCACATGTGGGGCCCGGACGGCCAGGAGGCCGACACGCTGGCCGTCCTGCCGGACTCCAGCTACTCCGGCGTCTACCAGGCCGTCATCGACGACTGCCGCGCCAACGGCGCCTTCGACCCGTCGACCATGGGCTCGGTGCCGAACGTGGGCCTGATGGCGCAGAAGGCCGAGGAGTACGGCTCCCACGACAAGACCTTCGAGATCGCCGAGGCGGGCACCGTCCGCCTGGTCGACGCCAAGGGCGACGTCGTGCTGGAGCAGCCGGTCGAGGCGGGCGACATCTTCCGCGCCTGCCAGACCAAGGACGCCCCGATCCGCGACTGGGTCAAGCTGGCCGTCACCCGTGCCCGCGCCACCGGCGCCCCGGCCGTCTTCTGGCTGGACGCCGAGCGCGCCCACGACGCCAAGCTGATCGAGAAGGTCCGCGCCTACCTGCAGGAGCACGACACCGAGGGCCTGCAGATCGAGATCATGGCGCCGGTCGAGGCGACCGCGTTCTCCCTCGAGCGCCTCCGCCGCGGCGAGGACACCATCTCGGTGACCGGCAACGTGCTGCGCGACTACCTGACCGACCTCTTCCCGATCCTGGAGCTGGGCACCAGCGCCAAGATGCTGTCGGTCGTCCCGCTGATGGCGGGCGGCGGCCTCTTCGAGACGGGCGCCGGCGGCTCCGCCCCGAAGCACGTGCAGCAGCTGGTCAAGGAGAACTACCTGCGCTGGGACTCCCTCGGCGAGTTCTTCGCCCTGGTCCCGTCCTTCGAGCAGTTCGCCAAGGTCACCGGCAACGCCAAGGCCCAGGTCCTGGCGGACACGCTGGACCGCGCCACGGCGACCTTCCTCAACGAGGACAAGTCCCCGACCCGCCGGATCGGCGGCATCGACAACCGCGGCTCGCACTTCTACCTGTCCCTGTACTGGGCGCAGGAGCTGGCCGCGCAGAAGGACGACGCCGAGCTGGCCGCCGCGTTCGCGCCGCTGGCCGAGAAGCTCGCCGGTGCCGAGGCGAAGATCGTCGAGGAGCTGAACGCGGTGCAGGGCGAGCCGGCCGAGATCGGCGGCTACTACCAGCCCGACCCGGAGAAGGCCGCTGCCGTCATGCGCCCCTCCGCCACCTGGAACGAGGCCCTGGCGTCCCTGGGCGCCTGACCTCACCCGGTCGCACGGCCGTCCGGCCCTGAGCGCCGCCCCGCCCGGATTTCCGGGCGGGGCGGCGCCCGTTTTGGGAGACCGCCGCCCGTTTCCGGCGCTCGACGGCCGCTTCCGGCACCGCACGGAGCAGCCGGGCGCGACAGACGGCCGGGGCCGTCCCAGGGTGGTTCCATGACTCAGGAGATGACCGCACCGCCTCCTCCGCCCGTCCGGGACTGGGTGCCGCCGGAGATCGACGGCCCCGGCTTCGACCCGTTGCTGGCCGAGCTGATGCGTGAGGCCCCGCTGACCAGGATCCGGCTGCCGCACGGCGAGGGCTGGGCCTGGCTCGCCACCCGTCACGAGGACGTCCGCGCCGTCACCAACGACCCGCGGTTCGGCCGTGCGGAGGTGACGCGCCGCCAGGTCACCCGGCTGGCCCCGCACTTCAAGCCCCGTCCGGGCTCGCTGGCCTTCGCCGACCAGCCCGACCACAACCGGCTGCGCCGCGCCTTCGCCGGCGCCTTCACCGTCGGGGCGATGCGCAGGCTCCGCCCGCGCGCGCAGGCGCTGCTCGACCCGCTGGTCGACGGCCTGCTGGCGCAGGGTCCGCCGGCCGATCTGATCGCCACGGTGCTGGAGCCGTACCCGCTGGCCGTGGTGGGCGAGGTGATGGGCGTTCCGGAGGCCGACCGGGACCGGGTGCGCGCCTGGACCCGGCAGATCATCTCCACCTCGGGCGGCGCCGAGGCCGCCGAGCGGGCCAAGGCGGGACTGTACGGCTGGATCACGCGGACGATCCGTGACCGTCGCGAGGGCTCCCCCGACGCTGACGGCGACGGACGGGGCGGCGGCGTGCTGTCGATGCTGGGCGCCGCCGTGGGCCGCGGGGAGCTGACCGAGGAGGAGGCGATCGGGGTGGCCGGGCCGCTGCAGATCGGCGGCGAGGCGGTCACGCACAACTGCGGGCAGATGCTCTTCCTGCTGCTCACCCGGCCGGACCTGATGGCCAAGATGCGCGAGGTGCTGGACCGTCCGGCCGGGCGGGACGCCGCCCTGGAGGAGCTGCTGCGCTGGATCCCGCACCGCAGCACCGTGGGCCTGGCCCGGATCGCGCTGGAGGACGTCGGGCTCGCGGGCCGGACGATCCGGGCGGGCGAGCCGGTGTACGTGTCCTACCTGGCCGCCAACCGGGACCCGGAGGTCTTCCCCGATCCGGACGAGATCGACCTGGCCCGGGACCCCAACCCGCACCTGGCCTTCGGCAACGGACCGCACTTCTGCACGGGGGCGGTCCTGGCCCGCCTGCAGACGGAGCTGCTGGTGACCACCCTGCTGGAGCGGCTGCCCGGGCTCCGGCTCGCGGTGCCCGCGCAGGAGGTGCCGTGGCGGCGGCGCACCATGATCCGCGGGCCCGAGGCGCTTCCGGTCGCCTGGTGAGCGGGCGGCCGCGCCAAGCGGGCGGCCGCCCCAGGCGGGCGGCCGCCCTGGGTGGGCGGCCGCCCGGTCGCGGTCAGACCCGCAGCCACTCCGTGACGACCACTTCGTCGCCGGTCCGGACCCGCAGGGCGAACGGGCCGGTGACGTCGACCGCGCACGAGAACCCGCCCGTCTCGTCGGCGGCGCACCGCGCCGCCGCGTCCGGGGCGGGCCGGGTCAGCACCTCCACGCCCGCCGCCTGGGGCGGCAGCAGCTGGCCGAGCAGCCCGTCCTCGCCCACCTCGACGTCGACGGTGAGGTCGCCGGCCGCGAAGGTGAGCATCCGCGGGGTGTCCTCGGCGCCCCTGACGGGGGCGGCGTCCAGCAGCGAGTCGAAGGTGAGCTCGGCGAGGCGGGCGTCCAGGTCGTGCAGCGCGAAGGCGGCCAGGGCCGTCTCGCGCAGCGCGGCGGGCACCGGGTCGCAGACCTCGGCCGCCTCCCGCAGGAGTGCCTCCATCTCCAGGAGCTGCCGCTCGTCGTGGAGCTCGCCGGTCTCGTCGGTGTCGTCGAAGGCGTGCGGGCCGTTCACAGAACCCCCCGGTCGGTCAGGCGCTTGCGCAGCCGGCGCAGGCACCGCTGTCGAATAGGTCCGATGGAACCCACCGCGATGCCCAGGGCGACGGACACCTCGCGGTAGCTGGGCGGCGGCTGGGCGATGATCAGGCGCAGCAGCTGCCGGCAGCGGTCGCCGAGCGCGTCGAACTCCTCCCAGACCGTCCGGTGCCGGTCGGCGCGTTCGGCCTCCTCCTCGGACTCCAGGACCTTCTGCTCGGGCGAGCAGCTGTCGCACGGGCGGTCCAGCACCTGCGGGTCGTCGGTGGGCGTCCACCGGCGCTGCGCCCGGAGCACCTTCAGGCATTCGTGGCGGGCGGTGGCGGCGAGCCAGGAGCCCGCCTTCTCCGGCTCGCGGATCCGGCCGAGGTTCTGCGCGAAGCGGAACCAGGCGATCTGGTAGACCTCGTGGGCGTCCGCCTCGGAGAGCCGGTGCCCGCGGACCACGGACCACACCAACGGGCTGAGCCCGTCCACCAGGCCCCGCCAGGCGTCCTGGTCACCCTCGACCGCGGACTTCAGCAAGGCGCCGACTGTCGCTCGTTCCACTCCCCCACCCCTCGTGTACGGCACGCCATCGTACGCCGTACGGGTGAGGGTCAAGGACGGGGTCAACGTTCGCTCCCGGCGGGCGCGCCGAGGGGCCGCCAGGTCGGCGGACGCAGCGCGGCCACCCGCGCGCCGTGCACCTCGGCGGTGTCCTCGAGGGAGGCGAGGAGGTCGCGGCGGGCGCGGCGCGGGTCGCTCTCCTTGTGGGCGGCCATGTGCGCGGCGACCATGGCGGCTGCCACCGGTGTGGCGAAGGAGGTGCCGCTCCAGCGCGCGTAGCCGGTGAACTCCACGCGCTCCGGCTCGCCGGGGGCGTCCTCGCCGTCCGCGCTGAGCACTCCGGTGCGGACCGGGAAGCGGCAGGTGCAGGAGTAGTCGCCGCCGTGCCGGCACTCGTCGTAGCTGGAGTGCTGGTAGACGTACGGGACGGGGGCGTCGAAGCCGGTCAGCGGGGCGGTGAGGCGCTCGCCGGGCGCGTAGGCGTTCACCCACCGGCCGTGGTTGCTGAAGCAGGCGTTGGCCTCACCGTCGCCGCGCAGGGCGCCCACGGAGAACACGGCCTTGCGGTAGCGGGGCCGGGCGGCGTAGGCGGCCGGGAAGAACGGGGTGTCGGAGCCGTTGTTGCCGGCCGCGGCGACCAGCAGGGTGCCGGGGTGCTCGAGCAGTTCGGCCATGAAGCGCTCGAGTCCCAGCAGGCCCTCGTCGTCGCCCGTGGCGGTGCCCGCGGAGACGCTGATCAGGGCGGGCCAGCCGGCGCGCTCGGCGGCGTCCAGCAGGAGCGGGCCGAACTCGGACTCCAGGACGGCGCCGGCGTCGTTGAGCGCGTTGGAGACCGTGATGTCGGCGTGCGGGGCGACGGCGGCCAGCAGGCCGGCGATGAAGGTGCCGTGTCCCGCGTACTGGCGCAGCACCCCGTCGGCGTCGCGCTCGGAGGTCTCCAGGTCGCCGCGCACGCGGGCGAGTTCGGGGCAGCGGGCGTGGTCGGAGGTGAGGCCGGTGTCCACCACCAGCACGCCGACGCCGGACTCCGGCTCGTGGTCCCGAGGGGCGGGCGCCGGGTTGGGTCCCTCGCCCGGCGCGGCCGGCACCGGCTCGTCACCGGGGCAGGCGTTCACGGCGACCGTGATGACGTGGTTGCGGGAGACCATGCGGCGTCCGGCGCGGGCCTCCAGGGCGCGCACCGCGCGCAGCGCGCCGTCCACCGCCGGGTCGGCGGCCTCGCCCGCGCGGGCCGCCCGGGCCGCGTCGGCCGGCTCGGCGACCCTGATCCGCGTCACCCCGGACCGGTTGCCGGGCCCGGCGGCGCCTATCCGTTCGCGGCCCGCGGCGCCGGGGATGTCCGCGCGCCGCTCGCGCAGGGCGTCGGCGACCAGCCGGGCGTCCTCCCCGTCGCGCACCAGCAGGTGGCCGCGCTCGTAGAGGAACCCCGCCTCCTCGTCCACGGCCAGCGGTACGTCGGGCATGGAACGTCGGACCTGCTCGCACTGCTCGTGGAACCGCCGGGCCGGCATAGGGCTTCCTCCCCCTCGGGTACTACGTCGTCAGAAGGAGTCTGCCGCATCGCGGTTGATACACCGCCTTCACATCGTGCGTGCTGAAACCCCTGGCCAGGGCAACTACCATGCGGCAGGTGACAGCGGGAAACGGAACCGTCCTCGAACTGCTGCCGATGGTCTTCGCCAGGCCCGACGTGGCGCTGCGCAGGGCGGAACGGCTCCTCGAGTCCGGCCCCCCGCCGGAGCACGCGTCGGTGGCCCACCAGGTGATCGGCATCTGGCAGCGGGACTTCGGCGATCTCGAGGTGGCGCTGCGCCATCTGCGGCGCGCCCGGGACCTGGCGGCCCGTGCGGGCTCCGCCGACCGGGAGGCCGACGTGCTGGCCACGCTCGGGGTGGCGCTGGTGCACGCGGGCCGGACCCGGCAGGGGCTGGCGGCGTTCGAGCGGGGCGTGGGCCGGGGCTCGGCGCACACCCGGGCGCGGGTGCTGTACCGCAGGGCGTACTCGTTCTGGGTGCTCGGCCGCCACGGTGAGGCGCTGGACGACGTCCGGCGCGCGGTGCCGGTGCTGCGGCAGGCCGGGGACGTGATCTGGGTGGCGCGTTCGCTGACCCTGCGGGCGACGGTCCACCTGGCGCTGGGGGCGGTGGACCGCGCGGAGGCGGACTTCGCGGCGGCGGAGGTGCTGTGGGGGACGACCGGCCAGGAGCACGACAAGGCGGACGTGGTCGAGTCGCGGGCGCTGACGGCCTTCCGCGCCGGTGACATCCCCGCGGCGCTGCGGCTCTTCGACGAGGCCGCCGAGCGTTACGACGCCCTGGGCACCCCGACGTTCATGCTGAGCATCCGGCGCTGCGAGGTGCTGCGGGCGGCGGGCCTGGCGGTTGAGGCGCTGGCCGAGGCGGACGCGGCGATCGCGGCGCTGGAGAGGATCGGCGGGCAGCGCACCCGCAAGGCGGAGCTGCTGCTGGTGGCGGCCCAGGCGGCTGGTGCGGCGGGCGCCCCGGACACGGCGGTGGACCGGGCGGCCGCGGCGGTGCGGCTGTTCGCCCGGCAGCGGCGGCCGTGGGGGGAGGCGCATGCCCGGCTGGTGCTGGCCGAGGCCCGTTTCGCGGTGGGGCGGCGCACCGGCCGGATGGTCTCCGAGGCGGCGGCCCTCGCCGGGCGGCTGGCCTCCTTCGGCTCGCCGTCGGCGCCGCAGGCCGCGCTGCTGGCCGGGCGGATCGCCCTGGCCCTCGACCGGCCCGAGGAGGCGGAGGCGCATCTGGCTCTGGCCGCCAGGGCCCGGCACGGCGGTGCGCCGCAGGCGCGGGTGACGGGCTGGGTGGCGCAGGCGCTGCGGGCCCGTGCCGCCGGGTCGCGTCGCGGTGTGCTCCGGGCCTGCCGGTACGGGCTGGACGTGCTCGACGCGCACCGCACCACGCTGGGCGCGCCGGAGCTGCGGGCCCGGGTCACCGAGCAGGGCGAGGAGCTGGCGGCGCTGGCGCAGGAGGCCGCCCTGGCCTCGGGCGGCGCCCGGCGGCTGCTGGAGTGGAGCGAGCGGTGGCGAGCGGCGGCGCTGGCGGCGCCGGCCGCCCGGCCGCCCGCCGATCCCGGGCTGCTGGCGGACCTGGCGTCGTTCCGCGAGATCGCGTCCCGGGCCGAGGAGGCGCGCCGGGACG
Organism: Streptomyces fragilis; assembly: GCF_003112515.1. Lineage (GTDB taxonomy): Bacteria > Actinomycetota > Actinomycetes > Streptomycetales > Streptomycetaceae > Streptomyces > Streptomyces fragilis. The sequence goes on along the minus strand of NZ_BEVZ01000002.1, from coordinate 1,774,783 downwards.
GCCGTCCGGTGCCGGTGCTGGAGCGTGAGCAGCGGCGCCTGGAGCGGGAGATACGGTCCCGGACGCTGCGGGCCCGGGGCACGGGGGCCGGCGGCGACGGCCGCCGGTTCGACCCGGCGGCCCTGCTCGAGCGGCTGGACCGCGACGGCGCGCAGCTGGTCGAACTGGTGGTGCTGGACGACCGGGTGCGGGTGCTGCTGTGCGGCGGCGGCCGGGTGCGGTTGTTCACCGGCGGCCGGCTGTCGCGGGCGGAGGCGGAGGCGGAGCTGGTGCAGGCCGGGCTGCGGCGGCTGGCGCATCCCGGCGGCGCGGCGCGGCTTCCCCTGCTGGAGGCGGCCGGGCGCCGCCTGGAGGAGGCGCTGCTCGGTGAGGCGGCCGCGCGGCTCGGTCCCGGGCCGGTGGTGGTGCCGCCGGGGCGGCTGCACCGGGTGCCGTGGGCGCTGCTGCCGTCGCTGCGGGAGCGGGTGGTGAGCGTGTCGCCGTCGGCGGGCGCCTGGCTGCGCGCCCGGGAGACGGCCCCGCCGGCGGGCGGCCGGCACGTCCTGGTGCGCGGTCCCGGGCTGGCGACGGGTGGCGCGGAGGTGCCGGAACTGGTCGACCACTACGGGCGGCCGACCCTGCTGGAGGGGGACGGCGCACGCGCCGGGGAGGTGCTGCGGGCGCTGGACGGCGCGTCGCTGGCGCACATCGCGGCGCACGGCGTCTTCCGGGCGGACAACCCGTTGTTCTCGTCCCTGCGCATGGCCGACGGGCCGTTGACCGTGCACGACTTCGAGCGGCTGGAGAGCAGTCCGTACCGGCTCATCCTGTCCAGCTGCGACACGGCGCGGCTGGCGCCGGTGGGCTCCGACGAACTGCTGGGCCTGGTCACCGCCTTACTGCCGCTCGGCACGGCGGGGGTGGTGGCGAGCAGCGCGCCGGTCAACGACGCGGCGGTGGTGCCGCTGATGCTGGCCCTGCACAAGGGCCTGGCCTGCGGCCTCTCCCTCGCCGAGGCGCTGCGCGACGCCCGCGCGGCCCTCCCGGACGACGCGGTCCACCGGGCGACGGGGTGGACCTTCACGGCCTTCGGGGCGGCCTGAGCGCGGTGCGGACGACGGCGCGCGGTGCGAGCCCGTGGGGGTCGCCGCCCTCGCCGTCGTCCGAGGGGGCGCGGCGTCCTCGGCGGCGCCCGGCCCGCCGTCACGCGTCGTCGGCCGGGCGGGTGGCGCGGGCGGCGCGGGTCTCGGCGGTGGTGGCGCGGTGGCGGGCGTCGCGGAGGGTACGGGCGGCGGCACGGGCCCGGTCGCGGGCCGCGCGTTCCGCCGCCCGGGCCTCGCGGGTCTCGGCACGGGCGGCGTGCAGTTCCTCCTCCAGGCCACGGACCCGCTCCTCGAGGGCGGCGACGCGGTCGACCGCCTCACGTTCGGCGCGGTCGGCGCCGGCCGTCTCCTCCTCCGCCTCGCCGAGGGCCCGCGCGGCCTCCTCCGCCTCCGCGCGGGCCTCCGCCAGCTCACGCCGCCGCGCCCGTTCCGCGGCCTGGCGCCGGGCCGCCTCACGTTCGGCCGCCTCACGCTCGGCCGCCTCACGCTCGGCCGCCTCGCGCTCCCGGGCACGGCATTCGCGCTCCGCGGCACCGACCCCCTGTGTCGCGCCGCCCGCGTCCGGCGCACCGCCCTCGCCCCGGCGCGCGGTCGTTGCGCCGCCTTCCCCGGCAGCCGGGCCCGCCTGGGGTTCCGCACCCGCCGCGTCCCTCTTCGGCGCGGGTACCAGCCGCAGGTCGGGCGGCGTCCCGCCGGCCGGCACGGCCCCGAAGCCCGGGGTCGCGGTGAGCGGTCCGGTCAGCCGCCCCTCGGCCCAGGCCGCGGCCGCCCCGGGGTCCGCCAGCACCGCGCGCAGCGTGCCCTCGACCTCCTCCCGGGCCCCCTCCCCCACCCGGTGTCCCGCCGCCGCGGTCAGCTCCACCGCCTGCCGGGCGAGCGCGGACACCAGCAGGTGCTGCTGCCGTGAGAGGTCCCGCAGCACCCCGCCGTCCAGGTCGAGGTGGGCCTGCCGCAACGCCTCCCCCAGCCGCAGCAGCGGTTCGGTCTCCTCCTTGCGCTCCCGGACCAGCAGGTTGCAGGCCCAGGCCGACAGCGTCGGCTTCCGCAGGGCCTTGATCCGCTTCGCCAGCTCCCGGTCGCCCTCCGCGCGGGCGCGGGCGGCGCGCTCGTCGCGCATCCGGGTGATCGTCTCGGGGAGCGTCCCGTACAGCTCCTGAGCGACAGCGTCGAGATCCACCGCGCACCTCCAGCGTCCGGAGACCGAGTCTGGCACCGCCTCCGCGCGGGGCCCCGTCCACGTCCTCCGTCCGGCCGATCGGCGCCGCCGCACTCACCGCTCGGCGGGGAGCCGGATCCGGGCCATGGCGAGCAGCGCCGCGTGCGTGTCCTGGTCGGCCGCGGCGATCAGGCCGTTGGCGCCGGTGTACGGGGGCCGGCCGTCGAGCCCCGTGACGACGCATCCGGCGGCCTGGCACAGGGCGATGCCGGAGGCGAAGTGGACGCTGTCGCGCAGGTCCCCGTCGGTGACGTAGGCGGCTCGTCGGCCTGCCGCGACCCAGGCGACGGCGAGCGTCGTGGAGACCACGCGGGGCCGGAAGCGCGCGGTGAACGCCGGGTCGTCGAGCAGCCGGGCGGCCCGGAAGGCGGGGGCGTTCGGGAACGGCGGATCGAGGTTGAGGTCGACCAGGCCGGACGCGGCCGAGGGAATCAGACCCGTCCCCGTGCCGTCGGGGTCCAGCAGGCGGGCGCCGACGCCGTCGGCCAGGTACACCTCGCCGCTGAACGGGTCGGCCGTGGCGGCCGCCGTGACCCGCCCGCCGTCCCGCAGGGCGACGTTGACGCCGACGAGCATGGTGTCCACGGCGTAGTTGAGGGTGCCGCAGAGGGGGTCGACGAGCCACCTGCGTCCGGCCTCCGCCGCTCCGGTGGCTCCCCGCTCCTCACCGGTCACGGCGTCGCCGGGGCGAAACGCGCGCAGGACGTCCCGGATCGCCTCCTCGGCCGCCAGGTCCGCCGCTGTGGCGAAGTCGCCGTTCCCCTTGTCGTGCCGCTCGGGAGCGCTGCCGTACAGGTCCCGTACCACGGCGGCCCCGGCCCGCGCGGCGGCGACCGCCACCTCGGCGTCGTCCGGCCCGTTCCTCGTCGTCATGCGGGGAGCATAGGCGGCTCGCCGCGCTCACATGCTCGCGAAGGCGGAGATCAACGTGTCGGCGCGCAGCCGGAGTTCGGGATCCTCCAGGCCGGTGACGGTGACCGCCAGGACGTCGGAGCCGGCGGCGACGGCCAGCGCGACCTCCAACTCGGCCCGGGCGCCGACCAGCGGGTAGGTGTACCAGCCGTCCGCACGGTCGTCGTCGGTGTCCTCGATGCCCGCCTCGACGGTCTCCCAGTCGGTGCCGTCGAAGGCGTAACCGGCGTAGTGGGACAGCAACTGCAGGAAGGGCAGGGCGTTCTGGGCCCATATCCAGCCGCTCAACGGCTCCGCCACGCGCCCTCCCCACAGGCGCCCGGACCGCTCGCCGGGACGGTCGCCCTGTGGTCACCATGCCCGAGAAACACCTGCCGCGCGAGGCCTCCGGCAGCACTCCGGGGCGGTGCGGCAGGATGAGGGCATGAGCGTCGTGAAGATCAACGTACTGTCCGTGCCCGCCGAGCAGCGGGAGGTCCTGGAGAAGCGCTTCGCCTCACGGGCGCACGCCGTGGAGAACTCCGACGGCTTCGAGTGGTTCGAACTGCTCCGCCCGGTCGAGGGGACCGACACCTACCTCGTGTACACGCGCTGGCGTGACGAGGCCGCGTTCGAGGCATGGATGGAGGGGCCGATGAAGTCCGCCCACCAGGGCGGCGGTCAGGGCGAGGGCGGCGAGCGGCCGAAGCCGGCGGCGAGCGGTTCCACCCTGTGGTCGTTCGAGGTGGTGCAGCAGGCGGGGCCGGGCGCGGACGCGATCGCCTGAGCCCTCCCGCAGCTGATTCCTGCCGCCCGCGTGCACCTCACGCGGGCGGCTTCGTCGTTCCCCCCTCCGGCGAGTTGAACACGTTCAAAACCATGGCAGGATGATCCAGGCGGCCGCACCCGCGCGGACCGCGTCCTTCGGCATGCCGTGAGACGGGGAGGGGTCATGGCCCATCGAGGCCGGAACTACGCGTGGATGCTGGTGATGTCCATGCTGGTGCTGGGGTGCGAAGTGATGCTGGGCCTGGTGGCCGGCCTGGTGGCGCTCGCCACGACGGAGTCCCCGGGCGTGGTCCCGGGCACCTTGACGCTGGTCTTCCTGCCGCTGCTCGCCGTCGCGGGCGTGCTGTTCGGGCTCCTGTTCTCGCACGTCGTGGTCATGCCGGTGGTCTGGCTGGGCGACGGTCTGGCGCGGCTGTTCCGCCGTCCGAGGGCCTGGTGGTGGGTGTTGCCGGCCGCGGTGCTGGTCGCCCTGCCCGCGTCGTTCCTGTTCGTGCGGCGGACGGACCTCACGCCGACGGCGGCGATGCCGGCACTGTGGGCGGCGGTCGTGGCCTTCTCGCTGCCCCCGGCGCTGCTGGCCCGTCTCCGCGGGACGGGGCGGAGCTGGCGGCCGGTCGGCCGGGTGGCGCTCTGGGGCGCCGGCACGGTGGTGGGCGCCGGCGTGCTCGGCGCGCTGGCGCTGGCGACCGGTGTCGTGGACGCCTACCAGCCGCCGTCCATGACGGCGAGGGCGCTCGCCGGCTCCTGGGCGAACGGTGATCCGGAGGTCCTGGTCCTCCACGCGGACGGCACCGCGACGGCCACCGGGCTGTCCCAGTTCGAGGACGACGGGACCCGCGCGGACCCCTGTGACGGGCGGGGTGCCTGGACGTTCGACCCGGGTGACGACGCCTGGGCGCAGCGGGTCACCGTCCGCGTTCCCGGGTGCGTCACCCGTGAGTGGGAGGTGGGCGGGAGCGAGGACCGTCCCGTCCTGTACGTCTACGTCGGTGACCCGGACTCGGCGGCCGTCTACGAGCTCACCCGGTCGGAGCGGTGACCGCTCCCGCGTCCCGGCCCACGACCGCCCGGTGACCGTTCCGCGCCCCCGTCTACGACCGCTCGGCGACCCTTTCCGCATTCCGCTCCACCGACGGCCCGGCCCCCGCTTCCGCGCCCCGCCCCGCCGACGGCCCGGCCCCCGCTTCCGCGCGACGCCCGGCCGAGGGCCCGGTGACCGTCGGGCGCGACGCCCGGGCACGGCCCACCAGCTGGTCGGCCAGCAGTACGGCTAGCCCCGCCGCCGTCAGCAGACCGCCGATCAGCATCACGGCGCGAACGCCGGAGGCGGACAGCACCATGCCGCCGGCCGCCGCCCCGGCGGCCGTGCCCGCGTTGAACGCCGCGTTGCCGACGGCCGAGGCGATGAACAGGTCGCCGGGTGCGACCGTGAGGAGTTCGCTGGTCAGCGTGGTGATCATGGCGAACAGGGCGACGCCGCACATCGCCGTCAGCACCGCGGCGACCACCGGCGAGGAACCCCACGCGTAGGTGCCGAGCAGCGAGAGGGCCAGCAGCGCCACCGGCACGACGGTGGCCGGCCGCGGGTAGCGGTCCGCGAGGCGGCCGGCCAGGAAGAGCACCGCGACGCCGGCCGCGCCCCGCACCAGCAGCAGTGGGCTGATCGCCTCGGTGGAGAAGCCGCTGACCTCGAGGAGGAACGGCACCGTGTACGTGAACGCCGCGCCGAGCCCGGTCATGACCAGCACGATCGTCACCACCAGGACGACGTAGCGCGCCGCGTCCGGCGCACGCCGCCCGTCGCCGTCCTCCCGCGCGGCCCCGGTGGACGGCAGGCACAGGACGACGGTGACGAACGCGAGCAGGCCGATCCCGGCGAGCACCCAGAACGCCGCCCGCCAGCCGGCCTGCTGCCCGATCCAGCTTCCGGCGGGCACGCCGAGGACGGTCGCCAGCGAGGTCGCGCCGAAGACCATGGCGACGACCCGGCCCCGCACCGAGACCGGGAAGAGGGAGGTCGCGGTGACCGTGACGACCGCCCAGAAGACGGCGTGGACCAGTGCCGTCACGGCACGCGAGGCGAGCAGCAGGCCGAAGGTGGGCGCGGCGGCGGACGCCACGGAGGCGACCACGAACAGCGCCATCAGGCCCAGGAGGAGGGGACGGCGCGGGACCCGGCGGGTGGCGTACGTCAGCGGAACGCTCAGCACCGTCACGACCACCGCGTACCCGGTGACCAGCTGGCCCGCCGCGGACAGGGAGACGTCCAGTCCGGCGGAGATCTCCGGGAGCAGTCCGGCCGGGAGGTTCTCGGTGGTCGAGACGCAGAACGTCGCGGCCATCAGTGCGCCGAGTGCTGCGATCGCCGCGGGCCTCACCCCGGACGCCGCGCCGGCCGGGGCTCGGTTCATCGTCGGCTCCTTCACCGTGTGTCGTCGAAAATGTCGAATGTCCGCCGAAAGGCGTTCCGGACGGTCAGCGCAGGGCGATCGCCGTCCAGGACACCGGCGGGAGTTCGACGGTGACCGTGCCGTCGGCGAGGGTCGCGCTCGCGTTGGCGGCCGGCGTCACCCGGTCCTGCTCGGCGAGCGTGTTCTTCGCGTACACGTCCGGGTCGGCGAGCGTGAGCGCCTCCACGACGCGCGAGGACCCGAGGCCGCGCACGTCGATGGTGACGTGGGCCGTCTCCCGCTGGTCGCGGTTGACCAGGAACACCGCGGCCCGGTCCTCGTCGACGGTTGCGACGGCGTCCACGAGGGACGCCTCGCCGTACCGCGCCGTCTCGTAGACCGGCGCCTCGATCACGGGCCGGATCACCTCCCCGGAGGCGAGCCGGCTGGTGATCGAGAACGGGTGGAAGGTCGTCTGCCGCCAGGCCGGTCCGCCCGGCTCCGTCATGATCGGCGCGATCACGTTGACCAGCTGCGCGAGCGACGCCGAGGTGACGCGGTCGCTGCGCTTGAGCAGCGTCATCAGCAGGTTGCCGACCACCACGGCGTCCGCCACGGTGTAGACGTCCTCGAGCTTGCGGGGGGCGTGCCGCCACTCCAGGTCGGTCTCCCGTGCCTCCTGCTCCTGGTGCTCCTTGAGGTACCAGACGTTCCACTCGTCGAAGGAGACGTCGATCCTCTTCTTCGAGCGCTTCTTGCCGCCCACGTGGTCGGCGGTCGCGACGACGGTGTCGATGAAGAAGTCCATGTCGGTCGCGGAGGCGAGGAAGGAGCCGAGGTCGCCGTCGAGCTCCTGGTAGTAGGCGTGGCAGGAGACGTAGTCGACGTGCTCGTAGGTGTGCTCGAGCACCGTGCGCTCCCAGTCGCCGAAGGTCGGCATGCCGGATCCGGAGGAGCCGCAGACGACCAGTTCGAGGTCCTTGTCGGCCATCCTCATCGCGGCGGCGGTCCGGGCGGCGATCTTCCCGTAGTCGTCCGCCGTCATGAAGCCGGTCTGCCAGGGGCCGTCCATCTCGTTGCCGAGGCACCACATGCGCACGTCGTGCGGCTCGGGGGTGCCGTTGGCGATGCGCAGGTCGGACAGGGTGGTGCCGGAGGGGTGGTTGGCGTACTCGAGCAGGTCCAGGGCCGGCAGTATGCCCCGGGTGGCGACGTTGACCGCGAGCATCAGTTCGGAGTCGGTGAGCTTGAGCCACCTGGCGAACTCGTCGAGACCCACCTGGTTCGACTCGAGCGAGCGCCAGGCGAGGTCGCGGCGCACCGGCCGCTGCTCGCGCGGGCCGACCGAGTCCTCCCAGCGGAAGCCGGAGACGAAGTTGCCGCCCGGGTACCGCACGGTCGTGCTGCCGAGCTCCCTGACGAGGTCGACGACGTCCATGCGGAAGCCGTCCTCGTTCGCGCTGGGGTGCCCGGGCTCGTAGATGCCGGTGTACACGCAGCGGCCGAGGTGTTCGACGAACGAGCCGAAGGTGCGGCGCCGGACGGGGGCGACGACGGCCTTCCGGTCGAGCTCGATGTGGGCGCGGGGCATGGCGGGGGTCCTTCCTGGGGCGGCGCGCGGCGTGCCGGGGCGCGCCGCCGCGGTCAAAGGGGCCTGCCCCCGCCGCGGGGACGGCAGGGGCAGGCGTGGGACGGTCCTGTGCGGACGGGGTGCGGCTCAGCCCTTCACGGCGCCGGTCAGGCCGCCGACGATCTTCTTCTCGAAGATCGAGAAGAAGATCAGGGCGGGCAGCATCGCGAGCGAGGTGAACGCGAGGATCTTCGCGGTGTCCTGGGAGTACTGCGAGGCGGACAGCGCCTGGACGCCGAGGGGCAGGGTGTAGTTGGCCTCGGAGTTCAGGACGTACAGCGGCAGCAGGTAGTTGTTCCAGCTGCCGAGGAAGCCCAGGATGCTGACCGTTACCACGCCGGGCGTGGACAGCGGGATCACCATCCGGAAGAAGAACCCGAGCCGGCTCGTACCGTCGATCGACGCGGCCTCCTCGAGTTCCTTGGGGATCGCCTTGAGGAACGGCACCAGGATGATGACGGTCGTCGGCAGGCCGAACGCGATCTGCGGGATGATGATGCCCAGCAGGTTGTCGATCAGGCCCAGGTTCTTGATCATGATGTACAGCGGCGTGATCGCGATGACCAGCGGGAACATCAGGCCCGCGGCGAACAGCGAGTACATCGCGCCCTTGAACTTGAACTCGTAGCGCGCGATCACGAAGCTGACCATCAGGCCGAGCACCACGATGCCGGCCGTGCTCGCCAGGCCGACGACGACCGAGTTGGCGAACTGGCCCCAGAACGTCTGCGTCGCGAGGACGTCGGTGTAGTTGCCGAGGGACCACGGGCTCGGCAGGCCCGACGGGTCGGTGGTGAACTGCGAGTTGGTGCGGAACCCGCCGAGCACGATGAACAGCACCGGTGCGATGCACGCCGTGATGAAGAGCAGCGCGACGATGTAGGTGAAGGGGTTGCCCCACTTCTGCTTGGCGCCCTGGTCGCCGCGGTTGGTGCGCCGGCGCCGCGCGATCCCCGTGAGGTTCGCGGACTTGGCGGTGGTAGCGCTCACTTCGCGCCTCCCTCGGTGACGGCGCCCTGCAGGTCACGGCGCAGGACGAAGCGCTGGTAGAACAGCGCGACGATCATCGAGATCACGAACATCACGACCGCGATGGCGCTGCCGTAGCCGAAGTTCGCCGCGTTGCGGCCCTCGGCGACCATGTAGATCGCCATCGTCGACGTCCCCGCGGTGCCCGCGATGTACGGGCCCCAGATGATGAAGACGAGGTCGAACAGCTGGAGCGATCCGATGATCGACAGGAAGCCCCAGATGCGGATCGTCGGACCCAGCAGCGGCAGGGTGATGCGGCGCTGGATCTGCCAGTAGGAGGCGCCGTCGATCTCCGCGGCCTCGAAGAGCTCGTCGGGTATGGACTGCAGGCCGGCGAGCATCAGGATCACCGCGAAGCCGATGTACTTCCAGGTGATGATGCCCATCAGCGTCCACAGGGCGAGGTCCGGGTCGGACAGCCAGTCGTGCTGCCAGGACTCGAGGCCGATCTTGCCCAGGAGGTCGTTGAGGGCGCCGTTGGACTGCAGCAGCAGACCCCAGCCGGTGCCGACGATGATCTCGGAGATGACGTAGGGCACGAAGATCAGGATGCGGATCACCGAGCGTCCGCGGATCTTCTGGTTGAGCAGGAGCGCCAGGCCGATCGCCAGCGGTCCCTGGATCAACAGGGAGAGCACCACGATCAGCAGGTTGTGCGTCAGCACCTCCTGGAACGCGGGATCGCCGAGGATCAGCTTGTAGTTGTCCAGCCCCACCCAGTCGGTCGGGTCTCCGTATCCCTTCCACCGGTAGAAGCCGTAGTACGCGGCCAGCGCCACGGGGAAGATCACGAAGGCCAGGAAGACGAGGATCGCCGGTCCGGAGAGAATCGCGATCTCGAGTCGCATCCGGGCACGGCCACTGCGGCGACGTCCAGTCGCCAGCGGCGAAGCCGGGGGCGCGGACTTGGCCGCGTCCCCGGCTTCGGGCGTGCCCTGCGACTGACGGCCGGTGGCCGTGCCAGTGCCCAGGGTGTCGCTCATGGTTCCTTACTCAGCCCTTCGCGGCAGCCGCGTTGGTGTTCTTGACGATGTCCTCGGGGGTGCCCTTGCCGGCCATCAGGTTCACGACGGCGGTGTTCATCGCGTTGCCGACGTTCTGGCCGTACTGGGTGTCGAGGAACATGACGGAGTAGGCCGCCTTGTTGAAGGCCTCCAGCGCCGACTTGTTGTACTCGTCGGTGACGACGCCCTGGGCCGCCTTGTTCACCGGGATGGTGCTGAAGCCCTTGGCGTACTTCTCCTGCTGCTCCTTCGTGGCGAGCCACTGGAGGAACTCGAAGGCCTCCTTCGGCGCGGCCTTCGCGACCGAGTAGCCGTCGCTGCCGCCCATCATGGCGGTGGGGTCACCCTGACCGCCCTCGACAGCGGGGAAGGGGAACCAGCCGAGGTCGGGGAGCGGCTTCTTGTCCGGGGTGAGGCCCGCGATCACGCCCGGGTTCCAGTTGCCCATGAGCTCCATGCCGGCCTTGTGGTTGGCGAGCATGCCCGCCGACGAACCGGCGCCCTGCTGGGCGGGGGTCGTCAGGTAGCCCTTCTGGAACGGCTCGATCTTGAGGAAGTCCTGCAGCTCCTCGCCGGCCTTGGTCCAGCAGGGGTCCTCGAACTTGAGCTCGGCGCCGGCCTTGTTCAGCGCGTCCTCGCTGCAGTGGCGCAGGGCGAAGTTGTAGTACCAGTGCGCGGCGGGCCAGGCGTCCTTGGCGCCGACCGCGATCGGGGCGACGTCGATCTTCTTCAGCTTGGCGATGGCGTCCTCGAGCTCGGCCATCGTGGTCGGCGTCGACTTGATGCCGGCCTTCTCGAAGAGCTCCTTGCTGTAGTAGATGCCCTCCGGGTTCGTGGACAGCGGGACGGCGTAGATCTTGCCGTCGATCGTGGCACCGGCGACCTGCGCGCCCGCGTTGGCCTTGTCCTCGTCGGTGAACGGCAGCTCCTGGAGCTGGCCGGCCTCGACCATGGCCCGCATCTTGCCGCCACCGCGCTGCAGGAAGATGTCCGGCGCGGAGTTGGAGTTGAGGGCGGTCTGCAGCTTGCCGTCGAAGTCCTCGTTCTGGACCTGCTGCAGCTTGATCGTGACCTTCGGGTTCTCCGCCATGTACTCCTTGACGGCCGACTGCCAGTACTCCGCGCCCGGGCCGGGGGAAGCGTTCTCCCACACGGTCAGCGTGACCTTGCCGCCGGACGAGGCGTCGTCGCCGGTCTCGCCGTTGCCTGCGCAAGCGGTGGCCGCGAGAACGATGCCCACGCCGATCGCAACAGCCTTGATGCTGCGCACTTTCCTCGCCATCTTGGAAACTCCCTGATTTGTCGTCACCGGCACAGGTGCGTGTGAATAATGAACGTGAAGTAATCGCCTGCCGCCCAAACAGTGCGCGTGCACCTATTCGGGCATTTCACGTGGCAGACCGACCGTGGCATTGGTGAGGTTCGGGCACGTGGCCCAGTCGCAACGATCGCGGCGCCCCCTGCTGGCGGGCTACGGACATACGCGGTGGACGTGCCGGGTGGACGGGTACGGACCGTGCGGAGTCGTCTCCGCAACGGGGAGGTTTCGAACGGTCGTGAGTATGCGCACGGCGCAGAGCGGCAGTCAATGACTATGTTTCCGAAAGTTTTCCGAAATTCGCAGGGGGCCTTCGGGGCAAGTCTCCGAAACATTTCGAAGAACCGTCGACAGGCCCCGCGCCCCACGGCTGGCGCCCCCCGATCGGCTTGTACCGCCTCGTCGGCCCATGTCCGGACGTCACCGGTTGTGGCCCGGACCGGGACCCACCGAAAATGACGTGACCCTGACATTTCCGGAGGCGATGCGACCGGTGCCGGGAACACATCAGGGGCCGGTTCGGGAAAGATCCCGAACCGGCCCCTGATGTGCCCTGCAGTGTGTCGGGACGACAGGATTTGAACCTGCGACCCCTTGACCCCCAGTCAAGTGCGCTACCAAGCTGCGCCACGTCCCGTTGCCTTCTCAGCAGGGGTTTTCCCCGAAATGACCGGGGTTGTCCTGCGTGATCGTGCGGATCAAGCCTACCGTACGTGTGCGAGTGGTCGTGAACCGGCGTGTCATCCCGCGCCCTCCCGCAGGGACACCGTGCGGGTCTCCCCGGGGGCCAGGGACTCCGTCCACTCCCCCAGGTGGACCGTGACGGGGTCCTGGGCGGCCGCGGCCACGGAGACCTCCAGTTCCTGTCCGCGCAGCCGGACCTTGACGCCCCAGTGCCCCCGGTAGCGCAGGCAGAACCGGTACTCGGACATCTGCGGCAGCGGCACCGGGTCGAACCGCAGGGCGCCCGCGCCGGTCCCGAGCCCGGGCAGGCAGCGCTGGACCAGGTCGAGGGTGCCGGCCATGGCGCCCAGGTGGATGCCCTCGCCCGTGGTGCCGCCCTGGACGTCGGCGATGTCGCCGGCCAGCGCCTCCTGGACGAACTCCCACGCCTGGGTGCGCCGGGCCCGCGCCAGCACCCAGCCGTGCACCAGGCTGCTCAGGGTGGAGCCGTGGCTGGTGCGGGCCAGGTAGTGGTCGACGGTGCGCAGCCAGGTCTCCTCGTCGAGGTCGTGGCCGAGCCGCTGGAACTGGGCGCGCAGCTCGCCCGGGGCGAAGAGGTAGCCGAGCATCAGGACGTCCGCCTGCTTGGACGCCTGGTAGCGGTTGACGGTGTCGCCCTCGGCCTCCATGATCCGGTCGAGCCGGCGGATGTCGCCGTACCTGGCGCGGTAGCCGTGCCAGTCGAGTTCCTCGAGCTCGCCGTAGCCGGCGAACTGGCTGATGACCCCGGAGTGGAAGGGCACGTACAGCCGGCGCGAGACGTCGTCCCAGCGTTCGAGTTCGGCGTCGTCGAGGCCGGTGCGTTCGGTGATGTCGCGGCGCAGCGGCTCGGGGAGCTGGGCGAGCACGTCGAGGGCGCGGCAGATCACCCAGGACGCGGTGACGTTGGTGTACGCGTTGTCGTCGAGCCCGGGGCGCTCCGCTCCGGGGTAGGCCTCGTGGTACTCGTCGGGGCCGACGACGCCGCGGATGCGGTAGCGCCCGAGCTCCTTGTCGAAGGTGGCGAAGTCGGCCCAGAAGCGCGCGATCTGCAGGAGCATGTCGGCGCCCTTGCCGTGCAGGAAGCCGGTGTCGCCGGTGGCCTCGGCGTAGCGCCAGACGTTGTAGGCGACGGCGGAGCCGACGTGGTGCTGGAGGTGGCTGTGGTCGGGCAGCCAGCGGCCGGAGCGCGGGTTGAGGTGCAGCCGCTGGGTCTCCTCCCGGCCGTCGCTGCCACTCTGCCAGGGATACAGGGCGCCGCGGTAGCCGGCGTCGGTGGCGTTGAACCGCGCCCGCTCCAGGCGTCGGTGACGGTAGGTCAGCAGCGCGCGGGAGACCTCGGGGAAGTGCAGGTTGAGGAAGGGCAGCACGAACAGTTCGTCCCAGAACACGTGTCCGCGGTAGGCCTCGCCGTGCAGGCCGCGCGCGGGCACGCCGACGTCGAGTTCGGCGGTGTGCGGGGAGAGGACCTGCAGCACGTGGAAGAGGTGGACCCGCAGCACGGGGCCGGCCTCGCCGGGGACGTCGATCTCGGCGGCGCGCCACAGCTGTGCCCAGGCCGCCTCGTGCGTGTCCAGCAGCGTCTCGAAGCCGCCGGCCCGGCCGACCCGGTCGAGGGCGGCGTGCAGCGGATCGCTGATGGCGGGATCCCGGGAGGTGTGGAGGGCGACCGTCTTGTCGACGGTGACGGTGTGGCCGTCGGCGACGGTGACGCGGATCAGCCGGGCGATGCCCGTCTCCCCCTGTTCGGTGAGGACCTCCGCCGGGGCGTCGGCCTCGGTGCGGGCGGCGAGGGCGACGCGGATGTCGCTGGTGGTGGTGCGGCAGCGCACCCAGACGACGCCCTCCTCGGTGATGCCGGGCTGGATGTGGGTGAGGTGCCGGGAGGCGAGGTCCTTGTAGCGGTCGACGTTGCCGTTGGTGACGCCGGCGTCGAGCGCGGACTCGATCTCCAGCGCCCCCGACCAGCCCTCGGGGGTGAGTTCGGTGCGCAGCAGCGCCAGGTGCGGGTCGGCCATGTGGACGATGCGCAGCTGCCTGACCCGGACGGCGCGGCCGTCGCCGTCCAGGTAGCGCATGGTGCGTTCCAGGACGCCTCGGCGCAGGTCGAGGGCCTGACGGTAGCCCTCGACGGTGTGGGTGTCGGGGGTGAACCAGTGGCCGGTGCCGGTGCGGAAGCGCAGCGGCAGCCAGTTGGGCAGGTTGACGACGTCCTCGTTGTCGATGTGCCGCCCGGCGATGTCGGAGACCAGCCGGTTGTAGCATCCGGCCACGTAGGTGCCGGGGTAGTGGACCCGGTCCCGCGCGCACTCGGGGACGGCGCCCCGGGTGGCGAAGTATCCGTTGCCCAGGGTGCACAGCGACTCGCGCAGTTTCTCCTGCGCCGGGTCGTAGCCCTCGTACTCCCAGGTCCACTCGCCCATGGCGTCTCCTCGCACCGTGCCGCTCTTCGCGGCCCGGCGGGTCGGGTCAGTCGTTCCAGGTCCATTCGGCGACCTCCGGCAGGTCCACGCCGGTGGCGCGGATGTGGAGGTGGTGGCGGGCCCGCGCGTCGGCCATGGTCTGGCGTACGGCGGCGGCCCGCACGGCGAGGCCGGGCACCCGGTCGATGACGTCCATCACCAGCCGGTACCGGTCGAGGTCGTTCTGGACGACCATGTCGAACGGCGTGGTGGTGGTGCCGGCCTCCTTGTAGCCGCGGACGTGCAGGTGGGCGTGCCCGCGCCGCCGGTAGGCGAGCCGGTGGATCAGCCACGGGTAGCCGTGGTAGGCGAAGACGACCGGTTTGTCGGAGGTGAACAGGCCATGGTACTCGGCCTCGGAGAGTCCGTGCGGGTGTTCCTCCTTGGGCAGCAGCCGTGTCATGTCGACGACGTTGACGACCCGGAAGGCGAGGTCGGGCAGGTGCTGCCGCAGGAGCTTCGCGGCGGCGAGGACCTCCTGGGTCGGCACGTCGCCGGCGCAGCCGAGGACCACGTCGGGTTCGCGGCCCTGTTCGTTGCCGGCCCAGTCCCAGATGCCCGCGCCGCGGGCGCAGTGCACCCTGGCCTCGTCCATGGACAGCCAGTCGAAGCAGGGCTGCTTGCCCGCGACGACGACGTTGACGTAGTCCTTGCTGCGCAGCGCGTGGTCGGCCACCGACAGCAGGGTGTTGGCGTCCGGCGGCAGGTAGACGCGGACCACTTCGGGGCTCTTGTTGAGGACGTGGTCCACGAAGCCGGGGTCCTGGTGGGAGAAGCCGTTGTGGTCCTGCCGCCACACGTGCGAGGTCAGCAGGTAGTTCAGGGAGGGCACCGGCGCCCGCCAGGACAGCGCCCGGGAGGTCTTCAGCCACTTGATGTGCTGGTTGACCATCGAGTCGACGATGTGGACGAAGGCCTCGTAGCAGGAGAACAGGCCGTGCCGGCCGGTGAGGGTGTAGCCCTCCAGCCAGCCCTGGCACAGGTGCTCGGAGAGGATCTCCATGACCCGGCCGTGCCGGTCGAGGTTGACGTCGCCGGGGAGGGTCTCGGCCTGCCACGCCTTGCCGGTGGCGCCGAACACCGCGGAGAGCCGGTTGGAGTCGGTCTCGTCGGGTCCCACGAGGCGGAAGTCGCGGCGTGCGGCGGTGTTCTTCATGACCTGCTCGAGCATGGCGCCGAGCACCCGGGTGGGCTCGTGCGTGCCCGCGCCCGGCCGTTCGACGGGGACCGCGAAGTCCTCCAGCGGCGGCACGGGCAGCTGCCGGGTGAGCAGGCCGCCGTTGGCGTGAGGGCTGGAGCCGAGCCGCTTGGCTCCCGCGGGCACGCAGGCGAGGACCTCGGCCACCGGTGCGCCGTCGGCGCCGAAAAGTTCCTCGGGGCGGTAGGAGCGCAGCCACTGCTCCAGCATCGCCAGGTGTCCGGGGTTGTCGCGCACGCCGGCCAGCGGGACCTGGTGGGCGCGCCAGGTGCCCTCGACGGGGACGCCGTCGACCTCGGCGGGGCCGGTCCAGCCCTTGGGGGTGCGCAGCACGATCATCGGCCAGCGGGGGCGCTCGGTGACGCCTTCCTCGCGGGCGGTGCGCTGGATCACCGCGATGCGGTCGAGGACCTGGTCGAGGGCGGCCGCCATGTCGCGGTGGACCTGTTCCGGGTCGTCGCCGGTGACGTGGACGGGGTCGTGGCCGAAGCCGCGCAGCATGGCGTCGAGCTCGTGCTCGGGCAGGCGGGAGAGGACCGTGGGGTTGGCGATCTTGTAGCCGTTGAGGTGCAGGATCGGGAGCACCGCGCCGTCGTGCACGGGATCGAGGAACTTGTCGGAGTGCCAGGAGGCGGCCAGCGGGCCGGTCTCCGCCTCGCCGTCACCGATCACGCAGGCGACCAGCAGGCCGGGGTTGTCGAACGCGGCGCCGTAGGCGTGGGCCAGCGAGTAGCCGAGTTCGCCGCCCTCGTGGATGGAGCCGGGCGTCTCGGGTGCGACGTGGCTGGGCACGCCGCCGGGGAAGGAGAACTGCCGGAACAGCCGCTCCATGCCTTCCGCGTCGAGGGAGACGTCGGGGTAGGTCTCGCTGTAGCTGCCCTCGAGCCAGGAGTTGGCGACGACCGACGGGCCGCCGTGCCCCGGCCCCCAGATGACCAGGGCGTCCAGGTCGCGCTTGCGGATGACCCGGTTCATGTGCGTGTAGACCAGGTTGAGGCCCGGTGAGGTGCCCCAGTGGCCCAGCAGCCGGGGCTTGATGTGCTCGGGGCGCAGCGGCTCGGTGAGCAGCGGGTTGGCCAGCAGGTAGATCTGCCCGGCCGACAGGTAGTTGGCGGCCCGCCAGTGCGCGAGCAGGGTGCGCAGTTCCTCGTCGGGCAGGACGTCCTCGTGCGGGGCCGTGCTCATCGGGTGACTCCATCGTTCGGCGGGCGGAACCGGGTCGCGCGGGCGGCACGCGGTGCGCGGTGCGGGCGGTGCGGGCTGCGCGTCCCGTCAGCGGTGGGGCACCACGGCCACGGGGGCGACGGCGTGGTGCAGGACGGCGTGGGCGACGGCGCCGATGCGCAGGCCGAAGGCGTGCCGGCGGATGCCGTGGCCGACGACCAGCAGGGAGGCGTCGTGGGATGCCTGGGTGAGCAGCAGGGAGGCCTTCGCGGGCTCGCTCTCCTGCCGCACCTCCACGTCGGGGTGTCTCTTCCGCCACGGGGCGAGGGCCTCGTCCAGCAGTTCGGCGTGCTGCCGGCGCATCTGCCCGAACTGCTCCCCCTCCACGGAGCCGGCCCATTCGTAGAAGGCCGGGAGGCTGTACGCCTGCACGGCCCGTAGGGCGGTGGAGCGGCGTGCCGCCTCCTCGAAGGCGAACCGCAGGACCGCGTCGGGCGCGCCCTCGGGGTCCACTCCGACGACCACCGGCCGGTACCGCAGGCTGTCCCCGGGGTGTCCGCCGGTGCCGGTGAGGTGTTCGTCGGCCGCGGACTCGCCCGCCCGGACCAGGACGACCGGGAACTCCGCGTGGGCGATGACGCCGAGGCCGACGGAGCCGGCGATGAAGCCGCCGAGCCCGCCGAGTCCGCGGGAGCCGAGCACCAGCAGGCTGTCGGGGCCCGCCTGCTCGGCGAGCGCCACGGCCGCGCGGCCCTCGACGCCCTCGACGGTGACCTCCAGGCCGGGCTGCTCGCGGCGCACGGCGTCGGCGACCTGCGGAGGGACCCGGCGGCTCCAGTCCTGCCGGGTCTCCTCGGCGAGGAAGGGTGCCTGCGCCAGCCGGGTGGGGGTGGGCTCGTGGACGTGCACGATCTTCAGCGGTGCTCCCCGCATGCGGGCCTCGCGGGCGGCCCAGTCGATCGCGGCGCGGCTTTCGGGCGACCCGTCGAGTCCGGCGACGACGGTGCGGACCATGGTGGCGACCTCCGGGTCTCGCGGGCGGTGTCTGTCTTCCGAGTCTGCCGCCGGCCCGGCCCGGTGACGCCCCGGACTGACCCGAACGGCTGAGCGCGCGGACGGCGGGCCCCGCCCGGGGTCGTCCTCGGCGGGGACCCGTGACCTGGCGGGTTCTCCGCCGGGCCGGAAGAATGCGCGGTGGGGGAAGAAATCTCGGCCGCCGATGTCGAGATCCGTCGGCCGGCTCCGTCCCCGGGGTGGAAGTGACCACAATGGTCGCCACGAGACCTGGGAGAACACCATGGCGAAGTACCTGCTCCTCAAGCACTACCGGGGTGCCCCTGCCGCGGTGAACGACGTCCCGATGGACCGGTGGACTCCGCAGGAGGTCCAGGCCCACATCGCGTACATGCACGACTTCGCGGCCCGTCTGGAGAAGACCGGCGAGTTCGTGGACGGGCAGGCGCTGGCGCCGGAGGGCACCTTCGTCCGGTACGACGGCGAGGGCCGCCCGCCGGTCACCGACGGGCCGTTCGCGGAGACCAAGGACCTGATCGCCGGCTGGATGGTCATCGACGTCGACAGCTACGAGCGCGCGCTGGAGCTGGCCGGCGAGCTGTCGGCCGCGCCCGGGGCGGGCGGCGAGCCGATCCACGAGTGGCTCGAGCTGCGCCCCTTCCTCAGCGCCCCGCCGACCGTCACGGAGTGACGGCGCCGATGGACGAGCTCCTCCTGCGGAGCCTCACGCCGGGTGTGCTCGCCGTCCTCGTCCGCCGCGGAGCCGATTTCGCGGCGGCCGAGGACGCCGTCCAGGACGCGCTGCTGGAGGCGGTGCGCGTGTGGCCGGACGACCCCCCGCGGGACACGAAGGGGTGGCTGGTCACGGTCGCCTGGCGCCGGTTCCTGGACGCCCGCCGGGCGGAGGCCGCGCGGCGCCGCAGGGAGGATCTGGTCGAGGAGGAGCCTGCGCCCGGCCCGGTGTCCGGGGTGGACGACACACTGTGGCTGTACTTCCTGTGCGCGCATCCGTCGCTGACGTCCTCGTCGGCGGTGGCGCTCACGCTGCGCGCCGTGGGCGGGCTCTCCACCCGGCAGATCGCCCGGGCGTACCTGGTGCCGGAGGCGACCATGGCGCAGAGGATCAGCCGCGCCAAGCGGACCGTCTCCGAGGTCCGCCTCGACCGGCCGGGTGACGTGGCGACGGTGCTGCGGGTCCTCTACCTGGTCTTCAACGAGGGGTACTCGGGCGACGTGGACCTGGCCGCGGAGGCGATCCGGCTGACCCGGCAGCTCGCGCGGGTGATCGACCACCCGGAGGTGGCGGGGCTGCTCGCCCTGATGCTGCTGCACCATGCCCGGCGGGCGGCCCGCACCGCGCCGGACGGGAGCCTGGTGCCGCTGGCCGAGCAGGACCGGGGGCTGTGGGACACCCGGGCGATCGCCGAGGGCGTCGGCATCCTGCAGGCGGCGCTGGCCCGGGACCGGCTGGGCGAGTACCAGGCGCAGGCGGCCGTGGCGGCGCTGCACGCGGACGCGCCGCGCGCCGAGGAGACCGACTGGCCGCAGATCGTCGAGTGGTACGACGAGCTCGTGGGCCTCACCGGCAGCCCGGTGGCCCGGCTGAACCGGGCGGTGGCGGTCGGTGAGGCGCAGGGGCCGCGCGCGGGGCTGGCGGCGCTGGCCGAGGTGGACGCCGCGCTCCCCCGTCACACGGCGGTGGCGGCGTACCTGCACGAGCGGGACGGCGATCCCGCCACCGCGGCCCGGCTGTACGCCGAGGCCGCGCGGCGGGCGCCCTCCGTTGCCGAACGCGACCACCTGACGCTGCGGGCGGCCCGGCTCAACGCCGCCCGAGGTGGCTGACCGGCGCGCCGGAGGAGCACATGGGGCTGCCCCGGAGCGGATCGCTCCGGGGCAGCCCCCCCTTGCCGTGCGGCGCCCGCTACTCGAGCAGCTCGCCGTAGGCCCCGAGCGCGGTGGCGATGTCCGCCTGCGCCCAGAACCGGTGGTAGGTGAAGACCGGCGCGGAGCCGCCCTTCAGGTAGGCCTCGATCTTGGACCAGGCCGGGTCGTTCTTGTAGAAGCTGCGCATGGAGATGAAGGTCGACGAGGAGTCGACGGTGTCCCCGTTGGGCATCTTGCCGGTCCAGCCGGAGGGCACGTACACCGGGTCGTCGAACCGGTTGTAGTCGGTCCGGGTCTCCGGGACGGAGACGCCCAGACCGTCCTGGTGGTGGTCCCACATGCCGTCCAGCAGCGCCTTGGCGGTCGTCTTGGCCTTGGCGTCACCCGACTTCGCGGCGTAGTAGGTGAGGACCTTGGCGTACGAGCCGGCCACACCCACGTCGTTGGTGTAGTCGACCACCGAGACGTGGAGGTTGTTGTTGGCGCCGGGCGACGAGGCGTTCCAGGTGTCCGGGGCTCCTTCCCAGCGGAGGTTGGACGGGAACTGGAAGGTGCCGTCGGGGTTGACCGTGGTCTTGGAGACGGCCCAGTCGACCCACTTCTTCACGACCGCGCCGGCCTTGGCGTCACCGGTCTGGTAGTAGTACTCGGCGACGCGCTCCATGGACCAGGCCTGGAAGCCGAACCACTGGTTGGACGGCGGGTCGTGGTAGACCGGCTTCTCGTCGTAGTACATGCCGTAGAAGGTCGGCGTCCCGGACGGCGGCTGGGCGTAGCGGCCCTGCCAGCTGTTGGTGGCGCCGCCGGCGATCGCTCCCTCGCTGGACTGCAGCCAGGTGTAGAACTCGATCTGCCGCTTCAGGCTGGTGGACCAGTCGGTCTTGCCCGTCGAGGACTTCGGGGCGAGCGGGGCGTAGTTGCTCAGCGCCCAGGCCGCCATCGGGTTCTGGTAGCCGCCGTGCGCGTGGCTGGAGCCGATGCGCCAGGACCAGCCCGCCGAGGTGTCGGTGGCGCCGCCCCAGGCGTAGTACCAGCTGAGCAGGTAGTGGGCGCTGTTCTTGCCGCTGCCCGCGGGGCAGGTGGTCGGGCCGACGCAGTCGCCGACCTTCTTGAAGTACTTGTCGAAGAGGGCGTACCGCAGGTAGTCACCCATCTTGGCGGCCTTGCCGACGGTCGTGGAGACCTCGGAGCCCTTGCCCTGCTCCTTGGCCCAGACGTCGGCCCAGTAGGCCGCCTGCACGGCGCGGGCGTCCGCGTCGGGGGCGTTGGTGAACTTCCACTGCTTGGCGTACGAGGAGTCGCCGGTGAACAGGTCCAGGTAGCCGTTCTTGCCACCGTAGGCGAAGTTGTCGCAGGTGGGGTGGGTCACGGTCTCCCAGACCGACTCCTGCGGACCGCGCTGGAAGGTGTTGATGTAGGACGGGCCGGTGGCGGTGGGTCCGGCGTTGCACTTGCCGGGCTCGTTGCCGTAGCCGTAGGTGTTGTCGACGTCCTGGATCCAGTGCATGCCGTAGATGTCGTCCGTGCCGTACGCGCTCTTCAGCTCGGCCGCGATCGGGTCGGCGCCGGACTTGGCGGACGGGTCCAGCCTGGCCGGGTACTGCGAGGGCAGGTCGTGCTCGGGCGCGTAGGTGGCCGGCTCACCGGGCTTGTAGAACGAGTTGGTGGGCTGGTCGGCCTTGGTGGGGATCATGAATTTCTCCATGGTCTCCCACGCCTTGTTGAAGCGCGTCCAGTCGCCGGTGACCCTGCCGTACTGGGCCTGCAGCCAGATCAGGTAGCTGTACGCCTCGGAGGTGGTCTCGTGACCGTGGTCCGGCGCCTCGACGATGAGCGTCTCCACCGAGTGGTAGGGGATGCCCTCGGGCGAGAAGTAGCCGTTGGCCGGGTCGGTGATCTTGCCGTACAGCTCGAGGAACTTGGCGTCGTAGGTGCCGCCGGCCGAGAGCTGGGTGGCCGTCACCTTGGCCGCGGTGTGACCGTTCGCGGAGGAGGCGAAGACGGCGGAGCCGGTGCCGGAGGCGGCCGCGGAGATGGTCACCTTCTGCGCGACGTTCCAGTTCTGCGGGGTGAAGGTGAGGCTGGCGCCGCCGCTGACGGTGAGGCCCGTGTTGCCGGACTCCCGCGCGGTGGTGACGGTCACGTTCGCCGAGGGCTGCTTGGAGAGGCTGACCTCGTAGGTGGCGCTGGTGCCCTGGCGGACGCCCAGCTGGGTCGGGGTGGCCGTGACCGACGGACCCGAGACGATCTTGATGCCGACCGGCGAGGACTCGCCGGTGGCGCCCTGCGAGTCGTAGGCGCGGGCGTAGAGCGAGTGGTCGCCGGCCGCAAGCGTGCTGGTTTTCAGCTCGAACGGCGAGGTGGTGTCGGTGCCGAGCAGGGCGGTGTCGCTGTAGAACTCGACCTTGCTGATGGTCGCGTTGTCGGCGGCGGCCGCGGTGGCGGCGAGCGGCACCTCGGTTCCCACGGAGTACGTCGCGCCGGGCGCCGGGCTGGTCAGCACGGCGACCGGGGGCTGGTGGGCCCCGGTGCAGGTGGTGCCGTTGACGGCGAACGAGGTCGGGGCGGCGTTGGTCCCGCTGTAGCTGAACTGGGCGCCGGCCGTGGTCGCCGCGCCGGCCGCGAGGGTCTTGTTCCAGCTCGTGTTGGTGACGGTGACCGTCTTGCCGGACTGCGTCCAGACGCCGTTCCAGCCGTTGCTCAGCTTCTGGTTGCCGGCGTAGTCGTAGGTGATCCTCCAGCCGTCGAGGGCGGCGGATCCCCGGTTGGTCAGGGTGAGCTCGGCGGTGAAGCCGGAGCCCCAGTCGTTGGTCTTGTAGTCCACGCTGCACTGGACCGCGGCCGCGTGCGCGGGCGCGGCGGACAGGTTGGAGATCGTGAGGGGTAACGCCAGTAAGGCGGCCAGCGCGGTGGCTGGACCGCGCAGGCGAGGCCGGTGTCTCCTGAGGAGCTGCATGCGGGTGCGTTCCTTTCCCAAGGGCCTCTCGGCCCGTGGCGGACGGGAAGGTGGGAGGTGACGCCCATACCTGTGGGAGCGCTCCCATAGTTCGCAGGCTGTAGGGACACTGTCAAGACCTCCCGTTCGCTTTTCGAAGGCACGCGAGCGACCGCGTCGACCTGGCGAACAGAGGGTGAACCCGTTCCCCCCGCCGCCCGGAAAAGGGCCCGCGCGCTGTCGATCGGGCCGAAAGGCCGATCGGCGCCCGGGAACGGGCGAAGGCCGCCCCGGATTGCTCCGGAGCGGCCTTCGCCTGCGACTTCTCAGTCGGGACGACAGGATTTGAACCTGCGACCCCTTGACCCCCAGTCAAGTGCGCTACCAAGCTGCGCCACGTCCCGATCGCTCTCCCGCGGCGGGCCGCGCGATCACGTTCAGGAGTACTTTAGCGCACGTCGGGGGCCTGCTCGAAGGGGGTGGGGAGGCCGGGCGGGACAATGGGCCGATGAGCAGCTCTTCGAGGGGACCGAGGGACCGGGACGACGAGGGACGGGCGCGCAACGCGCGGCCGCGGGACGGCCTGGGCCGGCCGCTGCCGTACGGGGCGGAGGGGGTCGACCGCCAGCCGGAGGGCGTCGTGCGCACCCCCGGGGAGACGGTGGCCGAGGCGCAGGCGCTGCTGGACGCGGGGCGGCCGTTCCACGCGCACGAGGTGTTCGAGGACGCCTGGAAGGCCGGCCCCGAGCAGGAGCGCGACCTGTGGCGCGGCCTGGCCCAGACCGCGGTGGGCCTCACCCACGCGGCGCGCGGCAACCTCGCGGGCGGCGCGCGGCTGCTGCGGCGCGGGGCGGGTCATGTGGAGGCCTGGTGCCGCGCCGCCGGCCGCGACGGGGTCCACGGCATGGACCTGACCTCTGTGGTGGCGTGGGCGAGGGCGCTGGCGGACGACGTCGAGGCGGCGCGCGACCCGCTGGACGCGGGCGCACGCGCCCCGCGGCTGCGGGGCGGCCGGCCGGGCGAGGGGTGAGCGGCGGCGTCAGCGCAGCAGCAGCTGCACGGCCCCCAGCACGGTGGCGGCGATCACGAGTTGTTCGAACAGCCGCTGGTTGATCCGGGTGATCGCCCACCTGCCGAGCAGGGAACCGGGGAGCACGAACGGCACCAGGGCGGCGTCCAGCAGCAACGCCCGCGTGTCGATCAGGCCGAGCCCGACGCTGAACGGCACCTTGCCGACGTTGACGATCAGGAAGAAGAACGACGAGGTGCCCAGGAAGCCCAGTTTCCTGAAGCCGGAGGACAGCAGGTACATGGACATCACGGGGCCTCCGGCGTTGGCGACCATGGTCGTGAGGCCGCCCAGCACGCCGTAGGAGCGGGCCTTGATCCGTCCGGCGCGGGTGACCACCGCGTCGGGTTCGTCGTCCGGCCGGCCGCGGCGGGTCCGCCACACGGTGATGGCGGTCATCACCAGCAGCGTGACGGCGATGGAGACGCGCACGGCGCCGTCGTCGGCCCACATCAGGAAGAAGGTGCCGAGGACGACGCCCACCGCGACCGCGGGGAAGAGCTTCCACAGGGTGGGCCAGTGGGCGTGCCGCCGGTAGGCCAGCACCGCGAGCACGTCGCCCGCGATCAGCACCGGCAGCAGGATGCCGACGGATTCCCGGGCCGGGAGGACGGCCGCGAAGACGGCCAGACTCACCGTGTTGGCGCCGCTGACGGAGGTCTTGGAGAAGCCGACGAGGAAGGCCGCGGCGGCGAGCGCGGCGAACCCCCAGGGGGTGATGTTCCAGAGTGTCATCGTGTCCATGCGGAGGCCGATGCTAGGCGAAGCGATCTCCGCCGGACACCGCGTTCCGGCCCGTGACCGGCGCCCCGGGCGGACGGCCACGACGCGCCCGCGTCGATCCGGACGCCGCACTGCCGGTACCGTGCCGATCACACCCCTCGCAAGGAGCGCCTGCATGCCGATGCCGCCGACCCGTACCCGGCCCCGGAGCCGGGCCGTTCGCCGGGCCGTCCTCGTCTCCGTGGCCGTCGCCGTCTCGAGTGCCCTGCTGCTCACGGGGTGCACCGGCGAGGATCTCGGTCCCGCGGACGGGGCGGAGGACTCCGAGACGGCGGGCCCGGTGGGCACGCGCCGGATCGTGGACGCACACGGGCGGACGGTGGAGGTGCCGCTGGGCCCCCGGCGGGTGGTGACGCTGAGCCGGGCGACCCTGGACGCGGCACTGGCCCTGGGCGTCGAGCCGTACGGCACTGCCGTGTTCGCGGCGGACGGCGACCGGACGCCGTCCTACCTGGCCGACCGGGCGGTGCCGGCCCGGGTGGTGGCGCGGGACGGCCGGGTCCGGGTGAAGAGGCTGGAGGCGCTGGAGCCGGACCTCATCCTGGTGGACGAGTCCACCCGCGCGGTCGACGACCTGGCCGGGCTGCAGGCCGTGGCGCCCACGGTGGTGACCTCGACCGGCGAGGACGACTGGAGGCGCGCCTTCACCGCCACGGCGCACGCCCTGAACCTGGCGGCGGCCGGGCGGCAGGTGCTGAGCGAGTACGGCGCCGAGCTCGCCGAGGCGACGCGGGCGGTGCGGCCCCGGCTGGCCGGCACCCGGAGGTCGGTGGGCGTGGTCCGGTGGGCGGACGGCGAGCTCACCCCGCCGGCGGCCGCCGACCACGTCCGTTCCACGCTGGGCTCGTTGGGCCTGCGCCGCGCCCCGGGCGAGGGGACGGACGGCGACTTCGTCTTCTTCGGCGTCCGCGGCGCCGGGCGCGGCGAGGCGGTCGAAACTTTCGCGTCGGCACGGTCCCGCCCGGGTCTGAGGCGTCTCCTCGAGGCGGACGAGAAGCACCGGGTGGCCGTGGTCGACGGCTCGGCCTGGGAGGCCCCGGGCGGCCCCATCGCGGCGCGCACGGTGCTGGGCGACATCCGCCGCGCGGTCGTCCCGACGGGCTGACCCAGCGCACTGGGCCTCTGCCGTACGCGGGACGGTCGGGCGGAGGCGGTTCGGGCGCCGCGGTCGGGCGGAGGCGGTCCGGGCGCGGCGGTCAGGCAGAGGCGGTCCGGTCGCTGCGGTCAGGCGGAGGCGGTCCGGTCGAGTACGGCGTCGGCGATGTGCTCGGCGATGGCCATGGACGAGGTGGCGGCGGGCGAGGGTGCGTTGCGTACGGCGGTGACGGGGCCGAGGTGCTGGACGACGAAGTCGTCGAGCAGCGAGCCGTCGCGGGCGAGGGCCTGGGCCCGGACGCCCGCACCCGCGCGGACCACGTCCGCGGGGCCGATGCCGGGGACGTAGGCGGCGGCGCCCTTCATGTAGGCCCGTACGGAGAGCGAGCCGCGCAGCTCCCTGGCCCCGGTGCGCCAGTGCCTGCGTGCCAGGCGCCAGGCGCCGGGGAAGGCGGCGACGCGGGCCAGCTCGCGCGGGTCGACGTCGGTCAGGCGGTAGCCCTCGCGGGAGAAGGCGAGCACGGCGTTCGGGCCGACCTCCACGGTGCCGTCGACGCGCCGGGTGAAGTGGACGCCGAGGAACGGGTAGCGGGGGTCGGGCACCGGATAGAGCAGACCGCGCACCATGCCGGCCTTCTGTGGCCGGACCGACATGTACTCGCCCCGGAACGGGACGATGCGCGGGTCGGCCCCGGCGCCCGCGAGCCGGGCGACCCGGTCGCTCTGCAGGCCCGCGCAGATCACCAGGCGGTCGGCGTGGACCAGGGACTTGCCGTCCCGGGAGATGACCTCCACGCCTCCCTGGGCGGGCCGGCGGATCCGTCCGACGGGGAAGCCGGGGCGGATCTCCCCGCCGGCCGCCTCGACGTCCGCGGCGAAGGAGCGCGCGACGGCCGTGTAGTCGGTGATCGCGGTGTGCGGGGAGTGGACGGCCGCCAGTCCCGCGGCGTGCGGCTCGATCTCCCGGATGCCCTCCCCCGTGACCTGCCGGACCCCGGGCACCCGGTTCTCCAGGGCGTTCGCGTACAGCGCCTCCAGACGCGGGACCTCCTCCGGGGTGACGGCCACGACGAGCTTGCCGCACTCCTGGTAGGGCAGGCGGCGGTCCTGGCAGTACTCGCGCAGCAGGGCCACCCCGCGGGTGCAGAGGGTCGCCTTGAGGCTGCCGGGCCGGTAGTAGATCCCGGCGTGCACCACACCGGAGTTGTGGCCGCTCTGGTGGGCGGCGACGCGCCGTTCCTTGTCCAGGACGACGACCCGGGTGCCGGGGCGTCGTGCGGCGATCTCGCGGGCGGTGGCGAGGCCGACGATGCCGGCGCCGACGACGGCGATCGTTTCCTCGGGCATCGGCTCTCCTTTCTGCGGGGCCCGGTACCGCGCCCCGGTGGGACGTACGGTGGCCCGGGGTGATCCTGCCCGCTCACGGGGCCGCCGGGGAAGATCGGCGGCCGCGCACACCCCGGCCACACCTTCCGGTCCGTCCCCCGTGCGGGGGTCCTCCGAGGCGGCATGCCCACCGACCGGCCGGGGAAAGTATGATCGCCAGCGTGTCTGACATGACCGAAACCACGCCCGGTTGGCTGACCACCGACGAACTCGAACTCGCCCGCGCCCGGATGCCGATCCTGTACGTCGAGGCCGTGCCCGTGCGCGTCGACGACAGCGGTGAGGTCACCAGCGTCGGACTGCTGCTGCGGATCGGCCCGGACGGAGCGGTGACCCGCTCCCTCGTCTCCGGCCGCGTCCTCCACCACGAACGGGTCCGGGACGCGCTGCTGCGTCATCTGGAGAAGGACCTCGGCCCGGTGGCGCTCCCCCGCGTGCCGGCCTCGCTGCAGCCGTTCACCGTCGCCGAGTACTTCCCCACCCAGGGCGTCACGCCGTTCCACGACCCGCGCCAGCACGCGGTCTCGCTCGCCTACATCGTTCCGGTGGCCGGCGACTGCAGACCCCGGCAGGACGCGCTGGACCTGGTCTGGTTCAGCCCGCAGGAGGCCGCCTCCCCGCTGGTCCAGAACGAGATGCCCGGCGGACACGGCGTCCTGCTCAAGCAGGCCCTGGCCCACATCGGCTGCGTGAGCTGACCGCCGAGCGGGGCGCGGGAGGACGGCCTCCCGCGCCCCGGCCGTCCTCGTTTTCCGCCCGTGACGGCGGGTACCCGCCTGCCGCACCGCGCCCGCCCACCCGCACGGGTGGGCGGGCGCCTCGAGGATGGGAGCGAGAACATGGCCGGACCCGAGAGCCCCGGACAGCGGGACGACGACGAGCAGCGGGACGACCGGACCCCCGACCGTGGCCCCGGCGCGCATTCCGGGCTGGAGCAGGAGGCGCAGGAGCGCGTCGTGCCCGGCACGGCGAGCGCGACGGAGGGCTACAGCGGCGGCGGCACCGGTGCCGGCGAGCCGCTGAAGGGCGTCGAGGACGAGGCGGCCGACGAGGACGACGAGGAGTCCTGACCCGGGCCACGGGGGACGCCGGCCCGCACACGGCGAGGGCGGGCACGGGTCCGTCCTCCGGGCACGCACGACGGCCGGGGGCCGGTACCGGATCGCTCCGGTACCGGCCCCCGGCCGACTGCTTCCGCCGGCCGCCGCGTGCCGCTTCCGCCGCGAGCCGCTTCCGCCGCGTGCCGCTTCCGCCGGCCGCCGCGTGCCGGCCGTGCTCGGCCGGCACAGGCGCCTCAGCGCGGCATCCCGGCGGGGTCCTCCACGGGCAGGTCCTCGGGAAGCAGCAGCCGCAGGTCGTCCAGGCCGGGCGCGGCCAGCGTGCCGATCCGCCGGGCCTGCCGTGTCATCATCGCCTCCACCAGTCGTCGTCCGGTGCGCGCGTTGCCGAAGTTGCGGTCCCGCGGGATCGCCGCCACGTACCGGCCGAGCGCCGCCACGGTCTCCGGCGGGCAGTCGTAGCCGGAGTCCGCGGCCTGCGTGGTGACGATCTCGACGAGTTCCTCGGTGGTGTAGTTCTCGAACTCCACGGTGCGGGTGAACCGCGAGGACAGGCCGGGGTTGGAGTCCAGGAACCGCTGCATCTCGGCGGTGTAGCCGGCCGCGATGACGACGATCTCGTCCCGGTGGTCCTCCATCAGCTTCAGCAGCGTCTCCACCGCCTCCCGGCCGAAGTCGCTGCTCGCGCCCTCGGGGGTGAGGGTGTACGCCTCGTCGATGAACAGCACGCCGCCCAGCGCCCGCTCGAAGACCTCCTTGGTGATCTGCGCGGTGTGACCGACGTACCGGCCGACCAGGTCGGCGCGGGCCACCTCCACGAGCTGGCCCTTGGGCAGCACCCCCAGGGAGTGCAGCAGCTCCGCGTACAGACGGGCGACGGTGGTCTTGCCGGTGCCGGGCGGACCGGAGAAGACCAGGTGCTGACTGATCTTCGGCGTGGGCAGCCCGGCCGCGCGCCGCCTGCGGGTCGTGGCCAGGAGGTTCACCAGGTCGGTCACCTCGCGCTTGACCGCCCCGAGGCCGACCATGGCCTCGAGCCTGGCGAGGAGTTCCTCGGAGCTGGTCGTGCCCTGCTCGGCGGCGCCCGCGTCGGCGCCGACGTCCTCGGGCAGCAACAGGGACAGATCCGCCTCGGCCGGGTCCGCCATCGAGCCGAGCCGGAACGCCTGCCGGTCCACCATCTCCTCGAACACCCTGCGCGCGGCGCGGCCGTTGCCGAACGTGGCGCCCCGCTCCATCTGTCCGTAGTGCCGGGCGAGCGCGTCCAGCGTGCGCGGGTCCAGCACGTAGTGGTGGGCCTCGCACATCCGCTCGGTGATCGTGACGAGCTCCTCCACCGAGTAGTTGGCGAACTCGATGGTGCGGGTGAAGCGCGAGGCCAGACCGGGGTTGGAGTTGAGGAAGTCGGCCATCTCGTCGGTGTAGCCGGCGGCGATCACCACGACGTCGTCGCGGTGGTCCTCCATCAGCTTCAGCAGGGTGTCGATCGCCTCGCGGCCGAAGTCGGCGCCGCTGCCCTTGCCGTCCGAGAGCAGCGTGTACGCCTCGTCGAGGAACAGCACGCCGCCGAGCGCCTCGTTGAACGCCTCGGTCGTCTTGATCGCCGTACCGCCGATGACCTGGGCGACCAGGTCGGCCCGGGACACCTCGACCAGGTGCCCCGAGCGCAGCACGCCCAGGTCGGTGAGGATGCCGCCGTACAGGCGGGCGACGGTGGTCTTGCCGGTGCCGGGCGGACCGGAGAAGACCAGGTGGCGGCTCATCGGCGGGACCGGCATGCCGAGCCGGGCCCGGCGCTGCGCCAGCTGGTTGAGGTTGACCAGGGTGCGGACCTGGTGCTTGACGTCGGCGAGGCCGATCAGTGACTCCAGCTCCTCCAGCGGGCCGGACGGAGCCGCCTTCGCGGCGCGGCCCCTGCCGCCCGCGTCGCCCGCCGGCGCCGCGCCAAAGACCTCGGCGCCCCACACGTCGGGGGCGCCGTTGCCCGCGCTGGTCAGGTCCTCCACGGCGCACCGGTCACTGGCGCGGGTCTGCTTCAGGCCGGCGCCGCGGTTCTCCCGCACGGCACAGCCCGTGACGGTGACCGGCTCGGTGCTGTCGATGCGGATGCCGTCGCCGAGGCTGCCGGTGACCGTGCAGGCGTCGAGGGACAGCCGGGCCCCGTCGACGGCCATCACGCCGTGCGCCCCCGCGTCGGTGATCTCGGTGCGCAGTACGGACAGCTCGCCGCCCTTGTCCACGGCGACGCCGGAGGCGCCCGAGCCGTGCACCCGGGCGTCGCGGACCGTTCCCCGGCCGTCGGCGCCGATCCGGATGCCGGCGTCGGCCGCGCCGCGCACCGTGGTGTCCCGCAGGTGCGGGTTGCCGCCGCCGGCGATCCGCACGCCGGCCGCCCCGGCGTCCAGGATCTCGCAGTCCTCCAGCCGGCCGCGGCCGTCGTCCACGACCTCCACGCCGCACCCGCCGGGCGCGGTGATCCGGGCGCGGCGGACCAGCGGGTTGCCACCGCCGCGGATGAGGACGGCGGTGCCGGCCGCGTCGGCTATCTCCAGCCGGTCGAACTCGGCGGCCGAGTCCTCCTCCAGCACCACGGCGCCCTTGGTGTCCGCGCAGTCGCGCACCGTGGTGTCGGTCAGGGTGGGCGTGCTGCTGCCGATCACGCGGATCGCCGGTCCGCCCGCCGTGTCGAACTCGCACTCCCGGAAGGTGCCGCGGGAGCGCTCGGTGACGGCCAGTCCGTTGCCCTTGGTGCGTGAGGTGCGGCAGCGCAGCACCTCCGGGTCGGCGCCGGTCGCCACCACGAAGCCGGGACCGGAGGTGTCGGAGACCGTCACGTGCTCGACCACCGGACGCGAGTCGCTGGTGACGTACACGCCGACGGCCGCGTCGTGGACGCGCACGCGCCGCACCAGGGTGCTGCTGCTGCCCTCCAGGGCGAGGGCGGGCTTCTGCGTGCCGGAGACGTCGCAGTCCTCGACGAGGCCCTGGGCCTCGCCGTTGGTGAGCACGCCGTTGCCGCGGGCGTCGCGGATGCGGCAGCCCCGCACGGTGGTGCGGCCGTTGTCGCTGATCACGACGGCGGTGGTGCCGAGGTTCTCGAGCACGCAGTCGGCGACGACGCTGCCGGTGTCCGTGGTGTCCACCACGCCGGCGCCGGCCGGGTTGCTGACCCGGCAGTCCCGCATGGCCAGGGAGCCCGTCTCGCGGGCCAGCAGGGCGGTCCAGCCGGAGCCGACGACGGTGCAGCCGTCCATGGCGACCTGGCCGCGTGCCGCGTCGACGACCGGTACGTCCTCGGAACCGCCGCGCAGCGTCAGGTCGGTGAGCATGACCGCGTCGGCGACCAGGACGATCGCGCTGCCCCTGCGGGGACAGATCTCGACGCTGCCGCGCTCGCCCTCGGCGACGATCGTCACCCGGGTGCGGACGGTCAGGTTCTCCGGGTAGCGGCCGGGCCTGACCCGGACGACCGCGCCGCTGCGCGCCTGAGCCAGGGCTTCACCGATGGTCCCGAAACTATCCGGCTGATCCGGGCAGACGGTGAGCAACTGCCGTGCCAAGCTTGATCCTCCTCGTTCCGGCGTCGCGGTCGGCCCTGTGGGACGGCGGGACGCGCCGGATGCAGGCTACGTGAGAGTGCCGGTCATCTACCAGGCGGGTATGGGTAGTTCACGCGTATTCACCTGGACGTTCCGCACCGCGGGGACCGTCGGGACCTCTGAGCCGGACACCATAGGATGCCCGCCATGCGACGCGACCCCACCTCCGGGCGTGCGGCCGCGGCCGCCGTGCCGGCCGCCGTCCCCCTGCTGGCCGCCGTACTCCTACTCGCCTCCGGTGCGACACCCGCCGCGGCCGACTCCGGCCCGGTGGAGCTGCCGGTCGTCCGTACGGAGCTGGCCCCGGACGAGGCGTGCGCGACGGCGTCGGGCAGGACCGCGAAGAGCGAGCCGTGGACCACCCGGGCCCTCGGTCTGTCCCGTGCGTGGCAGCAGTCCCGGGGGGCCGGGGTGACCGTGGCGGTGGTGGACACCGGTGTCGGCACCTCGATCCCGGCCCTGTCCGGCCGGGTGGAGACGGCCGGGGGCGGGGGCGGCGACTGCGTCGGCCACGGCAGCTTCGCCGCCGGACTGATCGCCGCGGCCCCGGCCGAGGGCGTGGGCGCCGTGGGCGTGGCGCCCGCGGCGAGGATCCTCGCGGTGCGGGCCACCGGGGAGCGCGGCACGACCACTCCCGCCCTGCTCGCCGACGGCATCAGGACGGCCGCCGGGTCCGGCGCGAAGGTGATCTACGTCGCGCGGGCGCTGCCGACCGGCAAGGAGGAACTGACCGACGCGGTGGAGTACGCCACCGGGCACGACGCCCTGGTCGTCGCCCCGTTCGCCCCGGACGCCCTGCCCCGGGACGCGGACGAGGAGGCCGCCCCGCGCTGGTACTGGCCTGCCTCGGCGCCGGACGTCCTGGCCGTGATGGATCACGGCTCCGGCGGCGGCCGGCCCGCCGGGGCGCCCACCGCCCTGTCGGCGGACCTCGCGGCCCCCGGCGTCGCGGTGGTCGGCAACGGGCCCGAGGGCACCGGGCACTACCTGGGTTCCGGGTCCTCCCTGGCGGCCGCGCACGTGGCCGGTGCGGCGGCGCTCGTACGGGCGCGCCATCCCGGCCTGAGCGCGGCCGAGGTGTCGCGCCGGCTGACCGACACGGCGTACCCGGCCTCTCCCCCGCGCCTGGACGCCTACGCCGCCCTCACCGCCGTCCTGAGCGACACCCCCGGCACGGTGCCGCGGCAGCCCGCCGCCGTCCTGCCCGCGGAGCCCTCGCGGACTCCCCGCACCCGTGCCGTGGTGATCGCGTCGGTCGGCGGCGGGCTGGTCCTGCTGGTGGCGGCGGGCGCCGCGGTGATCCCGCGGGGCCGGGCACGACGGTGGCGGCCGGCCGGCTGACGCGTCCGGCGCCCGGCACCGTCGCGTCCGGCACCGGCCCGCATCCCCGCCGGTCGCCCCCGCCGGGGCGGTACGCCGTGCCGCCCCCGGGGGGGGGTGGCACGGCGTGGGCGGGTGGCGGTGCGGGGTCAGTTCTTCCGGTCGCCCAGGAACGCCGTCTGCACCTGGACCGTCTTCCGGCGGGCGATCCGGGTGGCGCGGCCCGGGGGCAGCAGGCGGCCCTTGGCGTTGCCGACGACGTACCCCTCGGAGGGCGGGCAGGACAGCAGCAGCGTCGGGGTGTTGACCTCCTGGAGCCTTCGCATCAGGTGGTCGCCCATGGCGCGTCCCGCGCCGGTGGCCGCGCGGGCGACCACCATGTGCAGACCGACCTCCCAGCCCAGTGCCAGCTGGTCGAGCAGCGGGTCGAAGGGGGCGTTCATCGGTCCGGAGCCGAGCATGTCGTAGTCGTCGACGAGGACGAACAGGCGCGGCCCGTTCCACCAGTCGGCCAGCCGCATCCGGGCGGGGGTGATGTCGGGTCCCGGCACCCGGACCTTCACCGCCCGGGCCGCCCCGTCCACCAGGTCGCGCAGGGCGTCGATGGAGACGGCGTGACCCAGCCGGTACTCGTCGGGGACCGCCTCGACCAGTTCGCGGCGGTAGTCCACCACCATGATGCGGGCCTCGGCGGGCGAGTACCGCCGCATGATGGCCTGGGCGGTCAGCCGCAGCAGGTTGGTCTTGCCGCTCTCGGTGTCGCCGATCACCACCATGTGCGGGCTCTCGGCGAAGTCGTGCCAGACGGTGGTGAGTTCGTTCTCCTCCAGGCCCAGCGGCACCCGGAAGTCGCCCTCCGGCGCGGGCAGCGCGGACACCGGCAGCTCGGTGGGCAGCATCCGCACCCGGGGCGCGGGCGGGCCCGTCCAGCTCTCGGCGACCGCGCTCACCAGTGCGGCGACGCCCTCGCCGAGGTCGTCGCTCTGTTCGACGCCGTCGATGCGGGGCAGCGCCGTGAGGTAGTGCAGCTTGCCCTCCCGGGTCAGGCCGCGGCCGGGGACCCGGGGGACCGTCGCGGCCCGCCGCATGTCGATCTCGGAGTCCATGGGGTCGCCCATGCGCAGCTCCAGGTGCGTGCCCGCCTGGTCGCGCACGGCCGACGGCAGCTCCACCCAGCGTGCCGTGGTGACGATGAGGTGGACGCCGTAGTTCAGGCCCCGGGCCGCGATCGCCCCGAAGGTGGAGATCTGCCGGTCGTAGTCCTGGCGGACCGTGGACCAGCCGTCGATGACGAGGAACACGTCGCCGTGTTCCTGGTCGGCGAACTCCCCGGCGGCCCGGCGCCGCCGGAAGGTGGTCATGGAGTCGATGCCCTGCTCCAGGAAGAACTTCTCCCGGGCCGCGAGCAGCGCGTTCACCTCGGCGATGGTCCGGCTCACCCGCTCGGAGTCCAGCCGGGCCGCGACGCCGCTCGTGTGCGGGAGCCCCGCGAGGGAGGCCAGTGTGCCGCCGCCGAAGTCCAGGCAGTAGAACTGGACCTCCCGCGGGGTGTGGGTGAGGGCGAGGGCCGTCAGGATGGTCCGCACCATGGTGCTCTTGCCGCTCTGCGGGCCGCCCGCGATCGCGATGTGCCCGCCGACTCCGGACAGGTCGACGGTCAGCAGGTCCCGCATCTGGTCGAACGGCCGGTCCACGATGCCGATGGGCACCTTCAGCCGGCCGCGGTCGGGCCAGCCCACCGTGGTGAGGCCCAGCTCCGGGTCGGGCGTGAGCGGCGGCAGCACCTGGTCGAGGGTGGCGGGCAGGTCGAGCGGCGGCAGCCACACCTGGTGCGCGGGCGGTCCGGCGCCCAGCATCCTGTCGACGGCGACGGACAGCAGCGTGTCCCCGCTCTCCTCGGTCTCCGGGTCGGGGTCCGGCGGCTCGGGCATCGCCCGGGGCACGACGTAGCCGCTCGTCCAGGGCACGGTCTGGCCGGCGGCGCGGGCCTGGCCGGCGCTGCCGCGGCGGTGCCGGTAGGCGCCGGAGACGTAGGCGGCCCGGAACCGGGTCAGGGCCTCGACGCCCGACTTGAGGTAGCCGCTGCCCGGAGCCGGCGGGAGTTCGTAGGCGTCCGGCACGCCGAGGACGCCGCGGCTCTCCATCGCCGAGAAGGTGCGCAGGCCGATCCGGTAGGACAGGTGGCTCTCCAGCTGGTGCATGCGGCCCTCGTCGAGGCGCTGCGAGGCGAGCAGGAGGTGCACGCCGAGGCTTCGGCCGAGTCGGCCGATCATCACGAAGAGCTCCATGAACTCCCGGTGCGCCGCGAGCAGTTCGCTGAACTCGTCGACGACGACGAACAGGCTGGGCAGCGGCGCGAGCGGGGCGCCGGCGGCGCGTGCCTTCTCGTACTCCAGGGCGGAGGTGTAGTTGCCCGCGGCGCGCAGCAGTTCCTGGCGGCGGATCAGTTCGCCGTGCAGGGCGTCCTGCATGCGGGAGACCAGGGCAGCCTCGTCGGCGAGGTTGGTGATGACGGCCGAGACGTGCGGGAGCTCGTCCAGGCCGAGGAAGGTGGCGCCGCCCTTGAAGTCGACGAGGACGAAGTTGAGGGTCTCGGAGGAGTTGGTGAGCGCCAGCGCCAGGACCAGGGTGCGCAGCAGCTCGCTCTTGCCGGAGCCGGTGGCGCCGATCAGCATGCCGTGCGGGCCGGTGCCGCCCTGGGCGGACTCCTTGATGTCCAGTTCCACCGGCTGGCCGTCGACGCCCACCGCGATGGGCACGCGCAGCCGGCCGGGGCCGGTGCTGCGCTGCCACAGGGTCTGCGGGTCGTGCCGGTACAGGTCCTGGATGCCGAGCAGGGTGGTCAGTTCCACCTCGGTGGCCAGCGGTTCGGAGGCGTCCGTGCCCATGCCCATCCGGTAGGGCGAGATCCGCTTGGCCAGGGCGGCCGCGCCGCGCGGGCCGAAGGAGTCGGGCCGCCCGAGGAGGGTGGTCTGCTCCTTGCGGTCGCGGTCGGTGCGTACCAGGCGGAAGGCGTCGCCGCTCACGTCGAAGCGGAGGGTGACCCGGCCGGGACGCCAGGTCAGGGCGCCGGTGAGGTCCAGGACGACGGTGTTGCGCAGGCCGGGGCCGTCGAGGCGGTGGCCGCCGGGGACCGTGCCGCCGTCGATGACGATCACGGTGAAGGGCTCCTCGCGGCCGGGGACCGCGTCGGGGTCGAACGGCGGGCGCTCCAGGAACTCCGCGCCCAGCAGGTCCTCCAGTTCGTTGAAGGCGGACCCGGTCATCCGGGCGGGTCCGGCGCCGTCGTTCTCCTGCGGGTGCAGGTGGTGCGGCAGCCACTTGGCCCACTCCCAGTCGGCGCGCCGCTCGTCGGACACGCACAGCGCGATCCACACGTCGTCCGGGGAGTGGAACGCGGCCAGTTGGGCGACGATCGCCCGGGCCAGGGCGCGGATGCGGTCCTCGTCGCCGCGGAACAGGATCCGGGCCCAGGCCCGCAGGTAGATGGCGATGGGCTGGTCGGGGACGGTGTTGTAGGCACGCATGAAGCTGCGCAGCGCGTGCGCGGAGAGCGGTTCCAGGTCCTCGACGGGGGTCGTGGCCGTCGGGTTGAGGCGCAGGCCGAGCTTCTGGTCGCCCACCGCCACCCGGATCTCGCCGAAGTCCTGGTCCTGCGGGCGGCGTTCCCACAGCCGGGTCGACCCGACCAGGGACCACAGCGCGGACGGTTCGGGGTGGCGCCATGCCAGGGCGCGCTGCTGGTCCATCACCGCGGTCCGCACCTTGCGGCGGGTCTGGGTGAGGTAGCGCAGGTAGTCCCGGCGCTCGCCCTTGAGGCGCTGCTTGCGCTCGCTGTTACGGCGCATCACCTGGCCGAGCATCATGGCCGCGGAGGAGATGACCATCAGGCCGAGGGCGAGGTAGATGAAGCTGCTGCCGCCGCTGCCCATGCCGGGACGCATGAACATCAGCATCATCGACACCGACATGAGCGCCATCGGCAGGTAGGTCCACACGGCGGACGAGTCGGGGACCACCTCGGGGAGCGTGGGCGGCTCCTGGAGGGTCAGTTCTCCGTCCGGCATCTCGGGGCCGCGTCTGCGGGCGGGCCGGCGGAACAGAACCACACTCACCGTACGGGTCTCCTTACGGAGCGGCCGCCGGGCCGACGGTGCGCGCTCACGGGTGGGGTGACTGATGCTGGGATCTCTGCTGCTCCGGGGGCGAGGTCACCCCGAAGAGATGTTTGATATTACGATCACGCCAGCTGACCACCAACCAGCAACCCCCCTGTTCCGCACGCCCGTTGCGTGTCCGTCGACATGCGACGGCGAACCCCGGAAGGCGTGAGCCAGACCGATGAGTGACAACCAGGTGGCCGGTCTGTGCCGCCTGACCGTACGCGCCCCCGCCCGCACGATCGACCTGGCCGTGCCCGCCGACGTACCGGTCGCCGACCTGCTGCCCGCCGTGCTCGGCTACGCCGGCGACGACCTGGAGGAAGCCGGCGTCGAGCACGGCGGCTGGGTGCTGCAGCGCCTGGGCGGCGAACCGATGGACGAGGAGCGCACCCTCGACTCCTTCGAGCTGCGCGACGGCGAGACCGTCTACCTGCGGCCCCGGGTCGAGGCGCTGCCCGAGGTGCGTCTGGACGACCTGGTCGACGGCATCTCCACCACCCTGCGCGACCGCCCGTACGGCTGGACCCCGTGGGCGGGCCGGGCCCTGCTGCGGGGTCTGGCCATGGCGGCGCCCGCCGTCGGGCTGGTGGTGCTCGCCCTGCCCGGCGGCTCCGGCTCCGTCCGGGCGCTGTGCGCGGCGGCCGCGGCGCTGCTGCTCCTGGCGGGCGCCGCCGCGGCCAGCCGGGCGGTCGGCGACGGCGGGGCCGGTGCGGTCCTGGGGCTGATGGTCACCCCCTATCTGGCCCTGGCGGGCTGGCTGCTGCCGGGCGGTGACATCACCGGTCCGCACGGTGCGGAGGTGCTGGGCGCCCGTGTGCTCGCCGCGTCGGCGGCCGGAGCCGGCGGGGCGGTGCTCTCGCTCGCCGCGGTGGCCGCGTACGCCGCGCTGTTCCTCGCACCGGCCGTGATCGCCGCGTTCGGGGCGCTGGCGGGCGCCCTGATGCTGGCCGCCGGTCTCGCCGCGCACGAGGTGGCCGGTGTCACCGCGCTGGGCGCCGTGCTCCTCGGCGCCTTCGTGCCCGGTCTGTCCTTCCGGATGGCGGGCCTGCGCATGCCTCCGCTGCCGACCAACGCCCAGCAGCTGCAGGAGGGCATCGAACCGCATCCCACCGCGGTCGTCGCCTCCCGGTCGGTGCTGGCGGACGGCTGGATGAGCTCGCTGTACGGGGCGGTCGGCGTGGTCTGCGCCGGCTGCCTGACCGTCCTGGCGCGCCGCGACGGGCCGGCCGAGGTCTTCACCTCCCTGGCGCTGGCACTGCTGCTGGTCCTGCACGCCAGGGGGCTGGGCAACGTCTGGCAGCGCCTGTTCCTGACGCTGCCCGGCGCCTGGGCGCTGATCCTGCTGGTGTTCGCGCAGGCACTGGACTCCGGCTCCCTCGGGCGGCTGCTGACCGTGGTGGGCCTGCTCGCCGTGACCGCCGGACTCGCCATCGCGTCCTGGACCGTGCCCGGCCGGCGGCTCGTGCCGTACTGGGGCCGTGGGGCGGAGCTGCTGCACTCGGCGGCGGCGATGGCCCTGCTGCCGCTGGTGCTGTGGGTGCTCGGTGTCTACGGGGCCCTGCGGTCCCTCAACGGCTGAGGAGAGCACGGTGCAGAACAGGCGTGATCAGGTACAGGCGCACATGTTCGTCATGGGGCGCCTCACCACCGCCATGCTGCGCGGCGACCCGGACGCCCCGGAGAGCCCGCAGGGCAGGACCAACCGCGGGGTCGCGATCGGTGTGGTGATCGCCGTGCTGGTGTCGGCGGGCGCCTTCGTGCTGGGCCTGCTGAAGCCCGGCGTCAAGGACTCCTGGAAGGAGGCGGGCACCGTCGTCGTCAACAAGGACACCGGCTCCCGCTACCTCTACCTGGACGGCCGGCTGCGGCCGGTGCGCAACTACGCCTCGGCGCGGCTGCTGGCGGGCCCCGACGTGAAGATCGTCTCGGTCGGCTCCGGATCCCTGGCCGGTGTTCCGCACGGGGCGCCGGTGGGCATCGTCGGGGCGCCCGACGCGCTGCCCGCCCCCGGCGACCTGGACACGGGCCCGTGGCAGGTCTGTTCCGGCACCGCCGACGGCGCCGCCACCACGGTCCTCGGCGTGGGCGCGCCCGCCGGCGGCGGACTGGACGCCGGCCAGGCGCTGGTGGTGACCGGCCCGGACAGGACCGACCACCTGGTGTGGCGGGGCATCCGGCTGCGTCTGGACGACGAGCGCGGCGCCTCGCGCTCCCTCGGTTACGACACCACCGCGCGGGTGAAGGTCTCGGCGGCGTTCCTCAACTCCCTGCCCGCGGGCCCGGACCTTTCCCCGCCCGACGTGCCGGACCGCGGCGGTCGGGGGCCTGAGCTCGACGGTCGCGAGACCCGGATCGGGCAGGTCTTCCGGGTCACGGCGCCCGGCTCGGAAGCCCGCTACTACCTGCTGCGCGAGGAGGGGCTCGTCCCCCTGACCGCGACCGGTGCGGCCCTGGTGCTCGGCGACCCGGACACCCGCGAGAAGGCCTACGGCGAGCAGGCTCCGGCCGCGGTGGAACTGGGCCCGGCCGCTCTGGAGGGCCGCACGGCCGACGCCGCGGACACCGACCTCACCGACCTGCCCGCCGCACCGCCGAAGGCCGTGCGGCTGGAGCCGGGGCAGGTGGCCTGTGCCCGGGTCGAGAGCGGCGGTTCCGGTACCCGGGTCAGCGTCGCCCTGTCCTCGCCGTCCGTCCTGGGCCCGGCCGCGCAGCCCGCGCCGGAAGGGCTGACCCCCGCCTGCGTGCCCGTCGACCGGATCACCGTCCGGGCCGGCGGCGGCGCGCTGGTGCGCGCGCTGGGCGCCGGGGGCGGCGCCGTCGGCGACACGGTCTACCTCGTGACCGACAGCGGCATGAAGTACCGGGTCGCCGACGACAAGGCCCTGGGGGCGCTCGGGTACGGCGGTGGGCAGGCGCGGGGGCTTCCCTCGCCGCTGCTGGCGATGCTGCCGACCGGCCCCGACCTGAGTACGGCGGCGGCCGTGACCGGACGCAGCAGGACGACGGCCGCTGCCTGCGGTTCCTCGTCGGACACCGCCGCGCGGGGCGAGGCGGGGAACAGCGGAGCGGACGGGTCGCGGGCGTCGGGGGACGCACCGGCCCCGGGCCGGCCGGCCCGGGAAAGCTGACGTGTCCGCCACGTGACGTTCCGTCAAATTCTGCGCTCCGGGCGGCAGTCGGCGAACCGAAGCGCAAGGGCAACCGAGCTCTTTTGGATATCGTCTGATCAACTGTTCCGCGTAGGGGGATCAGTTGCCCCGGCCGAGCGGACACCCGCCGTCCGCGGCCGGCCGCGAGCCGGCCGGGCGCCGGGGCCAGGCGGCGCGACCATCAGGAGGTGCGGTACATGGCAGGCTTCCAGCAGTCCGAGGAGCAGGCGACCCGGAACGGCATTCAGGCTCTCGAGTCGGCCTTCACCGGCGTGCAGAACTGCAGGCAGGACGTCGAGAACATGAAGTTCAACCTGGCCTCCGGGCTCAAGGGTTCGGACGGCAAGGCCTTCCAGGACCTGCTCAAGCTCTGGGACGACCAGGCCGAGATCATCTCCAGGAACGTCCGGGAAATGGTGGACACCCTCAACGAGACCCTCCGGGTCCAGGGCCTGACCCAGGGGTCCAACAGCGAGGCCATCAACACCTCGTACACCCAGTCGCAGGCCGTCTTCGACGCGCTGAGCGGCTGACTCCGGAGCGCGGCCCGGCGCCGGGCCGGGACACCGTTCCTCCCTCCCATTCCCTCCGTAACTGTTGCGAGACGAGGCCCTCACGATGAGCGACTTCACCGACGGACACATCTACGTCGACTACCGGCACATGTCGAACGCGGCCGACGACATGGTCCAGCAGACCCGGGCGATCGCCAGCATCCTGGTCAACCTGGACGCCGAACTCCAGGCGCTCAAGGCGACCTGGGAAGGTGACGACCGGGAGGTCTACAACGACAAGCAGGTCGCCTGGAACAACGCCGTCCAGGCGATGCAGGACCTGCTGGAGAACCACTCCCACCTGCTGACCGAGGTCTCCGGGAACTACCAGTACAGCGAGAAGTCCCTCACCCAGCTGTGGAGCGAGGTCCGCGTCGGCCGCTGAGCCGGCCCGGCGCGCACCCCCGTCACCGGACGGCGGCCCCCCACGCCTCGGGGCGGCCGCCCGTCCGGTGCCCCGACAGTGACAGTCCCGGCAGGAGAAGGACATGGCGGACGACAGCACGACGGTCAATCTCGACAAGGCCTGGTTGGAGAACTTCCTCAACCACGACATCCTCAACTTCCGCGACGCGCTGAAGAAGATCACCCAGAACGGGCTCTCCGCGACCGGCGAGGTCATCCCGTCGCTGGAGAACCTGAGCGCGCGGGGCAAGGTGACCGACGACTGGCCGATGGAGGCGACCCGGCCGCTGATGATCGGTTACATGGCCGACAACGAGACGGTGAACGGCGCCGCGCTCGTCGAGGCGGTCACCGGCCTCATCAAGGAGCTCGTGCCCATCCTGGACAACCAGGTGCAACTCTTCGAGGACATCGAGGACAACCTGCGCACCAGCATCGAGGAGCTGTTCAAGACCCAGGGCGAGAACCTCGCCAAGATCGACGGCGACAAGCTGCTCGACATCTTCGAGGACGTCGACGACACCCTGGGCGAGGCCGGCGGCGGCGACGAGGACGACTAGGCCCGTCCGGCGGAGCACGCCGCGGACCGCGCCTGCCCTCCCCGCCGGGCCGGTCCCCACGGGCCCGCCCACGCCCCCGCCGGCTGCCGCACGCAGCCC
This sequence comes from Streptomyces fragilis, assembly GCF_003112515.1. Taxonomy (GTDB): domain Bacteria; phylum Actinomycetota; class Actinomycetes; order Streptomycetales; family Streptomycetaceae; genus Streptomyces; species Streptomyces fragilis. The sequence continues at coordinate 1,732,829 of NZ_BEVZ01000002.1, read as the reverse complement.
GGACCTCCACCCACGCCCCCGTCAACGGAGTCAGACCGTGGCAGAAGACGCAGTACCGGAACAGCACGTCAGGGCGCTCGACGCAGACAACGACTCCTGGCAGAAGGCGGCGTACTGGTTCACCGGGTACGACGCGCCGCACCGGGACACGCTCTTCGAGTCCCTCATCGGCAACGACGGCATCCCGCAGATGAAGGTGGAGCTCACCCGGCAGAACTACGTCGACTACGTCGACCCCAACGACTTCAACTGGCGCGTCGAGAACGCCGGTTACCGCATCGAGAACACCGACTTCGTCATCCCCTTCTACACGACGGGCGGGGACGACGCGTCCGCCGGCGACCAGGTCTCGATGTACAAGGCCCGCATCACCATGCTGGGCAACAAGGGTGACGACGGCCCGTCGGGCGGTGTCGTGGAGGGCGGGGAGTTCAAGAGCCAGTACGACAACCACCTCGGTCTGAGCGGTGACAAGGCCACCTGGTCGACCGAGAAGCTGACCCAGTACGCCTACGGGACGGGGCGCGCGATGGAGGCGCTGCTCTACAACGAGAACGGCACGGTCGGTTTCCGCTGGAACAACAAGAACGTACTGGACGCGGGGGCCGTCTCGCTCAAGTCCTTCGACACCGCGGCCGCCGCCTTCGACCGGGTCGCCCAGTTCTTCGCCAACCAGGAGAAGGTCGTCGCGGAGTGGCAGCGCCGGGTGGGCACCGAGCAGGACGACGCCTGGCGCGGCCAGGCCGCCGGTGTCTTCTGGACCCTGATCGACACCATCAACCGGCAGTACAAGGGCTTCGCCGACGACATGGGCGCCGCCAACGGCCTCTCCAAGCAGGGCAACATCCTGCGTGAGGCCCGCGGCGCGTTCCGCGACGCCGTGGTCGAACTGCACCGTTCCTGGATGACCTGGGTCACCAAGCACAGCAATCCGCTGATCGCGCTGAACAAGCTGCTCGTGGACATCACCGACCACGTGTGGGAGAACAACATCAAGCAGATCACCTACAAGGTGAACAGCAGCGGTGGCCCCTACGCGACCTACTACACCACGTACCACGCCAAGGCGGGCTTCGACCAGACGGCCACCCGGCACGGCAAGAGCGACAACTTCGGTCCGCTGGACGAGCTGAGCACCTGGAAGGCCGTGGGGGAACGGGCCGTCCAGCACTGGCAGGCGTACGTCATCCGGGACCTCGTGGAACCCGCGGAGACGGCCCTCAAGGCGATCCACAACAGCTGGAGTCCCACCACCATCGACCTCGGTTCGGTGAGGGTCCGTGGTGAGAGCGACCTCACCAGCTCCTACAAGGAGGATCTGGCCGAGAAGCAGGCGGACGACGCCAAGAAGGCGGCGGCGGAGGCCCAGCGCAAGCAGGACGAGTTCATCCAGTGGCAGAAGGACCAGGCCGCCGCGGCCAAGGCCGAGCAGGAGCGCAAGGAGAAGGAGGCCGAGGCGAAGGCGGCCGCCGCCAAGGCCGAGCAGGAGCGCAAGGAGGCCGAGGCCAAGGCGGAACAGGAACGCAAGGAGGCCGAGGCCAAGGCCGAGCAGGAACGCAAGGAGAAGGAGGCCGAGGCCAAGCAGGCCGAGGCGGAGGCGAAGGCGGAGCAGAAGCAGGCCGAGGCGGAGGCCAGGCAGGAGCAGAAGGAGAAGGAGGCCGAGGCGAAGCAGGCCGAGGCGGAGGCGAAGGCCGAGCAGCTGCGGGCGGAGCAGGAGGCGAAGCAGGAGGAGGCGCAGAAGAAGCAGGAGGAGGCCCAGGCCCGCGCGGAGCAGATGCAGCTGAGCCAGTTCAACCTGACGCGCGCCGACCAGGAGAAGGCCCGCCAGGAGCAGGAGCGGAAGCAGGCCGAGGCCGAGGCGGAGGCCGACGCGAAGGAGGCGGAGGCCGAGGCCGAGCAGGCGGAGAAGGAGGCGGAGGCCGAGCGGAAGCAGGCCGAGGCCGAGGCGAAGCAGGAGCAGAAGGAGAAGGAGGCCGAGCGGAAGCAGGCGGAGGCCGAGGCCAAGGCCGAGGAGCAGATGCGGCAGCAGGAGGAGGAGCAGAACAGGCTCCGCACCGAGCAGGAACTGCGCCAGGAACAGCTGCTGACCGAGCAGGAGAAGCAGGAGGCCGAGCGGCAGGCGCGGCAGGAGGAGGCGCAGCAGCGGCAGGAGGAGGCCTACCAGCAGGCCCAGGCCGCCTACGAGAGGCAGTCCGAGGGGCTGCTCAACCCCGGCGGCGGCCTCCCCGGCTCCGTCGGCGACCTGCATCCGGGCGGCGTCCAGCTCGGCTCCGGCGACCTGAATCTCGGTGACCTGGGCTCGCTGCGTCCGGACGGGCTCGCCTCGAACCCGTACTCCGAGGACGGCACGCTGACCAACCCGGGGGGCAGCAGGACCACGCTCGACGACAGCGGCCGGCTCGTCACCGAGCACCCGGACGGCAGCAGGGTGCAGATCGACCCCGACAACCGTACGGCGACGATCACCCGGCCGGACGGCACGGTCGAGACCGGTCCCCTCAACATCGGTGACCTGCTGCCCAACCCGGACGGCAGCACCACCCACCTGGACCGGAACGGCGACATCGTCACCGAGTACCCGGACGGCACGGTCACGAGGGTCGACCCGGACACCGGCATCGGCACCACCACCCGCCCGGACGGCACCGTCACCACCGGCAGCCTCAACGGTTCCCTCGGCGACCTGCCCTCCCTCTCCGGCACCGGTTCGTCGCTGCCGTCCTCCTTCGCCTCGCCCTCCTTCGCCTCGCCCTCCTACGACTTCGGCTCCTACGAGGAGGAGTTGTACGACGAGTCGCCCTACGAGTCTCCGTACGCCTCCCCGGCGACGCCAGCTATGACCGCGGCGCAGCGCGAGGCGGAGTCCGGCATCCCGCTCAACACCGGCTCGCTGCCCGGCGGCCTCGGCATGAGCGGCATGAACGGCACCGGAGGCATGCCGATGGGGGGCATGCCCATGGGCGGCATGCCGATGGGAGGCGCGGGCGCCGGCAACCAGTCGGAGTCGGAGCGCGTCCGCAACGTCATCGACAGCGGTCAGCCGCTGAACAGCCGCGGCGGCCGTCCCGGGGCGGTCCCCGCGGCGCGGTCCGTGCAGGGGGAGAACGACGTGCGGGTGTCCCCGGCCCGCGCCTCCGCGGCCACCACCAGCGGCAGCCCGTTCCTGCCGATGGGTGGTACCCCCGGCGGCCCCGGCGGCCGGCCGCAGACCGAGAGCGGCGACCGCGCGCGCGAGGTCTGGGCGGAGGACGACGACGACGTCTGGGGCACCGACGAGGGCGGCGCACCCGCCGTCATCGGCCGATGAACAGCACAGCACAGCGAAGGACGACCCCGTGAGCGAACCGATCGAGCAGCGCATCGCCAAGGCGATGGCCGAACTGGAGTCCGTACAGGCCGCCGTGACGCGGGCCGAGGAGCGGCTCTCGCACGCCTCCGCGAGCGTGCGCTCCCGGGACCGGGCCGTCGAGGTGACGGTCGGCCCGGCCGGAGAGCTGACCGGACTGAAGTTCCTGGACAACAGGTACCGCTCGATGAACGCCACCCAGCTGGCCGCCTCGGTGATGGAGGCGGTCGGGCGGGGCCGCGCGCAGATGGCCCGGGAGGTGATGGCCACCTTCGCCCCGCTGGCCGAGCCCAGCGCCGGCGTCCCGGAGCTGCGCGGCGTCGACATCGACTGGAACCGCATCTTCGGGTCGGCGCTGAGCGCGGAGAGCGACGGGTACGGCCCGCGTGCCGGGAGCCGGCTGCACGACGAGATCGACGAGGACACCGACGACGGCACGACACGGCGAGGGGACCGGTCATGAGCGACGCGTACGAGGCGAATCCCGCAGCTCTCCGGAACAGCATCGAGCGGATGAAGCAACTGCCGCTCATGGCACGCCGGCTGGGGCAGGACTTCCTCAGCCAGGAGCGGACCTATACGGAGTGGCCCGGCTGGACGGACGACTTCGCCCGCGAGGTCCGCCCCGTCTACGAGCGCAACAACGCCTTCTGCCTGGACACCAGCAACAGCCTGTTCGAGGCGCTGGACGGTCTGGTGTCCGCGACGCTCGCGAACCTGGCGAACATCGAGCGGACCCGGTCCGACTCGAGCGAGCGCATCCGCGAGCACCAGCGCAGGACCGAGGAGGCCCTCGGCGGCGGAGGCGGTGAGGGGTCCGGCGGGCGTCACTGACACACGACGGGGCGGCGTCCCCGGCCGGGGCAGCGGTGTCCGACGCGGACCGCGGCCCGGCCGGGGACACGGCAGCGGGCGTCAGCAGGTCCCCACGGACAGGCCCGTGGCCGACAGTTCAAGGTGAGCGGAGTTTCGGTGCAGGAGATCAACTTTCCTGAGGACGTCAGGAAGATGCTCTGGATCCTCATCGGCGAGATGCCGTTGCAGGCCAGGGAGAACCTCGCCTACGCCAGCCAGGAGCTGTACCAGGACTTCGGCCGCGGCCTCCGCAGGCTGAACGAGGAGATCCGGCGTTCGATCTCCGAGGCCTCCACCTCCCTGCCCAAGGACGTCGGCGCCCACTACGTCCGGGGTCTGTCGATGCTGACCGACGACGGCGGCGTCAACCACCTCGACAGGATGATCGACCAGCTCGACGAGATCGCGCGCGGCCAGGTCGACCACTCGATCAAGATCCAGGCGGCGAAGTGGGAGATCATCGCCGAGATCGTCATGCTCCTCATCGAGCTGGCCCTGCTCGCGGCACTGGCCGCGATCACCGGTGGCACCTCCCTCTCCCAGATGGCGCTGGCCCGGGCCCGCAGCAAGCTGGCCGTGCTGCTCATCGTCCAGCGCCTGCTGCGGATGTCGCACCTCGCGCCGGCGCTCACCGAGGCGATGTCGGAGGCGCTGCAGACCCTGGCGGTGCGGCTCGCGCAGATCGTCCTGAACTCCGGCAACCGCAGGCCCGACGGGATCGACTGGAAGGACGTCGGCAAGGCGGCCGCGTTCGGCGCGGTCGTCGGCGCCCTCGGATCGGTGCTGGAGTTCGGCGGCAACCACCTGAAGAACTGGTTCAAGAAGTCCTTCGACGACTTCGACAGCTTCGCCAAGAACCACCCCAACTGGAACATCACCCTCAACGGGGCCGGTGAGCTGGGCGGGGCGTTCGTCGTCGGCGCGGTCAGCGAATCGGTCGGTGAGTACCTCGTCCAGGGCGCCTTCGAGGGCGACTGGGACTTCAAGTGGGAGACGTTCGTCGGCTCCGGCACCAGCTCGGTGTTCGACGTGGTCGCCGGCGGCGCGGTGGCGGGCGGCGCCCTGTGGCTGCACAACAAGTTCACCACCGACGTCGATCTCGGCCCCCTCAACGACACCTCGCTGCTCGACGCCGGCGGCAAGGGCGGGCCGAGCGGCTCGTCCGCCCCCGGCCCGGGTCCCGCCCCGGCGCCCGCACCGGTCCCGGCCCCGGCGCCCGCACCCGTGCCGGCGCCGGTGGTGCCGCCTGTGGTGGCGCCGGTGGTGCCGCCGTTGGTGTCCACGTCGCTGACGGACCTCCCGCCCGCACCGGTGTCCGTCTCCACGCCGCCGCCCGTGCACGACGACGGTGTCTCGGAGGTGTCGTCCCTGGACGAGGAGTCGTTGTTCGACTTCTCCGACACCGACTCGGTCTCCTCCGTCACCACGTACGGATCGACGTCCGTCCCGCACACCCCCGTCGGCTCCGATCCGGCGACGGCGTCCTCGCCGTTCACCGCCAAGGGCCTCTCCCCGACCGCCTCCCCCGGTGACGTCGACGGTGTCGCCGCACGGGACAGCGACGGCATCGTGCCGGACCTCGTCGGCACCGGTGCCGGTTTCGACGGCACGGACTCCGCGGCCGGCCCGGCGGGCGTGACTCCTCCCGGCACCCCCGCGCCGCACACCGGCACGGGCACGGGCTCCGGCACCGGCGCTCCGTCCGCCGGTCCGCGCACCGTGCCGGACAGCACCGGGCGGACCGGCGACCCGGCTCCCGAGGCCGCGGAGGGCGCGGCCGGCCGGATCACCGACGACACGAACACCGACGACACCACCCTCACGCCCTCTCCCTCGGCCCACGCCGACGACACCGGCACCGGTGCGCCGCGCGGCACCGGCACCCGGGCGCAGGGCGGCGCCGAGGACGGCACGTCCCTCGCCGGCCTCCCCCGGCAGGACGCGTCGTGGGCGCAGCCGGAGGACGGGCCGGCCGACGTGCTGCCCGCCGCGCCCCGCTCGACGACGTCCGCGCCCGCCCCCGACGCGCACGGTGAGCAGCGCCTCGTCGCGGAGGACGACGCGACCGGCCAGGACACCGGCGCACGCCCGGACACCGGCGACGTGCCGTCCCCGGCCGTGCCGGTCACGGCGACCGGTGGCGACACCCCGCTGCCCGGAGCCGTCCCCGCACCGGCGCCGCCGACCGGCGGTCCCGGCTTCGAGGCGGCGCGGGCCGCCGCGCCCGCGGTGACCCGTTCGCACGTCTGGGTCGACCCGGTCTCCACGCCCCCCGACCCCGCGCGGCCCGGGCAGACGACGCAGTACACCGTCCGGTCGCACTTCGACGCGCGCCGCTTCGAGTACGGCGGCCGGTGGATCACCGACCTCACCGTGCGGGTCGCCGCCGCCCCGGACGGTCTGCCCGCCGACGTCTGGGACAAGGTGCGCTCCGGGGTCGAGACGTACTTCAACGCCCCGGGGCACCACCTGGCCGACGGTGACCTGCTGCACGTCACCGTCGAGCAGGTGCCGTCCGGCACGCACCCCGGCACGCTCGACGTCGACTTCGTCGGCCGCGACCGGCAGATGACCCGGACCGCCTGGTGGGCCGACGCCGACCCCATCGACTACGCCCACGAGATCGCCCACCAGCTCGGTCTCCGGGACGAGGCGCGGGCCGGTGACCCGGCCGCGCGCCACCGGCCCGACATCCCCGGCAGCCTGCTGGGCGACTACACCCGGTCCGCCCCGGACGGACTGGCCCAGGGCGGCCTGCGCGGGCGCCATCTCGCGCTGCTCTCGGCCCTCGTCGGCGACCTCACGACGGCGTCCCCGGAGCGCCCCGCCGCCGCGTCCTCCGGGCGACGCCCGGTGACGACCGCCGACGTCCACCTGGGAGCCGAGCCGCACGCGCCCCGGCAGCCGCGGGCCGCGTCGGCGAGCCCGTCGGAGACGGTTCCGCCGCCGCCCGGCACGGCGTCCGGCACCGGCATCACCCCCACGCCGGACGCCGAGGCGATCCCGGCCCCGATCCCGCCACCGGCGACGCCCCTCGCCACCATGTCCGGTCCCGCTTCCCTGCCGGGCTCCACGTCCTCCGCTACGCCGGACTCCGTCGGCGTCGACCGTGCGACGGCCACCACCGGGACCGGCGACGAGCGTGCGACCGACATCACCGGGACCGGTGGCGAGCGTGCGACGGCCACCCCCGGGACCGGCTTCGACCGTGCTTCGAGCACCCCCGGGGCCGGCGACAACCGTGCCTCGGACACCCCCAGGACCGGCGGCGACCGTGCCTCGGACACCCCCAGGACCGGCGACAACCCTGCCTCGGACACCCCCGGGTCCGGCGACGACCGTGCCGGGCACGCCCTTCCGCCCGGGGAGACCACGGTCACCCCGCTCGACCCGATCACGACCGCCGCCGGCACCTCCACGGCCCCCATCACCACCCCGGCGCCCCGCGAGCGGCACTGGATCAACACCCACCTGGACCGCACCCGGCCGCCCCGGCTCGACCGCACCGCCACCGCTCCCGCCGCGCGGCGGGAGCCGGCACGGTTCGACGACGGCACCGTCATGCCCTCGTACGCCGACGACCTCGCCTCACTGCTGCCCGCCGTGCCCGCCGATCAGCTGGCCGAACTCCTCGCGGACCCGGTCACGTTCGGGCAGGGCGACGTGGCCCTGCGCGGCATCCCGCAGATGCTCGCCGAGATCGACTCCCTGCTGTCCGGCGACGCGTCGCTGCGCCCGCGGACCCCCGGCCGGACCACCCCGCCCGGCACCGGCCTGATGGCCGACCTCCGGATGACCCTGGCCCGCCGCCCCCGCACGCTGACGGAGGGCCGCGCGTTCCCGTACACCGCCGCCGACGGGCGGACCCGCGTGCTCCACGTCACCGCCCGGCACTACGGCAACTGGTCGCGGTTCGCCGACGACCACGGCTCCCCCAGCAAGATCGACACCATGGACCGGGCCACTCTGCAGGCCGGGCAGAACAAGGGCGTGCAGTCCGTCACCCAGCTCGGTCTCGGCGGACCCTTCCTGGGCCCGGCCTCCACACTGGCCTTCGGCGGCTTCGGGCGCCTGGCGCTCCGCGGCGGCCTCACCCGCAAGGTCGGCTACGGGCAGACCGACCAGGTCGTCAGCCAGACGGAGACCCGCACCCTCGACGGTTCCAAGGTCTACCTGGACGACGTGTTCCTGGAGCTGCGGGTGACCGATGCCGACGGCCGCGACGTCGGCGCGCCGGCGCCCGCCGCCGCGGACGGGACCGGCCCCGCCGCGGACCCCGCGCCGCGGCCCGTGACCCGCTCCTTCGCGGTGCGCGACGGTCTGATGGTGCGGCTGCCGGACAGCGCGGTCGAGCGGTCCCGGCCCGGCCGGATCCCCCGCACCCTCGCGCTCGGCCACGGCTCCCAGTACCGCCTGGTGCGCACGGAGGGCTTCGGCCCGGTCTCCCGGATCCGCGACTGGGCGGCCGGTGAGATCGGCGCCAGGCCCGGCAGCACCGCCTACCAGGAGCTGGACACCTTCTTCTCCAGCGACTCCTTCCGGCGGCACGCCCGCTTCCTGGCCCAGGGACGCCTCGCGACCGCGCCCCTGTTCGCGGACGACCGCAAGCGGACTCCTCTCGGTTTCTTCGTCGTGGAGCGGGTCGTTGCGGAGCAGGCCCGGCTCATCGGCGAGACCTCGCAGGCCGAGCTGCGCGACATCAACTCCTCCGTGGTCCGCAACGACCGCGGTCTCGGCAGGGGTGTCCACTTCGGCGTGGACGGTGTCGTCGGCCCCGCGTTCAACTTCCTGGACCTGGGCAACGGCACCCTCAACCTGCGTCTGCAGTTCGGCCCGGCGTTCCGGTACCTGTTCGCGGTGTCGCAGACCGCGGCCCTCGGGGGGTTCGGCGCCCTGAAGACGTCCGGGCAGGTCAAGGGCGACCCCACCGGCCTGTACCTGGTGAAGAAGACGGTCCACGTCCGCCGCGGCGGCAGCAGCGCCCCCGCGCGGCGCTTCCAGACCTGGAGCGTGGACCGGATGACGCGCACGGAGGCACGCCGGCTCGCCGGCTGGGACGACGGGACCACGCTGCGGCAGCGGCACGGTCTGCCCGAGCCGTTCGCGCCCGCCCACCTGACCGTCGACCACCCGGTGACCCTCGGCATGCACCGCGTCGAGGAGTTCGCGCACGCCGACGGCCGGCGCACCGACGGAACCGACGACCGGGGCCTGACCCTGCCGGACTCCTTCACGGACGCGGTCCTGGCCGCCGTCGCCGAGGCGTACCCGGGGATCGTCGCCCCCCTGGACCAGCTCGCCCCGCCCGCATCGTCCGGAATCCTGGCCCGCACCCGTTCCCTGTTCACGCCGGCGTCGGCCCGCCCCGCGGGGCACCGGTGGAGCGACGCCGACGCCTACCGGACGGCGGTCGCCAACACCCTGGAGATCCTCACCGCGCTCTCCCACCAGAGCCTGTCCGGCGGCATGGAGGCGCTGATCAGCACGGGCATCCGGATCCGGCTCGCCGAACCCGGCACCCTGGGGCAGGGCCACCGCTACATCTGGGTGCACGGCGACCTGACCAACCGCCGCTACGAGGGCCGGCAGACCGACCTGAGGCTGCGCCACGGCGCGCCCGGCGGCCAGCGCCTGGACGGCCAGGAGAGCCGCAGGCGCGCCCTCGCCGGCGGCGCGGACCTCCAGCTCGCCTTCCGCGACCCGGACTCCCTCATCAACAGCGCCGTGGGCGTCCCCGACAACGCCGGCGTGCTGAGCCTGGGCTGGCGTTCCGGGGTGCAGCACGACGACGAGACCGGCTTCGGCTTCAGCGCCACCAACGAGCCGACGTCGGTGAGCACCGGGCCGTCCCACCTCTACCGCTACGACCTGGCGCTCTCCGTCAGCCACGGCGGGTACTGGCGCTTCCGCGGTCTGCTGCGGGGCGTGGCCTCCCTGGGGCTGCTCGGCACCCGGCCGTTCGTCTTCAGCCGCCCGCAGGACCTCCTGATCGGCACCACCCCCGGGGGCGCCGCCGTGCGTGGCGGCCCGCTGACCGGCCAGGTCCTGATCAGCGTCCCCGACCAGCACACGCCGGCCGTGGACCCGCACCGCCCGGGCGCCGCCAACCCGTATCTCTCCCTGCGCGGCCCGCTGGACGCCGTCCCCATGCCCCGTGACCGGGCCTTCGCGCTCGCCTCCGGCGACCTCTCCCGGCCCGAGGGCCGGGCGGGCGGGCGGGGCAGCCGGCTCTTCCAGGACCTGCAGAGGCATCCTTTCGTCACCGTCGGTGTCGTCGTGCCCCCGGCTCTCGTCGACGCCGTCGCCGGCGTGGTGCGCGGCGCCTCCGGCGGTGCCTGGCAGCTGACCGAGGAGGGCGCGCCCGCCCGCGAGGCCGTCATGCGCGCCTTCCAGCCGCAGTTCGCCACCGCCCACTTCGACCAGAGCTCGGGCGCGCTCGGCCTGGGGATCTCCGGCCTGATGGCGAAGCCTCCGTACGCCACCCTGTGGGCGACGTTCCGGCACTACACCGCCGTCACCGACGTGCAGGTCCTGACGGGCCCGATCACCATGGACACCGAGACGGTGCTCGGCAGCGGCAGCCAGGCCGCCGGGAAGCTCGGCCGGAGCACCGTGCACTCGTTCGGCGGGCAGCTCACCTACACCCGGCCGCACGGTTCCGGTCCCGGCCCGGTGGGCGCCTACGGCATCGTGCTCAACCCGTGGTCGGAGAGTTCCCAGCGGAACCTGTCCGTCAGCCGCAGCGTCGTCGCCGATCTCAACCGCAAGGGCTTCGGCCACCAGGTGCTGGTCACCGGGACCGTCGAGCACTGGGCGGCTATGACGTCGAGCCTGCTCGGCACCGCGGCCGGGGGCCGGTCCTTCGTGCCGGACCTCCTCGCGGGATCCGCCGGCTCCGTCGTCCGGGTTCCCGGCGGCTGGCTGGCCCACGTCCCGGAGAAGAGCGCCCACCGGCTCGGGCTGATCGACGACGGGCTGGGCGACGTCCCCCGCTACACCCGCGACGGCTGGTCCCCGCAGCCCTGGCTGCGGGGCAACTCCTTCGGCACCTACCCGGTCAACCCGCTCGACCCGACCACGGTGCTCGCCGCCTTCCAGGAACAGGTCGCCCGGCTCGGTCTGGACCACGACGCCCGGGAGCAGATCCGGCTGACGGTCACCTCCCGGGTGCTGCGTGCGCTCGACCGGGAACTCACCGGCTCCGGCACCACTTCCCTCACCCGGTCGGGCGCCTGGGGCTGGGGCGGCGTCCGCGTCGGCAGCCGGCGCGCCCGGGTCCGCGTCGAACTGCTCCCCGGCACCCCGACCTTCGAGATGCTCGACCACGGCACCGAGATGGAGGAGAACCGGCGCGCCGTCGAGACCGTGCAGCAGGGCGCCGAGTTCAGCTCGGGCAGCGACATCGGCGTGCTGGTCGGCGAGCAGGTGGGCACCGGCAACGCCACCGCGGTCGCCTCCGGACCCACCTACACCGAGACCGGTTCCTCGCGCCGCGCCGTCTCGGCCGGCCACTCCGTCTCCAGCAGCACCACCTACCGGGCGGCGTCCACCGAACCGCACGCCGAGATCGCCACGCCGTACCGGCTGCGCCTCACCCTGGAGTTCGACGACACTCCCGCCGACGGCACGCCGGGCACCGATGCCGACAACACCCCGGTGCGGGACGCCCTGCGGCGCTTCGGCGGCAGACAGCGCGTCTCCGAGACCGGCGACATCGGCACGCTTGTCGAACACGTCCCGCTCAGTCTCATGGCGCCCGACCCCCACGCCCAGGGCCCCGCCCCGGACCCCCGGCTCGCCCCGCCGGACCTCACCGTCACCGCCCTGCCCCGCTCCGGCCACCGCCCCGAGCTGCTCGGCCCGGACGTCCGGTACGGCGACGGCACCCTGCGGCCGTTCACCTTCCCCGAGAACGGCTTCCACGTGCGCCGGATCGTCGGACTGGAGCACGTCCACGAGGCGAACGAGCGCGCGCTCGCCGAGGCGTTCGGCATCGACCTCACCGCCCTGGACGCGGGCGCCACCGCCGACGGCGACCGCGACCGGCTGCTGCGCCGCGCCCGCGCCACGTCGCTCACCCGGCCGGGCAGCGCCCCCGCGCAGGCGCTCGAGGACGGCACCACCAACACCGCCCTGTCCACGTTCTACGACCAGGCGCTGGCTCCCGTCGGCTACCGGGTGCCGGGGCTGACGCACCGCAACCCGGTCGGCACCGACTCGGCCCACCTCGCGCTGCACGCCAGGCCCGACTTCGGCGGCGCCGAGCTGCTGAGCGTCGCCGACGGCCAGAAACTGGAGGTCCTGCGCGAGACGGCGGAGGGTGTCAGCACCTCCGTCTCGCGGGACGACACCCAGGACTCCGCCCTCGGCGGCGGTGTCGTGGTCCGCACCGAGCCGACCGGGGTGAACCAGATCGGCGCGGCCGGCACCGGCCCGTACGCCAACGACTCCGACAGCACCCCCGTCGGTGAGGACCACCTGTCGTCCGTCAACGTCAAGCCGACGACGGGCCGCAGCTTCCTGTTCGCCGTGCCCACCGACTGGCTGAGCGTCGCCGAGGTGCACCGCGGCATCAAGGACGCCCGCGTCGGGCGGTACCTCGCGGGCACGTTCGGCATACGCCGTCCCGGTCCGAAGGCGGTCGGCTCCCGCACCTACGCGCTGGCCTGGGTCCGCGAGGACGTCGCGCGCGAACTGGGACTGATCGACGGCACCAGCTTCCCCGCCGTGGCCTCCCAGGCATGGGACGCGGTCGGCAAGGCGACCAAGGCCTGGGCCGACGCCGACAAGGCCTACTGGAAGAAGCGCCGCACGGCCCTCCGTCTGCGCGAGGACCTCGACGCCGCCCGCGCCGGCCTGACGGACGCCCGGAGCAGGGCCGACGCCGCCGGCCGCCGGCTGGCCCCCCTGCTGGACGCCGCGGACGCGGCGGACGCCGCCGTCCTGCGGGCCGAGGCCGACGCGGGCGCGGCCCGCGCCACGGCGCGTGACCTGACGGCCGCCGCCGACCGCTTCGAGGCGACCCGCACCGCCCTGGACGACGCCCTGCGCGCCGCGGAGCAGGACCGCGCCCGTGCCCGGGCCATGACCGGCGCCGCTCAGGACGCCCTGACGAACCTCCGGGGCCTGGTGGAACTGCCGGGCTCCGAGGTCGACGCGGACACCGTCGGCCTGGCCGAGGAGGAGCTGCGCACGGCGCGGGGAGACGCCGCCGCCCTGCTCGAGGCCGCGGACCTGCGGGCCGACTCCGCGCGGCGCGCCCACGCGACAGCCGCGGACCTGCTGGCCACCGCCGAACGGAACGCCACGCCGGGGACACCGGACGTCTCTCCCGATCCCGTCCGCGCCCGGCGGACGGCGGCCGGCCTCGTCACGGCGGCGGACCTGCGGGTCGCCGAGGCCCGGTCGCGGCAGGCCACCGCCGGCCGGCGGCTCACCGGACCGGCCCGCGCCGACGCCGACGCCCGCGCGGCACTCGAGGCGGCGACCGGGCGCCTCGACGCGGCGCAGGCGGCCTTCGACGCCCGCCGCGCCGAACTGGACGCTTTGCGCACCACCGCGGAGAACGCCGCCACCGAGGTGCACCGGGTCCGGACGGCAGCCGACCGGCTCACCCGCTGGCACCGGCTCGCGGCCACCGAGGAGGGACGCGCCCGGCTCGGCGACCTCCCCGAGCCGCCCCCCGTCACGTACACGGCACCGCCCGCACCGTCCGCCGCGGTCTCCCGCGCGCCCCTCCCCCGGTACGACCGGGACGCCGGCGGCGCCCACATCACCTCGCCCGACCAGGTGACGTACACCCTGCACAACGTGCCGCGGGACGGCGACGCCTTCTTCCACGCGCTCGCCGAGGGCCTCGCCAGAACGGCCCCCGACGTCCTCCTCCGGCACGGCATCGACCCGGCCGACCCCACGACCGCGACCGCGCTGCGCCGCCTGGTCGCCGCCCGCCTGGCCGATCCGGGCGACGCCGACCTGCTCGCCGCCGTCGCCCCGGACGGCACCGACCGCTTCACCGCCGCCGAGATCGACGCCACCGGTCCCGTACCGGACCTCGCGCCCGACACGCCTGGCCGCCGCGAGTTCGACGCCCTGGGCGTCGTGCCGCACTCCGTGAGCCTGGGCGACCGTGCCCGGGCCGAGCTGGCCGTCGCCCAGCTCTCGCGCCCCGGCGACGCCGCGGACGAGGCCGGCTGGAACAACTCCGCCGCCGATCTGCTGCCCCTGCTGGCCGCGCGCACCTTCGGCGTGGACGTGACCGTCGTCCGCGACGACGGCACCTTCCAGCGCTTCGCACCGGGCGCCCCCGACGGCCGTGACGGCTCCGACCGGCTCCGGGGCCTCCTCGACGAGGCGGACGGACCGCGCCCGCACGTCGTGCTGAGCCTGCACGACCAGCACTACCAACTCGCCGTACCGACCGGCGCGAGCACGAAGACCAGCACGGGTGCGGGCCCGGACACGGGATCCGGCGCGGGGGTGCTGCACGCCGCTCCGTCGGGCCGGCTGACGCCCGAGGTGACGGCGAGGCTGTACCGGGCGTACGCGGACCACCTGTTCCGGACGGGCCAGGACGCGCAGGACTTCGACAGCGTGTTCTACGCGTTCGTCGACGAGCAGGACGTGATCACCTCCGAGCTGGCGTTGCACCCCCGGCTGCGTCCGCAGATGGAGCGCTTCCACGACGAGCTGATGGCCCTCCGGGCGGAGCGCGCGGCCACGGCGACGCCGATCACGCGGGCGCCCGGGGAGCCGATGCGGCTGTACCGGAAGATGTCGCGGAGCGAGGCGGAACAGATGCTGGCCGGGCCGGCGACGTCGGGCATCGGCGCGGCGATGGCGTACAACCGCAGTGACCAGTACCGGAAGTACTTCACGTCCTCGCTGTCGCACACGAGTGTGTTCAGCAACGCGAACGCCGCCTCGGACGACGAGGTGGTGGTGGAGTTCACCCTGCCGTGGGACGGCTACTGGGGTTTCGTGGCCCGGTACGGGACGCCGAACCAGCAGGCGGGCGCGTACCAGGTGCGGGACTCGGCGCTGGTGCACCAGGAACGGCTGCGGACCGGCGCGGCGGCCAACTTCCACGACCCGCAGGACGTCACGGATGTGGTGGCGGGACGCACGCATCACAACATCGGCATCGGCCACGGCAACGCGAGGGCCTTCGCCGGGCTGGTGACCGGCCGGCGGGTGGTGCCGGCCGACGAGGTCGACGCTGCGGCCGAGGCCGCGGCGGGCGACGTCCGCGCCGAGCTGCGGCAGCTGGCCTCCGACCTGGTGGACCGGAAGCTGGCGGCGGCGCAGGGCCGTGGCGTGCAGGGTGAGCCGTTCGGCCTCGAGGACGCGGCACCCGGTGGTGCGGTGTCGGACGCGGTGGTGCCGGTACCCGAGGCGGTCGAGCCGCCCACGGCCCGGGCGCTGACGAGCGGTCTGTCCGCGCTGCCCGTCCCCGAACTGCTGGAGGCGGTGTCCCGGCTGAGCCCGGAGCACCGGCGGTGGCTGGCCGGTCAGGAGGAGTTCGTCGCCTCGGTGCGGGAGCGGTCGTCGGTGGCGGAGTTCGCGCAGTTCGGAGCCCGGCTGCTGGTTGTCGTGCCGGGCGAGTCCGCGCGCCCGGTCTCCGCCCGCTGGGAGGCCTACGCCCAGGTCGCCCGGATGCTGCAGGACCCGGACGCTGTCGCCCAGCTGCTCACCTCCGGTGCCTCGGTCGTCATCCTCCCCCAGGACGTGCCGCTCGGCGCGGTCAGCTCCTTCGCCGGGCTGCACGGGCCCGACGGCCGCGGCCTGGACGACCTGCGCGGCGCGCAGAGCGGACTCGTCGCCGCCGTCCCCGAGGAGAACCTCCTCGGCGAGACCACCCCGGTCGGACCCGTCCCCCACCAGCCCGAGGGCTACTCCTCCGCCACCCACGAGATCGCCCACCTGATCCACACCACCGCCCTCACCGACGCCGACCGCCACCTCATCAGCCGCGTCTTCCAGGAACGCCTGGCCGCCGGACCGGACGCCCCCTGGCCCGACGGCATCCGCCGCGACCTCTCGGGAGCGGACGCCGACAACTACTCCTCCACCGACGAGTTCGAGTACTTCGCCCAGCTCAGCAACGCCTACCTGGGCACCAACCACGGCCACGACACCACCACCGGCCGCCCCCGCAACAACGGCGCCCCCTGGGTCCGCGCCAACGAACCCGCCCTCCTGCCCCTCCTCGAACGCCTCTACGGCACCGACCCCCAGACCCCGCACGACAGCACCGCCAACCCCGTCACCGCCACCACCGCCGACAACAACCTTTACGAAGCCTTCCGCGACTTCATGACCGGCATCGGCGAAGGGCAGGAGTCCGCCCCGGCACTGTCCGCGCAGCCGTCCCCGGCGCCGCTCGTCCCCGCCGACGCGGCGTCCGGCCTGCACGCCGCGCCCCCCGGGCCCGCCAAGCAGGTCACCGCCGACGTCATGGACGCCTACTACAGGGCGTACGCGGAGTTCTTCGAGACGGACAGTTCGGCCGCCCACTTCGACAGCGGCTACTACGTCTTCGCCTACGGCCAGGACGTCGTGGTCCCCAAGCTGGCCACGCACCCCTCAATGCTGAACCAGCTGCGCGCCTTCCACGACCAGCTGACCCGCGTCCGGAACGAGCAGGCGGCGGAGGCGACGCCGATCGTGCACCGGGACGGCGAGCCGATGCGGCTGTACCGGAAGATGGCCGCGGCCGAGGCGGCGCAGTTCCTGGGCAAGGCCCCCACCGCGGGCCTCAACGCGGCGATGGCCTACAACCGCAGCGACGAGCACCGCAAGTTCTTCACCACCTCGCTGTCCCACACCAACGTCTTCCACAATCAGAACGCCGCCTCCGACGAGGAGGTCGTGCTGGAGTTCACGCTGCCCTGGAGGGGCTACTGGGACTTCGCCGCCAGGTACGGCACCCCCAACCAGAAGCCGGGCGCCTACAAGATCCGCGACTCCGCGCTCCTGCACCAGGAACAGCTGCGCCTCGGCGACTCCGCGAACTTCGAGACCCAGGAAGACGTCGACGCCGTCCTCACCGGGCACACCCACCACAACATCGGGATCGGCCACGGCAACGCCCGCGACTTCGGCCGCCTCCTCACCGGCATCCGCCAGGTCTCCCCGCAGGAGGTCGTGCGGGATGCCGAGGCCGCGGTGGCCGCGGCCCGTGAGGCGCGTCGCCCCGCGATCGACGCCCTGATCACCGAGCGGGTCGCACCACTGCGGGAACGTGAGGCAGCCACCGTGCACGCCGCTCCCACGCCGGCCGCGCCCACCGGACCGGCGTCGCGGTTCACCCCGGAGGTCTCGGCGGCGTTCCGCCGGGCCTACGTGGACCACTTCTTCTCCCCCGCGCGGACGGCGTCCGACTTCGCCAGCGTCTACTACACCTTCGTCGACGAGCAGAACATCGTCACCCGGGAACTGGCCACGGACAGCCGTCTGTTGCCGGCCATGGAGAAGTTCCACGCCGAGCTCCTGGGCGTGGAGGAGGACCGCGCGGCGGAGGCGACGCCCATCGCGCACCGGGACGGCGAGCCGATGCGGCTGTACCGGAAGATGTCGGCGGCCGAGGCGGCGCAGTTCCTGGGCAAGGCCCCCACCGCGGGCCTCAACGCGGCGATGGCGTACAACCGCAGTGACGAGCACCGGAAGTGGTTCACCACTTCGCTGTCCCACACCAACGTCTTCCACAACTCCCTCTCGACCAGCGAGCAGGACGTGGTGCTGGAGTTCACGCTGCCCTGGAGGGGCTACTGGGACTTCGCCACCAGGTACGGCACCCCCAACCAGAAGCCGGGCGCCTACAAGATCCGCGACTCCGCGCTCCTGCACCAGGAACAGCTGCGTCTCGGCGACTCCGCGAACTTCGAGACCCAGGAAGACGTCGACGCCGTCCTCACCGGGCACACCCACCACAACATCGGCATCGGCCACGGCAACGCCCGCGACTTCGGCCGCCTCCTCACCGGCATCCGCCAGGTCTCCCCCCAGGAGGTCGTCCAGGACGCGCGGGCGATGCAGGAGCTGCTCAGGGAGGAAGGCCGGCGGGCGGGCCACGCCCACCTGCAGCGGAAGCTGGACCAGGCCGCCGGCGTTCACGGGGAACCGTTCGGCCCGGTCCCAGACGGGTTCACGTTCGCCGGTCCGGCCTCCGACGCCGCCGTACACCCGCCGGAGTCCGTTCGGCCCGAGGACGCCGAGACACTCGTGGCGGACCTGTCGGCGCTGCCGGTATCCGCGCTGCTGGAGGAGCTGCCCTCGCTGCCCGTGGAGCACCGGCGGTGGCTGGCCGGTCAGGAGGCGTTCGTCGCCTCGGTGCGGGAGCGGTCGTCGGTGGCGGAGTTCGCGCAGTTCGGAGCCCGGCTGCTGGTCGTCGTGCCGGGCGAATCGGCGCGCCCGGTCTCCGCCCGCTGGGAGGCCTACGCCCAGGTCGCCCGGATGCTGCAGGACCCGGACGCTGTCGCCCAGCTGCTCACCTCCGGCGCCTCGGTCGTGGTCCTCCCCCAGGACGTGCCGCTCGGCGCGGTCAGCTCCTTCGCCGGGCTGCACGGGCCCGACGGCCGCGGCCTGGACGACCTGCGCGGCGCGCAGAGCGGACTCGTCGCCGCCGTCCCCGAGGAGAACCTCCTCGGCGAGACCACCCCGGTCGGACCCGTCCCCCACCAGCCCGAGGGCTACTCCTCCGCCACCCACGAGATCGCCCACCTGATCCACACCGCCGCCCTCACCGCCACCGACCGCCACCTCATCAGCCGCGTCTTCCAGGAACGCCTGGCCGCCGGACCGGACGCCCCCTGGCCCGACGGCATCCGCCGCGACCTTGCGGGCACCGACGCCGACAACTACTCCTCCACCGACGAGTACGAGTACTTCGCCCAGCTCAGCAACGCCTACCTGGGCACCAACCACGGCCACGACACCACCACCGGCCGCCCCCGCAACAACGGCGCCGCCTGGGTCCACGCGAACGAACCCGACCTCCTGCCCCTCCTCGAACGGCTCTACGGAACCGCCCCCCAGCCCCCGCACGACAGCACCGCCAACCCCGTCACCGCCACCACGGCGGACAACAACGTCTACGAAGCCTTCCGCGACTTCATGACCGGCATCGGCGAGAGCGATCCTGTGGCGGAACCCGCCGTCGCCCCTCCCGGTCCGCAGCCCGAGCCGCACGGGGAGACGGGGGCTCCGGCGGACCTGCATGCCGCGCCGGCGGGCCCCGCGAGGCGGATCACCGCCGATGTGATGGAGGCGTACTTCCAGGCGTACGCGGAGTTCTTCGAGACCGACGGCTCCGCGGCCGACTTCGACAGCGGCTACTACGTCTTCGCCTACGACCAGGACCTACTGGTCGACACCCTCGCCACCCACGACTCGATGCGTGAGCAGATGCGGCCGTTCCACGACCGGCTGGTCCGGATCCGGGAGGAGCAGGCCGCGTCGCCGACGCCGATCGACCGTCAGGCCCCGGCGCCGATGCGGCTGTACCGGAAGATGTCGGCGGCGGAGGCGGCCCAGTTCCTGGGAGCCCGGGACCCGCGGGCGGGGTTCTCGGCGGCGATGGCGTACAACCGGAGTGTGGAGTACCGGAAGTTCTTCACGACGTCGCTGTCCCACACGAGCGTGTTCAGCAACGCGAACGCCGCCTCGGACGACGAGGTGGTGGTGGAGTTCACGCTGCCGTGGGACGGCTACTGGAACTTCATCGGCAGCCACGGCACGCCCAATCAGCAGACGGGCGCCTACCAGATACGGGACTCCGCCCTCGTCCACCAGGAACGGCTGCGCACCGGTCCCGCCGCCAACTTCCGCAGCGAGCGGGACGTGGCCGACGTACTGGCGGCGCGCACCCACCACAACGTCGGCATCGGACACGGCAACGAGAAGGAGTTCGCGCGACTGGTGACCGGCATGCGCGAGGTCACGCCGCAGGAGGTGGAGCAGGCGGCCAGGGACGCCGCGGACGCCGCACGGCAGGCGCGCCGCGCGCGCATCGACGCGGTCGTCGCCGAAAGGGTGGCCCCACTGCGCCGTCGCGAGGCGGCCGCCGTGCACGCGGCGCCCGCGGGTACCGTCGCACCGCCTCCTCCGTCCGGTGAGGACACCGGCGGTCCCGCGCAGGCGTCCGGCGAGGGGCTGACGCTCGTGGACGCCCTGGTGGACGCGTTCGATGCGCACGGCGGGCTGCCCGCCGACCCGGACGGGTCCGTGCCCGTCGACGACCTGGACGGCCTGGGCGTCACCCTGACCTCCGGCCGGCGGGCCCAGGCGATCCTGCTGGGCGGCTCGTTGCCGGTGCGGGACCTCGGTCTCACCCCGGCGCAGCACCTGCGCTGGCTGCTGGCCCGAAGCGCCGGGACCGACGGAGGCCACGGAGGCGACGGAGGCGAAGGGACCGGCGGAAGCGGCGCGGACACCGCCGACGGCACCTGGGAGCGGGCGGTCGCCGCGGCCGCCACCGCCCTCGGCGTCGAGATCGTCGTCGTCGCCCCGGACGGACGCCCGCGCTCCTTCGGCGTCGGCCGGCACGGCACCGTACGGCTGCTTTTCGACGGCGTGCGGTATTCCGTTCCGAAGGTGCCTTCGTGACATGCGGAAAGGATGGCCACGTATGATTCGGAGAAGTCGGCTCCGCACCGGTCGGGCGCTTGCGGCGACTTCCCGCCACATTCGTCCGCGTCATGGGGTGACCATGCAAATCACCCGCCGTGCAGGGGACTTGCCGAATGGTGAACACCGCGCGGTAACAAATTGGCGCGGTGTTACGGTGAGCCGCTGCACGGGTCCGACAGCGGTTCGCCGTACCCATTCACACATGTCACCGGGATTTCACCTGCTATGTTCGTGGCGTATGAATTGATGCTGGCCACTTGTTTCCCGACCCCGAGCGCCGAGGGGGGCCACCGCTGATGCGCTGGGGTCGCCGCCGGGCCGCGTCACGCCCGTCCGACACCGCCCGGCCGACGCCGCGGGCCGAGTCCCCCAGGCCCGGTCTCGTGGTCGAGGAGTACGGCCGGCTTCTGCTGCTCAGGCAGCCCTCCGACGAACTGCTGGGGCCCGCCGACATCGCGGACCTCACCCGGGCCCTGGAGGCCGACGGCGACGACACGGTGACCGTCGTCGCCAGCGCGGACGGGAACACGGCCGCCGCCCTCTGGGCCCGGCTCGGCGCCCTCATCGACACCCTGTGCGGCGACGGCGTCGGCACCATCCGGCTGGCGATGACCCGCGCGGGTGATGACCGCCCCGGCAGCCCCTCCGTCGCCCGCCGGATAGCCGACGCCTGGGAGATCGACGTGATCGCCCCGGACGGAACGGTCCTCGGCGTGCCGGGCGGCGGGCTCTTCGTCCACGACGTGCCGGCCGACGGCGAGCCGGACGGCGGCCCGGAAGGCGGCTGGTGGCGCTTCTCCCCCGGCGCGCCGCCCGTCCCGCTGGGCCCCCGTCAGCCCGCACCCGGCTGGCAGCCCGCCCCGGGCTCCCTGCCGTCGCGCACCCGTGACGGCTGTGTCGTCGAGCAGATCCCGGCCGGCGTGCTCGTCCGTCCGGCCGGCGCCCGCGCCCCGCGCCCGGGCGACCTGTGCTACGCGGTGCCGGTCGACCGGCACGGCATGCTCGTCGTCGTCGGGGTGCCGGACGGCGAGGACGTCACCTCCGGTGACGTGGCGGACCTGGTGACGGCACTGCCCGCCGCCGCCCGCACCGTCCTGCGGTTCGCGCCGGGCGGCCGCCGGGACGTGCTGCGCGTCGGGCAGGACGCCGCCGAACTGGTCGACGCCGACGTCGTCGTCTACAGCGGGCTGCCGCTGCTCGCCGAGTCGTTCGGCCGTGACGCGGGCACCGTGCGCGCGATGACCGTGGGCGCGGACGGGGCCCCGCGCTGGCAGCCGTTCGTCGACTCCGTGATCTGCGCGCCCGGCGCGTCCTCACCCCGACTGCTGCGCTGGAGCCCGCCGTTGCCCGGCCGGGGTGACGCCCGGCGCGGCGTGGTGCGGTTGTCCGACCGGTGGCAGGTCACCGCGACCCGGGCGGGCCTGTGGATCAACGGCACGGACAAGGAGCCGCCGCCCTTCGCAGCCCGGCCCGTGGATCCCCAGGGCCCCGAGATCGAGGTGGGCGGTCCCGGCGAGGCGCTCGACCGGTCGCTGTGGCCGGTGCTGGAGAAACTGCTCGGCACACTGCCGCCCGGCCTGTCGGCCCGGACCCGCGTCCACGTGCACGGGACCGCCGTCGACGGCGGCCGGGAGCTGCGCCGCCTGGCCGCGGAACACCAGGTCCGCAGCCTGCGTTTCGCGTCGTTCGGCCGGACCGCACCGGCCGCGCACGGCCCGGGGCGCGCAGCCCACGGCCCCGCGGCCGGCCCCGCGCCCGCGCCCGGGACACCGCGGCCGGGACCGGCGAACGCCGCTACGGGTACGGCGGGCACTGCCGCTGTGGGGGCGGTGGGCCCAGGTCCGAGAACGACGGTGGGTTCGGCCCCGGATGCGGCCTCCACGGCGGGAGCGGCAGCTCCTGGCCCGCGGCCTGCCGCCGACGGGCACGCGTCCGGTGGCAAGTCCGCCGCGACGGACCCCGGCGTTCCCGCTCCGACGAGCACGAACGTCTCCGCACCACTCGGGGCCCGCGCCGAGCAGACGCCGGCCGCACCCGGACCGGCCCCCGCCCCGGACCGCCGCCCGGACACGGACACGGACGCCCGCCCGGACTTGGGTACCGGCGCGGACATGAGCACCGGCGCAAACGCGGACACCCGCCCGGACTTCGACACCGGCGCGGACACGGGCACCGGCACGGACCGCGTCACCACGCCGGAGGCAGCGCCGCCCTCCCCGCCGCGTTCCCTGCCCACCACGACGGGGACGCCCTCGCCCGACGGCGGGGCCCCGGCGGCCGGCGTACCCTCCACGGCGACTGCGCCAGGCGCTCCCGGAACGTCCCACGCTGCCGCCCCTTTCGTTCCCCGGGTGCCGGAGACGGCGACCGGGGCCGCGGCGGCCGGTGCATCCGCCGGTCACCGCGCTCCGTCCGGCCGGTCCGCGGCAGTGACCGGCGCCGAGCCTTCCCAGCCCTCCGCCCGCCGCTCCCCCTCACCCTCGGCCGCCCCGGAGCGCGCACCGCAGCCGGAGCGCGCACCGCATCCGGACCGCGCGCCACAGCCGGAGCCGGCGTCGGCTCCGGAGGACCCCGACGTACGCACCGCCACCGGACACGACGAGGAAGCCCCTCTGCCGGCTCCCCCGAGCCGTCCGGTCCTCACCAGCACCCCTTCCCCGGCAGCCGCCTCCCCGGCCGACCCCTCACCGGCAGCCGCCGAGCGCGCTCCCCGTCCCGCCGAGCCCTCGACGCCGCCCGGGCGACCGGCGGAGAAGGACCCCACGCCACCTGCCGCGGGCACCATGCCAGAGCCGCCGCAGGCGCCCCCGAAGCCGTTGCCTCCGGTGCCCTTCCTGCCCGGGCACCAGAGCACGCACGCGGAGCGGGCCGCGTTCCGGTCACTCGCCGACGGGGTGTGGGACCGTCAGGCGGCCGTCGTGACCCGCCTGTTCACCCGCATGCCCGCACTGCGCGGACACGAGCAGGAGGCCGCACGCGCCGACCTGATCGCGCTGCTGCTCCACCTGCGGACCGGGGTGCCGGACGACGGGCTCGGCCACGAGGAACTCGGCCGGGGCCTGCGCGCCGGCGACCCGCGGCTGCTGCCCTACGGCGCCTGCGTCGGCTCGGCGCTGCGGCGCCTGCCGTCCTTCCGCGGCGTGGTGCTGCGCGGCGCCGGGCCGGACGGCGGAACGCCGGGCAGGACGCCGGTCCCCGGCACCGTGCTGCGCGACGCCGCGCCGGTGAGCGCGCTGCCGGGTGACGGCCGTGGCCCCTCCCCCGCGGACGCCCGGTACGCCATCTGGTCGGTGACCGGTCGCCGGGTGCGGCAGTTGTCCGACGTTACGGGCACCGCCGCCCGGTACGACGAGGTGGTCTTCGCGCCCGGCACGGCGTTCCGCGTGCTCGACATACGGGCCGGGGGCTCCTCGCCCCTCGTCCTGCTGCGGGAACTGCCAGCCACGCAGCGTGCCTCCCCCGTCGGCCCGGCACAACTGGACGACCAGGACCGGACCGTACTCGCCCGCCTCGGCGAGGCACTGGACCGGCCCGATGCCGCAGCCGTGCCGTTCGAGTGGCCCGCCCGCTGCGCAGGACCCGTGGGCTGCTCCGACCACGGGGACGCCTGAACGGAGTACCCCTGCCGGGGCGAGCGGCCCGCGGAGCCGACCGGACCAGGACCAGACCCAGATCGAGAGACAGGACCGATGTCTTTACAGTCAGACGGCGCGAACCCGACCGGTGCGGCCTCGGCCGCGGGCGCCGCTGCGGCCTCGGCCGCGGCGGAGCCCGGGGTGCCGAAGGTGCGCCAGGCGTTCGCGCTGCCCGGCCCGGCCACCGCTCCCACGACGGAGCTGAAACCGGCCTCCGCGCGCACCGCCGCGGCACCCGAGGAGGGTGACAGGACCGGCGCCGTAGCCGGCACGGGCCCGAGGGCAGGGACCGGCGCGGGCCCCGACGCGCGCGAGCGGAGGACGACGGCCGAGGCCCCGGACCCGGAGAGCGCTCCGGAGTCCGCTTCCGCACCGTCCCCCGCCGCGGACGCGGACTCCGGCACGCGGCCCGACGCCGGCGTCACGGCCGGCGCACCGGTCCGGGAGCCCGTCCCGGCCGCCGGCGCGGTCGCCCTCTCCGGGGAGCGGCCCACCCACGTGGCGTCGGGCTCGGTCACGCCGCACGGCGGGACGGCGGTGCGGACGGACCCGACGCCCGGGCGCCCGAAGAAGCCCGTCCTGGCCGCCGCGGCGATCGCCGGAGCGGTACTCGTCTCCGTGCCGTTCCTGCTGTCGGGATCCGACGCCCGGGACCGGTCCGCGGCGGCGGCTGTCGGCCCCGTGGACGGCACGGTCCTGGAGGAGAAGCCGCAGCGTTCCGGACGGTACGCCGCCGAATCTCCTTCGCCGTCTCCGTCGTCCGAGCCCACCCCCTCGGACACGGGCGAGCCCGGGGACAGGGACGGGGAGGAGGAGAACAAGCCGGAGAGCAAGCCGGAAGAGAAGCCGGCCGCGAAGGACGGCACGGGCACACGCGCTTCGGCCGACGACTCCGCCGAGGAGGCGGAGAAGAAGGACGAGGCCGCCGCGGGCGGCAAGCAGGCCCCCGCTCCCGTCGCCGGTGACACCCTGGTGAGCAAGGCCTCGGGGAAGTGCCTGAGCGCCGGAGCGGGCGCCGACGGCACCCGGTTGACGTTGCAGTCCTGCGACGGTTCCGCGGGGCAGCGCTGGACCTTCCGGTCGGACGGCACCATCCGTGCCCAGGGCCGGTGCATGGACGTGGCCTGGGGCGCCCAGGAGAACGGCACGGTGATCCAGGTCGCCGACTGCAGTGGCAACCCGGCCCAGCAGTTCCGACTGAACGGTGCCGGGGACCTGGTGGCCCAGATCGCCGACAAGTGCGTGGACATCCTCGACGGCCGCACCGCCGACGGAACTCCGGCGCACCTGTGGTCGTGCGTCGGCGTGCCCCACCAGAAGTGGTACCGGAGTTGACCGCTCGGCGGGCACCGCGCCACCGCGCCCCCGCATCCGTTGTTCCCCATCCCGTCGTGACCGCCGCGCCCGGCCCCACGGGCCGACGGCGTCCGACGACCCAGCAATGAGGAGAAGTGACAGCATGGCTCGTCCACACCCCGCAGCGAACGGGTCCGACCCCGCGGGCGCCGACGCCACTCCGCGTGTGCGGGTCGCCGTACCGCTGCCCGCCGCCTCCGAACCGCCCGCCGGCACGCTGACCCCGGCGGGGCGTCCGGCACCGGCCGGCGATCCGGAGGCGCTCCCGGGTCCGGAACGGATGACGAACGAGGCGCCGTCCGAGGCGTCCCCCGCCGAGGCGCAGGACGGCCCCGGGCCGACGGCGGACACGCCCACCGCGGGCAAGGCCACGGCCCCGGCCGGGAGCAGGAGTACGGACCCGGCGGGGAGCGGGGGCACGGACCCCGCCGCGGCCGGGCCCGGGACGTCCGGCGAGCCGGCTTCGCGGACCTCCCGGGCGGACACCGGTGCGGCCGCCGCCGGGACCGAGGAGGAGGCACCGGCGGAGCCCGCCACCGCGACGGCGGCCGACAGCGGGGCGACGCCGCCGGGCGGGACGGCTGACGCGCGCGCGGACGGCCGGCGTCCCAAGAAGCCGGTCCTGGCGGCGGCCGCGATCGCGGGTGCCGTCCTGGTGGCCGTGCCGCTGCTGCTCGCCGGAGGCGCGAACGGCAAGGACGGCAGGCACGACGCCGCGCGGGGGCTGGCCGCCAACGACTCCGGCACTCTGCTGGACGAGGAGCCCACCGGCAGCGCCCCGCAGGACTACGTCACCGAGAAGCCCAGTCCCTCTCCGAGCCGGGAGAAGAAGGAAAAGGAGAAGAAGGCCGAGGTCCCCGTCAAGCCCGCTCCGGTAGCGGCCGAGCCCTCCTCGAAGCCGAAGCCGAAGTCGGACCCGAAGCCGGAGTCGGAGTCGGAGTCGGACGCGGAGTCCGGCGGCGACAAGCAGGAGGTGAAGGAGGAGGTCACGAAGCAGGAGTGGACGACCGAGACCGTCACGGCGCCCAGCACACTGCAGGTCGGCCAGGCCTGGACCACCAACCGGATACGGATGGTCCTGCAGCAGGACGGCAACCTGGTCGTCTACGACAACCGGAGCGGCAAGGCCGTCTGGGCGTCCATGATGTTCGGCAAAAACCACAGGGCCGTCTTCCAGGCGGACGGCAACCTCGTGGTGTACAACCCCAACCAGCCGGTCTGGGCGAGCAAGACGCACGGCAACCCCGGCGCGAAGCTGGTCCTGCGGTCGGACGGCAAGGTCGTCATCATGAACGGCAACAGGGTCGTGTGGTCCACCTGAACCGGCTCGGATCCACCGCGCGGCCGGCCTGCACCGGCAGGTCCGCCGCGCGGTGTCCGTCAGCGGCGGGAGCATGACCGGGAACGATCAGGGGCCGGTACCGGATTGCTCCGGTACCGGCCCCTGATCGACGACTCCTTCGAGTCGGGACGACAGGATTTGAACCTGCGACCCCTTGACCCCCAGTCAAGTGCGCTACCAAGCTGCGCCACGTCCCGTTCGCCGTCTGACCTGGGGTTTCCCCCGGCCGAACGTGCATGGCAACCATACCGTACTCCGGACGGTGGTCGCGCGCGGGTTTCTCCCACACGTCCCCGGCGTCGGCGCCGGTCCTACTCGTGCGGTCCTCCGGGGCGGGCCGGGGGCGCCGCCGCGGGCGCCGGGGCGGCCGGACCGCCGCGCACGGCGGGCCGGTCGGCGCGCGGGAGGTTGCGGATGGCCGGGACCCCCAGCAGGGCGGCGGAGACGACCAGGGTGGCCGCACCCGCCGCCAGCAGCACCTGGCCGGCGCCGAACAGCTCCGCGGCGGGTCCCGCGAGACTCTGGCCGACGGGGACCATGGCCAGCGACCCGGCGACCTCGTAGGCGTGGATCCGGTTGAGGACGGAGGCGGGGACCTGGGTCTGCACACTGGTCGCCCACATCACCGCCCAGAAGGCCCGCCCCGCTCCGGCGACCACGGCTCCCGCCGCCATGGCGGGCACGTCCAGTCCGGCTCCCACCGCGGCCGGGAAGCAGGCGAAGGCGGCGATGGCGATGCCGCCCGCGCGCAGCATCCGCCGGGGGCGCAGCCGGAAGGCCACCAGGCCGCCGATGACGGTGCCGGCGCCGAAGGCGGAGTTGACCAGGCCGTAGGAGCCGGCACCGTGTTCGCGGACCACCTCGGCGGCGACCAGCGGAATGGTCGGGCCCCAGGAGGCGACCATCATCAGGCACCAGATGAGGATCACGCCCCACATCCAGGTGCGGGAGCGGAACTCGCGCCAGCCTTCCGCCAGATCGGCCAGGAAGGCGGCGACCACGCGTCCGGCCGCGTTCTTCCGGCGCGGGAGCGGGGGCAGCCGCAGCAGGACGAGGCACAGGGCGCCGACCCCGTAGGTGGCGGCGTGGGCGGCGAAGACGCCGCCGGGCGAGGCGAAGGCCACCAGGACGCCCGCGAAGGCGGGTCCCAGCAGCTGGGCGCCCGCCTCGGCGGTGCCGATCGCCCCGTTGGCGCCCTGTACGTCGGTCGCCAGCCGGGGCACGGTGCCGGCGACCCCCGGCTGGAAGACCGCCGCGGCGACCCCGTTGACGGCGCCGATCACGCAGATCTGCCACAGCACCACCTGGCCGGTGAAGAACAGCACGGCGGCCAGGGCCTGGGTGACCAGGCGGACCAGGTCGGCCCCAATCATCAGCCGCCGTGCGTCGAACCGGTCGGCGAGGACCCCGCCGAAGACGACCAGCGCGGCGAAGGAGCCGGCGGTCGAGGCCATCGCCAGGCCCACCGCCCCCGCGCCGTGGCCGTGCTGGAGGAGGCCCGCGGCGAGGGCGACCGGCAGCATGGCGTCGCCGAGGGCGGCGACCGCCCGGGCCAGGAAGAACAGCGTGAAGTTCCGTGACCACAGTGCCTGTCCCGCCACGGTGCCCCTCCCCTGGTCCCGCCACCACGTCCCGCTGTCCGTCACGGGTCCCCACCACCCGGAACCACCCAGTGGCGACAGGAACATGACACCCTGCCGCCGGACCGGCCCGTCGTCCCAACGGCGGGCCGGGCGGGCTCATTCCCCGGCGGGTACCCCGAGCCCCGGATGGGAGTCGCGCAGGGCGGTGGAGGCGGCCTGGCGCCAGGAGTCGGCGAGGATGTCGCGGAGTTCGCCCTCGTCCTCCAGCGCGGCGAGCCGGACCCGGATCCAGGCGAAGGCGCTCTCGTGGTCGGCGATCCAGAACTTCCCGGGTTCGGCGAGGACCAGCTCGTCCCGCTCCTCCTTGGGGCAGCGCACCGCGCAGGAGGACTCGTCCTCCGGCAGGGTGGCGAACATCTTCCCCGCCACCCGGAAGGTGGGCATGCTCCAGGCCGTCTTCTCGGTGGTGTCCGGCAGGGACAGGGCGATTCGGCGTACGTCGTGCGCGTCCGGCATGCCCGCAGGGTAGCGGCGGGCACCGACAACGGCGGGCGGACGGCGCGTCGCCCGCCGGACGGTCACCAGGCTCCGCGCGCCGCCTCGCCCAGCGCGTCCAGCACGGGACGGATCAGCGGGTGCGCCTCGGAGCCCCGGCGCACGGCGGCGAAGACCCGGCGGGTGGGGGCCACGCCCTCCACCGGCCGCACCGTGACGCCGGCGAGGTCCGTGCCGCGCAGGGCGGACCGGGGCACCAGAGCGACTCCGGCGCCGGCGGAGGCGAGGGCGACGACGGCCCGGAAGTCGTCGGAGGAGTGGTCGAAGTCCGGCTGGAAACCGGCGCTCTCGCAGGCCAGGACCACCACGTCGTGGCAGGGGTTGCCCGGGTAGGGGCCGATCCACGGGTCCTTGGCGAGCTCCGCCAGCGGGACCCGGCCGGCCTCGGCGAGACGGTGGGCGGTCGGCACGACCGCGTCGAAGGGCTCGGCGTACAGCGGCACGTGGGTGAGGCGGGCGTCCCCGGCCGCCGGGGCGCCGCGGTACTCGACGGCGACCGCCACGTCCACCTGCCGGTCGAGGACCATCGGCAGGCTGGCGTCGCCCTCGGCGTCCCGTACCCGCACCCGTATGCCCGGGCGGCTGTTGGCCAGGGCCGCCAGCGCGGGTGCGACGACCAGCCCGATGCCGGTGGCGAAGGCGGCCACGGTGACGGTGCCGGCCTCTCCGGAACCGTAGGCGGCCAGCTCGGCCTCGGCCCGCTCCAGCTGCGCGAGCACCGCGTTGGTGTGCCCGAGCAGGATCTCGCCGGCCGGGGTGAGCCGTACCCCGCGGGCCCCGCGCTCCACCAGGCGGTGCCCGGTCTCCTGCTCGAGCGCGGTGAGCTGCTGGGAGACCGCGGAGGGGGTGAGGTACAGCGCGGCCGCGGCCGCGGTCACCGTCCGGTGGTCCGCCACCGCCCGCAGGATGTGCAGCCGCCGCGCTTCGATCACGCTGCCATTGTCTCAGCTCACGGCGGGTGTCCCGGCCCCGCGCCCGGCATCGCACCCGGCACCGGACGCGCGCCCGCCCCGGGCCGCCTGAGGCCCGGGGCGGGGGCGTCTCAGCCCTCCAGCTCGGCGCGGGCGGAGACGAACGCGGCGATCGCGGTCTCCACGTCCTCGGTGGAGTGGGCCGCCGACAGCTGCACCCGGATCCGGGCCTGCCCCTGCGGGACGACCGGGTAGGAGAAGCCGATCACGTAGACGCCGCGCTCCAGCAGCAGCTCGGCCATCCGGCCGGCGACCGAGGCGTCACCGAACATCACGGGTGCGATGGCGTGCTCGCCGGGGAGGACGTCGAAGCCCTCCTCGGTCATCCGGCGGCGGAACAGCTCGGTGTTGCGCGCCAGGCGGGTCCGCAGCTCGCCGGCGGACTCCAGCAGGTCCAGGACCTTCAGCGAGGCCGCCGCGATCACCGGGGCGAGGGTGTTCGAGAACAGGTACGGGCGCGACCGCTGCCGCAGCAGGGCGACGATCTCCGCCCGCGCGGCGACGTAGCCGCCGGAGGCGCCGCCCAGCGCCTTGCCGAGGGTGCCGGTGAGGACGTCGACACGGTCCATGACGCCGAAGAGCTCGGGCGTGCCGCGTCCGCCCGGCCCGACGAAGCCCACGGCGTGGGAGTCGTCGACCATCACCATGGCGTCGTACCGGTCGGCCAGGTCGCAGATCTCGTCGAGCGGGGCGAGGTAGCCGTCCATGGAGAAGACGCCGTCCGTGACGATCAGCTTCCGGCGCGCGCCGGAGGCGGCCTTGAGCTGGGCCTCCAGGTCGGCCATGTCGCGGTTGGCGTAGCGGAATCGCTGCGCCTTGGACAGGCGGATGCCGTCGATGATCGAGGCGTGGTTGAGGGCGTCGGAGATCACCGCGTCCTCGGCCCCGAGCAGCGTCTCGAAGACGCCTCCGTTGGCGTCGAAGCAGGAGGAGTAGAGGATGGTGTCCTCCTGCCCGAGGAACGCGGAGACGCGTGCCTCGAGCTCCTTGTGCACCTCCTGGGTGCCGCAGATGAAGCGGACCGAGGCCATGCCGTAGCCCCAGCGGTCGAGCGCCGCGTGCCCGGCGGCGACGATCTCGGGGTGGTCGGCGAGGCCGAGGTAGTTGTTGGCGCAGAAGTTGAGCACCTCGCCCGGGCGGCCGCCGGCGGTGACGTTGACCTTGGCGGACTGCGGGGTGTCGATGACGCGCTCGGGCTTGTGCAGGCCGGCGGCGCGGATCTCGTCGAGGGTGGCGCGGATGTCGTCGCGCACGGAGTCGAACATCTTGGGCTCCAGGCTCCAGGGGTGGGTGCGGGGCGGCGGGCGGGCCGGGGCCGCGGGTCAGACGGTCCAGTCGAGGATGACCTTGCCGCCCTTGCCGGCGGCGGCGTCGGCGAAGGCCGCCTCGAAGTCGCGGTGGTCGTAGCGGCCGGTGATGACCGGGGCGAGGTCGAGACCGTTCTCCAGGAGCACGGACATGGCGTACCAGGTCTCGAACATCTCGCGGCCGTAGATGCCCTTGACGGTCAGCATGGAGGTGACGATCCGGGACCAGTCGACCGGGAACTCCTCGGAGGGCAGGCCGAGCATGGCGATCCGGCCGCCGTGCGTCATGTTGGCGATCATCTCGCGCATCGCGGCGGCCTGGCCGGACATCTCCAGGCCGATGTCGAAGCCCTCGCGCAGGCCCAGTTCGCGCTGGCCGTCGGCGATCGTCGTCCGCGCCACGTTGAGGGCGAGGTCGGCGCCGACCTTCCGGGCCAGGTCCAGGCGCTCGTCGCTGACGTCGGTGACGACGACGTTGCGCGCGCCGGCGTGCTTGGCGACGGCGGCGGCCATCAGGCCGATCGGGCCGGCGCCCGTGATCAGGACGTCCTCGTTGACCAGCGGGAACGACAGCGCGGTGTGCACGGCGTTGCCGAACGGGTCGAAGATCGCGGCGACGTCGAGGTCGACGGGGACGCGGTGCACCCAGACGTTGGCCGCGGGCAGCGCGACGTACTCGGCGAACGCGCCGTCGCGGCCGACGCCGAGGCCCACGGTGGCGCGGCACAGGTGGCGGCGCCCGGCCAGGCAGTTGCGGCAGCGGCCGCAGACCAGGTGACCCTCGCCGCTGACCCGGTCGCCGGGCTTGATCTCGGCGACGTCACGGCCGGTCTCGACGACCTCGCCGACGAACTCGTGGCCGATGACCAGCGGCGTGGTGATGGCCTGCTGGGCCCAGCCGTCCCAGGCGCGGATGTGCAGGTCGGTGCCGCAGATGCCGGTGCGCAGCACCTTGATCAGCACGTCGCCGGGGCCGATCGTGGGCTCCGGGACGTCCGTGAGCCACAGACCCGGCTCCGCCTTCTCCTTGACCAGCGCCTTCACCGATGCGGCTCCTGTGCGTGCGTTCCCGCGCCCGGGCATGGCGAAGCAGCCCGGGCGCGGGGAAGAGGTTGGGTTACCTCTAGAACATGCCGCACCGGAGGTGTCCGGGTCCATCGAGGTTTTCTTAACCTCGGCCTCAGGATTCCTTCAGACGCCGTCCGGGTGTTCCGCGCTGCCGCCCCGCGGGGTCCGCACTAGAGGCGTCGCCGCAGCTCGTTCCGGACGTGCCGCAGCACGGCGGGGTCCGCCGGGGTGTGCCGGAAGGACGGCGCCTCGGCGAGGAGCAGTCCGGTCTCGACGAGGTCGGAGACCACCACCTTGGCGACGCCCACCGGCAGCCCGAGCCGGGCCGCGAGCTCGGCGACGGTCACCGGGGTCCGGGCGAGCTTCAGGGCTCGGCCGTGCTCGGGGCCGGGATGGCCGGTGGCCGGATGCCCGGTCGCCGTCACGTGGGTCAGCAGGTCGAGGTCGGCGGTGGGCCGGGTGCGGCCGTTGCTCACCGTGTAGGGCCGCACGAGCCGGCCCGCCTGCTCGTCGAGCCAGGGGCCGTCGTCGGCCGCCGCCGTGATCAACGCCGGGTCACCGCGGGCTCGGGCGCGGCCCCGGCCGCGGCGGCCTGCGGGGCGGGCGGACGGACGGCGGCGTGCCGGGGGGCCGTCACGAGGTAGGGGCGCACGCTCTTGACGAGCATGGCCATCTCGTAGCCCAGGACGGCGGCGTCGGTGGCGCTGTCGGCCAGCACCGCGAGACAGGTGCCGGAGCCGGCGGTGGTGACGAACAGCAGGGCGGACGTCAGCTCGACGACCACCTGGCGGACGTCGCCGCCGTCGTCGAACGTGAGCCCGGCGCTGCGCCCGAGGGAGTGCAGGCCCGAGGCGAGGGCGGCCATGTGATCGGCGCCCTCCTGGTCCAGCCCGTGACCGTACGCGGACCGGACCAGGCCGTCGCAGGAGAGGAGCACGGCGCTCCGGGTGTGCGGCACGCGCCGAACGAGGCCGGCCAGCAGCCAGTCGAGGTCGGCGGCGCGGTCGGTACAGGTGTCGGTGTGCGCGGTATGCGTGTCCGGGGCCATGGTGGGTCGACTCCTAGAAGGCTGGGGGGAGGGCGGTTTGGGGGCTGGGGGACGGCGCGGGGTGTGGCGGCTGAGGGCCGGCGGTGCCGAGCACTGGCCGTCCGGGGCCGGCGGGAGACGGTCAGAGGTCGGCGGGGTTGCCCCGGCCGCCGGTGGCGGTGGTTTCGGCGGTCCCGGCGGTCCCGGCGGTTTCGGCGCCTTGACCCGTCTCCGCGTGGGCCTCCGCGCCGGGGAACGGCGTGTCGTGGGCCTCGGCCAGTCCGACACCGCGCCGGAAGGCGGCCATCAGCTGGGGGTCGTGTCCGGTCTCCTCCTGGACGGCGTCGGCCTCGGGGCGGGGAGTCGGACGGGACCGCAACTGCGGGGCGAGGTGCGACTGCGCGCGGCGGCGGGGCAGCGGGGGCGGGCCGGCGACGGGCTCCTGCGCGGGCGGTACTCGGGGTCCGGTGGGGCCACCGGCCGGGGCGGCGGACCGCATCCCGGGCAGCGCGCCCGCGGGTGTCGCCCGGCCGTCCCGCTCCCGCACGGGAAGCGACGCCCGGGGTCCGGCGTGCGGGGCGACGTGCTCGTCGTGCCGAGGCGACGGCAGCGGCGGCGTCTCCTCGGCGGGGCGCGTCGCCTGCCGCCACGCCTCGGGCAGGGCGCCGGGGTCGGGCCGGCCCGACTGCGCCGGGGAGTCCTCGCCCGGGCCTTGCGGGGCCGTCCGGGCCGTCCCGAGCGCCCCGGGCCAGGCGTCCTCGTCACCCGGCCGCCCGGCCACGTCGTTCCGGCCGGGCCCTCGGACGAGCGCCTCGGCAGATGCCGTGGGCTCGGGAGACGGCTCCGGCTGCGGCTCCGGCCACGCGGTTCTCCGGTCCAGGTGTCCCGCCCCACCCTCGTACTGCGTGGTCGCCGGACTGCTGGGAGCGGCAGCGGGACGGTCCGCCGGGGCGTCTCCGAGGGAGCGCCACGGGTCGGGCGCGGGCGGCGGCGTCGGGGACTCGGCGGCGAAGTCGTCCGGTGCCGCGAAAGGGGCGTGCTCGGCCGGCGCGAGCGGGTCGGCGGCCCTGCCACCCGCGTCGGGGGTCCGGCCCCACGGCCCGTCCGCCTGGTACGCACCGTCGCCCCGTGCCTCCCCCCGGAACGGCAGGCCGGCGGAGGAATCCTGCGCGGTCACCGGCCGATACGGTCCCGGCTCGGGTCCCCCGGCGTGGGCCCCCGCCCGCTCGACGGCCGAGGCGTTCCCCGGTGAGGGACGCCGGTCCGCGTTCTCGCGGAGCGCGGGGTCCGCGGCCTGGGCGGGAGAGAACAGCACCGTCTCGTCGGGCAAGGGCTCCGGCCCCGGCCCCGGCCCCGGCATGACGACGGGCGACTGGCCGCCCTCTCCTGGGCCGTCCACGCCCGGGCCGGATCCGCCCGGTACCGGGCCGGACCACGCGGCGTCCGCGGCCTCCGGCAGGGTCCCGTGCGACACGGGGGCGACCAGCCCAGGCGTGGATCCGGGCCCCTCCGCGTCGGCGTCGGCGCCGGGCCGTTCCCCGTGGTGGGACGCCGGGCCGGGGAGCCGCCGCTCCCCCGTGCCGGCCGGGCCGCCCGCCGTGGGCGGGTTCACCGGGGCGTCCTCGGCGGCCGGGGACGGTTCCACCGGCAGGGGCCCCAGCAGTTCCTGCGGCAGCACCAGCACCGCCTGCACGCCGCCGTAGATGTTGCTGCCGAGCCGGACCCGGACGCCGTGCCTGCGGGCCAGCTGGGACACCACATACAGTCCGATCCGCCCGTCCGCCAGGAGGCCGGCGACGTCGACCGTGGCGGGGTCGGCCAGCAGCGCGTTCATCCGCTCCTGTTCCTCGGAGGGCATCCCGAGGCCGCGGTCCTCCACCTCCACCGCCAGGCCGACCGCGACCGCGTCGGCGCGGATCGCCACCTGGGTGTGCGGCGGCGAGAACACCGTCGCGTTCTCGACCAGTTCGGCGAGCAGGTGGATCACGTCCGCGACGGCGTGCCCCCGCAGCGTGCCGTCCACCGGCGGAACGACCCGCACCCGCGCGTACTGCTCGACCTCGGCGACGGCGGAGCGCAGCACCTCCTCGAGCGCGACGGGCTCGCTCCACTGCCGGCGGGAGACCGCGCCGCCCAGGACGGCCAGGTTCTCGGCGTGCCGCCGCACCCGGGTGGCCAGATGGTCGACGTGGAAGAGGCCCTTGAGCAGGTCGGGATCCTCGATCTCCCGCTCCAGCTCGTCGAGGACGGCGATCTCCCGGTGGGCCAGTGACTGCAGCCGCCGGGCGACGTTCACGAACACCTCGATGCGGTGCTCGACCCCGGCGCCCCGGTCGCCCCCGCCCACCGTCGCCGCCTCCTCGGGGGTCTCCGACGCGCGCCGCGACAGGGTCTCCAGCGACTCGCGGTGGGCCCGCTCGAGATCGTCGGCCAGCCTGCCGAACGCGTCGGCGGCCGGACCGCCCGGTCCCGAGGCACAAGCCTGGTCCTCTGCCGCGTCCGGGGCCTCGAAGGTCGCCGACTCCCCTGCGGCCGCCCGCCGTTCCTCCGTCTGCTCGGCGACCCGGCGACGGATCTCCTCGACGCGTACGGCCACCGAGTGCGCGGCCCGGCGCGCGGCGACGGCCGCGGCGGCCACCGCCACCACCGCGAGCGCCAGCGCCCCGGCCAGTACGGCCCACAGGGCAGGCCCGGCAGGGGTGCCGGCGGTGCGGAGCACGAACAGCACGGCCGCACCGCCCCCGAGCGCCACGGCCACGGGCGGCAGCACCGCGATGCGGGACAACTGTGTCCCCAGGGGCGGGAGTTGCCGTCGCTGCTGCGGCGATCTGCGGTCGGCCGGTGCGCGGAGGTGAGACATCGACGTCCTCGTGCTGGGCGGTGCGTCAGGGACCGGGGGCACTCGTGCGGGCGACGCGCGCACCCCGGCGCGGCGGACACTCACAGTAGTCACGCCGTCGCACCTATCGCCGGGCAGTTGGGCAAGTCCGAACCTCGACAACCCTCTCCCGCAGGACAGTTCGCACACCTGACCTACACCCGCGCCCCTGTCACCTCAGCCACCCCACGGCCCGGACGTCACGCAACGTGTTCACCGCCGGTCCACGCGGGCCCCTGCGCACGAATCCGGTCGGCACGGCTCCGGTCCGCACGGCTCCGGTCCGTACGGGTCCCGCCGGCACGCACGGAGCGGCGGGCGGACGCGACCGCGCCCGCCCGCCGCTCCCCGGCCGAGGCGAGTGCTCGGCCTCCGTGTCATCCCGCCCCGGGACCCGCGGCCTCGGTCCCGGACAGCTCCTTGAGGAACTGGTGGCACTTGGCCGCCCGGTCGGAGTCCTGTGCCATCACCGTGCGGAAGAACTCGGCGATCTCGGTCTTCCCGGCGTTCTCCGCGTCGCGTACGTACTGCCCGTAGTCGTGTCCGGCCTTGAGGGAGTGGTACTGCACGGAGATCAAGTCGAAGACGACATCGCTGAAGCCGGTTTCACCCGTGGCCATGATGGTCCTCCCGAAGTGCGTCGAAATGCGGACGTGGGGCGGGTTTCACGGGGGACGGCCGGTCAAACGGGCAGCTCACCCGCTCGGCCCGTCCACCACCCGGGTCCCGCCGCCCGGCTCGACCAGGGCGCGCTGCCCGTGGCGGCAGTGCACGACCCGGTCGGCGAGACCCGCGCGTTCCGCCTCGGCCAGGAAGGCGGTGAGCGGCGAGCGCATCACCGTGTAGTCGCCGTAGTGGACCGGCAGGACGGCACGCGGGTCGACGAGCCGCGCGAGTTCGGCGCCCTGTTCGCCGTCCATGGTGACCAGCAGACCGCCCGGCAGGGTGGTGCCGCCCAGGTGCAGCACGGCGAGGTCGGGTCCGGGGAAGCGGCGGGCGATCTCCGCGAGCCCGGGGTACATCAGCGTGTCGCCGGAGATGTACAGCCGCAGCCGGGGCGGGCCGGTGAGGGGGCCGAACTCGAGCAGGCTGCCCATCACCGGCGGCAGCAGTCCGCGCAGCAGCGGGTGACCGGCGTGCCGCCCCGGCGCGGCCGTCACCCGGACCTGGGCGTCGCCCCGCCGCACGACGTACTCCTCCCAGGTGCGCAGCCCGACCGCCCGGTGGAAGCCGTGCACGCCCTGCAGACGGCGGGACGCGTGCGGCGTGGTGACCACCGGGAGGGACCGCGGGAGGTGACGGCGGGCGCGGCGGTCCCAGTGGTCCCCGTGCAGGTGGGACAGCAGCACGGCGTCCAGCTCGGGCAGGTCGCCGAGGCCCAGGGCGGGCTCGGTGAGACGGCGGCTGAGCAGGCCGTAGCCGAGGTAGGCGTGCTCGCCGCGGTGGAGGAAGTTGGGGTCGGTGAGCAGCGTGAGCCCGCGGTAGCGGAGCAGCAGGGTCGCGTTGCCGATGAAGTGCAGGTCGAGGGCGTCGCTGTCGTCCGACGACGGGTGCATGGGGACCACCGTGTTCCTGGCCGGGCTGCGGGAGGTCGCCCTCCCCGGTTCCCGGCCCGGAGTACCCCGGTCGGGCGTGGGGAAGACCTCCGTGCGTGACCGACGTCGGCCGCCCGGCGGCTCGCGGCCGCCGCCGGGGTCAGGCTCCGGAGGGCTGCAGGACCCGCTCGACCGCGGCACGGCCGGACTCCAGCGCCGCCTTGAGCAGCCTGCCGTCGCGGGTGAGCCGTCCCACCTTCGGCGAGTCCAGCGCCGGACGGACCGACATCACCGCCGTGCCGTCCCGGCCGGGCAGGCCGCCGCGGTCGTACTCGGAGAGCAACGCCTCGTCCTCCCGCAGGCGGTGCGCCCGGGCGAAGTAGCTGTCGTGCAGCGCCTTCGGGTAGCGGCGCAGCGCGGTGGCGGCGACCAGGCGGGAGCCGTACGACGGGCGGACCGCCCCGTCGGCCGCGGGCGCGGGCAGCAGGTCCTTGGGAGCCGGCCGGGAGCGCAGCACGAGGACGTGGGTCGCCCCCTGGGCCAGGGCGGTGCGGTAGGGCACGGACTCCGCGAGACCGGCGTCGTAGTAGTGCCGTCCGCCCAGCTCGACGGCCGGTCCGGCGAGGAAGGGCAGCGCGGCGCTCGCCCGCAGGGCCAGGCGCAGTTCCGCCGGGCCGGCGAGGAAGGGGCGCAGGTCCGTGGAGAGGCCGGTGTGCGCGTCGGTGGCCAGCGGGTGGTACTCGACGGGGTGGGAGAGCACCGCCTGGAAGTCCATCCGCGCCACCTCGGCGTAGAGGTGCTCGACCAGTGTCCGGACGTCGACCACCGGCCGGCCGCGCCAGAGGTTCGACGGGCGGATCATGGTGTTGGCGTACTCGGGTTCGGCCCAGCCGTTGAGCTGCTCCGGGGCGCCGCTGAGCAGCCAGGCGCCGGTGATGGCGCCCGCCGAGGAGCCGTACACGGCGTCGAAGGCGCCGACCAGACCGGCGTCGTGGAGGGCGAGCGCCATGCCCGCGGAGAAGGTGCCGCGCATGCCGCCGCCCTCGATCACCAGGGCGAGCCGCAGGTCGTCGTGGCGGGCGCCGGGACGGCTGCCGTCGCGGGTGCGTGCGGCGACGGCCCGCAGGACCTCGTGCCGGTCGTGGGGCGAGTCGGGGTGCGACCCGGCCCGCCTGCCGTCCGCCTGCCTGTCGTCGGCGACGGGCTTTCGGCTCATGCGTGGCTCTCCCTACGGTTCCGGCGGCGTCCCGGGCGCGGCCGGGCGGCCGGAGGGCGCTGCGCACGCCATTGTCCCCCGCCGCGAGGACGGACCTCCTGCCGGGCCCGGCTGCCCGGACCCGGCGGGACGGGGCCCCGCGGCCGGAGGCTGCCCCCACGGCCGGAGGCGGCCGGGCGGGAGGCGGCGGGTCAGGCCAGCGACAGGAAGAGCTTCTCCAGTCGCGCCCGCATCTGTGCCGAGTCGCGGATTTCCGGGTCCTCACTGGTCATGCACTGCTGGAGCCCCGTCGCGATGATCGAGAAACCGGCCCGGTCCAGTGCCTTGGAGACGGCGGAGAGCTGCGTGACGACGTCCTCGCAGTCGCGGCCCTCCTCCAGCATCTTGATGACGCCGGCCAGCTGACCCTGGGCGCGCCGCAGTCGGTTCAGTGCCGACTTGAGCTCCTCGGCGCTCATGTCGAGTTGCACACATCCTCCTCTTGATACCCCCGTGGGTATCCTACCCTCGGACGAGCACCCACTGAAAGGCATTGTCGCGTGAGCACCTTCACCACCCTGACCACGGCCGAGGCGGCCGCGCGTGCGGACGACTTCACGATCATCGACGTCCGCACGCCCGGCGAGTACGCGGGCGGTCACCTGCCCGGCGCCCACAACGTCCCGCTGGACCGGGTGAGGGAGGCGGCGGACACCCTGCGCGCGGCCGCGGACCGGGGTCCGCTGCTGGTGGTGTGCGCCTCGGGCGCCCGCTCCGCCAACGGCTGCGCCCAGCTGGCCTCGCTGGGCATACGGGCCGCCACCCTGGAGGGTGGCACCGCCGCCTGGCAGGCCGCCGGTCACCCGCTGGAGCGTCCGGCCGGCGCCCGTTCCGTGTGGCCCATGGACCGCCAGGTGCGGCTCGTGGCGGGTTCCCTGGTGCTCCTGGGCTTCCTCGTCGGCCTGGCCTGGCCGCCGGCCCACTGGCTCTCCGGCGCGATCAGCGCGGGCCTGGTCTTCTCGGGGGTGTCCAACACCTGCGGGATGGCCGCCGTCCTGGGCAGGCTCCCGTACAACCGGGGCGCCGCGGGCTGCCCGACGTTCGACGAGACCCGTCGCCGCCTGGCCGCCTGAGCACCGGCGCGTGACCGCCCGGCCGCCCCGGCCGTCTCCGCCGCGGGGGGGGCCGCTCGGGACCCACGACGGCCGGCTCCGGGAACACCGCGGCGGCGTCCGATGTTCCTGGGGAGGAAAGGTGCGGTCCCATCCCGCGGTGGCGCGCACTCCACTCCGGGGCGCCGGCCGCCCCTCGTCCCCCACGAGTGCCATGGCCCGTTCCCGCCCCGCATCCGCAGCCTCGGCCGTGCTGGCCGGGGTCGCCGCCGCCTCCCTGACCGTCGGCTGCGCCACCGGCGCGGCCGGCGACCGCCGCGACGCGCGCCCGCCCGCCCCGGCCGTGGCGGCCACCGCGCTGGCGACCGCCTCGGCCTCCCCGGCAGGGGCGGAGCAGGCCCGGGCGGCCCGGTCCCCGGCCGAGCACCCTCCGACCCGCCCCGATCCGCACACGCGGGAGGCACGCCTGAGCATTCCCGCGCTCGGCCTCGACGACCTGCGGGTGGTGCGGTACGAGGGGACGACGGACGACCGGCCCGGCACCCGCATCCAGGACCGGGGGCACGCGGCCAGCCCGTACGGGCCGGACGGTGGCGTCGGCCCCGGCGAGATCGGCAACCACCTGGTCACCGCCCACCGGCTCTCGGCCGGCGGCCCGCTGCGGGACCTGCCCTCCCTGGACGTGGGCGACCGGGTCCTGGTCACGTCGGGCGGCACGGTCCACGAGTACCGGATCACCGAGACCCGCACGACCTCCTTCCGCTCGGGGCGCTCGCTGGCCGAGCAGCGCGCCGAGGTGCCGGGGCATCCGGGCCGCGAGGCGACCCGGGCCATGATCACCGTCTCGACCTGTGCGACGCCCGAGGACGACGCGGCGGGCAACTTCTGGCGGGACGGCAACGGCAACCCCGAGCACCGCATCGACAAGATCGGCGTCCTGGTCTCCTCCCGCCCCGCGTAACCTCTCCCCCATGAACGCCGTGAATGCCATGGACGCCATGGACGCCGAGGCGCCGTGCGGCCTCCCGGGAACCCGGTCGACGTGTCCCTGACGCGCCGCCCGGTGCCGCGGACCCGGCCGGTGACACCCCGGTGACCCGGCCCGTTCCGGTCCTGTTCCTCGACGTCGACGGCCCGTTGCTCCCGTTCGGCGGCGCCCGTCCCGCGCCCTCGAGCGCCGACGCGGACAACCCCCTGCTTCCCCGCCTCGACGCCGGCCTCGGCCCCCGCCTGCTCTCCCTCGGGTGCGACCTGGTGTGGGCCACCACCTGGCAGGACGAGGCCAACGAGGTCGTCGCCCCCCGCCTGGGCCTCCCCGCCCTGCCGGTGGTGCGGTGGCCGGAGGACCCGGACGGCACGGGCCCGCCGGGCACACCGCGCGGCCTGCACTGGAAGACCCCCGCCCTGGCGGCCTGGGCCGGGGACCGCCCGTTCCTGTGGGTGGACGACGAGATCGGCCCGGTGGACAGGCTCTGGGTGGAGGGCGTCCACCCGGCGCCCGCGCTGCTCCACCGCGTCGACCCCCGCCGCGGCCTCACCGGCGGGGACCTCGCCGTGCTCGCCGCCTTCGTGGGCGGCCTGGGCGCGGCCTGACGGCGTGCCCGAAAAGGCTTCGACATCCGACCGGCGGATCAGCACACTGTCCGCTCGTGACAAGCAGCGAAATCTGGTCCAAGGAAATGGCCGAGCGCTACGACGCGGGTGAGACGGTCATGGTCTCCCCCGAAGTGCTCGGCCCCACCGTCGACTTCCTCGCCCGACTGGCCGGCGACGGCCCCGCCCTGGAGTTCGCCATCGGCACCGGCCGGGTCGGTGTTCCGCTGCGGGAGCGGGGCGTGCCCGTGACCGGTATCGAACTGTCCGAACCCATGACCGCCGTGCTGCGCGGCAAGGTCGACGAGGAGACCCTGCCGGTCGTCGTCGGCGACATGGCCACCACGGTCGTGCCCGGCAGCTTCACCCTCGTGTACCTGGTCTACAACACGATCTCCAACCTGCTCACCCAGGACGAGCAGGTCGAGTGCTTCCGCAACGCCGCCCGGCACCTGGCCCCCGGCGGCCGCTTCGTCGTCGAGCTGGGCGTCCTTCCCCTGCGGCGGATGCCACCGGGACAGACCGCCGTCCCCTTCGACGTCTCCGAGCGGCACCTCGGCTTCGACACGATCGACATGACCGACCAGCTCCTCGTCTCCCACCACTTCGTCCTGGAGGAGGACGGCCGCTACCGGCGGGGCAACTCCCGCCACCGGTACGCGTCGCCGGCGGAGCTCGACCTGATGGCCCGCATCGCGGGACTCGAGCTGGAGCAGCGTGTCGCGGACTGGGACGGCTCCCCCTTCACCAACGACTCCGAGAAGCACGTCTCCGTCTGGCGCAAGCCCGCCTGAGCCGCCCGAGCGCGGGTACCCGCACCGGCGCACACAGCGGCGAGCCGGAGGGAAGACACACATGGTGATCGACGAGACGCTGGTGAAGGAGCTGCTGGACAGGCCGTCGGACGACGCCTCCCTGGTCCTGCTCGAGGGAACGGCACAGGTGGTCGACGGCGCCGCCCTCGAGGGCGACGGGGCGTTCCGCGGGGCGGCGGTCGTGGTCACCCGCGGGGAGCTCGTGGAGCGGCTGGGCGGCACGTCGCCGGACGAGGCGGACCTGACCCGGACGGCGGCGTCCCTGAGCGACTCCATCGGCAAGCTGGGCGCCTGACCCGCCCCGCCCGGCCCGTAAGAGGGCGACCGGAATCCTTCGGTCCGAGGACCCCTGCGGCGTAAGACTTGTCGCGCGCCCAGGGGTCCAAGCGGACAAAATCGAGCGATTTTGCGCCATCTCCTCTCGTACCCAATCATGGTCGGCACGCCCGGCGATCCCGGGCGTCTGCACGACGAGAGGCGCACCACCCATGCTCCCCACCCGGACCTCCTCCTCCCCTGCCCGCACCTCCGCCCCGCGGCGCGACGACGCCCCCTCGGCCCCCCGCTCCGCGGCGCCGGGGCAGGACGCGGGGAACGGCGACGGGAACCGGCACGCCCGGCGCTTCGGCCTCCCGGTGGCCACCGCCCTGGTCATGGGCAACATCATCGGCGGCGGCATCTTCCTGCTGCCGGCCTCGGTGGCGCCGTTCGGCACCGTGAGCCTGGTGGCCTTCGCGGTGCTGACCGTCGGTGCGATCGCCCTGGCCCTCACCTTCGGCCGGCTCGCGCGGCGCGACCCGCGCACCGGCGGCCCGTACGTCTACGCCCGTGAGTCGTTCGGCGACTTCGCGGGATTCCTGGCCGCCTGGTCCTACTGGATCACCACCTGGGTGTCGAACGCGGCGCTGGCCGTGGCGGCGGTCGGCTACCTGACCGTGCTCCTCCCGGCCGTCGGCGACCACCGCTGGTCCCTCTGCGCGGCCGCCCTGGTCCTGCAGTGGCTCCCGGCGCTCGCCAACTTCGCCGGCACCCGGTGGGTCGGCGCCGTCCAGCTCGTCTCCACGGTCCTGAAGTTCGTGCCCCTGCTGCTGGTCGCCGTGGGCGGTCTCTTCTTCTTCGACGCCGACAACCTCGGCCCCTTCAACGCGAGCGGCCGGAGCACCGTCGGCGCGGTCTCGGCGGCGGCGGCGATCCTGCTGTTCTCCTACCTCGGCGTCGAGTCCGCCGCGGTGAGCGCGGGCGACGTCGCCGATCCCCGGCGCAACGTGGGCCGGGCGACCGTCATCGGCACGGCCGGTGCGGCGCTGGTCTACCTGCTGGGCACGCTGGCCGTCTTCGGCACCGTCGCCCACGACCGGCTGGTGGACTCCTCCGCGCCCTTCTCCGACGCGGTGAACGCGATGGTCGGCGGAACCTGGGGCGGCTGGGCCGTGGCGGTGGCCGCGCTGGTGTCGATGACCGGCTGCCTCAACGGCTGGACGCTGCTCAGCGCGCAGACCCCGTACGCCGCCGCCCGCGACGGGCTCTTCCCGGCCCGCTTCGCCCACCGCCGCCGAGGGGTGCCGGTCTTCGGCGTGGCCGTCACCGTGGTCCTCTCCTCCCTCCTGACCGTCTACAACTACGCGTCGCACTCGGCCCGGATCTTCGAGGTCCTGGTCCTGATCACCACCTTCACCGCCACCGTCCCCTACCTCCTGGCCACCGCCGCCCAGCTGCGCCACCTGGTGGCCGGCCGCCACGACCAGGTCGA
Organism: Streptomyces fragilis; assembly: GCF_003112515.1. GTDB lineage: Bacteria > Actinomycetota > Actinomycetes > Streptomycetales > Streptomycetaceae > Streptomyces > Streptomyces fragilis. The sequence goes on along the minus strand of NZ_BEVZ01000002.1, from coordinate 1,688,277 downwards.
CCGCGTCCGCCTGCTGCGCGATGTGACGGTGGCCTCCGTGGCCGCCGGCTTCTCCCTCTGGCTGGTCGCCGGCTCCGGGTACGCGGCCGTCTACCAGGGCACCCTGTTCCTCTTCGCCGGCGTCCTGGTGTACGCGGTCACCGCTGCCCGCAGGCGCCACTGACCCGTCCGCCGCTCACAGCCGCGGCCGACGGTCCCGGTCCGCGCCCGCGCGCAGCGCGCTGTCGCCGCGCAGGAGGGCTTCGCCCAGAGGGCTGAGGGCGTGCAGGACGGCGCTGCCGACGCGGCTGGTGGTGAGCAGGCCGGCGTTGCGCAGGACGGCGGCGTGCTGGCTGGCGGAGGCGAGCGAGACGCCGGCGCGTTCGGCGAGGGCGGTGGTGGAGGCGGGGTCGCGGACGGCGGCCAGGACGGCCGCGCGGGTGCGGCCGAGCAGGGGTCCGAGGGCGTCCGCGGTCCTGGCGGCCGGCGCTCCGGCGTGCATGGGGTAGATGAGCACGGTCGCGTCCTCGGGCCGGTACATCAGCGCGGGGCCACCGAAGTACGAGGGCACGAGCACCAGGCCCCGTCCGCAGAGCGGCACGTCGACGTGGTGCGTGCCCGGCCAGGGGATCCGCAGCACCGGTGGTTCCCAGCGCCACAGGACGCCGAGGGTGGCCAGCAGGCCGTCGACTCCGCCGCGCAGCAGCGTCTCGGCCCGCAGCGCCCGGTCGGTGACCGCGTCGGCCCGGATCCGCGGCCACACCTCGGCGAGGCAGGAGCCGTGGTAGCGCCGCAGGTCCGCGGCCAGGCCGCGCCGCGCCGCGGCCGTGCCCTGGGCGAGGTCCCGCAGCCGGCGGGCGGCGCGGGCCGAGAGCGACAGCTCGGCCAGATCGGCGGCCAGCCGGTCCGCGGGCGTTCCGGCGGCCTGCAGGACGCCGGTGTCGAAGTCCTCCTCCAGCTGGACCAGGAAGTCGGGGAGGACCCCCTCCCGGGGAACCAGCTCGAACAGGAGGCCGGCCCGGAGGGCCGCACCGGGACGGGTCTGCCGCAGCCACTTCCCCAGCCCGGGCCGTGCGCCCTGTCCTCCGGCACCCTGCCCTCCGGCCGGCCCGGCGCGCAGGCGGCGAACGCTGAACGCGGCCTCCCCCAGGGCGTCGGGCCCCGCCAGAGTGACGTTGCTCAGGTCGGCGGCGGTGAAGTGTAAGCGCATCACGGCGTCCGATCATGGCCCCGTGGGGCCGTTTTGACCAGGCGTGGACGGCTCCCCGGCCGGTGGGCCGCCGGGGCGGGCAGCGGAGCCCGGCGCCACGACGTGGGGCGCCGGGGGCCGGATCCTCCGGGCCGCCGGGGGGCGGCGCGGAGGACCCGGGGGTCTCAGCAGCCGATCCGGCGCCCGTCGAGGGCGATGTCGTCCAGGCGGACGTCGTAGGAGGAGGGGCTCGGGTTGCCCTGGTAGAGCTGCCAGCCGATCTTCACCGTGTCGAACTTGGGGAAGACGAAGTCCGTGTCGGCGCCGCCGTGGTCGCGCGTGGAGACGGTCAGTTCGGGCTTGGGCTTCCCGTCGATCCAGACGGAGATCCTGTTGTCGGAGGCGTCCATGCGCCACTCGACGCAGCTCCAGACGCCGGCGGTCGCGGGGGCGGACTCGCGCCAGGCCGTCCAGTCGCCGGTGGGGCCGCCGTCGGAGCCGACGCCCCACAGGTTCCTGCCGAGGTCCGGCACGTACTGGCCGCCGAGCGGACGGATGTAGCCGGGGCCCTCCCCGGTCGCCTCGACCATGGTCCAGTGTGCCCAGTCGGGGGCCGTCGGGAAGGCGTCGACGTGCAGGCGGACGCGGCCCCAGAAGCTGTTGGCGGGCGGCCGGACGCCGTCGACCCGCAGGAACGCCTTGCCGTTGCCCTGGGTGCGGATGCGCAGGTGCTTGCTGTGACGGGAGGCGTCACGCTCGACGCTCAGCGTGCCGCCGGCGGTCTCCGTCGTCCAGCCGCGGCCCCGCGTGGTCTCGCCGCCGGGAAGGGTGGCGAAATCCTCGCAGAACATCAGGTGGCGGTGGGCGCAGGTGCGGTCACCACCGCGGTGGTCCGGTCCCGGGGCCGAGCCCCAGGACGCGGGCGCCGCCGCGGTCGTCGCCGCCAGCAGGGCGGTGAGCGCGGCGAATAAGCGGGTCTTCCTCATGTGCAGGGCCTCCAGTCCCGATGCCGCCCGGCGGTCCCGGGCGGGGTGATCGTCGAGGACATCCTGGCCGGTACGCATCCCGATGCCCAGGGTGTCTCGTGGGTAACTTGAGGCCGCGGCCGCCCCGTCTCCCGCGGGCCCGCCCGGAAGGGCGGTCGGGGGCGAATCCACGCGTGCCGGTGCCCCAGTGACGGTGTCGTGGCCGGTGTACGAGCCGGTGTACGGGAGCCGGTGGTGACCGTGCGGGGCCGCCGCCCGGTCACCACCGGGCGCCGTGGGGCGCGCCCGAGGGCCGTGGGGAGCCGGGTGTCAGACGGCGCTCCGCGAGTCCGTGCGGGGAAGGGTCACGCCCCGGAAGAACTCGGGCCGGCGCAGCCGCTGCGTGATCATCACGACGACGCCCAGCAGGAGCACGCTGACGCCGAGGACGAAGACCAGGCCGATGCCGCCGATCTGCGACCCCGAGCCGTACGACGGGTCCATCGAGTCGTAGCAGGTCTGGACGAAGAAGACGAGGAGCAGGATGCCGCCGGTGCCGGGCAGCAGGCCCTTCATGAGGAAGGCCTTCGCGCTGCGGCCGAGCTCCTTGCGGAAGTACCACACGCAGGCCAGGGCCGTGATGCCGTAGTAGAAGCAGACCATCATCCCGAGCGCCGTGATGGTGTCCCACAGGACGTCCTCGGACAGCACCCGCATGACGGCGTAGAAGGCCGAGGCCACCAGCGCCGCCGCGACCGTGGCGTAGCCCGGGGACTGGAAACGGGGGGTGATGCGTGCGTAGGCCGGCGGCAGTGCGCCGTAGTGGCCCATCGCGAGCATGGTGCGCGCCGGGGACACGAACGTCGACTGCAGCGACGCGGTCGACGAGGAGAGCACCGCGAGGGACATCAGGATGGCGGTCGGTCCCATCACCGGGCCGGCGAGAGCCGCGAAGACGTTCTCCTGGATGTCGGCGTTGCCGAGCCCGTGCGCGCCGTCCGTGACGCCGGAGTAGCTGAGCACGCCGAGTGCCACCGCCATGTAGAGGGCGACGATGACCATGATGGTGGTCAGGGCCGCCCGCCCGGGCGTGGTGGCGGACCCCTTGGTCTCCTCGTTGATGGTGAGGACGACGTCCCAGCCCCAGTAGATGAAGACCGAGAGGGAGATGCCGGCGGCGAAGGACGAGAAGGAGTCGACGGCGAACGGGTTGAACCACTCGGCGCCGATCGAGGAGGCGTCGAAGGCCGTGCCGTCGCCCACGTGGCCGAACGCGGCGACCGAGAACCAGACGAGGACGCCGACCTGGAAGGTGACCAGGACGTACTGGACGGCCTTGGTGGCCTCGAGCCCGCGGTAGGAGATCCAGCAGGCCAGGGCCATGAACACCAGGCAGGTGGCGACGTTGAGCGGGACGTTGCGGGTGAGTTCGGCCAGGCTGTCGTCGCCCGTCACCTGGGCGAGGAGCAGGTAGAAGAAGTCGACCGCGATGCCGGCCAGGTTGGAGAGCACCAGGATGGTCGCGGCCAGCAGGCCCCAGCTGCCCATCCAGCCCACCCACGGCCCGAAGGCACGCGAGGCCCAGGTGAAGGTGGTGCCGGCGTCCGGCATGGCCCGGTTCAGCTCGCGGTAGCCGATGGCGACCAGGAGCATCGGGAGGAAGCCGACGAGGAAGATGGCGGGGAGCTGCTCCCCGACGACGGCCGCGGTGGGGCCGAGCGCGCCGGAGAGCGTGTAGGCCGGGGCGATGCAGGAGACGCCGATGACGACCGCGCCCAGCAGCCCGACGCGCCCTTTGGCCAGGCCTTTGCCGCCGTCACCGTCGTCGCCGGAGGCGGTGGCGCCTGCTGCGGGGGTGGTCGTCGCTGTCATCGCGGTTCTCCGTCCGTGTGCGGCACGACCACCATGGGGATGGGCAGGTGCCGGAGAATTCTGGCGGCCGTGGTGCCGAGGAAGGTGCGCCGTCCCGGCGCGAGGCGTGAGGAGCCGACCAGCAGGACGCCGCGCGGGTCCCAGGCGATCGACTCGACGGCCTGCTTCATGGTCCGGCCCTGTCCGATCTCGACCCGGGCCCGCCCGTCGGTGAAGTCCTTGGCGGCGGTGGCGATCAGCTCGGTGGCGCGCCGGCGTGCGGACTCCTGCGCGCCGTCGTGCTCGTCGATCTCCAGCAGGGAGACGAGGTGCAGGTCGAGTCCGGCGCGGCGCGCGGCCTCGACCGACTCGCGCACCACCAGCTGGGCCCCGGGGCGGGTGCCGACGGCGCAGTAGATCCGCTCCAGCAGCCCGGGGGACTCGTGGCGGCGGGGCACCAGGGCGACGGGCACCGGCGAGGCGTGGAGCAACTGGGTGGCCACGGGCCCGACGGTGAAGCCGGGGCCGCCGCCGGACGCGGTGCCGACCACCACCAGGCGGGCGTCGAGGTCCGCCGCGGCCTCGAGGATCCCCTGGGCGACGGACCGGTGGTGGCGGATGTGGGTCTCGACGGGCACGCCGGAGGGGACCGACGCCCGCGCTTCCTCGAGCCACCCCTTCGCCTGGTGCTCGACCAGGGACTCGATGTCCGGTGCCGGCGGGTAGGCCGCGCCGAAGGGGGTGTCGGCGCGGACCACGAGCACGATGTCGAGGACGGCTCCCAGCGACCGGGCGAGGTCCGCTCCGGTCCGCAGGGCGACCTTGCTCCGTTCGTCCCCGCCGTAGGCGACGACGTAGTGCGGGGCGCTCATGAGGTCTCTCCCGGGGGTGTGTCGGTCAGCTCGTCGAGCAGTTCCTCGGCGGTCAGGCGGCCGATCCGCAGGGCGCCCTCGACGTGCAGGTAGCCCTCGGCGGCCAGGTCGGAGCTGGCCCAGTGGATCGGGCCGACCGGGGTGCGCTGGTCGGCGCCGTACCGGGTGAGGCCGCCGAGGTCGAAGGTCGCGCCGTAGGCGCCGCGGGTCCACTCCTCGCTGCCCCAGTCGCTCTCGTAGTACACGACCGGCTCGAGGGCCAGCTCGCCGAGGTAGGCGGCGACGGACTCGAGGATGCGACGGCGGCGTTCGGCGGCCGGCAGCGCGAAGACCTCGTCGGCCTTCTCGTCGGAGACGAAGCCGACCAGGGTGCCGCGCGTGTCGCCGTGGTTGGTGTTGTCGTAGACCTCCTGGACGAGCTCGCCGGCGCCGAAGCCGGTTCCGGAGAGGCCGTCCGCGCGCCAGAAGGGCGTCTCGTACACCGCGTGCACCTTGATCACCAGGCCGAGCGAGAGGTGCTGGTGGAGCTGGTGCTGACGGCGCGGCAGGGGCGGCTCGTAGGAGACCCGGGTGTAGAGGTTCGGCGGCACCGCCATGACGACCTTCCGGGCGCGGACGGTGACGCGGTCGGAGACGACGGTGACTCCCGCCTCGTCCCACCGCACCGTGCGCACCGGGGTGGAGAGGTGGACGTCGTCCCCGAGGGCGGCGGCCATGGTCTCGCTGACCGACTGCATGCCGCCGACCACGCGCCGGTCGAGGATGAAGTTCTCGTCGACGAGGTGGGAGAAGGAGCCGGCGGACGCCGCCATCAGGATCGCCTGGAGCGCGGAGAAGGAGTGCGCGGGCTTGGTGAGCATCCCGCCGGCGATGAAGAGCCCGATGTTCTGGCAGGCCTCCTCGTCGTCGGACTGGGCTCGGAGCCAGTGGTGGAAGGAGATCGTGTCGAGTTCGCGGGCCTTCGGGTGCGCCCACGGCTCGCGCGCGCCGATCTCGGCGGTGAGCGCGTCGAGGAGCTCGATCAGCCGGTCCATCTCGGCGGCGGTCTTCTCGCCGACCGGGAAGCGGTCGCCGGTGTACCGGGTGCGGGTGCCGTCCGGGGCGACGTAGACGGAGTCGCCGTCGCGGTGGCGTGCGTAGGTCTCCAGGCCGAGCTCGTCGAGCAGGGCGAGCAGCTCGGTCTGGTCGGGCGAGACCCACTGACCGCCGATCTCCAGCCAGGCGCCGTCCACGGTGTCGCTCCACGTGCGCCCGCCGACCCGGTCGCGGGCTTCCAGGACGGCGACGGTGACGCCGGCCTGGCTGAGGCGGCGGGCGGTCGACAGGCCTGCCGGTCCGGCGCCGACGACCACCACGTCACGGTCGATGGTGAGGGGGGTGGACTGGGGGGTGTGCATGATGCTTCTTCCGGAAGACAATATGAATGTCGCTCATTTAGCCTGGACGGGAAGCACCGCGTCAAGGGATCCCGGGTAAGAAATTGGCCTGCTGATCAGCCCCTCGGGAAGCGCCGGAGCGGCGTCGTGAGAGGGTGACGCGGTGACGTCTTCCGAACAGCCGCGACGCCGTGGGCGCCCCACCGCGCCCCTGCTGTCGCAGGAGAAGATCACCTCGGCGGCGGTGGAGCTGATCGAGCTGCGGGGGTATTCGGCGCTCACGATGGCGGCGCTCGCCCGGCAGTTGGGGGTCGCGCCCTCGGCCCTCTACAACCACGTGAGCAACAAGCACCAGCTCCTGCGGTGGATCCAGGACCACGTCAACCGGGAGATCGACTGTTCGGACTTCGAGGTGCGTCCCTGGGACGCCGCGCTCGAGGCGTGGGCGCACTCCTACCGCGACGCGTACGCGCGGCATTCGCTGCTCGTCCCCGTCATCGCGGTGACTCCCATCGCCGGATCCCCGCACACGGTCGCGATGTACGAGAAGGTCGCGGCGGGGCTGCGGGCCGGGGGGTGGCCGGACGATCAGGTCATGGACGTCGTGGTGGCGGTGGAGTCCTTCGTCCTCGGCTCGGCCCTGGACGCGGCGGCGCCCGACGACATCTTCGACGTTCCGGCCGACCAGGCTCCCGTGCTGGCGCGGGTGGTCGGCGCGCGGGTGGGCCGTGACGCGGCCCGGGCCGCCTTCGACCTGGGACTGGCGACGGTGCTGGCGGGTCTCCGGGACCGGCTGCGGGCCCTCACGCCGTGACGTCCGGGGCGCGTCACCGGCCCTGACCGGGCGTCGGCGGCCCCGCCTCGCGCAAGGTGGCCGGAACGCCGCTGCCTTCGGCGGGCGAGGGCGGGCACCCGTACCCGTACCCGCCGTGCCGCCGTGCCGCCCCGGCGCGCGGACGGCAGGGGTGACGGAGGGAGAGCGGATGTCGGTCGACCTCGTCGGTTTCCTGGGGGTGGTGCTGGTCGCCTATCTGGTGCCCGGCCCGGACTTCCTCGTGGTGGTGCAGGCTGCCGCCGCCCACCCGTCCAAGGGGCGGGCGGCGGCGCTGGGCGCCCAGACCGGCTTGTGCGTCCACATGCTCGCCGCAGCCGTCGGGCTGTCGCTGATCGCGGCCCGCACTCCGGTGGTCTTCCAGGTGGTCAAGCTGCTGGGCGCGGCGTACCTCGTGTACCTGGGGGTGCGGGCGGTGTCGGCGGCCCGTCGTGCCGCCGGGGCACGGGCCGCCCGGCGGAAACCGGCCACCGGCCGGACCGGCCGTGAGTACGGGCCGGGCGACGCGCAGGACAGCCCGGGCGACGTGGAGGCCTGTGCGGACGGCTCCGGGCTCGAGGCCGGCGCCTCGGGAGCCGAGGCGGGGCGGCGGGGCCGGTGGCGTTCCGGCTTCAGGCGGGGCCTGCTCACCAACGTGCTCAATCCGAAGGCCGCACTGTTCTTCCTGAGCGTGCTGCCGCAGTTCGTGCACGGCGAGGGTTCCCCGGCGCGGCAGATCTTCCTCCTCGGCGTCCTGGACGTGCTGATCGGCGTCGTCTACTGGTTCGCCCTGGTCGCGGTCGCCGCGCGAATGCGGGCCTTCCTCGCCCGTCCGGACGTGCGCCGCCGCTGGGAACTGACCACCGGCTGGCTGTTCATCGCCGTCGGCGTGGGCGTCGCCGGCTCCGCCTGAACCCGCCCGGGCCCCGCGCCACCGGCAGGCCGGAACCCCTCCTGCCGGTCCGGGCCGCGGGACGCCCGGGGCCCCGGCGGATCGGTGCGTCGTCCTCATTACCTCGGCGGTAATCGACGATCCGTCAGCCCCACGCGAAGGTGGGAACCGCAACGACGCACAATCCGCTGCCGACGAACTCCGAGGGGATCACCTGCCATGACCACGACCGACGCGACCACCGCAATCCGCCGCCCTCAGGAGGGCGCACGCGTATGGCTGTCCCGCTTCCTCGCCCTCGACGCCGCCGTGACCGGCGCCAACGGGCTCGCCTACGTGGTGGCCTCCGGCCCCCTGGGGGAACTGCTGGGGGTGGGCAGCGCGCTGCTGTTCGAACTGGGTATCTTCCTCGTCCTCTTCGCCGGGGCGGTGGCCTTCCTGGCCACTCGGCCCGCGCCTTCGGTGAAGGCCGTGACGGCGGTGATCGACGCGAACGTGGTGTGGGCGGTGCTCAGCATCGTGACGGTCCTGCTGTGGCTGGACGCCCCCACCACGGCCGGCATGCTCTGGATCCCGATGCAGGCGCTGACGGTCGGAGGCTTCGCGGTCCTGCAGTTCGCCGCCCTGCGCCGCTACCGGGGCTGACCGCGGCGCCCGTGCGGGAGCCGCGCCGCTGCCCCGCCGACCTACGGACCGGCCGTGGAGGAGGCCTCGGCGGCCGGTGCCGTGCGTCGGCGCCAGTGCCGGTCGAGCGGTGCGGACACCGCGCGCCACCACGGCTCGGCCGGCAACTCGGCGCCCGGCGTGAAGGGTTCGCCGGGGCGCGGGAACGCCACCGGCTGCCCGGCCTCCTCGGCCACGTCGTGGATCCACTCGGCCGGCTCCGCCCACGGGTGCAGGGCCAGGTTGAAGGTGCCCCAGTGGATGGGCAGCAGCACGCCGCCGGGGCCGCCGCCCTGGAGGTCGAGGTGGGCGCGCAGGCCTTCCTCGGGCGTCATGTGGATGTCGGGCCAGTGCTCGGAGTAGGCCCCGAGCTGGATCATCGTCACGTCGAACGGGCCGTGGCTCGCGCCGATGTCGCGGAAGCCCTCGAAGTAGCCGGTGTCGCCGCTGTGGTACACGCGGTGCCGGTCACCCGCCACGGACCAGGAGGCCCACAGCGTGTGCTGGGTGTTGCGCAGGCCGCGGCCGCAGAAGTGGCGGGCGGGGGTGGCCGTGAGCGTCAGGGAGCCGACGCGGGTGGACTCGTGCCAGTCGAGTTCGCGCAGGCGGTCGGCGGGCACGCCCCAGTGCTCCAGGTGGGCGCCGACGCCGAGCGGCACGGCGAACAGGGTGTCGGTGCCCGTCAGCGCCTTGATGGTGGGCATGTCCAGGTGGTCGTAGTGGTCGTGCGAGATCACGACCACGTCCACCGGGCCGAGCGCGGCGAGCGGCGCCGGCACGGGGTGCAGCCGGCGGGGCCCCGCGAAGCCGACCGGGGAGCAGCGCTCGCCCCAGACGGGGTCGAACAGCACCCGGTGGCCGTCGATCTCGGTCAGCACGGTGGAGTGTCCGAGCCAGGTGACGCGCAGGCCGTCGGCGGGCGGGGAGGACAGTTCGGCGAGCGTGCCGGGATGAACGGGTATCGGCCGGGCGGGGGCGCGCAGCGCGCGGGCCTCGCGGTCGAGGAAGCCCTTGGCCAGCTCGCGGCGCCCGGCGGGGGCGGGGGTCGTGCGGGCGGGCCCGTCCGGGTTGCGGAAGACGCCGTCGGCGAAATGGGGCGACGCCTCGATGCGGGCCAGGCGCTCGCCCCGGGGCTCGGCCCCGAAGGACACCGGCCGCAGGCCGCGCAGCAGGGAGGCCCCTGCCGCGGAGACGGAACGGGCAAGGGAACCGGTGTCGCTCACAGGTGGCCTCCAGCCGCCGTGCCGGACCGGTGGTCCGTGCCGGCGTCGTCGTGTTGCGTGTGTCCGCGCGGATGTTCCTGGGAACGTCCGCGCGGACGTCCCTGTTCCCCAGGACGCCGGGGCGCCTGCTCGCGTTGCCCGGCGGGCCGCGCCGGGACGGGGCCCGGCCACGGCCACGCCCGGTCTTCTTCGCGTCAGACGGCCCTGGCGAGCCAGGACTTGAGGTCGTCCAGCGCCAACTGACCCTTGGCGACGATCGTGTCGCCCGAGGACTGTCCGCGCAGGCGTCGCCCGATCCACGGCACCAGGTGCTCCCGCGCCCAGTGGACGTCGTCGAGGCGTACCTCCAGCACGCCGCGCTGGGGGCGCGGGGGCCAGGGCTGCTCCGGGTCGGCGGGGACCTCGAGGCCGAGGACCTGTCCGGCCCGCAGGGCCACGCGGGTGTGACCCTCGGCGGAGAGGTGCAGGCGGTCGCTGTCCCAGGCGCGGCGGTCCTGGACGCTGCGCAGGGACCACAGGTCCAGCACCGGGCAGCCGTACCGGTCGGCGACGGCGCGGACGTGCCCGTTGTACGTGGCGATCTTTCCGCGCAGGTGCTTGAGGACGGGGACGCCCCGGGTGTCGAAGCCGGTCGCGACGAGGACGGTCCCGGCCGCGGAGGCGAGCTCCGCGACGGCCTTCTCGAAGCGCTCGGCGACCTCGTCGGGGTCGGTGCCGGGCCGCAGGATGTCGTTGCCGCCCGCGCAGATGGACACCAGGTCCGGGGCGAGGTCGCGGACCTGGGGGACCTGGTCGGCCGCGATCTGGTCGAGGAGTTTCCCGCGCACGGCGAGGTTGGCGTAGCGGAAGTCGCCCTCCGGCCTGCGGTCGGCGAGGAGGACCGCGAGGCGGTCGGCCCAGCCGACGAACGTCCCGTCGGGGCCGGGGTCCCCGACGCCCTCGGTGAAGCTGTCCCCGACGGCCACGTACGACCCGACCGACCCGATCACTGTTCTGCTGTCATTCTTCGAATCGTCTGCCACATCGAGGCATCTTCCTCCTTCGGATGTGAGCTACGCGACCGTAGGGAGGGGTTGACGGCGGGTGATAAACACCACGCGTGAGGGCGGGGACACGCCGAGGGCCGCACCCCCGACAGGGGGTGCGGCCCTCGTTCCGCGCGCAACCGCGAGGTCCCGCAGGGGCGTCAGCCGAGGCTGACCCCGTGCGAGTTGAGGTAGGCCACCGGGTCGACGTCGGAGCCGTAGTCGGGGCTGGTGCGGACCTCGAAGTGCAGGTGCGGGCCGGTCACGTTGCCGGTGGCGCCGGACAGGCCGATCTGCTGGCCGACCGTCACGGTCTGCCCGACGGAGACGGACAGCTGCGACTGGTGGGCGTACTGGGAGTACATTCCGTCGGCGTGCTGGATGACGACCTGGTTGCCGTAGGCGCCGCCGTTGCCGGCGGCGACCACGGTGCCCGCGGCGATCGCCTTGATCGGGGTGCCGGTGGGGATCACGAAGTCGGCGCCGGTGTGGTAGCCGCTGGACCACATGCCGCCGGGCGTGTGGTAGGCGGTGCCCAGGCTCGCGGCGTCCACGGGGGCGGTGTAGCCGCTGGTGGCGGCCGCGTCGGCCACCGTGGTCGTCGGCGCCTCGCTCTTGGGGGCGGCGGCCTTGGCGGGCTTGGCCTTGGCGGGCTTGGCCGCGGCCTTCTTGCCCAGGTCCAGCTTGGTGCCGGGCTTGATCAGGCGCGGGTTGTCGCCGACGACCTCACGGTTGATCTTGTAGAGCTTCTTCCAGCCGCCCGCGACCTTCTTCTTGTCGGCGATCTTCGAGAGGGAGTCGCCCTTCTTGACCGTGTAGGTCTGGCCGGCGGCCTTCTTCGCGGCGGCCGCGACGCCCTGCGGGGCGTTCTGCGGGGCGGCGGCGTGCGCGGTGGCGGAGCCCATCAGGGGCAGGCCGAGCACCATGGCGCCCGTTCCGGCGACGGCGATGGAGCGGGTGAGGCGCTGGACGCCGGTGGGACGGCGGTGCTGCTGACGCTTCGCGGGCATGACGTTGTCCTCTCCGTCGCCTGCGAGGTGAGCTGTCGGGTGCGGGCTGGAGATGCCCGGACGCGCGGTGCGCGGCTTTACCCCAAGCCCGTTCCGGAGACCGGAACAGGCGCGTACCTGTGGGTCCCCCGCTCCTGCCGTACTCGGGTTACTCGGGTGAGTGTGAGAGATCCGGGCGGCGGCAGGATTAGGCGTCCGTCCGGATCGGATGGTGAACGTAAGCGACCGGAGCGCAACCGGACAAGCGCCGGATTTCCACGAAGGTGCATTCTTTGTGATCACTTAAGGGCAAAACGGTCACGGAGAGTCGACAACCCCCCGCAAGTCCCGCCCGAGTGGCCTCAGTTGCACCGCAGGCGCCGACGACGCTCGGTCACCGATATGAGGCTGCTCACCCACCCGCTCCCCACCAGCCCCACGCATCACAAGAGTTGGGCTATCAAGAGACAAATCATCATTGGTACGTTTTGCCCGAAATGCGCAATAAGCGGGTTCCAGGGGCCGCCGCGGCTCCGGGGCGACGGCACCCTCCTTGCCCTGGCGACACGTGTCGTATCGTCGGAGCGCACCCGCCGGATGCCGCGCCGGCGGGGCCTAGTGGGAGGAGCCCCCGTGACGCAGCAGGTCCCGTCGACCGAGCCCCAGCTCGTCGGAGTGCGCAACTTTCGCGACGTGGGCGGGATGCCCACGGCGGACGGCCGCAAGGTGAGGCCCGGGGTCCTGTACCGCAGCGGTCACCTGGCGAGCGCCACGGCCGAGGACGCCGCCTTCCTCGCCTCGCTCAACCTGCGCACCGTCTTCGACTTCCGCAACGAGGCCGACCGGAGCCTGGAGGGCCCCGACGTCACGCTGCCGGGGGTCCAGGAGGTGCGCCTGCCGCTGTCCGACCCGGCCGACGGCGCCGAGTTCTGGCGCCGGGTACGCCGCGGAGGCGTGGACGAGCTGCGGCCGCTGCTGGGCGACGGCCGCGCGGCGCAGCGCATGATCGCCTCCTACCGGCAGACCATCCTCACGCGCACCGAGGAGCACTCCCAGGTGCTTCGCTCCCTGGCCGAGGACGGCGCCCCGGCGCTGATGCACTGCTCGGCCGGCAAGGACCGGGCGGGCCTGTCGATCGCGGTGACGCTGCTGGTGCTGGGCGTGGAGCGGGACGCGATCGCCGAGGACTACCTGAAGTCGGGGGCCGCGCACCGGCGCTACAACCTGCACCGGGGCGGCGAGTCCTCGGACCCCTACACCCCGGAGATCACCGAGCTGCTGAGCCCGCTGTTCGACGCGAGGCCCGAGTACCTGGGGGCCGCGTTCGAGACGATCGAGGAGACCTGGGGCGGGGTCGACGCCTACCTGGCGCGGGGCCTGGGCGTGACCCCGGAGCTGCGGGAGCGGCTGCGCGAGCGGCTCCTCGACTGACGGCGCGAGCGCGAGGGCCCGGGAGCGGATGTCCGCTCCCGGGCCCTCGCGCTGTGCGGGCCGTGCCCGCGCCCCGGCTCAGTTGGCGCGGGCGCCCGCCTCGAAGAGCAGCCAGATGAAGCCGGCGAAGAGGTGGCCGGCCACGATGTAGACGAAGAGGCGGATCCACAGGGCGCGCGGGAACTTGTCCTCGACGTTCCGGCGGTCGGGCACGTTGTTCTTGTCGGGGGTCGTCATGACGTCACTCCGGACGGGGTCGGGTGGCCGCCGGTCGCCTCGGGTCCGAGGCACAGGGCGGCCGTGGGGCTCTGCAGCAGGGTGTGGACGAACAGGAGCTCGGCGCCGTCGGGGCCCTCGGCGGCCAGGCGGTGCGGGGTGAGGGAGTCGAAGTGGGCGCTGTCGCCGGGGCCGAGCGCGTGGGACGTGTCACCCAGGTGGAGGCGGAGACCGCCGGCGAGGACGTGCAGCCATTCCTCACCCGGGTGGACCCGGACCACCTGGTCCTGGGGGCCGCCGCTGTGCGGGATGCGGACCCGCAGGGCCTGCATGGCGCGACCCGGCGCCCCGGCGGGCCAGTAGCTCCATCCGCCGGCCCGGGTCTCCGCGGCGGCGGCCGCCCGCACCACGGCCTCGCGGTCGGGGGTGGTCTCGCCGAGCAGTTCGGAGACGGTGGTGCCGTAGACGCGGGCGAGCCCGAGGAGGACGGGCAGGGACGGCTGGCGGTGGCCGGTCTCCAGGCGGGAGAGGTGGGCCGGTGAGAGGTCGGCGGCCCGGGCGGCGGCCTCGAGCGTGAGGCCGGTCCGGTGCCGGAGTGCGCGGAGCGTCGGAGCTACGCTGGGAAGGTCTCCCGGCCCGGGGCCGGGCGCCTGTGCTGCGGCGGGCATGTCACCATTCAGCCACCGTCTTGCCTCCAAGGCAAATCCTTTGCCTCTGAGGCAAGAGGTGCTGATCGGCGGGGCGGATCAGCGGTTGGCGACCGCCTGGCGCACGAGGTGCCGCCCGAAGTCCCAGACCAGCCCGCCCTCGTGCGCCTCGTCCATCACCGCCGTGAAGGCGGTGACGAAGCGGTCCACCTCCCGTTCGCCGATGATCAGGGGAGGGATCAGCTTGATCACCTCCAGGTGGTCGCCGGACACCTGGGTGAGGATGTGGTGCCGCCGCAGCAGCGGCACGACCACCGTCTGCGCGAAGAGCCCCTTGCGGGCCGCCTGCAGCATCGCCCACCTCCCCCGCAGCCTCAGCGAACGCGGACGGCCGAACTCGATGCCGATCATCAGGCCCCGGCCCCGGACCTCCGCGAGCAGCTCGTAGCGTTCGGTGAGCGCCGCCAGCCGCGACCGCAGCAGGTCCCCGGTGGCCCGGGCACGCTCGACGATCCGGTCGTTCTCCATCACCGAGAGCACGGCGAGTCCCGCGGCCATCGCCTGCGCGTTCGATCCGAAGCTGGCGGAGTGGACCAGCACCCGGTCCATGGAGGAGTACACCTTCTTGAAGATCCAGTCCTTGCCGAGCGTCGCCCCCACCGGCACGTAGCCGCCGGAGAGCGCCTTGGCCACGCACACCAGGTCCGGTTCCACCCCCTCCTCGTGCTGGTAGGCATAGAAGTCGCCGGTGCGCCCGAGCCCGGTCTGCACCTCGTCGGCGATCAGCAGCGCCTTGTGCCGGTGCAGCAGTTGCCGGGCGGCGCGCAGGTAGCCGGGCGGCGCCTCGTGCACGCCCTTGCCCTGGACGGACTCGACGATCAGCGCGGCGACGTCCCCCCGGGCCAGTTCCCGCTCCAGTGCGCCGAGGTCGCCCAGCGGGACGGCGGTGCCCGGCAGCAGCGGCCCGAAGCCGTCCCGGAAGCCCGCCTCCCCGTTGACCGACAGCGAGCCGACCGTCAGGCCGTGGAAGGCGTGGTCGCAGTGCAGGATCCTGGGCCGCCCGGTGGCCCGGCGGGCGAACTTCAGCGCCGTCTCCACCGCCTCGGTGCCGCTGTTGCAGAAGAAGACGCGCTCCAGGTGCGGACTGTGGGCCAGCAGTCGCTCGGCGAGGAGCCCCGGCAGCGGCGGGCAGTCGAAACGGGTGAGGTCGGCGAGCCGGGCGTCGAGGACGTCGTGGAGCGCCTTGCGGACCACCGGGTGGTGGCGGCCGAGGCCCATCACGCCGAACCCGGCGAGCATGTCGAGGTAGTCGTTCCCCTCGCTGTCGAAGAAGTGGGCGCCCTCGGCCCGCTCGTAGAGCCTGTCGAAGCCGAGGGTGCGCAGCATCCTGGGGAGCTGGTGGTTCAGGTGCCGCTCGTGCAGGGCGTACCGCTCCCCCGCGCGGTCGGCCAGCAGCGCCGCCAGGTCGAACTCCGTCACGGGAGTTCCTTCACCGCGGCGGCCGCCACCCGTTCCTGCGGCCGGCCGGCCCGGTTGGTGGCCACCGTCTCCCGCAGGGCCCGCAGCGACTCCTTGAGCGATCCCATGGTGGCCAGCACGGCGGTGGGCTCGTAGCCGCAGTGGGCCATGCAGTTGGCGCAGCGGGGGTCCTTGCCGCGGCCGTACTTGTCCCAGTCGGTCTCCTCGACCAGCTCCCGGTAGGTGGGCACGTAACCGTCGCTCATCAGGTAGCACGGCCGCTGCCAGCCGAAGAGCGAGTAGTTGGGGATCGCCCAGGCGGTGCAGGCGAAGTCGGCGCGGCCCTCCAGGAAGTCCAGGAAGAGCGGCGAGTGGTTGAGCCGCCAGCGGCGGCGGTTGCCGCCGGCGAAGGCCTTGCGGAACAGTTCGCGGGTCTGCTCGACGCCGAGGAAGTGCTCCTGGTCGGGGGCCTTCTCGTAGGCGTAGGCGGGCGAGATCATCATCTCGTCCACCTCCAGCTCGTCGTTGAGGTAGTCGAGGACCTCGACGACGGTCTGCGGGGTGTCGGTGTTGAAGAAGGTGGAGTTGGTGGTGACCCGGAAGCCGCGCCGCTTGGCCTCCTTGACGGCCTCCACGGCCTCGTCGAAGACGCCCTCCTTGGCGACCGAGGCGTCGTGCCGCTCGCGCAGGCCGTCGATGTGGACGGCGAAGGCGAAGTAGCGCGAGGGGGTGAACAGGTCGAGCTTCTTGCGCAGCAGCAGGGCGTTGGTGCAGAGGAAGACGTACTTGCGCCGGGCCACCAGCTGGCGGACGATCTCGTGGATCTGGGGGTGCATCAGCGGCTCGCCGCCGGCGATGGAGACCATGGGCGCGCCGGACTCGACGACCGCGCCGACGGCCTGGGCGACCGGCATGCGCTGCTTGAGGACGCCGGCGGGGTGCTGGATCTTGCCGCACCCCTCGCACGCGAGGTTGCAGGCGAAGAGCGGCTCGAGTTCCACGATGAGCGGGAACTTGTCCCGGCGGCGGAGCTTCTGTCGGGCCAGATAAGTAGCGACCGTGACGGACTGGCGCAGCGGCATGGCCATCTGGGCTCACCTCTCGGGGGGCGGCAGGGAACGGTGCCATTCGAAGAACGCGGGGAGTACGCGACGAAGGACATGGAACGCCGTTATTCCACCCCGAACCGTCCCGATTCGTACAAGTTCGTGCTCCGGGGCGTCAACGACCACCCGGACGGCGGCAACCGGACGGGTTCCGGCGCCGACGGCGGCGAGCAGGGTGGCGGCGGACTCCATGTCGGCGGCGACGGCCCCGCCGCGCCGCAGCGCCGTCCGCTCCGCGCCGCGGACCACGTGGTCGGTCCCGGCGAGGACCCCGGTGTGGACGGTGCGGCCCGGCAGGGCCCGGGTGAGTTCCTTCACCAGCGTTCCGGCGCCGGCGCACCGCACGTGGCCCTGGGCGTCCCGGGCCTCCTCGGCGACCACCAGGTCGCCGGGGTGCATGCCGGGGGCGAGTCCGGCGCAGAAGCCGGTGGCGAGGACCGCCGCGTCCCGCAGCGCCTCCCCGGCCAGGGCGAGGGTCAGGGAGCGCCGGGCCGCGGCGGCGCCCATGCCGGTGCGCAGCACGGTGACGGGTCCGCCCGGCCCGCCCGCGCGGCCGGCGCCGCGGGCCCCGGCGCGCAGGGCGAGCTGCTCGATGCCGAGCGCGCAGGCCACCAGCAGCGGGGCGGGCGCGGACGGGTCCGGCGGCCCGGCCGGGGTGCTCATCACCGGGCCTTCGCGGCGAACGGTTCCCCGTGGAGGTACCGGCCGAGGGCGGTGAGCGGGAACACCTGCCGGTAGAGGTGGTAGTTGATGGAGAAGTCCCAGGGGAAGCCGGTGCCGGTGAACTGGGGCTCGTCCCAGGTGCCGTCCTCGCGCTGGGTGGCGGCCAGCCAGGCGACACCCCGTTCGACGGCGGCGGTCTCCCGCTCCCCCGCGGCCAGCAGTGCCATCAGCGCCCAGGCGGTCTGCGAGGCGGTGGAGTCGCCGCGGCCCGCCCATCCCGCCTCCCGGTAGGAGCGCAGGTCCTCGCCCCAGCCGCCGTCGGCGTTCTGCACGCGGTGCAGCCAGGCGACCGCGCGGCGGATCGCGGGGTGCCCGGCCGGCAGCCCGGCGGCGACCAGTGCCGGCACCACGGAGCCCGTGCCGTAGAGGTAGTTGACGCCCCAGCGGCCGAACCAGCTGCCGTCCGGCTCCTGTTCGCGCAGCAGCCAGTCGATGCCGCGCCGGGTGCGAGGGTCGTCGGCGAGGCCCTCGACGGCGAGCATCTCCACCACGTGGGCGGTGACGTCGGCGGACGGCGGGTCGATCACCTCGCCGAAGTCGCAGAACGGCAGCCGGTTGGGCAGCGCGCTGGTGTTGTCCACGTCGAAGGCGCCCCAGCCGCCGCCGGCGGACTGCATGCCGAGGTTCCACCGCACCCCGCGGGCGACGGCGTGTTCCACCCGCTCCGGGTCGTGGTGGCGGACCCGGCGCAGCGCGAGGACGACCTCGGCGGTGTCGTCCATGTCCGGGTAGTTGTCGTTGTGGAACTCGAAGGCCCAGCCGCCCGGCGGGAGTCCGGGTCTGCGCACGGACCAGTCACCGGGCCTGACGACCTGCTCGCCGAGCATCCAGTCGGCGGCCCTGACCAGGCCGGGGTGGTCGGCGGGCAGCCCCGCGTCGGCCAGCGCGATGACGGCGAGGCAGGTGTCCCAGACGGGAGACTGGCAGGCCTCGACCATCCGGGCGCCGTTGTCGCGCCGTACCGCGAAGCGGTCGAGGGCCTCGATGCCGGCGCGCATCACCGGGTGGCCGAGGTCGTAGCCGAGCAGGTGGAGGGCGATCAGCGAGTAGACGTGCGGGGGCTGGATGCCGCCCCAGCAGCCGTCGTTCTCCTGCCGTTCGACGATCCAGCGGCCGGCCGCGTTCATCGCGGCGCGGCGCAGCGGCCGCGGTGCGGCGGTGCGGTAGCGGCGCAGCGCGTCGTCCAGCCGCTGGAAGACGCCGTCCCAGCTGGCGAGCGGGGCGTGCGGCCGGGGCGGGTTCGGCTCCGCGGGGTCGGTGTGCAGCTCGTCGAGGGCGAACGGGGCCGGTCGCACCGGCCGCTCGGCCGAGACGACGGTGAGCGGCACGATGGTCTGCCGGGCCCAGCAGCCGAAGTCGTAGATGTTGAGCGGGAACCACTTCGGCAGGAAGATCAGCTCGGGCGGCAGCTCGGGCAGGTCCCGCCACGGCCACCAGCCGAAGAGCGCGAGCCAGATGCGGGTGAAGACGCGGGTGGCGGCGATGCCGCCCTGTTCGCGGACCCAGGCGGCGGCCCGGGCCATGTGGGGCGCGTCGGGCGCGTCGCCCGCCAGCCGGAGGGCGACGTAGGCCTCGACGGTGGCGGAGAGGTCGCCGGGCCCTCCGTGGAAGGTGTCCCAGGCGCCGTCCTCGCGCTGCTTGCCGCGGACGTACAGGGCGGCGGCACGGGCGGTGTCCTCGTCGAGGATGCCGAGGAACTGACGCAGCAGCAGGTCCTCGGCGTCCATGGTGACGTTGGTCTCCAGGTCGCCCTTCCACCAGCCCTCGGCGTCCTGGGTGGCCAGCAGGTGGTCGGCGGCCCGCCGGGCGGCGAGCGCCGCTGCCTCCCGTGGGCCGGCCGGTCCGTCCCCGGGGGGACGGACGGCGTGGTCGGCCGGGAGCGTTCCGGCCGCCGGGTCTGCGCGTGAGGGCAGCGCGCCGGTGCTTCCGTCGGTTGTCGCGGTCATGGCTTCCCCTTCCTGCAGTGGTGTGGCTGCTGCGGGTCCGCCGTCGGCCGGCTCCCGGGGGAAGCCGCCGGCGACTACGCGATGCGAGGACCTTCCGGGATCATCTCGTGCGAACCACCACGAAGTCGGCGAGCGCCACGAACTGTTCCCGCACCCGGGTGGGCATCCGCACCTCGTCGAGCGCCCGGACGGCGATGGCGTGCTGGCGGCGGGCCTCGTCGGCGGTCCAGGTGCGGCCGCCGGCCTCCTCGATGAGGGCGGCGCGGGAGGCGAACTCCTCCTCGGAGAAGTCCTCAAAGTCGGCGGGGCGCAGGTCGGCGGTCTTCGCGTCGGCGGCGAGGATCGCCCCCAGCTTCTCGGAGGCGGGACCGCCGGCGGCGAGGGCCGCCACCACCGGCAGGGACTTCTTGCGCTGGCGCAGGTCGCTCCAGGTCTGCTTGCCGGTGGACTCCGGGTCGCCCCAGATGCCGAGCAGGTCGTCGACGGCCTGGAAGGCGAGGCCGAGGTGGTAGCCGTAGCGCTCGAGGGCGTCGGCGGTGCGGTCGTCGGCGCCGCCGAGGACGGCGCCGATGGAGCAGGCGCAGGCGAGCAGGGCGCCGGTCTTGTTGCCCTCCATCTCCAGGCACTCGTCGACGGTGACCCGCTCGCGGTGCTCGTAGGAGATGTCCTGGGCCTGACCGTCGATCAGGGCGCGGCTGGCGGTGGTGAGCCGGCGGGTGGCGCGGCCGGCCTCGACGGTGCCGAGCTCCAGCAGAACCTCATTGGCGAGGGCGAACAGCGCGTCGCCGACCAGGATGGCCTGGGCGGGGCCGTGCACCTTCCACACGGTGTCGCGGTGGCGGCGCTGCTCGTCGCCGTCCATCAGGTCGTCGTGCAGCAGCGAGAAGTTGTGGACCAGCTCCACGGCGACGGCTCCGGGGACGCCGACCTCGGGGTCGGCGCCGGCGGCCTCCGCGGACATCACCGCGAGCGCGGGGCGCACCGCCTTGCCGCCGTCGCCGGCGGCCTGGTTGCCCGCGGCGTCGATCCAGCCGAAGTGGTAGGCGGCGACGGTGTCCATCGGCGGCGCGAGACGCTCCACGGCGGCCCTGAGCACCGGTGTGGCCAGCGTCCGGCCGCGCTCCAGCAGCGCGGTCACGTTCACCGCGTCGGCGGCCTTCTCGGCCGGGGGCACAGTGGGCACGATCTCTCCTCGTGGGGTGACAGGGTTGGGGGGAGCGCCTTCGGCGGCGCGGGCGCTCACGCGGCGCCGCCCGGGAGGGTCCCGGCGGGCGCCGGGTCGGGTGCGAAGGCGTGGCGGACGAGGCGGGCGCGGCCCAGGGAGGCCAGGGCGGCGTCGGCCGCGCTCACACCGCTGCGCACCGCGCCCTCCATGGTGGCGGGCCAGCCGGTCGCGGTCCACGCTCCGGCCAGGCTGAGGCCGGGCAGCCGGGTGCGCGCCCCGGGCCGCAGTCGCCCGACGCCGGGGGCGGGGGCGAAGGTGGCGGTGCGTTCCCGGGTGACGAAGAAGTCCCGCACCCGGGCGCCGCGGGTGAGCGGCAGCAGTTCCTCCAGCTCCGGCAGGTACCGGGCGCGCAGGTCGGCGACGGGCGCGTCGATGTCCTCGTCGGCCGCGGACTGGGAGAGCGCCAGGTACTGCCCCTCGGTGAGCCCGGAGGCCTCGGTGCGGTCGAACACCCACTGGATCGGGGTGCCGAGCGCGGCCACGAAGGGCGCGTCGAGGACCTTGCGGTCGTAGACGACGTGCACGTTGAGGATGGGCGAGTGCCCGATCTCCAGGAGCCGTCCCGCGTCCTCGAGGGCGCCGCCGGGCAGCAGGCCGTGGGTCTCGCGGGGCGGTACGGCGAGGACGACGGCGTCGGCCTCGATCGTCCGCGCGCCCCCCGCGCCCTCGGCGAGGGCGACCTGCCAGCGGCCGTCCTCCCGGCGCGCCAGGCCGGTCGCCCGGGCCCGGGTGAGGACCTGGACTCCCGCGGCCTCCAGTGCGCGGCGGGCCAGGGTGTCGTGGAGCTCACCGAGCGGAACCCGGGCCCACCCGATGTCGGAGGCGCCCGCCTCGGAGAGCAGTCCGGTGCGCAGCACCATGGCGGCCAGGGCCAGCGAGACGTCGTCGGCGCGGGCGTTGAGGGTGGCGACGCCGATCAGGTCCCACAGCGCCCGGACGGCGCGCGGCGACTGCCCGTGCTCGGCCAGCCAGCCGCCGAAGTCGCGTGCGTCCAGGGCCGGGTCGGCCGGGTCGAGCCGGTACAGCGCGGCGGCCGCGCGGCCCACCCGGGCGCGGTCGGCGAGGGAGAGGTGGGGGTAGGCGGTGAGGCTGCGGCCCAGGTGCAGCGGCACCGGCAGCGCGTCGCGCCGCAGGCGCCCCAGCCGCCGGCCCGGTGGCCGGGCGACGTCGAGGACGGGCACGTCGAGACGTTCCTGCAGCGGCGCGAGGGCGGCGCCCCCGACGCGGTCGAGGAACCAGCGGTAGGCGGTGCAGCAGCGCAGGTACACGTGCTGTCCGTTGTCCACGGTCAGCTCGCCCCTGCGGAAGGAGAAGGCGAGGCCGCCGAGCCGGGGGCGGCCCTCCAGCAGGGTGACGCGGACCCCGCTGTCGGCGAGGGACAGCGCGGCGGTGACGCCGGCCAGCCCTCCGCCCACGACGACGGCGTCGCCCGCGGCGCGGGCCGTGGCGGTGCGGGTCATCGCGTCCCCTTCCCTGGTGGCCGGCCGGTTCGCGGCAGGCGGCCGGGGCGGCCCGGCGCGTGCGTGTCCGCGCAGGGCGCGGCGGCGCCGGTGCGCCCGTGTTCCGGGGCCCCCATCAGGAAGGCCTCCTGGCGTCGCGCCGGGTGACGGTGCGTGCGTCGAGACCGGACAGGCCGCGCACGGCGACGTACGCCTTCTCCCGGCCGGGCAGCGAGACCCGGCCGCGCAGCACGGCGTGCGGGTCGCGTTCGATGCGGTCCAGCAGCCGCCGGTAGATGCCCGCCATGGCGGCGACGCAGGCGCCGCTGCGCCGGTCCAGCATGGGCAGCAGCCGGTAGCCCTCCGCGAACAGGGCGCGCGCCCGGCGGACCTCGAAGTGGACCAGTCCGGCGAAGTCGGAGCCGGCCGGCGGGGTCGGGCCGTCGAATCCGCCGGTGCAGCCGAACTTCGCCAGGTCCTCGGCGGGGAGGTAGACGCGCCCGTTCCCGGCGTCCTCGCGGACGTCGCGCAGGATGTTGGTGAGCTGGAGCGCGAGACCCAGGGTGTCGGCGTACTCGGGCGCGCGTTCGGCGTCGCGCGCCCCCGGGTCGGCGCCGAACACCCCGAGGGAGAGGCGGCCGATCGCCCCCGCCACGCAGCGGCAGTACAGGGCGAGGTCGTCCCAGGTCTCGTAGGTCGCGCCGTGGACGTCCATCACCACGCCGTCGATCAGCTCGTCCAGGCCGTCCAGCGGTATCGGGAAGACCCGCGCCGCGTGCGCCAGGGCCACCGCCACCGGGTCCGTCTCGTAGGCGTCGATCTCGCCGTCGCGGACCCGGCCGAGCAGCGCCCGGGTCTCCTTCAGCCTGAGCGCCTTCACCTCGTCCGGCAGGTCGCCGTCGCCGATGTCGTCCACCCGCCGGGAGAAGGCGTACAGGGCCGACATGGCACGGCGTTTGGCCTCGGGCAGCAGCCGGATGCCGTAGGCGAAGTTGCGCGCCTGTTGTCCGGTGACGGTCTCGCAGTAGCTGTAGGCGGCGAGCACCGGCGCGGACACGTCCTGTTCCAGGTCCACGGACGGGGTCACCTCTCTCCTCGCAGGATCACGCCCGCCTCGCGCAGCAGGCGGAGCTTGCCGGGCTTCGGCGGACCGGGCAGCACGTCGAACCCGGCGGCGGCGACGGCGGCCAGCGCCGCCCGGCCGCCGGCGACGAAACCGGCCAGCAGCAGGCGCAGGCGTCCGGAGACGCTCGCCACCAGGGGGCCGCCCTCGTCGAGCAGCGTCCGCGCGCGCTCCGCCTCGAAGGCGATCAGCGCGCGCACGGAGGCGCCGGCGGTGGGGGCGGCCAGGGCGGCCTCGTCGACGTGGAAACGCTTCATGTCCTGCGACGGCAGGTAGATCCGGCCCCGTTCCAGGTCCTCCCGGACGTCCTGGAGGTGTTCGACGACCTGGAGCGCGGTGCACACCGCGTCGGAGCGGCGGATCCGTTCGGGGGTGGCGGTGCCGGTGACCGCGAGCACCAGGCGGCCCACCGGGTTGGCCGACAGTTCGCAGTAGGCGAGCAGGTCGTCCCAGGTCTCGTACCGGGTGACCTGCTGGTCCTGCCGGTTGGCGGCGATCAGGCCGAGGAACGGCTCGGGGGTGAGGCCGGTGCGGCGCACCGTGGGCGCGAGGGCCGTGATCAGCGGATGGCGCGGACCCTGGCCGCCGAACAGGCGGTCCAGGTCGGCCTCCAGGGCGTCGAGCAGCAGGAGCCGGTCGTCCGCGTCCGCCGGGGCGGCGCCGAGCAGCCGGGCGTCCTCGCCGCCGGGGGCGAGATCGCCGTCGCCGATGTCGTCGACCAGACGGGCGAAGCCGTAGACGGCCATCAGGTCCTCACGCCAGGCGCGGGGCAGGAAGAACGGCGCCACCGGGAAGTTCTCGTCGGCCGCCTTGACGAGGGTGCCGTCCCCGGCACACGGCGCCGCCGCTCGCCTCACCACGCGCGGCCCTGGACGGGGACGGCGGACCCTACGGGTCGGGAAACTTCCGTAGCCATTGCCGTCATGTCTCCCGTTCTACACTGTGGACCTAAATCGCACTATTTCGGACACGCCGTGCGCAGGGCGAGGCGTTCGAGTGCGAGATATACGCCGTTTCGTCACCGCTTGCCGTGATTGCGGCGTCGCCCCAGCCTACGTGGCGCGTCGGCGCGCGCACGCAGGGGGGTCACCCACGGTCACCGTCACCCCGGGGCTCATGCCGCACGCAGGCGTCACTTGGCGGTGAACTTCTCGTACTCCTTGAGGACCTCTTCGGTGGGTCCGTCCATCCGCAGCTCGCCGTGCTCCAGCCACAGGACGCGGTCGCAGGTGTCGCGGATCGACTTGTTGTTGTGGCTCACCAGGAAGACGGTGCCGGCCTGCTGGCGCAGCTCGCGGATGCGCGCCTCGGAGCGCCTCTGGAACTTCTTGTCGCCGGTGGCCAGCGCCTCGTCGATCATCAGCACGTCGTGGTCCTTGGCCGCGGCGATGGAGAACCGCAGCCGCGCCGCCATGCCGGAGGAGTAGGTCCGCATGGGCAGGCTGATGAAGTCGCCCTTCTCGTTGATGCCGGAGAAGTCGACGATCTCCTGGTAGCGCTCGCGGATCTGCTCGCGCGACATCCCCATCGCGAGACCGCCGAGTATCACGTTGCGCTCGCCGGTCAGGTCGTTCATCAGGGCCGCGTTGACGCCGAGCAGGGAGGGCTGGCCGTTGGTGTACACCCGGCCGCGCTCGGCCGGCAGCAGGCCGGCGATGGCCCGCAGCAGGGTGGACTTGCCGGAGCCGTTGGAGCCGATGAGGCCGATGGCCTCGCCCTTGTAGGCGGTGAAGGAGACGCCGCGCACCGCGTGCACCTCGCGCACGCCGCGCTCCTCGCCCCGGCGCACGATGCGCGAGAGCGCGGCGGTGGCGCTGCCCTTGCCCTTGCGGGCGCCGTTGACCCTGTAGACGATGTGCAGTCCGTCCGCGATCACGGTGGGGACGCGGGCGTCCTCGCGCTGCTCAGCCACGGCCGTACCTCTCCTCCGCCTTCCAGAAGTACACGAACCCGCCGGCCAGGATCAGCACGGCCCAGCCCAGCGCCACCGCCCACACGTGCGGCGGGAGGTTCTCCGAGCCGTAGCCGTCGATCAGCGCGAAACGGATCAGATCCATGTAGACGGCGGCCGGGTTCCACTGCAGGACGTCCGCGATCCACTGCGGCCTGCCCTCGAGCATGGCCGGGATGGAGAACATCACGCCGGAGGCGTACATCCACGTCCGGGTGACGAACGGCATGAGCTGGGCGAGGTCGGGGGTGTGCGCCCCGGCCCGCGCCATGATCAGGGCGAGGCCGGTGTTGAAGGCGAACTGGAGCGCCAGCGCGGGCAGGATCAGCAGCCAGGACAGCGAGGGCCGGCTGCCGAAGACCATGACCACCACGAACAGCACGATCATCGAGACCAGCAGCTGCTGCAGCTGCTGCAGGGCGAAGGAGACGGGCAGCGAGGCGCGCGGGAAGTGCAGGGCGCGCACCAGGCCCAGGTTGCCGGAGATCGCCCGGACGCCGGACATCACCGACGTCTGGGTGAAGGTGAACACGAACACGCCGGTCACCAGGAACGGGATGTACACGTCCTTGGGCAGGCCGCGGCCCGCGTCCAGGATGAGCCCGAAGATCAGGTAGTAGACCAGCGCGTTCAGCAGCGGCGTCACCACCTGCCAGAGCTGGCCGAGCTTGGCCTGGCTGTACTGCGCGGCCAGCTTGGCCCGGGAGAAGGCCACGATGAAGTGACGGCGGTTCCACAGCTGACGCACGTACGCCGGAAGGGAGGGCCGCGCGCCGCTCACGGTCAGGCCGTACTTGGCGGCGAGCTCCGCCGCCGTCAGGCCGTCGTCGGGCGACGGGCGCGGACCGACCGCGACCGGGCCGTCATGCGTTGACTCACTCACTGCTCGAACTCTCGCTGTCTCGATGGATACGGCGTCTGGACGGGCACGGCGTCCCGGCGGTGGGAGGCGGGCACGGGCCGAGGCCCCGGCCCGCCCGCTGCGACGAGCTTCTCAGATGACCGGAGGGCGGCCCAGCCGGGTCAGCCGCCACACGGTGCGCCACCGCATCGGACGGCGAGGACCGCACGCGGTGGTCCAGCCCTCCTTGAAGCCGCCCAGCCACGCCTTGAGCGCGGCCCGGTCACGGGTGCGCAGCAAGGTGAGCGCCGTCCAGACCCCCAGGTAGACCGGGACGAGGAGGGCGGGCAGGTTGCGGCGGGCGAGCCACACCCGGTTGCGCGCCACCATCCGGTGGTAGACCGCGTGCCGGGAGGGGGCCGTGGTGGGGTGGTACAGGACCATGTCGGCCCGGTAGTCGATCATCCAGCCGGCGTCCAGGGCGCGCCAGGCGAGGTCGGTCTCCTCGTGGGCGTAGAAGAAGTCGCCGGGCAGCGCGCCCACCTGGGCCATGACCTCGGTGCGCACCGCGTTGGCGCCGCCCAGGAAGGTGGTGACCCGCGACGAGCGCATCGGGTCGGAGGCGCGCAGCCGCGGGACGTGCCGGCGTTGGGTCGCCCCGGTGTCCGGGTCGGCGATCCGGAAGCTGATGATGCCCAGGCGCGGGTCGGCCTCGAAGGCCCGGCGGCACAGCTCGGCGGTGTCGGTGCGGGCGAGCAGGCCGTCGTCGTCCAGGAAGAGCATGATGTCGACGTCGTAGCCGTCGGCCCCCTCGGAGCGGAAGGCCTCGATGCCGACGTTGCGTCCGCCGGGGATGCCCAGGTTCTCGGGCAGCTCGACGGTCCGCACGCCGGCGGGGACCTCGGGCACGGGAGCTCCGTTGCCCACCACGACGACCTCGACCGGGTCGCCCTCCTGGCGGGCCACCGAGTCGAGCAGCGCCCGCAGCTCGGCCGGGCGGTTGCCCATGGTGATGATCACCGCGCCCACCTTGGCGGGCCGGCGGCCGGCGGGGGCGGCGTCGGGCTGGATCCCGGTCACGGCGTCCTTCAGGGATTCGTGCGCGGAGTGCACGGGGTTCACGGAGTTCACGGAGGCGCTCACCGCAGTCTGCTCGAGGCGAGGATGGACACGAGGTGCAGCAGGGTCTGCAGGATCGCGATGCCTGCCAGCACGGCGATGCCGAGGCGGGTCCAGAAGAGACCGCCGCCGGCGATCAGGTCGGCGATCGCGACGACGAGGACGAACAGGCTCGCCTCGACGCCGCCGACCAGCCGGTGGAACTTGAGCGCGGCCGCCGCCCGGCGGGCCAGTGCCAGGCCGGAGGAGCGCGGCGCGGCGGCCTCGTCCTTCACGGCGGTCAGGCCGCTGCGGCTGCGGGCCACGTCGACCAGGTCCGTCTCGGCCTTGATCAGGATCGCGCCCAGGGCGGCCAGCGTGCCCAGGAAGGCCCACAGCCACTCGGGACCCTCCGACCCGTCCCACAGGTCGGCGCCCCGCAGGCCGAAGCCGACCAGCAGGGCGGCCTCGGACAGGTAGTGGCCGACGCGGTCCAGGTAGACGCCGGTGACCGAGGTCTGCCGGCGCCAGCGGGCGATCTCCCCGTCGACGCAGTCCAGCAGGAGGTACAGCTGGATCAGCAGGGCGCCGAGGAGCGCCCCGGCGAGGCCCGGCACCAGGAGTGCCGCGCCCGCCAGGACGCCCGCCACCACCATCAGGTAGGTGAGCTGGTTGGGCGTCACCCGGGTGTTCACCAGGTAGCGGTCGACCCGCAGCGAGATCTCCCGCATGTAGAGGCGACCCGCCCAGTGCTCACCGCTGCGCCGGTCCTTCACCCCTTCGGGGTGGACGACGGGCCGCAGTTCAGCTACCGATGGCCTTGACATAGTCGGCGTACGCGTCCTTGATCTGGTCGGTCCGGAGGTCGAGGTGCTCGAGGATCGTGTAGCGGCCGGGACGGGTCTCCGGCGCGAACTCCACGACCTTGACGAACTCCTCCATGGAGAAGCCGATCTCCTCCGGCAGCACCGGCAGGTCGTGCCGCCGCAGGCACTCGGCCATCTCCCCGGCGGTCGCCACGTCGCCGCGCAGGTAGGTGGCGAACGCGCCGCCCAGACCGCACTGCTCGCCGTGGGCGGCGGCCCGCTTCGGGTAGAGCAGGTCGAACCCGTGGCTGATCTCGTGGCACGCGCCGGACGCGGGACGCGAGTCGCCGGCCACCGACATCGAGATGCCGCAGAGCACCAGCGACTCGGACAGGGTGGCGAGGAACTGGTCGTCGACGATGGTGCCGGGATGGCGCAGCACCGCCTCGGCGGCCTGCCGCGCCATCGCTGCGGCCAGGCCGTCGACCTTCTCGCCGTTCACCCGCTGGGACAGTTCCCAGTCCGCCACGGCGGAGATCTTGCAGATCACGTCACCGATGCCGGCCCGCACGAACTGCGGCGGCGCCTGGCGGATTATGTCCAGGTCGATGACGATGCCGATGGGGTTGGGAACGCCGTACGAGCCGCGGCCCGCGTCGTTGTCCAGCGTGGCCACCGGCGAGCATAGTCCGTCGTTGGCCAGGTTGGTGGCGACCGCGACCAGCGGCAGCCCGACCCGGGCGGCCGCGTACTTGGCGCAGTCGACCACCTTGCCGCCACCGAGCGCGACGACCGCGTCGTAGCGGCCCTTGCGCTTGATGGAGTCGGCCAGCCGGACGGCACCGTCGATGGTGCCGTCCGCGTCGTCGAACCAGTCCGCCTGCGGCATCGCGGGAGCGAACCGTTCCCTCAGCGCCTGACCGGAGCCGGCGCTGATCGCGAAGGCCAGCTTGCCCGAGGACGAGATCCGCTGGTCGGACAGGATCGCCGCCAGGTCGTCCAGGGCTCCGGACCGGATGTCGACGACGACCGGCGACGGAATGAGCCTCGTCAGTAGCGGCACGCGATCTCCCGACCACGGGCCAGGTCGTCGTGGTTGTCGATCTCGACCCACGCGACCTCGCCGATCGGCGCGACGTCGATCTTGAAGCCGCGGTTGACCAGCTCCTGGTAGCCGTGCTCGTAGAACTGCTGCGGGTCCGTCTCCCAGACGGTCTTCAGCGCGTCGCCGAGCTCCGCGGCCGCCTCGCCCTCGATCAGGGTGACGCCGATGTACTCGCCGGTGGCCTCCGCCGGGTCCATCAGCTTGGTGATCTTGCGGACGCCCTTCTCGGGGTCGACGACGACCTTCATCTCCTCGTCGGCGAGCTTCTTCACCGTGTCGAGGGCGAGGATGATCTTCTTGCCCTCGCCGCGGGCGGCGAGCAGCGTCTTCTCGACGGAGACCGGGTGGACGGTGTCGCCGTTGGCGAGGATGACGCCGTCCTTGAGGGCGTCACGGCCGCACCAGAGGGAGTAGGCGTTGTTCCACTCCTCGGCCTTGTCGTTGTCGATCAGGGTGATCTTGACACCGTACTTGGCCTCGAGGGCCTCGCGGCGCTCGTAGACGGCCTCCTTGCGGTACCCGACGATGATCGCCACCTCGGTGAGGCCGATCTCGGCGAAGTTGCCGAGGGTCAGGTCGAGGACGGTGAGGCTGTCCTCGTTGCCCTCGGGCCCCACGGGCACCAGAGCCTTGGGAAGGGTGTCCGTGTAGGGGCGCAGGCGGCGTCCGGCGCCTGCCGCCAGCACGAGGCCGATCATGCGGGTTCTCCTTCGTCGTGTACAGCGGGTGCGCCGGCCCGGTGGGCGGACACCCAATAGCGGATGCTCTCCAGGAGCACCAGGGCGGCCACGGCCACGGCGAGCGCCGTGAGCGCGACCGGGAACTGCGCCGCGGTGAGCAGTGCGGCGAGCACGGCGACCACGAGGGTGCGGCCCTCGTGGCCCAGCACCGCCCGCACCAGCCAGTGCGGGGGCGCTCCGGCGTTGCCGCGGATGCGGTACACCGTGTCGTAGTGATGGTAGGCGACCGCCGCCACCAGCCCGAAAGCCGCCGGAAGCGCTCCGTTCACCCCGGATTCGGCCGCGAGCAGCGCAACGACGCCATACTCGGCGGCGCGGAAGAAGGGGGGAACGAGCCAGTCCAGGGCGCCCATCAGGGGCCGGGCGACGGCCGCGCCGGCCAGCAGGGCGTAGCCGGCGGCGCCGGCGACGGTGATCCACGAGGCGCCCCACACTGCGGCGAGGATCACCACGAGCAGCGCGCCGGCGGCGGCGACGAACGGGGCGGAACCGGACGGAACGAGACGACGGGTGACCCGGGCCACGGCCTGGGCGAGGGGGCCGCTGTCGGTCAGGTCGGCCAGCGCGGCGGCCGCGCGGTCGGTGCGGCGCGCCTTGCGGGTCACCGAGCGCAGCAGGCGGCCGGCGGTGGTGTAGCAGGCGGCGACGGCGCAGCCGATCAGCAGCACCACGAAGGTGACGCGGGGCGTGGTGAGGGCGGTGAGCACGGCGATCATCAGCCAGCGTTCGCCGATCGGCAGGACGATCATGCGGCGGAGCCAGACCGTCCAGCCGAGGTTGTCCAGCCTGTCGGAGAGCGCCGCGGTGGGGCTGGTGTTGGCCTGGGCGTCGTGGTTGGCCTCGTTGAAGGAGAAGTCGACCACGTGCCGGCAGGTCTGCAGGATCATCGCGCCCAGGGCCAGTGCCCAGACGTCGTCCCCGCCGCGGGCGGCGCCCAGGGCGAGGCCCGCGTAGTAGGCGTACTCCTTGGCCCGGTCGAAGGTGGCGTCGAGCCAGGCGCCCAGCGTCGAGTACTGCAGCGAGTAGCGGGCGAGCTGTCCGTCCGCGCAGTCCAGGACGAACGAGGCGATCAGCAGCACGCCGGCCGCGACGAAGCCGCCGCGGGTCCCGGTGGCGGCGCAGGCGGCCGCGACCAGCGCGGTGAGCAGCGAGGCGGTGGTGACCTGGTTGGGGGTCAGACCGCGGCGCGCGCACCAGCGGGCGACGTACTTGGAGTAGGGGCTGATGAGGAAGGTCGTGACGAAGCCGTCGCGGGCCTTCACCGCGGAGCGCAGCCGGACCGACTCCTCGTCGACGGCCGCGAGGGCCTCACGGGTGGCGTGCCGGCTCTGCGGGTCGGCGGGGGTGGCCGCCACCAGGCTGCCCAGTTCGGGGCGGTGCACCTGCTCGCCGTCGCTCTCGAGGGCGGCGGCGAGCCGGTCGGCCAGCGCGCGGTCCGCGACGGCGGTGGCGTCGCCGGGCGCGGGGGCGTCCACGGCGTCCACGGCGGCGGAGCTGGCCCGGGCGACGGCCCGGATGAGCGCCTTGCGCGCCTCCGGCTTCACCGAGACGGCTCCCTCGATCGCGGAGACCGGGAACCGGGGGTCGGTGAGACCGAGGCGCAATGCGTGCAGGTGGCCCATGAACCGCGCGTCGACGAGCGCGACGCGGCGGTCGCCCGGGACGGCGGCGAGCAGCGCCTCCGTCTCACCCACGTCGGCGGCGGCGCGCACCTCGAACCCGAGGGATGCGAGATCGTCCGCCAAGGAAGATCCGGGAACCGGCGGACCGGTGACGATGGCGGTCGGCAACCGTACTCACTCCCTGGGTGCGGCGCTGATGCGCGCCGGCGGCATACGTGGTGGCCCGCCCGGCGAGGCGGCCGGGGCGTGTCGGCAGAGGCTATCGGATCGCCGGAGCCCCGCGATCACCGCCCGCCCCGCGGCCGGCCGGCCGCAGAACGTTTGCGCAGGTCACAGGATATGACAACGGTGTTCAGCGTCGCTTTGCCCCTGGCGACCGGAGGTAGTTGACTGGGGGCGGCAACGGTCGGCGGAGGGCGGCGTTCCCCGGTCACC
Organism: Streptomyces fragilis; assembly: GCF_003112515.1. GTDB lineage: Bacteria > Actinomycetota > Actinomycetes > Streptomycetales > Streptomycetaceae > Streptomyces > Streptomyces fragilis. The sequence continues at coordinate 1,656,530 of NZ_BEVZ01000002.1, read as the reverse complement.
CGGGGGCGGCGGCGAGCACGGAGGGCGGTTTCCATGGGGGCCGGACACCAGCACGGACACCACCACGGCGGGGGCGCGGGACCCGCCGCCACGGTGACGGCGGCGCACCGCGGCCGACTGCGGGCGGCCCTGGCGATCACGCTGCTGGTGACCGCGGCCGAGGTGGCCGGCGGCGTGCTCGCGGGCTCCCTCGCGCTGGTCGCGGACGCCGCCCACATGGCCACCGACGCGCTGGGGCTGGGCATGGCGCTCCTGGCGATCCGTTTCGCGGGCCGCCCGGCGAGCGGCCACCGCACCTTCGGGCTGGCCCGGGCGGAGATCCTGGCGGCGCTGGCCAACTGCCTGCTGCTGTTCGGGGTGGGCGGCTACGTGGTGGTGGAGGCCGTCGGCCGGCTGCTGGAGCCGGCCGAGGTGGAGGGCGGCCTGACGCTGGTCTTCGGCGCGGTGGGCCTGGTCGCGAACCTGGTGTCGCTGCTGCTGTTGATGGGCGGCCGCAAGGAGAGCCTGAACGTCCGCGGCGCCTTCCTGGAGGTGGCGGCCGACGCGCTGGGGTCCGTGGCGGTGCTGGTCTCGGCCGCGCTGGTGCTGCTGACCGGCTGGCGGGCCGCCGACCCCCTCGCCTCCCTGGTGATCGCGCTGATGATCGTGCCGCGCGCCTGGCGGCTGCTGCGCGAGACGGTGGACGTCCTGCTGGAGGCCGCCCCGCGCGACGTCGACCTGGCCCAGCTGCGCTCGCACCTGCTGGCGCTGCCCGGTGTGGACGACGTGCACGACCTGCACGTGTGGACGATCACCTCGGGGCTGCCGGTGCTGTCGGCGCACGTGGTGGTCGGCGCCGAGGCGCTGGCGGGCAGGGGGCACGAGCGGATGCTGCGTGACCTGCAGTCCTGCCTGGGCTCGCACTTCGACGTGGCGCACTGCACCTTCCAGCTCGAACCGGCGGGCCACGCGGCGCACGAGGCGGGTCTGTGCCATTGACCGCGCTCCGGCGCGCGGGGGCCGGTCGGCGGTGCCGCGCCCGCGCCACCGGCTCGTGTACGGCAGACTAGGGGTCATGCCGAGCACACCTGTGAAGACGACGACGGACGAGACCATCCTGCTGGAGCTGGTCGACGAGCAGGGCGTGACCATCGGCACGGAGGAGAAACTCACGGCCCACCAGGCGCCCGGTCTGCTGCACCGGGCCTTCTCCGTCTTCCTCTTCGACAACCGCGGAAGGCTGCTGCTGCAGCAGCGCGCGCTGGGCAAGTACCACTCCCCCGGCGTGTGGTCCAACACCTGCTGCGGCCACCCGTACCCGGGCGAATCGCCTTTCGCCGCCGCCGCGCGCCGCACCTTCGAGGAGCTGGGGGTCTCCCCCGCGCTGCTCGCCGAGGCGGGCACCGTCCGCTACAACCACCCGGACCCGGCCTCGGGCCTGGTGGAGCAGGAGTTCAACCACCTCTTCGTCGGCCTGGTCGGCGGCCGGCCGGATCCGGACCCGGAGGAGGTGGGCGACATCGCGTTCGTCACTCCCGAGGAGCTGGAGAAGCGGCACGACGCCGACCCTTTCTCGGCGTGGTTCATGACCGTGCTCGACGCGGCGCGCCCCGCGATCCGCGAGCTCACCGGTCCTTCGATCGGCTGGTAGCCGCCGTCGGGCCGGCGGGCCCCTGCGGTCCGACGCGCCCCGCGTTCCGGTGGGCCGGCGGGCTGGCGGGCTGGCGGGCTGGCGGGCTGGCGGGCTGGCGGGCCACGATCCGGTGGGCCGAGCGGTCCGGGTGGGTCGGCCGGGCCGGGTGGGGGCCGGTCCGGCGGCCGCTTCCGTGCGGCTCTCAGTACCGGCCGGGCGGGCGGAGCGGCACCGCCGCCCAGATGATCTTCCCGCCCGCGGCGGTGTGCTCCACCTCGCAGACCCCGCCGAACTCCCGGGTGGTCTCGCGCACCAGCAGCAGACCCCGGCCGCCGGTCCAACCGGTGTCGGCGATCAGCGCGGTGGGCCGGTAGGGGTGGTTGTCCTCGACGGAGACCCTGATCCATTCCGCACCCACCGCGACCTCCACCGCCAGGACGGGTGACAGCAGAGCGGCGTGGCGGACGGCGTTGGTGACCAGCTCCGAGACGATCAGCAGCAGTCCGTCGAGCACCTCCTCGGCGGCCGGCACCCCTTGGCGCCGCAGCAGGTCGCGCACGGCGCGGCGCGCCTGCGGCACCGAGGCGTCCACGGCCGGGGCGGTGAACCTCCACACCCCTTCGTAGGGGGCGTGCGCCCCGGGGGGCGTGGCCGCCTCCACGGGGCCTTGTGGGCCCGGATCGTCTCCGCGCCCTGGGTCCTCCATCGTCCGGCCCCCGCCCTCGTGCTCGACTGTCACCACACGTCGAGTGTGGGAATCGGCAGGTCACCGCCCGGACCGAGTCCACAAACCGATCACTATCGACCGATGTCGACCGTTGGCGTATGCCAAGGGCGGTTGCAGGATCGCTCCTGCGCGCCTCGGGAAGCTTCGCGAACTCTTCCGCTTATTGGGGCGGAACGTCGCCTCCTGCCCGGCGATCGCCGTGCTCCGGGCCGGTCCGGTCCTCGGCGGACACGTTCCGCTCCGCGTCCGAGCGGCCCGCGTAGTAGGCGTCGCCCCCGAGGCTGCGTCCCCGGTCGGCACGCTCGGCCTCGGTCACCATCCCCACCACGTTGCGGCCGCCGAAGCCGGTGGCGATCAGTCCCAGTCCGTCGAAGAGCAGCGCCAGCGAGAAGAAGGTGCCCAGGACGTAGCGGCTGTCGCTCGGCCAAGAGTTCAGCACCAGGATGCCCAGCAGCAGGCCGAACGCGCCCTGCACCAGCGTCCAGCCGAACTGCGGCCCGCGCACCACCAGGCTGCCCACGATGCGGAACACCCCGCCGGTGAGGAAGAGCAGCGCCGCGAACAGCGTCAGCGAGACGGCGGCCGCGTCGGGCCGCACAAGGATCACCACGCCGGCCGCGATGTTCAGCGCGGCGACCACCACGCCCAGCCAGAAGAAGCCGGTGCCGCGGGCCTGCACGGCGTGCCCGAGGCCCACCACTCCGCCGATCAGCAGCAGCCAGCCGAACAGCAGCATGCTGGTGAGCGTCGCCAGGCCCGTGTAGACGAGGCCGACGATTCCGGCGATCACCAGCGCCACACCGAGGACGGCCAGCCAGCCGAAGCTCCGGTTGATCCGTGTCCGCTCGTCCTTCGCCCTGATCCTGCTCATCACGGCCTCCTCGCCGGGTGTCCCACGTGCCCGGCCGAGTACCCAGCCGGCCGGTACCATCCGCGGCATGCCCCATCTGTCGCACAGCGTCGCCGACGGCGTCGCCACCGTCGTGATCAGCCACCCCGCCCGGCGCAACGCCATGACCGACGCGATGTGGCGGGCCCTGCCCCCGCTGCTGGGGACACTGGCGCTCGACGACGCCGTGCGGGTCCTGGTGCTCACCGGCGAGGGGGCCACCTTCTGCGCGGGCGCGGACATCTCCGGGCTGCGCGACACCGCGGAGGTGGCGCAGCGGCTCGCCGTGGAGGCGGAGGAGGCGCTGGCCGCGTTCCCCAAGCCGACGCTCGCGGCGGTGCGCGGCCACTGCGTGGGCGGCGGCACCCAGCTGGCGGCCGCCTGCGACCTGCGGTTCGCCGAGGCGGGCGCGCTCTTCGGGGTGACTCCGGCGAAGCTGGGCATCGTCTACCCGTCCTCCTCCACCCGGCGGCTGGTGTCGCTGGTGGGGCCGTCGGGCGCGAAATACCTGCTGTTCTCCGGGGAGCTCATCGACGGGGAGCGGGCCCTGCGGACCGGTCTGGTGGACGAGCTGCTGCCGGCCGGGCGGCTCACGGCCCGGGTCGAGGAGTTCACCCGCGTCCTGGTCTCCCGTTCGCGGCTCACCCAGGCGGCGGCGAAGGAGTTCGCCGACGGGCGCACCGACCGGGACGCCCACTGGGCCGCGGCGGCGCGCGCGAGCAAGGACCTCGAGGAGGGCGTCGCCGCCTTCCTGGAGCGCCGCGGCGCCTCCTTCACCTGGCCGCACTGACCGGCTGCCAGGCCCTTCGCGGGACCGATCAGGCATGTCCGCGGCGAGGCCGGTTACCTGTAGGTCCCCGGCACCGGGACTTCCGGCCGGGCAGAGCGAGGGAAGGTGACCAACGTGTTCCGAGCTGTCGCGGACGTCCTCCGTCAGATCGGCGGCGCCATCGCCACCGTGGTGACGCTGCCCTTCCGAGCCGTCGCCCGTCTCTTCGGCGGCGCCTCCTCCACGGCGCACGGTCGTCGCGCCTGAGCGCGCGCACCGTCGCGAGCGTGCCATGAGCGCCCCTGTGCGCGCGTCGTGAGCGCGGCAAACGCGCGAAGGCCCGGCCCCGGTGGCCGGGCCTTCGCGCGTCCGCGCACGCCCTGACCCCCGTTCGCCCCCGCGACCTGCCAGAATTGCCGCGCAACCTCGAGGCTTCAGAAGGCGGTACGGGATCGTGACGACACCCCTGGCAGCGTCCATCGAAGGCAGGATCGCCGAGGAACTCGGCGTACGGGAGCGGCAGGTCCAGGCCGCGGTGGATCTCCTGGACGGCGGGTCGACGGTGCCGTTCGTCGCCCGCTACCGCAAGGAGGCGACCGGCGGGCTGGACGACGCCCAGCTGCGCACCCTGGAGGAGCGGCTGCGGTACCTGCGGGAGCTGGAGGAGCGCCGCACCGCCGTGCTGGAGTCGGTGCGCGAGCAGGGCAAGCTCACCGGGGAGCTGGAGGCCCGCATCCGGGAGGCCGACACCAAGGCCCGCCTGGAGGACATCTACCTGCCGTTCAAGCCGAAGCGGCGGACCAAGGCGCAGATCGCCCGGGAGGCCGGGCTGGAGCCGCTGGCCGAGGGGCTGCTCGCCGACCCGTCGGTGGAGCCGCTCGCCGCCGCGGCCGCGTTCGTCGACGCGGACAAGGGCGTCGCCGACCCGCAGGCCGCGCTGGACGGCGCGAGGGCCATCCTCACCGAGCGCTTCTCCGAGGACGCCGACCTGATCGGCGAGCTGCGCGAGCGGATGTGGACGCGCGGTCGCCTGGTCGCGAAGGTGCGGGAGGGCAAGGAGGAGGCCGGCGCGAAGTTCTCCGACTACTTCGACTTCGCCGAGGCCTTCGCCGAGCTGCCCTCGCACCGGGTGCTGGCACTGCTGCGCGGCGAGAAGGAGGAGGTCCTCGACCTGGTCCTGGAGCCGGAGGAGCCGGTCGAGGGGCCGTCGTCCTACGAGGGGATCATCGCCCACCGCTTCGGCGTCGCCGACCGCGGCCGCCCGGGCGACAAGTGGCTGAAGGACACCGTCCGCTGGGCCTGGCGGACCCGTGTCCTGGTGCACCTGGGCATCGACCTGAGGCTGCGGCTGCGCACCGGCGCCGAGGACGAGGCGGTGCGGGTGTTCGCCGCCAACCTGCGCGACCTGCTGCTCGCCGCGCCGGCCGGCACCCGCGCCACGCTCGGCCTGGACCCGGGGTACCGCACGGGCGTCAAGGTGGCCGTGGTGGACGCCACGGGCAAGGTCGTCGCCACCGACGTCATCCACCCGCACGTGCCCGCCAACCGGTGGGACGAGGCGATCGCCAAGCTGGCCCGGCTGGCGAAGCAGCACGCCGTGGAGCTGATCGCCATCGGCAACGGCACGGCCTCCCGGGAGACCGACAAGCTCGCCGGCGACCTGATCGCCCGGCACCCGGAGCTGAACCTGACCAAGGTGATGGTGTCCGAGGCGGGCGCCTCGGTGTACTCGGCCTCCGCGTTCGCCTCGCAGGAGCTGCCGGACATGGACGTGTCGCTGCGCGGCGCGGTCTCCATCGCACGGCGGCTGCAGGACCCGCTGGCCGAGCTGGTGAAGATCGACCCCCGGTCGATCGGCGTGGGCCAGTACCAGCACGACCTGTCCGAGGTGAAGCTGTCCCGTTCGCTGGACGCGGTGGTCGAGGACTGTGTGAACGGCGTCGGCGTGGACGTGAACACGGCCTCCACCCCGCTGCTGGCCCGGGTCTCGGGCGTCTCCTCCTCGCTCGCGGAGAACATCGTCCGCCACCGCGACGAGAACGGGCCGTTCCGTTCGCGCGCGGAGCTGAAGAAGGTGGCGCGGCTCGGGCCCAAGGCGTACGAGCAGTGCGCGGGCTTCCTGCGCATCCGTGGCGGCGACGACCCGCTGGACGCCTCCAGCGTCCACCCGGAGGCCTACCCGGTGGTGCGCCGGATGGTGAAGACCACCGGGCAGGAGGTGGCCGCGCTGATCGGCAACACCTCGGCGCTGCGCTCGCTGCGGCCCGAGCAGTTCGTCGACGACACCTTCGGACTGCCGACGGTGACGGACATCCTGAAGGAGCTGGAGAAGCCGGGGCGCGACCCGCGGCCCGCCTTCCGCACCGCCGGCTTCAAGGAGGGCGTCGAGAAGATCACCGACCTGGAGCCCGGGATGATCCTGGAGGGCGTGGTCACCAACGTGGCCGCCTTCGGCGCCTTCGTCGACGTCGGTGTCCACCAGGACGGCCTGGTGCACGTCTCGGCGATGTCGCGCACCTTCGTCAAGGACCCGCGGGACGTGGTGAAGTCCGGTGACATCGTCCGGGTGAAGGTGCTGGACGTCGACATCCCGCGCAAGCGGATCTCGCTGACGCTGCGCCTGGAGGACGAGAAGACCGCGGAGCGCCCGGTCCGCGGCGAGCGGCAGCAGCGCGGCGGCGGGCAGCGTCCGCCGCAGCCGCGCCGGACGAAGGAGGGCCGGGGCGGCGGCGGGGACGGCCGCCGCACGCAGCCGCCCGCCGACGGCGCGATGGCGGACGCGCTGCGCCGGGCGGGCCTCCTGTGACCCCCGGCCCCGCCGCCGTGCCGGCCACCGCAGCCGGCGCGGCCCGGACACCGCCGGGGTGAGGCCGGTGCGGCTGAGAGGGTCCGGTCCCGGCCTCCAGGTGACTGGGGGTCGGACGGCCCGAACGCCGCCGGGGTGAGGCAGGTGCGGCTGGGACGGTCTCGGCCGCCGGGCCCGCCGGGTGCCCCGGAACCCGAGAGCCGGGCAGCCCCCATGCGAGGGCTGCCCGGGGGCAGGCGGCCCAAGGCCGTCGGGGTGAGACCCGGGCGGCTGAGACGGTCCCGGCCTCGTCGCCAGGAGACGGGGCCTCCGGAGGGCGGCGGGGCGCTGCGGGGGCCGTCGCCGGGTGGCGGCGACGACCGCGGCGGTACTGACGGTGGCGGGGCCGGGGACGGGGCGTTCCCGGCGCCGTCGTCATCGGGGTACGGCTGCCACCCGGACCTCGCCCGACGTCCGGGCGACCAGGAAGGCCTCGCCCCTGACCGCGCCGGGGTCCAGCGGAAGCCGGTGGCTGCCCCGGGGCAGCACGTCGTCGAAGGCGACGTGCTCGTGCGTGCGGCGCAGCCGGTCCACGCGGTGGACGGTGAGGCCCACACGGCAGTCGGAACCGACCTCGACGACCGCCTCGCGCTGGGTCGCCCGCAGCGCGGCGAGCCGTCGCCGTGCCTCCGGGCGCCGGTCCAGCGCCTCCTCGGTCTGCGCCACGAGCAGCGGGACGACCGGGGCGGGCCGTCGACGTACGCCACCTCGGCCCCCGCCCGCCGGAACGCGGCGCGCACCCGCTGCCGCCGCTCCTCCCCCACCGCCCGTCCGAACGCCACGACGCCGTAGGCGCGCAGTTCCCCGGGTGGCACCTCGGCCGGGTCGTCGCCGACGTCGGCCCCTATGCCGATGGAACGCAGGGCGGCGGCGAGCTCGTTGAGCATGGCGGCCCGCGCGCCGACGAGCAGCACCCGGCGGCCCTGTGGATCGGTGTCGCGGGCCCGCTCCAGGAGGCCGGTCAGGGCCTCGCGGTACCGCGCCCCGTGGAAGCGGAACGGGCCGAGGCCGTGATAGCCGTTCAGCCGCAGGTCGGGGTGGTCGTCGCTCTGCCAGGCGAAGTCCCGCCACACGTAGTCCTCGCCGTCCCGCTCGATGACGGCGGTGACCGCCCCGCAGGCGAGGTCGGCGCACTCGGGGCAGCCGTGGACGAGGTAGCGGCCGCCGGGCAGCGGGGCCGGCGCCTCCAGCAGCAGCGCGCGCACCTGCTCGGCGAAGATGGCGGGCGGCACGTCGGCGGCGAGCGGGGAGACCGCGTCCAGGTCCGCGAGGCGGACGAGCAGCGGGCGCCCGTCGACGACGAAGTCGGTGAAGTCCCGGTGGGTCACGTGCGCCCCGCCGGCGAGGACCGCGCCCGCGCGGGTCGCCGGGGTGAGGGCGAAGGACGCGTACGTCGCGTGCTCGGCAGCCATGGTCCGAGTATTCCCGCGGCGCGGGCGCCCTGTTGCCGGTCCCCGGCATTCCGTTACGGTCCGCGGATGGAACGGGAGCGACACGGTGAAGTGATCGTCGTCGGCGGCGGCGTCATCGGCCTGACCACGGCCGTGGTACTGGCGGAGAGCGGCCGTCGGGTGCGGCTGTGGGACCGGGGGTCGGCGCTGCCGGTCGCCTCGGAGGTTGCGGGCGGTCTGTGGTGGCCGTACCGGATCGAGCCCGAGGAGCGCGTCGGCGACTGGTCGCTGGTCTCCTACGAGGTGTACGCGGAGCTGGCCGCCCGGCCGGAGGAGACCGGGGTGCGCATGGTGGCGGGGGTGCACGGTGGCGCCCTCCTCGGCGAGCTCGGTCCCTGGGCCGCGCGGGTGCCCGGGCTGCGGGAAGCGACGCCCGCGGAATGCCCTGGTGGCGGACTGTGGGCGCGGGTGCCGCTGATCGACATGCGGGTCCATCTGCCCTGGCTGCGGGAACGTTTCCACAAGGCGGGCGGGGTGGTGGAGCGGCGCGAGGCGCGCTCGCTGGACGAGCCGGCCGCCGAGGCGCCGGTGGTGGTGAACGCGACCGGGCTCGGGGCGCGGGAGCTGGTGCCGGACGGCTCGGTCCATCCCGTGCGGGGCCAGCTGGTGGTCGTCGAGAACCCAGGGGTGGACACCTGGATGACCTCGGTCGCCGACGATCGCGAGGGGTCCACGTACTTCCTGCCGCAGCCGGGGCGGCTGCTGCTCGGGGGGACGGCGGAGGTGGGCGACTGGTCGACCGAGCCGGACCCGGCGACCGCCGAGGCGATCGTGGCGCGGTGCGCCGCGGTGCGGCCGGAGATAGCACGGGCGCGGGTGCTGGAGCACCGGGTCGGGCTGCGGCCCGCGCGGCCGTCGGTGCGCCTGGAGCGGGAGACCCGCGCCGGGGGGCGGGCGCTGGTGCACAACTACGGCCACGGCGGCGCGGGCGTGACCGTCGCCTGGGGCTGCGCCCGGGAGGCGGCGGCCCTGACGGGGTGACCGGTGGTGCGGCGGCCCTGACGGGGTGACCGGTGGTGCGGCGGCCCTGACGGGGTGACCGGTGGTGCGGCGGCCCGCCCGCAGCCGCGCTGCGGGTGCCTCCCGGCCGCGGCCGCACCGCGGCACGAGCACCCACTCGGCGGGAGGGCCGCGTCCGTCGCGCCGGATCGAGGGCCGTCCGAGGTCACGCCCACGCCGCCCCGGCCCCGCACGGTCCTGCGGGGGCCGGGGCGGCGGGCAGCGGCGCGGGGCGGCGTCAGATCGGGGAGTCGTCGGCGACCGTGGAACCGGAGGCGGGGCCTTCGCCCTGGGAGGGGCGGACCTGCAGCTCGAAGTCGCCGTCGAACTTCCGGTAGCCCGTGACCACCGCGTCCTCCAGCGCCTCGCTGGCCGCCTCCTCCCGCAGCATCAGCGGGTCGCGGCGCAGGTCCCGCATCAGCGCCCAGCAGATCCCGATCATCACCAGCACGAAGGGTGCCGCGGCGAGGATGGTCAGGTTCTGCAGCCCGGTGAGGGCGTCCCCCTTTCCGCTGCCCACCAGCAGCATGATCGCGGCGACCGCGCCGGTGACCACGCCCCAGAAGATCACCAGCGGCTTCTGCGGCTCCAGCGCGCCGCGCTGCGACAGCGTGCCCATCACGATGGAGGCGGCGTCCGCGCCGGAGACGAAGAAGATCGCGACGAGGATCATCACCAGCAGCGAGGTGGCCGTGGCGATCGGGTACTCCCGCAGCACCGCGAAGAGCCGCCCCTCGACCGTGGACGCGTCGCCGAGCAGGTGGCGCGACTGCAGCTGCATGGCGGAACCGCCGAAGATGGCGAACCAGATCAGGCTGACCGTGCTGGGCACCAGGATGACCCCGCCGATGAACTGGCGGATGGTGCGGCCGCGGCTGATGCGGGCGATGAACATGCCGACGAAGGGCGTCCAGGAGATCCACCACGCCCAGTAGAAGACCGTCCAGCTGGAGAGCCACTCGTCCACCTTGGGTCCGCCGCTGATCTCGGTGCGCCCGGCCAGCTCCGGGAGGTCGCCCAGGTACGCGAAGAGCGAGGTGGGCACCAGGTCGAGGATGACGATGGTGGGGCCGGCCACGAAGACGAACACGGCGAGCAGCAGCGCCAGGACCATGTTGGTGTTGGAGAGCCACTGGATGCCCCGCTCGACGCCGGAGACGGCGGAAAGGACGAAGGCCGCGGTCAGCACGGCGATGATGGCGACGAGCAGCCCGGTGCCGGCCTTGTCCAGCCAGCCGACCTCCTGCATGCCGGAGCCGATCTGCAGGGTGCCGAGGCCGAGCGAGGCGGCGGAGCCGAACACGGTGGCGACGATGGCCAGGATGTCGATGACCCGGCCGACGGCCCCCTCCGCGTGCCGGCGGCCGATGAGCGGGGTGAAGACCGAACTGATGGTCTGCCGCCGCTTCTTGCGGAAGGTGCTGTAGGCGATGCCGAGGCCCACCACCGCGTAGATGGCCCACGGGTGCAGGGTCCAGTGGAAGAGGGTGGTCGCCATGGCGGTCGACATGCGCTCGCCGACGCTGCCCGGCCGGGTGCCGGGCGGGGCGTCGACGAAGTGGGCCAGGGGTTCGCTGACGCCCCAGAACATCAGGCCGATGCCCATGCCGGCGCTGAACATCATCGCGATCCAGGAGACCGTGCGGAACTCCGGCTTCTCGTGCTCCGAGCCCAGGTGGATGCGGCCGTAGCGGCTGATCGCCAGCCAGAGCGCGAAGATCACGAAGCAGGAGGCGGCCAGCACGAAGGCCCAGCCGCAGTTGTGGATCAGCTCCCCGAGCAACGTCCCCGACACGTCCTCGAGCGAGTCGGTGCCGAACGCGCCCCACAGCACGAAGGCGAGAGTGAGCGCCGCGGTCACCCCGAAGACCACCCGGTCGGTCCCCCGGTGCTGAGGTCCGGGCAGGCCGGCCTCGGTGCCGGGCAGGGAGCCCTTGGGGTGGTGTTGCGAGGGGTCGGGGACGTCTTGCGACACTGCGGCACCTTTCGCCGAGCGGATCTTGGTCTGGTTCCGCTACGCAGCTACCACATATCCCGCGTTTCTCACCTGCGTAATCCCTCTGTCGCTCCCCGTGTGCGGCCGGGACGCCCGCCCCGGCCGCACAGGGGCGGCTCAGCCCCGCTTCGGGGCGGTCGGTCCGGTGTCCTCCGCGCGGGTGACGCGGCGGCGGACCGCGAACCAGCCGGCCACCAGCGCGGCGCCGATCACCGGGATCAGCAGCAGTGTCTTGCGCCCGACCTCCGGGTCGCCCCACATCAGGGCGAGGACGGCGACCAGGAAGGCGATGGTCACGATTTCCGTCACCGGGCTGCCCCACAGCCGGAAGGCCGGCCGGGTCACCAGTCCCGCCCTGGCCCGGCGGACGAACACCAGGTGGCAGATCATGATGATCACCCAGGTGCTGACGATGCCCAGCGAGGCCACGTTGAGCACGATCTCGAAGGCCTGCCCGGGCATCAGGAAGTTGAGGCCCACGCCGAGCACGCAGACCGCGCCGGTGAGCAGGATGCCGCCGTAGGGCACCTGGTTGCGGTTCATCACGCCGGTGAACCGCGGGGCGGAGCCGGCCGCCGCCATGGAGCGCAGGATGCGGCCGGTGGAGTACAGGCCCGAGTTCAGCGAGGACATCGCGGCGGTCAGGACGACCAGGTTCATCACGTCGCCGGCCGCCGGCACGCCGATGCGGGAGAGCACGGTCACGAACGGGCTCTCGTCGCCCGAGTAGGCCGAGCCGGGCAGCAGCAGCGCGAGCAGCACCACGGAGCCGACGTAGAAGAGGCCGACCCGCCACATGATGGAGTTCACCGCGCGCGGGACGATCTTCCGGGGCTCCGCCGTCTCGCCGGCCGCCGTCCCGACCAGCTCCAGGGAGGCGTAGGCGAAGACCACGCCCTGCATCACCAGGACGACGGGCAGGACGCCGTGCGGGAGCAGGCCGCCGTTGTCGGTGATCACCGACAGGCCCGGGGTGGTGCCGCCGACGTCGTGTCCGGCGACCAGCAGGAAGATGCCCACCAGCATGAAGACGACCAGGGTCGCGACCTTGACGATGGCGAACCAGAACTCCATCTCGCCGAAGTACTTCACCGAGATCAGGTTCGCGGTGAGCACGACCGCGAGCGCGGCCAGCGCCAGCACCCACTGCGGGATGTCGGAGAACAGGCTCCAGTAGTGCGTGTAGAGCGCCACCGCGGTGATGTCGGCGATACCGGTCGTGGACCAGTTGACGAAGTACATCCAGCCGGCGACGTAGGCGCCCTTCTCGCCGAGGAACTCCCGGGCGTAGGAGACGAAGGAGCCCGAGGAGGGACGGTAGACGACGAGTTCGCCGAGCGCCCGTACCACGAAGAAGGCGAAGACGCCGCAGACCAGGTAGGCCAGGGCGAGGGCGGGACCGGCGCTCTCCAGGCGGCCGCCGGCGCCGAGGAAGAGCCCCGTGCCGATCGCCCCGCCGATGGCGATCATGTTGATGTGCCGGGCCTTGAGGTCCTTGCTGTATCCGGCGTCCCCCGCGTCCGCGGGGGGTTCGGCGCTGCGGCCGGTGGCCGCCGGGCCGTCGAGGGGCTTCGTGACCGTGGCGGTCGCGACGTCCTTGCTCACGCGTGTTCCACTCTGTTGCTCCCCGGTGCGCTGGTGGCGCGGGGGGTCGGACGGTTCACGGCCCGCCACCAGCGCTTTTGGCGTCCTACGGGTGCGGGCCGGGAGTGAATGTCTCATTGCGCATGACGATGCGCAGTGGTGGACTTCACATCCCGTCTTTCGCAGTGCTGGTGAGACAGCAATACTGTTGCGCATGAGGACCGACACCCAGGGGCCCACGCTCACGGTCGACGAGCTGGCCGCGCGCGCCGGCGTGACGGTCCGGACCGTGCGCTTCTACAGCACGCGCGGGCTGCTGCCGCCGCCCGAGATCGGCCCCCGGCGGGTCGGCCGGTACGGGCCGGGGCACCTGGCGCGTCTGGCTCTGATCGAGGAACTGCAGCGGCAGGGCATGACGCTGGCCGGCATCGAACGTCATCTGCGCGGCCTCCCGGACGACGTGACCGCCCACGATCTGGCCCTGGAGCGGGCCGTGGTGGCCTCCTGGGCTCCGGAGAGCGCCGAGACCCTGGACCGCGCGGGCCTGGAGCGGCTGGCCGGGCGCCCGCTGGAGGACCAGGACCTCGAGCGGCTGGCTCAGCTGGGCGTGCTGGACCGCGAGGGCGAGGACGCCTTCCGGGTGGACACCGGCCTGCTGCGCCTGTGCGTGGAGGTGCTGGACATGCCGTTCGCCCAGCGGACGCTGCTGGAGGCGCGCGAGGTGCTCACCGAGCATTCCCGGGCCGCCGCCCAGGCGCTGTCGGGGCTGCTGCGCGAGGCGTCGGCCGAGCAGGACGCCGAGGCGGTGCGGTCGCTGTCGGCGCACATGCAGCCGCTCGTGGTGCAGGCGCTGCTGACCGCGTTCCAGCGGTCGCTGCGCCAGGAGCTGCTCAGCTGGCTCGGCGGCCGGCCCTGAGAGCGGGGCCGGCCGCCGAGCGGGGAGTCAGCGGGCGTCGGTGAAGACCTCGCCCTTCTCCGCCTTCTCGACCAGCAGCGCGGGCGGCTGGAACCGGTCTCCGTACTTCTCCGCCAGCTCGCGGGCCCGGGCCACGAAGCCGGGCAGACCGCCCGGGTAGCCGTTGACGTACTGGAGCACGCCGCCGGTCCAGGCCGGGAAGCCGATGCCCATGATGGAGCCGATGTTGGCGTCGGCCACCGAGGTGAGGACGCCCTCCTCGATCAGCTTCACCGTGTCCAGGGCCTCCGAGAACAGCATGCGCTCCTGCATGTCCTCGAAGGGGATCCGGTAACCCGGCCTGGTGAAGTGCTCGCGCAGCCCCGGCCAGAGGCCGGCCCGCTTGCCGTCGACGTAGTCGTAGAAGCCGGCGCCGCCGCTGCGGCCGGTGCGGCCGAACTCGTCGACCATCCGGTCCACCACGGCCTCGGCGGGGTGGGAGACCCAGGTGCCGCCCGCGGCCTCGACGGCCTCCCTGGTCTCCTTGCGGATCTTGCGCGGCAGGGTGAGGGTCAGCTCGTCCATCAGGTTGAGCACCTTGGCCGGGTAGCCGGCCTGCGCGGCCGCCTGCTCCACGGAGGCGGGCTCGATGCCCTCGCCGACCATGGCGACGCCCTCGTTGATGAAGTGGCCGATGACGCGGGAGGTGAAGAACCCGCGGGAGTCGTTGACCACGATCGGCGTCTTGCGGATCTGGCGGACCAGGTCGAAGGCGCGGGCCAGGGCCTCGTCGCCGGTGCGGGCGCCCTTGATGATCTCCACCAGCGGCATCTTGTCGACCGGGGAGAAGAAGTGCAGGCCGATGAAGTCGGCCTGCCGCTCCACGCCCTCGGCGAGCTCGGTGATGGGCAGGGTGGAGGTGTTGGAGCACAGCAGCGCGTCGGGGGCGACGACGTCCTGGATCTCCTGGAACACCTTGTGCTTGAGGCCGGTGTCCTCGAAGACCGCCTCGATCACCGCGTCGCAGCCGGCCAGGTCCTGGACGTCGGCGGTCGGGGTGATGCGGGCCAGCAGGGCGTCCGCCTTCTCCTGGGTGGTGCGGCCGCGGGAGACGGCCTTGGCGCACAGCTTCTCCGAGTAGGCCTTGCCCTTGGCGGCGGCCTCGGCGGTGACGTCCTTGAGGACGACCTCGATGCCGGCCATGGCACAGGAGTAGGCGATGCCGGCGCCCATCATGCCCGCGCCGAGCACGGCCACCTTGGACACCTTGCGCGGCTCGACGCCCTTGGGGCGGTTGGCGCCGGAGTTGACGGCCTGCAGGTCGAAGAAGAACGCCTGCGTCATGTTCTTGGCGGTCTGTCCCGCGGCCAGCTCCGCGAAGTAGCGGGACTCGATCACCTGGGCGGTCTCGAAGTCGACCTGGGAGCCCTCGATCGCGGCGGCCAGGATGGCGCGCGGGGCCGGGTAGGGGGCGCCGTTGGTCTGCTTGCGCAGGTTGGCCGCGAAGGCCGGCAGGTTGGCGGCGAACTTCGGGTTGGACGGGGTGCCGCCGGGGATGCGGTAGCCCGGGAGGTCCCAGGGCTGGGCGGACTCGGGGTGGGCGTCGATGAAGGCGCGGGCCCGGGCGATCATCTCCTCGGGGCTGTCCACCACCTCGTCGACCAGGCCGTTGTCCAGGGCGCGGCGCGGGCTGTACTGGGTGCCCTGGAGCAGCACCTTGAGCAGGGCGTCGGTGATGCCCAGCTTGCGGACGGTGCGCACGACGCCGCCGCCGCCCGGCAGCAGGCCCAGGGTCACCTCGGGCAGGCCGATCTTGGAGCCGGGGGCGTCCAGGGCGACGCGGTGGTGGCAGGTGAGGGCGATCTCGTAGCCGCCGCCGAGGGCGGCGCCGTTGATCGCGGCGACCACCGGCTTGCCGAGGGTCTCGATGCGGCGCAGGTCGCGCTTCATCTCCAGCCCGCCCCGGAAGAGGTCGTGGGCGGTCTCGGGGGTCACCTTGACGAGCTCGCGCAGGTCGCCGCCGGCGAAGAAGGTCTTCTTGGCGGAGGTGACGACGACGCCGCGGATCGAGTCCTTCTCGGCCTCGAGGCGGTCGGCGACGGCGTGCAGCGCCTCGCGGAACGCCTGGTTCATCGTGTTGGCGGACTGGCCGGGGGCGTCCAGGACGAGCGTGACGACGCCGGTCTCGTCCTTCTCCCAGCGGATGGCGGTGCTGTCGGTCATGACGGGAATCTCTCCGTTGGATGCGTGAGGTCTCGTGGTTCCGCCGGGCTGTGTCAGAGGCGTTCGACGACGGTGGCGATGCCCATGCCGCCGCCGACGCAGAGGGTGGCCAGGCCGTAGCGCTTGTCCTGCCGCTCCAGTTCGTCGATCAGGGTGCCGAGGATCATCGCGCCGGTCGCGCCGAGCGGGTGGCCAAGGGCGATGGCGCCGCCGTTGACGTTGACCTTGTCCAGGGAGAGCCCCATGTCCTTGACGTAGCGCAGGACGACGGCGGCGAAGGCCTCGTTGATCTCGACCAGGTCGATGTCGTCGACGGTCAGGCCGGCCTTGGCGAGCGCCTTGCGGGAGGCGGGGGCGGGGCCGGTGAGCATGATGGTGGGCTCGGAGCCGGAGACCGCGACGGAGACGATGCGGGCGCGCGGGGTGAGGCCGTACCGCTCGCCGGTCGCCTTGTTGCCGACGGCGACCAGGGCCGCGCCGTCGACGATGCCGGAGGAGTTGCCCGCGTGGTGGACGTGGTCGATCTTCTCGACCCAGTGGTACTTCTGCAGGGCGACGGCGTCGAAGCCGCCCATGTCGCCGATCGCGGCGAAGGAGGGCTTCAGCTTGGCGAGGGAGTCGGCGGTGGTGCCGGGGCGCATGAACTCGTCGTGGTCCAGCACGGTGAAGCCGTTGCGGTCCTTGACCGGGACGACGGACCGCTTGAAGCGGCCCTCCTTCCAGGCGGTGGCGGCCCGCTCCTGGGAGAGCGCCGCGTACTCGTCGCACTCGCGGCGGGAGAAGCCCTCGATGGTGGCGATCAGGTCGGCGCTGATGCCCTGGGGGACGAAGTCGGTCTCCAGGCTGGTCATCGGGTCCATCGCCCAGGCACCGCCGTCGCTCCCCAGCGGGACGCGGGACATCGACTCCACGCCGCCCGCCAGGACCAGGTCCTCCCAGCCGGAGCGGACCTTCATGGCGGCCATGTTGACGGCCTCGAGACCGGAGGCGCAGAAGCGGTTCTCCTGCACGCCGGCGACGGTGTCGGGCAGGCCCGCGGCGATGGCGGCGGTGCGGGCGATGTCGGAGCCCTGGTCGCCGATGGGGCTGACCACGCCGAGCACGATGTCGTCGATCGCCGCCGGGTCGAGGTCGGGGAAGCGGCCGCGGATCTCGTGAATCAGGCCGACGACGAGGTCGATCGGCTTGGTGCCGTGCAGGGCCCCGTTGGCCTTGCCGCGCCCGCGGGGGGTGCGGATCGCGTCGTAGACGTACGCTTCGGTGCTCACTGGTCAGCCTTTCGCAGGGGTGCGGAGTCGATGTCGGCGGGTGCGGGGGCGTGCGGCAGGAGTGCGGGCAGGTCCCAGTCCCGGGCCACGTCCTCGGTGCCGGAGCCGGACCGCGCGGGGCCGGTCCGCACGCTCCCGGGGGTGACGGAGAACCGCGGGGCGGGCGCCGGCTGGACGATGCCGGAGTGCTCGACGAAGGTCGAGCGGGCGGCGAGGTGGGGGTGGTGCGGGGCCTCGCGCAGCGAGAGGACGGGCGCCACGCAGGCGTCGGACCCCTCGAAGACGGCCGCCCACTCGTCACGGTCGCGGGTCGCGAAGCGCGCGGCGACAGCCTCCCGCAGGGCGGGCCAGCGGGCCAGGTCGACGTGCGCGTCCTGGAAGTCCGGCAGGCCCAGCAGGTCGAGGAACCGGGCGTAGAACTGCGGTTCGAGAGCGCCGACCGCGATGTGCCGCCCGTCGGCGCAGGCGTACACGCCGTAGTAGGGGCAGCCGCCGTCGAGCAGGTTGGCCCCGCGCCGGTCCTGCCACTGACCGCCGGCGAGCATGCCGTGGATCAGCGCCGACAGGTGGGCCGCGCCGTCGACGATGGCGGCGTCGACCACCTGTCCGACGCCGGTGGCGCGGGCGTGGTGCAGGGCGGCGAGCACGCCGGTGACCAGGTAGAGGGAGCCGCCGGCGAAGTCCCCGAGCAGGTTCACCGGGACGACCGGGGGCCGGTCCGCCTCGCCGATCATGCCGAGGACGCCGGTGGGCGCGAGGTAGGAGATGTCGTGGCCGGCCCGGTCGGCGAGCGGGCCGTCCTGGCCCCAGCCGGTCATCCGGCCGTAGACCAGGCGCGGGTTGCGGGCGTGACACGCCCCGGGGCCCACTCCGAGACGTTCGGCGACGCCGGGTCGGTAGCCCTCGATCAGGATGTCGGCGCGTTCGGCAAGGTCGAGGACGCGTGCGGCACCGTCGGGCGACTTGAGGTCGAGCACCACCGACCGCTTGTTGCGGTGGGTGACGTCGTACCGGGGGTCGGGGGCGACGGCGATGCCGCCGGGCCGGTCGACCCGTACCACGTCGGCGCCGAGGTCGCCCAGCAGCATGGCGGCGAACGGGCCGGGGCCGATGCCCGCCAGCTCCAGCACCCGCACGCCGTCCAGCGGTCCTCGCGGGCCGTCCGTCCCGGGGCCGTCCCCCGGGTCTCGCGGCGTGTTCGCCACCGTCATCAGAGCCCCCACTGTTCGCGGCGCGGTCCCGGTGCGACCCGGCCTGCATGTGACACAACTGATGTAACACCGGTGATGCTACGAAGGCGGGGAGCACCGCACAAGAGCCTGGAAAGCAAGCGCTCAGTCGGGAGCCGGTCGGTGGTGTCCGCCGGAGCCGGTCCGCGGCGTCCCCCGGAGCCGGCCGGCGGTGTCCGCCGGAGGCGGTCACCGCTGTGCCGACGCCTCCTTGAGCGCCGTGCGGCACAGGGCGTCGGCCTGCCGGGTGGTCTCGGGCAGGCGGTAGCGCGGCGTCAGCGCGAGGGTGTGGGCGCAGGCGTTGTCCAGGGAGACCCGGTGGCCGGCCGAGACGAAGACCGGCTTCACGCCGGCCCGGGTGCGCAGTGCCCGGCCGACCTCCTCCCCGTCCAGGCGCAGCGGGGTGTGGTCGCCGCGGCCGGGGCCGGGCGGGTCGGCGGCGAGGACGAAGGGGTTCTTGGCGACGCCGACGGCGGGCAGTCCGGTGAGCACCCCCACGTGGCAGGCGAGGCCGAAGCGCCGGGGGTGGGCGAGGCCGTAGCCGTCGCAGACCACCAGGCCGGGCGGGCCGGGCAGGGCCTCGAGTGCGGCGAGGACCGCGGGCACCTCGCGGAAGGCGAGGAGCCCGGGGACGTACGGGAAGGCCACCGGTCCGACGGCGACGGCGCGGCCCGTCACCTCGAGGGTGGCCGCGTCCAGGGTGACCGCGGCGGCCGCGACCACCCCGCGCTCGTCGTCGTAGGCCACGTCGACGCCGGTGACGGGGCCGGTGCCCGGGGGCGGGCCCTGCTCGCCGAGGTCGAGCCGCGCGCGCAGCTCGTCCTGGACGGCCAGGGCGGCCTCCTCGGTGGTGGGCCAGCCCTCGGGAACCTCTGCGGTGGCCGCCGTCACGGCGTGGATGTCGGTCACGGCGGAAGAGACTACGTCCCTTCGGCCGTCACCTGCCCGGGGTCACTTGCCCAGGGCCTTGCGCAACTGCTCCTTGTTCATGTCGGAGCGGCCCTGGACGTTCTTCTTCCGCGCCTCCTGGTAGAGCTGGTCGTACGTCGGCCCCTGCGAGCCGCTGCCTGAGCGCTGTCCGCCCCGCTTGCCGGACGACATGTCCTGAGTGGAGGTGCGGCTCGCGGTCTTCGACTCGCCTGAGCGGGCGCGTTCCTTGTTGACGGTGCGCGCGGCGATCTCCTCGGCGCGGTCGGTGGAGGCGCCGCGGGACTTCTCGCTCTCCTTGATGTGCTCGTACTGCCGTTCCCGCTTGGGGCTGGAACCACGGGGCATGTTCGCGCACTCCTTCATGTCGGGAATCTGCGGAGACAGGACGGATACCCATGTTCGGCACGGTCATGGAGGGGCGCCATGCGGCGGCGACCGAACGGCGCGGCGCCCGGCGCGCGCGGCGGGGCGCGGCGCGCGGGGCGCATGGGAACGCCGATGCGGGGGACGAGTCCTGGAGATGCCGTGGGGGAATGGTGGCGGGGGGAATGGCCTCGGTGACACAGGTCACGCGGCGGGGGTGTACGGATTTCCGCCGTCCGGCCTCTGTTCCATTGCGCGGGTCCGACCAGTCCGGCGTCCGGTCAGTCGACTTCCAGGGGGAGCAGCCGTCTTGTCCACCGTCATCGAGCACCAGGTCCAGGCCCGTCTCGTCGCCGCGGCTCCGCGGATGACGGTCATCCCGTCGACGCTGCACTACGACACGGACGACCCGTTCGCGGTGCGGATGACCTTCCCGGGGCCGGCCACCCTGGAGGGGGTGGAAGTGTGCTGGACGTTCGCCCGGGAGCTGCTGACCGAGGGACTGCGTGACGCGCACGGTCTGGGGGACGTGCGGGTGCTGCCCTACGCGGAGGGGCGCACGGCGCTGGAGTTCCACTCCCCCGAGGGCGCCGCCGTGGTGCACGTGGCGACCGACGAGGTGCGCCGGTTCCTCGCCGCCTCCGCCGCGGTCGTGCCGTTCGGCTGCGAGCACCTGCACCTGGACCTCGACGAGGACCTGGCCGAGCTGATGCGCGACGTGCTCTGAGGCACGGGAAACGCGCGCCGGCGAGGGGGCCGGGGAAAAACGGCTCGCCCCCGCCCGCCCGGGGTGGTTACCCTGGTGGTGCTTCTGCTGCCGTCGATCGGAGAAGGACGTTGCTCGTCTGAGGTCTTGAGACACCGTGCCGCACCCCCGCGTACCCCGGGGCTGTTCGCGTCGCGTGTGCGACCTCGGACGTCATGAGCCGTCCTCCGCCTGCAGGGCCTTTTCTCGTTTCCGGCCTCGGCACGGTGTCTCGATACGCGATCACCCGACCGCATCCCACCACCGCGAGGCCACGTGTCAACCACCTCCGCCCCTTCCGTCACCGCCGCGTCCCTGTCCTTCGCCTGGCCGGACGGCACCCCGGTCCTGGAGGAGCTGGACGTCTCCTTCACCGCCGGCCGCACGGGACTGGTCGGCGTCAACGGCGCCGGCAAGTCCACCCTGCTCAGACTGATCGCCGGGGAGCTCACCCCGACCGACGGGTTCCTCCGGGTGACCGGCGAGCTGGGCTACCTCCCGCAGAACGTCACGCTCGACACCTCGCTCCGCGTCGACCAGGCCCTGGGCATCGAGGCCAAGCGCGCCGCGCTGCACGCCATCGAGTCCGGCGACGTCGGTGAGGAGCACTTCGAGACCGTCGGCGACGACTGGGACGTCGAGGAGCGCGCCCTGGCCACACTGGGCGAACTCGGCCTGGGTCACCTGGGCCTGGACCGCGCCGTCGGCGACCTCTCCGGCGGCGAGTCGGTGCTGCTGCGGCTCACCGCGCTGCTGCTGCGCCGTCCCGACGTCCTGCTGCTGGACGAGCCCACCAACAATCTGGACGTCTTCGCCCGCCGGCGGCTCTACGACACCGTGGCGGGCTGGAGCGGCGGCTCCCGCGTCGTGGTCATGGTCAGTCACGACCGTGAACTGCTGGAGCTGGCCGACCGGATCGCCGACCTGCGCGCCGGCGAGGTCACCTGGTACGGCGGCAACCTCACCGCCTACGAGGAGGCGCTGGCCGCCGAACAGGAGGCCGCCCAGCGCACGGTGCGCGCCGCCGAGGCGGACGTGCGTCGCCAGAAGCGTGAACTGGCCGAGGCGCAGACCAAGTTGGCCAAGCGCAAGAAGTACGGCCAGAAGATGAACGAGCAGAAGCGCGAGCCCAAGATCGTGATGGGGATGCGCAAGAACGCCGCCGAGCAGTCGGCGGGCAAGCACCGCGCGATGCACCAGGAACGCCTCGCCGACGCCCGGGAGCGCCTGGACGAGGCGGAGCTCGCGCTGCGTGAGGACGACGAGATCCGCGTCGACCTGCCCGCCACCGCTGTGCCGCCGGGCCGGACCGTGCTGACCCTGGAGGACCTGCGGGTGGCCCACGGGGCGCGCCTGACCGGGGTGTTCGAGGTGCGGGGTCCGGAGCGCGTCGCCCTGGTCGGCCGCAACGGGTCCGGCAAGACCACGCTGCTGCGCACCCTGGCGGGCGAGCTGGCTCCGGTGGAGGGTGCGGCGGTCACGCACGTGCCGGCGCGCTTCCTGCCGCAGCGGCTGGACATCCTCGACGACGAGCTGTCGGTCGCCGCCAACGTGGCGCGCTTCGCGCCCGGCGCCACCGTCAACGAGGTGCGGGCGCGGCTCGCGCGGTTCCTGTTCCGCGGGGCGCGGGCCGAGCAGCAGGCCGGGACGCTCTCCGGCGGCGAGCGCTTCCGGGCGGCGCTGGCCGCGCTGATGCTGGCGGAGCCGGCGCCGCAGCTGCTGATGCTCGACGAGCCCACCAACAACCTGGACATGGCGAGCGTGCGGCAGCTGACCCGGGCGCTGGACGGGTACCGGGGCGCCCTGCTGGTGGCCAGCCACGACCTGCCGTTCCTGGACTCGATCGGCGTCACCCGGTGGCTGATGGCCGACGGCGAGCTGACCGAGGTCACCCGGGAGGACCTGGAGCGGCCGTGACTCCACGGTCGGCGGGGGTGCGCGGTGCACACTCGGCGGTACCCGCGGCGCGCCCGCCGCGGGCCGTGCACCCCCGACGAATCGTGAGGCAACGATGCTGACCACCGCCTTCGTCCCCGGCTCCCCCAACTGGGTCGATCTGGGGACGCCCGACATCAACGTGGCGATGACCTTCTACGGCGGCCTGTTCGGCTGGCAGTTCGGCTCGGCCGGCCCGGACGCCGGGGGCTACGGTTTCTTCACCTCGGGCGGGCGGACGGTGGCGGGCGGCATGGAACTGCGCGACTCCCCCGCTCCTGCGGCGTGGACGGTCTACTTCCGCTCCGACGACGTGGACGCCACCGCGCGGGCGGTCCGCGGGGCGCAGGGCGCGGTGCTGACGGGACCGGACGACGTCATGGACAAGGGCCGCATGGCGATCTTCGCCGACCCGATGGGGGCGTCCTTCGGCGTCTGGCGCCCGGGGACGCTGACCGGGCTCGACGTCGCCGGCGAGGCCGGGGCCCTGTGCTGGGTGGAGCTGCACACCACGGACGTGGCGGGCGCCGCGGGCTTCTACCACTCGGCACTCGGCTGGGAGACCTCCTCGGTGTCCTTCCCCGGCGGGGCCTACACGAGCGTCAACCCGGCGGGCGCCGGCGAGGCGGCGATGTTCGGCGGCCTGGTCGGCTCGGCGGACGACCCGGCGGAGGGCGGCACGCACTGGCTGCCCTACTTCGCGGTGACGGACGTCGACGCGGTGACCGGCCGCGCCCGTGAACGGGGCGGCTCGGTGCACCTCGGTCCGGTCGACGTCGAGGGCGTCGGGCGGATGGCCCGCCTCGCCGACCCGCACGGCGCCCGTTTCGCGGTCCTGCGCCCGGAGCCGCCCCGGAGCTGAACGGGGCCCGGCGGCGCGGGTGGCTCAGGCCTTCCTGGCCCGGCTGGGCTGCACCCGCTTCGGCTCCCCGGGCATCTTCGGGTGGTCCGGGGGGTACGGCAGGTCGCCGAGCCCGTGTTCGGCCTCGTCCCGCCGCGCCAGTTCCAGCAGCGGCTCCAGGGAGAAGGCGTGGTCCTCCATGTCGGCGTGCACGTCGCCGACCTCGGCGAAGCGGGCGGCCATGGTCCGGATGTCGAAGTCCTCCGGCCGGGCCTGCCCCACCTCCTCCCAGCGCAGCGGCGCCGAGACGGGGGCGTGCGGCCGGGGCCGGACGGAGTAGGCGGAGGCGATGGTGCGGTCCCGCGCGGTCTGGTTGTAGTCGACGAAGATCTTCTCGCCGCGTTCCTCCTTCCACCACCGGGTGGTGACCCGCTCCGGCATCCGCCGCTCCAGCTCCCGCCCGGCGGCGATTGCCGCGCGCCGCACCTCGGTGAACGTCCACCGCGGCTCGATCGGCACGAACACGTGGATGCCGCGGCCTCCGGAGGTCTTCGGCCAGCCGCGCACGCCGTACTCCTCGAGGACCTGGCGCAGCTCGTGGGCCGCGGCGACCGCGTCCGCGTACCCGGTGCCGGGCTGCGGGTCGAGGTCCAGGCGCAGTTCGTCCGGCCGGTCGACGTCCGCCCTGCGGACCGGCCAGGGGTGGAAGGTCAGGGTGTTGAACTGCACCGCCCAGATCACCGCGGCGATCTCGGTCGGGCACATCTCGTCGGCGCTGCGGCCGCTGGGGAAGGTGATGTGCGCGGTGGGGATCCATGCGGGGTGGTTCTTGGGGACGCGCTTCTGGAAGAACCACTCCCCCTCGACGCCGTCCGGAAAGCGCTGCAGGGTGGTGGGCCGCTCGCGCAGCGCGCGCACGACGCCCGGCCCGACGGCGAGGTAGTACTCCGCCACGTCGCGCTTGGTCCAGCCCTTCTGCGGGAAGAGCACCTTGTCCGGGTGGGACAGGCGCACCTTCCGTCCTCCGGCGTCCAGTTCCACGGCGTCGTCACCCATGTGTGCCACGGTAGGCGTGCCCCGGGCGGCGCGCACACGCAGAATCGCCCCATGGACCTGCCGGTGATGCCGCCCGTGAAGCCGATGCTCGCCAAGTCGGTGGCGAAGATCCCCGAGGGGATGCACTACGAGGCCAAGTGGGACGGCTTCCGCGCGATCGTGTTCCGCGACGGCGAGGAGGTGGAGCTCGCCAGCCGCACCACCAAGCCGCTCACCCGCTACTTCCCGGAGCTGGTGAGCGCGCTCCGGGAGCGGCTGCCGGGGCGGTGCGTGGTGGACGGGGAGATCGTCATCGCCCGCGGCGGGCGGCTGGACTTCGACGCGCTGACCGAGCGCATCCATCCGGCGGACTCCCGGGTCCGCACCCTCGCGGAGCGCACCCCGGCCTCGTTCGTCGCCTTCGACCTGCTGGCGCTCGACGACGAGTCCCTGACCGGCCGTCCCCTCACGGAGCGCCGGGCCCTGCTGGAGCGGATGCTGCGGGACGCCGGCCCGCCGGTGCACCTGGCCCCCGCGACCGGGGACGTCGAGGTGGCGCGGCGGTGGTTCGAGCAGTTCGAGGGGGCGGGCCTCGACGGGGTGGTGGCCAAACCGCCGACGCTGCGCTACCTGCCGGACGAGCGCGCCATGTTCAAGATCAAGCACGAGCGGACCGCGGACGTGGTGGTGGCCGGCTACCGGCTGCACAAGAGCGGTCCGGTGGTGGGTTCCCTGCTGCTGGGGCTGCACGACGACCAGGGGGTGCTGCAGCACGTGGGGGTGTGCGCCGCGTTCACCATGAAGCGGCGGGCCGAGCTGGTGGAGGAGCTGGAGCCGCTGCGGCTGGACGACGTGTCCGGGCACCCGTGGGCGGCGTGGGGGGACGCGGCGGCGCACGAGAGCGCCCGGCTGCCGGGGGCGCCGAGCCGCTGGTCGGGGAAGAAGGACCTCTCGTGGGTGCCGCTGCGCCCCGACCTGGTCGTCGAGGTGGCGTACGACCACATGGAGAGCGGGGCGCGGTTCCGGCACACCGCGCGTTTCCGCCGGTGGAGGCCGGACCGCACCCCGGAGAGCTGCACCTTCTCCCAGCTGGAGGAGCCGGTGCGCTACGACCTCGCGGAGGTGCTGGGCGTCAGGGGTTGATGACGACCTTGACGGCGCCGTCCCGCTTCTTCTGGAACATGTCGTACGCCTCCGGCACGGCGGAGAGCGGGACGTGGTGGGTGGCGAAGTCGTCGACGCCCAGCGGGTCCTCGTCGGTGAGCAGCGGCAGGATGTCGTCGGTCCAGCGCCGCACGTTGGCCTGGCCCATCCGCAGCTGGATCTGCTTGTCGAAGAGGGTGAGCATCGGCATCGGGTCGGCCATGCCGCCGTAGACGCCGGAGAGCGAGATGGTGCCGCCGCGCCGCACCAGGTCGATCGCGGTGTACAGGGCCGCGAGCCGGTCGATGCTGAAGCGTTCGGCGAGCGGGCCGCTGATCTTGTTGGGCAGCAGTGCGGTGGCGTTCTGCGCGAGGCGGGCGACGGCGCTGCCGTGCGCCTCGGTGCCGACCGCGTCGACCACCGAGTCGGGGCCGCGCCCGCCGGTGACGTCGCGGATGGCGGCGACCAGTTCCTTCTCGCTGTCGAAGTCGCGCAGGTCGAAGGTCTCCACCCCGCGCTCGCGGGCGCGGCGCAGGCGGTCGCCGACCAGGTCGATGCCGATGACCCGCTCCGCGCCCTGGTGCAGGGCGATGCGGCAGGCCATGTCGCCGATCGGCCCGAGACCGAGGACGGCGAGGGTGCCGCCCTGCGGGACGGAGGCGTACTCGACGGCCTGCCAGGCGGTGGGCAGGACGTCGGAGAGGTAGACGAACCGGTCGTCCGCCGGGCCCTCGGGCACCTTGATCGGCCCGAAGTGCGCCTGCGGCACGCGCAGGTACTCGGCCTGCGCGCCCGGGACCGCGCCGTAGAGGCGGGTGTAGCCGAAGAGCGCGGCGCCCATGCCCTCGCCGGTCACCTGGGTGGTCTCGCACTGGGTGTACAGGCCCTGGCCGCACATCCAGCAGCTGCCGCAGGAGATCTGGAAGGGCACCACCACGCGGTCCCCGGGCCTCAGGTTGGTGACCTCGGACCCGACCTCCTCGACGATGCCCATGGGCTCGTGGCCGAGGATGTCACCGGGGGTCATGAACGGGGTGAGGACCTCGTAGAGATGGAGGTCGGAGCCGCACAGACCGGAGGAGGTGATCCGGATGACGGCGTCCGTGGGTTCCTCGATGGTCGGATCGGGGACGGTCTCCACCCTGACGTCCCGCTTGCCCTGCCAGGTCACTGCCTTCATCGCGTCGGACTCCCTGCTTCCGCGTACTCCTGTCCGTGCGACGGGTACCCGGACGGCCTACACGAAACCGGCCGAACCGGCACGGTTCGCCTGCCGGAGGTGCGACCGGCGGCGCGGAAGGGTAGAGCACCTCGGACCGGTGCACCCTGAGGGACCGACGGATCGGCGGGCGGTAGGCAGTGGGCGTGGGACTGCGGAAGTGGCGGCGGCGGCCGCGGGTGCGGGCGCTGTCGCGCGGGAGACGGGCCGGCCCCGCCGGAAGGAGAGCGGTGCTCACGGCCGCGATCACCGCTCTCGCCCTGACGGGAGGCTGCACAGCGCCGGGCGGCGGGGGCGACGCGGACCCCTCCCCCACGGCCGCCGCGGCGCCCGGCGTGCTGGCCGTCAAGGTCGACAACGTGCTCCCGGCGCGGCCCCAGACCGGACTGGCGCAGGCCGACGTGATCTACACGGAGCAGGTCGAGGCGGGCCTCAGCCGGCTGATGGCCCTCTACTCCACCACCCTGCCCGGGGCGGTGGGCCCGGTGCGCAGCGCCCGGGAGACCGACCTGAGGCTGCTGCGCGGGTTCAACCGGCCGGTGCTCGCCTACTCGGGCTCGCAGAGCCGGTTGCGGCCGCTCATCGAGGCCGCACCGCTGCGGGCGGAGACCCCTGGGCGTCATCCCGAGGCCTGGTACCGGGGCGGCGACCATCCCGCTCCGCACAATCTCTACCTGCGGCCCCGGCGCCTGGTGGGGAAACCCGCCGGAGCGGCGGCACTGGCTCCGGCGGGCTTCCACGAGGGTCCGGCCCCGGCCGGCGGCACGAGCGAGGAGCGGCGCACGGTGCGCTTCCCGTCGGCCCGTTTCACCTTCACCTGGTCCGCGGAGCGGCACGGCTGGCTGGTGGAGACCGACGGCCGTCCCACCACCGACGGCGGACGGCAGCTGGCCCCGCCCACCGTGGTCGTCCAGTACGTGACGGTGCGCGCCTCGGGCTTCCGGGACCGCGGGGGCAACGCCACGCCGTTCAGCGAGACGGTGGGGTCCGGGACCGCCGACCTCTTGCGGGACGGGAAGGTCTGGCCGGTGCGCTGGCAGCGGCCGACCGCGGCCGACGGCACCCGGTTCACCACCGGTGACGGGGCCGCGGTGAACACGGCGGACGGCCAGGTGTGGGTGGTGCTGACCGAGCGCTGAGGGACGGCCGTTCGCGCGGGTGGCCCCGAGCAGGTGATCAGGGGCCGGGCGGTCAGGGTCCGGGCGGCGCGGGTCGCGCCGGCCGGGCGGGCGGGGACCCCGGGCCGCCGGCGGTGGCCACGACCGGCCGCCGGCGGCCCGGGGAGTACCGCGGGACGGGTCCGGTCAGCGCAGCAGACGGGTCGGGACCGCGTCCGCCATCGCCTTGTAGCCGGTCGGGTTGAGGTGCAGGTGGTCGCCCGTGTCGTAGGCGGGCAGCAGCTTGGTGGGCGCCTGCGGGTCGCGGACCGCCCGGTCGAGGTCGACCACCGCGTCGAACACGCCGCTGTGGCGGATCCAGTCGTTGACGCGCTGCCTGGCCCGCTCGCGGTGGCCGGCCGGGTCGTCGTACATCTCGTTGCCGCCGATGGGCGTGAGGGTGGCGCCGTACACGGCGATCCCCTTGGCGTGGGCCCGCTCGACGATCTGGCGGTAGGCGGCGATCAGGGCGTCCGCGGTGGCGCGCTGGGCCGCCTCGGTGGCCTCCGCGGTGCCCAGGTCGTTGACGCCCTCGAAGACCAGCGCCCACTTCACCCCGGTGCGCGCGAGGAGGTCGCGGTCGAGGCGGGCGAGCACGTTGGGGCCGAGCCCGTCGTGCAGGACGCGGTTGCCGCCCGCCGCCTCGTTGAGGACGGCCACGTCGTCGGTGGCGGGAGAGCGCAGCAGGCGCTGGTGGAGCTGGTCCGGCCAGCGGTCGTTGCCGTTGGTGGTGGAGCCGCGGCCGTCGCTGAGCGAGTCGCCGATCACCACGAGTCCGGCGGCGCGCGGCTCGTCGGTCCAGGTCTCCGCGCCGCTCAGGAAGTACCAGTGGTCGGTGCGGGTGGCGCCGGGCAGGTCGGCGTCGGTGGTGTGGTCGCCCTTGACGAGGTGCGAGGAGGTGCGGGAGCCCGGGTGGGAGGTCACCGACGAGGAGGCCTGCCCGTCGGCCAGGTAGACCGTAACGGTCAGGTTGGTCCCGGCCGGCACCTTCATGTCCACGGGGTCGGAGACCGTCTGGGCGCCCATCGGCACCACGGTCGAGGTCCGCCCGCCGAAGGTGACCTGACGGGAGGTGCCGGGTTCGATCCCGGGGACGCCCGCGGCGCCGCCGGCCGGAAGGGCGACGAAGACGCGGGTCAGGGGGAGTTCGGCCCCGCCGAAGGCGTTGGAGAAGCGCAGGCGGACCTTGTCGCCGGCCACGGTCGTGCGGATGGTCTGGCGCAGGGTGCTGTCGTCCAGGACCGACTCGCCGTCCGTGAAGGGCGCGGGCGGCATGTTGTGCGGCTCGGTGAGCTGGGGCATGGACGCCCAGGTGTCCACCCAGCGGGCGCCGCCGGGGCCGGTCCCGGGGGTGCGGCCGCCGGTCCGGCTCTCGTCCGGGGCGCCGGTGGCGGTGGCCGAGACGGCCACCACGACGGCGACCGCGGCCACCGCGGCGGTGCGGAGCAGGGACCCGGCGCGCTCCCGCACCCGGAGCCGGGAGGCGGCCCGGCTGCGTCTGTCGCGGAACGGGGTCGAGGACGGCATGGGGGGCTCCCTCACGATGCGCGACTGCGCGCCCCGCGCCCGGTACCGGTGCGGCGCGGGAACGCCTGGTGTCGAAACTTTCGGGAATGGGGCGAAAGTTTCCGCGAGGGAAGCTACGGAGCGCGGTCGCGAGCGTCAACACCTCTGACGTAATTGGCCTTTGGCGCGACTCGGGGCCCGGCGATCGAAACATGCCGGACGACGGCCGGAGATCATGGGTCGGACCCGGGACCCCGGACCTGGAACCCTGGCCTCAGGGCGCCGGGCCCCGACCCCGGGGCACCGGCCCCGGCCCCGGCCCCGGCCCCGGCCCCGGCCCTCGACTACCGGCTACGAGCTACCGCCGGCTACGGCCGCGGCGGGACCTGGACCGGCTGCCGGAGTTCCTCGGCGGCCTCCGAGACGCGGCGGATGAGGTCGACGAAGAGACCCTGCTCCTCGGAGCTGAGCGGGGCGAGGAGCACCTGGTTCATCCGGGCCGCGCGGAGCGTGAGCCGGCGGTGGACGCGCGCGCCCTCCTCGGTCAGGCGCAGCAGGTAACGGCGCCCGTCCTGGGGGTCGCGGACCTTGTCCAGCAGTTCGCGCCGGATGAGCCGCCCGACCACCTCGGCGACGGTGGAGCGGTCCAGCGAGACCCGCTCCCCCACCGTGCGCTGGTCGAGACCGGGCTCGGCCGTGACGGCGTTCATGACGGCGAACTGGGGCGAGGTGATCTCCTCGGACACCATCGCGTTCCACAGCAGGGTGTGGGCCTGCTGCAGCCGCCGGGCGAGGTGCCCGGGATGGGTGGTGAGGTCCACCGCGGCCATGCGCTCTCCCAAGGTGTCATGTGATCGGTACACGGAAGGATACCCAGCCGGACACCCTCCCTGCCTGCTCCCGGGAATCCTGCCGCTCCCGCTTGATCCGGCAGGTGGAAGCGACCTCTCTTGACGATCCGGCGGAGCCGATGAAAGCGTGGAGCAGCCCCGGAGAAATAATCAGTGCCCTGACTAATTCACCTCTCCGGGGTCACGACCGCGGCGGGCGCGGTCCGAAGGGGAGTGCCGGCCTCTTCGGGGCGCGCCCCCGCCACCCCCGAAGGCCGGCCCGCACGAAGGCCGCCCGACCGAAGGAGGTCGCCGCCACCATGGCCCTCACCCAGCACGACATCGACGCGGAGATCGCCGCCGAGCGCGAGGCCTACGAGCAGCGCGTCGCCGCCGGCGCTCCGGTGGAGCACCACCCCGCCCGCGGTTACGCCCCTTACCGCTCCTCGGTGCTGCGTCACCCCAAGCAGCCGCCGGTGAACATCGACGTGACCAAGGACCCCGAGCTGGTGGAGCTCTCCTCCCCCGCCTGGGGCGAACGGGACATCACGGAGATCGACAACGACCTCACCCGCCAGCACCACGGCGAGCCGATCGGTGAGCGCATCACCGTCGAGGGCCGTCTGCTCGACCGCGACGGCCGCCCTGTCCGCGGCCAGCTGATCGAGATCTGGCAGGCCAACTCGGCCGGCCGGTACGCCCACCGGCGTGAGCAGCACGACGCCCCGCTGGACCCCAACTTCACCGGCGCCGGCCGCACCCTCACCGACGGGGACGGTTTCTACCGCTTCACGACGATCCAGCCGGGCCCCTACCCCTGGCGCAACCACACCAACGCCTGGCGCCCGGCGCACATCCACTTCTCGGTGTTCGGCCGGTCGTTCACCCAGCGCCTGGTCACCCAGATGTACTTCCCGAACGACCCGCTGTTCCCCTACGACCCGATCCTGCAGTCGGTCACCGACGACGCGGCGCGGCAGCGGCTGGTCGCGACCTACGACCACGGCCTGTCGGTGCCGGAGTTCTCCCTCGGCTACCGCTGGGACATCGTGCTCGACGGCCCGAGCGCCACCTGGACGGAAGAAGGACGCTGACCGCCATGACGAAGATCGACCCCAGCCGTCCCGGGACGGTGCTCCCCACCCCCTCCCACACCGTCGGCCCCTTCTACGGTTACGCCCTGCCCTTCCCCGGCGGCGCGGAGGTCGCCCCGGTGGGCCACGCGGACACCGTCACCGTCCACGGCCACGTCTACGACGGCGAGGGCGCCCCGCTGCCGGACGCGCTCGTCGAGATCTGGGGCCCCGCCCCCGACGGCTCCATGCCCACCGCCACCGGCTCGATGCGCCGCGACCCCGCGTCGGGCGGCTTCGCCGGCCGCAACGGCCTGGAGTTCACCGGCTTCGGGCGCATCCCGACGGACGCCGACGGCCACTGGGTGGTCCGCACGCTGCGCCCCGGCGCGCGCGGCGTCAACGCCCCGTACCTCGCCGTCTGCGTGTTCGCCCGCGGGCTGCTGACGCACCTGTTCACCCGCGTGTACCTGCCGGGCGACGACGCCGCGCTCGCCGCCGACCCGGTGCTCCGGCAGGTGGCCGAGGACCGGCGCCGCACGCTGATCGCCGTGGAGCAGTCACCCGCGACGTACCGTTTCGACATCCGCCTGCAGGGCGAGGACGAAACGGTCTTCCTGGAGTTCCCGTGACATCGCCGTCCCATCTCCCCCCGTCAGAGGCCGGCCTGCTCTCCCCGGGCCGCACCGGCTCCCCGGCGGCCGGGGCGACCGGCGACGCCGCCTTCCTGGCGGCGCTGCTGGACGCCGAGGCCGCGCTGACCCGTGCCCAGGCATCGCTGGGCCTCGTGCCCCCCGAGGCCGCCGCCGCGGTGACCGGGGCCGCCGTCCCGGACCGCTTCGACCTGCTCTCGCTGGCCCGGCGGGCCGCGGCCGGAGGCAACCCGGTGATCCCGCTGGTGGCCGACCTGACGGCCGCCGTCGGCGCGGAGCACGGCCCGTACGTCCACCGGGGCGCGACCAGCCAGGACGTCATGGACACCGCCACCATGCTGGTCGCGGCCCGCACCCTGGACCTGGTCCTGGCCGACCTGGAGCGCACCGAGGCCGCGCTGGCCCGGCTGGCCGCGGCACACCGCGACACGCCCATGCCGGGACGGACCCTCACCCAGCACGCAGTTCCCACCACCTTCGGGCTGAAGGCCGCCGGGTGGCGCTCCCTGGTGCTCGACGCCCGGGACCGGCTGCGCGCGGTCCGTGGCGCGCTGCCGGTGCAACTGGGCGGTGCGGCGGGCACCTTGGCGGCGTTCGGCGCCTACGGGGCCGACGACCCGCTGCCGCTGGTGGCCGCCTTCGCCCGGGAGCTGGGGCTCGCGGAGCCGCCGCTGCCCTGGCACACGCTGCGCACCCCGGTCGCCGACCTCGCCGCGGCGCTGGCGTTCACCACCGGCGCCCTGGGCAAGATGGCCGCCGACGTCCTGACACTGGCCCGCACCGAGATCGCGGAGCTCGCCGAGGCGAGCGGCGGCGGGTCGTCCGCCATGCCGCACAAGGCCAACCCGGTCCGCTCCACCCTGATCGCCGCCGCGGCCCGCCGTGCCCCCCAGCTGGCGGCCACACTGTTCGGCTCGATGGTCGCCGAGGACGAGCGCCCGGCCGGCGCCTGGCACGCCGAGTGGGAGCCGCTGCGGGACCTGCTGCGGGCGGCGGGCTCGGCGGCCGGACAGGCCGCCGAGCTCACCGAGGGGCTGCGGGTGGACGCCGCGGCGATGCGCGCCCATCTCGGGGTGACCCACGGGCTGATCGTCTCCGAACGGCTCTCCGCCGTGCTGGCGCCGGTGCTGGGGCGCGCCCGGGCCAAGGAACTGCTGACCGCGGCCGCGCGCCGCGCCTACGCGGAAGGGCTCCCCCTGCTCGAGGCATTGCGGCAGGAGCCCGAAATGCCCGAACTGAAGGACGTCGACCTGGAGTCGCTCACCGACCCGGCCGACTACACGGGCAGCGCCGCCGCCCTCACCGACCGTGCACTGGAGCGACGTTGACGACCAAAACGCTGAACCACCGGGCCGAGGGCCCCACTTCGGCCGAGCCCCTGCTGCTGGGTCCCTCACTGGGCACCTCGCTGGCCCTGTGGGACGCGCTCGCGCCCGAACTGGCGGTGAACCACCGGGTGATCCGTTTCGACCTGCCCGGGCACGGCGGCTCACCGGCGGGGCTGATCGGTCCCGGGGCGACCGTGGGCGACATCGCCGGCCTGGTGCTGCGGCTCGCCGACGAGCTGGGCGTGGAGCGGTTCGCCTACGCCGGCGTGTCCCTGGGGGGCGCGGTCGGGCTGCACTTGGCGGTCCACCATCCGGAGCGCGTCTCCTCGCTGGCCGTGATCTGTTCCTCGGCGCACTTCGGCGGGACGCGGCCCTGGCAGGAGCGGGCGGCGGCGGTCCGGGCGGGCGGGCCCGCGGCGATGCGGGAGCTGGCCGGTTCGGCCGACGGGCGCTGGTTCACGCCGGGCTTCACGGTGGAGCGGCTGGTCGAGGACCACCGCGCGGCCGACCCGGACTCCTACGCGGCGTGCTGCGACGCGCTGGCCGCCTTCGACCTGCGGGGGCGGCTGGCCGAGGTCAGGACGCCCACGCTGCTGATCGCGGGCCGCGAGGACCCGGCGACCCCGCCGGCCCATCTGCGGGAGATCGCGGACGCGGTCCCCGGGGCGTCGCTGACCGAGATCCCCGGCGCCTCGCACCTGGCCCCGGCGGAGCGGCCCGAGGCCGTACTGGCCGCGCTGCGGGGACACTTCACGGGGTTCGCGCAGCGGGGCGTCGCGGTGCGCCGGGAGGTGCTGGGCGACGCCCACGTGGACCGGGCGCAGGCCCGGCAGACGCCGTTCACCGCGCGCTTCCAGGACTTCATCTCCCGCTACGCCTGGGGCGAGATCTGGACCGATCCCACGCTGACGCGCCGCGAGCGGTCCCTGGTGACGCTGACGGCCCTGGTGGCGCACGGCCACCTGGACGAGCTGGCCATGCACGTGCGGGCGGCACGGCGCAACGGGCTGTCCGCGGACGAGATCGGCGCGGTCCTGCTGCAGGCCGGCGTGTACCTGGGCGTCCCGGCCGCCAACTCGGCCTTCGCGGTGGCCCAGCGGGTCCTGGCGGAGGACGGCGACATCTGACCGACCCGGGGGCGGGCGCTCAGTCCGCCGCGCCCAGCCTCCGCAGGGCCGCGCGGGCCTGCCGCGCCAGCGAGTCGGCGCCGCAGGCCTCGGCGAGGTCCAGGCCCCGGCGGAGTTCGGCGACGGAGTCGGCCAGTTCTCCGTACTCCACGCGTGCCGCGGCGTGTTCGTACTGGCACGGGGAGTCCTCGAGCATCTTGGCCGCCCGCCCCGCGAGTTCGACCGCGCGGTGCCCGGGCGCGAGGGCGGCCTCGCAGCGCAGCGCCTCGCCGATCGCCGTCGAGGTGCCCGACCGTTCCGCGCCGGCCCGCACCGTCGCCGCCAGCTCGGCGGCGCGGGCGGGGTCCCGGCCGGCGAGGGCCCTGGCCAGGTCCGCCGCCCAGGGGGCGACCAGGTGGTTGCGGTGTCCGCGTTCGGCGGCCGTCCGGCCGGCCGCCTCCAGCTCCTCGATCCCCTCCTCGGTGCGGCCCACGGCCAGCAGCAGCCTGCCGCGGATCGAGCGGGCGTCGGGCAGCAGGATGGTCGAGGGGTAGGGCGCGCCGAACTCGTACCGCTCGGCGATCTCCATCGCCTCCTCGGGGCGGCCGCGGGCGATCAGGGTGTCGACCAGATTGCAGAACGCGGTCCAGTGCAGCGGCAGCCGGCGTCCCACCCGGTCGGCGAGCCGCAGCGACTCGCGCAGGGTGGTCTCCGCCTCCCGCAGCCGGCCGCGGCGGCGCAGCGCGAGGCCGAGGTACCCGTAGGAGAGCGAGACGTGGCCGCCGCTCCAGCCGGCCGTCTCGTACTCGCGGACCGCCTCGGCGAAGAGCGCCTCGGCCCGGTCGAGGCGGTCGGTGTAGGCGTAGATGGCGGCGATCATCAGCGGGAGCTCGAAGCCCCAGCCGCTGTCCGTCCAGCCGACGCCGGGGGCGAGCCGGCCGTTGACCAGGGCGCGGTCGCAGATGGCGACGACCTCGTCGGCGTCGCCGCCGCGCATCATGACGTCGAAGCCGTGCACGATGAGCAGGGCGCGCTCGGCGCCGTCCCGGCCGGTGCAGGCGGAGGCGAGCTCGGCCAGGTGCCGGGAGCGGTCGGGCGAGTCGGCCTCGGCCGAGTGGATGCCCTCCCACAGGAACTGGCAGGCCTTCAGCCGCAGCCTGGCCGGTCCGTGTTCGTGCCGTGCGGCCTCCGCCCGCACGGTGCGGATCGCCTCGCCGACCTGGTCGTTGTGCAGCAGCGCCTGGGAGAGCCGGACCACGGCGTCGATGCGGTCGGCGACGTCCAGTCCCGGCAGGGCGAGCGCGTCGCGCAGGTGGCCGATGGTGACGGCGGGCGCGGTGAGCAGGGTGGCGCAGCCCAGCTCGTAGAGCACCCTGGGGTGGATCTCGGGGCTCGGCGGCTCCCTCAGGGCCCGTTCCAGGCAGGCCCGGGCGGCGGCCGGGGCGCCGACGGCGAGGTGCTCGCGGGCCGCCTCGCGCAGCTGCTCGACGACCTCCTCGTCGTCGTCGGGGTGGACCTGCAGCAGGTGCCGGGAGGCGGCCGCGGCGCCGCGGCCGGAGTCGGTGACGACCCGGGCGGCGATGCCGTGCATGGCGGTGCGCAGGCTGTCGGGTATCGAGTTGTAGACGGCGGACTCGATGAGCGGGTGGGTGAACTCCAGCTCCCCGCCGGCGGGCTGCCGGCCGAGCGGGTCCGGGACGGTGAGGATGCGGGCCTCGCACAGGATGCCCGCGCACCGCGCGGCGACCGCCGGGCGCAGCGTGGCGAGTTCGGCCACCAGGTCGACGGTGATGCCGGCGCCCAGGATGGCGGCGGCCCAGGCGAAGCGGGTGGCCTCTATGCCGAGTTTGTCGAGGCGGGAGACGAGGCCGCCACCGCGGGCGGCGCGGTTGAGGTCGCGCAGTTCGTGGGCGGAGGACTCGACGGGCTCCATCTCCGCGTCGCGGACCTTGGCGAGCAGTTCGACGGTCTCGTACGGGTTTCCGCCGGTGACCGCCCAGACCTCGCGGCAGAACGGGTCGTCGGCGTGCCGTCCCACGGTGTCGCGGGTGAGGCCGGCGGTGGCCTCGGGGGTGAGCGTGCGCAGGGAGGTGACCGCGCCGGCGGCGTCGACGACGCGCTGGAGGTACTCGGCGCGTTCTCCGCTGATCTCGCCGGGGCGGCTGGTCACCAGGACCAGGACGGAGGTGTCCTCCAGGCGCGCGCACAGCTCGGCGAGCCACCGCAGGGTCTCCAGGTCGGCCCAGTGCGCGTCGTCGACGAGCAGGACCAGCGGGTACTCGCGGCGCGCGAGCCGGCGCGCGACCCTGACCAGGCCGTCGCAGACGGAGCCGGGGTCGGGGTTGCGGCTGCCGGGTTCGGCGATGCCGAGTGCGGGGCCCGCGATGTCGAACCAGTCGCCCAGGTACTCGCGGGCCTCCTCGGGCAGCAGGGCGAGCAGCGCCGGCTGCAGGAGCTGGCGCACCACGTTGTACGGCACCGAACGGAGGGTCTCCCCGGCGCGCGCCGACCAGACGGTGCAGCCGCGGAGTTCGGCGATGCGGTGGGCCTCGCCCAGCAGGGCGGTCTTGCCGAGGCCCGCCTCGCCCCGCAGGACGAGGAAGCGGCCGGTAGGGGCGCGCCCGGTGCACAGGCTGTCGACGGCCCGTTCGATCGCGGCGACCTCTTCGTCACGTTCCCAGAGCAAGGCCGAACCGGGCCGTTCCTCGGTCACTTCCGTTCCCTCCCCAGGCACCCGGACGACGTGCGCCTTGTGAGCCTAGCCCGCCGCGGGCCGGGGCACACGCTCCGCCCCGGGGCACGTGTCGCCGAACGCGGCGCACGGAGCGGCACGTCAACCCCGTTGCGGCGGTGCCCGCTTGAGGATCCGGGCGTTTCTTCGGCGACCCTCCCGCGCCTCCTTCACGGTTGCCCCATACCTTTGACGCATGACGCAGGCTATTCCTCCCGGGTGGTACCCGGATCCCGGGCACACGAGCGACGGCCCCAGCGGCGTGCGGTGGTGGGACGGCGGCGCGTGGACGCAGCACACGCTGCCGGCCGGCGCCCCCGTCCCGCCGGGCCCGCCCGCGGCCGACGCCTCCGCGCAGGCGATCGCCGCGCACCCCACCCTGGCCGGTGGCGACCTCTCGGCGCCGGGGCAACCGGCCTTCCCCGCACACCCGGGTCACCCGGCCTACCCGGTGTACGGCGTCCAGCCACCGCCCCGCAAGCGGCGCGGGGCGCTGGTGGCCGCGATCGTGGCCGCGGTCGTGGTGGTGGCGGGCGCCGCGGTCGGGGGCGTCCTGCTGCTCGACCGGGGTGAGGACCGGGCCGGCCCGCAGCCCCGGGAGACGCGGGCGCAGGACGGCGCGCCGGGCGAGGAGGAGACGCCCGGGAGCCCGGAGAAGATCACCGAAGGGCCGGTGCCCGACCCGGCGAACGGCATCAGCCTTCCGCTGCCGGACGGCTGGACGGGTTCGGCGCACGAGGCGGGCGCGCAGGTCGGGGCCGACAGGACCTACCCGTGCCCGGGCACGCCGTCCAAGGACTGCACACCGGGCGGCGCCTACTCGCTGCCCGCCGAGGGCCTGGGGCTGCGGGGCACCGCCGAGGCGGTGGCCCGGGCCGACATCGCCGCCAACATGGAGGACTCCTACGGCGGTGACACCTACGGGTCCATCACCTCGCACAAGGAGCTCGAGGCCGGTCCGGTGACGGTCGCCGGGCAGAAGGGCCACCGGGTCCGCTGGTCGGCGGTGACCGAGGAGGGGGCGGACGGCGTCGTCGAGTCCCTGGCCTTCCCGTCCCCGGCCGACCCCGAGCGGATGGTCCTGGTGCGGTTCGGCATCGACGCGGGCCAGGACCTCTCGGTGATCGAGGAGATCACCGAGGGCATCGAGAAGTCCGAGCTGGGTTCCGCGCCGGGGTCCGGCGAGGAGGTCTGACAGCACCCGGGAGGCCGGTTCCGCGCGCCCACAGCCGCACGGGACCGGCCTTCCGGCACGTCCGGACACCGTCGGGTCGTGCCGGACGGCGGCCGGACCGCGGCCGTGTTCCCGGGTGGAGCGGTCGCCCGCCGAACGGTCGACGGTCCTGTTCGGCGGACACTCATTGACCCGGGGCGGGCCGCGATCTAGCGTCACGCAGCGAGCGCGCCCGCCGCGTGGCAGGACCTGGATCGCATCCGCCTCCGCCCTCCTCTCCCCCGCGCCTGGAGTAGCCATGCGTCGTCTGCTCGCCGGTATGACCGCCGGTGCCCTCCTGCTGAGCGCGACGGCCTGCGGCTCGTCCGTCGGCTCCGCGTCGGGCAAGGGCTCCTCGGCCCGCGGCGTCACCACCGTCCGGGTCGGCGTCGTCCCGGTCGTGGACGTCGCGCCCCTCTACCTGGGCCGGGAGAAGGGCATCTTCGAGAGGCACGGACTCGATCTCGAGATGACGCCCGCGCAGGGCGGCGCGGCCATCGTGCCCGGTGTGGTCGGCGAACAGTTCCAGTTCGGCTTCTCCAACATGGCCTCGCTGATGATCGCGCACTCCGGCGGGGTCCCGGTGAAGGCCGTGGTCAACGGCGTCGCCACCACCGGCGAGAAGGGCAGGGACTTCGGCGCCCTGGTGGTCAAGGGCGACAGCGGCATCAGCTCGGCCAAGGACCTCGAGGGCAGGAAGGTCGCGGTCAACACCCTGAAGAACATCAACGACACCACCGTGCGCGAGTCGGTGCGTCAGGCGGGGGGCGACCCGTCCGCGGTGACGTTCGTGGAGATCGCCTTCGAGCGGATGCCGGCCGCCCTGGCCTCCGGGAGGATCGACGGCGCCATGGCCGTGGAGCCCGCGCTGAGCACGGCGAAGAGCCAGGGCGCGAAGGAGGTCGCCTCCTCCTACGTCGACGTCTCGGACAGGCTGACCGTCGCCATGTACTTCACCTCGGCACGGTACGCGCAGCGGAACCCGGAGGTGGTGGAGAGGTTCGCGGCGGCCACCGAGGAGGCGCTGACCTACGCCGACGGCCACCCGGACGAGGTGCGCGACGTCCTGACCACCTACACCGGCATCCCGGCCGAGCTGCTGCCGAAGCTGGTCCTGCCCAGGTGGCCGGCCGAGGCGGACCGGGCCTCGATCGAGACGCTCCGTGACCTCGGCGAGAAGGACGGCCTGTACGCGAGGACCCCGGACCTGGACGCGCTGCTGCCGTGATGCACGCCGAGCCGGGGCCCGCCGAGGGCACCGTGCTCGGGAGGCACCGTGCGCGGAGGGCGCCGTGCCGGAGACCTCGGGGTCAGTCGTCGGACGCGGCGGAGTGGACCAGGGAGAGGTGTCCGCGCCCCCGCGGCGGGCGCCGCGCCGCGACGGCGGCGGGCTCGCGCACCGGGTCCGGTTCCGGCTCGGGGCCCGGCTCCGGCAGCACCAGCGTCATCCGCTCGTACCCCAGCTCCGAGAAGGCGGTGGGCGCCTCCACCACGAGGCGGCACTCGCGCACGGTCCCCGCTGCCCCGGGTCCGAGCAACGGGCGCACCGAGCCGTCGTGTTCGCGCGCGGCGCGCTCCCCCACCGTGTGCACCCAGTGCGGCAGCCCCTGCCGGTAGGCGGCCTCCATCAGCGGGTCCTCGGCGATCTCCCGCCGGACGGCCTGCAGCACCGGGTCGTCCGCGAACCGCTCGACGAGGAAGGCGAACCGGGCCAGCGCCGGCAGGCACCACCGGACCTCCCGGTCGGCGAGCACCAGCCCGGCGTCGGGGTGGAACAGGACGAAGCGCAGCAGGTTGTCGTGCGGCATCGCGGTGGGGTGCGGCCCCACGGCACGGAAGAGCTCGGTGAACGCCTCGTTCGCGAGCACCACGTCCCAGCTGCGGTCGAGCAGCACCGAGGGGAACGGCACGCCCTCCAGGAGTGCGGCGTAGTCCCTCAGGTAGTCCTCGTCGGGCCCCGGCCGCGGTTGCGGGCGCCGGCCTCCTGCCCGAGCTGTCATCGGGAGGTTCCCCCTCTCGGCTCCGGCCCCATCGGCGGCCCCGATCCTCGCCGCCCGGAGGCACGCGTGTCAACCATTGTGGCATTTCAGGGGTGTTGGCGACGGGATCCGGCCACAGTTGTGGCGGAACCTGGAGGGTCGCACGGGTCCCCGCTAGTCTCACCGGGTCCGGACGGACAATACGCGGGAGAGACTGCGGTGGCTGGTGACATGGAGAACCGGGGCGCAGGGCAGGCTGCCCCGCTGCGGGCCGTCGCCGCCCGGGTCTCCTCGCTGGCCGACCGGCTGGGCGTGCCGCGCGAGGAGGTCTTCGACGTCTCGCGGCTCTCGGCGGCCTCCGGCGTTCCCGAGGGCACCGTGAAGGCCCTGCTCAACGGCCGGCCCGGCGGCGAGCGCGATGTGCAGACGCGGTTCCTGCAGCGGCTCGACCTGCTGCGGCGCACCCGGCTCAGGCCGGACGGCCGCCGCTACACCCAGCGGGAGATCGCCGACGGGGCGGGCATGTCGCGCCAGCAGGCCGGCGCCCTGCTCAACGGCGACCGGCGGCCCACCATGGAGCACTGCGACGCGCTGCAGCGCTTCTTCGGCGTCCACGCGGGGTTCCTGACCGCGGAGGACCCGGAGGCGCTGACCGGCGCGCTGCAGCGGACCGAGCGCGAACTGCTGCGCCGGCTGGCCGACCGCGAGGCGCGCCTGCCCTCCCCGGCCCCCGCGGCCGACTCCGACCCGGCCCGCTCCCCCGCCGGGACGGACGTCGCCGAGGACGCGCTGGAGCGTCTGCTGCGCGACCACGGGGTGCGCGGCATCGCCTGGCGGGCGGCGCAGCTCCCGACCGACCAGCACCGGGACAAGGTCGCCGAATGGCTGGACATGCTGCTGGAGAGCGTGCGACGGCCGGGGACGTGACATTGGGCTTCGTCAGGGGAGGAACCGGCCGCGTCGGGGAGGCGCTGGCGCGGACTGCCGCGGGACGGCTCCGGACGCTGCGCGTGCGCCGGGAGATGGCCCGGTTGTGCGAGGTGTTGCTGGCGGGGCTGTCGCTGCCCGCGGCGGCGGGGCCGGAGGAGACGCACCGGGCGCTGTGCGCGGTGATGAGCGGTCTGCGGGGGCGTCCGGTGCGCTTCCGCACCGCGGTCTTCCCGCCGGGCACGGCCAGCGGCCTGTGGCTGGCCTTCGACGACCAGGACGTCGTGGTGGTCG
Source organism: Streptomyces fragilis (assembly GCF_003112515.1). Lineage (GTDB taxonomy): Bacteria > Actinomycetota > Actinomycetes > Streptomycetales > Streptomycetaceae > Streptomyces > Streptomyces fragilis. The sequence continues at coordinate 1,615,035 of NZ_BEVZ01000002.1, read as the reverse complement.
AGGAGCGCACCGCGCCCAACCACCAGCTGGTGATCCTGGGACACGAACTGTGGCACATGGCGGCCGGCCACCGGGGCGGCCCGGTGGACGGGGTGCCGGTGGCGGCCCGGACCCGTTTCGACCGGTGGGAGGAGGCGGAGGCCGAGCGCTTCGGCCTGCTGCTGGCGAGCCGCTTCCGCACCTGGACGCCGACCGCTCCCGCGGCGCCCGAGCCGGCCGCCCCGCCGAGGCGCGACCCGTCGTGGCCGGACGGTCTGGTGCGCCGGATCGAGGCGTCGCTCGGCGGTGACCGCCCGGCCTCCCGGCACGGGACCGACGGTCCGTGAACGACGTCAGCTACTACGTCCCCGCGATGGCGATGGCGGTGCCGTTGGTGCTCAAGGGCCGCAGCACGGCGTCCTGGCGGGATCCGCTGCTGCGCTCGGTGTGCGCGCTGCTGCTGCTCACGGCGCTGGCCTTCACCTTCGCCGCGCCGCCGAGCATCGCGGCCGTGAACCGGATCACCGGCGTCCCGAACGCCTCGGCGCCGCTGGTCTACGCGCTGTTGACAGCGGTCTGCGCGGCCAGTCTGGTGCTGATCGTCAGCTGGCGAGGCGGCCCGCCCGGCACCACCCGCCGCCTGACGGTGTGGTACACGGCGGGCTTCGGCGCGGTGATCGTCGTGATGTGCGTGCTGTTCGCGCTGGGCGACGCGCCGGTGGAGCGGCTGAGGGACTTCGACACCTACTACGCGACCACGCCGTGCCTGCGCGAGATGGTGCTGCTGTACCTGCTCTCGCTGTTCGTCTCCGGGGTGGCGGTGAACGTCCTGTGCCTGCGCTGGCTGCGCCGGGTGGGCGGGCGGCCGCTGCGCTCGTCGCTGCTGCTGATCGCGCTGGGGTTCGGCTTCTGCGCGCTGTACGCGGTCGCCAAGCTCGTCGCGGTGGGAGTCCGCTGGGCGGGCGGCGACCTCGACGCGCTGAGCACCTCGGTGGCGCCTGCCCTGGCGGCCTTCGGCGGGGTGCTGAGCGCGACCGGGTTCTCCCTGCCGCTGCTGTGGTCCCTGCCCGCCCGGCTCCTGGGCGACGCGTGGTCGGCGTGGCGGTCGTACCGCGCGCTGGCGCCGCTGTGGCGGGCGGTGCGGCCGGTGTCGGCGGCGGGCGACGAGAGCCGGGCGGCGGTGCGGGTCGGCTGGTGGTCGCCGCCGTCGCTGCGGGCGGTGCAGCGGCAGGCGGAGATCCACGACGCGCTGCTGGTCCTGTGCCCGCACTTCGACCCGTCGGTGCGGGAGAGGGCCCTGGCCGCCGCGGTGGCGGCGGGCGCGGCGTCGGAGCGGGCGCGCGCGCAGGCGGACGCGGTGATGGTCGTGGAGGCGGTGCGGGCCCACGGCGCGGCCGCGGACGCGGCGGCGGACGACGCGGTGGCGGTGCCGCCGGCCGAGGGTCCCGAGGACCTGGTGCGGCTCTCCCGGGCGTTGCGCGCCATGCGCGGGTGACGTCCTGTCAGTGCCGCGCGGCAGGCTGGGGGGTGTGAGCTGCCCGACCCGGCCCGAGGAGTTGCCGAGGATGACCACCACCACCGTGCCGACCGACCGTGAGCGCCGCGCGGCGCAGGCGTACCTGCGGCTGCTGAACGCGGTGCGGGCCGCGTTCGCCGAGGCGGGTCCGGGCCCCGTCGCGGTGCCGCCGGGGGTGCTCGCCGAGGCGGACCGCGCCCTGCGCGAGGCGGGCCTGACGGGCGCCGAGGAGGCGTTCCTGCGGCGGGTGGGCCGTTAGGGCCTGCCGGTAGGGTCGTCCCGTATGACCGACCTCGAGATCGAGATCACCGCGGGCCTGGTCCGTGACCTGCTGCTGGAGCAGCATCCGGACCTCGCCGGGCTGCCCCTGCGCGAAGTGGCGGGCGGCTGGGGCAACCAGATGTGGCGCCTCGGGGACGACCTGGCCGTCCGTATGCCGCGTCAGGAAGGTGCCGCGGCCCTGCTGCGCAAGGAGTGCCGGTGGCTGCCCGTCCTGGGTCCGCGCCTGCCGCTCCCGGTCCCCGGTCCCGTACGGGTCGGTGAGCCGTCCGCGCGCTTCCCGAAGCCGTGGACCGTCATGACGTGGGTGCCCGGCGAGCCGCTGGACCAGGCATCCCTCAGCCGTGGCGACCACGCGGCCGACACGCTGGCGGCCTTCCTGGCCGCGCTCCACGTGGAAGCACCGCAGGACGCGCCGGCCGGTGCGGACCGCGGCGGCCACCCCGCGGAGTGCGCGGACGGCTTCGACCACTTCTTCCACGCCGTCGTCCCCGCCGACCTGGCCGACGCCGTCCGCGCCGTCTGGGAGGACGCCGTCGCGGCACCCGCGTGGGAGGGCCCGCCGCTGTGGGTGCACGGCGACCTTCACCCCGCGAACGTCGTCGTCCGCGACGGAACACTCTCGGGCGTGATCGACTTCGACGCCGTGTTCGCCGGCGACCCCGCCTGGGACCTCGCGGCCGCCTGGGTGATCCTTCCCGCGGGCACCGTCGCCCGCTTCTTCGACGCGTACGCGCGGGCGGACGAGGGGACGGTCCGCCGCGCCCGCGGGCTGGCCGTCCTGAAGGGCCTGTTCCTCATGCTCATGGGCCGCAACGGGGACCAGGGCCTTCCCGGTGGCAAGCCGGCATGGGGACCCGCGGGCCGGGCTGCTCTCGACCGCGTCCTGACGGAGGGTTCGATGTAGACACGGGGTGACGAGGCTCCTCAGCCCGCCGTCGCCGGTTCTTCCTCCTCCTCGCTCCCGGGGGCGATCCCCCGCAGCCTGACCTCCAGGCGCCCGTCGACCACCCGCGTGTCGAACGCGGGCTGGGGCGCCGTGGCGGGTCCTCGCACGTTCCAGCCGTCCTCCAGCCGGAACACGCTCCCGTGCCAGGGGCACCGCACGCAGCCGTCGACGATCTCCCCCTGCGACAGCGGCCCCGCGAGGTGGCTGCAGTGCTCGGCGAGCACCCGCACGGTGTCCTCGTCGACCCGGACCACCATCACCGGGACGTCGTCGACCTGCCGCCGGACGGCCCGTCCGATCGGCAGGTCCGCCACGCCGCCGAGGGGGTGCCAGCCCGGCCGCACCAGGTGGGGCACCTGTTCGGCGTGGTTGGCTCCCGCGGCCTGCCGGTAGGCGAGGTGACCGCCGAGCGCCCCGCCGGCCGAGACGGCCGCCAGTCCCGCCACCGCCAGTCCCCGGCCGAGCCCCTGGCGCCCGCTCCGCCGCGCCGCGTAGGACCCCGCGTACAGCAGGACGGCGGCGTTGTTGAGCGCCGCGTGCAGGAGCCCCACCCGCCGCTGCTGGCGTTGCAGGTCGGACCAGTCCACCCATCCGGCGACCGCCGCCGGTCCGGCCACCGCGAGGCCCACGCCGATGAGCCGCCGCGTCGCCCTCTCCTGCCCGGGCAGCAGGTCCAGCACCGCCGAGGACATCCAGGCGCCGACCGGCACCTGGACCAGTACGGGGTGCAGCGGATGGCCGAGCGGCAGCCCGTGCAGCAGGTCCCGGGCACGGCGCCCCAGGGGCGCGGCTTTCACCACTTTCTGCACGGCGTCCGCCGCCCGGTCGGTCCCGCCCCACCGCTCCAGACCGTCCAGCAGCACATGGAGCCGTCCGGGCCCGCCACGCCCCGTGCACGCCTCGTCACGTTCGGTTGTCGTCATGCCGCGCGAGTAGCCCTCCCGCGGGGAAGGAAACGTGGATCGCGCCGACTCGCGCGGACCGCGCGGAACGGGGACGACACGCGGGAGGAGAAGCCGTAACACGCCCGTAGCGGTACGCGTCCCGCGAAGCTCTATGATCGGCCCGACACCGCCGCACCGGGCCCCCGGCTCCCCGCGCGGCCCGGTGTCCCTACCCGCGTGTTCCCCGGCAGGGCCCGGCGGCTCCGCCGTGCCCGCACACTGAAGGGCGGCCTGAATGATCTCTCGCGTACGCGTCTGGCTCAACCGCACGTACGCGGAGAACGTCTTCTTCATGGAACAGCTGCGGAGAAATCCGCAGGACCGGGCGGTGGAGATCCACGCCACGCACGGCGACCCCGACTCGCCGGTGCTCGCCGCTGCGGACACGGCGGCGCTGGAGCCCGAGGGCCTGTCCCCCGCCGCGTACGCCGAGTTCGCCCTGGACCAGTGCGTGCGGCGCGGCATCGACGTGTTCGTGCCGCGGCTGCACCAGGAGGCGGTCGTCGCCCACCGCGCCGAGTTCGAGGCGGTGGGCACGGCCCTGCTGGCGCCGACCGCGGAGGGGGTGGCCGCCTTCCAGGACAAGGCGACCGCCTACGAACGGGTGGCCGAACTCGGCGTGCCGGTCCCGCCGTGGTTCCGGGTGCGCACGGCGGACGAACTGCTCACCGCCGTGGAGAAGCTGGAGGCGGACGGGCACCAGGCATGCTTCAAGCCGGCCGCGGGCGCGGGCGGCGTGGGCTACCGGGTCGTCACCCGGGAGCCCTTCTCGATGGACCAGCTCGACGGCTTCCCCAGCCCTCGCGTCCCGCTGGACCTGGTGCTCGGCGCGCTGCGCGACCGCGGCGAGGAGGTCGACTGGCTGGTGATGCCGAGGCTGCGGGAGCCGGAGGTCTCGGTGGACTGCCTCACCGGGACGGACGACCGGGTGCGGATGGCGGTGGGCCGCACCAAGAACGGCCGGCGTCGCGGGTTCACCCTGGACGAGCGGTGGCTCGCCCCGGCCCGCCTGGTCGCCGAGCGGTTCGGGCTGCACCACCTGTCGAACATCCAGTTCCGGGAGTTCCGTGAGGAACCGGTTCTTCTCGACGTCAACACGCGGCCGGCCGGCGGGCTGCACCAGCTGTCGCTGTGCGGCCTCAACGCTCCCTGGGCCGCGGTCCGGCTGGCCCTGGGCGAGGACCCGGGGAGCCTGGAGCCGCCCTTCCTGGGCGCCGACTACGCCGTGGTGGCGGCCCCGCAGCTCCTGCGTGGGGCGGGTCCCGCCCGCGACGGGGACGCCGTGCCGGCGGCGGTGACGGTCCCCGCGCAGGCCGCGCCGCCCGCCGCCGGGGCCGTCGCGGCCTCCTCCCCCTCCACGACGGCGGCCGCGCCCGCCTGAGAACGGCACGGTCGGCGGCCCTCCGGGCGGCGCCTGCCCGGCGCCGACGGGGTCCGTGCGGACGGCCGCGGAATTTTTTTCCGCGGAGGTGTATCAATCCGCGTACGTGGCGCTCTTAACGGTGCGGGGGATGGGGCGGGTGGCCGCGCCCGGGGGGAGCGCGGCCGTCCGCCCCACCATGACGGGGGGACCCGGGCCTCACTCGAATCGGGTGAGGCCCGGATGGGTTTCCTGGTAACCGTCCATCAGCCGCCGGGCGACGGTGACCGAGTCGATCAGCGGGTGCAGCGCGAACGCCTTCACCGCGGCGGCCCGTGAGCCCGTCAGGGCGGCGGTGATCACTTCCCGTTCCACCGCCTTGACCGCGTCCACCAGGGCGGCGGCGTGCTGCGGCAGGGGGGCGGCGGCCCGCGGGTGCGCGCCGTTCGCGTCCACCAGGCAGGGGATCTCGACCACCGCGTCGTCGTCCTGTCCGGGCAGGGCGCCACGGTTGCGGACGTTGAGCACCAGGGTGGCCCGCTCGTCGCGGGCGATCGCCCGCATCAGGGCGAGCGCCACCTTCTCGTAGCCGCCCGAGAGGTCCTCCTCCTCGCGTTCCCCGGCCCCCGCCGCGTCCCGGTTCTCCGCCATGTAGGTCGCCTCGCGCTCCGCGCGGGTGCGGTTCCACAGCTCGAGGGCGGGCGCCCCGGGCCGGCCGGCCTCGGCGTAGAAGCGGGCCTGCTGGTCACGCAGGAAGACCCCGCGGGTGCGTTCGGCCCGCCGGTAGGCGTCGACGGTCTCCCGGTTGAAGTAGTAGTAGTGCAGGTACTCGTTGGGGATCGCGCCCAGCGACTGCAGCCAGTCGGCGCCGAACAGCCGGCCCTCCTCGAACGACTCGAGCAGGCCGCGGTCGGCGAGCAGCCCGGGCAGCAGGTCGCGGCCGTCGACGCGCAGGGCCCGGACCCAGCCGAGGTGGTTGAGCCCCGCGTAGTCGACGAAGGCGCGGGCCGGGTCGACCCCGAGGACCCTGGCGAGGCGGCGGCCGAGCCCCACCGGGGAGTCGCAGATGCCGATCACCCGGTCGCCGAGGGTCCTGGACATCGCCTCGGTGACCAGGCCGGCCGGGTTGGTGAAGTTGATGACCCAGGCGTCCGGGGCGAGGCGCCGCACCCGGCGGGCCAGGTCCACCGCCACGGGGACGGTGCGCAGTCCGAAGGCGATCCCGCCGGCGCCGACGGTCTCCTGGCCGAGGACGCCCTCGGCCAGGGCGACGCGCTCGTCCGCGGCCCGGCCCTCGAGGCCGCCGACCCGGATCGCCGAGAAGACGAAGTCCGCTCCGGTCAGCGCCTCGTCCAGGTCGGTGGTGGTGACCACCTCGGGCGCGTCGGGCACCTCCCGGGCCTGTTCGGCCAGCACCCGGCCGACGGCGGCCAGCCGCTCCGCGTCGACGTCGTGCAGCACCACCCGGGTGACGCGCCCGGGTGCCCGGTCGGCCAGCAGCGCCCCGTACACGAGCGGCACGCGGAAGCCGCCCCCACCAATGATCGTGAGCCTCATTCCGCCAACCTAACGCGCGGACCTGTGGGAGGGACGGCCGATCCGGCTCGGTGTGGGGCGGCGCAAGGACGGGAACCCCTTCCGGGGTGACCGGCGAACCCGTTCCGACCTGCCCGGATGGTGCGGGAGGCCGCCGCGCCCGCATGGCCCGCCCCCGGGCGCGGTACTCGGCCCTCACCCGTCCGACGAGAAAGTAGATGATCACATTGACCGAAGCGACCGGAACGGTGGGCGCCGCGCCGCTCGGGGCCGGCGTCCCCCTCCTGGGCAGGGCCAACCCGTTGCGCGATCCCCGCGACCGCCGGCTTCCCCGGATCGCGGGCCCGTCCGGACTCGTCATCTTCGGCGTCACGGGCGACCTGTCCCGCAAGAAGCTGATGCCCGCGGTGTACGACCTCGCGAACCGGGGACTGCTGCCGCCGGGTTTCTCGCTGGTCGGTTTCGCCCGGCGTGAGTGGGCCGACCAGGACTTCGCCCAGGTGGTGCACGACGCCGTGGAGCAGCACGCGCGCACCCCCTTCCGGGAGGAGGTCTGGCAGCAGCTGGCCCAGGGCATGCACTTCGTCCCCGGTGACTTCGACGACGACCAGGCCTTCGAGCAGCTGCGCGAGGCCGTGGAGCAGCTGGACACCTCCCGCGGCACCAGCGGCAACTACGCCTTCTACCTGTCGGTGCCGCCCCGGTTCTTCCCCCGGGTGGTGCAGCAGCTGGAGAAGCACGGACTGGCCGAGGCTCCCCCGGGTTCCTGGCGGCGCGCGGTGATCGAGAAGCCGTTCGGTCACGGCCTGGCCAGCGCCCGGGCCCTGAACGCGCTGGTGCACGAGGTCTTCGCCCCCGACCAGGTGTTCCGGATCGACCACTACCTCGGCAAGGAGACCGTCCAGAACATCCTGGCGCTCCGCTTCGCGAACCAGATGTTCGAACCCGTCTGGAGCCGGTCCTACGTGGACCACGTGCAGATCACGATGGCCGAGGACATCGGCATCGGCGGGCGGGCCGGCTACTACGACGGCATCGGCTCGGCTCGGGACGTGATCCAGAACCACCTGCTGCAGCTGCTGGCCCTGACGGCGATGGAGGAGCCCGCCTCCTTCGACGCCGAGTCGCTACTCACCGAGAAGCTCAAGATCCTCAAGGCGGTCAAGCTTCCGGAGGACCTGGGCGAGCACACGGTGCGCGCCCAGTACACGGGGAGCTGGCAGGGCGGCGAGCGGGTGCTGGGCTACCTGGAGGAGGACGGCATCGACCCGTCCTCCATGACGGACACCTACGCCGCCATCAAGCTGGAGATCGACAACCGGCGCTGGGCGGGCGTCCCCTTCTACCTGCGCACCGGCAAGCGGCTGGGCCGCCGGGTCACCGAGATCGCGGTGGTCTTCCAGCGCGCCCCGTACTCGCCGTTCGACTCGACGGCGACCGAGGAGCTCGGCTCCAACGCGATCGTGATCCGGGTCCAGCCGGACGAGGGCATGACGGTGCGGTTCGGTTCCAAGGTTCCGGGCACCTCCATGGAGATCCGGGACGTCTCGATGGACTTCGCCTACGGCGAGTCCTTCACCGAGTCCAGCCCGGAGGCCTACGAACGGCTCATCCTGGACGTGCTGCTGGGCGACGCCAACCTGTTCCCGCGCACCGAGGAGGTCGAGGAGTCCTGGCGGATCCTGGACCCGATCGAGGAGTACTGGGCCACCCACGGCGTGCCGGCCAAGTACCCGGCGGGCAGCTGGGGTCCCCCGGAGGCCGACGAGATGCTCGCACGAGACGGACGGAGCTGGCGCAGGCCATGAAACTGGACCTCAACGACACCACGGCCACAGACGTCAACAAGGCACTGCTCCAGGCCCGCAGGGCCTCGGGCACGCCCGCCGTCGGCATGGTGCTGACCATGGTGGTCGTGATCGACGAGGAGTTCGCCTACGACGCCATGAGGGCGGCGCAGCAGGCCTCGCAGGAACACCCCTCCCGCACGGTGGTGGTGATCCGCCGTCATCCGCGCAGCCCGCGCGACCGTACCCACTCGCGGCTGGACGCCGAGGTGCGGCTGGCGGCCGACGCCGGGCCGGGCGAGACGGTGGTGCTGAGGCTCTACGGGGAGGTGCGCGACCACGCGCAGTCGGTGGTGCTGCCCCTGCTGCTGCCGGACGCGCCGGTGGTGGTGTGGTGGCCGGTGGACGCCCCGGACAAACCGGCCGAGGACCCGCTGGGCGCGCTGGCACAGCGCCGGATCACCGACATGGACGCCTGCCCCGACCCGCTGGGCGAACTGGAGAAGCGGGCCGCCGCGTACGCCCCGGGCGACACCGACCTGGCGTGGACCCGGCTGACCTTGTGGCGTTCGGCGCTCGCCGCCGCGCTGGACCAGGAGCACGCGCCGGTGCGCTCGGTGGCCGTCGAGGCCGAGCCGGGCAATCCGAGCGCGGAACTGCTGCTGCGCTGGCTGCGCGCCCGCCTGGAGGTTTCCGGCGAGGTCAGGCCGTCCGCCGGTCCGGCGATCACCGCGGTGCGGCTGGAGACCGACCGCGGTGACGTCTCGGTGGTCCGTGAGGACGGCCCGCTCGCCACGCTCACCCTGCCCGGCCAGCCGCCGCGCAGCCTGGCCCTGAAGATCCGGCCGACCTCGGAGCTGATCGCCGAGGAACTGCGGCGCCTGGACGCCGACGACATGTACGAGATCGCCCTGCGCGGCGCCGGGGCGACGTCCGGGTCCGCCGCGGACGCCGGAGCCGTCTGACGGCCGGAGCCGTCCGGCGGCCTGCGAACCCCCGAACAACAGGAAGAAGTGAACGACATGCAGCTCGGACTCATCGGTCTCGGAAAGATGGGCGGCAACATGCGCGAGCGCATCCGCCGGGCCGGCCACGAGGTCATCGGGTACGACCGCGACCCCGGCCTCTCCGACGTGGCGAGCCTGGCCGAACTGGCCGACTCGCTGACCGCGCCGCGCGTGGTGTGGGTGATGGTCCCGGCCGGCCCGCCGACCCAGTCCGTGATCGACGAGCTCTCGGGTCTGCTCGACGCCGGTGACGTGGTGGTCGACGGCGGTAACTCGCGGTGGACGGACGACGAGAAGCACGCCGCGGAGCTGGCCGAGAAGGGCATCGGCTTCGTGGACTGCGGCGTCTCCGGCGGTGTGCACGGCCTGGCGAACGGTTACGCGCTGATGTACGGCGGCGAGCCCGAGCACGTGGCCAAGGTGCAGCCGGTGCTGGACGCGCTGAAGCCGGAGGGCGACTTCGGCTCCGTGCACGCCGGCAAGGTCGGCGCCGGTCACTTCGCGAAGATGGTCCACAACGGCATCGAGTACGCCATGATGCAGGCCTACGCCGAGGGCTGGGAGCTGCTGGAGGCCGTCGACTCCGTCACCGACGTCCGGGAGATCTTCCGCTCCTGGCGCGAGGGCACCGTCATCCGCTCCTGGCTCCTGGACCTGGCCGTCAACGCCCTCGACGAGGACGAGCACCTGGACAAGCTCCGCGGCTTCGCCCAGGACTCCGGCGAGGGCCGCTGGACGGTCGAGGCGGCCATCGACAACGCCGTCCCGCTGCCCGCCATCACCGCCTCCCTCTTCGCCCGCTTCGCCTCCCGCCAGGAGGACTCCCCGCAGATGAAGATGATCGCCGCCCTGCGCAACCAGTTCGGCGGCCACGCCGTCGAGGCGGCCGGTCCCTCGGCGGCGCGGTAGCCGGGGCCGACTGTGGGCGATCTTCTGCTGCTGCGGCACGGCGAGACCGAGTGGAGCGCGGCGCGCCGCCACACCAGCCGCACCGACCTGCCGCTCACCGCGCACGGCGAGGAGGAGGCGCGGGCGGTGGCCCCGCTGCTGGCCGGACGGCGACTGGCCGCGGTGCTGACCAGTCCCCGGCTGCGCGCGGTCACCACCGCCCGGCTGGCCGGCCTGTCCGGCACCCGTGCCGATCCCGACCTGCGCGAGTGGGAGTACGGGGCGTACGAGGGACTGATGACGGAGGAGATCCGCCAGGAGCGGCCGGGCTGGAACATCTGGGACGACGGCTGCCCGCCCTCGGCCGACGGGCATCCCGGGGAGCTGCCGGAGGAGGTCGGCGCGCGGGCGGACCGGGTGCTGGCCCGCGTCGAGCCGCTGCTGCGGGCGGACGACGGCGACGTGCTGCTGGTGGCCCACGGCCACTACCTGCGCGTCCTGACGGCACGCCGGCTGGGACTCGCGGCGACCGACGGGCGGCTGTTCCAGATCTTCACCGGCACCGTCAGCCGTCTGTCCACCGAGCACGGCCGCCCGGTCGTCTCCGTGTGGAACGCCCGGCCCGGTGGCGCGGAGCTCTAGGGGACCGGCCCGGGCGTCGCCCCGGGCCGGCCCCCGCGCCGTCATCCCAGGGCGCCCTTGGGTATCCCGTACACGCGCTCCACACGCAGCCGCAGCACCAGGCGGCGGTCGCGCACCATCGCCGCCCGGTAGTCGTCCCAGTCCGGGTGCTCCCCGGCGACGTCCCGGTAGAGCCGTACCAGCTCCTCCACCGTCGCGTCCTCGGGGTCCTCGGCCACCGGGCTCAGCTCGGCGGTGCCCTCCGCCACGGTGTACGCCCAGCGGTCGGCGCTGGTCACGTGGTAGGAGGCACGCGGGTCGCGGCGCAGGTTGCGGGTCTTGGCCCGGCCGTCCGTGACGGAGATCCTCAGCAGGCGTTCCTCGGGGTAGTAGGCGTGGTTGACGTTGGACAACTGCGGCCGCCCGTCGGCCTTGAGGGTCGCCAGCACTCCGCCGGCGGCCTCGGAGAGCAGGGCGAGCAGGGCTTCTTCACTCATACCGGCGGAACGTCCCCCCGGGCCGGGGTGTTCCCCCGGCGGACCGGTCAGGTCTGGAATTGCGCCGAACGGGGTATCCCCGAGCCGCTCGCGCAACGTGGACGGAGGGTCAGGAGCATGACGGCGACCGCGAGGACGGTGCTGCGCCAGGAGATCGAGCCGGGCGAGGCGGGCCTGGACGCCGCCCGCCTGGACGAACTGGACCGCCTGCTGGGCCGGCACGTCGACACCGGGAGTCTGCCCGGATACCTGCTGTCGGTGGCCCGCGACGGCAGGGTGGCCCGTCTGACCACCTACGGCAGCCGCGATTTGGCCGCGGGACTGCCGGTGGAACCGGACACCCTCTGGCGGATCTACTCGATGACCAAGCCGGTGACCTCGGTGGCGGCGATGCTGCTGGTCGAGGAGGGGCTGCTGTCGCTCGACGATCCGCTCGAGCGCCACCTGCCGGCCTTCGCGGATCCACGGGTCCATGTGGCCGGTGAGGGAGCCGGGATGCGGACGCGCCCGGCGCGGGGGCCGGTCCTGATCCGCCATCTGCTCTCCCACACGGCCGGTCTGACCTTCGCCTTCCACCACGCCCACCCGGTGGACGCCCTCTACCGCGAGGCGGGCCTGCACGCCTCGGTCCTGCCGGGCGCCGACCTCGCGCGGACCTGTGACGCCTACGCCCGGCTCCCGCTCCAGTTCGATCCCGGCAGCCGGTGGAACTACTCGGTGGCGACCAACGTGCTGGGCCGGGTGATCGAGGTGGTCTCCGGGCGCCCGCTGGACGAGTTCGTCGGCGAGCGGGTGCTGGGGCCGCTGCGGATGACCGACAGCGGGTTCCGGATCGACGAGGAGCAGGCGGGCCGGCTGGCCGAGCTGTACGGCGACGGGGAGGACGGGACGCTCGAGGCCGTGCCGGGGACGCCGGTGCGGGAGCGGCCGCGCTTCGTCTCCGGCAGCGGGGGGCTGGTGGCGAGCGCCGGGGACTACCACCGCTTCATGGAGATGCTCCGGCGGCGCGGGGAGCTGGACGGCGTCCGGCTGCTGCGGCCGGCGACGGTGGACCTGATGACGCGCAGTCACCTGCCCGCGGGCGAGGACCTGCGGTCCTTCGGCGCACCGGTCCACGACGAGCCGGCCAACAGCGGGGTGGGGTTCGGACTGGGCTTCTCGGTGGTGGTGGACCCCGCGCGCACCCAGTCCCCCTCCTCGCTCGGGACCTACGGCTGGAAGGGCGTGGCGACCACCGCCTTCTGGGTGGACCCGGTCCAGGACCTGACCGTGCAGTTCATGACGCAGCTGCGGCCCCGGCGTTCGCGGCTGCTGTTCCCGGAGATCCGGCGCCTGGTGCACGCATCCGTCGTGGGATGAGAGGCCTTCGGGCGCGGCGGATTGACCGGCACCCTCTCTACATGACATTCGTTTTCAGTAAGAGTGGGCCGTGGGACGGCGCGCCCGGTTCACGCCGCCCGCATTCCACACCGGCACCCCACGGACAGGACTTCCCCATGTCTCTCGACGTCTCCCCCACCCTCCTCGCCGACGCCGAACGCGGTGACGTCCGCGAGGCGGACTTCGTCGCCACCGTGCGCGCCTCGCTGCCGTACGCCTACGACCTGATCGCCCGGCTCGCCGGCGAACTGCGCGGAGGGTCCGCGGAGTTCGCCGACAACACCACGCCGCCTCCCTCCGAGCGCGAGCGGGGCCAGCTGCTGCGGGCGCTGGCGAGCGACGCCGTCCGTGGCACGCTGGAGCGCCACTTCGGCGTGGCACTGGCCTTCCAGAACTGCCACCGGGTGGCCGTCTTCCGGCCGCAGGACGTGGGCGGCGAGCGCCACGCGCGCTTCACCTCTCCGCGTGCCCAGCTCCTCAACCAGTCCCCCGACCTGCGGGACTGCTGAGCCCACGTCCGGCGGACCCGGCACCCAGACCGGCCCCGGCGGGGCGCGGCCCGTGTGGCCGCGCCCCGCCGGTTCGGCTCAGCCCCGGGCCGGGGCCGGGGCGTACCCGCACGGGCGGGAGACGAACGTCCCCCGCCCCCTGGTCCTGCCGCGCAGCGCGGCGGACCAGCCGAACAACTCCGCCAGCGGGACCACCGCGCCCACCACGGCCGTCCCGCCCCGGGACTCGGAGCCGTGCACCCGGCCGCGCCGTGCGGCCAGGTCGCCGAGCACCCCGCCCAGGCAGTCGGCGGGCACGGTCACCGTGACTTCGGCGACCGGTTCCAGCAGGGTGAGGCGGCAGGCGCGCAGGGCGGCCCGCAGTCCGGCCCGGCCGGCGGTGCGGAAGGCCGTGTCCGAGGAGTCCTTGACGTGCGTGGCGCCGTCGGTGAGGACGACCCGCAGACCGGTCACCGGGTGCCCGCCGAGGGGACCGTCCAGCAGGGCGTCACGGCACCCGGCCTCCACCGCCCGCACGTACTCCTGCGGCACCCGGCCGCCGGTCACCGTCGAGCGGAACGCGAACCCGAGCCCGTCCAGCGGCTCCACGTCGAACACGACGTGCGCGAACTGGCCCGCGCCGCCGTCCTGTTTGACGTGCCGGTGGACGAACCCGGTGACGCCGCCGGTCACCGTCTCCCGGTGGGCGACCCTCGGCCGCCCGACCGTGAGGCCGGGCCCGCCCGACAGGCGGACCTTCTCCACCGCCACCTCCAGGTGCAGTTCGCCCATGCCGGACAGCAGGGTCTGCCCGGTCTCCGGATCGGTGCGGACGGTCAGCGACGGGTCCTCCTCGGCGAGGCGGGCCAGCGCCTCGGCGAGCCGCCCGGTGTCGGTGGAGCGGACGGCCTCGACCGCCACCGACACCACCGGCTCGGCCGGGGCGGGGGGCTCCAGCACCAGCGGGTGCTCCCGGGCGCACAGCGTCGCCCCGGCCCGCACGGCCTTGGGCCCCGCCACGGCGACGATGTCGCCGGCCACCGCGGCCGCGACCTCGGTGTACCGGTCGGCGCGCAGTCGCAGCACCCGCGCGACGCGCTCGGTGCGGCCCGTGGTCGTGTCCCGCACGACGTCCCCCTTCCGCAGGGTCCCGGAGTAGATCCGCAGACTGGTCAGCCTGCCGGTCGCGGTGGCGTTCACCTTGAACGCCAGGGCTGCCAGCGGGCCTTCGGGGTCGGCCTCGCGGCGCACCTCGGCGCCCTCCCAGCTGCCCGTCACCGGGGGCAGGTCGAGCGGGGACGGCAGGTAGTCCGCCACCGCGTCCAGCAGCGGTTCCACCCCCTTGTCGCGGTAGGCGGAGCCGCAGAGCACCACCACCGCCTCGCCGGTGCGGGTGAGGTCGCGCAGGGCCGCGCGCAGGGTGGCCGCGGTCAGCGTGCCGTGCTCGCAGAACTCCTCGAGCGCCCCCGGGTGCCGTTCGGCCACGGCCTCCTCCAGCTCACGGCGCCCTCGCGCCGCCGCAGTGCGGAGCTCTTCGGGGACCGGTGTCACCACGGGCTCGCCGGCGCCGCCCGGCCAGGTCAGCGCACGCTGGTCGAGCAGGTCCACCACGCCCCGGAACCCGTCCTCGGCACCCACCGGCAGCTGCACCACCAGCGGCGCCGGGTGCAGCCGCTCCCGGATCGAGGCGACGGCGGCGTCGAGGTCCGCGCCCGCCCGGTCCATCTTGTTGACCAGGACGATCCTGGGCACGCCGTGCCGGTCGGCCTGCCGCCACACCGCCTCGCTCTGCGGCTCGACGCCGGCGACGGCGTCCAGGACCACCACGGCGCCGTCCAGGACGCGCAGCGAGCGCTCCACCTCGTCGGCGAAGTCGACGTGGCCCGGGGTGTCGATCAGGTTGATCCGGCGCCCCTTCCAGGCGCAGCTGACGGCGGCCGCGAAGATGGTGATGCCCCGCTCGCGTTCCTGGGCGTCGAAATCGGTGACGGTGGTGCCCTCGTGCACCTCGCCGGTGCGGTGGACGGCGCCGGTGGCGTGCAGGATCCGCTCCGTGACCGTGGTCTTGCCGGCGTCGACGTGGGCGAGGATGCCCAGGTTGCGGACGTCGGCGAGGGAGAGGGCGGGGCTGCGGGTGAGGTCGTTGCGCACGGCCTTCGGCCTTTCTGGGGTGATGATCCGGTCCTTCGGGACGCGCGATCACCGCCACGGCCGCGGCACTCCGCGAGGGGCGGGGTGTCTCAGCAGGGCGTGGCGGACGTCCGGCGCCGGCCGCGCAGCGGGCGCCGGGGGGCCGGGGACACCAGGATCACCTCGTACCGCGAACGGGGAACGACGGCATCGGCGCGCTGACGCACGGCCTGTCCCCCTTCACTCGTCGCGGTCGTCCTCCGGGGAGGCCCCGGCGACACGCACGTGTCGCCAAGAGGCCGGGAAAACCCGGGGGTTGCTGCGAGTGTAGGGACAGGCGGCGGACCGGGCAGCGCATTTTCGGGTGCGTGCGAGCGGCCCCGGCCGGCGTCCGGTTCGCGGTAGGTTCGCCCCAGGTACGTCTGACTAGGAGCTCGTGAAGCGCATGTCGGTGAAGGTCAGTGTGGTCGTCCCGGTGTACAACCCAGGTCCCTACATCGAGGACTGCGTCGGCTCGCTCCTGCGGCAGTCACTGCCGCCGGGCGAGTTCGAGGTGGTCTTCGTCGACGACGGCTCCACGGACGGGACTCCGGCGCGGCTGGACGCGCTGGCCGCCGAGCACTCCCACATCCAGGTGATCCACCAGGAGCCGTCGGGGTGGTCGGGCAAGCCGCGCAACGTCGGCGTCGCCGCGTCGCGGGGCGAGTATGTGATGTTCGTCGACAACGACGACTACCTCGGCGACGAGGCCCTCGAGCGCATGTACGCGTACGCGGTGGAGAACGACGCGGACGTCGTCATCGGCAAGATGGCCGGCAAGGGCCGCCCGGTGCCGGTGGAGCTGTTCCGCAGGAACCATCCGCGCGCCACCGTCGAGAACGCCCCGCTGATGGACAGCCTGACGCCGCACAAGATGTTCCGGCGGGCCTTCCTCGACCGGATCGGGCTGCGCTTCCCGGAGGGCCGCCGCCGGCTGGAGGACCACGTCTTCGTCGCGGAGGCCTACCTGCGGGCGGAGACGATCTCCGTCCTCAGCGACTACGTGTGCTACTACCACGTCAAGCGGGACGACGCCTCCAACGCCGGGTTCCAGCGCTTCGACCCGGTGGGCTACTTCAAGAACCTGCGCGAGGCGCTCGACGTGGTCGAGCGCCACACGGAGCCGGGCGCGCTGCGCGACCGGATGTACCGGCGCTGGCTGCGCAACGAGATGGTCGAACGGATGCGCGGCACACGGCTGCTGAACCTCCCCGACGACTACCGCCGGGAGTTGTTCGGGGAGATCCGGGACGTGGTCGCCGAGCGGTTCGGGCCGTCGGTGGCCGCCCCGCTGGCGCCCACCCAGCGGGTGGTGGCGGCCCTGGTCGCCGCCGACCGCTACGAGGACACGCTGGCCTTCGCCGAGTGGGAGGCGTCCCTCGCCCCCCGGGCCGCCGCCGGGGCGGTCGGCTGGGAGAAGGGCGTCCTGCGCTTCGACCTGACGGCCGGTTACACCACGCGGGGCGAGCCGATGGTCTTCCCGGCCGACGGCGCCCACACCGAGCCGGAGGGCGCGCCCGAGGACGTGGCGGCGGCGATCGCCTGGGTGCTGGCCGACGCCACCGCGCGGTTCGGCTCGGCGGACGTGGACGTCGTGGTGCGCGAGCGCGCCACCGCGGCCCAGTACTACCTGCCGGCCGAGGTGACCCGGGAGCAGGAGCCCGCCGGGGACGGCGAGGAGGCGGGGGTGCGCCTGAGGCTGCGCGCCTCGGTGTCCCTGGATCCCGCGGTGGCCGCGGGCGGCTCGCCGCTGCGGCCCGGCCTGTGGGACCTGTTCGTGCGGGTGAAGCTGGGCGGCTGGGCCCGCGAGTGCCGGATCGACCCGGCTCCGGGCGCGCCGCGCCCGGCCGGGAACGCCGCGGTCACGGCGGACGGTGTGGTGCTGCCGTACTGGACGGCCCGCGACACCCTGTCGCTCGACGTGGACAAGGCGTCCAAGAACCTGCGCCTGGACCGGTTGTCCCCGTCCGCCGTCACGGTGACGGGCGACCGGCTGCGGGCGACGCTGCCGCTGCACGTGGCGGACCGCTCCGACGTCCTGCTGCGGCTGGCCGGCCCGGCGGACGACCCGCGGCTCCAGGCGCCGGGCACCCTGTCCCCGGGCGAGGACGCGGCCCGCTCCTCGGTGCTGGAGGCGGCGCTGCCGTTGGACGCCGCTCCGCGCGAGGTCCCGCTGCGGCTCTTGCTGGCGGCGGACCCGCGGGCGGCGGAGCCCCGGTTCCTGCCCCTGCCGGTGTCGCTGAGCGTGGTCACCGACGGGGTGCGGGTACGGCACGCCGCGCTGCCGCGGACGGCGGGGCGGCGGCCCGGAGCCGTGCGGGGGCTGCACCGGCTGGCGCGCCGGCTGCCGCTGCCGGTCCGCCGCGCCGTGGTCAGGGCGATGGACACGCTCGTGCCCGGACTGCGGGCACGACTGACCGACGGGAAGAGGGACTGAGCCGTGCGACCGCTGACCATCGAGGGAACCTGGCTGCTGGAACCGGAGGTCTTCCCCGACGACCGGGGCAGCTTCCACGAGTGGTTCCGGGGAGGGGCGTTCCGGGCGGCCACCGGCTACGACCTGTCGCTCGCCCAGGCCAACTGCTCGGTGTCCCGCCGGGGCGTGCTGCGCGGGCTGCACTTCGCGGACGTCCCGCCGGGGCAGGCCAAGTACGTGACCTGCGCCCGGGGCGCGGTGCTGGACGTGATGGCGGACATCAGGGTCGGCTCCCCCACCTTCGGGCGGTGGGAGGCGGTCCGGCTGGACGAGGAGAACCGGCACGCGGTCTTCCTCGCCGAAGGCATCGGCCACGCGTTCATGGCGCTGACCGACGACGCCACGGTGCTGTACCTGTGCTCCACCGGCTACTCCCCCGGCCGTGAGCACGGGGTGCATCCGCTCGACCCCGAGCTGGGCATCCGGTGGCCGGCCGACCTCGAGCCGGTCCTCTCCCCGAAGGACGCGGCGGCGCCCTCGCTGGCGCAGGCCCGCGCGGCGGGGCTGCTGCCGGTGTACGAGGAGTGCGTCGCGTACTACGAGAAGCTGCGGGGCGACGAGTCCGTGTGAGGGCGCGCGGCGTGGCACGGCACGGCGGAGGCCGGGACCCCGGGGTCCCGGCCTCCGCCGTCGTCCGTCAGGCCCGCTCGCCGGTCAGGCCCGCTCGCCGGTCAGGCGGTCCAGTGACCTGCTCAGCTGCTCCCAGCCCTTGGCGCGCTTGGTGCCCCGGTTGCGGGCGTGGACCAGCGGCTTCCAGAACCCGGCGTTCAGCAGGTCCTCGGCGCGGACCGCGGTGGTGCGGCCGAGGATCGACTCGGGCACCTTCTGCGGGTCGGGGACCTCGAACTCGGCGATGATCTCGTCGTACTTGTCCTGCAGCACCGTGTTGGACGGGTCGGCGCCGAAGACCAGCAGCTGGCCGGTGGGCTGGGTGTCGACCAGCACGGTCCGCAGGTCGGGCCGGTAGCGCCGCAGGATCTCGACGACCTTGTAGACGTCGCCGGTCCACGCGTTGGTGTGCCGGTCGCGCGCGGCCTCGTCGACGTTGCGCGGCAGCATGTCGTCGAGGACGACGACGCTGGCCCAGTCGGAGTGCTTCTCGACGTTGATGAAGTCCCGCAGGGCGTACTCGAAGAGGTGCATGCCGTCGATGAACGACAGGTCCAGCGTGACGTCCTGCCAGTAGCCGAGGGGACTGCGGTTGCGGGCGAGGTTGCGCAGCGGGTGACGGCCGCCCTTGAGGTGCCCCAGCGGGTTCTCGCGGGCGAAGAAGTCGTCACTGGTGGCCTTCACCAGGTGCACGTCGCACCGGATCTCGGTGACCACCTTGAAGGCGGGGTCGACGGCGATGCTCGGGACCCGGGAGAGGGTGAGGCTGCGGCCGTCGTTGACGCCGATCTCCAGGTAGTTCCGGTTGGCGCAGGTCTTGTGGAGCTCCCTCAGGAACTCGTGGCGCTTCACGAACAGGACTCCTTGCGGATGAGCGGGAGGGCAACATGAAGGGCGGCGCGCCAGTCGCGCAGGGGCGGCAGGCCGAGCGGCCGCCACCGGTGGTGCGCCAGGGCGCTGTAGGCGGGACGGGGTGCGGGCCTCGGGAACGCCTCGCTGGTGACGGGGCGCACCCGGGCGGGGTCGGCGTCGAGCAGGCGGAAGACCTCCTGGGCCAGTTCGTGCCAGGTGGCCTCGCCGGAGCTGGTGGCGTGGAAGACGCCGGTGGCGTCCGGGTCGTCCGCGCCGAGCCGGGCGCCGAGGTCGGCGATCCGGCCGGCGACGTCGGCGCTCCAGGTGGGCTGGCCGCGCTGGTCGGCGACGACGTCGAGGGTGTCCCGGCGGGACTCCAGGTCGGTCATGGTGCGCACGAAGTTCCCGCCGTGGACGCCGTAGAGCCAGGCGGTGCGCACCACGGCGCCGCGTCCGGGCAGTTCGGTGAGGACCGCCCGCTCGCCGGCGAGTTTGGTGCGGCCGTAGGCGGTGCGGGGGGCGGTGGGGTGGTCCTCGGGGTAGGGGGTGGTGGCCCGGCCGTCGAAGACGTAGTCGGTGGAGACGTGGATCAGGCTGGCCGCGCCCTGCGCGGCACAGGCCCTGGCGAGGGTCCGGGGGCCGTCGCCGTTGATGCGCAGGGCGGTCGCCTCGTCGCTCTCGGCGTCGTCGACGGCCGTGTAGGCCGCGCAGTTGACGACCACGTCCGGCCGGTGCGCGGCGAGGGCGGCGCGGACGTCGTCCTCACGCGTGATGTCCAGTTCGGCGCGGCCGAGGGCCACCGTCTCCTCGCCGCGGCGCTCCAGTTCCCGCGCGGTGTCCCGGCCGAGCATGCCCGCTGCGCCGGTGACGAGCCATCTCATGCGCGCTTCTCCGTACTTCCCGTGCTCCGCCGGCCGGTACCGGACCGACGGCTCACCCGCCGGCCCGTTCCTTCAACGGCTCCCACCAACCCCGGTTCTCGCGGTACCAGTTGACGGTGGCGGCGAGAGAGGTGGAGAAGTCGTGCCGGGGATGGTAGCCGAGTTGGGTCCGCGCTTTGTCCCAGTCGACGGAGTAACGCAGGTCGTGTCCCTTGCGGTCCTCGACGTGCTCGACCATGTCCCAGCCGGCCCCGCAGGCCTCCAGGAGCAGACCGGTGAGCTCCTTGTTGGAGAGCTCGGTGCCACCGCCGATGTTGTAGATCTCCCCTGCTGCGCCCCGGGTTCGCACGAGTTCGACGCCCTGGCAGTGGTCCTCCACGTGCAGCCAGTCGCGGACGTTGCGCCCGTCCCCGTAGAGCGGCACCTTCCTGCCGTCGAGGAGGTTGGTGACGAAGAGAGGAATCACCTTTTCGGGGAACTGGCGGGGCCCGTAGTTGTTGGAGCAGCGGGTGACGCGGACGTCCAGGCCGTGGGTCCGGTGGTAGGCCAGGGCGAGCAGGTCGGACGAGGCCTTGGAGGCGGAGTACGGCGAGTTGGGCGCGAGGGGGTGCGTCTCCGGCCAGGACCCCGACTCGATGGAGCCGTAGACCTCGTCGGTGGAGATGTGCACGAAGGGTCCCACCGCGTGCCGCAGCGCGGCGTCCAGCAGCGTCTGCGTGCCGACCACGTTGGTGA
Organism: Streptomyces fragilis; assembly: GCF_003112515.1. GTDB lineage: Bacteria > Actinomycetota > Actinomycetes > Streptomycetales > Streptomycetaceae > Streptomyces > Streptomyces fragilis. The sequence goes on along the minus strand of NZ_BEVZ01000002.1, from coordinate 1,594,082 downwards.
GCACGAAGTCCGCGGCGCCGGTGATCGACCGGTCCACGTGGGATTCGGCGGCGAAGTGGACGACCTGGTCGGCGGCGCCCATCAGCTTGTCCACCAGCTCGGCGTCGCGGATGTCGCCCTGGACGAACTCCAGGCGCGGGTGGTCCAGCGGCAGGTTGTCGAGGGTGCCCGCGTAGGTGAGCTTGTCGAGGACGGTGACGCGCAGGTCCGCCGCGCCGTCGGTCAGGAGGTTCCGCACGTAGGCGGACCCGATGAAACCGGCGGCGCCGGTGACGAGGAGGTTCGGGGTGGTCATGGCTGGATCCGCACCTTGCTGTGGTCGCCGAGAACGAGACGGTGGGCGCTGGGGACGCCGGGCGCCGACTGCGTGGTCACCTCGGCGTGGCGGCCGATGAGGGAGGACTCGATGCGTCCGACGCCCAGGATGGTGGCGTCCCGCAGCACGATGGAGAACTCCAGCTCGCTGCCGCTGACGGTGCAGTTCTCGCCCACCGAGGTGAACGGTCCGACGTAGGAGTCGTCGACCCGGGTGCCGGCGCCGATGACGGCGGGGCCCACGATCCTCGAGCGGGTCACCCGCGCGCCCGCCTCGATCACGACCCGGCCGACGGTCTCGCTCTCCTCGTCCACCTCTCCGTCGTTGCGCGGCTCCAGGGACTCGAGGACCATCCGGTTCACCTCGAGCATGTCGACGACGTTCCCGGTGTCCTTCCAGTACCCCTGGATGACGGTGGACCGCACGGTGGCCCGGTCGTCGATCAGCCGCTGGATGGCGTGGGTGATCTCCAGTTCGCCCCGCCAGGAGGGCTCGATGGAGCGGACCGCCTGGTGGATCCGGGGCGTGAAGAGGTAGACGCCGACCAGCGCGAGGTCGCTCTCGGGCCGCTCGGGCTTCTCCTCCAGGGTCACCACCTGGCCCTCGTCGTCGAGGACGGCGACGCCGAAGGCGCGGGGGTCGGGGACCTTCGTCAGCAGGATCTGGGCGTCGGGGCGGCTGGCGCGGAAGTCGTCGACGATGTCGTTGATGCCGCCGACGATGAAGTTGTCGCCGAGGTACATGACGAAGTCGTCCTCGCCGAGGAAGTCCCGCGCGATCAGGACCGCGTGGGCCAGTCCGAGAGGCTTCTCCTGCGGGATGTAGGTCACCCGGAGACCGAAGCGCGAGCCGTCCCCGACCGCGGCGCGGATCTCGTCGGCGGTCTCCCCGACGATCATCCCGACCTCGGTTATCCCGGCGTCCGCGATGGATTCCAGTCCGTAGAACAACACCGGCTTGTTGGCCACCGGCACGAGCTGTTTGGCCGACGTGTGGGTGATCGGCCGCAGTCGCGTGCCGGCTCCACCTGACAGGACAAGAGCCTTCATTCGGCCCACACTAGCCGCGAGCGCCCCCGCCGGACGGCGAACCGAACGATGCGACGGCCTTTTCCCGCTTCCGCGTGACACGCCGTTCCGCGGGGCCCCCGGATGGAGCCGGAAAAATTTCCTCCCCGCCGTACAACCTTCCTCGCCGGTCGGCCGTCGATCAACCCAAGCCGCGTTTTCCGCACTTCCTCACCTGCGTGTTGGCCTCCGGTTCGAAAGTTTCCGTTGACGATGTCAACAGAACGAGGCTCTGGTGCAACCCGACACGTTCGTGTAGCGTCTCCCTCGGACGCACCGCCTCGTCGGGGGGCGGGCCGGTGCGACTCGGGGGGACCTGAGGGGGGATCCCGGGGGGGATCATCAGGGGGGCCGACTGGTCCCGGCGTGACCTGGGGGGGACACGCCGGGACCCGGCTCGGACACCTGTGACAGGCTGGGGCCCGTGACACCCCTGCCGAGCGGCTTCGACGCCGTGCTCTGCGACCTCGACAACGTCGTCCGGTTCTACGACTTCTCCGAACTCACCGCGCTCGAGCGGGAGTCGGGCCTCATGCCGGGTCTCACCGCGTCGGTGGCCTACGCGCCGGAGCTCGATCTCCCGCTGTTGCTCGGACGAATCGACGTCGGGCGGTGGACGGACGCCGTCGCCCGGCGGATGGCCGCCTTCGTGCCGCCCGGCCGGGCCCGTGAACTGGCCCGGGCCATGACGGACGCGCCGTTCCACGCGGACCCCGAGGCGGTCGAACTGCTGCGCCGGGCAAGGGAACTGGTGCCGCTGGTGATCGTGACCAACGCGACGGCCGGACTCGACCGCGAACTCGAGGCGATGGGGATCGCCGATCTCGCCCATCACGTCGTCAACAGCGCGTGGGAGGGCGTCGCCAAGCCCGAACGGGCGATCTACCGGAGGGCCTGCCGGCTGGCCGGTGTCGCACCGGAGCGCTGTCTGTTCGTCGACGACCGGACGGAGAACACCGAGGCGGCCGCGGCGATCGGCATGTCCGCCGTGCCGTACCGCTGCGTCGAGGACCTGCGGCAGGCGCTGGAGCCGCTGTTCACCGCTGCCGCGGCGGCGCCCGCGGGAGCGGTCACCGGCGAGGTTCCGCGTCGAACAGCGGCTCGGCCCACGTGGTGAGTTGGAGCACCGGGCGGGTGGCGCTCGCCGGGTCGCCCGCGAGCGGCCGGGCCACGGCGCGGTCCGCGTGCGCGGCCGGGAGCAGCACGGCCCGGGTCCGGCCGCGCAGACCGACCCGGAGCAGGTAGCGCAGTCCTTCGATGTCCACCAGGCCGCACTCCCCCGCCGGCCAGTCCACCGGCTCGTCCAGGGGGTCCACCCGCCACCCGGCGTGGCGGGCGGCGTCCATCCAGGCCCCCAGCGCCTGGATCCGGTCCTGCGCCACCGACGCGCTGGGGCGGGTGATGATCTGGATCGGATCGGGCCTGTGCTCCATCGGATTCCCCCTGCTCACCTGGCCGCTGCGGCGTTCTCGCGGGTCCCCGGACGGTCCCGGCGCACGTCCGTCCGGATGGCGTCCGCCCGCCTCGCTAGCCCGGAGGAGTGTTCTCGCCGGGCGGGGTGTCGCGCCGCGTGCTGGGATCGGTGACGTCGATCGAAAGCCCGGCGGGAACCGCTGGACGTGCTCCCCGCAGCCGGGCCCCCTCACCCCATCGGGAGCAACCTTGAAGAAGTCGATACGCCGGCTCTGCCGCGCAGGCCTGCCCGTGCTGACGGCGGCCCTCGTCTCCGGCGCGGTGGCACCGCAGGTCATGGCCGCCGAGGCGGGCACGGACCGGGCCGCCGCGCACGACTGCGACCACTCGTGCGACGGCGGGGGCGGCAGGCCCGGCCCCGCCGGTCCGCAGGGCGAGCCCGGGCCGTCCGGGCCGCAGGGTCAGCCGGGTCCGTCCGGGCCGCAGGGTCCGGCGGGCGTCGCCGGTCCCGCGGGCCCCGCGGGCGCGGCGGGACCGGCAGGCCCGGCGGGCGCCCAGGGGCCGGCAGGCCCCGAAGGACCTGAGGGTGAGCAAGGCCCTGAGGGCCCGGCGGGACCGCAGGGTCCGGCGGGCCCCGAGGGTGACCCCGGCGAGGTCATCCCGACCTTCCTGGAGACCGAGACCGGCGAGGCCGACGCCGGGGAGACCGGGACGGAAACGGCCACCTGCCCGGCGACCAGCACGCTCACCGGCGGCGGCGTGAGCGTGGCCGACGACCTGCTCGACGAGGTCACGGTGCTCGAGTCGGCCCCGAACGGCGCGAACGGCTGGACCGGCACGGTCAGGAACACGAGCGGCGAGACGGTGTCGTTCACCGTCGACGCCATCTGCCTCCCCCTGACCCCCACCACGTAGCGGAGACGTCCCTCCACCCCCGGGGCACCGGTGGAGGGGCGATCCACACGTGACGACGGCCGGCCCGGAGACTCCCGGGCCGGCCCCTTGCGTATCGGGCCGGCCCCGTGCATCCAGGACAGACCCGCAGTTGTCGGGGCCGGCCCGGGGCGTCCGGGGCAGACCCGCGGCGTCCAGGGCCGGCCCGGAGCGTTCGGGGCCGGTCGGCGCGTGCTAACCGGGGGTCAGCGCCCCGTTGCCCAGGCCCTCGCCCGCCAGTTCGGCGATCCGCGCCGTGAGGTCGGCGATCTCGCGGGCGCAGGCCTCGAACTCCCGCAGGGTGCGGAACGCCGCCCCGTACCGGCGCTGCTCCTCGATGTCCATCTGCGGCACCCGCGCGCCCCGCCCGTCGAGGCGGAACGTTCCGCTGAGCGAGGTGGAGCGGCGGACGTTGACCGACGAGCGCAGGAAGCCGCGCAGGTAGTCGGTGTCCAACTGCTCGCTGGTCGAGACGGGTTCGTCCTCCCCGTGGGTGACCAGCCCGGCCCGCGCGAGCTCGGCGACGCTCACGGTGGACCCGTCCAGGGAACCGGGGCCCCGTCCCTCGGTCAGCGCGGGCAGCAGCGGGCCGAGCCGCGCCAGCCGCTCGTCGAGCTGTCGCCGCAGCTCCTGGTACTCGGCGGCGAAGTCACGGGTGGAGTCCTCGACATGGCGCCCGGGGGTGAGGTCGACGGTGTCGTCGAGCAGGTCGATCAGGGCGATCTCCGCCGTCTGGGCGGGGCCGGGTTCCAGCGGTCCGTCCGGGTCGTTGGCGGTGAGGTCGACCATACGGACGGCGGCGGCGGTGTCGCCGGGCCCCGTGGGGCGGCGCAGGTGCCAGAGGTGGACGGGCTGCGCGTGCGAGGCGGCGGTGCCGGGGGCAAGCGCGGTGACCTGGGTGAGGATGCCGCGCCGGACCAGTTCGGCCCTGATGCGGCGGCCCGCCTTGCGGTAGGCGACCGAGGCGGGCATCACCATCAGCACCCGGCCGCCGGGGGCGGTGTGCGCGTACGCGTGCTGCAGCCAGGCGAGTTCGCTCTCCGCCCGGGACGGTGTGCCCAGCTCCCAGCGGCGGTCCAGGAGGAGTTGCTCCCGGCCCCAGTCGGTGTCCCCGACGGGCGGGTCGCAGACCACCAGGTCGGCCTTGAGTTCCGCCAGCCGGTCCTCGCGCAGCGAATCCCCGACCGCGATCTCCACTCCGGCGCGACCCGTCAGGTCGGCCCGCAGCTGGGCGAACCGCGCGCTGTCCGGGTCGATCTCCTGCCCGTGGCGCCGCGGTCCGCGCTCGGGTCCCACGCACAGGAGCAGGGTGCCGATCCCGCAGGCGGGGTCGAGGACCACGGCGTCCTTGGCCACGCGACCGGCGAAGTGGCGCACGGCGCGCACCACGCGGGCGGTGGTGACCTGGTCGGAGGCGGCGCGGCGGACGGAGTCGGTGAAGCGTTCCGCGAGTCCGGTGACGAGGTCGGCGGCGGAGCCCCGGTCCAGGAGGCGCCCCACGAGCCGTACGGCCTCCTCAGGGAGCGGGGTGAGCGCGTCCGGGTCGTCGACGTGCGCGGCCGTGTCGGCGAGGGCGGTGACCATGTCGTCGCCGTAGGCGCCGCGCAGGGTCTGCCAGAGCCTGACCTCGTCGGAGACGTCCTGCCCCTTGCGCTGGCGCTCCAGCCAGGACCGGATCTCGGCGAGGTCGAAGAGCGGGCTGTTGGGGCCGCCGCCGGCCGGTTCCGGGAAGTCGTCGTACCGTCTTCGCCAGTTGGAGACGGCGGCGCGGGTGACGCCGGCGAGACGGGCGATCTCCGAGCCGGTCACCAAAGCTCCTGCCGCCTGGCTCCCAGCGCTGTCAGTCATGGCGCACACCGTACACAGCGCCGGGGGAACTGTTCAACGAAGGAACGTTGACACCGTTCACGCGGATTGCTTCGAACGAGTGAAGTGCGTCATAGGGGTGGATGCGGAGGTTTGGCCTCCGCCCGGCCGGTGAGGCGCACGCGCATGTCAACGGCGACCTCCACCGCTCCCCGGACCCGCCCGGCCCCGGATCAGGACCAGGGCCTGGGCGCGCCGGCCTCCCGCGACGCGTTCTTCGACAACGCCAAGTTCCTGGCGATCCTCCTGGTGGCGGTCGGCCACATCTGGGAGCCGCTGCGGGAGGGCGACCGTGGGGTCCTCGCCCTCTACATGTTCGTCTACGCCTTCCACATGCCGGCGTTCATCGTGGTCTCCGGCTACTTCTCCCGCTCCTTCGACGCCTCGCCGCACCGGGTCCGGCGGCTGGTGACCGGCTTCGTCCTGCCCTACGTCCTCTTCGAGACCGCCTACGCGCTCTTCACCCGCTGGAGCGACGACGACCCCGGACGGCCCGTCACCCTGCTGGACCCCACCTACGTGACCTGGTTCCTGGCGGCGCTCTTCGTGTGGCGGCTGACGGCGCCGCTGTGGCGGTCGCTGCGGTGGCCGCTGCCGGTGGCGCTGGGGATGGCGATGTTGGCCGCCCTCTCCCCCTCGATCGGCGAGGACCTCGACCTGCAGCGGGTGCTGCAGTTCCTGCCCTACTTCGTCCTCGGGCTGGGTCTGCGGCCGGAGCACTTCGCGCTGGTGCGGCACCCCGCGGTGCGGGCACTGTCGGTACCGGTGGCGGCGGCGGGCCTGGCCGCGGCCTGGTGGGCGGTTCCCCGGCTGAACTACGCCTGGCTCTACCACAGCAGCGCCGCGCAGCAGCTGGGCATGCCCTGGTGGGCGGGACCGTTGATGACGCTGCTGCTGTTCGGCTGCGGCGTGGCCCTGGTCGTCTGCTTCCTCGCCTGGGTACCGGCCCGCCGGACGTGGTTCACCGCGCTCGGTGAGGGCACCCTGTACGGCTATCTGCTGCACGGCTTCTTCATGAAGTTCCTCGCGCACACGGACTTCTACGACCTGCTGCGGCCCTACGGCGGCGCCGGGCTCCTGGCGGTGACGGTGCTCGGCGCGCTGGTGGTGACGGCGCTGTGCACGGCGCCGGTGCGGCGGCTGTTCCGGCCGGTGGTGGAGCCGAGGGCCGACCGGGCGTTCCGCGAGCCGCGCGAGGCCGTCCGGCGGTAGACGGCCCTCTACGGGAGCGGGACGCCTGACCCGCGCGGGAGGCGCGCGGGTCGGGCGAGGGGTGGGAGGGTCAGGCGAGGGGTGCGCGGGCGGTCACCGCCCAGGTCCGGTGCGGGACGCGCAACGGGTCCCCGGGGAAGCGGTCGCGCAGGACGGCGGTGAGCTCGTCGGAGAAGGCCCGCACACCCTCCTCCGGGAGGCTCGCGCCCACCCCGGCGCTGGCGCGGATCCGGCCCACCCAGTCCTCGGGCCGGTAGGGCACCTCGAGGTCGAAGGAGAAGGTCTCGATGTCCCGGAACCCGGCGGTCGCCAGGTCGGTCAGCCAGCGCGGGTGGAGGCCGGTGCCGCCCGCCATGGACCAGTCCGGGTTGTGGGCGAGGATCAGGTCCTCGGTGGCGGCCACCACGTTGCCGGGCAGCGGCAGCCAGTCGAAGTGGGCGATCACCACGTGGCCGCCCGGGCGCAGCAGCCGCCGGACCTCGGCGGCGGCGCGGGGGGCGTCGAACCAGTGCCAGCACTGACCGGCCGTGACGACGTCGAAGGCGCCGTCCGGCAGACCGGTGGCCTCGGCGGTTCCCACCCGGTACTCGACGCCCACGCCGGCCTCGGCGTCCAGCTGCCGGGCCTGTTCCAGCAGCGGGGCCGCCGGGTCGAGGCCGGTGACCCTGCCGCCGGCCAGGGCCATCAGACGGGCCAGGCTGCCGGTGCCGGTGCCGACGTCCAGGACGTCACGTCCCGACGCCTCGACGCCGTGGCCGGCCAGACGGGTGACGAGTTCCGGGGGGAACCCGGCGCGGTGGCGCCGGTAGTCCTCCGCGGTGAGCCCGAAGTCCGGGTTGCTCCGGTCGCTGCGCTCCATGGGTGCTCCCTGTGCTTCGAAGACGTTCACACAAGATCGTCCGCCGATCCTCGCGCACGGTCCGTGGGGCACGACAGGACGCCTCGCGGAGAGCTGAGTCACAGCCGGGGCTGCGACCCTCGCGGTGGACGTGGTCCGATGGCGGCATGGACGCCACGACACTGCTGCGGGAGACGCTGACACTGACGGAGAGGGCCCCCGGGCGGGTGATCCTCGGCATCGCCGGGGCGCCGGGGGCCGGGAAGTCGACCCTGGCCGAGCACCTGGTGGCGGCCGCCGCCGCCCGGCTGGGGCCGGGCACGGCGGCGTACGTGCCGATGGACGGCTTCCACCTCTCCAACCTCCAGCTGGAGCGGCTGGGGCTGGCCGGCCGGAAGGGCTCCGAGCCGAGCTTCGACGGCTGGGGCTACGCCGCGCTGCTCCGGCGGATCCGGGAGCAGGGCGAGGAGCCGGTGTACGCGCCCGGCTACTCGCGGACCCTGCACGAGCCGGTGGCGGCGCTCCATGTGGTGGAGCCCATGGCGCGGCTGGTGGTCACCGAGGGGAACTACCTCGCCCTGGGCGAGGGCCCCTGGCCGGCGGCCCGCGCCTGTCTGGACGCGCTCTGGTTCCTGGACACCCCCGAGGCGGTGCGGGAGGAGCGCCTGCACGGGCGGCACACCTCGACCGGTTTCACCGCCGAGGCGGCGCGGGCCTGGGTGGCGGGCAACGACCGGCCCAACGGGGAACTGGTGGCCGCGACCCGGGACGCCTGCGACCGTGTGATCACCGTGGAGGGACCGCTGGACCCGCGGTGAACGCCCCGCCCGCCGGGCGGTGGCGGTGGTTTCCGTACCGCGGGCAGGTCCAGCGGGGTGCGGAACGCGCGCCGGGTGCGCGTTCCGCCGCGCGGACCTGCCCCGGCGGGAGCGGCGGCCTGACGGGGGCTCAGTGGAGCTTGGCGACCGAGGTGCGGGCGGTGGCGCGGAAGGCGGCGACGGGCGCGTCCTTGAAGCGGCCCATCTGCCCCCACTGGACCACCGTCACGGTGCGGTCGTCGCGGCCCACCGAGAAGAGGTGGATGTCCCGGGTGTACGCGGTGGTGACCTGGACCGCGTACAGGCGGGCGCCCTCCTCGACGTTGACGCGGCCGAGGTCGCGGACCTCGGCGTCCACGTCCGGGTACTGCGCCTCGGTCCTCGCCGCGCACTGCTTCACGCTGCGCCGCAGCAGTTCGGCCAGGCCCTTGGCGGAGGCGCGGTCCTTCTCGACGACGGTCACCTGGCGGGCGCCGGCGTCCAGGTCGGTCCAGAACTCCCGGTACCGCGAGGTCGCCCCGGGGAGCGCCTGGCCGTAGCAGAAGGGCACGGGGTCGGGGACGCCCGCCGTGACCGCGCCCGCGTACCAGTCCGACGAGGGGTGCGGCGGCAGGTCGGCGGGGGCGAGGAAGCCGGGCGTCGAGGCCGCGGTGGCGGCGGTCGCCGTGGTGGCGGGAAGGGTCAGGGCGATCGCCGTGGCGGTGACCACGGCTGCGGTGCTGCGGCGCATGCGGGTGCCTTCTCTCTCGAGCACGGGTGCTGCGGGTCCCGCGCGCCGGGCGGCCGTTGCCCGGGGTGCCGGCCGGCGGACGATGTCCCCTTTCCCCTGATACGACAGCCGGAAAGGGGACATGGTTGCACCGGACGGGTCGTTGCGCGCGAACTTCTCAGAGCCGCGTGTCGTCCAGCACCCGCAACAGCCACTGCGCGGCCGCCGGCCGCTCCCCGGGCGCCGCCCCCGCCTCGGCGTTGCCCGGGAAGAGCCGCCCCCAGGCGGTGGCGCGGGTCAGTGCCGCCAGCCGCAGGGCCGGCTCCAGGCCCCGCCGCAGTTCGGCGGAGGTGCGGCCGCGGCCGGTCCACGCCTCCAGGTAGGCGTCGCGGAGCCTGGGCAGCGTCGCGTCGCCGTGGCGGCGGCGGAAGATCCGGGAGGTGACCAGCAGGCTGCAGAACGGGTGGGTGACGGAGGAGTCGCCCCAGTCGAAGAAGGTGTACCGGCCGGGCTCGGGGCGCAGGACCTGCCCGCCGTGGAGGTCCGCGTGGTCCAGGGTGTCGGCGATCCCCAGCGCGGCGAGTTCCTCGCTCGCCGCGGCGATCCGGGGGCGCGCGGCCTCCAGCCGGGCGCGCTCGGCGGCGTCCAGGTGCGGGGCGTTGCCGGCCAGCAGCCGGTCGAGCAGCGCGGGCATCGCGGTGGTGTGCGCACCGGGCACCCCCGCCACGGTCAGTTCGGCGGCGTGACCGGTGAGGGACTGCTGCACCTGGGCGTAGCGCGGCAGGATCTCCTCCCAGATGCGCGTGGCCTCCCGCGCGTCGGCGCCGGCGAGGACGTCGTCCAGCACCGGGCCCCCGTCGGGCAGCAACGACCAGCCGCGGCCGGCGTCGGCGGCGAGCGGGCGCAGCACCCGGCCCGGCACCCGGCGGTCCAGCACGAGGGCGAGACCCGCCTCGAAGCGGCTCGCGGGCGGGTTGGCCTTGAACCAGACCCGCGACCCGTCGTCGGTGGGGATCCGGACCAGGACGGACCACGGGCGCAGCCGGACGGTCCGCGTCCCGGCCGGGCGCAGGCCGTGTGCGGTCAGCCCTTCGGCGGTGAAGGCCTCCGCGGCTCTGCGCCAGGCGGCGTCGCCCCAGGGGGTGACGGCGTCCGGCCAGTCGCCCCGGTCGATGTCGGTGTCGGTGTCGGTCGTGTGCCGCATGCGGTCATTGGACCAGCAGGACACACCGCACGACCAGCGCTTTCTCCCTGGGGGCCGGGAGGGCGCGCAAGGACGTCCGGCGCCGGGCGCGGGGGGCGTGGGGCGGTGGACGCGGAGTGTTGGTGCCCCGATCCGCCGGTCGGCTGCGCCTACCCTGCAGCGTTCGTATCGGCTGATCGTCGGACACCGCTGGACGGCAATCCCGCAGGCGGGCGGTCCGGGGCAGGAGAGCAGACGTATGAGGTGCGAGGTTCGGGCGATCACCCGCGAGCAGCATCTGGACTTCGTCCGGGCGCGGCCGTCGGTGAGCCATCTTCAGGTCCCCGCCTGGGGCGACGTCAAGGAGGACTGGCAGCCGCGGAACCTGGGCTGGTTCGACGCGGACGGACGGCTCGTGGGAGCGGGGCTGGCGCTGCTGCGGGCGATGCCGGGCATCGGGCGCTCCCTCGCCTACCTTCCGGAGGGGCCGGTGGTCGACTGGTACGACCGCGACCTGGTGGAGGGATGGCTGCGGCCGATGCTGGACCACCTGAAGGGCCTGGGCGCGTTCGCCGTGCGGATGGGGCCGCCGGTCGTCACCCGGCGGTGGAGTGCCGAGCGGGTCAAGGAGGCGGTCGCCGACCCGGCGGCGCACCGGCTGGCGGACGTGGAGCCGTCCGCGCGCGAGGAGCGGGCCGAGGAGGTCGCCGGCGCGCTGCGGCGGGCCGGCTGGCGGCGCTCGGGTGAGGCCGGCTCGGGCGGCTTCGCCCTCGGGCAGCCGCGGTACGTCTTCCAGCTGCCGCTCGCCGGAAGGACGCCGGAGCAGGTCCTCAACGGCCTGAACCAGCAGTGGCGGCGCAACGTGAGGAAGGCCGAGAAGGCCGGCGTCAAGGTCGTCGAAGGGGACGGCGAGGACCTGGGGACCTTCCACGAGCTCTACCTGGAGACCGCGAAGCGCGACGGGTTCGCCCCCCGGCCGCTCGGTTACTTCCGCCGCATGTGGGACGCGCTGCGCGCCGAGGACCCGGGCCGGATGCGCCTGTACCTGGCGTCCCACGACGGGGAGACGCTGGCCGCGGCCACCATGCTGACGGTGGGTGAGCACGTCTGGTACTCCTACGGCGCCTCCACCGCGCGCCGCCGCGAGGTGCAGCCGAGCAACGCCCTGCAGTGGCGGATGATCCGTGACGCCCACGAGCGCGGCGCCGCGGTCTACGACCTGCGCGGGATCACCGACACCCTCGAGGAGGGCGACCCGCTGCTCGGTCTGCTCCGCTTCAAGGTGGGCACCGGCGGGGAGGCCGTGGAGTACCTCGGTGAGTGGGAGTACCCCCTCAACAAGGCCCTGCACAAGGCTTTTGAGGTGTACATGGCCGCGCGGCGATGACCGCCGGGTAAAAAATCGGACGCCTGACAAGCCGTCGAACGCGCCGCACAAGGTCAACTTGGTGTGACAAGTGGGCGATTGTCAGAAATCTGTGATCCACTTCTCCTCACAGTTCGGTCACCAGCAGGCAAGTCGAGACACACAACATCCCTATAGTGTCCCCGAGTTGCCGCCCTGCTGCCCCTGGCCCGCTGAGGAGTACGCCGATGAGTCCAACCCGAGCTCGCTCGGCCATGTTCGTCTGGGGAGTGACGACCGGCGCGCTGGCCGGCGTCGTGGCGTTCGCCGCCCCGGCCGAGGGCGAGGGGTTCGCGTGGGCCGTCGGCGGGGCCGCCGTGGCGTCGGTCACCTCCGGGCTCGCCGCCTGGTTCCGCGCCCGTGAACGGCTCGCCCGCGACCGGTACTCCGCGCTCGAGGCGGACGCCGTGCGGTTCGCGGACACCACGCTGCCGGCGGCGCTCACCCGGGTCGCCGAGGGCGCCACGGCCGAGCGGGTGCTGGCCGAGTTCACCCGGACCGGGAAGCGGGCCGCACTGGCGCCCGCCCGGCCCGAGCAGGTGCGGGCGCTCCAGCAGGCCGTCCGGGCGCTGGGCCGCAGCGAGGCCCGCCGGGCCGCGGCGCTGGCCGCCTGCGCCAACGCGGCCGGCCGTATGCAAGCCATGTCCACCTCCGCCCTCGCCGAGCTGCGCGAGATGGAGGAGCGTCACCAGGACAGCGACGTGCTGGCCGACCTGCTGCACGTCGACCACCGCACCGCGCAGGCCGGCCGGCTGGCGGACTCCATCGCCGTGCTCAGCGGCGCCCGCTCCGGACGCCGCTGGGCGCGCCCCATCGCCATGGAGTCGGTGCTGCGCGGCGCGATGGGCCGGATCGCCGGCTACCGGCGGGTGCGCCTGAGGGCCGTGCCGCCGAGCCTCGCCATAGCGGGTCACGCCGCCGAGGGCGTGATGCACGTGCTGGCCGAACTCCTCGACAACGCCTGCAACTTCAGCCCGCCGAGCACCGAGGTCCACGCCTACGTCAGTGAGGTGCCGGCCGGTCTGCTGGTCACCGTCGAGGACAGCGGCCTGACCATGAGCGACTCGGCCCTGCGCCGGGCCGAGCAGGCGGTCTCCGGGCAGGCCCCCGACCTGTCCGCGCTCACCGGCACCCGGCTCGGTCTGGCCGTCGTCGGGCACCTGGCCCGCAAGCACGACCTCACGGTCTCCTTCCGTCCCTCCGCGACCGGCGGCACCGCGGTGCTGGTGCTCGTCCCCCGCCACCTGATCTCGCGGACCGACGAGCCCGCGGCCGCCACGCCCGCCTCCGCCGCCACGCCGGCTCCCGCCGCCGGCGGCTCCGAGACGGCCGCCGCGCGCCCGGCCGGCGGGACGATCCCCAGCCAGCGCACCCCCGTGGGCGCCGCGGGCGCCGGGGCCACGGCCGACGCGCTCCCGCGGCGCCGGCCGGCGGAGCGTCAGGCGCCCGCCGCGGGCTCCCCGGCCGACGCCCCCGTCGCGCGGCACGACGCCTCCACGACGGAGCCCCCCTCCTCCGGGTCCGGCTCCGGCTCCGGCTCCGGCTCCGGCTCCACGCTGCCGCGGCGCCGCCGCGGCCAGACCTTCGCGGCCGCCCATCCCGGCGGCCTGCCGCACACCCCGGGCGCCGTCCCGGACGGCGGCGACAGGCCCGCGCCTTCGCCCCGACCCGCCGCACACGGTGCGCGGTTCCACGCCTTCCGGCAGGCCGTCACGGGCCAGGCCGGTGAGAACAGCACAACCCCCCGCGCGTCCGACTCGGCGTCAGCCGAGGACAGGTAATCCCGCGACCCCCTCCCGCGAGCGCCGACACCCGAGGAATCCACCGATGACCCACGACCACAGTCGAATCGCCGAGCTGACATGGCTCCTGGAAGGCCTGCTGGAACGCACCCCGGGAGCGCGCCACGCGCTGGTGCTCTCCCGGGACGGTCTGAAGCTGTGCCACTCCCCCGAGCTCACCGTCGACCAGGCCGACCAGCTGGCCGCGATATCGGCCGGGATCCAGTCCCTCGCCCAGGGCGCCTCCGCCGAGTTCGGCAGCGGCGACGGCGGTGTACGGCAGTCGATGACGGAGTTCCACGGCGGTCTCCTGTTCATCGTGGAGGCCGGGGCCGGCGCGCACATCGCGGTCGTCGCCCAGGAGGACGCCGACCCCGGGATGGTCGGGCACACCATGCAGGAGCTGATCGAACAGCTCGGCGAACACCTGAGCACGCCGCCCCGGGAGGCGACCGGCCAGGCCGTGAAGGCCGCCTCGTCGTGAACCGACCGGGGACCGACGACCGGCCGGACCGGCTGTACACCCTCACCTCGGGGCGCAGCCGGCCCTCCCGGGAGGACCTGGACCTGGTGACGCTGATCGTCGCCGAGAGCGGACCGACGGCCGGGCTGTCGTCGGAGCTGGCGGCGATCCTGCGTCTGTGCGTCCACCCCACCTCGGTGGTCGAGATCTCCGCCGAGCTCGGCCTTCCCGTGTCCATCACGAAGATCCTCGTCTCGGATCTGCTGGACGCGGGCCGGGCCACCGCCCGTCATCCGCGGTACACCGCCTCCGGCCGTCCGGAGCTGGACCCCGCCACACTGGAGAAGGTGCTCGTTGGACTCCGCGCTCTCTGAATCACGGCCCGTGCCCGACGGGCCGCGGGCTCCGCTCGGCGACCGGGCCAGCAACGGCCTCAAGATCGTCGTCGTGGGCGGCTTCGGTGTCGGCAAGACCACCATGGTCCGCTCGGTCAGCGAGATCCGTCCCCTCAACACCGAGGAGACGATGACGCGCGCCGGGGTCCCGACCGACGACACCAGCCACGTGCCGGAGAAGACGGCGACGACGGTCGCCTTCGACTTCGGGCGGATCACGCTGGACGAGGAGACCGTCCTCTACCTGTTCGGCGCGCCCGGGCAGGAACGTTTCTGGTTCCTGTGGGACCGGCTGTTCGCCGGCACCATCGGCGCGGTGGTCCTGGTCGACGACCGCCGCCTCGACGAGTCCTGGTACGCGATCGACCGGCTGGAGCACCACGGCACGCCGTTCATCGTGGCGCGCAACGACTTCGGGGGCCCCCGGCACAGCCTCGAGGAGGTCCGGGAGGCGCTCGACCTGGACCCGCGCGTCCCGCTGATCGACTGCGACGCCCGGTCCCGGCGGTCCAGCAAGCAGGTCCTGCTGACGCTGGCCGAACACCTGCAGACCCTCCATGGGGCCCATGCCGCGGCCCCCGTCCGGTGAGGCCGAGATGAACACACCTGCCCAGACCTCCGCGCAGGGCGGCGTCTGCCCCGTCGACCTGCTGGCGGACGAGCGTTTCCACACCGCACCGCACGACCAGTACCGCGACATGCGGGCGCGGTTCGGTCCGGTGGTGCCGGTGGAGTTCGCCGGGTTTCCCGCCTGGCTGGTGATCGGCTACCGGGAGCTGCACCAGGTCACCAGCGACCCGGAGCTCTTCCCGCGCGACGCGGGCCTGTGGAACCAGTGGCCGAACGTACCCGCCGACTGGCCGCTGCGTCCGATGCTGGGCGAGCGCGTGCCGTGCGTGTACTTCACGGTGGGCGAGGAGCACCGGCGTCACACGCGGCTGGTCAACGCCGTGCTCGAGCAGACCGACAGCTTCGAACTCCGCCGTGAGACCGAGGAGTTGGCCGACCGGCTGATCGACGCGTTCTGCGGCCGCGGGGCGGCCGACCTGGTCGACGAGTTCGCCGTGGCGCTGCCGATCCTCACGCTGGCCCGGCTCGCCGGTTTCCCCGACGAGGACGGTCCGCGCATCGCCCGCATCATCCAGCGGCTCTCCGACGCCGGGCCGGACGCCACGAAGGCGAACGACGAGTTCGGCGAGAGCATGCGCGAACTGCTGCACTCCAAGCGGAAGGAGCCGGGCCCGGACATCGCCTCGCGGATCCTCGCGTTCGACAACTCCCCGGACACGCCGTTCACCGAGGAGGAGATGGTCTGGGACCTGCGGGCCATCGTGGCCGCCGGGTACCTCCAGACCACCGACTGGATCGGCAACTCGATCCGGCTGATGCTCACCGACGTCCGCTTCGCGACCGCGCTGGGCGGGGCGCGGCACAGCATCGCGCAGGCCATGAACGAGGTGCTCTGGGAGGACACCCCGTCCCAGATGCTGCCCAACCGGTGGGCCGCACGCGACACCACGCTGGGCGGGCGGGTGATCCGCGCCGGCGACCTGATCCTGCTGGGCTACGGCGGCGCCAACCTGGACCCGCACGTCCGCCAGGACCTGACGGCCGGCCGGACCGTGGTCGCGGCCGGCAACAGCGCCCATCTTTCCTTCAGCCACGGCGAGTTCCGCTGTCCCTTCCCCGCCCAGGAGATCGCCGAGATCATCGCGCGGACCGGCATCGAGGTGCTCCTCGACCGGCTGCCCGACCTCGAGCTGACGGTCCCCGCCGAGTCCCTGGTACGCCGCCCCTCCCCGTTCATGCGGGGGTTCACGTCACTGCCGGTGCGTTTCACCGCCGTACGGACTGTTGGAGACCACTCGTGAAGTGCCCTCACACCGGCGCCGTCGCCGAGCCCTCCGCCGGACCCCTGGTGATCGACCCGATGGTGCGGGACCTGGACGGCGAGACCGCGCGTCTGGTCGCCTCCGGGCCCGTCGTGCCGATCGAACTGCTGGGCGTGCCCGCCTGGTCCGTGACGCGGCACGCGGTGGCCCGTGACCTGCTGATGGACCCCCGCCTCGTCAAGGACCTGAACGAGTGGCGGCTGTGGCGGGAGGGGGTCGTCACCCGTGAATGGCCGCTGATCACCATGATCGACGCCGGCCGGTCCATGTTCACCGTGGACGGCGCCGACCACCGGCGGCTGCGCACCAAGACCGCCCAGGCCCTCACGCCCCGGCGCATCGAGGCGATACGCGACGACATCGTCGCCTTCACCCACGAGCTCCTCGACGCCATGGAGGAGGCCGGCCGCGACGGCTCCCCGGTGGACATGAAGGCGGTGTTCGCCCAGCCGCTCCCCATGCAGGTGGTGTGCCTGCTGCTCGACGTCCCCGAGGAGAGCCAGCCCTGGCTGGCGGACGGGTACAAGCGCTTCTTCTCCATGCTCACCCCGCACGAGGAGCGGCTGGAGATCCTGGAGACCTTCGACCGGTGGTACCTCGACCTCATCCGCGAGCGGAAGGCCGGCCCCGGCGACGACCTGCTCAGCGCGCTGATCCACAGCGAGGAGGGCGGCGAGCCGCTCAGCGAGGACGAGGTCCTGGGCAACCTCAAGGCGCTGGTGGCGGCGGGCCACGAGACCACCATCGACCTGATCACCAGCGCGACCCGGGCCCTGCTGACCCACCCCGACCAGCTGGCGCTGGTACGCGAGGGCAAGGTGTCCTGGGAGACGGTGGTCGAGGAGACGCTGCGCTGGGACCCGGCCAACAGCCACCTGCTGATGCGGTTCCCCACCGAGGACCTGACCGTCGGCGACACGGTGATCCCCAAGGGCGACGGCGTGGTCATGTCCTACCGGGCGATCAACCGGGACCGCGAGCAGCACGGCGCCGACGCGGACGCCTTCGACCTCACCCGTGCGACGCCGATCCGTCACATGGCGTTCGGTCACGGCCCGCACATCTGCCCCGGCGCCGCGCTGTCCCGCCTGGAGGCGGCCATCGCCCTGCCGGCGCTCTTCGAGCGGTTCCCGCGGATGCGGCCGGCCCTGCCCGACGAGGAGATCCGGAACCTCCCCGTCATGACGCAGAACGACCTGGCGGCCTACCCGGTGTTCATCGCCTGACGCCCGGTCCGTCACCGGAGCCCCGGCCCACGGCCCCGCCGCCGAGGACCGGGGCTCCGGCGTGTCCGGCCTCCTCGCGGCCGGTGACCAGCGCGGCGAAGCGGTGGGCCACCGTGCGCCAGACCTCGGCAGCGGCGGCCTCGTCGCGCCGCGCGCGGGCGAGCAGTTCCGCGTGGTCGAAGCCGTTGCGGGCGAGCCGCTCGGGGTTCCAGTGGGCGAGGCGTTCGGCGGCGATCTCCGGGTGGAACTGCACGCCCCAGGCGGACCGGCCGACCCGGAACGCCTGGTGCGGGCAGGTCTCGGAGCGGGCCAGCCAGACGGCGGCGGGCGGCAGGGCGGTGACCGCGTCCACGTGGTGTTCGATGGCGGTGACCCGCTCGGGCAGACCGCGCAGCAGCGGATCGCCGGAGACCGCGCCCGGCAGCAGCGTGAGCGGGGTGCTGCCCGCCTCCGGCGCGCCGTGCTCGGCGCGTACCTCGCCCCCGGCCACCAGGGCGAGGAGCTGACCGCCCAGGCAGATGCCGAAGTAGGGCAGGCCGGTGGCCAGCGCCTCGCGGGCCAGGGCGCGGGTGGCCGGGAGCCAGGGCGCGCGGAGGTCGTCGTCGGGCATGAAGGGGCCGCCGAGGACGACCAGCGCGGCGTACCGGCCCTCCAGCGAGCGGGGCAGCGCCGCTCCGGTATGGGCCTCGACCACCTCGCAGCCGAGCCCGGCCTCGCCCAGCCAGTCCTGGAGCCGGCCGGGGCCGCCGCCGGGGAAGTTCTGCACGACGAGGGCGGTGGGAGCGGGCATGCCGGGTCCTTTCGGTGCCGGGGTGCGGCTGTCGGCGTCGGTGGTCCCCCGATCCCTACCCCCGGCGGGGCCGGGTCAGTGCCGAAGACGCGCGGGTCTCCCGGCCGGTGGCGGGGCCGTCGACGACGCCGGGGCGGACGACTCCTTCCCTCCCGCCGCCGGACGCTGCCAGGATGGCAGGGCCATCGGCGCGGGGTGGTGATCCCGAGGGGGAACGAACATGTCACGGACCGAGAGGGAGACGCGGCTGCGGGAGCGCCTGGTCGCGGCGTTGGAGGACGCCGGCATCGGGTGGGGGCAGGTGGCCGACTGCCGGACGATCGGCGGCGGGACCTTCAGCGCCGTCTTCGGCGTGCGGACGGTGGACGGCGCCGCGCTGGTGGTGAAGCTGGCCCCCGAGGGCCCCGTGCTGCGTTACGAGCGCGGCATCCTCGGGACCGAGGCCTGGTACCTGCGGACGGCCGGCGAGCGGACGTCGGTGCCGGTCCCCACGGTGCTGGCCGCGAGCCCGCGGAACGCCGGCGTCGTCGGCGGCCACATCGTGATGACGGAGTGCCCAGGGACGCCCTGGGAGGAGCTGCGCAAGGAGGCCGACGCGGGCGACCTGGCCGTGCTGCGGGAGGAGCTCGGCGCGCACGTGGCCCGCGTGCACGCCCTCCCCGCTCCCGGCGGGTTCGGTTATCCCGCGCTGCCCTTCGGCCCGCTGCGGGCGAGCTGGCGGGAGGCGTTTCTGGAAATGGTGGACGCGGCCCTGGACGACGCGGCGCGGTTCGACGTGCGTCTTCCCCGGTCGGCCGAGGAGATCCGGGAGGTGATCGCCGCCGAGAGCGGATCGCTCGACGAGGTGACCGTCCCCCGGCTGGTCCACTGGGACCTGTGGGACGGCAACGTCCTCGCCGAGCGCGCGCCCGGCACCGGCAGGCCGCGGATCACCGCGCTGATCGACGCCGAACGCGCCCTGTGGGGCGACCCGGTGATGGAGTTCGTCTCCCTCGGGCTCTTCCACGACATCGGCCGGGACGAGGCGTTCTGGAAGGGATACCGGGCCCAGGGCGGTTCCGTGGTCCTCGACGCTGCCGCCCGCAACCGGCTGGCCCTGTACCGCGCCTACCTGTACGTGGTCATGTGGGTGGAGGCGCGGCCCCGGGAGTTCGGCGCGGGGCACCTCGAGTGGCTGCGACGGGACGTGTACGCGCCGCTCGGCGAGATGATCGGCGCCTGGTCCCGGGGCGAGGGACCGATGGAGCACCTGTGGCCTAGGGGATGAGGACCAGGCGGATGGGGTTGCCCTGCTTGGACTCCAGGCGCTCCACCGCCTCGGCCGCGTCCTCCAGGGGCAGCGCGCCGCTGACGGAGCGTGAGAAGTCGAGTCGCCCCAGGGCGTTCAGCCGCACCAGGTCCACCACGTGCCGCGGCTCCGAGCCGTAGTGCCCCAGGATCTGCTTGCGGCCGTAACTGAACCGCCCGTCGCTCTCCACGGTGAGCGGGCCGCCGCTGATGCCCACCAGCACCAGTCGGCCGCCCGCTCGCAGCGCCTCCAGCGCCTGGTTGCGCACCGGCGCCACGCCGGCGAAGTCGAGAGCGGCGTCCAGGCCCGCCCCGCCGGTGACGGCGGCGATCCGCGCGGCGAAGTCCGGGTCCCCCGGGTCGAGCGCGAGGTCCGCGCCGAACTCCAGGGCCCGTTCGCGGGCCGCCGCCACCGGGTCCACGGCGACGACCGGCGCCGCGCCCACGAACCGCAGCAGCTGCACGCCGTGCGCGCCGAGGCCGCCGACGCCCCAGACGCCGACCGCCTCGCCCGCCTTCACCTGCCCGGTCCACTCGACGGCGCCCCACGGGGTGGACACCGCGTCCGGGATGATCGCCGCCTGCTCGAAGGGGAGGGTGTCGGGGATCGGCACCAGCACCTCGGCGGGCGCCACCACGTACTCCGCCCAGCCGCCGTCGTAGTCGACGCCCATCGTCCACACCGCGTCGCCGATCCGCTTGCCCGCGCCGACGATCACCCGGGCGCCCGGCCCGGTCCCGGTGACGCCCTCGCCGAGCAGGTCCACCTCGCCGGCCACCTCGTGCCCGAGTGTGACCTCGTCGCCCTGGAGCAGCATGGGGCGCAGCCGGCCGTCGACGAGGTGGACGTCGGAGAGGCACACGCCGGCGGCCCGCACCCTCACCCGCACCTCGCCGGGGCCGGGGTCCGGGACGGGCACCTCCTGGACGGCGAACGTCCTGGTCGTGAAGTTTATCCGGCCCGCCAGCATGGTGCGGCTCATGACGTAGGTCCCTTCGAGTTCCGGCCGGCCTGGTCGGCCTGCCCTCCCTCACCTTCGTACACCCATGCGGGCAGCGGCTCGCGTCTGCCGCGCCAGTCGGCGGGCGCGTCGTCCACCCCGGTACGGGCCGCGACGATGCCGCCCACGACGGCGCAGGTCGTGTCCACGTCGCCGAACCCCTCGGCGGTGCGCCACAGCGCCTCGGTCAGGTCGTCGGCGTGCCGGGCCGCGGACCAGACGGCGAAGGGGACGGTGTCGGCGGCGGAGATCCTCTCCCCGCTGCCCAGGACCTTTGCGGCGTCGGCAGGGGCGGTGCCGGCGGGGAGTTGGGCCGCCCGCAGGAGTCCGTCGCGCACCGCGCCGTCCGGCGTCCGCTCCACCACCTCGGCCAGGAGCCGGAACGGCTCGGGGGCCGCCTCGCCCCGGCTCGCGGCGAACAGCGCGGCGGCCACCGCGACCGCGACCGCTCCGGCCACCGCCTCGGGGTGGGTGTGCGTGACCTCCGCCGACAGCACCGCCTGTTCGGCGGCCTCCTCGACGTCCTCGTGGAACCACGCGCCCAGCGGGGCGACCCGCATCGCCGCCCCGTTGCCCAGGCTGCCCCGGCCGTCGAACATCGCCCGCGCCTCGGCACGCCAGCGCGCGGGCCGCTCGGCCAGCCGGGGCAGGAGCTGGTGCATGCCGTAGCCGTAGCCCCGGTACGGGTCGTCGAGGTAGATCACGCCGAACGCCTCGGCCAGCAGGTCCTGGTGGACCGCCCCGGTGCTGCGCACCACCCCGAACAGGGCGAGTGCCAGCGCCGTGTCGTCGGTCCAGCGCCAGGGGACCGGGCCGTCGGGCGTCCTGCGCTCCCGCAGCGCCGCCTCCGCCATGTGCCGCCCGCCGTGGAAGCGCGGGAACCATCGCTCGCCGAAGGCGTCGCCGAGCGCCAGCCCTTCCAGCGAGTCGAGTGCGGGCGAGCCGACGGCGGGAGGGGAAGGAGGCGTGGTGGTCATGCCCGGCATGCTTCCACCCGTGGCGCCGGCCGGGAAAGGAATTATCCGCCCCGCACGCAGTGCAGGTAGAGGTGCGGTTCCGGTTCCCCGTCGGGGTGGGCCGGGGTGAACAGGGCGGACCGCTCCTCCAGGACGGTGAGCCCGGCCCGCCGGGCCAGTTCGGTGAAGCCGTCCGCCGCGAAGCTGCTCACCCGGACCGGGTGGCCCATGAACACGTGCGGGACGTCGTCCGCGTCCACCGGCACCGTCGCCAGCACCACCGCCCCGCCCGGCCGTACGGCGCGGGCGACCCGCCCCACCAGGGCCGTCTGTTCGTCACGGGTCATCTGCAGCAGGGAGAAGTACACCGTGACGGCGTCGAACGCCTCCTCCTCCAGGGGCGCCTCGCGGACGTCTGCGAGCTGGAACCGGGCGCCGGGGACCTGGCGCGAGGCGAGCTCCACCATCACCGGCGAGACGTCGAGACCCAGCACGTCGTGGCCGGCCGCGGCGAGGACCTCCGCGGTGGGCCGCCCGGTGCCGCTGCCCACGTCCAAGACCTTGCTCCCGGGCGCCAGCCGGCCCAGCAGCCAGTCCAGCGAGGCGTGGTGCGCCTCGGCCTTGGCGAAGGCCTTCTCGTAGTCGGCGCCCAGCGCGTCGAAGAGGGCCTCGGGGCGCGGGCGGGAGGTGCTTCCGTCGGCGTCGGTCATGGCGGCATCGTCGCACCGTGCGGGCGGGAGGACAATGGTGGCGTGCCCACCTTGCTGATCGTGCATCACACGCCCTCGCCGAGCTGTCAGGCGATGTTCGAAGCGGTCGTCTCCGGGGCGACCGACCCGGAGATCGAGGACGTCAGGGTCGTCCGCCGGGCGGCGCTGGCGGCGACCGCCTCCGACGTCCTGGAGGCCGACGGCTACGTCCTCGGCACCCCCGCCAACCTCGGGTACATGTCGGGCGCGCTCAAGCACTTCTTCGACCAGGTCTACTACCCCTGTCTCGACGCCACCCGCGGCCGCCCGTTCGGCTACTACCTGCACGGGAACAACGACGTCACCGGTGCCGCGCGCGGCATCGAGTCGATCACCACGGGTCTGGGCTGGCGGCGCGCCGCCGAGCCGGTGACCGTCACCGGGGAGCCAGGCCGGGCCGGGACCGAGGCGTGCTGGGAGCTGGGCGCGACCGTCGCGGCGGGCCTGACGGTGTGAGTCCGGCGCGTCCGGCCGGGCCGGGGCCCGGCCGGACGCGCCGGGGTCAGCACTTCTCGTCGAGCGGGACCACGCCGAACTCGAACACCAGGCGGGAGTCTCCCCCGAGCTGGTGGGCGGTGCAGATCTGCCACTCCTCGGGGTTCTCCACCGGCCTGCCCTTCCCGCTCGCGTCGGTGAAGCGGACGTCCGGGTCGCCCGGCAGCTGGTCCATGGCCCTGCGCGCGTTGCCGCCCTCGTACTGGTCGGACAGGTCGGCCAGGGTGCTGAGCACCTCGGGTGTGGCGGCGGCCGGGGAGCCGGACGCCGCCGGGACCTCGGCGGCGGGCTCGGACGCGGCGCCGCACGCCGTGGTTCCGAGGAGGGTCAGGGCGAGCACGGCGGCCGAGCGGGTGACGGCGGTGCGGGGAGCTGTGAGGCGCATGGTCCCTCTCGGACAGCGGCCGGATCCGGCCGGAGGACGACGGTGTGCCGCCGGCGACCGGTGCGACGATCCGACCGGTCAAGCCGCGGAGATCGAACTCTACGCCCGGCGGGCCGCCGGCATCCCGGCGGGGCGTCGCCCCGCGACGGCCGGACGGCCCGTCCACACGTACGCTTGACGGTCCGTCACCGGAGGGCGGACGCATCGCGCGGCCTTCCGCGACGCCGGTCAGCCGGCGTCGTCCGCCAGCTCCTGCTCCAGCCAGGTGCGGCCGCGGGTGCGCGGGGCCAGGCGGGTGCCGTCGAGGAGGAGGGTGAGGCGCTCGGCCTCGGCGCGCACCGCGGCCCGGGCCTCGGCGCCGACGTCCTCCAGGAACCGGTGGACGACCCGGCCGCCCGCGTCGGTGGTCCAGCCGCCGACGACGCGGCCGTTCCACCACACGGACGGTCCGGCGTTGCCCACGCGGTCGAACAGCTTGGGGCCGTGCGGACCGAGGAACCACTCGCGGCGCTGCCAGCCCATGGGCGTGGGGTCGAGCGCGGGCAGCAAGGCGGCCCAGGGCTCGGGTTCCGGCACGTCCTCCTGGTCGTCGGCGAGCAGCAGCCCGGTGGAGCCGCCGAGGTCCACCTCCACCAGGTCCAGGCCGGCCAGCGCCCGCCGGGTGCGCGTGCGGGTCCAGCCGGTCCACCACTGGAGGTCCTCGGCGGGGGCGGGCCCGAAGGAGCGCAGGTACAGCCGGGCGAGTTCCCTCTCGGCCTCGGCCTCGGGGATCTCGGCCAGCCCCTGCGGGCACCAGCGGGTCAGCGGCGACCAGCGGTACTGGTGGGAGGTCCACGACCCGCGCGGTCTGCCGCGCACCGCCCGCCCCTCGGCCGCCAGCAGGAGCAGCAGGCGGGCGGCGACGCTCTGCCGGGACTCGTTGCGGCTGCCGCGGCCGAGCACCACCCGCTCGGCCAGCCGCGGGTCGTCCGCGGCGAGTTCGGCCGCGGTGGCCTCGCCGCGCTTGTCGAGCGAGGCGAGCGCCGCCTCCTCGGCGCCGGGCAGCCAGCGGGCGGCGCCGGCTTCCGTGCCGTCCGCGATGCCGGACTCGGCGAGCATCTTGACCAGTTTGCGGCGCTCCCTGGCCGCGACCTCCACGGAGCTGGCGTTCTGCAGGACCGCGGCCAGGTCGAGGGTGGTGACGAAGACGGTGCGGCGCATCGCCAGCAGCCGGATCAGCGTCCGCTCCTCGTAGAGCGCCCGCTCCACCTCGGCGACGCCGCAGCCGGTGGTCCGCACCCAGCAGGAGACGTGCACCGACGTCGGGTCGGTGCCGTGCAGCGCGACCATGGCGCGGGCGGCCTCCGCCGGATCCGCGGCCCGGCCGGCGGGCGTCAGCAGGTGCCGCCGCCCCAGCCGTGCCCGGCGCTGCTCCACACCGATGGCTCGCACGCGCCGTCCTCCTCCAGGAGCCGCCGCGCGTTCGTGGGGCGCGGGGGCCTCCTCGGGCGGCGAGGACAAAGGGAAAGGCAAGGAGAACGCTCTCCTTGCCGTGCTCAACGTATAGCGCACCGGGGGGCTTGCCGCAAGGCCCCCGTGGGGCCGCAGAATCCGGTGGTCCGATCGACGGCCGCCGTGCCCGACAGGGCGGCCCTGGAGGTGTCGCAGTGAGCGAGCAGTACGTGCTGGACCTACGAGACGTGGACGCGGGGCGGGCGTCGGCCGTCGGCGGGAAGGGCGCGCACCTGGGCGCGCTCGCGCGGATGGAGGGCGTCCGGGTGCCGGACGGGTTCTGCGTGACGACGGACGCCTTCCGCCGCGTCGTGGAGCGGGAGCCGTCGATCGGCGACCGGATCGGCCGGCTCGCGTCCGTCGCCCCGGACGACCGGGCCGCGCTCGCCGCCCTCGCCGCGGGGATCCGCGGGGCCGTCGAGGAGGCGGGTGTCCCGGACGACGTCGCGGCGGAGATCAGGCGGGCGCTCGCCCGGCACGGCGACCGGGCCGCCTACGCCGTGCGGTCCAGCGCGACGGCCGAGGATTTGCCGACGGCCTCCTTCGCCGGCCAGCAGGACACCTACCTGAACGTCCTCGGAGCGGACCGCGTCGTGCGGCACGTCGGCCGGTGCTGGGCGTCGCTGTTCACCGAGCGGGCCGTGGTCTACCGGCGGCGCAACGGCATCGACCACCGCGCGGTCGCGATGGCGGTGGTCGTGCAGCGGATGGTCGTCCCGGACGCGTCCGGCGTCCTGTTCACGGCCGACCCCGTGACCGGCAACCGGAGGGTCTCCACCGTGGAGGCGGTCCTCGGCCTCGGCGAGGCGCTGGTCTCCGGCCTGGTGGACCCGGACTCCTTCACGGTGCGCGGCGGCCGGGTCGTCAGCAGGAGGGTCGGCGCCAAGCGACATGAGGTGCGCGCCCTGGCGGGCGGCGGCACCCGTCAGGCGGAGGTCGACCCCCGGCGGCAGGGGGAACCGTCGCTGACGGACGCGCAGGTGGTGCGCCTGGTGGAGCTCGGACGCCGCGTCGAGGCGCGCTTCGGGTGCCCGCAGGACATCGAATGGTGCCTGGAGGCGGGCGAGTTCCTGCTCGTGCAGAGCCGGCCGGTCACCACGCTGTTCCCGGTGCCCGAGGCCGATGACGACGAGGACCACGTCTACGTCTCTGTCGGCCACGGCCAGATGATGACCGACCCCATGAAGGCCCTGGGCCGCTCGATGTGGCGGCTGACGGCGCTGGTGCCGATGCACGAGGCGGGCGGGAGGCTGTTCGTCGACGTCACCCGGCGGCTCGCCTCCCCCGCGGGCCGTGCCGCTCTGCTGGACGCCATGGGGAAGGGCGATCCGCTGGTCAGGGACGCCCTGGAGACCGTCCTGGACCGGGGCGACCTGGTCCCCCCGCTGCCGGACGAGCCGCCCGTGGGGCCGCCCGCCGGCGCCGCACCCGCACCCGCGGTGCCCGCACCCGTCGCGCCCGAGCCCGAGCCCGTCGCGACCGATCCGGCCGTCGTCACCGAACTGGTCGAGCGCAGCCGGGCGTCCCTCGCGGCCCTGGAACGGGACCTGGCGTCGAGGAGCGGGCCGGCCCTGTTCGACTTCCTCCTGGAGGCGTTCGAGGAGCACAGGCGGGTGGTCGGCGACCCGCTGAGCCATCAGGTGCTCATGGCGGCCATGGAGGCGACCTGGTGGCTCGACGACAAGCTGGAGGAATGGCTGGGTGAGAGGAACGCGGCTGACACGCTGACCCTGTCGGCCCCGGGCAACATCACCTCGGAGATGGGGCTGGCGCTGCTCGACGTCGCGGACGCGATCCGCCCGCACCCCGAGGTGGTGGCCTTCCTCGAGGGCGTCGAGGACGACGACTTCCTGCGGGAGCTGGCCAGGTTCCCCGGTGGGAGCGAGGCGCGCGAGGCCCTGGAGGGCTATCTCGACCGGTACGGCATGCGCTGCGTCGGCGAGATCGACATCACCAGGCCGCGGTGGCGCGAGCGCCCCACCGCGCTGGTGCCGGCGATCCTCGACAACGTCAGGAACTTCGGCCCCGGCGCCGCCGCGCGGCGCTTCGAGGAAGGGCGGCTGGCGGCCCTGCGGAAGGAGCGGGACGTCCTGGAGCGTCTGCGGGCCCTGCCCGACGGCGACCGCAGGGCCGAGGAGACCGAGCGGATGATCGCCCGGGTCAGGACCTTCATCGGGTACCGGGAGTACCCGAAGTACGACATCGTCTGCCGCTACTTCCTCTACAAGCGGGCCCTGACGGCGGAGGCGGCGCGCCTGGCACGGGCCGGCGTCGTCGAGGACCCCGAGGACGTCTTCCACCTCACGTTCCAGGAGTTCCACGAGGCCGTGCGCACCCACCGGGTGGAGGAGGGGCTCGTCCGGCGGCGCGCGGAGGAGTTCCGTTCGTACCACGCGCTCACACCGCCGCGGGTGCTCACCTCGGACGGGGAGGCCGTCACCGGGACGTACCGCCGCGACGACGTCCCGGCCGGCGCCCTGACCGGCCTGGCGGTGTCCGCCGGGACCGTGGAGGGCAGGGCGCGTGTCGTCCTCGATCCGGCGGACGCCGATCTCGCGACGGGCGACATCCTGGTCACCCCCTTCACCGACCCCGGCTGGTCGCCGCTGTTCGTGGGGATCGCCGGCCTGGTGACGGAGGTGGGCGGCCGGATGACCCACGGCGCGGTGATCGCCCGGGAGTACGGACTGCCGGCCGTCGTGGGTGTGGAGCGGGCCACCGGGCTGATCCGCGACGGGCAGCGCATCCGCGTGCACGGGACCGAGGGGTACGTCGAGCTGCTGCCCTGACGCGAGGCGCGAGGCGCGAGGCGCGCGGGCATGGAGGGAGGAGGCAGGAGGGAGGAGGGAGACGGGTTGCCGACACCGGTGTCGAGAAGAGCGTCTATGATGCTGACACTGCTGTCGTCAAGTTCCGGCAAAGCGTCCGTGCGCCTTGCCGTGGTCCGACGCGCCCGTCACCTCCTGCTCCGTGGAGATCCCCGTGTTCCTCGCCCTACGCGATCTGCGCTTCGCCCGCGGTCGTTTCGCCCTGATGGGGGCCGTGGTCGCCCTCATCGCCGTGCTCGGCGTCCTGCTGTCCGGACTGGCCTCCGGACTGGCGGACGCCGGCGTCTCCGGCCTCCGCTCCCTGCCCGTGACCCACATGGCCTTCGACGCGAAGGCGACCAGTGAGCAGTTCTCCCGCTCCACCGTCGAGGCCGAGGACTGGGAGTCCTGGTCGGCCGCCGCCGGGGTGGAACGGGCGGAGCCCTTCGGCAACACCCTCGTCAACGCCCAGGTCACCGCGGGGGCGGAGAAGGGCGAACAGGTCAACCTCGCGGTGTTCGGCATGACACCGCACTCCGCCATGGCGCCGGCGCCCACCGAGGGGAGGTCCTTCGCGGAGGGCGGTGGCGGCATCGTCATCACCCGGGAGATCGCCGATCTCGGCGTGCGGATCGGTGACGTGCTGACCGCGGACCGCAGCGAGGTGCGCCTGGAGGTCGTGGGCCTGCTCGACGAGCCCGTGTCCTACGGGCACATCGGTGTCGT
Organism: Streptomyces fragilis; assembly: GCF_003112515.1. Taxonomy (GTDB): domain Bacteria; phylum Actinomycetota; class Actinomycetes; order Streptomycetales; family Streptomycetaceae; genus Streptomyces; species Streptomyces fragilis. The sequence continues at coordinate 1,565,878 of NZ_BEVZ01000002.1, read as the reverse complement.
CTACGCCGATCTGGAGACCTGGCGCCACCTGCACTACGGCCTGCCCGGGGAGCTCCCGGAAGCGGCCGCCCGGCAGGCCACCGCGGTGGCGCTGACGCTGGCCCCGGGCGCCGACGTGAGCGCGGTGGAGCGGGCCACCGGCACCCGGGCCGACACCAGGGAGGCGACCTTCGACGCCTCCCCCGGGTACGCGGCCGAGTCGAGCACCATGGCCCTGATCAAGGGCTTCCTGTACGCCATCTCCGCCCTGGTCATCGGGGCGTTCTTCACCGTGTGGACCGTGCAGCGCAAGGCGGAGATCGCCCTGCTGAAGGCGCTCGGCGCGCCCACGCGGTACATCCTGCGCGACGCCCTCGCCCAGGTGGTCGTCGTCCTGGTGACGGCAACCGCCGCCGGCACGGCCGTCGGGCTGGCCCTGGGCAGCGCGATGATCGGCAAGGCGCCCTTCTCGCTCTCCGCCTCCGCCGTCGCCACCTCCGCCGCCCTGCTGGTCGGCCTCGGGGCCGCGGGCGCCGCCGTCGCCGTTCGCCGCATCACCGCCGTCGACCCTCTGACCGCCCTGGGAGCCACCCGATGACCGTCCCCGCCGCCGGCGCAGCCGCCACCGCCGCCTCCGACGCCACCGCCTCCGGCACCGCCGCCCGCGGACTGGATCTGCGCGAGGTCACCCTCGTCCACGGCGACGGCGACACGGCCGTCACCGCCCTCGACCAGGTCACCCTGCGGGTCGCCCCCGGGGAGTTCGTCGCCGTCGTGGGGCCCTCCGGTTCGGGCAAGTCCAGTCTCCTCGCCGTCGCCGGCGGGCTGCAACGCCCGACGTCCGGCACCGTCACCGTGGCCGGCGCCGAACTGACCTCGCTGACGGACAAGCAGCGCACCGAGGCCCGCCGTCGGCACATCGGCTTCGTCTTCCAGCAGTCCAACCTGCTGAACTCGCTGACCGTGCGGGAGCAGTTGCTGCTGCCGCTGCACATCGACGGCCGCCTCGACGCGGCGGCCCGGGCACGGGCGGACGAGCTGATCGAGGCGGTGGGGCTCGCGCACCGCGCCGGTTCCCGGCCGCACCAGCTGTCCGGGGGCGAACGGCAGCGGGCCGGTCTGGCCCGGGCGCTGATGGCCTCCCCCGCGGTGCTGCTGGTCGACGAGCCCACCTCGGCGCTCGACCGGGCGCGGTCGGCGGAGGCGGTGCGGCTGATCGCCGCGCAGACCCGGGCGCACGGGACGGCGACGGTCATGGTCACCCACGACACGGCGATAATGGACGACGCCGACCGGGTGTGCGAGATGGTCGACGGCCGCCTGTCCTGACCGGGCCGGCGGGCCGGCTCTCGACGCCCGGACCGTCCGCCACCCCGGAGTCCGCCCGCATGCCGAAGATCAACGCCGCCACCGTCGCCGAGCACCGCGCCCGCCAGCGCGAGGCGTTGGTCCTGGCGGCCATCGAGATCCTGGTGAACGAGGGCGCCGCCGCCGTGACCCCCGCGGCGGTCGGCGCCCGTGCGGGGCTGGCACGCTCCAGCGTGTACCAGTACTTCGACTCCTCGGCCGCCCTGCTGGCCACGGTGGTCGAGGAGGCCTTCCGCCGCTCCGACGAGGCGCTGGCCCGGGCGATGGCGGACGCGACCGGTCCGGTGGAGCGCGCGGAGGCCTATTTCCGGGAGAGCCTGCGCCTGGGCGCGGAGGGCGCCCACCGGCCGGCCGCCGCGTTGATGGGCGCCGACCTCCCTCCGGACTGCCGGGCGCGGCTGATCGAGCTGCACCTGAGGCAGGTGGCCCCGTTCCGGGCCTCGGTCGAGGAGATCGGCGTCCCCGATCCCGAGCTGACCGCCGACCTGATCGCCGGGATGCTGCACTCCGCCCTGTCCGCCGTCGAGCGGGGCGCCCCCCTGGAGACGGTGACGAGGCGGTCCCTGGAGCTGGTGCACCGGTGCCTGTCCACGGCCGGCTGACCGGCGGGCGGCTTCATCGGTCGTGACGGTGCTGGTCAGGGAGGTGCTCCTGGCCGGCGAGGGTGGTGCCGGGCATACGATGGGTGCCGGACGGGAAGATCACCGGACGGAAGCGAGGCGGGGCAGATGAGCAACACCGAGGTGCACCCCCCGGAGGTGTTGTGCACGTCGTTCCCGGCGTCGTCGGCCCGGGTGGAGATCCTGACCCCGCGCTCGGTGCCGCTGGGCGGGCCGCGGGCGATGACGGTGCGCCGCACGCTGCCGCAGCGGGCCCGCTCGCTCATCGGCGCCTGGTGCTTCGCCGACCACTACGGTCCCGACGACGTCGCCGCGACCGGCGGCATGGACGTCGCCCCTCACCCGCACATCGGGCTGCAGACGGTGAGCTGGCTGTTCACCGGTGAGATCGAGCACCGGGACAGCCTGGGCAGCCACGCCATGGTCCGCCCCGGCGAGATCAACCTGATGACGGGCGGGCACGGCATCGCCCACACCGAGGTGTCGACCCCGTCGACCACGGTCCTGCACGGCGTGCAGCTCTGGGTGGCGCTGCCCGCCGAGCACCGCGACGCGCCGCGCGACTTCCGGCACCACGTGCCGGAGCCGGTGGCACTGCCCGGCGGCGCGGGCGAGGCCCGGGTCTTCCTGGGCTCGCTGCTCGGTTCGCTCTCGCCGGTCCCCACCTTCACCCCGTTGCTGGGCGCCGAGCTGATCCTCGCCCCCAGGGCCGCCGTCAGCCTGCCGGTGGACGAGAGCTTCGAGCACGGCCTGCTGCTGGACACCGGCGCGCTGACGTTCCCCGGCGGGAACCGTCTCGCGCCCGCGGAGCTGGGCTACCTGCCGCCGGGGCACGCCACCGTCGACATCGCCAACCCGAGTGCGGACGAATCCGCCCGGGTGATCCTGCTGGGCGGCCCGCCGTTCGGTGAGGAGATCGTCATGTGGTGGAATTTCGTGGGGCGTTCGCACGAGGAGATCGCCGAGGCCCGGGCCGCGTGGGAGGCCCGCTCCGACCGGTTCGGCGTCGTGGAGGGCTATCCGGGCGACCGGCTGCCCGCGCCCGCCCTGCCCAACATCCGTCTCCAGCCGCGAAGGAACCCCGTGCCGCAGACCCCGCCCGCCTCCGACGAGACCACCCAGGTCCGCCTCGCCGCCGAGGCCCACCGCTACGAGATCCTGGTGGAGGGCGCGGTCGCCGGCTTCACCGAGTTCCGCGACCACGGCCATCAGCGGGTCTTCTTCCACACGGTGGTCGAGGACGCCTACGCCGGACGGGGCCTGGCCTCCGTCCTCGTGCGGGAGGCTCTCGAGCACGTGCGCGGCAGCGGCATGCGCCTGGTCCCGATCTGCCCGTACGTGGCCAAGTACCTGACCAAGCACGACGGTTTCCGCGACATCACGGACGAGGTGACGCCGGAGGTCAAGGCCTGGCTGAAGGCCGAGCTCCAGGCCTGACCCCGGGCAGGCCGACCTCCGCCCACACGGTCTTGCCCGGCCCCGGGCGCGGCGCCACGCCCCACTCGCGGGCGAGCGCCGCGACCAGCCGCAGGCCGCGCCCCGCCTCGTCCAGCGGCCCTCCGCGGTCCTCCCGCGGCAGGCGGGGGCAGGTGTCGGACAGCTCCACACGGACCCGGCCGGCCGGGGCGTCGTGCACCAGCCGCAACGCGAAGTCCCGCCCGGGCACCCGGCCGTGGCGCACCGCGTTGGCGGCGAGCTCGGCGACCACCAGGGTGACGGCGTCCGAGGCCTCGCTGCCGTAGGGCACGCCCCAGGTGTGCAGCTGGTGCGCGGCGAGCCTGCGGGCCAGCCGGGCGCCGCGGGGCGTGGAGGAGAAGCGCTGGACGAGCTCACCCATGGTGACGGCCTCTTCGGCCGACGGAACGGTCATGGCCCCACCCTGCGACCCGGGTTCCCGGCCGTGCCAGGTACGCCACTGGTACAGGGAGGGTTGTATCAGCGCGATCCTTGGACGCGGACGGTGACGATCCGTGAGCATGTCGGTGTGACAGCGGAACGCGGCGGTGAGGCCGTGCGCAACCGGGCCGAGGCGTCCGACGGGCTCAAGACCTTCGGCGCGGTCCTCAAGGCGTTGCGGGAGGAAGGCGGCAGCACGCAGGAGGAGTTCGCCTCCCTCGTCGGGTACTCGGCCGTGTACATCGCCAAGATCGAGCAGGGGAAGCGGTACCCGCCGCAGGACCTGCCCGGCCGGGCGGAGGAGGCCCTCGGCGCGACGGCGGGCAAGGTCCTGCGGGCGGCCGCCCGCAGCCTCACGCGGCGCCCGGGGCTGGCGTCCTGGTTCCAGCACTGGGCGGCGATCGAGGAGGAGGCGGTGTGCCTCTTCGCCTACGAGTGCCGTGCGGTGCCCGGGCTGTTGCAGCCCGAGGGCTACATCCGCGCCATCTTCGAGCGGCGCCTGCCACCGGTGACCGCCGACCAGTTGGAGTGCGAGACCCGGGCGCGACTCGCGCGCCAGCAGGTTCTCGACCGCCTGCCCGGGACCGACTTCGGCTTCGTGATCGAACAGGCTGTGCTGGAACGTCGGTTGGGCGGCGTCGAGGTGACACGCCAGGTCATCGACCACCTGCTCCGCGTCGGTTCGCGCCGGAACGTGGAGATCCAGGTGATGCCCACGTGCCGGGAGGACCACTGTGGGGTGGACGGCCAGTTGTACCTGGCCGAGACGCCGAACCACCAGTGGCTGGGCTACACCGAGGGGCAGCGTTGCAGTGCGCTGATCTCCGATCCGAAGGACGTGAGCGTGCTGCTCCAGCGCTACGGCAGGCTCCGTTCCCAGGCGCTGGACAGCACGGCTACCGTGGCGTTGCTGGACCGGATGCGAGGAGAGCTATGACCCACCAGGAAGCGGCCTGGCGCAGAAGCAGTTACAGCGGCAGCGAGGGGGACAACTGCGTCGAGGTCGCGGCCCTCCCCCACACCGTGCGCGTGCGGGACTCCAAGGACGTGCGCCGCGCCCCACTCGCCCTCGGTCCCGCCGCGTGGGCCGCGTTCCTCCGTGTGGTCCGCCTGCCCTGATCCTGGCGTTTCCCCGCCCGTCGCCGCGCGGACGGACCGCGGTCTCCTCCCGCGCACGGTGGACAGGCACGCTCAGGCTGTCCGACCCGGACCGCAGCCTGGTCGTCGCCGCGGTCAAGCAGGGCGGTCTGCGCGTCTACGACCGAGGTGGCGCTGCTGCAGCTCGGTGTCACACCGGCTGGCACGGTCACCTACCGGAAGCTGCGCACCCTGGCTCTTCCCTCGTCGTTCCGCCTGGCCGACGGGGTTCCTGGTCCCCGTGCGGCGAGCCCGGCGAACTGCCGCAGGTCGAGGGCATGGTGGCGGATCAGGCGACCGGCGTGCTGTACGCCGGGCAGGAGGACGTGGGCATCTGGCGGATCTCCGCCGACCTGCGGGGCACACCTGAGCTTCTGGACCGGGTGCGGGAGTTCGGTGTGCCGGCCGGTTACGACGAGGAGAGCGACGAGTGCGTCCCGGCCGGCGCGGACCCCGGCGTCGGCGGCACCCGCCTGACGGCCGACGTCGAGGGCTCGGCGCTGCTGCCCCGCGGCGCGGGCGGCGGCGTCCGGCTGCTGGCCTCCAGCCAGGGCGACGACACCTTCGCCGTGTACGAACGCGGGCGGCTTCCGCGTGGTGGCGTCGGGCGGGCTGGACGGCTCCGAGGAGTGCGACGGCGCGGCCGTCCTCGGCGCCCCGCTGGGACGCCGCTACCCGGACGGCCTCTCGTGGTGCAGGACGGACACGCGTCACCGGAGGACGTCGGCCGGGAGGCCACCAACTTCACGTTCGTCGACCTCGCCGACGTCGGGGCGGCACTGGGCGGGCGTCGCGGCTGAGCCCGTCCACCGGCTCCGGCGTCTTCGCGCCGGAGCCGGGCGGGGGCCGGGGCCGCCCGCGGACTACTGCGACTCGTCCTCGGCCGTCCCCGGCTCCGCCATCTTCCGGTGGAAGAGGCCCTTGACCTTGTCCGGCATCACCTTCTGCACGGTGCCCTGCGCCTTGGTCCCGGCCGAGCCGGTGACCACCTTCCTCCGTCCCTTGGTGACCGCCTCGAAGGCCTGGCGGGCCACCTCCGCGGGGTCGTCCTTGCTCATCGTGCCGATCTTGGTGTCCTCCATGCCCGCCCGGCGGAAGAAGTCGGTGTCGGTGGGGCCCGGCATGAAGGAGGTCACCGTGACGCCGGTGTCCTTGAGCTCCTCCTGGAGCGCCTCGGCGAAGGACTGCACGAAGGACTTGGAGGCGTTGTAGACGGCGTTGAAGGAGCCGGGCGCCAGTGAGGCGACGGACGAGGTGAACAGCATCCGGCCCTCGCCGCGCTCGGTCATCCGACGCAGCAGCTCCTTGGCCAGCAGGACGGTGGAGGTGACGTTGAGGTCGATGACCTCGCGGTCGCCCTCGGCGTCGCTCTCGACGAAGGCGCCGCCGTGCCCGACGCCCGCGTTGAGCGCGGCCACGTCCACCGCGAGCCGCGCGGCGGCCGCGGCGACCTGGGCCACGCCGTCCGGGTCGCGCAGGTCGGCGCGGACGGTGCGGACGTCGGCCCCGGTCTCCCGCAGCCGTGCGGCGGCGGTCTCGACCGCCTCGTCCTCGGCGTTGATCAGCAGGTCGTAGCCGTGCTCGGCGAATTCCCGGGCGAGTTCGAGGCCGATGCCGCGGGAGGCGCCGGTGACCAGGGCGACGGGGCGGCGGCTGCCGGGCTCGCCGGGTGCGGGGGTGCTGTGGTGGGTGTTCATGGGTGCGGAGTAACCGCCCCGGCCGAGGTCATTCTCCGCGGGCCCGCCGTCGCCGCCGGTCGAAGCGCCGGGACCGCAGTGCCCCCGGGCGACGGCGAGCTGCCCATGGGACCGGTCTCCGCACTGCCGCCCGGGCCAGGGCCCGGGGCCGCCGCCGTACGGGGGACGGCCGCCGGGCCCCGGGGGGAGGCGGTCAGCGCAGGGGACGGGCGGTCAGCGCAGGGCGTCCGCGAGGACGCGGGCCGTCTCCTCGAGGAGGACGTCCTGGCGCACCGCGTCCCGCTCCGGCTTGGTGGTCAGCACGGCCATCACCAGGGGTGTGCCGTCCTCGGTCCACACGACCGCGACGTCGTTGAGCGAGGCGTAGGTGCCGGCGGCGCCCGTCTTGTCGGCGACGGTCCACTGCGGCGGCAGTCCTGCCCGCAGGCGCCGGTCCCCCGTCCGGTTGCCCAGCAGCCAGGAGGTGAGCTGTTCCCGGTCGCCGCGCCCGAGCCCGTCGCCCAGGACGAGGCGGGCGTAGGTCGCCGCGATCGCCGCGGGGGCGGTGGTGTCGGTCCTCCGCCACGGCTCGCCGGAGTTGAGCTCGGGTTCCCACCGGTCCAGGCGGGTCACCGGGTCGCCCAGGGAGCGGGCGAAGCGGGTGATGCCGTGAGGGCCGCCGATCTGCCGCAGCAGCAGGTTGCCGGCGGTGTTGTCGCTCCACTGGACGGCCGCGGCGCACAGCTCGCGGATGGTCATCCCGGTGGCGAGGTTGGCCCTGCAGACGTCCGAGTTCTCGACGAGCTGGGCCTCGGTGTAATGGATCCGGCGGTCCAGGAACGTTCCGTCGGTGTCGCGGTCGCGCAGCACCGCGGCGGCGGCCAGCGTCTTGAAGACCGACAGCACGGGGAACCGCTCGTCGGACCGGTGCCGCACCGTGGCGCCGGTCCGCAGGTTCCGCGCGAAGACCCCGATGCGTGCGCCGTGCTGCCGTTCGAGTGCGTCCAGCCGGGTCGCGGCGTCGCCGGGGACCTCGGCGGCCGCCGCCGGGCGGGCGGCGGCCAGGGCCACGGCGGTGGCCGCGCCGGCCGCGAGGAGGGTGCGCCGGGCGGGGCCGGCGTGCCGCTTCGGGGCGGTGCCGTCGTCGCCGGAGCGAGGGAAGGTGGGGTGCTGTGATGCGGGGATCGTTCTCTCCGTTCCTCGGGGATCGTGATCGTCCATCGTTCTCCTCCACGCAGGTCCCGGCCCGGTCGGTTCCGCGGCGTCAGTTCCGGCGCGCCGCCCAGACGGTGCGGACCGAACGGGGGACGACGTCCGGGCGGCTTCCCACGTAGGCCGGGTCTCCGGGGGACAGCAGCCGCTCCAGCGCCTCCAGGTCGTCCGGGGCGAGCTGGTCCTCCAGCGCGACGCGGACCCGTTCGAGCACCAGCCGGGCGTAGCCGGCGGCCTCCGGCCCGGGCACGCCCTCCGCGGTGACGGTCCACCGCTCGACGGGCCCGAACCCGGCCCGCTCCATGGCGTCGCTCCAGTCGGGGTAGGCGTTCCAGCCGGCCTTCGCGGCCACCTCCCGGCAGCGGTCCTCCAGGCCCGGACGGCCCGCGCCCGCGTCGGAGGGCAGGAAGCGCGGCATCCCGTCGGACTCGACGACGACCAGCAGCCCACCCGGGACGACCGCCTCCCCCAGCCGCGCGAGCAGGGCGGTGGGATCGGCGACGTGGTGGAGGGAGGAGGAGGCCCACGCGATGTCCAGCGGGCCGAGGTCGGGCGGCCCGGCGTCGAGGTCGGCCCGCACCGCCCGCACCCGCTCGGACAACCCCTCCTCGCGGGCGGCCGCCAGGACCCGCTCCAGCATCTGCGGGGACCGGTCCACGGCGGTGACCCGCGCCCCGGGGAAGCGGCGGGCCAGCGCCAGGGTGCCCACGCCGGGGCCGCTGCCCAGGTCGACGACGTGCCGCGGGGCGGCGGGCCCGAGGGACGTCACCGCCCGCTCCAGCGCCTCCTCCAGCGCGGGGGTGAAGGTGCGGGCCTCGAGCTCCAGCAGGCCGGCGTGGGCGGCCTCGGCGCCGTTGTCGTGGTGTTCGTCGTGCCGGTGCTCGCCGTGCCGCGGGGCGGGTCCGGGGTGAGCATGGTGGTGGCCGTGGCCGTGGCCGTGACCCTGGTCGGGCGCGGGAGGGTGCGTCATACGACCACCGTAGGCGCATCCTGCGGAAACGGCATACACTCTTGCGCATGACGCAAGAAGTCGACCTGGACAGTCTGATCAGGCAGCGGATCCGCAGCCTGCGGCACGCCCGCGGCTGGTCCCTCGACGCCCTTGCGGCCCGCGCCCACCTCAGCCCCTCGAGCCTGAGCCGGATCGAGACCGGTCACCGCCGGATCTCCCTCGACCAGCTGGTCCCGATCGCCCGCGCCCTGGACACCACGCTCGACCAGCTGGTCGAGTCGCCGTCCGACGAGGACGTGGTGATCCGCCCGCAGCCCACGCACACGCCGGGGACGACCGTGTGGCTGCTGTCGCGGGAGGCCTCGGTGCACGGGGTGACGGTGGCGAAGATGCGGATCACCCCGGAGCTCCCGGTCGGTCCGGACAGTCTGAAGGTGCACCCGGGCCACGAGTGGTTCACGGTGCTCTCCGGCACGGCCCGCCTGCACCTGGGCGACCGGACGGTCCTGGTCCGGGCGGGGGACGCCGCGGAGTTCTCCACCATGACCCCGCACGCGATCCGGGCGCACGAGGCCCCGGTGGAGATCCTGACCGTGCTGGACCACAACGCCGAGCGGGTGCACCTGCACGGCGGCGGCGAGGGCGTCGCGTCCTAGCGGCTCACGGGGCGCTCGCCGCCGCGCCGCCCGGCTCCGCGAAGAAGCCGGCCAGGGCGTCGGCGAGCGGCCCGGGCGCCTCCTCGGCCACGTGGTGACCGGAGTCGATCCCGTGGCCGCGGACGTCGTCGGCCCAGTCGCGCCAGATCCGCAGCGGGTCGCCGTACAGCTCCTCGAGGTCGTCGCGCAGCGACCACAGGATCAGCGCGGGACAACGGATCCGCCGCCCCGCCGCGCGGTCGGCCTCCTCGTGGGCGCGGTCCACGGTGAGGCCCGCGCGGTAGTCCTCGAGCATGGCGCGCACCACCTCCGGACGGCGCACGGCGGCCAGCCGTTCGGCGTGGTTCTCCGGGCCCATCGCCTCGGGGTCGCCGCGGTACCAGCTGTCGGGGTCGGCGGTGATGACGCGTTCGGGAATCTCCGGCTGCGCGAAGAAGAACCAGTGCCACCACCGGGTGGCGAACTCCGCGCCGGCGCGGGCGAGATGCTCGGAGATCGGCAGGCAGTCCAGCAGCGCGACGCGGGTCACCGCCGCCGGGTGGTCCAGGGCGAGCCGCAGCGCGACGTACGAGCCGCGGTCGTGCCCGGCGACCTGGAACCGCGCGTGGCCCAACTCCCGCATCACCGCGACGAGATCGGCCGCCATGGCGCGCTTGGAATGGGCGCTGTGGTCGGGCGTGGGGTCGGGCCCGCGGGAGCGTCCGTAGCCCCGCAGGTCGGGGCAGACGACGGTGAAGCCACGCTGGACGAGGAGCGGCGCCACCCGGTGCCAGGTCGCCGAGGTCCGCGGGTGGCCGTGCAGGAGGAGGACGGGCGGGCCCTGGCCCCCGTGACGCAGGAAGATCGAGGCCTCGCCCGTGTCGATCCGGGTCTCGGTGAAGTCGGGGAACATCGGCGCCGTCCTTCCGCCGGCGGCCCGCCCCCCGGCCGGATCCGTGTACCCCGACGCGCCGCACGGCCACCTGGCCGCCCGGCCGGCCCGTCGCAACGAGGGGCTAGCGTGCAGTCATGACGACACAACAGCGGTTGAGTCTGGTGACGCTGGGCGTGGGCGATCTGCTCGTGAGCCGCCGCTTCTACAGCGAGGGACTGGGCTGGTCTCCGCTGCTCGACCTCGACGAGGTGGTCTTCTACCAGATGGGCCCGGGCCTGGCCCTCGCCCTGTTCCCGCTGGCCGATCTGGCGGCCGACGTGGGAAGTCCGGCGACGGCCGGGACGCCGTTCACGCTGGCGCGGAACGTGGGGTCGCCGGCCGAGGTGGACGAGGCGATGGCGCGGGCCGCAGCGGCGGGGGCGAAGGTGCTCAAGCCCGCGCAGCGGGCCGCCTTCGGCGGCTATCACGGCTACTTCGCCGACCCGGACGGTCACCGCTGGGAGATCTGCCACAACCCGGGCTGGTCGGTGGCGGAGGACGGCACGGTGTCGCTCACGACGGTGGACCCGGACGCCGCCTCGCGGTAGTCCGGGCCGGAAAGCCCGCCCCACCGTCCGTGCGGGACCGTCCGCCGCGGCCCGGTCGGCCCCGCCCCGCCGGTCCTGAAACCGCTTGGCCCACTGCGGGCGATCTTGGACCATGGACGCCGGCGGCCGGCACCGGCCGCCGGACACCGAGCCAGGGGGAAGCGCATGAGCCGTCCGTGGGAGACCGCCGACGCCGGAGCGGCGACCGGGGACACCGGCCGTCCCGCCGGGGGAAGCCCGGGGGGACGCGAGGAGGTGCGCTCCGGGCAGGCCGTGGTCGGGCCGGGCGTGACGCTGGTCTACGACGACCTGGGCCCCGCGGACGGCGTCCCGGTGCTCCTGGTGCACGGCCATCCCTTCGACCGGAGCATGTGGCGCCCGCAGGCCGCGGCGCTGGCCGGCGCCGGGTACCGGGTGATCCTGCCGGACCTGCGCGGCTACGGCGCGAGCGCGGTGGCCCCCGGGGCGACCGCGTGGCGGGACTACGCCGAGGACCTGGCCGCGCTGCTCCGGCTCACCGGAGTGCCGCGTGCCGTGGTCGCGGGGCTCTCCATGGGCGGGCAGATCGCCATGGAGTTCCACCGCCTCCACCCGGAGCGCACCGCCGCGCTGGTGCTCGCCGACACCTCGCCCGCCGCGGAGACCGAGGAGGGGCGCGCCTGGCGCCACGCGCTCGCCGACCGGCTGCTCGCCGAGGGCATGGACGGGTACGCCGCCGAGGTGCTGGACCGCATGATCACGCCGCGCCACGTGACCTCGATGCCCGAGGTCGCCGCGCACGTGGCCGGGATGATGCGCGCGACCGCGCCGGCGGGGGCCGCGGCGGCGCTGCGCGCGCGGGCCGGGCGGCCCGACTACCGGGACTCCCTGCGCGCGGCCCGGGTGCCCGTTCTGCTGCTGGTCGGCGAGGAGGACACCTACACCCCGGTGGCGGAGGCGGAGGCGATGCGCGAACTGGTGGACGACGCCCGTCTCGCCGTCGTGCCCGACGCGGGTCATCTGCCCAACCTGGAGCAGCCCGAGCGGTTCGACGCCGCGCTGCTGGACTTCCTGCGGGCCCGGCGGGAGGCGCTGGCACCGCCGCACCCGCTGCTGGCCCTGCTGCTCGACGCCGCGGAGGGCCGCTTCCCCGAGGCGGACGGCGCGGTCACCGTGCTGCCCCGGCCGCCGCACGGCCCGGAGTGCTCGGTGGCCTTCACCGGTCATGCGGTGGTGGCGACCTCGCTGCCCGCCGAGCGGGTGGGCGCCCTGGGCCCCGACGGCTTCGGCGGCTCGCTGGCCCCGGACTTCCTGCGCGCGCTGGCGGGGCCGTCCGGCCGCGTCGGCACGATCGACGCCGTCCTGGTCGCCCGCGGGTCCGGCGGACCTGCCCGGCTCGGCCCGCTCAGCGGCCTGGACGAGCATCCCCGGGTGCGGCACGCCCGCGGGCTGCGGCGCGGTGTGCGGGTGTTCGGTGACGAGCGGGGCCTGGTCACCCTGGCGGAAGGACCGGCGGGGCGCACGGAGCTGAGCATCGAGCTCTCCCCGGCCGCGGAGCACTCGCGCGGGTACGGCCGGTCCCTGCTGGCGGACGCGCTCACCCTGGTGCCGGTGAACACGCCGGTGTTCGCCGCGGTCGCCCCGGGCAACGCCCGTTCGCTGCGCGCCTTCCTGGCCGCCGGGTTCACCGTGATCGGCGCCGAGTCGCTGGTCGAGCCGGCCCGACCGGACAGCTGACGCCCCGGCGGCCCGGCCCGGGGCCTGAGCGCCCCGGGACCTCAGCGCCCCGGTGTCCCCGACACCCGGTGCTCCCATGCCCGGTGCCTCCATGCCCGGGGGCCTCAGCGTCCCGGGGCTTCGGCGCCCGGCGGGACGGGGCGCAGGGCCAGCAGGGCGATGTCGTCCGCCCCGTCCGCGCCGAGCCGGATCAGCAGCTCGTCCAGGAACACGTCCAGCGGCTCGCGCGCCAGGTCCGCGGTGTGCTGCCGCAGCCGCGACAGGGACTCCTCCAGTCCCTCGCCCCGGCGTTCGATCAGCCCGTCGGTGTAGAGCAGCACCGTGGCCCGGGGAGGCAGCCGCACGCGCGTGGCCGGACGCGGCATGTCGAAGCCGGTGCCCAGCATCAGCCCGGTGCCCTCCTCCAGGTAGCGGGTCTCGCCGTCCTCGGTGGTGAGCAGCGGCGGCAGGTGCCCGGCCGCCGAGTGGACGAAGTCCCAGGGCCCTTGCTCGGGCCCGCGGACCAGGCCGTACACGCAGGTGGCGGTGGCCTCCCGGTAGAGCGTGTGGTTGGCGATGTCCAGGCGTCGCACCACCTCGCCGGGCGGCTCCTCCCGGTCGACCGCGATGCCCCGGAGCATCGAGCGCAGCTGGCTCATGGCGACGGCCGCCGCCAGGTCGTGCCCCGCCACGTCGCCGATGGTCACCGCCAGGTCGCCGCGGGGCAGCACGAAGCAGTCGTACCAGTCGCCGCCCACCTCGGCGGTGACGGAGGACGGCACGTAGCGGGCGGCGACCTGCAGGTGGGGCAGCTCGGGCAGCACCGGCAGCAGGGAGCGCTGCAACTGCTCGGCGATGCCGCGGGTCGCCTCGTGGAGGCGGGTGTTGTCCAGGCCGACCGCGATGCCGTGCGCCAGGTCGTCGACGAAGGCGAGGTCGGCCTCGGTGAAGGGCCGGCCGGGTGTGGTGCGGGCCAGGGTGATCGCGCCCAGCACGTCACGGCGGGCGCGGAGGGCGGCCACCACCGCGCTGTCGGCCCCGAGCGAATCGAACAGGGCCCGGTGGCGGGCGTCCAGCGGGCTGCCGACCTGGCCCGGCGGCTGATCGGCCCCGCTCCCCTGGAGCAGCAGGGGACCCGCCCCGCGCAGCACCCGGGCCAGCGGTCCGCGCGCGCTCTCGGAGAGTGGCGGCAGGGCGCCCTCGAAGCCCGCGGCAGGCCGTCCGTGGCGGTCCCGGCGCACCACGCCGATCCGCTCCCCCGTTCCGTGGACGCCGAACAGGTCGATCACGCACCAGTCGGCCAGCCGTGCGGTGAGGATGCGGCACACCTCGCGCACCCCGCCGTCGGGGTCGGTGGAGTCGGTGACCGCCCGTCCGGTGTCCACGATCATCGCCAGGCGTGCCATCGCCTCGCTCCTCACGGGGGCGGCCCGCGGGTCCTCCCCCTCCTCCTCTCGGGTGACGACGGGGCGGGCCTCCGCGTGCGGCGGGTGCGCCTCCGGCTCCTCCGCGGCCCGGTCGCGCGCGCCTGGGGCTGCCTCGCCGGCCCTCGGGATGAGGTGGGCCACGAACAGGGTCCGGCCGTCGGCGGTGTGCTGCGTCTGGACGACCAGGCGGATGGGCACCTGCCGTCCGTCCCGGTGCAGGGCGGGCAGCGGGACGGACCGTCCCAGGATCCGGGCCCGTCCGGTGAACAGCAGCGAGGTGAACGCCTCCTTGTGCCGCTGCCGCAGGTGCTCGGGGATGATCGTGAGCAGTCTGCGCCCCACCAGTTCGTCCGGCTCCCAGCCCAGCAGCCCGGCGGCCGCCGCGTTCACCGCGACGATCCGGTTCTCCTCGTCGGCGGCGACGGTCGGGGTCCTGCTGTCGCGCACCTGGGCCGGGTCGAACGGCACCGTCTCCAGCGGGCCCGGCTTGGGGACGCGGGGGACGACCGTCCAGGCGGTCGGGTGTCCGCCGGCGAGCTGGCCGGCGATCTGGCCGAAGAGCCAGTTCCGCAGGGCGCGGACGGCCGGGACGGCGGGCCGGGCCAGCATCCGTCCGCTGCGGGCGGCCTCCTCCGCCTGGTCGAGCACCTGGCGCAGGATCAGCACCGACGGCGAGGCGTCGGCCGGCACCGACAGGGTGAGGCTGCTGGTGCCGACCTCCGAGGGCGGCTGCCGTTCGAGCGCGGCGGTCACCCAGACGCTGATCATGTGGTGGGTGTCGTTGGCGACGGCCAGGTCCTCGGGGCGGACGCCGAGGGCGTCGCCGCCCCACGCGGCGAGCGCCAGTTCCCGCAGCAGCTCGTGCCGGTTGCGGGTGGACGCCGTGTAGAGGGAGCCCGGCAGGTCGATCAGGGTGACGGTCCTGCGCGGCCCCGGGGCGTGGGCGGCGGCCCCCCAGCTGGAGGACGCCCGCGGCGTGCTCGGGGGACCGACCTCGAACCACACCGTCTTGCGGCCGGCGCCGGTCTCCACGCCGTAGCGGGTGGCCAGCCGCTGGACCAGGGCGAGTCCCTGCCCGGTGGACGTGAAGGGATGGAACTCCTGCTGCGGCATCACGCCGAGACCCGGCCGCTCGTCGCTCACCCTGACCTCGGTCCGGTCCTCCCGGGGCCGGATCGTGACCTCGACCGCGCTCCTGGCGTGCAGCACCGCGTTGCTCACCAGCTCGTCCACCAGGAGCTCGGCGTCCTCGCACCACTCGCCCGCGGCTCGGCCCAGGACCTCCCGCACGAACCTCCTGGCCTCCCCCACGCTCTCGGGGCGCGGGGCGAACCGGCGGGTGAGGGGCGCGTTCGGGGTGATGTCGGACATGCCCCTCAGTGTCCGTCACGCCGGGCGACCGGCCCGGCAGGCACCGCCGACCGAGGTCAGGCGGTGACCATGCGGAGGAAGGCGTCGAGGTTGTCCCGCATCCGGGCGATCTTGCCCTCCAGCCCCAGGCTCTCGTCGAAGCCGCGCCCGGCCGCGCTCTCCTTCAGGCCGCGCAGGTACAGCGAGCAGGCGAGGTCCGCGCAGAGGTACTGGCCGACGGTGTTGCCCTGCCTCCCGGCCTCACCGGTGCGGCGGGCGGACATCAGCACGACGTCCCCGCGGACGTGGGTGGTCAGGCACAGCGAGCACAGGGAACGGGCGGTGAAGCCGCGCGCGGCTCCCGCGGTGACCGCCCGCAGGGACAGACCCAGCAGCCCGCCGTCCTCCCGCTCGGTGACCAGGTAGGCGCGGTCGGGGGCGCCCGGATCCCGCCAGCCGAGGAAGTCCAGGTCCTCCCAGGGCCTCTCCGCCAGGTCCCTGGGCAGCCCGAGGCGCTTGGCCTCGCCCTTGGAGCAGTTCACGAAGCTGTTGCGGATGTCGGTTTCGGATATCTGTCGCACGCCACCGAGGCTAGGCCGCCTAATACCTTTAGGCAAAATGATTATTTCTCTAGGTGGTGGCGGTCACCGGCCGGGGCTCAGGGCTGTTCGGCCGGGCGCCCGCCGGTGACCCCGTAGTACTGCAGGTCCTGGACCTCGGGTGCGGTGGTGACGGCGAACCGGGTGACGGCCTCGGTGGTGGCCCTTCCGCCACGGGTGACCTCCGCGGTGGTGCGCCCGGGCCGCAGCGGCAGCAGCTCCGCCCGGACGCCCGCCGCGACGGTGAACCGCTCGTGCAGGTCGCCGACCGTGACGTCCACCGCCCCGGGCCCGGCCAGGAAGGTGAGCACCTCCACGGTGTCACGGGCGGGGGCCGAGCCGGGGCGCAGCCGCATGGGTTCCGCCCGGCCCGCGCCCCGGGCGCCGTGCGGCTGGACGCGGTGCGTGAGGTAGACCGTGTCGCGGACGACGCGCGGCCACGAGCCGGTCTTGAACCGGGCGAGGTAGTAGGAGCTCACGTCCAGGTAGGTGTGCCCGTTGTGCAGCGAGGGGGCGAACTGGGTGCTCTCCGAGTAGTCGTTCCAGGTGGTCAGCTGCACCCAGTCGGCGCCGTCCTCGATGGCGTGGTTCCAGCTCCCGCGCAGTGTCGCGGTGTTGCCCGCCTCGTCGTACACGCCTTGGTTGGGCCGGGCGTCCTGCACCGCCACCGGCTGCATCCAGAGCTTGCCGTGCTCGCGGGCCAGTTCCGCGTGCTCGGAGTAGTGCCCGAGGGTGCTGTGGCTGCGGCTGCCCCAGGTGGAGAAGCCGTACGAGAGGGGGGCGAACTCGGCGGCGTGCGAGGTCAGGTCGAGGAAGACGGGGACGAACGCGGTGCGCACGCCGTGCCGGGCGCGCAGGGTGTCCAGCACCTCGCGCCACCAGCCGGCCGGCTTCTCCTCCGCCTTGAACGGGGACACCACGAGCCGTCCGTCGTCGAGCCGGTGCGCGTTGGGCGAGGCGCCGAGCTCGGCGAGGGCCCGGGCGAGGGTGGCCGGGTCGGCGTCGAGGGACTTCATGTCCGGCATCAGCATGATGCGGAAGCCCGGGTCCTCCTCACGGGCGGCCCGCATCAGCAGCTGGACGCGTTCCCAGTTGGGGCCTTCCAGGGAGAGCAGGTCGACGCTGAAGCCGTCGATCCCCGCGGCCACGGCGGTGCGGACCTCTTGGCGGTAGTGCGCCGACCGCCAGTCGCCCGAGGCCGGTTCGACCGGGAGCGGCCGGTCGCGCAGCAGGCCTCCGTACGCGGCGTGCTTGCCGCTCTCTCCGTCGGCGGTGAGGTAGTTGCGCGCGTAGTAGTCCTCGTCGGCGGGGCGGTTGTCCAGGGAGAGCGGGTAGGGCGTGAAGTAGTGCGCGAACACCAGCCGGTCGCTCGAGCGCAGCCGCTCGGTGGACGGCAGGTCGAAGGGCAGCGGGTCGCGCGCCGCCGCGGCGGCGGAGCCGTCGCGGCCGCTCCCGGCGCCGAAGCCGAGCCCGGTGCCCGCGCCGACCAGCAGCAGGATGCCGACCAGGGCGGCGAGTCCGGCCCGGCGCCTGCTCCGGCCCGGTAAGGCGTGCCGCCGTGCTGTGGTGTTCTTCATGGGTGCCCTCCCCCGGCCGCGCGACGGGTCGGGCCGCGCGCCGCCCAGTCAAGCCGACCCGATGCCCGCCCGCAATGCCTCGAAGGGGTCACTCCGGCGTCCGGCGGGGCCCGTCCAGCTACCGGCGGGGCCCGTCCAGATAGGTCCGCAGCGCCTTCCCCGGCAGGGGGTGCATCAGGTCGCCGCGGACGCCGCGGGTGGTCCTCGCGGCCAGCAGCGAGTTGAGCACCGCTTCCTCGACGGCGTCGAGCACCGCCCGGAACAGCGGGTCGAGTGCGTCGTCCGGCACCGGCGCTCGCGGCGTGCGCGTGCCGAACGCGATGCCGTAGTCGCCGCTGCCGTGGGCGAAGGACGCGCCCACCCGCCCCAGGGCGTACACCGACCGGCGCGCCACGCGGGCCAGTTGACGGGCGTCCAGCGGCGCGTCGGTGGCGGTCACCACCATGCACGAGCCCGTGTCCGGCTCCGGGGGCCGGGCCGGCACGCCGACGTCCGCGGGCGTCACCTCACGGCCCGCCACCCGCAGCGTGCCCCCGAAGTTCGCCTGGACCAGGACGCCCACCACGGCGTCCCGCCCGGCCACGGGCACCAGGCGGGAGGACGTGCCGACGCCCGCCTTGAAGCCCAGCGCCGTGGTGCCCGTGCCGGCGCCGACGCATCCCTCGGCCACCGGCCCGCCGGCCGCCCCGTCCAGCGCGGCCCGTACGTGCTCCTCGCGCACCGGGCGGGAGCGGATGTCCGAGAGCAGTCCGTCGTTGCACTCCCCCACCACCGGGTTGAGGCTGCGCACCCGTTCACGGCCGGGCTGCTCCAGCACCCACCCGACCAGCGCGTCGGCGACCCGGAACGCGGACAGCGTCGAGGTGAGCAGCACCGGGGTCTCGATCGCCCCCAGTTCGGCGATCTGCGTCGCGCCGATCAGCTTGCCGTAGCCGTTGCCCGCGAACAGCCCGGCGGGCAGCGGGTGTTCCGGTCCGACCCCGTCGGGCACGACCGCCGTGACGCCGCTGTGCACCCGGGGCGGCTCCCACAGCGTGCTGTGCCCCACCCGCACTCCGGCCACGTCGGTGATCGCGTTGTGCGGACCGGTGGGGAACGGCCCCGCAGCCAGGCCGAGTTCGCGGGCACGGGCGGGGACGGACGGGGTGGGGCGGGGGGACGGGGCAGGGTGGGGGGACGGGGCGTCGCTCATGCCCGGCACGCTATCCCGCCGGCGTCACGTCCTCCGCGGCGCCGGGGCCGGCGGCCAGTTCGGTGAAGGAGTACGGCGGCCAGGGGCCCAGGAAACGGACCCGCACCGCGGGGTGGCTGTCCTGGACGTCGGCCAGCACGGTGCCGACGGTCTCGATCTCGTCCGCGGGCACCAGCAGGGCCGCCGACATCACTTCCGCCTCGCGGGGGTCGCGGACGCTGCGGGTGCGGTCCCGGATGTCCTCGACCACCGCGGCGAGGCGGCGGCGGACGTCGGCGTGGATGCCGTCCGCCAGCCGCTCGGACGCCTCCTTGCGCAGGCCCTCCAGTTTCTTGGCGAGCAGCCGGCGCATGCCGGGCGAGCGGTCGGCCATCTCGGCCTCCAGCGCGCGGGCCCGCTCGTCGTCCCCGGTGGCCGCCTCGCGGTCCACCGTGAGCTCGACGCGCAGTTCGGCGCGGCCGTCCAGTTCCCGCAGGCGGGCGCCGAGTTCCTCCGCCCGCTCGCCGAGCCAGGCGCGCAGCCGCTCCTCGGCGTCGGTCTCCGCGTCCGGCGCGACCAGCACGTTGAAGGTCATGGGCAGCACGGCGCCGGTGCGTTCCCAGACGGTGACCACCGCGCGGTCCTGTTCGACCACCCAGCGGCGCACCGTCTCGTCGCCTCCCTCGTAGGGCTCGGCCGGGCCGTCGTGCACCAGGGCCGCGATCCCCGTCCCGGGGGCGCGCAGGACGCGCAGCGGGCGGTCGTCGAGTCCTGTCACGCCTTCGGCCGGGTCGCCGGAGGCGTCGGGCAGGAGGGCGTAGACGTAGAGGGCGCGGTCGTTCATCGGCCCGCCTCCTCCGCCCAGCGCGCCGGGTTGACCAGCTTGTCCACCACGTCGTCCACCACCTCGTCCAGTCCGCGGTGGAGATCGGCCACGGAGGTGGTGATGCCGTGGTCCTCCTTGATCTCCTCCAGCGCCTCGTCCAGTTCGAGCAGGGCGTCGCCGAGGCGTTCGAGCTCCTCCTCGGTGAGGTCCCCGCCTTCCATCCGGCGCAGCGCCTGGCGTTCCAGCGCCTCCTGGATCACCTCGACCAGGGTGAGCACCAGGGCGAGGACGCCGTGCTTGAGACTCTTCTCGTCGACCGTGAGAGCCATGGGTTGTCGTCTCCTTGTCCTGCGGTGCTCGCCGTCACGCCACGGGGGCCGGGGTGTCCGGCCGGTCCGGGGCGAGCGGCACGTCGGGGGCGGCCGTCGCGGCCAGGGCGTCGGCCCACCGCCGGGGCTGTTCGGCGGCCAGGGTGACCCTCCCCTGGGACACCGTCTCCAGCACGATGACCAGTCCGTCGCCGGCGGGGCTGCGGCCGGGCTCGATGTGCGCGCCGAGGATTTCGCCGGGCGGCACGACCAGGGCCGGGCGGGCGTCCAGCGGCGACTTCCACATCAGCCCGGTGGGGCCGAGCCTGCCCTTGCCGCCCCGCCACAACGGGCCGCTGCGGCGCGGCTCCTGATACCAGAGATGCTCCTCCACCTCGTCCGCGGGCGCGGCCTCGGGGGCGGCGGGCAGTGCGGTCAGGCCGGGGTTGAGGTGGGTCAGCGCCTCGTGCAGACCGTGCGGGTCGGCGGCCGAGAGCAGGGCGGTGCGACCGTCGAGGGTGGCCACCCGCAGCCGGGTGCGCCGCTCGCCGCCGACGCTGGTCTCCGTCTCCAGCTGGACGGTGCGCAGGTCGCGGACCCCGGCCTCGAAGAGGACCTCCCGGGGGTCGCGGCGCAGCACCACCAGCCGCTGGTCGGTGAGGTGGACGCCGCCGGGGCGCCATCCGGTGTACACGCCCTCCTCGAGCAGGTGGCCGCCGGGCATCCGGGTCACCAGGCTCTCCCCCGCGCGCAGGTCGAGTTCGCGCCGCCCGGCGGAGCGTTCCGCCCAGGCGCGGGTGGACTCGTCCCACTGCCGGAGCATGCCGTACTCGAGCATGGTCTCCATGCCGGCGATGGCGGCGCGCAGGCTGACGCCGATGAGGGGGATGTCCGCGACCGCGACGATGAGGTCGAGGTGGAGCACGGCGCCCTTGTTCAGCAGCACCTCGACCAGGTCGTCGAGGGTGACCCTGGGGTCGCGGGTCGGCTTCATCGCGGGCCGCGGCTCGGTCACTCGGTCTCCTCCTCCTTCCGTGCGGTGCGGCGCGTCCCGGTGGTGCGGCGCGTTCCGGTGGTGCGGGTACGGCGCGTGGTGCGGGTGCGCCGCGCCGGCTTCTCCGGCTCGTCGGAGTCGTCCGCGTCCTCGGCCTTGTCCGGCTCCCCGGCCTTGTCCGGCTTCTTCGACTTCGCCGGTTCCTCGTCCTTGTCCGGATCCCCGGCCTCGTCCGGCCGGCCGGACGTGGCGGGCTCGTCGGTCCGCTCAAGCTGCGCGGCGGGCCCGCCGCCCCGTTCGGCGGCCGCGAGCGCCTGGGCGCTGCGCCAGCCGCACCAGGGGCACCAGTCCTCCAGCAGCTGTTTGGTGGGCACCTTCTTGTCGCACTGCGGGCAGGCCTCCTTCTCCTCCTTGGCCTCGCGCCACGCGGCGGTGTCGGTGTCGGTTCCGGCGGGGAACTCCAGGCCGTACCGGGAGGCCGTCTCGAAGGAGGCGAGCGCGGCACGCAGCCGGATGCCGAGGAGTTCGACGCCGGCCACCGAGACCATGATGTCGGCGTTGAGCACCAGGCCCTTGTCGAGGAGGGTCTCCACCACGTGGGCCAGGCTGCCCTCACCGTCCCGGCGCGGCTCGAGCGCGCGGGCGGTCGCCGCGGCGCGCGGCGGTGTCCCGAAAGAGCCAGGCCAGCGCTCCGGAGCACCCGGCGAGCCGGTGGCCTGACGGGCGGGAAGTCTGGGCTGTTCCTCGTTCATTCCCTACGCGTTACCGGTCCGTCCCCGCACACACCTGGCCCGTGCGCCCGCCGCGGCGGGACGTCCGTCACAGCGGTCGGCACGCGTCCGCGCCGCGTCCGGTCACGTTTCGCGCCGAAGGGGTACCCGGCACGGATGAGCGACGTGCACCAGGGCGCCCGGAGCGCCACGACCGACCGCCGGCCCTACCTGGCCGCGAGCACCGCTGTGGCGCTGAGCGCCTGGGTGGGAGCGCGGGCCGCGGGTTCCTCCGACGACTGGTACGCCACGCTGGACAAGCCGTCCTGGCAGCCGCCGGCGGCGGCCTTCCCGGCGGTGTGGACCCCGCTGTACGCCACGATCGCGTGGAGCGCCGGTCGCGCGCTGAGCCGCGCGCGTGGCCGCGAACGACGGGCCCTGGCAGCCCGCCTCGGTGCGAATCTGGCGCTGAACGCGTCCTGGACCTGGTTGTTCTTCGGCCGGCGCAGCCCGGCCGACGGTGTGTGGGGCGCAGTGCTGCTGGACGTGAGCAACCTCCAGCTGATCCGCCGTGTGGCGCGCAGCGACCGGAAGGCCGCCGCGGCACTGGTCCCGTACGCGGGCTGGTGCCTCTTCGCGACCGCCCTCAGCACCTCCATCGCGCGCCGCAACCGCTGAAGCACCTCCGTGGCGCGCCGCGACCGCTGACCGCGGCGGGGACCGGACCGGACCGGGCCGGACCGGCGCCGAGGGCCTTGGCCCTTGTGGCCGCGGTCAGCGCCCGCCGCTCCGCGCGGCGACGAGGGCCGCGGCCATCAGTTCGCCGTCCAGCACGGACGCGTCGGCCATCCGCGTGGCCGTCCCGTGCGCCTCGAGCAGGGCCTTGGTCATCCTCAGCCCGCCCCGCGGCCGCCGCAGCACCGGCCGCACCCACGCCTCGAGGGCGGCGTCGAGTTCGCTCTCCGGCTCGACCCGCTGGAGGACGGACCACCGCAGGGCCTCCTCCGCCCCCACCGGCCGTCCGGTCAGCACCATGTCGCGCACCCGGGCCGTCCCGACCTCGTCGAGCAGCCTGGGCAGCAGGCCGCCCCAGGCGACCGGCAGCCCCAGCGCCGCCTCCGGCAGCCGGAAGACGGCGTTCTCCGCCCCGATCCGCAGGTCGCAGGCGAGGGCGAGGGCGAACCCCGCGCCGACCGCCCGCCCTCGCACCTTGGCGACCGTGACCGCCGGGTTGCGGGACAGGGCCGCGCACACCCGGCGCGCCTTGTCCCCGCTGACCCGTATCCCCGTCCCGTCGGGGTCCTGCCGCAACTGCTCCTCGAACTCCGTGCGGTCGCCGCCGAGGCAGAAGTCCTCGCCGGCGCCGGAGAGCACGACCACCCGCACCGAGGGCTCCTGCCGCCGGAACACCTCCAGCAGGTCGTCCAGCATGGCCTCGCAGACGGCGTTGCCGCGCTCCGGCAGGTTCAGTTCGACGTGCAGCACGTCCGTGTCGCGCCGCACGCGCAGGGTCTTGTACAGGTCGACGGCCGTCATGTGGTCACTTCCAGGGAGGTGATGCGGCGGAAGACCAGCCGGGGCGCGTACACGGGCCCCTCGCCGGCCGACCGCAGGGTGGGGAAACGTTCCAGCAGGCCGGTGAGCAGTGCTCCGGCCTCCAGCCGGGCCAGCCCCGCGCCGAGGCAGTAGTGCACGCCGCCGCCGAAGGCGAGGTGCGCGCCGCGGCGCAGGACGTCGAAGGTGCCGGGGTCGGGATTGCGCCGCGGGTCGTGGTGGGCGGCCCCGAAGAGCACGTGCACCATGCCGTCCTTGGCGACGGGCACTCCCCCGAGGACGGTGTCCTCGGCGGCGATGCGGCTGTTCAGCCAGATCGGCGGGTCGTACCGCAGGGCCTCCTCGACGGCGTCGTCGACGTGTCGGGGGTTCTCCCGCAGTTGGCGCCACCGTGCGGGGTCGGCGAGCAGCAGGCGGACCACGGTCGACAGCAGCGTCGCGGTGGTCTCCAGGGAGGCGATGGTGACGAACATCGTCAGGTGGTAGAGCGCCTGGTCGGCGGCGTCACGGTCGTCCGCGTGCTGCTCGTCCCAGAACCGGATCCAGTCGGAGAGCACGTCCTGGCCGAGGTGGGCGCGGCGGTGCTCGATCAGTGCGGAGAAGTACGCCCGCATCTCCAGGGTCGCGGCCTCGGAGACGGCGAGTTCGCTCCGGGTGGGCAGCAGCTCCTGGGCGAAGACCTGACGGTGGGTGAAGCCGAGGATCCGGTCGTGGTCCCGCTCCGGGAGGCCGAGCCATCCGCCGACGGTCCGGATCGGCAGACGGTCGGCGACGACCGCCGCGAAGTCGGCCCTGCCGTGCGCCCGCAGCTCGCGGTCGAGCCGGTCGAGCAGGGTCCGGACGTGTTCCTCGACGGCGGGCCGCACGGCCTCCAGGGCGCCGCGGCCGAAGGGGTTGCCCAGGGACCGGCGCTGGAGGGTGTGCTCGGGCGCGTTCAGCCGGGAGAGGGTGCGGCTCATCTCCCGGGTGGCGGGCGCGTGCCAGCGTGCGGGGTCCGGCTGCCGTTCCTGCCACGCGATGTCCGGGGCGAGCCAGCCGCGGCCGCGCAGCACCTGGTCGGCCAGGTCGAACCCGGTGACGAAGTGTCCGCCCCAGGGCGCGGGGACCACGTCGCCGAGTTCCTGGAAGGCCCGGTAGACGGGGAGCGGGTCGCGCTGGCCCTCGGGTGACCGCAGGCGGCGGACCAGGGCGATCACCTCGCGCCGTCCGACCGGCCGGCGCGGCCCGGCGGCCGGTGCCGCGCCCCCCTGGCGCGGGACCGGCGGTGCGGGTGAGGGCGGAGGAGCGCTCGGAGGCCGTCCGGCCGCTTCCGGGTGGGCCGGGCAGCCTGCCGGGCTGCCGACGGCGGGACCGGCGGCTGTGCTCAACCTTCTCTCCTCACTCGTTGCTGCTGCCCACGGGCGGAGCCGGCGGGTCTCAGAGGCGGAAGACGTCGAGGAAGGTGCCCCAGAACCCCTTCCTGCGGGCCGGTGCGGCGGGCTGTCCGGCCGGTTCGCCGACGGCCCGGGGCGCCTGTTCGGGGGCGGCGGGCGGCAGCGGGTGGCGTCCGGTCGCGGCGGCCACCCGACCGGCCGGGGACGGGGCGAAGCGCACCGGGAGCGCCGCGAGCGCGCGGTGGAAGGGCCCCTGCCGCCAGGCGAGCTGCTCGGCGGGCACTTCCAGGGCCAGGTCGTCCAGCTCGTTGAAGAGCTTCTCCACCGCGGTGAGGGCGATCACCTGGGCCGGCGAGGAGGCCGGACACTTGTGCGGGCCCGCTCCCCAGGACAGGTGGGCGCCCTGGCTGCGGGAGCGGCGGGCGTGGTGGAGCGAGGGGTCCGCGTTCGCCCCGGCGAAGCTGATGACCACCGGGCTGTCCGCCGCGAGACGGACGCCGGCCAGGTCGACGTCCTGCTTGGGGAAGTGGGTGGCGTAGTTGGCGATGGGCGGGTTGTCCCACAGGACGTGTTCCATCGCCTCCTCGATCAGCAGGCCGGAGCCCTGCGGGGAGAGCATCAGCAGCACGGTGTTGCCGATGAGGTTGCGTTCGGGCTCGACCCCGGCGCCCATCAGCATCACCAGCTGGTCCTTGAGCTCGGTGTCGGTGAGCCCCGCCGGGTGCCGCACCAGGCGGCTGGTGAGGTCGTCGCCCGGTTCGCGGCGCTTGAGCGCCACCAGCTCCATCAGGCACGCCGTCAGTTCCTGGTCGGCGCGGATCGCGTCCCGGCCCTCGAAGATGGCCGCCATCGACGTGGTGAGCCGGTCGCCGATGTCCGCGGAGCAGCCGAACAGCTTGTTGAAGACCAGCAGCGGCAGCACCTTGGCGTACTCGTCGATCAGGTCGGCGCGGCCGCGCTCGCTGAAGCGGTCGATCAGGAAGTCGCCCATCTGCCGGACGTCGCGCGCCAGTTGCCGGACGTCGATCGCGTCGAGGCTGTCGGTGACCGCCTTGCGCAGCCGCAGGTGCTCCGCCCCGTCGGTGAACAGGCAGTTGGGCCGGAACATCATCATCGGCAGCACGGGACTGTCCAGGGCGATCCGCCCCTCGCGCAGGGCGCCCCAGCGGCGGGAGTCGCGGGCGAAGAGCGTGTCGTTCTGCAGCACCCGCAGCGCCGCCTCGTGGCCGACGACCAGGGTGGCCTCCACCCCGGGGGCGAGTTCCACCGGTCCGGCCGGGCCGGTGGCGCGCAGCCGGTCGTAGACGTCGTGCGGGGCGGCCGCGAAGTCCGCGCCGTGCATGGGGCAGCGGGCGGTGGTGCCGCCGTCGGCGGCGGGCGTGAAGTCCATGGGTTGCGTTCCTTCGGCGGCCCGGCGTCCTCGCGGACCGGACCTGGGGCGGGACGGGGAAGAACGGGTGCTCCCGCTCAGCCCGTGCGGCTGAGCAGGTGTCGGACGAGTTCCATGAGCGCCTCGGCGGAGGAGGCGACGTCCCGGGCGTCGCAGTGGACGACGGGCGTGTCGGGGAGCAGGTCGAGCGCCTCCCTGATCTCGCTCGCCTCGTAACGGACCGACGGGTCGAAGCTGTTGACCGCGACCGCGTACTCCAGGCCGAAGCTCTCCACCAGGTCGATGACCGGGAAGGTGGCCTCCAGTCGCGCCGGATCGACCAGCAGGAGCGCTCCCAGGGCGCCGACCGTCATGTCCTCCCACAGCTGCACGAACCGCTGCTGGCCGGGGGTGCCGAACAGGTAGAGGACCAGTTCGTCGCTGAGGGTGATGCGGCCGAAGTCCAGGGCGACGGTGGTGGTCTCCTTGGAGCCCGCCCCGCTGAGGTCGTCGACGGGGGCCGAGGCCGCGGTCATCCTCTCCTCGGTGCGCAGCGGTTCGATCTCGGAGAGGCTGCCGATGAAGGTCGTCTTGCCGACACCGAAGTGCCCCACGACGACGATCTTGACGGCTCTCCGGACACCGGCCGGGAGGTACGTCGCGGCCGGCCGGTCAGCCGAAAAGCGCGTGGAGTCCATGCAGCACCTCTTCGAGGGTCCCTCGGTCAACGGCTTGGGCCGGCGGCGGTGCGGCACGGCGCAGCAGATGCCCTTGTTCGGCGAGATCGGTCAGCAGCAGCCGGGCGACGGCGGTCGGCAGGCCCAGGTGGGCGGCCACCTCCGCCACGGAGAGGTAGCCGCCCGCGCAGATGTCCCAGATGGCGCGGACCTCGGGGCTGGCCCGCCGGGGCGGCTCCCGGTCGGGCGCCAGGGTGACCAGCGTGTGGAGCGACAGGTCCGTCGGGGACGGCAGCCGCCGCCCACCGGTGATGACGTAGGACCGGACGAAGTCACCGGTCACCAGGTCGTCCTCGGAGGGCCTCGTCATGCGTCGGCACCGGCGTCGTGGCGCACCGGCGAGGTCATGGCCTTCCCCAGGGCGGCGACCTGCTTCTGCATCCGGAAGGACATGGTCTCCATGTCCACGTCGAGCGCGGCGGAGGCGGCGAGGTAGGCGCCGCTGCCGGCCGCGATGAGGAAGATCCAGCCGCCGTCGTACTCGATCAGCGTCTGCTTCCAGGTCCCGTCGCCGCCGCCGACGAAGGGCGCGACGGCGCGGCTGAGGGACTGCATGCTGCTCATGGCTGCCGCGTTCTTCTCCGCGTCGTCCCGCTCGATGCCGGCCGACCGTTCCATCAGGAGTCCGTCGGCGGAGACGAGGATCGCGTGCCGGGCCCCGCGTACCGTCAGCACGTCGTCCAGCACCCAGGAAAGCTGGTCGTTCACTGCTCTTCCGATCCTTCCGAGATGGTCGTGTCCCGTCCGCGCGCGGTGCCCCGGGCGAAGGCCCCGAGCCGTGAGGCGGTGGTCTCGCTGTCGTCGCCGGCCGGGTGGTCGTGCCGCTCCGGCAGCTCGGGCCCGCCGGAGTCGGGCCGGGGCGTGCGCGCCGGCGTCCGCTCCGCCGCGACGCGGCGCCGCTTGGGCAGTCCTCCGGCGGTGGTGCCCACCGCGCGGGTGGCCGCGGTCGGGACGACGGCGGGGGCGGCGGGGGCGAGGTCGCGGATCCGTGCGCCGGCCGCCGGGGCTCCCGCGCCGGCCCGGCCGGCCGGGGCGTCGGCGTCCGCGTCGGCGGTCAGGAGGTCCCCCGGCAGCAGGACGACCGCGCGCACCCCGCCGTACGGGGAGGGCGTGTCGACGGAGACGCGGAAGCCGTAGCGGGCGGCGAGCACCCCGGAGACGGCGAAGCCGAATTTCGGCGGGTTGCCCAGCGCGAGCAGGTCCACCGGCCCCTGCGGGGAGAGCAGTGCGGCGGCACGGTCCTTCTCCTCCTGGCTCATGCCGACGCCGTAGTCGTCGACGATCAGGCAGACCCCGTTGGGCACCGCCTGGATGCCGACCACGACCGGCATCTCGGGGGCGCTGTAGTTGGTGGCGTTGGCCAGCAGCTCGGCGAGCACCACCGCCAGGGGCTCGACGGCCCTGCTGACGACCGTGACGTTCACCTGGGCGTTGATCTCCACCCGGTCGAAGTGGCGGATGCGGCCCTGGGCGCTGCGCGCCACGTCGAAGACGGAGGCCGGGTGCTCACGGCGTCCCAGCCAGCCGCCGCAGAGCACCGCGATGCCCTGGGCGCGGCGGTTGAACTGGCTGTTGGCGTGGTCGATCTCCATCAGGTCGGCCACCACGCCCGGGTCGTCCCCGTAGTTCTTCTGCGTGCGGTCGATGATCAGCTGCTGCTCGTCGGCCAGCACCTGCAGGGTGCGCATCGCGGCCTTGAGGACGGCCTTGGTCTCCTCCTCGGCCTCCTGGCGGACCTCGGCGAGCGCCTCGCGGTGACGCTGTTCGAGCGCGGCGGTCTCCTCGCGCAGCAGCGCCCGCCCGGCCTTCTCCGCCCCGAGCTCCCGCCGGAGGGCGTCCTCCTGGACGCGGAGCGCCATGTTGGTCCGCCGCGCCCGGGTGACCGCGGCGACGGCGGCTCCGAGCACCACCAGCAGGATCCACAGGAGTGGATCCCGGAGCAAAGACGTCATCGGACTCTCTTCACGTCGCGTTCCTGACAGCGGTCCTGCGGCCGCACGGCACATTCCGCTTGACGCACCGTCAACCTGTGAGGGAGCTGTCACCCTAGCAGTAGATGGAGGTGCCAACTATCTCCACAAGGCCCCCACCTCAGGGCATACGAGGACGTAGCAGCCGGGTAGCGCACATCACAACAAGATCGCACCGAGCGGTGGTTGGACTCGCGACGGCGTCAACACCCGTTTGTCAAGGGCCTGTTGATCCATTCCGCTTCGGGTCGCGGTCGGATCCGGGCCACAGGTACGGGATGTCGTCGGGGACGCCGGGGAAGCGCTCCGCGTACTCCTGCGGGTCCTTGCGCAGCAGTGCCGAGCGATGACTGCGGTGGAACGCCGCGTTGCCCAGCCAGGGCGGGAGTTCGGCCGCCTCGGCGAGCGCCTTCTGGACCCGGGCCTGCGGGGCGTCGGGGCGGAACGCGGCGTACTCGGCGGTCAGGGAGTCGGCGCAGGTGTCGGGCCGGCCCTGCTCCTGCCAGACCCGGCAGACCTCGAGCCCGTAGCGGACCAGGGCCTCCTCGTAGCCCGCCCACATGCGCACCGCGGGGTGGCTCTGCCAGCCGTAGCCGGGCACCGTCAGGGCCCGGAAGACCTGGAGGGCCTCGACCCGCTGCTTGCCGAGCCGGCGCCGGTCGAGCACCAGCGCGGACCGCCGGAAGTCCCGGTACGGGAGGAAGGTCTGCACGCGGAGCCGACTACCCGGCCGCACCCGGAGCAGCCCGGCCGCGCCCCGGGTTCACCCGTCCGGCGGACGGCTGATTTCCATGATCTACAGTTCGGGCGCGTGCTCGCCCGCGCCGAGGTGGCCGAGGTGGCCGTGGTGGACTCGGGGTCCGCCGGACGCGGGCGGGCGGAGACCGGGGATCCGGAACACCGGAGAACCGGAACACCGGAGAAGGGGAGGAAGCATGAGCGCTCAGGAGCTGTTCGGCGGCGGGGTGGCCGTGATCACGGGGGCCGGTTCGGGGATCGGCGCGGGGCTGGCCCGCTACGCCGCCACCGAGCTGGGGATGACCGTGGTCCTGGCCGACGTCGACGCGGGCGCCGTGGCCGCGCTGCGTGAGGAGCTGGTGGCGGGCGGGGCCCGGGCGATCGACGTCGCGTGCGACGTCCGGGACGCCGACGCGGTCGCCCGGCTGGCGGAGCGGACGCTGGCGGAGGCGGGCCCGGTGCGGCTGCTGGTCAACAACGCGGGCGTCGAGCAGTTCGGCTACCTGTGGGACACCCCGGTCGAGAACTGGCGGCGCGTCATGTCCGTCAACGTGGACGGGGCCTTCCACGGTGTCCGCGCCTTCCTGCCCCATCTGCTGGCCGAGCCCGGCCGGTCGTGGGTCTGGAACCTCTCCTCGGTCGGCGGTGTGGGCGCCGCGCCGCTGCAGGCGCCCTACATCGTCAGCAAGCACGCGGTGCTGGCGCTGACCGAGTGCCTGCACCTGGAGGTCCAGGCGGCGGGCCACGGGGACCACGTGCACGTCCAGGCGGTGCTGCCCGGGGCCGTCGCGTCCAACATCTTCCAGGCGGCGGGCGGCGCCGAGGACGGTGGCGACGTCGCCGCGGCGGAGGGTCACCGGGCCCAGATGCTGCAGCTGAACGCCACCGCCATGGACCCGCTGGAGGCGGCCCGGATCTTCTTCGAGCAGTCCGCCAGGGGCGAGTTCTACCTGCTGAACGACGAGTTCGGCGCGCAGCTCATGGCGGCGCGCGCGGACGTGCTCGCCCACCGCAGGGCGCCCGCGCTGCCGCGGTACTGAGCGGACGTGTCCGGTCCTGACGGGTGTGAGGACGGCGATCGCGGCCATCAGGGGAGGAAGGGGGTGCCGTCGGTTGCGGCCGCCGGTCTCCCCGGATCACCCACCCACATGGATCGGAGTGCCGCTCGTGAGCAGGTTGCAGCAGAAGGAACGTCTCACTTCCGGGCTCAAGGGCCTGGGCGGGCAGGCCGGTGAGAGCGGGAAGAAGCTGGGCCGCACGGCCCAGGCGTCGACCGCGCGCGCCACGGCCGTCCTCTCGGGCACCACGGCCAAGGCGCGGGAGAAGGCCGCCGAGGTCGCGCCGCAGATCTCCGCCCGCGCGGGCGAGCTGAAGAACCGTGCGGCCGACGTCACCGGCAAGGTGGGCCAGTCCGTGCCCGCCCCGGTGCGCACGGGCGCCACCCAGGCGGTCACCGCGGTGCGCACCGCGATGCTCGTGGGCCGCTACCGCACCGCCGTCATGGCCGGTGCCGGTGCCGCCCTCGTCTGGATGGTCGTGCGCCGCAAGCGCGGCTGACCGCCGTGGTTCCCGGTGCCGGGGGCCGGACCGCCGCAGGGCGGACCGGCCCCCGCGCCGTGTCCCGGGCCGGGTCCGCCGGGGGTGGGCCTGGCGATTCGGAGGCCGGGCACTCCTGGGGCGGGCCGGGCGGTGCGAAGGCCGAGCATTCTTGGGGCGGGCCGGGCGGTGCGAAGGCCGGGCCGGGCGGTTCGGGCTCCGGTCGCCGGTCGCCGGTCCGGGCGTGTCCTTGACCGACGCGCAAGGGGCGCCCGGCGAGGGGGCGTTCAGGCGGGGAGGGCGCGGGCCGCCGACACCACCCGCACCAGGGCGTCCTCGCGGAACAGCTCACGGCCCCGTGCGACGAGGCGGTCCCGCTCGGCGCCGTCCCGCGACAGCCGCTCGACCGCGCGCAGCAGGGCCGCGCCGTCGGGCGCGTGGATCGACGCGCCGAACCGGGCCATGTGCCGCACACCCGCCTCGCCGTGACCGGGCAGGGGGCGGTGAGCCACCACCGGCAGTCCGGCGGCCAGGGCCTGCACGGCGGTCTGGCCCGCGGCGTTGTCGACCAGCACCCGGACCGCCCCCATCAGCCCGGGCATGTCCGTCACCCAGTCGAGGACCAGTGCGCCGGGCACGCGGGCCGTGCGCGCCCGCAGCCGTTCGTTGCGTCCGCACAGGACGACCGGCAGGAACCCGGCGGAGGCCAGCCGCCGTGCGGTCGCCTCCATGCCCTCGGCGGCGCCCCAGGCTCCGGCCGACAGCAGGACGGGCGGGCGTCCGGGAGCGTGGTCCTCGAAGCGCCGGCGCCAGAGCGCGCTGCCGGCGGCCGGCGTGCGGAAATCGGGCGCCACGACGGGACCGGTCACCCGAACGGGCACGTCGACGCTCCGGCGCACCTCCCGCGCGGCCCGCTCGGTGAGGCAGAGGTACAGGTCGTTGCCGGGGTGCAGCCACTGCCGGTGGACGGCGAAGTCGACGAGGACGACCACGCTGGGGCAGGACAGCCCGTTCCGCTCCCTGAGGTGACCCGTCAGCTGGGCCGCCAGATGGAAGACGGGCACGATCACGTCGGCGCCCGTCCGCCGGACGACGTCCGTCAGCCGGTCGGCGGCCAGACGGGCGAGGGGAACGCCGCTGGGGCGGCGCCCCGGTCCGGGGCGCAGGAACACGCGGTAAAGGCCGGCGTAGAGCCAGGGGAAGTGCCGCACCGCCGCCTGGTAGGAGACGCGGAGCACGGTCCCCGTCCCGAGCGGCAACAGCCGCAGCAGGTCGAGGATCTGGACGTGGTGTCCCTGTTCGCGGGCGCGACGGGCGAGCTCGCGCGCGACGGTGTCGTGACCGGCGCCCATGCCCGCGCTGAGGATCAGCATCCGCAGCGCCTCACGCTGCGGCGCGGGTTGGCGCGGCGAAGGATGTGGTGTGCGCACGAGAAGCAGAATGCCCGGATTCACACACATGCGACACTTGGGCTACGTTGTGCGAAGAAGATCCAGGTCCAGGTCCAGGTCACTTGGAGATCGCCTTGCGTCCGATCGCCGATGCGCCCCGCCACCCCTCGGGCATCCTTCCCACCACAGAGGTCCAGCCATGTCCCACGCGCCCCAGGTAGGCACCGGCGACGTCGCGTCCACCCCGGTGCGCGGCTCGTGGCCGCGCTCCTCGGCCGGGCGTCCGGCCCCCGGCGAACGGGCGCGCACGGCGGTGGTGACCGGCGCTTCCTCCGGGATCGGCGCCGCGGTGGCGCGCCGCCTGTCGGCCGAAGGCTGGGACCTCGTCCTCAACGGGCGCGACGCGGCCCGCCTGCACGAGGTCGCGCGCGGAACCCGGGCGTCGTACCTCCCGGCCGACCTCACCACGCCCGGGGCGGAGAAGCGGCTGACCGGCTTCGCCCTCGACCGGGCGGGGCGCGTGGACGTGCTGGTGGCCGGCGCCGGCATCGGCTGGGCCGGGGACTTCGTCACGATGCCCGCCTCGGCCCTGGAGGAGGTCATCGAGACGGACCTGCTGGCCACGCTGCGTCTGGTGCGGCAGGTCGTGCCCCACATGGTGCGTGAGGGCCGTGGGCGCGTCGTGCTGGTCGGCTCCCTGGCGGGCGTGGTCGGGGTACGGGCGGAGGCCGTGTACTCGGCGGCGAAGGGGGCGCTGGGCGTGTTCTCCGAGGCCTTGCGGTACGAGCTGCGCGGCACGGGGGTCGGGCTCAGCCACGTGGTGCCGGGCGTCGTCGACACGCCCTTCTTCGAACGGCGAGGGGCCCCCTACCGCCGCTCCGCGCCCCGGCCGGTTCCGCCCGAGCGGGTCGCGGACGCCGTGTGGACGGCGGTCTCCCGGGGGCGGGACGAGATCTACGTCCCGGGTTGGCTGCGTCTTCCGGCTCGGGTGCACGGAGCCGCACCGGCCCTGTTCCGGCGCTTGTCCTCCGTCTTCGGGTGACCGGCGGTCAGGGGTGCTCACGGTCGTCCTCGCCCTGCTCGCCGCGCTGTCGAACGCCTCGGCCTCGGTGCTCCAGCGGCGGGCGGCGGCGGACGAGCCGGAGGGTGGCACCGGGCCGCGGCAGACCTCGCGGTGGCTGCTCCGCGTGCTGCGGCGCCCCGTCTGGCTGGCCGGCGCCGGCCTGCTCGCCCTGTCCACCGTCTTCCAGGCCTGGGCCCTGAGCCTGGGCAGTCTGGCCCTCGTCCAGCCGCTGCTGGCCACCGAGCTGCTCTTCACGCTGGCGGTCGGCGCCGTGGTCTTCCGGCGGCGTCCGGCGCCCAGGACCTGCCTGGCGTTCCTCGCTCTGGCCGCCGGGCTCGCGCTGTTCCTGACGGCGGCCGCTCCCACCGCCGGGCGGATGACGGCCCACGCCGGGCGGTGGCTGCCGGCCGCACTGGCGGTCGCGGTGGTCACGACCGGTCTGGCGCTGACCGCCCGCGCGGTGCGGGGAGCTCCGCGCGCCGCCCTGCTGGGACTGGCGTCGGCCGTGTGCTTCGCCGCGACCGCGGCGCTGCTGAAGGAGACCACCGGAGCGTTCGCACAAGGGCTCGGCGCCCTGGTGTCGACCTGGCCCGCGTACGCGACGATCGTCGTCGGAGCCGCGGCCTTCCTGCTGCTCCAGTACGCGTTGCGGGCCGGGACGCTGGCCGCCTCCCAGCCCGCCCTGACCCTGGGCGACGCCCTGACGAGCGTGGCCCTGGGGTGGGTGCTGTTCGGCGAGCGGATCGCGCTGGGCGCCCGCCTGGTGCCCGCGCTGATCGGCGTGCTGCTGATGGGCGCCGGCAGTGTCGGACTGGCGCGGGCCATCCCCGCGGCCGGAAGCTGGGACACGGGAGCGGGAGGGGGCGCCGGCCGCCGGCCCCCGTCACCGGGGCGGCCCGGACACCGGCGGACCCACCGACCGTGAGGAGCACGATCTGTGAACGCGTCCCCGGGCCCGTCGGCCGTCAGGACCACGGCGGCGGTGCTGGTTCCCGCACTCGCCTGCGCCGCGGCGCACATCTCCCCGGCCGCCACCTGGCTGCCCTCGGTGCGCCGTGCCTGCTTCCCCCGTCTGGCCGGTGTCGGCCGCCCCGACCACGTGGCCCTGACCTTCGACGACGGACCGGATCCGCTGTCCACCCCGCTCTTCCTCGACGCCCTGGACGAGCTCGGGGTGCGGGCGACCTTCTTCGTCCTGGGGGACGGCGTCGTACGGCATCCCTCCCTGGTGGCCGAGACCGTCGGCCGGGGACACGAACTGGGGGTGCACGGCTGGGGACACGAGCGCCCCTGGCTGCCCGCCCCGGCGGCCGACCGGCGCGGCCTGCTCCGTACGGCCGGCGC
The DNA here is from genome assembly GCF_003112515.1 of Streptomyces fragilis. Taxonomy (GTDB): domain Bacteria; phylum Actinomycetota; class Actinomycetes; order Streptomycetales; family Streptomycetaceae; genus Streptomyces; species Streptomyces fragilis. The sequence continues at coordinate 1,531,189 of NZ_BEVZ01000002.1, read as the reverse complement.
GATCCACACCCTGACGGGCCGTCGCCCCCGCTGGTACCGGCCGCCCTACGGCATCCTGACCTCCGGGCGCCTGGCCGCCGCGCGTACGGCCGGCCTCAGGACCGTCCTGTGGACGGCCTGGGGCCGGGACTGGACGCCGTCGGCCACCGGAGCGTCGGTGTCCGCGCAGGTCCGGGCCGACCTGCACGGCGGGGGGACCGTACTCCTGCACGACACCGACCGCACGGCCGCCCCCGGCTGCTGGCGCGCGGCACTCGCCGCCCTGCCCGAGATCGTCGCCGCGTGCCGCGCCGCCCGCCTGTCGGTCGGTCCGCTCGCCGAACACTGGACGCGCGGCGGCGCGGCCGGGTGAACGCCGGTCACGCCGCCGGACGGGACGGTGCCGAGTTGCCGGACCGTGCGACGACGCGCGTCCGACCGGCGCTTCCGTGCCGCGCGGGGCGCCGGATCAGTGGTCGTCGAACTGCACGGAGACCCGGTCGGTGCTCGACGGCCAGGCCGGCACCCTCAGCACGTCGACGCGGCCGCCCTCGCCGCGCGGGCGCGACACCAGGGTGAGCGGCCGGTCCCGCCGTGAGGTGGCCGGGAGGTAGACGTCCATCCCGGTGAGGAACGGGGTCTGGAAGAAGGGCTGCAGCGGCGCGGAGAGATCGGTGACCTTGTCCGACCCCGCGTCGAAGAGGAACATCCCGATGGTGCGCCTGACGCGCGGCGCGTTCGCCGCGTTCAGCACCTGGACGCCCTCGACGGACAGCGTGTCCCCCGACGCGCCCTGGTCGCCCCACCACTCCTTCTGGCGGGTGACGGTGAGCGCCGAGTGGCCGTCACCCGTCTCGACCTGTCCCGAGATGCCCTCCCCCGGACGGCTGGTGAGCAGCCGGACGAGGTGGTCGGAGCGCTGGAACGGCGGGAAGTACAGGTGGTGGGTGTGCTTCTCGTCCCACACCAGCGCGAACTCGTAGTGGGCCTGGCCCCACGCCCGCACGGGTCCCCAGGCGCCGTCCGCCCCCAGCGTCTGCACGGCTTCCGGCCTGCTGCCGATCCGCGCCCCGGTGAGCGGGTCGATCCGGTGGATCTCCAGCCGCACGCCCGCGACCGGCACGTTGGTGGGGAAGATCTGGGCGCGGCCCGACAGGGTGATGGACAGCTCCGGCAGGACCCGGGTGGTGCGCGGCTCCTCGCCGTGGAAGAACCGGTAGAACTCGGCGAAGGTCTCCTCGGAGGTGACCGTCTCGGTGTGGGCCTGACCGGGGAGGTACACGTTGCGCGCCCCGCCGACGGCGCGGGCCGGGTCGCCCTCCCCCCACACGGCGAGGGTGGGAACGCCGCCGGGCAGGTCGGCGGAGGTCCGGCCGTCGAGGTTGACGTAGTGGGCGACCTTGGCGGCGCGTTCCGGCGAGCTGCGCAGGTAGGCCTGCATCAGCAGGGTGCCCAGCGAGTGGGCGAGCAGGTCGACCCGGTCGGCGCCGCTGCGCTCCAGCAGCGCGTCGATCCGCCGGTCCAGGGCGGCGTACACGGCGTCGGGGGTGGTGGTGGCGAAGGTCGAGTCGTACTCGTGGGTCTCGATCAGCTGGGCCGGGAACCCGTTGCCCGTCAGCCGCCGGGCCTGGGTCTCGAACTGCCCGCCGGAACCGCTCGACCCGTGCACGAAGATCACCGGCCGGAGGGTCGCGGTGTCCCCGGCCCGGTGGTCACCGGCCAGGGCGGGCGCCGGAAGGGCGCAGAGCACGAGCAGCGCGCACAGCAGGGTGACGATCCGTCGGATCCCCCCGCGCGAGGCGGCGGCGGACGTCGCCCGGGGTTCGGGGGACGCCGCTGGAGGCTTGGGTAACGCCGCTCGGGGCTCGGGGGACGCGGCTCGGCGCTCGGGGGGCGCGGCGTCCGGTGACGCGGCGCCGGAGGTCTCGGGGCTGGGTGACACGGTGGTCCACCTCTCGCACGGGGCTCGGGGAAGGTGTTCGTCCGCCACCGTCCCGAGCCGCCGGGACGGGCGGCAAGGGCGCCCCCGGGAGGACTGTGCCGCCGCCCATCACCACCGCCCGGGGCACGACGGGCCGCACAGCCCGCCGTGCCTCGGGCGCCCGCGTCAGTGCTTGCGGAACCGCTCCACCGCCCGCTGGATCTCCTCACCGGTGGCGGTGGACGCCTGGGCCCAGGACTCGAACTCCAGCGTCGCGCCGAAGTCACCGGTCCTGGCGATGCCCACCGCCCGCTTGATGTCCCGCACCAGCGCCGGGTCGACGGCGGCCCAGCGGCCGGCCATGTCGTGGGCGGCGGCGACCGGGTCCTCGGCGACGCGCAGCGCCACCCCTTCGCGCACCGCCGCCTCCGCGTCGAGCGTGCCGCCGTCCAGCAGCAGGGCGAGCGCCTTCTGCGCCCCCAGCGCGTCGACCAGGAACCAGGTGCAGCCGCCGCCGGGGTGGAGTCCGATCCGGGTGAACGTCGCCGCGAACCGGGCGTCCGGGCCGGCCACCCGGACGTCGCAGGCCATCGCCAGGTTGAAGCCGGCGCCCACGGCGGGCCCCTGCACCGCGGCGACGGTCGGGATCCGCAGCGCCCGCAGGCTCAGGAAGCTCTCGTACACGCGGTGCAGGTGCTCGCGCACCTCGGCGACCGGGCGCCCCGCGTCCCCGAACAGCGCGGGCAGGTCGGCCCCGGCACAGAACGCGGATCCGGCGCCGGTGACCACCAGGGTCCGGGCGTCCGGGGCGTGCGCCACCGTGGCGACGGCCTCCCCCAGTTCCCGGCACATGGTCTCGTCGAGACAGTTCCGGCGGTCCGGGTCGTCCAGTGTCAGCGTCCAGCGGCCCTCGTCCTCGACCAGGTCGACCTTCGTCATCCGCGCCCCTTCCTCGGTTCGCCCGGCCGGTGCCGGGTGCTCGGAACCTACCTTCCGTCCGCGCGGCCCGGCACGGCCGGGTGGACGGGCCGCGCCGTCGCCCGGCCGTCCCGCGAACCGCCCCCGGTGGGCGGTCTCCCGCCGAAGGCGCTCAGCGTGCGCTCCAGCGCGGGGAGCGCGCGGACCACCCGGCGGGAGCGGATCAGCAGGTCCCAGGCGGGCTCGAACTTCTTCCAGCCTCCCGCGTAGGCGAGGTGCCGCAGCCGCTCCGGACGTCCCGGCTGAGCGGCCGCGCCGCGCCAGATGTTCGACCAGCGGTAGAACTCCCGGTAGGCCCTCCAGTACCCGTCCTCCAGCTGCCGGGCGGTCATGCCCCGCGGCTCGTACACCACGTGCCGGGTGTCGTACAGGTCCCAGTCCCGGTGCAGGAGGCGTCCCTCGCCCTCCAGCTGCCGCCACAGCCCGGTGGACGGGTAGGGGGTCATGATGTGAAAGGTGGCCGTCTCGATTCCCTGCTCGACGGCCCAGGCGACCGTGCGGTCGAAGACGTCCGGCCCGTCCTGGTCCAGGCCGAAGACGAAGCTCGCGTTCACCATCACTCCGGCGTCGTGCAGCCGCCGGACCGCCGCCGCGTAGTCGGCTCCGATGTTCTGGTTCTTGCGCCGCTCGGCGAGGTTCGCCTCGTTGACGGTCTCGAACCCGACGAACAGGGAGCGCAGCCCGGCGTCCACGGCCTTCTCCAGCAGGCCGGGCCTGAGCACCGAGTTGACGGTGGCGGCGGCCTGCCACAGCCGCCCGGTACCGGCCATCCCGTCGAACAGGGCCTCGGCGAAGCGGCGGTTGCCGAAGAGGTGGTCGTCGAGGAAGTAGAGGTGGCGGCCGGGCAGCCGGTCGATCTCCGCCAGCGCGTCGTCCACCGCCTGCGTGTAGAAGGACCTGCCGCCCTCGAAGAAGGCGTCCTTGTAGCAGAAGTCGCAGTGGTGGGGGCAACCGCGGGTCACCACCAGGGAGTTGGGGACCAGGTACAGCTGGCGCTTGATGAGGTCCCGGCGGACGGGCGGCAGCCCCTCCAGGGTGCGCAGCCGGGAGTCGTAGCGGCGGGCGGGCGCACCCGCGCGGAAGTCCGCGAGGAACGCGGGCCAGGTGTCCTCCCCCGGTCCGGTGAACACCGTGTCCGCGTGCGCGGCCGCCTCCTCGGGCAGCGAGGTGACGTGCAGGCCGCCCATGGCGACGTGGACGCCGCGGGCCCGGAAGTGGTCGGCGATCTCGTAGGCACGCCGCGCGGAGGTGATGTAGGGCTGGACCACCAGGAGGTCCGGACTCTCCAGTGTCTCCAGGTCGATCCGCTCGACGTGCTCGTCGAGCAGGGTGACCTCGTCGTCGGGGTCCAGGTGACCGGCCAGGGTGGCGAGCCCCAGGGGAGGGAAGAGCGAGTACTTGACGGGCCGGAACAGCGGGCTGGTCGCCTCGGTCAGTGCCGGGAGGATCATCGTCACACGCATGCCGGACCAGACCGCGGGAGCGGGTTCGGTGGTTCCCGGTCCGCGGGCGCGAGGGCTTCGGGGCGCCGGCCAGGTCTTCCGGGGGTTCTCATGATCCGAGTACGCTCGCCCTGCCCCGGAGCCAGGGGTCCTGCCGTCCGACCGAGGGAGACCCCCATGACCGCAGCGGACACGTCGGTGAGCCCGGCGGAGGACGGCGCGCCCGCCCCCGTGCTCGCCTTCCGCGACGACGCGCTCGGCGCCGACGACGTGGTGGGCCTGCTCGCCCGGCTGAAGGCCGGCGAGGTGAGCGCGGAGGAGCTGGCGCGGGCCGCGGCGGAGCGGATACGCGCCGTGGACGGCCGGCTCAACGCCATGCAGACGGCCGTCTTCGAGGCCGGGATCGCCTCCGCGCGGGCGGGCACGCGGGGGCCGCTGGCCGGCATTCCCACGCTGGTGAAGGACAACACCACCTACGCGGGACTGCCCACCGGCAACGGCACGGCCGCCGCCGCCCCCGGTCCGGCCACCCGGCACGCCCCGTTCACCCGCCAGTTCACCGCCACCGGGATGACCGTGCTCGGCAAGACGCGGCTGCCGGAGTTCGGGTTCAACGCCAGCACCGAGTTCGAGGACGCCGAGCCGGTCCGCAACCCGTGGAACACCGCGTTCTCCGCGGGCGGTTCGTCCGGCGGCAGCGCGGCGCTGGTGGCGGCCGGCGCGGTGCCGATCGCGCACGCCAACGACGGGGGCGGCTCGATCCGCATCCCGGCCGCCTGCTGCGGCCTGGTCGGGCTGAAGCCGACCCGGGGCCGCATGGCCGCCAACGAGACGGGCCGCGGCCTGCCGATCGACGTGGTGGTGGACGGGGCGGTCACCCGCAGCGTGCGCGACACGGCGGCCTTCCTCGCCGCCGCCGAGCAGGCCCGGCGCGCTGCGAAGCTGCCGCCCGTGGGCCGGGTCGAGGGCCCCGGGGAGCGGCGGCTGCGCGTGGGCCTGCTCCTGGACTCCCCCACCGGCACGGTCACCGACGACGCGACCCGCGCCGCGGTGACCGCGACCGCCACGGTGCTCGAGGGTCTCGGGCACCGGGTGGAGGAGTACCGGATGCCGCTGGACGCCCGCTTCGAGGAGGACTTCGTCACCTACTGGGGTCTGCTGGCCTTCCTCGCGGGCGCGACCGGCAAGCTGCTGATGGACCGGCGCTTCGACCGCCGCCGGATGGACGGTCTCAGCCGCGGCCTGCGGGAGCGGTACCTGCGGCAGTGGCACACGACGCCGGCCGTGCTGCGGCGCCTGCGCCGCGCGGCCCGGGAGGCCTACGAGGACTCCGCCGCGCGGTACGACGTGGTGCTCTCCCCCGTCCTGGCGCACACCACGCCGCGACTGGGGCACCTGTCGCCGTCGGTGCCGTTCCCGGAGCTGATCACCCGGCTGAGGACGTACGTGGCGTTCACGCCGATCAACAACGTGTGCGGCAGCCCGGCGATCTCGCTGCCGGGTCCGGCCCGGACGCCGGACGGCCTTCCGGTGGGCGTGATGCTCTCCGGCCGCGACGGCGAGGAGCGCACGCTGCTGGAGGTCGCCTACGAGCTGGAGGCGTCCCGCGGCTGACCCACCCGGGGGCGCAGGCCCGGCGGGAGCGCGGTGGTGCGGGGCCGGGCGGGGGCGACACGGGTGGCGTACCAGGACGGGCCGGGGCGGAGGGCCGCTGCTTACGCTGATGCCGCCCGGCCGGCCGCCCCGTCCCCGCGCCCCGAACCGGGGCCGTCCAAGGAGCCGCACCACCATGAGCACGTACCGTTCTCCGGCCCGCGCGTCCGGCGCCGTGGCCGTCGCCGTCGTCGCCGCCCTGTCGCTGGCGTCCTGCGGCACCGACACCGCCTCGTCCTCGGGTACCACCCCGACCGGCAGTCCGACCGCCTCCGCCTCGCCCACCGGCACCGGCCAGGCGCACGACGCCCAGGACGTGTCGTTCGCGCAGGGCATGATCCAGTACCACCGCCAGGCGATCGAGATGGCGGACCTCGCCGAGACGCGGGCGGAGTCCCAGGACGTCAAGTCCCTGGCGCAGGACATCAAGCAGGAGGACCAGACCCAGGTCGACCAGATGACCCAGTGGCTCACCTCCTGGGGGGAGCCGGTGCCCGAGGCCAGCCCGACGGGCACCGCGAGCCCCACCGGCACGCAGAGCCCGACCGGGACCGGGAGCCCGACGGGCACCGGAAGCCCGACCGGGACGCAGAGCCCGACCGGCACCGGAAGTCCCACCGGCACGGGAAGTCCCACCGGTACCGGGAGCCCGACCGGCAGCCCCAGCCCCAGCTCCAGCGGCGGGAACATGCCCGGCATGGCCACCCAGGAGGAGCTGGACTCCCTCCGTGACGCCACCGGCGCCGACTTCGACCAGCAGTTCCTCACCCTGATGATCAAGCACCACGAGGGCTCCGTCGAACTCGCCCGCACCGAGACCGAGCAGGGCGAGTACCAGCCGGCCAAGGACGCGGCCCAGTCGATCGTCGACACCCAGTCCCAGCAGATCCAGGAGATGAAGCGCATCCAGAGCGAGAACCAGAACCAGTACTGACCGGGCACACGTCACCTCACTCCGCGTCCGCCGTCCGCACCGCATCCGCCCTCCGCGTCCTCCGGTCCGCCGCCGGGCCACGGCCGCCCCACGCCGCCTCGCGTGGGGCGGCCCGCGTGCGTGCGGACCCGGGGCACGACGGCACCGGGTCACGGCGGCGCCGGGCAGGGCCGGCCGGCGGCCCGGTGGCCGGAAGGCGTCAGGTTTGGTGAAGAGACGCAGGGGCAAGTGTGGCTTCCGGACCCGGGCCCTTCCGTCCTCCCGGGTCTCCCGCGACGCCCAGCGCCGTGCGGCCGTCCCAGCATCACGGAGGTCCGTCGGTGAGCCCCGCCCCGATACCCCAGCCCCCTGCCAGAGCCGCGGACGCGGCCGACGACCCGGAGATCGTGCGCCTGCGGCGACGACTGGAGCGGCTGCTCGGCGTGGCGGCGACGGAGGGGAACGAACTGGTCGCCCTCCGCAACGGCGACGAGATCTTCCCCGCCATGCTCGAGTCCATCCGCACCGCCGAGCACACCATCGACATGATGACCTTCGTCTACTGGCGGGGGCAGATCGCCCGGGACTTCGCGGCCGCGCTCAGCGAGCGGGCCCGGGCCGGTCTGCGCGTACGGCTGCTCCTGGACGGCTTCGGTGCCAGCAGGATCGAGAAGGACCTGCTGGAGACCATGGACGACGCGGGCGTCCAGGTGGCCTGGTTCCGCAAGCCGCTGTGGTTGTCGCCGTTCAAGCAGAACCACCGCTGTCACCGCAAGGTGCTGCTGGTCGACGAGACCGTCGCGTACAGCGGCGGCGTCGGCATCGCCGAGGAGTGGGCCGGCGACGCGCGCGGACCCGAGGAGTGGCGTGACACGCACGTCCGGCTCCGCGGTCCCGCGGTGGACGGCCTGGCTGCGGCGTTCGCGCAGAACTGGGCCGAGGCGCACGACGAACTGTTCGACGACCGGGACCGCTTCCCCGCCCAGGCCCAGCACGGCACCGCCGTGGTGCAGGTGGTCCGGGGGTCGGCGTCGATCGGCTGGCAGGACATGCAGACGCTGCTGCGGGTGATGCTCACCTCCGCCCAGCGCCGCTTCCGGCTGGCCACCGCGTACTTCGCCCCCGACTCGTACTTCGTCGAGCTGCTCTGCGCGACCGCCCGGCGCGGCGTGCAGGTGGAGATACTGCTGCCCGGCCCGTACACCGACCAGCGGGCCTGCCAGCTCGCCGGCCAGGGCTACTACACGCGGCTGCTGGACTGCGGCGTGTCGGTCCACCAGTACCAGCCGACCATGCTGCACACCAAGATCGTGACCGTGGACGGGGTGGCGTCCCTGGTGGGCTCCACCAACTTCAACCGCCGTTCGCTGGAGCACGACGAGGAGGTCATGCTCGCGGTGCTGGACCGGGACTTCACCGCCACGCTCGACGCGGACTTCGACGCCGACCTGGAGCGCAGCGTCGCCATCGACCGCAAGCGGTGGCGCCGCCGGGCGGCGGTGCAGCGCCTGAAGGAGGCCTCGGTCACCCCCATCCGCCGCTTCCTCTGAGGCGCGTGCCCGCGCGGGCACCGGTGCCCGCTGCCCGCTGCCCGTTCAGGGACGAGCACCTTCCGCGGGGCGCGCCGGCCGCGTCTCGAAGTCGCCCCGGCCGTCGAGGCGGACCTCGATCACCGCGTCGAAGCCGTCCGCGGTCGTGGGACGGCGGAGCTTGCGGAAGGTGGCCCGGACGCCGACCTCCGGCACCCGCTCGGCGTCCGGGCGGCCGGCGTTGCGCCGCAGCGAGCCGTCCAGGTCGGGCGGGAACCAGTAGGCGGTCACGGTGGCCCCGTGCGCCCGGCCCGCCTCGATCAGCGGGGCCTACTCGTCGGGCGTGGGGTTGGTGTTGTCCACGGCCACCGGGAGCCCGGCCGCCAGCGCCTCCTCGACCAGGCGCATCTGCCGCCGCTGCTTCCCGCGGGCCCGGCGCGGGAAGAGGTCCTTGCCGACCAGGACGTGGCGGCCGGCCAGGCGGCGCCGGCAGAAGGTCGACTTGCCGGACGCCTGCAGCCCGACCAGCACGGCCAGGTCGGGACCGGCCCCGCCGCCGGCCCCGTCCTCCGGGGTCATCACTCATCTCCCTCCTCCTCGCGCGCGGGTGTCCCTGGGCGCGCGGCCCGAAACACGGTTCGGCATGGGACCGCGTTCTCGGGGGACCCGGTCCCTCCGGCTCAGCGGAGAAGACGGCGAGGCCATGAACACTGTCGAACAGTCGATCGATGTCGAGGTCCCGGTCCACGTGGCGTACAACCAGTGGACCCAGTTCAAGACCTTCCCCCGCTTCATGGACGGGGTGAAGCGCGTCGAGCAGACCCAGGCGGCGCTGACGCACTGGGTGACGCGCATCGGCGGGCGGACCGTGGAGTTCGACGCGGAGATCGTCGAGCAGGTGCCCGACCGGCTGCTGCGCTGGGAGGCCCTGGATCCGCCGCGGCACACCGGCACCGTCTCCTTCGAGTCGCTGGGCGACGACCGCTGCCGGGTGACCCTGCGCCTCGAGGCCGAGGGCACGCCCCGGCTGCGGGAGCGGGTGGGCGCGGCACTCGGCCTGGTGACCCGCTGGGCGGACGGCTCGCTGCGCTGCTTCAAGGAGTTCGTCGAGGGTCAGGGCCGCGAGACCGGCCACTGGCGCGGCGAGATCAGCGGGAGCCACGTGCGCCCGGGCACCCACCACCACAAGCCCCAGGTACCGACCTGGCCGATCGGCTGACCGACCGAGTTGAGGAGAGAACACGTGCAGAAGCCGTCGAGCGAGGAGAACAGCGACGACCGCCTCGAGGTGACGCCCCCCAAGACCTGGGCGGCGGGCGTCCCGGCGGTGTTGCACGCGATGGAGTACTCCCTCTCCCAGACGTCGCCCCGCCGGACCGGCCTCACCCTGCTCAACCTCAACCAGGAGCCGGGCTTCGACTGCCCCGGCTGCGCGTGGCCCGACCCCGCCCCGGGGAAGCGCCCGATGAACGAGTACTGCGAGAACGGCGCCAAGCACACCAACGACGAGGCGACGTCGCGCCGGGTGACGCCGGAGTTCTTCGCCCGGTACTCGGTCGACGAGCTGGCCGGGAAGTCGGACCGGTGGCTCAACCAGCAGGGGCGGCTGACCCAGCCGATGGTCAAGCGGCCCGGCTCGGACCACTACGAGCCGATCAGCTGGAGCTCCGCCCTCGAACTGATCGCCGACGAGCTGAAGTCCCTGGACTCCCCCGACGAGGCCGTCTTCTACACCTCGGGCCGCGCGAGCAACGAGGCCGCGTTCGTCCTGCAGCTGTTCGCCCGCGCCTTCGGCACCAACAACCTGCCCGACTGCTCCAACATGTGCCACGAGTCGAGCGGTTCGGCCCTGAGCGAGACCCTGGGCACCGGCAAGGGCACCGTCAGCCTGTCCGACATCCACCACGCGGACCTCATCCTCACGGTCGGCCAGAACCCGGGCACCAACCATCCCCGGATGCTGTCGGCGCTGGAGGAGACCAAGCGGCGGGGCGGCCGGATCGTCGCCGTCAACCCGCTGCCGGAGGCCGGACTGGCCCGCTTCAAGAACCCGCAGAAGCCGCGCGGCGTGGTCGGGCGCGGCACGCAGATCGCCGACCGCTTCCTGCACATCAAGGTCGGCGGCGACCTGGCGCTGTTCCAGGCGCTCAACGTGCTGCTGCTGGAGGCGGAGGAGGCCGCCCCCGGCACCGTGCTGGCCCACGAGTTCATCGAGACCCACACCACGGGCTTCGAGGAGTTCGCGCGGCACCTGCGCTCCTCCTTCTCCTGGCCGCGCGTCGAGGAGGCCACCGGCCTGACCCGCGCGCAGATCGAGGAGGTACGCGACATGGTGCTGGAGAGCAGGCGGGTCATCGTCTGCTGGGCGATGGGGATCACCCAGCAGAAGCACGGCGTGCCCACCATCCGCGAGATGGTCAACTTCCTCCTGCTGCGCGGGAACGTCGGCCGTCCCGGCGCCGGCGCCTGCCCGGTGCGCGGCCACTCCAACGTGCAGGGCGACCGCACGATGGGCATCTGGGAGCGCATGCCGGACGCCTTCCTCGACGCCCTGCGCGAGGAGTTCGGCTTCGAGCCGCCGCACGAGCACGGCCTGGACTCGGTGAACGCCATCCGCGCGATGCGCGACGGGAAGGTCAAGGTGTTCCTCGGGCTGGCGGGCAACTTCGTGCGCGCCAGTCCGGACAGCGAGGTCACCGAGGCCGCGATGCGGCGCTGCCGCCTGACCGCGCACATCTCCACCAAGCTGAACCGTTCGCACGCCGTCTGCGGCGAGACCGCGCTGATCCTCCCGACGCTGGGCCGCACCGAACGCGACACGCAGGCCGGCGGGGAGCAGTTCGTCACCGTCGAGGACTCGATGAGCCAGGTGCACGCCTCGCGCGGCGTGCTGGAGCCGGCCTCGAAGCACCTGCTGAGCGAGGTCGCCATCCTGAGCCGGCTGGCCCGCGACACGCTGGGCGACAAGGTCCCGGGCGCGCGCTGGGAGCGGTTCGAGGCGGACTACGGCTGCGTCCGCGACCACATCGCGCGCGTGGTCCCCGGCTTCGAGGACTTCAACGCCCGTGTCTCGCGCCCCGGCGGCTTCGCCCTGCCCAACCCCGTCAACCACGGCCACTTCCCGACCGAGAGCGGCAAGGCGGTGTTCAGCTGCAACGAGTTCGAGGCGCTGAGCGCCCCGCAGGGTCACCTGATCCTCCAGACGCTGCGCTCCCACGACCAGTGGAACACCGTCCCCTACACGGACAACGACCGCTACCGCGGCATCCACGGCTCGCGCCGGGTGGTCTTCGTCAACCCCGCGGACGTGCGCGACCTGGGCCTGGAGGAGGGGGCGGCCGTCGACCTGGTCGGGGTATGGCGCGACGGCGTGGAGCGGCGCGCCGAGGACTTCCGCGTCGTGCCCTATCCCACCTCGCGCGGGTGCGCCGCGGCCTACTACCCGGAGACCAACGTCCTGGTCCCGCTGGACAGCGTGGCCGACATCAGCAACACCCCGACCTCCAAGGGCATCGTCGTGCGCCTGGAGGCACGCGGACGCACCGGAGCCGAGGTCCTGACAGGCGCCGCGGCCGAGGGCGACGGCGCCGCCTGAGAAACCGGTTGCTCCCCGGGCGGCCCACGCTGAAGCATGGCGCCATGGGGAGCCGACCGAGCAGCACCGCCACCGCACCCCCGCCCGCCGCGGGGGTGCGGTGCTCGTGGTGGGACGTTCCGCGCCGTGTGCGCGGCCGGGTGGAGGCCGCTCTGGGCTCCCCGGTGGAGGGCGCGGTGACCCAGCCGGGCGGCTTCTCCCCCTGCGTGGCCGCCCGGGTCCGCCTCGCGGACGGCGGGCGGTTCTTCGTCAAGGCGGTGGGCCCCGACCCGAATCCCGACACCCCCGGCCTCCACCGGGCCGAGGCCCGGGTCACGGCCGCCCTCCCGGCCGGGGGATTCCGCGCACTCGCCGAGACCGCCGGGCACGCGGGCGCGGACCCGGGGGCGCGGCTCGATCCGTGGGCGCGCCGGCACCTGGAGCAGCTCGCCGCGCGTGAGGCCGGGTGGGCGGCGGCCGCGGCCGGCACCGCCCTGGTCCACGGTGACCTGCGGGCGGACAACATCCTGCTGACCGCCGACCGCGTGGTGTTCGTCGACTGGCCGTGGGCCGCGATCGGCGCCCCGTGGTTCGACGTGGTGGCCATGGGGCCGAGCGTCGTCATGCAGTCGGACGACCCGGAGGACGCGGTGGCCCGCCTCGACCGGCACCTGGTCGGCCGGGGCGCCGATCCCGGGGACGTCACCACCGTGCTCGTCGCGGTCGCCGGCTACTTCCTGCACTCCGGCCTGCAGGCGCCGCCGCCCGGGCTGCCGACCCTGCGGGCCTTCCAGCGGGCGCAGGGCGAGGCGGCGCTGCGGTGGCTGCGCCGGCGTCAGGACCCCTGGTAGGCCACGGATACTGGCGGGCGTCAGAGAGGTCCGGAGCGCAGCGGGGGCAGGACCAGCTGCCGACGGACCGGGTCGGCCGCGGCGTGGTCGCGGGACTCGGTCTCCAGGACCAGTTCGTTGGTGGGCAGGATGAACGCCCGGACGGTGAGCCGCTCGTCGCGGGCGAGCCGGTCCTCGCGGATGGTGCCGCGGACGAGGGCGTCCAGGGCCTGGCTCGCGGTCTCCACGTCACCGAACCAGGACGCGGCGGTTAGCCGGGCCCGCAGGCGCAGCCGGGCGCCCGGTCCGGCGCACGCGTTGGCGTGGAACTCCTCCGCCCATCGCCACGGCACGTGTTCGGGTTCGGGCAGCGGCAGGGCCGCGGGCCGGTGGACGCGGGTCTCCTGCTCCCCCGCCGGGGCGGCGGGACCGGGCGCCTCGTCCGGTCTGTCCATGGTGACCTCCTTCGTCGCGGCCCACGCACCGGGGCCCTCCACCATGCTCGGCTCGCGACGCCCCGGCTGCCTGAGTACACCTACTCAAACCGGGCGACCTGGGACCACCCGCCCGTAACACGCCTACCGGCGGTCCCTCCTTCCCCCGCACGGCCCACGTCCGCCGCCCGCCGCGGACGCCCGGCTCCCCGGGTCAGCGCCGTGCCGGCCGCGGCATCCCCTCCAGCAGCCGGTGGGGGCCCACCGTCCAGCCGAGGAACCGGCGTCCTCCGTCGGCCTCCACGTCCCGCCCGGCCGCCGGGCCCGCCCAGCCCTCGCGGGGCGCGACCCGTGCCCTGGCGACCAGGGTCGCCAGGTTGTGGGTGGTGAGGATCGTCGTGGTGCGCTGCTGTCCAGCATTCTCGTTCACGGCCGACGCGGCGGGTTCCGCCCCCGCGCCCTCCAGGTCTCAGGCCTGGCGCTCTGGCCGACTGAGCTGCACGCCGTCGTGACGGTGACTCTGTCGGTGTCGCCTCCCGGCGTTCAACCGACTTTCGGTCACCGGCGCGCCCGCGCCGACTCCGAACGGGTGAATGGGGAATGCATGCAGTGCCCCGGTCGCTGGACCGTGGGGACCATGTCATGCAGCTGACCGGAAAGGATGTACCCCATGGTGGACGTCGGACGCTTCGGCATCTGGAGCAGCAAGCTCCGGGAGGGCGGGGGCGAGGCGGTGGAGGCCGTCGAGGAGCTGGACCGGCTGGGTTTCGGGGCCGTGTGGTTCGGCATGGCCTCGGTGCCGGCGGCGGGCGAACTGCTGGCGGCGTCCTCGCGCATCGCGGTGGCCACGGGCATCCTCAGCATCTGGCAGTACGACGCGGCGATGGTCGCCGAGCAGGCGGCGGCCGTGGAGGACCGGCACCCGGGGCGTCTCCTGCTGGGACTCGGCGTCAGCCACGCGCCACTGGCCAAGGACTACCGCAAGCCGTACTCGGCGATGGTCGACTACCTCGACGCGCTGGACTCGGCGTCCGCACCGCTGCCGAAGGAGTCCAGGGCTCTCGCGGCGCTGGGTCCCCGGATGCTGCGGCTGGCCGCCGAGCGCACCGCGGGCGCCCACCCGTACCTGGTCGACGCGCAGTTCGTGGCGCGGGCCCGGGAGACGCTGGGCGCGGGTCCACTGCTGGCGCCGGAGGTCAAGGTGGTGCTGAGCGCCGACCCGGCCGAGGCGCGCCGGATCGGGCGGGAGACGGTCGACATGTACACCCGGCTCCCCAACTACACCGACAACTGGCTCCGCATGGGCTTCGAGGAGAAGGACTTCGCGGACGGCGGCAGCGACCGGCTCATCGACTCGGTGGTGGTCTGGGGCGACGACGACACGATCCGCGCGCGTCTGGCGGAGTTCCACGACGCGGGCGCCGACCACGTGGCGGTCCAGGTCCTCGACGGCGCCCCCGACCGGCACCCGCGGGAGGGCTGGCGCCGCCTGGCCGGTCTGCTGGAGCTGCGCTGACCGCGCGGGTGGCCCCGGGGAGCGGTCCCCGGGGCCACCCGTGGGGCGGTGGCGGCGGGCCGGGTGCTCGCGCCCCGGCCCGCCGGTGTCTCAGGCCGTCACGAGGGTGAGGCCGTACCGGCCGAGGATCTCGTTCACCGGCTGGAACCAGGTCTGGCCGCCGGTCGAGCAGTTGCCCCAGCCGCCGGAGGTGACGCCCTGCGCCTGGTCACCGCTGATGAACGAGCCGCCGGAGTCGCCGCCTTCGGCGCACACGCTGGTCTTGGTCATCTGACGCACCGCGCCCTGGCTGTAGTTGACCGTCTCGTTCTTGGCCAGCACGGTGCCGCAGTGCCAGTGGGTGGTCGAGCCGGAGCGGCAGATCGACGCGCCGACCGGCGCCTCGTTGGAGCCGCGCACCAGCTGGTCGGAGACGGTGCCCCAGCCGAGCACCACCGGCACGGTCCACCAGCCGCTGCCGACGTTCACCCAGGCGTAGTCGTTCTCGGGGAACGACGAGCCCTGGATGTTGCCGATGTAGCTGCGGTCCCAGCCGCTGACCGACTGGCCGACGCCGCCGCAGTGCCCGGCGGTGACGAAGCCTCCGACCACCGAGAACCCTATGGAGCAGCGCACGTTGCCGGTGTAGAAGGGGTCACCGCCGACCGTGCCCGCCGCCAGGGTGCGCGGCGCGCCCGGAACGCTCTCGACGGTCACCGGACCGGCCGCGCGGGCCCGGTCCAGGAACCGCGCGACGGCGTCGTCGGAGCGGCTGCCGTCGGCGACGTTCACGACGACGGTGTTGGCCCGGGGGTCGACGTGCCAGCCGGTCACTCCCTCCGGGGCGTCGAGCCGGTCGATGCGCCGCTGGGCGGCGGCCAGTTCCCGCGCGTCGTGCCGGACCGTGCGGATGTGCGCACCGGTGGCCTTCACGGCACGGCGCGTGCTGTCGGGGGCGTCCGCGGTGACGGCGACGGTGAGCCGGCCGGTCTCGGCGTCGAACCAGGAACCGCCGTAGGAGTCGCCCGCGGCGCGGCGTGCCGTGGGCTCGAGCGCGGTCGCGCTCTTCTCGTCGGCGAGGCGGTCCTCGGCCTCGGCCGCGGTGAGGCCGAGGTCCTGCCGCATGGCCCGCAGCAGCCCGTCGGAGGCGGGCGCCTGCGACGCGGCGGAGGCGGAGCCGTCGTCGGCCGAGGCGGTGGGGGCGGCCGCGGTGGCCCACGTTCCGACGACGAACAGGGCGGCGAGTGCGCCGCGGGTGAGGGCGTTGCGTCTCATGGGGGGGGTGCCTTTCGGTTCGTTCCGGCAGGGGTCGGTGGAACCAGGGATCTCTGAGAGCGCTCTCCCGGCCGGCCGACGGGTGCGCGGCGGGCGGGGAGGCGGAATGGGGGGAGGGAGAGGGATGGTGCGGGGACGCGCGGCGCGGTCAGGCGCCGGCGCCGACCTCGATCGTCCAGGACGTCGGAGCACCGTCCTGGAGGTGACCGTCGACCGCGGGCGCACCCGTGGGGCCGACGTCGTCGTAGGGGAAGGCGTAGCCGATGGTGGCGTGCTCGTGCACCAGCCGGGCGTAGTGGTTGGTGATCGCGTGCTCGTAGTAGCGGTCGGCCGGCACGCCGTCGGGCTGGTTGTCGCCGCCGGGCACCAGCAGCGAACTGCGGTTGAGCGCCGCCGCCAGACGGGCGGCCACCGCGCCGCGGGCGTCGCCGCCGGAGTTGTAGAGCGGGCCGCTCGCACAGCCGAAGATGTCCACGGCGCTGGGTTTGGTGAACGGCACGCCGTTGTCGTTCAGCCCGGCGAAGGTCAGCACGCCGCCGGAGACCCGTCCGGTGTACTTCCCGACGGAGCCCTGCCCGTTCACGGTCAGCCCGGTGGTCTCGTAGCGGCGCCAGACCTCGTCCAGGTAGGGCTGCCAGTAGTCGCCGAAGCCGGCCGGCGAGTGGGCCGGCGCCATCACCCTGACGACCCTGCCCGCGTCGTCGGTGGCGACCAGCCGGTCCCAGGGCGCGCCGTCGGCGGCGTGCTGGGCCCGCAGGCCCTCCGCGATCCGCCCGAGCGCCCCGGCGGGCAGGGGCGGTACCGACTGGGGCCCGGCCTGCCCGGTGCTGGACATCGCGACGGGGAGCGCCACCATGTCCACGTAGCTGATGTTGGCGTAGAGGTTGGCGCTGTTGTACGTGAACTCGCAGAAGGTCCAGTGGGTGCGCCAGTTGGGGTCGCTCGCGGTGAGCGCGGGCTGGACCATGCCCGGTGCTCCCCCGCCGTTCGCCGGGTTGACGAAGAACTGGAGCTTCGCGCCGACGGAGAACCAGACCCGGCCGCTGATGACGTACTGGTGCAGCGGCACCCGCACCCCGGACGAGCCCGAGGGGCCCAGGGGGATGGAGTGGTCGGCCACGGGTGTGAGGACCGAGGAGGGGC
This sequence comes from Streptomyces fragilis, assembly GCF_003112515.1. Classification (GTDB taxonomy): domain Bacteria; phylum Actinomycetota; class Actinomycetes; order Streptomycetales; family Streptomycetaceae; genus Streptomyces; species Streptomyces fragilis. The sequence goes on along the minus strand of NZ_BEVZ01000002.1, from coordinate 1,514,023 downwards.
TGGGCAGCCGCCGGAAGGTTCCGTCGGCGGTGACGAAGCCGGGCCATCCGGACTCGTCGGCGCCGCTGATGTAGGCGTACACGGTGCCGCTGCCGGAGGTGTTGCGCAGGGTGATCGGCAGCGACGCCGCGGCGGCCGGGGACTCACCGGCCGTCGCGCGCTGCGGCCTGGTCAGGAGCCAGGCGGGCGCTCCGAGCGTGGCGGCCGCGCCCGCGACCATGAAGGACCGTCGGGAAACCACGTGTTCCTCCTGAGATCGTCCCGGTGCGGCGCCACGAGGGCACGCGCCCGGGATGGTGGGGGGTGATCAGGCAGGTGGGCAGGGCCCGCACGACGTGGTCACCGTGTGCGGACCCGCCCCGGAGTGGCGTGTTCGGTTCTGATGAAATCCTGTTGCTTTTGGAACGTCAAGTACTCTGAGAGCGCTCTCAGTTGAAAGTTTCGAAGTCCTTGGTGGACTGCCAGACTGTCCGTATGACGACGACCGCCGCCGACACCAAGGCCGACCTCCGCCGTTACCTCCAGGACGCGCGCGATGCGCTGCTGTGGAAGCTGGAGGGTCTCTCCGAGTACGACGTCCGCCGGCCGCTCACCGGGACCGGGACCAATCTGCTGGGTCTGGTGAAGCACCTGGCGACCGTCGAACTCGGCTACCTGGGCGAGGTGTTCGGCCGTCCGTCCGGCATCCCCCTGCCGTGGGTGGCGGAGGGCGCGGAGACCAACGCGGACATGTGGGCCACCGCCGGGGAGTCGCGCGCGTTCGTGGTCGGCATGTACCGGCAGGCCTGGGCGCACGCGGACGCGACCCTGGAGGCGCTGCCCCTGGAGGCGGTGGGCACGGTGCCCTGGTGGCCGGCGGAGCGCCGGACGATCACACTGCACCACGCCGTGGTGCGGGTGATCGCCGACGCCCAGCGCCACGCGGGACACGCGGACATCGTCCGTGAGCTGATCGACGGGGCGGTGGGCATGCGCGAGGACAACACGGCACTGGCGGAGGGGGACGCGGCCTGGTGGCGGGCCCACCGCGACCGCCTGGAGCGCGTGGCCCGGGAGGCCTGAGGCCCGCCTGCCTGCTCCCACATAGGCGCACCCCGCTCCTATGTGCTGTCACTCCACTGGCAGGTGTCCGGCCCGTTCGTACGGTCGGAGCGCGTGACCCCCACACGCGCCCCCGCACCGATCCCTTCCGGGAGGACCCCATGCCGGTTCCCGACCGCTCCCGACCCGGGGCACGAGCCCGCGCGTTCGGCCTGACCGCTGTACTCGCCCTGCTGCTGGCCCTGTTCGCCGCCCCGGCGCCCGCCTCCGCCGCCTCGCTGACCCAGGTCACCGGGTTCGGCACCAATCCGGGCAACCTCCAGATGTACGCCTACGTGCCCGACGGGCTCCCGGCCGGCGCGCCGCTGGTCGTCGCCCTGCACGGCTGCACGCAGAGCGCCGCGGACTACCACTCCCACGCCGGGTGGGCCAAGTACGCGGACCTGTACCGGTTCGCCGTCGTGTACCCGCACACGTCGAGCGCCAACAACGCCAACTCCTGCTTCAACTGGTTCCAGTCCTCCGACACGGCCCGGGGCCAGGGAGAGGCACTCTCCGTCAAGCAGATGGTCGACCACGCGACCGGCCGCTACGGCAGCGACCGCGACCGGGTGTTCGTCACCGGGCTGTCGGCGGGCGGGGCGATGACCGCCGCGCTGCTCGCCGCCTACCCGGACGTCTTCGCGGGCGGCTCCATCGCCTCCGGCATCCCCGCCGGCTGCGCCACCTCCGTCGCCAACGCCTACACCTGCATGTACAACGCGACGGCGAAGACCCCCAAGCAGTGGGGCGACGCGGTGCGCTCGGCGTCGGGCGGCTGGACCGGTCCCTGGCCGCGGGTCGCCGTCTGGCACGGCACGTCCGACACGACCGTGGTGCCCGCCAACGCCACCCAGTCGCGCGACCAGTGGACGAACGTCTGGGGCCTGGGCCAGACCCCCGCCTCCACCGCCTCGCTCCCCGGTAACACCACACAGGCCGTGTACACCGACGCCCGGGGCGTCCCCGCGGTCACCACGTTCACCGTCTCCGGCATGGGCCACGGAACGGCCGTCGACCCCGGCACGGGCACCTCGCAGTGCGGCACCGCGGGCGCCTACTACCTGGACACCATCTGCTCCAGCTACTACACCGCCCTCTTCTGGGGCCTGGACGGGGGCGCCGTCGACCCCGGCGGCCCCGGCGCCCTGCCGGCGCCCACCGGGCTCGCGGCCGGCGCCGTCACCGACAGCGGCGTGACGCTGTCGTGGAACGCGGTGAGCGGGGCGGCATCGTACGAGATCTACCGCGGCGGCTCCCGGATCGGCACCGCCACCGGCGTCTCGTACACCGACACCGGCCTGTCCCCGGGCACGGCGTACACCTATTCGGTGGCCGCCGTGGACTCCTCCGGCGCGGCCGGCGCCCGCTCCGCGTCCGTCACCGCGACCACGAGCGGCGGCGGCGGAGGCTTCGAGCACCGTTGCTTCACGGCCTCCAACTACGCGCACGTGCAGGCAGGCCGGGCCCGTCAGAGCGGCGGCTACGCCTACGCCCTGGGGTCGGGCCAGAACATGGGGCTGTACAACACCTTCTACAGCCACACGCTGGAGGAGATCTCGGCGGGCCACTTCGTGATCTCCGACGCGGGGTGCCCGTCCTGACACGGATCCCACCTGAGGGGCCGTCACGCCACCGGGGGTGACGGCCCTCCGCCCCTCCGGCCCGCGATAATTATCTTGACGTCAAGAATTACGCGGCGAAGACTGCCCCTGGTCGAATTCCAGGAGCCGCCGCATGCCCTCGCCGCTGTCCCGCCTACTCCCCCAAGACCGCCTCGTCAGGGCGATGTCGGCCCAGTCGGTCCTCTCGGCGTTCGCCGAGGGCGCCTTCATCACCGGGGAGGCGGTGTACTTCACCCAGGTCGTCGGACTGAGTCCCGCCCAGGTCGGCCTGATGCTGACCCTCTCCCTCGCGGCGGCGTTCGTGTTCTCGGTGCCGCTGGGCCGCCTGGCCGACCGGGTGGGAACCCGGCGCAGCTGGATCGTGGGCTCCGCCCTGGAGGCCGTGTTCTTCGCCTCCTGGTTCCTCGCCGACTCCTTCGTCACGGCGCTGGCCGTCCTGATCCCGCTGAGCCTGGCGAACACCTGGGTGCGCACCGGGCGCAGCGCCTACCAGACGCAGGTCTTCCCGCGGGAGAAGCGGGTGTACGCGCGGGCCTACCTGCGCGCCGCCCGCAACGCCGGGTACTCCGTGGGCGCCCTGGCCGGCGGCCTGGCCCTCGCCCTGGACAGCCTCACCCTGGTCCATGCCGTGCCCCTGTTCACCTCGGTGGTGCTGCTGGCCAACGCCTACTGGGTGACCCGGCTCCCCGAACCTCCCCGGCCCGAGCCGGTGGTGCCCGCCGTGGCCGTGGCGGAGAGCGCGGCCCGCCCGGGCCGCCGCCGCGATCCGCGCGCCGCGCTGCGCAACCGTCCCTTCGTGCTGATGACCTTCCTGAACGGCGTGCTGGGCACCCACCAGGTGCTGCTGATGACGGTCATCCCACTGTGGCTGGTGGCCGAGACCGACGCGCCGAAGGTGGTGCTGGCCTGGCTGTACGGCACCAACACCGTGATGGCGGTGGCCCTGCAGGTGGCCGCCGCCCGAGGGGTCGCCACGGTGACCGACTCGCTCCGCGCACAGCGCCGCGGCGCGCTCTGCTTCCTGGTCTCCTGCGGCATCATCGCCGTCACCCACGACACGGCGGGCTGGGTGACGATCGCGCTGATGTGGGTCGGACACGTCACGGTGACCGGGGCGGAGCTGTACCAGTCGGCGGGACAGTGGGGACTGGTCGCGGAGCTGGCCGACCCCGAGCGGCGCGGCGAGTACGAGGGCGTGGTGGGCCTCGGCTACAACCTGGGGTCGGTCTGGGCGCCGGCCGCGTACACCTACCTGGCCATGTCCTGGGGCGCCGCGGGCTGGGCGGTGATCGCCGCGGTCATCCTCACAGCCGCCGTGGCGATCCACCCGGCGGCCCGCGCGGGCGAGCGGCACCTGCGGCGCCTGGACATCGCACCGGAGGAAGCGCGCGGGACGGCGGACACCGCGGAACCCCCTGCGGAGCCCTCCGCCGAGTCCTCCGCGAGGCCCTCCGTGAAGTCCTCCGTGAAGCCCTCCGAGGAACCCGCTTTGCATGACCATACGGGTTGATGCATAATCTTCCCATGTCCAAGGTCCTCACCTCCCTCCCCGTCGGCGAACGCGTCGGCATCGCCTTCTCGGGCGGCCTCGACACCTCCGTCGCGGTCGCGTGGATGCGCGACAAGGGCGCCGTCCCGTGCACCTACACCGCCGACATCGGCCAGTACGACGAGCCCGACATCGCCTCGGTGCCCGGCCGCGCCACGGCCTACGGCGCCGAGATCGCGCGCCTGGTCGACTGCCGTGCCGCGCTCGTCGAGGAGGGCCTGGCCGCGCTCACCTGCGGGGCGTTCCACATCCGTTCCGGCGGGCGGGCGTACTTCAACACCACGCCGCTGGGCCGCGCGGTCACCGGCACCCTGCTGGTGCGGGCCATGCTCGAGGACGACGTCCAGATCTGGGGCGACGGCTCGACCTACAAGGGCAACGACATCGAGCGGTTCTACCGCTACGGCCTGCTCGCCAACCCGAACCTGCGGATCTACAAGCCCTGGCTGGACGCGGACTTCGTGACCGAGCTCGGCGGCCGCAAGGAGATGTCGGAGTGGCTGGTCGCGCACGGCCTGCCCTACCGGGACAGCACGGAGAAGGCGTACTCCACCGACGCCAACATCTGGGGCGCCACGCACGAGGCGAAGACCCTCGAGCACCTGGACAACGGCATCGAGACGGTCGAGCCGATCATGGGCGTCAAGTTCTGGGACCCGTCGATCGAGATCGCCGCCGAGGACGTCACCATCGGCTTCGAGCAGGGCCGTCCGGTGACGATCAACGGCAAGGACTTCGCCTCCGCCGTCGACCTGGTGATGGAGGCCAACGCCATCGGCGGCCGCCACGGGCTGGGCATGTCCGACCAGATCGAGAACCGGATCATCGAGGCCAAGAGCCGGGGCATCTACGAGGCCCCGGGCATGGCCCTGCTGCACGCGGCCTACGAGCGCCTGGTCAACGCGATCCACAACGAGGACACCCTGGCCCAGTACCACAGCGAGGGCCGCCGCCTGGGCCGCCTGATGTACGAGGGCCGCTGGCTGGACCCGCAGGCACTGATGATCCGCGAGTCGCTGCAGCGCTGGGTCGGCGCGGCGGTCACCGGCGAGGTCACCCTGCGGCTGCGCCGGGGCGAGGACTACTCGATCCTCGACACCACGGGCCCGGCGTTCAGCTACCACCCGGACAAGCTCTCCATGGAGCGCACCGAGGACTCGGCGTTCGGCCCGGTGGACCGCATCGGCCAGCTGACCATGCGCAACCTGGACATCGCCGACTCCCGCTCCAAGCTGGAGCAGTACGCCGGCCTCGGCCTGCTCGGCACCGGCGCGAGCCCGGCGCTGGGCGCCGCCCAGGTCACCGGCCTCATCGGCACCATGCCCGAGGGCGGCGCGGAGGCCATCGCCTCCCGCGGCGAGGTCTCCGAGGACGACGAGCTGCTCGACCGCGCGGCCATGGAGGCCGGCACGGACTGACCCGTCGCGGACGCCCGCACGGCACGAGGCCGGCCCGGATCACCCCGGGCCGGCCTTTCGCGTCGTGCGCCCGCGTCGTGCGCCCGCCTCGTGCGCCCGCTCCGGGCGGGTCGCGGCGCTGTGCCGCGCCGCAGCGCCGTTCGACGTCGCCGTGCCGTGCCGTACGCGGACCGGTGCCGGCACCCCCGGCCCGCGCTCGTGAGGCCGCCGCCGCGGATGCCGCACCGCTGCCGCCACCGCGGGTGCCGCACCACTGCCCTCGGGCGGCCGGACGCCGCGGATGCCGCACCGCTGCCGCCCCCGGGAGCCCGGCCGTCAGCCGTCCCGGAGCCACGGGCGCAGTTTCTCCGGGTTGCGGACCACCCACACCCGGGCCACGCGCCCGCCGGAGACGTCGAACGAGGCGACCGTCTCCACCACCCCGGCCCGCCTGGCCACCAGGCCGGGCACCCCGCCGACGGACCGCTCGACGAGCTCGAGCCCCGGGGCCCGGTCGGCGATCGCGGCCATGTACCGGGCGATGCGCGCTCCCCCCTCCACCGGGTGCGGCACGGTGCCGACCATGCCGCCGCCGTCCGCGGTCATCACGGCGGCCGGGTCGAGCAGACCGATCAGCGTCTCGATGTCCTTGCTCTCCCACGCCTCCTTGACGCGCCGCACCACGTCCGCCCGGGCGTCCGGCTCCGGCTCCGGCTCCGGCTCCGGAGCGCGCGTACCGCCCAGCCGCCGCCGGGCCGACGAGGCCAGCTGCTTGCAGGCGGCCGGGGTCCGGCCGAGCACGTCGGCGATCTCGACGAACGGGTACCGGAAGACGTCGTGCAGGACGAACGCCACCCGCTCGGCCGGCGTCATCGCGTCCAGCACGACCAGGAAGGCCATCGACACCGACTCGTCCAGGACGATCTGGTCGGCGGGGTCGGCGGGGAGGAGGGTGCCGCCCGCGCGCTCCCACTCGGTCCGGTCGGGCAGCGGCTCGGGCAGCCACGCGCCGACGTAGCGCTCGCGGCGGGCCCGCGCCGAGCCCAGCAGGTCCAGGCAGATCCGGCCGGTCACCGTCGTCAGCCACGCGCCGGGGACGCGGATCTCCCGCCGTCTGCCGGGCGGCAGCGCGAACCAGCGCGCGTAGGCCTCCTGCACCGCGTCCTCGGCCTCGGCCACCGATCCGAGCAGCCGGTAGGCGACGTTGATCAGTCTGCGCCGCTCGCCGGTCACCCCGTCCGCCCCGGCCCCCGCTGTCCCCATGCCGCGTCCGCCCCCCCCGCCTTACCTTTCGCAGGCCCGTGTCGTCGAGCTGTCGAGACCATATCGACGTGCTGCCCGAGGGGCGGAAAAGGGGACTGTGACATGGCCACTGAGGTGACGGCGACCGCGGGACGGGGCTCCTCGTTCCTGCGGGCCGCGATCGCGCTGCAGACGTCCACGATCTTCCTCCAGGCGGTGTCCGCGGGGCTGCTGCTGACCGAGCCGTACGGGGAGACGCTGCACAGCGTGGGGGCGCGGGTGATGTACGGGGCGTCGATGCTGTACCTGCTCGCGGCGGTGCTGGCGTGGAGGCCGGGGGGCGGCCCGCTCCGGCCGGTGTGGCAGGCGACGGGCTTCCTGGTCCTCGCCTCGGCCCAGGTGGTGCTCGGCGTCGCGCACGTGCCGTCCGTCCATCTCCCCCTGGGCGTGGCCATGTTCGGCCTGAGCGTGCTGGCGTTCGTGCGGCGGTGAGCCGGCTCCTTCGGCATACTCGGCCCCGGGACCGCGCCGCCGGCCGGGCGGCCCCCGGGCCGGCCCGACGGCCCGTTGCGCACCGTCGGTGACACCCGGGCCCCCGGCCCCACCCGGCGAGGCACCCGCACACGAGCACAGGGAGACCCGGATGTCGCTGATCCCGCCCGACTTCTCCGAGTCCGTGGTGGTCCGCGCCGCGGACGCCGAGGTCACCGGGCGGCTGCCCACGGCCATCCGGCTGCTGGCCGACAGCAGCGCGACCGGCGGAGCGCTGTCCGTCGTGCGCGCCACCCTGACCGGCGGGGCCGACGGCGCCCGGCCGCACCGCCACGACAACTCGGCGGAGATGTTCTTCATGCTGTCCGGGACGGCCCGGCTGCTGTCCGGCGAGGAGGTCGTCACCGCCGGGCCCGGCGACCTCGTCGTCGTCCCGCCCGGCCTGCCGCACGCCTTCGCCGCACCGCCCGGGCACGACGCCGACATCCTCGTCGTCATCACGCCCGGGGTGGAACGCTTCGACTACTTCCGCCACCTGCAGCGCATCGCCCTCGGCGAGGCCTCCCCCGAGAGCCTGCTGGACGTCCAGGAGCGGTACGACACGCATTTCCTGCGCAGCAGCGCCTGGGAGGAGGAGCGGGCCGGCGCCCGTGAGCGGGAAAGCTGAGGCGGCGGGAGGACCACCGGGCGGCGGAGCCGATACCCCGTGGCGGACACGGTGATCACGCGGCCGCCCCGCCGGTTCCCGCACTGAGGCGTCGCCCGGTCCGTCGAGAAAAGCGCCGCCGGCCCGGTCCTTTCGCCCACGCGCTGGAAAGCCTCCCTGTGTTCCTTCCCGCCACCGCCCCCGAAAGGACCCGCATGCGGCCCGACGACTCGTTACTCGTCCTGGATCCCACCGGCTCGGACGCGCACGCCGAACACCGGGCGCTGCACGCCCGCGGCCCGGCCACACTCGTCGACCTCCTCGGCGTGCAAGCCTGGGCCGTCTCCGATCCCCACCTCCTGAAGAGGCTGCTGGTGGGCAAGGACGTCTCCAAGGACCCCCGCGCCCACTGGCCCGACTTCGCCGCTGTCGCGCCCACCTGGCCGCTGGCGCTGTGGGTGTCGGTGCGGAACATGTTCACGGCCTACGGCGGCGATCACCGGCGCCTGCGCCGGATGATCTCCCCCGCCTTCGGCGCCCGCCCCGTCGGCGCGCTCGCCCCCACCGTCGAGGCCCTCGTCACGCGCCTCCTGGACGACATCGCGGAAACCGGTGACGAGGTCGTCGACCTGCGGGAGAAGCTGGCCTTCCCCCTGCCGATCGCGGTGATCGCCCAGCTCGTGGGGGTCCCGGAGGACCAGCGCGCCGGCTTCCGCCGCCTGGTCGACGGCGTGTTCACCACCACGCTCAGCAGCGAGGAGGCCACCGCGAACGCCGTCTCGCTCTACCGGCTGCTCGACGAGCTGATCGCGAGGAAACGGGTCGCGCCGGCCGACGACATGACCTCCTTCCTGATCGCCGCCCGCGACGAGGAGGGCGACGCGCGCGGCCTCAGCGACGCCGAACTGCGCGACACGCTCCTGCTGATGATCAGCGCCGGGTACGAGACCACCGGCAACGCCGTCGACCAGGCGGTCACCCTGCTGCTCACCCACCCCGACCAGCTCGCCCACGTCCGCGAGGGCCGGGTCGGCTGGAACGACGTGGTCGAGGAGACCCTGCGCCTCGAACCGGCGGTGAAGCACCTGCCGCTCCGTTACGCCGTCGTCGACGTCCCCCTCCCCGACGGGCGGGTGATCCCCAAGGGGGCGCCGGTCCTCGCCTCGTACGCCGCCGCCAACCGCCACCCCTCCTGGCACCCCGACCCGGACGCGTTCGACGTCGCCCGGGCCGGCAAGGAGCACCTGGCCTTCGGCCACGGCGTGCACTTCTGCCTGGGCGCTCCCCTGGCCCGTATGGAGGTCGCCACCGCGCTGCGGCTGTTGTTCGAACGGTTCCCGGACATGACCCTGGCCGTCCCGGCGGAGGAGCTGCGTCCGGTGCCCTCCCTCATCAGCAACGGGCACCAGCGCCTGCCCGTACGGCTGTACGGCGCGGGGTAGGGGCGCCGGGGACGACCCGCGCGGTGCGGGTCGACACCCGCGCCGGGTGCCGCTTCAGCGCGGGGCCGTCCCGGTGGTGGCGGGTTCCGGCCCCGGCCGGAGGTCGCAGCGGGCGGGTGCGCGCGTGCCGTCGGTGCCCCGGAGCGTCACCGGCGCGCCGCCGGCGGCGCTCTGCGCGTACGCCGCCGTGCAGACGAGCTGCCGTTCGGCGCGTTCGGTGAGCTTGTCGACGGACGCCGCCAGGTCGAGCACCAGCGTGCCGTCGGACACCGTCACGGTCACGGGCGTCCTCGGGCCGGGCAGCGACGGGTCGTTGCCCAGTCCCGCGTGCCTCTCCGGCGGGATCGGCCCGCTCAGCAGCGCGGCGACGGTGTCCTCGACGGAGGGCGGGGTGGCCTCCGTGGAGCCGGCCGGGACGCGCTGCCCGCCGGCTTCCGCGTCGCCGTCGAGGATCCGGGGCGAGGGGATCGGCTGACCGTCCGGGGACAGGAAGAACAGGAGCATCCTGACCTGACGGGCGGGAAGCACGTCGACCGTCGCGCCGCCGCCCGCCTCGATGACGTCCGTCTCCTGGATGCCGCACGCGGTGAGCGGGAGCAGCGCCGCGAGCGCGGTGGCCGCGCGCAGCCGCGCCCTCATGCCGTGGCCCCTTTCGTGTCGCCGGGCGCCTGCCCCGTCCGCGCTGCCGCCGCGTCCGCGCCGGACCCGTGCGCGCCACGGTCCGTCCCGGATCCGTCCGGTCCGGATCCGTCCGTCCCGCATTCGTCCGCGCCGGATCCGTCCGGGCCGGTGGGCCCGCCGAGCGGGATCTCGACCGTGAGGACGGCGCCGCCCGCCGGTCCGTTCCCGGCGCGCACGGTGCCGCCGTGCAGCCGGACGTTCTCCCGGGTGATCGCGAGACCGAGGCCGCTGCCCGCCGACCGGGTGCGGGCCGCGTCGGCCTTGTAGAAGCGGTCGAAGACGTGCGGGAGCACGTCCGGCCGGATGCCGGGCCCGCTGTCGGCGACCTCGACGACCAGCGTGCCCGCCCCGTCGGCGGCCGTCCGGGTGCCCAGGCGCACGGTGACCGGCTCGGAGCCGTGCCGCAGCGCGTTGCCGACGAGGTTGGCGACCACGACGTCGAAGCGGCGCGGGTCCAGACGGGCCCGGATCCCGTCGGGCAGCTCGGTGCGCACGCGGTCGGTCCAGTTCCGGTGCAGCAGCGTCCTGCGGATCGTCTCCGCGGCGTCGACCTCGTCCGTGTTCAGCTCGGCCGCGCGGGCGTCGAAGCGGGAGATCTCCATCAGGTCCTCCACCAGTACCGCCAGTTTGCCGGTCTCCGCGCTGACCAGCCGTACGGCCCGGGCGGTGTCCGGGTCGAGGCCGTCCGCGTCCTCGTCGAGGACCTCGGTGACGGCGAGCATCCCGGCGAGCGGGGTGCGCAGTTCGTGCGAGACGTCGGAGGCGAACCGGCGGGCGCGGGCCTCTGCCTGCCGCAGTTCGCCGACCGACCTCTCCAGCTCCGCCGCCGACTCGTTGAACGTGCGGGCCAGGTCCGCCAGTTCGTCCCTCCCGGAGACCTTGATCCGCGCGTCGAGCCGGCCGCTGCCCATGGAGCGGGCGGCCTCGCGCAGCTCCCGGACCGGGCGCAGCACGCCGCGGGCGGCGATCAGCGCGGGGACGAGGGCGACGGCGAGACCGGGCAGGGCGCCGTCACGGGCGGCGCCGACCAGGGCCTCGACTCCGGCCTGTTCGTCGTGCATCGGCATCACGGCGAAGAGGACCAGCCCGGTCGGCATGCTGCCGCCCGCTCCGTCCCTCGTCAGGACGGGCACCGCGATCGTGAGGTAGGGGACGTCGTCCTTCACCACCCTCTCGAAGCTGCTGTGCGACGTCGTCAGGGCGGCGCGGCGCAGGTCGGCCGTGATGACGGAGGAGGTGGGGCGGGTGCTCGAGGAGACCCGCAGCGAGCCGTACTCGGCGAAGACGATCCACGGGTGCGGTTTCGCCTTGCTCGCGATGACGTACAGCTGTTCGCGCAGCGTCTCCGGGTCGACGGGCAGTGCGGGCGCGAGCGTCCCCACCTGTTCGCGGAAGGAGGCGACGGCGGTGTCCTGGGCGCTGACGAGGACGGCGTTGCGCGCCTCGCGGTAGGTGAGGGCCGCGGTCGTCCCCGCGCTGACGGCGGCGACCAGCAGGAACGCCAGGACGAGCCGGGTGCGCAGCCCGGAGGGGGCGATCCGCCGCAGGCGGGTGCGGGCGGCCGTCACAGGGGGCCGAACCGGTAGCCGAAGCCCCGCAGGGTCTGTATGTAGCGAGGGCTGCCGGGGGTGTCCTCGATCTTGTTGCGCAGCCTGCGGACACAGGCGTCGACGAGGCGGGCGTCGCCGTGGTAGCTGTGCTCCCATACGTGCTCGAGCAGTTGCTGCCGGCTGAACACCTGCCCCGGCGCGGCGGTCAGGTGGAGCAGCAGCTTCATCTCGGAGGGGGCGAGGGCGAGGCGTACCCCGGCCTTGGTGACGGTGAGGCCGGCGCGGTCGACGGCGAGGTCTCCGTGGAACTCGACGGCGGGCCGGCCGCTGCCCGGGGGCTCGATCCTGCGCAGCACGGCCCGGATGCGGGCGTCGATCACCTCAGTGCGGGCCGGTTTGACGATGTAGTCGTCGGCGCCGGCCTCGAGGCCGACGACGACGTCGAAGTCGTCGCCGCGTGCGGTGAGCATGATGATGGGCAGCTGGCTGTCCTCCCGCACCCGGCGGCAGACCTGGACCCCGTTCATCCCGGGCAGCATCAAATCCAGCAGGAGCAGGTCGGGACGGAACTCGCGGAGCGCGGCCAGGCCGGCCTCCCCGGTGGCGGCCGTGCGGACCTCGTGGCCGCGGCGGCGCAGTCCCAGCTCGACGCCCTCGCGCACGGAGGGGTCGTCTTCGATCAGGAGCACGCGGGGCATGTGCGGGGTATCCCTGGGGGGTCGGAGGTGGACGGGTTCTGGAAGCTTCACGATCGCCGAGGGTTCCACGGTTCCGGCCGGCGCACGGCGCCGGCCGTGGCGGTGGCGCTCACCGGCGCGCCAGATGGGCCCGGAAGGCGCGGTACAGCGCGTGGTTGGCCGTGCCGTCCATCGGTCTCTCCCACTCCCCCAGGGTCTCGACGACCTCGCCGCCGGTGCCGAGCTTCCAGCGCAGCAGCCCGTACGGACGGTCACCGGGGTCGAGGGTGGCGGGCACCCCGCGCATGTCGTAGACGTCGGCGCCGTGGGCGTGGGCGTCGAGCAGCATGCGCCACTGCAGCAGGTTGGAGGGCCGGACCTCGCGGCGGTGGTCGGCGGAGGCACCGGTCTGGTACCAGACCCGGCGGCCGACGCGGATCATGGTGTGCGCGGCGAGGATCTCCCCTTCGTGCCGCGCCAGGTAGAGCCGCATGCGGCCGGGCTCCTCGTCGTTGAGGGCCGCGTACTGCCGCTCGTAGTACCGCAGGTCCCGTCCGAGGCGGAACCCGTCGCGCTCCTCGGTGACGCGCAGCAGCCGGTGGAACTCCGGGAGGTCGGCCGCGCTGCCGACGACCACCTCGACGCCCGACCTCTGCGCCCGGCGGACGTTGCGCCGCCACTCCTGGTTGAGCCCGGACCACAGGTCGTCCTGGGTGCGTCCGGCGAGCGGTACGCGGAAGACGTGGCGCGGCTGCGCGTCCCCGCCGTCCTCGCCGCCGCACCGGTTCCAGCCGCGGGCCCGCAGCCGCTCGGCGACGGCGGTGCCCAGCGGGTCCACCTCGTTCGCGAGCACGTCGGAGAGCCTGCGGCCCGGCCCGGTCGCCGACTTGAGGCGCGCCGCGCTCCAGCGGCGGTACGCGGGCGAGGGGCCGATCCGTACCGCGAACACCCCCGACGCGCGCAGCTGCCTCAGCAGGGGGCCGAGCCAGCCGTCGATGTCCGGGTCGGCCCAGTCGGCGACGGGTCCTTCCGGGAGGTAGGCGAAGTACTTGCGGGTGCCCGGCAGGGGCCGCAGCAGGACGAGAGCGACTCCGGACAGCCGGCCGGCCGCCGGGTCGGGCCCCCAGCCGAACGTCCGGGCGTGCCAACCGGTCTTGACCTGCGCCCAGGACGGGCACTGCAGGAACCCGGCGCCCAGTGCCGAGCCGGTGTCGGAGGCGAGGAACGAACGGTGGGTCTCGGCGGTGACGGGACCCAGCGGTGTTTCCCGGCCGCGGGCGGCCGTCGCGAGCATCGCTGACACGGTGTGAGCCTCTCTGTGGGAATGCGGACAATGCTCACAGCCGCCCGTGACCGCCGCGCGCGGCGAATGTGACCGGACCATGACCGTTGTTCCGCAATCGCCGTCACATGGCCCGCACCACCGCTCACCTGCGGGTCCTCGGCCCTACAGTCGCCGTATTCCACCCCGAACCACCATGGACGGAGGCTCCGTTGAGCCAGATACGTGTGCACATCGCGGCGGTGGCGGTGCTGTTGGCGCCGCTCACCGCCTGTTCCGCCGGAGCGGGCCCGAGCGACGCGGCGGGGGACGCCAAGGGCGGCTCCCGGGCGGCGGAGGACCGCCCCGCGAGGGTGACGGTGACGCCGAAGGGCGACGGTGTACGGGCCGGTGGCGCGGTGCGGGTCACTGTGGCGGGCGGCACGCTCACCTCGGTCAGGGTGACCGACGGCGAGGGCCGCGAACTCGTCGGCGAGGTCGCCGCCGACGGCACCAAGTGGGCCTCGCGGCGCAGGGCGGTCCCCGGCGCCTCGTACACGGTGACCGCCGTGACCACGACGAAGGCCGGCACGAGGGCCACCGCCACGTCCGTGTTCACCACGGCCGCGGCCGACAAGGTCAACAAGGTGGACTGGCGGCCCGGCGCGGACACCACCGTCGGCATCGCCCAGCCGGTCTCCCTCGTCTTCGACCATCCGGTCACCGACAAGGCCGCCGTCGAGCGGCAGTTGAAGGTGCGCACCTCGAACGGCACCGAGGGCTCCTGGGCCTGGCTGGAGGACCACTCCGGCCGCGACCGGATCGACTGGCGCCCCAGGCGCTACTGGAAGCCCGGCACCGAGGTCACCCTCGAGGCCGAGCTGAACGGCACGGACTCCGGGGACGGCGGCTGGTTCGTCCGCGACTACACCACCCGCTTCACCGTCGGGGCGGGCCAGGTCGTCAAGGTCGACCTCGACAGGAAGCAGCTCACCCTGGAGCGGGACGGGAAGGCGGTCCGCACGATCCCGGTCTCCGGCGGTACCCCGGGCGGCGACAAGCGCTCCTGGCGCGGCACGGCGGTGCTGATGGCGAAGGAGGGCACGATCAACATGAACTCCGAGACGGTCGGGCTCGCCGACGCCTACGACAAGATGGTCGACAAGTCGATGCGGCTGACCTGGTCCGGGATGTACGCCCATGCCGCGCCGTGGAACGACAGGTTTTTCGGCAAGGCGAACATGAGCTCCGGCTGCATCGGCATGAGCGACGCGAACGCCGCCTGGTTCTACGACCAGGTCCGCCCGGGCGACCCGTTCGAGATCAAGGGCAGGGACACCAAGGGTGTCGTCGCACCGGGCAACGGCTTCGGCGCGTGGAACGTGCCGTGGGCCCGGTGGAAGGCCAGCAGCGCGCTCCGCTGACCCCCGTGCCCGGTCCCGCCACGGCCGGCGGCCCCGGCGTCCGCGGCGACGCCTGGCCGCCCGCCCGGCTTCGGCCTCTCCGCCCCTCCACTTCTCCTCTACGCCAGGGACTCCTCCTGCGACGGCGGGGTCGCGTCCGTGGCGGGGACGCCGTCGGCGGCCCGGATGACGGCGTCCCATGCGGCCAGGCCGTCGAGCCGCCGCTGCCCGGCCTCCGCGGCCGCGCGGAGCGCGTAGCTCCCCAGCGGGAGCCGTCGGGGCGGGTCGGCACTGTCCACGAGGGCGAGCACGGCGGGCACGGTCGCTTCGGGAGGCGGCAGGGTCTCGGGTGTCAGGGTCGGGTCGAGCAGGTCGTGCAGGGGGCCGTACGCGGGGTGCGGGGCGGAACGCGGCGCGGCGGAGAACCAGTCGGTCGCGTATCCGCCCGGTTCGAGCACGGTGACCTTGATGCCGAACGGCGCCACCTCGTCGGCCAGCGCCTCCGACATGCCCTCCACGGCCCACTTCGTGGCGCAGTACAGGCCCATGCCGGGGTACGCCTCGATCCCGCCGCTGCTCGACACCTGGATCAGGTGGCCGCCTCCCTGACCGCGCATCAGCGGGAGCGCGGCCTGGGTGACGGCCAGGGTGCCGAGGATGTTGGCGTCGACGACGGCTCGGACCTCGTCCTCCGTGACCTCCTCCACGCAGCCGATGAGGCCGACGCCCGCGTTGTTCACGACGACGTCCAGGCGTCCGAAGTGGGCGTGGGCGCGCTGTACGGCGGCGAAGACGGCGGCCCGGTCGGTGATGTCCAGCGGGAGGGGGAGCACGGCGTCGCCGTGCTCGTCCGCGAAGGCCCGCAGGGCCGCTTCGCTGCGGGCGGCCACGGCGACCCGGTCGCCGCGGGCCACCGCGGCCTGCGCCCAGCAGCGTCCGAATCCGCGTGACGCCCCGGTGATGAACCAGACCTTGCCCACGTGCCCTCCGCAGAAGATCCAGGAGCCGTCGGCCGTGACGGCCGTGGCGAACGACGGGGTTCCGGCTGCCGCCGCGGCGGCAGCCGGCCGGCGTGGTCGTCCGGCCGGCCCGTCCGTCAGGGTGGCAGACATGTCGGCGCACCGTCCAGATGGCCTGGATCCCCGGAAACTCGCCGCTACCTAAAGCCTTTAGGTTGCTGCATAATGGATGTCGCCGGATACAGCCGACGAGCGGGAGGAGCAGGGGATGGCACGTGCCGGAGTGACCCCGCAGCGCCTGACCGAGGCCGGGGCCGAGCTCGCCGACGAGGTGGGGTTCGACCAGGTCACCGTCTCGGAGCTGGCCCGCCGCTTCGGCGTGAAGGTCGCCAGCCTCTACTCGCACGTGCGGAGCTCGCACGACCTGAAGACCCGCATCGCCCTGCTCGCCCTGGAGGAGATGGCCGACCGGGTGTCCGACGCGCTCGCCGGCCGTTCCGGCAAGGAGGCCCTGGCCGCCTTCGCGGACGCCTACCGCGCGTACGCCCGCGCCCACCCCGGCCGCTACGCCGCCGCCCGGTACCGGCTGGACCCGGACACCGCGGCGGCCAGTGCCGGGGTGCGCCACGCCCGCATGATGCGGGCCGTCCTGCGCGGCTACCACCTGGCCGAGCCGGACCGGACGCACGCCGTGCGGATGCTCGGCGGGATCTTCCACGGCTACGTGGAACTGGAGCTGAGCGGCGGCTTCGCGCACACCCCCGTCGACCCCGAGGAGTCGTGGAACTGGATCGTCGACTCCCTCGACGCCCAGTTGCGCGCCCACCGGGCATCCCCGGCCTCCGAGGAATGACCAGCCACCCCCCACCGCAACGGAACCAGGTCGCACCCGATGAACAGCCCCACGCCCGACGACGCCCCCACCACCGCCTCCGTCACCCCGTCGGCCATCGCCACGGTCACCACGCCCGTCACCGCCGGGCTCCTGCGCGGA
Source organism: Streptomyces fragilis (assembly GCF_003112515.1). Taxonomy (GTDB): domain Bacteria; phylum Actinomycetota; class Actinomycetes; order Streptomycetales; family Streptomycetaceae; genus Streptomyces; species Streptomyces fragilis. The sequence goes on along the minus strand of NZ_BEVZ01000002.1, from coordinate 1,497,025 downwards.
GCCCTGGACGTGGAGCGCACCGCGCACGGACTGCTGCCGCACCGGTTGCCGGCCCGCGCACGGCGGCAGATACCCGACGACAACCTGGCCCAGGCCGAGGCCCAGCCCTCGGGCGTGCGGCTGGCCTTCCGCACCCGGGCGACCCGGGTGGAGCTGGACGCGCTGCCCACCCGGTGGGCCTACCGGGGCGCGCCGGCCCCGCAGGACGGCTCCTACGACCTGCTGGTCGACGGCGTCCTCGCCGGCCGGAGCGTGGTCCCGGGCGGCCGGGTGCGCACCGTGGACCTGGCCGACGGGTCCGTCGAGGTGCGCGAGGGCGCCACGGGCACCGCGGTCTTCGACGGCCTGCCCGCGCGGGAGAAGGACGTCGAGATCTGGCTGCCGCACAACGAGATCACCGAGCTGATCGCCCTGCGCACCGACGCCCCGGTGGAGCCGGCCCGCGAGCGCGGCCGCCGTGTGTGGCTGCACCACGGCAGCTCCATCAGCCACGGGTCCAACGCCACCCACCCGACGGAGATCTGGCCGGCCCTGGCCGCCGCGGCCGGCGGCGTGGAACTGGTCAACCTCGGCTTCGGCGGCAGCGCCATGCTCGACCCCTTCACCGCCCGCGCCGTGCGGGACACCCCGGCGGACCTGATCAGCGTGAAGGTCGGCATCAACATCGTCAACGCCGACGCCATGCGGCTGCGGGCCTTCGCACCCGCGCTGCACGGCTTCCTGGACACCGTCCGCGAGGGACACCCCGACACCCCGCTGCTGGTGGTGTCGCCGATCCTGTGCCCGGTGCAGGAGGACACGCCCGGTCCGCTGATGCCGGACTTCGCCGACGGCTCGGTGCGCTTCAAGGCCACCGGCGACCCGGCCGAGGTGCCCGCCGGCCGGCTGACGCTGACCGTGATCCGTGAGGTCCTGGCACGGATCGTCGAGGAGCGCGCGGCCGAGGACGGGAACCTGCACCTGCTCGACGGCCTCGCGCTGTTCGGCGAGGAGGACGAGGCCGAGCTCCCGCTGCCGGACGGGATCCACCCCTCCACCGCGGGCCACCGCCGCATCGCCGAGAACTTCGCCCGCCTGGCGTTCGGCCCCCGCGCCCCCTTCGCCGGCTGACGCCGCGTTCCACGTCGGCCGGCCCGGTCCGCTCCCCCGGAGCGCCGGCCCCGGTGACGGGCAGTGGTGACGGCGGGCGTCCGTCGTCACCCCCCTTCAGCGGCCTGGACCTCTGTCGGTTTCCGGGGCCGGGCCGTGCCGTCCTCCGGCCGGGGCTGCGAGGTGTTGACATGCCCTCATCCGGCCGCCAGTCTCTCCCTGCCCGGCCGTTCAACGCGCATAGCACGACGCCCACCGACCGCCGCTCGTCGTTCGGCGCGCCCGGCACCCCGCTCCACCTCTTGTCATGCGCTCGCCATATAGGCGGGCCGCCGCGACCCCCACCCGACAAGGAGTGCCCGATGTCCCCCCAGCCCTCCCCCCACCACCGTTCCCCCCGCCGAAGACTCCGCTCGGCCACCGCGCTGCTGGCGGCCCTCGCCGGTCTCGGCGCCTCCTTCCTGACCGGACCGGCACAGGCCTCCGAGGTCCGGGACACCGCGGCCGGCTCCCGCACCGTCGCCTACCACGGGTACCGGATCGACGTCCCCGCCGACTGGCAGGTCGTCGACCTGACCGAGAACCCGCGCGCCTGCGTCCGCTTCGACCGTCCCGCCGTCTACCTGGGCGCCCCCGGCGAGCAGAACGACTGCCCGGCCCACCTGGTCGGCCGCACCGCCGGCATCGTGGTGGAGCCGATCACCGCCCGCTCGGCGGGGCAGGTCACCGCCGCGACGGCCCGCGCCCAGCGCGGCAGGGCCACCGTGCCGTCGGCGGTCTCCAGCGACGACACCGTCCGGATCGCCGTGGAGGACGCGGGCGTCCTGGTGACCGCGGCCCACACCCCGGACACCGAGGACCTGGTGCGCGACGTCCTCGCGACGGCGGAGCTCACCTCCGCCGCCCGCCGCACCGAACTCCCGCGCGCCGCCGGGCAGCCGGCCACGGTGGCGCCGCTCGCGGCGGTCGGACCGCAGCCCGGCTCGTACCTCGGCAAGGGCTTCGACGCCTGCGCCGCCCCCTCGACGGCCGCCATGAACGCCTGGCAGACCAGCTCCCCGTACAGCGCCGTCGGCGTGTACATCAGCGGCTCCTTCCGCGGCTGTTCGCAGCCCAACCTGACCGCGAGCTGGGTGACCTCCCAGACCTCCAACGGCTGGCGCCTCTTCCCCATCGACGTCGGCCGCCAGGCCCCGTGCACCAGCTTCTCCCTACGCATGTCCGCCGACCCGGCCACCGCCAGGTCGCAGGGCGTCAGCGCGGCGGCCACCGCGATCACCGCGGCCTCCAACCTGGGCATCCCGGCGGGCAGCACGATCTACAGCGACATCGAGGCCTACACCTCGACGGCCTCCTGCAAGGCGGCGGTGCTGTCCTACCTCTCCGGCTGGACCGAGCGCCTGCACAGCGGCGGCTACCTCTCGGGCTTCTACTCGAGCGCCGCGTCCGGCATCAGGGACGCCGCCGCGGAGTACAACAACTCCGCGTACACCCGCGTCGACCATCTGTTCTACGCCTGGTGGAACGGCGCGGCCGACACCAACACGGGCACCTACGTGCCGTCCACGTACTGGGCGAACCACCAGCGGATCCACCAGTACGCCGGCGAGGTCACCGAGTCCTACGGCGGCTACTCGATCAACATCGACCGCGACTACCTCGACGTGGGCACCGGCTCCACCCCGCCGACGCCCACCTGCTCCGGGGCCAACCTGAACTTCTCCGCCTACGCCACGGTGCAGAGCGGCTCGAGCGGCGAACTGGTCAAGGCCGCCCAGTGCCTGCTGACCGCCGCCGGCTACGACGCGGGGACCCCGGACGGCGTCTTCGGACCGGCCACGACGACCGCGGCCCGCACCTTCCAGAGCGCCAAGGGCCTCACCGCCGACGGCGTGGTCGGCCCCAGGACCTGGACGGCACTGCTCGCCCGCGGCGCGACCACCGTCGTGCGGAGCGGTTCGACGGGTGAGCCGGTGACCCGGCTGCAGCGCGCGCTGACCGCGGCGCTGGGCCGGACGGTGGGGATCGACGGCAGCTTCGGCCCGGCCACCGACCAGGCGGTGCGCGACTACCAGTCCTCGCGCGGGCTGGCCGTCGACGGCGTCGTCGGCTCCGGCACCTGGGGCGCCCTCCAGGCGGGGCGGTGACGTGACCCCGTGACCACCTCCGCCGGACACGCGGGACACCCCGCACACGACAGACCCACGAAATCAACGAGGTCAACCAGGTCAACCAGGTCGACGAGGTCGACGAGGTCCACGGGGTCCGTGGGCCGCAGGAGAGGGGAAGTCATGAGGCGACTGCGTCACCTCGCCGTCCTGTTCGCCGCCCTCACCGGGCTGCTGCTCGGTGCGGGCGTTCCCGCCCAGGCGTTCGCCCAGGCCGCCTTCCCGCTGGCCGCGAGCGGGAGCCGGGGCACCGACGTCCTCGCCCTGCAGCACCTGCTGACAGCGCACGGGCGTTCGGTGGCCACCGACGGCGTCTTCGGCTCGGGCACCCGGAGTGCCGTCGTCGCCTTCCAGCAGTCCGAGGGCCTGGCCGCGGACGGCGTGGTCGGCGCCGCCACCTGGGGCGCGCTGGTCCTCACCGTCCGAGAGGGTGACAACGGCCCCGCGGTGAAGGCCCTGCAGTCCGTACTGAACGCCAAGCGGGGCGCCGGGCTCACGGTGGACGGGGACTTCGGCCCGGCCACCACCTCCGCGGTGCGCACGTTCCAGTCGCACGCCGGGCTGGGCGTGGACGGCGTCGTCGGCCCGGCCACCTGGAAGAACCTGCTCTGGCACTACGAGAGGATCGACTTCGGCCCCGGCACGATGTGCGCCCAGAGCCCGGACGGCAACGCAGGCGCGCACTGGGCCACCGCCGGCGCCGTCGCCCAACTGGAGGCGGCCGCCGCCGCGTTCGCCGCCACCGGCAACGGCAGGCTGCCGGTCGGCGACGCGGGCTTCGAGCACGGCGGCGACATCCCGGGCCACGCCAGCCACGAGGTCGGCATGGACATCGACGTGTGGCCCGCCCGTACCGACTCGGCCCAGTGCACCGCGGGCCGCATCACCTGGCAGTCCTCCGCCTACGACCGCGCGGCCACCCGCCGCCTGGTCCAGGAGATCCGCGCCAAGGCTCCTGGCCGGGTGGAGCTCATCTTCTTCAACGACCCCCAGCTCATCGCGGAGGGCCTGACGACGAGCTACGCCAACCACGACAACCACCTGCACATCCGCTACCGGTAGTTCCGTCACCGGAACGGAACCCTGACCGGGACCGGGGCTGCGGCCTCGGTCCCGGTGCCGGCCCCGCTCGATCCGCCGCAGATGTCGTGCGCGTCACGCGCATTTCCTTTGCGCACACAGCAGCTCCCCGCTTATCGTCGCTGAGACGAAAAGAGGCTTCATGGACCTGCTGAACGCGCTACGCGAACCACTCTTCACCTGGCTGGGGACCCCCGTCAGCTGGACGGAGCTGCTCGGCTTCGGCAGCGGCGCCCTGTGCGTCTGGCTCGTCGCCCGGCAGCACATCGCCAACTGGCCCATCGGCATCGCCAACAACCTGTTGTTCATCCTGCTGTTCACCGACTCCGGCCTGTACGCCGACGCCGCGCTGCAGGTGGTCTTCATCGCGCTGGCCTGCTACGGCTGGTGGGCCTGGCTCAACGGTGGCGGCGGCGAGAGGCTGCGGGTGCGGCGCACCGGCCGCCGTGAGTGGGCCTGGCTGCTGGCGGCCGGCGCGGTCGGCTTCGCCGGGCTCTGGCTGCTGCTGGACCGCGGCACAGACTCGACGGTGCCGCAGTGGGACGCGCTGACCACCGCCCTGTCGCTGATGGCGACCTACGGGCAGTGCCGCAAGCGCGTGGAGTCGTGGTGGATCTGGATCGCGGCGGACCTCGTCTACATCCCGCTGTACGCGCACAAGGACCTCTACCTGACCTCGCTGCTGTACGCCGGTTTCCTGGTCCTGTGCGTGCAGGGCCTGCGCTCCTGGCGTCGCGCGCTGCGCCACGAGGTGGTGGCGGCGGCATGAGGTACGGACACGGCCTGGTGCTGGGCAAGTTCTATCCCCCGCACGCGGGGCACCATCACCTGGTGCGCACCGCCGCCGAGCAGTGCGACCGGCTGACGGTGCTGGTGTGCGCCTCCTCGGTGGAGTCGGTGTCCCTCGCGGACCGCGTGGCGTGGATGCGGGAGGAGCATCCGGCCTGCGAGGTCGTGGGCACGATGGACGAGGTCCCGGTCGACTACACGGATCCGGACGTCTGGGCGGCGCACGTGGAGATATTCCGCGCCGCCGTCCCCGGGCGGATCGACGCCGTCTTCACCTCCGAGGCCTACGGCGAGGAACTGGGCCGCCGGCTGGGCGCCGTCTCCGTCCTGGTGGACCCGGACCGCACGGTGCACCCCGTCTCCGGCACCGCCGTCCGCAGGGATCCGGTGGAGTGCTGGCCGTACCTGGCGCCGCCGGTGCGCGGCGCGCTCGCCCGGCGTGTCGTCGTCCTGGGCGCGGAGTCGACGGGCACCACGACGCTGGCGCGGGCGCTCGCCGCGCACTTCCGCGAGCGCGGCGGGGTGTGGGCGGACACCCGCTGGGTTCCGGAGTACGGGCGGGAGTTCAGCGAGCGGAAGCTGGAGGCGCTGGGCCCCGGCGGGCACTGGTCCGACGTCTCGTTCGCCTCGCGGGAGTTCCCGCTGATCGCCGCCGAGCAGCTGGCGCGTGAGGATCGGGCGGCGCGGGAGGGCTCGCCCGTGCTGTTCTGCGACACGGACGCGTTCGCGACGACGATCTGGCACGAGCGGTACTTGGGGTCCGCGAACCCGGAGGTGGCCCGCATCGCGGAGGAGGGCCGTCGCCAGCACCTGTGGCTGCTCACCGACCACGCCGACGTCCCCTTCGAGGACGACGGCCTGCGCGACGGCGAGCACCTGCGCCCGTGGATGACCTCCCGCTTCGAGGCCGAACTGACGCGCACGGGACGGCCCTTCCGCGTCCTGCGCGGCTCCCCGGCCCACCGTCTGAGGGAAGCGGTGGCGGCGGTGGAGGACCTGCTCGCCGGCGGCTGGGGGTTCACGGACCCGCTGCCGGAGCGGCGGGGCGGACAGGAGGCACCGGCCGGGCCCGCCTTCCCCGCGCCCAGGGCCCTGCCGGAGGAGTCCCGGGACCTCGCGCCGCGGGACGTGGAGACCCTGTCTCCCGCTCCGGCCGAGGGGTGAGACGAGCGGAGGGGCCACGCGGGACGGGAGCGCACCCGGTGCGACGGACATGCCGTGGCCCGCGGCCCGCGCGGGGTGCCAGGATCGGGCTGTTCGGATCCCGAGGACAGGAGAACCCATGCCCGCCTACGCCATCGCCCACCTGCAGGACGCGGCTCCCCACCCGGAGATCGCCGAGTACATCGAGCGCGTCACGGCCACCTTCGAGCCCTTCGGCGGCCGCTTCCTCGTGCACGCCACCCCGCACGAGGTGAAGGAGGGGAGCTGGCCCGGCGGTGTGGTGGTGATCGGCTTCCCGGGGATCGAGGAGGCGAGGGCCTGGTGGGACTCCCCCGCCTACCGGGAGATCGTCCCGCTGCGCTCCCGCCACATCGACGGCGACATCATCCTGGTCGAGGGCGTGCCCGAGGGGTACGACCCGACGGCGACCGCCAGGGCGATCCGGGACGGACTGGCCGACGTCTGATCGCGGGCCGCGTCGGGCCCGCGCGAAGGCCCCGGCCGTTCCACGGCCGGGGCCTTCGCGTGAGGGTGGGGCGTAACGGGTCAGGCACTGGCGAGGGAGAGCTTCGCCGCGAAGCCGAGGAACAGCGCGCCCGCCGCGGACGAGGCGCCGGCCGACAGCCGCCTGCGGCGCCGGAACGCGGCGGCGAGCCGGGTCCCGCCGAAGATCAGCGCGCTCAGGTACAGGACGCTGCCGATCTGGGCGAAGGCGCCCAGCACCAGGAACGAGAGCGCCGGGTAGGCGTAGGTCGGGTCGACGAACTGCACGAAGAAGGAGATGAAGAAGAGGATCGCCTTGGGGTTGAGCAGGCTGACCACGAAGGCGCGGCGGAAGGGACGCTCCACCTTGCCGCCCGACTCCCCCGCCGCGGCGGCCGCGACCGTCTCGGCGGTGCCGCCCGCCTCGTGCCGGGTGCGCCACATCTCCCAGCCCGCCCGCAGCATGCCGATCGCCACCCACGCCAGGTAGGCGGCGCCCACGTACTTCACGATCCCGAAGAGCATGGCGTTGGTCCGGAACAGCGAGGCCACGCCGGCCGCCGACAGCGTCATCAGCACCGTGTCGCCGCAGAACACGCCGGCCGCCCCGGCGTAGCCGGCGCGGACGCCGCGCCGCGCGGCCACGGAGAGCACGTAGAGGGAGTTGGGACCAGGGAGCAGGACGATCAGCAGGACGCCCGCCAGGTAGGTCGGGAGATTGACGACACCGAACGACGAGAACATGACCGGAGTGTCACACGAAAGGGGGCTGTTACGGTCGCCTGCCCGCTATCCGGACGGAGCCGTTCCGCGAGGGGTCACCCCGGGGGACGGCTCCGGCCCTTCTCCCGCTCTCAGGCGGTGAGCAGCGGCACTTCGAGGCGCTCGGCGAGCTCCTCGACGGTGACGCCGAAGGTCGCGGTGGCCTTCACGCCCTCGGGGGTGACGTCGAAGACCGCGAGGTCGGTGTAGACGCGGTCGACGCAGCCCAGCCCGGTGAGCGGGTAGGTGCACTCGGGCACCAGCTTCGGCGAGCCGTCCTTGGCGAAGAGCGTCATCATGACGAACACCTTCTTGGCGCCGATGGCGAGGTCCATCGCCCCGCCGACGGCCGGGATGGCGTCGGGCGCACCGGTGTGCCAGTTGGCCAGGTCGCCCCGGCCGGAGACCTGGAAGGCGCCGAGGACGCAGATGTCCAGGTGCCCGCCGCGCATCATGGCGAAGGAGTCCGCGTGGTGGAAGTAGGCGGCGCCGGGCAGCTCGGTGACCGGTACCTTGCCGGCGTTGGTGAGGTCGGGGTCGATCTCGCCCTCCTTGGCGGCCGGCCCCATGTTGAGCATGCCGTTCTCGGTGTGGAGGACCACCCCGGAGTCGGCGGGCAGGTGGTCGGCGACCAGGGTCGGCTGGCCGATGCCCAGGTTGACGAAGGCGCCCCGCGGGATGTCGCGGGCCACCAGGGCCGCCATCTCGTGCTTGCCGAGCGGGGCGCCGGCCCCGATCGCGGCGTTCGCAGTGCTCGTGGCGTTCGCAGTGCTCGTGGCGTTCACGGTGTTGGCGTTCATGCGCGCTGAGCCTCCTGCACCACGCGGTCGACGTAGATGCTCGGGGTGACGACGGCCTCGGGGTCGAGGCTGCCGGTCTCGACGATCTCGCGGACCTGGGCGATCACCGTGGTGGCGGCCGTGGCCATCACCGGTCCGAAGTTGCGGGCGGTCCTGCGGTAGACGAGGTTGCCCATCCGGTCGGCGCGGTGGGCGCCGATCAGCGCCACGTCGCCCTTGATCGGGTACTCCAGGACGTAGGTGCGGCCGTCGATCTCCCGGGTCTCCTTGCCCTCGGCGAGGAGGGTGCCGGCGCCGGTGGGGCAGTAGAAGGCGCCGATGCCCGCTCCCGCGGCCCGTATCCGCTCGGCGAGGTTGCCCTGCGGGACGACCTCGAGCTCGATCCGCCCGGACCGGTAGAGCTCGTCGAAGACCCACGAGTCGGTCTGGCGCGGGAAGGAGCAGATCACCTTGCGGACGCGGCCCTCGGCGAGCAGCGCCGCGAGTCCGGTGTCGCCGTTGCCGGCGTTGTTGGAGACCACGGTGAGGTCCTTGGCGCCCTGGCGTATCAGGGCGTCGATCAGCTCGACCGGCATGCCGGCCATGCCGAAGCCTCCGACGAGCACGGTGGAGCCGTCCTCGATCCCGGCCACCGCCTCGTCGGCGTGTGCGCACAGCCGGACGGTCATCGGGTGCCCCCGGTGACGTTCTCGAGGACCACGGCGAGGGCCTGCCCGACGCCGATGCAGATGGCCGCGACGCCCCAGCGCTCGCCGGACACCTCGAGCCGGCGGGCCAGCGTGGCGAGGATGCGGCCGCCGGACGCGCCGAGCGGGTGGCCGAGGGCGATCGCGCCGCCCTTGGTGTTGACGATGTCCGGGTCGATCCCCCAGGCGTCCACACAGGCCAGCGACTGCACGGCGAAGGCCTCGTTGAGCTCGACGGCGGTGACGTCCGCCCAGGAGATGCCCGCGCGCCTCAGCGCGCGGTTCGCGGCCTCGACGGGCGCGAAGCCGAACTCCTGCGGATCCAGGGCGAACACGCCCCGTCCGGCGACGCGGGCGAGCGGGGCGGACCCGATGCGGTCGGCGGCCTCGCCGGAACCGAGCAGGACCGCGGAGGCGCCGTCGCTGAGCGGCGAGGCGTTGCCGGCCGTGATGGCGCCGTCGGGGCGGAAGGAAGGCTTGAGGCCGGCGAGCTTCTCGGCGGAGGAACCGGGGCGGATGCCCTCGTCCCGGGTGAACTCGGTTCCCTTGCGGTCGACGACGACGGGGATCACCTGGTCGTCGTAGAAGCCCTCGTTCCATGCCGCGTCGGCGAGGAGGTGGGAGCGGGCGGCGAACTCGTCCTGCCGCTCGCGGGAGATCGAGAAGCGGTCGGCCAGCTGCTCGTTGGCCTCGCCCAGGGAGATGGTCCACTCCTTCGGCATGCGCTCGTTGACCAGCCGCCAGCCGAGGGTGGTGGACACCGCGGTGACGTTGCCGGCCGGGAAGGCGCGGCCGGGCTTGGGCATGACCCAGGGCGCGCGGGTCATGGACTCCACGCCGCCGGTGAGCACGATGTCCGCGTCGCCCGTCTCGATGGCGCGGGAGCCGATGATCGCGGCGTCCAGCGAGGAGCCGCAGAGCCGGTTGACCGTGGTGGCCGGCACCGAGGTGGGCAGGCCGGCCAGCAGGACGGCCATCCTGCCGACGTTGCGGTTGTCCTCGCCCGCGCCGTTGGCGTTGCCCCACACGACGTCGCCGATCTCGGCGGGGTCGAGTTCGGGCGCCTTGGCGAGGACGCCCTTGACGGCCGCGGCGGCGAGGTCGTCGGGCCGGACGTCGGCGAGGGCCCCGGAGAACTTGCCGAAGGGCGTGCGGGCTGCTGCGTACAGATAGCTCTCGGTCACCTGCTCACCGTACGAGCCGGCACTTGTTCGCGTCCAAGACCCAGTGCGCATGGATTGATAAGCCGTGTTTATCAGTGTCGTTAGACTGGGCGCATGGAACTGCGCCAGCTCCGCCACTTCCTCGCCCTGGCCGAGGAGTGCCACTTCGGGCGGGCGGCGGCCCGCCTGCACGTGGCGCAGCCCGCGCTGTCCCAGCTGGTCAAGCAGCTGGAGCGGGAGCTGGGTGTGTCCCTCTTCAACCGCTCCACCCGGCACGTGGAGCTCACGGAGGCGGGCCACCACCTGGTCGGTCACGCCCGCGCCCTGGTGGCCGAGGAGGAACGGGCGCTGGCCCACATGCGGGAGCTGGCCACCGGCCACGCCGGGCGGGTCTCGGTCGGGTTCATCGGCACCGCCACCTACGACGTGCTGCCCCGGGTCGCCCGTACGGTCCGGGCGAGGCTGCCCCGGATCACCCTGGAGCTGCGGGGCGAGACGCTCACGCCGCAGCTGGTGGAGGGGCTGCGGTCGGGCGCCTTCGACCTGGCCGTCCTGCGGGGCGCCGTCGACGCGGAGGACATCAGCACCCTCCCCCTGCGCTCGGAGCCGCTGGTGGCGGTGCTGCCGGCGCACCACCGGCTGGCGGGCCGGCGCAGCGTGCCGCTGGCGGACCTCGCCGAGGAGCCGTTCGTCATCCATCCCTCGCAGCACCGGTCGTCCATGTACGACCTGGTGCTGGCGGCCTGCCGGCGGGCGGGCTTCGAGCCGGCGCAGGTCCTCGAGGTCGGTGAGACGGCGACCCTGGTGGTGCTGGTCGCCGCCGGGCACGGCGTGGCCCTGGTCCCCGCCTCCGTCCAGAGCCTGCACGTCGAGGGGGTCACCTATGTGCCGCTCACCGGCGGCGAGTCGGTCGACCTGCTCCTGGCGCGCCGGACCCGGCGCGACCCGGCGGCCGTCGACCAGGTCGCCGCGGTCGTGGTGGACTGCGCGGGCGGCTGACCGCGCGGGCGATCGACAGCGCGGTCCTCCGCGACCGCGCGCGGCTGACCGCGGCGTTCACCCGGTGGAGGCGGTGTTTACCCGGTGGAGGCGGCGCCTCCGGCTCTGTTACGGTCGCGCTGCCGGCCGCGGGACTTCGGTGCGACTTCCGGAACCTGCCTTTGAAGCAATGATTCGCTGCTCGTGCCCCCATTCCCCGGCCGGCCTTCGCGCATCCCGGGGGACGACCATGGAGACCTTCGGCGACCTCGTCGCCGCCGACGACGTGCTGCTCTTCGTCAACGCGGCGATCACCGCGACCGGGCAGCGGGAGTTCCACGCCTCGGCGGGCGAGCAGAGCCTGTCGCTGGACTTCCTGCACGCCTACATGCTGGGCAACTACCGCGACCTGTACGCCGGTGTCCTGGCGCTCGACATCAACGACCACAACGTGGTGCTGATCGTCCGCCGCCTGCTGGAGACCTCCGGCGAGGCCACCGTCGAGCAGCGCCGCCGTGAGGGCCGCCTGATCGCGGCCCGGCTGGCGTCGCTGCCCCCGCAGCGCGTGTACGGGCTGTTCTCGGCGCTGCGCCGGGCCCGGGTGAACAACCGCCGCACCCGGGCGATCATGCGCGACTGGCTGGCCGCCCGCCCGGATCCGGCGCTCGACGCGGTGAAGTACCGCGGCGCCTTCAAGGCGGCGCTGCGCCACGCCCATCTGCCGCCCGCCGGGGCCGAGTTGGCGGACTTCCTGTTCCGCCCCCAGGCACGCGTCCGGTACGCCGCCCCGCTGCTGGAGAGCTGGCGCCGCGCCCACTTCGAGAAGGCGGCCCTGTACGACCTCCCGTACACGGTGGCCGAGGGGTTCGCCGCCCGGCAGGGCGTCCCCCGGGCCGTCTTCCTGGAGCGCATCGCCCCGCGGATGACCCGCCTGGAGACGCTGCGGCTGCGGGAGTCCGCCCTCCGGCACGGCGCCGGCGACGTGCCGGCCGACCTGACGCGGATGCCGCTGACCCGGCTCGCCTCCTACGTGCTCTCGCTGCCCGTGGAGGACCGTGTCCGCCGGCGCGCGGAGCTGACCGGCGCCCTGGAGTCCGCGGCCCGCCGGGCCGCCGGACCGCTGCGGGGGCGCTGGGGCAAGGTCACCGCCGTCCTCGACGACAGCTTCTCCGCCTACGGCTCGGGCGTGAAGCGGCGCCGTCCGCTGGCCGTCGCCCTGGCCTGCCACCACCTGCTGGCGGAGCTGGCCAACGATTACACCGCACTGTGGACGTCCGGCCGCGACGACGCCCTGCTCGCCTTCCCGCACGGGCCGACCCCGCTCGGCCGGCGGATCCTCGACGCCCTGGACACCGCCCCGTCACGGCTGGTGATCGTCTCGGACGGCTGGGACAACGCGCCGCCGGGGCTGGCCGCCGAGGTGCTGCGCGTGTGGCGGACCCGGCTGGACCCGGCGCGGCGCACCAGCGTCGTGCACCTCAACCCGGTCCACGACTCCGGAGGCTTCGACGTACGCCGCCTCTCCCCGACGGTGCCCACCGCGGGCATCCGCGACGCGGAGGACATGCCCGCGCTGGTGGAACTGGCCCAGTTCGCGGAGGGCCGCACCGGCCTGGCCGAGCTCACCGCGTACCTGGAGGACCGCGCGGCCCGGCTGCGGGCCCGCGCCGCCGGCCGCGGGAGGACCCGATGAGCGCGCCCGCGCCGTCCGCCCTCGACCTGACGGGCCTGCGCACCCTGCCCGCCCAGGTGTGGGGCGCCGTACGCCTGGTCCCGCTGGTGCGTGACGCGCCCGTGGAGGACCTGCGGCTCGGCGCGCGGGCGTACGACGCGGCGGCCGGCTTCGTGCGGACCGGCCCGCGGGACGGCTACTTCTCGTACGTGCCGCACGGCTTCGTCGCCACCTGGACCAAGGACGGCTCCCCCGCCGCCGCCTACGGCACCCGGCTGTCCGCCGACAGGGACCCGGCGCCCGCCGAGTGGATGCCGCTGCGCGTCCACCGCCGGCCGGCCCGCCGCGAGGCCAGGGACCGGCTCCGCTTCCTGCCCCTGCACCTGGCCCTGGAGGGTTATCTCGCGCTGCACTTCGACGGCCCGTCGATCGCCTGGGAGGAGTGGTCGCAGCGGGCGGTCCGCAACGGCCTGTCCCCGCGTGCGGAGCAGGCCTACGCGGGGGCGGCCGTGGACGGACTGGCCGAGGCCCTGCGGGTGTTCGAGATCCACCCCGGCCAGTGCGGAGTCCTGCTGTACGCGGCCGACGCTCTCGCGGCGGCCTTCGTGGTCCCCCATCCCGACGACTACCGCTCGTTGCACGCCACGTTGTTGCAGGACCTGTACGGCGACCTGGTGTACCACTACGCCATGCTGATGCCGCCGGTGCGGGAGTTCCGGGCGGACCTCGGCGGTGCGCGGATCCGTTCCCTGGCCGACCTGCGTGCCGCCGCGTCGCGGCAGGAGGCCGAGTGGGCGGAGTTCCACGACGGGACGATGGCCGCGGGCCTCCTCCAGGAGACGTACGCCTGGCGCACGGTGTACCGCCTCGGGCGTTTCACCCTGTCGCGGTTCCTGCCCGCCTTCCGCCCGCACGAGGAGAACCACATCGGCGAGGCGATCACCGACGAGCGGGGCCGGGTCGCCTACCTCAAGACGTTCCGCCTCTCCGAGAGCCAGATCCGCCGCGGCCACCTGCTCGACCGCCTCGCCGCCCACGACTGGCACCTGGCCGACACCGCGGCGGACTTCGGCATCACGGAGACGGCTCTGGCGTTGCGCCTGGAGAACGCCGGCTTCGGCAGCCTGCTGCGCCAGGACGTCCTCGACCACCACCGGCGCCGGCGCCGCGAGGGACAGGCCTGAACGGCCTCCGCGCGTCCGCCGCCTACTGTCCGGCGGCGGGGGCGACCGGGGTGCGACGGGCGAAGAAGGTCTTGGCGCGCGTCAGGGCCCGGGTGTCGTCCAGGACCTGCCCGGGCGCGGAGCCGTTGCCCAGCAGCAGGCCGCCGTAGTCCATCCGCAGGTAGGCGGCGGTGTTGCCCAGCATGAGCCGCAGCGGCTCGGCGACCGTCTCGTCCCGGTCCCCCATCGCCGCGACCCCCCAGAGGGTGCCACCGGCCATCCGGGCCCGGAAGTCCAGTCCGGGAACGGTCAGCCACTTGGACCAGTGGTCCAGGTACGCCTTGGTCCAGGAGGAGACCGAGTACCAGTACAGCGGCGAGGCGATCACGATGTCGGTGGCCGCGACGGTCGCTTCGCGCAGCAGTGCCTCGTTCTCCGCCTCCGGCCCGCGCACCTCGGGCCATGACTCGCCGGAGTGGCGCGCGTCGACGTAGCCGGCCAGGGGCAGCCGCGTCAGGTCCAGCCACCGCTGTTCGACCCCGGCGGGAAGTTGCTCGGCCGCGGCGCGCGCCAGCGCCTCGGTGTTGCCGCCCTGCCGGGCGCTGCCGAGAAGGAAGAGGAACGAGCGGTCCACGGGTGCTCCCATCGTCGCGGCCTGTGCCGTGAACGACCCAACTTCCTTGTGTGCGCAATTATTTCCGGCGCGCCGTATGAGGATGCGGACCACACGCAGCAGGGCGCCGTCCGCTCATCGGCGGCACCGTCCACGCGTCAGGGCGCGGTCCGCTCATGCGGGCGCGGTCCGTCATGCGGGCGCGGTCCGTCATGCGGGCGCGGTCCGTCATGCGGGCGCGGTCCGTCATGCGGGCTCGATCCGCTCATGGGGGCGTGGTCTCCTGCCGGGCCGCCGCCCCCGTCGGCGCGGTGGCGAGGACGGTCCGCACCGCGGCGCGGACCTGACGGTCGCTCAGGTCGGCACGGGCGGTCAGCCGCAGCCGTGAGACGCCGTCCGGGACGGACGGGGGCCGGAAGCACCCGACCAGCAGGCCGGCCGCCCGGCAGTCGGCGGCCCAACGCAGGGCCGCCTCCGGCGAGGGCGCCCGCACGGAGATCACCGCCGCGTCCGGCCGGGCCGCGGTGAGGCCCGCCGCCGTGAGCCCCTCGTACAGGGCGGACGCGACCTCCCGGGCGCGCGCCGCGCGCTCCGGTTCGCGCTCCAGGACGCCCAGGGCGGCCAGGGCGGCGCCGGCGGCTGCCGGGGCGAGACCGGTGTCGAAGATGAAGGTCCGCGCGGTGTTGACCAGGTGCTCCACCACCCTGGCCGGGCCGAGCACGGCGCCGCCCTGGCTGCCGAGGGACTTGGAGAGGGTCACCGTCGCCACCGTGCCGGGCGCGCCGGCGAGACCGGCCGCGTGCACCGCCCCGCGGCCGCCGTCCCCGAGGACGCCCAGACCGTGGGCATCGTCCACCAGCAGCGCGGCGCCCGCCGCACGGCAGACGGCCGCCAGGGCGCCGAGCGGCGCGGCGTCGCCGTCGACGGAGAAGACGGAGTCGGTCACCACCAGGGACCGGCGGCCCGGGTGGGCTGCCAGGGTCTTGCGCACGGCCTCGGGATCGGCGTGCGGCACCACCGCGGTCTCGGCCCGCCCGAGGCGGCAACCGTCCACGATGGAGGCGTGGTTGCCCGCGTCGGAGACGACCAGAGCGTCCCGGTGGCCGCCGAGTGCGGTGAGCGCGGCGAGGTTGGCGGCGTAGCCCGAGGAGAACACCAGGGCCGCCTCGAAACCGCAGAACCGCGCGAGCGCGGCCTCGAGTTCGGCGTGCAGCGCGGTCGTGCCGGTGACCAGCCGGGAGCCGGTCGCCCCCGCGCCCCAGCGGGCCGCCGCCGCACCGGCCGCGGCCGTGACCTCGGGGTGGCGGGTGAGGCCGAGGTAGTCGTTTCCGGCCAGATCCAGCGACCCGGCTCCGTCGGCGCCGTCCTCCGCCTCGCGGGGGCGCAGGGCCCGTACCAGGCCCGCCCGTTCGCGACGGCGTGCCTCCTCGTCGATCCAGTCGAAGGCGTCCTGGCAGGCCAGCGGCATGGCGGTCCGGTCCTCGTCTCGGTGGTGCGGGCGCAACGGACCGACCCTAGCCGCAGTCGGCCGGTCACGAAGTGTGGTCATCCACACACGCCATCCCTCGCCTTGTTGTCCGTTTCCTCCTTTGCCTGGTCCGCCGCGTGAGCAAGGATCAAGGCCATGGATCTGCTTGCCACTCTGGTGGAGAAGGGGCTCCGACGTGAGTCGCCCTCCCGTGAAGAAGCCCTCGCCGTGCTGGCGACCTCCGACGACGATCTGCTCGATGTGGTGGCCGCGGCGGGCCGGGTGCGCCGCCACTGGTTCGGCCGCCGGGTGAAGCTCAACTACCTCGTCAACCTCAAGTCGGGCCTGTGCCCGGAGGACTGCTCGTACTGCTCGCAGCGGCTCGGCTCGAAGGCCGAGATCCTCAAGTACACCTGGCTGAAGCCGGAGGAGGCCGCCGAGGCGGCCGCGGCCGGTGTGGCCGGCGGTGCGAAGCGGGTCTGCCTGGTGGCGAGCGGCCGTGGCCCCACGGACCGGGACGTCGAGCGGGTGTCGCGGACCATCGAGGCCGTCAAGGAGCAGAACGAGGGCGTGGAGGTGTGCGCCTGCCTGGGTCTGCTGTCCGACGGGCAGGCCGAGCGGCTGCGGGAGGCGGGCGCCGACGCCTACAACCACAACCTGAACACCTCGGAGAGCACCTACGGCGAGATCACCACGACGCACACCTACGCCGACCGCGTCGACACCGTCCAGAAGGCGCACGCCGCGGGGCTCTCGGCCTGTTCCGGCCTGATCGCCGGCATGGGCGAGAGCGACGAGGACCTGGTGGACGTGGTGTTCGCCCTGCGCGCCCTGGACCCTGACTCGGTGCCGGTCAACTTCCTGATCCCCTTCGAGGGCACGCCGCTGGCCGAGGAGTGGAACCTCACCCCGCAGCGCGCGCTGCGGATCCTGGCGATGGTGCGGTTCGTCTGCCCGGACGTCGAGGTGCGCCTGGCGGGCGGCCGTGAGGTCCACCTGCGGACGCTGCAGCCGCTGGCGCTGCACCTGGCCAACTCGATCTTCCTGGGCGACTACCTGACCAGCGAGGGCCAGGCCGGCCGGGCCGACCTGGAGATGATCGCCGACGCCGGGTTCGAGGTGGAGGGGGCAGGGACGTCCACGCTGCCACGGCACCGGGTGGCCGGCGGCGGCTGCGGCTCGGTGTGCGGCGAGGACGCCGCGGAGGGCCGGGGCCAGGACGCCGCGGCCGGCTGCGGCGGGGGCGCCCGGGACGGCTGCGGCGGGTCGTGCGGGCACGCGGAGCCGGGAGCCGGGGCAGCCGC
Organism: Streptomyces fragilis; assembly: GCF_003112515.1. Classification (GTDB taxonomy): domain Bacteria; phylum Actinomycetota; class Actinomycetes; order Streptomycetales; family Streptomycetaceae; genus Streptomyces; species Streptomyces fragilis. Next base: position 1,479,643 of record NZ_BEVZ01000002.1, on the reverse strand, counting down.
CGGTGACGTGGCCTGCGCCGGTGACGTGGCCGGTGACCGGGCCTCCGCCGGTGGCGGGACGGGCGGCGCGAGGGCTGGCGAGCGCGGTGACGCTGCGCGCCCCGACCTGGTCGCCGTGCGCCGTCGCGGCGCCGGAACGGACCTCGCACCCAATGCCTGAGCCCGGCCCGGACACCCTGCTCGCCCTGGACCGGGCGCACGTCTGGCACCCCTACGGCCCGATGCCGGGCCGCACCGACCCGCTGCTCGTCGAGTCCGCCTCCGGGGTGCGCCTGCGCCTGGCCCAGGAGGTGCACGGGCAGCGGGAGCTGATCGACGGGATGGCGTCCTGGTGGTCGGCCGTGCACGGCTACAACCACCCCGTGCTCAACGAGGCGGCGACCGCTCAGCTGGGCCGGATGAGCCACGTGATGTTCGGCGGCCTCACCCACGAGCCCGCGGTGCGGCTGGCGGCGCGCCTGGTGGAGATCACTCCGGAACCGCTGCGGCACGTCTTCCTCGCCGACTCCGGCTCGGTGTCGGTCGAGGTGGCGTTCAAGATGTGCCTGCAGTACTGGCGTTCACTGGGCAGGCCCGGGAAGCGGCGTCTGCTGACCTGGCGCGGCGGCTACCACGGCGACACCTGGCAGCCGATGTCGGTGTGCGATCCGGAGGGCGGGATGCACGAGCTGTGGCAGGGCGTGCTCCCCCGTCAGATCTTCGCGGACGCGCCGCCCGCCGAGTGGGACGAGGCGTACGCGCGCTCGCTGGCCGATCTGATCGCCGAGCACGCCGACGAGACCGCCGCGGTGGTCGTGGAGCCCGTCGTGCAGGGCGCGGGCGGCATGACCTTCCACTCCCCCGCCTACCTGCGGGTGCTGCGCGAGGCGTGCGACGCGCACGACGTGCTCCTGGTGTTCGACGAGATCGCGACCGGCTTCGGGCGGACCGGCGAGCTCTTCGCGGCCGGCCACGCCGGGGTCGCCCCGGACGTGATGTGCCTGGGCAAGGCCCTGACAGGCGGTTATCTCACCATGGCGGCCACCTTGTGCACCTCACGGGTCGCGGACGGCATCTCGCGCGGCGAGGTCCCGGTGCTGGCCCACGGCCCGACGTTCATGGGCAATCCGCTGGCGGCCGCGGTCGCCGGCGCCTCCGTCGACCTGCTGCTCGGGCAGGACTGGCGGCAGGAGGTCAAGCGGCTGGAGGCGGGCCTGCGCGAGGGTCTGGCGGAGGCCCGGGAGCTTCCGGGCGTGGCCGACGTCCGTGTACTGGGCGCCATCGGCGTCGTCCAGCTGGACCACGCGGTCGACATGGCCGCGGCCACGGCGGCGGCGGTCCGCGAGGGGGTCTGGCTGCGCCCCTTCCGCGACCTGGTGTACGTGATGCCGCCGTACGTGACCGAGGACGAGGACCTGGCCCGGATCTGCCGCGCGGTGTGCGCCGCGGCCTCGGCCGGCTGAACGAAGTGGGCAGGAGCGCGAGGAGCGACATGTCAGTGATCGTCGTATCGGGTACGGGCACCGAGATCGGCAAGACCGTGGTCACCGCGGCGGTGGCCGCGCTGGCGGTGGCGGCCGGCCGCTCGGTGGCCGTGCTGAAGCCGGCCCAGACGGGGCTCGCGGCGGGCGAGCCGGGTGACGCGGCCGAGGCCGCGCGCCTGGCCGGTGGGGCGGGCGCCGTCACCGCCGTCGAACTGGCCCGCTACCCCGACCCGTTGGCGCCGGCGACCGCGGCCCAGCGGGCGGGGCTGCCGCCCGTGCGGGCGCACCAGGTGGCGGAGGCGGCCGAGGACCTGGCCCGGGAGCACGACCTCGTGCTCGTCGAGGGAGCGGGCGGTCTGCTCGTCCGCCTCGACGACCGGGACGCCACCTTGGCGGATGCCGCGAAGCTGCTCCGGGCACCGGTCCTGGTGGTGGCTCCCGCGGGTCTGGGCACGCTCAACAGCACGGCGCTGACCGCCGAGGCGCTGCACGCCCGTGGGCTCGAGCAGCTCGGCGTGGTGATCGGCAGCTGGCCCCGGCGCCCCGACCTCGCCGCCCGCTGCAACCTGGCGGACCTGCCCCGGGTGGCGGGCGCGCCGCTGCTGGGCGCGGTCCCGGAGGGCGTGGGCACCCTGTCGCCCCGGGCCTTCCGCGCGGCCGCCCCGGACTGGCTCTCCCCCCGCCTGGGCGGCAGTTGGGACCCCTCCGCGTTCGTCGCCACCCACGGGACGCTGCTGGGCGGGAGGGCCGAGGAGGGCTGAGGCGCGGGTCCGTCCCCGGCGGGAGGCCGCGGTGCCGCCTGCCGGGGGCGGGCTCGGGCTCGGGCGACGCCCGGCGGGCTCATGCCGGTGCCGCCTGCCGAAAGGGCGGGCTCGGTCGATGCCCGGCGGGAGGGCGCGGTGCCGCCTGCCGGGGACGGGCTCGGGCTCGGGCGACGCCCGGCGGGCTCATGCCGGTGCCGCCTGCCGAAAGGGCGGGCTCGTGCGACGCCCGGCGGAAGGGCGCGGTGCCGCCTGCCGCGGGCGGGCTCGTGCGACGCCCGGCGGAAGGGCGCGGTGCCGGTACCACCTGCCGGGGGCGGGCTCGTGCGGTACCGCCTGCCCGGGGCGGGCTCGTGCGGCGTCCCCCACGACCTCACCGTCCGGTGGGCCGCGGCCTGTTCCCCGGCCGTACGCCCGGTGTCATGATCGGGCCATGACTGCCGCGCCCTTCGTCCGCCCCTACCGCCCCTCCGACCGCCGGGCCGTCGGCCGGGTCTGCGTCCTCACCGCCTACGACGGCGGCGACGCCACCCCGCACTACACCGACCCGGAGATACTCCCGCGCCTCTTCGCCTTCCCGTACGTCGACCGGGAGCCCGAGCTGGCCTTCGTCGTCGACGACGGTGACGGGGAGGCGGTCGGCTACATCCTCGGTACCGCCGACACCCCCGCCTTCGCCGCCTGGTTCCGCGACCACTGGCTTCCCACGGCCGCCGAGACCTACCCGGCCCCCGGGCCGCGCGGCTCGGAGCCGACCATGGACGAGGTGATGGCCGCCCTGCTGCACGACCCGGAGCGCATGGTCCGCCCGGAACTGCCGCCGTACCCGGCCCACCTGCACATCGACATCCTCCCCGCGTGCCAGGGCCGCGGGCTCGGACGCGCGCTGATGGAGACCTTCCTCGACGCCCTCCACGCGTCGGGGGTGGAGGCGGTGCACCTGTGCATGTCGAAGTCCAACACCCGTGCCCGCGCGTTCTACGACCGCATGGGCTTCCAGGAGCTCGAGGTCGAGGACGACGGCCCGGTCTGGTACCTCGGCCGCCCGACGGCCCGCGACTGACCCGGCGCTCCCCACCGTGGGGCCCCCTGCGCGCCATCGCCGTGGGGCCCCCGCGCACCCTCACCGTCGGGCTCGGCCGTCGTGCCCACGCGTTGTCGGTGCCCCTCCGTAGAGTCGGAGACATCAGCCGGACGGAACACCGTCCAGGCGCCGGGGTTCGCGGTCCCGGCGTTCGCTGAGGGCAACTGGCCAAGCCTTTCATTCACGAAGCCGTACCCCCGCATGCCGTCCGACGGTCACGGGGAGACGTATCGAAGGGAACGACGCGATGAGCACGACGGTGAAGGCCCGCCTCAAGAAGCACCTGGTGAACCATGTCGCCCTGGTCATCGACAAGTCCGGCTCGATGCAGGGGCATTCCGAGCAACTCATCCGCGTCGTCGACGAGTTCGTGAAGGGCCTGGCGGAGGAGTCCGACCGGCTCGGTCACGAGACCCGCATCAGCCTCTACGCCTTCGACCACCTGGTGGAGAACCTGGTCTGGGACATGGACGTCAAGCATCTGCCGTCCATGCGCGGCCTGTACACCGTCGAGAACGGCGCGACGGCGCTGATCCAGGCGTCGGTGAAGGCACTCGACGACCTCGAGCACATCTGGGAGGAGTACGGCGAGCACAGCTTCCTCCAGGTCGTCGTCACCGACGGCGAGGAGAACGCCTCCGGCGCCGACACGACCGGTTCGCGCCACGACCACCTGCCCAACGGCCGTGAGCTGCTGGACGAGTGGCGGACCAGGATCGCCGAGAAGCTCAACGGCCTCCCGGACCACTGGACCTCGGCCATCATGGTGCCGAACTCCCTGGCCAAGCGCACCGCCCAGCAGTACGGCTTCCCGACCGGCAACATCTCCATCTGGGACGCCGACTCGGCACAGGGCGTCGAGGAGGCGATCGGCGCGGTGAAGTCGGCGGCCACCCGGTTCCTCCGCGACCGTGAGCAGGGCGTCCGCGGCACCAGGAACCTGTTCGCGATGGGCCAGGACCTCAGCAGCACGGCCGTGAAGAGCAACCTGCAGGCGCTGGGCGCCGGCAAGTACGTGCTCATACCGGTGGACGAGCAGTCGGCGATCCGCGACTTCGTCACCAGTGCGGGACACCCGTACACGACGGGCTGTGCCTTCTACGAGCTCTCCAAGCGCGAGAAGATCCAGGCCCGGAAGAAGATCGCGGTCGCGGAGAAGGACCCGAAGACCGGCCGGATGACCGGCAAGGTCTTCACCGGCCCCGCCGCCCGCCAGCTCCTCGGCCTCCCGGAGAGCGAGGTCACCGTCACTCCGGGCAGCAACGAGGCGTACACCGTCTTCGTCCAGTCCACCTCGGTCAACCGCAAGCTGATCCCGGGCACCAAGCTGCTGGTCCTGCTCTGAGACGCCGCGCCGCCGGTGGCGGCCCGCGCAGCCGGCCCGCCCAGGGCCGCCCGGGCCTCCGCGCCGACCGCGCCCTCCGCGTCAGGGCAGCAGGCCGTCCTGGTCCGGGTCCAGCCACTCGGCGAGCAGGACGGTGGCGTCGTCGGCCAGCTGTCCCGCGTGCTGGTCGACGACGGCGTGCACGAGCTGCCGCAGCGTCTCGTGGACGGTCAGGTGGTCGGCGTTGTGCCGCACGATGTAGTCGACGAAGCGTCCGAGGCCGAACTCCTCGCCCTTCTCGTCCCGCGCCTCGACGATGCCGTCCGTGTACAGCACGACCCGGTCGCCGGGCTCCAGCTGCTCCTGGCGGACGGTGACGGGCAGCCCGAGGGCGACTCCCATCGGCCCGGCCGGCGGACACTGCAGCTGCCGGGACCAGCGTCCGGCGCGCAGCAGGAGGGGCAGGTGGTGGCCACGGTTGATCCAGGTCAGCCGGCCGGTCGGCAGGTCGAGATCCGCGAGGATGCCGGTGACGTAGCGGCTGTGCCCGAACTGCTCGATCAGGGCGCGCTCGATCGCCTGCGACGTCTCGACGAGGCCCGCGCCCTGGCGGCGGGCGTTGCGGCAGGTGCCGATCGCCATGTTGGCGGTCAGTCCGGCGGTGGCGTCGTGTCCCATCGCGTCGAAGACGGCGAGGTGGAGGGTGCTGTCGGCCACGGCGTAGTCGAAGGCGTCGCCGCCGACGGCGTAGGCGGGCTCGGACACCGCGGCGACGGTGGTGCCGGCGCCCGCGAACGCCGAGGGCGGGGTGAGGTGCCACTGCATCTCGGCGGAGACGCTCATCGACTCGGTCCGGATGAGGCGTGCGTAGGAGTCGCTGAAGGCCCTCTTGCTGAGCAGCAGCAGCGCGACCACCGAGGACAGCGCGTACAGGGCGTCCCGCACGCCCTCCTCCCCGACGTCCGGGACCGTCTCCGCGCGGAGCACCCCCAGCCGTTCCACGCCGTCGGTGACCGGCATCCACCAGCGGCGCAGCCCTCTGCCGTTCGTCGGGTCCGGCTCGGCGATCATGTCCACCCGGCGGTAGGCGAGCCCCGGCAGGGTTCCGGCGACGGAGTACTCCGCCCCGCCCGCGCCCGCGTCGGGTCCCCTGCCGGTGACCTCGCGCAGCACCTTCTCCTGCAGGTCGGCCACATGGATGACGACGTCGTGCAGCCCCGCGGCCTCGGCGTGCTCGGCCACCATGCCCGGCAGGTCCTCGAGCCTGGCGATGTGGCTCGCCACCACGAGATCGGTGAGGGCCTTGCTCAGCTTTGCCGCGTCGGTCACAGCGGGCGTTTCCCTTCCGGCATCTCCTCCCCGGCAACGTCGCTGGGAGATCCACGGGCCACCGAGTACCCGCAATCACGGCGACGATGGTCCGCGGCCGTCCGCCCCGCCGACCAGGCACGACGCCCACCCGCGCTGTTCCGGGGTGTCCGGGACGGCGAGGCCTCGTGCCTGCTCGATGCGGGCCCAGGCAGTCTCGGGGTCCACCCCGTTCAGGACGAGCAGCGCGGCGGCGAGGAGCGACGCCCGGCCGATGCCGAATCGGCAGTGGGTCACGACGTGGGCCCCCGCGCGCAGCCGTCCGGCGAAGTCGCCCAGCACCGGAGGGCCGCGCACGCCGCGGATGTCAGGACCACGCCACCGGAGGTCCCGGAGCGCGCCGGGTCTGCCGGGACGCACGGCCGGTGCCGGGCCGGGGGGAGCACACCGGCGGCCCCCCCCGGGCGCGAGCCGCCTCAGCGGACCGCCGCGCCCGCCGCCCCGTCGGCGGCACCGGCGGCACGGGGCGCGGTGCCGCCGGGCGCTGTCACCGGTGGGCCAGGAACCGCTCCACGGAGGTGGCGAGGGCGATGGGCGTCTCGTCGATCGCGTAGTGCCCCGCGTTGGACAGCACCTCGACCTCGCAGCGCGGGTACCACTGGCGGAAGGTGGCCTCCATGACGTCGGCCCCCAGGGCGGGGTCGTGCTCGCCGACGATCACCTTCACCTCGACGGTGCTGCCCTCGATCTCGGTGTGGAAGTCGGTCTTCGCCCAGGCCTGGAGATAACCGGCCACGGCGGCCGGGGTCGACTGTCGCCACGACTGGGCGACGACGGCGTCCAGCCAGACGTCGCTCAGGCGGTTGCCGGTGGTCAGGTCGATGATGGCGCGCCGGTTGGCGCGTTCCTCGGCCGCTCCGGAGAACAGCGCCCAGCCCTGGTCGTCGAACGGCACCCCGCTGGCCGGAACGGGTGAGATGCCGACCATGGCACGTACCCGGTGGGGCGCGTCGGCCAGCACCCGCTGCATGACCGCGCCTCCCATCGAGTGGCCCACCAGCGAGAAGCGCTCCAGCCCGAGGCGGTCGGCCAGCTCGAGGACGTCCGCCGCGGCCTCTTTCAGCGTGTGGTCGCCGGACTCCTCGAGGCGCGATCCGTAGCCCCGGTAGTCGGGGAACACGTACCGGAACCGGGCGCCGTCCAGGTGCGGACGCAGCGGCCCCCAGGCCGCCGCCGAGCCGAACCAGCCGTGCAACGCGATCACCGCGTGGGGACCGTCCCCGTACTCCTCGTACGCCACGCCGCTCGTCCTTCCGCCAGGACGCCGCGGTGGACGCCGGCGTCAACAGGGGCGCGCGCCGGACCCGCCCACGGCCGCGTCCGGGGACGCGCCCGGGCGTGGACCCGACGGCACCGATTGGGGCCTCATTGTCCCGACCTGACCCGTTGTTGGAAAGAGCGCCGTCCGCGCTGAAGGCCGACTCCTGCGATGTCGACGAAACGACATGTCGTCACCACACGGGAGGTCAGGGGTCAGACCGGGTCGATGCGCCCCTTGAGCAGGCAGAACTCGTTGCCCTCCGGGTCGGCGAGGACGTGCCACTGCTCGTCGCCCGTCTGGCCGATCTCGGCCCGGCGGGCGCCGAGGGCCAGGAGACGCTCGAGTTCGGCGTCCTGGTCGCGGTCGGTGGGGTTGACGTCGATGTGCAGGCGGGACTTCCCCTGCTCCGGCTCGTCCCTGCGGCTGAGGAACAGCGTCGGCTGCGGACCGCCGAACCCCTCGCGCGGCCCGATCTCCATGGACCCGTCGTCCTCACGCCCGAGGACGACGAAGTCGAGGACCTCGCACCAGAACCGTGCCAGCACCTCCGGCTCGCGGCAACCGAGGACCAGCTCGCCGATACGACACGCCATGAACGCGACCCACTCTCATCACGGGGAACCGCGGGCGGGCCCCGCACACCGGCCCCCAGCGGATGAACAGTGGCGCAGCGTAGCGGAGCAGCCGCCCGCGGACGAGATCATTTCCGTCGGTGGCCGTTCCGGCCACGCCCTGCCGCCATGCTCTGCCGCCGCGCCCCGCCGCCGGGTTCCGTCAACTCCGACGTCACGCACGGGAGTCCGGCATAGTCTGAGCCCATGGCGCTGGCAGACATCACCCGCACTGCGGTGGAGCAGGCAATCCGCGAGTACGACCGGCTCGGGCGGGACGCCTTCCTCGAACATCACGGCTTCGGCCGATCACGCCAGTACCTCTTGGTCCACGAGGGCCGGGACTACGACTCCAAGGCGATCCTCGGCGTGGCGCACGGCTTCCTGGCCGGCCGCGACCCGCTGGCGCCCGGGGAATTCTCCGGAGGCGTCAACGGCCACACGGTCGACCACCTGCGGAGGCTGGGGTTCGAAGTCCGTTCCGCCACCTGAGGCCGCACGAGGCCACTTCCGCCCGGCACCGCTTCCCGGCCGCGCGCTGCCGGCGACGGTCACTGCGTGGGGGTGCCGATCCGCAGGCGGTTGCCGTCGGGGTCGCGCAGCTCGATCTCCCGCCCCCACGGCGCGTCCGTCACCTGCGCACCGAACTCGGAGGCGATCGCCTCGACGTCACGGACGCGGAGGTAGACCAACGTGTCCGGGCGGGCATCGCCCTCGTGCTCCGACAGGAACACCCGCACCCCGCCCCGGGCGACTTCGACGAACGTGGGAAGTCCCGGTGCGAAGCGGTGTTCCCACTGCTTGGCGAAGCCCAGCCGCTCGTACCAGGCGACCGACGCCGCAGCGTCCTCGACGTGGAGAATGGGGATGACTTCCTCGTCCATGCGAGCCATCGTCGCAGAAGAGGACAGGCGGGGCAGGCGGTGTACCGCGCGGCGTCTACCGCGTCCCGGCCGGGTCGGCGTCGTCGCCGAGGTAGGTGCCGTAGCCCTCGCGGACCAGCGGGCCGTCGAAGATCAGGACCTCGTTGACGAGTCCGCCCTTCTGGTTGCGGCAGTTGACGACCAGGCAGTCCACGCCGACATAGGTGCCGACCACCTCGAACCGCAGGTCGGGGATGCGGCGGAGACCCTCGGCCCAGTAGGCGCGCAGCGCCTCCTTGCCGCGTACGACCCCGTCGCCGCCGAGCAGTTGCGCGGCCACCGGCGACCGGAAGGTCACGTCCTCGGTGAAGTGCGCCAGCAGCGCCTCCAGGTCGTGACTGTTCCAGGCCGTCACCCAGGATTCGGTCCACGAACGTGCTGCAGCGTGATCCATACGGGCATTGTGTCACTCCCGAAAGCCGCGCCCCGTACGGGAATCGGGACGCGGCTCACGTCAACGGGTGTACGGGCAGCGCACGTTGCCGCCCGCCCGAGGGTGCTACGGGATCACCACACTCGGGCCGTTGTCGCCGCTCAGGTTCCAGCCGAACCACGCCCTCGACGCCGGCGCCCCGATGTCGACCGGGTTCACGGCAACCGACGTGGATGCGGTCACACCGGATGCGGCGCCGCGCAGTTGCCAGACCGCGCCGCCGTTCACGACGGCGCCCAGGTTCTCGCCGGGTGCGCCGGCGACGAGGTCGGCCTTGTCGTCGCCCGTCACGTCGAGCAGCCGCGCCGAGCCGCCGAACACGTCGCCGGACTCCGCGACACCCGGGACTCCCGTGGTGTCCTGGTGGAAGGCCTGGGCGCCGGTGCCGGTGAGCCCGCCCTTGCCGCCCTTGAGCACCACCACGGCGCCGGCCCTCGCCTTGGAGCCGATCGCCTCGCCCGGGACGCCGACGGCGAGGTCGGGGTAGCCGTCTCCGTTGACGTCGCCCGCGCTCAGCCGTCCGCCGAACTCGTCGCCCTTCTCGCTGACTCCCGGCACGCCCGACGTGTTCTGTGTGATCGTCCGGGTGCGCGTCGCGCTCGGTCCGGACGCGGAACCGTAGAAGATCTTTACGGTGCCGGGGTCCTCGTCGAGGTTCTCGGTGATGCCGTTGGGAAAGACCCGGGTGGCGAGGTCCGCGTAGCCGTCGCGGTCGAAGTCGGCGACGGCGGTGCTGGACGCGGAGGACAGCCTCTGCGGGACCGTGGACAGGCCGTCCGCGCCGCCGAGCCACAGCTTGCCGCCCTCGGCGTGGTTCTCGTAGACGTAGAAGGTGGCGAGGTCCTCGGTGCCGTCGCCGTTGAAGTCGCCGACGGCGGTGGAGTTGATGTCGTTGTCGGTGCTGTACACCAGCAACTGCTGCTCCCGGGCGGGGACGCCGTCGCGGCCGATGGGGCCGTACAGCACGTCGTGGTAGTCGTAGTCGTCGCCGTGGCGCATGAACAGGTCGGCGTGGCCGTCGTGGTCGAAGTCGCCGACGGAGAGGTCCTCGCCGACCTCGGAGTTCGCCGGTGCGGCGATCCTGACGGCGCCCTGGCCGGAGATCCCGGCCGTCCGGCCCCACAGCACGACGACGGAACCGCTGACGTTGGTCTCCACCTGGTGGTCGCGGGTGGCGACGGCCAGGTCGGTCAGGCCGTCGCCGTCCAGGTCGCGGGCCTCCAGCGCGTAGCCGAAGACCTTGTTCTCGCCGGACGCGCCGGGGACCCCGGCGGTGTCCTGGCTGATGGTCGTCGTCCGCGCGGGATCGATCCCGTGCGCCGAGCCGTAGCTGATCGTGAGGTGGCCGGCCAGCGTGTGGCCGCCCACCTGCGCACCGGGAGCGGCGACGGCGACGTCCTGGTAGCCGTCCCCGTCGAAGTCCTCACGCACGGTGGAGGCGGCTGCCTCCGCGGAGGCGGTGCCCGCGAGGACCGGGACGCCGAGCGACCCGATCAGGGCGGCGGCCACCGCGGTCGAGATGGCGGGTCGGCGGAGCGCCATGGTTTCCTCCTGGGGAAGCGGACGAGGGCGGGGCGCGGTGCGCGCGGGTGTGCCTCACCTGGGAGACACACGGAAACGGCCGATGGTTGTGCGCCGAACGGCAGGCGAACCGGGAGCGGAGCCGGCCCACCCCGCTCCCGCGGGCGGGGCGCCCTACGCCGCGGCGGCGGCGCTCTTGAACACCTGCCGCGCGTGCCAGTCGACGTGCCGCGGATCCGGGCGCGGCCTGCCGGGCCGAGGGAGCGCCACCGGCTGACCGTGGAGCAGGTCCGTCGCCCTCCCCGCCGCGTTCCGGGCCACGTACAGGGGCGAGACCTGGATGCGCAGGTCGGGCAGGAGACCCAGGACACCGACGTCGAAGAGGGTGTGGTGCAGCGAGCAGAGGGCGAGCCCGTTGCCGACCTCGTCAGGTCCGTCCTGGCTGTGCCAGCGCACGTGGGCGGCCTCCAGTCCGACGGGGTTCCGGCCGAGCGCGCCGTCGAATCCGCAGAACGCGCAGGCATACGCGTACGCCTGCAGCACTTCCTCCGTGAAGCCGGCCCGCCGGCGCCTGCGGAGCCCGGCGGGCCGCTCGGCTGCGTCGGCCGGTCCCGCCGGGTCCAGGCCAATCGCGTCGCAGATCACCGTCTCCAGGGCGGTGGTGAAGTGCTGGTCCAGCAGCAGACGCACGGCCTGTCCGAGCACGCCCGGCTCGGACAGCAGCAGCTCGACCTCCGGCCGCAGCCGGCCGTGCGCTCCCCGCTCCCGCAGCCACCCGCCCCGCTCGGGAGCCGCGGACCCGATCTCCTCGCCGTCCTTGTCCCGCAGGTCCCACAGCTCCCGCTCGAGGTGCACGAACGGCATCGCGGCCCGCTGCCGAGCCGTCGCCGGGCTCCTGACCACCGGGCCGAAGTCGTTGATCAGCCTGCTGACCGGCTCCTCCGCGCTCTCGTACGACACCGCGGTGCTCCCCGTCTCCGCGAACCGGCCCAGCAGCCAGAGCACGAGCAGCGGCTTGTGCGGCGCCCGGCGGCCACCGACGGAGGCGCGCCGCAGCCTCGACAGACGGTGCGTCAACTCCTCGCGCGTCATGCGTCCCGGTCCGGCCGCACCCGCGAGCTCCCCCACCGCCCCCACCACGCCCCCTGTCGGCGATGACACGACATCAGGCCCGTAACCGTACCCGTCACCGTCCCCCCGGCATCCGGCGGCATCGCGCTTCGTCCGGGCCCTCACAGATGTGCCCCACACCGACCTGCCCCTCAACCTCGGCCAGGACCACCGCCACGAGTTCCACGCCGCGCTGAGGGACGTCAGGATCGCGGCCAGGCGCTGGGCCCGGGAACTGCCCGTCGCGGGGTAGCCGGCCGACCGGGAGCGCGTCCGAAACATTCGGAAAGTTTCGGTCTTGTCCTGGATGTGGCCGAATGGTTCCTTCGCACGGCAGGGCGAGAGGGCTCCAGCAGCCCGGTTTCCGCCGATCCGCCCGGCTGGGGCGGCCGGCGACACCGCGGGCAGGAGGGGCAGAACGGCCAACCTGAGACGGGTGGCACCGGAGCGTTGTCACGCCCCGGCCGCGTTCCTAGCCTGGGAGCCCTTCCTCTCGGCCGGGCGCCGCCAGCAGCCCGCGCGCCCCGCCGGGCAGGAGGTGCCTCTCCGGCGCCGAGGAGCTCCACCGGGCCGGAGCGCACCGTTCCCCCCACCTGGCGCACCCCCGGGACACCCTTGCCCGGCCGTGCGCCCTCCTTTGGAGGTCCTATGCGCTTACACCTGCAACGGCCCTGGGCGTGGGCCGTGGCCGCGCTCGCCGCGACCGTCATCCTGGTGCTGACCGCTCTCGACCCGCGGGCCGACGCCGCGATCCGGGCCGAGGCCACGGCCGCCCGGACCGCAGCCACCGCGGCCGTCGAGGACGAGGGGGCGGACTGCCCCGTCGGGAGCACGCCGTCCGGTGCGGACGCCAAGCTGCCCGACCCGTTCCGGCGGATCGACGGCACCCGCATCACCAGCAAGGCCGACTGGCGCTGCCGCCGGGCGGAGATCAGGGAGCTGGCCGAGCGCACCGTCTACGGCCGGAAGCCGGCGAGGCCGACCGTGTCCGGCACGGTCTCGTCCAGCGGCATCACGGTGAACGTGTCGGACCAGGGCCGCAGCGCGAGCTTCTCGGCGAAGGTCGAACTGCCCGCCGGCAGCGGCCCGTTCCCCGCCGTGATCGTCGTCGGCGGGCTCGGGGCGGACACCGCCACGATCAAGGCCGCGGGCGCGGCCGTCATCAGCTACGACCCGCTCGCGGTCGGCCGTGAGGGCACCGCCCGGAACAACAAGCAGGGCGCCTTCTACACCCTGTACGGCAACACCAGTTCCACGGGTCTGCTGATGGCCTGGTCGTGGGGTGTCAGCCGGATCATCGACGTCGTCCAGCAGTCGGGCGCCGCCGTACTGAAGGGCGACTCGCTGGGCGTCACCGGCTGCTCCCGGTACGGCAAGGGCGCCTTCGTGGCGGGCGCGTTCGACCAGCGGATCGCGCTGACCATGCCCGTCGAGTCGGGCACCGGCGGCGCGCCGATCCTGCGCGGGGCCAACGGCGAGAGCGGGGCGCAGTCGCTGAGCAGCGCCTACGGCGAACAGCCATGGCTGGGCGACGCGTTCTCCTCGTACACCTCGAGCCCGAACAACCTGCCGGTGGACACCCACGAGATGATCGGCATGATCGCTCCGCGCGGCCTGTTCGTCATGGAGAACCCGCACGTCGACTGGCTGGCCGCCAAGTCCGGCAGCGTGGCCGCGCTGGGCGGCGCGGAGGTCTACCGGGCCCTCGGCGCCCAGAGCTCGATCTCGTACTGGTCCGACGTGCAGGACGGCACCCACTGCGCCGCCCGTTCCGAATGGCGCACGCCGATGACGCAGAGCATCAACGCCTTCCTGAAGAACTCGGGGACCGGGCCGGGGGTCTTCCGGATCGCCGGGTCCAAGGCCGGCAGCCTGTCGGGCTGGCGTGACTGGACGACTCCGACGCTCGCCGACGGCGGAACGTCCGGGGGGACCAGCACGGGCACCACCAGCGGCACCACCGGTGGGTCCACATCCGGCACGACCTCGGGCACCACGTCGGGGACGACGACGGGCGGCACGACCGGCGGGACCACGTCGGGGACGACGTCGGGCAGCACCTCGGGCACCACGGCCGGCACCACCTCGGGCACCACGGCCGGGACCACGACCGGCACCACCGGGAGCACCGGCGGCACCCCGGGCGCGGGCTGCGCGGCCACGCACCGCACGGTCAGCTCCTGGAACGGCGGTTACCAGGGCGAGGTGACCGTCCGGAACAGCGGCACCACCTCGGTGAGCGGCTGGTCCGTCGGCATGACCCTCGGTTCCGGCCAGAGCATCGCCAGCCTGTGGAACGGCGTCAGCACCGGGACCAGCGGTTCGGTGACGGTCCGCAACATGGCGTGGAACGGCACGCTGGCCGCCGGTGCCACCGTCACGTTCGGCTACACGGTCGGCGGAGGCACCACGGCTCCGTCCAATCTGACCTGCACGGCCTCCTGACCGCCTCTCCCCCGGCGGTTCCCCCCACCGCCCCGCCTCCGGCGTCCGCGTCGCCGGAGGCGGGGCAAGTGCGCGTGCGCCTGCGCCTGCGCGGGGTGTGCGTGTTCAGGAGGAACGGGAGAGCTGTGCGCGCACCCAGCCCGGGTCGGGGTTGGTGTGCGGCCGGCCCGCCACGACGACGGTCGGCACCGTCTCGTCACCGCCGTTGGCCTCCCGCACCGCCGCCGCGGCGGCCGGGTCTCGCCAGATGTCGACCCAGTGCAGACGGTGGGCGCTGCGGCCGAGGCGGATCCGGAGCCGCAGGCAATAGGTGCAGCCCGGGCGCCAGTAGACGATCGGCCGTCCGTCGGCTTCGCTCCGGCGTCGCGCCTCCGCCGCGTCGACCGACCGGGGGAAGACCAGGGGCGAGCACACCCCGGCGAGGAGGACGAACACGAGGAGGAGCACGGCCGCCTCGACGGGTTCCCCTCCGGCCGCCCGCCGGGCGGCCGCGGCGGCGCCGATGAGCAGGAACAGTGTCGGCAGGATCCAGGGGCGCGCCATGACGTGCAGCCTAGTCGGTGGCGGTGACGGGCCCCGCGACGGCGTCACGGTGCTGCTCCCGACGCCGGCGTTCGCCCCCGCGTCGCCGCCTCGGACGTGCTGGTCGTCGGCCCGGTACCGCCCGAAAATGGCATGCGGTGTCCGCCCGGTCGTGCTGAGGTCGGTCGCTGTGGACGACTACTTCCCCGGCCAGGCCGACTTGACGGACAAGATGGAACGGAACCTGGCGGAGCACGCCTGTCATCTGCACCGGAGGATGTCCGGTGCGACCGTCACGGAGACCGCTGACCTCTTGGTCGCGGACAGCGGCCTGGACGACGACACGTTCAACATCGTCGCCGCGGCCCGCTTCACCGCCGCCGACGCCACGGCCCGCATCTCCGCGACCGTCGGGACGCTGGCCGGCACCGGCCGCGGATTCTCCTGGTGGGTGGGCCCTGCCTCGACACCGGCAGACCTCACCGCCCGCCTGACGGCGGCCGGCCTGCCGGTGTCCGAACGTGAGACGGCGATGTGGGCCGAGCTGGACGAAGCCCTGCCGCTTCCCTCTGTCCGGGGTCTGGACATCCGGACGGTGACCACGCCCGAGCAGCTCGCCGACTACGCCACGGTCCTCGCCGCGAACTGGAACCCACCCGCCGAGACGGTCCGCGCCTTCTTCGCCCGGGCCGCTTCCCAGGCGCTGGCCGCGTCCTGCCCGGCCCGGTATCTGGTGGGCTACGTGGAGAACCGTCCGGTCTGCTCCGCCGAGGTGTTCCACCACGCGGGAGTCGCCGGCGTCTACAACATCTCCACCTTGGCCGCCCACCGCCGGCGCGGCTACGGCGGAGCCATCACGCTCGCGGCGCTCCACGCGGCCCGCGAACGGGACCACCGCATCGCGGTCCTGCAGGCGTCGTCCGACGGCGAGCCCGTGTACCGCCGCCTGGGGTTCCGCGTCTGCGGCCGGTTCGTCGAGCACGCCGTCAACACCTGAACCCCTGAGCGGCCAGGCCGCCCGCGGAAGTGCGTCCCTCATCGACCTGGCCGGAGCCCTGCGCTGACGGCAGTGGGCGCATGCGGCGAGGCGGGAAGGCTCTGGCCCTTCGGCGGGGGACCGGGTGCTCCGCCGAAGGGCCGGGTCCCGGGCGGCGCGGGTCAGCGGTTCCGCGCCGTCCGGGTGGCAGGGGCGTGTGCGGTGTCAGCAGGTGATCTCCGAGCGGCTGACAGCCACGTCGTCGAACCACAGGGTGTCGTCGCCGACGCCGTAGCTCTCCCAGCCGAGCCGCAGGCCGGTGGGCCGCGGGGCGGTGGTGCGGGACAGCCACTGCTGGTCGATGTCGCCGGTGGGGACGCCGTCGGCATGCAGACCCGGCACCTGTTCGCTGCCCAGCCACGTGTCGAGGTTGCCGTTGGAGGTGTCGATCCTGAACCTCAGGCACTGCCAGCTGCCGGTCGGCAGGGGCCTGCTCTGGGCGACCCCGTTCGGGCTCTGTGCGGGCAGGGTGGCGTCGTCGATCTCACGGTTCCACTGCAAGGCGCTGTTCTGGCCGCCGACGCGCAGGGTCTTGCCGCCCTGGGAGCTGTCGGGCATGGAGACGAAGGAGACGTGGGCGGCGGGCAGCGCGGTGGTGTGCCGGACCCACATCCTGACCCACATCACGGGGCCCACCGAGGAGATGTCCTTGGTGGTGGCGAGGAAGGCGTGGTTGCAGTAACCCGCCTTGCCGTCGACGCGGACCGACTTGCTCCCGCTGCGCGCGACCGAGCTGTCGACGCTGACCTTGCCGGTGCCCTGGCAGTCGGGGGCCTCGAGCTTCCAGTTCCCGGACGGGGTCGAGCCGCTCTGGTCCTCGAACCCGTCGCAGATCAGCGCGCCGCCGCAGCCGCCGCCCGGCGGGGGCGTCGTCGGCGCGGACGCCGTGGGCGAGGTGGGGGGCGTCGTGGTGGGGGTCCCGGGGTCGGTCGGGGTCACGGTGCCGTTGCAGGTGACGCCGTTGAGGGCGAAGCCGCTGGGGGTGGGGTTGGAGGACTGGTAGCTCCCCTGCAGGCCGAACTCGGCGGAACCGCCGGTGGCCAGGTTGCCGTTCCATCCGGAGCCCACGGCGGTGACGTTCTGCCCGCTCTGGGTCACGGTGGCGTTCCAGGCGGACACCACCTTCTGGTCGCCGCCGTACGTCCAGGTCAGACGCCAGCCGGTGAGGGCGGAGCCCAGGTTGGTGACCTTGACGGCGGCGGTGTAGCCGCCGGTCCACTGGTTCACCGTGTAGTCGACCCGGCAGCCGGAGTCCGCGGCGTTGCTGCTGGGGGCGGTGACCAGGGCCACGAGGAGAAGACCGGCGGCGGCGAAGGCGGCCAGGAACGCCGAGACCAGGGGGCGTTGGCGTAATCGGGTGGGGTGAGTGCGCACGTGTTCCTCCGTGGGGGGTGCGGGTGTGGGGTGCAGGAGTGATGGGAGCGCTCCCAACCCATCTCAGCGACTGGGGACGCGCCCTGTCAACGCATGTGCCGGGCATCTTCTCGTCAAGGTTTGCGTCGACGAGACCCGGTCCTGCGACGCCGCCCTGGTGGATGGGCGCCCGGCCCCGAGGCGGGCCGCGCCCCGGCCGGCCCGCGCCGTCTCACTCGGCCAGCGGCTGGATGACGAGCTTGAACTCGGCGAAGGTGAGGTTGATCGGGTGGGAGGCGTTGTGGGTGACCCGGACGGCGAGCGGGACGCCGGGGTTGCAGATGATGCCCCACACCTTGACCCAGTACTCACCGCCGATGGTGGGCGCGCGGTGCTCGGTCGCCGTGGTGTCGACCGGGCCCGCCAGCTCCAGCGGGTCGCGGGCGAACTGGTCGCGGTACTCGGTGGCTCCGGTGCTCTCGGCCCACTGCAGCATCGCGTAGAGGTGGCCCCAGCCGCGCACCGACGGCCAGATCAGCCCCGACCGGTCGTCGGACGCCCAGTCGGTCACCGTGCGGCCGTCGGGCTGCACGGCCTGGTGCATCCCGTGGGGGTCGGTGGACTCGGCGGAGCCGAACGGGAACCGGACGACCTGGTAGGCCGGGCCCGGCTGGATGCGCTGAGGGGTGCTCACCTTGAGCGACGACACATGGACGCCGGGGCCTGCTGGGTCGCTGGCGGGCATGGGGCGGGCTCCCTTCACCGGAGGTTTGCTGGCTCGGACTTCCGACGGATCAACTGCCCTGCTGTGTTGAGGTTATGGCCTGCGCGAGCCTCGTCCGAACGCCCCGGGCGGCTGCCGTCGCGGCGGAAGTACGCTCTGGCGGTGGGCGGGTCGCCGACGGCCTGACGCCGGCCGCCGGGGCGGGCCTGCTCGCCCTGGTCGACCACCGCGTCCCGCTGCTGGCGGCGGCAGCGGCGGGAGCGGTCACCGCGGCCGTGGCGCCCTCGGCGGCACCCGGCCGGGCGCCGCCTCCTCGACGCCGCCCACGGTCCCGGCCCGGGAGGGGGCCGAGGGCGCCGGGGCGAAGGCGACGGACGCCGAGGAGGGTCCTCCTGAGCGCCAGGGCCTGCGCTGACCGCTGCGAGGCCGACGGGGTCCAGGTCACCCTCCATGCCGACGGGCGCCCGCACCCGCGGTTCCTGCCCGATATCGGGCAAAAATCTGGAGATTGTCGTCCCGCGCCCCTAGGGTGAGCGCTCATGATCGCCGTAGACGCCCTGTGGACCTTCACCGTGATGGTGGGACTGCTCACCCTCACCCCCGGACTGGACACCGCGCTCGTCCTGCGCACCGCCGCGATCGGGCACCGCCGCCGCGCCTGGGGCGTGGTCCTCGGCATCCAGAGCGGCACGCTCACCTGGGGCGTGCTGACGTCTGCGGGGATCACCGCGTTGCTGACGGCGTCCGAACTGGCCTATCAGACCCTCCGCTGGGCCGGGGCCGCGTACCTGGTCTGGACGGGCGGCCGGATGCTGTGGGCCACCCGGCGGCCCGGACGCGCGGCGGCCTCCCGGGCGGGGACGGAGCATGAGGCCGGCCGGGAGGACGACGCGTCGACCGCCGCCGGGACGGGCACCGGGGACACGTTCTCGGGCGGCTGGCGCCAGGGCGCGGCGACCAACCTCCTCAACCCGAAGGTCGGCGCCTTCTACGTGGCGCTGCTTCCGCAGTTCATCCCTGCCCACGCTCCGCACCTGGCCGCCGGGGTGCTGCTCACCGGTGTGCACATCGCGCTGGGGGTGCTCTGGGCGTGTGCGCTGATCGCCCTCGCCCACACGGTCCGGGACCAGTTGCGGCGCCCCGCGGTGCGCCGTCGGCTCGACCGCGTCACCGGTGCGGTCGTCGCCGTCTTCGGTCTGCGGCTGGCGTTCCAGGACTGACGCGCGGACGCCGGGTGGGGGTCCTCCCGCAGTTGCGGGAGGACCCACCGGGCTCAGGAGGCGTAGGGCAGCAGCTGCGCGTCGGTCCTTTCCCAGGCCGCCCGCAACTCCGCCAGGAGCTCCGGCCGTTGGCGGGCGAGGTCCGCCTGCTCACGCTGGTCGGCGGCCATGTCGAACAGGTGGTCCTTGCCCGCCGCGTCCCGGTAGTACTTCCAGTCGCCCCTGCGCAGCGCACGGTTGCCTCGGACCCGCCAGAACAGGTCGCGTTCGGGCACCCGCTCGCCACGCAGCAGGTACCCCGCGAAGCTGTGGCCGTCCAGGGGGTAGGCCGGGTCGGGCCGGGCGCCCCCGAGGTCCAGCAGCGTCGCCGTCCAGTCCGGGGAGTAGACCGGCTCATGGCTGACCTGGTGCGCGCCGATCCGGTCCGGCCAGCGCAGGATGGTCGGCACCCGGATGCCGCCCTCGAGCAGCTCGGACTTGCCGCCGCTCAGGGGCCATTGGTAGGAGAAGCGCTCGCCGCCGTTGTCGCTGGCGAAGACGACGACGGTGTTCTTCTCCTGGCCGGAGCGGCGCAGCGCGTCGAGCACCTTGCCCACCGAGGCGTCGAGGTTCTCGACCATCTCCCGGTACTTCTCCACGGAACCGCCGTCGTCGTGACGCAGTCCCCCGAGGGCGTCTCCGGCGCGGATCCGGTCGGCGATCTCCGCGGCGGCCTCCTCGTCGTCCTCACCGATCCAGGGCCAGTGCGGGGTGGTGAAGTTGAGATTGAGCAGCCACGGCTTGTCGTGGTCGCGGCCGACGTAGTCGACGGCACGCTCGGTGAGGACGGTGGTGTAGTAGCGGAGGTCCTTGTAGGTCGCGTCGCCCTCGTAGAGGTCGTAGTCGCCGAGCTGGCCCAGCTTGGAGAAGTACTCCAGCGCGCCGCCGAAGTTGCCGAAGAACTCGTCCCAGCCCGACCGGGTGGGGCTGAAGTCCGGCAGCCAGCCGCAGTGCCACTTGCCGATCAGCGCGGTGGCGTAGCCGGCCTTCTTCAGCAAGGACGCCAGGGTGGGGTGGTGCGGGTCCAGGCCCTGGGAGCGGTTGCCGATCGGCTCGGCCAGACCGCCCTTGGTGCGGCCGGGGTAGCGACCGGTGTAGAGGCTGAAGCGGGTCGGCGAGCAGGTGGCCGAGCCCGAGTAGGCGTTCGTGAACCGCACGCCCTGCGCGGCGAGCCGGTCCAGGTGGGGCGTCCTGATGTGCGGGGCGCCGTACACGGAGAGGTCGGCCCAGCCGAGGTCGTCCCCGAGGATGAACAGGATGTTGGGCCGTCGGCCCGAGCCGTGTCCGGGGCGTGCCCGGAACGGCCGCTCGGCGGGAGGATCCGCGACGGGGGCGGCCTCGGCGGTGGCGGCCTCGGCGGTGGTGCCGGCGACGGCGCCGACCGCGCCCGCGCCGACCAGGCCGCCGAAGAGACGACGGGATATTTCAGGCATGCCGATTCCTCAGGACGGCGCGCCCGTGAAGAAGGGCGCGACAGGGTGAAGGTGGGAAACAAGGGGCGTGGTGGGTGCCCCTCCGGACCGGCTGGGCCCGGCGGGCACGGAGCCGCCGCCGGGAGCGCTGCAAGTCGGCAGGACGCGGAGGTCTGTCGCGGAAGCGGGCTCAGCGAAGGCGCCGCCGCAGTGGGCGGTCCGGGGAAAGGTGGGCGTCCGTCATCGCGGCGGACGCGGATCGCCAACCGGCCCTTGCGGGAGGCGGCCGGAGAACCGGGAGAAAGGGCCCCGGAGGGTCAGCGACAGATGGCGCTGGACTGACGGCACAGGTCGACGTGCCGGCGCGCCACGAGCGCGACGATCGCCTGTGGATGATCAGCCTTGGGCCTCATGGGCAGGGACGATGCCAGGGGGTGGTGGACGCGTCAACCTGCTGTCCGGTCCATGGGACGGTCCCCGCCGGGCACCGTCCTGACCCGCTGTCAGGGGGCCGCGGGGACGTGACCGGCGGGTGCGGATCCGTCTGGGAGGATGACGACCACTCCCCGGGCACCACCGCCGTGCACGCGGGAGGCGTTCTTCGATCGACAGGGGTGAGCGGTGTCCGCACAGCACGGTAGGTCCACGTCCGGGGGTGGGCGCGGACGGGCGTCCGCCGAAGGCGGCGGGTGGACGGGTCCCGGCCGGCCGGGAGGCCGCGGCGGGCCGGCCCCCGAGGCACGTGGACGTGACGGAGCCGCGTCGGCGGAGGGCGGGAGCCGGGACGGCAGGAGGCGCGGGAACGATGGCGAGGGCGAACGCGCACCGCAGGACGGGAGAGGTCAACGGGGCGGGGACGCGGCACGCGACGCGAAGAGACGGCCCGGCACGGGACGCGGCGCGAAGCCGGGGGCGGACACCGCGCGGGACGGCAAGCGCCGGTCGGGCGCGGGACGGGACGGCAAGCAGGGGCCCGGCACGGCGCGCAGCGCGAACCAGGAAGCGGACACCGCACGGGACCCCAAGCACGGGTCGGCAACGGCACGCAGCGCGAAGCAGGCATCGGGCACGGCGCGCAGCGCGAACCAGGGAGCGGACACCGCGCGGGACCCCAAGCACGGGTCGGCCACGGCACGCAGCGCGAAGCAGGCATCGGGCACGGGACGCGGCGCGAACCAGGAAGCGGACACCGCACGGGACCGCCAGAACGGGTCCGGCACAGGACGCAGCGCGAAACGGAGGTCGGGCGCGGGACGGGACGGCAAGCAGGGGGCGGGGGCGGCGCGATCGGAGCGGGCCGAGCGGCGGAACCTTGCGCCTGCGGGCGGCGGCACGGTGACGGACCGCGACGACCACCCGGGAGGCCCGGCCGGGGCGGACCACCCGGACCTCCGCGCCGACTGCGCCAGCTGCTTCGGCCTGTGCTGCGTGGCCCTGCCCTTCGCCAGGTCCGCCGACTTCGCCGCGGACAAGCCGGCCGGACAGCCGTGCGGCAACCTTCGCCCTGACTTCCGCTGCGGCATCCACACCCGCCTGCGCGACTCGGGGTACCAGGGGTGCACCGTCTTCGACTGCTTCGGGGCCGGGCAGAAGGTCTCGCAGGTCACCTTCGGCGGCGTGGACTGGCGGCAGGCGCCGGGGACCGCCCGGTCGATGTTCGCGGTCTTCCCGGTGATGCGGCAGCTGCAGGAGCTCCTGCGATACGTCACGGAGGCCCTCGGTCTGGCGGCGGCGCGTCCCGTGCACAAGGAGCTGCGGAAGGCGCGGTCCCGGGTCGACGCCCTGACCCGCGGCAGCGCCGAGTCGATCGCCGCCCTGGACGTCGACGCCCTGCGGGGCGAGGTCAACGCGTTGCTGCTGCGGGCGAGCGAGCTGGTCCGCGCGGGCGTCCCGGGGCGTCCGCGCGACCACCGCGGCGCGGACCTGATGGGCGCCAGGCTGGCCCGCGCCGACCTCCGGGGCGCGAGCCTGCGCGGCGCCCTGCTCGTCGCCGCCGACCTCAGCGGGGCTGACCTGCGCGAGGCGGACCTGATCGGGGCGGACCTGCGCGACGCCGACCTGCGCGGCGCGGACCTTACCGGCGCCCTGTTCCTCACCCAGGCCCAGCTCGACGCCGCACGGGGCGACGCGGCCACCAGGGTGCCGCCGGCCCTCGGCAGGCCCGCGCACTGGTAGCCGTCGCGGTCCCGCCCGGTTCCGCCGGCCCGGCGGGCGGCGCGACCGGCCCGTCACGTCGCCCGGGCGCGGCCCGGGAGCACCGGTTCAGCCCGCAGGTACCACCGGTCGCCGCGCGAGCGTCACGGCCAGCGCGAGCGCCGGCAGCAACAGGGCCGCGCCCACGAGGTTGACGGCCCGGAAGCCGCCCGCGGCCAGGACCGGGCCGGCCAGCGCGGCGACGGCCGCTCCGGCGTAGCTCATGCCCGCGTCGGCGGCTCCCTGCAGCGGGACCCGCACCTGGTCGTCCTCGACGGACGCGAGCAGGGCGGAGGCGGAGAGCGTGGAGAGCGACCAGCCGAGCCCCAGCACCACCAGCGCTGTGGCGGTCAGCGCCTCGCTGCTCCCGGACGCGGCCGCGTAGCCCAGGGTGACGGCGGCCCAGAGGACACCGATGCCCAGGAGCGCGGTGCGCAGCGGGCCCCAGCGGTCCGTGAGGCGGCCGAACAGCGGGCTGAGCCCGTACATGGCGGCGATGTGGACGCTGATGACGACGCCGACGATCCGCAGGGACATGCCGTGGTGCTGCATGTGCAGCGGGGTCATGACCATCACCATGATCATGGTCGAGTGCGCGGTGGCGAGCAGCACGACGGCGAACAGCGCGGTGGGGCGTCGTGCCGCCCACCGGAGGGCGGCCAGCGCACCGATGCCGGCGGGCCGCGGTCCGGCACCCCCGTCCCCCGTGCCGGTCTTCGCGTCGTCACCGCGGTAGAGGAGGGCGATCAGCGCGCACGCCCCGGCGAAGGCCGCTCCGGACAGCAGGTAGGGCCCGGAAAGCCCGAGCACGCCGACCGATTCGCCGGCCGTCCGGCCGAGGGCGGTGAGGTTGGGGCCGGCGACCGAGCCGACGGTGGTCGCCCAGACCACCACGGCCATGGTGCGGGCGCGGACCTCGGGAGCGACTCCGTCCGCCGCGGCGTACCGGGTCTGCAGGTTGCACGCGGAGGCGACGCCGAAGAGGCAGAAGCCGGCCATCACGAGGGCGAGCTGCCCGGCCGTCGCGGCCGCGACGACGAGTGCGGCGCCCAGGGACGCGATCGCGTACCCGACGCCCAGCGACCAGCGGCGCCCGCGGCGTGCCGCCAGCCGGGCCAGCGGCACCGCCGCCAGCGCGGAGCCCAGGACACCTACGGCCTGGCCGAGTCCGGCCAGTTCGACGGCTCCGAGGCGCTCGACCAGCAGGGTGGTCACCGTGATGCCCGAGGCGACGCCGACGCCGCCGAGCAGGTTGCCCAGCACCAGCACCCCGATGCGGCGCCGCTCCGTCCTGCCGCCCGGCGCCCGCCCGCTCCCCGTCATACGACCCGCCCCTTTCTCCCCACGACCGCGCCACCCGCCGGGTGCGTCGCTGCGGGGAAGGATGCCATGCCCGGTCGACTGCCCTGTCGGCGGTCGCCACGGCCACGGCTCAGCGGTCCACGGGGCCGCCGCGGACGACACAGGACCGGGAGTTGCCACGGCCCCGGCCGTCGCCGTCCGGGTCGGTGACGCCGCCGTCGCCGCTCCACGACCAGCCGACGTGGCCGGTTGCCGACCTCTCGGCGTCATGTTCTCCGGGGCCCCGAGCACCGAGGGAAACGAGAACTAAACCGGTTACCAAGAAACCAGCGTCTCTCTCCAATGGGCCTGTCACCTAACGGAGGCGGAAACTATGCAGCATCCCGCTGATCCGCACCGCCCGTGACCGATTGCTGCTCCGCGAACACTCCGGCCTTCGTCGCCTTTACCGGTTTAACGAATTATCCAGTCGCCCGTCTTCCACTGACTCGCGAATGGCGGCTACGGTACCGACCGTGGATGCACTACGACCCGTCATCAAGCCCTACCCGTGGGGCTCCCGTCACGCCCTGGCCGGACTCCAGGGCCGCGAGCGCCCGTCCGCCGGACCGGAGGCGGAACTGTGGATGGGCGCCCACCCCGCAGGGCCGTCGGTCCTGACCCGGGACGGCGCCGCCACCACCCTGCAGGCCGTCGTCGCCACCGCTCCGGAGCGGGAACTCGGCCCGGCGTGCGCCCGCCGGTTCGGCGGAAGGCTGCCGTTCCTGCTGAAGGTGCTGGCCGCCGAACAGCCGCTGTCCATTCAGGTGCACCCCGACCGCCGGCAGGCCCGTGCCGGGTTCGGCGCCCGCCTGAACGGCGACGCGGGGCACGGAGCCTACGCGGACGACTGGCCCAAGCCGGAACTCCTGTACGCGCTCACCTCCTTCGAGGTGCTCGCGGGCTTCCGCGACTGCGGCGAGGCTGCCGCCATGCTCGAGGGACTGGGCCTCGCGCGACTGCGCCCGGTGGTGGACGTCCTGCGCACCGGAGACGGCGCCCCCGCCCTCACCGAGGCGCTGCGCGCCGTGCTCACCTGGCCCCGTCACGACCGCGACGCGCTGGTGAACGCCGTCGTGGAGGCGTGTCGCGGGCGGGCCCGGGTGCCGGGGCCCTGTGCGGCGGCGTACGACGCGGTGGTCCGCATGTCCGCGCACCACCCCGGCGATCTCGGCCTGGTGGCCTCACTGCTGATGTGTCACCGGGTGCTCGAGCCGGGGACGGCCCTGTTCTTGCCGGCCGGTGGTCTGCACGCCTACGTCCGCGGGGTCGGTGTGGAGCTGATGGCGAGCTCCGACAACGTGCTGCGCGCCGGGCTCACCGCGAAGGAGGTGAACGTGCCGGAACTGCTGCGGATCACCGACCCGACGGTACGGGTCCCGGTGGTGCGACCCGTCGCCGTTGCGGGGTCCGACCGCACGCAGGTGTTCGCCTGCCCCGCCGAGGAGTTCACGCTGTACCGGACGGAGTTGGGGGCGCCGCCGGAGCGCCTCGTCCCCGGGACGGGTCCCCGCATCGCCCTGTGCACGGCGGGCAAGGCCCTGTTGCGCGGACTCGACGGCGAGGAACTCCCGCTCGGCCCGGGCGGATCGTGCTTCCTCTCCGACGCCGACGAAGGGGTCACGGCCGAGGGGGACGGCACCCTCTTCGTGGCCGCCCCCGGCCCCGAGCCCGTCGGCGCGGCGGCAGAGCCGGCCTGACCGTCGTTCCCCTGGCCGCCATGACGTCACGTCATCGGCCCGCAGCATCTCCCCCACCACATCTTCGGACCGTCGGACCGAAACGAGCGAAGGAAGACAACGTTGTCCGTCACGACCCCCGACCCGGCCACGGACCGACCGGCCCAAGCCCAGGCTCCGACTCCCGCCCCGGTCCCCGGTGGAGGGAAGCGCCCACCGGTCTACGCGGCCCTGGACATCGGCGGCACGAAGATCGCGGGAGCGTTGGTGGACGACGAAGGCTCCGTCCTGCACCGCGCCGAGACCCCCACTCCGGCCCGTGAGCCGGCGGCGCGGCTGGTGCGCGCGGTCGACACCGTCGTCGACGCCCTGTCCGCGCACCCGTCCTGGGGCGCGGTCCGCGGACTCGGCATCGCCAGCGCCGGCCCGGTCGACACCGCGGCGGGCACCGTGAGTCCGGTGAACATCCCGGCCTGGCGGAGTTTCCCGCTGGTGCGGACGATGCGTGCGCACCCGTCGCTGCCCGACGGCGTCGAGCCGGTCCTGGTGGGTGACGCGGTGGCGATGGCGGCGGCCGAGCACTGGCACGGGGCCGCCCGTGGCGTCGCCGACGCGTTGTGCATGGTGGTCTCGACCGGGGTGGGCGGCGGGTTCGTCCTCGACGGCCGGCTGCACCCGGGCCCCTCGGGGAACGCCGGGCACATCGGCCACGTCACGGTCGACCTGGACGGCCCGCCCTGCCCGTGCGGCTCGCGGGGCTGCGTCGAGGTCTACGCCAGCGGTCCGGCGATCGCCCGCCACGCGGTGGCGGCGGGGTGGCGACCGCTGGACGGCGTGGAGCCCACGGCCGCGGAGGTCGCCGCGGCAGCGCGTCACGGCGACGCACGTGCCCTGGCGGCCTTCGACCGGTCCGCCCGTGCGCTGGCGGCCGGGATCGCCGGCAGCGCGACCCTGCTGGAGATCGGGGTGGTGGTCGTCGGTGGAGGCGTCGCCCAGGCCGGCGACACGTTGTTCGGGCCGCTGCGGCGTCACCTGCGGCGCTACGCGGCCCTCGGTTTCACCCGTGACCTGGAGGTACGGCCTGCCGCACTGGCCCGGGACGCCGGGCTCGTCGGCGCGGCCGCCGCGGCGCGCGGGCGGCTCCTCGACGTCCGCACGCCGTCCGGGAGCCGGTGAGGGGCTGCGGTGGGCAACGGGTGACGCACCGAAGAGGAATGAGGGGCGTGAGGGGCGCGGCGGTACGCCACGCCCCTCACCGGCCTCGTGCCCGCCCGCGTCTCAGGGGCGGGGAGGCGCGGTCGAGCCGCGCGGCATGAGCGAGGGCGTCGCCACCGGGCGGGAGGACACCTCCTGGCCGGCGAGCACGTCGAACAGGACCCGTGCCACCTCCGCCCCGAAGCCGTGCACGTCGTGACTCATGGCCGAAAGGGTCGGGTGCGTCAGCCGGCACAGCTGGGAGTCGTCCCAGGCGAGGAGGGACAGGTCGTCGGGGACGGAGACGCCCATCTCCGAGGCGACCCCGAGACCGGCCACCGCCATGATGTCGTTGTCGTAGACGATGGCCGTGGGGCGGTCGGCCCCGAGGAGCAGCATCCTGGTCGCGCGGGCGCCTTCCTCGCCGGAGAAGGCCGTCTCGACGTGCCGGCCGCCGCCCAGGCCGAGTTCGTCCATGGTCCGCTCGAAGGCCTGCGCGCGGATGCCGCTGTGGCCCAGGTCGGCCGGCCCGCCGACGCGGGCGATGCGCCGGTGGCCGAGGGCCGCCAGGTAGCGCACGGCCTCGGCGACGGCGGTGGCGTCGTCCGTCCACACCGACGGGAAGCCTCCGGTGAGGCTCGGGTGTCCCACGCCCACGGCGGGCAGTCCGAGCCGGCGCAGGGGGCCGATGCGCGGGTCGTCCTGGTGGAAGTCGACCAGGATCGAACCGTCCACCTGGCGCTCCCGCCACCAGCGCTCCTGGAGGGTGATCTCCTCGTCGAGGGAGCCGACCAGCCGCAGGAGCAGGGAGCAGTCGTGCTCGGCGAGCACGCTCTCGATGCCGGAGATGAACTCCATGTAGAACGGCTCGAGGCCCAGGAGCCGGGCCGGCCGGCACAGGGCCAGCCCGACGGTGTCGACCGACTGCCGCGACAGGCTGCGCGCGGCCGAGTTCGGCGCCCAGCCCAGACGCCGCGCAGCCGCGAAGATGCGCTCCCGGGTCGCCTCGGACACCCCCGGCTTGTTGTTGAACGCGAGCGACACGGCGCCCTTGGACACGCCGGCGGCCGCGGCGACGTCCTTGATGGTGACGCGTCCGGGCGGCGCCGGAGTGCTCACGCGGGTTCCACGCAGAACAGGGCCGCGCGCACGGCGTCGGCTCCGGCTCCCGCGGCGGAATCGACCCGGAGGCGGACGTGCTCGCCGGGGAGCAGGGTGCGCAGCCCGGTGTCGCAGACCGCGTCCGGTCCGAGCCGGTCGGCCTGCAGGAGAAGGTCTCGTACCAGAGTGTGTGCAGTCACCACGACCTCGACATTACCGCCACCGTCCGGGGCCTCCTCCACCGCGATGTCGAAGCGGGGCGCGGGGTAGGCGAAATCCTTGTCCGGGACGGGGAGGTGGACGGCTCGCAGGATCTCCGCGCCGGCTTCCCCGCCCGCGGCGGCGTCGGCGACGAGCAGTTCGTCGGCGGACGCGGGGTCGGGCGCCAGGTCCTCGGGCACGGGCTGCCGGACGGCCTCGCGCGGGGGGACGGTCAGGTCGAGGGTCCGTTCCGCCACCGTCGTGCCGTCCGCCCGCACCCGGCGCAGGGTGACCGCGGCGTGCCACGGGGCGGCGGACTGGTTCACCACGGCGAGCACGGGGACCTCCCGGCCGTCCGGCCCGCCGGGCCCGCCGGGTCCGTCGGGTCCGTCTGGCTGCCCCGGCTGCAGGGTCAGCAGGCGGTCCGCGTAGACCCGGCAGAGCTCGTGGTACAGCGGCTTGGGGCGGCCGTCCCCGTCGACCGCGGCCCACGAGGTCACCGGCCAGCAGTCGTTGAGCTGCCACACCACGGCCCCGGCGCACACCGGCCAGTGCGACCGCCAGTACTCGATGCCGGCCGCCACCGCGCGGGCCTGCACGAGCTGGGTGAGGTAATGCCAGCGGTCGAAGTCCCCCTTGGGCGCGGCGAAGTGGTGCGCCAGGCCCCGTTCCAGCTTCCTGTTGCCGTCCTCGGCCTTCTGGTGGTGCAGCATCCCCGGCGAGTCGGGGGCGAGGGTCTCCCCCGGCAACGCGCGCCGCAGCGTCGCCAGCGCGGGCGGCGCCTGCCAGCCGAACTCGGCCACGAAGCGCGGCACCGAGTCGCGGTACCGTGCGTAGTCCCGCCGGTTCCACACCTCCCAGGAGTGGTGGGTGCCGTGCGCGGGCTCGTTGGGGTGGTGGTCCCAGGAACCCGACCAGGGGCTGCCGGCCGAGTAGGCGCGGGTCGGGTCCAGTTCGGCGACGATCCGCGGCAGCAGGTCGAGGTAGTACCCGCCGCCCCAGGAGTCGCCGTCCAGCTCGGGCTCCCAGCCCCAGTCGCGGAAGCCCCACAGGTTCTCGTTGTTGCCGTTCCACAGCACCAGGCTCGGGTGGGACATCAGCCGCACGACGTTGTCGCGGGCCTCGGCCTCCACCTCACCGCGCAGCGGCTGCTCCTCCGGGTAGGCGGCGCAGGCGAAGAGGAAGTCCTGCCAGACCATCAGCCCGAGCTCGTCGCACGCGTCGTAGAAGGCGTCGTCCTCGTAGATACCGCCGCCCCAGACGCGCACCAGGTCGACGTTGGCCTCCGCCGCCCGCCGGAGTGCGGCGCGGTACCGCTCGGGGGTGACCCGGGAGGGGAAGGTGTCGTCGGGGATCCAGTTGACGCCGCGGACGAAGACGGGGACTTCGTTCACGACGAAGGTGAAACGGGTCCCGTGCTCGTCGGGCGCCCGGTCCAGCACGACGTCGCGGAAGCCGATCCGGCGCGACCAGGCGTCGAGCCTCCCGCCCCCGGCTGTCCCGGACGGCTCTGCGGCGTCCTGGTCCACGAGGGTGACCTCCAGGTCGTACAGCGGCTGTTCGCCGTATCCGCGCGGCCACCACAGCTCGACGTCCGGCAGTTCGAGGGTGAGCACGGCGGTGTCCCCCTCCAGGGTGGAGGTCGCCCGGACGCCGCCGGCCTCGGCCCGCACCTCGAGGCGGTGGTGCGTGCCCCGCTCGGTGCGCTCGACGTCGACGTGCAGCTCCACCCTGCCCGCGCCGTCGCTGACCGTCACCGACGGACGCACGCGTGCCAGGCGGGCCGTCGACCACCGCTCCAGCCGGACCGGCCGCCAGATCCCGGCGGTGACCAGGGTCGGCCCCCAGTCCCAGCCGAAGCTGCACGCCATCTTGCGGATGTACTGGAAGGGCTCCGGGTAGACGTTCGGCCGCTCCCCGGTCGTCGCGCGGACGGCGGCGGCCTCGTCGTAGGCGGAGGCGAAGTCGACCCGCAGCAGGCCGTGGCGACCCGTCACGTCGAACCGGTGGCGCCGGTGCATGTTGCGGGTCCGGCCGAGCTCGTGGCCGTCCAGGGAGATCACGGCGGCGGTGTCCAGGCCGTCGAAGACCAGATCGGTGCGCTCATGGGACGGGTCCGGGGCCGTGTCGGCGGCCGCCAGTGCACGGGTGTACGTCCATGCCCGGCGGCCCACCCAGGCCACCTCGTGCTCGTTGAGGCCGAGACAGGGGTCCGGGATCAGCCCGGCCGCGAGCAGGTCGGTGTGCACGCAGCCGGGCACCTGGGCCGGCAGCGGGTTCCCGTCGTGGTCGAGGCTCCAGCCTTCGGCGAGCTGGACGACTTCCATCATGGGCGGACTCCTTCGGCAGGGCGTGCGTGCCTGGCACGTGAGCGGCGCGCTCAACCTAACGCCCGCGAGTGAACCGGTCTAGGCCCAGGCCTCCGCCGACTCCCCCTCACATCGGAACTCCGCTCGCACGGACTGAACTGGCGACGCGCTGCTCGAACTCGCGTGTCGCACCTCGAGCGGACCCGAGTATCCCGCCCCGCCCCAACCCTCCCCTATACCGGTTCACTCACCGGCGAGCTTGGTGGTCAGGACGACGCTGTCCGCCGCCTTGTCGTGCAGGCACTGCTGGAACGGCTTGTCCCACAGGCACCACAGCCCGTCGAGGAGGCCCAGGAAGGGCACGAACCCCATGAGGAAACTCGTGAACCAGCGCAGCCAGGCGCGCCCGAAGGACAGGTCCTCCCCGTCACCGACCCGGGCGACGCGCAGGCCGCAGATCCGCTTCCCCAAGGTGGCTCCCCTCTCCCAGATCATGACGGGCTCGTAGCACAGGAGGGCCAGACCGAGCAGCCCGTACCCCACGAAGCCGATCAGCACCTCGACCCGCTCCGGCGCCTCCAGCACGTTCTGGAGGACGGTGACGACGCCGGCCACGAGCAGCCACGCGAGGAGCATGAACACCCCGTCCAGGAACCGCGCGGCGAGCCGAGCGCCCTGGTTGCCCAGCATCTGCGGAGGTGGCCCCTCCACAGCGGGGGGCGGAGGCGGCGGGAGGTACATCGGCGGCCCGAATCCGTGGGGCGGCTGCTGCTGCGGGGACGGGTGGGTGCTCATGAGCGGTCCAAGGTGGTCCGGGGCGGCTGGGTCACGGCTGCGCCCCCGACCGGTCGCGGGCGCAGCGACATGGAGGGTTGCGGACTTGGGCGCGCACGTCAACGCGACTGGAGAGCAGTGCGGTCGGGCATACCGCGACGTCTTCCTCCACTGCGGGCGGAAGGGCGGGCGCAACCACTCGCCACCCGGGGAACCGGGACCGGGCGGTGAAGCGTCGAGACCCCCGAGAGCGGAATTCGAGCAGAACGTCCGGCTCGCCTCTTCCGAGGGTTCGGAGCACCGCCCCTCGCATGCGCGACAGCCCCACCGCTATCCGGACGCGTCAAACGGACGCGACAGGTCGGATGCCGCGGGAACTCCCGTCCGCTCCGGACCATGACGTATTTTCAGCACGCCGTGCCGCCACATTCTTCTGGACGCTGAACACCGGGTGAGTTCACCGTCCCGCGAGTGCCGGCCGTACCCAAGGAATGCCGGAAGGAATGGCGGGTGGGGAACGTGGGCGCGGCTGTGTCGAATGGCTATTCTGCGTTCGAGGGTTGAATGAACGATCGATTCAAGATCGTCACCACGTAAACTTCTCCAAACCCCCATGAGGAGCGAGTCATGAGCGTACCGCCGAACGAATCCCCGGAGCTGTTACGCACCGCGACCCCTGTGGTACATGGCGCGTTCCGAGTGGTGACCGGCTTCTTCTTCGCCTGCCACGGGGCGGCCTCCCTCTTCGGTGTGCTCGGCGGCGCCCATGGCGGCGGCACGGTGCCCACGCTGCAGTGGCCCGGCTGGTGGGCCGCTGTCATCCAGCTGGTCGGCGGAGCCCTGGTGGCCCTGGGCCTGTTCACGCGCTCGGCAGCGGTGATCTCCTCCGGCTCCATGGCCTACGCCTACTTCAGCGTCCATCAGTCGAACGGACTGTTCCCCATCGTGAACGGCGGTGAAGCCTCCGCCATGTTCTGCTGGGCGTTCCTGCTGATCGCCTTCATCGGTCCCGGCGCCTTCGCCCTCGAGAACGTCCTGCGCCGCGGGACGCCGGCCGCCAGGGCGGACGAACCGACGCCCGTGCGGGCCACCTCCTGATCCTCCCGCGCGCCGACGACTCCTGCCGCGGGCTCCTGCCACAGGGCGGAGCCCGTGGCAGGCTTCATGTCCGGACCACCCCGGCGGCGGGGACGTTCAGGCCCGCCGGGGCGTGATGTTGGCGTTGAGCCGGAACAGGTTGCCGGGGTCGTAGGTCGCCTTGACCGCCGCCAGTCGTTCGTACTGCGGGCCGAAGCTCTCCCGGACCAGCTGCTCGCCCTCCTCCAGGAAGCCGGGGAAGTTGAGGTAGATGCCGCCGGAGGAGAAGGCCCGCAGGGCGGCGAAGGTCTCCCGCACCCAGGCGACGTTCCGCTCCGAGTCGGCCTCGTCCGACCAGTTGCCCTCGATCCCGACGAGGTAGGGGGCCTCCCGCCCGCTGAAGGCGGTCCCCTCCTGCGGGGCTCTCGCCATCGCACCGCCCTGGAACCAGACGTCCACGGTCGACACCGGTGACGGCGCCCGTGCGGCGTGCTCCGCGATCCGGTCGATCAGTTCGTCGGTGAGGCCGGGCAGGCTCACCGACTTCCAGTAGTAGCGGTTTCCGTCCGGATATTCCTCGTCCAGCACGGCCTGGGCGTCGAGGTAGGTCGTGACGTCGCTCAGATCGAACAACGGTGCGGTGATCTCCCGCAGAGGCCGCAGCTCCCGCTCCCCCTCCTCCGGTCCGCCGGGGAAGAGCGCGAGGACGGCGACGAACGGCTCGCCGTGGAGGTGCGCGGGAAGGGCCTCGTCCGGCGGGACCCGGCCGAACACGGCGATCGGGGCCGTCCTCCCACCGGGCGCGGACAGCAGGCTCTCGCAGCGGCGCAGCACCTCCCGGGCGTGCCGCGCCGGGTAGTACACGTTGCAGAAGTACACCTGCGGGCCCACCGGGTACAGCCGGTAGGTGAACGAGGTGACGACGCCGAAGTTCCCCCCGCCGCCGCGGATCGCCCAGTACAGGTCGGGATGGCGCTCCGCGTCGGCCTCGCGGACCTCGCCGTCGGCGGTGACCACCGTCGCGGACATCAGTGCGTCGCAGCTCAGGCCGTGGGCGCGGCGCAGCCAGCCCATGCCGCCGGACAGCGTCAGGCCCGCGACACCCGTCCGCGACACCACGCCGAACGGCACGGCGAGGCCGTGGCGCTGGGTCGCCCGGTCGACGTCGCCCAGGGTGCAGCCGCCCTGCGCGCGCACGAAGCGCGCGTCGGGGTCGACCTCGACCGTGGTCATCCCGGACA
Organism: Streptomyces fragilis; assembly: GCF_003112515.1. Taxonomy (GTDB): domain Bacteria; phylum Actinomycetota; class Actinomycetes; order Streptomycetales; family Streptomycetaceae; genus Streptomyces; species Streptomyces fragilis. The sequence goes on along the minus strand of NZ_BEVZ01000002.1, from coordinate 1,445,923 downwards.
GGTCGACGACCAGGCCGCCGTCGCAGAGGGCGTGTCCCGCGACGCCGTGGCCGCCGCCGCGCACCGAGAGCGGGAGCCGGTGGTCACGGGCGAAACCGACCGCCGTGGCGACGTCCCCTTCGCCCGCGCACCGCGCGACCAGGGCCGGCCGTCGTTCGATCATGCCGTTCCAGAGCCGCGTGGCCGCCGCGTAGCCGGGGTCGTCCGGTTGGAGCAGCTCGCCCCGCAGGGCGCCCCGGAGGGCCTCGACGGCGGAGGCGGGCGCCTCGGCCGGTCCGCTGTCTTCCGCACCCATATGCGGATCACCTCCCGCCCCCAGCCTCACCCGGCGCGCCACGCGGCGCGAGCCACGGGTGGCCGTTGCGGTCACGACGCGCGCGGGGCGCGCGCCCGGCCTGGTGACGGCCCGGCGGCTTCCGCGACAATCGTCCGCGTGAGGTCCCGCGAGGTCCCGCGAGGTCCCGCGAGGTCGCGTGAGGTCACGCGAGGTCACGTACGGCCCCGGAGGTCCCGTGGCCCTCGTGAGCCCGTGACCCGCAACGGCTCGTGGGGGGCGGGGCAGCTCCGTCCGGCCCGTTCAGGAAGGAAGCCCGATGAGGACCGTCGAAGAGGTCGACGCGCTGGCGGCCGCCGCGCACGCCGGACAGGTCGACAAGGCCGGCGTGCCGTACATCGAACACGTCCGGGCGGTGGCCGCCGGGCTGGCGCCGTTCGGGGACCGGCTGGTGACGGCGGGGCTGCTGCACGACGTGGTGGAGGACACCCGCTGGACCGCGGAGGAACTGCGGGCGGCGGGCGTCCCGGGCGACGTGGTCGACCTCGTCGAGGCCGTGAGCAATCAGCCGGGCGTGCCGTACGAGGAGAAGATCCGCCGCATCGCCGGGAACCGGGAGGCCACCCTGCTGAAGATCGCCGACAACGCCCACAACAGCCGCGCCGACCGCGCGGCCGCGCTCCCCGAGGAGACGCAGGCCCGCCTGGGCGCGAAGTACCGGGCGGCGCGCGAGGTCCTGTGGGCGGCGGCGGACCGGGCCGACGTCGAAGCGGTGGTCACGATCGTCAACCCGGCCCTGCTGGACGAACTGCGTGCACGCGGGGCGGCCTCGTCATGACCCTCCCTCCCTGATCGCCCGCTCACCGGTCCGGGCTCCCACGGCGGCAGCGGGCCCGGCGGCTGCGGGGCCGAGGAGCCGGGTCATGCTCTCGGCGGCCCGCACGGCCGCGTCCGCGCAGCAGTTGTTGAACAGCACGTGCAACTGCTCCACCTGTCCGGCCAGGTGGAGCAACCGGGGTACCCACTCGTCGAGTTCGGCCTCGTCGTAGGTGTGCCGGAAGCGGTCCTCCTTGCTGCCGGAGCCCCAGGCGGGGCTGCGGCCGTGGAACCGCACGACGGACAGGCGCGGCGAGGTCACGGGAGTGACGGGGGGTATCGAGGACGGCAGCGTCTGCGTCATGTCGACGGCCACCGCCGCCATGCCGTACCGGGCGAGCAGCGCGTGCGTCCGGCCGGCCTGGTCCTGCCGCCACCATGCGGGGTGCCGGAACTCCACGGCGACGGGCCAGCCGTGCGTCCGCCGGGCGGTGTCCGCCAGGAACGCCTCGGCCGGCGCGCCCGGCCGGAACCACGGCGGGAACTGGAAGAGCACGCTCCCCAGCCGTCCGGCCTCCCGCAGCGGCGCGACGCCGGCGGTGAACCGTGCCCACACCTCGTCCAGCACGTCCGGGTCGCGGGCGTCCGCCGGCAGCCCGGGCGGCATCACGGCGCTGCGCGTGGGGTGCCCGGTCAGCAGGGAGAACGCCTTCACGTCGAACACGAAGCCGTCGGGCGTCCGCTCCGCCCAGAGCCGGCTGTTGCGTTCGGCGGGCAGGGCGTAGTACGCCGAGTCGACCTCGACGACCGGGAACTGCCCGGCGTAGTGCCGCAGCCGCCCCTCGGCGTCCCGTCGTCCCGTCGGATACCAGCCGCTGCCGACCAGCGCCCGGTCGGTCCAGGAGCACGTGCCCACGAGAATGTCACCCATGGCCTTCCCGTTACCCCGCCGGGCGGGTTTCCCCCGTGGTCTCCCGTTCCGCGCCGTCGGTCAGGAAGCGGACGCACTCCGCCGCCGGTCGACGCGGCCGGGCCGACGCCCCCTGCTGCGCGCTGCGGGCAGGCAGGGGGCGTCGGTACCGGGGAGGGGGCGTCAGGCCTCGGCGAGGCGCCCGTCGGTGGACGCGCCGGACGCGATGCCGTACTCGGGTTCGGGCACGGACTGCGGGGCGAGCAGCACCGAGCGGCGGCCGTCCACCCCGATCGGCACGTCCCCGTCGACCGTGACCCGGCGCAGCGTGCGCTCGTGGTCGTCGGAGTCGTCCACGCCGTAGTGCTGGGTGGCCCGGTTGTCCCAGATGGCGACGTCGCCCGCGCGCCACTGCCACCGCACGGTGTTCTCCGGGCGCTCGACGTGGGACTGCAGGACGTTGAACAGGGCGCGCGAGTCACGGCCGTCGAGCCCGGCGAACCGCTGCAGGAAGTTGCCCAGGATCAGCGTGCGTTCACCCGTCTCGGGGTGCAGGCGCACCACCGGGTGCTCGGTGCGGAAGGCGACCGAGGTGAACACCTCGCGGTGCTGGAGCAGTTCGGCGGACACGGCGCCCGGACGGACGGCGGCGTAGTCGTAGTCGTTGGTGTGCAGCCCGCGCAGGTTGTCGGCCAGCAGCCGCAGCGGCTCGGGGAGTTCGGCGTAGGCCGCCGCCGTGTTCGCCCAGAGGGTGTTGCCGCCGTAGGGCGGGATCACCTCGGCGCGGAGGATGGAGAAGGCCGGGTAGGCGGGCACGAACGTCACGTCGGTGTGCCACTGGTTCGCCCGGCCGCCGTGGTCGTTGTCGATGCCGAGGGCGTAACGGCCGTCCACCGAAGGCACGGTGGGGTGCGCGACGAGCTCGCCGAGCAGCCGCCCGAAGGCCTCGTGGCCGGCGGCGTCGAGGTGGTGCTGGTCGCGGAGGAAGACCACCTTGTGCTCGAGGACGGCGGCGCGGATCGCGGACACGGTCGCGGCGTCGAGGTCGCCGCCGAGGCGGACGCCGGAGATCACGGCGCCGATGCGTCCGCCGATCTTCTCGACGGTGACGGCGGCCGCGTCGGCCTGGGCGGTGGGGGCCTGGGCGGCGCCGGGTGCGGGGGCGACGTCGGTGGTGGAGGTCATGGTGTTCCTTTCACGGGGAGCCGGCCGGCCCGGCCCGCCGACGAGCGGCGTGGACCGGGCACGGGGACAGGACGGTGCGGCCCCGCACGGGGCACCGGGCCTGACGGAGGCCGAGAGGAAGGGCGGGACGGACGCGCACTGCGGCGCGGGCCGCGCACGTGCGCGGCAAGGTCGGCGTCAGCTCTCCGGACACGCCGCCGAGGCGAGGCGCCCCAGGTCGACGTGGCGCCGCGTCACGAGGAAGGTCGTCGCGGTCATGGTTCGAGCATCGTCAGGCGGCCGCGGCCGGTCAAGGAATCGCGGGACGGCTTCACGAGCCCGCAACGAGCCCGACGCGCTCACCACCGAGGTGAACACCAGGCGCGTGGATCACACCAGGACCAGGACCAGGGCCGCGCCGGACGCTCGGACGCCGCCCGGTCCCGAACGGCCGGACGGCGAGGGCCGGTCCGAGGGCGGGGCCGGGACGGGGGCCTCGGCCATCACCGCCCAGGACCGGCCGTCGTCCCGCGCGGCCGCGGCGAGTGGACCGCCGACGAGCGTGATCCGCTCGCGCATCCCGTCGGTCCGTGCCCCGGCGCGGGGTCGGCCGCTGCCCGCCGGCCCAGGGGCGCGGTTCTCCACGGTGAGGCACACGGCGCCCGGGCCGTGAGCGAGGGTGATCTCCACCCGTTCCCCGGCCGCGTGCCGGGCCGCGTGCCGGGCCGCGTGCCGGGCCGCGTGCCGGGCCGCGTGCCGGGCCGCGTGCCGGGCCGCGTGCCGGGCCGCGTGCCGGGCCGCGTCGGTGAGCGCCTCACGCGTGGTCCGGGTCGGCGCCGTTCCGCAGCGGCCCGGCCACTCCCGGAGCTCGGCGTCGGCTCAGGCCTGGACGAGGCCGTCGGCGACCAGGCCGGCGAGGACCGCCTCACCGAGGGCCTGCACCGCGGAGTGCGGGCGGACCATGACGGTGAACTCCCTGATCCGCCCGTCGCCGTCGAGGTGCAGCAGGTCGATGCCGTGGATCTCCTTGCCGCCGACCTCGGCGCGGAAGACCAGCACCGCGGAGTCGGTGGCGGATCCGTCGGCGGTCCGCACGGTGCCGGCGGTCTCGCCGACGTAGCGGAAGTTCTCGAAGGTGCGCAGCAGGACCCCGAAGAGGCCCATGACCATCGGCCTGCCCTCGAACGGCGTGAACTTCACCGGGCTGTAGAGGCGGACGTCCTCGGTGAAGAGCTCCTCGATGGCCGTGAGGTCACGGCGGTCCACGGCGGCGCGGAACCGGTCGGCGGTGCTCGTGGCGGGGTTCATGGCGGAAGTCATGGCGGGTGCTCGCCTCCATAGTCATGAATGTGACTAGTCAGTTTCATGACTACCATAGGCACAGGATCGGCCACGGTGACAGAGGCGGGCGGGAGACAAGGAGGCGGGAGATGGCGCTGCGGCACGCGGTGCTGGCGGCACTGCTCGACGGGGAGCTCAGCGGCTACCAGCTGGCCAAGGCCTTCGACCTGGGCGTCGCCAACTTCTGGTACGCCCGGCCCCAGCAGCTGTACGCCGAATTGGGCCGGCTGGAGAGGGACGGGCTCGTGCGGGGCCGGGAGGTGGTGCAGGAGAGCCGGCCCAACAAGCGCCTGTTCCGGGTGACGGACGCCGGGCTGACGGAACTCGAGGCGTTCACCGCCGCCTCCGCCACACCCTCCTTCATCCGCGACGACCTGCTGGTCCAGGTCCAGGCGGCGGACCATGTCGACCCCGCCGCGCTGATCACCCGGCTCGAGGAGCGCGCCGCGTTCGCCCGCGCCAGGATCGACCTCTTCGGGAAGCTGCTGCGCGCCATGCGCGGCGACCGCACCGAGGAGGACTTCCTGCGCCACGGCGACCGGATCGGGCCGTACCTGACCTGTCTGCGCGGCCTCGCCTTCGAGGAGGGCAACCGCGACTGGTGCGAGCGGTCCGTGACGGTCCTGCGGGAGCGGCGGGGCGACCCACCGTCACGGTGAGCACCAGGTCACCGGTCCGCCGGCGGCCTCACCCACGGCGCGAGACGCTGCCCCGGGGCCAGGTCGTCCCGCCAGTACCGCAGCACGGTGCCGTGCAGGATCTCGAGCCGCTCGGCGGCGACGAGACAGGGGAACGGGTCCCGGCCCCCCGAGTCGGCGTCGAAGGCGACGAGCACCGGCGCCTCCTCGCCGAGCCGCCGCGCGACGCCCGTGCGCTCCTCGTCCGTCGGGGCGCGGAAGACCGGGTCGTGGAAGCGGGCCGGGCATCCTACGAAGGCGGGATCGCCGAAGACCAGCTCCAGTCCGTGGTGGTACGCGAGGTCCCACCCCGCCGCGAGACGGAACTGACCTGGGTCCCAGGCGATGACCTCCCAGTCCCACCAGGATCCGCCGGGAAGACGGAGGACGCCGTCCGGGTGTATCCGTTCTCCGGAGGTCAAGGGCCCTCCCGCGTCAGCGACGGTGGACGGACACCGCGTATCCGCCGCCCTCGTAGGGGTCGGCGTCCCAGGTGGCGAAGCGGTCGACGAGGGTGAGGCCCGCGGCCTCGCAGTGGCCTTCGTACCGGCCCAGGGTGAGGGTGGGCGGTACCGGCAGGTGGGCCTCGTCCAGGCCGAAGCCGGAGACCAGCAGACCGCCCGGCCGGAGCGCCCCGGTCAGACTCCGGACGACCGCGGCGACGGTGCCCTCGGCGACCAGCTGGAACACGTTGCCCGCGACGACCACGAGGTCGAAGTCCGCGGCGACGCCGAGCGCGTCGGGGTCGAACGCGGCCAGGTCGGCCTGGAACCAGGGCAGTTGGGGGGCCTGCTGTCGCGCCACCGCCAGCATGGAGGCGTCGAGGTCCACCCCGACGCAGTCGTACCCGAGCTCCGCGAGCCGGATCATGACGCGGCCGGTGCCGCACCCGGCGTCCAGCACCCGGGCCCCGGGCGGCACGAGCGCGGCGCAGAACCGCGCCTCGCCGTGCACGTCCTTCCCGCTGCGCGCCAGTGCCGCGAACCGTGCGGCGTAGTCCTCTCCGGACGTCCCACCGGTCAGGTCGTTCCAACGGCTCATGCGGATCACTATAGGTCCGCGAGCGTCGGCGCCCCGGCGCGGGCCGCGCGGGAGGCGGGGGCGCGGGGGGCGCGGGGGGCGGATGGGCCGGCGGGCCACGGTGTCAGGGGCGGGGCACCACGACCGCGGTGGCCGCGAGCCCGTCCCGCACGGTCCACCGCCCCTCGAAGTGCCCGATCCGGCGGCCGCCCACCAGCGGCCCGGGCACGAGCAGTGCGGCGCGGAAGCCGCCCTCCGCCCGCGCTCCGGAGGACGGGGTGATCTCGATGTCCGCCTCCTCGAAGTCCAGCCAGGCGCCGGTCAGGGGGAACCACGCCTTGTAGACGGACTCCTTCGCGCTGAACAGCAGCCGGTCCCAGTGGACGTCGGGCCGCCGGACCGCCAGCCGCCCCAGGCGTTCACGTTCGGCGGGCAGCGAGACGGCCGCCAGCACGTCGTCCGGAAGCGGGCGGTGCGGCTCGGCGTCGATGCCGAGGGAGGCGAGGTCGGACGTGCGGGCGAGAGCGGCCGCCCGGTAGCCCTCGCAGTGGGTCATGCTGCCGACCACGCCCTGCGGCCACCGGGGGGCGCCCCGGGGCCCGGACGGGACGGCGCGCGGCGGGATGCCGAGCTGCCGCATGGCGAGGCGGGCGCAGCCGCGCACCGCGGCGAACTCCCGGCGCCTCTTGGTCACCGCCCGTGCGACGGCCGCCTCCTCCTCGGGGTACAGCGGTGTGTCCTCGGCCGGGTCGTCGCGGAAGGTCTCCACGGCCGCCACCGTGCCGGGGAGCAGGTCACCGATCACCGGTGCCGTCCTCCGCGGGGATCTCGGGGAGGATGCGGCGCAGGGTCCCCGGCGGACCGGGGCGGGTGCGCCACTCGCGCGGGTAGCCGACGGACACCTCCTCGAAGCGGACGCCCTCGTGGTGGGTGGTCCTCGGGATGTGCAGGTGGCCGTAGACCATGGCGGCGACACGGAACCGGTGGTGCCAGTCGGCGGTCAGCCGGGTGCCGCACCACATGGCGAACTCGGGGTACCGCAGGATGTCCATGGGGTGCCGGTCGAGCGGATAGTGGTTGACCAGGACGGTGGGCAGGTCGTCCGGGAGCGCGGCGAGCCGGCGCTCCGTCTCGGCCACCCGGGCACGGCACCACGCCTCGCGGCTCGGGTACGGGTCGGGGTGCAGGAGGAACTCGTCGTTGCAGACGACCCCCGTCCGGTACGCGTAGGCCATGCCTTCGTCCTTGGTGGTGCACCCGGCCGGCAGGAAGCTGTAGTCGTACAGCAGGAACAGCGGCGCCACGACGGCCGGTCCGCCCGGGCCCTCCCAGACCGGCCACGGGTCCTCGGGGGTGGTGACGCCGAGTTCCCGGCACAGGGCGACCAGGTGTGCGTAGCGGTCGGCGCCGCGCAGGGTGACGGCGTCGTCCGGATGGGTCCACAGCTCGTGGTTGCCGGGCGCCCAGACGACCTTGCGGAAGCGGCCGGCCAGCGTTTCGAGGGCCCAGCGGACGTCGGCCACGGTCTCGGCGACGTCACCGGCCACCAGCAGCCAGTCGTCGTCGGATCCGGGCCGCATCCGCTCGACCAGGGCGCGGTTCTCCTGGTAACCGATGTGGAGGTCGCTGACAGCCAGCAGCCGCCCCGTCCCTCCGGCCGTCGATGCCACCTCTCGTCCCCCCGTCGTCGGCGAAGAGCACCACAAGAGCACACCCGAACGGGCCCGTACAAGGGGCCTCCTGACGGCACGGAGGCAGGCGACGCCGGGGGTCGGCCCCTCCCCCGGGGCGGCGTGCGGGCCGGGCTCGGCGGCCGGTGGACCGTGCCGCGCGCGGTGTCAGGGCCTTTAGCGCCGCTTAACCGACGGCCGGGACGATCCGCTCCTTCGACCGCGCGTCCCGGCGGGACGCGGAGACTTCTCGGGGAGCGGAATGAGCGGCGACGAACTGGCCGGGGGGCGCGGCGTCCTGCCGGCGTTCCCGATGTCGAGGGACTGTCCCTACCACCCTCCGGCCGGGTACGCCCGGCTCGCCGAGCAGGGACCGCTGTCCCGGGTGCGTCTCTACGACGGCCGGCAGGTGTGGGTGGTGACCGGCCACGCCGAGACGCGCAGCCTGCTGGTCGACCCCAGGCTCTCCTCGGACCGGTCGCGGCCGGACTTCCCGGTCCTCGTCCCGCGCATGGCGGCGGCGCGGCTCACCGCGCTGGTGGGCATGGACCCGCCCGAGCACGACGTCCAGCGGCGCATGCTCATCGGCAGTTTCACCGTGCGCCGGGTGAACGGCCTGCGGCCTTCCATCCGGCGGATCGTCGACGAGCGGATCGACGCCGTCCTGGCGAAGTCCGGCAGCCGCCCCGTCGACCTGGTGCGGGAGTTCGCGCTGCCGGTGCCGTCCACCGTCATCTGCGAACTGCTGGGAGTGCCGTACGAGGACCACGAGTTCTTCGAGGAGCAGACCCGGCGGATGCTGCTGGCGACCGGCACCGCCGACCAGGCGGCCGCCGCGAGCGCCGCCCTGGTCGCCTACTTCGACCGGTTGACCGACGCGAAGCTGAGGGGGAGCGAGAGCCGGGCGAGGAAGGGCGGGCTGCTCGACGAGCTGGCCGAGGACCGGGTGCGCACCGGTGAGCTGAGCCGCGCCGATCTCTCCGCCATCGCCATGTTCCTGCTGGTCGCCGGGCACGAGACGACCGCGAACATGATCGGCCTGAGCATCCTGACCCTCCTGGAGCATCCCGCGGAACTGGCCCGGCTGCGCGAGGACCCGGCCCTGCTGCCGGGCGCGGTGGAGGAGCTGCTGCGCTTCCTGTCGGTCGCCGACGAGCTGCAGCGGGTGGCCGCCGCGGACATCGAGGTCGGGGGTGTGCTGATCCGCGAGGGTGAGGGCGTCTACCTGCCGAACGCCGCGGCCAACCGCTCCGCCGAGGTGTTCCCCGACCCCGACGTGCTGGACGTCGGCCGCGACGCCCGCCGGCATCTGGCGTTCGGGTACGGCGTCCACCAGTGCATCGGCCAGAACCTGGCCCGCGCCGAGGTGGAGATCGCCCTGGGGCGGTTGATCACCCGGATACCGACCCTGCGGCTGGCCGCTCCGGTGGAGGAGCTGGGCGTCAAGGCCGGCGGGTCGGTGCAGGGGGTGCGGCGGCTGCCCGTCGACTGGTGAGACCACCGGGCGGCGGGACGGGGGCGGCGGGACACGAGGTTCGTGTCCCGCCGCCCCCGTCGTGTCACGGCGTGGCCGCGGCCTCCTCGAGGAACCGGGCGACCGCGGCCGGCGTCGGGTGGTCGAACAACAGGACGGGCGGCAGCAGCAGTCCCGTCACCTCGCACAGCCGGTTGCGCACCTCCAGCGCCGTGAAGGACGACAGACCGATGTCGAGGAACTTCTCCTCCGGCCCGATCCGCTCCGGAGCGTCGTGGCCGAGCACGTCGGCAGTGTGCGCGAGGACGAGGTCCAGCATCGGCTCCTGCGGCCGCTCACCGGCCGGCGGCGCACCCTCCCCCACCCCGTCCGCCGCCGAAGCCCCATCCGCGGCGCCTCCGGCGGTGACCGTGACACCGTCCGCGGCGGTGGCCGTGACGCCGTCGGCGGGGGTGGCTGTGACGCCGTCGGCGGGAGCAGCCGTGTTGCCGTCGGCGGGAGCGGCCGGGGCGTCCTTCGCGATCGGGGCCGCGGCGGGCGCACGGTGGGGCCCCGCCGGGCCGTCCGCGTGGGCGGTGCCGAGCACCTCCGCCGGCCACCAGAAGCGCCGGTGCTCGAACGGGTACGTCGGCAGGTCCGCCCCGGGCCGGGGCGGACCGCCGAACCAGTGCTCCCAGTCGACGCGGCCGCCGGCGGCGTGCAGCCGGGACAGCGCGGCGGCGAGCGCGGCCTCCTCGGACCGGTCCCGCACCATCGCGGGGACGACGAGCGGTGCGGCGCCGGGCGGCAGGCAGGGCTCGACGAGCGCCGAGAGCACCGCGTCGGGCCCCACCTCGACGAAGGCGGTCACGCCGGCGTCGTGCAGCGCGGCGACGGCCGCGGCGAACCGCACGGGTGAGCGCACCTGTCGTCCCCAGTGACCGGGGTCGCGCAACTCCTCGCCGGTGAGCGGCCGCCCGGTCAGGTCGGAGATCACCGGGACGGCCGGGTCGCCCACCCGCAGGGTGGCGGCCACCGCGCGCAGCGGTTCCACGGCGGCGTCCATGTGGGCCGAGTGGAAGGCGTGGGAGACCCGCAGCCGGCGGGTGCGGCGCCCCCGTTCGGCGAACACCCGCGCGATCTCCTCGACCGCCTCGGCGTCCCCCGAGACCACGGTCGCCCTCGGGCCGTTGACCGCGGCGACGTCGGCCGTGCCGGGGTACCCGGCCAGCACCTCGCGCACCTCCTCCTCGGACGCCTCGCACGCCGCCATCGCACCGTGCCGCGGACCCGCGCCCATCAGCCGGCCGCGGGCGGCGACCAGGGCGCAGGCGTCCTCGGGGGACAGCGCGCCCGAGGCGGCGACGGCGGTGATCCCGCCGAGGGAGTGACCGGCGAGGAAGTCGGGTTCCGGCAGCAGCCGCCGCAGCAGCCGGTACAGCGCCAGCTCCAGGGTGAACAAGGCGGGCTGGGCGTACTCGGTGCGCTCCAGCAGCGTAGCCGCGGGATCGTCCGGGCCGGCCAGGAGCAGCGGCAGGAGCGGGCGGTCCAGGTGCGGGGCGAAGGCCTCGCACAGCTCGTCCACCGCCTGCCGGAACACCGGCCGTGTCGCGTACAGTTCGCGCCCCATGCCGGGCCGCCCGCTGCCCTGCCCGGTGAACAGGTGGGCCGTGGCGAGCCGTTCGGCCGCGGTTCCGGACACGGCCCTGGGGTCGGGGCGGCCTTCCGCGAGCGCCCGCAGCGCCGCGAGCCGCTCCCGCGCCGTGCCCGGCAGGACGACCGCGCGGTGCCGCAGGGAGGCCCGCCCCAGCGCCAGTGTCCGGCCCACGTCGCCGGCGTCGGCCTGCGGCGTCCGGGTCAGGTGTGCGGCGAGCCGTTCCGCCTGGGCGCGCAGGGCGCCCTCGGTCCGCGCGGACAGCACCCAGGGAGCGAGCGGCTCCCCCGCCGGTTCCTCCTGCCCGCCGGACGGGGTGTCCCGCGCCGGCGGCTCGTCGGTCGGGGCCTGTTCGAGGATGACGTGGGCGTTGGTCCCGCTGATGCCGAACGACGACACCCCGGCCCGGCGCGGGCGGCCCCGGTCGGGCCAGGGGATCGTCGCGGTGAGCGGCTCGACCGCGCCGGCGGACCAGTCGACGTGCTCGGTGGGCTCGTCGATGTGGAGGCTGCGGGGCATCACCCGGTGCTGGATCGCCAGCACGGCCTTGATCACGCCGGCGACGCCCGCCGCGGCCTGGGTGTGCCCGATGTTGGACTTGAGGGAGCCCACGTACAGCGGCCGGCCCTCCGGCCGGCCCTGCCCGTAGGCCGCGATGAGCGCCCGCGCCTCGATGGGGTCGCCGAGCCGGGTGCCGGTGCCGTGCGCCTCGACCAGGTCGATCTGCTGCGGCGCCAGCCGGGCGTCGGCCAGCGCCTGGGCGACGACCCGTTCCTGGGTGGGGCCGTTCGGCGCGGTGAGCCCGTTGCTCGCGCCGTCCTGGTTGACCGCGGAGCCGCGCAGCACGGCGAGGACGCGGTGACCGCGCCGGCGCGCGTCGGACAGCCGCTCCAGCAGGACCGTGCCCACGCCCTCGGCGAAGCCCGTGCCGTCGGCGGCCGCGGAGAACGCCTTGCACCGGGCGTCCGGCGAGAGGCCCCGCTGGCGGCTGAACTCCACCAGCAGGAGCGGCGTCGCCATCACCGTGACGCCGCCCGCGAGCGCCAGGTCGCACTCTCCGCGGCGCAGCGCCTGGGCCGCCAGGTGCATCGCCACCAGCGACGACGAGCACGCCGTGTCGAGGGTGACGGCGGGCCCCTCCAGCCCCAGGTGGTAGGCGATCCGCCCGGAGGCGACGCTGGTCGCGTTGCCGGTCATCAGGTGCCCCTCGTACCCGGCGGGCACCCGGCCGGCGGGCGGCACGTAGGCCTGGGAGACCACGCCCGCGTACACGCCTGTGCGGGTGCCGCGCAGCGTGTCCGGCGCGATGCCGGCGCGTTCGAAGGTCTCCCAGGCCACTTCCAGCAGCAGTCGCTGCTGGGGGTCGGTGGCGACGGCCTCGCGCGGGCCCATGCCGAAGAACGCGGCGTCGAACCCGGCGGCGTCGTGCAGGAAGCCGCCTTCGCGGGTGTAGGCGGTCCCGGCCCGGTCGGGGTCGGGGTCGTAGAGCGCCTCGGTGTCCCAGCCGCGGTCCTCGGGGAGCCCGGACACGGCGTCCCGCTCCTTCGACACGAGGTCCCACAGGTCCTCGGGCGAGCGGACGCCGCCGGGGAAGCGGCAGGCCATGGCCACGATGGCGACCGGTTCGTGTTCCTTCTCCTCCAGTTCCCTCACCCGGCGGCGGGCCTGCTTGAGATCGGCCGTCGCCCGCCGCAGGTAGTCCCGCAGCTTCTCCTCGTTGCCGGTGGCGGTGTCGCTGTCGCTCATCGCAGTAGCACTCTCTTCTCGGTCGTCCACGGCCGCGCGCCCGCGGGTCACGGGGCGCGCGGCCGTCGGCGTCAGCTGGCGTCGAACTCCTCGTCGAGCGCGCGGAACAGCTCCTCGTCGTCGGCGTCGGAGAGGTCCTGGTCGTCGGCTGCTCCGGCGGTGCCGGCGGGCGGGGTGTCCTGCCGCCCGGCCTCCTCGTCCCAGAGCCACAGGGCCGCCCGCAGCCGCTCCCGGAGACGCGGGAAGTCGGGCCCCCCGACGGTGACGGAGGCGAGCAGCCGGTCCAGGTCGGCCACCGGGTCCTCCGGTGCGAGCAGGCCGACGAGGTGCCCGGCGAGCGCCGCGGGCGTCGGGTGCTCGAAGACCAGCGTGGTGGGCAGCCTCAGCCCGGTGGCCGCGCCGATCCGGTTGCGCAGTTCCACGGAGGTCAGGGAGTCGAAGCCGATCTCCTTGAACGCCCGGTCGGCCTCGATGCCGTCCGCCGTGGTGTGGCCGAGGGTCGCCGAGACCTGCTCGCGCACCAGGGCGAGCACCGCCCGCTCCCGCTCCGGGCCGCGCAGGGCCGACAGCCGTTCGGCGAGACCGGCCGACGAGGCGGGGGCGGCCTGGGCCGCCCGCCGCACCACGGGCGTGCGGACCAGCGACCGCAGGACGGCCGGCACTCCGCCGGCGACGGCGCCCGACCGCAGTGCCGCCCCGTCCAGCGGCGCGGGCACGAGCAGCGGGCGGCCGTCCTCCAGCGCGGCGTCGAACAGGGCCATGCCGTCCTCGACCGTCATCGGGACGAGCCCGCCGCGGGCGATCCTGGCCCGGTCGGCCTCCGCCAGGTGTCCGGTCATCCCGCTCGCCGCCTCCCACATGCCCCAGGCCAGCGACTGCGCGGGCAGGCCCCGGCGGCGCCGGTGCTCGGCCAGCGCGTCCAGGAACACGTTGGCGGCCGCGTAGTTGGCCTGTCCCGCCCCGCCGAGGAGGCCGGAGGCCGAGGAGAAGAGGACGAACCACGACAGGTCCGCCTCCCGCGTCAGCTCGTGGAGGTTCCAGGCCGCGTCGACCTTGGGCCTCAGCACGGCGGCGACCTTCTCCGCGGTCAGCGAGGACAGGACGCCGTCGTCGAGGACGCCCGCGGCGTGCACGACGCCGGTCAGCGGCCGGTCGGGATCCACCGAGGCCAGCAGCCGGGCCAGCGCGTCCCGGTCGGCGGCGTCGCATGCCTCGATCCGCACCCCGGCGCCCGCCTCGGTGAGTTCGGCGGCGAGTTCGGCGGCGCCGGGCGCCTCGGGCCCGCGCCGACCGGTGAGCAGCAGGCTGCGCACCCCGTGCTCGCGCACCAGGTGCCGGGCGAGCGCCGCGCCCAGGGTGCCGGTGCCCCCGGTGACGAGCACCGTCCCGGCGTCCTCCGGGGCGCCGACCGCGGGCGGGACGGTCAGGACGACCTTGCCCACCTGCCGCGCCTGGGAGAAGTACCGGAAGGCGGCGGGCGCCCGGCGGACGTCCCAGCTCGCCACCGGCAGCGGCGTCAGCTCGCCCCGCTCGAAGAGGGCGAGCACGGCGGCCAGCGAGGCGCCGACCTTCGCCGGGTCCATGTCGAGGAGCTCGAACGGCTGGTAGGCGACGCCCGGCCGGACGGCGTCGACGGCGTCCTGGTCGCGCAGATCGGCGATGCCCATCTCCACGAAGCGTCCGCCGCCCGACAGCAGGCGCAGCGACGCGTCGACGAACTCGCCGGTCAGGGAGTTGAGCACGACGTCGACACCGCGGCCGTCGGTGGCGGCGCGCACCCGGTCCTCGAAGTCCGTCGTGCGGGAGGACGCCAGGTGGGCGTCGTCCAGCCCGAGCGCGCGCAGCGCGCCCCACTTGGCGGGGCTCGCGGTGCCGAACACCTCGGCGCCCAGGTGCCGGGCGATCTGCAGCGCCGCGAGGCCCACGCCGCCGGCCGCCGAGTGGATCAGCACCCGTTCGCCGGGGCGGAGCCGGGCGAGTTCGACGAGGCCGTGGTGGGCGGTGGTGAACACGGCCGGCACCGCCGCCGCCGTCGCGTAGGACCAGCCGTCCGGGATGCGCGCGAGCAGCCGCCGGTCCGCCACGGCCACCGGGCCGGCCGCCCCCTGCACCAGGCCGAACACCCGGTCGCCGACGGCCAGTCCCTCGACGCCGGGACCGGTCTCCAGCACGGTCCCGGCCGCCTCGGTGCCCAGCGGCTCCTCCCCCGGCACCATGCCCAGGACGCGCAGGACGTCACGGAAGTTGAGCCCGGCCGCCCGCACCGCGACGCGCACCTGCCCCGCGGCAAGGGGTTCGCGGGCCGCGGGCTGCGGTACGGCCCGCAGGTCGTCCGGGGATCCCCCGGGCGTCTCCAGCCGCCAGGTGGCGCCGTCCCCGGGCAGCGCGACGCTCTCCCCGGTCCCGGCGGACACCAGCCGCGGCACCAGGACGCGCCCGTCGCGCAGGGCGAGTTGGGGTTCGCCCGTGGCGACGGCGGCGGCCAGGACCTGCCGGGAGGCGGGCGTGTCGTCGGTGTCGACGACGGCGACGCGTCCCGGGTGCTCCGTGGCGGCGGACCTGACCAGGCCCCACAGCGGCGCGGCCGTCAGGTCCACGGGGTCGCCCGGGGCGGCGGCGACGGCCCTGCGGGTGACGACCACGACGGGCCGCTCCGCCCCGTCCGCCTCACCGTCCGCGTCCTGCCCGGCGAGCGCCTCCCGCAACCGGGTGAGCAGCGCGTTCACCGAGCCGGCGACGGCCTCCGGTACGGCTCCCCCCTGCGTGACGGGGGCGTCCAGCACCTCGAACGCCGTCCCGGCCGCCTCCTCGCCGGACCCGGGGAGGGGCAGTTCGCTCCAGTCCAGCTCGTACAGCGACCGGCCGGCCCCGGGCGCGCGTCCCGCGGACGGCAGGTGCTCCGGGGCGGCGGGCCGCAGCACCAGCGACTCGGCGACGGCGACGACGGCGCCGGCCGGGTCGGCCACGGACAGCCGCACGGAGTCGGTTCCGTCGGGCCCGGGGGCCACCGCGACCCGCAGGGCCGTCGCCCCGGCGGCCGCCAGGCCCACTCCGCTCCAGCTGAACGGCAGCCGCACGCCCTCGCCGAGGAAGTCGCCCAGGGCCATGGTGTGCAGCGCCGAGTCGAGCAGCGCGGGATGGAGCGCGAACCGGGCGGCCTCGTCGTGGTACCGGCCGTCGAGCGCCACCTCCGCGTACACCGTGTCGCCGGACCGCCAGGCGGCGGTGAGGTTCCGGAAGGCGGGCCCGTACGCGTAGCCCAGCTCCGCCAGCCGGTCGTAGAGGTCGCTCACCTCCAGCGGCTCGGCGTCGGCGGGCGGCCAGGAGACGGCCCACCCGGCGGACGGCACCGGCCGGGCCACCGGGTCCACCGTGCCCGTCGCGTGTCGCGTCCACGCCGTGTCCTGGCCTTCCTCGTCGGGCCGGGAGTGCACGGCGACCCGGCGTCCGCCGTCCGCGTCGGCGGCCTCGACCGTCACCTGCACCCGCACCGCGCCCTGCTCGGGCAGCAACAGCGGTGCTTCCAGAGTGAGTTCGTCGACGCGGTTGCCGCCGGCCGCCTGCGCCGCCTGCACGGCGAATTCCAGCAGCGCGGTGCCCGGCAGCAGCACGGCGTCGCCGACGGCGTGGTCGGCGAGCCAGCCGAGCGACCGCGTGGACAGCCGGCCGCTGAGCACGACGGTGTCCGTCTCCGCGAGCGCGGTCACCGTCGACAGGACGGGGTGCTCCGTCGCGTCCAGTCCGAGGTGTCCCGCGTCGGTGTGCGCGGCGGGGCCCTCCAGCCAGTAACGGTCGTGCTGGAAGGGGTAGGTGGGGAGGTCGGTCGGGGGCTCGGTGGCGGGGGTGGGGACGTGCCAGTCGGTGGGGTGACCGTGGGTGTGCAGGTGGGCCAGGGACTGGTGGAAGCGGGTGAGCGAGCCGTGGTGGCGGCGCAGCGTCCCGGTGACCACCGCGGTGGCGTCGTCGGTGGCGTCGGTGAGGGGGGTGAGCAGGACGGGGTGGGGGCTGGACTCGACGTACGTGGTGTGGCCGTCGGCCGCCAGCGCCTCGAGCGCGGGGTGCAGCAGGACGGGGTTGGCCAGGTTCTCGAACCAGTACTCGGGCGTCAGCTCCGTCGTGTCGATCCGGCCGCCGGTGAGCGTGGAGTAGAACGCGAGGCCGGCCTCCCGGGGGGTGATGCCGTCGAGGACGTCGAGCAGGGTGTCCCTGAGCGGGCGGACGTGCGGGGTGTGGGAGGCGTAGTCGACGGGGATGGTGCGCGCCTGGACGTTCTGCTCCTCGAGTGCGGCCACCAGGCGGGCGAGTTCGTCGGCGTTTCCGGCGACGACCGTGGTGCCCGGCCCGTTGTGGGCGGCGATGTGGAGGTCGTCGTAGGCGGCGAGCAGGGCGGCGGTACGGTCGGCCGGCAGCGGCACCGACGCCATGCCGCCGGTTCCGGCGAGCCGCAGCAGGGCCTTGGAGCGCAGCGCCACCACCTTCGCGGCGTCCTCCAGACTCAGCGCCCCGGCCACGTAGGCGGCGGCGATCTCGCCCTGCGAGTGGCCGACGACCGCGTCCGGACGCACACCGTGGTGCCGCCACAGCTCGGCCAGAGCGGTCATCACCGCGAACAGCGCGGGCTGCACCACGTCCACCCGGTCGGCGGGAGGAGCGCCGGGCACCCCGGTCAGCACGTCGAGAAGGTTCCATCCCGTGTACGGCTCCAGGGCCCGTGCCGTGGCCGCGACGTGCTCGGCGAACACCGGTGAGGCTTCCAGGAGTTGGGCCGCCATGCCGTCCCACTGCGAGCCCTGGCCCGGGAAGACGAACACCGTCCTGCCGAGCGGACGGACAGTGCCCTGCACGAGGCCGGAGTGCGCCGTCCCGGCGGCCAGCGCCGCCAGCGCCTCCTTGAGGCCGTCGTCGTCCCCGGTCGCGACGACGGCGCGGTGGTCCAGGTGCGCCCTGCCGTCCGCGAGGACCTTCGCCACCGCGTCCAGGTCCGCGTCCGAATGCGCCTCCAGGTACTCCAGCAGTCCACCGGCCCGCTCCCGCAGCGCCTGCCCGGTGTGCCCGGACAGCAGCCAGGGCACGACCGCACCGCCGGACGGCGCACCGGCCGCCCTCTCGTCCCCGGCGGGCTCCAGCTCGGGCGCCTCCTCCAGGACCACGTGCGCGTTCGTGCCGCTCATCCCGAAGCCCGAGACACCGGCCCGGCGCGGACGGCCGTCGGGGGCCCACTCGCGCGGCTCGGTGAGCAGTTCCACGGCCCCGGCCGACCAGTCGACGTGCGGGGTCGGCTCGTCGACGTGCAGGGTCCGCGGCAGCAGTCCGTGCCGCATCGCCTGCACCATCTTGATCACACCGCCGACACCGGCCGCGGCCTGGGTGTGACCGATGTTCGACTTCAGCGATCCCAGCCACAGCGGCCGCTCCGCCGGCCGGTCCTGGCCGTAGGCGGCGATCACCGCCTGCGCCTCGATCGGATCGCCGAGCGTGGTCCCCGTCCCGTGCGCCTCCATGGCGTCCACGTCGGCGGGGGTGAGCCCGGCGTCCGCGAGCGCCTGCCCGATCACGCGTTGCTGGGACGGTCCGTTGGGGGCGGTGAGGCCGTTGCTGGCGCCGTCCTGGTTGGTCGCGGTGCCGCGGACCAGGGCGAGCACCGGATGGCCGTTGCGGCGGGCGTCGGAGAGGCGCTCCACGAGCAGCAGCCCCACGCCCTCACCGAACGAGGTGCCGTCGGCGGCCGCGGCGAACGCCTTGCAGCGGCCGTCGCGGGCGAGTCCGCGCTGCCGGCTGAAGCCGATGAAGATGTCCGGGTGGGACAGCACGGTCGCTCCGCCGGCGAGCGCGAGGTCGCACTCGCCGAGGCGCAGCGACTGCACGGCGAGGTGCAGGGCGACCAGCGAGGACGAGCAGGCGGTGTCCACGGTCACCGCCGGTCCCTCCAGGCCCAGCGTGTAGGCGATCCGGCCGGAGGCGATGCTGCCCGCGCTGCCGAAGCCGAGGTAGCCCTCCATGTCGGCGGGCAGCTTCACCCGTGAGCCGTAGTCGGTGTAGACGACGCCGGCGAAGACGCCGGTGCGGGAGCCGTGCAGGGAGGTCGGGTCGATGCCCGCCCCTTCGAACGCCTCCCAGGCGGTCTCGAGCAGCAGCCGCTGCTGGGGGTCCATGCTGGTGGCCTCGCGGGGGCTGATCCCGAAGAAGCCGGGGTCGAACCGGTCGGCGTCCCGCAGGAAGCCGCCTTCGCGGGCGTAGGAGGTGCCGGTGTGCTCGGGGTCGGGGTGGAACAGCCGGTCCAGGTCCCAGCCACGGTCGTCGGGGAACGGCGAGATGACGTCGCTCTCGGAGACGACCACCTGCCACAGGTCTTCCGGCGAGGTGATCCCGCCGGGGTAGCGGCAGGCCATCGCGACGATCGCGATCGGCTCGCCGTCGTACGTCGCGCCGGAGCGCCCCGGGTTCGCGGGTCCGGCGGCGGTCCCGACCAGTTCGGCCAGCAGGTGGGCGGCCAGCGCCTCGGGTGACGGGTGGTCGAACAGGAGGGTGCTGGGCAGCTTGAGGCCGGTCGCCGCGTTGAGCCGGTTGCGCAGTTCGACGGCGGTGAGCGAGTCGAAGCCCAGGTCCTTGAACGCCCGCGCGGTGTCGATGCCGTCACGCGCCGAGTGCCCGAGCACTCCCGCGACCTGGTCGCGGATCAGGTCCAGCACCAGGCGTCGCCGGTCGGCCTCGGGCAGCCCGGTGAGGGTGGACGCGAGCGTGCCGGGCGTGGAGCCGGTGCCGGCGGTGGCCGCCCTGACCGTGCGCACCACGGAACGCAGCACCGGCGGCAGCAGTCCCGCCGCGGCGCGTTCCTCGGACGCGGTCCGGTCCAGGCGTGCGGCGAGGAGCACGCCGTGCCGCTGGGAGCGCAGGGCGAGGCCGAGGAGCTCCCCCACCCTCCGGGCGGGGAAGGGCGCCAGCCCGGACGGCTGCTGTGCCGGTCCGTCCTCGCGGGGTCCCCAGGCGAGGGACACCGCCGGCAGGCCGAGGGCCCTGCGGTGCTGGGCGAGGGCGTCCTGGTACGCGCCGAGGGCGGCCCGTGCCGCCTGCCCGGTGCCGCCGAGGGCGGCCGAGGGGTCGGGGGCGAGCAGGGTGAAGGTGGTCAGGGCGCCGCCCAGGGTCAGTTCGTGCAGGTTCCAGGCGGCGTCCGTGCCGGTGCGCAGGGCGTCCGCGAAGTCCTCCGGCGGCGTGGACAGCACGACCGCCTCGGGCGCGCGTTCCGCCACGTGCACCACCGCGGTCGGCTGCCGGCCGGCGGGCAGCAGGGCCAGCGCGGCGGCCAGGGCGTCGCGGTCCGCGGCCGTGCCCTCCGCGACCAGCACCTCGGCGTCCGCGCCGGCCAGCGACCGCGCCACCTCCTCGCCGCCGCCGATGAGCAGCAGCCGGCGGGCGCCGTGGACGGTGACGAAGTACTCGGCGGCCGCGGCGGCGAGGTCGCCGCCCCCGGAGACGACCACGGTGCCCGAGGGGTCGGGTGCCGGCGCCTCCCGCGCGTACTCCTGCGGTGCGGAGCGGGCCAGCCGGGGCACCAGGGGTTCCCCGCCCCGCACCGCGACCTGCTCCTGCCCCGCCGCCGACGCGGCGGCCAGGGCGAGCAGCGAGGCGGGATCGCCGTCCACGTCGACCAGGGTGATCCGGCCCGGATGCTCCGACTGCGCGCTGCGCACCAGCCCCCATCCGGCCGCCGGGGCGAGGTCCTGGACGTCGTCGAGGTGGGTGGCGACCGCGTGCCGGGTCACCACGAGGATCCTGCTGTCGGCTGCCGCCTCGTCGGCCAGCAGTGCGCGCAGCGAGCCGAACAGCGCCTCGGTGTCCTGCTCGGCGAGCACGACGAGTGCGGGCGCCCGGTCGTCGCCGATCGCGTACGGCACCCGGCGTGCGGCGTCGAACGCTCCGGCCGGGTCCACCGCGTCACCGAGCACCGCCCAGTCGGCCGGGTCCTGCGCGGTGTCGGCGGCGGGCGCCTGGGTCAGGGGGAGCCAGTCGAGGCCGTACAGCCAGTCGTGCCGCTCGGCGGCGGAGCGGGGCAGGGCGACCGGGGCGACGGACCGGACGCTCGCCACCGGGGCGCCCGCCACGTCGGCCAGCGTCAGGGTGCGGCTGCCGTCGTCGGAGGTCCGGACGCGGACGCGGAGCGCGGCGGCGCCCGCGGCGTGCAGGGTGACGCCCCGCCACGTCCCGGGGACGGAGGTTCCGTCCTCTGCGTCCTCGAACAGCGGGCGCAGGGCGGCGTCCAGCAGGACCGGGTGGACGCCGAACGCGGCGGCTTCGCCGGCGAGTTCGTCGGGCAGAGCCACCTCGGCGTAGAGGTCGTCGCCCAGTCGCCAGAAGGAGGCCGGGGCGGCCGCCTCCGCGTCGTCGCGGGGCGGCTCGGCCACGGCGCCCGCCGGGGGCCAGGCCGTGAGGTCCTCCGGCTCGTCCGCGGGTGCCTCGGCGAGGACGCCCGACGCCAGCCGGGTCCACGAACGGTGCAGCGTCTCGTCGTCCCGCGCGTCCTCGTACGGCCGTGCGGCCAGCACGAACTCCCGGCGTCCGTCGCCCGCGGCCGGCGCGCCGGCCGACAGCTGCAGATCGACTCCGCCGCCCGGCGGGACGGTGACCGGCGTCCCCACCGACACCTCCTCCACGACGGGTAGACCGAGCAACCGCCCCGCCTGGAGCGCGAGTTCGAGGGCGACGGTGCCGTTGAGCGTCCGGTCGCCGAGCCAGCCGTGGGCCCGGGCCGACGTCCGCCCGGTGAGCAGCAGGGCGTCCCCGTCCGCCAGGGTCGTCGCCGACGGGAGGAGCGGGTGCCGGGTCGCCTGCAGGCCGAGGCTCTCCGGCTCCCCGCCGGCCGCCCCGTCCTCCAGCCAGTAGCGCCGGCGTTGGAACGGGTAGGCGGGGAGGTCCCTCGGCGGTGCCCCGGCCGGGTCCGGGATGTGCCAGTCGGTGGGGTGGCCGTGGGTGTGCAGCTGGGCAAGGGAGGTGTGGAAGCGGGTGAGGGAGCCGTCGTCGCGGCGCAGGGTGCCGGTGACGACGGCGGGGGCGTCCGGGGAGAGGGCGTCGGTGGTGTCCGTCAGCGGGGTGGTGAGGACGGGGTGAGGGCTGGACTCGACGAAGACGGTGTGGCCGTCGGCGGTGAGCGCCTCGAGTGCGGGGTGGAGCAGGACGGGGTTGGCCAGGTTCTCGAACCAGTACTCGGGCGTCAGTTCCGTGGTGTCGATCCGGCCGCCGGTGCGCGTGGAGTAGAAGGCGACGGCGCCCGCCCGGGGGCTGATGCCGCTCAGCAGCTTCAGGAGCGTGTCCTCGAGCGGGCGGACGTGCGGGGTGTGGGAGGCGTAGTCGACGGGGATGGTGCGCGCCTGGACGCCCTCTTCGGTGAGTGTGGTGACCAGGCGGGCGAGTTCGTCGGCGTTTCCGGCGACGACCGTGGTGCCCGGCCCGTTGTGGGCGGCGATGTGGAGGTCGTCGTAGGCGGCGAGCAGGGCGGCGGTGCGGTCGGCCGGCAGCGGCACCGACGCCATGCCGCCGGTTCCGGCGAGCCGCAGCAGGGCCTTGGAGCGCAGCGCCACCACCTTCGCGGCGTCCTCCAGGGTCAACGCCCCGGCCACGTAGGCGGCGGCGATCTCGCCCTGCGAGTGGCCGACCACCGCGTCCGGACGCACACCGTGGTGCCGCCACAGCTCGGCCAGAGCCGTCATGACGGCGAACAGCGCGGGCTGCACCACGTCCACCCGGTCGGCGGGAGGAGCGCCGGGCACCCCGGTCAGCACGTCGAGGAGGTTCCAGCCCGTGTACGGCTCCAGGGCCCGTGCCGTGGCCGCGACGTGCTCGGCGAACACCGGTGAGGTCTCGAGAAGTTGGGCCGCCATGCCGTCCCACTGCGAGCCCTGGCCCGGGAAGACGAACACCGTCCTGCCGAGCGGACGGACAGTGCCCTGCACGAGACCCGGGTGGGTGGCCGCCTCGGCCAGGGCCAGCAGGGCCTCCCGCAGTCCGTCACTGCCGTCGGCGGTGATCACCGCGCGGTGGTCCAAGTGCGCCCTGCCGTCCGCGAGGACCTTCGCCACCGCGTCCGGGTCCGTTTCGGGACGCGCCTCCAGGTACTCCAGCAGTCCACCGGCCCGCTCCCGCAGCGCCTGCCCGGTGTGCCCGGACAGCAGCCAGGGCACGGCCGCGCCGCCGGACGGCGCACCGGCCGCCCTCTCGTCCCCGGCGGGCTCGGGCTCGGCCGCCTCCTCCAGGATGACGTGCGCGTTCGTGCCGCTGATCCCGAAGGAGGAGACGGCGGCCCGGCGCGGCCGGTCCTCCGTCCGCCAGGGCACGTTCTCGGTGAGCAGGCGCACCGCGCCGGCCGACCAGTCGACGTGCGGGGTCGGCTCGTCGACGTGCAGGGTCCGCGGCAGCAGACCGTGCCGCATCGCCTGCACCATCTTGATGATGCCGCCCACGCCGGCCGCGGCCTGGGTGTGACCGATGTTCGACTTCAGCGATCCCAGCCACAGCGGCCGCTCCGCCGGCCGGTCCTGGCCGTAGGCGGCGATGAGCGCCTGCGCCTCGATGGGATCGCCCAGCCTGGTGCCGGTCCCGTGCGCCTCGACCGCGTCGACGTCGGCCGGGGTGAAGCCCGCGTCGGCCAGTGCCTGGCGGATCACCCGTTGCTGGGAGGGGCCGTTGGGGGCGGAGAGCTGGCCGCTGGTGCCGTCCTGGTTGACGGCGGAGCCGCGTACCACCGCGAGCACGGGGTGGCCGTGGCGGCGGGCGTCGGAGAGGCGCTCCACCAGCAGCAGTCCGACGCCCTCGCCCCACCCGGTGCCGTCGGCGGTGGCGGCGAAGGCCTTGCACCGGCCGTCCGGGGACAGGCCGCGCTGGCGGCTGAACTCCACGAAGAGGCCGGGGGTGGCGATGACGGTGGCTCCGCCGGCGAGGGCGAGGTCGCACTCGCCCTGCCGCAGCGACCGCACGGCGAGGTGCAGGGCGACCAGCGAGGACGAGCAGGCGGTGTCCACGGTCACCGCCGGCCCTTCGAGGCCGAAGGTGTAGGAGAGCCGCCCCGAGGCGACCGATCCGGCGCTGCCCGTCCCGATGTAGCCCTCGAGGCCTTCCGGGGCCTTGCGGATGCGGCCGCCGTAGTCGCCGTACATGACGCCCGCGAAGACGCCGGTGCGGGAGCCGCGCAGGGAGGCCGGGGCGATGCCCGCCGCCTCGAACGTCTCCCACGCCGTCTCCAGCAGCAGCCGCTGCTGCGGGTCGACGGCGAGCGCCTCGCGGGGGCTGATGCCGAAGAAGCCCGGGTCGAAACGGTCCGCGTCGTGCAGGAAGCCGCCCTCCCTGGCGTACGTCCTGCCGGTGCGGCCGGGGTCCGGGTCGTACAGGCCGGCCGTGTCCCAGCCGCGGTTCTCGGGGAAGGGCGAGACGGCGTCCGTACCGGACTCGGCGATCCGCCACAGGTCCTCCGGCGTGCGGACGCCTCCCGGGTAACGGCACGCCATGCCGACGACGGCTATCGGCTCGTGGCGCTCGGCCTCGACCCGGGACAGCCGCTCCTTGGTCTGCAGAAGGTCGTTCGTCACGCGCTTGAGGTAGTCGCGAAGCCTGTCCTCGTTCGACATACGACGTCAGCTCTCCTTCTCACACTGGGGCATGGGTGGTCACGCGGGCGGTGCGGCTCACTCGGCGCCGAGCTGGCCGTCGATCAGGTCGAACAGTTCGTCGTCGGAGACCTGGTCCAGCCGGGGCCCCTCGGGCGACGGGTCGGCTGGTGCGGCGGCGTCGCCGGCGGTCATCCGTTCCAGCACCGCGGTGAGGCGGGCGACGGCCCGCTCGCGCGCCTCGGCGGCGAGCGCGGTGTCCTGGGTGAGGGCGGCCTCCAGGTCGCCGATCCTGGCGAGCACGGCGGCCGCGCCGCCGGGCAGCCGGTCGGTCAGCGACTCCAGCAGGTGCGCGGCCAGGGCACCGGCCGTCGGCTGGTCGAACAGGACGGTGGTGGGCAGCCGCAGACCGGTCTCGGCGCCCAGCCGGTTGCGCAGTTCGACGGCGGTCAGCGAGTCGAACCCGAGGTCGAGCAGCCCGCGGTCGGCCGGCACGGGCCGGTTCGGCGCGTGACCGAGTACCTCGGCGATCGTCGCCCGCACCAGGTCGAGGACCAGGCGGGGCCGGTCGCCGGGAGCCGCCTCGCCGAGCTTGCGCACCCACGGCGCGGTGGTGTCCTCGCCGGGTGCCGCCGGGCCGGCCGGCCGGGGCGCGGGCTTGCGCGCCGGGGTCCGGACGAGGCCGCGCAGCAGGGGCGGGACCCGCTCGGCGTCGGTCCGTCCGCGCAGGGCCGCCAGGTCGAGGCGGGCGGGGACGACCACGGCCCGGCCGGCGGCGAGGGCGGCGTCGAGCAGGGCCTGTCCCTCGTCCGCCGTGAGCGGGGCGATTCCGGTCCGGGCGATCCGCGCGAGGTCGGCAGCGCCGAGCTGCCCGGCCATGCCCGCGCCGGTCTCCCACAGGCCCCAGGCCAGCGAGACGGCGGGCAGTCCGAGAGCCCTGCGGTGCTGGGCGAGGGCGTCCAGGTGGGCGTTGGCGGCAGCGTAGTTGGCCTGGCCCGCGTTGCCGACGAGCCCGGCGATCGAGGAGAACAGGACGAAGGCGTCCAGGTCCAGGTCCGCGGTCAGCTCGTGCAGCAGCAGCGCGGCCTCGGACTTGGGCCGTCGCACCCGCGCGAAGTCCTCGTCGGTCAGCGACTCCAGGGTGCCGTCGGCGGTGACGCCGGCCGCGTGCACCACCGCGCGCAGCGGGTGCTCCGGCGGGACGGAGCCGAGCAGCGCGGTGAGTGCGGCGCGGTCGGCGATGTCGCAGGCGACGAGGGAGACCTCGGCGCCGAGCGAGGTGAGCCGTTCCACCAGGGCCGGGGCGCCGGGGGCGTCCGGGCCGCGCCGGCCGGCGAGCAGCAGGCGGCGGACGCCGTACCGGGTGACCAGGTGTTCGGCGACGAGGCCGCCCAGTGCGCCGGTGGCGCCGGTGAGCAGGACCGTGCCGGGGCGGATGGTCACTTCGCCGCCGGCCGGCGGGCAGGGCGCCAGCCGGGGCACGGACGGCGCGCCCTGGCGCAGCGCGAGTTGCGGCTCGTCCGTCGCCAGGGCGGCCGCCAGCGCCGCCTCGGAGGACGCGCTGCCGTCCGTGTCGACGAGCACGAAGCGCCGCGGGTGCTCCGTCTGCGCGGTGCGGACCAGGCCCCACAGCGGGGCCTGGGCGAGCCCGGCCACCGGCTCCCCGGCCGTCACGGCGGTCGCCTCGCGGGTCACCACGACCAGGCGCCGGCCGGGGTCCCCGGCGGCGGCCCAGGCGCGCAGGTGGGTCAGCAGCCGGACGGGCGTCAGGTCGTCATCCGCCACCAGCACGCTGTGGGCGGGGCCGTCCTCGGGGACCGCCGGGGCGGCCGCCGGGTCGTACGGCCGCAGGTCCACGGGCGGTCCGGAGGGGGCGAGCGGCACCCAGTCCACGCGGTAGGGGACCCGGGCCGAAGGCCGGGCCGCGGCCAGTGCCGCCGGGTCGGCCTCCCGCACCAGCAGCGACCGTGCCGTCAGCACGGGCGCCCCCGTCGCGTCCGCGACGGTCAGGTCCGTCCGGCCGGGGCCGTCCGGCGTCAGCCGCACCCGCAGGGAGCGCCCCGCGCCGCCGTGCGCGCGGACGCCCGTCCACGAGAAGGGCACGCGCAGGCCGCCCGAAGGGCCGGGGCCGTCCAGGGCGAGCGGGTGCAGGGCCGCGTCCAGCAGGGCGGGGTGCGCCGTGAACCCCTCGTCCGTGCCGGGGGGTTCGTCGTCGAGGGCGATCTCGGCGAACCACGTGCCGTCCCGGCGCCAGGCCCTGCGCAGCCCGCGGAACGGCGGCCCGTACCGGTAGCCGAGGGCGTCGAGTGTCTCGTAGGCCCCGGTGAGGTCCACGGGCTCGCCGTCCGGCGGCGGCCACGCCGCGAGGTCCTGCACCCCGGAGATCTCCGAGGCGGGGGCCAGGACGCCGGTGGCGTGGCGGGTCCAGCCGGCCCCTTCCGCGGCGGAGTGCACGGACAGGTTTCTGCGTCCTTCGCCGTCCGCCTCGGAGACCACCAGTTGCAGCCGCGCCTCCCCTTCGTCGGGTACCGGCAGCGGCGCCTGGAGGGTGAGTTCCTCCACCTCGGGCGCGCCGGCCTCGCGTCCCGCGTACAGGGCGAGTTCGAGCAGCGCCGTCGCGGGCAGCACGGGCGTCGCGAGCAGCGCGTGCCCGGCCAGCCACGGCTGGGCGTCCAGGGAGATCCGGCCGGTGTACACGGTCGCGGAGCCGTCGGCGAGTTCCACCGCCGTGTCGAGCAGCGGGTGGGCCGGGCCGCCGTCGCCGGGCCGTGCGGCGCCGCGGGACGGCACCTCCAGCCAGTGGCGCTCGCGCTGGAAGGGGTAGGTGGGCAACTGCCCGGCCAGGGTCCCGGGCGCCTCCCCCGGCCGGGCGGCCAGGTCGACGGGGAGCCCCGCACCCCACAGGGCGCCCAGTGCCTCCGGCACCGTGCGGACCTCGGGGCGGTCGCGGCGCAGCAGGGGCACGGCCACGGCGTCGGGCAGGGCGTCGGCGGCCAGGGTGGTCAGC
Organism: Streptomyces fragilis; assembly: GCF_003112515.1. Classification (GTDB taxonomy): domain Bacteria; phylum Actinomycetota; class Actinomycetes; order Streptomycetales; family Streptomycetaceae; genus Streptomyces; species Streptomyces fragilis. The sequence continues at coordinate 1,418,600 of NZ_BEVZ01000002.1, read as the reverse complement.
ACGGCGTCCGGTCCCAGTTCGACGCACACGGTGACGCCGTCCTCGGCCAGGGCGCGCAGGCCGTCGGCGAAGCGGACCGTCTCGCGGACGTGCCGGACCCAGTGGTCGGGCGAGGCGAGTTCCTCGGCGGTGGCCGTGCGGCCCGTCAGGTCCGAGACGATCGGTACGCGCGGCGGCCGGAACTCCAGCCCGGCCACGACCTCGCGGAAGGCGTCCAGCATCGGTTCCATCAGCGGGGAGTGGAAGGCGTGCTGGACCGTCAGCCGCCGGGCGCGCGCCCCGTCCTGCCGCGCCCGCTCGATCAGGGCCGTCACCGCCTCCTCGGCGCCGGAGACCACGGTGGCCCGCGGCCCGTTGAGCGCGGCGACCCCGATGTCGGGGCCGAGGCCGTCGAGCAGGGCCAGCGTCTCCTGCTCGGGCAGCGACACGGCCGCCATGGCGCCGCCGGACGGCAGGTCCTGCATCAGCCGGCCGCGCGCGGTGATCAGCGTCGCCGCGTCCGCGAGGGACAGCACCCCGGCCACGTGGGCGGCCGCCACCGACCCGACGGAGTGTCCGAGCAGGACGTCGGGGCGGACGCCGCGGCTGTCGAGGAGCCGGTGGAGGGCGGTCTCCAGAGCGAACAGGGCGGGCTGGGTGTAGCGGGTGCGGTGCAGGAGGGCGGGGTCGTCGGAGAACACGACGTCCTTCAGCGGACGGTCCAGGTGGGGGTCGAGGGCGGCGCACGCCTCGTCGAACGCCGCCGCGAAGACCGGTTCGGCGGCGTGGAGTTCACGGCCCATCGCGGCCCGCTGGCTGCCCTGTCCGGTGAACAGGAACGCCGTGCGCGGCTCGCCCGCGGGTACGGCGGCGCCCGTGGTGTCCCCGGCCGCCAGAGCGGTCAGCGCCGCCTGTGCCTCGGCCGGGTCCCCGGCCACGAGCGCGGCCCGGTGGTCGAGGGCGGCCCGTCCCGTGGCCAGGGCGTGGGCCGTCGGCCGCAGGCCGGCCGCGGGGCGTGTGGTGAGGAACTCGGCGAGGCGTGCGGCCTGTTGGCGCAGCGCCTGCGGGGTGCGGGCGGAGAGCGGGAGGACCACGGGGCCGTGGTGGCCGTCGCCGGTCCCGGCCGCGGGTGCGGCCGCTTCCGCCGGTGCCACCGCCCCGGCCTCCTCGAGGATGACGTGCGCGTTGGTGCCGCTGATGCCGAACGAGGAGACGGCCGCCCGGCGGGGGCGGTCCTGCGCGGGCCAGGGGCGTTCCCGGGCCAGCAGTTCGACGGCGCCGGCGGCCCAGTCCACGTGCGGGGTGGGTTCGTCGGCGTGGAGGCTGCGCGGCAGTGTTCCGTTGCGCATCGCCATCACCATCTTGATGACGCCGGCGACCCCCGCCGCGGCCTGGGTGTGCCCGATGTTGGTCTTCACGGACCCGAGGAACAGCGGGGCGGCGTCGTCGCGTTCCTGGCCGTAGGCCGCCAGCAGTGCCTGTGCCTCGATCGGGTCGCCGAGGCGGGTGCCGGTGCCGTGGGCCTCGACGGCGTCGACGTCGGCGGGGGTGAGCCCGGCGTTGGCGAGGGCCTGGCGGATGACGCGTTCCTGGGCGGGCCCGTTCGGGGCGGTCAGCCCGTTGCTCGCGCCGTCCTGGTTCACCGCCGAACCGCGCAGCACCGCCAGCACCTGGTGACCGTTGCGGCGGGCGTCGGACAACCGCTCCACCAGCAGCAGCCCCACACCCTCGCTCCAGCCGGTCCCGTCGGCACCGGCGGCGAACGACTTGCACCGCCCGTCCGGCGCCAGCCCCCGCTGACGGCTGAACTCCACGAACGTCGCGGGACTGGCCATCACGGTGACCCCGCCCGCCAGCGCCAGATCGCACTCACCACTGCGCAACGCCTGAGCCGCCAGGTGCAACGCGACCAGCGACGACGAGCACGCGGTGTCCACCGTCACCGCCGGCCCCTCCAGACCGAACGTGTAGGCCACCCGGCCGGACGCCACACTGCCCGCGCTGCCGCTGACCAGGTACCCCTCGGCCTCCTTCGGCGCCCGGGGCGCCTGGTGCAGGCGGGCGCCGTAGTCGCCGTACATCACGCCGGCGAAGACGCCGGTGCGCGAGCCGCGCAGCGCGGCGGGTGCCATCCCGGCCCGCTCGAAGGCCTCCCACGCCGTCTCCAGCAGCAGCCGCTGCTGCGGATCGGTGGTCAGGGCTTCCCGCGGGCTCATCCCGAAGAACTCGGCGTCGAAGTCGCCGGCGTCGTACAGGAAGCCGCCCTCACGGGCGTACGAGGTGCCGAGCGTCTCCGGGTCCGGGTCGTAGAGGGCGGCCAGGTCCCAGCCGCGGTCGGCGGGGAACGGTCCGATGGCGTCGGCACCGGAGGTGACGAGCTCCCACAGGTCCTCCGGCGAGGCCACGCCTCCGGGATAGCGGCAGGCCATGGCGACGACCGCGATCGGGTCGTCGCCGGCGGCCACCGCGGGCGAAGCCGCCGGTGCCTCGGCGGAGGTCCGCGTCCCGCGCAGCTCCGTGAGCAGCCATTCGCTCAGGGCGCCCGGCGTGGGGTGGTCGAAGACCAGGGTGGTGGGCAGTCGCAGGCCGGTGGCGGTGCGCAGCCGGTTGCGGAGTTCGACGGCGGTGAGCGAGTCGAAGCCCAGGTCGCCGAAGGCCCGGTCGCGGGCCACGGCCCTGCTGTCGGCGTGCCCGAGGACGGTGGACACCGCCGTGCGCACCAGCTCCAGCACCTCGCGTTCCGCCTCGGCGGGAGGCAGCGCGGCCAGGCGGGCGGCCGGTGAGCCGTGCCCGGTCGCGGCGCTCGTGGCGGCCGCGCGGCGCGGCGCCGGGCGCACCAGGGAGCGCAGCGGCGCCGGCACCACGGCGTCCGGCGTCTCGAGGGCCGCCAGGGCGAAGCGGGTGGCGACCAGCAGAGGAGAAGGCGCCGCCAAGGCGGCGTCGAACATCCTCAGCGCACGCTCGACGGTGAGCGGGGCGAGCCCGCCGCGCGCCAGACGCGCACGGTCGGCGGACGTCAGGTGCCCGGCCATGCCGTCGCCGGTGTCCCACAGGCCCCACGCCAGGGAGGTCGCGGGCAGTCCCCTCGCCTGACGGTGCTGCGCCAGGGCGTCCAGGAAGGCGTTCGCCGCCGCGTAGTTCGCCTGACCGGCCGTGCCCAGGACACCGGTCACCGAGGAGAACAACACGAACGCGTCCAGCTCCAGGTCCGCGGTCAGCTCGTGCAGCAGCAGCGCCGCGTCGGCCTTCGGCCGCAGCACCGCCTCCAGCCGCTCAGCGGTCAGCTCCTCCACCACACCGTCGTCCAGCACCCCGGCCGCGTGCACGACCGCGGTGACCGGATGCTCCGGCGGGACGGAGGCGAGCAGCGCGCTCAGCTCGCCCCGGTCGGCCGTGTCGCAGGCCGCGAGCCGCACCTGGGCTCCTAGCCCGGTCAGACGGTCCACCAGTTCCCGCGCGCCCGGCGCGGCGGGTCCCCGCCGGCTGGTGAGCAGCAGACGGCGTGCTCCGTGCCGGGTGACCAGGTGTTCCGCCACCAGCGCGCCGAGCGACCCGGTGGCCCCGGTGAGCAGGACGGTGCCCCGTCCCGGGTCGCGACCGGCACCCGCGTCCTGCGGGGCGGGCGGCGGGGGCGCGATCCTCGCCAGCCGCGGTACCAGCACCTGGCCGCGGCGCACGGCGACCTGCGGTTCGCCGGTGGCCAGGGCGGTGTCCAGCGCCCGCTCCGACTCGGCGGTGCCGTCGGTGTCGACCAGCACGAACCGGCCCGGGTGTTCGCTCTGCGCGGCCCGCACCAGCCCCCACACCGCCGCGGACGCCAGGCCCGGCACGGTGTCCTGCTGCACGGCGGCGCACGCCCCGGTCGTGACGACGGCGAGCGTCCCCTCCCCGGCGGTGCCGGACGCCAGCCGCTCCTGGACCAGGGCGAGGGCGCGTCCGGCCGCCTCGTGCACGTCCGCCACGTCCTCGACGCGCGCCACGGCGACGCGTTCCGCCGAGGCGTCCCGCGTGGACGCGGCCGACCCGGCGGGCACTGCGGACCCGGTGGGCACGGCGGACGCGGTGGGCACGGGCGTCCACTCCACGGCGTGGAGCGGATCGGCGGCCGCGGTGAGCGCCGCGCCGGGCAGCGCGCGCAGGAGCACGGACGCCACGGACAGCACCGGGTCGCCCGCCGGGTCCCGGCCCTCCAGTGAGAAGGCGTCGGTCCCGGCCGGTTCGAGCCGCACCCGCAGGGTGCGCGCTCCGGTGGCGTGCAGCCGCACGCCCGACCAGGAGAACGGCAGCACCGTCGTCCCGCCGCCGTCGGGGCGCACGGGCAGCAGGTGCAGTGCCGCGTCCAGCAGGGCCGGGTGCAGGGCGAAGCCGTCCGCCTCGTCGAGCAGCTGCTCGGGGAGCTCGACCTCGGCCAGCAAGACCGCGCCACGGCGCCAGGCGGCCCTCACGTTGCGGAACTGCGGCCCGTAGCCGTAGCCGAGTGCGGCGAGCCGGTCGTACACCTCGCCGACGTCCGTGGCCACGGCTCCCGTCAGGGGCCACTCGTCGTCCGCCTCGGGGCCGGCGGACCCGTCGTCCGCGGCCAGCGCGCCGGAGGCGTACCGCACCCACGGCGCGTCGGCCTCGGGGCGGGCGTGCACCGCGAAGGCCCGCAGACCGCCCGCCTCCGCCTCCACGGTCAGCTGGACCGGCACCGTTCCCGCGGCGGCCAGGGCCAGCGGCGCCTCCAGTGTCAGTTCGTCCACCACCGGGAAGCCCGCCCGCTCACCGGCGCGCAGCGCCAGGTCGGCGAAGAGGCTCGCCGGGGCCAGCGCGGTCCCGTCGACCGCGTGGTCGGCCAGCCAGGGCAGCGTGCCGGTCCCGATCTCGCCGGTGAACTGGAGACTGCCGTCGGCGGCGCGTTCGACCGCCGGACCGAGCAGGAGACCGGCTCCGGACGGCCGGTCGTCCGCCTCCATCCAGTAGCGCCGGTGCTGGAAGGCGTAGGTCGGCAGGTCGGCGGCGGACGCGCGCTCCGGCAGCAGGGCCGCCCAGTCGAGGGCGGCACCCCGGGTGTGCAGGGCGGCGAGCGCGGCGCGCACCGTGAGTCCCTCGTCCCGTCCCTTGCGCAGGAGGGGCACCGCTTCGTCCGTGAGCGGGGCGAGGACGGCGTCGGGCCCGACCTCGACGAACAGGGTGGCGCCTTGGTCCTCCAGGGTCCGCACGGCGTGGTGGTAGCGGACGGTGCCGCGGATCTGGCGGGTCCAGTAGTCCGGCGAGGCCAGTTCCTCGGCGGTCGCGAGCTCCCCTGTGAGGGTGGAGACGAGCGGGATGCGCGGGGCGTGGAAGGTGAGCCCCGCGGCCGCGTCGCGGAACTCCTCGAGCACCGGCTCCATGTGCGCCGAGTGGAAGGCGTGGCTCACGGTCAGACGCCGCGTCCGCCGACCCAGACCTGCGAAGTGATGGGCCACTCGGGAGACTTCGGCTTCGTCGCCGGAGACGACCACCGACCGCGGTCCGTTCACCGCCGCCAGCGAGACCTGCGGCGTGAGCAGCGGCAGCACCTCGTCCTCGGTCGCCTCCACGGCCGTCATCGCGCCGCCGGCCGGGGCCTGCTGCATCAACCGGCCCCGCGCCGCGACCAACGCGGCCGCATCACTGAGGGAAAGCACCCCGGCCACGTGCGCAGCCGTCACCTCACCGATCGAATGTCCCGCCACCCACTGCGGCTCCACCCCGTAATGCGCGACCAGCCGGAACAGCGCGGTCTCCAGCGCGAACAACGCCGGCTGCGTCCACCGCGTCTCGTCCAGCTCCGCGCCCTCGCCGAACACCACGTCCCGCAGCGGCCGTTCGAGGTGCACGTCCAACGCCGCGCACACCTCGTCGAACGCCTCCGCGAACACCGGCTCCGCCGCGTACAGTTCACGGCCCATGCCCGCGTACTGACTCCCCTGCCCGGTGAACACGAACGCCGACCGCAGCGGACCGCCGGCGGTGCCCAGCCGCACCGCCGGATGCTCCTCTCCGTCGGCGAGCGCCCGCAGTGCCCGTACGGCTTCCGCCTCCGCGTCGGGGCCGTCCACGACCACGACCGCGCGCTGCTCCAGGGCCGCGCGTCCGTGCGCCAGCGCACCTGCCGTGGCCGGCAGGCGTTCAGCGCGCTCGGCGACGAACTCGGCGAGACGAGCGGCCTGTTGGCGCAGCGCCTGCGGGGTCCGGGCGGAGAGCGGGAGGACCACGGGGCCGTGATGGGCGTCGCCGGTCTCCCCGACCGGTTCGGCCTGTTCGAGGATGACGTGGGCGTTGGTGCCGCTGATGCCGAACGAGGAGACGGCCGCCCGACGCGGACGCTCCCGCTCCGGCCACCGCACCGCATCCGTCACCAACTCCACGGCACCGGCAGACCAGTCCACATGAGGCGACGGCGCGTCCACGTGCAACGTCCCCGGCACCACCCCGTGACGCATCGCCTCGACCATCTTGATGACCCCACCGACACCGGCAGCCGCCTGCGCATGCCCGATGTTCGACTTCAACGACCCCAGCAACAAAGGCCGCCCCGCCTCACGACCCCGCCCGTACACCGAGATCAACGCCTGCGCCTCGATCGGGTCCCCGAGCCGGGTACCGGTGCCGTGCGCTTCGACGGCGTCGACGTCGGCGGGGGTGAGCCCGGCGTTGGCGAGGGCCTGGCGGATGACACGTTCCTGGGCGGGCCCGTTCGGGGCGGTCAGCCCGTTGCTCGCGCCGTCCTGGTTCACCGCCGAACCGCGCAGCACCGCCAGCACCTGGTGACCGTTGCGGCGGGCGTCGGACAACCGCTCCACCAGCAGCAGCCCCACACCCTCGCTCCAGCCGGTCCCGTCGGCACCGGCGGCGAACGACTTGCAGCGGCCGTCCGGCGCCAGCCCCCGCTGACGGCTGAACTCCACGAACGTCGCGGGACTGGCCATCACGGTGACCCCGCCCGCCAGCGCCAGATCGCACTCACCACTGCGCAACGCCTGCGTCGCCAGGTGCAACGCGACCAGCGACGACGAGCACGCGGTGTCCACCGTCACCGCCGGCCCCTCCAGACCGAACGTGTAGGCCACCCGGCCGGAGACCACGCTCGACGTGTTGCCGGTCAGCAGGTAGCCCTCCAGCTCCTTGGGGATGCCGGCCGGTCCGGTGACGTAGTCGTGGTACATCGCACCGGCGAACACACCGGTACGCGAGCCGCGCAGCGCGGCGGGTGCTATCCCGGCCCGCTCGAAGGCCTCCCACGCGGTCTCCAGCAGCAGCCGCTGCTGCGGATCGGTCGCGAGCGCCTCGCGAGGGTTCATCCCGAAGAACTCCGCGTCGAAGTCCCCGGCCTCGTAGAGGAAGCCGCCCTCACGGGCGTACGAGGTGCCGAGCGTCTCCGGGTCCGGGTCGTACAGCGCGGCCAGGTCCCAGCCGCGGTCGGCGGGAAAGGGCCCCACGGCGTCCGTGCCCGAGGCGACGAGGTTCCACAGGTCCTCCGGCGAGACCACGCCTCCGGGGTAGCGGCAGGCCATGCCGACGATCGCGATCGGGTCGTCGGCGACGGGCGCAACGACGGCGACGGCGGGGCCGGGCGCGCCGCCCGGGGACACCTGGTCGCCGGGCAGGAGCGACAGCACGAACGCGGTCAGTGCCTGCGGCGACGGATGGTCGAAGACGGCAGTGGCGGGCAGCCGCAGACCGGTGCCGGCCACGAGGCGGTTGCGCAGTTCGACGGCGGTGAGCGAGTCGAAGCCGAGGTCTCGGAAGGCACGGGTGCCGTCGATGGTGGCGGGGGTGGCGTGTCCCAGCACCGTGGCGGCCGCTCCCAGCACCAGGTCGGCGACGGCGTTCTCCCGTTCCGGGCGGGGCAGCGCGGCCGTGCGCTCCGCCCAGCTCGCCGTGGCGTCCTGCACGACGGCCTGTCGCAGCGGGGCGCGGACGAGTCCGCGCAGCGGGGCGGGCAGGACGCCGTCTGCCGCACGCTCGCGCAACGCGGCGGTGTCGAGGCGTACGGGCACCAGGGCGCCACCGGGGCCGGCGAGCGCCGCGTCCAGGAGCGCGAGACCCTCATCCGCGGTGAGCGGCTCGACGCCCGACCGGGCCCAGCGTGCGCGTTCGGCGGCGGCGAGCTGTCCGGCCATGCCGTCGCCGGTGTCCCACAGGCCCCACGCCAGGGAGGTCGCGGGCAGTCCCCTCGCCTGACGGTGCTGCGCCAGGGCGTCCAGGAAGGCGTTGGCCGCCGCGTAGTTCGCCTGACCGGCCGTACCCAGGACACCGGTCACCGAGGAGAACAACACGAACGCGTCCAACTCCAGGTCCGCGGTCAGCTCGTGCAGCAGCAGCGCCGCGTCGGCCTTCGGCCGCAGCACCGCCTCCAGCCGCTCAGCGGTCAGCTCCTCCACCACACCGTCGTCCAGCACCCCGGCCAGGTGGAACACGGCTCCGAGCGGCCGGTCCGCCGGGACCGCGGCGAGGACGCGGGCCAGCGCCGCACGGTCCGTCGTGTCGCAGGCCGCGAACTCCACGGTGGCACCGGCCGCGGTCAGCTCGGCGGCCAGCTCCTGCGCTCCGGGAGCCGCGTCGCCGCGCCGGCTGAGCAGCAGCAGATGCCGGGCGCCGTGCCGGGTGACGAGGTGTCGCGCCAGTGCACGCCCCAGGCCTCCGGTCCCGCCGGCCACCAGCACGGTGCGCCCGGCCACGTCGGGGGCGCCGCCCTCGATCGGTGCGTCGACGCCCGCCCGCACCAGGCGCGGCGCCAGCAGGACCCCGTCGTCACCGACGGCCAGCTGCGGCTCCTGCCGTGCGGCAGCGGCCAGGGAGGCCAGCAGGCCGGGGTCCGACGCGTCGGCGTCCTCCGTGCCGGCGCCCGGGGGCAGGTCGGCGAGGACGAAGCGGCCGGGGTGTTCGGACTGCGCCGAGCGGACCAGGCCCCACACCGCGGCGGCCCAGGGGTCGGCGCCGCGAGCCCCGTGGGTCAGGAACAGCAGGCGAGCCTCGGCGTACCGCTCGTCGGCGATCCAGGCGCGCACGGCCTCGAGCGCCCGTACGGCGGCCTCGCGCCCCGCGGGCAGGGACAGCGCGACCACTCCGGCGAGAGGGCCTGCCCCGGGCAGCGCGTCGAGTGCGTCGACGGACGTGACCCCGGCGGTGTCGGCGGACCCGCTTTCCACGGCGGCCGGGACCACGACCGGGACCCAGTCGACGCGGTACGGCGTGGGTGGCCGTCCGGCGCCGACGGCCGGCTGTGCGTCGGCGGGTCGCAGCGCCAGTGCCTCGGCCGACAGGACGGTGCGGCCCCCGGGATCGACGGCGGTCAGCCGTCGCCCGGACCAGTGCGCGCGCAGGGTGGTGGCGCCGGTGGCGTGCAGTTCGACGCCGGTCCAGGAGAACGGCAGCTCGGGCCGGTCGCCCGGCGCGTCCGGGCGGCCGACGAGGGGGTGCAGGGCGGCGTCGAGCAGTGCGGGGTGCACGCCGAAGCCCTCGGCCGCGTCCGGGCCGGTGTCCGGCAGTACCAGCTCCGCGTACAGGTCGTCCCCGCTGTGCCATGCCGCCCGCACACCGCGGAACGCGGGCCCGTAGACCAGACCGAGGACGTCGAGTCGGTCGTAGAGGGCGTCGACGTCCACCGGCTCGGCGTCCGCCGGCGGCCAGGCGGCGGACGACGCGGGCGGGCCGTCGCCACCGCTGCGGGAGGCGGACAGCAGCCCGGTCGCGTGCCTGGTCCAGGGTCCGCCCTCGGCGGGACGGGAGTGCACGGCCAGTCCGCGCGTCCCGTGCTCGTCGAAGGCGGCGACGGTCAGCTGTACCTGTACGGCGCCCTGGCCGGCCTCCGGCAGCACCAGCGGGGCCTGGAGGGTGAGTTCCTCGACGCGGGGGGTCTCGGCGCGCTCGCCGGCGGCCAGCGCGAGATCGACGAAGGCAGTGGCGGGCAGCAGGACGCGGTCGAGCACCCGGTGGTCCGCGAGCCAGGGCTGCCCGTCCACGCTCAGCAGACCGGTCAGCAGCAGACTGCCGTCGTCGGCGCGCTGCACGGTGGTGCCCAGCAGGGGGTGCCCGGACGACTCGAGTCCCAGTTCCTCGGTGCGCGGGGCGGGGGCCGGCGGCAGCATCCAGTAGCGCCGGTGCTGGAAGGCGTAGGTCGGCAGGTCCTCGGCCGGCGCACGCTCCGGCAGCAGGGCCGGCCAGTCGACGGCCACGCCTCTCGCGTACGCGGTGGCCAGCGCCGTACGCAGGGTCCGCGGCTCGTCGCGTCCCTTGCGCAGGAGGGGCACGGTATCGGGGGTCAGGGCGCTCAACACGGCGTCGGGCCCTACCTCCACCACCAGGCTGGCGCCCTGGTCCTCCAGGGTCCGTACGGCGTGGTGGTAGCGGACGGTGCCGCGGATCTGACGGGTCCAGTAGTCCGGCGAGGCCAGCTCCTCCGCCGTCGCGAGCTCTCCCGTGAGGGTGGAGACGAGCGGAATGCGCGGGGGCTGGAAGGTGAGCCCGGCGGCCACCTCGCGGAACTCCTCCAGCACCGGCTCCATGTGCGCCGAGTGGAACGCGTGACTCACGGTCAGACGCCGCGTGCGCCGACCCAGACCTGCGAAGTGAGCGGCCACGCGGGAGACTTCGGCTTCGTCGCCGGAGACGACCACCGACCGCGGCCCGTTCACCGCCGCCAGCGAAACCCCCGCCGCCAGCAGCGGCAGCACCTCCTCCTCGGTCGCCTCCACCGCCGTCATCGCGCCCCCCGCCGGGGCCTGCTGCATCAACCGGCCCCGCGCCGCGACCAACGAGGCGGCGTCCTCCAGCGACAGCACTCCGGCCACGTGCGCGGCCGTCACCTCACCGATCGAATGTCCCGCCACCCACTGCGGCTCCACCCCGTAACGCGCGACCAACCGGAACAGCGCGGTCTCCAGCGCGAACAACGCCGGCTGCGTCCACCGCGTCTCGTCCAACTCGGCACCCTCGCCGAACATGACCTCACGCAGCGGCCGTTCGAGGTGCACGTCCAACGCCGCGCACACCTCGTCGAACGCCTCCGCGAACACCGGCTCCGCCGCATACAGTTCACGGCCCATGCCCGCGTACTGACTCCCCTGCCCGGTGAACACGAACGCCGACCGCACCGGTCCCGCGGCTCGGCCGCCCACCAGGTCGGCGGTGTCCGCGCCGGAGGCCAGGGCCGCGAGGGCCGTGAGGGCGCGGTCCCGGTCGTCCGCCACGACGACGGCCCGGTGCTCCAGGTGGGCGCGTGCCGTCGTCAGCCCGACGGCCGCCGCGCCCAGGTCGACGCCGGGGCGGGCCTCGATGTACGTCTTGAGCCGGGCGGCCTGTCCCCTCAGCGCCTCCGGCGTGTGCGCCGACAGGGCCAGCGGCACGGCCCCGGGGCGCGGGCCCTCCGGTTCCGGGTTCTCCGCGGCGGGGCGTGAGGGTTCCGGCGCCTGTTCGAGGATGACGTGGGCGTTGGTGCCGCTGATGCCGAACGAGGAGACGGCCGCCCGACGCGGACGCTCCCGCTCCGGCCACCGCACCGCATCCGTCACCAACTCCACGGCACCCGCAGACCAGTCCACATGAGGCGACGGCGCGTCCACGTGCAACGTCCCCGGCACCACCCCGTGACGCATCGCCTCGACCATCTTGATGACCCCACCAACACCGGCAGCCGCCTGCGCATGCCCGATGTTCGACTTCAACGACCCCAGCAACAAAGGCCGCCCCGCCTCACGACCCCGCCCGTACACCGAGATCAACGCCTGCGCCTCGATCGGGTCCCCGAGCCGGGTACCGGTCCCGTGCGCCTCCATCACGTCGATCTCCGCGGGCCCGCATCCAGCCGCCGCCAATGCCTGCCGGACGACGCGCTCCTGCGCGGGGCCGCTGGGGGCGGTCAGTCCGTTGCTGGCACCGTCCTGGTTCACCGCCGAGCCGCGCACGACCGCGAGGACGCGGTGGCCGTTGCGGCGGGCGTCGGACAACCGCTCCACCAGCAGCAGCCCGACACCTTCGCTCCAGGCGGTGCCGTCGGCGGCCTGCGCGAACGGCTTGCAGCGGCCGTCCGGGGCCAGCCCCTGCTGACGGCTGAACTCGAGGAACATGCCGGGGGTCGGCATCACGGTGACGCCGCCGGCCAGAGCCAGCCGGCACTCCCCCTGCCGCAGGGCCTGGACCGCGAGGTGCAGGGCGACCAGCGACGACGAGCACGCGGTGTCCACCGTGACGGCGGGACCCTGCAGCCCGAAGGTGTACGCGAGGCGGCCCGAGGCGACGCTCATGGTGCTGCCGGTCAGCAGGTGACCGTCGTGCCCGTCGGCGGCTTCGTGGAGGCGCGGACCGTAGTCCTGGGCGGTGGCGCCGACGAACACCCCGGAGTCGGTGCCGCGCAGCCGTTCGGGAGCGATGCCTGCCCGCTCGAAGGTCTCCCACGCCGTCTCCAGCAGCAGCCGCTGCTGCGGGTCCATCGCCTCGGCCTCGCGCGGGCTGATGCCGAACAGCGCCGGATCGAAGTCACCGGCTCCGTCCAGGAATCCGCCGTGCCGCACGTAGGTCGTCCCGGGCGTCGCCGGGTCGGGATCGTACAGCGCGGACAGGTCCCAGCCCCGGTCGTCGGGGAACGGGCCGATGGCGTCGGCGCCGGAACTGACGAGCTCCCACAGGTCCTCCGGAGAGGCGACGCCGCCCGGGTACCGGCACGCCATGCCGATGATCGCGATCGGCTCGTCGGAGGCCACGCGGGACACCGGTTCCGGCGCCCCGTCCACCGGGTGACCGAGCAGGTCGTGCAGCAGCTCCACCACCGCGTCGGGCGTGGGGTGGTTGTAGACGAGCCCGGTGGGCAGAGAGAGCCCGGTGGCGGCGGCCAGCCGGTCCCGCAGGTCGACGCCGGACAGCGAGTCGAAGCCCAGCTCCTTGAAACTGCGTCCGGGGTCCACGGCGTCCGCCGTGACGTGCCCGAGGACGATCGAGGCGTGCGTGCGCACGAGTTCCAGCAGTTCCGGACGGGTCGACACCGGCCGCGGGCCTTCGGGCGCGGACGCCGTTCCCGCCTCGTCGCCGGCCTGGGACGCCGTTGTCGGCACGGCGTCCGCGTCCGGGTCCTCCGCGGCGGCGGCCGCCACGCGCAGCGGCTGGGGTTCCCCGGTGATCCAGTGGCGCTCCCGCTGGAACGCGTACGTGGGCAGCGGCACGGCGCGACCGCCGCGCGCGGCGAGAGCCGTCTCCCAGCCGATGGGGGCTCCGTGGACGTACGCCCCGGCCAGCGCGGTGAGCAGGGTCAACCGCTCGGACCTGCCACGGCGCAGCCCGGGAAGCAGGACGTGCTCCGAGTCCCGCAGGGACTCGCGGCCCAGGCCGGTGAGGACGGCGTCCGGGCCGAGTTCGAGGAACACGGTACGGCCGTCGCGCCCCACCGCCCGTACGGCCTGGTGGAAACGGACCGTTCCGCGGATCTGGCGGGTCCAGTAGTCCGGCGAGGCCAGCTCCTCCGCCGTTGCGAGCTCCCCGGTGAGGGTAGAGACGAGCGGGATGCGCGGGGCGTGGAAGGTGAGCCCCGCGGCCACGTCGCGGAACTCCTCGAGCACCGGCTCCATGTGCGCCGAGTGGAAGGCGTGGCTCACGGTCAGACGCCGCGTGCGCCGACCCAGACCTGCGAAGTGATCGGTCACACGGGAGACTTCGGCTTCGTCGCCGGAGACGACCACCGACCGCGGTCCGTTCACCGCCGCCAGCGAGACCTGCGGGGTCAGCAGCGGCAGCACCTCGTCCTCGGTCGCCTCCACCGCCGTCATCGCGCCCCCCGCCGGGGCCTGCTGCATCAACCGGCCCCGCGCCGCGACCAACGAGGCGGCGTCCTCCAGCGACAGCACTCCGGCCACGTGCGCGGCCGTCACCTCACCGATCGAGTGACCGGCGAGGGAGTCCGGTTGCAGTCCCCAGTGCTCCGCGAGCCGGAACAGCGCGGTCTCGAGCGCGAACAACGCCGGCTGCGTCCACCGCGTCTCGTCCAGCTCCGCACCCTCGCCGAACACGACGTCGCGCAAGGGCAGTTCGAGGTGCACGTCCAACGCCGCGCACACCTCGTCGAACGCCCCCGCGAACACCGGATCCGCCCCGTACAGCTCACTCCCCATCCCGGCGTACTGACTCCCCTGCCCGGTGAACAGCACAGCGGTGCGGGCCGGTCCCTCGGCCCGCCCGCGGACCACCGACGGGTGGTCCGCGCCCGCCGCCAGCGCCTGGACGCCGCGCAGGAGTTCCTCACGCCCCTCCCCCAGGACGACGGCGCGCTCGGCGAACCGCGTCCGGGTGGCCGCGAGCGCGAAGGCCGTGTCCTCCGGGCGTGCCGTGGCGCCGGAGCCCCCGGCGTGGTCCGCGAGCCGTCCGGCCTGGGCCCGCAGCGCCGCCTCGTCGCGTCCCGACACCGGCCAGGGCAGCGGACCCGCGGTGGCCGGCGCGAGGCGTTCGTCGCGCTCGTCCTGCGCGTCCCGCTCGTCCGGCACGATGCCGGCGGCGGCCGTGTCGCCCACCACCACGTGGCAGTTGGTGCCGCCCATGCCGAAGGAGCTGACGCCCGCGACCAGCGGCAGCCCGGCGTCAGGCCAGTCGCCGAGTGCGGTCTGCACGGTGAGACCCAGCTCGGCGAGCGGGATGCGCGGGTTGGGGGCGCGGAAGTTGAGGCTCGCCGGCAGGCGGCGCCGGGAGACGGCCAGGGCCGTCTTCAGCAGGCCCACGAGACCGGCGGCGCCCTCCAGGTGGCCCACGTTCGTCTTGGCGGAGCCGACCCGCAGCGGGGAGCCGGCGGGCCGGCCGGCCCCGAGCGCTGCTCCCAGGGCGGCGGCCTCGACCGGGTCGCCCACCGGTGTGCCCGTGCCGTGGAGTTCGACGTATCCGACGGACGCCGCGTCCGTGCCCGCCCTGCGGTGCGCCTCGCGGATCACGGCCTCCTGGGCCGCCCGGTCGGGCACCGTGAGGCCGCGGGAGGCGCCGTCGTTGTTGACCGCGCTGCCGAGGATCACGCAGTGCACGCGGTCGCCGTCCGCCCGTGCGCGGTCCAGCGGCTTGAGGACGACGGCGACGCCGCCCTCGCCCCGGACGTAGCCGTTGGCCCGCTCGTCGAAGGTGAAGCACCGGCCGTCGGGCGACAGCGCGCCGAAGCGCGTGCTGTCCGCGCTGCTGTGCGGGGACAGCACGAGGTTGACGCCGCCGACCACCGCCAGGTCGGACTCCCCCGAGCGGAGGCTTTCGCATGCCAGGTGCACCGCGACCAGGGAGGACGACTGGGCCGAGTCGACGGTCAGGCTCGGTCCGGTCAGCCCGAGGACGTAGGAGAGCCGGTTGGCGAGGATGCCCCGGTGCAGGCCGGTGACCGAGTGCCGGTCCGCCGCGCCCTCGCCACGCCGGTGGTGGAGGGCGGCGTAGTCGTCCCAGATCGCGGCGGCGAGGACGGCCGTCCGGCTGCCGGCGAGCGCCCCGGGGACGATGCCCGCCTCCTCCAGCGCCTCCCAGCCCAGCTCGAGCATCAGGCGCTGCTGCGGGTCCATCGCCGCCGCCTCGCGCGGCGAGATGCCGAAGAAGGCGGCGTCGAAGCGGTCCACCTCGTCGAGGAAGGCGCCCCGCGCGGGGGCCGCCGGGGACCAGCGGCCGGCGGGGGCCTCCCCGACGGCGTCCTCGCCCCTGCTGAGGAGGTCCCAGAAGGAGTCGGGGTCCGGGGCCTTGGGGAGGCGGCAGGCGAGTCCGACGACGGCGATCGGCGCGGGGCGGTCGTTGCGCATGGTGTGTCACGTACTCCCTCGGTGAGGACTACCTGGCACCACCGAGCCTCGCGACGCCGCCTAACGGCGGTCTTGCGCGCCTCTAAACCGCCGCCGCCGGCGGTCCGGCGTCGGGCCGAGGCACGGGGTCGAGGCCGCGCCGCAGGGCGTCCAGGTGCTCCACCGCGATCCGCCGCTGTTCCTGCGGCGTCGCGGGCCCGCCGAAGGCGTGGTGGGCGCCGGGGAAGTTGTGCACCTCGACCGGGACGCCCGCGCGGGCGAGACGCAGTGCGTACTCCAGGCCCTCGTCGCGCAGCGGGTCCAGGCCCGCCGTGGAGAGGTACGCCGGCGGCAGGCCGGTCAGGTCCGCGGCGCGGGCCGGGGCGGCGTGCTCGGGGACCGGTCCGCTCCACGCGCCCAGGTACAGCGACCAGCTCTCCTCGGCGAGCCGGCGGTTCCAGATCGGGGTGTCGGTGAACGCCGTCATGGAGCCGGTGGCCAGCCGGTCGTCGAGGACCGGTGTGCTCAGGTGCTGGAAGCACAGCGCCGGCCCGCCGCGCTCGCGGGCGAGCAGCGTGAGGCCGGCGGCCAGACAGCCGCCGGAGCTGGCCCCCGCGACGGCGAGCCGCGCGGGGTCGGCGCCCAGTTCGCCCGGGTGCCCGGCGACCCACTCCAGGGCCGCCCAGCAGTCGTCGAGCCCGGCCGGGAAGGGGTCCTCGGGGGCGAGCCGGTAGGAGACGGCGACCACCACCGCCCGCGCCGCCAGCGCGGCCTGCGCCGCCCCCAGGTGGACGGAGTCGACGTTGCCCAGGCAGAAGCCGCCGCCGTGCACCCACAGCACGCTCGGCAGCGCGGCGCCGGTCCCCTCGGGCCGGTACACCCGCAGCAGCACCCCGGGCGCGCCGGGCGGTCCGGGCACGGTGACCTCACGGACCGAGACGCCCGGCACGGCGGGCAGGGCGCCGACAGGCAGCAGCGCTCCCCGGTGTTCCGCGACGGCCTCGGCGAGACTTCCGGTCACGGGCATCTCAGTCCTCCAGGGTGATCGCCTGGGAGGGACAGAGCGCCACGACGTCCCGGAAGCGCCGTTCCTCGGCGGCGTCCGCCACCCGGGCGTCGAGCACGAGTACCGTCCCCTCGTCCGACTGGTCGAAGCGGTCGGGGGCGGACAGGACGCACTGTCCCGCGCCCAGACACCGGTGGGTGTCGGCCGTGATGCGCATGGTCGTCAGATCCTCTCAGCAGTTCTCACCATGTGACGGGCAGTTCCCAGACGCCCTGGACGCCGCCCGGTTCCTTCGCCGCCAGCCGCTCCGCCGGGACGGCGAGCCGCAGCCCGGGCAGCCGGCGGAAGAGCGTGGACAGGGCGATCTCCATCTCCGCCCGCGCGAGGTTCTGGCCGATGCACTGGTGCACCCCGTGCCCGAACGACACGTGGTGCCGGGCCCCGCGCGTCACGTCGAAGGACGCGGCGCCGGGGAAGGCCGCCTCGTCCCGGTTGGCCGTGGAGATGACCACGACCACGCCGTCGCCGGCGCGCACCCGGTGGCCGCCCAGTTCGGTGTCGGTGGTGGCGAACCGGGCCACGCCGTCGGCGATCGCCATGTAGCGCAGGAGTTCCTCCACCGCCGACGGCAGGAGCGTGGCGTCCGAGCGGAACGCAGCCAGTTGGTCGGGGTGTTCCAGCAGGGTGAGCACGCCGAGCGCGATCGCGCTGGCCGTGGTCTCGTGGCCGGCGACGAGCAGCAGCAGGGCGATGTCGACCAGGTCGCGGCGGGTCAGCGCCCCCGTGGAGACCTGTTCCGCGATGAGCATGTCGAGCAGGCCGTCGCCGGGCTCCCGCTGCTTGCGGCCGATCAGTCCGTCGAGGTAGGCGCTCAGCTGGGCGAAGGCGTCCGCGCTGTCCTCGAGCGAGGTGGTGCCGGTCACCACGCGCCGCGACTGCTGCTCGAAGAAGGCGTGGTCGGTGTAGGGGACGCCGAGGAGTTCGCAGATGACGATGGACGGCACCGGCAGCGCGAACTCCGGCACCAGGTCGACGACCGGCCCCTTCGCCTCGATGGTGTCGATCAGGCCGTCGACGAGGCGCTGGATGCCGGGGCGCAGCGCCTGGACCTTCTTCACGGTGAACTGGGACAGCAGCATGCGCCGCTGCACGGTGTGCTCCGGCGGGTCCATGCCGATGAAGTTGCGGACCTTGCGCGCCGATTCGAAGCGCGGTGCGGTCGCGGGGTAGTGCGGGTGGACGCGGTCGGAGGAGAAGGTCGCCGCGTCCAGCAGCACCTGGCGGGCCTCGGCGTGGCCGCTGACGGCCCACACCCGGCGTCCGTCGTACAGCCGGACGGGGGTGACGGGGCCGTCCGAGACGTACCGGTCGTAGCCCTGCGGCGGCTGGAAGGGGCAGCCGCGGGCCTGCGGGTAGGCGGGGACCTCGCGGTCGTCGGCGGGGGCGGTGGTGAGGTCGGTCATTCGCGGGCCTCCAGGGCGGTGGGGCGGGGGGCCGGGACTCCCGGGGCGGCCTCCGGGCTCCCGGTGGTCGCCGGCGTGGACCGGGGCGCGGAGGTGGTCGGGGCCGCCGGAGTCGCGGAGGCCGCCGGGACCGCGGAGGCCACCGGAGTCGCGGGGGTCGCCGGGGCCGCGGGGGTCGCCGGGGCCGGGCGGCGCGGCGGCGCCCCGAACCGGCGCATGAGCGGCTCCTCCACCCCGCTGTACAGGGCCAGGGCGAGGGCGAGGCTGACCAGCAGCGCGCCGAGCAGCGCCGCGGCGCCGGCCAGGGGCGGCAGGTCCTTGCCGGCGACGAGCCACCGGTGGACGGAGGAGGTGACCAGTCCGTGCACCATATAGAAGGCGAAGGACAGTTCCCCGAGGCGGACCAGGGTCCGGCCGCGCAGCGGCGACGCGTCGCCGCGGTGGTCGGACGTCGCCGCCGCGGCGACGAGCGGGGCGAGCCACAGGGCCGCGGTGCCGGCGACGCCGTACAGGTAGGGCACCAGGGAGTTGACGGCGTAGCCGCCGACGGCGATCGCGGCGGCCGGCAGCAGGCCCAGCCGCGGCCAGGAACCGGCCTGCACCAGGCGGGCGGCGACCATGCCGAGGACGAACTCGAGCGCGCGCACGGGCGGGAAGAAGTAGACGAACCAGATCTGCTCGAAGGACAGGGTGCCGTCGTCGATGAACGGCAGCGGGACGCCGCCGATGCCGTGCCGCGCGATCGCCGGCACCAGCACCGTGAGGGCGCCGAGGGCGCCGGCGAACACCCACAGCCGTCGCACGGGCACCCGGTTCAGCAGGCGCAGGAGCAGCGGGAAGCTCAGGTAGAAGAACAGTTCGCAGGAGAGCGACCAGCTGACGGCGTTCATCGTGTTGGGCACCTGGATCTCGGGGATCCACGCCTGCACCAGGAAGAGGTTGGCGAGGGTGCCCTTGGTGGTGAACGCGTCGGCGGCGATCAGCATGAGCGCGGCCGCCAGCAGGAACGTCACCAGGTGGTTGGGGTAGATCTTCACCAGCCGGCGCCGCCAGAAGGCGGCCGGGGTGTCCTCGGGCCGGGCCGACCAGGTCAGCACGAACCCGCTGAGCACGAAGAAGAAGCTCACGCCGTAGAAGCCGGCGTTGGCGAAGACGTCGCCCAGGACGTCGCCGCCCGTCCCGGCGACGTAGACGGTCTGCCAGGTGGTGTGGAAGGCGAAGACGAGCAGCGCGGCGACGAACCGCATCCCGGTGAGCGAGGGCAGTCTCGACACCTGGGGGTGTCCTGGGGCGCCTGGCATGGAAGGTGACCTCCGGCTTGTCCGAAAACTGGCCCGTCGAGGCTCGCAGTCGCCGATTGGCCGGATCTAAAGCCGCTCTTGGGCGGCGCGGGCGCGCCGTGGCACGGCGTCCAGCAGGGCGCGGGTGCAGTCGTGCCGTGGCGCCGAGAAGACGTCCTCGACCGGACCGGACTCGACCACCTGACCGTCCTTCATGACCATGACGCGGGCGCAGATCTCGCGGACCACCGCCAGGTCGTGGGAGATGAACAGCACCGCGAGGCCCAGCGAGGCCTGCAGCTCGCGCAGCAGGTCGAGCACCTGGGCCTGCACGGAGACGTCGAGGGCGGACACCGGTTCGTCGCAGACCAGCAGCCGGGGCCGCGGGGCGAGCGCCCGGGCGAGGGCGACCCGCTGCCGCTGGCCGCCGGACAGGGCGGCGGGCCGGCGGTCCAGGTGCTGTTCGCCCAGGCCGACCTGTTCGAGCAGCCCCACGGTGCGGCGGCGCAGTTGCTCGCGCGGCACTCCGGCGACGGCCAGCGCCTCGCCGACCACGCGGGCGACGTCCCAGCGGGGGTCGAAGGCGCTCAGCGGGTCCTGGGGCACCAGTTGCAGCGTGCGGCGGCCGGCCCTGCGGCGCCGCTCGGGCACCGAGCTCCAGGCGGCGCCGTCCAGCCGTACCGTGCCCTCGTCGGGCTCGGTCAGTCCCAACACCATCCGGGCCAGTGTCGACTTCCCGGAGCCGGACTCGCCGACCAGGCCGAGCGTCTCCCCCGGGCGCAGCGTGAAGGAGACGCCGCCGACGGCGGTGCGCCGGGCGCCGCGCGGCCCCTTGAACCGCTTGACCAGGCCGTCGGCCTCCAGCACCGGCGCCCCGTCGGGCGGGGGCGGCGCCTGGGTGCGGGGCCGGGTGCCGGGGACGGCGTCGAGCAGGGCCCTGGTGGACGCGTGCCGGGGGCTGTCCAGCACCTCTCGGGTGGGTCCGTGCTCCACGATCCGGCCGGCCCGCATCACGGCCACGTCGTCGGCGAGCGCCTCGACGACGGCCAGGTCGTGGCTGATGAGCAGCAGACCGGTCCCGGCCCGGGTGAGCTCGCCCAGCAGGTCGAGGACGCGTGCCTGCACGGCCGCGTCGAGCGCGGTGGTCGGCTCGTCGGCGATCAGCACGCCGGGTTCCGCGGCGAGCGCGGAGGCGATGAGCGCGCGCTGGCGCAGTCCGCCGGACAGCTGGTGGACGTAGGAGCGGGCCCGCTCCGCCGGTTCGGGCACCCCGACCCGCTCCAGGAGTTCCACGACCCTCGCGGGGACGGCGCGGCGCGGCACGGTCCGGTGGGTGAGCAGGGGTTCGGCGATCTCCTTGCCGACGGGGCGCAGCGGGTCGAGCGCGACGAGGGCGTCCTGGGCGACCAGGCCGATGCGGCGGCCGCGCACCGCGCGCCATTCGCGGGGTCCGAACGCCGTCGCGTCCTGCCCGAACAGCCGCAGCCGCCCGGCCAGGACCTCGGCGGTGGGGCCGGCCAGCCCGAGCAGGGCTCGGGCGAGCGCGCTCTTGCCGGATCCGGATTCGCCGACCAGGGCGAGGCAGCGGCCGGCGGACAGCGTGAGCCGTGCCCCGCGTACGGCGTGCACCTGGCGGGGTCCGCTGCCGAAGCGGACGTCCAGGTCCGCCACGTCGATCAGCGGGGCGGGCGTGGTCTCCCGCGGGGTGAGGACTGTCATGAGGCGGCACGCCGTTCCGTGCGGTCCTGGGCCCAGCGGCCCAGGACGGTGACCGTGAGGACGGTGGCGACGAGCATCAGGCCGGGGAACAGGGCGATCCACCAGGCCTGTTCGAGGAAGCCCTGGCCCTCGGTGAGCATGGCGCCCCATTCCGGGGTGGGCGGCTGGGCGCCGAGGCCGAGGTAGCTCAGTGCGGCGCCGGTGGAGATGGACGCGCCGAGGGTGACGGTGGCCAGCACCAGCAGCGGGCCGAGGGTGTTCGGCAGGACGTGCCGCAGCACGACCAGCGGGCGCGGCACGCCGAGCCCGACGGCCGCCTCGACGTATCCGGAGCGGCGCACGACGAGCGCCTGGGTGCGCACCACCTGGGCGAGGCCGGGCGCGGTGCCGACCGCGACGGCGATGGTGGCGCCGGTGACCCCCTTGCCGGTGACGAGCATGACGAGCAGCGCCAGCAGCAGGCCGGGCAGCGCGAGCAGGGCGTCGGCCGTCCGCATGAGCAGGGCGTCGCCGAGCCGTCCCGACAGGGCGGCGGCCAGGCCCCAGACCACGGCCAGCGCGGCGCCCGCTCCGGTGGCCGCGGCGCCGATGGCCAGCGAGTGGCGGGTGCCGTGGACGACCCGGGAGAAGACGTCGCGCCCCAGCTGGTCGGTGCCGAACCAGTGGGCGGAGCCGGGCGCCTGGAGCGTGTGCAGCGGGTCGGTGTCGGTGGCGCCGGCCGTGGCGAACAGGCCCGGGGCGAACGCGGCGGCCAGGAACAGCGTGAGGACGAGGGCGCTGAGCAGGACCGTCGGCGGCGGCAGCGCCGCCGTGCGGGCGGTGGCCCCCCGGCGGGGCCTGCGCACGGAGCGCGGCGCGGGCGCGGGTGGGAGCGAGGGCGGGGACGTCATGCGGCGGGCACCCCCGTGGCGGGTCGCAGCCGCGGGTCCACTGCCGCCGCGAGCAGTTCCACCAGGGCGCTGACGGCGACGAACACCACGGCGGACAGGGTCACCACGCCCTGGACGAGGGGGAGGTCACGGCCGCTGACGGCCTGGAGGGTGATCCGGCCGATGCCGGGGCGGGCGAAGACGTTCTCCACCACGACCGCGCCGCCCAGCAGGGTTCCGGTGAACCAGCCGGCGAGCGTCAGCGCGGGGAGCGCCGCGTGCCGCAGGGCGTGGCGGGAGCGCACCGCGGGCTCGGTGAGCCCCCGGGCCCGGGCGGTGAGGACGAACGGTCCGCGCAGCGCGTCGAGGAGTCCCTCGCGCATCACCTGGACCAGGACGGCGGCGATGGGCAGCGCCAGGGTGAGGACCGGCAGGACGAGCGAGGCGACGCCTCCGGCGTCGGACACCGGCAGCCAGCCCAGCCGGAACGAGAAGAACGTCAGCAGCACGATGCCCAGCCAGAACGACGGGGTGGAGACGAGGACCAGTTCCACCGCGCCCGACAGGCGGCGCGGCCAGTGGGCCCGGCCCGAGGTGGCCACGGTCACCGCGAGGGCGAGGACGGCGGCGACCAGCGTGGCGCCCACGGCGAGTTCCACGGTCGGCCGCAGCTGCTGCGCCAGGGCCTGCGCGACCGGCTGCTGCAGCTGGTAGGAGTCGCCCAGGTCGCCGCCGAGCAGCCGTCCGAGGTAGGCGAGGTACTGGACCGGCAGCGGGCGGTCCAGGCCGTAGTGGTGCCGGATCTCCTCCCGCTGCTCGGCGGAGACCAGGGCGTTGGAGCCGACGACGGCGTGCACGGGGTCGCCGGGCACCAGCTGCAGGACGAGGAAGGCGCAGGTGGCCGCGCCCCACACGACCAGCAGCGCGGCGCCCAGGCGGGCGCCGACGCGGCGCAGGAGGATCATCGGCCGTCCTCCACCCAGGCGGGGTAGAACTCGGGCCAGGCGGAGGTGCTCAGGCGCAGCCCGTGGACGCGCTCGGCGACTCCCACCGTGGACTGCTCGACGTACGCCGGGACGACGACCGCCTGGTCGAGGGTGCGGCGCTGCACCTTCGCGTAGGCGGCGGCGCGCACCTCGGGGTCGTGGGCGCGCTGGGCCTCGTCCAGCCACTGGTCGACCTGGGGGTCGTCGAGGCGGGAGAAGTTGTGGCCGCCGCCCGCGGAGGACTCGGTGGAGCGGAAGAAGTGGCTGAGGATGTCGCCGTCGGAGCGTGCCCAGGACATCTCGACGACGTCGTAGCGGCCCTCGTCGAGGCGGGAGGAGACCTCGGTGGCGTCCGTGGAGGCGGCGAGGTCGAGCTTGATGCCGGCCTTCTTCAGGTCGCCCTGCACGGCCTGCGAGAAGACGCTCGGCTTGCCGTAGACGGGGGCGACGACGGTGAGGACGCGGCCCTTCTTCGTCCGGTACCCCTGGGCGTCGCGGCCGGTCCAGCCCGCCTCGTCGAGGAGCCGGGCGGCGCGGTCGGGGTCGTAGGACTCCTGCTTCTCCAGGGTGGCGTCGTAGCTGTGCGGCGTGGTCGGCGAGAGGGTGCTGTGGGCGCGGGTCGCCGTGCCCTGGAAGACGGAGTCGACCACCGTGTCCAGGTCGATGGCGTGGCGGAACGCGCGGCGCACCCGGACGTCGGAGAAGAGCGCGCCCTTGGTGTTGAGGTAGAAGGCGTCGACCGCGCCCGGTACGGCCTGGGAGACGACGTCGAGCCTCTCGTCGCGCCGCACGGTGGCGATCTGCTGGGCCGGGAGGGCGGCGGCCGCGTCGACCTGACGGGAGGTGAGGGCGCCGACGCGGGTGGCGTCCTCGGTCATGAAGCGGATCGTGAAGGAGGACAGCCGGGCGGGGCCGCTGTGCCCGGCTCCCGCGGGCGCCCACCGGTAGTCGGGGTTGCGGGTGTAGGCGCGCTGCTGGCCGCGTACGTAGGACTTCGCCTTGAAGGGTCCGGAGCCCACCGAGGCGGTGCCGGCGCACAGCTGGTCGGCGCCCTTCTCGAGCGCCTTCGGGGACTGGATGCCGAGGTAGGTGGTGCTGGCCGCCTGGAGGAAGGGCGCGTAGGGGCGGCTGAAGCGGATCTCGACGGTCCGCTCGTCGCGGACGGTGACGCCCTTGTAGGGGCCCAGGAGGCCGGCGGCGTACTGCGACTGGGTCTTCCTGGCGGTGATGTGGTCGAAGTTGGCCTTCACGGCGGCGGCGTCCAGCGCGGTGCCGTCGGTGAAGGTCACGCCCTCGCGCAGGGTGAACAGGTAGCTCTTCCCGCCGTCGCCGACGGTCCACTTCTCCGCGAGCCAGGGCTCGAGTTCGCCGTCGGGCGTCTGGTACACCAGCGAGTCGAAGACGGGGCGCTGCACGAAGGCGGTGACGTCCTGGGCACTGGTGTGCGGGTCCCAGCAGTCGGGTTCCTGCTCGCCGGCGTAGACGAGGGATCCTCCGGAGCGCGGCGCGCCCGCCGCCGGGGTGTCCGAGGCGCCGTCGGTGGAACAGGCCGTCACCGCGGCGAGCACGAAGGCGGACAGCAGGGCGGCTGCGTGGACGGTGCGGCGCGGTGGCATAGGTACTCCGGGAAGCCGGGGGTGCGGGACGGTGTCCACTCTCGGCATGCGTCTAAAGTCGGCCTGAAGTCGACGCCGGGCGCGTCCCGTCGGCCGGAACGCGCCCCTCGGCGGCCCTGGGGTCACCGCCGGGCCGCGGCGTTCCCGGCGGTGCCCGTGGGGACGTCCGCGGCCGCCTCGGCGAGCAGTTCGAAGGAGCGCAGGCGTTCGTCCTGCCCGTGGACGACGGTCAGCGCCATCACCTCGTCGGTGCCGGTGGCTTCCACCAGGGCGGCCAGCCCGGTGCGCACGGTGTGCGGGGAGCCGATCAGCTGGGGTTCCACCAGGTCGTCCAGGAACCGCAGTTCGGCGGGGCTCCAGGGGTGGTCGGCGGCGGCCCGCGGGGTGGGGAACGCGTCGAAGCGGGGCCGGGTGCGCATCTGGATCTTGCCGAGCAGGTAGGGCGCGGCCGTGGTCCGGGCGGCTTCGTCGCTGTCGGCGACGGTCGTCAGGACGGAGATCAGGGTGCGGGGCCGGTCCAGGTACGGGGAGGGCCGGAACGCCTCGCGGTAGCGGGCGAGGGCGGCGGCGGAGGCGTGCGGGGCGATCTGGTGCGCGAAGGCGTACGGCAGGCCGAGCGCGGCGGCGGCTTCCGCGCTGGCCGGGCTGGAGCCGAGCATCCACAGCTGCGGCCGGCCGTCCGCGGCGGGGACGGCGACGATGCCGTCGGCGGGGTCGGCGGGGGCGAAGTAGCCGTCGAGTTCCTCGATCTGGGCGAGGAAGTCCTCGCCGTGCGAGGAGCGGCGCAGGGCCCGCGCGGTGAACGGGTCGGTTCCGGGGGCGCGTCCGAGGCCCAGGTCGACGCGCCCGGGGTGCAGCGCCTCCAGGGTGCCGAACTGTTCGGCCACCACCAGCGGGGCGTGGTTGGGCAGCAGGACGCCGCCGGAGCCGACGCGCAGGGTGCTGGTGGCGGCGGCGAGCCGGCCCGCGAGGATGCCGGGGGCGGAGGTGGCGAGGCTGGGCGTGTTGTGGTGTTCGGCGACCCAGTAGCGCAGGTAGCCGAGGGCCTCCACGCGCGGGGCCAGTGCCACGGTGTCGTGCAGTGCGGCGGTCGCGGAGCCGTCCTCGAAGACGGGCACCACGTCGAGGACGGACAGGGGTATGCCGGGGGCGGTGGTCATGGCCGGTCCTTGGGTGGGAGACGGAGGAGGGGAGGGTGCGCGCCGCCGCCGGGGAGGGCGGACGGCGCGCACCCCCGGGAGAGGTCCGGCACACGGGTGCGGACGGGTGGGGCGCCGCCGGGTCAGGCGGGGTCGGCGACGGATCGGGCGGGTGCGGGGTCCTCGGCGGCGGGCGCGGGGGCGGGCCGGCCGGGGAGCAGCAGGCCGGCCACGAACACGACGACCGCCGCGGCGACCGGCCACCAGAACGCGTCGGCGAACGAGTCGGCCGTCGGTGTGCGGTGCGCGCCGCCGCCCTGGAGGATGAGGGCCACGACGGCGATGCCGAGCGAGGCGCCGATCTGGTTGAGGATGAAGACCGCGCCGGTGGCTCCGGCCACCGCCTCGCCCGGCACGGTGCGGTACACCGAGCCCATGGTGGGCGCGCCGACCAGGCCCATGCCGAAGCCGGCCGCGAGCTGGGCGGCGGTGAGCGCGATCTGTGAGGTGCCCGCGTCGGCCTGGGTGAAGACGAGCGCGCCGGCCCCGATCAGCGCGGCGCCGGCCGGGACGAGCCGCCGGGCGCCGTACTTGTCGGCCAGGTTGCCCGCGACGGGCATGCCGATCAGGGTGCCCAGGCCCAGCGGCGCGAGCAGCAGGCCCGAGCGCAGCACGCTGTGGTCGTGGACCTGCTGGTAGTACAGCGGCAGCAGGAACAGCAGGGCGAACAGGCCGCCGCCGAGCAGGAACATGGTGGTCACGCTCGCCGAGAACCCCTTGCTCGCGAAGAGCCTGAGGTCCAGCAGCGGGGTGCCCCGGGTGCGCAGCGCGTGCACGCCGTAGGCGAGGAACAGCGCGACGCCGACGACGAGTCCGGCGATCACCTTGGTGCTGCCGAAGCCGTGGGCGCCGGCCTGGGACAGGGCGTACACGAGTGCGGCGAATCCGGGTGGCAGCAGGAACACGCCGACGAAGTCCAGCGGGGCGGAGGTGTCGCCGCGCGGCGGGTCGGCGGGCAGGACGCGGAGCGCGAGCACGATCGCGGCGAGCGCGAACGGGATGTTGACCAGGAACATCCATTCCCAGGAGAGGTTGTCCAGGAGCAGTCCGCCGATGATCGGTCCGACGACGGGACCGAGGGTGATCGGCACCGAGATCAGGCCCATCACCCGGCCCATGCGCTCGGGGCCGGCGGCGGTGGCCACCACGGTCATCATGATCGGGTCGACCATGCCGCCGCCGAAGCCCTGCAGGACCCGGAAGGCGATCAGGGACTCCGCGTTCCAGGCGAACGCGCAGAGCACGGATCCGGCGAGGAAGACGCTCAGGCCCAGCAGCCACATCCGCTTGGCGCCGAAGCGCACCACGGCCCAGCCGGCGAGCGGGATGGCCAGGGCGACGGCCAGCAAATAGCCGGTGGTGACCCATTCGATGGTGGCCAGCGAGGCCCGGAACTCGCCGCCCAGGGTGCTGATGCCGACGTTGACGATCGTCGCGTCCAGGTAGGACATCATCCCGCCGAGCACCATGACGCCGACGACCGTGAGCAGGGCGCGGTCGAGCCGCGCGGGCCCGCCTTCCGCGTTCGTTACAGACACGGCAACTCCTTTGTACCGACTCCACCATCGATTTTAACTGGGTAGTTCAATTTCATGGCTGGGACGGTAGCATGGCGTCATGAGCGTTGGCGAGGCCCCCAAGAACCCGAAGACCCGTTCGGCCCCGGCGGACCGAGGCCGCATGGACAAGCGGCGCGCGATCGTGGAGGCCGCCCTGCGGGTCTTCTCCCAGGTCGGCTACACCCAGGCGAGCCTCGACATGATCGCCACCGAGGCGGGGGTCGCGAAGCCGACGATCTACAACCACCTGGGGTCCAAGGAGAACCTGTTCCGGTACGTGATGACGGAGACCGCCGCCCGGTCGAACGCCAAGACGCTGCAGGTCCTGGAGGCCTTCCCGAACGACCCGGACCGGCTGCGTCCGGGCCTGCGGGAGGTGGCCCACAAGCTCGTCGACTGCTACTGCGACGAGCAGTCCGAGGCGGTGCGCCGGCTGCTGTACGCCGAGGCAGTGCGCTTCCCCGACCTCTTCGACGAGGTGCGCGCCAGCGGTCCCGACCAGTTCACCGACGCCCTCGCCGGGCGCCTCGCCCGGCTCGCCAACGCCGGGCACCTGAGCGTGGAGGACCCCGAGCGGGCCGCCAACCAGTTCATCGCCCTGGTCTACGACGGGCTGCCGGAGCTGAGCGCGCTGGGCACCCGCCCGCTGGACCCCGAGCAGGTGGAGAAGATCGTCTCCGCCGGCGTGGACACCTTCCTGCGCGCCTTCGGGACCCCGGGCGCGCCGGCGCCCTCCGCCTCGGACTGAGCGGGCGCGGCGCACGGCGGGTCAGTGGCCGAGACGTGCGAAGGCGCCGCGGAAGAACAGCAGGGGCTCCCCGTCGTGCGGGGCGTCCAGAGCGCCGACGCGGGCCACCACGATGGTGTGGTCGCCCGCCGGGTGCTCCGCCTCCACCGCGCACTCCAGCCAGGCCAGCGCGCCGTCGAGCAGGGGCGCGCCACCCGGCGAGGTCCGCCAGGGCAGCCCGGTGAACTTGTCGCCGCCGGGCGTCGCGAGCCGCGTCGCCGCCTCCCGCTGTCCGGCGCCCAGGATGCTGACGGCCAGCAGTCCCGCCGACCGGATGTGCGGCCAGCTGGTGCTGGTGTGGGCGACGCAGAAGGACACCAGGGGCGGCTCCAGGGACACCGAGCAGAAGGAGTTGGCCACCAGCGCCGCACGCCGGCCGCTCGCCGGGTCCCGGCCCGCGACCGCCACCACGCCGGTGGCGAACCGCCCCAGCACGTTGCGCAGACACCGCGGGCCGCCCTCCAGCTCGAGCATCCCGCTCATGCCCGTCCCCCGCCGTAGCGCAGCCGGGCGAACTCGCGGGTGAGCGCCAGGCGCTGTTCGGCGTGTCCGCCGCGCATCCGCAGCACCGACAGCAGCGTCCACAGCCGGGTCTGCGCGAAGAAGCGCGGCGAGCCGTGCACGTCGTCGTGGGCCAGCAGCCGCACCCGCGGCACGTGCGCGCGCAGCAGCGCGGCGTCCGAGGGCGGGACGATCTCGTCCCGCAGGCTGGTGACGTGGGCGACGGGGACGCGCAGCGCACCCAGCTCCCGCGGAGCCAGCGCCCAGTCCTTGAGCACGCCGTACACCTCCTCGGACGGCGCGCCCGTCAGGTGGGCCAGCGTGTCCGTCGTCACCCGGGGCACGGTGCGCTGCCAGTCGGCGTCGGTGAAGAAGTCGTGCACCGGCATCCCGGCGCCCACCACCCCCCTGATCCGCGTGTCGTGCAGCGCGGCCCGCAGCGCCAGGTGGCCGCTGAAGCTGAGCGCCAGCGCGTAGGTGCGGGAGACCTCGGCGCGCCCGCCGACGGCATCGAGCAGCGCCGGGTACATGCGCCAGCTGTCCGCCCGGTAGGCGAGCGTGTTCTCCCCGACGCCGGGCATCTCGGTGACCACCCCGGCGAAGCCGAGGGCGCCGAGCTGGAGCAGCACCGGCGCCCACTGCTCCTTCACGGACACGATGCCGCCGGTCATGACCAGCAGCGGCTTGGGGTCGGCCGCGTCCAGTCCGGTGGTCCAGCAGCGGACACGGCCCTCGGGGAGCTCGACGTCGAGCCGTTCGATCGCGGGGAACCCCTGCCGCCACGCGTCGAAGGCGGCCACGCACCGTTCGAGTGCCGCGCGCCGGGCGGGCCCGTCCACGAAGGGGAAGCGCGCCATGTTGTGGTGCACGCTCGCCTCGAGGAGCTTGCCCTCCGCCTCCAGCCGGGCCGCCTCCGCCGACCACTCCCCCACCCAGGACCCGGGCGTGCCGTCGCCGTCGTCGCGGATCCGGGCCAGCAGCGGGTCGTAGTAGGCGGCGGGCAGTCCTTGCGAGCGGGTGTGCGCCACGACGAAGTTCTTCAGTTCGGCGATGTCGTTCATACGCCCTCCAGCGCCTCCTTCACCTCGGTCAGCACGTCCGCCGCCTCGGCCCCGTCGATGACCCGGTGGTCGAAGGACAGGCTCAGCCGCATCACGGGGGCCACCGTGATCCGGCCCTCGTGCACCACCGGGCGGTCCAGGATCCGGCCCACCCCGAAGGTCGTGGTGGTGCCGCCCACCGAGTGGAAGGCGTCCACCGCGCGGTGCCCCAGCGAGGTCACCGCGAAGGTGCCGGTCACGTGGGGGCGCAGCGCCAGCGAGTCGGCGGCGTGCCGGAACTGCTTGCGGGCCTCCGCCCAGGGCAGCCGGTGCAGCCGCCGGATGCCCTCGAACTCGGGCAGCCGCTCCGGATCGCCCTGCCGTACCCGGTCCAGGTGGCTCTGGATCTCGTCCAGGCCGGCCTCGTGCACGTCGGGGACGACGGCGCCGAGCACCACCCGCCGGCCCTCCAGGGTGCTGTCCAGCGCCACCTTGCCGTTGACGAAGGGGTAGCGGGCGACGCGCGGCCTGCGGGGCCCGCCGCGGACGGCGGCGTTGGCGTCGGGGTGCCGGGCCAGGACCCGGCCGGCGGCGTGCAGCACGTAGGAGACGGTGCTGTAGCGCCGGTCCTCCTCCTGGGCGGCCGCCGCGCGGTGGGCGAGGACGCCGGTCATGTCGACCTCGGTGTCGAGGAAGACGGGCGAGAAGTCGCGGATCACCTCCAGGAAGAACAACGTGTGGCGCCGCTGCCGGGGCGGCGCCTCCTCCCGGACCTCGGGCGCCGGTCCGCTCACGGCGCCACCGCCAGCCGGTACACGGCCTCCAGGCTGGGCGCCTCCAGGACGTCGGCCAGCGACAGGGGCCGTCCGGTCTCCCGTTCCAGCAGGGTGCACAGGGTGAGCAGGTGCACCGAGTCCCAGGCCGCGACGGCGTCCAGGGGGCGGCCGAGGTCCTCGGCCGTCACGGGCAGGGCGAGTTCGTCGCGCAGCAGCTCGACGTAGTCCTCGACGGTCTTCACGGAGCGTCCCCTTCGCCGGGTGCGCGGCCGAACCGCGCGGTGAGACGGATGTGTGCGGCGGGCTCGGGCAGTTCGGCCAGGTCGTGGCGGAAGAGGGTCTCCTCGTCCGTGACCGTGGTGGCCGTGAAGCCGCCGCGCGGGCAGAAGTCGGCGACCTTGCCGTTCTTCGGTGTGCGGCGGTAGGCGGCGCGCACCTCCCGCAGCCCGCTGTCACGTGCGTGCCGCAGCACCGCGTGCAGCACCGTCTGCTCGATGCCGCGGGAGAAGACCCGGCAGCTGAGCAGGAAGTTGTCGACGTGCAGCACCTCGCCGTCCTGCCGCAGCAGCACGGCGCCGACCAGCCCGTGGTCGCCGAAGCGGTCCGCGGCGCGGACGCCGAGCACCAGCGCCGCCGGGTCGGCGGCCAGGGCGCGCACGTCGGCGGGCTGGAGCCGCCGGGTGGTGAGGTTGAACTGGTTGGTGCGCAGGGTGATCTGGGAGATCCGGGCGTACTCCCCGGGTGCGGCCGGGGCGACGGTCACCGTGGTGTCCAGCTCCCGCAGGTAGCCGTCGAGGGAGTCGAAGGTGTGCAGGAAGTCCCGCCGGTCGCGTTCCTCGCGGTAGCGGGCGGGCCGCACCAGGTCCTCGTCGGTCAGCTCCCGGGCCGCGAACCAGCCGTCCTCCAGCAGCCTCCCGGGGTGCAGCGCCGGCTCCTCGTCGACCGCCACCACCGCGACGCCCGGCAGTTCGCGGCGCACCAGCCCGCGTTCGAAGGCGCTGTCGTCGACGAAGACGAAGCTGTCGGCGCCCAGGTTGAGTTCGTCGGCCAACTCGGCGATGTTCTCGTGCTTGGGACGCCAGTTGGCCCTGATCCGCACGAAGTCCTCCTCGCGCAGGGCGAGTCCGGGGTGTTCGCGCAGCGTCTTCTCCACCGGTTCGAGGTCGTTCTTGCTGACCGCGGTGACCAGGACGCCCTGCGCCGCCAGTTGCCGCACCACCAGCTGGAAGCGCCGGAAGGCCTCTCCCCGGTAGCCGCCGTCGGTCTCGATGCCGTCCGGGCCGACCTCGCCGAGCACGCCTCCCCAGACCGTGTTGTCCAGGTCGAGGGCGAGCACCTTCTTCCCGCCGCCCGTGGACAGGCGTGCCAGGTGGCCCACCTCGCGGGCGTACCGGGCGAGCAGCCCGTCGGAGAGGTGGGCGCGCGCGTACACGCTCTGCCGCACGTCGCCGGCGGCCACCCCGCGGGCGAGCTGGGGAAGCAGGTCGACGACCACGACGTGCGGGTGGCGGTCGGGCAGCTCCAGCAGCCGCGCCTCGGCCCGCCGCCACAGCGCGCCCAGCCGGGCCCGTGCCCGCAGGTCGAGCAGCTGGGCCGGCGTCTCCGGGAGCAGCGGCAGGGTGTTGAGCACCAGGGTCGCGCCGGGGGCCGCCGTCGCGCACACCTCGGCCGCGCGTTCCAGCAGGGCCAGCTTCTCCTCGAGCACGCGTGCGACGTCGTCGGCGCCCCACGGGGTCGGCAGGTCGTCGGTGACCGTCGCCGCGTCGAGGAGGCACAGCACCAGGTCGGGTCGTGCAGCGTACAGGTCGCTCGCCGGGTCGGCCAGGTCGAAGACCCAGCTGTCGAAGGGCGAGAGCCGGACCCTGGCCAGCAGCCCGTGCCGGGCCAGCTCCGCGGTGAGGGCGGGCACCGCGCCGGTGAGGGTGCCGTGCCCGGTCAGCGCCAGGAGCGGGGCCGGGGTGCCGGGGTGCGCGGCCAGGACGTCGTCGGGGTCGAGCCGGGCGAGCAGCCGGCCGGCCCTGGCGAGGGGGTCGCCGGTGAGTTCCGCCAGCAGGGCGCGCACCCGCGGGTAGTGGGCGGCCAGGCTGCCGTCCCGGTGCAGACGGGTGAGTTCGCTCAGGTCGTCGCCCACGTCGTCAGCGTCCTTCCAGGGCGAAGCCGGCCTTGATCCACTTGCTGGACTCGATGGACACGCCCACCGCGCGCCGCCCCGGGCCGAGGGCGCCGGCCAGGGCGCGTTCCAGCTGGAGGAAGACGATGGCGTTGCCGCAGTTGCCGACCCGGTCGACGCAGGTGACCGGCTCCGCCCGGGGCAGGGCGAGCCGTTCGGTGATCAGGCCGGTCATGCGGCCCGACAACTGCGGCGGCAGCAGGACGTCGACGTCCTCCGGGGCCCAGCCGGCCGCGTCGAGCAGCTCCGTCAGCACCTCCTCGGTCATCTCCGGCACGTGCTTCTCGATCGCCTTGTAGTCCTCGGTGGCCGCGGGCCGCTCCGTGTCGCGGTCGGCGGGCCCGAACCACTCCAGGACGGCTCCCGGCTCGCGGCCCAGCCCCACCAGGCGGGTGAACACCTGGCGCAGCAGGGCGGCGCCGGGCGCGGGCCGGGTGCTCAGGACCGCGGCTCCGGCCGCGTCGCCGAACAGGACGTAGTTGACGAGCTCGGCCGGGGCCGCCGTGCGCAGGTCGCGTTCGACGTCGAAGAACCGGGCGATCACGTCGCCGCCCAGCACCAGGACCGTCTCGGCGGACCCGCTGACCAGCAGCTGGTGTGCCAGGTCCAGTGCCTGCACGGCGCCGGAACAGCCGGACTGGAGCTGGAAGGTGCGCACCCCGTCGATGCCCAGCAGGTCGGCGGCGATGTTGACGGTGGCCGGCATGAGCCGGTCCGGTGTCGCGGTGGCCAGCACCACCGCGTCCACCTCCTGGGGTCCGGTCCCCGCGGCGGCCAGCGCGGACCGGCCGGCTTCGGCGGCGAGCTCCGCCAGGGTGCCGGTGACCTCGCCGGACTCCAGGTCGAGGGCGAGGTGGCGGGAGGCGGTGCCGATGAACACGTCGACCCACTGCTCCCACAGCGCGTCCATGCCCAGGCGCCGGGCCAGGGCGGCGTTGTCCACGGGCGGACCCGGCAGCGCCGAGGCCGCCGAACGGATGTACACGTCCCGACCGGTCATCGTGGGACCTCTCTGTGCGTGGTCGTCGCGGTCGTCGCTCAGTCGGACGGTCGGACGGTCGGACGGCGGGATCAGTCGGACAGCAGGATCCGGGCCTCGGCGGAGGCGCGGACCCCGGTCATGCGCCAGGTGCGGAAGCCGGTCAGGCCGGCGTAGCGGCCGGAGGTTCCGGTGGCGGGGTAGTACACCCACTCGCTGGTGCGGACGTCGTTGAAGTCGGCCCAGCCCTCGGCGTGGATGGTGCCGTCCTCGAGGGTGATGTCCTCGGTGTAGTACGTCATCAGGCCGCCGTCGCCGGGGCGTACGTAGGTGATGCGGAACGAGCCGTGCGAGGTGCCGATCTGCCGGCCTGTCTCGTCGTAGAGCTCGTCGTCGAAGGTGCCGGTCTGCCCGGTCCGCGGGTCGGCGACGTCCACGTCGTCGACCACCTTGACGACGATCTCCTTGGGCACGCGCAGCACGATCTGGTCAGCCATGTCGGTCCTCTCGCGGGTGGTGGGGTTTCGGGTGCTTCGGGTGAGGTGGCTTCGGGTGAGGGGCTTCAGGGGTGGTGGACGGTCAGGGACGGCGCGGGGCCGGCGATCAGCGGCATCGCGTCGGGCGTCGCCCCGGCTCCGGTGAACACGGCCGCGGCGTCCTCGCCGGGGCCCGGCGGGGCGGGCAGGAACACCTGCGCGGCCGGCTCGTGGGGCCGGGCGAGGACGGACCAGAAGTCGTGCCGGGTCCATGTCCCGCTGTTGAGCGGGTCGTTGTCGGCGAAGGTGTACGGGGCGTACTGGCGGCCCGTCGGGTCGGGCTGGGTGAAGCGGCCCCAGTAGCCGTTGTACAGGTGGTGGTCGAGCACGTGGGCGCTGCGCAGCAGCTGGTAGGCGCCCCGGTAGCGGAACGGGTTGACGGCGGCGGCCGGACCGGACGCGGTGACGGCGCCGTGCGGCGTGTACCGGTACCGGGCGGCGAGCGCGCCCTCCTCGTCCAGCAGCGCCAGCACCGATCCCCGCTGGTCGGTGACGGCCCAGTAGTGCCGTCCGTCGGCCGTCTCCACGGCGAGGAGGGCGCCGTCGGGCGTGCGCACGAAGTCCGTGGGCACGCCGTCGTCGGTGACGCGCAGGACGCCCAGCGGGCTGTGCGTCAGCACGTGGGTGACGGTGTCGCCCTCGACGGTGGTCTCGGTGATCCGGCGGGGCGTCTCCTGCCCCAGCTCGTCGTAGGCGATGTCCACCACCTGCCGGCCGCCGAAGACCCCGGTCAGTGTCTGGTGGGTGGGGCTGTAGGTGAAGGAGCCGGTGGGGTTGGTCTCCTCGGTGAAGTTGCCGGCGCCGTCGTAGGCGAACTCCGTCCCGCCGAAGCGGGTGACCTGGCCGGCGGGGTTGAGGGTGAAGCGGACCTCGCCGAGGCGCACCAGGTGGTGTGCGGCGTCGTAGCCGTACTCGGTGCCCCCGGCGCGCGCCAGCCGCTTGAGCCCGTCGTAGGCGTAGCCGGTGAACTCGCCGTCGGCGACGGTGCACCGCAGCACGTCGCTGTCGGCGCCGCTGCCGGAGTCGTAGCCGTACTCCTCGCTCAGCACGGTGCGCCCGGACGCGTCGGAGACCGTGAGGCCGGTCCTGCGCCCCGCGCCGTCGTACCGGATCGTCTGGGACCCGCGCCCGAAGTCCACGCCGGTCAGGCGGCCGGCCGCGTCGTGGTGGAGCCGGGCGGTCCTGCCCGAGGGGGTGACGACGCTCTCCGGGCGGCCCGCCGCGTCCAGGACGTACCGGGTGGTGCCGCCGGGGGAGGTCACCGAGGTGAGGGAGCCCGCCGCGTCGTGGGTGGCGCCGATCTCCTCGCGCTCGTCGCCGGCCGTGCGCACCGCCGTCACGAGCCGGCTGCCGGCGGGGGTGGCCGTCCAGCGGAAGTCGTACGCCCAGCCGGGTCCCGTCTTGCGGACCACGCGGCCGAACGCGTCGCGGGCGAGGGTGAGCAGCGGCCGCCCGGAGTCCTCGTCGACGACCTCGGTCAGCCGGCCCGCCGCGTCGTGCCGGTAGCCGGTGCGCCTGCCGTTGCCGTCGGTCACGCCGGTGATCCGGGACAGCGCGTCGCGGTGGAACTCGGTGCGGCCGAGCGGCGCGGGCGGCGCCACCGCGGTCAGGTCGCCGTGCGCGTCGTGCTCGAAGGCGGTGCGGGCGCCGTTGCCGTCGGTGCGGGTGGCGATCCTGCCGTGCCCGGGGTGGTAGGTGCGGCTCTCCAGGGGGCCGTCCCGGTCGGGTGTCCTTGCCTCGGCGAGCCGGCCCCGGGCGTCGTACCGCAGCAGCAGTTCGTTGCCCGCCGGGTCACGCAGCACGGTGGGCAGCGCGGGGTGCGCCGGGTCGCCGTAGCCGACGTGCGAACGGCCGGAGGTCGGCAGGACGAGGCCGGTCGGGCGGCCCTGCTCGTCGTAGGTGCGGGTGAGGACGGCCCCGAGCGGGTCGACGTAGCTGACGGGGCGTCCGCCGTCGTCCCAGTCCTGGCGCGTCTCGTGGCCGAGCGGGCCGGTCAGTGCCACCGGCCTGCCGAGCGCGTCGAAGGTGTGCACGCTGTGTCCGGGACCTGGGCCGCGGACGGTGGTGCGGCCGTCGGCGTAGGCGAGCTCGATCCGCGCCGGGCGGTGCGGCCCGCTCCAGTCGATCTGCCCGACCGCGTGGCCGCCGTCGTAGGAGAAGCGCAGCGTCTCCCCGTCCGCCGTGAGCCGCACCAGCCGGCCCTCGGCGTCCCACCCGAAGTCGGTGACGGGTCCCGCCCGGTGGCGCGAGCGCACCAGGGTCCCCGCGGAGTCGTAGTGGTACGAGGCGACGTGCCGGCCGAGCGGGTCGGTCAGGCGGACGAGGCGCCCGTTGGCGTCGTCGCGGTGCAGCACGGTGCCCCGGCCCCGTGCGTCGACGAGCCGCACGGCCCGGTCGGTGCGCTCCTGCCGCACCCCCTGCCCGGCGGTGAAGGCCCAGCCCGGGCCGAACCCCTCCTCGCCGCGGCGCGGACCGCGGAACTCGCGCACCAGCCGCAGCGGGTGCTCTCCCGCGCCCACCACCAGGTCCAGCTGCCGTACCGTCAGCTCTCCCCCGGCCAGGTCGACGCCGATCTCGGTGAGGTCGCCGAGGGGGATCCGCAGCACGGTGGGGAGCCAGGCCGGCGGGGAGGGCCGGGGCGGGCGCAGAGCGGGCACGTCCTGGGTGACGGACACGGGCAGCTCCTCGTTCGGTCGCGGACGCCGGCGTCCCGGCACGCGGACGCCGTCGGCGGAGCACCAGGTTCGGGCGGGCCTCTAAAGCACGCCTAAGGCTCCCGCGGCCCTCGCGGGTGCGCCGCCCGCCACCGTCGTGAAGCTTGTGTTACACACCCGTCGGCCCGTCCGCGGCTCTTCTAGGCTGAGGCCCGGCCGTCGTCCGCGAGCGGCCGAGGGGAACGGCACGCAGGAGTCACGCACCACGGGGAAGGAACGTGAGGGATGAGCGTCGCCGCTGTGGAAACCGCCGAACCCGGCACCGTCCGTACCGAGGAACTGGACCGGTTGCTGCGCGCCGTGGACGCGGCCGCCGCGGGGGGAGGCCGCGCCGTCGAGCTGGCGGGCGACCCGGGAGCGGGCAAGACCCGGCTGCTCGCCGCCCTCGCGCACCGGGCCAGACGCAAGGGGCTGACGGTCCTGCGGGGCCACTGCACCGAGGCGGGGAGGACGGTCCGCTTCCACCCCTTCACGCAGGCCCTGACCGCCTGGCCCGCGCAGGACGGGCCCGGTGCGCGCCTCCCGCAGGCGGCGGCCCTCGTCCGGGCCCTGGCCGAGGACCCCTCCGCGGGCGGCACGGCCGACTTCACGCAGCGCTGCCTGCACTACACCGAGCTGCGTCACCGGATCGGCGCGTGCCTGTCCGGCGCGCCGGGGGGCCTGCTGCTGATGCTGGACGACTGCCACTGGGCCGACCCCGCCTCGGTGGCCCTGCTCGACATGCTGGTGCGCTGGCCCGTCGACGGGGGGCTCGCCCTCGTCGTCGCGCACCGGCCCCGGCAGTCGCCGGTGGAGCTGTCCGCCGTCCTGCGGCACGGTGCCGAGCAGGGCACGGCGGACGTCGTGGAGCTGCCCGCGCTGTCCTTGGAGCAGACCGGGCGGCTGCTGGGCGCGCCGGTCACCGCCCCCGCCACGGTCCGGCTGCACGAGGAGAGCCGGGGCGTCCCGCTCCACCTGGCGATGCTCGCGTCCGCGGATCGCGCGGACGACGCCCCGGAGGTCTTCGCCCGGGGCGGCTTCGCGGCCCGGCTGCTGGCCGAGACGACGCATCTGGAGGAGCCGGTGCGCACCGCGGCCGACGCGGCGGCCGTGCTGGGCGACGCCTTCGACGTCGACTCGGTGGCCGCGGTCGCCGGGCTGGACCGGGACCGGGCCTGCGCCGCGCTGGGGGAACTGCGCCGTCGCGACCTGGTGCGTCCCGCGGCCACCGGCCGGCTGACGTTCCGCCACCCGCTCCTGCGCGAGTGCCTGTACGCGGCGACGGACGCCTGCTGGCGGACCGGCGCCCACCGCCGGGCCCGGCGGTGGTACGCCGAGGCCGGCGCCTCGGCCACCGAACTCGCCCCGCACGTCGCCCGTTCCGGGAGCGTCCCGGAGCCGTCGGACCTGCGGGTGCTCGCCTCCGCGGCGCGGGCCGAGCTGCACCGGGGCCGGCCGGCCGACGCCGCGCGCTGGCTCACCGCGGCGATCCGCCTGCACCGCACCGCCCCGCGGGCGACGGGCGGGGCGCTCCTGGGGGCCGAGCTGTGGCGTCCGGTCGTCCAGGCGCTCACCGCGTCCGGGGACGCCGACGGGGTGCGGCTCCTGGTCCGTGAGCTGCTGGCGGCGCCCGCCCTCACCGGCCGGGCCGGCACACGGGACCGGGTGTCCGCGGTGGTCCTGCTGTCGGCGGTCCTGGCCTCGCTCGGCCTGGACGAGGAGGCGCGGTCCCTGATCGGCGCGGAGCTGGACTCGACGCCGGCGCCGGCCTCCGGCGCCCTGGCGCTGCTGCACGTCCAGCAGCGCGTGGTGAAGGTGCTGGCGGGCCGGGTGCCCGCGCGGGCCGACGCGGAGGCGCTGGTGCGGCAGACCGCGGAGGCCGACGCGATGACCGCGGCGGGCGCGCTGGTGCTGCGCGGCATGTGCGCGGTCCTCACCGGTGACACCCGCACCGCGGAGATGGCGCTCTACTCGGCCGGCCAGACGCTCGACGACCTCGACGACGGGCAGCCCGCCGACGAGCAGGAGTCGGTGTACCTGCTCATGCTGAGCTGGGCCGAGGCGCTGATGGGCTGGTACGGGCCGGCGTGCGGGCACGGCGAGCGTGCCCTGTCGGCCGTGCGGGAGCGCGGCGACGCGCATCTGCTTCCGCCGCTGCTCGACACCCTGGCCTACGTGCACCACCAGGCCGGTCACCTGGCGGACGCGCTGAGCACCGCCCAGGAGGGCCGGGCGGTGGCCGAGGCCGCCGGCCGCACCGACCACGTCGATCTGTCCGACGCGATCACGGCGGCCGCCTGGGCCCAGCTGGGACAGCCGCCGGCCGCGCCGCCCGCGCACCCGGCCGGCGGGGGGCCGGCGACGGCGCCGCGCACCCCGCTGAGCGCGCTGCTGATCGCCGAGTCGCTGCTCGCGGCGGGCGACGGGGCCGCCGCGCTGGCACTGCTGCTGCCCCGCCGGGAGGCCTGGCGGGTCTCCGAGCCGGTCGCCGTGCTCGCCGCGCGCGGGTACGAACTGCTGGCGGCCGCCGGGGCGCAGAGCGGCGTCGACGCCGCCGACGTCCAGGAATGGGCCGACCGCGCCGCCGAGGCGGCCTCGGCGGTGGGTCTTCCCGAGCAGCAGGGGCACGCCCTGCTGGCGAGCGGTCACGCGGCTGCGGCGCGCGGCATGCGGGAGGAGGCCGCTCGCTGCTACCGCGGCGCCCTCGAGCTGTTCGTCGTCAACAGCCCGTCGGGGGCGCGGGCGAAGGAGCTGGCACGCGCCGCGCACCGCGCGGCGGGCGGCCGGCCCGAGCAGGCGCTGACCGAACTCACCCTGCGGGAGCGGGAGGTGGCGGCCCTCGCCGGCGAGGGCCGCAAGTCCCGGGAGATAGCGGAGAAGTTGCGCGTGAGTCCTCGCACGGTGGACGCCCACCTGACCCGCATCTACAGCAAGCTGGGCGTCAACTCACGTGCGGAGCTGGCCCGGTTGCTGGCCCTGGCCGGATGAGCGGCCGGCCGGCGCCCCACCGGCGGGCGCCGGTGGGACCGTCCCCGGCAGCGTCCCCCGTACCAGTCGGGCGACGGCGTCCAGGTGTTCCGTGAGGAAGAAGTGACCACCCGCGAACACGCGCAGGCGGAACTCCCCCGACGTGCGGTGCCGCCACGCCCGGACCTCCTCGACGGACGCCTCGCCGTCCCGGTCACCGGCCAGGACCAGCACCGGGCAGCGCAGCGGGGGCCCGCCGCTGGGCGTGTACGCCGCCAGGGCCCGGTAGTCCCCGCGCAGCACGGGCAGCATCAGCTCCAGCATGTCCGGGTCGCGCAGCACCTCCGCGGCGGTGCCGCCCAGGGAGCGCACCTTGGCCACCAGCGCGGCGTCGTCCGACAGCCGGTCCTGTCCCGGCGCCGCGCAGGAGGGCGCCCGCCGCCCCGAGACGATCAGGGCGGACGGCTCGCCGTGCCCCCGCGCTGCGAGCCGCACCGCCACCTCGTACGCCAGCGAGGCGCCCATGCTGTGTCCCAGCAGGACCCTGGGCCGGTCGGCGCGGCCCAGGACCTCGGCGACGTGGTCGGCGAGCGTGTGCAGGTCGGCGGCCGGGGGCTCGCGGTGGCGGTCGTGGCGCCCCGGGTACTGCACGGCCGACACCCCGGCCTCCGGGGCGAGGACGGACGACAGCCGGTGCCAGTAGGCCGCCGAGCCCCCCGCGTGGGGGAAGCAGACGACTTCCGGGGCGGTGGCGTGGGCCGGGTGGAAGCGCCGCAGCCACAGGTCCCGCGGGTCGGCCGCCATCAGCTCGCCAGGGGCAGGTCGAGGACCCGGTCGGAGGTCAGGATCGCCTGGTGCAGCCGTCTGAGGGAGCGGCACGGCTCGAGGCCGAGTTCGGCCCGCAGCACCTGCTGCGCCTTGCGGTACACCCGCAGTGCCTCCGCCTGGCGCTCGGCGCGGTAGAGGACCAGCATCAGCTGCCGGTAGAAGGACTCGCGCAGCGGGTACTGCGCGATCAGCCCGTCGAGCAGGCTGATCACCTCCCGGTGCCGGCCGAGCGCGGTGCGTGCCTCGACGGACAGCTCCAGGCAGTCCAGCCGTTGCAGCAGCAGGAGCGCCAGTTCGAAGGCCTCCAGGGCGGCCTCGTGGCGGCCCGCGTCCAGGTGGTGGCGTCCGCCGCGCACGAGCTCCTGGAACTCGGCGACGTCGTAGGCGGCGCCGTCCAGGTGCAGCACGTAGCCGGACGGCTTGGTGCTGATGGCCCGGCCTTCCGCGTCCCCCGCGGACACGAGGAACTTGCGCAACTGGGACAGGTAGACGTGTACGGCCGCGGACGCCCGCCTCGGCGGACACGAGCCCCACAGCTCGGTGGCCAGCTGGTCCTTGGTGGTGACCCGGCCGGCCCCCAGGAGCAGCGTGGCCAGCGTCATCTCCATCTTGGGGGCGCTGAGGGAGAAGGTCTCCCCACCGTTCGTGACCCGGAGCGGGCCCAGCAACTCGTAGCGCATCGACACCTCGCGCGATAGCGGGAACAAGCTTTCGCTTCGATCTGCATCAACTCTGCAGTTCGCACAGGTGTCCACGCATCGGAGGAAGTACGTACGTAGGCCGGGCGACCGGCGTAACGCGCGCCGGAGCGGGACGGGGCCCGCTTTGGCCGCGCTTTGGGCGGGGGCGTCAGGGTCGCCGCATGCGTCTGCTGCTCGTCCGCCGTCTGGCCGCCCTGGGACAGGCCGTCATCCGCTTCGGGCTCCTGTGGAGCCCCCCGCCGCCTCCCGACCCACCCGGCGACGGACTCACCGGCCCGCCGCCCGGCCATCCCGAACGCCTCTGCGACGAGGCGCTGCCGCCCGAACTGGAACGGCTCCTCAGGGACGGCCTCGGCTGACCCGCGGCCCGGCAGGTCCTGTCACGCGGCGCGGTCGTCCGCCGCGGCCCGCGCCCCGGTGAACACCGGTCCCCCGCCGGTGGCCGCAGGACCGGGCTCGTCGCGGTCGAGACCGAGGATCCGCTGCAGCGTCACGATGTCGGCGGACGCGGCCAGGGCGTGGGCGGCCCGCACCGCCAGGGCGCCGGGGCCCGTGATCGGTCGTACCTCCGAGGTGCGCATGGGAAGCCCTTCGTCGAGGGGACGGAACCGGCTGTCCGGAACGGGCATCAGGATCGCCCCCTCCCCCGCAGACCCCCTCGAGCCTCCCTCGAAGCGGCGTGACCTCCTCGCGGCGGCCGTCCTGCGGCAGGAGGACGGCGCCCTGGGGCGGTCAGCCGCCGGTGGAGGGAGCGCGCCGCAACCGGGCGAGGCCGAACCAGGCCCCGCCCAGCACGACCAGGGCGAGGGGCAGCGCTCCGGGCTCGCCCTCCGTGACGATCATCAACGTCATCAGCGCGAACCCGATCAGGGTGATCGCCACCGGTACCGCCGTCCTCATGCCGCCGCCTCTCCCGTCGACCCGTCGGGTATCGAATATCGACGGGTACCTATCGTTTGTCAATAGACGCGAGTGGTGTGCGCAGGGTCTCAGCCCACCGCGTCGAGGAGCTGTGGCCCGTTGCTGCGCGTGTTGTTGACGGCCGTGGAGACGGGCCGGGCGTCGAGGTCGCCGTCCGCGGGCCGGGTGAGCAGGGCGCGGAGGTGGTCAGGGTCCTCGTGGCGCGGGTCGAGCCAGTCCTCGTAGTGGTCGGCGGCCAGCGCGAGCGGCATGCGGGGATGGACGCGGCCGGCCTCGTCGGTGGCCTCGGTCGTGATGACGGTGCAGGTCAGCAGCCAGGCGGCGGGGTCGTCACCGTCCTTGACCTCCGGGTTCCGCCAGTACTCGTAGAGGCCGGCCAGGGCCATGACCTCGCCGTCGGCGGGGTGGATGAAGTACGGCTGCTTGCGCACCTTGCCGGTGGCCTCGTCCTTCACCTGCTCCCACTCATAGAAGCCGTCCGCCGGCAGCAGGCAGCGGCGGCGGGCGAAGGCGCGGCGGAAGGCCGGCTTGTCGTGCACCGTCTCCACCCGCGCGTTGATCAGCCGGGAGCCGATCTTCGGGTCCTTCGCCCAGGAGGGCACCAGGCCCCAGCGCGGTGTCCGCAGTTCCCTGCGCACCGGCGCGCCTTCGCCCTCCCCCCGCGGGGCACGGTCGAGGACGGCGTAGACCGCGTCCGTGGGGGCGACGTTCCAGTTCTGTTCCAGAGTCTCCTCGGGGCGCCATTCCACCACGTCGAAGATCCGGGTCAGTTCCTGAGGACTACGGGTGGAGACGTAACGGCCGCACATGCCTCCACTGTGGCACGGACCGCGCGCGCGACCGTGGCGACCTTCCCGCGGCGCAGGAGTTCGTCGTCGCCCGCCGTGACCAGCCAGCCGGCGTGCGCGGTGAGGGTGCGCACGCCGGAGGTTTCGGCGAGGGACGTCCAGTGCGGGTCGGTGGGCAGGCGGCCGAGCAGTTCGCCGTCGGCGTCGAGGGCGAACAGCCTGCCGTTGGCCGCGGTGAGGCCGCGCAGGGCCCGCTCCCCGGGGGCGGTGGTGTCGCGCTCCCAGTCGCCCGGCGAGGTGAAGGAACTCCGCCACAGGTCGCCGGACGCCGTCAGGAGGTGGAAGGCGCAGTCGGCGACCGCGAGGCCGACCGCGTCCCGCGGGGCGGGGCACAGATCGAG
Organism: Streptomyces fragilis; assembly: GCF_003112515.1. Taxonomy (GTDB): domain Bacteria; phylum Actinomycetota; class Actinomycetes; order Streptomycetales; family Streptomycetaceae; genus Streptomyces; species Streptomyces fragilis. Next base: position 1,375,114 of record NZ_BEVZ01000002.1, on the reverse strand, counting down.
CCAGCCGTCGCGCTCGCGCCGGAGCAGTCTGCCGTCGGCGGTGACGCCGTGGAGGCCGCAGCCCACCTGGCCCGCCGCCTCGCGGGGTGCGGCCAGCGCCACCACTCCCCCGCCCGGGCCGACCGGCTGCCAGGGCAGGTTCTGGCCGCACAGTTCGCGGCCGAGCAGCCGGTCGTCGGGGCCGATGCCGTACAGGGTGCGGCCGTGGACCGTGAGGGCCCGCAGCCCGGCGGCGTCGCCGATGACCTCCCACTCGGGGAGGGCGGTGGAGAGCCGGTCCAGGACGTTGCGGGTGATCCGGTCCACCACGGGGTCGTCGAGGGCGTGGCCCCAGTTGACGGTGGCGGCGTTGAAGACCGTGCCGGCTCCGCTGGTGAAGACGCCCATGGTGGCCGCCCCGCCCTGGCCGTGGGAGCTCCAGTGCCGCAGGTCGGCGGTGGCCAGCACCACGAAGGTGGGCGGCGTGCCGTCGTGGCAGGTGACCCGGGGGACGCCGTGGACCTCCCGGTACTCGGCGGCGTCGGTCTCGTAGCCGAGGCAGCCCTGGCCGAACTTGTCGCCGTCGCCGAGCCCGGTCCCTTCGAAGACCCAGTGCCCGGCGAAGCGCGCGGTGTACGACTCCTCCAGCATCCGCGCCATGTGCGGGCCCCAGATGCCCGCGCCGGCGCGGAAACTGAGGCCGGTCAGGCCGTTCTCGGGCCTCCCGGCGGCGGACCACTCGACGGTCGCCAGGGCGGGGTCGGCGCACGGGTCGTCGAGGGCGTCGCGGTGGCACACCATGGTGCGCCCCGCGTCCTCCAGCCGGATCTGCCACCAGGCGGTGTTGCCGGAGAAGAAGGCGGCGTTGCCGCCCTGCCGGACGAACTCCTCGACGTTGTCGCGCATCTGGGCCGACCAGTACTCGTCGTGCCCGTTGACGACCAGCAGCCGGTGCCCGGTGAGCAGGTCGCGGCCGTCGTGGAGGTCGAGGTTGGAGCAGTAGGCGACCTGGTAGCCGGCCGGCCGCAGCCAGCGCAGCAGGCCCTCCTCCCACCGCTCGGGCGGGGGGCCTCCGCCGGGGCGGTCGAAGCTCACCCTGCGGGCGCGGGTGGGCGACTCCGTCCAGTAGAGGCCCTCCCCGGGTTGCCCGGCGCGGTTGTACGCCTGCCAGGTGGTGAACGGAACGCTGACCAGGATCGGGGCGGTGGGGACGGCCTCCCGGACGACGAACCACACCTCGTGGTCCGCGGGGGCGGCCGTGCCGGGCAGTTCCCGGGGGCGGTCCTCGTCGGGTGCGTCGCCGAAGCGGGCGCGGTAGAGGGAGCTGGGCCAGTCCTCGGGGATCTCCAGCTCCCACCAGGGGCCGGCGGCACGGCCCCGCAGGACGGCACGTCCGTCGGTGGTGTCGGTGACCGTCACCGGCACCGCCCCGGGCGCCTCCAGCCGGAACCTGAGCGTCGCGCCCTGCGGGCAGGAGGTGGCGGTCGCCCAGGCGGTGACCGTCATGCGCCGGCCTCGGCCACGAGCAGGGACTCCAGGTCGAGCAGGAACCGCTCCATGCGCCGGCGCGGCAGGAAGTGGGTGTCGGCGGTGAGGGAGACCTCCAGGTCGCCGCCGACGTGCACGCAGAAGCGGCAGTTGAGCCGGTCCTGGCTGAGCGGCCAGGACAGGGTGGTGGCCGGGAGGGCGGCCCGGATCTCCCGCGGGGTGCGGGGCGCCGGGCCGGGTTCGGCGAAGCGCTGGTCGTTGAAGCAGCACAGGGGCTGCACCCAGTCGCCGCGTGCCCGGTCCAGCGGATCGTGGAAGGCGCTGCGGTAGGCCCGCAGGGAGGCGGAACCGGCGGCGGCAAGCAGGTCGTCCAGGCCGCGGTCGGCCCCGTCGAGGACGAAGACGCCCTCCTGGGACACCATGCTGACCATCCGTGCGGTGTCCTGCCGGAAGCGGTTGTGGACGATCGGCAGCACCACGCTCCGGTCCTTCCCGGTGCACCGGTTGACCAGCGCGGCGGTGGCGGTGAGCAGCACGGTGGAGGTGGAGGTGTGGTGGCGGGCGGCGACGGCCCGTGCGGCCAGGCCGAGCGCCGGGGAGGACAGCTGGGCGCGCCAGACCCGTGGACGGTCGGCGCGGTCGGCCTCCGGCACGTCCCGGTCGAACATCACCTGGTGGGGCACGGCCTCCCACACGGCGGCGGCCCGCCGGGCGACCCGGCGGCCCTCGGGCCCCGCCTGCCAGCGGGCGAGGTCGAGCGGGCTGGCCGCGGCGGGCCGTCCCGCGGCGGCGCCCCGCAGCAGCAGCATGCGCAGGTCGCGGACGGCGACGTCCGCGCCGAGCCCGTCGGCCGCGAGGTGGCAGAAGACGAGCACGACGTGGGTGACCCGGGGCCCGTCGGTGACCAGGGCGACCCGCAGCGGCCATTCGTCCTCGTAGTCGAAGCGGGTGGAGCACAGCCGCGTGAGCAGTTCCTCCGGGTCGTCGGTGGACAGCAGCACCGGCAGCTTCCCGCCTTCCTCGAGCCGCTGGCGCGGGAGGCCGCCGTCTGCGGGCAGGTCGAGCCGGGTGCGCAGCGAGTCGTGGGTGCCGAGCAGCGCGGCGAGCGCGGCGGTCGTCTCGTCGAGGGAGCGGACGCCGGGGACCTTGAGGACGCGCCCGAAGTTGAAGTAGTGGTCGTCGGGCGCGGTTCGTTCGATGGCGTCCCAGATCGCCAGCTGGCCCCAGGTGAGGGGGCCGGTGCCGCCGGACCGCCCGGCGAAGGGGACGATCACCGGTGCTCCAGGTGGTCGGCGAGTGCGCCGAGGTCGTCCAGCATCGTCCAGTCCCGCTCGCCGAGGTCGAGTTCGACGCCGAACTCGGACTCCACCGCGTCGATCAGCCGCATCCTGGACAGTGAGGTGAGTCCGAGCACGGAGAGCGGGACGCCCGCGTCGCGGGCCCGCTCGGCGGGGATGTCGCCGTCCGACGCCTCGGCGACGAGTTCCGCGAGCCGTTGCGTGATCTCGTCTCTGGTCATGTGCTTCCTTCCTCGACGGTCTGGTGCGGTGGTGCGATGTCCGTGCGTCCCGGTCGGGTGTCCGTGCGTCCCGGCCGGGTGTCCGTGCGGGCCGGCCGGTTCCCTGGTCCGGTCAGGACGGCTCCTGGGCGAGCAGCAGGGCGGCCTCCTCGTCGGTGAGCTGCTCGATCTCGGCGAGCAGCCGGTCCTCCAGCGCCCGGGCGACGCCTTCGACGGTGCCCTGGTCGAAGAGGGTGCGGATCGGCAGGTCGACGTCGGTGGCGGCGCGCAGCCGGGCGATCACCCGGACGGCGAGCAGGGAGTGGCCGCCGAGGGCGAAGAAGTCGTCCAGCGCGCCGATGCGGGGGGTGTCGAGGACTTCGGCGTAGACGTCGGCCACCAGCAGTTCGGCGTCGGTGCGCGGGGCGGTCCACTCCCGGGTGCGGACCGGCTCGGGGAGCGCGGCCCGGTCGAGCTTGCCGCTGGGGGTGAGCGGCAGCGCGTCCAGCTCCACCCAGGCGGCGGGCACCAGGTGCGGGGGGAGGACGGCGCGCAGCTCGTCCGGGAGCGTCCCCGGGTCGCCGACGGTGTAGCCGACCAGGGTCTGTCCGTGGACGGCGACGGCGCCGCGGCCGCCGAGGTGGGCCTCGATCTCGCCGGGTTCGATCCGGAAGCCGCGCAGTTTGACCTGGTCGTCGAGGCGGCCGAGGAATTCCAGGCGGCCGTCGGGCCGCAGCCGGGCGCGGTCGCCGGTGCGGTAGTGACGCTCGCCGTCGAGCAGCGGGAAGCGTTCGGTGGTGAGTTCGGGCCGGCCGAGGTAGCCGTCGGCGAGGCCGGCGCCGCCGACGCACAGTTCGCCGGGCGCGCCGGGCGGCACCTGCTCGCCGTGCGGGCCGAGCAGGAGGACGCGGGCGCCGCCGACGGGGCGTCCGATGGGGGGCTGCCCTTCGGTGGGCTCGCCGGTGAGTTCGTCGGCGGTGCAGATGACGGTGGCCTCGGTGGGGCCGTAGGTGTTGACGAGGCGGACGCGGTCGCCGAACCGTTCGCGCCAGCGGGCGACGGCGCTGCCGTGGACCTGTTCGCCGCCGAGGATCACCAGGCGCAGGGTGTCCGGCCAGGGGATGTCGTCGATCACCTCGACCAGGTGGTGCCAGTAGGCGGTCGGCAGGTCGAGGACGGTGACGCCGTCGAGGTGTTCGGGCAGGGTGACGGCGCCCTCGGGGAGCAGATCGACGCGCGCGCCGGAGGCGAGCGCGGGGAAGATCTCCTCGACGTGGGTGTCGAAGCTGAGCGCGGCGAACTGCACGACGCGGTCCTCGGGCCCGAGTCCGTAGGCCTCCCGCATCCAGGCGACGCGGGCGGCGAGCGCGGCGTGGCCGACCACGACGCCCTTGGGGACGCCGGTGGAGCCGGAGGTGTAGATGACGTAGGCGGCGTCGGTCGCGGTGGCGCCGGGCAGCGGCCGGGGCCCGTCGGGGGTGAGGACGACGCGGGCTCCGCTGTCCTCGGCCATGTGGGTGAGGCGCTGCTCGGGGTAGTCCGGGTCGAGGGGGAGGTAGGCGCTGCCGGCGCGCCAGGCGGCGAGCATCGCGGCGACGGCGTCGGGGTGCCGGCCGAGGCGGATGCCGACCACCGCGCCCCGGGGCAGCGCGGCGGCGAGTTCGGCGGCGCGGGCGTCGAGCTGGGCGTAGGTCAGGGTGAGCTCCCCGCACGCGACGGCCACCCGGTCGGGGTGCTCGCGCACGGCGAGGGCGAGGAGTTCGGGGACGGTGGGGAGGGCCTCCGCGAGGGGCGGGCCCTCGAGGACCGCGGTGTCCCGGGGAGTGAGCAGCGGGAGGGCGGACAGCGGGGTGGCCTCGTTCTCCGGCAGGGCGCGCAGGAGTTGTCCGAACCGTTCGGCGAGCCGGGTCATGGTGGCTTCCTCGAACAGTCCCGCGTCGTACACGAGGGTGACGACGAGTTCCCGGTCGTCGTGCCAGGCCTCCATCATCAGTTCGAACTTGGCCTGCTGGAAGCCGTGGTCGAAGGGGGTGCTGCGCAGTCCGGCGAAGGCGTCGGCGGGGCGGTGGGTCTGCTGGTTGTGCAGGATCGCCATGGTCTGGAACAGCGGCGTGCTCGACAGGTCGCGCTCGACCCGCAGTTCGGCGACCAGTTGCTCGAACGGGACGTCCTGGTGGGCGAAGGCGGAGAGGACGTCGGCGCGGGTGCGGCGCAGCAGTTCGGCGACGTCGGGGTCCTCGGAGAGGTCGCCGCGCAGCACGAGGACGTCGGTGAGGTAGCCGACGACGTCCTCCAGTTCGAGGCGTTCGCGGCCGGCGGTGGCGGTGCCGACGAGGATGTCGTGGTGGCCGGTGTGCCGGGCGAGCAGGGTCTGGTAGGCGGCGAGCAGCACCATGAACAGGGTGCAGCCGTGGGCGCGGCCGAGCCGGGTGAGGGCGTCGGTCTCGCGGGCGTCGAGGCGGACCGGCACCAGGGCGCCGCGGCGGGCCGGCACGGGGGTGCGCGGGTGGTCGACGGGCAGGTCGAGGGGTGTGGGGTCGGCGAGGTGCTCGCGCCAGTGGGCGAGTGCCGCGGTGGTGTCGCGTTCGCGCCGCCAGGCGGCGACGTCGCCGAACTGCAGGGCGACGTCCGGCAGGGGGCGTCCCGAGTAGAGCGCGGCGAGTTCGTCGTGGAGCAGGTCGAGCGACCAGCCGTCGCCGAGGATGTGGTGCAGGACCAGGCACAGGACGTGGTCGTCCGGGGCGACGCGGATCAGCGCGGCGCGCAGCGGCGGTGCGGCGGCGAGGTCGAACGGCGCGTTGGTGCGGGCCGCCACCGCCTCCAGGGCCTCCCGCTCGTCGGCGGCGGCGAGTTCCTCCAGGGGGACGGGCCCGGCCGGTTCGACGACCGCGGCCGGCGCCCCGTCGACCTCGGGGAAGCGGGTGCGCAGGATGTCGTGCCGTGCGGTGAGCGCGTCGAGGGCCCGGCGGAGGGCGCCGGTGTCGAGGGGGCCGTGCAACCGGTGGACGATCCACATGTTGTAGGCGGCGTCGTGCGGGTCGAGCCGGTGGAGGAACCACAGCCGCTCCTGGCTGTGGGAGAGCGGGGCCGGGCTTCCGGCGGGCCGGGGCCTCGGGCCCGGGTCGGTGTCGGCGCCGGGCCGGGCGGTGTCGAGCAGCGCGGCGAGCGAGGCCACGGTGGGTCGGCGGAACAGTTCGCTGACGGCGACCTGGACGCCGGTGCGTGCGGTGAGGCGGGCGGTGACCATGGCGGCGCGCAGCGAGTGTCCGCCGACGGCGAAGAAGTCGTCGTCCGCCCGGACGTCCTCCACCTCCAGGATCTCGCCGAAGACGGCGGCGACCAGCTTCTCGTTCCCGCTCTCCGGCGCCCTGCCGGTGGCCTCGCGTCCGGCGGCGGACGGGTAGGGCAGGGCCTTGCGGTCGACCTTGCCGTTGGGGGTGAGCGGAAGTTCCGTCAGGGGGACCCAGCGGGTCGGGACCATGTAGCCGGGCAGCCGGTCGGCGAGGTGGTCGCGCAGCCGCGCGGCGAGCAGGCCGGCGTCCTCCTCGGAGGCCGCGCCGGCGGGCACGTGGAAGGCGACCAGTTGCTCGTCGGCGACGCCGACCACCGCCTGCCGCACCTCGGGGTGGGTCTCCAGCACGGTGGCGATCTCGCCGAGTTCGATGCGGTGGCCGCGCAGTTTGACCTGGTCGTCGGTGCGTCCGAGGAACTCCAGCGTCCCGTCGGCGAGGCGGCGGACCAGGTCGCCCGTGCGGTAGACCCGTTCGCCGTCGAGGTCGGTGAAGCGCCGGGCGGTGAGGTCGGGGCGGCCGAGGTAGCCGTCGGCGACCCCGGCGCCGCCGATCAGCAGTTCCCCGGGGACGCCGACGGGCGCCGGGGCGCCCGCCTCGTCGACGACGTGGCAGGTGGTGTTGGCGAGGGGGGCGCCGATGCTCACCCGCTCGGGGTGGGGCGGCACCTCCCAGGCGGTGGACCAGATGGTGGTCTCGGTCGGCCCGTACATGTTGACCAGTCGGCGCACCCGGGAGCGGAGTTCCGCGGCCAGCCGCGGCGGCAGCGGTTCGCCGCCGGTGAGCGCGGTGACCGGGGGGAGGTCGCCGGTGAGCAGCACCCGCCAGCCGGAGGGGGTGGCCTGGACGTGGGTGACCTGTTCGGCGTGGAGCAGGCGGCTCAGGGCGGCGCCGTCGCGGGCGGTGTCGGCGTCGGCGACGACGACCCGGCCGCCGGTGACCAGCGGCAGGTGGAGCTCGAGGGCGCTGATGTCGAAGGAGAGGGAGGTCAGGGCCAGCCAGCGGTCCTCGGGCGTGGAGCCGACCAGGGTGCGCAGCGCGAGCAGGAAGTTGGTCAGGGCCCGGTGCGGGACGACGACGCCCTTGGGGTTGCCGGTGGAGCCGGACGTGTAGAGGACGTACGCGGTGTCGGAGGGCGCGGGCCGCAGGGCGCGGGCCGGGTCGGCGGCCGCCGACGGGTCGAGGACGTGGTCGAGGTCGGCGTCGTCGAGGACGAGGACGGCGCCGCAGTCCTCGGTGACGTGGGCGACGCGGGACGCGGGGTAGTCGGGGTCGACGGGTACGTACGCGGCGCCGGCCATCACCACGCCGAGCAGCGCAACGACCATCTCCGCCCGGCGGGAGCTCCGCACGGCGACCCGCGCGCCGGGGCCCACCCCGCGCTCGCCCAGGCGCACGGCGAGTCCGGCGGCCGCGCCGGCCAGCTGCCGGTAGGTCACCCTGGTCGTCCCGGCGACGACGGCGATCGCGTCGGGCGTGGCCCGTGCCTGGTCCAGCACCAGGTCGACGAGCGTGTGCCGCGGGAGGTCGACGGCGGTGTCGTTCCAGGCCCGGAGGAGGGCGCGCTCCTCGGGGGGAAGCAGGGCGAGGCGGGAGACCGGTTGCTGCGGGTCGGCGACGACGGAGGTGAGCAGCTGCCGGTAGCGGTCGCAGATCCGCAGGGCGGTCGCGTCGTCGAACAGCTCGCTGCTGTGGATCAGGTAGGCCTTCAGCGAGCCGTCGGGCTCCTCGAAGAGGTCCAGGGAGAGGTCGCAGCGGGCGGGGTGCCAGCCGAGCGGAAAGGGTTCGGCCTCCAGGCCGGGCAGCGGGTCGGTGGCGTCCCCCTCGCTGTGCAGGGCGAACATCGCCTGGTACAGCGGCGTCCGGCTGAGGTCGCGGTCCCGCACGAGCGCGCCGACCAGCCGCTCGAACGGGGCGTCGGGGTGCGAGAGCGCGCCGAGCACGGTCCTGCGGGTGGCGCGCAGCAGGTCGGCGAAGGCGGGGTCGCCGGTGAGGTCGCAGCGCAGCACCAGGCTGGTCGACAGGAACCCGACGACCCGCTCGAGTTCGGGACGTCCGCGGCCGGCGGCGGGCGTGCCGACGCAGAAGTCCCGCTGTCCGCTGTGCCGGGCGAGCAGCACCTGGTAGGCGGCGAGCAGCACCATGTACGGGGTGCAGCGGGCCCGCCTGGCCACCTCGCGGACAGCGGCGGCCAGTTCGGCGGAGATCCTGAACGCGCTCTGGCCGCCCGCCGGTCCGCGTTCGGCGGGACGCGGCCGGTCGGTCGGCAGGTCCAGGTCGGGTGCGCCGGAGAGCTGATCGACCCACCAGCCGAGGTCGGCGGGCTCCCGTCGCGCGGCGGCGAGTTCGCTGTACTGGAGCGGCGGGGGCGGCAGCTCCCGGCCGGCGTAGTGGGCCGCGACCTCGTCCCACAGGACGTTGAACGACCAGCTGTCGCCGTTGATGTGGTGCAGCACGGCGCACAGGACGTGGTCGTCGGGCGCCAGCCGCACGAGGGTCACCTGGAACGGCGGCTTCGCCGCGAGGTCGAACCGCGTGTTGGTCCGGTCGGCGACGATCCGCCCGGCCTCCTCGACGGAGGCGGCGTCGACCAGCTCGACCACGACCGGGGCCGGGTCCTCCACGACCGCCGTCGGCACGCCGTCCGACTCGGTGAAGCGGGTGCGCAGGGCGTCGTGCCGTTCCACGACCGCGGTGAGGGCCTTCTCCAGGGCCGCCACGTCCGGTCTGCCGCGCAGCCGGAAGGCGTACGACAGGTTGTTGGACGGGTCGTCCGGGTCGAACCGGTGGAGGAACCACAGGCGCTGCTGGCCGATCGAGAGCGGTCCGGTCTTCACTCGTTGCTTCTCCGGGTTCGGGGGGCGGCCTGGGTGAGGCAGGGAGCGGCCCGGTGGCGTGCGGTCCGGCGGCGGGCCGTCCCCTGACGTGGTGTCCGGCGGCCGAGCGGGTCCGGTCCGGGCGGCGGGCCGGCCCCGGCCCGCGGGCTGCCGGGCCCCCGTGAGCCCTGAGTCATGTCGGCTGCGTCCCACCCGTCCACGGACGCGCCGAAAACCGGCCGTCCAGATTTCGCCACTCGTGTGGGGGGAGGAGTGGGCTTGGATTCGCGCCACTATGAACAGTCGCCGGTGCGGCAGTCAAGGGCTGTCCGCAACGGTCACGGAGGAGGCTGTTCCACCCCTCCCGCGTTCACCGAGGGTGACGTGGCATCGGGACGTTTCGACCGCCTGAATAGTCAAATGCCTTGCGAAAACTGAGGGTTGACGTTCCCCCAGCACGCTGACAGGCTGCTGGCTCGCGGCCCCCACATTGGTCCATACCACTACGGTTGCGTAGGAGCACCATGAGCGTGACGCTCTGCCATCTGCTGCGAGCACGAGCCTCCGTCGAGCCGGAACGGGAGGCCATGGCTCTCAGCGGCGTGGGAGCGCTCCCGTTCGGCGTATGGGAGAAACGTTCCGACGCCGTGGCCGCCGGGCTGCTCGGCCAGGGAGTGACCCCGGGCGAACGGATCGGACTGGTCTTCGGCAACGGCGACTGGCTGGAATACGCCGTCGCCTTCCTCGGCGTGCTCAAGGCGCGGGCGGTCGCCGTCCCGCTCTCCGACCAGCTGGCCGAGGCCGACGTCGACGCGATGCTCCGGCACTGCGGTGCGACCAGGGTGCTGCGCCCCGGCGCGCTCCCGTCCGCCGAGGGCACCCCGGAGCTCCCCCACCCCGGCGACGCGGCGCAGATCCTGTACACCTCCGGCACCACCGGGCGCCCCAAGGGCGTGCTGGCCACCCACGCGAACCTGGCGCACGGCTGGGGCGGGCGGCGCAGGCCCTTCGCCCACTCGCGGCACCTGGCCCACGCCTTCCCGATCGGCACCAACGCCGGCCAGTGGATGCTCGCCAACGCCATCGGCGCCCACCCCACCGTGGTCACCCTCGGCCGCTTCACCCCGGGGCGCTTCGCCCGGCTGATCGAGCAGTACCGGGCGGGCACCGTCTTCCTGGTCCCCACCATGGCGATCGAGATGCTGGCCGCGGGCGCGCACACCCGGCACGACCTGTCCGGCGTGCTGCTGCTGGGATCCGCGGCCGCCCCGCTGCCCGCCAAGGTGGCCGCCGAACTCACCGTCGCCTTCCCGAAGGCGACGATCGCCAACTACTACACCTCCACCGAGGCCGCGCCCGCGCAGACCGTGATGCTCTACGACGCCGGGCGTCCCTCCAGCGTCGGCCGGCCCGCTTCCGGCGGAGCGGTCAGGATCACCGGGCCGGACGGCGCACCGGTGCCGACCGGGGAGACCGGCGAGGTGTGGATGCGCTCCCCCACCGCGAGCCGCACGTACTTCGGCGACGCCGGCGCCACCGGTGAGACCTTCCGCGACGGCTGGGTCCGCATGGGCGATCTCGGCCGCATCGACGACGACGGCTACCTCTACCTGGTCGACCGGGAGAGCGACGTCATCAAGTCCGGTGCGCACAAGGTCTCCACCCTGCACGTCGAGGAGGCGGTGTACCAGCACCCCGGCGTGGTCGAGGCCGCGGCCTTCGGGGTGGCGCACCCCGCCCTCGGCAAGGCGGTGGCGATCGCCGTGGTGGGCAGCGTCGACCACACCGAACTGCGGGCCTTCCTCTCCGGGCGGCTGGCCCCGCACGAGCAGCCGTACCGCCTGGTCACCCTGGACTCCCTGCCCCGCAACCACGGCGGCAAGGTCGACAAGCGCACGCTCCGAGAGGCCGTCCGATGAGCCAGCTCTCCCCCGCCCAGCACGGCATGTGGATCGCCGCCCGGAAGGGCGCCGGCACCGCCTACCACATGCCCGTCGTGATCCGCCTCTCCCGGCAGCCCGATCCGGACGCCCTCGCCAAGGCCTGCCACGGCCTGCTGCAGCGGCACCCGGTGCTCGGCAGCGCCGTGGCCGAACGCGACGGCATCCCGCACCTGGTGCCCGCCGCCGAACTGCCGGTCCTCCAGCGGGCCGCCACGGTCGACGAGGTGGTCGGCCGGCCGTTCGACCTGGCCGCCGGCCCCCTGGTGCGCTTCGCCCTGGTCGGGGCGGACACCCTGGTCGTCGTCGCCCACCACCTGGTCCTCGACGGCGGTTCCAAGGACGTGCTCGTCGCCGACCTGGACACGCTGCTCGCCGGTGGTGTCCCCGGCCCCGGGCGTGCCCGGGCGGAGGGCGACGCCGCGTCGCCGGACCCGGCGGAGGCCGCCGGGTTCTGGGCCGGGCGCCCGCACCAGGCCGAGCAGACCGTCGTGGCCGGCGAGGTGCTGCGCTCCCGCTCCACCGCGGAGGGGGCCCTGCTGGAGTTCTCCCTCGACATCCCGCGCCTCGACGGACTGAGCCGCTTCGAGGTGCTGACGGCCGCGCTGCACACCCTGCTGGCCTCCTACGGCAACGGCGAGGTGGTGACCGCGCTGGACCTGTCCACCCGGCCCGAGGAGCTGGGCGGCGAGATCGGCTGCTGGGTCAACGAGCTGCCGCTCGCCTCCCGCCCGACGGCCGGCACACCGTTCCGCGGCTTCGCCGCCTCCCTGCGCGCCGAGCTGCGCGGCGTCTACCGGTACCGCGAGGTCCCGCTGGCCCGGGCCGTCCCGGGTCTTCGGCCGCACGCGGCGCTCGCCCCCGTCTCGCTCAGCTACCGCCGGCTCGCCGAGGAGCGGCCGGCCCTGGGCGAGGTGGAGTGGCTGGCCTTCAACCACGGCGTCCGCGGCGCCCTGCAGCTGCAGGTCGTCCAGGGCGCCACCGGGGCCCACGTGTCGCTGCGCCACGATCCGCGGGAGCTCACCGACCCCGCGCGGTTCGCCGACGACCTCACCCGGCTGCTCGCCGCCGTCGCGGACGGGCCGGACCGGTCGCTGGGCGAGCTGACGCCGTTCACCACCGCGCCGCAGGCCGCCACGGCGCCGCCGCTGTCCGGACCCGCCGCCGGGTCCCCCGCCGGATCGGCCTCCGTCTCCGCGCCCGCGGCGGGGTCCGCGGCGGGGTCCGCGGCGTCGGCCCCTGACACCGCGGCCGCCCCGGAGTCCGCAACGGCGCCGGACGCCGCGTCCCCCGCGGACGATCCGATGGTCGCGCAGGTCACGTCCATCTGGGAGGCCGTACTCGAACTGTCGCCGATCGAACCGCACGACGACATCTTCGACCTGGGCGGCCACTCGCTGACGATCACCCAGATCATCTCCCGGATGGAGCAGCAGCTCGGCGTGGAGATCTCGCTGGACGACTTCTTCGACAACCCGACCGTGGCCGGCGTCGTGGCGGTGGTCCGCGGATGACCGTCACCGCCACCTCCGCGCGTGAGCACGCGCCGCCGCCCCTGGAGGAGCCGGCCGACGAGGACCTCTCGCTGCTGCTCTCCGTCCGGGCCTTCGAGCTCAAGCTGCTGGAGCTCTTCGGCCAGGGCATGCTCAACGGCACCACCCACACCTGCCTGGGACAGGAGTACGTCCCGGTGGCCCTGCGGCCGCTGCTGCGGCCGGAGGACCACGTCTTCAGCAACCACCGCGGCCACGGCCACTACCTGGCGCGCTTCCAGGACTACGAGGGCCTGCTCGCCGAGATCATGGGCCGGCGCGGCGCGGTGTGCGGCGGGGTGGGCGGCAGCCAGCACATCCGCCGGGACCGCTTCCTGTCCACCGGGGTGCAGGGCGAGAGCCTGCCGGTGGCGTGCGGCGTCGCGCTGCACCTGAGGCGCGCCGAGCCCGGTGCGCTGGCCTGCGTCCACATCGGGGACGGCACCTTCGGCGAGGGCGGCGTCTACGAGGCGCTCAACCTGGCCGCGCTGTGGCGGCTGCCGCTGCTCGTGGTGGTGGAGAACAACGGCATCGCCCAGACCACCCCGGTCTCCGCCAGCATGGCGGGCACCGTCGCGGGGCGCGCCGCCGCGTTCGGCATCGACCACGTGCACACCGACTCGGTGGACCTCGGCGTGATCCGCCGGCTGCTGGCCCCCCGGATCGAGCGGGTCCGCGAGGGACGGCCGCTGGTGGTGGAGTTCGCCACGCACCGGCTGGGCCCGCACAGCAAGGGCGACGACACCCGGCCCGCCGAGGTGATCGAGCGCGCCAGGGCGGCGGACTGGTACGGCCGGTACGCGGCCCTCTGCCCGGAGCGGTTCGCGCGCCTGGACGCCCGGGCCCGGGCGCACATCGACGAGGTGGCCCGTGACGTGGCCGGCCGGGAGCCGTCATGAGGGTCTCCGAGAACCTGAACGCCGCCCTGCACACGGTGCTGGAGCGCGACCCGGGGATGCACCTGCTGGGCGAGGACGTCCTCGACCCGTACGGCGGCGCCTTCGGCGTCACCCGCGGCCTCTCCACCCGCTTCCCGGACCGGGTGCTCACCACGCCCATCAGCGAGAACGCCATGACCGGTGTGGCGGCCGGGCTGGCGCTGGCCGGTGACGGCGCGGTCGTGGAGATCATGTTCGGCGACTTCGTCACGCTGGCCTTCGACCAGCTGGTCAACTTCGCCGCCAAGTCGGTCTCCATGTACGGCAGTCGGGTGCCGATGCGGATGGTGGTGCGCTGTCCCGTCGGCGGCGGCCGGGGCTACGGCCCGACGCACAGCCAGAGCCCGCAGAAGCACCTCGTCGGCGTGCCCCACCTGGCGCTCTACGAGGTCTCGCCGTTCCGGGACAACGCCGAGGTCTTCGCCGAGATGCTGGCCCGCGAGGAGCCCTGCGTCCTCTTCGAGGACAAGGTGCTCTACACCCGTCCGATGGGCGAGGTGGAGCCGCCGTTCACGCTCCGGCAGGACGGGCCCGTCGCCCGGATCGGGCTCACCGACGAGCCGGACTGCGTGATCGTGGCGGGCGGCGGCGTGGCGCACCGCGTGCTGGAGGCGATGCGCGGCCTGCTGCTCGAGGAGGAGATCGTCTGCACCCTGCTGGTGCCCTCCCGGCTCTACCCCGTCGAGCTCGACCTGCCCCCGGCCCGGCACGTCTTCGTGGTCGAGGAGGGCACCGCCGGGGGCACCTGGGGCGCCGAGGTGGCCCGGGTGGTCCACGAACGCCACTGGCAGGACCTCGCACGGCCGGTGACCCTGATCCACTCCGCGGACTCGGTCATCCCCACCGCCCCCCATCTGGAGCGCGAGGTGCTCGTCGGCGCCTCGGCCGTCCACCGCGTCATCCGGGAGACCCTGCGTGGCTGAGCTGCTCATGCCCAAGCTCAACAACAACGACACCGACTACGTGCTGACCGCGTGGCTGGTCGAGGACGGCGAGGCGGTCACCGAGGGCCAGCCGGTCGCGGAGGTCGAGACCTCCAAGGCGAGCCAGGAGGTGGAGGCGGAGTCCGCCGGGACGTTCCGCCGGCTGGTCCGGGAGGGCGCGCGCTGCCTGCCCGGCGAGGTGATCGCGGAGCTGGTGGCCGAGGGCGCGCGGCCCTCCCTCCCCCGGCCCCCGACGCCCGCCGCGACCGCCGCTTCCGCCCCGCCCGCCGCTTCCGCCGCGCGCGGGTCCGGCGGGCCGCTGGTCACCCGGCCGGCGCAGGAGCTCGCGGACCGCCTGGGGGTCACCGCCGCCCAGCTGGCGGCCCTGGACGTGGCGGTGGTCCGCACCGAGGACGTCCAGGCCCTGGCCGACGCGCGGGCCGCGCACCCGGGCCCCGAGCCGCAGGAACCGGCCGCGGCCCCGGCGGCCGGGGAGCGGGCGGCCGGGGAGCAGGCGACCGGCAAGCGGCGGGGCGTACCGCTCACCCGGGTGCAGAAGGCCGTCGCGCGGGCGGTGGAACTCTCCCACCGCACCGTCCCGGCCGCGTACACCGTGGTCCGGATGGATCTCGGCCCCGCCCTGGCCCGGGCGCGGGAGCTGACCCGTGAGGTCCGCAGGCCGGTCGGCCTGGCGGAGCTGTTCGTCCAGCGGGTGGCCGCTCTGCACGCCGGCTTCCCGCGGTTCTTCTCCTCGATCGACGGCACCACCGCGATCGAGGCCGAGGCCCCGCACATCGGCGTCACCGTCGACCTCGGGGAGGGCCTGTACGTCCCCTGCCTCCACGACGCCGCCAACCTCACGCTGCGCGACATCGCCACCCGGCTGACCGCCTACCGGATCGCCGCCACCAAGGGCGGCTTCGACGAACGCGACCTGACCGGCGCCAACTTCGTGATCACCCTGCACACCGACGGGGACGTGGTGCTCGCCATCCCCTTCGTCTTCCCCGGCACCGCCTGCGCGCTGGCGGTGACCGCCCCGTCGGACGGCACCCAGGCCCACATCGGGCTCGCCTACGACCACCGCCTGATCAACGGCCGGGACGCCGCGCTGTTCCTCAAGGCCCTGAAGAACTCCGTGGAAGGGCTCGCCTGATGTCGGCCGTCGAGATGTCCGAAGCCAAGAGGGAACTGCTGCGCCGCCGCCTGGCGCGCCGCGACGTCCAGGGGATACCGCGGCGCGAGGAGGGCAGCGAGCCGGTGCTCGCCCCCGCCCAGGAACCCCTGTGGTTCATGGAGCAGTTCGTCCCCGGCACCTCCACCTACAGCGTCGTCCTGTCGGTGCGGCTGCGCGGCCCGCTCGATGCCGCGCGGCTCGAGGAGGCGCTGGCCGAGCTGCCCCGGCGGCACGACGCCCTGCGGCACCGGTTCCCCGCCGACCAGGACGGCCGTCCGGTGGTCCTGGAGCTCGCGGAGTGCGAGGTGCCGCTGGCGTGCGCCGAGGCCGCCGACGACGAGGAGACCGCCGCCGCGATCAACGCCGAGAGCGCGTTCCCGCTCGACCCCGCGGAAGGGCCGCTGCTGCGTGCCCTGCTGGTGCGGCGCGGCCTCGAGGACCACGTCCTGACGCTGCTGGTGCACCACCTGGTGGCCGACGGCCGGTCCGCACAGATGCTGATGACCGACCTGCTCGCCCTCTACCGGGGCGAGGCGGCGCCCGCGCCCGCCACCCGGTTCTCCGACATCGCGGCCTGGCAGCGCGAGCGGACCCACGACCGGGACAGCGCCTTCTGGCGCGAGCGGCTGGACGGCCTGCCCCGCCTCGATCTCATCACCGACCGGCCCCGCCCGGCCCTCCAGCGCTTCGACGGCGCCTCGGTCACCCGCACGTTCGGCCCCGAACTCACCGCCGCGGTGGGCGAACTGGGACGCGCGCACGGCGCCACCACCTTCATGACCGTGCTGGCCGCCTTCACCGCGCTGCTGGCCCGCTGCACCGGACGGGACGACTTCGGCGTCGGGACGCCGGTGGCCGGGCGGACCCGGCCGGAGTTCGAGGACGTCGTCGGCATGTTCGTCAACACGCTCGTGCTGCGGGCCCGGCTGGACGACGACCCGACCTTCGCCGAGCTGCTGTCACGCACCCGGGACACGGTGATCGACGCCCTGGACCACCAGGAGCTGCCCTTCGCCCGGCTGGTCGAGGAGCTCAACGTCCCGCGTGATCCCAGCCGTCAGCCGCTGGTGGACGTCCTGTTCTCCCTGCACGACCTGGCCTCCGGCAGCCCGGACGGCACCGGCGGAGCCACCGGCGCGGGCCGCTCGGGCGAGGCGGCCGGGGAGGACACGGCGGACCTGGCGGCCGACGACTTCCCCCTGCCGCCCGGCTCCGCCCGCCACGACCTGGAGCTCTACCTCACCCCGTCCCCGGACGCCGGGCTGAACTGCACGTTCGTGTACAAGACCACCCTCTTCGAGGCGGACACCGTCGCCCGGATGGCCGGGCACCTGGAGACCCTGCTGCGCGCCGCCGCGGCCCGCCCGGACACCCCCGTCAGCCGGCTCCCCCTGCTCGAGGACACCGAACGCGCACTCCTGGAGGAGTGGAACGCCACCGCGGCGGACTTCCCCGCCGACCGGACGCTGCACGGCCTGATCGAGGACCAGGTCCGGCGCACCCCCGGGGCCACCGCGGTCACCTTCGCCGGCGCCTCGCTCGACTACGCCGGGCTGGACGCCCGGGCCAACCAGGTCGCCCACCGGCTGCGCGCCCTGGGCGTCGGCCCCGGCACGCTGGTCGGCGTCTGCGCCGAGCGCTCCCTGGAGCTGGTGACCGGACTGCTCGGCGTCCTGAAGACCGGCGCCGCGTACGTGCCGCTCGACCCCGAATACCCGGCCGAGCGGGTCGCGTTCATGCTGTCCGACGCCGAGGCCCCGGTCGTGCTCACCCAGAGCGGCATCACCGGCGGCGAGCTGGGCCCGGCGCTCGGGGCGACCGGCGCGACCGTCCTCCTGCTGGACCGCGCCGCGGAATGGGACGACCGGCCCACGGCACCGCCGGAGACGGCCGGCGGACCGGACACTCCCGCGTACCTGATCTACACCTCGGGTTCCACCGGCCGGCCCAAGGGGGTGCCCAACCGGCACCGGTCGGTCGTCAACCGGCTGGACTGGATGCAGAAGCGCTTCCGGCTCACCGCCGGGGACACCGTGCTGCAGAAGACCCCGGCCGGCTTCGACGTCTCGGTCTGGGAGTTCTTCTGGCCGCTGATGACCGGGGCCCGGCTGCTGCTGGCCGCGCCCGGCGGCCACCGCGACCCCGCGCACATCCGGCAGCTGATCGAGACCGAGGCGGTCACCACCGTCCACTTCGTCCCCTCGATGCTGAGCCTCTTCCTCGCCGAGGAAGAGGTGGCGCGCTGCTCCTCGCTGCGCCGGATCGTCTGCAGCGGCGAGGAACTCCCCGTCGACCTGGCCCTGCGCTGCCTGAGCACCCTTCCCGGCGCGGAGCTGCACAACCTGTACGGTCCCACCGAGGCCGCGATCGACGTCTCCGCCTGGCACTGCACCGAGGAGAACCTGCGCGACCGGGCCCGGGTGCCGATCGGCCTGCCCATCCAGAACGCCGAGCTGCACGTCCTCGGCGGCCACGGCGAGCCGGTGCCCGTCGGGGTGCCGGGTGAACTGCACCTGGGCGGTGTGCCGGTGGCGGCCGGCTACCACAACCGCCCGGAGCTGACCGCGGAACGCTTCGCCGGCGGCCTGTACCGCACCGGTGACGCCGCGCGCCGGCTGCCCGACGGCAGCGTGGAGTTCCTGGGCCGGCTGGACGACCAGGTCAAGCTGCGCGGCCTGCGGATCGAGCTCGGTGAGATCGCAGCGGCGCTGCGCGAGCGGGCCGGCGCCCGGGAGGCCGCGGTCGTGGTCAGCGAGGACCAGCGGCTGATCGCCTACCTGGTCGGCGGACCCGAGGAGCCCGCGCAGGCCCGTGAGGCCGTCCGCGGGGTGCTGCCGGAGTACATGCTGCCCTCCGCCTGCGTCGCGCTCGACGCCCTGCCGCTGACCCCCAACGGCAAGCTGGACCGCAAGGCCCTGCCCGCTCCCGCGGTCACCACCGCCGAGTACCGCGAGCCGGTCACCGAGGCGGAGCGGACGGTCGCCGCCGTGTGGGCGGACGTGCTGGAGCTGGAACGGGTCGGCCTGGACGACGACTTCTTCGACCTCGGCGGCCACTCGCTGCTGGCCATCCAGGCCGTGGCCAAGCTGCGCAAGGCGCTGCCGCCGGGCGGCCGGCAGGTCGGCGTGGTCGACGTGTTCTCCTGCCGCACGGTCGCCGGCCTGGCCGCGCTCGCGGCGGAGGCGGCCCCCGAGGGCCCCCGGCCGCTGCTCCAGCGGCTCACCCCGCCACGCCCGGCCGCCCGGGTCAGCTACGTCTGCGTGCCCTACGGGTCGGGCAGCGCCATCGTGTACCAGCCGCTCGCCGAGGCGCTCCCCGGCGACGAGGCGCTGTACGCGCTGTCCATCCCCGGCAACGACATCGGTCTCGACGAGGAACCGATGGACTTCGACGAACTGGCCGCGCGGACCACCGAGGAGATCCTGGCGATCGAGGGGCCGCTGGTGGTCTACGGCCACTGCGGGGTCGGTGCCGCGCTCGCCGTGGAGCTGGCCCGCCGGGTGGAGGCCGCCGGGCGGGAGGTCGAGGCGGTCTACATCGGCGCGATCTTCCCCTTCGCCCGCCCCGGCGGCCTGTGGAGCCGGCTCGTCCGGCCGGACGTCCTCGACCGGCTGCGCGGCAGCCGCCGCGACCTCGACTCGCTCAAGGCCCGCGGCGTCGACCTGGACGAGCTGGAGCCGGGCGTCGCGGACCGGATCGTCCGCACCATGCGGCACGACTCGCGGGCCGCCGAACGCTACTTCACCCGGCTCTTCGACACCCCGGACCGTGAGCGGCTGCGGGCCCCGGTCGTCTCCGTCATCGGCGAACGCGACCCGGCGACCCAGATGTACGAGGAACGGTTCCGCGAGTGGCACTTCCTCACCGACACCGCCGCCCTGGTGGTGCTGGACGAGGGCGGCCACTTCTTCCTGCGCTACCGGGCCGAGGAGCTGGCCGACGTGCTCCGCGTCCACACCCGGCTGGACGATCCCCCGCCACGTGCCGCCGACGACACCTGGTGGGTCCACGAGGTCGCCGCCGCGGGGCAGGACGCCGCGCCGGCCGACACGGTCAGGCCCGGCATGGGGCGCTTCCTGACGATCGCGGCGGGCCAGCAGCTCTCGCTGATCGGTTCGGCGCTCACCGGCTGGGCGCTGCCGATCACCGTGCTGATGGACTCTGGGTCGATCGCCCAGTTCTCCACCCTGGCCGTGCTGAACCTCGCGGGTCTGCTGCTCTCCCCGCTGGCCGGGGCGATCGTGGACCGGGGCAGCCGGCGGAAGGTGATCCTGCTCGCCGACGTCGCCTCCACGGTGGTGACGGCGGTGCTGGCGGCGCTGGTGCTGAGCGGCGGTCTGCAGCAGTGGCACACCTACGTGCTGGTCGCCGGCCTGTCCGTGACCAGCACCTTCCAGCGGCTCGCCTTCGGTTCGGCGGTGCCGCAGCTGGTCCCCAAGCACTTCCTGGGGCACGCGATCGGGGTGACCCAGCTGACCAACGGCGTGGCGCAGCTGGTCGTGCCGCTGGTGGCGGCCGGGCTGCTCAGCCTGATCGACCTGGGCGGCATCGTGCTGATCGACGTGGCCAGCTACGCGTTCGCCATCGTCACGGTCGCCCTGGTCCGCTTCCCGAACACGCTGCCGTGGCGTCCCCGGGAACCGCTCACCACCGAGATGGCCAAGGGGTTCTCCTACACCTGGCGGGACCGGGGCCTGCGGTCGATGCTCGGCTTCTTCGCCGTCCTCAACCTGTTCCTCTCGCCACTGATGCTGCTGGTCTCCCCGCTGGTGCTCTCCTTCGCGGGCCTGACGGAGGTGGGGACCGTCTCGGTGGTCTCCGGCCTGGGGGTCCTGCTCGGCGGGGCCACCATGGCGGTGTGGGGCGGCCCGAGCGGCAACCGCTTCCGGGTGGTGCTGGTGACCACGGTCTGCATGGCCGCGGGCGGCCTCCTGGTGGGGCTGCGGCCGTCCCTGGTGACGGTGGGCGTCGGGGCCTTCGCCCTGACCTTCTTCCTGACCCTGATGAACTCCGTCTACACGACGATCGTCCAGCTCAAGGTCCCGTTCCGCTACCACGGCCGGGTGTTCGCCCTGAACACCCTGGTGGCCTGGTCCACGCTGCCGATCGGCATGGGCCTGATCGCCCCGCTCGGCTCCGGCCTCTTCGACCGTCTCCTCACCGACGACGGCGCCCTCGCCTCCACGGCGGGTCTCCTGGTCGGGACGGGCCCCGGGCGCGGCATCGCGCTGATGTTCGTGCTCTGCTCCGCGGCCATGGCCCTGGTCGTCGCCGGCGCCCTGCGGATCCCCCGGCTGCGCCACTTCGACACCGAGATGCCGGACGCCGTTCCGGACGACCTGCTGGGTGTCGAGACCCTGAAGGAGCGCCGGCGCACGGCGGGGGTGTGACGAGGGGTGTGCGGGCCGGGGCCCGCACCCCCTCGGGAGGACGCGGACGCCTTCAGCGCGTGGCGCGGTACGCGGCCGTGATCTGCCGCACCACGACGTCCGGGTGGGACATCATCACCACGTGGGAGGCGCCCTCGACCTCGACCGTCCTGCTCCGGGCGCGTTCGGCCATGAACCGCTGCAGGGCCGGCGGAATGACCCGGTCGGCGCCTGCGACGACGTACCAGGACGGCACGGTCCTCCAGGCCGGGACCCCGCTGGCCCCCGACAGTCCGTTCAGGCTGCCCGGGCGCTGGGAGACGGCCATCACCCGGGTGGTGGCCCGCGGCAGGTCCGCGGCGAACACCCGGTGGAACTTCGCCGGATCGATGTACCCGTCGGCGTCGGTCCCGCCGGGCAGAGGGCGGGTCACCAGCGCGCCCTCCAGTTCGCTGCCGGGGAACCTGCCCGCCAGTCGCAGCGCGCTCTCGCCTTCGTCGGGCGCGAAGGCGGCCACGTAGACGAGGGCCTTGACGTGGTCGTGACCACGGGCCGCGTTGGTGATCACCTCGCCGCCGTAGGAGTGGCCCACCAGGATCACCGGGCCGGGCAGTGTGGCGACGACACTCGAGAGGTACGCCGAGTCACCGTCGAGGTCGCGCAGGGGGTTGGCGGGCGCCAGGACCTGGTGACCCGCCTCCAGCAGCCGGGCGGTCACGGCGTTCCAGCCGGAGGCGTCGGCGAAGACGCCGTGGACGAGGACGACGGTCGCGCCGGTGGCCCGGCCGGTCGCTCCGTCCGCCTCGACGCGCGACGCGGTACCGGATCCGGGGTCGGCGGAGGCGTGCGCGGTGGCGCCGACCACGAGGGCGCCGCCCGCCGCGATCAGCCCGCCGAGCACGCGGCGACGGGGGTGGACTTCGGAAGTCATCGGACGGGGTCCTTTCGTCGGAGGGCGAGGCGCGAGGGGACGGGTGGACCGGTTCCTGACGCGGGCCGCCCCGGCCCTCGCCTCCCACGCCGGTCGGCGCCGGATCGCTCCTGGTCGCGACCGTCGCGGGACTCCGATCGTTCACACCGGCAGTGGTTCGTCGACCCGGCACGCCGCCGGGACCCCGAGCGTTCACGCCGCGACGACCGATCGGGCGAGGGGTGCCGTCCCGGGCCGGTGGTCACCTCCGCTCACGTGGGCGCAGAGTGCGCCCCGGACCGCCCGGGCGGCCGCTCGCCGACGACCCCGGGCGTCGCGGCCCCCTACGGCACGACCCGCACCACCACCCGCCCCGCCGTCATACCGCAGGAGGAGGGGACGGCCCCTCCGTCAACCTCGAGAGGGCATCGGGAACGGGCACCTGGACGGACGGTCCGCGGCCCCCGCGGACGTCAGGATGGTCGGGTCCCTCAGCATCAGCCGTCAGGAGTGCAGTCACGTGACCACCACCGCCCACCGAGCCACCGCGGTGGCCGCCCGCGCCACGGAGCTGTCCAAGGTCTACGGACACGGTGAGACCCAGGTGGTCGCGCTCGACCGGATCACCGTGGAGTTCCGGCAGGCCGAGTTCACCGCCATCATGGGGCCGTCCGGCTCCGGCAAGTCGACGCTGATGCACTGCGTCGCCGGCCTCGACACCTTCAGCGGCGGCTCCGTGCGGCTCGGCGGGACCGAACTCGGCGCCCTCAAGGACAAGCAGCTGACCGAGCTGCGCCGCGACAAGGTCGGCTTCATCTTCCAGGCGTTCAACCTGCTGCCGACCCTGACCGCGATGGAGAACATCACCCTGCCGATGGACATCGCCGGCCGCAGGCCCGACCAGGAGTGGGTGGAGCGGGTCATCGACATGGTCGGGCTCTCCGGGCGGCTCCACCACCGCCCCGCCCAGCTGTCCGGCGGCCAGCAGCAGCGCGTCGCCGTGGCCCGCGCGCTCGCCTCCCGGCCCGAGATCGTCTTCGGCGACGAGCCGACCGGCAACCTCGACTCCCGTTCCGGCGCCGAGGTGCTGGGCTTCCTGCGCCACTCCGTGCGGGAGCTGGGCCAGACCGTCGTGATGGTGACGCACGACCCGGTGGCGGCCTCGTACGCGGACCGCGTCGTCTTCCTCGCGGACGGGCGGATCGTCGACGAGATGCTCGCCCCGACCGCGGACGGCGTGCTGGACCGCATGAAGGCCTTCGACGCCAAGGGCCGCACGAGCTGAGCCCACCGGCTCCCTCGCCCGCTCCCGTCTCCGCGTCCGGCCCACGTCGACCGTGACCCCCGGACGCCCCACCACCTGGACACCCACATGTTCCGTACCGCCGTGCGCACCGTCCTCGCGCACCGGACCAGACTGCTGATGACCGTGCTCGCCGTGATGCTCGGCGTGGCCTTCGTCTCCGGCACCCTGGTCTTCACCGACACCCTCTCGAACGCCTTCCGCAGCCAGTCCGCCAAGAGCTACGACGACGTCGCGGTGGCCGTCACCTCGGCCGGCGACCCCGGCGACCCCGAGGCCGACCCCGGCGTCCCGCAGAAGACCCTCGACCGGATCCGGGCGCTGGACGGCGTGGCCGCCGCGTACGGCCGCGTCGACGGCTTCGCCGGCGTGGCCGACCGCGACGGCAAGCTGATCGACGGCGCCTTCGGCAGCCCGAAGGGCTCCAACTTCGCCCCGGGCGAGGACGGCCGGGACCCGGCCTACACCTTCACCCGGGGTTCCGGCCCGCTGAAGGCCGGACAGATCGCCCTGGACGAGGGCACCGCCGGCAAGGGCGCCTACGAGGTCGGCGACCGTGTGCGCGTCGCCACCAACGGGCCGGTCAGGACGTTCACCCTCAGCGGGATCTTCACCACCGACGACGGCGAGGTGAAGGCGGGCGGCAGCCTCGTCCTCTTCGACACGGCGGTCGCCCAGAAGCAGTACCTCGAGGAGGGCTGGTTCAGCGACGTCACCGTCGTCGCCGCCCCGGGCGCCGGTGACGAGGAACTCCTCGCCGCGATCGAGCCGTTGCTGCCCGCGTCCGCCGAGGCGGGCACCGGCCGGGAACTCGCGGACGAGCAGGCGAAGGAGATCGAGTCGGGCCTCGGCGCCCTCAAGCAGGTGCTGCTGGGCTTCGCCGGCATCGCCCTCTTCGTCGGCGTCTTCCTGATCTCCAACACCTTCTCGATGCTGGTCGCCCAGCGCACCAAGGAACTTGCGCTGATGCGCGCCGTCGGCGCCACGCGCAAGCAGATCACCCGCTCGGTCCTCGTCGAGGCGGCGGTCGTGGGCGCGATCGCCTCCGCGGTCGGCTTCGCCGTCGGCGTCGTCCTGGCGCTCGGGCTGCGCTCCGGCATGTCCGCGTTCGGCATGACCGTCCCACCGGGGCCGCTGGTGGTGACCGTCACCCCGGTGGCCGCCGCGCTCGCCGTCGGCGTGCTGATCACCATGCTGGCCGCCTGGCTGCCGGGCCGCAGGGCCGCGAAGATCCCGCCCGTCGCGGCGATGAGCAGCGTCCACGCGGTCGCCACCACCCGGTCCCTGGTGGTGCGCAACTCCGTCGGCGCGGTCCTCACCGCGATCGGCGCGGCCGCCATCGTGTGGGGTGCGGACGTCGGCGGCGACGACGGCCGGATCCGGGTCGCGGGCGGCGCGTTCTTCGCGCTGATCGGGATCATCGTGCTGATCCCGCTGCTGTCGCGTCCCGTCATCGCGCTGATCCGCCCCCTGCTCACCGGCCCGTTCGGCGTCTCCGGCAAGCTCGCCGGGCAGAACGCGGTCCGCAACCCGCGCCGCACCGGCGCCACCGCGTCGGCGCTGACCATCGGTCTGACGCTGGTGACCGGCCTGTCGGTGCTCGGCGTCACGGTCGGCCAGGCCCTGGACCGGGCGACCACGGACAACATCAAGGCCGACTACATGGTGGTGATGGCCAACGGCGGTCCCCTCGACCGGTCGGCGCTGAGCGCCCTGGAGAAGGCCGACGGCGTGTCCGCGGTCTCACCGCAGCAGGCCGTCTCCCTCCGGATCGGGGGCGGCGGGAAGGACGGGGCGGACGGGAAGCGCGGCCCGGACGACTACGTCGCCGCCTCGGCGGTCACCCCGGGGGCCGTCGAGCAGGTCCTGCGCGTCGACGTCGTGCGTGGCGACCTCGGCTCGCTCGCCGAGGGACGCATCGCGGTCGCCGAGAAGACGGCCGCCGCGAGGGGCTGGGAGGTCGGCACCGACGTCCCCGTCACCTTCGCCGACCACGAACACGGCACCCTGACGGTCGGCGCGGTCTACGAGGACAGCGAGTTCCTCTCCCCCGTCGTCGTCGCCACCGAGGTGGCCGACGCCCACGAGGCCAAACCGTACATCCCGCAGATCTTCGTCAAGATGGACGGCGGCGGGACCGCGGCGAACGAGAAGGTTCTGGCCCGCGCCCTCGGTGAGAACCCGGCCATCACGATGATGGACCACCAGGACATCCGCGACCAGTTCGGCGGCATGATCAACCTGCTGCTCAACATCCTCTACGGGCTGCTCGCGATGGCCCTCCTGATCGCCGTCCTCGGGGTGGTCAACACCCTGGCGATGTCGGTGTTCGAGCGACAGCAGGAGATCGGCATGCTCCGCGCGATCGGCCTCGACCGGCGCCGGGTCAAGCGGATGGTCCGGCTGGAGGCCGTGGTCATCTCCCTGTTCGGCGCGCTGATCGGCGTGGGCCTCGGAGTCTTCCTCGGCTGGGCGATCGGCCAGACCATCAGGTCGTCGATCCCGGGCTACGAGCTGGTCCTGCCCTGGGACCGGATCGCCCTCTTCCTGGTGGCCGCGGGCCTCGTCGGCGTCCTCGCCTCGCTGTGGCCGGCCCGCAGCGCGGCGAAGCTGAACGTGCTGGACGCCATCAAGACGGACTGACGGCCGCCGCGGACATGCCGGCCTCCCCGCGCCCCGGCAGGCGCGGGCAGGCCGGCTCCGGTCAGGACGGGCCCGGCCGGGTCGGGGCCGTGGGTGTGGCCGTGTGCGTGGCCGTGTGCGTCAGAACTGGAACACGAAGTTGCTGCCGACCGCGGCCTCGCAGTCGTTGCCGTACGTCCTGGTGAAGGACACCGGCTGCAGGCGCCAGGTGCCGGTCACCGTGACCGTGACGGGCAGCCAGACCCCCGGGCAGCCGACGCCGGACGCCCGCGGGAGCCGGTCCAGCTGCCCGTCGACGGCGGTGATCCTGGCGCAGGCGTCCTCCGGCCGGGGGTGCGTCCCACCGGCCGGTTCGCACTGCAGGGTCACCTGCTTGTTCAGCGAGCCGCCCCAGCTCGAACCGCTCTTGGCCATGGTCAGGTTCGACAGGGCGACCGCACCGGCCGACGCCCCCGACGACGCCGGGCCCGAACCGGCCGCCGCGGCCGGGACGACGGACCCCGCGGTCGCCAGGACGCCCGCGACCAGAAGCACCCCGATTCTCTTCCTCATACGTCTCCGATCGTCGCACTCGTGTGCCGCCACCTGTGGATGTCAGGAGCGGCCGGGTCAGAACCGGAACACGTAGTCACTGCGGACTCCGGCGTCGCAGTCGCTGCTGTACGTCCTGGTGAAGGACACCGGCTGCCACCGCCAGGTGCCCGTCACCGTGACCGTCGTGGGCATCCAGACGGGCGGACAGGCAGGGGTCCCCGAAGGCTGGAGCTTGTCGAACTGCCCGTCGACGGCCAGGAGTTTGCCGCAGGCGTCCGCGGCGGTGGGGTGGGTCCCGCCGGTGGGTTCGCACTGCAGGGTGACCTGCTTGTTCAGCGAGCCGGCCCAGCTGGGGCCGGTCTTGGTGATGGTCAGGTTCGACAGGGCGACCGCACCGGCCGACGCCCCCGACGACGCCGGGCCCGGACCGGCCGCCGCGGCCGGGACGACGGACCCCGCGGTCGCCAGGACGCCCGCCGCCAGAAGCACCCCAAGTCTCGTTCTCATGTGTCTCCGATCGTCGCTTTGGTGTGCCCCTCCCCACCAAAGTCGTGCAGCGCCCCGCACCCCACAAGGCTGCTGTCGGCCACCTTGCGCGGCCTCGTCCGGGCCGGGCGATCAGCAGGTGCCGTTGACCGCCCCGTTGTAGCCGGTCCACAGGTAGGCGTCGGAGATCCAGGTCCCGTCGCTCAGTCTGTCCCACAGCGAGGTGACCCCGAACCGTCCCTCGTGGCTCGTGCCGTTGCGCGAGCAGGAGACGGTCACGAACGCTCCGTCGGCGACCGAGCCGACGACCGCGTACCCGGTGCCGGGCCCGGACCGCTTGTTCACCGTGCCGCCGCCGTTGGAGTCCACGATGCCCTGCGTCAGGCCCATCGCCCCGTAGTTGTGGAGGGCGCTGCCGGTGCCGCGGGTGGTGGAACCGTGCATCGCGTAGCCCGCGTACGAGCCGGTGGTGTAGAAGACCCAGCCCCCGATGCCGTGGTCCGCGATCGGCACGTACGCGTTGTTCTGGCGCAGGCCGAAGTGGACGTGGCGGCCGGTGGCGGACCCGCCGCAGGCGACGTTGGTGCCGGTGTAACCGAGGAGGGTCCCCTGCGCGACGCTGGTCCCGTTGGCGTTGATGTGTCCCGTCAGGTGGTAGTAGTCGGAGGCGTAGCCCCGGTCGTGGATGACCCGCACGAAGCCCGAGCAGAGGGTGTACGCGGCGCCCGCCCGCGCCGCACGGACCGCCTGGTCGCCGCCGGCGAAGTCGACGGAACTGTAGGGGCCACTGGCGCCGTCCCACTGGTGGCCGCCGCCGGTCAGGGTCCACGACACGCCCGTGGACCAGGGCAGCGCCATGCCGGTGCGGTAGTCCCCGCCGGCCAGGGGCTGGACCGGCTCCCCGGAGGAGGCGTCGGTGTCGGCGGAGGCGAAGAGCTTCTTCTCGTACGTGGTCACCACGGGCGAGGCGGCGGCGAGGTCGGCGAAGGCCGGTTCGCCGTCGAAGGCGACGGTCCAGTCGCCGCCCTCGGCCCGGGCCACGAAGACGGCCCCCGTGGGCGCCGCGCCCTCCTTCCGCGGAGCCACGACCACAGCGGTGCCGAAGGCCCACCTGCCGCCCTTCTCGCGGGTGATCCGCACCCGCGTGTCCTGGGCCGACACGCCACGGCCGGCGAGGGCGTCCCGGTCCAGGAGCTTCTGGGTCACGGCCGTCGTGACCGAGGGGCGGGGCGCCGCCTGGGCGGTGCCGGGAACCGCCAGGCCCACGGAGACCAGCGCGAGGACTGCGGATATCAGACCCGCCACACGTCTGCGATGCAACACCGTTCTCTCCCTACGTCAGGGTGGGTGGTACGCCCGGAGGGCCTGGCGAGGCTAGGGGGGCGGAGCCCGCCCGTCCAGAGGGCCTCCTGACGCTCCGGGACCTGACCGGCGAACGCGACGTCGGATTCCCGCCAGCCCGCGGCACGCGAGCCCGCGATGGTGGACGTCATGAACCGACTTGAGGGAAAAGTGGCCGTGGTCACCGGCGGGAGCCGCGGCATCGGCGCCGCCGTGGCACTGCGTCTGGCCGAGGAGGGCGCCGACGTCGCCCTGACCTACGAGAACAACGCGGACCGCGCCGCCGAGGTCGTGGAACGGATCGAGGCCGTCGGCCGCCGGGCGCTGGCCGTCCGGGCCGACAGCGGGGACCCGGAGGCCCTGACCGCTGCCGTCGACGAGACCGCCGCGGTGTTCGGCGCGCTGGACGTCCTGGTCAACAACGCCGCCGTCTTCCTGGTCGGTCCGCTGGAGGACCTGGGTGCGGCGGAGGTCGAGCGCACCCTGGCGGTGAACGTCCGGGCGCCGTTCGTGGCGTCCCGGGCGGCGGTTCGCCACATGGGTGAAGGCGGCCGCATCGTCAGCATCGGCAGCAACATGGCCGAGCGTGCCGCCTTCCCGGGGATGGCGCTCTACGCGATGAGCAAGACCGCTCTCGTCGGCATGACGAAGGGCCTGGCCCGGGAGCTCGGGCCCCGCGGGATCACCGTCAACCTGGTGCACCCGGGGCCCACGGACACCGACACCAACCCCGCCGACGGGACGGGTGCCGGAGCCGTCGCCGGTCTCACCGCTCTCGGCCGTTACGCGGAACCGGCCGAGATCGCCGCCACCGTCGCCCACCTGGCGAGTTACGACGGCCGGTACATCACCGGGGCGACGATCAACGTGGACGGAGGATTCACCGCCTGACGCGGGGCCCGCGGAGGCCACGCGCCGGGGCCGTGCCGACGCGCGCGGGACCCGTCGGTCAGCGCGGGGTGAGGAGGCAGAACTCGTTGCCCTCGGGGTCGGTCAGGACGGTCCAGTGGATGCCGGACCGGTCGATGCCGGGGTCACTCGCCCCCAGCGCCCGCAGCCGGGCCTCCTCCGCCGCCAGGTCGTCACCCTTGTACGGGGCGACGTCCAGGTGGACGCGGTTCCATCCGCTCTTGGTGTCCGGGGTGCGGACGAACTCCAGGTAGGGACCGACCCCCTGGGCGGAGCGCAGGCTGGCGTGGTCGTCGGCGACCTCGTGCACCGTCCAGTCTGTCGCCTCGCCCCAGAACCGGGCCATCGCCCGCGGGTCGGCGCAGTCGACCACCACGGCGGCGATCGGCCCGGTGTCCTCGTAGACCGGGCGGGGCTCCAGGACGCAGAACTCGTTGCCCTCCGGGTCGGCCATCACCGTCCAGGGGACCACGCCCTGTCCCACGTCGGCGAGCGTGGCGCCGAGGGCCCGCAGTCGCTCGACCAGCTCCGCCTGATGAGCCGGCGAGGTGGTGGCCAGATCCAGGTGCACCCGGTTCTTCACCGTCTTCGGTTCCGGGCGGGCGATGATGTCGACGCAGACGGCCGTGGGGTCGGGGTAGGCGAAGCCCACGGGCTCGAGATTGGTCACGCCGGGCGCCTCGCTGTCGATGCCCCAGCCGAGTACCTCGGCCCAGAACCGGCCGAGCGCGGAGTCGTCGTGGGCCTTCATGTTGATCTGCACGAGTCTCGTAGCCATGCGCAGATACTAGAAGCCGCCCCGACTGCCCCTCGGCCGCCCGGCGAAGCCGGCCGGCCGTGCGAGCGTGACCAGGTCGGTCGTCCGACGCCCTCACCGTGCTGTCGGCGCTCCCACCCATAATGCGGAGTCACCGCGCACGAGTTGAGGAGGCCCCTTCATGCCCGCGCTTCACGACTTCGCCACCTGGCAGCCGTTGCTGCGCCTGATGCGCGCCGCCCACGCGGAGACACTGGGTGCGCCCGGCGGGCACGTGTCGGGGCAGATCAGCCCCGGGGCGTGGAGCGTGCCGCTGCCGCACCGGCGTCCCAGGCCGGGGCAGGCCTCACTGGTCCCCGACAACCAGGAGAAGTTCGACGCCGTGGCCACCGTCGTCGCAGCGCTCGTGGAGGACGGGATCGACGAGGTCTCCTTCGTCGTGGAGGCCTCTTCCACTCCCGGTGGTGTCCGGCTTCACGTGATCGATCTGGGAACCTCCGCGGAGCCGGGGATCGGGTCCGCGCACCCGGGCACGCTCCTGCTCGCGGACGGGGCACTGCCCGAACCGGTGCGCCGTCTGCCCGAGGCGGTGCCGGACAGGGCGCCGGCCCCGTCCGCGGATCCGGAACTGCTGCGGCGCACCCTCCTCGAACGGCTCCCCGACGCGGTAGGGGCCACCGACGAGGAGGTGGCGGCGGTGGAGGCACGCCTGGGCGTGGCGCTGCCACCGGAGTTGGCGACCCTGTACCGGACCGTCCGGGGCCGCCACGAGGACCGGTACGACGATCGGGATCCGTACGACGTCGTCGGCTGCGAGCTCCTGCCCCTCGACCAGGTCTACGTCGCCGACGCGGCCTCCCGGCATGTCCTGTGGCGGTTCGGCGCCATGGACGCGGTCGAGACGTGGCCCGAGGACGCCGTGCAGGGGCTCGTGGGCTCGCCGGGCTGGATCGTCTTCGGCGACAACGGCGGCGGGGACCGTCTCGCCGTCGATCTGACGCCGGGTCCGGACGGCCACGTCGGGCAGGTGATCATCATCGGTCACGAGGGGAACATCGGCGCCGATCTGGTCGCCGACTCCCTCACGGACATGGTCGTCCACCGCCGGTACGACGGCCGTCAGATCCGCAGGGCGACCCGGCCACCGCTCGTCGCCCACGTCAATCACGCCTCGGTCCCCAGCGTGGAGGCCGCCGCCCACCCCGGCCTGGAGGTCCTCAGCATCGGGGTCCTGCACCAGGAGCCCGTCAGCCTCGCGCCGGTCTTCGGCCTCCCCCGCCTGCGGTCCCTGTCCGCGTATCCGGGCACCCTTGCCGACCCCCGGGAGATATCCGCGCTCACCCGTCTCGAGTACCTGGCTCTCCCTCACGCGGAGTGGCGCGTCCTCCTCGACGCGGGCGCCGTGCCCACCGGGCTCCTCGCCGCGGACATCAAGGGCCACCGGCCGCAGGACAATCCCCTGCACACCATCGCCCTCGCCGACGAGATCCTCACCCTGTTCGGCCGGGACCCGATCACCGGCATCACGATGCTGGAGGGAGCGGTCCCGTAAGGACGCCGAGAGCCGCCCGGCATGACTCAGGCCTTTCGCCCGCCGGTTGGGGCGCCGCCCGCGACACGACGGCAGGTCGTCGCAGCGAGTGCCGCCTACTCGGCGTCGATGCCATGGTCCCGCAGGAGTTGCTGGAGTCCGTCGCGGTAGCCCTTGCCGCCGATGACGAAGTTCCAGTCACCGTTCGCGCGGCGGCGGAAGGAGCCGAGGACGAGCGCGGTCTCCCCGGGGCGGCCGTCCGAGACCTCGAGGCGGTCGAGCTCCGCGAGGCCCGGGTCGAGCAGCCTCACGTGGGCGTCGGTGAAGGCGGCGAGGTCCGCGTCCTGGCCGGCGTGGGGGTCGACGGCGGCGACGAGGACCAGGCGGTCGGCCTCCGGTGGGACGGCGTCGAAGGAGACGCGGACGGCGGCCTTGTCGGGCGGTGTGGCGGCCAGGGCCGCGACCGCGCCGTCCGGGGTGCGGGGGTTGTTGTAGAAGACGAAGTGGTCCTCGCTCAGCGCCCGGTCGCCGGTGCAGACGAGGGCGCACACGTCCAGTGCCACGTCCCCGGTCCAGGACACGGCCAGCACGTTGTAGTCGTCCGACGGGCCGGACGCCGGCGTGCGGGTGGACGCCGGCGCGTGGGCGGACGCGGGCGCGGCAGGGCGCCCCGTGCGGGCGGGCGTCGGACCGGCGCCCGCCGCGCCCAGACGTCCGGACAGCCCGTGGCGGTGGAGCAGGTCGACGAGTTCGGGCCCGGAGACCAGTTCCAGTGGCTTGCCGTTGGCGAAGGTGTGGGAGCCGGGGCCGAACCGCGACGTCGTGACCAGGACGCCCTTGTTGGCCCCCACGTCCTGGACCGTGCCGTACAGGTCGCGCACGGCGGTGGGCGGCACGGTGTTGCGGTAGCGCTTCACCTGGACGACGATCTTGCCGCCGCGGATGGGGGTCGGGTCCAGGGCGTCGACGTCCACACCGCCGTCGTTGGAGCGCTGGGTGGTGACGGCCTGCATGCCCATCGCCCGGAAGAGCTCCGCGACGAGGGACTCGAAGGCGAGCGGGTCCATCGCAAAGAGGTCGGGTTCCTCTTCTCCCCCGTGGCTGACGACGCGCGCACCGACCTCCTCGGGCCTGCGCCCGGGCCGTACGGCCGTGAGCTGGTCGGGACGGGCGGTGAGCTGCCCTCTCAGGGCGTCGGTCAGGCAGCTCACCGCGTCCACCTGTCCCAGATGGAGCCCGTCGAAGGCGGCACGCGGGGCCATGACCGTGGCGAGGTGGATGCGGGTACGCCGGCCGGTCGCGGGGTCGTTGTCGTCGACGAAGCCGTTGAGGGCGACGGAGTCCAGGGCGGCGTACTCGTCGGCGGCGAAGAGGTGGTGCAGCACCAGCAGCACGCACTGCGCGACGACCTCGCGGTACAGGGCGCGGCGCTGGGTCACGGGGCGGGCGGTCTCCTGGTCGTCGTCCGTGCCGGAGCGGTAGCGGACGGCCTTCACCGCGGGCACGACGTCGTAGCCGGGGAGCTGCCAGTCGAGCACGAGCTGGCCCGCGGCCGGGTCGTAGGCGGCGGACACCTGCCGCGGGAATCCCTCGGGCCAGGCTGTGGAGGCGTAGAGCGCGGCCGAGAAGTACTCGACCACCGCCTCGGGGGCGCGGCGGCGGACCCCGTCGACCACCTGCGCCACCCCCTCGTTGTGGCGTCGGACCTCCGACAGCTGGGTCCGTGCCCACGCGTCGTACTGCTGCCGGTAGGCGGTGAGTTGCTGCTGCCGTTGCTGTTCGGCGGCCTGGGCCGCGTACCAGTCGTGCTCGAAGCGGGCCCGGGCCTCGGCCTCCGCCTGGGCACGGCGGGCGGCCGTCCAGCCGCCGTTCTGCGGCTGGTAGGCGGCGGGGTCGGGCATCGGGACGGGGTGGGCGAGCGGGCCGGGGGCGAAGGGCTCCACCGACTCCGCCCGCCGCAGCGAGGCGGCGCGGAAGGCCGGGGCGCGGAGTCCGGCGGCCAGCAGTCCCTGCAGGCCGGCGACCTGGGCGTCGAGTTCGGCCGTGCGTCTTCCGGCCTCGGCCTGCCGGTACTCCCGGTGGCTCTGGGCCACTCGACGCTGGTAGGCCCGTGCCTCTCGGGCGGCGGCCTGCTGCCGTCTCGCCTCGAGCTCCCGCTGGCGCTGCTGCTGGCGCTGGATCTCGGCCCAGGCACCGACGATTCCGGTGGAACGGCGACTCATGTGGTGCTTGGTCCTCCCCACGGCACTCCGCTCCAGGATCCGCCGGTTCCCCCCGGATCCGGTTGCCCCCTGTGCCTGGCGCGGGGCGACAACCTTACCCGGAACCCGGGCGGAGGGGACGGGCCGGGCGGCGGGTCCCGGGACGTCGCCGCGTCACGGGGTGGCGTCGGCGCCCCGGGGCGCCGGTCGCAGCGACGACGCGCCGACGACGACCAGGAGGATGAGCACCGCGGGGATGCCGAGGGCGGTCGGCAGTCCGGTGACGGTGCTGACCGCGCCGATCACCAGGGGTCCGACGAGGAACCCGACGTATCCGAGGCTGACCACGAGGGACAGCGCCGCCCCGGTGCGGGCCGGGTCGCGTCGGGCCGCCGCGATGTAGACCTGCGGGGCTATGCAGGACATGCCGGCGCCCAGACAGGCGAAGCCGGCGACCGCGGCGACGGGATGCCCGATCAGCAGGGCGGCGATCATGCCGGCCGAGGCGAGCACCCCGCACCCGCGGACGAGCGGCACGGGCCCGAAGCGCGCTGCCAGGCCGTCGCCGAGCAGCCGTCCGACCGTCATCGCGACCGAGAAGGCCGCGAAGGCCGCGGCGGCGAAGGCGGGCGTACTGCCGAGGCTCTGGGCCAGGTAGACGGCGCTCCAGTCCGCGGCCGTGCCCTCTCCGACCAGCGTGCACATGGCCAGGGCACCGAGCAGAAGCAGGCCGAGCCGATGCCGACCGCCGGGCCTGCCCCCGGCCCGGGGCGTCGTGTCCGCGGCGGGCGGCGGGACGGCCTCCCCCCGCAGGGTCCAGGCGATCGCCCACAGGGCCAGCACCAGGACGCCGGCGCCCACCGCGGCGAACGTCGCTTCCGGGCTCACGTCCCGGTGCGCGAAGACGCCGCCGACCGCGGCCCCGAGGAAGCCGCCGATGCTGTACACGGCGTGGAAGGACGTCACGACGGGGCGGCCCCAGGCCCGCTGGACCTCCATCGCGTTCGCGTTCATCGCGATGTTCAACGTGCCGTGGATTGTGCCGAAGACGAACAGCGCCACGATGAGCGAGGCCAGGGACGGCACGAACGCGGTGGGGACGAGCAGGACGCCCTCCAGCAGCGCCGTCGGGACCAGGACCCGGAAGCTGCCCCGGCGGTCGACGAGTCGCCCCAGGCCCAGCATTCCCGCGATGGCGCCCACGGCGAACGCCAGCAGGGCGAGGCCGAGCTCTCCGTCGCTGAGGTCCAGGTCGGCCTTGATCGCGGGGATGCGGCTGGTCCAGCAGCCCAGGGTGGCGCCGAAGAGCAGGAAGTAGAGCGCCGTGGCCGCCCGTCCGCGGAGGAGAGCGCCCCTTCGC
The DNA here is from genome assembly GCF_003112515.1 of Streptomyces fragilis. Classification (GTDB taxonomy): domain Bacteria; phylum Actinomycetota; class Actinomycetes; order Streptomycetales; family Streptomycetaceae; genus Streptomyces; species Streptomyces fragilis. The sequence goes on along the minus strand of NZ_BEVZ01000002.1, from coordinate 1,340,189 downwards.
GTGTCGTCACGGCTCACGGCTGCGCCCTCCACTCGGTTCCTTCCGGCCCTCGGACCGCCGTCGGCGGCAACCGCCATCGGCCGCCGCCGTCGGCAGCCGCCGTCGGCCGCGACGCGGCAACTTCCGCTCCGCAAGCGGATGTTCGCCACGCCCCGTCAGCCCAGTCCCTACCCCGCGGCACCGACGGGTGCACCCTCGCGCGCGGACCCGTGACGGGCCGGCCCTCACCACACGCCGCGACCGAACCACTCAGCCCCCGACGAGGGCGACGAGCTTGATGAAGACCAGGTCGGGATCGGCGGTGAGGTCCACGACCTCGTCGAGGTCCTCGACCTGGCGGTCACCGGCCAGCACGAAGAAGCCGTTGGCGAGGAAGGCGCGCTCGGCGGTCTCGGCCTGGCGTTCCCAGTCGATGCGGCGGGGCTCCCGGAGGAGGTAGCCGTTCAGTTCCGTCTCGGCGTCGTCGGGGCGGACCAGACCGTTGAAGCGGTGGGCCGGACGGGCGTTGTGCCGGGCCACCTCCTCGCGGACCCGCAGCCGGATCAGCTCCCGTACGGTCATCGTCCCCGGCAGCCCGGTGACCTCCCACTCGGTGAGCGGCCTGCCCGCCGCGGTCTCGTCCCGGAACGTCACTGTGGCCATCGGGCACCTCGCTGGATCTGCCGGAGGATCGTCTCGTCGGTGATCTTCGCGTCGGCGGCCAGCAGGAACGCCTTGCTGAGGATCACTGAGAGCCGTTCGTCCTCGAAGGGCAGGAACACCTTGGCTGCGCCCCTGCCGGGTGAGGGGACGACGCACAGGTACGCGTCGTCCGGTTCCATCAGGATGTTGGCCGACCCCAGGTGGATCCGGTACGTGCGCAGGTCTCCCCGGACCACCAGGAAGCGGCCGTCGAGCGAGCACCGGCCGGCGATCCGCAGGCGGGGCAGGATGCGCCGCAGCGTCTCGCGGCGGACCTCGGCACTGGCCGTCAGGGCGCCGAAGGCGGCCGTCCGCCAGTAGCCGGTCCAGCGGTCCTCGCCCCGGTCACTCCAGTCGGGGTCGGCGGCGATCGAGGTGACGGCCACGAACAGGTCGACGTCCCGCATCGCCTCGCTGAACACCGGCGGAGGAACCTCCGCCAGCGGCACCTCGCGCCAACGCCGCCCGTCACGCCGCTCGAAGCGGACCTGGTCCGTCGCGGCGTAGTCGGTCCCACGGTCCCCGCCGTCCCCGCCCGCGTGCTCGTGGTGGAAGCAGGCCCGCCACTCGCCGTCGGCGAACTCTCCCCACGCCTCCCCGGAGTAACCGCCGTCGTACGGACCGAGGAAGTTGGCCCGCCAGCCGCGCTCCTTGAACAGCGCGTACAGCCGCGGGTAGTGGACGATGTGGGCGGCGAACCGGTTGGAGTAGAGGCGGGTCTCCTGCTCCGCCGGGGTGAGCAGGTAGATCTTCCGGAAGGCCTGCTTGAACGGCTGCCGGAGCTGCTCGGCGACCAGCAGTTCCCGCCACGCCCTGATCTCCTCCACCGACGCCAGGATCGGGTGCCACAGCCGGACGCGCACGGGCTCGCCCGGTGGCTCGGCCGCCGGGGCCGTCGCCCGCCACTCGCCGTCCACGCCCTGGAACTCCCAGATCAGCCCGCGGACGATCGTCCCGGTGACCGGGTGGTCGCGGTAGTGGCGGCACCACTCGTCGTACGGCCATTCACGCCCGGCCGACATCAGGGCCTCGAGACGGGACCGCTCCGCCGACAGCGTTCCCCGCACCTCCTTGGCGAGGGCCTTCGTCTCCCGCAACGCGTCCGGGAAGCCGTCCCTGACCGCCGCGGGGGCCGTACGGGAGGTCCGGCCGTCGGGAGCCGTGAAGGTGAGCCGCACCGTCGCCGCGTCCTCCACCGACAGGCGCGCCCGGTGTCCGCCCAGCGTCCGCTCGAGCGACCCGTCGGGCTCCAGGCCGTGGCGGGGCACGCTCCGCTCGACGAGTTGGCCCGCCGTGATCCCCTGCCGTGCGGCGGCCGCCGTCAGGGCCGTGCCGAGCTGCTTGACCAGGGCCCGGTGCCTGATCTGCGACCGCAGCCGCCACAGGGTCTCCAGCGCGGCCGGGTCGTCGACCTCGGCCAGCGCGTTGATCGCCGCGCCCGCGAGCTTGAGGTCCTCGGTCACCGCGGACCTGGGGCCGCCGGCTCGCAGGGCGAGCGCGCCGAGGTGGGGCACGGCGGCCGGCCCGCCGGCCATCGCGCCCGCCCAGACGAGGCCCCGGGCCAGGTCCCCGTCGTTCTGGTGCACGAGGTAGTGGTAGTGGTAGTCGTCGGGTATCCACCCGTTGTGCGGTCCGCGCGCCCGGCTGCACAGCGGCTCGTCCTCGGCCAGCGCCCGCAGGACGGCGGTCGCCGGTTCCGCGGCCGACGCCGCCTCCACGAGGGCCCGGCACGTCCGCCGCCAGCGCTGCGAGGGACGCGGCCCGGACGCAGCGGCGAGGTGCTGGACGAACTCGGCCAGCTCGGGCGTGGGCCTCGCCTCGGCGCGGTCGCGCAGCGCGGCGGCCCACGGGGCGTGCGGCGGGATCAGTCCGTCGGGTATGAGCCCCTTGTCCACGCGTGCGAGCAGGGCGCGCAGCCGCTTGCCGAGCGGACCGCGCAGGTGCGCGGGCGCCTCGCCGCTCATCAGCCGGGTGTGGGCGTGCCGCAGCCAGGGGGCGAGGGCACGGCAGCCGTCGGCGTCGAGTCGCTCGGCCGCGTCCAGGGCCGGTCCCAAGGGGCCGGCGGACCGGTAGGCGGTGTCGGACGCGGTGGCGCAGGACAGCATCACCGCGACCTCCTCCGGACTCCAGCCCCGCACCCGCTGCATCACGGTCACGACCTCGGCCTCGTACTCCCGGGATCCGGGGACGACGCAACGGGATGCCAGCAGCAGGCAGAGGGCCGCGGCCCTGCCCTCCGCGTCCGAGCAGGCCGCCAGCCACCCGTCGATCTCGTCCTGGTTGGCCGCGCGTGTCGCCAGGATGCGGTCGTACTCCCCCGCTCCCCGCGACGCCGCGTAGGCGTCCCACCGGGGCTCGGTCCGTTGGCGCTCCAGGAGGTCGACGAGTCCGCGGGCGCGGGCGAGGGCCGCGGTCCTCACGTCGTCGAGCGGGTCGTTCCGGCGGGCCTGGGCGGCCAGGGCTTCGTGCAGCATGACGGGATGATGACAAGGGGTACCGACAACGGGTCCGGCACGGGGGGCGGTTGCCGGCCACCGCGCCGTGTTCGTCCTCAGGGGCGGGCCCGCAGCACCTCGAGGGCACCGGTCTCGGTGTCGAAGCTGCGCAGCGTGGTGAGCCGGACCGGCAGCGGCGGCGCGGGCAGCAGCTCCCGCACCCCGCGGCCGGCGAAGGCGCCGGGCCTCCGGCTCCGGCCGAGGGTGACGTGCGGGACCCAACGCCCTGGGGCGTGCAGGGGGTTGAGTGCCTGAGGCGGGCTGTCCGCGGTCACCGCCTCCCACACCCGGCGGTGCAGGCCGGCCAGCGCGGCGTCGAGGTCCAGTGCCCAGGCGAGCACAGACGTGGGGCGTTCGAAGCGGATGACCCCGGTGAACCGCACCGGCAGCGGCAGGGCGGCGGCCACCTCGGCGAGCTCCCAGCGGATCGGGGCGGTCAGCTCCGGGCAGGTCGCCAGGGTGAGGTGCGGGCTGTTGGTCGGGGACCGGTGCCGCGCCTGACTGGGCAGCCCCGCGTCCGCGAGCCGCCGCCAGGCCTCGCGGACCGCCAGGTCCGCCGACTCGTCCAACAGGAGCTCGACCGTGCGCACCACCGCAGGGTACCCGCGGGGCGGGCCGGGGTCCGCCCGTGCGTGGCCGCGCGCAGGGACGCCCTTGCGGGTCGCCGCACCCGTGCCGGTGCTCGTTCTTCCGCCGGTGGTGTCCCTCCCGTCCCGCACGCCCGTGGTGCTCGGGCAACTCCTCCGGGGGCGTGGAAGGGCGGCCGTCGCCGCCCCGTGCCAGGCTGGCTTGGTCAACGATCTGCGGAAGGGAATCCTCGCCATGATCACGAACGACTTCGTCCCCGGTTCCCCCTGCTGGCTCGACCTCGGCGCGCCCGACGTGGGCGCCGCCGCGGCCTTCTACGGCGCCGTCCTCGGCTGGGACTACGAGCCCATGGGCGCAGGCGAGGGCGGTGGCGGCGGCCAGGACGCCGAGGCCATGGAGGGCGGCATGTTCCGCAAGGACGGCAAGATCGTCGCGGGGCTCGGCAAGCTCACCGAGGAGGGCGCGCGGTCGGCCTGGATGATCTACTACTGCGTCTCGGACGCGGGCGCCACCACCCGGACCGTGGAGGGCGCGGGCGGCACCGTGCGGGTGGCTCCGACCGACCTCGACGAGTGGGGCCGGATGGCGCAGTACAGCGACCCCCTGGGGGGACAGTTCGCGGTCTGGCAGCCGGGGACCGACAAGGGCGTCGAGCTGGTGGACAAGCCGGGGTCGCTGTCCTGGACCGAGCTGTACACGACGGACGCGGCGGCGGCCAAGGAGTTCTACGGCACCGTCTTCGGCTGGCAGTTCAGCGACATGGCCATGCCCGGTGGTGGTGGCACCTACACCATGATCACACCTGCCGGGCTCCCCGAGGAGCGGATGCACGGCGGCATCATGGAACTGGGCATGGAGAACCTCGGCCTGGCGCACGGCCGGCCGTACTGGCACCCCGTCTTCAACGTCACCGACTGCGACGCGGCGGTCGCCCGGGTCACCGAGAACGGCGGCACCGTGCAGATGGGGCCGGAGACGGCGGAGGGTGTCGGCCGGATGGCCGTCTGTCTCGACCCGTCGAACGCGGACTTCGTCCTGCTCACCCCGGCCGAGGGCTGAGCCCGCCGTCCGCCGCACGTGACGGCAGCCGGTCGTCCCCCGCGGCGTCCGCGCACCGCTCACCACCGCGCACAGTGTCCGGAGGCCGGCCGAAGCCCTTCCCACCGCCGGCCTCCCTGCCGCGCCCGCCGACCGCCCCACCCTCGTGGCACAGGGGCGCCTCCGGTGCGGTGCGCCCTGTGGGTAGGATCCCGCGAGCGCGGTAGCCCGGTCGGGGGTGACGGCTACAGCTGGAAGGGCTGCCATGGTTTCCCGTTTGCGTGTGGTGCGCGCCTTCGTGCTGCTGGCCGGCTTCTTCCTGCTGGGGTTCGTCCTCCTGGCCGCCATCGGAGGGCTGGACTGGCTGTTGGTGACGCGGGCGGCCGGCGCCCGGGGGTCGTTGGCGCAGGGCGCGGCCCTCACCGCCTCCCTGCTGCTGGCCGTGGCGATCGTGCGGGGCATGTTCGCCTTCCTGCGAGCCGGGCGTCTGCGCGAGGAGCGGCAGGCGATCGCGGTGGCGCCCGACGACCAGCCCGAGCTGTGGGCACTGGTCCGGGCCGCCGCCGAGGCGACGGGGGAACAGCCGCCGGACGAGCTGTACCTCGACGCGCGGGTGAACGCCTCCGTCGCCGAGGAGAGCCGGCTGCTGGGCCTGCTGCCCGGCCGGCGCCGGATGCACATCGGGGTGCCGTTGGTCGTCGGCATGACCGTCCAGCAACTCCGCGGCGTGCTGGCCCACGAGTTCGGCCACTACGCCAACCTCGACACCCGGCTCGGGGGCGTCGTCATGCGGGGGCGTGCGGCCGTGCTGCACACGGTCGACGTGTTCGGGCGGAGCGACACCTGGTTCCATCAGGCGGTGGGCATGCTGTACGTCAAGTACGCCCACCTGTACCTGCGTACCTCGCAGGCCGTGGGCCGTGAGCAGGAACTCGCCGCCGACCGGACGGCGGCCCGGCACGCGGGGCGGGACGCGACCGCCTCGGCACTGCGCGCCCTGCCGGTGCTCGACGCCGCCTACGAGAACTACCTGACGGCCTACGCCGCAATGGGCGAGCCGGTGGGGGCCCTCCCGCAGCGGGGCGAGGTGTACGGCGGCTTCCGCCGGATGATCGAGGGCCGGTCGTCCGAGGACCTCGCCGAACTGTCCGCCGGGCAACGCCTTCCACGCCCCCACGCGTACGACTCGCACCCGCCGATCGCCGAACGCGTCGCCCTGATCGAGGCGTTGCCCGAGGACGGCAGGGTCGCCGGACCGGACGACGCGAGGCCCGCGCTCACCCTCCTGCGGGAGGCGGCGGAGGTGTTCACGGCGCTGGAGGCGTGCACGCTGGGGCCGGAGGTCTCCTCCCTGCCCCGCATGGGCTGGGACGCTCTCGTCATGGCCCGCGCCGTCGCCGACGCCGAGGGGTGGGCCCGGCCGTTGCTGGTCGCCACGGCCAGGGCATTGCGGGCGCAGTCGGCGGGCGACGGCGGCGTCAGACCGGCCGGCCCTGTCGAGGACGGGGCGCTGCCCGGTCTGGAGGAAGTCCTGGACGCCTTCGACCGGGGCCTGTTGTGGAGCGAGATCGCCGACCGCATGCCCAAGCCGCAACAGGCGTCGTGGCTGACGGGAGCTTCCGCCCGCAACTTCGTCCGGCCCCAGGTCCTCGACGGCCTCGCCGGTCTGGTCGATCTGCGCCTGGTCCGGGCCGGACGGGCGACCCCCGACCTGGCCTGGTCGGGACCGCGCCCCGGCCTCGCCCTGCCCGAGGAGTGGGCGCGCGGCATGGACGACGCTCTCGACGCGGCCGTCGCCGACGCCCCCGACACCGCACTCCTGCGGTCCCTGCTGGCCGGAGTGGAGTACGACGCCGTCAGGTAGCCGAGTCGGCATGTCGACTTCCTGTCGCACCGTCGCCCGCTCCCCCGGCCCTCGTGTGCCCCCGTGTGTCCCCGCGTGCCCCCCGGCCCCCCGCGCGGGGAACGTCCGCTCGGCCCCTGCCCACGTCGCACGCGACTTCGGCGCAGGTCTCGGCATGTGGGCCGCCCTTGACCGCCTCGCAAGCGGATGCCAATCTCTCGCTCATGCCGTGGACCCCGTTGACCAGCCGCCGAGTGGTTGACTTCATGTTGATCGCCACCAGCGCGTGTCGCTGCCGCTGACGGTTCCTCCCGTCGGCCGTTCCCATCGGCCGATCGCCGGCTTCCGCTAGTCCGTCCATCGCGTTTCGCCCCGCTTCCCCCGTCGTCCGGATCCTTGCGTCCGGGCCCGTGGGTGACGGCGCCTCCTTGCCGCGAACTCCGGTGACGCTCCGCCTGGTTCACACCGCTGCCGCCGCGTGCTCCCGCACGCTCACCGGGGCGGAGTGAACCACCCGTCATCGGTGATCCCGGCGCGATGTCGCGTTCCGGTCGCCGTCACCGCACGCCGCGGTGCGTCCTTTCCGCAGGCCGCGGATCCACGTACCCGGCGGTTCCTCCTCCCGTACCGGCCGTCCCGGTCGCGCCGCGGCCTGCGCGTCCCCGCCCCGCACAACTCCCGGTCGCTCGCGCGCCGCCGAGGCCTGTCCGCGGACGGAACCGGTCGGCCCCGATCCACTCCACCAGCACCCACACCGAACAGGTCACCGACATGAGCTACCTCTGGTACATCCCCAACCAGATCGAGCCGGGCCACCGCGGCGACGACACAGGCCGGGACGAGGGCTGGGGCACCCTCGACCACTCCACCGACCTGGCCCGCACCGCCGAGAGCCACGGCTGGGAGGGCGCGCTGCTGGGCACCGGCTGGGGCCGCCCCGACACGTTCACGCTGGGCGCCTCCCTGGCGGCACGGACCACCACCTTCAAGCCGCTGATCGCCGTGCGGCCGGGCTACTGGCAACCCGCGCACTTCGCTAGCTCCGCCGCCACACTGGACCACCTGACCGGCGGCCGTGTGCTGGTCAACATCGTCAGCGGCCTCGACGACCTCGCCGCCTACGGCGACCACCACACCGATCCGGCGAACCGCTACGAGCGCACCCGCGAGTTCATCCAGCTGGTCCGGCGCCTGTGGACGGAGGAGAACGTCACCTACCGGGGCGAGCACTTCGCCGTCGAGAACTCCACCGTGGTGCCGCACCCCGACGGCTACCCCGACCGGCACCCCACCCTCTACTTCGGTGGCGCGTCCGAGCCCGCCGAGCGGGTGGCGGCCGCCGAGGCGGACGTGCAGCTGTTCTGGGGCGAGCCGCTGGAGGGCCTGGCCGAACGCATCGAGCGCCTGCGGAAGCTGGAAGCCAGGCTGGAGCGCCGGCACAAGCCGCTGGAGTTCGGTCTGCGCATCACCACCCTCGTCCGCGACACCACCGAGGAGGCGTGGCGGGACGCCGAGGCCCGGGTGGCCGCCATGGCCCAGAGGGGCGTGGACGGTCCCGGCTGGGCCGTCGGAGGCGAGCGCCGGGCCGCGGTGGGCCAGCAGCGTCTGCTCGAACTCGCCGAGCGCGGCGACGTGCTCGACACCTGCCTCTACACCGCCCCCGGCACGGTCGGCGGCGGCGGAGCGGGGACCACCTGGCTGGTCGGTTCCGCCGACGACGTCGCCCAGGCGCTGCAGCGCTACCGGGAGCTCGGCATCTCGCACTTCGTCCTGTCGGACACTCCCTACAAGCAGGAGATCATCCGCGTCGGCGACGAGCTGCTGCCCAAGCTTCGGGCCCTGGAGAGCACCCCCGTGAGCGTCTGACCTGCACGTCCGCCTCTCTCCCCCGCTTCCCTTCCTCTCCTTCCTCCTCCTTCCTCTGCGAAAGCGAGCCTGTGCGCATGACCCTCACCGATTCCCCGGCGGTCAACCGGGCGGGTGCCCGCTACGGCGACCCGGACTTCGTCCTCGGCGCGACCTCTCCGGTCATCGAGCAGCAGCTGCGCCACCGTTCGGTGCGCGCGTTCCTGCCCGCCCCCGTCACCGAGGAGGAGCTCCAGGCCGTCGTGGCCGCGGCGTCGTCGGCGCCGACGTCCTCGAACCTGCAGGCGTGGAGCGTCGTGGCGGTGACCGACCCGGCACGCAGGCGCCGGCTGTCGGACCTGGCCGCGCGGCAGGAGTTCATCGCCGAGGCGCCGTTGTTCCTGGTGTGGGTGGCCGACCTCGACCGCCACCACCGCCTGGCGGAACGCAACGGCCGGCCGCTCGACGCCACGGCCTACCTGGAGTCCACCCTGCTCGGTGTCATCGACGCCGCGCTGGCCGCCCAGAACGCGGTCGTGGCGCTGGAGTCGCTCGGCCTGGGATCGGTCTTCGTGGGCGCGGTGCGCAACCACGCCGAGGAGTTCGCCGACGAACTGGGACTGCCGCCGCACAGCGTCGCCGTCTTCGGGCTCGCGGTCGGGCACCCCGACCCCACCGAGGTGGCCGGCGTCAAGCCGCGCCTCCCCCAGACCGCCGTCCTGCACCGCGAGACCTACAACGCCTCCGAGGCCGACGCCGGTCTACCCGCGTACGACGAGCGCCTGGCCGCCTACAACCGCGCCCACGGGCTCACCGGCGCGTGGTCGGAGCGTGTCCTGGCCCGGCTCGCCGGCGCCGCCGCCATGGCAGGCCGCGACAGGCTCCGCGGCATCCTCGAACGCCGCGGTCTGCCCTCCCGCTGACCACCGGAGCACGACGTCGGCCCCGCCCCCCGCGACACCAGCACCAGCACCAGCACCAGCAGCGACACCAGCCACGAGCCACGAGAGAGAGCGCGATGAGCGAGCAGTACCCGCACTACGAAGACGTCTTCAAGGCGGACGACCACCGCTACGACTCCCTGCCCTACCGCCGCACCGGGCGGTCCGGGCTCGACCTGCCGGCCGTCTCCCTGGGCCTGTGGCAGAAGTTCGGCACCGACCACTCCTACGACACCCAGCGCGACATCATCCTGCACGCCTTCGACCTGGGCATATCCCACATCGACAACGCCAACCGCTACGGCCCGCCGCACCGTGCCGCCGAGCGGACCCTGGGACGTGTGGTGCGCCGGGAGCTGGCGCCCTACCGCCATGAGCTGATCCTGTCCAGCAAGGCCGGCGGCGTCCTCGGGCCCAACCCCAACCTCCGCGGGGGCGGCCGCAAGGCGCTGCTGACCTCGCTCGAGCTGAGCCTGCGCGACCTCGGCACGGACTACGTCGACATCTTCTACCACCACCGGCCGGACGGGACGACGCCGCTCGAGGAGACCGCCGGGGGCTCGCCACCGCCGTCAGGTCGGGCAAGGCCCTGTACGTCGGCATCTCCAACTACGAGCCCGACCGCGCCGAGGCCATCGCCCGGCTGCTCCCGGCCGAGGGCGTGCCGCTGCTCGTCCACCAGCCGCGCTACTCCCTCTACGACCGCGGCATCGACCGGAACGGTCTCGCCGACCTGGCCGTCAGGGAGGGCTTCGGCCTCATCGTGTACTCACCGCTTGCCCAGGGCCTGCTCACCGACAAGTACCTGGAGACCATCCCGGAGGGTTCCCGCGCCGGCAACAGCGACTTCCTGAAGCCCGAGCAGATCGACGAGACCTACCGGCACCGCACGGCGCGGCTCAACAAGCTCGCCCAGGACCGCGGCCAGTCGCTGGCCCAGCTCGCCCTGCAGTGGGTGCTGCGCAACCCGGCCGTGACCTCGGCGCTGATCGGCGCCAGCTCCAAGGAGCAGCTCGACCACAACCTGGCGGCGCTGCGCGGCCCGGAGTTCACCGAGGAGGATCTCGCCGTGCTCGAGGAGTACGGGGTGCACGGGACGGGCCTGACCGCCTGACGGGCGGTGCGCCCTCGGCGTTGCCGGCGCAGGCACCCGACGGGAGCGCGGCCCTGGACCGCGAGCGTGCGGTCCAGGGCCGCGAGGGCGCGTCACCGCCCCGGGGCGGGGCTCCGGTCCGGCCGGAGCCCGCCGACGGTCAGCTGGTGGGGAAGGAGTCCGCGGTGCTGATCCGGCTCTTGATCAGCGCGCCGGACTCGGTCAGCACGGCGCTGCTGCTGTAGTCGGTGCCGTTGCAGGTGCCCGGCTTGAACGCCGCGCTGCCCTCGTCGGCGTCGGAGTACGTCCAGTTCGCGTACCCGATCTTGTGCCGGTCGAGGAGGTCCAGCCAGGCCGTGGTGCTCGCCCGGTCCACCGCCCCGCCACCGGTGTAGGTCACCGAGCCGAACTCGGTGACGAACAGCGGGAGACGGGTGGCCGCCCGGTTCACCACGGTGCGGTAGCTGTCCGTGTGGCTGGCGGCGTAGAAGTGGAACGCGTACATGATGTTGGTCGCGTTCACCGGGTTGTTGACGATCTCGCTCTCGTCGGCGCCGTCCGAGACGCCGAGCGAGGACCAGCCGCGGGTGCCGACGATGACGACGGCGTCCGGGTCGGCGGCCCGGATCACCGGAATGACCTGCTCGGCGTAGCTCTTGATGGTCGCCCAGCTCACGCCGTTGGGCTCGTTGGCGATCTCGTAGATCACGTTCTTCTTGGCGGCGTTGCGGGTCGCGACGGACTTGAAGAACGTCTTGGCGCGGTCGAGGTTGTAGGTCGGGTCACCCGGGGTCAGCGTGTGGAAGTCGATCATCGCGTACATGCCGCGGGCCTCGGCCATGTCGACGAGGCTGTTCACCTTGCTGGTGAAGCCCGACGGGTCGGTCTCGTAGCCGCCCTCCTGCACGTACATGGCGGTCCGCAGCAGGTCCGCCTTCCAGTCCTTCGCCAGCGCGTCCAGGGACGCCGTGTTGTAGCACTTGCTGAACCACTGCAGGCCGTGCGTGCTCATGCCCCGCAGCTGGATGGGACGGTTGTACTGGTTGCAGAGGTTCACGCCGCAGACGCGGAGCTGCCCGTTGACGCCCACGGGAGTGCCGTTCGCGGGCGGCGGGCTGGTCGGCGGGTCGGTGGGCGGCGGCGTGGTCGGGGACTGGTCCACGGAGCCCGTGCAGGTCACGCCGTTGAGCTTGAAGGACGTGGGCTTGGGGTTGGCGCCGGTGAACGAGCCGACGAATCCCACGTCGGCCGCGGCCCCGGTGGCCAGCGTGCGGTTCCAGTCGACCGGGGCGGCGGTGACCGTGGAACCCGACTGGGACAGGGTGGCGTTCCACCCCTGGACGACCTTCTGACCCGCGTCCGGCCAGTCGAAGGTGAGCTTCCAGCCGGTGACGGGGTCGCCCAGGTTGGTGACCTTCACGCCGGCCTGGAAGCCGCCCTGCCACTGGCTGGTGATCGTGTAGTCGACCTTGCAGCCGGTGGCGGCCGAGACCTGGGGAGCGCTCAGCGCGATGAGCCCCAGACCGGTCGCGCAGGTTGCCAATAAGGCTGTCAAGCGTTTCAAGGCGTATCTCCTCGTATGTGGGGGGAAGCGGCGACAACGGGATGGGAGCGCTCCCAATGGCCCGTCGAGGCGAGACCGTACACCGGCGCGTCGAGGTGCGTACAGATGTTTGACCATGAAGACGTCACCGACACCGACCGCCTCCACGCCCCCGGAGCCGCCGCGGAATGGACGACGTCGCTCTTTGTCCGGAAGCGCCCTGGACGGGCCGGGCGCGGATGGGAAAATGGTGGGCCCGGCCGGGTATGAGGGGGCGAGCCGGTGGACGTACATCCGGGGAACGGTGTTCGGACCTGGAGCCTCTCCCGGTGGAGTGCCGCGCTGGGACTGGTCACCGGCGTCGCCGTCTTCACGTTTCTGGACACCCTGACGTCCGGCGTCCTGGCCGCAGCCCTCGGTGCCGTGCCGGCCGTGTCCCAACTGGTGGCCCGGAGCGGACAGCCGGAAGGGCGTCTCCTCCTTCACGGCCGCCGGATCCCACGGATGCGGCACGTGGACCGCCCCGAGCTCGCCGGCGTGCACAACGCCGAGTCGCATCCGAACGGTTCGCGCCACCGCCGGACCCAACCCCCCTACATCGCACGCGACATCGAGCCCGTGTTACGGCAGGCCATGCGCCGATCGGGTTTCGTCCTGATCGTCGGGGAGTCCACAGCCGGCAAGACACGGCTCGCGTACGAAATGGCACGCTCATGTTTTCCCCAGCACCACTTCGTCCGGCCGATGACCCGACAAGCCATCACCCGTGCCGTGGCGGTGGCCCGCCGCAGACGCAGGAGCGTGCTGTGGCTGGACGACCTGCAGGACTACCTCGGCGCGGAGGGGCTCACGCCGAGCGCCCTCGACTCGCTGCTCGACACCCGGCGGGGGCGGGTCGTCGTCGTGGCGACCATGCGTTCCGAGGAGCACCGGCGCTTCGAGGCCCGGGAGGAGAGCCGGCTGACCGGACCCGACAGGGACGCCTGGCGCACACAGCGGGACGTCCTGCGCAGAGCCGTGGTGATCCGGCTCGCGCGCCGATGGTCGGACGGCGAATGCCACCGGGCCGGGAACTTCCGCGCGGATCCCCGTATCAGGCTGGCTCTGCGCAATCATCATCGTTTCGGCATCGCGGAGATGATCGCGGCCGGACCGGAACTTCTCACGTCCTGGCAGAACGCCTGGGCCCCGGGCGCGAATCCCCGCGGGGCCGCCGTGGTGGCCGCCGCCGTGGACTGCCGGCGTGCCGGCCTGAAGCGCCCCGTGCTGCGGGAGTGGCTGCGCCACCTGCACGTGCGGTACCTCGAGGAACGTGGCGGCCCGGACCTGCAGCCGGAGAGTTTCGACGACGCGATGCGCTGGGCGTGTCAGGCTGCCTTCGCCACCAGCGGTCTTCTCACCGGCAACTACACCCAGGGCTACATGGCGTTCGACTATCTGCTGGAAGTACCGGACCTCCCCGCCGTTCCCGACCACCTGTGGGACGGCCTGCTGCAGCGGTCGGACCCCCCGGACGCCTACGATCTCGGCATCGTGGCTCACCAGGAGGGGCGTTTGGCCCGGGCGGTGACCGCGCTGGAGCGCGCCTCCCAGGCCGGGGTACCAGGCGCCGATCTGGCCCTGGCCATAGCGTTGGGCGACAGCGGGAAGCCCCGCCGAGCCGTGCGCGGCCTGCGGGCCGTGGTCGAGGAACGCACCACGCGGCTCGGTCTTACGCATCCCGACACCCTCGTCGCTCGGCATCAACTGGCCTTTTTCGTGAGTGAGTGCGGCGACTGGCCGACGGCCACCGAGCTCTCGGCGCGGCTGGTGGAGGACATGGGCCGGACACTGGGAGCCGGACATCCGGACACACTCTCGGCGCGGCACCAGCTGGCGTACTGCATGGGCGAGAGCGGTGATCCCGACGCCGCCGCGGCCCGCCTACGCGTCCTGCGGAACGACCGCAGGCGGATACTCGGTCCGGCCCATCCGCAGACCATCGGCACCACCAGGACGCTGATCTGGTACGCCGCCGTCAACGGACCGCTCGAGGAGGCCGAGGCCGACATGAGGCAACTCCTGCGCACGGCTGTCGAGGCCCTGGGCCCGGACGAGTCCCACACCCTCGCCATCCGCAGCTCTCTCGCGTCGTTCGCGCTCCGTGCGGGCCGCACCGACGAGGCCGTGAGCGCGTTCCACCGGCTGGCGCAGGCTCGCACGGCCCTGCTGGGGGCCGCGCACCCGCACACCGTCCGTACCCTGCTCGACGCCGCTCGCGCCCTGGCAGCGGCCGGAGACCGCGGTAGGGCCTCGGCCGCCTTGGACGAGGCAGTGCGACATGCCTCTCGGTCCCTGGAACCGGGACATCGGCTTCTGCGCGAGGCGGAGAGTCTCCTCGCCGCCGTGCACCACGGGCCGACGCCCGGAGGCGACGGCGGCCACGCCTAGGGCCGGCCCGCCGGGACGGGATCAGGGCCGGGTACGGGCCCGCCGGGGCCGGGTGGACGATGCGGGGGCGGGCCTACGGGAGGACGATGTCGCGGCCGGGTCCGCCCTCGAGGACGTCCCTCCCGGAGCCGCCGACGACCAGGTCGTCGTCGCCCTCGCCGTCCAGCGTGTCGTTGCCGGGTCCGCCCAGGACGATGTCGCGGCCGTCCCCGCCCATGACGTGGTCGTCGCCCTGGCCGGCGTGCACGACGTCGTCACCGCCGTAGCCCTGGATCATGTCGTCACCGCGGCCGCCCGACATCCGCTGATCGCCGTCGTCACCCATCAGGTCGTCCGTACCGTCGCCGCCGTGCAGGGCCCCCGACCCCATGACCATGTCGTTCCCCGGGTCGCCCCGCACCGTACGCGCGGTGTGGGCGTGCAGTTCGTCGTCGCCGGGTCCGCCACTGACGGTGGCGACCCCGGGGTCGAAGGCGGCGATCGTGTCGTCGCCGTCGCCGAGGAACACGTCGATCCGCTCGGGCAGAGTGCCGTCGACGGGCAGTTCGCAGACGACGGATGTGGTGTCCTCGGCCCTGGAGTAGGCACAGTGGTCGCCCGGCTCGAGCGGGACCACGTCGCTGAAGCCGATCCGCCGGACCCCGTCGGCGGTGTACATGGAGAAGATCTGCAGGTCGTTGACCTGTCCGGCCGCGGCGGTGAAGACGATCGACCGGGTCGCCCAGTCGGCGCCGACGCGCGCTTTCGCCTCCGCGGGGGCGGGAGCGGCGGCTGCCGGACCGGCGGCGAATCCGGCGGCGAGCAGGGCCACGGCGACCGCGCTGACGGTGACGCGGTTTCGGTTCACAGGTCCTCACTTCGCGGTGGTGACGGTGCGTCGAGTTGCGTGCGGGCGCAGCCGGGGGCGGCGTGACGTGTCACGGCGGGCCGGCGGTGCCGAGAAATTCGTGGGTGTGCACCCCAGGAGCGGAGGAAGCCCCGCCGGGGCAGGGTGACCACAGGGGTCCCCTGTCCCGACGGAGCTCGGCCGGCCGGGCGGCGGGTCACCGGCGCCCGGCGGAGGCCGGTGCCGTGTGCGGCGCTCTCCGGGTCAGCTGAAGTTGACGTCGCTGCACCACATGTAGGCCTGGTCGAGGTGCGAGGCCTGCCAGATGACGAACAGGATGTGGTGTCCGCTGTAGCCCGAGGTGTTGACGTTGAACGAGATGTTCTGCGCCGGGGCGTAGCGGCCGGTCTGCGTGATGAAGTCGAGGTTGCCCCAGCCCAGGGTCTGGGTCTTGGGGTTGAAGCCCTGCTTGCTCACGTAGACCTTGAAGTAGTCGGCACCGTGGGACGCCTGGTCGTAGAGCTGGACCGAGAAGTTGCTGCCGATGTTGGTCGTCTTCCAGGCGCCCGGCTTGTTCAGGCTGGCGTTCCTGGAGAGGTTGTTGCTGCAGAGCGTTCCGTCCGGGGTCTTCGCCTGGAACTGACCGCCGAGGCCGTCGCGGAGCGCGCTCATCCAGTTCCACATGGTGTCAGGGTTGGCCTGGAAGGCCTGGTAACACATGGGGTCTTCGGTCTGCATGGCAGGGTTCGTGTGGTTGCTACCCCACTTCTGCCAGCACTGGTACGCGCGGGTGGGGGGACCGACGATGGTGCCGTGGGCCTGGGCGGGGGTCGACCAGGCGAGTGCACCGGCAACGACAGCGAACAGCATGACCAGCGCCTGGAGAGGCCGGCGGAGGGCCGACCGGGACCGCCCGGCTAAGGGGAGCTGTGTGCGCATGTGGGGGGAACTCCTTCCAAATTGAATGCACTGTGGGAGCGCTCCCAGCGTTACGACGATTTAACGAAATGTCAATGGAGCAAACAGAGTTGGGCACGGGCAGGGTGATGAACAGGCAATCTTCGGCGAGTTTCGGCCGACATCCGGGCACGCTCCCCGCCACGGGCCCGCAGCCCGCCGGACGACTCGTCCTACACTCGCCCGGCGGCGCCCGCCGGCGCCCGGCGGCTTGAAGGGAAGGGCACTCCGTGCACACCTACGACAACCCGGTCATCAGTGGATTCCACCCCGATCCGAGCGTGTGCCGGGTGGGTGAGGACTACTACCTGGTGTGTTCCAGCTTCGAGTACTTCCCCGGGCTGCCGGTCTTCCACAGCAAGGACCTGGTGCACTGGGAGCAGATCGGCAACGTGCTCGACCGCCCCGGGCAGCTGCCGCTGCCGCTCCCCGGCGCCAAGGCATCCGGCGGCCTGTACGCGCCCACGATCCGCCACCACGGCGGCCGTTTCTGGGTGGTCAACACCAACGTCGACGGCGGCGGCAACTTCGTCGTGTCGGCCGAGCGGCCCGAGGGCCCGTGGAGCGACCCGGTGTGGCTGGACCTGGAGGGGATCGATCCCGATCTGGCGTGGGAGGAGGACGGCACCTGCTGGTGCGCCTTCTCCGGGCCCGCCGGAGGCATCAACCTGGCCAGGATCGATCCGGACACCGGCCGGGTGCTGGAGGGGCCCTTCCCCACCTGGTCGGGCAGTGGTCTCAAGTATCCCGAGGCGCCGCACCTCTACCGGATCGGCGGCTGGTGGTACCTGCTGATCGCGGAGGGCGGCACCGAACGCGGCCACAGCGTGTCCGTCGCCCGGAGCCGTTCGCCGCGCGGCCCCTGGGAGGGCGCCCCCGCCAACCCCCTGCTGTCCCACAGCGGTACCGCCCGTCCCATCCAGAACACCGGTCACGCCGACCTGGTGCAGGCGCCCGACGGCAGTTGGTGGACGGTGCTGCTCGGCGTCCGGCCCCGCGGCTTCACACCCGACGTGCACGTGCTCGGCCGCGAGACGTTCCTGACCCCGGTCGAGTGGGACGAGGAGGGCTGGCCCGTCGTCGCGCCCGTACCCGAGAGGCACGCGGCGCCGGGCGGTGCCTGGCACCCCGTGCCGGAGCCGCCCGGTCGCGACGACTTCGACGGGCCCGCGCTGGCGCCGTACTGGATCTCACCGTTCGCCCGCCCGGAGGGCTCCTGGTCGCTCACGGAGAATCCCGGCCGGCTGACCCTGCGGGCCACCGGGGACACGCTCGACCGCCCCGGCTACACCTTCGTCGGCCGCCGCCAGCAGCACCACGACTGCCGTGTCACCGTCTCGGTCGACCCGGGCACCGGGCGCGGTGGACTGTGCGTGCGACTGGACGAGGCCCACCACTACGAACTGGAGGTCGGCGCCGGGGAGGCGGGAGTCGTCGCCCGGATCGGGCCGTTGCGCCAGACCGTGGCCTCCCGGCCGGTGCCGCCCGGACCGCTGACTCTCACCGTCACGATCCGGACGTCCGATCTCGTACCCGCGTCGCCCGAACTCACCGACGGCGGGACCACCGGCCCGGACACCCTCGCCTTCTGGGTCGGCGATCCCGACGCCGAGGACGCCCGGCCGCTCGCCGAACTGGACGGTCGTTACCTGTCCACGGAGGTCGCCTGCGGATTCACCGGCCGTGTCATCGGCATGTACGCCACCGAGGGCGTGGTCGCCTTCGACTGGTTCGCGTACGCCCCTGCCTCCACCCCCTCCGGCTGAGCCCCTCCGGCTGAGGCACGGGGCGGGCGTCCCGCCGGGGCGGGGCGCCGCCCTGCTCCGGCGGGTACCGCCCCCCGGCGGGCCGTGGCCCCGGCACGCGTGCCCGTGACGGCTCCTCCCCCCGCCCCCGGCGGAAAGGTGGCTGGAATAGCCTGTTCGCATGTCCTCCCGACCCGTCGGCTCGCGTCCGACCTTGTCCCTGGTCGCCGAGACCGCCGGTACGAGTGTCCCCACCGTGTCCAAGGTGCTGCGCGGCGGAACCGACGTCTCGGCCGAGACGCGGGCGAGGGTGATGGCGGCCGTACAGGAGGTCGGCTACACCCGCCGGGGCGGGGCCAGGATCGGCAGTGGGCGCAGCGAGAGCGGTCCGTCCAACGTGCTCACCCTGGTGGTCACCCACTTCGAGGGTTCCTGGGCCAACCTGGTGACGGCCGGAGTCGGGCGCGAGGCGGCGGCGGCCGGACTGGACGTCGTGCTGACGCTGGCCGAGCCGCACACCGACTGGGCGACCCGGGTCCTCAGGAGGCGGAGCGTGGGCGCCGTCGCGATGCCCGTCGACCCCAACTCCCGGCACCTGCACGCCCTCTACGCGGCAGGCGTCCCCGTGGTGCTGATCGACCCGATGAGCAAGCCGCCCTCCGGGGTGGCGAGTGTCGGCGTGGCGAACTGGGACGGGGGCCGCATGGCCGGCGAGCACTTCCTGTCCCTCGGCCACGTACGGCTGGGGGTCGTGGCGGGCCATGCCCGTCACCTCTACAGCCGGGCGCGCGTCGACGGGTTCCGCGCGGCCGCCGAGACGACTCCCGGCGGCGGGACCACGGTGTCCGTGGCGCACGGCGGGTGGGACCGCGCCAAGGCGGCGGCCGCCACCCACACCCTGCTGGACAAGGACCCGGAGATCACCGGCATCTTCGCGTGCTCGGACACCATGGCCCTCGGTGTCTACGACGCGCTGACCGCTCGGGGCCTGCGCGTCCCGGAGGACGTCGGCGTCGTCGGCTTCGACGACCTGCCCGAGGCACAGTGCGTCACTCCCGGACTGACGACCGTCAGGCAGCCCACCGCCGAACTGGGCGCCGCGGCGGTCGGTCTCCTGCTCGACCTGTCCCGGAACGGGGCCGACGGCGCCCACCGCCCCGTCCGCATGGAGCTCGCCACCGAGCTGGTCGTCCGCGCCTCCTGCGGCCGCCCTCCGGCCGCCACGACGCAGCGCCCCTGACGCACGGGCCGCGCCCGTGGCGCAGGACGGGCCGCGCCCGTGACGCACGAGGAGCCGCGCCGGGGACGCGGGTCCGGTCGCGCCACCGGGAGCCGGGGGCGCTGATCAGGTCGCGCCCCGGCTCCCGGCCTTCCCGCGGCGGCGGGTGACCGCTCGGCGGGACGT
This sequence comes from Streptomyces fragilis, assembly GCF_003112515.1. Taxonomy (GTDB): domain Bacteria; phylum Actinomycetota; class Actinomycetes; order Streptomycetales; family Streptomycetaceae; genus Streptomyces; species Streptomyces fragilis. The sequence goes on along the minus strand of NZ_BEVZ01000002.1, from coordinate 1,320,759 downwards.
GGTGCGCCGTCCTCAGCCCTTGGCGGCAGCGGCGTTGGTGTCCTTGGCGATGTCGGCGCCGGTGCTCTTGCCGGCCAGCAGCTTCACGACCGCGGTGTTCATGGCGTTGCCGACGTTCTGGCCGTACACGGTGTCCAGGAACATCATCGTGTAGGCGGCCTTGTTGAAGGCCTCGAGCGCCGAGACGTTGTAGGACTCGGTGACGACGTCCTGGGCCTCCTTGTTCACCGGGATCGTGAAGAACGCCTTCGCGTAGGCCCTCTGCTGGTCCTTCGTGACCAGGAACTGGAGGAAGCCGAAGGCCTCCTTCGGCGCGTCCTTGGACAGGGAGTAGCCGCCACCGCCGCCCATGAGGGCGGTCGGATCGCCCTGGCCGCCCTCCACCGCGGGGAAGGGGAACCAGCCGAGGTCGGGGAGCGACTTCTTGTCCGGGGTCAGGCCGGCGATCACACCGGGCTGCCAGGTGCCCATGAGTTCCATGGCCGCCTTGTGATTGGCGACCATGCCCGCCGACGAGCCCGCGCCCTGCTGCGAGGGAGTCGTCAGGAAGCCTTTCTGGAAGGGCTCGACCTCGAGGAAGTCCTCCAGGTCCTCACCGGCCCGGGTCCAGCACGGGTCGTTGAAGGTGAGCGACTCGGCGGCCTTGTTCATGGCGTCCTGGCTGCACTCGCGCACGGCGAAGTTGTAGTACCAGTGGGCGGCCGGCCAGGCGTCCTTGGCCCCGACCGCGATCGGCGCGACGCCGATCTTCTTCAGCTTCGCGACGGCGTCCTCGAGTTCCGCCATCGTCTTCGGGAGCTCGGCGATGCCGGCCTTCTCGAAGAGGTCCTTGCTGTAGTAGATGCCCTCGGGCTGCGTGTCGGTCGGCATCGCGTAGACCTTGCCGTCGATCGTGTTGCCCGCGACGGCCGCCTCGCCGGTGTTCGCCCTGTCGGCGGCGGTGAGTTCCAGAGCCTGGACCTGGCCGGCCTCGACCATGGCCCGCATCTTGCCGCCGCCGCGCTGGAGGAAGATGTCCGGCGCGGTGTCCGAGTTGAGGGCGGTCTGGAGCTTTCCGTCGAAGTCCTCGTTCTGGATCGCCTGGAGCTTGATCGTCACATGCGGGTGCAGCGCCTGGTACTCCTTCACGGCCGCCTTGAAGTAGTCGTCACCGGGCCCGGGCATGGCGTTCTCCCAGAAGGTCAGCGTGACCTTGCCGCCGGACGAAGCCTCGCCGTCGGTGCCGCCGCCACCCGCGCAGCCGGTGGCGACGAGCGCGATGCCCAGGCCCACCGCGGCGGCCGTCTCCCAGCGTGTCTTCCTCGTCATCGTGGAACTCCCTGATCCTTCGTCATGGAGACCACGGGCCGCAGTTTTTGCGCAAACCAATGGCCGTCCGTCGAGTCGCGGCAATGTCTATCGCGTGGGACACGGCGGGTACCACCCAAAGTTTGCGCAGATTGCTGAATCGTTACTGGAGTGCGCGGCGGCGGCGCCCGGGATCTTGACACCGTTTTCGGCGGCTCCCTAGGGTGCGCTGAGCCTCTTACGGAAGCACGGCCGTCCCGGCACCGCCCGCCCGCAGCAAAGGACCGCCCCCACCATGCGGATCGTCGTCCCCAGCCGTCCGACAGCCCGACTCTCCGACGCCTGGTGTCAGTGCGTGGGCACGGGCCGGCTCGACCTCGCGCTGCGGCGTGACTACCAGGATTCGCTCGCCCTCGTGCAGCAGGAGATCGGGTTCCGCTTCATCCGTGGGCACGGTCTGCTCAGCGACGGGATGGGCATCCACCGCCCCTACCACCACGCCGGCGAGCGGCGCGTGCGCCATGCCTTCACCTATCTCGACCAGGTGGTGGACGCCTACCTGGAGCAGGGCATCGCGCCCTTCCTCGAACTCGGCTTCATGCCGTCCGGCCTCGCCTCCGGCGAGGACACCGTGTTCTGGTGGAAGGGCAACATCACGCCTCCTCGCGACGAGAGGGAGTGGGCGGACCTCGTCCGCGCCGTCCTCGGGCACCTCGCCGACCGTTACGGCATCGACCAGGTGCGCCGCTGGCCGATCGAGGTGTGGAACGAGCCGAACCTGGCGCCGTTCTGGGCCGCCGACCAGGACGCGTACCACCGGCTGTACGAGGTGACCGCTCTGGCCGTCAAGGAGGTCGACGCCGAACTCCAGGTCGGCGGCCCGTCGTTGGCACCCGGTTACCAGGAGGAGTGGATCCGGCGCTTCGCCGACTTCGTCGACGGCCGTGACCTGCCGATCGACTTCGTGAGCCGCCACGCCTACTCCTCCGGCCCCGAGCAGCACGTGCCGTTCGGCACCCACCAGACCCTCATGCCGGCCTCGGCGCTGCTCGAGCAGTTCGGCGCCCCCCGCAAGCAGCTGGCGGGCACCGGGCTCGCGGACCTGCCGTTGCACATCACCGAGTTCAACTCCTCCTACCGGCCGGACAACCCGATCCACGACACCGCGTTCCACGCGGCCTACCTCGCCCCGGTCCTGGCCAACGGTGGCGACCACGCGGATTCCTTCTCCTACTGGACCTTCAGCGACGTCTTCGAGGAGACGGGCATCCCCACCGCCCCCTTCCACGGCGGCTTCGGCCTGCTGACCCACCGCCAGATCAAGAAGCCCACCTACCACCTGTTCGCGTTCATGGCCGAGATGGGCGAACAGGTCCTGGCCCGGGGCGAGGACCACCTGGTGACACGGCACGACGACGGCCGGGTCACCGTGCTGTCCTGGGCGCCGGCCGACCCGGCCGGCGGCGCGCCCGTCGGCGGGCACACGGTCCGGCTGTCCCTGCCCGTCGGCGCGCCGGACGCACGCGGCTCCGCCTACGCGCGCCGCCGCTCCGTGAGCGAGGACGCCGGCAACGCGTGGGCGGCCTGGTGCGAGATGGGGCGGCCGCTCGCCCCCGGCCACCGCCTGCTCGACGCGCTCCGCGAAGCCGCCGAACCCGCCCGCTCGCACCGGAGTGTTCCGGTCGCCGGCGGGCGGGCGGACGTGGACCTGGTCCTGGGCCGCAACGAGGTGACACTGCTCGAGCTCACGCCGGTCGTCGACGAGACGCCGGAATGGTGGAGCGACGACCGGCTCTTCGGTTTCGGCACCGACTCCGCCGAGGCCGCCGAGTCCTTCGGAGCCGCCGAGCCCGCCGGGGCCGCCGAGCCCGCCGGGTCCGCCGGGGCCGCCGAGCCCTCCGGGGCGTGATGCCCGGCCCCTGCCGTCCGCCGCACCCGGAACCCGCCCGAGCCCGTTCCTGTCCCTGTTCCTGTCCCTCTTCCGCTACGCCCCGCCGTCGATCGTCCAGGAGTGGCACAGCCACCACGCGGTGATGCCGCCGAAGGTGCTGTGGGGATCGATCCCGGTCACCGTGGAGAAGCGCTGGACGCGGTTGCGCACGGTGTTCTCGTGCACGTAGAGGGTGCGGGCGACCGACGCCGCGTCGCGGTCGGCCTCCAGCCACGCGCGAACGGTGCGGGCGACGGCCCCCGCGGCGGGGCCGAGCACCGCGCGGCCCGCGCGGTGGTGCGCGGTGAGGGCGGCGGCCAGGTCGGTGCGGGACAGCAGCGCGACGGCGGGAGCGACGGCACTGATGTGGACCGGTCCGGACAGGCCGGACACCTCCGCGGCGGGGACGGTGGCCACCGCCAGCCGGTGCGCGACGCCGAGTTCCTCGGCCACGACCGGACCGGCGATGCCGACGACCTGCCCGGCCCCGCCGGTGCCGAAGGCCGGGCGGCCGGTCACGACGGCGACCAGGGTGTCGTCCACCACCGCGGCCAGCCCCCGCCCGCCGGCTTCGGTCAGGCGTCGCAGCGCCGTCGCGGAGGCGGGATCACCGGGCCGGGTGACCAGCACCCACAGGCCGGTGCCGGAGGTGAAGCCCCGCTCGGCGGCGGCGAGGGCGGCCGCCGAGCCGCCCTCGAGCAGGCGGCGCATCGACTCGGCGTCGCGGTCCCAGCCGTCGTGCTGGCGGGGCGCCTCCCGGTGGGCGCGGATCAGCCGGGCGCGCACGGCGTCGGCCCAGTCGTCGTACAGCTCGCGGGCGTCGAGCACGCGCTCGGCCGGGATGCCGGCGGTCTCGGCCAGTTCGCGCGCACGGGCCCAGATGGCGCGTTCGGAGATCCGCACCGAGCCGAGGACCACGTCGATGGGGATGCCCTGCCGCGCGCGGGTGACGGCGAGCTGCTCGACGACCGTCAGCTCCGCCTCGGTCGGGGCCCGGCGGCCGGCCAGCGCGCGGGCGGCCGCGGTGAGCAGCACCCTCGTGTGACCCGTGATGTCGGAGACCGGCAGCGTGGCCGCCTCCTGCACGTGGCTGCGCACCGCGGCGACCACCTGCGGGAGCAGATCCTCGTCGGCGAGCACCCGCTCGATCAGGTCGACGAACGCCTGCCAGTCGTGCTCCCCGTCCTTCACGCGCGCATCGTCGCACACATTGTGGGGCGCCACAATCACGCCCTCGAACTCGGTGGTCCCGGCCAGCCTCCGCAGAGGTGCGGCGACCTAGCGTTGTGACCGCCACCAGGCGAAGCTCCCGCTCCCACCGCCCCGAACAGGAGAACGAACGCGCATGAGGAACCCTGCCCGCGTCGCCGTCATCGGCGCCGGCGCCGCCGGCCTGGCCACCGCGAAGGCGCTGCTCGACGTCGGCGCGGACGTCGTCGTCCACGAGAAGGGCGACCGGCCGGGCGGTCTGTGGAACCGCCACAACGGCAGCGGCCTCTCCCCGGCGTACGGCTCGCTCCACCTGAACACCAGCAAGGGCCGCACCCAGTTCGCCGACCACCCGATGCCGGCCGACTGGGTCGACTACCCCTCGGCGGACCTGGTGGCCGGCTACCTCGCCGACTACGCCGACACCTTCGGCGTGAGCGAGCACATCCGGTTCGGCAGCACCGTGACCCGCGTCGAGCGCGAGGAGACGGGCCCCGGGCGCGGCGCCTGGACGGTGACGACGGAGGACGGCGGCGCGGACCGGTACGACGCCGTCGTCGTCGCCAACGGCCACAACTGGGACCCGCGCCTGCCCGAGCCGGAGTACCCCGGGACGTTCGACGGCGTCCAGATGCACGCCCACGACTACCGTGACCCGGAGATCTTCCGCGGGCGGCACGTGTTGGTCGTCGGCATGGGCAACTCGGCCATGGACATCGCCGTCGACGCCTCCTACGTGGCCGCCTCGCCGGTGCTCCTCTCGGCCCGGCGCGGCGTGCACATCGTCCCGAAGTACCTCTTCGGGCGCCCGGCCGACGCCACCGGCGGGGCCATCGCCAGGCTTCCCTGGCGGATCCGCCAGCGCCTGGCGGAGACCATGCTGCGTCTCGCGGTCGGCCGGCCCGAGGACTACGACCTGCCGGCCCCGGCGGGCGGCCTGTTCCAGAACCACCCGACGGTCAGTGACACCGTCCTGCACCGGTTGACCCACGGCGAGGTGGTGGCACGGCCGGGGATCGAGCGGCTCGACGGCGACCGCGTCGTCTTCACCGACGGCAGCGCCGAGCGCGTCGACACCATCGTGTGGGCCACCGGGTACCGCGTCAGCATCCCGTTCCTCTCCGAGCGCTGGATCGGCGCCGACCCGGAGAAGCTGCCACTGCACCACCGCGTCTTCCACCTCGACGACCCCAGCCTGGCCTTCGTCGGGCTGATGCAGTCCACCGGCGCCGCGCTGCCGGTCGTGGAGGCGCAGGCGAAGCTCGTCGCGGCGCACCTCGGCGGCGGCTACGCCCTGCCGGGCGTCGACGAGCGTCGCCGCATCGCCGACCGGACGCTGCGCGAGGCCCGGGCCCGGTGGGGGGACAAGCGCCCCGCGATGCGCATCGACTTCGACGCCTACGTCGCCTCCGTGCCGCGCGAGCTCGCCGCGGGCAGGAAGCGGCTGGCCGCCCACGGCGGCGCGTTCGAACCCCCACTCACCAGTACCGGCACCAGCGCCACCAGCAGCGACGCCACCGCGTCCCACACCACCGACGAGGTCTCCGCATGAGCCTGCGCAACGCCACCGGTCTGCGCGTCCTGATCACCGGAGCCTCCGGCACGTTCGGCCGGGCGCTCGCCACCGAGCTGATCGGCCGGGGTGCACACGTCGTCGGGCTCGACGTCGCCCCTCGCGACGACGATCCGATGACGGTCCTCCCCTGCGACCTCACCGACGACACCGCCGTGCCCGCCGCCGTGGACGCCGCCCTGGCGGAGCTCGGCGGGCTCGACGTCCTGATCAACAACGCCGGCATCGGCGGTCCCGCCCCGGCCGAGCTGCCACCGGGGCAGGAGGTCCTCCGTCAGCTCGACATCAACCTGCTCGGCACGTGGCGCGTCAGCGCGGCCTGCGTTCCGGCGCTCGTCGCCTCGCGCGGCCGGGTGGTCATGCTCGCCTCCCGGATGGCCGTCATGCAGCTGCCCCTCGCCGCGGCGTACGGCGCGTCCAAGCGCGCCATGGTCGCCTACGCCGACGCGCTGCGCCTGGAGCTCGGCACGCACGTGGGCGTCACCTGCGTCTACCCGTCGGCCGTCCGCAGCCCGATCCACGACTCGACCGCCGAGGCCGGCCTGTCGCTGGAGGGGATGAGCTCGTACGAGCCGCTCGGGGGCGTGGTGCACACCGTGCTGCGCGCGGCCCTCTCTCCGAGGGCGCTCCGGGACCTGCCGACCACGCGCCGTGGTGCGGTGGAGTTCTTCCTCGCCCGCCACCTGCCGTCGCTGACCGACCGGATCGTGGGGCGCACCTTCTCCTCCCGCGTCCGGTCGGGCGCGTTCCGCGACGCCGAACTCGCGGCCGGTGCGGTGGCGCGTCACGCCGAGGCCGCGGAGTGAGGGCCGTGGACCCGCTCTCCCCGCACGCCGGACCGGACCCGCACGACGCTGGACCGGACCCGCACGACGCAGGACCGGCCCCGCGCGTCACGCCGGGGCCCGCCGGCGCGGAGGGCGGAGGGTCGGCACGGGCCGAGCGCGGGCCGCTGCTGCAGTACGCCACCGGCTCGCTCGGCATGGGCGCCTGGGTGACCGTACCGGGCCTGCTCCTGCTGTACTTCCTGACCCACACCCTCGGTGTCTCCCCGCTGGTCGCCGGGCCGGCGCTGCTCATACCCAAGATCGTCGACGCGGTCGTCCACCCGGTCGTCGGCACGCTCTCGGACCGCCAGGCGCGCCGGCAGGGCAACCGTCGCGGGATGATGCGCTGGGGCCTGCTGCTGGGCGTCGCCATGACCGCGATGTTCACCGTCCCCGCCGGGTTGCACGGCACGCCGGCCGCCGTCTGGGTCGCCGCCTGGTACGTCGTCGGCAACCTCCTGTTCGCGGCGTTCCAGGTGCCCTACCTGACCACGCCCTCGGACCTGCGGGTCGGCTCCCACGAGTCCACCCGCGTCTTCATGGTGCGGATGGTGCTGCTCACCGTCGGCCTGCTGGCGGCCGGTGTCCTGGCCCCGGTGCTGGTCGCCGACGAACAGCGCGGCAGCTACACCCGGATGGCGTGCGTCTTCGCCGTCCTCATGCTGGTCACGGCGCTGGTGGCGATCCGCGGGGTTCGCCGCCTGACCGCCACCGGCGGCTTCCGGGAGCCCGCCGCGCACTCGCCGTCCGCCCTCGCCGACGTACGGCTCGCGTGGGCGGACCGCGGCTTCCGGCTGCTGGTGCTGTCCTACCTGTTCACGGGTACCACCACCCACCTGGTGCTCGCGGCCGTGCCGTTCTACGCCGAGCACGTGCTCGGCCGCTCGGGCCTGACCGCCGTCCTGATGGGCGCCTTCCTCGGCCCCGCGATGATCACCTCGCCGCTGTGGTTCCGCGTCTCCGGGCGGATCGGCAAGCAGCGCGGACTGCTGCTCGCACAGCTGCTCTTCGTCCTCGGCAGCCTCGTCCTCGTCGCCGGCGACCACGTGCCGGTGGCGCTCACCGTCGCGGTCGTTGCGCTGCTGGGCACGTCCTTCGCCGGTCTGCAGCTGCTGGCGTTCTCGATGGTGCCGGACGTCGTGGCCGCCGCCGAGCGCCGCGGACACTCGCGGGCAGGTGCCTACACCGGCGTGTGGACGGCCACCGAGGCCGTGGGCACCGCCGCCGGCCCCTACGTCTACTCGGCCGTGCTGGCCGTCGGCGGCTTCGCGGCCTCGGTCGACGGGGAGGGCGCGCGGCAGACCGCGGGAGCCGTCCACGCCGTGCTGATCGGGTTCACCGTCGTGCCGGCGGTCCTCATGGCCGTCGCCTGGCTCGTCCAGCGGCGCTGCCGGCTCGACGGGCTCGCGGACGCGCGGTGATCGCGGACGTCGGCTCGCTCGGCACCCTCGTCGGGCTGGCCGCCGTCGTGGTCGGGGCGATCGCCCAGGCCGCGACGGGGATGGGTTTCTCGCTGGTCGTCGCGCCCTGCCTGGTGGCGGTGATGGGGCCGCGCGACGGCGTCGCGGTGACGCTCGTCCTCGCGGCCCTCTCCTCGGTGGCGCCGTTGTGGAACAACCGCTCCCACGTCGAGCCACGGGCGGTCGTCCGTCTGCTCGCCCCGACGCTGGCGTTCACCCCCGTCGCCGCCTGGGCGGTCCGCGACGTCGAGACCCGCTGGCTCGCCCTCGCGGGAGGCGTGGGCGTCATCGCCGCCACGCTCCTGCTCGCCGGCGGCCTGCGCTCCCCGTGGCTGAGGCGGCGCGAGGCGGTGGTCGTCGTCGGCGCCGCCAGCGCCGCGCTCAACGTGGTCGGGGGAGTCGGGGGACCGCCCGTCGGCCTGTACGTGGCCAACGCCGGGTGGGAGCCGCGCAAGGCCCGCGGCACCCTGCAGGCGTATTTCGGCGTCCAGAACCTGGTGACCGCCCTCGTCCTCGGTCCCGTGCTCCCCGACCCGGCGCAGCTGGCCGCGCTCGCCCTCGGAACGGCCGCCGGACTGCTGCTCTCCGGCCGGACGGGGGCGGCCACCGTGCGGGCCGGGATCCTGACCGTGTCCCTGTTCGGCGGCGTCTGGCTGGTCGCCGGCACCGTCTAGGGCATCGGCGCCGGTCCCGCCTCCCGTCACAGGCGGCTCCCGGGTGCTGGTGCGAGGCCCGACCCTCCTCGTATGTTTCCGGGGTGATGACCGAACACGGCGAGGTCGCCGTCGTCCGCTGGCCGGGCGGGACCCCTGCGGTCCGGGACGGCCTGCCCGCGCTGCTGGCCGCCTACCACCTCCGGACGGAGGCCGAGAAGGGCGCACCGGTGGCCGGGGTGAACGACCTGCCGGACCGCTACCGGGCGGAGGTCACGGACCCCTGGACCGCGCTGGCCGGCGACGTCGTGCTGGTGGCTCTCCAGGAGGACGTGGCTGTGGGGTGCCTGGTGCTGGCCTCCGCGCACGACGGGCAGGCGGAGATCAAGAGGCTCTGGACCGAGCCGGCGTCCCGCGGTCGAGGCGTTGCGTCGGCCCTGCTCCGTGCCGCGTTCGGTCACGCCGCGGAACTCGGCGCGCACACCGTCCGGCTCTCGGTGTGGGAATGGCGGACCGGTGCCATCGCCCTGTACGAACGGCTCGGCTTCACCGTCACCCGGTCCTGGGACGAGCGGAAGCGGCTGGTGTGCATGCGGCGCGATCTGCTCACTGTGTGAAGAACGTGGCGTCGGCCCGGTCGGTCGCCGTGCTGAGGGCCTGCACCCGCAGCAACTGGTCGAAGTGGCGGATGTAGCGGCCCGGGAAGTTGGACGACTCGTAGGAGACGCCGGCGGAGTCGGCGAGGCCGGGCCGCGCCGACCAGGACGCGTCGCCCCGGAACACGGCCGTGCCGTCGTTCTTCTCCACCCACACCTCGAAGTTCCGGTGCCGCAGGAAGTGGCCCGGGAAGTTGGCCGACTCCAGGGAGACGGTGCCGGCGCCCGCGAGTCCGGTCACGACACGGAACTGCGAGTCGGCCAGCGGACTGACGTCGGCGTCGGTCCTCGCGCGGAACTCCCAGTGGCGGATGAAGCGGTCGGGGAAGTTGTACGAGGAGAGCCGGACCGGGGTCGCTCCGTCGGCGACCGGTATCCCGAAGTCGGGTGTGCCGTCGGCCTTCCAGTAGATCTTCTGGACGCGGGTACGGCGGTTGGGATCGTCGAGGGGGTCGCCGCTGATGTCCCGGTAACCGCGGTCGTGGTAGACGAGGATGTCCGACTTCCCGTCCTCGGAGACCGTGAACTGGTTGTGTCCGGGGCCGTACTGGCCGGTGGCGGCGTTGCTCGCGAAGACCGGGCCCGCGCTCTTGGTCCACGACGACGCCCTCATGAGGTCCGCGGAGGCGGACGCCGTCAGCATGCCCATGCAGTAGTTCGCGTCCGTCGCACTGGCCGAGAAGGTCATGAAGACCTTGCCCCCGCGCTGGATCACGGCCGGGCCCTCGTTGACGGTCTGGCCTCCCGCGGTCTCCCACGAGGCGGTCGGCCGGCTGAGCATGACCGGCGCGCCGGTGATGGTCCACGGGTCGGACATCCGTGCCAGGTAGAGGTTGGTGCCCGCGCCGACCGCCGGGTCGTTCTGCGCCCAGGCGAGGTAGCGGGTGCCGTTCACCGCGAAGGTCGTCGCGTCCAGCGAGAAGGTGTCGAGGGGCAGGGCGATCCGGCCCTTCTCCGTCCACGTCCCGGTGACCGGGTTCGCTGCGGCGCACTCCAGGACGTACGGCCGGATCCTCCACACGTCCCTCGCGTCGCCGGCGGCGAAGTAGACGTACCACCTGCCGTCGACGAAGTGGAGTTCGGGCGCCCAGATGTGGGAGCCCATCGCGCCACTGGCGTGCTTGGTCCACACGGTCGTCTCGGGGGCCGAGGACAGCCCCTGGATGGTGGTGGCGCGGCGCAGCACGATCCGGTCGTACGCGGGCACCGTGGCGGTGAAGTAGTAGTAGCCGTCGGTGTGCTTGTGGATGTGCGGATCGGCCCGCTGCTCGACGAGGGTGTTCCGGTAGGTCACCCCCGGCGACGCGGGCACCGCCGCGTGGGCGGTGGTGGTCGCGGCACCGGAAAGGGTGGCGACGGCGGAGCCGGCGATGACGCCGAGGGCCGAGCGGCGGGTGAGGCCAGGTCTCACGACTGCTCCCTTGCGGGCCGGGGGTGCGGGTGCCGGACGTTCACACGCTGTCGCCGTGGCGAGCACGGTTCGTAGCCTCGGCCAGAGGCTAGGTTCCGCGGATCACGTCGTCAACGCCCCCGTCGACATCCGCTCCCCCGGTGGTGGCGACGCGCGGCGAAGAACCGTGGTGGGGTGGAGGACGACTGGTCACGGCGTGAGCGGGCAGGCGGGTCTCGCACGCGGGTCACAACCGACACGCGGCGCATTTCCGGCCTTACCGTCCAGACCTCAGGAGTTCCGCGTGATGATTGTCGGCGTGATAGCCGCCTGCGTCGTCCTTGCCGTGCTCGCCTTCCTGCTCCCCCGGCTGTCCCGGCACCCGCAGAACGGCGCACAGCGCGTGCTGGGAGCGGGTTCGCGCACCGGGTCCAAGGCACCCGGTCCGCTGGGGCGCCTGCTCAGCAAGCCCTTCAGTTCCAGTTCGCGTGCCGTGGGACGCAGCGGCTCCGCCGGGCGGCGGGCGCGCGGGCGTCTGCCGTTCTGACCACCGGGAGAGGACGAAGTGGACCAGCCCGAGGACGAACTTCTCGACGGCCTGACGGTGAACGAGCGACGGCCGGAGAAGCCCGTCCTGCTCAACGCCGACGGCAGCCCCATCAAGACCTGGCAGGAGAACCATCCCTACGCCCGCAAGGTACGCAGGGCCGAGTACGACCGGCAGAAACGGGCTCTGCAGATCGAGTTGCTGAAGATGCAGCGCTGGGTGAAGGAGACCGGGCAGCGGATCGTCGTGGTCTGCGAGGGCCGGGACGCGGCCGGCAAGGGCGGCACCATCCAGCGGTTCACCGAGCGGCTGAACCCGCGCGGCGCCCGCGTGGTGGCGCTGGAGAAGCCCACCGAGCGGGAGGCGGGCCAGTGGTACTTCCAGCGGTACGTGTCCCACCTGCCCGCCCGCGGCGAGATCGTCTTCTTCGACCGCTCCTGGTACAACCGGGCGGGCGTCGAGCGGGTGATGGGTTTCTGCACGGACGAGGAGTACCGGCGGTTCCTGCGGCAGGCGCCCATGTTCGAGCGGATGCTCACCGACGACGGCATCCTGCTGGTGAAGTTCTGGTTCTCCGTGTCCCGCTCCGAGCAGCGCACCCGTTTCGCGATCCGGCAGGTCGACCCGGTCCGCCGCTGGAAGCTGTCGCCGACGGACCTGGCCTCGCTGGACCGCTGGGACGAGTACACGACCGCGAAGGTCGAGATGTTCCGCGCCACGGACACCCCGTACGCCCCGTGGACGGTGGTGAAGAACAACGACAAGCGGCGGGGCCGGCTGGAGGCGATGCGCAGCCTGCTCGACCGCTGCGCCTACCCGGCCAAGGACCAGGACGTCGTGGGCACACCGGACCCGTTGATCGTCGGCCCGGCCGACACCCTGCTGGAACCCGGTGAGGAACCCGCCGACCTCTCCCCCACTCCGCTCTCCGGTGACCGTCACGGTCCCGGGCTCCATCCCGGCCGGGAGGACGAACGGCCGGGAGGAGCCGCCTGAGCGTCCTGGCTCCCGGGGACCGGTGGGCGGCCGGAGGGAGCGCCCGGCCCGTCCGGCCGGACCCTACGGAGCCGTGTGGTAGTAGCGGGTGCACTCGCTGACCATGCCGTCGTCGGCGATGCGGAAGACGTCGACGAAGCGCAGGCCCGGGTGGCGCGAGCCCGGGTCGACCCGCCGGCCCTCGGCGACCACGCTGCGGTCGGCGGCCACCAGGTGGTCGATCTCGTGGCGGGCCTGGGCGGTGCCGTGGCAGAGGTGGGCGCGGACGACCTCGGCGCGGCCGTGGACGGGGGGCATGCCGGGCAGCTCCAGGACCACGCACTCGTGCATCAGGGAGGCGCAGGAGTCCGCGTCGCCCGCGTCGAGGTAGTCGTAGACCAGGCGGACGTGGTCCATGCCCGCGGCGGTGATCAGGTCGGTCGCTCCGGAGAGCGCGGCTGCCGGCTGGTCGTGACTCGTCATCGGGCTGTACCCCTTTCGTCCTCCCTCCCGAGTCTGGGCGGCACGGCCAACTCTTCGCTATCGCAGCACTATCCTCGCCCGACATATGCACGCCATGGACAGAACAGTGACATATGTGGAGACTGTTCGAAGCTGCTCTTGCCTCGTCAACTCATGTGTCTCGGTGGGGGATTCGGTGACCGACCTCATGGCGGAGGAGGAGCAGGGCGTCCCTCCGGCGCCGCGCCCGTCCTTCCGGATTCTCGGTCCGCTGCAGGTGCACGGAACCGACGGTCCGCTGCGGGTGCCGCCCGGCCGCCAGGAGGTGATCCTCGCCGCGCTGCTGCTGGAGGCCAACCGGGTGGTGAGCACCGGTTACCTGGTCGACCTCATCTGGGAGGACGTTCCGCCGGAGACCGCTCGCACCCAGGTGCAGATCTGTGTGTCACGCCTGCGGAAGCTGCTGGCCGGTGCGGACGCGGAGGTCTCGATCACCACCCGGGCCCCCGGGTACGTGCTGCACACCGACGAGCGGAACGTGGACGCCGCCCTGTTCACCGCGGGGGTGGCGCGGGCCAGGCTGCTGCGGGAGCGGGGCGACGCGCAGCGGTCCGTGGAGGAGCTGAGGGCCGCGGTGGCCCTGTGGCAGGGGGACTGCCTGCCGGGGCTGGACAGCGGTCCGCTCGCGAACAAGGCGCGGCAGCTCAACGAGGAGCGGCTCACCGCCGTCGAGCTGCGGATCCAGCTGGAACTCGGGCTGGGGCGGCACGACCGGCTGGTGGGCGAGCTGCAGCTGCTCACCCACGAGCACCCCCTGCGGGAGAAGCTGCGCGGGCAGCTGATGCAGGCGCTGTACTGGTCGGGACGGCAGGCCGAGGCGCTCGAGGTGTTCCGCACGGGGCGGCGGCTGCTCGACGAGGAGCTCGGGCTGGAGCCGGGCCGGGAGCTCAGGGAGCTGGAGTCGGCGATCCTCACGGGCACGCTGGCCCCGCCCTCCGGTCCGGCTCCGGTCGGCCCGGCTCCGGCCGGTCCGGGGCGGGCCGCCGAGACGCAGGCACCGCCCCGCGCGGACACGAAGGCCCCGCCGGAGGAACCGGCGGCACCTGCCGAGACCGCCCGGCAGGAGGCCGTGCCGCATCAGCTTCCGGCCGCGACAGCCGACTTCGTGGCGGACGCGGCGCAGCTGGCGGCGCTCGAGGAGGCGCTGACCGGAGGGCCGGAGCGCACGACGGTGGGGCTGGCGGCGGTCACCGGGAAGCCGGGAACCGGCAAGTCGGCCCTGGCCGTCCAGGTGGCGCACCGGCTGTCGGACTCTGCGTTCCCCGACGGGCAGCTGTACTGCGACCTGCGGGGGACGACCGGCGCCCCGGTCACCCCGGAGGAGGTGCTGGGGCGTTTCCTGCGGGCGCTGGGCATTCCGGGGCAGCTGATCCCGGAGTCGCTGGACGAGCGGGCGGAGATGTACCGGTCGAGGCTGGCGTCGCGACGGGTGCTGGTGGTGCTGGACGACGCGGCGGGCGAGCGGCAGGTGCTGCCGCTGCTGCCGGGGAGCCGTCGCTGCGCGGTGCTGGTCACCAGCCGGACCCGGCTGACTGCGTTGCCGGGCGCGCACCGCGTCGAGCTGGACGTGCTGGGTGAGGACCGGGCGCTGGAGCTGCTGGCCAGGATCGTCGGACGGGAGCGGGTGGCGACGGAGGCGGTGGCGGCGGAGGCGCTGGTGCGCACCGTCGGCCGGCTGCCGCTGGCCCTGCGGATCGTGGCGGCGCGGCTGGCGGCGCGGCCGCACTGGTCGCTGGCGTCGATGGTGCAGCGGCTGGCCGACGAGCGGCACCGGCTGGACGAGCTGACGCACGGTGAGATGACGATGCGGGCGAGCCTGGCCCTGACGTACGACGGGCTCGCCCCCGCGGACCGCCGGCTGCTGCGACTGCTGAGCATGGCGCAGGCGCCGACCCTGCCGAGCTGGCTGGCGGGCGCGCTCCTGGACGACGGCCGGCCCTTCCCGTCGGACCTGATGGAGCCGCTGGTCGACGTGCAGATGCTGGACGTCGCCGGGGTGGAGCGCAGCGGTGGTTTCCGGTACCGCTTCCACGAGATCATCCGGGTGTACGCGCGGGAGCGGCTGGCGTCCGACCCGCCCGGGGAGCGGGGGGCGGCGCTGGCCCGGATGGGCGGCGGGTGGATGTACCTCGCGCAGCAGGCCCACCGGAAGCTGTACGGCGGGGACTTCACCGTGCTGCACGGTGACGCCCCGCGCTGGGAGCCGCCTGCCGTGTACACGCAGGAGCTGCTGGGCGATCCGCTGGCCTGGCTGGAGGCCGAGCAGGCCGCCCTGTGCCGCATGGTGGAGCATGCGGCCGAGGAGGGGCTGCACGACCTGTGCTGGGACCTGGCGACGACGCTGGTCACGCTGTTCGAGGTCAGAGGTCTGTACGACCTCTGGGAGCAGACGCACCTGTGCGCGCTGACGGCGGCCCGCAAGGCGGGCAACCTGCGGGGCACCGCGGCGGTGCGGGCCTCGCTCGGCTCGCTGTACATGAGCCGCAGCCAGTTCGGCGCGGCGCGGCAGGCGCTGACCTCGGCGCTGGACGTCTTCCAGGCGCTGGACGAGCCCACGGGTGAGGCGCTGTGCCGCCGGGACCTGGCTCTCATCGCCCGGACGGGCGGTGACGACGCGTCGGCACTGGAGCTGTACGCCCGGTCGCTGGCGGACTTCGACCGGGCGGGGGACGTGGTGGGGCGGGCGATCGTGCTGACGCAGAGCGCCCACATCCGGATGCGGCGGGGAGAGTTCGCGGCGGCGCAGGCCCAGCTGGACGAGGCTCTGGACACCTACGACGCGGTGGGCTACGTCGGCGGCCGGGCGCGGACGTTGCGGCGGGTCGGCCAGCTGCTGCTGGAGCAGGGCAAGAGCGATCTGGCGGTGCTGACCTTCACCGAGGTGCTGGAACTGTGCCGGGATTCCGGCGACGTGATCGGTGAGGGACACCTGCTGCGCGACCTGGGGCACGCCTTCTCCGTGATGGGCCGGCCCGATCGTGCCAGGGACTTCTTCGACCGGGCCGTGACCGCCCGCGAGCGGATCATGGATGTCGGCGGGGGCGCGCTGGCGCGCCTGGACCTGGCGCGCCTGCTGGAGGGGGAGCCGGGGCGTGCCCGGGAGCTGCTGGCACCGGCGGTGGAGGTGTTCCAGGACCGGGGGATGGTCCGTGAGCTGACGGAGGCGCGGCGGCTGCTCGCCGCGGGCTGAGGCCGGCGGACCGGTCGCGGCCGGGGTCAGTCCCAGGGGTTGTTGTCGGTGCTGCCACCCGTGCCACCGGTGCCACCGGTGCCGCCGGTGGATCCCGTGCCGCCGGTGGTGGTGCCGGTGCCCCCGGTGGTGGTTCCGGTGTCGCCTTCGTTCGTGGTGGTGTCGCCGCCGGCGGTGGTGTCGGCGGTGGCGACGACCGCGGTGCCCGGGCCCGTGGTGGCGGCGGCCCAGCTGGTCTGGGCGCCGGCGGCGGCGAGGAGCACGATCAGCGCGGAAGCGACCGTGGCGCGGAGGGCGTTGCGGGGGGCGGCGGTGTGCGACATGGGGTGCTTCCTCTCGGTGGTGGCGGCCGGTAGCGGCTGACGACCACAAAGTTAGGAAGGGGCGGATTCACGGCACCGTCCGCTGCCTTATCACCCCGCTATCACGGTCCGGCGCTCCTCGTCACGTCGTGAAAGCGACCGCCGCCGGCCGTCGCCGGAGGTCGACGCGGCCGACGTCGGGCGGCTCGTGAGGGGTTAGCGGCGGGATGGTTCGTGGATAGGCGGCGTGCCGACCATGGCCGGCAGACCTTCCTGACCCGACCAGCAGGAGCTGCACATGACGCACGGCCTTGCTTCTCAGGACACCACCCCCGCCCCCGCCGCCGCGCTCGGCGCCCTGATCCTCCAGCACCGGCTGCGCATCGG
The DNA here is from genome assembly GCF_003112515.1 of Streptomyces fragilis. Taxonomy (GTDB): domain Bacteria; phylum Actinomycetota; class Actinomycetes; order Streptomycetales; family Streptomycetaceae; genus Streptomyces; species Streptomyces fragilis. The sequence continues at coordinate 1,303,851 of NZ_BEVZ01000002.1, read as the reverse complement.
CCTGACGCAGCGGGAGCTCGCGGACCTCTCCACCATCAGCGTCCGCGCCATACGCGACCTGGAGAAGGGGAAGGCGCAGCGGCCCAGAACCGACACGGTCCGGCTGATCGCCGACGGTCTGCGGCTCGGCCCCCGCGCCCGTGCGGCTCTCGAGGAGGCGGCTCAGCGCGGCCACCGCGGGGGTGTCCGGGCGGCCGCCGAACGGCCCGCGCCGCCGGTTCCCCTGCATCCGCTGATCGGGCGTGAGGCGGAGTGCGCCGCGGTGGTGGAGGAGCTCCGTTCGGGCGCCGAACGGCTGGTGACCGTGGTGGGGCTGAGCGGCGTGGGCAAGACCCGGCTGGTCCTGGAGGCGGCGGCGCGGCTGCACGACGCGGGTCTGGCCGTGCTGTGGCACTCGGCGCCCGGGGCGGCCGTCGACTTCCTCCCGGGCGGTCAGGGTCCCTTCTCCGCGCTCGCGGCCGACTGCGCCGCCTTCCTGCGCGGCGAGGGCCGGGGCGACGATCTGCCCGGCGGGCCGGCCTGGCTGCCCGGCGACCGCGGTGTCGTGCTCGTCCTCGACGGCGCCGACACGGGCCTGCTCGACTTCCACCGGCTGGGCCGTCTGCTGCGCGAGCTGCCGGGGGTGCGTCTGCTGGTCACCGCCGACGAGCCGTGGAACGTCCCGGGCGAGCGTCTCTTCCTGCTGTCGCCGCTGGACGCTCCCGAGCCGTCCGCCGCGGGCCCCGCCGGCACGGCCGCCTCCCGTTTCTTCCTGGACCAGCTGCGCCGGCTGCGTCCGGGGTTCGTGCCCGACGAGCGGGCCCTCGCCGACGTGGCGTGGATCTGCCACCGTCTCGACGGCCATCCGATGTCGCTGGCGGCCGCCGCCTCCTGGCTGGCCGTCTACGACCTGCCCGCGCTGCGTTCCCTCCTGGAGTCGGACCCGTACCCGCTGCTCGCCCATCTGGCCGACGGCCCGGCCGGCTCGCGGCTCCAGGAGCGGGTGGCGCGCACCGTGGCCGAACTGCCCGCGCCCTGCCGGGACCTGCTCGCCGGCCTGTGCCGTGACGGGGACGGCGCCTTCCTGCTGGAGGACGTGGTGCGGCTGACCGGCCGTCCGCTGCCCGAGTGCGGCCGCATGCTGCGGGACCTGCTGGTCGGCGGCGTGGTCCGGTCCGTCGACGAGGGCGCGCTGCCTGCCTTCCGGGTGCTGTGCGTGGTGCGCGCGGTCCTCGGCGCGGCTGCCGTCGCGACTGCCGCCTGACTGCCGCGCGGCGGCCCGCTGCTGGCGCTCCCGCCGGAACAACTGCCGCTCGGCGCCCCGGCGGGCGGGTTGTATGGCACTGCCCGCCCCTCCCCCGCCGTCCCTCACCCAGGAGACCGCCATGTCGTCCGACGCGCCTGTCGCTCCCGTCCCGGCCGCCACCCGGTTGCCTCTCTCGGCGGCCCAGCGTGACATCTGGACGGCGCACGCCCTCGACCCGTCGGGCCTGAAGTACAACGTGGCCGAGTGCCGGGAGATCCTCGGCCCGGTCGACCCCGGGCTGATGGCCGCCGCCTGGCGCCGGCTGGCCGAGGAGGCGGACTTCCTGCGGACCCGCCGCTTCGAGGAGGACGGGGAGCAGGTCTGGCAGGTCGTCGACGCCGACGCCGGCCGGCTCGATCTGCCGTTCACCGACGTGAGCGGGGCGGCCGACCCGGAGGCGGAGGCCTGGCGGCTGATCGACGGGATGATCAGCACCCCGTTCGCGCTGGACTCCGAGCCGCCGGTGCGCTGCGCGCTGATCCGGCTGGGCGCGGAGCGGTACTTCTACTTCTACGGCTTCCACCACCTGGTCGTGGACGGCGTCGGTGTCGGGCTCGCGCTGACGCGGCTGGTGGAGCTGTACGAGCGGGCGGTCGCCGGCGAGCCGTGGGGGCCGTCCCCGTTCGGCCGGCTCGCGGACCTGCTGGCGGAGGACGCCTCCTTCCGCGGGTCGCGGGAGGCCGCCGCCGAGCGGGCGGCCTGGCGGGAGCACCTCGCCGGGGCGCCGGACGCCCCCCGCGGTCTGGTCCGGGGCGCCGGCCGGGCCACGCCGGCCCACGGCGGTCTGCCCTTCGCCCGGCGTACCGTGCGTCTCTCCCCGGCCGACGCCGGCCGGCTGCGGGACGCGGCCCGCGCCCAGCGAGCCTCCTGGCCGGTCCTGCTGGTGTCGCTGCTCGCCGTGTACCTGCACCGGGTCACCGGGCAGGACGAGCTGGTGGTCGCCCTGCCGGTGACCGGCCGGACCACGCAGACGGCGCGCAGCACTCCCGGCATGATGTCGAACGTGGTGCCGCTGCGGCTGCGGGTGCACCCCGACGAGCCGTTCGGCGCGCTGGTCCGCTCGGTGTCCGCCGAGGTCAAGCACGGTCTGCGCGGGCAGCGGACCCGTTACGAGGACCTGTGCCGGGACGCCGGCGTCCTCGGAAGGGCGCGTGGACTCGCCTCTCCGGTCGTCAACATCATGGGCTTCAACGCGGACCTGACGGTCTGCGGCAGCCCGACCGTCAACCACAACGTCAGCAACGGCCCGGTCGACGACCTCAGCATCGCCGTGTTCGACCTGGGGGCCGCGCACGGCATGCGGATCGACTTCGACACGCCGGTCGAGGGTGTGGACCCGGGCGCCGTCGCCGCCCACCAGGACCGGTTCGCCGCGTTCCTGGCCACGGCTCTCACGCCGGCCGCCGGCGAGCTCGCCGAGCGCACGACCGCCGATCTTGAGGTTTTGACGGAGACGGAGCGCGGCCTGCTGCTCGGTAAGTGGGCGGGCGCCGTCACCGAGCGGCAGGACACCACGCTGGTGGATCGCTTCCAGCAGCAGGTGGAACGTTTCCCCGACCGGGTCGCGCTGATCGACGGGGACCGGCGGATCACCTACCGGGAGCTCGACGCGGCCGCCAACCGCTGGGCCCGGCACCTGCGCGGCCGGGGTCTGGGCCGCGGCGACCTGGCGGGCGTCCTGCTGGAGCGCGGCGCGGACTTCGCCACCGCCCTGATCGCCGTGCTCAGGACCGGCGCCGCCCATGTGCTGCTCGACCCCGACTTCCCCGACGAGCGCCTCCGCTCCGCCGCCGGCGACGCCGGCATCAGCCACCTGGTGACCACCCCCCGGCTCGCCGGCCGCCTCGACGGCCCGTGGACCGTCCACACGGAGGGTCCGCACGAGCTCACCCACCTGGAGGCGGGAGCCCTGGGCGTCCCCCTCACTCCCGACGACCCGGCGTGCCTGATGTTCACCTCCGGCTCGACCGGCCGGCCCAAGGGCATCCTGTCCTCCCACCGCAACCTGGTGGCCACCCTCGTCGGCCAGCGGTACCTCCCGACCGGCCCGGACGAGGTGTTCCTGCAGTCGTCGCCGGTGTCCTGGGACGCGTTCAGCCTCGAGTTCTGGGGCCCCCTGCTGCACGGCGGGACCACCGTCCTGCAGCCGGGGCAGAAGCCGGAGCCGACGCTGGTGAGCGAACTGGCGCGGCGTCACCGCGTCAGCACGCTGCTGCTGTCGGCGAGTCTGTTCAACTACCTCGTCGACGAACACCCGGAGACCTTCGAGAGCGTCACCACCGCCTACACCGTCGGTGAGGCGGCCTCCCCGGCCCACGTGCACAAGCTGCAGCGGCTGCGGCCCGGCATCGCCGTGGTCAACGGCTACGGCCCCGCCGAGGTCATGATCTACGCCACCACGCACACCGTCGAGCGCGGGCCGCGGCCGCACCCGTCCATCCCCATCGGGTCGCCGCTGGCCGACAAGCCGCTGTACGTCCTCGACAGCAGGCTGCGGCTGTGCCCGCCGGGCGCCACCGGCGAACTGTACGTGGCGGGCGAAGGGCTGGCCCACGGCTACCTGGGCCGACCGGACCTGACCGCCGCGCGCTTCGTCCCCAACCCGTACGGTCCGGCCGGCAGCCGTCTCTACCGCACCGGCGACCTCGTCCACTTCGACGCCGACGGCAACCTCCACTACGAAGGCCGCGCCGACGACCAGATCAAGATCCGCGGCTTCCGCGTCGAGCCCGGCGAGATCGAGGCCGCCCTCCTCACCCACCCCGCCGTCACCCAAGCCGTCGTCACCGTCCACCAGGGCCGGCTGTCCGCCCACATCGTCGCGGACGGGCCCACGTCGACCGACGACGTCCGCGGCCACCTCGTCGAGCGTCTTCCCGACCACCTCGTCCCCACCTACCTGACCGTCCTCGACCGGCTCCCCCTCACGCCCAACGGCAAGGTCGACAAGCGGGCCCTGCCCGAGCCGACCGCCGCCTCCCGCACCGGACGAGCACCCCGCACCCCGGTCGAGGAGACCCTCACGGCGCTCTTCGCCCGCACCCTCGACCTCGCCGACGCTCCCACCATCGACGACGACTTCTTCGTCCTCGGCGGCCACTCCCTGCTCGCCGCCCGCCTCACCAACCACATCGCGGACGCGCTCGGCGTCCGGCTCACCGTCCGCGACGTCTTCCAGCACCCCACCCCCGCCCGGCTCGCCGGACACCTCACCGGCACGGGCGCACAGAAGGCGACCGCCCTGCCCGCCCTGACTCCCGCGGCCCCCGCCTCCGGGTCCCTGCCCGCGTCCTTCGCGCAGCGACGGTTGTGGCTCCTGGCCGACCTGGACGGCGACAGCACCGCCTACAACGTGCCGTTGTCGGTGCGGATCGACGGGTCCGTGGACACGGCGGTGCTGGAGGCCGCGCTCACCGACGTCGTGGAGCGGCACGCCCCGCTGCGCACCCTGATCGAGACGGTGGACGGCGAGCCCTGCCAGCGTGTCCTGCCGCCGGCCGAGGTCCGCGTGGCTGTGGAACGGCGCGTCACCACCCCGGAGTCCCTGGAGTCCGACCTGGTGACGGCGGCGGGGTACCGGTTCGACCTGCGGACGGAGATCCCGCTGCGGGTCACCGTGTTCGAGCCCGGTGACGGGTCGTGCGTGCTCCTGGTGCTGCTGCACCACGTGGCGACGGACGGTGCGTCGAACGGCGTGTTCTTCGACGACCTGTCGCGGGCCTGTGCGGCGCGGGCGTCGGGTGCGGCGGGGAACGTGCTGGAGCCGTTGCCGGTGCAGTACGCGGACTACGCGCGGTGGCAGCGGACGGTGCTGGGGTCGGCCGACGATCCGGACAGCGTGCTGGCGCGGGAGCTCGGGTTCTGGCGCTCGACGCTGGACGGGCTGCCCGAGGAGCACGGTCTGCGCCTGGACCGGCCCCGTCCCGCCCGGGCAACCCACCGGGGCGGACAGGTGGAGGTCGACCTCGGCCGGGACGTCATGCGCCGGGTGGGCGAGCTGGCCCGGGCGGAGGGCTGCACGCCGTTCATGGTGGTCCACGCCGCCCTGGTCGCCGCCCTGACCCGTCTCGGCGCCGGCACCGACTTGGCGGTGGGTACGCCGGTCGCCGGCCGGGGCGACGAGCAGCTGCGCGAACTGGTCGGCTTCTTCGTCAACACCCTGGTGCTGCGCACCGACAGCAGCGGGGACCCGACCTTCCAGGACCTGCTGGCGCGGATCCGTGCCACCGACCTGGACGCCTTCGCCCACCAGGAAGCGCCCTTCGACCTCGTCCTCGAAACGCTCAACCCCATTCGCTCGCTCGCGCGTCACCCGCTCTTCCAGATCTGCCTCACCCTTGACGTCGCCACCACCCCCCGTCTGAGCCTGCCGGGCAACGCGACGGGCGACGTGGTGCCCGTCGTGAACGGTTCGGCCAAGTTCGACCTCGAGTTCCTGCTCCGCTCCGACGACAACCAGCGACTGCACGGGACGGTGCTCTTCGCGCGGGACCTGTTCGACGACAGCACCGTGCAGCGCTTGGTGACCGTCCTGGGCCGCGTCCTCGAGCAGGTCATGGCGGACCCCGGTCACCGGATCAGCGCCCTTGACGTTCTCTCCCAGGAGGAACGCGCCCTCGTCACCGGCCCCTGGGCCGGCACCAGCGCCGACATCGACGATGTCTCGCTGGTGGAGCGGTTCGAGGCACAGGCGGAACGTTTCCCCGACCGGGTCGCGCTGATCGACGGCGAACGGCAGATCACCTACCGGGAACTCAACACGGCCGCCAACCGCTGGGCCCGCCATCTCCGCGACCAGGGCCTGGGCCGGGGCGACATGGCCGGTGTCCTCCTGGAGCGGGGCGCGGACTTCGCCGCCGCGGTCGTCGCCGTCACCAAGACCGGCGCCGCCTACACCCTCCTAGACCCGGACTTTCCCGACGAGCGCCTGCAGGCTGCGGCTTCGGACGCCGGCATACGCCTCCTCGTCACTGACCCCGCCCTCGCCGGACGGCTCGAAGGCCCCTGGAACACGGTGTCCACCTCACCGGCGGAACTCGTTGATCTGTCCGAGGCGAATCCGGGACTTTCCCTGTCCGGTGACGACGTGGCCTGCCTGATGTTCACGTCCGGGTCGACGGGCCGACCCAAGGGCATCCTGTCCTCCCACCGCAACCTGGTGTCCACTGTCACCGCGCAGACCTACGGGCACTTCGGACCGGACGAGGCGTTCCTGCAGTGCTCCCCTGTCTCCTGGGACGCCTTCAGCCTCGAGTTCTGGGGCGCCCTCCTCCACGGCGGCACCACCGTCCTGCAACCCGGACAGCGACCCGAACCCGCCTTGATCACCGAACTGGCTCAGCGTCACAAGGTGACGATGCTCCAGTTGTCCGCCAGCCTGTTCAACTACCTCACCGACGAGCACCCCGAGGCCTTCGACAGCGTCACCGTCGCCTACACGGGCGGCGAAGCGGCCTCCCCGGCCCACGTCCACAAGCTCCACCGGCTGAAGCCCGGCATCACCGTCGTCAACGGCTACGGCCCCGCCGAATCCATGGGCTTCACCACCACCCACACCATCGAGCCCGCCGACCAGCCCCACCCGACGATCCCCGTGGGATCACCCATCACCAACAAGGGCGCCTTCGTCCTCGACGACCACCTCCAGCTCACCGCTCCCGGCGTCACCGGCGAGCTCTACCTCGCCGGCGACGGCCTCGCCCACGGCTACCTCGGCCGCCCCGACCTCACCGCCACGCGTTTCGTGCCGAATCCTTACGGTCCGGCGGGCAGCCGCCTCTACCGCACCGGCGACCTCGTCCACTTCGACGCGGACGGCAACCTCCACTACGAAGGCCGCGCCGACGACCAGATCAAGATCCGCGGCTTCCGCGTCGAGCCCGGCGAGATCGAAGCCGCACTCCTCACCCACCCCGCCGTCACCCAAGCCGTCGTCACCGTCCACCAGGGCCGGCTGTCCGCCCACATCGTCGCCGACAGGCCCGCCGAGGACGTCCGCCGTCATCTTGCCGAGCGTCTTCCCGACCACCTCGTCCCCACCTACCTGACCGTCCTCGACCGGCTCCCGCTCACCCCCAACGGCAAGGTCGACAAGCGCGCTCTGCCCGAGCCCTCGTCGGTCCCGACGGGTGGCCGGGCGCCTCGTACGCCGCTCGAAGAGACCCTGACCGTGCTCTTCGCCCAGGTCCTGGGTGGCGCGGACACCCCCACCATCGACGACGACTTCTTCGTCCTCGGTGGCCATTCGTTGCGGGCGGCGCGCCTCACCAACCACATCGCGGACGCGCTCGGCGTTCGCCTGACCATCCGCGACGTCTTCCAGCACCCCACCCCCGCCCGACTCGCCGACCTGATCTCCCGCCAGAAGGGACTGCCCGCCCTGCCGCCGATCACGGCCGGAGAGGGAACGGGCGACAGCGACTCGCTGCCGGCCGCGTCCTTCGCGCAGCGACGGCTGTGGCTCCTGGCCGACCTGGACGGCGACAGCACCGCCTACAACGTGCCCCTCGCAATTCGCCTCGAAGGCGAACTCGACGCAGCCGCATGGGAAGCCGCGCTCAACGACCTGGCGGAACGGCACGCCCCCCTGCGCACCCTGATCGAGACGGTCGACGGCGAACCGCGCCAGCGGATCCTGTCCCCGGCCGAGGTGCGGGTACCGGTCGAGTGGCGTACCACCACTCCGGAAGCCCTGGAGTCCGACCTGGTGACGGCGGCGGGGTACCGGTTCGACCTGCGGACGGAGATCCCGTTGCGCGTCACCGTGTTCGAGCCCGGTGACGGAACGACCGTGCTCCTGATCCTCCTGCACCACGTGGCGACGGACGGCGCGTCGAACGGCGCCTTCTTCGACGACCTGGGGCGGGCCTACAAGGCACGGCTGTCGGGTGCCACCACCAACGTTCTGAAGCCTCTGCCGGTCCAGTACGCCGACTACGCGCACTGGCAGCACAGAGCCTTGGGCTCGCCCGACGACCCGGACAGCGTGCTGGCACGGGAGCTCGGGTTCTGGCGCTCGACGCTGGACGGGCTGCCCGAGGAGCACGGTCTGCGCCTGGACCGGCCCCGTCCCGCGCGGGCAACCCACCTGGGCGGACAGGTCGAGGTCGACCTCGGCCCGGACGTCATGGCGCGAGTGGGCGAACTCGCTCTCGCTCAGGGCTGCACGCCGTTCATGGTGGTCCACGCCGCCCTGGTCGCCGCCCTCACCCGTCTCGGCGCCAGCACCGACCTCGCCGTCGGCACACCGGTCGCCGGCCGGGGCGACGAGCAGCTGCGCGAACTGGTCGGCTTCTTCGTCAACACCCTGGTGCTGCGCACCAACAGCAGCGGAGACCCGACCTTCCAAGAACTGCTGGCACGCGTCCGTGCCACCGACCTGGACGCCTTCGCCCACCAGGAAGCCCCCTTCGACCTCGTCCTCGACACGGTCAACCCGGCCCGCTCCCTCGCCCGCCACCCCCTGTTCCAGATCTGCCTCGGTCTCGAAACCGGGGGCACCCCGGAACTGCGGCTGCCCGGTGCGCGACCGGCTGGCGTGATCGGCGTGATGAACGGTTCGGCCAAGTTCGACCTCGAGTTCCTGCTCCGATCCGACGACGACCGGCGACTGCACGGGACGGTGCTCTTCGCGCAGGACCTGTTCGACGAGACCAGCGTGCGGCGCATGGTCACTGTCCTGGGCCAGGTCCTCGAGCAGGTCCTGGCCGACCCCGGCCTTCGGATCAGCACCCTCGACGTCCTCTCCCAGGACGAGCGCGCACTGCTCACCGGAGCCTGGGCCGGCACGGTCCTCGACACCGACGACGTCTCGCTGGTGGCACGGTTCGAGGAGCAAGCCGCCCGTTCGCCCGAGGCGGTGGCACTCATCGACGGTGACCGACGAGTTACCTACGAGGAGCTCAACGCGGTCGCCAACCGCTGGGCCCGCCATCTCCGCGACCAGGGCCTGGGCCGCGGTGACATGGCTGGCGTCCTGCTGGAGCGAGGCGCGGACTTCGCCGCCGCGGTCGTCGCCGTCACCAAGACCGGCGCCGCCTACACCCTCCTCGACCCCGACTTCCCCGACGAGCGCCTGCGGGCTGCGGCTTCGGACGCCGGCATACGCCTCCTCGTCACCAGCCCCGCCCTCGCCGGACGGCTCGAAGGCCCGTGGAACACGGTCACCACCTCACCGGCGGAACTCTTCTCCCTGTCCGACCTCAACCTCAGCGTCCCTCTGTCCGGTGACGACGTGGCGTGCCTGATGTTCACGTCCGGCTCGACGGGCCGACCCAAGGGCATCCTGTCCTCCCACCGCAACCTGGTGTCCACCGTCACCGCCCAAACCTACGGGCACTTCGGACCGGACGAAGTCTTCCTCCAGTGCTCCCCTGTCTCCTGGGACGCCTTCAGCCTCGAGTTCTGGGGCGCCCTCCTCCACGGCGGAACCACCGTCCTGCAACCCGGACAGCGCCCGGAGCCCGCGCTGATCGCCGAACTGGCTCAGCGTCACAAGGTGACCATGCTCCAACTGTCGGCCAGCCTGTTCAACTACCTCACCGACGAGCACCCCGAAGCCTTCGACACCGTCACCGTCGCCTACACGGGCGGCGAGGCCGCTTCCCCGGCCCACGTCCACAAACTCCACCGGCTGCGGCCCGGCATCACCGTCGTCAACGGCTACGGCCCCGCCGAATCCATGGGCTTCACCACCACCCACACCATCGAGGTCAGCGACCGGCCCCACCACGTCGTCCCCATCGGATCACCCCTGATCAACAAGGGCGCCTATGTCCTCGACGACCACCTGCAGCTCACCGCCCCCGGCGTCACCGGCGAGCTCTACCTCGCCGGCGACGGCCTCGCCCACGGCTACCTCGGCCGCCCCGACCTCACCGCCACCCGCTTCGTCCCCAACCCCTATGGACCTGCCGGCAGCCGTCTCTACCGCACCGGCGACCTCGTCCACTTCGACACCCACGGCAACCTCCACTACGAAGGCCGCGCCGACGACCAGATCAAGATCCGCGGCTTCCGCGTCGAACCCGGCGAGATCGAAGCCGCCCTCCTCACCCACCCCGCCGTCACCCAAGCCGTCGTCACCGCCCACCAGCAGCGCCTTGTGGCGCACGTCGTCGGCGGAGCGCCGGAGCAGGGCCTCGTGGGCAACCTGGCCGACCTGGCACGCCGGCATCTCACCGAGCGGCTGCCCGAGCACCTGGTGCCCGCACACATCATGGTTCTCGACCGGCTTCCCCTCACCCCCAACGGCAAGGTCGACAAGCGCGCTCTGCCCGAGCCGTCGTCGGTCTCGACGGGCGGTCGGGCGCCTCGTACGCCGCTCGAAGAGACCCTGGTGGCTCTCTTCTCCCGGGCGCTGAGCACCTCCGAGTCCCTCACGATCGACGACGACTTCTTTCGCCACGGTGGCCATTCGTTGCGGGCGGCGCGTCTCACCAACCACATCGCGGACGCGCTCGGCGTTCGCCTGACGATCCGCGACGTCTTCCAGCACCCCACGCCCGCCCGCCTCGCCGACCTGATCTCCCGCCAGAAGGGACTGCCCGCCCTGCCGCCGATCACGGCCGGAGAGGGAACGGGCGACAGCAACTCGCTGCCGGCCGCGTCCTTCGCGCAGCGACGGCTGTGGCTCCTGGCCGACCTGGACGGCGACAGCACCGCCTACAACGTGCCCCTCGCAATTCGCCTCGAAGGCGAACTCGACGCAACCGCATGGGAAGCCGCGCTCAACGACCTGGCGGAACGGCACGCCCCCCTGCGCACCCTGATCGAGACGCTCGACGGCGAACCGCGCCAGCGGATCCTCTCCCCGGCCGAGGTCCGCATTCCTCTCGACCACCGCCGGATCGCCGCCCATGACCTGGACAGGGAGCTGGCGACGGCCGCACGACAGGTCTTCGACCTGCGGACCGACGTCCCCTTCCGGGCCACGGCGTTCGACCTTGGCGACGGCACCTGGGTGTTGTTCCTCCTGCTGCACCACGTGGCGACGGACGGTGCGTCGAACGGCGTGTTCTTCGACGACCTGGCCCGGGCCTACGAAGCGCGGCTGTCGGGTGCCACCACCAACGTGCTGGAGCCCTTGCCGGTCCGGTACGCCGACTACGCGCACTGGCAGCACAGAGCCTTGGGCTCGCCCGACGACCCGGACAGCGTGCTGGCACGGGAGCTCGGGTTCTGGCGCTCGACGCTGGACGGACTGCCCGAGGAGCACGGTCTGCGCCTGGACCGGCCCCGTCCCGCCCGGGCGACCCACCGGGGCGGCGAGATCGGAGTGGACCTCGGCCCGGATCTCTTCGCCCGGGTGAGTGAACTGGCCCGGGCGGAAGGCTGCACCCCGTTCATGGTGGTCCACGCCGCCCTGGTCGCCGCCCTCACCCGTCTCGGCGCCGGCACCGACCTCGCTGTCGGCACACCGGTCGCCGGTCGGAGCGACGAGCAGCTGCGCGAACTGGTCGGCTTCTTCGTCAACACCCTGGTACTGCGCACCGACAGCAGCGGAGACCCGACCTTCCAGGACCTGCTGGCACGCGTCCGTGCCGCCGACCTGGACGCCTTCGCCCACCAGGAAGCCCCCTTCGACCTCGTCCTCGACTCCGTCAATCCGGCCCGCTCCCTCGCCCGTCACCCCCTGTTCCAGATCTGCCTGGGCCTCGAGACGGGCGGCGCCTCAACGATCCGGCTGCCCGGTGGCCGCCTGGCCGACGTGTTCGGTGTGACGAACGGTTCGGCCAAGTTCGACCTCGAGTTCCTGCTCCGCTCCGACGACAACCAGCGACTGCACGGGACGGTGCTCTTCGCCCAAGACCTGTTCGACGACAGCACCGTGCAGCGCATGGTGACCGTCCTGGGCCGCGTCCTCGAGCAGGTCCTGGCGGACCCCGGTCACCGGATCAGCACCCTCGACGTCCTCTCCCAGGAGGAACGGGCGCTCGTCACCGGCCCCTGGGCCGGCACCAGCGCCGACATCGACGACGTCTCGCTCGTCGAGCGGTTCGAGACGCAGGCGGAACGTTTCCCCGACCGGGTCGCGCTCATCGACGGCGAACGGCAGATCACCTACCGGGAACTCAACACGGCCGCCAACCGCTGGGCCCGCCACCTGCGCGCCCAGGGCCTGGGCCGCGGCGACATGGCCGGTGTCCTGCTGGAGCGGGGCGCGGACTTCGCCGCCGCGGTCGTCGCCGTCACCAAGACCGGCGCCGCCTACACCCTCCTCGACCCCGACTTCCCCGACGAGCGCCTGCAGGCTGCGGCTTCGGACGCCGGCATACGCCTCCTCGTCACCAGCCCCGCCCTCGCCGGACGGCTCGAAGGCCCCTGGACCACGGTCACCACCTCACCGGCGGAACTCTTCTCCCTGTCCGACCTCAACCTCAGCGTCCCTCTGTCCGGTGATGACGTGGCCTGCCTGATGTTCACGTCCGGGTCGACGGGCCGACCCAAGGGCATCCTGTCCTCCCACCGCAACCTGGTGTCCACCGTCACCGCCCAGTCCTATGGACACTTCGGACCGGACGAAGTCTTCCTCCAGTGCTCCCCTGTCTCCTGGGACGCCTTCAGCCTCGAGTTCTGGGGCGCCCTCCTCCACGGCGGAACCACCGTCCTGCAACCCGGACAGCGACCCGAACCCGCACTGATCACCGAACTCTCGCGCCGCCACCGCGTCACGATGCTCCAGCTGTCAGCCAGCCTGTTCAACTACCTCACCGACGAGCACCCCGAGGCCTTCGACACCGTCACCGTCGCCTACACGGGCGGCGAAGCGGCCTCCCCTGCCCACGTCCACAAGCTGCAGCTGTCGAGGCCCGGCATCACCGTCGTCAACGGCTACGGCCCCGCCGAATCCATGGGCTTCACCACCACCCACACCATCAAACCCGCCGACCAGCCCCACCCCGTCATCCCCATCGGATCACCCCTGGTCAACAAGGGCGCCTTCGTCCTCGACGACCACCTGCAGCTCACCGCCCCTGGCGTCACCGGCGAGCTCTACCTCGCCGGCGACGGCCTCGCCCACGGCTACCTCGGCCGCCCCGACCTCACCGCTACCCGCTTCGTGCCGAATCCGTACGGTCCGGCGGGCAGCCGTCTCTACCGCACCGGCGACCTGGTGCACTTCGACGCGGACGGCAACCTCCACTACGAAGGCCGCGCCGACGACCAGATCAAGATCCGCGGCTTCCGCGTCGAACCCGGCGAGATCGAAGCCGCCCTCCTCACCCACCCCGCCGTCACCCAAGCCGTCGTGACCGCCCACCAAGGCCGGCTGTCCGCCCACATCGTCACCGACACGCCCACGTCGACCGACGACGTCCGCGCCCACCTCACCCAACGCCTCCCCGACCACCTCGTCCCCACCTACCTGACCGCCCTCGACCGGCTCCCGCTCACCCCCAACGGGAAGATCGACAAGCGGGCACTGCCCGAGCCGACCGCCCTCTCCCGCACCGGACGTGCACCCCGCACCCCGGTCGAGGAGACCCTCACGGCACTCTTCGCCCGCACCCTCGACCTCCCCGACGCTCCCACCATCGACGACGACTTCTTCGTCCTCGGCGGCCACTCCCTCCTCGCCGCCCGCCTCACCAACCACATCGCCACCGCGCTGGACGTCCGGCTCACCGTCCGCGACGTCTTCCAGCACCCCACCCCCGCCCGACTCGCCGAACACATCGCGGCGTGCAGGACCGCGCCGGCCGTCAAGGCCCGGCCCGCTCTGCGCCGCCGCACCGAGACCGAACGGATGAGCTCATGAACGGATCTCCGTCCCCCGCCGCCGAGGACGTCGTCTGGGATCTGCCCGGTGACGCGCCGCACCGCCTGTCGCTGCTGGTGCTGCCGCACGCCGGCGGCAACGCGCACGCCTACAGCGAGTGGCGCGAGCACCTGCCGGCCGATGTGCGGCTGCTGATCGGCCAGTACCCGGGCCGCGGCGCCCGCTACTGCGAGGACCTGCCCGAGTCGATCGACGACCTGGCCCTCCCGGTGGTCGGCGCACTGCCCTCGGACACGGGCCCGCTGGTGGTGCTCGGGCACAGCATGGGTTCGCTGGTCGCCTTCGAGGTGACCCGCGCGCTGCAGGCCGCCGGCCGCGCCCCGGCCGGGTTGGTCGCCTCGGCCTGCCGGGCGCCGGAGCTGCCCAACCAGTGCCCCGTGCACCCCGAGCGCCTCGACGACGACCAGCTCGTCGCCGCCATCAAGGAGCGGGGCGGTACCGACGACGGCATCCTCGACGACCCGGAGCTGCGCGAGATCGTCCTGCCGTCCATCCGCGCCGACTTCGCCATCGACGACGCGTACCGGTGCACCGCCCCGGGCGTGCGGCTGGACTGCCCGGTCGCGGTGTTCGGCGGGGACGCCGATCCGATCGTCCCGGTGGAGATGCTCGGCGGCTGGTCCACCGTCGCCGGCCGGTCCGTGACGCCGGAGGTGCTGCCCGGCGACCACTTCTACTTCCAGCAGGACCTGCCCGGCTTCTTCGCACGCCTGAACCCGGCCCTGCAGGCCCTGCGCGACGCCACGGCCGCCCCGGCCTGACCCGCACCCGTCCGACCGGCGTGTGGCCCCACCCACCGGCCGGCCTTCTCCCCTCCTGCCGCATCGAACCCACCTGAGGAACCGTCATGACCACCTTCGCCCAGAGCCCCGCCGCCACCGACACCGACGTCGCCGTCAGCCGGGAGCCCGGCAAGCCGGTCGTCGTCCGCGCCCCGGACTTCGCCACCATGGAGGAGGCCGTCGCCTGGCTCTCCGACCGGCGTCCCGCCATCCGCGCGGAGCTGCACCGGTCCGGTGCGGTCATGCTGCGCGGGCTGCCGGTGACGGACGCGGAGTCGTTCGCCGCGGCACGCGACGCGCTGATCGCCGTGCGGGCCGGTTACAAGGAGAAGGCCACCCCGCGCACCGACTTCGGCGAGGGGGTGTTCTCCTCCACGGACCTGCCGGCCGCCCAGCCGATCCGCCTGCACAACGAGAACAGCTACACCCTCGACTTCCCCGGCGTGCTGCTCTTCGGCTGCGTGACCGCTCCGGAGACCGGCGGGGCGACCACCGTGGGCGACATGCGCCGGGCGCTCGCCCTGCTGCCCGAGGACCTGGCCGCCCGGTTCGCCGAGGCGGGCTGGCTCCTGGTGCGCAACTACTCCGACCTGGCGGGCATGCCCTGGCGCAAGGCATTCTCCGCCGAGGAGCCGGCCGGCGCCGAGGCGTACTGCGACGACAACGCCATCGGCTACGAATGGCTGGACGAGGACACCCTGCGCACCCGTCAGCGCCGCTCCGCGATCATCACCCACCCGGTGACCGGTGAGCGGACCTGGTTCAACCACTTCGCGTTCTGGAACGCCCGCAGCCTCGACGAGGACGTCCGCGAGGTCCTCACCGAGACCTTCGGGGAGGACGGCCTGCCGTTCAACACCTACCTGGGCGACGGCTCCCCGCTCACCGACGCCGAGGTCGACGCGATCAACGACGTCTACCAGGCGGTCACCGTGCGGGAGAGCTGGCAGGCCGGCGACCTGATGCTCGTCGACAACATCCTCTGCGCGCACGGCCGCGAGTCGTTCACCGGCGACCGGAAGATCCTCGTCGCCATGGGGGAGCCGGTGGCCCTGTCCGACTGCTCCCCCACCACCGCCCCGTCCACCACCCTGTACGGAAAGTGAGCCCCGCCATGACCGCCGTTCTCCCCGAGCGTTCCGCCGTCACCGTGGCGGAGCCGGCCGCCCGGCGCCCCGAGCCCCACCCGGCCGACTGCCCGTGCGGCGGGTGCGCCGCCGGCACCGGAGCCGCCGACCTGATGGCCCGGCTCGCCGCCGTCCCCGGCGGGCGCACCGCCGTCGTCGCCGACGGCCTGGAGCGGACCTTCGACGAACTGCGCGCCGAGGCCGCCGTGTTCGCCGCCCGGCTGGCCGGGCTCGGCGTCGGGCCGGAGAGCGTGGTGGCGCTGTGCCTGCCGCGCGGCGCCGGCCTGGTCACGGCGATCGTCGGCACCCTCACCGCCGGCGCCGCCTACCTGCCGGTCGACCCGGCGTTGCCCGCCGAGCGCCGCGCCTACCTGCTGGAGGACTCCGGCGCGGACCTGGTGGTGACCGACGGCGCCAGCCGGCCCGCGACCGCCGCCACCCGGACCGTCGCCCTGACCGACCTCACCACCGACCGTGCCGACCAGGCCGACCAGGCCGACCGGAGGGCCGGGTTCGCCCCGGTGCCGGTCACCGCGGACACCCTCGCCTACGTCATCTACACCTCCGGCTCCACCGGCCGTCCCAAGGGCGTGGAGATCGGCCGCGGCGCCGTCTCCCTGCTGCTGCGGGAGCTGGAGGAGGCGGGCATCGCCGCGGGCGAGGGCCGCCGGGTCGGCTGGAACGCCTCCCCGTCGTTCGACGCGTCCGTGCAGCAGTGGGTGCGGCTGTGCCGCGGCGACACCCTCGTCATGATCGACGAGGAGACCCGCCGCGACCCGGCGCTGCTGGCCGCGTTCGTCGACGAGCAGGCCCTCACCGACCTCGACATCACCCCCTCGCACGCCGACCCCCTGCTCGGACTGCTCTCCGCCGACGGCGGCCCCCGCCCGCTGACCCTGCTGGTCGGCGGCGAGGCGATCAGCCCGTCGCTGTGGGACCGGCTGGCCGCCGCCCACCGGTCCGGTCTGCTGCGCGCGGTCAACCTGTACGGCCCCACCGAGTGCACCGTCGACGCCACCGCCGCGTGGATCGACGGGCCCGGTGAACCGCAGCTGGGAACCGTCCTGCCGGGACTGCGGATGCTGTTGCTGGACGAGAACCTGGCCCCCGTCGGGCCGGGCGGGACCGGCGAACTCCACCTGGCGGGGCCGCGGGTGGGCCGCGGCTACCGGCGACGGCCGGCCCTGACCGCGGAGCGCTTCGTCGCCGACCCCTCGGGCGTCCCCGGCGCGCGCGTGTACCGCACCGGGGACCGCTGCCGGCTGCGGCCCGACGGCCGGCTGGTCTACCTCGGCCGCGCCGACGGCCAGGTCAAGGTGCGCGGCCACCGCGTCGAACTCCCGGAGATCGAGGCCGCCCTCACCCGCGTGGACGGCGTCGCCGAGGCCGCCGTGATCCTCGGCGAGGACGCCGGCGGTGAACCGGCCCTGATCGCCTACCACCGCGGCGGCGACCCGCAGGACCTGCGCACCCGGCTGGCACAGGAGCTGCCGTCGTACATGGTGCCGTCCGCGTTCGTCGCCGTGGACCGGTTCGCGACCACGCCCAGCGGCAAGCTCGACCGGTCCGCGCTGCCCGCCCGCGTCGAGGCGCAGGCCGCCTCCGGCGCCGCCGCGGACGGCGCCGGAGGCCCGCTCGGCCGCGCCGAGGAGCTGATCGCCAGGGTGTGGGGTGAGGTCCTGGGCGCCGCGTCGATCGGCCCGGACGACAACTTCTTCAAGCTGGGCGGGCACTCCCTGCTCGCCATCAAGCTGGTCTCCCGGGTGCGGGCCGAACTGTCCCTGGCCCTGCCGGTGAAGGCCGTGTACGCCCATCCGCGGCTGCGTGACCTGGCCGCGCACATCGAGGAGCTGACGGCCGCGCGGGATGCCTGACCTCCGCCCCCGCCGCCGGGCGGACCCCGTCACCGGTCCACCGACCCGCCCGCCCCCGCCACCCCTGAGGAGCAGCAACCGTGATCCCCCTGTCCTACGCCCAGCGCCGGCTGTGGTTCCTGAACCGTCTGGAGGGCGCGTCGCCGGCCTACAACGCCCCCGTCGTGCTCCGCCTCGCCGCCGTCCCCGACCGGGAGGCGCTCGAGGCCGCGGTGCGGGACGTCGTGGAACGCCACGAGGTCCTGCGCACCGTCTACCCCGCCGCCGAGGACGCGGAGCCCTACCAGCGGATCGTCGACGCACCGGACGTACGGCTGGAGACGCGGCGCTGCGCCCCGGGCGACGACCTGGAGGCGGCGGTCACCGCGTTCGTCCGCACTCCGCTCGACGTCACCGTCGAACTGCCGCTGCGGGCGCGGTTGTTCACCGGAGGGGACGACACCGCCGTGCTGGCGCTGCTGATCCACCACATCGCCTCCGACGGCTGGTCCGTCGGCTGCCTCCTCACCGACCTCGACACCGCCTACCGGGCCCGGCTCCAGGGCCGGGCCCCCGGGTGGGAGCCGCTGCCCGTGCAGTACGCGGACTACGCGCTGTGGCAGCGGGACATGCTCGGCGACCCCGACGACCCCGGCAGTACCGCCCACCAGCAGCTCGCCCACTGGCGCGAGGCCCTGGCGGGCATCCCGGCCGAGACCCGGCTGCCGGCCGACCGGCCCCGGCCCGCCGAACCGGGCAACCGGGCCGCGCTCGTCACCGCGGAACTCGACGCCGCCGCCCACAAGGCACTCACCGGCGTCGCCCGCGCCCACCGCGCCACCTTCTTCATGGCCTGCCGTGCCGCCCTGTCGCTCGCCCTGCGGGCGGCGGGCGCCGGGGACGACGTGGTGGTGGGCACGCCGGTGGCCGGCCGGCCCGAGGAGGACCTGCACGAGCTGGTCGGCTTCTTCGTCAACTCCCTGGCCCTGCGGACCGACCTGTCCGGCGACCCCAGCCTGGGCGAGGTCCTCGCCCAGGTCCGTGAACGCGACCTGACCGCGTTCGCCCACGAGGACCTGCCCTTCGACCTGCTGGTGGAGGACCTGAACCCCGAACGGTCCCTCGGCCGCCACCCCTTCTTCCAGGTGACGCTCGCCGCGCAGACCGCGCGGGACGCCACCGTCCGCCTGGGCGGCATACCGGCCGTCCTCGACGGGGCCGACCTGGCCACCGCCAAGTTCGACCTCGCCTTCAGCTGCGCCGAGACGCACCGCCCCGACGGCGAACCCGACGGGGTAGCGCTCGGCCTGCAGTACGCCACCGACCTGTACGACGAGGACACCGCGCGGCTCCTGCTCGCCCTCTTCCGGCGTGCGCTCACCGTCCTCGCCGAGCAGCCGGCCGGCACACCCCTCAGCCGGGCCGGTCTGCTCACCGAGGAGGAGCGCCGGGCGCTCGACCGCCGCTACCGGGCGCTCTCCCGCGCGGGACGGCGGGACACCGCCGGGCCGGGCGATCCGCAGGACGGAGCGCCGGCGGCCGGCCGGCCGCCGGCGGACCCCCGCGAGGAGATCCTGCGGGGCCTGTTCGCGGAGGTCCTCCGGCGGGACGAGGCCGGGCCGGACGACAACTTCTTCAAGCTCGGCGGGCACTCCCTGCTCGCCGGCAAACTCGCCAACCGCGTCCGCGGCACGCTCGGCCTGCACGCCGAGATCCGCGACGTCTTCCTCGCCCCCACCCCCCGGCGGCTGCTGCGCCTGCTGGGCGAGCGCTCCGCAGGGCCGGCCCGCCCGCCGCTGCAGGCCGTCCCGCCGCAGCGCCGGCCGGCCCGGATCCCGCTGTCCGCCGCCCAGCGACGGCTGTGGTTCGTCGGGCGGCTCGAGGGCCCCACCGCCACCTACAACATCCCGGTGGTGACCCGGCTGCGCCGCCCCGTCGACCCGGCCGCGTTCGCCGACGCGCTCGCCGACGTCGCCGCCCGCCACGAGGTGCTGCGCACCGTGTACCGGTCCGAGGACGGCGAGCCCTGGCAGGAGGTGCTGGACCACGCCGTGCCCGAGCTCACCCTGGTGCGCGCCGGGAACCCCGATCTGCTGGCGGCGGCCGTCGACGCGGCCGCCGGGCACGTCTTCGACCTGGCCCGGGAGATCCCGCTGCGGGCCTGGTTGATCGAGGAGGGCGACGGCGGTCAGGTGCTGGTGCTGGTGCTGCACCACATCGCCGGCGACGGCTGGTCCACCGACTGCCTCCTCGCCGACCTCGACACCGCCTACCGGGCCCGCGCGGCGGAACGGGCCCCCGACTGGCAGCCGCTGCCCGTCCAGTACGCCGACTACACCCTGTGGCAGCGCCGCCTTCTCGACGGCGAAGACGGCGAGGACGGCGGTGCCGGCGGTGACGGCGGCGACGGCGGCGGCGCCGGCGCCGGCGGGAAGGGGATCGCCGGGGAGCAGCTCGCGCACTGGCGGGACGCCCTGCGGGGGATGCCGCCGCTGCTGGCCCTGCCCACCGACCGGCCGCGCCCCGCGGAGAGCGACGGCGCCGGCGCCCTCACCCCCTTCACCGTGGGCGCCGCCACCCACCGGGCGCTGCTGCGCCGGGCCCGGGACTGCGGCGCCACCCTGTTCATGGTGGTGCAGGCCGCCCTCGCCGCGGTCCTCACCCGGCACGGCGCGGGCTGCGACGTCGCGAT
Source organism: Streptomyces fragilis (assembly GCF_003112515.1). Classification (GTDB taxonomy): domain Bacteria; phylum Actinomycetota; class Actinomycetes; order Streptomycetales; family Streptomycetaceae; genus Streptomyces; species Streptomyces fragilis. The sequence goes on along the minus strand of NZ_BEVZ01000002.1, from coordinate 1,283,331 downwards.
CGGCACCACCGTCGCCGGACGCGGCGACGACGCCCTGCACCCGCTCGTCGGATTCTTCGTCAACACGCTGGTGCTGCGCACCGACACCTCCGGCGACCCGGCCTACGCCGAGCTGGTGCGGCGGGTGCGGGAGGCGGGGCTCGCCGCGTACAGCCACCAGGACCTGCCCTTCGACCGGCTGGTGGAGCACCTCAGCCCGCACCGGTCCGCCGCCCACGCCCCGCTGGTGCAGGTGATGCTCCAGGTGCACGCGGCGTCCGCCGGGCCGGCGGCCTCGTCCACGCCGTCCGCCCCGTCCGCTCCGTCCGCTCCGTCCGCCTCGTCCGCCCTGGACGGCGATCCGGTCGCCTTCTGCGCCGGCGGCGCCAAGTGCGACCTCACCTTCGCGCTCACCGAGCGGACCGGCCCGGACGGGGCGCCCGCCGGACTCCAGGGCGTCCTGGAGTACGCGACCGCTCTCTACGACGAGCGGACCGCGTCCCTGCTGGCCCGGCGGCTCGGCGAGACCCTCGACGCGCTGGCGGCCGACCCCGCCGCGCCGATCTCCGCGCTCGTGTACGGTCCGCCGGCCCCGGCCGGCCGGGAGACGGTCCTGGACGAGCGGGGGCGGCCGGCCGCCGTGCGGGTGCCCGGCGAGGTCCACGAGCCCGCTCCGGGCGGCGGGCTGCGTCCCACCGGCCGGCGCGCGTTCGCCGACGCCGACGGCACGCTGCGCCCGGTGCCCGTCCTCACCGCGGCCGGCTACCCGGTGGAGCCCGGCCGGATCGAGGAGGTCCTGCTGCGCCATCCCGCCGTGACGGGCGCCGCCGTCGCCGTCCGCGACGACCGGCTGTACGCGTACGTCACCTGCCTGCCCGGCGGCGCGAGCGGGCAGGAGCTGCGCGGCTGGGCCGCCGACCGGCTGCCCGAGTACCTGGCCCCCGCCCGGGTGGTCGAGGTGACGCGGCTGCCCGCCCCCGGCGAGCACGGCCACGTCCCGCTGGAGAAGGACGGCACCGGGCCGGCGGCGGCCCCGGACGGCCGGGAGGAGCGCCTGCTGGGCGTCTTCCGTGAGGTCCTCGGCGGCCGGGAGGTGGGCAGGGAGGACAACTTCTTCAAGTCCGGGGGCCACTCCCTGCTGGCGGTGCGGCTGCTCAACCGGATCCGCGCCGAGTTCGGCCAGGACCTCACCCTGCAGGACGTGTTCCGCAACCCGACCGCGGCCGGACTGGCCCGCCGCATGACGGGCGGCGGCGGGAGTCCGGCGGCGACCGCGCTGCGGCGGCGCACCCGGGCGGGCGCGCGGGCCGCCTCCGTCTGACGCACCTTACGCACCTGACGCACCTGACGCACCGGCAGCGGCAGCTGCGGGCGGCCCGTTCCTGCCGCCCGCAGCTGCCGCGCGCACTGCCCCGGGGGCGCTCCGGCCGCCCCTAGCGTGAAGGGCACGGAGGCGAGAGGAACCGTTCGCCCCGGTCTCTCGGCCGTGCCCTTCACCGGAGGAACTCAGCATGCCCCCCATAGGAACGGAAAACCTGCTGGACGGCGGACCGTCCCCGTCGCCTGCCCCGCCGGTCCTCGAGCTCGTCGCCCGTCAGGCGCGCGTCCGGCCCGGCGCCCGCGCCCTGGTCCAGGGCGCGGCCGGCCTCACCTACGCCGAGCTCGCCGCCGCGGTGGACGAGCGGGCCGCCGAGCTGGCCGCGGCCGGCGCCGGGCCCGGCCGACTGGTCGCCGTGCACCGGCCGCGCTCCGTCGAGGCGATCGTCGGCATCCTGGCCGTCCTGACCACCGGGGCCGCCTACCTGCCGCTGGACGTCCAGGCGCCCGAGGCGCGCAACGGGGCGATCCTGCGGGACTGCTGCGGCACGGACGCGCCCTCGCCCGCCGACGTCGCCCGGCACGGCGAACTCGTCCTCCCCGGCCCCGGCGTCGACGCGGACGCCGCCTACGTCATCTACACCTCCGGGTCCACCGGCACCCCCAACGGCGTCGTCGTCGCCCACGACTCCCTCGCCCACTTCACGGCCGGCGTCATCCCCGCCTACGGCATCGGCCCCGACGACCGGATCCTCCAGTTCAGCCCGCTGCACTTCGACGCCAGTGTCCAGGAGATCTTCAGCGCCCTGGGCGCGGGCGCCACCCTGGTGCTGCGCACCGACGACATGCTGGACGTCGGCGAGTTCCTCACCGGGTGCGCCCGCCACGGCGTCACCCTGGTGGACCTGCCCGCCGCCTACTGGCACGAGCTGGTCCACGTGCTGTCCACCGGGTCCGCGCGGCTGCCCGACTGCCTGCGTCTGGTGGGCACCTTCGGCGAGGCCGCCCTGCCGGAGCGGGTCGCCCAGTGGCGCGAGCTGACCGGTGGCCGGGTCCGCCTCCTCAACAGCTACGGGCCCACCGAGGCGACGGTCGCCGCCACCGTCGCCGACCTCACCGACCACGACGGCGGTCCCGTCCCCATCGGCCGTCCCCTGCCCGGCGTCCGCACCGCCGTCGTCGACGGCGAACTGTGGCTGCTGGGCGGCGGCCTGACCCGCGGCTACCTCGGCCGCCCCGAGCTCAACGCCCGTCGTTTCACCACGCTGAACGGGGAGCGCGCCTACCGCACGGGTGACCTGGTCGAGGTCGGGGACGACGGGCAGATCCTCTTCCACGGCCGCGTCGACGACGAGGTGAAGATCGGCGGGCAGCGCATCGACCCGGCCGCCGTCGACTCCGTCCTCGCCGGCCACCCCGCGGTCCGGGAGGCGGCGGTCGTGGCCCAGCAGGAGGCCGACGGCGTCAAACGGCTCGTCGCCTTCGCCGTGACCGACGGCGCCGCGGGCGCGGGCGAGCTGCGCGACTGGGTGCGCGAGCGCATGCCGGCCGCCGCCGTCCCGGCAGCCGTCGCCGTCGTCGTCGCCCTGCCCCGCACCAGCTCCGGCAAGATCGACCGCAAGGCCCTGCGCACCACCGACCCGCGGCTGCCGGTCGTCCACGAGAAGCCGCTGTCCCCCGAGGACCGGGTGCCGCTGTCCCACGCCCAGCGGCGGCTGTGGCTGGTCGACCAGCTCGACGGTCCGTCCGCCGCGTACAACATGCCGATCGTCCTCGAACTGGACGCGCGGCCCGACCCGGCAGCGCTGGCCGCCGCCGTCACCGACCTCGCCGAACGGCACGAGGTGCTGCGCACCGTGTTCCTCACCCCGGACGAGGAGCCGTACCAGCACGTCCTGGCCCCGTCGGTGGTCCGGCTGCGCACCGTGGAGTGCCCGGCCGGTGAGGTCCCCGGCCGGGTGGCCCGGTTCACCGCCGAGAGCTTCGACCTCTCCCGCGACCTTCCGCTGCGGGTCGCCCTGTTCCTGCCGCAGGACGGTCCCGGCGCGACCCTCGCCGTGCTCCTGCACCACGTGGCGGGCGACGGCTGGTCCCTCACCCCGCTGATGACCGATCTGGCCCGCGCCTACGCCGACCGGGTCCGGGGGCGCGCCCCCGGCTGGGAGCCGCTGCCCGTCCAGTACGCCGACTACACCCTGTGGCAGAACGACGTCCTGGGCGACCCGCGGGACGCGGACTCCGCCGTCTCCCGGGGCCTGGCCCACTGGCGCTCCGCCCTGGACGGGATGCCCGCGGTGGCCGAGCTGCCCCTCGACCGCCCCCGCCCCGCCGTCCCCGGCCGCCGGGGCGCCCTGGTCACCGCTGACGTCGACGCCGCCACGCACGCCCGCCTCGCCCGGCTGGCCACCGACCACGACGCCAGTGTCCTGATGGTCCTGCAGGCCGCCCTCGCCCTCGTGCTGCGCGCTGCGGGCGCCGGCGAGCGGGTCACCCTGGGCACCCCGGTCGCCGGACGCGACGACGAGGCGCTCGACTCCCTCGTCGGTTTCTTCGTCAACACCCTGGTGCTGCCCACCGACACCTCCGGCGCACCGGCCTTCGCCGAACTTCTCGAGCGGGTCCGCGACGCCGACCTCGCCGCCTTCGCCCACCAGCGGGTGCCCTTCGACCTGCTCGTCGAACACCTCAACCCGCCCCGCACCCCGGGCGTCCACCCCCTGTTCCAGGTGATGCTCACCCTCACGCCCGCCGCGCCCGCCGACACTTCCTTCGCCCTCGGCCCGGTCCCGGGCCGCTTCGCCGGGGACGGCCCGGCCACCACCCCCTTCGACCTGACCGCCGCCTGCGTGGAGCACCACGGTCCGGACGGCGCCCCCGCCGGCCTGCGCATCGGCCTGGAGTACGCGCACGACGTCCTCGACGAGAACACCGTCCGCCTCCTGCTCACCGCCTTCGAGCGCGCCCTGCGCGCCGCCGCCGACGATCCCGCGGCCCGCGTGGAGGACGCCGGGCTGATCGCCCCCGCCGACCGGCGCGCCCTGGACGAACGCCGCGAGCGCACCGCCGAGGTGGGCCCGGACCCGGCCGCCGGTGAGGAGCCGCCCGCCGAACACGTGGACGTGCTGCGGGAGTTGTTCGCCGAGATCCTCGGTCTGGAGGACGTGGGCCCACACGAGGGCTTCTTCACCATCGGCGGACACTCCATGAGCGGCGTCCGCCTCGCCAACCGGATCCGCGCCCGCCTCGGCGCCGAGGTCCGCGTCAGCGACCTGCTGCTCGCCCCCTCCCCCGACGCCCTCGCCCGCCGCATCGCCGCCACCGCCGGACCGCTCCCCGGCGGATCCGCCGCCGGGGAGTCCCGTCCCCGGCCGGTCGCCCGCGCGCACCGCCCCGAGCGTCTCCCGCTGTCCTCCGCGCAGCGCCGGCTGTGGTTCGTGGACGTCATGGAGGGCCCCGGCGCCGCCTACGACATCCCCCTCGTCCTGCGCCCGACCGCGCCGCTCGACGCCGGCGTCCTGGAGCAGGCACTCGCCGACCTGACCGACCGGCACGAGGTGCTGCGCACCGTCTACCGGTCGGCGGACGGCGAACCCCACCAGGACGTCCTGCCCGCCGCCCGGCCCGGCCTCGTCCGGCGGAAAGCGGCCCCGGGCCGGCTCGCCGCCACGGTCGCCGAGGCCGCGGGGCACGTCTTCGACCTGGCCCACGAGATCCCGCTGAAGGCCTGGCTGGTCGAGGAGGACGACGGCGGACAGCTCCTGGTCCTGGTCGTCCACCACATCGCCGCCGACGGCTGGTCCGTCGGCCCCCTCCTCGGCGACCTCGCCACCGCCTACCGTGCCCGCGCCGAGGGCCGCGCCCCCGGCTGGGAGCCGCTGCCCGTCCAGTACGCCGACTACGCCCTCTGGCAGCACGAACTTGCCTCCGACGAGGCGGCCGTACGGGATCACCTGGAGTTCTGGGCACGGAACCTGGCCGGGGCCCCGCCGGTGCTGGAGCTGCCCGCCGCCCGGCCCCGCCCCGCCGAGCCCTCCCACCGGGGCGGCCACGTCCCGATCGTCCTCGACGCCGCCACCCACCGGGCCCTCGACGAGCTGGCCCGGCACTCCGGAGCCACCCTGTTCATGGTTCTGCAGGCGGCGCTCGCCGCCCTCCTCACCCGGCACGGCGCGGGCACCGACCTGCCGCTGGCCACCATGACCGCCGGACGCGACGACGAGAGGCTCGCCGGCCTCGTCGGCTTCTTCGTCAACACCCTGGTGCTGCGCACCGACACCTCCGGCGATCCCGCCTTCACCGAGCTCCTGGAACGGGTCCGGCAGGCCGACCTGGCCGCCTACGCGCACCAGGACCTGCCCTTCGAGCGCGTGGTGGAGCACCTGAACCCGGACCGCTCCGCCGCCCGCCACCCGCTGGCCCAGATCGTCGTCCAGCTCCACCAGGACGACGGCCCGGCGGCCGGCGGCGGGCAGGAGCTGTTCCGGGACGCCGAGCCGGGGCTGCTGTCCACCGCGTCCGTCAAGTTCGACCTGACCTTCGCCCTGACGGAGCGGCGCGACCCGCGGGGCCGCCCGCTCGGCCTGGCCGGCGGACTGGAGTACGCCGCCGACCTGTTCGACGAGGCGACCGCCGCCGTGCTCGCCGCCCACCTCGAGGCAATCCTGCGCGCCGCGGCCGCCGACCCCGGCCTGCGCATCGCCGACGTCCCGCTGCTCACCGACGCCGACCGGTTCCGGCTGGCCGAGCACAACGACACCGCCACCACCGGACCCGCCCCCGGCACGGTCCACGAGCGGATCGCCCGGCGAGCCCGGAGCGCCCCGGACGAACCCGCGCTGATCGCCGGCGAGGAGACCGTCACCCGCCGGGAACTCGACGAGCGGGCCGCCGCCCTGGCCACCCGCCTGCGGGCCGCCGGGGTGCGGCGCGGCGACACCGTCGGCGTGCTGCTGGAACGCGGCGTGCCCCTGGTGGTCACCGCGCTCGCCGTCCTGCGCTGCGGCGCCGCCTACCTCCCGCTGGACCCGCGGCTGCCCGCCGCCCGGCTCCGGCTGATGCTCGAGGACGGCGCGGCCCGGCTCGTCGCCACCGACACCGCCCACGCCGCCGCGGTGCCGGGCGCCGAGGCGGGCGGCGCCGACGCGGCCGGCGCCTGGCGGGTGCTGGCCGTGGACGCACCCGCCGGCCAGGACCCGGCCCCCGGGCCCACCGGCATCCGCGCGGACGGCGAAGTCTCCCCGAGCGCCGCGGACTTCGCGGGCGCCGCGGACCCGGCAGACGCCACGGACCCGGCGGACAGCGCGGGGGCGACCGGCGACGACCTGATGTACGTGATGTTCACGTCCGGCTCGACCGGCCGGCCCAAGGGCGTGGGGGTGACCCACCGCAACGTGCTCGAGCTGGCCGCCGACCGCGACGTCGCCGCCGGCGCGCCGCGCCGGATGCTGGTCCACTCGGCGACCGGCTTCGACGCCTCGGTCTTCGAGATCTGGGTGCCGCTCCTCAACGGCGGCAGCCTGGTCGTCATGCCGGGTGACGGCACCGACCTCACGGAGACGGCCCGGGCCGTCCGCGAGCACGGTGCGACCGCCGCCTACTTCACCGCCGGCCTGTTCCACCTGATGGCCGAGGAGGGCCTGGACACCCTCCGGCTGCTGCGCGAGGTGTGGACCGGCGGCGACGTCGTCTCCCCGGTCGCGCTCCAGCGGGTCCTCTCCCACTGCCCGGACACCGCCCTGGTCCACTCCTACGGACCCACCGAGACCACCTTCGCCTCCCACAACCAGTGGTTCGGCACCGCGCAGCGCACCCTGCGCGGCACCGGCATCCACCTCGGCAACCCGATGGACAACACCCGCGGCCACGTCCTCGACGAGGCGCTGCGCCCCGTCCCGCCGGGCGTGCCGGGCGAGCTGTACATCGCCGGCGCCCACGTGGCCCGCGGCTACGTCGGCCGGCCCGCCCTGACCGCGGAACGGTTCGTCCCCGACCCGTTCGAGACCGACGGCAGCCGCATGTACCGCACCGGGGACCGGGTCCTGTGGACTCCCGCCGGCGAGCTGCGCTTCCTGGGGCGCGCGGACGGCCAGGTCAAGCTGCGCGGCGTGCGCGTGGAACCCGGGGAGGTGGAGCAGGCGCTGGCATGCCTCCCCGGGGTCGGGCAGGCGCTGGCCGTCGTCCGCGAGGACGGGCCCGGCGGGAAGACCCTCGTCGGTTACGTCGTCCCGCGCGAGGGGCACACCGTCACCGGGCCCGGACTGCTCGCCCGGGTCCGGCGGACGCTCCCCGACCACCTGGTGCCGTCCGCCGTCGTCGTCCTCGACGCCCTGCCGCTGACCGTCAACGGCAAACCGGACCGCGCGGCGCTGCCCGCCCCGGACCGGGCCGCCGCGGCCGAAGGCAGGCTGCCCCGCAACGCCCGCGAGGAGGTGCTGTGCGGCCTGTTCGCCGAGGTCCTCGGCGTGGAACGGGTCGGCATCGACGACAACTTCTTCACCCTGGGCGGCCATTCGCTGCTCGGCGTGCGCCTGGTCAGCCGCATGCGCAGCGTCCTGGGCGTCGAGCGAACCGTCCGCGACCTGTTCCGGCAGCCCACCCCGGCCGGGCTGCTCGGCGCGGACGACGACGGCACGGCCGGCGCGCTGGGCGTGCTGCTGCCCCTGAGCACCCGTGGCGCCCGCCGCCCGCTGTTCTGCGTCCACCCCGGCACCGGCGTCGGCTGGTCCTACGCGGGCCTGGCCCGTCACCTGGGCGACGACCAGCCGCTGTACGCGCTGCAGGCCCGGGCGCTGAGCGAGCCGGGACACCGGCCGCGCAGCGTGGAGGAGATGGCCGACGACTACCTGGAGCGGATCCGGCAGGTGCAGCCCTGGGGCCCCTACCGGCTGCTCGGCTGGTCCTTCGGCGGGATCGTCGCCCACGCCATGGCGGTGCGGCTGCGCGCGGCGGGCGAACGCGTCGAACTCCTCGCGCTGATGGACGCCCACCTGACGGGGCCCGGCAGCGTGTCCGTGCTGCCGGACGAGGCACCCGGCGTGGGAGAGCCGGTGCCGGGCGGCGGGGACCCGGCCGCCGCGAGGGAGCGGATCGCCCGTGAGGACCCGGTGCTGGCCGGCTTCTCCGCCGCGGAGCTGGATGCCGTGCTGCACGCCTCGCAGACCCACGCCGGCCTCATGGCGCGGTACGTCCCGGGCGTCGCCGACGCGGACCTGACGTTCTTCACGGCCCGCAGGCCCGGTGAACCGGAGGGCGCCCTGGCCGCCACGTGGATTTCCTGCACCGAGGGCGTCGTGGAGAACCACACCGTGGAATCCGAACACCTCCGCATGACCGAACCGGAACCTCTCTCGCACATCGGAAGAATCATTTCGGAAAAGCTCTCCATCGTGGAGAAGGAAGAATCGAGGAGCCAGTCATGAGTGATTCCGTCAACCCGTTCGACAATTCCGAGGGAACCTTCCACGTCGTCGTGAACGACGAAGGTCAGCACTCCCTGTGGCCCGCCTTCGCGGACGTGCCGGCCGGCTGGGCCGGCGTCTGGGGACCGGGGAACCGGGACGAGGCCCTGGAGTACGTGACCGCCAACTGGACCGACATCCGCCCGCGCAGCCTCGTCGCCCAGTACACCTGAGACCGCCGGTACCCCTGGAACCGAGAAGCGCCGTGTCCCGCAGCTCCCGCGGGACACGGCGCTTCCCGCTTTTCCGGTCCTCGCCGTCCTGATTTCCCCGTGCGGGAAAAGCGTGCGGGAAACTGCCGGTCACTGCTGCCGCCTCCGCTTCCCCTTCCGGAATCCCGGGAAATCTATTCTCTATGACATGAAGATACTCCTGAGCGGAACCGCTTCGGATTCCCACACCTGGAATCTCGTGTATCTCCAGCTCTTCCTCGGCGAGCTGGGCCACGAGGTCGTCGGACTCGGCCCCTGCGTGGACGCCGAGGAGCTGGCCGACGCCTGCCGGCGGCACGCTCCCGACGCGGTGGTGCTCAGCAGCGTCAACGGGCACGGCTACCGCGACGGCCTCGCCGCCGTCCGCCGGCTGCGCGCCGAACCCGCTCTCGCCGCCGTCCCGGTGGTGATCGGCGGCAAGCTGGGCGTCGCCGGCCGCCCGCAGGAGACGGAGACGGCCCGCCTGCTGCGGGCCGGCTGCGACGCCGTCCTCGGCGACGACCTGGACGCCCTGCGCGGCTTCCTCGCCGCCCGTGTCCACGGCGGGGTGCCGGCATGACCGCCCGCCACGTCTCCTTCGGCGCCTTCGTCGCCGCCGCCGCGGACGCCGGCCGGCTCGTCGTCCAGCCCCGCATGGGGTTCGGGGACCCCCGCCTGATGCGGGCCGGCCTCGAGAGGACCCGGGCCGCCACCGCCACCACCGCGGGCACGCTGACCGTCGACAGCTACACCCGCGTCGGCGACCTGGCCGCCGCCCGCGCGGCGGTCGCCGACGGAGCCCGCCTCAACGGCTACCCGATCGCCACCCACCCGGCCGCCGTCACCCGCGCCCTCCTGGCGGGACTGGTCGACGAGGGGTTCCCCGTCCAGGTCCGGCACGGCTCCGCCCGGCCCGAGGCCATCGTCCGCGCGCTCACCGCGGCCGGCCTGGACGCCACCGAGGGCGGTCCCGTCTCCTACTGCCTGCCCTACGGACGCACCCCCCTGCGCCGCTCCGTCGCCGCCTGGGCCCGCGCCTGCGAACTGCTGGCCGGCGCCGTCCGTCCGGGCGCCGTCCCGCACGTGGAGAGCTTCGGCGGCTGCCTGCTCGGCCAGCTGTGCCCGCCCGGTCTGCTCGTCGCCCTGAGCGTCCTGGAGTGCCTGTTCTTCGCCCAGCACGGGATCCGCAGCGTCTCCCTCAGCTACGCCCAGCAGACCCACCCGGGCCAGGACGAGGAGGCGGTCCGCGCGCTGCGCCGGCTCGCCGCGGAGTTCCTGCCCGCGGGCGTGGACCACCACGTGGTGCTCTACACCTACATGGGCGTCTATCCGCGCACCCCGCACGGCGCGACCCGTCTCCTGGAGGCCTCCGCCCGCCTCGCGGTGCGCTCCGGGGCGGGCCGGCTGATCGTCAAGACCACCGCCGAGGCCCACCGCATCCCCACGGTGGAGGAGAACGTCCGCGCCCTGGAGACCGCCGCCGCGGCCGCCGCGCTCGCCGGGCCCCCCGCCGCACCCGACGGGCCCGACGGTCCCGACGCAGACGGCGGCGAGGTCCTCGCGGAGGCCCGGACCCTGATCGAGACCGTCCTGGACCTCGATGACGACCTGTCCCGCGCCCTGCCCGCGGCCTTCGCACGCGGCCTGCTGGACGTCCCGTTCTGCCTCCACCCCGACAATCCCGGCCGCTCCCGCGGCCTGGTCGACCCCACCGGCCGGCTCCGCTGGGCCGCCACCGGCGGCATGCCGATAGGCGCCGACGCCACGACCGCCGCGCCCCTCACCGCCGACGGTCTCCTCGCCGCCCTCCACCACGTCGTCCGCCGCTACGACTCCGCGCCCCCGAACCCCGAGGACGGCCACGCCCGTCCCCCTGCCGCCCGCCTCACCGTCCGCCCGCCCGCCCCGACCTCGACCACCGTCACGTAGCCCTCGACCCGGTCCTCCCCCCGTCCTCGCCCTGCCCCTCCCCTCCGCCTCCCCCTCGTCCTCGTTCCTGTCCACGCTCCCGTCCCCGCTCCCCTCCCCGCTCTCGTCCTCGCTCTCGTCTCGTGAAGGAGTCCCGTCATGGACCGCACCCTCCGCGCCGGCGCACCGGGCACGCCGCCCCCGCTCGGCGAACACCTCCGCTCATCCCGGCTGCGCGCCGCCATGCTCGTCCAGCAGGAAGCCCTGCAGGCCGCCCGCGACTTCCTGCGCGGCGAGGGCTTCACCGAGCTGCTGCCACCGCTCGTCGGACCGGTCACCGATCCCGGGGGCCGCGGCGCCAAGGCCCTGGACGTCGACTACTACGGCCACCCCTACAAGCTGATGACCAGCGCCATCCTCTACAAGCAGGCGTCGCTGCGCGGCTTCCCCAAGCTCTTCTACATCGCCCCCAACGTCCGTGTGGAACCCGAGGAGACCGCCACCACCGGCCGCCACCTCGTCGAGTTCCACCAGATCGACGTGGAGATCGCCGACGCGACCCGCGAGGACGCCCAGGAGATCGCCGCCGGTCTGCTCACCCGCGTCGCCGAGCACGTCTGGACCGCCGTCCCCGGCCTGCTGAGCGAACTCGGCCGCAGGGAGGAGGACTTCGCGGACATCCGCGGCGGCAAGTACGACGTCTGCACCCACGAGGAGGCCGTGCGCCGCCTCCTCGCCGCGGGCCACCCGCAGAACCCCGACGGCGAGATCGACTGGACCGGTGAACGCCTGCTGTCCCTGGAGAGCGACCGCGCCTTCTTCGTCAACGACTACCCCAAGGGGTCCCGCGGCTTCTACGACCGCGAGGACCCGGACAACCCCGGCGTGCTGCGCAACTTCGACCTGATCGCCCCCCATGGCTACGGCGAACTCGTCTCCGGCAGCGAGCGCGAGGCCGACTACGCCACCATCGTCACCCGCATGCGGGAGAGCGGCGAGAACCCCGCCAAGTACGCCTGGTACCTCCAGGAGGCCCGCGACGGCATCCCCGCCAGCGCCGGCTTCGGGATGGGACTGCAGCGGCTGGTCCGCTTCCTCACCGGTCTCGACGCCCTCTGGCAGGTCAGCGCCTACCCCAAGCTCCCCGGGGCGGTGACCCCGTGAACGCCCTCACCGCCCCCGGCTTCCCCGAGGAGCAGGTCCGCGCCCGCGCCCGTCACGGCACCGCCGAGGTCTTCCCCCACCCCGCCACGTACGGCGCCCGCCTCTTCGGTCCCTCACCGGCCGCCGCCCCGCCTCAGGACGACCTCGACCGGGCGCGCGTCGTCCCGCCCGTGTTCATGCCCCAGCGGCTCGAGAAGCTCATCGACCTCGCCCGCGAGCCCGAGTTCGGCGACGTCGACCTCACCACCCGCGCCGGCGGTCTCACCGCCCGGCTCCCCCTGTACCTGTCCGCCTTCGGTTCCACCCGGGCCGGCAGCGGCGACCTCGCCCTCCACGCGAGCCGGCAGGCCGCGCGACTCGGCATCCCCATGGTCATCGGGGAGAACATGATCCCCGTCCACGGCTACCGCCGCGCCGACGACACCACCCGCTCCGCGCTCCTCGCCCGCGTCGAGGCCTACCTGGAGGCCGCGCCCGAGGGGACCGGCGGCGTGGTCGTCCAGCAGTCCACCGAGGACGCCGACTCCGAGGTCTGGAACCTCCTCTACAGCGACCCCGCCACCCGGCCCCTGCTGGAGACCGGCCGCCTCGCCTTCGAGCTGAAGACCGGTCAGGGCGCCAAACCCGGCCTCGGCGGCATGACCGTCGTCGGACGCGAGGAGGCCGCACGGCTCGCCCGCCGCTTCACCGTCCAGGAGGTCTTCGGCCCCGACGACGACCACCGGCTGCGCTGCGCCACCCCCGGCACCTTCACCGACGAGATCCTCCGCCAGCAGCTCCGCTTCATGCGCAACAACTTCCCCAGGGCCCGCACCTGGGTGAAGTTCCACCCGGGCCGCGACATCGCGCACGCCGCGCGCACCGCCTGGGCCGCCGGCGCCGACGCGGTCACCGTCGACGGCGCCGAGGGCGGCACCGGATGGGCCCCCGGCGTCTTCCTCGACCAGGTGGGCCTGCCCCTCGCCGAATGCCTGCGCCGCATCGGCCGCCCCGCCGGATGCCTCCTCGCCACCGGCGGCATGTGGGAAGGCGGCCGCGTCCTGCGCGCCCTCGCCCTCGGCGCCACCGCCGTCGGACTCGGCCGCGCCGCCCTGATCGCGGTCGACGAGGACCCCGAGCACGGCCTCGAGCGCCTCGCCGACAGCATCGCCCTCGAACTGCGGCTGCTGATCAGCGCCCTCGGCAAGTACACCGTCACCGGCCTGGACGCCGACGACCTGTGGTGGCCCGCCGACCCCGCCACGACGGCGTCCGCCGACCCGGCACACCCGGCCGACGACCGGAGCGGCGACGTGAGCGGCGACCGGAGCGGCGCCCAGGCCGGTGCGCCGGAGGGTACGTCATGATCCGCCGTCGCCGCCGCGGGACCGTCCACGTCCGCTTCTCCGTCCACGAGACCCCCGGCGTCACCGTCACCGCGTCCCCGCGCGCGGCCACGGGCGAGGACGCCCTCGCCGTCGCGGCTCGCGGCACCGCCCAACGGGCCCTCGCCCAGGCCGGCCGTGGCCACATCGGGGGCCGTCTCGAACTGCGCGCCCCGGCACCGGCCGCACCCGGCCCGCGCCGGCGACGCGCCGTACGCCGGGCCGCCGACCGCGCCGTCACCCTCGCCGTCCGCACCGCCCTGCGCGGCGGCACCGCCGACGTCCGCGTCCGCGTCCGCCCACCCGCCTGACCCGACCGCCCCGGATCGCCTCCCGTCCCACCTCCCCTCCCCTCCCCTCCCGAACCGCCTCGTCCCGCACCCGCACCCGCACCCGCACCAGTCCTCCGTCCCGACAGCCCACAGGAAGCCGGACCCATGACGACCACCTCCGACACCCCGCCCCGCGTCGACTGGCCCCGCATCAGCAGCCTGGTCGCAGGCCAGGCCGCCGTGCAGGGCGGAAGCTACGCCCTGCTCATCGCCATGAGCTGGACCGCCGTCCAGCTCGGCGGATCCGGAGCGGTCACCCTGGTGACGTTGGCCGCCACCCTGCCCCGCGTCCTCACCCTCCTCTTCGGAGGCGCCCTCACCGACGTGCTGGGCCCCCGCGCCCTCCTGCTGCCCGCCACCGGCGCCCGCGTCGCCGTCCTCGCCGTCGGCGCACTGGTCACCATGACCACCGACACCCTGTGGCCCCTGGTCGCCGTCGCCCTCGTCGAAGGCACCCTGCTCGGCCTGACCGGCTCCGCCTCCGGCGTCCTGCTGCCCCGCCTGGCGCCCGAGGACCAGCTCGGTCGCGCCAACTCCCTCTTCTCCATGGTGCTGCGGCTGGCACCGATCGCCGGAACCCCCCTCGGCGCCTGGCTGGTCACCGTCGGCGAGCTGCCCGCCGCGATGACGGTCGCCGCCGTGTGCTGCGCGATCTGGCTGCTGTGCGCCGCCCACGTCACGCACGGCATGGCCAGGCCCGAACCCGTTCCCGGCGGCCCCTCCCTGCTGCGCCGCTCCGGCGACGGCTTCCGCCTCCTGGCCTCCCACCCGCGGCTGCGCTGGATGTTCATCGCCTGCTTCTGCATCGACGTCGCCTTCCTGTGGCCCGCCGAGGTCGGCCTCCCCATGAGGGCCCACGCGGAGGGCTGGGGCGTCGGCGCCGTCGCCCTGGTCCTGTCCGCCTTCAGCGCCGGCGCCCTGGCCTCCGCCGCCGTCGGCGCGGCCCTCGCCCACCGCATCCCCGCACCCGCCAAGCTCGTGGTGACCGGCTTCGGCCTCGCCGGCGGCATGGCCGCCATGGCGCTCGTCCCCTCGCCCGCCGTCCTGGCCGGCACCGCCTGCGCCGTCGGCCTGTGCTCCGGCCTCAACGGCCCGGCCCTGGTGACCGCCTACCAGCAGGCCGTTCCGCAGGGCCGGATGGGCGTCGCGATGTCCACCTTCACCCTCTCCGGCATCGGCGCCGCGCCCTTGTCCCTGGCCCTGTTCTCGACCGTCTCCACCCAGCTCGGACCGACCCGGACGTGGCTGGTCTGCGCCGGTCTCGTCGCCCTCTCCCCGATCGCCGTCGTCCTCGCCTTCCGCAGCGCCGAGGCACCCGCCGAGGCGCCGGCCGAGGTGCCGGCCGGGGTGCCGGCAGAGGCCCCCGCCATGGCGTCCGCCGAGGCGCCCCGCTCCGACCGCACCCGCACCGCACCGGAGCCCACCGCCACTTCCGTGTGAGGCAGACATGTCCCTCCTTGACCATCCCGCGCCGCCCGCCCTGCCCGGGGCCGCCACGGCGTCCGCCCCGCCCGCGGCCGCCGCGTTGTTCCCCGAGCCGCTGCCGCCCCTCCCCGCACCCCTGCCCCGGCCCGTCCGTCCGCCCGCAGCCCGCCCGCAGCTGTGGCTGGTGACCACCGCTGTCCACGAGGCGGCCGCCGCACGCCACGCACCGCTCGTCCTCGAGCCGGCCGAACTCGCCAGGGCGGCGGAGCTGCGCCGGCCCGCCGACCGCGCCACCTACCTGTGCGCGCACGTCGGGCTGCGCCGCCTGCTCGGCTCCCACCTCGGCGTCGCGCCGAGCAAGGTGCCGCTGGCCCGGGCCCCCTGCCCCTGCTGCGGGGAACCGCACGGGCGTCCCGTGCTCCCGGACGGACGGCTGCACTTCTCGCTGTCCCACTGCGAGGGGCTGAGCCTCATCGCCCTCGCCCCGGCCCCGGTCGGCGTGGACATCGAACCGGTGCCGCACCCCGACACCGTGTCGGAGGCCGCGGACGTCCTGCACCCGGCCGAGTCGGCGGAACTGGCCGCCCTCCCGCCGGAGCTTCGCCCCGACGCGTTCACCCGCGTGTGGACCAGGAAGGAGGCGTACCTCAAAGGGCTCGGCGTCGGTCTGGGCGACGACCCGGCCCGCACCCGGGTCGGTGCGGGCCGGACGCCCGCCGCCCCCGTCGGCTGGCTGCTGGCCGACGTCGCGGTCCCCGCCGGGCACTTCGCCGCCGTCGCCGTCCGGCTGTGACCCACCGGCAGTCCGGCGGTGGCCGTCCCGCCGCCGGACTGCCGCACCGACTGCCGCCCGTACCGGGGCACCGCGGTCAGCCTGTTGACACCGCCGGCCTTCCTCCGGGGGCCGGCGGTTCGACCCACCGGCAATCCACCCCACTTCACCCAGCACCCAAGGAGCGCAGATGAACAAGAAGACCACCCGCGCCGCGGTCGTCGGCACCGCGGCCCTGTTCGCCGCCGCCCTCGCCTCGGGCCAGCCCGCGTCCGCCGCCGAAACGCAGACCGGACGGATCACCTCGGTCCAGCAGCTGCAGGAGAGCATCCTGCGGGCCGCCGCCTACGAGCAGGAGACGGCGGCCGGGGCCGGGCTGGGCACCGACCCGATCGGCAAGGCCGCCGACGTCACCAGCTCCGTCTGACCGGGAGGTGATCGCCGTGGCAGAGCGGAAGTCATCGCGGACCTGGTGCCCCAGCGGGGACCCGCACGCCCCGGAGGCCGTCGCCCTGGGGGTCCGGTCGGGGCAAGACGGCGGCGTCGTCTACCTCGCCGACCCGGTTCCGGCGTCCCAGGTCCTCGGCATGGTGCCCGAGGGCGTCGAGCCGCGCCGCGTCCTGCGGTTCGCCTCGCACTGCACGTCGAACTGCGTGAACCGCCGTGGGGACGACTGCACCCTGGTCGAACGGGTCCTGGCCGCCCCGGCCGCGACCGCGACCGCTGTGCCACGGTGTCACCTGCGAACGCAGTGCCAGTGGTGGAGCCAGACGGGCGTGGAGGCGTGCCGCCGCTGCCCGGCGGTCTCCACCCTCCACCTCGCCGGCGACCGCCTCGGCGAGCTCGTCGCCGACCCGTCGACCACCCGCGAACAGCTGGACGAGTGGATCGCGGCGAACCCGGCCGGGGCCACCGGAGCCGGGGCCGGGGGCTGACCCGCACCCCGGGACACGGCCGTCGGCGACGGTGTCCCCGGGACGGTGGACCGCACCGCCCCGGGGACGCCGTGCCCGGCGGCGAAGGCTCCGCGTCCGTTGCGGTGTGGTCGTCGTGCGCCCCGTCGAGGAAGTGGAGCACCGGCCGTTCGCGGTCGGGGGCCGCTGCGTACGAGGCGGGGAGCAGGACCCGCACCGGGAGGTCCGGTGACCAGGTGGGGGTCCGGTTCCCCGACCGCGAAGCGGTGCAGGGCGGTGGCCGCGTCCGCCCGATCGTGGCTCACGACGGCCGCCCGCCCGCGGCCTCGCCCGGGGGCAGAGCGTCCGGGGGGAGGGCGGCGGTGGGCGGGGGCGCTTCGGGCGTGGGCGGCTCCGGCTCCTCCAGGGCGGTGAGGGCGGCGATCAGCGCGGCGGGCGTCGGCGTGTCCCACAGCAGCGTCGCGGGCAGTGACCGCCCCACGGCCTGTCCGAGGAGCACGGTGAGGACGACGCCGTCCCGGGACGTGAGCCCGTACTCGGTGAACGGGCGGTCGTCGGTCACGTCCTCGGGCGCGACCCCGTACCAGTCGGCGAAGCGCGACACCAGCACCTCGCGGACGCGCCCTGCCGTGCCGCTCACAGCGCCTCCCCGCTCAGTGCGCCGGACAGGAAGAGCTCCCGGCAGGCGGAGCGCGCCACCTTCCCGCTCGACGTCCGCACCGCGCGCGCCCGCGCGTCGAGGCCGTGCCGGCTCAGGGTGCGCAGGACGCCGGCGGATTCGGGACCGGGGAAGGCCACCTGGGTGACGGCGGGCCGGTGGGCGCTGTGGGTGGCCCTGTGCCGGAGCCGGTCGGTCAGCAGGGGCTCTGGTTCCAACGTCTCGGTCATCTCGACTCCACGGAAGTGACGGGGCGGTTCGGCCGATGCCCCAGGTTCCGCTTCGGTGCGGCGGCGGAAGAAGACGGGCCGCTGACAGTTCGTCCGAGGGGAACTGTCACCGCGGTGACAAGGCCGGACCCCCGGTCAACGGTCCGCGCAGAAGAGCGCGGCCCGCCGCGGCGGGACTCGTGCTGGTCGCGGCGGGGCCGCTGCTGGTCGCCGGCACGGGCACCGGGGCGTCCTACGCCGGTCCGCAGCCGGGGCCGGTGGCGATCGGCGCCGGCTCGGCACCGACCACGCCGTTGACGGTGCGGTCAGATCGCGGGCGTTCCCGCCACCCGGACCGGCACGGCGTCGGGCCTGGTGAGCGCGGCGCGGGAGATCAGCGGCGTGTTCGGCGTGGTGCTGGTCGGCATCGTGCTCACCCGTACCGAACGTGACGCCCTCGGGGCCGGCGCGGTCCCGCACACCGCCTTCCTCGACGGCTACGCCACGAGGCTGCGGCTGCCGCCGGCTGCGTCCTGCCGGGCACCGTCGTCAGCGTCGTGTCGCTGCGCCGTCGTCAGCGTCGTGCCGCTGCGCCGTCCGGTCCGTCACCGTCGCCGAGCAGCGTGACGAACCCGTCGGGGCCGCGGACGGCGAGCCGTCCGGTGCGCAGCCACCGGCCACCGGGCGGACGTCCGCGGAGGCCGCCGAGATCGCCGAACTGCGGCCCTCGCAGCAGGAGTTCACCCGCGTGACCCGGCAGGACGTCCACCTCGGGGAACCCCTCGACGGCGATCCGCGCCCGGGTGCCGGGCAGGGCCAGCCCGGCCGTGCCCGGACGGGCGTTCGCGGTCAGCGGGTTGGCCAGCGCCACGCCCGCGGCGGCGTCGGGCCCGTACGCCTCAACGACCCGGGCGTCCAGTGCCGCCCGTACCCGCCGGCCCAGGAGGGCGTCCAGCGGGGCCGTCACGATCGTGCGCACCGAGGCCAGGACCTCGTGCTCGTGGGCCGGACGCTCCAGGAGACGGCGCAGGTCCTCGGGCGACGCCATGAGGACGGTGGGGGCGTGCCGGCGTGCCGCCCGGAGCACGCCGAAGGCGTGTCTCTCGGGCACCAGCACGTTGGGGATCCCGGCGAGGAGCGCCGCCGTGCAGACCACGATCCCCCGGGCCGTCGAGAGCGGCACCGTGGACAGCAGCCGTGACCGGCGTGAGGCCGGAGCGGTTTGCCAGGCGACGATCTGGTGTGCCGCCGCCAGCACGTTCCGGTGTCTCAGGAAGACGCTGGTGCCGTCACGCCGCGGCACCGCCACGGCGATGTCCTCGGGCTCGGGGCCCCCGTCCCACCAGGCCGTCGCCGCGTCGTCGCGGCCGCCCGTCCCCCGGTCGAGGTCGCGGTACGCGACCACGGTCGCGCGGTCCTCCGGCGGCCGGGGCCCGTGGGCGCCGAAGGCACCGTACGAGGCCCCCGGGCGTGACCGCCCTGCGGCACGGCCCGGCGCGGCCGCCGCCGGGTCCGGTGGCCTCCGGACGTGCAGGGCGGAGGCCGTCCCGCGCCCTCCGCCCGTCCCCGGGCGCGCGGCCCTAGCCCCGGCGCCCTCGCCACCCGTTCCCTGCCGTGCGTCGCCCTGCCGGACGTCACCGCGCCGCGCGTCGCCGCGCCGGGCGTCACCGCGCCGCGCGTCGCCGCGCCGGGCCGAGGCCACCTCCACGGTGACGACGGCCCGCAGGAGGTCACGCCCGCTGTCGCCCCGTCCGGACGCGACGTCCGCGAGCCGCTCGGCAGGCAGCACGGCCACCACCGCCCGCGTCAGTGCCCGCCGGTGGTCCTCGACCTCGCCCGGGACGACGATCGCGCCGATCCGCCACGCCGCGTGGCACAGGACCACCGCCTCGGGGCAGTCGGGCAGCAGGAGCGCCAAGTGGTCGCCGCGCCGCAGCCCGAGCCGGGTGAGGGCGGCGGCCATCCGCACCACCGTCCGCCGCAGCTCGCGGAAGCTGGTCCGGCTCCCCGGCGCGGACAGGGCCGTGCGGCGCCCGTGACGCCGGGCCGAACCGTCCAGCAGGCCGGACAGGACCCCCGTGGCCTCGGGCAGGTTCCAGGAGAGGCCGGAGGCGTAGTGACGCAGTCCCGGCTCGTCGTCGGGCCGTCGCTCGAACAGATCCGTCATGTGCGGGATGGTGGCCCCCTGCGCGCTGTGACCACTTGTGTCCGGCCGCGCAAACGGCCGTGCCGCGTTGTCACCCCGGTGACAAGGGGCGCCGCACGATCTGTCCGCCGAGGTGGGGCCCGGTGAACTTACCGGGCGGTAAGGTCACCGGGCCACCTGACGTCCCCACACGCCGAGAGAGCTTCGATGGCCGACCGAGCACGCCCCCGGACCGAGCCCGCCGAAGGCGGTCCTCCGCCGGCGGGGATACCCGCCGAGCTCCTCGACCACTTACGGCCCTTCCTGGACGAGATCATCGAGGAGGTGGTGCGGGTCATCCGCACCGAGATCGCCGAGTACGCCCGTCCGTCGGACGAGACGTACATGCACGTCGTGAACCGGGGAGTCGCCCAGGCCCTGGAGGGGTTCCTGGCCCGCCTGTCCGGCTCCGACACCGACTGGGACGACGTCCGGGCGACGTACGAGCGCATCGGGAGGGGCGAGGCGGAGGAGGGCCGCAGCCTCGACTCCTTCCAGTCGGCCCTGCGGCTGGGCGCGCGCGTGACCTGGCGCAGGATGAGCGAACTCCTCGAGGTCCACCGGCTTCCGCCGCACGTGCTCATCGCCTTCGGCGAAACCATCTTCCTGCACCTCGACGAGATGGCGGCCGCCACCACCAGCGGGTACACCGAGGCCCGGCTGCACGCCGCCGGCGAGCTGCAGCAACGCCGCAGCCGGCTGCTGGACCTGCTCACCTCGGAGCGGGCGGTCGCCCCCGAGGCGGTCGCCGACCTCGCCGGGACCGCGCGGTGGCCCCTGCCGCGCGACATCGCGGTCGTCGTCACCGACCACCCCGGCGAGCCGGACGCGGCCCGCCCCATCCTCCCGCCGGAGTTCCTCGCCCGTTTCGACGGACAGGAAGGCGTCATCGTGGTGCCCGACCCGGAGGGCCTCGGCCGGGAACGGGCCATCAGCGGGGCGCTGCGTGGCCTGCGTTCGGCACTGGGCCCCACCGTCCCGCTGGACGCGGGCTCCCGTTCCCTGCGCTGGGCCCGCGACGCCCTGGACCTCACGCGGCGCGGGATCCTGCGCGACACCGGTCTGGTCCGCTGCGCGGACCACCTCCCCACGCTGCTGCTGTTCCGTGACGAGGAACTGGTCGACGCGCTCGCCCGCCTGCGTCTCGGTCCGCTCGACGCCGTGCGGTCCCCCCAGCGCGAGCGGCTGGCCGAGACCCTGCTGTGCTGGCTGAGCTGCGCCCGCAACGCGAGCGAGGTCGCCCAGCGCCTCGCCGTGCATCCGCAGACCGTCCGTTACCGGCTGCGCCAGCTGGACGAGGTCTTCGGTGACCAACTGCGCGACCCGACGGCACAGTTCGAGATGCAGCTCGCCCTGCGCGCCCAGGAACTGCGCCGCCCCGCGGACTGACGGGCCGGGGCGAGGGCCGGGCCCGGCACACGGTGAGGTCAGGGGTGGTGGACGGCGCGCAGGGCCCGCGCCAGCCATTGCAGTTCCTCGGTCGCGTCGGGCGACGGGTTCTGGCCCCGCACCCGGGCGACGAGCCGGTGGTAGCGCTCCGCGCCGGCCTCGATCCCGGCCTCCAGGCTGCGCAGCACGGCGGCCAGGTCGGTGGAGCCGAACAGCCCGGACACCACCTCGGCCGCCGCCGGGCCCTCCGGAGGCACCCCGCGCCGCCTGGCCTCGGCGACGGTCTCCACGACCTGCCTCGCCCACCAGATGGACGCGCCGGGAGGGCGGCCCTGGCCCGCCACGGGCGTGTTCAGCTCCATCCAGGTGCGCAGCCGGGCGCGGAACCCGGGATCCCCCACCAGATCGGCCAGTTCGATCCAGGCGTCCACCTGCTCGGATGTCGGGTCGTCGGGCAGTTCGATGCGGTAGGCGCGTATGCGGTCACGCAGGCCCGGGTCCTCCAGGTGGCCGAACACCTCCTCCTTGAACTCGTCGACGATCTGCTTGCGTTCGGCGGCGGAGAGCCGTGCCAACCGGTTCATCAGTGTGGTCTCCTCAACGGTGGAACCTCGTTTCGCCACGGTCGACAGGACGGCCCGGCTCACCTCGAGTGCGCGGATCTGCGCGTCGAGCGCGGCCACGTGCGCTTCGGCGACCTCGGTGACCGTCGCGCGGCCGCTCAGGACACGGCACACGTCGTGGAGCCCGAGGCCCAGTTCCCGCAGGGTGCGCACCAGTTCGGCGCGGGCCACGGACCCGGCGTCGTACAGCCGGTAGCCGCCCGCGGAGCGGGCCACGGGCGGCACCGCGCCCTCGTCCGACCAGAAGCGCAGGGTGCGCACCGGCAGTCCGGTGCGGCGCGCGAGCCGGCCGATGGTGAGTAGTGCGTCGGGGCGTTCGTCGTCCATGAGCGGCATCCTGGACCTTCCGGCCGCTGGAGACTCAAGCGCTTTCATGAGACGGCCCGTCACTTCTTCCGGACGCGTCCGCCACGGCCGGGAGCGGGGCCTGCCCGCACGGTGAGAAATGCCAGGAAGGGGACGACCGGGCACTGCTACGGTCAGGCACCGTGAACTGGCTACCTGACGATTTCGTCCACCCCACCCTGATACCGCTGCCGGGCGGCGGCCATCACCTGCGCCCGATCCGTGAGGCCGACACCCCGCTCGATCATCCGGCGGTGATGGGCTCGCGTGAGCGGCTGTGGAGCATCTACGGCGAGGCCTGGGGCTGGCCCGCCGCCACCATGACCTACGAGGCCGACCAGGCCGACCTGCTGCGGCACGAGAAGGAGATCGCCGCACACGAGTCCTTCAACTACGCGCTGTTCGACACGGCGGAGACGGCGCTGCTCGGCTGCGTCTACATCGACCCACCGGAGAAGGTGGGCGCGGACGCCGAGATCTCCTGGTGGGTGGTGGACGAGCTGGTGGGTGGCGAGGTCGAGCGGGACCTCGACGCGCTGGTGCCGCAGTGGATCGCGGCCGACTGGCCGTTCACGCAGCCGCGTTTCGTCGGCCGCGGGATCTCCTGGCCGGACTGGCTCGCCCTGCCGGAGCTTCCCGGCGCGTAGGCGGGGGCTGCCCGACCGGTCCGCCCGGCTCCAGTGGTGGCGACTTCCGGGTGTGGCGACCCGCGCGAGAAATGGCCGCTTTCTTCCGCTGTGCGGGGGGTGCGAACCGTGTTCAATCGCCTGTGTTCGCGCGAGAGTCGACGTCGGCCCCATGGAGGAGACCGTGATCGCCGCCCCAGAGCCCCAGCTGACCGAACGCGAGGTCATCGAGCGGGCGGTCGCCCTGCGGCCCGCGCTCCTCGAGCGCCAGGGCGAGACCGAACGGCTGACGCACTACCCGAAGGACACCCACGACGACTTCCTGCGCGCCGGCTTCTACCGCATCCTGCAGCCCCGCAGGTACGGGGGGTACGAGTTCGGGCTGCGGACCTTTCTGCAGGTCGTCGTCGAGGTCGCGCGCGGCTGCCCCTCCACCGGGTGGGCGCTGTCCCTGACCGCCGCCCACGTGCTGCAGGCCGCCTCCTTCTTCCCCGAGGAGACCCAGGACGAACTGTTCGGCGCGGACGGCGACTTCCGCGCCGCCTCCACCCTGCCCCCCGTCGGCGTCGCACAGCCGGACGGCGAGGGCTCCCTCGTTCTCGACGGCACCTGGTCGTACGCGTCGGGGGCGCCGTACTCGACGCACTTCATCGGACAGACCCTGAGCGCGCCCACCAGCCCCGGGGGGCCTCCGGGGCCGCTGCTGCTGTTCGTCGCCCCGCGCCGGGTGTGGACGGTGCTCGACGACTGGCACGGCGTGCTCGGTCTGCGCGGCACCGGCTCCAACAGCATCCACATCGACCAGGGCCGGATACCCGCCCACTTCGCCCGCGAGGCCTCCTTCCTCGACCTGCCGGTGGAGGGCGGCACCGTCGGCAGCACGCTGCACGACAACCCCATGTACGCGGCGCGCGTGGCGAGCTTCTTCCACGCGGAGCTGGCCTCCATCATGATCGGAACCGCCTACGCCGCGGCCGACGAGTACGCCCGGATCATCAGCTCCCGGCCGCTGACCCTCGATCCGGGCCGCACCCGTTCCGACCTGCCCGAGTTCCAGCAGCACCTGGGCGAGGCGCTGGGCCGCATCCGCACCGCCGAGGCGGCCCTGCGGGGCGCCGCGGAGGACTGGACGGAGACCTGCCGGCGCAACGTGTCCGGCGAGGCCCCGTTCACGGCGGCCGAGGACCACCGGCTCGCGCAGATCTTCCTCACGGCCGGGGGGCTGGCCTGGGACGCGCTCCAGGACCCCCTCTTCCGCACGGCGGGCACCCGGTACGGGCGGGACGGGGAGCGGATGCAGCGCTATTTCCGGGACGCCGCGACCTACCGCACCCACGTCGCCGTGGGGATGGCCGAGCCGCTGGCCCGGCGTGTCGGCTGCGACCGCCTGGGGCTGCCGTCGGACGGGATCCCGCTGATTCCGTAGGGGGCCGTCCACCACAGTGCCTCACCCGGGCGCCGGGAGGTCCAGCGGTCGTGCCACCGGCCGCTGGACATCGAGGTCGCGACGGCGCCGGCGGCATCCTCCACGAACGCCGACATGCCGAGGCATGCCCGAGCGAAGCGGCAGAGGGCCCTTCCGGCCATATCCGGGCTGAGCGAGATCGTGCACCGCACGCCACGAGCCCCGGCCGACCGCGCGCACGGGAGCACTCCCCCTGCCGAGTCGGCCCGCGCACCACACCGGATCAGGCCAAGCCGAAGGTGTGGGGCCCGCACAACCATCTGACGTCGAACACCTCTGCGGCTGGGGTGACTGCCGGTTCGCGGACTTGGTCCAGGCCACTGGGGAGGTGGCGGACCACTGCGCCGCGATCCGCTGCCGAGGCCCAGGTCACCCGCTGCTTCACCGTCGACCTGCCGGCGACCGGCCCCGTCCGCCCCCAGGTCACGGCCCACGGCCCGGGGAAGACCTGCCCGTCCGTGGCCGCCTCCTCACGGAGCTGACGGAAGAAAACCCGTCAAATCACCCCGCCGACCGGGATACTGGAGCCTCCGACGCCAAGCAGCAGGGGAGACGCACCGGTGGAATCCGTACGCAGGACAGGTCGTTCGGACAGGGGCGAGGGCGGCGCGGGGCGGCACGCGGTCGTGATCGGCGGGAGTCTCGCGGGGTTGCTCGCCGCTCACGTCCTCGCCGGGCACGCCGACCGGGTGACCATCGTGGAACGGGACCGGCTCCCGGACGGTACCGGGCCGCGGCCCGGGGTGCCGCAGGCCCGGCATCCCCATGTCCTGCTGGAGGGCGGGCAGGTGGCCCTGGAGTCGCTGCTCCCCGGTGTCGTCGCGGAGCTGCGGGCGGCGGGTGCGCCGCGTGTGGGCATGCCGTCGGACCTGGTGCAGCAGCAGGAGGGGCGCTGGTTCAGGAGGCTGCCCGCGACGACGCACATCTACACCGGCTCCAGGGCGCAGCTGGAGGAGCTGGTGCGGCGGCGCGTCCTCGCCAACCCGTCGATCGGCGTTGCGGAGAGGACCGAGGCCGTCGGCCTGCACGGTGACGCCCGGCGGGTGCGGGGCGTCCTGGTCCGGGAGCGCTCCGGTGACGCCCGGGGAACGCGACAGGTCCTCGAGGCGGACCTGGTCGTCGACGCCTCCGGCGCGGGGACGAAGGCTCCGCAGTGGCTGACGGCCGTCGGAGCAGAGGCCCCGCACGAGGAGACCATCGAGACGGGTCTGGCGTACTCCTCCCGCGTCTACCGCGGCCGCGACGGCGTCCTGGACGGCGACACCCGCGGTTACTACGTCTACCCCGGTCCCACCCAGGTCTACGCCGGCGGTGCGCTGCCCCTGGAGGACGGCACCCACCTGGTCGTCGTCTCGGGGCTCCGCGGCGACGAACCGCCCACGGAGGGCGACGAGTTCGTGACGTACGTGAGGAAGAGGCTGCCGCATCCGCTGCTGCACCGGTGGATGGAGGAGGCCGAGCCCCTGACTGCCGCGTTCGCGTTCCGGCGGACCGCGAACGTCCGCCGCCGCTACGACCTTCCCGGCCGCCGTCCGGCGGGCTTCCTCGCCACCGGCGACGCCCTGTGCACGTTCAACCCGATCTACGGTCAGGGCATGGCCGTCGCCGCGATGAGCGCGGTCGTCCTGCGCGACGCGCTGGCCGATCCGCGCCGGCCCGCCACGACGCGACGCGTGCAGAAGGCGCTCCTCGCGGCGTCCAGGCAGGCGTGGGACATCTCGGCCGGGTCCGACCGGTCGATGCCGGGCGCGGTGGGCAACGCCCTGGCGACCGGACCGGCGGACCGCGTCGCGAACCGGTATCTGCGGCGTGTCATGGAGCGCTATCCCACCGACCCCGTGGTGGGGGCCGCCTTCCGCTCCGTCCTGGGCCTCCGGGCACCGGTCACCAGCCTGTTCGCCCCGTCCGTGGTGCGGGCCGTGCTTCTCGGGCGGCCCGCACCGGCACCTGCCGAGCCGCCGACGGCACCGGAGGTCCCCGGCGGGTGAGCGGGACCGTCACGCCGTGCCTGACCCGGCCGGCCGGCTGATACTTCCGCTCAACGTGTTGACCGCCACCTGTGGGTGACCTACCGTCACAACCGTTCGCATACATGAACTGGATTCATCCCACGGAATCCTGTTCCGTGCTCGGACATCGCCCTTCACCACCGCACCAACCCCCACAGGTGCCTGCGGAGGACGCCGCAGGCGGTGAGAGGAACAGCCAGTGCGTACTCAGAAGAAGCACGTCAGAAGGCGCAGCCGTACTGCCGCCGTCCTGGCCGCCGTGGTGTCGCTGCTCGGCGCGGGCCTCGTCGCCCTCCTGGCGACCGGCTCGGCCTCGGCGGCACCCGGTGCGGGTTCGTACAGCCTGAAGAACCTGGCGAGCGGTCTGTGCCTCGAGGTGCCGGGCGCCGGCACGGCCGCGGGCACGCAGCTCACCCAGAGCGCCTGCACCGGGGCCGCGCACCAGACCTGGAAGCTCACCGCCTCGGGAAGCGGGTACACCCTGACCGCCGCGCACAGCGCCAGGTGCGCCGGCGTACGGGACGCCTCCACCAGCGCGGGCAAGGCCGTGGAGCAGCAGAACTGCGCCGGTACCGCCACCCAGGTGTGGACCCTGACGCCGGTCAGCGGCAACACCTACCGGGTCGTCAACGGCAACGGCGGCAAGTGCCTGAACGTCAAGGACGGTTCGACCGCGTCCGGTGCCGCGGTGCAGCAGAACTCCTGCGACTCCGTGACGAGCAAGAGCTGGACCTTCACGGCGTCGGGCACCGTCCCCACGAACCCGCCCACCGAGCCGACGAACCCGCCCACCGGGCCGAGCGACCCGCCCACGGACCGGCCGTCATGGCCGACCGCCAACGGCAGCCAGGCGGTCTCGTCGACCATCGAGGTCTCCGGCACGTACGACGGGGGCATGAAGCGCCTGTACGGCAGCGGCGACCTGGGCAGTGGTGACCAGGACGAGAACCAGCCCCCGGTGATCAGGCTGGCGGACGGCGCCACCCTGCAGAACGTCATCCTCGGCGCTCCGGCCGCCGACGGTGTGCACTGCGCGGGCACCTGCACCATCAGGAACGTGTGGTGGGAGGACGTGGGCGAGGACGCCGCGACCTTCCGCGGCGGCTCCTCCTCGACGGTCCGCACGATCGACGGCGGCGGCGCGAAGCTGGCCGAGGACAAGGTGTTCCAGCACAACGGCGCCGGCACCCTGGTCGTGAAGAACTTCCAGGTCGACGACTTCGGCAAGCTGGTCCGTTCCTGCGGCAACTGCTCCACGCAGAACGCCCGTCACGTCCAGCTGCAGAACATCTGGGCGACCGCCCCGGGCACCAGCCTGGTCGGCATCAACACCAACTACGGCGACACGGCACGGATCTCGGGCGTCACGATCTACGAGGACCGCGACCGCGACATGAAGATCTGCACCAAGTACAAGGGCACGACGAGCGGTGAGCCGAGCGAGATCGGCTCGGGCGCGGACGGCACCCACTGCATCTACACCCCGTCGGCGATCAGGTACGTCGACTGAGACACGGAGCGTCCGCCCGGGCCCGCCCCTCCCCGCCGGGAGGGGCGGGCCCTTCGGGTTCAGCCCGCCTCGATGACCTTGCCGTCGGCTACCTCGACCCGGCGCGTCGTGCGCACCGCCTCCAGCATCCGACGGTCGTGGGTGACCAGCAGCAGCGTCCCCGTGTACGCCTCCAGCGCCGACTCCAGCTGCTCGATGGCCGGCAGGTCGAGGTGGTTGGTCGGCTCGTCCAGGACCAGCAGGTTGACCCCCTTGCCCTGGAGCAGGGCGAGACCCGCGCGGGTGCGCTCGCCGGGCGAGAGCGTGGTCGCGGGCCTCAGCACGTGAGCGGCGCGCAGACCGAACTTGGCGAGGAGCGTGCGCACCTCGGCGGGCTCGGTCTCGGGGACGGCGGCGCAGAAGGCCTCCAGCAGGCTCTGCGTGCCGTGGAAGAGCTTGCGCGCCTGGTCCACCTCGCCCACCACGACGCCCGAGCCGAGCGAGGCGTGGCCGGAGTCCAGCGGCAGCCTGCCGAGCAGGGCGGCGAGCAGCGTGGACTTGCCCGCACCGTTGGCGCCGGTGATGGCGACCCGGTCGGCCCAGTCGATCTGCAGGGTGGCCGGCCCGAAGGAGAAGCCGCCCCGGGCGACGACGGCGTCGCGAAGGGTGGCCACCACGGCGCCGGAGCGCGGCGCGGA
Organism: Streptomyces fragilis; assembly: GCF_003112515.1. Lineage (GTDB taxonomy): Bacteria > Actinomycetota > Actinomycetes > Streptomycetales > Streptomycetaceae > Streptomyces > Streptomyces fragilis. Next base: position 1,254,812 of record NZ_BEVZ01000002.1, on the reverse strand, counting down.
GGCGATCTCCATCCGCAGCTCCCACTCCTTGCGGGGCTCCTCGACGACGTCGAGGCGCTCGATCATGCGCTGCGTCTGCCTGGCCTTGGCCGCCTGCTTCTCGCTGGCCTCGCTGCGGAACTTGCGGCCGATCTTGTCGTTGTCGCCGGCCTTGCGACGGGCGTTCTTGACGCCCTTGTCCATCCATCCCCGCTGCGTCTGGGCACGGCTTTCGAGGGCGGAGCGCTTGTCGGCGTACTCCTCGTACTCCTCGCGGGCGTGGAGGCGGGCGCGTTCGCGTTCCTCCAGGTAGGAGGCGTACCCGCCGCCGTAGAGGTTGATCTGCTGCTGGGCGAGGTCCAGCTCCAGGACCTTGGTGACCGTGCGCAGCAGGAACTCGCGGTCGTGGCTGACCACCACGGTGCCGGCCCGCAGCCCGGTGACGAAGCGCTCCAGGCGTTCCAGTCCGTCGAGGTCGAGGTCGTTGGTGGGCTCGTCGAGGAGGAAGACGTCGTAGCGCGAGAGGAGCAGCGAGGCCAGTCCCGCGCGGGCGGCCTGGCCGCCGGAGAGGGCGGTCATCGGAAGGTCGAGGCCGACGGTCAGGCCGAGGTCGGCCGCGACCTCCTCGGCCCGCTCGTCCAGATCGGCGCCGCCGAGCGCGAGCCAGCGCTCCAGGGCCTCCGCGTAGGCGTCGTCGGCACCGGGTGCCCCGTCGACCAGCGCCTGCGTCGCGGCGTCCATCGCGGTCTGCGCGTCGGCGACGCCCGTGCGGCGGGCGAGGAACTCCCGCACCGACTCCCCGGCGCGGCGTTCGGGTTCCTGCGGGAGGTGGCCGACGGTGGCGGTGGGCGGGGAGAGCCGGAGTTCGCCCTCCTCGGGCCGGTCGAGTCCGGCGAGCAGGCGGAGCAGCGAGGACTTGCCGGCCCCGTTGGCTCCCACGAGACCGATCACGTCTCCGGGCGCGACGACGAGGTCGAGACCGGTGAAGAGGGTGCGGTCACCGTGTCCGGCGGCGAGGTCCTTGGCGACGAGGGTGGCAGTCATCAGGGTGCCGATCCTAACGAAGGGCGGGACGGCCCCCGGCCGACGGTCCCTCCCCTCTCAGCCCCGGCGTACCTCGGTGTCGCCGTTCACGGTGCGCAGGGTCAGCCGGCGCCGGTCCGCGGAGTCCGCGGCCGGAGTGGGGACGTCCACGACCGTCCGCCCGTTGACGGTGCTCGCGTCGGTCTCGTAGGGCGGGCCGCCGGCCGGGAGGGTCACCCGCACGGAGCCGTTGCGCGTCACGCCGTCGAGTGTTCCCGGCGAGGTCGTGCACAGCAGGTCGACGTCGCCGTTGACCGTCTCGACGCTGACGTCGCGGGCGGCGAGGCCGTCGGCGCGGACGGAGCCGTTGCGGGTCACCAGGTGCTGGCGGGCGTCCTTGGTGCCCGCGTCGTGCACGGTGACGTCGCCGTTGACGGTGTTCAGGGTCAGTGCGCCGCGCACCCCGTCGACCTCGATGCCGGCGTTGCGGGCCCGCACGGTGAGCGTGACGCCGGCGGGCACGTGGACGAGCGGCATGCCGCCGCAGTTGTCCTGGGTGCGCTCGTCGCCGTGGTCGCAGAGCAGGTCGAGCGTGGGGGTGGCGGCGTCCGCGTCCCAGCGGGCGGGGGTCGCCTCGTCGACCGTCACGCTCTCGTCGTCCGTCCCGACGATCCGCACGCCGCCCTCGGTGGTGACCAGGAGACGGCTGCCGTCCGCCAGGGAGGCGCTCTCGAACAGGTCTCCCCGTGCGCTCCCGGCGGCCCCGGGCCACGGCCCGGCACCGTCGCGGTCACACGCCGTCAGGGTGAGGAGCAGGGCGAACGCGCATCCGGCCCAGGCCGCGCGACCGCCGTGGCGGGGACCCTGCCCTCCGCGGGAGCGGCGCACTCTGCTCGGCGATGCTGTCATGGGGGCGCGTATGCCCGCGACGGCCGAGCGGCACACACCGTCCGTGCCGGCCACGGCGACGACCTGCCGGGCCGCACGGGGCCGGCCAGGACGCCGGGTGATCCGTTCCACGGCACGGTCGCCGCCGCCGGCCACGGCGGGCGCGCGGCCGGCGGCCGGCGGCCGGCGGCCGGCACCAGCGGTCCCTCCCGCGGGCCGGTCACTCCCGCGCGCCGGTCACTCCTCCACGACGTCGAAGCGCAGGCCCGAGGCCGCTCCCCCGCGGCCGGGACGGGTGCGGCGGGCGGTCCACAGGACGCCGCGGCCGTCCGAACCGCGGGCGTACTGGTGGGTCCGGGTCACGGTGAGGCCCTCCCTGGGCACCTCCTCGGCGAACAGCTCGTAGGCGCCGGGGAGCCCGGGGCGGAGCAGACGGCCGAGGGGTGTCGCCCCGTCGAGGTGGGACAGGCGCAGGCGGTAGGAGCCGGGGCGGGGTTCGACGGGGACCAGGGGCAGCCAGTTGGCCGGGACCTCGGTGCGCAGCCGGTAGGCCAGGGTTCCGGCGGGCGGGGGTGCGGGCGCCTCGGCGGGCGGGGTGGCGCCGGCGCGGTCCAGGGTGGTGCCGTGCGGTGTGGGGACGCGGCGTTCGACGGCCCAGGCGAGGTTGGCGTCCTCGTCGCGCACCAGCAGCACCTCCTCGAGCGGTTCGCTCTCCAGGGAGCCCGCGGTGACGGGTGGGACGAACAGCCCGGTGCGGCGGCCGCCGGTGGCGGTGCCGAGGCTGTAGAGGGACCAGTGGGCGTCGCCGGCTCCGGCCCCGGGCAGCGGCAGCAGGGTGGGGCCGCCGAGTTCGGAGCTGAAGGTGTCGCCCACGACCACGGAGGTGATCGTGGTGAGGGAGCCGGAGGGGACGTCCAGCGGGACCATGTACCAGTCGTTGCCGTAGACGGTGGCGAACTCGGCGACCAGCATCCGGGCCAGGTCGGACGGCGCGGCCTCCACCTGGCCGAGGGCGACCCGGGCGTCCTCGAACTCCCAGAAGCGGCGGGCGGGCATGCCGGGGAAGCGGACGGGGGCGGGGAAGGTCGTCGACAGCAGGGGGGTGCGGGCCGGTGCGGGGGCCAGTCCCGTCGCCCCCGCCGCGGTGAAGTCCGTCCAGTCGAGGGTGCCGCCCTGGTACGCCTCGGCGGTCAGGGTCGTCTCGGCGGTCCCCTCGGCCAGGCCGACGGAGAAGCGGTACTCCAGGCGCTGCGGGTCCCAGGTGTCGGGGCCCGTGACCGGGGCGGTCAGGTGGCGTTCGTCGTACCAGGCGAGCCAGGCCTCGAGGACGGGGGCCGCCTCGGGCGGCAGTCCCCACACCGGCTCGGCGGGGGTGGGCGGGGAGGCGTGCAGGGTGAAGGCGACCGCGTTGCCGTCCGGGACGCGGCCGCGCAGCACGGTCAGGTAGCGCGCGGTGGCCTCGTCGGCGGCTCCTTCCTGGCCGGTGAGGCCGAGCGGGTAGTCGTCGAGGAGCAGGGTGACGGCGTCGGCGACGGCGTCGGCCGGCAGGTCGGCGGCGCGCAGCAGGCGCAGCAGGTGCTGGCCGCTCTCGGCGCCCGCCCGCAGGTCGGCGGCGGTGGAGCGAGGACCGCCGGGTTCGGCCTCGGCGAGTGCCTCGAGCGGGGCGGCCCCGTCGTAGGGGACGCCGGGGCCGGCAGCGGGGCCGGGGCGGTAGCGGGTGACGCGGTCGGCGTGGCCGCGGACCCGCACCCAGACGGGGCTGCCCGCGTCGTCGCCGAGGAACTCGCCGAGCTGCCACTGGCGGGCGAGCATCCAGGCGGGATCGTGGACCTGGGCCTCCAGGGAGGGCCGCAGGTCGCCGGTGCGGGCGCGGGGTTCGAGCCGCGTCCAGCTGGTGATGGAGGGCATGGGGTGACGCTCCTGTCTCCGGGAACTCCCGGATCGGGCCGGGCGGTCCGGCACTGCCGGACCGCCCGGCTGTCCGGGGCTACTGCGGCAGGCCTCGGGTGAAGTCGGTGGCGACGGCGTCCCGGTGGGCGACGTTGGTGGCGAGGACGGCGGCGGGCGCGAGCTGCCCGATGTCGGCGACGGCGGTGGGGCTGTCGGGGTGCAGCGCCTCGTGGTCGACGGCGCGCAGCCTGGTCAGTTCGAGGGCCGACTCGACGGTGGCGCCCAGCAGTTCGGGCGTCCAGGTCGGCGAGGCGTCCGGGGGCACGGCGAGCAGGACGGCCTGCGGCGGCGCCGCGTCCGGGGCGTCGACGTGCAGGGCGAGGCCGGTGGTCTGCTCGGTGCGGGGCACCACCTCGGTCCATTCGTCGACGACCAGCCCGCGCAGGCGGCCGGTGAGCAGTTCCTCGGGTGCGGGCGCGCCGGGGATGTGCAGGACGAGGGAGAGCCGGGCGCCGGGGCTTCCGCCGGTGGCGGAGGGCAGGGCGGCCCAGCGTTCCACGCGGTCCGGGTCCGGGCCGGGGGGCGTGTACGGGGTCTGGGCGACGACCGCGGTGAGGGCGTCGCCCGTTTCCAGCGCCTCGGCGTAGCCGAGGGTGGTGACCAGGCGTTCCACGCCGCGGCGGACCCGGCCGAGCCGGGTGAGCCAGCCGACGGGGGCGTGCGGGTCTCCGTCGAGGAGGGTGTCGGCGTGGGCGAGGGAGTCGCTCAGGTCGCCGGGCGATGGGGCGTCGAAGGACGGCAGCAGGACGAGGTCGGCGCCCAGGAGGGCGGTGAGGGTCCCTTCCGCCCACTGCCGGGCGGTGACGGTGCCGGCGGTGCGGGCGGCGGCCAGCAGGTCCGCGCGGGCGCGGCGGCGCTCCAGTTCCGGGGCGACGGTGGCGGCGAGGGAGCCCAGCAGGGCGGCGTGCTCGGCCAGCCGGTCGGCCGGGGTGCCGGGGCGGGGCCGCAGCGGGGGCGCCGCCGCGGGCACGCCGAGCAGGCTCGCCGTGGTGAGGCCGCGGTGGTGCGCGTCGATCCGGAGGGCGGCGGGGACGGCGGCCGGGGTGGCGAGGTCGGCCGCGGCCTGGTCGACGACGGCGCGGACGGCCAGGGCGCGGGCGGTCAGGGCCGGGTCGGCCGGGTCGTCGCCGTCCGGTCCGGTGCCGTCCGCGCCTGGGGCCACGGCCTCCGGGGCGGCCAGGTCGGTAGGACGCAACGGCCTTGCGGTGCGCAGGAGTTCCCGGGCGGCTCGGGCGGTCTCCAGCAGCAGGCCGAGTCCGTCCTCGTCGGCGACCACGGCGACCGGGCGGGCGGCCGTCCGCTCGGCGGCGAGCCGGGTGTCGGCGTGCTGCAGCAGATGGCGTTCGAGGTCGGAGCCGGGGAGGGCGTCCGGGGAGAGGCCGAGGGCGAGCAGGTCGAGCGGGGAGAGCGGCAGCCCGGCGAGGGGAACGGTACGGGTGCCGCCGTCGGTCAGCCGGACGGTGAGGGTGAGGCCGGCCGGGTCGGGAAGCAGTCCGGCCAGCCAGGCGTCGAGGGCGGGTTCGGCCAGGGCGCGGCTCTGGGTGGCCGGGTCGGCGGGCCACACGGATCCGGCGGGCGCCGGGACCGGGTCCTGGCCGCCGGATCCGCCGCCGGGGCCGCCGGGACCGTCGCCGCCTCCCGGCAGGCCGCCGGGGCCGTCGTCGGGGAGCGGGACCGGGTCGCCGGGCGGCACGGGGCCCGGGTTCTCCTCCGGGAGCGGAACCGCGATGCCGCCGCCGGGGAGCGAACCGTCGTCCTCCGGCGGCCGCGGCACGTGGATCGGCGGGGTCTCCCCCGCCCCGCCGCCGGGGTCCTCGGCCGGCGCGCGCAGCCCTGCGGCGGCCGGCGTGGCCGCCGGGTCGGGCAGCAGGACGATCACCCGGTGGGTGACGGCGTCGCCGGGACGGGGGGTGCGCAGGGACTCGAGTTCCGGGGGCGGGGCCTCGCCGTTGCCCATGGCGTCGACGGTGGCGCCGGCCCGCACGGGGTTGCCCTGGGCGGCCTGGTGGACGCCCTCGACGAGCAGGGTGTCGGCGACGGCGTCCACGGCGTCGTCCAGGTCGTCGAGCACCTCGGTGAGCGCGGCGATCTCGGCGGTGGAGCCGGCCGGGACGCCGACGGTGCGGACCAGGTCGAGGCGGCCGGCGGCGCGGCGGCGGTGCAGCCGCAGACCGTCGGTGACGTCCTCGGCGACCACGCGCTCCTCGACCGTCCCGTCGTGCGCGACATGGGTGGCGGTGGTGGGGGCGAGTTCCCGGAAGCGGTCGGTCCAGGAGGCGAGGGTGCCCGACGGGTGGTCCTGCAGGGCGCGTTCGAAGCGGTAGCCGAGCAGGGAGCCGAGCGGGCGGCCCTGGCGGACGCCGTCGATCAGCCAGGCGGCGGTGCGGGCCCTGGTGGAGGTGAGGTCGACGGCGGTGGGGGTGTCCGGCCGGTCGCCGTGGGCGCGCTGCGCGGCGCGCAGCAGGGCCGCGGTGGTGGCCTGGGCGAGCGAGGGCGCGTGGACGGGGCCCGCGGTGTTGTCGGCGGCGAACAGGGTCCACGGCCTGCTGTCGCCGGGTGCCGCTAGGGGGTCGGTCCTCTCCCCCTCCGGCCGGCGCTCCGGGGGGACCTGGGTGGGTGCGGTGGAGCGGGGCACCACGTCCAGCAGCCAGCCGTAGCCGCCGAGGTGGCTGCCGGTGGAGACGCGGGTGCGCAGGTGTTCCAGACGGCGGGTGGCCAGGGAGGTGATCCAGGCGTCCAGTCGGTGGGAGGTGGCGTCCAGGGTCTGGGCGAGCAGCAGCTCGAGTTCGCCGGAGGGCAGCGCCGCGAGCGCGCGGGCGGACTCCAGTGCCTGGTACAGCGGGGCGAGTTCGGGCCGCTGCCGGGCGGCGTCGGTCCACAGGTAGGTGTCGGCGCTCAGCCCGGTGCCGGGGACGGCGCGCCGGGCCCGGTTCCAGACGGTGGCGGTGAGCGCCTCCGGGTCGGTGTCCACCACCTCCGGTTCGCGCCGGCCGGCGGTGCCGGTGCCCAGCACGATGTCCACGGCGCGGGCGTACTCGGCGAGCAGCGAGTGCCGGACCAGGCGGTACAGGAGCGGGGTGGCCGTGGCCGCGGCGGGGCCGCTGCCGAGGTCGTGCCACCAGCGGGCCCAGGGCAGGTTGCCGCGGTCCTGGACGGACGGGACGCTCGCCCACGCGGGCGCCGGGTGGACCGGGGTGGCGAGGGCGGCGAGGTATTCGGCGGGGGTTCCTCCGGGGGTGCCGGCGGGTGCGTCGGTCCAGGGGTTGTCGAGCGGCCAGGACTCCTTGGCGAACAGCAGGCGTCCGGGGCCGAGTTCCCAGCGGGGCAGCCCGAGCCGGGCGGAGAGCGAGGCGGTCTGGGAGGCCAGGCCGGTGCGCCACTGGTCGTTGAGGGCGAGCGGGCCGAACCGCCAGAGGGCGGTGACGTAGTCGGCGCCCAGGCCGCTGCGGGCGTGGACGCGCCGGGCGGTGGGGGCCATGCCGAGGATCTCGGCCACGGTGTGCCGACCGGCCGCGCCGCGGGTGATGCGGGGGACGGCCGCCGGGTCGGCGGCGGACGGGGCCCAGACCCGGTCCCGCAGGGTGCGCAGGAAGGCGGTGACGGCCGGCGGCAGCGGTGGCGTGCCGAGGCCGGTGCCCTCCAGGTCGGTCCAGCGGTCCAGCGCCAGCACGGGCAGCAGGCCGTAGGGCTGGGCGCCGACGCGCAGGGCGGGCAGCGGGCCGCCGGGGCGCAGGAAGCGCCGGGCGTGTTCGCGGGCGCCGCGGATCTGCGCGTCGGTGAAGTGGCCCTCGCCGAACTGGGCGAGGTAGTAGCCCCAGGTCGCCTCCCACAGGGCGGTGGCCATGTGGCGGGCGGCGGCCTGGTCGCGGCGGTGGGCGTCGCGGGCGCGGGACAGCGGGGCGGGGCGGTTCATGCCGTCGGGGCCCTTGACGCCGTCGAGGTCGGTGACGGGCTGCAGGCCCAGGGCCCGGCAGGTCGTCCTGGCGTTGCTCTCCGGGTCGGCCGGCGCCTGGTCGGCGATGCGGACGCGGTAGGCGTCGCGGTTCTCCTGGTCGTCGCGGCCGTACCGGGAGGTCGCGGTGGCGGTGTTGTTGGAGGGGGCGCCGGGCGGGACGTAGCCCAGCCCGCGGGTGTGGTACTGCGCCTCGAGGAGGGCGGACAGTTCGGCGGTGGCGGTCTCCGAGCCGCCCTCGTGCACGCCGTAGGCGAGGACCTGCGCGTACCCGGTGCCGCGTGGCAGGCGGACCGCCATGCCGACGGCCTCGGCGGCGGCGAAGTCGACCAGCCAGCGGGTGGCCTCGTCGGTGGGCGGCGCGGCGGGGTCGAGGTCCTCCAGGACGGCGGTGGGCGCGGGGCCGACGGGCAGGGGGCCGCCGGACGGGCCCGCGACGGGGCGGGTGACCCGGGTGACGGCGGGCGCGCCGGCCTCCCTGGGCCGTCCGACGACGTACCAGCGGGTGGGCAGCGCGCGGGCCACGGCCCGCCGGGTCCACGCGGCCTCCCGGAGCGGGCCGGGGCCGGGGAACCGCGGGGCCGCGGCGGCGCCGTCGCCGGGCTCGGGGCGTTCGAGCGGGTTGACGGGTTCCAGGACGCGGGCGATCCATCCGGCGCGCTCGGCCCCGAACCGCCCGGCGAGCTCCGTCCAGGCGGCCTCCTCGGTGGGCGCGTCGCCGCGGGCCTCCCAGACGGTCCGCCAGTACCGGCGGCCGTGGAGGTCCTCGTCCTCGGTGAGCGGGGCCTCGTGGGTGTCGACGTGGATCTCGTCCGGGTAGATGCGGACGAGGAGTTCGGTGGCGGTGAAGCGGGTCTCCAGCCGGACCGGGAGCAGCACCACGGGCAGCGCGGTGGTGAGGGTCCAGGCCGGGGGCGTCGGTGTGGTCATCGGCGTCCGTCCAGGTGGCGTGGGTGGTGGTCGGGTCGGTGGGCGCGGCGGCGGCGTGGGCTCCCCGCCCGGCTCCCCGCGCCCGTACGCGTGACGGGCACGGGCAGGGCGCGGCGAGCGGTCGACGGGGTTGCGGCCGGTGTGCTTCCGGCCCGCGGGACCTCGGGCGACGGGACGCGGGCGGGATCGGTCGGCGGTCCGGTGCGTCGGTGCGCGGGCGGTCGACGGGCCGGTGCGCGGGCCGTCGGCGGGCGGGGCGCCCGGGCGGGGCCCGCGTCCGGGGGTCAGCGGGACGGGCGGGCGGGGCGGGGCCGGTAGGCCTCTTCGGGGATGGGCGGCAGGGAGAGGAGGTTGTCGGCGGTGTCCTCGTCGGAGGCGGTGCGCAGGTACCGGCCGCCGGAGCCGTCGGAGACCGAGGTGAGCGCGACGCGGTGGCCGGGTCCGGTCTCCACGTAGAAGGACTGCCGGGCGTCGAGGGCGTCCAGCGCCTCGACCGCGGACAGGGTCCACCAGCCGCCGTCGGGGTACCGGCCCGCGATCTCGCGGACGAAGACCTGGTCGCTGCCGGGGATCCGCTTGCGGACGTGGGTGACGCGCAGGCCGGGTCCGTGGGCGGGCAGCAGGGCGGAGGCGTGGTAGGCGACCCGGACCGGCCGCTGCAGGGTGATCCGGGCCATCGCGGCGGCGTTGCGTCCCCAGACCTGCGGCGGCGTGGGCTCACCGGGGCGTACCGGCCTGGGGGTGGCGTCCAGCGCGGTGGTGTCGACGTGCCGGAGCGTGTCGAGCTGCTCCCGCGAACCGGCGAGCGCCGCCCAGCCGGCGTCCTGCCAGGCGGCCGGGGGCACTCCCCAGGCCGCGTCGGCGGACGGGACGTCCAGGCCGAAGGAGGGCGCCCCGGGGTGCTCCTCGAAGACGAAGAAGAAGCCCTCGCCGTCGTCGTGCTCCCCCAGCGCGTCGGCGGCGGTGAACGGGAAGCCCAGGAACAGCACGTCCTCGCCGACGGCGCCCCAGAAGACGGGGTCGGTCCGGTCCTGGGCGAGGCGGCGCGGTCCGCCGGGAGTCAGGGGAGCCAGCGCCCGGCGCGCGTGCACGCCGAGGGACGGGAAGCGCCGCACCAGTTCGCCGCGGATCAGCAGCACCACGGCGTCGTCCCCGCCGGGCGGGCGCCGCAGCGTCTCGCCGAGGCGGGCGAACCGCTGCCAGGACCGCATCGGCGGGACGTCCGGCGGCTCCTGCCCGGGTTCGTACAGGCCGCGGGCGTCCCAGAAGTGGCGGAAGGAGGTGGCGGTGCGGTCGGTGGGGAACTCCCGCCACAGCAGCTCCCGGCCGAGCTCGTGGTTGGCCCCGGCCAGGAACGCCTCGATGAAGGGCCCGTTGGCGCGCAGCAGGGTGACCGTCTCGGGCGGGACGTTCTCCGCTCCGGGCAGCAGGTGGTCGGCGCCGAGCTCGGTGAGGAGTTCGGCCATCGGCCGGTCGAACGAGGGCGGGGCGAGGAGCGGGCCGAGCGGGTCGGGCAGGGCGCCGCCGAGGAGGTCCGCCCCGTCGATCCGGGCCGCGACCCGGCCGGTGACGGCCCGCTCCGGGTCGGTGGCGGCGCGGACCGCGTCGGCGACGCCGCTGAGCGGCACGGCGGGCTCGTCGCCGCGGACGGCGCGGGCCTGGGCGGCGAGCAGGGCGCGCTGGTGGGCCTTGGCGGCGGTGCGGAAGTTGGAGGTGATGGTGGAGCGTCGCTGGGCGGTGGAGCCGGGCAGGTCGACGACGGCCAGGCCGGCGCCCTCGTTGAGCCAGCCGTACCAGGCGCCCTGGTGGGCGGGCATGGCGTCGGACCAGGCACGGGGTCCGGCGGCGCCCTCGACGTCCCAGCCGACGCGGTAGGTGGCGGAGTTCTCGGTGGGGCCGTCCTCCACGACCAGGACGGCCAGGTCGGGCTTCTCGCTGCCCGAGAAGTCGGCGACGGCGATGCCGGCTCCGGCGATGGCCGGCCAACTGCCGGGTATGGCGCGCGGGTTGCTCCAGCCGCCGGTGACCCTGCCGCGGGCGTTGATCTTCCAGCCGACCCGGTAGGAGCCGGTGACCTGGCTCCCGTTCTCCTCCATCAGCATCACGATCAGCTCGGGGCGCAGGTCGTGGTCGAGGTCGGCGACCGCGACGTCCACGGCGCGCACCCGCGGCGCGGTGTCCGAGGGCCGGCCAGGCCAGGGGATCTCGACGGAGTCCTCCCAGCCGCCCCGGGCGAGGCCGGTGTCGGGGTCGATGTTCCATCCGATCCGCAGGAAGAGGCGGCGGTTGCCGGTGAACCCGCCGAGGTAGACGACGATCAGTTCCTGGTTGCCGTCGCCGTCGAGGTCGGCGAGGGCGCAGCTTCCGCCGCCGACGTGCACGTACTCGGTGAGCGCGCCGCCCGAGCCGGTGGGGGTGGACATCGGGCTGGGCATGGCGACCGGACCCACCCATCGGGTCGGGTCGCCGTTGGCGTCGAGGTCGCGGCCGATGGCGTAGCGGCCGAAGTTGCCGTCGGTGCTCCCGTTGCGGGTCTCCTCGATCCAGAAGAGCACCACGTCGGGGCGGCCGTTCTTCGGCTTGTTCATGTCGGCGGCGGCGACGCCGAAGCCCTGGGTGACCTCGTGGGTCATCCATCCGCCCAGTCCGGTCTTCAGGGACCATCCGCCGCGGACCGTGGCGTCGAAGTCGGTGGCCTTGCCCACCCGCAGGTAGGGCGTGTTGGCGCCGGCCGGGGCGTCGACGTGTCCGACCAGGAGGTTGGAGAAGAAGCCGAGCTGGGGCCGCCAGCGGATGTCCTGCGGCGGGGCGGCCTCCATGGCGCCCTTGCCGCCGAAGACGGGGCGGCCGAGGTTGCGCCAGGTGTTGTCGCCGCCGAGGTCGGCGTGCCACAGCTCCCCGCCGGCGACGGCGTGGACGACGTTGCCCGAGACGGTGGCGATCAGGCCCTGGTCGGGCACGCCCGGGAGGCGGCCGCCGCCGACGGTGACGCTGTCGAGGGTGTGGGAGAAGGCCACGGCAAGGATGCGCGCGTCGGTGGTGCAGACCAGGGTCCGGTTGTCCTTGGTGCGGCCGGGCAGCCCGGCGACGCTCGGCGCGCCCTGGACGGGCTGCCAGACGAGGAGCCCGAACAGGGGGTGCTTGCTGCAGATCTGGAGGACTCCGTCCACGCCAGCGCCCATGTTCCTCTCGGCGCCGGTGCCGTCGGGCACGCCCCGCCAGACGTCGAAGACGGGGGGCAGCGGGAAGCCGCTGACGGGGGTGGCGGCCCAGCCGGATCCCTCGTCCGCCCACCGCGACAGCCTGCCGTCGGTGTCGAGCAGGTTGAGCGCCCAGGGGCCCACCACCCGGACGCCGCGGATGTTCCGTTCCCCGGGCTTGCGGGCGGCCTCCCAGGTCCAGCTCGATCCCTTGCCCTTGAGGGCGTGCAGGAAGCCGTCGGTGTCCGTGCAGTAGACCGTCTGGTTGAGGTACTGGTTGTTGCTCGGGCCGCTGGGAGGGTTGCGGCGGACGACGGCCGCGAGCGCGCCGTCACCGCCGTTCAGCGGGGCGGTGCCGCGCCTGCCGTGGTCGAGCCACACCCAGCGGTCGCCGTCCCAGAAGAGCTGGCGCAGGGTGCCGTCGGCGCCGGTGACGAAGATGTGCAGGTCCTGGCAGGCGACCGGGGCCGACGAGGCGGTGGTGCCGGGCGGTGGGCCGTGGTCGACCCAGCCGGGGCTGCCGCCCTGGGTGACCCGGGACATCAGCCGGCCGTCGGTGGTGACCACGAAGACCCTGTTGCTCAGGCCGGCCCCGACCCAGCGGATCACCGGGGTGACGGGGTCGACGCCCTCCCTCGGAGTGGTCGGGTTCTCCTCCCACCAGCGGGTGGTGAGGCGGTCCTCGGTGAGCGAGTCGAAGTCCTCCTCGCCGGGCAGGTCGTCCACTCCGCTGAGTCCCGGCGGGGTGGCCAGTTCCGGCACCGCCCGCTCGGTGCGGCGGGCCAGCGCGGCTGCCAGGCCGGTGACGGCGGTGTCGGCGCCCGCGGGACGGGACCCGGCGGCGGCGGCGCGGCGGGCGACCGGGCCACCGGGGCGCAGCAGGCGCCGCAGGGCGGGGTCGAGGGCGGCGGCGGCCTCCTGGTTGCGGGCCAGTTCGCCGGCGGCGGTGCCGGAGCCGAACCGCACGGCGGCGCGGGCGGCGGCGGTCATCTGCAGGAGCCGCGCGTCGGCCGCGTCGTCGGCGGCCGGGGTGCCGAGAGGTTCGGCGCCGGGGAGCCGGCGGTGCAGCCGGTCGCTGACGGTGCGGGCCAGCTGGCCCAGCCGCAGGGTCTCGTTGGCGCGCCGCAGCTCGGCCGCCTGGTCCCAGGCCGCGGCGACCAGGTCCTCCTGGTGACGGCGCACCACCTCGGCGCCGAGCGCGGCCGCGGCGCGGTGCCGGGGGTCGAGGTTGAGTTCCCGCAGCCAGGTCGGCCCGGCCTGCGGGGAGGGCAGCTCCTTGCGGCCGGCCTGGGCGGAGCCGTAGACGGGCGGGGTGAGTTCCGCCCCGTCGGGACCGGTGTCGAGCACGTCGGTGTAGGCGGTGCGGAAGGCCGCGGCGGTGTCCTTGTCCCAGGGCCGGGCGTCGGTGCCGGCGCCGCGCAGGGCCCCCTCCAGGTCGAGGACGCGGCCGGGGTGCTTGCCGGGGAGGGCGGGCAGGCCGTGTCCGGCGGCTCCGACGTCCATGGGGCGGGTGCCGACGTCGCCGGGGAGGGCGCGCGGGGTCAGGGCGCGGACCAGGGACTCGAAGTCCCCGTCCTGGCCGGTGCCGAAGCTCCAGTGGTGGTAGACGGGCAGGTCGATCTCGGCCGGCTCGCCCGCCGCCGACGCGTCGGTGGCCGGCCAGGCCGGGGTGAGGGGGCCCTCGGGGACGGGCAGGCCCAGGCCCGCGAGGCGTCCGGCCTCGAAGGCGGGGACCACGGCGGCCAGGTACCGGGTGTGCGGGAGCAGCCGGCGTGGGCAGACCAGCCGCGAGAGGGTGCGTTCCGGTTCCTCGGCGAGCAGCCGGTCCACCTCCTCCGGGCCGTCGCCGTCCTCCGTGGTGACCTGGGCGTGGGCCCAGGCCCAGGACTGGGCGAGGTCGGGCAGCCGGTCGACCTCGCAGCGCAGCACGGGCAGGGTGGCGGCCGCGGGCAGCAGGGCGGCCCGGTCCGCCTCCACCACGACCAGCACGAGCCAGGGCCGCAGCCGGTCCTGCTCGCCCGCTCCGGCCGGGGTGAACATCCACGGCAGGTCGGGGCGGTCGAACTCGACGGCGGGGAACAGGTGCGGCTCCGCGTCGGAGGCGTCGGGCGCGGGGAAGGTCCGCAGGACCTGTGCGGCGTCGACGCCGGTGACGTCCCCGGGGCCGAGCAGGCGGGCGGGCACGTCCACCGGGGCCCGGCCGGTGAGCCGGGGCCGCAGGACGACGTGGTTGCGCGCGTCCATGTCACCGGCCCCGGCGTCGGGCGCCCCGCCGGCGGCGGCGAGTCCTTCGCGGACCCAGGAAAGGAAGGTAAGGCCGCTCAACGGGTGCCTCCGGCGGGGTTCTCGTCGGTCTTGTGGTGAGGCTCTGCGGTCTTCGCGCCCCTGGGGGTCCGCCCGGCGGCGGTCCGGGTACCGCGGTCGTCGACCGCCGTGAGGTCCGGGGCCGTGAGGTCCGGGGCCGTGAGGTCCGGGGCGGCGAAGTCCGGCGTGTCGGGGACGAGCCGCAGGTCGTGGCCACCGGACCGGCGGAGGTCACGGCGCAGTTCGGCGGCCTCCGCCCAGGTGGCGGCACGGACCGGGGCCGGTGCCCCGGTGGCGCGGGCCGTGCGGGCGGCCGGGACGGCGGCGTCCGCTGCGAGGACCGCCCATCCGGTGTCGCGCACGCCGAGGACCCGGGGGCGGGCGGCGAAGCCCTGCCGTCCGGTGCGGCGGGTGGCGGCGCGGGCGGCCGGGGAGGCCGCGGTGCGCAGGGCGGCCGCGGTCAGGGGCTCGGCACCGGTCGAGGGCCCGGCTCCGGTCAGGGGGTCGGCTCCGGTCAGAGGTCCTGCCGACCCGCTCCTCGCGAACGCGGCCGCCACGGTGGTGGTGGCGGTGCGGTGCGGGCCGTCCACCACGACCTCCTCGTAGCCGAGCACGGAACCGTGCACCCCGTCGTGCTCCCGGTCGGCGGCGAGCGCCCCCTCGGCGGTGCCGCCGGCCACCAGTCGTTCGAAGGAGGGCGCGGAGAGCTTCTCCTCGTCGGTCAGGTCGAGGAACTGGGCGGGCGCGAAGTGGTCCCGGGTGGGGGTGAGCCGCAGCGGGACCGGCGCGGTGGCCGTGGCGGGGTCGGCGTCCTCGACGGTGAGCTCGGGGTCGAGGTCGAGTCGGCGGGCGCCCGTCACGGGCGCCCCGCCGAACCGCTGCAGGGTGAGCCCGAGCGGGGCGATCCGCTGGGTGAACGACAGCCCGCCGAGCGGGTGCACGATCAACTGCTGGTCGGCGTCCGGAAGTTGCCGGAGGGTGACGACGGTGCGGCCGGGCCCGGTGAGCTGGGCGGTCCAGTTGCGCGGGTCGGCCATCGCCTCCTCGACCTTGGCGGCCACGTCGACCGCCGCGGGCAGTGCCGCGGGAGTGCCCCGCGCGCCGAAGGTGCGGTCGAAGCTGATCTCACCGCTGAAGAAGAGGATCTCGAAGCGGGCCTTGCCGCGCACGTGCCAGGGGGTGGGACCGGTCAGCGCGACCTCCACGCCGACGCCCATCAGGGTGCGGCTGCCCCGTTTGAGGGTGAGGCGTCCGCCGATGTCGACCTGGAAGCCGAACGGTTCGAGCTGCACCAGGGCGTCGAAGGACAGCATCCCGTCGATGCTGAAGCCGAGCGCGGCCGCGTAGAGCTCCAGGCGGGCGCCGAACTGCACGGTGTTGGAGGTGAGCGCGAAGTACGCCTCCAGCCGCAGCCGGGGGTTGTCGCCGTTCAGCAGGGAGATCGCCAGGCGGCGCAGCTCCGGGAACCCCTCCGGGCGCTGGAAGCGCGGATGGAACCCGCCGGCCGACAGCGCGAAGTTGCTCTCGCCCTTCCAGCGGGCCCGCATCGCCATGTCGCCGGTGAGCGCGAAGGCGGCGATCCGCGAGTCGTACAGGGTGGCGTCGACGGACGCCTCGCCCCGCTCGAAGTCGATCACTCCGAGGACGTCCATGTTGACGACCACCACGGCCCGTTCCTCGGTGGGCAGCGCCATCCGCAGCCTGCCGAGCAGCACCAGCCGTACCGGCGTGGGCAGTTCGAGCAGCAGGGCGAGGTCGAGGGTGAGCAGTGTGGGCGTGCCCCAGCCGATCCGCGCCATCGGGCCGACGACGTGCCGGCCGGGGGTGGGCGGGAAGACGGCGCCGAGGGTGGCGGCGATCTCGGGGGCGCGGGCCAGCGGGTCGTGCGGGAAGAGGACGGAATCGAGTGCCTTGGTGCGGACGCCGGCCCGCAGGGTGTCCACCGAGACGGAGCGGTTGACGCCGATCAGGCCGCCGACGCCGTTGAGGGTGAAGCCGAACCCGAGCTGGATCGGGGTGAATTCGGCGCACACCAGGATGAGCAGCGAGAAGCCGTCCGTCCCGTCGGGCATCCGGGTGGTGAGCAGGCCGACGGCGGTCAGCGCGATGCTCTCCAGCTGGAGGGCGAGGACGCCCGCGTACTCCTCCTTGGCCCGGTCGAAGAAGAGGTAGCCGCCGCCGGTGACGGGGCCGGCGGCGACCTTGAGCGCGGCGCCCTTGGGCGGGGCGAAGCCGGCGCCGAGGCCGACCGGGCCGAGGTTGCCGTCCCGGGCGGACAGGCCGGCCTCCAGCCCGATCCCTTCCACGGTGGCGGTGACCGGGCCCAGGGTGATCCGTGCGGTCGCGCCGACCCGCGCGGTGAGTTCCTCGTCCTCCGCGTCGGCATGCAACTCGAGCTGGACGGAGACGAGTTCGACGGGACCGAGGCGGGCGTTGACCGGCAGGACGGCGTCCAGGCCGCCGGATCCGGTGAAGGTCAGGCCTCTGCGGCGGGACCAGCGCAGGCCGAGGGCGAACTCGGTGCGCAGTCCGTCGGCGGGCAGGACGGAGGCGAGGAATCCGTCGCCGTCGCCGCCGGCGACGACCACGGCGGCCTTGTCGGCTCCGACGCCGATCTCGACGTCGGAGGGGTCGGGCTCCCCGGGTCGGCCCTGTTCGAGGACGGCGCGTATCCAGGCACGGAAGGCGCCGATCTCCAGCCGGGTGCCGTCGGCGCTGCCCAGCAGCAGGGCGGGCGGCTCCTGGCCGCCGCCCGAGGGGTCTCCCTTGCGCAGCTCCAGGCAGAGTTCGGCGCGTCCGCCGGTGGGAGCGCCCCCGGAGAAGGTGACGCCGCCCGGGCCGAGCGCGACGGCCGGGCCCGCCCCCGCCAGGTCCGCGCGCAGCACCCACTCCCCGAACTGCCGCTGGAGGGTGGCGGATCCGCGCGGCACGAGGACGACGCCGAGGTCGCCGGTGGTCGCGGAGCCGATGCCGAGGGTGGCACCGAGGGTGGCGGCCGTGCCGGTGACCGGGCCGGAGGGCTGCACCGGGAGCTGGAAGGTGAGCATCCGGCGGCCGAGGGCCACCGAGGCGGGCGTCAGATCGGTGTGGGTGGTGTCGCCGAGTCCGGCCAGCACGTCGCCGACGCCGAGCGCGCGCAGCAGGTCGGCGAGGCGGGGCAGCAGGAGCGCGGCGAGGGCGTCGGCGCCCTCCTCGTCGAGCGGTCCGTCCGGCAGGTAGGCGGCGCGGAGCACTCCGACCGGGTCGCGGACCAGTTCCACGAGCCGTTCCGGGCGCAGTCTGTCCCGGGCGACGGGGACGCGGACGGCGGCGCCCTCGGCGCCGGTCACGGTCTCCCCCGCCGCTCCACCGGAGGCGGGGTCCTCCTCGACGAGCACGCCGAGCAGCAGGAGGACGGAGCGCAGCAGGGGGTGGTGGAGCCGGAGCCAGTCGGTGACCAGGTGCTGGACGACGTCCTCGGCGAACCGGCCGGGGTCGAGGTCGCCGAGCGCGGGCGGGACGGTGCGCACCACCTGGACGGCTCGGCCCACCGTCTCGAGCAGCTCCTTGAGACCGTCGAGGTCCTGCGGCGGGTTCTCCACGGCCTGCTGGAGGGAGCCGACCACCCCGGCGACGTCCTCGAGCCAGCCGGCCACCTGTTCCCCGGCGTCGTCCCCGGCGGCCTCGGGCCGCCAGCCGGTGGCGGCGAGGAGGCGGGCCAGCGCCATCGGGTTGGCGGCGGCGTCGGTGAGCGGCTCGATCAGCCGCAGCACCTCCTCCACCAGGGCGGACTGGCCGTCGGTGACCTCGGCGGGCTGTTCCTGGGAGGCGGGAGGGTTCTCCTGCGGGGTGGTCATGCCTGCGTCCCTTCGTTCGCGAGGAGGCTCTCCGGGCCGGCCGACGGCGCGGCTTCCTGGCCGGTCGGCGGCGCCGGTTCCGGGCCGGTCGACGGCGCGGCCTCCGGGGCGGTGCCGTGGGCGCCGGGGGCGGGGGCGTCCGGGGTGAGCGGGGCAGTGTCGGGTCCGAGGGGCAGCGGGAGGACGAAGCGGGTGAGCGGGGCGGCCGTCCTCTGCCCGTCGAACCGCCACCACAGGGTCTGGCGCACGGACTTGTCGTCGCCGGCGCCCCAGGTGAAGGTGACCTCGCCGATGTTGTTGTGTCCGACGATCGCCCGCCCGGTGCCCTTCACCAGGTAGGAGAAGTGGTTGCCGGAGGCGGCGGCGTAGTCGGCGACGGCCTGGCTCGGATCGTCGGGCGGGAACGCGACGGGGATCGTCGCGCGGGGGCGGGGTTCGGCCATGGGGTCGTCGTGCTGGAAGTACTCGTACAGGCACTCCCAGTGGGGGTCGGGGCTCAGCACCTTCCGTCCGCGCGGCGGTTTGACGATGCCGGGCGACCTGGTGAGGAGCGTGCGCTGCGGGGGGTCACCGGGCAGCCCTTCCACGTCGACGGCGATCCTTCCGCCCGGCGGTACGTTCCAGCCGAGGTGGGTGGCCCGGGGCGAGGTGAGGGCGTAGCCGAGGTTCTGCAGGAACCTGGTGCCGCCCGCCTCGTTCTTGAGGGAGCTGGCGGTGAGCTGGGCCAGGACGCCGCGCACCTTGCCCTCGGGCGCCTTGTAGGCGTGGGTGGCCCCGTAGCGCATGCGGACGGCGAATCCGTAGTGCACGTCGCCGCCGAGGGAGATCACCCGGCGCCGGCGGACGCCGTCGGGACCGGGTGCGGCCTGGCCGAGGAGGCGGGCGACGAACTTCTGGAAGGCGTCCTCGTCGTGGCTCCAGGCCTCGACGTCCTGCCAGAGGTAGCCGGTCTCCATGTACTTCCGGATGGCCGGCTGGGCGATCTCCTCGATCAGCGGGTGGCCGAGCACCGGGCAGGGCGACAGCAGCACGGTGACCTTCTCCGTGCCCCGGTCGGGCGCGGACTCCAGCATGGCCTCGTATGACGCGTCGGACCAGATGAGCGCCGGCGAGTCCTTGGGGCCGCCGCGGAAGACGCGCTGGGTGCGGGTGTCCACGGCGACGAGCTGGTGGGCGGGCCAGTCGACGCCGTAGTGCCAGGGCAGGGAGCCGTCCTGCCGCACCATGCGGCCGGAGGCGGTGCCGCTGGGCACCCCGGTGCGGCGGGCGATCACGGCGGCCGGGCCGGGCGCGGTGTGGTCGGGCTGGGCCAGGGCGGTCAGCAGCTCACGTCCGGCCTCCCCCTCGGGTCCCGGCCCGAAGGCCGCCGGGACGTTGCCCCAGTGCTGGAAGACCGCGTAGGCGGCCAGACCGTTGGCGAGGAACCGCCGGCCGTGGTCGGTGGAGCAGACGTCGTCGACCCAGGAGGAGGCGATGTACCAGTCGTCGGTGATCTCGTGGTCGTCGAACATCATGTAGGTCGCGGTGTTGGCGAGCGCCCTCCGCACGTCGGGGAGGGTCTCGCGGAAGTTCCTGACGTTGCCGCACCGGTCGAGGAAGTCCTTGTAGACGCCCAGCGACTTCTTGCGGAAGGAGTACACGAACCAGAGCTTGTCGGCCTCGTCCGGGTGCGGGCTGCCGATGGTCCGGTGGTCGTCCTCGTAGAACTCCGGGAAGAGCAGGCGCAGGTCGAATCCCTCGGGCCACAGGGCGTCCGACCAGCACAGCAGGTACATGACATAGAACTCACCGAGGGTGAGCAGGTGCGAGTGCCCGACGTCGCTGGTGAGGTGGAAGTCCTCGACGGTGAGCTGCTGCCGCTTGCCGGGCTTCATCAGCAGCAGCCGGTGCTCCCGGGGCAGGGTCGGGAAGGTCTCGTCCCGGCCGAGCAGGACACGGCCGTACTGCGTGCACATGTGCAGCAGGACCTCGGCGACGTCGTCGGCGTAGATCTGGTCGCCGGTGAGGAAGAGCTGCTGCGGACGGTGGGCGGGCTTGCCGATGTCGGCCGCGAGGACCTGGTCGAGGACGGCCAGGGCGTCCAGCCCCGGACCGTGCGGTTTGCGGCAGGAGGCGTGGAAGAAGCGCAGCTTCGAGGGGTGGTCGGGCGGGGTGACGAAGCTCGGCTGGTCGGGCGCGCCGTCACCGTAGAGCAGGCGTCCGCGCGCCTGGTCACCCTTGGCGTGGACGACGCCGTCGCTGAACAGACCGGGCGCACCGGCCGGGACCGGCGTGTCCGGGGCGGCGGTGTCCGCGGAGAACCGCGCGGTGTACCGGTGCACGGTCCCCGGCCGGAGCGCGCCGGCGGACGCGGGGCGGGCGGTGACCGCCACGACGTGCAGGTGCTCGCCGATCCGCGCGGTGACGGCGGTGCCGCGGGCCACCGGCTCCGGCAGCGGTCCGCTGCTCCCGGTGAACACCTCCAGCGTCACCTTGCGGGCGGCCTTGAGCACGAAGAAGACGGTCACGCCCGCCTCGTCCACCCGTCGGACCATCGGGCCGGCCAGCACCAGCGGCAGCTTCTCGACGTCCAGCGACGGCAGTGCGGGCACGCTGCCGCCGACCCCCGAATCCCCCATGATTCCTCCGCTTCAGGGCACGGCGGAATCCCCCCGCGCCGGAGCACCGCCGGGTGGTCGGACACGGCGGATCAGCACACGTCACGCACTTCAGGCAAACGCGACGTGAAGACCTTCTTCACGCAATCGTCACGACGAAGGGGGCGCGTGGCAAGAGAGTTGCACGAATGCGATCCCCACTCCGCCACAGCTGCTTCACGCCAACTTCACGTCCGCACCATGGGGAGCGCGCCCGGCGCGAGTTGATACACCCCTCGCCCGCACACCGCCGCACACAGCCCTGACGGAGAGCATCGCTTCGGCGACTCCGCGCGACGAGAAGGCTTCGCTGTTGTGAGGGCGCGCATGGGGCGCGCGTCACGTACGAACGACGCCAGAAGACGCGAGCGGTTCACCAGAACCTTTTGACCAGCGAAAACATGCCCTCACGGGGAAACGGACGGCAGTTGTCTACGACCCGGCTTCGTAGATCACATCTTTGCTTTGCGATTTCACCGCCGCTAAGAATTGCACTCGTCGCTCAGCGAGCCGCGTCTTCCGACCGCGGCACCCCCGTGCCAATGAGGGCACCCCCGGTCCGCAGCGAGCGGACACCGACCGAGGAGCGACTCCCGCGCCAAGTCGAAGAGGTGCCCCATGCGTAGCTTCACCTTCACCGCCCCTGCTCCCGCCAAGATCCAGAAGATGGCTGTCGCCGGCGGTTTCGCCGCGCTCGCCGCGACCACCACCTTCGGTCTCGCCGCGACCGCGGACCAGCAGCCGGCCCAGGCCGCCGCCAAGCCCGCGCCCGTTGCCGCGACCACTTCCCTGTCCGCCGTCACGGACAAGGCCGCCGGGGAGCGCACCGCCGACTCCGTGAGCCGCTCCGCGGACCGCGTCGAGGTCCAGCAGGTGGCCTACAAGAAGCCGGTGTCGTCGCAGAAGACCGAGAAGAAGGTCTACCCGGACAACCTCGACGGCTGGATCCGCGAGTCGCTCGACATCATGCACGAGAAGGGCATCCCGGGCACCTACCACGGGCTGCACAAGAACATCATCCGTGAGTCCTCGGGCAACCCGAAGGCCATCAACGACTGGGACATCAACGCCATCAACGGCATCCCGTCCAAGGGCCTGCTCCAGGTGATCCCGCCGACCTTCGAGGCCTACCACGTCGAAGGCACCCCCCACGACATCTGGAACCCGGTCTCCAACATCACCGCCGCCGCCAACTACGCGGCCGACAAGTACGGCTCCATCGACAACGTCAACAGCGCGTACTGAGCGGACACCACACCTCTGCCGACGAGGGACCACGCGAGACCGAAGGGCGGCGCCCCCACCAGGGGCGCCGCCCTTCGGCACGCCGGGAGCCTCCGGCTTCGACGACGCGACGACGCGACGACGCGACGACGACGAGCGGATGGCCCGCCGACTGCCGCGCACCGCCTCCGGCGACGATCCTCAGCGGCGGGACCCGACCAGCCCGCTCTCGTAGGCGACGATGACGGCCTGGACGCGGTCGCGCACCCCCAGCTTCGCGAGGACGTTGCCGACGTGCGTCTTGACCGTCGTCACCGACAGCACGAGACGCTCCGCGATCTCCCCGTTGGACAGCCCGTCCGCGACCCCGCGCAGCACATCGGTCTCACGCGGGGTGAGGGCACGCAGCCTCGGGTCGACGGCGTCGTCACGCGGGTCCGCGTCGGCGGTGTGGGGCAAGTGGTGTGCGAAGAGGTCGAGCATGCGCCGTACGACACGCGGCGCGACCACCGAGCTGCCCGACGCGACGGTGCGGATCGCCTCGGCGAGCTCCTCGGGCCGGGCGCTCTTGATCAGGAACCCGCTCGCGCCGCCGCGCAGCGCGGCGAACGCGTACTCGTCGACGTCGAACGTGGTGACCACCAGCACGCGGGTCGCGGGGTGCTCCGCCGCGATCCTGCGGGTGGCCTCGATGCCGTCCATGCCCGGCATCCGCACGTCCATGACGACGACGTCGGGGGCGAGGGCGGCGACCTGTTCGAGTGCCACCTTGCCGTCCGCGGCCTCGCCGACGACGGTGAGGTCGGGCTCGGAATCGATCGCGAGCCGGAAGCCCATGCGCAGGAGCGGCTGGTCGTCCACCAGCAGGACCGTGATCATCGGCGGGTCTCCTCCGCGGCAGTGCCGGGCACCGCGTCGGGGCACGGCAGCTCCACGTGCACCTGCCAGCCGCCCGCGGCGCGCGGGCCCACCATCATATGGCCGCCCAGCAGGGCAGCCCGCTCCCGCATGCCGACGATGCCGCGTTCCGTGCCGCTGCCCATGCCCGGGCCGGTGCCGGCTTCGTTGACGACGTCGACCTCGACCGTCGACGGGGTGCGCCGCACCGCGACCGTCACGGCAGGCGTGTCGGGCGCGTGTCGCAGCACGTTCGTGAGCGCCTCCGTGACGATGCGCGTCACGGCCAGCCGCAGTGCCGTGTCCGGCGGCAGGGGCGTGTCGAGCCCGGTGGCCGACACCGGCATCCCCGCGGTGCGGAAGCGGCGCACGACGGCGTCGAGACCCGCCCCCTGCGGGGTGGCGTCGGCGGGGTCGAGGGCGCCGAGCACGCGTTGCATGTCGGCGAGGGCCTCCCGGCCGGTGCGGGACAGTTCGCCCAGCGCCTCGCGTGAGGCGTCCGGTGCCCGGTCGAAGGCGGCTGCCGCACCGTCGGAGAGCGCGATCATCACGGACACGGAGTGCGCGACGACGTCGTGCATCTCACGGGCGAGGCGTTCGCGCTCCGCCGTGCGGGCGAGCACCGCTGACGTGTCGCGCTCCCGGGCGACCGCCCGGTACCGCTCCTCGATGTCGCGGGCGTGCTGGCGGCGGTCCCGGGCGGCGAAGCCGGCCAGCACCCCGGCCAGCAGCATGACCAGCAGCAGGACGATCGACACGATCCGGCGTTCCGGCGAGAACGGGGGCTCCGTCAGCTGCCAGTACGCGTCGTCGGCGTAGTACCCGGTCCACACGAACATCTCGAGGATGCCGATCTCCTGCAGCCACCACAGGGCCGCCGAGGTCGTCACGGCGACGGCCGTGACGAGTAGCCAGGTGGTCCGTGCGCCCCGGGACGACGCGACCGCGGCCGCGGAGAAGCCCAGGTAGAGCCCGAGGGCGCCCATGACACCCGCCGTCATGAGCGAGGACACGGCGACGACGGTCAGCGCGACCAGGACGGTGACCGGCCGTCGTCGCCGCAGGAGCAGCAGACCCGACCCCAGGACGGCGCCGGCGAGCCAGACGGCCGGGACCGTCCAGCGCTCCGGGGCGTCGGGCGGGTAGTAGCCGACGGCGACGATGCCTCTGACGGTGTCCTTGACCACGGCGGCGCCGAAGATGCCGAACGCGACGAGCGCGAGGACCAGGGCCACGTCCCCGAGGCGTGGGTGCGCGGTCCAGAACCTGCGCACCGGTCCGATCCGCCGCACCTGCATCCCACCCAGCAGGGTGTGATCCGCGGCGGACGGCGAGATCGCCGGCGATGTGACCATGGCCCCCACCTCTCCCCTCACGCGAAGTCCCCCCGGCGAAGCCGAGCCGCTGCCGCCACCAGCAGAATTGTCGCCCACCCGGACACCAGGAGCCCCGCCGCCCAGCTTCCCGGATGCGGTCCCGACGACGCGGCGTCGAGCGCGGCGAGCCGGTCGTCACCGGTCAGCAGGCGCGTCCCGGTGCCGGGCAGGAACGCCCGCACGGTGTCGGTGAACCTGCCGGGGTTCATGGCGAGGAACTGGTCGAGCACGACGACGCCGGTCACCGCGGTCACGAGCGCCCCCGCGGGGCGACGCAGCAGGGCCCCGAGCCCCAGACCCACCAGCGCGATCGCCGTCTGGTACAGCACGAACCCGACCAGCATCCGCACGGTCTCGGCGTCGGCGAGGCTCAACGGCAGTCCCAGGGCGTCACGCTGTGCGGCCGTCGCGGCGATCGACGCCACCAGTGCGAGAGCGGCAGTGGCGAGGGCCGACACCGTCGTCACCACCGCCTGGGCGGCGAGCACCGGAAGCCTGCGCGGCACGGCCACGAACGTCACGTCGGCCAGTTCGGTGCGGAACTCCTCGGAGCCGACCGTCACGCCCAGGACGAGGAAGCCCAACTGGGCGAGCACGTACCCCGCGACCACCAGCGACGCACCGGTGGCGCCGCCGCCCGGCCGGGCGAACAGACCCAGCCCGAAGGCCGTCCCCGCCGCCACGGCCACACACCCCAGCACCGTCCACCAAGGTGTCCGCACGCTGGTGATCTTGTCGGCCTCCGAGGCGAGCACGCGCGGGAAGGTCACGGGCGAACTCGTCACTTCACGTCCTTCAGACGCAGGCGCACACCGGCGGCGACGAGCGGGACAAGGGCCCAGGCGGCGAGCACGAGCCCGCCGCCGACGGCGCCGAGGTCCGGCGTGCCGGGCACCGTGGAGGCGTCGGACGACGTCACCAGGAGCCCGCCCGCGCCCGAGGGCAGCAGCGTCGTGATCGTGTTCACCGCCCTCTCCTGCGGCGTGACACCCTCGACGAACGTGGTGCCGCTGGACTCGACGGCCAGCGTCAGCACCACGGGCAGGACGAGCGTCAGGCCGATGACGGTGACGAGCGCGGGGACCACGCGGCGAACCAGCGCCCCGACGGCGAGCCCGAACACGGCCGCCCCGGTGAGGAACACCACCATCCCGGCCAGTGTCCACGGGGTCGACCCCTCGGTCAGGTTCACCGGCAGGTCCCGGGACGACGCCGCGGGAAGGATCGCGAGGACGGCCGCGACGACCGAGGCCACGGCCACGAGCAGCGCGAATCCGGCGACGGCGACCGCCTGGGCGGCGAGCACCGGCCAGCGCCGCGGCACGGCGACGAAGGTCGTGCGGAAACCTCCCGTGCTGTACTCGCCGGTCCCGGCCAGGACGCCGAGCACCAGCGGTCCGAGCTGCGTGAGCAGGAGCCCGGCGGTCAGTTCGCCCAGCGGGTCGTACCCCGGGTCCCCCGACGCGGCGTCGGCCGACAGGTACGTCAGCGCCCCGGACACCACCACCGAGGCGAGGGCGGCCCACCAGGTGGAACGCAGGCTCGTCAGCTTCGTCCACTCCGCGGCGACGACACGCGGCAGGGTCGCACCAGGACCGCGCGCGCTCATCGGGTCCCTCCGTCGACAGCGCCGGCCCGGTACTCGACCGAGCCGGCGGTCAGCCGCAGGTAGGCGTCCTCGAGCGACCCGGCGCCGAGTGCGGGGTCCCCCAGGGCGGCTTCGGCCAGCAGGCGGCCTCTGCCGATGACGACGACACGGTCGGCACACAGCGCGAGCTCGTGCACCAGGTGCGAGGAGAGCAGCACGGTACGCCCCTCGGCGGCGAGGCCCTTGACGAGGTGACGCACCCACAGGACGCCGTCCGGGTCGAGTCCGTTGACCGGCTCGTCCAGGATCAGCGTGCCCGGGTCACCGAGCAGCGCGCCGGCGATGCCGAGCCGCTGCCCCATGCCCAGGGAGAACGTCCCGGCACGGCGCCCGGCCACCGACTCCAGGCCGGTCAGTCCGACGACCTCCTCCACGCGGGACCGCGGGATGCCGTGCGTACGCGCCATCGCCATCAGGTGCCGGAACGCCGTGCGTCCGGGGTGCACCGAGCGGGCGTCGAGCATCGTTCCCACGGAGCGCAGCGGAGCGCTCAGGTCCGCGTAGCGGACGCCGTTCACCGTCGCGGTGCCCGACGTGGGCCGTTCCAGTCCGACGATCATCCGCATCGTGGTCGACTTGCCGGCACCGTTCGGGCCGAGGAACCCGGTGACGGCCCCCGGTGGGGCCGTGAACGTCAGCCCGTCCACGGCGGTGTGCGGCCCGTACCGTTTCGTGAGCAGCTGCACCTGGATCATGTGACCTCCCAGTCCTGCCGGAGCTCTGCTTCCTCCGGCCGACCTCGACGGTAGGAATCCGAGCCCAGCCGCCAGCACCTGCCCGCGAACGAGATCAACTCCCGGCCCACCTCCTCCTTCAGGAGGAGGCCCGGCCCCGAACGCCCCACCCAGGCCGCCGTCGCCGTACGCCGGGGCGCACTCGGGCCCGTCCCGGGCCGACCAGCTCGGGCACCGCCTACGGCGCGCAGAAGCCGAGCGGCAGCGTCCTCATGGGATCAGCGCGGTGAGCTCGGCGGTGGGGTGACTCGGGTCGAGGGGCCATCGGACTCGAAGCCGTCGGTCCACTCGTCCTCGTCGAGTACGTAGTCATCGATGACGAAGCACTCCGGCTCGTCGGCGAAGCCCGGCAGGAGGCTCGCTTCGCGCATGCGCTCCTCGGCCTTGGCGTGCGAGGAGTAGACGCCGAGCAGCTTGGCGTCGTCACCGTCCCGCTCGCTGATGAACACGCTGTCGCCATCGGTGTGCAGGGTGGCCCGATCCGCACCGGCTTCATTCCGATGTCCGATGTGCCACAGCAGAGAGACGATCACCGATACAGGCTACCTCCGGGCACGAGTACGCACTCGGACGGTCTCGCGGCAGCCTGCGTGCACCGGTCCCCCTCGCCCACGGCGGCCGTGCACGGCCCTTCGCCGTCCGGGGCATCCGCGTCACGGCGCATACCCGGCCGGCCCGCGGCCCCCGCCTCCCGCCCCCCGGTGTCAGCGCCGGGTCACAAGATGTCCGTGTAGGCACCCCAGTCGGTGGCGAACGTCATCCTCGCCGGCGTGCCGAGGGTGCCGTCGCCCTTGCCCGGCCACTGCCACAGCTGGCCGCTGCCGTCCACGCCGGCCATGTCGCCGTACCGGTCGCCGTTGAAGTCGCCCGCGAACACCTTGGTGACCGTGCCACTGAAGCCGCTCGGCGGCCAGGCGAGGTAGGAGTTGTTGTAGGGGCGGTTCCCCGAGGACGGCCCCGGGTTCAGCACCACCACCGTCGGGGTGGTCATCCTCGCGATGTCCATCCGGCCGTCACCGGTCAGGTCCACCGGGAAGAACTCGGTCGGCGTGGCGCCTATGTGGATGTACTCGTAGCCGTCGCCGGAAGCCGGGGGCAAGGTGGCGTTGATGCCGCCGTCCGCGTCACCGGGCCACCACCAGACGGAGTCGCCGGACGTGACCCCGTCCTCGAGGTCGCCATAGCCGCAGACAGCCGCGATGTCCGTCTTCCCGTCCATGTTCAGGTCGGCTGCGAAGGCGGCCCGGCACGGATCACGAAGGCCCGGGTCGAAGAAGGCCTGCGTGTCGTTCCGGTTGTCCATCAGCGGCTGAGCCGTCGCACCGACCCCGCCGTCGCCGTTCCCGGCCCACCACCACACCCGCAAGCCGTCGAAGGCCCCGATGTCACCGAGACCGTCCCCGTTGAAGTCACCGGCCATGACGTTGGTGTACGCGCTACCGCGGCCGTCGGACCACAGCATCCGCTTGCTGCCCAGGGTGCCGTTGCCGAGGCCGGGGAAGAGGGCGAGGTCACCGTCCGCCTCAAGGGCCACGACATCGGAGATTCCGTCGGAGGTGAAGTCCTGCGGCGGGGTGATGCCAGGCGTGACGTGGTGGACGTCGCAGGCCGGCAGTCCGGGGAAGGGCTCCGCGCCCACACCCACGACCTTGTCGGCCGGCACGAAACCCCAGCCCTGCCAGCCCGTCCACCCCGACGCGGTATCGCCCTTGACGTAGTACCAGATGCGATTGCCCGCGCCGTTCCTGTCACCGCTGCGCCAGCACACGAAACTGTGCGGGCCCGCCAGCAGCTCCCCGGTCGTCTGCGCCGCGGCGTACGGCTCGGCCTTCACGACGGTCGCCAGACTGTCGCAGTTCACGTCCTTGGTGAACGAGACGCCGTCGGGATCCTTGTGGGACACGTCCGAGAACAACCAGCACTCGCCGTTGTTCTTGATCTCCACGGTGAACTTCGCCTGCTCCAGGAGGAAGTACCGCCATCCTTCGGCTTTGGCGCTCTCTCCGGTGAGGGAGGTCCGCACTCCCAGGTCCACCAGGTTCGTGCCTCTCTGGGAGGCGGCCTGCGCCGCGCTCGTCGCGTCGAGGGACATCCGGCTGCCCCATGGGCAGGCGAAGGAGGAGTTCTTCGTCTTCCACACCGGCTGGTTGTTCCACGTCGTCGTGGCGCCGGCCGGGCCCGTCTCCCACAGTTCCACGGGGAAGAGGGAACAGTCCTCATAGCCGACCGTGCTGTCCTCGAGGGACATGGACGCCTTCAGCACCTGCCGCCCGGCCAGATAGGGCACGTTCACCTGGAAGAACGAGCGGATACGCCCGTACTTGTTGTTCGAGTACGTTGTGGTCCCCACCTCGAAGGCGTAGGTGTCCCACCGCGTTTGCCCGTTGTCGTACACCACGTACGCACCGGGCGGCTGCGCACTGAACGACGGGCCCACGTAGACCGGGTAGGTGGTGTCGGTGCCGGTCAGCAGCTCCTGGTCGGGGACCACCTTGAGGCGGCCCCCTGCGGTGGCCGTCGTCTCCATGGACGCCTGCTTCTTCTTCCCGCCCTTCCCGCTGTCCCACATGCGGGGCACCGGCCCGGAGAACACCACGCGCCCCTTGGCGTCAGCCGCCTTCACGCCCCGCTTCCCGTCGGCGGTCACCTTCAGACCGTTCGACGTGATGCCGTAGGTGAGTGTTCGCAACTCGGGGTTCTTCGCGGCCTCGGCGTCCTTGACCACCAGCATCTGCCGGAAGCCTTCCGCCTCGACCTCCACCCTCAGGTCCACCCCGGGCATCACCTCCGGGTACGTGGCCACCGGGCCGTCCAGCTCCGGCTTCGGCAGCTTGCCCGGCCAGCTGTACTCCAGCACGTGCCTGTCGTCGTTCAGCCGCACCAGCGGACCCGACCCGCCGTCGGACAGCTCGATACCCGCCGCCGCGGCCTTCGGCCGCACACCGTTCTTGTCGGCCACCAGGTCGGTGTCGATCCCCACCCACTTGCCGCCTTGGCGCACCCGCACCGGCGACAGGTGCGTCGTCACCGTCAGCGTCCCCGACGGATTGACGTACGCCTCGGACGTCTCGGTCCGCTTCTCCACGATCTCCACCGGTTTCCCGGAGGACTTCGCCCTCGCCAGCGCCGACACCTCGACGCCCCGGCCCGCCTCACCGGCAGCCGGGTCGGGCGCCGTCGCGGCGATGGCCAGACCTGCCCCGAGAAGGGAGAGCGTCAGCAGCAGGACGAGGGCGAGCACGGAACTCCGGCCACGCCCCCGCGATCCGTCGTTCCTCATCACCATGGACACTTCTCCCCGCATGCCGCTCACCCCGCGCCGGCACACGAAGGCGTTCGGCGTGGACGTCCTGCCCACCACTCCCAGGCAGACCCCGACAGGATGCCGAGAACCCCTGACGTGCCACTGACGAGCCGATGACGTAGGGCACTTCCTCGGCCGCCACCACCGCGAGCGTGCCCGCGCCCGGCCCGAGTCGCCCCCGCGCCGTGGACAGCCGATGGCGAACTGCGACGGGAACGCGAGCCGCTCCGCTCGACCAGGACGACGATGACGACCGCGGGGCCGCGCAGGTCACACCTTGTCGCACTCACTCGAGGTCGAAGTCGAAGGTGCGGCGGGCCCGTTCGATCTCGGGCATGTGGGTCGCGGCCCACTCCAGGAGCACCTCGACCGGGCGCCGCATGGTCTTGCCCAGCGGGGTGATGCGGTACTCGACGGCGACGGGGCGGGAGCTGATGACCTCGCGCTCGACGATGCCGTTGCGTTCGAGCCGGCGCAGGGTCGCGGTGAGCGACTTCTGGGTCACCGCGGGAATGGCGCGGCGCAGGTCGTTGAACCGGCAGGGCCGCTCGCAGAGTTCGTTGAGGACGCTGAGCGACCACTTGTCCAGCACCTGGTCGAGCAGCTCGCGATGTGCGGTCTCGATCCTCAACTCGCCCTCGGCGCCGCCGTCTTCGGTTTCCGGCACGATACCTGGTCTCCTTGAAGTGTCCTTCGACCACCAAGTATCAAAGGTATACCTATCGTTTCGACACGAGGAGACCCCGTGGCCGTCCGCCGTTTCACGCCCGAAGGCATGCTGCAGCCCACCCCGTACGAGCACGTCGCCGTGGGGACGGGCACCCGTCACGTCCACGTCAGCGGACAGATCGCCCGCGCCGCCGACGGCACTCCGCTCGCTCCGGGGGACCTCGCCGGCCAGGTCGCCCACGCGCTCCGGGGCACGGCACGCGGCCTGCGCGGCGCGGGCGCCTCCTTCGCAGACGTCCTGCGCCTGACCTTCTACGTCACCGACTGGGCACCCGAGAAGATCGGCCCGTTCATGGCGGGGGTCGAGGAGGTCGCCGAGGAGATCGGCCTGACGATGCCCCTCCCGCCCGCGTCCCTCATCGGCGTCGATCACCTCTTCGAACCCGACGTGCTGGTCGAGGTGGAGGCGACGGCCATCCTCGACTGAGGCCGGTGACGGCGCCGTTCACGCCTTCACCGCTCTGCGCCACCAGGTACCACGGGGACACGGCACGACCCCCGAGGCGCGCCTCCCTCTCGCCTGCTCCTGCGCCTTCCTCGGAAGCCGACCGAAGGCTGGGAGCCGGGGGCGAGAGGGTGCGCGCGGTCCCATGCCTCGAGGACATTCCGAGGAACCCTTCCTCGAAGGGGCACCTCACTGCGGCAACGTCCGCGAGCGGGCGTGGATGGCTCCACTGATGATGCGCACCGCGCGGTCGACGCTCTGCGCCGTGGCCGCGAAGGAAGCCTGCTCGGACTCGTGGACGAAGGCCGTGGCACCGCGCCGGCTGCCGCAGTAGTCAACGATTCCGTGCTCGATCTGCGTCCGCAGCGCTTCCGCGTACCCGTGGCGCTCGTACGCGCCGGAGTCATCACCGGCGATGGGCAGAAGGTGTGTGGTGAGTCCCCCCAGTTTGGGTTGGAGGCCTGCAGTCGGGGAGTACTCGAAGGCCCACCCGTTGACGAAGACACGGTCCATCCACCCCTTCAGCAGCGCCGGCATCGACCACCAGTACACGGGGAAGACCAGGACGAGATCGGTGGCGCGCTCGAGGCGACGGTGCTCACCGACGATGTCGGCGGGAAGGTCGCCACCCTCTTGGTACGCCCGGCGGTCCGCCGGCGTGAACGTCGGGTTGAACCCCTCCTGGAACAGGTCGGCGACCTCGACCGACATCGGGTGGAGTGCCGCCTCGAGCTTTTGCAGCACGTGATGGGTCAGCGACTGGGGGTCCGGGTTCGCGGTGACCAGCAGGGCGTGCATCGACAGCTCCGTTCTCT
Organism: Streptomyces fragilis; assembly: GCF_003112515.1. Taxonomy (GTDB): domain Bacteria; phylum Actinomycetota; class Actinomycetes; order Streptomycetales; family Streptomycetaceae; genus Streptomyces; species Streptomyces fragilis. The sequence goes on along the minus strand of NZ_BEVZ01000002.1, from coordinate 1,222,942 downwards.
CAGCTCATCGAAGGAAACCTACCATCAGTAAGTTACTAGTAGTAGGTTACGGTTGGTAGGTGAGAGACTGCTACGCATGGCCGTGCGACGACTCTCCAGCACCGAGCGGCGAGCCCAGCTCGTCTCGATTGCCCGCGACGTGATCGCCACCGAAGGCACCGACGCGCTCACGCTCGCTTACCTGGCGAGCAGAGCAGGGGTCTCCAAGCCCCTCGTCTACGATCACTTCCCCTCCCGCTCGGAGCTTCTCCTCTCGCTGTACCAGGACTTCGACCAGCGGCACCTCGCCGACCTGCGTGCCGCGACGGCACGCACCCCGCCGGGTCTGCGGCAGCGGGTCGAGGCGATCGCGGCGGCTCACGTCGCGTGTGTCGTCTCCCAGGGCGTCGAACTCAGTGGAGTGGTGGCCGCGCTGGCCGGCACACCAGCCCTCGAGCGGGCCCGGCAGGAATCCGAACGCCGCTACGTGGACATCTGCCGGCAGGCCATACGAACCGCCGAAGGCGGTGCAGACCTCAGCGAGGAAGCGGCGATCGCGTTCGTAGGCGCCGCGGACGCCCTCGGCCATGCGGCCGCCCGTGGCACGATCCACCCGGACGTCGCCCGTTCGACCATCACCACCGTGCTGCTCAGCCTCCTCGACGCCCCTGACTGAAAGCACGCCTCGGTGTGGTGCGCGGTGCGCACGGCGCGGCATACCTGCCCGGCGGTGGCGTGCACCACCGTCGTCCTGGGGCGTACCGGCCGGCACGTCTTGCGAGGGTGCGCGGGTGGTGGCGTCATGGAGGGAGGGGCGTGGGGGACGGGCCCCGGAGAGCCCGGCGCGCCGCCCACCGGCTCCGCGGACGGAAAGGGCCGAAACGGAGGCCGGCGTCGCGTTCCCTGGTGGAACCGGCGAGGTCCTCGTCGGATGCGTTACGGAAGCGCAGAAGTCCGCCGCGCGATGCCCGTGCTCAAAACTGTAGAACCTCAGGAGTTGACATGGCGGACCCGCGAGCGGTCCTCGCGCACGCGCGTGAAGGGCCGGCGCCCTCCGGCTGGCGTGTGTTCACCAAGAAGCGAGGGAAGGTCTCGGGCTTCCTGCGGGGAACGTCGGACGATCCCGATCCGCTCCTGGTGATCACTCCCGAAGTGGTCGTCGAATACAAGGACGATCACAAGCCGTTGAGCGTCGTCACCTTCTCCGATCTGGCCGAGGCGGCACTGAAAGCCGATGCGACCACCTCTTCCACCAGTTCCTTCGCGACCCTTGACGTCTGGGTGGAACTCATCCATCTCGACGGCAGGAAGGAGAAGTGGCGCTCGAAGTCGTTCTCGAGCAACCTGCAGCCGATCCAAGCCTTCATCGAGGCTTACGGCGTCCACAAGGCACTGCAGGAGGCCGGTGGCCGCTGAACCGGGGCCTCGTCTCCCGAAGGCCTATCGCTGGAACCCGCGGCCCCACTCCCCCGCGATGCCGCGTCGGAAAGGGTCGTGGGCAACTGGCGGGGCGGTAGGCGGTCCGTGCCGGGCGGCATGAAATCCGCGCAGAGGGAACAGTTGTCATGTCCCGCCGCATCCCGCATCCCGCATCCCGCATCCGCTGCGGATCGAACTGCCGCCGCCGTGCGGCGAGGAAGGGCCGCGATGCCTCGGCCGCACGAGGCGACGGCGGTCGGCGGACCGCTGCGGGCACGAACGGCGACAGCCCGTCCGGACACCGCGCCCGGACCTCGCGAGACGGAGACGACATGCCCGACCGCCCCAGGCGCCCCCACGACGGCGAGGGGACGCCCGGCACCCTGCGGGCGACCGCCCCGGTCACCATGCCGAAGGGACGGGACCAGGTCACCCTGTCGAAGGAACGGGCAGCTGTGCCGCAGGCGCAGGAACCGGCTCCCGTGACGCCCGATACCGACCGGCACGGCGGCCCGCCGACGGCGCGGAAACAGGACGCCCGCAAGGCGTTACGGCCGCGGCGGGGCCTCTCGCTCGCCGTGTACCTCACCGCGGCGACCCTCGTGCGCTCGGCGAGCGGCGGAGCCCCCGTCGCGCTCGTCGCACTGGCGCTGGCGTCGCCCGGCCACGGCGGGGCCGCCCTCGGCGGCGTCCTCGCGGCCCTGCTCACACTGCCCAACGTCGCCGGGCCGTGGATGGCGCGGTGGCTGGAGGAGGCCCGCGACCCGAGGATGCGGCTGGCGACCGCGTTCGCCGTCTTCGGACTGATGCTCGCCGGGACCGGCCTGACACTGGGCCGCGCGCCCGTCCTCCTGGTCGGGCTGCTCGTCGTCGTCGGCGGTCTGTGCGATCCGCTGATGACAGGAGGCCTCAGCAGCCGGCTCGCGCTGATCGTCGGAGAGGACGCCCGCGCGCAGCGCCGGGCCGAGGGGTGGGACTCGGCGACGTACGGGACCAGCAACATCATCGGCCCGGCCGTGGTGGCCGCGGTCACCGCCCTGTCCGGGGCGCTGACCGCGGTCGTCGCGTTGGGCGGGGCCGGGGTGGTGGGCGGCCTGCTGATGGTCGCGCTGCCGAAGGAGCACCGGTCGGCCGCCGAGAGGCAGCGGTCGATGCCCGTGCGGGAGACCCTGCGCGTGATCGTGCGGCGGGGCCCGCTGCGCCGCGTCATGATCGCCACGATGATCACTGCGGTCAGCACCGGCGGCGTGATGGTGATCGCGGTGGTCCTGGGCCGCGACCTGCAGGGATCGGCGGGGGCGGGCGCCGCCCTCGGCGCCGCCTACGGGGTCGGCAACCTCTGCGGCGCGTTGGCGACCGGCGTGTTCCCCCTCACCGGGGAACCGGAGCGCTGGGTGCTGCGGCTGATCGCCGCGAACGCCGTGGCCGTCGGCCTCTGCGCACTGGCGCCCGGCTACGGGCTCGCTCTGGCGGCCTTCGCGCTGGCGGGAGCGACGAGCGCCGTCCTGTTCACCGCCACCCTGGCCGTGCGGTCGGTGCACTCCCCGCCCAACGCCCGGGCGCAGGTGTTCATGACCATGGCCGGGCTGAAGATGGCCGCGGGATCGGCCGGCACCGCGTTGGCGGGCACCCTGGTCGGCATCGGCCCGCGCCTCGCCCTGTGCCTCAACGCGGTCGTGGTCGCCTCGGCCGTCACCATCGCCCTGACGGACCTGCGCCTGAGCCGCCGTCGGAGCGCGGGACTGCTCCCGGGCGGTGATTGACTCCAGCCACGTGAGGTCCGCTCGGCGAGGCCCACAAGTGGACCCGGCCCGGTCGACCGCGCGCGCAGAACCACTGAGGATCGCCGACAAGTGCGGCAATCGCATCGTCGCGTGTGTGGTGTACCAGCCGTGTCGGACGGCGAGGGTGATCGTTGTGCCGAACATGAGGATCATGAAGCGTGGCTCATGGCTGGTGGCCTGCGCGGCCATCGCAGCTCTCCTCCCGTCGGCCGTCGCGGGCGCTGCACCGGCAGCGGCCCCGACGCCGCCCAAGGGCTGCAAAACCGTCGAGGCGTACACGAGGAACGGAGGGGGCTGGGTGAAGATGGAGGTCTGCTTCACCCAGCGCGACAAGCACCTTGTCGGTGGGAAGGTCTGGCCGAACGAGCCGACGGACACCGTGTGGGCCAGGTGTTCGGGCAACCGGGGTTCGGGTGGGTTCTGGGACTCCAAGCCGTGCCGGGTGACGTCGAAGCTCACCCTGAAGAAGGACGGCGTCGAGGCGTGGACCGAGGACCGCGCCTTCAACGTCGCCGCGGACAGTGGCGGAAACACGTACGTGGACTTCTACGCCTGCCGCGGCAACGGCGTCTACAGCCTGACCCTCCACGACATCCACGTCGAGGTGTACGACAACGACGCGAGCAACGTCGACATCGACGTTGCACCGTTCACGGTGACCGCTTCCGGCTGCTGAGGAGCAGGGCCGGGCCCGGACTCCCGCTCAAGGTCCGGGCTCTGCCCCACACGAGCACGGTTCCTCACCCCGCTTCTCCCCGCGGAAGTGAGCGGGCGGGCCGGCCCGGCCCCTGGTCCGTCGCGCCCCCGGTCCGGCTCCGCAGGCGGGCGGAGACCAGGGACTCGAGCGCGTCGGCCGCCAGCTCGGCGTACCGCGCGAAATCGGTGTCGTCGCCCGCGGCCGCTGCCACCCGGAAGCCGTCGGTGAGTGCCCGCCCCATGACGGCCATGTCGTGGGCCAGTTCTTCCGCGACCTCGTCCGGCACGTCCGTGTAGGAGTCGCGCAGCCGGGACGCCATGAACTGGAACATCTCCCGGCGGATGGCGAGGTACCGCTGCCGGGCGAGGTTGTCCTCCAGCCTCCGCTCGAAGGCGAAGACGAGTCCGATGCTCCAGAACGCCGCAGCCGGGTCGGTGAGACTCGCCGAAGCGGCCGCGGAGTCGCTGATGCTGCGCCGCAGCAGTTCGCGTATGTCACCCGCGGAGGCATGGGTCCGCCGCCAGACGTCGAAGCAGTGGTCGAGCAGTTCGACGAAGAGCTGCTCCTTGTTCTGGAAGTGCCAGTACACGGACCCGATCGGCAGGCCGGACGCGCGGGCGACGTCGGCCATGGTCGTCCCCTCGTACCCGGCCTCGACCGCACGCGCGAGCACGGCCTCGAGGATCGCCCGCTTCGACATCTCGGACGCCTGGTGGGTCTTGCGCCTCGCGGCCATCGGTCCCCTCGCTGATCTGCGGAACTGTGCGGACTGCTGTTCTACCAAATCCACGCCATCCCTTGACATCAGCGCGAGACGCTCGTCATCGTAATGACCATTCTAGAACGTCGCTTCTAGAGCCGCCGACGGAACGCGACCCGTGCGCGGCCCCCTCCTGGCGGGCCGCTGCCCTGGCACGGACCGCTCGATCCCTCGTTCCCGAGACAGGGAGACCTCCATGAGGATCACCGACCACATCGCTCACGAAAGAATGAGCGGCCTGCAGATCCGCGCCGTCCTCGTCGCCATCGGCCTGGTCGTGCTCGACGGCTACGACGTCGCCCTCACGTCGTTCGCCGCGCCGTACATCGAGGAGGGCTTTGGGGTGTCCAAGGCCGAACTCGGGCTGGTCATGTCCGGCGCCCTGATCGGCATGCTGATGGGCTCGATCGTCGTCGCGCCGCTCGCCGACCGCATCGGCCGGCGCAGGATGGGCGTCATCTCCACGACGACGATCGCGCTGGGCATGTTCATCGGCCCGTTCGCGACCCCCGAAACCGGCACCTGGCCCCTCGTGGTCAGCCGGATCGTCACCGGCGTCGGCATCGGCGCCCTGGTCGCCGTCGTCGGCGTCATCCTCGCGGAGTACACCGGCAAGCGCGTGTACGCGCTGGTGATGGCCGTCTACGCGGCGGCGATCAACATCGGTGGACTGCTCGGCTCAGTGATCGTGGGCCCGATGCTCGGTGAGCGCGGCTGGCAGTTCGGCTGGTGGGTCGGCTTCGTCCTGAGTGCGCTCGCCGCCGTGGCCACCTTCGTGTTCCTCCCCGAGTCGCTCGCCTGGCTCTCCGAGGGCCGCCGCGCGGACTCCCTGCAGCGCCTCAACGCACTCCTCACGAAGATGCGCCGCCCCGCGCTCGACGCGCTCCCGGAGTCGGACTCCGCGGGCGTCAAGGCCAACGGCTCGCTGCGCACCGTGTTCACCGGCCGCACCGGCCTGTGGACGCTGCTGATGATCGTCGGCTACCTGGCGTACATGCTCAGCTTCTACTTCATGACGAACTGGGCGCCCAGCGCCGTCGCGTCCGCCAACCACGACCCGGCGCTCGCCCCGCAGATGGTCGCCGCGTTCAGCATCGGCGGCATCGCCGGCAACGTGCTCTTCGGCTTCCTGGGCAACCGGTTCGACGTCCGTCTCCTCACCCCGGTCTTCCTGGTCCTGGCCACCGTCACTCTGGCGCTGTTCGGCCTGGCCGGCCCGGGGATGCCGACCGCCTGGTGGACGCTCTTCCTGGCCTCGTTCTTCGTCTGCGCGGGCACCGCGGCCTTCTACGCGATCGTCCCGGCGCTGTACCCGACGCTGGCCCGCTCGACCGGCTTCGGCGTGGTCATCGGCGTCGGCCGGTTCGGCGGCATCGCGGCGCCGATCGTCGGCGGCGCGGCCTTCGACGCCGGGCTGGGCATGGGGGCGGCCTTCACCGTCTTCGCGCTGCCGATGCTCGTCGCCGGAATCTGCGTCGTGGCCCTGCACGTGGGCCTGCGGCGCTCCGAGAACGCGCCGGCCGCCGAGCCGCAGCCCGGGCTCGCCGGCGCCTCCGCGTAGGCGCCCGGCCCACACGTACCGAAAAAGCACTCCCAGAAGGAAGATCCGCCATGCCGCTGGCCGTCGCAGCGCTCTCCCACGCGCCGTCCTTCGGCAACGTCGACCCGGGCGGGGAGACGTTCGCCGAGATCAATGCAGCCATCGACGAGGTCAGGGAATTCGTCACCGAGTACGACCCCGACCTGGTCGTGGTGTTCGGGCCCGATCACTTCAACGGCCAGCTCTACTCCCTGATCACTCCCTGGGTGATAGGCGCCGTCGCCGAGGGGGTCGGCGACTACGGCACCACCTCCGGGCCGCTGCCCGTCGACGGTGACGCCGCCCGCGCGTTCCACGCGGCCGTGCTGGCGAAGGGCGTCGACATCGGCCGCAGCGAGCGGATGACGGTCGACCACGGCATCGTCCAGCCGCTGGACTTCGTCTTCGGCAAGGGTTTCAGCCAGCCGATCGTGCCGGTGTTCGTGAACGCGATCGGCCTGCCGCTCTCCCCGATGCGACGGGTGCGGCTGATGGGCGAGGCGTTCGGCCTGGCCGCCGGGACGATGGACAAGAAGATTCTGTTCCTCGCCTCCGGCGGCATCTCCCACAGCCCGCCCATCCCGCGCTGGGACGGCGCCCCCGGCACCGTCCACGAGCGGCTCGTCTCGTACGCGCCCTCGCCCGAGGAGCGCCACGAGCGCGAGCAGATGATCGTCAAGGGCATCCAGGCCATCGCCGACGGCAAGGCGCCCAGCGACCCGCTGAACGAGGAGTGGGACACCCTCGTCCTCGACGTGCTCCGCTCCGGTGACCTCTCCGTGGTCGACGGCTGGGAGAACGGCTGGTTCATGGCCGAGGGCGGCTCGGCCGCGCACGAGATGCGCAGCTGGATCGCCGCCTACGCCGCCCTGTCGACCGCCGGCCCCTACCGTTTCGCCGTCGACCGCTACTGGCCGGTGGAGACGTGGGGCGCGGGATTCGCGATCCAGGCGGCGGTGACCGCGTGAGCCCCGTGAGGGAAACCCGCCTCGCGACCCTCTGGGAGGAGATCGCGGACCTCGAGCACACCCTGCGGTACGTGGACGCGGGCGGTTACCGCACCCGGGTCCTCGACTTCCCCGGGGCGCACCCCGACGCGCAGACCGTCGTGCTCGCCAGCGGCACCAGCGGCCACATCGAGGCGTGGACGCAGAACGTCCGCGCCTTCGTTCAGGCCGGCTTCCGGGTCGTCGGCTACGACTACCCGGGCCACGGGTACACCTCGCTCGCCGACCACCCGCTGGAGATCCGCGACTACGAGGAACACCTGCTCGCCCTCCTCGACGCCCTGGAGCTGCGGCGCGTGCACCTGGCGGGCGAGTCCCTCGGCGGCTGGCTCGCGCTGAAGTTCGCGCCCAGGCACCCCGAGAGGCTCCGCACGGTGATCCTTTCGGCCCCGGGCGGCCGGATCGTCGGGGAGTCCCGGATGGACCGGACGCAGTCGGTCAGCGCCCGGGCGGTCGACGAACCGACGTTCGAGAACGTGCGCAGGCGGCTGCAGGTCGTCATCCACGACCCGGAGAACATCACCGACGAACTCGTCCGCGTCCGCCAGGCCGTCTACTCCCGCGCGGGCTTCAGCATGGCCCACGTGTCCGCCCTGCGCGAGCCCGAGCGGCGCCGTCGCAACCAGGTGACCGACGACGACTTCGCGGCCGTCCCCGTCCCCGCCCTCATGGTGTGGACCGACAACGAGCCGACCGGCGACGAGGCCGAGGGCGCACGCCTGTGCTCCCTCATCCCGGACGGCGAGTACCTGCTGATCCGCGGCGCGGCGCACTGGCCCCAGTGGGAGGGCGCGGCCGAGTTCAACGCCGCGGCGGTCGCCTTCCTGAGCCGGCACGCCGCGAACGAACCCGACCGAGGAGGGGAGAACCGGTGAGCGTCGACCAGGAGACCGTCGCCCGGATCGCGCGCGAGTTGTTCGAGGCACAGCGCGACGTCCGCACCGTGCCGTACGTGAGTCCCCGGCTCCCCGAGCGCGACCTCGGTGCCGCCTACGCGATCTCCGCCGAGTTCGCCGCGCTGCGCGAGCGGGAGCTGGGCGTCCGGCGGGTCGGCCGCAAGGTCGGGCTGACCAACGCCCTCGTCCAGCAGCGCGTCGGCATCGACGAGCCCGACTACGGGATCATCCACGACGACATGGTGCACGCCTCGGGCGTCCGCCTGCCGCTGTCGCGGTACAACAACCTGCTCATCGAGGCCGAGGTCGCCTTCGTCCTCAGGAGCGACGTCCTCGAGGCCACCCGCGAGTGCGTCGAGGCGGCCGTCGACTACGTGACCCCCGCGTTCGAGGTGGTCGACTTCCGCTACGGCGGGTCGGTCGGGCAGATCGTCGACACCATCGCCGACAACGCCGGCTGCAGCGGCGTCGTCCTCGGCGAGGAACGGCACGCCTACGGCGAGGTCGACCTGGCCCAGGCCGAACTGGTCATCACCGGCGCCGGCAAGGAGATCACCCGCGGCGTCGGCAGCAACGTGCTCGGCGACCCGGTCAACGCCATCGTCTGGCTCGCCGGGACCGCCATCGGCACGGGCGAGCCGCTGCGGGCCGGCGAAGTGCTGCTGTCCGGGTCCATCGGCTTCATCGAGCCGTGGCCCGCCGACGTCGAGTGCGTCGCCACCATCACCGGACTCGGTCGCGTCGTCGCGACCGCGGACTCGAAAGGCTGAGTGGCCGTGAGCGACCACCGCGAACACCGCCCCGTCGACGTGGCCACCCGCGTCGAGATCGAGCAGCTCATCGCCGAGATGCTGTACCGCCTGGACCACGACCGGGCAGACACCACCTGGGAGCTGTACACCGAGGACGGCGTCTCCGTCGGCCCGATGGGCGACATGGACCGCGAGGCGATGAAGGAGTGGGGCGCACGACGGGCCCGGCAGACCGACATCGTCGGCCGCCACCACATCGGCGGGATCCGCCTGGTGCGGGACGGCGACGAGGTCGAGGGCACCGTCCAGTACGTCACCTTCCGCGACACCAACGAGCCGCAGACGCAGCCCGCCTCCGTCGGCGAGTTCCGCGAGCGCTACCGCAGGGTCGACGGCCGTTGGCTGTTCGCCCGCCGCGAGGTCGTACCCGTCTTCGGCGGCCGGGCGGCCGCCGCGCACGCCGCGCGGCTGGCCGGACGGGAGGGGACGGCGCGATGAAGCAGTCGGCCCTGGGCGGGCGCGGTCCCGTTCTGTACCACCAGTCGGTGCCCTCGTTCTCCCTGCCCGAGTGGGCCGCGGCCGCCGGGTACGACGGGGTGGTCCTCGACCTCCAGCACGGCGAACTCGGGCTCGAGGCGGCCTGCGGGATCCTCCGCTCGATCCCCCGCGACAACGCGTACGCGTACGCGCGCGTCGGCTCGCTGGATCCGTCCCCGATCCTGCGGCTGCTCGACAGCGGGGCCCGCGGCATCGTCGCCCCCACCGTCGAGTCCCGGTCCCAGGCCGAGGCCCTGGTCGCCGCCGTCAAGTACCCGCCGCTCGGCAACCGCAGCCTGGGCCCGTCCCGGCCAGCCCTGTACCCGGTCGACGCCGACGACCCGGGCGACTCGTACACCGCGGCCGGCAACCGGGCGGTGTCCGCCGTCGCCCAGATCGAGACCAGGGCAGGCCTCGACCGCGCCGAGGAGATCATCGCCACCGAGGGCCTGGACTCGGTCTACATCGGCCCGGCCGACCTGGCCGTCTCCTTCGGCCTGCCCGGCCGCGGCGACTGGGAGGACGGCCCCGTCCGCGAGGCGATGGCCCACCTGCGCGAGGTGACCACCGCGCACGGCGTCACCCTCGGCATCTACTCCGGCCGGCCGGACCACACGGCCGCGCTGCTCGCCGACGGCCTCGTCGACTACGTCGCACTCGGCATCGACCTCGTCCTGCTGAACCGCGCGTTCGCGGACACCATCGCCGCACTGGAGTCGGCACGATCCACTGGGAGCACCTCATGACCGTCACGTGCGACGTTCTCGTCGTCGGCGCCGGCCCCGTCGGCCTCACCCTGGCCAACCTGCTCGGGCAGCAGGGCGTGAACGTCCTCGTCGTCGAGCGGGAGCACGAACTCATCGACTACCCGCGGGCCGTGGGCATCGACGACGAGGCGCTGCGCACCATGCAGACCGCCGGTCTCGTCGACCAGGTCCTCCCCCACACGATCCCCGACCAGAAGATCTACATGGTCAACGGGGACCGGACGATCCTGTCCGAAGTCAACCCGACGACCCGGGAGTTCGGCTGGCCGCGCCGGAACGGCTTCGTGCAGCCGCTGGTCGACCGGGTGCTGCTCGGGGGACTGGACCGCTTCCCCAACGCGACCGCCCGTTTCGGCGCCGAGGTCACCGACCTGGCCGAGGACGCCGGGGGCGTGGTGGCCACCCTCGCCGGTGGCGAGACGCTGCGCGCCCGTTACGTGGTCGCCGCCGAGGGCGGGGCCTCCCCCACCCGCAAGCGTCTGGGCATCTCCTTCGAGGGCGAGACCCGGCCCACCGACGGCCTGGTGATCGACGTCGCGAACGACCCGATCGGCACCCCGCACGCCGTCTTCGGCGGGGACCCGGCCCGCAGCTACGCCTCCATCGCGCTGCCCCACGGGATCCGCCGCTGGGAGTTCACCCTCTTCGAGCACGAGACCGAGGCCGACGCCGGGAACAGGGACTTCGTCCTGGGCCTGCTGGCGCCGCACGTGCCCGACCCGTCCAGGCTGGACATCATCCGCAGCCGCGTCTACCGCCACCACGCCCGTGTCGCGGGGCGCTTCCGCCACGGCCGGATCTTCCTCGCCGGCGACGCCGCCCACGTCATGCCGGTCGTCGGCGGACAGGGCTGGAACTCGGGCATCCGCGACGCCTTCAACCTCGGCTGGAAACTGGCCGCCGTCGTCAAGGGCCTGTCCGACGACGGCCTGCTCGACACCTACGAGACCGAACGGCTGGGCCACGTACGGCAGATGGTGGCCGTCTCCCTCGGCATGGCGAAGGAGATGACCGACCACGACCCGGTCAAGGCCGCCGAGCGCGACCGGATCGCCGCCAACCGCACGCCCGAGGAGCGGGAGGCGCAGAAGCGGCAGGCGTTCAAGCCGCAGCCGAAGTTCGACGAGGGCGTGCTGGTGCACACCCCGCTGCCGGTGTCCAAGTCGCTGCCGGCCCGCGACGTGCCGCGTCTGGCCGGCACGATCTTCCCGCAGCCGACGGCCACCGACGCCGACGGCGTCACGATGCTGCTGGACGACGCGACCGGGCAGGGCTGGCGCGTCCTCACCTGGAACAACGACCCGACGGCCTTCCTGTCGGCCCCGCGGCGCGCCGCGCTCGACCGGCTCGGCGCGCGGCTGGTGCAGGTGGTGCCGAAGGCGCAACTGCCGTGGGCGGGCAAGCGGGCCGCGGCCGGCGTCGTCGTCGTCGGCGACCTGGGCGGCGAGTCGGGCCTGCAGGCATGGTTCGACGCCCGCCCGGTCGGCGCGGTCGTCGTCCGCCCCGACCACGTGATCGCCGCGGAGTGCCTGGCCCAGGAACTCGACGACGTCGTCGCCCGACTGCTCGAGGTCGCTCAGGTGCTCTGACCCCGACCCGCACCGGGCCGAACGCCCGCGCGGCCTCACCGGCCCTTCCAAGCCAGGTGAGGCCGCGCGGGCGTTCCGGCGCTCCGGCGTCTCAGACGCCGCGGGTGAGTCCGCCGTCGACGCGCAGGTTCTGCCCGGTGGTGTACGTGGCGTCGCAAGCCACGAAGGCCACCGTCCGGGCCACCTCCTGGTGGGAGGCGGCCCTGCCGAGCGGGATCCCGAAGGTCCACTCGGCCGGAACGGAGTGCGGGTCGGCGACGGTGTATCCGGGGAGCACGTTGTTGACCCGGATGCCGTCCGCGGCGACCTCGTCCGCCCACAGCTTCGTCCAGGTCGTCATCGCCGCCCGGGCCACCATCGACGTGGGGAAGCGTGGCGAGGGCTCACCGGGACTTGCGGAGGAGATGTTGACGATGCTGCCGCCGCCCTGCGCACGCATCGGTGCCAGCGCGGCGCGACAGGCCCGCACCACGTTGTAGAAGTACAGGTCGAATCCGACGGCGAGGTCCTGCTCGGTCAGGTCCTCGAGCCGTCCTTTGGGGCCGTGGCCCGCGCTGTTGACCAGCACGTCCAAGCGGCCCCAGGCGGAGACCACCTGCGCGACGGCCGCCTCGATCACCCCGGCCTCGGTGTAGTCGCCCCGGAGGGCGAGGCCGCCGAGCTCCGCGGCCAACTCGGCGGCCCCCTCACCACGGGCGAGCACCGCCACGCGGTGCCCGCGGCCGGCCAGTTCCCGCGCCGAGGCGGCACCGATGCCGCTGCTGCCGGCGATCACGAGGGCTGTGGGGGACACGTCGGTCATGCTGCCTGCTCCTGCACTCGGGGTGGGTCCGGCCGGGCCGCCGACGTGGCCGACGTCTGCGCGGTTCCAGCACTGGAGCGACCACTCTAGAATTATTGTTCCAGTCGAACCTATCCGGGCCCCCGCCGCACGTCAACGACCCGGTGGCGAGCCGCCGCCTGGGGCAAGTGCCCCCTCACTCGGCGGAGCCGGGCCGCGCACGACGCCCACCCGACGTTCGGGGCGAACACCGCCAACTGTGGGTAGAACGTCAAGCACCCCGACTCGCCGTCGTGGAGAAGCCCGGAGAAAGGTCCATGGATGAAGCGAACGCTCGCGTTGATCACCGCGCTGGTCGTCACCGCGTTGTCGCCGACAACGGCACACGCGGCGGTCAAGAAGGCCAGGACTCCGCTCAGCTGCGAGTCCCGGACGTTCACCTCGAGCCCCGGACCTCGCTTCAACGACCCGGAGGACCCCGACGCCCGGATGAACGTCATGGGCCCGATCATCGAATCGATCAACAGCGCTGGTTGCGGGCAGACCATACGCGTCGCCATGTACTCGATCGGCAGCACGCAGCCCGGCCCGGAGTTCGCCAACGCCCTGATCGCCGCGCACCGGCGCGGCGTCGTCGTCAAGGCACTGATGGACCATCACAGCGACAACGCGGTCTGGCAGTCGATGGTCACCGAGTTGGGCAACGACCCGCGAGCCTCCAGCTTCGCCGCGCTGTGCCCGGGCGGCTGCCTGACCCACTATTCCGGCTCCTCCCTGCACGCGAAGTTCTACATGCTCAGCGGCGGGAGCGACGCGAACAGGACCGTGACCGTCAGCAGCGCCAACCCCACCCCCGCCCAGGCGCATACCGCGTGGAACAGCAGCGCCACCGTCAAGGGCAACGTCGACCTGTACAACTCCTACGTCCGCTACTTCACCGCCATGGCCAGGGGGGCGCTCAACGGCCCGGGCCCGCTGGCGCCCGACTACTACAACTCCACCAGCGGCCGGTCCGCCAGGACACTGAGCCCACCCTCCTACCAGTGGCCCAAGGCGCGTACCGGCAGCGACACCTGGGTCGACTTCCTGAACAACGTCGAGTCACCTGCCACGATCAACATCGCCATGTTCCAGTGGACCTCTCACGGGCAGCCGGGTGACCGGAACTATCTGGAGCTGCCGAAGAAGCTGGTGAGCCTGGCACGAACCGGCGTCAGGATCCGCATACTCCTCACCGCCGGCCAGGTCGACAGCAGCGTGCAGAACTACCTGAAGGACCGGCCGAACATCGAGGTGCACGACACCACCCGCGGCACCGACGCCAACGGCAACGCCCTGCACTACACGCACGACAAGTACATGATGGTCAGCGGCGGTTACGCGGGTGCGGTCGACTCCCGGATCGTGTTCGTCGGCTCCGCGAACTGGACGAGCAACGGCGTCTGGCACAACGACGAGTCGGACCTGAAGCTGGTCGGCCGGTCCAGTTACGACGCGTTCATGGCGGACTGGCAGAAGCAGTACGACCGGTGCTGTGGGACCGTGGCACGGGAGTCGGGCGCCGAGCAGCGCGCCGAGAACACGGCACGCGAGATTCCGATCGATCCGAGGCAGGCCCTGGAATAGGCGTTCCCGGCCCGCAGCGCACGGCCGGGATCAGCTTCGGGCGAAGAACTCCACCTCCGCCAGGGCGAGGTGGCGGCCCTCGGTCAGGCCGACGGGTGAACGCAGGGTGAGGCGGACCTTCTTCGTATCGCTGACGCGGACGGGGAAGGTCTGCGGGCCCGGCTTGTCACTGAGGGTGAGTTCCTTGTGGTGCCGCTCACCGTCCTTCGTCGTCACCTCCAGGTCCAGCCGGAGCGCGCGGGCCTGCCGCGGGTAGGACTCCGGGTTCTTGGACGGGCCGTTGGTGACGATCAGGTCGACGAAGCGGAAGGGCTTGCGGAAGGTGTAGGTCACCGAGGAACCGGGGGCCGGCGCGCCCCAGTAGCGGTTGCTCAGCCCGTCGGTGGTGTTGGTCGCCGGGTGCCGGGCCGTCTCGGCGTCCGCCTCGACGGTCACGGGGGTCACGGGCTTGGACTTGCCGAGCTTGTCCCGGGTGTCCTCGACGAGGGCCCGTCCGGCGGGCAGCAGCAGGAAGCCGCCCGCGCACAGGGCCGACACCACGGCCAGGACGACCAGGAGGCGTGCCATCCGGCCCGAGCCGGCTCGCACCCGGCGGCGCAGCGGCCACACGGTCCGCCACCACGGCAACGGAACGGGCTTTTCCGCGGGGTTCAGCAGCGTCGCGCAGCGGCGGCAGAACCGGCGGCCGGGCGCGTTGAGCGCGCCGCACGCGGGGCAGGGCGCGCCTTCCTCCGCGTCCGCCGCCGCCACCGGGCGTACGGCGGGGCGCGGGGCCACGGCCTTCGCGGGGCGGACGGGCCGGATGGGCGGCGGCACGGGGGCAACGGGCGCAACGCGGGCCACGGGGGCCACGGGTGGAACAGCATCGGGCGTCGTCGCGCCGGGGGCGCCGGCCGCCGGCGCGGAGGGGGCAGACGGGACGGACGGGGGCCGTGATCCAGTGGTGGATGCGGCAGGACGGGAGGCTGAGGGCTGCGGCGGCGTGGCGGAGGGAGTCGTGCGGGGGCTGGGAGTCTCGCCGTCGCCGGCGGCGGGAGGGTGTGCGGGAGGCCGCGCGGCCGCGTCCGCCGGTGTGGCGGCGGACGGCTCAGGAGCGGCTGACGGCTCGACCGCCCCCGACGGCTCAGGGGACGCGGACGGCTCGACCGCCCCCGGCGGCGCAGGGGCCGCCGGGGATTCGGGAGCAGCCGAGGGCCCCGGGGCGGACGACGGCACAGGGGCGGACGGAACGGCTTCCGGCGGCGCGGTGGGCGGTTCCGACGCCGCGGGGGACCCGCCCGGGGCAGGCGTCGGGTCCGACCAGCCCAGGTAGGCGCCGCAGTTGCCGCAGAAGTCGTCCGTGGGGCCGTTGAGCGCCCCGCACGAGGGACACGCGCGCATGGGCGTCACCTCTCTTCGTCGGTGGGTGGGCCGGGGAGGATCTCCACCCGGCAGACGGTGTGCACCGGGCACATGGCCCGGACGATCCGGTGGACCCGGTCCGGGTCGATCCGTGCCTCGTCGCGGCCCGGCCGGACGCGGACCAGGGGCCCGGCGGGCTCGTGGGCAGGCAGGGCGGCTCCGGGAGTCGCGGACCAGGCCGCGCCGCCGCCCCCGGTCACCTCGGCGTCCACGCCCAGCGCGAGCCGCAGGCCCTCGACCAGCCCGCGCGCCGTACCGCGCCACCGGTGCAGCTCCACGGCGCGGGACACCGCCTCACGCCGCAGTTGCAGTGGCCGCCGCGGGTCGTCGACGACACCGACCCAGGACGCCAGCCAGGCCAGGAAGTCGTCCGGGGCCACCTGGGGGTCGAGGTAGGCGGCCAGGTTGTCCAGGGTCGCGAACACCGGGGCGAGCACGGTGTCGAGGCCGGCCGTGAACCGCTGCGCGAAGTCGTCGTCGGCGTACAGGGCGGGCAGCTGGGCGCCGATCGGGTACCGGCTCGGCAGGCCGGGGACGGCGGCGCGGCTCATGCTCCCGCCTCCGGCCGGGAGGAGGTGACGACCACCTGGTGCTGGTAGGAGAAGACCAGCGCGCCCTCGGCGACGTCGATGCGGTCCGTCGGCGTGCCGCGCCGGCCGGTGATCGGGTCGGCGGGGAAGAGCCGGATGTCCTCCACGAGGGCGTCGCCCGCGGCGCGCTGCAGCACGCCGAAGACCTCGCCGTACTGCACCGGCCGTCCGAACGGCCACCCGGTGCCGTCCAGGCCGCCGTGCAGCGGGTTGAGGTGCCGGAACAGGGCGTCGAGCGACGCCTCGCGCACCCGGTCGACGTCGCCCGGCGCCGCAGTGAGCCGCGCGACCACGGTGACGCCCTGGTAGACCGGCGGTTCGACCACCAGGCGGGTGCCGATCAGGCGCCGCTCGTCGAGGCTCTCGGTGATCGCCCGCAGGACCTGGTCGGAGGGGATCAGCTGCTCGAAGCGGAGCCGGTCGTCGCCCTCGTCGGCCACCGCGTCCGGCACCACCAGGACCCGGACCGCGCCCGCTGTGTCCTCGGCGGGCAGGCAGCGGACGCGGCGCGCCGAGGGCGCCGCCTGACGGCTGATGACCTCGTAGTCCTCGGCGGTCACCGCCCGCTCCTGCGTCCGCAGCGCCCGCGGCGCGCGCAGTCCGGCGTTCTCCACGGTCTCCCCCGCGACGCCGCCGCGCGCCGCCTCCCGGTTGACGACCCGGGCGACGTACGGGACGGAGGAGCGCAGCACGGAGATGGCGCCACGGGCGACGTTGCCCTCGGGGCCGCCGCCGGTGCGGTAGCGGGCCACCCGCACCTGGGCTCCCTTGGGCGGGACGGCGCCGCACTGCCGCAGCGTGCCGTCCGGCTCGCGCAGCACCGGCGGGAAGCCGAACTCCCCGGCGGTGGCGTCCACCCGCACGTGCCGGTCGTCGGGACCCGAGCGGCCGAAGTGCTCGACCACGTCCCAGCGTTGCCAGCCCTCGTCCGTGGACACCTCCACCACGGGCGGCTCGCCGTCGAGCAGGACGGGCGGGCGGCCGAGCCGGAACGACTGTCCGGCGACCCCCTCGGAGGTGCCGAGCGGCACGTCGGTCACGGTCTCGGCGTGTTCGACGGACATGGTGCCGCCCACGGTGAACACCGCCGCCTCGCGCACCGTGGGCGACTCCGAGTAGAACGGCTGGCCCGGCTCGGCCTCGGTGACGCGGCAGCGCAGCCAGCCCGCCCGGGTGCCGCCGATCACCGACGCCGTGTGGCCGGCGGGCACGTACACGACGACCTCGCCGGGTCTGTTCAGCCCTCCGGTGGTGTCCGGGCCGGTCTCGCAGGCCCGCCAGCCGCCGCCGTCCCACGCCTCCCAGGCGAGCGGCGGCTGACGCGGGTCGACGCCGACGCCCTCCACCCGGCTGTCCAGGCGCACTGCGACGATGCAGCCGGGCACCGCCGTCGGCAGGCCGAACAGCAGGGCGTCGCCCGGCTCCGGCGCGGCCTGGAAGCAGGGGATGTCGCGTCCTTCGGCGAGCGTCCCGGTCCGGTCGGTCTGCTCACCGCCGCGGTGGGCGGTCACCAGGCGGGTCAGCTCGCTGGGCAGGATGTGCAGGTCCCCCGTGGTCGTGAAGACCACGGACTCCTCCGCCTCACCGGGTGCGGTGGTCACCTCGGTGCCCGCGGGCAGCGTCACCGTGTCGGGCTGCGGCGCCGAGAGCCAGAAGTCGACGTCGGCCACGGCCGCGGCCGGCGGGAAGAGGCGGATGCCGAGCAGGTCGAGGAAGGCGATGTAGTTCTTGTCCGGCACCCGGTTCAGCCGGTACAGCAGCTGGTCCACCAGGTACGCGAACGTCTCGATCAGGGTGACGCCCGGGTCGGAGACGTTGTGGTCGGTCCATTCCGGGGCGCGCTGCTGCACGTACCGCTTCGCCTCGTCGACGAGTTGCTGGAAGCGCCGGTCGTCCAGGTTCGGGGAGGGCAGGGCCATCAGTCGGCGACCAATTCCTCGGCCCCCTCCTCGGAGGGGATCGTGTAGAAGGGAAAGACCAGGTTGCGGCGGTCGTTGGTGGACCGCACGGTGTAGCGCACGTCGATGTAGAGGGTGCCGTCCTCGACGGCGTCGAAGGCGACCACCACGTCGTCCACCGTGATGCGCGGCTCCCAGCGTTCGAGGGCCTCACGCACCTGCTGGGCGATGCGTCCGGCGGTGGCGCCGTCGCCGGGGGCGAAGACGTAGTCGTGGATGCCGCAGCCGAACTCGGGGCGCATCGGGCGCTCGCCCGGTGCGGTGCCGAGCACCAGGCGGATCGCCTCCTCGATCTCCCGGCCGCGGTCGACCAGGGCGATGCCGCCGGTCGGCCCGACCCGCAGCGGGAAGGCCCAGCCGCGTCCGATGAACCGTTCGCTCATCACACTCCCCCGATCAGGACGTTCGGGGCGCCGGTCAGGATCACCGCGCCGCACACGGTCCGGTCGCGCGCCCGCGCGGCGGGCAGGCCGCCGATCAGCACGGTGGCGGCGACCGGGTTGGGCAGGATCACGTTGGCCGGGCCCGTGGCCGCGTGCGGCGGTACGGGACAGGTGTGGAGGCTGCCCACGACGGCGGCGGGCCGGCCGCCGATCAGCACGCGGGCCACGGTCGCGGCGGCGGCGGGCGGCGGCGTGGCGATCACCCCGCCGTGGGCGGTGGGGTCACCGGTTCGGGCTGCGGCCGGCATGCGTTGCTCCTCGGGCGTCGGCGTCGGGGGTCTGGACGGGAACGGGTCGACAGGGTGCGTGACATGGTCAGTTGATGCGGATGAGCTTCGCCTTCAGGATGCCCAGCAGGCCGCCGTCGACGGTGACGTCCTGGCTGCCGGTGACGTTCACCGAGCGGCCGCCGACCTTCACCCCGACCCGGCCCTGGATGTCCACGTTGCGGCCCGACACGCTCACGTTGCCGCGCCCCGCGTCCAGGGTGATGCCCTGCTTGTCGAGCAGGACGGAGGTGAGGGGCCGCCGGCCCTTGGCGAAGACCGTGAGCTCGATCCGGTCGCGCCGGTCGTCCAGGAAGACCTCGAGACGCCCGTCCCCGGTGGTGAGCCGGAGACCGGAGGGGCCTGGCGCCCGGGCATCCAGCAGCTCCACCCGGTGCCCCGAACGCGACACGAAGGAACGGCGGTTGACCTTGCCGGTGGTCCCGTCGACCAGCGGGACGTCGTGCGGTGACGGCTTGTCGACCCCGTTGTAGAGGCCTCCGATGACGTACGGACTGTCCAGCAGGCCCTGTTCGAAGCCCACCAGCACCTCGTCGTTGACCTCGGGACTCACCACGCCTCCGCCACCCTTGCCGCCCCACTGCACGGTGCGCACCCAGTCGGTGGTGTACGTGTCGTCCAGCCAGGGGAAGCGCAGCTTCACGGCACCGGTCTCGGCGCCGCCCGGCTCGCGGACGTCCGTCACCACGCCGATCGCGAGTCCCGGCATGCGCGGCCCGCGGCCCGGCGCGTTGGCGCCGGTGACCAGGCCGGTCAGGGAGCGGTCCGGGCTGGCGCTCACCCACACCGTCGTCCGGTATCCGCCGTGCGGTTCCAGGACGTGCTGGACGGCCGTCGCCGTGTACCTGCCCGAGAACGCCTGCCCGACGTTGCCGAGCGCCACCGGCTTGCCCGCCCTCAGCCGCGGGTTGCCCTCGGCCACCGCCTCCAGCTCGCCGAAACCGGCGCTGACCTGGGCGGCCGTGGCGGCGGCCGCCGCCGTCGTCTCCGCCTGGGTGCGGTACGGGGTGTCGGTGACCGTCAGCTTCGACGACCTGCCGAACCGGGCCGCGAACGCCGGGCTCAGGCCCGGCACCACCGTGTCGCTGTCCACCGACGGCTGCCGGGCCACCAGCGGCCGCTTCGTGGTCACGTCCCAGCCGCGCACCTCCACCTGCGCGGCACCGTCCGCGGCCGACAGCGAGGCGCGCAGCGCCAGCAGGTTGCGGCCGTACTCCAGCACCATCGGGTTCCGGGCGGCCGAGGTCGACGGCGCGGGCGCCCCGGACGCCTTGCGCGGCTTGGTGAACTGGAGCAGGCCCTTCTCGTCGACGCGGACCTGCGCGCCGCTCTCGGCCGCCAGGTGCTGGAGGAAGTCCCAGTCGGACACGTTCGCCTGGGAGAGCTGCCGGTAGGTGACCGGCGCCGCCTCCACGGTCCCGCAGGCCAGCCCGGCCCCGGCGGCCACCTTGCGGACGATCGCCGCCGCGGTCATGTTCCGGTAGGCGACCACCTTGCGGCCCCGCTGGAGGCGGTGGGCCTTGGAGAAGGCGCGCACCACCGTGAACGAGCCCGTGCGGTCCCGGTCCACCTCGAGGGCGGTCACCTCGCCGTCGAAGAGCCGTTCACGGGCCTGTCCCGACACGGTCACCACCGAGACCCTGAGCGGGGTGCCGATGGTGATGCCGACGGCCCGCAGGAACTCGTGGTCGGGGTCGCGGAAGGTGAGCTGTGCCGCGTCGGGCAGCCCCACGTTCTCGTCCACCACGCAGCTCACCAGCTGGGCGGCCCAGACGGGCGGCAGTTCGCCGGGCGTCTCGATGACCGGGTCCGCCGCGAACGACCGGCCGCCCTGTGCTCCGGATGGGCTCACCGTTCCTCCTCACCGCCCGCGTCGCGCAGGCCCGGCACCACCAGTTGGGTGCCGGGCGCCAGCGCCATCGGGTCGTCGATTCCGTTCGCCTCCGCGATGACCCGCCAGGCCGTCGCGTCCCCGTACTCCCGCCAGGCCAGCAGGGCAAGGCTGTCGCCGGCCACCACGGTGTGCGTGCTGCGGGCCGTGCGCGCGCCCGACGTCGGGTTCTGGCCCGGCGGGTCGACGCTCGCCTCCTCGATGGACAGGGAGCAGGTGGCCCGCAGCGGCTTGCCGTCCACGTCGAACAGCGTGTAGCTCACCGAGAGGCTGGTGAGGACCCCGTCGAACGAGGTGGTCCGCGCGCTCCCCCACTCGAACCGCACCCACGGGCTGGCGGGCTTCTTCCGGCCCAGGCTGGCCGGGGTCGGCACGCACGCCTTCATCAGCTTTTCCACCGCCTGTTCTACGGAGTTGTCGTGGGTGGCGGTGGCGTCCAGGAACACCTGCAGGCTCAGCTCGCGGGGGCCGCTGCCGACGAACTCGGGCAGCGCCGACTGCTCCGCCATCCGGGACGGGGAGCGCCGCCACTCGGTGCTCTTGCGCAGTTCCAGGGTGGAGGGGTTGAACTGCAGGTCGAGCCGCGCGATCGTGCCGCCCGGCTTGGCGCCGACCGAGGCCGGGGGCTCCTTCAGCGTCAGCTGGGCCCTGGCCCTGCTGGAGCGGACCGCTGGGGACATCCGGTGCCTCCTTTCCGTGCGGCGGGTGGGTGGTGGGTGGGGCGGGCGGGGTGCGGCGGGCCGGCGGGTGGTCGTGTCAGGACCAGCGCAGGCCTTCGTGGGCGATCTCCAGGCTTTCGACGGCCGCCGCCGGGTTCGAGGGGTCGAAGGACGGCCCCTGCCAGCGCACCGGGACGATCCCGAACACCTGCCAGCTCACGATCGGGGTCAGGTCCGGCCTCAGGGCCACGATCTCGCCGTCCTTGGGCTCCACCCGCTTCAGCGTCTCGTCGAGCCAGCGCCCGATCTTCGCCGAGTCGGCGGTGACCGGCCGGGTGAGGGTGATGTTCGACCAGGTGACGCGTCCGGGCAGGTGCCAGGTGAAGCCGTTGTTGCCGCCCTCGGCGTAGCTCTCCATCTCGACCTCGGCGCCCATGCCGGAGCAGGTGTGGAACGCGCCCAGGTCGTCACCGCCGATCGCGAGCCGGAAGAACACGCTCGTCGCGAAGATGCTGTCCGTCATCCGTCCGCCATCCGTTCCCTGACCTCGTCCGCTTCCTGGCCCTGTTCCGTTCCACCGGGCCTGTTCGTTCCGTGACCGCGCCTGCCGCGGCCCTTGCCGCCGCCGTGGTCTCAGCGGCGTCCGTCGTGCGGGCGGCCGGTGCGTTCCCGGCCGCGCCGCAGTTCGGCGCGGAGCAACCGGGCGACCGGATCGAGCAGGCGGCGCGCCAGGTCGTCGAGGTCGAGGCCGGGATCCTGTGCCGGATCGGCACCGCGGGCCCTGCTGCCGGCGGGGGCGGAGGCGGAGCCCGTGGTGTGCGCCGTGACGGGCGCGGACGCCGACCGGGGCCGGCCACCCGCCGGTCCCGCCTTGGCGGGCCCGCCCTGTGGTGGACGGTTACCGGCAGCGGTGGTGGGGCCTGCTCCGATGCCCGGGCCGGTGCGCTGGACGGCGGGGGCCGCGCCGCCGCTGCCGCCGTCGGATCCGGTGCGCCTCCAGCGGACGACAGGTACGTCGCCCGCCGGCACCGGGGTCGCCGACGTCGCGGCCGGGAGCCCCGCGGGGGGCGCGGCCTGCGGTGCGGTCACCGGCAGGGTCCGCGCCGGTACGGCGGCGGACGGCGCGGGCGCACCGGGCCCGGGGGCCCCGGAGGAGGGCGGCGCGGGTCGTACGACGGGGACGCGCTGGACGGGGGCCGGGCCACCGGTGGACCGCGCAGCCGCGCCGACCGGTGCGGGACCGCCGGTCGCGGCACGCAGGTTCGGCGGCCCGGCGGGGGTGGGCGGTGCGCCACCGGAGTGGGACAGGGGCGTGCGGCCCGGGACGGTCCCGCCCGCGGCCGAAGCGGCGGCAGACCGGGCCGACATGGCGCGGGCGGAGGCATCCGGGGTGGTGGCAACCGGTGCGGCGGCATCCGGGGTGGTGGCCCAGCGCGCCGCGACCACGGGTCGGCTGCCCGCCCGGGTCGGGGGCGGGAGGGCGCCCTCCGGGAGCCCGGTGTTCAACGGGAGCGGGCGGGCGGCGAGCAGGGAGAGGCTGCGCGACACGGGGAGCGGCCGCGTCCCGACCACGCCCGGCGGCCGGCGTCCCCCGCCGCCGGGGGCCGGCGGGACGTCCTCGGCCACCCGCCGGGCGGCGACGAGCGGGACCGGGCCCGCCGAGCCGGCCGGGGCTCCGTGGGACTGCCCGGCGACGGAACGCGGCCCACCCGGGGATGCCGTGCCGTGCTGCCGCTGTGCTGCGGGCGCGGGGCCCGGCGCGGTGACGGCGGTCGCCTGCACGGGACTTCCGGTCACGGTGGCGGGCGGAGGCGGCGAGACCAGGGGCGTGGCGGGGCCCTCTCCTTGGTGCGCGGTGCCGGGCCGCGTGGTGCTCGGGTCCGAGGAGCCGGCCGTGAGGCTGCGCTGCACGCCGCCCCTGCCCAGCAGCGGCGCGGCCGCCGTCGGGCGGGAAGCGGGACCGGTGGGCGTCCTCCCGCCGTGTGCCGTGCCCGGCACCGCCCCGGGGGCGGAGGCACCCGTCACGTCGGCGCTCGGCGGCAGCGCGGGCAGCGGTGCGCCCAGGCCGCCGCGCGCGCGTGCGCCGGTGCGGGCCGAAGGCCGGTGCGACGTACCGGGCGGTGCGACGGCGCCGTCCGGGAGGCCGCCGCGGGCCGGCGTGTCCGTCCCCCCACTCCTGGGCCCACTGCTGGGGCCACTGCTGGGCGAGGAGCCCTCGCCACCGCTCGCGCCGTCCGCGCGGCGCTGGACGACGGGCAGCGCGGGACCGGACACGCCCCGGCCGCCGGGGACGGGCGGCGGGACGGCGGCATTCTGGGCCAACGGCACTGCGGTGGGCGGGAGTTCACTGAGCGGCGCGCCGAGCGGCGCGCGGTTGACCGCGCCCCGCACCGGGGTGGCCGGGCGCGCTTCCGGCCCGGCCGGCGCGGTCGTGGCGGTGCGGGTGCCGGCGTCCGGGAGGGTGACGGGCCGCAGGGCGGGCACGCGGCGCACCGGTCCGGCCGGGCGCCGGGCGACGGTCAGGGAGGGCCCGGCCGGGTGGAGCCGGACGGAGGGACGGGGCGCGGCGGCGGCGTCCGGGCCGTCCGCGCTCCGCGGCGCACGCCCACCGGTACCGGAGGGGGACCGGGACACACGCGCGGAGTCCGTCCGGGGCGCACCGGACCGAGTCCGCGGGGCAGGGCCGTCGGCTGCGGGCCGGACCGGGACACCGTCGGAGGCGACGCTCGGGACCGGTACCACACGCCGCACCAGCGGGATCTCCGGCAGGGTCGCCCCACGGCCGGCGTCGACGGGCGGCACGACCGGTCCGGTGCCCGGCTCCGCCTCCCGCTGGACGGCGTGAGGCGCTGAGGACGTCCGGGCGGAGAGCACGGCGGGCGAGGACCCGGACGTCAGACCGCGCTCGCGCGGAGCGTCGCCCGTACCTCCGCCGCCGGTGGCGCCGGCACTTCCCGGACGCGCCACCACGGACTCCGCACCGGCCGGAACCGGACCGGGCGAGGCCGCACCGGACCCAGCCGCCGCACCGGACGAGGCCGTGGCCGCACCGGACGACGCCGAGTCGGAAGCCCGCGCTCCCGGCCCCGTCCGTCGCGCGACCCGCGGAGCCCGGTCGGCCGACGACCGTGCCGCGCCCCCCGCAGCCCCGGCACCACGCACGCGGGCGTCCGACGCAGGGGCGTCCACCACCCCCGGGTCCGCCGCGCCGCCGTGCTGCCCGTCGGCCCCCTCAGCCCGCAGCGACCGCAGCAACAGCGGCCCCCCGCCGGTGCGGGTGACCTGCGGAGCGGCCGGGCGGGTGACGCCGCGCACCAGGCCGGTCGGTGCCGTGGGCAGCACGGCGTGACCGAGGCCGGAGTCGAACGAGGGATTCTGCCAGGCGGCGAGGTCGGCCCGGAAGGCGAGGCCGTCACTGACACCGAGCGGGGCCCGGGAGACGGTGAGCCGCGGCGGTGGGGTCCGGCGCCAGCCGCCGTCCCAGTCGCCGGGCACGGAGTAGATCCCGGCGTCGGGCGCGCTCCGGTCCGGGCCCTCGCCGGACGGGCCGCCCGCTGCGGCCACGGAGCGTTCGGTGCGCCGCGCGGGGTCCGCGGCGGTCGGTCCGGCGGCCCGGCGGCGCAACCTGTCCCGCCATGCCATGTGCTCAACCGCCTTCGTTCACACGGGTGTTGATGCGGGCGATCTCGGCCACCCACTGACGGCGCTCGTCGTGGGTCAGGTCGAGGATCTCCTCGCGGGGCCAGTGGAAGTGATAGGCGACGTACGCGATCTCCTCCCGGAGCCGGGGAAGGGCGTACGTCACGATTCCCCCAGGCGCCCGCCCGAGAGGTCGACCTCGAAGCCGCCCTCGCAGTGCGGGCAGGTCACCGCCGCCCGGGTGTGCCCCTCGCTGTTGACGCGGCGGTAGAAGTCCTGGAGGAAGGCCACGTCGGTGGCGTACATCCTCTCCACGATCCCGGCGTGCACGTCGGTGACGGAGCCGATCCGGGTGATCACCTGGCTCAGCAGCACCACGCTCAGGTATGCGGGGTTCTCCTTGACCCGCAGGTCGATCTGCGGCCGCAGTTCGTCCCGGGCGGTGGCCAGGCGCATCGCGCCGTGCCGGTGGACGGTGCCCGCCTCGTCGACGTAGCCGCGCGGCAGCTCGAACTCGAACTCGGTGCGCAGCCCGTGGTCCTCCCTCGGCGGCGGGGCGGCGGCGGGCGGTGCCGCCGGCTGCTCGGTCGCCTGGGCGGGTGCCGTCACCTGGAGGATCTCCTCCAGGTTGCCCGCCGTCACCGTACGGCGCCTCATTCGACGACGATCTCCTCGAACACGATGGTGACGGTCTCGGTGGCGTGGGAGGACTCCCCCGCCTTCAGGGACGGGCCCTCCCACTTGGAGGCCCAGCCCTGCATCAGCTGGATGCGGCGGACCGTGCTGCCCTCGGTGTCCTTGATCTCGATGGTGATGTTCTGGCGCGCGGCGTTGACCGCGCCGTTGTTCAGGGTCTCCTTGATCCAGTTGGTGAACTCGCTGCTCTGGTCGAGTCCCCGGGTGATGGTGATCTCACCCGCCTGCCGGCCGCCGGGCTGCTTGCGGATGATCTGCTTGCCCTCGGCGCTGACCTGCTTGATCTCGACGACGTCCTCCTCGACGGTCAGCCCGCTGATCTCCTGGATCGACTCGACCAGGTAGCCACCGAGTTGCACGCCGAAGACGTGGGTGGAGAGCGCATCGCCCGTTGCCATGACTGTCTGTCACCTTTCCTTGCGGAGCCGTTGCCCGGTCCCCGGGATCACTCGTCGATGAGGCTGGTGCTGTCGGAGAACTGGGCCAGCCGGAACACCACGAACTCCGCGGGCTTGACCGGCGAGACGCCGATCTCGCAGACGACGCGGCCCTGGTCGATGGACTCCTGCGGGTTGTTGTCGCGGTCGCACTTCACGTAGAACGCCTCTTCGGCGGTGCGGCCGAACAGCGCGCCCCGGCGCCACTCCTCGGTGAGGAACGCCGTGACGTTGCGCCGGATGCTCGACCAGAGCCGGTCGTCGTTCGGCTCGAAGACCACCCACTGGGTGCCCAGGAGGATCGACTCCTCCAGGTAGTTGAAGAGCCGGCGCACGTTCAGGTAGCGCCAGGCCGGGTCCGAGGAGAGGGTGCGGGCGCCCCAGATGCGGATGCCCCGGCCGGGGAAGGCGCGGACGCAGTTCACGCCGATCGGGTTCAGCAGGTCCTGCTCGCCCTTGCTGAGCCGCAGCTCCAGGTCGACCGCGCCGCGGATCACCTCGTTCGCGGGCGCCTTGTGCACGCCGCGCTCGGCGTCGCTGCGGGCCCACACGCCGGCGATGTGACCGCTCGGCGGGACGGTGGTGTTGCGGCCGGCGGCCGGGTCGAAGACCCGCACCCACGGGTAGTACAGGGCGGCGTAACGGGAGTCGTAGCCCGCCTCGTCGTTGCGCCAGGTCCGCACCTGCTGGGCGGTCAGCCCGGGCGGGGTGTCCAGGACGGCCACCCGGTCGCCCATCTGCTCGCAGTGCGAGATCACGGCGAGCTGCACGGTGCGCACGCCCTCGGCGTCGATGTCGCCGCGCTGGTGGGCGCTCATCAGGTCCGGCACCGCGACCATGGTGATCTCGTCGATGGCCTCCAGGCCGCCGAAGCCGGTGCGGTCACCGGCGTCGCCGACGTACTCGGCCGCGCCGAGGCGGGCCACCTCGCCGGAGCCGGAGGACGCGGGCGCGGCCGGCGCGTCGGTCAGCGCCACGGTCTGGTTGGCGGGCCTGGTCTGCGGGGCGCCCTGCTGTTCGGTGACCTCGACGAGCTTGGAGGCGCGCGCCTGGTTGACCAGGTACCCCTTGACGTTCTTCCGGGTGGAGACCTCGTACGTCTCCGCCACCTGGTCGCCCCGGCGGACCAGGAACCTGAAGCGGTCCTCCGGCGGGTTCTCGCCGTCCGCGTCGGCGATCTCCACCGACACGCCGGTGACGCCCGGCCGGGCCGCGACCAGGAAGCCGCCCAGTTCGGCCGGCCGGGCCGCCTCGGTCGCCTGCGCCGCCGGGGCGGAGGCGTCGTCCGGGGAGCCGCCGACACGCACGACGTACGCGGTGCCGCCGCCGTTGGCGAAGTAGCCGTGGACGGAGTGGGCGAGGTAGGTGCCCTCGGTGAAGCCGCCGAAGGTCCGGGTGTACTGGTCCCAGCTGGTGACCAGCGTCGGCGTGTGGAACGGGCCGGTCTCGGCGAACCCCACGAACGCGGCGACCGCGGTGCCCACCCCCTCGATGGGCCGGGCACCGGACTGCACCTCCTCCACGTACACGCCCGGGGTGAGGTACGTCGGCATGCTCGCTCCTTCGGGTCCTGCGGTTCCTGGCGGTTCTGTCACCTGTGTCCAGGCCGAGTCTGCGGGGCGGAACCACCAGGTGACAGGGCCGTGCGGACCTGGCCGGAGGCAGCGCCGCTGCCCCTGGCCGCACGCGACGACCGCCCGGTCGCCCCTCGGGTGTGCCCCCGCTCTGCCCCTCGGGGCATGGACGTCCCGGGGATCCGCGCGTTCCACTGGAGGCCGCACCCGGGGTGCGTCGACGAGGAGGCAGCAGATGCGGACGTCCAGGTCGCGCGCCGAGCAGGAGGGCAACGAGCGGCCGGCCGCCGGTCCGGCAGCCGGCCGTAAGGCGTCCCCGGGCGGCGCCGCCGTACCGCCCCCGCTCACCGCCGGCTCCCTCCACGCCGCCCAGCGCGGCGCGGGCAACGCCGCGGTGACCGCGATGATCGCCCGCCGGGCCCGCCCGGGGACGGCCGAGGAGGAGCACGACCACGGGGTGGGTGACCACGGGGTGCACGACATCCTGCGCTCGCCCGGCAAGCCGTTGGCCGCGCCGGTGCGCCAGGACATGGAGTCGCGGTTCGGCACCGACTTCTCCGACGTCCGCATGCACACCGGCCACGCCGCCGCACGCTCGGCCCGCGCCATCGGCGCCCGCGCCTACACCTCGGGCAGCCATGTGGTGATCGGTGACGGTGGCAGTGACCGGCACACCCTCGCCCATGAGCTCACCCACGTCGTCCAGCAGCGTCAGGGCCCGGTCTCCGGCACGGACAACGGCGCGGGCCTTGCCGTGTCCGACCCGTCGGACCGCTTCGAACGCGAGGCCGAGGCGAACGCGCACCGGGTGATGGCCGGCCCGGCACCGCAGGCCCCGTCGTCGCACGACGGGGCCGCGCCGACGGCGACCGCCGGTGCCGATCCCGCCGTCCAGCGCCGTTCCGCGACCCCGCTGGCCGACCAGATCGGTGACGAGGCAGTCACGGCCGACGTGTCCACCGCCGTGGCGCGCTACGACAAGCTCAAGGATTTCGACCTGCAGCTGCAGATCCAGGAACTGCGGGCGATCCAGGCGCTGCTCCCCGACGCACCCGGTCCGGTGCGGGACACGGTGGCCGCCGAGCTGCGGTTCGTCACCGGCGAGCTGGAGACCCTCCGGACGACCCTGCAGGGGGAGGACGGCGCCTACGACCTGATGACGCAGCAGGGGCTGCTCTGGACGGAGGAGGCCTTCCCGTACAACACGGGTGCCATGGAACGGACCGGGCGGCCCTATTTCGAGGCGCTGTCGGCGATGAACCTGGAAGGTCTGCAGGCGGAGAACGCGAGCCCGGCGGACGCCGAGTGGTACGGGCGGATGCGCGGTCAACTGGAGCAGGAGCTGCGCACCTTCGTCGTCCGCCACTACACCCCGGAGAAGAGGGTCAAGGGCCTCCTCGGCGACGGCATGCAGTCCCGGGCAGGCCTCGAGGCGTATCACGGGGGCGGCGAGAACAACACGGACCCCTACGACGTCCACGTCCTGGCCAACACGGGCTTCGTCTTCTTCTACCTCGAGGCGCCCGACGCCGCGTTCCGCGAATCCCGCTTCACCGGGCCCGGCGCGGGTGGCGACGAGGGGCGCAAGACCCGCATCACCTTGGGCCTGGAGGAGTCGGGCCTGCTCAGCAAGGGCTGGATCATGCTCAGCGACTTCTCGGCACGGGAGTTCCCGACCTTGCTCGCGAAGCGCGACCCGGCCGTCGAGCTGCAGAGCGTCTCGAAGAACGTCAACCACTTCATCAAGAACAACAAGGGCTTCGCCAGACTGCGCGAGCACAAGCGCGACGGGATCGGCGGGACGCCGGCCCCGCAGGACGTGACCCAGGAACGCCGCACAGAGTGGAACAAGGTGCGAGGCCAGCTGGCCGACGAGGCCAAGGGCAGGCAGGTGTACACCGGCCCCAAGGTCGGGAGGGAGCCGGCCGCCAAGGTGGAGCGCCCCGAACTGCTGCACCAAAACCTGCTGGTCGGCCGGGACATCGTCCCCGGCCTGGTCGAACGCGCCCTCGCCGAGGTGCACCGGATCGACGAGGTCGATCCCAAGGCGGGGCAGGTGCTGCGCGCCAAGAACGCGCGGGACCTGCTGCTCTTCCTCCTCAAGGACGTGATCCGCCCCCAGGCCATGGTGCCGGGCCCGGTCCACGTGGAGGAACGGCACATCGAGTACGCCTGACCACCCCGGGGAGGACGGGCCGTCAGGCCTCGGTGGCTGCCGCCAGGTGGGGTCCGAACTCGCTGGGCAGGATCAGGCGGCCCAGCTTCCGGTACTCCTGGGCGATCGCGGTGATCAGCTGGCGCATGGTCAGCGCGATGCCGGTCTCCGCCGCGAGGTAGGCCGCCGTCACCGCGCAGGAGCGGATGGACCCGCCGGCCAGCTCGAAGCGGTCCGCGCAGAAGGCGAGGTCGAGGTCGTCGGCCCGGGGCAGGCGGTCGCCCAGGCAGCGGTCCCAGAGGGCGAGGCGCTGGCCGGGGTCCGGCACCGGGAAGTCGGCCACCACGTCCAGGCGGCGGGTGAACGCCTCGTCGAGGTTGGCCCGCAGGTTGGTGGTCAGCACGGCGATGCCGTCGAAGGACTCCATGCGCTGGAGCAGGTACGCGGACTCGATGTTGGCGTGCCGGTCGCGCGCGTCCTTCACCTCGGAGCGCTTGCCGAAGATCGCGTCGGCCTCGTCGAAGAGGAGCACGGCGTTGACCGCGGAGGCCTCCGTGAAGATCCGCTCCAGGTTCTTCTCGGTCTCCCCGATGTACTTGTCGACCACGGTGGACAGGTCGACGACGTACAGGTCCATGCCGAGGTCCGCCGCGACGACCTCGGCCGACATGGTCTTGCCGGTGCCGGACTCCCCCGCGAACAACGCGATCACGCCGCGTCCCCGCCCGCCGCCGGGCCGCATGCCCCACTGCCCGAGCACCTGGTCGCGGTGGCGGGCGCGCAGCGCGAGTTCGCGCAGGCGGCGGTGGGTCGTCGGCGGGAGGACCAGGTCGTCCCAGCCGACCCCCGGTTCGACCCGGCGGGCCAGACGGTCGAGTCCCGCGCCGTTCTGCGCGCGCACGGCGGCGCGCAGGTCGTCGGGGCCGACCGGACGGCCCGCCAGGGTGGCGGTGCGCACCGCGACGTCGGCCGCGCGGCGCAACTGCGCGGAGTCCAGCCGGTGGGCGGCCACCGCCCGGGCCAGCTCGTCGACGCCGACGGCACCGCCGGTGCCGGTGCCGGTGCTGGAGGCCGCGACCCGGTCCAGGACGTGGCGCCAGCGCTCGGCCTGCCGTTCGGGTGAGGGGGCCGGCGCGGTCAGCACGACGGGGCTGTCGGGTGCCCAGAGCGGGTCCCAGCCGCCGGAGCCGTGCGTCAGGAGGGGAAGGCCGCGCAGCGCGCCGCACACCGCCCGCAGCGTCCGCGCCCGGTCGGCGGGCTCCCCGGCCAGCGCCTCCAGCGGGCCGAGGACGACACCGCCCCCCGTCAGACGGCTCTCCAGCGCGGCGAGCCGCGCCACCTCGGGCACGTCGCCGGGGCGCCGGGCGAGCGCTGCCGCGTCCAGGACGAGCGGGCGCAGCCCGGCCGCGCGCAGGGCCGCGACGGCCAGGCCCTCCGCGTCGCCGCCCCGGCTGCGCAGGTGGACGAGACCGCTGCCGGTGCCCGCGGCGGCCGCGGCCCGGTGGACCTCCGCGGGGTCGGCGGCCGGGTCCTCGTACGCCTCGCCGAGCAGGCCGGCGAGCCGGGCGTCGGGCCGCGCCGCGCCGAGGAGGTGCGCGGTGACCCGGTCGGGGACGGCCAGGACACGGGAGAGCGGCGGCCGTTCCGGCTCGGTGACCGTCAGCAGACCGCCGTCGACCAGCGGCGCTCCTGCGGCGAGCCGGAACCTGCCGGGCCCCGCGGAGGAGAGCCCGCACAGTTCCAGGGCGAGCCCGACCGTGGGCCTGCGGCGCGTCAGGTCGTCGTTGAGGTAGCCGTAGAGCGGCTCGAACCGCGCGTCCAGGTCGGGCGCCACCGCGACCAGGAGCAGGTCCAGTTCCAGCGGCGACAGCCCGAACCGCGCGGCGAGCCCGCCGAGGACGGAACCGGCCGGCGGCTGCCAGGGCTCGTGGCCGGGCACGCCCAGACCGCCCGGCTCGTCCAGGATGCGGGCCACCGCCTCGGGGGTGAGGTACTGCCCGCGGTACGGGTCGCCGGGGTCGGGGTCGGCGGCGCGCCGTACCGCCACCGCGTGCCGCACCCGTTCCTCGACGGCGCGCAGCCGGGCCCACAGCGGGTCGGCGCC
The DNA here is from genome assembly GCF_003112515.1 of Streptomyces fragilis. Lineage (GTDB taxonomy): Bacteria > Actinomycetota > Actinomycetes > Streptomycetales > Streptomycetaceae > Streptomyces > Streptomyces fragilis. The sequence goes on along the minus strand of NZ_BEVZ01000002.1, from coordinate 1,190,935 downwards.
GGCCGCGGGTTCACCTTCGCCGTCCGGGTCGGCGGGCGACGTACCGGCGACTGCCGCACCGGACCGGGCGACGGACGGACCGGCGTCGGCCGCCCGGTCGGCACGTCGGGTGGTGGACCGGGCCCGGACGGCGTTCCCGGCCCCCGGGCCGGTCACGGGCCCGGTTCCCGGCTCGGTCCCCTGCTCGTTCGCGGTCCCGGACTCGGTCGCGGTGCCCGGCTCCGTCCCGGTCCCGGGCTCGGTCGCGGTGCCCGGCCCGGTCCCGGTCCCGGGCTCGGTCGCGGTGCCCGGCTCCGTCCCGCTCCCCGGCACGGTCCCGATCGCCGGCTCGGTCGTGGCCTGGGCGTCGGGGTGGTCGCACGGCGGCGGGTCGGCGGCGTGCGTCATGGCTGGCGGTCCCCCCGGCGGCGGCGCCGGGCGGGCGCGGCTCCCCGCTCGCGGGGGCCGGCGAAGCCCTCCGGACCGGGATCGCCCGTCTCCAGGTAGCGCAGCCGGCGCCCGGGCTCCGTCTCCCCGCCCCCGTGCCGCGCGGCGGACCGCACGACGAGTCCCTCGGTGACCGGCGGGGCGGTGGCCGTGGTCGCCCCGGCGAGCGGCGCCCGCACCCGCACTCCGAGGGAGGCCTTCAGCTCCCCGCCGAGCGCCGACCACACGTCGGCGGCGGCCGGTACGTCGGCCGCCGCCCCCGCGGTGTCGAGGGCGACGGTCAGGCCCAGCTCCGCGAGCGTGCCGGTGAGCAGCCGCGTGGGGAGGGTGTCGGTGGCCACCAGGCAGGTGAGCACCTCCGAGAGCAGCCGGTGCTCGTCCTGCGGGCGGCTCGCCCACGCCGTGACGAGGTACGTCAGCTCGAACCACCGGGGCGGCGTGCGTCGCGCCACGAGGTGCCCGTCCGCGTCGTACACCTCGCCGGCGCCGCTGCCGCGCCGGACGGCGTCCTCGCGGATGTCGTACAGGAAGACGCAGACCGTCGGTGCGCTGCGCCGCGCTGCCCAGTCCCGGGTGGGCGCGTCGAAGACCACCTCGACGCCCGACGCCTCCAGGCCCGACTCCCCCAGCAGCCGGCGCAGTCCCTCGTCGACCTCGTGGATCACCGGCGGGTCACCTCGTCGGGCGGCTGCACGCTGCCGGTGACCACCAGGAAGTCGGTCCTCACCGGGGAGAAGCCGGGGCCCCGGGCCGTGATGACCCGCGGACCGGTCCGGTCCTTGGCGAGAACGAGCAACTGGCCGGTGAACGTGCCGTCCGGCTTCGGCACGGTGGGCGCGGCCGCCGCGGTGATGCCCGGCTTCCAGGCGAACCGCACCGGCGCTCCCGGCGGGAAGTCCTCGCCGCGCACCGAGGTGACGAAACCGGGCTTGCCGATGTCCGGCACCGCGACGATGCGCGGCTGGAGGATGCGCAGCCGCTGCCGGGCGGTGTTGTCACCGCGGTCGGCGTCCGTCCCGGTGGTGGTGAGTTCGCCGGTGACCCGGCCGGTCAGCGCCTTGTCGGGGCGCAGGACGACCCGGACGACGGTGCTCGCGCCCGGCTCCAGGTCCGGCAGCGCGCACGACCATGAGGCGTCGCAGCCGGGCGGCCGCTTGCCGGCCGGGATGCCCGCGGGCAGTCCGACGCGCAGCCGCAGTCCGGTCGCCAGCGCGTTGCGGCCGTTGCGCACGGTGTACGTCACCACGACCCGCCCGCCGACGTAGCCGGGGTTCGGCTGTGCGGTGACCCGCACCCCGGGCCCGGCCGCGGGCGCGGGCGGCTCCGGGGGCACGGTGGCCGGCGGCGCGGTGGTGGGGGGCGGGGTGGTGGGCGGCGCGGTCGGCGTGGGCGTGGGGGTGGGCGACGGGGTCGGCGTCGGCGGGGCCTCACGCACCGGCACCACGGTCCGGCCCGCGTTGTCGTCGGGCCGCGGGTCGAGGACGGTGCCGGTGACCGACCAGCCGACCTGCGCGTCGCCGGGGACGAGCCCGGTGAGGGTGACGTCGACCGGCACCGTCGTGCCGGGCGGCACCACACCGAGGTCGCACTGGAGGGAGGCGGCGTCGCAGTCGTCCCCGGGCCAGGTCATCGCAGTGATCTGGACGCCGGCCGGCGGCGCGACGGTCAGCCGGGTGCCGGGCGAGGCGGCGGGGCCGTTGTTCACCACGTCGACGCGGACCGTGGTGGAACGGCCGACGGTGACCTCCCCGGTGCCGTCGGGCGCCCGGACCGCGAGGTCCACGGACTGCTGGACGCTCGGCTCCTTCTGGCGGCCCGGGAGGGCGCCGGTCAGGGAGACGAGGTCGCCGGAGGCGATGTCCAGGAACTTGATGCTCTCGGGGCTGTTGGCGGCGACCCGGGCGCGGGCGCTGAACACCAGGCCCGCGCCGTCGGCCGTCCAGGCGGCGTCGCGCGGCTGGTGCGGGCCGGTGTCGGTGGTGTCCGGCAGGTCCCGGCCGCAGGCGCCGGCCTGGTCGCGGGCGGCGGCGGGCAGCAGGACCCGACACGCGTCGCCCGACACGGTCGTCACGAGGATGCCGTTGCGCTCGTCGATCCGGCCGCCGCCGCTCTTCCGGTTGAAGGCGATGCTGCGCCCGTCCGGGGAGAAGGCGGGGCTGTCGTCGATGACCTCGCAGTCGCCCGGGCAGATCTCGTCGCTCAGGTCGTGCTGCTTGCCCGGGTCGGCCACGGGCACGGTCCAGATGTGCTTGCTGCCGCCGCGTCCGCCGATCACGTGGTCACGGGTGAAGGCCAGGGTGGTGCCGTCGGGGGACCAGGTGGGCTGGGCGTCTTGGCCCTTGAAGTCCCCGGGCGGGGTGATCCTGCCGGTGATATCGCCGCTCGCCGCGTCCGCTATGAGGATGCGGCTGGTCCCCGCGGCCTCGCCGACGCCGCCCGGCGACACCCGGGTGAAGGCGAGCCGCTTTCCGTCCGGCGAGAACGCCGGGTCGGTGTCCCAGTCGTCCGGGCCGCGTTCCTGGAGCGGCAGGTAGCCCGGCTTCGCGCCGTCCGCGTCCACGATGCGGATCCGCTCGGTCCGGCGGTCCCCGGCGCCTTCGAACCGGGTGAACACGATCCGGCGGCCGTCGGGCGTGTAGCTCTGCCGCTCGGTCCACGGGTCGTATCCGGCTCTCGGCCGGAACAGCGGGTCCTTGGCGGGGTCGGTGTTCGTGTCCGCCTCCGGGTCCTCCGTCAGGATCGTCTGCCCCAGGTCCCGTGGATCGGCCCCGTCGAGCCGCACGTCCTGCAGCGTCGCCACGTGCGGTCCGGATGCCGTGGTGCGCTCCACGACCGCGCGGCCCCCGTCCAGCGGGCCGAGCCAGGTGGGCGAGAGGACCTCGCGGTCCTCGTCGAGCACCAGCGCCGGAGTGGCGGCGGAGTAGGCTGGCGTCCGGAACACGTGGTCCCAGTCGCCCTCGCACTCGCAGGTGATCTCCGGACTCAGGAACAGCACCTCGTCCCCGCCGGGCAGCCACGCGGGTCCGTGGGCCCGCCACTCGGCCCGTGCGCCGCCGAGCAGCGGCTTGTCGGTGGACCCGTCGGTCCCGTCGGTCACCCGCAGCCGGGTGCCGTTCTGCCCGTATCCGGCGGGGGTGGAGGTGTAGGCGATGAGGTCCCGGTGCTCGTCGTCGTCGACCGGGTTCCACACCGGTTCGGTGGCCGTCCCCCTCGCGGGGTCGGTGACCCGCACGGCGTCCCCGCCGGCCAGGGGCCGCACGTGGATCTGCCGGCCGGCCGAGGGGTCGCTGTCCGTGGAGTACGCCAGGCGCCGCCGGTCCGGGGAGCCCGGGGAGCCCGGGGAGCCTGGGGAGCCCGGGGAGACCGTCGGCCACTCCTCGTCGGCGGGGGTGTCGGTCAGCTGCACCAGTCCGGTGCCGTCGGTGCGCACCAGCCACAGGTCGCGCTGGCTCCCGCCGTCCGCGCCGCCGGGTCCGGCCGAGTCGAAGACCACGGACCCGCCGTCCGGCGTCAGCCGCGGGTGTGCCGCGTTCATGCCGTGGGTGAGGCGGAGTGCGGAGCCGTCGGCGGACCGCAGATAGACCTGCGGGTTCTTCTCGTCGCGGCGGCTCGTGAAGACCAGCCGGTCGCCCAGGGCGGACGGCTGCGCGTCGAAGTGGGCCGGTCCCGGGTCGGACAGGGGGACGCTGGAGGTGGTGGTGGCCACCTCACCGAGGCTGCGATGCCGGGTGCCGGCGTAGGCGACCCGGGTGGCAGCGGCGTCGCGGGTGGCAGCGGCCGCGGCCACCCGCGACGCGGACGCCGCGTCGTCCTGCCCGGACGCCGCGGTCACCCCCAGCAGCGGGAGCAGCAACAACGACACCACACCGAACCGCCCCAGGCGGTACCGCCTGCCGGGGCCAGCGGTTCTCATCACGGTCTCCCTAGCAGTCTGCGCGGCATCCGGACGTGCCCCCGCCACCCTGCGTCACCTCGCGCGCGCGGTGGCAGGGCGGCGGGGCCATACCCGGGGGAAGCGCGCAGTGCGCTTTCGGGCAGCACCCGTTCCCGGGCCGGACGTGCCGGAGGTGCTGGGCCGGACGTGCCGGGCCGGACGTGCCGGGGCCGTCAGATCAGGCCGTTGCGCAGCGCGTAGCCGACCGCGTGGGCCCGGTTGCGCAGTTGCAGCCGCGTGATGATCTCGTGCAGGACGTTCTTGACGGTCCGCTCGGAGTAGGCGGTCTTGCGGGCGATCTCCGTGGTGTCCAGGCCCTCCGACACCATGCGCAGCATGTCCGCCTCCCGCGCGGTCAGCGTGGACAGGGACACCCCCCGCGGGTCGAGCGCCGAGCGCTGGAGACTGCCGACGTGGGTGAGCAGCTTCCCGAGCAGGTCGCCGGGCAGCACCCCCTCGCCGTTGGCTATGGCCATGACCAGGCGCAGGAGCTGATCCTGGTCGGCTTCGGCGCGCCGCAGCACGGCCGCCACACCGCACTCGATGACGCGCTGCAGCGAGCCGGGGCCGAGGGTCGCGACCACCAGGCCGGTACGGGTGCGGGAGTTGTGCCGCAGCTTGTCCAGCAGGGCGGCCACCTCGTCGTCGACGTGGTCCACGACCACCAGCGACACCTCCGCCAGTTCGGCGTCCAGGTCGGCGACCAGATCGACCTCGGGGCGCTGGCGCAACTGCTGGACGACGCCCAGGCGCAGGACCGGGTCCGCGGCGTAGACGCCCACGGTCACGCGCTCGGGGCGTTCGGGGCGGGGCGCGCTCCGCGTGGTCCAGGCCTGCGTGGGCATACGTGTCGGGGCGGGCGTGGGGGCCGAGTCGGCCGGTGCGGCCTTCACAGTGGTGGGCATGACGGCTACCTGTCTGACGTGAGGGGGGTGAAGTCGTGCGGCGGTGCGGGGTGGTGGGGGCGTGTGAGGGAAGGCGGCGCCCGCGAGCTACCCGACCGTGGCGACGGCCGCCGACTCCTGCCGCGGGACGTGCGTGACCGCCGGGGCACCGTGACTGCCCGGGGTCTGCCCCCGCGCCCGTCGTGACGGCCCGGGCACGGCCCTAGCGTGGCGGCGTGACGCCTTCTGCAGCCTCTTCCCGTTCCGGCGCTCCCGGTCTCGACATCCCGGAAGTGACCGTGGCACCGGGTGACACCGCCACGACCAGTCTCACCGTCCGCAACGACAGCGACATCGTCGAGGCGTACAGCCTGGAGATCGTCGGGGACTGCGCCTCCTGGACCACTGTGGAACCCGCTCGGGTCTCGCTCTATCCCGGCACGTCCGAAACGGTGACCGTCCGGCTCGCCCCGCCGCGTTCCTCGGAGGTCCGGGCCGGCGAGATGCCCCTCGGCGTGCGGGTCCTTCCCGCCGAACATCCCGACGCGGTGCGGGTGCTCGAAACCACCGTGCACGTGGAGGAGTTCCGGGAGCTGCACAGTGAGCTGGCCCCCCGGCGTCGCCGCGGCTGGCTGCGCGGCCGCTACCGGCTGGCCGTGCAGAACCGGGGCAACTCGCCGGTGGAGGTGGGCTTCACCGCCGCCCAGGCCGGCGAGGAGCTGGGCTTCGCCTTCACTCCGGCGGATCGCAAGCTCGATCCGGGCGAGTCGGCGGAGATCGGCCTGCGTGTCCGCATCGGCACCCCGGTGTGGTTCGGCGCCCCCGTGGTGTGGCCGTTCACCGTCGACACCACGGACACCACGTCCACGGCCACCGCGAAGTCCGGCGACCAGGAGCCCCGGCCCGACGAAGCGGTCGTCCGGACGCCGTTGGACGCCGAGTTCGTCCAGATCCCGGTGTTCCCACGGTGGCTGCTCGTGGTGCTCGCGGCGCTGCTCGCCCTGTTGCTCGCCTGGTTCACACTGGTCCGCCCGGCGGTACGCAGCGCGGCCAAGGAGGCCGCCGCCGAGGCAGTCGCACCGAACCCCTCGGCCGCCGGGGAGCAGGGAGCGGAAGGACAGCCCCAGGGCGCCGGCGCCGCCTCCGGGTCGGGCACCGACGCCAAGGGCCAGGGGACGGGGGCGTCCGCCGGAGCAGGCGATGGCGCCTCGGTCGAGAACGGCGCCGCGGTCACCGGCGGCCCCCAGATCTCCGAGACCATCGACGTGCAGACGGCCGGCGGGGAGACCAAGACCGGTACCTACCAGGTTCCCGCGGGCAGTGTCCTCGGAGTGACGGACATCGTTGTCGCCAACTTCCAGGGCGACGAGGGGCTGCTGACGATCACCTTCGGCGATCGCAAGATCACCACGATCGCGCTGGAGACCTTCCGCAACCAGGACTACCACTGGGTGACCCCCATCAAGATCGCCGAGAACGAGACCGTGACCATCGAAGTGACCTGCGGGAAGCCCGGGACACCGGCGTCCGGCCGACAGGCGAAGGAGTGCCACGAGGTTCTGAACGTGAGCGGCGTACTCAGCCGCATCACACAGTGACTCCGGTCCCACCCCTCAAGCATTGTCGGACGAATTGCCCTCTAGCTCTCAAGAGTTGACTCTTGTTCCGACCGGAAACAATCAGCATGGGTCCGGAAAGCGACACCTCGACCCCCGGCCAGGGGGCGATGCCTGTCCGGTTCGCACTCCCAAGTGGCGACCTCGCCGTCCCCGGTTCTTTGCGCCTGCACCTCTAGGCTCTTCTGCCGGCCGACCGGCTTATCGGGACGCAAGGGCACAGGTGAGATGGACGGCACTGTTGATCTCTCCGCGACTCGCACCTTCGTGCGAGACTGCGCCGACACGACTACGGACCAGTGGAGAAGCGTTGCGCAGGGTGGGGACAGTTCTGACGGTGTTCGTCGCAGCCTCCATGCTGGCTGCCTGCGGCACCGGCAGCAGTAAGGCCGATCAGGCGCCGGGCGGCGAGGCCGGAAAGACCTCTGCCGCCGCAAGGACCGCGGAACTCACTCCTGCGGCTGTCACTCGTGACATCCGCAGGGCCGTCGACGCCGGAGGCTTCGCACGGCCGCAGTTCGCGAAGCTGCCGCCGTCGGACCCCACTGGCCACTGCGTGGTGAACGCCAAGATCCGAACGGCGGACGAGCCGGACCAGTCTGCCGCCGAGGCGGTCGTCGCCGCGCTGAAGGAGAGCGGGTGGCGCAAGACCGGTGGACACTCGGGAGACTTCGGCGCCTTCTGGTACCTGCAGCAGGGCGAGTGGACACTGGACGTCATGACGGGCGTGATGACAGCGGAGGAATTGGCCGCCACCCAACCCGATGACCCGACGGCCGACACAGCCCAGGGATTCGCCGGACTGGTGCTGACGGGCATCGACAGAAAGTGCGCCGCTGTCGCCCTCAAGGGATCGGCCGAGGCGTCACCGAACTGAGTGTCCGTTGCGGATCACGAACATCGCGCATGGTTCCGGTCAGATGTCGGGCACGCTCACGGTCGGCCTGCAGGAGGCCATCGTGGGCCCCGCCCAACAGAGGGCCGAGGACTTCAAGAACTCGGTGGACGTGTGGAAGGGCGTGACCGGTGGAGTAATCGGTACCGGCATCGGCGTCGGCACCGTTCGCGGCCACCCCGGCCGTGGACACTGGCCGGTCCGAAACCGGGCGCGGCACGGGCGGACTGCAATGGAGAAGGACTCCGCCTACACGGAGAAGGCCGCGGAACTTGCCGCCCAGGCGTATCACGGGGGCACCGACGTCCTCTTCATGGCACCGCGTCCCAAGACCGAGGTGGAGGGCTGACCCTTCCCGCCGGCCTCCTCCTTCTTCCGACCGTCTCCCCGAGCGCTGCTCGCCCGGCACCCCTGCCTGGTCGAGAAGAAGTGGACGCAACCGGTTTCGCCCGGACGCGCTCAGCGCGACCGTCACCAGCGACGAGGCCGCGTAGGGCCGGTCGTTGACGTACTGCGCGAGCACCGGGTCCTGGCGACGCCGCCACCAAGCCACCGCCCGGCGATGCCACTACCGAAGAAGAACCAGCTCAGGACACTGATTCTGACTGGAGTACCAAGCCTGCCGTCGGCCGGATGTCAGTCAGCTGACGGAGGCTGTCGTCGCGGCCGCCGAGCCATTCTCGTGGAGACATCGAAACCGCCCGGTACCTGGGCGGGTCCACGAGGAGCGGACCATGAACACCATCGCGCAGCACTGGATCAACGGACAGTGGACCGGCTCCGGCTCGGTTCTGGAATCGATCAACCCGGCCGACGGCACCGTCGTCGGCTCGTTCTACGACGGTGGCGAGGCAGAGGCCTCGGCCGCCGTGGACGCAGCCGCCGCCGCGTTCACGACCACCGAATGGGCGCGCACTCCCTCGCTCCGGTCGACAGCACTCAGCAGGCTGGCCGACGCCCTCGAGGCCCGGGTACCCGAGGTCGCGGCCATGTTGTCCCGGGAGAACGGCAAGCTGCTGGGTGAGACCACGTGGGAGGTCAGCGGTGCGGTCGGGTGGCTGCGGTACGCGGCGGCCTCTACGCGCACCCAGACCGCCGGGCGCGCCGCCGAGACGGCACCCGGCCAGTACACCCACTCGGTGCCCGAGCCGCTCGGTGTCGCCGGGATCATCTCTCCCTGGAACTCTCCCATCATGCTGACCGTGCGGGCACTGGGCCCGGCGCTGGCCGCCGGCTGCACCGTCGTGGTCAAGCTTCCGGCTCAGACGGCACTGACCAATGAGCTTTTCGCGCAGGTCCTGGCCTCGGTTCCGGAGATCCCGGCGGGTGTGGTCAGCGTTTTCACCGAGTCCGGCAACACCGGGGCCCCGTTCCTGGTCTCCTCGGACAAGGTCGACGTGATCAACTACACCGGCAGTACGCCGGTCGGGCGCCGTATCGCGGCCGCGGCCTCCACCACACTCAAGCGGATCGGTCTGGAACTGGGCGGCAAGGCGCCCATGGTGATCTTTCCCGACGCCGATCTGGACATGGTGATCCCCACCGTGGTGCAGTCGCTGGTGCTGATGAACGGGCAGTTCTGCTGCACCGGCTCCCGTGTACTGGTTCACCGGGACATCGCCGACCAGGTGCGCACTCGGCTCACCGCCGCACTCGCGCAGGTGCGGCTCGGGTCGGGCGACGACGAGAAGGCCCAGCTCGGCCCGGTGATCGACCGGGCGTCCGCCCAGCGGGTGGACGCGATCGTCGAGGAAGCCACCTCGTACGGCACGGTGCTGCTGCGCGGCGGTGTGGTCACCGACGGCCCGCTGGCCGCCGGCGCGTTCTACCGGCCGAGCCTGATCGAGGTCGACCGCACCGACGTCCGGATCGTGCAGGAGGAGGTCTTCGGTCCGGTCCAGACGTTCGAGATCTTCGACGACGAGGACGACGCGGTGACCAAGGCGAATGCCACCATCTACGGCCTGGCCGCCTCGGTGTTCAGCTCGGACTCGATGAAGGCCCGCCGGATCGCCCGGCGCATCCGCACCGGCACGGTGTGGATCAACACCTGGGGAGCCATCAGCGAGGACTTCGAGGAGGGCGGCGTCAAGGGAAGCGGTTACGGCTACCTGTGCGGCCCGCGAGCGATCGAGGAGTTCCAGGCCCTCAAGGTGTACGTGGAGCAGGACCACACCCAGTCCGCGCACTGATCAGATCATCGCCTGGCCCGGCGCCCAACTGGGCGCCGGGTAGCCCTCCTCTGGCTGAGGAGCTTGCGGGAGCCAGGCACCAGTTGTTGCCGCACGGTCGTAACCCGCTGCGACGGGTGCCGGTCGCGCAACGCTTCGGGGCCGGCCAATGCATCGCCGGCCTACCCGCTCGGAACGGCACCATCCGAAGCATGCCGGCAAACGGATACCAGCAGCGGCTGGCGGTGAGCCATCTGGGCCCTGCGCTGCCCACCCGGCAACGGATGCCGCTGTTGCGCTCGGGCCGCCCACCACGCAGCGCCAACATCGCCTCGGTCGCGCAGGAACCGATGGAAGCAAAACGATACGCCGCATGTCGATTGGGAGTGGTCCATGAACGAGAGAACTGTTTCCGATGCCTACGGTGCCGACGATCCTGGACTGCCGAGTCCACCGGCAGTGACAGACATCCGGCACACGCTCCGGGCGCAGAGTCGGAACGCGTACGCGAACGCCGAACCTCGGCTTGTCCCCACCGTTCCGGCCGCCGTCCGGCGTTGGAAGCTGTGGCTCCTCACCGTGTGCGCTATCTACCCCACCATCGTCCTGCTGGGCCTGGCCACGAATCCTGTTCTGGAGGATCTGTACCTGCCGGTGCGACTCGCTGTACTCGTCCCGGCGGCGGCAGCAGCGATGGTCTGGCAGATCAATCCCCGACTGCAGCGGCATTTCGGAGCTTGGCTCACCAGATGACAAGCAGCCCGGCTCCGCCGCCGGTGTGCTCCGCGGTGCCCGCACCACAGACCACTACGCAGGCTCACGGCGCGAGTGCCGGATCGGCTGGCTGGGGCTCCTGGCCCTGCCGGAGGCCGGCCGCCCGTGGGTCTTCCTGGTGATGGCGTTGCTGGAGATGGCCGTGCCGCTGTATGCGGAGCGGGCCCACCCCTACTGATCGTCTTCGCCGCCTGGTGGGTGCACTCCGCGGTTCCCATCCACGGGCACCTCCGATCCAACCGGCGGTCCTTCCTCTGGGGCTACGGCCATTACCTGATCTTCGCCTCGGGTGCCGCGATCGGGGCCGGCCTGGAGGCCGCGGTGGAGCAGGCGGTGGGCGGGACGCACCTTTCGGCGCTGTCGGCGTCGGCAGCGGTGACGCTGCCGGCAGCGCTGTTCCTCCTCATGGTGTGGGCGCTGCACTCGCGCTTCCACAAGGTGGGGATCGCCCAGCAGTCGGTCCTGCCGGCCACGGCGCTGCTGGTGGTCGTCTGTATGTTCCTGGGTCACTGGGCGGTGCTCGCGGCGGGGTGGCGCTGGCGGTGGCGGTGGCAACCGGGGTGACGCTGACGGCGCTCGAGGCGAGCCCGGAGCGCGGGATGGGCGAGGAAGAGGAAGGCGTCGCGGTGCCAGTTCTGTGAACCGGGCGCCAGCCTGCACGGCGAGGCCCAGGGCGACTTTCTCCGGTACGCCTACGGCCAGCTCTCTTCGCCGGGCGGGGGACGACCGGCACGGTGATCCACGTGACCTTCGTGCTGTTGTTGCGGTGCGGCCACAGCGCCCGGCTGGTGTTCTGCATGCTCTTCCTCCGGGAGCTGCGGGTGCCGGCGAAGCAGATGGCTCCAGGCTCCGTTCGCCGGTGGGTGCAACAATTGCTGGTCAAGTGCGTGGCTGAAGGTTCGACTGCCTCGCGAGGCATAGCGGGGGACACGGCGGATGTGGGCGAGGTCAAGGACAGACATGGGCGTCGGCCCGACCGGACTGGTCGGCCGGGAGGGTGAGCTCGCCGAGCTCGCGGCGCTCCTGGACACGGCCGGGATGAACGGAGCCGCCCTGCTGCTCACCGGCGATCCGGGCGTGGGCAAGACGGCACTTCTGGACGCGACCGCCGAGCTGGCGGTGGCGAAGGGAATGCGGGTCGTCCGCGGGAGCGGCGACGAGTACGAGACGGACATCAGCTTCGCGGGACTCCATCAGCTCGTCGGCTCGCTGCCGGACGAGCTCGGTCGTCTGCCGCATTCCACACGGGAGGCCCTCGAGGTCGCCCTCGGTCTCGGCGCCGGCCCCGTGCCGAGCCGGATCGCCGTCCTCAATGGGGCACTGTCCCTGTTCGACGAGGCCGCGAAGGAGCGACCGTTGCTCCTCGTGGTCGATGACCTTCATGCCGTCGACCGGGCGAGCCGGGCCGCAGTGGGTTTCGTCGCCAGAAGACTGGGCGGTCGCCGCATCGGGCTGCTCGGAGCACGGCGAGAGGAGTCCGACGAATCCTTCCGGTCCACCGGTCTGCCGGAGCTCGAGATCGCGCCGCTGGACGACGCGGACGCCCTGCGACTGCTGTCCCGGCGCTTCGCCCACCTCCCCCGCCGGGTCCTTTCGACCTTGGCGCACGAGGCACAGGGAAACCCCCTGGCTCTGCTCGAGTTCGCCGGGTCCACCGCAGCGTCCGACGGCCAGCACGGCCAGGGGGCGGGGTGGGTGAGCGGCCAGGGACGGGACGTGCGCGCTCTGTACAGCGCCCGCGTCGGACGGCTACCGCAGAGAACGCGCGAGGTACTGCTGCTCGCGGCTCTCGAGGGCTCCGGCGACCTCGGCATTGTCGAGGCGGCCGGCGGAGCGGGCGGGCTCGACGGACTCGCTCCCGCAGAGCGCGACCACCTGGTCATGGTCGCGGAGAACGGCCGCACGGTGCGCTTCAGGCACCCGCTGGTCAGGTCCGCGGTGGTCGACGGTTCCACCGGCGAGCAGCGGCGCACCGCCCACCGTCGGCTGGCCGACGCGCTGGGCGACCAGCCCGAGCGGCGCGGTGACCACCTCGCGAGAGCCACGACGGCGCCCGACGAGGTGGTCGCCGCCGTCGTGGAGTCGGCGGCCCGCAGCAGCCTGCGACGCGGTGACGCCGACGGCGCGATCGCGAGGCTGCGGCGCGCGGCCGAGCTGAGCCCCGACCGAGCAGCCCGTAGACGCCGCCTGTCACAGGCCGCCTACGTCGCCGCCTGGGTCGCGGGCCATCTGGAGGTCAGCCACGAGATCATGCGTGAGGTCGAGGGCGATCCGGCTGCCCGGTCGCTCTCGGCGGCCGCGACGGCCGGCTTCCTCGTGCTCGTCACGGAAGGGGACGCCGACACCGCCCACACGCTGCTGATGGAGGCCATCGAGCAGGCGCCGATGTCACCCGGTCCGCCGTCCGGCGAGCTGGAGACCGCGCTCTTCACCCTCACGCTCGCCAGCCAGTACTCGGGCCGGCCCGAGCACTGGCACCCTCTGTTCAAGGTCCTTGCACAGCTTCCCGCGGCGTCGCCCGCCGCCGCGGCGTCCCTGGGGCGTGTCCACCACGACCTCGGCTCCGTCACCGACGGCATGCTGCGCCGCCTGGAGGAGGAGATCGCGCGACTGAGGGACCAGAGCAACGCCGACGTGGTCATCCGCACCGCCCTGACCGCCTCCTACCTCGACCGGCTTCCGGGCTGTCGCGAGGCCGTGTCCCGGGTGATACGTGACGGCGGCGCGGTGGGGTCGAGCATGCCGGCCCTGATGTTCGTCGCCCTGGACGACCTCTACACCGGCCGGTGGCAGCCGTCGGCCGACGCCGCGGACGAGCTCATCGCACTGTCCGAGGAGACGGGATACCACTTGTTCGCCCAGGTTGGGCACTACATCGCCGCGATGGCCGCGGCCCAGCGCGGCGACCTCGACGCGTGCCGCCGCCACTGCGAGGCCGTCTGGGGGTGGTCAGGGCCCAGGGGACTGCGGCGGCTGGAGAACTGCGCCCACCAGGCGGCGGCCCGGGCTGCCCTCGGCGCCGCCGACTTCGAGACGGCCTTCAGGCACGCCACGGCGATCTGCGCCCCAGGTGTGCTGCCGCCGTTCAACCCCGAGGCCGTGTGGTCCGCGCCGGACCTCGTCGAGGCCGCCGTGCGCACCGGGCGGCACGCGGAGGCGCGGCGGCACGCGGACGCGCTGCGCGACGCCGGTGTCGGCCACCTCTCGTCGCGGCTCGCGCTGAGCACGGCCACGGTCACGGCGATGACATCGGCTGCCGGGGACATGGTCCGGTGCTTCGAAGAGGCACTCGCGCTGCCGGGCGTCGAGCAGTGGCCCTTCGAGGTCGGCCATGCTCGTCTGGCGTACGGCGAGAGGCTGCGCCGTCAAGGGCTCAACCGTGACGCCCGGGTGCAGCTGGCCGCCGCCCGCGACCGCTTCGAGGAACTCGGGGCCCGTTCGTGGGAGGCCCGGGCCGCGGCGGAGCTCCGCGCCACCGGCATGACGCGGACCGGCCGGGGCAAGGCCGGTGAGGCCCTCACCCCGCAGGAGCTGCAGGTCGCCAGGCTGGCGGCGACGGGGCTGTCCAACCCGCAGATCGCGTCGCGTCTGTTCCTTTCGCCGCGGACCGTGTCGTCGCATCTCTACCGTGTGTTCCCGAAGCTGGGGATCACGTCGCGGGCCGAGCTCCGCGACGCACTGGAGGCGCTGCCTCCCGAGCCTTCGGCCACCCGGCTGTGAGAGCCACCGGTCGGGTCCCAGCACTGCCCCGGTACTGACGTAGGCGAGCCGTCGGCCGGATGTCAGTCAGCTGACGGAGGTTGCCGACACGGTGGCCGAGCCATTCTCGTGGAGACATCGAAACCGCCCGGTACCCGGGCGAGACCACGAGGAGCAGACCATGCCGTTCGTCACCGCCGGCGACGGAACCGAAATCTTCTACAAGGACTGGGGCTCGGGCCGACCGGTCATGTTCCACCACGGCTGGCCGCTGAGCTCGGACGACTGGGACGCCCAGCTGCTGTTCCTCGTCCAGCACGGCTACCGTGTCATCGCCCACGACCGCCGCGGGCACGGGCGTTCCGCCCAGGTCGGCCACGGGCACGACATGGACCACTACGCGGCGGACGCCGCCGCCGTGGCGGCGCACCTCGGCCTGCGCGACGTAGTCCACGTCGGCCACTCCACCGGTGGTGGAGAGGTCGCCCGGTACGTCGCCAGGCACGGTGCCGAGCGGGTCGCCAAGGCCGTCCTCATCGGAGCGGTCCCGCCGCTCATGGTCCAGACCGAATCGAACCCGGGAGGGCTGCCGGTCGAGGTCTTCGACGGCTTCCGCGAGGCCGTGGCCACCAACCGCTCCCAGTTCTACCTCGACCTCGCCTCCGGGCCGTTCTACGGGTTCAACCGCCCGGGCGCGGACATCTCCCAGGGCGTCATCCAGAACTGGTGGCGCCAGGGAATGACCGGCAGCGCGCAGGCGCACTACGAGGGGATCAAGGCGTTCTCGGAGACCGACTACACCGACGACCTCCGGGCGATCGACGTGCCCACGCTCTTCATGCACGGCGACGACGACCAGATCGTCCCGATCGCCAACTCCGCCGAGATCGCGGTCACGGTGGTCAAGAACGCACGCCTGAAGGCCTACCCGGGGCTGTCCCACGGCATGTGCACCGTGAACGCCGACACCGTCAATGCCGACCTCCTCGACTTCATCGAGAGCTGACACCGGGCCGGTACCGACACACAACCCGTCAGCACGGGACTAATCGGGCCGGACCGCGTGGCGTACTCGCACCACTCTCTGGGGTGCCACCGCCTGGTCTCGCGACAGCACCACCTACACGCCGCTCCGCTTCCCCAGGCAGTACTTCGACTCCGAGACCGGCTGCACTACGACCTCCATCGTCACTACGATCCGGAGACCGGCCGCTACACCTCTCCGGATCCACTCGGCCTCGCTCCGGCCCCGAATCCCGAGACGTACGTGCATAACCCGCTAGCCCTGTGCGACCCGCGCGGGCTGTCGCCCTACCAGCCGGGTGACGTACCTGGTCGTGCCTATCGGGGCATGCAGATGGGTGAGGACGGCCTGCCGGTCGAGGGGCGCAGTGCGAAGCAGCTCGCCGTCCGACTCGAGGGAGACCCAGACGTGCACGTGACTCCCGAAGGCACCGTCAAGCCGGGCGAGTGCATGTCGGCCGCCCACAATCCCGAAGGACTTCCGCAGCACCGCCGACCGGTCGCCTTCGGCGGCACCGGCAAGAACATGGACATGTGGTCCATCAACCCGCGCGACCTCCCCGAGGGACTCAGGGCAGTGGTGGACCACGGCGCTCACGTGACCATCCGGCCGGCCCGCGAGATGCTCGAAGAATTCGAAGAACTCCTGTCCTCGACTCGAGGACTGTGGAGTCGAGTTGTCCAGACTGAGTGGCACGGAGCGACCATGGAGAAGGAAAACGTGAGCGAGCGGCTACCGCTGTCCCGGACGATGGCGGACTGGGTGGATTGGGACCAGGCCGCCTATCTCCTGGGCGTGAGTCTGGGGGCGCTCTCCCCAGACGTCCCGTTTTCGGAGAGCAAGAGCCTTTTCTGGACGGAGGGACCCGTCTCGCGCGGTCTCCATGCCGCTCTCCTCGCACTCGTTGAGGCGGGCCTCATCGAATCCCGCGACGACGATGAGCAGTTCCGCTGGGCTGCCTCGTCCCTCCTGAATGATTTTCCATGACCTGTGAGGGCGCACGTCATCACCGCGGATTGGGACGTAGACCGCTCTCGGCTGGAACCATGTCCGCCGTGACTCTCTCGGCCTCTCGTAGAGCCAGACTGGCCACTCGGAAGACCCCGTAGTGCTGTCCTTGCCGTTGATCTCATCCGCCCGGGTGAGAGGGCAATGGCTCACCCCCGCAGACTTCACGGTCGGCGCTGACACCAAGACGCTTGGGCTGACCCTGTAGGTGCCGGATATTGCATCCGCGCTGCTCACAGCCCGGTCGGAGGTCAGCGGTCCCCAGCCGGCCAACCAGTCCCCTAGCACATAGAGAAGAACTGGATGGAGCTGCTTCGGTCGGCTGCGAAGATGTCGGGTTGTGGTGTTCCGACTGCTCTACCTGACCGTATCGACCCTCTTCGGCCTCAGACGACTGTTGCCCACAAGGGATCAGGCGAAAGATATGGAGATCCTAGCACTCCGTCACCAATTCGCCCATAGCGGTACAAACTCCTTGACCAGCTCTGGCCTCCAGGAATGAGCCCGTCTAGCGTCCGCAATGATCATGGAGGTCCGCACCCGCACCGTGCACATCCTCGGCGTCACCGCTCACCCCACCGCTGCCTGGACCACCCAGCAGGTCAGCCAGCTCATGTGGCACCTCGGCGACCGGGCGGAGCGCTTCTCCTACCTGATCCGGGACAGAGACACCAAGTTCACGGCCGCCTTCGACGCCATATTCGCCGACGAAGGGATCGCCGTGATCAAGATCCCGCGGCGCAGCCCCAACTGCAACCCGCACGCCGAACGGTTCCTACGCTCCGCACGCCAGGAGTGCACCAACCGGCTGCTGATCCATGGCCGCGGCCACGCCGAGAAGCTGTTGCGCGAGTATGCCCGGCACTTCAACGAACACCAGCCCCACCAAGGCCGCGGCCAGCTCGCACCGCTCGACGACCCCAACGTCATACCTCTACCCACGCCTTGCATCCAGCACAAACAGACCGTCGGCGGCCTCATCAACGAGTGCCGCCGGGCAGGCTGACCACTCGGTAAAGCTCCTGGTCAAGACATGTGAAGCGGTTTTTGCGGCAGTACAGGCGGTTTTGACGGACCGCGAGGCGTCCGCTGTACGGACGGTGCCCACGCCCGTCCGTACAGCGGGCACACCTGCGTACGGCAAGCCGCCACATCACAGGCCACGAGGGCTGTGGCAGCCGCTGCAGGAAACCGGTGGGCGATCGTCAGACGACGGGAGTCTTGGTGATTCTCAGGTCGTAGGCGAGGGCGTTGTCGCACTGAAGGGGTGCCCTCTCGCCGAAGGCCTTGATGGTGAGGCGAGTGCTGATGTCCTGATGAGTCCCTGTCGTGACGATGCGATACCCCGCGTCGTACATCTCGTCGCTGTACGGCGTCGGTTCGCCAACAAGGGCGTAGCGACCGTGGACGACGGCACTGCTGGCGGACTCGACACGCCCGTCGACAGGCGAGATGGGCACCACGGTCCGGATCGCGCCATGACTGAAAAGCTTCTCGGGCTGGGCAGCGCCCGCGTACTCCGACTCGGCGCTGCTGATCACCACTTGGGTGTGGTTGCCGTGCACGGAGTTGCTGTACAGCGACACATATACGGTGTCGTACCGCTCCAGCTGCGCGGTGCACTCCACCACATGCCCCTTTTCGTAAGTGGTCACCGGCTCGGTGCCCGAAGCCTGCGGCGCTGCTTGTGCGGCCCCCGTGAGGCCGAGCGAGAGGAGCGTCGCGCACGCCCCAGCCACTGCACGCATCCGGCTTCTGGTCATGAGCAACTCCCCCATAGTGTTCAACGCTTCACCCAGGTAGACGATCGGCGGGCCGTGAAGTTGTAGAGCAATGAGATCTCAACTGTGTAACGCGGCAGTTAGTACTCCAGTTGGCCGTCGACTCAGAACGGAAATGCTGTGCCTCTCCCGGGGCCTGTCCCGGCTACTTCCCTCCACGCCCGTGAGGCCTGACACAGGTATGCCCGTAGTGCTTCAAAACTCCTTCACCACCGCTGGCCTTGACTCACGTCCTCGCGTGGTTGGCCCTGATGTGTCGGACCTCGGCCGCGAAGAACACGGAGATCCTGCTCCTCCGGCACGAGGTCGCACTGCTGCGCCGACAGATCGCAGTTCCGAAACCGAGCTGGCCGGAGCGAGCCCTTCTCTCCGCACTCACCCGCCTACTCCCCCGAGAACTGCGTGAGCATCGCATCGTCTCCCCACGCACCCTGCTCGCCTGGCACCAGCGCTTGGTCGAGAAGAAGTGGACGCACCCAGCGACGCCAGGGCGCCCGCCCATCTCCGCCGAGCTCCGCAACCTGATCATCCAGCTCGGTAGCGAGAACGCTCGCTGGGGCTCACACCGCGTGCATGGCGAGGTGCGCCGCCTCGGACACAAGGTCAGCGCCGCGGCTGTCCGCCGGGTTCTGCGCGAAGCCGGCCTCGGCCCCGCACCACGCCGCCATCCCGCCCGACGCGAGTGGAGCCAGTTCCTCAAGTCCCAGGCTCGTGGCCTGTTGGCGACGGACTTCTTCCACCTCGACACCATCGGCCTGCAACGCCTGTACGCCCTGTTCGTCATGGAGGTCCGCACCCGCACCGTGCACATCCTCGGCGTCACCGCTCATCCCACCGCCGCATGGACCACACAGCAGGCCCGGCAGCTCATGCGGCACCTCGGTCACCGAGCGGACCGATTCACCTACCTGATCCGCGACAGGGACACGAAGTACACTCCCGCCTTCGACGCCGTCTTCACCAGCGAGGGCATCACCGTGACCAAGACTCCTCCACGCAGCCCCAACTGCAACCCACACGCCGAACGGTTCATACGCTCCGTACGCCAGGAGTGCACCAACCGGCTGCTGATCTACGGCCGCGGCCACGCCGAAAAGCTGCTGCGCGAGTACGCCCGGCACTTCAACCAACACCGGCCCCACCAAGGCCGCGGCCAGCTCGCACCGCTCGACGACCCCAACGCCATACCTCTACCCACGCCCCGGATCCAGCGCAAACAGACCGTCGGCGGCCTCATCAACGAGTACCGCCGGGCAGGCTGACCACTCGATAAAGCCGCTGGTCAAGCCTGTGCGGCGGTTTTGCAGCAGTACGGTGGCCTACAAGAACCTGAGGGCCGAGAAGCCGCTCACGGACAAAGAGATCGTCGAGATCGCGAAGAACCTCGGAGACGTCGCACAACGGCTACAGAGCGCCGAATCCAAGGCCAAAGCAACCCTCTACGAAACCCTGGGCGTCACTGTCCGCTACGAAAACGCCACGAGGACCGCGACCGTCAGGTCGAGGCCCTCGCATGCGTATCGTTGGAGTACGTGTCCGAGGTCTGAGTTGCGCGCCAACGATACGCTCGCGGTCGTACAAGGACATCTCGACCTCAAACCAACGGCAGCCGGTTCCACGCTGCGGTGATCCAACTCCGGGCGAACCGGAGGTCTGCGCGCACACGCGAAGGTCTGCAGCCGGCGCCGCCTCATCGGTCCGTCACGGGCGCCCCTTGTTCTCCTTCCGGCGCTGGCAACCCGACCCGCTCGTCTCCTCGATGTCCGCAGACGCGACCGTCCTTATCGCGGTAACACGCAACTGACATCGGCGCCGTCGCGTCTCGCAAAGAGTTCGCGCAGAAAGCCTGTACACCGGTTCGAGTGGCTACCATCGGCTCGGCCGGTCGTAGATGCACCCCGGGAAGGAGCAGGACGGTGGCGTGGGAAGAGTGGGACCAGCTCAAGGGCGAAGCGCTGGAGCGCCAGCAGGGCATGCAGCTCAACCAGTATCCAGCCGATGCCGGGCCGGGCGGAGCGCCCCCGTTACCCAGCGAGACCGGTGACCTCAAGGTCACGCAACAGGACCTGGCCAAGATCGGCAGTCACGCCCACACCCTCCACAACCAGTTGTGGGACCGGGCCAGGCTCGACAACACCAGTGTCGGCAAAGCTGCGGGTGACCTGAGCACCCAGGGCTTCGCCCTGGGCTCCGGGCTGCAAGAGGTGTACAACCAGTGGTCCAAGCAGCTGGATTCGGTGCTCGACGCCTGTGCCCAGATCTCCAACCACATGCAGGTCACCAAGAAAATCCATGCCGGGGACGAGGCGTACATCTACCGGCAGATGAGCAGCATCGACACTCTGGACGCCGGCTTCGACGAGCGGTCCGGCCCGCCCGGCGGGCAGAATCCGATCTACGGCGACAAGAAGAAGTAACCACGTCACGGGGGCGGCCGACCGATGGATCTCGACGCACTGCGATTCGCCAACTTCAAACTCCTCGATGAGGCGGTCGAGGACTGGGACTTGATCGTGCGCAGCCTCAAGGAGCTGGCCGAGGATGCCGACAAGGGCCTGCACCAAGCGGCCACCAAGGCCAACTGGGCCGGCGAGAACCACAAGGTCACCAAGGCCTTCATCTACAAGACGTCAGGCGAGATCCAGGACGCGCACACGCAGGCCAAGTCCATACACGCCATTCTGAGCGACACGGCCGCAGAGCTCCGGTCCAGTCAAACGAAGCTGAAGACCGCGATAGACAACGGCCTGAAGAAGAACCTGACCGTGATGGACACCGGGAACGGCACATTCACCGTCACCATGAACATCCATCCCGACCGGGCCGCGGAGGGATACACGCCGCCTTCCCACAGCCAGAGTGACGTGACCGCACTGTGCAAGGAGGTCACGGACATCCTCACCGCTGCCACGGAGAGCGACAACTCCGCGAGCAAGGTCCTCAGCTCACTCGCCAAGCAGACCGCCTACGGCTTCTCCGACCGGACCTACAAGGACCGTGACGCCGCAGCCGCGGCCCTGAAGGAGGCCGAGGAACTCGCCGCCATCGCGAAGAAGAAGCCGACCGACCTCACCACCGCCGACATCGACCGACTCAACAAGAGCCTCGTCCAGTACTCCGACGACCCGCTCTTCGCCGAACGGTTCACCACCTCGCTCGGTCCCAAGGGACTGATGGACTTCTGGACCGGTCTCCACGACTCCAACCAGACCGGCCGACTGCTGTACGAACGTGAGGACAAGCTCGACGACCTGCAGCGCAACCTCGGCATGACGCTGGCGGAGGCCACCCAGAGCCAGTCGGCCGACATGGCGTCCTGGAAGGGCCGCATGGTCGCCATGGGTGACGACTTCGTCGGCTCGGGCCGTCAGTACATGGGCTTCCAGGTCATGGGAAACCTGCTGCGCACGGGCGACTACGACGACGACTTCCTGAAGAGCTACGGCACCGCCCTGATGCGGACCGAACGCGAGCGGTCCGGGAACGGCGACCAGTCCGAGTTGGCCTGGGCGCACGTCGGCGACGGCCCTTGGCTCAACCACCTCGGCGAGGAGAGCGGCCGCGACCCGCTCTCCGGCTACCTCAAGGCCCTCTCCAACAGTCCCGATGCGGCCACCGACTTCTTCCACCAGGAGTTCGTCTCCAAGGAGGACTCGCCCTTCGAGAAGGAGGGCGAGGACGGTAAGAAGAGCAACGTCGCGCTCTCCAACTTCGACTACATCTTCGGGGAGCGGTGGCCCGAGGAGAGCACCGACAACAAGGAGATCGTCGGCGCCAGGAACAACCTGGGTCTGGCCCTGGAGGCCGCGATCACCGGGCACCCGGCGGGCGAGCTGCCCGTGGCCTCGGAGGCTCCTCCGCACACCGCCGACCAGGCACGCCTGATGGAGAGGATGGTCACCTCCATCGCCGAGAAGCCCGAGCTGCTCACCAACCACCAGGTCATGGGCGACAGCTTGGGGCAGATCACCTCAGAGTACCTGCCGGACATCAACCGCGCGGTCGCCAACGACTCGGACGGGGACGTCGACGCGCTCTTCCCTGTCGCGGGCACGGCGGCCGACCTCAAGCACGCGGACGTGGCGGCGCTCATGGTCTCCGTGGGCCAAAACCCGGAGGGCTACGCGGCTATCGAGGTGGCCAACAAGGCGTACATGGCCAACCTGATGGACTACCACTTGAATCCGGACACTCCGCCGGAGTACTCCAAGAATCTCGTACAGACCGTCACGAATATTGCGGAGGGTTCCGGTCAGATATCGGGCATGCTCTCGGTCGGCCAGCAGGAGGCCATCGTGGGTCCCGCCCACCAGAAGGCCGAGGACTTCAAGAACTCGGTGGACGTGTGGAAGGGCGTGACCAGCGGGGTGATCGGTACGGGCATCGGGGTCGGCACCTCGTTCGCCGCCACCCCGGCCGTCGGCGCGGTGGCAGGCGGTGCCGCGGGCACCATCAGCGGGGCGATCGTGGAGATGTTCTTCCAGCAGTTCGAGCCCACCGACCTGGAGGAGGCCGGTCCCAAGTCGGCAGCGGCGTGGGAGGAAGGGCTGTTCAAGAACTCCGCATACACCGAGAAGGCCGCGGAACTCGCCGCCCAAGCCCACCATCGCACAGACCTCCAGGACATGGGCATCGACGAGACTGCCCGCACGGCCTCGCAGCAGGGGTTCAGGAACGGAGGCACCGACGTCCTCTTCATGGCCCCCCATCTCAAGACCGAGATCGAGTGACCTTCCGTTCCCAAGCCGTTCTCCCGGTCTCCCGACCACCCCTCACTGAAGGACTTCCCCCGTGTACCGCACCTTCGCATTCACCACAGTGACCGTCCTTCTCGGCGCCCTCGCCCTCACAGCTTGCTCCGATGGGGACGGCACCGTTGGGAAGCGGGCATACGAGGTTCCGGGTGCGCTGTGCGGGATAGCGCTCGACCCCAAGTACCTGGAGCCTTTCCTTCCCGGTGGCAAGGTCCTGACCACGAAGGAGACGGCTCCGAACAGCGGAACAACGCAGTGCAGCGTACTCGTCGACGGCGACCCCGTTCTGCGCCAGACCCGTACCTGGTGGGCGCGCGGGGAGTCTGCCTCTTCGGTGGCGCGTGGATTTTGGGGGATGAAGGGCGCCAAGATGTCCGACGACGCCCGCTTCGTTCACTCGGGCACCGGCGGGGTCGGCAAGACCTCCTCCTGCACGTCCGCCGAGCACCCCGAGCAAAACCTGTACGCGGCAATCCAGGTGTTCGATCCGGACAGGGCGGATCCGGCCGCCGTGGAGAAGCTGGTCACCGCGTACACCAAAGCGGTCGAGGCCTCCGAGGAGTGCGACTGACCGAGCGACGGCCGGCAACTCTCACAGCCCGGCAGCGGGAGTGACGCCGGCGGGCGATACCCTCCAGGTTGAGTACTCGGGTGAGCAAGGTCAGGTTGCCCGCCGTATGGAGCAGTGCCTGTCGCAGTTCCCTTGCTTCGGTGCGGTCATGGCCGTCAGGCATTGCCCAGTGCTCTTCCCAGCTTTGCGGCATCAGGTGTTCGATGGTCAGCTTGCCGTGGTGGACGACACGCTCGGTCCGGCCCGTGTACGACGTGCTCTCCAGTTTGGCAAGCACGAGTCGTAGACGCGCCCTGGTGAGTTGCTTGTAGAGGGGCTACGTGCGCAGGACGTATCGCACGTCCTCGTCCCGAGGCCAGAATCCGGATTCCGCGTCCTGCCGAAGCAGGAACGCCCCCACTGCTCCCGGATCGTCCTTGGTCTTGAGCTCCTGCAGCAGGTCAAGAAATAGCCGGTTGTAGTTCTTCGTCGTCAGTCGACTGACCATGCGCCGAACCAGGTAGGAGTCCAGAGCGGCTATCGCCTCAGCACGATCGTCCTCGCTGTACCTGGTCACCAGCCACATGCGGACAGGAATGATGGTGTTGGCGTCCAGCACACGCAGGACGCTCAGGAAGCGTCCCTCGGGCGTCTCTGCCTGCTCTTCGGCGGTCAGCCATACACCGCTGATACACCGCGGCTTGGTCCACCATGTGGCGCACCAGCACAGGCAAGCCCGTTCCGGTCTCACGAAGGAGCCTGCGGAACGTCAGGAAGAGCTCGGGAGCCTGTACCTCCTCCGCGAGTTCACAGGTGAGGAAGACATCCAACGCCGGGCGCTTCAACCGCCCCTGTCGCACCTCCCGACGCCAATGCGGCGTCTCCAGGTGCGACCACACATCTCGGTGAAGCGTGTGGAGCTCGGAAATTCGTCGCTGCAGGTCAAGCCGCATATCGGTACTCGTTGATGACGCCGCCCAGAATTCGGTGCGTAGGAGTTCGCGGCCTGCGGATTCGTGTACGGCGACGGGTTGTTGGCCTGCGTCTGGCGGTAGTTGGTTGCGGGCCCGGTGGGGGCGGTGCTCGTTGTAGTGCCGCTCGTAGGTGGCCAGGACGTGTCGGGCGTGGGCCTCGCCCATGATGAGGACATGGTCCAGGGCCTCGCGCCGTATGGTGCCGATCACTCGCTCGCAGTGGGCGTTCATCCGAGGAGCCCGCGGCGCACTCTTGAGGACCTCGATCTCCTCGGCTTCGAAGACAGCGTCGAAGGGCTGGCCGTACTTGCCGTCGCGGTCACGCAGCAGGAAGCACAGGGACTCTATGCGCGCGCCCAGATCGGCGGCGAGGTTCCTGGCCTGCTGTACCGCCCATTCGCGGGTGGGGTTGGCGGTGACGCCGGTGATGTGCAGGCGTCGGGTGGCATGTTCGATGAACGCCATTGCGTACAGCCTGCGTCCGAGGGCGGTGTCGAGGTGAAAGAAGTCGACGGCGACGATGCCTTGGGCCTGGTTGGCGAGGAGCTCTTTCCAGGTCGGGCCGGTACGGCGCGGGGCTGGATCGATGCCGGCCGCGTGGAGAATCTCCCAAACTGTGGAGGCGGCGATGGGGTGCCCGAGTCGGGCGAGCTCGCTCTGGATCCGCCGGTGACCCCACTGTGCGTTCTCGCGAGCGAGCTGGAGGATCAGCTTCTTGAGTGCTGCCTTGGTCGGAGGCCGTCCCGTGCGGGCGCGCCGGGCGCTGTAGTCCCACTTCGCGGCGATGAACCTGCGGTGCCACGCCAATGGGGTCCCCGGCGTGATCGGGAAGACCTCGCGCCAGCGGCGCCGGGGTATCAGGCTCTAGAGTGAAGCCAGCCAGAACCGATCTGCGGACTCGTAGCGAACTGGGCCGGTGATCTGACGGCGCAGCACCGCGCTCTCGTGGCGGAGCACGAGCAACTCTGCGTCCCTGGCGGTGTTGCGGCGGAGCAGCACACCGGGGACGGACAGCAGCCCGCGGGTCACCTTGTACAGCATCGAGAGGATCACGGCGGACATAATCCCAGCCAAGAGGGCTCTATGCCCTGACCTCCGGCTATGACTTTACGAGCCCACAGGTCCAACGAGCCCGCCCACGAGCCGATCATCACTACCCGCCTCTTCGAAGAAGCGCAGAAAGCCCGCCGCGAACGCTCCCTCCGGCACGGCGGCCGCCCCGAACGCGACACCGCCACCGGCAACCGGCCCTACACCCTGCGCGGAGGATCCGGTGCGCACTGTGCGGGAGGAAGATGCAGCCCGCCGTCATCCGCGACAACGTCTACTACCGGTGCGAGTTCCGCGAGACGGATTTCAGGCACTCGACCTCGACCACCCGCGCACCGTGTACCTCCGCGAAGACACCATCACCCCGCGCCTCGACCGGTGGATCGCCCACGCCTTCACCCCCGACCGGCTCACCACCACTCTCACCGCGCTGGCCCACGCCACCGCAGCGGCAGCTAAGGCCGCTGCCGCCGGCACCCCCGATGAGGACCAGGCACGGCGAACACTGAAGGAGTGCGACAAGCGCCTCGCCCGCTACCGGGCCGCACTCGCCGCCGGAGCCGACCCCACCGTCGTCACCCAATGGATCTCCGCAGACGCGACTACTTCGGCGGCATGGTCCGTGCGCTCCAACATACTGCGTGCTCGGACATGATTCTCGGCACCCACACTCTCGGAGGTGGTGACGTCACGAAGGATCAGGACAGGGGAGGGCGCCTCGACCCCCTCCGGGCGGGGCGTCACAGCGAGGGAGCCGACGCACGACAGGAGCCCGTTGATCGTGGCCGGCCGCCCAGGCCCGTCGTGCCGAGACAGGCGGAACATGCCGGGTGCTCCAGCTGCCGGCGACGGGCACTCGATACGCGGCATGACTCGGATTGAGCATCTGGCCAGGACGCCGCACCCCCGCGCGACGCCGGCGCACGCCTCTCCCCCTCCGGGAGGTCCCTACAGCGGCAGACGGGAGGGAGTCAGCAGTCGGGACAGCGACGCTTGGCCGTCCAGGTGCGGTCTCCGATCTGTACGGTCAGCGGGCGATCCTCGTCGACGGGTGGGAAAGACACCCCGTGGAGGGCGAGGCGCGCCCACTCCGGGTTGTCCAAGTACTCGGGAGCGATGTGGTGGCAGCCGGGGTGGTGGGCGTAGCCGGACGGGGAGATGAGGATGCTCTGGCAGGCGTCTGCCATGGGATGCTCCTTGGTCGGTGAGCGGGCCCGCCCTGGTGCGGGCGGGCCGGTGGTCGATGGGTTAGCTGCGGACGCCAATCTCGGTGTCGGGCGGCAGTGAACCCGCTCCAACCTGTCGCCAGGTAGGCCAGGTTAACCTGACAGATAGGTGAAGCCCTTGGTAGATGGGCTTTCGACCAAGAAAGCCCATCTCCACCAGAGGCTTCGTGGGTTGTCACCCTTCCGGCGTCGCCGTGTCCAGCTCTGCCCTGCGCTTTCTATCCGCCAAGCTCCGCCGGCACCGCCGGGAGCTCGGCACTTGGTGGCAGTGCCTGAGTCACGGGCAACAGGCCCTGCTCACAAGCGCCCACCTCCGCAACAGCCGCCCCTGCGCCCAGCTCGCGGTCGGATTCGTCATCGGCATCGGCACGACGACCACCTACCGGTACGTCGCCGAGGCCGTCGACCTTCTAGCCACACTCGCCCCGACCCTTGTGGAAGGGCCCGAGCGGCATCAACGAAGGCGTTCGTGCTGCTGGACTGCACCCTGCTGCCCAAGCGACTCCTCCGCGAACGGTGGTGCTCGACCACCCGCATCACCAGCCTGGTCCGGGCCGTCCTGACCCTGCATCTGGCCAGCTCAGGCCGATGATGGAAAGAGCTCAAGGTCTGAAGCCGACAGTGGGGGTCACCAAACGCAAAGATCCGAAACCGGCCGACCGCATCCGGATGGCGGTTACCGTGGATGTGGCGGATCACGCGGATGCTGGGGGCGGCATGGGACTGGCGAACGAAAAGATCATTTCTCAGGTGGAGGACCTGCTGCGGGGTAGGGTCGTCATTCCCTCCATCCAGCGCGACTTCGTCTGGATGCGGCCTGACGTACGTGACCTTTTCGACTCCCTCTACCGGGGCTATCCGGTCGGCGCCCTGCTGCTCTGGAAGACCGGCCTGAACGTCCCGTTCAAAACTGCCGCCGTCGTGCAGACCGACAAGACGACACATAAGCCTCTCTATCTACTGGACGGGCAGCAGCGGCTGACCTCCCTTGCCTGGGTCTACCGACCGGAGTCGAAGGCCGATGGTCGGCTCATCGACCTCCGCTTCAACGTGCGCACCGAGGAGTTCGTCACCCCGAGCGCCGTGCAACGCAAGGATCCGCTGCTGATTCCGGTGTCGACGCTTCTCCAGGAGAACGCCCAGTTCTATCAGGTCCTCCACAAGGCCGGGGTGCCGTACGACGATCCGAACTTCGACATATGGACCCAGCGGCTGCAGAAGGTGAACAACATTCGGCAGCACCAGATCGCCGTCATCACCTACGAGTCCGACGACTATGAGGAGGTCGCCGAGCTCTTCGCCCGACTGAACAAGGGCGGCCGCCGACTGTCCAAGGGCGATCTCGTGTACAGCGCGATCGCGGCCCGCTGGAACGCCGGCTTGGACACCATGGATGCCTTCCACCAGGAACTGCGGGACAGCGACTTCGACCTGAACAGGGAAGCGGTCCTGCGCCTCATGAGCCTCCTCGCGGGCACCGGCGCCCAGCACATCAAGCTCATCGGAGCGGAGGTGGACGAGACCGCGCTGAAGGAGGCGTGGCATGCCACCGAAAAGGCCCTGCGCTTCGCCATCGACTTTCTGAAGGGCGAGTGCTCGATCCCCAGGTCCGAGATTCTCTCCTCGCCGAACGTCACGATCGTGCCTGCTCTGCTGCTACACCACCGGAGCGGCAAGCTGCGTCCGGGAGAGGCGCAACTGCTGCGTCGCTGGGTCTACACGGCGATGGCCTTCAGCCATTACTCATTGCAGGTCGAGGGCAAGCTCGACGCGGAGGCTCGGCTGATCAGGTCCCGTTCCGGGGAGGACCTGTTCGCCGAGCTCATTCGCCGAGCCTCCGGCCCTCGCTCCCTGGACAGCGCCCTCCATCCAAGGGACCTCGAGCAGAAGTACTCCACGCACGCGTTCTTCAAGTTGCTCTACATCGCCGCGCTGCGGGGCAGGGCGCGGGACTGGGCGACCAACATCGCCATCAACGATCAGCCGATGAACAGCGGCTCCAGGATCGAGTTCCACCACGTGTTCCCTCGCGCCCAAGTCCAGGGCACGTATGCGAAGGAGGAGTGGAACAGCCTCGCCAATCTGGCCTTCGTCACCGGCCAGACCAACAAGATGATCTCTTCCAGGCTGCCCGCCGAATACATGGAGGGCGTCGCGCCGGAACGCCTGGCTGAACAGTGGATCCCAAGCGACTCGGAGCTGCGGTCCCTCGACCGCTTCCCGGACTTCCTGGCTGCGCGCCGGAACTTGCTGGCCAACGTCCTTAACGGGCTCCTGGGGCTGCCCACCTACGACGGGAAGAGCACTCGCCAGGAAGCCGACGAGCTTCCCGCTGACGAGTCCGTGATCGCAGAGGATACCTCCGCGCCCGCGCTGGTGAAGGCAGACGTTCAAGCGCTGCGTACGGAGCAGGGCGTCGAGTTGCACGCCATCTATGAAGGTCGGCGCACCACCGCCTACTACGACCCGCCGTCCCGCACGGTGACGGTCCCCTCCGGCCCGGGCCGCGGCGTGTACGAGTCCCCCAGCGGGGCGGCGGTAGCCGTGGTACGAGCCCTCAACCCACACGTCAACCCGAACCGCAACGGGTGGTCGTTCTGGACCGTCACGGCAACGGGAGCGCTCCTGCAAAGCATCCGGTGAGGTCGACTCGTCGCGCCCGGCTGCGGGCATGCGGCCAGCCCGTGAAAGCCATCACCTCTGAGCAGGACTGCCGTGCCTTCGCGAGGCACGTCCCGGTTATCTCCCTCCACGGTCGTGAGGTCTGACGTAGGTATGGCCCTTCGGCAGCTTGTGACTCCCCGCGAGGCCGGCACGTCGGTGGGCATCCGCATATGCCGCTCGGGCCTCTTCGCTGGCCTCCTTGCCCAAGTGGTCGATCTTCATCAGGTGGCCGGACACTCCATGCCGCGAGGAGGGACCGGGCAGGTGAATGACCCGCTGCGACTTCTGATCGCCGTCGCCCCTGGGTAGTTCGAACGGTCGATAACACACGAGTCGGACCTTTTTCTCACCCTGCCGTGCGGGGAAGGCGAGGATTCCTTCAGGGCTCCGACTGCCGGTCTGCCATGTCAGGCGCTTACTTATCACCAGCCTGTCAACGACCGCTCGGACGGCATCACCCGGCACCGGCCGTCCGTGGCCGTGCAGCCGTCCGACATTGGCGATCAGGTTGGACATCGGCAGGAGTGCTCGACCGTTCTCGTCCAGATACCCCAACTTGCGAATCGTCTCCAGCACTGCTCTGTCCAGGGGAGCGTCAAGGGCGCTCTTCGAAGACATGGGAAGCTCACGTACGACGACCTGAGGGTCGTACGCGTGGAGGAACTTCCTCCGCGCGATGAAGACGGGTCGTTCCAACGGTGTCACGCGCAGCTCGACCTGCCCGTTGCTCAACTCTGCCATGATCCTGGTTCCGGGCATGACCTGCGCCCGGGGCCAGCGCACGCCGGAGATGCTCTCCTGCACCGCCTTCTTACGACGTACGTCCAGCAGGACCGTGGGCCATGCCCGGCCGTCGTGGACGCGGACTACCGTGGCCTTCCGGAGGTGCGGTGCCGCCTCTGGAGGCAGTGGGCACACGGCATGCTCCAGGTGGTGCTCGCGGAGCACGAACGTCCACCTGATCCCGGACCGGGTTTCGAGTACATCGTGCGGCTCCCCGGGGTCACATCCCTCGATCAGCAAGACGTCGTCCTGGCCAGGAGGATCACCCTCGAACTCTCCACGGATGTCCGGGACTTCGTTCGCCTTATTCAGTCGCTCAGGTACCTTTGCCACTCGGTCCTGTTCGACATTTGGTACCCCGGCGTCGCCCAGTTCGTAGCAGCGCAGACAGCACACACGGCTGTCGGCGCCGGCTCCGGACTCAACCGCAACCGTGGTATCGGCGCTTTGTCGTCGGCACCGCTCGCAGACAAATGAGAAGGGGGCTGCAAGCCGAAGCAGCGCCCAACCGGAGCGTGCGGGCCGACGTTCCAGAATCTTGGTCCCCCATGGCACTGAAGCGTGTGCCTTCATAATCCCCCCCACCTGACCGCATCCTCGTGGCCAGTCACCAGACCCGTTGAATCCCCCATGACCGTACGGTCTACACGCCCAGGGCCCCTCGCACTCCTGTGCTCCTCCTGGGCGGACGCCCGCCCCCGGGCTCTCGCCGCCGGACAGAGGGAGACGCGCAAGGCAGCGTTGCGCACCGCCGCCGAAGCCGAAGAGCGGCATCCGGTGGCGGTGTACGCGGCTCAGGCAAGCGACTCATCCTGGTCGTCGGGCGACGGCGAAGAGGTCGGCAGTGCGTCCTCCTCACGGAGCAGCTGGATCACGCGAATCTCCTGGTCGTCCTCGGCGTCGCGGGCCTTGTCGAAATCGAGGTCGACGATCAGGTCGCCACCCGACTTCTCCACAAGGAAGCGTTCGCGGTACGCGTCACGCGCCGCGACGGCGATCTGGTCGATCAGCCTGTAGCTCAGGCCCGCGCCGACGATCATGCCCGCGACGGGGACGAACTGACCCAGCTTCCTCTTGACCAAGTTATGCCCGAACTTCTCCGCGAAGCGTTGGGCGATCTTGACGAGCACCTTCTCGTTCAGCTTGGCCCACGGCACGTTCCTCACCAGCATCTGGGTGAGCTGCGAGAGTTCCGCGTAGGCGGCGGCCTTCGCCGACGTGCCCACGGAGAGCCCGAGGGCGATCACGGACATCACGAAGACTTCCTCTTCGGGATCGCGCGGGTCATAGCCGTAGCAGAGTGCGGTCGAAGAGACTGTCCGCGTCGAGAGACCGAGCATGAGCGTCGCGTCCGCGGCCATCGCACCCGCCACCGTGCCGATTCCCGGCGCGGCCGCCACACCGGCTCCGGCCACCGACCCGGCTCCGGCAAGCAGTTCCCCACCGGTCACGACGGCGCCGGAGGTGAGGCCGGTCGCGGCAGCCGAGAGGGCATGGCCGTAGCGCACCAGGTTCTGCTTCGCCACGGCGTCGACCACACGGAGATCCAGACGCCGGATCTCGTCCAGCTCGGTGATCTCGTGCCCGGCTCGCTGGTACTGGGCGATGACGCGCTTCTTGCTCACCGTCCGGCTCGCGGTGTCTCCGACGGCCTTGCCGACCCCTCTCGCCGCTCCGTGGTACGCGGCCGTCACTTTGTCGGCTCCCGGGACGTTCTTGGCCTTCTCCCCGAGCGCGGCGAAGCGTTCCCTGGCCTGCTGCGGAATGAGCTGCCGCGCCTGCTTGCCCAGAGCGTCCTCCTTCCGGTTCTGCAGCCGGTCCCACTCCTTCTGTTCGTAAGCAGAGAGAGTCATGTCGTTGCCCCCAGTCTGGGTATGTCGTGAGCCATCCCGTACGTTGCGGCTGCTCGTTTGTGCCGGACGCGGGACTGTGGTCGGTGGTGCGCCGAGAGCTTCGCCACCCGGCGAGTCGCGGTGCAACGGTGGTGCCGCTGATCCCCCGTACAGCCGGCACGACATGTGGTGCCGGCTGCCCCCTGGGGGAGCTTCACCGCGTTGCAGAATACGCAGACGGCGCGCCCGGTGGAGGTTTCCGGGGCGGTTCCTGAGCGGCTCGCCGAGAAACCGGGCGGTCAGGGGCCCGCAAGATGCCCGCGTGCGTGCTAGGCATGGCACATGGCCATCCCGCGATCGCGGGCGCCCTGCTCGGCGCGCGCTGGGGCTGCTCGGGCATTCCGCTGCAGTGGCAGCAGGACGTGAGCGGATGGCCCGGCCTCACCGCGCCCGACCTGGTCGGACTCGCGGTCCGCACCGCCAGGGGCGGCGCAGACGACCCGCAGGGGTGGCCCTCGGTGTCGCGGATGCCCGAGGGTGCTCATACCGCTTTCGCGGTCCCGCACCCGCACGATCCCGGGTGGTGCTGGGGAACCTTTGGCCCTGGCCCAGGGGTCCGAGCCGGTCTCGGTCGACGCCGTGGACTCGCTGTGCCGCGTCGGCACCGACCCGGTCCTGCCCGGCAACGACATCGAGCACGTCCGTGTCTGGCTGGTCGACAGTCAGGGAGAGAACGCCAACCCCCACTACGTCCTGGATCAGGCCGCCCGTCAGGTGCTGCGGCTGCGCGAGGAGGGTAAGCGGGTCCTGCTCCACCGTCTCGCCGGGCAGAGCCGGACGCCGGCCGTGGCTGCGCTCTACAGCTGCCTGGCCACCGGCACCGACTCCGCGTCCGCGTCCGCGCTGAACGACCTGCGCGAGGCGCTGCACGCCGGCTGGACACTGCCGTACCACCCGGAGATGCAGGAGGCGGTGCACGAGTTGACCGCCGGATACGCCGCGCCCGGGCGAGCGGCGAGCGAGCGGGCCGTCCCCTCGCAGGACACCGCTGCCGGGCAGCGGCAGGAGCTGCTGGATTCAGAGCCGGTGGAACCGACGCAGTTCGTGCGGCGGAAGGACGCGGTGTCCCGGGTCCGCGGAATGATGCTCGGGCTGGCGCTGGGCGACACGCTGGGCGCTGCGGGCGGCAAGCTGCCGGACGAGGGACCGCTGCAGGCCGGGGTGAGCACCCAGCTGGCCTGCTTCACCGCCGAGGGCACCATCCGGGCGTGGGTACGCGGGCAGCTGCGAGGCGTCTGTCACCCGCCGTCGGTGGTGTGGCACGCCTGCAGCCGGTGGATGGCTCTGCAGGGGCTCGAGGTCGAGCGGATGCGGAAGCGGTGGGCCGACAGCGCGGAGCTATGGCCGGACGGATGGCTCGCCCGGGTGCCCGCGTTGGCCGAGCGGCGCGGCTCGGCACCGTCGACCGTGAAGGCGCTGTCCAAGATCGAGCAGGGTAGTCCGACGGCCAGTCGCGGGTGTCACGCGCTCACCCGTACTCTCCCCGTCGCCGTCGTCCATGCCGCCGAGGGCCTGGGTACGTCGGCTGAACTGGCTCGGGAGATCGCCGGCCTGACCCACGGGGACCAGGCCGCTCAGTCCGCCACCGTTCACGCGGTCGTGCTGGTCGGTCACTGCCTGACCCACGCCGATGAATCGGCTCACAACCGGCGGGGCGGAGCGCGGGAAGCGCTGCGGGCAGGCATCCGAGCGCTCGTCAAGTCCGACGGCCGCCTGACCGGCCATGAGCTGGACCAGCTCGAGACCGCGCTGCAGAGTGCCGAGGCCCATCCCGTCGAGCCGGGACGGCTCGCGAAGCTCGCCCCGGACGTGACCGCCCCGTCGGCCCTGCTCGGGGGCCTCTACGTGGCCGCGTCCTTCCCCGGCCGGGACCAGGTCGCCGCCGCCCTGCGCTTCGCCGCCAGAGCACCGGACGGGGACTCCGTCGCCTGTGTGACCGGCGCACTGCTCGGCGCGGCACACGGCTTCGAGGCACTGCCTGTCGACCTGGTCAGCCGCCACGAACTGGCCTGGGTCCTGCATCGGATGGCCGGCGACCTTTTCACCCAGTTCGCCGACTCGCCCGCCGGCTACGAGTACAGCTCGGGGTGGGACCCTTACTGGTCCGAGCGCTATCCCGGTTGGTGCGCCATCACCAGACAACACCGTGTCGAGCACGCGCGGCCAGGACGCTCCCGAACCCAGCCGGGTACCGTCCGGATATCACAAGCACCACTCCTTGGACAGCACCCCCATCAGTTCGTCCTGCCTGGCCTTGAGTACTGCGGGGGTCCATTCACTGTGCTGGAGTACCTGGCTGGTCAGAGCGAACGGGACCACTCCCCCACGACCGGTGAAGTACTTGGCCTTCTTGAGGGCGAAATCGTAATTCTGCGCCGCTGAATTCTTGGCGCGGTTGAGCAGTACGAGGTTCCCCAAGCGGTGTGTCCAGTGTGCACGCTGGTCCTCGTCGAACAGCTCGATCCACTGCGAGTTCTCCCTCGGGTTCTGCGGCAGGACGTGTTCAACGGTGATGAGGGGATGGTCGTACCTCACACCCTGGCCACGAGCCAGCAACTCGTCGAGACGGAGCAGGACGTACTTGCGGATCTTGCCGACCAGATAGAGATCACCGTCAAGCCTTGCCTTGGTGTCCCTCTTCTCGTCGTCCTTCAACTCAAGAGCCGGGGAGTCCAGGCCCTGGCGGTCATCGAGTTGGCGGAGCAGCTCCGCGTAGCGTGTGACGCGGGGTGTCGTGTAGACGCGGCGGACGAACATACTGGCGGCCAACCGCTCCAGGGCACGCATGAAGGCGTTGAGCCACTCAACGTCACCCTCGTGGTGACGCAGTGCCCACAGAGCCGGAGGGCGCCAGTCGTTGTTGTCCAGCTGCAGGAGCCTCCTGAACCAAGCGTTCACGGACTCGGCGCCGGCGGCGACTTCATAGCGAGCCTCCCGGATCTGAGCGTATGCCTCTGCGTAGGGCTGGAGCACCTCGTTGACGAAGACCTCGGCCCTGTCGGGCAGGTAGCGGCTGAGCACCTGGTCGGGGAACTCCTTCAGCAGTTCCTGCTCTCCTCGCTTCTTGGCGTAAATCATCCGCAGGTGCAGGAAGAGTTCGGCGAAGCCGTCCCGCCCCAGCATCTCCTCGGCGTCCTCCCATACGATGGCGCACGCTTCGGACGCTTCGGCGTCAAGATCTCCGATGATCTGTGACTTGAAGATGTCCGTCGGCGACAGGTCCAAGCCGCGCGAGTTCATCACGCTGAAGATGCGGTGCGCGCTCTCGAGGTCGGGAGTACTGACGACAACCAAGAAGGTCCGGCCTGCGAGCATCTGCGCCAACTCCAGGCGCTCTTCCTCGGTCAGCTCGGTGAGACTGCGGTGCAGAACGGTGGTGTTACGGAGGATGGCCTTCTGCGCATCCGTGCGCAAGGCCTCCTCCTTCAGGGTGAGCAGGGTGCCCACCGCGCCCTTGGTCTGAACGTACTTCTCGAAGAAGTCGGCGTCGCGACTGCGCAGGGTGAGTCGGGGCCTCGGGGCCAGTCCGCGGATCTTGGCGCCAGGCTCCATGACCAATCGGTCCAACTCGTCGCGGAGTTCGGGCTCCTCTGTGAGGTCACGCAAGACCGAAAGAACGATCGTCAATGTTGTGAGGCGCTGCTGGCCGTCAATGACGTCAGCCTTGGGGACTCCACTGCTCTTGACGAGCACGATGGACCCGAGAAAGTACGGCTCGTCCGGCTTCCTGTCCAGAGCTTCCCGCAGGTCCGTCAGCAGCTGTACCGCTTGCTCCTCCTGCCATGCGTATGGACGCTGATAATCGGGGATCTGGAAGTCGTAGTCACTGCTGAACACCTTGTGCAAGGGCATCTCGTGCGCTTCGAGCTTCTGCATACAGTCGATGATGTCTGAATAACGGCACTTCGCGTCACTCGATCACGTCAACTGCCCGAAGATCCTGCAGTGCCGGCGGTCGGCCACCGCCGTCCTCCCCCAGCGAAGACGATCGGCCCTGCCAACCGGCAAGGACACAAGAAAGCGCTCGCCTCCCTCACGAGTCTCACAAAGGCGGAGCTCAGAGGATCACCGCCACCGGGGACAAAGCTGCGCGCGAAATCGAGAGGCCGCTCACGGAGAAGGATCACCGAGATCACCAAGAACCTCGGAGAGGTCGCACACCGACTGCAGAGCGCCAGCGCCGATCCCGAGGCAAAGCGGCGCTCTACGAAGCCCTGGGAGTCACCGTCAGCTACGAAAACGCGACGAGGACCGCGACCGTCAGGTCGAGGCCCTCGCATGCGTATCGTTGGAGTGTGTGTCCGAGGGGTGAGTCGCCCGCCAACGATACGCTCGTGGTCGCCCAGCGACAGCTTCTTCTGTAAGTGAGCGCGCCGACTCAAGCAACGGCGGGAGGGCCTACAGACGTTCCCCCCTGCCAAAGAAGGGCTGACGCGCCGCAACAGACAGCGGGGCGGACGTCGTCATGGCGACTTTGACGGACGCCCGACCCCCAGGTCAGGATTCCGCCCAACGAGGCGAAGCAGCGAATACGCCAAGCGGATCGCCGTGAGCGTTCCGGGCTCACCACTGCGGAGGGATGAGAGATGGCAGGCGTGCCTCAAAGGCAGACGGCTCGCAGCACTTGTTGACCTGCGGGCCTCATTCCGATTAGCCACTGCGGGAATCGAGATTGAGACAACTCCGACTGCAGCACCGAACCGGCTCTTCCGAACATGCGTCCTGTTCTACGGTGCCAGCAGTGATCCAGGACGTGGGAGGGGCCATGGAGCAGGCGAGGACGGCGCTCGCCGAGCGGATCGCGGAGCACAGAGCGGGTGCCGGGAATCCGCGGGCCTTGGTCGGCGAGATGCGCCGGTCGGTTCTGCTGGTGCCGTCCGACGGCGGTGGCGGTTTGTGGTCGGCGCATTCGGGTGGTGTGCGGTGGATCTGTGCCTTCACCGATGAGGAGGCGCTGGCGCGGTTCGCGCGGGAACGCGGTGCGGGTGACCGGCCGTTGGAGTACGCGGCGTTGCTGGGTGCGCGGATCGTGGACGAGATCGTGCCGGGCCTGGGTGAGCCGGCCGGGCTGGCGGTCGACATCGCGACGCAGGACGGGTCGATGTTCTTTCCGCCGGTGACCGGCATCGTCCCCGACGCCGCAGCCGTGGACACCAATGCGGAGGAGGACGGCCGTGGGCGGTGACGGCATGGACCTCAATTTCGACAAGGCGTCGGTGGCCAAGTTCACGCAGGGCGTGGGCGCGACCATCGACCAGCTCGGCGACCTCGGCGGGGCCACCGGGTCGGTGATGGGCAAGGGTTTCTCGTCGCTGGCGATGACCGGCATGGAGGCCGGCCACCACGGCCTGTCCGTCGATTTCGAGGACTTCTGCGAGCGGTGGGAGTGGGGTGTGCGGGCCCTGGTGAGCGACGCGTCCGCGATCGCCAACCGTCTGGGCCTGGCGGCGGGCACGCAGTGGGAGCACGACCAGTACGTCGAGGGCACGCTCAAGGTGGGGGTGAACGCGCTGGCGGGCGGCAATCCTCACGCCACGGAGGAGGAGATCGCCCAGCAGGATTGGGGCGAGGTCTTCACGCCCGACTACCTGGATCCGGACTGGAGCAAGGAGTCCTTCGAGCAAGCCGGTCAGGACATCGAGCAGACCTGGAAGGACACCGGCCGCACGGTGATGACGGAGGGGCAGGGCGGCCGCCAGGCGGACATGCTCAACCAGGCGCTCGGCATCACCGACGACCAGTGGAACCAGGCACTCGACGACACGTTCGGGCCGTCGCCCGAGGAACGCGCCCAGCAGCAACAACAGCAGCAGAGCGGTGAGCACGGGGGGAACTGAGCATGGGTTTCGGCGACTTCATCAGGGACATCACGCCGGACTCGGTGGAGGACGCCGTCGAGGACGGCGTCGAGTGGGCCGGCAACAAGATCGAGGGCGCGGGCGACTGGACCGCCGACCGGCTCGACGACGTCGGCTGGGAGTCCGGTGCGGACTGGGTGCGTGAGCAGTCGCGTTCGGTGGCCAACCGGATGGGCGCCGAGGTCGACGAGATGGACCTCGGACAGAGTGAGGACAAGACCAAGCTCATCTACGGCAGCGCCGACAAGATCCGCTCCACGGCCGAGAAGCTGCGCGGCTTCCAGAGCGCGTTCGACAACGCCGGCGAGGGCCTGCGCGGCCTGGACTCCTCCAAGCTGAAGGGCGAGGCGGCCGAGGCGCTGCGCAAGGCGGTGAGCACGCAGCCGCCGAAGTGGTTCACCGGCGCGGACGCCTGCGAGAAGGCCGCCGCCGCACTCGAGGCGTTCGCCGGGACCGTCACCTGGGCACAGGGGCAGGCGCAGACCGCGATCGACAAGTGGAAGGAAGGCGTCAAAGCCTCCGAAGAAGCGGCCGACGCCCACCGCAAGAAGATCGACGACTTCAACAAGGCCGTCGACCGTCACAACGCCGACCCGGAGAAGTACCCGGCCGGCGGCCTGCCCCCGCGCCCCTCGCCGACGTTTGCCGATCCGGGCAAGAAGCTGATGCAGGACGCGCAGGACATCCTCGCCGACGCCCGCAAGCAGCGGAACACCGCCGCAGAGACGGCCCGCAGTGCCGTCCGCGCCGCCCGGGACACCGCCCCGCAGAAGCCGTCCTACGCGGAGCAGGCGCTGTCCGGTCTGCAGGAGATGCAGATCATGGGCGACCACGTCGGCGGTGGCATCATCAAGGGCACCGCCGGGCTGGTGAACTTCGTCCGCGGCATCAACCCGCTCGACCCGTACAACATCACCCACCCCGCCGAGTACACCACCAATCTGAACAGTCTGGCCGCCGGTCTCGTGGTCGCCGTCAACGACCCCGTCGGCACCGGCAAGCAGATGGTCAGCGACTTCATGAAGGACCCTTCGGAGGGCTTCGGCAGGCTCATACCCGACCTGGCGCTCACCGCAGCGACCGGCGGTGGAGGCGCGGCGGTCAAGGGCGTGCGCATAGCCGCGGACGCCTCGAAGGCCGCGCGGCTGCGCCGGCTGCTCGACGACGTCCCCGACGGCACCCACAACCGCCCCGACCACTCACGGACCACCGACGGCACCGACCCCGTCGACCTCGCCTCGGGCCGGATGTTCCTCCCGCAGACCGACGTCGCACTGCCCGGCATCCTGCCCCTGACGTTCACCCGCCGCACCGAGTCCGGCAACCCGTCAGGCCGCTTCCTCGGCCCCGCATGGACCTGCACCGCCGACGAAAGCCTGACGGTCGACGCGATCGGTGTCGTCCACGCCACCCCGGACGGCCTGCTGATCACCTACCCCCACCCCGTCCCCGGCTCCCCCACCCGCCCGGACTCCGGCACGGCCCGCACCCTGCTGGAACGCGAAGGCGACGGCGACTACACGCTCACCGACCCCGACACCGGCCTGGTCCGCCGCTTCACCGCCCCGCACGACAGCGAGCCCGGCGGCGACGGCACCGCCTGGCTGACCTCCCTCACCGACCGCAACAGCCACACCATCACCATCGACCGCACCGACGACGGTCTCCCCCTCGCCCTGGTCCACTCCGGCGGCTACCACGTCAAGCTGGCCCTGGCCGACGGCCGGATCACCGCCCTCACCCTCGCCGGAGCCGGGCAGGACGGCTCCGACCTGCCGCTCATGTCCTACGGCTACGACCCCGACGGCAACCTCACCGCCGTCACCAAGCCCTCCGGCGCCACCACCACCTTCCTCTATGACGACCGACGCCGCGTCACCGCCTGGATCGACTCCAACAACAGCCGCTACGACTACACCTACGACGACCACGACCGCGTCGTCGCCGAAGGCGGCAGTGGTGGCCATCTCCAGGTCACGTTGGCCTACACCGAGCCCGACCCCGACACCGGCCACCGCACCACCAGGCTCACCACCGCCGAAGGCCACACCACCCGCCACCTGATCGACCACCGATGCCGGGTGATCGCCACCACCGACCCCCTCGGCCATACCACGCGCTTCGTTTACGACGACCACGGCAAGCTACTCAGTCGCACCGACCCCCTGGGCCGGACCACTACCTTCAACTACGACGAGGAGGGCCGGCCGGTCGGTGTCACCCGACCAGACGGAAGCGAGCTCCGCACGTTGCGCGACTCGCTCGGTTTGCCCGTGGAGATCACCGCCCCGGACGGAGCCCGCATCCAGCAGTCGTTCGACAACCACGGAAACCGCACGTCCGTCACCGACCCGGTCGGCTCCACGACGCGCTACACCTACGACCGCGCCGGCTGCCTCACCTCGGTCACCGATGCACTCGGCGCCACCACCACTGTGCGCTGCAACCCACTCGGTCTGCCCATGGAGGTCACCGACCCGGTCGGCAGCACCAGCCGCCTGGAACGCGACGCACTCGGCCGCCCGCTCCGCGTCACCGATCCCGTGGGAGGCACCACCCGTCTCACGTGGAGCGCCGACGGCCAATTGGTGAGCCGGACCAATCCCTCCGGAACCACCGAGTCATGGACCTACGACGGCGAGGGCAACTGCCTCACACACACCGACTCGAACGGCGGTGTCGCACGTTTCGAATACACCCACTTCGACCTGCTCACGGCCCGTACCGGTCCGGACGGTGCCCGCTATCAGTTCCGGCACAACTCCGACCTGCGCCTCACCCAGGTCACCGACCCGCAGGGGCTCACCTGGACCTACGACTACGACGCTGCAGGCCGACTCACCTCCGAGACCGACTTCGACGGACGCACCATCAGCTACCGTCTCGACGCGGCCGGACAACTGACCACCCGGGCCGACGCCCTCGGCGCCACCGTCGCCTTCGAACACGATCAACTCGGCCGGGTCATTCGTAAGGAGGCCGGAGGTCAGGTCACGATCTTCGGCTACGACCGCGCGGGCCGGCTCGTGGAGGCGCTCGGTCCGGATTCTCAGCTCCGCTACCAGTACGACCGTGCAGGGCAGGTCAAGACTGAACTGGTGGACGGGCGCCCTCTGACCTATTCGTACGACAAGCTCGGGCGACGAACCCGCCGTATCACTCCCACCGGCCACATCACTCGGTACACGTACGCCCCAGACGGACTTACCAGACAACTGATCACGGGCGACAGGGAGATCGACTTCTCCTACGACGCCGAGGGCCGAGAAGTCGTCCGCGCCTTTGGGAACGCAATCCAGATGACGTCCGCCTGGGACGAGACCGGGCGGCTCGTCATGCGGTGCATAACCTCCGAGGGGCACACCGTCAACAGCCGTTCCTACGCCTACCGCGCCGACGGACATCTACTCTCCGTCACGGATGGGCTGAACGGTCCCCGCGCCTTCGACCTCGATCCTCTTGGCCGGGTAACTGCCGTCCGGGCCCCGGGCTGGACGGAGCACTACGCGTACGACAGCACGGGCAACCAGACCTCTGCATCCTGGCCGCAAT
Source organism: Streptomyces fragilis (assembly GCF_003112515.1). Taxonomy (GTDB): domain Bacteria; phylum Actinomycetota; class Actinomycetes; order Streptomycetales; family Streptomycetaceae; genus Streptomyces; species Streptomyces fragilis. The sequence goes on along the minus strand of NZ_BEVZ01000002.1, from coordinate 1,149,420 downwards.
GGCACCCCTCCAGCGAGGCCACTGGTTCCCGCAACTACAGCGGCACCACCATCACCCATGCAGGAGGCGTCCGATTCGAACATGACGCCCTCGGCCGCATCATCCTGAGGCAGAAGACCCGCCTGTCCCGCAAACCGGACACCTGGCGCTACGAGTGGGATACCGAGAACCGCCTGACATGCGTCATAACCCCCGACGGAACGCGTTGGCGTTATCGATACGACCCGTTGGGCCGCCGCACCGCAAAGCAACGCCTCGCGGACGACGGCACGACAGTGGTGGATGAGGTGCGGTTCACCTGGGACGGCCTCACTCTGTGCGAACAGACGGAACAACGTCTTGATATCCCGCACACAGTCGCACTCACGTGGGACCATCAGGGCCTCGCACCCCTGACTCAGACCGAACGCCTCTTGACCTCCGACAGCAGGCAGGAGGAGATCGACCGACGGTTCTTCGCCATAGCCACCGATCTGGTCGGCGCTCCGACAGAACTCATCGACGAGTCTGGAGGCATAGTTTGGCGCACCTGCTCGACCCTCTGGGGTGCCACCGCTTGGACCCGGGACAGTAGCGCCTACACCCCTCTCCGTTTCCCCGGTCAGTATTACGACCCCGAAAGCGGCCTTCATTACAACCTGTTTCGTCATTACGACCCGGAGACAGGCCGCTACGCGACTCCCGACCCGCTAGGCCTCGCACCCGCACCGAACCCAGTCACCTACGTGGACAACCCGAACACGTGGAGCGATCCGCTCGGCCTGGCACCGAACGAGTGCCCCTACCGCGTGCAACGCGTGCCCGAAGAAGAACTGGGCACCTTGTACCATTACACAAGAGAAAGCTCGTACGAGAAGATACTCGAAAGCAATGAGCTATACGCGTCACTCAAAGCTGAGAATCCGAAGGATGCGCGTTTTGGAGACGGTCAATACCTCTCCGATATTCAGCCAGGAACTAAAACTGCTGGCCAGCTTTCGTACGCCTTCCTTCGAGTCCCCTACGCGGGCCACAAATACACCCATTTCATCGAAATCGACGTCAGAGGGCTTGAAGTACTGCGAGGAGTTGAGCGCCCCGACGTCTTCCTGATCCCCAATGATGGGTCGCTCGACCTGACGGGACGCATCGTGAACCACGGAAAGAACTGAGAAATGAAGCACTGGAAAGTTGACTGGCTGCACGACTTTCAGGAGGAACCCACTAGGTTGTACAGCGAGATCGACGACACCGGATACGAGGTCCGCAAGATCCAACACTACCGGGATGGTCGGCAATTGAAAGCTGACGCATTCCACGAGACCGGCGAGATCGGTCTGAGCGAGATCCCCATGGGCAACATCGAGGATGTAGCGGCGCAACCGGAGTTCGCCGCACACGTCATCGACGAGGAAGAATTCGAGCAGGCTTGGCGCGACGCAGTCTGGTCGACCCCACATGCAGCTGGTCCCGCCAGGAGTAACTAGCACTCCAGGAGCTCTCTCCAACCTAGTGGGTGCCGAATGCGTCCGCGCTGCTCACAGCTTGATCCGGGTATTACTGGCCCACTTGCCCTGGGTGTTGCTCGTCGGGAACCTCGTCCCTTGGGGAACGAGGAGGACACCGCGGCCGGTGCGCCGGCTGCGGGCGATAGCCGCGTCGGCCGCGTTCAGCAACGTCAGCTCCTAACAAGTCATCTCATTTGGCGAGTCGGCGGTAGCAGATGAGGGTGCAGGCGAGGCTGGTGAAGGCGAGGAAGTGCTCGGCCTTGCGTTCCTAGCGGCGGTGAAGTCGGCGGCAGCCGGCGAGCCACGCCATGGTCCGCTCGATCGTCCAGCGGTGTCGGCCCAGCACGCTGTGAGGTCTCGACGCCCTTGCGGGCGATGCGGTGCCGGATGCCTCGCCGTGCCAGCCATTGCCGCAGGTGGCGGTAGTCGTAGCCCTTGTCGCCGTGGAGCTTGCCGGGCTTGCGGCGGCGGGGTCCTCGGCGGGATCGGATCGGGGGTATGCCCTTCACGAGCGGGATCAGGGCCTGGCTGTCGTGGACGTTGGCGCCGGAGATGCCGACGGACAGGGGCAGACCGGTCCGCTCGGTGATCAGATGGATCTTCGATCCGTACTTGCCCCGGTCGACAGGATTCGGACCTGTCAGGTCCCTCTTTTCAGGGCCCGCATGTTGACCGAGTCGATCGCGCAACGGGACCAGTCCAGGTCGCCGCGGGAGCCGAGTTCGTCGATGACCAGGCGGTGGAGTTTGGCCCACACCCGGACCTTGGTCCATTCGGTGAACCGGCGGTGGGCCGTTGCACCGGACGGACCGAACGACGCTGCGGGCAGCTGCTGCCACGTGCAGCCCGATGTCGCCACGAACACGATCGCCGCCAGGACCTTTCGGTCGCCGTGACGACGCCGGCCGCCACCCTGCGGCCGCGACGGCACCTCCGGCACCACCCGCAGGAACAACTCCAACAGCTCATCCGGCACCAGCCGCTCAACAATCCCCGCCACGGCAGCAGCCTACTCGGCCAAATGAGATGCCTGTAACTGCCGTGCTCCAAAGTTGAGATCTCATTGCTCTACAACTTCACGGCCCGCCGATCGTCTACCTGGGTGAAGCGTTGAACACTATGGGGGAGTTGCTCATGACCAGAAGCCGGATGCGTGCAGTGGCTGGGGCGTGCGCGACGCTCCTCTCGCTCGGCCTCACGGGGGCCGCACAAGCAGCACCGCAGGCTTCAGGCACCGAGCCGGTGACCACTTACGAAAAGGGGCATGTGGTGGAGTGCACCGCGCAGCTGGAGCGGTACGGCACCGTATATGTGTCGCTGTACAGCAACTCCGTGCACGGCAACCACACCCAAGTGGTGATCAGCAGCGCCGAGTCGGAGTACGCGGGCGCTGCCCAGCCCGAGAAGCTTTTCAATCATGGCGCGATCCGGACCGTGGTGCCCATCTCGCCTGTCGACGGGCGTGTCGAGTCCGCCAGCAGTGCCGTCGTCCACGGTCGCTACGCTCCTGTTGGCGAACCGACGCCGTACAGCGACGAGATGTACGACGCGGGATATCGCATCGTCACGACAGGGACACATCAGGACATCAGCACTCGCCTCACCATCAAGGCCTTCGGCGAGAGGGCACCCCTTCAGTGCGACAACGCCCTCGCCTACGACCTGAGGATCACCAAGACTCCCGTCGTCTGACGATCGCCCACCGGTTTCCTGCAGCGGCCGCCACAGCCCTCGTGGCCTGTGATGTGGCGGCTTGCCGTACGCAGGCGTGACCGCTGTACGGACGGGCGTGGGCACCGTCCGTACGGCGGACGCCTCGCGGTCCGCCAAGACCGCCACGGGAAGGCGGAGTTGCCTCGTTCGGTGGGCTGCGCGTACCACACCGGGTGGACCGGGCCCGTGAGCCCGTGGTCCTGGCGGGTGACTCGGCCGAAGGCCGGGGATGTCGGAGGTCAGACCCCGCCGGGCTGCTTGCCGTGCGGCTCGGAGGCGTTGATCGTCGCGACGACCTGGTCGTAGTCGCCGCGGGCCTCGCCGTAGCGCAGGAACTTCACCCGCTCGACCTGGATCTCCTTCGCGTCGGGGTGCGTTTCCAGCAGAGCGACGGTCTCGGCCACGAACTCGGCCAGTGGCATGGCGAGTTCGTTGTCCTCATGTCCCGGCCGCAGAGCGGTGCGCACGGCCGGCGGCACGAGTTCCACGACCTTGACCGAGGTGCCGGCGAACTGCAGCCGGATTGACTCGCTGAGCATGTGGATCTGCCCTTGCCGAAAACCTCATCCGCCCAGGTAGGAGACCGATGGCTCGCCCCACGGAACTTCACGGTCGGTGCCGGGGCAAGACCTTCCACTGCACTTGAGCGGGACGGCAACCTAACCCTCGTGCTCCTGCGACTGGCCTACCTCGGCGTGAGCAATGCGCTGGCGCTACTACGCCTCCTACCCATGAGCGAGCGGGCCAAGGACATCGAGATCCTGGCCCTGCGGCATCAGATCACGGTGCTCGAGCGACAACTGGGCGCCGGTCGGCCGCGATTCGGTGTGCCCGACCGGGCGTTCCTGGCGGCGTTGCTGCACCGGCTCCCGATGGACGGGTTGCGCCGGCTGCGGCTCTTGGTGCGCCCCGAGACGGTCATGCGCTGGCATCGTGACCTGGTCGCCCGGAAACATGCCGTACGGTCTCGACCCAGGCGCCCTGGTCGCCCGCGGACCGTGCACTCCATACGCGTCCTCGTACTCCGCCTCGCACGGGAGAACAGCACCTGGGGCTACCGGCGCATACACGGCGAACTGCTCACTCTGGGCATCAAGGTCGCCGCCTCCACCGTGTGGGAGATCCTGCAACAGGCCGGGATCGAGCCGGCACCCGAACCTAGCCCCACTACCTGGGCGGCCTTTCGACGCTCCCAGGCCGACGCCCTGCTGGCCTGCGACTTCTTCGAAACGGTCACCCCAGTCCGGAGCACGGCTGTATGTCTTCGCGGTGATCGAGCACGCGAACCGTCGGGTCCGTGTCCTGGGGCCACCGCGCACCCCACCACGCGCTGGATGGCGCAAGTCGCCAAGAATCTGGTCATGGACCTCGAGGACGCAGGCTGCCAGGCTCGCTTCATCATCCGGGACCGGGACGGCAAGTTCCCCGCGTTGTTCGACGCCAATCCGGAAGGACGCAGGGATCGAAGTCATGCTCAGTGGCGTTCGGATGCCGAGGATGAACTCGATCATGGAACGCTGGGTGCAGACCTGCCGACGCGAACTGCTGGACCACACCATCATCTGGAACCAGCAGCACCTCCTCCGCGCCCTGCGCGAGTTCGAGGACTTCTACAACTCGCACCGCCCCCACCAAGGCATCGCCAACGCACGACCACTCCAGCCGCTACCGACCCCGATCAGCGATCCAGAACAGATCACCCACCTCAACATCCGACGGCGCGACCGCCTCGGCGGCATCCTCCACGAATACCACCATGCCGCTTGACCTCCGCGGATGAAGTTTTCGGCAGGCACACCCTCACGGCCCTGGGGATCAGTTGATCAACCCGGACAGACCGACTACACGCAATGACCCTGCGCCCCGGGCCGGGGAACGAATATCGCCCGACCCTCAGTGACGAGGGTCGGGCGATGCGTTTGCGGCAGGGCTACGGCGCGGAGGTGGCCTTGTCGCTCTGCGGCCACTCGAAGAGGATTACGTGCCAGTGGCCGTCCTCGTGGATGAGCTCCACCGTTTCGCGCACGGTCTTCCCACCCTTGTCGGAGGCGGTCAGTGTCGCCTTGCCCGTGTAGTCGCCCATCTGCTCGTACTCGATGGGCGCCTTCCTGATGGTGAGGCCCTTCCCTCCCTTGGTATCAATGATCTTGCTCGCCTGCCGGCGCGACCACGGCTTGTCGGGAGCGGCGCCCACCGCGATCAGGGCCTTCGGATCACGGTCGTTGAGGGCCTTGACATAGCTCCGCACGGTGTCCGACGCGCCCGGCGGTGGACTGCTGGAAGATCCCGCGTCCGAGGCTCCGCACGCCGAGGCGGCAACGAGTGTTGCGGCTGCCAGTGTGACCGCAAATGCCTGGCTTCTACGCATAGTTGGCTCCGGGGTTCGGCTCGCCATCAGTTTCTCAGGTGCGGTGGGCGTTGTGCGTGCCGGATATTGCATCCGCGCTGCTCACAGCCCGATAGGAGGTAAGCGATCCACAGTCAGCCAACCGTCCCGTAGCACACGGGAAGGACTGGTTGGAGCAGCTTCGGTCCGCTGAGAGGATGTCAGGTTGTGGTGATACGACTGCTCTACCTCGCCAGGTCGACTCTCTTCAGCCTCATGCGCCTGTTGCCCATAAGTGCGCGGGCGAAGAGTCTGGAGATCCTCGCCCTCCGCCACCAACTCGCCGTACTGCAGCGTCAGGCGGACAAGCCCCGGCTGACCTGGCCCGACCGGGCAATACTCGCCGCGCTGCTGCACCGCCTGCCTCGGGCACGGCTTCACCGGCTCCACCTGGTCGTCTCCCCCGACACCCTGCTGCGCTGGCACCGCGAACTCCTGCGTCGCCGACACGCCAGGGCATCCCGCCCCAAGCACCCGGGACGGCCCCGCACCATCCGTTCCATTCGCGTCCTGGTCCTACGCCTCGTGAGGGAAAACCCCGACTGGGGATACAGGCGCGTACACGGCGAACTCGCCGCCCTCGGTATCAAGGTCGCTGCCTCCACCGTATGGAGCATCCTCAAGGAACACGGCATCCCACCCGTACCAGACCGGCAGCACACCACCTGGGCCACCTTCCTCCGCTCCCAAGCAGAAGCCATCCTGGCCGCCGACTTCTTCGAAACCAAGACCCTCTCCGGCACGACCCTGACCGTACTGGCGGTGATCGAACACGCCACCCGACGCGTCCGCATCCTCGGGGTCACCGCTCACCCCTCCGCGGCCTGGGTCACTCAGGTCGCCCGGAATCTCGTCATGGACCTCAAGGACGCCGGAGTGGAGATCAAATACCTGATCCGGGACCGCGACGCGCGTTACCCGGCAGGGTTCGACGCCGTGCTCGCCGGCGAGGGCATTGAGGTCGATCAAACCGGAGTGAGGATGCCCCGCATGAACGCGCTCATGGAGCGATGGATCCGATCCTGCAGAAGCGAACTCCTCGACCGCACGCTCATCTGGAACCAAGCCCACCTCGTACACGCCTTGGGCGAGTACGAGGAGTTCTACAACCAGCACCGACCCCACCGGTCCCTCACAGCCGCCGCTCCCCTACGCCCACTCCCGGAACCACTCGAACCCGACGCACTCGTCCACCTCGACATCCGCAGACGCGACCGTCTCGGCGGCATTCTCCATGAATACCGAAATGCCGCGTGACCTGGATGGACGTGGTTCTCGGCACCTACAGGGCCGCACTCGCCGCCGGAGCCGACCCCACCGTCGTCACCCAATGGATCAACGACGCCCAGAACGACAAACGCACCGCCCTCGCGAGACTCGAAGAAGCCGAAAAACCGCAGACGAGCGCAGCCGGCGGGGCCAACAAGAACCTGAGGGTCGAGAAGCCACTCACGGAGAAAGAGATCATCGAGATCGCCAAGAGCCTCGGAGATGTCGCACGACGCCTACAGAGCGCGGAAGCCACGGCCAAAGCAGCGCTCTACGAGGCCTTGGGCGTCACTGTCCGCTACGAAAACGCAACGAGGACCGCGACCGTCAGGTCGAGGCCCTCGCATGCGTATCGTTGGAGTGTGTGTCCGAGGGGGGACTTGAACCCCCACGCCCGATAAAGGGCACTAGCACCTCAAGCTAGCGCGTCTGCCATTCCGCCACCCGGACCAGGTGTTGCGTCGCGTTCGGGGCGTTCCCCTCGGCGACGTGGATAACCATACCAAGGATCCGGGGTGGGTTTCACCTGCGTATCCGCTGGTGGGCGGGGTGCAGCGGGAGGGGCACGGAGAGTGAGTCGGTCAGGTGGGGGCCTGGAGGCCGGTGAGGAGGCGGGCGGTGTCGAGGCCGGCGGTGAGGTACTGGACGAAGGTCTCGTTGGTGAAGGCCCAGGGTGATCGTCTGGTGCGGACGAGGTCGATGGCGGCGGCGGGGCTGTGGCGGTCGAGGTCCATCAGCGCCTGGGCGGTGACCAGGCCGGACCGGTTGTAGCCGGAGTGGCAGCGGACCAGGACCGTCCTGTCGGCCTTGACGGCACGTACGGCGTGGTCGGCGGCCAGCTGGACGGAGTGGATCTGCTCCGGGGTGAGAGGGCCGTCCGGGACCTCGGCGATCACGTGCTCGACGGATGGGTGCGGGCCGTGGCCCGGCAGTGTGAAGAGGCTGACGACCAGGTCGAACTCGCGGTCCGGGACGGCGGGGATCAGGTCACCCCTGTGGTCGGTCCAGTGGTGGCCGCCCATCCACAGCCCCGGGCGGATCTCGTTCCAGGGCGAGTCCGGCCCCGGCATGTCACGGTCCCTCTGGCGTGTCTTCTTCATCCGTTCCCCCTTGCGTGGACAACGGGCGGAGTCCGGTCCCCGTTCCCGGAGCGGGCCACAAGGGGCAACGGGGAGCGACGAGGACGAGGGCGCGACCAGGGGTGACAAGGGGCCACGAGCACGAGGACGACGACGGTGCGCGACGAGGACAGGCCGGGGGCGGCGGGAAAAAGAGGGCTCGGGGACGGACCGGGGCGGGCCAGGACTCCCCCACTCCCCCCACTCCCTACCGCACCGCCAGGTCACGCCGGATCCGCGGTCACCCGCTCGGGGCGGACGGCCACGGAGGTCGCGACGGCCGCGGAGGCCCCGGCACCCGCCACGCCCCCCACCGCCCCCACCACCGGCCCCGTGCTGCCCCGCGGCAACAGTCGCGCGGGCCCGTCCTCGAGGCACTCGGCCCACCCCTCCTCGACCAGCGTGAGGAGGGTGCGGACCGCGTGCCTGCCGTAGGCGGGGATGTCCCGGTTGAGCGCGGTGATCCCCGGGCGGACGACCCGGGTGAGCTGGGAGTCGTCCCAGGCGACCAGGGACAGTTCGCCGGGGACGCTCAGCCCCAGTTCGTCCGCGACCGACAGCCCGGCGACCGCCATGATGTCGTTGTCGAAGACGATCGCCGTCGGCCGGTCGGGCCGGATGAGCAGGCCGCGGGCGGCCCGGGCTCCCGCCTCCCCGGAGTAGTCGGTGTGCACGATGGCCGGCTCCCCCATGCCCAGTTCGGCACAGACGGCCCGGTGGGCGCGGTCCCGGCGTGCCGTGTGGTCGAGGTCGCGCAGTCCGGCGACGCGGGCGACCGAGCGGTGCCCGAGCGTGTGCAGGTACCGCAGGGTCTGGCCGAGCGCGGCGGCGTCGTCGGACCACACCGCCGGCAGCCCGCCGGCCGCGTCCGGGTGGCCGATCGCCACGGCGGGCAGGCCGAGTTCGCGGATCAGCGCGATCCTGGGGTCGTCGGTGCGCAGGTCGGTCAGGAGCACGCCGTCGATCCGGCCCTCACCCCACCAGCGGCGGTGGACCTCCATCTCCTGCCCGGCGTCGGCGACGAACTGCAGGGTCAGCGCCTTGCCCTGGGCGGCGAGTTCGTCCTGCATGCCGCTGATCAGGCCCATGAAGAACGGTTCCGCTCCCAGGAGCTGGGCGGGCCGGGAGGAGACCAGCCCGACGGCGTCGGCCCTGGCCCGGGTGAGGGCGCGGGCCGCACTGTTGGGCCGCCACCCGATCTCCCGGGCAATCCGCTTGATCTCGGCCCGGGTCCCCGGCGAGACGCCGGGCCGGTCGTTGAGCGCGTACGAGACCGCGACCTTGGAGACGCCCGCGCGGCGCGCGATGTCCTCCATGGTGGGGCGACGCCTGGACATGTGACCTCGCTTAACCGCTTCATGTGGGTGCCGTCATCGTAGCGGCACCACCGCACGTCCAGACCTGCCCACCGCGGACCCTGGCGTAACAACTTCCGTGTAACGAAGCCCCGGGAGCGCTCCCGTACCCCCTTGACACCGCCGCCCGACGGGCCGAGACTTCCGCCACTTACCCGGTTCAGTTGGCTCTGCCCGAGGACGGGCGGGGAGGGAGTTGACCGATGCGCATCCGAGCGCGGCTCATCGCTCTGGCGGCCGTGGGCGGCATGGTCGCCACGGCGTGTACGGGCGGGGGTTCCTCCACGACCCCGGACGGAAAGGGAGTGGGCCAGGGCGGACTCCCGAGGAGCGAGACCCTCTACACCAGCGGCACCCAGTGGGGGCCGCCGGCCAACTACAACCCCCTGCACAACTGGGACCACGCCACCGGCACCAAGGGCCTGGCGTACGAGACGCTGTTCCACTTCGACCCGCAGGCCGGTGAGCTCAAGCCGTGGCTGGCCGAGGGCGGGGAGTGGAAGGACGACAAGACCTACGAGGTGAAGCTGCGTTCGGGCATCACCTGGTCGGACGGCAAGCCGATGACCGCCGAGGACGTCGTCTTCTCCTACGAGATCGGCAAGCTGGAGGCCTCCTCGTTCCACACGCTGTGGGACTGGCTGTCGAAGGCGGAGGCCGTCGACGAGCGGACCGTGCGCTTCACCTTCAAGGAGGCGCGCTACCAGGAGTGGGACTTCACCCTCTACGGGCAGCCCGTCGTGCCGGAGCACGTGTGGAGCAAGCTCTCCGAGGAGGACGTCCTCAACGGCGTCAACGACAAGCCGGTGGCCTCCGGGGCCTACAAGCTCAAGAGCCACACCCAGGACCGTGTGGTGTGGGAGCGCCGTGACGACTGGTGGGGCGTGAAGGCGCTCGGCATGAAGCCGGCGCCCAAGTACATCGTCGACATCTCCAACCCGAGCAACGAGGTCGTCATCGGCCAGATCGGGCAGGGACAGCTGGACCTGAGCAACAACTTCCTCCCGGGCGCCGCCCAGATGATCAAGGCCGGCAAGGCCGTCTCGTACTACGACGGGCCGCCCTACATGCTGTCCGCCAACACGGCCTGGCTGGTGCCCAACACCCGGCGCAAGCCGATGGACGACGCCGCCTTCCGCAAGGCGCTGGCGTACTCGATCGACATCGACAAGATCGTCACGGGCGTCTACGGCGAGCTGGTGCGGCCGGCCGACCCGACCGGTCTGCTGCCGCAGTGGGACGCCTACATCGACAAGGGCCTGACCGCGAGGAGCGGCTTCTCCTTCGACACCGCCAAGGCCAAGGACCTGCTGAAGGGGGCGGGTTACAAGGACACCGACGGCGACGGCCTGGTGGAGAACAAGAACGGCAAGAAGCTGAAGCTGAAGCTGATGGTGCCGTCCGGCTGGACCGACTGGATGGAGGCCGCGAAGGTCGTCGCGGAGAGCGCCAAGGCCGCCGGCATCGACGTGAGCACCGAGTTCCCGGACCAGAACGCGCTCACCGACCTGCGCGGCAAGGGCGAGTTCGACCTGGTGATCAACAACGAGCGCCAGCTGTCCAACACCCCGTGGACGTACTACGAGTACATGTTCCAGCTGCCGGTCCGCGAGCAGCAGAACACGGTGAACTTCGGCCGGTACGAGAACAAGGAGGCGTGGAAGCTCGTCAACGAGCTCGGCGGGGTCAGGACCGACGACGAGGCCGGCATGAAGGAGGCGGTCTCGAAGATCCAGAAGATCCAGCTCGACGAGATGCCCGTCATCCCGCTCTGGTACAACGGCCTGTGGTCCCAGTCGACGACCGGCACCTGGACCAACTGGCCCTCGGAGAAGGGCGACAACCACCACGCGCCCACCCTGTGGCGCAACTGGCTGGAGCTGGGCGGTTTCGAGGCGCTGACCGGCCTGAAGCCCGCGAAGAAGTAGTCCCCGCGGCCGCGGCGGCCGCCGGGCGCGCCCCTTCCCGCCGGACCACTCCGGCGGGAAGGGGCGCCTCCGGGCGGCCGCCCGGGCGCCGCCCTCCCCCGCCTCCCCCGATCCTGGAGTTCACCCTTGCGCCGCTACTTCGCCCGCAAGCTCCTCGTCTACGTCCTCACCTTCGTCTTCGCCGTCACGGTCAACTGGCTGATCCCGCGGTTCATGCCCGGCGATCCCGTCTCCGCGATGATCTCCCGGGCCCGGGTCTCGCAGCCGGAGGCCGTGGAGCACATGCGGGCCTACTACAACGAGCTGTTCGGCTTCGACCGGCCCGTCTGGGAGCAGTACCTGCACTTCTGGTCGTCGCTGCTGCAGGGCGACTTCGGCATCTCGATCTGGGTCTTCCCGCAGCCGGTGAGCGAGATCATCCTGGGCGCGCTGCCCTACACGCTCGCGCTGATGATCCCGGCCATCCTGCTCAGCTGGTTCGTCGGCAACTGGCTCGGCGCGCTGGCCGCCCGCCGCAAGGTGCTGGACAACACCGTGCTGCCGGCCGGCTACCTGCTGACGGCCATGCCGTACATGTGGATCGCCGTCCTGCTGGCCTGGGTGTTCGGTGCGCGGGCGGGCTGGTTCCCGGTCTCGGGCGGCTACAGCCTGGACATCGAGCCGTCGTGGAGCTGGATCTTCTTCACCGACGCGCTGCACCACTGGGTGCTGCCCTTCCTGTCCATGTTCCTGGTCGCCCTGGGCGGCTGGGCCATCGGCATGCGCAACATGATCATCTACGAGCTGGAGGCGGACCACTCGTCCTACCTGGCCGCTCTGGGCGCCCCGCAGCGGCTGATCCGCCGGTACGCCTTCCGCAACGCCGTCCTGCCGCAGATCACCGGGCTGGCACTGCAGTTGGGCGTCCTGGTGGCCGGCGCGCTGGTCACCGAGATCGTCTTCAACTATCCGGGCCTGGGCAGCCTGATCCTCGCCGCGATCCAGAACCGCGACTTCTTCCTGCTGCAGGGCACCTTCCTGTTCATCGTGATCGGCGTGCTGATCGCCAACTTCGTCATCGACCTCGTCTATGTGATCGTCGACCCCCGGACCCGCACCGGCATGGCGGGAGGCCAGTCATGAACGCGATGCCCCCACTCGGCGAACCGGCCTCCGAGCCGGTCGCGACCGCGCAGCCCGCTTCCGACGCGGGCCCGCCCCTCGCCTCCGGGGCGGCCGAGCCGTCGGCTCCGCTCAGCCCCACCCGCGAGACCCTGCACTACGCGCTCCGCAATCCCAAGCTGCTGATCGGTCTGGCCGTCGTCCTGGTGCTGCTGCTGACCGGCCTGTTCGGCCCTCTGCTGCTGGACGGTCCGGACCCCAACGCGTACTCGGGCGCCCAGGCGGTGGGGCCGAGCGGCGAGCACTGGTTCGGCACCACGACCTTCGGGCAGGACGTCTTCGCCCAGTTCGTGTACGGGCTGCGCGCCACCTTCCTGGTCGGCGTGATCGGCGGCGGCATCGCGGCCGTCATCGCGATGCTGGTCGGCTTCTTCGCCGGCTACCGGGGCGGCGTGCTGGACGAGGTGCTCACGATGCTGACCAACATCGTGCTGGTCATCCCGTCGCTGGCGGTGCTGCTGATCGTCAACGCCTACCTCGGCGTGCGCAGCGTGCCGGTGCAGGGCCTGTTCATCGGCCTCACCTCGTGGCCGTGGGCGGCGCGGGCGATCCGCGCCCAGACGTTCAGCCTGCGCACCCGCGACTTCGTCGATCTGGCCCGGCTCAGCGGCAGCCGCACCTGGAAGATCATTTTCCGGGAGATCGCGCCGAACATGAGCTCCTACCTGTTCATGACGTTCATCCTGCTGTTCGGCGGTTCCATCCTCATCGCCTCCTCCCTCGACTTCATCGGCCTCGGCCCCACCGACAGCGTGTCGCTGGGCCTGATGCTGCAGAGCGCGCAGCAGTGGAGCGCGCTGCAGCTGGGCCTGTGGTGGTGGTTCGTGCCGCCGGGGGTGGGCATCACCGCGGTCGTCGGCGCGCTGTACGTCGCCAACGTGGGTCTGGACGAGGTGTTCAACCCCAAGCTGAGGGAGTCGTAAGCACATGACCCTGACCGTCGACGACCTCCGGGTCCACTACCGCACGCTGCGGGGCGACGTGCGCGCCCTGGACGGCGTCAGCTTCTTCGTCGACGACGGCGAGATCCTCGGCCTGGTCGGGGAATCGGGCTGCGGCAAGACCACGCTCGGCAAGTCGCTGATCCGCATGGACGGCCGGATGCGTCACGTGGGCGGCACCGTCACCCTCGACGGGGACGACGTGCCGGTGGGCGACGACCGCGCCATGAACGCCTTCCGCTTCCGGCGCATCTCGCTGGTCCCCCAGTACTCGATGAGCGCGATGAACCCCACGCGCCGCATCGGCCGGATGATCCGCGAACTCCTCGCCTCGCGGGGGGCGTCGGTGGACACCGCGGAGCTGCACCGGCGCCTCGCCCTGGTGGGCCTGAAGCCGGAGGTCCTGGACCGCTACCCCATCGAGCTGTCCGGCGGCATGAAGCAGCGCACGGTGATGGTCATCTCCACGCTGCTCGACCCCTCGCTGCTGGTGGCGGACGAGGTGACCAGCGCGCTGGACGTCTCCAACCAGAAGGCCGTCGCCCACGCCCTGGTGGGCCTGCGCGACCAGGGCCTGGTCACCAGCATGGTGTTCATCACCCACGACCTCGCGCTGACCTCGCACATCGCCGACACGATCATGGTGATGTACGCGGGCCTGCTCGCCGAGAAGGCGCCGGCGAACATCCTCACGAGCGCGCCGCGCCACCCGTACACCCGCCGGCTGCTCGCCGCGCTGCCCGAGGCGGGCGTGCGGCGCTCCGAGGGCCGGCTGTCCGGCATCGAGGGCAGCCCTCCCTCGCTGCTGTCCCCGCCCGCCGGGTGCCGGTTCCGCGACCGGTGCCCGCTGGCGGACGACCGCTGCGCCGAGCAGCCGCCGGTCGTCGAGGTCGCCCCCCGTCACCACGTAGCGTGCTGGAAGGTCTGATGCTGACACTCGACCGCGTCACCAAGACGTTCCGGACCGGCACCTTCTCCGGCAGTTCGGTCACCGCCGTCGACCGGGTCTCCTTCACCGTCGGGCGGGGGGAGGTCGTCACCCTGCTCGGGGAGAGCGGCAGCGGCAAGTCGACCCTGGGGCGCATGATCCTGGGTCTGACCCCGGTGACCGCGGGGTCCCTGACGCTGGGCGGCGAGCCGGTGCGTTCCGGCCGGGAGTACTACCGCCGGGTGCAGGGGATCTTCCAGGACCCGTTCAGCTGCTTCAACCCCGTCTTCAAGGCGGACCGGGTCTTCGCGCTGGTGAAGGAGGCCTACTACCCGAGGGTGTCCGCCGCCGACTGGCGCGGCCGGGTGGAGCGGGCGGTGCGCGACGTGCGGCTCGATCCGGGGCAGGTGCTGAACAAGTACCCGCACCAGCTCAGCGGCGGCCAGTTGCAGCGCCTGCTGATCGCCCGGGCGCTGCTGCTCGACGGACTGGAGTTCCTGGTCGCCGACGAGATCACCAGCATGCTGGACGCCTCGACCCGGGTGGACGTGCTCAACCTGCTGGGCGACCTGCGCGAACGGGGCCTGGGCGTCCTGTACATCACGCACGACCTCGCCCTGGGGACCTACCTGGCGGAGCAGACGGTGGTGCTGCGGGGCGGGCGGATCACCGAGCGGGGGGCGACCGAGAAGGTCTTCGGCAATCCGATGCACCCCTACACCCGGCACCTGCTGGCCGCCGTGCCGCGGCTGGGCGTGGACTGGGTCGACGCCGAGCCGGTAGGAAGCTGCGTGTTCCACGACGCGGGCGCCGAGGGGGAGCTGCACGAGGCCGAGCCGGACCACTTCGTGGCCTGCGCGCAGCTTCCAGGGTGCCCCGGGCACTGAGGCGCTGAGCACTCCCCCGTGCGGTCCGGCCCGCGGCGGGACGTCCCCGACGGACGTCCCGCCGCGGGTGCGTCCCGTTTCCCACTGCGGGAACGGGACGCGCCGTGGGCGGCGGCCGGCGCCGGGTCAGCCCGTGAAGAGCTGGGTGGCCTTGCGGACGAGCTCGTAGAGGCCGTAGGCGAGCGGCGCCCCGACCCACAGCCAGGAGAGGGCGATCAGCCCGCGGCGCCCGGCGCCCTCAGGCGGGTTCGGGGACATGGACGCCCTCCTTCACGTGGTACTTCGCGTGCACCGGCCGCACCAGCTCGTTGGCGACGAAGCCGACGACCAGCAGCCCGATCATGATGAACAGCGAGGTCCCGTACAGTTCGGGGCCCTCCTTGCCCGCCTCCTGCTGCCGGTCGGCGATCCAGTTGACGATCAGCGGGCCGAGGACGCCCGCGGTGGACCAGGCGGTCAGCAGCCGTCCGTGGATGGCTCCCACCTGGTAGGTGCCGAACAGGTCCTTCAGGTAGGCGGGGATGGTCGCGAAGCCGCCGCCGTAGAAGGACAGGATCACCAGCGCGCAGAGCACGAACAGCGGCTTGGAGGCGTCCCCGAACAGCGCGATCAGCAGGTACATCAGCGCGCCGACGCCGAGGTAGACGCGGTAGACGTTCTTGCGTCCGATCAGGTCGGAGGTCGAGGACCAGCCGATCCGGCCCGCCATGTTGGCCGCCGAGAGCAGCGCCACGAACCCGGCGGCGGCCGAGACCGACACCGGCGTCGAGGAGCCGGCGAAGAAGTCGGTGATCATCGGCGCGGCCTTCTCCAGGATGCCGATGCCCGCGGTGACGTTCATGACGAGCACCAGCCACAGCAGCCAGAACTGCGGTGTGCGCACGGCGTCGCGCGCGGACACCTGGACCCCGCCGACGCCGGCCGTGGCGTCCTCGGCGGCGCCGCCCTCCGCGGGCCTCGGCACGCGGATCAGCAGCACGCCGAGCGACATGAACAGCGCGTAGACCAGGCCGTGGACCAGGAAGGCGGTGGCGATGCCGGAGGAGTCGGAGCCGAACGACTCCAGCATCCGGGTGGACCAGGGCGAGGCGATCAGCGCGCCGCCGCCGAAGCCCATGATGGCGATGCCGGTGGCCATGCCCGGCCGGTCCGGGAACCACTTGATCAGGGTGGAGACCGGCGAGATGTAGCCGATGCCGAGGCCGATGCCGCCGACGAAGCCGTAGCCGAGGACGATCAGCCAGTACTGCCCGGTGTACGCGCCGAGGGCGGAGAGCAGGAAGCCCGAGGAGAAGCACACCAGGGCGACCGTCATCGCCCAGCGCGGGCCGTTGCGTTCGACGAGGGTTCCGCCGAAGGCCGCGGACAGGCCCAGCATCACGATGCCCAGCTGGAAGGGGAGCGCGCTCAGCGTGCCGCTGATGTCGAGCGAGGACTCCAGGGGCGCCTTGAAGACGCTCCAGGCGTAGGCCTGGCCTATGGACAGGTGGACGGAGAGGGCGGCCGGGGGCACGAGCCAGCGGCTCCATCCCGGCGGTGCTACCGGTGGACTCATGATCCGGAACCCTAGGTACCGCTTACCTGCTTGGGAAGACTCCGGACGCTCCCCGCTCCTCTTCCCGCACCGCCAGGCGCCATGCCTCGGGGTGCCCGACGGGGGACACCCACCCGCGGGAGCGTTCGACCCGCGCGCAGCGGGTACGGGTGAGGAGTCCCGGCAGGCGAGCACCGCATGGTCCGCGTCCACCGGGGAGCAGGGTGCGACCTCGCCCTGCGCGTTCAGGACAATGAGAGCGCCGAGGTCACCTCGCCGGACGACGACCCGGCCCGGTGACCCGCGGCAGTCTCCGCAGCAAGGGCCGCTTCGGCCACCAGCACGTACAGAACCGGGGCTGACAGGGTTATGGGACGAGTCACGGAACGACGCAAGGTGATCCGGATCCGGGACGGGGTGGTCTCCGCCCGTCCGGACACGCTCGTCGCCGAGGAGCCTCTGGAGATCCGGCTCAACGGCAAGCCGCTGGCCATCACCATGCGCACGCCCGGCGACGACTTCGCGCTCGCCGCCGGGTTCCTGGTCAGTGAGGGGGTGCTGGGCTCGGCGGCGGAGCTGCGCAACATCGTGTACTGCGCGGGGGCGACGGCCGACGGGTCCAACACGTACAACGTGGTCGACGTGCGGACCGCCCCCGGGGTCGTGATGCCGGACATCACCCTGGAGCGCAACGTCTACACGACCTCCTCGTGCGGGCTGTGCGGCAAGGCGAGTCTGGACGCGGTGCGCACGACGGCGCGCTGGGCGATCGACGACGGGGACGGGCCGGGCATGTCGCTGGAGCCGGCGCTGCTGTCCCTGTTGCCGGAGCGGCTGCGGGAGGCTCAGCGGGTGTTCGACCGCACCGGCGGGCTGCACGCGGCGGCGCTGTTCTCCGAGACCGGGGAGCTGCTGGACGTCCGGGAGGACGTGGGGCGGCACAACGCGGTGGACAAGCTGGTCGGGCGGGCCCTGCAGAACGACGCGCTGCCCCTGTCGCGGACCGTGCTGATGGTGTCGGGGCGGGCGTCCTTCGAGCTCGCGCAGAAGGCGGTGATGGCGGGGATACCGGTGCTGGCGGCGGTGTCCGCGCCGTCCTCGCTCGCCGTGGACCTCGCGGCGGAGACGGGGCTCACGCTGGTGGGGTTCCTGCGGGGAGCCTCCATGAACGTCTACGCGGGCGAGGAGCGGATCGCCCTCACGGCCCCGGCCGCCGCGCGGGCCTGACGTCCCGTTCCTCCCGACTCACGGCGGGGGGTGACCCCGCCGTGTATCGGTCAGGTGGTCGAGGTGTGGCCCGTGCGGGCGACTCGGCATGTCGCTGCGTGCGTCGGCCGGGGCGGGTCGCTAGGTTCCGGGCGTTCCGGCCGTCCGCTCAGGAGAGGTGCCATGCGCAGAGGAAGAGTTCCCGTCGCCGTCGTCGGCCTGGTCGTGGCCGCGGGCCTGGTCGCCGGCTGCGGAGCCGCGGAGGACACCGGCACCGCGAAGGGGATCCGGGCGGGGGCGGACGCGCGGCCGGGGACCGTTCCGGGCGCGGACGGCGTCTCCCCCCGCGACGCGAGGATCCTGGAGTCGGGCTTCGAGGACCACGCGACGTGGGGCCCGGGCTCGTACGTGGTGAGGTACGAGATCACCAACGGCGGCAAGGACGCCGCGCACTACTTCGTCGGCTTCGAGTTCCTTGACGCGGACGGCGACGTCCTCGGCTCGACCGGGGTGACGGCGGACGGGCTGGGGCCGGGGAGGACGAAGCGGGGGGACACCGCCCCGCTCGCGTCCGAGATCGAGAACGGCCCGCTGAAGTCGATCGCCGACGTCCGGGTCTCCACGGTGGAGCGCATGCCGGCCCGGTAGCCGGGCCGGGCCCCGCTACCGGTGGTCCGTGGCGGCGTGCCGGAGGGGGTCCCCGGCGGGGGCGGGGTCCCGTTCGCGGCGGCGGGCGACGACCGCGGCGACCATCAGCTGCATCTGGTGGAACAGCATCAGCGGCAGCACCGCGAGGGACGCCTCCGCCCCGAACAGCACGCTCGCCATCGGCAGCCCCGCCGCCAGCGACTTCGTCGAGCCGGCGAACTGGATCGCCACCCGGTCCCCCCGGTCGAACCGGAGCGCCTTGGAGCCGTACCAGGTGACCGCCAGCACCACGGCGAGCAGCACCGCCTCGACCCCGATCAGTTCCAGCAGCCGGACCACGCTCACCTGGCCCCAGACGCCCCGCACCATGCCCTCGCTGAAGGCGGAGTAGACGACCAGCAGGATCGCCCCCCGGTCGACGAGGGACAGCAGCCGCCGGTGCCGCAGCACCAGCTCGCCGATCCAGCGCCGCAGCAGCTGCCCGGCGAGGAACGGCACGAGCAGCTGCAGCACGATCCGCAGCACCGCGTCCGTGGAGAACCCGCCCCCTCCCCCGATCCCGCCCCCGAGCAGCAGCGCCGCCAGCAGGGGGGTGACGACGATGCCGGCGAGGGAGGAGAAGGAGCCGGCGCAGATCGCCACGGGCACGTTGCCCCGTGCGATGGAGGTGAAGGCGATGGACGACTGGATGGTGGACGGCACCAGGGTGAGGAAGAGCAGCCCCCGGTAGAGGGTGTCGTCGAGGAGGACCGGGACCAGCGCCTGGCCGGCCAGTCCGAGCAGCGGGAAGAGCACGAACGTGCAGCCCAGGATGGTCAGGTGGAGCCGCCAGTGGCGCAGGCCGTCCAGCGCCTCGCGGGTGGACAGCCGCGCTCCGTAGAGGAAGAAGAGGAACGCCACCGCGGCCGTCGCCAGCCAGGAGACCCCTTCCGCGGCCGCTCCCCGCGCCGGGAGCAGCGCCGCCACCCCCATGGTCGCCAGCAGCAGCACGATGTAGGGGTCGACCGGCATCCAGCGCGGCCACTGCGGGCGTTTCACGGTGTTCCAGTGCTCCGGGGTTCCAGGGGGCGGGGGGCGGGGCACGGCACAAAGTCGTGACGTGCGCCTTCTCCATCGTCCACCCTCCCGTCGTGATCGGGAATCCGGCATACCGCTCTCACTGTGATCGCGCCCCGTGATGACCGACGACCGGTCCGCCGTTAGGGTTCCTCTCATGTACGACCCCTCCCATCTGCGGACCTTCCTCGCGGTGGCGCAGACGCTGAGCTTCACCCGGGCCGCGCACCGCCTCGGGGTGCGCCAGTCGACGGTCAGTCAGCACGTGCGCCGTCTGGAGGACGCCGCCGGCCGGCCGCTGTTCGTCCGGGACACCCACTCGGTGGAGCTCACCGAGGACGGCGAGGCGATGCTGGGGTTCGCGCGCCGGATCCTGGAGGTGCACGAGCAGGCGGCGTCGTTCTTCTCCGGTGAGCGCCCCCGCGGCCGGCTCCGGTTCGGGGCGTCGGAGGACTTCGTGCTGACCCGGCTGCCGGAGATCCTGGAGGGGTTCCGCTACGACCACCCCGAGGTGGACCTGGAGCTGACCGTCGAGCTCTCCGGCACGCTCCACGAGCGGCTGGCGGCGGGAAAGCTGGACCTGGTGCTGGCCAAGCGGCGGCCGCACGACCCGCGCGGGCAGCTGGTGCGGCAGGACCGGCTGGTGTGGATCGGCGCGGAGCGGCTGCGGCTGGACCCGGAGCGCCCGGTGCCGTTGATCGTCTACCCGCCGCCGGGCATCACCCGCGCGCTCGCCCTGGAGGCGCTGGAGGGGCAGCGGCGCGCCTGGCGGATCGCCTGCACCAGCGGAAGCCTCAACGGCCTGATCGCCGCGGCCCGCGCCGGCCTGGGGGTGATGCCGCACTCCCGTGGCCTGATCCCGCCGGGGCTGGTGCGGGTGCCGGACCGCGCGGGGCTGCCGGAGCTGGGCCGGGTGGACTTCGTCCTGCTGCACGGCCACCGGCCGGGCCCGGCCCGCGGCGCCGCCCAAGCGCTGGCCGCGGCGGTCCTCGCCGGAGGCGAACGCCTGCACCGCGGGCGCCCCTGAACCGCGGGCCGCCCCTGAACCGCGGGGCGTCCCCGAACTGCGGGGCGCCTCCGCGCGCTGCCCGTGAAGCGGGGAGCGCCCCGTGCGTGCCGCCCCCGTCACGCGCGTCGTGAACACGACACGCGCGACCCGGTGACCGGCCCGCGGGGGTTCCGTAAAGACCCGCGCACAGAAGTTACGCCCGCGTAGGTCCAGGTGGCCGCCATACCCCCCTTCACCCCATTCGCTCCGCCCGCACCGGCGCCTTCCGGCCGCCCGCGGTCACCGGACCCCCTCCCGGCCGACCGCCGGGTGAGGTAGTTTCACGCGCCGGGGGAACCGGTTCACGGCGCGTGACCAGAGCGCGTGACCAGGGCACGGAAGCGGGGATCGGCCTTGCGTGAGTACTACAACCCGCCGCTGGCGGGGACACCGCCCGTCGGCGGCCTGGCCGACACCGTCTTCCGGCGCGCCCTGACGGAACCGGACCGCGTGGTGGTCACCCGCAGGACCCGCTCCGGCGACTGGCAGGACGTCACCGCGGCCGAGTTCCGCGACCAGGTGCTGGCCCTCGCCAAGGGCCTGATAGCCGAGGGCGTCCGGTTCGGCGACCGGGTGGCCGTGATGGCCCGCACCCGCTACGAGTGGACGCTCTTCGACTTCGCGCTGTGGACGGTCGGCGCCCAGGTGGTGCCGGTCTACCCGACGTCCGCGGCCGAGCAGGTCGCCTGGATGTTCCAGGACGCCGAGGTCACCGCGGCCGTCGTGGAGCACGAGGACCACGCGATGACGGTGGCCACGGTGATCGACCGCGCGCCGAGCCTGCGCCGCCTGTGGCAGATGGACGCGGGCGCGGTGGAGGAACTCACCGCGGCCGGCGCCCACCTCGACGACGAGGTGGCCCACCGGCACCGCAACGCGGTCACCCCGGAGACCGTGGCGACGGTCATCTACACCTCGGGCACCACCGGCCGCCCCAAGGGCTGCGTCCTCACCCACGGCAACTTCATGGCCGAGGCGGACACCATGGTGGGCCGCTGGGAGCCGGTCTTCCGCTCCCGCCCGGGCGACGAGGCGTCCACCCTCCTCTTCCTCCCGCTGGCCCACGTGTTCGGCCGGATGGTGGAGGTGGCGGCCATCCGGCACGGGGTGCGGCTGGGGCACCAGCCCGAGCTGAACGCCGCCGTGCTGATGGCGGACTTCGCGTCCTTCCAGCCCTCCTTCGTGCTGGCGGTGCCGTACATCTTCGAGAAGATCTTCCAGGCGGCCCGCCGCAAGGCGGAACGCTTCGGGAAGGGGGCCGCCTTCGACAAGGCCGTCGAGGTGGCCGTGCGGTACGCGGAGGCGGTGGAGGAGAGGGACTGGGACCGGGGACCCGGTCCGTCGGCCGCGCTGCGGATGCAGCACCAGTTCTTCGACAAGCTGGTGTACGGCAAGGTGCGTCAGGCGCTCGGCGGCCGGGTGCGGCACGCCATGACGGGCGGCTCCGGGATGGACCGCCGGCTGTCCCTGTTCTTCGCCGGGGCGGGGGTGCGCGTCTTCGAGGGGTACGGCCTGACGGAGACCACCGCCGCGGCCACCGCCAACCCGCCCGACCGGGTCCGCTCCGGCACGGTCGGCCCGCCGATCCCCGGCGTCACCGTGCACATCGCGGACGACGGCGAGATCTGGCTGGCCGGCGACATCCTCTTCCACGGCTACCTGAACGACCCCCGGGCCACCGAGGAGGTGCTGCGCGGCGGCTGGCTGGCCACCGGCGACATCGGCCGGCTGGACGAGGACGGCTACCTGCACATCACGGGCCGCAAGAAGGAGATCCTGGTGACCTCCGGCGGCAAGAGCGTCTCCCCGGTGATGCTGGAGGAGCGGGTCCGCGACCATCCGCTGGTCGCGCAGTGCCTGGTGGTGGGCGACGACCGCCCGTACATCGCGGCACTGGTCACCCTCGACCAGGAGGCCGTCGAGCACTGGCTCCAGATGCGTGACAAACCGCCCCTGACCGCCTCCGAACTGGTGCGCGACCCCGCCCTGGAGATGGAGGTGCGGCGCGCCGTGCAGGCCGCCAACAGCCTGGTCTCGCAGGCCGAGTCGATCCGCACCTTCCGCATCCTCGCCCAGCCCTTCACCGAGGAGCAGGGACTGCTGACGCCCTCCCTGAAGCTCAAGCGCAAGGCCATCGAGAAGGCGTACCAGGCCGAGGTGGAGGCGCTGTACCGGAGTTGACGGGCGGACGGCCGCCGGCCGGCCGACGGGACCCGTCCGCCGCCCCCGGAATGCGGCGCGCCCGCGCATCGTTGAGGATGGGATGCATTGTCCGTCCAACGAAGGATCGAGAGCGCGTGAGCAGCAAGGTCCCCCCGGTCGTCCTGAACAACGGTGTGGAGATGCCCCAGCTGGGGTTCGGGGTCTGGCAGATCCCGGACGACGAGGCGGAGCGCGCGGTGGCCGCCGCCCTGGAGGCCGGCTACCGCAGCATCGACACGGCGGCCGCCTACGGCAACGAGCGGGGCACGGGCAGGGCCGTGGCCGCCTCCGGCCTGCCCCGTGAGGAGGTCTTCGTCACCACCAAGCTCTGGAACAGCGACCAGGGCTACGACTCCACCCTGCGCGCCTTCGACACCTCGCTGAAGAAGCTCGGCCTGGACTACGTGGACCTGTACCTGATCCACTGGCCGCTGCCGAAGCGGGGCACCTACGTGGAGACCTGGAAGGCGTTCGAGAAGCTGCACGCCGAGGGCCTGATCCGGGCCGTCGGCGTCTCCAACTTCCTCCCCGAGCACCTGCGCACGCTGATGGAGGCCACCTCGGTGGTCCCGGCGGTCAACCAGATCGAGCTGCACCCCCGTCTGCAGCAATCCGAGGCGCGCGAGTTCCACGCCGGGCTCGGCATCGCCACGGAGGCCTGGTCGCCGCTGGGCGCCGGCAAGGGCCTCCTCGAGGTGCCGGCGATCGCCGCGATCGCCCGCAAGCACGGCCGCACGCCCGCCCAGGTGGTGCTGCGCTGGCACCTGCAGACGGGCAACATCGTGATCCCGAAGTCGGCCACGCCGTCCCGGATCAAGGAGAACTTCGAGGTCTTCGACTTCTCCCTGGACGAGGAGGACCTGGCCGCGGTCCGGGCACTGGACGAGGGCCGGCGCACCGGCGCGGACCCCGCCACCTTCGACATGGTCTGACGGTGCGCGCCGCCCGGGGCCGCCCTCCGGCCCCGGGACGGCCGCCCGACTGCTTCCCCCGCTGACCCGATCGGCCCGCAGGGCCCGGAGAAAGAGGGTTCCGCAGCAGTGCGTATCAGCAGCCCGACCCGTACGGCGTTCCTCGGCGTGGCCCTCCTGTCAGCCGCGCTGCTCCCGGCGGGCGTCGCCGGCGCGGCCTACGACCCCGGGGCCGGGGTGCCGCGCGCCCGGCCCGGGGCGCCGCCCGACGGCCGCACGGTGCGGGTCGTCGACCTCCCGGTGACCGCGTGGACGGTGCGGGACAGGCTGAAGACCTGTCACCGCGTCTCCCGAGGCGCCTTCCGCACCGACGAGGGCCGCCGCCCCGAGGTGCCGGTCTGCGCCCAGGGCGACGTGGTTCACTGGACCGCCGACCTCGACGTCGACTGCGACGGGCTGCGCACCAGGCTCTGCAACGAGCGGACCGACCCCTACTTCCGCCCCGACACCGCCTTCCACCAGGCCGACGGAATGCCGCTGCGTGCCGACCGGCTGCCGTACGTGGTGGTGCCGGAGCCCGGCAGGGCGTGGGACCACGCCACGGCGGGGGTGGACGCCGGGGACCCGGTGGTGCTGCTCCACGGGGACCGGATCGCCTACGCGGTGGTCGGGGACCTCGGCCCCGCCGGCATCATCGGCGAGGCCTCCTACGCCGCGGCGAAGGCCCTCGGGCTCGACCCCCACCCGGTGGGCGGCGGCGCGCACTCGGGGGTGACCTACCTGGTGTTCAAGGACGCCGAGGTCCGGCCCCTGGAGAGCGCCCGGGCCGCGGTCGAGGAGGGCCGGCGCCTCCTCGGGTCCTTCGTCAACCCCTAGGGCCGGGCGACGCGGCGCGGGGCGCGGTGGTCAGTGCGCGTCGTGGCGGGCGGCCAGCTCCTCGATCCGGGCGGCCAGCCCGACGTCCAGGGCGGTGATCCGCCCGCCCACGCTGTGCGTGTTCACCGACACGTCCACCGTGTCGTAGCCGAGGGTCAGTTCGGAGTGGTGGTCCAGCTCGTCCTGCGTGCGGGCGACGTCCGCGACCAGCGCGGCGGCCGCCCGGTGCGAGGCGAGGCGGTAGGAGCGGACCAGCCGGTCGTCCACCGCCCGCCAGGCCGGCAGCGCGGACAGCCGGTCCTCGATCTCCTGCTCCGTCAGCGGTTCCACGGCCATGGACCGTTCTCCTCCCACACACGTGACTCCGGATGATCCGTCCCGGCCAGCCTGCCACAGGCTCCCCGCCCCGGTGCGGACCCGCGGACCGCGACCACGGCACGTCCACGAGCCGTGACCGGGAAATGACCGCAACGGTGGGAGATCGCGGAGCGGCGTGGCAGACTGCCCCCCGCAGCGAAGGTGTGAAGGTGTGGGGAGGACGGCGTGAGCGAGCGACGCACCGCGCCCACCGTCGGTCAGGTGGTGCTCGGCAAGCGGCTCCAGGAGCTCCGCGAGACGGCCGGACTCAAACGCGAGGAGGCCGCCAGGATCCTGCACGTGGCGCCCGCGACGGTGCGGCGCATGGAGACGGCCGAGGTCGCGCTGAAGATCCCTTACGTGCAGATGCTGCTTGCCGCCTACGGGGTCCCCGAGCAGGAGGCGGCGGAGTTCGTGGCGCTCGCCGAGGACGCCAACCGCCCCGGCTGGTGGCAGCGGTTCCACGACGTGCTGCCCGACTGGTTCTCGCTGTTCGTGAGCCTGGAGGGCGCGGCGAAGATGCTGCGGTCCTACGAGCCCCACTTCGTGCCCGGGCTGCTGCAGACCGAGGACTACGCCCGGGCGGTGCTGCGCGCCGGTGCGACCGGGGTGGACGCCGAGGCCACCGTGGAGCGGCACGTGGCGCTGCGGATGACCCGCCAGCGGCTGCTGGAGCGCGAGGCTCCGCCGAAACTGTGGGTGATCATGGAGGAGACGGTGCTGCGCCGCCCGGTCAGCGCCGACGCCCGCGTGATGCGCGAGCAGATCGACCGGCTGCTGGAGGCCATGGGGCACGCCCACGTCACCCTGCAGATCGCCGAGTTCGCGGCCGGGCCGCACCCGGGGGCCTACGCCCCGTTCTCCCTCTTCCGCTTCGCGGAGCCGGAGCTGCCCGACATGGTCTTCACCGAGTACCTCACGGGAGCGCTCTACCTCGACTCCCGCAACGAGGTCGCGGCCCACCTGGAGGCCCTCGACCACATGACGGCCCGCGCCACCTCCGCCGAACGCACCCGCGCCCTGCTGCGCGAGTACCGGGAGCACTACCGGTGAGCGCCGCCTCCGAGCGGCGCGGCGGAGGAGGTCCGCCGCGCCGACGGGGTGTCAGGCGAGCTTCGCCGACAGGGTGATGGTGGTGCCGGTCAGCGCCTGGCTGACCGGGCAGTTCTTCTTGGCGCCCTCGGCGGCGGCGACGAACGCGTCCTCGTCGATGCCCGGCACCTCGCCCTCCACCGTCAGGTGGATGCCGGTGATGCCCTCACCGGGCTGGAAGGTGACGTCCGCGGACGTGGTGAGCCGCGACGGCGGGGTGCCGGCGCCGGCCAGGGCGTGCGAGAGCGCCATCGAGAAGCACGACGAGTGGGCCGCGGCGATCAGCTCCTCCGGGCTGGTCTTTCCGTTGGCCTTCTCGGCCCGCGACGGCCAGGAGACCGGCTGCTCGCCGATCCCGGACGAGTCGAAGGTGACGACGCCGTTGCCCTCGAGGAGGTTGCCCTCCCAGACGGTGTGGGCGGATCGCGTGGTGGCCACGTTTGATTCCTTCCTACGGAAACACTTCTGACGCCGATGCGGCTTCCGGGACGGCGTCCCGGATCACCTCCATCGGCTACCCCCATGCCATCACACATTCCTCGCGGCGCGCCCGAAGGTCTCGTCCCGCGAACCCTCCAGCCACCGCCGCAGCACCCGGTGGACGGCCTCGGCGCCCACCAGCTCCTCCTGCGGGGCGGGCAGCGTCATCGGCGCCATCAGGAAGGCCCGGCTCTGCTCACCGCCCAGCCCGCCGTGCGAGCCGATCTGTTCCTCGAAGGCGTGGATCTCGCCGGTGCCCGGGTCGTACATGGAGTTGATCATGATGTCGGCCGCGTGGGGAAAGCCGTCGGTGCGCCGCACGGCGGCCACCGCCCCGGGGCCGTAGCACGCGAGCGGGCCGGGCTCGTCGTCGCTGAGCTCCTCCAGCGGGACCTCGACCCCGTGCGCGGCCATCACCAGGGCGCCGTGCCGCTCGCTGCGGACCAGCAGGAAACCGATCCCGGGGTGGTTGGCCAGGGTGGACAGCAGCGCGGGGTGCCGGGCGTCGATCTCCTCGCGGCTCATCCGGTGCCCCACGTCGGGGAAGGACACCAGGCCCAGGTTGCCCGAGGCCAGCACGACGGGCTCGGCTGCCGGCGCCGGCAGCAGGTGCTCCCCGGCGCGCTCCTCGACCGGCCGGTGCAGCGCGGCCAGCACCGCGGCCCGGGCCTCGGCGCCGCTGCGGGTGCGGCGCGCCCGGCGCGGCACGGGCAGTCCGCAGCCGGCCCGCACCATGTCGCCCAGCGACAGGCCGTAGCGGGAGCGGAAGGTCTCGCCGGGGCTCTGCCCGTGATCGGAGAGGACCACGAACCGGTAGGGCCTGGGCGCGTGTTCGGCGACCTTCTCCAGCAGCGCCAGGGTCCGGTCCAGCCGGCGCAGCACCTGGGCGGCGTCCCGGCTGCGGGGCCCGGAGTGGTGGGCCACCTCGTCGTAGGCGACCAGGTCGGCGTAGACGGCGCCGCGGCCGGTGAGCATGTCCCCGGCGACCGCGTAGACCACCACGTCGCGCTGGACGACCGTCGCGAAGGCGCGCAGCAGCGGGTACAGCCCTCCGCGGCCCACCCGCGGCCGCCGGCGCTCGGCGCGGGCGCGCAGTGACTGCCCCATCTCCCGGAACACCTCGGCGACGAAGGACAGGACGGTGCGGACCGCGTTGGCGGGGTCGGAGAAGTAGGCGAAGTAGCCGGAGCGGGAACGGAATCCCTTGCCGCGGCGGCGCGCCGCGATGGACAGCACCAGGGCCTGTTCGCCGGCCCCGCCACTGAACAGGTTGCCCCGGCTGGCGCCGTCGACGGCCAGCAGACCGGGGTGGCCGGCGTGCTTGACGGCCCGCTGCTCCAGCACCACGGCGCTGGAGGGACGGTTGCAGACCATCACCTCACGGCGCTGCTTGTCGTACCAGCGGAAGGCGGGCACGTCGGCGTTGGAACCGTGCAGGATGCCGAGCTGGCTGGCGCCGGTCTGGCTGGACCAGTCGGTGCGCCAGGGCATGATCCGGTGGGTGGGCGCGTGCGCCGCGGCGTCCTTGCCGAGCCGGCGGGCCACGGTGGGCATCAGTCCCCGCTCGACGGCGTCCGTCAGCACGTCGTGGCCGACGCCGTCCAGCTGGACGAAGACGATGCCGGGGGTGACCGGACCCTCGATCGCGGCGCGCGCCTCGCGTCGGTTGCGGCGGTCGGACAGCCGGTAGAGGCGGCGGCGGTAGGCGTCGTCGTCGCGGACGGCGAGGGCGCCGCCGGTGGCCGAGGCCACCGCGGACATCACCGCGGCGACCACCACCGCGGTCTCCGGCCCGGCCTCCCCGCGCTGGACGGGGTTGACCCACAGCGCGACCAGCAGCAGAGCGCCGTTGAGGAAGAACACCAGCAGCGCCAGCACCAGTGCGGGCACCAGGAGCAGCAACCGCACCAGCAGCGGCCAGACCAGCGCGGACAGCAGGCCGAAGACGCCGGCGCCGAGCGCAGCGGTCACACCGAGCCGGGTCGCGCTGGCGCCGTCGGGCGCCTCCAGGCGGAAGTCGGGCAGCAGCCCGGCCAGGACGAGCATGGTGAGCGTGGACACCACCCACACGGCGACGCTCCGCCCCAGTTGTCCCGCGCCCCGCCGCCAGCGGTCCTTCACTCGCACCTCGCGTTCTCGACCTGTGATCCACCCGTCCGGCGGGCGGACCGTTCAACCCTGTCATACCGGGCAGACGGCAGGTACGGGCAGCCCGGAGGCCTGTCCTCGCCCACCGTGCCGTTACCCGTAGGCTCGTCGGCAAGTCGTGGAAAGGAGGGCATCGAGGTGCCCGCGGAGATCACCTGGTGGGGTCACGCCACCTGCACGCTGCGGGACTCCGGTGTGCGCGTCCTGACCGACCCTCTGTTCACGCGCCGTCTGGCGCACCTGCGCCGCCGGCGGGGCGCCCCGCCGCCGCCGGACGCCTGGCGTGCGCGGGTGGCGCTCGTCTCGCACCTGCACGCCGACCATCTGCACCTTCCGTCGCTGGCCCGGCTGGACCCGGGCACCGTGCTGCTGGTGCCGCACGGGACGGGGCGGGCGGTGCCGGCGCTGGGCCGGCTGGCCAGGTCGCGCGAGCTGGACGTCCGGGAGGTGGCGCCGGGCGACCGGGTGCGGATCGCCGGCCTGACCGTGAGGGCGGTGACCGCGCTGCACGACGGGCGGCGGCTGCCGGTCGGTCCGCAGCGCTCCCCCGCGCTGGGTTTCGTCGTCGAGGGCGAGCAGCGCACCTACTTCGCCGGGGACACCGGGCTGTTCGAGACCATGGCCGAGGAGGTGGGTCCGGTCGACCTGGCGCTGCTGCCGGTCGGCGGCTGGGGTCCGTTCCTCGGCGAGGGTCACCTCAACGCCGCCCGGGCGGCCGAGGTGCTGCGGAGGCTGGGTCCGGGCTGCGCGGTGCCGGTGCACTACGGGACGTTCTGGCCGGTGGGCATGGACGCCGTGCGGCCGTACGAGTTCCACGCGCCGGGCGACGAGTTCGCCCGCCTCGCGGCGCGCAGTGCTCCGGAGGTCGACGTGCGCCTGCTGGGGCACGGCGAGTCGGCGCGGTTCGGGGACGCCGGATGACGCCGGACGGCGCGGTCGGTTACCCGATGCTGTTCCTCCTGGTGCTGGCCGGCGCCCTGGTCCCGGTGATCCCGACGGGAGCGCTGGTCAGCTCGGGCGCGGTGGTGGCCTTCCACCACGGGGCGCCCGGGGTGACCCTCGGGGTGGAGTTGCTGGTGGCCTCGACCGCCGCGTTCCTGGGGGACGTGGCGCTGTACTCGCTGGGGCAGCGCGGCATGGACTCCCGTGGCGGCACCCGCTGGCTGGAGAGGATCCGAGACCGCGCCCCGCAGGAGCGGATGGAGCAGGCGCAGGACCGGCTGCGCCGTCACGCGGTGGCGGTGCTGGTGCTGTCCCGGCTGATACCCGGGGGGCGGCTGCCGGTGATACTGGCCTGCCTGGTGGCTCACTGGCCGCTGCGCCGTTTCGTCCGCGGCAACGCGCCGGCCTGTGTGGTCTGGGCGGCGACCTACCAGGTCATCGGCGTGCTCGGCGGATCGCTCTTCGACGAGCCGTGGAAGGGCGTGGTCGCGGCGGTGCTCCTCACCCTGACGATCAGCGCGGCGCCGGCCGCCTGGAGCCACTACCGGGACCGCTGAGGGGGCCGTCACGGGCCCCCTCCGTGCGGCGTGGTCGCGGGCGGTCAGTCGCCGAGCACCCGCGATCCGCCGATCGGCAGGTCCCACAGGTCCTCGCGGGGACGGCCGGCCGCGGCCCAGGCGTCGCGGACCCGGTGCAGGGGTTCCATGACCGGTTCGGAGGAGAGCAGGAAGGTGCCCCAGTGCATCGGGGCCATCCGCCGGGCGCCCAGGTCGAGGGTCGCCTGCACCGCCTCCTCCGGGTCGCAGTGCACGTCGCGCAGCCACCACCGCGGCTCGTACGCGCCGATGGGCATCAGCGCCAGGTCGATGCCGGGGTAGCGCTCGCCGATCCGCCGGAACCAGTGTCCGTAGCCGGTGTCGCCGGCGAAGTACACGCGCCGTCGCTCCCCCTCGCCGTCGCCCGGGCCGCTGCCGGCGCCGGGGGCGGTGAGCATCCAGCCGCCCCACAGGGAGCGGCAGGTGTCGGTGAGGGTGCGCTTGGACCAGTGGTGCGACGGCACGAAGTCCAGCCGCACGCCGCCCAGTCGGGCCGACTCCCACCAGTCGAGCTCCACCACCTGCCGGAAGCCCTTGCGGGTGAACCACCGTCCCAGCCCGCCGGGCACCAGCATCGGCGTGTCGGACGGCAGCCGGCGCAGGGTCGGCAGGTCGAGGTGGTCGTAGTGGTTGTGGCTGATCACCACGGCGTCCACCGGGGGCAGCGCGTCCCAGGGCACGCCGACCGGCGTGACCCGGGCGGGCGTGCCCAGGATCCGGCGGGACCACACCGGGTCGGCGAGCACGGTCAGCCCGCCGATGCGGATCACCCAACTGGCGTGTCCCGCCCAGCTGACGGCGACCTGACGCCCGTCGACCCGGGGCAGCGGCTCGGGGCGGCAGGGAATGCGGGGGATGTCCGCCAGCCCTTCGCGCTTGGGCCGTACCGCGCCCTCGCGGGCGAACCGCGCGAAGGAGCGCAGCCCGGGCAGCGGGGCGGTCAGCCGGTCCTCGAACGACCTGGGCCAGCGCCGGCCCTGGCCGGGGGCGGTGAGGCCGCCGGGCGACGGCGTGCGGGTCCGGGGCGGCGCGGCGGTGCGCAGCCGCCCCGGGCTCCCCTCCTGTCCTCCCCCTGCTCCGGGGACCTCCCCGGGCCGGCGACCGGCGTCGTCCCGGTGGTCCGGGTCGAGACGGTGGTCGGGTCCGGTCAACTGCTGCGACCGGTGGCGCGGTTGGGTCATCGCGGGCTCTCCCCTCGCTCGGCCGGTGTGCCGAGGCCGTCGAAGGCCGTCCTCCACCGGGTCAGCGCCCCCCGCACGCGGTGCAGTTCCAGCGGGTCGGGGGCGGTCAGGCAGGCGGCGCGTTCGGCGGCGTCGCCGCCGAGCAGGTCACCGGTGGACAGGCGCACCCGGGGGGCGGCCAGGTCGTCGCCGAAGCGGTGCCCGCCGCTCGCCGGGACGCCGTAGTGCGCGTCGAGCCGTTCCTCCAGCTCCTGCGCGTCGCCCACGCCGTGGGTGGCGAGGGCGTCGGCCAGCGGCGACAGGTCCGCGTAGACGCACCGCCCGGCCTGCGGCGGCAGGGTCAGCCCGCCGACGGAGACGATCAGTTCGTGGACCGCGGTGGCCAGCCGGGCGTGCAGGCGGACCGAGGCGGCGCGGCGGGCGGTGACCTCCTCCGGCTCGCTCAGCGCGTAGGCGGCGGCGACCGCGAGGGGCCTGGGGATCTGCGCGCCCAGCGCGGTGAGCACGTCGAGCACCCGGGCGCGCAGCGCGCCGCCGTCGCCCGGGCCGGTCGGGAAGCGGGCGATCGCGGCCGGCCAGCCGGCCGGGAGGAGCCCGCCGCGCAGGTCGGAGACGACCGCGACCCGGCCCGGCAGCATCTCGGCCGGGCTGAGCAGGACGGTGCCGTGCGGATCGTGGACCGTGTCGCGCCAGGTCTCGTCGCTGATCACGAAGAGCCCCTCGGCCTCGGCGGCCTCGACGGTCTCGTGCAGGAAGTCGGGGGCGGCGACCACGCCGGTCGGCTCGTCGGCGGGCGAGAGCACCAGCTGGCGCGGGTCGCCGCCCTCCTGGCGCACCCGCCGCACGGTTTCCAGCAGGGCGTAGGCGTCGGGCACGCCGCCGGACTCGGGCGGCGTGGGGACGTGGAAGACGGGGCGGCCGAGCAGCCGCGCGTAGGGCGCCCACCAGGCGGCGCACGGGCGCGGCACCAGGACGTCGCCGCCGAGCGTGGCGGTCAGCGCGAGCAGCAGCGCGGGCGCGCCGGGGGCCGCCGCGACGCGGTCGGGCCCGGTCGGCAGTCCGCGCCGGGTCCAGTAGCCGGCCGCCGCCTCGAGCAGGGTGGGACCACCGCCGGGCGGTTCGTCCTCGGCCCGCCGGGCGGCGGCGGTCAGCACCGCGGCGAGTTCCGGGAGCACCGGCAGGCCGTCGTCCGGCATGCGCGGCCCGAACCGCACCGGGCCGTGTCCGACGGCCGGTGCCGCCCCGCCGCGTTCCGTCCGCGCCATCCGCACCTCCGCGCGGTCACCGGCATCAACCGTCGCGGTCCTTCCGCACCGGATGCCGTGTCCGATGGCCCCGAGTACCCCGTGACGGGCGGGACATGACCCGCCGCGCGGCGATCAGCGCATGCGGCCGCCGCGGGAGGGGGCGAGACGCTGCCGGACGCGGTGCCCGGCGGCGACCGCGGCTCCGGCGATCAGCAGGCCGCCGGCCACCTGCAGCGGCACCGAGTCGGTGAAGGCGCCGCCCGCGCCGGCCTCCACGCCCCGGTGCACCGGCGGGGCGGTGCGGCCGTGGCCCTCCTTGCCGCCGTGACCCTCCTTGCCGCCCTGTCCGCCGGGGCCCGGGCGGTGCCCGGGGTCCTCACCCCGGCCGCCGCCGGTGCCGCCCGGACCGCCGGAACCGCCGGTACCGCCGCCGGAGCCGCCGGAGCCGCCGGGACGGCCGGGCCCTCCGGAACCGCCGCCGGGTCCCCCGCCCGCGCCGCCACCGGGACCGCCGGGGCCACCGCCGGGCTCGTGCAGCAGCTCGGGTTCGACCGGCTCGACCTCGATCCCGGTGGTGGAGCCGAGTGCCGGGTCGCCCGGCACGTCGGCCGCCGCGTCGCCCTCCGGCACGTCGCCCGTCAGGTCCTCCGCCTCCGACGGCCCCGGGTCGTCGGCCGTGCCGCCCAGCGCCGCATCCGTTCCGGCCTCCTCGAGGCCGTCGTCCTGAAGGGCGGCGTCCTGAAGGGCGGCGTCCTCCGGCGCCGCGCAGGCGGCCGGGTCGGCGCCCTCCTCGCAGGGGGCCGCGGCCACCGCGCCCCGCAGACCGCGGGTGCCGTCCTGCTCGGGGCAGGCGTCGGCGGCGCCCGGCCGGGTCGCGCGCTGCTGCGAGGTGGCGATGCCCGCCACGGCCTGGGCGGAGGCGCCGACCGTGCCCGCCTCGCAGGAGGCCGGTTCCGCGGAGGCGGTGGGCGCGGCGACCGTCACGGCCGCGCCGGCGAGGGCGGCGGCGGACAGGACACGGAGAGTGCGGCGCATGGGGCGGGGCTCCTTCAGCCGGACGACTACGGGTGCCTCCATCCCAGCCCGGTCCCCGGCCCACCGCTCGCGGCGCGGCGCCATCCGCGTGACGTCCGCAGCCGAACGGGGGAGGTCGGGGCCCCTTTCCCGGCCCGCCTCCCCCTCCGTGCCGCCCGGACGTTCAGGACGCCCGTCCCGGCTGACCGCCGGCGCCGGGCGTACCGCCCGGCAGGGCGGGCCGTACCGCCGGCGGCGCGGGGAGCGCCAGAGGAACCGGCAGGGGCGTCGTGGCAGGCAGTGCGACGTCCCCCTCTTCCGAGGCCGTGTCCCCCTCCGGTGGGGGGAAGACGAAGTCCTCGTACCAGTCCATCGCCAGCATCATGCAGAGCATCAGGACCGGAATGATCACTACGAGCACCACCATGGGTCCGTCCTCCCAGGGGTGAACGGGGGCGCCGGAGCGTCCCGGGTCACCTTCAGCCTGCCGGACATTTCGGACTCCCGCGCGCCGACGGGACGCGGCCCGCTCCGCCCCGGGCGTCGGTGTGTCGCCTCGGCCTCCTCGGGTACGCGGGGGCCACCCGAAGATGTGGAGGGAGCCATGCAGCGTGGCAGCGACCGGTTGAGCGTTCACCGGGACGACGAGATGAAGCACGAGCTGCGGGGACTGCTGCAGTCCGGACACCCCACCCGTACGGAGGAATGGCACGACCCCGAGCCGGTCGCCGACGACGACCCGGCGGTGGCGGGCGGCGCGGCGGCGGTACGGGAGGCCCCACTGGCCACCGTGCGGCTGGAGCTCGCGCGCATCCTGGGCCGCACGTCCTTCCCGGCCGGCCCCCAGCAGCTGGCGCGCACCCTGCGCCGCAACCATGCCCCGGACGCCCTGGTGGAGCCCCTGGAGCACCTGCCGCACAAGGCCCGCTACTCCAACGTCCAGCAACTCGCCGAGGCGATCACCCGTCCGGAGTAACGACACGAGAGGATGAGGAACGCAACCATGCGCATCGCGTTTCTGACCGCCCCCGAGGGCGTCGAGCAGATCGAGCTGACCAAGCCCTGGCAGGCCGTCACCGACGCCGGACACGAGGCGGTCCTCGTGTCCACCCGGTCCGGCGAGGTCCAGGGCTTCAACCACCTGGACAAGGCGGACACCTTCCCCGTCGACCGGACCGTCGGCGAGGTCTCGGCCGACGAGTTCGACGGCCTGGTCCTGCCCGGCGGCGTCGCCAACCCCGACGCCCTGCGGATGGACGAGAAGGCCGTCGAGCTGGTGAAGGACTTCTTCGACCGCGGCCTGCCGGTCGCGGCGGTCTGCCACGCCCCGTGGACGCTGGTGGAGGCCGGTCTGGTCTCCGGCCGGGAGCTCGCCTCCTGGCCGAGCCTGCGGACCGACATCGCCAACGCCGGCGGCACCTGGGTGGACGAGGAGGTCAAGGTCGACACCAACGGCCCGAACGTCCTGGTCACCAGCCGCAAGCCGGACGACCTGGACGCCTTCGACGAGGCCCTGCTGCGGGAGTTCGCCAAGGCCGCCGAGAACCGGGGCTGAGACCCCGCCAGGCCCCCGCGACGGCGGCCCGCGGTGAAGCACGGTGAAGGGGCCGGCCCCGGTGGGCCGGCCCCTTCACCGTGTCGGCGTCGGGCGGGTTCCGCTCGTACGGCCGCTCAGTCGCGCGCGGCCTGCTCCGGGTCGCGTTCCCGGGCGCCCTCCCGGGTGCGCCCCGCGGAGACCGGCCGGCGCGGGTGGCGGCGCAGGTACTCGCCCTCCAGCTGGGCCATGCGCTCGTTGTGGGTGCGCAGCGCGTCGCTGGACCCGTGCAGCAGCGTGTCGTGACGTGTGCGGTGGATGGTCTCGAGTTCCTTCATCAGCTGCTGGTCGTCCAGCCGGTCGGGTTCGACTCCTGCCATGGCGGCACCCCGTTCCTCGTGTTC
This sequence comes from Streptomyces fragilis, assembly GCF_003112515.1. GTDB lineage: Bacteria > Actinomycetota > Actinomycetes > Streptomycetales > Streptomycetaceae > Streptomyces > Streptomyces fragilis. Next base: position 1,113,771 of record NZ_BEVZ01000002.1, on the reverse strand, counting down.
CTTCATGGGGGCACGGGTACCCGCCTGTGACACGGATCCGACGCACGAAGGAAGACAACCACCCGACCGACATCGGACCGACATCGGACGCGGAACCATGGATCTCGCTTTTCTTCAGCCCTTGTACGAGCGCCGGGGCCCGTGGGCCTCGGTCTACGTGGACACCTCGCGCCACACCCAGGACACGCCGCGCGAGAGGCACCTGACCGCCCAGGCGGTCGCCCGTGAGCTGGCCTCGCAGGGCGCGGACGAGGCGACCTGCGAGGCGGTGCGGGCGGCGGTCGACGAACTCCAGCACTCCACCGAGCCGCACGGCCGGGCGCTCTTCGCCCACGACGGCGAGGTGGTGCTGGACCCGTCGCTGGCCCGGCCCCCGATGCGGGAGACCACCGCGGTGTGGGCGCCGTTGCCGCACGTCTCGCCGCTGCTGAACCTGCTGGGCGAGGACCCCACCTGCCTGGTCGTCTACGTGAGCCGCCGCGGCGCCGACCTGGAGCTGCGCACCGCGCTCGGCTCCTCGGACGCCGGGGAGGTGGTCGGCAGTCAGTGGCCGCTGCACCGCACCGCCTCGTCCGACTGGTCGGAGCGGCACTTCCAGCTGGCGGTGGAGAACACCTGGGAGCGCAACGCGGCGGAGATCGCGCGGGAGACCGCGGCATGCGTGGAGGAGACGCGCGCCGATCTGGTGATCCTGGTCGGTGAGGACCGGGACCGGCGGTCGGTGCGCGACCAGCTGCCGCAGGAGGTGCGGGAGTGCACCGTGGAGGCCTCGCACGGGGTGGGCAGCCGCCTGCTGGACGGCGAGGTCGAGGACCTGCGCGCCACCCATGAGCGGCAGCGGGCGGAGGCGGACCTCGCGCGGTTCCTGGCGGCGCGGGGCCGTGACCGGCAGGGCGGCGCGGGGGCGGTCGAGGGGGTGCCCGCGTTGGTGGCGGCGGCGAGGGAGCACCGGATCGACGAGCTGCTGGTCCACCTTGACGGGCCGGACGGGCACCGGCAGATCTGGATCGGCGAGGAGCCGGACCAGCTCGCCGTGCGGCGCTCCGACCTGCGGATCCTCGGCGAGCAGCATGCGTGGGCGGCGAGGGCGGACGACGCGCTGCTGCGTTCCGCGGTCGCCGCGGGGACCCCCGCCATCTCCGTGGAGCCCGCCCTCGAGGACGACTCCCCCGTTCTGCCCACCGGCGGGTTGGGCGCTCTGCTGCGCTGGAGCTGACCTCCCCCGTCCCGGCGGAGCGCCCCGTGCGGGGCGTTCCGTCGGGACGGACCGTCGGCCGTCAGCGCCGCGCGACCGTCAGCGCTTCATGAGGGCGAAGACGCCCCAGCCGAGGTACTCCCGTCCGTGGCGCGCGTACCGGGCGGGCTCGGAGCCGAGCTGTTCGCGTACGTCGGGGGCGAGTTCGTCGTCCGGGTTCTCGTCGAGCCAGCGGCGCATGGAGAGCCACTGGGCCGCGACGTAGCGGTCCCAGCTGTCCTGGTCGGCAAGCAGCATCTCCACGACGTCCCACCCGAGGGCCTGGAACAGCTCGATCAGTTCGGGCAGGGGCAGGAAATCGGCGACGGAGGTGGCCTGGCACGCCTTGGCGGTCTCCTCGTCCGGAGGCGTCCGCCGCCAGTACGGCTCGCCGATCAGCATCAGACCGCCCGGGCGCAGGCTGCGCTCGAGCAGCCCGACCGTTCCGGGGACGCCGTCGCCGATCCAGGTGGCGCCGACGCAGGCGGCCAGGTCGACGGGCCGGTCCGCGACGTGGCCGGCGGCGTCGCCGTGGACGAACCCGACCCGGTCGGCGACGCCGAGTTCGGCGGCGCGGGCCCGGGCCCGCGCGGTGAAGACGGTGCTGATGTCCACTCCGGTGCCGGTGACGCCCAGGTCACGCGCCCAGGTGCACAGCATCTCGCCCGAGCCGCTGGCCAGGTCGAGCACCCGTGTCCCGGGGGCGAGGCGCAGGGAGGCGCCCAGGGCGGCGAGCTTCTCGGCGGTCAGCGGGTTGTGGATCCGGTGGCCGCTCTCGCGGATGGTGAAGATGCGGGGAAGGTCCATGACCTGCGTCCTTTCCGTCATGCCTTGAAGTGGGAGGAGCGCCTGAGGGCGCGCGCCTGGCGCGTGAGCTGCTTCATCGGCCGCTCCAGCTCGGCGCGCAGCCTCGCGTCGGTGCGGGCGGCGGCGTGGGCGTTCTCGCGCTGCAGCCGGTGGTAGCTGTCGAGGCGCCGCCGGGTGAGGTGACCGTCCTCGACGGCGGCGAGCACCGCGCAGCCCGGCTCGGTGGCGTGGGCGCAGTCCGTGAACCGGCAGTCGTCGGCCAGCTCGGTGATGTCGGCGAAGGTCTGCTCCAGGCCCTCGCCGGCGTCGTGCAGGCCCACGCTCCGCAGGCCGGGGGTGTCGATGAGGACTCCGCCGTGGGGCAGCGGCAGCAGTTCCCGCCAGGCGGTGGTGTGGCGGCCCTTGCCGTCGCTGTCGCGGACCGCGCCGGTGGCCAGGAGGTCCTCGCCGAGCAGGCGGTTGCCGAGGGTGGACTTGCCCGCGCCCGAGGGGCCGAGCAGGACGACCGTGCCGGTCAGGACGGCGGTGAGGACGTCCAGGCCCTCGCCGGTGGTGGCGCTGGTGACCAGCAGCTCCGCTCCCGGGGCGGCCGTGGCCACCTCGGCGGCCGCCGAGGCGGGGTCGGCGCACCGGTCCGCCTTGGTGAGCACGACCGCGGGGGTGGCGCCGCTCTCCCAGGCCAGGGCGAGCATCCGCTCGATCCGCCCGAGGCGGAGCGGATCGGCGAGGGAGACGGCGACCGCGACGGTGTCGACGTTCGCGGCCAGTACCTGGGCCTGGGAGGTGCGCGACGAGGCGGCGCGGACCACGGCGGTCCGGCGTTCCAGGACGTCCACCACCGTGGCGGAGGTCGTCGCGCCGGCCGGCCGGAGGGCCACCCAGTCGCCGGTGCAGGGCGTCAGCCGGTCGCCGGCGCTCGAGGGGGGCGCCGACGCGCGGACGGGGCCGGTCTCGCCGACGACGTCGCACCGGCCCCTCTCGGCCCGCACGACGCGGCCGGGGACCAGTCCGTCGGCCCGTGACGGGGCGAAGGAGCGCTCACGTTCGGTGTCCCAGCCGTAGTCGGCGGGTGTCAGGACGCGTGCGGAGAAAGGAAGAGCGGACGGTTGTGCAGTGGTGTGGGAAGACAACGTGGAGACCCTTGAACAGGGGCCCCGCCGGACGACGGGCGTGCCGGATCGCTCCTACGAACTGAGGAGGAGGCAGGCAGGCGAGGTCAGGACGGGGCCCGGGAGGTGAGGATGGTCCGGGCGCCGCACACGGCAGGCGTCTCCACGACAGTCATCAACACACCTCCTCGGATCTCCACGGGCGAACCGGTCGTCGCTCCGGCGGCAACGCTATCACCCCGCTGCCGCCGGCGTCTTCGCATGCGGCGTCAGCGGGCGCGCTCCACGCGGCGTTCGTCCCAGACGGGGGCGGGGGTCTCGCGGACGTTGCCGTCGCTGCCGAAGACGAGGAACCGGTCGAAGGACCGCGCGAACCACCGGTCGTGCGTCACCGCCAGGACGGTGCCGTCGAACGCCTCCAGTCCTTCCTGCAGCGCCTCCGCCGACTCCAGGTCGAGGTTGTCCGTCGGCTCGTCGAGCAGCAGCGCCGTCACGCCCTGCAGCTCGAGCAGCAGGATCTGGAACCGCGCCTGCTGCCCGCCGGAGAGCCGGTCGAAGCTCTGCTCGGCCTGCTTGGTGAGCTCGTAGCGCCGCAGCCGGGACATCGCCGCGCCGCGGTCCTGTGCGTGTTCGCTCCACAGGATGTCCAGCAGGGTGCGGCCCAGCAGCTCGGGGTGGGCGTGCGTCTGGGCGAAGTGGCCGGGCACCACCCGCGCCCCCAGTTTCCACGCGCCCGTGTGCGCGACGTCCTCCCCGGCGAGCAGCCGCAGGAAGTGCGACTTGCCGGAGCCGTTGGAGCCGAGGACGGCGACCCTCTCGCCGTAGAAAACCTCCAGGTCGAACGGCTTCATCAGCCCGGTGAGCTCCAGCGCCTCGCAGGTCAGCGCCCGCACGCCGGTCCGGCCGCCCTTGAGCCGCATGGTGATCTCCTGCTCGCGCGGCGGCTCCGGCGGCGGGCCGGCCTCCTCGAACTTGCGCAGCCGGGTCTGCGCGGCGGCGTAGCGGGAGGCCATCTCGTGGCTGACCGCGGCCGCCTGCCGGAGGTTGATCACCAGCTTCTTCAGCTGCGCGTGCTTCTCGTCCCAGCGCCGCCGCAGCTCCTCGAAGCGGGCGAACCGCTCCCGTCGCGCCTCGTGGTAGGTGGCGAAGCCGCCGCCGTGCACCCAGGCGTCCGCCCCGGCGGGGCCGGGCTCCACGCTGACGATCTTCTGCGCTGCGCGGGAGAGCAGCTCCCGGTCGTGGGAGACGAACAGCACCGTCTTGCGCGTCTCGCCGAGGCGTTCCTCCAGCCACCGCTTGCCCGGCACGTCGAGGTAGTTGTCCGGCTCGTCGAGCAGCAGCACCTCGTCGGTGCCGCGCAGCAGCGCCTCCAGCACCAGGCGTTTCTGTTCGCCCCCGGAGAGGGTCCGTACCTGCCGCCACTGCGCCTTGTCGTAGGGCACGCCGAGCGCGGCGGTGGTGCAGATGTCCCAGAGCGTCTCCGCCTCGTAGCCGCCGGCCTCGCCCCAGTCGGCCAGCGCCTGCGCGTAGCGCATCTGCGCGGCCTCGTCGTCGTCCGTCATCATCGCCAGCTCCGCCGCGTCCACCGCGTCGGCCGCGGCCTTGATCCGCGGTGTGGAGACGGAGACCAGCAGGTCGCGGACGGTGGTCTCGTCGCGCACCGAGCCGACGAACTGGCGCATCACGCCGAGTCCGCCCTGCACGGTCACGGTGCCGCCGTGCGGCTTCAGCTCGCCGGAGATCAGCCGCAGCAGCGTGGTCTTGCCCGCGCCGTTGGGGCCGACCAGCGCCACGACCGCGCCCTCGCCCACCCGGAAGGAGACGTCGCCGAGCAGGGCTCGGCCGTCGGGCAGGTAGTACTCGAGGTGCGCGGCTTCCAGGTATCCCATGGGGAGGCATTGTCCGGGTCCGTGCGCGACCAGGGCAAACCGTTATCCGGTCTCACTCCACGGGACGGCCCGTGGGGCCGCTCCCGGAGTCCGGGCCGGGGGTGGAGACCACGGCCCCGGCCCAGGACAGGGCCTCCCAGCCGCCCTCGGGTGAGCCCTCGAGGATCACCACGCCGGTGTTGTCCAGCGGGTGGGACGCGGCGAACTCCACGTCGACGTCGGCGGCGCGGGCGGCGGTCCAGGTGCGGATGGCCGCGCCGTGGCTGACGAGGGCGACGGTCCCGGCGCCGAGGGCGGCCGCCTCCTCGACGACGGCGTCGTAGCGGCCGAGCATCTCGACGCCGTTCTCGCCGCCCGGCATCCGCCGCCCCACCTGGCCGGCCGCCCAGGAGAAGGCGATCTCCATGTACCGCAGCCCGCGCTCGCCGTACCCCGGCTCGCCCTCCAGTTCCCCGGCGGTGATCTCACGCAGGCCGTCGCGCACCCGCACCTCCAGGCCGAGCTTGCGGGCGAGCGGGCGGGCGGTCTGCTGGGTGCGCAGCAGGGTGGAGGCGAACAGCGCGCCGATGTCCTCGCCGCGCAGCGCGTCCGGGAGGGCCCTGGCCTGCCGCTCCCCCAGCTCCGTCAGGGCGGGGCCGGGCACGCGGGTGTCCAGCACGTCGTGCGCGTTGGACGGGATCTGCCCGTGGCGGATGAGCAGCAGACGCATCCGGTTCCCCTCCTTCCGTTCGGCGGTTCGGCGACGAGGGGCGCGTGTGCTGCCGGGTTCCCTTTCCCGGTGGTTCGTGCACCTGTGCGCTCCGGTGGCCCGTCCTTCGGGGCGCGTGCGGTGTGTCTGCGACGGGAAGTCTCCTCGAGCGGGTACTCGTCGGGAATGACGCGTGACTTCGGTGCAGGCGGGGGCGCGGGCGGCGCCCGGGGATCGTGCGGAACGGCCAGGGGGGTGCTGCGACGCATGCTGGACGCGGACCGCGGTGTGTTCGAGGCGGTGGCCAGGCAGCACTGGCCCGGGGCCGGGGTGCTGCTGCCGCGGCTGAGCCGGGCGGCCAACCATGGCGTGCTCTGGTTCGCCGTGGCGGGCGTGGTCGCCGCCTCCCGCACGCCGCGGGCGAGACGGGCCGCGGTGCGGGGCGTCGGGTCGCTGGCGCTGGCGTCGGCCACCATCAACACCGTCGGCAAGTGGTCGGTGCGCCGTACCCGGCCGGTGCTGGACGTGGTGCCGCTGGTGCGGAGGCTGGACAAGCAGCCGCACACCACCTCGTTCCCCTCCGGCCACTCGGCCTCGGCCGCGGCCTTCGCGACCGGGGTGGCGATGGAGTCCCCGGGCTGGGGCGCTGCGGTGGCCCCGCTGGCGGGGGCGGTGGCGCTGTCCCGGGTGTACACCGGCGTGCACTACCCCGGCGACGTGCTGGCCGGGGCCGCCCTGGGCGTGGGCGCCGCCTTCGCCGCGCGGGCCCTGGTGCCCACCCGCGACCAGGGCAAGCCGCCGGCCCGCCCGCGCGCGTCCGCCCCGGCGCTCACCGACGGGGCGGGTCTGATCATGGTGGTGAACAGCGCCTCCGGCAGTTCCGAGCGGGCGCAGGCCCTCCGCGCCGCGCTCCCCCTGGCCAAGATCGTCGAGTGTGAGCCGCAGGCGCTGGAGGACGAGCTGGAGCGCGCCGCCTCGCTGGCGCGGGTGCTGGGCGTCTGCGGCGGGGACGGCACCGTCAACGCGGCTGCCCGGATCGCGCTGCGCCACGACCTGCCGCTGGCCGTGCTGCCGGGCGGGACGCTCAACCACTTCGCCTACGACCTCGGCGTGGAGGACGTGCGCGGACTGGCCCGGGCGCTGGAGCGCGGGGACGCCGTCCGCGTGGACGTGGGCATGTTCTCCACCGCGCAGCGGCGGGGCGTCTTCCTCAACACCTGCAGTCTGGGCATCTACCCCGAGCTGGTGCGGGAGCGGGAGCGGTGGGCGGGCCGGATCGGCGGCTGGCCGGCCGGTGTGCTGGCGGCGGCGCGGGTGCTGCGCGCCGACCGGCATCCGCTGGAGGCGCGTCTCCAGGGCCGGACGCACCCGCTGTGGCTGCTGTTCGCGGGAAACGGCACCTACCACCGGATGGGCGTGATGTCGGGGCGGCGCCTGGACCTCGCCGACGGCCAGCTCGACGTCCGGGTGGTGCACGGGGGCCGGCGCCCGGCCCTGCGGCTGCTGTCCGCCGCCCTGGCCGGCCCGTTGACCCGCTCACCCGCGCACGCCGCCGTCCAGGTGCCGCACCTGCACATCGAGCGGGTCTCGCCCGGCACCCTGCTGGCCTACGACGGCGAAGTCACGCGGGTGGAGGGTTCGGTGACGTTGCGGAAGCTGCCGCGCGTCCTGACGGTGTACCGCCCGATGCCCTGACCGGGGAGGACGGCCGCACGCCCACCCGCGTCGACCGCATCATGAGACGGATATCTCATGATGCGGTCGACAGGGCTAGCGTGGTGCCCGTCGGCAGTTCTTCGCCAAAGGGGGCGCAGCATGGGCAGGGCACAGGAGACCGCGGTGTACACGCACGGGCACGGCGAGGCGGTGCTCCGCTCCCACCGCTGGCGGACCGCGGCCAACTCGGCCGCGTACTGGCTGGGTTCGCTCGCCCCGGGCATGCGGGTGCTGGACGTCGGCTGCGGCCCCGGCACCATCACCGCCGACCTGGCGGAGCTGGTACCGGGCGGCCGGGTCGTCGGCCTGGAGCGGGCGGCGGGGGTGCTGGAGGCCGCGCGCGCCGAGGCGGCGCGGCGCGGGGTGGCGAATCTGGAGTTCGCGGTGGGCGACGTGCACGCGCTGCCCTACCGGGACGGCGAGTTCGACGTGGTCCACGCCCATCAGGTGCTGCAGCACGTGGGAGACCCGGTGGCGGCCCTGCGGGAGATGCGGCGGGTGACCCGGCCGGGCGGGCTGGTCGCGGCGCGCGACTCGGACTACGGGGCGATGAGCTGGGCGCCGGCCTCTCCCGGCCTGGAGCGGTGGCAGGAGCTCTACCGCCGCACGGCGCGCGCCAACGGTGGTGAGCCGGACGCGGGGCGTTTCCTGGCCGGCTGGGCCGCGGAGGCGGGAGGCTTCGAGGAGGTCGCCGAGTCCTCGTCCGCGTGGGTGTACACGAGCGCCGAGGAGCGCGCCTGGTGGGGCACGATGTGGGCGGAGCGCACGTCGGCGCCCGTCTACGCGGACCGGGTGCGGGAGCTGGGCCTGGCCGGCCCGGAGGCCCTGGCGGAGATCGGCGCGGCGTGGCGCGAGTGGGGCGGCGCGCCGGAAGGACGCTTCACGGTGCCGCACGGCGAGATCCTGTGCCGCGTGGCGGGCTGACCGCCCCCTGAGCCGGGGCTGCGGCCCGAGCCGGAGCCGCGTGTCGCCGGCCCGAACCGGGGCCTCTACCGGGCTCCGCCGAGGGAGCAGAAGGAGTACGGGGCCCACGGGCCGGTCAGGTGGACCTTCACCCCTCCCTCGGGGAGGGTTTCGCGGGCCTTGTCGACCATTTCGACGAAGCCGCCGGACTGCCGGCGCGGCACCAGGTAGGCGGCGTCGAGGAGGTTGCGCCCCCAGGCGCCCTCCTCGGCCTCGGTGACCTTGAGGATGCGGGGCGGGTGCAGCCGGGCGTCCTCGGCGGCGGCGCGCAGTTCCTCGTGCAGACGGCCGGCGAAGTGCCCGGCCTGCTCGGCGTCGGGCTCCGCCCCGGCGTAGACGCGGACGCTCCACTCGACCCGGCCCGCGAGCCGGTCGAGCACGGCGCGGATCTCGGCGGCGTGGGTCTCCAGCAGGATCCGCACGGCGCTGTCGTCCGGCAGCACGGTGGCGAACCGCAGCGGCAGCGGGGTGGTGACGGTGGTGAGGGCGTCGATGACCTGTTCGTGCGCCCTGGCCGTGGCGGTCAGCCACGAGCGGTCCTCCAGCCGGTCCCGCAGCGGCGTCTCGGCGAACTCCTCGGCGGGCACCGTGCTGACCACGGCGACCAGGCCCTCGTGGTGCACGGCGGTGGGCGGGGAGCCGGCCACGCCGGCCAGCTGGGCCTGCAGCGCCGCCTCGAACGGGCGGCAGACCGCGTAGACGTACCGCAGTCCGCTCATGGTCTCTCCTTCTCGCCGTGGAACCGGGCAGGCGGTCCGGGTCCGCCGGTGGAGGTCCGGGTTCCGCCGGTGGAGGTCCGGTACCCCAACCCTGCCCGAGCCCGGGCCGCCGCTCCAGTTCCCCCGCCCGGGACACGCGTCCCGGACGACGTCGGAGCGGCGGCCCGCGGGTCGCTCAGGCCGGCTCGATCTCGTGCCGGCCGCCCTCCTCGGCGGTGAGCTCGTCCTCGTCCGGCCCCGCGTGGCGGTCACCGGCGTCGTCGTGCGACGAGCGGGTGAACATCTCGCGGACCGTCGAGTCGTCCCACCAGGCCGTCGCGGCCCCGGCGGTGCGGACGCCCTCCATCAGCAGCCGCCGCCCCTGGCCGGCCAGGTAGGCACGGGGCTCGTCCCGGCCGACCAGCACGATGGCGACGGCCACCACGAGCGGCAGCGTCCGGGTGCGTCCGACGACGTAGCCCGCGGTGGCCGCGAGCCCGAGTTCCCAGCGGTGCGCGTTCATCCGAACCCACCTCCCCCCTGCTGCACGCCGGCAGCGGCCTCGAGCCGCTCGAGCAGCTCGTCCTCACGCCGGTCGAACTCCTCCTCGCTGATCTCGCCTGATTCCAACTGCTCCTCCAGACTCGCCAGTTCGGCGCGGATAGTGGCAGGGTCGTAGTAGATGCGCTCGGCTTCGCGCATCACCTGGCGGATCACCCAGGCGCTGCCGCGCACCGGCGCGAACGGCAGCAGCAGCACCTGGGAGAGGAGTCCCACGGCGTCACTCCACGGCCGCGCCGGCAGCCTGCCCCGCGCCGTCCTGGGCGTGGTCGGCCGGGCCGGGCTCCACGAAGCTGTAGGGCGGCAGCGGCCCGTTGACGCGCAGCTGCACGTGCGGGTTCGCCTCGCGGTACTGCTCCACCGCGGCGATGAACCGGTCGGCGGTCGCGGTGTCCACCAGGAAGGACAGGTTGGTGATCCAGCCGGTGGACTCCGCTCCGGTGGCGACCGAGGCGGCCTGGGGCTCCAGCGCCTGCTGCAGCGCGGCCGCGTCCACCTCCTCGCGGGCCTTGACGGCGCCGACGACCATCTCGCCGAGCTTCAGCTTGTCGTCGTGGCTGCCGCCGCCGGCCTGCCGGTTGGCCTCGGCCAGGGATCGCACCTCGGCGTCCTCGGCCATCACCACGTGCAGGACGGCCTCCTCGTCGTGGTTGGCCTTGACGTTGTACTCCGCCTTGCCGTCCAGCGCGCGCAGCCGCTCCGCGTAGTGCCCGGAGCGCTCGGACAGGACCCGCAGCACCGACTCGTCGTCCGGCGCGACGTTGCCGAACCGCATCGGCAGCACGCAGCCGCCCGCGCCGGCCTCGGCGAGGATGGTCTGGTGGGCCAGGAGGTCGCGGCGCTTGGGACGCAAATCCTCCGGCGCGTCGCCGACCACGGCGACCAGGTCGCCCTCCTTCAGCAACCGCACCGGGTTCGGCGGGTCGCCGACGCCGCCCATGCCCTCGGGCAGCGACGGGTGGGACGCCGAGGCGATCCCGTAGACGTAGGTGCTCACTTCTCCTCCTCCTTACGCCGGGACGACGCGGGTTCCTTGCTTCCCTCGCGGCCCTGCCGGAAGGCGTCGGAGATGCTCTCGGCTGCTCCCGAGAGCGCGCCCTTGGTCTTGCCGTGGGCGCCCGATTCCTGCATCTCGCCGACCAGGTCGGGCAGGCCGGGGTTCTTGCGCGGACCGGACTCCAGGTCGAGGCGGTTGCACGCCTCGGCGAAACGCAGGTACGTGTCCACGCTCGCGACGACGACACGTACGTCGATCTTCAGGATTTCGATGCCGACCAGGGAGACGCGAACGAACGCGTCGATGACGAGGCCCCGGTCGAGGACGAGTTCGAGAACGTCGTAGAGGCCGCTGCTGCCGCCTCCACCACCGCTCTGCTGTGCCGGTACAACCGTCACGAGTGCTCCTCACTGTTTCCGGGCAGGGCTCCGCCAGGCATGCGGGCCCCTGCCCTGTCACGGGAAGTCGGGCGGACGTTCCGCGGCGCGTGAACCGCCGCGGTCAGCGGCGGTTGCCGTCCGAACGTCCGCGTTCGTAGCGCCTGATGCGCTTGTAGCCGGTGAGCATGCCGTCCGGGTCCAGGTCGACCTGGTAGGTCCCCAGGAGGCTCATCGTGTCGGGGACGCGCTCGAGTTCGAGCACCTCCACCTGCAACGACCAGCCGTCCTCGGTCCTTTCGAAGGACGACACCGACTCGGCGGCCATCCCGGTCAGCTCCTCGAGCTGACCCCGCGCCTCACGCAGCACTTCGGTGGGGCGCGGCCGGCGCTGTTCCGGCTCCTTCTTCTCGGTCTTCTCGGTGTTCTCGGTGTCTGCAGTTTCCTGCTTCGATGAGTTCGTCATGGCCACCTCTGTGAGTGCGGATGACCGGTGACCCTGACGGCAAACCTCCCGATGCACACCGACCGGACGCCATGGCGGACTTCCCGTGACAGGCCCGTGGGGCCGCCCCACACATGGGGCGGACCCGTGTCGGTCCGGTGGAGGCGGGACGGCGTCAGCCCGGCACGCCCTGCTCGGTCAGCAGGCGTGCCGAAGCCACGATCGAGGCCGCGTCGATGCCCGCCTCGCGCAACTGCTCCTCGGGGCTCGCCGACCCGGGCATGGACCGCACGCCGAGCCGGACCAGCCGCGGCGACGGGGCCCCGTCGTCGAACGCGGAGGCGACCGCGTCGCCGAGGCCGCCCTCCTCGTGGTGGTCCTCCACGGTGAGCAGGCAGCCGGTCTCCGAGGCGGCCCTGCGCAGCGTCTCGCGGTCCACCGGCTTCACCGAGTACAGGTCGACCACCCGTACCGCGACGCCCTCGCGGGCCAGTTCGTCGGCCGCCTTCAGCGCCTCGTGGACGGTCACGCCGGCCGCGACCAGGGTGAGCCGGTCCTCGTCCGAGGAGCGCAGCACCTTGCTGCCGCCGACCGGGAACTCCTCGTCGGGCCCGTAGAGGACGGGGCCCTTGCCGCGCGAGGTGCGCAGGTAGCGGATGCCGGTGAGGTCCGCCATCCCGGCGACGAGCTTCGCGGTCTGGTTGGCGTCGCACGGGTAGAGCACGGTGGATCCGTGCACCGCCCGGAACATCGCCAGGTCCTCCAGACCCATCTGGGAGGGCCCGTCCTGCCCGATGGACACGCCCGCGTGCGAGCCGACCACGTTGAGGCCGGAGTCGCTGACCGCCGCCATCCGCACGAAGTCGTAGGCCCGGCTCAGGAACGCGGCGAAGGTGGACGCGTAGGGCACCCAGCCGCGCGCGGCCAGCCCGACGGCGGAGGCGATCAGCTGCTGTTCGGCGATGTAGCACTCGAAGAACCGCTCCGGGTGCTCCTTGGCGAAGGCCTCGGCGCGGGTGGAGTCGCTCACCTCGCCGTCCAGGGCCACCACGTCGCCCCGCGCGGTGCCGAGGGCGGCGAGCGCCGCCCCGTAGGCGTCCCGGGTGGCCGCCTCCTCGCCCTTGTCCCAGCGCGGCAGCTCGGGTTCTCCGATGCGCGGGGCGGGCCTCTCGGGGGCCTCGCGGGGCCCCCCGACCTCGACCCGCAGATCGCGTTCGCCGCCGAGTTCGGCGATGGCCTCCTCGGCGTCCTTCAGCGGCTTGCCGTGCAGCCCTTCCTTGTCCTCGGCCGCGGCCACGCCGCGGCCCTTGAGGGTGCGGGCCAGCACCACGGCGGGCTGGCCGACGGTGGAGGACGCCTCGCCCAGCGCCCGCTCGATCGCCTCGGTGTCGTGGCCGTCCACCTCGACGGTGTGCCAGCCGAACGCCTTGAAGCGGCGCGCGTAGGCGTCCAGGTCGTGGCCGTGGCGGGTCTCGCCGCGCTGGCCGAGCCGGTTGACGTCGACGATGGCGGTGAGGTTGTCCAGGTGCTCGAAGGAGGCCTGCTCGGCGGCCTCCCACACGGAGCCCTCGGCCAGTTCGCTGTCCCCGCACAGCACCCACACGCGGTACGGGGCCTTCTCCAGCCGCTTGCCGGACAGGGCGATGCCCACGCCCACGGGCAGGCCCTGGCCCAGCGAGCCGGTGGCGGTCTCCACCCAGGGCAGCCGGCGCGGCGTGGGGTGGCCCTCGAGCCGGCTGCCGTGCTCGCGGAAGGTCAGCAGTTCCTGGTCGTCGATGGCTCCGGCGGCCTTGTACGCCGCGTACAGCAGCGGCGAGGCGTGCCCCTTGGAGAGCACGAAGCGGTCGTTGCCGGGGTGGCCGGGGTTGGCGAAGTCGTAGCGCAGGTGGCGTGCGAGCAGCACGGCCATCAGGTCGGCCGCCGACATCGAGGAGGTCGGGTGGCCGGACCCGGCGGCCGCGGCGGCGCGCACGCTGTCCACCCGCAGCTGTTGTCCCAGCTCGGCGAGGTGGGCGGCTTCGGCGGGGTCGAAGGCGTCGGTGGGAGCGGGTGCTCGGTCGTCGGAGTGCATGGGTCCCCTCGGAATCGGCGTTGCGCGTGACCTCATCCGCGTCCCCCTGGCCGGGTGACCGAAACGGCCGGGGCTCACTCGGGCGGGCGCATCCGGAAGTCGTGGCGGGCCGGCAGGGGCTCGTCCGTGCAGGCGGCCCACAGGCGGCTGAGGGTCTCCGAACCCTCGCGCAGGTCCGCCACCTCGAAGTCCTCGTCGAGAACGGCGCGGGCGGCGTCCCGCCGGCCCTCGGCCAGCAGGATCTCCACCTCGAGGAGCCGGAAGCGGCCCCGGGCCCGCGTCCGTGCGGGCAGCCGTTCGTACACCTCGCGGGCGCGCGCCGTGCGGCCCACGCCCAGCAGCGCCTCGGCCGTCTCGCGTCCCAGCGCCGCGAGGGCCGGCTCCCACCCGTCCGGGGCGGGCGGCCCCGCGTCCGGCCCGTGCGGGGTGCAGGACGTGTCCGGTCCGTGCGGGACGTCGGGGGTGTGCGGTCCGTGCGGGACGTCGGGCGTGTCCGGTGCGTGCGGGACGTCGGGCGCGTCCGGTGCGTGCGGGACGTCGGGCGCGTCCGGTCCGCGCGGGGCGTCGGGGGTGTCCGGGGTGGCCGGATCGCTGCCCGCGGCGGCGCGGCACAGGGCGTCGAAGGCCTCCTCGTAGCGGTCCGCGGCCCGCTCGGGGTTGTCCTCCTCCTGGTCGGCGAACGCGGTGCAGCGCAGCAGGGCCCAGTGCCCGGGGGCCGCCTTCAGCCCGCGCTCCCAGCTCCGCACGGCCTGCGCGCGGTCGCCGGCGTGCCACTGGGCCAGGCCCAGGTGGTACTCGGCGGTGGCGGTCGCGGCGGCGGTCTCCAGCATGTCCCGCCAGTGCGGCGCGACCGGCGTCGGGCACGGCGGACCGGCCTGCGGGTCCTCCTCGGGGAGCGTGCCCTTGCGCAGCAGCTCCAGCCAGGGGCGTTGCTCCTCCCCCAGCGTGTCGGGGGCGAAGGGCGTCCCGGGCAGCGCGAAACCGCCGCGCAGCACCTCCAGCGCGCCCCAGCCCGAGCCGGTGGCGAGCCGCTCGCCGGGCTCGGTGTCCGCGGCCGGCGACCAGGCGGCGTAGGCGGCCTCCACGTCGGCGCGGGGCAGCACCGCCTCCAGCCGTTCCTCCGCCGTGGCCAGGGCGTGGGACCAGTCGTCGCCGTGCGCCGCGGCCGGGTCCACGTCCAGCGGGCCGTACGCCTCCAGCCAGGACACCTCGCTCTCGGCGTCCAGCTTGACGTGCTCCAGCTGGGTGCGGGCCAGCCCGGCCTGGATCTCGCAGTAGCCGCCCGTGCCGGGCTCGGTCAGCCACTCCTGCCAGCGCCGCCCGCCCGGGCCGCTGCCCCAGACGAACAGCTTGCGTCCGCGCAGCGTGTCGGTGGAGGTCTGCACGAGCCCGCTTCCCGCGTCGTCGAGGGCGGCGATCCACCCGCGGCGCCCGTCGGGCACGTCGTAGAAATAGTCGGCCGGGAAGACGCTGTTCAGCGGCCGGGTGCGGTCGACGCCGTCGTAGGCGGGCACGTCCACCCGGCGGAGCCGTCGCGTGTAGCCGAAGTGCCAGGCGGCGTCGGCGGGCGCGAGAACCCGGCGCTCCTCGGGGACGGCGATGTTCGACCACCAGTAGGTGGGGACGGGCCGTTCGTGCGGGTTGCGGATCCGTACGCCCACGTACAGGAAGTCGGAGCCGTCCGGCAGCCACAGGTCGACCTGGAACGGCAGGTCGCGCAGTCTCTCCCACTCCCACAGCCGCAGCATGACCCCGCCGTCGGGCGCGGTGACGCGGGCGGCGTGCAGCGGGGAGCAGGAGAGCGCGGTGTGCCCGGTCGCGCCGATGTTCCACTCGATGCCGCCGGAGAACCACGCGCCGTTCAGCGCGAAGCAGGCGGGCTGGAACACCGGGTTGCGGTACAGCAGTTCGCGTCCGGTGGGCTTGTGGACCAGGGAGGCGATCCGGCCGCCGAGCGCCGGCAGCACGGTGACCCGGAGACGGTCGTTCTCCAGGACGACCGTCTCCACGGGCCGGGGCTCGCGGCGGCGGTCGTAGCCGTCACGGATCCGCTCGGGGAGCAGTCCGGTCAGCGGGGCGTACCCCATCTGCCGGGCCATGTCCCGTGGCAGGCCCTGCCGGTCGCGGTCCTCGACCTGGTGGACCTCGTCCAGCGGCTTCAGCGGCGGCAGGGGGTTGTCGGGGCCCAACTCGGCGGCGGGCAGCGTCAGCACCTCACGGCGGATGGTCGTCACCCGACCATGGAAGCGGCCAGGCGTCCCCGGCGCCAGAGGCGGGTCGGTCAGTCCTGGATCATTTCCGCGGTGATCGCCCAGCGTTCGTGGTCGCGCCAGGCGCCGTCGACGAACAGCATGCGCGGGGAGAACCCCTCCTTCGCGAACCCGGCGCGGCGGGCGAGCGCGATCGAACGGGCGTTGCCTGGCTGGACGTTGATCTCCAGCCGGTGCAGGTTCAGCGGCGGCGCGAACGCGTACCGGACGAGTGCGGTCAGCGCCTCGGTCATCAGGCCGCGTCCGGCGGCGTGCGCGAACGCGCCGTAGCCGAGGGCGCCGGAGCGGAAGGCGCCGTGCACGATGTTGTTGACGGTCACGTATCCGGCGAGGGCGCCGTCCTCCGTGCGGTCGCAGACGAGGAAGCTCTCCTTGTCCGCGCTGCCGGTGATCCGCCACGCGTACGCGCGGAACGCGTCGGGGGTGTCCGGCGGGAACAGCCACGGGTGGTGCAGCTCCCGGCTCTCCCGGGCCCGGGCGGTGAACTCGGCCTCGTCGGCGAACGTGAGGGGCCGCAGACCGACCCGGTCGGTGACGGCCACGTACGAGCTCTCGTGCATGTCGATCACCCTACCGATCCGGCCCTCCCGTCACCGGGCGCGGGCCTAGGCCAGGGCCGGGCGGTCCAGGGTCAGGGTTCGGGTCTCGGTGTCGAGTTCGGCGGTGACGCCGAAGGGGATGGTGAGGGCGCCCTCGCCGTGGCCGAAGCCGAACTCCTCGGCGACGGGGACCCCGAGGCCCCCGAGCCGGTCGGCGAAGAGCGCCCGCAGCTCCTCGTAGGGCCCGCACCCCAGCCAGGAGCCGAGCACCACGCCGGCCACCCCGTCGAGCCACCCGGCCCGCAGGAGCTGCGTGAGGATCCGGTCCAGCCGGTACCGCTCCTCCTCGACGTCCTCGAGCATCAGCAGCCCGCCCCGCGCCCCGGCCCGCGCGTGCGGCGTGCCCAGGTCCGCCGCGAGCAGGCTGACGCAGCCGCCGAGCGTGACGCCGCGGGCCCGCCCGGGCACCAGCGTCCCGCCGGAGCCGGTGATGACCTGCGTGGTCTCCGGCGCGAAGAGGGTGGCCCGCAGGTGCTCGCGGGCCTTCTCGTTCTTGAGGAAGTCCACGCCCGCGGCCATCGGCCCGTGCAGCGTGACCAGTCCCATGCGGGTGGCGAACGCCTCGTGCAGCGCGGTGATGTCGCTGAAGCCGACGAAGACCTTGGGCCCGGCGGCCCGCAGCGCGGACCAGTCGAGCAGGTCCACCATGCGCTGCACGCCGTACCCGCCACGCGCGCAGATCACCGCGTCGACGGACGGGTCGCACCACGCGGCCTGGAGGTCGGCCGCGCGGTCCGCGTCCGACCCCGCCAGGTACGCGAACCGCTCGTGACGGCCCCTGACGTGGGGCATCACGAAGGGGTCGAGCCCCCAGCCGCGCAGCAGGTCGAGACCGCCCTGCAGCCGCTCGTCCGGCACCGGCCCGCTGGGGGCGACGATCGCCACCCTCGCGCCCGGCGCCAGCCTCCTCGGTCTGGTCGACTCCCGCACGGTCGCCCCTACTTCCTCAGTTCCAGCACCGGCACGTCCGGCGCCTCGAAGCCGAACACCTGCGCGTACAGCGACAGTTCCGCCTCCAGCGCCCGGACCATCGTGTCGGCGCGCCGGAACCCGTGGCCCTCGCCCTCGAAGGCGATGTAGGCGTGCGGGACGCCCCGCCCGCCGGCCCGGACCCGCTCGAGGAACCGCTCGCTCGCCGCGGGCGGGCAGATCGGGTCCTCCAGCCCCTGGAGCAGCAGGAACGGCGCCTCGATCCGCTCGGGGCTCTCACCGGGCGAGCGCTCCCGGTACCGCTCGGGCACCTCGGCCAGCGGGCCGACCAGGGATTCCAGGTAGCGCGACTCGAAGTCGTGGGTCTCCCCGGAGGCCCACGCGGTCAGGTCGAGCACGGGGTAGATGACGGTGCCGCAGGCGTAGACGTCGGTGAAGGCGAGCGAGGCGGCGGTGGTCCAGCCGCCCGCGCTGCCTCCGCGCACGGCCAGCCGGGCGCGGTCGGCGACGCCCTCCTCGGCGAGGGCGAGGGCGGCGGCCGCGCAGTCCTCGACATCGACCACGCCCCACTGCTCGCGCAGCCGGTTGCGGTACTCGCGTCCGTAGCCGGTGGACCCGCCGTAGTTGACCTCGACGACGCCGATGCCGCGGGAGGTGAAGTAGGCGATCTCCAGGTCGAGCACCATGGGCACCCGGCTGGTGGGCCCGCCGTGCGCCCAGACCACGTACGGCGGCAGTTCGCCGTCGGGGCCGGTCACCTCGGGGTGGTGCGGCGGGTAGACCTGCGCGTGCACCTCCCGGCCGTCGGCGGCGGTGAAGACCCGCGCCTCGGGTTCGGGCAGGTAGGCGGGGTCGACGCTGTCCCGGTGGGCGGAGCCGATGACGCGGGCGCTGCCCAGCCGGGTGTCCAGCTCGACGACCTCGAAGGAGCGCCTGGCGCCCGCTCCGACCGCCACGACCCGGTCGCCGTGCACCGCGAGCGCGGCGGCGAACTCGCTCCAGGGACCGGCGGCGTCGACGACCTCGCAGGCCTCGGGGTCGAGCACGCCGAGCACCTGGGCGCCCTTGCCGTGCAGGACGGCGACCAGCCCGCATTCGAGCGGCGCGAACCAGCGGCTGCCCGGCGTCCACACCGGTCCGCCGAACTCCTCCTCGCGGGGGCAGACCGGCTCGCCGTCCCGGTAGAGGTTCCACCAGCCGGAGTGGTCGCTGCTCCACATCAGCCGGCCGTCGGCCGTCCACTCGACCTGGGCGACGGACTCCTCCTCGCCGCCGGCCATCACCCGCGGCATGGCGAGAACGCCGTCCTCGGTGATGTCGGCGACCACCAGTTCGGTGCCGTCCCAGGGCATCCGGGGGTGGTCCCAGGCCAGCCAGGCGGCCCGGGTGCCGTCCGGGGAGACGCGCGCCCCGGTGACGAAGTGGTGGGTGGGGCGGGACAGCTCACGCAGCGCGCCGCGGTCCTCGGCGGCGCTGCCGTCCAGCGGCACCGCCACGTGCAGGCGCCGCAGGTCGGAGGGGCCGTCGCCGGTGTACTCCTCCAGCACGCACCAGACCTCGGCCCTGCCGCCCGGTCCTTCGCGCACCTCGGGCTCTGCCCAGCGCAGGCCGCCGCCCACGGAGGACAGGGGGGTGAGCGGCTGCGGTTCGCCGCCGCCCTCCACCTCGTGGCGGTAGAGCCGCTGGTCGGCGAAGTTCACGAAGACGACGACCGGCCGTCCTTCTCGGACGGTCCCGGTCCAGGGGCGGCCGCCGTACTCCATCACCCGGCTGCGCACGTTCCACGGCGGGGGCAGCACCGATTCCTCGGTGCCGTCGGCGCGGCGGCGCACCAGGGCGCGGCGGCCTGCCTCGGCGGGCCGGGGCTCGGTCCACCAGACCTCGTCGCCGACGAACCCGGGGTACTGCGGGGCTCCGTCGTGGTCGGCGGCCAGCGCCGCCCCGATCGGCGAGGGCCACGTCCCGTACGCCAGTTTCCGCACCTGGTCCCCCATCTCTGTCAGGCCGTCCGCAGGAAGCGGTCGAGCACGCGGACGCCGAAGTGCAGTCCTTCGACGGGCACCCGTTCGTCCACGCCGTGGAAGAGCTGCTGGTAGGCGAAGCCCTCGGGCAGCCAGACGGGGGCGAAGCCGTACCCGGTGATGCCGAGCCGGGCGAACTGCTTGGCGTCGGTGCCGCCGGACATGCAGTACGGCACGGTGTGCGCCTCGGGGTCGAACTCCTCGACGGCGGCGCGCAGCTTGGCGAAGGTCGGGGAGTCCACCGGTGCCTGCAGGGCGCCTTCGCGGTGGTAGTACTCCCACTCGACGTCGGGGCCGGTCAGCTCGTCCAGGGTGCGCTCGAAGTCCTCCTCGCCGCCCGGCAGGAAGCGCCCGTCGACGTGCGCGCCGGCCTCGCCGGGGATCACGTTGACCTTGTAGCCGGCGTCCAGCATGGTCGGGTTGGTGCTGTTGCGCAGGGTGGGCTCGACCAGGGCGGCGGCGGGGCCGATCTTCACCAGCAGCTCGTCGACCTGGTCGGAGTCGGTGAGGTCGTAGCGCGTGGAGTCGATGCCGTAGACCGCGGCGAGTTCGGCGATCGCGGCGCGCACGGTCGGGGTGAGGTTCAGCGGCCAGTTGTGCTCGCCGAGCCGGGTGACCGCCGCGGTGAGGCGGGTGACGGCGTTGGCGCGGTTGACCTTGGAGCCGTGGCCGGCGCGTCCGCGCGCGGTGAGCCGCAGCCAGCCGGTGCCGCGTTCGCCGGCGCCGATGGGGTAGATCCGGGCGCCGGAGCCGTCGTGGAAGGTGTAGGCGCCGGACTCGCTGACGCCCTCGGTGCAGCCCTCGAACAGCCCCGCGTGCTGGTCGGCGAGGAAGCCGGAGCCGTCGACGGCGCTGTCCTCCTCGTCGGCGGTGAAGGCGATGACGATGTCGCGGCGGGGCCGCACGCCCTCGCGGGCCCAGGAGCGGACCACGGAGAGGATCATCGCGTCCATGTTCTTCATGTCCACCGCGCCGCGGCCCCAGAGCACGCCGTCGCGGATCTCCCCGGAGAAGGGGTGCACGGTCCACTCGGAGGCGTCGGCGGGCACCACGTCGAGGTGGCCGTGGACCAGGAGCGCGTCCGCCGAGGGGTCGGTGCCCTCGAGGCGGGCGACGACGTTGGTGCGTCCTTCGGTGCGCTCCAGGAGCGTGGGCTCCAGGCCCGCCTCGGCGAGCCGGGCCGCCGCGTACTCGGCGGCGGGGCGTTCGCGGCAGTCGCCGCCGCCCCGGTTGGTGGTGTCGATGCGGATCAGGTCGGACGCGAAGGTCACGACCTCGTCGAGGGCCTGCTGATCAGCCATACGTCTCCTCCACCGCGGCCGAGACGATCGTGGTGACCGCCTTGAAGGTGCGGATTGCGTCGTACATGTTCGCTTCGGTGTAGGCGACCTTGCGCTCGCCGACCCGGTCCACGCCCGGCACGACGGTAGCCGCGTCGGCCAGGTGTTCCGCGTCGAACTCCACGGCGACGGTACGCGGGCCGGCCGTCACGGGCTCGTGACGGACCGCCAGCGACACCGCCTCCTTGGCGGCCGCCCGGATGTCCGCGTGGGTCCGGGCCGGCGTGCGGCACACGGCCGCGTAGCGCGAGACGTGGTCCTTCACCGCGACCTTCCGCGCCTCGGGCGCGTACCCGAGGGCGTCGTCGCAGGCCACGTCGTCGCCGGTCACCAGAATGACCGGTACCCCGTACTCGGCCACCAGATGGGCGTTGAGCAGGCCTTCGCTGGCGCGGACGTCGTCGAGCCAGACCCCGGTGAGCTGGTTGGCGAGGTAGGTGTGGGCGAGGACGCCCTCCATCCCGGCGCCGCCGTGGTAGCCGATGAAGGCGATGCCGTCGACGTCGCCGTGCTGGACGCCCTCGACCATGGAGAGCGCCTTGTGCCGGCCGGTGAGCATCTCGACCCGGTCGTCGAGCTGCTCGAGCAGCAGGTTGCGCATGCTCCAGTGGGCCTCGTTGACGAGCACCTGGTCGGCGCCGCCGTCGAAGAAGCCGAGCGCGGCGGCCTGGACGTCCGAGGTGAACATCGGACGGCAGCGCTCCCACTGGGGGGTGCCCGGCAGCACGTCGGCCGGCCAGGTGACGCCGGTGGCGCCCTCCATGTCCGCGCTGATGAGGATCTTCATCGGTCGCTCCGTTCCTGCCGGTCACACGCGTGCATGGGCGTGAGTGTAGACCGAGGCGGTCAGGGCGCGATCTTCCCCCGTGCCGGGGCCGCGGGGAACCCCCGGCCGGCCCCGGCGGGTCAGTCCTGGTGCCCGAGCTGCAGGTCGCGCTCGGTGCGGCCGCCGCCGGCCACCTGCAGGACGGTGGCGACCGGCGGGTAGCCGGCGGCGATCACGGTGTACTCGCCGGAGGACAGGTCGACGAAGCGGAAGGTGCCGTCGGGGCCGGTGGTGAGGGTGTCCACGACGTTGCCCGCGGCGTCCAGCAGGGTGACCCGGGCGTCCTCCACGGGCCGTCCGCCGCCGCCCCGGACCACGCCGCGCAGCACCGCTCCGCCGGCCAGCTCGATGTCCTGCCGGGTCTCCCGGGAGGCCTGCACGGTGACCGGCAGGGCGGTGGGCCGGTAGGCGTGGGCGCTGGCGGCCAGGGTGTACTCGCCGGCCACCAGGTCGCTGATGACGTAGCCGCCGTCGTAGCCGCTGCGGGAGGCGGAGACCACCTCGCCGTGGACGTTGGTGAGGGTGACGGTGGCGTCCCGCACCGGGGTGCCGTCGGCGGTGGTGACGGTCCCGGCGAGGCGTCCGGCGCCGCCGAGGACCACGTCCATCCCGACCGGCCGCTCCCCCACCGTGACCTGCACGGCCTGCGGCTGGTGCCCGCCGGCGGCGGCGATCAGCACGTAGGAGCCGGGGCCGGGGGTGGCCAGCGCGTAGCGGCCGTCCTCGCCGCTGGCGCCGCGCCCGACCTGCTGCCCGGCGCCGTCGATCAGGGTGAGCGCCGCGCGCGGCACCACCGTGCCGTCGGCGTGCCGCACCGCGCCGCAGACGGCGATCCCGCCGCCGTAGGGGGCCCGGGCGCCGGGCACCGAGGCGGTCACCTCGACGGTGAGCGGGACGGAGGCCGCGTAGGGGGCGGCGGCAGCGGCCGCCGCGGCCGGCTCGGCGCCCTGGGGCTCTGCGGCGGGGACGTTGTGGGACACCAGCGGTTTCTCCTTGAGGAAGAAGGCGATGATCAGGCCGAGCACGAGGACCGGCACCAGGTAGAGGAAGATCCGCGGCATGGCCTCGGCGTAGGCCGCGATGTAGGCGTCGCGCTGCGGCGCCGGCAGTGCCCGCACCATCTCCGGGCTCACGGACTCGGTGTGCGGGGCGGCGGCCGCGCCGCCGGGCAGGCCGGGCAGCCGGTCGGCGAGGGCGTCGGTGAAGCGGTCGGCGAAGAGGGTGCCGAAGACGGCGGCGCCGACGCTGCCGCCGATCTGCCGGAAGTAGTTGTTGGCGCTGGTGGCGGTGCCCAGGTCGGCGGGGCGCACGGAGTTCTGGACGGCGAGCACCAGGACCGGCATCACCAGGCCGATGCCCACGCCCAGGACGAACATCCAGGCGCTGTAGGTGACCCGCTCGGTGCCGGTGTCCAGGAGCGACAGCAGCCCCATGCCGACGGCGGAGAGCGCGCCGCCGAGGATCGGGTAGATCCGGTAGCGGCCGGTGCGGCTGATCAGCTGCCCGGAGAGCACCGAGGCGCCGACCACCCCGCCCATCATGGGCAGCATCAGCAGGCCGGACTCGGTGGCGGTGGCCCCGTCGACCATCTGGAGGTAGCTGGGCAGGTAGCTGGCGGCGCCGAACAGCGCGATGCCGACGACCAGGCCGACCAGGGCGGTGACGTTGAAGACCGGGTCGCGGAACAGCCGCAGCGGGATGAGCGGTTCGGCCGCGAACCGCTCGGCGACCACGAAGAGCGCCGTGGCGACGACGGCGCCCCCGGCCAGGCCGAGGATCTGCGGGGAGTCCCAGGCGTACTCGGTGCCGCCCCAGCTGGTCAGCAGCACCAGGCAGGTCGAGGCGGCGACCAGCAGGATCGTGCCCAGGACGTCCAGGCGGGGCCGCGCGGCGGGTTTGGGCAGCTTGAGCACGAAGGCCACCACGACCAGCGTGACCAGGCCGAAGGGCACGTTGAAGTAGAAGCACCAGCGCCAGGAGTGGTGGTCGGTGAAGTAGCCGCCGAGCAGCGGTCCGGCCACCGAGGCCAGGCCGAAGGAGGCGCCGATCAGCCCCATGAAGCGCCCGCGTTCGCGGGGCGGCACGATGTCCGCGATGATCGCCTGCACGCCGATCATCAGCCCGCCGGCGCCGATCCCCTGGACCGCCCGGAAGGCGATCAGCTGGTCCATCGTCTCCGCCCGTCCGCAGGCGGCGGAGCCCACGACGAAGACGACGATGGCGAACAGGAAGACGCCCTTGCGGCCGAAGAGGTCGCCGAGCTTTCCGTAGACCGGGAGCACCACGGTGGAGGTCAGCAGGTAGGCCGTGATGGCCCAGGACATCTTCTCCATGCCCCGGAGGTCGCCGACGATCCTCGGCAGGGCGGTGGCGACGATCATCTGCTCCAGCGCCGCGAGCAGCAGCGCGAGCATCAGTCCGGCGAACACCAGCCGCACGCCGCGCGGGGTGAGCCGCGCGGGCGGCTCGGCGGACGCCTGCGCCGCGGGGAGCGGGAGGGTGTCCTCGCCGCCCGGCGCCGGCGCCCCGGTCCGGTCCCGCCGCCCGGCCTCGTCCCGCAGCAGCGCGGTCCCGCCCGTCACGCCCACTTGCGCCCTCCCGTTCGTCGCACGTCACCAGGCGAACGGCAGCGAAGGATTACGGTTACGCAAGTCACTCGAAACGGTGAGGGCAACAGGGCTTCGCCAGAGGGCTGTTGACCGGCCGGCCCCCGGCTGTCGTGACCGACCGGGTCCTGCGGCCGGCCACGACACCGCGGCGGAGGTCACTCCAACCCCGGAGGTCACTCCACCCAGGAGGTCACTCCACCTCGGAGGCCAGCCGGGCGAGGAGGGCGTCGTAGATCCGGGCCAGTCCCCTGGGCGCGAAGGTCTTCTCGAAGAAGCCGCCGATCCCGCCGGCGCCGTTCCAGACGGTGCTGACGGCGACCCGGGACTTCCCCTCGCCGGCCGGGGTGACCCGCCAGGTGGTGACCATGGAGGAGTTGCGGTCCTTCTCGACGAGCTCCCCGGCGGACGGCTCGGTCACCTCCAGGAGGCAGTCCCGCACCCGCTTCTCGGTCGCCTGCAGCTTCCAGTGCACCAGGGTGCCCGCGCCCCTGCCGCCCTCGCGCACCTCGTACTCGCTGAACTGCTCGGGCAGCAGCCTGGCGCGCGTGCCCTCGTAGTCCGCGAGAGCGGCGTACACCTCCTGCGCGTTCGCCGCGACGACCCGCTCGGTCGTGGCCTCCACCTGCGCCATCGCTTCCTCCAGCTCCTGGGGATCCAGCACGTCCGGCGCCAGCAAACCACCCCCGCACACGCCCGCCAAATCGGCGGCACACCGCGCCCGGCCGTTCCGCCGGGTGCCGATCGCACGATCAAGGGAACAAGTGTTCTATTATCGCTGTTCGACACGACCGAAGCGAGGCCTGCATGCGCTGGGAGAACCTCACGCCGGAGTCCGGGCAGACGGACCCCGCCCTGTTCGGGGCGGACTCGGTGACCACCCGGACCTTCGACACCCCGGAGTTCCGCGGCGTCACCTTCCACGAGATCAGGGCGCGCTCGATCGTGAACCGGGTGCCGGGCGCGTCCCGGATGCCGTTCGAATGGACGGTGAACCCGTACCGCGGCTGCACCCACGCCTGCGTCTACTGCTTCGCCCGCAAGACGCACAGCTACCTGGACCTCGACACCGGCCTCGGCTTCGACTCGCAGATCGTGGTGAAGCTGAACGCCCCCGAGCTGCTGCACGCCAAGCTGGCCTCCCGGGCCTGGCAGGGCGAGCACATCGCGATGGGCACGAACGTCGACTGCTACCAGCGGGCCGAGGGCCGTTACCGCCTGATGCCGGGGATCATCGCGGCGCTGCGCGACCACGCGAACCCCTTCTCCATCCTGACCAAGGGCACGCTGATCCTGCGCGACCTCGAACTGCTGGAGCAGGCGGCCGAGGTCACCGACGTGGGCGTGAACGTCTCCGTCGGTTTCGTCGACCGGGAGCTGTGGCGCACCGTGGAGCCGGGGACCCCCGCGCCCGAACGCCGGCTGGACGTCGTCCGCACGCTCGCCGAGCACGGCATCGACTGCGGGGTGCTGATGGCCCCGGTGATCCCCTTCCTCGGCGACCGGCCCGACCAGCTGCGCGCGACCGTGCGTGCCGTCGCCGAGGCGGGGGCGAGCTCGGTGACGCCGCTCGTGCTGCACCTGCGGCCCGGGGCGCGCGAGTGGTACATGGCCTGGCTGGCCGAGCACCACCCCGGGCTGGTGGGCCGCTACGAGCGGATGTACGCGGGCGGGGCGTACGCGCCGACCTGGTACCAGCGGCAGATCACCCGCCAGGTGCACGAGCTGGCCCGCGAGTACGGCATCGGCCCGGAGGGCGGAGCGGCCCGCCGCCGCGTCCGCCCCGCCCGGCCGGCCACCGAGGCCGCCGCCGACGCGGAGGGCCCGGTGCAGCTCTCGCTGCTGTGACCGGGCTCCCGCACCCGCGCTCCGAGCGGCTTCCCGCCCCCGCGCTCCGAGCGGGCTCCTCCACCCGCCGCGGACGCGGCAGGCTCCGGGCCGAACGCTCGCCGCCGGACGCTCCGCCGTGCGCGGCGTGCCCCGCCCGGCGGCACGGGCGCGACCCGAAGGGGTCAATCTCCCCCGAAACGTGTTCTTCCTCCCCCCTTCCGACGGCACGATGCGCCCTGGGCCGTGGCACGCACGGACCGCCGGACCCCGGGGAGACTGATGAAGAAACGCGTCGCCGTCCTGTGCGGCACCGCCGTCGCGCTGGCCTCGGCCCTGACCGCCGTACCGACGGCGCAGGCCGCTCCGGCACCCGCCCCGCCGCGGCCCGCCTGGAAGAAGTGCGCCACCGAGGACGCGCCCCGGCTCCAGTGCGCCACCGTGCGGGTGCCGCTGGACCACGCCGCCCCGGACGGCCGGAAGATCGCCCTGGCCCTCACCCGCGTCCCGCACACCGCGAAGAAGTCGCTCGGCCCGCTGCTGGTCAACCCCGGCGGCCCCGGCGGCAGCGGGGTGGGCCTCGCCCGCGTCGTCGCCTCCGGGCTTCCCGCGTCCGTGGCCGCGCGCTACGACGTCGTCGGCTTCGACCCCCGCGGGGTCGGGAAGTCGCGCCCCGCGCTGAACTGCGTGCCGGGCCACTCCGCCCCGGTCCGCCCCGACACGGTGCCGGCCACCGCCGCGCTGGAGCGGGCGAACCTGGAGCGCGCGCGGGCCTTCGCAGCCGCCTGCGGGAAGAAGCACCGGGACCTGCTGCCGTACATCGACACGGTGAGCGCGGCGAAGGACCTCGACGTGATCCGGCGCGCGCTCGGCGCGCAGAGGATCAACTACCTCGGCTACTCCTACGGCACCTACCTGGGCTCGGTGTACGCCAAGCTGTACCCGCACCGGGTGCGGCGGATGGTGCTCGACTCCGTGGTCGACCCCACCGGGATCTGGTACGAGAACAACCTCCAGCAGGACATCGCCTTCGAGGACCGCCACCGCGCCTTCATGGCCTGGGTGGCGCGGCACGACGCCGTCTACGGGCTCGGCGCCGACCCGGCGCGGGTCGAGGCGAAGTGGTACGCGATGCGCGCGGCGGTCGCCGCGAAGCCCGCCCAGGGCGTGGTCGGCCCGGCGGAACTGGAGGACCTCTTCCTGCCGGGCGGCTACCACAACGGCTACTGGCCGCTGCTGGCCCGGGCGTTCTCCGCCTACTCGGTGAAGAAGCAGCCCGCACCGCTGGTGCAGGCCTACCGGGCGGTCGGCGCGGTGGACGCCGCAGGGGACAACGGGTACAGCGTCTACACGTCGGTGCTGTGCCGCGACGCCCCCTGGCCGCGGGAGTGGGGGCGGTGGCGCGCCGACAACTGGGCGGTGCACGAGAAGGCGCGCTTCATGACCTGGAGCAACGCCTGGTACAACGCGCCCTGCGCGTTCTGGCCCACGCAGGGCCTGCGGCGGCCCCTGGACGTCACGAACCACAAGGCGCCGCCGGTGCTGATCTTCCAGGCGACCGGGGACGCGGCGACGCCGTACGCCGGGGCGGTGCGGACGCACCGCCTGCTGCGCGGCTCCTCCCTGGTGGTCGAGGAGGGCGGCGGCAACCACGGCGTCACCCTGTCGGGCAACAGGTGCCTCGACCGGCACCTCGCGGCCTACCTCACCGACGGCACCGTCCCGCGCCGTCCCTCCGGTGACGCCGACGCCACCTGCCCGGCCCTCCCCGACCCGAAGCCCGCCCAGGAGGCCACCCGGGCCGTCGTCCCGCCCCACCCCTGGCCGCTCCCCCGGCCCTGACCCGGACACCGCGCGGGTGCGGCGGCGAGCCGTACCCGCGCGGCCCCGGTGGCGGGACGAAAAGCCGGAGCAGGCCGTCCGGTGGGCGGGGCATCATGGCCGGATGATCAGAGAGATGACGGCCGACGACTGCGCGCGCGTCGCCGAGGTGCGGACAGCCGGATGGCGGTACGCCTACGCGGGACTGATGCCCCAGGGGTACCTGGACCGGATGGACCCGGTCGCCGCCGCGGCGCGCCACCGCACGCTCCTGGAGGGCGCCGGCCCCGGCGTCGTCAACCTGGTCGCCGAGCGCGACGGGCAGGTCGCCGGCTGGGCCTGCCTCGGCCCGAACCGCGATCCCGAACCGGGCTGGGAGCTCTACACCCTGTACGTGGACCCTGCGCACCACCGCGCCGGGCTCGGCAGCGCCCTGCTGCGCGCGTGCCTGCCCGCCGAGGGCGACACCTACCTGTGGGTGGTGCGCGACAACACCGCGGCCCGCGCCTTCTACGAGCGCCACGGTTTCGCCCGCGACGGTGCCGAGGAGCCCTACACGGTGGACGGCGTGGACGTCCCCGAGGTCCGCTACGTCCGGCCCGGGGCGGCCTCCAGCGACTGAAGGGCGGCGCGGGCGGCCTCCGCCAACTCCTCCCTTCGCAGAGCCCGTTCCAGCACCGCCCGGCCGCGCGGGTCGCGGAGTTCGCCGAGCCCTTCGACGCAGGCCAGCGCCACCTCCCGGTGCGGGTCGCGCGCCGCGGACAGCCGCCGCTCCAGCACGGTCACCAGCGCGGGTACCGCCTCGGGCGCCCGCAGGGCGACCAGCAGCCGCACCGGGTGGAGGGCGTAGCCCACGCGCAGTTCGTTGGTGGCGAGCGCGGCCGCCGCCCGCGCGGTGCGCGGATCGCCCAGCCGGGCCAGCGCGTGGGCCGCCGAGGCGCAGCGCGGCGCGTCCCGGTGGTTCAGCAGCAGCACCAGGGGTTCGAACGCCCGGACGTCACCGGCCAGTCCGAGCCGGAAGGCGGCCAGTTCCACCGCCCACAGTGGGTGTCCGGGCTCGCTCAGCACCTCGGCGAGCTCCTCGGCCCCGGCGTCCGACACCAGCCGCCGGTGGGCGAACCCTCCCCCGGACTCGGCCCGCAACCGGGCGTCCAACAGCGCGAGTTGACCCTCGTCGTCGTTCACGCCCCAACCCTACGCAAATCACCCGGCCCCGTGGGAGCCGGATCACACACCCGAACACGCCGCACCCTCTGGCGCGCTCACTACCGGCCGGTTAAGCTCATTCGAGCGAGCTACCCCTCGCACCTCCTCGCAGCGGCCTGGTGACGCAGCCGCCGCGAGCGCAGTCGGTTCGGTACAGGCACGTACGTCCCGTACGGCGTACCGCGGCAACGCCGCACGACCCGGTTCCGGGACAGGACCGGTCGGACACAGGCACGCCCGCACGACCCGGCAGGTCGCCGTCGACCTCGCCGACTCCTCATCCGCGCACGCCCTTCGGCCTTCGCCGCCGGCGTCGCGTCCCAGCCGTCACCTCACGCCTTCCTGGAGTCCGTCATGGCCGCTCCCTCTTCCCTGTCCCCCTCCGACAGCGCCTCCACCCTCCGGACCGTCGCCGTGGTGGGCCTCGGCACGATGGGCTCGGGCATCGCCGAGGTCCTCGCCCGGGCCGGCCGCGACGTCGTCGGCATCGACGTCAGTCCGGAGGCCGCCGCCCGCGCCACCGCCGCGCTGGAGACCTCCACCGCCCGTTCCGTCGCCAAGGGCAGGCTGACCGAGGAGGAGCGCGAGCGGGTCCTCGGCCGGCTGCGCACCTCCGGCGACCTCGCCGACGCCGCCCCCGCCGACCTGGTGATCGAGGTGGCCCCGGAGTCGTACGACGTCAAGCAGGGCATCTTCCGCGCCCTGGACGGCATCGTCCGCCCGGACGCGATCCTGGCGACCGGCACCAACGCCCTGTCGGTGACCCGGCTCGCCGCCGACTCGGCCCGCCCCGAGCGGGTGCTGGGCCTGCACTTCTTCAACCCGGCGCCCGCGATGAAGCTGGTCGAGATCGTCTCCTCGGTGCTCACCGCGCCGGCCGCCGTCGCCGCCGTGACCGACCTGGCGGTCGAACTGGGCAAGGAGCCGGTGAAGGTGGGCGACCGGCCCGGCTTCGTCGCCGACGGGCTGCTGTTCGGCTACCTCAACCAGGCCGCCGCGATGTACGAGTCGCGGTACGCCTCCCGCGAGGACATCGACGCGGCGATGCGCTTCGGCTGCGGCCTGCCCATGGGCCCCCTCGCGCTGCTGGACCTGATCGGGGTCGACACCGCCCGCACCGTGCTGGAGGCGATGTACCAGGAGTCCCGCGACCGGCTGCACGCCCCGGCGCCGATCCTGCGCCAGCTCAGCGACGCCGGGCTCAACGGCCGCAAGTCCGGCCGCGGTTTCTACACCTACGAGGCGCCCGGCTCCGCCACCGTCGTCCCGGACGCGCTCACCCCGCGCCAGGACGCCGAGGCCGGCGCGGGCCGTCCGGTGCGCTCGGTCGGCGTCGCGGGCTCCGGCACCATGGCCTCCGGCATCGCCGAGGTCTTCGCCAAGGCCGGCTACGACGTCGTGATCGCCGCCCGCAGCGAGGAGAAGGCGACCGCCGCCAAGACGCGGATCGGCAAGTCGCTGGCCCGCTCGGTGGACCGGGGCCGGATGACCGCCGAGGCGGCGGCGCAGACCCTGGACCGGATCACCCCGGCCGGCTCCTACGACGCCTTCGCCGAGGTCGACCTGGCCGTGGAGGCCGTCGCCGAGGACCTCGGGGTCAAGCAGCAGCTGTTCGCCGCGCTGGACAAGGTCTGCAAGCCGGGCGCGGTCCTGGCCACGACCACCTCCTCGCTGCCGGTGGTCGCCTGCGCCCGGGCGACCTCCCGCCCGCGCGACGTGATCGGCATGCACTTCTTCAACCCGGCCCCGGCGATGAAGCTGGTCGAGGTGGTCCGCACGGTGCTCACCGACGACGACGTGCACGCCACCGTTCTCGAGGTCTGCCGGAAGATCCGCAAGCACCCCGTGGACTGCGGCGACCGGGCCGGCTTCATCGTCAACGCGCTGCTGTTCCCCTACCTCAACAACGCGGTGAAGATGGTCCAGGAGCACTACGCGACGCTGGACGACATCGACGCCGCGATGAAGCTGGGCGGCGGCTACCCGATGGGCCCGTTCGAACTGCTGGACGTGGTCGGGCTGGACGTCTCGCTGGCCATCGAGAAGGTGCTGCACCGCGAGTTCCGCGACCCGGGCCTGGCCCCGGCGCCGCTCCTGGAGCACCTGGTGGCCGCGGGCTGCCTGGGCCGGAAGACGGGCCGCGGCTTCCGCGAATATGCCCGGCGCTGAGCCCCGCCCGCGCGCCGGCCGCGCCCCGGGGGACCCGGAGTCCCCCGGGGACTGGGGAGGCCTGCTGGAGAGGCCCGGCTTCCCTCCGCCCGGCCCGGTGGCGCCCCTGGCGCCGGCCCCGCCTCGCGTCGCCCGGTCCACCGCCGGACGGGGCGGACCGGGACGCGCGCACGAGGGTGCGCGGATGGAGTACGTTCAGGGCATGTCCCACCCCGCCAAGTCGACACGTACCCCCGCCGCGGCCGACGCCCCGGAGAGCGCCGCGGGCAGCCGGGCCGCGGCCCAGCGGCTCAAGATGCGCCGCGAGCTGGCGGCGGCGGCCATGGAGCTGTTCGCCACCAAGGGGTACGAGGCCACCACCGTCGACGAGATCGCGGCGGCGGCCGGCGTGGCCCGCCGCACCTTCTTCCGCCACTTCCGCTCGAAGGAGGAGGCGATCTTCCCGGACCACGACGACACCCTGGTCCGGGCGGAGGCGGTGCTGAAGGCGGCCCCCGCGCACGAGCATCCGCTGGACACGGTGTGCCGGGGCATCAAGGAGGTCATGCGGATGTACGCGGCCCACCCCGAGGTCTCGGTGGCGCGCTACAAGCTGACCCGTGAGGTGCCGACGCTGCGGGAGGCGGAGATCGCCTCGGTCGCCCGGTACGAGCGGCTGTTCACCCGCTACCTGCTGGGCCACTTCGACGAGAAGGCGCACGCGGACGACGCGAACGACGACCCGCTGCTGGCGGAGGTCGCGGCGTCCGCGGTCGTCACGGCCCACAACCACGTGCTGCGGCGGTGGCTGCGGGCGGACGGGCAGGGGGACGTGGAGCGGCAGCTGGACCACGCCTTCGCCATCGTGCGGCGGACGTTCGGGCGGGGGATCGGCGCGGGGCGGGACGGGGCTGGGCAGGTCTCCCCCGACGCGGCCTCGGTCTCCGCCTCCGGGGAGGTCCTCGTCACCGTCGCCCGCGTCGACGCCCCCCTCGACGAGATCATGCACACCATCGAGAAGGCCCTCCGCGACCGCCCCTGATCCCTCCCGGGAGGTACGGGGTCAGAGGGTGGCCTGCGGGTGTGCGGGGCCGAGGTGGTGGACGGTGACCCGGGCGGAGTGTTCGCCGAGCAGGTCCCGCAGTTCGCCGGCGGCGGCGGCCAGGAGGTGGCCGTCGCGGGTGGCGTGCAGGGTCTCCAGGACGAAGGCGACGTGGGTGGAGTCCTCGGTGACCCGGGTGCGGTGGGCGTCGCGGTGGTTCCAGTGCCGGGTCAGCACGTCCGTGCTGTCGGTGTAGACGATCTCGCCGGTCCTGGGGTTCTCCACGGTGCCGGGTTCGCCGAGCGGTGTGAAGGTCTCGGTGCCGTCGGCGTGGCGGATCTCGACGTCGCCGGTGACGTGGTCGAGGTCGAAGGCGCCGGCGGGCAGGGCGTGGCGGACGGACACGACGTTGTAGGAGTCGACGGCCGGGTTGATCCGGGGCAGCGTGCCCTTCTTCGCCAGGCGGCGGCCGAGGGCGTCGACGCTGGGGCGGATGCGGCGGGGATTGGTGCCGAAGGAGCGGTAGGCGGTGTGCCACGCCTCGATGCGCGGGTCGCTCTCGTCGGCGGGGGTCCAGGCGCCGGTGGCGAGGTCCTGCTCCAGGACCTCCACGGCGGCAGCCGTGCGGGGCCAGGCCTCGCGGCCGTTCAGGCCGGTGGCGGTGACGACGGCGATCAGGGTGTCGGGGAAGGCGTCGGCGACGGCGGGGCTGATGCGCAGGGCGGTCATCGTGGAGCGGTTCCGTTCGGTGAGCGGGCCGGGGGGCGAAGGCGGTCAGGACTTCCAGGTACCGACGCGGTCCAGGCGGCGGAGCTGCTGGGCGGCGGTGGGTACGTCCAGGGCGGTGCCCCGTTCGGTGAGCCGGCGGGCGGTGTCGGTGCGCTGTTCGACGGGCTTGTGGTCGTCGTACTTGAACTTGGCCCGGACCTCGGTGACGTCGAGGCGCAGGCCGCGGATGCCGGGCAGCATCCGCCCGTAGGGAGGCAGGCCGATCTCGATGGCGGCGTGGTCGCCGTCGGGCTGGAAGTGGGCCATCTGGCGGCGCAGCAGCTCGGCCTTGGCCTCGGGTTCGTCGACGACGGTGGCCCGGCAGGTGAACTGGACGGCGGCGTAGTAGCTGGTGGGCACGCCGTCGGTGGGCGGGACGCCGGGCTTGGCGCGCCAGGGCCCGGGGATGAAGGCGTAGTCCCCGGTGACGGTGAAGGTGACGTCCGGGTCGGCCTCGATCGCCTTCCAGACAGGGTTGGGGCGGGCGAGGTGGACGAGCAGGGCGGTGCCGTCGACGGTGAAGTGGGTGGGCACCACGACAGGCGGGTGTCCGGGCGGGCCGTTGACGGCGAGGATGCCGAAGTCGTGGCCGTCCGCGATCCAGGTCCGCCATTCGGCGTCGTCCAGGGCGGCGTCCCAGGGCTGGATGAACACGCCGGGCTCCTTCCGGAGAGGGGATGGCTCAGGTGAGGGTGAGGGTCAGGAGGCTGACGGCGACGGCGCCCGGGCCGGTGAGCCGGGCGCGGTGGACGCGTGCGGCCAGGACGCTGCGGCGAGCAGGACGGCGCGTCCGCGGGCCGGGGAGCCGCCCAGGGCCGGCAGTGGAGCGACCGCGGGCGGTCCATCCCCTACCATCAATGGAACGACTCCACCGTACAACGCACCGACCACAAGTCGTCAATCGAACGACCGCCCGGTCCAGTGTGGTGACCTACCCGCCCGGAGGGGTGACGGCGATGACCGAGACCGAGGCGGCGCTGCGGACGCTCGCGCACAACGTCCGCGCGGCCCGCATCCGCGCCGGGCTGTCCCTGGACGAACTCGGCCGCCGGGCCAAGGTCAGCAAGGGCGCCCTCGTCGCCCTGGAGAAGGCCCAGGGCAATCCGAACTTCGCCACCCTGGTCCGCCTCGCCGACACGCTCGGCGCCTCCGTCTCCGCCCTGACGGAAGGCCGCCCCGAGCAGCGCGTACGGGTGGTGAGCGCCGACACCGTCACTCCTCTGTGGAAGGGCGAGCACGGCAGCGAGGCCCGGCTCATGCTGACCACCGGCGGACCGGCGGCCACCGAGGTCTGGCGCTGGACGCTGGAGCCCGGCGAGGAGTACCCCAGCCACCCGCACCAGGCCGGCGTGACCGAGACCGTCAGCGTCACCACGGGCGAGATGGTGCTCGTCGTCGACGGGGTCGAGCACACCGTCGCCGCCGGGCAGACCGCCACCTTCGACGCCGACACCACCCACGCCTACCGCGGCTCGGGCAGCGGGCCCTGCCATCTGATCATGACCGTCCACCTGCCCCCGGGACCCGCGTAACACCCCCCATGACCGACGCCACCGCGGAGGTGGCACCGAGTGTCACCCCAGGGGCGGAGCAGTGTGCGAGCGAAGACCTTTCCGGGCAGTTCGAGGTGCCGGAAGGGTCCATACGGAGGCGACGGCGGGCCCGCACCGGCTTCAGCCCGATGAGGCAAAGCCCCTTGTGAGAGCTGATCGATCATCGATCGAAAACGCCGCCGGAACCTCGCCTGATCGATCATCGCTCACCTGAACGGCAAAGTTTTCACCTGAGCGGAACTCCTGGCACTCAGTGCCTTGTCAACCGTCACGCCGTGCCATACGTTGTGGGTGTCCGGACGGCCGGCGCACCACACGAACCGTGCGCCGGGTGTCCCCGCACGGCCCCACGGCCACGCGCGTCCGGACGCCTGCGTCACAGGCATCCCCCGCGCCACCACGCGCTGCCGCACCACCCGCCGAACCGACGGCACCACACCCACAGCACCGCACCACACCCGCAGCACCGACGTACCCTCTGCGCCCCTCAGGCGGGCGCCCGTCGCCGGAGGCAACACCGTGACCGTGAAGGACATCCTGGACGCGATCCAGTCGCAGAACGCCTCGTCGGAGGACTTCGCCGCCCTCCCGCTCCCCGAGTCGTACCGTGCGATCACCGTGCACAAGGACGAGACGGAGATGTTCGCGGGCCTCGCGACCCGCGACAAGGACCCCCGCAAGTCCCTGCACCTGGACGACGTCCCCCTGCCGGAACTCGGCCCGGGCGAGGCCCTGGTGGCCGTGATGGCCTCCTCGGTCAACTACAACTCGGTGTGGACGTCCATCTTCGAGCCGCTGTCGACCTTCGGCTTCCTGGAGCGTTACGGCAAGGTCAGCGAGCTGACCAAGCGCCACGACCTCCCGTACCACATCATCGGCTCCGACCTGGCCGGCGTCGTCCTGCGCACCGGCCCCGGCGTCAACGCCTGGCGGCCCGGCGACGAGGTCGTCGCGCACTGTCTGAGCGTCGAGCTGGAGTCCTCGGACGGCCACAACGACACGATGCTCGACCCCGAGCAGCGCATCTGGGGCTTCGAGACCAACTTCGGCGGCCTCGCCGAGATCGCGCTGGTCAAGTCGAACCAGCTGATGCCGAAGCCGGACCACCTCTCCTGGGAGGAGGCCGCCTCCCCGGGCCTGGTCAACTCCACCGCCTACCGGCAGCTGGTCTCCGCCAACGGCGCCAACATGAAGCAGGGCGACAACGTCCTGATCTGGGGCGCGAGCGGCGGCCTCGGCTCCTACGCGACCCAGTTCGCGCTGGCCGGCGGCGCCACCCCGATCTGCGTGGTGTCCTCGCCGGAGAAGGCGGAGATCTGCCGCGCCATGGGCGCCGAGCTGATCATCGACCGCGCGGCCGAGGACTACCGGTTCTGGAAGGACGAGAACACCCAGGACCCGAAGGAGTGGAAGCGCTTCGGCAAGCGCATCCGCGAGCTCACCGGCGGCGAGGACATCGACATCGTCTTCGAGCACCCCGGCAAGGAGACCTTCGGCGCCTCGGTCTTCGTCACCCGCAAGGGCGGCACCATCACCACCTGCGCCTCCACCTCCGGCTACATGCACCAGTACGACAACCGCTACCTGTGGATGTCGCTCAAGCGGATCATCGGCTCGCACTTCGCCAACTACCGCGAGGCGTGGGAGGCCAACCGCCTGATCGCCAAGGGCAAGATCCACCCGACGCTGTCGAAGACGTACAGCCTGGAGGAGACCGGCCAGGCCACCTACGACGTCCACCGCAACCTGCACCAGGGCAAGGTCGGCGTGCTGTGCCTGGCACCCGAGGAGGGCCTGGGCGTCCGCGACCACGAGATGCGCGCCCAGCACCTCGACGCGATCAACCGCTTCCGGAACGTCTGAGGATCGGCGGAAGACAGATGTCAGAGCGTCAGAAGGACCGTCCGTGGCTGATGCGGACGTACGCCGGCCACTCGACGGCCGAGGCGTCCAACGAGCTGTACCGGCGCAACCTCGCCAAGGGGCAGACCGGCCTGTCGGTGGCGTTCGACCTGCCCACCCAGACCGGTTACGACTCCGACCACGTCCTCGCCCGCGGCGAGGTCGGCCGGGTCGGGGTCCCGGTGGCCCACGTCGGCGACATGCGCCGTCTCTTCGAGGACATCCCCCTCGAGAAGATGAACACCTCGATGACCATCAACGCCACCGCCATGTGGCTGCTGGCGCTCTACCAGGTCGTCGCCGAGGAGCAGGGCGCGGACGTCGCGGCCCTGCAGGGCACCACCCAGAACGACATCGTCAAGGAGTACCTCTCCCGGGGGACGCACGTCTTCCCGCCCGGGCCTTCGCTGCGGCTGACCACGGACCTGATCACCTACACGGTCACCCACATGCCGAAGTGGAACCCGATCAACATCTGCAGCTACCACCTGCAGGAGGCGGGAGCCACCCCGGTCCAGGAGATCGCCTACGCGATGTCCACCGCGATCGCCGTGCTCGACGCGGTCCGCGACAGCGGCCAGGTGCCCGAGGAGAAGTTCGGCGACGTCGTCGCCCGGATCTCGTTCTTCGTCAACGCCGGCGTCCGATTCGTCGAGGAGATGTGCAAGATGCGGGCCTTCACCCGCATCTGGGACCGCGTCACCCGTGAGCGGTACGGCATCGAGAACGCCAAGCAGCGCCGCTTCCGCTACGGCGTCCAGGTCAACTCGCTCGGCCTGACCGAGGCGCAGCCGGAGAACAACGTCCAGCGGATCGTGCTGGAGATGCTGGCCGTCACCCTCTCCAAGGACGCCCGCGCCCGCGCCGTGCAGCTGCCGGCCTGGAACGAGGCGCTGGGCCTGCCCCGGCCCTGGGACCAGCAGTGGTCGCTGCGGATCCAGCAGGTCCTCGCCTACGAGAGCGACCTGCTGGAGTACGGCGACATCTTCGAGGGCTCGACGGTGATCGAGGCCAAGGTCGCCGAGCTGGTCGAGGCGTCCTGGGCGGAGATGGACCGCATCCAGGAGATGGGCGGCGCGATGGCCGCCGTGGAGTCGGGCTACCTGAAGTCCCAGCTCGTCGCCTCGCACGCCGAGCGCCGGGCGCGGATCGAGTCGGGACTCGACAGGATCGTCGGCGTGAACGTCTTCGAGTCGACCGAGCCCAGCCCGCTCACCGCGGACCTGGACACGGCCATCCAGACGGTCGACCCGGCCGTCGAGGCCCGGGTGATCGCCTCGCTGCAGGCCTGGCGGGACACCCGCTACCAGCCGCCGTTCAACCACCCGCGCCCGTGCAAGGCGCTGGAGCGGCTGAAGCAGGCGGCGCGCGGCGACGACAACCTCATGGAAGCCACCCTTGAATGCGCCCGTGCGGGGGCGACCACCGGGGAGTGGGCGGGAGCGCTGCGGGAGGTGTTCGGTGAGTACCGGGCGCCCACCGGCGTCTCGTCCGCCCCGGTGGCGGTGGCGGCCGAGGAGGGCACCGGGCTCGCCGAGGTCCGCCGCCGGGTCGAGGCCACCGCCCGCGACCTGGGCGTGGGCAAGCTGCGCTTCCTGGTCGGCAAGCCGGGCCTGGACGGGCACTCCAACGGCGCCGAGCAGATCGCCGTGCGCGCCCGCGACGCCGGCTTCGAGGTGGTCTACCAGGGCATCCGGCTGACGCCGGAGCAGATCGTGGACGCCGCCCTCGCCGAGGACGTGCACGCGGTCGGCCTGTCCATCCTGTCCGGCTCGCACGCCCAGCTGGTGCCCGACGTCCTGACCCGGCTGCGCACGGCCGGCGCGGACGACATCCCGGTGATCGCCGGCGGCATCATCCCGGGCGCGGACGCCGAGCAGCTCCGGTCCGCCGGGGTGGCCGCGGTGTTCACCCCGAAGGACTTCGACATCACCGGGATCATCGGCCGTATCGTCGACGAGATCCGCAAGGCCCACAAGCTCGACCCCCTGGAGGTCCCCGCATGACCGCGCCCCAGCCGTCCGTGAACCGTCTGCGCCCCCGGCGCTCCTGCCTGGCGGTCCCCGGCTCCAACCCGCGCTTCCTGGAGAAGGCCCAGGGGCTGCCCGCGGACCAGGTGTTCCTGGACCTGGAGGACGCCTGCGCGCCGCTGGCGAAGCCGGAGGCCCGGCACACCATCGTCAAGTTCCTCAACGAGGGCGACTGGACGGGCAAGACCCGCGTGGTCCGGGTCAACGACTGGACCACCGAGTGGACCTACCGGGACGTGGTCACGGTCGTCGAGGGCGCCGGCCCGAACCTGGACTGCATCATGCTGCCCAAGGTGCAGAACGCGGAGCAGGTCGTCGCGCTGGACCTGCTGCTCACCCAGATCGAGAAGACGATGGGCTTCGAGGTCGGCCGGATCGGCATCGAGGCGCAGATCGAGAACGCCCAGGGCCTCAACAACGTCAACGCGATCGCCGAGGCCTCGCCGCGTCTGGAGACCATCATCTTCGGCCCCGCCGACTTCATGGCCTCCATCAACATGAAGTCCCTGGTGGTCGGCGAGCAGCCGCCCGGCTACGGCGCCGACGCCTACCACTACATCCTGATGAAGATCCTGATGGCGGCCCGCGCCAACGACCTCCAGGCGATCGACGGTCCCTACCTGCAGATCCGCAACGTGGACGGCTTCCGCGAGGTGGCCGGGCGCGCCGCGGCCCTGGGCTTCGACGGCAAGTGGGTGCTGCACCCGGGCCAGGTGGACGCCGCCAACGAGGTCTTCTCCCCCTCCCAGGAGGACTACGACCACGCCGAGCTGATCCTGGACGCGTACGAATGGTGCACCTCGGACGCGGGCGGCAGGAAGGGCTCGGCCATGCTCGGCGACGAGATGATCGACGAGGCGAGCCGGAAGATGGCGCTGGTCATCGCGGGCAAGGGCCGCGCGGCCGGCCTGAAGCGCACCAGCAAGTTCGAGATTCCGGAGGGCTGAGCCGTGCAGTTCGGGCGCACCTACGAGGAGTTCGAGGTCGGGGCTACGTACAAGCACTGGCCGGGGAAGACGGTCACCGAGTACGACGACCACCTGTTCTGCCTCCTCACCATGAACCACCACCCGCTCCACATGGACGTCAACTACGCCGGGAAGACGACCGACTTCGGCAAGAACGTCGTGGTGGGCAACTACATCTACTCGCTGCTGCTCGGCATGTCGGTGCCGGACGTCTCGGGCAAGGCGATCGCCAACCTGGAGATCGAGTCGCTCAAGCACGTGGCGCCGACCTTCCACGGCGACACGATCTACGGCGAGACCACCGTGCTCGACAAGTGGCCCTCGAAGTCGAAGAACGACCGCGGCATCGTGTACGTGGAGACCAAGGGCTACAAGCAGGACGGCACGCTGGTCTGCGTCTTCCGCCGCAAGGTGATGGTGCCGACCGGGACGTACATCAAGGAGCGCGGCGGCGAGCAGCCCGGCCGGCCCGAGCTGAAGGAGAAGGAGTCCAAGGGATGAGCCGACTCGCCCGGACCCACGGTCTGACCGACGTCCAGCAGGAGATCCTGTCCACGGTCAGGGAGTTCGTGGACAAGGAGATCATCCCGGTCGCCACCCAGCTGGAGCACCGCGACGAGTACCCGCAGGCGATCGTCGACGGCCTGAAGGAACTCGGCCTGTTCGGGCTGATGATCCCCGAGGAGTACGGGGGTCTGGGCGAGTCGCTCCTGACCTACGCGCTGTGCGTGGAGGAGCTCGCCCGGGGCTGGATGTCGGTCTCCGGCATCATCAACACCCATTTCATCGTCGCCTACATGATCAAGCAGCACGGCACCGACGAGCAGAAGGAGTACTTCCTTCCGCGGATGGCGGCCGGCGAGATCCGCGGCGCCTTCTCGATGTCGGAGCCGGCGCTCGGTTCGGACGTGTCGGCCATCACGTCCAAGGCGGTCCGCGACGGCGAGGACTTCGTCCTCACCGGGCAGAAGATGTGGCTCACCAACGGCGGGACGTCCACGCTGGTGGCCGTGCTGGTGAAGAGTGACGAAGGACACCCCGAGGGCACCGCGCCGCACCGGTCGATGACGACCTTCCTCGTCGAGAAGCCGGCCGGCTTCGGCGAGGTCCTCCCCGGGCTGACCATCCCCGGGAAGATCGACAAGATGGGCTACAAGGGGGTCGACACCACCGAGCTCATCATGGATGGCCTGCGAATTCCGGCCAATCGGGTACTGGGTGGCAAAACCGGCCGCGGCTTCTACCAGATGATGGACGGCGTCGAGGTGGGGCGCGTGAATGTGGCGGCCCGTGGCTGCGGCGTCGCACAGCGTGCGTTCGAGCTGGGCGTGCAGTACGCGCAGCAGCGCCACACCTTCGGCAAGCCGATCGCCCAGCACCAGGCGATCCAGTTCAAATTGGCCGAAATGGCCACCAAAGTCGAAGCCGCTCATGCGATGATGGTGAATGCAGCCCGCAAAAAGGACTCCGGGGAACGAAACGACCTCGAGGCAGGCATGGCGAAGTACCTCGCCAGCGAGTACTGCAAGGAGGTCGTGGAGGATGCCTTCCGGATCCACGGCGGCTACGGCTTCTCCAAGGAGTACGAGATCGAGCGCCTCTACCGAGAGGCTCCGATGCTGCTCATCGGTGAAGGCACCGCAGAAATCCAGAAGATGATCATTGGTCGCAGACTCCTCGAGGAGTACCGCTTCCAGGGCTGATTCCGGAGAGTTCCGGTCACAGCCCGGCCGATTGTCCCGCTACGGGGTGTTTTCTTCGAGAAGAAGATCACACCCCGTCAGCGCTCCCGGTCCTCGACTCGGCTTCTGGCTTGCCCAGTTGCAGTGCCTGCCCGGTACGATTCCGGAAAGCCGCCGTCCCCAGAACTGCAGCGCGGCACCATCCCGCTACGAAGGTCTTCCATGCCCCACAGCCAAGACTCTGCACACCGCGACAGCATCGCCGGCACCCGGCTCGCGCGGGGAGCGTCGCCGTGGCTCGCGCCGACGGTCGCCACGGCCGCACTCAGCCTGCTCCGGGCGCGCCGTTCCGGCGCGGCCAAGGCCGTGGCCGTGCCCGCCACCGCTCTCGCGGCGGGCATGCTGTGGTTCTTCCGGGACCCGGAGCGTGAGATCACGCAGGGCCGCGTGATCTCGCCCGCCGACGGCGTGGTGCAGAGCATCATGCCCTGGAAGGACGGCCGCACCCGCGTCGCCATCTTCATGAGCCCGCTCAACGTCCACGTCAACCGCGCGCCGCTGGCCGGCACCGTGACGTCGGTCGAGCACGTGCCGGGTGGGTTCGTCCCCGCTTTCAACAAGGAGAGCGAGAACAACGAGCGCGTCGTCTGGCACTTCGACACCGAGCTCGGCGACATCGAGATGATCCAGATCGCCGGCGCGGTGGCCCGCCGCATCGTGCCCTACATCCCCAAGGGGACCAAGGTCGAGCAGGGCGAGCGGATCGGTCTCATCCGGTTCGGCTCGCGCGTCGACCTGTACCTCCCGGCCGGGGTGGAGGTCGCGGTCGAGGTCGGCCAGAAGACCGTGGCTGGGGTGACTCGCATTGACCGTGACTGACCGAGATCCGAGTACCGGCTGGTCGCCTTCGGCGGACGGCCCTGCGGAGGAGTGCGACGAGGAGGAGATGCCTCTGTCGCTGCGCCTGTCGATAGCCGACACCCTCACGCTCGGCAACGCGACCTGCGGCTTCATGGCGGTGTACTTCACCACCACGGGCATCCTGATCCCGCACCTCACCGGCAGCCAGGAGACGGGCATGGCCCGTCACAGCGCGGCCACCGCGGTGATCCTGATGCTGGCCGCGGCGATCTTCGACCTGTTCGACGGCCAGGTCGCCCGCAAGCTGCGGGCCTCGCCGATGGGCGCGGAGCTGGACAACCTGTCCGACCTGATCAGCTTCGGCCTGGCGCCGGCGTACTTCGTGCTCGTGTACGGCATGGTCGCCGACGACGCGCATCAGCGGGTCGCGGCACTGGCCGCGATCGTGGTGCTGCTGGCGGTGGTGCTGCGGCTTGCGCGGTTCTCCATCGTGACGGTGCCGAGCGGGACGTTCCAGGGCATGCCGTCCCCGTTCGGGGCGCTGACGGTGGTCTCCATCGTCCTGCTCGAGCTTCCGTTCGTCGCGACGCTGCTGGCCGTGCTGGGGACGGCGTGGCTGATGGTGAGCCGCGTCGAGTACCCGAAGCCGCGGGGCAAGTCCGCGGTGGCGATGCTGATCTGGATCGTGGCCTCCATGGGCATGCTGGTCGCCTGGGCGGCCGGTGCGCCCAGCGGCGAGCTGCTGCTGCAGGCCGGCTGCGCGCTGCAGCTGGTCCTGGGCGCGGTGATCCCGCTGTTCGCCACGGCGCGCCGTGTGAACAACTTCCGCGACAACCGTCGCGAGGCCCGGGCGGCCCAGCTCCAGTAGCGCCGCCCCCGCCTGACGAACGGCCCCCCGAGCCTCCACGGCTCGGGGGGCCGTCGGCGTTCCCGGGCTGCCCGTCCGTGCGCCCCGGCCCGCCCCTCGGGCCTGTCTCAGCGGCGGGCGGGCCGGCGCAGGACGCCGTCGCGGACCTCGGCGACCTGGTCGACGGCGGTGAGGTGGGTGGTGTCGTGGGTGACCAGGACGGTCGCGGTGGCCCGCCGGCGGGTGAGGCGGGCGATCAGGTCGACGACCGCGGCGCCCCGTTCGTGGTCGAGGGCGCTGGTGGGCTCGTCGACCAGCAGGACGGTGGGGTCGTTCATCAGGGCGCGGGCGATGTTGACGCGCTGGCGCTGGCCGCCGGAGAGCTGGTGGGGGCGCCGGTCGGCCAGGTCGGCGAGACCGACCGCGTCGAGGAGGTCGAGGGCGCGGGCCCGGGCCCGCCCGGGGCTCCGGCCGTCGATGACGGCCATGACCTGGAGCTGTTCGGCGGCGGTGAGCGAGGGCAGCAGGTTGGGCTGCTGGAACACGATGCCGATCTTGCGGCGCCGCAGGGCGGTGAGCTCGCCACGGCCCATGCCGGTGGTGTCGACGCCGTCGACGGTGACGGTGCCGGAGTCGGCGGTGATCAGTGTGGCGGCCACGGCCAGGAGGCTGGACTTGCCGGAGCCAGAGGGGCCGACCACGGCGGTCAGGGTTCCCCCGGGGACGTCCAGGGTGACCCGGTCGAGG
The DNA here is from genome assembly GCF_003112515.1 of Streptomyces fragilis. Classification (GTDB taxonomy): domain Bacteria; phylum Actinomycetota; class Actinomycetes; order Streptomycetales; family Streptomycetaceae; genus Streptomyces; species Streptomyces fragilis. The sequence continues at coordinate 1,070,222 of NZ_BEVZ01000002.1, read as the reverse complement.
GCGGTCAGGCGGGCGTCGCCGTCGGGGTAGGTGAGGGTGACGTCGGTCAGGTTCAGGCTCATCGGGCACTTCCCAGGGCGGTCAGCGGGTCGACGGAGGTGACGCGGCGGACGGACAGGGCGGCCCCCGCCGCGCCGAGGAGGATCGTCACGGCGGCGGGGAGCAGCACGGTGGCGGGGGTCAGGAGGAACGGCACGGCGGTGCCGGAGACCAGCGCGCCGAGGGCGGCGGCGAGGCCGGTGCCGATGAGGGTGCCGCCGGCCAGCAGGACGACGGCTTGGCCGAGGGCGTCCTTCAGGAGCACGGCCGTGGAGGCTCCGAGCGCCTTGAGGACGGCGACGTCGCCGCTGCGCTGGATGGTCCACACGGTGAAGAAGGCGCCGACGACCAGGGCGGAGATGGCGAACAGGAAGCCGCGCATCAGCTGCAGGGAGCCGTTCTCGGAGGTGTAGGAGCCGATCGCGGAGAGCGAGTCGTCCTTGGCGAGGGTCCTGGTGCCCGCGGCCCGGTCGGCGGCCGCCGTGTCGACGCCGGGGCCGGTGTTCAGCGCGATCACGGTCGCGGTCCGGGCGGCGGCGGGGCCGGTGCCGGTGCCGAAATCGGTGCCATCGCCGGAACCGGAACCGGTGCCATCGCCGAGGCCGTCGCTGGTGCCGGTCTCGGTGCCCTCGCCGGGGCCGGTCTCGGTGCCCTCGCCGGGGCCGGTGCCGGTGCCGGTGCCGGTGCCCTCGCCGGGACCGGTGCCGGCGGCAGGGCCGGGGCCGGTGCCGGGACCGGTGCCCGGGTGGGGTGCTGTCCTCGCCCAGACGTCGAGGCTGGTCCACACGACCGGGGTGTGGCTGAAGGAGGCGTCGCCCTCGACGGCGGCCACGGTCAGCCGCTGCCCGGCCAGGGTGAGCGTGCCTCCCGGCCGGACGCCGAGGTCGTCGGCGGCCGTGCCGGACAGCACCACCGACCGCTCGTCCAGCTGCCCGCCGTGCGGGGCGAGGCGGGACCCCGCCCGGACGCCGAAGGCGGAGACCGCGGCACTCCTGTCCCCGGCGGTGGCCCGGGTGGTGGTGATGCCCAGCGGCTCCGCCCACCGGACGCCCGGGGTCCGGGCCCACCGCCGCCACTGCTCCTCGGTGACCGTGGAGTCGGAGTACGAGACGTCCAGCCCGCCGCCGGAGTCCTGGAAGGCGATCCTGTCGGCGGGCAGGCCGGTGATCGCGGAGGTGTTCTGCCGGCCCAGCCCGGCGGTGAGGCCGGACAGCAGGCCGACCAGCAGGGTGATGAGCACGATGACGGTCCCCATCAGGGCGAAGCGCCCCTTGGCGAACCTGAGGTCTCTCCATGCGACGAACACGACTTCTGCCTGCCTCTTTCCGGCGGTGGAACGGGTGTGTCACCACCCTCGCCGCGGCCCCCCGCGCGGGCATCCGGCGCAGGGCGTCACTTGGCGGGCCGAAGGGCGGCGCCCGGCTTGTAACTTTCGGCGGAGGCCGACCGGCGGGACGGTTCCTTAGGCTGGAGGCACTGTGAACGCCGCCGCTCCCGCACTCACCCCGACCTCCCGGGCCCTCACCTGGTGCCTGCACCTGCTGGTCGTCGCCCTCCTCGTGCTCGCCGCCGGCCGTGCCGTGGCGGACGGCGGGCCCCGCGCGGCGGCGACCGTCGCCGCGGCCGCGGTGTGCGCCGTGGGGTACGCCGCCGGTCCGGCCCTGCCCCGGGTCCGCCGGTCCCGGCGGGCCGCGGCCTGCTGGCTGGCCGCCGTGGGCGCCTGCTGGCTGGTGCTGCTGGTGCTCACCGCCGACGCGGTGTGGGTGGCCTTCCCCCTGTACTTCCTGCAGACCCACCTGCTGCCCCGCCGTGCGGGCCTGGCCGCCGTCGGCGCGACCGCGCTCGCGGCGGTCGCCGCCTTCGCGGCCCACCAGGGCTCCTTCGCCCCCGCCATGGCGATCGGCCCGGTCCTGGGCGCCGCGGTCGCCGTCGCGGTGGTGTGGGGGTACCAGGCGCTGTACCGGGAGAGCGAACAGCGCCGCCGGCTGATCGAGGAACTCACCGCGACGCGGGCCGACCTGGCCAGGGCGGAGCACACCGCCGGTGTGCTGGCCGAGCGTGAACGCCTGGCCCGCGAGATCCACGACACCCTCGCCCAGGGCTTCTCCAGCATCCAGCTGCTGCTGCGCGCCGCCGAACGGGCCCTGCCCGCGGCCCCGGACACCGCGGCACGGCATGTCGGCCAGGCCCGCCGGGCGGCCGTGGACAACCTCGCCGAGGCCCGCCGCTTCGTCTCCGCCCTCACCCCGCCCGCCCTGGAGGAGGCCACCCTGGCCGGAGCGCTGGAACGCCTGTGCTCCACCACCTCCGCGCGGCACCCGGTCACCGCCCGCTTCCGCCTCACCGGCCGTGCCACGCCGCTGCCGACCGCGCACGAGGTCGCGCTGCTGAGGGTCGCCCAGTCCGCGCTCGCCAACACCGTCCACCACGCCCGCGCCACCACCGCCGAGGTAACCCTCGGCTACCTCGGCGACCAGGTGGCGGTCGAGGTCGCCGACGACGGCGTCGGCTTCGACCCCGGCCGGCTGGACGGCCCCGGCCCCGGCCCCGGCCCCGGGAGCGGAGGCTTCGGTCTGGCCGCCATGCGCGCGCGCCTGGACGACCTCGGCGGCACGCTCACCGTCGAGTCCGCTCCGGGCCACGGCACCGCCCTGGCCGCCCGGCTCCCCGTGACACCGGAGCCCCCCGCCCGCGACGACGGAAGTAAGGCCCACCGGTGACCGACGCACCCGTCCGGCTGCTCCTGGCCGACGACCACCCGGTGGTGCGGGCCGGGCTCCGCGCCGTGCTGGAGACCGAACCCGGCCTCACCGTCGTCGCCGAGGCGGCAACCGCCGAGGAGGCCGTCGCCCGCGCCGCGCGGGGCGGCGTCGACGTCGTCCTGATGGACCTGCGCTTCGGCAAGGGCATGGGCGGGGCCGAGGCCACCGCCCGGATCACCGCCCGGCCGGACGCGCCCAGGGTGCTGATCGTCACCACCTACGACTCCGACGCGGACACCCTGCCCGCCATCGAGGCCGGCGCCACCGGCTACCTCCTCAAGGACGCGCCGCCCGAGGACCTCGCCGCCGCCGTACGCGGCGCCGCCGCGGGTCGCACCACCCTCGCCCCCGCCGTCGCCGACCGCCTCATGGAGAGGCTCCGCACCCCCCACGCCACCTTGACCCGCCGGGAGACCGAAGTGCTCTCCCTGGTCGCCGAAGGGCTGTCCAACCAGGCGATCGGCCGGCGCCTCCACCTCACCGAGGGCACCGTCAAGTCCCATCTGGCCCGTGTCTACGCCAAGCTCGGCACCGGCTCCCGCACCGCTGCCGTGGCCACCGCCTCCGACCTCGGCCTCATCCGCCGCTGACCCGGGAGTGCGGCGCGGCTGGGGCGCGTTCCCGGCCGGCGGCCCTAGGCGAGCCAGTCCTGGGCCAGGGACTGCGCGACGCGCTCCAGCAGGGGGCCGGCGTTCGCGACGCTGCGGGTGACGTCCGGTTCCAGCGCCGCCAGGGGGTAGGCGCGGGCGATGCCGGCGTCCCGGAGTTCCCCGGGGGTGAGGGCGAGGCGGCCGCAGACGGCGACCACGGGGATGCCCGCGGCCCCGGCCGCCGCCGCGACGCCCGCCGGGGCCTTGCCCCGGAGCGTCTGCGCGTCCAGCGAGCCCTCACCCGTGATCACCAGGTCCGCCCGCTCGAGCTCCGCAGCGAACCCGACGACCTCCATCAGCACCTCGATGCCGGGCCGGAACCGCGCCCCCAGCAGCAGCGCCGCGTAGCCGAGGCCCCCCGCGGCGCCCGCCCCCGGCGCCTGTGCGAGGCCCTTGGCCCGGGTTCCCACGGCCTCCTCCATGACCTCCGCGTACCGCTCCAGGGCCGCGTCGAGCACCGCGACGTCCTCGGGCGAGGCCCCCTTCTGCGGCCCGTACACGGCGGCCGCGCCGAAGGGCCCGGTCAGCGGGTTGTCGACGTCGCTCGCGAGGACGAGGTCCACCGTCCCGTCGCCCAGCCGGGGGTCCAGGCCGGAGAGGTCGACCGACGCCAGTGCCCCGAGCGCCCCTCCCCCGGGCGGCAGCTCCCGCCCGTCCGCGTCCAGGAACCGCGCCCCGAGCGCGGCCAGCATGCCCGCGCCGCCGTCCGTGGTCGCGCTCCCGCCCACGCCGAACACCACCGTCCGTGCCCCCGCGTCCAGCGCGGCCCGCAGCAGCTCCCCCGAGCCGCGGGTGGTCGCGGTGAGCGGTGCGAGGACCCCGCCCGGCAGCCGCTGCAGTCCGCTCGCCTCCGCCATCTCCACCACGGCGGTGTCCGCCCGCACCGCGAAGGCCGCGCCGACCTGCTCCCCCACGGGACCGGTCACCCGCGCCCGGTGCCGGGTGAACCCGGCGGCCACCGCCGCGTCCACCGTCCCGTCGCCGCCGTCGGCGACCGGCAGCGGGGCCACGCCGACGTCCGGCGCCACCCGCCGCAGCCCCGCCGTGACCCGTTCGGCCACCTGGACCGCGGTGAGCGATCCCTTGAACTTGTCCGCGGCGATCAGCACCCGCCGGGCCTTCTCCACCACAACGCCTCCGCTCTCCGGCCACCCGTCGCAGCGACCTTAGGACGCGTCCGCCCGCGACCGCCATGGCCACGCACCGCTCTCGCTAGGCTGACCCGCGTGACCTCCCCCGACGAGGCGTACGCCGCCTACATCGCCGGCCTGCCCCGCATCCTGTGCGGCGCCGCCACCCTGTTCCGTGACGCCGAGGGCCGGGTGCTGCTGGTCGAGCCCAACTACCGCGAGGGCTGGGTGCTGCCCGGTGGCACGGTGGAGTCCGACGACGGCGAGACGCCTCGCCAGGGCGCCCGGCGGGAGACCGCCGAGGAGATCGGCCTGGACGTGCCGCCGGGGCGTCTGCTCGCCGTGGACTGGGTCCAGGCCGCCGTCCGCCCGCCGATCGTGGTGTACCTGTACGACGGCGGCGTGCTGGACGAGGAGTCCGTCGCCGCGGTGCGTCTGCAGGAGGAGGAGCTGCTGTCCTGGCGCTTCGTACCCCGCGAGGAACTGCCCCGGTACCTGCTCGGCTCCCTCCTGCACCGGGTGACGGCCGCCCTGGACGTCCTCGCCGACGGCTCCGGCCCGGCCGAGCTGGAGAACGGTCGCCGCGTCGACCGGCCGTCCCGCGAACCCGCGGCGGGGGCCTGACCAGGTTCCCCGGTGAGCTGTCGGCGAACGCCTGCGCGCCCGCCGGGCCGGCCGTGCAGGCTGGGGGCATGGACGTCATCGAGGTTCTGCCGACGCTGCGCATGCTCCGCTTCCCGGTGGGGGCCGCCTATCTGTGGCGGGACGGCGACGACCTGACCCTGGTCGACACCGGGACGGCCGACTGCGCCGCGCGGATCGAGGAGGTCCTGGACGGCCGCCTGCGGCGGATCGTGCTGACGCACTGGCACGAGGACCACACGGGCGCGGCCGCCGAACTGGCCGCCCGGCACGGTGCGGAGGTGGTGGCCCACCGGCTGGAGGCGCCGGTGATCCGCGGCGAGGCGGTCGGGGCGCCGCCGGTGCTCGAGGCGTTCGAGGTGCCGATCCGGGAGTCCCTTCCGCCCCTGCCCCCGGCCCCGCCGTGCCGGGTGGATCGTAAGGTGGAGGACGGCGACGTGCTGGAGTTCGGCGGCGGGGCGGTGGTGGTGGCGGTGCCCGGGCACACGGACGGGTCGATCGCGCTCCACCTGCCCGGGCCGCGGGTGCTGTTCACCGGGGACGCGGTCGCCAACGTCGGCCGGACCATGCTGGGCGTCTTCAACACCGACCGTGCCCGGGCCGTCGGGTCGCTGCGCCGGCTCGCCGGGCTGGAGGCCGAGACGGCGGTCTTCGGGCACGGCGACCCCGTCCCCCACGGTGCCGCGGCCGCCCTGCGTGCGGCGGCCGCGGCCGTCTGACGCAGCCGTCTCCCCCCTCCGGCGCCCGTGCGGTGCACGACCGTGCGGGCGGCGGGCAGCGGGCAGCGGGCGCGATAAGGGTTCGCGGCGTCCCGCCGTCCGGACCTACTCTCGGGCGCATGACCACGTCCACGCCCTCCCCCAGCCGTTCCTCCAAGCCGCTGGTCGCCGTCCTCAGCGGCGCCGGGATCTCCACCGACTCCGGCATCCCCGACTACCGGGGGCCCAACGGCGTGTGGCGGCAGGACCCGGACGCGGAGAAGCTGGTCACCTACGAGTACTACGTGAACGATCCGGAGATCCGGCGCCGTTCCTGGCGGATGCGCCGCACGTCGGGGCTCCTCGACGCCGAGCCGAACGCCGCGCACCGGGCGGTGACCGAGCTGGAGCGGTCCGGCGTGCCGGTCCGGGTGCTCACCCAGAACATCGACGGACTGCACCAGAAGGCCGGGATGCCGGACCGCAAGGTCCTCGAGCTCCACGGCTCCGTGCGCTCCGTCGTCTGCGTCCGCTGCCACGCCCGCGGCCCGATGTCCGAGGCGCTGGCCCGGCTGGACGCCGGCGAGGAGGACCCGCGCTGTCCGGCCTGCGGGGGTGTCCTGAAGCCGACGACCGTGATGTTCGGCGAGCGCCTGGACACCGAGGTGCTGAGCCAGGCGCTGGCGATCGCCAAGGCCTGCGAGGTCTTCGTCGCCGTGGGCACCAGCCTCCAGGTGCACCCCGCCGCCGGTTTCGCCGGGGTTGCCGTCGACCACGGGGCGCGGCTGGTGATCGTCAACGCGGAGGAGACGCCGTACGACGAGCTCGCGGACGAGGTGATCCGCGAACCCATCGGCACCGCCCTGCCCCGCCTGCTGCGGGACCTGGCCGCCTGACCGCCCTGACCGGGCGGCCGGGCCCCGTCAGGGCCCGGGCCCGGACCGCTGGCTCAACCGCCCCGGGTCGACTGCTGGTTGGTGCCGCCGTTGCAGGTACAGGTGATCAAGGTCGACAGCTGCCCGACGGAACCGGTCAGAACAGGACACCCGCGGCGGACGGCTCGGCGGCACCCGCGCCGGAGCGTTCGAACTCCAGCAGCCGCTGCTTGCGTTCCAGGCCGCCGCCGTAGCCGGTGAGCGAGCCGCCCGCTCCGATCACCCGGTGGCAGGGCACGATGATGCTCACCGGGTTGCGCCCGTTGGCGAGCCCGACGGCCCGGGAGGCGCCGGGGCTGCCCAGCTCGGCGGCGAGCTGCCCGTAGGAGCGCGTCTCGCCGTACGGGATGGCCAGCAGCCGCTCCCACACGGACCGCTGGAAGGCGGTCCCGTTCATCCGCAGCGGCAGGTCGAACTCCCGCAGCTCGCCCGCGAAGTACGCCTCGAGCTGCTCCACCACCGCGGGGAAGGGACCCTCGTCGGCGGTCACCCGCGCGCCGAAGGTCTCCTCGAGCGGGCGGTGCCGGTGCTCCGTCATGTAGAGCCCGCACAGGACGCCGTCCTCGGCGACCAGCGTCAGGTCGCCGTAGGGGCTGTCCGCCACAGTGTGCTGCTTCATCACTCTCATCCCTCGAAGTCCTTCACACCGGAAGGAAGTTGATCGGGTGGCTCTCGGTCGCCCAGAGGTACTGCACCGCGTACGCCCGCCACGGACGCCACGCCTCGGCGCGTGCGGTGAGCGCGGCGGGGGTGGACGGCAGCCCCAGCTCCCGCGCCGCGCGCCGGATGCCGAGGTCGGTGGGCAGGAAGGCGTCGGGGTCGCCGAGCGCCCGCATCGCGATGACGTCGACCGTCCAGGGCCCGAAGCCCGGCAGTTCCAGCAGCCGCGCCCGCGTCTCGGGCCAGTCGCTCTCCACGCCGAGCCTGAGCGTCCCGTCGGCCAGCCGTCCCACCAGGGTGGTCAGGGTCCCGCGCCGGCTGCGCGGCATGGCGAGCGACTCGGGGTCGAGGGCGGCCAGCGCCTCGGGCGACGGGAAGAGGTGGGTGAGCCCGCCCTCGGGGTCGTCGACGCCCTCCCCGTGCGCGGCCACCAGCCGGGCGGCGTGCGTGCGGGCCGCCGCGGTGGACACCTGCTGCCCCAGCACCGCCCGGACCGCGAACTCGGCCTCGTCCACCGTGCGGGGCACCCGCCGCCCGGGCGCCTTGTCGACGTAGGGCTGCAGCACCGGGTCGGCGCGCAACTGGTCGTCGACGGCGACGGGGTCGGCGTCGAGGTCCAGCAGGCGGCGGCAGCGGCTGATGGCGACCGTGAGGTCGCGCAGGTCGGTCAGGGTGAGCCGGCAGGCGACGTGGTCCGGCCTCGGGGCGAGGGAGACCACGCCGTGCCCGTGCGGCAGCCGCAGCGTGCGGCGGTAGGCGCCGTCCCGCCACTCCTCCACGCCGGGCACGGCGGTGGCGGCGAGGTGGCCGAAGAGGTTGTCCGGGTTGAGCGGCGCGCGGAACGGCAGCCGCAGCGACAGGGTGCCGCCGGTCGCGCCCTCGGCGGGGGCGGCCTTGTCCCGCAGCTGCCCCGGGGTGAGGGCGTACACCTCGCGCACGGTCTCGTTGAAGCTGCGCACCGAGGAGAAGCCGGCGGCGAAGGCGACGTCCGCCATGTTCAGCGCGGTCGTCTCGATCAGCATCCGGGCGGTCTGGGCCCGCTGAGCCCGCGCCAGGGCCAGCGGGCCCGCGCCGAGCGTGGCCAGCAGCTGCCGTTCGATCTGCCGCGTGCTGTACCCGAGCCGGGAGGCCAGTCCCGGCACTCCCTCGCGGTCCACCACGCCGTCGGCGATCAGCCGCATGGCCCGCGCGACGACGTCGTCCCGCTCGTTCCACTCCGGCGATCCGGGCGTGGTGTCGGGCCGGCAGCGCTTGCAGGCGCGGAAGCCGGCCTGCTGGCAGGCGGCCGCGCTGGGGTGGAAGACCATGTTCTCGGGCTTGGGCGTCATGGCCGGGCAGCTCGGCCGGCAGTAGATCCCGGTGCTGAGCACGGCCGTGAAGAACCACCCGTCGAACCGCGCGTCCCTCGACCGCACGGCCCGCACACAGTGCTCCACGTCCAGATGCATTCCGTTCCGCATGCCTCCAGCATCCGGCATCGCAAGGGGCGGGGCTGGCAGAAATCCGACATGGCCCTCGATCGGGGGACGGCCGGCACCGCCGCCGCCCCGGGCCGGTGCCTGTCCGGCGGACAGGCCTACGCGAACGGCTTGCGGTGGTCCAGGGAAATCGAACGGCGCCCCGCCCAGCGCCAGACGCGGCCCGCCGCGTCGCGGTCCTCGTCGGTGACCAGGTTGCCCATCCACCGCAGGGCGAGCCGCATCAGCAGCTGGGAGCGCATGCCCACCGGGCCGAGGGCCGGCAGCAGGCGCGGCACGGTCACCAGGCCGGCCAGGCGGCGGGCGACGGAGAACGCCTCGCCGTAGTGGCCGCGCAGGACCTCGGGCCAGACCACGGACAGGTCGTCGTGCTCCTCCATGATCCCGGCGACCAGCCTGCCGGTCTCCAGGCCGTAGTCGATGCCCTCGCCGTTGAGCGGGTTGACGCAGCCGGCGGCGTCGCCGATCAGCGCCCAGTTGGGTCCGGCGACGCCGGAGACCGCGCCGCCCATCGGCAGCAGGGCGGAGGTCTGGGCGCGCAGTTCGCCGCGCAGGGCGAAGTCCTCCCGGCACTGCTCGGCGTAGTGGCGCATCAGCGGCTTGATGGCCACGTCGGCCGGCCGCTTCGCGGTGGCGAGGGTGCCGGCGCCCAGGTTCACCTCGCCGTTGCCGAGGGGGAAGATCCACCCGTAGCCGGCGAGGGCCGCGCCGTTCTCGTCGCGCAGTTCGAGGTGGCTGCTGATCCACGGGTCGTCGGAGCGGTCGGAGGCGACGTAGGAGCGGCCCGCCACGCCGTACACGGTGTCGCGGTGCCACTCGCGGCCGAGGGCCTTGCCCAGCGGCGAGCGCACACCGTCGGCGACGACCAGGCGGCGGCAGAGCACCGTCTCGACCGGCGCGTCGTCCCCCTTGCCGACCCGGAACCGCACGCCGCGGACGCGCCCGCCCTCCATTACGGCGTCCAGCGCGCGGACGCCGTCCTGGGCCGCCGCGCCGCTCTTCATGGCCACCGTGCGCAGGTGGTCGTCGAGCTCGGTGCGCGGGACGGCGGAGCCCCAGTCGGGCAGGGAGCCGCCGGGCCAGCGCAGCAGCAGCGTCTGTCCGAAGCCGTGCGCGCGCAGGCCCTGGTTGACGGTGTGGGTGCGCAGCCAGTCCTCCAGCCCGAGCCGGACCAGCTCGGCGACGGCCCGCGGGGTGAGGCCGTCGCCGCAGGTCTTGTCACGGGGGAAGGTCGCCGCGTCGGTGAGCAGGACGTCCTTGCCGGCGCGGGCCAGCCAGGCGGCGGCCGAGGAACCGGCCGGGCCGGCGCCGACGACGAGGACGTCCACGGAGGTCGGGAGAGTCACGGGCTCATCCTCCCATCCCGCCGCGTGACGGCCGAAGGGCCCCGTGGCGGTCCTTCCGTCACTGGTCCGGCCGCGACCCCGGCGTCTCACGGAGCGAGACATCTTTGCCGGGAAGTGAGACGATCATGAGATCGTGCCTGGACAGCGCGGTACACGTCCTTCTTCCGGAACGACGCGTTCCGTCGCGCGGGCCGCCGACGACGGCGCCGGCGGCCTTCCCCTCGTGCGAAAGACCCGTGAACGACATGACCGAACCAGCACCCGCATCCACAGGCTCCGCGCCGACACCGGTCAACCCGCGGTCGCGCGTCCTCGTGGCCAGCCTCATCGGCACCACGATCGAGTTCTACGACTTCTACATCTACGCCACGGCCGCCGTCCTGGTGTTCCCCACGCTCTTCTTCCCGAGCGACGACCCGACGACCGCGCTGCTCTCCTCCTTCGCCGTCTTCGGCGCGGCGATGGTGGCCCGCCCGATCGGCGCGATGGTCTTCGGTCACCTCGGCGACCGGCTCGGCCGCAAGGGGACCCTGGTGGCCTCGCTGCTCACCATGGGCATCGCGACCTTCCTGATCGGTGTGCTGCCGACCTACGCGCAGGCCGGCTGGGTCGCCACCGCGCTCCTCGTGGTGATGCGGCTGGCGCAGGGCTTCGCGCTGGGCGGCGAGTGGAGCGGCGCCGCGCTGATCGCCACCGAGAACGCCCCCAAGGGCAAGCGCGCCCTCTTCGGCACCTTCCCGCAGCTGGGCGCCCCGCTGGGCTTCATCATCGGCAACGGTCTCTTCCTCGTCATCGGCGCGCTGCTGCCGTCCGCGGCCGGAGCCGACCCCTCGCAGCCCTCCGAGGCGTTCCTCGACTGGGGCTGGCGGATCCCGTTCCTGTTCTCCGCGGTGATGGTCGCGATCGGCCTGTGGGTGCGGATGCGGCTGGTCGAGGCCCCCGTGTTCACCCGCACCCGCGAGGCCGGCCTGGTCCGCAAGCTGCCGCTGGCCACCGTCTTCCGGGGCCACTGGAAGCAACTGGTGCTGGGCACCTTCTTCATGCTGGCGACGTACGTCCTCTTCTACCTGATGACGACCTTCTCGCTGAGCTTCGGCCGCACCCCGACGGACGCCGCCGTCCCGGGCCTCGGGTACGGCTACACCACCTTCGTGCTGATGCTGATCTTCGGCGTGCTCTTCTTCGCCGTCTTCACGCTGGTCTCCGGCCCGCTGGCCGACAAGTACGGGCGGCGTCGCACGCTGATCGGCGTGACGGCCTGCATCGTCGTCTTCGGTCTGGTCTGGGTCCCGCTGATCGGTCTGGGCACCCTGGGCGTGGTGCTGTGGCTGGTGCTGGGCTTCACGCTGATGGGCATGACCTTCGGCCCGATGGGCGCGCTGCTGCCCGAGCTGTTCCCGACCAGCGTGCGCTACACCGGCTCCGGCATCTCCTACAACGTGAGCTCGATCCTCGGGGCTGCGGTCGCCCCGTTCATCGCCGTCGCCCTGTGGGAGGCCGGTGACGGCTCGCCGTGGCTGGTGGGTGTCTACCTCTCCGCCATGGGCGTGCTGACGCTGATCGCGCTGCTCCTCGGCAAGGAGACCAAGGACGTCGCCCTGGACGAGGCCGAGGCCCCGGAGGCCGACGGCCGGGCGGGCGAAGCGGCCCCCGCGGCCGCCTCCTCCACCACCGTCTGACCGCCCACGCGGCCCGACACCACGCGGCCTGACCCACGCCACGGTCCGAACGGCACCACGTCCGGCCCGCACCAAGGCCGGGCCCGCACCGCACGGCGGCGCCCGCCCCTCTCCCGAGCAGGGGCGGGCGCCGCCGTCGTGCGTCGTGCGTCGTGCGCCGTGCAGTGTGCGTCGTGCGGCGGTCACTGCAGGGGCGAGCCGGGCTCCGGGAGGGTGACGGTGCGGTCGCGGTCGACCGCCAGCACGCCGTCGACGGCGGCCAGTGCGGGGAGCCGGTCCTCCGACAGGGTCCCCGACAGGGAGCCGAGCAGCGGCTGTTCGGCCGTCACGCGCAGCCCGGCCCGCCGCAGGGCCTCCACGACCTCGTCGAACCGGTCGGGGTCGACCGCCAGGACGACCCCGACGGTCCTGGGCGCGTCCGGCTCGCTCACGGGACCTGGAGCAGCCCGGATCCGACGTCCTCGGCGAGCTGCGGCAGCGGGTAGGCCCCGGCCAGCATCCGGTCGCGCAGGGCGTCCGCCGCCATCTCCGGGTCCGCCTCGGCGTACAGCGCCAGGGCGCCGGCGACGTGCGGCGTGGCCATGCTGGTGCCCATCAGCGACTGGTAGGAGCTGCCGGGCGCGGCCGAGAAGATGCCGACACCCGGTGCGGCGACGTTCACCTCGCCGCCTTCCCCGTTGATCGCGCCGCAGGAGAAGAACGCGGTGGCCAGGTCCTTGTTCAGCGCGGCGACGGCGAGGATCGAGGGGCAGTTCGCGGGCCGTCCGACCGGCCTGACCACTCCTGGGCGCCTGCTCTCGTTCCCGGCGGCCGCGACCATCACGGTGCCCAGGCGCAGGGCGCGCCTGGCGACCTGCTCGTAGGTCTGCGGGAAGAGCTCGCCGGGCTCGACGGACGCTCCGAGCGACATGGAGATCACCTTCGCGCCCTGCGACACGGCCCAGGACATCCCGGCCAGGATCTGGCCGTCGGTCCCGGATCCGCGGTTGCTGAGCACCTTGCCCGCCAGCACGCGGGCGTCACCGGCGACGCCGTAGCGGGGCGCGTCCGCCGGGTCGGCCGGGCCGGCGACGGTGCCGATGCAGTGCGTGCCGTGGCCGTTGCCGTCCTCGACGGCCTCGCCCTCGACGAAGGACGCGGTCTCCTCCAGGCAGCCGGCGAGGTCCGGGTGGCCGGTGTCCACCCCGGTGTCCAGGACGCAGACCTTGACGTCGCGTCCGGTCAGGGTGGAGAAGTTGGCCCGGATGGCCTGCAGACCCCAGGTGCAGGTCGTCTCGTCCCAGGTGGGGCCGCGGTGCGCGGTCACCTCCGCCCTGGCCTGGCGGGCGATCTGGTCGTCGTCGCTGCGGTAGGCCGGGTAGGAGTGCGTCACCGTGCGTTCCGCCTCGGTGATCATCAGCGCGTACACGTACCGCTCGGGCTCCGCCGCGACGACCGAGGAACTGGTCTCGGCGGCGGTCACCAGCGCATGCCGCTGGTCGGGGTCGGTGTCGACGACGGCGACCCCGAGGTTGTCGAAGAGCACCGAGGCGCCGGACGCCGCCAGCACCTCCGTGGCCTCGCCCGGGTCCGCTCCCGACACCGTCTCCACGCTCTGCACGCCGACCGCGGAACGCAGGCCCTCCATGCCCTGGCGCGCCTCGGCCTGGTCCAGCAGGACCACGTAGCGGCCGGTGTACGTCGGCTCGTTCCCTCGTGCTTCGGCCCGCTCCGGCTGTCCTCCGAAGGGTCCGCTCACAGGCCCGTTCATCGCCTTCTCCACTTCGTGCGCTGTCCGATGTGCGGATGTGCGCCGTTCGTGCGGCAAGGCTCGGGATCGTGTTCGGGTCCTGGCGGGTCCGCCACGCGACGGCGCGGTTGCCGTGTTCCGGCCCAACCGTCGGCCCCTCTTCCACGATCCTCCTGTCCCGGGGACCAGGCAAGGCGCTCCGGGCGGGGCTGCCGCACCCGCCCGCGCGGGGACCGTGCTCCCGCACGCCCGGCCCCCGGACGGGCCGCGCGTGCGGCGGCGCGGATGTCAGTAGAGTGAGACGCGGAACCGAGGGAGGAGCAGTGAGAGCGCCGCGCACCCTGACGACCCTGGACGAGGTCGACACAGGTGACCACGTCTGCCAGGTGCTGGACCGCACCGAGGACGTCATCGACCGCAGCAGGGCCTTCGTCGCGGACGGGGCGCTGCACGGTGACAAGGTGCTGATCGTCGGTCCCGGCCTCCAGCCCCGCGGGAGCGAGTTCGCGCAGCTCGTCCTCGACCCGGCCCGGCTGGACGTCTCCCTGCTCGCCGCGGTGCGCCGCGAGGCCGCCAACGCCGGCCGTGAGGGTTTCCGCTCGCTCCGGGTGCTGCACCACGTCCGGCCCGCCTCCCCCGCGAAGCCGGCGGGTGATCTGCTGCGCAGCGAACTGGAGCTCGAGGAGTTCGCGGCCGACACCGGGGCCCTGGTGGTCTGTGCCTACAGCGGCGCGGACTGGGATCCCTCCACGCTCGACCAGATCGCGTGCGTGCACCCCCACCATCTGGGCAGCCGTCCAGCGTCAACGGCATTCCGGGTGTATCGGGCGGGCCGGAAGGGATGGGCGGTGGACGGGATCGTCGACAGCGACGGCGCGCTGCTCTTCGGCACCGTCCTGTGCACCCTCCTGGCGCACGCGGCGACGGTGCGTCTGCGCTGTCACGCCCTGGAGTTCTTCGACGCCGCCGGGATGAGGGCCCTGGCCGACGCGGCCCGGCACCTTCCGGAGCGGAAGGTGATCCTGGAAGGGGCGAACGAGACCGTGCGACTAGCCTGGAAGCTGTCCGGCTTCGCGGTCCCCGACATTCCGGTGGTGATGGCGCCATGACCACCTCCCTCCAGCAGACCACCACCACGCCGGGCGGTTATCGGCACGAGCTCTACCCGTACGCCGGAGGGGACGAGTTCGTCCAGGGCACACTGGGTTTCATCGAGGACGCGCTCGAGGGCGGCGAGGCCGTCGTGGTGGCCGTCCCGGAGGACAAGGCGTCCCTGCTGCGCGCGGAGATCCGCGAGGACGAGGCCGTGCGCTACGTCGACACGAGCCGGGTGGCGCGCCGTCCGGGCCGGCTCATCGACTCCTGGCAGGGATGGATCCAAAGACACGTCGAGGAGGGACGGCCGGTCCGCGGGATCGGCGAATCCCCCTGGGCCCAGGTCCGCAGCCCCGCCGAGGCCGCGGAGCTGCACTACCACGAGTGGCTGCTCAACAAGGCCTTCGCGCAGGGCCCGGCCTGGTGGCTGCTGTGCCCCTACGACGTCGCCCACGACGAGAGCGGCCTGCGGGACATGGCCCGGTGCCATCCCGAGATGCGCAGGGACGGCAGGACGACGCCCTGCGAGGACTACGACGCGCAGGCGTCGTACCCCTTCGTTCCGCTGACCCGCCCGTGCGATCCGTACGAGGAGTTCGCCTACACCAGCGGTGACCTGCTCGCCCTGCGGGGGAAGATCACCGCCTGCGCCGAGGAGCACGGTCTGAGCGGTTCGCGGCTTCGCGAGCTGCACCTGGCCGCGACGGAGGTGGCGACCAACAGCATCCGGCACGGCGGCGGCCAGGGGGTGCTGCGCACCTGGAGCGAGGACGACCGCCTCGTGTGCGAGTTCCGGGACGCCGGGTACATCGAGAACCCGCTGACCGGGCGGTTGCGGCCGAACGCCCGCCAGAACGGTGGCCGCGGGCTGTGGCTCGTCCACCAGCTCACGGATCTCGTCGAGATCCGCTCCTCGCCGGACGAGGGCACCACGGTGCGCCTCCACACCGAGCTGCCGTGACCTCATACTTTCCGGTCCGTCGTCCGACCGTGTGACAGGAGGTGTGGCGGCGGCCCGGCGGGAAGACGTAGGACCATGCCCGGTGGGGCGTGACAGTGGATGTCGGGAAGAGACGGGAGTACCGGGTACCTCATGCTGACCGTGCAGGTGCAGGGCGAGAACACGGCGGTCGTGCGGCTGCCGCAGCAGGTGGACTTCGACAACGCCTCCGCCGTCGGCGCGCAGTGCGAGGACCTGGTGCAGCGCGGCTTGACCACCCTGGTGGTGGACGCCTCCGGGACGGAGTACCTCGACTCCTCCGGCGTCACCATGCTGATCACGCTGTCACGCACGACGCAGGCCCGCTCCGGCACGCTGTACCTTGCCGCCTTCAACAGCCACTACCAGCAGATATGGCACATGCTCGGCCTCGAGACGGTGATCCCCCTCTTCCCCACCGTGCCGGCCGCCCTCTCCGTCTCCGACGCCCGCGAACCCGCCGCGGCTCCCGGGGTCTCCGACCGCGTCTGAGCGGCACCGGGGCGTCAGGGCCGTCGCGCGACGGGCGGTGGTCCACCAACCCGTTCAGAGCACGGTGGGTTCCCGCTCAGGGAGGGCGCCCGCCAGTTCGCGCAGCTTCTCCCGGGTCTCCGGGTCGGTGGAGTACACGACGGTGCCGACCATGCCTCGGGTCAGCAGGACCTTGTAGGTGTTGCGGATCAGGCGGTCCACGTCGGCGTCGGAGGGTGCCTTCGTGAAGACCGGGTCCTTGGAGGCCGTGCGGTCGGTGATCCAGCGGTCGCCGCGCCAGAGCAGGTCGGGGCCGATGATGACGCCGGACCAGTCGTACTCGAAGCCCTGCGCGGTGTAGACGCAGCCGACCTGCCCGAAGCCGGCGGGGTCGGTGGCCCACAGGGCGGCCGGGGGCGCGCCGGAGACGGAGCGGTCGCCGCGCAGGTTCCAGGGGCGGGCCCAGTCCCCGATCACCACGTCGGCGGGGAGCGGGTCGCCCGGCCTGGGTTCCGGGGACCAGCGCCAGCAGTAGCCGGCGGACATCCGGGCGCCGTAGCCCTCGGCGCGGCGGGCCTCGAGGAAGTCCTCCATCTCCTGCGGGCTGTCGGCGACCAGCAGACGCATCCGGTCGTCGGGTTCCCAGACGACCGGGCCGCCCGGCTCCAGGCCGAGGAGCCGCACCACCCAGCGCAGGTAGGCGTCACTGCCGCCGCACCGGAACTGGCTGTCCAGGGAGACGACGTGGCAGGTCAGTCCCTTGCGGGCAGCGGCCTCCTGGATGTCGGCGACGGTGCCCGTCTCCCCGGGGCGGACCACCTGGTGCTCGTCGAGGAGGAAGACGGGCACCCGGGCGACGTCGATCAGTTCGTCGATCTGCGGGCGGCCGGTGCGGTGGGCGGCGGGGGTGTAGCGGTTGGCGGAGGTCTCGCGGATGCGGTGGGCCTCGTCGCACAGGAGGACGTCGAGGGTGTTCTTCTCGGCGGTCATGAAGCTGTTGAAGTACTTGAAGAGGTCCTGGACCTCCCGCTTGCGCGCGCCTGCGACCTTGCGCATCGTCTTGGTGAACGACTGCGACCCGGTGGCGTGCAGGGCGGGGACGCCCTGCCGGTACAGCTCGCCGAGGAGGGAGAGCGCGATGACGCTCTTGCCCGTGCCGGGGCCGCCGGTGACGACCACGACCTCCTTGTGGTCCGACTGCTTCGCCCGGCGGACCGCGTTGAGGACGAGGCGGTAGGCGACCTGCTGCTCGTCCAGCAGCACGAACTGCTCGCGCTCACGCACCTCCTGCGCGGCCACCGCCATCAACTGGCGTGAAGGGACCGTCCTTCCAGCGAGCAGGTCGTCCGCGGCCCGGGCGCCGGGGTGCGTGGTGCTGAGGCGCGAGCGGAGGTGGTCGATGAACTCGCCCCGACGTTCACCGGTGAAGAGCAGGCCCCGGTCGTCGGACTCGACGGCGCGCAGGCCGCTCGCTCCGAACTCGGTGGCGTTGTGCAGGAACGCCACTCCGGTGATCCGCTCCGGCGCCTCGGCGAGGGCGCCGTTGAAGTTGACGAGGTACTCGCAGTAGCGGCGGACCTGCTCGATCGGGTTGAGGACGGGTCGCGCGTACGCGTCGACGTGACACAGCGCCGGGTCGTCCTCGTGGGGCTCGGCCTGGCTCCACTGCTTCAACTCCACGACGACGTACGACGGTTCCCCGGTCACGGGGTGCACCCCGGCGAGTACGGCGTCGGCGCGCCTGCTGTTCAGCGGGAGCGCGTACTCCAGCATGACCTCGACGTCGCCCAGGCCCGCGTCGTTGAGCGCGGCGGCCAGGACGGGGATGCTGCGCTCCCAGGAGCGCGCCTCCGAGGCGCCGGGACGGTAGCCGTGGGCGTGGGCGAACTGGTCGGTGAGGTGCAGGAACAAGGAGCCGTCGAGCGACATGGCGGCAACGGTTTTCGCGGACGCGCGGAACAGCAAGGACTTCCCCAGGGCAGCACGAAGAGACTCGTGCGGGTGGGGGCGTGTCCTTCGAGACCCCGCCGGAGCGGAGCGGAAGCCCGTCGGGCCGCGTTGACGATGCGTCGAGGGTACCCGGCGGTCCCGGACGCGGCACCGGTGCCCACGGCGGGAGCCCGAAGGAGAAGTGGTGCTGCTCGCGGAGGCGCGCTGAAGGGCAGGGCGTTCTCCGCACGGCCGGTCGGTTCACGCTGCCGGTGGCCCGGCGACCGCCCTGCGGCGGGCGACAGTCGGCGATGCCGTCGAAGCCGCGCACGAAGAAGTCGCGGTGGTACGCGACTTCCGGTTCGCGCTCCATCCAGATGTCGCAGGCGGGGGACTCCGTTGCTGGGTGTCGAACGATCCGGTGGATTTCCGCTGCGCTCTTCGAGACGCACGACGAATGGTCTGCCTTACCCCGCCGCCGCCTTCCCGAAGGCGGTATGGGCGATATCCACCGTAAGCTGTTCCCTACCGGGTGGCACTCGCTCCGACCTCCTCCCGCGCAGGCCGCCGGGGGTCATCTACCCAGAGATCACCGGGCAGTTGACCTCGGGGTTTCGTGGTAGCGTCCTCGTCCGGAGGGACAGTGCAACCTGAAAGGGAAATCGTGAACACGGAGAAGATCGCCGCTCGCCGCCTCTCGCTGGAAGAGGTGACGAAGCTCGGCGTGAAGGACAAGCTCTTCGTTTCCGCCGACACGGCGGAACTCAAGCTTCCCGACTGCTATGTCCCTGCTTTTCTGACCAAGCCCGGTGAGGCTTTCGAGGGCGGTTCGATCACGGCGAGGACCGTATTCCAGGAAGAGGTCTGCTGCCTTCCCGACGACGAGAACGAAGCCGGAATCTACGTGGCCGACGAGAACGGCCCGGTGACCATCGAGGTCCTCCAGTCCGCCGGTGTCGTGCTGGACCTGGCGCTTTTTGTTCCCGGCGGGGACAAGGGCGCTCTCACGGCCCTCTACGCTGCGGTCCGGCAGGCGTTCGGTGCCGACGTCGTTCAGATCTGGCGCCAGGGCCTCAAGGAGGTTCCCGACGTGAAGGTCGACATCTTCGAGGAGCAGATGCCCCGGGGACGCAAGGCGAGCGACAGCCCCAAGCGTGACCGTCGCGCGATCGACACCTACCCCACCCGTGCGGACTTCATCGAGTTCTCCACGGGGTGGAAGCCGGTCGTCGAGATTCACAAGCCGGTTGTTGACGACACCCCGACCATCTGATGCGCCGGCGCATGCGTTCTCGGCCTGGGAGAACGCCGGGAACGCATGCGCCGGACCCGGTCGGCCCCTGAGCGGCCCGGGCAACCGTCGGGAAACGACGCACGAACACCGAAGCACCGTTCCGCTCGATGACCTCGCGAAGCAGCCCCATGGGGGCTATTCGGTCCGTCGCTCACTCTGCGGGGGCCGCCAGTCGGCGATGCCGTCGAGGCCGCGCAGGAAGAAGGCGGGGCCGGTGCGCGAGAGGGCGGCGACCGCGGCGTTGCGCAGGGCGGCGGCGGGCCGGTTGCGGGTCATGCCGAGCCGTGAGGTGCGGACCGACCTGGTCACCAGCGCCGACGTCCGGGGCAGTCGGGCCGCGGTGTAGGCGGGCAGGTCCTCGGCGTGGTGGGCGAGGACGACGGCGTCCTCGATCGCCTGGTTGCCGCCCTGTCCCAGCGTCGGCGGCATGGCGTGCGCCGCGTCGCCGACCAGGGCGACCCTCCCCCGGTGGTAGGCGGGCAGCGGCGGGGCGACGTGGTGGACGTCGTGCCGCAGGACGTCCTGCGGCCGGATCGCGGCGAGGACGGACGGGACCGGCTCGTGCCAGTGGCCGAACAGGCGCAGCAGCTCGGCCTTCTCGTCGTCGGCCGCCTTCCCGCCCGCCGGGGTCATGGCCGCGGCGTACGCGTAGATCCTTCCGTCCGTGAGGCGGTGCGTGCCCCACAGCCGCCCGGGCCCCCAGGTCTCGTGCGAGACGATCTCCACGGCGGGTGCCGGGACCATGACCCGCCAGGTGGTGAAGCCGGAGTACACGACGCCGGGGTGCTCGGGGAAGAGGACGCCGCGGGCCGGCGAGTGGATGCCGTCGGCGCCGACCACCAGACCGGCGGCGAGCTCCCCGTCCGGGGTGGTGACCCTGGCCGGCCGCCCGTGGTCTCCCGGGTCGGCGACGGCGGCCCGGCAGCCGGTGCGGACGGCGCCTGCGGGGAGGCGGGCGGTGAGGACGTCGACCAGCGTGGAGCGGGGCAGCAGGAGCAGCGGGTCGCCGAAGCGCTCGGTGATCCCGGCCGCGTCCGTCCGCGCGAGCCACCGCCCGGACGGGGTGCGCATCCCGCCCTCCCTCACCCGGGCGGCCCGGGAGCGGACCTCGTCCCCGACGCCCAGCACGTCCAGCGCGCGCAGGGCGTTGGGGGCGAGGGAGATGGCGGCGCCGACCGGTTCCAGAGACGGCGCGCGTTCCAGGACGACGACCTCCCGCCCGGCCTGCCGGAGCGCGACGGCCGCGGTCAGGCCCCCGATGCCGCCTCCCACGACGACGACCTGCGATGACCACGAGGGGCGGGGCACGGCTGACATGGCGTCTCCTCCTCCGGAGCCGGGCACTACACCCGTAGTGTCCGTGGAGCCGAAGATACTACGGCCGTAGTACCGACGGTAGGTTGGGGGCATGCCAGCACCGACCTCCCGTTCCGTCCTCGTCGCCGACACCGCTCTCGCCCTGCTCGCCGGGCGCGGCATGCGCGGACTGACCCACCGGGCGGTGGACGAGGCGGCCGGGCTGCCGCACGGCTCCACCTCGAACGTCGCCCGGACCCGCCTGGCGCTGCTGGAGCTGGCGGTCCTGCGGCTGGCCGAGCGGGAGGCGCAGGTCCTCGCCGTGGCGGAGATGCCGGACCCCCGCGGCGGCCGGGACCAGCTGGTCGACGCCCTGGCGCTCGCCGTCCACCGCTCCCTGACGGGCAACCGCGACCTGCTGATCGCGCGTTACGAGCTGGCGCTGGAGGCGACCCGCCGGCCGGAGCTGCGCGCCCACTTCGACGCGGCCGGCGCGCGGTTCCGGGAGGCGGCCACCGCGCTGGTGGCCGGCCTCGGCTCGCCCGATCCGGCCCGGCAGGCGCTGTCGCTGGTGGCCTGGGCCGACGGCGTGATGTTCTCCTGCGCGGCCGGGTCGTTCCACGCCGATCTGCCGGGCCCGGACGCCCTGCGCGCGGGGGTGCGGGAGCTGCTGCGGGGGATGTTCGGCGACTGACCGGGGGCCGCGTCACGGGCAGGGAACCTCGGCCCACACCGTCTTGGCGCAGACGTCACGCACCTCGTGTCCCCACCGGTCGGCGCAGGCAGCCACCAGGAGGAGCCCTCGTCCCGCCCCGGCCTGCGGGACCGTCGGCGGCAGGCGTTCGGGACGCGCGTCGGTCACCTCGACGCGCACGCGCCCGGGGAGCCGGAGCAGTGACAGCCGGAAGTCCCGGCCGGGCACCAGCCCGTGCGTGACGGCGTTCGCCGCGAGCTCCGCCGTCACGAGGCAGACGGCGTCGGACGCGTCGCTGCCGTACGGGACGCCCCAGGCCGCGAGTTGCTGCGCGGCGAGGTGGCGGGCGAGGCGTGCGCCGCGGGGGGTGCCGCTGAGGCGGAGCGTGAACCGCGGGTCCGCAGACGTGGTCGGGGTCGGGGTCGGTTCCATGGCGTCACCGTGTCGCCGCGCGGACCGGCCGGACCAGGTCGCCGGCCGGTACCGTCCGGCGCTGTACGGGCGCCGCGGCGGTCGGTACGGGTCCGGTACGGGCCGGGCTCCGGAACCGACCGGCCCGCGGGTCGTTGAGGACGACGGGGGCACGGCGACCGCGGCGGGCAGGTGTGTGATGAGCACGCGTACACGGGACGACGAACGCCCCGCGGTGTGGGGCGCGTACGGGAAGCTGGTGCGGCTGTACCGCGAGCGTGCGGGGCTCACCCAGCAGGGGCTCGCGGAGGCGATCGGGTACTCGCTGGAACAGGTCGCCTCGGTCGAGCGGGGGCGGCGTCCGGCGAAGGGGGCCTTCACGGACGCGGCGGAACGGGTCCTCGGCGCGGAGGGGGCGCTGCGGGTCCTCCAGGACGACGTGGACCGGGCAAAACTACCGCCGTTCTTCCGGGACTTCGCCTCCCTCGAGTGCGACGCCGTGTGCCGCTCCTCGTACGACCCGCTGCTGGTGCCCGGGCTCCTGCAGACCGAGGCCTACGCCCGGGCCCTGTTCTCCGCCCACTGCCCCGCGCTGGAGGACGAGGTGATCGAGCTGCACACCGAAGCACGCCTGGCGCGCCAGCGGTTGCTGACGCGCTCCCCCATCGTCGAGCTGTCGTTCGTGATCGGGGAGACCGCCCTCACCAACCCCGTGGCGGCGCCCGAGGTGATGCGGGAGCAACTGCACCGCCTCACCGAGGTGGCCGGGCTGCGCAACGTCGACGTGCAGGTGATGCCCGCGGTGCAGGGGTTCCATCCGGGGCTCGACGGCGGCTTCGTCGTGCTGGAGACGGCGGAGCACCGCCGGGTCGGCTACGTGGAGTCGCAGGAGGTCGGGTCGGTGGTGACGGACCCTTCGCGGGTCAGCGCCTTCGACGCGCGGTATGGGAAGCTGCGCTCGCAGGCGCTGACCCCGGAGGAGTCCGCGCGCCTGCTCCGGAGACTTGCAGGGGAGGGCGCGGCATGACTGGTGAGCAGGACCCTGGCCCCGGCGCGGGCCGGCCCGCGTGGCGCAGGAGCAGCTACAGCGGGTCGGGGGGCGGCGACTGCGTGGAGGTCGCCGTGGGCGCGGGGGCCGTGCGGGTACGGGACTCGAAGAGGCCCGAGGGGCCGGTGCTGGCCTTCCCCGGGGCCCGGTGGGCGGCGTTCACCTCGTACGTGGGGGAACGCCGCCCCTGAGGGGGCCGCCCTACTCCGCGCGGAGGGCGACCGCCGTCCGCGCCCGGGCGGCCCAGCCCGCCGGCAGCAGCGCCCCGAGGACGGCGATGACCAGCCCGCCCAGCCCGAGCGCGGCGAGCTGCGGCGCGGCGTACACGTCGAGGACCGAGGCGGGCAGGCGCAGTCCCGCGCCGCGGCCCATGGCGGGGACGATCGCCCCGTGCAGCCGGAGGCCCAGCGGCACTCCGACACCGCCGGCGGCCAGTCCCGTCACGAGGACGGACGCGACGACCGTCGTGATCGTCTGGCGGGGTGTCATGCCCAGCGCCTTGTAGACCCCGAGCTCGCGGACGCGTTCCCGCGTGTCCAGGACGACGCCGTTGAGGACGCCGAGACCGGCGACCAGGACCAGCATCAGGGTGAGCGTCGCGGACAGCGCGCCCAGGGTGAGGGCCATGGAGCTGTCCCGGTCGTCCCCGTCCGCCCGTGCGGTGACGCCCAGCGGGGCGAGGGCCTCGTCCAGCTGCGCGGCGTAGGAGGCGGCGTCCGTGCCGGAGGTCACCTCGATGTGCTGCGTGGTCTCCGCCGGGTCGAGCGGCGCGCCGGTGAGGGTCGCGGCGTCGGTGAAGACCTCCATGCCGTCGTTGCGGGTGTCCAGGACCTCCCCCACGACGCGCACCGTGACCGGCTCGCCCAGGCCGTTCAGGGTGACCGTGTCCCCGAGCCGGGTGCCCGTGGTGCTGAGGAAGCCGGTGGGGACGACGGCTTCGCCGGGTCCCGCGATCCAGCGGCCGTCGACCATCGTGTAGCCGCCCCACGAGGCGTCCCCGGTGAAGGCGACCACTTCGGTCACCCCGGCCGTACCCGCCACGGTGGCCCGCGCCTTCACGCTGGAGTAGTGCCGGGCGGTGCCGGGTCGCGCCGCGACGACCGCGGCGACGTCGGCGGGGTCGGCGACGGGCTCCTCGCGCGGCTTCGGGCCGTGCGGGCCGAGCTCGGCAGGTGGCGCCTCCACGACGACGTCGGCGACGTCGTGGGCCTTGGCCTCCAGCACCTTCCCCAGCGACGCGCCGAGACCGAGGGTGAAGGTGACGGCGGCGCTGCCGAACACGATCGCCGTGCCCATCGCCAGTGCGCGCCCGGGCCGGGCGAAGGGCCGGGCCAGGCCGAGGGTGACCGGCCGCGTCAGCGGCAGCCGCCCGGCCAGCTGTGCGACCGCCCGTCCGCGCCCGGGCCGTGCGGCGCCCCCCAGGGCGAGCGCGTCGACGGTGCGCAGCCGTCCGGCCCGCCACGCGCCCGCCCAGGCGGTCACCGCCACCAGGCCGAGCGCCCCGCCGATCACCACCGCGTCGATCCAGGGGGTGACGGCGAGCGCCGTGCCGCCGTGCACCTCCGCGGTCTCGGCCAGCACCGGCACGGCGAGCAGGTGGCCGACGAGCACTCCCAGCAGCGTGCCCACGGCCGCGGGCGCCAGGGCCTGCGCCACGTACGCCCGCACCACCTGGGAGGGGGTGAACCCGACGGCCTTGAGGATGCCGATCCGGCGGGTCGCCGTGCCGACGGCGGCGGCGACCACGTTGCCGACGACCAGGACGGACATCACCAGCCCCAGCAGGCCGAAGGCGAGGAGGAACGGGACGTAGAGCGCCGTGTCGCGCTCGACGGCCTTCCTGACGGTCAGCCAGGACCGCTCGCCGGTCACCGCCCCCGCGCCCGCCCCCGCGGTCACCGCCCTGCGGCCGGCGGCGATGCGCGCCTCGGTGCCGGCCCCGGTGTCGGCGTCGGCGAACCGGTAGTGCATCTGGTAGCCACCGGCGCCGCCGCCGGTGAGGGCCTGCATCTGGGCGGGGACCACCCAGGCGTCGGCGGTCCCGGTCACCGACCGGGCCACGCCGACCACCTCCACTTCCGGCCCGTCCGGCAGCCCGGGGAAGTCGAGCCGCATCCCGAGGACCGGGAGGAGCGCGGAGTCGGCGGACAGCACGATCTCGCCGGGGCGGGCGACCCACCTGCCGTTCGTCAGCGTGACGCGGTCGGCTCCGCCGCCCGGCCGGGCGCGGCCGGCCACGGTCATCGGCCAGCCCGGTGTCCCGTCGTCCGTCCGCGGGGTGACGGTCGCCGTGCGGAACGGTCCGGCGAAGGCGACGGCGTCCGCGGCCCGCGCGGACGCCCGCACCTGCCCGGCGTCGACGCGCGCCGCGTCGAACTGGACCGACAGGTGTGCCCCGTGTGCGCGGCGGAAGGCGTCGTCGAACGGCGCGCCGGAGGCCGCCAGGAGCGTCCCGCCGAGGAGGGAGGCGGCCACCGCCATCATGGTGGCGAGGCCGATCACGACGCCCGGCACCCTGCGGCGTCCCACGCCCGAGCGCACCACCCGGCTCAGCGCGCTCATCGGGTCCGCTCCACGGCCGAGCCGCTGCCGGAGCCGTCTGCCCGCGCTGCCGTGGTGGCTCCGTCGGCCCCGGCGCCGGCGGCCGCCCCGTCGGTTCCCTCGGTCGTCCCGCCGGTTCCCTCGGTCGCCCCGTCGGCGGCGACCCGGCCGTCGACGAGCCGGACCGTGCGCGTGGTGCAGGCCCGGGCCAGCGCGAGGTCGTGGGTGACCACGACGACGGTCTGCCCCTCGGCGTGGAGCTGGGCGAGCAGGCCCGCGACCTCCTGCCCGGAGGCGCTGTCCAGCGCGCCGGTCGGCTCGTCGGCCAGCAGCAGTGGCGGCCGGTTCATCAACGCCCGCGCCACCGCGACGCGTTGTCGCTCGCCGCCGGACAACCGGCCCGGCAGGGCGTCGGCGTGACGGTCCACGCCGAGCACCTCCAGCAGTTCCTTGGCCCGGCGGAAGGCCTCCGGCCGCGCCATCCCTGCGAGTTGGGCGGGCAGGACGACGTTGTCGGTGACGGTCAGGTCGTCGAGCAGGTTGAAGAACTGGAACACCATGCCGATCCTGTCCCGCCGGTGGCGTGCCGCGGCCGCCTCGCCGAGCCCGTCGACGCGCACCCCGTCCACGGTGACGCTCCCGCCGTCCGGGCGGTCCAGCCCGGCGACCAGGTTGAGCAGCGTGGACTTGCCGCTGCCGGACGGGCCGACGACCGCCACCGCCTCCCCCGCCCGCACGGTGAGCGACACGGCGTCCAGGGCGGGCGGCCCCTCGCCGTACCTGCGGCTCACCTCTCGCAGTTCGATCACCGGCGCGGTCATGGCGACTCCCTCGTTGCGTCCTCGTCGTGCCGTCGTTGCGACCCGCCGGACGCTAGGTGCGGTGCGGACGGGGGCGCGTCCGCCGGCCGGAGCATTTCCGGTGGTCCGCGGGGACGACGTCCGCCCGCCTCCTCCCCGAGGCGTAGTCGTCGGGCGGACGCCGGTGCGCGGGCGGCGGCCGGAGGGAGGATGCACGGCGGTCCGCGCGTCTGTGAGGATGCGGGGGTGACGAGTGAGTCGGCGGTGCGGTGGCTGCGGGACGGGTTGGGGTCGCTGTTCCGGCCGACCGGTCCGCTGCCGCGCCCGACCCGGCGCAACCTGCTCTTCGACGCGGCGCTGGTGCTGCTCCTCGGTTCCGTGGTGCTGAGCTGGGCCGTGACCACCGGCGCCTCGCTGGTGGCCCGGGCTCCGGACGGCGTGGCCCCGCTGGTCCGCGGGGCGGGGGCGGGCAGCGTGGTCGCCGCGGCGTCCCTGACCGTGGCCGCGTGGGCCCCGCTGCTGCTGCGCCGCCGCTACCCGCTGGCCGCGCTGTGGGTGGTGACGGGCGCGGCCGCGCTGACCCCGCACGACGCCCGCCGGCTCGTCTTCTACGCCTGTGTCGTCGCCGCCTACAGCGCCGCGGCCTACAGCCCCTACCGGGCTCTCACGCTGGTGAGCCTGCCGGTCCTGGTGTTCACCGTCGCCGGTGACTCCGAGGGGGTCCGCGTCTCGCCGACGACACCGGTCCCCAACCAGTACGTCCCGCTGCTGATCCTCGTCCCGCTGCTCGTGGCGACCGTGGGGCTGCGCGCCTGGATGTTCCGCGCGGAGGAGAGCCGGGCGCGGATGTCCGCCCTCGAACGCGGCCGGGCCGAGGAGCTGCGCCGCGCGGCCGAACACGAACGGGCCCGCATCGCGCGGGAGTTGCACGACGTCGTCACGCACAACGTGAGCATGATGGTGATCCAGACCGGGGCCGCCCGCGCGGTCATGGACAAGGCGCCCGCCCAGGCCCGTGAGGCGCTGCTCGCGGCCGAGGCGGGCGGCCGGGCGGCGCTGACCGAACTCCGGCACGCCATGGGCCTGCTGACCATGGACGCCGGTGAAGGTGCCGCGGATCCGGCCGGCGGGGACCTGGCGCCCCAGCCGGGCCTCGACCAGCTGGAGTCGCTGGTCGCCCGCGTCCGGCAGACCGGCGTCGCGGTCACGCTGACCGTCACCGGCAGCCCGCGGGAGGTGCCCGCCGGGGTGGGACTGGCCGCCTACCGCGTGGTCCAGGAGGCCCTGACGAACACCGTCAGGCACGCCCGCGGCGCCGACGCGCGGGTGACCGTCACGCATGACGACGCGCTGCTGCGGGTCGAGGTCACCGACACCGGAGGCAGTCCGTCCCCGTCGGCGGCCGCCGGGAACGGCCGCGGCCTGATCGGGCTGCGCGAGCGGCTCGCCGTGTACGGCGGCACCCTGGACACCGGCCGCCGGCTCACCGGCGGCTTCCGCGTCACCGCCCTCATCCCCCTGGAGACCGCATGACCGCACCACCGCGCGTGGTGATCGCCGACGACCAGGCCCTGGTGCGCACCGGCTTCCGGATGATCCTCGCGGCGGACGGCATCGACGTCGTGGCCGAGGTGGCCGACGGGCTCGAGGCCGTCGACGCGGTCCGGCGCACCCGGCCCGACGTGGTCCTGATGGACGTGCGGATGCCGCGGCTCGACGGGCTGGAGGCCACCCGGCGCGTCCTCGCCGACGCCGACGCCGACGCGCCCCGCGTGATCATCCTGACCACCTTCGACCTGGACGAGTTCGTCTACGCGGCCCTGAAGGCGGGGGCCGCCGGGTTCCTGCTGAAGGACGTCACCCCCGAGCACCTGGTCTCCGCGGTCCGGCTGGTCCGGTCCGGCGACGCGCTGCTGGCGCCGGCCATCACCCGCCGCCTGGTCGAGCGGTACGCCCGCTCGACGGCGGGCGCCGCCGCGGGCGCGGGTTCCGGGCCGGCGGCTCCTCACGCCACCGGCGTGCCGGCCCCGGCCGCTCCCCTCCACCGCGACCTGACCGTGCTCACCCCGCGCGAGCTGGAGGTGCTGCGGCTGCTCGCCCAGGGCCGGAGCAACGCCGAGCTGGCCCGCCACCTGCACCTCGCCGAGACCACCGTGAAGACCCACGTCGGACGCGTCCTGGCCAAGCTCCAGCTGCGCGACCGGGTGCAGGCTGTCGTCCTCGCCTACGAGACCGGCCTGGTCGGCCCCACCGGACCGCCTCCGGCCCACTGAGCTCCCGTGCGCCCTTCCGTCGCGTCCGCGCGCCCGCCACACTGGTGCCGCTCGGCACGGCCCGCGTCGGCGACCGTGCGGGACCGGGTCCGGCCGGGCTCGACCGGGGGGAGTGAACGCCGCCTTGGCACTGCACGATCCGTCCGACGACGAGGTGCGCGCGCGTCTGTGCGCGTACGTGGCACGCTCCGGCCGCGGCAGGCGGCCGGCCCCGGCGCCGACGGACTTCGACCTGTCTCCCTCGCACCTCGTCGAGCTCAGGATCACCCGCCGCCTGGAACGCCGCACCGAGACGACGCGGCACCTGCCGGGTGCCGTGGACCTGGCCGGGCGGCCCACCTACGACGTGCTGGCGGAGCACAAGCTCGGCCCCCACGAGACGCCGCTCCACCGGCCGCTCGACCTGGTCCGGCGCGGCAGCGTGCACCAGGGGGCGTGCGGCTGCGGCAACGGCCGCCGCACGTGCCCCGACTGCGGGGGCAGGAGGTACCGCCCCTGCGAGCCCGCGCGGGTGTGCCCGATGTGCGAGGGCGTCTCCGCGTGCACCCAGCCCTTCAAGCACGGCGGCCTGGCCGACGCCCCGACCGGGCGGCTGCGGCCCGGCCGGACGGGCACGGCCGAGCAGCGGGTGACCTGCGAGGGGTGCCACACTCCCGCCGCCGCCTGCCCGGGCTGCCGGGGCTAGGGAAGGGTCAGGTGCGAGGACTGCGACGCCAAGGGGCGCATCCCCTGCAAGCCGTGCGGCCGCAGGGGCACCGTCGAGTGCGGTACCTGCGAGGGGCACGGGAACGTGACGTCGTGGACGGCGGGACGGATCGTCTGGGATCCCGAGACCGAGGAACCGCCCCCTCCCACGCCGCGGCCCCGGCGGGTCGCCGCCGAGCTGGACGGGGCGGGCTGGCGGGAGGACGTCCTCGACGACGACGCGCCGCTGCCCGACGACCTCTCCCCGGAGCACCGCGCCTTCCTGGAACGGCACCTGGGCCGGCGGGAGGACGAGCGGGGACGTCACGTCGTCGTCCGGCGGCTGAAGGTGGTGCGGGCGCGGCTGCGGGGCTCGGGCCACCGGGAGTTCTACGCGTTCCCCAGCCCCGACGGTGACGTGCGGGTCCTGGGGCGGCTGTCCGAGGAGGGACGGTTCACGTTCGCGGTGGGCGGGGCGGTGGTCGTCGCCCTGGCGGTGCTCACCCTGCTCCTCCTGCGCTGAGCCCGCCGGGCCGACGGCGCACCGGGGCGGGGTGCGCCCGCCGCGGACGACTCCGTCAGCCGCCGAAGGTGTAGGTCGCCACCGGCTCGCCGGGTCCGGCCGAGGGCACCACCGGGGTCGGGGACGGCCGGTCGGGCGCGGGCGGCGGCGTGGGACCGCGGTGCGGGTTCTGCGGGACCGACCCGCCGTCCGGCCCGCCGGAGGTCCCTCCGCCGCTCACGCTCCCGCCGCCGCCCGAGGTCGTGCCGGTCCGGCGCGGGACGGGGGACGCGTCGCCGCGGACGGCCGCGGAGGTGCTCGGCCTCCCCGCGCGCGACGACGCCGAGGCGGACGGGGAGGAGGACGGCGCAGCACTGTTCCCGGTGGCGGACGCCGAGGCGACGGACGACGACGGCGTCGGCGCCGGCCGCCTCGCGTCCCGCTCCTTCTCCGCCTCCCCCGCCGAGCAGGCGACCGCGCCGAGAGCGAGAAGACCCGTCACCACGCCCCGCCGCGCCCGCACACCGAGGCCCCGCACCACCGCTGTCATCCCGCCCCGCTCCGGCTTCACCCATGCCCTCACGAAGATCACGGAGGACGAGTGCGGTGAGCGTACCGGAGCCGGGCGGGAGTTCCGCGGGCCGGAAGTGTCCTTGGGGGGCGGCGGCACCGCCGGCAATCATCCCGGCCCGGCCTGTTGCCCACCGCATGAGGTGACGTCCGGCATCTTCACCGCATCGAACGCACGCCACCCGCTTATCCGTTTGCCGCGGGCGATCCCCGTCCGACAGGAAGCCCGCATGCTGAAGGGTGACAGGATCGGGCTGAGGGCCCGGCACGAGGACGACATCCCCACTCTGCGGACCGGGCTCTACGACGACGTGGTCAACTCCGCCCGGGCCGATGCCGGTCCGTGGCGGCCGGTCTCACCCACCTCGCAGGACCCGCGGCTCGTGGTGGACGACACGGCTCAGGGCAGGGTGGCGTTCTCCGTGGTGGAGCTGGAGGGGGGGCTCCCTGGCCGGCACCGCGACGCTGTGGGGCATCGACAACCACAACCGGTCCGCCCACATCGGACTCGGCCTGCTGCCGGAGGCACGCGGCAAGGGCTACGGCACGGACGTGGTCGCGACGCTCTGCCACTACGGCTTCGTGGTCCGCGGCCTGCAGCGGCTGCAGATCGAGACGCTGGCGGACAACCACGCCATGCTGCGCGCCGCCGAACGCAACGGCTTCGTCCGCGAGGGCGTGCTGCGCTCCTCGGCGTGGGTGCTGGGCGAGTTCCTGGACGAGGTGCTCCTCGGGCTCCTCGTCCAGGAGTGGAAGCCGGACGCACGAGGCTGAGGTGTCCGGACCGCCTCAGGCCTCGCGGGCGTCGGCCGTGGAGGCCATGCTGGCGTAGCGGTCGCCCGCGACCTGGGCGGCGATCGGCTCCAGGAGGGCCAGTTCACCGTCGGTCAGGGTGATCCGGGTGGCCGCGGCGTTCTCCAGGAGGCGGCCGCGCTTCCTGGTGCCCGGGATGGGCACCACGGACAGGCCGTGCACCTCGGCGCGCTGCTGCACCCAGGCCAGGGCGATCTGCGCCATCGTGGCTCCGCGGTCCGCGGCGATCTTCTGCAGCGGCGCCAGCAGCGCGGCGTTGGCCTTGGCGTTCTCCCCCGTGAAGCGGGGCTGGGAGCGGCGGAAGTCGTCCTCGGGGAGCTCCTTGCCCGCGTCGGTGAACGCCCCCGTGAGGAAGCCCCTGCCGAGCGGGGAGTAGGGCACGATGCCCACGCCGAGCTCGGCGGCGGCGCCCACCGCGCTGCGCTCCACGCTGCGGCTGAAGACGGACCACTCCGACTGCAGCGCGGTGATCGGGTGCACGGCGTGCGCCTCGCGCAGTTCGTCGCCGGTGACCTCGCTGAGGCCGAGGTACCTGACCTTGCCCTCCCGGACCAGGTCGGCCATGGCGCCGACCGACTCGGCGAAGGGGACGGCCGGGTCCCGGCGGTGCATGTAGTAGAGGTCGATGACGTCGACGCCCAGTCGCCGCAGGCTGCCCTCGACGGCCTGCCGGATGTAGGCGGGGTCGTTGCGGACGGCCCGGCCGCCGTCCGGCAGCACCACGTTGGCGTACTTGGTGGCGATGGTGACCTCGTCGCGGTGCGCGGCGAGGAACGGCGCGAGGAACTCCTCGTTCCTGCCCGCCCCGTACATGTCGGCGGTGTCGATCAGGGTGACGCCCGCCTTGACGGCGGCCTCCAGGGTGTCCCTGGCGGCCGCGTCGTCCGTCTGCCCGTAGGCGAAGCTGATGCCCATCGCGCCGAAGCCCTGGACCCCGACGAGCGGGCCCTCGGAACCCAGCCGGGTCTTCCTGATCGCCTCGATCGCGTTGCTTCCGCCTGCGTCGCCCATGCGGCCCCCTCAGCTCGTCGGCGCCCGGCGGGCGCTCGCTCCGTCCACGCTAATACCCCGAACCGCACCGCGGGCGAGGACATTCCGCTCTCGCACGGACGGTCGCGCGGGAGGGGGCACGCGCCCGCCGGGCCATGCGAAGACCCGAACCGGCCGGCGGCACGGGCGGCGTGTCACCTGTGCGGTCCGCCACCCCCGCCGTCACTCCCTGAACCACCGGCGGGCCCGTCCCCGGCCGACTCGCCTTACCTCCTTCACCACATGGATCCGCGTCAGATCCCTTGACGCGCCATGAACACGTCCGCTTCTGTATGGGCGGCGCCGACGGGAGCGCTCCCACGAGGGTGACGTCCCCCGCGTCACCCCGCCAACGGGTTCGCAGTGAAGGAGCGCACGACGATGATCGGACTCTTAGGCCGCGCGGGCCGGGGCCTCGGGGCGACCCGGACCGGACGCACCGGACGCGCGCACCGCACCAGGCGGTGGGCCGCGCTCGCCACCGCCCTCGCCATGGCGCTGTTCGCGGCACCGCTCGCCTCCGCCGGCACCGCGCAGGCCGCCCCGGCGGCCGGATCGGGCTACTGGCACACCAGCGGCCGCCGGATCCTGGACGCGGCGGACCAGCCGGTGCGCATCGCGGGCGTCAACTGGTTCGGCTTCGAGACGTCCAACCTCGTGCCGCACGGCCTGTGGGCCCGTGACTACAAGAGCATGATCGACCAGATGAAGCAGCTGGGGTACAACACCATCCGGCTGCCGTACAGCGACGACGTGTTCAAGTCCGGCGCGACGCCGAGCGGGATCACCTACTACAACATGAACACCGACCTGCAGGGGCTCAACTCCCTCCAGGTGATGGACAAGATCGTCGACTACGCCGGCACCGTCGGCCTGAAGATCATTCTTGACCGGCACCGCCCGGACTCCGCGGGCCAGTCGGCGCTCTGGTACACCAGCTCCGTCCCCGAGTCCACGTGGATCGCCGACCTGAGGTCGATCGCCGCACGCTACGCGAACAACTCCACCGTGGTCGGCATCGACCTGCACAACGAGCCGCACGATCCCGCCTGTTGGGGCTGCGGCGACCCCGCCGTCGACTGGCGCCTGGCCGCCCAGAAGGGCGGCGACGCGGTCCTCGCCGCCAACCCGGACATGCTGATCTTCGTCGAGGGCGTGCAGTCCTTCGAGGGTGGCAACACCTGGTGGGGCGGCAACCTGCAGGGCGTCAGGAACCACCCGGTGGAGCTCAGCACGCCCCACCGCGTCGTCTACTCGGCCCACGAGTACGCGACGAGCGTGGCGAACCAGCCCTGGTTCGGCGACCCGGCCTTCCCCGCCAACATGGCGGGCATCTGGGACAAGAACTGGGGCTACATCTTCAAGGAGAACATCGCCCCGGTCTGGGTCGGCGAGTTCGGCAGCCACCTGACCTCCGCCACCGACCGGACCTGGCTGAGGACGCTGACCGACTACCTGCGCCCCACCGCGCAGTACGGCGCCGACAGCTTCTCGTGGACGTACTGGTCCTGGAACCCCGACTCGGGCGACACCGGCGGCATCCTGAAGGACGACTGGACCTCGGTCGACACCACCAAGGACGGCTACCTCACGAGCATCAAGTCCCCCGGCTTCACGGGCGGGGGCGGGACCGGGGGCGGCGACACCCAGGCCCCGAGCACGCCGGCCGGCCTCAAGGTCACCGGGACCACGGCCTCCAGCGTCTCGCTCTCCTGGACCGCGTCCACCGACGACACGGCGGTGACCGGCTACGACGTCTACCGCGGCGCGACCAAGGTCGGCTCCTCGGCCGGCACGACGTTCACCGACACCGGCCTGACCGCCTCCACCGGCTACAGCTACTCGGTGCGGGCCAAGGACGCCGCGGGCAACACCTCGACCGCCTCCGCCTCCATCACCGCCCGGACCGCGGCCTCCGACGGCGGCGGCAACGGCGGCTGCACCGCGGCCCTGCGCGTCGACAGCAGCTGGAACACCGGTTTCCAGGCCACCGTCACGGTGACCAACCCGGGCACCACCGCCCTCAAGGGATGGACGGTCACCTGGACCTGGCCCGGCGGGCAGACGGTCTCCAACTCCTGGAACGCCACGGTGACCCAGAGCGGCGCCGCCGTGACCGCGAAGAACGCCTCGCACAACGGCACGGTGGCGGCGGGCGGCTCCACCACCTTCGGCCTCCAGGGCAACGGCACGTCCGCGGCGCCGACGGCGACCTGCACGGCCTCATGAGCTCCTGATCGGTGCACGGGGAGCGTAACCGAACAGGATGAAGGAGGGGGCGGCCGGACATCCGGCCGCCCCCTCCGGCGTACCCTCGCCGCCCCCTCCCGCGTACCCCCGACGCCACCCGGCGTACCTGCCAGGATGTGCCGACCCGTCGGCTCAGCGCGTCGAGTTCAGCGCCTCCAGCTCGGCGTCGGCCCGCTCGGTGACCAGGGCGAGGACGCGGCCGGCGGCGGCCAGGTCCTCGGCCGGGATCGCGCCCCAGATGCGGGCGGAGACGGGGGCCACCTCCGCGCCGGCGGCGGCCGTCACCTCGCGCCCGGCCTCGGTGGGGCGCAGGTGGCCGCCGTCCGTCACCAGCAGTCGACGGGTGAGCAGTTCGTCGATGGTCGCGCGGATCTCTGCCGGGTCGCTCTTCAGGGACCGACGGACCTGGCCGACGACGTCCTCCGCCGCCGGCGGGCCGTCGGCGGTGAGCACGGCGCGCAGGACGACCTGCTGCCCGAAGGTGAGACCGTGCCGGGCCAGGACGTGTTCCAGGACGCCGCGGGCGGCGTAGTGGGCCAGCCCGAGGGCGCGGGCATCGGCGGGTGCTCCGGCGGGTGCGGTGGTGGTCATGGTGTGGTCCCCTCGTCGTTCTCGTCGCTGTCGCCGTGGTGCGCGGGTGGAGTGAGAGGTGCGTCGAGCAAGGTCCTCAGCTCGTCGGTGAAGGCACGCGTCCGCGGGGCGTCGAGGCCCCCGAGCGGCTCCAGCAACTGCTCGAGCAGTTCCTGGACCACCGCGACGGCCCGCCGCGTGACGGTCTGCCCCTCGTCGGTGAGGGACAGCTGGACGGCGCGCGGGTCGCGCGGATCGCGGACCCGCTCGACCAGGCCGGCCGACTCCAGGGCGCGCGCCAGCTTGGAGACGTACAGGGCCTCCATGCCGAGGTGGTCGGCGAGCCGGCGCTGACTGGGCCTCTCCCCGGCCCGCCGCATCCCGTGCAGCGACGCGACCAGCGTGTACTGCGCGTGGGTGAGCCCCAGCGGAGCCAGTGCGCGGTCCACCGCGACGCGCCACCGGTTGGCGAGCCGCCACACCAGGAATCCGGGCGTGGGACCCGGCGAACTCTTGCTCATGACGGATACGGTACATAGCTACTGTAGCCATGGCTACTGTTTTCGGAAGTCGCTCCGCGGCGGAACGCGGCGGTCAGGTCCGTCGCGGCCGGGGACTCAGTGCACCTGCTCCGCGAACGCCCGGAACGCCCGTGCGTCGAAGAGTACGAACCTGACCTCCTCGACGGCGGTCGCGGTCGCCCGCACCGACGCCACGGCGATGCGGGCGGCGTCGTCGACCGGCCAGCCGTAGACGCCGGTGGAGACGGCGGGGAACGCGACGGTGCGCGCGCCGAGTTCGTCGGCCACCCGCAGCGACTCGCGGTGGCAGGAGGCCAGCAGCTCCGACCGGTCCTCGTGCGGGTCGAACACCGGGCCCACGGTGTGGATCACCCACCGGGCGTCGAGGTCGCCCGCGGTCGTGGCGACAGCCTGACCGGTGGGCAGGCCGCGGCCGTAGCGGGAGGCGCGCAGGGCGCGGCACTCGGCCAGGATCTCCGGTCCGCCCCGCCGGTGGATGGCGCCGTCCACGCCTCCGCCGCCCAGCAGCGAGGAGTTCGCCGCGTTGACGACGGCGTCGACGGACTGCCGGGTGATGTCGCCCTGGACCAGGGTGATCCGGGTCGTCGCGGTCATCGCCGGTCCTCCCTGAGGGCACGCCAGACCGCCTTGGCCGCGTTGTGGCCGGACATGCCGTGGACGCCGGGACCGGGCGGGGTGGCGGAGGAGCACAGGAAGACCGCCGTGTGCCGGGTCCGGTACGGGTGCAGCGTCGGGCGGGGGCGCAGCAGCAGGCGCAGGCCGGCGGCCGAGCCGCAGGCGATGTCGCCCCCGACGTAGTTGGCGTTGCGCGCGGCGAGCTCGGCGGGGCCGCTGATCGCGCGGGCGAGGACACGGTCACGGAAGCCGGGGGCGAACCGCTCCAGCTGGCGCTCGATCGCGTCGGTGAGGTCGCCGGTCCAGCCGTTGGGAACGTGACCGTACGCCCAGAAGACCTGCTTGCCCTCCGGGGCGCGGCCGGGGTCGGCGAGACCGGGCTGGGTGGTGATCAGGAACGGGCGGTCCGGGGCCCGGCCCTGGCGGGAGGCGGCGTCGAGGGCCGTGCCGATCTCCGCGGCGCTCGCCCCGACCTGCACCGTGCCGGCCCGGCGGGCCTCGAGGGCGGTCCACGGCACGGGACCGTCCAGCGCGTAGTCGATCTTGAAGGCGGCGGCGCCGTACCGGAAGTCCCGGTACGCGTTGCCCAGCCCGGCGATGCGGGCGAGCGCGGTCGGCGAGGTGTCGAAGACGTAGGCACGGGCGGGCGGCAGGTCGTCGAGCCGCTTGACCTCGTAGCCGGTGTGCACCGTCCCGCCGAGGTCGGCGAGGTAGGCCGCGAGCGCGTCGGAGATGGCCTGCGAGCCGCCGCGGGCGAACGGCCAGCCGCGGGCGTGCGCCCCCAGGGCGAAGACCAGCCCCACCGCGCCGGTGCCGAGGCCGCCGAGCGGCGCCATCACATGGGCGACCAAGCCGGCGAAGAGCGCCTTGAACCGCTCGTCGCGGAAGCGCCGCATCAGCCAGGTGGACGGCGGCAGCCCGGTGAGCCCGAACCGGGCCAGCGCGACGGGGTCGCGGGGCAGGGCGCTGAGCGGCAGCGACATGAAGTCGCGGACCAGCCCGTCCCAGTTCCTCAGCAGGGGCGCCACCAGCCGCCGGTAGGCGCCCGCGTCGCGGGGACCGAAGGAGGCCGCCGTCTCGGCGACGGACCGGGAGAGCACGGCGGCGGTGCCGTCGAGGAAGGGGTGGGCCATCGGCAGCGGGGCGTGCACCCACCGCAGCCCGTACCTCTCCAGCGGCATGCCGCGGAACGCCGGGGAGCTGATCCCCAGCGGATGGGCCGCGGCACACGGGTCGTGCCGGAACCCGGGCAGCGTGAGCTCCTCGGTCCGGGCGCCCCCGCCCACGGTGTCACGCGCCTCGAACACGGCGACGGAGCAACCGCGCCGGGCCAGCTCCACGGCAGCCGTCAGCCCGTTCGGTCCCGCGCCCACCACGACCGCGTCGAGTATCGATGTCGTCGGCACCTCGGACTCCTTCGTCGGCGGTGTCCTCCCGTGATCAGGATAGGCCGCCCCGCCGACAGGACGGGGCAGCGGGGGCGCTGACACCCCGTCACCGGGGCCGGGCGACGGCTTGGCCGCAGGTCCTCGGGGTGGCGGCGGGTCCGCGCCGCCGGGAAGTCCGCTTCCGCCGGAGGCGGCCCTCCACGCCGCCGCTTCTTGCTGTTATCTGATTTTCGGCCCGGCTTCGGCCGGACCGGTCTGCTCCGGCGCGGTGGCCGGGTCCTGAGGTGTCCCCGTGCGGTGCGGCCGTGCAGGCCGTGCCGTGCCGCCGGGCCGTGCCGATGCGGGGCCGCGGGGCGGTCAGCGCCCCACCGCGTACCCCTGCATCCCTCGCGGGTTGGCGGCCGCGGAGAGCAGTCCCGTGGCCGGGTCGCGGGCGACGGCGCAGAGCCGGCCCTCGGACCAGGCGTCACCCACCTCGACGTCGTGACCGCGGCGGCGCAGGTCCTCGACGACGGCGGGATCGGTGCGGGACTCGACGACGACGCGGCCGGGCCGCATGCCGCGCGGGTAGAAGGAGCCGGGGAAGGACTCGTTGTGCCAGTTCGGGGCGTCGACGGCGCCCTGGAGGTCGAGACCGCCGCGCACCTGGGCGCGCTCGGCGACGGCGAGGAAGAAGTGCAGCTGCCACTGGTCCTGCTGGTCGCCGCCGGGGGTGCCGAAGGCGAGGACGGGGACGCCGTCGCGCAGGGCCAGGGAGGGCGTCAGGGTGGTGCGGGGGCGGCGGCCGGGGGTGAGGGTGTTGGGGAGGCCCTCGTCCAGCCAGGTCATCTGGAGGCGGGTGCCGAGCGGGAAGCCGAGCTCCGGGACGACCGGGTTGGACTGCAGCCAGCCGCCGCTGGGGGTCGCGGCGATCATGTTGCCCCAGCGGTCGACGACGTCGAGGTGACAGGTGTCGCCGCGGGTCCCGCCGTCACGGGCCACGGTGGGTTCGCCGACGCCCAGGGCGCTGAACTCCGGCTCGTCGTCGGCGATCAGGTGCGCCAGGGCGGCCAGCCGCGGCTCGCGGCCACCGGGGCTGCCGGGGCGCAGCTCGAGGGACGCCTTGCCGGGGTCGACCAGGCGGCGGCGTTCGGCGTTGTAGCCGGCGGAGAGCAGGTCGGCGAGCGGGACGCCGTCGGGGTCGGCGTCGCCGTACCAGGCCTCGCGGTCGGCCATGGCGAGCTTGCAGCCCTCGATCAGCAGGTGCAGGTACTCGGCGGAGGCGTACGGCGGCAACGCGTCGGGAAGCAGCGCGAGTTGCTGGAGGAAGGCGGGGCCCTGGCTCCAGGGGCCGGCCTTGCAGAGGGTCCAGCCGCGCCAGTCGAAGGTGGCCGGGGCCTCGTACGTCGCGGACCAGGCGGCGAGGTCCTCGGCGGTGAGGACGCCGGTGTGGTGTTCGCCGCTGGTGTCCAGGGTCGGGCGGGCGGACTGGCGGAGCAGGGCGCGGGCTATGAACCCCGAGCGCCAGATCTCCCGGGCCCGCTCGATGCGGGCGACCCGGTCCCCGCCCGGGGCCTCGGCCTCGGCGAGCAGCCGCCGCCAGGTGGCGGCCAGCGCCGGGTTGCGGAACAGGGTGCCGGGGCGCGGGAGTTCGCCGCCCGGCAGGTAGACCTCCGCGGAGGAGGTCCAGTCGCTCTCGAACAGCTCCCGCACCGTGGCGACCGTCTGGGCCATGCGTTCCACGGGCGGGTGTCCGTCCTCGGCGTACCCGACGGCGTACTGGAGCACGTCCGCGAGCTCCTTGGTGCCGTGGTCGCGCAGCAGCACCATCCACGCGTCGAAGGCGCCGGGCACGGCCGCCGCCAACGGGCCTGTTCCGGGGACCAGTTCGAGGCCGAGTCCGCGGTAGTGGGCGGCGCTCGCGGCGGCGGGGGCCACGCCCTGCCCGCACAGCACCCGCACCTCTCCCCCGGCGGGCGCCAGCAG
Organism: Streptomyces fragilis; assembly: GCF_003112515.1. Lineage (GTDB taxonomy): Bacteria > Actinomycetota > Actinomycetes > Streptomycetales > Streptomycetaceae > Streptomyces > Streptomyces fragilis. The sequence continues at coordinate 1,030,715 of NZ_BEVZ01000002.1, read as the reverse complement.
GATCGGCACCTCACCGGCGGGACCGTTGAGGTGCGGTTCGACGACGTGCAGCACGAAGCCGGCTGCGACCGCCGCGTCGAACGCGTTGCCGCCGTCCTCCAGCACGGCCATCGCCGACTGCGAGGCGAGCCAGTGCGTGGACGACACCATGCCGAAGGTTCCCTGGAGGGTGGGTCGGGTGGTGAACATAACGCCTCTCACCTCGCTGTTTACGTGTCGGGTCCCGACTGATGGGCCCTCAGGGCGGGCCCTGGGGAGAATCTGGGGAGTTTGCGCCGGCGGCCTCCCCTCGCTCCCCCAGAAGGTTGTCGATCGCCCTGCGCCCCTTCTTCCCCGCCTCCGGCATGAAGTGAGCGTAGTGGTCGAGGGTGATGGTCGGCGACGAGTGCCCGAGCCACTTGGCGAGGGTCACGACCGATTCGCCTGCCTCGAGAACGAGGGACGCGTACGTGTGTCTCAGCACGTGAAAGCCGTCCTTCGGGGCGGCTTGCCACTGCCACCGCTTCGCCCCCTTTACTTGCGGCTTGATGACACCTGCTCTGGCCAGAGCGGGCTTCCAAATCTCGGTGTTCCACGTGTTGGCGGCGATTGCATTACCGTATTTTGTCGTCAGTACGAGACTGAATTTTTTCCGCTCCCTGTCACTCTCCGGGCCACCCCACGGCAATTCGATCTCACTGCCGGGGTAGGTCCGCACGTGCTTCCGCAGCTCGTCAGCCACGGAGCGCGGCATGTCCACGACGCGCGTCTTCCCGCCTTTGGGAAGTGTGTAGTATTTACGTCCGTTTAGTATCTGGACTTGTCGCCGAATATTGAGGACTCCACGCCCATAATCGATGTCGTCCAGGCTGAGCCCGAAGACTTCCCCTTGACGCAGGCCACAACCAAGCCCTAGAACTACAGCTATACGGTGCCGCTGGCTGATCTCATCACGCACTTTCCGTGCCGTCGCCTCGGGCCACGCCTCGCGACGCTCATCGGGCAGCTTCGGCCAACGGACCGACTTGGACCTCATCGGGTTCCGAGCGATGCGCTTGTCATCCACCGCAGTCTCCAGGACGCTCGACAGCGCTGAGAGAATGCTGCGGGCGTACTGCGGGGAGCAAGAGGATTCGAGCTTGACTACGTAGGCGCGGAGTTCAGCCGCAGAGACCTTGTTCAGGGGCATGCCGCCCAGGTGCGGCACCACGTGCAGGCGCATGCGCTGCTCAAGGCTCGTGCGGGTCTTGGCTGCCCCCCGTACGCCCGGCATCCAGAAGGTTTCGATGTACTCGGCGAGCGTCAGAGAGCCGTCACGCGGATCGACGAACTCACCCCGCTCTTGATCGGTACTCGACTGCCGGAGCCATGATTTCGCATCCTCCAACGTGTCGAAGGAGCGGTCCCTGACTCCGGGTATCCCTCCTACTCGATACCTCTTACCTTTACCATAGCGCTCCGTGCGCTCGCGCTTTCCACTGATCGGGTCTTTTTTCTTCTTGACCCATCTATCCTCAACATAGCCAGCCAATTACAGATCCCCTCCATTTCCTCGATCGACTGCAGCGCACATCGGCGCCATGTATTTGGCTTTGGAGTCCCCACACAAAACCCAAAGCCGCCGATGACCTTCGTCCGGCTCAGCCGCCACAGGGTTTTCCATATCGCGTCACTTGGATCGCCAAGGGCCGCGTTTCCGTCAGGCATCGGACACGCTGCTGGACCGCTGTTGAGCAACGGCTTTCAACGGGCTCAGAGAGGTGTTGGAGCGAGAGTCGGCCAGCTCCTGTTCTCGGATCCAGGCATCGAGGGCTTCCAGCCGATACATAACGCGACCACGACGGCCCATGCGGAAGCTCGGCGGTCCCTGACGGCGGTGGCGCCAGACATAAAGGGTGTGGGGCGAGAGGCCGAGGTAATCGGCGGCGCCCTTCACCGTCAGGAAGGCGGTGCGTACGAGTGGAGAGGCAGCAATAGGGGCAGGCAAGGGTCGTGCAGGCATCGGAGGCTCTCTGGTGAGGTACGGGAGAGGGAAGCTCGGCTGGGCGGCAACTGATGCTCCGCCGGCAGTTGTCCAGTTATCGCATGCACGTCGCACGGCGGCCGAGCTTCTCCCATGGTCCTGAGGATCACCGGTTTGGGTAACCGGCGATCCCGCACTAGAATGCGCCGCTCACGCATACCTCTTCCGCGAGCTGATCAAGGTTCGCTTGCTTCGCCGCACGTTTCCAGCCCCTTCCGGGATCAACGTGTCTGCCGTCGGCGAACCACCCTGCCGACGCCGGAGTCACCGAGGCCAGTTGGGCGATCCCAGGAACTCGCGCAAGCCCTGGATCCGATGCTCCGGCGGTTGCCATTCGGCCAACTCCGCCAGCGACTTCCCCACGCCCACATCTTGACTACATATGATCGCAATATTGCGTGACGGGCTCACTCGATGCCTGACATCTGGGGGAATCGGCGTGGAAGCGAGCGAGGCGGCCGCAGCAGGGATGCGGTCCTCAGGAGATGCGGACGTCCGCGTGTCCGCTGAGCACCTCACCAAGCTGGCGGGCGATCTGGACGCCATGCAGGATCACCTGGACAAGCAGGTGAGACGCATGGACGCCGTGGTGGATCGGATCGAGAAGCGTTGGCAGGGGCCGGCGGCAACGGCATACCGGAAGTTCCACCGGGCCGCCGCCGAGGATGCCGTCCGGATCCGTGAGGTGCTCAGGCATCTGGAGCAGGCGGTACGCATGAGTCGTGACGGGTTCTCCCAGCGTGACCTCGACGTGCTGGAGCAGATGCGGCAGATCCAGGTGGATGTCGACAGCGAGGTAGGCGAGTTGTCCACTCCGGCTGCGGTGGAGAGTCCGTCCGGGGTCCCTCGCAGCGCCCTCGACTCGTACTGATCGGTCAACCGCGGCGAGCTCTCACCCTTTTCGCGACCGTGTGGAGGTTATTGTGCCGACCGGAGCCGACTCCGGGGACCGGATATCCGTTGCCTTCTCCTCGCTCGAGGAGTTGGCTGGAGAGTTGGAAGACATTCTCCGCCAGCTCAACAGCAAGCTGGGGGAACTGTACGAACGTGTCCAGCCTGTCGTCCTCTCCTGGGAGGGTGAGGCGCGGGAGGTCTTCGTCGACAAGCTCGATGACTGGGACCGTTCCGCCCAGGACCTCGAGGCTGCCCAGAAGTGGCTGCACGAACTCGTGGTGACCGGGCGGACCAACTACATGCTTGCGCACCAGGCAGTGCTGCGAGGCTGGGGGGCGGGCTGATGTCGACACCGCCGTCGTCCACGCAGGACGGCACGATCGACGTGACCCCTGCCATGCTCTGGAGTGTGTCGTCCGGTGCCGCCGGCCAGCAGGACGTCATGCACCGGGGGATCAAGGACTTCCTCGTCGAGTTAGGGCGTTACCCGGACGGCGGCGGCAACGGAACCGCCGTGGCCGAGTTCACCAGAACGTACAAACGGGTTGGCGATCGATTCCTCGATGTGTGGGCCAAGTCCGTGGTCAGCGTGGGCGGCGCCGCTGTGGGTTTCACCGTCACGGCGAACAATTACTCCAAGGCCGATGCCGCGACTCATCCGGACCCGTCCCACCAGCCGGCGACCCAGCCCCCGCCGGTCGTCATCGACACACCACCGGACTACGGGCCCATCACCGACTTCAAGTGGGGCGACAACGACGATGCCCAGAGCTTCGTCCAGAAGGCGCTCGAAGACGTCGAGGACGTGGTCCTCGACGTCTTACGTCCACTGCTGGAACACGCATGCCGTTACGGCAGGGCCGCGGAGATTCTGCCGCTCCCGAACCACCATCGTCTCAACTCGGTCTCCGAGACGTGGCGGATGCCCCAGTCCACCCTCACCATGGCCGGCGATGGTCTGACCGGACTTCTGAGCAGCATCACGGACCAGCAGAACGGCGAGTGGTACCACGCCATGCGCACCTTCTGCAGCACGTTGTGGGGCACCAGCGCTTGGGGGCAGAACCACCACGGTTACAACTGGGAGAACGACTCCGCGAGGTCGCCGCAGGGTGCCAACCACCCAGTGTTCGCCGTCCTCTTCGACACCTGCGAAGTAATGGTCGACGCGGTGTACCATTTCGCGCTCGCCGCACAGGACGTCCGTTCCGACCTCCACCGCATTTACCGGAAGGCGGTCCTGGACAGCATCCCGGACGCCCTCAAGGCGATCGACCTCAAGGACGGAGTGGACCTCAAGGACTTCAAAAACATGGGCAAGGGCATGTGGGACCTCGGCAAGGGGTTCTTCAGGGACCTGTCCGTCGGCATCGTCCTCCACCTGGACGAAGAGGCCATGAACCAGGCGGTCGACGAGTACGAGAACCGCGTACGCCGACAGGCCGTTCGAGTGCAGGCCCTTCTGGACCCGCTGGAAGAGGCATACCTGAGTGCTCCCTCCTACAACGCCGAGGAGGCCCGGGCCGAAGCCTTCGGGGCACGCGCTCTGACCGAGTTCAAGGGCAACCCCCTGTACACCGTGCCCGGGGACAGCGAGGACAACCACCGCTTTCCGATCGACCTGGCCAACCAGGAAGGGATACACAACAGCCACGTCATCGACAAGCACGTGGGCAAGACGGACGAGCAGCTGGCGCAGCGGCTCCGCGACCAACCAGGTATCAACGCCGCCTCAACGTTCACGGACCTGGCCTCCGCGCAGAAACTGACGCAGGACGCCATGGAGTTCAAGGGGCCTCCCGCGGGCTCCGGCCAGATGAACGCAGGCGTGGACAACCAGGCGAAAATCGAACAATGGCTGTCCCGGCCTCGTTCCGACTCCTCGATCCTGCGCCTGGACGCTGTCGAGTTCACCGGTGCGACGGGACGTACGGTTGACGCCGGCAATCCTCATGCGGGTGCCGCTCAGGACACACACCATGTACGGGTCGTCCTCAAGTACAAGAACGGCCTCGAACCTCCCTACGTCGTCTACACGTCTATGCCGGAATTGCCCTGACCACCAACGGAGACCCCCTATGCCTCTGAGGCCGAAGATGCTGCCCCTGCCACCCTGCGCCGGCGAACGCTTCGATGCCCGTCACAGCTTTGCCGCGTTGGCATCCTGGCGCGGCGGCGAGTGGCCACACGCGGTTGCGGAAATCGTCCGGGAGCACCCCGTCCTTCGGAGTGTCGAACCGGAAATCCTGGCCGAGCACACTCAGGAAGTACTGTCCCCCTCCGGAGCCCTGGAGCTGGCGACCCTCATCTCAGCAGGGTCTCTCCTGACCCCTCGCGCCGACGCTCTCTCCCTTCGAACGCCGGACCCCAGTCGGGAAAGGTGCCTTCGGCAGGTTCTCGAATGCCTGGGGGAAGGAGCCAGGTACTTCACCAACCACGGCGAGGCTGAAGAGGAGAAGGACGCCGACTTCCTGGCAACGGCCTTCTTCGCCGATGCCATCGCCGGGCCGACCATGGACATCTGCCTCATCGGTGTGACAGACCAGAGGCTCCTCGTCCTCTGGCGGTTCGAGGAGGACTGACCCCCACAGGCCCATCGGTAACCGCTTCAGAAAGGCACGCCGTGCGCACCCGTTCCGCCACCTACCCCGATCGTGAGACCGCCCAGTGGGCCACGCAGCAGGTCGTGACCGCCAACGAACAGGTCATCCACCGCTGGCTCGCACAATCTGCGCGCTCACGCCTGACGATCGAGGCGTCCTGGCCGTCGCGGCACGAGCCAGTGGGCAGGGTTCTGCTCCAGGCGATGATGCTGGCAGGCCGCGAGCCCATTGAGGTCCGGGCTGCACGCGTCATCCTCAAGCGGGACGAGAGCCGGCCGCACGGCTTCACCGTGCACTCGACCTTCCCCGTCTACCTGTAACCAAGCCGACCCGAAAGCTGTGCCTCTCATGCCCCTGGACCCCTTCGACCACGACCGACGCTTCGGGGAACTGGACCAGGTGATGCGCGCCTACCTCGGCCAACCCGCTGACGACACCGCCGACGAACCCAGCCACGCGCTCACCGCCTACCTCCGGCACACGTGGCACAACCGACCGTGGGCGATCGCTACCGGGGAACGGCAACTACGTGAATACGCCGACAACCCGCCCGGCCGCCTCCGCATGCGTCTCGGCGAGTTCTATGCCGTGCCCGACGTGGGACTGCCGGAGCCCGATGTCCAGCAGTGGCTGTACCTCCTCGCCGACCACCTCAAGCGGAGCATCATGGAAGGCAAGGTCCCTCCTCCCAGCCCACCGACGACTCGCTGGGAATGGCATGCCCAGTTCCCCGAACTGGGACAGTTCCTTGGCGGTTGGTACTCCCAGGAAATGCCCGACGAGTTCGGCAGTCATGAGGAGGCGACGGACGACTACCGGCGCACCACCAACAGCCAGTTGGTCGCCAGGCTCGTGGGCGAGATCACCGAGCTGCTGGCGATGAACCTCGACGACACTGACATCGCTCTGGGTCTCGCAGAGCTCGGGATGGAGGTCGATCCGCCCACCCCGTACAGTCCCGCTGCCTGGCTCGCATCAACCGCTGCCCGGCTCTCCTCCCCGACCACTGAGTACGGCCCATCTCCCAAGCGGTAGCACGAACTGCCCGAAGTCTCGCGCTGCGAGAGTCCGTCTCGTGACCGCCACCTACTGGGCGGCATACAGAGAAATCCGCGTATCTTGCTGTTATTCCTTCTTCCGCGTCCTGGCCGCGGTCGAGGTCGGCCAGCCCGGCTGACCCACCGCAGATTGGACAGCCCCTCAAAGGATGTTCCACTGGAACTCCTGATCGCCCCGCCTTAGGGCCTCCACCCGCCTCTGTACCTCGACAAGGCTGGTCGGCGCGTGGTGGACCTTGCGGGCGTTGGTAGTGATCATGCGTAGTTCGCGCAGGCTGGCGAGGACGGTGTAGCCTGGCCAGGAGGTGACGTCCCAGCCGTAGGCGTCGGCGAAGCGGCGGTAATGGTGCGGCCCGTAACCGAAGCGGCGGCAGTGGACTTCGACGGTGACCAGGTCCCATTCGGGTTGGCCGTAGGCGACCGTGTCCCAGTCGCATAGCACCGCCCTGCCGTCCGGGGCGTGGAGGGCGTTCCGGTGCTGGGGGTCGCCTTGGATCAGCCCGGGCGCCAGGGGGAAGCGGATGTCCCGGAGTTCGGCTGCGAGGCGGTCCGTCTGCGCTTCCATGAACCGGATGGCGTCCGGGGGCAGGCAGGTTATGGCGGACAGGGAACATCGGATGGCTGCGACGTTGTCGTGCTCGGGGAAGCCGAGAGGCGGCAGGGGCAGGGCGTGGAGTTCGCGGAGGGGCTGGGCCAGTTGCTCGGCCTCGACGGGCTGCTCGGGCTGGGGCAGGTAGGTCCAGAAGGTGACCGCGTGGCCGTCGACGAGGACGGGTTGGTCGACGGGGTGGAGCGGGACGGTGGGGAAACCGGTGGCCATCAGTCGTCTGACGAACTCGACCTTGCGAGTCACATCTTCGACGCGGGAGCCCTTGCGGGCGATTTTCGCGACGACCTGTTCCTTCTCCAGCAGCACGACCGCGTTGGTGTGGCCGCGGAGGAGGCGGGAGCCCCGGCTGTCGAGGCCGGCGGTGGCACACGCCCGTTCCAGGATCAGGTGCATCTCGGGCTCGTTGTAGCCGCCGGGGGCTGGTGCCATCTCTCTCATGCGTTCCAGGCTCGCGGATACGTGGCCGAGTGTCACATCTGGCCGGGTGGAAGGGCGAGAATCTCGCGGAGTTCCCGCGCCGCGCGGCTGCCGCGAACGCGGGGCGGCAGGACTTCGACGACCTCCCGCGCTCGTTCCTCGACGATGGGGGTCCGATGCGCCGATTCCGTCCGTAGGAACGTGGCGGCCGCCAGTTGGCATGCTTCCTCGGTGCTGTGTTCGTGGGCGAGGCAGAGGGCCGCCTCGAAGTGGAGCAGGGCTGGGTCGATGCCGGTCTTTTCCGGGTACAGGGCGAGCGCGCTCTCTTGGACACGTCGGGCTTCGGCGGTCCGCCGGAGAGCGGTGAGTGTGCCGCTCATGTAGAGGAGAAGGCGCCGCTCGGGAAAGGCGAAGGCGTCGTTGCCCGTGTCCGTTCGGGCGTGGCTTCGTTCGAAGATCTCCGTGGCCTGCCGGAGGGCGGTTTCCGCTCCTTCGGCGTGGCCGAGCTTCGCGAGGGCCCGTGCTTCGGCGGCAGAGGCGAAGGCGGCGGTGGCGGTGGGCCGGTTGCGGCAGAGGATCCGGGCCTCCCTGGAGAGCGCGACCGCGGCTTCGATAGGGCCGTAGTGGTACGGGAGCATGGCGGCCTGGGCGCGGACTCGGGCACGCAGCTCGGTGTTTCCACTGTCGTCGGCCGCGTTGCGAGCGGTGGCGTACCAGGATTGTGACTGGCGGAGGTGCCCGAGTTTCATCAGGGCGTCGGCGATCAGAGTGGCGATCATCGCCGTGAGTTCGGCGAGCCGGACCTGTACAGAGGCCGGCTGTCGGTGGGCGGCCAGGTCCTCAACCTCGGACAGGTGGCCCAGCAGAATCTCGATCATCGGCGCGGGCGGCGTGTAGACGTACTGTTCGCGGGCCCACAGCAGTTGCTCGTCGAGCAGGTCGAGCTGGGTGGGCGTCACGGTGCCCACCGCGAGGGTGCGGTCGACCGAGCGCCGGGCGGCGTCAATCTGCTGCTCGAACGAGAGAGGAACCGTGTCCGCCACCCGTCGCGGGGAGACCGCGGGGGTGGTCTGCGGGGATCTCCGCGCCGGTACCCTCTCCTGAGTCGCTGACGCTTCGGCCGAGGAGGGCTGGCTGCTTCCGCGCAGACCTAGGTCCTGGGCCGTGGTCGCGTAGAACTCGCACAGCAGGTCCACGGTGGCCGGTCGGGGCTGCCGGCCCTTCTCCCAGTGCCCCAGTTGGTCACCGTCCGCCCGGGGTGCTGTTTCGTACCGCACTCCGAGGGCGTTGAGGCCGTCGGCGGCCTCCTGCAGGGTCAGCCCTCGCGCCAGGCGATGGGCGCGGAGCAGCGTCACACCGCAGTGGGTGTGGATCCGGTGGGCGGTTTCCTGGACAGGCTCTCCGCGGACGGCGGCGTCCTCGCGTAACCGCTGAGCGCAGGACGGACGGTGCGGCTTGTCGTCCAAGGCACCTCCTCCAAGTCGCCCTGCTCGTACTCCCGGCAGCGTAGCGGGCGGGCACTCCCCCATCGGCGGGATCAGTGACTGATTCGACGGCTCGGTGACCGGATCAGTCACCTGCGGGCGAGAAGTGACTGATCGGCGAAGGGTGACTGTTGTTCGTCGGTACCGGTGGGGCGAATCTTGCTGCTCCCAGAAGCCCGACGAACCGCTCGTCGGCCGGTGCGTGGAACGCCCGGTCGCCGGGCCTGCGGTCGCTGTCGTCTCCGGTCGGATCCTGCGGCGGGGAGGCGGTGATCGTCCCCTACAGGGAGGTGGATCGATGACGTCCTCGGCGTACCGCATGGTGCTGGCGGAGCTGGCCGATGGTCAGGGAATCGAGCGCGCGGCGATCGAAGTCGAGAGCACGCCGGCGTCGGTACGCGACGCGCGGTCCTTCGTCCGGCAGCAGCTCTCCGGTTGGCGCTTCCCCGAGTCGGGGGACTTCACCGAGGGGGTCGTGCTGGCGGTCAGCGAGCTGGTCACCAACGCGGTGGTACATGGCCGGACCCGGCCGGCGGACGACAGCGAGCACGTCGGCATCGCGCTGGCCCTCAAGCCGGGCAGATCCCTGGGTGTTCTGGTCACGGACAACTCCGGCGGGGCGCCCGTGGCGACGGTTCGGCCTGACCGGCACGCCACATGTGGCCGCGGTCTGAAGCTCGTCGGCGCGGTGGCCGACTACTGGACGGCAGCGCCGCGCGAGAGCGCCCAAGGGTCCATCGGCAAGGGCGTTTGGGCCGTCTTCCGTTGCCCGGAGTCCGCTGAGCTTCTCCCCCGATCGGCGTGATGTCCATGTCGCCGAAGGACCGTCGAACCCGCCGTCTTCCTGTGACACCGGAAGTCTTCATGCCGTGTGCAGTCGACGCGCAGAGGGGCCGTCCGAAGGGCGCCCCGCCACTCCCGACACGACTACGGGCGCTCGCTGGCGTCGCTCCAGTAGGTGGGGTCGAGCATCTCGCCGGGCCAGGCCGGCTGGCGGATCGGGCCTCGCGGGCCCATCTGCTGGAAGTACGGGGCGAGATCCAGGACGGGGGTGCCGTCGACCGCGTCGAGGTCAGTGACGTGGAGATCGCGGCCGTCGACGTCGAGCAGGCGCGGGAAGCTGATCGCGAGCTGGTTGGGGCGGCGGTGGTTGCGGTGCACGAAGGTGCCGGTCGCCGGCCAGCGGGCATCACCGCGCGGGCTGCGGGCGTGCATCTGTACGTCTTCGGGGCGCGCCCGGTGGAAGCGCCAGGTGACGGTGAGGTGCGAGAACTCCTCGATCCCTTGAAGGGTCTCCAGCGGGTACTCGTCGTTGAGCCGGATGATCGAGCGGACGCCGCCCTGGTAGTCGTCCAGGACCTTGGTGTGGCCTCCGACCACCGTGGCGATCGAACTGACCTCGTAGCTGGGCACCGTTCTTCCCTCTCCATCCCTCTGGCTGCCGGCACGGCCGGACGCCCCGCAGCAGGGCATCGCCGTGATCGGGCGTCAGCTTATGGCTCGCAACGTCTCCCGGGCACGGCGGTCGAGCTCGGCGATGTGACGGCCGCCGCGGCCGCGCACGGGAGACAGGTCGCTCCGCATGCGGACGATGACATCCCGGGCGCGTCCGGACTGCACTCCGGTCATGGCGTCCAGAGCGCGGCTCCACGTCGCGCACGCCTCATCGACGTGGCCCTGCTGCACCTGTACGGCGCCGAGGTATCCGAGGGTCACGCTGTGGGTGCGGGCGTAGAGCTGGCGGCGGCGGGTGGCGACGCTGCGCTGGAAGTGCTTCTCGGCATCGCGCGGCATTCCCAGGTCCCGCAGCGCGCAGGCGGTTTCATGGGCGAGCGAGGCTTCCTGGAAGAAGCTGACCCGGCCGGGCTCCTCCTCGGCGTCTGCGCGGGAGAGGTCCCGCTCGGCTCGGTTGATGGCGGCGAGGGTGCCGGCGCGGTCGCCGCCGGCTGCCAGGGCCCGGGCGTGGACGACGGCGAGCAGTGCCTTCTCCCGTGCGGTGGCCTGGCCGTAGCGGTCCGGGGACATGGACGCGTCGGCCAACTCAAGGGCCTGGCGGGGATGGCCGAGGTCAACGGCTTGGTGCGCGAGTGCTCGGAGGATGTGGCCGGTGAGCGGCCCGTCCCCGGCTTCGGCGGCGATGCGGGCGGCGAGGGTGAGGTAGCGCTGCGCGGCACGGTGCTCGGAAGCGTCGAAGGCCATCCAGCCCACCAGGTAGGTCATCTCCGCGACGGCAGAGTACGTGTCACGGCGCAGGCGTTCGGTCGTGAACCGGCTGCTGAGCAGGGGCGCGGCCTCATCACGGAGGTGACCGACGAGGGCCGAGCGGCCGGTGGCGCCGCCACGCTGCTGATCCCTGGCGGAAAAGAACGTAGTCAGTGTCCGCAGATCCTCGATGTCGGCGGTCGTAACGGTCTTGCGTGTCACCGCTTGGCGGGCCTGGGCGGCGGCCGGAGCGTCGGCCCACCAGGTGGCGGTCGGGACGGCCAGCCCGGCAGCGGAGTAGGCAGCGGTCGCCAGCAGCTTGCGTCGGTGCATGTCGAGGTCGTCGCTTCCCAGTTCGGCCAGCGCGGTCAGTGGATCGACGCTCCAGTCGGTGTCGCTGGGCGCAGGGCCGGCAGGGCCGTCACCAAGTCCCAACTCCTCCCACGTCAACCGACGGCCGAGCTTGCGGGACAGCGTCTCGCACAGGATATGCGGCGCCTGCCCACTCGGCCGGGTGCCCTGGATCCACATGGCGATGTGCGAGCGGGAAACGCCGAGCAGTTCGCTCGCACCGCTCTCCCTGGCCACCCGGACGAACGCGGCCGCGGCTGCGGCCTGGGACCACCCGGCCTCGGCAAGTCGCGAGGCGAGCGCGGTGTTTCGGGCTCGCGCCATGAAGCGTCCCTCGGGTCTGAAGTGATCTTTGACGGCTTTGACAGCCTCGCGGGCCGGGCGAGCGTTCCTCCGGGCCCGAATCCACGGTTCGCTCAACGTAGCTGCCTCCTCACGCATTTGGCACCTCGAAGCCGAAGGAGTACTCGGATGCCGCGAACGACTTCAACGTCAACAGCTCGGGAGTTCACGGTGTTCTCCTCGTCCGCGAGTCCTGTCGCTCGCACGGTCCGCAAGGTGCTCGCGGAGCGGCACGACGGCCGTCGGACCACGCACGCGGTCCAGCGGGACGTAGCGACCACCGCCCTGGAGACCGTCGCCCTGGTGCTCGACGACGACTCGCCGCTGCCGGACACCGACCAGGACGTGCACGACCTGATGGCCCGCCTCCGCGGCCACGTCGCCGAGCTCGGGGCCGCCGTCGTGGGCGGTGGCCCAGTCCTGGTCCGCGCGCAGCTGCTGAGCACGGCTCCTCCTCCGGCAGGCTTCGTTCCCAGCCGTGTACATCTGCGCCGGCTGGCCGAGGCGGTACGGGAGCTGGCCGAGGTGGCTCGCCGCACGGAGGCGGTCACGCCGGTCGAGCACCGGCCTTGGCGGTTGAGCCGCGACGTGGTGCGCGGGGTCGTCTTCGTCCTCGCGCTGACCGTCCTGATCATCGCCGCCAGTGTTCCGCGGACGTAGCCGCGAGACGCGGGCCCACCGGCCCACGCTGCAGGTTGATCTTCTTCCCGGTACATCCATCGAGACAGGAACTCCTTCGTGCTTCGCTTACCTATCCGCGACGGTCTCGGACCCGCCCGGCTCGAGGCCGTGATCGACCATCCCGACTTCCCCTTGTCCGATCCGGTCCTGGTTCATGACCGGGGCGGATCCCGTGTCGTCCGCGCCCGCCTGGGCGAGCGCCAGGTCGCCGTGAAGTCCGGAACTGCCTGGGGGACGAACCGGTGGGTAGCTCTCGCGCCGGTCAGGGAGGCGCAGGTGCTGCGCGCGCTGGGGCGCTGGGCCGTGGACGGGACGACCGACGCCGGGACCTGGCACGTCCAGGACTGGCACGAGGGGCGCCGCCTCGACGAGGCGCTCACGCCGGACAGCCCGTACGAGGTGGTGCGGGAGTCGGCGTTCCGCGCGGCGGCGGCTCTCGCCGCGCTGCACGAAGCGGGTTGGGTGCACGGTGATCTGCAGCCGGACCACGTCATCCTCACCCCGCCCGGGCAGCCGGACGTGTTGATAGATCTCGCTCTCGCGCAGCCACTGCGGGGCCTGCGCAGACCGCCGGTCGACTTTCCGCATCCGGGTCAGTCCGTGCTGTACGAGCCGCCGGAGATCGCGGCTGCCGTGCTGGCAGGGCGGCGTCCGGTGCCGAGCACGAGCAGCGACGTGTGGTCCCTGGCGGCGTCCTGCGTGATGGCGTTCACGGGACGCACGGTGATCGACATGCCGTGGCCGCGGGAGGACGACATCGCCCGTGTCGAGCAGCGTTCGGCCATCGCCGCCGGGGTTCGGCGTCGGTTCCGGGTTCCCGGGCAGATCGGTGCGGTGCTGGAGGCGGCGCTGAGCCCGGTTCCGTCGCACCGGCCGGCCGCCGCAGAGATGGCGGCGTGGCTGGGCTCCTCGGCCCGCGGTGGGGAGCTGTGCTCATGACGGGCCACTCGGAAGGAGTGAGGGCGGGACGGCCGGTGCTCACTGAGCATGTGGGCGCTCTGACGTCCGCGTTGTGCGAGGAGTTGGCGGAGCTGGGGCAGCGCTGCATCCGCGGGTTCAGTGATGACCGGCCGGTCGACGCGGCTCTGGTGTGGTCGCGGCTGGTGAACGCGCTGACAGGTGAACCTCCGGTTCTCGTGCTGGCGCGGGCGGGGGGTGGGCTGGTCGGCTGGTGTGCGGTGCGCCGGCCGGAGCCGGGCGAAGCCCAGGCACGGCTCTGGGGGCCAGTCGTCTGTCCTTCCGCGCGTCGGTCGGGCCTGGGCAAGCAGTTGCTCGAGCAGGTCGTTTCGGCTGTCCCATGGCCCGTGATGAGCACCGACGTCCCGGAGGACCGGCCGGGCGCCGTCGAGTTCTTCTCCGACGCCGGATGGCATGTGCTGGAGACGGCCACCGTGCTGCACGGCACGCCCACCGGCGACAGGCTGGGCGCAGCCGAGCGGGTGCCGGCCCTGGCGGAGTATGTCGCGGCCGCCGCCCAGCAGTACGGCGGCCACGCCCCTCACTTCGCTGCGGCCACGCTGATGCGCTGGCGGGACGACGCCCGGTTCCGGGAGGAGCACCTGCTCCTCGATCCGCCCACGGGATCGCTGCTGCTAGCTCTGCCCCAACGGGCTGCCGGACGAGGTGAGTTGCTGCTCGCCGAGTTGTGGGCGGCGCCCGAAGCCCGGCAGAGGCTGATCCGGGCGGCGCACGCGGTAGCCGGTCGTGAAGGGCTGAGGAACGTTCGCGCGGTGGTCCGGCGCGACTCCGGTGATTTCGCGGCCTGCAGCATGCGCGTGGTCGGCCGCTGCCACACCTTCGTCCGGCCCGGTGACCACACTCCCGGGCATCTCGACTCGAGTAACGGTGGGAGAGCGTGATGTCTCGTTCCTTGGTCCACACGGTCGACTTCATCTCCGGTGACACGGAGGCCCGGCAGTTGCTGGACGAGCTCGCCGGACGGCTGGAGCACACGCCCGGAGTCCGCGCCGTCCACGGGGATGCGGGCGCGGCATTGTGGTCGTGCTCGTTCGACGGCGGCGGCCTGGGCCGCCTAGAGCTGGCGGCGCCGTCCGACACTGCCGCAGTCGTCGAGCAGACCCACCGTCTGGTGGCGACGTTCTCCTACGGTACGAAGGCCGAGGCCAACGCGTTCTTCGAGACGGTGCGGCAGCTGCCGTTCTCCGTGACGGAGATCGGCAAGGCGGTGGCGGAGCTGCCGCTGACCAGCGGGCTGCCGTCCCGGTGGCCGGACAAGCCGCTGGCCGGGGTGGGCGTGCTGCTGACGATCCACCACATGAGGGACTTCCTCGTGCTCGTCGATTCGCTCCTCGCCCTCGGGGTGGAGGCCGCGCACATGACGGTGATCGACAAGGAGTACCCGTACGCGAACACCCACCGCGTCGACGCGCACCTGGTCGGGCGGCACGGGATCGCGGTGTGGCGCTACAGCGACCTGCTGGCGGGCATCGCCGATCACGTGGGCCGGGTAACGGCGGCCGGGCTGCGCAGCGTGATCATGGACGACGGCGGCTACGTCCTGCCCGCGGTACTGCGTGATCTGCCCAACGCGGCCGGTCACTTCATCGGGCTGGTGGAGCAGACGACGTCCGGGATCCGGAAGCTGGACGGGCTCACGCTGCCGCTTCCGTTGTTCAGTGTCGCCGAGAGCGACATGAAGGGGATGATCGAGTCTTACGGCATCGCGGACGCCTCGGTCCGCAACACGCTGCGTCTGCTGCCGGACGAGAAGTTCGAGGGGCAGCCGGCCCTGGTGCTGGGCTTCGGGAGGATCGGCAGTGAGGTCGCCCGGGTGCTGAAGGCCCGCAGGATGCGGGTTGCGGTGTTCGACGCGGACATCACCCGCCTGGTCGCGGGGCACGAGGAGGGCTTTCTCACCGGTCGGACACTGGATGACCTGGTGGCCGCGCACCGCCCCAAGCTGGTGGTGGGCTGCGCCGGCCGGGGCAGCTTCGGTCTGCGGCAGGCGCGCCTGCTGCCCGAGGGCGCGGTCCTGGTGAGCACCACCAGCCGGGACTACGAGTTCGCTCTGGACGAGCTGCGCGAGGGCAGCGCCGTGGTGGCCGATCGCGGCGTGCTCGGCACGGGCTACGAGCTCGCCGACGGCCCGGGGATCCTCGTCCTCGGGCATGGGATGCCGATCAATTTTCACTACGCCGAGTCCTTGTCGAACCGGTACGTCGATCTGGTCCTCGCCGGCCTGGCGGTCGGCGCGGTGGCACTGGCCGGCGGGGACGAGCGGCTGCGGCCGGGCCACAACCTCGCGGCCACCAACGCGATCCTGGCCGAGTCCGGCATCGTCGACGACTACTACCGCCTCTACGGCCCTCCCGTCGGGGGCGGCCATGGGTGAGCGGATCTTCGCCCTGAACGACCTCACCGGCGTGAGGTCGGTGTGTGGATGCCTCTCCTGCCGTCTCGGCGCCGTGTTCGCCGACCATCTCACCGCCCTGCGCACCGGCTTTCCGGGATCGGTGAGCGTCTTGGGGCACCGCGGCCCGTCGCCGGGGACGACTGCTGTCGCGCACCTGCTCGCCGTGCGCTTGGGCGAGGAGCTGGCGGACGTCGTGGTGTGGGAGGAGATGCGACCCGATCAGCTGGCGGCCTGGCTCCCGCAGCCGGAGGCGCGGGCGCGCGTGGCGCAGCTCGCCGGGCGAATACCGCGCCTGGTGCGGCTGCGGCAGGCGATCCGCTCCGGCACGCTCCGCCCCTCGGGGGCGGCAGGCTCCGCATTGGCCGCCGGCCGTTACCCCTCGTTCCGCTTCCTCGTAGAGCACTGGCCCGAACTGGAGAAAGAGAGCACCCGCATGACCATCATCCCCTCCCCCACGTCCCCGGACTTCGCCACCGTCGGCGGCGCCTACGCCGACTACTCCAGCGGCGGCCGCGGCCGACTGCGGCACGACATCACCGCCCGCCGGGTCCTCGCGGAACTCGGCAACCGGACCGCACGCGTCCTAGACGTCGGGTGCGGCGACGGGGAGATGGTGCTCCGACTGGCGGCGGCCGGACACGAAGTGACCGGCGTGGAGAAGTCCGCGGGCATGCTCGCCACCGCCGCCGAACGCGTCGCAGCCGTCCCGGAACTCGCCAAGCGGGTCACCTTGGCCGAGGGCGACATCTACAGCCTGCCCTTCGACGACGTCTCGTTCGACGCCGTCTGCTGCCACGGCGTCGTGATGTACCTGCCCGACTCTGTAGCCCCGGCCGCCCACCTCGCCCGGCTGGTGGCACCGGGCGGGGTGCTGAGCATTCTGACGAAGAACCAGCTGGCGGTTGGTGTGCGGGAGGCGCTGCGCGGCCAGTACGCCTCCGCCCAGGAGCAGATCGAGACCAGTCAGGCCGCCAGCCAGGGCAACCTCGGCATCACGACGCGTGGCGACACCCCCGCCCACCTGGACGAGCTCGCCCGGGCCAACGGGCTCACCCCTCTGCCCTGGCAGGGCGTGCGGATTTTCCACGATCACCGCGACGGCTGGAAGCCCGAGGAGGACGAGTACCAGGCGGCGCTCGCGGCGGAGTGGGCCGCCTCCACCCGCAGCCCGTACCGCGAGCTCGGACGCCTGGTCCACGCCCTGGCCCGCCGCGAGGCCGTCGCATGAACCAGCGGAAGGCCGCAGGGCCCCTGACCGTCGGACGTCTCGCCCGGGAGCTGGTCTCCCGGGCGGGGCGGCCGATGCCGGCCCTGCGCTGCTACGAATCGCTGACCGCCCTGTGGGTCCGCGTCTGCGACACGGGCCTGCCCGGCGCGGGCCTACTGCAGGTCAAGACCTTACGGACGGCCCGTCGCCTCACGGCCGGTGAGGACACCGTGATCGCCCCGAGCCGGGAGTGTGTCCCGGGCCGGTTGCTGGGCGACGAGTCGCTCGTGCGGATGCCGGCGTCCCTGGCCGTTCAAGGCGTCGAGTGGCAGGACACCACCGCGCTCGCCGAGCGATGGCTGCAGACCAACACCGAGACCAAGCCGGTACTCGTGGCGGGCGTACGCACCGGGGGCGCCTACCTGGCTCCGCTGGTCGCGGCCCAACTCAAGGCAGCGGGAGTCGACACGCTGCTGACGAGCGTCCGGCCCGGCGGCGGTGGGCCGCCGCTCACGACGGGCCGGAACGTGCTGCTGGTGGACGACCCTCCACTCACCGGCCGCACGCTGCTGGCCCTCGCCAAGGAGGTGGCCGGACCTGGCGGCGTCGAGGTCCTGGTGCCCGTCTTCACCGAAGACGATGTACGTCCGCTGCGCGACGCGGGCGTCCAGGTGACCGTGCTGCCGCGCGAGCGGTGGCAGTCCACACGCCGCCTCCAGCCGAACGCGCTGGCCTCCTATATGGACACTTGCGCCGAATGGCTGGGGCCGGAACACCGCACGCCGGCCGTGGTGGGCGTTGTGCCGGGGCGGGAGAACTCCGCCCTGACGCCGTGGCCGGGAGTGCGGCACCGCTCCCCCGCCCGGGCCGTCGTCCGCCTCCGCACCGCCGGCGGTGTCCAGCGGGCGGTCGCGGGCTGGGTGCCACCGGGGATCTTCGGCGACGCCGCACGCGCCACGGCCACGGAGGTGTCCAGCCCTGTTCCGCCGGCCACGCTCGCCGTCGGCCGGGCGCTCGTACTCAGCGAGGAGCTCCGACTGGGCAGCCCGCTCGGGCCTGATCCCGAGCATCACCTGCTGGAGGAGGCCGTCGACTACGTCCTCGCCCGCGCCGAACAACTCCCCGTCGAGACGACCGCCCGCACGCCGATACCCGCGGTGCTCCACACACTCGCTCAGGCCCTCCACGCCGGCACCGCCACGGACACGGCGGCCACGGCCCAGAGGCTGCACCATCTGCTCGCCGCTCACGCCCCGACGCTGCCCGACAACCGGTGCGAGGCGGAGAAGTGGCTGATCGACGACAACGGGCGGCTCCGCAAGACGGGACACCTCACCCACGCCTACCGGCGCGACAACGAACTGCTCACGCCTCTGATCGACCTCGCGGCCCTCAGCGTGGCCTTCGGCCGCGACCTCCAGGACATCGCCGAATCCGTCGAGCGGCGCCTGGGCGGCAAGGCGTGGCACGCGGCGCTCGCCGTGGCTCTCCTGTGTTACGGCATGGCCCGCGGTGAGCAGCTTCCCCGAACCTACAACCCCGAGCGCGCGGCCGAGGCAGCCGTGGAGGCGTTCCGGCTCCAGCGCGGCATGGGCAACGCTGCCGTGCTGCTCCAGAAGGTCCTCCGCTACGGCGAGACCGGTCCCGACTCCGCCGCGCCGAGGGTGGTGAACCGCTGGCAGCGGCCGCCGGATGCCCTGGTGCAGCCCCGGCTGCCCTTCGACGGCGCCCCGGCCGCCGAGGAAGGCACGGGCCTGACGGCGGCGGAGTCGAAGAAGACGGAGAGCGCCGTCGCCACATGGGCCGGCCAGCGATTCCTGCCGGTGCACCGGGGCGACACGCTCCTGCTCGCCCCGCTCGGCTCCCCCGCCCGCTGGCCCGAAGCCGAGACCTCGTTGACTGAGCTCGCCTCGCTTCTGCCTCACCCCCAGCAGCTCTTCTGGTGCGGGGTGCCGGCCGTCCGTCTGCAGGAGGCGCCCTGATGCTGGTCTTCGACTTCGACGGCGTCCTGCACGACTCCCGCCACCGGGCCTGGCGCTGCTACCAGGCCGCGCGGGCAGAAATGGGACTGTGGGACCTTCCCGACCTCGCCGGTCCCGGTGATCTGCCCCTCATCTATCAGGGGGTACTGAGCGCCTCCCTCACCCGGTGGATCGGCTACGAGGTCGCCGAGCGGTTCTGGAAGCGACACGCGGAACTCACCGCGCAGACCGCCGTCGACGAACCGTCCGGCATCATCCCCGACCTGATCGCTCCCCTGACCGAGCTGGCGGCCGGACCCGGGTACGCGGTGGTCACCGGAAGCCACCGCATCACTGTGCGCGCCCTGCTCGGCCGGGATCTTCCCGAGAAGGCGATGCCCCGGCTGCTGCTCTCCCGTGACGAGCCGGGCGGCAAGACCGACAAGCTGTGCGCGCTGCGTGACCGGTACGGGGCGAGCGCGTACGTCGGCGACACCAGCAGCGATGTCCGGCACGCTCGCGCCGCGGGCCTGAAGGCCGTCGCCGTCGCCTACGGTTACGCGGGCCGCGACGACTTGGTCACCTCCGAGCCAGATCATCTGCTGGCCACTCCGGCCGACCTCTCCGCCTGGTGCCGGGCCCAGATCGCTGATGCGGACCCAGTCAGCAGTGGCTCGGCCGACGTTGTCCTGCTCCTGGGGCCGCCCGGGAGCGGGAAGAGCACGCTGGCAGCCGCCTTTGTCGAGGAATGCGGGGCGCAGGTGTTCCGCTTGCGGGAGTTCGCCGAGCGGCAGGCCCGCACGGATCCCGGGGTGGCGCGGGCGATGGCCGGGCGCCGCGATCCGCTGGGGTGGCTGCCGGACGATGTGGCCACCGTGCTCGTCCAGCGTGCCCTGCACCGGCACGCCTCCGGCCACGGCGTGCTGCTGCTCGAGGGATACCCCGGCACTTCCCGTCAGGCCCGCGCTCTGCTGCGGGACCTGTCCGCCACCGGCTGCCGCAGCGTCGCCCTCGAACTGTCCGCTCCCGACCAGGTGTTGCGGCATCGCATCGCGCATCGGGTCGTCTGTCCCCGGTGCGACCCGCAGCGCCGTCGGCCCGCCACCCGTCGGCCTGACCTGCTCCGCTGCTGCGCCGCGTGCGGCGGCGAGTTGGAGCGGCGGATGAACGACGCTCCCGACGTCGCCGCCCAGCGCCTGGTCCGCTACCGGCAGCACGCCGCCCCGATCCGCGCCCTGTGGCAGGAGAGCGGATTCACCTGGCACACCGTCGATGCCGACCAGGAGCAGCCGCTGGTGGTTGCCGCCGCCCTCTCCACCCTCCGTTCACAGTTCGCGCCTCTGTCGAAAGGACGCGCCTGACATGGCCGTTTCCCTGCCGATGCCGTCCGTCGGTCCTCCCGTCGACGCGTACGGGCACGCCCGTATGCCAGCTCCCGCAACTGCCCCGGTGCCGAAGAAGATCGACCGGGTCGAGTACGGCCGGTTCCGGAACGTGTACCTCTACATCACCGAAGCCTGCCAACTCCGCTGCTCAGGCTGTTACATGGGTGAGCGCTTGGAGCGGGCGTTGAAAATGCCGTTCCCTGAGATCGAGTCGACGCTGAAGTTCTGGCGGCAGATGGGCGGCTCGAAGCTGACCATCCTCGGCGGTGAGCCGACGCTCCACCCCCGTTACGAGGACACCATCCGCCTCGCGGGCGATCTCGGCTACGAGCACGTGATCACCACCAGCAACGGGCTTGCCCCGGCGCTGCGCAAGTTCCGGCGCCTGGATCCCGCCGACTTCGCCTACGTGCAGATCAGCGTGGACGGCGGAAGCGCTGGCACCCACGACGCGGTTCGCGGGCCGGGTAGGTTCGAGGAGACCCTGATGACGGTGCGGGAGCTGTGCGAGCGCGGCTTCGACACCCGGATCATCTGCACGGTCAGCAAGCGCAACGAACGCGACTGCCTCAAGCTCCTCGACCTCGCCGACGAGTTCGGTGTGAGCCTGGTCAAGTACCACGTGCTGTCCGTGATCGGCCGTGGCCACGGCAGCCCGGAGGACGGCATGGAGCCCTCGGAGTGGCTGGACTTCACCGACCGCCTCCACGACGCCGCCCAGGGTTACCGGACCCGTGTCTGGTACCAGCCCACCTTCGCCCGCCGAGCGGACATGCCGCGCTTCGAGAAGGAGGGCTACCGCGGGTGCATCGGCCGCACCCTGGACCGCATCTCGGTCTTCCCCGACGGCCGGGCCTACGTGTGTTCCTTCCTGTTCGACACCGACCTCCACTTCGCCCAGATGCGCGACGGACGCCTGAAGCTGAACAAGGGCGCCAACGAGTTTGACCTGTTCGCCGGCGCGCTGACCGGCGGCGGCTGCGGCGACTGCAAGGCCCCCGGCTCGTGCATGGGTGGCTGCCCCGCCGAGGAGATAGTCGACGGCCGCGCCTCCTGCGCCGCCTATCCCGACATCGTTCCCGTGTGCCGCCTGTGGAAGTCCGTCCCCGCCAACTGACCACCGCACAACCCCTGATCGCCCGACCTCGTTGCCCGTTGCCCGGACGCTCACACACCCGAAGGAGAAACACCGTGTCCGACCGCTACAAATCCTGCGTCGACCTCCACCTTGTCCTGCGCGACGATCAGGGCCGCGTCCTGCTCGGCGAACGCCGCAACACCGGCTACATGGACGGCGCCTTCCACTTCATCGCCGGCCACCTGGAGGACGGCGAACCCGCCAGCCGCGGCGTGCTCCGCGAGGCCCTCGAAGAGGCCGGCATCAGCATCGCGCCGGAGGACATCCGGCTCGTTCACGTCATGCACCACTACACCAACAGCGGCCGCATGGCGCTCTTCTACGAGCCCACCCGCTGGAGCGGCGAGATCACCAACCTCGAAGAGGACAAATGCGCCGGATGGCAGTGGTTCGCCACCGACGCCCTGCCCGAGATGATCCCCTACGCCGCCGAAGCGCTCGCCCACATCGACAAGGGCGTCTTCGAGTCCGAGCGGGGCTGGGAACAGCGGTGACCACACCGCGAACATGGTGGGACCTGGCGTCCTTCAGCTACCTGGCGCACGCCCAGGTCCTCCACGTCACCCGCTACCCCGGCGCCAACCAGGGCGCCGAGGTGAATTGGACGGCGTCCTCACTCGCCGCGGACGGGCCGCTCGTGGCCCGCGCCTGTGCCCAGGCCGGGCTGCGCACCGCGCTGGTGGCCAACAGGACCGGCAGCGACCCCACCGGCCGGTGGACGACCAGCGCGCTGAACGCCGCAGGAGTCCACCACCCTGCCGATGGCGTGCACGCGCCCCGGCGCACACCCCAGTTGACCGTGGTCACCGACGACGCCGGCACCCGCACCTGGTTCGCCGACCTCACCCACGCCTACGCCGGCCTCCACCAGGCGGACACCGCTCCCCTGGCCCACGCGCGGCTGGCGTACGTCGACGGCTACACGGTCATCGCCGAGGCCGCAGCCGAGGCGTTGCGCACCGCGAGTGCCGCGGGCACGCCGGTGCTGCTCAACCTGGGCGGTGACCTCGTCCACGCGAAACTCCGCGATGCCGCAAGGCAGGCCCGCCTGCACGTGGTGCAGACGAGCGTGCCCGAGGCGCGGTCACCCGATGCTGTGCAGATCGCGCACGCCCTGCTGGACGACCTCCAGCCGGAGGCCGCCGTGGTCACCATGGGCGCGCTCGGCGCCGTCGCCGTCACCCGAACGGGTCGGCAGCACATGCCCGCCGACCGGGTCGACGTCGTGCACACCCACGGCGCGGGCGCGGCGTTCTCCGCCGAACTCGCAGCCGCTCACCTCCGCGGCGAGGACCTGACCACTGCCCTGCACCGTGCCTGCGCGGCGGGCACCGCCCACTGCGCAGCCAGTCCCTCACCGACCGTTCGAGAAAGGACCGCGTCATGATCGGCTCGCTCACCAGGCCCCTGGCCGACCTCGACTGGAACGACACCCCCACCGTCGAAGCCGCCACCAGCAAGGTCCTCGAAGAGCTCGCGGACAACCGCGACCTGCTGCACACCCTGGCCCACCGGGTGCCCGGCGACAGCAGGCTGAACAACCTGTCGGAGCACTACGACATCCTCGACAAGCTGGTCCTCCACGACGACCCGGCCGGATGGCGCCTGCGCCTGCACGTCTTCCTGCCCGGCTACTACGACCGGCCCCACAACCACCGGTGGACGTACTCCTCGCGGATCCTGCGCGGCAGCTACCGCCACACGCTCTACGGCCTCGACGACATCCTGGACGAGGACATGGACGTCGCCGGTCTCCAGCCGTACATGGTCCGCACCGAGAAGGCCGGCGACTCCTACACGCTGCACCACCGGATGATCCACGCGGCCGTGGCCGAGCCCCACACCGTCACCCTCATCATCCGCGGCCCCGCGCTCAAAGACCGCTTCCTGGTCAGCGACCGCGACACCGGACGCTCCTGGTGGCAGTACGGCGCGGCCAAGGAGGACCCGGCTGAGGCGGAGAAGAAGCGCATGGGCAAGACCCGCATGCAGGAGGTCCTCTCCAACCTCTCTGACTGGGGCCTCATCTGACGCCCCCGCGCCGCCACCGCTGCGGCAACCGGTGTGCTGGTCTCCCTCCGCTCAGGGTGACCAGCACGCCGGTCCGGCTCGTCTCACGT
This sequence comes from Streptomyces fragilis, assembly GCF_003112515.1. GTDB lineage: Bacteria > Actinomycetota > Actinomycetes > Streptomycetales > Streptomycetaceae > Streptomyces > Streptomyces fragilis. Next base: position 1,006,887 of record NZ_BEVZ01000002.1, on the reverse strand, counting down.
TGCGGACAAATGATTCGAACGTGAGTCGAATGTCGGCGTTTTGGCCACCCGTCGATTCGCGGCGGCTCCCGCGCCGTAAGGGTGCGTGCATCCCGCACCTTCGCCGAACCGCTCAATACCGGGGTGTGCCATTCGTCCGAAAGACGTGTGTTCGAGATTCGGGTCTGTGTCGTTGGACCCGGCATACCGCGCATTCACTCCCGGAGGGGGCTCGTTGACACCGACCGGAGCAACTGCTGACCCGGCCGACCGCAGGCTGGAGACCACCACCACCGTGGGCACGATCTCGAACCCCGAGCCCGCGACGCCGGACAGCGTCCACCTCCGCAAGGCCGTTGAGGCGTACCTCGGCCGCCACCCAGACGAGCGGGAGGCACTCAGCAAACTGCTCGCCGCACTCGGGCGACCCGACGACGGTCCCAGCGGTACGCCCCTGCTTGGCCACGTGACCTGCAGCGCAGCCGTCGTCGACCACGATCTCCGCGTCCTGCACATCGCCCACCGCGGCACCGGCGCGCTACTCGTCCCGGCCGGGCATGTTGAGGCCGCCGACCGCACCCTGCTGACCGCGGCGCTGCGCAAGGTGACGGAGGCGACCGGCATCCCGGCATCCGCACTGTCCCTGACGCCGCAGTTCCTCGGCGCACCAGCCGACATCATTGTGGACGAGAGCGCCGCCCGCCCGGCAAAGGGTGCGCCGGCTCACCGCCACTACGACTTCCGCTTCGTCTTCTACCTCACCCAGGAGCCTCCGCCCGCGGTCGTGCTGCGGGACGAGGAGGTGTCCGGCTGCCGCTGGCTGCCCCTCGGTGAGGTGGCGTCGCCGTCTTTGCGCGCCAAGCTCCTCGGTGCCGGGCTCGACGGGCGGCCGGAGCCGGTGAACGCGTCCGTCCTCATCCATGACGGGGCGGGCCGCTACCTGCTCCACCTGCGCGATCACAGGCCCGGCATCTGGGAACCGGGGGTGTTCGCCCTGCTCGGCGGGGGCCGCAAGCACACCGACCGCACCCTGCGGGAGACGCTGCTGCGCGAGCTGGCCGAGGAGGTCCCAGGGCTCCGCCTGGAGGGCCTGGAACCGTACGCCGTCGAGGAAGCCACCAGCGAGGACGGACTCCGCATCCCGCTCCAGGTCTTCACCGGCCGCTGGCGCGGAAACCCCGACCGTCTCCCCCTGCGGGAAGGCGTCCTGCTGCGCTGGTTCACCCCGGACCAGCTCGAGCGGCTGCGGCTGTCCCCGGGGCTTCAGGACCTGATCCACGAGCACGCCTCCCACAGTGCTACTGCTGGGGAGCCGCCAGCCTCGGCGCCGCCTTGGGACGAAGACGGCACCACTGTCCTGAACGGCGTCGGCGTACACCTCCACCTCGAGGACGACGACGGCCGCGTCCTCCTCGGCCTGCGCCACCCCGCCTCCGCGTACGCGGGGAACACCTGGCACTTCCTGGCAGGGCGGTGCGAACAGGAATCCGCCCTCACCTGTCTGGTGCGCGAGGCATGGGAGGAAGCCGGGCTGGTCATCGATCCGGCGGACGTGGAGCTGGTGCACGTCGTGCACGTCGTCGACTCCCCGGATGGGCAGCCGTTGCTGCAGCTCGTCTTCCGCGCCCACCGCTGGAAGGGCGTCCCCGAGGTCCGCGAGCCCGACAAGTGCCTCGCCTGGGAGTGGTGGCCCCGGCACGAGCTGCCCGACCCGATCGTTCCCTACGCCCGCGAAGCGATCACCGGCATCCTTCAAGGCCGCGCCTACACCGAGCTCGGCTGGGAGGCACGACCGTGACGTCTCCACCCACCGCGCCGGACGTGACCGAAGCGCTCGTATCGCACTACGGGTTCACTCCCGCGTCACTCGGTGAGGGGCCGTCGGGGACGGCGACCCGCAACTACCTGGCCGAGGAAGGCGACGGCCGCCGCTGGTTCGTCAAAACGTACGCCGTCGGAACCGACCTGGCGGCCGAGGAACAGGCCCTCGCCCTGGGTGAGTACGCCCGCCGCGCCGGCGTCCCCGTGCCGGCGGTACGGCCCTCGCTCACCGATGGGCGTCTGATCGCGGCCACCGGCAGCGTCTCGTTGTCCGTGTCGGAATGGGTCGAGGACGCCGAGACCGCCGAGGGCGGACTCTTCGGCGACCGGTGGGCGGCGGTCGGCGCGCTCCTGGGGCGCCTCCACCACACGCTCGCGCATCATCCCGTCGGCCCGCCCCACCTGGTCCCGGCGCGCCAGGTGTGCGACGTGGAACGGGCCGAGCGGCGCCTGTGCCGGCTCCTCTCGCGCTGGACGGCCACGGCGACGGACACCGAGTTCGACCGGTGGGCCCGGCAGACGGCGACCGTCTTCGCCGTCGTCCTGGGTCTGGGAGCCCTGGGCGCGGCCGCCGGCGCCCTCACCGCCCCGGCTCTCGCCCGCCGGTACGGGCCCGGGCCGATGGTGCTCACCGCACTCGCCGTCACCCCGCTCACCCAGCTGCCTCTGCTGCTCGCATCTCCTGGCCTGACCTGACCTGGCAGATCGAGATCGGCACGGCGTTGTTCGTGCAGCTGGCCTGTGCCGCGGCGGTGGGCACCACCCAGCGGTCGATCCGCCAACTCGTCACGCTGACCGGCTTGCAGGCGCGGATGCAGGCCGTGAGCACATGGCTGGCGTCCGCGTCCCGGCCCGTCGGCGCGTTGTTCGCTCAGGAGGACCACGACGGGGAACAGGAGCCCACTCGCTTCGAGTGCTTCTGGATCCCGCTCGAGGCGGCCCACATCCCGCAGTCCGGGCAGGGCGCCCTCCTGGGCCGCCTGTTCGGCTGACAGCCTCTCCCGTCCAGGGTCACGCTCCTGCGCTGCGCCGATCCCCGTCGGATCAGCGCAGCAGCGTGAACACCAGTGCCGCCGTGGAGCCCAGGGCTGTGCCGCAGATCAGCTGGGCCACGGTGTGGGCCTTGAGAACTCGGCGTGACCAGCCCATGACCACAACGAACAGGATCGCCGGGAGGAGCAGGGCCTGGCCGAAGACCAGGAGAAGGATCATCACGGTGCCGCCGGCGACGGCGTTGTGCACGGAGATCTGCCACCAGACGGTGACGATCAGCGCGCTGGCGAGTCCGACGAGCATGGCGATGACGAGGGCGAAGACCTCCTGCGGGGCTTCCAGGACGTGCAGGAGGGCGATCCCGGTGACCACGGACGCCAAGGTGGCCAGGAGCGGCGCTATGCGCTGTCGGCGCACTCGGATGTGCTTGTCCGTGAGTTTCCCTCGCCGTACGCCGAGGTAGATGATCGCCAGAGGGACGATGCCGCAGAAGAAGGCCCCGAGGAGTCCCCAGCCGACACCCGTGAAGCCGCCGGTGCTGTGCCAGCCGATCACCAGAAGCAGTCCGATGACCAGGTGGGCCGGCGCGAACAGGTCGGTGAGCGCCTTGGCCGCCTTCACTCGCGGGGTCGCCTCGGCGTAGGTCGGGGTCGGGGGTGCGACGAAGGTGGTCACGCTTGCTTCTCCATCGTGCGGTGGCCGACGGCCAGGAAGTCGCGGACGAGCCGGGAATGGTACACGTCCGAGAGTTGGGTGAGGGCCGCGATCTCGCTGCGCAGGTCGCGGCCGCCGCCGGCGGGCTGGTGTTCGATCGTGTTGTCGGGCTTGGCGCCGCTGAGCTTGGCCTGGCGGGCCGCGGCGAGCCAGCAGGCTTCGACGGCGATCGCGGCCTGGGTGCCGAAGAGGCCGCGCTCCTCGACGTGCAGTTCCGCCCGGTCGAGGACGTCCAGCGTCGCGTAGGCGCTGAGCGTCAGGGCGGCGTCCCTGATCTCGATGCCTCGCCGGTAGAGGCGAGAGTGCACGTCGCGCGGGTCCAGTCGCTCGGCGAGAGCGCTGCGGGGCGCGTGGAGGCGGACGGACGGGATCGCCTCGGTGAGGTCAAGCCACAGCGGCCGCAGCCGGAGCAGCGCGGCGCGCTTCTTCCTCCACGGGTGCAGCGCGTCGAGGGCGGGCATGCTCGTTCCCACGACGATGAGCACCAGGGCGGACAGCAGGAACACGGTGCACAGGTAGTCGTCGATCGCGCCGGGGAAGACCCCGTTCCCGTGGACGCGGGTCGTGACGGTCGCGGCTCTCATCACCGCGTACAGCACGCCCGAGGCCAGACCGACGCCGACGACCCGAAGGCCCCAGCCCAGCACTCGCCCGCTGGAGTTGTCGCCCCAGCGCCAGCAGACCCTCATGCCCTCCAGGAGCGAGGCGGTGAGGTAGCCGAGGAACAGCAGGGTGTAGACCACGAACACGTAGCTGGCGACGGTGTCCGCGAAGATCAAAGGTGTCTCGTACGGCTGCAGTTCGGCGAAGAAGAGGACCGACATCACCAGAGCGGTGGCGCTCGAGAAGACGATTCTGCGGCGCCGGGCCTTCGGGCCGTCAGGTGATCCGGAGACCTTCCGGAGGAAGGCGAGCAGGGCTCCGGAGGCCAGGATCCCGCCGAAGAGATGCTTCAGCAGATACGAGAGGTCCGTTACCCCGAGCGCCTCGTCCAGCGCCTTGCCGGCGGGCAGGCGCAAGGTCATCATGACGGCCAGACCAAGGAATGCCCACCAGAGGGTTCGGTCCTGTCCTTTCCGCCAGACCTTGAGCGCCCGCCACGCGACCGTGATCCACAACAGGACGACGACGACCAGTCCCGCGAATCGCATCATGCGCTCTCACCGAGCAATCCTGCGGCAAGGCGCTCGAGTTCCGGATTCCGGCTTCTCTGGCGCGGTGTCAACTTCGCCAGCCTGGCTATTCTGTTGGCCAACTGCTCGGCCTCGCGCTCTTGCGGGCTGCTGAAGTTGGCCCGCCCCAGCACGCTCCGAACGGTCTCGGGCGGGAGGGCGACGAACAGGTGACTCAGGTCGGCCCTGGGAGCGTCTTCGTTGGTGGAGGTGTGCCCGAGGAGCATGTGGCTGATCTCGTGCAGGGCGATGTGATCCCGGTGGAGCGGCGAGGTCGACGCCTCGATGAAGACGTAGTCGGTGGTGTCCAGCTCCACCCAGACTCCGCAGAGTTCACCGTCGGCCCCGTTGACTCCGTGCACTTCCTCGATGACGAGGGAGCGGCCGCGATGGGCCGACACGGCCGCGCAGAGTTTGCTCAGGTCGAACGGCCGGGGGATGTCGAGGCCCAGCAAGGGGTCGGCCTGCGTGTTCCGTCTCGGCCGGAACCGTGGCGATGTCTCTATGCGTCGCCGGGAGCGCAACACTTCCTCCATGATCTTCAACCCGCACGCGTGCGGGCGCTCACTTGGGCCCCCCGGCGCGCACTTTATGTGACCGCTCGTTGAAGACTCCACAGAGCTCTGTCGCGATCCATGAAGATGGAGACTCTGCGTACATGAGTTCGCTACGGAGTGCTACCGGCTATTTCGCGCACCGGGCAACCGTGAACAACCCGCCTGGCACCGGAGGTCACACACTCCGAAGGTGAGTGAGGATTCTCACGACGGTGGGGACTGGTCGCTCACGTTCAGCCCTTCGAGCTCTCGGGCTCGTTCGATGAACGCCTGCACAGTGCGGAGGGTCTCCGGGGAGAGGCCGGCCGCGCGGAGGGCGACTGAGCGGACCTGGTTGTCGCGCATCGACTCCAGGAGGGTGACCTCGGCTTGGACCCGCTCCCCCTCCTCGTCGTCGAAGAAGTAGGCCGGCGGTACGCCGAAGAAGTCCGCGATGGCCTTCAGGTACTTGATCCCCGGGTTGTCGCGCCGCCCGGTGCGCAGCTGGTGCAGGAAGCTGGCGGACATGCGCGGCCCGCCTCGCTCCTCCACGCCGCGAGCCACCTCGCGCAGAGAGTACGGCCCCCGACCTTCGGGGTGTATCACGCGGAACAGCCGGTCGATCTTCTCCGCCAGCGCACCCGGCCCCCCGTCGAGCCCCTCGCCCATCACCCTCACCTCGCTTCTTCCATCGGAGACACGCACCTCATCAAACCATCGCCGTCAACAGGTGCATACAGAACCCCTGCTTGACGACTCAGAGTTGACAGGTGTTGACAGAAACAGCAAGGAGCCGCATACGATCTTGTCGGCCCGTCAACAGGTGTAAACACGCCCGGCTCGGAGGTTATGCCTTGAGCGCGACGCCTCATGCGGACATAAACAGTGAAACGCCACTAAGCGGAATCTGCTGGAGGGTTTGAGAATCAAGTCTGGATCTTGACGCAGAGCTCCGCGTATGTTCGTCGGCCCCGGGCGCAGCGTCCGGGCGGACTGATCATCGGGAGTCTCATGCACGCACGCGCGGCCTTGTAGGCCCTCACGCGGCGGCGGTGTCCGAGGAGCGGGAACTCCTCGGACACCTCGCCTGACGGCAATACCGCCCCGGGAAGGGCGGACATCGCCTCCATCACCACGCTGAACCTCTTGGCAGGGGCGTCTCAGCGTGGCCACAGCAAAGGGGATTGTGGCATGCCCTCTGCCCTGTCCGAAAGCCTCGACGGCTTCCACCGGCCGCCGAGCCGCGCCTCCCGTCAGCCGGCGGGGGGCCGCCGATGAGCGCCGAAGCCCGCGAGTGGGTGTGGGAGCACAGCTCCAGCCGAGGGCTGGCCCGGCTGATCCTGCTGTCGATCGCCGACCGGGTGCCCGACGACCAGTGCGTCGCCTGGGCGTCCGTAGCCAGTCTCGTCGAGCGGACCCGTGCGTCGCGGTCCTCGGTGCGCGCCGCGCTCGCGAAGCTCGTCGGCGGCGACGAGCTCGAGCACCGCGAGGAACTCGTCGGCCCCCAGCGCACCGCTGTCTACCGACTGCCGCGCGCGGCGGCGTACATCGCCGAGGTCCGGGCCTGGGAGCTGGAGCCGGACGGCGAGCCGCCAGCCCACTCACCCTTCGACCCGGCCCCTGAGCTCAGAGTCGAGGCCCTGAGACGGTACGGAATCCGGCCAGTCGAAGAGCCTGTCACCGGCCCGTCCGCGCCCACCGGCGGGCCGCTCATCAGCCCCTTCGGCTTCGTCGGGGGGCCGGTAACCGGCCCCTCCGGAGCCGTTGATGGGTCGGTAACCGGCCCTTCCGGACAGGTCGCGCGGGGGTCGGTCACCGGCCCCTCGGGCCGAAAACCAGCCCCCCGACGGGCCGGTAACCGGCCCCTCGAGGGATCGGCTACAGGCCCCCAGAACCGTAGTGAACCGAAGGTGAACCGTAAGGACAGCAGTGTGGGCACCGCCGCTGTCACCCCGGCCGCCGACTGGCAGGTCGACCCGGCCACCCACACCTGGGCCCTTCAGAACGGTCACGTCGAACGGCTCGGCGAGGACGGCCTGCGCGCCGCCGACGCCAAGTGGCGTGCCCACCGCTCCACCCACCCACCGCGCCCCGCGGCGGCCTGGGCGGCCGACTGGCGGTCCTGGATCGCCCGTGAACACTCCCCCAGCCCGTTCGGCCCGCCGACCTCGTCCCACCAGGGACGCGGCACTCCGCCCGTCGTCGGCAAGCGCATGACCCGCGCCCAGGCGCACACCGCCGCCCTGCTCGCCGCTCTCGAGAAGTCGAACCGGAAGGGAGCCACCCCGTGACCCCGCATGAGATCGGCGCTCTGCTCGCCTACATCGGCCGCCTCGACCCGCGTCTGGTCCGCACCGACGAGGACGAGGCCGGCGACCAGATCGATCAGTGGCACGAGCTCCTCGATGAGGTGCCCATGACCGCACACGGCTGGGACGCCCGGGTCGTCGCCCGCGCCCACATTCTCGACTCGCCGTACGCGATCATGCCGGTGGACATCGCCCGCCGGTGGCGTGCCTACCAGCGCGACCGTCTTCAGCGGCACACGGATCCCACCCCCACCGCCGACCCGGACGACCAGGCCGCCTGGCAGGCGGAACTGGCGGCCACCCGGCAGGCTGTCGCCTCCGGCACGGTGGAGCCCACGGCTCACCGGCAGCTCGTCAGCGGCCGCACGCACCCGGACCTCGAGGCGCGGCTGAAGGAGATCGGGTCGTGCATACCGCCCGCCGTGCGCGCCGAGCTGGCGCCGTACCGGCCGGCGAGAGCCGCGCGCGAGGCAGCCGTCGCTCAGGGCTGGCCGGACCCGCTCGGGGTGCGCTGCACCTGGTGCCGGGCCCAGCCGGGTGAGCCGTGCCGTCGACGCAGGGTCGGCCCCGACGGTCGTTCCCGCGGCCACGCGATCCGCGCCGTTCCCCACCCGGGGCGTATCGATCTCGCCTCGGAGCAGGCAGGGCAGCCCTCCACGCCTGCGACCGCCTGACCCACCCCCTCCCCCATCGTCTTCCGGCCGTGGCGTCGCGCCACCTGGGCGCCACGGCCCTCGGAACTTCCGCCCGTCATCGTCGGCCTCGACCCGGCAGACGCCCTGCGGGAAGAACACGCGAGCCAACCCCATGCGAGTCATCACCACCTACACCTCACCCACCACCGGCCTGCGCGCCCTCGGCGACACCAGCTGGCACAGACGCGCCGCCTGCCGAGACCTGCACCCCGAGGACGCCGACGAACTCTTCTTCCCCTTGCCCCGCGACCACGACGCGATCGCCGAGGCCAAGGCCCTGTGCGCCTCGTGCCCGGTCCGTCGGGACTGCCTGAACTCCGCTCTCGAGAACGGCGACAAGGACGGAATCTGGGGCGGCCTGACCGAGTCCGACCGGCGGCCCTGGCACGACGGGCTGCCCCAGCGGCTGGACTACCAGCGCGTCCTGGCCGTATTCAACGGCCGCCACGTCCACCTCACGGCGAAGGAGCGGGACGTCGTCATCAGCCACGCCTACGTCCGCGGCTGGAGGGCGGACCGGCTCGCCGTCGCCCTCCAGGTCAGCCAGCACCACGCCCGGGACCTCCTCACCCAGGCCGCCTACAAGATCGCCCACCGGGACCGCACCCTCGGTGTGCCGCCTCAGCCGAAGAAACGGCGCACCAAGCGACCGCAACGGCCCCAGCCGCCGGCCACGACCCCGCCGGTCGCCGAACAGCGCGGCTCCCGTCCAGCCCAGCCCCAGTCCGTGCCGGTGCCGCCGGCCAGGCACGGCGCGTTCGGAAAGGTCGCATGACACCCCTCGCCCTTCCCTTCGACGTCGGCCTGGACCTGTCCACGCTGCTCACCGTCGGCGTCCCCACCGCCGCGGCGGCGCTCGGCCTGACCGGTTGGGCGCTGCTGCGGCGGCGCAAGGCCGGCCCGCCGCCGGCGTCGTCGTCGAGCAGCCTGGCGGTCAAGATGGCCGCGCTGGCCGCGCTCGGCTGCACCGCCTACAGCGCGGACACCAGCTGGAGGTTCGCCGAGGACTACCTCAACATCGCCGGCACCGCCGAGCGGGTGGCCATGTTCGCCTCCGCGGAACTCGCCCTCTTCGCCACCGCGCTGATGGCGAGGCAGAACATGACCACCCAGGGCGCGCCAGGTGTGCCGGGAACGCTGGTGTGGATCATCACCAGCGTGCAGGTCATTCCGGCGTACGCCGAGAGCGGCCTGGTCGGTGGAACCGTTCGGGCGTTCGTCGGGCCGGTGATGGCGGCGACGCTGTGGCACCTGGCCATGGGTATCGAGCTGCGCCTGAAGTCTCCCGGCACCGCCTCCCGTAGCCTGCTCGCCACCCTCGGCCGGGAGGCACGTGAGCGGCTCCTGTCCCGCCTCGGCATCGCCGTGCGCGACCGCGACGCCGCCCAGATCACCCGCGATCGCGCCACCCAGCGGGCCGTCGCCCTCGCCACGCGACTCGCCGAGCTGAGCCCGGAGCAGCGAGCGAGACGCCGGGGCCGACGGCTGACGCGACGCCTGTCCAAGGCGATCGGCCAAGCCGCCGTCGGGACCGATGCCGTCCAGCGCGCTCAGCTCCTGGAGCAGCTCGCCGCCCGCCGGCACGCCCTCGCCCTGGCTACCGTGCCACTTCCCTCACCGTGGTCACCGGAACGCGACATGACGGGACCGGTCCCCTCGACGCCGACGGGGACCGTCCCCGTGGAGCAGCCGGTCCCCCGCCTCGGTCCCCACCCGTACGCGGTCCCCGGCGGGGACCGGTCCCCCGCGATCGAGGCACCTGGGCGAGGGCTGGGAGAGGGAACCGAGTCACCCGACGGGCGCATCAGCGACCGGGGATCGGCAGCGGTTGAGGCGGCCAGGGACCGGGGACTGAGCGGGACCGACCGGGGGACCGACACCACCGGGGACCGGGGACCGACCAACACCAACCCGGGGACCGACACCACCAGGGACCGGGGACCGGTTCCCCTGCGCAGGAAGCCAAACGCCAGGTCCAAGGACAGCAGCCGCAGCAACGGTCGGTCCCGCGCGGCACGCGGGCAGCGTCCGTCCCCAGAGGTGATGGCGTCCGTGGAAGAACTCACCGAACAGGTACGGCCGCATGTGCAGGAGCTGCTCGAGCGGGACGGCAACGAGGCGATCACCCGGGTCCAGCTGCGGGAGATCCTCCGCCGCGAGGGCCTCTCCGGCGGACGGAACGACCGGTTGGGCCTCGTACTCCAGGAACTGCGCAAGCCAACGGCCGGCAGCACGACAACGAGGAGGAGCGCCCGATGAAGACCTGCCCTCGCTTCACGAGGATCCGGGCGGGATTCGAGCGGGAGATCGCCTACCTGAGCGCCCACTCCCAGCGCCACACCGACAGCCCGGCGGCCAAAACCAGCGCCAAGCAGGCCCTGAGCCTGAAGCAACGGATGTCCCGGGCCCTGTGCCGACACGTCGAGCACTGCCTCGAGTGCGGCTGACCGTCAAGTCCGCCCCGTCAATTCAACCGCATCGCCCCGGTGGCCCGGCCCACCGCCCGATCACCGGGGCCCGACCCGCATCAACCGAAGGAGACCCAACACCGTGACGGCCCCGAACAACACCAGCGACACGCCGGACCGCCAGCCGAACAGCGACTCGGTCTCGGCGCGAGCAAGTTGGGGCGAAAGCATAGCTTCCGCCGACCTCGCCCCTTCAGGGGACGAGGAGGACCCGCACCGGGGGGCACGGGTCAAGGGCGCTTCGACCGAGGGCGGACCGAAGCACCAGCAGGAGGAGTTATCCGAGCGGCGCGGCGCAAACCATCGCACGCGCGTCAGACAGCGCCCGCGGCAACCCTCGGAGAAGAAACGCTTGCGCCAGCCGGCGGCCCGCTTCAACGAGGACGAATACACGCTGCTCCAAGCTGCCGCTGCCCGCTGCCAGCTCTCTGTCGCCGGCTTCCTCGCCCGCTCGGCTCTCGCCGCCGCCCGAGACCTCGATCGCACCGCCGCCCGGATAGCCGACGAGCGAGACGTGATCACTGCACTGTTCGAAAGCCGCCGTCGACTCGGCTGGGCCGGTAACAACCTCAACCAGGCAATGAAGGCCGTCAACTCCGGTATCGAGGCCCCACAGCTCGAAGCGGCCGTCGCCGCCGTCCGGCGCGCCGCCGACACCGTACACGAAGCGGCGACAGCCCTGATCGCTCATAACCGCTCGTGATTCCCAGCGTCCACAAGCCCGGCTCTCGCACCATCGGCCTCCTCTACTACCTGTACGGGCCCGGCAAGCGGGAAGAGCACATCGACCCCCACCTCGTCGCCTCGTTCGACGGAATGGCCCCCGACCCCGGCCGAGATGCGAGCGCCACCCTGCAGGACCTTCAATGCCTCCTCGACCAGCCCGTCCTGGCTCTCGCGAAGCACGCCCGACCGGCCAAGCACGTATGGCACACGTCGGTGCGCGCAACGGCGGACGACAGGATCCTCTCCGACGACGAGTGGGGCGACATCGCCCGCCGCATCGTGGCCGCCACCGGCATCGACCCCGGGGGCGGCCGGCCGGGCTGCAGGTGGGCGGCCGTTCGCCATGCCGACGACCACATCCACATCGTCGCCACGCTGGTGTGTGAGGACGGCAGCCGCCCGGACGACTTCCGGTCGGGCAAGCGCGCGCAGGCCGAGTGCCGCCTCATCGAGAAGGAACTCGGCCTGCACCAGGTCGCCGTCGGCGACGGCACCGCCGCGCAGCGCCCTACCAGCGCGGAGCGGCACAAGGCGCGACGTCTGGGCCACGAGCGGACCGCACGCGAGGAGTTGCGTGAGACGGTCCGCCGGGCCGTGGCCGGCACCGTCACCGAGGGGGAGTTCTTCGACCGCCTCTCCGCGGCCGGGCTGCTGATTCGCAAGCGCGTGGCGCCCTCCGGTGACCTCCTCGGATACAAGGTCGCCCTTCCCGACGACCGCAACGCCGAAGGAGAACCCGTCTTCTACCCGGGCGCCCGCCTGGCACCGGACCTCTCCCTGCCCCGTCTGCGGGAACGCTGGACCGGAAGCGCCGCTCCCACGGACTCGGCCGAGGAAGCCGCTACAAGACCGGTGAACGCCTCCGCCGCTCCGGCCACGGCACGGCGCGAGACCGCCTCCGCCGCATGGCAGGCCCTGCTCGTCCTGGAGAGCGCCGACGACTCCGTGGCCGCCGCGCACATCTCCGCGACCGGAGAGGTCCTTGACGCCTTGGCCGCCTCTTCGGCTGCCCACACCCGCCGTCAACTGCGCGAGACCGCCTGGGCGTTCGAGCGAGCCTCCAGATCCCACGTGCGCGCCGCGCGCGGCTACGACCGGGCCCTGCGGCAGGCAGCCTGGGACCTCGTGCAGAGTGGTTCCGCACTGGGCCGCGGAGAGGACGGTGCCGCGACCGCCATGGCCATCGACATGCTGTTCTTCCTCGTCACCGCCGCCGCGCACTGGCACGCCAAGAGGAACCACGCTCAGCAGGCCGCAGCCGCCCGCCAGGCGGCCGAACACCTCCGCGCCGCCTACCGCTCCGCCGCCGCGCTCCCGCTCGCCGCGCACCGCCAGCGAGGCCGCCACCTCGGCCGCACCGTCCTGCGACGCCAGGCTCTGGTGATACGCGCCGTGCTGCCGGAGAGCGCCGACCGCATCCTGGCCGAGCCCGGCTGGTACGCCCTCGCCGCCACACTCGCCGACGCGGAGAGCGCCGGCCACTCCCCCGGCCAACTCCTCACCGACGCCGCGCGCCGGCGTGAACTCGACAGCGCGGACTCCCTCAGCGACGTCCTCGTATGGCGCCTGCGCAGGAGCGCGCAACTTCCCGCCGACGCGCCTCCCCCGGCCTGGAAGGTCACGCCCACCCGGAACGGCGCACACCAGCCGCGTCGCGCCCAAGGCCAGAACCATCGCCTGGGCCACTGATCAAGAGCGACGTGACAGCACGGAGCCCGGCCGCGCACCACGCGGCCGGGCTCCGTGCTGAATTCCCTCTCCCCTGTCAGGCTGGGGCGCGAAGGAGTCGATCTTTCGTACTCTCGGGCAGCACCCGGCGCAGGACCGGCGCCGTGGAACTGAGCGAGGCTGCGAACGCGGCGACCAGGTCGGCCGGCACGCCAGCGCTGAAGCTGGCCGCCCACAGGTACGGCGCGTCCGGCGCGGGCTGGGACCACGCCTGCCACCCCATGGGTCCCGCCTCCTCCGGGCCGACGGTCAGCACCGACGGATCACCGTCCTGGATCAGTGGCGGCACTTCACCGAACGCCAGATGGGACGTGAACGTCGGGTCCGTCGCCCCGGCCGCGGGCTGGTCGATGTCGCGGAACCACCCTTTGGCGGTGACCGCGTCCAGAACGCGGTCGGGGCCGCCAAAGGAGGTGGCCGGTCGGTCGCGGGCGTCCAGGGCGAGGAGGAAGTCCGCGACGGCCTCACCGGGCAGTCCAGGCGTGAAGTAGGCGGACCAACGCGCGGTCATGTCACTCCGGTCTTCGCGAGCGCAGACCTGCCACGCCATCGGCAGCCCTCCGAGGTGGAACGGCTCATCCGCCAGCATCCACTGCGCCCACCGGAGGCCATCAGGGCTGACGTGCAGGACGGTGCTGCGGAGCACCTGCCGGTCCTCGAGGACATCGTCGAACTCGGTGTCCTCGTGGAGGCCCCGGACAATGGTCAAGGCCGTCCAGCCAAGACCGGTCAAGGTGTCAGCGACGGTGTCATATAGCCGGCCGTCATCTCCGGCCAGGCAACGCGGCCCCACCCAGTACACAGGCAGAGCGCCGTTCGGGGAGGGACGATCGATGGGGGAGTTCTGGTTCAGGGAGCCTCCAGAGTCCGGAAACGAACGCGTCGCCCGTAGCCGGTACGACGGCCTGGATGAAGCGTGGGCGGGTCAAGGCAATGGCCAGGTGAGCGCTGCTCCCCGAAGGGGACACCTCATGCAGGTGTGCTCCCTGTCCCAGGGACATGGAATGGCCGACGGATTCGATGTCTAGGCGAAAGGGGCAGTGCGCAGTACGCGCGTCACCGTGGCGGCGACAACCTCGGCCGGCGTCTGAGTGCTGGAGGAGACGCTATACCCGGGCTCCGTGGCTGTGCCGGTGACAGCGATCTTCCATCCTTCGCCGTCCGTTCCGGGCTGACCATTAAGGAATCAGCCCAGGTGGAAGCGTCCGTCCGTCGAGTTCACGTGCACGTCCGTCCGGTCATCGACCACCTGGTTGAAGTCCTCTGCGGTGAACTGCTCCATGACGAGAGCGGCCTGCCCGGCGCCGAGCTGCCAGTGGCGCGGCCGCAGGGTGCGGACGAGGGTGGGGAATCCGGGGTTCGCGGAAGCCATGGCCACGGGCACACCTCGCTGACCTTGGGTTTTGGGGAGGTCGTCCACATTGGCATACGTGCACTCGCGCTGGCCAGTCCTTCGCCGATCTCTCCTGTCTGCCCCCGGCGAACTACCGACGCAGCGCCGCTTCCTGGCTTGATCTTTAACCCGTGGCCTCGAACGGCGCGTCGTACTTGATCACTCGGCGCGGTAACCGGCGGACCCGGAAGCGGCCTTCGGCTGAACATGTGCTCCGACCAAGGAACACACACATTCAGCACGAAGGCCGTGAGAATGAGTCTGCCGCAGTCAGCGGGTACGGCCGGAGACTGACGACGCTGGCGGTGGGGCCGGGGTGTGGTGGGCGGTGCGGTTCGCCGCCGAGGTAGGTGCGGTGGCCGCTCGGGCGGCGGGGAACCAGACGGCCGCGTACTGCTCGATTGCGTCGCGGAGGCGGTTGGTGTGAGCGTCCTTCCAGGGCACCCAGTCCGGGCGATCCTTGAACTCGTTGATGGTGGCGTAGCCGGATTCGGTGGGGCGGCGGCCTTGGGCGGCGTCTCGGTGGTCGAAGGTGTGGTGGTCTTGGAAGAGGAGGGTGACGGCGTCCAGTTCGCCCCGCTCGGCGTGGAGGACGGTCAGGCGGATGCCTTCGTACTCATCGGCGCGGATGGTGCGGGCGAAGGAGATCCGGAGCCGGAGGGGCGAGTCGGGCTGTGGAGCCGCGTAGTAGGTGTTGCCGACGACGGTGGCGTCGCTGAACGGGAGCCGCAGGTGCTCGAGGAAGAATGCCCGGGCGTGCATGGCCATGGAGGGTCCTTCGGTCAGGAGCCGACGTGGCGAGGCTTCACCGGCCGGGGCCGTGAGTCCGCCGACCCGTGCTGGTGCTGGTGGTCCAACGGAGAATGCTGGAGCTGGCCAGGGCCACGGGCCGGTGGTGGGCGGCCCGGCTGGCCTCGAGCGGGGTGGGGACCCGTGGCCGCGGCTGGGTGATCGGGGTGACGTGGGCGGCGGCCTGATAGCTGTGGCCGTCCTGCTTCCAGCGCAGGAGCGGTGCCGGGTCGGAGACGCTGTCGGTGACGGCCGCGAGCAGGGGGACGGGGGTGTCGGTGCTGGCGGTGGCGTACCAGTACGGGCGGTTTACCGAGGTGCCGGCCCACAGGTGCCAGCGGGCGTCGCGGGTGGTGAGTTCGGCCGCCGGGTCGAGGTCACCGGTGGTGTATTCGAGATGGGCGAGGCCGTCGGGTGAGTCGATGGCGAAGACGCCCCAGCGGGGGCGGTCGATCACCCAGCCGCGCTGAAGGAGGGGGACCACGCCGAGGAAGGGGTCTCGGTCTTCGCTTCCGACGAGGGGTCGGGCGAGGTAGCTCTCCGGGCCCTCCTGGTAGGCCGTGGCGAGGGCGGTGGTGAAGGCGGTGACGAATTCGGTGGGGCAGCTGTCGTTGAAGCAGACGCCCCAGGCGGGTTGGGCGAAGGCGTCGCGGTAGGCGTTGATCCGCCAGAGGCCGTCGTCGTCGCCTTCGGGGAGGTAGCCGAGGCGGACCTTGCGGTCCGGCGCGTTCAGGTAGGCATTACCGAGGTCGTCGTGGCGGAGTTCCCAGCCGAGTGCGCGCAGCGGTTCGAGGGCAGGGTCTCCGGTGTGCGTGGAGCCGGCGAGGTGGCGTGGGGAGACGTAGACGTCGCCGTCGAGGTCGTCGGGGTGGGGCACATGGTTCCTTGGAGATGCGGGGCGTGGTCAGACGGAGAGGGCGGTGGCGAGTTCGGTGGCGTCGCCGGTGAAGTGCAGTGCGGTCATGCCGAGTTCGCGGGCGGTGGCGCAATTGTCGAGCCGGTCGTCGACGAACAGGACGCGTTCGGGTGCGGTGCCGGTCGCGGCGAGTGCCTGCTGGTAGGCGGCGGGGTCGGGCTTGCACAGGCCCAGCCGGGCGGAGTAGACGGCCTCGTTGAACAGGTTCCGGCGCCACACGGTGTCGTCAAGCGCGTCGGCCAACGGGTGGGGCGCGTTGGACAGCAGGACCAGGGGCAGCCCGGCCTCGCGGACGCGGTGGAGGACGTCGAGAACGCGGTCGTCGGTGCGGGTCCACATCGCGATGTCCGCGGCGCGCAGTTCGTCGAGGTGCCGCGGGGTGGGTTCGGCACCGAGGGCGGTGGTCCAGAACTCGCGGTCGGTGATGGCGCCGGCGTCGTAGGGGTCGCGGGCGTTCCAGAACGCGGCCTTGAGGTAGTCGGTCTGGTCGGCGGGCCATCCGGCGGTGGCCGTCAGGTTCGCCCACATGGCATCGGTGGGCTGCAGGCCCAGGACGCCGTTGAAGTCGAGCACGACGGCGGACGGAGTGAGGTGCTTCATCGGGTGTGGGGCTCCAGGGCTCGGCGGGAGAGGAAGGCGACTGCGGCGGCGAGGAGCGCGGGCAGCAGTAGCGCGGTGGGCAGGGTGGTCGCGGTGGCGAGGGCGCCGATGAGGGCGGGGCCGGCGAGTAGCCCGAGGTAGCCGGTGACGGAGACGGTCGCGACGGCCTGGGGGCCGCCGGCTCCGGCGGCGGAGATCAGGCAGGGGACGGTGAGGGACAGTCCGATGCCGAACAGGGTCCAGCCGGTGATCGCGGCCGCGGTGGTGGGCACGAGGACGCCGGCGGCGAGTCCGGCGGCAGCCAGGAAGGCTCCGGTCCGTACGACGAGCAGTGCGCCGAAGGTGGCAGTCAGGCGGTCGCCGGTGAGGCGGCCAGTGGCCATGGCGGCGCTGTAGCAGGCGTACGCGGCGGCGCTCAGGGCGGTGGAGGCGTGCAGGCCGTCGAGGTGCACGGCGGCCCAGTCGGCTGCCGCTCCTTCGCCGAGCAGGGTCGCCGCGGCCAGGGCACCCAGCAGCCAGACTCGGGCGCGGGGCAGGCGCTGATCGGCGTCCTGCCCACTGGTGGTGGACGGATCCCACGGGCCGGTCATGGAGCAGGCCCCGGGGATGGCGGCGAGCGCGGCGGCCGTGAGCGCGAGACCGGTGGTGAGGAAGAGGAGGTCGTGCGGGGTGCGGGCGGTGACGGCGGCCAGAGCGGCACCCGCGAGCGCGCCGATGGAGTAGGAGGCGTGCAGTCCGGACATGATGGGCCGGCCGTAGGCGTCCTGGCAGCGGACCGCCGCGGTATTGACAGCGACGTCCAGCACCCCGTGCGTGACGCCGAAGACCAGGGCGACCACGAGCAGGGCGGGCAGGCTCTCGCACTGGCTGAGGGCGGCGAGGCTGCCGGCCAGTCCGACAGCCCCGCAGGTGAGAAGGAGAGGGACGCGCTCAGGACGGGCGAGGCGGCCGCCTGCCTGGAGTCCGGCGACCATGCCGAGCGCGGCGGCCAGCATCACCAACGACAGCTGCGCGGTGGACAGGTCTGCTGCCCGTTGGATCGACGGCATCCGCGCGCCCCAGACGGCCATCACGACGCCGAGGCCGAGGTAGTAGCCCGTCAGCAGGACACGGGTACGGACGATATGTACGGCTGGACGATTCACGCGGTGGCCTCCCGCCAGGCGGTGCCGGTGCGGGGGCGCACGTGAACGGTGAGTCCGCGGGCGGCGTCCTCCGCGCGGTCGCGGGCTTGGGCTCCGGTGCTCGCGGTGGTGACGAGGTAGCCGAGACGGGCGGTGAAGGTGTCACCGCCGTCAGCGGGCAGCAGCACCTCGTCGCCGGTGCGTCGCTGGAAGTGGACGGTGTCCAGCCACGGCTGGGCGCCGTGGAAGCGCAGGCGGGTGAGCGTTCCGGAGGTCGGCGGGTAGAGGAGCTTGACCGCGGCGGCCGAGGCCCTGGTGGGTGTCAGGTCGGGGATACGTCCGCAGGCGATGTCGGCCGCCGCGCGGGCCAGGTCGATGCCTGTGGCGAGGCGGACCAGGTGGCCGATCATGTCGCCGCCGAGGCGGCCGTTGACCTCGACCAGACGAGGGTGCCCGTCGACAAGGCGCATCTCGACGTGGGAGACACCGTCGGTGACGCCCAGCGCGTCGATCGCCGCCCGTGCCACGGGGGCGACGGTCTCCCGCAAGGTGTCGGAGGCGTCGACCGAGTGGGCGAGCTCCTCGAAGTGCGGGGGCATGCCGACCGTCTTGCGGGTGACCGCGACCACCGTGGTGCTGCCGTGCTGGGTGGCGCATTCGACGGAGATTTCCGGCCCGTCGAGGTACTCCTCCACCAGGACGTCGGTGCTCTCCCGTCCGTGGGCGGCGGCTGCGGAGGCGTGCCGGTACGCGGTCGTGAGCTGATCGGCGTCGTCGGCGCGGATCACGCCTACGCTGGCGGCGTGCGCGGTCGGCTTGAGGACGACGGGGAATCCGATCTCCTCGGCAACGGCCTGGGCCTCCTGGAGGGTACGGACGCTGCGGGAGATCGCCGAGGGCACCTGGTGCTGGTCGAACAGCGCCCGGGAGACGGCCTTGTCACGGCACGCTCGCACCGCCTCCACCGGGTTGGCGGGCAGCCCGAGGTGGTGGGCGAGCCGGGTGACGGGCACGAGGTACCACTCGGTCCAGGTGAGCGCCCCGGCGAGATTCCAGCGTTCGGCGAGCGCCTGCCCGGCCAGGTTCAGCTGGGTCTGGTCCGTGAGGTCGGGCACGACCACGCAGTCCCGGATGTAGGGAACTTCCCAGGAGGGCTCTTCCTGGGTGATCAGGACGACGTCGTAGGCGGCGGCCACGGACCGCAGGCAGTAGCCGCGGTAGCCCTCGGACTCGGCCCCGGTGGGGGCCACGAGCAGGATGACAGGACGGTCGGACAAACGCGGAACTCCAGAAGTGAAGTGAGACAGGAGCAAGGCGAGGAACGCAGGCGTAGCGCCGGAGATCACGGGCTGCGTCGGCGTCGGGTCTCGATCGCGGAGGCCCACTCGGGGTGTTCGTCGATGAGCCGGCGGGCGTACAGCGCGGTGTAGTTGTTGTTGAGTCCGGTGATCCCGTGCGGGCGGCGCCAGCGCAGGGCCTCGAAGAGGGCTTTCATGCCGACCCGGGTGGCGCCTGCCGCGAGGTGTTGGGCGACCAGGCGCTCGAGAGACGTGTAGATCCAGGGGTGGGCGGCGTCGAAGGCGTGGAACTGTTCGGTGATCGTCGGCCGGTTGCCGAAGCCGGACATCTGGGCGGATGAGGTGGCGGTGGCGGGCATGGGCGCAGGAGGGCTCCTACGACTCGGGTGGGCAGGAGGGCGCGGTCAGGGCGTGACGGCTGGGACGGCGCGCAAGGTCCGCAGGCGGGCGAAGGTGACGGCGAGGCCGATGGTCTGCAGCACGGCGGTCACGGCGACGGCGTGCGGGAGAACGGCGGGCGGCACGGCGGCCACCACCAGTCCGGCGAGGGGGAAGGGGATGAGGAGCAGCAGGATGGTGACGGCGAGGGTGCTGGCGAAGGTGTCGCTGGGAATCAGGTGGGCGCGCAGGGTGCGCAGGACGACGGTCAGGCCACCTTCGCCGGCCATGAGGACGGCGATCAGCGTGAGGTAGCCCTGGTAGGTGTCGGCCTGGGCGACGGCGAGTGTCGCGGTCGCGGCGAGGGCGGCGGACGCGGCTCCGGTGGGCCACAGGCCCCAGCGGTCGATGGCCCGGCGGCAGGCGGTGACGGCCAGCAGGGAGGTGGCGGCCGCGACCGACCAGATCGCTCCGGCGTCCGCGCTGGAGCGGCCGAGTTCGGTGACCACGAGCACGGGGACGGCGGCCTGGAGGAGGCCGACGGCCGTGTTGGAGACGACCAGGCCGCCCACGAGCCAGGCCAGCACTGGCAGGGACCGCAGAGTCGCCCACCCCGCCCGCAGCCCGTGCCGCCTCGTCCCAGTCCTCTTCTCCCCCTGGGTCCTGTGGCGGGGGCCGAGGACGGCGGCGAGGAGGGAGAAGCCGGCCAAGATGGTGAGCATGGCCTGCGGGCCCGCGTGTTCCAGCAGCAGGCCGGCAAGAGCCGGCCCGGCGAGCGTGGCGACCTGGTCGATGCCCAGCAACACGGACTGGATCTGGTGCGCCCGGCGGCCCGGTCCCCGGCTCGCCACGTTGCCGGAGGTCTCCACCGCCACGTAACTGACCTCGGCGAGCACCCCGGTCACCGCGGCGAGCAGCATCACGGCCATCGTCGCGGCCTGTGTGTGGTGCTCCACGCAGGTGAGGATGACGACGGCGGCCACGACGACCGTGGTCCGGGTGAGGCACGCCACCCGGAAGATCCGGGCGGTTCCGTAGCGGTCGACGAGAGATCCGGCCACGGGGAAGGCTGCCAGGCGAGGAATCCACTCGAGGGCGAAGGAAAGACCGGTCAGCGCCGCGGAGCCGGTGGTGGCCAGTACCAGCAGCGGAATGCCGTAGGTGCCCATCGCGAAGGCGGCCGCGTCGGCGGCGCGGGGCAGGTAGGCCCGGCGCAGCAGAGTGCTACGACTCACTCACGGCCCTCACGTGACAGGTCGGCGGACACGTTCGGGGTGTGCCTGGTGAGCCAGTCGGTCAACAGCCGGGTCGGTCCGTCCGTGTCCGTCGGGGCGGGCCCGTCGGAGGGCCGGGCGTCTGTGGTGAGGAGGGTGAGGGCGTGGTGGACGCGGTCGGCGAAGTCACAGAACGCGGCGGGGTAGTTGTGCCGGCGGGCCCAGCGGGCGGTGGCTTCGTAGACGTCCGCGAGTTCCTCCCCCGCCGGGGACAGGGCGCGGCCGGTGGGCGTGCGCTGGAGGAGGCACAAGCTGTCGGCGCGGTGGACCGCACGGCGCAGCTGGGTGCGGGAGAGGTCGCTCAGGGTGCTTCCGAGGGCGTGGTGCGGTATCGCTCCGTGGTCGGCTATCTCGCTGACGAGGCGGATGACGGGGCGGTAGGCCAGAGCCATGTGGACGGCCTGCGGGGTGAGGGTGGTGGAGGGAGTCATCGGGTGGCTCCGGCCATCTGCGGGACGGGGGCCGAGGGGTGTGAGAAGAGGTCATGGTGCCGCCAGGCCGCATGCGGTGTGTGCCGTCCGGCCGCCGGGAGCATGGAAGATCCGGGCCTGGCAGGTGGGGCCGGCAGCCTCGACCGGTGGCTCGTCCATGGCTGCGGTCCTGTGGTGGCTTCGGTGAGGGATCGCGGTCTGCCCCAGAGCCGGTGGCTCACGGCCTCCGTCATCGGACGTCCGGCGGCCCACACCGACAGGGCGGCGAGGGCCGGGGCGAGCGCCTCCCCGGCCGGGGAGAGCCGGTAGGGACATCCCGTTCCCGCGGTGACGACGAGGCCGTCGTCGGCGAGCCGCCGCAAGGGGGTGTAGACGCTGGCCCAGTGGTTGCCGGGTATGACGAGATGGGCCAATGCCCGGGCGGTCGCCTCGCGCCGGAACCTCAGCGCCCACAGGATCGCCGGAGTCTGTCGGCGCGACAGCCTGGCGAGGGCGTCCTCCACGTGGTCGATCAACGGCAGCCGCGAAGGGTTTCCCAGGTGCTGGTGGGCCCAGGCGCCGAGCATCTGGAAGACGGGCAGAAGCTGCTGCCCGCGATCGGTGAGGCCGTACAGGACGTGGCGGGAGGAGTGCTCGGTGCGCTCGGCCAGCCCGGCGTCGCACAGGGCGCGGAGTCTCGGGTGGAGCTGTCCGCTCTGCAGGTGCGGCAGCCTGATGGCGATGTCGGTGTAGCGCTGCGGCGGTTGGCTGAGGGTGAGCAGGATCCGCGCGTGCCAGCGTGGGGTGATCATCTGCAGGGCTTCGGTGACCCGGACGATGTCGGTGGCGTCGGCGTCGGGCAGGCCGGTGGTGTTCAACGGGGAGCGCTCCATATGTGGAGACGGACGCGGTTCCGTCCGGTCAGCGGGGGACGGCCGCGTCGGCGGTCGTGGCAGGCGAGGGCGGGGGAAGCGGTGGGGCGGGAGCGGTGCTCGGCGCGGTCCCGGCGCGGGGTTCGGCTTCCGGTGTGGGGGCGTCGGCTCGGCCGAGACTGCGCAAGACCGCCGCGCTGGTGGCGGACTGGGCGTCGCGTACCGCGACCGCTTCGGCGAGCCGGCGGGCCGCGTCGAGGAGGTGGGAGACCTCCGGCGGGCCCAGTGGCCGCTCGTCGTGGATGAGCCGGCGCAGGCGGTGGCGGTTGTCGAGGATGCTCTGCTCGGCCAAGGCGAGCCGGTGGTAGCCGTCGAGGAGGGCGGAGAGCATGCCGGGGGGCCGTTGCCGCGCGTGGGCGTCGAGGTCGCTCAGCGGCGCGCCGTACAGCTCCTCGATCCGCGCGGCGATCTCGACGGACGTCGGGTGAGGCATGGGACGGCTTTCATGAGCGGCGCGCGGGGGCGGGACCCTCTCCCGCGTGGGAGGGGGCGGGCGGTTGCGGGCTCGTGCTGGGAGTCTGCCGCGCGGTGCGGACCGCAGGAGTGGGCCGGGGGTGTGGAGGCATCGCGTGCAGGAGGTTGTCCAGCGCGGAGAGGTAGCCGTTCCGGGCGGAGATGGCCGCCTCCATCCAGTGCGCGTCCATGCGCAGGGTGTCCGAGGAAAGCGTGCTCATGTCGCGGTCCGGTGCCGTCGTGGCGTGGACGCGGTCACGGATGCGGGCGACCTGCTCTTCGGCCAGGGCGAGGAAGGACCGCAACTCCAGCGCCCGGGTAAGCGCCGGCGCGGCCTTCGGGCCGACCGCCTGGGTGTACAGCTCGTCGACCGGGGCGCCGAAGACGTCCGCCAGTCGCTGGTCCTGGGTGGACGGCTTGTCGCGGACACTCACCGGACACCTCCTCGGAGGGCGGCGGGCGCCGATGCGACCGCAGTGGCAGGACTGGTGTTCACCGCCGGTCCGCGGCGCACCCGGGCGGTGTCGCGGTGGGCGCCGCGGGCGGCGAACCTCGCCCTGAGGGCCTCGTCCGGGTCGAGGAGGAAGCGCACGGTCATGGCGCGGCCGTCGCGGACGGTGACCGCTTCGTTGACGCGGTGGGCGAGCGCCATGGTCGGGTCGTCGATCTCGTTGGGCTGGGTGGCCAGTTGGGCGAGCAGCTCGTCCTCGGCCCGCTCCAGGTCGGACTGGGACTCGGTGAGCAGCCGGTGCCAGTGCACGATCTCGGTGGCGGCCGGGTGGGCTTGCGGGGACGCGGCGACCGCCGCGGCGAGTTCGCCCATGCTCATCTCGAAGCGCTGCTCGATCCGTCCGGTGAGCACCCTGACGACGTCATCGGTGTCGGCGGCGTCACCGAGCAACTCCGTTCGGTGGGAGGGCATGCGGACGTAACCTCCGTACGGCGGAAGGGAGAAAGGGGGAAGGCCGGGAGGGGCGCGCCCTCGTCCGGCTGTGACCAGAGTCCGCGGATGCGCCGGTTTGGCCAACCGGCGATCATCGGCTATGTTCCGCCCGGTGTCAGCGTGAGCGGCCCGGAACGGATCGCGCGGGCGGCGCCGGAGGTCTCGGGGCGGGTCCTGTGGTCCGCGGGTTCACCCGGTCGACCGGCGGCAGGTACACCTCCTGCTGATCAAGGCGCGCTTCGCACCAGTCCAGCGCGTCGGCGACGTTGGCGAAGCCTCCCTCGCGCAGCGTGTGCGTGCCGGCGTCCAGGTCCGCCTCCTCGCACAGCACCCGAATCCGTGCCGGGTCGGACTCGTCGCGGGAGCGGAGCACCACGAGGGTCACCATGTCGTCGGGGTCGTCGCGGATGTAGTTGTCCAGGAAGCTGAAGCGGTCCGCGTCCTCGCGCACTCGCTGCTCCAGGGCGCGGGTGGTGTCGTCCGCCGGATCGGTTCCCACGTCCGGGCCCAACATGATGGCGTCCGCGGGGCAGCCGCGCTGGATGAGCCAGGACTGTGCCATCGCGGCGAGCGGCAGCCGCGCGTGTTCGAAGCGGTACGTCGACGCTGTGGTGTCGCGCCGCAGGTGGAGGGCGAGGACCTGCGGTGTGTTCGGGGGTCCCCAGGTGGCGGCAGTGTCGTGGAGGAGGAAGTAGCTGTGGGTGTTGTCGGGGGTGTGGTGTTCGGCGAGAACGGCGAGGGTGTGCTGTTCCATTTCGAACACCTGCCGGAACAGCGTCTTGATCCACGTGTCGGCCGGCGCGTAGCCGTCCAGGCGGTAGTCGGGTTCGATCAAGCGGTTGCTCCTTCGGTTACAGGGTGGGGCGCCGTGCCGGAGAGACGGGCCGGGCGGACAGGCCGGGAAGGGCGGCAAGCCGCGTGACCGGCTTGGGAACGGCCCCGGTGGCGGGCTGGGTGAGTCGCTGCGGGCGGGAGTGGGCCGCGTGGGTCCTCGCGCTCACGGGGCGGGGGCGCGTGCCCAGCCGGTGCCCGGCGGTGTGGTAGACCTCGCTGCGCGCGGGACCTCACCGCAACCACGTGAACCTCATCGCGAACGCCACAGGTCGGGGGCGCTGGGCGTACCGTGCAGATGAGCCGCCGCTCCTTGCGGTGGTCGACGACGAGCTTGCGGTAGCCGGAGAGGTCGCCGGTCAGCTCATTCCCGAAGCGTTCCGCGCTGACCGCTTCCCGCAGCCGCAGGAGGGCCGGGTCGCGGATGCAGGACGGAGCCTGGATCAGGTCGGTCAGGGCCCGAAGGCCGAAGCTGAGCCCGAAGGCCGGCCCTGTCACGCTCATCGCGCCCGCTCGCCCGGCCCGCCCGGTTTCTCACCGTCCGTGTCGCCGCGCTCCTTCTTGGCTGTCTCCTTGCCGGGGACAGTCTCGGCGCGGGTGGAGGGGGGCGGGCCGGGCAGGATCCGGTGGGCGGGCCGGTCGGGTGAGGTCATGCACGCCGACAGCGGCCCGCCGGGAGCGCGGATGGCGGCCATGGTGTGCAGGAGGCAGTCCCGGTGCCACACCAGCATGCCGCTCAGGCCGGCGTCGGCTTCCTTGTGCTGCTGGTAGGCGAGCCACAGGGCGTGCAGCCACGCCACGACGGCGTCGTGTTCCTGCCACTGCGGGCACCACGGTGACGCGGTGGTCACCTCGGCGCCGTAGACGGGCATGAGGAAATCATCGACCCAGTCGCTGAGCGCGCTGAGTTCTTCCTCGTACTCCTCGCCCTCCAGTTCGAGGATCGGCCGCAGATCCGGTGGCGCCGACGGCAGGGAGCCGCCGGCCCCGGGCATCGTGAAGGCGGGGAAGGGGGAGGGTGCGCCGGCGAGATGGTCGAGCTGGCGGGCCTGCCGGGCGGACTGGTCCATCAGCTTGCGGACGCTGGCCTCGATTTCCTCCAGGCCCCTCCCGGGAACGCGGACCGGCGGGAACTCCTCGGTCCGGTCACCGGGTTCTTCGAATTCAGGCATGGAAATGATGGGCCTCCTTGAAGCCGCGGAATGCGAAATGGGAAGTGCGGGCCAAGGCAGGTTCCCGGCTCTATACGAGGTGCTCGGAGAACGCGGTGGGAGTGGTACTCACGCGGTGAGGTCGAAGTCGTCCTGGGTGAGGATCCGCTGGACGGTCTCGGCGAGGCGCCGCTCGGCGACGGCGGCGTAGTGCTTGGTCTTCTCCACGCCGATGAAGTCGCGGCCCTCCAGCAGCGCGGCGACTCCGGTGGAGCCGGAGCCGGCGCAGAAGTCGAGCACCGTGCCGCGCTCGGGGCAGATCTTGACCAGCTCGCGCATGACCTCGACGGGCTTCTGCGTGATGTGCTGCCGGTTCTTCCCCGAGGGCTGGGAGGCTGAGTAGAGGCCGGGCAGGTAGACGGGGTGCCGGTCGCCGTCGATGGCGCCCTTGGAGCCCCAGACGACGAACTCGCAGTTCTGGGTGAAGCGCCCCTTCTGGGGCCTGGCCTGCGGCTTGTGCCAGGCCAGCACCCCGCGCCACAGCCATCCCGCCGCCTGCAGCGCGTCGGTGGTGACGGGCAGCTGGCGCCAGTCGGTGAACAGCAGGGCGGTGCCGCCGGTCTTGGTGAGCCGGTGGGCCTGGGTCATGATCTGGGTGAGCCAGAAGCTGTAGGACCGCTGGTCCATGTTCTCGCCCTCGAAGTCCGGCAGGTCGTGGCCGGCGCCGGCGGAGGTGTACTTCTGCCGGGCGCTGCGCGAGGTGCGTTCCTTCGCGGTGCGTCCGCCGGAGTTGTAGGGCGGGTCGGTGACGACCGAGTCGACGCAGTCGTCCGGCAGCGTGGCGAGGACGGTGAGCGCGTCGCCCCGGTGCAGGGAAAAAGGCAAGGGCGTACCCCGATTCGGGTGGCGGGTGGGGGGAGTCGTCTCTCCTCGCCCGCGGGAATCCGGCGGGCTCGTATTCGGGCAGCGGACAGCCCGCGGCCACACGCCGGGTGGGCGAGGAACGAAGTGCCGAAACTGTAGAGGCGAATCGCCGGTCGACCAAGAAGTCAAGCCTGAAGGGCCGGATTCCGGCCCCTCACCGGCCGCTATTTGGTCGACCGGCGATTCGGTCCTACCGTATTGCTCCCAGCGCACGAAGGACGCCCTCCCGTGCTGGCGTGAACGCCCCCTGGGGCGGCCTCGGCGTGGCGAGCCGCCACGCCCGCGCCCCGGCCGGTCAGTGTTCCTCCCCTTCTCCCGGACCCCGCCCGCGCCCGTCGCGCCTGGGCGGTCCGGAAGCGTCTCCCTACTCGAAGGACACCTCTGTGACGTCTCGCCATCCGCCCCTGCCCAAGGTCGCCGTGCCGCGCGCGGACCGCGCCGGTTGAAGGCGCTCGCCGCCGGCATCGGGGTCGTCGTACTGGCACCGCTGCTGCTGGGCGCTGGCGTCCTGGTGGCCGTCTCCTCCGCCTCCTCCTCGTGCCAGAGCGGCCCCGACACCGGCAGGATCCGCGAACAGGTCGAAGAGATCCTCGCCGGCGCGAAGACGCCCGACGAGCGGATCGAGGGCCTCGACCTGCCAGGTGAGCAGATCCCCAACGCTCGCGTCATCGTCGCCACCGGCGTGAGCATGGGTGTGCCGCACCGGGGACAGGTCGTGGCGCTCGCGACCGCCCTGCAGGAGTCCCGGTTGCGGAACCTCTCCTACGGGGACCGCGACTCGCTGGGACTGTTCCAGCAGCGTCCCTCCCAGGGCTGGGGAACCCCGGATCAGATCCGCGACCCGGTCCACGCGTCGAAGCGGTTCTACGCCGCGCTGCTCGAGGTCAGCGGCTGGCAGCAGATGACCGTCACCCAGGCCGCACAGGCGGTCCAGCGGTCCGCCTACCCGGACGCGTACGCCCAGTGGGAACCACTGGCCACCGCCTTGCGGCAAGCCATCGCCGCGACCCTGCCCGAGGCGGAAGGGGCCCCTTCCGGCGGCAGTTCCGGTGTCGAGGTGTCCGCGGCGTGCGGGCTGGACGACGGATCCACGTTCGGGCGGATACCCGAAGGCGCCGTCCCCGCCGGCTACTCGATCCCCGCCGGCACCGATCCCCGGGCGCGCGCGGCCATCGTGTGGGCGATGCGGCAACTCGGCACGATGTACCAGTGGGGCGGTTCCTGCACCAACCCGCACGGACCCGACCCGATGGCCCGCTGCGACTGCAGCTCGCTGACCCAGCAGGCGTACGCCCACGCCGGCGTCACCCTCTCCCGCACCACCTACACACAGGTCAACGAGGGCAAGGCCGTCTCCTTGAAGGCGCTGCGGCCTGGTGACCTGCTGTTCAGCCGCGGCACCGCGGCACGCCCCGAGCACGTCGGTGTCTACCTCGGTCGGGGCCTGGTCATCGAGGCCCCTCGCACCGGCAGACCGGTGCTCATCAGCCCGCTCAAGGACTGGACCGTCCTGGCAGCCCGCCGCGTCGTCTGACCGCCCCTCTTTCCCTCCCGCTTTCTCCTCCGGGCCCTGTGGCCCGAGCCGAGCGCAAGGAGTTCCGTCATCCCCATGTCCCCCCTCGCCGACCACCTCCTCCATCTCGCCTTCGACCCGGGCGTCAGCCCCAAGGAGGGCGGCCTTCCGGGCCTGAGCGTGCTGAAGACCGTCGTCAGCAGCATCAACCTGTTCGGCATCATCGCCGTCGTCGGCGCGCTCGCCGTCTCCCTGGGCGTCTGGGCCTGGGGCCACCACACCGGCGGCCACCAGGCCGAGGCGAACGGCAAGAAGGGGGCGGTCGTCGCCGCAGGCGCCGCACTCGGCCTCGGCGCCGCCAACGGCATCGTCGCCTTCTTCTCCGCCCTCGGCTCCCAGGTGCACTGATGCCAGTGCCTCGGTTCCCCCTCACCCTCTGGACACCGCCGCGGCGTCTTACCCTGGCCGCGCTCGCCCTGGCCGCGCTGCTCGCCGTCACAGCCGTCGTCGCCCTGGCCACCAGCCGGAGCGACGAGCCCCACCCCGCCAACGACGCCGCCCCGTCGAGCCGACCGTCCTCACCTGAACCCGGCGGCACCGAACAGGTGCCTCCCACCAGCGCCGGGTCGGCATCGAGGCCGCCGCGCCTCTCCGATCCGCTTGCCTACGCCCGCGCGGCGACGCGCATGCTCTGGTCCTACGACACCCGCACCACCAGCCACGCCCGACAGCTCGCCGTCATGCGGTCCTGGATGTCCGGCGAAACCCAGTACGCGGACTGGCCGTCGGTCGCCGGGCAGATGCCCACCCCCGCCCTGTGGGCGCGCATGAGCGACCAGGACCAGCGGGCGACCGCCACGATCACCGAGGCACGGTATCCGTCGGCGTTCAAGCAGGCGCTGGAGGAGGATCCGTCGGCGATCACCGAGGCGTACATCTACGCCGTGACGGTGACCGGCAAGCAGACGATCACCTGGGCCGGCGGCGGACAGGGTGCGGAGAAGCGCTCGGTGACGCTCGCCGTCCAGTGCCGCCCCTCCCAGGATTGCGCGCTGGTGGCCATCGCCCCGTACGTCGTCCAGTGATCAGGAGGGAGGCAGCTCCTCATGGCTTTTTGTGACCTTCCTGTCGCGGACACGGTCTGCGAGATCGGCGACACCGTCGAGTTCGTCACCGATCCGGGCAGTGCGATGGGCGACTGGCTGGCGGCGTCAGTCGCCGAGTTCGCCGCGACCGCCGTGGACGTGGCGTCCAAGGCTGTCGACGACACCACCGGCGTCGACCTCAACGCGCCCTGGTTCCGCGAGAATTACGAGACGCTGCTGCCGATCGCCCTGGTCGCTCTGGTCGGCACGTTCTGCGCGCAGTTGGTGCGCGCGGCCGTCCGGCGGGATGGTCAGGCGTTGCGGCAGGCGTTCACCGGCACCGTGTCGGGTGTGCTGTTCGCGTTCACGGCGATCGCGTTGACGACCGTGGCGATCGAGGTGGTCGACGCGTTGTCCGCCGGATTGATGGAAGCCTCCGGCACGAACCTGAAGTCGGCTGTGCGTCGTATCGCGGATGTCTCGCAGCTCAACGCGTCCGGCGGTCTCGGCTGGCTGATCGTGGCGACTGTCGCGCTGTGGTCGGCGATCGGCGCGCTGCTGTACTGGTGCGTGATGATGGTCCGCAAGATCGGCATCCTCGTCCTGGTGACCCTGGCCGTCTTCGCCGGGGCCGGTGGCGGCTGGGAGGCCGCGCGGCGCTGGCGCAAGGGATGGATCGAGGCCACCGCCACCCTCATCGTCTCCAAGCTGCTGATGACGGTCGTCTTCGTGCTCGGCATCGCCGCGATGGGGCGCACCGAGGCCAAGGACGGCATCAGCGCCCTCGCCGACGCCCTCGCCGGCGTCGTCATCCTCTTCCTGGTGATGCTCTGCCCGTACGCGACGTTCAAGTTCGTCCACTGGGCGGCCGAGAGCAGCGACGCCGAGGCCCTGCACCGGGCCGGCGGAGCCGGCGCCCAGGTCGTGAAGCGGCATTCGGAGCGCGTCGCGAGAAAGGCCATCGCCGCCGCGGCGACCGCGGGAAGCGGCGGGGTCGCCGCCGGGGCGGGAGCCTCTGGTGCCGCAGCGCCCCAGGGTCCCAGTTCGCTCCCGACCGGAGGATTTCCCGGTGACCTCGCCAGCACCCCCGTGAAAAGTGGCGCGGCGGGCACCGCTTCGGCCTCCGAGAGCAGGCGGTCCACGCCGACCGCCGTCGGCGCCGGAACCGGCGGCCAGACAGGACGCGCCGCCCCGACGACCGCGGGCTCCAGCCCGGTGGCCGGTGGCTGGCGGTCGGCTCCGCCCACCACGACGCCTCCGGCCTCGGCCCAACGGTCCGCAGGCGCGGGCAGCGCGTCGCCTTCGGCGCCGTCGCCGACCGGTCCCTGACCACCCCGCCCCGCTCTCTCCCAAGGCCCACCATGTCTGAAGTCTCAGTCGCTCCTGTCGCTGTGAGGTTTCCCCACCGATCCCGGCGCGGCATCCTCCTCGGCCTCTCCCTCCCCCAACTCCTGCTGGTCGCGGTTTCCTTGGCGATGCTGCTGGCAACCGTCATGTCCACCGGGCTCATCGGCGCGATCGTCCTGACCCCGTTGTGGGCGTCGGTGGCGGCGCTGGTCGCGATCCGGCGCGACGGCCGTTCCCTCGTCGAATGGGCCCCGGTCGTCGCCCGCTACGCGCTGCGCCGAAACACCGGGCAGCACTTGTGGCTCGCGCGTCCCGTGTCCCGGCCCCGGCAGGACGGCGTGTTGCATCTGCCGGGTACCGCCGCCTCGTTGAAGGTGGTCACCCCTGGCGACATCCCCGACGGGGCAGCCGCGGTCCACGACCCGCACCAGCAGACGCTGACCGCCGTCGCCCGGGTCACCGGCCGTGCGTTCGCCCTCCTCGACCCGGCCACCCAGAACCAGAACGTCGCCGGCTGGGGACGCGCGCTGGCCGGCATCGCCCGCACCGGGCACATCGCCACGGTGCAGGTCCTGGAGCGCACCGTTCCGGATTCCGGCGACACGCTCAGCCGTCACTGGGGCAGGAACGGGCGGCCCGAGGCGCCGGTGGCCGGGCAGATCTACGGCGAACTCGTCGACTCCGCGGGCCCGGCCGCCGCACCCCACGAGACGTACCTCGCTCTCTCCCTCGATCTGAAGGCCGCCCGGCGTCTGGTCGGACAGGCGGGCGGCGGACTGCCGGGCGCGTTCACCGTCATGGAGCAGACGACCGCCTCCGTGGCGCAGGCCGCCCGCAACGCCGGGCTGACGGTCACCGGCTGGCTGACCGCGCGGGAGATCGCCGCGGTGATCCGCACCGCCTACGACCCGAAGGCGCTCGCCGGCCTGCAGCAGTGGTCCGACACCGGGCGCGCCGAGGCCGACCCCGCCGCCGCTGGGCCTGTGGTCCAGGTGGAGGAGTTCGACCGCCTGGCGACCGACACCGCCCGCCACGCCACCTACTGGCTGGAGAACTGGCCGCGCATCGAGGTGGGCGCCGGGTTCCTGCACGGGCTGATGTTCACCGCCGGCATCCGCCGCAGCCTCTCCCTCGTCTATGTCCCCCAGGCCCTGGAGTCCGCGCTGCGCGACGTGCGGCGCAAGAAGGCGCAGATCATCGCCGACGCCAGCGAACGCGCCCGCCGGGGCCAGGTGGAAAGCGAGGAGGACTCCGTCGAGTACGCCGACGTCAAGCAGCGTGAGCAGCAGCTCATCGCCGGACACGCCGATGTCGCCCTCACCGGACTGATCACCGTCACCGCCGACACCGACGCCCTGCTCGACACTGCCTGCGCCCAGATCGAGACCGCCGCGGTCGCCGCCGGAGTGGACCTGCGCCGCCTGTTCTATCAGCAGCCCGACGCTTTCATCCTCGCCGCCCTCCCCCTCGCCCGCACAGCCCTGTGAACCGCCCGCCCTCCCCTGCTCCGCGGCGCTACAGGAAGGAACAACCGCCCTTGCCCGGCACCGACCCCACCTCTGACGCGCACCCCTACCTCCGTGCGGCCACCGCAGGCATTCGCCACCATGCCCGCACCCGGACCCAGGCCGCCCCCGACGCGCCCGGACCGGCGGACCGCCCGCACCTGGACATGCTCCACGCCCACCTCACCGCCGTCCACCAGCTCCTCGACCAGCTCGCCGACGCCACCCATCCGCCCCACCCGGCGGCCGGCCGGCATCTCGCCACCGCGCACACCCGGCTGTGGCAGGCGGCCACCGCGGTGCACGACGCCTTCCACTTCCTGCCCACCGCCTGGCAGGACGCCACCCGCTGCTGGCCCGAGCGCCTCCCGGATGAGCCGCCCGTCCTCACCATCTGCCAGCGCCACCTCGCCGCCGGACACGCCATGAGACGCAAGACCACTCCCACCGACCTCATCCGCACGACAACCACGGCAAGCCGGCGATGAGCCACCGGCCCGCCCGACGCGCACGCCGCGCCTCGGCCACCCCTCTGTTCACCCCCCACCACACCGACCGCGCCGGACGCCGAGCCGCCCGGCGCCGCCTCGCCGAAGCCGCGGTCAAGGCCCGCTCCGAATCCGCCGCCCGCACAGCCGCCCACGCCGCGGACGACGCGACGGCACCCGCGCTGTATCCGGCGGGCGGTCGGCCAGGGCCGGCCTCCGCCCGCGGCGGCAGACTGCGACTTCCCGCACACCGCGTGACCACTGCCGTCGCGGCCGGCGCCTACCCGTTCCTCGCCGAAGGCGGACTCGGCGCCGAGGGCGTCTACATCGGCCGCGACGTTCACGCCGAAGCGTCGTTCGTCTTCGACCCCTTCGCTCTCTACGGGCGCGTCGAGGGTTTCACCAATCCGAACGTCCTGCTCGCCGGCGTCATCGGGCAGGGCAAGTCCGCCCTCGCCAAGAGCCTCGCCCTGCGCGGCGTCGCCTTCGGCTACCGCGTCTACGTGCCCTGCGACCCCAAGGGCGAGTGGACGCCCGTCGCCTCTGCTCTCGGCGGCACCTCCGTCGCCCTCGGCCCCGGCCTGCCCGGACGTCTCAACCCCCTGGACGCCGCCCCCCGCCCCGCTTCCGTCGCCGAGGAGGACTGGGCCGGCGAGGTCCGCAAACGCCGCCTGCTGCTCCTGGGCTCCCTTGCCCGCACCGTCCTCGGACGCGACCTGCGCCCCATGGAGCACACCGCCCTGGACATCGCCCTCGACGCCACCGTGGTCCACGCCACCGATACGGGCCGCACGCCGCTCCTGGGCGACGTGGCCGCGGTCCTCAACAACCCGGCTGCCCTCGACGAGGCCGCCGGAGCGATGTCCGGACACCTCGGAGAGGCGGCCCGCGACCTCGCGCACGCCATGCGCCGCCTCGTCCACGGCGACCTCGCCGGCATGTTCGACGCCCCCTCCACCGTCGTCTTCGACCCGGGCGCGCCGATGCTCACCATCGACCTGTCCCGCCTCGGCGGATCCGGCGACGACACCGCCCTCGTCCTCGCCATGACCTGTGCCTCCGCCTGGATGGAGTCCGCCCTCACCGACCCCGACGGTGGCCGGCGCTGGATCGTCTACGACGAAGCCTGGCGCCTGATGCGCCACCCCGGGCTCCTCCAACGCATGCAGGCCCAGTGGAAGCTCTCCCGCGGCCTCGGCATCGCCAACCTCATGGTCATCCACCGGCTCTCAGACCTCCTCACAGCCGGCGACGCCGGATCCCGAGGCCGCGCCCTCGCCGAGGGCCTCCTCGCCGACTGCTCCACCCGCGTCATCTACCGCCAGGAGACCGACCAACTCCACGCCGCCGCGAGCCTCCTCGGCCTCACCTCCGTCGAGACCGAAGCCGTCGCCCACCTCAACCGAGGCCGCGGCCTGTGGAAGGTCGCCGGACGCTCCTTCGTCGTCCAGCACCACCTTCACCCGCGCGAGTTGGCGCTCTTCGACACGGACGCCCGTATGCACTGACCGCATGCCCACGCGCCGATCCCCGTCGCAGCCACTGCCACGCCCCATCGGGAGCCGCACATGACGCCCTCCACACCGGACCAGTTGCGGGATCTCGCCCGTCGACTGCGCGAGTCGATGCAGGAGTTCACCCTGCTGGACGACACCGGGCACATCCCCGACCCGCCTCCGCACTCCGATCTCCTCCACCACCTGAGCGCCACCCACCAGCATCTCCTGGACTCCCTCGCACTGGCCAGAGCGGAGACCACAGCCGGCGACCTGGACCGGCCGCCCGGCACGCGGGAGCGACTCGCACTCGCCGCCAGCCATGCCCTCGCGGCCTCCTTCCTCTTCGGTCACGCCCTGCACAAGATCCTCACCCACCCCCACCTCAAGCCGCACGAGGCGGCGGTGACCCTCGACCACGCCTCCGCCCGGGCGGAACTGCGACGCTGCGCCGAGACCCTTGAGGGAACCGCCGCCCTCCTCGAAGAGCACGAGTCCCTCCGGGAGTTCATCGCCTCCATGCGCCCGCCCGGCCGGCCCGAGCAGCGCCCGGGCCCCACCCGATGATCACGAACGCCCCATTCGGGCAGCCTGTGCCCACCCTGACGTGTCCCACTTCTCCGCGGGCCTCGCCGCGCGCCTGCCCGGCCGCTGGGAGCCCGACTCCACGACAGCCGTCGTCCGCGTCGACCCGGCCTGCCACCGCCGCGTGCTGACCTCACCCCACGGTCTGCGGCTGTACGTGCTGTCACACCCCGGACGGCCCCGCACCTCACTCCCGGACCCGATTCCGTCCCTGCCGCCCCGTCGGCGACCCCCGCCAGGCGCCTGGCGCCCCACCTCTGACGCTCCTCCCCCAGCCCTCGTCGAAAGGTTCCCGCCCGCTTGTCCTGGACCAACCCCGAATTCGAGCCGCACGACAACGTCGGCCGCACCAGCGAACAGATCCACTGCCTCAACACCGGCCAGCCCACCTGGGACGACATGCTCAGATGGACCGAGTCAAGCGCCGAGGAATTCGCCGACGAGATCGGTCACCCGGACACAGGTCTGCACATCGCCGGCTGGACCTCCGCCCTCAGCCGCGCCAAGAAGCTGTCCGAGTTCTTCGCCGTCAGCAATGCCGTCCTGGGCGATCACCCGGACGCGGCACTCACCACCCTGGGCGAGTTCATGGACGCCGCCGCCACCTGGTGCGCATGGCACAACCAGGCAGACCTCGCTGCCCAGTACCGCGCTGCCGGCGAGCGCCTCGCCGCGGTCTCCGAACATTTGACGAGCCTGTTGGATGCCACCGTGCCGCTGGTATACGACGAGATCCTGGCCACCGAGCGAGCCTCCGAGCAGCAGGCACCCTCCGGAACAAAGACACCGGCCACCGCGTCGGCTCCCCCGCCGCCCGCTCCGCCCGCGCCACCTCCGGGCCGAACACGGTGACCGGCCCGCGCCATCTCACAGGCCCCGGCTCGGACGATCCCGCACCGCGCCCGGCTCCCCCATCGGAAACTCCCATGGAGGCGACCTCCTGTCCGTACTCCCTCACTTCGTCATCCGCGTCGACCACGACTTCGGCTTCGTCGCCGAGGCCACTCCCCGCATCCCCCCTCACCTCGCCGAATGGCTCCTCGTCCGCGAGCAGTTCGAGCCGGTGGCCGGGACGGCGGGCCTGTACCGCCTGACCGGGGCGGAGCGCGACGGAGTCCGCCGCGCCCGCCAGACCGTGAAGGACCTCCGGAACCTGGGCCACACCGTCCACGCCGACGACGTCCTGGAAGCCACTGGTCCCGACTTCGCCCGTGCTCCGCTTTCCACGAGCGCGAGCCAGTGGCGTGAGCGTGTCTCCCGGGCGGCCGCCACCCGGTCGCCTCGGACCGCGCTCCCCCGTATCGCCGCCCCGGCCTCACGGACGACGCTTCCTCCCCGTACTGCCTCCGCCGCGCCCGGGCCGGCACCCGGAACGGCGACAGCCCGGCACCACCGCTGACCGGCGTGGCAACCGCCCCATCCCACGTCTCCTCTTTCCTCTTCAAGGAGTTCGCACATGGCCGTCCGTACGAAGTGGACCGTCGAGCATGCCTGTGGGCACGAGGTCCAGCACGACCTGTCCGATCGCCCCGCCGACCGCCGCGCCGGCTACGCCCGCTGGCTGGCCGAACGGGACTGCACCGATTGCTGGAAGGCGGCCCGCGACATCGACAGCCCCAGCAAGGAGGAATGGCTCGCGGCCAAGCGCGTCCAGGAACAGCAGGACGCGGCCGAGTGGGCCGAGAAGTTCGGCATGCCGCCGCTCGAGGGCCCCGAGCGGGCCCTGCAGTGGGGTGAACGCTGCCGCCACCAGCTCATGACCGCCGCGTACACCGCCCTGGTCACCGAGGGCACCTGGGACGAAGCGGACTGGACAGCCCTCGAGGACAAGGCCCGTGCGATCACCCGCGCCGGATGGTGGATCGACCAGCGCGACGCGGACGGTGCCGACCTGCTCGAACTGCTCGACGCCGCGACCGGCGACGACCGTGGCACGGAGAATCCCTTCTGACGCGGGCGCAACATAGACGACGATCACCGGTTAGCCAAACCGGTGATCGCGCGGACCATCGTTCTTCCCGGCGCCGCTCCGCGGAAGGAACACCGCCCGTGCTCCCGCATCCCCACCTCCCGCTGCTGATACCGACTCCCGACCCGCTCACCCCCGCGCGTCACATCACCCACCAGCACTTCCAGCCCGGCGATCACGTCCTCGTCCTACGCGGCGTGACCAACGGTGACCTCTGGGGCGACGCCATGCGGGTCGTGGCCGACTCCTGGCACCTGCCGACCCAGGAGGACGGCTGGAGGGTGCTCAACCCCAACGGCGGCCGTCAGTCCTACCTCACCGCCCACCCTCGGTACCTGGTCCATCTCCGCCGCCGGTGCGCCGACTGCCTCATCCATCTGCGCGCCGTGAAGGAGTACCTGCTCCCTCGATTCACCGGCCGCCGAGACCTGATCGACTGCGGCTGGTACACCACCACAGTCCTCGGACAACTCGTCCACAGCGATGACGCCGAGGCCCCCACCCCGTGATCACCGCTCGGACGTCCACGTCGGCGGCGGAGCGCACGCGCGAGGGGCGTCGATTCCGCGAGTTCGCACTACTCCATCTGGCCGCCTCCGCCGCTCCTCTCCCGCGCCGTGAACCACTGACGGACCCTCTCCCTCCCCCTCGAAGGACTTCATGCACGACCCTGACCTCCACCACTTCGACCCTGGCCGTCTGGCCTCGTTCGCCGATGTGCTCGCTGATGAACTCCCCGGCTCCTGGCGCACCTCCTACCGCTCCCCGGCGGACCCGAGGAAACTCGCCGACACCCTGGACAGGACGTGGGACCTCGATCTCGTCGCCGAGTCCCTCGCCACCCACCCTCCCGGCCACCTGGCCGTCCTGACCCGCGACGACGGAGTCCAGCTGCTCCTGCTCGACCGGCACGACGGCCGTGACGGGTTCCTCGCCGCCGCCCTCGCACCCGAGGGCCTGCCGGCGGAGGCGTTCCGCGGGATCCGCGAGCCGAACGGCATCGCCCTGGGTGACGACCCGTTCCTCAGCGCCGAGGTGATCGCCAGTGACCTCCTGGCCCGATACGAGAGTGCGCTCGCCCAGGTCCGCGTCAACGCGGCCGCGCTGACGGACGCGCCCGATGCCGGGCAGATCCACCCGTCCCAGCCCGATCGCGTCGTCCTTACCTGGCAAACCGACGGTGACCTCGCCGCCTCGCCCGCCACCGAGCAGGCCGCGGAGGTCCTGCTGGCCAACGGGTTCACGCGTGACGAGCGGACCGGTGTCTACCGTCTGAGCGGCGAGGACACCGCCGTGCAGGCCCGGGCCGTGCGCAGGGTGGGCTCCGAGCTCGCCGCCCGCGGGATCAGCACCGCCCTGCGCCATTCGGCTGCGCCCCCCGCCCTCACGGTCACCGCCGCTTCGTCGCCGCGTCCGGTGAGGACGCGAGCTGCCACCGGACGGTCCCGGTGAAGCACCGGCACCGCCAGGATTTCGCGGCCGGCCGCGCGGTCCCGTTCATGTCCGCCCGGCTGAAGCCCCGCCTGGCATTCGCCGTCTTCCGCCGCTACCCGCGTCGACGCGTCGTCCTCGACCCGGCCGGCGTCACGAGTCCGACAGATCCGCGCGCGCTGAGCGATCTGCGCTCCGTACGGCGGATCGGGTTCCCTCACCACCACTGACCGCGCCCCGGAGGACGCATGGAACCGGCCTCGATGCCACCCCACCACGCCGACTTCCGCACCACCAGCATCCGCCACCAGCTCGACGGCCTCACCCGGTTCCTGTCCGATCCCGGCCTTCCGCCAGAGCGGGCCGTGGACGCCGTGGCCCGGATCCTCGACCCCGACAAGGGCGTCCTGGTCCACTTCACCGACCTGGTCGCCGCCGCCTCACGCTTCGCCAGGACCGAGGCCGAACGCGGGGCCCTGCCCGCGGAGATATGGCTCGCGCTCGGCCGAGCCGCGAACGAACTGCGGGCCATCGGCGCCGGCTTGGAGGAACACGTCGACGCCCTCCGCGACCTGAGCGGCCGGATCGCCCCGGTCTCCATCGCGCCGCCTGCGGCGGCGCCGCTCGTCGTCCGGCGCCGCCGGTGAGCAGGTTCAGCCGACGCCCCCGGCCGACGTCCGCCGAGAAGGCAGAGCAGCATTACCTCGTCGCGCCGCGCGCGCTGGCCGGCGGGGGCGATCTGCGGCACGTCTTCGAGTTCCTGGCCGCCGGTGACTGGCCCCTCGCGGTGTGGCCCAGCGGCCGGGTCGCGGCCCGGGACCCGGCCGACACGGTGCGGGTGGCCTACGACCCCAACGGCACACCGGCCGGCTGGACGATCAGCGGCAAGGCCACCGGTGAGAACTGTGAGCCGTGGGCGGTGACGTTCGGGCAGGCAACGCCGGTGGAGATCGTCGCCGCGTTCACCGACGCCCTCACGGTGCCCCGCTCGGCGCACGCGCCCAACGTGTGGGCGCCACTGGAGCGCGCCGGGTGGAGGACCAGCCAGGACGCCGACCGGTACACCGCGCGGAGCCCGGACGGAACGGCGTGGCTGCAGTACCACCAGGGCCGCCTCGGCTCACTGTGGTGGGCGGCGGCCCGCAGCAAGGAGGGGATCGGCTGGACGGCGACGTTCACGCCCTCCACCCCCATGCACCTGATCCAGGCGTTCGCCGCGGGTTTGTCCGATCCGCGGCCGGTGATGCGCGCACGCGGCTTCGTCCCGCCCATCGCCGCCCTGGAGACCACCTCCGTGTCGGTGCTGCCCTCCGAGGTCAGGTCGTGGCACGAAGCGCGCCTGCGGTCGGCTCGAACCGCCGCCTGGGCCCGCTCCTCCGGGCCCCCCGGGACAGCGCCGGCCCTGCGCCCCGCGAGCCGGCACACCGCCACCTACCGCTGATTTCCTCCTACTTCGCAGGAGTCTCGTTGACCCCACCACCGCGGCCCGTCCCATACGTCCCTCTGCCGTCCGCGCCTACCGGGTGTCCGCTGCGGAGGGTGGCCGATGCCGGTCAGTGACAAGCAGATCGCCTCGTTCGCCGCCGCCCACGAAACGAAGGTCCTCTTCGACACCAGCCCGCGCCATCTCGCCGGCCCCGGCGACGGCCGCCACATCACTCACGGCCTCGCGGCCGCCGGATGGGCGCTCGTGTCGGACCCGCTGAACCCGCTGATGGTGATGCGCAGCGATGACTGTCACCGTCGGCTGATCCTGGACGGCTCCAGCCACTTCGCCTACTGGTCGCTGCAGAGCCACGCCGTGGACGAGGAGCAGCGCTGGTACGCCTCGTTCGGCTACCGCACGCCGGTGGAGATCCTTGCCGCGGTCACGGACGCTCTCGCCGGCCCATCCGCCGGGGGCACCGACCCGTGGCAGACGATCCGGGACGCGGGCTGGCCGGTCATCTCCGAACGCGACGCTCGCTCCCCGGACGGCCTGTGCCAGATCTCGCGCTTCGACGACGACCTGAGCGATCCCTGGTACGTCGAGGTCCGCGAGTACCCGCACGAGCACGCCCCGCTGTGGTGGCGCGCGACGTTCCACGGCGACACTCCGGTGCGGCTGGTGAACGCGTTCCTCGTCGCCCTCACCGACCCCGCGCCGCTGCCGCGCGGACAGTACGGCGACGACGTGCACCACAAGGCTCTCCAGAAGCCGAGCGGTCTCACCGGCAAGCGGTTGGTCGAGGCCCACACCTCACGCCTCGACGCCCTGCGCGCCCAAGTCCGCGCCACGCGACGCCGTGCCCGGGCCGCGTCCCAGCCGACCACCACGCCTCCCGCACGGTCAGCGAGTACAGCGACGGCCGCTCACCGCTGACCACGCGCGGCACCGCGCGCCCCGCTCTTTCCCCCTCGACGCGGAGACCTCCCCATGCCGCCTTCTTCCATACCGTCCGCCCACCGCGCGATGCTGCGAGACCTCGACCGGTTCCTCCGCGAGAGCGACCGCGTCCTCGCCGCCTGGCGCGTGTACTCCGAGGAGCACACCGACCTCGACGGTTGGCCCTTCGACGACGACGCCTACGGCCGACGCGCCACCGACCGCGACGCGGCCGTCGCCGAGAGCTTCGACCACGTGCGTGGGGGCGCCGCCCATCTCCTCGCCACCGCCCGCGCCCAGCTCGTCCTCCTGCCCACGGGTGCCGCCCAGAGCCGCTGGGCCTGGCAGCTCACCGTCCTGCAGGACGCGCTCGACCGCCTCGGCGCGCTGCGCGAGACCTGGCGGATCAC
Source organism: Streptomyces fragilis (assembly GCF_003112515.1). Classification (GTDB taxonomy): domain Bacteria; phylum Actinomycetota; class Actinomycetes; order Streptomycetales; family Streptomycetaceae; genus Streptomyces; species Streptomyces fragilis. Next base: position 966,136 of record NZ_BEVZ01000002.1, on the reverse strand, counting down.
GCGGGACAGCCTCCCTCCCAACGCCGGCCCGAGGACATCCGCCTTCGATGACACCCACGCCGCCCACCTCCGCGCGGCAGGGGCCGCGCTGAACGAGTGGGCCGTCCACGGCCACGCCATCCGCGAGATCGACAAGGCCGCCCGTAGCGCCCCCTTCCGGCTCGTGCCGCGCCCCGCCACCAGCCCCGCGCAGACCCCGGCACGCGTCGAAGCCGCCCAGCGATAACCACGAGAGGGTCACGTGAACCACTGGCGCACCCCCGAGGAACATCAGCGGCGGCTTCGTCAGCTGGCGCTCTTCCTCCGCGACAGCGCGCGGATCGACGCCGCCTGGCACGCCCGTCTCGCCCGCGCAGGCGGCGATGGCGAGCCGCCGTCCGACAGGCCGTACGCGCGCGCACCGCTCGTTCGGCGTCGCGACGCCGAACTGTGGCGCGCGTTCAACCGGATCCGCTTCCACGCCCTGACGCTCCTGGACGTCGCGCGCGCCCAGATGCGCGACCTGCCGGACGAGCTCGTCGAACCGAGCTGGGCGGACAAGCTGGACGCGCTCGACAAGTCGATCTCGTATCTGAATTTCCTCCATCAGGAGTGGGTCGACCACCGAGAGCTCCTGCCGGCCGAGATCACACCGGGGTCGGAGGAGTTCGCCGCGATGATCGCCGAGCGCAACGCCGAGGGCCGCCTGGAGATCCGCGTCTGGGCCGAGAAGGGGCACGTGCTTCAGGACATCCACGCCGCGGCATGCCCGGAACCCGTCGCCGCCGGCACGCTGACCGTACATACCGACTGGCTGGAGACCAGCCCCCGGCATCTGGCCGGACAGGGCGACGCCCGCTACATCACCCGGGCCCTGCGGGCGGCCGGGTGGAGAGCCTCCACCGACCCGGACCGCCCGAGCGTCGCGCTCACGAGCACGGACCGGCGCCACACCGTCGTGCTGGAGCCCGGTCCCAACGATCTCAAACCGTGGTGGCACATCCACGGAGCAACCGAACACGGCTCCTGGCACGCGGAGTTCACCGCCCACACCCCTGTCGAGATCCTCTCCGCCCTCACGGACTCCCTCGACCATCCGGTCTCCGCCCACGACAACGAGGACGTCTGGACGGTGTTCACCGCCGCAGGCTGGTCCTACGAGCGGGACGACCTCGACACCGAGATCGCCCGCCACCCCTACCGCACCCTGCGCGTGAGCCGGTGGACCGCCTCCACCACCGACCACTTCCACTGGACCGTCGAGGCCACCTTCCCCGACCCCGGCCTGGGCGCGGACATCGTGTGGCGGGCCTCCCTCGACGACACAACCCCACCCCACCTCCTCCACGCGCTCGCCCAAGCCCTCACCAGCGACGCCCCCGCCCTGCGCGAGATGTTCGACGTGCCGCACACGCACCTCGTCACCCAGACGTCACTCAGCCACCGCGGCACCAGAGCCGCGAGAGAACTCGAGCACCGCCTCCACGCTCCCCTCGGCCGCCTCCACACCGGACAGGCAGGACAGCGGCCCCCGGTGAGCAGACGACCCTCACCACCGCCCCCGTCCACCCCCACCGCCACCCGCACGCCATGAGGAAACCGGCCACCACCGCGATGACCACCACCCGACACGAGCAGCAGCTCCGCCAACTCGAGCGCTACCTGCGAGACAGCGAACGGATCCTCGCCGCGTGGGACGCCTACTCCGACGAGCACACCGACAACGACGGCTGGCCGCTCGACCCGGACTCCTACGGCCGCCGCGCCGCCCAGCGGGACGCCGAGACCTGGCGCGCCTTCGACCGAGTGCGAGGAAGCGCCAAGGAACTGCTCGCCACGGCCGAGCGCGAGCTGCGGCGGATCCCGAGCACACTCTCCCGCTCGTGCTGGCCGTGGCAGCTCGGTGTGCTCGAGCAGTCACTCGAACAGATCAACGAGCTGCAGCGGCAGTGGCTTCGGACGCGAGAGACGCTGCCGTGGGACGCCGTCCCGGGCACCGACGCCTACGACGACACGATCGGCGAGCGGAACGAGGAGGCGTGGCACCCGCTCAGCGAATGGCGCGACCACGGCCAGGCGCTCCTGGACATCCACACCACGCTCCAGCACGCCTCCGTCCTCCACCAGGCGTTGACCAGGCGACGCACCACGACCGCCACGGCACCCGCGGATTCACCGTCGACGCGCCGCCCCCGCCCCCGCGTCTGACCGCCCGGCCGCCTCACCCCGGAGACACCGCTTTCCGTGCCCTTCTCGTCCCCGAACACATCCAACGACGGCTACGACATCGCCTTCCGCGTCCTGATGGCCACCCTCGCCATCGCCGTCCCCCTGGCCAACCTCGCCTGGCTCGGCGGCAATCTCACCGCCTGGGCCACCGGCTCCGACCCCTGGGCGCCCTACCAGCCCACCACCGCCCTCCTCCACCCCGAGCTGCTGTGGCCCGCTGTGAGCAGGACGCCGCTGCTGATCGGCACCCGCGTCGTCCCCGGCCTCCTGGTCGTCGCCGCCGCGATCGCCGCCGCGGTGCTCTGGTCCCGGCACAGGACGCGGGCCGGGCGCGGGAAGAAGGTCGCCGGTATGGCGAAGGCGAAGGACATCGAGCCGCTGCTCGCCAAGGCGATCACCGCCAAGGCACGCTCTCTGCGCCCGAGCCTGCGCGCCGCCCAGCGCGTCGCGCCGAAGGACGCCGGCATCCTCCTCGGTAATCTCCAGGGCACGCGCCAGGAGGTCCGCATGGGATACGAGGACGTCGCCGTCGCGATCATGGCGCCGCGTTCCGGCAAGACGACCAGCCTCGCGATCCCGTCGATCCTCGCCGCGCCCGGCCCGGTGCTCCTCACCTCCAACAAGGCCGCCGGCGACGCCTACACCGCCACCATCGAGACCCGCGCCGCGGTGGGCCGGGTCTGGTCGATGGACCCGCAGCAGATCGCCCACGCCGAGCGGACCATGTGGTGGAACCCCCTGGCCGACGCCAAGACGCTGGAGGGCGCGGGCCGGCTGGCCGGGCACTTCCTGTCCGCCTCCGTGGACGCCTCCCAGCAGGGCGACTTCTGGTCCAAGGCCGGCTCCAACATCCTCGCCCAGCTCTTCCTCGCCGCCGCGCTCGACGAGCGTCCCGTCACCGACGTCATGCGCTGGCTCGCCTTCCCCGCCGACCGCACCCCGCTCGACATCCTCCGCGACCACGACTTCACCGCCGTCGCCTCCCAGCTGAAGGGCACCGTCGAGGGCCCGCCCGAGACCCGCGACGGCATCTACGAGACCGCCCGCCAGTACGCCGCCGCCCTCCTGAACTCCGACATCGCCGCCTGGGTCACCTCGCAGAAGGACGTACCCGAGTTCCGGCCGTCCGAGTTCGTCACCTCCACCGACACCCTCTACCTGCTGTCGAAGGACGGCGGTGGCGGCGCGTCTGCCCTGATCGCCGCCTGCGCCGACTCGGTGATGCGCGCCGCGACCGCCCAGGCCGAACGGGCCGGAGGCCGACTCGACCCGCCGATGCTCGCGATCCTCGACGAGGCCGCCAACGTCTGCAAGATCAGCGACCTGCCCGACCTCTACTCCCACCTCGGCTCGCGCGGCATCATCCCGATCACCATCCTGCAGTCCTACCGCCAGGGCCAGAAGGTCTGGGGCGACGCCGGCATGGACGCCATGTGGTCCGCCTCCACGATCAAGGTCATCGGATCCGGCATCGATGACCCGGACTTCGCCGACAAACTCTCCCGCCTGATCGGCGACCACGACGTCGAGACCACTTCCACCTCGACCTCCGACTCCGGCAAGTCGACCTCCGTCTCCATGCGGCAAGAACGCATCCTCCCGCCCGACGCGATCCGCGCCCTCCCCAAGGGCACCGCCCTGTGCTTCGCCACCGGCATGCGCGCCGCCATGCTCGACCTGCGTCCCTGGTACCTCGAACCCGACGCCGACCAGCTCGCCGCCGCGTCCGCCCGCGCCTCCAAGGCCATCACCGCCCGCGCCGTCGCCAAGCACGCCCGGCGCCGCTGACCTCTCGCCCGCTTCGCCGGCCTTCTTCGCGGCCCACTCGCGGCCAACTCCCAAGGAGCCGTCAATTACCGCAGACCCTCGCTTCCGCGCGATCTCTCTCGGTGCCGGAATCCAGTCCAGCGCCATGCTCGCCCTCTCCGCCCGCGGAGTCCTCCCCAAGGTCGACTACGCGATCTTCGCCGACACCGGCTGGGAACCCCAGGCCGTCTACGACCATCTCGACCGCCTCGAGCGCGAGATAGCGAACCCGGCCGGAATCCCCATCCTCCGGGTCTCCTCCGGCAACATCCGCGACGACGCCCTCGATCCGGACCACCGCTTCGCCTCGATGCCCCTGTACATCCTCAATCCGGACGGGAGGCCGGGGATGACCCGGCGCCAATGCACAGGCGAGTACAAGATAAAACCGATCAAAAGAAAAATTCGGGAGCTTTTGGGATATCCGCATCCGGTGCGGATCCCGAAGGACGTATTCGTCGAGCAGTGGGTCGGAATCTCCACCGACGAGTTCCACCGCGCCAAGGACTCCGACGTGAAGTACATGCGCAACCGGCACCCGCTGATCGACCTGGGTTGGAGCCGTGACGACTGCGTCCGCTACCTCACCTCCATCGGACTCGCCGACACCCCCAAGTCCAGCTGCCTGGGATGCCCGTTCCACGGCAACGCCCAGTGGCGGCACATCCGCGACAACTCCCCGAAGGAGTGGGAGGACGTCGTCGCGTTCGACGCCGCCATCCGCAAGGGCAACGCCCGCGCGAACGCCTCCGGGAACCAGCTGCTCGGCCAGGCGTTCCTGCACCGCTCCCGCGTCCCGCTCGCCGAGGCCCCCATCGACCACGTCACCGCCTCCGAGTGGGCCGCGATGCAACGGCGGCTCGGCGACGACAGCGTCGACGTCGAGGAACTCGAGGCCGGCGTCGTCGAGGGCTGCTCCCCCTGGGCCTGCCGCGGGGCGGCCCCGGACATGGCGCGGGACGACTTCGGCCTGGCCTCGTAGAGCAGGCACCCCTACGGCCGCGCCTCCTCACCGCTTCCCGTCGGGGGCGAGCACCGTCCCCGACTGCTTCCCCGTCCTCCCCTCAGCTCAAGGTCGAGATGCCTCCAGCCCAACTCCCCACCGAGACCGTCACCGCGTACGCCTCCGACGGCACCCGCCTGTCCGTCTATCTGGACGCCCCCGCGCGCCCCCGTCCCGACGCCGCGACCGTCGTACTGGTGCACGGTGCGTCTGTCACCGCCGACCTCTGGCGCGCCCACACCCGGCACTTGACCGATCGCGGATTCCGGGTCCTGCGCTACGACCAGCGCGCCCACGGTCACAGCCTCCGCGGCGAGGCGCCGCTGTCCGTCGAGCAGCTCACCGACGACCTCGACCGCGTCGTGTCGGCCTGTGCCCCGGCGGGGCCGCTGGTCCTCGTCGGCCACTCACTCGGCGCTCTCCTCCTGCAGGACCTCGTCGCACGCCGTCCCGCCCTGCTGTCCCGCGTGCGCGGCATGGTCCTGCTGTCGGCGACCGCCCGCCGGGCGAGCGTCCTGTCCGGCCTGCGCCCGCGTGCCCTCCTGGCCGCCGCGGGGCGCGGGCTGGCGTCCCTCGCCTTCGCCCACGCGCCCTCGGCCGTCGACTGGGCCCGCCGGCGGCTTCCCCCCACCCACCGCTACGCGCTCACCCCACGCCCCGAGGCCGAGCCGGTGGGCGGTCCGCCGCTCTGCCGTCACGGCGTGCGGCACACACGCACCGCCGATCTCAACACCCTGTGGCAGGCGCTGCACCGCTACCAGCCGCATGACCTGCGTGCGCTGGAGCGGCTCGGATCCCGGGTGCTGCTGATGGCCGGCTCCGGCGACCGGCACATCCCCGCCGCTGACACCGCGCACCTGGCGAGCCTCCTGCCGGACGCCCGGCTGGAGATCGTGCCGCGTGCCACGCACGCCCTGCCGATCCGCCACCCGGAGCTCGTCAGCGCTCGCATCGCCGCCCTCGCCGCTCACGACACCGAACCGACCCGAGGCACCAGCGCCGACAACTTCGGTCTGGCCTCATGAGCGCTCTCCGCGCCCCCGTAAGCCCCACCCATCCCAGCAGGAGTTCCATGAGTCTTGCCGACGCCCACGATGTCGACGTCCGGATCTATCACCGCGACGGAACGATTTTCGCCGACACCCGCACCGGCGCCCCCGAATCGCTGCTGACCCTGCTGGACAGTCTCGGTCTGGAGCGCCACCAGGTGTCCGGTGACGTCTGGCACCAGGTCCCCGAGGCCATGGACGAGATCGCGATGAAGGACCTCGTCGACCTCGTCGAGGCCCTGGTCACCGCGGCCGACCTGAGCATCGAGGTCGATCCCGGGATCGTCGGCGGCACCGCCTACCGAGCGGCACTCGCCACGGCACCCCAGCCAGCCGCCGACACCGTCAAGTCCCGCTCCCTGCGTACACGTTGACCTGCTCCTCCTCCCCCGCGCGTCCCCTCTCCGTGATCGACCTGTTCGCCGGGCCGGGCGGCTGGAGCCACGCCCTGTCCGTCCTGGGCGTGCGGGACGTCGGATTGGAGTGGGACCCGTGGGCGTGCCGGACCCGGGCGGCGGCGGGGCAGTTGACGATCCGCGCGGACGTGGCGGCGTATCCGGTGTGGCCGTTCCTGGGCCGGGTGCGAGGGCTGATCGCCAGCCCGCCATGTCAGGCGTGGTCGATGGCCGGCAAGCGCCTCGGCCTGGTCGACCAGCCCCTCGTCCACCAGGCCGTCGCCGACCTCGCCGCCGGACGCGACACCCGCGAGCGGCTCCTGGCCGCCTGCCGTGACGAGCGTTCCCTGCTCGCGGCCGAGCCCATGCGCTACCTCCAGGCGCTCAACGCCGTCGGCGAGCCCGAGTGGGTGGCCATGGAGGAGGTCCCGGACGTGCTCCCCCTGTGGCGGCAGTACGCGGCTGTCCTGCGCGGGTGGGGGTTCTCCGTCTGGACCGGCATCCTCAACGCCGCCGACTACGGCGTGCCGCAGACCAGGAGGCGGGCGATCCTGCTCGCCTCCCGCGTCCGCAACGCCGAACCGCCCCCGCCGACCCACGCCCGGACCGCCGAACCGGAGTCCCTCTTCGGTCCGGGGCGCAAGCGGTGGGTCAGCATGGCCGAGGCGCTCGGCTGGGGCGCCACCGACCGCCCGGTGCCCACCGTGTGCGCCGGCGGCGGACCGGGCGGAGGTCCCGAGCCGTTTCCCTCCGGCTCCCGCAAGACCCTCTCCGACGCCCGGGCCCGCGGCACCTGGACCCCCCATCCCACCGCAGGCGTCGTCCTGCGGTCCCGCCGCGAGGGATCCGGCTGGGCCGCCCGCGGCGGCGCACGCGAGAACCGTCCCGTGAACCGTCCCGCCCCGACCTTCACCGCCGAGGCCCACCGCTGGTCGTGGGCCCTGCGGACCAACAACCAGGCCAACGCCACTGTCCGCCCTGCCGACGAACCCGCCGGGACCCTGTTCTTCGGCCACCGCTCCAACGAGTGCGTCTGGGTCGCCGCCCCCGACCCGGACCGTGCCGGCGAGGAAACCGCGCCGCCGAGTCCGATCCGCATCACGGCCGCCGAGGCAGGGTCCTGCAGACCTTTCCCGCCGACTACCCCTGGCAGGGCAACAAGAGCCAGCAGTTCTCCCAGATCGGCAATGCGGTCCCCCCACTCCTCGCCGGCCACCTCCTCGCCCCGCACCTGAACGTCCCGCTCAATCCCGACGACTTCGCTCTCGCCGCCTGATGTCCGACATCACAACGCCAGCCGACGACACCCTCGACCCGGCCTCGCCGCAGCCGGTCCACTACGCCGAACAGGCCCTCCTCGGTGCCCTCCTCCTCGAACCCCACCGTCTCCAAATGCTCGGTGACATGGCGCCCGAGCAGTTCGCCGACGCCACTCACCGCGCGCTCTTCGCCGCACTGCGGACCGTTCCCCTACCCGACGCCGAACAGCACGCCCGGAACGCCACCTGGCTGAGCACCGTCCTGGCCGCCGCCCGCGAGCGGATGCCGACCTTGCCGACCTCCTATCCGCACCAACTGGTCCAGGCGTGCCCCTGGCCACAACACCTTCCGGCTTACGCCCAGATCGTCAAGGGCGAGCACGTCCGCCGGCTCCTGCGCGCCCACGCCATCGATCTGGCCCAGGCGGCCGCCGACGCCTCCCATCCGGACCCGGTCGCCGAGGTCCTCGCGCGGTCGGACGCCCTGGCGGCGCTGCTCGACCGGCTCACCGAGCAGTTCGCCTCGCACCCCGGTTCCATGCCGCGCAGGCCACCACCGTCACCGCCCGGAGAGCGTCCATCCGCGGAGGCGGTGGAGGAGGAGCGGATGCTGCTGGCCAGCGCGACGGCCCACCCCTCCGAGCTCGCCGAGACCCGGTGGCTGATGCCGGGGGACTTCGTCCTGCCTCTGCACGCCACCCTCTGGGAGTGCCTCACCGCACTCGCTCACCGGGGAGCCGACATCGACCCCGTCACCGTTCTTTGGGAGGCACAACACCGCGGCGTCCTCCAACCCGCCGGCCATGCGGGCACCACGCCGGAGGAAATCCTGGCCATCGTCTCCTCCCCCGCGGGCTCCCTCGCCTACTGGGCCGAGAAGATCCTTCGCCGCTCCGTCCTCACCCACGCCCGCGGCCTCGCCGCCACCATCACCTCGCTCACCGCCACCCCGGCCAACACCCCCCGTCAGCTGGTCACCGGCAGCCGCCGCGCCCTCGCCGAGTTCACCACCGTGATCAACCGCCTCCGCCACGCCACCACCCCGGCGCCGCGAGCCAGACCCGCCACCCGCGCGACGCCGGCGCGACCCCGCGCGGGCCCACCCGCCCTGCGCGCCACACGCTGACCCAACCCCCAACGACCCAAGAGAGGCCCCCGATTTCCCACGACCAGACCGACTCGCCCTCCTTCCAGGTACTGCTCGACAGACATCCCCACCACCCCAGCGCGGTCGTCGCCACCCTCGTCGACCCCAGCAACCCCCTCCCGGCAGCCCTGCTCACCACCCGCGGCTTCCAGCCCACCGGTGACCGCACCCTCGTCATGGCCCGCATCGACTCCGAAGAGCCCTACTGGGCCAACCAGGCGGCCAAGGCCCTACGCGCCGAGCGGATCGCTGTCGAGATCACCCCGAAGCTCCAGGAAGCCATCCATGAGGAGTGGACCTGGGCCGACTACCCGGCCTCCTGGCTGACCCGCGACGAGATCCGCGAGATCTCCGACAACGCCCAGAAGCTCTACGACGACATCCGCACCGGTCGCCTTACCGTCCACCTGCACGCCCACGACGGCTTCACCACCGTCGCCGTCGGCACCTACACCACCGAGGGCGGCAACACCGTCTTCCTCCACGGCGAGGACCACCTCCGCGGCGTGACCGACGTCTACGAGACCCCCGCCGAGGGCATCGCCGCCTTCCAGAAAATCTACGGCTCCGCCGTCCGCCCCGGTCCAGCCCCCGCCACGACCGCCGAACGACAGGCCGCCGAAGCCCTCAAGCCTCTCCCGGCCGCCATCACCGCGGCAACCCTGCGCAAGGCGTGCAAGGACCGCCCCCAGGCCGCGGCACCCGCCGAATCCGCGACCATCGAGGATCACGAAGCGCTCCTGAACACGTTCCTCGGCTCCCACCGTGACTGGGAGAAGTACCGCACTTGGAACGACAACTGCTCCTACGCCAACCACGAGTCGCTCACCCTGCGCGCCGAACTCAACCACGAGGCCGAGCCGCACCAGATCGCCTGGCGGATCACCGCTTACGCCTCCCCCGTCGGCGACCTCGTCTGGCACGCCAGCGCGACCACCACCGCCCCCGTTGCCCTCGTCCGCGACCTCCTCGAGAACGCCGCCGACCACCTCGGGCCCGCATCGGCCGATCCGGCCACCCTGGACGAGCGTGTCTCCCAGGTCACCGCCGCCCTCACCGAAGCCGGCTGGCACGAGAGAACCGATACCCGCTGGACGACCTGGACCGCCCCCGACCGCTCGCACGGCCTCCGGCTCGACACCTACGCCGCCGCCCACCCCGAGCAGGCCCTCCGGTCCTGGACCGCCTGGCACCACGCCACCGCCGATCAACCGGCCTGGGCCATCGGGTTCACTGCCGACGTGCCGCTGGATGTACTGAAGGACCTCATCTCCAGCATGTCCCTGTCGGCCACGCGACGCTTGGCCGAGTCGCGGCCAGCAGCCTCTGCGGTCGCGCCGACGGCTCCGCGAGCGGCGACACCTCCTCTCGCTAAGCATGCGACCAGCAGCATCTGAGGCTGCCTCATCCGCTGATGATCGAGCTCCTTCAGATCGGCCACCTACCTATCCGTCCATGACACCACCCGGTGCTGTCCGACCTCCAAGGTCTTCGAACGTAAGAGGACCGGAGACGAATAGCACATGCAGGCCGTCCTCCCCCTCGCCCGACACGTCACCTTCGCGGACCGGTCGAACGGAAAGCCATACGCCTGGGCGGCAAGCCGGTACGAGCCGAGTGCTTTTGTGCACCGGGAGACGCACAGAGACCTGCCGGCGAGGCTTGGCAGACTGGTCTCAGCGGTGCTTCCAGATGCTGTAGAGGCGCAAAACATCCATCTGCCACCACGAGCGGAGTTCGTCCTGCTGCACCGGCACCTCCCGCTCAAGTGAAAAGGCCACGTGCCGGTACAGGGGATGGATGTCACCTTGGTTCGTGGTGACCAGCGCGGAGAGGAGCGGCTCGTCCGGCGGAGTGTCCGCGTCAACAAGGACCAGGACCTGCCCTTGGTCGTCCGGGTGCAGATGAGGGACTTCCACGGTGAGGCGGTTACGGATGGCGGACCAGGTGATGGTGGCCTGGGCGCGGGCGGAGTCTTGCAGCAGGGACCGTACGACGGTCGCCAGTTCGTTCAACTTGTTCTTCCCCAGGCGTGGCGCTGCGGCGTCCGCGGAACGGGCCCCCTCGGCGCCGGGCGCGGTCACCGCGGCCAGGCGTTCCTGGCAGAACAGGAACGCATCCTGAAGGTCGTCGGGGAGCTTGCCGTGGTACTTCCTCTTCAGGTCACGGGCTCGGTACAGGCCGACGAGGAGGTCATCGTCGGCGCCGGTGCTCTGTCGCCGTACAAGGTCGTCGAGCAGAGGCCGGAGCTCGGCCAGGGTGCGCTCGTTTTCGCGCTCGTGTACCCACTGGCTCATATCACGCAGGAGGGGGCGGTATTCCGCCTGAATTTCGGGCGGCAGCTTGGTGCCGTACAACTGGCCTGCCGCCTGCCATGCGCGTCTGGCCTCGGCAAGGTCGCCGTCCTTCCTGGCTCTGTCGAATCGCCAGCGCAGCCCGGTCAGCGTTCCCAGGGCGGCAGCCACCGCGGTCTGTGCGGAAAGACCGGCGGGCTTGGAACCCGGATCGGCCTCCGCACGGGCGGCTTGCGCCGCGGCCGGAGCTTGGCCGGTGCTTGCCGGTCGATTCGTCCCGCTCGCGCTGTCCCTGCCGTAGACCTTGTAGACGAGCTGCCGCTCCCTGTCGGCGATGCCGTTCACCTGGTTTGCCGGCAGCCCCGGAACCCAGCCCAATCTGATGAGTACGGCGGCAAAGAACGGCGGCGTTTCACCCTTCTCCGTTCTGATGAGCGAGGAAAGCACAGGCTTGCCCTTGACATGGGGGAAGTCGAGCGCGACGAGAAGCCTGAGCCGGTGTTCGGGAGTGAACTGCTGCGGCTTTGCCCCGATACCCCTGACGAGCTTCTCCCAGGTTGTCCAGCGACGAGCATGGGCCGTGCGTTCCAATGCCGCCCGAAAACCGTCGATGATCTCAGGGTCCGCGAGCCGCGGACCCATGGGAGCGGACTGGTGCGTAACGGGGGTCGAGGGTGCCGCTGTCACATGTGCTGGCCTGGCCGGCTTGAGCTCGCTCCAGGAAGCGGCCTCTTGGGGATCGAGTCGTCGCACATCGGACGCGAAGAGCAGCCAGGCCGGCGCCTTGGGCGCAGAATCGGCAAGAGGACTCAGGCTCACACGGTCGCGCAGAAGGTACACCCGTGACGGGTCGGGCGGCGTCAGAGTACGCGGAAGGACGATGCGGGCCCGTTCGGCGACCGACCCGAGGGGCTGGATGTCTGCGTCATAGGCCCGGCCCTTCATACCGTCGGGCAGGGTTATACCGTCCCTCGGCACCGCCCCTGTGAAGGCAACGGTGTCACCGGCCAGCCGGAAGGAGAGCCCGGTGGCGGTGGTTGACGCTCCTCGCGGCACTATCCCGTGCGGGGTGTGCACCAGACTCGGTGTGACGATTCCCTGCGAAGTCAGGGAGCACTTCTCCAGGGTGGTCCACTCGACCTCGTTGCCCGGAAGCTGAGTGCCGATCCGCACCTCGCGTGTGATGCCGACCGTCCGGCACTCGACGCGGATGGCGTATCCGTGGGATTCCACCCTGTCGAACGCCAGCATGCTGTCCGGTCCAAAGATCCACTCGACGTGATCGGCCTTCTCTGCCAAGGCTTCCGCTTCTCGACGCCATGGCTGCAACCCTTGCCGGGCCATCTGTACGCGGATGAACTGCCTCCCTCCGGAGAGCCGGAAGTCCACAGTGCCGCCCGGCCTGTCCCCGACGGTCCTGTACACCGCCTTCACCTGCCTCTGCGCCTGGCCTGCGAGCCATCGGGTCAACGCCTGACCGATGTACAGGTGGTCCGCGCTGGATTCGCCGTTGGCAGTACGGCGACAGTGCACAGGCGGTCGGTGCGCGAAGTGGCACTTCTTCTCGGTGTAGCGCTTGGCGCTGAGCTTCTTGCCGCAGCCCCCCAGAAGGATCCCGCAGTAGAAGTCGTCGCGTGAGCGGCCCCGCATGAAGAGATCGAACTCTCCGTGGTCGTACGGCAGGAAGACAGGATTGTCGGACCCGGCCGCGCCGGTGACTGCGGTCTGGACCTTGCGGGTGTCTTCCTCATCAGGAAGCAGAGTCATGGGACAGCTCCGGAAAACGCTGAGGAGCGAAAAGAACGGTATGGACCGATGCACGACAAGGAGGCCACACCGAACGGTCGGTCGAATCTGCAGAGTGCAGACGACCGGCCTTTCGCAGCGGCCCCACAAGCCCCCCCTGGTCACATCGTCTGACCGTTCCCAACCCCCCGGTTGGTTCAACTCTTCGAAAGGCGCCACTTTACGCCCGTACGGTGCGGGCACCCCTGCACGGGGGGGCAAGAACAGAGGTGGCACAGCCGACGGCCACGCCCATGTCGCTGCGTCGGCCGTGGAGGGCCTCCCACTGTGGAGTGCAAGGGATCTCCGGGCAGGCGCCCGCATGCATTGGAGTGCACACGAAGGCCCTGCCCCGGTTCGACGCCGAGGACGTCCAGCAGCAACCAACTAACCCTGGCTGCGATCGTCACGACCGAGCAGAGCGGCAGTCGCGGGGTGATCGGAGGCCTCGCCTCAACACCCACCTCCGAGGGGCTCTGCAAGCCCGGGCCGCATGGAGAATGCCACCAATCAGAGGCAAGCCACGGGACGCCCGATTCGGGACACCCCCTGGCCTCACCCCCCGGAAGAATGTGATCATTTCTCGGGAGGGGATACCGATCAGTACGCTGTATCGGTGATTCATCAGCATCTACGCCCGAAATGCCGCGTTTGTCTCACGGTACAGGCGGCGGATGCTTCCGGCGGCGTTGATCTGTCGCCGGGGAGGGCAGGGGGTGTGGGGTGAGCAGCGCGACAATGCCGTCGCGGATCGGTCCGTATCTCGTCGAGCGGCAGCTCGGCGCGGGCGGCATGGGCGAGGTCTACCTCGCCTACTCCGTCGCGGGCGAGCCGGTCGCAGTGAAGGTGATCCGGCCGGACCGGACGGATCCGGACACCCGCGCGCGCTTCGAGCGCGAGGCGGCGATCGCGCGCACGATCTCGGGCACCGGTCGGGTGGCCCGCTTCATCGACGCCGACCCGTTCGCCGAGCAGCCGTGGCTGGCCATGGACTACATCCCGGGCCGCCCGCTTGCCGATGTCGTCAAGGATCAGGGCCCTCTGTCCGCTCCCCTCGTCGCGAGCCTGGGAGCGCTCCTCGCGGAAGGGCTGGCCGCTGTGCACGCCGCGGGGCTGGTCCATCGTGACCTGAAGGCGCAGAACGTCGTTCTCGGCGACTTCGGCCCCGTGATCATCGACTTCGGCCTCGGTGCCTTCGTCGGGGCTTCGAAGGGGTCGCTCACCCAGGCCGGCGTGGTGATCGGCACGGTGCGGTGCATGCCGCCGGAGCAGGCTCTGGGCGAGCTCGAGGTCACCCAGGCCGCCGATGTATACGGCCTGGGCACCGTCCTGCTCTACGCAGCGACCGGGCACTATCCGTACGTCGGTGCCCGGTGGGAAGCGGTCGCCGCGCAGGTGGTCAATGCCGAGGTCGGCCCGGATCTGTCCGGTCTGCCCGACGAACTGGCTCCCATCGTGGCGGCCATGCTGGCGCACAGGGCGGACGACCGGCCCTCGCTGGAGGAGGTGACCCGGCAGTGCGCCGATCTGATGCATCTACTGGGAACGAGCCCGGCTCGGGCCCGGCGCGCGTTGATCGAGGAGACCACGGCGAAGGACCATCCCACGATGGTCCCGCCCCAGCCCGACGGCCAGATGCTGGACCGGCTCGACTCGCTCGAGCGACTACTCCGCGAGGAGTCGGAGCCGCAGGCGGAGGAACCCCCCGTCTCGCCTGGCGATGAGCCGGCACCGCGTACACCGGCCGTGAGCGGGAGCGGGGAGGCCGGAAGCCATTCGTCGGCACAGGTCCCCGGATACGGGGAAGGTCCTGGTGGCAACAGCCCCGCTGTGTCAGTGCCGCAAAAAGCCCGGCCTCCCGCGTCCCAAAAGGTCGCCGAGGAGTTGCGCAAGCGCTACGCGGCGGGGCCGGCACTGGCCTGGTCGAAGCGCTGACCGGCGTTCCGCCCGTTTGTCGGCGCGGTCGACCGAGGCGGGACGAGAATGCGGAGTCCAACTCCCATTCCTCCGGTCTCGCCGCACCAGGCGGCCGACCCGGTCCCTGTCCGAGCAACACGATGTACTTCACCCGCACACAGTCCATTGAGGAGCACCACGTGACCACGGCGATGCAGCCCGAGGTACCTGAGGGGCACGACGCCGATCCCGCGGCGACCGAGCAGTACCCGGCCGGTGTCAGGCCGACCTTCGCCCCCGGTGCCCAGGTCCGCATCCGTGACGAGCAGTGGCTGGTGAAGTCCGTCAGTGAGTCCCGCGACGGGTTCATGGTCGAGGTCAGCGGGGTCTCGTCGTTCGTCAGGGGCACGGACGCCGTGTTCTACTCCGGCCTGGACCACATCGAGGTGCTCGACCCGCGCAAGACGCGACTCGTGCCCGACGACACGTCCAAGCACGCCAAGGCCCGCCTCTACCTGGAGGCGGTCATCCGCAAGACCGCGCTCCCGCAGACCGAGCACGGCGTCGCGCTGGCGGACTCCTTCCTCATGGACCGCCAGGAGCACCAGTTGCGTCCTGCGGAGCTGGCGCTGTCCATGCAGAATCCGCAGCCTCGGCTGCTGATCGCCGACGTGGTTGGTCTGGGCAAGACGCTGGAGATCGGGGTCATCCTCGCGGAGCTGATCCGGCGCGGCCGCGGTGAGCGCATCCTCGTGGTCACGCCGGCCCATGTGCTGGAGCAGTTCCAGCGCGAGCTGTGGACCCGGTTCTCCCTCCCCTTGGTACGCCTGGACTCCACGGGCATCCAGCGCATCCAGCAGGAGATCCCGGCAGGGCGGAACCCGTTCGCCCACTTCAAGCGGGCGATCGTCTCCGTGGACACCCTGAAGTCGGCGACGTACGCCCACCACCTGGAGAACATCACCTGGGACGCGGTGGTGATCGACGAGTCGCACAACCTCGTCAACAAGGGCACCCGGAACAACAAGCTCGCCCGCCGCCTCGCCGAGCAGACCGACGCGCTGATCCTGGCCAGCGCCACCCCGCACAACGGCGACGCCGAGTCCTTCGCCGAGCTCATCCGGATGCTCGACCCCGCGGCGATCGCCGACCCCAAGAACTACAAGGTCGCCGACCTCGATCACCTCTACATCAGGCGTACCAAGACCGACCGCGAGGTGCGCGACGGGCTCAAGGGCAAGCCCTGGGCCGAGCGGGGCGCGTCGTTGCCGGTGCCGGCCATGGCGACGCCGAAGGAGGTCGCCGTCCTGGAGAAGCTGGCGAGCGAGTGGACCCCCGGGGACACCCAACGCTCGTCGGTCTGCGCCGATCCCTTGGTCGGTTACAACTTCCTCAAGGCTTTCCTGTCCTCCCACGTCGCCCTTCAGCAGTCCCTCAAGAACCGTCGCGCCTACCTCGACGACCCGAAGCGCGCCACGGCCAAGGGCACCGGCAAGTCTGAGAAGGCGGCGCTCACCTCCGAGCGTCGTGCTGCTCTCGCTGCCGAGAGCAAGGCCCTCGCGGAGCTGGAGGCTCTGGTCGCCGACATCACCGACCAGGACTCCGCCAAGCTGGATGCCCTCATCCGCACCCTGAGGGACGATCTGAAGGTGGGCCCGCACTCGGAGCGCCGCGTGGTGATCTTCTCCGAGCGCGTCGACACGCTGGACTGGCTGGCCCGGGAGGTGCCGGCGCGGCTTGGCTTCAAGAAGAATCCTGCCAAGGCCGCCGCCGACAAGAGCCGCCCCTGGAAGGCTTACGACGGCGCCGTGGAGGTCATGCACGGCGAAACCACCAACGATCAGCAGCAACAGGAGATCGTCGACCGGTTCGGCCGGCGCGAGGAACCGGTGCGGCTGCTGTTCACCGGCGACATCGCCTCCGAGGGCGTCAACCTGCACCACCAGTGCCACGACCTCATCCACTACGACCTGCCCTGGTCCCTCATCCGCATCGAGCAGCGCAACGGACGTATCGACCGCTACGGGCAGGCCGTCAGCCCCGAGTTCCGCGCGCTCATCCTCACCGCCGACGTGCCGTGGCGACGGGACGAGGAGAGCGGCGAGACGCTCACCCTCGACGACCGGCTCGTCGGTGCCCGCCTTCTGCGGCGTGAGGCCCAGGCCCATGAGATCGAGACCGGCGAGGGCAGCGCGGAGGCCGTCACCGGCCTGTACAACGACAAGAAGGAAGAGGACCGCCTCACCCGCGACCTCATCAAGGGCGGCACCGTCGAGCGCTCCATCAAGCAGTCCCAGCAGGAGTCCGGTGGCGTCCTCGCGGGCCTCCTCGCCGGCGTCAACGCCCGGCTCGCCGACCCGTCCGCTGCTCCGGCAGCCCTTGGCAAGGCGCCGGTGCTCGAGGCCAGCGTGCCGCATGTGTTCGCTGACACCCGGGCGTACTTCCACGCCGCGATGGACCTCATCTACCCGCAGGCGGAGCGGGAGGCCCTCAACTGGCGGCCGGAGACGGCCCAGGGCCGCATCGAATTCACCCCGCCCGATGACCTGCAGTACCGGTTCCGTGAGCTGCCGAAGTCGTACTTGGTCCAGGAGAAGATCCTCACCACGCCGAAGTACGACGGCACTCTGCGCATCACCTTCGACAAGCGCTACGCCGCGGAGCGGCTGGAGGCGGCCCGCAACGCCAAGCAGGGAAAGAGCGACGAGCCGACGTCCCAGTGGCCGAACGTCTCCTACGTCTCCGACATCCACCCGGTGCTCGACTGGCTGACGGACAAGGTCCTCGCCAAGCTCAAGTACGACGAGGCTTTCATCCTCGCCTACCGGCCCGACATCGCGAAGGCGACGCGGATCCACGCCGACCTGCCCGGTGCGCTCACTGGCCCGGTCTATCTCCTTCAGGGCGTCTACTCCAACGCGGCGGGCAAGCCGACGGTCGTCGAGTGGATGGCCGTCACCGGCCTCGCGGAGGCGGCTCCTCGCGTGTGGCGTATGGACTCCGCGTTCCTCGCTGCATGCGGCGTGGGACCGGACATGCCGGGCCGCGGCCAGCCGATCAACCCCGACCTACTCCAGAAGCTGGTCCGCAAGGCCGTCGACGCCGCCGAGGCGCACCTGCGCGAGCGTCGCGCTGACTATGACAAGCAGGTCGACTCGTACCTGGCCCCGTATGAGGATCGGGTGGCGGTGTGGGAGCAGGGCGCACTCATCGCAGTCGGCAGCCAGCAGCACCGCCGCCAGCAGGTGAATGACACCGCCGCACGCCGCCGCGACCTCGTACGCCGGCTGCGGACGCACGGCGCCCCGATGCTCCGAGTCCTGGGCGTCCTCGAACCCCTGCACACCACCATCCCCTCCGCTCCGCGCACCGAGGAGTCCGCACGATGAGCTACACCTACGACTCCTTCGCCAACCGCGGCGAATACCTCTCCGCCCACTACTTCAGTGAGGAACTGGAGAACACCCTCAAGCGCAATAAGGCCGGGGACGAGGGCCTGTTCACGCTGTGGACCAGCCGGGAGACCGACGCTCACGACCCGCGCCCCACACCACGCGAGCTCCTGCCCCGGCTCCGCAACGACTACCTGGCAACCGTGCGCCCGCTGCTGGCCTCCCACGCCCAGCAGGAGGAGTTCGGCAGTGCCTACGACGACCTGACGGGTGAGTGGGCCGAGCGCCTCGACGCCTGGCACACCTCTGTCCTCCAGGCCCTCGGCTATGGAGAGCGGCCAGCCCTGATCACCGTGCACAACGCCGGCCGGGAGTACGAGCTCCAGGTCGCGTGGCACGGAGACGGGATCGTCGCCCTCGACTGCGGCTGGACGGACACACTCGACGGCGCCCTCGATCCCGACGTGGCGGGACGACTCCTCCACCCCCTCAAGACCTCCGACGGCCTCCTCGAGCTGGGCGAGAAGCTGGCGGGCTGGCTCTTCCAGAGCGAGCTGCACAAGGCCGGCGGCGAGGCTCCCCGCTTCGTTCTGCTCCTGTGCGGTGGCGTCCTGGTCCTCGCCGACCGCAACGCCTGGGCCGAAGGGCGCTACCTCGCCGCCAACCTGGACGCCGCCTTCGCCCGCAACGACACCGCCAAGGGCGGCGAACTCGCCCTCCTCGCCGCGCTCTTCTCCCACGACATGCTGGCACCCCGCCCGGACGGCAAGGGCCGCCGCATCGACGAGCTGCTGAAGGCGTCGCGCGACAATGCCATCGGCGTGAACTCCGAGCTCCGCCGCGGGCTCCAACGCTCGGTCGAGATCATCGCCAACGAGGTCCTCGCCCGCCTGCGCGACGAGAAGGTCGAGCCGCGGGAGATCGAGGACCCCAAGCAGGGCCCGTTCGCCAAGCAGCTCACCCGCGAGTCATTGCGCTACCTCTACCGCATCCTCTTCCTCCTGTATGCGGAGGCCCGTCCCGAACTGGGCATCCTGCCGGCCGACGACTCAACGTACGAGGCCGGATACTCGATCACCCGCCTCCGCGAACTGGTCTCGCGCGAGCGGAAGCTGGTCGAGGAGGACAGCCGCAACGGCTTCCACCTGTACGCATCCCTCGACGTCCTGTTCAACAAGGTCAACTACGGCCACCGCCCGCACGGCACCGAGCCGAACGACCACAAGCCCGCCGACGAACGCAGCGAAGAGCGCGGCCTACGCTTCGAGGCGCTGCGCAGCGAACTGTTCGACCCGAAGGCGATCACCCTCATCGGCAACCGCGTCCTGCACCCCCGGTGGGACGAGGACGGCGACGAGCCGCCGAAGTGGCTCGACCTGCGCCTGCGCAACGACGCTCTCCACCAGGTGCTGCGCCTGCTGACCCTGAAGGAAGCCGACCGCAAGGGCCGGCAGGGCGGCTTCATCTCCTACCGCAACCTCGGCATCAACCAGCTCGGCGCGGTCTACGAGGGCCTGATGTCCTACACCGGCATCATCGCCGAGGAGGAACTGGCCGAGGTCGCCAAGCCCGGAGCGAAGCGGGGCGACAAGCAATACGGTGACCCCGAGAAGGGGTCCTGGCTGATCCCCGCCGACCGGCTCAGCGACTACCCCGAGAACACGCACGTCGTCTACTCCGCCCAAGACGCCGAACGCTACGGCCTCCGCGGCCCAAAGAAGTACGAGCCGGGCACGTTCGTCTACCGCCTGGCCGGCCGCGACCGCGAGACGTCTGCCTCCTACTACACCCCCGAGTCCCTGACGAAGGTCACCGTCGAGCTGGCGCTCAAGCACCGCCTCGACCAGGAGAAGGACGCAGACGGCAACACGATCCGCACCCGCGCAAGCGAGCTCCTTCGTTACACAATCTGCGAGCCGGCCCTCGGCTCTGGAGCGTTCCTCAACGAGGCCATCAACCAGGTCGCCAACGAGTACCTCAAACGGCGCCAGCAGGAGCTCGGCGTCGTCCTGGACGCCTCGAAGGTGCTCGAAGCCAAACAGAAGGTGAAGGCATACATCGCTCTTCACAACGCGTACGGCATCGACCTCAACGCGACGGGTGTCGAACTGGCCGAGGTCTCCCTCTGGCTCAACACCATGCACCCCGGTATGCGGGCTCCCTGGTTCGGCCTGCACCTGCGACGTGGCAACTCCCTGATCGGCGCCCGGCGCTGGATCTACGAGGCCGACCGCATCAAGAAGGAGCGGACCGTTGGTGCGCTGACACCGACCAAGTTGCCGTTCCGGTCGCCCACGGATGGAGCGGAGCAGCCGCTGCCGGAGGGCGCCGTCCACCAGTTCCTGCTGCCTAGCCCTGGCTGGGGTGCAGTCGCCGGTGCGAACGGGGACGCGAAAAAGCTGGCCGAGCGGCTGGCTGGCCCGCAGGTGGAGCAGCTGAAGGCATGGAAGAAGAAGATCCAGACCAAGCCCAAAACGGGCGGCAAGGGGAGCCAACTCGCCCGCCTGCAGGCCGCCGCCCGTCGCGTCGAGTTCCTATGGCGACTCGTCGCCAAGCGCATGGAGCTCAGCGAACAGGAGATCGCGCGCACCGTCGACGTGTGGGGCGCCGGCCGCGAGCAGGACGCCGAGGAATACGGGTTCCTGCGCCGGGACAAGCAGAACCGGGACCGGAGCCTGCCACTGACCAAGGAGCAGGTCTTCAAAGACCTGTTCGAAGCCGAGGGTTCGCCGTATTGGCGACTCAAGCAGGTCATGGACGCTTGGTGCGCACTGTGGTTCTGGCCCTTGAACAAGGTCGGGCTGCTGGACGGGACTGACGCGGAGTACACCACGGCGCCCGTGGTGGCGGCGCCAGCGGGCGGAGACCTGGATGCGCTGCTGTCGGCAGCGGCCGGACGGTCGGTCGAGGCTAAGACGGCCGTGCCCGAGCCCACTCGCGCGCCCCAGTTCGTCGAGAGTCAGCCGCTGTTCGCCATGGAAGGTGACCAGATCTCCCTGGGCGAGGACGGCGACGATGAGATCCTTGCGAAGCCCCCGGTCAAGAAACCTCGCACCTCCTCCAACTCCAGAAAGGCCAGCGGGCCAGCTCATCGCCGGCGCGACATCATCCCGCTCGCGAACCTGGATGACTGGATCGCCTTCCTGGAATCGATGGTGGGGACGGGCCCAATCCCGGAAAGTACCCTTGCGACGACCGTCGACTCCCTGAAGACGCTGACAGATCTCGAAGACCTGATCCAGGCCGAGATGGGTATGGACGACGCACTCAAGGCAGTCGAGACCCGTTACCCCTGGATGCGGGTCGTCCGCGACCTGGCGGACGAGCAGGGGTTCCTACACTGGGAGCTGGATTTCGCTGGCATCTTCACTGGTGAGTCAGGTGGCTTCGACCTGCAGGTGGGCAACCCGCCCTGGGTCCGGCCTGAGTGGAAAGAGAACCCAGTCCTCGCGGAGTTTGAACCCTGGTTCATGCTCACGGAGAAGCCGATGGCCGAGGAGAAGAACCGGCGGCGAGAAGCTGAACTCGCTCGCGAAGAGGTGGCGGAGCACCTGATCGCTGAGGTGACCAACACGGTGACGGTGGCGAGTTACCTCTCTGCGGCACCCATCTACCCCCTCATCTCTGGAAGCCAGCCGGATCTTTACCGCGCATTCATGTGCGAGGTGTGGGACCACGCTGGGCACAGCGGAGTGGCCGGGATGGTCCATCCTGACACCCACTTCGCCGGGGACAAGGAAGCAGCACTGCGGGCGGCAGCGTATCGGCGGATACGCGTTCACGGTGACTTCGTCAACGCCGGCAATCGCTTCTTCCCGCCACCGGTGGGGCGGTCAAGCCACTTCGGAGTGCACATCTACGGGTCCGCAGGCGAGATCGCCTTCGACTCCTTGTCGTGGCTTTTCACCGTCGACTCCCTTCGGTTGTCGTCCTCGGCCAACGACGCTGGCACGGATCCTGGAGTCAAGTACAACGGCGAGTGGGACGAGCGCCCCCACCCGAAGCGTGTCGTCCGTGTAACCCCCAACACCCTCAAGCGGTGGCAGCGACTGGCTGGCGATGAAGGAACTTTGGAGCACACCCGCCTAATCACCCCTGTAAGTACAGCGGAAGACCCGGCTATCGATGCATTGGGAATGTACCCCTTGCGTCTCGGTACGCTGGGTCCGGACATCTCCCCGGGATACCACGAAAGCGGTGCCAAGAAGGCGCAGTTCGGCCCAGAAAAAAACCAGCGACTCCTCGATTACAACACCGGCGTCGATGGTCAGATGGACTACCACGCGCAAACGTGGAGCGAGGTCATTCTCAAGGGCCCGCAGATCGGCGTTGCCAACCCGATGTTCAAGCAGCCCAGCCAGGGCGGCGGTGAGGTGCGCGGCCTCGACCCGAGGGCGCTCGCAGACGACGCGGTGCCCGAGTCGGAGTACCGGCGCGTGGCTTCCCATGACGTTTTCTTGGGCGAGCAGGACAAGTGGCCCAACTGGACTAAGTACGAGATGTTGTGCGCTTCGGAAGAGGAGCGAGATCAGGCTCGGGTCTGGATCGCGGAGAAGCGCAACGTGCAACCTGAGGAGGTCGAGGACGCCCAGATCGATAAGTTCCTGCTGGCGAAAGCCAGTGAACCTTACAGCAACGATTACCGGGTTGCGTGGCGTAGGCAGATTGCTCCCGATACCGAGCGAGCTCTGTTCGCAAGCATCGTGCCGCCAGGCGTGACTCATGTTGATCAGGTGAATTCGATGAGGCTCCCAACCATGCGCGAGACTGTCCTCGTCGCTGGTTTTTGGGCTGGGCTTCCCCTCGACTACTATCTCCGCACCAGTGGGAAGGGTGACATGCGTGTCCGCACTGCCACCACCCTTCCTGCTCCCCAAGGCGAGCATCCCTTGGCTCCCGCCCTGCTCCTCCGCGCCCTCCGCCTAAACGCCCTGACTACCGCCTATGGCGACCTCTGGGGAGAGTTGTACGACCCCAAGTGGCGCGACTGCGAACCCTGGGCGATCAAGTGGCCCCACCTCAAGACCGAACTGCACAAGGTCACGCCCACCTGGCAGCGCGACACCCCACTCCGTACCGAGTACGCCCGGCGCGCCGCCCTCGTGGAGATCGACGCCTTGGTCGCTGTATGGCTCGGTATCGACGCGGACACGCTCATCGCCATGTATCGGGCCCGCTTCCCGATCATGCAGGACTTCGACCAGGTCACATGGTTCGACGCCAACGAGCGGAAGATTGCCGGGGATCGGTACACGTACGGCTTCGACCAGACCAAGGAGCACTGGACGCAGTTCGAGGCGTACCTCGAAGCGGTCGGTGAGCCGTCTCCCGAGGGCGTGCTCCCCGCCGATCCCCGCGCAACGCCTCCCGACGGCTACACCGCCCCGTTCTACAAGGCCGACCGCGAGCGCGAGATGCGCGAAGCTCACGCCTACTTCAAGCAGCGTCTCGACGATGCCGTAGCGAAGGGTCTGTGGGACCCGGAGAAGATGGAGGTCCCGGGCAAGTGAGGCCGACTCTCGAGGCACAGGGGCTCAAGGAGAGCCTGCTCCAGTACCTGTCCACCACCTATGGCCTGGCGGACGAGGGTGCCCGCAAGGCGCTGCACGCGTTCCTAGGGAACGAGACGACGGGCATGTTCCGCGGACCGTTCCTGCGGCTGCGTACGCCCTTCACGCCAGCCGGTGACGGCTGGCAGCAGCACTTGGACTGGGTGCGCACCGACGGGTGGACGCCGTACGCGCACCAGGCCCGTGCCTTCGAGCGGCTAACTTCGAAGGGCGGTCACACGCCGGAGCCCACTCTGGTGACGACCGGTACGGGCTCTGGCAAGACCGAGTCGTTCCTCTACCCCGTGCTGGACCACTGTGCCCGTGAACGCGCAGCAGGGAACAACGGGGTCAAGGCGGTGTTCCTCTACCCGATGAACGCCCTGGCCACCGACCAGGCGGCCCGGATCAACGACTTGCTGACCGAGTACAACGAGCTGGGCGGTGTGCGCGCCGGCCTGTACATCGGAGACAAGGCGGCGACCCACTACGACCGGGTGTACACGCGCCGGCAGGACATGCAGTTGTCCCCGCCGGACATCCTGATCACGAACTACAAGATGCTCGACCTGCTCCTGCAGCGTGCCGCCGACGCGCCGCTGTGGGAGGGCAGCGACATCCGTTACGTGGTCGTCGACGAGTTCCACACCTATGACGGCGCCCAGGGCACCGACGTGGCGATGCTGCTGCGTCGCCTCGCGATCGCCGTCGCGGCGAGCCGGCCCGGCAAGCCGCTCGGCACGATCACCCCCGTGGCTACCTCCGCGACGCTGGCCTCCGGGACGGACGAGGACGGCGTGGAGCAGCTCCTGTCCGTGGCCACCAACGTCTTCGGTACGGAGTTCACCGCGGACGCGATCGTGGGTGAGGAGCGGCTCACTGTCGACGAGTTTATGCTCGACGAGTCGATCCCGGACGCCAAGTTCCTTCCCGGACAGGCGACTCCTCCCGAGGCGCTGACTGCGTTGCCCGACCCAGCCTCCAGCCCCGAGGCTCTCGCCGACCTCGTCGAGGCGGTGGTCGGACGGCGTATCACGGACCCGGTCGAGCTCGGGGCCGCGTTGAAACGCAATCGGCTCACGTACGCGGTCCTGAAGGCGTTCGACGGCACGGTGCGTACCTACGACGAGGTGCTCCATGTGATGCGCCTCAACGGGGCGAAGAGCTGGGACGAGGTGATCACGACGCGGCCGCAGCTGGCCGCGCTGGCGCTGGCCCGGTTCGTCGCTCTGCTGTCGGTGGCCCGGGATCCGGACGCGCCGGCCGGGGTCAGTCGTCCCCTGGTCCAGGTGGCGGTGCACCAGTGGGCGCGGTCCGTCACGCGCATGCTGCGTGGTGTTCTGCCCTGGCCGAAGGCCGAGTTCGCTTGGGACACCCCCGGTGCGCAGAGTCAGCTGCGGACGACGCCGGACACCACGATGTCCCGGGAGACGAAGATCTTCCTCCCCGCGGTGTACTGCCGTGAGTGCGGGCGCTCCGGCTGGTCGGTTCTCGCGCCGGAATCGGACCACGAGGAGCTGAACTTCGAGGCGCACAAGATCCGTCGCGCCTCGGTCACCGCCGAGAAGACCAAGGTGCGCACCTTGGTGGCGGCCACCGACAACGAGGCCCGTGAGGGCAACGGCAAGAGCGCGATGGACCGGGCTGCCCAGCGGTCGCTGACCACCGGCGGCGCAGGTGTGCTCATGGTGCTCGACGGTCCCTCCCGTCGCCTGCGCCTGCCGAGCCCGATCGGCGACTACGACGACGAGGGCAACCCTCGTCTCGACGGCCCCGATTCGGTGTTCGTCCTCGTCCAGCTCGGCGACACGGCAGAGCGGGCCGCCAAGGACGACTGGTGCCCGGCCTGCGGCACCCACAACGCGATCCGGTTCCTCGGTACCGGCGCCGCCGCGCTCGCCGCGGCCTCCATCACCCAGCTCTTCACCGGCGGGGAGATGGACAAGGAGCAGCGCGAGACGAAGACGCTGATGTTCAACGACTCGGTGCAGGATGCCGCGCACCGGGCCGGTTTCGTCGCCTCCCGCTCGTACACGTTCTCGCTGCGCGCCCTGTTCGCCAAGCATCTGAACAAGCGGAGCTCCAGCGCGCTCAACGACCTGGTCGCTGATGTCGTCGCGGCGACCACCGACCGTGAGACGCTCGCCGCTGTCGTCCCGCCGGACCTGCACGACCACACCGGCGTGGCACGTCTGCTGTCGGGCAAGGGCCGCGGCGGGGACAAGAAGACCTGGGACCTGATCGCCGAGCGGTTCGCCTTCGAGGCCGTGATGGAGTTCGGTCATCGGTCCCGCAACGGGCGAACCCTCGAGCTGACGCGCACCGCGGCCGCATGGGTGGACATCCCCGACGAGCAGGCGGCCGTGGCGATCGTGCGCGCCGCCCATGAGGAGTCCGAGCAGAGCGGGCTGCTGCTGACCGCGCACGACGACGCCCGCTACCTGGCATTCCTGCGCGGCCTGCTGGAGCGGCTTCGCACGCGAGGCGCCGTGGGGCACCGGTGGCTGGAGAAGTTCCTCGACGAGGCGGGCACCAGCCGTTACTTCATCTGGGGCGGCCGCCCGCCCGGCATGAAAGCCTTCCCCAAGGGCGTCTCCGCTCCCAGCTTCCTGCTCGCCCGGCCCAAGCCGGGCAGCGAGTTCGACTTCGCCGCCGGGCGCCTGTCCTGGTACCAGACCTGGGCTCAGCGCTGCCTCGACATGACCCGCGAGCAGGCCGACGATTTCTGGGTGCGGTTGCTGCCGCAGCTCACGGAGGCCGGGCTTCTCGCCACGCGCACTCCGCGGGACACGTCGGTCCGCCTCTACGGTCTGCAGCCGGGTGCGGTGCGTCTGCAGCTGCTGCGTGACGCGGAGGTCAACGAGGCGTACGTGCGCTGCCCGAAGTGTTTCTGGGAGCAGACCGTCCACCCGTCGCTGCTGGGGCAGTACCACGGTCAGCCGTGTCCGGCGTACCGCTGCACGTCCGGCCGGCTGGTCGCGGGCGACCGGTGGCTGGAGACGGTGGACCGGCACGACCGGGACCGCGACTACCGCGACGACTACTACCGCAGCCTGTACCGGCGGGCCGGCACCTACCAGGTCATCACGGCGGAACACACGGGCCTGCTCACCCGCGCCAAGCGTGAGCGAGTCGAGAGCGCGTTCCGCAGCGGCACCGGATTCAACGACCCGAACGTGCTGTCGTGCACGCCGACGCTGGAGATGGGCATCGACATCGGTGACCTGTCTGCCGTCGTTCTCGGCGCTCTCCCGCGTCGGCCGGCGAACTATGCCCAGCAGGCCGGCCGGGCCGGGCGTCGCACCGGTAACGCCTTCCTGCTGACCATCCCCGACCGCTCCCGCCGTGACCAATACTTCCTCGACCGGCCGCGGGACATGATCGACGGGCGGATCGTGCCGCCCGGCTCCTACCTGTCGGCCGTGGAGATCCTGCGCCGCCAGTACACCGCGCATCTGCTCGACCTCGCCGCGCGCGGCCGACTGCTGCGTGAGGACGGCCGGCCCCTGGGCGCCCTGTCGCGCCGTGTCGACGAGCTCTTCGGGCCCTCCGGGTATCTCGCCGACTTCACTGACGCCGCACTCGCCCACGGCAAGAAGCTCGTAGCGGACTTCCTCGCTCTCTTCCCGACCGGCGTGAGCGCCACCGCCCGGGAGGAACTCGAGCAGTACGCCGTCCGGGGCATTCGCAGCGCGATCGAGAAGGCAGAGCGTGAGTGGGAGCGTGAGAACCAGAAGCTGCGCACCCGCATCCGCACGATTCGCTCAGCCATCGACGAGCTGAAGGAAGGCGACGAAGAACAGGCGCGCACGAAGGCCGAGTTGGAGGCGGAGCTGGCCGCCGTCTCCAAGCAGGGCGCCGCGCGCCAGCGTCAGCCTGCCCAGACAGTGCTGTGCGACCTCGGTCTCCTGCCCAACTACGCCTTGATCGACGCCACGACGACGCTGGATGCCACGGTCTTCTGGCCGGAGGGGACCACTCCCGAGGGCCGGGCCCGGTACAAGTCGAAGTCGTTCTCGTACGGGCGGCCGCGCAGCTTCGCGCTGTCGGAACTCGCTCCCGGCAACACCTTCTACGCCGAGGGCTACAAGCACCGCGTCACCGGCATCGACATCATGACCGGCCGGGAGCAGGACTGGCGGCACTGGCGTTTCTGCCCCTCGTGCGGCTACGTCCGCACCGAAAACGCCGAGTCGGACATCAGTCCTTGCCCGCGCTGCGGCGAGGAAGGCATCGCCGACTCCGGCAGCCTGTGGCAGGTCGTCCAGCCCAGCGTCGTCACGGCCCGGGAGAAGCGGGAGGACGCCAGGATCGGTGACGAGAGCGACGACCGCGACCGGCGTTTCTACTCGGTCATCGACATGGTGGACATCGAGCCGAAGCACTTCGCGGTGGGAAAGTCGTGGCGGCACACCAAGGAGATCTTCGGCGTCGACTACACCCGCGGGGCCGTCATCCGCCGGGTCAACGTCGGTCCGCTCAGCATCGGCGCCAACGAGAACGGGCAGCTCGCCGGGAAGCCCGTGCGGATCGCTCCCTTCCACGTGTGCACGTCGTGCGGGGCTGCGAGCGCCGACGGCCGTCCGGTCTTCGACGACGACCGCGATGCTCTCGACAGCTCGGACAACCGTCAACGCGAACTCAAGCACCACACGCCATGGTGTCCTCTGCGCCGAGGCCAGAAGGGGGTGGCGCAGGAGCAGCCGGTTCTGCTCGCCCACGAGCTGGAGACCGAGGCACTGCGCATCCTGCTGCCGGCCGCGACCGTCCTCGTCGAGGAGAAGGTCCACTCCTTCCAGGCAGCCCTGCGCCTGGGTGTGGACGACGCGTTCGGCGGCGACCCGCAGCACCTCGACACGACTCTCGCCACCATGCCGGACCGTGACACCGCGGAGAAGCGGCACTTCCTCGTGCTCTACGACCGTCTCCCCCACGGCACCGGCTACCTCGATCGCCTCACCGACCCGGCGGCCTTCCGCCAGGTCCTCGACAGTGCACGCCGGATCCTCCTGGAATGCCCCTGCAACGGTGAGGGCGGGCCGGCCTGCCATCGCTGCCTGTACCTGTACGC
This sequence comes from Streptomyces fragilis, assembly GCF_003112515.1. GTDB lineage: Bacteria > Actinomycetota > Actinomycetes > Streptomycetales > Streptomycetaceae > Streptomyces > Streptomyces fragilis. Next base: position 937,282 of record NZ_BEVZ01000002.1, on the reverse strand, counting down.
CGACGAGCAGTACATCGAGAAGGTCTCCCGCCAGTCGGCTCTCGAGATCCTCGACGAGCTGCTCGGCACCGAGTCCGACGCCTGGGAGACCGTGCAGGTCGGCAACACCGATCAGATCGGGCTGGACGGGCAGGTCGAGTCCGACCTCGAGGCGCGTTTCCTGAAGGCGCTGCGCGGCTGGGCCGGCCAGCGTGGCGACACCGTCCTGGAGGAGAGCGGCGACAACAGCGCCTACCTCCGCCTGGACGAGTTCGGAACCGTCCACGGCTGGCGGTTGACCGCCCAGCGCAACGAGGGCTACACCCGCACCGACTTCACCTTTGAGCGCACCGACGGGCCCAAGCAGAAGATCACCGTCTATCTCGACGGGCACCGCTTCCATGCCACCCGCCGTCACAACCGCCTGGCCGGCGACGCCGACAAGCGCAACCGGCTCCGGGTCGAGGGACGCACCGTCTTCCAGCTCACCTGGGACGACCTCGACGCCTTCGAACGGATGACGAAGACAGCGGAGTCGTCCGCGAAGCAGCCGGCGCCCGAGCCGGTGTGGCCGCCGTACCCGCGCAGCGCCCAGGACGTGGCGAAGCAGCTCTACGCCGACCGTGGCGGGGACGACCTCGGGACCACCGCGTTCGCCGACCCGATGAGCATGCTCCTCGCCTACCTGCGCAGCCCCGACAACGCCGCATGGGGCAAGCGGGCCTCGGCCGTGGTCGGCGGACTCCTCGCGACAGGCCAGGACATACTCGTCGGCAACGGAACCCCGGCCCAGACCCGTGAGGTCCTCGACCGTCTCCTCGGTGCGTGGGGCCGCACGGACGGCATCGACCCGGCGCCGGTCCAGGGCACCGGCACGCTCAACCTGTTCCAGACGTGCGACGACAGCGGCCTCCCGGTCGCCTTCCTCGTAGACGCGGCCACCAGCCACTGGACCGCCCTGGTCTGCCTGGACGACACCGCCGACGACCAGCTCGGCACACCCGAGCACAAGGCGCGCTGGCGCTCCTGGCTCCAGTGGTCCAATATCCTGCAGTTCCTCGCCCACGACGGCGGAGACGGCATCCAGCTGACCACCGCCACCGCTGGCAGGTTCGACACCGCCGTCCTGAAGGCGTTCGGCGGCGTCGGCGAGCTGGAGTCCCTCGTCATGCGGCACGGCACCGCCGCACCGCCCCCGTCACCGGCGCCGGCTCCCGCCGCCGCCGCCTCCGACGCCACGCCTCTCGAGGCGGCCGTGCGGGACCTGCTGTGGGACGAGGAAATCCTCGTGTACCTCGACGAGGACGAACCCGACACTCCCCTCACCCGCCTGGCCCATGCGCTGGCCGACGGCGGCAAGAAGGCCCCCGCCTACGGCCACGAGCTGGGTGAGCGCGGATGGCTCGCCGACTTCGTCTGGGACCACGGCGACCTGCGCATCGCCGTGATGGCCGCCCCGTACGACCAGGACGACGGAGAGAGCCACAAGACCTGGCGCGCCTACCGCGACGCCGGTTTCACCGTCCGCTCGGCCGACGACTGGCTCGCCGACCTGCAGGCTCTGTTGGACCTTCTCCCCGACGCCACCGACCGACCCGACTCCGAAGAACAGGGTGCCGCACGATGACCGCACGCCTCAGCCTCTACCAGAAGGCCGAGAACGAGCTCTACAAGATGGACTCGTCGGTCAAGACGAAGTTCTACGACTTCTGTCACCAGTTCCGTATCGACCCTGATCACCCGAGTCTCGATCTCAAGCCGCTCAAGGGCGACGGCCGCATCTTCCGCGCGAAGATCGACCGGTCCTACCGGGCTCTTCTCGCCCGCGCCGGCGTTGGCGCCGACGGCGTCCAGCAGTGGCTCATCGTCGCCGTCCGTCACCGCAAGGACGTGTACGAAGAGCTCACGGTCGCCATCAACCGGATCACCGGCGAGATCGAGTTCGTCGACCTCGCCACCGTCGGCCAGAGCGTCCTCCAGCGCGCGGGACTCCAGCTCACCCCCGCCCCCGACGAGCCGACCACGGCACCCGAGCCGACCCCCATGCCCGCACCGTCGCCCATGCCGGCGGCTCAGCAGGCGCCGACCGCCCCCGCCGAACCGCTCCTCCACGGCTGCACCGCGGAGGACCTGCGCCGCCTCGGCGTCGCCGACGCCCTCGTCGACCTCGCCCTGACCGTCACGACCGACGAGGAGCTCGACCAGCTCATCACAGGGGCCCCGCGGCTGACCGCCGAGGTCCTCACCGGCCTCGGCGCCGGCATGTCCGTCGACGAGGTCGAGCGCGAGATCACGCAGCCCGCCGCCACCGACCTCGAGCCGGGCTTCGAGGACGACATGGCCGCGGCCCTCACCCGCACCGCGGTCACCACCGTCGACGACGACATCCGCAACGTCCTCGCCGAAGGCGACTTCCGCGCCTGGAAGGTCTACCTCCACCCCACCCAGCGCAAGATCGTCGAGCGGAACTACAGCGGCCCGGCCCGCGTCAGCGGCGGACCGGGAACCGGCAAGACCATCGTCGCCCTGCACCGCGTCGCCCGCCTCGCCGCCGCCCTGCCGCCCGGCCACACCAAGCCGATCCTCCTGACCACCTACACCAAGAACCTCACCGCCGACCTGCGCTCCCGGCTCACCTCCCTCATGGACCCGGCCCTGCTCGACCGGGTCGACATCAAGCACATCGACCAGCTCGCCCAGAAGGTCATCAACGAGAACTCCGCACCCGGCGCCCAGCGCAGCCTCATCACCGACGACCGGGCCCTGGACGTACTCCGCGAAGTCCTCTTCGAGCACGACGAGCAGCGCTGGGACGCCGAGTTCCTCTTCGACGAGTGGGAGCAGGTCGTCCTCGGCCAGTCCATCGGGACCCGCCAGGACTACTTCAAGGCCCGCCGCGCCGGCATGGGCCGTGCCCTCACCCGCCCCGACCGCGCGGCCATCTGGAAGCTCCTCGACCAGTTCACCCTGCGCCTCAACGCCATGGGCCGCGAAACCTGGGCCCAGGCCGCCGAGCGCGCCGCCCGCTACGAGATGGACCGCGCCCGCAAGATCCGCGCCCGGGCCGAGCACAAGGAGAACATCGGCGGCGGCGACCTGATCCACCTGGACGACAAGAGCTCCGCGGTGCGTTACGTCCGCCACCGCTACCAGCACATCGTCGTCGACGAGGCCCAGGACCTCAGCCCCGCCCACTGGAAGATGCTCCGCGCCATGGCCGCCCCCGGCCCGGACGACCTCTTCATCGCCAGCGACACCCACCAGCGGATCTACGACCGCCAGGTCACCCTCTCCACCGTCGGCATCAACATCCGCGGCCGCTCCTCGAAGCTGACCCTCAGCTACCGCACCACCCAGGAAATCCTCGACCAGGCCGCCCAGGTCGTCCGCGGCGGCACCTACGACGACCTCGACGACGGCACCGACACCCTCGACGGCTACCACTCCCTGCTCCGCGGCCCCGCCCCCGAACTCGTCGCCTGCACCGACTGGACCGACGAGATCGACCAGCTCGCCGAAGCCCTCAAACGGTGGCGCGCCGAGATCACCCAGCCCTCCGAGGACGGCACCGTGCGCGACCCCAGCGGCACCATGGCAGTCTGCGTCGCCGACGGCGAGATGGCCGGCCGCGTCGCCGCCGACCTGGAGATGAAGCACGGCATCACCACCGCCACCCTCACCAAGGACGGCCCCCAGGGCGGCGGCGAAGTCCACATCGGCACCATGCACCGCTTCAAGGGCCTCGAGTACCAGAAGCTCGCCATCGTCGGCGCCAGCGACGGCATCCTCCCCCGCACCTCCCTCATCGGGAAGTACGAGACCACCGACCCCAAGCGCTACGAACGCGAACTCAAGAAGAGCCGCAACCAACTCTTCGTCGCCGCCACCCGAGCCCGAGACGCCCTCCGCATCTCCTGGCACGGCAAGCCGAGCCCGTTCCTACCGTCTGCGGCCAAATGACGCAGGAAAGCTGAGGCAGGATGGGCTGCCCCGTGAGCCGTCGTGGTGGCGCGGCAGCAAATCCGAGCCGTCTGATCGTCCGCTTCAGCAATCCGGGCAGGGTCGCAGCGTGAGAGTGCGGAAGCGCTGTGATAGAGATGAGAGAGGTGAAGGGGGTGACCCTGGCCCGAACCGCCGGATGCATGTTCGAGCACCGGGGTTCGTCGCGATGTAACGCTGCTCTGTTTCCCGAAGGAATCACGCCGGCCCAAGAGTCAGGCAGTGAGCGAGTGTACGAGTGCCGGGGGGCGCAAGGTGAGCGAGTTGCAGCTGTGGGACGATAACCCGACAACTGTTGACCTTCTGGGGTTCACCTCGATCGTCGACACTGTGGTGGCGGCACTGCAGTCTCCGTCTCTGGATCCCGTGACCATTGGGATCAACGCTCCCTGGGGTGGGGGGAAATCCACCGTGTTGGGGCTCCTGGAGAGAGAACTGAGCCAGCAGACCGGATACCGTGTCGTCCGTCTCGACCCCTGGGAGTTCGACGACCAGTTCGATGTGCGCGGTGCCGTCATCGGTGAAATCCTGCAGGACCTGCTCACCACCTACGCGGACGGCGAGGGAAAACTCGAGGACTCCGTCAACGACCTCCAGGAGCGCATCAGCTGGTCACGCGTCGCCTCCAGCATGGCCCGCGGCAGGCTGGTGGCTCAGACAGCCGAACTCGTCGAAGCGCTCACCCCTCGGTCCAAGGGAGACGCCAGGAGCCTGGCCGGTTTCCGCAGCGTGTTCGCCGAGCTGCTCCAGGGGCTGACATCGTTGAAGCGGCTGGTTGTCCTGGTGGACGACCTTGACCGGTGTTTGCCAGATGCCGTGATGGCCACCCTGGAGGCAATCAAGCTCTTCCTGTCGGTGGAGAAGGTGGCCTTCGTCCTGGCGGCAGACCAGCAGATGGTGCGGGAGTCCATCGCCGTCAGCCTTGACGCCACCGGCCGCGGCGAGCAATTCGCGGAACGCTATCTGGAAAAGATCGTCCAACTACCGCTGTCGCTACCTCGCATCAGCACGGACGAGGCCGCGGCCTACATCGCCCTCCTGCTGTCCGAACGGCGCTGCCCCCAAGAGGACCACTACACGCAGCTGATCGGACACGCACAACAGCGCCGCGCCCGGGGCCTGTCACCGGTGCTGGCCGACATGCAGGATCTGGCGTGGGAACCCGATGCCGACATCCTGCGGCTGGCCAGCCGGTTCGCCGAAGGTCTATCCACCCACCGCTCGGGCAGCCCCCGCAGCATCAAGCGGTTTCTGAACGCGTTTGCACTACGCACCCGGATCGCCGAGCGGCACGGCATCGACATCGACGCCTCGGTGATCGCCAAGCTCATGCTGTTGGAGGACAGCCACACCAAGGACTTCGAAACCCTCGTCGGCCTTCAGGAGACCCAGCGCAGCGAATTGCTGGAACGCTGGCAGGCTTGGGGACGTGACGAGCAGGGAGTGAAACCGGACGAGGTCAGCGAGATGAGCAAGGAGTGGGCTGCGTCCGACCCCGACCTCGTCAACGCCCCAATCGGCCCCTACCTGAGCCTGGCCGCGGCACTGGTGAGCCTCACCGCCGCAGCCTCCCTGACACAGCAGCAGCTCACCTGGGTGAGCGACCTGGCCAGTGCCTCGGACCCACACCGCAACGACGCCCAGAAAGAGGTCGTGGCCGCCCCCATCGCCGACCAACAGGCAGTGGTTCATGCACTGATCCAGCGGGCACGACGGGAAACAGAGACCGATCCGCTGGTCGAATCTCTCGTCCACATAGCGAAGCACTCCCCCGAGCTGCGGGCGGCCATCGCCGAGGGCCTGTGGGAGGTACGCAAGTACCTCCTGCCCGGAGCCGTCGTCGACCTGGATGCCAGTGACGTCGATGAACTCCGCGCGTTGATCCCCCGGCTGGCACAGGAGACAGACATCGAACCGGCGGTGCGAGAGCACGCGCAGACCACGATGGAGCAGTCCTGATGGGCACCTCTGGCTCCTACGGAGGCAGCGGCACAGCGGACTGGCAGCAGGCCCACGACGCCTTCGACGCGCTGTCCGGCGCAGCATCATCCGGCACCGGACCGGGCGACATACCCGATCCCGTCGAGGGACAGCAACTACTCCTCGACAGTGTTCTAAGCGCTCTGTCCACGGCGCTGCAGAACGACGACGCGGAACACGGGAGGCCCTCGGCCACCGGCTATCCGCTCTCCGCGCTGCTCGTCCCTCCCCGTGGCGGCGGGGGAGGAAGCTCCGGCGGAAGGGCACAAGCCCCCGCAGGCAGAGTCGGCGCAGGATCTCGACGGCAGGTCCTCAAAGGCTCTGCCCGCGGAGCTGCCGCCGTTGCCGGTGCCTATGCCCTGCGCAACGGCGACGCAGCCCGCCTGCGAGAACTGGGCCTCGATCTTGCCGAACTGCGCAGTCTGGGACCACGGGCACAGATCTCCCGTATCCTGCAGGCTGTCCTCGGCGATGCCGGCCACCCCGACGAAGCCGCTCTGAGGAAAGCCGCCACGAGATGGGTCAAGGCTGTGCTCCTCGACTCAGAGCCGCCCGCCCCACAGGAGGGTCTGCGAGGACTGGTCGTCGAATGGATCTACGAGCTGTCCCTGGTCGAACTCGGCTCGCAAAAGGCCCAGGGCAACCTGACCGCGCAGGAAGCGATCCGCAAGCAGCGATGGCTCCGCTCTTGGCTGGAGCGCCGACTCAAGCGCCTGATCATCCCTGATGCACGACGCATGACCGTACAGCAATTCACCACAACAGCAGCCAAGGTGACCGGGGAGGCACTGCGCATGCTGCGCGCACGACGATCATGACCACCGCCATCGAAGTGCTGCCGCACGACGCCCAGCAGCACAACCCCGCCGCCACACCTCTGCGCTGGGCCCGCACACGTGCCGACGGACCCACCACGGACGTCACCGGTACCCTGGGGTGGGACCTGGACCTGATCGGGCCAGCCCCCGTCGCGGCCGCTGACCTGGCTCGCATCGCCACCTCGGCCTATCTCGCCGACCGCACCGCCCGCCGCCCCCTTACGTTCGTACGAACGATCGAGCTCACCGCCCACACGGTGAATCCCGACCCCTGGAACAGCGAATGCGGACAACTCGTCGAAGAACTGTTGCACTGGCTCACCGGTGACGTATGGCTGCTGCGCGCCGTGCCTGCCGCACCCGTCAATCGCACGCTGGCCCCCTTGGCACCGGCCGACGACGTCATGCTCCTGAGCGGCGGCCTCGACTCCCTGTGCGGCGCCGTCGACCACCTGACGGACGGGACCGAGCGGATCCACCTGAGTCACTACGACGGCAGCACTGCGGTGCGCGGTGCGCAGATCAAGGCCACCGCGTGGCTGCAGAACCAGGCCGCGCACCCCTTGCGACACCTCGGCATCAAGATTTGCCAGACCGGCCCGTCCCCGGAGTCCACCTCACGCAGCCGCAGCATGCTGTTCGCAATGCTGGCTGCCGCGATCGCAGCCAGCGCCTCAAGCTCGCAGGTCACGGTCCCCGAGAACGGGTTCACCAGCGTCAACCCCCCGCTCACCGCCGCACGCGGTGGTGCCCTGTCCACCCGGTCCACACATCCCGGGACCTTCGGACGCTTCAATGCCCTCCTGGCCGCCGCAGACATCTCCGTACGGATCGGCAACCCCTACCTTCACTGCACCAAGGGTGAGTTGCTCGCGCGCGCCCACGAACGGACGGGAGACGCGCTGCTCGTCGCGGCCGCCGGCACGCTGTCCTGCGGCAAGCTCGACGGAGCGCGCTACCTCGGCGGCGACGCCAACCTCAACTGCGGCCTCTGCGTCGCCTGCCTGGTACGCCGCGGCTCCTTCACCACCGGCCCTCACCACGACCCCACCGTGTACCTCGTTGACCACTTGCAGGGCGCCGCGCACCAGAGACTACTCATCAACCGCCGCAGAGACGTCCGCGATGTCCAGCAGGCCATCCTCAACGGCATCGCCGACACCGATATCCTCGCTGTCGGCGATCTGCCACCCGACACCGATTTCGACGCCGTCGTGGACCTGTGCCAGCGCGGCCTCCAGGAACTGAGCCGTGTCCCTCTTCCCTGACGAACTGCCCGCACTCGATTGCCATGCTCATATCGCCCCCGACGTGACCGACGCCCAGATCGGCGCGCTCAAGGGCGCCGTCGTACTTGCTGTGACCCGCACGCCAGCGGAGACCGCCCACGCGCTGCGACGCCGAGACACGACTCTCGTCTGGGGCACTGGCGTGCACCCTGCGGTTCCCGCTGCACTCAAGGCTTTCGACCTGCGGCAATTCGCCGCGACCCTGAAAAAGACATGCCTCATCGGGGAGATCGGGCTCGACCGTCGCGGCAGCCTCGACAGGCAGCGGTCCGTGCTCGCCCAGATCCTCGACGCCGCTCGCAACGAGCCGGTCATCCTCTCCCTACACAGCAGCGGTCGTACCGGTCCTCTGATGGACCTGCTCACCAGCCATCCGCATCCGGGCATCATTCTGCACTGGTTCCTGGGAAGTCCCGATGAGCTGAAGCAGGCCATCGACCTTGGCGCCTACTTCTCGGTCAACGCAGCCATGCCAGACTACGCACTTGCTGCGCTCCCTCTGCATCGCCTGCTCCCCGAGACCGACTTCCCCGCAAGCAGACGAGCCACCGGCGCGATCCGCCCCGGAGTCGTCGACCTGCTGGAACAGCGGCTGGCCCAGCTCCACGATTCGACACCCCAACTGATCAGACGCCGCTTCTGGCAGAACCTGCGTGAGCTGACCACCCGGACACAGGTGCTGGACCGCCTGCCGGAAGCCATTGCGGACTGTGCGCTGGAAGCCTGACTTCGTGAGCTCTGCGGACCTCACCCACTCGCGTCGACACGGCTGGTGACCTCACTACAAGCGGCAAGCGCCTCAGGCAGACGGCATAGGCGCAAACAGCCCGCCTGCAGGATCTGCGCTTCACTCAGCCCCCGGGCAGTGGACAGATCAGCCCCGGTGAGGTCCGCACCCGAAAAATCGGCACCCTTGAGCATCGCACCCCGCAGGTTGGCACCAACGAGAAAGGCGTCCTTGAGCGACGCCCCCCGCAGCTGCGCGTCCTCAAGCCCAGCCCCCTTCAGATGCAGGCCAGCCAGGTCCACCGGCATGCGACGGCCAATACGCCAGGGCTGCTTTGCCGTCAGCGCGCGCAGCGCCTCCTGGACATGCTCCTCCGGCCTCTTCGGCAACTGCGCTGCCGCCAGGGTTGTCCTCGCGGCATCCGGTGCATGGCGCCGCACGAACGCATTGAGCACCCGCGCCGCGTGATCGCCCTGATCCGGTGCATCCTGCACAATCTGTTCCATCGCCAAAACACCCCCGATGCGTACGTACGCCTCCTCCGAGGTCAACCGCTCCAGCGCCTTGGTGAAGCGGTCGGTGACCTGACCTCGGCGACTGAGCCGAAAGGTACGCACTGTATAGGTCAAGGCGATGGCGGCCCCAACGGCAGCCACCACCTGAACGACGGCGAGGCGGAACTGACCCACGGCCGCAGCCCGAGCCGAGGCGTCCAGCTGGGACCACTCGCTCCCTGTCACCCAGAACGTCAGATGCCGCGTGAGCGGGGTAAAGACAACAGCCACCACTCCGGCCAGCAATGCCGCGCCGCCCAATGCCAGAACCGTCCACCATGCTTTTCTCCACCACATGCAAAGTTTCTACCGCGCCTAGCCACCACCGCGCACACCGCCGACATCAACTAGCACACTGGTCCTTCAACGATCAGAGCGAGGGTGACGGGCCGTGGGGCGGGCAGCCCGCGAGCTCCAGGACGTCGAACAACGAGATGCGCCGGATGTTCGACCGCTGCCGCCCGGGCGGCACCACGACGGCGACCCCGGGCCTGGAGGGCACTGAAGTCCAGGCGGCCCCGGAGGCAACGACGCACTCTCCGTCGAGAACCATCGTTTCCGGAAGGGCACGAGTGGCTGCGGCTAGATCAGGGAAGGCTGGCGTGAGGTCGCTGCCGTTCCGCGACTGCAGGTGGGCACGACCGGGCCCGGCGAAGACGAGGGCTCGGTAGCCGTCGGCCTTCTGTTCGTACGCCAGACCGCCTAAAGCTGCGTCCCGGGGCAGCCCGTCACCCGCTGCGGCGAGCATCGGCTGGATCGGAGGATCGAGAGGCACATCACAGCTCTACGACGGATGCGCCTCGGGCACACGCCAAGGACCGAGTTCGGCTGATTGACCGACTCGGCACTCATTGTCAGTGTCGCGTGCCATCCTCTCCTCGGGCTTCAGACATGTCGGGAGGAGGCTGGGTGGCGACGGGACGTCCTCGGAAGGATCCGCGCGATCCTGTGATGATCATGCGCGAGGCCGGGCTTGTCCCCTTGGAGCCGTATCCGGGCAGCGGCAGCCCGTGGCGCTGCCGTCATGAAGCGTGCGGAAGAGAAGTGACGCCGCGGCTGACTAACGTTGCCAGAGGCCGCCAGAGTGGCTGCCGGTTCTGCTCGGGAACGGCGCCGATTCCTCCGGAGGAGGCGGTGGCGTTGATGCGCGCGGCCGGTCTGGAACCGCTGGAGCCGTATCCCGGGGCGACGCCCCCGTGGCGCTGCCGTCATGTGGCGTGCGGCCGGGAGGTCAAGCCGCGCTACTCCCACATCAAGCGCGGCGGCGGACCGTGCCGCTGGTGCGTCCCCAACGCGCCGGTCGACCCCCGTCAAGCTGCCGCGCTCATGACCTCGGCGGGTCTGGAACCACTGGAGCCCTACCCCGGCACGGATATCCCCTGGCGGTGCCGCTGCACGACCTGCGGCACGATCGGGACCCCCACTCATGGGTCGGTCAAGCGGGGACAAGGTGGCTGCCGCCCCTGCGGACGCAAGAAAGCTGGGCAGGGCATCAGTCAGGCATGGGCGCGGCGCCGTGAACTGCCGCGCGCTGACGGCGTCCAGGCCATGGAGGTGGCGAAGGGCTTCGGTCTGGACCCGCTGGAACCTTACCCAGGTCCCAGCGAGCCGTGGCGCTGTCGCCACCTCGGGTGCGGTCGGGACGTCCAGATCAAGTTGAGCAATCTCAAGCGCGGTCTGCGGGCCTGTCCGTACTGCGCTCCCTCCCCCGGCGGTCGGCGTCGGTGGCCGGCCGACGAGGCCGAGGCTCTCATGCGCGCCGCAGACCTGGAACCGCTGGAACCGTATCCCGGGGGTCGCGACAAGGCGTGGCGGTGTCGCTGCAACGGCTGCGGTCATGAGACGTCACCGAGGCTGGGCGGCATTCTGGCGGGTCAAGGAGGTTGTCGGCGCTGTGCCGACGCCAGAGCGACAGCGCGCAGAAAGACTGCCCCGGACGTGGCCATCGCTGTCATGCGTAGTGCTGGGCTGGAGCCGCTGGAGCCGTATGCCACCTCGACAACTGCGTGGTGGTGCCGTTGCACGACCTGCGGCAACGAGGTTTCGCCGACGCTCATGAAGGTCCGCTTGGGTGGAGGATGCAGGTTCTGCGCCACTCACGGCATCGACCTTGCAGGGCCGTCGAAGGTCTACGTGATCACCCACCGCGAGTGGAACGCCGTCAAGATCGGGATCGGAGCGTGTACCGGGTACACCTCGCGTCTCATCCAACACGAGCGCCAGGGTTGGCGGCTGCACCAAGCCCGTGAGTACGCGACTGGAGCGGCCGCCTACGACGTTGAGCAGGCAGTGCTGGGTCGCCTCCGTGAAGCTGGGCTCGTTCCCTTCGTCAGAAGCGATGTCATGCCGAACGGGTGGACCGAGACATGCTCCGCCTCCCTCATTACGGCGGCCGATGTCTGGGCCATGGTCGAGGAAGAGACCCGAGCCATTGAGAAACCTTATGTACCTCGAGCGGGCGGCCGGCCCAGTACCTCGGTCCTCATTGACGCGGAAGCCGCAGCCACCGAGATGCGGGCCTGTGGATACGAGCCACTCGTGCCGTATCCAGGTCGCACCAACGCGACCTGGCCGTCGCGCTGCATGATCTGCGGACACCAGGGGCGTCCGACGTTCAACGCCGTCCGCAACGCGGGGCAGCGCTGCCGCGTCTGCCGAGCAAGAGAGACGCAGGCAAAGCGCTCTGCCAAGAACGCGCCGAAGGCGGCCCAGACCATGCGTGCCGCCGGCCTGGAACCGCTGGAGCCGTACCCAGGCAACGCAACACCGTGGCGGTGCCGCTGCACGAAGTGCAGCCGTGAAACCAGCCCCACCTACTCCAACGTCAACAGCGGTTCGAAGGGCTGCCGGTTCTGTGGCCGCAACTCGGCAACCGACGAGGAGGCGTCCGCCGAAGCACGAGCGGCCGGATTCGAACCGTTGGAGCCCTACCCTGGCCGCACCGCCGACCGTTGGCGCTGCCTCTGTTCCTGCGGTAACGAGGTCGCGACGCGCCTTTCCTCAGTCCGGTCGGGAACGACCGGCTGCAAGAAGTGTCCCCGAGCCAGTGGCCGCACCGACCTTGCCTCGGCCGCGGCCGAGGCACGTGCAGCCGGGTTCGAACCGCTGGAGCCCTACCCGGGGAAGACCACCGACAGATGGCGCTGCCGCTGCAGGTGCAGCTTGGACGTCACTCTCACCTTGACCAGCATCAGAAGTGGCCGCAGCGGGTGCGGAACGTGCTCCCGAAGCGCGACCCATTCACCGTCGATTACGGTAACTGTCACTGCTGCTGCAGGCACTTTGAGGGAGGCGTGTGATGCCGCTGAACGCACAGACACTGCACACCGCGACGTTCGCTGAGCTGCTCGCTGATACCCACCGCACGGCGGTTCACCTGGAGATGCGCGATGTCTACGCGGTGGGCGACGAACGGAAGGACTTCGAGTCGTTTCTGCGCACCGGCGTACCGAATCTCGACCCGGCCCGCTCGTTCTGGCCGCAGCGGACGCCGCTCGTGCAGGACGCGGTCACCCGCAGAGTGATGATGCGGCGCGCGCGGATCGTCTCCGAGCCGGTCACCGATTACATCCGCTACGAGCACGCCATCACGCCTCTCAATCTGCAGGCCGGCGAGGACGTGCGGTGGCTGCCACGCCGCCGTGCCTCGGACATCGCGCTGCCCGGCAATGACTTTTGGCTTCTCGACGACCGCGTCGTGCAGTTCCACCACTTCACCGGGACCGGCGACTGGGCACCGGACTGCAGGGAACGTACGGCGGACCCGGCCGCCGTCGCGCTGTGCGCCGCGGCGTTCGAAACGGTGTGGGAGCGTGGCATCCCCCACGAAAAGTACAGCGTGCCAGCTTCCTGAACGCCCGGTGCCCGTTTCTCTGGCCTCCAGCGCGATGTGGGGATGGCACCGCAGCTTTCAGCCGTACGCCTCGCCTTGGTCCGTGCCTGCCAGCCTTACCGTGGACAGGTGGATGGCCGGAACCCGTCGCAGCGATCCGGCCAAGACGCCGGCCGTCGGAGACAATTCGGCTGCAGCGGATGGAAGCGGACGGACAGCATCGGGCCATGGAACTTCCTACGAAGGAACCGAAAATCGGCGATGCCTTCGGGCAGATTCTGACTCAGTGTTGGGCTGCCGGAGCCGCATCATGGTCGGCCGTCGAGATCATCGAGCGGGATGACGGCCGAATCGACGCCCACGACGCCTCCACGTACTTCGCAGAGCCCGAGCGCTGGGCAGCCCTGGAGCAGTGGGCGTGGGAGCGAGCGGCGGCAGGGCGGATCCTGGACGTGGGCTGCGGTGGTGGTCGCCACGCGGTCCCATGGGCCGCTAGAGGGCTGGACGTGATGGGGCTGGACGCGTCTGCGGGCACGGTGAAGGTGATGCGGGACCGCGGCGTGGAGAACGTGGTCGGTTCCGTTCCGGATATGCCGCCAGGACTCGGGGAGTTCGACACCGTGACCCTCTTCGGGAACAACGTCGGCCTGCTGGGCAGCCTCCGGACGGCACCGCGAGTCCTGGAGGCTCTCGCGACGGTGACCAGGTCCGGCGGCCGGCTGATCGGGACGGGGACGGATCCGGGCGGAGACGACAGTGTCCACGCCGCCTACCGCGCCTGGAACGTGGGGCGAGGGCATTCCCCTGGACAGGCACGCATCCGCGTCCGCTCCGCCGATATCGCGACGCCGTGGTTCGACTACTGGTTCCCCACGTCGGAGGAGATTACGGAAGTGATCACGGACTCGACCTGCTGGGCCTTGGAGGAGCTGCACCGCAGCCCGGACGGGCCCGGATACGCCGTGGTTCTGCTGCGTCGTGACCATCAGACCGGTGCCGGTCAATCCTGATCCGTCCCCAAAGCAGAGCCTGTCAGCGAAGCTGAGGAATCACTGGGAACGGGTGCTCGCGAACCCGCACGTCCCTGAACTCGACGGGGCCGGAGCGGGTACCTGGAAGGAGGGGTACGGCATGGAGATGCTGATCGTCGGCGGTTCAGGCTTCCTCGGCGCCGAACTGGTCCGGCGAGCGGTCGCGGCAGACCACGCGACAGCAGCGACCTACTCCTCCAGACCGCCCCGGGACAGAGGGCAGCCCGTCGCCTGGTATCGGCTCGATCTTCGGGAGCCTGTCCAGGTCCAGCGGGTGATGGCCGAGGCACGTCCCCAGGTCGTCATCAACGCTTCCAGCGGGCTTGCCGACTGGGGGGTCACGGCCGAGGCTCCCCTCCGGCTCGCGCTCGCCGCCGCGAGGTCGGGCAGCCGGCTGATCCACGTGTCGAGCGACGCGGTCTTCTCCGGCCGCCTCGTCCACTACAACGAGGCACAACCGCCCGACCCGGTGACCCCCTACGGAGCGGCCAAGGCCGCGGCCGAGACCGGAGTCCGCCTGGTGCATCCCGGCAGTGTCGTCGCCCGTACCTCACTGATCATCGGCGGCGGCCGGTCCGAACACGAACGCCTGGTGCGCCAACTCGCCGCCGGCACCCGCGCCGGCGCCTTGTTCACCGACGACGTCCGATGCCCGGTCCATGTCACCGACCTCGCCGAAGCCCTGCTGGAGCTCGCGGCCTCGCAGGCGCACGGCGTCCATCACCTCGGCGGAGCCGACGCCCTCAGCCGCCACGAACTCGGCTTCCTGATCGCCAGGCGCGACGGCCTCGACACCACCCGGCTGCCCACGGGCCTTCGCGCGGAGAGCCCGCATCCCGACCCACTGGACGTACGCCTCGACAGCCGTGCCACCCAGCGAAAACTCCGCACCGGCCTGCGCGGCGCACGCGAGTTCCTGAGCAACGATCGCTCTTGTCCGCCGCCGGGCTCCGGAAGCGACGTCAGGCCAGGGCGTAGCTGAGGCGGAACAACTCTGCGGCCGCCCTCACCTTTCGCGCTCCGTGCCAGCCGCACTTCCAGATTCCCGGTGCCGTGGTGACCGACGCGCGTGACGTCACGGTGAATCCGGGGACGGGGTCGCCGTTCCTGGGGTCCAGGGAAGGTAGATGAGCACCCTGGTGACGTCGCTCCTGAGACCGAACAGCGCCTCGTCGACGGCATCCGCCAGCTCGGGCCATCTGCCCGTTGGGCCGGATCCACAGCGGAGCGGCCTTCACCATGCGCTCCCCAGCCGCTCCCCCTGGGGAGCGGCTGGGGAGTTTTCGTCGCGGAGGGAGGCTCTGGGGAGTTCCGGATACGTAAGCCGGTACCCCGTCCAACGACACTGAAAGAAGCATTGCCGCAGGTCAGGGACTCGACGGGCGGCAAAGCCCCAGGTCAGCGATCCGACCCCGGGACCACCATGCCGAAGGTGCCCTGGAGCGTGGGCCGGGTCGTGAACATGGGGCTTCCACCTCGCTGTTTCCGTGCGGGGGTCCGGACGACGAACGCTCGGGCGAGTGTAGTGATCACCCGCCTCCGCGACGAGGGGGCGGAAGCGGGCGCCGGAGCCGGCGGTACCGCGGGTCGTGCCCGGACCCGCCTACACGAGGGCCTGCGCCGCGTAGAGCCCGCCGACCGCCGCGGCCAGCGAGCCCAGCACGAGGCGGAGCAGGCGTTCGGGCAGGCGGGGCTGGAGTCGGGCGCCGAGGTAGCCGCCGGCCAGGCCGCCCAGTCCGCAGGACAGGCCGAGGAGGACGTCGGGGGCGATGTGCCCGTTGCCGGTCAGGGACAGCAGGCCGTAGGTGCCGGCGCCGACCACCGAGGTCAGGAAGGTGGTGGCGAGGGCGGCCGGGGCGACCCTGGAGACGGGCATGCCCCGCCCGACCAGGATCGGCCCCAGGATGGAGCCCCCGCCGATGCCGTAGATCCCGCCGACCGTTCCGACGGCGACGGCCAGCACGGTGACCGTTCGGGGCGACGGTTCGCCCGGCGCGTGACCGAAGGCGGGGGCCGGTGCGAGGGCCGGGGCCGGTGCGGGTACGGACGTTGGGGCGGGTGCGGGGGTCGGGGCGGGCGCGGGCCGCAGGGTCCGGGCGACGAGCCACAGGCCCAGGGGCAGGAGGAGGACCGCGACCAGCATCCGGAAGACGACGGGGCCCGGGACGGCGAAGACGCGGATCACCGCCCCGAGGACCACGCCGGGCAGGGTTCCGGCGACGAGGAGACGCGTCAGCGGACCGTACAGGCGCCCGTCCCGCCGGTAGCGCAGCAGGGCGCCGGGCCCCGCGACGACGTTGTAGAGGAGGTTGGTCGGGGTGACGGCCGGACTGGGCACGCCCAGCACACTCAGCTGGACGGGCAGCAGGAGGACCGCGCCGGACACTCCCACGGGCGCCGTCACCGCCGCGGTCAGCAGACCCGCGGCGAACCCGAGAAGACTCGTCGACCAGTCCACCGCTCCCCCGTCCACGCCGTGATGCCCAGTATCGACGACGACGCCCCGGTGCCGCGCCGCGTCCACCCCGCCGGTTCGACCGGCAGGTCGCCCGCCGGGACGGGCGGTGGGGACGGTGACGGCCGGCGCGGACTCCCGCTGCGTCCGGGGCCGCGGCGAGCGATCATGGGGTGGAGTGGGCCGCGCGCGAGGCGGACCCGGGACCGGAGGGAGCCGGAGCTGTGCATGGCGAGTACAAGGTGCCCAGCGGGAAGCTGGTCGTCGTGGACCTGGACGTCCGGGACGGCGTGCTGCGCGACGTGCGGGTGGCGGGGGACTTCTTCCTGGAGCCCGACGAGGCCCTCCTGGCGATCGACGAAGCCCTGGAGGGCGCTCCCGCCACGACGGACGCGGCAGGGCTGGCGGCCAGGATCACGGCTGCCCTGCCGGAGAACACGGTGATGCTGGGACTCACCGCGGAGGGCGTCGGCGTCGCCGTGCGGCGCGCGCTGGCCCGTGCGACCGAGTGGGGCGACTACGACTGGCAGCTGATCCACACCGGCCCGCAGCCGCCCGCCCTGCACATGGCGCTGGACGAGGTGATCACCGCCGAGGTGGCCGCCGGACGGCGGGCGCCGACCCTGCGGGTGTGGGAGTGGGCGACGCCGGCCGTGATCATCGGCAGCTTCCAGTCGCTGCGCAACGAGGTGGACCCGCAGGGCGCGGCCCGCCACGGCATCACGGTGGTGCGGCGGATCTCGGGCGGCGGGGCGATGTTCGTGGAGCCGATGAGCACGATCACGTACTCCCTGTCGGTCCCGGAGTCCCTGGTCTCGGGCCTCTCCTTCGCCGACAGCTACGCCTACCTCGACGACTGGGTGCTGGAGGCGCTGGGCGACATGGGCATCAAGGCCTGGTACCAGCCGCTCAACGACATCGCCACCGAGGCGGGCAAGATCGCCGGCGCGGCGCAGAAGCGGATGGTGGGCCCGGACGGCGGACCCGGCGCCGTCCTGCACCACGTGACGATGTCCTACGACATCGACGCCGACAAGATGCTCGAGGTGCTCCGCATCGGCAGGGAGAAGATGTCCGACAAGGGCACCCGGAGCGCCAGGAAGCGGGTGGACCCACTGCGGCGGCAGACCGGTCTGGCGCGCGAGCAGGTGATCGAGAACATGATCGCCTCCTTCCGCAACCGCCACGGACTGACGGCCGGCGAGGTCACCGCCGAGGAGATGGCCCGCGCCGAGGAGCTGGTGCGGACGAAGTTCGCCGCGGAGGAGTGGACCGCGCGGGTGCCCTGACGGGTGGGCCCGAGGGCGTCGCGCGAACACTCGGCGGCAGGCCGCCGTCTCACCGGAGCGCCCGCATGGCGAGACGGCGCTGGATTCATGCAACATGCACGTATACCGTCGTCGGCATGTCCGCACCCGCCTCCCTGCTGTCCCTCGCGCTCTTCGCGTGCTCGGCCTGGTGCGTCGACGACGCTCTCTGTCGCCGCTGATCCACGTCCGCCGTCGGCGCCGCACGCGCCGCCGGCGACTCCCGACGACCTCAGCACCCTCCCCCCACGCGACCTAGCGATCCTGGAGCCCTTCCTTGACCACCGCGCCTCCCGCCGAGGTGACGGCCGCGCCGCCGCGCGCCCGGTCCGCCGCCCTCCTCCCGCCCGCCCCCACCTCCCGTCCGGCTCCCGCCGCCCCGCCGCTCGGGCCGGTCCGCAAGGGACCGCTGGCCGTCTCCGCGCTGCTCGCCGTCGCGCTCACCGCCTACGTGTGGTCGGCACACGGGGCGAAGCCGGGCGTGCTGCTGCTGCTCGGCCTCGGTCTCGGGGTGGGTCTGTTCCACTCCCGGTTCGGGTTCACCTCCGCCTGGCGGCAGCTGGTCGCCGTCGGCAACGGGACCGGTCTGCGCGCCCACGCCCTGCTGCTCGGCACCACCGCCACCCTCTTCGCCCTCGTCCTGGGCACCGGGACGGGCCTGTTCGGCTCGGCACCCGCCCCCTCGGCGGGGCCGCTGGGCCTGGGCCTGCTGCTCGGCTCGGTGCTGTTCGCCATCGGCATGCAGCTGGGCGGCGCCTGCGCCTCAGGCACGCTGTACGTGGTCGGGTCCGGGCAGTCCACGCTGGTGCTCACCCTCGGCGGGTTCATCGCCGGAGCCACCCTCGCCGCCTGGCAGTTCGACCTCTGGAAGGACCTGCCCGCCTTCGAGCCGGTGGTCCTGGCGGACCACGTCGGCTGGTTCGGCTCCTGGGCGGTGACGATCGCCGCACTCGTGCTGGTGGTGCTGGTGAGCCGACGGGTCCAGGCCCGCCGCAACCCGCCCCCGGTGGACGCGGTGCCCTCGGCGCGCGGCGCCCTGGCCCGCGCGGTACGCGGCTCATGGCCGTTGGCTGTCGGCGCCCTGGTGCTGGCGGCCCTGGGCGGTGCGGTGCTGCTGGTCTCCGGCGGGGCGTGGGGCATCACCAGCGCCTTCAGCCTGTGGGGCTCCGAACTGGTCGGCGCGCTGGGCGGACACCCGGAGAACTGGACCTGGTGGCAGCGTCCCGGCAACGCGGAGATGCTCGCCGGTCCGGTGCTGGCCGACAGGACCAGTCTGACCGACATCGGCATCATGATCGGCGCCGCTCTCGCCGCCTCCCTCGGCGGTACCTGGGCCCTGCACCGGAACATCCCCTGGCGCACGGCCGTGGCGGCCGTGCTGGGCGGTGTGCTGATGGGCATCGGCGCGCGGCTGGCGGGCGGTTGCAACATCGGCGCCTACCTGGCGGGCATCGCCTCCGGCAGCCTGCACGGCTGGCTCTGGGGAGCCTTCGCGCTCGGCGGCACGTGGATCGGCCTCAAGCTCCGCCCGCTGTTCGGCCTGGGCAATCCCAAGCCGGGCGACGGCGTCTGCTGAGCGTCCGTCGGCCCCCTCGGGCGGCCGCTCCGCCCAGCTCTCCGTGGAGTGACCGGTTCCGGCCGCGCGCGGGCGCGTGACCGGTCGGCCACGGAGCGAGTTCGGACTTCCGTCGTGACGG
Organism: Streptomyces fragilis; assembly: GCF_003112515.1. Lineage (GTDB taxonomy): Bacteria > Actinomycetota > Actinomycetes > Streptomycetales > Streptomycetaceae > Streptomyces > Streptomyces fragilis. Next base: position 917,614 of record NZ_BEVZ01000002.1, on the reverse strand, counting down.
AAACACGTGTTTGACTGGCGTGCGCCTGCCCCGGCAGGCTCCGCCGTCGTCTCCCAGAGAAGTGCGCCGTGCCTTTTCCTCTGCCGCTCGCTCTGACTGTGCGCCTGATGCCGGTCGTCGTGCTCGCCTCCGCCGGCTGGGCGATGTCCGTCGGCCCGCTCGCCGATCCGCCCGAGGCGGCCGCGAGCGGCCAGGAGTCCACCTCCTCGGGGTCCTCGGCCGACTCCGGCGATGCGGGCGACTCGGGCGATTCGGGGGAAGCGTCCGGGAAGGACGACGAGGAGCCGGGGAAGAAGACGGACGAGGCCGGGAAAACGCACACGAAGGCCCCGGACCCCTGCAAGGCGGTGTCCAAGAAGACCGTCACCTCCCTGGTGCCCGGGAAGCTGACCACCGGTGAACTCGCGTCCACGGACAAGGACGTGCGCCGGATGTGCCAGTGGCACGCGTTGAAGGGCTACGACTACCGCTGGCTGGACGTCTCGTTCGAGATCCGCCGCTCCACCGAGGACGCGCAGAAGGCCTTCGACCGCGTCGCCGAGGGGAAGGGCGGCCCGTTCAAGGGACTCGGCGACGAGGCGTACTCGCTGAGCGCGGTCACCAGCGACAAGGGCAACAAGGTCCAGGAGACCGAGCTGACGGTCCGTTCGGGCAACGCGATCGTCGTGGTGACGTACAACGGCGGCGACTTCGTGGAGAAGACGACGCCGAGCGCCGACAAGATCCGTGACGGCGCGGCGAAGGCGGCGGGCGAGGCGCTGGCCGCGCTGGAGAAGCCGGCGGGCTGACCCGCCCCGCCGGCTTGAACCGAGGGGGGCGGATCGGTGCGGCGGCGCGGTGGGGGCCCGTGCCGCATCCGGCGTACCCGCGCGGTGCCGCCCCGTCAAGCGCCGCCGCGGGGAGCGCCCGGGCCCCGGTCGCCTCCGCGGGGAGTGCCCCGGTCCCGGTCGCCTCCGAGGGCGGGGATGACGTGTGCCCCGTACGCGTCCACGACCTTCTCCTGCGCGTCGTGCATGTCGTAGACGGCGAACTGGTCGACGCCCAGGTCGCGCAGCGCGGCCAGCTTCTCGACGTGCCGCTCGACGGTGCCGAGGACGCAGAACCGGTCGACGATCTCGTCGGGGACGAAGGCCGTGTCCGGGTTCCCGCTGCGGCCGTGGTGCGCGTAGTCGTAGCCCTGGCGGGAGCGGACGTAGTCGGTGAGTTCGTGCGGCACCACCGAGCCGTCCGCGCCGTACCGGGCGACCAGGTCGGCCACGTGGTTGCCGACCATGCCGCCGAACCACCGGCACTGCTCCCGGGCGTGGGCGAGCGCCTCCGGCGACTCGTCGTCGGTGACGTACGCGGGCGCGGCGACGCAGACGGTCACCTCCGCCGGGTCGCGCCCGGCCTCCCTGGCAGCCTGCCGGACGGCGTTCACCATGTACTCGGTGAGGTGCGGGTCGGCGAGCTGGAGGATGAACCCGTCGGCCTTCTCACCGGCCGTGCGCAGTGCCTTCGGGCCGTAGGCGGCCATCCAGACGGGCAGCCGGGAGCCGGGCCGCACCCAGGGGATGCGGATGACGGTGCCGTCGCCGAGGTCGGTCTCCTCACCGGAGGCGAGGGAGCGGATCACCCGCATCGCCTCGGCCACGGCGGCCAGCGTGTTGGGCTTACGGCCGGCCACCCGCATCGCGGAGTCGCCGCGTCCGATGCCGCAGACGGTGCGGTCGCCGTACATGTCGTTGAGGGTGGCGAAGGTGGAGGCGGTGACCTCCCAGGTGCGGGTGCCGGGGTTGGTGACCATCGGGCCGACGACCAGCCGCTCGGTCCAGGCGAGGATCTGGCTGTGGATCACGAACGGCTCCTGCCACAGGACGGCGGAGTCGAAGGTCCAGCCGTGGGTGAAGCCGTTGCGCTCGGCGCGGCGCATCAGGTCGATGACGCGGTCGGCCGGGGGGTCGGTCTGCAGGACCAGTCCGAAGTCCATGGGGGCTCCTGGGGGACGAGGCGTGGCCGAAAGGGGAGTGCGAGGGCGTGCTCACGTCGGCCAGGTATGCGCGAACTCTGGTTACCGTCCCGTAGGGCCATTACCTTACCCCCGGTAACAGCAACCCGGAGGAACAACCCGGTCCCGAGAGACAGGAGCACAGCGTGAGACTCAAGGTCGGACGTGGACGCGTGTTCTCCGCCCTGGCGGCCGCGACGGTGCTGGCCGTCACGGGTGCGGGGCAGGCAGGCGCCCAGGACGCGGACGCGCAGCGGCGCGAGGTGCTGTTCGTCGCGAACAACTGGGACGGCACCGCGAGCGTGCTGTCCTCCGACGCCCAGCTGTCGCCGGTCGGCAGGATCGACCTGATCCCGGACAAGGACGAGCGGCTGCGGGAGATCTACCTCAACCCGGTCCGCCTGGCCGGCTTCCTCGTCATCAGGGAGACCGCGGGCGAGGGCCACGACCAGTTCGCCGACGACATGTACTCCACCCCGGACGGCTCCGCGGTGGTGGTCTCCCGGCCGAGCTTCGCCGACGTGGTCTCGGTCTCCCTGACCACCGGCCGGATCAACTGGCGTTTCCAGGTGGACGGTTTCCGCGCGGACCACATGGCGGTCTCGCCGGACGGCAACCGGGTGGCGGTGTCCGCCTCCACCGGCAACAAGGTGCACGTGCTCGACATCCACACCGGCCGGCAGATCGGCAACTTCCCCACCGGGGACAAGCCGCACGAGAACGTCTTCACGCGGGACGGCAAGATCTGGAACATGTCCATCGGCGAGGTCAACAACGACCTGGACGCCCCCTGGATGGACTTCCTCAAGGGCGACCGCAGGATCACCGTCGCCGACGCGGAGACCCTCAAGGTGGTCCGCACCATCGACATGCGCCAGCGGCTGGACGCGGCGGGCTACGGCTCCTACTCGGACGCGGTCCGCCCGGCGGCGTTCAGCCCGGACGAGTCGAAGCTCTACTTCCAGGTGTCGTTCTTCAACGGCTTCTTCGAGTACGACGTGGCCACCGACAAGATCACCCGGATGAAGACGCTGCCGAAGAACCCGGCCACCTCCGACGAGCGCACCTCCTTCGTCAACGACTCCCGGCACCACGGGCTGACCATGCAGCCGAGCGGTCAGAACCTGTGCGTCGCGGGCACCATGGACGACTACGCGACGATCGTGAACCGCACGACCCTGCAGGAGGGTCCGCTGATCCCGGTCGCCAAGCCGTACTGGTCCACCGTCACGGGCGACGGCGCCGCGTGCGTGGTCTCGGAGTCGGGCGCCGACCAGGTCACCTCGATCTCCTTCGCCACCGGGCGGAAGATCACCTCCACCCCGGTGGGCGACCACCCGCAGCGGGTCCGGCTCGGCACGGTCCCGCAGGGCTGGACCGGGATCGGCTGACCCCCACGCCCCCGGGCGCCCGCCCGGCGCCCGCCGTGGCCCCGGCCGCGACCGCTCGCCGGGCGGGGCCGCGGGGGCGTGCCGGGGTGGTCGCCGCGTGCGCATGCCGCCTCCCGTCGGGGTGCTCGCCGGGCCGTGCCGTGCGGACCATCGTGAACCCGTCCCCCTGCCTTGGGAAGGGTGCCTCGCTTGCCGTGTCGCCCGTCGGGCGCAAGGATGCGGGAACGGTCCGCGTCCCGACGGGGGAAGGTGAGGCGTGTCCATGACCAACAGCACCGCGCACGGGACAGGTGGGCGGGACGGCGGGGGCTCCGCGTTCGACGCGGCGTACGACGAACTCCTGCGCCGCTGGCCCGAGGACACCCGCGCCCTCGACGTGCCCACGCGTTTCGGCCCCGCCCGGGTGCACGCCTGCGGTCCCGAGGACGCCCCGCCCCTGGTGCTGCTCCCGGGTGGCGGCGCCACCTCGATGGCCTGGTACTCCGTCGCCCCCGCACTCGCCCGCACGCACCGCCTGTACGCCGTCGACCTGCTCGGCGACTTCGGCCGCACCGTGCCCGACGGCGATCCGCCGCGCGACGCGGACGACCTGGCGGCCTGGCTGACCGCCGTCCTCGACGGCCTCGGTCTGGAGCGGACCGCCCTGTGCGGTCACTCCTACGGCGCGTGGATCGCCCTGAACCAGGCCCTGCGCGAACCCGGGCGGTTCAGCCGCCTGACCCTGCTCGACCCGGTCGGCTGCTTCGCCGGCCTGCGTCTGCCCTACGTCCTGCGGGCGCTGCCGATGCTGGCGCGCCCCACCCCGCAGCGGGTGCTGTCCTTCCACCGCTGGGAGACGGGCCGCCCGCCCGGCGACCCCGCCTGGGCCGCCTTCCTCGGCGCCACCGCGCACGCCCGCCGCACCAAGGTGCTGCCCGCCCGCCGCCCCGGCGCGTCCGCGCTGCGCGGGTGCGCGGTGCCGACGCTGGTCCTCCTCGCCGGGGCGAGCCGGGCCCACGACGCCCGGCGGGTCGCCGGACGCGCGCGTGCGCTGCTGCCCGGTGCGACGGTGGTCACCGTGGAGGGGGCGGGGCACCACTCACTGCCGACGGAGCACGTGGCGGACGTGGTGGCCGCGCTGCGGAACCCGCCGGAGTGACACCGTGGCAACCGCCGGGGCGGGTCTCCGGCGGCTCGGCCCTGCCGTCCGCCGGCCGCACGCCGGGATGCCCGGGCATCACGCTCCACGGCCCCGGCACCCCCGTCACCGCGCCGGGCAGCCGCACGGGGCGGGGGGTGCGGCGTCGGGGCGCGTCACCACGACGGCGGTGGTGACGAAGCTCCGGGTCACGCACCAGCGGCCGTCGAAGACCACCGGTCCGCCGGGCACCACCGCTTCCGGCAGGACGCGGGCGCGGAAGGAGCCGGCGGGGTCGAAGGTCAGGACCGCCTGCTCGAACCCGAGCCAGGCACCGGTGACCGGGTACCAGGCCTTGTAGACCGACTCCTTGGCCGAGAACAGCAGCCGGTCCCACCTGAACTCCGGGTGTGCCGCGTCCAGTCGGGCGAGGTGTTCCCGCTCCTCGGGCAGGGCGACGCCGCCCAGGGCCTCCTCCGGCAGCGCCTCGTGGGGTTCCGCGTCGATGCCGACGGAGGCCACGACGGTGGCGTCCGCGACGGCGGCCGCGCGGTAGCCGTCGCAGTGCGTCAGTGCGCCCACCACGCCCGTGGGCCAGCGCGGTGCGCGGTCCTCGCCGGGGGGCAGGGCCGCCGCGCCGTGCCCGAGGCAGCGCAGCGCGCGCCGGGCCAGGTGCCGCACGGTGGTGTACTCGCGGCGGCGCCTGTCCACGGCGCGCGCGACGGCCGGCTCCTCCTCGGGCAGCAGCACGGCGCCGGGCGGATCGCCGAAGGACTCGGCCACGTGCACGCCGGGCGGCAGCAGGTCGCGCATCACCGCCCGTCCCGCCCGTCCTGCTCGTCCCGCACGTCACGCCCCTCCGTCGCCCCCCCGGACGGTACCTCCCCCGCCCTGCGCACCGGTCCGCCGCCCCTGGGCGGCCCGGTCGCCCGCAAGGGCACGGGCCCGGCGGAGGCAGCGCGGCTCCGGCGGCCCGTCAGCGCGCGTCGAACCACTCCTTGCCCGCCGCCCAGTGGGCCACCCAGCCGGCGAACCCGGACGCACCCGTGGTGTGCCCGAACTCCGCCCCGAACGGCAGGGCGCCCACGTCGGTGATGGTCCATATGTGGCCGCGGTGCGCACCGGTGACCACCAGGTGCCAGTACATCCCGCACCCGTCGGTGCCGAGCACGACCGTGCCGTGGTCGAAGACCGGGCCGAGCAGCGCGTCCAGTTCCTCCTCCGGGCGGTCGTCCTCCTCCCACAGCCACGCCTCGGTGAGCGGGAACGGCTGCGCGAGGTCCCGTGGAGGCCGGTCGTCGCCCCAGTCGGAGGGCAGTGCGGCGAGGGGCAGGAGGCCGTGGTCCGGCGGGCCCTGCTCGGACCCGTCCGCCACCTCGGCGACGAACGACCGGTACGGCTCGGGCAGCACCACGCCGTATCGCGCCTCGAAGGCCCGCACGGCCTCCCACCCCAGGGCGGAGCGCCCGCCGTCGCCCGCGCCGAAGGCGTCCCGCAGTGCGGCCGGTCGCTCGGGGACCGCAGTTTCCGTCTCCATGCCCCAAGGAATAACACGCGCCACCGACACGTCCGCGACGAGCTGCCCGGCGCAACGGCATCCCGCACGGCGGGGTGCCGGCCTACGCGGCGGACAACGCCCTCGCCTTCGCCGCGGGCGCCGCAGTGGGGATCGGCGTGCTGACCGCCGGGTTCACATCGACTTCCGTCTCGGTGACGGCGCCCCGCGCGGAGGGCTCGCCACTCCCCCGCGCGGCGCGCCCCGCTCCCGCACCCGCGCCCCCTGCCGTCTGCCGCCCTCCGGATGCCCCCGTGCGCCGGTGCGGGCCCATTGGCCGGTGAACGGTCGGCCAGCATGGTGAGGGCGACCGGTTCCGGGGTCCGGGAGGGGAAGCGTGGGGGAGACCACCGGCCCGTCCTGAGCACCGGAGCCAGGGCCGTGGACACCGTCGAAGACATGATCAGGCTGCGTCGTCGGCAGGCGCTCCGGGCCCTGGACGCCGCGGCCTTCCCGGCGCCTGCGGCCGACGCGGCCCGACGCCTGGTGCACGGCGTCACGGAACGCACGCCATGACGGCGTCGGTCCCTGAACACGACCCGGTCCGCACGTGAACGCCCGTCGGCGGAGGAGAGCACTGTGAGCGAGCACATCACCCCGTCCGATCCGGACATCGTGACGCGACTGCCGGCGATGTACTTCCCCATGCCGTGGCGGTGCCACGCGGATGTCGAACTCCTCGAGGCGCAGGGCCTGGCCTTCGTGGAGCGTCACGGCCTCGGCCGGGGCCCCGGACGCCGTGAACGGGTCGTGGGCACCAGGTCCGCGCTGTTCTTCGCGGGCAACTGCCCCGATGCGGACGCGGAGCGGCTCCAGATGGCCGTGGACTGGACGTACACGATGTTCGTGTTCGACGACTTCGCCTGCGACGAGGAATCCCCGGAGGACGCCTTCTCCTTCCTGGACCTGGCCGTGCGTGTCGTCCGGACACTGGAGACCCCGACAGCGGGGCTGCTGCCGCCGGAGAACCTCTTCACCGGGCCGGTGGTGGAGCTGGCCGAGCGGTTGCACCGCCTGGCTTCCGCGACCCAGCGTCGCCGCCTGGTGGACGCCCACCTCTCCTGGTACCTGGGCGTGGCGTGGGAACGCGCTGCCCGCGGGCAGCGGTCGATGCCGAACCTCAACGAATATCTCCACACCCGTCTGCTGTACGTCGCCGGCTTCCCGACCCTCGCCTGGTTCCAGGTCAGTGAGGGGAGCGACATCCCCGATCAGGAGATCAACGCCCCTGCCGTGCACGCGCTCACCGAGATGGCCGCCATGGTCGCCGCCATCGACGACGACCTCTTCTCCTACGGCAAGGAACTGTGGTACGCCGCCCGGCGGCCCGCGAGGACGGAGCCCGTCCTCAATCTGGTCGCCCTCCATCAAGCCCGGTACGGGTGCACCCCACAGGATGCCCGGAGGCGGGCCGTGGCCCTGCGCGACCGCATCCTGGCCCGCTTCGTCGAGGTCCGTGACCTCGTCCTGCCGGCCGCTTCCGAGCCGCTGAGCCGCTATGTGTCCAATCTGACCTGCCTCATCCGTGGCAACTACGAATGGGGCATCCGGGCGGCCCGATACACCGATCCCGACGGCCGCCACCCCGGCGCCGTCCGTGTGGCGACGTGCCCCGTCGCGGACGTGCCCAGCGCGACCGGCGCGCCCCCGGAGGCCCCTTCCATCGGCTGGTGGTGGCACGCACTGCCCACCGACGCCTCGGCCCCGGAAGACGTTGCGGCCGGTCGCCCGCACCCGCGGTCCCGGAGCCGCACGTGACAGACCCGCGCGCGATCCCCTCCGCCCCCGGCGGGCTTCCTCTGGCCGGTCACCTGGTGCGGTTGCTCCGTGATCCGCTGACGTTCCTGACCTCCCTGCCCGCCCACGGGGATCTGGTCCGCATCCGGCTGGGGCCGCTTCCCGTCGTCGTGCTGTGCGACGCGGAACTGACCCGCCGCGTCCTCACCGACGACCGTGTCTTCGACAAAGGAGGACCTGTCTACGACCGGGCGCGGGAAGTCGCGGGCAACGGGCTCCCCACCTGTCCGTACAGCGCGCACCGCCGTCAGCGACGCATGCTCCAGCCGGCCTTCCGTCCAGCCCGTCTCGCCGCGTACGCGGACGTCATGACGGACTGCATCGACGAGCGCACCGCTGCGTGGCAGGCCGGTCAGGTCCTGTCCGTGCAGACCGAGATGATGGCCATCGCCTCCAAGGCGGCGGCCGCCGCCTTCTTCTCCCGCTCGCTGCCCCCGGCCGAACTCGACCGGATCCTCGGCGACGTCACCACCCTCATCAACGGCATGGGCCGCCGCATGCTGCTGATCCCCCCGCTGGACCGGCTCCCCACCCGGGGCAACCGGTCCTACCTGCGGGCTCGGGCCCGGCTGCGCGGCACCCTCGACCAGATCGTCGCCCAGCGCCTCTCGCAGGGGACCGACCGGGGTGACCTGCTCTCCGCGCTGATCCGGGCCCGCGACACCGAAGGGGACGGGCGCGGCATGAGCTCCGAAGAAGTCGGCGACCAGACGATGGCCTTCTTCCTGGCCGGGACGGAGACCACGGCGGCCACCGTGAGCTGGGCACTGGACCTGCTGGCCCGGCATCCCGAGGTCGAACAGCGGGTCCACCGCGAGGTCGACACGGTCCTGGACGGTGCCGCGGCCGCCCATAGGGACCTGCCCGACCTGCCGCTGACCGCACGGGTCGTCAAGGAAACGCTGCGGATGCGCCCGCCGGGCTGGTTCATCACCCGTTCGGTCTCGGCCGACGCCGAACTGGGCGGGCACCTGCTGCGGGCGGGCACCACCGTCGCGTACAGCGCCTATCTCGTCCACCACAGGCGCGACCTCTACGACGACCCCGAAGCCTTCGATCCCGACCGCTGGGATCCCGGCCGCCCTCAACCGCCCCGCCACGCCCTCATCCCGTTCGCGGCGGGCGCCCGCAGATGCATCGGCGACGCCTTCGCCACGACCGAGGCCACCCTCGCCCTGGCGACCATCACCGCCCGCTGGCGTCTGGCGCACCTGACCGTCCGGAGAACTCGCCCCGCCCTCGCCATGACCTTGAGGCCACGCGATCTCCGGATGAGGGCACGGCCCCGTTGAACCGGTCGCCTCCAGCTCTCGGAGGCGCCGGTGCTCACGAGTACTGCGAGAGTCCCCGCGGCACGTACACCCCGTGCCCCCGGTGTCCTACGTACGCGGCGTCCTCGAGCACGGGGACGCCACGGGACAGCACCGTCTCGACCCGGCCGGTGATCCGCTTGCCCTCGTACGCGGAGTAGTCCACGTTCATGTGATGCGTCCCGGCCGAGAGGACCTGCTCCGCGTGCGGGTCGTAGACGACGACGTCCGCGTCGGCACCGGGCGCGATGGTGCCCTTCCTCGGGTACAGGCCGAACATCCGCGCCGGGGCGGCGCAGGCGATCTCGATCCAGCGACGGCGGGTGATGTGACCGTCCACCACCGCCTGGTGGAGCAGATCCATGCGGTGTTCGACGCCGGGCAGGCCGTTGGGGATCTTGGAGAAATCGCCCCTTCCCAGGTCCTTCTGCCCCTTGAAGCAGAAGGGGCAGTGGTCGGTGGAGACCACCTGCAGGTCGTTGGTCCTCAGACCGCGCCAGAGCGCGGCCTGATGCTCGCGGGGACGCAAAGGGGTGGAGCAGACGTACTTGGCGCCCTCGAAATCCGGCTCGGCCAGGTTGTCGTCGGACAGGAACAGGTACTGCGGACAGGTCTCGCCGAAGACCGGAAGCCCTTTGTCCCGCGCCTGGACCAGCTCGGCCACGGCTTCCTCGGCGGAGACGTGCACCACGTAGACGGGAGCACCGGCGACCTGACTGAGCCGGATCACCCGGTGCGTGGCTTCGGCCTCGAGCAGCGCGTGCCGGACCTCCCCGTGATGGCGCGGATCCCGTTCACCGCGAGCGAGCGCCTGTTCGACGAGCACGTCGATGGCGATGCCGTTCTCGGCGTGCATCATGATCAGACCGCCGATGTCGGCGGCCCGCTGCATGGCCCGGAGGATCTGGCCGTCGTCGGAGTAGAAGACCCCGGGATAGGCGGCGAAGAGCTTGAAGGAGCTGATGCCGGCTTCGACGAGAGCGCCCATCTGCCCGAGGGTCGACTCGTTGACATCGGAGATGATCATGTGGAAGGCGTAGTCGACGGCGCAGTTGCCTTCCGCCTTCTCGTGCCAGGCGTCCACGCCCTGCCGCAGGGAACCGCCCCTGGGCTGGATCGCGAAGTCGATGATCGTGGTCGTTCCGCCCCACGCGGCGGCCCGGGTTCCCGTCTCGAAGGTGTCGCAGGACATCGTCCCGCCGAAGGGCATCTCCATGTGCGTGTGGGCGTCGACACCGCCGGGGATCACGTACTTGCCGGTGGCGTCGATCACGCGGTCGGCCGTCCAGCCGTGGCTGTCCGGGGTCGCCAGGGCCGCGATCCGACTGCCCTCGACGAGCACGTCGACGTGGAGTTCGTCCGAGGCGGTGATGACCAGACCGCCGGTGATCAGAGTGCGCGTCACAGCTCGACTCCGTTCGCTTCGCACCGCCGGAGGCGGGTCCGGCCCGTCTCCGCGGGGGACATGGACTGTGCCTCTCCTTCCGTGACGGATTCGGGGGTGACGGGGCGCGCGGCCCCGGGCGTCACCCCGCGATGCGGCGCAGGACCCTCTCGAGGATCGCCGCTCCCTCCTCCGCCTCGGCGGCCGTGAGGGACAGCGGCGGGGCGATGCGCAGCGCGCTGGTGTCGTGGCCGCCGCCCTTGCCGATCAGCAGGCCCTCCTCGCGGGCGCCCTCCAGGACGGCCGCGGCCGCCTCGGGGTCGGCCAGGTCGGTGCCGGGCCGGACGAGTTCGATGCCGATCATCAGGCCGCGGCCCCGGACCTCGCGCACGCCGGGCAGGGCGGAGCAGGCGGTCCGCAGCCTCTCCAGGAGCGGGCCGCCGACCCGGCGGGCGTTGCCCTGGAGGTCGTTGCGGAGCAGGTGGTCCAGGTTGGCGAGGGCGGCGGCCATGGTGACCTGGGTGCCGCCGAAGGTGGAGATGGAGTTCGCGTCGAGGCAGTTCATGATCTCGGCGCGGGCGATCACGCCGCCGACCGACATGCCGTTGCCGATGCCCTTGGCGAAGGTGACGATGTCGGGCGGGCCGTTGCGGTCGTGCGCCTGCCAGCCCCAGAAGTGGTCGCCGGTGCGTCCCCAGCCGGTCTGCACCTCGTCGGCGATCCACAGCACGCCCTGCTCGGCGAGGACCTCGCGGAACGCGGCGTACAGCCCGTCCGGCGGGGAGGTGAACCCTCCGACCCCCTGCACCGGTTCGGCGATCAGCGCGGCCGGCGCGCGCACGTGGCCGAGCAGGTCGCGCAGGTCGGCGACGCAGGCGGCGGTGAACGCCTCGTCGTCCAGGTGCGCGTACGGCCCGCGGTGGCGGACGCCGCCGTGGACGTAGAGGGTCTGCAGCGGGGACAGCGAGGTCGGCGACCAGCCGCGGTTGCCGGTGACGGAGACGGTGGAGAAGGACCGGCCGTGGTAGCTGTTGCGCATGGCCAGGATCTGGTTGCTGCGCCGGTAGGTGGTGGCGAGCAGCAGCGCGGTGTCGTTCGCCTCGGTGCCGGAGGTGGTGAAGAAGACCCGGGCGTCCGGGATGCCGGACAACTCGGCGATGCGTTCGGCGAGTTCGACCATCGGCCGGTTGAGGTAGAGCGTGGAGGAGTGCAGCAGCCGGCCAGCCTGTCCGGTGACCGCCTTGGCGACCTCGGGGAGGGCGTGGGCGGTCATCGTGGTGAGGATGCCGCCGAAGAAGTCGAGGTACTCGCGGCCCTGGGCGTCCCGGACGCGGCGTCCCTCGCCCTCGACGATCTCCAGGGGGTCGTCGTAGTAGAGGGCCAGCCAGTCGGGGAGCACGGCCCGGTGCCGGCCGAGCAGTCCCGCCGGGCCGCGGGCCTCGTCCGCGGCGGCCGACGCGCCGTCGCGGGCCTCGCCGGCGGCGGCCGGGGCCGTCTCGTCCGTCGCCGTCACGGCTGCACCAGTCCCTGGTAGGCGTCGGGCCGGCGGTCGCGGTAGAAGGCCCACTGCTGCCGGACCTCCTCGATGAGACCGAGGTCGAGGTCGCGCACGACGAGTTCCTCCTCCTTGTCGCTGGCCACGTCACCGACGAACCGGCCGCGCGGGTCGACGAAGTAGCTGGTGCCGTAGAAGTCGTTGTCGCCATAGGGTTCCTGGCCGACGCGGTTGATGGCGGCGACGAAGTACTCGTTGGCGACCGCGGCGGCGGGCTGTTCGAGCTGCCACAGGTAGGCGGACAGGCCGCGCGAGGTGGCGGACGGGTTGTAGACGAGCTGGGCGCCGTTGAGCCCGAGCTGGCGCCAGCCCTCGGGGAAGTGCCGGTCGTAGCAGATGTAGACGCCGACCTTGCCGACCGCGGTGTCGAAGACCGGCCATCCCAGGTTGCCCGGCTTGAAGTAGTACTTCTCCCAGAAGCCCTTGACCTGCGGGATGTGGTGCTTGCGGTACTTGCCCAGGACCGTTCCGTCCGCGTCGACGACGACCGCGGTGTTGTAGTAGAAGCCGCTCTGCTCGACCTCGAAGACCGGCACCACGATCACCATGCCGGTCTCGCGGGCCAGGGCCCGCATCCGGGTCACGGTGGGGCCGTCGGGGACGGGTTCGGCCCACCGGTAGTGCTCCGGGTCCTGGACCTGGCAGAAGTAGGGGGCGTTGAAGACTTCCTGGAAGCCGATGACCCCGGCGCCCTGCCGGGCCGCCTCACGGGCGTGTTCCTCGTGCTTGGCGATCATGGACTCGGTGTCGCCGGTCCAGGTGGCCTGGACCAGGGCTGCGCGTACGACGTTGGCCACGAGCTGCTCCTTCGACGGAACGTCAGAGGGCCTCTACTGCAGGGACTCACCGCTGGGCGAAAGGATCCGGTCGATCCGCCGGGTCGGCCGCAACCGCCGGAATCTCGAACTTAGGACGCCCCGGGGGCCTTGCCAAGACCATCCCGGCAAAGCCGTCGAGTCACCGCGCATCACCACCCTTGCGGGCCAGCCGCGCACCGCCGGCGCCCGGCCGGGCCGACGCCGGTGTTCGGCCGGCCGGACGCCGGTGTCCGGGCCCCGTCCCGCGGGAGGACCGCGAGGCCTTCCCGCACCAGGTAAGACCGCGCGGGCCGCGTCCCTCAGGAGCGTGGCCCGCGCCGTCCGTGCCGGGTGCCCCGTCGCGCCGCGCGGCGCGCGCGACGCAATCATCCGGTCACTCAAGGTGAGGGGCGAGATGGCGGCCGCCCGGTCGGCCGAGGTGTAGCCACCTGCCGCAGGGGCACCCGGCGGGCGCACGGACTGTCGACCTCGTGCGCCCGCGCGATGCAGGGGGCGCGCCGAAACGGATGGCTGATGACCAGCGGATTCCCGGGTCCGCAGGGCTACGGCTCGGACCCCTTCGCAGAATTCTTCGCACGCCTGTTCAGCAGCGGACTCTTCGGTCCCGCACCGTCGGCCCGGGGGTCCGGCGGCGGATCCCCGGGGCAGGGCGGCGGCAACGGCGCCCCGCCGCGGCGCGTGGACATCGGCCGCCTGATGAGCCGGCCCGCCCAGGACCTGGTGCGTGCCGCGGCCGCCTACGCGGCCGAGCACGGCAGCCGCGACCTGGAGACCGAGCACCTGCTGCGCGCCGCCCTGGCCATCGAGCCGACCCGCAGTCTGATCGCCCGGGCGGGCGCCGACCCGGACGAGCTGGCGGCGGACATCGACAGCCGCTCCGCCGCCCCCGCGGGTGACGAGACCCCGCCGGCCTCGGTGGCGATGACCCCGGCCGTCAAGCGCGCCCTGCTGGACGCGCACGAGCTGGCCCGCAGCCGCGGCGACGGCTACATCGGCCCCGAGCACGTGCTGAGCGCGCTGGCCGAGAACCCCGACTCGGCGGCCGGCCACATCCTCAGCACGGCCCGTTTCGCACCCACTCCCCCGCCGGAGGGCCAGGAGCCGTCGGCCGGCGCGGGCGGCCGGGTCCCCGCCGGTTCGACCGCCGTGCGCCGCCATCCCGAACAGCCCCAGCACGGCATGAACACGCCGAACCTGGACCGCTACGGCCGCGATCTCACCGAGCTGGCGCGGCAGGGCCGGATCGACCCCGTGATCGGGCGCGAGGAGGAGATCGAGCAGACCGTCGAGGTCCTCTCCCGGCGGGGCAAGAACAACCCGGTGCTGATCGGCGACGCCGGCGTGGGCAAGACCGCGATCGTGGAGGGCCTCGCCCAGCGGATCGCGGACGACGACGTCCCCGACGTGCTCGCCGGCCGCCGCGTGGTCGCCCTGGACGTGTCCGGCGTGGTGGCGGGCACCCGCTACCGCGGCGACTTCGAGGAGCGGCTCAACGGGATCATCGACGAGATCCGCGCCCATCCCAGCGAACTGGTCGTCTTCATCGACGAACTGCACACGGTGGTCGGCGCCGGAGGCGGCGGCGAGAGCGGCGGGATGGACGCGGGCAACATCCTCAAGCCCGCCCTGGCCCGCGGCGAACTGCACGTGGTGGGAGCCACCACGCTGGAGGAGTACCGCAGGATCGAGAAGGACGCGGCGCTGGCCCGCCGCTTCCAGCCGGTCATGGTGCCCGAGCCGTCGGTGGCGGACGCCATCGAGATCCTGCGCGGCCTCGCCGACCGCTACGAAGCCCACCACCAGGTGCGTTACACCGACGAGGCACTGGTGGCGGCGGTGGAGCTCTCCGACCGGTACCTCACCGAGCGGTTCCTGCCGGACAAGGCGATCGACCTGATGGACCAGGCCGGCGCCCGGGTCCGGCTGCGCTCGCGCGGCCGGCGCACCGACGTGCGGGCGCTGCAGCGTGAGGCGGAGCAGCTGACCCGCGACAAGGACCAGGCGGTCGCCGCCGAGCAGTACGAGGAGGCGATGCGGCTGCGCGACCGGATCGAGGAGGTCCGGGCGCGCGTCGAGGCGGCGGGCCAGGAGGAGCAGCCCGACGAGGGGCAGAACCTGGTGGTCACGGTGGAGTCGATCGCCGAGGTGGTCTCCCGGCAGACGGGCATTCCGGTGGCCAGCCTGACCGCCGAGGAGAAGGACCGGCTGCTGCACCTGGAGGAGCACCTGCACGAGCGGGTGGTCGGCCAGGACGAGGCCGTGCGGGTGGTCTCCGACGCCGTGCTGCGGGCCCGAGCCGGTCTGGCCGGACCGGACCGGCCGATCGGCAGCTTCCTCTTCCTGGGCCCGACCGGCGTCGGGAAGACGGAGCTGGCGCGGGCGCTGGCGGAGGCGCTGTTCGGCAGCGAGGAGCGGATGGTCCGGCTCGACATGAGCGAGTACCAGGAGCGCCACACGGTGAGCCGCCTGGTCGGGGCCCCGCCCGGGTACGTCGGGCACGAGGAGGCCGGCCAGCTCACCGAGGTGGTGCGGCGCCACCCGTACTCGCTGCTGCTGCTCGACGAGGTGGAGAAGGCGCACCCGGACGTCTTCAACATCCTGCTGCAGGTGCTGGACGACGGCCGGCTGACGGACTCCCAGGGCCGCACCGTGGACTTCACCAACACGGTGATCGTGATGACCTCCAACCTGGGGTCCGAGGTGATCGTCCGGGGCGGCGGCGCGCTGGGGTTCACCGCCGCGGACGCCGCCGTGGACGAGGAGGCGCGCCGGGAGCGGGTGCTGCGGCCCCTGCGGCAGCACTTCCGGCCGGAGTTCCTCAACCGGATCGACGAGATCGTGGTGTTCCGTCAGCTCACCGACGTGCAGCTGCGGCAGATCACCGACCTGATGCTGGAGCGGACCCGCCGCCGGCTGCACGCGCAGGACGTCACGGTGCGGTTCACCGACCAGGCGGTGGACTGGCTGGCGCGCCACGGCCACCAGCCGGAGTACGGCGCCCGTCCGCTGCGCCGCACCATCCAGCGGGAGGTCGACAACGAGCTGTCCCGGATGCTGCTGGACGGCCGGCTGTCCGGCGGCGGGCGGGTCGTGGTCGAGGTCGGCGAGGACGACCGTCCCGCGTTCCGGGTGGAGAGCGCCGGCTCGACCGCCGCGGGCGGGGACGCCCCACCGGAGCCGCCCTTCGGCGGCTCCGGCGGCACGGGTTCCTGACCGCGCGGCCGTCTCCCGCGCCGAAGGCGCCGCCCGGCCTGTGCCGGGCGGCGCCTGTCGTGTGCCGAGCTCCGCCTGTCGTGTGCCGGGCGGCGCCTGTCGTGTGCGTCCGGTCCCCGCCGCGGTACGCCCGCAGCCGTCGTACGCGACGGGACCGTTCGCGGCGGGACCCCGCGTGGCGTGACCCCGCGTGGCGGGGCCGTGCGGGGCGGCTCGTCAGCCGGCCGGGCGGACCACCATGGCGGAGCCGCCGCCCCGGCGGACGGTTTCCGCGGCCGCGGTCCAGCGGCCGTCGGGCAGCCGCTGCACGCCGGTGGCCGCGCCGATCTCCGGGTTGCGGCTGAACACGTGCCCGATCGCCTCGAGTTCGGCGCGCACCGGGCTGTCGTACAGCCCGGGTTCGAGCTCGGTGCGGGCCGCGTTGCGCTGGCTCGCGCGCGGGGCCGCGATGGCGTCCACCAGCGGCAGTCCCCGGTCGACGACTCCGGTGAGGGTCTGCAGCACAGTGGTGATGATGGTCGCGCCGCCCGGCGAGCCGAGCGCCAGCACCGGCCTGCCCTTGCCGTCGAGCACGATCGTCGGGGACATGGAGGAGCGCGGCCGCTTGCCCGGACCGGGCAGGTTCGGGTCGTGCACGGCCGGGTTCGCCGGGGCGAAGGAGAAGTCGGTCAGCTCGTTGTTCAGCAGGAACCCGCGGCCCGGCACGGTGATGCCGCTGCCGCCGGTCTGCTCGATGGTGAGCGTGTACGCGACGACGTTGCCCCACTTGTCGGCGACCGTGAGGTGCGTGGTGCTCTCGCCCTCGTAGGTGGTGGGGGCGGCCTGCCCGCCCGCGGCGCAGGCCGCGGGGTGACGCGGGTCGCCGGGCGCGACGGGGCTGGTGAGCACCGCGTCGTCCTTGATCAGGCAGGCGCGGGAGTCGGCGAACTCCTGGGAGAGCAGTTCGCGGGTCGGCACGTCCTCGAAGGCGGGGTCGCCGACCCAGCGGCCGCGGTCCGCGAAGGCGAGGCGGCTCGCCTCGATGTAGCGGTGCAGGTACTGTGCCTGGCTCGCCCGGGAGAGGTCGGTCCGCTCCAGGATGTTGAGGGCCTCGCCGACGGTGGTGCCGCCGGACGAGGAGGGCGCCATGCCGTGGACCTTCAGCCCGCGGTAGCCGACGGCGGTGGGCGCCTGCTCCTTGACGCGGTAGCGCGCCAGGTCCCGCTCCTCGAGTCGTCCGGGCCGCGCGCGGTAGTCCGAACCGGGGGCCACCGGCGGGTGGTTGACCGTCTCGACGACGTCCTCGGCGATCGGGCCGCGGTACATGACACCGGCGCCCTCCCGTGCCATCCGGGCGTAGGTGCGGGCCAGGTCGGGGTTCTTGAGGGTCGAGCCCACCTCGGGCAGCCGGCCGCCGGGCAGGAAGAGCTCGACGGTGGCGGGGAAGTGGCGGAAGCGGGCCTCGTTGGCGGCGGTCTGCGAGCGGAACGTTTCGTCGACCGTGAAGCCGTCACGGGCCAGCCTCTCGGCCGGCGCCAGCACGCCGGACAGCCGCTTGCTGCCCCACTTCTCCAGGGCCTTCTCCCACGTCGCGGGGGTTCCGGGGGTGCCGACGCTCAGCCCGCTGGTGACGGCCTCGGCGAACGGGACGGGGGTGCCGTCCTCGAGGAACAGGTCGCTCCCGGCGCTCAGCGGCGCGGTCTCCCGCCCGTCGAGGGTGTGCACGCTGCGGGAGCGGGCGTCGTAGAACACGAAGTAGCCGCCTCCGCCGACACCGGCCGAGTACGGCTCGGTGACGCCGAGGGCGGCGGCCGTGGCGACCGCCGCGTCGACCGCGTTGCCGCCCTTCTTGAGGATCTCCAGCCCCGCTGCGGTGGCGTCGGCGTCGACGCTGGAGACGGCCCCGCCGTAGCCCGTGGCCACCGGTGTCTTGACGGGACCCGGGCCGCCCGGCGGGCCGCCCGGCACCGCCTGGGCCGGCGCGGCGACGGTGAGCGAGGAGACGAGGGCGGCCGAGAGGGCCAGGACCGCACCCCTTGTGCGCCGTCGCGTTCCGGGCGCTCTGGCCGCTCCGGTCCTGTTCCGTGTGACGGGCTGGGGTGTGACGGAAAGACGCACCTTTACCTCCGGTCATCGGTAATCGCCGCAGCCTAGCCCAAATTGCCGTGCACACTTCAGAGGCGCGCTCGAACGCCTGATGGGTGCCCGCTAGGCTGCGCGCCCATGAATACCGTCGTGCTGTACCTCGTCCTCGCCGTGGCCGCCCTCTGCGTGGGCGCGGCACTGGGCTGGCTGCTCCGCGGCCGCCTCGCCGACCGCCGCCTGAGCCGCAAGCAGGCCTTCTTCGGACTGCCCGACAACGCGGAGTCGCTGCTGGTCGTCAACCGCGATCCGGGGGCCGGCCCGGAGCTCACCGTGGTGCGGCACGACGCCTTCGCGCTGCTGGAGCTCGCCGCCGTCGTCAAGGACTGCAAGGCCCACGCGCAGCTGGTGCCGCACGACGCGGCGCAGCAGAGCTTCGGCGAGCGGACCGAGTTCTGCGTCGGCGGGCCAGGCGCCAACCGGCGGCTGGCGGCGCACCTGCACTCGCTGCTGCCCGGGGTGCGGATCAACACGGAGCCGGACGCGGGCCCGGACCGCGGCGCGTTCCAGATCGGCACCGAGCGCTACCGGATGGAGCCCGGCACGGAGGAGTACGTGCTGCTGGCCCGGCTGACGGCGGGCCAGGGCAAGGGAGCGCGGCCGGTGTTCCTCTTCTGCGGCCAGCGGGCCATCACCAACCAGGCGGCCACCCGCTACCTGGCCCGCAACCACGAGAAGCTGGCGCGCAAGTACGACGGCGGCTCGTTCGTCCTGCTGCTCAAGGTGGTGAACTCGGCCGCCTACGGCGCGGACGTCGTCGAACTGGTGGGCGACGTCACCAAGGCGGCGCAGTCGGCCCCCACGGTCAAGACCCTGCAGACGCAGCCCAAGCACCGGGCGGGTTCGTGAAGCGAGCGCCCCGGACTTCTCCGGTGCCGGGCGGCCGGGCTCGGATCCGGCCGGCGCGCAGCTGACCTTCTCCCCGAGCGTCCCGGACCGTCTTGCGGACGGTCCGGCACCGCGCGAGCAGTGATCTCCGGCTGCTGCCGGGCGGATCCAGGGGTGCCCTGTGAGCCGCCGCTCCCTACGGCCTGTCGGCCGTGGGCGGGGCCTCGCCCGGCAGCAGTGGTCCCGGTCCGCCCGGGGCCACGTCGACGGCCTCGGTCTTCGGGTTGCGCCGCTGGCGCCGGGCGACCCACCCGGCGAACCAGGAGAGCAACATGCACATCCCGATGTAGACCGGCGAGATCACCAGGACCACGGGGATGAAAGGCAAATCATAGTCAAGGTTCGACGCGATGAGTTTCCCGGCGTGCAGAAACTCCTCGTAGGTGATCAGGAAGCCCAGCGAGGTGTCCTTCAGGGCGACCACCAGCTGGCTGATGATCGAGGGCAGCATGGCCCGCGCCGCCTGCGGCGCCAGCACGTACGTCATCACCTGCGACTTGCGCATGCCGAGGGCGTACGCGGCCTCCCGCTGGCCCCGGTCCACCGAGTTGACGCCGGAGCGGAAGACCTCGGCGAGCACCGATCCGTTGTAGAGCGTCAGGCCGGTGACCAGCGCGGGCAGCGGGCGCACCTCGAGCGCCACGAACACGAAGAAGATCATCACCAGCACGGGCATGGCCCGGAAGAACTCCACCAGCAGGGTGGAGACCCAGCGCAGCGCCCGGTGCTCGGAGAGCCGCCCCATCGCCAGCACCACGCCCAGCAGGAGCGAGAGCACCGCGGCGATGGCGAAGGCCTTGAGGGTGTTCCCCAGGCCGCGCAGCAGCAGTTCCTGGATGCCCTTGTACTGGAACGGCGTCCACTTGGCGGCCTCGAACTGCCCGGTGTCCACCAGCAGGTACACCAGCCAGCCGAGCAGCGCCAGGATCACCAGGGTGGCCGCCGCCCCGTAGAGACGGTGACGGGCACGGGCCTTGGGGCCCGGGATGTCGTAGAGGGCGGTGGGCGTGTGCTCGGCCCGCGCGGTCGAGGTCATCGGGGCACTCCCCACGTGCGCTCCAGCACGTTGAAGAGCGCGCTGATGGCGAGGGTGATGATCAGGTAGCCGGCGGCGATCCAGACGAAGGTCCACACGACGTCGTAGCCGAGCTCGCCCAGCGTCTTGTAGACGCCGAGCAGTTCGGTGACGCTGAAGGCGCCCGCGATGGCCGAGTTCTTGGCGAGGGCGATCAGGGTGGAGCCGATCGGCGGGATGACGGTGCGAAAGGCCTGCGGCAGGATGACGTGCGACAGGGTCTGGCCGAACGTCATGCCGAGGCTGCGGGCCGCCTCGCCCTGTCCGCGCGGCACGGTGTTGATGCCCGAGCGCAGCGCCTCGCAGATGAACGCCGAGGTGTAGCAGCCCAGCGCCAGCACCGCGAAGACGGTGAACGGCAGCACCAGTCCGAAGCGGGGCAGGCCCAGCAGGACGGCGAAGAACAGCAGGGTCAGCGGGGTGTTGCGCAGCACCGTCACCCACACCGTGCCGATCACCCTGAGCGATCCGACCGGGGCGACCCGGAAGGAGGCCATCAGGAAGCCCAGCACCAGGGCGAGCAGTGAGGCGAAGAAGGTGAGCTCGACGGTGCCGAGGAAGCCCTCGCCGTAGGTGGAGAAGTTGTCGGTCAGTACGTTCACGTCAGGTTCCGGTCCTCGTCAGCCCGCCGGGTAGCGGTCGATGGGGGGCGGCTCGGGCGCCGGCACCCCGGACAGGCCGAGGGTGGCCTCGTAGGCCCGTTTCCAGTCGCCGTTCTTCTGCCGCTCCTCCAGGGCGTCGTCGAGCGCGAACCGCAGCGCGTTGTCCTCCCTGGGCACGCCGATGCCGTAGGGCTCCTCGGAGAAGGGCTTGCCCACCACCTTCAGTTCCTCGGGGACCTTCGCGGCGTAGCCGATGAGGATGGCGTCGTCGGTGGTCACCGCGTCGACCTGATAGGTCAGCAGGTTGTCGACGCAGACCGAGTAGGAGTCGTAGGCGACCAGGTCGGCCTCGGGGAAGTCGTCCCTGATGCGCTGGTAGGGCGTGGAGCCGGACGCCGAGCAGACCCGCTTCCCGGAGAGGTCCTCGGGGCCCTTGATCTCCGTCTCGTCCTTGCGGACCAGGAGGCCCTGGCCGGCCATGTAGTACGGCCCGGCGAAGCCGACCAGCTTCTTGCGGTTGTCGTTGATGGTGTACGTGCCGACGTAGAAGTCGACCTGCCCGTTCTGCAGCGCCGTCTCGCGGTTGGCGGAGGCGATGGTCTTGAACCGGATGCGGTCCGGGTCGAGGCCGAGGGAGGCGGACATCATGCGGGCGATCTCGATGTCGAAGCCGGTGAACTCGCCGCTGGCCGGGTCCCGTTCGCCGAGGAAGGGCTGGTCCTCCTTGGCTCCGACGACGAAGTACCCGCGGCGCTCGGCGCGCACCCAGGTGGGCGAGTCGGGCAGCCGGAAGTCCTCGTTCACGGTGTAGGTGGGGAGCGCGTCCTGGGCCGGGCCCTTCACGGGAGGGCTGCCGTCCTTGCCGCAGGCGGCCGCGGCGAGGGCCAGGGCGGCGGCGAGGAGGGCGCGGACGACGGTGCGGGGTGCCCGGGCGGATGCCCGGGACGTGCGGGCGGGGACGCGGGGAGCGTGGACGGGGGCGCTGCGTGCGGGGTTCTTCATGGCGGGGCCCCGGTCAGTGCTTGAGGATCTTGGAGAGGAAGTCCCTGGCCCGCTCGCTGTGCGGGTCGGTGAAGAACTCCTCGGGGGGACGGTCCTCGACGATCTTCCCGTCGGCCATGAAGACGACGCGGTTGGCGGCGGAACGGGCGAAGCCCATCTCGTGGGTGACCACCACCATGGTCATGCCCTCGTCGACCAGTTGCCGCATGACCTCGAGCACCTCGTTGATCATCTCCGGGTCGAGCGCGGAGGTCGGCTCGTCGAAGAGCAGGACGGTGGGCTCCATGGCCAGGGCGCGGGCGATGGCCACCCGCTGCTGCTGGCCGCCGGAGAGCTGGGCGGGGTACTTGTCGGCGTGGGCGGCGAGTCCCACCCTCTCCAGCAGCTCACGCGAGCGCCGGTCGGCGTCCTCACGCTTGCGGCGGCGGACCTTGATCTGCGCCAGCGACACGTTCTGCAGGACCGTCTTGTGGGCGAAGAGGTTGAACGACTGGAACACCATCCCGACCTCGGCGCGCAGCCCGGCGAGCGCCTTGCCCTCCTCGGGGAGGGGGCGGCCCTCGAGGTGGATGGCGCCGGACTCGACGCTCTCCAGCCGGTTGATCGCCCTGCACAGGGTGGACTTGCCCGACCCGGAGGGGCCGATGACCACGACCACCTCCCCGCGGGAGACGGTCAGGTTGATGTCCTGGAGGACGTGCAGGTCGCCGTAGTGCTTGTTGACGCCTCGCAGTTCGATCAAAGGCTCGATCGGAGGATCGAAGGCCATGCCCAGCCCCATTGCTCATCGCCGTGTCGTCAGGTCCGTAAACTATCCCTGACCGGGCGACAAGTGACGGAGACACGCACTTCGGACACCGCTCCTCCGGTCGAGCGAGGGCATCAGGAACCGCGGCGCGGGCGACGGGTGCGCGGGGCGGGTGCTGTCAGGATTCGGAGGCCTCGGCGTAGACGTGGGACAGCTCGGGGGAACCGTCCGTCGCCCAGCCCCTCCCCGTCTCGACGACGTCCAGTTCACGCCCGGAGGCGAGCCGGACCACCGGCCGCCCGTTCGGCCAGATCTCCCACACCGCCCCCGGCACCGTGCGCACCACGACGCTGCCGAGGTACAGCCCCGCGTCGTTGCCCAGCCGCAGGACCGTCTCCTCGTCGTCGCGCCACCGCGGCGCGAGCTGGTCGAGCGCCTCCAGGGAGGCGGGCGAGTCGTCCAGCTCGACGCCCTCCCCCGCGGCGTGCGCGCGCAGCAGCTCGCACTCGGCGAGCAGCTCGGCGATCGCCCCGGCCGCCGCGAGGTCGCCCGCGCCCGCGCCGGCCCCCGGGCCGGAACCGCCCACGAGCAGTGCCGTTCCCCGGGACGGACCGTGCCTCTTGCGCCAGTGGTCCAGGAAGGGGATGTTCATGCCGTCCAGACTGGCACCGGCCCCGGCCCCTGGCCATGGGGCGCGCGGGCCGGATCCGGCCGGTCAGACCTCGAGGTCGACCACGACCGGCGCGTGGTCGGACGCGCCCTTGCCCTTGCGCTCCTCACGGTCGACGTACGCGTCCTTGGCCGCCTCGGCGAACGCCTCGTTGCCGAAGACCAGGTCGATCCGTATGCCGCGGTTCTTGGGGAAGGCCAGCTGGCGGTAGTCCCAGTAGGTGTACGGGCGGTCGTACTTGAGCGGCCGCGGCACCACGTCCCGCAGGCCGGTCTCCCGCAGCGCGGCGAGCGCCGCCCGCTCGGCCGGGGTGACGTGGGTGAGGCCCTCGAAGGCCGCCACGTCGTAGACGTCCTCGTCGGCCGGGGCGACGTTGTAGTCGCCCATCACGGCGAACGGGCGGCTCCCCTGCGCGTCGCCGGCCACCGCGGCCCGCAGCGCCTCGAACCACTGCAGCTTGTAGGCGTAGTGCGGGTGGCCGACCTCACGGCCGTTGGGCACGTACACCGACCAGACCCGCACCGGGCCACAGGTCGCCGAGATCGCGCGCGGCTCCTCGACGCCCTCGTAGCCCGGGTCGCCCGGCAGGCCCTTGACGACGTCCTCCAGGCCCGCCTTGGAGAGGATCGCCACGCCGTTCCACCGGCCCGTGGCGTTGACCGCGGCCTCGTAGCCCGCCTCGCGCAGCTGCTCGAAGGGGAACTGCGCCTCGGCGACCTTGGCCTCCTGCAGGCACAGCACGTCCGTGCCGCTGGCCTCGAGCCAGGCCAGCAGCCTGGGGAGACGGGCGGTGATCGAGTTCACGTTCCAGGTGGCGATACGCATGGGACCACGCTACCGGCTGGGTCCGACAGTCCCGCGTGGGACGGCCGGGGCGTGCCGTCCCACGCGGCGGAGGTCACAGCTCGGCCGAGTCCCCCGAGGCGAGCCGCAGGTGCTCCGCGCCGCCGAGGGCGCCGATCTGCCGGTCGTAGATCGGCCGGGCCAGGTCGGTGAGCAGGGCGTCGTGCACGTCGTAGGCCCGCTGCGGCTTGACCTCGCGGACGTAGTCGATCACCTCGGAGAGCTTGCTCCAGGGCGCCTGCACCGGCAGCAGCAGCGTCTCCACCGTGGCGTACTGCGGCACGGTGAGCGCGTCGCCGGGGTGGAAGACGCGGCCGTCGACCAGGTAGCCGACGTTGGTGACCCGCGGGATGTCCGGGTGGATCACCGCGTGCAGCTCGCCGTGCACCTGGACGTCGAACCCGGCGACGGTGAAGGCGTCGCCGTTGCCGACCGCGTGCACGCGGCCGGGGAAGGCGGCGGAGATCGAGTCGGCGACGGCGGCCAGGGTCCAGATCTCGGTCCCCGGGCTCGCCTCCAGTGCCGCGCGCAGCCGGGCCTCGTCGAAGTGGTCGGGGTGCTCGTGGGTGACCAGGACGGCGTCCGCCCCCGCGAGGGCGTCCTCCTCGGTGAACATGCCGGGGTCGATGACGAGCACGCCGCCGTCCTTCTCCAGACGGACGCAGGAGTGGGACTTCTTGATGAACTTCATGCCCCCATCCTGCCTCGCCGCGGTGCCGCGCGGCGTTCACTCCTGGGGCATGGTCTCCTCCCGCACCACCTGCCGTGCGATGGCGAACGCGCGGTTGGCGGCGGGCAGTCCGCAGTGCACGGCGGTCTGCAGCAGCACCTCGCGGATCTCGTCGGGGGTGAGTCCGCCCCGCAGCGCGCCGCGGGTGTGGGCGGCGAACTCCTCCCAGTGGCCGCCGGCGACCAGCGCGCCGAGGGCGACACAGCTGCGGGAGCGGCGGTCCAGGCCCGGCCGGCTCCACACGTCGCCCCAGGCGTGGCGGGTGACCAGCTGCTGGAAGTCGTCGGAGAACTCGTCCGCCTCGTCCAGCGCGCGGTCCACGTAGGCGTCGCCGAGGACCTCCCGGCGGACCTTGAGTCCGGTGTCGTACAGGTCGGCGTGGTGGCCCGCCGCGGACCGGTCGGGGGCGGGGGCCAGTTCCGCGATCGGCATGGCCCGGGGGCGGGACACGTTCTGGCTCACGGAGGAGACCGACGGTCCGGCGGAGCCCTCGGGGCCGGCCTGCCAGGCGGAAGAGAAGTGCCGCACCAGCAGGTCGGTGACGGCGGCGGGCTGTTCCACCGGCACCAGGTGGGAGGCGCCGGGCACCACCGCGAGACGGGCGTCGGGGATGCCGGCGACCAGGGTGCGCGCCTCGGCGGGGCCGGTGACCTGGTCGTCGGACCCGGCCAGCACCAGCGTCGGCACGCCGATGCGGCCCAGTTCCGCGCGCACGTCGAACCCGGCGAGCGCCTCGCAGGCGGCGATGTAGCACCCGGGGTCCGTGGTGCGGACCATCTGTACGGCCCACTCGGTGATGGCGGGCTGGGCGGCGGCGAACCCGCCGGTGAACCAGCGTTCCGGGGACGACCGGGCGATCAGCTCCAGTCCGTTGCTGCGCACCACCACGCCGCGCTGGCGGAACTCGTCCGGGGTGCCGAAGCGGGGCGAGGCGGCGATCAGTGCCAGCGAGGCGACCCGTCCGGGGTGCCGCAGCGCCAGCTCCAGACCGACCGCGCCGCCCAGCGCGCAGCCCGCGTAGCCGAAGCGGTGGACACCCAGCCCGTCGAGGGTGGCCAGCAGCCGGGCCGCCAGCTCGGCGACCGACCCGGCGGGGTAGGCGGGCGCCCCGCCGTGGCCGGGCAGGTCCCAGCGCAGCACGCGCCACTGCCGGGCGAGTTCGGGTACCTGCCGGTCCCACATGTGCCAGGTGGTGCCGAGGGAGGGCCCGACGATCAGCACGGGAGCGTGTTCTGGCCCGTCGAAGCGGAACTGCAGGGCCGGGGTCTTCGTCTCACTCACGCTCCGACCTTCTCATCCGTCACCGCCGCCCCGGTAACCGAGGGGACGCCGGGCGCCGTCCCGATCGGGTGGTGCGCCTTTCGGGCGGCGCCGGCGCGTCAGGCCGGGGCGAGGGTGAACGACTCCCAGGGACCGATCGAGGTGCGGTTGGCGATCAGCGGTGAGGCGCCGCCGTCCTCGGCGCTGACGTAGCGGTCGTTGGCCCGTGCGCGCAGGCTGACGGTGCCGTCGGAGTTGTTCACCCGGCGGAACGTCTCCCAGTTGCCCGCGGTGGTGCGGTTGGCGATCAGCGGGGAGGCCCCGGCGTTGTCGGCGCAGACGAAGCGGTCGTTCGCGTGGGACCGCAGCGCGACGTCGCCGTTGCCGAGGTCGACGAGGTCGAACGTCTCCCAGGTGCCGACGCCGGTGCGGGCGGCGATCAGCGGGGAGGCCCCGGCGTTGTCGGCGCTGACGTAGCGGTCGTTCGCGCGGGCGCGGAGGCTGACGGTGGCGGTGGAGCCGGGGGCGGAGCCGGTTCCGGCGGTCAGTTCGAAGCGCTCGACGCGCACCGAGCCGCCGAGCGCGACGGTGGCGTAGTTGAAGATCGCGAAGCGGTAGCCCATGAAGAACTGCCACGCGTTCTTGAGCGTCAGGGCCGGCCCCAGCGGTGAGAACCTGACGCCGTCGGTGCTGTAGGAGAAGGTTCCCTGGCGTCCGCTGCCGGGGCGGATGTCGGCGGTGGCGCGCAGCCAGATCCTGCTGCCCGTGACGGACGCTCCGGCGGCCTCGGCTCCCGTGCTGCTGGTGGTCCAGTCGCTGTTCATGGTGATGCCGTTCACCATCACCACGCGGGTCGTGCCGTTGTCGCGCTTGAGGCCGATCCAGGCCGAGGAGTCGCGCAGGAGGGCGAGTCCGCTGCGGTCGCCGTCCCGCATGCCGGAGTGGTCGAGGACCACGGTCGCGGTGGAGGTGGGGCCCTGGATGCGGTGGGTGAGCGTGTTGCGGGCGGAGTAGAGGTCGAAGGTGGTGGTGGCGGTCCGCAGCGTGAGCCCGCCGCCGACGGTGAACCGGCTGGTGTCCGGGTTGTGGTTCCACTCCCACTGGGGGCCGAGCGCGGGCCCCGGGAAGGTGTCGACGCCGGTGAGCGGCCTGGTCGCGCGGGGCGGGGGCGGCAGCTCGGGGGCGGGGTACGAGGACCCCCACGCGCCGTTGACGAGCTGCAGGACGGGCCAGCCGTCGGAGGTCCAGGTGACGGGTGCGAGGGCCGGCACGCGGCCGCCGGGATAGGCGTCCACGAACGCCATGTAGTACCACTGGCCCTGCGGGGTGCTCACCAGCCCTCCCTGGTGCGGGACGCCCCCGCCGGGTATCGGCCCCGGCAGGTCCAGCAGCAACTGCCGCATGGTGTAGGGGCCGAACGGGCCGGAGTCCGACTTCAGGACGTACTGCCCGTTCGCCGGCCGGGTGACAAAGATGTAGTAGCGGCCGTTGATCTTGTAGAAGCGGGAGCCCTCCAGCGTCCCGACGGAGGAGGGGGTGACGAACACCTCCTGCGCCCGGACCTGGGACCGGGCGTCACCGGAGAGCTGGGCGACGCTGATGCGGGTGTTGCCGTAGGCCACGTACATCGTGTCGTCGTCGTCGACGAGCAGCCCCGCGTCGTAGTAGACCTGCGGCAGTTCCGCGCGCCGCGTCCAGGGGCCCTCGACCGTCCTGGCGGTGTACACGTAGGTCTTGGCGAAGTCGATCTGGCCGATCCAGTAGAACGTGTCGTCGCTGCGGCGGTGGTTGAGCGAGGACGCCCAGATGCCGCGCACGTACCCGCGCCCTCCGGACAGGTCGTACTTGGCGCCGAAGTCCAGCACCGGCACGGAGTGGCCGGCGAACTCCCAGTCGACCAGGTTCCACGAGCGCAGGACGGGAGCCCCGGGCGAGTAGTGCATGGTGGACGCCGACATGTAGTAGGTGTCGCCGACCCGGATGATGTCGACGTCCGCGAAGTCCTGCCAGACGACGGGGTTGGTGTAGGAGGCCGCGGCCAGGGCGCCCGCCGCGGGGGTGAGGGCGCCGGAGGCGGAGGCCGCGTGGGCGCGTGACGTCGCCGCGGCGAGGGCGGCGCCGGTGGCCGCCGTGAACACGGTTCTGCGGCTGAGGGGGTGGTGGAGCCAGGACATGGGGGTGCTCCTTCGCGTCGGAGGGCTGGAGAAGCGGGTGCGGGGGCGCGCGGTGGGTCCCGGCCGGACGGACGGTCCGGCCGGGAGCGTGCGCGGTGACAGCGGGAGTGGGGGCGGGGCCGGGCGCCGTCAGGCGGTGAACTGCCACCAGTTGACGTTGAAGAGGTAGCCGCTGCCGCCCGTGTAGCGGAAGTACACGTCACGGGTGCCTCCGGCGCCGGTCACCGGGCAGGAGACGGTCGTCCAGCTCTGCCAGCCCCCGGTGCCCGGGACGGTGCAGGTGCCGGCGAGGGGACCGGTGGCGCTGTCCAGGCGGACCTCGATCCTGCCGCCCGAGGCGGCCGAGGCGACCCTGGCCTGGAAGGAGCGGGCGCCGGCGCCGAACGCCGCGCCCTTGACCTTGATCCAGTCACCGTTCTCGATGTAGCCGACGTTCATGCCGCCCTCGGTGGACGTCTCCGTCTCGACGCCGGTGGCCCAGGCGATGGTCTCCGCCTCCTGCCGCACGTAGGGGTTCAGCGTGCCCACCTGCGGAGCCCCGGCCGAGGTCATGTTGATCGTCGGGATGGTGCCGTCGGCCCTGTACGCGAACTTCTCCACGGCCACCGACCGGGTGAAGCCGCCCCCGCCCGGCAGCGCGCCGTTGTGGTAGAAGAAGTACGAGTTCCCGGCGAAGTCGACGATGCCCGGATGGTTGGTGAAGCTGGAACCCTGCGTGGGCATGATCGTGCCCCGGTAGGTCCAGGGCCCGGTGGGGCCGGGAGCGGTCGAGTAGCCGATGAACTCGGAGCAGCAGGCCGCCGCGAACACCAGGTGGTAGAGGCCGTTGCGCTTGTAGACCCACGGCCCCTCCTCGTACAGGGTGGGACGCTCCGTGTTGCCGGTGCGGGTCCCGAAGCCCTGGGTGGTGAGGGGGATCCGGGTCGGCGCTCCCGCGTAGGAGGTCATGTCGGCGTTCAGCCGCACGTACCAGAGGTTCGGGTTCCCCCAGTACAGGTAGGCCTGGCCGTCGTCGTCGACGAACACGGTGGGATCGATCTCGCCGTTCTCCACCAGCGGGCGTCCCAGGGCGTCCCGGAAGGGGCCGGTGGGCGAGTCGGCGACCGCCACGCCGATGGCCATGCGGCCGGTGGAACGGTTCTTCATCGGGGCGTACCAGTAGAACTTCCCGTTGCGCGCGACGACCTGGCCCGCCCAGGCGTCGGCGCTGGCCCAGCTGAACGTGGCGAGGCTCATCGGGGAGCCGTGGTCGGTCCAGTTGGTCATGTCGGAGGACGAGTAGACCCGCCACTCCTTCATGGTGAACCAGGTGGAGCCGTCCTCGTCGTGGCCCGTGTACAGGTACACCCGGCCGTTGTGGACGAGGGGAGCCGGATCGGCCGTGTAGACGGTCTGCACGAGGGGGTTGTCCGCGTGGGCGACGGACGGCTGGAAGAGCGTCAGGAAGCACAGGAGACTGATCACCCATGCGAGGCCGCGGCGGGAGACGGGCCTGGGGCGGAGCGATGACTGGTGCGGCACCGGTCGTCCTCTTTCCGTGTGGGGGGCGGGTGCGGTGTGCGAGCGGGTGCACGGACCCGCGGCGGGTGCGGACCGGCCGCGCGGGGCCTCGCTCCGCCGGGGGGAGGACCGGTCGGAGCGAGGCGCCCTGCGGCGGTCACCTCGTCAGGTGCGGCTCCACCTCTGATTGCTCTGCCCGTTGCAGCTCCACAGGACGAGCCGGCTCCCGTTGGCCGTGGCGGCCCCCTCGACGTCCAGGCAGAGGCCGGAGAGGGTGTTGCGGATCGATCCGTCGGAGGCCAGGGTCCACTTCTGGTTGTCCTG
This sequence comes from Streptomyces fragilis, assembly GCF_003112515.1. Classification (GTDB taxonomy): domain Bacteria; phylum Actinomycetota; class Actinomycetes; order Streptomycetales; family Streptomycetaceae; genus Streptomyces; species Streptomyces fragilis. The sequence goes on along the minus strand of NZ_BEVZ01000002.1, from coordinate 887,550 downwards.
GCCGTTGCACGGCCAGGTGATCACCCGGGTGCCGTTGGTGGTTCCCCGCTCGTAGGCGTCGAGGCACTTGTCGCCGAACACGCGGATCTCGCCGCCCGCCCACGTCGTCCACAGCTGGTTGGCGGCGGTGTGGCAGTCCCAGACGAGGACGGTCGCGCCCGTGGCGGTGGAGGCGTTGTCCACGTCCACGCAGCGGCCCGAGCCGGCACCGCGCAGCCGCGCGGTCTGGTGGGACAGCGGGGTGCCGCCGGACACGCGGAACACGGCGATGCCGTGGGAGGGCACGGAGGCCGAGATCTGGCCGCCGCTGCTCGAGTTGGCGCCGGTCCACAGGTCGGTCAGGGTGAACGAGGTGCCGGACAGGCCGATCTGGGCCGCCGTGGTGCTCACGGTCGCGGTGCCGCCGCCGCGGTTGAGCAGTCCCACGGCCACCGAGCCGTCGGCCAGCTCCTTCGCGAAGACCTCGGTGTTGCCGTCGTCGCGCACCCTCCGCCCGCCGGCGCCCAGGGCGTCCTGGTCGACGGCGATCAGCCGGGGGTTGCGCAGGACGGCGCTGATGTCGGCGGACATCGACCGCACGTCGTTGCCGGCCATCAGCGGCGAGCCCATGAGCGCCCACAGCGCGAAGTGCGAGCGCGACTCGGTCAGGGTGAGTCCGGGCCGTCCGACCACCAGCATGTCCGGGTCGTTCCAGTGTCCGGGGCCCGACTGGGCGGCCAGGGGGGCGGTGACGTCCAGGACGTTGCCCACGCCCATCGGGTAGCTGTTGACGTTGCCGTTCTGCCAGATGTCCAGCAGGTCCTCGGTGGTGCGCCACATGTCGGCGACCTCGCCCCAGTTGTACTTGTCGCCGGTGATGGCGTGGTAGCTGTTGGGGTTGATGCTGTAGACGATCGGGCGCCCCGTGGCGCGCAGCGCGTCGCGCATGATCGCGAACCGGGCGACCTGCTGGTCGCGGGTGCCGTTGCCGGAGCACCAGTCGTACTTGAGGTAGTCCACGCCCCACGAGGCGAAGGTGCGGGCGTCCTGCGCCTCGTGGCCGAGGCTTCCGGTGGCGCCGGGGAAGGCGCCGCCGCCCTGGGCGCAGGTCTTCTCGTTCGGCACCTGGTAGATGCCGAACTTCAGGCCGAGGGAGTGGATGTGGTCCCCGAGCGCCTTCATGCCGCTGGGGAACTTGGTCGGGTGCGCGCGCAGGTTGCCCTGGGCGTCACGCTGCGGGTCGAACCAGCAGTCGTCGACGACCACGTAGCGGTAGCCCGCGTCCCGCATCCCGGAGGAGACCATGGCCTCGGCGGCCTGGCGGACCTGTGTCTCGGTGACCTGACAGCCGAAGCTGTTCCAGCTGTTCCAGCCCATCGGCGGGGTGAGCGCCGGGCTGCCGGGCGCCGCCTGCGCCTCGGGTGCGGCCTGCGCCTCGGGCGCCTGGGGCGTGGCCACCAGGAGAGCCAGCACCGCGGCCGCGGTGGTGAGGAGGCAGGACAGTCGCCTGGGTAATCGTGCGGTCATCGTCGTCCCTTCGACATCGAGCGGCTCCGTCGGCGCGTGGCGTCGGCGAGGCGTCCCGGAAGCGGTCCGTACCCGGCGGGGGCGGCCGCTCCGAGGTGTCGAGCGGCTCCGCGGCATGCCGCAGTCCCCGTCCGCAGTGGGGGTGCCTGCTGCCGACGAGCCGGGTGGGTGGGTCGAACTGTGCGCCTTCATTGTTACCGCTAACACGAGCTGTCAGCCAGGTGCGTGACGTCAAAATCGGCGCCCGCGCCGAAGGTGTCCGTCCGATGGGCCGCTGAACTGCGGCTACCCGTTCTTCCTCGCGCAGAGAGGCGGTGCGCGGGCAGAGCCGTCGACCGGGGCGGTCCTCCCTCGTGTTACCGCTAACACCGCTGGTGAGGCGGCGTCCGGCGTAGGCCCAGCAGGGTCAGGGCGTTCTCCTTGAGGATCAGCGGGCGCACCTCGTCCTTGATGTCCAGCTCCTCGAAGTCCGCCAGCCACCGGTCGGGGGTGAGGACCGGGAAGTCGGACCCGAAGAGGACCTTGTGGCGCAGCAGGCCGCCGGCCTGCCGGACGAGCTGCGGCGGGAAGTACCTGGGGGACCAGCCCGAGAGGTCGAGGTACACGTTGGCCTTGTGGGTGGCGATCGAGATCGAGGAGTCCACCCAGGGCACCGACGGGTGGGCGAGGATCATGGTCAGGTGGGGGAAGTCCGCGGCCACGTCGTCGAGGAGCATCGGGTCGGAGTAGCGCAGCTTGATCCCGCGCCCGCCGGGGAGCCCGGCGCCGATGCCGGTCTGTCCGGTGTGGAAGAGGGCGACCGTGCCGAGCTCCTGGAGCGTGTCCCACAGCGGGCGGTGGGCGGGGTCGTCGGGCGCGAAGTGCTGCAGGCTGGGGTGGAACTTGAAGCCGAGGACGCCGTACTCCTCGGCCAGGCGCCGGGCCTGCCGCACGGCCCGGGCGCCGCGCAGCGGGTCGACGGAACCGAACGGCAGGAGGACGTCGGCGTGTTCGGCGGCGCGTTCGGCGATCTCCTCGCTGGAGAGCGGGGGGTGGCCGAGGCCGGTGGTGGCGTCGACGGTGAAGACGACCGCGGCCATGTTCCGGGCGCGGTAGTGCTCGGCGATCTCCTCGAGGGTGGGCGTTCGCGGATGGCCGGCGCGGAAGTAGGCGGCCGAGGCGTCCATCAGTTCCTGGTCCAGGGAGAGGCGGCCGTGGGCGTCGCACTCGATGTGCACGTGGGTGTCGAGCGCGACGATCGCGTCGGGGTCGACGCGGGGGCGGTAACGGGTCATGGGGCACTCCTCGTCGAGTCGGTCCTCGAGGTGTCAGGCAGGGACCGGCGGCGGCGCTTCTCCTCGATGAGCTGGACGAGCAGTTCGTCCCTCTCGGCCACCATCCGCGCCTGGTCCACTCCGGTCAGTTCCTCGTCGACGCCGCGGACCAGCGCCTCGGTCAGGGCCGGGGTGAGCTGGGGCGTGCCGAGGTCGTCCATCCAGCGCTGGGCGGGCGGTCCGAGGTGTTCCAGGGTGTGGGCCAACCCGCCCGGTCCTCCGGACAGGTGCTGGTTGACCAGGGGGCCGAGCAGCGCCCATCGCAGGCCGGGGCCCTCGGAGACGGCCGTGTCGATGTCGGCGACGGTGGCCACCCCCCGCTCCACCAGCGAGTAGGCCTCGCGCCACAGGGCGGCCTGCAGACGGTTGGTGACGTGGCCGGGCACCTCGCGCCGTACCAGGACCGGCCGTTTGCCGAGCGCGGTGTAGCAGCGGAGCGTCTCCTCGACGACGGACCGCTCGCTGCGCGTGCCGGGTACCACCTCCACCAGGGGGATGAGGTGGGAGGGGTGGAAGGGGTGGCCGACCAGCACCCGTTCCGGGCGGTGCGCGCACATCGACTGCAGCGCGGTGGGCGTCAGCCCGGAGGAACTGCTCGCCAGCGGGGCCGACGGCGCGGCCGCCTCGTCGAGCTCGGCGAGCAGCCGCCGCTTGACCTCCTCCTGCTCCGGACCGCTCTCCTGCACGAAGCGGGCCCCGTCGGCGGCCTCCGCCGCGCTGCCGGCGAAGCGCAGGCGGTCCGGGCCGGCCCCTTCGGCCAGACCGAGCCGGGCCAGGACCGGCCATGCCCGGCGCACGGAGTCCCTCAGCCGTTCCTCGGCGCCGTCGGCGGGGTCGTGGGCGACGACGTCCAGGCCGTGGGCCAGGAACAGCGCGGCCCATCCCGCACCGATGACGCCGGCGCCCACCACCGCTACGTGCCCGGCGCTCATCGGGCCTCCTCGGCGCGGCGGCGGCCGTATCGGGCGAACGCGTCGAGGGCCGACGGGTCGACGAGCGCTCCCGGGGAGGCGACGACGGCCGGGTCGGCGCCCAGCAGGATCCGTTTGACCGGCACCTCCAGTTTCTTGCCGGTGCGTGAGTACGGCACGGAGGGCACCGCGACGATCCGGTCCGGCACGTGGCGTGGTGACAGGGCGGACCGTATCCGTGAGGACAGTCGCCTCCGCAGGCCGTCGTCGAAGGTGGTGCCGGGGCTCGGCACCACGAAGAGGAGCAGTTCGCCCATGCCTCCGGCGGGGTCCTCGAGGTGGACGACGACGCTGTCGGTGATCTCGTCGGCGTCCTGCAGGACGCGGTAGAACTCACCGGTTCCGAGCCTCACCCCGCCACGGTTGAGGGTGGCGTCGGACCGGCCGGTGATCAGGCAGGAGCCGGCGGTGGAGAACCGGCACCAGTCCCCGAAGCGGAACGCGCCCGGGTAGGCGGAGAAGTAGGCGTCCCTGAGCCGGCTGCCGTCGCGGTCGCCCCAGAGGCCGACCGGCATGGACGGCATCGGCGAGGTGATCACCAGCTCGCCCAGCTCCCCCACGACGGCCTCGCCGTCCCGGTCGAAGGCCTTGACGTCGACGGCCAGGCTCGGGCCGGACATCTCGCCGGCGTACACCGGTGTGAGCGGTGAGGCCTGCACCAGTCCGGTGCAGACGTCGGTGCCGCCGCTGCCGACGTTGAGCAGGACCCGGCTGCCGAACTGGCGGGCCACCCATCGGGCGCCCTCGGGCGGGAAGGGGCTGCCCGCCACTCCGATCTGCCGCAGCCGGGAGAGGCCGAACTCCTCGGCGGGCCGCATCCCTTCCTTGCGGCACGCCATGAGGTATCCGGGGCTCGCGCCCATGAGGGTCGCGCCGGTGCGCTCGGCGAGCCGCCACTGCTCCCCCGGACCGGGGTGGAGCGGGTTGCCGTCGATCATGACGATCGAGGAGCGGACCAGCAGCGCCGACACGAGGGTGTTCCACATCATCCAGGCCGTGGTGCTGAACCACAGCAGCCGGTCGCCGGGTCCCAGGTCCCAGTGGAGGGCGTGGTTCTTCAGGTGCTCGAGCAGCAGTCCGCCGTGGCCGTGGACGATGGCCTTGGGCAGGCCGGTGGTGCCGGAGGAGAAGAGCACGCACAGCGGGTGGTCGAACGGGACGGGTTCGAAGGCGAGGGGTTCGTCGGTGTCGGCCAGCAGGTCGGCCCAGGGCACGGCCTGGTCCAACGTGTGCGGCCCGTACGGGACATGGACGACGTGGCGCAGGCCGGGCAGCCCGGCGCGGATCTCCGCGACCTCGGCCCGCTTGTCGGCCTCCTTGTCGCCGTAGGTGTACCCGGCGACGGCGAGCAGGACCTTGGGTTCCACCTGCCCGAAACGGTCGTGCACGCTGCGCGGCCCGAACTCCGGGGCGCACGCCGCCCATACGGCGCCGAGGCTGGCGGTGGCCAGGTAGGCGACCAGTGTCTCGGGGATGTTGGGCAGGTAGCCGGCGACCCGGTCGCCCCTGCCGACGCCGAGGCGCCGCAGCCCGGCGCGTACCCGCCGTACCCGTTCGGCGAGTTCGGCGAAGGTCAGCTCGACGGGCTCCCTGGTCTGGGAGTGCGCGACGACGGCGACCGTCTCCGCGTCCTCGGCCCGGCCGAGGGCGTGCTCGGCGTAGTTGAGGGTGGCTCCGGGGAACCAGCGGGCGCCGGGCATCTCACGGGTGGTGAGGACCTTTTCGGCGGGGGTGTGGAAGCGGACGCCGAAGTACTCCCGGACCGACTCCCAGAAGTCCTCCAGGGAGTCGACGGACCAGGCCCGCAGTTCGTCCCAGGACGCGAGGTCGGCCTTGTGGTGGTCCCGCAGCCAGGTGAGGAAATCCGTGGCGCGTGCGGCCCGGGCCCGCTCCGGGACGGGCGGGTGGAGGAGTTCGGGTTCCCGGGGAGGGTGGAGGGTGCTCATCATGCCTCCTCGTCGACGGAGGTGAGGACGGGAGCGGAAGCGGAAGCGGAATCAGGAGCGGAAGCGGAAGCGGAGGGAGGACGGGAAGCGGAGGCGGGAGCGGGAGCGGGAGCGGGAGCGGGAGCGGCAGATGGTGCGGGAGCGGAGGCGGGACGGGGAGTCGGAGCGGGAGCGGGGGCGGCGACCTTGGCCGCCCTGCCGGACAGGAAGGCGTGCATCCGGTCCTTGGCCTCGGGGCTGCTCTGGGCGACACCGGCCATCAGGGATTCGAGCAGCAGGCCGGTCTCGGGCGCGGCCTCGGCGATCCTGGGCAGGGCGTGGATCACCGCGTAGTTGGTGACGGGCGAGTTCCGGGCGACGCGGGCGGCGAGTTCGAGCGCCTTGGCCAGCCCCTCCCCCGTGGCGGTCCGGTAGGTGGCGAGTCCGGCCGCGGCGCCCTGATCGGCGTCCAGCGCACGCCCGGTGAGCATCATGTCGGCCATCAGGGCCACGCCGGTGAGCCGCGGGACCCGGACGGAGGCGCCGCCGCCGACGAACAGGCCGCGCTCACCCTCCGGCAGGGCGAAGAACGCGGAGTCCTCGGCGATCCTCAGGTGGGCGGCGGCGGCCAGCTCCAGGCCGCCTCCCACCACGGCGCCCTTGAGCACCGCGATCACCGGCACGCTGCCGCGCTCGATGTGCTCGAAGGCCCGGTGCCACATGCGGGAGTGGTGCAGTCCCTGCACCGCGTCCCGTTCCCTGAGCTCCGTCAGGTCGAGGCCCGCGCAGAAGTGCTCGCCCTCGGCGGCCAGCACCACGGCCTTCGCCCAGGGGGGCGGGGCGTCGAAGAAGCGGCCGAGGCCGCGCACGGTGGCGTCGTCCAGGGCGTTGCGCTTGGCGGGGCGGTTCAGGGTCAGGATCGCGATGTCGTCGTGACGGGCCGGCGAAAGGGATGCGGGAAGGTCGTTCTCTGCGGTCACACCATCTCCAGACCATCAGGAACCTTGATGATCAACCATGGTTGATACCATCAAGATTCCTGTCAATACCCGGGAGGGAAGCAGTGGAGGAAGCCGAGGGCCGGCGCGCGCCGTCCTTGCTGTACGCGGTCAAGCGGCTGGAACTCGTCATCCGCGCGCGGCTCGACGAGATGCTGCGCGGCTCGGGGGTGACCACCCTGCAGTACACGGCGCTCACCGTGCTGGAGAGGCGTGGCGGCATCTCCGCGGCCCAGCTGGCCCGCGACTCCTTCGTCACGCCCCAGGCCATGGCCGACATGCTGCGCGCGCTGGAACAGCGTGAGCTGATCTCCCGCTCCCCCAACCCCGCCAGCCGCCGCGAACTGCTGGTCCACCTCACGGAGGAGGGCCGCCGCCTCCTCGCCGAGTACACCGACGCCCACGCCGCGATCGAGGAACTGATGCTCTCGGGGCTGAGCAGGGCCGAACGCGCCCACTTGCGCTCGTCCCTCGACGGTGCCTGGCGGGCGTTGCGCCCGCCCCGGTGACGCGGCGGCCCCGGGACGGGCACGCGCTTCAGACGGCCTCGCGTGCCTCCGGGTGGCTCCCTGCGGGCGCGGCACCGGCGGGCGCGGCCAGTTCGTTGCGGCTGGTCTCGCCCAGCGCCAGGACGCAGACCACGGTGAGCGCGCAGAACGCGGCGATCACCAGGGAGATGGCGGTCGTGCCGCCGCCGAGCGCCTGCGCCTCGGCGAAGATCAGTGGCGCGAAGCCGGCCCCGAGACCCGCGAGCTGGTAGCCGAGCGAGGCCCCGGTGTAGCGGCTCCGGGTGGCGAACAGCTCCGCGTACAGAGCGGCCAGCGGCCCGTACATCATCGGGTGCAGGACCGACTGCCCCACGACGACGGCCACCACCAGCAGAGCGGTGCTGCCGCTGTCGATCAGCGGGAAGAGCACGAAGGAGTAGGCCGCCACCGCCACCGCGCCCGCGGCCACGACGGGCCGGCGGCCGAACCGGTCGCTGGCCGCGGACCAGCCGAGGATGCCGGCCACGGCGAGCGTCGACGAGACGGTGAGGGCGTGCAGCACCGTCTGCCGGCCGAAGCCCGCCTGTACCGCGTAGGAGATGACGAACGTGGTGAGGGTGCCCTGCACCACGAAGGCGCTCAGGCCGACGCCCACGCCGAGCAGCAGCACCCGGGGCTGGTCGCGCAGCACCTCGAGGAGCGGGGCGCGCCGTGGCGCCTCCTCGGCGGCGGCCGACGTGAAGACGGGCGTCTCCGTGACCCGCAGCCGCACGAACAGGCCGACGGCCAGCAGCACGACGCTCAGCAGGAACGGTATGCGCCAGCCCCAGGCGAGGAACGCCGCCTCGCCCACGGCCGAGGCGGTCACCGACATCACCACCGTGGACACCGCCATGCCGCACGGCGCGCCCGCGTTGGTGAAGCTCGCCCACAACCCGCGCCGTTTCCGGGCGTGTTCGGCGGACATCAGCACCGCCCCGCCCCACTCACCGCCCACCGCGACGCCCTGCACCACCCGCAGCACGACCAGCGCGATCGGGGCCAGGCTTCCGGCGTTCGCGTAGGAGGGCAGCACACCGATCAGGAAACTGGCGACGCCCATCAGGACCATCGACAGCACCAGCATGTTCTTGCGGCCCAGCCGGTCGCCGAAGTGACCGAACAGCACGCCGCCCAGCGGCCGGGCGACGTAGCCGGTGGCGAGGGTGCCGAAGCTGGCCACCGTGCCGGCCAGCGGATCGAGGTCGGAGAAGAACACCTCGCCGAAGACCACCGCGGAGGCGGTCGCGTACAGCAGGAAGTCGTAGTACTCGATGACGCTGCCGAGGAAGCTGGAGGTCACCGCGCGGCGCAGTTGCGTGCTGTCGCCGGGGGTGGGAGGTGAGGGCTTCATGCCAGGGCTCCTTCGCGCTGCCTGCCGGGAGGACTGTCAGGTTTCCTGATCGACGGTCAGTGTCGGGACTGCCAGGAAACCTGTCAATGCTTCGGGCGTGCGCATCCGCCCTGCCCCGCGCCTGCCGGTGTACGCGCCTCCCCGGGCCGTCTGACGGCACGGGGAGGCGGACCGGGGCCCTTCGCATGCCCCGGTCCGCGCGGTGTCCGGTCGAGCCGTCGGTCAGCCCGCGGTGCAGGCGGCGCCGTTGAGGGTGAAGCCGGTCGGCGAGGCCGTGTTGCCGGTGTGCGTGGCCTGGAAGCCGATCGTGGTGGACCCGCCCGCCGCGAGCGTGCCGTTGAAGCTCACGTTGGTGGCGGTCACCTGGCCGCCGGTCCCCCTGTAGGTGGCGTTCCACCCGTTGGTGATGGCCTGCCCGGCGGGGAGGGTGAACGCGAGGGTCCACCCGTTCACCGCCGAGGTGCCGGTGTTGGTGATGGTGAGGTTCTCGGTGAGTCCGTTGTTCCAGGCGGTGACCGCGGCGGTCACCTTGCACGCGGTTCCGCCGGGCGGCGGGGTGCTGGGGCTTCCGGTCGTCGGGCCGGGGCCCGGGGTGCTGCCGGTCAGGCCGAAGAACTGGACGGCCTGTGCGGCCATCCCGCTCGACGGCAGGGAGTGACCGGCGCCCTGGACGCTGTACGCCTCCACGTTCACCGTGCCGGACGGGTCGGCGAAGCGCCGGCGGTTCCAGCCCGGCTGCGGGGTGTCGGAGGAGGTCGGCGTCTGGCTCAGCCGGAACACGTCGGTCCACTGCTCGACGCTCTCCTGCAGCAGCGAGTAGGGCACGAGGGTGTCGTTGGTGCCGTGCCACAGCTGGATCCGGGGCCGCGTCCCGCTGAACCCGGGGTAGGCCTGCCGCACCAGGTCACCCCACTGCTGGGGGGTCCTGTTCATGCTTCCGCCGGTGCACCTGCTCGTGCCGGGCGGGTAGTCCGCCGCGTTGGCGAAGCAGCCGAACGGAACACCCATGAAGGAGGCGCCGGCCTTGAACACGTCCGGGTGGAGGGCGAGCATGTGCTGGGTCATCATGCCGCCGGACGAACTGCCGGTGGCGAAGACCTGGTTCGGGTCGGCGTTGTACTGCTGCTTCACGTAGTTGATCATCGAGATGATCGAGACGGGGTCGCTGCCGCCGCCGCGGCGCTTGGCCGCGTCCGACCAGGTGTCGAAGCAGTTGCCGAATCCCGCCGACTGGGTCGCGGTCGGGTAGACGACGATGAACCCGTACCGGTCGGCGAGCGAGGCGAACTCGCTGCCGGAGTAGAAGTTCGGGCCGGTGCCGCCGCAGCCGTGCATGGCGACCACGACGGCCGGCTTCGCGGGACGGCTGTCCGGCACGTAGACGTGCATCTGCATGTTGCCCGGGTTGTCGCCGAAGTTGGTCACCTGGGTCAGCGACGCGGCCTGCGCGGGCGCCACCGTGACCAGGCCGATCAGCGCGATGCCGACCGCCACCACGACGGCGGCCAGCATTGTTAACGGTCTGCGTGGACTTCTCACTGCGGACTCCTCGGAATGCGCCGTACGGCATCCGGCCGAGGCCGACCGTGCCGGCGGTGGGGGGAGCGCCCACGCGCGGGAGCGCGACGCGGGCGCGACTGTCTGCGGCCGGCGGAACCGCGGGCCGATGGAGCTGAGCGTCGAGGCCTCGGCCGATCGAGGGGGGACCGGCCCGCGGCCCGCGCGGACAAGGACCGAGGGCCGCGGGCGGCCTCCACGAGGCCCAAGAGCCCCATGCCTCATATAACAATGACCGTATCCCCCGGACAGAAAACCGTCAATCAACCGGCGCTTAGCGGGAGTTGGGCGAGCAGGACTCGCCGAGCCACACTCCCGCGAGCAGGTCCGTGGTGGTGTGCGCCCCGATGTCGCCGTCCGCTCCGGAGGGCAGCGCGGCCACCGTGCGCACGTGCTCCTGGGCGGTTGCGGCGAGACCGTCGTAGACGGCCGTGAAAAGGTCCCTGACCTGCTGCCTCCGCCAGCCCGGCGGCATGCACCGCATCGGCAGCCGCGGGTCGAGGACGTGGAACCGGCGGTAGGTGTCCATGATCTCGGTGCGCGCGCACACGGCCTCGACACCGCTCACCCCACCGGCCCGTATCCGGTCGAGCAGCGGATCCCACCGGTCGACGAAGGCCGTGTACTCCTCCGCGATGGCGTCGACGTCCCAGGCGTCCAGCGGATCACGCCGGGCGGCCGACTCCAGTTCCACGTGCTGGGCCCGGAAGACCGTCAGCGACCCCGGCCCTACCCCGGCCAGCTCCTCCCGGGCCCTCGGGGTGAACGGCCGGGGCGACAGCCACAGCCCGTCGTACAGCGGCGCGTACCCGAGCCAGCGCAGGCGTCCGCGCAGTGTCCGGCGCTCCGCGCTGCGGCCCTCGGGGAGCGAGAAGGAGATGACCGTCCACGCGCCGTCCCACCTCTCGGCCTGTTCGGTGAACGCGACGATCGAATGCCCCGAGAGGGAGAGGTTGACCGCGGCGGGGTCACTGAGCCGGTAGGAACTGTGCCGCCCCTGCCGGCTGCTCTCCAGCACGCCCCGCCGGGCCAGCCGGCTGATGGCGGTGCGGCCGGCGGCGGACGTGACGCCGAACTCGCCCAGCAGCGCCACGATCGCCCCCGAGGGAACGGACGCGCGCGTGCGCAGGGTGTAGTCGGCGAGCAGCGTCACCGCGAGGCTCTGCGGTGACCCCCCGGCCCGCCGGCGGGGAAGCCGCACCGAGTCGGCCGGGTCGTCGGGATAGATGTCGTTGACGTCGAAGGGACGGACCACGATGCTCCCCGGCACGGCTGCGTACGGCTGGTTCGGTGACTCCCGCAACCTACCGGCCGGTCGGCCCGGTCGCGAACCGGCTGCGCCCTCCTGGCACTTGGTCGCCCGAACGCCCGCACGCCCGCATGCCCGCATGCCCGCACGCAAGGGGGAACCCCGGCCGACGTGCGGCCGGGGTTCCCCGATGTGGTGCGGGTCAGCGCTGCAGGGTGAGGATGCCCGGCCGGTACGGGAGGGCGTTGTAGTCGCCGCCCGAGTTCGGGGCCTTGCCCTGGTAGAGGAGCTGGAGGTTGCAGGGGTCGATGGTCATGGTCTGGTCGGGGTTGCTGCGGACCAGGTCACCGTGGCTGATGTCGTTGGTCCAGGTGGCGCCGCTGTTGGCCTTGCCCGCGAAGGGGTTGCTCTCGCTGGCGGCCTGCGGGGTCCACGAGCCGCTCAGGCTGGAGGACGTGAAGGAGCGGAAGTAGCGGCCGTTGGCGCCCATCGCCTCGACGATCATGAGGTACTGGTTCTGGCCCTGCACCTTGTACACCTGGACGGCCTCGAACAGGTTGGCCTTGGTGTCGCTCATGATGGTCGTGTACGACGAGCCGAAGTTGCCGGGGAAGTTCCCGATCGGCATGCTCGCCCGGTAGATCTTCCCGTTGTCACCGGCGAAGAACAGGTACATGTTCTGGCCGTCGGCGATCAGCGTCTGGTCGATCGGACCGGTGTCGGAGCCGGAGATGCTGCCGGTGAACAGCGCCTGCGGCGAGGACCAGCCGTTGACGTTGGTGGGGTCGCTGGACGTGCGGTACATGAAGGCCGCCGAACCCCACTGGTACGCCAGCACCCAGATGTTCTTGGGCGCGAAGTAGAAGAGCGTCGGCGCGACCGCCGCCTGGCTCATTCCGTTCTGGCCGGCCGACGCCATGTCGGACGGGTTCGTGAACGGACTGAATGCCATCGAGCCGTAGGTGGACCCCGTCGAGTAGGACCCGTAGACCAGGAACTTGCCGTTGTGCTTCACGGCGGTGAAGTCCTTCAGCGACACCCATCCGTTCTTCGGCTGCGCCAGCGCACCCGTCGAGGACCACCGGTACGTCGACGGAAGCGCACAGGCGCCGCCGGTCGGCGGGGGCGTCGTCGGGGTCGACCCGCCACCGGTCAGACCGCTCCACTTCTGGTTGTTGCTGCCGGTGCACGTCCACAGCTGCACCTTGGTGCCGTTGGCCGTGCCGTTGTCCTTCGCGTCCAGGCACAGTCCGGACTCCACGCCGACGATCGTGCCGTCGGAGTTCACCCGCCACTGCTGGTTCGCGCCACCGCTGCACGCATAGATCTGCAGCTGGACGCCGGCCGTGGTGGAGTGGCCCGGAACGTCCAGGCAGCGGCCGAGCACGGTCAGCTGGTTGCTGTCCGTCAGCGTCCACTGCTGGTTCGACTTGCCGGAGCAGTCCCAGATCTGCAGGGACACGCCGTTGGTGGTGTCGGAGTTCGGCAGGTCGAGACAGCGTCCGGAGGCGGCGTGACGCAAGGCGCCGCTGCTGGCCGCCTGGGCCGGGTCGGCCACCAGCATCGCCGCCAGCGCGGCGAGTACCGCGACCGCGGCGGAGAACACCGCCGGCAGCCGCCTGGGGCTGGAACTTGTCCTGGGCATGGCAATTTCCTCATCTTGGCGAGCGATTCCGGACGGCTTCACCGGAGGCCGTCCGGACTGTCGATGTGGTGTGGTCGGCGCCGGTCCACGCACCGGGCCGCCCCGTGGCGGCTTCCGGTCCCGCGAGACCTCCGGGCGACCCGCCCGCGAGCCGCACGGACGCCGGTCGGGACCGCGTCCGTGCCGGACGACGCGATCCGGTGCGTGACCTGGCCCGAACGGACGCAACCGAGTGCCCGAGCGACTCGATCACACCGTGCCCCCATCCCGCGAAGGATGTCGAGTGTCACCAAGTCAGGTCGAGCGGTGGGAACCTGACGGGTCGATTGTTACCGCTAACACCAGGCGTCAGCCAGGCCCGTGCACCAGAAATCTCTGCCGGGCCGGCTGGAGGACACCCTGGCCGCCGCCGACGGCACACCGCGGGCCCACCGCCTCCGAGCGCACCCGAGGCACCGTGGCACGCCGCTGAACAGGCCTTTCGCTACCCCTCGAGCCACGGAGAGCCGGTGCCGGACGGTCGCCGTCGCAGGCGTCGGCCGCGCGCGGTGAAACGCTCGGGCTCCGCCGCCTCCGCACACGAGGTCACCCTGCCAGGGCCTCGGGCTTCGCCGGGGCGGGTGATCGACGGACCGCCTCGGGGCTGATTGTTATCGCTAACACCCTCGCGGCTCAGGCGCTGGCGCGGACGACCAGCCGGGTGGGCAGGATCAGCGCGGTGGGGTTCTGCCCGTTGACGAGAGCGGCGAGCATGCGCGCCGTCTCCCGCCCGAGGGCCTGTATGGGCTGGTGGACGGTGGTGAGCGGCGGGTCCGACACCTGGGCGACGGCCAGGTCGTCGAAGCCCACCACCGCGACGTCGTCCGGGACCCTTCGGCCTGCCCCGCGCAGCACGCGCAGCGCTCCCACCCCCATGTTGTCGTTGGCGGCGAACACCGCGTCGACGTCCGGGCGGTCCGTGAGCAGCGCGGCCATGGCGGCGGCGCCGCTGCTCTCGGTGAAGTCCCCCTCCCGGGGCGGGAAGGGGTCGAGGCCGGCCGCCAGCATGGCGTCCCGGTACCCGCGGTACCGGGTGCGTCCGGCTTCGGTGTCCAGCCGCCCGCAGAGCGCGGCCACCCTTGTCCGGCCGAGCGAGATCAGGTATTCGGTCGCCTCGCGCGCTCCCCCGGCGTTGTCGACGTCCACGTACCAGCGCGGAACCGCACCGACCGGCCGCCCGCCGAACACGACGGGCATCGTCGCCTCCTCGGCCATCCGGGCGAGTGGGTCGTCCTCGCGCAGCGCCATCAGCATCACGCCGTCCGCGCCGTTGGAGCGCAGGAGCTCCTCCACCCTCCTGCGGCCCCGGTCGGAGGCGGCCAGACACAGCATCAGGTGCAGGTCGGCCTCCTCCAGGGCGGCCGACGCCCCGACGATCACCTGGGCGAAGAACGGGTCGGCGAAGATCGACGGGTCCTCCCCGGAGACGACCAGGGCGGCCGCACCCGTCTGCCGGGTGGCCAGCGCCCGGGCGGTCGAGTTGGGCACGTACCCGAGGCGCCGCACGGCCCGTTCGACCGCCTCGCGTTTGAGCCGGCTGACGTGCGGCGCGTTGTTGAGGGCGCGAGAGGCCACCGAGCGGGAGACGCCTGCCAGTTCGGCCACCTGGTCGAGCGTCGGCTGCCGGCGGGGCGCATCCTGTGCCATGTGGCGCGATCCTCTCCTGTCGACCGGACGGCCTCCATCCTCGCCCATGCCGCCGCCTCACCAGCAGGGGCGGGGCCGACCCCGGGGTGAGGACGTCACGGACACGACCGGAGCGATATCCGGCCGGGGGATGGGAGCGCTTCCAGACACGGGCGGGCCCCTCCCCGCCGGTGGGGCCGCTGCTCGCTTCCGGACCCTTGACAGGGCAAGCGGAACGCATCAACCATACCGATGGCATCCCCGATCTCATGGCTGGAAGCGCTTCCAGTGGGAGCGCTCCCGCCCATCCAGGTCGCACTCCTGCCCCTGTCGTCCCTCCGGAAGACCGCACCGTGCGGGGACGCCGCACCACCGCACTTCCTTCAGCGCGCCGCACGCCCGGGACGAGGCCGGCGGCGCATCACTGCCAGGAAATCCGAGGTACCGACATGCGCCGCAGACTCCGCACCCTGGTGGCAGCCTTCTTCGCCCTGCCGCTCGCGATCGCCGCCGCACCCTCCGCCCACGCGGCCGACCCGACCACCATGACCAGCGGTTTCTACGTGGACCCCGACTCCAGCGCCAAGCGGTGGACCGCCGCGAACCCCGGCGACGGCCGGTCCGCGGCGATCAACGCCTCGATAGCCAACACGCCCATGGCCCGCTGGTTCGGTGCCTGGAGCGGCACCATCGGCACCGCCACCGGGGCGTACGTGGGCGCCGCGGACAGCCGGGACAAGCTGCCCATCCTGGTCGCGTACAACGTCTACAACCGCGACTACTGCGGCGGGCACTCGGCGGGCGGAGCCTCCTCGCCGTCGGCCTACGCGAGCTGGGTGGCCCAGTTCGCCGGGGGGATCGGCAGCCGGCCGGCCGTCGTCATCCTGGAACCGGACTCCCTCGGGGACTACGGGTGCATGACGCAGGCCCAGATCGACGAGCGCGAGGCGATGCTCACCGGAGCCCTCAACGAGTTCAGCCGCCAGGCCCCCAACACCTGGACCTACCTCGACGCGGGCAACCCGGGCTGGACCGACGCCGCCACCATGGCCCGCCGTCTCCACGAGGCCGGCCTGCGGCAGGCCCACGGCTTCTCGCTGAACGTCTCCAACTACTTCACCACGGCACAGAACACGGCCTACGCCAACGCCGTGAACAGCGCGCTGAGTTCGCGCTACGGCTACACCAAGCCGTTCGTGGTGGACACCAGCCGCAACGGCAACGGTTCCAACGGCCAGTGGTGCAACCCCTCCGGCCGCCGGATCGGCACGCCCACCCGACTGGGCGGGGGCGCCGAGATGCTGCTGTGGATCAAGACGCCGGGTGAGTCCGACGGGAACTGCGGCGTCGGAGCGGGCTCCTCGGCCGGGCAGTTCCTCCCCGAGGTCGCCTACAAGATGATCTACGGCTACTGATCCGGAGCGCCCGGCGCGGCCGACCCCGCCGGGCGGCGCATCCCCGACCTTCCCCCTCCCCCATCCCCGATGTCTACCCGGAGGTAGAGTCATGGGCTCGTACGCCCTTCCCAGACCCCACGTCCGCACGAAGTTACGCGGTCTGTTACTGGCGCTGCTCGTCGGTGTCCTCGGTGCGTCCCTCGCACTGATCGGACCGCCGGACGCGGGCGCCGCCGAGAACACGCTCGGCGCCGCCGCGAAGCAGAGCGGCCGGTACTTCGGCACCGCGATCGCCTCGGGCCGGCTGGGCGACTCGACGTACACGTCGATCGCGAACCGTGAGTTCAACATGGTGACGGCCGAGAACGAGATGAAGATCGACGCGACCGAGCCGCAGCGCGGTCAGTTCAACTTCACCTCCGCCGACCGCGTCTTCAACTGGGCGGTGCAGAACGGCAAGCAGGTGCGCGGCCACACCCTGGCCTGGCACTCCCAGCAGCCGAGCTGGATGCAGAACCTCAGCGGCAGCACCCTGCGCCAGGCGATGATCGACCACATCAACGGCGTGATGGGCCACTACAAGGGCAGGATCGCCCAGTGGGACGTCGTGAACGAGGCCTTCCAGGACGGCAACTCCGGAGCGCGGCGCGACTCCAACCTGCAGCGCACCGGCAACGACTGGATCGAGGTGGCCTTCCGCACCGCGCGGGCCGCCGACCCGGCCGCCAAGCTCTGCTACAACGACTACAACGTCGAGAACTGGACCTGGGCCAAGACCCAGGCCATGTACAACATGGTCAAGGACTTCAAGCAGCGCGGCGTGCCGATCGACTGCGTCGGCTTCCAGTCGCACTTCAACAGCGGCAGCCCCTACAACAGCAACTTCCGCACCACCCTGCAGAACTTCGCCGCCCTCGGCGTCGACGTGGCGATCACCGAACTCGACATCCAGGGCGCCTCGCCCACGACCTACGCCGCCGTGGTGAACGACTGCCTGGCCGTCTCGCGCTGCCTGGGCATCACCGTCTGGGGCGTGCGCGACAGCGACTCCTGGCGGTCCGGGGACACCCCGCTGCTCTTCAACAACGACGGCAGCAAGAAGGCCGCCTACACCGCCGTCCTCAACGCCCTCAACAACGGCACCTCCAACCCCGACCCGACGCCGACCCCCACTTCCCCCGGCGGATCCGGCCAGGTCAAGGGCGTCGGTTCGGGCCGCTGCCTGGACGTGCCCAACTCCAGCACCACCGACGGCACCCAGGTCCAGCTGTGGGACTGCAACAACGGCACCAACCAGCAGTGGTCGTACACCGCGGCCGGTGAGCTCAGGGTCTACGGCAACAAGTGCCTGGACGCCGGCGGCACCGGCAACGGCACCAGGGTCCAGATCTACAGCTGCTGGGGCGGCGACAACCAGAAGTGGCGCCTCAACTCCGACGGATCGATCGTCGGCGTCCAGTCCGGCCTGTGCCTCGACGCCGTCGGCGCCGGCACCGGCAACGGCACCCTGATCCAGCTCTACTCCTGCTCCGGCGGCAGCAACCAGCGCTGGACCCGCACCTGACCGGACCCCTCACCAACCGTCCGCCGAGCGGCTCCTGACCGTGCACCGCGGTTCATGAGCCCCTCGGGAAGCCGGGCGTCGGCCACCCGTCGGCTGACGCCCGGTTTCACGGCGTGAGCGCGTCCTGCCGTCCGCTGCGCCATTCCGCCAGCAGGACCGTCGCGTCGTCGTCGATCTGCCCGTCGTTGTGCTCCATGACGGCCGCCATCAGCCTGCGCAGCGTCTCGTGCAGGGTGTGCCGGCCCGAATGATGCCGCCGGACGAAGTCGACGAACCGGTCCTTGCCGAACTCCCTGCCCCTGGAGTCCCGCGCCTCGACGACTCCGTCGGTGTACAGCAGCAGGCGGTCGCCGGGCTCCAGCGACTCGGCGCACTCGGTCACCGGCAGACCGAGGTCGGTTCCCATCGGCCCGGCGGGCGGGCAGGTCAGCTCGGTCGTCCACCGGTTGCCCCGGATCAGGATCGGCAGATGGTGCCCACGGTTGATCCAGGTCAGCCGCCCGGTCCGCATCTCCAGGTGGGCCATGATGCCGGTGACGTAGCGGATTCCGCCGAACTGTTCCAGCAGCACGCGTTCGACCTGCTCACCGGTCTCGGTCAGCGACGCTCCCTGACGGCGGGCGTTGCGGCACGCGGCGACGGCCACGTTCGCGGTGATGCCCGCGGTGGTGTCGTGCCCCATGGCGTCGAAGACGCTCAGGCTGAGCACGTCACCGCTCACCGCGTAGTCGAAGGCGTCGCCGCCGATCTCGTACGCGGGTTCGGCCACGGCGCCGACGGTGATGTCCTGACCGGCGTACGCGGCCGGCGGAGTGAGGTTCCACTGCATTTCCGCGGCGACGTTCATCGGCGAGGTGCGCACCAGACGTGCGTAGGAGTCGCTGAAGGACCGCTTGCTGATCAGGAGCAGAGCCGTCGTCGACGCGAGGTCGCGGAGGACGGTGCGGGTCTGCTCGTCGTCGGTGTCCGTGTCGGTGTCGGTGCGCAGGACGCCCAGGCGCTCCACTCCGTCGGTCACGGCCACCCACCAGCGGCGCCGCCGGCCCGGGGAAACTCCCGCCGACGGCTCGGGCAGCACCTCCACGCGCTGGAAGGCGTGACCGGGCAGGCTTCCGCCGATGGGGTACTCCTGCCCGCCCTGCCCCGCGTCCGGCCCCACGCCGGTCACCCGGCGCAGCACCGTCTCCCGGACGTCGACGACGAAGACGGCCGTGTCGTGCAGCCCGACACCGGCGGCGTGCTTGACGATCAGGTCCGGAATCTGCTCGAAGGTGGCGGTGTGACTGGCCTGGACCATCCGCACCCACGACAACGCCGCCTCGGCCCGGCCGATCACGGCGGAGGCCGCCTGCCCGCCCGGTCGTGCCGACCGGTGACCGCGCGACACCGTGCCGGTGCGCGGTCGGCCTCGCCGTGCCGCCTCGTGCTGGTCATCGTCCGCCCTCCTGTCGTGGCCGGCCTCGGGCTCCCCGCTCCGTGCGTGTCCCGCGACGGAGGTGGTGACCGGGTTCCGCCCGTCGGGACGGCGGGCCGTGGGGAGACGGGAGAGGTCAGGGTGCCTCTCCCCCATTGTCCGCTTCCTGCCGCCCCACGGCGAGCGACGAGCGACGGGCGATGGCGACGGGCGGTCCTCCGGGCGCGGACCGCGGACGGCGCGCCGCTCAGGCGTCCGGTGACGGTGCGGCGGGCTCCCCCGCGGGGCCGTGCCAGTCCAGGCACAGGACCGTGGCGTCGTCCTCGACCTGCCCGCCGCACACGCCGCTCACCGCGGTGACCATGGCGCGCACGGCCTCCCGGGGGTGTTCGGCCCGGGTGTCACGGAGGAGCCCGGGCAGGTCGACGGCTGCCGCCTGCCGTTCCTGCATGCCGTCGGTGTAGAGCACGAGGCGGTCACCCGGACGCAGGTCCAGGTCCTGCACCTGGTACGGCCCCTGCGCGAGGACGCCGAAGGGCAGGTCGACGTGCGGCTTGACCTCCTGCGGCTCGCCGTCGCGCAACAGCAGCGGCCAGGGGTGGCCGGCGTTGACGAGCTGCGCGCCGGTGCCGTCCAGGGCGACGCGCAGGAGCTGGCCGGTGGCGAACGCCTGGCGGCCGTGCTCCAGGAGCGCCCGGTGGGCCCGGCGCGCCTGTTCGGCGAGGTCGGCGCCCGCGCGGCGGGCCCCCCGTGAGGCGTTGACGAGGAGGGTGGCGATGAGGGAGGCGTCGACGTCGTGCCCCATGGCGTCGGTGACGGACAGGTGCAGGGTGTCGCGGTCGAGGCTGTAGTCATAGGTGTCACCGGCGATGTCGGAGGCGGGGACCAGGGCGCCGGCCAGGGTGAACTGGGGGGCTTCGCAGGAAGGCGCCGAGGGCAGGAGCTGGCGCTGGATCTCCGCGGCCAGGGAGACCGTGGCGGTGCGGTTGCCCCAGTGGTAGAGGTCGGTGAAGCGGCGGTCGGTGACCATGATGTACGCCAGCGCGTGCGCCGCCTCCGCGATCTGCTCCAGCACGTCCTGCGTGACCTCGGTGACATAGAGCTCCAGGACCCCGATGGCGTCCCCGCGATTGGTGACGGGGGCCAGCACCCGCTGTCCCTGCGCACCCGCCGAGGTCCGCACCACCTTCTGGCTGCGCAGGACCTGGTCGTAGGGGCTGCCGGCCAGGGGGACCTGATCGGCGCCCCGTTCCCGCGGCGTCGCGCGCTCCTCGTGGACCCTGAGCAGACGTCTGCCGACCACGTCGACGAACAGGAACGACACGTACCGCGCGTCGAACCGCTCCCGCAGGTCGTGCGCCACGACGTCCAGGGAGCGCACCGGTGCGGCGGCCTCGGCCTCTGCCAGGACATCGGCCAGCCTGATCCGGTCACGCGCCACGACAGCCTCCCTGGGTCAGGGACCTCGTTCCCCACCGACGCCAGGTCATCACCACCACGGCCCGGGTTTCAGCCCCACGCCTCACGGCGGCGCCGCCCGCCCCGGGCGGGGCCGAGGGCATCCGCCCCGCGTGGCGGGTGGGCCAGGATCCGTCCCGCGCCCGGAGGGGGTCATGTCATGTCCGCGCCCCGCAGGAGGAGTTGCAGGACGGCGACGGCGGCCACGGCCATCGCCGCGCGGAACGGCCGCCTGCTGCCGGTGCCCGCCGGTGCGGCCGTGCCGGCGAACGCGACGACCGCGGCCGTCGCGGCCGGCGCCCACACCCAGGGGCCGGCCGCACCGGGCGGCCCCGCGGTCAGCACCGCCACGGCGGCGAGCATCAGCGTGGGGGCCACCCACCGGCAGACCGGGCGGCCCAGCCGCTGGGGCAGCCCGCGCACCCCGGCGGCGAGATCGTCCTCGATGTCGGGCAGGACGTTCGCCACGTGGGCCCCGAGGCCCAGGAGCGCCGCCGCGGCCGTCGCCCACCAGGCGGGCGGCGCGGGGTCCGGCGGGCCCAGGGTCACGAAGGCCGGCAGGGCCCCGAAGGAGACGGCGTAGGGCAGGGGCGAGAGGACCGTGCGCTTCAGCAGCAGGTTGTACGTCCAGGCGGAGACGACGCCCGTCAGGTGGACCGCGCCGGCGACCGCCCCGCCGAGCAGGGACAGCGGCACGCACAGCGCGAAGGCGGCCACCGCCGCGAGGCCCGCCGTCCGGGGCGACAGCTCCCCCGCCGCGACCGGTTTGTCGCGACGCCCGCTGTCCCTGTCCCGTCCCGCGTCGAGGGCGTCGTTGCACCACCCCACGGACAACTGGCCGGCGAACACGGCCGCGGCCACCGCCGCCGCACCCACCGCCCCGCGGCCGGCCGTCACCGCCAGCGCGGCGGCGAACGCCGTCACGGCGAAGGCGGGCTCCGGGTGGCTCGCCCGCAGCAGCAGCCGCCACAGCGCGACGCGGCGCGGCACCAGGGGAAGGGGCGGCAGGGGTTCGGACGGGTGGAATGTCACGAGGAGAAGCAATAGGCCAGGCGCCCCGTGGAAGGCATCACCGACATGCCGGTCTCCGCGATCACCGACGCCTCCGCCTCCCCCGACGGCGCAACCCGCCCGGTCGGCCGGACCGGTGCGGTGACCACGGTCGCCGGTGTGCACACCGTCCTGCCGCCGCACGTCTACGCGCAGGAGGACCTCACCGAGGCGATCGGCGACCTGTGCCTGGCGCCGGGCGCCGACCGCGCCCTGCTGCGGCGCCTGCACCGGTCGTCCGGCGTGCGCACACGCCACCTCGCCCTGCCGATCGAGCGGTACGCCGGGCTCGCCGACTTCGGGGAGAGCAACGACGCCTGGCTGGCCGCGGGCACGCGGATGGGCGCGGAGGCCGTCGCGGGCGCCCTGCGGCAGGCCGGCCTGCGGCCCGTGGACGTCGACCTCCTGCTGTGCACCTCCATCACGGGCGTCGCCGCCCCCTCCCTGGACGCCCGGACGGCGGGCCGTCTCGGGCTGAGACCCGACGTCAAGCGACTGCCGGTCTTCGGGCTGGGGTGTGCGGCGGGGGCCGCCGGTCTCGCCCGGATCCACGACTATCTGCGCGGCCATCCCGAGGACACGGCCGTACTGCTCAGCGTCGAGCTGTGCTCGCTGACCCTGCAGCGGCGCGACGACTCGGCGGCCAACCTGGTGGCCGGCGCGCTGTTCGGCGACGGCGCGGCGGCCCTGGTCGCCCGGGGCGCCGCCTGCGCCGGCTCGGCGGCACAGGGCCGGCGGGCGGGCCCCGCCGTCGTGGCGGCCCGCAGCCACCTCTATCCGGGCACCGAACGGCTCCTGGGGTGGGACGTGGGGGCCGCCGGGTTCCGTGTCGTGATCGACGCCGGGATCCCGGACCTCGTCCGCGGCCACCTCGGCGCCGGGGTGCGCGCCTTCCTCGCCGAGCAGGGGCTGGCCCCCGCGGACATCGGGACCTGGGTGTGCCATCCGGGCGGGCCCAAGGTCCTGGCCACGCTGACCGAGACGCTCGGCCTGCCGGCGGACGCCCTCGCCGCCTCGTGGTCGTCGCTGGCCAGGGTCGGCAACCTCTCCTCCGCCTCCGTCCTGCACATCCTGCAGGGTCTCCGGGACGCCGGCCGCCCGGAGCCCGGCACCTGGGGACTGCTCATGGCCATGGGTCCCGGCTTCTGCTCCGAACTCGTCCTTCTGCGCTGGTGAGGACCGTACATGACCTGGTACGCCCTGCTGCTCCTCGCCGCCGTCTGCCAGCGGCTGGCCGAACTGGTCCGCACCCGGCGCAACGCCGCGTGGGCCCGCACGCGTGACGGGGTGGAGCACGGCCGGGGACACTACCCGGCCATGGTCGCGCTCCACTCCGGCCTGCTGGTGTGCTGCCTGGCGGAGCCGGTGCTCCTGCACCGGCCGTTCCTGCCCGCCCTGGGCTGGCCGATGCTGGCGCTCGTGCTCCTGGCGCAGGCGGTGCGCCTGTGGTGCATGAGCACCCTCGGTCCCCGCTGGACCACCCGGGTCGTCGTCCTCCCCGGTGCGCCGCTGGTGCGCACCGGTCCGTACCGGTTCCTGCACCACCCGAACTACGCGGTCGTCGTCGTGGAGGTGGCCGCCCTGCCCTTGGTGCACACCGCGTGGGTGACCGCGGTGGTGTTCTCGGCGGCCAACGCCCTGCTGCTGGCGGTCCGGGTGCGCTGCGAGAACGCGGCCCTCGCCTCCGCCGCGCCGGCGTGAGCGGCCGCCGCCACGACCTGGTGGTCGCCGGGGGCGGGCCGGCCGGGCTGGCCACCGCGCTGCACGCGGCGCGCGCCGGCCTCGACGTCGTCGTGGCCGAACCCCGCCCCGCCCCCATCGACAAGGCCTGCGGGGAGGGCCTGATGCCGGGGGCCGTGCGCGCCCTGGGCCGGCTGGGCCTGCACGTGCCGGGGCAGCCGCTCACCGGCATCCGCTACGTGCAGGGGGAACACCGCAGCCACGCGGGTTTCCGCGACGGGGGCGGACTGGGCGTCCGCCGCACCGAGCTCCACGAGGCGCTGCACCGCGCCGTCCTCGACGCCGGCGTGCCGGTGCTGCCGGTCCGCGTGAGCGACGTGCACCAGGACGCGACGGGCGTGACCCTGCCGGACACCGGGCTGCGGGCCCGCTGGCTGGCCGCCGCCGACGGCCTGCACTCACCGCTGCGGCGTTCCCTGGGCCTCGATGTGAGCACCGGCGCGCCGCCCCGGTACGGGCTGCGCCGCCACTACGCCGTCGCTCCGTGGACCTCGGCCGTCGAGGTGCACTGGGGGCCTCACGCGGAGGCCTACGTCACCCCGCTCGGCCGGCGGCTGGTCGGCCTCTCGCTGCTCACCGGCCGGCGTGCCCCCTTCGACGCCCAGATGGCCGGCTTCCCGCACCTGCTCGACCTGCTGCCGCCGCGCGCCGCGGTCACCGCGGTACGCGGCGCGGGGCCCCTGCGCCGGCGGTCCCGCACCCGGCGCCACGGGCGGGTGCTGCTGGTCGGCGACGCGGCGGGCTACATCGACGCGCTGACCGGCGAGGGCGTCTTCCTGGCGCTCGCCGGGGCCGAGGCCCTGGTGCGCAACCTGTGCCGCGGCACGCCGGAGCGCTACGAGGCGGACTGGAAGCGGGCGACGCGCCGCCACCGGTACCTGACGGAGCTGCTGACGGCGGCGCGCCGCCGTCCCGTGCTGGGCTCGCTGATCGTCCCCGCGGCGCAACGCCTGCCCCGCCTCTTCGCGGCGGCGGTCAACGCCCTGGCGCACGACACCGGCCCGGACCCGGCGCACCACGGCGGCGAGGCGGCCGCACCCCGCTGACCACACCGTGCGCCCGCGCCGTGCGCCGTCCGGGCGCGCCGGACGGCCGCCGCCCCCGCCGGCCGGCGGTCCGTCAGGGAGGCGGCGCCTCGGGCGGAGCGAGCGTCTGCTCGGTCCAGATGGTCTTGCCCTCGGGCGTGTAGCGGCTGCCCCACCGGTCGGTCATCTGGGCGACGAGGAAGAGGCCGCGGCCGCCCTCGTCGGACAGGCGCGCCCGGCGCAGGTGGGGCTGCGACTGGCTGGGGTCCGACACCTCGCAGATCAGGCGTTCGTCCTTGACCAGGCGCACGCCGATCGGCCCGCCCGCGTACCGGATCGCGTTGGTGACCAGCTCGCTGACGATCAGTTCGGTGGTGAAGGAGGCCTCCTCCAGCCCCCACCGGGCCAGCTGGGACGTGACGAGACCGCGGACGCGGACGACCTGGTCGGGGTCGGCGGGCAGCTTCCAGCAGGCGAAGTCCTCCTCCGGCAGCCGGTCGACCCTGGCCAGCAGGAGGGTCAGGTCCTCGGCGCGGGGCCGGGCGCGCAGCTGGTGCAGGAGCCGGCCGGTGACGTCCTCCAGGGGCTCGTCGTCGGCGGCGGCGGCGCGGGCGCTTTCCGCGACGAGGCGCAGGTCCCCGGCGTCGTCGGAGGGAGCGGCGTCCGACGGGCCGCTGTGGAAGGCGAGGACGTCGCCGGGCTCCAGGCTCAGCTGCGCCGCCTCGAACGGCTGGTGGTCGCCGCTCCCGAGCGGCGGGCCGGGCCTGACGTCGACGCGGGTGACGCCGCCGGTGCTCCGCCGGGCGAGCAGCGGCGCCGGATGGCCGGCGGTGGCCATGCGGCACAGGCCGGTGACGGGGTCGTAGGAGGCGTACAGGCAGGTCGCGGCGCTCAGCGAGCCGGAGAAGGAGGCGGGCCGGTGCACCTCGTCCCCGCCCATGCGGGTCACGAGGTCGTTGAGGTGCCCGAGGAGTTCGTCGGGCGGCAGGTCCACGTCCGCCAGGGTCTGCACCGCCGAGCGCAGCCGGCCCATGGCGCCGGCGGCGTGCACTCCGTGTCCGGCGACCCGGCCGACCACGAACGCCGTCCGGGCGCCGGACAGCCGGATCACGTCGAACCAGCTCCCGCCGCTGCCCTCCGCGCTGCCGGCCGGCACGAGGACCCCCGAGCTCCGGGCGGCCGTGGTCCGGCTCACCGGCGGGGGCAGCAGGCTCCGCTGGAGTTCCTCGACCGTACGGCGTTCGCGGGTGTAGCGGCGGGCGCTGTCCAGGCTCAGCGCCGTCCGTGACGCGATGGCGTCGACCTGCGGGACGTCGCCGTCGCCGTAGGGCGTGCGGCCCTCCCGGCGCCACGCGCTGAGGACTCCCAGCACGTGGCCGCGGGCGAACAGCGGGACGAAGAGGGCCGAGGCGGCTTCGGCCGGGAAGAGCAGCCGCACCCGTTCGGGGTCGGAGTCGAGCCGCCGTCGCAGCAAGGCCAGGTCGGGCACGACCGCCGTGCCTCCGCCTCCGATCGCCTCGGACTCCACGTCCCTCGCCCGCACCCGGTCCCCCAGCTGGTGGATGTCGGAGGGCCAGCTGCCGTCCTCGGAGGCGACCGCGACCCGGTGCAGCGGTGTGCCGGGGACGAAGGTGCCGGCGTCCCCGCCGTGGCGGACCGGGTCCGTCAGGTCCACGCAGGCGAGGTCCGCGAAGCCCTCCTCCACCAGGAGCCGCACGACCTCCTGCGCGGCGCCGGTCACGTCCAGCGACCTGCCCAGCCGGCGGGCCGAGGCGTGCAGGAGGGTGAGCTCCCGCTGGTCGGCGTTCCGCCCGGTGACGTCGACGAGCAGCGCGGCGGCCCCGTGGGTACCGTCGCGGTGGTCCTCCAGGGGGAACGCCGACACCGCGACGATCCGTTCCCTCCCGGGCAGGCCGCGCCCCCGGGCCGGGACCGTCGGGTCGGCGAAGGGCTCACCCGTCTCCCGCACCCGTCGCAGGCAGGCGTCCAGTCGCGCGGCGTCGTCGGCCTCCAGGACGTCCTCGAGCCGCCCTTCCCACGGATCTCCGCCGAGGGGTTGGTCCAGTCCGAAGAAGGCGGGGCTGAGGAGCACCCGGCCTCCCGGACCGGGTGCGTCGACGACCAGCCCCGCCGCTTCCTGCGCGAACACACCCCGCAGTACCGCGTGGGTCCGCGCTCCGCGCGGTCCGGCGGCGGTGAGGAGCACCAGTCGCCCGGAAGGGCCTCCGGGCGGCAGCGGCACGACCTCGGCGTCCGCCTCGACCGGCGTGCCGTCCCGGTGCCGCAGGACGAGGGAGCGCTGCCGGTCCCCCGGCCCGTCCGGTCCGTCGCCCGGGGACGGCTCGACGGCGCAGACCTCGCTCCACGGTCGCCCCTCGATCTCCCCGGCGCCGAGGCCGAGGAGGTCCGTCACGGCCCCGCCGCACCGCCGCACGGTGCCGTGCTCGTCGAGGAGGAACACCACCGGCCGGCCGGCCGGGGACGCCTCCTCACTCCGCGAACTCGTACTCACCCGCCTGCAGCCTCACTCGATGCCGGGGAACGCTCCCCCACCATTGGAGTGACCGCCGCCCCCGATGGCCATTCGCCATGCCGGGCATTCGGGGAACGGCTGCCGAACAGTCCAACGGGAGCGCGGGGCCGACGGGCCCCGCGCTCCCCTCAGGCGTCAGGCGCGTCAGGCGCGTCGTCCGCGGAACGCGCCCACCGCGAGGTCCACGGCGAGGAACGCGGCCAGGGTGACGCCGAGCAGGGGCAGTGCCCAGCCGACGGCCGCCACGGCCGGCGCCCCGACGAGGAGCACCGGCAGCGGCAGGCTCCGCCAGGCGCCCCGGGCCGGCGGCCTCCCGAAGGCCGCCCGGCCGTCGTCACGGGTGGGCCGCCGCTGCCACCACATGCGGTAGCCCCAGAACATCACGCACATCAGGCCGACGGCGACCGCCGCGAGCACCTTCTGGTTGACGATGCCGAAGAGCACGCCCATGTGCGCCTGGACCCCGAGTTTGCTCAGCTTCGCGGCGAGCGGGTGATCGGCCCAGCGGGTGCGGTCGGTCACCTCGCCCGCGGCGGCGTCCACGGCGACGCTGTCGTAGCGCACCGGCCAGACGTCGTCGCTCTGGGCCACCGTCCAGGCCGTGCCCTCGCCCGCCGGCGGGGTCACCACCACGGTGCCGTCGAGACCCGCGTCCCGGGCCGTGCGCAACGCGGCGCCGAAGTCCGCCGGGCCGGCCGTGGCGGCGCCGCCGCTGCCCCCGCCGTGGCCGGCGTGCCCGCCGCCGCCCCGGTCCGGCTCCGCGCCGGGCAGGCGGGTGTCGAGCACCGGTGCCTGTCCCCGGACGGCGTCGACCGCCTGGTCGAACCGGGTGCCCGCGTACTGCGACCAGGTCAGGCCGGTGGCGCTGAGGAAGAACAGGCCGAGCGCCAGCCAGACACCGGTCGCGGCGTGCAGGCTCCGCGTCCGGCGGACGCCGGTAACCCTGCGGTCGGGGAGCAGGACGCCGCGTGCCGTGGCGGCACGCCGTCCCCGGCTCCTGCCGATCCACAGCACCAGGCCTCCGGCCGCCACGACCCACAGCCAGCTGGCGGCGAGTTCCGAGTAGAGCGTGCCCCGCTCCCCGAGGTGGAGACTGCGGTGGAAGTCGTCGAGCCAGGTGGTGAGCGGGGTGGCGCCCCACCAGGTGGTCAGCTCGCCCCGCACGCCCGCCGTGTAGGGGTCGACGAACACGGTGTGCTGCTTGTCCCCCAGCTCCGGCAGCGAGAAGACGACGCGGGTGGTGTCCTCGGGGCCCGGCGGGGTGACCACCGACGCGAGGGCGCCCTCGGGGTGGGCGGCCCTGGCCGCCTCGATCTGCTCGGCCAGGGGCCGCGGGGTGCCGGCGACCCGCTCGACGGTGAGGAGGTCGCCGTGCAGCAGCTGGTCGAACTGGGGGGTGAAGGCGTAGAGCAGGCCGGTCAGGGCGGCGACGAACAGGAACGGCGCGACGAACACGCCGGCGTAGAAATGCAGGCGCACGAGCAGGGCGCGTAAGCCGTGGCGGGAGCGGGGCGGGCGGCCCTCGTCGGGGGTGCCCGCCGGGGCCGGCTGCGCGGCCGGGCCGGTTTCGGTCGTGGTCATGGGTGATCCCTCGTCCGGCGCGCCGGGTCACGGCGCGCTGCGAAAGGTGGACAGGACGACGTCCCGTCCGGACCCGGTCCGGACGGGTGTGTTCCGGCCGTGCCCGCGCGGTGCGGGCGGCCGGGATCACCACGGGAGGCCCGCGCCTGCCGCGGGCCCGGGCCAGGCGGGCGCCGAAGGACAGAGGCGGCGGACCGGCGGGCGCCGGCACCCGGACGGCCCCGGGACACGGCGTGCCCGCCGGCGGCGGAGGGCGCAGCGCCGGGGCCAGCAGCCGTGCCAGGCGCCGCAGCATCCCCTCCCCGCGCAGCAGGACCACGACGGCACCCAGGGTGGCGAGCGCGTGGGCCGCCCCCATCGCGGTCACGGCGTCCGGCGCGGAGTGCGCGTGGACCGTGCCGGGCGTCCGGTGCGGCACGCCCCCGGCACCGGGCGGATGGTGGGGGGAGGGCCGGGCCGACGCGTGGAGGGCCAGGTGCAGCAGCAGCTGCTGCGCCGCCGCCCCGAGGACCGCGGCCCGGAACGCGTGCCGTCGGGCGCGGGCCGCGACCAGGGTGTCGATCGCCGTCAGCACGGCGAGCGCGACGGCCACGGCTCCCGCGCCCGGGAGTCCTCCCCCGGCGGCCGTGTGCCCGGCCGCGCCGAACAGGAGGGAGGCGCCGGCCCGGAGCAGTGCCGTGGCGACCCGCCGGTACCGGGCCGGTAACCGGGTTCCGCCGCCCGGAGCTCCGGGACTCACCGGGGCGGGCGGGTACCGGGCCGGTAACCGGGTTCCGCCGCCCGGAGCTGCGGGACTCACCGGGGCGGGCGGTGGGCCGGACGCCCGCCACGAGCGGGCAGCGGTGCGCAGCCACCGTGCTGCGGTGCTGTCTCGGGCGGCATCCGGGCCTCCGGAGTGCGGGGCGCCTGCGGGCGGCGGCACGTCGGGGGCATCAGTATCGGCCCCGGCGCCCGTCGGCGCCGAGGCCATATCCGGCCGGAGTGGCTGCCGGGACGGCTGAGCCGGTTCAGGGCCGGGGCCGCGCGTCCCCGGCGGCCGGCGGGGCGCCGAGGGCGGACCAGGGGACGAGGCGGTCGCACCAGCGGGCCAGGAGGACCGGGTCGTGGCCGACGGCGAGGAGGGTGGCGCCGGTCGCGCGGCGGTAGGTCTCCACGACGGAGACCAGCGCGGCCGTCGTGGACGCGTCGAGCATGGCGGTCATCTCGTCGCAGATCAGCAGGCGAGGGCGGAGGACGAGGGCCCGGGCGAGGCAGGCGCGCTGGAGCTGGCCGTCGCTGACCTCGTGCGGGCGGCGCGGCAGGAGGTCGGGAGTGAGCCCGACCAGCGGGGCGAGGTCCCGCACGCGGACGGGGACCTCGTCGCGGCGGCCGGTGGCGCGCAGGGGCTCGGCGATCAGGTCGGCGAGGGTCAGGCGGGGGTCGGCGGCGAGGCGCGGCTGCTGCAGGACGACGCCGACGGCGGTGCGCAGGGCGCGGGGCGCCCGGTGGCGCCAGCCGGTGACGGGGACGCCGTCGAAGGACACGGTGCCGGAGTAGGGGCGGTGCAGGAGGGCGGCGACGCGGGCCAGGGTGGACTTGCCGCAGCCGCTGGGGCCGAGCAGGCCGACCGCCTCGCCGGAGGCGAGCGTGAGCGAGGCGTCCCGGACCACGGGGGCCGAGCGGTCGTGGCCGGCGGTGACGGACCGGATCTCAAGCCGCATGGACGTCCTCACGGGGGTGGTGGCAGGCGACGCCCGACAGCGTGGTGGGGGTGACGGCGCAGGCCCGGTCGGCAAAGGCGCACCGTGGAGCGAAGGCGCAGCCGGGCGGGAGTGCGTCCAGCGGCGGCGGCAGACCGGGGATGGGTGCGAACGCCCGGTCGGGCAGGGCGTCGAGGAGGCCGCGGCTGTACGGGTGGCGGGGGCCGGGCGTGCCGAAGAACGCGCCGGCGCTGGTGAGTTCGACGACGCGGCCGGCGTACATGACGGCCACCCGGTCGGCGATGCGCTCGGCGGCGGCGAGGTCGTGCGTGATCATCAGCAGGGCCCGGCCCGCGCCGTCGTCGACGTGACGGCGCAGCTCGTCCACCGTGTGGTCGACCAGGTCGCGGTCGAGACCGGTGGTCGGCTCGTCGGCGATGAGCAGGGGCGCGTCGCCGGCCAGGGCGAGAGCGGTGGCGGCCCGCTGGGCCAGGCCGCCGGAGAGTTCGTGCGGGTGGCGGTCCAGGTGGCCGGCGGGGAAGGCCGCCCGGGCGGCGACCTGTTCGGCGGCGGTCCGGAGCGCCGCGCGGCCCCGGACGCCGGTGAGTTCGGCGACGGTCTCCTCGAGCTGGGAGCGGATCGTCCGGACCGGGGTGAGGTGGGCGGCGGGGCTCTGCGGGATCAGGCCGGCCAGGCGTCCGCGGACCTGCCGGGCCAGCACGCGTTCGCCGGCGGTGAGCAGGTCCGCTCCGCCGAGACGGGCGTGGCCGGCGGTCTCGGCGTTCGCGGGGAGGAGGCCGAGGAGCGCGGAGGCCAGGACGGACTTGCCGCAACCGCTCTCGCCGACGAGGGCCAGGCACTCGCCGGCCCTGACGTCGAAGGAGACGTCGACGACGGCGCGGACGGCGGCCCGCCCGCGGGGCATGCGGAAGCGGACGTGCAGGTTGCGGACGGAGAGCACGACGGGGACGTCCGCGGCACCGTTGCCCGCGGCGGAAGCGGCACCCGAGGCGGTGGCGCCCACGGCGGCGGCACCCAAGGCGGCGCCCGTCCTGGTGTCGCCCATTGCGGCCGGCCCCGCGGCGGCATCCACGGCGGTGGCACCCGTGGGGGTGGCGTCCACGGCGGTGGCGCCCACGGCAGCGGCACCCACGGCGGTGCCCGTCTTGGTGTCACCCACCGCAGCCGGCCCCGCGGCAGCATCCACGGCGGTGGCACCCGTGGGGGTGGCGTCCGCGGGAGTGGCGTCCACGGCGGCGCCCGCCTTGGTGTCACCCACCGCAGCCGGCCCCGCGGCAGCATCCACGGCGGTGGCACCCGTGGGGGTGGCGTCCGCGGGAGTGGCGTCCACGGCGGCGCCCGCCTTGGTGTCACCCACCGCAGCCGGCCCCGCGGTGGCACCCACGGCGGAGGCGTCCGCGGGAGTGGCGCCCGTGGGGGCGGCGTCCGTGGGGGTGGAGGGCGGGAGGGCGGCGTCGGTCACAGCGTCAGCTCCGATCGGCGGCGGGGGTTGATCCGCTCGCGCCACGCCCCGGCCAGGCCGGCCACGGCGAGGGTGGGGATCACCAGGAACAGGCCGGGGAACAGGGTCGGCCACCACTGTCCGGCCAGCAGCGAGCCCCGGGCGTCCTCGATGAGGTTGCCGAGGCTCGCCATGTGGGTGGGCAGGCCGAGGCCGAGGAAGGACAGTGCCGACTCGTGCCACATGGCGTGCGGCACGGAGAGCACGGCGGCGAGCCCGGCCTGCGGGAGGACGCCGGGCACCAGGTGGCGTACGGCGATCCGCCACCGGGAGGCGCCGCCGGAGATCGCGGCGTCGACGAACGGGCGCGAGCGCAGCGAGAGCACTTCGGCGCGCACGATCCGGGCGGTGGACAGCCAGTGGGTGGCCGCGATCGAGAGCAGCACGGGCAGCACGCCGGGCCGCCACAGGGCGACCACGAACACGCCGAGCAGGAGGTGCGGCACGGACGCGACGGCGTCGACGGCCCGCATCAGGATCCGGTCCGCCCAGCCGCCGAGCGTCGCCGCGAGGGTGCCGACGGCGGTGCCCAGCACCGCGGCGACCAGGGCGGCGCTCACCCCGACGAACAGCGACACCCGCAGCCCGTGGACGCAGCGCAGCAGCAGGTCACGGCCCAGTTCGTCGGTGCCGAACGGGTGGTCGAGGCCGGGCGGCCGGAGCTTCAGATGCAGGTGGACGGCCTGCTGGTCCAGCTGGACCAGGGGCGGGACCACGAGCACGGCGACGACCACCGCGGCGAGGACGCCGGCGGAGGAGCCGACCCGCAGGGTGCGCCAGGAGCGTCGCGCGGGTCCGGCGGGCCGCCAGGCGGGGGCGGTCGGGAGCGCGGTGGGCGCGTCACAGGTCACGGAAGCTCACCCTCGGGTCGGTCAGGCCGGTCAGCAGGTCGGCGAGGAGGTTGCCGAGCAGGACGGCGACGGTGGCGGACGCGGTCAGCGCGGCCAGCAGCTGGAAGTCGACGGAGGTGGCCGCGGAGACGGTGGCGGCGGCGATGCCGGGCCAGCTGAAGACGGTCTCCACCAGCAGCGCCCCGGTGATGAGTTCGGGCACCCGGGTGCCGATCAGGGTGAGGACGGGGAGCAGCCCGGAGCGCAGGGCGTGGCCGAGCAGCACGGTGCGCTCGGTGAGGCCGCGGGCACGGGCGCCGCGCACCGGGTCCTCGGCGAGCGCGTCGGTCACCCCCTGACGCACGTAGAGGACGAACCAGGGCAGCTGGGAGACGGCCAGGACCCCGGCCGGCAGCACGAGATGGCGGGCGACGTCCGCCGGGTCCACCGTCTCGCTGCCGGTGTCGGTGAGTCCGCCGGCCGGCAGCACGCCGAGGCGCAGGGCGAAGAGCCAGACGGCGAGCAGCGCGATCCAGAAGACCGGCGCCGCCGAGAGCACGTAGGCGGCCGAGGTCACGGCCCGGTCGGTGAGCGACCCGGGGCGGCGCGCGGCGAGCACGCCGAGCGCGGTGCCCAGGAGGACGGCGGCGGCGAAGGCGGTGGCGCAGAGCAGGGCGGACCACACCATGCGTTCGGCGACGACCTGGGCCACCGGCTGGCGGAACACCGTGGAGTCGCCGAGGTCGCCGGAGAGGGCCGCGGTCAGCCACTCCCACCACCGCGCCGCGAACGGCCGGCCGGCGCCGAGGTTCTCGGCCAGCCGGTCCAGGGTCTCCTGGTCGGCGGAGAGACCGGCGGTTCCGGCGTAGGCGCGGACCGGGTCGAAGGGGGAGGCGGCGGCCAGGGCGAACACCGCGAAGGTGACGGTCAGGAGCAGGGGGACGGCGTACAGCAGGCGGCGTCCGGCCAGCCGGGCGGCGTCGCGCGCCGAGGGGGCGGTCACGGCTTCGGCTGCCAGTCCTCGACGTTCCACCACGGTCCGCTGGAGAAGCCGTGCTCGTGGGGTTCGACCTGGGTGGTGAGGTCCTGCCAGCGGTCGGCGAGGACGTAGACGTGGTCGAGGTGGGTGAGGAAGGTGTAGCCGGGGTCCTCGGCGAGTTCGCGCTGCACGGTGTCGTACGCGGCCCTGCGCGCGTCGGTGTCGCGGGTGCGGCGGGCGTCGTCGAGGGCGCGGTCGACGGCGGGGTTGTCGTAGTGGGGCATGTTGTTGAAGCCGTCGCCGGCCAGGGACGAGTGGAGCAGGGTGTACAGGCCGAAGTCGGGGTCGCCGGTGCTGCCGAAGCCCGCGAGGACCGCGTCACGGCCCATCCGGGGTTCGATGACCTCCCAGGTGCCGCTCTGCACCGTCACGTCGACGCCGATCCGCCCGGCGTCGGAGGCGTAGGCGAGGGCGAGGTCCTGGCGGATCCGGTCGCCGGCCGGGTGGTGGAGGGTGAAGGCGGCGCGGACGCCGTCCTTGACGCGCACGCCGTCCCGGCCGGCCTTCCAGCCGGCCCGGTCGAGGACGCGGGCGGCCTCCTCGACGTCGTGGGCGCGTTCGGTGCCCCGGGCGAACCACGGGTCGTCGCTGGGCAGCGGGCCGTAGGCGGGGCGGCCGGCGCCGTCGAGGATCTTGTCGACCATGGTCGCGCGGTCCACCGCGAGGTCGAGGGCCCTGCGTACGGCGGGGTCGCCGGTCACCTCGTGGGCGGTGGGGAGGCTGACGGCGCGGTAGTCGTAGGACCTGGCGCGGTAGGT
The DNA here is from genome assembly GCF_003112515.1 of Streptomyces fragilis. GTDB lineage: Bacteria > Actinomycetota > Actinomycetes > Streptomycetales > Streptomycetaceae > Streptomyces > Streptomyces fragilis. The sequence goes on along the minus strand of NZ_BEVZ01000002.1, from coordinate 853,250 downwards.
CCTCGCGTCCGGGTCGTCCCTGAAGGTCGCCGCCAGGTCGGGCGGCAGGACGGCGCCGTCCAGGTCCCCGGAACGCAGGCGGGTGGCGCGGACGTCGTCGTCGGTGACGATCGCCATGGTGAGCGTCCGCACCGCGGGCTTCGGGCCCCGGTAGCGGGGGTTGGCCTTGAGGACGGCCTTCTCCCCCTTGCGCCAGTCGGCGAGGACGTACGGACCGGTGCCGACGGGCCGGGTGTTGAAGGGGCCGGTGTTGGGGTCCTGTCCGCCGGCCACGTGCTCGGGGACGATCGGCAGCACGGTGCGCGCGGCGAAGGCCGCGTACGGGTACTTGAGGGTGAAGACCACCTTGTCCTCGGCGGCCGCGCGGACCGTGTCGACGGCCGCGAGTTCGCTGCGGTGGGGGTTGTTGGTCTTCGCGTCGAGGATCGTCTCGTAGGTGAAGACGACGTCCTCGGCGGTGAGCGGTTCGCCGTCGCTGAAGGTGACGCCGTCCCGCAGCGTGTAGGTGTAGGTGCGGCCGTCGGCGCCGACCTCGGGGAGTTCCTCGGCGAGGGCGGGCCTCAGCCGGAGGTAGGCGTCGTGTGCGAGCAGGCCGTCGAAGATCTTGGAGTTGCCGTCCTTGCCGTAGCCCAGGAGCGGGCTGAAGGTGTCCGGCTCCCAGGGCACGCCGATCACCACCGAGTCCGCGGCGCCCCGCGCCCCGGTCGCCGCGTCACCGCCCGGCGCCGAGCAGGCGCTCGCCGCCACGCCCATCGCCGCCGCCCCCGCGAGGGTCCGTATCCGTCGACCAGTCATCAGTTCTCCGCCCGTGCCACGCCGGTCAGCTTTGCGATAAACATGCTATTGCATACGACTTGCAATAAGGCGGCCGGGGGCGAGGTGCCGCGGAGACGGACCCGTCACCCGCACGCAGCAGCGCCCCACGTGACCGCCTAGCGCCCGCCCACCCCCTCTGCGAGCGTGGGCCCGAGGGTGCTGGACCACGCCCACGGCCGCGGGGAGGAACGAGACCTCATGTACGACCCCGACCCACCGTTCCGGCCGATCCGCCGACGCGGCGGCTACCCGCCGCTGGAGGACCTCGGGCTGATCGGCGACGGCACGACCTCGGCCCTGGTGGGACTCGACGGGTCGATCTCCTGGATGTGCCTGCCCCGGTTCGACTCGACGCCGTTGTTCTGCGGCCTCCTGGACCACGAACGGGGTGGGCACTTCACCGTCCGGCCCGACGACCTCGTCGAGGCCCGGCAGTGGTACGTGGAGGACACCGGGGTGCTCGTCACCGAACTGCGCACCCTGGAGGGCCTCGTCCGGCTCACCGACGCCCTGACGCTGCGGCAGGGCGCGGACCTCGACGACGACGCCCCGGGCGGGCGTGCCGAACTCGTGCGCTCCGCGCGGGTCCTGTCCGGCCGGGTCCGGCTGCGGGCGGACCTGGAACCGCGGGGCGGGGCGCAGGCGCGCGCCCTGTTCAGCGGGGTGGAACTGCGGCCGTACCGGCAACCCGGGCTGAGGCTCCACCTGCGCTGCAACCTCCCCCTGGAGGGCCCGCGCAACAGCTACGACCTGCGGGAGGGCGACCGCCTCGACCTGGTCCTGTCCTGGGGCCGCTTCCACCGTCACCACCGCTTCGACGCGGACGCCATGCTCTCCGCGACCGGTGACGCGTGGCGCCGCTGGATGACCCACTGCGTGTACGAAGGGCCCGGGGAGCCGCTGGTGCGGCGGTCCGCGATCACCTTGAAGATGTGCGACGACTGGTCCAACGGCTCGCTGGTCGCAGCACCCACCTCCTCGCTGCCGGCTCCCGTCGGCGGCATCCGGAACTGGGACTACCGCTACGCCTGGATCCGGGACGCGGCCTTCGCCGTCTTCGCGCTGCGGCGCATCGGCTTCCGGGGCGAGGCCGACGCGTTCCTCGGGTGGGTGCTCGACGCCTTCGAGCAGAGCGGGCGGCCCCGCATCATGTACACCCTCGACGGACTGCCCGTCCGGGAGGAGTCGGTGGACCCCGAACTCGAGGGGTACCGGGGCTCGGCCCCCGTGCGCTGGGGGAACTCCGCGACCGACCAGCGTCAGCACGACGTCTACGGCGAGATCCTCGACTGCGCCGACCAGTGGCTGCTGGCCGGCGGGGAGATCCAGCCGGCCCTCTGGTCCAGCCTCGCCCGCCTGGCGGACCAGGCGGCCACCGCCTGGCACCAGCCCGACCAGGGCATCTGGGAGGTGCGCAACGACGGCGGCGTCTTCACCTACTCGGCGGGACTGTGCCATGTGGCGCTGGACCGGGCGGTGCGGATCGCCGAGCGGCACGGACTGCCCGGACGCGTCGACGTGTGGCGGGCCGCGGCCGACGAGCTGCGGCGGCGGATCCTCGAGGACTCCTGGGACGAGGGGGCGCGCACCCTCAGCGTGGCGCTGTCCGGCGGGGGCGCCCTGGACGCCGGCCTGCTGGCCCTGCCGCTGCGCGGGGTCGTCCCGGTGGACCATCCGCGGATGGTCGCGACGGCGACCGCGGTGGCGACGCGCCTGTCGGCGGGCGGCGGACTCCTGTACCGCTACCTGCACGACGAGTGTCCCGACGGTCTCGCCGGCGACGAGGGCGCGTTCGTGCTGTGCAGCTTCTGGCTGGTCGACAACCTGGCCGGCCAGGGCCGGCTGGAGGAGGCCGAGGAGCTGTACGCCTCCCTGTGCGCCCGGGCCGGCGCGACGGGACTCCTCTCGGAGCAGATCCACCCGTCCACCGGCGAGTTCATGGGCAACTTCCCGCAGGCCTTCAGCCACATCGGGATCATCGCCAGCGGGGTGAACCTCGGCCGCGCGCGGGCCCACGCCCGGTGAACGGCCGGGACCCCGGGCCCTTCCGCACGAGGACGGAAGGGTCCGGGGCGTGGACCGGGCCGGTCAGCGCTGCAGGGTGAGCACGCCCGGCCGCCAGGGCAGCTGGTTGTAGTCACCGCCCGCGGTGGGCGACTTGCCCTGGTAGAGGAGCTGGAGGTTGCAGGGGTCGATGGTCATGGTCTGGTCGGGGTTGCTGCGGACCAGGTCACCGTGGCTGATGTCGTTGGTCCAGGTGGCGCCGCTGTTGGCCTTGCCCGCGAAGGGGTTGCTCTCGCTGGCGGCCTGCGGGGTCCACGAGCCGCTCAGGCTGGAGGACGTGAAGGAGCGGAAGTAGCGGCCGTTGGCGCCCATCGCCTCGACGATCATGAGGTACTGGTTCTGGCCCTGCACCTTGTACACCTGGACGGCCTCGAACAGATTGGCCTTGGTGTCGCTCATGATGGTCGTGTACGACGAGCCGAAGTTGCCGGGGAAGTTCCCGATCGGCATGCTCGCCCGGTAGATCTTGCCGTTGTCACCGGCGAAGAACAGGTACATGTTCTGGTCGTCGGCGATCAGCGTCTGGTCGATCGGGCCGGTGTCGGAGCCGGAGATGCTGCCGGTGAACAGCGGCTGCGGCGCGGACCAGCCGTTGGGGTTCGTGGGGTCGCTCGAGGTGCGGTAGATGAACGGCCACTGGCCCCACTGGTAGGCCAGCACCCAGATGTTCTTCGGCGCGAAGTAGAAGAGCGTCGGCGCGACCGCGGCCTGGTTCATCCCGTTCTGGCCGGCCGACGCCATGTCGGACCAGTTGGTGAAGGGGCTGAACGCCATCGAGCCGTACGAGGACCCCGCCACGTTCGACCCGTAGACCAGGTACTTGCCGTTGTGCTTCACGGCGGTGAAGTCCTTCAGCGACACCCATCCGTTCTTCGGCTGCGCCAGGACGCCCGAGGAGCTCCACCGGTAGGTCGAGGGGAGCGAGCACGTGCCGTCCGGCGGCGTGGTGGTGCCGCCCACCTTGACCAGCTGCCACTGCTGGTGGCCCGCTCCGGTGTCGGTGGACTGGACGATGTTCGTGCCGTCGGCGGTGGAGCCGTTCTGCGGGCCGATCGCCTTGCCGCTGTTGCGGTTGATCAGCCGCACGTACCCGTCGGAGGAGTCGGCGAGGCGGAACTGCTGGTTGGCGCCGTTGAGATCGGGCCACTGGACGACCTGGCCGTTGTCGGCGGTGGACCAGTTGTACACGTCCAGCACCTTGCCCGAGAGCTTCGACCTCAGCCGGTAGTAGCCGTTGCCGGAGTCGACGAACTGCCACTGCTGCTGCGCCTGGTCGTTGCGGGCCCACTGCACGATGCGGGCGCCGTCGTTGGTGGCCAGGTTGTACACGTCCATCGCCTTGCCGCTGGCGCGGTTGACGAGGACGTACGTGGCGCCGGTGTCGACCGTGGCGGCCGAGGCGGGAGTGCTGCCGAGCGCGAGGCACATCCCGGCGAGCAGGGCCGCGACGGCCGCTCCGACCGTCCCTCGCCGCCACCGCCATAACAGGCGCGCGCGCAACGGTTTCTCGGATGCCATGTGTTCCTCCTGGGGTAGCGGCCCCGCCCCGCCGGAGGCGTTCGGCGGAGCCGGTTCGGTGGGGGGATCGCCCCTGTCGGGGACGTGCGGCGGCCACACCGGTAACGGCGCCCGTGGGGGCGCCCGGCGTGGGGTCCGGCGTTCGGCAGCCAGTGTGAGCGCTAACACGGAGCGGTGCAATAGTCCTGCGCCGGGCGGGCCGGAACCGCTTCCAGTGACGCGGGAGTCGGACAACGCGGGACACGACCTTCCCCGAGCTCAGGACCCCTCGACTGTTAGCGCTCACAACCGAGCTCTTCCCCACTGATCGCGCCACGCCCGCCTGGCACGCACCCCTTGCTATGCATATCGAGAATCGATAGATTCCCATCGCGAATCGATGGAGGGACAGGAATGGGAAAGCTGACCGTGGGTGCGCTGCGCGCCGTGCTCGTGGTGGTGCTCGCCGGCACCGTGTTCGTGCAGGCCGGGATGGTGTGGGCGCTGGGCCACGACCCGGAGGAGGGGGCGCTCCCGCTCACCCCGCTGCGCCTGGTCACCATCGTGGGCATGGTGACGGCGCAGGTCGCCGCGGTCTGCGTCTGGCGGCTGGTGACGATGGCGCGACGCGGGACCGTCTTCTCCGACGCGGCCTTCCGGTACGTGGACGGCGTGATCGGGGCCGTGGTGGCCGCGTCGGCCCTGTGGTTCACCGTCACGGCCCTCAACGCGCCCGCGCAGCGGGAGGATCCGGGCGTCACCGTCATCATGGGCGGGATCGGCCTGGCCGTCCTCGGGGTCGCGCTGTTCGCCTACGTACTGCGGACACTGCTCGCCCAGGCCGTCGCCCGCCACGAGGAGGCGTCACGGATGGAGGCCGAGCTGCACGAGGTGATCTAAGCCGGCCGCCCGCTCCTGCGGACCCCCGCTTCCGCGCACGGCGGAGCGGGGGTTTCGCCGTGCTCTGCGCGCCGCTGGAGGAAGATCCGTGAAGGAGCGGACCGAGACCTGTCCGCATGGCGCGGCCGGCAGTACTGTGAGCGCTCACAATTGACGGCGCATCACTGACCGGTCCCTGCGGCTGACCCCACCGACACGAACCAAGGATGGACGCCCATGCGCATGCGCGGAGCCTCACTCGCCACCGCCGCCGCTCTCGCCCTGCTGCTGACCGCCTGCGGGCAGGACAGCGAAGGCGGCAGCGAGGAGAAGAAGGGCGGCGCCGAGGACGCCACCATCGGCATCGCCATGCCGACGAAGTCCTCCGAGCGCTGGATAGCCGACGGCGGCAACGTCGTGAAGAGCCTGAAGGGCTTGGGCTACAAGACCCAGCTGGTCTACGGCGAGGACGACCCGGACACCCAGGTCGCCCAGATCGAGAACATGATCACCCAGGGCGTGTCGGCCCTCGTCGTCGCCGCCATCGACAACAAGTCGCTGGACAACGTGCTGCAGCAGGCCGCCGACGCCGACATCCCGGTGATCGCCTACGACCGTCTGATCCTCAACTCCCCCAACGTCGACTACTACGCCTCCTTCGACAACGAGCGGGTCGGCGAGCTCCAGGGCACCTACATCGTCGAGAAGCTCGGCCTGGCCGACGGCTCGAAGAAGGGCCCGTTCAACATCGAGCTGTTCGCCGGCTCCAACGACGACAACAACACCAAGTACTTCTTCGGCGGCGCGATGAAGGTGCTGCAGCCCTACATCGACAAGAAGCAGCTGAAGGTCCGTTCCGGCCAGACCGAGCTCAACCAGGTCACCACCCTGCGCTGGGACGGCGGCACCGCCCAGAAGCGCATGGACGACCTGCTGACCTCGGCGTACAAGTCCGAGCGGGTGGACGCGGTGCTCTCCCCCTACGACGGCATCTCCATCGGCATCCTCTCGGCCCTGAAGTCCGACGACTACGGCTCGAAGTCCAAGCCGCTGCCGGTGGTGACCGGCCAGGACGCCGAGGTGGCGTCGGTGAAGTCGATCGTGTCGGGCGAGCAGACCCAGACCGTCTTCAAGGACACCCGTGAACTGGCCACGTTCGCCGCGGGGATGGTCGACTCCGTGCTGCGGGGCGAGAAGCCCGAGGTCAACGACGACGAGACCTACGACAACGGCGCCAAGGTGGTGCCCGCCTACCTCCTCGACCCGGTCAGCGTGGACGTCTCGAACTACAAGAAGGTCCTGGTCGACAGCGGCTACTACACCGAGGCCGACCTCAAGTGACGGCGCGGGCAGGAAAGGAGACGGCCCGTGGCGGGACCCGTCCTGGAAATGCGTTCCATCGGCAAGACCTTCCCCGGGGTGACGGCGCTGTCCGACGTCAACCTGACCGTACGGCGGGGTGAGGTCCACGCCATCTGCGGTGAGAACGGCGCCGGCAAGTCGACCTTGATGAAGGTCCTCTCCGGCGTGCACCCGCACGGGAGTTACGAGGGAGAGGTGCTCTTCGAGGGGGAGGCGTGCCGCTTCCGCGACATCAGGGCCAGCGAGCGGCGCGGCGTGGTCATCATCCACCAGGAGCTCGCGCTGGTGCCCTACCTGTCGATCGCGGAGAACATCTTCCTCGGCAACGAGCACGCCCGGCGCGGCTTCGTGGACTGGACCGCGACCCTGCGGCACGCCGCGGACCTGCTGCGCAGGGTGGGCCTGCGGGACCGGCCGCAGACCCGGGTCGCGGACATCGGCGTGGGCAAGCAGCAGCTGGTGGAGATCGCCAAGGCGCTGGCGAAGGAGGTGAGGCTGCTGATCCTCGACGAGCCGACCGCCGCGCTCAACGACGAGGACAGCGGCAAACTGCTCGACCTGGTCCTGGAGCTGAAGAACCAGGGCATCACCTCGGTGATCATCTCGCACAAACTGAACGAGATCCTGCGGGTCGCCGACTCGGTGACGGTCCTGCGGGACGGCCGCACGGTGGAGACGCTGGACGTGCGGGATCCGGCGACCACCGAGGAACGGATCATCGCGGGGATGGTGGGCCGCGACCTGGACCACCGCTTCCCCGAGCGGACCCGGTACGCCGCGCCGGCCGAGGAGGAGGAGCCGGCGCTGGAGATCCGCGACTGGACCGTGCACCACCCCATCGACCAGCACCGCAAGGTGGTCGACGGGGTGTCCCTGCGGGTCCGGCGCGGTGAGATCGTCGGCATCGCCGGGCTGATGGGGGCGGGCCGCACCGAGCTGGCGATGAGCGTCTTCGGCCGCTCCTACGGGCGCCACGCGGGCGGCACGGTCCTCAAGGACGGCCGGGAGATCAGCACCCGCACGGTGCCCGAGTGCGTGGAGCACGGCATCGCCTACGTCACCGAGGACCGCAAGCACTACGGGCTCAACCTCATCGACACGGTCGGCCGGAACGTGTCGCTGACCGCGCTCGGCAAGGTGGCCCGGCACGGCGTGGTCGACGAGCACGAGGAGCGGCGGGTCGCCGAGGGGTTCCGCACCTCGATGAACATCCGGACGCCCACCGTCTTCGAGACGGTGGGGCGGCTGTCCGGCGGCAACCAGCAGAAGGTCGTGCTCAGCAAGTGGATCTTCGCCGGGCCGGACGTCCTGATCCTGGACGAACCGACCCGCGGCATCGACGTGGGCGCGAAGTACGAGATCTACACGGTGATCGACCGGTTGGCGGCCGAGGGCAAGGCGGTGGTGTTCATCTCCTCCGAACTGCCCGAGCTCCTCGGCATGTGCGACCGGATCCACACGATGGCCGCCGGCCGCCTGACCGGTGAGTTCCTCCGCGCGGAGGCCACCCAGGAGGCGCTGATGCGGTGCATGACGGCGGACCGGAGCGGGACCGGCGGCAAGGGAAACGGGCGCACCGGCGCGGGAGAGGCGGACGAACGATGAGCACGGTGGGCTTGGTGCGGTTGGTGCTGGACGGCATGCGCCGCAACATGCGGCAGTACGGCATGCTGTTCGCACTCGGTCTGATCGTGGCGCTGTTCGCGGTGTGGACCGAGGGCGACCTGCTGCTGCCCCGCAACGTCTCCAACCTGGTCCTGCAGAACAGCTACATCCTGGTCCTGGCCGTCGGCATGATGCTGGTGATCATCTCCGGGCACATCGACCTGTCGGTCGGTTCGCTGACCGCCTTCGTGGGGGCCGTCGCCGCCGTCCTGATGGTCGAGAACTCGCTGCCGTGGCCGCTGGCGGTCCTTTTGTGCCTGCTGCTCGGCGCAGCCGCGGGGGCGTTGCAGGGCTTCTTCATCGCCTATGTGGGCATCCCGTCGTTCATCGTCACGCTGGCGGGGATGCTGCTGTTCCGCGGGCTGACGGAGATCTTCCTCAAGGGCCAGACGCTGGGCCCCTTCCCGCGCGGTCTGCAGAACATCGCCAACGGCTTCCTGCCGGAGGTCGGGCCGGAGACGAACTACCACAACCTCACCCTGCTGCTGGGGCTCGGGTTCATAGCCGTAGTGGTGCTGCAGGAGATACGGGACCGGCGCCGCCAGCGCGAGTTCGCCCTGGAGGTGCTGCCCACCCCGGCGTTCGTCCTCAAACTGGTGGCGCTGGCCGCGGCGGTGCTGGTCGCGACGCTGCTCCTGGCCAGTTACAAGGGCGCCCCGGTGGTCCTGCTGATCCTCGGTGTGCTGGTGGCCGGCTTCGGCTACGTGATGCGCAACGCGATCATCGGCCGTCACATCTACGCCATCGGCGGCAACCTTCCGGCGGCGAAGCTGTCGGGCGTGAAGGACCGGAAGGTCACCTTCCTGGTCTTCCTCAACATGGGCATGCTCGCCGCGCTGGCCGGCCTGGTCTTCGCGGCCCGCTTCAACGCGGCCTCGCCCAAGGCCGGGGTGAACTTCGAGCTCGAGGCGATCGCCGCCTCCTTCATCGGCGGCGCGTCGATGAGCGGCGGCGTCGGTACCGTCCTGGGCGCCATCATCGGCGGCCTGGTCCTGGGCGTGCTGAACAACGGCATGAACCTGGTCGGCATCGGCACGGACTGGCAGCAGGTGATCAAGGGCGCGGTGCTGCTGGCGGCGGTCGGCTTCGACGTGTGGAACAAGCGGAGGGTCGGTTCCTGACCTGAGGCGGTCCGGCGTCGTCAGGACGGACGGGCCGGTGGTGCGGCAGGTGGCGAGGGCGGGTCCCGTCGGGGGCCCGCCCTCGTCGCTGACGCCGTCGGTCAGCCGTTGCGCAGGCGGGCCAGGGAGGCGTCGAGGTCGGCCCCGCAAGGGCGGTTCCAGGGGAGCCTGGCGAGCAGGGCGGCCATGCCGCAGGTGCCGGTCACCGCGGAGAGGACGAGTCCGGCGGCGATGCCGGCCGACAGCAGCTGGAAGGCCGGGTGGACCAGGAGGGCGAGGAGCAGGCCGAGCAGCACGAGGGAGCCGGCGGTGAGGCGGACCTGGCGGTCCATGGCCCAGGTCCGGCCGCCGCCGCCCTGCCGCGGGCGGTCGATCTCGTGCCCCTGCTGGGCCCAGGCGCCGGTGCCGCCGGCGAGGGTCGCGACGTCCACGCCGTGCCGGGCGAGCGTCCGGCAGGCGTTCTCCGAGCGGGCGCCGGAGGCACAGACGACGAGGACCTCGCCGCGCGAGGCGGCGGTGCGGATGTCGGGCAGGGCGCGGCCGAGCTGGTCGAGGGGGACGTTGATCGCGCCGGGGAGGTGCCCGCCGGCGTACTCGCCGGGCGTGCGGACGTCGATCACGGTCAGCTCGTCCAGGCGGGAGCGGGCCTCACGGGGGTCGAGGGAGGCGGGAGTGGTCATGGGTGTGCCGTCCTTCGGGGGTGTGAACGTGGCGGTGGTCGGGTCCGGTCGCCGCGACGGGCGTGCGGGCCGGTCAGACGAAGGTGTCGATGAGCATGAGCAGGGCGACGGCGAGCAGCAGGTGGGCGAAGACGCGCTGCAGGGTCGGGCCGGCGAGCTTCTTCGCCTGCCGCTTGCCGTCCCACGCGCCGAGGATCGCCGCGGCGGTGAAGGGGGCGACGACCGCCCAGTCGAGCTGCAGGCCGCCGCCGGCCCGGGCGGCGAGCGCGGCCAGCGAGTTGATCACGATGACCAGCAGGCTGGTGCCGACCGCCCGCCGCATGGGCAGGCGCACCACCCCGACCAGGGCGGGCACGGCCAGGAAGCCGCCGCCCACGCCGAGGAAGCCGGTGACCGCGCCGAGCCCGGCGCCCGCGGCGCCGGCCTTGGCGGGGTGCGCCTCGCCGGTCGTCGCGGCGCGGGCGGGCCGCAGCATGCGCAGGGCCGCGCCCGCCGCGACGGCGGAGAAGGCGAGGGTGAGCACGGCCTGCGGGAGACGGCCCGCGGCGGCGCCCGCGAGCACCGCGGGCACGATGCCCGCGCCGGCGAACAGCAGCCCCGTCCGCCAGGCCACGTTGCCGTCGCGTGCGTGTCCGGCGAGCGCCGTGACCGAGGTCAGCGTGACGATGATCAGGCTGGCCGTGGTCGCCTCGGCGGGGCCGAAGCCGGCCAGGTAGATCAGGGCGGGCACCGCCAGGACGCTGCCGCCGCCGCCCAGACCGCCCAGGGCCAGGCCGACAACCGCGCCGGCGAGGAGTGCGAGGAGGAGAGCGGTCATGTGAGGCGGCCGTCGTTTCCTCGCCCGTCGACGACCGGGTGTCCGGCGGCCGCCCGGTCGCGCATGCCGCCGACGACGTCCACCGCCCGCTCGCCGCGTGCGTTCAGCAGCCGGGCGGCCGTCCGCGAGCGGTGGCCGCCGCGGCAGATCACCACCAGGGGCCGGCCCAGGGCCGCGGCGGGCAGCGACGCCCCCGCCGCCAGGGCGGACAGCGGCGTGGACAGCGCGCGGGGCGCGTGACCGGCGTCCCACTCGGCCCGCTCACGCACGTCGAGCAGCACGGCCGGGGCGTCGGCGCCCCGCGTACATCGCTCGGCCTCGTCGACGGCGACGCGGTGCGCGCCGTCAGGGAAAAGGGACATCACAAACCTCGGGAAGTCAGGGAGGAACAGCTCGGCGGGCCGGGCCGGAGGTGGCGGTCTCAGCCGGTGACGACGGTCAGGCCCGCCTCGGCGGCGGAGTCGAAACCGTCGTCGATCGCCACCACGTCACGGCCGGCGGCGTCCAGCAGGGACGCGGCGATTCCGGCGCGCAGGCCGCCGGCGCAGTGCACCCACACGGTGCCGGCGGGCACCTCGCCGAGCCGCTTGTGCAGCTCGTGGACGGGAATGTGCACGGAGCCCTCGATGTGCCCGCCGGCCCGCTCGGAGTCGCGGCGCACGTCCAGGACGACGATCCCGTCGGTGTCCTCGGCGGCGAGCCCGGCGAAGGTGGAGCGCGGGAAGGACGCGAGCTCGGCGCCCTCGGGCACCCACTGGCGCGGGCTGCCGGTCGCCGCGGCGGCGGGCCGGTCGATGCCGACCCGCACCAGCTCGCGCTGGGCGGCGGCCAGCTGCTCCGGGGACTCGGCGAGCAGGGTCACCGGCTTGCCCCACGGGATCATCCAGGCGAGGTAGGTGGCGATCTTGCCGTCCGCGTCGAAGTTGAACGACCCGGCGACGTGGCCCTCGGCGAAGGCGACCCGGTTGCGCAGGTCCACGACCCACTCGCCGGCCGCGAGCCGGGCCGCGATCTGCGCGGCGTCCGCGACGGCCGGGGGCGTCAGGTCCACAGGGGCGGGGCCTTCGGCGTTGGCCGGGCCCATGTGCGCGTAGTACGCGGGGACGTCCTCCAGCCCTGCGAGGAGTTCGGCGACGAAGGTGTCCACGTCGGTGGTGAGCGCGGTGTTGGCGTTCTTCTCGTGGCCGATGGTGGTGTTCTCCCCCTCGGCCTGCGCGGAGGAGCAGAAGCTGCCGAAGCCGTGCGTGGGCAGGACGGCCGTCTCGTCGGGGAGCTCGGCCGCCAGCCGGTGGGCGGAGGCGTGCTGGGCGCGGGCCAGCTGCTCGGTCAGGCGCGGCTCGACCAGGTCGGGGCGGCCGACCGTGCCGATGAGCAGCGAACCGCCGGTGAACGCGGCCACCGGCGTGCCCTGCTCGGCGAGCACGTACGCGGTGTGGTGGGGGGTGTGCCCGGGGGTGGCCACGGCCCGCAGCTCCAGTCCGTCCTCGACCGTCACGGTGTCGCCGTCGGCCACGGGGGTGCGGGCGAACGACACGTGCGCTCCGGCGGGCACCAGGTAGACGGCGCCCGTGATCCGGGCGAGTTCCAGGCCGCCGGTGACGTAGTCGTTGTGGAGGTGGGTCTCGACCACGTGGGTGATGCGCACGTCACGGCGCGCCGCGGCCGCCAGCACCTGGTCGATGTCGCGCGGCGGGTCCACCGCCACGGCGGCGTGCCTGCCGCCGGCGAGGTAGTGCCGGTTGCCGAGGCCCTCGAGCTCGATGGTGTCGACGAAGAACACGTGGTCGCTCCCTTCCTGGAAAATTACCCCCCGGGGTATGTGTTCGACTGTAACACGGATACCCCCGGGGGTATCTGGACGGCTGGTGGGGGACGGGCTCCGGCAGCCCGGGGACACGAAGAACCCCCGGGGCGGGTACCCCGGGGGTGGTGGGACGACGAGGGCGTCAGTCCGCGAGCCGGACCGGGACCGACTGCCAGCCGTAGGCGATGAAGGACGGGACCTGCGTCAGCTCTCCGGGGCCGAAGGCGGGGCTCAGACCGGGGAAACGACCGAAGAGGGCGGACAGCGCGGTGCGGGCCTCCATGCGGGCCAGCGGGGCGCCGATGCAGCGGTGGACGCCGATGCCGAAGGACAGGTGGTCGTCGGCGGAGCGGGCCGCGTCGAAGGCGTCGGCCGTCTCCCCGTAGTGGGCCGGGTCCGAGCCGGCCGCGCCGAAGGTGGTGAGGATCGCGTCCCCGGCGGGGATGGTGACGCCGCCCACGGTGACGTCGGAGACGGCGAACCGGAGCGGGAGGGAGGCGATGGAGGGGCGGGCGCGCAGCACCTCGTCGACGACCTGGTCCCAGTCGAGCCGCCCGTCGCGGACGGCGGCGAGCTGATCGGGGTGGGTCAGGAGCTCCACCACCGCGTTGGCGATCAGGTTCACCGTCGTCTCGAAGCCGGCGCCGACGACCAGCAGCAGCGTGAACAGCAGTTCCTCGTCGCTGAGCCGGTCGCCCTCCTCGTCGCGGACCCGGATCAGCTCGGTGGTGAGGTCGTCGCCGGGATGCCGCGCCCGGTGGGCGATCAGCGCGGGGATCACCGTGCCGATCCGCTGCTGCACGAAGGCCGCGTGCTCGGCGCTCTGGTCGGTGGTGTCCATGATCGCCGCGACCAGCTCGACCACGTCCTGCCGCAGGTGGTCGGGCACGCCGAACAGCTCGCAGATGATCTGCATCGGCAGCGGGTGGGCGAACGCCTCCTTGAGGTCGACGACGGCGCCGCCCTCCCCCGCCTTCTCCATCGCGTCCAGCAGTTCCTCGGCGACGGCCTCGACCCGGCCGCGCAGCGCCTCGGTGCGGCGGGCGGTGAAGCTGGGCGCGACCAGGCGGCGCAGCCGGGTGTGGTCGCTGCCGTAGGTGGAAAGCATGTTGACCACACCGATCCAGCCCAGGACCCACGCCCACTCGGGGTGCTCGCCGACCTCCGGCCACAGCCTCCAGTGCCTGCGCGGGTCCTTGCTGACCTGCGGGTCGAGGATCAGGGTGCGCAGCGCGTCGTAGCCGGTGGGCGCCCAGGCCGGGATGCCGCCGGGCAGCTCCACGGGGACGACCGGTCCCAGCGCCCGCAGCCGCGCGCTCTCGGCGACGATGTCGGAACCGAACGGGTCGATGGGCACACGGGTGGGCGTGGTGGTCATGCGCGGGCTCCGGTCCGGGTGGTGGGGAATCCGCCGGGCAGCCCGGCGGGGCGGTCGGGGGTGCGGGGGGTGAACCTGACGGGCAGGGCGACCAGGGAACGGTGGAAGGGGCCCGGCCGCCAGGTCAGCCGGTCACGGGGCACGGTGGGCTCCAGGTCGGGGAGCCACTGGGTGAGCCGTTCGATCGCCTCCGTGGCGATCAGCAGGCCCTCGTGCTTGACCGGGCAGGTGTGCCGGCCGGCGCCGAACGACAGGTGGGAGGCGTCGCGCGGGTGGTGGGCGCCGCCGTGCCCCTCCTCCGCGAACATCGCCAGCGCCCCGTACGAGACGACGACCGGCACCGCGGACTGCACCCACACGCCGTGGAAGCTGACCGGCTCGCGAGCGTAGAGCACGCCGTAGTTGGTCAGCGGGGTCTCGTAGCGGAGCACCTCGAGGACGGCGTCGCGCACGGGGCGGGAGCCGCTGGTGAGGGTGGAGTAGTACGCCGGGTTGCCGAGGATGCGCGAGAGGGCGTTGGTGACCAGGTTGGTGGAGGGCTCGTGGCCGGCGCCCAGGGTGAGGAAGACCTGCCAGGTCACCTCCTCGACGGTGAGCTCCAGCGGGTGGTCGAGCAGCCGGCTGGTGAGGTCGTCGCCGCGCCTGGCCTTCTTGGCCGCGATCAGGTCCAGCACGTACCTGCCGTACTCGGCCTCGGCCTCGGCGGCGGCCTCGCCGCCCTCCATCAGCGCGCCGATGGCGTCGTTGAGCCGGTCGGCCTCGCCCTCGGGGAAGCCGAAGAGGCTGTTGAAGACCAGCGTCATCAGCGGGCGGGCGAAGTCGCGGACCAGGTCCGCCTCGCCGCTCGGCCCGAACCGGGAGACCAGGACGTGCACCGCCCGGATCACCCGCTCGCGCAGGTCGTGCGGCTCGACCAGGGCGAAGGCGTCGAGCAGGGCCGTGCGGTAGCGCAGGTGCTGCGCGCCGTCGGAGAACAGGGTGTTGGGACGCCAGCGCATCATGCCGAGGACGGGCAGGTCCTCGGGGACCGTCTCCTGCCAGGCGCGCGGGTCGCGGGTCCAGGTCCTGTCGTCGTGCAGCATGTCGAGCGCGGCCTTGCGGTCGGTGACCACGTAGGCCGGTACGCCGGGGGCGAGTTCGGCCCGGCCGACCGCGCCCTGGGCCCGCAGCGCCTCGTAGTAGCGGCGCGGGTCGGCGGCGAAGCCGTCCTCCCACAGCCGCACGGGGGCGGAGCGCTCGAAGGACTCCGCGGGGGCGGGATACGTGCTCATCGGCGCACCTGCCCGGCCGTCGCGCGGGCGTCGAGGTCGATCAGGTGCTCCACCAGGGCGAGCAGCGCGTCGACGCAGGAGTGGGTGTCCCGGGCGTCGCACTCCACCAGGGGGGTGTCGGGCGCCAGGTCGAGGGACTCCCGCAGCTGCTCCTCGGGGTAACGGCGGGAGTCCGGGAAGATGTTGACGGCGACGGCGTACGTCAGCCCCGACTCCTCGACCAGGCCGAGGACGTCGAAGGAGGCGTCGAGGCGGCGGCTGTCGACGAGCACGAGGGCGCCGAGGGCCCCGTAGGCGATGTCGGTCCACAGCGCGCGGAAGCGTTCCTGTCCCGGGGTGCCGAACAGGTAGAGGACGGTCTCCTCGCCGAGGGTGATCCGGCCGAAGTCGACGGCCACGGTGGTGGTCCGCTTGTCCCGCACGCCGTCGAGGTCGTCGACGGCGGCGGACGCCTCGCTGAGGTGTTCCTCGGTGTGCAGGGGGCGGATCTCGGAGACCGAGTCGATCAGGGTGGTCTTGCCGACCCCGAACGGGCCGACGACGACGATCTTCACCAGTTCCCTGGCAGCGGCGGGCAGATGGAGGTCCCCGGCCCGGACGGCGTCGTCGAGGACCCGGCTCCCGGCGGGCGATACGTCAGAGCTTGAGGGCGCGGAGGCCATCGGCGACTCTCTTCAGCAGGTCGTGGTCGGGCTGGCCGGCGGACGGGACGGGCGGGCGCGCCGTCACCAGCCCCTGGTCGATCAGGGCGGCGGAGAGGACCCGGACCGCGGAGACCGGCAGCCGCAGCAGCGCCGCCGCCTCCACGACGGTCAGCGAGCCGCCCTCCAGCGCGCCGCGCAGCGCGTGCTGGGCGGGGGGCAGCTCACCGGGGTCCGGGCCGGCGGTGGAGGTGAGCACCGACAGGCGCTCCAGGCTGTTGCGGCTGGGCCGCGCCACCCCCTCGGTGGAGAGGTAGGCGGGCACCAGCGGCCGGCCGGCTCGGTGGCCCCTCATTGGGAGGCGCCGCCCTCGGCCGCGCGGGGCGCGGCGGCCATCGCCTTCTCCCCCAGCCGGGCGACCTGTGAGTGCACGCGGTGTCCGAGCAGGTCGAGCCGGACCTCCGGGTCACCGAAGGCGGCGACGCAGGTGCCGTGGTCGGTGGGGGCGACCAGGATGTAGCCGTGGTCGGACTCGATCACCACCTGCCGCAGCCGGGCGGCCGGCATGTCGGCGAACGCGGCGGCCGCGGTGCGGCAGGCGCCCTGGACGGTGGAGGTGATCGCGGCGACGCGGTCGGCCGAGTCCTGGGTGAGCGCCTCGGAGAAGCCGGACACCAGGCCGTCCCGGGTGAGCAGCACGGCGGCCTTCACGTGCGGGACCTCAAGGATCGGGTCGAGGACCCACGCGCTGTCACCGGTCTCGCGGTTCGTCATCGGGGATCGGTCCCTTCGGTTCGGGCCGCTTCTTCACGGGCGGCGGCGGTCGCCGACTGGAGGGCGCCAAGGGCTGCGGCGCACTCCTCGGGCGAACGGGCGGGGGCGGCGGCCTCGGCCGCGCTCGGCCGGATCAGCGCCGCCCGGTCCGGCTGGACCTGACGGCGGCGGCGGCGCGGGAGGTCCCCGGCGCCGCTCTGCGGCCTGTCGTGGGCGGGGGCAGGGTGGCCGGCGGCGGACTCGGGCGTCCCGTCCGTCGCGGCCTCGTGGCCGGCCACCGGGGCCGTCCCGGGCGCGGGCCGGGAGGCGGGCTCCCGGTCCGCCTCGTCGTCGGGCAGGCGCGGCCGGGGCACCTCCCCGGTGCGGGTGGAGGGGGACGTGCTCGCGGCGGCGGGGCGCAGCTCCGGGTCGACGTGGCTCAGCAGGTGGCCGTGGACCAGCAGGACGGCGCGCACTCCGCCGTACGGGGACCGCGAGGAGAGGTCCACCGAGAGGTCGAACTGGCGCGTGAGCTGTCCGACCGCGGCGAGGCCCATCCGGGGCGGGTCGCCCAGGTCGGAGAACATGATCGGGTCGGTGCCGGCCACCATGCGCTGTGCCGCGGCGCGCTCGTCGGGCGACATGCCGACGCCCGCGTCGTCGACGGTCACGGTCACGCCGTTGTCGACGTGCTCGAGGCTGACGACGACCGAGGTCTCCGGCGAGGAGTGCCGCAGGGCGTTGTCGATGAGTTCGGCGGCGATGATCGCGACGGGTTCCACGGCGTGGGAGACCAGTGCGGTGCCGGGCAGCAGGTGGTTGTGGAGCCGGACCCGGCGGTAGCCGGCCAGCCGGGCCTGCCCGCCGGTGACGGCGTCGACCAGGTGCGACTCCTCGCGGGCCAGGCCGACCCACGCCCCGCAGACCACGGCGGCGACCTGGGCACGGCGCAGCGACTGCTCGTTCTCGTGGTCGAGGGTGTACAGGACCTGCGCCAGCTCGGGGTCGTCGTAACGTTCCTGGAGGCCGTGCAGGAGGTCCTGCAGGCGGTACAGGCTCGCCTGGATCTCCCGGGTGGCGCCGCGCATCCCGGCGCGGGCGGCGGCGTCGACCCGCTTGCGCTCCTGCAGGATCGCGGTGCGCAGGGCCTCCAGTACCGGTTCGGTCGCGGTGCCCGCGGTGCCGGCCGGTCCGGGCACCGGGACGTGCGGGTGGGCGGTGCGGGTGGCCTCGGCCGGCATGCGCCGGGTGACGAGGTGCTCCAGCTCGGCCGTGAACGCCTGGCGGACGCGCTCGGCCTCCTCGACCCCGGCCCGGAGGGACTGCTCGGCCTGGTGGCGCAGTCCGGCCGTCTCCCGCCGGAGCCGGTCCTGTTCACGCCTGGACCGCCACAGGCCGCCTCCCAGCGCGAACGCGCCCGCCGTCCCGGCGGCCAGGCAGCCGAAGGCCAGCTCCGGTATCTCGATCATGTATGAGGACCTCGGGGTCTCGGATACGTCTGGGCGTCGTTGCACAGGTGTTGGTCGAGCAGTGGGCAAACTACACACCATCGAGGGCGGGTTGCACCTCACCTTCGTCCAACTTGCTTGCAGATTTGGTTGTTTGACTGCGGGACGGGTGCGAAATTTTCGAAGCGCCCGCCGGGACGCCGGCGCCCCGACGGGTGGCCGTCGGGCCGCCGGGGCGCGCGTCCTGCCTCCGCCGCCGGAACCGGCAGATCTCCTCCCCCGCGCACCGAACGCCCAGGTCATCCCGGTGTCCGCCGCGCCGGGAAGTGGCGCAATACTGCGGCAACACCACTGCCCGCACCGGATCGTTATGGTTCGGGCCATGCCACCCACCGACCGCATCAGGGACCACGCCGGCCAGGGCGCGCCCACCGTCGCGGCCCAGCGCACCCGGCGCCGGCTGCGCGCGGACCGCGCACGCCAGCTCGCCGACCTGCTGCGCCGTCAGGTCCTCACGGGTGGCTGCCCGGACGGGACCCTCCCGCACGAGTCGGCCCTGGCCGCGGAGTTCCGGGTGTCCCGCAACACCGTGCGCCAGGCACTGGACCTGCTGCGCGCCGAGGGCCTGGTGGAACGCCTTCCCGGTGTCGGGACCGTGGTCGTCGCCGAGAAGTACCCGCACGGACTCGACCGTCTGATGGGTCTCGCCGAGACCCTCCACGAACACGGTCACGTCACCAACGAGGTCCGCACCGTGGGCCTCATCCCCGGGCCCGCGCTCGTCACCGAGCGTCTGCGCGTCCCGCCCGGCGCCGACGTCGTCTGCATCGAGCGTCTGCGGCGCCTGAACGGCCTCCCCCTCTCCCTCGACCTGACGTACATCCCGCTCGACATCGGCACCGCCCTGCTCGGCGCCGACCTGGAGAACACCGACGTCTTCCGCCTTCTGGAGGCCGTCACCGGCCGCGCGCTCGGCCATGCCGAGATCACCCTGGAGGCGGTCAGCGCCGACGCGCACTCCGCAGCCGTGCTGCAGGCGCCGCGCGGCGCCGCCGTCCTGATGCTGGAGCGCCTCACGCACCTCTGCGACGGCCGCCCGGTCGACCTGGAGTTCATCCGCTTCCGCGGCGACCGCATCGCGATGAGCGGCCGGCTCCACCGCTCCCTGTAGCCCTCACCCCGAACCGCACGACCTTCCCGGAGACAGCCATGCCCCTGGTGCCCCAACGGGCCGACGTGCCCGTGACCATCGACGCCACGAAGTGCATCGACGGCTGCACGCTCTGCGTGGACATGTGCCCGCTGGACTCCCTCGCCATCGACGAGTCCAGCGGCAAGGCCTACATGCACGTCGACGAGTGCTGGTACTGCGGCCCGTGCGCGGCCCGGTGTCCCACCGGCGCCGTGACGGTCGACATGCCCTACCTGCTGCGCTGAGAGGCCGATCCCCCATGACCCCGACCCCCCTGCGACGTCCGGCGGTCGCGCTCGCCGCGAGCGTCCTCCTGCTCCCCGTGTCCGCCTGCGGCGGCAGCGCCGAGGCGAACGGCTCCCCGACGGTCACCGTCGTCGTCGGATACCAGTCGAAGACCATCAACACGGTCACCGCCGGCACCCTCCTGCGCTCCCTCGGCTACTTCGAGGAACAACTGAAGGCCCTCGACGACGGCAACACGTACAAGGTGGAGTGGCAGGACTTCGCCACCGGCGCCCCCATCACCGCGCAGATGACCGCCGGGAAGATCGACATCGGCTCGATGGGCGACTTCCCCCTGCTCATCAACGCGGCCCGGGGCAAGCAGCTGAACCGGCCCACCCACCTGGTGTCGGTCACCGGCTACAACCTGAAGGGCGGTCTCAACACCGTCGTCGTCGCCCCGGACTCGAAGCTCACCTCGCTGAAGGACCTGAAGGGCGCGAAGGTCTCCACCAGCGTCGGCTCCGCCGCCGACGGGACCCTGGTGCGGGCCCTGCGGCGGGCCGGTCTCGACCCCGCCCGGGACGTCGAGAAGCTCAACCAGCAGCCCGCGGTGGGGGCTTCGGCCCTCGCGGCGGGCAGCGCGGACGCGCTGTCGCAGTTCGTCGCCTGGCCCGGGCTGCTCGCCCACCAGGGCAAGGCGAAGGCGCTGTACGACGGCGCGCAGCTCGACCTGCCCACCTTCCACGGCGTCACCGCCCGCGAGGACTTCGCCGAGGACCGTCCGGCCGTGCTGGAGGCGTTCCTCAGGGCCCAGGCGGAGGCGACCGACTATCTCGACGCCCGTCCGGTGGACGCCGCGGAGAAGGTCGCCGGGGCGACGGGCCTGCCGGCCGAGGTCGTCTACCTCTACAACGGGGCCCACGGCATCGCGACCTTCGACCCGTCCCTCAAGCCGCAACTGGTCTCGGCGCTCGAACAGGACGTGGCGGTCCTCAAGGCGGCGAAGCTGACCGGCGACATCGACGTGGACGCGTTCGTCGACGACCGGTACGTCAGGAAGGCCCTCGGCGCCGGGTACGCCGAACGGCTGCGTGCCGCCCCGCCCGCCGCCGCGAGCGAGGTGTGGCCCGAAGGCGCCGCGAAAACGCGTGAGTTCGCTTCCCCGGACGAACTCCTCGCGTACCTCGCGCGGCACCGGGACGGCGTCCGCGCGGCCTACGTCCCCGACGCCACCACCGGCACCCTCTGGTTCGCCGACAAGGCCGTCTGGGTGCGGGACGGCGAGCGGTCGCTGCCGTTCGTCGCGCCGCAGACGGCACGGGCCTACGTCGCCGCCCACGACGGGGCCCGGGTGATCAGCTACGCGGACGCCCTGGGACGCGCCTCGTGAGCCGGTACCCCGGCCGGCCGGGCCGGCTCGCGCTGCGGGCCGGGTCCCTGGCCGCCGCGCTGGGCCTGTGGCAGCTGCTGACCTCCCTCGACGTGCACCTGTGGATGCGCTTCTCGCAGTTCCCCACGGTGACGGAGGTGGCCCGCACCTTCGCCGGCCGGCTCTCCGGCCCCGACTACTGGACCGACCTCACCGACAGCCTCACCCGGATCGTGGCCGGCTTCCTGCTCGCCGCCGTCCTGGGCGTGGCCACCGGGGTGCTCGTGGCGCGCTCGCGGCTCGCCGAGGACGTGCTCGGCCCCGTCCTGGAGGTCGTGCGGCCCGTCCCCGCCATCGCCCTGGTCCCCGTCGCCATCCTGCTGTTCCCGTCCAACGAGCAGGGGATCGTCTTCATCACCTGCACCGCCGCCTTCTTCCCGGTCATGGTCTCCACCCGGCACGCGGTGCGGGCGCTGAGCCCCGTGTGGGAGGAGGCGACCCGCACCATGGGCGGCGGCCGCCGGTGGATCCTCGGCTCGGTGGTCCTGCCGGGCGCCCTGCCCGGCATCTTCGGCGGCCTGTCCGTGGGCATCGGCGTGTCCTGGATCTGCGTGATCTCCGCCGAGATGATCTCCGGCCAGTACGGGGTCGGCTACCGCACCTGGCAGGACTACACGATCGTCGACTACCCGGGCGTCTTCGTCGGCATGGTCACCATCGGCCTGCTGGGCTGGCTGACCTCCACCGCCGTCGAACTGGCCGGCCGTCGCCTGACGCGCTGGCTGCCGCGCACCTCGTACGTCCCGGGCGCCGGGGCCGCACCGGGACCCGCCGCCCCGGCGTCCGCCGCATCCGCGCCGTCCGCCGCATCCGCGCCGTTGGCACCCGGGTCGTCCGCGTCCGCGTCATCCGCCCCGGATGCCGTCGAGCCCGAGGAGGCACGTCGTGAGCACCTCGTCTGACACCCGGCCGGCCGGGAAGCCGTCCGCCCGCCCGGCCCCGTCCGGGACCCGTCTCACCCTTCGCGACGCCACCCTGGGCCGGCCGGGTGTGCCCGCCGTGACCGGCGTCGACCTGGACGTCGCCCCCGGCGAGATCCTCACCGTCGTCGGAGCCTCCGGCTGCGGCAAGTCGACGCTGCTGCGCACCCTGGCCGGGCTGCTGCCGGCGCAGGCGGGGGCGGTGGAGCAGGACGGCCGGCCGGTGACCGGGCCCGGGGCGGACCGGGCGCTCGTCTTCCAGGAGGACGCCCTGCTGCCCTGGCGCACCCTGCGCGCCAACGTGGAGCTGCCGCTGGCCATCCAGGGCGTACCGCGCGCCCGGCGCAGGGAACGGGCCGAGGCGTGGCTGGAGCGGGTCGGCCTCGCCGACCAGGCGCACCGGCTGCCGCACCGGGTCTCCGGCGGGCAGCGGCAGCGGGCCCAGCTGGCCCGCGCCCTGGCGGGCCGGCCGCGCGCCGTCCTCATGGACGAACCGTTCGGCGCGCTCGACGCGCAGACCCGCGCCGGCATGCAGGACCTGCTGCTGGAGGTGCTGCACGGCACGGGCGCGACCGTCGTCTTCGTGACCCACGACGTCGACGAGGCCTTGTTCCTGGGCGACCGTGTGGCCCTCCTCGGCTCCGGCCGGCTCACCGCCCTGCGGGACGTGCCGCGCCCGCGGGAGCGCGCCGCCCACGACGACCCGGCCCGCGCGGCCCTGCGCCGGGACCTCCTCACCGCACTCGGCTCCTGAAAGGCACCCTGGTGGACACTTCCCTCGAGATCCCCGACCTCGCGGACACCGAGGAACTGACCTGTGACGTCCTCGTGGTCGGGGGCGGCACCGCCGGCACGATGGCCGCCCTGACCGCCGCCGAGAGGGGCGCGGACGTTCTGCTCCTGGAGAAGGCCCACGTCCGTCACTCGGGCGCCCTGGCCATGGGCATGGACGGCGTGAACAACGCGGTGATCCCCGGCCGGGCCGAACCCGACGACTACGTCGCGGAGATCACCCGCGCCAACGACGGCATCGTCGACCAGTCGACCGTCCGGCAGACCGCGACCCTCGGCTTCGCGATGGTGCGGCGCCTGGAGTCGTACGGGGTGAAGTTCGAGAAGGACGAGCACGGCGAGTACGCGGTGCGGCAGGTCCACCGGTCGGGCTCGTACGTGCTGCCGATGCCGGAGGGCAAGGACGTCAAGAAGGTCCTGTACCGGCAGCTGCGGCGGCGGGAGATGCGGGAGCGGATCCGGATCGAGAACCGGGTGATGCCGGTACGGGTGCTGACGGCGGACGGCCGGGCCGTGGGCGTGGCCGGCTTCCACACGCGCACCGGCGCGTTCGTCACCGTCCGCGCGGGGGCGGTGATCCTGGCGACCGGCGCCTGCGGCCGCCTCGGCCTTCCGGCCTCCGGCTACCTGTACGGCACGTACGAGAACCCGACCAACGCGGGCGACGGCTACGCGATGGCCTACCACGCGGGCGCCGATCTCACCGGCATCGAGTGCTTCCAGATCAATCCGCTGATCAAGGACTACAACGGGCCCGCCTGCGCCTACGTCGCCAACCCGTTCGGGGGCTACCAGGTCAACCGGCACGGCGAGCGCTTCGTCGACTCCGACTACTGGTCGGGGCAGATGATGGCCGAGTTCGCCGCGGAGGTGGCCGGCGACCGGGGGCCGGTGTACCTGAAGCTCAGCCACCTCCCCGAGGAGTCCGTCTCGGCCCTCGAGTCGATCCTGCACACCACGGAGCGCCCGACCCGCGGCGCCTTCCACGCGGGCCGCGGCCACGACTACCGCACCCACGACGTCGAGATGCACATCTCGGAGATCGGCCTGTGCGGCGGGCATTCGGCCTCGGGGGTGCGCGTCGACGACCACGGCCGCACGACGGTGCCCCGGCTGTACGCCGCCGGGGACCTGGCCTGCGTCCCGCACAACTACATGATCGGCGCGTTCGTCTTCGGCGACCTGGCGGGCGCGGACGCGTCGCGGTACACCCCCTACGAGGGCGAGCTGCCCGAGGACCAGGTGCGGGCGGCGCATGAGCTGGTCTACCGTCCGCTGCGCCACCCGGACGGCCCGCCGCAGGCCCAGGTCGAGTACAAGCTGCGCCGCTTCGTGAACGACTACGTGGCTCCCCCGAAGTCGGGTGCCCGGCTCTCGCTGGCCCTGGAGGCGTTCGAGCGGATGCGCGCCGACATCGCCTCGATGGGCGCCCGCACCGCGCACGAACTGATGCGCTGCGCCGAGGTCACCTTCATCCGTGACTGCGCGGAGATGGCCGCCCGGGCGTCCCTGGCCCGCACGGAGTCCCGCTGGGGCCTCTACCACGACCGCCTCGACCACCCGCGCCGCGACGACGCGTCCTGGTTCCACCACCTGGACCTGCGCAAGTCGCCCGCCGGGGCCATGGAGTTCACGGCACGGCCGGTGGCCCCCTACCTGGTGCCGGTCGACGGGTTCGCGCCGGTCGGCGGGCCTTCGCGGCACCTCGGCGAGGTCCGCCCGGAACAGGTGGCGACCGCGGGGGCCCGGGAGGTGGCGCCGGTCGCGGCGGGCCGGGAGCCGGCCGTGAACGGCGCCGCCGCGGGGGCCGCCCGCGGCGGTTCCCCCGACGGTTCCGGCCGTGCCTCCGGCTCCGGCTCCGGCGGCGGCTCGGTCCCGGGCGCCCCCGGTGAGGGCGCGGGGGCGACTCCCCGCCTGCTGGCGCTGCTCTCCCTGGCGGAGGCCGACCCGGGGCTGGCCGACCTCGCGCCCTACCTGGGCGATGCCGAGCCCGGCGTCCGCCGGACGGCCGTCACCGTCCTCACGGAGACCGCGCCGCCGGGGACCGGTCCGGCTCTGGCCGCCGCGCTCGCCGACGCCGACGCCGAGGTCCGCGCCGCCGCGGCCGCCTCGCTGCTGGAGCTGGTCGAGACGCTGGATCCCGAACCGGCCCTGCGCGAGGGCCTCACCGCCGCCCTCCGCACCTCCGACCCGGTGGCCAGGGCGGCCTCGCTGGACGCCCTGCGTGTCCTGCGCCTCGGCGACGCCCGGCTGTTCGCGGACCTCCTGGCCGACTCCGACATCGGCGTCCGTCTCGCCGCGGTCCGTGCCCTCGTGTCGGTGGACGCCGTCGGGGACCTGGCCCGTGCGGCCACCGCGGACCCCTCCCGGGAGGTCCGCGTCGCCCTCGCCAAGGCCCTGGCCACCGTGGCGGCGGGGCGTGCCACCGTGGCGGCGGGGCCGCCGGAGGATTCCGCGCCGGACGGTCACGGAACCGCGGCGGTGCTCCCGGCCCTCACCGGCCTCGTCGGCGATCCCGACGTCCTGGTGCGCGCGGCCGCCCACGAGGCGCTGGCGACGACCGGCTGCCCGCCGCCGCTGGCCGAACGCTCGGCGGCGGCCCTGACCGACCCGGCCTGGCAGGTGCGGGCCGGCGCCGCGACCGCCCTGGCCGCAGCGGATCCCGCGATCGCCGTCCCCGCCCTGGCCGAGGCCCTCGCCGATCCCAACGCCGACGTCCGCAAAGCCGCCGTCGCCGCGCTGACCCGGCACCGCGCCGCCACGGGCGCCCGGGCGGCCCTGGCCGACGCGACGACGGATCCGGACGCGGACGTCAGGGCCTACGCCGCACGGGCGTTGTGACGGCCCGGCCCTGCCGCGGGCCGGTCCGGCGGGCGGAGGGGCCGGAGCGGCCTGTGGCGGGCCCGTGCGACCGGCGGGCCGGAGCCGCCTGTGGCGGGGCCAGCCCCCCGAGGGGCGGAGCCGCCTGTGGCGGGGCGGTCGGCCGGCGGGGGGCCGGAGCGGGGTGGGGGACGCAGCCCAGGCCCGCGCCGCCCCGACCCGGTCACCGCGCCGGGGCGAAAGGCACCGCACCTTGCCGGACCGCACCGTGCCGGACCGCACCGGACCGCACCGCCCCGAACAGGTCACCGCACCGCACAGGTCACCGCACCGCACCGTGCTGCACCGCGCACCGCACCGTGCCGCACGCACCGCCCCGAACAGGTCACCGCACCGCACCGTGCCGGACCGCACCGTGCCGGACCGCGCAGCACCCCACGGCACCGTGCCGCACGCACCGCGCCGGACCGCACCGTGCCGCACCGTGCCGCACCGCGCCGGACCGCACCGCGCACCGCACCGCACCGCACAGGTCACCGCACCGGCGGGTCACGCGGCGGCGTTCACCGCAGCAGCGGGGTGAGGTCGTGCAGGACGCGTCCGGCGTCCTCGGCGAGGACCGCGGGCCGCAGCCGGACGCCGGAGAGCCCGAGACCGTCGCGCCAGTCGGCCAGTTCGGCGGCGAGCCGCTTCGCGGTTCCCACGAAGACGCCCGTGTCGGTCGACCACGGCTCCCCCGCGGCGTCGTCCAGCTGCCCGAGCCGCTCCTGGGCGTGGTCCTCGCCGTCCCCGAGCACGACCGCGATGTCCGCGTACACCTGGGTCGGCCGGGACTCCGGGGTGAGCGCCTCGATCTGCCGGAACGCCGCGATCAGTTCGGGCAGCGGGCCGTCCGTCGTGGGCGTGAGGAAGACCCGGTCGGCCACGGCGGCGGCGAGCCGGTAGGGCTCCAGCGCGTGGTGGGCCAGTACGGCGACCGGCGGCGGGGTCCCGACCGGTACCGTCAGCGGCCCGGCGGCCGGATACCGGGGCTCCCCGTCGTACGTCACCGGCCGGATCCGTCCGGGCTGCCAGAAGGCGCCGTCGTCACCGCCCAGGGCGGTCTCCGGGAAGGTGGCCCAGAGCCGGCGCACGGTGCGCACGTGGTCCTCGGCGTCGCGGAACAGATCGCGCAGCCGCCGCGCGATCCTGGTGGGCACGTACACGTCGTCCGGTTCGAGGGCGGGCGTGGGAGCGCCGCCGACCACGGTGGCGTCGCGGGCGTCCGCCGAGACCTGCGGGCGCCAGACCACCCGGCCGGGGGCGATCGCCGCCAGGGACGCCAACTGTGCCGCCACCTGGAAGGGCTGCACGTGCGGCACGTTCCGGGTGACCACGACCTCCCGGATGCCGGTGGTCGCCAGCAGGAGCGCGGCGACCACCACCGGGTCCAGCCGGCCGCGCACCCGGTGGCCGGTGTCGTCGGGTGCGGTGCCGAACCGGTCGGTCCACAGGCCGAGGCCGTCCTCGAGCGTGACGAAGTCGACGCCCCCCGCCGCCAGCTCCCGGGCCCGGCCGGACCAGTGCTCCTGGGCGAAGAGCGTGGCGGGGTCCGCCCCCGGCGCGTGCGACCACGCCGCCGGGTGCCAGCCCGCACCGTCCAGCGCGACGCCCACACGGAATGCTGTCCGGTTCGTCATGACGCGTCCTCGTGGCGGTCGGCCGGGCGGGGTCCGGGCGGCATGGTGCTCCTCCGTGTCGTGCGCGGGCATGGGCGGTGAGGACGCGGGCGGGCGGCGTGCGACGGGTGCGCGCGCCGCGTCAGGGGGCGCCCGTCCGGTCCGCCCGGCCGGGGCCGGGGCCGGCGGCCTGCGCACCGGCGCCGCGGCGGGCGTCGGGGTGGGCGTCGGGATGGGCGAGGCCGAGGTGATCGCGGAGGGTGGTGCCCTCGTACTCGGTGCGGAAGACCCCGCGTTCCTGCAGCAGCGGGACCACCGTGTCGGCGAACTCGTCCAGGCCGCCGGGGACCAGGTGCGGCACCAGGATGAAGCCGTCGGCGGCGTCCGCCTGGACGAACTCGTCCAGGGTGCGGGCGACGGTCTCCGGCGAGCCGACGAAGGTCTGCCGGTTGCCGGTGTGGATCACCAGGTCCCGGATGGACCAGCCGTTGGCCTCGGCCAGCTCCCGCCATTCCCGGGCGGTGGCCAGCGGATCGCGGTACATCCGCACCTGGGCCCGCCCGCGGGCCACCGTGTGCTCGCCGACGAGCGGGTCGACGTCGGGCAGCGGGCCTTCGGGGTCGTAGCCGGACAGGTCGCGGTTCCAGACGAACTCCAGGTGGCGCAGCGCGGTGGCGCCGCTGACCTGCTGGCGGCGCACCTGCCGGGCGCGTTCCTCCGCCTCCTCGTCGGTGTCGCCGAGCACGAAGGTGGCGGAGGGGAGGATCAGCAGTTCCCCGGGGGCGCGCCCGTACCGGGCGAGGCGTCGTTTGACGTCGGTGTAGAAGGCCTTGCCCTCCTCCAGCGTGCCGTAGCGGCTGAAGATGGCGTCGGCGGAGGAGGCCGCGAACTCGCGCCCCTCGTCCGAGTCCCCGGCCTGGAAGATCACCGGTCGGCCCTGGGGACCGCGCGGGACGTCGAAGCGTCCCTCGATGGTGAACTCCTCGCCCTTGTGGGCGAAGGCGCCGGCCCCGGCCTCCCGCAGGAACCGGCCGGACTCCTGGTCGGCGAGGATCTCGTCGCCGCGCCAGGAGTCGAAGAGCTCGGTGGCGGTGGCGAGGAACTCCTTGGCACGGGCGTAGCGGCGGGACTCCGGCAGGAAGCCGCCGCGGCGGAAGTTCTCACCGGTGAAGGCGTCCCAGGAGGTGACCACGTTCCACGCCGCGCGTCCGTCGGTCAGATGGTCCAGGCTCGCGAACTGCCGCGCCACCTCGTAGGGCTCGTTGAAGGTGGAGTTGATGGTGCCCGTCAGGCCGATCCGGTCGGTGACGGCGGCGAGTGCGGCCAGCACGGTGAAGGTGTCCGGCCGGCCGACGACGTCCAGGTCGTAGATGTGGCCGCCGTGTTCGCGCAGCCGCAGGCCCTCGGCGAGGAACAGGAAGTCGAACTTGGCGCGTTCGGCCGTGCGCGCGAGGTGGACGAAGGAGCTGAAGTCGATCTGGCTGCCGGACTCCGGGTCGCTCCAGACGGTCGTGTTGTTGACTCCGGGGAAGTGCGCGGCGAGGTGGATCTGCTTGCGGGCGGTGCCGGCCCGGCCGGTGGCGCTCATGGTGGGCGGTCTCCTTCCGGGTCAGGCGGTGGACGCGTAGCGGCTGGCGGGGCGGGCGAGTCCGAGCAGCCCGCGCAGGGTGCCGGCCTCGTAGGCGCGGCGGAAGACGTCGCGGCCGCGCAGTTCGGGGACCAGGCCGCGGGTGATCGCGGGCAGGTCGTGGGCGGCGACCGCGGGGCGCAGCCGGAAGCCGCCGAGGCCGCCCTCGCGCCAGTGCAGCAGCAGGTCGGCGAGCTGGGCGGGGGTGCCGGTGAAGATCTCGGCGTCGGAGGTGTACTCCTCGCCGGCGACGTCGTCGAGCCGGTCGCGGCGGGCGGCCGCCCGTGCCGGGGTCTCGTCGAGGAACACCACGAGGTCACCGAGGACGTGCAGGGGTTCGCCCTCCCGTCCGGCGGCCGCCTGCTCGGCGCGGATCTCGCCGACGATGCCGCGGGCGTCGTCCACGTCGTGCGGGGTGACGAAGCCGATGTCGGCGGAGCGGGCCACCAGCCGGTAGGGGACGGTGGCGTGGGCGAGGGCGGCCACCAAGGGCTGGCCCTGCGGCGGGCGGGGCGTGATGGAGGGGCCCTTGACGCTGAAGTGGCGTCCGCGGAAGTCGACGTAATGCAGCTTGTCGCGGTCGATGAAGCGGCCGGTGGCGACGTCGCGGATCTCCGCGTCGTCCTCCCAGCTGTCCCAGAGCCTGCGCGTCACCTCGACGTGGTCGGCGGCCTCGTCGAAGAGTTCCTCGACGACGCCGGGCGGCCCTGGGGTGCCCGGGCCGCCCGGGAGCTCCAGGGGCGGGATGTCGCGGCGGCCGAAGTGGGCGTTCTCGTCGAGGCGTGCGGACACCTTCACCCGCACGCCCGCCCGCCCACCGCTCACATGGTCGAGGGTGGCGATCGCCTTGGAGATGTGGAACGGCTCCGTGTGCGTCGCCACCACGGTCGGGATCAGCCCTATGTGCCGGGTCAGCGGTGCCACGCGGGCGGCGGTCAGCACCGCGTCGAGCCGGCCGCGCACCTGGTCGGTGCGGTCGTCCCTGCGGAGCGGGTGCGAGGACTGCTGGGCGAGTCCGTCCTCGAAGGTGACGAAGTCGAGCAGCCCTCCTTCGGCCTCGGCCACCAGCTCCGCCCAGTAACGAGGACTGAGGAGCCGGCGGGGGGCGGCCTCCGGTTCCCGCCAGGCGGCGGGGTGCCAGCCCGCGCCGTCCAGGGCGACGGCGAGGTGCAGGGGTTCGGGGCGGGACACGGGGTCGGTGGACGGCGCGGGCATGGCGGAACCTTCCTGTCGGGCCTGGCGAGTGGGTCCTACTGGTTGGTCTTCGGCAGACCCGGCGGATTGATCTCCGACTTCGCGACCGCCTCGCCGGAGAGCCCCCACCGCTCGAGGACCTGGGCGTAGGTGCCGTTGCGGATGACCTCCTGCAACGCGGCGTGGAGCGCCTTCACCAGGCCGTTGTCCTTCTTCGTGGTGGCGGCGATGAGGCCCTGGAGGGTGGCTCCGCCGCCGGAGTAGGTCCCGACGATCTCGGTCCTGCCCGCCGAGGCCACGTGGTAGGAGGCGGTGGGGCTCGGGCCGAGCCAGAGGTCGATGCGCCCGGACTCCAGCGCGAGGTAGGTGTCCGCCTGGGCCTTGTAGTACGCGATGTCGACGGGTTCCAGGCCGGCCTTCTCGGCCTTCCTGCTCCACTCGACCAGGATCTTCTCCTGGTTGGTGCCGGTGTCCACCGCGACCCTCCGCCCGGCCACGTCACGGAAGCCGCGGATCCTCAGGCCGCTGCCCTTGCGGGCCTCGAACGCGAGGTCGTCCTTGCGGTAACTGGCGAAGTCGTACTTCTCCTTGCGTTCCTCGGTGACGGTGATGTTGCTGAAGCCGACGTCGTACTTGCCGCTGTCCAGGCCGACGAAGATGTTCTCCCAGGAGACCGGGGTGTACCGAAGCTTCAGGCCGAGGACGCCGGCGACCAGGTGCGCGATGTCGAGCTCCACGCCGATGCGGGTCTTGTCGTCGGTGGCGTAGAAGCCCAGCGGGGCGGAGCTGTCGGCGGAGCCGACGATCTCCAGCGTCCCGCGGTCGCGGATCGGTCCGGGCACCAGGGCGGCCGCCGCGTCCACCTTCGGGGTGGTGACGCGCTTCTGGTCGGGCGAGTTGTTGATCTTGGTGGTGCCGGATCCCTTGGGGTTCCGTACCTCGGTGGTGCGCCCCTCGTCGGGGTTGGCGCACGCCGACAGCGCGAGGCCGGTGACGAGGGAGAGGGCGAAGGTGCGGCGGCTGATGGGGGCCATGACGGGTGGGACTCCTCGGGCGTGGGCGTGGGCGTGGGCGGGGCGGAGAAGGAGGGGTGGGAGAGGTCAGAGCACCTTGGACAGGAACGCGCGGGTGCGTGGGTGGCGGGGATGGTCCAGCACTTCGGAGGGCGGCCCCTGTTCGACGACGACGCCGTCGTCCATGAACACGACGCGGTCGGCCGCCTCGCGGGCGAAACCGATCTCGTGGGTCACCACGACCATGGTGGTTCCGGTGCGGGCGAGGTCCTTGATGACGTCCAGGACCTCGCCCACCAGTTCGGGATCGAGCGCGGACGTCGGCTCGTCGAAGAGCAGCACCTTCGGCTCCAGCGCGAGGGCCCGGGCGATGGCCACCCGCTGCTGCTGGCCTCCGGAGAGCTGGCGGGGGTAGGCGTCCGCCTTGTCGGCGAGACCGACCCGGCCGAGGAGCCGCTCGGCGGCGGCCACCGCGTCCTTGCGTGGCCGGCGCAACGCGGAGACCGGCGCCTCGATCAGGTTCTCCAGCACCGTGAGGTGCGGGAAGAGGTTGAAGTTCTGGAACACGAACCCGATCCGGGTCCGCTGCCGCAGGACGTCCTTCTCCTTGAGTTCGTGGAGCCTGTCGCCGCGGCGGCGGTAACCGACGAGTTCGCCGTCGACGCTGATCCACCCCTGGTCGACCTTCTCCAGGTGGTTGATCGTCCGCAGCAGGGTGGACTTGCCGGAGCCGGAGGGCCCGAGGACCACGGTCACCTCACCGGCCCGCACCGAGAGGTCGACGCCGCGCAGCACCTCGAGTGCGCCGAAGCTCTTGCGGACGCCGCGCACGTCGAGCATGACCCGGCGTGCCCCCGCGGCCCCCGCCTGCCCGGCCTGCGGCTCGGGGGTCTTCACGCTGTCGTTCATGGGGTGCCTCCGGGGCGTCCGTGGGAGTCGCGGGCGAGCGGATCCGCCCCGGCGGCACGCAGGGTCCGTGCGAACCGGCGGACCCGCTGCAGCGGGGTGGGGGGCGGGGTGCGGTCGGCGCCGCGCGCGAAGCGGCGCTCCAGGTAGTACTGGGCGATGCTCAGCAGCGAGGTCAGGAAGACGTACCAGGCGGTGGCGACCATCAGCAGCGGTATCACCCGGCCGTTGCGGCCGTAGACCACCTGGACCTGGTAGAAGAGCTCACCGATGGCCATCACGTAGACCACCGAGGTGCCCTTGAGCAGGCCGACGACCTCGTTGCCCGCGGTGGGCAGGATGGCCCGCATGGCCTGCGGCAGCACGATCCGCCGGATCTGCCGCGTCCGGGGGATGCCCAGTGCCGCGGCGGCCTCCAGCTGCCCGCCGTCGACGGCCAGCACGCCGCCGCGCACGATCTCGGCGGCGTAGGCCGCCTGGTGCAGGGACAGCCCGATGAGCGCGGCCCCCATGGTGCCGATCAGGTCGTTGCTGTCCACCGACCACAGCACCGGGCCGAACGGCACGCCCACGCCCAACTCCCGGTACAGCGCACCGAGGTTGAACCAGAAGACCAGCTGGACGATCATCGGGATCGACCGGAAGATCCACACGTAGGTCCAGGCCACCGTGCGCAGCACGGGGCTGCGGGACAGCCGCATGAAGGCCAGCAGCGCGCCCAGCAGGAAGCCCAGCACGGTCGCGAACGCCACCAGCTGCAGGGTGACGCCGACCGCCTCGACGATCGTCTCGGACAGGACGTAGGAGAGGAACACCTCCCACTCCCACACGGGGTTGGTCACCAGGCCGTGGGCGAACTGCGCGCACAGCACGAGCACGGCCGCGACCGCCGCCCACCGCCACGGGTGTCGCGCGGGGACGACCGTGAGTCCGGCGAGGGGGTCGGCGGCCGGCGGGGCCGTCGGGCCGCCGCCCGGCACGACCGCGCGGGGCGGCGCGGAGTCGGTGGTGAATCCCATGGGTGGTGTCCGATCGGTGAGGTCGGGCCGGCGGGCCGGTGGAGCGGTCCGCCGGCGGGGCGCGTTCAGCGGTGCTCGGGCGGGTTGATCCGTGACGCCTCGACGGCGGACTCGGTGGTGCCCCACTTCTCGAGGATGCGGGCGTAGGTGCCGTCGGCGATCAGCTCGTCGACGGCCGCGCGGAAGGCGGGGGTGAGGGCCGAGCCCTTGCGGAAGGCGAAGCCCACGTCCAGCCGGTGGTACTCGCCGAGGAAGCGGGTCCTGGCCGCGGGCTGGGCGGCCTGGTACCGCAGGCCGTTGATGGTCGACATGACGACGTCGATCCGGCCCTGCTGGAGCGCGGTGACCACGGCTCCGTTCTCGGAGTACACCTTGACGTCGTAGGGCTCGCGTCCGGCCTCGGCGCACACGCCCTTGTTCTCCTCCAGGGTGGCCTCGAAGGTGGTGCCCGCCCCGGTGCCGACGGTCAGGCCGCACAATTCGGTCAGGTCGTCGACCTTCCCGGTGACGCGGGTGCTGCCCTTGCGCACGGCGAAGCCCTGGCCGTCGTTGATGTAGGTGACGAAGTCGATGGTCCTCAGGCGCTCCTCGGTGACCCCGAAGTTGCCCGTGCCCACGTCGTACTTGCCGCTGGACAGGGCGGGCAGGATCGTCTCGAAGGACGCGTCCTGGCGCTGGAGCCGTACGCCGAGCACGCGGGCGACGGCCTCGGCGATGTCGATGTCCAGGCCCGCGGGGGGCTTGTCCTGCCCGTTCGGGTAGTAGGCGGAGGGCGGGGCGCCGATCGAGCTGCCGATGCGCAGCGTGCCCCTGGCCCGCACGTCGTCGGGCAGCAGTGCGGCGACGGACCCCACCTCGCGCACGCCGGCCACCGGGTCGTCCGCCGGGGCGGGCGACGCCGCTCCCGCGGGCGCGGCCCCCGCGTCGTGACCGGCCGCCCGGGGGTCCCCTCCCCCGCAGGCGGTCAGTCCGAGGGCGGACAGCAGCGCCAGAGCGGTCAGGGCGCGGCGGAGGCGGGCCGGGGTACGCAGGGGGGTCACAGGTCCAGGGCCTTTCCGGTGGGGACGCGGGGCGGCAGGTGTTTCTCGAACGGGAGCGGGCCGAGCCGCTCCGGGTCGGCCTCGGTATCGAAGAGGGGCGTGTAACCGGTGGTGAGGTAGAGCCCGCGTGCCTCGGGCTGGCGCGGGCCCGTGGTGAGGAAGATCCGCCGGTAGCCGGCCTGTTCGGCCTCGCGCTCGAGCTCGGCGAGGACCCGCCGCGCCAGGCCGCGCCGCCGGTGGGCGGAGTGCGTCCAGATGCGTTTGAGCTCGGCCGTCCGGGCGTCGTACCGGCGGAAGGCCCCGCCGGCCACGGCCTCGCCGTCCTGCAGGAGCAGGATCAGCAGGCCACCGTGGCCGGGCGTGAACTCCTCGTCCGGATAACGGCCGAGCTCCTCGGCGGCGTCACCGCCGTAACGGCTGGAGTACTCGGCGCGCAGCTCGTCGAGCAGCGGCCGTACCCGCGGGTCGGACACCTGGACCCGGAGCAGGGTGAGGTCCGGCGCGGTGGAGGTCGAAGGATCCTCTGACGTGGTGGGCATGCGGGCACGCCTCTCTCGGCTCCTCTGCGGGAGCGGAAGAAGGGAAGGCGGAGGGAGCCGCCCCGAGGGGGCGGCGGGCGGACGTCGTGACGAGGCGGTGCCGGGACGGGCAGTGTGCGGCCGGCTCACACCCGTGGCCGCGGCAGGCGCGGACGCCGGACGCTCAGGGGTGCGACGATGAGATCTCGGCCCGCGACGGGGTCACCGAGGGAGGGATCGGGCCGTTCCGGACGGCCTGCGACTGCCCGGTCAGCAGGGGCGACACGAGGCGGACCACACACGACCGAAGTCGATGTGGCCGCGCGTGACGAGGCGCTGCTGCCGGGAGTTCATGCGGACCATTGAGCATCAACCGCGGCGGTTCGTCAACAGGGCGTCCACGGCCCGGACTTGTTGACATCCGTCCGGGCCGTCGGCGTACGGTGGGCGGACCGGCCGTGTTGAGGGACACGCCGGGCGTGACGACCACCGCTCCCGGGCGCGCACCTTCCCGAGCGCCCCGGGGACGCTTCCCGCCGCCCCGTGACTCCCTCCCGGAGGACCTGCAATGGTCACCCCGACCGGTACCGCCTCCTCTCCCCCGGCCACGCCGCCCGCCCTTCCTCGTCCCTCCGTCGACCTGCCCGCCGTCGTGCCCCGCCGGCGCCCCGGCCGCTGGGTGGCCGGCGCCCTGGGACTGCTGGTCCTGGCGATGGTCCTCAACTCCGTCGCCCGCAACGACGCGTTCCAGTGGGACGTGGTCGCCCGGTACCTCGCCACCGCGGCCGTGCTGGACGGGCTGCTGCTCACCCTGTGGCTGACCGGCGTGGTCATGGTGCTCGGCTTCCTGCTCGGCACGCCGCTGGCCGTGATGCGCCTGTCGTCCAACCCGGTGCTGCGCGCGCTCAGCTGGGGCTACGTGTGGATCTTCCGTTCCACCCCGCTGCTGGTGCAGCTGCTGTTCTGGTTCAACATCGGCGCCCTGTACCCGAGGCTCGGGCTCGGCGTGCCGTTCGGGCCGCAGTTCCTCACGGTCGAGACGGTGAACCTGCTGGGGCCCACGCTCACCGCGGTCATCGGTCTGACCCTGCACGAGGCCGCCTATGCCGCCGAGGTGGTCCGCGGTGGCGTCCTCTCGGTGGACGGCGGGCAGACCGAGGCCGCCCAGGCCCTGGGGCTGAGCCGGTGGCGGACGTTGCGCCGCGTCGTGGTCCCGCAGGCCATGCGCTCGATCGTGCCCACCGCCGGCAACATGCTGATCGGCACGCTCAAGGGCACCAGCATCGTCAGCGTGCTGGCCGTGCACGACCTGCTGTTCTCGGTCCAGCTGGTCTACAACCAGACCTACCAGGTGATCCCGCTGCTGCTGGTCGCCACCCTGTGGTACGTCGCGGTCACCACCGTCCTGGGCGTCGGGCAGTTCTACGTCGAGCGGCGTTACGCGCGCGGGTCGGCCCGGGCCCTGCCCCGCACTCCGCTCCAGCGGCTGCGCGAGAGGCTGGAGCGGCCGGCGCCCCGCCGCGGGGTGCTCGTCGAGGGCGGTGAGCGATGAGCGCCGGGACGCACCCGGCGGTGCTGGCCGTCGTCGGGGCGGGACCCCGGGCCACCGGCCTGCTGGAGCGGATCGCCGCGAACCTGCCGGAACTGTGGCCGGACACGGCCGAGTTGCACGTCCACCTGGTGGATCCGCATCCACCCGGACCGGGACGGATCTGGCGGCAGGACCAGTCCCCGCTGCTGCGGATGAACTCGATGGCGGAGGACGTCACGATGTTCACCGACGAGTCGTCCACCGTGGAGGGCCCGGTACGCCCGGGCCCCTCGCTCGCCGAATGGGCCGCGCAGTTCTCCGGGCGGGCGCCACGGCAGGAGCCCTACGCGGAGCCCGCCGACCCCGGGACGCTGGCCGAGCTGCGCCGCCTCACCGGCTCCGACTTCCCGACGCGCAGGGCGCAGAGCGCGTACCTGGACTGGGTGTTCCGCCGGGTCCTGACCGAACTGCCGCCCCGGGTGACCGTCGAGTGGCACGCCACCACCGCCACCTCGGTCACCGGTCCGCCCGACGGGCCGCAGCAGGTCCACCTGGCCGGGCGGGCCCGGCCGATCACCGCCGACCTGGTCGTGCTCGCCCAGGGCCACCTGGACTCCGCGCCGCCCGCCGAGCACGACGCGCACGCCGCGTTCGCCCGCAGGCACGGGCTGTTCCACCTCCCGCCCGCCTACACGGCGGACGCCGACCTGTCCGCGCTGCGTCCCGGACAGCACGTGCTGGTCCGAGGTTTCGGTCTCGCCTTCGTCGATCTGATGTCCCTGCTCACCGAGGGCCGCGGCGGCGCGTTCGCCGAGGAGCCCGGCGGGGGGCTCGTCTACCGGCCATCCGGCCGCGAGCCGGTGCTGCACGTCGGATCGCGGCGCGGCGTCCCGTACCACTCCAAGACGCACTACCCGCTCCAGGGCCCCCGGCCGCCGCTGCCGCGGTACTTCGGTCCCGCCCAGGTGGCGGAGCTGTCCGCCGCGCGCCCCCTCGACATCCGGCGGGACGTCCTGCCGCTGATGGCCAAGGAGATCGGGTTCGGGCACTACCACGAGCTGTTCCTCGCCCATCCGGAGCGCACCGCCTTGTCCTGGCCCGAGTTCGAGGCGGCCTACGACGCCCTCGGCTGGTACTCGGACGGCATGGCGGAGCTGGTCGCGGCGGCCGTCCCGGATCCCGCCGACCGGCTGGACCTGGAGCGGCTGGACCGTCCGCTGGACGGTCTCTCCTTCCGCGGGCCCGAGGCCTTCCAGGAGTACCTGCGCGGGTACGTCAGCGACGACGTCGGGCGGCGCGCGGACCCCGCGCACAGCGCCGACCTCGGCGCCTTCCTCGGCCTGCTCTCGGTGTACGGGAACCTCGCCCGGCTCGCCGGGACGGGAGCCCTGACGGCCCGGTCCGTCGCCCGCGACCTCGACGGCTGGTGGCAGGGCTTCTTCAGCTTCCTGGCCTCCGGCCCGCCCGGCTTCCGGCTGCGGCAGCTCCTCGCCCTCTCCCGGGCGGGCGTGGTCCGGTTCACGGGCGCGGACCTGCGGGTGGGCACCGACGAGGAGACCGGCACCTTCACCGGCACCAGCCCGACGGTCCCGGGGCACACCGTGCACGCCACGGCACTGGTCGAGGCCCGTCTCCCCCGGTCCTCCGTGCTCCGCACCAGCGACCCGCTCCTGCGGGATCTCCACCGCAGGGGCGCCGTCGCGGAGGAGGTGCTGGCCGACCCCACCGACACCCACCGGTCCGGCCTGCTGGCGGTGACGCATCCGGACGGCGGCCTGGTGGACCCCCGGCTCGGCAGCCGCCCGCACCCGCGCCGCGTGGCCCTGGGCGCGCCCACCAACCAGCGGGCCGTGGCCGCGTTCGCCCGGCCCTTCACCGACGCGCCGGGATTCCAGCAGAACGACGCGACGGCCCGGAGCCTGCTGCGGTCGCTGGCCTCGGGCCTCGCCCGCGGGAGCGCGGTGCCGGACGCGCCGGCCGCACGGGCGTGACCCGCGCGAGGCGCTGCCCGTGCACGGCGTGACCGTGCACGGGCGTGAACCGGGGCCCGGGGACCCGGCTCGTGCGCGCCCGTCCCCGGGGGCGGCGGCCCACGGCCCGGCTGCTCCCGTCCCGGGCGGCGCACGGTCCGACTACTCCCGTCCCCGGGCGGCGCGTGGTCCGGCTGCTCCCGTCCCGGGCGGTCCACGGCCCGGCTGCTCCCCTCCCGGGCGGCGCACGGTCCGACTGCTCCCGTCCCGGGCGGCGCACGGCGGGCGCGCTCCGCCCGGTGTACGGCCCCGCCAGGCCGGCCGCCCCACCGGCTCGGGCGCCGCGGCGGGGCCGTCGGGGCGTGGATCCTCCCGTGGGTCAGCTCGCGTGCTGCGCGGGCTCGGGCGCTTCCCGGCGCGTGTAGGCCGCCCAGTCCACGATCCGCACGGCCGCCCCGGCCGCCTCCTCGCCCCGGCAGTGCGCGTGGTGCCGGCGGGCGATGCCCTCCAGGTCGAGGTGGGGCCCGAAGGCGGGGTGGGCGGCCAGTCGCCGCGCGTAGGCCCACAGCCGGGGGCGGTCGGTGATCCGGTGGATGGCCGCCGCGTCGAGGTGGTGGCGGTGGACGGTGTCCAGCTGGACCAGCGTCACCCACAACCGCACGTCGGCGAGCGTGAGTTGGCCGCCCAGGACGTGCTCGCGGTCGCTCAGCAGCGCCTCCAGCTCGTCCAGCGCGAGCAGGAGGGTGGCCAGTGCCGCCTCGCGTTCCGCGGGACGGTCCGCACCGGACTGCCCGGCGCGCTGGGCCGCGCGGCCGATGTTCTCCTCGCAGAGCCGGTCCACGTTCCCGATCTCCCGCTCGGCGCCGTGCGGGAGGAGGTCGGGGCCGTCGGCGCCGAACTGCCGGACGAGGTCGCGCAGGATGTCGGGCGTGTGCGTGCTGACGATCCGTCCGGTCCAGGTGTCGTGGAGCACGGGAGCGGCCGCGGGTCCCGCGTACTGGTGGGAGCTGGCCTCGTACAGCGGTCGCAGCAGCCGGTGCCCGCCGTCGGACCCGTCCGGCACGGCGGGCAGCAGCGTGACCGGCAGGGTGTCGCCCAGGCCGAGCAGGCTGTGGGTGACGGCGATCCGCAGGCTCTGCGGACAGGTGACGGAGAGGTGCAGCCGGTAGCGGCGCGCCGCGGCGTAGTAGCCGCTGCGCGCGTCGCGGCCGATGCGGCCGCGGAAGGACGGCGCGGCGGAGGGCGTGGTGGCGGACATGGGTCTCCCTGGGATGCTCGGCGCGGGTGCGGGAAGGCACCGGCACGCGCGCCCTGGCGCGGCCGGGACGGGGTGCCTGCGCGGACCGGTCAGCGGCGACCGGCGGCGACGGCACTGCCGTGCGGGCGCCGTGCGGCACTGCACACACGCATGAGATCGATGTGGCGGCGGGAGGTCAGCAGGGGCAGCGGACGGATGGCGACGCGGACGGCGTCACTCCCGAGGTCCGGTCCCGCACGGCCCATGCGATCCCCCATCGCTCCACCAGGATTCCTCAACGGAGTGTCAGGCGGCCCTCCGGCGGCGTCAAGGGACCCGGCACGGTCCGACGTCCGCGTCTCACCCTGTGGAAGGAACACGTCCACCGACGGCCCGCGGAGGGGCGGGCCGGCGGCGGCCCCCGGGGGACGCGGACGCCCCGCCGGCGGACCGGCGGGGCGTCGTGGACGGCCGTCACGGGCGGGCGGCCGCCGCGGATCACAGGGCGGAGCAGGCCGCCCCGTTGAGGGTGAACGTGGCGGGAGCGGTGTTGGCGCTCCCCTTCGAGGCGAGGAAGCCCAGGGTGACCGAGCCGCCCGCCGCGATGGTGGTGGTGTAGGAGGCGGGGGTGACGGTCACCGCGGCGCCCGACTGGGCGACGGTGCCGCCCCACATGTTGCTGATCTTCTGGCCGTCGGCGAAGGAGAAGGCGAGCTTCCAGTTGCTCACCGCCGCGCCGGTGGTGTTGCGCACGACGATCTCGCCCTGGAAACCGCCGGACCACTGGTTGGTGATCTTGTAGCCCACCGCACAGCTGCCGCTCGGGGTGTCGCCGCCGGGCTGCGTGGTGACCTGCAGGCCGGCCGAGTCGGCCGAGCGGTTGCCGGCCGCGTCGCGGGCCCGGACCGCGAAGGTGTAGGCGGTTCCCGCGGACAGGCCGGTCACCGTGGCGGAGGTGGTGGTGGAGGTGGCGACCACGGTCCGCGAGGAGCCGTCGACGCGGAGGACCTCGTAGCCCGTCACGCCAACGTTGTCGGACGAGGCCGACCAGGTCAGGGCCACCGAGCTCGCGCTCACCGTGGACGCCTTGGGGGTGCCGGGGGCGGTGGGCGCCTGCGTGTCGCCACCCGTGCCGCCGGAGTAGATCGTGGCCTCGCGGGAGGTCTGGGCGATGCCGTTGGCGCCCTTGAAGAAGCGGGTGCCCCAGCTGGTCAGGGAGGCGGCGTCGAAGTTGGTCACCATGTCGAGGTACTCGACCCCGCCGCCGTTGCCGCTCCACGACCAGCCGATGTAGCCGATGCCGAAGGACTGGGCGGTCGCCATGACGGCGTCCTCGTCCGGGTTGCCGTCGCTGTGGTCGTGTCCGAACTCGCCGACCACGATGGGCAGTTTGTTGGTGACGAAGGTGTTCAGGTAGCTCTGCACCTCGGCCGCCGTGTCGTACACGCCGTACATGTGGACCGAGAAGATGGTGTTGCGGTCCGGGTCGGCGGCGAAGACCGAGGCGGCGTTGTCGCGCATCGTGTTCGACCAGTCCTGGCCCCAGTTGGGCGCGTCCACCATCAGCGCGTGCCGGAGGCCGGCGCCGCGGAGCTTGGTGATCGCGTTCTTGGTGGCGTCCGTCCATCCGGCGTGGTTGTTGTTGCCCCAGGGCTCGTTGCCGATGTTGATGACAACGTAGTCTTCCTGGCCCGCGAGAACACCCTTGAGGCCGATCCAGTAATTCGCGGCCTGGTCCAGCGTGCCCGCGGCGGACTCCTCGCCGTACCCGGTGGTGTCGTGCACCTCCAGGACGCAGATCAGCTTGTTGGCCTTGCAGCGGTCGACCACGGCGGCCACGTCGGAGGCGCTGTTCGCGGTCCACCGGTGCCCGTCGGCGAGCACGACGCGGACGGTGTTGGCGCCGAGCGCCTTGATGTCGGCGAAGGACTGCGTCTGGCTCTGGTACCAGGTGTGCGCGTGGTTGACCCCGCGCATCACGAAGGCGTTGCCGTTGCTCTCGACCACGCGGCCGTCGGTGACGCGGAGGCCGGCCGGGGCGGCCGCCTCCGCCTGGGCGGGCTCCGCGGCCCGGGCGGGCGCGGCGCCGAGGGCGAGCAGCCCGAGGAGCGTGGCCAGGGTGGCGATCACGGCCGCGAGGGGCCGTCGTCCTGGTGCGTGTGCGGTTCTCACTCTGCCTCCAGCAGTCCGGCGCCGGCTGTGTCCGGTCACCGGTGAGGGGGATGCGCGGAAAAGGGGGGACAGGCTCCCGGGTCGGCCCGGGAGATGGAGCGCATAGATGGAGCGCATGGATGGGAGCGCTCCCATGAATCCAGCCGGAAAGGTTCACGTCAAGGTTGAGGACGCGCCAAGAACGCGGCCTGGCCGCCGCCCACGGAACGCGCCCAACCACCCACGTCACGGGGCCGCGCGGGCCCACGGCACCTCCGCCACCCCCGCAACACCCCAGGGCGAGGATGGCGTGATCGGATGTTGCCCTCCCGTCGAGCCGCACCCCGCCTCGGACTGGGAGCGCTTCCAGCGACTCCGGTCCTCGGAAGCGACCGCGAGCCGAACCGTCCCCTCCCGAGCCACGCCGGCACCACGCCTGATCCATTCCCACTCGCGCCCCGTCGACGATGGCCTTCCCGGCGGGGCACGCTGTTGCGGACCCGTGAGACGAAAGTTGCGACGAAGTTTCGTAACAAAAATTGCCCCCAGGGGCGCAACTCCCTCTCCAGTTCGCTAATTTCTCGCCTCGCAGCGGTAAACGGCGCCTCACAGCGAAGCTTGCGTTTCGACGCGACACGAATGTTTCGGTGAGGCGCCGTCCCAACCGGCCGTTGCCTGTTCGATCCTGACCACCCCCCAGCGGAAGGGTCGCAAGACGATGAAGGTGCAGTCCTTGTGGCACACAGCCACGAGAAAGGCGGTCGTCCTCGGGACGGCGGGCGCCATGGCCCTCGGAGGAATGGTCGCTCTGGCCG
The DNA here is from genome assembly GCF_003112515.1 of Streptomyces fragilis. Taxonomy (GTDB): domain Bacteria; phylum Actinomycetota; class Actinomycetes; order Streptomycetales; family Streptomycetaceae; genus Streptomyces; species Streptomyces fragilis. Next base: position 810,994 of record NZ_BEVZ01000002.1, on the reverse strand, counting down.
GCTCGGCCGAGGCGGCCACCACGCTCGGCGCCGCCGCTACCGCGAAGGGCCGTTACTTCGGTACGGCCGTCGCCAACAACCGGCTCGGCGAGACGGACTACGTCAACACGCTGAACGCCGAGTTCAACTCGGTGACGCCGGAGAACGAGATGAAGTGGGACGCGGTCGAGCCGAGCCGCGGGAGCTTCAACTTCGCCGCCGCCGACCGGATCGTCAACCACGCCAAGAGCCGCAGCATGCAGGTGCGCGGCCACACCCTGGTCTGGCACTCGCAGCTGCCCAGCTGGGTCGGTTCGCTGGGCGCCGACGAACTCCGCAAGGCCATGACCACCCACATCACCGAGGTGATGACCCACTACAAGGGTCAGATAGCCGCCTGGGACGTGGTCAACGAGGCGTTCCAGGACGGCACCAGCGGCGCCCGCCGCAACTCGCCCTTCCAGGACAAGCTCGGCGCGGGGTACATCGAAGAGGCGTTCAAGATCGCGCGCTCCGTCGACCCGGCGGCCAAGCTCTGCTACAACGACTACAACACCGACGGGATCAACGCGAAGTCGACGGCCGTGTACAACATGGTCAAGGACTTCAAGGCCCGTGGCGTGCCGATCGACTGTGTCGGCTTCCAGGGGCACTTCAACTCCAACTCCCCGGTGACCGCCGACTTCCAGCAGAACCTCGAGCGCTTCGCCGCCCTCGGCGTCGACGTCCAGCTCACCGAGCTGGACATCGAGGGTTCCGGCTCCGAGCAGGCCGCCAACTACGAGAAGGTCGTCAAGGGCTGCCTCGCGGTGAGCCGTTGCACGGGCATCACCGTCTGGGGCGTCACCGACAAGTACTCCTGGCGCTCGAGCGGCACCCCGCTGCTCTTCGACGGCAACTACCAGAAGAAGCCTGCGTACACCGCCGTCCTCGACGTGCTGAACGGCGGCACCACCACTCCGCCGACCAGCCCGCCGCCGTCGACGCAGCCGCCCACCAGCCCGCCGCCCGCCGGCAGCGGTTCCTGCACGGCGAGCCTCAGGACCGACTCCTCGTGGTCCGGTGGCTACAACGCCACGGTGACCGTCAAGGCCGGCAGCGCCGCCATCGGCAGGTGGACGGTCACGCTGACCATGCCCTCCGGTCAGACCGTCGTCTCGCTGTGGAACGGCGTCACCAGCACCAGCGGCAACACGGTGACGGTCAAGAACGCCGCCCACAACGGCTCGCTCGCGGCCGGCGCCTCGACCAGCTTCGGCTTCACGGCGAACGGTGGCAGCACCGCTCCGGCCGTGACCGGTTGCTCGGTCTCCTGAACCCAGGCCCTCGGGCCTGACGGGGGACCTGCCGGTCCTGCCGGGACGGAGGACGTGCCCCCCTCCCCCCGGCAGGCCGGTGCGGTTCCCGTGACCGTGACCCCCACCACGGTCGGCCGCCGGCCACACGCCTCGTGGCCGGCGAACACCCCCCCAGGCGCCCCCGCCGGATCCTCCGGCGGGGGCGTCCGCGCGCCCGGCGCGGGCATTACCGGCCCGTGCCCGGCGCGGGCGTTACCCGCCCCGGGCGCTCACGCCCTGCCCGTCGTTCACCGGCTGCCGAGACATTCCCAGAAGCGCTGGACGACGTTGTCGAGGTAGTTCTTCCCCTCCTCGCCGGAGGTGGCGGCGCCGGTGGCCCGGCTCAGCGTCCTGGCAATGAGGTTCTGGTACTCGCCGTGCATGACCCGTAAGGGTTCCTGCAGTTCGCGTTTCTCCATCGACAGCAGCCGCGCGACGGCGCGGATGTGTGCCTGCCACCGGGTGGAGACCGCCTCCACCAGCAGCGCCGCGAGTTCGCCCTCGAGACCGGTGACGGCGACCATGTCGGGCGCCGACAGCTGAAGGGTGCGGCCCAGCTGGGAGGACTGGTACGCGCTTCCCGTCCACCGTCCGGTCTCCTCCATACGGAGGTAGTCGGCCACGCCCATGCCGATCGAGTGGGCGACGTCCTCGGGCGCCATCCCGCGGGCCAGCCGGTGCTCCCGCAGGGTGCGCGGAGCGCCCATGAGGTCCCCGGGGGCACACCACAACGCGCCGGCGAGCGCGGTCAGTTCCTGGAGGCTGGGCATGGCGACGCCACGTTCCCAGGCCGCGATGTGATCGGGCGTCACGTAGTTCATCCCGTAGGAGGCGCGCATTCCGTAGGCGACATGACCGGGGGCCATCCCGAGCCTCTCGCGCAGTGTGCGGGCAGCGCGTGCGTTGAAAGGGAGTGGTGGATGCACGGCCGGAGACTATGCAGTCACCGGGCGTTGTTCCATGGCCACTGTCTGCGGTGTCCCGATTGGGCGGGATAGATCACCACCAGGTTCGTAGCTACCTACGAGAACGCCACTCAAGATCAACTCGGCGTATACACAGAGGAGTTGAGACCTGCCGCCGGATGCGTATGATCCGCTCCGCGAGATGCCGCAGATGCGTTCGTCACGCCAGGCGGTCATGCGTCGTCGACACGGCGCCTTCACATCTCCCCCCTGTCCGTTCCTCCCAGGAGACGTCATGCACAAAACAGAAGCCGGTCCCGCCGCGCCGCACGCCGGCAGCGGCGGTGGCGGCGGACTGGACCGGTTCTTCCGCATCAGCGAGCGGGGCTCGACCCTCGGCCGGGAAGTCCGCGGCGGACTCGCCACCTTCTTCACCATGGCGTACATCCTGGTCCTCAACCCGATCATCCTGGGCAGCGCCAAGGACAAGTTCGGCGACCAGCTCGACGTCCCGCAGCTCGCCACGGCCACCGCCCTGGTCGCCGCGGTGATGACCGTGATCATGGGTGTGGGCGGCAACCTGCCGCTCGCCCTCGCCGCCGGCCTCGGGCTCAACGCGGTCGTCGCCTTCCAGATCGCCCCGCTGATGGCCTGGGACGACGCGATGGGCCTGGTCGTGCTCGAGGGCCTGCTGATCTGCGTGCTGGTAATGACCGGTCTGCGCGAGGCGATCATGCACGCCATCCCGCAGCCCCTGAAGCAGGCGATCAGCGTCGGCATCGGCCTGTTCATCGCCTTCATCGGCTTCGTCGACGCCGGCTTCGTCACCCGCATACCGGACGCCGCCAACACCACCGTGCCGGTGCAGCTGGGCACCGGCACCCTCGGCGGCTGGCCGATCCTCGTCTTCTGTCTCGGCGTCCTGGTGACGATCGTGCTGCTGGCCCGCAAGGTGAAGGGCGCCATCCTCATCAGCATCGTCCTGATGACGCTGCTGGCCATCGTCATCAACGCGCTGGCCGACGTGAAGAGCTGGGGCCTGACCACTCCGGCCCTCCCCGACAACCCGGTCGCCGCTCCCGACTTCGGGCTGCTCTTCCAGTTCGACCTGTTCGGCTCCTTCGGCCAGGTGACCGTGCTGACGGTGGTCCTGCTGATCTTCACGCTGATCCTGTCCGACTTCTTCGACACCATGGGCACGGTCGTCGGCGTCACCGCCGAGGCCGGCCTGCTCGACGAGCGCGGCCAGGTCCCCGGCCTGAGCCGCGTCCTGCTCATCGACGGCGCCGCGGCGGTCGCCGGCGGCGTGGCCTCCTCCTCGTCCGCCACCACCTACGTGGAGTCCGCGGCCGGTGTCGGCGAGGGTGCCCGCACGGGCTTCGCCAGCCTGGTCACGGGCGGGCTGTTCGCCCTCGCGCTCTTCTTCACCCCGCTGCTCACCATGGTCCCGATGCAGGCGGCCTCGCCCGCGCTGGTGGCGGTCGGCTTCCTGATGATGACGCAGGTCCGGCACATCGAGTGGGACCGCTACGACGTCGCGATACCCGCCTTCCTGACGATCACCGTCATGCCGTTCACCTACTCGATCACCAACGGCATCGGCGCCGGCTTCGTCGCCTACGTGGTCATCAAGGCGTGCCTGGGCCGGGCCCGCGAGGTCCACTGGCTGCTGTGGGGCACGGCGGTGCTCTTCCTGGCCTACTTCGCCATCGGCCCGATCGAGATGCTGCTGGGCGTCAAGTAGCCCCATGCCTCGCCTGCGGCCGGTGTCCGGCGGCGGCCCGCGCCGCCGCCGGACACCGGCCGCTCCACACGGACGGCCGGGCCGCGACACGACCGCCGCACGCCCGTCATGCCGGCTCGGCACCGAGCGTCTCCGGCACCGGGCGCCGAACGCCGTCGGCCACGAGTTGTGCCGTCCCGCTGACGGAGCGTCGCCGTTCGTTCTACAGTTCGGCTCCCGAGTACGTTCCGTGCGTTCCGGAGGCGAAGACATGGGGCCGGAGTGAGAAGGGGTGCGGCCGCCCTGCTGTGCGCGGGGCTGGTGGTCCTGGGAAGCCCGTGGGTGGCGGACTCCCTGATGGAGCTCCCGCCCGACGAACCGGTCCCAGCGCTCGTGAGCAGGGTGCTGCTGTCCGTCCGGTGGGACCTTTCACCGGGCCCCGAGGAGTGGGAGCAGTCTTACTCCCTCGCGGGGCGCACGTTCCTGGTCACCGTGGTGCTGGGGCTCTTGCTGCTGGCGCCCCGCGTCCTCGGCGGCGTCCGGGCACGCGTGCGGTGGGCCGCCGCCCTGGGCCTGGCGATCGCCCTCTCCCTCGTCGCCTCGGTCCTCTCCTGGCTGACGCTGCTCACCCAGGACGGCTCCACCTGGGTCCTGGGCCTCGGCCCCGAGCAGGTCTTCCTCAACGTCCTGGTGGACGGACTGCTCTTCGGGCTTCTGCTCGGCCTCGTACTGGCGGCGGTCGCCGCCGCACGGCCCGGTTCGTCCGCCCCGGCACCCGGTCGGGCGGCCCTCCCCTTCGCACCGAACCTCGTCCGAGAACGGAGCAGACAGATGCGCCTCTCCGTGCTGTCCTCGTCGGCCGGCCTGCCGGGCGGCGTGGTGGCCGGCGGCAGCGTGCCGGGGGACGCCACCCGGTACCTGTGCGCCCTGACCCATCTCGACCCGGCCTTCGCCCGCCGCGTGGTGGACGGAGTGCTGGCCGACGAACTCGGGGCCGTCGCCCCGTCCCCCGGCGTGGATCTGGTGCCGGTCGTGCGGCACGCCCTCGCCGCCCGTCGCAGGCACGCGGCGCTGAGCCGACGGCTGGCGGCCGTCTGGTGCCTGATCGGCGTCCTCGGCCCGCTGTGGCTGTTCTTCGCGGCGTTCGCCTTCCGCGCCCTGGGCGCCGCTCCCGCCCGCAGCGCCCGCCGCGGACGGGCGGCACCGGCGGACCTGTGGTCGGCCCGGGGCAGTGAACTCCCGGATGTCCGCACGACCTTGCGCGGCCTGATCGGCCCCGCCGCGGCCCTGCTCGTCACGGGAGTGGTGCTCGGTCTGGGCCTCTCCGCCCTCCCGCTGCCAGGCTTCCTGGCATGGCTGGCGGGCGGCTACCTGGGAGGCGTCCCGCCGCTGCTCGCCGTGGTGGCGGGCGGCGTGCTGGCGTTCCGGGTGCTGCTCCGCGACGAGGAGGAGCTCGACGCCCGGCTGCGGGCGGGGCTGCTCCGCGACACCTTCGACCCGCGCTCCGCTCCGCTCCCCTGGCCCGACCCGCACCTGGCCTCACGCGTCGAGGCGGTGGCGGAGGCGCAGCACGGCAACGTCACCGTGTACAGCGGCTTCGACCCCTACGTCGGGTGGGGTTCCCGGGACTCGCAGTGGGCGTTCTCCGTCCCGCTGCTGCCCGCCTCCCCGGGCGAGGCGGTCGACCCGTTCGACGCCTGGGACGTGGTGGAGCGGCTGAGGGCCCGTCTGGCCGAGACCGCGGGAGCGGCCGGCGCGGTGCTGAAGGACCGGGTGTTCCTCGCGGGCACCGAACTGGAGGGGCACGCCGACCTGCTGCCCGACCTCCTGCGCGCGCCGGGGAGCCGGCTGGCGCCGGACGCCGTCCGCGACATCGCGCGCACTCCGGCCGGTCCCGCCCGGCACTGCCTGACCGCCCACTTCCCGCTGTGGGGAGGTGAGGTGGTGCCCAGTCACCTGCTGCACGTCTCCGTGGCCGACCGGACGCTCCACCTGCGCTGCGAGCGGTACGTGCTGGCCCCGGTCCGGCGCGACGCCCACGAGATCGACCTGCGGGGCGGCGTTCCCCCCGAACTGTTCCGCGGCACGCTGCTGGTGCGGGCGTTGCGCCGGACCGGCGGGATACCCGGGGGCGCCGTCGGGGCGTTCCTCGACCACGCCTTCGAGGGGCGGCGGCGCGCCCGGCGGCTGGACCGCGACCGGGGCGCCGCGGTGACCGACCCGGCCTTCGACCGCGGGGCCCGGCTGAGCATCCGGGAGCTGGGGCAGGGCGGTGAGTACCTCAACCACTTCCAGCGGGCCGACGCGCAGGAGGCCCTCGCCTCGCTGGACCGGCACACGCTGGCGGCGGTGCGGGACTTCCTGGACGACCACGGGGTCAGCACCGAGGACTTCCGCAGCCAGGCGCAGACCATCCTCAACCACGGGGTGCTCCAGACCGGCGGGGTGAGCGTGGTGGGCAACCAGGCCGTCGGGCAGGGCGCCCAGGCGCAGGCCGGCACGGCGAACGCCCAGGCGCCGGGGCCGGGACCGGGACCGCGGACGGGTCCGGGAGCCGGGCCGGCCGGCGGGGCGCCGCGGGGGTAAGGGCGCGACCGGCGTGCGGACCCGGACCCGCGTTGGGACCCGGCCGGCGTGACGGCGGAGGGGACGCGGGGTACGGGGCGCGATACCCGTGGCGCCGTGCCGAACGACACGCAGGGCGAGATGCAGAGCGAAGTGCAAGGTCAGATCCAGGGCGATGCGCGAACGAGTCGCGGGGAGGGAGAGTCGTGTCCGACCAGGAGAACGGTCAGATCCGGCAGGCTCAGGAGAACGGGCAGCACCGGGCCGCTCACGTGAACCACGGGGTGCAGCAGTACGGGGGCCACAGTCAGGTGGGCAACCAGGCCGTCGGGCAGGGCGCACGGGCCGAGGCGGGGCAGGTGGCGGTCGGAGCGGCCTTCACCGGTGAGCAGTCGGCCCGGGTGGAGGAACTGCTCACCCGCATCGAGCTGCTGCTGGACCAGCACCGGGACGAACTCCCGGACGGCAGCGCGCCGCGCGTGGAACTGCGCAGGCTGCGCGAGGAACTGGCGGAGAGCGAACCGCAGCCGGGCGTACTGCGCCGGGCCCTGGACCGCCTCACCGCCTTCGCCGAGCCGGTGGTCCCGCTCGCGACCGCGGTCGGCGAGCTGGCCCGGCTGGTCCAGGGCGCCTGAGGCGGTGACCCGCCACGAGTAAGACAGCCGGTAACGGGCGGTCAGTGGTGCGGCGGGTCCGGGGGGAGCTCGGCCGGGTCGAGGGCCGGGCCCAGGGCGGTGAGCGCGCCGACCGGGTCCGTATCGGCGGCACCGCGCGGCCACCAGTCGTCCGCGCCGGGTTCGGACTCGTAGGCGTACCAGAGGTTGTCCTGGCCGAGCCGTAGCTGGGCGTGCCCCGCCGGGTGGGTCAGGCGGTTGCGCCAGGGGCGGAACGGCGGCAGCCCGGCGGCCGTCAGCAGGGGGCGGGCGCGGTCGAAACGGCCGGCGGGCGGGTTCCACGGCTCGCCCTCCAGCGCGGCCAGCCCCGCGGGTCCGCCCTGCCTCCAGGCGGCCACCGCGCGCGCCAGGTCGACAGAGGTGCGGCCTGACGCCGCGGCGAGGGACGAGTAGAGGGTGCGGGTCGTGGCGGTCAGGCCCGAGCCGGGACGGGCCGCCGCGATGCGCACCGCGTCCTCCCAGAGCGTCAGGTCTCCCACCGGGTCCTCGCCGGTGCTGAGCAGGACGAGGGCTCGGGCGGCGGCGTGCGTGGCCAGCTGGTCCAGCGCGTAGGGGTCGGGGCCGCCCGGGGCCGCGGGGTAGGCGGGCGGATGGCCGGGATGCGGGGGCCGCGCCGGCGGGGCGGGGAGCGGCGGCAGCCCCGCCGCCCCACGGGCCAGCGCCTCCGTGGCCCGCACCCCCTCCAGCACGTCCCCCTCACGCCCGCCGGCCGCCGTCCGCCGGGCGGCCCGGGCCTCGGCCGCGGCCCGGGCGGCGTGGGCGGCGTTGCGACGGGAGAGTGCGTCGAGGATCTCCTGCTCGCCCCGGCCGCGCAGCAGGAGCAGCGCGAAGGGGTCGGCGTCGAGGAGCCGCGCGGTCTGGTAGCACAGCGCTGCCGCGTGCTTGCAGGGGCGGCCGGTGTCGGGGCAGCCGCAGTACGGCAGGAGATCTCCCCGACGCGGCAGCAGCGGGGAACCGACGCCCCCCTCGAGCAGGGCTTCCGGCAACTGCCGGTCGAGCAGCGCGGCGATGTGGGCGGGCCGCTCCGCCACGGCGTCCAGGAACGCCTCCCATTCGTCCTCGTCCAGGGTGCGGACCCGGACCTGGGCGCGGTAGGGACGCGGGCGGCTGCCGTGCACGTACGCGAGCACGAGCCCCGGCGTCACGGTGACGGAGTCGACCCGTCCCTCCTCGGCGTACCGGCGCCCCCGGGCCAGCCGGGCGGGGTCCAGCGCCCGCTCGGTGAGCGCGGTGATCCACGCCTCTCCCCAGGGCGTGCCGGCGAGGGCCGCGCCCTGCTCGCGCGGGGGCAGCCGGTCGAACGTCTTGCGGAGCTCGCCGCCCACACCTCGGGGCCGGGCCGCGGGCGCGGGATCGTCGTGCGGAAGGGTGCCCTGCACGGGGGGTCGCGCCGGCCCGGCCCGGCCCGGCGCGGGGAGATCGCCGGCCGGAACGTCGCCGGGCCGACGGTGCACCAGGGAAGCACCGGGCGGTACGTCTCCCGCCGGGTGGTCGTCCTTCCCGAAGAGCCCGGCGCTGGAACGCCCCCTTGCGGCCCGGTCCGCGGTGGTGACGTCCGAGGTCGGACGGTCCGTGGTGCCGCGGTCCGCGGTGGTGGCGCCCGCGGTGGCCACGTCCTTGGCCGAGCCGCCCGCAGTGGCCGCGTTCTCCGCCGAACCGTCCGCGGTGGCCGCTTCCTCGGCCGAGCCGTCCGCGGTGGCACGCCCACCGGTGGAGCCGCCCGCAGCGGATTTGTCCGCGGTGGAGCCGGCCGCAGCAGAACCGTCTCCGATGGAGCCGCCCGGAGCGGACCCGTCCGCGGTCGCGCCCTCAACTGCGGGCCTGTCCGCACCAAAGGCGCCTGCGGCGGCTGCGGACCGCTCGGGCAGGGCCGCTCCGGACCCGGGCGCGGCTGCGCCCAGTTCCGCGAGTCTTCTCGTGATCGGCGCCGACCGCTCGGAGACGGTGGCCAGGGAGTCGTCGTGGGGTCCCCAGTCGTCCCCGCCCCGGTCGGCCGTGTCCGCGGCCCGGTCCGCGCGTGCCTCCGCCGCCCGGGCGGCCCTCAGCGCCTCGCGGGCGCGTTCGGCCGGCCCCGGCCGGACGGCTCCCTGCGCGCCGGTCCCGTCGCGCTCCCCCGCCCCTTGTCCCTTGTCGGACGCGGCCTCCACGGTCGCCGGACGGCGTCGGATGGCCGCACGGGCCGCAGCCGAAGGGCTCGCCCCGGAGGCCGGAGCAGCCGTCGGCGCCGAGGCCGGGTCGGGGCGCTCGGCACCGCGGCCCCCCGGCGTCGCCGGTGCGGCGGGCCGCGCCAACGCCCGCGCCACCCGCAGCGCACGCCGCGCGGCCTCGGCAGGGTTCCCCGCCGCGCCCTCGTCCGCCGCACCCGTACTCCGGGCCATGGCATCGCCGCCGGCATCCAGGCCCTGCCCCGGGGCGGCATCGGCGTCCGTGCGGCCCGGGTCCTCCCCCGGGACAGTCTCCGCGCCCGTGCGGCCCGGGCCCTCGCGGGACGCGGCCCCGGCGTCCGCGCGAGCCAGGTCGTCGTCGGCCGCGTCGCCGTGGTCGGGAACGTGCGGTGGGGTCATGCCGGCCTCCGGAGGGAGACGAGGTCGGTGAGCTCACGGTCGGTGAGCTCGGTCAGCGCTGCCTCACCGGAGCCGAGGATCGCGTCCGCCAGCGCCCGCTTCGCCTCGAGCATCTCGGCGATGCGGTCCTCCACCGTGCCCTCGGTGATCAACCGGTGCACCTGCACCGGCTGGGTCTGCCCGATGCGGTACGCACGGTCGGTGGCCTGCTCCTCCACCGCCGGGTTCCACCACCGGTCGAAGTGCACCACGTGCCCTGCGCGGGTGAGGTTGAGACCGGTGCCGGCCGCCTTGAGGGAGAGCAGCAGGACGGGCGTGGCGCCCTCCTGGAAGCGGTCGACCATCCGCTCCCGCTCGGGAACGGGGGTGCCGCCGTGGAGCATCTCGGCGGGGACGGACCGGGCGGTGAGGTGGGCCGTGATCAGCCGGGCCATGCCGACGTACTGGGTGAAGACCAGCATCGAGCCGTCCTCGGCGAGGACCGTGTCCAGCAGTTCGTCGAGGAGGGTGAGCTTGCCGGAGCGGTCGGCCCGGGCCCGGTCCGGCGAGACGCCCTCCTTGAGGTAGAGCGCGGGGTGGTCGCAGATCTGCTTGAGCGAGGTCAGCAGTTTGAGCACCAGGCCGCGGCGGGCGATCCCCTCGCTGCCCTCGATGACCAGCATGGACTCGCGGACCACCGCCTCGTAGAGCGACGCCTGCTCGCGGGTGAGCGGAACCGGGCGGTCCGTCTCGGTCTTCGGCGGCAGTTCCGGCACGATGCCGGGATCGGACTTGCGGCGGCGCAGCAGGAAGGGTCGGACCAGGCGGGCGAGCCGCTCCGCGGCGTCCGGGTCCTCGCCACCCTCCACCGCGCGGGCGTGCCGGGCGCGGAAGGACTTCAGGGGCCCCAGCAGGCCGGGGGTGGTCCAGTCAAGCAGGGCCCACAGCTCGGAGAGGTTGTTCTCGACGGGGGTTCCGGTGAGCGCCACCCGCGCGGGCGTGGGGATGGTGCGCAGGGCGCGGGCGGTCGCCGAGTACGGGTTCTTGATGTGCTGCGCCTCGTCCGCGACGACCATCCCCCACTCCGCCTCGGCGAGTTCCTTGGCGGCGGTGCGCATGGTGCCGTACGTGGTGAGGACGAAGCCGCCGTCGAGGCCGGCGAGGGTGCGCCCCGCGCCGTGGAAGCGGCGGACGGGCACGCCGGGGGCGAACCGGCGGATCTCGCGCTGCCAGTTGCCGAGCAGGGAGGCGGGGCAGACCACCAGCGTGGGCCGCCCGCCCCCGTCACTCCCGCCCCCGTCGCCCCCGGCCCCGTCACGGCCGGCCCGGTCGCGCTCGGCGCGCCGCAGGTGCAGCGCGATCAGGGTGATCGTCTTGCCCAGGCCCATGTCGTCGGCGAGGCAGCCGCCGAGGCCGAGCGAGGTCATCAGGTCCAGCCAGGCGAGGCCGCGCAGCTGGTAGTCGCGCAGCTCCGCGTCGAGGCCGGGAGGCGGGGGCGCGGGCTGCGGGCCCGCCACCAGGCGGTCCCGGAGGGCGGCGAGGGCGCCGGCCGGCACCGCTTCGACCGTCTCGCCGTCGACCTCGGCGGAGCCGGTGAGCGCCACGGCGAGCGCGTCGACCGGGTCGAGCAGGCCGAGGTCGCGCTTGCGGGCCTTGCGGACCAACGCCGGGTCGACGACCACCCACCGGTCGCGGAGGCGGACGACGGGCCGGTGAGCCTCGGCCAGGGTGTCCATCTCGGCCTCGGTGAGGGGTTCGCCGCCGAGGGCGAGCTGCCATTCGAAGCGGAGCAGGTCCTCGCTCTCGAAGAACCCGGTGCCGTCGGTGGCGGAGCCCGGGGCGGGGCGGACCACGGCGGTGGCCGCCAGGTCCTGGGCGAGGTCCCGGGGCCAGTGCACGGTGACCCCGGCGGCGGCCAGCCGGGAGGCGGCCGCGCCCAGCAGGTCGGCGACCTCCTCCTCGCCCAGGGCCATCACGTCGGGGACGTGCTGCTCGGTGAGGCGTTCCAGCGGCGGCCAGACGCGGGCGGCGCGGCGGATCGCGAGCGCGGCGTCGACGCGCGCCCGGGGGCCGAAGGCGTCGGGGGCCTCGCCCGCCCAGAGCGCGGCGGCGTCGACCATCAGCGTGGGGTCGGCCAGGCTGTGCACCTGGACGACGGCGGCGCCGGCGCGGCGGGTGACCGCACCGACCTCCCGGCCCTCACCGGCCGGGCCGGTGGCCCCGCCGTCGGCGTCGCGGCTGTCGGAGTCGCCGCTGTCGAAGAGGCTGAAGGCGGAGAGGTCGAGGCGCAGGGAGATGCGCACCCCGGCGTCCATCCCGGACGCGACCTCGGCCGCCCATGCGTGGGCCCCGGGCAGGTGCTGTGCCTCGGGCGCGGCGAAGGGGCCGCCGACGGCGTAGGGGGCCGCGGGGGTGCGGGGCAGGGCGTCGGCCACCGCGTCGACGAAGGCGCGCACCAGCGCCTCGGGGCCGGGCAGCCGCAGCGGGGCGGGGCCGGGCAGCGGGACGGCGTGACCCTCGGGCGGGAGGGCGGCGGCGACCGCCCTCAGGTGGGCGGCGTCCTCGGGCTCCAGCGGGCCCGCGCGCCAGGCGTCGTACCCCTCGGGGGTGAGGCCGGGCAGCAGGCGACCCCGGGCGACCAGTGCCAGGGCGTGCAGCGCGGCGGCGCCCCAGCAGGCGGTGGCGGGATGGGCCCCGGCGTCCTGCCGCGCGCGGACCAGCAGCGGCAGGGCCGCGACGACGGGGAGGACGACGGCCGGGACGGTGCGGCGGCGGACTCCCGCGCCGTGGGCCCGGACCACGGTGAGCTCCGTGGTACGCGCGCCGTCGGGCGGCGGGCCGCCGGCCGGGTCCCAGAAGGCGACGCGTCCCTCGCGGGGAAGGGGAGCGGGGAGGAAGACCGCGGCCAGGCGCGCGAGTGCCGCGGTGGTGCCGCCGGTGCCGTGCATGCCTCTGCCCTCCTCCTCTTCCGCGCCCCGGACTCCGGGGTCGTTCGCCCACTGTTTTCGACTCTACGTTCGGGTTCTGACAACCGGCGCGCGCCGCGTCTCCCGGACACGGGCGGAGGGCCGTCCACCGCCCTCCGTCGGGCGGCGAACGACCCTCCCTCCCCGTTGTATCCGCAGGTCACGGCGTCGTGCGGGACACCACGTACACCATCGGGTTAGCCGGATCCGACATGTTGACGACCACGTTCTGGGTGGGGAGCGGATCCTCCTGGGCATGGGTCAGGCCGTACCAGGGGCCGGGCCCGCGGAACTCCCACCCCGCGGTCCGCCGGTCGCGGTCGCTGACGGTGATCCTGTCCTTCACCAGGTCCTCCCGGGTGACGCCCATGGACCGCAGGAAGGTGTCCAGCCCGGCGTCGGTGGTCAGGAACTGGACGTGCAGCCGGCTGGTCCGCCAGTTGTTGGTCTCGTACTGGGCGACCAGCTCCGCCGGGTGCGGGATGGGCACCTGGTAGATGCGGCGCTGCACCTTGGAGGGCCAGCCCCAGGTGAGGCCGGTGGCGGAATACCGCGCCTCCTTGTCCTTGCCGCTGTCCCGGCTCTGGGCGCCGGAGATCACCAGGTAGCCGGCCGGGATGCCGATCAGCAGCACGATGGTCAGCAGCGTCAGGGCGCGGCGCCGGATCACCCGGCGGCGGGCCTGCGGGTCGTCGCCGGCCAGCAGCAGCGGGTCCTGGGGCGCGTCCGGGCGGGACGGCTCGACGTCACCGCCGAGCTGTGGGGGCCGGGCGTCGGTCACAGGCCGTCCCCGGAGGTGCGGGCGGCCGCGTCGGGGACCCGCTCGTAGCGCTCGGTGCGGCGCCGCTTGGCCCGGCGGAAGCGGCGGGCGACCAGGCGGGACAGGTCGGCGGCGCCCACCATCCCCGCCTCGGGGCCGAGCTGGGCGCGGGCGATGCGGGCCTCGGGCCGGTAGCCGCGGCCGGTGAGCTGGCGGCGGAAGGCGTCGCGGGCGGGGCCGATCAGCAGGTCGTCGGCGGCCGAGACGCCACCGCCGATCACGAAGCAGGACGGGTCCAGGGCTGCCGCCAGGTTGGCGATGCCGACGCCGAGCCACTGCCCGATGTCCTGGAGCAGCTCGACGCACATGGCGTCGCCCTCGCGGGCCAGCTCGGTGATCATCGGGCCGGTGATCGCGGAGATGTCGCCCTTGACGTGCTCGAGGACGCCGAAGGCCACCGGGGAGTCGGCCGCGGCCAGCTCCCGGGCCTCGCGGACCAGGGCGTTGCCCGAGCTGTACTGCTCCCAGCAGCCGCGGTTGCCGCACGGGCAGCGGTGCCCGCCGGGGACCACCTGCATGTGGCCGAACTCCCCGGCCACGCCGAACTTGCCGCGCTTGACGCGGCCCTCCTCGAGGATGGCGCCGCCGATGCCGGTGCCCAGCGTGATCATGACGAGGTGGTCCTCGCCCTTGCCGGCCCCGAAGCGCCACTCCGCCCAGGCCGCGGCGTTGGCGTCGTTGTCCACCAGCACCGGCACCGACAGGCGCTCGGCCAGCCGGTCGCGCAGCGGCTCGTTGCGCCAGGACAGGTGCGGGGCGAAGAGCACCCGGTTGAGGTCGGCGTCGATCCAGCCGGCCGCGCCGATCCCCACGGCGTGCACGTCGTGCCGGTCGGAGAGGTCCAGGACCAGCTCGGTGATGGTGTCCTCGACGACCTTGGGGCTCTTGGACTTGTCCGGGGTCTCGGCCCGGAGCTTCTCCAGGATGTTGCCGTCGGCGTCGACGACGCCGGCCATCACCTTCGTACCGCCGATGTCGATGCCGACCGTGGGCACGCGGGGCGCCGACAGGTGCGAACGGCGTTCCCGGGAGCCGACCGTCCTGAGGACGGGGGTACGGCGCGAGCCGATGGGGGCTCCGGCCGCCCTGGCCGGGTTCAGCGCCCGGGGCAGTGCGAGGTCGCGGTAGGTGCTCATCGCGCCGATTCTGCCTCAATCCGGGGAGCCGCCGCATGGCGCCGCCCCACCCGGCCCGTCCGCCCCGGGCGTCCCGCCCGCCCCGGCGGCCCGGGACGCCCCGTCCGCCCTGTCGCTCCGGTCACGGCCGCGGGCGCTCCTCGTCCTCCCCCTCCACGGCCTGCGGGCCGCCCGGAGCGGGCGGCTCCGCACGCTCCAACTCGTGCCGCAGGTCCTCCAGCTCGTCGCCGCCGGCCATCTGCCGGGTCAGCTCGTCGAGGGTGATCCGGTCGCGGGTGTGGTGGCCCGCCATGGTGCCGCGCTTGAGCAGCACGAAGCGGTCGCCGACCAGGTGGGCGTGATGCGGGTTGTGGGTGATGAACACAACAGCCAGCCCGGCGTCCCTGGCGGCCGCCACGTATTTCAGGACCACACCCGACTGCTTGACGCCCAGCGCCGCGGTCGGCTCGTCGAGCACCAGGACCTTGGCGCCGAAGTACACCGCGCGGGCGATGGCCACGCACTGGCGCTCGCCGCCGGAGAGGGTGCCGATGGGCTGGTCGACGTCCCGCAGGTCGATGCCCATGCGCAGCAGTTCGGCGCGGGCCGTGCGGCGCATGAGGTCGACGTCCATGCGCCGGAAGGGGCCGCGCCCCTTGACGGGCTCGGAGCCGAGGAAGAAGTTCCGCCAGACCGGCATCAGCGGGACGACCGCCAGGTCCTGGTAGACGGTGGCGATCCCGCGGTCCAGGGCCTCCCGCGGGCCGGCGAGCCGGGTCTCCTCGCCCGCGATCCGGAAGGACCCGGCGTCGTGGCCGTGCAGCCCGGAGATGATCTTGATGAGGGTGGACTTGCCCGCGCCGTTGTCGCCCAGCACGCAGGTGATCTCGCCCGCCCGGGCCTGGAGGGACACGCCCTCCAGGGCGCGCACGTTGCCGTAGTACTTGCTGACCCCCTCCAGCTCGACCAGGGGGGCCGCCCCGGGGGTCCACTCGGCGGTCGGTTCGGTGGCCGTGGTCACTTCGTCGCCTCCGCGCGCTTGCGGACCCAGTGGTTGAGCAGGGTCGCCAGGAGCAGCATCGCCCCGAGGAAGAACTTGAACCAGTCCGGGTTCCACTCCGCGAAGACGATGCCCTTGCTGGTCATGCCGAAGATGAGCGCGCCGACCGCGGAGCCGACGGCGGACCCGTAGCCGCCGGTGATCAGGCAGCCGCCGATCACCGCCGCGATGATGTAGATCAGCTCGTTGCCGACGCCCTCGCCGGACTGGACGACGTCGTAGCTGAAGAGCAGGTGCTGGCCGGAGATCCACGCGGCCAGGGCCACGCCCATGTACAGACCGGTCTTGGTGGCCGCCACCGGCACGCCGACCGCGCGGGCCGCCGTCTCGTTGCCGCCGACCGCGAAGATCCAGTTGCCCACCCGGGTGCGCAGCAGGATCCACGAGGCGACGGCGATCAGCAGCAGCCACCAGAGGATGGTGATCTTGAAGTTGATCCCGCCGACGGTGAGCGTGGAGGCGAACACCGCCTTGGCCTGCGAGAAGCCGTCCATGTCCGCGATGGTCCGGGTGGAGACCGTGTCGCTGATCAGCTTGGTGAACCCGAGGTTCATGCCGATCAGCATCAGGTAGGTGCCGAGCGTGATGATGAAGCTCGGCAGCTTGGTGCGGGTCAGCATGAAGCCGTTGAACGCGCCGACGGCGAGCGTCACCAGCAGGGAGACGCCCACCCCGACCCAGACGTTGGCGGTGGTCTGGTAGCTGAACATCGACGAGACCAGCGCCGACGAGGTGACCAGCACGCCCGCCGAGAGGTCGAACTCGCCGCCGATCATCAGCAGCGCCACCGGGACGGCCATGATGCCGATGGTGGACGCGGCGTACAGGACGGTGCTCAGACCCGCGCCGGTCAGGAAGCTGTCGGCGGCGAGGGCGAAGAAGACGAGGACGGCGACGGCGCCGACCACGGCGCCCAGCTCGGGCCTGCCGAGCACCCGCCGCAGCGGCGAGGTGCGCAGCAGTCGTTCGTCCACCGCGGCGGCAGCCGGGGTGGTGGTGCTCATCGGGTTCCCCGCTCCGCGTACTCGGCCAGCTCGGCGGCCTGCTCCTTGGTGACGATCTGCGGGCCGGTCAGGACGGGCTGACCGCCGCCGAGGACGTCGGCGTTGTACTTGTACAGCCACAGCAGGTCGACGGCCTGGTAGCCCTGCAGGTAGGGCTGCTGGTCCACGGCGAAGCCGAGGGTGCCGTCCTTCAGGCCTGCGGCCACCTTGGCGTTGAGGTCGAAGGTGTCGATCTCGGCCTCGCTGCCGGTCTCGGCCTTCGCCTTCGCCGCGGTGTCGGCGAAGGGGGCGCCCAGGGTGACGATGGCGTCGATCTTCTTGTCGGCCTGCAGCTTGGCGCCGATGGAGGACTGGACGTCGGGCATGTTGGTGCCCTCGACGTAGAGGTTCTCGACCTTGCCGTCGAAGGTCTCCTTCAGTCCGTCGCACCGCTGCTCGTGACCGACGTTGCCCTGCTCGTGCAGGACGCACAGGACCCTCTTGCGTCCGCGGGTGTTGAGCTCCTCGCCGACCGCTCGGCCCGCCACCGTCTCGTCCTGGCCGATGTGGGTGAGGGCGCCGAAGTCCTTGGAGACGTCGGAGCCGGAGTTGACCGTGATCACCGGGATGCCGGCCTTCACGGCGCGGTCGACGGCGGCCTTCATGGCGTCGGGCTTGGCGAGGGTGACGATGATGCCGTCGACCTTCTTGTCCACGGCGGCGTCCACCAGCTGGGCCTGCTGCTGCGCCTCGGCGTCGTGGGAGTAGAGGAAGTTGATGTTGTCCTTGACGGCGGCCTGCTTCGCGCCGTTCTGCACGATGTCCCAGAAGGTGTCGCCGTCACCCGAGTGGGTGATCATGGCGAACGTCCACTCGGGGGTGTTCACCGCTGCCTTGCCCTGGGACGCAGAGGCCTTCCGGGCGTCCTCGGCGCGCTTGCCGCCGGTGCTGCTGCAGCCCGCGACCGAGACGCACAGCGCCCCCGCCACCGCGATACCCACCCAGGTCCGAAACCGTCCCACGAGGCGTGACCTTCTTCCTTCTCGGCTTTCACGGATCTTCGTCCGCGTCGTACGGCACCGGGTGCCGGCCACCGGCGGCCGCACCCGAACGCAGCATTATCGAACATCCGGATGGGGGGAAGGTCGGCGGGGTGAGGCGTTCCGGGCCTTCCCGGCGAGGGCGTGGGATGCGTCACCCCGGCGTCCGGACGCCCCGGCGGCGGGGACGGCGCGTGCCCGCCGCGGGGCGGCGGGAGGGCGGAGCCGATCGGTGGTGGAAGTGAAACCGTATGTCCGGTCAAACGGACATGCGCTTTGACATCACGTCAGGTGAGGGCCATTTTTTGTCCTCATGCGCATCGGAGTCATCGGGACGGGACGGATCGGGGCCCTGCACGCCCACGTCCTCAGCCGGCACAGCGAGGTGGGATCCCTGGTCGTCACCGACACGGACCAGAACCGGGCCCACGAGATCGCCCAGCGGCTGGGGGCGACGGTGGCGCCCGGTGTGAACGAGGTCTTCAGCTGGGGCGTCGACGCGGTGGTCATCACCGCGGCGACGTCGGCGCACTCCGACCTGATCCGGCGCGCCGCGCGGTACGGGCTGCCGGCGTTCTGCGAGAAGCCGATAGCGCTGGACCTGCGGTCCACGAGGGAGGCGATCGCCGACGTGGAGGCGGCGGGCACGGTGCTGCAGATGGGGTTCCAGCGTCGCTTCGACGCGGCGCACGTGGCCGCGCAGGAGGCGGTGTGGAACGGCAGGCTGGGGCGGCTGCACACGGTGCGGGCCCTGTCCGCCGAGCCCGCGCCGCCGCCCGCGGAGCATCTGGCGCTGTCCGGCGGGCTGTACCGGGACGTGCTGATCCACGACTTCGACTCGCTGCGCTGGGTGACCGGCCGCGAGGTGGCCGAGGTGTACGCCGCCGGGTCGGCCGCCGGGCCCTCGATGTTCCGGGACGCCGGGGAGGTGGACACCGGGGCCGTGATCCTCACCCTGGACGACGGGACGCTGGCCACGGTGACCGGGACCCGGCTGAACGGCGCGGGCTACGACCAGCGGATGGAGCTGGCCGGGGAGCTGGACCAGATCGTGGTGGGCCTCGACGAGCGCACGCCGTTCTTCTCCGCCGGACCGAGCGGCCCGGCGGCGGCGGAGAAGCCGTGGTCCGGCTTCCTGGAGCGGTTCGCCCCGGCCTACCAGGCGGAGCTGTACACCTTCCTGGACGTGGTGCGCGGCGTCCGGCCCAATCCGTGCGACGGCCGGCAGGCGCTGGAGGCGCTGCGCGTCGCGGAGGCCTGCGAGCTCTCCCGCCGGGAGCGGCGCCCCGTCCACCTCGGCGAGATCCCCTCCGGCCTGTACTGACCCCGTGGCGGCGCGCCCCCGCGGCGTGCCGCGGCGGCCGCCCCACCTCCCCCGTCCGGTCGCCGGCCCGTCACCGGCACCGGTACCGCGGCGTGCGTCACCACCGCACCGGCAGGGAGCGCAGGCCGCGGACGAGCATGCCGGGGAGCCACTCGCCGGGCGGGCCGTCGAGGGCGAGACGGGGGGCGCGCCGCAGCAGGGACCCGATGGCGATCCGGGCCTCCAGCCGGGCCAGCGGCGCGCCCAGGCAGAAGTGGATGCCGTGGCCGAAGGCCAGGTGCCCGGTGCTCACCCGGCGTATGTCGAAGCGGTTGGGGTCGAGGTGGCGGCCCGGGTCGCGGTTGGCCGCGGCGAGGCCGATCATCACCTGGTCGCCCCGGGCGAAGGGCACGCCGGCCACCTCCAGCGGCTCGGCCGCGAAGCGGAAGGTGGCCGTCTCGACCGGGCCCTCGTAGCGCAGGGTCTCCTCGACGGCTCCCTCGAGCAGCCCCATGTCCTCGCGCAGCAGCGCGAGCTGGTCGGGGTGGGTGAGCAGGGCGTGGACGCCGCTGGTGATCAGGTTGACCGTGGTCTCGTGTCCGGCGAGCAGCAGCACGAAGGCCATGCCGATGAGCTCCCGGTCGGAGAGGCGGTCGCCGTCGTCGCCGGCGACCTCGACCAGTTCGCTCAGCAGGTCGTCGCCGGGCCCGGCGGCCCGCTTGTCCGCGATCAGTTCCGTGAGGTACGTGCCGAAGGCCTCGGCGGCCTTCTGCCGGTCGGCATCGGTGGCGGGCGCGACGGCGTTGCCGGACATGGCGCGGAAGTCGGCGCGGTCGCCGTCCGGGACGCCGAGGAGCTCGCAGATCACCGCTATGGGCAGCGGGTAGGAGAGCGCCTCGACGAGGTCCGCGCGGCCCGCGGGGAGCATCCGGTCGAGCAGTTCGTCGGTGATCTCCTGGATGCGCGGGCGCATCGCCTCGACCCGGCGGGGTGTGAACGCCCTGGAGACCAGGGTGCGCAGTCTGGTGTGCTGGGGCGGGTCGCAGGCGAGCATGTGCTTGCCCACCGGGTCACCTTCGAACCTGCTGGAGCCCAGCTTCTCCGGGTCCTTGGACAGCCGCGGGTCGGCGAGCGCGGCGCGCGCCTCCTCGTGGCCCACGATCAGCCAGGTCTCGTACTCGTCGGGCGCCGGCAGCATCACCCGGTGCACCGGCCCGCGCCGCCGTAACTCGGCGTAGACCGGGTGCGGGTCGGCCCGGAAGCCCTCGCCGTACTGCCGAAGGTCCACCACGTCCGTCATCGGATCCCCCTGTGCGTCGGTTCGGGGGCGCCCCGTGCCCCCCGGCTCGTGGAACGGGCGGGAGGCACGGCGAGTTCCGGGAACGGTGTGGCGCGCGGCCGTCAGCGGCCCGGTTCGCGCATCCGGGCGGTGAGGGCCCGGGCGCCCGCCGGGGTCAGGGCGCCGTGGAGGCGGAGACGGGAGATTCCGCCGTCCGGGTGGACGTCGATGCGCGCGTGGGTGCCGGTGGCCGGACCGGGCAGGACGAAGCGGTGAACGGTGTCGGGCTGGAGCCGGGTGCGGGGAACGATCTCGTTCCACGGGCCGCCCTCGCCGTCGCGCAGGGAGACGGACGCCCAGCCGGCGCTGTTGCCCTTGAGACAGGCGGTGTCGATCTCGACGGCCCGCACCGCCGCCTGGGCCGCGAGCCGGTAGGTGATCCAGTCGTGGCCGCGGTCGCGCCGCCGCCGGGTCTCCCAGCCCTCGTCCATCCGGGACGACCGGCCGGGCAGGATCGTGTGGAAGGCCGGGGAGTAGAAGCGGTCGGAGACGTCCTCGACCACGCCGCCGTTGGCGAGCGCGACGACGTCGAAGACGCCCAGCGCCGTCAGCCACCCCGGGTCGGGGACGACCTCGCCGTGGACCCGCAGCCGCGCGATGCCGCCGTCGGGGTACTGGCGCACCCGGAGATGGGTGAAGCGCTGCTGCACGGACACCTCGAAGCCGTTGGCCGCGTGGCCGCCGACGGGGGTGCGCGGCACCAGCGTGGTCCACGGCACGCCGTCGGCCAGCAGTTCCCCGGGCGACGGCGTGCCCGGCAGGGCGGCGCCCTCGACGGAGACGTCCTGCGGGTGGTTGCCGCGGAAGTGGGCGGTGTCCACCACGACGCCGCGCACCACGCCGGGGGCGCCGAGGCGGACCAGCGCCCAGTCGTGGTCGTCGGCCGCGGGCCAGGGGTCCTCGGCGCAGGCGCCGCGGCGCCTGCGGGTCTCCCAGCCGTCCATCACCTTGCCCTTGTGGCCGAAGACGTCCGGCTCGAAGACGGCGGGCCCTGGCAGCAGCAGGTTCTCCCGGGGGGCGAAGAACTCGTCGTTTGCGGCGATGACGGCCGCCCCCAGCCGGCGGTCCGCAAGGTCGGGCAGGCCGGAGAAGGGGAACGCGGCCGTGCGGTGGTCGGCGTAGGGGTCGCCGCCCCGGTAGGGCTCGGCGGGGCCGGTGAAGCGGGGGATCGCCGTCACGGGAGGGGTCCTGCCTTTCTGGCTTGCGGTCGACGGTGCGGCAGGCGGTCGGTCAGCGGTCCAGCAGGTGTCCGCGGGGGCCGGTGAACGAGCCGTCCCGGTGGATCCTCCGCCCGCGCAGCCAGGTGGAACGGACGACGCCCCGCAGGGTGCGGCCGGCGTAGGCGGTGATCGGGTTGCGGTGCTGGAGTCCGGCCGGGTCGACGGTGAACGAGGCGTCCGGGTCGAACGCGACGAGGTCGGCGTCGCGGCCCGCGGCGAGCGTTCCCTTGCGCTCCAGCCCGGCGAGGGCGGCGGTGCGTGCGGACATCCAGCGCACCACGTCATCCAGTCCGTGCCCGCGGCGGCGTGCCTCGGTCCAGACGGCGGACAGGCTGAGCTGCAGACCGGAGATGCCGCCCCAGGCCGTGGCGAAGTCCGCGGTCTTCAGGTCGGCGGTGGACGGGGAGTGGTCGGTGACCACGCAGTCGACGGTGCCGTCGGCGAGGCCCCGCCAGAGCAGGTCCTGGTTGGCCGCTTCACGGATCGGGGGGCAGCACTTGAACTCGGCGGCCCCGTCGGGGACCTCCTCCGCGGTGAGGGTCAGGTAGTGCGGGCAGGTCTCCGCGGTGACCCGGGTCCCGGCGGCCCGGGCGGCCGCGACCAGGGGCAGGGCGCCGGCGGAGGACAGGTGCAGGATGTGCACCCGGACGCCGGACTCGCGCGCCAGGGCGAGGACCTGGGCGACGGCGCTGTCCTCGGACCCGCGGGGCCGGGAGGCCAGGAAGTCGGCGTACCGGGGGCCGCCGCAGGGCGGAGCCTCGGCGAGACGGTGCGGATCCTCGGCGTGCACGACCAGCAGCCCGTCGAAGGCGGCGATCTCGTCCATGGCGCGGGCCAGTTCTCCGAGGTCGAGCTCGGGGAACTCCTCGACGCCGGAGGGCGAGAGGAATGCCTTGAAGCCGAAGACGCCGGCCTCGTGGAGGGGGCGGAGTCCGCCCGCGTTGGCGGGCACGGCGCCGCCCCAGAAGCCGACGTCGACATGGACGCGGCCCCGGGCGGCCTCCCGCTTGATCTCGAGGTGGCGCGGGGTGGTGGTCGGCGGGAGGGAGTTGAGCGGCATGTCGATCAGGGTCGTGACGCCGCCGGCCGCGGCGGCGCGGGTGGCGGTCCAGAAGCCCTCCCAGTGCTCACGGCCGGGGTCGTTCACGTGGACGTGGGTGTCGACCAGGCCCGGGAGGAGGGCGAGGTCGCCCAGGTCCTCGAGGCGGGCGCCGGCCGGGACGGGGGCGTCGTGGCCGACCACGTCCGTGATCACTCCGCGGGAGACGGAGACCATGACGGAGGCGGGCCGGATCCCCGCGGGGGTGACCACGCGGGTGGAACGCACCACCAGTTCCGTGCCGGGCGCAGGTGCTTCGGGCACGAGGACGGCCCCCCTCTCCCGCTCCGCGCGCCGGACCGGGTGAACCGGCGCGCTTCAACGATTTGTTGAAGGATTCCTTCGCGCCCGCGCCCCGTCAAGAGCCACCGGCCGACACCGCCCCGCCGCGCGGTGCGGCTACGCTTCCCCCGTTCCGGACTCCGGTCGAAAGGACCACGCCCGTGCCGACGCCCAGCTCACCGAGCGGATCGGTCCAGTCCCTCGAGCGCGCCTTCGACCTGCTGGAGCGGATGGCGGACGCGGGTGGCGAGGTCGGCCTGAGCGAACTGGCGACGGACAGCGGACTGCCCCTGCCGACCATCCACCGCCTGATGCGCACCCTGGTGACCTGCGGCTACGTCCGGCAGCAGCCGAGCCGCCGGTACGCGCTCGGGCCGCGGCTGATCCGGCTGGGCGAGTCCGCGTCGCGGCTGCTGGGCTCGTGGGCGCGGCCGTACCTGGCCCGGCTGGTCGAGGAGACCGGGGAGACCGCCAACATGGCGCTGCTGGACGGCGACGAGGTGGTGTACGTGGCCCAAGCGCCGTCCCGGCACTCGATGCGGATGTTCACCGAGGTGGGCCGTCGGGTGCTGCCGCACTCCACCGGCGTGGGCAAGGCGCTGCTGGCGGACTCCTCGCCGCAGGAGGTGCGGGCGCTGCTGGCCCGCACCGGGATGCCGGCGGCGACGGACCGGACCATCACCACGCCCGACGCCTTCCTCGCGGCGCTGGAGGAGGTCCGGCGGGCCGGCTTCGCGGTGGACGACAACGAGCAGGAGGTCGGCGTCCGTTGCCTGGCGGTGGCGGTCCCCGGCTCGCCCACCCGGACGGCGCTGTCGGTGTCCGGCCCGGCGGGACGCCTCACCGACGAGGCGACGGAGCGGATCGTGCCGGTGCTGCGGGCGGTGGCCGCCGAACTGGGCGAGACCCTGCGGGGGGCAGCCCCCACACCGTGACCTCCGCCGCAGGTGCCCGCGCCGCAAGGGCCCCCGCCTGCGCGACCCGTGCCGCTGTGGCCTCGGCGGGCGGTCCGCGCCGCTGTTGCCTCGGCGGGCAGTCCGGCGGGCGGACACCACTTCGGGCGACGCCCCGACACCCCTTGAGGCACCGCACCCCGGCGGCCCCTCGGCCAGGCGTTGCGGGGCAGCCGCCCGGCGTCGGCCCCGGCGGACCCCCGTCGAGATGGGACCTCCGGCACGCGGGCAGCCTGCCCGGCCCTACCGGCCACCCCGTCACACATGCCGCGTCCCGCGTGCCCCGACGGTCGGACAGCCTGGCCCAGGTCTCCGCCGACGGAAACCCGGGCCGGCCGGCACCACCACGGTCCTGCCACGTGGCCGGCCCGCGGTCGGCCCGTCAGACCGTCGCAGCCGGGGAGTCGAACCGCTCCACCGCGTGGCGGACGTCGCGCATGCCGCCGGCGAGGGCCGAGACGGATCCGACCGCACTCGCGATCAGCAGCAGCGAACGCCGCAGCCGGGCCGGGTCGGGCGAACCCTCGGCCGCGAGCGCGGCGAGACCCGCGATCTCCTCCTCGGCGACCGCCCGATCCGTGAACTCCACCCGATAGGACGCCAACTCCCGCCGCAGCCGCGCCACGGCGGCCTTCAGCCCCGCCACCCGCGGGTCCTCACCCCGGCCGTCGGCCGGCGGACGTTCCAAACTCCGCAACACCGCACTCCCCCTCACGTCGTCGGCCGGCACCGTTTCGCACGTCGACTCCCCTGGGAACCAGGGCCACCAGCCGTCGCGCAGATCATGCGCTCGCTCCTGCGCGACCCCTCCCGCGCACGGCACTGGTCAGGCGCCGACGAGCGGGGCAGCCAGTAAACGCCACCCCGCCGCGCTCGCGCCACTCCATGGCGACAAATTCCACCCATAGGGTTCACTCCCGGCAACGAAGCTGCCGGTTGTCCACAGGCCCACCACGCCGTTCGCCCAGGTCAGGTAAGCAATACCCATGACAGGAGCTCACCAGGCCCCGGAGGCCACCGAGAAGGTCGTCGGACTGCTGCTCGCCGCGGGCGGCGGGCGGCGGTTGGGGGGCCGTCCCAAGGCCCTGCTGGAGGACCGCGGCGCCCTCTTGGTGGAGCGGGCCGCCCACGCCCTGCGCGCCGGCGGCTGCGCGCGTGTCCACGTGGTCCTCGGGGCCGGCGCCGAGGAGGTACGGGCGCGGGCCCGCCTGCCCGGCTGCGTCCTGGTCGACAGCCCCGACTGGCAGCAGGGCATGGGGGCGTCGCTACGGGCCGGACTCGCCTCGCTGGAGGGGACCGGCGCCGAGGCCGCGCTGGTCCTGCTGGTGGACCAGCCCGGCATCGGAGCGCCGGCCGTGCGGCGCGTGCGGGAGGCGGCTCTCGCCGAGGGGGCTCGGGAGCTTCCGGGGGCGCTCGTGTCGGCGGCGTACGCCGGGGCGCGCGGCCATCCGGTGCTGTTCGGCGCGGCGCACTGGCCGGGCATCGCCGCGGATGCGGTGGGCGACCAGGGGGCACGTGCCTACCTGGGAGCGCACGAGGCGGAGCTCGTCCGGGTGGAGTGCGCGGACCTGGCCGATCCGTACGACATCGACACCGTGGCGGATCTGGCCCGGCTGCGGCCCAGGCGTTGACCCCGGCTTTCCGCCATGAGGAAACTGTTGTCCACTGTCCAGAAGTACTGACGTACAGATGTGCCGAATGCCCAGAAGTGCCCGTGCCGAAGGAGTCCGCTGATGTCCGCTACCGCGCCGTCCCCGGCCGTCGTCGTCGACGCCGAGCCGCTGCCCAGGCAGGAGGAGGTCCTGACCGGTGAGGCGCTCGCCTTCCTGGCCGAGCTGCACCGGCGCTTCGCTCCGCGCCGCAGCGAGCTGCTCGAGCGCCGCGCCCGGCGCCGCGAGGAGATCGCCCGCACCGCCTCCCTCGACTTCCTGCCCGAGACGGCGGCGATCCGTGACGACGACACCTGGCGCGTGGCTCCGTGTCCCGACGCGCTGCTGGACCGCCGGGTCGAGATCACCGGCCCCACCGACCGCAAGATGACCATCAACGCGCTGAATTCCGGCGCGCGGATCTGGCTCGCCGACTTCGAGGACGCCCTCTCCCCCACCTGGGAGAACGTGGTGCTCGGCCAGGTCAACCTGATCGACGCCTACACGCGCGACATCGACTTCACCGATCCCGCCTCCGGCAAGTCGTACGCGCTGCGCCCGGACGCGGAGCTGGCGACGGTGGTGATGCGGCCGCGCGGCTGGCACCTGGAGGAGCGCCACCTCGAGGTCGACGGCGAGAAGGTGCCGGGCGCCCTGGTCGACTTCGGCCTGTACTTCTTCCACAACGCCCGTCGGCTGCTGGAGACGGGCAAGGGCCCGTACTTCTACCTGCCCAAGCTGGAGTCCCACCTGGAGGCCCGGCTGTGGAACGACGTCTTCGTGTACGCCCAGGACGCCCTGGGCGTCCCGCAGGGCTCGGTGCGGGCGACGGTGCTCATCGAGACCATCACGGCCGCCTACGAGATGGAGGAGATCCTCTACGAGCTGCGCGACCACGCCTCCGGGCTGAACGCCGGCCGCTGGGACTACCTGTTCTCCATCGTGAAGAACTTTCGTGACTGCGGGCCGAAGTTCGTCCTGCCGGACCGCAACTCCGTCACCATGACGGCTCCGTTCATGCGCGCCTACACCGAACTGCTGGTGCGCACCTGCCATCGGCGGGGCGCCCACGCGATCGGCGGCATGGCCGCGTTCATCCCCTCGCGGCGGGACGAGGAGGTCAACAAGGTCGCCCTGGAGAAGGTGCGGGCGGACAAGGACCGGGAGGCGGGCGACGGCTTCGACGGCTCCTGGGTGGCGCACCCGGACCTGGTGCCGCTGTGCCGGGCGTCCTTCGACGCGGTGCTGGGCGAGCGCCCGCACCAGAAGGACCGGCTGCGCGAGGAGGTCGAGGTGCGGGCGGCCGACCTGCTGGCGGTCGACTCGCTGGAGGCACGGCCGACCTCGGCCGGTCTGGTCAACGCGGTTCAGGTGGGCATGCGGTACATCGAGGCCTGGCTGCGCGGTCTGGGGGCGGTGGCCATCTTCAACCTGATGGAGGACGCGGCCACCGCGGAGATCTCCCGTTCGCAGATCTGGCAGTGGATCAACGCGGGCGTCGAGTTCGAGAACGGCGAGAAGGCCACCCCGGAGCTGGCGCGCAAGGTCGCCGCCGAGGAGCTGGGGAACCTCCGGGCCGAGCTGGGCGAGGAGGCGTTCGCGGCCGGCCGCTGGCAGGAGGCGCACGACCTGCTGCTGAAGGTGGCGCTCGACGAGCGGTACGAGGAGTTCCTCACGCTGCCCGCGTACGGGCACCTGGCCGCCTGACCGCGGGACCGGCCGCCCCGCCGCTCCCGCGCTGGGCGGCCACCCCTCCCGGGGCAGCGGGGGCGCCGGGGGGAGCCGACCGCACGGGCTGGGCACCGGCATCCCCCGCCGCCGACCGCAAGGGCGTCGCCTCCAGCGACCGCGGCGACCGCCACCGGCCCGCGTGGTCAGCCCGCGTCGTCCAGGTGGGCGGACCAGTCCTGCGTCGCGGCCGGTTTGCCGTGGAGGTCGGGGACGCGCTGGAGCCACCCGGGGCGTCCGCGCCGGCTCTTCTCCCGCCGGGCGTGCTCCTCCGCGGCGAGCTGGTCGCCGCTGGGGAAGTCGACCGGCAGCCAGGTGGCCGAGGAGGCCGCCCGCGCGGCGAGCCAGGTGACGTAGGCCTCGCGGAGCGCGTCCGGCCCCGGGAATCCGGGCTCGCCCTCCAGCCACTCGTCGGGCACCTCGGCGGCCACCTCGCGCAGCAGTTCCTCGGTGACCCGGGGCGCCAGTTCGGCGTCGGCGGCGCGGGTGTCCGGGGCGTAGCGGCCCAGCGCGTGGTGCCGGAAGTCGTAGGCCTTGTCGGGGGCGGTGTCGTCCCACCGGTGGTGGAAGACCAGGGCGGCGCCGTGGTCGATGAGCCAGAGGCGGGCCGGGGCGGTGCCGCGGGTGGGCCAGACCATCAGGTTGGAGCTGTGCACGGTGCGGTCGACGTTGGCCGTGAGGGCGTCGAGCCAGACGATCCGACCGGCCTCCAGGGGGTCGACGGTGAAGGTCTCGGCCAGCTCGGGGGTGAGGTCGGCGCCGCCGGAAAGGTGGTCCATGCCCAGGTTGAGGCCCGCGCTGGCGTTCAGCAGGCCGCGGACCTCCGCGTGCGGCTCGTCCGCGCCGAGGGCCGGGTCGAACCGGACCCGCACCAGTTCGGGCACCCGCAGCCGGAGCCGGCGCGCCAGTTCCCCGACGATCACCTCGGCGACCAGCGCCTTGCGTCCCTGCGCGGAACCGGTGAACTTCACCACGTAGGTGCCCAGGTCGTCCGCCTCGACGACCCCGGGCACCGATCCACCGGTCCGCAGCGGTTCGACGTAGCGGGTGGCGGTGACCTCTCTCAGCATCTGTCCCAGGCCCTACCGGTCGTCGCCTCGCCGTCACGGCCGGGTCCGAGGCGGTGGGCGCCCGCCGTACGGTGCCCGCCTCGCCTGCCGCCTCCGGCACGAAAGGAGCATGGTAGCCGGGCGGGGACCTGGCGGTCACACCAGCGGGTCGTGGCCCCAGTTCATGAGCGAGTGCCGCCAGCGGGTGTCCCGCACGTCGCCCGAGGGGCGCTGGGCGAGGTGCCGCCGGACGTAGCCGACCACCTTGCGCATGTGCCCGTAGTCGTCGTCGGAGAGGTCGCCCTTCTTCGCGCGCAGGATCTCGACGATCCTGCGGCCGGAGGCGTGGCCCGTGGACTCGCCCCCGTCCTTGTGCTGGCCCGCCTCCTGGGACTCCTCGGTGGCCAGCCACTTCTCCAGGTCGGAGGGGCTCATGTTCACCAGCTCGCGGAACTCGCCCCAGGTCTCCTCGCGCTCGCCGTCGTCCACCGGCGTCACTTCTTCTTCAGCGAGGACGGCTTGTGCACCGCCGACCGGCCGGACTTCTCGCTGCGGACCTCGTACTGCGGGTCGTCCGACGAGGCGTCCACGGTGCGCCCCGCCTCCTCGGTCCGCTCGGTGATCTTCTTCTCCACCTTGCCCTCGGTCTCGCTGCCGTGGCTGCTCCAGGCGACCTTGTCGCCCTTCTTCAGCTTCTTGTCGCCGCTGTCGCTCTTCGCCATCGGGCACTCCCTGGCCGGTGCGCCGCGCACCGCGCGCGACGTCTCCTTCCAGGGTGGGGGCTCATGGCCCGATCCGCAGTTCCGGTGCTGCCGCCCGGGGCCACGGGGTGGCGGACCGGCCTGCGCGGCGGCGCGAGGCCCGGGCCCGTCCGGTCGTTCACGCCGTCCCTGTCAGCGGGTTCGGCAGCGGGAGGTAGCGGGCGTCCGCCCCGTCCGCGCCGGTCCACCGCAGCAGCAGGTTCGTCTTGCCGGGCAGGGTCGGCCGGGTGAGCAGTCGCCGGGCCTCCGGGATGTCGTGCCGGGCGATCTCGCGTCGTACCGCGGGCCACGGGTCGAGGGCGGGGTGCCGCTCGCGCAGGGCTTCGGCGATTTCGCCCAGATGGTTGACGAGCAGGCAGTAGACCAGCCGCTCCCAGCCCGCGGCCCGCTCCACCGCGGCTCGCGCCCCGGATCCGGGCTCATCCGCGGCCGTGGCTCCGGTTCCGGCCGCGGCTCCAGCTCCGGCCGCGACCCCAGCTACGGCTCCAGCCCCAGGTTCGGCTTCGGCCTCTGCCCCGGTTCCGGTTCCGGTTCCGGTGCCGGTTCCGGTGCCGGTGCCGGAACCGGCTGCGGATTCGGGCTCGACCGCGGCCGCGGATCCAGCTGTGGATCCGGGCTCGGCTCCAGCTCCAGCCCCACGTTCCGCTGCGGCCTCGGCTCCGGTTCCGGCTGCGCCCAAGGATCCGGCCCCGACCTCGACTCCGGACTCGGCCCCGACCCCGGCGACCGGTCCGACCCCGGTGATCGGCCCCGCTCCCGGCACCGTCTTGACTCCCTCCGCGTCACGGAAGAGGGCGCGGACGGGCCACCCGTCGGGGCCGACGACGATCAGGCAGTTCTGCAGGTGGGCCTCCAGGACCACGCCGTGCCGGTGGAAGAGGTGGAGCGCGGGCGGGACGACCGCGCGGAGGTACGCCGTCCACCAGGCGTGCGGGTCGCCGCCGGCCCGGTCCAGCGGGCTGCCCTCGAAGCCCTCGGCGAGGGCCGCGGCCAGCAGTGCGGTGGCGCCGGGCGGGAGGTGGGCGGTGAGGCCCTCACGGGCCAGCACGGCCAGTTCCTCGAAGGCGAAGGACGCCGTGCGGTAACCACGGTCGCTCAGCCAGGCCGCGCCCGCCGCCTCCTCGGCCGGCAGGGCGGCCAGCGCGGTGGTCACGGCGGTGTCCGTGCGGCGCAGGCGCAGCAGGTCGTGCCGCCACAGCCGCCGGACGTCGTTGGTGATCCGCACGTCGAGGCTGAACTTCAGGAAGAGGTCCGCCCCCGGCAAGTGGACCGTGCGCACGGCGGCAGTGGGCCAGGCGTGCTCGGCGGTGACGCCCAGGCGCAGCAGCCGTCCGTCGGCGAACGCCCGGCGGATCTCGGGGCGGCCCGCCACCAGTTCCAGCTGCCAGGGGTGCGCGGGAAGCAGCCGGTAGCCGGGCGGTGCCTCGCCCAGGGCGTCCAGGGCTGTGACGTCCCCCTCCTCGACGACGGCGTCCTCCCGGACGGCGAGCAGGGTCAGCGGGAAGCGGGCGTGCGCCTCGGGCGCGTACGGGAGCCAGGCGGCCGCCGGTCCCCCGCCGCGGGCCTTGGGCGCGGGGTGGTAGGGGTGGCCGGTCAGCAGGGACTGCTCGGAACGGAGGTAGGGGTCGGCGGGCGGCTCGGCCGAGGCGCGGGCGGCGAGCAGGGCGGCGACGGCGTTACGGCTGTCGAGCATCTCGCCGGGCAGTTCGTCGTTGGTGAGGCCGGTGTGCAGGCGGAGCTCCTCGGCGACCAGTTTGACCAGTTCCGTGTGGTCCAGCCGCCGCCATCCCGGCTCCCCGCGCGCCTCCGGCCCTCGGCGCACCTCCGGCTCGGTGGGGCGCCTGGTCCCGCGCACCCTGAGCAGCCGGCCGCTGGCCGCCAGCCGGTGCACGCGCAGGCCCGTGCCCGCCTCCCCCGCGCCGTCCTCCGGCCGGGCGGCCTCGCGCAGGAGGCAGTTGAGGAGCGGCGTGCAGGCGTAGGCGTCGGCGCTCTCGCCGAGGTCCGCGATGGGGGGCATGTGCGCTGATGGTCCGTTCGTCCGGCGGCGCGGTCGCGGTCAGTATCTCCGGCCCCGGCACGGTCGCGAAGTCCGCTCCGGAGGGAGGGGCGAGGGACGGCCATCCGCGGGAGACGGCCTGGACAAGTACCGCTCCGCTGTGAAGGATCTTGTCGCGGCACGCACGACCGCATCCGGGGCGGGGGGCCACGGCCGTGCACGCCGGCTCGCTCGCACCACCGGCGTAAGGACAACCCCGTGGACCACCGGCAGGAAGTCGACCTGAACGACGCCACCTGGCTCAATCCGCCCCTGGCCACCGCCGTCGAGGGCACGGATCTGCTCGTCACCGCGCGGGAGGAGTCCGACTTCTGGCGCACCACCAGCTACGGCTTCGTCCGCGACGACGGCCACGCGCTGCTCACCGCGTTCCCCGGCGGGTCGGCGGTGGAGGTCACGTTCCTGGCCCTCTTCGACGCGCTGTACGACCAGGCGGGGCTCATGGTCCGTGTGGACGCGCACACCTGGATCAAGGCCGGGGTGGAGATGAGTGACGGGGTCCCCCAGCTGGGCGCCGTCGTCACCCACGGCCTCTCCGACTGGTCCCTCGCTCCCGTCCCCGACTGGCACGGCCGTCCGGTCACGGTCAGGGCCAGCCGCGTGGGCGACGCGGTGACCATCCGCGCCCGGGTCCCGGAGGAGCCCTGGCGCATGGTCCGCCTCGCACCGTTGTCGCCGGACGCGGTGGCCGGCGCGGGGCCGTTCTGCTGCTCGCCCCGACGCGCGGGACTCCAGGTGCGGTTCACCCGCTTCACCCGGGGCCCGGCCGACACCGGCCTCCACGAGGGGCCTGACGCCTGACCCGACGCCGCCGGGCCACGACAGGACGCCGCGACACGAGGCCGCGACACGACGCCGAGGCCCGGAACGCAGCGGCAACCGCACCGGCACAGCGCGGGACCGGCACCGACACACCGCGGCACGGCACCAGCATCAGCACCGGCGCCGGCCCCGGCAGCGCCACACCGCGGCACCGACCGATGCCCCGGCACGCAGCGACACGGAGGAGACGGCGACGTGCGGTGTTCGGTCCGCCAGGAGCACGAGGTGGCACGGCACTTGGCGGACCTGCGCCCCGACCTGGTCGAGCCGTTCGGCGCGGCCCTGCCCGGGGCGCGGGCCGCCGTGCTGACCCGGCTGTGGCGGGCCCTGGCCTTCGAGCCGCTGCCGTGGATCGCGGAACGCGGCAACACGGCCGGCGGCCTGACCGTACGGCTGGCGGACGGCCGCGCGCTCCACGGGCCGCCCGCCGATCCGTTCGCGGTGGACGGCAGGGTGACGCGCCTCGGCCTGGCGGGCGTCGAGTACCTGGATCCGGCCGCGCTGGTGGAGGACCTGGGCGTCCCGCACGGCACGGTGTTCGCCGCCGAACTCGCGGGCAGCGTGACGTCGTTGGCGCTGTCCCGTGCCGACACGGCTGCGGCCCCCGGGCCTTCGGCGGCGTCGTGGGAGTGGGAGCAACGGGTGGTGGACGGTCATCCGTACCACCCGGGCTGCCGTTCCCGGCCCGGTTTCACGGTGGCCGACGAACTGGCCTACGCGCCCGAGCACCGGCCGGTGGTACGACTGTCCCTGCTTCCGGTGGAGCGGGAGCGGTGCCTGGTGTCCGGCGACTGGCCGGCCGAATGGCGCGACAGCGGCCGGCTGCTGCTGCCCGTGCACCCCTGGCAGGCACGGCACGTCCTGCGCCTGCCCGTGGACGGCAACCGAACCGAAATCGGAACCGGGACCGGCACCGGGACCGGCTCCGGCACCGCAACCGGTTCCGGGAATGGCGAGGGGAACGGAGAGGTGAACAGGCAGGGCGACGCGGACGGATTCGCCGCGCACCCCCTGATGGCCCTGCGCACCTTGGCGGTGCCCGGCGGGCCGCAGGTGAAGACCGCGCTGTCGGCCCGGCTGACCTCCTCGGTACGCGACATCTCCCCCGGGTCGATCGCCTCCTCGGCGATCGTCTCGGCCTTCGCGGAGGCCCTGACGCCGCGTCTGGGCGGCCTGCTGCACGTCACCCGCACCCTGGGCGCCGCCTGCGACGGCACACCGGACCTCGCGGCGGTGATCCGCGAGGCGCCGGAGGTGTACGCGGGTCCCGGCGAGCGGGTCGTGCCCGTGGCCGCGCTCGCCGCGGCGGGGTCCGTCCTCGCGTCCTCCTGGCTCACCGATCTCGCGGCGCTGTCCCTGGGCGTGGGTCTGCGCCTGCTGGAGCTGGGGGTGGCCCTGGAGGCCCACGGCCAGAACCTGCTCGCGGTGCTCTCCCCGGACGGCAGGCCGGTGCGCCTGGTCTACCGGGACCTGGCGGACATCCGGGTCGCCCCGCGGCGGCTGGCCCGTCACGGGCTGCGGCTGCCGGACGGCTTCCCTGCGCGGATCGTCACCGACGACGTGACGGCGCTGCGCCGCAAGCTCTTCGGATCGCTGGTCGCCGGCGCGCTCGGCGCCGCGGCCGGCTCGTCCGAGGCTCTGGCCTCCGTGCTGCGGGAGGCCGCTGCCCGGCTGCCCTCCACCCCCGACCGCGAGGCGCTGCTGGGCGATCCGCTGCCCACCAAGGCGCTCACGCTGATGCGCCTCTCACCCGACGTGCCGGGCGACCGGTGGACGCTCCTTCCGCCTCCTCTCGAAGGGTGAGGCGTCCGTCAACCCGATTGCCGAGTACGGGGGATCGACCCCCGCCGCCACCGCACGACACTTCGTTCAATACGATCCGGCGATGATCAGAAGAAAACGGTTGGCGGTAGGCGCACTCGCCCTGCTCGCCGCCCTGGCGGCAGGACCGGCGTTCCCCACGTCGGCCGCGGCCGACGAGACGGACGGACGGCCCACGCCACAGGTCGAGTTGGTGCTCGACGTCAGCGGCTCCATGCGCGAGCGGGACGTGGACGGCGGCAGCCGGATGGCGGCGGCCAAGCAGGCCTTCAACGAGGTCCTGGACGCGACCCCCGAGGAGGTGCGGCTCGGCATCCGGACGCTCGGCGCGAACTACCCGGGCGACGACCGCAAGGAGGGCTGCAAGGACACCGAACAGCTCTACCCGATCGGCCCGTTGGACCGGGTGGAGGCCAAGACGGCGGTCGCCACGCTGACGCCCACCGGCTGGACCCCGATCGGTCCCGCGCTGCAGGCGGCGGCCCGTGACTTCCAGGAGGGCGAGGGCACCCGCCGGATCGTCCTGATCACCGACGGCGAGGACACCTGCGCCCCGCTGGACCCGTGCGAGGTGGCCCGCGAGATCGCGGCCCGGGGCATCGGCCTGACCATCGACACCCTGGGTCTGGTCCCCGACGCCAAGACCCGCGACCAGCTGCTCTGCATCGCCGAGGCCACCGGCGGCACCTACACCTCCGTACAGCACAAGGAGGAACTCGCCGACCGCGTGGGCCAGTTGGTCGAGCGCGCCGCGGACCCGACGGTCACCCCGGTGGCCGTCGAGGGCACCGGCGCCTGCGAGGGCGCGCCGGTGCTGAAGTCCGGGCTGTACACGGACCGCGCGGACTTCGGGAAGGCCCGCTGGTACCGGGTGGACCTGGAGCCGGGGCAGGAACTGCGCGCCGCGGTGAGCGTCGCCGCCGACCGCGAGGTGACCCCCGGGTACGGGGTGCTGCTGCGGGCGGTCACCGTCCACGGGCGGGAGATGGTGCGCGGCGAGGCGTCCGGGCACGGCCGCACCGACCTGGTCTCCACGGGCCTGAGGTTGCCGAAGGCGCAGAGCGACGAGGACGACGCGCCCGCCGAGGTGGTCTGCCTCGCGGTGACGCACTCCTTCTCCCCAGCGGCCGGCGTGAAGACGACGCCGGGACTGCCGGTGGAGCTCACGGTGGACGTGGTGGACGGGCCGTCCGACGCCGACGACGTGGCCGCCTTCGGGCTGGGCCGCGGCTGGTGGCTGCTCGGCGCGCTGGTTGTCACCGGATTCCTGGCCGGCCTCGTCTGGGGCTGGATCTCGCGCTGGCGGGTCGCCGTCTGGAGGACGAACTGATGCGAGTGCGACGTGTGTTGACCGCGGCGCTGCTCCTGGCCGGTCTGGCCGCCGCACCCGCGGCCGCCGACGCCTCCCCCTCCCCCGACGAGGAGGGGGCGAGCGCGGCGCCGACCGAGGCGGGCACCTCGTTCCGCAGCGCGACGGAGATCGGTCCGGGGGTGAAGGCCACCGCCCAGGGCTCCACCGGTGACTACCTGTACTGGTCGTTCCCCGCGGACGCCACCCAGCGGGCCACCGTCCGCGCCTCCGTGCGGCTGCCGGAGGAGCATGCCGGGGAGACCTGGCAGATCGACGTCTACGACGGTCTGCGCCGGCGGCAGGCCTGCCGCTACGGGGCGCAGACCCGCGCGGTCCCGGCGGGCACCACCTCGGTGGAGCTGGCGTGCGCGCTGCGCACGGTGCGCGGCTGGGCCGAGCCGTGGGCGAACGACCCGCTGCCGGGGACGTACTACGTGCGCCTGTCGGCCGTCGGCCTGCCGGTGTCGGACGTGGGACGCGCGATAGCGGCCGAGGTCCAGGTCGAGGTGACGGACGCCGGCGGCTCCGCGGCCGTGGACGGTTCACTGGCGGAGCCTCTGATCCCCGGTGTCGCGATGCGGACGGCCGCCGAGGGCGGCGAGGACGGTGCGGGGACCGAGGACGGCGACGGCGGGCTGCTCGACGACGCGCCGGTCCTGGCCGGCACGGACCTGGAGGACGGCTGGTCCTCCGGGTGGTGGACGGACCGCTGGCTCTGGACCGCGGCGGGCGGCGTCCTCGCCGCCCTCGCCGGGGTGTGGGGCTACACCCTCACCCGTGGCCGGGGCCGCCCCGGGGCGTGAACCCCGCCGCCCGCGCGGGGCGGGGTGTGAACCCCGCCGCCCGTGCGGGGGGAGGCGTGAACCCCGCCGCCCGTGCGGGGCGGGGCCTGAACCCCGCCCCGTCCGCACCGGGCGGCACACCTCCCGGCCGGCGGCCGGGGCCTGCGATCGCGGGGCCCCGGCCGCCGGCCTCGCCACAGGTCCCGCCACGGGCCGCACCCCGGCAGCAGGCCTCGTCACCGGCCGCACCGCGGCAGCGGGCCTCGTCACGGGCCCCACTGGCCCCCACGCCACGGCCCCGCGCCCAGGCCACGGACCCGCCAACACCCTCGCCGCGCCCACGCCCCGCGCCTCGGCCGCGCCGACCCCCTCGCCGCACCCCGGCAGCGGTCCCGCCCCACCCGGCGGCAGCCTCCGCCTCAGGCCCGCACCAGCAGCGCCGCCGCGTCCAGCTCCCCCCGCGCCAGCGCGAGACACGTCCGCGTGTCCAGGTTCAGGCGCAGGTCCGGCTCCCCGGGCGCGGCCCCCAGACCGTAGGCGGGACCGTCGGACGAGCCCGCGTGGAGGTGGAACTCCCCTTCGTCCAGGGACACCTGAACCACGCCCCGCACGCCCGCGGCCTCCAGCGCCCGCAGCAGCGGCAGGGCGAACCAGTGGGCACGCACCGCGTCCGTCGGCCCGCGATCGCCCAGTGCGCCCGCGCCCCACTGTCCGAGCGCGTGCAGCACCCCCGTCAACTCCCGCCCGCGTGCGGTGAGTTCGTAGACGGACGCGTTTCCGGGCGGAGCCAGGCGGCGCCGGGCGAGCAGTCCGTCGCGCTCCATGTCGCGCAGCCGGGTCGCCAGCATGTCGGTGCTGACGCCCGGCAGATCGGCGTGCAGGTCGGTGTAACGGCGCGGTCCGGCGAGCAGTTCCCGGACGATCAGCAGGGTCCACCGGTCGCCCACGAGGTCGAGCGCCCGCGCGGCGGAACAGTACTGGTCGTAGCTGCGGCGAGGTGACATGACCGGCAGTCTAGACAACAGGTTGGACTTTCCAAGTGCCCGCTTGGTAAAACCAAGCAACACCACAAACCCGAGGGGCACACGATGGAGTTCCGCCAGTCGAGCAAACTCAGCGAGGTCTGTTACGAGATCCGCGGCCCGGTGATCGAGCACGCCAACGCGCTGGAGGAGGCCGGGCACAGCGTCCTGCGGCTGAACACCGGCAACCCGGCGCTCTTCGGGTTCGAGGCCCCGGAGGAGATCCTCCAGGACATGATCCGGATGCTGCCCCAGGCGCACGGCTACACCGACTCGCGCGGCATCCTCTCCGCGCGCCGCGCCGTGGCCCAGCGCTACCAGGCGCGCGGCGTCGAGGTGGGCGTGGACGACGTGTTCCTCGGCAACGGCGTCTCCGAGCTGGTCTCCATGGCGGTCCAGGCCCTCGTGGAGGACGGCGACGAGATCCTCATCCCCGCGCCGGACTTCCCGCTGTGGACCGCCGTCACCACGCTGGCCGGCGGCAAGGCGGTGCACTACCTCTGCGACGAGCGGTCCGACTGGTACCCGGACCTGGCCGACATGGCGTCGAAGATCACCGACCGCACCAAGGCCGTCGTGATCATCAACCCCAACAACCCCACCGGCGCGGTCTATCCGAAGGAGATCCTGGAGGGCATCCTCGACCTCGCGCGCCGGCACGGGCTGATGGTGTTCGCCGACGAGATCTACGACGAGATCCTCTACGACGACGCCGTGCACCACCCGGCGGCCGCCCTCGCCCCCGACCTGGTGGTGCTCACCTTCTGCGGCCTCTCCAAGACCTACCGGGTCGCCGGGTTCCGCAGCGGCTGGCTGGTGGTGTCCGGTCCGCGCGAGCACGCCAAGGACTACCTGGAGGGCCTCACCATGCTGGCCTCCATGCGGCTGTGCGCCAACGCCCCGGCCCAGTACGCCATCCAGGCGGCGCTCGGCGGCCGGCAGTCCATCCGCGAACTCACGGCTCCCGGCGGGCGGTTGCACGAACAGCGCGACACGGCGTGGGAGAAGCTCAACGAGATCCCGGGCGTCTCCTGCGTGAAGCCGAAGGGCGCGCTCTACGCGTTCCCCCGCATCGATCCCAAGGTGCACCCGATCGTCGACGACGAGAGGTTCGTGCTCGACCTGCTGCTGCGGGAGAAGATCCAGGTGGTGCAGGGCACCGGCTTCAACTGGCCCGGCACGGACCACTTCCGCATCCTCACCCTGCCGCACGCCGACGTCCTGGACACCGCCATCAGCCGCATCGGCCGCTTCCTCTCGGGCTACCGCCAGTGATGCGGTGCGCGCACGGGCGGTGCGGGCACGGGCGGTGGGGGCGTACCCGCCTGCGCCCGGCCGCGGGCCCGCCGATATCGCGGTGCGGGTGCCGTGGCCGCTCTGCGATGCTCTGACCATGGCTGACTTCGACGAACTGCTGGCCGAGGGGGCGTCGGTCCCGACCGAGGGCTGGGACTTCTCCTGGTTCCAGGGCCGGGCGAGCGAGGCGCGTCCCTCCTGGGGGTACGCCCGGCTGCTCGGGGAGCGGATGGCCGAGGCCCGGGCGGCGCTCGACGTGCAGACCGGCGGCGGGGAGGTCCTGGCCACCGTCCCGCGGGCGCCGGCGCTGCTGGCCGCGACCGAGGCGTGGCCGCCGAACGTGGCGATCGCCCGCCGCACCCTGGCGCCGCTGGGCGGCATGGTGGTGCACGTCGGGGAGAGCGACGGGCTGCCGTTCCGCGACGGGGTCTTCGACCTGGTGGTGAGCCGGCACCCGGTGGTCACCCGCTGGGACGAGGTGCGCCGGGTCCTCCGTCCCGGCGGGACGTACCTGTCGCAGCAGGTCGGGGCGGCGACGGTGCGCGAGCTCGCCGAGTTCATGCGGGAGGGACGCCCCGACGGGCCCGCGAGCCGCGCGGGCGCGGAGGCGGACCCCCTGGCCACCCGCTCCGGGAGCACGCCGCCGGCCGCGGCGGCCGCGGCGGAGGCGGCCGGCCTGGAGGTGGCCGACCTGCGCCAGGAGGCACTGCGGATGGAGTTCCACGACGTCGCCGCGGTGGTGCACTTCCTGCGCAAGGTGATCTGGATCGTCCCCGGCTTCACCGTCGAGGCGTACCGCGACCGGCTGGCCGTGCTGCACGACTTCATCGAGCGGCACGGTCCGTTCGTGGCCCACTCCCAGCGGTACCTGATCGAGGCGCGGAGGCCCGGGCGTGGCTGAGAGCACTCCGGGAGCCGGTCCGACGGCGGCGCAGCGGCGGGTGATCGACGCGGCCGACCCGTCCACCGGGAGGCTGAAGGGCGCCTCCGCCCAGTTGGCGGCGCTGGTCCGGCTCGGGCTGGCGTTCCGGCACCCCCGGCCGCCGCACGACTGCTACCTCACCCCGGCGGGCCGCCGGCTGCGCGAGCAGTCGGCGGCCGTGGCAGCGGCCCCGCCCGGGTCGGACCCGCCGCGGGAGGGCGACGCCGTGCGGTCCGCCGTGGCCGGGGAGTCTCGGACCGGCGTGTTCGCCGCCCGGCTCGGCGGCGAGAGCGACGCCCCGGCCCGCACGGCGGAGGTGCGCGGGGCCTGGCAGGGGCTGCTGGAGCTGCGGCGGATGACCAACCCGGACGGCTCCGTGGACCGCCCGTGCGGCTGGGAGCGCTCGCACCTGCCCCAGGCGGCGGCCATCGCCCTGGAGGCCGCCGGCTGCCGCCCGGCGGGTCCGGGCACCGAGGGCTACCGGGTGGAGCCGTCCGCGCAGCCGGAGGCGGTGGCGGTACGGACCGCCGACCCCGCGCTGCTGCGCTCCTGCGAGGAGGCGCTGAACGCCTCGGGGTGGCACGCGGGTGCCTACAGCGAACCCCGCACCGGCGTCCGCTACCTCCTGGCCTCCCCCAGACGCCGCTAGCCCTTGGCCCGCTCGGCCCCTGGCCACGCGTCCGCCGCCCCGGTACTGCCCCACCGCCCCGCGCGCCGTGAGCGCTCCGGCCGCCCCCGCGCCGAACGCCCCGCCGTCCGGCCGACCCCGGGTCGCCCGTGGCCCCCCGCGGAAACCCCGTGGAGCCGCCCGGCCCCGCCGGTTAGGGTCGCCGGATGAGCACACGCACCTTCCGCGTCACCGTTCGCGGCACCTTCGACGGCCTCGACGCCGGGCAGCGGTCGGAGCTCCTGGCCCACGCCGCGGAGCACGACATGCTGCGGGCCGCCTTCACCCCCGAGGGCCACCTCAGCTACGACGTGGCCTCCCGGCCCGCCTTCACGTTCCGCTTCCTGGACTCCGGGGAGGCGGAGGAGGACATCCTGGAGGCCACCGAACGCGCCGAGCAGGCCGCCCGGGCCTGGCTGGACGAGCGGGGCTACGGCTACAAGCACCTGCGTGCGCAGGCCGAGGACCTCTCCCAGGCGCCGCTGGGCAAGCGGCAGCGGCAGGCCGCCCGCAAGCAGGCCTGAGCCGCCCCGCCACGTGCCCCCGCCTCAGCGGCGCTCCCCGTCGGTGAGCCACTCGGCCAGGACCGCCGTATGGCTGATCCCCGGGTCGCGGGTGGCCGTCAGCAGGGTCAGCGGGCCCTGGTCGGCGAGCTCCCGCAGGCGGTCGGCGGCCTCGCGATGCGCGTCGTCGGCGAGCTCGGCGAGGTAGCGGGCGCGGAACTCCTCGTACCGCTCGGGGTCGTGCCCGTACCAGCGGCGCAGCTCGTTGGTGGGCG
Organism: Streptomyces fragilis; assembly: GCF_003112515.1. Lineage (GTDB taxonomy): Bacteria > Actinomycetota > Actinomycetes > Streptomycetales > Streptomycetaceae > Streptomyces > Streptomyces fragilis. Next base: position 770,384 of record NZ_BEVZ01000002.1, on the reverse strand, counting down.
CCACCTCGCGCAGCCACGCGTCCAGGTGGGCGGCCTCCTTGCTGAGACCGCGCGGCCAGAGACGGTCGACGAGGACGCGCGCCCCGTCGTCGGGGGAACTGTCGTATACCCGGTGCTGGGTGATCTGCCTGTCCATGCCTCCACTCTGGCGGCACACGCCCGCTCCGCCAGTCGGGAACAGCGGTGCGCCCGCGCGGGGCCGCGGGAATCACCCCGGCATGCACTCCGTCCTCGAACATGCGGTCGTCCGCCGCAGCCTGCGTCTGCCGGCTCCGACGGGGTGGGCGGGCGGTGATCAACGCGGTGCGGGCCGTCGCGGGGCAGGACCTCCTGCTCGTCACCGTGACGGACGTGCTGCGGAGCCCCTGGTCCTCACCCGTGACGGTCACGCCGGCGCGGCGTGCTCCGCGTCGTAGGCGACCCGGGAGCGGTGGATGGTGGTGCGGTGACGCTCCGCCCAGTCGGTCAGCCGGAGGAGCGTCTCGTACAACTCCCGCGCGACGGGCGTGACCTCGTACTCGACGCGCGGCGGGACGGTCGGGTAGACGGTGCGGGTCAGCAGTCCGTCGCGCTCCAGGTTGCGCAGCGTCAGGGTGAGCATGCGACGGCTGATGCCGGTGACCGCCCGCTCCAACTCCGTGAAGCGAATGGGCCCCTGCGCCGCCGCGACCAGGATGCCGACGCTCCACTTGCCCGACACCCGGTCCAGTACCTCCTGGACCGGACACGCCTCCGCGGTCACTGCCTGGGAGGTAACACCGGTGTTCCGTTGGGACATGAAAGTGCCTCCTTACGCCGGAGCTCCATGGTCACCGACGATGTACTCCGTTACAAGTCGTGCACCAAGGAACACGCAGGGGGATCCGTCGTCATGTCATCGCTCAGACCTTCGCACCGGATACACGTCAACGCGACCTCAGCGGGCCCCCGTTCACGATCGGTGTCGCTGCTGGTCCTCTGCGCCGGCGCGCTGATGACCATCCTGGACGGCAACATCGTCACGGTGGCGATGCCCGCGATCCAGCGTGACCTCGGGTTCTCGGCGGCGGGGCTGGCGTGGGTGGTGAACGCCTACCTGATCCCGTTCGGCGGGCTGTTGCTGCTGGCCGGCCGGCTCGGGGACCTGCTGGGCCGCAAGCGGATGTTCACCTCCGGGCTCGCCCTCTTCACCCTGGCGTCGGTGCTGTGCGGGGTGGCCGGCGACCAGGGGACGCTGGTCGCCGCCCGCGCCCTGCAGGGCGTCGGAGGGGCCGCGACCATGGCAGTGGTGCTCGGCATGATCGTCGCCCTCCACCCGGAGCCGCGAGAACAGGCCCGCGCCATCGCGGTGTTCAGCGCCGTGGGCGCCACCGGGGCGGCGCTGGGCACCTTCCCTTGGCGGGGCGCTCACCCAGGCGGCGGGGTGGCACTGGATCTTCCTGATCAACCTGCCGATCGGGGTCGTCGCCTGGTTCGCCGCGGTGCGCGTGCTGCCCGCCGACCAGGGGACGGGACCGGGCCGCTCGGCCGACTGGGCGGGGGCGCTGCTGGTCACCGGGGCCCTGATGACCACCGTCTGGACGATCATCGGCTCCGGCGGGCGCTCCGCCGGGGCGACGCTCGCCCTGGCCGGTCTCGCGGCGGCGCTGTTCGCCGGCTTCGCCGTCCGTCAGACCCGGGCGGCCCACCCGCTGCTGCGGCTGGGCGTCCTCCGCTCCCGCATCCTGGCCGGCGCCAACGGCACCCAGGTGCTGATGCTCGGGACCATGTACGGCTTCCAGTACATCGGCACCCTCTACCTGCAGCGGGTGCTGGGGCACGACGAGCTGGCCACCTCGTTCGCCTTCCTGCCCGCTCCGCTGCTGATCGGCGCGGTCACGCTGGGCCTGGCGGCCCGGCTGGTGGGCCGTTTCGGGCCGTACCGCGTGCTGCTGACGGGGCTCGTCCTGGCCACCGCCGGCATGGGACTGCTGAGCACGGCACGGGCCGACGGTTCGTATGCCGCCGACGTGCTGGCGCCCCTCCTGCTGCTGTCGGCCGGGTTCGCCGTGGCCATGCCCGCGCTCACGGGGCTGGCCATGGCCGGGGTGGCGGAGCGGGACGCCGGACTGGCCTCCGGTCTGTTCAACACCACGCAGGTGGTCGGCGGTTCGCTCGGGCTGGCGGTGCTCACCACGCTGGCGGCGGGCCGCACCGGGGAGTTGCTCGACGAGGGCTCGCCCCCGGTGGCCGCGACCGCGGACGGCTACCGCCTGGCCTTCGTGGTGGCCACCGCCCTGGGGGCCGCAGCCCTCGCCCTGGCCGCGGCGACCCTGCGCCCGGGACGGGGGACGCGCCGACCGGACGCCACCTCCCCTCGGCTGCCCTGACCGCCCCCGGCGCCGACGGACGCCGGGGGCACGGAAAATGGCTGTCCCGCGCCCGTCCGCCCTGAGAGCCTCGGCGCATGAGCCGGCGACGCGTGAAACCCAGCCTGTACATCTCCGTGGACATCGAGGCGGACGGCCCCATCCCCGGCCCCTACTCGATGATCAGCCTCGGCGCCGCGGTGGCCGGGCGGCAGGACGCCGGCGGCTTCACCCCCGCGGACCCCGAGGAGCACACCTTCTACCGCGAACTGCGGCCGATCTCGGCCGAGTTCGACGAGCAGGCGCTCGCGGTCAGCGGCCTCGACCGGGACCGGCTGTGCCGCGAGGGGGCGGACCCCGCGGCCGCCCTGTCCGAGTTCACGGCCTGGGTGGGTGAGGTGTCCACGGGCGCGCAGCCGGTGGTCTGCGGCTACCCGGTCGCGTTCGACTGGATGTTCCTGTACTGGTACCTGATCCGCTTCACCGGCGGCAGCCCGTTCGGCCACTCAGGCTGCATGGACATGAAGACCCTGTACGCGGCCAAGGCGGGCCTGCCCCTGCGGGCGGTCGCCAAGGGGACGATGCCCCGGCACCTGCTGTCACGCCGTCCGCACACCCATCACGCGCTGGACGACGCCGTGGAGCAGGCCGAGCTCTTCGCCAACCTCATGGCCTGGGAAGGACCCGGGGCCTGACCCTCCGCCCGGCCGCCGCCACCGCCCGGTCGGCTCACTCCTCGCCCGCGGTGACGCGGGCGAGCCGCCGGGCCTCGTCGCGGGTGGTACGGGCCACGGCGTCCTCGTCGACGGTGAGCAGCCGTCCGTCCTCCACCACCGGGACGCCGCCCACCAGCGACAGCGTCACCGGCGCCGCCGCGCCCAGCACCAGGGCGGCCACCGGGTCGGCGATCGAGGCGTGGGCCAGGGTGTCCATCCTCCACAGCACCAGGTCGGCGAGCTTGCCGGGTTCGAGGGAGCCGATCTCGGCCTCCCGTCCCAGGACCCGTGCGCCGCCGTGGGTGCCCAGCCGGAGCGCCTGTCGCGCGGTGAGCGCGGCCTCGCGGTGCGGGCCGAGGCGGTTGACCAGGAGGGCGTTGCGCAGTTCCGTGTGCAGTTCGCCGGACTCGTTGGAGGCGGTGCCGTCGACGCCGAGCCCGACCGGTATGCCGGCGGCGAGCATGTCGGGGACGCGAGCGATGCCGGCCGCCAGGCGGGCGTTGGAGGACGGGCAGTGGGCCACGCCGGTCCCGGTGCGGGCGAACGCGGCGATGTCGGCGTCGTTCATGTGCACGCAGTGCGCCATCCACACGTCCTCGCCGAGCCAGCCGGTGGACTCGAAGTAGGCGGTCGGCCCCATGCCGAACAGCTCGTGGCAGAACTTCTCCTCCTCCACCGTCTCCGACCCGTGGGTGTGCAGCCGGACCCCGAGGCGGCGCGCCAGCCCGGCTCCCTCGCGCATCAGTTCGGTGGACACCGAGAAGGGCGAGCAGGGCGCGACGGCGACCTGGGTCATCGACCCGAAGGAGGCGTCGTGATGCCGGGCGACCGTCCGCTCGGTGGCGGCGAGCGCCCCGTCCAGGCTCTCCACCGCGAAGTCCGGCGGCAGTCCGCCGTCGGACTCGCCCCGGTCCATGGAGCCCCGGGCGAGGGTGAAGCGGACCCCGGTCTCCCGCGCGGCGCGGACGATCGCGCCGGCGAGGTCGCCGGTGCCGCGGGGGAAGACGTAGTGGTGGTCCATGGCGGTGGTGACGCCGCCGCGCGCCATCATGGCCAGCGAGCCCTGGGCGGCCGCGTGCACCATCGGCTCGTCGATCCTCGCCCAGGTGGGGTAGAGGGCGACCAGCCAGTCGAAGAGGTTGTGGTCGGTGGCCAGGCCGCGGGTGAGCCACTGGTAGAAGTGGTGGTGTGTGTTGACCAGCCCGGGGGTGACCAGGTGACCGGTGCCGTCGATCCGCCGCACCACGTTCTCCAGCCCCTCGGGGGCCTTGCCCTCCCCCACCGACTCGATCACCTGGCCGGCGACCACCACGTGGCCCTGGGCGTACTCGGTGTCCCGGGCGTCGACGGTCGCGACGGCGCAGTTCTCTATGACGATGCGGGCGGGGCGTTCGGCGGTGGCTGCCATGGTGGTTCTCCGGGGTGGGGCGGTGGGGACGAGCGGTCACGGCGGGGGTGCCGCCGGTGCGGACGGCTCAGAGGGTGGTGAGGTCGGCCGGGATGAGGGCCTCGGCGCCGTCGCGCAGGACGGTGGCCTCGATCAGCCCGTAGGGACGGTCGGCGGCGAAGTACACCTCGTTGTCGTTCTCCAGCCCGAACGGCTCGAGGTCGACGAGGAAGTGGTGCTTGTTCGGCAGGGAGAGACGTATCTCCTCGATCTCCGGGCGGCTCTCCACGACCCGCGCGCCCATCCGGTAGAGCGTCTGCTGGAGGGAGAGCGAGTAGGTCTGCGCGAAGGCCTCCAGCAGGTGGCGCCGGGACTCCCGGTAACAGAGGTCCCAGTCGGGCGCTCCCTCCCCTTCCGCGCCGGTCCAGGCGTACCGCCAGCGGGCGGAGACGTCGGTGGCCAGGATCCGGTCGTAGGCCTCGGGCAGCGTGGTGTAGCGGTCCTTGCGGTAGCCCCGGAACTCGGAGCCGGTCGTGTTGAGGACCGTGAGGTCCTTCAGGCCGGCGACCACCTCGGCGCGTTCCCCGTCGTGGACGACCTGGGCCACCCGGGTGCCGCCGCCGGTGCGGGCGAAGGAGTGCCTGGCGTCAGGGCCGCCGATGCGTTCCCAGGCGTACTCCTCGATCCGGATCCGCGCCCGCCGGATGGGTTCCTGCGTGCCGACGAAGTGCCGGGCCAGCAGCAGGCCGAACTCCTCCGGGGAGGCGATGCCGTGCTCCTTGGCGAAGGCGTAGACCGTGTTCTTGGTGGTGTCGGTGGGCAGCACGTTGGCGTTGGACCCGAAGTAGTGGACGTCCTCCATGTCGCCCGAGAGCGAGACGGAGACATTCAGGTCCTTGATGTGGTGGAGCTCGCCCTCGCGGGTGATCCGGACCACGCGGGTCTCCGCCTTGCCGTACTGGTTCTGGCCCAGTCGCGCGGTCCGGGCGGGGTTGTCGGTCATGTCGCTAGCTCCCTCGGTATACGGAGTAGCCGAACGGGCTGAGGAGCAGGGGTACGTGGTAGTGCTCGCCGGACTCGACGGCGAAGGCCACCGCCACCTCGGGGAAGAACGCGGTTCCCGCCCCGTCCCGGCCCGCCAGGTAGGCGCCGGTGTCCAGGACGAGACGGACGTGGGTGGTGCCGGCGGGCGGGCCAGGGAGGTCCCGGCAGCGTCCGTCGGCGTCCGTCGCCGAGCCGCCGAGCTCCTGCCAGGGCCCGGCCGCGCCGGTGCGGGCGGCCAGGGAGACCCGCACGCCGGCGGCCGGCCGGCCGAGGCCGGTGTCGAGGACGTGGGTGGACACGGTGGCGGTGGCGGCGCCGGAGGTCATGGGCGTGCGTCCTCCTCGGACGGGCCCGCCTCGGCGAGGCGGGCGAGACGGATGCGGTTGATCCTGCCCAGTTCCGCGCGGACGATCTCCGCCTCCCGCTCCGGCGTGTTGCCGAGGCGGTCGCGGACGGCGTCCCGCATCTCCTCGGCGGTGCGGCCGGTGGCGCAGATCAGGAACACCTGGCCGAACCTCTCCTGGTAGGCCAGGTTGAGCTCCAGCATCTCGGCCCTGAGCGCCTCGGGTGCTCCCGCCATGCCCCGCTGCTCCCGGGCGGACACCGGGTCACCGGGCTTCGGCCGCCCGATCGGCGGGTGCGCCGCCATGGCCTCGGCCAGACCGGCCGCGGTCAGGGCCGCCGTCGCCGCGTCCCCGGCGGCGCACAGCGCCTCGGCGTCGGCGTACGGGCGACGGGCGAGCAGGTACGAGGTCCAGGACGGGGCGGCGCAGATCCCGCTCAGGACCGCCCGGGCGGCGGCCTCGTCCAGGGCGTTGAACCGGGCGAGGCCCGGGGAGGCCGGTGTCGGAGAGCTCGCTGTCACATCAGGCAGCCAACCCCACCCGGCCACCGGGCGTCAACAATTTGTTGAAGAATGGCCGGCCGGCCCGCCGTCCCCCCGGCCTAGGGGCAAGCGCAGCCACTGCCGCCACGCGTTGCCGTCGTACGCCACCAGGTCGACCGCCGACACGCGTTCGGTCAGCGGAAGGTGGGGGGCGAGCGCCGCCTCGATCAGGTCGTGCTGCCGCGCGTCCCCGCTGTTGGCGACGGTGACATGGGGGTCGAGGTCCCCGAACAGCCCGTCGTACGGGCGATGTCCGGGCCAGCGCGCGGTGACGGCCGCGGTGAGCGCGCGCAGCGGGGCGTCCGGCTCGGGGCGCAGCCACAGGACGCCGGGGAAGCGGGCGCATCCGGTGAAGCGGAGCTCGAAGGGAGGGTGCGCCGCGAAGACGTGAGCGAGGGCGGCCCGGGCGGCGCCGTCGACCCGCTCGCGGGGCAGGAAGGGGAACAGGACGGTCGCGTGGGCGGTGCCGCCGTGTCGGGCCGCGGTGTCCCAGGCGCGCCGCCAGGGGGCGACCAGGCGGTCGAGGCCGGGCAGCGGGACGCTCAGCGAGGTGGTCCCGACGGCGACCGGCCAGCCCTCGTCCTCCGCCGCGTCGGCCTCACCGAGCCGGCCGCCGGCCGAGGGGGCACGGGACACCCCGGGGGACGTGACACGGCGCTGCATGGCGTTCACGATAGCGCGGGGCCGGTGCCGCACCGCTGCGGCCTGCGGTCCCTGGCGAGGGTGGTCCCGCCCGCGCCGGACGCTCCCACCACGGCTACCTGGTGTTCCCCGAGGCGCTTCGGGGCGGGCCTTCGGCCTCCCGGCCGCGGGAGCGCACCTGACCGGCCGGTCGCCGCACCCGCCGGGTCACCCGCCCGTCCCGGTCGGCATGCGCCGCCGCGCGCCGGACGGCACAGTGGGGCCGGCAGCGGCCTCGTGCGGCGGCGGCGCACCTCGCGCGAGGGGTCCGGCCCGGATCGGCCGCGCGGGAGGCTCGTGCCACGGGCCGACGGGAGGACAGATGCACGACAAGCCGCTGAGCAGGGTCACCGGGAGACTACGGCGCAGGCGGGGCGACGCACACGCGGCTCGCGGCGGTACGGGCCCCGACGCGTTCGGGCTCGACGAGGACAAGGCCAACCGGTTCGCGGCCGGCACGCTGGGGCCCGAGGACGAGGCGAGGCTGGCCGAGGAGGTCGCCGCGCTCCTCCCCCGGCGCTGGTCCCTCTCGCCGCGCGCCAAGGAGCTCCTGAGCCAGGTGAACGACCGGGTCGGGGGGCACCGCCGGTTGCTGGAGTGGCTGGACGGTCATCCGGGGCTGCCCCGCCTGACGGCCCGGCTCCTCGCCCTCACCGAGAATCTGGACCACTTCGGCGAGAACACCGCCGTCGTCGACGCGGTGCGCGCCCACCGCGGCCGCTCGCCGCTCCCGGCCGAACTGCGGGACGTCCTGCCGCCGGCCACCGACGAGGAGACACTCCCCGACATCGCCCAGCGCCTCGAGCAGTTGCTCGGTGACCGCCGTACGCAGGACGCGACACGGCTCGCCCTGGCCACGACCGACTGGCTGGGGAACCTCGCCCGGGGGGTGGCGCCCGACTCGCCGGAGGTCACCGAGATGAGCGAGCTGATGTTGCACCTCCACACCGATGTCGACCGGGCGGCCGCCACGTCCTGAGCCGGGGGTCAGCGGGCTGGGGTCAGCCGGCCGGGGGCCGGCCCGGCTCCTCGCCCCGTCCACGCTCCGCGGCCCTCTCCCCGTGCGCCCGGTTGAGGTAGTTGTAGACGGTGAACCGGCTGACGCCCAGCGCGCCCGCCACCGTCTCGACGCCGTGGCGGACGGCGAACGCGCCGCGGGCCTCGAGGGTGCGGACCACTTCCTGCTTGGCCCTGCGGTCGAGTGCGGCGAGCGGCGTGCCGGCGGTGCGCTCCATGGCGGCCAGCACGTGGTCCAGCGACTCGGCGAGCTGCGGCAGCCGGACGGCGACCGCTTCGGCCCCCTCCCAGCGCAGCACCACGTCGTCCGGGCCCGCCTCCTGCGGGGGCAGCAGCACGGCGCCCATGGCGTCGGCCAGCGGCCGCACCGCGTCGACGAACCGCTCCCGCGCACTCCCGGCGGCGCTCACCCGGCCTCCCCCGCGGCGGCGTCCAGCACGTTGACCTGGAGCGTGACGCGCGACGCGCCGGCCTCCAGGGAGCGGCGCAGCACGGCGTCGACCGCGGCGAGCACGGCCTCGGCGCCGCCCTCGGCGGTGGTGCCGAACGGTCCGACGTCGACGGCTTCCAGCCCCTGGGCCCTCTCGACGGCCTCCCGGGCCGCGACCGCGTGGCCGGGGACCTCGTCGAGGTCGAACGGCTCGGTCGTGAACTCCACCCGCACACGCATTCCTGCCCCCAGAGCAGCCTGAGCACCGGGCCGGACGTCCGCGCCCGGCCCGGCGGCGACTCTAACCGACGGTCGCCGGCCCGCCGCCGGCCCCGGCGACCGGGTCAGATGCGGGAGAACACCCCGCACTCGCCTCCGGCGCCGACGGCGCCGCTGCGGTCGTAGGGGTCGACGGTGGCTCCGCCGGAGGGCGCGGCCCCGTGCGGGTCGGAGGGGAACTCGGGGTGCGCCCATCCGTCGGCGGTGCCGCAGCCCCCGTTGCTCCACTGGCTGTCGTACCGCTTGATCATGAGCTTGCCGGGGGTCGCCACGACGCGCTCCGGGTCGGGCATCTCCAGCCTCAGCACCCGGCGCACCACGGCCCGCGTCACCTCGGTGGAGTCCTCGTCGGCCCGGGTCACCGGGTAGACGAAGGTGTAGTCGGCGGTGATGGAGAGGGCTCCGCGCTCGCCCTCCTCCAGCGTCGTCCGGCCGCGGGCGCGGACCCGGTCGCCGACGACGCGGGTCTCCTCGGGATCGAACCGGCTGAAGAGCAGCAGCGGGTTGTCCTCCTCGCCCGGGTCGCGCAGCGACGTCCGCAGATCGTCCAGGAGCTCGGGCTGCAGCGGGTCCAGGACGCCCAGCGCCGCCTTCGGCTGCGCTCCGCGCAGGGTGGCGGGGGCGACGTTGGCGTCGACCAGCAGGGTGCGGGTGCCCTCGAGGGCGCGCGCGACCTGCTGCCGCGAGAAGACGCCGGTCGCCTTCGCGGGCGGCATCACGACGCTCTCCGCGCCCTCCTGCCAGCGGGCGGCCGGGGACCCGGCGAAGGGGTCCTCGAGGGTGGCCGCGCCGGGCGCCGCGCCCGGCGCGGCCGTGGGGGCGGCGGTCTCGGCGGGCAGCCGCCGGGCGGTGGCGGGATCACCCGTCGCCGGGCCGTCGCCCCACGGGTGTCCGGGGAGGAGGGACGGGTTGAGGGCGAGCACGGCCAGACCGAGGACCACCACGCCGGCCAGGGCGGCCTTGACGCGACGGTGGCGGGCGGCACGTCTGCGGTGGCCGCCGAGGTCCGCGGGGGTGCGCCACCCCTGCGGCAGCTCGCCCCGCGCCTCCTGTTCCCTGAGCCGCGCGGTGACCATCCGGGCCCGCGCCGAGGGCTCCTTCGGCGCGTCCGCCGCGGTCCCCTCGGCGCTCTCCCGCAGGAACCGGGCCAACTCCTCGTCGGACAGGTGCTCGGACACGGCCCTCCCCCTCCCTGGTCGCCTCCCGTGCGCGACCGAAGATCCAGTGCGGCAGGTTAGGGCACGCGCGTCCGACCGGCGGCACGGGGTAGGCCGTCGGGCGGGGCCGCGGACCGCCCGAGGTGCGCGGCCCGCCGCGCCGCAGCAGCCTGGGGACATGAACCGACCGCACATCGTGGTGCATCCGCCGGGGCTCGACGGCTCCCGCCGGGTCACCGCCGACGACGAGGCCCTCGGCGTCGCCTCGCACCTGGACGACGTCCGCGAGATCCTCCGGCTGTCCGACCTCGACGTGGGGGACGTCGAGACCGGCGACCGGATCGACTGGCAGGGCGGAGGACCCGGACAGTGGCCCGGCCTCGAGGAGCATCACGACCTCGAATAACCTGCTGCCGTAAGCCCGTTGACGCCTTCCGGCGACTGCGGCGCAACCTCAAATCAACCTCTGAGAACGCCTTCGCCTCTTCAACGAACCTGTGCCCGGGCCGCATTGTGGTGTCAACGAGGTCCGCCGGCACGGGGGCGGCGGACCTCGCTCCGGCCACGGGGGAGCCGGGGAACGGGGGATACGCCACGGGGGGACACGGCGAGGGCGACGGGGGACGTCCGCTCGACGTGTACCGCATCGCCGTGCCGCGCGGGGGCGACCGCGCGGCCGTGACGGCAGCGGTCGTGGCGATGCACGGGCGCGGCCCGGCCGAGGCGGCGGAACCGGGGTTCCTGAGGAACACCGGTCCGCTGTCCGGCCGGGCCGCGCACCCGTTGGAGAAGGCGGTCCACGCCGCGCCGTACCGGCCGCCGGCCTTGCTCGAGCCGACGGAGCGCGCCCGGGTCCGGGAGTGCGGGGGCGGGCACGACGCGGGCGGACACCGCGGCGGCGGCTCCGGCTGCGGCTGCGGCTGCGGCTGCGGCTGCGGCCGGTGAACCCCGGACCGCCCGCGTCGCACGGCACGGGTGCGCGAGCGCACGCCCCGCGGCGAACGGAAACCGACCACCGTGCCCGGTAACCGGCGAAACATCGCCGAAAGCCCGTCAAGGAACGGACACGCGGCCCGCGCCGGGCGCACCATGGGAGTCCGACCGCATCACGTCCTGGAGTGGCCATGTCCGAGAGGGTTCCGGTGCGTTGCCCGGCCTGCCGGCGGGAGCACGTCTACCGGGTACCGACGTTCCCCTGCGCCTGCGGCACTCCGGTGGCCCCCGCGCTGGACGTCTCGGGCGAACCGACCCGGCTGACCCGGCGGGTCTGGCACGAGAGCTGGGTGACCGTGCCCTGCCCCCGCTGCTCGCTGCGCAGCCAGTGGCCGTGGCCGGAACTGGGCTGTCCCTGCGGGGCCGTGCTGCGGCTCCCGCTGCTCGTCCCGGGGGACGCCGGCGGGCCCTCGGCGGCGCGGCCGGCCTTCCAGCCGGTGACCATCCGCACGCCCCTGGACGCGGTCACCGCGGCGGCGCTGTACCTGCGGTGGCTGGGGCACCCGGACGTGCGCCGGGCCGACCAGCGGCCGCCCTCCGGTGTCGCCCTCGCCGCGCGCGGGCTGATCGCCCACGTCGACCCGGGCCCGCGGACGGCCTCCACCCGTGAGGTGGAGTGCCTGTGGCTGACCGCGATGAGCGAATCGGCGCAGGGCGTCCACTTCTCGCTCGCCGGGTACGACCCGGCGGCCCTGGACCTCGCCGAGCGCCTGTCCACGCCGCTCTTCCTGCTGGACCGCACCGGAATGCCGCAGGCGGTCAACGGCGCGGCGGACACGCTGGCCGAAGGCTGACCGTCCACCCCGCCACCGCCGGAGCCGGTATATGACCGGACTCCGCCCTTTTCTTTTCCCCATTTTCAATTACGCTCCGGCCGGACGACCGGAGTTTGCGCAGAACGCCCGGATACCTCCCGCCCGATAAGCGCCGCACGTTGCTTACCATTGACCAGAACACGACATTCGAGGGGAGCGGTGACCGTGCCACACGACGTCCAGGATCTCGCCGACCACCGCTCCGACCGGACGAACGACCAGGTCATCGGGCAGGAGGAGCTCTTCGCGGCGGCCCGGCGAAGACTCGCCCAGGGCGGAGGCGTACTGCTCCACGGACCGGCCGGAATCGGCAAATCGACGGCGCTGCGGGCACTGACCGCCGAATACGCCGGAAAGTCGCGGACGGTCCTGCGCTGTTCGGCCACCGAGTCGGAATCCCACCTCCCCTTCCTGGCCATCGCCGACCTCCTCGGCCCCGTCCTGGATCGGGTCGCCGACCGTCTGCCGGACACCCAGCGCTGCGCGCTGGAGGCCGCTCTCACCGGGCACGGCGAGGCGGTGCTCCGGCCGGACGGCCACCACGGGCTGGCCCTGCGCCTGGCCGTCCTGGCCGCCTTCCGCGCGCTGGCCGCCGACGGGCCTGTGCTGGTGGTCGCCGACGACCTGCAGTGGCTGGACCGCGCCAGCACCGAACTGCTCGGCTTCGCCGCCCGCCGGATCAACGGCACCCGGGTGCGGATGCTCTGCGCGCTGCGCACCCAGACGCCCGGCGGACCGGACGTGAACGACTGCCTGCGCGGGCTGCCGCACGACTCGGAGGCCCTGCGGGTCGCGCCGCTGGACCGCGGGCAGATCTCCGCCCTGCTGGCCCGCCGCGGCCACCGGTCGCTGCCGCGTTCGACGGTGCGGGCCATCGGCGCGGCCAGTGCCGGCAACCCGATGTTCGCCCTGGAGCTGGGGCGCGCGCTCGCGGAGAGCCCCACTCCGCCCCGGCCGGGCGAGCCGCTGCCGGTGCCGACGTCGCTGCGCGCGCTGCTGCTGGGGCGGCTGGACCGGCTGCCCGCCGAGACCCGCCGGACGCTGCTGGTGGCCGCCGCCGGGGCACGCCCGACCCTGGCGCTGCTGCACGCCGCCGGACGGACGGACGCCGAGGCGGACGTCGCCCGTGCCTGCGCGCTGGGGGTACTGGTCGCCGATCCGGAGAACCACACCGTCCGCTTCACCCACCCGCTGGTGCCCTCCGCGCTGTACGCCGCGGCCGACGGGCCCGAGCGGCGGGCCGTCCACGCGGCGCTGTCACGGGTGGCCTTCGACCCCATCGACCGGGCCCGGCACCTGGCCCTGGCCACGGCCGGGGCCGACCCGGAGGTCGCCGCGCGGCTCTCCGAGGCGGCCGGTCTCGCCCGCGACCGGGGCGCCCCCTCGGTGGCGGCCTCGCTGGGACTGCTGGCCGCACGGCACGCCCCGCAGGACGCCGGTCACTCCCCCGACGCGTACCGGCTGCGCGCCGCCGAGGACGCGCTGACCGCCGGCGAGACCGACCTGGCCCGCGACATCGCCCAGGACGTGCTCGGCCGGGCCACCGAGGCCGCCGAGCGGGTGCGGGCCTGGACGGTGGTGATCGACGCGGCGGGTCAGGCGCTGAGCGAGGTGGACGCCGTCTTCCCGCAGGCGCTCGCCGACGCGGGGGACGATCCGCGCCTGCTCGGGCTGGTCCACCACCGGCTGGCCTGGCAGGCGCTGCTGGTGGAGGGCGACAGCGGCCGGGCCCGTCAGGAGGCGGCCCTCGCCGCCCGGCTCGCCGCGGCCGGCGGGGACCGGAACACCGAGCTGCTCTCGCTGGCGTTCCAGGCCCACATGGAGGTGCTGCGCGGCCACCCGGACGCCCCCGCCACGATCGCCCGCGCCCTGGAGGCGCCGCAGGACGACGCGCTGGCCTGCGACCACAACGGCGCCGGAGCGGTGCACTGCCGCTGGACGATGATGAGCGACCGGCTGGACGAGGCCCGGTCGACCGTCACGGCGCTGCTGCGGGGCGCGCGGCGGCGCGGCATGGTCGAGGCCGAGGTGCAGTACCTGCGGCTGCTGGCCGAGACGGAGTTGGCCTCGGGGCACTGCGGCCGGGCGGTCGACCTCGCCCGGGAGTCGCTGCGGCTGGCCCGGGACACCGGGATCGGCGAGGCCGCGGCCGGCGCGCTGGCGGCGCACGCGGAGGCGTCCGGCGGCGACCCGGCGCGTGCCGTGGAGCTGGCCGAGGAGGCGGTGCGCACGGCGGAACGGGACGGCGACCAGATCTTCCTGGCGCACACCCTCGCCGCCCTGGGTCACGTCCGGCTGGTCAGGGGCGACGCGGCCGGGGCGGTGGAGGCGCTGAGCCGGGTGCGCGCCCTCGAGGCGGGCGTCGGCATCGACGACCCGGCCGGCGGCCGCTGGCACGGAGACCTCGCGGAGGCGCTGGTGCGGACCGGGCAGACCCAGGAGGCGCGGCGGCTGGTGGAGGAGACCCGGGCCCGGGCGGTCCGGCTTCGCCGGGAGGGCGTGCTGGCGGTGCTGGACCGCGCGGAGGCGCTGGTGCGGAGCGCGGAAGGGGACGCGGAAGGGGCGGAGTTCCTGCTGACGCGGTCGCGCGAACGGCTCGCCCTGCTGGGACGGCGGCTCTCGGAGGGCCGCACGCTGCTGGCCCTGGCCGAACTGCTCACCCGCACCGGGCGCGGCGGGGCGGGCGCCCGCGAAGAGGCGGGGCGGCTGTTCCGCCGGTGCCGGGCGCTGCCGTGGCTGCGGCGGGTGGAGGCCATGGCGGCCGCGGACACCGCCGCGTCCGCCGGGCCGGCCCTCGCGGCGGGCCCGGGCGGCGGGCCTTCCGCCGTCCACGCGGGACCCGCTGCCCGCGTCCCGGGCGCCGCCGGCGGCCCGGGCGGGACGGCGGGCGGCGGGGTCGCGCTGCTGGAGGGGCTCGCCGCGATGGAGCGGCAGGTCGCCGGGCTGGTCATGGAGGGCGCCACCAACCGGGAGATCGCGGGTCGGCTGTACGTCAGCGTGAAGACGGTGGAGGCGACGCTCACCCGCGTCTACCGCAAACTCGGCATCCGCTCCCGCATCGACATCGTCCGCCTCACCGCCAACCACCCGGCCGGCGGCTGACGTCCCCTCACCCGGCGCCCCCGCCGCGGCTCGCGCCCTTTCCGGTGCCCGCCGGAACGCCGGTCAGAGCACGGCGAGCCGGTCCACCAGGAACATCGCGTCGTGGACCGCCGGGTCGTCCTCGGCGAAGGCGAGGTAGGCGCGCGCGAGGGCGGTGACCCGGGCGCGCAGACCCTCCGCGGAGCGGGCCGCGGCGCGCAGCAGCGCGGCCATCCCGGGGGCGCCCGCGCGGGCGACGGCTCCGATGATCCCCCGCTTGCCGCGGAAGTGGCTGGAGAGGACGGGTCGGCTGTACTCGATGCGCTCGGCCGGCCGCCGGGTGGTGACCGCGTCCCGGCCCTGCTGCCCGGCGAGTTCGCGGGCCGTCGCCACGATCGGGCACAGGGCGGGCCGAGGGAGGGGAAACCCTCGGTCCACCCCGCAGGGCAGTCCCTCATGTGCGCCGGGCGGGCATCCTCCTAGGCTGACCTCGTCCCCGAACGGGCCGCAGACCGGGGGGCGTTGCGGACGACCACGAGCGACCCGCAGCGCCCCCCATCCACGTGGGGAAGAACTGTCACCTTCCCCCCTTCCGGTGCTTGCCGCGGCCGCTCTCACCGCTCAGGCCGCCCGCGTCGACGCCCGGCGTGGCGTCCGTGCCGGTGGCCTCCATGCCCTCCGACTCGATCCGCTCCTTGCGGACGCGGCCGGTGACGGTGCGGTTCTGGACCCGCTCCTCGGTGGTGAGCTTGACCCGCTCGACCGGGACCACCTCGGTCTCGATCACGGGCCGCTCGGCGTGGAGCGTCACCTCGAACTCCGCCTCCTTGAGCGGCTCGCCGGAGAGCGCCGAGGAACGGTTGGCGTCGGTGATCGGCTCACGGACGACGCGGACCTCCTCGTACCGCAGCGGCACGCTCTGCTGCACCTCTTCGGTGTCGACGTACTTGTGCAGCCTGGCGCGGCCGCTCTCCTGACGTTCGACACGTACGTGCATGCGCTCCTCGGAGCGCGTCATCGCGTTCTCGGCCGTCTCCTGGCCGAGGCCGCCGCCGGCGGCGCCGGAACGCGCACGGGCCTCGGCACCGGGGGTGCGCCCCTCGGCTCCGGTACCCCGCGCGTAGGCCCGGCCGGAGTCGTCGACGCCCTCGCCCTTGCGGCCGCGTGCGGAGGCCTTGCCGGCGATTCCTCCGGCCACACCCCCGGCCGCACCTGCCGCGCCGGCCGTCCCCTTGTCCATGCCGCTCCGGCCGGACGCCGCGTTCTTGTCCTGGCCCGTGGACTGCTCCCAGGGCTGGTCCCACTTGACGCCGTAGTACTCGTACAGACGGTGCTCCTCCTCGCGGGAGAGGTGACCGCCGCTGTCCACCACGACGTCGGGGGCGTCCTTGACCTTGTCCTTGGTGTACGGCACCTCGAGGTGGTCCTCCACCAGCGAGGCGTCACGGATCGGGACGAAGGTCTCGCCGCTCCCGAAGAGACCGGTCTTGACGCTCACCCACTCCGGGCGGCCGGTCGCGTCGTCGAGGAAGACGTGCTTGGCCTCGCCGATCTTCGTGCCCGTGCCGTCGTACACCGGATGGTCGAGGACAGCGGGGATCTGGTCTCGGGTGATCATTTCATCACCCTCCTTCCACACTCGGCTCGCCCAACGGGTAGACACGGACAAACGGCGCGAAACGGCCTTTCGGTCGCGAAGTCGTCGGATGTCCCGGTAAACGGCCGCTCCTCGACGCTTGACGCGGGACGGAAGGGGCACCCGCCACGCACTGTGCGTACGAGCGATGACGGCGCGCACCCGCCGGAGGCGGGGTGGCCGCGACGGATCCTGGTGACCGGGTGGTTCAGCTTCCTGCACGGGGAGGCCACCGCCGGGGACCTGCTGGCCCTGGACCGCGTGCGGGAGGTGCTGGACGGGGCCGGACTGCCGTACGACGTGGCCTGGAGTCCCGGCTTCCGGCCCGGGGAGCTCCCGCTGGAGCGTGCCGACCCGCGGGCGTACTCCCACCTCGTCTTCGTGTGCGGGCCGCTGCACGGGCCGCAGATCGAGCAGCTGCACGAGCGGTACGCGCGGTGCGTGCGGGTGGCGGTGGGGGTGTCGGTGATCGACCCCTCCTCCCCCGCGGTGCAGGGCTTCCACCGGGTGCTGGCACGGGACGCCTCCGGCGCGGCGGCGCCCGACCTGGCGGCCCGGGCCCCGGTCCCGGACCCGGTTCCGGTGGTCGGGGTGGTCCTCACCCACGGCCAGCACGAGTACGGCGGGCGGCGGCTGCACGAGGTGGTGGCGGAGACGGTCACCGGCTGGCTCGCGGGCGTGGACTGCGCGCGGCTGGACCTGGAGACCCGGCTCGACTCCCGGGACTGGCGCCTGGCCGCCACGCCGGGGCAACTGGAGTCGTTGCTGCGCAGGCTGGACGTGGTGGTCACCGACCGGCTGCACGGCCTGGTGCTGGGGCTGCGGTCGGGCGTGCCGGTGCTCGCGGTGGATCCCGTGGCCGGCGGGGCGAAGGTCTCGGCGCAGGGGCGGGTGTGGGGGTGGCCGGCGGTGGTGCCGGGCGAGCACGTCTGCGCGGAGGGCCTGGACCGCTGGCTCCACTGGTGCCTCTCGCCCGAGGGCCGCACCGCGGCGGCGACCATCGCCGGCTCCACCGCCCGCGACCCCGCCGACACCCTGCTCGCGGCCCTGCACCACGAAGCCTGACGCCCGAAGGCCCGGGACCACGAGGCCTGACGACGCCCGAGGGCCCGGGGCCACGAGGCCTGACGGCGCCCGGAGGCCCGGGGCCCGGGTCGGTCGCGGGGGTATGAGGGACGTGCCGGGCGGGGGTCGTACGATGGGCGGGTGATCACCGGCCTCGGCACGTGCCACCGCCCCACGGGGCGGCTGCTCGCGCTGCTGGTGCTCGCGGTCCTGGCCGGGCTGTTCGGCATGCACGCCCTCGCCCCCGGCGGCGGGCTCGACCGCCCGCACACCGGGTCGCACGGCACGGCGGCGGCCCACGGCGAGCGGGTCGCCCACCGCGCGGCGGAGACCGCCGACGCCGCAGCCCACCAGGGTCACGGGCAGGGATCCGGCCACCTGAGCCACGCGGACGACACCTGCGCCGCCGCCCAGGCGGCATCCCCGTACACCCCTCCCCCCCTCGCCGGAACTCCGGCCGCACCGTCGGCCGCCGCCCCGGCCCGCCCCCTGGGCGTCCCCGCCTCGGCCCTGCCCGTCCGGGCGCCCCCCGACCTGGCCGAACTGCAGCTCCTGCGGATCTAGACAGCCCCGCACGGCACCCCGCGCCCCACTCGCGCGCATACCCCCCGGGGGTCCGGTGCCGCGCCGCCGCCTGTCACGCCTCAGATCCCTACGCACCAGGAGTCGCACCACCATGCCCGACAAGCGTTCCACGATCCGCCGCGCCGCCGCCCTCGCCGCCGCCGGCGCCGGCCTCCTCGCCCTGACCGCCTGTGGCGGGGGCCGGGACCACGACCCCGCCGGACACGGCGCTCACTCCCCCGCCGCGGTGACGGCCTCCCCGGGGCGGCCGGACGCCGCCGACGTCGCCTTCGCCGTCGGCATGATCCCGCACCACCGGCAGGCGGTGGAGATGGCCGCCCTCGCCCCGAGCGGGCGGCGTCCGCCGAGGTCAAGCGCCTCGCCGCGGAGATCGAGAAGGCCCAGGACCCGGAGATCACCACCCTGTCCGGCTGGCTGAGGTCCTGGGGCGAGGAGGTCCCCTCCGCGGACGCCGGCGGCCACGCCGCGCACGGCGGCACCGGCGGGATGATGTCCGCCGAGGAGATGGAGGCCCTTCGCGAGGCCTCCGGTCCGGCGTTCGACGAGGCCTTCCTGCGCATGATGATCGAGCACCACGAGGGCGCCGTCGCCATGGCCCGGACGGAGCGGGCGGACGGTTCCCACCCGCCGGCCCGGCGCATGGCCGCGGACATCATCGACTCCCAGTCGTCGGAGATCGAGCGGATGAAGGACCTCCTCGGCCGTAACTGACCGGCCGCGAGCACCTGTTGTCACCCGGTGGGGCGGGCGTCGCGCACCGCGGCGTGCGCCCCACCGGCGTGTCACGAGCTCGCCCCCTTCCTGCCGGAATACCCCCTGGGGGTATATGGTTCGGGTGTGCGGGGCCGGGAGACGGGCCCCGTCCGACAGCGAGGGGAGAACGGTCATGGAGCACACCGGGCACCACTCCGGTGACGCCCACGGGGCGCACGGGGGCCACGCCGGTCATCACGCCGGGCATCACGAGGGGCACCATCACACGCCCCGCCCGGGGGCGACCTGGGCCATGGCGGCGAAGGCGACGCTGCACTGCCTCACCGGCTGTGCCGTGGGCGAGATCCTCGGCATGGTCATCGGCACGGCGCTGGCCTGGGGGAACGTGCCGACCATGGTGCTGGCGATCGGGCTGGCCTTCGTGTTCGGCTACTCCTTCACCCTGTTCGGGGTCCGCAGGGCCGGCCTGGAGCTGCGGGCGGCGGTCAAGGTTGCGCTGGCCGCCGACACGGTCTCCATCGCCGTGATGGAGCTCGTCGACAACGGCATCATCGCCCTGACCCCCGGGGCGATGGAGGCGCAGCTCTCGGACGGCCTGTTCTGGTCGGCGCTGCTGGGCGGCTTCGCCGTGGCCTTCCTGGTCACCACTCCGGTCAACAAGTGGATGATCGGCCGCGGCAAGGGCCACGCGGTCGTCCACGCCCACCACCACTGACGCCGTGCGGGCCGGGACGGCCCGTCAGGCGAGGTCCGCCGTGGCCAGGTGGGCGGTGTCGCCCCAGGTGACCGGGCGCAGGCGCCGCCCGTCGCCGTCCCAGTGCGACACCGAGGCGTTCGGCACCGGTGGCGGCGGCTCGGGCGCGGCGGCCCCGATCCCGGCGAGGACATGACGCAGGGCCACCAGCACCCCGTCGTGCGCGACGACCAGGACGCGCCGTCCCGGTGCGGCGGCGGCCAGGTCGGAGACGAACTGGCCGACGCGGACGGCGACGTCGGTGAAGGCCTCCCCGCCGGGCGGCCGGTAGTACCAGTCCCCCAGCAGCTCCCGGCGGGCCGCCTCCTGCGGCGCCCGGGCGCGCAGCGCGGTCGCGGGGTGCAGCTCGAAGACGCCCATCTCCCGGTCCCGCAGCCGCTCGTCCACCAGCGCGTGCGGCTGCGGCACACCGAGCTCGGCGGCGCGGGAGGCCATCAGCTCCCAGGTCCGCCGGGCGCGCAGGTAGGGGGAACACACGACCAGGTCGGGGCCTCCTGCGGGGGCCGGTGCGGCCAGCCAGGCACCCAGCGCGCGGGCCTGCGCCGCTCCCAGGGCGGTCAGCGGGACGTCCCGGTCGCGGCCCGGCACGGGCTCCGTGGAGTGCGACGCCTCCGCCGCGGCGAAGGCCACGTTGGCCGTGCTCTGCCCGTGCCGCACGGCCCACAGGCCGGCCAGGGCGCAGGGCGGCGCCAGGCCGTCCGGGGCGCCGGGGACGGGGGGCCGCGTCACGCCGGGCGCTCGCGTCGCACCGGGTGCTCGCGTCGCGCCGGGTGCTCGCGTCGCGCCGGGCCGGTCCTGGGCAGATCCATACGCGTGCTCCTCACGGGACGGCCTCAGGCCCAGGGTAGGTCCGCGCGGGGCCGCGCGGGGCCCGGAACCGCCGCCGTCATCCGGTGTACCGCCGTGCCCGCGACGCCCGTTGGGAGGCCTCCAGCAGCACGAGACGGGACTCGACCGTCGCCGGGAGCACCCGCCGCTCCCGCACCACCCACGGCAGCCCGGCCGCGGCGAGGGCGAAGCCGCGCAGCGAGGCCGCGTCGCGCGGCACGGTCCGCGCCAGGTGCAGGGTGCGCCGCAGCGCCGCGCGCGCCGGACGCCGCAGCCAGGTGAACCACAGGGTGTTGCGGATGCCGTGCGTGCGCCGCAGGGTGGAGTCGCGTGCGGCGGACGCCCGGTGGTGGATGGTGAGGGAGTCGGCGTAGACCAGCCACCATCCCGCCGCCGCGAGGTCCACGGCGAGCAGTTCCTCCTCGCCGCCGAGCCACAGGCGCGGTGAGAACCCGCCGGCCGTCCGGAACGCGTCGGTGCGCAGCACGGTCGCCGCCGCGAGGAACGAGCCCAGTGCGGGTCCCGGCAGCCAGTCGGGTCCGGGGACGGGCGAGTCCCGCAGCTCGGCGACGATGGGGTCCTCGGCGCCTCCCGGCTCCACGAGGATGCGGGCGGTCACCGCGGCGACGCCCGGGAACCGGTCCAGCAGGTCGGCGGCGCCGCGCAGCGAGCCGGGCTCCCACCAGGTGTCGTCGTCGCAGAACGCCACGTAGGGCGTGGTGACGTGACGCACCGCGAGGTTGCGGCCGACCGCCCCGAGGTTGCGGCCCGGACGCAGCAGCCGCACCTGCGGATGGCGGCGCGCGACGGCGGCGGCGGTGCCGTCGGCCGAGGCGTTGTCGGTGACGATCACCGGTGGCCGCTCGGGCAGTTCCGCCAGCCGGTCGAGCGTGTACAGGAGTTCGTCGCGCCGGTTGTGGGTGATGACCACGACGCTGACGCGGGGGTCGGCTCCGGAGGGGTTCACGCGCGGGCCCCGTCCAGCAGCCGGGCGGCGCGTTCGACGTGCGGCGGCAGCGGTGCGCGGGCCCGCAGCGCGCCCGGCAGCCGCACCAGCGTCCCGCGCAGGGCGTGCCGGGCGGGGCCGCCGTGCCGTGCCTCGACGGCGAGTTCGCGGGTGCGGGCCAGGGCGAGCGGCAGCGGCCGGCGCAGCCAGGCGGTCAGCACCTCGTTGCGCCGTTGCAGGGCGGTGCGGTGCGGTCGGGGCGCGGTGGCGGGGTGGTGGCGGGCGACCACGTCGGGGCAGTAGGTCACGCCCCAGCCGCGGGCCGCCAGGTCGTAGGCGAGCAGGGTCTCCTCGGCCCCGAAGAAGAGCACCCGGTGGTAGCCGCCGGACTCCAGGTAGGCGGTGCGGCGGGCGACGGCCGCACAGCCGAGGAAGCCGAGCACCTGGGTGCCGGGCAGGTCGGGGGCGGTGCCCAGCGGGGAGGCGGCGAGGACCTCGTTCATCGGGTCGTCCGCGCCCTCGGGGCCGACCAGGGTGCGGGCGGCGAGGAGCCCGAGCCGCGGGTGGGCCTCCAGGCGCCGGGCGGCGGCGGTCAGCGCGCCGGGCTCCCACCAGGAGTCGTCGTCGCTGAAGGCCACGTAGGGGGTCTCGAGCAGCCGTACCCCGAGGGTGCGGGCGGTGGCGCCCTGGTTCTCCGCCAGGGTGAGCGCCCTGACCTGTGGGAAGTCGCGGCCGATCATTTCCCGTGTGCCGTCTCGGGAGGCGTTGTCGACCACGACGACCGGCGGTCTCTCGGGCAGGGCGAGCAGGCGGCGCAGGGTGTGGGCGAGGCTGTCCTGCCGGTCGCGGGTGGCGATCACGACGCCGACGGCGGGGCCCGGGTCCTGGCGCGGGGCGGGAGCGGTCATGGCGTTCCGGTGGTCACGGTGGGGCCGGAGGGCGCGGCGGGGTCCGGGGGCGCGGTGGGGTCGGCGGGCACGGCACGGCCCGAAGGCGCGGCGTGGCCCGAGGGCGCGGCGTGGCCGGGACGTACGCGTGGTCGGGTGTCCGCGGGGCAACCGGGGCCGGTGGTCGGTCGCGCCGGCTCGTCGGCGGTGTCGCGCGCCTCCTCCGCCGGCAGCCGCCCGAAGGCGCCGACGACCTCGTCCACGGTGATCCGCAGCAGCCCCGGGTCGGGGCGGCGGGCGTGCGGGTCGCCGGGCGGGCCGGGGTGCCACAGGACCTGGTGGCGCGGCCGGCGGGGCGGTCCCCAGCGGGCGGGCGGGGTGGGCCCGAAGAGGGTGACGGACGGCGTGCCGTGGGCGACGGCGAGGTGGGCGAGACCGGTGTCGCCGCTGACGACGGCCCGCGCCGAGGCCACCAGCGCGGCCAGCTCGGGCAGCGGCAGCCCCCCGCCGAGCCGGTCGGCGCCGTCCAGCCCCGCGCCGTCGGCGACGGCGGCCACCAGGTCGTCCTCCCCCGGTCCCCCGGTGACCACCACCCGGTGTCCCCGCTCCCGCAGCGCGGCGGCCACGGCGGCGAACCTCTCGACGGGCCAGCAGCGGGCCGGGGATCCGGCGCCGGGGTGCAGGACGACCGCGCCGGGCGCCGGGGAGGCGGCCTTCGGGCGGGGCAGCCGGAGGTCGCCGGGGTCGGCGTCGACGCCGTACCAGGCGAGCAGGCGGCACCAGCGGTCGCGCTCGTGCTCCTCGGCGTACCACGGGGGTCCCTCGACGCCGGGGGTGTCCGGGTGCGCGAAGGCGAACAGGCGGGCGGGCCGCAGCGCGGCGAGCAGGCCGTGGCTGAGCGGGCCGTTGCCGTGCAGGTCGACGGCGAGGTCGGGCGGGGGCCCGGTCCAGTCGAGGGCGGCGGGCACGGCACGGCCCGCCGCGGAGGCGGGCAGCAGGCGGTCCACCGCGCCCGACTCCCGTGCGAGCGCGGCGAGTTCGGCCGGCGCGGCGAGGGTGATCTCGGAGTCCGGGTGGGCGCGGCGCAGGCCGCGCAGCGCGGGGATCCCGGCCAGCAGGTCCCCGAGGCCCAGGGCGCGCAGCACCAGTACGCGGTGGCGGGTCACCTCGGGCCTCCCGCGTCGCGTGCGGCGGCCACCGCGGCGGCGGCCCGGGCGGCGAGGCGGGTGGAGGACCGCCCGTCCAGGTAGGGCAGCAGGACGGCCTGGCCGCCCCACTCCTCGAGCAGGGCCGCCTCGGGCAGGTCGGCTCCGGCGTAGTCGCCGCCCTTGACCCACACGTCGGGGCGGAGCCGGGCGAGGAGCTGTGCCGGGGTGTCCTCGTCGAAGACGGCGACCGCGTCGACGCAGGCGAGCGCCTTGAGTACGCGGACCCGGTCGGCCAGCGGGTTGACCGGGCGGCCGTCGCCCTTGCGGCGGCGCACCGAGGCGTCGGAGTTGACGCAGACGACGAGGCAGTCGCCGAGGCGGCGGGCCTCCTCGAGCAGGCCGACGTGACCGGCGTGCAGCAGGTCGAAGCAGCCTCCCGCCGCCACCACGGTCCCGCCGGCCGCGCGGACCCTCCCGGCCAGGACACACGGGTCCTCGTCCCCGGCCGGGGGCGCGGGGCGTGGGGCCCGGCCTGGGCCGCGCGGAGCGGTGTCGTCCACGGCCCCTTCCACGGCGTCCGCCGCCGCCTGTCCCACGGCGTCCCCGATCGTCCCTGCCACGGTACCCTCCGCCGCCCCGGGCAGGACCCTTGCCGCCGCCCTTCCCACGGCAGCCCGCGCCGCCCGCCCGGGGGTGGCACCTTCCGGGGCGCCCTCCGCGGTCCCCGGAACGGCGGGTGCCTGCGTGTCCGCCCCGGCGGCCCCCGTCGTGGACGCGGGGGCGGCCTCCGTGTCCGCGGCGTCGACGCCGATCGCCCCCGCCGCGCCCGCGGCGACGAACCCGGTGGCGGCGGCGACCGCCCTGGCCACCGCCTCCTCCACCAGCGCGCCGTCCGCCAGGTGGCCGGCGGCGGTGGCGGCGAACCGGTCGCCGGCGCCGCAGGGGTCGCCGGCGTGGGCGGTGGGCGCGGGGAAGAGCAGGGGGTTGTCGCCGTAGGACAGCAGGGCGCCGCGCGAGCCCAGGGTGACCACGACGGCGGCGGCCTGCCAGGCACGGACCAGGGCGGCTGCGCCGCGGGAGACGGTGCGCAGGTCCTCCCCCGAGCCGCCCTCGGCGAACTGGCGGGCCTCCTTCTCGGCCGGGGTGACCAGCCGGGTCCCGGGGACCGGGGTGGCGCCGCGCGGATGGGGGTCCCACACCTCGGGCGGCCGCTCGGCGAGGGTGTCGCGCAGCGCCTCGGCGGCTCCGCGGCCGTAGTCGGAGACCAGGACGGCGTGCGCGGAGCGGATCGCCTCCCGGGCCTCCTCGGTGGCGCCGGCCGCCCGGCCGTCGCCGCGGTCGATCCGGGCCACCGGCCGGTGCTGGGCGAGCAGCCTGGTCTTCTCCGGCAGCGGGCCGGTGACGGGCAGCGCGATCACCCGCACCGCCGGTTCCAGCAGCCGCCGCAGCCGGCGGGCGGCGGGGTCGTCGCCGAGTCCGGTGACCAGCGTGACCGGCCGGCCGTCCTGGGCGGCGAGGTACGCGGCGAGGGCGGCGCCACCGGGGCGCAGCCTCTCGACGCAGTCGGCGACCACCGGCACGGGGGCGTCGGGCGCCAGCCGGTCGGCGGTTCCGACGAGGTCGCGGTCGAGCAGCGCGTCACCGACGACGACCAGCGGGGCGCTCACCTTCTCACTCATGCCGGCGGCCTCCGTGCGGCAGGTCGTCGGGGGTGCGCCGGATCAGCCCGGCCTGCAGGGCGTGCGGGCCTCCGCCGGCGCCGCGGGCGGGCACGCCCGTGCGGTCCGGGGCGGCGGCGGCCCCGGCGCGGCGGCGGCCCTTGGCGCCCCAGCCGCGTTCCAGGGCGGCGTCGAAGGCCTCGCAGACCATGTGCACGGCGACCAGGTGGAGTTCCTGCACGGTGGCGGTGGACGGCGCCTCCACGGCGAGCACCTCGTCGGCGGCGGCGGCCAGCGGGTTGGGGGCCGGTCCGGTAAGCGCCCACACGTGCAGTCCGGCCTCGCGGGCGGCCTCGGCGGCGGCCAGCAGGTTGGCGCTGGCGCCGCTGGTGGAGAGCAGCATCAGGATGTCGTCGTCGCGTCCGTGCGCGCGGACCTGGCGGGCGAACACCTCGTCGACACCGTAGTCGTTCGCGATGGCGGTGGTGCTGGAGGTGTCGGCGTGCAGGGCGATCGCGGAGAACGGGGGCCGGTCGTCGCGGTAGCGGCCGACGAGTTCGGCGGTCAGGTGCTGCGCCTGGGCGGCGCTGCCCCCGTTGCCGGCGGCGAGCAGCCGTCCGCCGCCGGTGAGGACGGCGGCGAGCAGCTCGCCCCAGCGGTCGACGGTGTGCGGGGCCCTGGCCCGGAAGTCGCCGAGGGCCTTGTCGAGGGCGTCGCAGTGGCCGCCCGAGGCGGAAACCGGTCGCATGTCCATCACGCCACCTCCGAGGAAGAGAGTTCGCGGCCCGCCGCCACCTGGCGGTAGACCTCTTCGACGCCGTCCGCGACGCGCCGCCAGGTGAAGCGGTCCAGCACGCGGGCGCGGCCCGCGGCGCCGTAGGCGCGGCGCAGCGCTTCGTCGTCGAGCAGTTCGCGGGCGGCCCGGGCCAGCTCCGCGGGGTCGTCGGGCGGGACCAGCCGCCCGGTGGCGCGGTCGGCGACGCTGTCGCGGTGTCCGCCGACGTCGGTGGCGAGCACCGGGACGCCGCAGGCCATCGCCTCCAGCGGGACGATGCCGAAGGGTTCGTAGGAGGGGGTGCACAGCACCAGGTCGGCGCTGCGCATCAGGGCGGGCATCCGGTCGCGGGAGACCGCGCCGAGCATCCGGAGGCGGTCGGCGACACCGAGCTCCTCGGCGAGGGCGAGCAGCCGGGCCGCCTCGGGGACGGCGTCGGCGAGTTCCGGGGCGTTCTCGGTGCGGCAGGCGAAGGGGCCGCCCACCACGAGGAGTTCGGTGTCGGGGATCTCGGCCAGGGCGTGGATCGCCCGGTCGTAGCCCTTGCGCGGCACCAGGCGTCCGCAGGCCAACAGCCGCCGCCGGTGTCGGCGCGCGGGCGCGCCGGCCAGGTCGGGACCGGGCCGGAACTCGGTGGTGTCGACGCCGCAGGGCACCACCGAGACCCGGTCGCCCGGTACTCCCATGGCGGCGAGTTCGGCCACCTCGTCGGAGCAGGTGGCGATCACCCGGTCGCAGTCGCCGCCCAGGCGGCGTTCCAGCGACAGGCGCTGGACGGGGCTGGTGTCCAGGGCGCCCTGGTGCCGGCGCTTGACGGTGCCGAGGGCGTGGAAGGTCTGGACGACGGGGATGCCGTGCGGGCGGGCGCCGTCCCGGGCGGCGAGTCCGGACATCCAGAAGTGGGCGTGCACCGCGTCGGGCCGCTCACGCGCCCAGACCCGGTCCAAGTGCTCGCCGAACTCCGGCATGTGCGCGAGGAGTTCGTCCTTGGGGATCGGTTCGGCCGGCCCGGCGGTCACGTGGTCGACGACGGTGCCGGCGGGCATCCGCACCCGGTCGGGCAGGCCGGGGTCGTCGCGGCGGGTGTGGACGGTGACGTCGTGACCGCGCCGGGCCAGTTCCTCGGACAGGCGGGCCACGTACACGTTCTGGCCCCCGGCGTCGGGTCCGCCGAGCGCGGCGAGCGGGCTGGCGTGCTCGGACACCATGGCGATCCTCATCGGGTCACCTCCTTCAGCAGCCGCTCCCAGTCGTCGAGGAAGCGGGGCAGCCCGTAACGGGCGAGCGCGGCCGTGCGGGCGCGTGTGCCCACGGCCCTGGCGTGGTCCGGGACGGCGACGAACTCCCGTACGGCGTCGGTCAGTACGTCGAGGCGGTTGGAGACGACTCCGGCGTCCTCGGGCACCGCCTCGGTCACCTCGGTGGTGGCGAGGGCGACCACCGGCATCCCCAGGTGCATGGCCTCCAGCAGGGAGAGCCCCAGGGAGGTCCAGCGGACGGGGTGCACGTAGACGCGGCGCCTGGCCATCTCGGCGTGCAGGTCGCGCTGGGCGAGTTCGTGGTCGCGGCAGCGGTCGGCGTCGACGCCGAGGGCTCCGGCGAGGCCATGGGTGCCCATGCCGAAGACGTCGAGCGGGGCGGCGTGCGCGAAGTGGGCGAGGAGGTCGGTGCCGGTGGTCCGGCCGCGGCGCAGCGGTTCGTTGACGACCACGGCGGCGCGCGGAAGTTCGCCGGTCCACAGCGGCCCGGGGTCGACGATGCCGTGTTCGATGACCGTGGCCGGCGTGGAACCGGCGTCCCACATCAGGCGGTTGAAGTGGGTGACGTGGACGAGGGTGACGCCGGGGAGGTCCGCGGCCGGGTGGCGGGTGTCGGGGACGTCGCCGGCGGGGGCGTTGTGCTCGAGGTAGACCATGGGCGGCCGGCGGCCGAGCCACCGGTCCACCAGCTCGATCTCGTGCGGCCGTTGCACGACGACGAGGTCGATCCCCGCCTCCCGCAGGTCCCGCGGGGGCAGCTCGACCACGGAGTCCGGCCAGTCGAAGGTCCGGGCCCGGCCGAGTCCGTCCGGTCCCCTGTCGGGGGTGACGGGCACGACGTAGGTGTGCGGGCCCTGGACGAAGGCGGTCGTCCACGAGCCGTGCACGTGCCAGATCAGGATCCTCATCGGGACACCATCACTTTCTCCACCGCGGCGAGCACGTCGAGCCCGGTCACCGTGTTCAGGCAGGGGTGGCCGGGGAGCGGACAGGTGCGGGCCCTGCTGCCGGCGCAGGGCGCCTCCTGGTCGCCGAGCAGGATGTGCGGGACGCCCCAGGGGCGCCAGCGTCCGGCGGGCACCACGGGGGCGAAGAGCGAGACCACGGGCGTGCCGACGGCGGCCGCGAGGTGGGCGGGGCCGGTGTTGCCGGTGACCACGGCCCGGGCCCGGGCGAGCACGCCGGCCAGGGTGGCGGCGTCGGTGCGGCCGCCGAGGTCGAGGCCGTGCCGGCTGGCCACCCGGGCGGTCAGCTCCCTCTCGCCGGGCCCGCCGGTGACCAGCACGCGGTGTCCGGCGGCGGCGAGTTCGCGGACCGCCTCGGCGCAGCGCTCGGGGGCCCAGGCGCGGGCCGGGACGCTGGCCCCGGGGTGCAGGACGACGTAGGGCTCGGGTCCGGTGAGCGCGCCGGTCTCCGGGGGCGGCAGGACGGCGAGGCGTCCGTCGTCGTCCTCGGCGGGCGGGAAGCCGGCGGCCTCGGCCAGCCGCAGCGCGGCCTCGGCCTCGTGGTCGTGGCCGGCACGGCGGTGGCGGACGTCGAGCAGGGCGCCCGGGTAGTCCTCGCTGTCGGCGGCGATGCGGCCGACCCCGGCCAGGCGCAGCAGCAGGGCGGTGGGCAGCGGCGACTGGTGGAAGGAGGTGAGGATCAGCGCGCTGTCGGCGCCGAAGGCGGCGATCCGGTCGGTGGTCCGCGCGATGTCGGCGCGGTCCACCGGGGGCGGCTGGAGGCCGACCCAGGGCGCGTCCCAGACGATCACCCGGTCCACGCCGGGCAGCAGCCGGGCGGCGGGCTCGCCGCGCGGGCCGCACAGCAGGGCCACCTCGTCGGCGTGCCGGGCGACCGCGCGCACGGCGGGCCCGGCGAGCAGCACGTCGCCGAAGCTGTCCAGCCGGACCACCAGGGCTCTCATGCCGGCCTCCCCGCCTCGACCGTCTGCCCGGCGCAGTCGAGGTAGGCGACCACCAGCCGGACCGCGCTCAGCAGGTCGGGGGCGACCACGGGAGCGGTCTCGATCTCCTCGGCGCGGGTGGCCGCCGTGGGCACCAGGACGGCGCGCGCCCCGGCCCGCCGTGCGGCCTCGACGTCGGCGCCGATGTCGCCGATCACCACGCAGCGTCCGGCGGGGAGGCCGAGGCGGGCGGCGGCGGACTCCACCATGCCGGGGGCGGGCTTGCGGCAGGGGCAGTCGTCGTCGGGGCAGTGCGGGCAGATCTCCCACACGTCGAACGGTCCGAGCACCTTCTCGACCTGGGCGTTGACGGTGTCGACCTGGGCCCGGGTGAGCAGGCCGCGGGCGATCCCGGACTGGTTGCTGATCACGCCGACGGGCAGTCCGCGCTCGCGCAGCAGGGCCAGCGCCTCGACGGCGCCGGGCATCGGGCGGACCCGCTCCGGGTCGCCGTTGTAGGGGACGTCCTCCACGAGGGTGCCGTCACGGTCGAAGAGGACGGCTGCGGCGGGGTTCACGGGCCGGCCACCTCCTGCCAGGGCCGGGCGTCGCGGTGACGCCACAGGCCTTCCAGCCAGTGGCGTGCGGCGGCGGGCGGGATGAGGACGCTGGTGACCAGCATGGTGACCACCTCGTCACGGGTGCGCGGCCCGGGTGCGATGCGCGCCCAGGCGAACTCGGCGGTGCCCAGCGCCCAGCCGAGGGCGGTGAGGGACGCGGCCTTCGGGCGTCCGGCGACGGCGAGCAGGCAGGCCGCCGCGCCGGCCGCGGTGATCGCCAGGTGGCGGCGGATCCGGCCGCGCGGGGCGGCCGCCTGCTTCCACCAGCCGGCGCCGTGCAGCCGCAGCATCAGCGCGTCGTCGGCGTTGCCGCGCTGCTGGCGCAGCGAGACCCAGCGGTCGGCGGGGCGCACCGGGTGGCGGGTGGTGCGCCGGCCCCGCCGGATCTGCCAGCCGGCGTCCAGGACGCGCAGCGCCAGGTCGGCGTCCTCGCGGAAGGCGCGGGGGAAGCGTTCGTCGAACCCGCCGACCTGCTTGAGCGCTTCGGCGCGGTAGACCATGTCGGCGGTGATCCACAGGGCCTGGGCGAGTCCGGCGGTGGCGCGCTCCCAGTCTGTGGGGCGGCGTTCGCCGGGCAGCGGCACGGCGATCACGCCCTGGATGCCGCCGGTGTCCGGTGCGGCGGTGGCCAGGTCCTCGGTGATCTGGTCGCGCCAGTGGGGGCCGACCTGGACGTCGTCGTCGAGGAAGGCGATCCACGGGGCGGCGGCCGCCCGGGCGCCGGTGTTGCGGGCCGCGGCCGGTCCCCGGCCGCCGCCGCGCAGCACGGTGGTGCGGGCCCTGAGGTCGCCGAGGACGGACAGCGGGTGCTCCAGGGCGGCCTCGTCGTCGGCGGCCGGCCCCGGGCGGTCGTCGACCAGGACGATCTCGGCCGGTTCGGGGCCGTGGGACGCGACCAGGGAGGCCAGGCAGTCGGCGAGGGTGTCGCGGACCAGGGTGGGGATCACCACCGCGTAGCCGGGCTCCCCGGCGTGGCCGCTGCCGGGCGTCCCGGCGGGGGCCGTCATCCGAACATCCTTCCGCGTCGGACGGCGAAGGGGCCGATGGCCAGCAGGTCGACGGGCGCGGAGCCGAAGCACTCCAGGGCGTCGCGCGGGTCGTCGACCATGGGCCGGCCGGCGGTGTTGAGGCTGGTGTTGACCACCACCGGCAGCCCGGTGCGGCGTTCGAAGGCGTGCAGCATGCGGGCGACCAGGGGCTCCCGGCGCTCCTCGACGGTCTGGATGCGGGCGGTGCCGTCGACGTGGACGACGGCCGGGATGCGGTCCCGCCAGGCCTCGGCGACCTCGTGCACGAACAGCATGTAGGGGCTGGGCAGCTGCCCGGTGAAGATCTCGGCGGCCCGGTCGGCGACGACCATCGGGGCGACGGGCCGGAACTCCTCGCGGCCCTTGACCTTGTTGAGGCGTTCGAGGTTCTCCGCGCGGCCGGGGTGGGCCATCAGGGACCGGTGGCCGAGCGCGCGGGGGCCGAATTCGCTGCGGCCCTGGAACCAGGCGACGACGCCGTCGCGGGCCAGTTCCTCGGCGACGGTCTCGGCGATGTCCTCGGGCTCCTCGAAGGGGACGGCCGCCTCCTGGAGGATCGCCCGCAGTTCGTCGTCGGACCAGCCGCGGCCGAGGTCGGCGCCGGGCATCGGCTCGGGGTTCTCGCTGAGGTGCAGGGCGCCGCCGAGGGCGGTGCCGGCGTCGCCGGCCGCGGGCTGCACCCAGACGTCACGGAACGGGCCCGTCGCGGCGATCCTCGCGTTGGCCACGCAGTTCAGGGCGACGCCGCCGGCCAGCGTGAGCGATTCGCCGCCGGCGGCGCCGTGCAGCCAGTGCACCAGTTCCAGCAGGACCTCCTCCAGCACCGCCTGGGCGCTGGCCGCGAGGTCGGCGTGGTCCTGGGTCCACGGCTCGTGCTTGCCGCGCGGCGGGGCGTAGGCCGCCCAGTCGACGCCGTGGGCGCGGAAGCCGCCGTCGCCGGTGGCGTGGACGTGCTCGCGCAGCCGCTGGTGGAAGCGGGGCTTCCCGTAGGAGGCGAGCGCCATCACCTTGAACTCGTCGCTGCTGCGCAGGAAGCCGAGGTGGGCG
The DNA here is from genome assembly GCF_003112515.1 of Streptomyces fragilis. Classification (GTDB taxonomy): domain Bacteria; phylum Actinomycetota; class Actinomycetes; order Streptomycetales; family Streptomycetaceae; genus Streptomyces; species Streptomyces fragilis. The sequence goes on along the minus strand of NZ_BEVZ01000002.1, from coordinate 738,733 downwards.
GTGAGTTCCTCGTAGACGAGGCCGAGGGAGTGCGGCAGCGCCTGGGTGGCCAGGATGTCCAGCTTGCCGTCGGTGTAGCGCCCGGCCAGGTGGGAGGAGGACTCGCCGCGGCCGTCGAGGACCAGCACGGCGCTGTCCGGGAACGGCGAGGCGGGCCCGGCGGAGGCGGCGTGCGCCACGTGGTGCGGGACGAAGACGACCCGGTCGGGGTCCAGGCCGGGCAGCGCCTCGGCGAGGAACTCCGGGGCGCGGCGCGCGTACTCGAGGCGCAGCGGGTCCCAGGGGTCGTCCAGGCCCATCCGGTCGGCCGGGCGGGCCAGCCGGGGGTCGAACGAGTAGGCGACCGCGTCCAGTTCCTCGGGGCGGACGCCGGCGTGCTCCAGGCACCAGCGGGCCGACAGCTCGGGGAGCTCCCAGGCGGAGAAGGGGACCGGGCGCTTGCCGTGCTTGCGTCGGCTGAAGCGTTCCTCCTCGGCCGCGGCGACCGTGCGGCCGTCGACCACCAGGGCGGCGGCGGGGTCGTGGAAGAGGGCGTTGATGCCAAGGATGCGCATGGAGTGCTCCGTCCCGGACGTGGGGTCGGGGTCTGGCGGTCTGTGCGGCGGGCCGTCCCTGCGGGCCCGGTTCCCGCCGCGCCGCACCTGGCGGCGCGGGGTGGGCGGGTGCCGAATCGGGGGGCGGCGAAACCCGGGGCGGGCCACTGTCACCCGGTTGGCGCGCCCGGCGCGCGGGCGGCCGTCCGCGGTGCTCGCGGCGGCCGCCCGCGCGGGTGCGCTCAGGCCGCCTGGGCCGTTCCGGCGAACCAGCCGACGGTCTCCCTGAGCCCGTCGGTCCAGCCGGTCCGGGGCTGCCAGCCGAGGCGTTCGCGGGCCAGCGTGGTGTCGGGGCGGCGCCGCCCGGGGTCGTCCACGGGGCGCTCGACGAAGCGGATCCGCGAGCCGGAGCCGGTCAGCTCGATCACCCGGCGGGCCAGTTCCAGCATGGTGATCTCCTCGGAGCCGCCGATGTTCATCGGTCCGGCCTCCTCCGACGCGGCCAGGGCGAGGACGCCCTCCACGGTGTCGTCCACGTAGCACAGCGAGCGGGTCTGTCCGCCGTCGCCGGCCACCGTGAGCGGCATGCCGGCCAGCGCCTGGGAGATGAAGGTGGGAACCGCGCGGCCGTCGCCGGTCCGCATCCGCGGGCCGTAGGTGTTGAAGATCCGCACGATCGCGGTGGCGGTGCTGTTCACCTGGCGGTGGGCGGTGGTGAGCGCCTCGGCGAACCGCTTGGACTCGTCGTACACGCTGCGCGGGCCGATGGGGTTGACGTTGCCCCAGTACGCCTCGTGCTGCGGGTGCTCCAGGGGGTCGCCGTAGACCTCGGAGGTCGAGGCGAGCAGGAAGCGCGCCTCGTCAACGCCGGCCCGCTCCAGGGCGTGGCGGGTCCCGGTGGAGCCGACCTCCAGGGTCTGCAGCGGCAGTCGCAGGTAGTCGGCGGGCGAGGCCGGGCAGGCGAAGTGCAGCACCAGGTCGAACCGGCCCGGCAGGTCGGCCAGCAGGCCCGGTTCGGTGACGTCTCCCTGGACGAAGGTGAAGCCGCTGCCCTGCTCCAGCTCCAGCACGTTGGCGCGGGAGCCGGTGCAGAGGTTGTCCACGCAGACCACCTCGGTGCCCTCCGACACGAGCCGGGCACAGAGATGGGATCCCACGAAACCGGCGCCGCCGGTGACCAGGGCGCGTCGCCAGGGGCGTCGGGGTCGGCCGAACCAGTTGGGGCGGCTCATACGCCTCTCCTTCCTCTCGCCTGCGGCGGGGAACTGCGGACCGCGAGTACCCGGATCGGGCGGCGCATGTCGAAGGCTCACCCGCTCGGGTGAATGCGGGGGTCGGACGGGAGCGGTTCTCTACCATCGGCGGATGGCCGAATTCCTGATCGAGCGCACGGTGCCGCTTCCCCTCGACGAGGCGTGGCGGCGGGTGACGCACTGGCCCCGGCACGGCGAGGTGGTCCCCTTCACCCGGGTGACGGCGGACGACCGCTTCGTGCGGGCCCGGACGGGGGTGGGGCCGGTGGGTTTCCTCGACCTGATGGAGATCACCGTCTGGGACCCGCCGGCGGCGGGCGCCGGCGGCCGCTGCCGGCTGGAGAAGCGCGGCCGGGTGGTGCTGGGCTGGGCCGAGCTGGAGGTTCGGCCGGGGCCCGGCGGGCGGGCCCGCGTCGTGTGGCGCGAGGACGTCCGGCTGCGGTTCCTGCCGGGGCTCTTCGACGGCGTGCTGCGCGCCGCCGGGCGGCACCTGTTCGGCCGCGCCCTCAACCGGCTGCTGCGGTGGGAGTGACGCCGCCCGGGTGCGCGTGAGGAGGTGCGGGGCGCGGCGGCGCCGCGTTGACTGGTCCCGGGCCTTCATCGCCCCGGCGCCCGCGACCCGCCCGAGGAGAACGTGAGCACTTCCCCCCACTCCGCCTCCGCACCCGCCCCGCAGTCGGCCCCGCCCGCCGCCGGCACCGCGGAGCAGGCGCTGCGGCAGACCCTGCTGAGCCGGGGCTACCTGCGGCTGCTCCTGCTGTCCGCGGTGCTCGGCGTGCCGGTCGCCCTGGCCTGCTTCTTCTTCGTCGCGCTCCAGCACGAGCTCCAGCACTGGGTGTGGACGTCGCTGCCCGAGGCGTTCGGGTACTCCCGGCCTCCGTGGTGGTGGCCCCTGCCCGCGCTGCTGCTGGCCGGGCTGGTCCTGGCGCCGATCGTGACCCGGATGCCGGGTCGGGGCGGCCATCTGCCCGTGAACGGCCTCGGCGGCCCTCCCCTCGGGCCCGGGGCACTGCCGGGTGTCGTGCTGGCCGCGCTGCTGACCCTCCCGCTGGGCGTGGTCCTCGGGCCGGAGGCCCCGCTGATGGCGCTCGGCAGCGGACTGGCGCTGCTGGCGCTGCGCCTGCGGAAGGGCCCGGACAACGCGCGGGCCTCGGCGGTGGTGGCCACCACCGGCTCCACGGCGGCGATCTCCACCATCCTCGGCGGGCCGATCGTGGCCGCCGTGCTGGTGGTGGAGGCGGCGGGCGTCGGCGGCGCGCAACTGGTGGCGCTCCTGCTGCCGTGCCTGACCGCGAGCGCGACGGGCGCGCTGGTCTTCACCGGCTTCGGCCACTGGACGGGCCTGTCGATCGGGGCGCTGACCCTGCCGACGTCGGCCCTGCCCCGGCCCGGTCCGGACGCGGGCGACTTCCTGTGGGGTCTCCCGCTGGCCGCGCTGATCGCGGTGGTGATCGCCCTGGCCCGGCGTCTGGGGCGCCGCGCCGCCGCGTTCAACGGGAGCGCCGCCGGCTCTCCCGTTGCGTGGCGGGTGGTGGCCTGCGCCTTGGCGGTGGGCGTCTGCGTCGCCGCCTACGCGCTGGTCACCGGGCGGTCCCCGGCCGAGGCCGCGCTCTCCGGGCAGGCCACGCTCGCCCAGCTGGCCGGCAGTCCGCACGCCTGGCCGGTCGCGGCACTGTTCGCGCTGGTGCTCTTCAAGGGGCTGGCGTGGGGCATCAGTCTCGGCAGCCTGCGCGGCGGCCCGATCTTCCCGTCGGTCCTGCTGGGCGCGAGCGTGGGCCTCGCCTGCGCCGGGCTGCCGGGCCTGGGCGTCACCCCGGGGCTGGCCCTGGGCATCGCGGCGGCGGTGACGGCGGTGACCGGGCTCCCGCTGACCAGTTCCGTGCTGGCGGTGCTGCTGCTGGGGCGGGCGGCGCACGACCAGGTGCCGCTGATCGTGCTGTCGGCGGTGGTGTCGGTGGTCGTCACCCAGGCGCTGGGCCGGACGGCCGGGGGTGGATCGGGAGCTCCCCGCCCCTGAGCGGCACGCCGGTGCCGCCCCGGCGGCAGGCGACGATCTCGGCCACGATGGACAGGGCCGTCTCCTGCGGGGTCCGGGCGCCCAGGTCGAGGCCGATGGGCGACCGCAGGCGGGCGAGCGCCTGTTCGCCCACGCCCTCCTCGCGCAGGCGCGCCAGGCGGTCCAGGTGGGTGCGGCGGGAGCCCATCGCGCCGACGTAGGCGACGTCCAGGCCGAGCGCGGCGGTCAGCAGCGGGACGTCGAACTTGGGGTCGTGGGTGAGGACGCACAGGGCGGTGCGGGGGTCGACGGCGGTGTTCTCCAGGTAGCGGTGGGGCCAGTCGACCACCACCTCGTCCGCCTCGGGGAAGCGGCTCACGGTGGCGAAGACGGGGCGGGCGTCGCAGACGGTGACGTGGAAGCCGAGGAACTTGCCGGCCCGCACCAGGGCGGCCGCGAAGTCGACGGCGCCGAAGACGATCATCCGGGGCGGCGTCGCCGAGGTCTCCACCAGCAGCGAGAGCGGTGCTCCGCACCGCGAGCCCTGCTCTCCGATCTCGATCAGGGAGGCGTCGCGCCCGGCGTCCAGCAGGGCGGCGGCCTGCTCGGCGACGGTCCGGTCGAGTTCGGTGCCCCGGCCGAAGCCGCCGGAGACGGCGCCGTCGGCCCCGACGAGCAGGGCGCGGCCGAGCAGCTCGGCGGGGCCTTCCACGATCCGCGCCACGGCGGCCGGCTCGCGCCGCGCCGCCGCGGCGACGGCCGCCGCGTACACCGGGCGCACCGCGTCGCCCTCGCGCACCGGCACGACCAGCACCTCGACGGTCCCGCCGCAGGTCAGGCCGACCGCGATCCCGTCGGCGTCCGCGTAGCCGAAGCTCTCGCGCACCGTCTCGCCGTCCTCCAGCGCCCGCAGGCACAGCTCGTGGACGGCGCCCTCGACGCAGCCGCCGGAGACCGAACCGACCGCCTCGCCGTCCCGGTCGACGGCCAGCGCCGCCCCGGGGAGCCGGGGGGCGCTGCCGCCCACGGCGACCACGGTGGCGACGGCGAAGTCACGGCCCTGGCCGATCCAGCCGTTCAGCTCCCGCGCGATGTCCAGCATGGCGGCACTCCTTTCCGCCGGGCGGAGGTCTATCCGTCCGTGAGGTGTTCCGGCCGCACCGGCGCCCGCCGCAGGTCGCGTCCGGTCGCGGCGCGCACCGCGGCCAGGATCGCCGGCGTCGAGGACAGGGTGGGCGCCTCGCCCGCCCCGCGCAGCCCGTAGGGGGCGTTGTCGTCGGCCAGTTCCAGCACCTCCACCGGCATCGGCGGGGTGTCGAGGATGGTGGGGATGAGGTAGTCGGTGAAGGAGGGGTTGCGGACCAGGCCGGTGGCCCGGTCGACCACGATCTCCTCCATCAGCGCCACCCCCAGCCCCTGGGTGCTGCCGCCCTGGATCTGGCCGACCACGGCGAGCGGGTTGACCGCCTTGCCCACGTCCTGGGCGCAGGCCAGCTCCACCACCTTGACCAGTCCGAGTTCGACGTCGACGTCGACCACGGCGCGGTGCGCGGCGAAGGAGTACTGGACGTGGCCGTCGCCCTGCCCGGTGTGCCGGTGGAACGGCTCGGTGGGCCGGTGGCGCCACTCGGTCTCCACCTCGACCGCCTCGTCGCCGAGGATCTCCGCCAGGGAGGCCAGCACCGTGCCGTCCGCGGCGACCACCTCGCCGCCCTCCAGCCGCAGCTCGTCCGGCGACCCGTCGGCCGGCCAGCCGGGCCGCGTGGCGCCGAACCGGGCCCGGCCGAGTTCGAGCACCCGCTCACGCACCAGCTCGCAGGCCCGCTTCACGGCGCCGCCGGTGACGTAGGTCTGCCGGGACGCGGAGGTGGAGCCGGCGCTGCCGACCCGGGTGTCGGCCGGGTGGATGGTGACCTGGGAGACGCCCAGCTCGGTGCGCGCTATCTGGGCGTGGACGGTGACGCCGCCCTGGCCGACCTCGGCCATCGCGGTGTGCACCGAGGCGACCGCCTCGCCCCCGGCGGCCTCCAGCCGCACCCGGGCCGTGGAGTAGTCGTCGAACCCCTCGGAGAAGCCGACGTTCTTGATGCCGACGGCGTACCCGACGCCGCGCACCACCCCTTCGCCGTGGCTGGTGTTGGACAGTCCGCCGGGCAGCGCCCGCACGTCGACCGCGCCCGTCCCGGTCTCCCAGGGCCGCTCCTCGGGCAGTGGCAGTTCCTTGACCCTGCGCAGCAGTTCGGCCACCGGCGCGGGCGCGTCGACGACCTGCCCGGTGGGCAGCACCGAGCCCTGGGTCATGGCGTTGCGCTGCCGGAACTCGACCCGGTCCATGCCGACGGCGTCGGCGAGCCGGTCCATCTGCGCCTCGTAGGCGAAGCACGCCTGGACGGCGCCGAAGCCGCGCATCGCGCCGCAGGGCGGGTTGTTGGTGTAGAGGGCGAGCGCCTCGACCTCCACGGCGTCCACCTCGTAGGGTCCGACGCCCAGCGACGCGGCGTTGCCGACCACGGCCGGGGAGGAGGAGGCGTAGGCGCCGCCGTCGAGCACGATCCGGGCGCGCACGTGGGTGAGCTTCCCGTCCTTGGTGGCGCCGTGCTCGTAGACCAGCCGGGCCGGGTGGCGGTGGACGTGGCCGAAGAAGGACTCGTACCGGTTGAAGACCATCTTCACCGGGCGTCCGGTGCGCAGGGCGAGCAGGCAGGCGTGGATCTGCATGGACAGGTCCTCGCGCCCGCCGAACGCGCCGCCGACGCCGGCCAGGGTCATCCGCACCTTGTCCTCGGGCAGGCCGAGGACGGGCGCGATCTGCCGGAGGTCGGCGTGCAGCCACTGGGTGGCCACGTACAGGTCGACGCCGCCGTCCTCCGCGGGGACGGCCATGCCGGACTCCGGGCCGAGGAAGGCCTGGTCCTGCATGCCGAACTCGTACTCGCCGCGGACCACGAAGTCGGCGCGGGCCGCGGCCTCCTCGACGTCGCCGCGGACGATGGGCTGGCGGTGCACGACGTTGGGGTGCGGGACGTGCGGGGCGTGGTGGTCGGTGCGGTCCTCGTGGATCAGCACCGCGTCGGGCGCGGTCGCGCTCGCCTCGTCGGTGATCAGCGGGAGTTCGCGGTACTCGACCTTGATCTTCGCGGCGGCGCGCCGGGCGATCTCGGGGTGGTCGGCGGCGACGGCGGCGATCGGCTCGCCGTGGTGGCGGATCCGGCCGTGGGCGAGGACGGGGGTGTCCTGGATCTCCAGTCCGTAGTGCCGCACCTCGGTGGGCAGGTCGTCGTAGGTCAGCACGGCGTGCACGCCCGGGGTGGCCAGCGCCTCGGAGACGTCCACGGAGAGGATCTCCGCGTGGGCCACGGTGGACCGCAGCAGGTGCCCCCACAGCATGTGCTCGTGCCACAGGTCGGAGGAGAAGGCGAACTCCCCGGTGACCTTGAGGACGCCGTCGGGCCGCAGCACCGACTCGCCGACGCCGCCCGCGTTGCCGGCGCGACGGGCGAAGCGGGTGGGCAGGCCGGCCAGCGGGCCGGGCGGCCCCAGCTCCGAGCGCACCCCCGGGATGACGGGCGCGGGGCGCCGGCCGGTGACGCCGCTCGTGCCGCGCGGGTCGGTGAGGCCGCTCGTGCCGCGCGGGTCGGTGAGGCCGCTCATGCCCGGTCCCCTTCCGGTTCGGCGCAACGCCGGGCGGCGGCCAGCCGGACCGCGTCCATGATCTTCTCGTAACCGGTGCAGCGGCACAGGTTGCCCGAGAGCGCCTCGCGGATGTCCGCGTCGGCGGGCTTCGGGTTCCGGTCCAGCAGGTCGTCGGCGGCGACCAGCAGGCCCGGTGTGCAGAAGCCGCACTGCACCGCCCCCGCGTCGACGAACGCCCGCTGCACGGTGGACAGTTCGCCCTCCGGTGCGAGGCCTTCGACGGTGACCACCTCGCACCCCTCGGCCTGCCCGGCGGCCACCAGGCAGGCGCAGACCGGCACCCCGTCCAGGCGGACCGTGCAGGAGCCGCACTCGCCCTGTTCGCAGGCGTTCTTGGAGCCGGGCAGCCCGAGCCGCTCGCGCAGCACGTAGAGCAGCGACTCGCCCTCCCAGACGTCGTCGGCCTCCCGGGCGCGGCCGTTGACGGTCAGCCGGACGCGCATCATGCGGCTCCCTCCGTGGCGCGGGCGCTCCCGCGGTACTCCTCCCAGGCCCAGCCCAGGGTGCGGCGGGCCAGCACGCCCACCGCGCGGCGGCGGTAGGCGGCGGTGCCGCGGACGTCGTCGATGGGTGAGCAGGCGGCGGCGCACAGGTCGGCGAAGTGCCGCGCGGCCGCGGGCGGGACGACGCGCCCGCTCTCCCAGCAGCGCTCCTCCTCCAGCACCCCGCCGAGGAACTCCTCGGCCTCGCGGGCGCGCACCGGGGTGGGGGCGGCGGAGCCGATGCCGGTGCGCACGGAGCGCGTCTGCGGGTGCAGTGCCAGGCCGAAGGCACACACGGCGATGACCATGGCGTTGCGGGTGCCGACCTTGGCGTACTGCTGCGGGCCGTCCGCCCGCCGCACGCGGACCGCGCGGATCAGTTCGTCGGGGGCGAGCGCGTTGCGCTTGGGCCCCAGGTAGAAGTCGTCGATCGGGATCAGGCGGGTGCCGCGGGCCGAGACGGCCTCGACCTCGGCGCCGGCCGCGAGCAGGGCCGGGTGCGCGTCGCCCGCCGGGGAGGCGGTGCCCAGGTTGCCGCCGACGCCGCCGCGGTGGCGGATCTGCGGGGAGGCCACGGTGTGCGAGGCCAGCGCCAGGCCGGGCAGCTCCCGCCGCAGCCCTTCCATGATCCGCGTGTAAGGGACGCCGGCGCCCAGCCGGACGGAGTCCCCGTCCGTCTCCCACTCCTTCAGCTCGGCGATCCTCCCCAGGTCCAGCAGCCGCTCGGGCCGGCGGTGGCCGAAGTTCAGCTCGACCATGAGGTCGGTCCCGCCGGCGAGGGGCACGGCGTCGGGGTACTCGGCCTTCGCCGCGAGCGCCTCCTCCCAGCCGGCCGGTCGTAGGAATTCCATGCCTGGGCCGCTCCTCCTGGACTGCGGGTCCACGCCCGGTGGCGCGAAGGGGTGGTCCGATACGTGTTGACGCTCGGTCCGGCCAGTACACCGCCCCCTCACCCGGTCGGGTCAGTCGCCGAAGGCACGAAGGAATTCGCTGGCCAGGACTTCCATCTTGTAGATTCGTATGAAAGAGGGGGTCGTGCGATCCGTGTGTTTCCGTCCGGGAACACGACGGCTCCCCGGCTCCACGACCACGAGACCCGAACGGCGGCGACTGGAATGCGGCTCCGCGCACTGCTGGACACCCCCGGGCTCGGCCTGCGGCTGCTCGGCGGCGAGGACGAGCTGGACCGCGCGGTGCGCGGTGTGATGACCACCGACCTGAAGGACCCCAGCCGCTACCTCGCAGGTGGGGAGCTCGTCCTGACCGGTCTCGCCTGGCGTCACGAACCGGCCGACTCGGAACGGTTCGTCCGCATTCTCGCCGATGCGGGTGTCGCCGCCCTCGGGGCCGGCGAGGCCGAGCTGGCCGGCATCCCGGACGACGTGGTCGAGGCGTGCGCCCGGCACCGGCTGCCGCTGTTCGCGGTGGACGAGTCCGTTGCGTTCGCGAGCATCACCGAGCACGTGGTGCGCCAGGTGTCCGGTGAGCGGGCCGGGGACCTGGCGGCGGTCGTGGAGCGCCACCGCCGGATGATGACCGCCGGCCCGGCCGGGGGCGGCCCGGACGTCATGCTGGAGCTGCTGGGCTCGGACCTCGACCTGCGGGCCTGGGTGCTCTCCCCGGCCGGCCGTCTGATCGCGGGCCCCAAGGACGCCGGCGCCCCGCTCGCCCCGGAGGTCCGCACCCGGCTGGCCGCCGAGCACCTCGCCGCCCTGCGCGCCGGACGGCGAGCACCCCATCGGGTGACGGCCGCCGGGGTGACGTACTCGCTCTTCCCGGTCCGCGCCGCCGCCCGCCCCGAGCGGCCCGGCCAGGGCGCGCGCCGGGAGGGCGTGCCGGCCGCTCCCGTCCTGTCCGACTGGCTGCTCGCCGTCCAGGCCGACGCCGCCGAGTGGCCCGACGCCCGGCTGGATCTGGTGCACGGCGTCACCCAGCTGGTGGCCGTCGAACGCGAGCGCCGCGAGGCCGGGCGCACGGTGCGGCGCAGACTGGCCCAGGAACTGCTCGAGCTGGTCCAGGCGGGCGCCGCTCCCGGCGAGATCGCGGCCCGGCTGCGGGTGGCCGCCCCGGTGCTGCTGCCGGGCCTCGACGCCGCCCCGGACTGGCAGGTGGTGGTGGCCCGCGTCGAACAGCAGGCCGTCGAGGACCGTGCCGAGGGCGCCCGCCGGGCGCAGGCGCTGCTGGAGGAGCTGCTGGCCGACCCGTCGGCGGCCGGGCCCGAGCCGTCCGACCGGCTGGCCGTGGCGGTCTCCGGGGAGGAGGCCGTCGCCCTGGTGCCGCTGCCGCCCTCCGGCGACGGCGCCCGGGGCGCGGCCGAGGAGTCCGGCGCCGACGCCGCGGACCGGCAGCCTCAGGGCCTGTCGGCCGAGTCACTGCTGGCCGCCGTCCGCGAGCCGCTGGCGGCCGGGCTGGGCGACGAGGGCCGTCTCACGCTGGGCGTCAGCGCCGCGGTGCACTCCGCGGAGGGACTGCGCGGGGCGCTGGAGGAGGCCCGGCACGCCCGCCGGGTGGCCGCCGCCCGTCCCGGCGCGGTCTGCGCGGCCGGCCACCAGGAACTGGCCTCGCACGTGCTGCTGCTGCCGTTCGTCCCCGACGACGTGCGGCGCGCCTTCACCGCCCGGCTGCTGGACCCGCTGCGGGAGTACGACGGACGCCACCGGGCCGAGCTGATCCCTACGCTGGAGGCCTTCCTGGAGGCCGACGGCTCGTGGACGCGGTGCGCCGCCCGCCTCCACCTGCACGTCAACACCCTGCGCTACCGGGTGGGCCGCATCGAGCAGTTGACGGGTCGTGACCTCTCCCGCCTGGAGGACAAGCTCGACTTCTTCCTGGCCCTGCGGATGAGCTGACCTGGGCGGTGTCCGGCCCGCGGCGCCCGGGGTCCGGCCACTTTGTGAAATGTTTCACCCGACCTCTTGGCCGGAACATCTGAATCGTGCTGAGATTCCGCCACCACCACATCCGGCTCGATGACGGCGTGCTCGGGGAGGGCAACGTGGCGTACACCGCCATGTCCGGTACCACGACGAACACCGCGACACCCGCAGAAGGCGAATCACTGCAGGAAGCCGTATGGCGGCTGCGCTCGAGGGCGTGCTGGGCGGACGCGGCGGCCCTGCTCACGGGCGACGACCCCGAGGACGCGCTGCAGCGGGCCGCGCTCCTGGTGGAGCGCTGTCTGTACACCGAACAGGGCTGGGAGGACGCCGAGGACGCGCTGCGCACGGCGGAGGCCGCGGCCCGCACCCCGGAGGAACGCGGGGCGGCGGCCTGCGAGCGGGGCTTCCTCGCCTACGCCGCCACCCTGCACGGGGTGCGCGACCGGGCCGACGAGGCCCGCGCCGCGCTCGGCCGGGCCGCGGCGCTGATCCCTCCCGCGACGCCCCGCCGCGCGCTGCTGGACTTCCGGCGCGGTCTGGTCGCCCAGAACCTCGCCAACGCCCCGCAGGCGGCCCGCGCCGCCTACCGCAGGGCGCACGCCGGGGCCACCGCGCACCCCGACCCGCTGCTCCTGTCCTTCACCTGGCGGCACCTGGCCACGCTGGCCCTGCGGGACGGCGACGTAGCGGAGGCCCGGCACGGCTTCGCCGAGTCGCTGCGGCTGCGGGAGGAGATCGGCTACCTGGTCGGGACGGCCCCGGCGCTGGTCTCCCTCGCCACGACGGAGCCCGAGAGCCGGGCCCGCCGCCTGCGCGCCGAGGCGCGCCGCCTGCACCGGCTGCTGGGCGGCGTGCCGACCTGGCTGTCCGCGCAGGTGGAACCGGGGGAGACCGAGGCGCCCGACGAGCCGGTCGCCACGGACGGCGCCGCCTGAGGCGCGCCCCGTGCGTCCCCACCGCCTCCTACGGGCATCCTCGGGTCATGCCGCCGACGGCGGGAGGTCACCGGCACGGTGGAGGTCGTCCCGCAGGGCCGGCGGCGGCCGCCCACGCCCGGGGCGTGAGGCCCGCGGCGCCTCGGCGGGCGCGGAAGGGGACTACCGCCGCGCGCCCGTGAAGTGCTCCTCCACCAGCCGGCGGACCACGTCCAGGTCACGCGCCACCAGCGCGTCCAGCAGCGCGTGGTGCTCGGCCGCATCGGCGAGCAGCTCGGCGTGCCCGCGCGCCCGGGCCGCGCCGCCGGCCTGCGGCCACTGCGCGCGGCGGTGCAGGTCCTCGGCGATGCGCACCAGTTCGGCGTTGCCCGCCAGGGAGAGCAGCGCCCGGTGGAAGGCCCGGTCGGCCTCCGCGTAGGTGGCCGCGCAGCCGGACGACGCCGCCAGCACCGTCCGCTCGGCCGGCGGGCGCAGTTCGGCCCAGCGCTCGGGCGGCACGGTGCGGGCCAGGCGCAGCACCACCGGCACCTCGAGGAGGGCCCGCACCTCGGCCAGTTCGGCCAGTTCCCGCGCCCCGCGCTCGGCGACCCGGAAGCCGCGGTTGGGGACCACTTCGACGGCTCCCTCGAGGGCCAGCTGCTGCATCGCCTCCCGCACGGGCGTCGCCGACACCCCGAGCCGCTGTCCGAGGACCGGGGCGGAGTGGACCTCGCCGGGCGCCAGCTCCCCGGAGACCAGGGCGGTCCGCAGGGCGCTCAGCACCTGCTCGCGCACCGAGGCGCGCCGCACCACGCGCGGTGCGTGCGGCTCCCTGGGCGCGGGCAGCGCTCCCGCGGCGCCCGCCGGGCCGTCGTGCGGGTGCGCGCCGCGGGCTCCGGATCCCGCCCGGTCCTCCGGGGTCCCGCCCGTGGCGTCGCGCGGCGGCCACGCCGCTTCGCCCGCTCTTCGACGCGGGCGTGCCTGCTCCACGGGGACCTCCTGGGCGTGACGGCGGATTCCGGCGCGGGTCGCGGATCCGGGCTCCCAGCACGATAGGGGGCGCACGCCGGTGTTCCCAGCTCCGGCCTCTATGAGTAAGGTAAGGCTTACCTGTCAACGCTTGATCACGCTCACGGGAACGGGAGTCCGTCGTGCCCTTCGTCACCTCGGCTTTTCAGGACGCGTACGACCGTCTCGCGTCCGCCTTCCCGCACCTGACCGTGACCGAAGTCGCTCCCGGCGAGCCGCTGCCGACCGAGCGCGCCGACGCCGGGCCCGGGTGGGCCGCCTCGGCCCGCTTCGCCGAGGACGGTCCCGAGGTCGCCGGCCTGATCGCCCGGGACGGGGCGATGGTCGAGCAGTACTACGGCAGGCCCCCGCGGCCGGACGTCGGCGCCTCCCTTGCCCTGCACCGGTACGCCTGGCCGGTCTGCCTCCTCTTCACGATCCCCGCCTTCCTCTCCCGCCGGGTGCCGCGACTCTCCGTGGACGACGTGGCCGTGCACCTGGAGACGGGACGGATCGTGGTGCGGCCGCGGACCTTCGCCTGCCTGCCGGGCGACCCCGCGGCCGCCCTGCCCGGTGCCCGGGTGGTGCCCGACGAGGACGCCCTGCGCGCCGAGGTGCGGGCCGCCGCCGCCGAGCACCTGGGTCCGGTGCTGGACGTCTTCGGCCCGCGGATGCGGCGCCGCGGCCGGTCGCTGTGGGGCATGGTGACCGACGAGATGGTCGAGGGCCTGTGGTACGTCGGCAACCTGCTCGGCGAGGAGCGGCGGGCCGTGGAGGAGCTGGGCCGGATGCTGCCCGGCGCCACCCTGCCGCTGCCCGGCGCGGCCGCCTTCCGGGAGCTGCCCGGGCCGGACGGCGACCCGCTCACCACCCGCGACCGGGTGACCTGCTGCCTGGCCTACACGCTGGCGGAGAACAGCACCTGCGTCACCTGCCCGCGCACCTGCGACACCGAGCGGATCGCCAAGCTGACCGCGGTGCCCGCGGCCTGACATCTGGTCGGATTTGCGTCCGGCGCCGTCAGGCGACCGCCTCGCACACCACCCGTGTGCGGGATTGCCTCTCGAACACAACTCAGCTCCCGCGCACGGCAGTTCGACCCCGGGACCGCGAACGCGGGGCGGTCCGCCACCCCCTCGGCTCCTCTTGCCCCGAAACCCCTTACGCCGGTCGCCGGTTGGGCCAACATGGCCGCCAGCCAGGCCACCAAGCCCGACGCAAGGGACACCGATGAGACTGACCGACGTTTCGCTGAATTGGCTGCTTCCCGGCGCCGTACTGCTCCTCGGCGTGCTGGCCGCGGTGGCGGTGCTCGCGCGTGGCCGCAAGGCGTCGGCGGTGGGCCCGGCATCCCCGGACGACTCCTGGGAGCGCAGCGAGGAGCGACGGCGGCGCAAGGAGGCGGTGTACGGCACCGCGTCGTACGTCCTGCTGTTCTGCTGCGCCGCGGTGGCCGCGGCGCTCTCCTTCCACGGCCTGGTCGGCTTCGGCCGCCAGAACCTCGGCCTGTCCGGCGGCTGGGAGTACCTGGTGCCGTTCGGCCTCGACGGGGCGGCGATGTTCTGCTCGGTCCTCGCGGTGCGCGAGGCCAGCCACGGTGACGCGGCGCTGGGTTCCCGGATGCTGGTGTGGCTGTTCGCGGGCGCGGCCGCCTGGTTCAACTGGGTGCACGCGCCGCGAGGTCTGGGCCACGCGGGCGCGCCGCAGTTCTTCTCCGGCATGTCGTTGTCCGCGGCGATCCTCTTCGACCGTGCGCTGAAGCAGACCCGCCGCGCCGCCCTGCGCGAACAGGGCCTGATTCCGCGGCCGTTGCCGCAGATCCGGGCGGTGCGGTGGCTGCGCGCGCCGCGCGAGACCTACCGCGCCTGGTCGCTGATGCTGCTGGAGGGCGTGCGGAGCCTGGACGAGGCGGTGGAGGAGGTCCGCGAGGACAGGAGGCTGCGGGAGCAGTCGCGGCGGCGGCGCAGGGAGCAGAAGCGGGTGGAGCGGGCGCACCTCAAGGCGGTGAGCCGCGGGCACGCTCCGGCCGCGCTGACCGAGCGGGCGGCGCCCCAGGTGGAGCTCGAGCGCGCCGACGGCGCCTCCGTCTCCGCGGAGCCCGAGCAGCTGCCGCTGCGCAGCCGCCCCTCGCTGCCCGCCCCGGAGGAGGACACCATGGCCCTGCGCCAGTTGGACACCCTGGAGCGCAAACTGAAGGACCTGGAGCAGCAGTTCGGCTGACCCGGCGCCGCCCGCCCCTCCGTCAGGCCCGGACCGGTCCGGCGCTGGCGCAGGCCAGCTCGAACCACACGGATTTGCCGAGGGCGTGAGCGCGCACCCCCCAGGCGTCGGCGAGGGTGGCCACCAGCAGGAGGCCCCTGCCGCCGGTGGCGTCGTCGTCGGCCTCCTCGCCCGCCGGCAGCCGCGGGGGGCGGCTGCGGACGAAGTCCCGTACCTCGACCCTGAGCCGTCGTCCGGTGACCGTCACCTTGAGGACCGCGCCGTGCCCGGTGTGCACCAGGGCGTTGGTGACCAGTTCGGTGGTGAGCAGCTCCGCCGTGTCCAGCAGGTCCGCGTCCAGCCGGCGGTCCGGCCCCTCGCACCGCACCAGCTCCCGTAACGCGCGTCGCGCCCGTGGCACGGCGGCCAGGTCCGCCCGGCGCAGGCGCTGCCTGAGCCGGGGCCTGCCCATGCGGCGGCCGGGCCGCTCGGTGGCCGGCGACTGCGGTGGCACGCCCGGTCCGGTGGACGGCTCCGCCGCGTCGGCGACGGCGGAGACGCCCGCCTCTGTTGCCTGCCTCTTCATGACCCCCCGTTCACGCCGAATCGCGCATCCCTTTCTCGAACGCGCTCACGAGATGCATGCCCGCGTCCGGAACGCGGCACTCATCCCGTTCCGGTGGGAGGCCGGACGAGGACGGGGCGACCGCCGGAATCGCTCAGGGGCGCGGCACGTTGCGCAGGTTGGAGCGCGCCATCTGCAGCATCCGCCCCACGCCTCCGTCGAGCACCACCTTGGAGGCGGAGAGCGCGAAGCCCGTCACCATGTCCTTCTTGATCTTCGGCGGGATGGACAGCGCGTTCGGGTCGGTCACCACGTCGACCAGGGCGGGCCCCTTGTGCCGGAACGCCGCCTTGAGCGCGCCCGGCAGGTCCTTGGGCTTCTCCACGCGCACGCCGAACGCTCCGCAGGCCTCGGCGACGGCGGCGAAATCCGGGTTGGTGTTGGCGGTGCCGTGCGAGGGCAGGCCGGCCACCAGCATCTCCAGCTCGACCATGCCCAGCGAGGAGTTGTTGAACAGGACCACCTTCACCGGCAGGTCGTACTGGACGAGGGTGAGGAACTCCCCCATCAGCATGGCGAATCCGCCGTCGCCGGACATCGAGACGACCTGGCGGCGCCGGTCGGTGAACTGCGCGCCGATCGCCATCGGCAGCGCGTTGGCCATCGAACCGTGGGAGAACGAACCGATCACCCGGCGGCGCCCGTTGGGGGTGATGTAGCGCGCCGCCCAGACGTTGCACATGCCGGTGTCGACGGTGAACACCGCGTCGTCGTCGGCCATGTCGTCGAGCACCGCGGCCACGTACTCGGGGTGGATCGGGACGTGCTTCTCCACCTTGCGGGTGTAGGCCTTGACCACGCCCTCCAGCGCGTCGGCGTGCTTCTTCAGCATCTTGTCGAGGAAGCGGCGGTTCGTCTTCTCCTGCACCCGGGGGATCAGGCACTTCAGCGTCTCCTTGACGTCGCCCCACACCGCCAGGTCGAGCCGGGAGCGCCGTCCGAGGTGCTCGGGGCGCACGTCGACCTGGGCGATCTGCACGTCGTCGGGGAGGAAGGCGTTGTAGGGGAAGTCGGTGCCGAGGAGGATCAGCAGGTCGCACTCGTGGGTGGCCTCGTAGGCGGCGCCGTAGCCGAGCAGGCCGCTCATGCCTACGTCGTAAGGGTTGTCGTACTGGATCCACTCCTTGCCCCGCAGGGCGTGGCCGACCGGCGACTTGATCAGCTCGGCGAGCCGCATCACCTCCTGGTGGGCGTCCTTGCAGCCGGCGCCGCAGAACAGGGTGACCTTGCCGGCCTTGTTGATCATCTCGACCAGCGCGTCGAGTTCGGCGTCCCCGGGGCGGACCGAGGGACGGCTGGTGACCAGCGCGGTGTCGTAGGCGCCCTCGGGGGCCGGCTCGTCGGCGATGTCGCCGGGCAGGGTGACGACGCTGACGCCGGAGCGTCCCACCGCGTGCTGGATCGCGGTGTTGAGCAGCCTCGGCATCTGCGACGGGCTGGAGATCATCTCGCTGTAGTGGCTGCAGTCGCGGAACAGCCGGTCGGGGTGGGTCTCCTGGAAGAAGCCGAGCCCGATCTCCGAGGAGGGGATGTGCGAGGCGAGCGCGAGCACGGGGGCCATGGAGCGGTGCGCGTCGTACAGGCCGTTGATCAGGTGCAGGTTGCCGGGGCCGCAGGAGCCGGCGCAGGCGGTCAGCTGCCCGGTGACCTGAGCCTCGGCGCCGGCCGCGAAGGCGGCGGCCTCCTCGTGCCGTACGTGCACCCAGTCGATGCCCTTGTGGCGGCGTACGGCGTCGACGACGGGGTTGAGGCTGTCCCCGACCACCCCGTACATCCGCCGCACGCCCGCGCGGGTGAGGATGTCGACGAACTGCTCGGCGACGTTCTGCTTGGCCATGGGTCCGCGTGCCCCTTCGCTGCGTGCTCACGATCCGTGTCCGGACCGCTCGTGTCCCCGTTCTTGGGACCATCAATCCACGCGGGGCGCGATCACGCCTCCCAGACGGCCGCCGCCGTACGGTCGTCGGCGTAACCCTTCACCCGCACCTGCACGTCCGCCAGGAAACCGGCGAGCCCGGGCGGTTCCGGCGCGGCCCACCTCCGGCCCAGGTGGGCGAGGAGCGCGGGCTCCCCGCCGAGCGGGTCGGACAGGCCGGCCGCGCACATCAGCAGCCGGTCCCCCGGCCGGGCGACGCAGGTGCGGAACCGGAACGGTTCGCGGGGCGGCTCGGGCGCGGGCTCGTAAGGGCTCGGCGGCGTGGTGATGCCGAGGTCCAGGGTCAGCTCGCCCGGTTTCGCGGCGGGGCCGGCCGGCCGGGGCTCGAGGTCCTGCCAGTCGCCGTCGCGCAGCCGGTACAGGCCGCCGTCACCGACGCCGAAGAACACCCGGATGCGGCAGTCGGGGTCCGCCGGCAGCAGCAGGCAGCGCAGCGTCGCCTCGTCGCCGCCGGTGCTCCACCCCTCAACCCGTGCGGTGGCCCGCAGACGGCCGAGGCTGCGGTCGGTGAGCCGCTGCAGTCCCGCCCTGAGGTCGGCGCGGCGGCCCTCGCGCACGTCCTCGGCGAGGCGGGCGGCGCTGCGACCGACGGCCTGGGCGATCCAGCGGCACGCCGCGGTGGCGGCCCGCTGCCCGGTGGGGGTGGCGCGGGCGCCGGTGGCGACGGCGACCAGCACCAGCGCGCGGTCGCCCACCCCGAACCGGGCGGTCAGCAGCGCGTCCCGGCGTACCTCGCCCCGGTAGCGGGCCGAGTCCCCGCGCACCGAGGCGGCGCGCAGGGTCAGCCCGCCGTGCCGGGCGCCGTCCAGCACGCTGTCGGGGACCAGGTCCTCCAGGGCGGCGGGGTCCGCCATCGGCAGCGAGGTGGGCTCGGCGTCGTAGCCGGGCGGTTCGTCGCCCACGTACGCCACGTCCCGGCCCGCCCCGCCACCGAGGTCCAGCGTCTCCCGGTCGGGCGGTAACGGGGCGTCCTCCCGGAACGGCCCGGGCCGCGTGGCGGTGCGGCGCCCGGGCCCGGCGGCGTCCCCCCGGTCACCCTCCGCCGGCGCGGCGGCGCGGCGCCCGGGGGTCGCGGTGTCCCCTCGCGAGGGCACGTCGGCGTCGCGAGCACCCGCGGCGTTCCGCGCACCCGTCGTCGCGGCCCGACCGCCGGCGCCCTCGCCGGGGCGCACCCCGGCACGGTCGCCCGCACCTCGCGCGGGGCCTTTCCCGGCACGGTCGCCCGCACCTCGCGCGGGGCCTTCCCCGGCACGGTCGCCCGCACCCGCCTCAGGACGAACTCCGGCCGCGTCACCCACGCTCTCTGCAGGGCGTGCCGCGGGCCGATCAATCGTGCCCTCCAGCTGTTCCCTGTTCGCGCCGCGGCCGGCGCCGCCCGACGGCCGTTCGCCGGACACGGCCGGGTCACCGGTGCCGCGCCTGGTGCCGCCGTCCACGGTGTCGGGAGCCGTGCCGTCACGGGAGGCTGTGCCTTCGGCCCCGTTCCGCGGCTGCCCGGCGGTGGAGCCGGGGCCCCCGGGCTCGCGCACCGGGCCGTCCAGCCGCTCCAGGTCCGGATCCAGATCCAAATCCAGGTCCAGGTCGGGATCCCAGTCCAGACCCACGTCCGGGTCCCGCTCCAGGTTCGGACCGGGCTCCGCAACTGGTTCCTGCCCGAACTCCGGGACCGCAGCCGGGTTCCGACCGGGGTCCGAGGCCGGACCGGCGTCCGAGGCCGGACCGGAGCCCGAGGCCCGAGCCGGGTCCGAGGCCCGGGCGGCAGCCGGACCGGCGTCCGAGGCCGGAGCGGGGCCCGAGGCCGGACCGGCGTCCGAGGCCGGACCGGCGTCCGAGGCCGGACCGGCGTCCGAGGCCGGACCGGGGCCCGAGGCCGGACCGGCGTCCGAGGCCGGACCGGCGTCCGAGGCCGGACCGGCGTCCGAGGCCGGACCGGCGTCCGAGGCCGGACCGGCGTCCGAGGCCGGACCGGGGCCCGAGGCAGGACCGGCGTCCGAGGCAGGACCGGCGTCCGAGGCCGGGCCGCGGGCCGGGGTCCGGTTCGCGGCCGGGCCCGCGTCCGCGTCCGGGGCCTCGGGTGCGCCCCCGGGTCGGGGTCGGGCCCCTGCGCCCCGGCTTCGGTCGGCCGCGGCGAACCAGTCGTCGCCGATCGTCGGCTCGGCCCCGCCCTGCGGCCCCGCGGGGAAGCCGCCGTCCGAGGCGTCCCACGCCGTGCCGGCAGGCGGCGCGGAAGGACCCGGCGCACCCGGCTCCGGCCGGGGCGAGGGGACCGCGCGGCCGTCCGTGGGGGCGCCGCCCCCGCCCACCGTTCCGGCCACGGAGGCGAACCTGTCGTCCAGCGAGTCGGGGGCCGCCGACGGGCCCGTGTCGCCGGTGGCCCCGTCGTACAACTGGCCCCACCAGTCGTCCTCGTGCTCACGCTCGTCCTGGTCCCGGCGGCCGGTGGGCGTCTCCCCCTGTTGGCTCATGCTCCTAATCTTCGACCGCGCAAGCCGTCTGAAACCGTGCATCGCGGCGGCGTTCGGGTGGGGCGCCCGCCGAGAACACACGACCGGACGGCAACCCGAACAACCGGCCGAAGCCGCCGGGAAACTCCGGCCACGCCGAACCCTGCGCCCGTGCTCCTCCTCGGGCACCCTGGAGGAATGGGAGCGTGGGAACTCCTGCTGGCCGGGGTGATCATCGTGCTCGGCCTGTGCGGAGTACTGACCCCCGGGGTGCCCGGGTCCTGGCTCGTGTGGGCCGGTGTCCTGTGGTGGGCGCTGAACGACCCGCGCCCGACCGCCTGGGCGGTCCTGGTGGGCGCGACGCTCCTGTTGCTGCTCGCCGGGCTGCTGCGCGCCCAGTTCACCCCCCGGCACGCCTCCCGCACCACCGACCTGGCCCGCCGCCCCGGCCCGCGCGGCTACGCCGGTCTCGGGGCGTTCCTCGGCTTCTTCCTGCTGCCCGTCGTCGGCGCCGTCCCGGGTTTCCTGGCCGGCCTCTACCTGCACGAGCGCCTGCACGAGGGCCGCCGCCCGCGCGAGGCGAGGGCGGCGGTGCGCGGCATGATGCGTTCCGGCGGCACGGCGCTGCTGGTGGAGCTCTACGCGGCGCTCCTGATCCTCGGCGCCTGGCTCCTGACCGTGCTCCTGCGCTGAAACACCGGCCGGGCGCGCCGCTCCGCGCACCCGACGGGCCACCGGTCAGCCGGTGAGCTGCCCGAGGTCGACCGCCCTGGCCAGCGCCTTCATGCCGGCGTCGTTGAAGTGCAGGTGGTCGCCCGGGTCGAAGGCGGACCGGATCCGGTCGGGCCGCTCGGGGTCCCGTACCGCCGCGTCGAAGTCGACCACCGCGTCGAACGGCGCCTCCTGCCGGATGAAGCGGTTGACCTGCCGCCGCAGCGCCTCCCGCCGTGGGGTGTAGGCCAGATGCCCCCGGTACGGCGTGAGGGTGGCTCCGACGACCCGGATGCCCTTGGCGTGCGCCTTCTTCGCGAGGGTGCGGTAGGCCTTCTCGAAGGCCTTGACCCCGTCGTCGCCGGCCGCGTCGGTCATCACGTCGTTGATGCCCTCCAGCACGATCACCGTCCGCACCCCGCTGCGCCGCAGGACGTCGGCGTCGAACCGCTCGAGCGCGCTCGGCCCGGAGCGGTCGTTGAGGATGCGGTTGCCGGAGATCCCCGCGTTCAGCACTCCCAGCCGGTGCCGCGGGGGCAGCGCGGCGATCCGGTCGGCGAGCCGGTCGGGCCAGCGGCTGTTGCTGTCGGGGGTGGTGCCCACCCCGTCGGTCAGGCTGTCCCCGAGCGCCACCACGCTGCCCGCCGCGCGGGCGGTGCGCACGTCCACCCCGGTGACGTAGTACCAGGAGCGGATCGTCGAGGTGTAGGCGGCGCCGCCCACGTCGGCGGTGTGGTCGGCGCCGTGCGCCAGGAAGTTGGTCTGCTTGGCGATCCGGTGGTAGGTGGCCGGGCCGTCGGCCAGCGGCGTGTACACCGTGACCAGCAGGTCGGAGTCGCCGGGCACGTCGAGCCGCACCGGGTCGCTGACGATCTCCCGCCCGGGCGGCACCACGGCCGTGGGCCGGCCGTCGAAGAGGACCCGCCGCATCGTTCCGGGCACGGCGTCCGGGCGGGGGAAGTAACCGTGCTCCTGCAGCGCGACCGTGACCGAGCCGAGGTGGAGCGGGCGGATGCCGAGCCGGTTGGACAGGCGCACCCGGGCCGCCGTGCCGCCGACGCTGGTGTGCACCACGTTGCGGATGGACGCGCCGGGCAGCGGCAGGGCGGTGCCGGAGGCGGCGGCCGCCCAGGTCCCGGTCCATTTCTCCTTCTCCACCCGGCGGTCGGGCGCCACCGCGTGGGCCGGCGCCGTGCCCAGCAGGAGCAGGAGCAGGAGCAGCGCCACGATGACCCGTACCGCCTTGAGCATGTGTTCCGTCCTCCGCGATGTTCAGTTGGCCGCGCGTGCGTCGATCTCGACGGAGCCGACCGTTTCACAGCGTGACACGACGGACACGGAGCGTGCTGAACGCGTCGCGGAGGATCACCCGTACGAGGGGTGGTGACGGAGGTTTAGCCCGGGATCGGCGGGGTGGCGGCCGGCCCGTTCGGCCGCCACCCCGCCTTCCGGGGCACGGTCACCGCATCCGGCCCCGCTTGGCCTCCATCGCGGCCCTGCCCTCGGCTCCGCGGCGCTTCCACTCGCGCCGCATCTCGGCCCGGGCCCGGGCGTCGGTCTTGGCCACGATGTACTGGTTCTCACGGAGCAGCTTGCGGTAGCTCTCCAGCCGCCGCTCGGGCAGTTCTCCGGAGGCGACCGCGGCCAGCACGGCGCACCCGGGCTCGGCGACGTGCGCGCAGTCGTGGAACCGGCAGTCGGCGGCCAGTTCCTCGATCTCGGCGAACACCTGCCCGACGCCGCGCCCGGCGTCCCAGAGCCCGACGCCGCGCAGTCCCGGCGTGTCGATGAGCACGCCGCCGCCGGGCAGCGCGAACAGGTTGCGGGTGGTCGTGGTGTGCCGGCCCTTGCCGTCCACGTCCCGCGCCGCCTGGACGTCCATCGCGTCCTCGCCGAGCAGCGTGTTGGCGAGGGTCGACTTGCCCGCTCCGGACTGCCCGAGAAGCACGGTCGTGCCGCCGGAGACGGTCGCGGCGAGGACGTCGACGCCCTCGCCGGTCGCGGCGCTGACGGCCAGCACCGGCACCCCGGGCGCCGTCCCCTCGACGTCGCGCACCAGGTACCCGAGCGTCGCGGGGTCGGGGACCAGGTCCGCCTTGGTCAGCACCACCACGGGCTGCGCCCCGGACTCCCAGGCCAGGGCCAGGAACCGTTCGACGCGGGCGTACTCGAGCTCCACGGCCAGCGACACGGCGACGACCACGTGGTCGACGTTGGCGGCGAGGATCTGCCCCTCGGACCGCTTCGACGACGTCGAGCGCACGAACGCGGTCCGCCGCGGAAGGTAGTCGCGCACGTAGCGCGGCTGCCCGCCGACCGGGTCCACCGCGGCCCAGTCGCCGGTGCAGACGACCCGCATCGGGTCGTGCGGGGTGACGAACGCGGTGTCCGCGCGGATCACGCCCTCGGAGGTGACCATGTCGCACTGGCCGCGGTCGACCCGGATCACGCGCCCGGGCAGCAGCCCCTGCGCGGCGAACGGGGCGAACTCGGACTCCCAGCCCTCGTCCCAGCCGAAGCGGGTGAGCGGGTGCGAGGAGGTCGGGGAAAGAGAGGAGAGGTTCAAGGGAAGCCCTTCGAAGGGCGGCCCCGGCACCGCGCGTGCGTCGACGCGCAGGAAGAGGTGAGGTCAGCCGGAGGCCGCGGAGGTGAACGGAACGAACTGCTGGATGCGGGCAGGGCCCGTCACGGAGACAGCCATCGGTCACACCTCCTGAAAACCTCGACACGAACGAGCGGCGCCCACGAACGGGGCGCTGCTCCGACACGGCACAGCTTAGGGTCGCCGGCGATCGCGCGCCATCGTTTATCGCGCACCCCTCCGCCTCGCACCGCGCGCACCCCTCCGCGCGTGGACCGCGCGCACCCCTCCGCCCGTGGACCGCCCGGCGCGTCTCCTCACCGCTCCCGCGGCCCGTCCTGTCCGGCGTCACGTTCGGCGCCGCCCTGGTCCAGGCGGAAGGGCGGGTAGGCGTCCGTCATCAGCGCCGCGTAGGCCGCCACGCGCAGCACCCAGCGGTTGAACCCGACGATCAGGTCGAACAGGCCCCTCGGATACCGGTCGGTGCACGCCTTGGCGATGATCGCGAAGAACGCCAGCACGGTGATCAGCCCCGCCGACCACATCCACGGGCCGCCCCCGCTCCCGTCCCCGTGCTCGTCGCCGCCGCCTCCGTAGCCGCCGCCGGCCAGGAAGCCCACCACGACGTAGTGCGGGATCGTCAGCAGCCACCACTTGACCAGCACCAGCCCGCGCGAGAGGCGGCCGGGGCGGGCGATGTGGAGCCGCGCCGGGTAGTCGGGTTCCTCGCCGAGGCTGAAGGGCGGGTACCGGTCGGTGGCGAAGGCGCCGGCCGAGTAGTAGTGCACCCGCCAGCTCCAGCGCAGCACACCGGCGTTGAACTCGAACAGGGGCCGCGGATAGCGGGCCGTGCAGAGGATCGCGAAGAAGGCGATCACGCTCACCACCAGGAAGGCGATCCACAGGAAGGCCAGCACCACGTAGTGCGGGACGAGCAGGAGCCATTTCACCAGCCACAGCCAGCGCGACAGCCGCTCGTCCAGCCCCGCCTCCACCCGCACCGCGGCGGTGGGCGCGGCCGGCGTCCGAGAGTCCATACGGATCAGCTCCCACACGGTTCGCGGGGGTCCCGGCGTGCGGCGTTCCGCACGGCACAACGGCCGACTCCCCGCACCACCACCATGAGGGCGGGCGTCCGCCTCCGCGCGAGGAGCACGTCCGGGCGCCACCGTCCCTGCGGCGGGTGGCGCGGCGTCACGGCTCCAGGTCGAGGATGTCGTCGACGGGGCGGCGTCGCGTCACCGCGCCGGTGGGGCCGTATCCCAGGCGGAGGATCATCTGCACGGCCCCGTGGCCGTGCACGGGGTCGCGCAGCAGCCAGCGGAGCGACTGGCGCTCCAGCGGCTGGGTGGTCAGGCCGGTGGCGACCTGGACCGTGGTGGCCGCGAGCAGGACGCGCTCCAGGGCCTGCCCGGCGAGCACCCAGCGCGGGGGGTCGTCGTCGGCCGTGGAGAGGATCGCCAGCTGGGGGTGGCGTTCGAAGCGGACGCGGGCCTGCTCCCGGCCGGTGCCGTGTCCGAAGTCGCGGCTGTACCACGCCGCGTCCTGGCTCTGCGGGCCGACGGCCGACCAGGGCACGCCGTCGGGGGCCAGTTCCGGGGCGGTGCCGACGCGCAGCCAGCGGGCCTCGTCGGGGTCGCCGGCGTGTTCGGCGTGGTGCTCGGCCTCCGCGATGAGATCGACCAGGAAGCGGACGTGCCAGCCGCCGGGGAACAGCAGACGCGCCCCCTCGGCCTCGGCCTCGCGGATCAGCAGCTGCCGGACCGCGTCGGGCAGGGGGTGGTCCTCGAACGGGACCCGGCTGGTGTGACGGCGTGCCAGCGCCGGGCGGAGGCTCGCCAGCGCTCCGGTGGCCGCCGCGCCGCCCGCCGTTCCGGGGCGCACGCGGGCGACGAGCCAGGGGTCCTCCGGCTCGGGCAGCAGGGAGACGTGCATGACCAGGCCGCTGTGGGCGGCCGCGACCCGCAGGTTGAACAGCGCGGCGCCGCAGCTGATGAACTGCGCCCGGTGGTCGGGGTCCGCGTACGGCATACCGCGGGCCGGGTCCGCCCTGAGGTCCAGCACCCCCGTACCGCGGTGGTACACGAAACGCCAGGGCTGGGCGTTGTGCAGGGAAGGCGCGGTCGCGGCGGCGTGGACGAGGTCGCGGACCGTCGGTGGGGAAATGTGCGGCGTCGGCATGGTCTCCTCCTCCACTCCAGCGTCACTCCACTCCGCGTGCGAGGCCACACGGAGCTGACGGGCAGGGATCGTCAGGCGTGGCCGTGCGGGCGTGTCGGGTCGCCCGTCGCCGCCGCCGCGGCCTTCTCGGTACGCGCCCGCACCCGGCCGGTGAGGCGCTCCAGCTGCTGCGAAGGCACCGCTCGCGGCGCGAGGGGTGCGCGGATCCGCCGGGCGGAGGCGGGCAGAGCCGCGAGGTCCGCCGTGAACCGGGCGTTCAGGTCGGCGAGGGAGGGCCGGGGCGCCGTCCGGCGCCCGTGCCGCATCACCGTCTCGAGCAGCGGCACGCCGTCCTCGGGCGGCGCCTCCCCGGCCAGTCCGATCACGTCGGCGAAGTCCGGGCGCCGGTGCACCTGTTTGGCGCCCGGAGCGGTGACCTTGTGCTGCGACAGCTTCATCACGGGGCGGCCGTCGTACTCGACGAGCTTGTAGGCGGAGTCCAGGGAGGGCGCGTCGGCGGAGACGCCGACCCGCGTGCCCACCGCGAACAGGTCGACGGGAGCCCCTGCCCGGACGAGTGCGTCCAGGGCGTACTCGTCGAGCCCGCCACTGGCGACGACACGGACCCCGGGCAGGCCCGCCGCGTCGAGGAGCGCACGGGCCCGCACGGCGAGTGCCCCCAGGTCTCCGCTGTCGAGACGGACCGCCGAGCCCTCCGCGCGGTCCAGGTCCCGCAGGACGCGTGCGGCGACCTGGACGCCGCGCTCGGTGTCGTAGGTGTCCACCAGGAGGGTCAGGGGGCCGGGGTGGCAGCGGGCGAACGCGCGGAACGCGTCCTCCTCGGTGGGGAACGCCTCGACGAAGGAATGGGCCATGGTGCCCACCGCCGGGATCCCCTCGCGGACCGCGGCCGCCACGTTGCTCGTCCCGGCGAAGCCGACCAGGGCGCCCAGCCTCGCGGCCTGGTGGCCCGCCTGGGCGCCGTGGGTGCGCCGCAGGGAGAAGTCCACGACGGGCCGTCCGGCCGCGGCGAGGACGCAGCGGGCGGCCTTCGAGGCGATCGCCGTCTGGTGGCTGATCCGGTTGAGCAGGCACGTCTCGACCAGCTGCGCCTCGGTGATGGGCGCCGTCACCTCCATGAGGGGCTCCCCCGCGAGGACGATCCGCCCCTCCGGGACCGCCTTGGCCTCCCCGGTGAACGTCAGGTCGCGCAGCGGTTCCAGGTCCTGGCGTGGCCGCCCCAGCGCGGCGGCGAATGCCTCGGTCTCCTCCTCGCCGATCCGGAACCCCTCCAGCAGGTCCAGCGCCGACTCCACTCCGGCGGCCACCAGGAAGCCCCGCTCCGCGGGCAGGTCGCGCACGAAGAGATCGAAGGTCGCGGTTCCGCCCATCCTCTCGCGCCGGTAGCACATGGCCATGGTGATCTCGTACAGATCGGTGTTGGTGGCGTCCGGCATCACGGCCACTCACCTCCCGTGGGTTTCGTGGCGCCCCGCGGCGTCCGGGTTCCCCGCTCCGCGGACAGGCATCCGAGCGGCCGGCGACGGCCCGGTCCCGTTCGGGTGCCCGGTTGCGGAGGCGTCCGCGTGTGGAATTCTGGTGCCGTGGACAGGTTGCGGCGCGCACCCGCTCCGGCGGCTCCGCTGCCGCACGGCACCGTGCGCGGGCGCACCCTGGGCAGGGAGAGGCGTCATGGACGAGACGGCGGAACGATCTGAGATCGTCGTCGGGGTCGACCCGGCCAGGGATGTGCGCCTCCCCGTGTACTGGGCCGTGGACGAGGCGGAGCGACGCCGGGCCGGCCTGCGTCTGGTGGTCGCCGTCCCTCCGCCGCACGACACCCAGCATGTCGACGACGGTCCCCGCTTCCAGGCGCAGGCGGTGGCCGGCCGGAACGCCCTGGCCTCCGCCGCCGACCTGGTGCGCGAGCGGAGCCCCGGGACCCGGGTCGCCACAGCGCTCCTCGAGGGCCGGCCGGCCCAGGTGATGGCGGGCCTGTCCCGGAACGCCGTGATGGTGGTGCTGGGCTCCCGCCGTCTGCGCAGGACGGAGGAGTTCCTCGGCGCCGGCTCGCTCGTCGTCCCCGTCACCGCACAGGCAGGGTGCCCGGTGGCCGTCGTCGGCGACGCCGAGCACGCCACGCAGGCGGCGCCCTACCTGGTGGTGGGCGTGGACGGAAGCGAGTCGTCACGGGCCGCACTGGCGTTCGCCGCGGAGGAGGCGCGTCTGCGGGGGTGCGCCCTGCGGACCGTCGCGGTGTGGCAGCCGCCGGTCTTCACCCGGCACCCCGACCCCGCCGCACTCCAGCAGGCCGAATCCCGGCTGCTCGGCGAGCTCACCGCTCCCCTGACGGAGCTCCTGCCTGACCTGTCCCTGACCCACGAGGTGACCTCGGGGTCACCGGTCGAGGTGCTGGCCGGCGCGGCCGAGCACGCGCTCGCCGTGGTCGT
Source organism: Streptomyces fragilis (assembly GCF_003112515.1). Classification (GTDB taxonomy): domain Bacteria; phylum Actinomycetota; class Actinomycetes; order Streptomycetales; family Streptomycetaceae; genus Streptomyces; species Streptomyces fragilis. The sequence continues at coordinate 710,869 of NZ_BEVZ01000002.1, read as the reverse complement.
CGGCCGGCGGGGCCACGGCGGCTACTCCGGCATGCGTGTGGGCTCCGTGGTGCACGGACTCCTGCACCGGGCGCACTGCCCGGTCATCACCGTGCCCGCGACGTGACCGCGGGGCGGTGCCGTCCGCGCGGGCCTGAGGGCGCGACGATGACTTCTCCCGGCCCGGGGAGTCTCCCCACCGTCGTGTCACCCACACAGGAGGAACGCGTGGCCCAGCTGCTGAGAGTGCAGAACTTCAACGTCTCGAGCGACGGGATCGGCGCCGGGGAGGACCAGACCCTGGAGAGGCCGTTCGGCCACGTCGATCCGGAGAGGCTGTTCGCCTGGGCCGGCGCCACCGCGAGCTGGCCGATGCGCACCGACCCGGGAGGCAGCCGGGGGCTCGACGACTACCTGACGCGGGACTACGCCCGCAACATCGGCGCCGAGATCATGGGCCGCAACAAGTTCGGCCCCCAGCGCGGCCCGTGGGCGGACCACGAGTGGCGCGGCTGGTGGGGCGACGAACCCCCGTTCCGCACGCCGGTGTTCGTCCTCACCCACCACCCGCGCCCTTCCCTCACGCTGTCCGACACCACGTTCCACTTCGTCGACGGCGACCCGGCGACGGTGCTGGCTCAGGCGCGGGAGGCCGCGCAGGGCAAGGACGTCCGGCTCGGCGGGGGTGTCACCACCGTCAGGGAGTTCCTGGACGCCGATCTCGTCGACACCCTGCACGTGGCGGTCTCACCGGTGGAGCTGGGCACCGGGCTGCGGCTGTGGGAGTCCCCCGACGAGCTGCTCGACCGCTTCCACCTGGACGTGGTGCCGAGCCCGAGCGGGGTGACGCACCACCTGTTCTGGAGGCGGTGACCAACACCCGCGCCCGCCCCGCCCCACCCGCACGACCGGGGCGGAGGACGGCGGAGGCCCGGACCCGCGAGCGGCGGGGCCGGGCCTTTCGGGGCGTGCCGGGGAGCGGCGGATCAGACCGTGGCGACGGTGGCGCCGCCGTCCGCCTCACCGTCCCGCGGAGGCCGCTCGTCCCGCTCGGTCAGCTGCTCGCGGACGTAGTTCCACACCACCGCGATCAGCGCGGCCGCCGGGACGGCCAGGAGGCTGCCGACGATACCGGCCAGGTTGCCGCCCAGGGTGACCGCGAGCAGGATGACCGCGGCGTGCAGCCCGAGGCCCCGGCTCTGGATCATGGGCTGGAAGACGTTGCCCTCCAGCTGCTGCACGCCGACGATGATCGCCAGCACGATCAGCGCGTCGGTCAGCCCGTTGGAGACCAGCGCGATGAGGACCGCGACGAAGCCGGCGAACAGGGCGCCGATGACCGGCACGAAGGCGGAGACGAAGGTCAGCACCGACAGGGGCAGCACGAGCGGGATGTCGAGGAGCCACAGGCCGATGCCGATGAGGACCGCGTCGATCAGGCCGACCAGGGCCTGCGAGCGGATGAAGGCGCCGAGGGTGTCCCAGCCGCGTTCGGCGACGGCGGGCACGTGGACGGCGTACTTCCCGGGCAGCTGACGGGCGAGCCAGGGCAGGAACCGGGGGCCGTCCTTCAGGAAGAAGAACATCAGGAAGACCGCCAGCACGGCGGTGACGACGCCGTTGATCACCGTCCCGACCCCGGTGACGACGGCGGAGACCGTGGTGCCCGCGCTGTCCTGCAGGCGCTCCACCGCGGCGTCGAGGCCCTTGCTGATCTGCGCGTCGTCGATGTTCAGCGGCGGACCGGCGGCCCATTCGCGCAGCTGCTTGATCCCGTCCACCACCCCGTCGACCAGTTGCCCGGACTGGGAGCTCACCGGCACCGCGATCAGGGCGACCACGCCCGCCGCGACCACCAGGGACAGCACCGTCACCACCGAGGCCGCGAGCGTGGCGGGCCAGCGGTGCGCCCGCAGGAAGCGGGTGAGGGGCCAGGTGAGCGTCGTGAGGAACAGGGCGACGACGAGCGGCCACAGCACCGGCCACATGCGGCCCAGGAGCCACAGGGCGGCGGCGGCCGTCAGCAGGAGCAGCAGCAGCTCGGCGGAGGTGCGCGCCGAGGAACGGAGCGCTGCGCGGGTTCGTATGGCACTCAACCTGTCAGGCATGAGGTCACTCTAGAGGCCGCCCCAAGTGGTGGCGGTCAGCCTGCAGTTGGCGGGTCGCCCGACGACCGGGGCAGCTGCGCCCGGCGCGCCGCCGGCAGCCGGCCCGGGTGTGTCACCGTGGGGCGCGCTCGCGCAGGGCGGCGTCCAGGGCCCGCAGGAGTTCACCGGTGCGGCCTCCGCCGGGCGGGGCGGCCGGATAGCGCCGGAGCACCTCGGCCAGGGCCGGGGTGGCGTGCCGCGCGGCCCGCCGCAGGTGTTCCTCGCCGATGGCGCGGTCACCGCCGGCGACCAGCTCGGCGGCGTGGGCCGCGTGCGCGGCCGAGCCCAGGATGTGCTTGACCTGCGTGGCCTTCGCCAGCGGGTGCAGGTAGGCGGCGCCGGCCGCGGCCATGGCGGCCCGGGCCGCCTCGCGGGCCGCCGCGCCCTCGGCGGCCCGGGCCGCCTTGAGCGCCGCCCAGGCCGCGTCGCGCAGCGCCTTGCCGCGCTCGCCGCCCCGGGCGAACTCCCGGGCGGTGTCCAGCGCGTGGCGGGGACGGGGGTCGTCGGGCCGGTCCGCCTCGAACACGTCGAGCACCTCCCGCGCGCAGGTCGCGGCGAAGGCGGTGACCTCGCGCAGGTCCCGCCGGCTCAGCGCAACCGGCTGCGGTCCGGCCCCGCTCACGGGCGGTCCGGCCTCGGCCGCGGCCGGTCCGGTCTCAGGCACGGGCGAACGCCTCCCTGGTCACGTCGCGCTCGAAGGTGGCCGCCTGGTACCCGTAGGTGCGGATCTCCGGCACCCGGACCACTATGCAGAAACGATCCACCGACTCCAGGGCGCGCGCCACCTCGGCGTACCGGCGCTTGAGGAGGTGAACGGCCGCCCGGTTGGCCAGCGGGCTCTGGCCGCAGACGAGGAGGACCGGCCGGCTCGCCTCCGGCGGCGTGAACTTGGCGACCAGCGCGTACTCCTGGACGTTCTTGTCGAACGGGTAGCGGTGCTCGCCGACGACGAGGGCCACGGAATCGGGGCCGTCGTCGTACGGGAGCACGCGGACGCCGGGGAGGTGCGCCGCGAGGTGTCCGCCGGTGCGGACGTTGGCCTCCCCGACCGGGCCGCCGACGCAGAACTCGGTCCGGTCGTCGTTGCTCCCCCGGAACGTGTTGCTGGACTCGGTCACGACGTCGCTGCCGAACTGGCCGGCCAGGGCGGCGATCTCCGCGACGACGTCGACGTCCCTGCGGTGGGTGACGTCGGGCAGGCCGTGCTTGTTGCCGACGACGACCAGGCACGGCTCACCCGGCACGACGCCGAAGAACGCGGCCTTGCGGCGCAGCATCCGGGAGCGCTTGCCGCGCTCCCAGAGCCAGCCGCACGCGCCTCCGATGAGACTCGTCACCAGGCCGATCAGAACGTTGGCGATTACGGAAGAGATCGCTGCCCCCTCGGTCCTGACGGGGCCGGCGCCCCGTCCGTCGGGGAGTTTCTACCACCCGCCGCTCAGGGACGGCCGCCGGTTGCCGGGCGTTGCCGCCCCGAAGGGCGGGTCCGCCCCCGCTCCCGGGGGCGGACCCGCCGCGCAGGACCCCCGTCGGCCTGCCCGCGTCCGTCAGCCGACCTCCGTCACCATCCCCGCGGCGACGGTCCGGCCGCCCTCACGGACGGCGAAGCCCAGGCCCGGCTCCAGCGGTACCGCGGAGCCGAGCTCGACCGTCATGTCGACGGTCTCCCCGGGCCGCGCCGTGCCCGCCTCCCCCAGGTCGACGTCGCCCACCACGTCCGCGGTGCGGATGTAGAACTGGGGGCGGTAACCCGTGGACACCGGGGTGCGGCGGCCGCCCTCCCGGGCCGACAGGACGCGGGCCCGCGCGGTGAAGCGACGGCTCGGCGTGACGCTGCCCGGCGCGGCGACCACGTGTCCGCGGCGCACCGCGTCCCTGGCCACCCCGCGCAGCAGCAGCGCGACGTTGTCCCCGGCCTGGGCCGACTCCATCGGCCGCCCGAAGGTCTCCAGCCCGGTGACCACCGACTCCAGTCCCGCGCCGAGGACCTCGACCCGGTCGCCCGTGCGGACCGTGCCGCGCTCCACCGCGCCGGTGACGACGGTTCCCCGCCCGGTGATGGTCAGCACGTTCTCCACCGGCAGCAGGAACGGCGCCTCCAGGTGCCGCTCGGGCATCGGCACGTAGGTGTCGACGGCGTCCAGCAGCGCCTCGACGGCCGCGACCCAGCGCGGGTCGCCCTCCAGGGCCCTGAGCCCCGAGACCCGCACGACGGGCACCTCCTCGCCCGGGTAGCCGTGCGCGGTCAGCAGTTCGCGCACCTCCAGCTCCACCAGGTCGGTGAGCTCCGGGTCGCCGGCGTCGGCCTTGTTCAGCGCGACGACGATGTGCTCGACGCCCACCTGCCGCGCCAGCAGCACGTGTTCGGCGGTCTGCGGCATCACCCCGTCGAGCGCGGACACCACCAGCACCGCGCCGTCGAGCTGGGCGGCGCCGGTGACCATGTTCTTGACGTAGTCGGCGTGCCCGGGCATGTCGACGTGCGCGTAGTGCCGGGTGCCGGTCTCGTACTCGACGTGCGCGATGTTGATGGTGATGCCGCGGGCGGCCTCCTCCGGAGCCCGGTCGATGCGGTCGAACGGCACGTAGCGGGAGGCCCCGCGGTCGGCGAGCACCTTGGTGATCGCGGCGGTCAGGGTGGTCTTGCCGTGGTCGACGTGACCCATGGTGCCGATGTTGAGATGCGGCTTGGTGCGGACGAATGCCGTCTTGGGCATGGCTGTTCCTCGCGGTGCGACGCGCGGGCGTCCGGCCCTCCCGGTGGGGGGAGCGGGCCGGCGGGGACCCCGGAGGCGGTTCTCCGACCCTCCCCCTACGGGGTCCGCCGGAAGTTCTGTCCGGGGAGGGTCACCTTCGGGCGCCGTCGGCGGCCGCGCCGACTGCGGCGCCCGCTGCGAGGAACGCGGCGGCAGCCTTCGGAGCATCCGCGACCGCGGATGCTGCAGCGAGGGCGAAGGCGTGCCGGAACATGTCCCCGAGCATGACGGGCGGGGCGCGCACCCGTCGAACGGTTTTCGCCGGCCCCTGCGGCAGGGCCGGCCGCCCGGCGTCGCCCCCGCGGATATTGGGGTGCCGCTCCCCCACCGGTGGTGCAGACTCGCGCGCATGGCGGAGACGGCGGCGTTCGGGGACGCGGTGCGGCACTGGGCGGCCGGCGGGAGCGCCGGGCGGGCGGGTGAACTGGCGACGCGGCTCGGGCTGCGGACGGCGGTGCTGCTGGAGGGCCCGAGCGATCTCGCGGCCGTGGACGCCCTGGCCGCCCGGCACGGCCGGGACCTCGCGGGTGAGGGCGTGTGCGTCGTGACGATGAACGGCGCCATGAACGCGGGCCGCTTCGCCCGGGTCCTCGGGCCTCCCGGGCTCGGCCTGCGGCTCACCGGCCTCTGCGACGAGCGCGAGCGGGGCTGGTTCGACCGCGCGCTGGAGCGGGCCGGGGCGCCCGCACGGGACGTCTTCGTGTGCGTGGCGGACCTGGAGGACGAGTTCGTCCGCGCCCTGGGCACGGAGCGGGTCGAGGCGGTGGTCGCCGCCGAGGGCGACCTGCGCGCCTGGCGGATCTTCCAGAGCCAGCCCGCGCAGCAGGGCCGTTCCCGCGAGCGGCAGCTGCGGCGCTTCCTGGGCACGAAGAAGGGCCGCAAGATCCATTACGGCCGCGTCCTGGCCGAGGCCCTCGGCCCCGGCGAACTGCCCGCCCCGCTCGACGCCCTCTTCACCAGCCTGTGACCCCGCACCCCGAGGAGACCCCCGGCATGCCCGCGTACCTGCACGCGCTCACGTTCGACGCGCTCGACCCCGCCCGCCTCGCCCGCTTCTGGGCGGGCGGGCTGCGGCAGGAGCGCGGTGACGACTTCACGGTCCTCGCGGCGAAGGACACCGGGTTCGCGCTGCGCTTCGTCGCGACGGACGAGCCCAAGTCGGCGCAGAACCGCCTGCACTTCGACCTGACCAGCGCGTCCCCCGACGAGCAGGGGGCGACGGTGGCCAGGGCGCTGGAGCTCGGCGGCCGGCACACCGACATCGGCCAGCTGCCCGAGGAGGAGCACGTGGTGCTCGCCGACCCGGAGGGCAACGAGTTCTGCGTCATCGAGCCCGGCAACGGCTTCCTCGCCGGCTGCGGCTTCGTCGGCGCGCTCGCCTGCGACGGCACGCAGGCGGTGGGGTACTTCTGGAGCCGGGCGCTGGGGTGGCCGCTGGTCTGGGACCAGGACGAGGAGACGGCGATCCAGTCGCCCGCGGGGGGAACGAAGATCACCTGGGGCGGTCCGCCGCTGATGCCGCGCGGCGGGCGCCGGGACCGGATCCGCTTCGACCTCGCCGTCCCGGCCGGCGAGGACCTGCGGGCGGAGATCGACCGGCTGGTCGCCGCCGGCGCGACGCACCTCGACGGCGACGGGCACGACGGCGGCCGGGTGTCCCTCACCGACCCCGACGGCAACGAGTTCACGGTGCACAAGGCCCGCTAACCTGACCTGCGTTCAGATCGTGACGACGGACGGATACGCATGACGGACATCGTGAAGGCTGCGGCGCGCAAGGTCTTCGAGCGCTACGACCTCGACGGGGACGGGCAGGTCACCGCGGAGGAGTACCGGCAGGTCGTCTCGGAGCTCGAGGGCTCGGAGATCACCGCCGAGCAGGCGCGCGCCCTGGTCGACTCGCTCGACACGGACGGCGACCGCCAGATGTCCTTCGAGGAGTTCTGGGCGGGCATGAACGCCTGACGGTACGCCGGTGCGTGCACGAGGGGCCCGGCGCGGGTGACGCGCCGGGCCCCTGTCATGCCGGCACGGGTCAGAGGTGCCGGCCCGGGGTCACCGTGAAGGTGGCGGGGCCGGCCGGAAGGGTGACCGTGTACTGGCGGAGGTAGGTGTCCAGGAACGGCGAGCGCGCCCCCTGGGTGGGCACGTCGTCGGCGGGGTCGTCCAGGGCGAGCCGCAGCTGCGCGCCGGTGACCCTGATCGTCTCGCCCGAGGGCGTGTCGCGCCAGGAGCCGGTCTGCACGGAGCCGATCTCCACGGCGAGGACGTGGCCCGGACGCAGCGTCCAGTCCGTCGACTTGAGGTCGACGGAGAGCCGCCCGGTCTCCACCAGGGAGACCTGCTCGTCGAACATCACCGCGCTGCCGTCGGGGGCGACGTCGTACAGCTTGAGCATGACGTTGCCCTCGCCCCGCGCGGTCAGCCGGATCTGCGGCGTCCCGGTGACGCGGACCGGCCGCTCGAGGGGCTTGGACCACACGAAGAAGCTGGAGCCGACGTCGCCCGCCGTCTGCCGCTCGGCGACGCCCTTCGCGAGCCCCTCGGGCGCGGGCGCCTCCACGGCCGGAGCGTTCTCCATGTCCCACGTGCCGGACGGCGGTTCGGGTGTCCTGGCCGCGCTCTCCTCGCCCGCGGCGGCCAGGTCGGCGCGGGCGGACGCGCCGCCGTCGTCGACGTAGGACCCGCCGCCCAGCGGCAGCGTCACCGACCGCTCCACCACCGGCCAGGTGCGCTGGGCCCGCCAGGCGCCGGTGCTGTCCTCGACGGAGTAGGCCGGGTACCGGACCGTGGGCCGCACGCCCTTCAGGTACCGGTCGTAGAAGGACAGCGTCTCGGCGTACCAGCCCTCGCGTCCCATGGCGAGGCGGCCGTCGCCGACCCGGTCGCCGCCGCGCACGTGGTCCCACTGGCCGAGCCAGCCGCGTTCCGGCCCGCGGTGGTTGTCGAGGTACTCCTCCATCTCCTCGGGCTTGGTGTTGTTCTCGATGAAGCCCTGGGTGACGAAGAGCGGGGTGTCGCTGCCCTCGGCCATCGCCGCGAGGTCCCGCGCCTTCCAGTGCTCGCTCTCCTGGTCGGCGATGCGGTAGCCGGCCAGGTTCTGCTCCAGGCACTCCGGGTGCGCCTGCTCCCAGCGGGCGTTGGCCTGGTAGCGCGCGTCGTCGTCCGCCATCGGCGGGAAGGTCGCGATGCCGTTGTAGGCGTTGGCGGTGCCGGTCACGTTCGGGCGGGGCACGCCGTTGGAGTAGATGTACTGGTACATGTCCCAGACGGGCTCCTGGGCGACGACCGCCTTCAGGGCCCGCTGGTCGAGGTTGTTGCCGATCAGGCCGGTGACGGCGTCGTAGGACTTGCCGTACATACCCACCGCGCCGGTGGACCACGGCTGGCGGGCCGCCCAGGCGATCGCGGCCTTCACGTCGGCCTGTTCGCCGGGTCCCGCCCAGTCGAGGCAGCCGGTGGAGCCGCCGAAGCCGCGCAGGTCCACCATGACGAAGGCGTAGCCGTTGTCGAAGACGTCGGCGCCCTCGAGGAAGTCGTTGAAGCGGGGGGACGGTCCGGTGTGGGTGAACCCCTCGGGGCCGGTCTGGCCGGCGTGCGAGAAGTAGGGGCCGACGGAGAGGATGACGGGCACCTTCTCGCCGGGGTCCAGCCCTTCCGGCAGCAGGACGTCCGCGTGCAGTTCGGTGCCGGAGTCGTCGGCGGACGGGAAGTAGTGCTGGGTCCAGACGGAACCCTCGGGGACGCGGTCGTTCTCCTGGTGGCCGACCGGGCCGGTGGCGGTGGCCACGGCTCCGTTGGCGGTCGCCGTTCCCGCGGGCGCCGCGGTCGCGGGGCCGGTGACGGTACCGGTCAGCGCGAGGGTGCCGACCAGTGCGGAGGCGGCCCAGGCGGTCGCGCGACGTGCTCTCACATGCTCCTCCATGGGTGGGTGCGAAGCAGTGCCGGTGGTGCGGTCGAGCTGGGCCGTGGCCCATGGCGCGCGAGCCTATGATCGTTCGGACGTCAGTTCAACGGGGCCGTGGGGAAAGGCTCTTGGTCGTCGGGCCGGTGGCCTGGACGGAATCCAGCCATTCCAGGAGCCGTCTCCCCTCACGGGCCATGACGTCCGGATCGCGCAGGGCGTTGGCCATCAGGGACATGCCCTGGTAGGCGCAGACCAGGGTGAGCGCGAGGTCGTCCGGGCCGGGGGCGCCCATGGCGCGGAACTGCCGGGCGGCCCAGTCCAGCAGGCGCCCGAGCACCGCGCCCGCCTCGCCGTCGAGGGTCCCGTCGGAGCGCTTGCCGAGTTCAACGGCCAGGCTGCCGGTGGGGCAGCCGTGGCGCGCGGCGACCTCGCGCTGCTCGATCCAGGCCTCGACGAGTCCCTTGAGCCGGTCGCGGGGGTCCTCCGACAGCTCCAGGCGGACGGTGAGTTCGTCCAGGTACGCGCCGTGCTCGGACAGCGCGGCGAGGACCAGCTCGTCCTTCGTCTTGAAGTAGTAGTAGACGTTTCCCACCGGCACGTCGGCAGCCCGCGCGATGTCCGCGAGGGTGGTCCGCTCGACGCCCTGCCGGTGCAGGACCCTGGCCGCCTCGGTCGTCAGCCGGCGGCGCTTTTCTGCGGCCCTCGCCCTGGGCGATTTCGCGTCAGTCATCCAACTGACTATAGGCGGTGCCCTGTTGGCCCTGTTAGCGTCCATGGCCTACGAGTCAGTCAGCCGACTCACTTACCCACGGGGGTTTCGCATGATCGTGGTGACGGGCGCCACCGGCAACGTCGGGCGGACTCTGGTTCCGCTGCTCGCCGAGGCGGGCGGGGAGGTCGTCGCCGTCTCGCGGCGGCCGCGGCTCGAAGGGCTGCCCGACGGCGTCCGGCACGCGCGGGCGGACGTCGGCGACAGCGCGGGCATGCGTCCCGTGCTCGAGGGCGCCGAGGCCTTCTTCGTCCTGCTGGGAGGCGAGCTGAACGTATCCGGCGAGAGCCCGGCGGCCCTGCTGGACGCGGCGGTGGGCGCCGGGGTGAAGCGGGTCGTCCTGCTCTCCTCGCAGAGCGTCGCCACCCGCCCCGGGTCCGTCTCGCACGCCCGTCTGCGCGCGTTCGAGGACGCGGTCCGCGCGGCGGGGACGGATCACACCGTCCTGCGGCCGGGCGGGTTCGCCTCCAACGCCTTCGCGTGGGCCGGCACGGTCCGCTCCGAGCGCACGGTGTACGCCCCGTTCGGCGACGTGGCCCTGCCGGTCGTCGACCCGGCCGACATCGCCGCGGTGGCGGCGGCCGCCCTGCTGGAGGAGGGGCACGCGGGACGCGTGTACACCCTGACCGGGCCCGAGGCCGTCAGCCCGCGCGAGCAGGCGGCGGCCCTCGGCCGGGCCCTGGGCGAGGAGGTCCGGTTCGTCGAGCTCCCGCGTGAGCGGGCGCACGCCCACATGGCGCGGTTCATGCCCGAGGACGCGGTCACCGGCACGCTGGACGTCCTGGGCGCTCCAATGGCCGGCGAGCGGGCGGTCGGCCCGGACGTGGAGGCCGTGCTGGGGCGTCCGGCCCGGTCCTTCGCCGACTGGGCCGTCCGCAACGCGGAGGCCTTCCGGTAGGGGCCACGCCCGCGCGGCGTGCCCCGCCCGGCGGTCGGGTCAGGTGGTGACGGCCCCCGCGGCCGCCGTGATCTCCGCGCGGATCTCCTCGACCCGGTCGTCGAGGTAGAAGTGTCCGCCGGGGAAGGTGCGCAGCCGGAACGCTCCCGTGGTGTGCTGCGACCAGCGCTCGACCTCGGCGACCTCGACCGCCGGGTCGCTCTCCCCCGCCAGGGCGGTCACCGGGCAGCGCAGGCGCAGCCCGGCGGGGGCGCGGTAGTGGTTGCTGGCGTGGAAGTCGTTGCGGACGGTCGGCAGGACCAGCTCGAGGAAGGCGGGGTCCTCCGGCATCGGGGAGCCGGTGTCCCCGCGCAGCATCTCCAGGATGTCGAGCACCTCGCGGTCGCTCTCCAGCGCCGGCAGCGCGCGGCGCGTCGCGAGCGAGGGGGCGCGGCGGGCGGAGGCGATCAGTGCGCGGACCTTCGCCCCGCTCCGCTCCAGCCGGACGGCGGTCTCGAAGGCCACGGCCGAGCCGAGGCTGTGGCCGAACAGCACCAGCGGGAGGTCGGCCCAGGGCTCGAGCTCCCGGGCGATGTGGTCGGCGAGTGCGCCGACGTCCGGGACGAGGGGCTCGGCGATGCGGTCCTGCCGCCCCGGGTACTGGACGGCCAGCGCCTGGACGGATGGGGCGAGGGCGTGGGAGAGCGGGTGGAAGTAGGTGGCGCCGGCCCCGCCGTGCGGGAAGAACACGACGTGCGGCGCGTCCTGCGCCGCACTGTGGAACCGGCGTATCCAGGCCGTCCTCTGCGGGCGCTCGGTCACTGCCCCGTCCCTCCGCTCGACTGCACACGTGTGCTCCGATCATGGCACCGTCCGCTCGACCGCCGATCGGCCGCCCGCCCTTCCCGGGCCTGCGGCTTCACCGGACCGCGAGATCCGGCAGGATTTTCCCCACATCCGAGGAATGTTCCGGTTAACGGCACATGTTGTGACAAGTGCGACGGCGGCGCATTCGTCGCCGCGCGAGGAGGCGGGAGCGGTCACGGAACGCCTCGGGACGGGTTTGCCCTTCCCGCTGCGGGACACCCCCTCGCCGGACACGGAACGCGTGGAGCGGTTCCGCGCGCGGTTCCGGCCCGGGGCCACGCGCCCACCGGGCGCACACCTGGGGGGAGTTGGACCACCGGAGGGTCATCGGCCTCCGACCTTCCGGCATGGGGTCCGGACGCGGAGCGGCTTTGGGGAGCCGCCGCGTCCGGACCTGCTCGTTCCCTCCTCCGGGCACTGCTGCGATCATGGCGTGACGTCGCCTTTCGCCCGCCCAGGAGGCCCCTGATGTCCCTCGAGACGTCCCTCGACGCGCCCTTCGACGCCGCCGCCGTGCGCGCCGCCTTCCCCGCCCTGCTCGCCTCCGGCTGGTCCCGCTTCGACGCTCCCGGCGGCACCCAGACACCCGCGCCCGTCGTGGAGGCCATCGCCGAGGCCCTCACCCGTCCGCTGGCCAACCGCGGCCGGCTCACCGAGGCGCAGCGCAACGCGGACGACATCGTCACCGGGGCCCGGAGCGCCATGGGCGACTTCCTCGGCACCCCGCCCTCGACCGTGGTGTTCGGCCGGAGCGCCACCCAGCTGGTGTACGACCTCGCCCGCACCCTCGCCAAGGGCTGGGGGCCGGGCGACGAGGTGGTGGTCACGCGGCTGGACCACGACTCCAACATCCGCCCGTGGGTGCAGGCCGCCGAGGCGGCGGGCGCCACCGTGCGGTGGGCCGGCTTCGACACCGTCACCGGCGAACTGCGCCCGGAGCACCTCGAGGAGGTGCTGTCGCCCCGCACCCGCCTGGTCGCGGTCACGGCCGCCTCCAACCTCAACGGCGCCCGTCCCGACGTGCCGGCCCTCGCCGCACTGGCGCACTCCGTGGGCGCGCTGCTGCACGTCGACGCGGTGCACTACGCCGCCCACGTCGCCGTCGACCTGCCCGCCCTCGGCGCGGACACCCTGGTCTGCTCGCCCTACAAGTTCCTCGGCCCGCACCTGGGGGTGCTCACCGGGCGCGCGGAGCTGCTGGAGTCGCTGCGCCCGGACAAGCTGCTGCCGTCCGGCGACGCCGTGCCGGAACGTTTCGAGCTGGGCACCCTGCCGTACGAGCTGCTGGCCGGCACCCGTGCCGCGGTGGACTACTGGGCCTCCCTCGCGCCGGCCGGCACGAGCGGCGCGGACCGCCGCGAGCGGCTGGTCGCCGCCTTCGCCGCGGTGGAGCACCACGAGGACCGGCTGCGGGCCCGCATCGAGGCAGGGCTCGCCGAGCACCCCGGCGTCACCCTCCACTCGCGGGCCCCGCTCCGCACGTCCACCCTGCTGTTCACCGTCGAGGGCGTCGCGGCGGCCGAGGTCTCGCGGCGGCTGGCGGAACACCGGGTGGACGCCCCGGCGAGCTCGTTCTACGCCCTGGAGGCGTCCCGCCACCTCGGCCTGGGTGACGAGGGCGGCGTGCGGCTGGGACTCGCCCCGTACAACGACGACGCGGACGTCGACCGCCTGCTGACGGCGCTGCGCACCGTCCTGGGCTGATCCGAGCACCGCCCGGCGCTGCGGTTCCGGGCCGCCGGGCTGCGTGAGTCAAAAGGTGACAACAGGCGGTGGGGCCGCCGGCCAGCTGCGCGGACACGCACGGGGTCGGCTGCGAGGGGAGCACCGGTACCGGCTCGGGGCGGAGCACGTCGGCCGGGGCGCGGGACCCGGGTGCCTCCCTGCGGAACCGCCCGTGACGGCCCGCCGTCCTCCCCCGTGTCCGTCGAGTGCAGGGGAGGCACACCAACGTGACGTGGCAGAACGACACCCCGCCGTCGCCACCACCGGTTCCGCCGGGGCAGCCGTCCGCGGGGAGCCGGGCGAAGGGCTGCCTGGGGAGTCTGCTGTCGCTGGGCGTGGTGATCGCGCTCGGTGTCGGCGTCTCGCAGGCCCTCGGCGACGACGACACCTCGTCGTCCGGGTCGTCGTCGGCGCTGTCGTCGTCGGCGGCGGCGTCGTCCGCGTCCTCCTCCGGCGGTGACGGGAAGGCGCGCAGCTGGAGCAAGGGCGACTGCGGCGGCCCGGACCCGGAGAAGGGCTCCGACCGCTACCGGATGCTCGACTGCGACGAGTCCGGGGCGACCTTCGAGGCGCTGGAGGTCATGGACGGCAGCATCATGCCGGAGTCGGTCCGGTGTCCGGCGGGCACCGACCTGATCATCGAGGTGTCGATCACCTACGGCGGCTCGGACGCCGCCGGCGGCGTCCCCGGCGAGACGGTCTGCGGCCGCAACCTGTCCGGCGACCACCCGGGCGACGCGGGCGCGGGCGGCGGTCAGCTGGTGGAGGGCGACTGCGTCGACGACCGGGCGCAGGAGATCGCCTGCGCGTCCGCGGGGCCGTCCGGCCTGAAGGTCCTCGGCCTGGTCAGGAAGAAGACCGAGTGCCCGTCCGGGACGACGGAGCCGATGGAGCTGCTGTTCGCGCTCGGCCGGCCGTACGACGTGATCTGCGGCGGCGAGGTCTGACCGCACCGGCGTGCCGAGGAGCCCGCCTCCCCGCCGGTGGGCGGGAGGGCGGACCCCCGGGCGCGGGTCACGGCGCGGGTCAGCCGGAGAGCCGGCCCGCGAGACGTTCGTGGATGCGGGCGCTCGGCTCGTTCAGGCCGACCACGGTGACCCGCTTGCCCCGCTGGGCGTACTTGTTTTCGACGGCGTCCAGCGCGGCCACCGAGGAGGCGTCCCAGATGTGCGCGGCGGACAGGTCGATGACCACGTCCTGCGGGTCGCCCTGGTAGTCGAACCGCGTCACCAGCTCGTTGGACGAGGCGAAGAACAGCTCGCCGGCGACCCGGTAGACCACCCGGCCGTCCTCGGGCCGGACGGCGGCGGTGACGTCCACCAGGTGCGCGACCCGCCGCGCGAAGACCACCATCGCGGTGATCGAGCCGACCACCACGCCGACGGCCAGGTTGTGGGTGACGACCACGCACACGACGGTGATCACCATCACCGTGGTCTCCCCCAGCGGCATCCGCCGCAGCGTCCGGGGCGCGACGGAGTGCCAGTCGAAGGCGGTGACCGAGACCATCACCATCACCGCGACCAGCGCCGCCATCGGGATCTCGGAGACCACCGGACCGGCCACCACGCACAGGATCAGCACGAAGAGGCCGGCCAGGAAGGTCGACAGCCGGGTGCGGGCGCCGGAGACCTTGACGTTGATCATCGTCTGGCCGATGACCGCGCAGCCGCCCATGCCGCCGAAGAGTCCGGTGACGATGTTGGCGATGCCCTGGCCGACGGACTCGCGGGTCTTGCTGGAGCGGGTGTCGGTGATGTCGTCGACCAGCTTGGCCGTCATCAGCGACTCCATCAGGCCCACCAGCGCCATCGCGAAGGAGTAGGGCGCCACGGTGGTGAGGGTGTCGAGGGTGAGCGGCACGTCGGGCAGTCCCGGCACGGGCAGCGCCGACGGCAGCTCACCGCGGTCGCCGACGGTCGGCACCGCGATCCCCGCCGCCACGGTGATCACGGTGAGGATCACCACTGTGACCAGCGGGGCGGGCACCGCCCTGCTGATGCGGGGGAAGAACACCAGCATGGCCAGGCCCGCCGCCAGCAGGACGTACACCGCCCACGGCACGTCCCGCAGCTCGGGGACCTGGGCCATGAAGACCAGGATGGCCAGCGAGTTGACGAAGCCCACCATCACCGAGCGCGGCACGAACCGCATCAGCTTGGCCACGCCCAGCAGGCCCAGCGCGATCTGGAAGACGCCCGCCAGGATCACGCCGGCGATCAGGTACCCGAACCCGTGCTCCCGGTTGAGCGGGGCGATCACCAGGGCCACCGCGCCGGTGGCCGCCGAGATCATCGCCCGGCGGCCGCCCACCACCGAGATGGTCACCGCCATCAGGAACGAGGCGAACAGGCCGACCGCCGGGTCGACGCCCGCGATCACCGAGAAGGAGATCGCCTCGGGTATCAGGGCGAGCCCGACCACCAGGCCGGCCAGCACCTCGGTGCGCCAGACCCTGGGGTCGCGCACCCAGGCGGGCAGGACGGGCCAGGGGCGGCGGCGCGCACCGGCCGGGGCCGGCGACGGCGTGAAGGACATACGGGACCGCTCCTGTACGGGGCGCCGCCAGGGCGCTCGGGAAGAAGGGACGGAGGGCGGCGCGGGTCAGCTGCCGTTGTAGCGGCCGGGCCGGTGGTTCATCGCGATGACCAGGTTCAGCACGGCGACGCCCGCCAGCGAGGCGAGGACCACCTCCGGTTCAACCAGCGGCAGGGCGCAGAGGATCACCACGGCGTCCAGGGCGAGCTGCACGTACCCGGCCCGCCAGCCGTAGCGGTCCTGCAGGTGCAGGGCGAGGATGCCGAAGCCGCCGCCGCTGGCGTTGTGGCGGAACACCACGATCATGCCGAGGCCGACGCACAGGCCGCCGAACACCGCGGCGTACCAGGGGCTCATCCCGGAGAGGGTGACCAGCTCCTGCTGGAGGGGGGTCAGCGCCGAGGTGAGCGCGACCACCGCCAGGGTGCGCAGGGTGAACGACCGGCCCATGCGGCGCACGGCGAAGTAGTAGAAGGGCAGGTTGACGACGAAGAACACCACGCCGAGCGGCAGTCCGCCCGCGTAGCTGATGAGGAAGGACGTGCCGGCGAGGCCGCCGGTGACGCCGCCCACCGCGTGCAGGAGCGTGAGCCCCCAGGACATCAGGAAGGCGCCGATCACGTACGCCGCCAGGTTCTCCACGAGGGTGTGCGGAGTGGCCGGGGCGGCGGGGGCCGGGGCCGGGGAGTCGACCGCGGCCTGGGGGTCGGCCGTGGTCGAGAGGGCAGAACTCGACATGACCGAAAAAGTACCACCCATTTTTCGCACGCCTGTTTCCAGCAGCTCTCGCCCGTGGTAACGGCCCGCGGTCACCGGAACACACGGACGCCCCGCGCTCCGGCCCGGGGAAGGGCCGGCCGCACGGGGCGCCGAGGAGCGGGGACCTCGCGGTCAGGCCTGCTCGACCGTCGCGGCGGCGATCTCGTTGTCGACGTAACTCTCGTCGGCGGGGAGGCTGTCCATGAAGGAGCTCACCGAGAAGACCGCGCGGCCGGGGCCGGGCTGGCCGTACCCGGGCGGGGAGGACAGACCGAAGTCCTCCATCGTCTGCCGGTAGGCCTGCAGCAGCCGGATGTGGTACTCCAGCGGCGCCCCGTCGGGGTTGGTCTTCCCGAGCGGCGTGGTCGGCTCCGGGCACCAGGTGGTGAACCGGGGCGTGATGCCGTTCGACATGAAGAACCGCAGGCCCTCGGTGGTGGAGGCGATGGCCTCGTCGACCGTCTTGAAGCCGAACGGCTCGGCCATCTCGACACCGGCCACGAAGTTCGGGATCACGTTGCGCGGGCCGAAGACCTCCGCGGAGTCCAGGATCCGCCGGTGCCACTCGTCACGGCCGACGTACCGCTCCTTGCCGGGGCAGTGCAGCTTGAACAGGTACTCGTCCCACACCTCGAAGTTGGGGTGGTAGATCTTGACGCCGTAGTCCTTGAACCGCTGCACGTCGTCCTTGGGCAGCGCCTGGGCGACGACCTTGCCGATCCAGCGGTCCGGGAAGCGCTCCTCGATGGCCTTGGCGTAGTGGCCGTAGAAGTCGGCCTCGTCGCGCCCGGCGACCTTGGAGGTGATGGCGCCGCCGGTGAGCGTGTAGGCGGTGGAGACCTTCTGGGTGTCGTACCTGTCGATGATCTCGAGGGCCTCCAGCACCTCCTCCACGTCCTTGACGCCCGTGTAGGGGCGGCCGGCCGCCTTGTGCTGGCGCCAGTTGTGGTTGATGTCGCAGTACTGGCACTCCTCCTTGACGCCGAAGTACTGGCACACCCGGAAGACCGTCAGGTAGATCAGGTAGCCCCACTGGATGGTGGGGGCCACCTCCATCACGGACTTCCCGTTGGAGAGCTTGTGCCGGTAGTACTCGGGCATCGGCGGTACGCCGACGTCGGCGATCCGCTTGCCGTCGAGGTAGAGGCCCAGCACGCCGTGCTCGTCGGCGGCGACCCGGTACGGCGAGTTCGGGTTGACCCGGACCGAGACGACGGTGCGCCGCAGGTCGTAGGGGCCGCCGGTGAGGATGATCTCCTCCGGCGGGCGCCGCAGCGCGGCCTCGCCCAGTTCGGGCAGGGTGCCGTGGTCGAAGGAGAAGATGAAGTAGGACTTCGGCTTGACCTCGCCGTCCTCGTTGTCACTGAGGGCCGAGGCGTCGAAGGCGACACCGCCTCGCAGCAGGTCCTCCTTGAACACGGCTTCCCGCGGTACCCCGGGGAACCGCTCCATCAGATCCTCGACCAGCGCGGTACGACTGCCCGTGCCCGTGCTCATACCGTTCTCCTTCCCATGCGCGACTTCTCACCGTATGCCGCCGGTGGCGCGGGCGCGGTACCGGGTCCCCGTGACACGCCTCCGCCCCCGCCCCGATGTGGGGGACCTCACAGTCGTCGGACCAGGTGAGGGGTTTCCCGTGCCCGGGTGAGAGGCTGAGGGCCGGATCCCGCGCCGCGCCCCTCCACGCGGTCCCGCGCCCGCACGAAGGAACCTCGCATGCCCCGCACCGCCACCGCCGACGCCCTCACCAACTGGGCCGGCAACATCGTCTTCTCCCCCGCCGCGACGGCCCGCCCGGCGTCGGTCGGGGAGCTCCGGGAGACCGTGGCCGGCGCGCGCCGGGTGCGGGTGCTGGGCAGCGGCCACTCCTTCAACACCATCGCCGACCCAGGCGCGGACGGCCTGCTGCTCTCGCTGGACGCGCTGCCGGCCGACGTCGAGGTGGACACCGCCGCGCGCACCGTCCGGGTCGGCGGCCAGGTCCGCTACGCCCGGCTGGCCCGCGAGGTGCACGCGCGGGGTCTGGCGCTGGCCAACATGGCCTCGCTGCCGCACATCTCGGTGGCCGGGTCCGTCGCCACCGGCACCCACGGCTCCGGCGTGGACAACGGCCCGCTGGCCTCGGCGGTGCGCGAGGTGGAGCTGGTCACCTCCGACGGCTCGCTGGCCACGGTCGGCCGCGACGACGCCCGCTTCGGCGGCGTGGTCACCTCGCTGGGCGCCCTGGGCGTGGTCACCGCCCTCACCCTGGACCTGGAGCCGGCCTTCGAGGTCGAGCAGCGGGTCTTCACGGAGCTCCCGCTGGCGGGGCTGGACTTCACCGCCGTCGCCGGGGCCGCCTACAGCGTCAGCCTGTTCACGACCTGGCGCCGTCCGGTCTTCGAGCAGGTCTGGGTCAAGCACCGGACGGACCGGGGCCCCCTCGACTTCGGGTGGGCGCCCGCGGCCGACACGCCGGTGCACCCGGTGCCGGGCATGCCGCCGGCCAACTGCACCGAGCACCAGGGCACTCCCGGCCCCTGGCACGAGCGGCTGCCGCACTTCCGGGCCGAGTTCACGCCGAGCAGCGGCGACGAGCTCCAGTCCGAGTACCTGCTGCCGCGCGGCTCCGCCGTGGAGGCGCTGCGGGCCCTCGCCGCGATACGCGAGGAGGTGGCTCCCGTCCTGCAGATCTGCGAGGTCCGCACGGTGTCCGGTGACGGGCAGTGGCTGAGCCCGTCCTACGACCGGGACAGCGTCGCCCTGCACTTCACCTGGGTGGACGACACCGCGGCCGTGCTGCCCGTGATAGGCCGCGTCGAGGAGGCGCTGGCGCCCTTCGACGCCCGCCCGCACTGGGGCAAGGTGTTCACCGTGCCCGGAGCGGTGCTGCGGGAGCGCTACGCGCGGCACGCCGACTTCGCGGCCCTGGCCGCCCGGCTGGACCCGCGCCGCGCCTTCCGCAACGCGTTCGTCGACGACTTCCTGGGCGGCTGAGCCGCCCCGCCCGCCGGCGGGCGCGGCCGATCCCCCTCCCGCCCGCCGGTGGGCGCGCGGTACGGCCTACCGTGTCGCCATGACGCGCCGCCTGCTGGTCCACACCCGCACCACCGACTACCGCCACGACTCGATCCCCGCCGCGCTGGCCGCGGTCGGCGGCCTCGACGGCTTCACCGTGGACGCCACCGAGGATCCGGCCGCCCTGGAGGGCGACCTGACGCCGTACGCGGCGGTGGTGTTCCTCTGCACCTCCGGCGACATCCTCACCGACGCCGGCCGCGCCGCGCTGGCCGCCGCGGTGGAGTCCGGGACCGGCTTCGCCGGCCTGCACTCGGCGGCCTGCACCGAGGAGAACTGGCCCTGGTACACGGGCGAGTTGCAGCGGTCGCGGTTCGCCGGTCATCCCCCGTTCGGCACCGGCGTGGTCCTGGTCGAGGACCACGCGCACCCGGCGACGGCCCACCTGCCGGCCGAGTGGACGTGGAGCGACGAGTGGTACGACTTCGACCCGGTCCCGGACCCGGCCGAGGTCGCCGTCCTGCTCCGGGGCGGCGAGGACCGTCACCCGCTGGCCTGGCACCACCGCCAGGGCCGCGGGCGCGTCTTCTTCACGGCCCTGGGCCACGACTCCGCGGCGTACGCGGACCCCGCCTTCCTCGCCCACCTGCGCGGCGGCCTGGAGTGGGTCTGCGAGGGGCGGAGGTAGGGACAGCCCCCGTACGACGAAGGGGGCGCACCGGATCGTGACGGCGCGCCCCGCTCCGTAGCGTCGGAAGCGTGAGTAACGCGTCGCGACACGTCGACGTGAACGCCCCGCCCGACCCGAACGGAGGCCCCCGTGGCCGCAGTCAACCGCACCGCCCGTGTCACCCTGGTGAGCGCCGGCGCCGTCCTCGCGCTGGCGGCCCTGAGCGGCTGCGGTGCCGACCTGGACGACGCGAAGCCGGAGAAGCGGTCCTTCGCGGCGACGACGGGCCCCCTGACCATCGACACCGACAACGGCGACCTCGCGGTGCGCCCGGCGGACGTCGAGAGGATCGAGGTGACCCGGTGGTTCGCCGGCCGGGCGCTGATCGGCGACCCGGAGGCCTCCTGGGAGATGGACGGCGACCGGCTGGAGCTGAGGACCGACTGCGGCCTGCTGGCCGGGAACTGCTCGGCCCGCTACGAGGTGCTGGTCCCCCGGGACACGCGGCTGACCGTCAGCGGCGACAACGGCGACATCAAGGCCGAGGGCTTCGGCACCGCCCTGCGCATCGAGACGGACAACGGCGACGTGGAGGTGGCCGGTTCCACCGGTCCGCTCACCCTGGAGGGCGACAACGGTGACCTGCGGGCCACCGGCCTGACCTCCTCGCAG
This sequence comes from Streptomyces fragilis, assembly GCF_003112515.1. Lineage (GTDB taxonomy): Bacteria > Actinomycetota > Actinomycetes > Streptomycetales > Streptomycetaceae > Streptomyces > Streptomyces fragilis. The sequence goes on along the minus strand of NZ_BEVZ01000002.1, from coordinate 690,206 downwards.
GTGAAGGTCGTCTCCGACAACGGCGACGTCCGGCTGGTCTTCGACGCCGCGCCGCGCCGCGCCGGCGCCTCCTCCTCGAACGGCGACGTGACGATGGAGGTGCCGCGGGGCACCGCCTACCGGGTCGACGCCGAGGCGGACAACGGCGACGTCACCACCGAGCTGGCCACCGACCCCGAGGGCGCCCACCGGCTGGACGTGCGCTCCGACAACGGCGACATCGTGCTGCGGGCCGCCGGCTGACGGCCACCGGACCGCGGGCCTGCGCCCGACGGGCGGCGGGCCGATACGGTGTCACCCGCCCGCCGACGGGCCGACGCGGCGCCACCCGCCCGCCCGCCGACGGAGGCTCAGGCCACCGGGCGGGCCCGCTCCACGACCTCGGCGAGGTGCGGCGAGTGCGGCAGGGTGCCGAACGCGTTGCCCCAGTCCCCGCCGAGCCGGGAGGCGCAGAACAGGTCGGCGACCTCCGGCGGCGCGAACCGCACCAGCAGCGAGCCCTGCAGGACCAGGGCGATCCGCTCGACGACCCGCCGGGCCCGCGCCTCGGCGCCCTCCATGTCGGCGAGTTCGGTGAGCAGCTGCTTGATCGCCGCGTCCAGCCGGTGGTCGGCGCCGCGCGCCTGTCCCACCTCGCGCAGGAAGGCGTCCAGCGCCCCCGGCTCCCGGCGCAGCGCACGCAGCACGTCCAGCGCCTGCACGTTGCCGGCGCCCTCCCACACCGAGTTGAGCGGGGACTCGCGCAGCAGCCGCGGCATGCCGGACTCCTCGACGTAGCCGTTGCCGCCCAGGCACTCGGCGGCCTCGGCCACCAGCGGGGTGCACCGCTTGGTCACCCAGTACTTGGCCGCCGGCACCGCCAGCCGCAGCAGGGCGCGCTCACCCTCGTCGCCCCGGTCCTGGACGGCGTCGTAGGCGGCGGCGAGCCGCAGCCCCAGGGTGGTGGCGGCCTCGGACTCCAGGGCCAGGTCGGCCAGCACGTTGCGCATCAGCGGCTTGTCGACGAGCAGGCCGCCGAACGCCTCGCGGTGGCCGGCGTGGTGCACGGCCTGGGCGACGGCCTGCCGCATCAGGGCCGCGGAGCCGAGCACGCAGTCCAGCCGGGTGGCCGCGACCATCTCGATGATGGTGCGCACCCCCCGGCCCTCCTCGCCGACGCGGCGCGCCCAGGTGCCGTCGAACTCGACCTCGGCGGAGGCGTTGGAGCGGTTGCCCAGCTTGTCCTTGAGCCGCTGGATGCGGAAGACGTTGCGGGTGCCGTCCGCGAGGACGCGCGGCAGCAGGAAGCAGGTGGGGCCCTCGCCGGTCTGCGCCAGCACCAGGAAGCCGTCGGACATCGGCGCGGAGCAGAACCACTTGTGGCCGGTCAGCTCGTAGGCGCCGTCCTCGGCCAGCGGCCGGGCGAGGGTGGTGTTGGCGCGGACGTCGCTGCCGCCCTGCTTCTCCGTCATGCCCATGCCGAAGATGGCGCCGGGCTTCTCCGCGGCGGGGGCGAGCGCCGGGTCGTAGAGGGTGGAGGTGAGGCGGGGCTCCCACTCGGCGGCCAGCGCGGGGTCGGCGCGCAGGGCGGGGACCGCGGCGTGGGTCATCGAGATCGGGCAGCCGTGCCCGGCCTCGACCTGCGACCACACCAGGAACCCGGCCGCCCGCCGCACGTGTCCGCCGGGACGGGACCAGGCGGCGGTGAGCCGCGCGGAGACCGCCTTGCGCATCAGCTGGTACCAGGACGGGTGGAACTCGACCTCGTCGACGCGGTGCCCGTAGCGGTCGTGGGTGCGCAGCGTGGGCGGGTTCTCGTTGGCCAGCCGTCCCCAGTCCTGCACCTGGGACGACCCGGCGCTGCGGCCGAGGCCGGAGAGCTCCGTACGGGCCTCGTCGAGCAGCTCGGGGGCGAGGTGCCTCTCCACGGCCTCGGTGAGCGCGCGGTCCGCGCTGTAGACGTCGTACCCGGCCAGGGGCGGCGGCTGATTGGTCACGGTGTGCGTTGCCGGCATGGGCCGGAACCTACCCTGCCGGGCCCGGCGATCACAGGGGCCGTCCCGTCCGGTCGTCCGCCGCGCGGTGATCTCGGCCACCCGGGAATGTCAGGGACGCGCCGCGCTGCCGTTACCTTTACCCCGTGCAGGCAGCAAGCGAAAACACCGACGAGCCCTCCGGCGGCCGCCTCCACCGGGCCCGCGTCCTCTACCGCAACGTCTCCAAGCGCCGGACGGCCTGGCTCCTGCTGAAGGACACCGTCAACTCGTGCATGGAGTACCGCATCCTCGGCCTGGCCGCCGAGGCGGCCTTCTTCACCCTGCTCTCGGTGCCGCCGCTGCTGCTCAGCCTGGTGGGTCTGCTCGGGTACGTGGACGCCTGGACCGGTGCGCAGACGATCGAGGGGGTGGAGCACAACATCCTGGAGGCATCCCGCAGGGTCCTCACCGACCGCGGCGTCACCGGGATCGCCAAGCCGATCCTCGACGACGTGACCTCCGGCGGCCGGCCCGACGTCATCTCGCTCGGTTTCCTGCTCGCCCTGTGGTCCGGCTCCCGGGCGGTCAACGTCTTCGTCGACACCATCACCGTGATGTACGGCCTGGACGGGGTGCGCGGCATCGTCCGGACCCGGCTGATGGCGTTCCTGCTGTTCATCGTGGCGCTGCTGATCGGGTCGGTGGCGCTGCCGCTGATGGTGGCCGGACCCGACGTGGTGATGCGGGTGCTGCCGTGGTCGGAGTCCCTGGTGCAGCTGCTGTACTGGCCGGTCGTGATGGTCCTGTCCGTGGTCTTCCTGACGACGCTGTACCACGTGTCGGTGCCGGTGCGTTCGCCGTGGATGGAGGACATCCCGGGCGCGCTGGTGGCGCTGGCCATGTGGGTGCTGGGCAGCGTGCTGCTGCGGCTGTACCTGACCTCGACCATCGAGGGGCCGACGATCTACGGCTCGCTCGCCGCGCCGGTGGCGATCCTGCTGTGGATCGGCGTGTCGGCCTTCGCGGTCCTGGTGGGCGCGGCGGTCAACGCGGCCATCGACCGCGTCTGGCCGGCCGCGGCGACCGCAGCCGCCCGTGAGGCGAACGAGCGGCTGCGGAAGGCGCAGATCGTCGACTACGTGGCACGCACCGCGGGGTCGCTCGCGCCCGACGACGAGGCGCACACCCCGTCGGAGTTCCCCGAGCGCTGGTCCCGGTTCCTGCCGCCGGAGGACGTCGGCGGCCGCCTGCTGCGCGCCCACGCCCGGCACGCGGCCAGGAGCGGCGCCGCCCGCGACGGCGTGCCGAAGAACGGCAAGAGCCACGACGAGACGACGGTCAAGGAGGACACCGAGGCGGTGCGCAACAACGAGGCCGTCAAGGACGGGATGACGGATCTCGGGTCGTAGGCTCGGCGGTATGACCGGCATCCCGGACGTCCCCTTCGCCGACGCGCTGACCTCGCCCCCCGGTCCGGTGCTGGACGGCGGGCTGTCCAACCAGCTGGAGGCGGCGGGACACGACCTGAGCGACGCCCTGTGGTCCGCCCGCCTGCTCGCCGAGCGGCCCGAGGCGGTCACCGAGGCGCACCTGGCCTACTTCACGGCCGGGGCGGACGTCGCGATCACCGCGAGCTACCAGGCCACCTTCGAGGGCTTCGCGCGGCGCGGCACCGGCGCGGGGCGGGCGGCCGAACTGATGGCCCTGAGCGTCGCGCTGGCCCGGGAGGCGGCGCGGCGCGCCCGGGCGGGCGGCGTGCGGCGCGCACTGTACGTCGCCGCCTCCGCCGGGCCCTACGGGGCGATGCTCGCCGACGGGTCCGAGTACCGGGGGCGGTACGGGCTCACCGTCGGCGAGCTGGAGCGCTTCCACCGGCCGCGGCTGGAGGTGCTGGCCGCGGCCGGACCGGACGTCCTGGCCCTGGAGACGGTGCCGGACACCGACGAGGCGCGGGCGCTGCTGCGGGCGGTGCGGGGGCTGGGCGTGCCGGCCTGGCTGTCGTACACCGTCGACGGCGGCCGCACCCGGGCCGGACAGCCGCTGGAGGAGGCCTTCGCGCTCGCCGCGGACGCGGCGGAGGTGGTGGCGGTGGGCGTCAACTGCTGCGCGCCCGCCGACGTGGCCCAGGCGGTGCGGACCGCGGCGCGGGTGACGGGCAAGCCGGTGGTGGCGTACCCGAACAGCGGCGAGACCTGGGACGCGGCGGGGCGCGGCTGGCGGGGAGGCTCCGCGTTCGACCCGGCGGCGGTCACCGGGTGGCGTGCGGCCGGTGCACGGCTGGTCGGCGGCTGCTGCCGCGTGGGACCGTCCACGATCGCGGAGCTCGCCCGCGCCTCCCGGACCTGACCCGGCCGCGGGGCGCGGGGCACGGGGCGCGGAGCGCGTCGGACATACTCGTCGGCATGACTCCCGACGCGCTCAAGACGCCCGACGGTCCCGCGTGCGCCGCCGCCCTGGAGGTGGCCGCCGCCTACTGCTCGCCGGCGCTCCTGAACCATTGCCTGCGGTCCTACGTCTGGGCGGCCGCCTACGGCACCGAGCAGGGCATAGAGTTCGACCCGGAGCTGCTGTACGTGGGGGCGATGTTCCACGACATAGCGCTGGTGCCGGAGTTCGACAACCACACGCTGGGTTTCGACGACGCCTCCGGACACGTGGCGTGGGTGTTCGCGGCGGGAGCGGGCTGGCCCGTGGAACGCCGGCGGCGGCTGGTGGAGGTGGTCCTGAGCCACATGCTCCCCGTGGTCGACGTGGTGGCGGACCCCGAGGGTCACCTGCTCGAGCGCTCCACCAGCCTGGACATCTCCGGGCGGTACACGGACGACTTCTCCGCGTCCTTCAAGGCGGAGGTGCTGCGTCACCACCCCCGCCTGGGCATCGCGGAGGAGTTCCTCGCCTGTTTCCGCGACCAGGCCGAGCGCAAGCCGGCCAGCTCCCCCGCCGCCTCACTGCGCGACGGCATCGCCGGGCGGATCCTCGGCAACGCACTCGACCGGCTCGGCTGAGCCGCGGCTGCGGCGCGCCCGCGGCTCGGCCGAGGCTCCCCGGCTGAGCCGCGGGCGGGTTTCACAACGGGCGGGTTTCACAGGAACCGGCGGATGGGGACGACGGCGGCCTCCTGCAGCCGCCACAGCGCCGGGCGCGCCGCCCAGGTGCGCGGGTCGACGGCCTCGCTGACCGTCAGGTCCTGCTCGAAGTGGCCGTCGAGGGTGGCGGCGAGTTCCTCGTCCAGCACCGCGAGCATGATCTCCTCGTCGTGGTCGAGGGAGCGGCGGTTGAAGTTGCCCGATCCGACGAGGGACAGCACGCCGTCCACGGTGAGCACCTTGGCGTGCATCATCGTCGGCCGGTACTCCCAGATCCGCACGCCCGCGTCGAGGAGACCCGCGTACAGGCGGCGGCCCGCCAGCCGGCACACCGGCTTGTCCGTGTGCCGGCCGGGGACGAGCAGTTCCACCTCGACGCCGCGTCGCGCGGCGGCCCCGAGCAGGGCGGCGAAGTCCGCGTCGGGAGCGAAGTACGCGGTGGCCAGGCGGATGCGGCTCTCGGCCGACTCGAGCACCACGCGCAGCAGCGTCTTCATGTCCTGCCAGCCGACGCTCGCCGAACCGCGCACCACCTGGACGACCGCGTCGCCCTCCGGCCGGTGCTCGGTGAAGCCGTCCCGGTCGTCGAACAGGCCGCCGTGGCACTCGGCCCAGTTCTGGGTGAAGGCCGCGGCGATGCCGTCCACCGCCGGTCCGCGCACCCGGAAGTGCGTCTCGCGCCATTCGGTCTCGTGACGGGCGTCGCCGGCCCACTCCTCGGCGATGCCCACGCCGCCGGTGAAGGCCGTCGTCTCGTCGATGACGAGCACCTTGCGGTGGCAGCGGTGGTTCTGCTTGAACGGGGACAGCCACAGCGGCCTGCGGAACCAGGCCACCTCGACGCCCGCCTCGGACATCACGGCGAGCAGCCGGCGCTCGATGAGCCGGCTGCCGAAGCCGTCGAGCAGCAGCCGGACCCGGACCCCGGCGCGCGCCCGGTCGGCGAGGGCCTCCGCGAACTCGCGCGCTATGGCCCCCTTCCAGTACACGAAGGTCATCAGGTCGACGGTGCTGCGGGCCGCCCGGATGCCCGACAGCATCGCGGAGAAGATCTCGTCGCCGTTGCGCAGCGGGAGCAGGCTGTTGTACTCGGTCGCCGGGGTGCCGATCAGCCGTTCCAGACGGCGCCGGATGCGCCGGGCCCGGTCCCCGGTGAGGGGCGCGTCCGGCAGCGCCCCGGGGCCCGCGCCCGGCGCTCTCAGGTGCTGGACCGTCGTCATGGGCGTCTCCTGGGTGAGGCCTCGCGGGGGTTCCGGGGTGGTCGGCAACGGTTCGGTCCCTGTCAGGCGCCGGTGACCCCGTCCGCCAGTTCACGCAGGATGTCGATGTGCCCGTTGTGCCGGGCGATCTCCTCGATCAGGTGCAGCAGGACCCAGCGGAGGGTGACGTGCCGTCCGTCGCTGATGGGCCGCGCGGCGGTGGCCTCCAGGTCGAGGCCGGCGACCAGCTCCCGGTGCCGGGCGCACTGGTCCTCGTAGAGGGCGAGGAGCCGGGTGAGCGGCATGTCCTCGTCGACCCGGAAGTCCTTGTCGGGGTCCTCCTCGGTTCCCGGGAGGATGTCCTCCCCTCCCAGGAACATGACGTCGAGCCAGTAGTACTCGACCCAGCGCACGTGACTGACCACGCCGGCCACCGACATCAGCGGGGAACCGGGCAGCGGGGCCTTGCGGGCGTCCTCGTCCGCGAGGCCTTCGCACTTGGCGTGGACGGTGGCGCGGGTGTAGTCGAGGAACGTCACCAGGGTGGCGCGCTCGTCGAAGGTGGGCGGGGTGTCGGTACGGGACATGTGCGGTTCTCCGGGGAGGAACGGGGGGGCGGGCGGCGGGCTACAGGGGGGTGACGTACGCGCCGGTGAGGCCGCCGTCGACGAGGAAGTCGGTGGCGTTGACGAAGGAGGAGTCGTCGCTGGCGAGGAAGGCCACGGCGGCGGCGATCTCCTCGGGCTCCGCGAACCGGCCGACGGGGATGTGCACGAGCCGGCGCGCGGCCCGCTCGGGGTCCTTGGCGAACAGCTCCCGCAGGAGCGGGGTGTTGACCGGCCCCGGGCACAGGGCGTTGACGCGGATGCCCTCGCGGGCGAACTGCACGCCCAGTTCCCGGGACATCGCCAGCACGCCGCCCTTGGAGGCGGTGTAGGAGATCTGCGAGGTGGCCGCGCCCATCCGGGCGACGAAGGACGCCGTGTTGATGATCGACCCCTTCCCCTGGCGCCGCATGTAGGGGATGGCGGCCTTGCAGCACAGGAACACCGAGGTCAGGTTGACCTCCTGGACCCGCTTCCACGCCTCCAGGCCGGTGTCCAGGATGGAGTCGTCGTCCGGCGGCGAGATGCCCGCGTTGTTGAACGCCACGTCCACCGACCCGTACGTCTCGAACGCCGTGCGGAACAGCGCCTCCACCTGCTCCGGATCGGTGACGTCCACCTGCACGAACAGGCCCCCCACCTCGTCCGCGGCGGCCTTGCCGGAACTCGCGTCGACGTCCCCGCACACCACGTGCGCGCCCTCCGCGGCCAGACGGCGCACGGCCGCCAGGCCGATGCCGCTGCCCGCCCCGGTGACCACGGCGGTACGGCCCTCAAGACGCTTCATTGTTCTCCCTCGTTGCGATGGTCCCGGTGTCCGGGACGGTCAGCTGGTCAGGTCCGCGGTGAAGGCGTCCATCAGGTCGTCCGGCGCCTCCATGAAGCGGTAGTGCGGCCCGTGCAGCACCCGGAAGGTGGTCTCGCCGCAGTCGGCCCAGGAGCCCATCAGGCGGTGGTCCACCTCGACGTCCTCGTCCCAGCCGAGCGCGGTGATCGGGCACGGCAGCCGGACGGGCTTCTGCGGGTGGTAGCGCTTGTTGGTCTCCACGTCCGCGCGGAGGATCTCCAGGCTGAGCTCCACCAGGTCGGGTCGCGGTGTCCCCCCGAGTTCGACGATCAGCGTGTGCACCTCCTCGGCCAGTTCGGCGTCCGACATCTGCAGGAAACGGCCGTGCGGACCATCGTGCGGGGCGATCTGCGAGGAGACGAACAGCCGCGCCGGGGTGGGGTAGCCGCGTTCCAGGAGCCGGACCGCCGTCTCGTAGCCCGGCAGCGCCGAGCCGCAGTGGCCGAAGATCCCGAAGGGCCGGTCCAGGTAGGGGCGCAGCACCTCCACCAGGTCGTCGGCCAGGGCCTCGTAGGTGGTGTAGGACTCCTCCCGGAAGCGGTTCTCCCGGCCGGGCAGCTGGACGGGGACGATCTCCACGTCCCCGAGGAAGCGGGGCCACTTGCGGTACATGCTCGCCCCGCAGCCGGAGTACGGCAGGCAGAACAGGCGGACGGCGCTCTCGGCGGAGGGCTCGCGCAGGAACCAGCGGTTGTTGCTCATCGGGCCAGCTCCGCGTAGCGCTCGACCGCCGCGTCACGGATCTTCATGACCATCGGCATGTGCTTGACGCCGGCGACGAAGTTGGAGTGGAGGTGCTCGATCTCGCCGGCGAGCTGGAAGTCGTCGAAGCTCTGGAAGAGTTCGGTGAAAAGGATCTTGAGGCTCATCCGCGCGACGGTGTGACCCACGCAGTAGTGGGCTCCGCTGCCGAAGGCGACGTGCCGGTTGGGCTTGCGCGTGATGTCGAAGGTGAACGGCGAGGCGAAGGCCTCCTCGTCGCGGTTGGCCGAGCCGAGCCAGACGACCACGGCGTCCCCGGCCCGGATCCTCCTGCCGCGCAGTTCGACGTCCTGGAGCGCGTAGCGCATGAAATGGTTGGCCGGGGAGGACCAGCGCAGGGCCTCGTCGACACCGGTGTTGAGCAGCTTGGGGTCGCTGCGCCAGGCGTCGAGGACGGGGGTTCCCACGACCTCGGCCATGGCTCCGGTCGGCACGAAGGGGGTGGTGACGTTGGCGCCCAGGATCAGGCTGTAGCAGTTGGACAGGATCGCGCCGGTCTCGAGCCTGCGCCCGTCGATCTCCATGCCCATGAGCAGGCTGATGAGGTCGTCGCCGAGGTTGTCGCGCCTCTCGCGCAGGATGTCGTGGAAGTAGGCGAACAGCTCGCGGTGGGCCAGCTGCAGGGTGGCGTTCGCCCCGCCCGCCTCCGCGAACTCCGGGTCGTCGGGGGCGATCGACATCGTGGTCAGCCGGGTGAGCCGGGTCCAGTCCTCGCGCGGCAGGCCCATCATGGTGCCGGCCGTCGCCATCGGCAGGGACATCATGGCCTCGGCGAAGTCGAAGGGCTCACCGCCGAGGGCGGGCGTGAGCAGCCGGTGCACCTCGGTGGTGACCGCCTCCCGGTACTTCTCCACCTGCTTGTTGGTGAGGGCGCGCTGCATGGGTTCGCGCATCCGGGTGTGGCGCGGCGGGTCGGTGGCGGCCATCTGGCGGCCGCGCGCCGGGTCCTCCTTGCCGAGGAGGAAGAGCATGGTGCCGCGCTGGGAGGTGAAGAGGGTGTGGTCGCGCAGGACCAGGTCGGCGTCCTCGAACTTGGTGACGGACCAGAACCCGCGGGTCTCGTCGACCTGTTGCCAGCGCACGGGGTCGCGGTGGCGCATGGCGTTCCAGATCGAGTGCGGATCCCCGTGGGCGTACAGCAGGGGGTCGGTCAGGTCGACGGCGTCGAGGTCGACGCTCTCGGGCGGCGCGGGCTGGGTGAGCCTCATGTCGGGTGGTTCTCCTCGTCGTGGCGGCGGGCGGTCCGGCCTGTGGGCGTGGTCCGGTCTCAGGCGGCCTGGCGGCCGTCGAGCTCCTCGGACAGTTCCGCGACCGTGGGCCGCAGGTACAGGGAGCGGGCGGACAGCTCCACCGAGAAGCGGTCCTGGAGGCGGGAGAGCAGGTCGGCCGCGATCAGCGAGTGCCCGCCCAGTTCGAAGAAGTCGTCGTCGGTGCCGACGGGTTCGACGCCGAGCAGGTCCGCCCACTCCTCGGCCATGGCGTCCTCGGTGGCCGTGCGGGGGGCGACGTACTCGGTGGTGAGGGCGCGCGGCGCCCGGCGGGCGGCCGGGAGCTCGGAGCGGTCCACCTTCCCGTTGCGGTTCAGCGGCAGTTCGGGCAGGGCGAGGATGGCCCAGGGCACCATGTAGGCGGGCAGCTCACCGCGGACCCATTCCCGCAGCCGCCGACCGAGGGCGGCCGGGTTGTCGTCCTCCGGCCGTTCCGCGGTGACGTAGGCCAGCAGGCGCTTGCCGCCCGCCCCGTCTCCCTGGACGACCACGACGGCCTGCCGCACGTCCTCGTGTCCGCCCAGCGTCTCCTCGATCTCGCCGGGCTCCACCCGGTAGCCCTGGATCTTCACCTGCCGGTCGGCGCGGCCGAGGAACTCCAGGGTGCCGTCCTCGAGCCGGCGCACCAGGTCGCCGGTGCGGTAGAGGCGGGCGCCGGGGACCGGCGCGTCCGGGTCCGGCACGAAGCTGTCCGCGGTGGCGGACGGGCGGTTCAGGTACCCGTGCGCCAGTCCCTCGCCTCCGGCGTACAGCTCGCCGGGGACGCCGACGGGCACCGGCTGACCGTCCGCGTCCAGCACCACGGCGCGGGTGCCGCCGATGGGCCGCCCGAGGGGAACGGCGTTGCCCCGCGGCGCCTCGCCGGAGGTCCAGCAGGCGGTGAACGTGGTGTTCTCGGTGGGCCCGTAGCCGTTGGTGAAGAGCAGCCCGGGGTGGGCCTCGAGCAGGCTGCGCACGTGCGTGGCGGAGACGACGTCGCCGCCGGCCAGCACGTGGCGCAGTCCGGCGAAGGCCTCCGGGTGCTGGGTGACCATCTGGTGGAAGAGGCCCGCGGTCATCCACGCGACCGTGACCTTCTCCTCCACCAGCGTGGCGGCGAGCTGCTCGGTGGAGAGCGGCCCCGCCGGGTGCACGACCAGCCGGCCGCCGTTGACCAGGGGGGCCCACAGCTCCAGGGTGGAGGCGTCGAAGGCCACCGGCGCGAGCTGCAGGAAGGCGTCCGAGGGGCGGAACTCGGCCCAGTCGGGCCTGACCACCAGCCGCGAGACGGCCGCGTGCGGGACGCGGACCCCCTTCGGCTCGCCGGTCGAGCCGGAGGTGAAGCTGACGTAGGCGGCGGCGGTGGGCGGCACGTCGGCGAGCACCCGCTCCGCCGCGGTGTCCGCCGGTGCGCCGGAGGCGAGCGGCAGCACGCGCGTCGCCTCGGGCAGACGTTCCGCGAATCCCTCCTGCGCCAGCACGACGCGGGCGCCGGTGTCGGCCAGCAGCTGGTGCAGCCGCTGACGCGGGGTGTCCGGCTCGAAGGCGGCGTAGGCCGCGCCGGTCTTGAGCACTCCGAGGAGGCCTGCGACCAGGTCGAGGGACCGCTCGGCGAGCACGCCGACGACCTGGCCGGGCCGCACCCCCTGCGCCCGGAGCCGGACCGCGACGCGGTCGGCGGCGGCGGTGAGCTGCCGGTACGTCAGGGACCGTCCGGCGCAGCCGGCGGCGGGCGCGTCGGGGGTGCGTTCGGCCTGTTCCTGGACCAGGACGTGCACCGGGCGGGCGGCCTGGGGGGCGCGTCCGTCGCCCGCCAGCGCGGACACCTCGGCGCGGGCCGCGGCGTCGGTCAGCGGCAGCACGCGCACGGGTGTCCCGGGGGCCGTGGCGGCGCCGGCCGCCGCCGTGCGCAGCAGCGCGGTGAGGCGCTCGGCGGACCGCCCGCCGGACGCGTGCACCCGAAGGCCCTCCGGTGCCGCCTCGACGGCGAGGGCGCCGGGCGGGCCCGCCGGGTCGGTGTTCCAGCCGAACCACGCGTCCGCCTGCGGCACGGCGCCGTCGTACCCGGCTCCGAGGGCCAGCTGCCCGGCCACGTCGGCGGCCAGCTCGGCCATCGTGGTGTCCTCGGAGACCGTGAGGGTCAGCAGTGCCTCGCTGTCCGCGTCCCGGTAGGCGAGGCGCACGGTCGCTTGGAGGGAGCTGCGGTGGAGGACCGCGGCGAGGGCGGCGAGGGCGGGTACGGGCCCCGGGGCGCCGGTGCCGCCGGCCACGGCGGGGGTGTGGGTCGGTGAGGTCACGAGTTCTCCTTGGTGGTGGCGGCGACGGTCTCCCCGGCGCGGCGCCGGCGCAGGGCGGACCGGTCGATCCGCGTGATCGGCGTGGCGGTCTCCTGGGGCCTGGCCAGTTGTTCGTCCACGTAGCCGGCGACCGCGGCGACGGTCGGCGATTCGAAGAGCAGTCCGAGCGGGACGTCGACCTGGTACTCCTGGCGCACCCGGTCCATCACCTCGGAGCCGAGCAGGGAGTGCCCGCCGAGTGCGAAGAAGTCGTCGTGCACGCCCACGCCGTCCACCCCGAGGGCGACGGACCAGATGTCGGCGAGCTTCGACTCGGTCGGGGTGGTGGGCGCCCGCTGCTCCTCGACGGCGGCCGCGGTGAGGTCCGGGCCGGGCAGCGCGCCCGGGTCGGCCGTTCCGTCCCGGCCGACGGGGAAGCCGGGCACCAGCACCAGGTGGGCGGGCACGGCGTGCGCGGGCAGCCGCTGCTGGAGCAGGTTCCGCAGCCGGGCCACGGTGCGGCGGCCCCTGGTGACGGACAGCGGGTCGTTGGCCAGGGCGCGTCCGTCCGCGTCGTCCGGCGCGCCGGGGCCGCGGCCGAAGCCCGCGGGCAGGAACTCGCCTCCCCGGGCCGTCCCCCCGTCGGCGGGCGCGTCCTCGGAGGCACGGCTGAGGAGGATGTCGATGTCTCCCCCGGTTCCGCCGGACCCGTACCGCACCAGGGCGGTGTAGCCCTCCTTCTCCGCGGCGGCGGTCAGCGCGCCGGGGTCGGCGGGGCCGCCGGCCTCGGCGGGGCGCGGGGCGAGCGCCGCGGTGACCTCGGCGACGTCAGCCGGCCCGCCCGCGTCCAGCGCGTCGAGCGCGCGCAGCCGGCCGTGGATCCGCGCGTCGGGCACCGAGCGCAGCAGCACGCGCTGCGGGGCGTGGGTGCGCAGGTGTCCGGCGAGGGCGTCGGGGGTGAGCCGGTCGGCGGACCAGTCGAGGACCGTCGCTGCGGCGTCCTGCGGGACGCTCTCGCCGACGCGCAGGACGACGTCGTAGCGGTAGGCGCTGAGCTCGTTGCGGTGACGGCCCACCCGGGGAAGCACGAACACCTCGCCCACACCGGGCAGCCGGTCGGCCAGCGCGGTGAACCAGGCCGGGTCGAGGGCGAGTTCCTCCTCCCGGGCGACGCGTGCGGCGACGCCGTCGCGGACCAGGGCGGCGGGGTCGCCGGGGTCGAGGAGGTCCAGCTGCGGCATCAGGTGCAGCGCCCGCAGCAGCGGCAGGCTGCGCACCGAGCCGACGTAGACGTGACCGCCGGGGCCGACCGCGCGGACCGCCCCCGCCAGGACACGCTCCAGGTACCGCTCGTCGGGGAAGTGCTGGACGAGCGCGTTGAGGACGACGGTGTCGAAGCCGCCCTCGGGCAGCCCGGTGAAGTCGTCGGCGGCCCGCTCGAGGAGGGTGACCGCGTCGTCCTTGCTGGCGAGCCAGTCCCGGTGGTCCTCGATGTGCCGCAGGGCGTGCGCGGAGAGGTCGGTGCCGGTGTACGTCTCGCAGCGCAGCGCGAGGCGGAACAGGAGGGCGCCGGTCTTGCAGCCGATCTCCAGGACGTGGGCGGGGCGCAGCGCCGTGACGCGGCGGAAGGTGAGGTCGGCCCATTCGCGCATCTCGGAGGCCGTGAGGTACTCCCCCGTCTGCGAGCTGTTCCAGCCGCCCGCGTTCAGCGTGGGGTCGTCCTCCGCGGTGCGCGAGGAGTAGGTCTCCGCGAACTGCCGGCGCCGCTCGTCCTCCTGGTCCTCGCCGTCGGCGGTGCCGCGCGGCAGGACGTGGGCGACGAGACCGGGGTCCCCGTCGCCGCCGTCGGTCTCCGCGGGCCGTGCGGTCACCAGCGCGCGCTCCACGTCGGAGCAGCCCTGCAGCACCGACCGGATCTCGGTGGTCTCCACCCGGTGCGTGCGCACGCGCAGTTCGCCGTCGAGGAGGTCGAGGACGCCGTCGGGCAGCAGGCGGGCCCGCAGGCCGGTGCGCAGCAGGCGCTCGCCGGGCCGCAGCGGGTCCTCGGTGAACAGGTCGCGCCTCTCGTGCGGCCTGCCCAGGTGGCCCTCGGGCAGGGGCGCCCCGCCCAGGCACAGTTCGCCGGGGACCGCGCCCGGGACCGGCAGCCCGTGGTCGTCCAGGACGCGCACCACGGCGGCTGTGTCGTCCGGTCCGGCGCAGGAGAAGCTGCCCGGCCGGTAGTGGTCGGACACCGGCTGGACGACGACGTCGAGCGCCGCGTGGGCCGGGCCGTGCACGGCCAGCAGCCGGCTCCCGGGTGCGGCGGCCCGCAGCCGCGCGGCGAGGTGGGGCCAGGTGTGCTCGCCGGCGCAGCGGACCTGGCGCAGGGACGGCAGGGCGGCGGTGGCGGCGAGGATGCCGGAGAGGACGGAGGGGGTGCAGCACAGGGTGGTGGCGGCGGTGGCGGTCAGGGTGCCGGCGAGGTCCGCCGGGGTGCTGCCGCCGGGCGCGGTCACCAGGCGCAGGCCGGCGACGAGGGGCCCCAGCAGGTGCCACGGGGAGAGGTCGAAGGCGGTGGGGACCACCAGCACGGAGGCGTCCGCGCCGTCCTGGCCGTGCGCCGCGAGGAGGGCCCGCGCCTCCAGGCCCAGCCGGTGGGCCACGGCCCGGTGGCTGTTGACCATGCCGCGGGGCTGCCCGTCGGCCGCGGACGGGTAGTTGACGAACGCCGGACGTCCGGGCTCGGGGGCGGCCGCGGGCCGGTCGGCGGGCCACTGCGTCAGGTCGGCGCCCACGTCGACGGACCGCACCATCGGGTCGAGTCCGTCGGGCCCGTCGCCGAGGGTCAGCACCAGGTCGGCGTTGCAGTCCAGGAGGACGTCGTTGATCTCCGCGACCGGGTGGTCCGGGTGCAGCGGCACGGCCGCGCCGCCGGCCTTCAGGACGCCGAGGAGGGCGGTGAGCAGTGCCCCGGAGGGCGGCAGGCAGACGGCGACGGGCGCCCCGGCGGTCACCGCGAGGTCGCGCAGCCGCCAGGAGAGCCGGTTGGCGGCCCGGTCGAGTTCGCGGTACGTCAGCTCGGTGTCCCCGTGCCGGACGGCCACGGAGTCCGGTTGGCTGCGGGCCCGCTCCTCGAACAGGGCGGTGACCGTCGCGGCGCCGTCGTCGGCGGGCTCCGCGCCGGGGTCCGGGGCGGGGTCCGCGTCCCGCAGCGTCGCGAGGGCGCGCGTGCCGACGACGGGCAGTTCGGTCACCGGGGCGTCGGGGTTCCGGCCGGCGCGGTCCAGGACGGTCCGCAGCGAGTCGAGCATCCCCAGCACGATCTCCTCGGTGAGGACGTCCGTGGAGAAGTAGACGACGCCGCTGATGCCGCCGTCGTCGTCCGGCGACAGGTCGACCTCCAGGTCGAAGCGCGCGGTGCCGGTGCTGAGGGGCTCGATGGTGTAGGTGAGCCCGGGCAGGGTCACGTGTCGCCGCGGCTCGTTGTGGAAGCCGAGCTGGTGGCGGACGAGCGGGACGCGGGCGAGCGCGTCCCGCTCCGGTGCGACCACCTCGACGATCCGCTCGAAGGGGACGTCCTGGTGGTCGTACGCGCCGAGGCAGACCTCCTTGGCCTGCCGCAGCAGTGCGCGGTAGGTCGGCGAACCGGAGGTGTCCATGCGCATGACCAGCTCGTTGACGAAGCAGCCCGCGAGGTCCTCGAGTTCGGCGTGACGGCGGCCGGCCACCGCGCCGCCGATCACGATGTCGTCCTGGCCGCTCCAGCGGGACAGGACGACGGACTGGGCGGCGATCAGCGCCATGTACGGGGTGGCCTGCTCCGCCTCCGCCAGTGCGGTGATCCGCCGTACCGTCTGCGGGTCGATCCGGTACCGCAGGGTCCCGCCGTTCCAGCTGAGTTCGGCGGGGCGGGGCAGGCCGGTGGCGATGTCCACCAGGCGGGTGTCGGCGAGCCGCTCGCGCCAGTAGTCGAGCTGGCGCGGGACGACCGTCTCCTCCAGGTGGTCGCGCTGCCAGACGGCGAAGTCCCCGTACTGGACGGGCAGGTCGGGCAGCCGCGGCTCCTCGCCCCGCAGGCGGGCGCCGTAGCGGTCGCCCAGTTCGCGCAGGAGGATGTTGAGCGACCAGCCGTCGGTGGCGATGTGGTGCTGGACGATCAGCAGCAGGTGCTCGTCGTCGGCGAGGCGCAGCAGCACGGGGCGCAGCATCAGGTCGCGTTCGAGGTCGAAGGGCAGGTCGGTCTGCTCCTGGCAGCGCCGCCGGGCCTCCGCCTCGCGTTCGCCGGCCGGCAGGCCGGTCAGGTCGACGAGCGGCAGGTCCAGGCCGGTGAACGGGTCGACCCGCTGCACCGGCTGCCCGCCGGCCTGGTGGTAGGTGGTGCGCAGGATCTCGTGCCGCTCGACCGTCTCGGCCAGGCAGCGCCGCAGCAGCTCCGCGTCGAGCCGGCCCCGGAACCGGGCGGCTCCGGCCACGTTGTAGACGGTCGCCAGCGGCTGCAGCGTGCTGAAGAACCAGATGCGCTGCTGCGCCGGGGACAGCGGCATCGCGGTGCGGTCGCCCCGGTGGGCGGTGATGCGGTGGGCCCCGGCGTCCGGCACCTGTCGGCTGATCAGGCGGTCGAGCAGTTCCCGTTGTTCTGCGGTCAGCGTTGCCGGTCGCATGCGTTGCCTCGCCCTTCGGTGGCTGGTCGGGTGTCGCGGTGTGGGTGGAGCGGGTGCCGGTGGTTCACGTCCGCGGGACGGCGACCGGCGGGCCGTGCAGCAGGGGCGTCAGGTCGGCGCGCAGCCGGGCCAGCACGTCGTGCGTGCGTTCCTGCACGAAGAAGTGGCCGGCGGGGAACGTGTGGACCGCGTGGTCCCCGTTGCTCTCCGCCTTCCAGCCGACGGCCCGGTGCGGCTGCACACCGGTGTCGTGCTCGCCCAGGTAGACCCGCACCGGGCAGTCGAGCGGCCGGTCGTCCTCCGGGCGGGGCCCGGCCAGCAGGGTCAGGTCGGCCCGCAGGACGGGCAGGATCATGCCCAGGTACTCGTCGTTGGCGAGCAGTTCCCGGGGGGTGCCGCCCATGCGGGTCAGGAAGTCGAGCGCGCCCTGCTCGGTGAGCCACGGCGTGTAGTCCTTGCGGGGGGCGGCGCGCGGGGCCTCGCAGGCCGCTGCGATCAGCATCTGCGGCGTGCGGCCCGTCTCCCGGCGCAGGGCCCGGCACAGTTCGGCCCCCAGGGTCGCCCCCATGCTGTGTCCGAAGACCACCAGGGGCCGGTCCATCAGTGCGGCCGCCTCCTCGCACAGCGGGCCGAGGACCGCGTCCATCGTGGTCAGCAGGGGCTCTCCGAGCCGGGAGCCGTGCCCGGGCAGCTCGGCGGCGACGACGCCGATCTCCCGGGGCAGCAGCCCCGCCCAGGAGCGGTAGACGTGAGCCGCCGCCCCGGCGGGCGGGAGGCAGAGCACGCGCACCACCGCGTCCTCGCCGTGCGACCAGTCGCGCAGCCACGTCATCAAGTTCCCCTCCCGGTCGCCGGGTGCCCGGACCTTCGCCGGGCGCCTGTCTCCAGCTTCGTGATCAGGACGGCTCGTTGCAGTCGGGGGAGTTCCTGACAGGCGTCCCCGGGCACCCCGGCTCGCAGCTCCACGCCAGTGCCGCGACGTCGCCGGCGGGCCGGTCGTTGACGGCGAGCGAGGCGGCGAACCCCTCGGGCGCCTGGAGGGCGCGGACCAGCCACAGGCCCTGCACCCCGGGCACCGTGGCCTCCGCCCACCCGCCGGTCCCCTCGGCGCCCAGGCGGGGCGGATCGACGACGCCGGTCCCGGCGGCCTTCCCGACGGCCTCCAGGCGGGTCCACGCCTGGGTGCCCTCGAGGTCCGTGCGGACGGTCCCGTCGACGGCCCCGGAGAGCACCGCGGACCAGTTCACCCCCTCCCGGACGCGCTCCACGTCCACTCCCACGACGAGCGGCGGGCGGCACAGGGCGACGATCGCGGTCTCCTCGCTGTGGCTCAGGCTGACGTCGAGCGCGACCCGGCCGGAGTACGCGGCCCACACGGGTTTGCCGTGCACGGCCGGTCCGCACCGCGGGCAGAAGCGGTGGAAGGTCAGCGCGGCGGGTTCCTCGCCGGTGTAGGCGGCGAGCAGGTGCCGCAGCGCACAGTGCGCGGCGCGGTAGCGCCGGCGGTCGACGGCGCGCTGCATGCGGCGGGCCCGCTGCCGTTCGCCGGCGTCCAGGCAGTCCCCGCCGTCGGGGAGTTCCAGGTCGTCCAGTCCCAGGTACCAGAGGTGGACCACGCCCGGGGGCAGGTCGGGCGGGACGGGCGGCCCCTGGGCCGGGGCGCTCGTCGGCCACGTCGTTGTCATGGGTACTCCTCACGGCCCGCGGCGCGCCGGGGCGCGCCGCGGGCTCCTGTCAGGCAGCTGCCGCGGTGGGGCCGGGGAGCGCACGGGCGGGCAGCGGGTGGTCGGGCAGCGGGAAGCGGCGGCACAGCGCCGCGGCGCGGGTGGCGACCTCGGTCCTGACGGCCTCGTCGAGCACGTAGTCCCGGTCGCCGGCCGGGACGACGGCGGCGAGGACGGTGTCGAGGAGTTCCGCGCACTCGGCCATCTCCGCCGGTCCCATGCCGCGCAGTGCCAGCACGTTCGTGCCGAGGCGCACGCCGCTGGTGACGCGGGGTCCGTGCGGATCACCCGGGATGCTGTTCTTGTTGACGACGATGCCGCAGCTCTCCAGCGCCCGTTCGGCGATCCGGCCGGTCAGGCCGCGGCGGCCGACGTCGAGCAGCACCATGTGGGTGTCGGTGCCGCCGGTCAGCACGTGGTGGCCCCGGCTGTCGAGTTCCTTGGCGAGCGCCGCGGACGCGTCGACGACCCGCCGGGCCAGCCGGCGGAACTCCGGGGTCGCCACCTGGGCCAGGGCACGGGCCTTGGCCGCCACGGTGTTCAGCCGCGGCGTGCCCTGGAGGTAGGGGAAGACGGCGTCCTGCAGGGTGGCCGCGAGGGTCTTCCCCGACGCGGTGCGCAGGTCCGCGTCCCGTCCCAGCAGGATCAGCCCGCCCCGCGGCCCGTACAGCTGCTTGTAGGTGCTGGTGGTCGTCACGTGCGCGACGTCGACGGGGCTGGGGTGCAGCCCGGCGGCGACCAGGCCCGCGATGTGGGAGATGTCGGCGACGAGGTAGGCGCCCACCTCGTCGGCCACGGCCCTGAAGCGCCGGAAGTCGACCGTGCGCGGGTACGCGCTGGCGCCGCAGAAGATCAGCCGGGGCCGGTGCCGGCGGGCGAGCGCGGCCACGGCGTCGTAGTCGATCAGGCCGTCCTCGCCCAGTCCGTAGGCGACCGCGGTGAAGAAGCGCCCGCTCATCGACGCGGGGGCGCCGTGGGTGAGGTGTCCCCCGGCCTTGAGGTCCATGCCGAGGACCACGTCCCCGGGGGAGAGCAGGCTGCAGAGCACCACCTGGTTCGCGGTGGATCCCGAGTGCGGCTGGACGTTGGCGTAGCGCGCGCCGAAGGCCTCCTTCGCGCGCTCCACGGCGAGGCGCTCGACCTCGTCGACGACCTCGCACCCCGCGTGGTAGCGGGCCCCGGGGTAGCCCTCCGTGGTGACGTTGCCGGCCGAGCTCGCCTCGCAGACCAGGACGGACGGGTCGGCCGTGGAGGCGGCCGCGACCATGGCCAGGGTCTCGTGCTGGCGCAGCTGCTCGCGTTCCAGGAGGCCGTGGAGCGTCGGGTCCTCGGCGGCGAGCCGGGCCGCGCCGTCGGTCAGGGTGCGGCTGAAGATTCCGGCCGTCATCGGTTCGTCTCCTCGAGAGAGTGCAGAAGGTCCTGGGTCTGTGCGCCGTCCATGGCCCGGACCCGCAGGTAGATGTCGGCGACGGCCGCCGCGTCCACACCGGTCCGGAGCCCGGCGGCTTCGGTGAGGGCGGCCTGGCCGGCCACCGTGGGCGTCTCGAACAGGGCGCGCAGCGGCACGTCCACGCGCAGGTCGCTGCTGAGCGCGGCCGCGACCTGGGTGACCTTGAGGGAGTTGCCGCGCAGTTCGAAGAAGTCGTCGTGCACGCCGATCCGTTCGACGTCGAGGACGGTGGACCAGATGTCGGCGACCGCCCGCTCCAGCGCGGTGGCCGGCGCCACGAACGCCGTCGACGGCGCGAGGGGCCTGGCGGTGGAGGCGTCGGGGAGGGCGCGGCGGTCGACCTTTCCGTTGGCCGACAGCGGCAGCGCGTCCAGCGCGACGTAGGCGTCCGGGACCATGTGGTCGGGCAGAGTGGCCCGCAGGTGGTCGCGCAGCAGACCCGCGGTGGGCTCGGCGTCCCCGGACGGCACCACGTGAGCGGTGAGTCCGACGCCGTGGCCCTGTTCGTCGAGGCGGACGACGGTGACCGCCTCCCCGACCATCGGGTGGCGTGCCAGGGCCGCGTCGACCTCGCCCAGTTCGATGCGGTGGCCGCGGACCTTGACCTGGTGGTCGAGCCGGCCGATCAGGTGGATGGTGCCGTCGGCCGCCTGGCGGGCGAGGTCGCCCGTGCGGTACAGCCGGGCTCCGGGCGCCAGGTCCGGGCCGGTCCCCGCGTACGGGTGCGGCACGAAGCGTTCGGCGGTCAGCGCGGGCCGGTCGAGGTAGCCGCGCGCCAGTCCGACACCGGCCAGGCAGAGTTCACCGGGGACGCCGACCGGGACGGCCCGCAGGTGCGCGTCGACGACGAGGGCCTGCTGGTTGGCCATGGGGCGGCCGTAGGGGATGTGCGTCCAGTCGGCGCCGGTCTCCCCCACCGGCTGCACGATCGAGTGGATGGACGCCTCGGTGGCGCCGCCCATCACGACGACGTCGAGGGCGGGGAACAGGGCCCTGGCCCGGTCGGGCAGCGGCACGGGCACCCAGTCGCCGCCGAGGAACGCGACCCGCAGCGTCGGGCGGGCGGGGCGGCCGTCGCCGTAGGCGGCGACCAGGGCCTCCAGCAGGGTGGGCGCGGAGTTCCACACGGTGACGGAGTGCCGCTCGACCAGTTCGGCCCAGTGGCGCGGGTCCTTCGCCGCGTCGGCGTCCGGGAGCACCGTCGTGCCGCCCGCGGCGAGCATGCCGAACAGTTCGTACACGGACATGTCGAAGCTCGGCGACGACAGGGCGAGCACCGAGTCGCCGGGGCCGATGGACGGCCCCCGGTTGAGGTCGGCGATGTTGTTGACCACGCCGCGGTGGGTGACGGCGACGCCCTTGGGCCGGCCGGTGGACCCGGAGGTGTAGATGACGTAGGCGAGATGACCGGGCCGCACGGGCGCCTGCCCGGCTCCGGGTTGCTGTCCGGCTCCGGACTCCTGCGGGGCGCCGGCCGGCCCGTCGGCGTCCTCGAGGGAGCCGGTGAGCAGCACCGGGACCGCGAATCCGTCGTCCGCGCCGGTCACCCGTCCGGTCTCCGGGTCGACCGGCAGGCGGTCCAGGAGCGTGGCGTCGGTGACGAGGGCGGCCGGGCGGGCGTCCTGGAGCATGAAGGCGAGCCGGTCGGCGGGATAGGCGGCGTCCAGGGGCACGTAGGCGCCGCCGGCCTTGAGCACGCCGAGCAGGGTGACGGCCATGGCGGCCGAGCGGTCCAGGCAGACGGCGACCCGCACGTCCGGGCCGACGCCGGCGGCGCGCAGCCGCCCGGCCGCCCGGTCGGCCCGGGCGTCGAGTTCGCCGTAGGTGAGGCCGCCGCCGGTCCAGGCCAGCGCCGGCGCGTCGGGGTGCGCCGCCGCCCGCTCCTCGAAGAGCTGGTGGAGGCACCGGTCGGGCATGGGCGCCGCCGTGTCGTTCCACTCGACGACGGTGCGCTCGAGCTCCTCGGGCGTGAGCAGCGGCAGGTCGCCCGCCGCCTGCCCGGGGTCGGCGAGGGCGGCGCCCAGCAGCACCTCGTAGTGCTGCCACAGGCGCCGCACGGTCGACTCGTCGAAGAGGTCCTGCGCGTACTCCACGAAGCCGGTGAACACCCCGTCGACCTCGCGCAGTTGCACATCCAGGTCGAGCTGGGCACCGCCGCGCTCGGCGGCCACGACGGACGCCTGGAGGCCGGGCAGGGCGACGGTGGGGACCGGCGCGTTCTGCAGGATGAACATCACCTGGGCGAGCGGGTTGACGCTCAGGTCGCGCTGCGGCTGGAGTTCGCCGACCAGTTGCTCGAACGGGAGGTCCTGGTGGTCGAGCGCGTCGAGCGTGGTGACCCGTACCCGCTCCAGCAGTTCGGCGAAGGACGGGTCGCCCGCCAGGGAGGTCCGCAGCAGCACGGTGTTGATGAAGCACCCGACGACCCGCTCGGTCTCCGGGGTGCGGGTGGCCGCCCCGGTGGCGACCACGATGTCCTCCTGGCCGCTGCAGCGGCTCAGCAGCAGCTGGAAGGCCGCCAGCAGCGTCATGAACGGAGTGACCCCCGAGCGGCGCGACAGGTCGCGGACCGCGGCGGAGAGTTCGGGTGCGAGGGTCACCGGCACCTGCCGTCCCCGGAAGGACTGGGCGGCGGGGCGCGGACGGTCGAGCGGCAGTTCGGTGATCCGCGGGGCGCCCTCCAGCCTGTCCCGCCAGTGGTCCAGCAGCCGGTCACGGTACGGGCCGGTCAGGCGCTCGCGCTGCCAGATGGTGAAGTCGGGGTAGTGCAGGGCCAACTCGGGCAGGGCGGGCTCCTGTCCGGCGAGGCGGGCGGCGTACCCGGCGGCGACCTCGTCGAGGAGGATGCCGCAGGACCACATGTCGGACACCAGGTGGTGCAGGGTGACGGTCCACACGTGGTCGTCGTCGGCGAGGCGCAGCAGCGAGGTCCGCAGCAGCGGCCGGGCCGACAGGTCGAAGGGGCGGGCGGCCTCCTCGGCGAGCGCCGCCTCGAGCCCGGCCTCGCTCACGTCGACGACCGGCAGGTCGATCCGCACGTCGTCGGCCACCACCTGGACGGGCACTCCGTCGAGCTGGGTGAAGGACGTGCGCAGGGCCTCGTGCCGGTCGACGACCGCCTGGACGGCCGCGTGCAGCGCGGCCCGGTCGAGCGTCCCGGTCAGCCGGATCGCGAGGGGGATGTGGTAGGCGGCCGTACCCGGGGTGAGCCGCTCGACGATCCACAGGCGCTCCTGGGCGGAGGCCATGGGGAAGATGGTGGGTTGTGAGGTCTGCATGGCCGTCTCCACACGTTGGTGTTGCGGTCGGTGTCTCGGAAGCCCGTCGTCCGACGGGGGTGGGCGCGGGGCGCTCAGCACTCGGGCGCTCGGGCACTCGGGCACTCGGGCGCTCGGGCGTTCAGCGGAAGGAGTCGGGCAGTCGCAGGCGGCCGGACGGCGAAGCGGGGGCCGCGTAGCGTGACCGGTCCGCCCGGGCGATGCCGCCGGCCGGCGCGGCGGGCGCGGCCCGGCGGGCGAGGGCCTCGTCGGCCGCCGCGGCGATCCGCGCGACGGTGGGCGCGGTGAACAGTTCCTGGAGCGGGATCCTGACCCCGAAACGCTCCTCGACGCGCAGCGAGAGCCGGGCCATCAGCAGCGAGTGCCAGCCGAGCGCGAAGAGGTCGTCGTCGCGCCCGGTCCCGGTGGCGCCGATCAGCTCGTCGACCATCCGGCCGACCTCCAGCTCCGTCGGGGTGGCCGGTGCGTCGCCGCGGGCCGGCCCCACGTCGAGGGCGAGCAGCGCCCGGCGGTCGATCTTGCCGTTCCCGGTCAGCGGCAGGGCCTCCAGCGAGCGGAACGCGCCCGGCACGAGGTACTCGGGGAGCCGGTCGCGCAGGTGGGAGCGCAGGTCCGCCACCGGCACCCGGGGGCCGTCCGGCACGACGTACCCGGTCAGCCGGACCTGCCCGCGGGCGTCACGGTCCGCGAGCACGCAGGCGTCGCGCAGGCCGGGGTGCGTCCGCAGGACGGCGGTGATCTCGCCGGGCTCGATCCGGTGGCCGCGGATCTTCACCTGGTCGTCGGCCCGGCCGAGGTACTCCAGGGTTCCGTCCGGGCCGAGCCTTCCCAGGTCGCCGGAGCGGTACAGGCGCTGCCCCGGGCGGTGCGGGTGCGGGACGAAGCGTTCGGCGGTGAGGGCCGGCCGTCCGAGGTAGCCGCGGGCGACCCCGTGGCCGCCCACGCAGATCTCGCCCGGCTCCCCCGTCCCGACGGGCCGGCCCTCCTCGTCGAGGAGGTGCAGGTCGCATCCGGGCAGCGGGCCGCCGAGCGGCGGCTGCGCGTCGGGGTCGTGCCCGGTGAGCGGGCCGTAGGTGGCGTGCACGGTGATCTCGGTGATGCCGTACATGTTCACCAGGCGGGTCGCGGGGTCGCCGTGGGCCCGCCACACGGCGAGCTGTCCGGCCTCGAGCTTCTCCCCGCCGAAGACGACGTGCCGCAGGTCGAGGCCGGCGAGCCGCTCCGGTGCCGCCGCGGTCAGTTCGGCGAACACGGCGGGGGTCTGGTTCAGGACGGTGACCCGCCGCTCCTTGACCAGGTCCCAGAAGGCGGGTGGCGACAGGGTCGCCTCCGTCGGCACGACGACCAGGCGGCCGCCGTGCACCAGCGGGCCCCAGAGCTCCCACACCGAGAAGTCGAAGGTGTACGAGTGGAAGAGCGTCCACACGTCGGTGTGGTCGAACCGGAAGTCACCGCCGGCGAAGAGGTTGGCCACCCCGCGGCACGGGACGAGGACGCCCTTGGGGCGGCCGCTGGAGCCGGAGGTGTGGATGACGTACGCCAGCCGGTCGAGGTCGCCCGGAACGCCCGGGTCGTCCTCCGGCATCCCCGCCAGGGCGTCGGCCTCCGCGTCGAGGTCGACCAGGGCGGCGTCGAACGCGGGGAGCCGGGTGGCGGCGGTCGCGGTGCTCACCAGGACCCGCGGTGCGGTGTCGTCGAGGACGTGACGGATCCGTTCGGCCGGGTGGGCGGGGTCGAGGGGCACGTAGGCGCCGCCCGCCTTGGCGACCGCGAGCACGGCGACCACCAGTTCCGGGGACCTCGGCAGGCAGATGCCGACCATGCTCTCCGGTCCGACGCCCTCGGCGATCAGCCGGTGGGCCAGCCGGTTGGCGCGGACGTCGAGTTCGCGGTAGGTGAGCTCCCCGCCCTCCCAGACCACCGCGGTGCGGTGCGGCGCGACGGCCGCCCGCTCGGCGAACATCTCGTGCACCGGGCGCAGTCGCCGGGGCTCCTCGGCGGCCGGGGCCGGCGCCGGCGCGGGCCGGTCGCCGAGCAGGTCGGCCTGCGGGGTGGCGGGGTCGGCGGTCACCTGCTCCAGCAGGGCCACGAACCGGTCGGCCCAGTCCCGGGCGGTCCCGGGCAGGAACAGGTCGGTGTCGTAGTGCAGTGCGCCGTGCAGCTCGCCGTCGATCTCGGCCAGGGTCACGCCGGTCTCGAACTGGCCGGCCGGCGGGGTGAAGGGCACCGGCTCCAGGGCCAGCTCTCCGAGCGCGCCGCCGGGGCCGGGCAGTCCGAGCGCGCAGGCGGCGAGGAGGGCGCCGTGCCGGCCGACCGGCCGGTGCAGGGTGAACACCGCCTGCGCGAGGGCGGGGCGGCCCGGGGCGCGTTCCGGCGCGAGCTGCCCGGCGATCGAGGAGATCCCGAGCCCCGCGTGGGCGATCCCGGAGCGGACGGTCTCGTGGGTGCGCCGCAGCAGGGCGGCGAAGTCCTCGTCGTCGCGGATCCGCCCGCGCAGCGGGATCATGTCGGCGTACAGGGCGACGGAGGCCGCCTGGCGCGGGCCGGCGCGGCCGTGGACGGGCGTGGCGACCAGCAGGTCGCGCCGGCCGGTGAGCCGGGCCAGGAGCACCTGGTACGCGGCGAGCAGCACGGTGTAGCGCGTCGTGCCCCGGGCGGCGGCGAGGGCGGTGATCCGGGCGGTCGTCCGCGGGCCGAGGCGGAACGGTTCGGCCGCGCCGCGCAGGCGCCGCCGGTCCGTCCGGGGCAGGTCCGCCGGCAGCGGCAGCAGGGTGGGCGCGCCGGCGAGCTGCCCCTTCCAGTACTCCAGCAGGCGTTCGCATTCGGCCCCCTCCGGCGTGCGGGGGGCCTCGTCGACGACGCCGGCGTCGAGTGCCCGCCCCGCGAGGGCGGCCGGGTAGAGCCGGTCGAGGTCGGCGAGGAGCACCTCGAGGGACCACAGGTCGGCGGCGGCGTGGTGCACCGCGAGGACCAGCCGGTGGTCGTCCTCGGCGAGGGTGAACACGGCCGCGCGCAGCAGGGGGCCGTGTTCGAGGTCGAAGGGGCGGTAGGCGGCCCGGGCGAGTTCCCGGTCCAGGGACGCCGGGTCCGTGGTCGTCGCGTCGTGCCGGGCGAATTCCGGGCGCAGCTGCTCGTGGACGCGGGCGACGGGGCCCTCGGCGGTGGCGTGGAAGGTGGTGCGCAGGCCGGGGTGGCGGGCCGCCGCGGCGTCCAGTGCCCGGTGCAGCGCGTCGGCGTCGAGGGCTCCCCGGACCGCGACGGCGGCCGCGATCACCTGGGCCGTGCTGTCGGGGGCGAGACGGTGGCCGAGCCACTGGGCCTGCTGGGCGGGGGTCGGGGACCGGTCGCCGGTGGCCGCGGGGCCGTCGGCGCGCGACGGGCGGGACTGCCCCGCCGTCACCCGCGGGCGGGCGGCGAGCGAGGCGGCGAGTTCGGTCAGGGTGGAGGTCAGTTCCTCCTCCAGGTCGACGGCGAGGCCCAGTTCTCCCGCGATGCGGTGCTGGAGGTCGACCGTGCCGAGGGAGTCCAGCCCCAGTTCGAGGAGGGGCCGGTCGGGTACGACGTCCTCCCGCCGGAGGATCAGGGCGACCTGCTCGCGCAGGAAGCCCAGGATCCGCGCCTCCTCCCCGGCGTCCGCCGCCGCACCGGACCCCGTCGGCGCCGTGACGTCCGGCGGCACCGCGACCGGCGCTCCGGGGTCCGCGGGCCCGGTGTCCGGCCGGCCCGGTGCCTCGGCGTGGCCGGTGTCCGGAGCGCGGTCGTCGTCGTGGTCGGCCAGCAGGACCTTGAGCGAGCCGGCCAGGAGTTCCGCCCGGCACGCCCCGCGCTGGACCTTGCCGCTGGACGTGCGGGGCAGCGAGCCCGCGCGGATCAGCACCACCGTGTGCGGCCGCACCCGGTGCTCGGCCGCGACGGCGGCGCGTGCCGCCGTCACCACCTCGGCCAGATCGCCCTCGAAGCCGCGGTCGATCTCGTGCACCAGGGCGAGGTGTTCCGTCGCGCCGACGGTGACGGAGAAGACCGCTCCGCCGCCGGGACGGAACGCCTCGTGGCTCAGCTCGACCGTCTGCTCGACGTCCTGCGGGTAGTGGTTGC
This sequence comes from Streptomyces fragilis, assembly GCF_003112515.1. Taxonomy (GTDB): domain Bacteria; phylum Actinomycetota; class Actinomycetes; order Streptomycetales; family Streptomycetaceae; genus Streptomyces; species Streptomyces fragilis. Next base: position 663,039 of record NZ_BEVZ01000002.1, on the reverse strand, counting down.
GTCCGCGGACGATGACCAGGTCCTTCAGGCGGCCCACCACGTGGAGTTCGCCGTCGGCGAGGTATCCGAGGTCGCCGGTGCGCAGGAACCGCGGCCCGGAAGTCCCGTCGAGGGTGGCGCCGAACGTGGCCTCGCTCAGCTCGGGGTGCCCCAGGTAGCCCCGGGCCGCGCCCGGTGAGCCGACCCAGATCTCCCCGACGGCGCCGGGGTCCGCGGGGCGGCGGGTGGCCGCGTCGACGATCTCGACGCGGACGTCGTCGGCGGGGATCCCGCTGGACACCACCGGTGCGCCGCCCGAGGGCGGCGCACCGTCCACGGCCGCGGCGGTGCCCCACCGCTTGCCCGTCACCAGCAGCGTCGCCTCGGCCAGGCCGTAGCACGGGGTGAACGCCTCGGCCCGGAAGCCGCTGCCGGCGAACGCGTCGGCGAACCGCCGCAGCGTGGACGGCCGCAGCGGCTCCGCGCCGTTGAAGGCGACCTCCCAGGAGCCGAGGTCGAGCAGGGCCCGCTCCTCGGGGCCCGTCCGGTCGACGCACAGGTCGTAGGCGAAGTTGGGCGCGCCGCTCGCGGTCGCGCCGAACCGGCTGATCGCCTCCAGCCAGCGCCCGGGCCGCTGGGCGAACGCCGAGGGCGACATCAGGACGCAGCTGCCGCCGCTGTGGACCGTGCCGAGGACCGAACCGATCAGTCCCATGTCGTGGTACATGGGCAGCCAGGACACGATCCGGGTGTCCTCGCCGGTGCGGAACAGGCGCTGGGTGACGGCGGCGTTGGACAGCAGGTTGCCGTGCGTGAGCAGGACGCCGCGCGGGCTGCTGGTGGAGCCGGAGGTGTACTGGATGAACGCCAGGGTGTCGGCGCCGGCTCCGGGCCGGCTCCACAGCTCCGCCTCGTCCGACGGCACGTCGTCCGTGGTGACGACGCGCAGCTCCGCCGCCGCGGGCATCCGGGAGCCGAGCTTCGCCGCGAAGGCGGTCGTCGTCAGCACGGTGCCGGCCCCGCAGTCCCGCACGATTCCGACGATCCGCGCCAGGGAGCGCGGCTGCCGGGTGGGCGGATAGGCGGGGACCGCGACGGCGCCGGCGTAGAGGCAGCCGAAGAAGGCGGTGACGTAGTCGAGGCCGGACGGGTAGAGGAGCACCACCTCACGGCCCGCCAGGCCGAGGGCCTGCAGGCGCGCCGCGACGGCTCGCGCTCCGGCGTCCAGCCCGGCGTACGTCAGCTCACCGGCCGGCGTCTCGCCGTCGGCCAGGTAACGGAACGCCACCCGGTCGGGGGCGCGCGCCGCGGTGTCGGCGAGCAGGTCGATCCAGCTGCCCGGCGTGGGGCGAATCTCGGTCATCAGCACCTCTGTCGTCCGAACCTCCGGCTGCCGGGCGCTCAGCGCAGGCACGCCCGTGAACAATCCGACAGCCTGGCAACACGCCAGGTCAGCCAGTAGTCGGGAGCACTCCTGACAGTCGGTGGACCCATGTCGGGGGGTGGCCGCGGGCGGAGGCGACCCTAGGGTCGGGGCAGCATCCGAGCGTCGTCGAGGAGATGTCCTGTGTCCGTGATGTCCACGTTCAGCATCGACCCGGTGTTCCACGGTCCGCCGGCCAGCGCCAACGGGGGTTACGCGTGCGGCACCCTGGCCGGCCTCGCGGAGGCTGCCGGGCACCTCACCGGTCCCGCCGCGGTGACGCTGCACCTGCCCGTGCCGCTGGACACCCCGCTGGAGTACCGGGTCGCGGGGCGGCGCGGCCACGCGTGGCACGGCGAGGACGTGGTCGCCTCGGTGGCGTCAGCCCACGGGGAGATCCCCGACCCGGCGCCGGTGACGGTCGAACAGGCCGGGCGGGCGCAGGCCGCGTTCGACGGATCCGGCCACCCGTTCCCCACCTGTTTCGCCTGCGGTACGCAGCGCCCGGGGACGGGGCTGGGCCTGCGGCCGGGCCCGGTGGAGGGGCGGCCGTACACCGTGGCCTGCACCTGGACGCCCGCGCCGTGGTCGGCCGGGTCCGACGGCCTGGTGCCTCCGGAGATCGTGTGGAGCGCCCTGGACTGCCCGGGCGGCTGGACGACGGATCCGGTGCGGCGGCCACGGCTGCTCGGCCGGATGACCGCCGAGATCCGCGCCCTCCCGCCGGCCGGGCAAACCTGTGTGGTCGTGGCCGAGCTGGAGCGGACGGAGGAGCGGACGGCGCTCAACACCACCGCCCTGTACGACGGCCGCACCGGCACCCTGCTCGCCAAGGCGTCCGCCCTGTGGATCGCCGTCGACCTCGCCACGGTGCGCTGACGGGCGGGGCCGCCGCACGCCGGGAGGGAGCGGCCGCGGCACCGGATGCGATTCCGGTGCCGCGGCCGCTCCCTCCTCCGTACGGTCCCGTCGTCGGCCGGGTCAGCGGGCGCTGAGGGGCCGCATGTCCGTCCACACCTCGTCGATGTGGGCGAGGCACTCCTCCTTGGTCCCGGCGAAGCCCGCGCCGCGCCAGCCGGCCGGCAGTTCCCTGCCGTCCCGCCAGATCGAGTACTGCTCCTCGACGTTGACGACGACCTGGTAGTCCTGCTTCTCCTGCATGGTGAACCTCTCCTCTGACGGGGTGACGGTGCCGTGCGGCACGGGTTGGGGGCGCCGGGGCGGTGCTGCCCGGGCGCGGGGTCAGATCGTGAAGGCCTTGGCGGCGAGCGTGTAGCCGGAGGAACGGGCCGCCCAGGTGACGGTGCGCGGCTTGTCCCCGGCGAGGGTGCCGGCGGGGAAACCGGGAGACCTGGCCAGCAGCCGCAGCGCCAGCGGGCCGTCCCCGGAGATCCTCAGGGTGAGCCGGACCCCTTCCGCGGGGGGCGCCGCGTGGAGGAAGCCCCAGGTCCACCGGCCGTCGGCGGAGATCCGGTTGTCGCCGCCCGGCAGGGTCCGGCCGCCGACCGTGGCGCCCTCCACCGTGGCGCTGCGGGTGTCCGCGTACAGCATGAGCTGGGTGGCGGTGCCGCCGGTGGCGCCCAGGACCATCGTGACCTCGCGGTCGTCACCAATCCGGCGGGTGCCCAGGACCTTCAGGGTGGGCGTGGCCACCGTGGCGGCGGGCGCGGTGCCGGTCCGCCACTCCACGGGGTCGCGCAGCTCGGGGAACTCGTCCTCCAGCACCCTCGGTCCGTCCGGGACGTGGGCGTCGGCCCACTCGTGGGCGCCGCGCCCGCTGCTCACCCAGCGGGCCCGGCCGCCGTCGTCCACCGTGTACAGCAGGCTGACCTGCGCGGGGTGCCTGGCGTCGACGCCGTCGCGGACCGCTCCGGCGGCGGTGACGGCCACGGCGACCAGCGAGGCGAGGCCTGCCCGCAGGGCCAGGGAACGGCCGCGGGCCCGGCCGGTGAACGGCGCCACCGCGGTGAGCGCGAGCAGTGCGAGCAGCACCAGCGGGACCAGGACGAGCGCCAGCCCCACCGTCCGGAACAGCAGGAGGGCGACGGGGGCCAGCAGCGCGGCGGCGGGGACGGCGGCCAGCGCGGAGCAGGGGCCGCGCCACGGGGACTCCTCGGGGAGACGGGCGCCCAGGGCGAGGCCGGCCGCCCCGGTCAGCGCGGGCCACAGGAAGAGGTAGGAGGCGCCGGGCAGGAACACGGCGGTGAGCAGCGTCAGCAGGGTCAGCCAGAGGGTGACCGCCGCGCCGAGTTCCAGGGCGCCGCGCCGGCGGCGCACGACCGCGGCCCACGTCCACACCGCCGCGGCGGTGAGCGCCGCGAGTCCGGTGGCGGTGAGCTCGGACCGGTAGCTGTCGCCGAAGCTGAAGCCGGTGAGGTCCGGGCGGAGCAGCCCGAGCAGGTGCCAGCCGGCCCAGCCGACCGCGGCGGCGGCGAGCAGCGGCACCGGGACGGTGGCGGCGCCGGTCAGCACCGCGCGGACGCGCACCCGGCGGCGCCGCGCGGCGAACAGCGTGGCCGCGGCGCAGGCGGCCAGGGCGCCGGCCGCCAGCGGCAGGACCAGGCCGGCGGGGTAGCGCACCAGCGTCCCGCCCAGGGTGAAGTAGGTGGCGGCGTCGGCCTTGCGGATCGCCGGGATGTCGGCGGCGCCGAGCCGGCGGGTCGCGGCGAGGGCCGTGTCGCCCATGTCCTGCAGCGAGGCCTCGCTCGCGTGGGCGAGGTCGTCGGTGGGGTTGTCGTAGTTCGCCGAGCCGTCGACGGTCGCGAAGTTCATGCCGGTCGCGCCCGCCTCGCGGAAGACGCTGAAGTCGGTGTTGTTGGGGAGCAGCCGGTACACCTCGTAGGCGAGCGACGTGGTGACGGGCACGCGGTCGGTGAGCGCCGGGACGAGGCCGGCGCTGTGCGCCCCGGTCTCGAACATCACCACGCGTCCCGCGGAGCCCCGCCCCTCGAGGTTGAGGACGACGGTGCGGTCCGCGTCGCCGAGCCGGCCGGCGTCCGTGTAGGCGTGGGCGCCGATCATGCCCAGCTCCTCACCGTCGGTGAGGAGGAGGGTGACGTCGTTGCGCGGGGCGGGCCCGGCGCGCAGCGCCCGGGCGATCTCCAGCAGGGACGCGACCCCGTGTCCGTCGTCGGTGGCTCCGGGGCCGGTCTCGACGGAGTCGTAGTGCGCCACGAGCAGCACCCGGCCGGTCGGGTCCGCGCCGGGCAGCGTGGCCTCGATGTTCTCGACCGGCGCCGCCATGGCCGCGCCTGAGGTGGTGTCGAACCCGACCCCCCGGTGGACCACCGGCTTCAGTCCCAGTTCCCTCAGCTCCCGCAGGAGGTTGTCGCGCACACGGGCGTGGGCGGCCGAGCCGACCGGCCGGGGGGCGGAGGCGATGCGCTCCACGTGCTCCTGGGCGCGGGTCGCGGAGAACGCGGTGGCCGACGCGTCCGCGGGCGCCGGGGCGGGGGTGCGCTCCAGGTGGAACACCGGGAGGAGGGCGGCCAGGACGACGGCGAGGAGCAGTGCCACGGCGGGCAGCCGGCGTGGCCGCGGGCCCGCGGGCCCGGGCCCGCGGGCGTCCGGGCCGGTCGGCGCGACCGGTGCGGGCGGGATCGTTCGAAGGTTCACGGGGAGGCCGTTTCTGCTGCGGGGAGGCCCGAGGGGCCGTGGGGTCCGGGTTCGTCGGCCTCCTGCGGCGACGCGTCGAGGGCCCGGTCGGACAGGAGGGTCAGCGAGGCGACGGCACACACGGCGAGCAGCACGGCGGCCGCGAAGAAGGGGGCGCGCAGACCCAGCCGGTCGGCGAGCAGTCCGCCGCCGAGGCCGCCCAGCGGGGAGAGGCCGTTGACGACGAGCCGGTAGGCGCCGCTCACCTGTCCGAACCGCTCCGGCGGCACGAGCACCTGCCGCAGCGTGGTCGTGACGACGTTGACCAGCGCGACACCGGTGCCGACGAGGGCCAGGGCGACCGCGGCGGCCAGGGGGTGGGAGGCGAGCCCGCCGACGACGAAGGCCGGCGGGCACAGGGCGAGGGCCAGCTGGAGGGTCCGGCCCCGGCCGAGCTTCACGACGAGGCGCTCGGAGACCAGCAGTCCGAGCAGGCCGCCCACGGCGATGACCAGGAGCAGCAGTCCGTAGACGGTCTCGCTGACGTGCAGGACGTGCAGGGCGTAGAGCACCGCGACGGCGAGGACGGCCAGCACCGCGGCGTTGAGCAGGGCGACCATGGCGCACACCGAGCGCAGCACGCGGTGGCGCCACAGCCAGGCGACGCCTTCCGCGGTCCGCGAGCCGACGCCGCGCAGGGTGACGCGGGCCCGCGGGACCGTCGCGCCGCCGGGCCGGGCGCCGAGGATCAGGACCGTGGACGCGGCGAAGCAGAAGGTCGCCAGGCCGAAGGGAAGCAGGTGCGCGACCACGAACAGCGCGGTCCCGACGGGCGCGCCGAGGAACTCCATGGTGACCAGCCGCCCGGTCAGCAGCTTGCTGTTGGCGGAGTCGAGGCTGCGCGAGCCGGCGACGTCCGGCACGACGGCCTGGGACAGGTTGTCGGCCATCGTCTCGACGGCGCTCAGCAGGAAGGCGGTGACGACGACCACGGCGATGTCGGCCCGGCCGGTGAGGATCGCCAGGACGAAGCAGCCGAGCACGGCGGAGCGGGCCGCGTCGCAGATCCACAGCATCCGCCAGCGGTCGACCATGTCGACGAGCGTCCCGCTGAAGGGTCCGACGAGGACCCACGGGAGCTGGCCCGCCACGGCCACCAGCGAGACGTGGACCGGGTCGCTGGTCAGGGTGGCCGCGTACACCGACAGGGCGAAGATGCGGATGCCGTCGCCCAGCCCGGAGACGGTGGTCGCCGTCCAGAGCCGCCAGAAGCCCGGGCCGAAGCGGCGGTTGTCGGCCGTCGAGGGTTTCACAGCCGGTCGAAGTCGACGATCAGGACGTCACGGTGGGCGGGGGCCGAGGGGTCGACCGGGGTGACCGGGGTGACGTCGTGCAGCACGACGCGGTCGTCGACCAGCAGCTGGTCGCCCGGCGCGGTCAGGGTGGCGGCGAGCAGCTGTTCGCCCTCGGGCGTGTACAGGGAGCTCTCACCGCCCGTCACGTTGGTCCGGCCGACGAGCAGCGAGGTGACGAACGTCGATCCGTCGCGGTGGCGGCCCTGCGGGGCGGGCCGGCCGGTCTCGGCGGAGCTGGTGACGATGCGGAACGGGTGCAGCTTGACGTCCCAGTCGGTGGTCCCCTCCACACCGGAGAAGATCTCCCCGAGGGACAGCACGACGGACCGGGTCAGCGGGTCCGCGAGGAAGGCGTCCGTCAGCGGGTCGAAGTGGCGCTCGATGCCGCCGTTGAGCGGGTTGACGCTGCTCTCCTGCCGGTACGGTCCGTGCGGCAGGGCGGTGAGCTCCCCGGTGGCCGCGTCGAGCCTGAAGTGGCCGTAGCGGCGGTAGCGGTAGACGCCGCCGTCGCGCATGTAGGTGTCGACGGTCAGGTCGTCCCAGTGCCGGGCGAAGCGCGCCCAGTCCTGCGGTGTCGCCCCGATGAGGTCGCTCTGCTCGGCCGCCGGCTGCAGGTACCCGCCCCAGGCGGACAGCTCCCGCACCGCGGCGGACGTCGCCGGGTGGATGGTGCCGGTGGGCGTTGCGGTGTTCGGCTCGGACACGTCGGTGCCCCCTTTCTGCGTGGCACGGGCAAGGGCCTCCAGCGTGGCAACGGGCCGCGCCGCGCATCAGTCGGGGGAATGCCCCACGCCGCCCGGCGACGGCGCCGTCGGGAGCCGCGTCGGGGAGTTGCCCGACTACTGGGCGCGGGGCGTCCTGGCGGAGCATCCGTCACAGGCACGAGCCATTGGGACGCCGGGACGGGCACCGGCCCGGTGCGGCCGGCGCGAGCGAGGAGGATCCACAACGATGACCGAGGAAACCCTGGTGGTCGACACCTCGTTCTCGCAGCAGAGCCTCTGGTTGCAGAACAGGATCGATCCGGGTCAGGCGGCGTACAACGTGACGGCCGCGGTGCGGCTGCGGGGCCCGCTGGACGTCGGGGCGCTCGAGCGCGCCCTCAACACGGTGGTGGCGCGGCACGAGGTGCTCCGCACCGTCTTCGACCTCGACGAGGGCGAACCCGTCCAGGTGATCGGGCCGACGGCCCCGCTGCGGGTGACGGTGACCGACTGCTCGCCCGAGGACCTCGAGGAGACCGCGCGGGAGGAGCTGGCGGCCCCGTTCGACCTGCGGGAGGGGCCGCTGGTCCGGCTGCGGCTGCTGCGGCTGGGCGAGCGCGACCACCTGGCGCTGCTGGTGATGCACCACATCGTCACCGACGGCGCCTCCTCGGGCATCTTCTTCCAGGAGCTGACGGCCGCCTACCAGGCGCATCTGGCGGGAGCCGAACCCCGGTTCGCGGAACTGCCCATCCAGTACGCGGACTTCGCGGTGTGGCAACGCGAGCACCTGAGCGGGGACAGGCTGCGGGAGCTCACCGGCTACTGGTCCGGGGCGCTGGCGGGCGCGGTGGCCTGCGAGCTGCCGACCGACCGGCCGCGCCCGGCCGTCCTGTCCGACCGTGGGGGCACGCATCACTTCACGGTCCCCGATCCGCTGGTGCGCCGGCTGGAGGCGTTGGCGCGCCGCCGGAACGCGACGCCGTTCATGGTGCTGCTGGCGGCGTTCGACGTGCTGCTCGCGCGCTACAGCGGGCAGCACGACATCACCGTGACCTCCCCCATGTCCGGCCGCACCCGCCCCGAACTCGAGGGCCTCATCGGCTACTTCGTCAATCCGCTGATGCTGCGCACCGACATGTCCGGCGATCCGGCGTTCTCCGAACTGCTCGACCGGGTGCGGGACGTCTGCCTCGGCGCCTACCGGCACCAGGAGCTGCCCTTCGAGCAGGCGACGGACCTGATCCGCCGGCAGGGCGCCTCGGCACGGCCGCCGGGCGCGCAGGTGATGCTGGTCCTGCAGGCCAAGGCGCCCCTGCGGTGGGAGTCGGCCGGCCTGGAGTTCGAGATGACGCACATCGACACCGGCACGGCCAAGGCCGATCTCGCCCTCGACGTGCGGCCGGGCGACGCCGGCCACCACGTGGTCCTGCAGTACAGCGCCGACCTGTTCGACGCGAGCACCGCGGAGCGCATCGGCGCCCACTTCGTGTCGGTGCTCGAGGCCGTCGCCGACCGCCCCGAGCGCGCCGTCTCGGAGCTGGCCCTGCTGTCGGCGGAGGAGCGCGACACCCTGCTGACCGCGTGGAACGCACCCGGGGCCGACCCGGTGGAGGGGCGGGTGTCCGAGGCGGTCGCCGAGTGGGCGCTCCGGACGCCGGACGCGCCGGCCGTGGTGGCGGGCGACGGCGTGCTGGACCACGCCGGACTGGACCGGCGGGCCGGTGAGCTGGCGCGCGTGCTGGAGCGGTCCGGGGTGCGGGCCGGGACCCCGGTGGCCTTGGTCATGGCGCCCTCCTGCGCCCTGGTCGTGGGGGCCCTGGCCGTCCTGAAGGCCGGGGGCGCCCCGCTCGCCGTGGACCCCTCGCTGCCCGGCGAGACGGTCCGGCGGGTGGTGGCCCGCTCCGGGGCGCCCGTGGTGCTGACCGAGGACGGCCCGCGGCCCGCGGACGCCTCCGGTGACGCGGCCGGGTACGGTGCGCACGGCGCCGGGGAAGCCGGGCACGGTGCGCACGGCGCCGAGGAGGCCGGGCACGGTGCGCACGGCGCCGGGGAAGCCGGACACGGGGCCGGGGAGGTCGCGCTGTGGTCCTGGGCGCCGTCCCGGGACGGCGCGGTCACGCTCGCGGACCTGGGCCACGGCGCCGTGCTGACCGCCGCCCGGGACGTCGCCGCCCACCTGTCCCTGGTCCCCTCGGACCGGTGGTGGTGCGGGTCCCGGCGCTCCGAGCACGTGCTGCGGCAGATGTTCCCGGTCCTGCTCCGCGGCGCGACGCTGCTGCTCCCCGGCGCTCCCGGCGAGGAGTTTGCCACGGCGTCCGTGCTGTCCCTGGCCGGGACGGCGCCCGCGGACCTTCCGGTCCCGCCCGCCACGGCCACCCGGGTGGTGGTGGGCGACGCCCCGGAGACCGTCCGGCGCGCCGTCGAACTCGTCGGCGACGGACCGGCCCGGGTGGTGCGCCTGCTGGACCTGCCCGAGACGGCCGGCCCCGTCGCGTGGGGCGATGCCGGGTCCGCCGCGGGCCCGACGTCGTGGCGGCGGCTGCCGGGGCACGACCTCCACGTGCTGGACGAGCATCTGGAGCCCGTGCCCCTCGGCGTGACGGGTGAGCTGTGCGTGGCCGGTCCCCCGATCGGCCCCGGCCCCGGCTCCGACGACCGCCCCGGCTCCGGCTCCGGCGACCGCCCCGCCCCCGCCGACCGCTCCCGGCCGGCCGGCCCGTGCCGCGTCCCGGACCCCCACGCGTCCCGGCCCGGCGCCCTGCTGCTGCGCACGGGTGAGCGGGCGCGCCGGCGGCCCGACGGCACGCTGGAGCTGCTGGGGCGCACCGACGGGCTGTGGCTCGCCGACGGTCTGCGCCTCGATCCGCGGGAGGCGGAGACCGTCCTGGGCGCGCTGCCGGGCGTCGCCGCCTGCGCCGTGCTCCCACGGCCCGTGGCCTCGGGCGGCTTCCGGCCGGTGGCCTACGTGGTCGCCGCGCCCGGTGAGCAGCTGGACCCGCCGGCCCTGCTCGACGCCCTGGCCGAGGAGCTGCCCGCGGCGTGCGTGCCGGCCGGGATCGTCGCGCTGGACGCCCTTCCCCGCACCGCGGCGGGCGACCTCGACGTGGCCGCCCTTCCGCTGCCGGAGGCGGCTCCGGCCGGCGGGGCCGCCGGGCACATCGCCCCTCGCACCCCGCTGGAGACGGAGATCGCCCGGATGTGGGAGGAGATCCTCGAGGTGGAGGACGTCGGCGCGAGTGACAACTTCTTCGATCTCGGCGGTCATTCGCTGACGGCCGTGCGCCTCGCCTCCCGGATCCGCGACGACCTCGGCGTCGACCTGGCGATGCGTGACCTGTACGCGGACTTCACCGTGGCCGAGGTGGCCTGGAAGGTGCTGCAGCGCCTGGTCGAGGAACCCGCCGGCGCGGACGTGCAGATGGGTGCCGTGGCCGGCACGGAACCGGCCGGGACCCGCTGACCCGAGGAAAGAGGAGACCCATGCCGAGCACCACCCTGTTCTGTCTTCCGCCCGCCGGGGCCGGGGCCGCGTTCTTCCGGCCCTGGGTCGGCCGTCACCCCGGCCTGCTCGTCGTCCCGGTGGAGTTCCCGGGCCGGGGGAAGCGCTTCACCGAGCCCGAGCGCACCGACCTGGACGGCCTGCTGGAGGTGCTCGTTCCCGAGATGCTGGAGGCCTCCGCCACCTCGGAGCGGGTCGTGGTGCTCGGCCACTGCTTCGGGGCGGTCGTCGCCCACCGCGCAGTGCGGGCGATGGCCCGCAGAAGGCCCGGCCTCGATCTCACCCTGGTCGTCAGCGGCTCCGGCGGGCCCGGATCGGCCGATCAGGCCGCCGCCCGGGAGCGCCGGGTCACCGGGCTGCCCGACGACGAGTTCGCGGCCCGGGTCCAGGAGATCTCCGGCTACAGCCACCCCGCCCTCGCCGACCCCGCGTTGCACCCGCTGGTGCTGCCGCCGCTGCGGACCGACGTGGCGATGCACGAGAGCCATGCCTTCCCCACCTCCCGGCCCCTGTCCCTGCCGGTGCTCGCCGTGCGGGGCAGCGAGGACGACAGGGTGTCCGCGAAGGACGCCGGAACCTGGCGCTCCGTCACGACGGGCCGCTTCCGGCTCGCCGAGATCGACGGCGGCCACATGTACCTGACCGACCGGACGGACGCCCTCCTCCAGCTGATCGCCGAGGAGACGCACCCCGCCCGTGCGGCCCGCTGAGACCGTCCGCGGGCCCGGCAGGCCCGTCCGCCACCACGCCGGCCAGGGCCCCGCGCCCCCGGAGCACCCCACTTGGAGCTGAGTCGCTTGTCCCTGCTGCCCGCCCCTTCCGCGGCCTGCGCCGCGCCCTCCCGGGCCCTTCCGACGAGCCGGACGGAGGCAGGACCACCGTACGAGGACGTCGTCACCCTCTTCGAGCGGCAGGTCCGTGCCGCCCCCGGCCGTCTCGCGGTGTCGGCCGCCGACGGCGACCTCACCTTCGCCCAGCTGGACGCCCGGGCGAACGCCCTCGCGGACCGTCTGAGGGCCGCCGGCGTCACCCGCGAGTCACGCGTCGCCCTGTGCCTGCGCCGGGGGGCCGGGCCGGTGGTGGCGATCCTCGCCGTGTGGAAGGCCGCGGGGGCCTACGTGCCGCTGGACCCCTCCTACCCGCCGGCACGGATCGAGGCGATCCTCGACGACTGCCGTCCCGACGTCGTGCTGACCGACTCCGGCGGTCTGCGGACGCAGCACCCCACGCTGCTCCTGGACGAGGACGGTGACGCCCCCGGGGCGGCCGGGGCGGACCTGCCCGCCGAGGCCGGGCCGCCCCGCGACCCGGGCACGCTCGCCTACGTCATCTACACCTCCGGCTCCACCGGGAAGCCCAAGGGGGTGCAGGTCGAACGAGGTTCGCTGGCCCATCTCGCCCGGGGCCACCAGCAGCACCTCTTCCCCTTCCTCGGGGAGCGGCCCGCGCGCTCCGCCCTGACGGCGGCGTTCAGCTTCGACGCCTCGCTGAACCAGATGCTGTGGCTGCTGCGCGGCGACTCGCTGTGGATCGTGGACGACGAGACGCGCCGCGACGCGGTGGCCCTCGTCGACTACGTCCGCAGGAACCGCATCGACGTCATCGACGTCACGCCGACCCTGTTGACCGTCCTGATGGAGCTGGGCCTCTTCGAGGGGGAGGGCAGCCGTCCCGCCCTGGCGATCGTGGCGGGCGAGGCCACCGGGCCGGTCCTGTGGAAGGCGCTGCGCGCCCTGCCGGGCACGCGCTTCCTGAACCTGTACGGCCCCACCGAGGCCACCGTGTACGCCACCGCCCAGCCGCTGGGCAGCGCCGGCGACGTGCCGAGCATCGGCCGGCCGGTCGTCGACACGCTGGCCCACGTGGTCGACGCGGAGGGGCGCCGGGTCCCGGACGGGGCGGACGGCGAACTGTGGCTGGGCGGCCCGGGTGTGGCACGGGGGTACTGGAACCGTCCCGACCTGACGGCCGAGCGGTTCCTGGACGACCCGTTCGAGGGCCGCGGCCGGGTCTACCGGACCGGCGACCGGGTGCGCCGGCTCCCGGACGGCGGGCTGGAGTTCCTCGGCCGCGTGGACGACCAGGTCAAGATCCGCGGCTTCCGCGTGGAGCCGGGCGAGGTCGCCGACGTGCTGGCCCGCCATCCGCGGGTGGGGCAGGCCGCGGTCGTCGCGCGTACCGACAGGACCGGCGCCACCCGCCTCGTCGCCTACGTGGCGGCCGCGATCGCCGGGGAGCGGCACGCCTCGGCGGACCCCGGGGCGGCCTCCCTCCCGGACGCCCTCAAGGCGTACGCGGCCGAGCGGCTGCCGGACCACCTGCGGCCGTCGCTGATCCTCGAGCTGCCCCGGCTGCCGCTCAACCACCACGGCAAGCTCGACCGCGAGGCCCTGCCCGACCCCTACCTGACCACGGAGGCGGACGGGCCGGCCCACCCGCCCGCGGGGCCGCCGCCGCGCACGGCGACCGAGCGGACCGTTGCCGCCCTGTGGGCGGAGAACCTCGGCCTGCCCGGCGTGGGCCGCCACGACAACTACTTCGACCTGGGCGGGGACTCCCTCACCGTCGTCCGGATGATCACGCGGATCACCGGGCGGTTCGGCGTCACGGTGTCGCTGCGCGACGTCCTGGGCGCCGCCGATCTCGCGGAGTTCTGCGCCCTGGTCGACCGGGCCCCACGGGCCGAGGCGACCCCCTGACGGGCCGCCGGGGCGCCGGGGGCGCCCCGTCACGACGACACGCACATGCGAAGGAGCGCGTTTCCATGTTCCAGGAAGGCCAACGGGACGTACCGTCGGCGCCGGGCGACGACGGCACGCCGAGGGTGTGCCTCGGCCGCGACCATCCCGGCTCGGACGACCACGACTACGGGCGCAGGAGGAACGCCATCCTGGCGGCGGCGCTGGCGCACACCCCGGGGGATCCGGCTCCCGAGGTCGAGTACGCCGCGGACGACCACGCGTGCTGGCGCGTCATCCGCAAGGAACTCGGCATCCGTCACCGGACCTATGCGTGCGCCGCGGTGAACGAGGCGGGCGAGGCGCTGGGACTCCCCTACGACCACGCGCCGCAGCTGCGGGACGTCTCCCGGCGGCTCGGCGAGCTGACCGGCTTCGGCTTCGCCCCGGCGGCGGGGATCGTGCCCGTGGAGGACTTCTACGGGACGCTGGCGGACGGCACGTTCCAGGCGACGCAGTTCATCCGCCACTCCTCCATGCCGTTGTTCTCCCCCGAGCCGGACATGGTCCACGAGATCGTCGGGCACGGAACGGCGCTGGCCGACGCCCGGTTCGCCGAGCTGTACCGGCTCGTGGGGCGGACCGTGCGCCGTCTGGGGACCAAGGAGGCGGTCAACGCGGTCTCGCGGTTCTTCTGGTTCTCGATGGAGTACGGAGTCGTCGAGGAGAACGGCGAGATGATGGCCTTCGGGGCCAGCCTGCTCTCCTCGTACGGGGAGCTCGCCGAGTTCAGGGGCGTGGAGATACGGCCGATGGACGCCCGGGAGATGGTGACCGTCGACTACACCTACGACCGGTACCAGCCCACGCTCTTCCACGCGCGGTCCCTCACGCACTTCGAGGACTTCGTCACGGACTTCTGCCAGAACGTGACCGACGAGTGGGTCGGCCGGCTGACGGCGTCGAGGGTGCGGGTATGAGCGCGCACGAGATGGTGGCCGACGGCCGTCACCAGGACGTGTGCGTGCGGTGCGGGGCGGTCGCGCGGCGACGCGTCCGCAACCCCACCACCCGGCACATGGTGGTCGAGTGGCTGATCGCGGGGCGGCTCCACCCCGAGGCGCCCGCGTGCCGGTCCGGCGGTGCCCCGGACGGCCCGCACGGCTGAGCCGGACGCCCGCACGGCCCAGTGACGCGCGTCGCCCGCCGGGGAAAGCCCCGACTGCCGCCCCCGCCGGGGAGCTGGTCGTCTGGTCCTGACCCCAGGAGGCGACCGATGACCGGAACACGACTGTCCCAGACGGACTTCGAGACCAGGCGGCGGGTGGAGGAGGCGCTGCTGCGGACGCGCCGTGCCGTCGCGCCGGGGGGCGGCCGCCCCCCGGCGGCCGGGCCCGCGCCCGGCGCCGCCGACAGCGGCGACCGCACCGGCAGCGACAGCACCAACACCAGCGCCACCAGCACGGAGACGCGTTTCCGTGCCTCGGTGGCGCAGGAAGGCATGTGGCAGTCCCTGCGCGGGGGTCCCGGGTCCACCCCGCCCCTGATCGCCGGCGGCCTGCGGCTGTCCGGCCGGCTGGACACCGCGGCGCTCGAGGAGGCGTGGAACGACGTGGTGGCCCGCCACGACAATTTGCGCAGCTCCCTGCGCCTGGAGGACGGGCAGCTCACGCAGGTCGTCGCCTCGTCGCTGCGGGTGTCCGTGCCCGTCCTCGACCTTCCGCCGGGCGGACTGGAGCAGTTCACCCGCGAGGAGGTCGATCTCTCCTTCGACCTGTCGGCCGGGCCGCCGGCCCGCCTGCGGCTGCTGCGGACCGCGCCGGACGAGCACATCGCATTCCTGATGCTGCACCACATCATCGCCGACGGGCGCGCGCTGGAGGTCCTGGTCCGCGACCTCGGCGCCTGTTACCTCGCACGCGCGGCGGGCGTGCGGCCGGAACTGCCCCCGCCTCCCCTGCGCCACGGGGACTTCGCCGCGGCGCATCGCGCCCTGGTCGAGGGTCCGCGCGCCGCCGAGGTCACGGCCTACTGGTCGCGGCGGCTGCGCGGCGCCCGGCCGGCCGAACTGCCCACGGACCTGCCGGCGCCGGCCGAGCCGACGCCCTACGGCGCGCTGCTGGACGTGCCGGTCCCGCAGGAGGTGTTCCGGGGGCTCACGGCGATGGCGCGGCGGGCCCGCACCACCGTCTACACCCTCGGTCTCGCCGCCTTCCAGGTGACGCTGGCCCGTGCCTCGGGACAGCGGGACATCTGCGTGCGCGCGCCCGTCTCCTACCGTGACAGCACCGAGGTCCAGGACCTCGTCGCGGACTTCTCCAACGACGTGGTCGTCAGGACCGACCTGTCCGGCAACCCCACGTTCACCGAGCTGGTCGCCACGGTCGCCGAGGAGAGCAACCGCGACCTCATGCACCACGACGTGCCGGCGCACCTGCTGGAGCCCCACCTCGACGAGCCCGGCCTGCTGGACCGGCTCTTCCACGTGCAGTTCACCGCGGAGAACGACATCGCCGTGGCGGACCGGCTGGGCGAGCTGGCCGTCGAGCGGGTGATGCCCCCGATGCCGTACGTCGCGCGGCCGCTGAGCCTGCGGCTGCGGCACGACGGGGACGGTGCGCGCAGCCTCGCGATCTACAGCACCGACGTGTTCTCCCCCGGGCGCGTCCTGCGGTTCGTCGAGGACTACCACGCGGTGCTGGACGAGATGACGCGGCACGGCGGGCACCGCGTCCTCGGCTGAGGACGCCGCCGGCCGCGACCGGGAGGAGCCGGTCAGGGGATCCCCCGACTACCGGCTCCGCCGCCCCACGGAGATCTTCTAATCACGACGAGTGGCGGACAGCTCGCCACGACTTCCCCGATGCCGAGGAGCAGCCAGGCATGAGCAAGATCGCGGTACTGACCAACGACCTGCAGTACGACCTCGTCAACAAGAACCAGGAGCGGATCGACGCGGTGGCGGAGGCCACCCCGAGCTTTTCCGGCTTCCTCAAGGACATCCGCGAGCGCGGCCACCACGTCTTCCACCTGCAGCTGATCAACCGTGAGGACGACCCGGTGGCCGAGCGCTACGAGGGCGGCCGGCTCCCGGCGCAGAAGGGCACGAAGGGCGCCGAGATCCTCCCGGTCTTCCTGGAGGACTCCGACATCCTCGTGGAGAAGAACAAGGACAGCGGCTTCTACGAGACCGACCTGCACGAGCGCCTGCAGGACCTCGGCGTCGAGACGGTCATCGTGACCGGCATGCAGGGCCAGATCTGCGTCCAGACCACCGCCGCCGACGCGTTCTTCCGCGGCTACAACGTCTGGGTCCCGAGCGACTGCGTCGTCTCCGCCCGCGACCACGACAAGATCCGCGCCCTCGACTGGCTGGACGGCTACTGCGCCACGGTCCAGCCGTCCTCGGAGATCATCCGGCTGATCGACGAGACGGGCGAGCTGCCCCGCAAGGTGTTCCGCACCCCCTGACCGCTCCGCCCGGCAGCGGGCCGGCCCGGCCCGCTCCTCCTCGCCCGTCCCATCCCACCCCGACCCGACAGGGAGCACCGTTGCAGACGGCCACGGAATCTTTTCTGGACCAGCAGATCGTCCTTGACCACGGCACCGGCGCCCGGCTGAGCCGGGAACTCGTCGAGTTCATGGTGGGCGTGCTGGGCGACGTCTATGTCGGCGAGATGGAGGACAGCGCGATGCTGCCGGTTCCGGCCGGCAACATCGCGATGACCACCGACTCCTTCGTCGTCGACCCGCCCTTCTTCGGCAACGGCGACATCGGCAAGATCGCCGTCTGCGGCACGGTCAACGACCTCGCCGTGGTCGGCGCCGAACCGCGGTACCTCACGCTCGCGATGATCCTGGAGACCGGCTTCCCGATCCGCCTGCTCCACCGGGCGCTCGTCTCGCTGCGGGAGACCGCGCTCGAGGCAGGGGTGAAGATCGTGGCCGGCGACACGAAGGTCGTCGGCCCCGGTGAGGCGGACGGCATCTTCCTCAACACCACCGGCATCGGCGTCTTCCACCGCCCGCCGAAGCGGATGACCGACGTCCGCCCCGGTGACAAGATCGTCCTGAGCGGGCCGATCGGCAACCACACCGTCCATCTCCTGTCCGTGCGCGAGGGCCTGGGCTTCGAGAAGAACGTGCTCAGCGACTGCGCGCCGCTCAACGGCCTGATCGAGTCCGTCGACAAGGCGGTGCCCGACGACGCCGTGCACTCCATGCGCGACGTCACGCGCGGCGGGCTCTCCGCGGTCCTGCACGAGTACTCCGCCGCCCTCGGCCGTGCGGTGCGCGTGGAGGAGGAGGCCCTGCCCATCGACTTCGAGACGCGCATGGCCTCGGACATGCTCGGCATCAACCCGATCAACGCGGCGAACGAGGGCTGTCTCGCCCTCTTCGTCGAGCCGGGCGCGGTGGACGCCGTCCTGAAGACCCTGCACGCCCATCCGTACGGCCGAAAGGCCGTGGTGATCGGCGAGGTCACCGACCGGCCCGCGAAGGCGGTCGAGATGGTCGGCAAGGACGGCAAGGTCAGCGAGATCGAAGAGCTGCAGGGCGCGGAACTTCCGCGTCTCTGCTGATCGGAGCGCATCGTGCAGCGGATCACCATCACGAGTGACGGCCCCGCGGACGGGCCGGCTCCCGCCCCGCCCGCCGAAGCCCCGCCCGCCGAACAGTGGCTCGTCCGGGTGTGCGGTGTGGTGCAGGGGGTGGGTTACCGTCCCTTCGTCTACACCCTGGCGAAGTCCCTGGGGCTGACCGGCTGGGTGCTGAACGACACCCAGGGGGTGCTCACCGAGGTCAACGGCCCGCTCCCCCAGCTGTCGGCCTTCACCACGGCGCTGCACGACGACGCGCCGCTGCTCTCACGGGTCGTGGAGGTGCGGGTGGAGGCCCGCGCCTCCGCCCCGGCCCGCCTGCCGGAGGGTTTCGAGATCCGGCAGAGCGCCAGGACCGGCCGCTCCGACACCATCGTGGCGCCCGACTCGCACGTCTGCGACGACTGCCTGCGGGAGGTGCGCGACCCCGCGGACCGCCGCTACCGCTATCCCTTCACCAACTGCACGCACTGCGGGCCTCGTTACTCCATCGTCAAGGACCTGCCCTACGACCGCGAGCAGACGACCATGGCGTCCTTCACCATGTGCGGCGACTGCCGCGGCGAGTACGAGGACCCGGGCGACCGCAGGTACCACGCGCAGCCCAACGCCTGTCCGGTGTGCGGCCCGCGACTGACCCTGTCCGGCCCCTCGGGGGCCCTCGCCGGCGGCGAGGACGCGCTGGGCGGGACGACGGAGGCGCTGGCGGCCGGGCGGATCGTCGCGGTCAAGAGCGTCGGCGGCTTCCACCTGGTGGTCGACGCCAGGAACGCGGCGGCCGTCGCCCGGCTGCGTGCCCGCAAGAAGCGTGACTCCAAGCCCTTCGCGCTGATGGTGGCCGACCTGGCCGGCGCGGCCGCGGTCGCCGAGTGCGGCGCGGCCGAGGCGGAGCTGCTGGAGTCCCCGGCACGCCCGATCGTGCTGCTGCGCAGGAGGCGGGACTGCCCGCTTCCCGAGGAGATCGCCCCGCGCAATCCGAGCCTCGGCATCATGCTCCCCTCGGCTCCGCTGCACCACCTGCTGCTGGACCGTCCCGGCCTCGACGTCCTGGTGATGACCAGCGGCAACGTGTCCGGCTATCCCATCGCCCACCGCAACGAGGACGCACTCGGCCAGCTGTTCGAGGTCGCGGACCTCGTCCTGCACCACGACCGGGACATCCACGTCCGCGTCGACGACTCCGTGGTGCGCTGCTCGGAGCATCCGCGGCTGGCGGAGCCGCTGGTCACCTTCGTGCGCCGCTCGCGTGGCTACGCCCCGTACCCCGTCGAGGTCGACGAGGTGCCCGAGCCGGTCCTCGCCTACGGGGCCGAGCTCAAGACCACGGTGGCCCTCGGCACCGGCTCGAAGGTCTACGTCAGCCAGCACATCGGCGACCTGAAGAACGACGAGACCTTCGCCTCCCACAAGCAGACCGCCGCGCACCTGTCGGAGCTGTACGAACTCGATCCCCGGCACGTCGCCGTCGACATGCACCCCTCGTTCCGCTCCCACGTCCTGGCGGGGGACGAGCGCCCGGGGGCCGTCGTCGAGGTCCAGCACCACCACGCGCACATGGCGTCGTGCATGGCGGAGAACCGGATGACCGGGACCACGCTCGGCGTGGTCTTCGACGGCGCGGGCTACGGCCTGGACGGCACCATCTGGGGCGGCGAGTTCCTGCTCGGCGGCTTCGAGGAGACCGAGCGGGTCGCGCACCTGCGCCCGATCCCGCTGATCGGCGGCGACATGGCGGTGCACCAGCCCGTCCGCACCGGCTTCGCGCTCGCCCTGACCGCGCTCGGCTCCCCCGAGGCCGCCCAGGAGTCCTTCCCCGCGCTGCGCGCCCTCGGCGACCAGGAGCGCCACGTGTACACCACCATGGTGCGGCGCGGCCTCAACGCCCCGCCGGTCTCCAGCATGGGCCGCCTCTTCGACGGCGTCGCGGCGCTGCTGGGCGTCTGTTCCCACGCCGAGTACGAGGCCCAGGGGCCGATCGAGCTGGAGGGCCTGCTGGGGCGGGACATGACGCCCGCCGACCGCCCGTACCGCTTCGGCGCCGAGGAGCCCGCCGGCGAGGGCCTGCCCACGGTCGTCGACCCGGATCCCGTGATCCGGGAGATCGCCGCCGACCTGGCCCTGGGCGTCGACACGGCGACGGTCAGCCGCCGCTTCCACTCCGCGGTGGTGGCCATGGTCGTCGAGCGCTGCGAGGACCTGCGCGCCCGGCACGGCGTGACCCAGGTCGCCCTCTCCGGGGGCGTCTTCCTCAACGAGTTCCTGCTCGTCAACTGCCTCGTGGAACTCCGTCGTGCGGGCTTCGACGCCCGGTCGCACCGGCTGGTGCCCACCAACGACGGCGGCATCGCCCTCGGCCAGGTGATGGTGGCCGGCGCCCGGATGCGCGCCACGGCCCGTGGATCCGCGTGAACCCCCTCAGACAGGAGTCACCCCTCATGAACACCCCCGTGACGCTGGACGATGTCGTACGGCTCCTCGCGGAGAACGAGAGCGAGGCCCGCCGCGGCCTGAGCATGGTGCCGTCCGAGAACGCCATGTCGGGGATCTCCAAGCTCCCGCTGCTGCTCGACCCGTACCACCGGTACTTCTTCAACGAGTCGGACCACCCGGACCGCTGGCACTTCCGCGGCGGGCAGCGCCTGCGCGACCTGGAGATGAACCTCACCGTGCCGCTGCTGCGGGAGCTGGGGCGCGCCGAGCACGTCTCGGTCCGGCCGCTGAGCGGGCTCAACGCGATGGCGCTGGTGCTCGCCGCGCTGGGCGGCGGCCCCGGCTCGACCGTCGTGACCATCGCCCCGGAGAACGGCGGCCACTTCGCCACCGCGAGCCTCGCGCGCCGGCTGGGCCTGCGGGTGGAGTTCCTGCGCGGGGCGGGTCCCCACGAACTCGACCTGGAGCACGCGGCGGACCTGCTGGCGCGGGTCCGTCCGACGCTGGTCTACGTCGACCAGTCGCACTGTCTCTTCCCGGTGGACGTGGCGTCCCTGGTGGCCACCGTCCGCGCGTCGTCCCCCGGCACCCTGGTGCACGTCGACGCCAGTCACTGGTTCGGGCTCGTGCTCGGCGGCGCCTTCCGCAACCCGCTGGACGAGGGCGCGGACAGTCTCAGCGGCTCGACCCACAAGACCTTCCCCGGCCCGCAGAAGGCCGTGGTGCTGACCCGTGACGCCGCGATCGACCAGCGGGTGCGGGAGACGCAGGACTACCTGATCAGCAGCCACCACTTCGCCTCGACGATCGGCCTGGGCATCGCGCTGCTGGAGTTCCGCGACTGCGGCGGGCCCGCGTACGCGCGGGCGATCGTCGCCCACACCCGGCGTTTCGGGCGGCTCCTGGACGAACGCGGGATCACGGTGGCGGCGAAGGACCGCGGCTACTCGGCCGGGCACCAGCTGTGGCTGGACACCGAGGCGGACGGCGTCGCCCCGAAGATTGCCAGCGACCGCCTCTTCGCCGCGGGCCTGCGGGTCAACTTCATGGCGGGTCTCCCCGGCTTCGCGGGGCAGGGTGTGCGCATCGGCCTGAACGAGCCCACCTATCAGGGGCTGGCCGGCGACGACCTGGTCGAGCTCGCCGACGTCTTCGCCGCGGCCGTCCACGACACCGAGCCGTCGCGGGAGCTCGCCGACCGGGTCGCCGCGCTGCGCCTGCGCAGCCGCTTCGGCGCGACCGTCGACAGCACCTCTCCCCTGCTGGAGACGGCGCTCGCCCTGTGCGCGGACGCCCTGCGCACGACGCCCGCCACCTCGCGTCACGCCCAGGCCGTGGCCTCGTGAGCCGCCCCGTCGTCGCGATCGCCTCCTACCTGGAGCAGGCGCGCTGGAACATCTGGGACGCGCGGGCCGCGGTCATCCACGAGAGTTACGTGCGGGGCGTCACCGCGAACGGGGGCCGCGCGGTCGTCCTGCCGCCGGACGACCTGGACGCCGACGTGCTGGACCGGGTCGACGGGCTGCTGCTGCCCGGCGGCGTGGACATCGACCCGGTGCTCCTCGGCCAGGCCCGCCACCCGGAGACGGACCGCGCCCAGCCCCTGCGGGACGCCGCCGAGATGCTCCTGCTGCGCGGCGCCCTGGAACGGGGCCTGCCCGTCCTCGGCGTCTGCCGCGGGCTGCAGCTGCTGGCCCTGGAGTACGGCGGCAGCCTGCACCAGCACCTGCCCGACGTGCTCGGGCACACCGGGCACTGCCCCGCCGAGGGGGTGTTCGGCGAGCATCCGGTGTCCTTCGCCGCCGGCAGCGTGGTGGCCGAGGTGTACGGTCCTCGCGCGCGCGTCAACTCGCACCACCACCAGGGGATCGACGACCCCGGCGCCCTGCGGGTCACCGGTCGCAGCGAGGACGGTCTGGCCGAGGCCGTCGAGGACCCCTCGCGGCGGTTCGTCGTGGGCGTCCAGTGGCATCCCGAGGTGTCCGGCGACGACTCCCTGTTCGCCCGGTTCGTCACCGCCTGCGCGACCCGCCCGGCCGCCGCCCGGACGGCCGCCGCCGCGGCCCTGTGAGCGGGGCCGCGGCGGTCCTGCCGTCCGGGGTGCGGGGGCGTGGCTCTCAGCCCGCCTGGAGCGCGGGGCCGTGGAGCCGGTCGGCGGAGAAGCGCTGACGGGCTCCGCTGGAGCGGCCGACCATGGCGGCCACCTCCGCCCGCGAGGAGACGATCAGCTTCTTGAAGATGCGGCCGAGGTGCGTCTCGACCGTCTTGTGGCTGACGGCGAGGGCCCGGGCGATCTGCTGGTTGGTGCGGCCGCTGCTGACCAGTACGGCGATCTCCAGCTCGCGCTTGCTGAGCGAGCCGAGTTCGCTGCGCGGCGGGCCGGCCGCCACGGGCGCCGCAGCCTCCGCCTTCCGCTCCTGCGTGCCACCGGCGGGGCCCGTGGGCAGGGCGCGCAGCGGGCCGCGGTCACCGGCCGGACCGAGGCGTTCGCACAGGGCGCGGGCGTCCTCCAGGAGCGGCGCGCTGTCGGTCGTGGCGGCGGCCCAGGCGGCGGCCGCGGCGTGCCGGGCGGCGTCGCGCCGCTCCCCCCGCCGTTCCTGCGCCAC
The DNA here is from genome assembly GCF_003112515.1 of Streptomyces fragilis. Classification (GTDB taxonomy): domain Bacteria; phylum Actinomycetota; class Actinomycetes; order Streptomycetales; family Streptomycetaceae; genus Streptomyces; species Streptomyces fragilis. Next base: position 640,167 of record NZ_BEVZ01000002.1, on the reverse strand, counting down.
GGCGACGTCCATCGCGAACTGGGCCACGAACAGGGCGAGCCGGCGGCTCTCCGCGAGGCGCAGCCCCCGCTCCCGGTGTGCCCGGGCGGCCTCCGGGGAGCCGAGCCGGCTTTCCGTCCGGGCCAGGTGCAGGAGGCCGTCCAGGTGCCGGGCGGCCTCGTCGTCGGTGGCCTCGTCGAGCAGGGCGGCGGCCTCGGCCGCGAGCGTGCGGGCCCGCTCGACGGCTCCCGCCCTCACGGCGGCGGCCGCCGCCAGGGCGCACACCCGTCCCCGGGCGGTGTCCGGCAGCGCGCCGGCCGCGTCGAGCAGGGCGGCGGTCCTGCTGTCCGGCCACGTCCGTCCCGTCCACAGGGCCCCGGCCAGCGCGGTGCCCAGCAGCAGGGCACGGTGCTCCGCGCACCCGTCGCCGGCCGCCTCCAGCGCCGCCTCGAGCCGGTCGCCCGCCTCCTCGTGGCCGCCGAGGAACCTCAGCGCCGTGTGCTCCAGCACCGCCGTCTCGGTCCGTGCCGCGCAGGTCGCGGTGAGGGCCTGCGGCAGCGACTCCAGCATCGCGAGCCCGTCGCGCAGCCGCCCGCACGCGATGAGCGCCGCGGCGAGCAGGAGGCGTTCGCGCCCCGTGTCGCGGGTGCGCCCGCACAGGTCCAGAGCGGTGCGGGCCCAGGTCGCGGCCTGACCGGGGTCGGCCCACAGGATCTCGGCCGCCGCGGCCCGCAGCACGTCCACTCCGTCGTCGTCACCCATGACGGCGCTGTGCCCCAGGTGCCGGGCCTGTTCGACGGGCCCGCTGTCGCGCCGCGCGAGCCGCCGGCCCGCCCGGTCGTGGGCTCCCAGCCGCCATCCGGGTCCCGCCGACTGGTAGGCGGCCGCGCGCAGCAAGGGGCTGCTGAACCGCAGCCGGCGGGAGAGACGGCCGGTGTGCAGCAGGTCCTCGCGTATCAGTTCGTCGATCGCCGTGCGCAGTTGCTCGTCGTCGATCTGCGCGACGTCCTTGAGCACGTCCGGGTCGACGGTGTCCCCGAGCACCGAGGCCGCCTGGACGACCAGCCGCCCGAGGGGCGACAGCGTCCGGAAGTCCCGCAGGCAGTCGGTGAGCACGTCGAGCGGCAGCGGGACGGGGGCCCGGTCCCCGCCGTGCACCGTCCGGGTGGCGGCGAACGCCTTGAGCAGGCCCGGGTTGTGCCCGGACTCGGCGAGCATCAGCTCGCACTGGACGCGGCTGATGTCCTCCGGCAGCAGGGCGAGCGCCGCCTCCTCCGTGAGGCGCGGCGGGCCGAGCCGGTGCGCCCGGCCGTCGGCGACCGCCTGGTTCAGCAGGCTCTGCAGGGTGTGGTCGGCCTGGCGCGGACGGTGCGCGAGCGCGATGACGACGGATCCGGCGGGCGGGTTCACCAGCAGGTACGACAGCAGCTCCACCGACGCCTCGTCCGCCCGGTGCACGTCGTCGAGGACGAGCAGCAGGCCGCCGGACGATCCCAGCGACCCGAGCAGCTGCCGGGTGGCCCGGAACGTGCGGTACCGGCCGACCGGATCACCGGACAGGCCCTGGGGCAGCGGCTGCTCCGGCGTGGGGAACACGCCGGAGAGCAGCGTGCTGCGCTCCTCGGGCCATCCGCCGGCCTCGTCGGAGTCGTCCGACGCGGTGAGCACGTCGTCGAGGGCGTCGACGAAGAGCCCGAAGGGCACTCCGTGGAGGGACGGGGCCGCTCCGCTGCCGGCGGCGACGGTCCAGCCTCCGTCGGCCGCCTGCCGGCAGAGGTCGGCCAGGAGGGTGCTCTTGCCCGACCAGCGCTCACCGCGGATCTCGATCACCGACGCCGCCGCGGGCAGGTCGAGCAGCCGGCCGAGCGGGCCGTCCTGGTGGTGTCCGCGGGCGAAGCTGCGCCCGAAGGCGCGGGGCAGTCCGGTGGGGGGCGGATCGGCGGGGGATTGGTTGTCGATGGTCACTTCTGTCAGCTCCTCGGCGGATCGCCTCGGGGATCACCCGAGGTGTGCGGCGACGCAGAACTACCGCTGGGCAGTGGCCCGGAGCGCGCTGGACGGACGATCGGACACGTCGGCTGCGGTGGCGGATCGTGCGTGGAGCACGGACGACTCCTCAAGGGCAGGCGGTGCGGAGCGGGAGGGAGAGCAGTCGGCGCTCTCCCTGCCACAGCGGTGATCAGCACTTTTCCCTGGGCCCGGGCCGTTGTCAGCCCTCTCCGGACGTCCTAATCCTGCAATGTCATAAGCCGTCCAACGGCCGCGCACGACGGGCCGGGTTCACTCCCCGGCGGTCAGCCAGCCCTTGGCCACGGCCTTCGCCCCCGCCTGGAAGCGGCTGCGGGCGTCGAGCTTCTCCAGCAGGTCGGCCGCGATGCGGCGGGCGGTGCGGGGAGAGACGCCGAGCCGTTTGGCGACCGCCTCGTCCGTCAGTCCCTGGCCGAGCAGGCGCAGCGTCTCGGCCTCCTGGGCGCTGAGTCCGCGCTCGTCCCGCTCCCGGCTCGTGGTGTCGCCGAGGGGGACGGCGCTGTCCCAGATGCTCTCGAAGAGGGCGCACAGGGCGGTGACGGTGCCGCTGCCGCTCAGCACCAGGGCGCCGGCGGAGCTGTCGCCCTCGTCGACCGGGACGATGGCGGTCCGGCGGTCCAGGATCATCAGCCGGACGGGCAGCGAGGGGGTGGTGCGGACCTGACTGTCCAGTTCCGCCAGCCACTTGGCGTACGCCACCGTCGGAGGGCTGTTGCGGACGCTGTCGAGGTACAGCGTCCGCATGACCACCCCGCGCTCCAGCAGGGCCTGGTCCTGGGGCTTGGCGGTGGCCATGCTCGCCTCGCTCTGCCCACCGCCGGGCGCGAAGGTCATGACTTCGGACGCGACGTCGCGGACCAGCACCGCGATCCGTTCCCGTATCTCCTCGATGCCCTCCAGGCGTTCGACGCCCTCGGTCTGCCTGCTGAGCCGGGAGGTGGCGAACTCGGCCGACAACTGGGCCGCCGCGTCGCGCAGTTGTTCGATGCGGCGCTGCTCCGCGGTCACCCGTTCCTGCCGGCGGGCGATGACCGCCTGGATGCCGAGCTCGGGGTTCACCGCGCGGAAGCCGGCGGGCCGGTCGGCGGCGGGGCGCACGAGCGCCAGTTCGCTGAGCTGGTCCAGCGCCTGACGCAGCCGCTCCTCGGGGAGCCCCACCTTCTCCCGCAGGTCGGTGAACTCGCTCTCCGGGTGCGCCAGGATCGTCCGGTACACGGTTTCGCAGACCTCGTCCAGACCCAGGACTTCGAGCAACGGTCGCCTCCCCCGCGACAAAAGACATGCGTCTTCGTTCCAGTCTTACCCGATCGGGACTCCGGACACAGGTGATCAGGTCACCTTGGCAGAAATTTGATCAAGGACGCCAGGTGGCCGCTTCCGGCCCCTGCATAAATGGTCCAGGAATGTCCCTGTCGTCCACCTGTGAAGTGCGGAAGTGTGACCGAGGTGAATCTGGTACATGTGCGGATCCGGCTCGACGGGCCCGTGGACGACCGCGAGTGGCTGAAGCAGGTCTTCCACTCCCGCGCGCTCCTCGGGGAGGGCGTCGAGCACATCAGCATCCACCTCGAGGGGGACGGCGACCTCACGGTGGGCTTCTGGATGAGCGCCGCCTCCGTCGTCACCGGCGAGGACACCGCGAACACCGTCGCGCGCCGCGCGCTGAGCGCCGAACCCACCCTGCGCCGGGCCGCGATCGTCAGCTGCTCCACCGCCCTGGTGCCCGAGGCCTTCGACCGGATGCTGCGGCCGGCGCCGGAGTCTGGACGGAATAGGCGAAGGACGGATACGGCCACCCCGGATGCCTAGTGGACCTCGTCCGGCGCGGCGAAGCTTGTCGGTGTCAGCAGGTGACCGCGGGCCGCACGCCGAAGGGCCACCGCCACCCCGCCTCGAGCAATCGGGAGATTTCATGTCGCAGTCCCTCGTCCGCACGGTCCGCCGCCTCGGTGTGACGCTCGCCCTCGTCGCGCTCCCCGCCACCGGCGCGGCCGTCGCCGTGGCGCACGACGCGGGCTCCACCGCCACCGTCGTCCGGGCGAGCGACGGCACGACCGACGAAGGGGCGACCGGCGCGGGCACGACCGACGGCACCGCCTCCGGCAAGGACACCACCGGCTGGGACTAGGCCCGCAGCGGTACTCCGCCCCTCCCCGGCGAGCCGCCGTCGCCGTGGCCCCGCACCTGTGGTGGCCGTTCGGGAGGACGTACGTCAGGCACGATGCCCGCACCGACCGGCGGACGCGTCGACCACGGACGTCACGCACCGGCCGGGCCCGAGGGCCGGCCCCCTATCATCACGAGCAGCCCGCGCCCCGGGCCGGGACGCCCCGCCTGGCGCGAATCGCCAGGACACCCGGCCACGACCGCGTGCCGCGTCCGGCCGAGGTCGTCGGGGCCGAAAATGGGGAGAGCCGCGCGCGAACTCCCGTTAGGTTCGGGACATGACCACCTCCCGCCCCGCGCACATCGCCATGTTCTCCATCGCCGCCCACGGCCACGTGAACCCCAGCCTGGAGGTGGTCCGGGAGCTGGTGGCGCGTGGGCATCGCGTCACCTACGCCGTCCCTCCGGTCTTCGCGGAGAAGGTCGCCGTCACGGGTGCGCAGGTCAGGCCGTGGAACTCCACCCTGCCCTCCCCGGAGGACCCGCCGGAGGCCTGGGGTTCGACCCTGCTGGACAACGTCGAGCCCTTCCTCGACGACGCGATCCAGGCCCTGCCGCAGCTGGAGGCCGCCTACGAGGGCGACCGCCCCGACCTGGTGCTGTACGACATCGCGGCCTACCCCGCCCGCGTCCTCGCCCACCGCTGGGGCGTCCCCGCGATCTGCCTCTCCCCCGCCATGGTCGCCTGGGAGGGGTACGAGAAGGAGGTCGGCGAGCCGATGTGGGAGGAGCCGCGCAGCACGCCGCGCGGGCAGGCCTACTACGCCCGGTTCCAGAAGTGGCTGGACGACAACGGCGTGCCGCTGGACCCGGACACCTTCGGCGGGCGGCCCGACCGCGCCCTGGTCCTCATCCCCCGCGCCCTGCAGCCGAACGCCGACCGGGTGAACGAGGACGTGTACACCTTCGTCGGGGCGTGTCAGGGTGCTCCGACCGCCGGGGGCGGCTGGACCCGTCCGGCCGGCGCCGACAAGGTCGTCCTGGTCTCGCTCGGTTCGGCGTTCACCCGGCAGCCCGCCTTCTACCGGGCGTGCGTGGAGGCCTTCGGCGACCTGCCCGGGTGGCACACGGTGCTGCAGATCGGCAAGCACGTCGATCCCGCCGAGCTCGGCACGGTCCCCTCCCACGTCGAGGTCCGCGACTGGGTGCCGCAGCGGGCGATCCTCGCCGAGGCCGACCTGTTCGTCACCCACGCGGGCGCGGGCGGCAGCCAGGAGGGCCTGGCGAGCGCGACCCCGATGATCGCGGTGCCGCAGGCGGCGGACCAGTTCGGCAACGCGGAGACGCTGGCGTCCCTGGGCGTCGCCCGGCACGTCCCGGCCGAGGAGGCCACCGCCGACGTCCTGCGCACGGCGGCGCTCGCCCTGGTCGACGACCCCGAGGTGGGCGCCCGGCTGTCCGCGATCCGCGACCGGATGGCGCAGGAGGGCGGCACCCGGCGCGCCGCCGACCTGATCGAGGCCGAACTGCCCCGGCCCTGAAGCCCGTCGTCGACGCCGGGCGGGGCCGCGGGCGAGGCACTCCGGCGGCCGCGCCCCGGCCGCCGGGGCCGTCGGTGCGGCGGCGCGACGGCGGACAACCCGCGCCCCAGGCCCTCGGTGAGCGCGAGCAGTGCCCGGCTGTCGCCCAGCTGGCCGGTGAGCCGGCCCCGGCCCACTGCCGCGCGGCGGGCGTTGCAGGCCACCACGCCGTCTTCCGATGTCGCGCCACCGAAGTCCGCCGTCCCGCCGGAGAACGCCGCCCCGTCGAAGGACACAGTCGGAGTTCTTCAGCACGCCCAGGAGGTCCAGGGCACCCCACCGTCGTACGACCTCGTCCTTGAGGGTTGACGGCCGGTCGGCTCGGCCGGCGACTCCAGCTCCGGCACGGCGGCTGCCCGGTCTCCGACGTAGGGCACCGGACGGGTCATGGTGCGCGGCATGACTAACAGGACACAGCAACCGGACCGCATGCCGACAGCTTCCCCGGCTCCCGAGGAGCCACTCACCATGACGGCCGCCTACGCCCCAGCCTCTACCCTGACCGGCGGTGCCCTGATCGCGGCACGCCCCCTCTCTCCTTCACCAGGCGCCGGCGCCGCAGACGGTGGTATCGGTGTGGTTCTGCGATACGCAGACCCGGGATCCCGCGTCCGTTCCATTCCAGTGGAATCCAGTCTTGCTCTGCGCCACGTGGATCACGACATAGTCGGACACTCGTGTCCAGTCGTAACCACCGGTTCCCAGACGCTTTCGCTCGAGCCAGTAAGCGCAATCATCTCCCCAGGACTGGGCTACGGCCTGCACGTAGCCGTCAGATGCGCGCTTGTTGAGCCAGCCCTTGCAGGATCCGACCGTGGCATCTTTGCCCGGCCAGTACTCGATCTCAGCGGCTTGGGCCGAGCCCGCGCTGCCCACCGAGACTGCCAGGGCCATGGCAGCAGTCACTACAGCCGCTCGAACCGTTAACCTGTTCTCCATTTTTATCCCCTGATGATTGATTGAGCAGAGTCACGCCAATTCCGCGATGAGTTCGCAACACGCACATGAGTTAGCCATTTGCCGTGGTGCTCCCGGGCCCATGGCCGTTGCGGCCGAGCGGGTTGTCTTCACTCAGCTGGAGTCGACGTCGCCCGAGGGGGCCGGGATGCGGGAGCCGTCGTGCGGGCGGCCTCACCACGAGGTCGGCCGCCCGCACGACCTAGACCGTCCTAGTAGACGTACTGCGTGAAAACGCCCGGCGCGCAGTATCCGACGCGGATGTAGTTGCCGTCCTGGACCAGGATGCACTCCTGGAGTTCCCAGTACTGCAGGTTGGAGGCGAAGTTGTACTCGCCTATCGGCACGATCTTTCCGTAGCCGAGAGTGTTCCACACCTCCTCGTGGCGCACCCCCCCGTCCTTGTACACCGCCTTGATCCTGAATGCGGCACCCTTGCCGTCGTTGTTTCCGGTGTCCTTCAGCTCGCCCTTGAGGTGGTAGCGGCCGTTCGCCGCCTGCCACCAGGTGCCGTGTGCCCAGGCTCCTGCGACGTCCCCCGTGGTGGGAGTCAAGTCGTACCCCTGGGCCGCGTGGGCCGAGCCGGCGAAGGAAAAGCTGAGTCCGGCGGCGACGGCTACAACCACCAGATTCCGCCGAATGCCCTTGAACGTGATGCCATTGGCCATGGCAGTCCTCCTGGATGTCGATGGTGCGAGCGGGAACGGACCGTCTGAGTGGGCGGTGGCACGGAGCTGCCCGCATTCCACCGCGGGGCCCTTGTCGTCCTGTTTCTGTCCTGGACCAAGCTGCTCGGCCGACTGTCGGCGAACCTTGGACAAACATTGAATCGGCTGGTCGAAGGTGTTATGCCAGGACGGGGAGCCAAAGACTTGGGGGCGTGCGGTGACGATGGAGTTCGCTGTACTCGGCAGCGTCGAGGCGCGTGTGGGCGGACGGATCATCGATCTCGGTCACGCCCGGCAGCGGTGTGTGCTCGCGGTCATGTTGGTGGACGCGAACCGGGTGGTTTCGGTGGACCAACTCGTCGAGCGCGTCTGGGCGGACCGTTCTCCGCAGCGGGTCCGGAACACGCTCTACGGTTATGTCTCCCGTCTCCGGCAGGCTTTGGCCGTCGCAGACGGGGCGCACATCGTCCGGCGATCCGGAGGGTACGTCCTCGACGTCGAAGCGGCGGCAGTGGATCTGCACCGCTTCCACGACCTTGTCACGCGTGCTCGGGCGGCCGCGCGGAGCGGGCAGGATGAGCTGGCGGCGGACCTGTTCGGGCAGGGACTCGGCCTCTGGCGGGGAGATCCCTTCGCGGGACTGGACACGCCGTGGATCAACGTCACTCGTGCCGCCGTGGATCGGGAACGGGTCGCGGCCGAGCTGGACCACACCGATGCTCGGCTCCGCCGGGGGCACCACAGCGGCCTGTTGGCCGAGTTGTCCGGTCAGGTGGAGGAACGCCCGTTGGACGAACGGCTAGCCGGCCAGTTCATCCTCGCTCTCTACCGTGGTGGTCGTCCAGCCGATGCCCTCGGCCACTACGAGCGGACGCGGTTGCTGCTGGCCGAGGAATTCGGCTGTGACCCGAGCCTCCCACTGCAGCAACTGCATCAGCAGATCCTGACCAGCGATCCGGCACTGGACGTCCGAGCCGCCGACCCTGCCGTGCACCCGCCCGGCGGGCGCTTCCCGGGCTCCGCACCCGCCCTCGTACCGCTTCGGCCCTCCAGGCCCGGCCCGGTGCGCTCCCCGCGGGACGGCGTCGGCCTTCCTCCCCCGCCGACGCCGCGGCGTTCCCAGCCACAGGGCCACCTGGTCGGGCGAACAGTGGAGTTGACGGTCCTCGACGGTGCGATCGAGGACGTCCTGGCCGGTACACCAGGTGTGCTCGAGGTGGTTGGTGATCCGGGTATCGGAAAGACACGGTTGCTGAACGAACTGTGCGGGCGCGCGAGGCAGCGCGGTCTCGTGTCGTTGATCGGCCGCAGTGCGGAGTTCGACCGGGCTCCGTACAGCGTGTTCGTGGACGCGTTGGACGATCACCTCGGCCAGGTGGAGTTACTCCGGCCCCCGCAGGAGGGATCATCGTTCGGCGGGTTCGCCCTGCTGAGTACGGTCTTCCCCGCACTCTGTGACCGGCTCCCGACCGGGTCGGAGCCCGTGGCGGTCGAGCGGTACTGGTTCCATCGGGCGGTGCGGACGTTACTGGAGACGCTGAGTTCCGACGGCGGGCTCGTCCTCTGCCTGGACGACCTGCAGTGGGCGGATGACGGTACGGCGGAGCTGATCGACCATCTGGTGCGGCACCCGCCCAGGGCTCCCCTGCTCCTGGCCCTCGCCCACCGCCCGAGACAGACCCCGCAGCGGTTGGCCGCGGCACTGGCCCGCGCAGGCAGGGAGGGAAGGATCGTCAGGGTGGAGCTGGGTCCGCTGTCCCCGGCCGAGGGAGCGGAATTGTGCGGGGTCAGGCCGGATCACTGGCGTTTCCGACGGCAGTACGAGGCCAGTGGCGGCAACCCGTTCTACCTGGAGGCGCTGACCCGGAGCATGGGGAGCAGAAACCCGCCGGCGGTTCCCGTCGACTCCGTGCCCGTTTCCGGCGACCTGCCGCAGCCGGTGCAAGCCGCGCTGCTGGAGGAGCTGGGAGGTCTGTCGGCCACCGCACGGGTCTGTACGAAGGCGGCCGCGGTGCTCGGCGACTCGTTCGAGGCCGAGGTGGTGGCAGTTGTGGCCGGCACAGGTGAGGCACAGGCCCTCGCGGCCCTGGACGAGGCTGCGGAACGGGACCTCGTACGCCAGGTCGGCTCCACACGCCGATTCCGGTTCCGTCATCCGCTGGTGCGGACAGCGGTGTACCAGGGAACCGGCGCCGGCTGGCGGATCGAGGCGCACGCCCGTGCCGCGGACTTCCTCGCACTGCACGACGCACCACTGACCGCGCAGGCGTCGCACGTTCAGCGTTCGGCGCGCGTAGGAGACGCACACGCCGTCGACGTACTCGTGCGGGCTGCCCGAGAGGTGATGATGATCGCGCCGGCCGCTGCCGCGCACTGGACACAGGAGGGCTTGCGCCTGCTCGGCGAGCAGAGTCGGCTCCGGCCCGAACTGTGGGTCCAGCAGGCTGATGCGCTGGGCATGGCCGGACGCCTGGTGGAAAGCCGCGACGTGCTGCGCACGGCTGCTTCTCTCTGGCCTGCGCAGGCACGGGACGAGCGGGCCCGGCTGACCGTCTCTCGAGCCACGATGGAGTGGAAGCTCGGCCGGTACGAGGCGGCGATGTCGCTGCTGACCCGGGAGCTGGATGGCACTGCCGGCCTGCCGGGATCCACGATCGCAGCCCTGCAGGTGGGGGTGGCGACAGTCGCGCTTCGCACAGCGGACTTCTCCACGGCCGTCGCTTGGGGCGAACGCTCGCTGCACTCGGCAACGGCCTTCGGTGATCCGTCACAGATTACCAGGGTCCGGGGACTCCTGGCACTGGCGCATACCCTGGCCGGGGACGCCGCTCGAGCGACCGAATGCCTGGGCCTGGTCCGGGAGGCAATCGACGAAGCCGATGACCAACACCCGGCCGACCGGATCGACACTCTTGTCACGGTCGGCTGGACGGAGATGTTCCTGGGCCATTACGACCCGGCGCTGCGCCACCTCCGTCAGGGCATAGATCTTTCCCGACGTACCGGTCAGAGCCTCATGCTTGCGGATCTCCTGGCCGCCTCCGCGTACGTCTTGATGTGGCGCGGGCATCTGGACGAGGCAGTGAGGTACGCCAACGACGCGCTGGAGGCGGCGTGCCTCGTCGGCAGCGACGAGCCGCGCTCACTGGCCGAGGCGGTCCACGCGGCGGTCTCGATGTGGCGGGGCGACTTCGCCGGAGCACGGAAGATCTGCGAGGAGTCGCTTACGCAGGCCGGTCTTGAACCTGCCCGGCACCGATCGGCCATCCTCGGGATGCTCGGCAATGTCTTGCTGCTCGACGGTGATCCGGTGGGCTGTGTCCGCAGGGTGACCGAAGCAGGCGGCGGCCCCGGGATGCCGGCGTTCGAAGCACCCGTGCGCCCTTTGTGGATGCGGCTGCTGGCTGGTGCGGAACTGGTCCGGGGCGATGTGGCGGCTGCTGAGTCGTGGGCCGACCGCGCAGCGGCAGCGGTGAGCCCCGACCGGCCGCCGGGAGAGTTCGGTTTCGCTGTGCTGGCCCGCGCTGAGATCCACCTCGCCAAGGGGGACCCGGCTGCGGCAGAGGCCGCGTGCGAAGCGGCTGACGCGTTCCGCTCGGCTCGCATGCCGCTCTACGAGGCCACAGCCCGGCTGACGGCAGGCATCGCACTGTCCGTCGTCGACCGCCATGGCGAAGGCCGTACTCAGATCGAACAGGCAAGAACGTTGTTCACCAGATGCGGGGCGACGTCCCTGTCCGAACTGGCCGATCAGGAACATCGTCGTATCGCCACGCGAACGGAGACCCCCTGAGTGGTGGACACGCTGATACCGGATCTGCTTGATCCGGAGGGAACGAGAAGACCGCCGGTGGCGATGAAGGACCACTCGGAGGAGTTCAAGGCCGATGCCGTAACCCCGGCTCGAGTCCACACCCGGGTCGACCTACACACGTGCAGCGTCCTCGTCGTGGTCACCCCGCGCCGTCCACACCGGGTCCGCAACTCACCGCAAGAACAACGGCCCTCGCCGTAGGGTGGCCGCATGACGAGGTATGCGGCCCTGCTGCGCGGGGTCAACGTGGGTGGCGGCCGGAAGATGCCGATGGCCGAACTGCGGGCCGTGCTCGAGGAGCTCGGGCACCGGGACGTGCGGACGTACCTGCAGAGCGGCCAGGCGGTGTTCACCGCCGAGGACGGCGACGAGGAGGCGCTGGCCGCGGAGCTGGGGGCCGCGCTCGGGAAGCGGTTCGCCTACACCTGCGAGGTGCTGGTCCGCGACCACGCCTACCTGGCCGGCGTCGTGGCCGGCTGTCCGTTCCCGGCCGCCGAGCTGGAGGGCAGGCAGCTGCACGTCACCTTCCTCGACCGCTCCGTGGACGAGGACCGGTACGCGGACGTGGACCGCGAGGCGTTCCTGCCGGAGGAGTTCCGCATCGGCGACCGGGCCGTCTACCTGTACCTCCCGGACGGCATGGGCCGCTCCAAGCTCGCCGACCGGCTGTCCGGGCCCCGTCTGGTGAAGGGCCTGATCGCCACCACCCGCAACTGGAACACGGTCCTCAAGCTCGACGAGCTGACGTCGGCGCCCTGAGGAGGCCTCACGCCCCCAGTGCCGTCGCCGCGGGGAACCGGGCCGCGTCGTAGCGGGCGAGGAGCACCCGGGCGACCTCGGGTGACGGGCCGAGGACACCGGCGAGGACGTCGGCCCCGGCGGACGCGGCGCCGGCCGCGATGCGGTCCGGGAGGCGGCCGGGCGCCAGGACGTACGGCGCGACGGCCACCCGTTCGCAGCCCGCGGCGCGCAGCTCCCGTACCGCGTCCTCGGTGCGGGGGAAGCCCCCGGGAGATGCCGCGGAGGCGAACGCGGGTCGCACGGCGCACCAACCGGTGTGCCGCAGCTCCCGCGCGATTTCAGCGATCACCGCGATCGCCTCCGGGTCCGTGGAGCCCGCCGACGCGAGGACGACCCCCGTGGCGGACCGGTCGGCGGGGGTGAGCCCCGCCTCGTGCAGCCGCCGCTCCAGCGCCGCGAGCAGCAGCGGGTCCGGGCCCAGCACCTCGGCGGCGGTGACCCGCAGCCGGGCCGGGGCCCGGCACAGCACGGCGGGGATGTCGGCCTTGGCGTGGAAGGCGCGGGTGAGCAGCAGCGGCTGGGCGACCACGTCCTTCACCCCCTCGGCGGCCAGCGACTCCAGCACCCCGTCGACGGTGGGGAGGTTGAAGTCGAGGAAGGCGGTCTCCACCCGCAGGCCGGGCCGTTGTTCCCGCACCCGCTCCACCAGCGCGTGGACGCTGGCGGCGTGGCGCGGGTCGCGGCTTCCGTGGGCTACGACCAGCAGGACGGGGCGGGCGGGGGCGTGGTGCATGGGAGGACCGCTCAGCTCTTGACGAGGAGGCCGCGGCCGCGCAGGATCCGCCGCTCCAGGGGACTGAAAATCAGCAGGTCGATGGCGATGCCGACGACCAGGATCAGGATGATGGCGAGGAAGACCAGGGACATGGAGGAGGCGTTGCGGCCGTTCTCCAGCAACTGGCCGAGTCCGACGCCGAGATCGGGCGAGGAGGCGATGATCTCGGCGGCCATCAGGGAGCGCCAGGAGAACGCCCAGCCCTGCTTCATGCCGGCCACGTAGCCGGGCAGCGCGGCCGGCATCACGATGTGCCAGGCGCCCCTGAGGCCGGTGGCGCCCATGGTCCGGCCGGCCCGCAGGTACAGCGGGGGCACCTGGTCGACGCCGGAGACCAGCCCGTTGGCGATGGACGGCACCGCGCCGAGCAGGATCACCGCGTACATCATGGAGTTGTTCAGGCCCAGCCAGATGACGGCCGGCGGCACCCAGGCGACCGAGGGCAGCGACTGCAGGCCGGAGAGGATCGGTCCGATGGCCGCGCGGACGAACCTGACCCGGGCGACGAGCAGGCCGAGCGGCGTGCCGATGACCAGTGCGAGCAGGAAGCCGAGCAGGCCGCGGGAGACGCTGGTCCAGATGTAGCCGAGCAGTTCGCCCTCGAGCCAGGACTCCTCGATCTCGGCCCACACGTCGGAGGGCGCGGGCAGCTTGGTGGGGTCGTCGACGATCTTCAGCGAGACCAGGAGCTGCCAGACCACGACGACCAGCAGGACGGCGACGACCGGCGGAAGGACCTTCTGCAGCAGCGTCTGGCGCAGCGGGGTGCGTCCGGTCTCCACCGACTCCAGTGCGTCGAGGCCGGCTTCGAGACCGGCGGTGTCGTCCGCCTGCCGGTCTTCCTTGGTGACGGCGGCGGTGGTGTCAGTGCTGGCCATGTCGGCGGATCTCCCCACGGAGTTGTTCGGTGATCTCCAGTGACAGCTCCGCGACCGCGGCGTCCTCGATGCGGCGCGGGTGCGGGATGTCGACCTGCCATTCGCGGGCGATCCGGCCGGGCCGGGAGGAGAGCAGCACGACCCGCTGGGCGAGCCGCACCGCCTCGCGCACGTTGTGGGTCACGAAGAGGACCGACAGGTTGGTCTCCCGCCAGATGCGGGTGAGTTCGTCGTGCAGCACGTCGCGGGTGATGGCGTCGAGCGCGGCGAACGGCTCGTCCATCAGCAGCAGCCGGCTGTCCTGGGCGATGGCACGGGCCAGGGCGACGCGCTGGCGCATGCCGCCGGACAGCTCGTGCACGCGCTTGCCGTAGGCGCCCTTCAGCCGGACCAGCTCGAGGAGCTCCTCGGCCCGCTCGCGGCGCAGGTTCTTCTCGACGCCCCTGAGCTTGAGGGCGAGTTCGATGTTCTTCCCGGCGGTCAGCCAGGGGAACAGGGCGTGTTCCTGGAACATCAGGGCGGGGCGTCCGTCGGTGGTGATGTCGCCCGCGGTGGGCCGGTCGAGGCCGGCCACCAGGTTGAGCAGGGTCGACTTGCCGCAGCCGGACGCCCCCAGGAGGGTGACGAACTCGCCGGGGGCGACGTCGAGGGTGATGTCGTCCAGTACGAGCTGGGTTCCGGCGGGCCCGGCGAAGGACTTCGAGACGTGCTCGATGCGCGCGGCACTGCGGACGTCGGTCCGGTTGTCCTCGGCCGTGGCGAGGGTGATGGTCGCCATGGTCACCTCCTGGTGGGAGCTCACGGGTGGGTGTGGTCGTTCGGCGCGGCCGGCGCCGCGGTCAGCCGGCACCGAGGCCCGCGTCGTCGACGGCGGGCTTCCCGGCCTTCTTCAGGACCGCGTTGAGCGGGCGCAGGTCGTAGATGCCGTCGAGCTCCGGGCTCTCGAGCAGACCGGCGTCCACGGCGTGGGCCGCCTGGCTCTCGAGGGTGGCGGCCAGCGGGTCGTCGGTGACCGTAATCGACTCCCAGGCGGGGTCGAGGATCTCGGCGGGCAGCGCCTTGCCGGAGTCCTCCTCCAGCTGGGCGTTGGCGGCTTCCTTCGCCTCGGCGGGGTGGGCGCCGATCCACGCGTTGGTCTTCACGGACGCCCTCAGCACCGCCTCGACGGCCTTCGGGTGCTCGGCCAGGAACTTCTGGGAGACGACGATGTTGGTGATCACGAACTTCTCGTCCGGCCACAGGCTGCTCTCGTCGAGCAGCACCTTGCCGCCCTCGGCGACCAGCTTGGAGGCGGTCGGCTCGGGCACCCAGGCGCCGTCGACCGAGCCGGCGGCGAAGGCGCCCGGGGTCACCTTGTTGTCGGAGCGGACGACGGAGACGTCGCCCTTGCCGCTCTCGGCGTCGACCTTCCAGCCCTGCTCGGAGATCCAGTGGAGGAACGCCACGTCCTGGGTGTTGCCGAGCTGCGGGGTGGCGATCCGCTTGCCCTTGACGTCCTTGAGGGAGGTGATCTTCTCGGGATCGACCACCAGCTTGACGCCGCCGGACGCGGACCCGCCGATGATCCGCAGGTTCTTGCCCAGGGACCTGGTGTAGCCGTTGATCGCCGGGGAGGGGCCGATCCAGCCGATGTCCACGGAACCCGAGTTGAGCGCCTCGATCTCGGACGGGCCGGCGTTGAAGACCTGGTAGGCGGCCTCGGTGCCGCCCAGTTCCCGCTGGAGGAAGCCCATGCGGTGGGCGACCAGCGGGGTGGCGTGCGTGAGGTTGCCGAAGTAGCCGATCCGCACGGTGTCCAGGCCGTCGGTCTTCTCCCCGGCCGGGACGACGGTCTCCGCGTCGTCCTTCGCCTGCGAGCCGTAGCCGCAGGCGGCGAGCGCCAGCAGCGGCAGCACGGCGGCCACGGCGAGGCCCTGGCGGAACGGGGAGCGGTTGGCAGGCACGGGAGGGGTTCCTCTCGATGGCCCGGCGGTCACCGCCTGTCGTCGTGTCAGGCGGTGGCCGGGAGGCGGTGGGGTCTTCGTTCGGTGCGGAGTCGGTGGTGCCGGACGTGCCGGGTACCGCCCGCACATCGGGCGACTCCGCCCTGCCCGCTGCCGAGGGTGCCGCTGCCGACGCGGCCGCCCTCCTTGGCGAACGTGCCGAAGAATCCTGGGGTGTTCATGGTCAGAAGTCCCAGCCGTCCTCGTCCGCCTGTGCCGTGGCAGCCTCGGCGACCTGCTTGGCGGAGGCGAAGGAGTCGCCGGCCATGCCCGCGGTGAGCGTGGAGCCGTCGGCCGGGTCGATCAGGATGAACGCCCCGGTGGTGCGGGACACCTCGTAGGCGTCCAGCGGCAGCGGCTCGGCGGTGCGCAGGACGACGCGGCCGATGTCGTTGGCGGCGAGCTGCCCGGGCCTGGGGTGCAGGGAGAGGTCGTCCAGGGTGAGCCGGGACGGGATCTCCTTGACCACGGCCTTCACGGTGCGGGTGCCGTGCTTGAGCAGCACCCGGTGGCCCTCGGTGAGCGGCCGGTCGGCGACGTGGCAGACGGTGGCCTCGACGTCCTGGGTGGCGGCGGGGGCGTCCTGGCTCGGGGCGATCAGGTCGCCGCGGGAGATGTCCAGGTCGTCCTCGAGCAGCAGGGTGACCGACTGGGGCGCGCGGGCGCTCTCCACGGGCACGCCGAGCAGGTCGATGCCCGAGATCCGGGTGGTGCGGCCGGAGGACAGCACGGTGACCTCCTGGCCGACGCGGAACGAGCCGGCGGCGATCTGCCCCGCGTAGCCGCGGTAGTCGGGGTGCTCGGCGGTCTGCGGGCGGATCACGTACTGCACGGGCAGCCGGGCCGGGAGCGTGTCGAGGGTGCCCTCGGCACCGCCGACGACAGGCACCGTCTCCAGGTGCTCGAGCACGGTGGGGCCGCCGTACCAGTCCATGTGGGCGGAGGGCTCGACGACGTTGTCGCCGGCCAGCGCCGAGATGGGGACGGTGGTCACCTCGGGCACGCCCAGCTCGGTGGCGTAGGCGGTGAACTCCTCGGCGATGGCCGCGAACACCGGCTCCGCGTAGTCGACCAGGTCCATCTTGTTGACGGCCAGCACGACGTGCGGGACGCGCAGCAGGGCGGCGATGGCGGCGTGCCGGCGGGTCTGCTCGACGACGCCGTTGCGGGCGTCGACGAGGATCACCGTGAGCTCGGCGGTGGAGGCGCCGGTGACCATGTTGCGGGTGTACTGCACGTGGCCGGGGGTGTCGGCGAGGATGAACCGCCGCCTGGGCGTGGCGAAGTAACGGTACGCCACGTCGATCGTGATGCCCTGCTCGCGCTCGGCGCGCAGGCCGTCGGTGAGCAGGGCCAGGTCGGGGGTGTCCTGGCCGCGGCTCGCGGAGGCCCGCTCGACGGCCTCGAGCTGGTCGGCGAGCACCGACTTGGAGTCGTGCAGCAGCCGGCCCACCAGGGTGGACTTGCCGTCGTCGACGGACCCGGCGGTGGCGAACCGCAGCAGCGTGGTGGGTTCGGCGGCCTGTTCGGTGGTGGTCGTCATGGTTAGAAGTACCCCTCGCGCTTGCGGTCTTCCATCGCTGCCTCGGAGAGCTTGTCGTCGGCGCGGGTGGCTCCGCGCTCGGTGAGGCGGGAGGCCGCGATCTCGGCGATCACCTGGTCCAGCGTGGCGGCGTCGGAGTCGACGGCGCCGGTGCAGGACATGTCGCCGACGGTCCGGTAGCGGACCTGGCGGGTCTCGAGGGGCTCGCCGTCCTTGGGGCCGCCCCAGTCGCCGGCCGTCAGCCACATGCCGTTGCGCGCGAAGACCTCGCGCTCGTGGGCGAAGTAGATGGCCGGCAGCTCGATCGCCTCGCGCTTGATGTACTGCCAGACGTCCAGCTCGGTCCAGTTGGAGAGCGGGAAGACCCGGACGTGCTCGCCGGGGGCGTGCCGGCCGTTGTACAGGTTCCACAGCTCGGGGCGCTGGCGGCGCGGGTCCCACTGGGAGAACTCGTCGCGCAGGGAGAAGACGCGCTCCTTGGCGCGGGCCTTCTCCTCGTCGCGGCGGCCGCCGCCGAAGACCGCGTCGAACTTCTCGCTCTGGATGGTCTCGGTCAGCGGAACCGTCTGGAGCGGGTTGCGGGTGCCGTCGGGGCGTTCGCGGAGCACACCGCGGTCGATGTAGTCCTGGACGGAGGCCACATGGAGGCGCAGCCCATGTTCGGCCACCACACGGTCGCGGTAGTCGAGGACCTCGGGGAAGTTGTGCCCGGTGTCCACGTGGAGCAGCGCGAAGGGCACCGGCGCGGGCGCGAACGCCTTGAGCGCCAGGTGCAGCATCACGATGGAGTCCTTGCCGCCGGAGAAGAGGATCACCGGCCGCTCGAACTCGCCCGCGACCTCACGGAAGATGTGCACGGCCTCGGACTCGAGCACGTCGAGGTGGCCGAGCGGGCCCTGGCCCGCGGCGGTGTCGCGGAGTGCGGCGACGGTGGTCATGCCAGGCCCCTTTCGGTGAGCAGAGCGTGGACGGCGGCGGCGGACTCGGCGACGGTCTGGTCCTGCGACTCGATGCGCAGGTCCGGTGTCTCGGGCGCCTCGTAGGGGTCGTCGACGCCGGTGAGCCCGGATATCTCGCCGGCGGCCTGCTTGGCGTACAGGCCCTTCACGTCGCGTACCGAGCAGACGTCGAGCGGGGTGGCGACGTGCACCTCCAGGTAGGGGGTGCCGCCCGCCTCGTGGCGCTTGCGGACGGCGTCCCGGCTGTCGGCGTAGGGCGCGATCACCGGCACCAGCGTGGTCACGCCGTTGCGGGAGAGCAGCTCGGCGAGGAAGCCGATGCGCTGGACGTTGGTGTGGCGGTCCTCGCGGCTGAAGCCGAGGCCCGCCGAGAGGAACTCGCGGATCTCGTCGCCGTCGAGGACCTCCACGCGGTGTCCCTCCGCGCGCAGGCGCCGGGCCAGCTCCAGGGCGATCGTGGTCTTGCCGGCGCTCGGCAGACCCGTCAGCCAGACGGTGGCTCCGCTCACGTGCTCGTTCTCCTTGGTCGTCGCTTCCCCCGGTCGGGTGCCGCCGGTCATCCGTGCAGCCCGCACTCGGTCTTGCCGCGCCCGGCCCAGCGGCCGGCCCGGGCGTCCTCGCCCTCCAGCACCCTGCGGGTGCAGGGCGCGCAGCCGACGGAGGCGTAACCGTCCATCAGCAGCGGGTTGGTGAGCACGCCGTGCTGGGCGACGTAGGCGTCGACGTCGTCCTGGGTCCAGCGGGCGATGGGCGAGATCTTCACCTTGCCGCGCTTCTCGTCCCAGCCGACGACGGGCGTGTTCGCCCGGGTGGGGGACTCGTCGCGGCGCAGCCCGGTCGCCCAGGCCTGGTAGCCCTTGAGGCCTTCCTCCAGCGGCTGGACCTTGCGCAGCTTGCAGCACAGGTCGGGGTCGCGGTCGTGCAGCTTCGGCCCGTACTCGGCGTCCTGCTCGGCGACGGTCTGCCGCGGGGTGAGGGTGAGGACGTTGACGTTCATCACGGCCTCGACGGCGTCCCGGGTGCCGATGGTCTCCTCGAAGTGGTAGCCGGTGTCCAGGAAGACCACGTCCACCCCGGGCTTCACCCGGGAGGCGAGGTGGGCCACCACCGCGTCCTCCATGGAGGAGGTCACGCAGAAGCGGTCGCCGAAGGTCTCGACGGCCCACCGCATGACGTCCAGGGCCGAGGCGTCCTCCAGCTCGCGGCCGGCCCGCTCGGCGAGCGCCTTGAGCTCCTCGGCGGTGCGCTGCTCCTGTGCCGTGGTCATGAACCCTCCCGCTGCGTGACGCCGTCGTGGGCCGTGCCCTGCTGGAAACCGCGGGCGAGCAGCCCGAGGAACTTCAGGTGGAATGCGCGGTTGCACGCCCCGCATTCCCAACTGCCGTATCCCTCCTCGCCCGGCCGCAGGTCCTCGTCCCCGCAGTAGGGGCAGTGGAAGGGCGCCGCCCGCTCGCTCACGACAGGTCTCCCTCGGCGGCGCGGGCCGTCCAGGCGGCGAACCGCTCGCCGCTCTCGCGCTGCTCCAGGTACCGGCGCAGCACCCGCTCGATGTAGTCGGGGAGTTCGGCGGAGGTGACCTTCAGGCCGCGGACCTTGCGGCCGAACCCGGCCTCCAGGCCGAGGGCGCCGCCGAGGTGGACCTGGTAGCCCTCCACCTGCTGTCCGTCCTCGTCGAGCACCAGCTGGCCCTTGAGGCCGATGTCGGCGACCTGGATGCGGGCGCAGGCGTTGGGGCAGCCGTTGAGGTTGATGGTCAGCGGCTCGTCGAACTCAGGCAGGCGGCGCTCGAGTTCGTCGATCAGCGCGGCGCCGCGCGCCTTGGTCTCGACGATGGCGAGCTTGCAGAACTCGATGCCGGTGCAGGCCATGGTGCCGCGGCGGAACGAGGAGGGTTCGACGATCAGGTCGAGCGCGCGCAGCCCCTCGGTCAGCGAGGCGACCTGCTCCTCGGCCACGTCCAGCACGATCATCTTCTGCTCGACCGTGGTGCGCAGCCGGCCCGAGCCGTGTTCCGCGGCCAGGTCGGCGATCTTGGTGAGGGTGGCGCCGTCCACGCGGCCGACGCGCGGGGCGAAGCCGACGTAGTAGCGGCCGTCCTTCTGCCGGTGCACGCCGACGTGGTCGCGCCAGCGCTCCACCGGCTCGGCGGGGGCCGGGCCGTCGGCCAGCTCGCGCTTGAGGTACTCGTCCTGCAGCACCTGGCGGAACTTCTCCGGGCCCCAGTCGGCGACCAGGAACTTCAGGCGGGCGCGGTTGCGCAGCCGACGGTAGCCGTAGTCACGGAAGATCGAGATGACGCCCTCGAGGACGTCCGGCACGTCCTCCAGCGGCACCCAGGCGCCCAGCCGGACGCCCAGCTTGGGGTTGGTGGAGAGGCCGCCGCCGACCCAGAGGTCGAAGCCGGGGCCGAGCTCCGGGTGGCGCACGCCGACGAAGGCGACGTCGTTGATCTCGTGCGCCACGTCCAGGAGGGGCGAGCCGGAGATCGCGGTCTTGAACTTGCGCGGCAGGTTGGAGTAGGCGGGGTTGCCGACGACGCGGCGGTGCGCCTCCTCCAGGGCCGGGGTGCCGTCGATGATCTCGTCCTCGGCGATGCCGGCGACCGGGGAGCCGAGGAAGGCGCGGGGGGTGTCGCCGCAGGCCTCGGTGGTGGACAGGCCCACCGCCTCCAGGCGGTTCCAGATCTCGGGGACGTCCTCGATGCGGATCCAGTGCAGCTGGATGTTCTGCCGGTCCGTGATGTCCGCGGTGCCGCGGGCGAACTCCTGGGAGATCTCGCCGATGACGCGCAGCTGCTCGGTGGTGAGCCGGCCGCCGTCGATGCGGACGCGGAGCATGAAGTAGCTGTCGTCCAGCTCCTCCGGCTCCAGGACCGCGGTCTTGCCGCCGTCGATCCCGGGACGGCGCTGGGTGTACAGACCCCACCAACGCATGCGTCCCCGGAGGTCGTTGGGGTCGATCGAGTCGAATCCACGCTTCGAGTAGATCGTCTCAATGCGTGTCCGCACATTGAGACCGTCGTCGTCCTTCTTGAACTGCTCGTTCCCGTTGAGCGGGGTGAAGTGTCCGGCGGCCCACTGACCCTCGCCGCGGTGTCGGCTCACCTTGCGGCGGGAGGCGGCGGGATTCTGGGGCGTGGCTGCCATGGTTCACAGTCCTTCGGGACAGACGGGCATACGGCTCTGACCTGGGCGGATCAGCGCAGGGGCAAGGAGACGTCCCGCGGCGTCATCGGGCGCGGTACGGGGAGGGAGGGGGTGTCGGGCGGCTGAGGGCGGGTCAGCAGGCCGGACAGATGGCGCTGGACATGCGACCGAGGTCGACGTGTCGTCGACTCACCAGGGCGATTCCAGTTCCGAACATGGCGGAAGCGTGTCACGGGGTCCTGGCGAGCGTCCACTGACGTCCATGATCTGGACATCTGCGTCTCGCTATGCGATATGGGCGTGTCATGCACATCAGTGCACGTCAGCGGCGTACGCCCTGCTCAGCGGCGTCCGCGGACACCGCCGGAGGGAGAGGTCCTGAGGCAGGTGAAGATCCCGGGCGAGCCGGGAGCCGCGCGCGGCGGGTGGGGCCCGCGGGGCGGGTGGAGCCGCAAGGGCGGGTGGGGCCCTCGGGGTGGGTGGGGCCGCAGGGGCGGGTGGGGCAAGCCGGGGTGGACGGGGCCGCCGGGGTCAGGCGGGGAAGGCGCCGGGCCAGGGGCCGGGGGCGGCGGGGACGTGCTCCTCGGCGGTCTCGGTGCGGAAGAGGCGGAAGCCGCGGCGCAGGTAGTTGTCCATGGCGTGCTCGCCGTCCAGGCTGCAGGTGTGCAGCCAGACCCGCGTGGTCGGCGTGCGCCCCGGCAGGCGGTCGGCCAGGTCCCAGGCCCGGGCGGCGCCCTGGGAGAGCAGGTGCCCGCCGATGCGCCGGCCCCGGAAGTCCGGCAGCAGGCCGAAGTACACGATCTCCACCACGCCCTCGTCCTGCGCCTCCAGCTCCACGTACCCGGCGGGCGTGCCCCGGTCGTACGCCACCCAGGTCTCCACGCCGGGCCGCTCCAGGTGCTCCCGCCACCGGGCGTGGGACCAGCCGAGCCGGTCGGTCCAGGTGACGTCGCCGCCCACCGAGGCGTACAGGAACCGGCTGAACTCCGGCGAGGGCACCTCGGCCCGGACCACGCGGACGTCGCCCTCCGGCACGGCGGCGGGACGCAGGTCGACGGCGGAGGTCTGCTCGAGGGACCAGGTGGTGACCATGGTGACCGTGGTGGCGGAGGTGCTGCTCATGCGGCCAGACAATCATCCGGGCAGGTGCCCTGTCGAGGAACCGCCGGTCACCTCACACCCCACCCGCCGGGCAGGTGCGGTCCGGGTCACTCCAGCGAGGCGTCGACCGCGCGCAGCGGCACGGCGAACAGGGTGCGCTCCCCGTCCCCCGGGGCGTCGGCGACGCCCCAGAGCTCACCGGTGCCCGAGCGGTACGCCAGCCCGCGCGCTCCCGCGGCCCAGCAGAACGGCAGGTCGTAGTCCCCGCACCGTGCGGCGCTCGCGGTCCGCTCCCCCGCCGACTGCGCCCACAGCGCACCGCGGCCGCCCTGGGCCTCCCGGGGGTCGGCCGCCAGGTACCACCGGTCCTCCGCGGCGCCCTCGGGCCGGTGCGCCACCACGCCCCGGATGCCGGTGGCCTCCGTCCGGTAGCTCTCCACCGGCCGCGCGAAGCCGCTGCCGTCCACGGAGAGCAGCCCTGCCCTGTCCTGGTAGCTGCTGAAGCTGTAGCGCCACAGCCGCGAGCGCCCCTCGTCCCGCCGCTCGGCGGCGACCAGGGTGTCGGGGGAGGTGGACCGGTCCACCGAGAGGGCGCCGAGACAGGCCGAGCCGTCGTCCCCCTCGGAGCACGCGTCACCGCGCAGCCGGTACGAGGCGACGGCCGGCAGGACGAACCTGCTCCCGTCGTCCGCCCGGGTGCCCGACGCGCGGTGCACCCGGTCCAGCGAGAAGACGTGCAGGGTCTCGCCGCCGCCGGGCCTGCCCACGGTGGCCAGCAGCTTGTCCTGGTACCACACCATGCCGCGCAGTTCGGCGCCGAGCGGCCGGTACCCCTCGTCCCGCACGCCCGCGGCCTGCGGGGTGGGCAGGGCCAGCAGCCCCCAGGTGTAGGTGAGCCGGTCGGGGTCGCCGGCGTCGACGAAGGCGACCCGCGCGGACCCGGCCCCGTCCGCGTCACCGGTCCGCGTCCACGCGGACACGATCACCGGGTCCTCGCCCCACCGCCGGTCGGAGTCGGCGGGCGCGGTCACCGACACCGGGGTCCAGTCCTCGTCCAGCGCGTCGGCCTTGTCCCAGCAGTAGGAGCGCGCCGCCTCCGGCTCCGCGGGCAGCGCTCCCTCGCCCGCGCAGTCGCCCCCGGCCGGCATCTCGTGCTCGGCCTCGCGCAGCACCGTGCGCAACGGGACGGCGCCGCCCAGCCGGTCGGCGAGGGCGTCGAGGCGCGGCCACGGAACGGCCTCCTCGCGGAGCACCGGCCCTGCCGCGGCGGGGAGTCGCTGCAGGCCGCCCGGGGTGTCGTCGGTCGCCTGCGACACGCTGATGACGGTCGCCGCTCCGGTGAGGGCGAGCGCCGTCCCACCCAGCAGGGCACGCAGCGCAACACCCCTTCTGCGCCTGCGATGTCTGCCCCGTGCCATGGGGTTCCTCCCGTGTCCTCGCCGTAACACCGTTCCGCGGCAACGGAGTCGTGTCCACCGCCGGTCCTGAGGAGTTGTCCGTGGATGGTACGGCAGTTGTGGCCGAGCCTGGTCAACACCCTGGCGCATGGGGAAGGATCGCCGCCACCCACCCCCCGTTCCCTACCCACGGACACCGGAGGATCCACACATGATCCGTCACACTCCTCGCCGAGCCACCGCTGCGGCCGTCGCCGTGGCGGCGCTGGCCGGTCTGGCCACCGCCGGACCCGCCGTCGCGGCGCAGGACGCCCCGGCCGGGCGTGTCTTCATGGTCAACCCGGTCCAGTCCTCGGGCGACCAGACCCTGGTGGACGCCAAGGATGCCGCGTCCGCCGTCCCCGACTCCGCATACGCCCTGGCGACGCTGCGCAACCTCGACGGCAGCGGCGCGCTCTCCGGCCGGTGGGTGACCGTCCGGTCCGAGACCGGCAAGGCCGCGGAGGTCGCGCGGGCGGCCGGCTACGACCGGCACGACGACGAGTTCGAGCAGGTGATGGCGTACTTCTGGATCAACGAGGCCCAGGAGTACCTGCAGGGCCTCGGCTTCGGCAGCGAACTGCCGGGTGTCAACGACCGGGTCCAGCCGGTCCGGCTGAACCAGTGGGGCGCGGACAACTCCTATTTCACCGACAAGAAGGCGGAGATACGGCTGGGCAAGGGCGGGGTGGACGACGCCGAGGACGCGGAGGTGATCGTCCACGAGTACGGGCACGCGGTGCACCACGCACAGGTGCCGGGGTACGGCACCTCCGTGGAGGCCGGCGCGATCGGCGAGGCGTTCGGCGACTACCTCGCGGTGACCGTCGGGGACCACGCGGTGCGGCGGTACGGGTGGACCCGCGACGCCGACCTGGCCTGCGTCGCGGACTGGGACTCGGTCCCCTACACGGGGACCCCGCACTGCCTGCGGAGAGTCGACGGGTCCAAGACCTACGCGGACCGGGTGGGCCAGGTCCACGCGGACGGCCAGATCTGGTCGCGCGCCCTGTTCGACATCCGCGGAGCGCTCGGCGCGCGGACGGCCGACCGGATCATCGTGAACGCCCAGTTCGACTTCGCCCCGGACACCGGATTCGGCGACGCGGCGCGGGCGACCGTCGCCACGGCGGAGGAGATGTACGGCGCGAAGGCGGCCGACGCCGTCCGCGCGGCCTTCCGGGCACGCGGAATCCCGGGCATCTGACGCCCGCCCCCGCGCGGCGGCCCCCGCCACGACCACGGCCGGCCCCCCGCGCGGCGGCCGGTGTCCCGGCCAAGGCCACCACCTGACGGCCGTCGTCCCGGCCAGGGCCGCCGCCTGGCGGCCACCGCCCGGGCCCGGGGCCGCCGCGCGCGCAGGACCGTCGCCCCGTCGGGGCGCCACCGGACGCTAGCCAGCGTCCCAGCCAGGGCCCCCGCCCGGCGGCCCCCGCCACGACCACGGCCGGCCCCCGCGCAGCGGCCGGCGTCCCAGCCAAGGCCACCACCTGGCGGCCAGCGTCCCGGCCCGGGACCGCAGCGCGGACAAGACCGCCACCCCTCGGGGCGCCACCGGACGCTAACCAGCGGCCCGGCCAGGGCCCCCGCGCGGCGGCCCCCGCCACGGCCACGGCCGGCCCCCGCGCAGCGGCCGGCGTCTCAGCCAAGGCCACCACCTGGCGGCCAGCGTCCCGGCCAGGGCCGCCGCGTGGCGGCCACCGCCCGGGCCCAGGCCCGCCGCGCGCGCAGGACCGTCGCCCCGTCGGGGCGCCACCGAACGCGTGGTCGCCCGCGGTCGACGGGCCCCGGTGCGGAGCCGCCCGGGCACGGGTGGCCGGGCCCACCGGCGGCCGGCGGCGGCCCGGGAGGACTCGCCGGACGTCTCACGCCGGGGTGGTGGGAGACTGGGGCCGCACAGTCCGCACGTCAGAAGGACCCTCATGGACGAGGCATCGGCCCGCGCCGTCCTGGCCACCGCCGCCGCCGCGCAGGCGCTCCCGGAACTCCGCGGCGTCGACGCCGGAGCGGCGCCGCTGCTGTCGCTGGGCGACAACGCCGTGTTCGCCGTCGGCGACCTCGTCGCCAAGATCGCCCGCACCCCGGAGCTGCTGGACCGCGCCCGCCACGAGGTGGCCGTCGCGCGCTGGCTGGAGGAGCAGGGGGTCCCCGCGGTGCGCGCCGCCGCCGGGGAGCCCGAGCTGGTCGACGGTCACCCGCTGACCCTGTGGCGTCGCCTCCCCGACCCGGTCCGCCCGGCCGAGGCCCGCGACCTGGCCGAACTGCTGCGGGTGGTGCACGCGCTGCCCGCCCCGCCCGTCCCGCTCCCCCGCCGGGAGCTGCTCGGCGGCGTCGAGCGCTGGCTGACGCTGGCGGGCGACGCGATCGACCCCGCGGACGCCGCCTACCTCCGCGCCCGCCGGGACGGCTTCGCCGCCGAGGCGGCCGCCCTCACCCCGCACCTGCCGCCGGGGACGATCCACGGCGACGCACTCCCCCGCAACGTCCTGATCGGCCCCGACGGCCCGGTCCTGATGGACCTGGAGACCTTCTCCCACGACCTGCGTGAGCACGACCTGGTGGTCATGGCCCTCTCCCACGACCGCTACGGCCTGCCCGCCGAGGCGTACGACGCCTTCACCGCGGCGTACGCCTGGGACGTGCGCGAGTGGGAGGGCTGCGCGGTCCTGCGCGGCGCCCGGGAGACCGCGAGCTGCGCCTGGGTCGCCCAGCACGCGCCCACCAACCCGAAGGCCCTCGCCGAGTTCGGGCGCCGGGTGGCGTCGCTGCGCGACGGCGACCCGACGGTCCGGTGGTACCCCTTCTGAGACGCTGCCTCCGCGGGACGCGGCACCCCGGCGGGACCGTTCACGCCTGGCGGGCCCGCTCCCAGGCGGCCTCGAACTCCTGCCGGGTCGCCCGGCGGGCGGCCAGGTCCGGGTCCCACAGGTCCACCGGCGGGTCGAACGACCAGTCCCTGGGCCCGGTGCGCACGCCCGTGCCGTCCGCGGCGACCTCGACCTGCCGCAGCCGTCGCCCGTCGGGGC
Organism: Streptomyces fragilis; assembly: GCF_003112515.1. Lineage (GTDB taxonomy): Bacteria > Actinomycetota > Actinomycetes > Streptomycetales > Streptomycetaceae > Streptomyces > Streptomyces fragilis. Next base: position 613,388 of record NZ_BEVZ01000002.1, on the reverse strand, counting down.
CGAGCTCGACGAAGAACACGACCGGTTCGCCCTCCTCCTCGTCCCAGACCTCCCGCAGCCACACCCGCCCGCGGCCGGCGAGCGCCCCGAAGCCGGGGCGGGAGCGCTGCTCGTCGCGCTGCCGGCGCAGACTCGTCAGCGGATTGGGGTGCGGGTCGTCCAGGCCCACCTCCGCGAGGTTCCAGCCCCGCGCGCAGCGCGCGGTGTCCGGGTCGTCGACCACCTCGACCTCGGCGACCGCTTCGACGACAGCCCGGGCCGAGGGCGCCCGCACCCACCACCACAGCTGTCCCATGCCGTAGTCGTGACAGACCAGGAACCGGCCCCCGCCCCGCGCTCCGGTGTCCCCCGCGGAGCCCCGCGCCTCGGTGCCGGCCTCCGTGTCCCGCGCTCCGGTGCCCCCCGCCTCGGAGTCCCGCGCCCAGGATGCCTCCACCGCGGCGTCCTCCACCGCGGCGGCCCTCACGCCGCCTCCCGCAGCGGCCACGCCCCGTCGACCACCGCTTCCGCCTCCCCCTTGGAACGCAGGAAGTCCTGCAGGCCGGCCGCCCACTCGGCCCGCCATCCGATCTGCAGCCGGTGCAGTTCGGCCACGCCCAGGCCGGCCACCTTGGCGTGGCGCTCGGCTATCGCGCGGGCCAGCCGGGCCGCGGCCAGGGCGTCGGCGGAGGCGTCGTGGGCGCCGTCCAGCGGGACGCCGTACTCGGCGCAGACCGCCTCCAGGGTCCGCTTGCCCCGGCGGTAGCGGTCGACCTCCCGGTCGACGGTGTACGGGTCGATCACCGGCGCGGGGTCCTGGCCGCCCATCCGCTCGCGCAGCGAGGGCAGGCCGTGGCGGCGCAGCTCGGCGGACAGGAGCGTGAGGTCGAACGCGGCGTTGTAGACGACCACGGGTATGCCGGACTGCCAGTAGCCGGTGAGCACGCCCGCCACCTCGTCGGCCACCCGGTCGGCGGGCAGGCCCGAGGCCGTGACCCGCTCGTTGGTGATGCCGTGGACGGCGACCGCCTCGGCGGGGATCTCCATGCCGGGATCGGCCAGCCATTCCCGGCGCCCGGCGACCTCGCCCTCCCTGACCTCGAGCACGGCGGCGGTGACGATGCGGGCCTCGTGCGGGTCGGTGCCGGTGGTCTCCAGGTCGAAGCCGATCAGCGGTGCGTGGTGCCAGCCCATGGCGGCCCCCTTCTCGTGGTGATGCGTTCCCCCAGGTGTTCCTCACCTTCGCACGCACCACTGACAACGCCGGGGCCGCGTTCCGTCCCGTCCCGCCCCGTTACGGCCGAAATCGGCTCGGCGGATATCGGGACATCAGGACACCGGGCGCGAATCCGCCCAGGCCACCTCGAACTCCTCGCGGTAGGTGGGGAACAGGGCGCCCTCCTCGGCCTCCCCCGATCTGACCACCCGGCCGCCGTTGCGCAGCAGCATCACCGGGGCCTCCATGCCCCGGGTGCGCCGCAGGTACGACTGGACGACTGCGATGCCGTCGGCTCCGTCCCCGTCGACCAGGTAGGCCGTGAAGCGGGGCGTCTCGTCGTAGACCTGGATCTCGAAGGCGCCCGGGTCGCGCAGCCGGGCGCGCACCCGGCGCATGTGGAGGATGTTCATCTCCACCGCGCGGGCCAGCTCGCCCCGCTTGATGCCGAGTTCGCGCTCACGCCGGCGGACGGCGCTGGAGGCGGGGTTGAGGAAGAGCAGCCGCACCCGGGTGCCCGACTCGGCCAGCCGGACCAGCCGCCGGCCGGAGAAGTTCTGCACCAGCAGGTTGAGGCCGATGCCGATGGCGTCCAGCCGGCGCGCGCCGCCGAAGATGTCCTCGGCGGGGAAGTGGCGCAGCATCCGCACCCGGTCGGGGTGGACGGCGACCACGTCGGCGTACCGGTCGCCGACCAGGTCCTCGACGGCGTCGACCGGCAGGCGCCGGGCGGAGGGCACGTCCCCGCCGGCGCCGAGCATGTCCAGCAGCCGGGCGGAGGCCCGCTCGGCCTGGGCGAGGACCGCCGCGGACAGGGCGCGGTTGCGGGTGACCACGTTGCGGGCCACCTCGAGCTCGTCCAGCGCCAGTTCGAGGTCCCGGCGGTCGTCGAAGTAGGGCTCGAAACAGGGCCAGTGCTGGACCGTCAACTCGCGTAGCTGCGGGAGCGTCAGGAAGCTGAGCACGTTGTCGTCCGCCGGGTCGAGCAGGTACCCCTTGCGGCGACTGACCTCGCGGACGGCGACGGCGCGCTGCACCCACTCCTGGCCGGCAGGCCCGGCGGCGGCGACCACCCAGTCCTCGCCGTGCACCGGTTCGTACACCGGGCGCAGCACCGCGGCCACCACCGCGCGCATCCGCTGCTCGACGAGATTCAGCCAGATGTAGGCCCGGCCGGCCCGCTGGGCCCGGGTGCGCACCTCGCTCCATGCCTCGGCGCCCCATTCCAGCTCCGGTCCGATGGCGGCCTCCATCGGCCGGGCGAGCGACACCGCGCCGGGCGGGGCGTCTGCCGAGTTTCCCTCACGACCGTCGTCGCCAGGGGGCAACTCCAGGCCTCCCGAGCCCACCCGCGCACCGCCTTCCGCTCCCCTGGAGCCGTCCTCTTCAATGATCAAGAAAGATTACTCCGGGTTGGCGGGCGGTGCAGCCGGATGCACAGGCTCGTTCCCCAACTACCGCATGCGGCACGCCTGTTCCAGCAGGGCCAGGGAGACGGAGTGAGTCTTTTCATACTGCATCAGCGGTGGTCGGAGGGGTGCCGGACACCCTCGGGACCGGCGTCCCGCCGCAAGGGCCGCTGCCACTTCGCGCGGGCCCTCCTCCGGACTTCCGTGAATCCGCGTCCCCTTTCCGGGTGAGGTTGCGACCAACTCCGTTGACCCGGGGTACCTGATCAGGACCATCGGTGCGTGCTTCGCCGTCTTTCGGGAAGAATCGGCAGGAACCGGAAGAGGCGCAGAGGAGCCGCCGATCCGTACCTACCTGGGAGAGTCGAGTCCATGCAGGTCTGGCCGGGAGAGGCGTATCCACTGGGCGCCACCTACGACGGCGCCGGCACCAACTTCGCGGTCTTCACGGAGACCGCCGAGCGTGTCGAGCTGTGTCTGCTCCACGACGACGGCTCGGAGACGGCGGTGGAGCTCAAGGAGAGCGACGCCTTCGTCCGGCACGCCTACCTGCCGGGGGTGATGCCCGGTCAGCGGTACGGCTTCCGGGTGCACGGCCCGTACGCCCCGGAGCGCGGGCTGCGGACCAACTCGGCCAAGCTGCTGCTGGATCCGTACGCGAAGGCGGTCTCCGGGTCCGTCCGCTGGGGCGAGGAGGTCTACGGCTACCGCTTCGGCGCGCCGGACAGCCGCAACGACATGGACTCGGCGCCGCACACCATGACCTCGGTGGTGGTGAACCCCTACTTCGACTGGGGCGACGACCGGCCCCCGCGCACCCCGTACCACGAGACGGTGATCTACGAGGCCCACGTCAAGGGCCTGACCATGCGGCATCCGGGGCTGCCCGAGGAGCTGCGCGGCACCTACGCGGCGCTGGCCCATCCGGCGATCCTGGAGCACCTGACCGATCTGGGCGTGACGGCGCTGGAGATGATGCCGGTCCACCAGTTCGTGAACGACCACCGCCTGGCCGACCTGGGCCTGAGCAACTACTGGGGCTACAACACCATCGGCTTCTTCGCGCCGCACAACGCCTACGCCTCCTGGGGCGACCGCGGGCAGCAGGTGCTGGAGTTCAAGTCGGCGGTGCGGGCGCTGCACGAGGCGGGCATCGAGGTCATCCTCGACGTGGTCTACAACCACACCGCCGAGGGCAACCACCTGGGCCCCACCCTGTCCTTCCGCGGCCTGGACAACTGCTCCTACTACCGACTGACGGACGACCCGCGGTACTACATGGACACCACGGGCACCGGAAACAGCCTGCTGATGCGCTCCCCGCACGTCCTGCAGATGATCATGGACTCGCTGCGGTACTGGGTCACCGAGATGCACGTGGACGGCTTCCGCTTCGACCTGGCGGCCACGCTGGCCCGCCAGTTCCACGAGGTGGACCGGCTGTCGTCCTTCTTCGACCTGGTGCAGCAGGACCCGGTGGTCTCCCAGGTGAAGCTGATCGCCGAGCCCTGGGACGTCGGCGAGGGCGGCTACCAGGTCGGCAACTTCCCTCCCCTGTGGACGGAGTGGAACGGCAAGTACCGCGACACCGTGCGCGACCTGTGGCGGGGCGAACCGCGCACCCTGGCCGAGTTCGCCTCGCGGCTGACCGGCTCCTCCGACCTGTACCAGGACGACGGCCGCCGCCCGCTCGCCTCGGTCAACTTCGTGACCTGCCACGACGGTTTCACCCTGCGTGACCTGGTCTCCTACAACGACAAGCACAACGAGGCCAACGGCGAGGAGAACCGGGACGGCGAGAGCCACAACCGCTCCTGGAACTGCGGGGCGGAGGGCGAGACCGACGACCCGGGCGTGCGGGAGCTGCGCGGCCGGCAGATCCGCAACTTCATCGCCACCCTGATGCTCTCCCAGGGCGTGCCGATGATCAGCCACGGCGACGAGTTCGCCCGCACCCAGCAGGGCAACAACAACGCCTACTGCCAGGACAACGAACTGGCCTGGGTGGCCTGGCCCTCCGGGGAGGACGACGGGGACCTCGACGAGGAGACGCTGCGGATCCGCGAGTTCACCCGCTCCATGGTGTGGCTGCGGCGCGAGCACCCGGTCTTCCGCCGCCGCCGCTTCTTCCACGGACGCCCCGTCGAGGGCACCCACGACGAGCTCTCCGACATCGCCTGGTTCACCCCGGAGGGCGCCGAGATGACGCCGCAGGACTGGGAGTCGGCGACGGCCGGGGCGCTGACCGTGTTCCTCAACGGCAACGCCATCTCCGAGCCGGGGCCGCGCGGCGAGCGGGTCGCGGACGACTCGTTCCTGCTGCTGTTCAACGCCTCGCCCGAGCCGATGGAGTTCACCCTGCCGGACGACCACGGCCAGCACTGGCAGGTGGTCGTCGACACGGCCCTCGCCGAGGGCGTGCCGGAGGGCGGCGGAGCCAAGCTGCGCGCGGGTGAGCGGCTGACGCTGACGGACCGTTCGCTGACCGTGCTGCAGCGCCCGGCCTGAGCCCTGCGGCGGGCCCTCGGCCGACCGGCCACGGCCCGCACCGGCCACCGCCGCACCGCACCACCAGCACCAGCACCAGCACCAGCACCAGGCACGGCACCACCCGCACCGCATCACCGCCCCGGCCCGTTCCCGCGCCGGGGCGGTCCGGTGCCGTGCGCCCCCGCCACGGAACCGTCCCTTCCCGTCCCGCCGAACTGCCCCGCGCCACCGGACCGGCCCCGCGCCGCCGGACCGGGCCCCGCCCCGTCGGCTGCCACCGACGCCCCGCCGGCCCCTCGCGTCACTCGTCCGGCGGAACGCGGCAACGCCCGCCCCGACTCGGGGTACACCCCTTGCATGGACTCCCGCGCGCCCACCGCCACGTACCGGCTGCAGCTCCAGCCGGGCTTCCCGTTCGCCGCGGCCGAGGCCGCCGCCCCGCACCTCGCCGCCCTAGGCGTCTCGCACCTGCACCTCTCCCCGGTCCTGGAGGCCGTGCCGGGCTCCACGCACGGCTACGACGTCACCGACCCGACCGCGATCCGTGAGGAACTGGGCGGGGAGGACGCCCTGCGTTCCCTGTCCCGCACCGCCCGCTCCCTGGGCCTCGGGCTGGTCGTCGACATCGTGCCGAACCACATGGCGATGGCCCCGCTGTACAACCGCCCGCTGTGGGAGGTGCTACGCAAGGGCCCCGGCTCCCCGTACGCCGCCTGGTTCGACATCGACTGGGAGGCCGGCGGCGGCCGCGTGCTGCTGCCGGTCCTCGGCGCTCCGCTCGGCGCGGAGCTCCCCCACCTGCGCGTGGACGGGGACGTGCTGCGCCACCACGACCAGGCCTTCCCGCTCCGCCCCGGTACCGAGGACCTGCCGCTTCCCGAGCTCCTCGACGCCCAGTGGTACCGCCTCGGCTGGTGGCGGCTGGCCCGCACCGAACTGAACTACCGGCGCTTCTTCACCGTCTCCGAGCTGATCGGCGTGCGGGTGGAGGACCCCGGGGTCTTCGACGCCACCCACGGCAAGATCCTGGAGCTGCTCGACGAGGGCGTGATCGACGGCCTGCGCATCGACCACCCCGACGGCCTGGCCGACCCGGGGGCCTACCTGCGGCGGCTGGAGAAGGCGACCGGCGGCCGCTGGACGGTGGTGGAGAAGATCCTCGCCGAGGACGAACGGCTCCCCGAGTCCTGGCCGGTGGCCGGCACCACCGGCTACGACGCCCTGCGCCGCCTGGACGCGGTCCTCACCGACCCGGACGGCGCCCGCGGCCTGCTGGACCACCACCGCCGGCACACCGCGGCGCCCGACGACCTCGGCGGCGACTGGGAAGCCACCCGGCGCCGCAGCGCCGAGCGGGTGGTCGACCACGAGCTCGCCGCGGAGACGACCCGGCTGACCCGAGCGGCGACCGCCGCCTGCGCCTCCTCCGCCGACCCGGAGCTGCGCGACCGCGCCCCGTGGGCACTGCGCACCGCGCTGCGGGAACTGCTGGTGCGCATGGAGGTCTACCGCCCGTACACGCCGCGGGACGCCGTCACGGTGCTCACCGAGGAGGCCGCCGCAGAGGCCCGCGCGGCGTTCGCGGTGCCCGAGGAGGCCGAGGCGGTCGACGTCGTCCGCGGACTGCTCGTCGGCCGGTACGGGGAGTGGCCGGAACAGGTCGAGCTGTGCACCCGCTTCGCCCAGACCTCGTCGGCGCTGCGCGCCAAGTCGGTGGAGGACAGCGCCTTCTACCGGCACGTCCCCCTCCTGTCGGCCAACGAGGTGGGCGGCTCCCCCGACCGTCCCGCCGTCACCCCCGAGGAGTTCCACGCCTGGTGCGCCCGCGTGCAGCGGGAACGGCCACTGACCGGCACGGTGCTCTCCACCCACGACACCAAGCGCAGCGCCGACGTCCGGGCGGCGATCGCGGTGCTGAGCCAGTGCCCGGACCGCTGGGCCGACATCGTCGGGGAGGCGACCGCCGCGAGCACCGCGAGCGGCGGCGGCCCCGACCGGCAGCTGGCCTGGGCGGGCTGGCAGACGCTGTTCGGGCTCGGCGAGCCCTCCGAGGAGCGGCTGTCGGGCGCCCTCCTGAAGCACGCCCGCGAAAGCGGCCTGCACACCACCTGGACCGAGCAGGACGCCCGCTACGAGGAGACGGTCACCACCTTCGTCACCACGGCGCTGTGCGGGTCGCCCGGTGAACGGGTCACGGAGCTGCGCCGGTCGCTGGAGCCGCACATCCGGGCCAACGTGCTGGCCGCGACGCTGCTGCACCTGACGATGCCCGGCGTCCCGGACGTCTACCAGGGCGGCGAGGGCGAGTACCGCGCCCTGGTCGACCCCGACAACCGGGACCCCGCCGTCCTCCCCCACCCGGACCCGGGCGTCAAGGGCATGCTCACGGCCGCCGCCCTCACCCTGCGCCGCCGCCGGCCCGAGCTCTTCGGAGCGGACGCCTCGTACCGCCCGCTGGCCGCGGAGGGGGAAGCGGCCGGGCACTGCCTGGCCTTCACGCGCTCCGGCCGGGTGCTGACCGTCGTCACCCGGCTGTCGCTGCGCCTGGCGGAGTCCGGCGGCTGGGGCGGGACCGAACTGCCGCTGCCGCCCGGCCGCTGGAGCGACCTGTGCGCCCCGGGACGGGTCTTCGAGGGACGGGTCCTCCTCGCCGACCTCCTCGGTCCGCTGCCGGTCGCCCTGCTGGAGCGCGCGGAGGACGACTGACGCCGGCCGTCCGGTCCCGCGACCGTCGGCCTCCGCGTCGCGGCCCGCGCACGTCGGCCCGGGCGGGGCGGGCGGGGCACGGCCCGAGAGCCGCGCCCCGTCCGCGCCCCGTCCGCGCCCCGTCCGCGCCGGACGGCCCGGCGGACCGGTCCGTCACTCCGGGCCGGGGACCTCGGCCGGCGCCGTCTCCGCGAGCGTGAAGACCGCACCCGTGCGGGCGGCCATCACGCACTCGTTGGGGAAGGTCTCCGTGTACTGGACCAGCTTGCCGCCCCATTCGCCGCGGGCACGGGCGGTCACCGGCGCGTACCGCATGGGGCAGACGGCGTCGGGCCGCGCCGGGAGCGCCTGGAGGTCACCGCGCACGTCGGCGAGCTCGGCGCAGGCGCGGACCGCCTCGCGGTGGCCCACGGCCTGCGGCGGGTCGCACAACAGCAGCGTCCCGCGGGCCGTGGCCGGCGCCCCGGAACGGGCGTCCGCGGCGGTCACCGACACGTAGACCCAGTTGCCCTGGTAGGGCTCGGGGGCCGCCTGCGCGGGGGCCGTGGGCGTCGTCAGCAGCAGCGCGGCCGTGGTCAGCAGGGCGCCGCGCACCGGAAGGCCCCGGAGGGCCGGGGCGTAGGGGATCAGTCTCATAGCCCATGCATCGGCATGCGCGGGGGTCTGCCACACCCGAAGTCACCTGAAGGGAGTAGGGCGTGAGGCGGCGCACGGGAGGGAAAGGTCTGATCCGGAGCGCGATGATCCCTCGGTGACGCAGGATGGACCCGCTGCAACCAGGGAATCTGGCCAATCGCTGGAACGAAGGGGAGCCGTTCGTGGAGTTCGAGGTGTGGGCGCCGCAGGCAGGCCGGGTGACGCTCCATTGCGACGGGAGCGAGCACGCGATGGAACCCGACGCGCTGCGCCGGGGGTGGTGGACGGCGCAGGCCGAGGCCGGGGACGGGTCGCGGTACGGGTTCGCGGTGGACGACGGGCCGGTGCTGCCGGACCCGCGCTCGCGGCGGCAGCCGGACGGCCCGGACGGGCTGAGCGCCGTCGTCGACCACGGGCGCCACCGGTGGCGGGTGGACTGGCCGGGGCGGCCGCTGCCGGGCGCGGTCCTCTACGAGCTGCACGTCGGCACGTTCACGCCCGAGGGCACCCTGGACGCGGCCGCGGCGCGGCTGGAGCACCTGGCGGATCTGGGCGTCACCCACGTGGAGCTGATGCCGCTCTGCCCGTTCCCCGGCCGGCACGGCTGGGGCTACGAGGGCGTCTCCCTCTGGGCGGTGCACGAGCCGTACGGGGGTCCTCAGGCCCTCCAGCGGTTCGTGGACCGGGCGCACGAGCTGGGCCTGGGCGTCGTGCTCGACGTGGTCCACAACCACCTCGGTCCGTCGGGCAACCACCTGCCCGCGTTCGGCCCGTACTTCACCGACACGCACCACACGCCGTGGGGCGCCGCGGTGAACCTGGACGCCGCCGGTTCGGACGAGGTCCGCGAGTTCCTGGTGGACAGCGCCCTGTCCTGGCTGCGGGACTACCGGCTGGACGGGCTGCGGCTGGACGCGGTGCACGCGCTGTGCGACACCCGGGCGTACCACTTCCTGGAGGAGCTCTCCACGGCGGTGGACCGGCTGGCGGTGGGGCTGGGCCGTCCGCTGTTCCTGATCGCCGAGTCCGACCTGAACGACCCGCGCCTGGTCGCCCCCCGCGAGACGGGCGGCCTGGGGCTGCACGCCCAGTGGAACGACGACTTCCACCACGCGGTGCACACCGCGCTGACCGGCGAGTCGCAGGGCTACTACGAGGATTTCGCCCGGGACCCGTTCGCCGCGCTGGCCAAGACGCTGACCGCCGGGTTCTTCCACGACGGCACGTACTCCGGCTTCCGCGGGCGGCAGCACGGGCGGCCGCTGGACCGCAGCCGGTTCGCGGCGCACCGGCTGCTGGGGTACTCCCAGACCCACGACCAGATCGGCAACCGGGCGCAGGGCGACCGGCTCTCGGCGACGCTGCCGCCGGGGCTGCTGGCCTGCGCGGCGACCCTCACGCTCACCTCGCCGTATACCCCCATGCTCTTCATGGGCGAGGAGTGGGGCGCCTCCACGCCCTGGCAGTTCTTCACCGACCACACCGACCCGGAGCTCGCGGAGGCGGTCCGGCGGGGCCGGCGGCGGGAGTTCGCCGCGCACGGGTGGGCCGAGGAGGACGTTCCCGACCCGCAGGACCCGGCGACGCGGGACCGGTCGTGCCTGGACTGGACCGAGCCGTCGAAGGAGCCGCACGCGCGGCTGCTGGCGTGGTACCGGATGCTGATCGCGTTGCGGCACGAGCAGGGGGACCTCACGGATCCCGACCTCGCGGACGTGCGGGTCGCCTACGACGCGGAGGCCCGGTGGTTCGCCTTCCGTCGCGGGGACCTGCGCGTGGTCCTCAACCTGGGCGACGCCGCCGCGGAGGTCCCGCTCGGCACCCGGCCGGTCGAGGTCCTCGCCTCCTGGACCCCCCTCGAGGCTCCCGCCCCGGACGGCCGCCTCCACCTCCCCCCGCACTCCTGCGCCGTCCTCCGCCAGTCCTGACCTCGCCCGCCCTCCCCCGGCGAGGCGCGTGCGGGACCGGGGCGGCCGGAGGGCGGGCGCCCGCGGGCGGCGGGCAGAGGGCCTCCGGGGGCCCCGCAGGGGGCGGGGCCCCCGGGTCAGTACGGCTCGTCGCGGAGGTCGGAGAGCCGTTCGAGCAGGATCGGCTCCCACGCCTGCGCGAGTTCCGTCCGCAGCAAGGTGTGCCGCTCCGACTCCCCGGGCCCGAACCGCTGCACCAGCGCCGCCAGCCGCAGCACCGCGTCGCACCGGGCGAGCCAGAGCCCCCGCAGACACGGCCGGGGCCCGTACCCCGCCAGCGTCGCCGCCCGGACCGCCGCCGGCGATCCGATGGCGCGGGCGAGGCCGGCGATGTCCTCCGCCGGGTCCCCCAGCACCGCGTCGGTCCAGTCCAGCACCCCCCGCACCCGTCCGTCCGCGCTGATCACCAGGTGCTCGGCGCTCAGTGTCCGGTGCACCAGCGCCGCCGTCCCGGGCCGCACCTCCAGCTGCGCCGCCCCCGCCTCGCTCAGCGGCCGCAGCCACCCCGCGTCGATCTCGTCGGCGGCGACGAGCTCCTTGGCGGCCTGCCGGGCCTCCCGCCGCAGCGTCTCCAGCGACCGGGGCGCCGCCTTGGGCACCCCCACGGCCTCCGCCTGCCGCAGCGGCACCGCGTGCAGCCCGGTGAGCAGCCCGGCGAGGTCCGCCTCGCCGAGGGCGGTCACCTTGTGCCGGGCCCCCGCGCCGCCCTGGAGTGCGGTGTCCAGGGTGTAGACCAGCCCCTGCCGCCACTCGCCGTGCCCCCGGCTGACCGGGACCGGGACCCCCACGTGCGGCCTGACCAGGTCCCGCAGCCGGAGCTCCCGCAGTCGCCGCGCCGACTGCTCGCGGTCGTGGGCGAGCCGCAGCACGTGCCGGTCGCCGACCCACCAGGTGCTGTGGGCGCGCTCGGGCTCCGGCGTCTTCTCGTCCACCACGGGACGGATCGCGGGCTCGCCGGGGGATCCGTCGCCGGACTCGGACGGAAGGAGGGTGCGGACCAGCTCGCGCAGCTCGTCCTCGGAAGGCGGGTGAGGTGCCTGATTCATGATGGTGGTGCCGTTTTGTTCGTGCCGGAGGGGGTTCGGGTGGGGGTGGGCCGGTCCGCGACGCGCATCAGCCGACCGTCACGATCTCACGAGGGGCGTCGTTGAGCCGCCGTCCCCCTCCCTCGGTGACCGTCACGATGTCCTCGATCCGGACGCCGAAGCGGCCCGGCAGGTAGATCCCGGGCTCCACGGAGAAGCACATGCCGGGCACCAGCGGCTGCCGCTCGCCCTCGATCATGTAGGGCGGCTCGTGGGTGGTGACGCCGATGCCGTGGCCGGTCCGGTGGATGAAGAACTCCCCGTACCCCGCCTCGGCGATCACGGCACGGGCGGCCGGGTCGACGTCCTGGCACGCGGCGCCGGGCCGCACCGCCCGGAAGCCGGCCTCCTGGGCCTCGCGGACGGTCTCGTGGACGCGGTGCTCCTCGTCCGTCGGCTCGCCGACGTGGACGGTGCGGGAGATGTCGGAGCCGTAGCCGTGCATCAGGCCGCCGAAGTCGAGGACCACCATGTCGCCCTCCTCGACGACCCGCTCCCCCGCCTCGTGGTGCGGGTTCGCCCCGTTGGGCCCGGACCCGACGACGGTGAAGTCGACCTGTTCGTGGCCGAAGCCGCGCAGCAGGCCGGCGAGGTCGGCGGCGATCTCCTCCTCCCGGCGGCCGGCGAAGCGGACCTGGCGGATCCCCGCGAAGGCGGCGTCGGCGGCGGCCCCGGCGGCCGCCATGCGCTCGAGCTCGACGGCGTCCTTGACCGCCCGCAGCATCGGCAGCGCCTCGCTGAGGGCGACGTGGGAGCTGTCGGGGAGGGCGCGCCGCATCCCGAGGAGGTGGAGCGCCCAGGTGTTGTCGCTGACGGCGTAGCGGCCGCTGAGGTCGAGGCCGAGGGAGGCGACGGCGTAGGGGTCCGTGCCGTCCGTCCAGTCCCGCAGGGTGAGGGCGGGGGCGCCGGCCGCCTTCGCGGCGTCGGGGGCCTCCAGGGTGGGCACCACCAGGACGGGTTCCCGGCCGGGCACCAGGGCCAGCAGGGTGAGCCGTTCGGTGGCGGCGGGCGGGGTGTAGCCGGTGAGCCAGACCATGTCGGGGCCCGGCGCGATCAGCAGACCGGCCAGTCCGGCGGCCTCGGCCTCCCGCGCGGCGCGCTCCATCCGCACCCGGTGGTCGTCGGCGCTGAAGGGTTCGAACGGGCCGGTCATCCGGGGGCCTCCGTGGAAGGTGAAGGGCGCGGTGGGGCACGGGCACCGGGGGTGCCCCAGGCCTCAAGTGTCCCCCATCCGCACCTGCGGCGGTGCCGCATTGACGTGTTCCCGCCCTGTTTGCGGGCCTGGTGGGCCCGGCCGTGGCCCCCGTACCGCGCCCGCGCCCGGGGGACACAGGGAGCACACGGGGACACACGGGGCACACCGCCGGGCGGGCGCCGGGTGCGGCTACCGGACGGTCATGGGCGTCGGCGTCGCGTGATCGCCGAGGACGGTCCCGACCCCGGGCCCCGGAACGCCGGGCACCGCCCAGGACCCGCCCCTCCGACCCGACAGTGACGGACCGGACGGCCCCGGGCCGGACGGGGACGGCGGAACCGGCGGGGCGGGCAGCGCGCCCGGCACGAACCGGTGGGCCCGCCGGGAGAGCCACGCGTCCTTGTACCGGTCGACCTCGCGGTGCCAGTTCAGGATGCCCGCCATCCAGTTCCGCAGGTCGGCGACGTAGCCGTCGACGGCCCGGCGGGCCTCCGCGCCGAGCGCGAGGTCGTCGTACAGGGCGGGGAGCTCGTGGGCGACGACGTGCTGGAACTGCTCCATGCGCCGGGCCGTCAGGTCCTGCACGACGCGGAGGGCGTCCGGGTAGTCGCAGCCGAAGAAGTTCTGCACCACCAGTACGGCGTTGTGGATCTCGCCCTCGAACTCGATCTCCTTCTGGTACGAGAAGATGTCGTTGACCAGGCAGGCGTAGTCGACGGCCGCGTTCTCCAGGGACCGGACGGGGCCGCTGCGGTAGACCTCGGCCGGTACGGCGGGACCGTGGCCGAGGCGGCACAGGCTCATCGTGAGGTCGGCCCCGAAGGTGGCCCGCCGCATCTCCAGGTAGTCCACCGGGTCCGGGACGCGGTGCTGGAGCTGGTTGGCGAGCTCCCAGACCCAGCTCTCGGTCATGTCGTCGACGGCCTTGCGGAGGACCTTCCGCTGGTCGGGCGCCATCGCCGCGGTGGTGCGCGCCCACAGGTCGGCGAGGCCGCGCTCCATGGCGTTGGCCGGGGCCGCGGCGGCCTCGCCCTCCAGGGGCATGCAGGCGGAGAGGCGGGCGGTGGTGAGGCGGGCCGCCGCCAGGTCGCGGCGGTGTCCGAAGACCAGCGGGTAGTAGTCGTCGCCGTAGGTGCCCCAGGCCAGCCAGGCGGAGGCCAGGTCGAGTCCTTCCCTGGTGCCCGAGGGGTGGATCCCGGCGGCGCAGAGCGGCAGGTCGTAGGCGCGCAGCTTGTCCTCGTCCCACACCCCCTCGGCGAAGATCCCCATGTCCTGCACCCAGTCCCGCAACCGGGTGCGGGCGCCTTCCAGGTGCGGGCTGAGGGTGAGCTCGAACGGCATCGGCAGGTCGGGGATCCGGGCCGGGCCGACCCGTTGGAACGGCACGTGCGTGTGGTTGCGCAGCCGCGCCGCCCCGGCCCCGGCGAGCAGCGCGCGCACGTCGGCGGCGGAGGCGCCCGGTCCGGTCGGGCCGCGGAGCGGGTCGGTGCGGGCGGCGAGCGCGCCTTCGTTCATGTAGCGGCTGGAGCGCAGGTGCCACTCGTGGCCGCCGGACTGCCAGTCCTGCAGGCCGCGGGTGTAGGCGGCGACGGCTGCCACCTCGTCGGGGGTGAGGCCGGCCTCCAGGGCGACGGCGGGCACCTCGGTCAGGGCGGTGTGCTCGAACTGGTGGAGGCGGGAGGTGAGCACGTCGTTGACGATCTCGGCGGCCTGCTGCGGCGGGCAGCCGAAGAAGTTCTCCAGGACCAGGACGCCGTTGCTGAGTTCGCCCTCCTCCTCGACCTCGCGCTGGTAGGAGAACAGGTCGTTGCGCAGGTGGACGCCGTCGGAGAAGGTCTCCATCAGCACCCGCAGCGGCCGGGACCGGGCGACGCGGTGCGGGACCTCGGCGGTGGCGTACTCGACCAGGCCGGCCGACCAGGGGGCGCCGCCGACCTTGCGGCGCATCTCGATGTATTCGACGGGGTTGGCGATCCGGCCCTCGCCGATGTTGGAGAGCTCCCACAGGGACTCGTTCAGCAGGTGTTCGGTGGCCAGGGCGAAGCGGCGGCGCCAGTGCTCGGACATCGCGGGGACGGTGCGCGCCCACAGGTCGGCGAGACCGGCCTCCACCGGGTTGCGCGGTTCGGGCACGGGTGTCGCGGGGTCGGGCGGCATGAACTGCGGGAGCCGCTCCAGGTGGGCGCGGCCGCCGGCGCGGTCCAGGCCGCGCTTGAACATCTCCAGGAAGTGGTCGTCGAAGAAGAAGACCCACACGTACCAGTCGGTGATCAGGGAGAGTGCGGGCCCGTCGCAGTCCGGGTGGGTGTAGGCGCACAGCAGGCCGTAGTCGTGCGCGTCGAGGTCGGACTGCTCCCAGACGCCGGACCCCTCCAGCATCCCCATGTCCCGGGCCCACCGCGTGGAGTGGGCGCGGGCCTCGTCGAGGTGCGGGTTCAGCCGCGCGGGATACGGCATGTAGAACTGCGGGAGTTCGAACGGCTGCGTCATGGCCGGGTCCTGCCCCGGCCCGCGCCCCGCCATCCGCCGCCCGCCCCGGCTCCACCCCTTCGCGTGAAACCGGGGCGAACGGGAACTCCCGCCCGCCGTACCGTCGTCGGCAGGGCGCCGCGGGCCTCGCGTCCGGCGTCAATCGGACGACCTGGCCGAATCTTGCTCTGGCCTCGCACGGATCAACGATGTTCGAATCATGTTCCACTCCGGACCCAGTGGCTGACGGGGGAACAGCGGTGCCCTCCCTGACCTACCAGGACCTGCACGCGGGTCACGCCGAGGCCGCCGAGGCCGAGGGGACCGGCGCGCTCGCGACCGGCGCGCTCGAGGTGACCGGCGCGCCCGAGGCGGCCGGGCCGCCCGGCGGGCTGTCGCGGCGGTGCCCGGCCCCCGCTCCCTGATCCCGTCCCCCGCTCACCGCTCCCGTTGCCGAATCCGCCCGTCCCGCCCTGGTCCCCTGCGAAAGAGTCCGCCCATGTCCCGCCGCACCGCCGTCGTCGTCGGCGGCAGCATCACCGGAATGCTGGCCGCCGCCGTCCTGGCCGAGTACGCCGACGTCACCGTCGTCGAGCGTGACCGGCTCCCCGAGGGGCCCGAGCCGCGCCGGGGCCTGCCACAGGCCCGGCACGCCCACGTGCTGTGGTCCGGCGGGGTGAAGGCCATGGAGTCGCTGCTGCCAGGCCTGACCGAGGAGTTGACGGCGAGGGGCGCCTGGCGCGCCCGGATCATGGCGGACCTGGTCTCCAAGGCTCCCTCGGGGCAGTGGTTCCGCCGCTTCACCCACTCCCGGCACACCAACGTGGTGTGCGGCCGGGACCTGCTCGACGCCGTGGTCCGCGCCCGGGTGCTGCGCGACGACCGGGTGACGCTGCGGGCCGGCGCCGAGGCGGTCGGCCTGGCGGGCGCGCCGGACCGGGTCGTCGGCGTCGACGTGGTGACCGGTGAGGGCGGCGCGCGCGAGAGGCTGACCGCGGACCTGGTGGTGGACGCGAGCGGACGTGCGGGCCGCGCCCCGGTCTGGCTGGCGGAACTCGGCCTGCCCCCGGTGCCGGAGCGCACCGTGGACTCGGGCATGGGCTACGCCAGCCGCCTCTACCGAGCACCGGCGGGGGCGGAGCGGTTCCCGGTCGTCAACGTCCAGGCCGATCCGCACGCCAAGGTGGGACGGGGCGGCATCCTCAACCCGATCGAGGGCGGCCGGTGGCTGGTCACCGTGGCCGGCAGCCGTGACGGACGCCCGACCGGCGACCCCGACGCCTTCGTGTCGTTCGCGCGCTCCCTCCCTCACCCGGTGATCGGTGAACTGATCGCCGACGCCGAGCCGTTGGGGCCGGTGGTCACCACCCGCAGCACCGCGAACCGGCGCCGCTACTACGAGCGGGCCAGGCGTCTGCCGGCCGGCTTCGTCGTGCTGGGCGACGCGATCGCCGGCTACAACCCGGTGTACGGCCACGGGCTGAGCGCCGCCGCGCAGAGCGTCGTCGCGCTGCGCGAGGTGCTGCGCCGGCACGACCTCGCCGACCCGCTGACCGCCCGGCGGGTCCAGCGGGCCGCGGCGCGGCCGGTGGAGAACGCGTGGAACCTGGCGGTCGGCCAGGACGTGTTCTACCCGGGGGCCGCCGACCGTCCGCCGAGCCGCGCGGAGCGGCTGCTGGCCGGGTACGTGGACCGTGCCGTCGACGCCGGAGCCCGCAATCCGCGGGCGCTGCGCATCCTGCTGGACGTCATGAGCATGGAGCGACCGGCCACCCGGCTGATGCGGCCGGACATGCTCGCCCTGCTCCTGCTCGGCCGCCGGAAACCCCTGCTGGACGGCCCGCCGCTGAGCGCGGCCGAACTGCGGGCGGCCGGACTTCCGGTGGGCGCCGCGGAGAGGACGCCGTCCGCCTAGGGCTGTCCTGCGGTGCATGTGGGTCGCGGGGTTTGGCACGCACGAGACCCCGCTCAGGGCGGTGACAAGGGCACCCGGCAGCAGGAACGGCAAGATCCGCCGGACAGGCCCTAAACTGCTGCCATGACTGCCGGGTCGGCCGCGGGCCACGCACGAGTGAGGCGCCCGGCCTCGGCGTGACGTCGGCGCGGGCCCGTGGCCCGCCCCCGGTTCCGGATCCCCGCACCTGCACCTTCCGGAACCGACACTGGAGCGTCACCCGCATGTCCGTCACCGCAGTCCAGCTCGACCACGTCGTCGTCCACGCCAGGGACCGCGAACTGTCCGCCGAGTTCCTCGCCGCCGTCCTCGGCCTGCGGGTCGGGGTCCCGTTCGGCCCCTTCCTGCCGGTCGACCTCGGCAACGGCGTCACGCTCGACTACTACGAGAAGCGCGACGAGCCGGTCCAGGGCCAGCACTACGCGTTCCTGGTCCCCGAGGAACAGTTCGACGCGATGATCGACCGCCTGGAGGTCCTGGGCGTGACCTACTTCGCCGACCCGCGCCACACCGAGCCGGGTCGCGTCAACCGGCTCTTCGGCGGACGCGGCGCGTACTTCGCCGACCCGGACGGCCACAACATGGAGATCATGACCCGTCCGTACGTCCGTCCCTGATGGGGCCCAGGCGCCGGTCCACGCGGTCGGGGCCGTGCGGGCCGGCGCCCGGGCCGTCCGGTCGACGGACGTCGTGGCACCGCCGGACGTCCGTCGTCCGTCTGCCGGACCGCGCTGGACGCCTGGTCCGACGGCTGCCGATCATGGGCCGATGAGCGACGACAGCACGCCCGAGAAGGGCTTCCTCATCCTGCACGGCTGGCAGAACCGCCGGCCGGCCGGCCACTGGCAGCACTGGCTGGCCGACCGGCTCACCGGTCTGGGGCACGAGGTGGTGTACCCCCAGCTGCCCGACCCCGACGAGCCGCGCCCGGAGGTCTGGCTGGCGGAGTACGAGAAGCACCTGGCCTCGTTGCGGGCCCGGCGCCGCACCGTCCTGTGCCACAGCCTCGCCTGCTGCACCTGGCTGCACGCCGTCGCCCGCGGCTCGGTCGGCGACCCCGTGGACCGGGTCCTGCTGATCGCGCCGCCGGGGCCCGCCTTCCTGCGCGACACCCCCGAGATCGCCGCCTTCACGGCCCCGCCGGTCACCCGCGAGCGGCTGGGCGCCGCCGCCCGGCACATCCGGGTGGTCTGCGGCGACGACGACCCGTACTGCGTGGAGGGCGCGGACGCGGCCTACGCCCGGCCGCACGCGGTTCCGGCGGACGTGCTGCCCGGCACCGCCCACCTGAACCCGGACTCCGGCTACGGCCCGTGGTCGGCCCTCCTCGACTGGTGCCTCTCCCCGGCCGCCGACTCCCCTGTGGGCGCGACCCGTTGACCCTTCACGATGAGCGGCGGGGTCCGGAGCCGCGGGCCGGCGCGGCGGCGGGCGCGGGCCCGCCGCCGGGTGTCATCCCATCGTCTTCGCGCCGTCCAGGGTCTCGCGGATGATGTCCGCGTGCCCGGCGTGCTGCGAGGTCTCCGCGACGATGTGGAGCAGGGCCCGCCGGGCGGACCAACTGCGGTCCCCCTCGAACCAGGGAGCCTTGGGCAGCGGGTGGCTCGCGTCCAGGTCGGGCAGCGTGGCGACCAGGCCGTCGGTGCGGGCCGCCACCCGGTCGTAGGCCTCGAGCAGCCCGGCCAGCGTCTCGTCGGGCAGCATCTGGAAGTCCGCGGCGCGCTTCTCCCAGTCCGCCTCCGTCATGTTCTCGAAGTCGCCGAGCGCGGAGGGCCCTTGGAGGATGAAGTCCACCCAGGCCGTCTCCACCGAGGCCACGTGCTTGATCAGCCCGCCGAGGCTCAGCTCGCTCACGGTGGGCCGCAACCGGGCCTGCTCGTCGGTGATGTCACGCACGGTCATGCGCAGGAACTCGCGATGGCGGACCAGCATCTCCAGGATGTCGGCGCGCTCGCCGTCGAGGGTTCCGGTGGTGTCTGCCGACGTGATCATTTCTTCGACGCTCATCTCGGTATCGCCTTCGTTCGTCTTGCAGGGGCACGGGGCGTCGCACGCCGGCCGTCCCCCTCGTCCTCGGACACGTTCCACGCTAGATCGCATTGCGGCCGGTTCCTGTCCGCAATCGCCGCCACACTGGATGACATGGCGAACACCAGTGCACGCACCCTGCGGCTGCTCTCCCTGCTGCAGACCCACCGTTACTGGCCGGGGACCGAGCTGGCCGACCGGCTGGGCGTCTCCCCGCGGACGCTGCGCCGCGACGTCGACCGGCTCCGCGAGCTGGGCTACCCGGTGGAGGCGAACCGCGGGGTGGACGGCGGCTACCAGCTGGCGGCCGGTGCCGCGCTGCCCCCGCTGGTGATCGACGACGAGGAGGCGGTCGCCCTGGTGCTGGGGCTCCAGGCGGCGGCGCAGAACGCGGTGGAGGGGATGGCCGAGTCGTCCGTGCGGGCGCTGGCGAAGGTGGTGCGGGTGATGCCGGCCCGTCTGCGCCGCCGGGTGGAGGCGCTGCACGAGGTGACGGTGCCGGTCCGGTGGGGCGACGGCGAGGGCCCGGCGGTGGATCCCTCGGCGCTGACCACGGTGGCGCTGGCCTGCCGGAACGAGGAGCGGCTCCGGTTCGGCTACCGCGCCGCCGACGGCACCCGCAGCGAGCGGCACGCCGAGCCGCACCGCCTGGTGCCGCTGGGCCGGCGCTGGTACCTGGTCGCCTACGACCTGGACCGGGCGGACTGGCGCAGTTTCCGGCTGGACCGGCTCAGCTCCCCGGAGGCGACCGGCGACCGGTTCCGCCCCCGGGAGCTGCCCGCCGCCGACGCCGCGGCCTTCGTCAGCGCGGGGCTGGAGAACCTGCCGCGCCCGCACCTGGTGGAGGTGCTGGTCGACGCCCCGGCGGACACCGTCCGGCAGCGGATCGGCCGTTGGTGCCGGGTGGAGGAGCTGGACGGCGCCCGCTGCCGGGTGGAGCTGACCACGGACGACCTGAACTGGGCGGTGACCGCCGTGGGCATGGCGGAGGCGGACTTCCAGGTCGTCGGACCGCCCGAGATGGTGGAGAAGGCGCGTGAGTGGGGCGCCCGCCTCAGCCGAGCCGCTCGCGCGGGGGCCGGAACCCGACCCGGAACCGGAAGTCCTCCAGGGTGAACGACAGCAGGGGGCGGCCCTCCCCCAGGAAGGCCAGCTCCCCGGCGGGGTCGGGGCGGAAGGACGCCCTGGCCGGCGCCGGCCTGCCGGTGAGGTGGGCGGGGACGGCCAGCACCTCCCCGTCCACCTCCTGCAGGAGACGGGTGCGGATCGGCAGCCGGCCGGGCAGGGTCCGTCCCGGCCGGAACGCGGCACGGACCTCGCCCGTCCCCGGGGCCCGGAGCCTCACGTGCTCCGTCCCCGGCGGCCCCGCCCCGGGCTCCCAGGCGAACTCCCCGATCTCCTTGGGGATGCCCCACAGGGTGCGGCCGCCGGCCTTGGACTGCTCGCTGTCCACCCAGACCGCCACCGCCGTGCACCCGATCCGCCGCCCCTGCCGGACGGCGAGCGCCACCAGCAACTCCCGGTAGGCGAGGGTCCCTTCGGACGAGTAGTCGACGCAGAAGGTCAGCAGGAGGCGGCGCCCGCCCACGGCCAGCGGGCGGACCCCGTCGGGCAGCGGCCACCTCGGCAGCCGGCTCGGACGGACCTGCCGGAGACCGACGTGCATCCGGCCCCGCAGGTCCCACGGCTCGGGCGGGAAGGGTTCGGTTTCGCTCATTCCCCCATGGTGCCCGGCCCTCGCCCGGCCACCGCCCCGCCAGCGCCGGGCGCCGTCCGGTGCCGTCCGGCGCCGTCCCGTTCCGCGCCCGTGCGGCCGGAGGGCAAGCGGTGCCGTGGGCCGTCAGCCGCGTTCCGCCGACGGCCCGTCACCGCGGCGGTGCGCCTCGTCGAGGGAGGCGAGCTCCTCGTCCGACAGGCGGAGCGCCCCCGCCGCCACGTTGTCCGCCAGGTGGTCCGGGTCGCCGGTGCCGGCGATGGTCAGCATCTGCGGTCCCTGCGCCAGGGTCCAGGCGATGCGGACCTGGGCGGGGGTGGCCCCGTGCGCGCGGGCGACCGCGGAGACCTCCGGCAGTTCGCCGTCGCCGCGCCCGTCCTCCCTGGCCGCGCCGGCGAGGCTGTAGAACGGCACGAAGGCGATGCCCAGTTCACCGCAGCGGGCCGCCAACTCCGCCTGGCGGGTGTTGAATCCGAGCCCGTAGGGGTTCTGGACGCTCACCACGGGCGCGATGTCGCGGGCCTCGTCGAGGTGCCGCGGCCGGACGTTGGAGAGTCCGAGGTGGCGGATCAGGCCCGCCTCGCGCAACTGCGCGAGCGCCCCGAAGTGTTCGGCGGCCGAGTCCTGGCCCATCATCCGCAGGTACACCAGGTCCAGGTGGTCGCGCCCGAGTTGGCGCAGGTTCTCCTCGACCTGGCCCCGCAGTTCCGACGGCGTGGCGGCGGCCGCCCAGGAGCCGTCGGCGGCGCGCCGCGGGCCGACCTTGGTCGCGATCACCAGGTCACTGGGATACGGGCCGCCGAGCGCGCTGTTGACGAGCTCGTTGGCGGAGCGGAGCGGGGAGAAGTAGAAGTCGGCGGTGTCGATGTGGTTGACGCCGAGGTCGATCGCGCGGCGCAGCACGGTGATCGCCTCGCCGCGGTCGCGGGGCACGGCGTCGGGTATCAGGGCGGTCCCGGTCTGGGGCAGCCGCATCGCGCCGAAGCCGATCCGGCGCACGGGCAGGTCGCCGAGGGTCCAGGTGCCGGACGCCTCGGCGGTGACGACGGGGTGCGGTGGCAGGGAGGTCATCGGCGGATGATCGCACAGGAGTCCCGCGACGCGGCCCGCCCGTCGCCGCGGCGGTCAGCCGGTCCACGGCGGCCAGCGGGTCCACGGCGGCCGGCGGGGCTGCGGCGGCCAGCCGGTCCGCGGCGGCCAGCGGGTCCACGGCGGCCAGCGGGTCTACGGCGGTCAGCCGGCCCGCGTCGGTCAGCCGTTCTGCGCCGCGTAGCGGGCCAGCCCGCGGACGACATCCCGCACGAAGCGTCCCAGCGCCCACCGATAGACCCACCCGGTCCCCGGCACCTTCGCCCGGAAGACCGAGCGCCACCGGATCTCCGTGCCCCCGCCCCCCGGCGTCAGCACCACGTCCGCCCGGTAGTCCCTCAGCGGGAGCCCCGAGAGCAGCACGTAGGCGAAGTGCCGGTCCGGCACGCTCGCCACGATCCGCTCCCGGGAGACGTGCCGCCCGGTGCGGAAGACCCGCACCGCGCCGACGCCCTCGCCGCCGCCCGGCGCCGGCGACTCGAGGGTGAAGGAGTCCAGCGGCGACCACACGGGCCACCCGGCCCCGTCCCGCAGCAGCGCGTGCACCACGCCGGGGGCCGCCGTGGTGTGTTCGGTGTGCTCGATGACCTGCGTCCCCATCGCTCCCCCGTCGTCCGGGATCGGTCGTCCGGGATCGGTCGTCCGGATCGGTCGTCCGCCTCCACCCTAGGGCTACTGCCCGGCCCCGGCACCCGGCTACGCTCACCCGCGCATGGACGTTCTCCTTCCGCCCCTGATGGTGCTCGGCGGCCTGGCCGCCGCCGTCGCCGCGTTCGCCCGCCTGGCCCGCCGGGTGCGTCGCCGGGGCACCGCCGCGGCCTCGGCCGCGCTCGCGTCCTGGGAGGAGGCGTTCCGGATCACCTCCCACGAGGCCCACCAAGAGGTACGGGTACAGACGGAGCGCACGCCGCCCCGTCCGTCGCCGGACGGTCCCGGCCCCGGACGGCGGCGCCGCTGAGAGGGCGCGCGGAGCTATCCTTCCCCCATGGCCTCCTGCTGCTTCGCCGCGTACCGCACCCGCCGCGCCCTCTGAGCGCGGCGATCCCGCCCCGGCCGGTCACCCGGACCGGGTGACGTCTTCTCCTTCGCCGCGCCCGCGAACCGACCATCGGCACCCTCACGGGCACGGAGATTCCGCATGCGTTCCCCCCGCTTCACCCCCTTCGAGGAGCTCGACGCGCTCCTCGGCGACCTGACCCGCTCGGTCCGCGACATCCTCGGCGACACCTTCGTCGGCGCCTACCTGCAGGGCTCCTTCGCCCTCGGCGCCGGGGACCGGCACAGCGACTGCGACTTCGTCGTCGCCGCCACCCGCCTGCCGTCCGGCGCCACGGAGGCGACGCTGCGCCGGCTCCACGACGGCATTCCGCTGCGCCCCGGCCACTGGGCGCGGCACCTGGAGGGCTCCTACGCCGACACCGCCTCCCTGGGCGACGTCACGGGCCTCGGCACGCCGTGGCTGTTCAACGACCACGGCCACCGGGAGCTGACCTGGGACACCCACTGCAACAGCGCGCACGCCCGGTGGATCCTGCGCCACCACGGCATCACCCTGGCCGGCCCTCCGGTCACCGAGGTGGTCGACGTGGTCCCGCCCGAGGCGGTGCGCGCCGAGGCACGGGCCGAGCTGCCGGGGCTGCTCGACTCCGTCCGCACCTGGGCGTCCTTCGAACTGGCCTGGACCCAGCGGTACACGGTGACGACGTACTGCCGGGTGCTGTACTCGCTGAGGACCGGCGAGGTGGCGTCGAAGCCGGGCGCGCTGGCCTGGGGCGCGGCCGAACTGGCGCCCCGGTGGCGGCCGTTGCTCACCCAGGTGAGGGAGGACCGCGGGCGCGGCTGGAACCCGGCCGACCCGCCGCGGCCGGGTTCCCTCGAGGCGACGTACGCCTTCGCCGCCTACGCGGAGTCCTTCGCCGGCTGACCGTGTCGACACCGGCTGCCCGCAGGCGTGCGGCGTAGTCACGGGTTCGTGGAAGAGGTCGGCGTCCCCGGCACCGGTCCAGGCCGGAGGCAGCCCGGTGAGGTCCTCCCGCCGGGCGGGCACCGCGTAGCGCGGGGTCTCGGGGGCGGCCGGGCTTCGCGTCCAGGTAGGGGCCCAGCCGTCACGGTTGCTGCCGTTGTCCCACACCGGATGACGGATCCCGTCGAGGGTGCGGTCGGCGGGGGTCCGGTCGTCGAGCCGCGGGGTGCAGCCGCTCCGGCCTCATGCCGGTCGCGGTACGGGCGGCCCCGCCTCCCGTGCATCGGTCCTCCCCGAGGTCACCGCCCACACGCCGTCCCGCATCACCCAGCGCCCGCGCATCTCGTGCTCACCGTTGCGGGCCTCGATCGAAAGGGGCCGCACCCGGATCCACACGTACTCCCTGGCGTCCTTCCGCGGGTCCCAGCCGGTCTTGGCGGTGAACGCGTCCGCCGCAGCCTCGGGTGCCTGCGAGGACGTGAGCACCTCGGCGTCCCCGTCCACCAGGACCACGTCCAGCGTGTCCCCCAGCGCCATCCTCGCGCGGCGGACGGCACCGACATTGCGTGCGGTCGGCGTGGCGGGCCGGGTGGCGAGCCAGAAGGAATCGTCGTGCCGGACGAACCACAGCGGCACCAGGTACGGCGTCCCGTGGGCGTCCGCGGTCGCCACCCACACGTCCGTCTCCTCCGCGAACCGCGCGAGGACGTCACGCGTGCGTCGCTCCGTGCCGCGGGGCGGCTCACCGGTCGTCATGCCCGGCACGCTAGACGCCCGACGCCGGGGCACGCGCCGTACCGAGGACGGGGACCGACTCGGCCGTCGGACCTACAACCGTGACCCGCCACAACCGCACGCCGGTCGGCGGCTCCCGCACCACGCGCCCTCGGCCCGCGCCGCCCGGGGGCGCTGCGTGCGTCCTCGCGAGGGGCGGCCGCAAGGCGGTCCGGCCGTGGCGGCCCGCGCGCGATAGTCCACACGGGGCTCCCGATCGTCCACGGCGTCCGCCCTAGCATCGTCCACGAGCCGGCCGCGCGGCACCGGTGCTCCCGTCCCGCAGCTCACTCTGCGGGTGGGGAGCGCCCCTGTTCCTGTTCCAGTCCAGATCCCCCGGATCCCCCACCGAACGGAGAACTCCCATGCGCAGGACGAGCGCGCGGTACAGCTCTGCGGGCATAGCCGCCGCGGCGGCCACGGCGATGCTGTTCGCCGCGACGACGGCCACCAGCAGCGGCGCGGCCGAGAACGCCGGGACGGAGGGCGCCGCCGCCGCGGCCGCCGCCGGTCCCGTCGGGTTCGGCGCCGCCACCACGGGCGGCGCGGGCGGCACCACCGTCACCGTCACCACCACCTCGGCCTTCGTCGCCGCCGTGCAGAGCAGCGCACCGACGATCGTGCGGGTCAACGGGTCCATCGCGCTGAGCTCGATGACCAAGGTGGCGTCGAACAAGACGATCGTCGGCGTCGGCACGGCCGGCCGGATCACCGGCTACGGCCTGAACATCAGCAACGCCAACAACGTCATCGTGCAGAACCTGACGTTCACCGGGTCGAAGGACGACGCGATCAACGTCCAGTACTCGACGAACGTGTGGATCGACCACAACGACATCTCGAACGCCTACGACGGCGCCGTCGACATCAAGCGGGCCTCCGACAAGGTCACCGTGTCGTGGAACCGCACCCACAACCAGAACAAGAACATGCTGCTCGGGCACGACGACGACAACGGCTCGGAGGACATCGGCAAGCTGCGCGTGACGTACGTGCACAACTGGTTCGACGGCACCAACCAGCGCAACCCGCGGGTCCGCTTCGGCAACCCGGTGCACGTGCTGAACAACTACTTCAGCGACATCGGTTCCTACGGCGTCGCGTCCACCCAGAACGCGGGCGTGCTCGTCGAGGGCAACTACTTCGAGGACACCGACGACCCGTACCACCGCGGGGAGGGCGACTCCGGCGACGGCGCCCTGGTCGCGCGCAACAACCACTTCGTCAACTCCGGCAGCGGCGAGGCCGGCGGAAGCGTGGCGGGCATCCCGTACTCCTACTCCGCGGACAGCGCCTCGAGCGTCAAGTCGATCGTGACCGCGGGGGCGGGCGTGGGGAAGATCTGACGCCCGCCGGTCCTCCGGCGACGGCGAGCACCGCGTGACCCGGCGGGGTGCCGGGGTCCCCACCGGGCCCCGGCACCCCGCCCTCGCGTTCCGTCCCGCCCGGCCCGGCGGTCACATGTCTTGTCCGGGTGCGCACCCGCCACTATCCTCCGGGGCCCGGCGGTCGGCCGAGGCCCGGACCGCGCCCCCGGACGACGAGCGAGGCTGCTCATGGCGGAACCCGGACCCTTAATCGCGCCCGGCCCTGCGCGCACGCCGGCGCCCTCCGACGCCGCGACAAGACCGCGGGGCCGCTCCGGTCCGGACGGGCCGCCCCGACGGGAGCGGGCGCGCCGCCCCACGCTGGCGCTGGTCACCGACAACATCCACCTGGGGGTCGGCGCCACCCTGTGGGCCGGGGCGGTGGCGGCGGCCGAGCGGGGCGACGCCAACCTGGTCGCCCTGCCCGGCGGTGCGCTGCGGCCCGGGTCCCCGCGCAACGCCCTCTACGACCTGATCGCACCGGACCGGCTGGACGGCGTGGTCTGCTGGACCTCGACCCTCAATCTGCCCGCCGTGGGCGAGGGCGCCCGGTGGCTGCTGCGGCGCCTGCGGCCGCTGCCCGTCGTCAGCCTCAACCAGGGCCTGGAGGGCCACGAGGCCCTGCTGCTCGACGGGGACGCGGGGATGCGTGAGGCCGTCGGCCACCTCGTCGAGGACCACGGGCGCCGCCGGCCCGCCTGCGTGCGCGGGCCGCTCACCAATCCCGTCTCGTTCGACCGGTACCGCGCCTACACCCATGCCCTCGCCCGGCACCGCATCCCGCTCGACCACGCCCTGGTCACCGAGGCCGCCGACTTCGGCGGCGGTGCGGGGGCGCGGGCGATGCGGGTGCTGCTCGACATCCGGCGGCTGCGGCCGGGCCGGGACTTCGACGCGGTGGTCGCCTGCAGCGACGTGCTGGCGGCGGACGTGCTGCGGTGCCTGACCGGGCGGGGGATCCGCGTGCCGGAGGACGTGGCGGTGGTCGGTTTCAACGACTCCGTCGAGGCGCGGCTCACCGATCCGCCGCTGACCTCGGTGTCGCTGCCGTTCACCGAACTGGGGTCGCTCGCCGTGGAGACGCTGCTGGCCCGGCTGCGCGGCACTCCCCCGCCGGTGCGCACCGCCGTGCCGGGCGCGCTCGTCACCCGGCGGTCCTGCGGCTGCCACTCACCGCTGGTGGTGCAGGGCGCGGTGGACGCGGCGGCCACGGCGGCCGCGGCGGCCGCGGAGGGTCCTCCCGGTGCCGGGGTGTCAGGGGATCCGTTCGGAGACTGCCCCGGGAACGCGGCGGAACTGGACGCCGCGTTCCACGCGGACGTGGCGGCGACGCCCGGCTTCGAGGCCCCGGGCGCCTTCCTGCCGCTGCTGGAGGCCGTCCTCGCCCGGGCGGTCGGGGACGCCGACGACGCACGTGCCTGGGACGCGGCGCTGCTGCGGGCCCGGCGGCTGGCCCTCCCGCGGCTCCCGGACGACGCCCGCGGGTGCGGGGAGCGGCTGCTGGGGCAGGCGCGGCTGATGGTCGCCGACAAGTCCCGCCGCCTGCTGGAGTACGCGCGCTGGGCGGACGAGCAGGAGGCCCGGCGGCTGCGGGAGCTCGGCACGGCGCTCACCACGGCCACGGACACCGACGCGCTCACCGGTGTCCTCGCCGAACGCCTGCCGGCGATGGGGGTGCGCGGCTGCCGGCTGGTGCTGTACGAGAACGGCGACGGGACGGGGGCGGTGCGGCCCGTCCCGACCCGGGAGGAACGCGCGGCGACCGTCACCGGACGCCCACCGAGCACGGGCCCGCACCCCGGCGAGCCGCCCACCGGCGCCGCCTCACACACCGGGGCCTCGCACGCCGCGGAGCCACACACCGGGGCCTCGGGCACCGCGGAGCCACGCACCCGGGCGTCCCACGCCGGAGCCTCGCACACCGCGGAGCCGCACACCGGGCCGCCCCACACCGGGACCTCCTCGCACGCCGCGGAGCCACACACCGCGGCCTCGGACACCGCGGAGCCGCGCACCGCGGCCTCGGACACCGGAGGGCCGCACACTGGGACGCCCGTCGGGACCTCGCGCACCGCGGGGCCGCACACCGGGGCGCCCTACGCCGGGGCCTCGCACGCCGCGAGGCCCCGCACCGAGGCCTCCCAGAGGGCGCGGGCGCACGCCGAGCAGCCCCGTTCGGGGGCCACACCCCCCGGGGAGCGGAACGCCGGAGAGCCCTCCGTCACGGAGCCGGACACCGCGCAGGCATTCACCAGGGCCCCGCGCACCGCGGAGGACCACACCGCGCAGGCAGGCGTCGGGGAGCCACACGCTCAGGTCCCGCACACCGCGAACGCGCCTGCCGCGGAGCCCCGTCGCGGGGGACCGCCCGCCGGGGAGCCCGGCACCGGGGGGCGGTCGGGCCGCGGACAGCGCAGCGAGGAACCGCCCGCCGGGGACACCCGCACCCGGGAGGGCGCCACCGGTGTGCCGCAGGCCGGGGAGCGGTACGGGGCGGGTCCTGGCACCGGGGAGGCCCGCTCCGGGGAGCCGTGCGGCGGGGGCGGGCAGGGCGACGAGGTGGCGGTCGCGGCGCCCGGACCCGCCGCGGGCGCCCTCCGGTACGCGCCCGTGCCCCCACCCGGGGAGGACCGGCGCTTCACCCTCGTCGCGGAACCCCTGCACCTCGGGGCGGAACGCCTCGGCTTCGCCCTGTTCGACGCCGGGTCGCGGGAGGGCGCGGCGACCCGCGGCGCCCTCTACCGGGCCCTCGGCGACCAGGTGAGCGCGGCGCTGAAGGGCATCCGGCTGCTCGACGAGGTGCAGCGCGCCCGGGACGCCGCCGAGCGGGCCAGCCGTCTGAAGACGCGGCTGCTGGACAACGCGACGGACGAACTGCGCACCCCGGTCGAGGAGATACTCCGCCGCACGGCCGCCGGCGCTCCGGCGGGGGCGGATCCGTCGGAGGTCCTGCGGACGGTGCACGCGGACGCGGACCGTCTGCTGGGCATCGTCGACGACCTGCTCGACCTGTCCCGCTCGGAGATCGACGCGCTGGACCTCTCCCGGCAACTCCTCGACCCCCGGCCGCTGCTCGCCGAGGCGTTCGCGGAGGTCGCGGGCGGGGGCCCGGGACCCTCACGGACGCCGGTCCGCACCGCCCACGCGGCCCGCACCGCCGTCCCGCCGCCGGCCGGGCTGCGCCTGCCCCGGCGGCTGCCGGCGATCTGCGCCGACCCGGCACGGCTGCGGCAGATCCTGGTCGCCCTGCTGACGGCGGCGGCCGGGCCTCCGGGCGGCGCGGCCGGTGTCGCGCTGTCGGCCCAGGTGCGGCCGCCGGTGCTCCGCGTCCGCGTCGAGGGACCCGGTCTCGCGGTGTCGCGGGAGGACGCGGAACGGCTGCTGGAGCCCTTCGCCTCCGCCGCCCCGGGCACCCGGCTGGGGCCCGCCGTCGCACGCCGGCTGGCGGTGCTGCACGGCGGGTCGGTGTCGTTGTGCGAGGCGTCCGGGCGGAGCGGGTTCCGGCTGGAACTCCCGCTGCCGACCCCGGCGGACGCCCCCTGCCCGGTGCCCGGTCTCGCGGACGGCCCGCCCCGGCGCACCCTGTACGTCGCCTCCTCCGCCGCGCTGCACGACACCGACCCCCTGGGCGACCCCGACGGCCCTGGCGACCCCGGCAACCTCGGCCACTCTGGCACCCCCGGCACCCCCGGCACCCGCAGTGCTCGCAGCGCCCGCGACCCCGACCCCGACCCCGACCCTGGCGACCCCGGCACCCGCAGCGCCCGCGCCCCCGGCGCCGGCGCCGGCGCCGGCGCCCGTCCCCGCGAGGCCGGCGAGCCCCGGGCCCACCCGCCCTCCCCGGGCCCTCCAGGCCCTCCAGGCCCCCCGGGCCCCCCGGAGGCCGACGGCCTGGCGCGACGGCACGGTTGGCGCGTCCACCGGCCGCACCCCGACGAGGACCTCGCCGCGCTGGCGACCGCGCGGCCCCCGGCCGCCGTCGCCTGGGACACCGCCGACGGTCATCCGCACGCGTGGGCGAGCGTCCGGGCGCTGCACGACCACCCCGCGTGCCGCCGCACGCCGTTCCTGCTGTACGGCCCCGTCTCCGGGCGGGACCTGGATCAGGCCCTGGACGCGCTGCGGCCCGCCGCCCTCGAGCATCCGGTGGTCGTCGCCGACGCCGACCCCGCCCAGCGGCGCAGACTGCGCCGGCTGCTGGCCGGGGCCCTGCCGGGCCGGGCGGTGCGGGGCGCCGCGGACGGGGCGTCGGCCGCCGCGCTGCTGGCCGCGGGGCCGCCGTGCCTGCTCGTCGTGGCGCGGGACCTGCCGGACGTGAGCGGCTTCGACGTGGTGGACCGCATGTGCGAGGCGGGCGGCGCGGGGCAGCCGCCGGTGCCGGTGCTGATGCTCGGCGCCCGGGGCTTCACCCGGGACGACCTGCGCCGGGCCGAGCCCCATCCGGCGCTGACGCTGCTCGGGCGCGACGTCCTGACCGACGGTGAACTGACCGCCCTGCTCGCGTCGTCGGCGGCGCGGCGCCCGGAACCCGGCGCCCTGCGCGGCCACCTCCCGGTGCGCAGCGCGGTCGCGTTCATCGAGCAGCACTACCGGCAGCCGCTGTCACGGCGGCAGATCGCGCGGGCCGCCGGGGTCAGCGAGCACCACCTCGGGCGGCTGTTCCACCGCAAACTCGGGCTGACCCTGTGGGACTACCTGATCCGGGTCCGCGTCAACCACGCGAAGGAGCGGCTCCGGAGCGGGGACGAGAGCGTGCAGGCGGTGGCCCGCGCGGTCGGCTTCCAGGACCGCGCGTACTTCAGCCGGGTCTTCCGCAAGGTGACGGGCATGGCGCCGCACGTCTACCGCGAGGCCTCGTAACCCGACGGCGACGGCGCCGAACGCGGCAGGCGCCTCCGGCAGGCGTGCCCAGCCACCCGGCCCGGCCCCCGGGCTCACCCCCGGGCGGAGCGTTCAGGCAGCTGAACGCTCCGCCCGTCGACCACCCTCGGCACTCGCGGAAAAGTCGCTCTGCTCATCGTATTGACGCTCCATCACGACGCTCCTACGGTGACGACACCCATTCAAGAGCATGTCCCTTATTCATGTCCATGAACGCGAGGAGCCGAGATGGCCGCACTGGACTGGGTCGTACTGGGCGCGTACTTCTTCGTGATGGTCGGCATCGGCCTGTGGTCGAGGAAACGCATCCACACGATCGCCGACTTCTTCACGGCCCGTGGCCGCATTCCGTGGTGGCTCTCCGGAATCTCGCACCACATGTCCGGCTACAGCGCGATCATGTTCGTCACCTTCGCGGCGGTCGCGTACGACCACGGCGTCACCGTCTACTTCTGGTGGCCGCTCACCATCGGCGTGGGCATCGGCATCGGCGCCTTCGTCTTCGCCGCGCGCTGGAACCGGCTGCGGGCCAAGCACGGCGTCAACTCGCCGCTGGCCTACCTCGCCGTCCGCTACAACCTCCCCACCCAGCAGGTCCTCGCCTACAGCGGCGCCGCCCTGAAGGTGGTCGACATCGCCGCCAAGTGGGTCGCCATCGCCGTGCTGCTGCAGGGGTTCGCGGACATCCCGCTGGGCTGGGGCATCACGCTGACGGGCGTCTGCACCATGTTCTACATGGCCTTCGGCGGGCTGTGGGCCGACGTCCTCACCGACTTCGGCCAGTTCGTCATCCAGGCCGTGGCCGGGTTCGCGATGCTGTTCGCGCTCTTCGCGCACCTGGACGGCGTGGCGACCCTCTGGACGATGTGGGGCGACCTGCCGAAGGGGCACGGCGACCCGGTGGCCGGGCCGGTCACCTCCGGGCTGATCATGGCGTTCCTGCTGGTCAAGACCTTCGAGTACAACGGCGGCATGTGGAACCTGGCGCAGCGCTACATGGCGGCCCCCTCGGGCTCGCGGGCGAGGCGCTCGGCCCTGCTCTCGAGCGCGCTGTGGATCGTGTGGCCGTTCATCCTCTTCGTGCCGATGATCGCGGCGCCGCTGGTGGTGCCCGGCATCGAGAACGGCGAGCAGTCCTACATCATGCTCGCCCAGGCGCTGCTGCCGACGGGCGTCATCGGGCTGCTGCTGGCCGGGTTCTTCTCGCACACGATGGCCATGGTGGCCTCCGACTCCAACGTCATCACGGCCGTGATCACCCGCGACCTCGCGCCGGTGCTGGTCCCGCGGGTGCGGCGCCTCACCCAGGCGGGGCAGCTGACGTTCGCCCGGATCACCACGGTCGCCTTCGTGACGGTCAGCATGACCTTCGCGCTCTTCGCCGACCCGAAGGGCTTCATCATGACGGTGGTGGTCAGCATCGTCGCCGCCACGATGGGGCCGATCTCCATCCCGCTGATGCTCGGTCTGCTGCCGTGGTTTCGCCGGCACGGTCCGGTCGCCGCGATCTCCTCCTGGGCGGGCGGCCTGGCGGTCTGGGCGTTCCTGTACTGGGGCGTGGAGGACGCCACGCAGACCATGAACGTCGGCCTGCCGGTGCTCACCTCGCTGACCCTGTACGTGGTCGTCGGGTTCGTCCACCCGCAGGGCAGCGCGGCGCGCGACGCGCTGATCGACTCCCTGGACAGCGACCCGACCGAGGCCGAACGTCTGGCGCTGGAGGCGAAGCTCGACGGCGAGCCGCCCGCGTCCGACGGCGACGCGGTCGCGGGCACGGTCGTCACCCGCTGACCCGCCCGCCCGTGCCGCCGGCCGTCCCCTCGCGGGGGCGGCCGGCGGCACACCGCGTGCAGGACCGGGGACCGGCCGGGAGGCGGAGCCCGGGGCGAAGCGGGCACCGGAACGCCGCCGTGGTCCGGCTCCGGTGCGGAGCCGGACCATGGCGGCGTCGGGGCGCGGGCCCGGGTGGCCGTCAGGCGCCCGGGTGGCCGTCAGGCGCCCGCGGCGCCGTCGACGGTCGCGTCGGCGCCGGGGCCCGTGTCGGCACCGGGCGCGGGGCGCGAACCGCCGGTCTCCGGGCGGCCGTCCACCCGGCGCGGCAGGCCGAGGGGGTTGTCGTCGTGGAGCTCCGGCGGAAGCAGCGCCTGCGGCGTGGACTGGTAGGTGACCGGCCGCAGCCAGCGCTCGACCGCCGTGGCGCCGACCGAGGTGGAGGTGGAGGTGGTGGCCGGGTAGGGGCCGCCGTGGTGCTGGGCGGGGGCGACGGCGACGCCGGTGGGCCAGCCGTCGACCAGCACGCGGCCGGCCAGCGGCGTCAGCAGCGCGAGCAGGGCGGCGCCCCGGCCGTCCGCGCCGGTGGCCTCGTCGGCGCCGAGGTGGAGGGTCGCGGTGAGGTTCCCGGGCAGGCCGCGCAGGACGGTGACCGCCTCGTCCTCGCTTCCGTAGCGGGCGACGACGGTGACCGGGCCGAAGCACTCCTCGAGGAGCGCCTCGTGGGTGTTCCCCGAGGCCAGCCGGCTCGCGGGGACGGTCAGGAAGCCCGCCGCGACCGCGTGGTCGCCGTCCGGGCCGGGTGCCACCGGCGCCTCGACGCCGGGCAGCGCGGCGCGCTCGGCGGCCCCCGCGAGGAACGCCTCGCGCATCCGGTGGTCGAGCATCACGCCGCCCGGAGCGCCGGCCACCGCCTCGGTGAGCGCCTTGACCAGGCCGTCGCCTGCCGCCCCCTCGGGGACCAGGGCGAAGCCCGGCTTGGTGCAGAACTGGCCCGTCCCCAGGGTCATCGACGCGGCGAGCCCGGCCCCGATCTCCTCGCCCCGCTCGGCCGCGGCCGCCTCGGTGACCAGGACCGGGTTGAGACTGCCGAGCTCGCCGTGGAAGGGGATGGGGGTCGCGCGGGCGGCCGCGGCGTCGTACAGCGCCCGGCCGCCGCGCACCGAACCGGTGAACCCGGCGGCGGCCACCAGCGGATGCCCGACGAGCGCGACGCCGGCGTCGAAGCCGTGGACGAGGACGACGACGTCCTCCGGCAGCCCTTCCTCCGCGGCGGCCCGGCGCAGCAGCGAGGCGCACAGTTCGGAGGTCGCCGGGTGGTCCGGGTGGGCCTTGACGACGACGGGGCAGCCCGCGGCGAGGGCGCTGGCGGTGTCGCCGCCGGGCACCGAGAAGGCGAGCGGGAAGTTGCTCGCGCTGTAGACGGCGACGACGCCGAGCGGCACCTTCCAGCGCCGCAGGTCGGGCCACGGAGGGGTGCGGGTGGCGTCCGCGTGGTCGATGTGCACGTCGAGGAAGCCGCCCTCCTCGACGATGTCGGCGAAGGCGCGCAACTGCGCTGTCGTGCGTGCCAGTTCGCCGGTGAGGCGGGGAGCGCCGAGGGCGGTCTCGGCGTCGGCGGTCTCGACCACCTCCTCGCGGGCCTCGTCGAGGAGGCGGGCGGCGGTGCGCAGCAGGGAGGCCCGTGCGGGGCGTTCGGCCAGCGCCGCGCGGGTGCCGTGGGCGGCGCGTACGGCGCGGTCCACGTCCTCGGGCGAGGCTTCCTGGGCGACCTGCTCCCGGCGCTTCCCGGTTCGGGGATCGACGCTCCAGACTGGTGCTGCGGTCACGGTGGGGGTCCTCCGGTTCCTGCCGGTGCCCCGGTCCGCCGCGACGGCCGGGGCCGACCGGTGTGCGTTCGGTATTCTGAACACCATTCCTGTGTGTGAATGCAGGAACTCTATTTGCGGGCGTTCGAAGGGGTCAAGAGGCATGTCGACTGCCGAGACGGGTGGCGCACAGGTCAAGTCCGCTGTGCGGACCGTGGAGTTGCTGGAGTACTTCGCCCAGCTCCCCGGCATGCACAGCCTGGCCGCCGTGCAGGAGGCGGTCGGGTATCCGAAGTCCAGCCTGTACATGCTGCTGCGCACCCTGGTGGAGCTCGGCTGGGTGGAGACGGACGCCACCGGCACGCGGTACGGCATCGGCGTGCGGGCGCTGCTGGTCGGCACCTCGTACATCGACGGGGACGAGGTGGTGGCGGCGGCCCGGCCGACCCTGGACCGGCTCTCCGACGACACCACCGAGACCATCCACCTCGCCCGTCTGGACGGCACCAACGTGGTCTACCTGGCCACCCGTCAGTCACAGCACTACCTCCGGCCGTTCACCCGGGTCGGCCGTCGTCTGCCGGCGCACTCCACCTCGCTCGGCAAGGCGCTGCTGGCCACCCGCACCGACGAGCAGGTGCGCGAGCTGCTGCCGCAGACCCTGCCCGCGCTGACCGAGCACACCATCACCGACCGGGAGCAGCTCATCGAGGAGCTGCACCAAGTGCGCGAGCGCGGGTTCGCGGTGGACCGGGAGGAGAACACGCTGGGGCTGCGCTGCTTCGGCGTGGCGGTCCCCCAGCGCACCCCGGCCCGCGACGCGATCAGCTGCTCGGTGCCGGTGGCCCGGCTCACCGGCACCCACGAACAGGCCATCGTGGACGCCCTGTTCGACGCCCGCGACCGGCTCACCCTGGCCACCCGCCGGCTCTGAGCCCGGCCGCCCGCCCTGGACGGAGGCGGGGTGCCTCAGACGGCTCCCCGGAGGGCGGTGCGCACGTCCCAGTCGCCCAGGTACGCCGCGGCGGTGTGCGCCAGGGCCTCGGCGGCGTCCAGCTGCGGCCGCGTCGCGGGGTCGGGGATCCTGGCGCCGGGGCCGCGGTTGGCGTGCTCGCGGAACAGGAAGCTCTGCCAGGGGTACTGCTCGCGCATGTTCGCGTACGGCTGGGCGGTGTCGATCCCGGCGTCCAGGAAGCTGTCGCGCACGACGAGGCGGGGCCACGCGGTGGGGTCGCTGCTCGGCACCCAGGGCCGGGCGAGCTTGTAGGCGCCGACCGGTGCCGAGCTGGTGAAGCGGCAGCGCACGGCGAGGAAACCGTGCGCCGTCCCGGCCGCGGTGCTGGGCGCGAAGACGAAGCCGTAGGGCGTGAAGTCCACGGGACGGTCGAGCATGCGGAACTCGCCGCCGGCGTGCACGGCGGTGGCGCGCCCGAAGACGAAGTCCACGTCGCCCTCGGTGCGGCAGTGGTGGAAGTACTGCCGGGCGGCGAGGGTGCGGTGGCGGGTGTCGGTCAGCAGGGTGTCCTGGTGACCGAGGAACCGGCAGCGGTCGAAGAGGCTGCGGTCGCCGAGCACCCGCAGCGCGACGGCCTGCTGGGCGGTGATCTCCGGGTGGTCCGCGCGCAGGAAGTCGTTGGCGAAGGTGAGGCGGCGGGCGGTGAACCCGTCGGGCGCGGCGGTGAAGGTGGCGCTGCCCGAGGTGCCGTACGTGCCGGAGCCGTCGGGTTTCGACGTGCCGGAGGCGTTGTCGTACACGATCACGGTGTCGCGGGGGTCGCCCGTGCCGCCCAGCAGGGTGAGGCCCGTCTTGGCCTCCGGCACGGTGACGGTCTCGCGGTACGTGCCGGGGGCGAGGAGCACCGTCCAGGGCCGGTCCGGGTGGTCGGGGGTGGCGTCGACGGCGGCCTGGACGGTGGTGAGGTCACCGGTGCCGTCCGGCGCGACGCGCAGGGTGCGGGCGCGGCCCGGCCCGTGCCCGGCGGCGGCGCGGGCGGGCGGAGCGGCGGCCCCGAGCACCGAGGCGACGCCCGCGCCGACCCCGGCGAGCAGGGCGCTGCGGCGGGCGACGCCGGGAGTGCGGGGAGCGGCGGGAGTACGGCGAGCGGGAACGTCCGGTGCGGTCAAGGGGTGCCTCCTGAGGTGTCGGACCCCGGTCCGCCGCTGCGGCGGGACCGGGGTCGTGTCGGGTCGGGTCCGCAGGCGGCATGCGCACGGGCCCGTCCACGGTCGCGGTTGCGGTTGCGCGCGGGGGTCGGCGCGGGACCGGCCCTCCCGTCCGGCCGGAGCCGGGCCCCGCAAGGGCATCGCGCACGGCGCGCCCGTCGGCGTGACGCGGAGCCGCGGGGGTCTCGTGCCGTCGGGCCGACCGGGGGCCCGGCCCGCCGGGGTGGCGGGCCGGGGTCCGGTGGGCGCCGGGGTCCGGTGGGGGCCGGGATCGGGACCGACGCGCGCGGGGCGGGCCGCCCGGCGACCGCGGGGTGCACCGGGCCCGCGCGCGGTCAGAGTTCGTGCGGCTCGCACTCGTCGAGCTGCCCCGCCCCGGCCCACCGGGCGACGAACCCCGGCACGTCACCGGTCTCGTCCACCCGGGCCCGCAGTTCCGGGCTCCAGCCCGCGTCGCGCCGCAGGACGGCGTCCGGGTGCTCGGCGTTGTACCGCGCGATCAGGTCGACCTCCGCGCCGTTGACGAAGTTGTCCTCCGCCGTGATCGGCGCCTCGCTCCACTTGTGCAGGACGTCGCCGGCCGGGACGGACGCGGGGAGGGTGAAGTGGTTCTTCTCCGCGTGGATCGCCGACTCCTTGCCGACGCCGTAGGCGTAGCCGAAGGACGCGGGGTCCTTGACCAGGTGGTGGTTGTCGTAGACGTCGACCTGCCCGAACCGCACGCGCGGGGTGCGCTCCCCGGTGTCCCGGAACAGGTTGTGGTGCAGGGTGACGCGCAGCCTGCCGCGGTCGGTGGCGGTCGCGCTGTCGCTGTTGCCGATCAGGATGGTCTTGCTGTGGTCGGCGAAGACGTTCCAGGAGACGGTGACGAGGTCGGCGCCCCGCACCACGTCGAGCTGCCCGTCGTGCTGCTGGAACTCGCGCCCGTAGTACCGGGGTTGCGCCGCGTCGGGGCGGCGGCCGTCGGTGAAGGTGTTGTGGTCGGCCCACACGTGGGTGGAGCCGTACACCACCAGGCTGTCGTACTCGGAGTTCCAGGCGCCCTCGGCCCCGTCGGTGGGGTCCCACTGCGGGAAGCAGTCGAAGGTGTCCTCGAAGGTGAGGTTGCGGACGATGACGTTGTCCACGCCGCGCACCTGGACGTTGGCGCCCAGCAGCCTGGCGTGGTCGCCGACGCCCACCAGGGTGGTGTTCGACCCGACGTTCAGCCGGATCTGCGACGCCTGGCGCGCGGCGGAGGCCAGGCGCGCCTCCTCCTGCGGGCCCGAGGGGTCGGCCTTCCCCCAGGTGGCGGGGTCGTAGGCGGCGAGGTAGCCCTCCAGGGAGTAGCCGTCCGTCGCGTAGTCGGCGCAGCTCAGCGGCCTGCCCGAGGCGTCGCTGTTGGCGTCGAGGGTGCCGACGACCCGGATGATCCTGGGGGTGCCGTCCCCGTTGCCGACGGCGGCCTTGAGCTCGGCCCAGGTGTCGACGGTGTACACGTGCGCGCGGTCGGCTGCGGCGCCGCCGGTGGTGCCGCCGTCGGCGGCGGCCCAGCCGTCGTTGTGCGGGAGGACCTGGCGGGCGGGGTCGCCCGGGGCGGCGCCGGCGGTCCCGGCCGACGTCACCGCCAGGGTCAGCGCGGTGCAGCCGACGACGGCCGCTCTGGCGAGGCGTGCGGGACGTGCGGGACGTGACTGACTGCGCATTGCGGCTCCTGAGGCGGGGTGTTGGGGAGTGGTGCGAGGCGTGGTGGTCCGTTCGGCAGGTGGGGGCAGGAGCGGCGGCGGGGCGGGGGTGCGGTCATGCCCCCGCCCGCCGCGGTGTCACTGCTGCTGCTTCCACTCCGCCTGGGCGTCGTTGAGCGCTCCGGCGAGCTTGTCCGCGAACTGCTTCGCGCTGATCTCGCCGAGCAGCAGCTTCTGGAAGTCCGGCTCGCTGTCGGCCTTGCTGATGTTGTTCCAGTCGGGCAGGTAGTACGGCAGCTGGACGACCTTGGTGCCGGGGTCGTTGAGGGACTCCATGGCCGCCTTGACCGGCTCGACCTCGCTGATCCAGGCGTCGCCGGACGCCTCGGTGTTGGCGGGGATGGAGCCGGCCTCCTGGTTCCAGAGGCTGTTCATCTCGTGGGACGCGGCGAACTCGATGAACTTCCAGGCGGCCGTCTTGTTCTTGCTGCTCTTGAACAGGCCGAGCCCGTCGACCGGGTTGGAGACGATGGTGCGCGGGCTGCCCTCGGCGGACGGGGGCAGCGGGATGCCCTCGACCTTGTCCTTGCCGAACGCCTTCACGTGGTCGGTGTAGGAGCCCAGGTTGTGCTGCAGCATGCCGATGTCGCCCTGGGTGAACTGGGCGACCATCTTGGCGAAGTCGTTGTTCAGGTCGGCCTCGGGCGTGGCCTTCTTGTAGAGGCCGACGTACTTCTCGAGCGCCTCGACGTTCTTCGGGTCGTTGACGGTGGTCCGGTCGCCCTTCCAGAAGGTGTCGATGCCGGACTGGGCGTACATCATGTCGAGCGCCTGGGCGACCGAGCCGGCGCCGCCGCGGATGGTGAAGCCGAACTCGTTCTTCTTCGCGTCGGTGAGCTTCTCGGCGGCCTCGTAGAACCGGTCCCAGCTGGTGGGCGGTTCGGCGCCGGCCGCCTCGAACAGGTCGGTGCGGTACCAGAGGGTGCCCTGGTTGGCGCTGGTCGGCACGGAGTACATCTCGTCGCCGCGCCCGCCCGCCGACCTGACGCTCTCCGCCATCTGCTCGGAGAGCTTGCCCTTGAGCGCGCTGCCCTCGATCCGGTCGCCGACCGGCTCCAGGGCGTCCTGCGCGACCATGTTCGCCAGGTACGCGGTGCCGACGCCGCCCACGTCGGGGAGGCCGCCGCCGGCGATGGCCGTGTCGTACTTCGACTGCACGTCGGTGATCGGGATCGGCACGTACGTGACGTCGATGTCCGGGTTCTTCTTCTCGAACTCGGCGATGATCTTCTCCCAGACCGGGGTGCGGACACCGCCGTTGTTGTCCCAGAAGGTGATCTCGCCCTTGCCGGAGCCCTCGTCGCCGCCGCCCGCGCTGCCGTCGTCGCCGCAGGCGGTGGCGGTCAGGGCGAACACCGCGGCCAGCGCCACGGCTGCCGTCGTTCTGCGGTTCCGGTGGATCGTCGCTCTCATGGTCGGCTCTTCTCTCGTGGAAGGGGTTCCTTGGTGGTGCGGGTGGTGCGGGTGACGCGGGTGGTGCGGGTGGTGCCCGGTGCGGTGGTGGCGGAGGCGGGGGTGCCTGGTCCGCCGGGCGGGGCCGGGTCGTGCCGTGGGTGCGTCAGGCGGTCGTGCGGTAACGGGTGAAGACGCCGGTCCCCGCGGCGTCCGTCCCGGGCGGGGCGGCGGCGAACAGGCCGAGCAGGGCCCCGGTCCAGCCCCAGGGCGCCGCGGCGAACACCTGGCCGGAGGGCCAAAGCCCGGTCCCGTCGCCGGTGTCTGCGAGGAAACGGCACCGGGCGCCCGGGGACACCTCGACGCGCAGCCGGGCCCGTCCACCGGGCGCGTCCCTCGCGTGCGCGGCGTCGCGCTCCGGGGTGGCGGTGTCCTCGGCGAACCGGTGGACGAGGCGGACGCGGCCGTCGCCGTCCCGCTCCAGACCGATCCAGGCGTACGCCTCGCCGACGACCGCGAGGCCGGCCCGGGCGCCCGCCGCGGCCGCGTCGAGGCGGAGGTCCACCTCGGCGGTGAAGGTCTCGGCGGGCATCCGCTGGGTCAGCAGGTGGGCCAGCGAGCGCAGGTCGTCGACGTGGCCGGTGCGGACGCAGGTCAGCCGCAGCCCGTCGCCGTCGTGCGCGGTCGTCCACCCCTGTCCCGGGTTGGCCGCCCACTGCCACTGGAGGCCGAACCGGCCGCCCGCGAAGTCGTCGTCGGTGGCGGGCGCGGCCGTCGGCTGCGGCGGCCCCTGCGGCTTGCGGTGCACGGCGACGGGCGTGCCGTCGTCGCCCAGCACGGGCCAGGGCAGCCCCTGTTCGTCGGTGGTCCAGCGCATCGGCTGCAGGTGGACGACCCGGCCGTGCGCGCCGCGGGACTGGAAGTGCAGGAACCAGTCCTCGCCCTGCGGGGTACGCACCCAGCCGCCCTGGTGGGGGCCGTTGACGTC
The DNA here is from genome assembly GCF_003112515.1 of Streptomyces fragilis. Lineage (GTDB taxonomy): Bacteria > Actinomycetota > Actinomycetes > Streptomycetales > Streptomycetaceae > Streptomyces > Streptomyces fragilis. The sequence goes on along the minus strand of NZ_BEVZ01000002.1, from coordinate 572,621 downwards.
GGTGCCGCCCTGCTCCAGGACGACCTTCTCCTCGTACGGTCCGAGGAAGGACCGCGCGCGGAAGGCGCCCTGCCAGCCGGTCCCGACCGATCCGGCGGGGGCGAGGATCCAGAACCAGCCGTCGTGCCGGTAGAGCTTGGGGCCCTCCAGGGTGAACCAGCCGGGCAGCAGGTCTCCGTCGACCAGGAGCGCGCCCTCGTCGAGGAGGGTGAGGCCGTCGGGGCTCATCCGGTGGCCGGTGAGACGGTTCTTCACCCCGGCGCGGGACCTGGCCCAGCCGTGCACCAGGTAGGCCTCGCCGGTCTCCTCGTCCCACAGCGGGCAGGCGTCGATCAGCCCCTTGCCCGGCTTCAGCAGGTGCGGGGCGCTCCAAGGGCCGTCGATGTCTGGCGCGTTGACCTGGAAGACGCCCTGGTCGGGGTCGCCCCAGAAGATCCAGAAGCGGCCCGCGTGGTGCCGCAGCGCCGGGGCCCACACGCCGCGGTCCGGGCGGGGCACGGCGAAGTCCTCGTGCGGCGTGAGCCTTTCGAGTGCGTGGCCGACGAGGGTCCAGTTGACCAGGTCGCGGGAGTGCAGCAGGGGAAGGCCGGGGACGCGGCCGAAGCTGGAGGCGGTGAGGTAGTAGTCGTCGCCCACGCGGATCACGTCGGGGTCGGACCAGTCCGCGTTCAGGACCGGGTTGCGGTAGGAGCCGTCGCCGAGGTCGGCGGTCCACGGCCGGTTCGGTGCGGGGGCGTTCACTCCGCCGTCGCCTCCTTCGCGAGCTCCGCGAGGTCGCCGGCCGCGCCCCGGTCGAGGCGGCCGTCGGCGACGACGGTGACCACCCTGCGGGCGAGGGTCTGCCCGGCCGAGAGGGCGACCGGGTGCGACCAGGCCAGGGACGAGCCGACGCCCGGGTACTCGGCGGTCCGCACGAACCAGGGGTCACGGCGGGTGGCCTCGTCCGCACCGGCGAGGATGAGGGTCCAGCCGTCACCGGCGAGGGCGAGCCAGTCGGCGCACCGGCCGTGCACGGCCTCCTCGCCGTCGGCGTCCGCGGTGAAGGCGGCGGGGGCGCCGGCCTCCTTGGGGGCGCGCCAGAAGAAGCCTCCGTAGCCCGCGCCGGGGCGGCCGTTGGTGGCGGGGCTGCCGATGGTGACGGGCCCGCCCGCGGGGGTGAGCGCGAAGGTCAGGCCCAGCGCCCAGGCGCGGTCGGCGAGCGCGGTGGCCGTGACCGTGCGCCGCTCACGCAGCAGCACGGCGCCGCCGGCCTCCCAGACCAGGTCCTCCTCGATGCGGCCGTCGTCCTTGCGGCGCCAGCCCGTGTGCCGCTGGACGCCGTGGTTGTCGAGCAGCACCGGACCGCGGTCGCGGACGAAGGTGCGTCCGCCCCAGAAGCTGCGGCCGTCGACGTCGGGCACGGCCACGCCCGCGCCGAGGTGGTGCAGGTGGTCGGGGGGCAGTTCCTCGGTGACCACGACGCCGGCGAGGGTGGTCACCGGGTGGAGGTAGGGGCGGGGCGACAGCCGCGGGTCCAGGTCCGGGCGGACCAGGTAGCGGGCGACCCTCCGCCCGGCGCAGCGGAGGTCGGCGAGGACCTCCACGGCGGGGACGTCCCGGGGCGCGGTCATGAGGTCCTCGTTCCGGCGGAGGCGGCCGGTGCCGCCCAGGGTTCGGCGCCGGTCTCGGAGAACAGGCGCAGGGTGTCGGCGCAGGCGGCGACCAGGCCGTCGACGCCGGGGACCACGCGTCGCGGTGCGGGGGTGTCGTGCGCGGTGCGCCAGGCGTCCGGCGGCAGCGGGAGGGGCTCGGGGGCGGTGCGGACCGCTTCGAGGACGCGCATGAAGGCGCCGGAGCGGGCGGGCGGGGCGAGCACCTCCGTGCCGTCCGCGAGGTGGTCGAGGAGGTTCTCCAGCAGGTCCGTGCGGCCGTGGACGTGCTCCTCGGGACCGTGTCCGGCGCGCTGCAGGAGCACCCGGTCCTCCTTGTACCAGAAGGTGATCCGGCCGCTCTCGCCGTGCACAAGGACGTACGGTTCGCCGGCCCGCTCCGCGCACAGCGTCGCGGCGACGACGACGTCCGTCCCGCGCGTGGTGGTGACGCGGACGCAGGAGGTGTCGTCGGCCTCGATGTCGTTGGCGCGCAGCAGTTCCGTCTCGATGCCGGTGACGTCCTCGGCGCGTTCGGCGTCCGCGAGGGCGAGGGCGGTGGAGACGGCGTGGGCCAGCGGGTTGGTGAGCACGCCGTCGACGACGTCGACGGAGCCGAGGCGGCGCCGGCCGGCCCAGGGGGCGCGGGCCCAGTAGGCGCTGTCGCGTACCCAGGCACCGGCCGCGGCGACGCCCTTGACCCGGCCGATCGCGCCGGAGGAGATCAGCTCACGGACGGCGGGCACGGCGTGCGAGCCGAGGGTCTGGAAGCCGATCTGGCAGACGGTGCCCGCCTCGCGCACCGCGTCCTCGACCCGCCGGTGGGCGGCCCAGGAGGCGGCGGGCGGCTTCTCCAGAAGCAGGTGCACCCCGCGCGCGGCGGCGGCGGTGGCGAGGTCGGCGTGCGTCTGCAGCGGGGTGCAGACGACGGCGGCGCGGGCGCCGGTGGCCTCCAGCAGGGCCGCGAAGTCGGCCGACTGCTCGGGCGGCGACGCGAAGCCGGCCAGCTCGGCGCCGGTGAGCGGGGTGAGGTCGCAGATTCCGGCCAGCCGCACCCGTCCGGCGCCCTCCAGGCGGCGGATGTTGTCCAGGTGCCGGCGGCCGTGGCCGCGCGCCCCGGCGAGCACCAGGGGAAGGGGCGGCGGGGTCGGGTGCGGGGCGCTCATGGTGCGGGCCTCCTCGGGCGTACGCACGGACGGTGAAGGGGGGCGGGGCGGCGCGGGGTGGCGGCGGGTCAGCCCTTGACCGCGCCCGCGCTGAAGCCGGTGATCAGCCATTTCTGGATGAAGGCGAAGACGATGACGACGGGGACGGCGGCGATCACTCCGCCGGCGGCGAGTGCGCCGAGGTCCACGCTGTCGGCGCCGATCAGGGTGTTGAGGCCGACCGGGATCGTCTGCTTGTCCTGCTCGCTCAGGAACATCAGCGCGAACAGGAAGTGGTTCCAGCTGTGCACGAAGGCGAAGGACCCGACCGCGATCAGCCCCGGCCTCAGCAGCGGCAGGACGACGGCGCGGAAGGCCCGCAGCCGTGAGCAGCCGTCGACCCAGGCGGCCTCCTCCAGGGAGACCGGCACGTTCTTGATGAAGCCGCTGATCAGGATGATCGACAGCGGGAGCTGGAAGACCGTCTCGGCGATGATCACGCTCTCCAGCGAGTTGATCATCCGGAGGTTGCGGAAGATCTCGAAGAGCGGGACCAGCATGAGCGCGCCCGGGATGAACTGCGAGCACAGCAGCGCGAGCATGAAGGCGTTCTTCACCCGGAAGTCGAACCGGGCCAGCGCGTAGCCGCCGGAGAGGGCGATCACGGTGGTGGTGACCAGGGTGGCCAGGCCGACCAGCATGCTGTTCTGGAAGAAGACGCCGAAGCTGCGCTCGTTCCAGACCTTCTCGAAGTGCTCGAAGGTGACCGGCCAGGGCACCAGCGAGGTCGATCCGGCGGGCCGCAGCGCGAAGAGCAGCATCCAGTAGAACGGCACCAGGGTGAAGAGCAGGTAGAGCCCGAGCGGCAGGTAGATCTGCCAGCGCGGCACCTCGTCGAAGGCGCGGGTGCGCCGGCGGCGGCGCGGGGCCTGCGGGGTCACGGGGGTGCCGGCCGGGGGCGCCGTGCGGCGGTCGCCCGTCTCGGCGAGTGCGGCGGTCACCGGGAGTCGCCTCCGAACTTGCTCAGACGCAGGTAGAGGATGGAGCAGAACAGGAGGATCACGAAGGCCACGGTGGTCAGCGCGGAGGCGTACCCGAAGTCGTGGCCCTCGATGCCCGTGTTGGCGACGTACAGCGGGAGCGTGGTGGTGACGCCCGCGGGCCCGCCGCCGGTCAGGGTGTAGAGCAGGTCGACGTTGTTGAACTCCCACACGGCGCGCAGCAGCGTGGAGAGGATGATCGCGTCCTTCAGGTGCGGCAGCGTGATGTGGACGAACTGCCGCAGCCGGCCGGCGCCGTCGACGGACGCCGCCTCGTAGAGATCCTTGGGCACGGACTGCAGGTCGGCGAGGATGAGGATCGCGAAGAACGGCACCCCGCGCCAGAGTTCGGTGACGACCACCGCCCAGAAGACGGTGTCGGTGTCGGACAGCACGGAGGTGCCGTAGCTGCCGACGCCCGCGTCCGCCAGGTAGCGGCTCACCCCGGTCGAGGGGTTGTAGAGCAGCATCCAGATGGTGGTGGTCAGCACGCCGGAGACGGCCCACGGGGAGAAGACCATGGCGCGGGCGACGGCGCGTCCGACGAACGTCTGGTTGACCAGCAGGGCCAGCCCCAGGCCGAGGAGGAGCTGCAGCGAGACCTCGGTGACGACCCATTTGGCGCTGAACACCAGGGAGTCGCGGAAGAGCGGGTCGTCGGTGAAGACGCGGGTGAAGTTGTCGAAGCCCGCGAAGCCGTCGCGCCAGGGCTTGGTGACGTTGTAGTGCTGCAGGCTGTAGTAGAAGACGCTGAGCACCGGGTAGGCGATGAAGCCCAGCATGAGCAGCCCGGCGGGGGCGATCAGCAGGTAGGGCAGGCGGCGCGGAGTGCTGCTGCCGGTCCCGCGTCGTCGTCCGGGCGCGCCCCGGGACGTCCTGCCCGGTGTCTTCGCCGCGGTGGCGGCGGGGGCTGCTGGGGCCATGACCTCTGTCTCCGTTTCGTTCACGGTGGTGCGTGTCGTACGGGGAGCCGGGCCCGGTCCGGGTGTCCGGAGGGCGGCGGAGGGGCCGACGGGGGCGGCAGAAAGCGCTTGCTCCACGGCGTGCGGTGGTCCGCGCGGAAGCGCACGCGGTGGGGGTGGTGCGCCGCCGGCCGGGGCGCGGGGCACGGCCGGCCGGCGGCGGTTCAGCCGGCGTAGGGTTCGGGCACCTTTCCCGGGCGGGCCAGGAAGGCGAAGTCGCAGCCGGTGTCGGCCTGGGTGATCTGCTCCTGGTAGAGCGCGCCGTAGCCGCGTTCCCACCGCTGCTCCGGCGCCGTCCAGGCGGCGCGGCGGCGCTCCAGTTCGGCCTCGTCGACCTCCAGGCGCAGGGTGCGGGCCGGGACGTCGAGGGTGATGAGGTCGCCGGTGCGCACCAGGGCCAGCGGGCCGCCGACGTACGACTCGGGCGCCACGTGCAGGACGCACGCGCCGTAACTGGTGCCGCTCATCCGGGCATCGGAGATGCGCACCATGTCCCGCACGCCCTCCTTGAGGAGGTACTCGGGGATCGGCAGCATGCCGTACTCCGGCATGCCGGGCCCGCCCCGCGGTCCGGCGTTGCGCAGCACCAGGACGTGGTCGGCGGTGATGCCGAGCGCCGGGTCGTCGATGGTGCGCTGGAGGGTGCGGTAGTCGTCGAAGACGACGGCCGGTCCGGTGTGCCGCAGCAGGTGGGGCTCGGCGGCGATGTGCTTGATCACCGCGCCGTCGGGGCAGAGGTTGCCGCGCAGGACGGCCACGCCGCCCTCGTCGGCCAGCGGCCGCTCGCGCGGGCGGATGACCTCGTCGTCGTGGACGAGGGCGCCCTCGAGCTGGGCGCGCAGCGTGGGGTGGGCGGCGGTGGGGCGGTCCAGGTGCAGCACGTCGGTGAGGCGGGTGAGGAAGCCGGGCAGGCCGCCCGCGAAGTGGAAGTCCTCCATGAGGTACGCGCCGCCGGGCCGCAGGTTGGCGAGGACCGGCACCGTGCGGGCGATGCGGTCGAAGTCGTCGAGGGTGAGTGTGACGCCGGAGCGGCCGGCCATGGCGATCAGGTGGATGACCGCGTTGGTGGAGCCGCCGAGCGCGAGGACGGTGGCGACCGCGTCCTCGTACGCCTCGCGGGTGAGGATCTTCGACGGGGTGACGTCCTGCCACACCATGCCGACGATGCGGGCGCCGGCGGCCGCGGCCATCCGCTCGTGGCCCGAGTCCACGGCGGGGATGGACGAGGCGCCGGGCATCGTCATGCCGAGCACCTCGGCGGCGGCGGTGAGCGTGGAGGCGGTGCCCATGGTCATGCAGTGGCCGGGCGAGCGGGCCAGGCCGTTCTCCAGCTCGCCGAGTTCGCCGTCGCCGATCTCACCGGTGCGCCGCTGGTCCCAGTACTTCCACATGTCGGTGCCGCTGCCGAGGACTTCCTTGCGCCAGTGGCCCGGCAGCATGGGGCCGGCCGGCACGAACACGGCGGGCAGGCCGGCGCTGGCGGCGCCCATCAGCAGGGCGGGCGTGGTCTTGTCGCAGCCGCCGAGGAGCACGGCGCCGTCCACCGGGTAGGAGCGCAGCAGTTCTTCGGTCTCCATGGCGAGGAGGTTGCGGTAGAGCATGGGGGTCGGCTTCTGGAAGGTCTCCGAGAGCGTGGAGACCGGGAACTCCAGCGGGAAGCCGCCTGCCTGCCACACCCCGCGCTTGACCGCCTGGGCGCGTTCGCGCAGGTGGACGTGGCAGGGGTTGATGTCGGACCAGGTGTTGAGGATCGCGACGACGGGCTTGCCGAGGTGCTCCTCGGGCAGGTAGCCGAGCTGGCGGGTGCGGGCGCGGTGGCTGAAGGTGCGCAGTCCCGCCGAGACGGAGTCGCCGTACCAGCGGTGGCTGCGCAGGTCCTGCGGACGCAGGGCGGCGGGACGCGGGGTCCCGGTGCGCGAGGTCTCGGGGCGCGGGGTCCCGGGGCGCGGGGTCTCGGGGCGGTCGGTCATATCCCCCACCCCTTCAGCAGGGCGGCGACCGCGGCGCGGCGTTCCTCGGTGATCTCGTGGCTCGGCGGGCGGACGTCGCGCCGGCACAGGCCCAGCGCGGCGAGGGCCTCCTTGACCACGCTCACGTTGTCCGCGGACTGCCGGTCCGCGCGCAGTTCCTCGAACGGCCGGACCCGCTCCCACACCTCCATGGCGGCCGGCAGGTCGCCGCCGCGCAGCGCCTCCAGCATCGCGAGGGACAGCGTCGGGGCGACGTTGACCAGCCCCGAGGTGAATCCGGTGGCGCCGCCCGCCCAGTAGGCCGGGGCGTACAGCTCGGCGAGGCCCGCGACCCACACGAAGCGCTCCAGGCCCGCGTCGCGGGCGAAGGCGGCGAAGTGGGCGGCGTCCGGCACCGCGTACTTCACGCCGACCACGTTGGGGCAGCGCTCGCCCAGTTCGGCGAGGGCCCCGCCGTCCAGGTGCGGGTTGCGGATGTAGGGCACCACGCCCAGTTCCGGCACGGCATCGGCGACGGCGCGGTGGTAGGCGATCCAGCCGTCGCGGGAGACGTAGGGGTGGACGGGCTGGTGGACCATGACCATCCGGGCGCCCGCCCCGCGGGCGTGGACGGCGGCGGCCACGGCTGCCGGCACGTCGTGGCCGACGCCGACGACGATCGTCGCCCGGTCCCCCGCCTCCTCGATCGTCACCTCGGTGACGGTGCGCCGCTCCTGGGGGGTCAGCGTGTAGAACTCCCCGGTGTTGCCGTTCGGGGTGAGGGTGCGCACGCCCGCGTCCAGCAGGCGGCGCAGCAGCACCCGGTGCGCGGCGAGGTCCAGACCGCCGTCGGCGTCGAACGGCGTCGCGGGGATCGCGACGACGTCGGCCAGTGCTGCCCTGAGAGGAGTGTGGTCCGCGTGCGCCATCGAGGCCGCCCTTTCATCTCCGTGACGATGTCCCTGCACCTGCACCTGCTCGGTCCGGCCGGTCGCTCTCACACGGCGTCCTCCTGCGCGGGGAACGCCCGATGGACGAACGAGGCGATGTGGTCGTGCAGGGCGCGGGCCGCCCCGTCCGCGTCGCCGGCCCGGGCCAGCCGCAGGATCTCCCGGTGCTCGGTGGCCTCCCGCTCCCAGGAGGGGATGGCGCCCCACACCACCGCGGAGACGAGCGCGGCCTGGTCGCGGACCTCGTCGAGCATCCGGGAGAGCAGCGGGTTGCCGCACGGCACGTACAGGGCGCGGTGGAACTCCCGGTTGGCGAGGCTGCGTTCGGCGTTGTCCTCGGCCTCGTCGGCCCGCACCAGCGCGTCCGCCGCGACGTCCAGGGAAGCCTGGCGGGCGATGGTGCGCCGCAGCGCCTCCGGCTCGAGCAGCAGGCGGACGTCGTACACCTGGTGGGCCATGGCCGCGTCCACCTCGCGCACGGTGACGCCCTTGTACTGGCTCATCACCACGAGCCCGGTGCCCGCCAGCGTCTTCAGCGCCTCGCGCACCGGTGTCTTGGACACCCCGAACCGCGCGGCGAGCTCGGTCTCCACCAGCGCCTGACCGGGCACGAGCTGTCCGGTCAGGATGCCGTGCTTGATCGCGTCCAGCACGTACTGGGTGCGCGAGGGGATGGGAGCGGGGGCGGCGAAGGCCATGGGGTCTCTTTCATATCCGACGTATCGCGTCTCATATATGACGTACGAAGTACGACGCGACGAAGCTAGGGCCGTGGCGGTGTTTCGTCAACGCTTCCGACGAGGAAATCCCTTGTTTCCGGGGGAAGTTGTGCGGCGCGGGGTGCCCGTAGGATGCCGGGATGCAGCAGTCGGCATGGAAGGACCCACGCGTACTGGTCGCCGTGTGGGCGGTGTTGTGCGGGGCGAGTCTCGTCGCCACCCTCGTGCTCGAGGCCTCCCCGGCACCTGCCCCGGCGCCCGCCTCGCGGGAGCCCGGGGGACCTCCCGGCGCCGAGTGCGCCGCGTACGTCGCGGAGGCCGGGAGGCAGCCGGCCGAGGCCGGGCGGGAGGGCCGGGAGGGCGGCGTCCTGCTCTTCCCGCGGCCCGGGGTCGGGGGCGAGAACTGCCGCGACGCGGTCCGTGCCCACGTCGCCGGCGGCCGGTGACCGACGGCGAGGGAGCCGACGGGCGCCAGGGCTCCGGGGGCGGCGGACCGGCCCCCGGAGCCCTGGCCCCGGCGACGTGCGCGGGGGCGGTCAGCCGAGTTCGGCGAGCTGTTCCGTGACGGCGCGCAGGTCCGTGTCGGAGGCGAGACCCGCGTGGTAGAGCCGCAGTTCCGTGGCGCCCAGTGAGGCGGCGTGGGCGGCGTCCGCGGCGAGGGTGCCCGGGCTGCCGCCCATGCCGGAGACCACCGTGAGGTTGGCCGCCAGCACGGCGCCCTCACGCCGGTGGGGGGCGAAGGGGCCGAGGACCGCTTCGCGGGCCGCGGCGCCCCCGGTGCACGGCAGGACGACACCGTCCGCGAGGCCCAGCACGTGCCCCGCGTCGACCCCCGCGTTGGCCCCGCAGCGGTACGGCGCCGGGTCGGCGTGCAGCAGGACCCGGAAGCCGGGCGGCGCGGCGGCCCGGACGGCCCGGACGGTGGCTTCCTGCAGTGCGCGCGCGGCCTGGACCCGCCAGGCGAGGGTCGCCGCGGCCGGGCCGGAGCCGAGCAGCCGCTCCACGGCCGCCCACCCGGTGGCCTCCGAACCGCCCACCGCCCACACGGGTTCCAGCGCGCGCCGCACGTGCGCGGCCAGCTCACGGGCGTCCCACCCCTGGCCGGCGTACCCGTCACGGCAGTCGGCGCAGAAGCACAGCGACATCAGGTACTGGGTCGCGTCGCCCAGCACCACCCCGCCGACCTTGTCGTGGGCGTGCAGGTGCGCGAAGCCGTACCAGCCGCAGGACTCCAGCTCGGTGCCCGCCGCACCGGGGCGGACGGCCGCCTCGGCGGCGAGCGCGGTGAGGTACTCCCGCACCGCGGGACGGGCGATGCACGGCGCCCACGGGTAGCGGTCGCCGTAGGCGTTGACCACGCAGGTGTCCGGATGCTCGGCGCCCAGGCGGGAGTTGTGGGCGAGCACCACCCAGCTGTGCACCTCGAGGCCCGCGCCGGCGAGCGTCTCGGCGGCCTGCCCGAAGGGGTCCTCACCGGCCGGCGCCCAGTCGCCCGCGGGGTGGGGCCGCAGTGCGCGGCCCTCCCAGCGTCCGGCGTCGGGCGGGTAGAGCACGGCGGCGTGCTCCGCGGTGACGATCCGGTGGACGGGGTGCCGGGGCGTCACCGCGCGCGTGGAGTGGTAGGCGGAGGCGAGGGTCACCTGCCGCACGCCGAGGGCGGCGGTGCGGGCGGCGGCCTCCTTGTCGCCGACGACGTCCCAGGGGTACAGGAAGGCGGAGGCCCTCACGCCGCGCCCCCTTCGCCCAGCAGCGCGTACCCGCGCTCGATGATGCGGCCGAGCTCCTCGATGTGCGCGGCAGCCGGTTCGCTCAGCGGCGGACGCACCTCGCCGACCTTCCCGCCGCGCAGCCGCACGCCCGCCTTGACCAGCGAGACCGCGTAGCCGCGTCCCCGGGAGCGCAGTTCGACCAGGGGGCGGTAGAAGCCGTCGACGAGGCGGTCGGCGGTCGCGTCGTCGCCGGTGGCGAGCGCCCGGTGGAAGGCGACGGCGACCTCCGGGGCGAAGCAGAAGGCCGCGGAGGAGTAGAGCGTGACGCCGACGCCCCGGTAGGCGAGCGCGGTGAGCTCGGCCGTGGGGAGTCCGTTGAAGTAGAGGAAGTCCGTGCCGGGCAGTTCGGTGCGCACGGCGCTGACGATCCGCTGCACGAGGTCGAGGTCGCCGAGGCCGTCCTTCAGGCCGACGATCCGCGGGTGGCGGGCCAGCCGGGCCACCGTGCCGGGGGCGAACACGGCGTTGTCGCGCTGGTAGACGACGACGTCGAGTCCGGTGGCGTCCGCGAGGGCGGTGTAGTGCGCCAGCAGCCCCTCCTGATCGGCGACGACCAGGTACGGGGGCATGGCCAGCAGCCCGTCGGCGCCCGCCTCCTCGGCGGCGCGGGCGTACTGGACCGCCAGTGCGGTGCCGTAACCGGCGCCCGCGAAGACCGGCACCCGCCCCGCGGCCTCGGCGACCGCCGCGGCGACGCAGCGCCGGAACTCCTCGAGCGTGAGGGCGTGGAACTCGCCGGTGCCGCAGCACGCGAAGACGGCCGCGGCACCGGCGTCGATGCCGTCGCGCACGTGCGCGCGGAACGCGTCGGTGTCGACGGACCCGTCGGACCCGTACGCGGTGACGGGGAAGAACAGCACGCCGTCGAGCCGGGCGCTGAGCGGAGGTGGGGTGGTGGTCACGGGACTCCCTGGACTACGGACGGCGACGCGCCGGCGTGCAGGTGAAGCGCGTACGTGCGGCGGTGTACATGAATCTGACTGACGTTTACATCTCTGAACGCTGGTCACGCTAGGGCAGCCGCCAATCCCGGTCAAGACGCGTAAACACACACTTGACGCCGCGTCGGACACCTCCTTAGCGTGCGCACGACCCTGAACGCCGTCCACGGATGCGGATCCGGTCCCGCCCCCAGACTTGAGGAGAACGCCATGCCCGCTCCCCGCACCCTCCTGCTCACCGGCGCCGCGGGCGGACTCGGCACCCACCTGCGGAAGCTGCTCCCCTCCTACGGGTACCGCCTGCGGCTGTTCGACGTCATGCCCGTCGAGGAGGTGCGGGACACCGAGGAGGTCGTCACCGCGGACCTGGCCGACCGGGCGGCGCTGCGCGAGGCGGTGCGCGGCGTGGACGCCGTCCTCCACCTCGCGGGCATCTCCCTGGAGTCGTCCTTCGAGAAGATCCTGCGCGCCAACATCGAGGGCACCTACCACCTCTACGAGGCGGTCCGCGAGGAGGGCGTGGGGCGCGTCGTCCTCGCCTCCAGCAACCACGCCGTGGGCTACACCCCGGCCCCGGGACCGGGTGGGCCGCTGATCCCGGTGGACACCCCGCGCCGTCCCGACACCTTCTACGGCCTCTCCAAGGCGTTCGACGAGGACCTGGCGCAGCTCTACTGGGACCGGCACGGCCTGGAGACGGTGTCGGTCCGCATCGGGTCCTGCTTCCCCGAGCCCACGACGGTGCGGATGCTGTCGATCTGGATGAGCCCGGCCGACGCCGCGCGGCTCTTCCACGCGGCGCTGACCGCCGAGGACGTCGGCCACACCGTCGTCTACGGGAGCTCCGCCAACACCCGGCTGTGGTGGGACCTCTCCTCGGCGCGGGCACTCGGGTACGAGCCGCAGGACGACTCCGAGCCGTTCGCGGCGAAGCTCATCGCCGAGCAGGGCGAGCTGGACCGCTCCAAGCCCGAACAGGCGCTGCTCGGCGGGCACTTCACCACCGACCCGCCGATCTGGCCGCACTGACCGGCGCCGCAGCCACCCGGCGCGGCCGTCCGGCGCCGCGCCCCCGGCACGGCCGACCGGCGCGCCGCACCACCGGCACGGCCGACCGGCGCCGCCCGCGCCGCACGACACGGCCCGCGCGACACGCGCCGCACGCCACCCGCGCCCCACGCCACCGGCACCGCACGCCGCCCGCGTCGCACGACCGCGCCCCACGCAGCCGGCGCCGCACGACACCCGCGCCGCACGCCGTCCGCGCCGCAGCGTCTCACCCTGTCCGCGGCGCCCCCGTCGAGTCGCGGACGACGAGTTCGGCGGCGATCTCGGCCACCCTCCCGGGCGGCGGCTTCTCCGTGCCCAGCGCCAGCCGCCCCGCTCGCGCGCCCGCCGCCTGCAGCGGCAGCCGCACCGTCGTCAGGGCGGGCACGGCGTCCGCGCTGAACGGCAGGTCGTCGAAGCCGGCCACCGAGACGTCCTGCGGGATGCGCAGTCCCGCCTCGCGCAGGGCGGCGCAGACGCCGAGGGCCACCGTGTCGTTGGCCGCCACCACCGCCGTCAGGCCGGGCTCGCGCCGCAGCAGTTCCCGCGCGCCCTCGTACCCGCTCCGCCGGTCGTACGGGCCGTGCACGGTGAGCCCCCCACCGGCCCGGTCGCCGCCGAGGCCCGCGGCGGCCAGCGCCTCGCGGTGCCCTTCCAGCCGGTGGCGGGTGGTGGTGCGCTCGGCCGGACCGGCGACGTGGCCGATGCTCCGGTGACCCAGCTCCAGCAGGTGCGAGGTGAGGGCCCGGCCGCCGCCCCGGTTGTCGAAGGGGAGCGCGGCGAGTACGGCGTCCGGGTGCGCGGTCAGCGGCGGCCGGCCGCACAGCACGACCCGCGTCCCCGCCTCCGCGAGCCGCGCCAGTTTCGCCGCGACCGCCGCCGCGTGGGCCGGGTCGTCGACGGTGTCGCCGGTGAGCACGACGGCCGCTGCGCGCTGACGCTGCAGGAGGGTCAGGTAGGTCAGTTCGCGGTCCGGGGCGCCACCGGTGTTGCAGACGACGGCGAGTTTCTCGCCGCCCGCCCGGCCGGTTCCGTCGCCGTCCTGGCATCCCATCTCGGCCTGGACGGCCGAGGCCATGATGCCGAAGAAGGGGTCGGCGATGTCGTTGACGAGGATGCCGACCAGGTCCGAGGTGGAGGCCGCCAGCGCGCTCGCCGGGCCGTTGAGCACGTAGTCCAGCTCGTCCACGGCGCGCAGCACGCGTTCCCTGGTCGCGGCGGCCACGGGGTAGTTGCCGTTGAGTACGCGGGAGACCGTGGCGGGCGAGACCTTGGCGCGGTTCGCCACGTCCGACAGGGTCACTGACATGGGGCCCTCCAGGCGCCGGCGGGTCGTGGTGGACGACGGGGAGCGGGCCGGTGCGCCGCCCCGCCCGGCTCCGGGGCGATCGTCCCATCCCGGCCGCCCCCGGCGCGGCGCGGGACGACCAATCCGAGCCAGGAAGTCCCGGAACTCTGTACGCGGGTGCGCGCGGTCGCTAGCGTATCGCCGTAGAAAGCGCTTTCTACGGCGCGCTTTCCGTGGTGCCGTCACCGGCTCCACTCGTTCCACCGGCCCGGTACGGGGCGCCCGGCGCGGACGCCCGACGCGGGGCGTCCGGCACAGGGCGGTCGGTCCGCCCCGGTGACCCGGCCCTCGGCCCCCCGGGCCCGGTGCACCGGCCACCCGGGCCCGGGTCCGGCGGGCCTGCGTCCACCTGGGGCCCCGTTCCTCGGGGCTCTTGGCCCGTCGGGTACCGGCACCCGGGGCCTCGGCGCCCCGCTGCCCCGGTGCCGTGGACCGCCCGCCCCACCACACGGAGGAGAGCACATGACACGCAGAACGGTGCGCATCGCGATGAACGGCGTCACCGGGCGGATGGGATACCGCCAGCACCTGGTCCGCTCGATCCTCGCCCTGCGCGAGCAGGGCGGCCTCGCCCTCGGCGACGGCACGGTGCTGTGGCCCGAGCCCGTCCTGGTCGGCCGCCGGGAGCACGCGCTGCGGGAGATCGCCGACCGGCACGGCCTGACCGAGTGGTCCACCGACCTCGACGCCGTCCTCGCCGACGACACCGTGGACGTCTACTTCGACGCGCAGATCACCTCCGCCCGCGTCGACGCCGTCCGCCGGGCCGTCGCCGCCGGCAAGCACCTGTACGTGGAGAAGCCCACCGCCACCTCGCTCGACGGAGCCCTGGAACTGGCCCGGCTGGCGCGCGACGCCGGCATCAAGCACGGCGTCGTCCAGGACAAGATCTTCCTGCCGGGCCTGCTCAAGCTGAAGCGACTGGTCGACGGCGGCTTCTTCGGCGAGATCCTGTCGGTGCGCGGGGAGTTCGGCTACTGGGTCTTCGAGGGTGACTGGCAGCAGGCGCAGCGCCCGAGCTGGAACTATCGGGCCGAGGACGGCGGCGGGATCGTCTCCGACATGTTCCCGCACTGGGAGTACGTGCTGCACGAGCTGTTCGGCCGGGTCACCTCCGTGCAGGCGCTCGCCACCACGCACCTCCCGCGCCGCTGGGACGAGGGCGGCAAGCCCTATCCGGCGACCGCCGACGACGCCGCGTACGGCGTCTTCCAGCTGGAGGGCGGCGCCGTCGCCCAGATCAACTCCTCCTGGGCGGTGCGGGTCCACCGCGACGAGCTGGTCGAGTTCCAGGTCGACGGCACGCACGGCTCCGCCGTCGCGGGGCTGCGCGGCTGCCGCGTCCAGCACCGCTCCGCCACGCCCAAGCCGGTGTGGAACCCGGACCTGCCGGTCACCGAGTCCTTCCGCGACCAGTGGCAGGAGGTGCCGGACAACCTGCCGCCGGGGGGCGGGTTCGAGAACGGCTTCAAGGCCCAGTGGGAGCTGTTCCTGCGCCACGTGGTCCTCGACGAGCCGTACACGTGGGACCTGCTGGCGGGCGCCCGCGGCGTGCAGCTCGCCGAACTCGGCCTGCGTTCCTCGGCCGAGGGCCGCCGCCTCGACGTTCCGGAGCTGACCCTGTGACGATCACGCTGCCCCGCCCGGACGGCGGGACCTCCCCCTACACGCCCCGCACGGCGCCCGCGGACCTCACGGCCGACGGCACGCCGCTGCTCTCCCGCACGGTCCTCGCCGCGGCCCACGTGGTCGCCGACCCGTACGCCGACGCCACTCCGGACGGCCCGGCCGCGGTCGACTGGGACGCCACCCTCGCCTTCCGCCGTCACCTGTGGGCGCACGGTCTGGGGGTCGCCGAGGCCATGGACACCGCCCAGCGCGGCATGGGCCTGGACTGGGCGGGCGCCCGGGAACTGATCCGCCGCAGCGCCGCCGAGGCGCGGGCCGTCGGCGGGCACGTCGCCTGCGGCGTGGGCACCGACCAGCTCACCGCGCCCGGCGCGTCGCCGCACCTCGGCCTCGCCGACGTACGGGCCGCCTACGAGGAGCAGCTGGCCGTCGTCGAGGACGCGGGGGCGCAGGCGGTCCTCATGGCGTCGCGGGCGCTGGCCGCCGTCGCCAAGGGCCCGGACGACTACCTGGAGGTGTACGAGGCGCTGTTGCGGCAGGCGTCGGAACCGGTGGTGCTGCACTGGCTCGGCCCGATGTTCGACCCGGCGCTGGAGGGCTACTGGTCCGGCGGCGACGGCCTGGACGCGGCCACCGAGGCGTTCCTGCAGGTCGTCGCCGCCCACCCGGACAAGGTGGACGGCGTCAAGGTGTCGCTGCTGGACGCCGGCCGGGAGGTCGCGCTGCGGCGGCGGCTGCCCGACGGGGTGCGCTGCTACACCGGTGACGACTTCCACTACCCGGAGCTGATCGCGGGCGACGAACGGGGCTTCAGCCACGCGCTGCTCGGCGTCTTCGACCCGCTGGCGCCGCTGGCCGCGCGGGCGGTGCGGATCCTGGACACCGGTGACACGGCGGGCTTCCGGGCCGTCCTCGACCCGACGGTGGAGCTGGCCCGGCACCTGTTCGCCGCGCCCACCCGCTTCTACAAGACGGGCGTGGTGTTCCTGGCCTGGCTCGCGGGTCACCAGGACCACTTCACGATGGTCGGTGGACTGCAGTCGGCCCGCTCCCTCCCGCACCTGGCGCGCGCGTACGAACTCGCCGACCGGCTGGGCCTGTTCCCGGACCCTGCGCTCGCCGAGACCCGCATGCGGAACCTCCTCGCGGTGTACGGGGCGGACCGGTGACCGCCCCCGGAACGAACACGGACGCCGTGCTGTCCCGGTTCAGCCTCAACCAGGAGACCGTCAAGCAGTGGTCCCTGCCCGAACTGGCGGAGGGCTGCCGGAAGGCGGGGGTGACGCGGGTCGGCCTGTGGCGCGCCCCCGTCCAGGAGTACGGCGTGGAGCGGGCGGCGCGCCTGGTGCGGGAGGCGGGCCTGACCGTCACCAGCCTGTGCCGCGGCGGCTTCCTCACCGCGACCGACCCGGGTGCGCGTGCCGCCGCCCTGGACGACAACCGGGCGGCGATCGACGAGGCGGCGGCCCTGGGCACGTCCACCCTGGTGCTGGTCTCGGGCGGGCTGCCCGCCGGGGACCGCGACCTGCGCGGGGCGCGTGAGCGCGTCGCGGAGGCGCTGGGCGAACTGGCCCCGTACGCCCGCGAACGCGGGGTGCGCCTCGCGGTCGAGCCGCTGCACCCGATGTTCGCCTCCGACCGCTGCGTGGTGTCCACCCTGGGGCAGGCCCTGGACATCGCCGAGCGCTTCCCCGTCGAGGAGGTGGGCGTGGTCGTCGACACGTACCACCTCTGGTGGGACGACACGGTGGCCGAAGGGATCCGCCGGGCGGGAGCGGCCGGCCCGGACGGCGGCCGGATAGCGGCCTTCCAGGTCGCCGACTGGGTGACCCCGCTGCCCGCCGGCGTGCTGCTCGGACGCGGTCAACTCGGCGACGGGAGCGTGGACATGCGGGCCCTGCGCGAACTGGTGGACGCCGCCGGCCACACCGGGCCGATCGAGGTGGAGATCTTCAACGAGGACCTGTGGGCCCGGGACGGCGCCGAGGTGCTCGCCGAGGTGGTGGAGCGGTACGCGGCCCACGTGCTCTGACGGTCGCGCACACCGATCACCGCGCGACCGCGCGCGTCACGGATGCGGCGCCCGGCCGGTTCGAAACATTCGCGTCAATTCCCGCCGGCCGGCGCCGCACACCACCACCCATCCTCACGCCACCCGGCAGGTACATCCCGAACAACGCCATGACCAGCAACTATGCGAGACGGACAGTCAGTTCGGCGAACCGAAGCTTTCGAAACCCACGTCGAAAGCGTTGACAATCCTGGCGCGCGGCGGTTCACACTGTCAATGGTCCGGCGCGGCGCACCCGCTCTCAGTGCCCCCGCCGGGCCACTCCTCCGCACCGGGCCATCGGTTCCGGCTGCCCTCCACCACGGAGAAAGGGACAACCCCCATGCGTCTCGCACGTGTTCCCGCAAGGAGTGGTGCGCCACGGCGTTCCACGTCGCGCCTCCGCTCCGCGGCAGGCTCGCTCGCCGCGATCGCCCTGGCCGCGGCGGCCACCACCACGCTCGCCGCCGGGCCCTCCCAGGCCGCCCCCGAGCGGGCCGCCGCGGCCGCCTGCAACGGCTACGTCGGACTCACCTTCGACGACGGCCCCTCCAGCCAGACGCCCGCGCTCCTCAACGCCCTGAAGCAGAACGGCCTGCGGGCCACCATGTTCAACCAGGGCAACTACGCCGCGTCCTACAGCTCCCAGGTCCGCGCCCAGGTCGACGCCGGCATGTGGGTGGGCAACCACAGCTGGGACCACCCGCACATGACGCAGCTCTCCCAGTCGTCCATGGACTCGCAGATCTCGCGGACCCAGCAGGCCATCGCCAGCGCCGGCGGCGGCACCCCGAAGCTGTTCCGGCCGCCCTACGGCGAGACCAACGCGACCCTCAAGTCGGTGGAGGCCAAGTACGGCCTGACCGAGGTCATGTGGGACGTCGACTCGCAGGACTGGAACAACGCCAGCACGGACGCCATCGTCCAGGCTGCCGGCCGGCTGACCAACGGCCAGATCATCCTGATGCACGACTGGCCGGCCAACACCCTGGCCGCGATCCCGCGGATCGCGCAGACCCTCTCGAGCAAGGGCCTGTGCGCCGGCATGATCTCCCCGTCGACGGGCCGCGCCGTGGCTCCCGACGGGTCGGGCGGCGGCACGACTCCGCCTCCCGGCGGCGGCACCACGCCGCCCCCGAGCGGCAGCTGCACGGCGACCCTCTCGGCCGGCGCCTCGTGGAGCGACCGGTACAACCTCAACGTCGCGGTGTCCGGCTCCAGCACGTGGAAGGTGACCGTGCGGGTCCCGTCCCCGCAGCGGGTCGCCACGACCTGGAACGTCAACGCCACCTACCCCGACTCCCAGACGCTGGTGGCCACGCCCAACGGCAGCGGCAACAACTGGGGCATGACGATCATGAAGAACGGCAGCAGCACCTGGCCGACGGTCTCCTGCAGCACGAGCTGACGGCTCCGCTCTCCCGCCGGGCTCCCGGCCCGGGCGGCGCGGTGGCCGGAGCCACCGCGCCGCCCGGGCCGTGCGAGGGACCGCCGGCCGGCTCCTGGTCCCGCGTCAGGACGGGCGCTTCAGGACCATTGCCGCTTCAGAACCGTCACCGCTTCCGGACCGTCACCGCTTCAGGTGCCGGTCGAAGAAGCGGCAGCCGTCCTCCAGCTCGAACCACGGGGTGCCGGTGTGGCCCCCGAGGTTCGCGTGCAGCGTCTTCTCCTCGCTGCCGAAGGCGTCGAACAGGTCCAGCGCCCCTTGCCGGGAATTGCCCTCGTCGTCCCACTGCAGCAGGAACAGCAGCGGGACGGTGACCTGCCGGGCCTCCTCACGCTGGGCGCGGGGCACGTATCCCCCGGCGAAGAAGCCGGCGGCCGCGATGCGCGGCTCGGTCACCGCCAGCCGGATGCCGAGGGCGGCCCACCCGCCGGAGTAGCCGACGGGGCCGCTGATGCCCGGCAGGCCGAGAAGGGCGTCGAGCGCGGTCCGCCAGTCGGGGGCCGCGTTCTCGACCATCGGACCGATGAAGGACTCGAAGATCTCGTCGACCGGCTCGCCGGCCCGCATCGCCCGCCGCAGCTCGGCGCGGGCCTGTTCCTGGGCGGCGGTACGGGGGCGGTCACCGCACCCGGCGGCGTCGATGCTCGCCACCGCGTAGCCGCGCGCCGCCGTGTACCGGGCCCGGGCCACCAGCCGGGCGTCCGCCTTGGGCAGGCCGTTGTTGTGGGCCATCAGGACCAGCGGGACGGCGGCGGAGCCGGACGCGGGACCGGGTGTCCACAGGGTGCCGGGGATCTCACCGAGGGTGAACTCACGCTCGAGGACGCCGTCGTCGAGGTGCTGTTCGGAGGTGAAGTGCACGGTCGTGCCTTTCGGGAGTGCTCGTGGAACGGCGCTCCCGGACGACCTGTCGCCCGGCCGTGACCCCGGAGGGGAGCACCCATGTCGATACTGCGTTCACGGGTACCACCTCCTCGTTCTCTCGCACGGCCTCCGCGAGGGTAGCAACCGCCCACCGTGGCGCGCCAACACGTTTTCCCGCCCTCCCCCTCCCCCTCTCGCCGCGAAGAAGATCACCCGTGAACTGGCGTACGAGGACGTGCAGTTGAGAGGATGTCCGAGCCCGTCGCCGACTCGAACGGCGGCGGGCCCAGTCACGCCGACAGGAGGGGACATTCCATGGACGACATCTTCGGGGACTTCGTCGAGGAGATCGTGGAGGAGACGGCCGAGGAGATCGCCGAGGAAGCGGTCGAAGGAGTGATCGACGGCCTCTTCGGCTGACGATCCGCCGGGGGCGGCCGACGGCACGGACCGTCGGCCGCGCCCCGTCGCCGTGCGGTCCCGTCAGTAGCGGATCTCGACCGCTCGCGGTCCCTCCGCGTCGCGCTCCGGGGTCTCCGGCAGCCGCCGCGCCGTCCCGAGCGCGATCCGGTGCGCCGACCAGGCCGCCGCGGCGGCGTCGAGCACGTCGTCGGCGGGGACGCGGTCCGCCTCCCCGAGCTCGTCGGGGAGCACCAGGCCGGCCGCGGACAGCAGGGCGCGCCGCAGGTTCTGGCCACCCCACGTCTTCTTCGTGGACGACAGTGGCACCCCGCCGGCCAGCGCGCGGAAGGACAGCTCGGGGTGCACCTCGTGCAGCCGCTCGTCCCGCAGCCAGCACGCCCGCGCCTCCAGCAGCTTCGGCTTCAGCGCCCACGCCTGCTGGGTGAGCCGGTTGCCGGTGAGCTCCTGGCACCGGTCGGCGGCCGCGGTGTGGTGCTGCTCCTGCCAGGCCGCCCTCGGCGCGGCGAGGAACAGACTGTTGCGCCGCGCCCCGAGCAGCGCCCTGGCCGCGAGGTCCGCGGCCCGCCAGCCCTCCTCGACCAGGCCCAACGGCATGTCCACCGCGACGGCGGCCACCTCGCCCGCGCGCTCGACCAGCCGCTCCAGACGGAGGTCGACCAGGCTGCCCGCGTACGCGCCGTCCGTGAGCGTGATGCCCACCCATCCCTGCTTGCCGCAGGCGTCGACCCCGAGGACGTCCACCGTCTCTCCCCTCGCCACCGGACCGTGCCGCAACGTAGCAGCCCTGCCCCGGTCGGGCGTGCGGCGGGCTGCGGCGGCCCCATGTCACATCCGGGCGGCCTGCCCGGTCCTCCCTGGTGAAGGAACCTTCCCGACCCGGAGGCGATCACCATGGCCCGCATCTCGCTCGACCCGCCGCGCACCCTGCTGTACCGGATCGGCGCGTGGTACTCCCGGCGCGCCTACGGCGAGGTCCTCGACCCCCTCAGGGCGCTCGCCCACCACCGCCGGGTGATGCTGACCGACATGCGTCTCGAGCTGTCGCTCGCCAGGTGGGACGCGCTCGACCCGCGGCTCAAGCTCCTCGCCGTGATGACCTCCTCCCACCTGATCGGCTGTTCCTGGTGCACCGACTTCGGCCACTGGGAGGCGCGCGCCGTGGGGGTGCCGAGCGCGAAGCTGCACGCCGTGCCGTCCTGGCGCGAGCACCGCGAGGCGTTCACCGAGGTGGAGCAGGACGTCCTGGAGTACGCCGAGGCGATGTCGGCGACTCCCCCGGCGGTCACCGACGAGCTGGCGGCCCGGCTGCTCCGGCGGCTCGGCGAGCCGGCGTTCGTGGAGCTCACCGCGATGGTCGCGGTGGAGAACCTGCGCTCCCGGATGAACAGCGCCTTCGGCCTCACCGGTCAGGGCTTCTCGGACCGGTGCGCGGTAGCGTCACGCGCGTGACGGCGTTGGAGACCTTCCAGGAACACCGGCCGACGCTGTTCGGCATCGCCTACCGGATGCTGGGCAGCGTCGCCGACGCCGAGGACGTCCTGCAGGACGCCTGGCTGAGGTGGAGCGGCGTCGACGTCGGCGCGGTCGGGCAGCCGCGCGCCTACCTGTGCCGGACCGTCACCAACCTGTGCATCAGCCGCGCCCGGTCGGCCGCCGCCCGGCGGGAGTCGTACGTGGGCCCCTGGCTGCCCGAACCGCTGGTGACCGGGCCGGACGCCGGAGGCGGGATCGAGCGGGCGGAGGCGGTCTCGCTGGCGATGCTGGTGGTGCTGGAGACGCTGTCGCCCCTGGAGCGGGCGGTCTTCGTCCTCAAGGAGGTGTTCGGCTTCGGGTACCGCGAGATCGCCGGGATGCTGGAGCGCAGCGAGGCCTCGGTGCGCCAGGTCGGCAGCCGGGCACGCGGCCACGTGCAGGCCCGCCGGCCGCGCTACGACGCGCCCGCCGAGCTGCGGCGGAAGGTCACCGACGAGTTCCTGGCCGCCTGCCTCGGCGGGGACGTCAACCGGGTGATGGCCATGCTGGCCCCCGACGTGACGGCGTGGACCGACGGCGGCGGAAAGGTCCGGGCCGCGCTGCGTCCGCTGCACGGCGCTGACAAGGTCGCCCGCTGGCTGACGAGGGTGACGGCCAGGCCCCTCCCGGACCCCGGCGTGCACCGGGTGCTGGTCAACGGCAGCCCTGCGCTGCTCATCAGCTCGGGGGCCCGTCCGGACTCCGTCGCCTGCTGCGAGCTCGCCGAGGACGGCGCCGTCAGCGCGATCCGACTGATCCGCAACCCGGACAAACTCGCACACGTCAGGCTCCCGGGCCGTACCTGACCCTGCGTCCGGACGCTCACCAGGGGCGGACCATATGTGACCTGCATCACGTTACCAGCGGTATCTGAAACAGTGCGTCGCAGGTAAATTGCGAGTACCGCAGACGCGAGCCGCAGAGCCACGTGCCCGATCCTCCGCCGACGCCCCCAGTGGCGTACGCCCCTTCCCGTCCCTGTCCCCCCAGGGCTCACGAGCGAGAGCGAGGCCCCCCTCGATGGAACAGCAGCACGTCGACGTCCTGGTCGTCGGCGCCGGTATATCCGGCATCAGCGCCGCACACCACGTCCTGCGTGACAACCCCGACAGCTCGCTCGTCGTGCTGGAGCGCCGTGCCCGTGTGGGCGGGACGTGGGACCTCTTCCGGTACCCCGGGATCCGCTCGGACTCCGACATGCCCACCTTCGGCTTCGGCTTCCGCCCGTGGCGCGACGCGCGCATCCTGGCCGACGGCGCACGGATCCGGCAGTACGTCGAGGAGGCCGCCACGGACGCGGGCATCCTGGACCGCGTCCGGTTCGGCCGCCGCGCGGTCAGCGCCGACTTCTCGCACGCCACCGGACGTTGGAGCGTGGAGGTGGAGGACGAGAGCACCGGCGCACGCGAGTCGTACAGCGCCGGCTACCTCGTCGGCGCGACCGGCTACTACGACTACGACGAGCCGTACCGCCCCGAGTTCCCCGGTGAGGCCGACTACCGGGGCGCTCTCGTGCACCCCCAGCAGTGGCCGGAGGACCTCGACCACAGCGGCAAGCACGTGGTCGTCATCGGCTCCGGCGCCACCGCCATCACCCTGCTGCCCGCGATGGCCGACGCCGCCGCGAGCGTCACGATGCTGCAGCGCTCGCCCACCTACGTCCTGACGCTCCCCGAGGTCGACCCGCTGACCTCGGTGCTGCAGAAGCTGCGTGCTCCCGACCGGCTGACGTACAAGCTTGTCCGGACCCGTAACATCGCTCTGCAACGCGGGAGTTACGCCTTCTGCCGCAAGTTCCCCCGCCTGGCCCGCAAGGCGCTGCTCGCTCTCGTGCGGGCCCAGGCCGGCAAGGGCGTCGACATGCGTCACTTCAGCCCCACGTACAAGCCCTGGGACCAGCGGCTGTGCGTCGTGCCCGGCGGCGACCTGTTCAAGGTGCTCAGGAGCGGCAAGGCGTCCGTCGTCACCGACCACGTCGACAGGTTCACCGCCGACGGAATCCGTCTGAGGTCGGGCGAGGAACTCCGGGCCGACATCGTCGTCACCGCGACGGGGCTGAGCGTCCGCCTGATGGGCGGCATGGACGTGACCGTCGACGGCCGCCCGGTGGACGTCAGGAACCGCGTCCTCTACAAGGCCGTCATGCTCGAGGGGGTGCCCAACATGTCCTTGGTCATCGGCTACACCAACGCCTCCTGGACGCTGAAGGCGGACCTCGCGGCCGGCTGGACCGCCCGCCTGCTGGCGCACATGCGCCGCCACGGACACGACATCGCCACCCCGGTGGCCTCCGACGGCGACCGTTCGCAGTTCTCCGTCATGGGTGAGGCGCTGACCTCCGGCTACATCACCCGTGCCGACGCGGTCATGCCGCGCCAGGGCACCCGTGCCCCGTGGCGGCTGTGGAACAACTACTACCGCGACCGCGCGATGCTCCGGGACGCCCCGATCGACGACGCCGCCCTGCGCTTCGAGACGGCGGCCGTCCGGGAAACGGCCCGCGCCGCCTGACCCCGTCCGGTACCGCCACCTCCGCACCTCCGCACCTCCGCACCTCCGCACCTCCGCACCGACGATCCGCGCACCCCCACCCGCCCCGGCTCCGGGGCGGCCCGGCCGACAACCGAGGACGAAGATGACCGCGAACCTGACCAGGAAGGCCTACGACGAGCGCCTGCGGACCTTGTCCGAGGGCTCCGTCAACGTCAACTTCAACCCCTTCACCGACATCGACTGGGACGACCCCGAGTTCGCCGTGGACACCAGCGACCCCCGCTGGGTGCTGACCTCCGCGGACGCCCTGGGCGCCCACCCCTGGTACCGGGAGCAGCCGCTCGAGACCCGGATCCGCATCGGGATCTGGCGCTGGGCGGTCATCGCCAAGGTCGGGATGCAGTTCGAGAACCTGCTCATGCGCGGCGCGCTGGACTACGTCTTCCAACTCGGCAACAAGAACGAGGAGTTCCGGTATCTCACCCACGAGATCACCGAAGAGACCCACCACACCCAGATGTTCCAGGAGCTGGTCAACCGCACCGGCGTGGACACCGCGGGCGGAAAGCGCTGGTTCCGCCAGGTCAGCCGGATCCTGCCGCTGTTCGGCTCCCTCTACCCCGAGGCGTTCTTCACCGGCATCCTGGCCGGCGAGGAGCCCATCGACCACCTGCAGAAGGGCGCCCTGCGCAGCGGGGAGCCGGTGCACCCCCTCCCGCGGCGGATCATGCAGATCCACATCGCCGAGGAGGCCCGGCACATCTCCTTCGCCCACGAGTTCCTGCGCCTGCGCGTCCCGCGTTTCGGCAGGGCCCGTCGCGGCGCGCTGTCCGTCCTCTTCCCGCTGATCATGCGCGTCCTGTGCGACGTCATCATGATCCCCGACAAGAAGTCCGCCGCGCTGGCCGGCATCCCGGACTGGGTGATCAAGGACGTCTTCTGGAAGTCCGAGGCCGGCCGGAAGATGCTGCGCGAGCTCTTCTCCGATGTGCGGATGCTCGCCGAGGAACTGGGCCTGATGAACAAGGTCTCCCGCCCGCTGTGGCGCGCCCTGCGCATCGACGGCCGCCCGGCCCGTTTCCGCGGCGAGCCCGCCCCGCTCATCGACTAGGACCCTCGCGGGGCGCCGATCCCGCACCGCCTTTGTCTGCACG
Organism: Streptomyces fragilis; assembly: GCF_003112515.1. Classification (GTDB taxonomy): domain Bacteria; phylum Actinomycetota; class Actinomycetes; order Streptomycetales; family Streptomycetaceae; genus Streptomyces; species Streptomyces fragilis. The sequence goes on along the minus strand of NZ_BEVZ01000002.1, from coordinate 547,551 downwards.
CCCGAACGGAGACCAGCCCGCCGTGCCGTACGTCGTCACCCGATCCTGCTGCGCCGACGCCTCGTGCGTGCTGGCCTGCCCGGTCAACTGCATACACCCCGCACCGGGCGAGCCCGGCTTCGCGACCGCCGAGATGCTGTACGTCGATCCGCGCACCTGCGTGGACTGCGGCGCCTGCACGACCGCCTGCCCGGTGGACGCGCTCAAGCCGCACACCGCGCTGGGCGCCGGGGAGTTGCCGTTCATCGAACTGAACGCCTCCTACTACCGGGAGAATCCGCACGCCGACCGCGCGCCGATGTACGTCGTTCCCCGGCAGCGGACGCTGCCGGCCGGTGAGTTGTCCGTGGCCGTCGTCGGCGCGGGCCCCGCCGGCCTGTTCGCCGCCGACGAGCTGCTGCGCCACCCGGGGGTCCGCGTCACCGTCCACGACCGGCTGCCCACCCCGTACGGTCTCGCGCGGGCCGGTGTGGCGCCCGACCACCAGGACACCAAGCAGGTCACCGAGCTCTTCCGGACCATCGAGTCCCAGCCCGGCTTCGGCTACCGGCTCGGCGTCGAGGTCGGCGTCGACGTCACGCACGAGGACCTGCTGCGCACGCACCACGCGGTGATCTACGCGGTCGGCGCCGCGACCGACAAGCGCCTGGGCATCGAGGGCGAGGACCTGCCCGGCAGCGTCTCCGCCACGGACTTCGTCGCCTGGTACAACGGCCACCCCGACCGCGCGCGGGACGACCACCGTCTGGACACCGAACGCGCGGTCGTCGTCGGCAACGGCAACGTCGCCCTCGACGTCGCACGCGTCCTCACCGCCGACCCCGGGTCCCTGGCCCGCACCGACATCTCCGACCGGGCGCTCGCCGCGCTGCGCGACAGCGGCATCCGCGAGGTCGTCGTCCTCGGCCGGCGCGGGCCCGCCCAGGCCGCGTTCACCGTTCCCGAGCTCCTCGCGCTGTCCGCCCTCGAGGACGTCGACGTGAGCGTCGAGGGCTGGCCCGACGGTCTGGCGCCCGACGCCGACGAGAAGACCCGTCTGCTGTCCGAACTGGCCGCGCGCACACCGGTCGGAGGCCGCCGCCGCATCGTGCTGCGCTTCCTGGCGGGTCCGGTGCGGATCACCGGCGAGGACAGGGTACGGGCCCTGGAGATCACCCCGACCACTCTGCACACCGAAGCAGACGGCGCCGTCAGGGCCCGGTCCACCGGGCGGACCGAGACCCTGGAGACCGGACTGGTGCTGCGCGCCGTCGGCTACCGCGCCCGGCCCGTCCCCGGCCTGCCGTTCGACGAGGACAGCGCGACCGTCCCGCACCGGGCGGGCCGGGTCCGGCCCGGGGTCTACGTCGCGGGCTGGATCAAGCGCGGTCCGACCGGTTTCATCGGCACGAACAAGACCTGCGCCCACGAGACGGTCGAGTCCCTCCTCGACGACTTCGCCGAGGGCCTCCTCACCCCGCCGGTGCCGGGAGCACCGGCGCCGGACGCCCTGGACCTCGCGGCCTGGCGGGCGATCGACCGCGCGGAGCGGGCGGAGGGCCGGGCCCAGGGCCGGCCCCGCGTCAAGTTCACCGACCGGGAGTCCCTGCGCCGCGCGGCCACGGGCATACCGGCCGTGGCCGGCTGACCGCGCGCGTCCGGGGAACGCCCGTTCCCGCGGCCCCCGGACCCGTGGTCCGGTCGGCGCCGCGGGGGCGGTCAGCCCTGGGCGGCGGCGAGCCGTTCGAGGTCGGACACACGCTGCTGCGGCGACAGTTCCACGCCCACGCTCCGCAGCGTCGAGTCCAGGACCGCCCAGACCGACCGGCAGAGCATCGCGCGCAGCTCGTCCTCCGACTGCTCGGGCTCGGGGTCGCGCATCCACTGGTTGACCGCGGTGTCCACGAAGCCCACGATGCCGACCGCGACCGACCGGACGGGCACCTTGGGCACCCCGAGCGCCTTCAGCACGTCGCCGAACCGCTCGCCGAGCGTCAGCGCGATGGCCGACTTGGTGTCCGCCACCAGGGAGCCGTCCCCCATGGAGTGCTCGGCGATGCCCATGTAGGCGTACAGGCGGGGATGCTGGGACACCCAGTCCAGGTGCGCGCCCACGACGCGGTGCACGGACTCCTCGATCGTGCCCTCGAAGGTGAGCGTGGGCTCCATGCGCTGCACGAACGACTCCACCACCCGACGGCGGATCAGCTCGTCCAGGGAGGCGCGGTCCTTGAAGTGCCGGTAGAGCACCGACCGGGGCAGGCCCATCCGCTCGGCCAGGCGCTGCATGCGGAAGTGCGCGCCCTCCTCCTCGATGAGCGCGACCGCCCCGTCCACCAGCTCGCCCTGACGCTGCGCACGGTGCTCGTCCCAGCGGGTGGAGCGTCCGTCGGTCTGCGCCCCGTCACCCGTTCTCTCCACCATCGCCCCAGGATATCCGCCGCTCCAACAGGCGAGCGTCTCCGAGCCAGGACACACGCGGGAGGCGCCCCGTGCGCGGCGGCGTAGGTGCGCGATCGCATCGTGGCAGGAGCGGCGGTCGCCGCGTGAGGAAACCGCGAACGTCCGGGCACCCGACGCCGGCACGCGGCTAGTGTGCACCCGGCCGGCCCGGCACGACGGAGCCGGCGGGACGAGGGAGGTCTCCGACATGGCGGAGGATCGTTCGGTTCACGGTGGTGGCCTGTCGCGGCGCGAGCTGCTCGCGTCGTCCGCCGCCGCGGGTGGCGCGGCGTGGCTGCTGCGTGGGCTGATCCGGCCGGACGGGGCGTACGCCGCCGACGCGCCCTCCGCGCCCCCGGGCTTCCCGGCAGGCCCCGACCTCTACCGGCGCGTCTACGAGAACTGGGCCGGCGAGATCCACACCGACCAGTTGTGGACGTGCGCCCCACGCCACCCGCAGGACGTGCTCGACGTGGTCAACTGGGCCCACGGCGCCGGCTGGACGGTGCGCGCGCAGGGCAAGCGGCACGGCTGGGCCCCGCTCACGGTGGCCGACGGCACCCCGGCCGCGACCCGGGTCGTCCTGCTGGACACCACCGCGCACCTGACCGCCATGTCGCTGGAGCGGCGGGCCGCCGACGGCTCGGCCGAGGTCAGGGTCCAGACCGGGGCCACCCTGGAGGACCTGCTCGCGTTCGCCGGCGCCGCCGGTCACGGCGTCACCGCCGCGCCCGCGCCCGGGCAGCTGTCGGTCGGCGGCGCGCTCGCCATCGGCGGGCACGGTACGGCCGTCCCCGCCGACGGCGAGAGCCCGCCGCCCGGCCACGGCTACGGATCGCTCAGCAACCTGGTCACCGAACTGACCGCGGTCGTCTGGGACGAGGGCTCCGGCCGCTACGTCCTGCGGACCGTCGGCCGGGCAGAGCCCGACTGCGACGCGCTGCTCGTGCACCTCGGTCGTTCGCTCGTCACCGAGGCCGTCCTGCGCGTGGGCGCCGACCAGAACCTGCGCTGCCAGTCCCTCCTGGACGTTCCCGCCTCCGAGCTGTTCGCCGCCCCCGCCGCCGCGGCCGGGAAGCGGACCCTGGCCGACTTCGTCGAGCGGACCGGCCGGGCGGAGGCGATCTGGTTCGCCTTCACCGACAAGCCCTGGCTGAAGGTCTGGAGCGTCGCTCCGCGGCGGCCGCTGGGCTCCCGCGCGGTCGACGAGCCGTACAACTACCCGTTCTCCGACTCGCTCCCCGAGCCGGTGGCCCGGCTGGCCGGTTCCCTGGTCTCCGGGGCCTGGGCGAGCGCTCCGCTGTTCGGCCAGGTGCAGTACCTGCTGGCGAAGGTGGCGCTGACCGGCGACATCACCGACGTCCTGCTCTCCGGCGACCTGGTGCGGGAGGTGCTGACCGGTGACGTCCTGACCCACCTGCTGGCGGGCGGGCTGCGGTCGGACCTGTGGGGCGCCTCCCGCACCCTGCTGCAGTACGTCCGGCCCACCACGCTGCGCGAGACGGCCAACGGCTATGCCGTCCTCGTCCGCCGCGCCGATCTGCAGTGGGTGGTCAGCCGGTTCGCCGACTTCTACCGCACGCTGCTCGCCGAGTACGCGGCGCGCGGCGAGTACCCGGTCAACGGGCAGGTGGAGATCCGTGTCACGGGCCTGGAGGACCCGTCCGTGTGCGGCGTACCCGGCGCGCGGCCGCCCCTGCTGTCCGCGCTGCGACCGCGCCCCGACCGGCCGGACGTCGACACCGCCGTGTGGATCGACGTGCTCTCCCTGCCGGGCACACCCGCCCTGCACCGCTTCTACCGGGAGGTCGAGCGGTTCCTGTTCGCCCTCGACGGGGACAGGGCGACGGTCCGGGCGGAATGGTCCAAGGGCTGGGCCTACACCGCCACCGCCGCGTGGTCCGACCCGGACGTCCTCGCCCGCACCGTCCCCACCGCCCTGCGCGCCGGGGGCGGCCCGGGCTGGGACGAGGCCGTCGCGACCCTGGATCGGCTCGACCCCCACCACGTGGTGTCCAGCCCCTTCCTCGACACCCTGCTGCGCTGACCAGCGACCGAGCCCGCACCCCCGAGAAACGCGCTCGCGCCGCAGCAGAGGCGCCCTTACGCCCGGCTCATACGGCGTGCACGTGCACATCCGGCGGGTTGAACACCGCCACGTACGCCTCGATGTCCTCCGGATCGCTGGTGAAGATCACCGCGCTGCCGTGCTTGGCGGCCGCCAGCGCCACCCACGCGTCCACGGCGTCGGGCTTCCTCTTCGCCGGGAGAGCCGCCTGCCCCAGTGCCGTACCGACCCGGCGCCAGTCCGTCAGGTCGGGACCCGCCAGGCACCCGATGCATTCGGGCCGACCGGCCCGGGTGTCGCGCATCGGCGGGGCAGAGCCACGAGCCTGCGGCACGGTGCAGTCGCCGAGGACACCCGCAAGGGCGTGCACCGGTCTCGGGGCCGGACGCCACACCTGCGCCAGCGCGGGTCCCAGCACGACCGCACGGTGCGGAGTCCCTCTCATCGCTTCGTGCAGGTGCACAGCCTTGGCCTTGCGGTCCGCGAGTGCGATGAGCATCCCCGTGTCGTACACGGGCACGCGCGCGCTCAAGCCGCTTCTCCCGGCCGCGCGGCAGGCCGGTCCGCCCCGTACACCAGGCCGAGAGCCCGTTCGACGTCGCGCCGCTCCTCCTCCGTCAGGTCGGCGACCGGCTCCTCGGGGAGCTCTCCCGCACGTGCGGCCTCGGTCTCCGCAGCGGCGATCACCGCGTCCACGCCCGCGAACTGTTCCTCTATGGCCTCGGTCTCGGCCATCTGCCGCGTCGCGGCGTGTACCAGATAGGCCGAGACGTCCATCCCGGCACGTTCGGCGTGCCGGCGGATGCGTTCCGCCTGCTCCGGCTCAAGGCTGATGCTGATCCTGGTCCTGGCCATGCCAGCAAGCGTATGACGCGTATTACCCCCGGGCAAACGCACGCCGCACGAGGTCCCCGACGGGTCGAACGCACCTGGCCCCGGTCGGCGTGCGACCGGGGCCAGAGCTGAAGGGGAGCGGGGAACGGGTCAGTCTCCCGCCGGCTCCATCCGCAGCGAGATGGAGTTGATGCAGTACCGCTGGTCGGTGGGCGTCGGGTAGCCCTCGCCCTCGAAGACGTGGCCCAGGTGGGAGCCGCAGCGGGCGCAGCGGACCTCGGTGCGGACCATCCCGAGGGAGGTGTCCGAGACCAGCTCGACCGCGTCGGTGTCCTTCGGGTCGTAGAAGGAGGGCCAGCCGCAGTGGGACTCGAACTTGGTCTCGGAGGTGAAGAGTTCGGCTCCGCAGGCGCGGCAGGAGTAGACGCCCTTCGCCTTGGTGTCGGTGTACTCGCCGGTGAAGGGGCGCTCGGTGCCGGCCTGGCGCAGGACGGCGTACTCCTCGGGGGTGAGCTCCGCGCGCCACTGCTCGTCGGGCTTCTCTATCTCGTAGGCCATGGTGTGCGCCTTCCCTTACCGGTTCTGCTGTGCGAGACGGTCCAGGATCAGCGGGCCGAGGTCGGTGACGTCGCCCGCTCCCATGGTGAGAACGAGATCGCCGGGCCTGGCCATTCCCGCGATCACGGCGGGCGCGTCGGCCTTGCCGTGGACGGCGGTGACGTCGGCGCCGGTGTTCCGGGCGGCGTCGATGATGAGCTCGCTGGTGACGCCGGGTACCGGGTCCTCGCGGGCCGGGTAGATGTCGAGGACGACGGAGGCGTCGGCGAGGGCCAGTGCCACGCCCATCTCGGTGCCGAGCTCCTGGGTGCGGGAGAACAGGTGCGGCTGGAAGAGGACCAGTATCCGGCCGCCCTCGGGGAGACCGGCCCGCATGGCCTCGAGGTCGGCGGTCATCTCGGTCGGGTGGTGGGCGTAGGAGTCGATCACCTGGACCCCGGCGGCCTCGCCCTTGAGCTGCAGGCGCCGCTTGACGCCCTGGTAGGCGGCGATCGCGGGCGCGAGCTCCTCGGCCGGAATGCCCAGCGCGACGCCCGCGGCCAGCGCGGCGACCGCGTTGTGGGCGTAGTGGCGGCCGGGCACCGAGACCGTGAAGGTGAGCGGGGCGTCGTCGATCTGGACGGTGACGTCGCTGGTGAGGCCCTTGGCGACGACGGCGCCGATGCGGACGTCGGCGTCCAGGGACTCGCCGTAGGTGACCGTGCGGATGCCGGTGCCCTCCAGGCGGGCGGTGAGCTCGCGGGCGCCCTCCTGGTCGGCGGAGATCACCAGCGTGCCGCCGGGGACGATCTTCCCGGCGAAGATCCGGAAGGAGTCGTAGATCTCCTCGATCGACGCGTAGTTGGCGTGGTGGTCGAGCTCCACGTTGAGGACGATGGCGACCTCGGGCGCGTACTTGTGGAAGCTGCGGTCCGACTCGTCGGCCTCCGCGACGAAGATCTCGCCCGAGCCGTGGGCGGCGTTGGAGCCCGGCAGGTCGAGGTCGCCGCCGATGGCGTACGACGGGTCGAGGCCCAGGGCGCCCAGGGACACCGCCAGCATCGACGTGGTGGTGGTCTTGCCGTGGGTGCCGGCGACGGCGATGGGCCGCAGTCCGTCCATCAGGCGGGCCAGCGCGTCCGAACGGTGGACGACGGGGATGCCGAGCTCGGCGGCGCGGGCCAGCTCCGGGTTGTCCTCGCGGATGGCGGAGGAGACCACCACGCAGCTGGCGTCGTCGGCCAGGTGGGCGGCGTCGTGCCCGATGTGGACGGTGGCGCCCAGGGAGCGCAGCGCGTCGGCGGTGGCGGAGTCCTTGGCGTCGCTGCCGGCGACCTTGGCGCCCCGCTGGGCGAGGATCTTCGCGATGCCCGACATACCGGCGCCGCCGATGCCGATGAAGTGCGGTCGGTCCATGGCGGTGGGCAGGCCGGGTGCCATGCGTGTCTCCCCTGCGGTGGTGCGGTCGTGTCCGCCCACAGCCTAGTACCGCGCCCGCCGCGGTCCCGGACGGCCGCACCGGGGCGGGTCCGGCCGGGGCCGGGCGGGGCGGCCGGTCAGGCGGGGGTCTGGCCCTGGGTCCTGCTGTGCGAGAAGAGCTTGAGCACCGGCACGCCCACCTTGTGGCGGGCCCGGGAGGCCCAGTCGCGGTGGAAGAACTCCTCGACGTAGTGCGGGTCGGTCAGCACGATCACCTCGTCAGCGCCGACCTCCTCGACGACGGCTCTCAGCGCGTCCAGCGGGTGCTCCTCGACCAGTCGCCCCTCCGCGTCGCTGCCGGCGGCGCGCAGCGCCACCAGGGAGATGTCGAGGGCCTGGCGGCCCTGCGCGGCGGCGTCCTTGCCCTCCGGCTTGGCGGACTCCCGGGCCGCCTCGTCCAGCGCCCCGATGGCGATGTCGTCGATGGCGCGCAGCAGCCGGTCGGCCTGGTCGCCCCGTGGCTGGAGCAGGACGTGGAAGGCGACCGGCTCGTCGCCGTGCAGCGTGGTGACGAACTCGACGTCGGCCGAGGTCAGGGCCTTCTCGATCATCAGTACGCTCGTGAACACGTGGGCGCCCCTTCTCTTCCGTGCACGGACCTGAGGGGCCCGCTGTCGTCCGTGGCCGGCAGCGGCGTCGCGGGCCGCTGCTGAAACCATCCTGCCCCCTCGTCCCGGTCCCGACCTACGCAATTCCTCGGCCGGGCCGGACCAGGGGGATCTCCATGTTCCACCGATCGCACGCCTCAATCCCGGCCGACCGGGCCCGTGCGCCCCGCCCGGAGCCCCGTCCGGCCTCAGCTCCGGTGGTAGCGGCTGAAGAGGAAGCCGTCCTCCTCCAGCAGCGAGCCGAGCACGAAGCGGTGCGGCACGGCGACCGACGGGCCGCCCGCGATGCGCTGGGCGTCCCCGGCGGTCAGGGTCGGGGAGACGGTCAGGCACAGCTCGTCCAGCACGCCCGCGGCGATCAACTGCCCCAGCAGACGGGGGCCGCCCTCGGTGAGCAGCCGGGTGTGCCCCAGTCCGGCGAGCGCGTGCACGGCCCGCGCCGGGTCGACGCCCATGCCGTCGCCCGCGACGACCACCCGGGCGCCCGCCCGCTCGGCGGCGGCGACCCGGTGCGGCTCGGCGGCGGCGCCGGTGAGGATCAGGGTGGGCACCAGCGGCGAGGTGAAGAGGGGGAGCGACAGGTCCAGCTCCAGGCTCGCCGAGACGACGGCGATGACGGGCGCCGGGCCCTGCCCCGCGGCCTCCCGGCGGGCGGCGAACTCCTTGCGGGCCCGGGCGGGCCGGTAGCCCTCCTGCCGGACGGTCTGCGCGCCGACCACGATCACGTCGGCCAGCGCCCGCAGCGTGCCGAAGATCCGCATGTCCGTGGCGCTGGAGATGGGGTGCGAGCGGCCGTCGTGCTGGGCCGCGCCGTCGAGGCTGGAGACCATGTTGGCGCGCAGCCACGGCTCCCGGGATCCGGGGCCGCACTGCGGGTCGGTGGCGTGCGTGGGGTAGGCGTAGGCGTCGGCCAGTTCGTCGAGGGTCCACTCGCGGCCCGGATCCGTCGGCGCTGCCGGGGCGGCGGTGGCTGTCTCTTGGGTCACAGGGAACAGGCGTCGCATGACACGCAGTGTGACATGCCGCTTAACATGGGGAAGCGTGTCGCCTTCCCCCTCCGCCGCCGGTCGCGGACCCATAGCCGAAACGGTCCCGCAGTCCCTCTGCGCCCGTGAGCCCTTCGTTCCCGCCGACCGTCTGGTGGCGGAGATGGTGCCGCCGCCGCGCTTCGGCGAGGCCCGCTTCGGGACGTACATCCCGGACCCGAACCAGCCCAGCCAGAGCGAGGCGGTCCGCGTCCTCGAGGGCTTCGCCGCCACGCTCGACGGCCCGCCGGCGGACTCCGGGGGCGGCGCGATGCGCCGGCTGTTCGGGTTCGGCAAAACCAGGCAGGCCGCCCCGGCCGGTCCTCGCGGCGTCTACCTGGACGGCGGGTACGGCGTCGGCAAGACCCACCTGCTGGCCTCGCTGTGGCACGCCACCCCGGCGGAGCCCTCGCTGAAGGCGTTCGGCACCTTCGTGGAGCTGACCAACCTGGTCGGCGCGCTGGGCTTCCAGCAGACCGTGAAGACCCTCTCCGGGCACCGGCTGCTGTGCATCGACGAGTTCGAGCTGGACGACCCGGGCGACACCGTGCTGGTGTCCACCCTGCTGGGCAAGCTGGTCGAGGCGGGGGTCGCGCTGGCCGCCACCTCCAACACGCTGCCGGGCAAGCTGGGCGAGGGCCGGTTCGCCGCGGTGGACTTCCTCCGCGAGATCCAGGGCCTGTCCGCGCACTTCCGCACGCTGCGCATCGACGGCGAGGACTACCGGCACCGGGGCCTGCCCGAGGCGCCGCCGCCGTTCTCCGAGGAGCAGGTCGAACGGGTCGCGCACGGCACGCCGGGGGCCTCGCTGGACGCGTTCCCCGCGCTCCTCGACCACCTCTCGCGCGTCCACCCGAGCCGTTACGGGGCGCTGACGGACGACCTGACCGCGGTCTGCCTCACCGGGGTGTCCGCGGTGCCGGACCAGTCCACCGCGCTGCGCCTCGTGGTCCTCGCCGACCGGCTGTACGACCGGGAGGTGCCGGTGGTGGCCTCCGGGGCGCCGTTCGACGAGCTGTTCAGCGACGAGATGCTGGCCGGCGGCTACCGGAAGAAGTACTACCGGGCCATATCGCGGCTGACGGCGCTGGCCCGGGACGCCAAGCCGCTGGTCGAGGCCTGACGGCCGCGCCGGGCGGGCCCGTCCGGAAGGACCGGGCCCGTCCGGGCCCGGAGCTCCGAAGGGCTGCACTGATCGTCCGCCCGCGGGGTACCCGGCGCGGCATGAGTACTCGCTACCCTCCGCTCGGACCGTCGTACTGGATGCGGACGGCTCCAGGCGACGAGCCCTATCCCTCCCTGGCCTCCGACGTGGACGTGGACGTCGCCGTGATCGGCGCGGGCATGGCCGGCATCAGCACCGCGCACGAGTTGATGCGGGCCGGCCGGACCGTGGCCGTGCTGGAGGCGGGCCGGCTGGCCGGCGGCGTCACCGGATACACCACCGCCAAGCTGACCGCCCTGCACGGCATGGTCTACGCCCACCTGCGCAGGACGCGCGGCACGGAGGGCGCGCGCCTGTACGCCCGGTCGCAGACCGAGGCGATCGAGCACGCCGCGGCCCTGGTCGAGGAACTCGGCATCGACTGCGACTGGGAGTCCCGCAACGCCTACTCCTACGTCACCGACCCCGCCAGGGCCGACCAGGTGCGGGCCGAGGCGGAGGCGGCCCGCGAGGCGGGTCTGCCGGCCGTCTTCACCCAGGTCACCGGGCTGCCCTTCGAGGTGGCCGGAGCCGTCCGGGTGGAGGGGCAGTACCAGTTCCATCCGCGCGAGTACCTGCTCGCGCTCGCCGCGGACCTGGCCGCGCAGGGCGCGCTGATACTGGAGAACACCCGCGTCACCGGGCTCACCGAAGGCGAGCCGCACACCCTGGAGACGAACACCGGGAACGTGGTGCGGGCCCGGGACGTCGTGGTCGCCACCCACTACCCCGTCTTCGACCGGGCCCTGCTCTTCTCGCGGCTCTCGCCGCGGCGTGAGTTCGTGGTGGCCGGGAAGATGCCGGACTCCCTCGATCCGGACGGCATGTACATCACGTCCGAGGAGAACACCCGCTCGGTGCGGACGGCGCCGCTGGACTCGCCCGGCAAGCGGCTGCTGCTGGTCACCGGCGAGCACATCACGCCCGGCACCGGGGATCCGGAGGAGTGCTTCCGGCGGCTCACGGACTGGGCGGTGGCCAACTTCCCCGGCACCGAGCCGATGTACGGGTGGGCCACCCAGGACACGGACGCGACCGACACCGTGCCGCTGGTCGGGCCGCTGCACCCGGGCGCCCGGGGCCTGTGGGTGGCCACCGGGTTCCGCGGCTGGGGCATGAGCGGCGGCATCATGGCCGGGCGGCTGCTGGCGACGCTGATCGACGGCGGGACCAGCCCGTGGGCCGAGCTGTACGACCCGCGCCGGGTGGCGCCGGTGCTGCGGGAGGCCCCGCGGTTCCTGCAGACCCAGGCGAAGGTCGCCCGTCACTTCGTCGGCGACCGGCTGGCGGCGGCGTTCGGGGCGACCCCGGTGGAGGACATCGAGCCCGGCGACGGTGCGGTGGTCCGCGTCGGCGGGGAGTCCGTCGCCGTGCACCGGGACGACGAGGGCGAACTGCACGCGGTGTCCGCGCGGTGCACGCACCTGGGGTGCCTGGTGGACTTCAACGCGGCGGAGCGGGCGTGGGAGTGCCCCTGCCACGGCTCGCGCTTCGGCCCGGACGGCTCCGTCCTCCAGGGCCCCGCGACCCGCCCCCTCCCCCGCCGCTCCCTGCGCCACCGCTCCGATCCCCCGTCCCCTTCCTGACCCACGACCCGCGCGGGGCGGCAGGCGCACCGCCTGCCGCCCCGCGCGTGCGCCGGCCCGCCCGGCAGCCGGGCCCCCTGAGAGGGTGGAGGCGGAGTTTTGGCAGACTGGGGGCCGTGACCACCTCGCCGTTCGCCACCGTCGCCGACCCACGGGACGACAAGCCCCAGTACGTGCTCCCCCTCGTCGTCCGGCTGGAGAAGACGGATCCGCCCGCCCGCACCGACGCGCTGGAGACCTCCGCCCGCGCCGTGCTGACGATGCTGGACGACCCCCGGGCGACCGGGGACGGGGAGTGGGCGCAGGCGATGGAGGCCTGGCAGGACGCCCGGATCCGCAAGGTCGTCCGCCGCGCCCGCGGGGCGGAGTGGCGCAAGGCGCAGACCCTGCCCGGCATCACCGTCACCGGCCGCCACGGCGCCGAGGTCCGCGTCCACCCGCCGGTCCCGCTGGACGGCTGGCCCAAGGAGCTGGCCAAGCTGCAGGTCTCCGGCACCGACCTGGACGACCCGGAGCCCCCGCCGCCCGCCGACCTCACCGCCCCGGTGCTCTGGCTCAACCCGCGGCTGGACATGTCCGCGGGCAAGACGATGGCCCAGACCGGTCACGCCGCCCAGCTCGCCTGGTGGGAGCTGCCGGACGCCGACCGCGCCGCCTGGCGGGACTCCGGTTTCGCCCTCGCCGTCCGCACCGCTTCGGCCGAGCGCTGGGCGGAGTTGCTCCGGTCCGGTCTGCCCGTGGTGCGCGACGCCGGTTTCACGGAGATCGCGCCGGGCTCGTGCACGGTGATCGCCGACCACCCCGCGCTCCGCCGGGCCTGACCGCGATGCCGCCCACCGCCCCCGGAGGGCGCCGAGACATGACCTCCCGCCCGAAGCGCCCGAAGCGCCCGACCGCGCGCCGCGGCGCGCCGGCCGTCGCCGCGCTGTGCGCCGCACTCCTCACCGCCGCGGCCGGGTGCACCACCGCCGCGGACGACACCGGGCGGAACACCGCGCCCGGGAAGACGGCCCTCCCGCGGGCGGGGGTGGACTTCGACTACCAGCTCGGCGGCCCCTACACGCCGCCGGACACGGTGGGCGCGGTCGTCCGCGACCGCACCGAGCGCCCCGTTCCGGGGCTCTACAACGTCTGCTACGTCAACGCCTTCCAGGCCCAGCCGGACGCCCTCGGCTGGTGGCGCAAGCATCACCCCGAACTGCTCCTGCGCGACGCGGACGGCGAGCCGGTCGTCGACCGGGACTGGGACGAGGTCCTGCTCGACACCTCGACGGCGGACGGGCGCCGACGGCTCGCGGAGATCGTCGGAGGGTGGGTCGACGGCTGCGCCGCGGCCGGGTACCAGGCCGTCGAGCCGGACAATCTCGACTCCTACGAGCGGTCGGACGGCCTCCTGACGGCGGCCGACAACCTGGCCTTCGCCGAACTGGTCGCACGGCGGGCCCACTCGGCGGGTCTGGCGGTCGCCCAGAAGAACACGGTCGCGCTGGCCCCCGAGGCCCGTGAGCTCGGTTTCGACTTCGCCGTGGCCGAGGAGTGCGGCCAGTACGACGAGTGCGGCGCCTACGCGGACGCCTACGACGACCGGGTGCTCGTCGTGGAGTACCGGCCCTCCGGCTTCGCCGCCGCGTGCGAGGAGTGGGGCGGGAGGCTGTCGGTGGTGCTGCGGGACCTGGACCTCGTGCCGGCCGGGGAGGACGGGTACGTCCGCCGCACCTGCTGACGGTGGCGGCCCCGTCGTCGGACGCGCCACGCGCCGGCCGTGGGCGGCGTGGGCGGTTAGCTCAAATCAAGCTCTGAATACACGCGAACACGATTCACGTCACCCGCTCCTGGGCCAAGACTCCCTCACACGGGGGATGTACACGGTGACGGGGGGAGGGCGACGATGACGCACCTTGGGACGGGTATCGGCTGGCGGCCGGAGATCGCGGACGCCGTGGAGGCGATGCCCGGGGTGGACTGGGTCGAGGTGGTGGCGGAGAACATCTGCCCCGACCACCTCCCCGCCTCGCTGACCCGGCTGCGCCGGCGTGGCGTGACCGTGGTGCCGCACGGCGTCTCCCTGGGCCTGGGCGGCGCCGAACGCCCGGACCCCGCACGGCTGGCGGCGCTCGCCGAGCGCGCCCGGCTGCTGGAGGCGCCGCTGGTGACCGAGCACATCGCCTTCGTCCGGGCGGGCGGCGCGCTCACCGCCTCCCCGGCGCTGGAGGCCGGGCACCTGCTGCCGGTGCCGCGCACCCGCGACGCGCTGGACGTGCTGTGCGAGAACGTGCGCATCGCCCAGGACGCGCTGCCGGTGCCGCTCGCGGTGGAGAACATCGCCGCGCTGCTGGCCTGGCCGGGCGAGGAGCTCACGGAGGCCCAGTTCCTGTACGAGCTGGCCGAGCGCACCGGTGTGCGGCTGCTGATCGACGTCGCCAACCTGTACACCAACCAGGTCAACCGGGGCGAGGACGCGGCGCGGGCGCTGGCCGGCCTGCCGGTGGAGGCGATCGCCTACGTCCACGTCGCGGGCGGCGTGCTCAAGGACGGGGTCTGGCACGACAGCCACGCGCATCCGGTGCCGGAGCCCGTGCTGGACATCCTCACCGACCTGGCCTCGCGTGTCCGTCCGCCGGGCGTGCTGCTGGAGCGGGACGACGACTTCCCGAGCCCCGCCGAGCTGGAGCGGGAGCTGGGGTCCGTCCGGGCCGCGGTCGCCCGGGGCCGCGCCACCGCCGGCGGCGACGCGGGCACGGCAGCGGGCCCGTCGGGGGCGGACCCGGCGGGTGCGGACCGGGCGGGCGCGGGCCCGGCGGGGGTGGACCGGGCGGGCGCGGAGCCGGAGGCGGCGGCGGCGGAGGGCGCGGACCCGGAGGCGGAGGCCCCCGATGCCGTGCGCCCCCGCGCGGTCGACGGCGCCCGCCCGGCGGTGACCGCGGCGACCGACCGGGCCCGGCAGCGCGTCGCCGTGGCCCAGGCCTCGCTGCTCTCCGCGCTGGTGGCCGGCGGTCCCGTGCCGGAGGGCTTCGACCGGGCCCGGATCCGGGTGCAGGCCAGGGCGCTGGCCGCCAAGCGGGCCGGGATCGTGGCGAAGGTCGCGCCCGAACTGCCCCGCATCCTGGGCGACTCCTACCGCCCGCTGTTCGTGGGCTACGCCCTCGGCCGGCCGCAGGGCGGCGGGTACCGCAAGGACGCGCTGGACTTCGCGGAGCACCTGCTGCTCTCCGGCCGCCCGGAGAACGCCCGCCGCCGCAACCGGCTGCGCGCCTGGTGGCTCGAGCGGTCGGGTCCCGCGCCGCTGCCCCGCACCCCGGCGGCCCGGGTCGCCCGCGCCACCCGGCGGGTACTGCTGGGCGGTTGAGCTCCACAGTGTGTCCATATGGTGAACGGCCCATGGCGCGACCCCCACGCGGTGGCATAGGAACACCGCATGTTCTGGGTCTTCCTCCTGCTGGCGGCCTGGGTCCTCGTGGGAGCGGCCTGTGCGCGCCTGTGCCGTGCGGCGGTCGTCGCGGCGGCCGTCGAACGGCGCGGCGCCGACCGTGAGTCGCTGACGCTGTACGAGGCGGCGTTCCTGGCGGGCGGACCCGGCCGGGTCGCCGACCTGGCCCTGGTGGCGATGGCCCGGGAACGCCGCCTGCTGCTGGCCCACACCGGCTGGGCGACGGTGGTCGACCCGCAGGCGCGGGACGCGGTGGAGGGCGCGGTGCTGACCGCGATAGGGCCCGGCGGCCAACGGCGGATACCGCTGGTGCGCACGGCGGCCGCGGCCGCCGAGACGGTGCGCGACCTGGCGGACCGGCTGGTCGCGGCGGGGCTGGCCGTGCCGGAGCGGGCGGGCACCGTGGCGGACGGGGTGCGGCGGGTGCGCCGGGCGGCGGCGACGGTGGTCGTCCTGGGCGCGGTGGCGGTGGTGCTGCCGGGCGGGGAGGGCGGCCCCTCGGCCGGACTCACGGCGGCGTGGTTCGCCGCGCCGCTCGCGATGGCCCTGGGCTGCCTGCTGACGGCCCGCCTGGAGCTGTACCCCTATCCCCGGCGCGCCTCCCCCGCCGGCCGCCGGCTGGTCCTCTCCCTGCGCCGCGGCCTGGACGGCGACGGCCCGGACACCGAGGCCCGCGCGCTGACCGCCGTCGCGCTGCGCGGCCCGGCAGCGGCGGAGGAACCGGGGCTGCGGGCCGCGTTCACGGCGCGCGCGGAGGGGGACGACTAGGCCTGCCCGGTGCATCCTGCCGTTCTTGCTGCCGGGCGCCTTTGCAAGGCCTTCCGGGCGGTGTCGCTGGGGGCGTTCGGTAGGGTTCCAGGATGCTGACTGTCCGGTCGGCGTCTTCCTGGGGGGATGAGCGAGACGAGGGTCATGCCGGAGCAAGCGAGCCCGCCCGCGATAGCACCGCAGGAACCTCTGGCCGCGTCGGCCGAGGCGGCGCGGATGGCGGCGGTGCGCCGTTACGACATTCTCGACACCCCTCCGGACGGCGCCTACGACCGGGTCGCGGCGCTGGCCGCGCGCCTGTTCCAGGTGCCGGTGGCGACGGTGACGATCGTGGACGAGGACCGGATCTGGTTCAAGGCCACGCACGGTCTGGAAGGCGTCACCGAGATCGGCCGCGACCCGGGCCTGTGCGCCTCGGCGGTTCTGACCGATGACCCCACCGTCATCCCCGACACCCTGCTCGATCCGGTCGCCTGCTCCAATCCGCTGGTCGCCGGCCCGATGGGGGTGCGGTTCTACGCCGCCGCTCCGATCATCACCGCCGACGGGTACCGGCTGGGCACGGTCAACGTCCTCGACACCCGCCCCCGCGAGATCAGCGAGGCGGATTCGGCGACGCTGGCGGACCTGGCGGCGGTGGTGCGTGACCAGCTGGAGCTGCGGCTGTCCGCGCTGCACGTCGTACGCGCCGAGCAGGAGAAGCGCCAGGCGGAGGAAGAGGCCCGGCAGCGGGCGGAGCGGGACAAGGCGGCCATCGCCGCGTTCGCCTCCACCCTGCAGCGCACCCTGGTGCCTCCCACTCTGCCCGCGGTGCCCGGGCTGGAGCTGGCCTGCCATTACAAGACCGCTTCCCCGCAGGAAGTGGGCGGTGACTTCTACGACGTCTTCCCCGTCGACGGCGGCCGGTGGGCGTTCTTCCTGGGCGATGTGTGCGGCAAGGGCGCCGAAGCCGCCTCGGTCACCTCACTGACCCGCTACACGCTACGGGCCGCAGCCCTCGTCGACGCCGACCCCACGGCCGCGCTCAAGGCCCTGAACACCGCGCTGCTGCTGGACGCGGCGGTCGGTACCCGGTTCTGCACCGCCATCTTCGGCCTGCTCGATCCCGCGCCGGACGGCGGTTTCACGGTCACGCTGGCCACCGGCGGCCACCCGCCCGCCTACCACCTGAGCCCCACCGAGGACGGCGGCGTACGGGTGGAGGCGGTCCGCGCCAAGGGCGGCATGCTGGTCGGCGCGTTCGCCGAAGCCGCCTTCGCCTCACGCACCCTGCACCTGGCGCCCGGCCAGGGACTGCTCCTCTACACCGACGGGCTGACCGAGGCACGCACCACCGACGGCCACATGCTCGCCGACACGGGCCTGACCGACTTCCTCGCCCGGCGGCCGGCACCGGTCGGTGCCGGCCGTCTGATCGACGACACCGTCGCGCTCCTGGACACCCTGCCCAACACCGAACGCGACGACGTGGCCCTGCTGGCCCTGTCCGTTCCCACTCCCGATGCCGCTCCCGCAGGCATCACCACCACCGCCCACAGCGCCGCTGCCCCGGCCGCCGACGCCCCCGTCGGGCAGGAGAACCGACGCCCATGACCGCCGCATTCCACATCGACGTCCCGCACATCGACGGCACCCTGGCCGTGATCGCCCTGTCCGGCGACTTCGACATCACCACCGCACCCGCCGTGCGGGCCCGCGCCCTGGAACTCATCGCGAAGGGCCACGCCGACCTGGTCGCCGACCTGGCGAGCGTCACCTTCTGCGACTCCTCCGGCCTGGGTGCCCTCATCGGCATCTGGCGCTGCGCCAAGGACGCCGACGGCTCCCTGACCCTGGCGGCCATCCCCGACCGGCTGGGCCGCCTGCTCAGCGTCACCGGAATGGACACCTTCCTGCCCGCCCATCCCAGCGCCGACGCCGCGCTCGCCGCACGCCAAGGCAATCCCACCACCGCCTGAAGCCCTTGCTCGCCGGGGCGGCACCTTCCCGGCGACGGCCGGCGCCGTGGGCGGCCGACGGCACGGCCGGCCGGCCCTGCCGTCGGCCGGTCCCGCGGAGACCCGGCCACCAGGAATGCACCTCACGGCCGACGGCCGCTGTCGCCCGCCGGCGTTCGTCCCGACCGGCGGGCAGGCCGACGACGCGCCCACCTCCACGTGCCACGGCCGCGCAGCCACCTGCGGATCGCGGTACCGCGGGCCTCTCCCGGAGCTGCCACGTCGGGGCGGCCCGCGGCCCTCCACCGGACCGCACCCGCGACGCTCCGAGGTCCTCCGGTAGCCTGGCGTAAGGATTCCGCACGTGGGTGAGAGGTGAAGTCAACTGCTGTGGCCTTCCGCGGCCACCGGTGATGCCCGGGTCCATGGCCAGCCGGTGGCGTCAGGGCTATCGTCGCGTTACCCAGTCGTCCTTGCTTCCCCTGGAGTCCCGCCGGTGCAGAATCCACGTCAGATGCTGGCCGACACGTTGGCAGGCATCGATGGCCTCCTCGGAGACAGGAGCCGGGACGACGTCCTGGACACCGCCCAGCTGTCGGTGACCAGCGGTGTCCCCGTCGACGTCGTCGAGGCGCTCCTCGCCGGCCGGACGCCGCCCGAGGAGTCCGTCACGGACCGGATCATCCGGCGCTTCGAGCACCTGCGCGACACCCGGCGGCGACCCGACGGACGGCGCTACTCGTACGAGGAGATCGCCAGGAGCTTCGGAGCGACCAAGGCGTCACTGTCCAACCTGGTGCGCAGACGGAACACCGAGCACCGTCGCACCGGCGGACCCCTGGCCAGCACGCAGGCCGGCGTCGAACGCTTCTTCTTCGGAGCGGAGAACGGGTGGCTCTCGGCCGCCCCCGAGATGGCCCTCGACCAGGCACTGCAGCCGGTGCTGGCCGCCCTGCAGCGAGAGGCCGGCGAGGAGGCCTTCACGCACCGACGCGCGGTGACGCTCCGGTCGGCAGCGGCTCTGCCCGATGACAAGTGGCGGCTCGTCGAGGGCTTCGTGGCCACCCTGGAAGCGCAGGTCCGAGAGGAGCTTCGACGCCCGTGAACTCCGCACATCGGCCGCCGTCCGACGGGCGCCGCAGCAACCCGTGGTCATGGGGGCGCCGGGTCGGACGGAACGGCGTGAAGAGCCGCGTCCGGGAGATGAACCGGGTGAGCTCCACGCTGATCCGCGGCGTACGGCGATCGGGGTCCTCGGACGACGATCTCTTCGAGGCCCTGGCGGTCGTCCTGAGCCGGATGCGGGACCGCCCCGTCGTCCTGCGACGCGCCGACTTCCCCCCGGAGACCGTCAGCGGCCTGTGGCTCAACCTGCCCGACATGGACGTCATAGCCGTGCGGCGCGATGCCGCGGGGCGGGAGCACGAGGACGTGATCCTCGGACACGAGATATGGCACATGCTGCGCGGACATGAGGGCGTGCACACCGCGACGGGACTGCGGGCAGCCGCTCGGTCCGACGCGCACCGGGCGCTGCACTCGGCCGTGGCCGCCCTGCGACTCGCGGGTCCGCGACACGAGCACTTATCCGTCATGGCCCGCAGCGACTTCCACCAGGAACAGGAGGCGGAGGCGGAGGCGTTCGGGCTCCGCTTCGCCACCGACCTGCGGCTGCTGCGGATGCAACACCACCGCCCCGGCCATGACGTCGGATGGCGCATCCAGGACTCGGTCGGCCCTGGCTCGTGGACCTGACATGGAGTCATGGATCTTCTACGGCGCGGCGGCGGTGCTCCTGGCGGGCGTGGCGGCCCAGTGGCCCGGGGTGAGGGCCCTGCGGCAGGACCCGCTGAGACGCTCCATCGCCAGCGTGGCGCTTCTGGGCAGCTGCTGCTTCGCCCTGGCCGCGCCACCGACCATTGCCGTCATCAACAGGATCACATCCGTGCCGAACGCCGCGGCGCCCCTGACCTACAGCGCGATGATGGCCTTCAGCGCCGCGTCCCTGTCACTGATGATCCGGTGGTACGGCGGATCCACCCACCGCGCTCGTCGGGCGATCCGCGCGTGCGGGACGGCGTACGTGGCGGTGGCGGTCGCGTTGTTCAGTCTGTTCGCCGCCGGCGAGGCTCCGGTGGCGCGTCCCACGGACTTCGACACCTACTACTCCACGACTCCCGCCATCAGGGAGTTGATCGTGCTGTACCTCTCGGCCCACCTCGCCGCCGCTTCGACGACCTGTGTTCTCTGCGTCAAGTGGTCCCGCGCGGCCGGAGGCTGGGTACGCGGGTCCCTCCTCTTCCTCGCCGTCGGCTGGGCCAGCGTGACCGGCTACAGCGTCTGCAAACTGATAGCGGTGAGCGGCCGTTGGAGCGGCCACGCCTGGGACGCGCTGAGCACCCAGGTAGCGCCCTCGCTCGTCGCGGCGGGGGCGGGCTTCGTCATGATGGGCTACGTCCTTCCCGCGCTGGGCCGCCGGCTCGACAGCCTGCGCGTGGCTCGCGCCCTGGGACCGCTGTACCGCCTGGTGGTGGCGGACGGCGGCCGCTGCGCCGTCCGCCTGGGCGGCATCTCGGCGCTGGACGTCAACCTCCACCTCGCACGGCGCGTGAGCGCCATCCATGACGCCCTCCACCGTCTGGGGGACCATCTGGACGACCGCGTACGCAGCCGGGTCCACCAGGAGCTGTGCGAGGCGGGTCTCGATCCACGGCGCGCCGAGATCTTCGCCGCTGCCGCCATGGTGACCCACGCGACCCGCCCTGACCGCGAGGTCGTTCCCGCCGGGCATCGGGGGAGCGTGCCCCTCGAGGAGCCCGCTCTGGTGCAGCTGTCGGAGGCGGTGCGCGCGACTCTGATCATCCGGGCTTTCCCCGCACGGCCCGTCGCCCCTGTCACCGCGCTCAGCGGCGACGCGCTGCGTGACGTCTTCCTCAAGTAGCCCGGCGGCACCGTAGATGATCACTGCCAGGCCAAGGACCCGCTCCGTGCGCACCAGTCGGAGGCGACGCCGATGACCACCGGCGCCATGTACCTGTCCGGGGCTCTGCTGCTCACGGCCGGCGTCCTGAAAGTGCCCGCCGTCGCCCGGACCAGGGGCCGCGACAAGCTGCTCCTTCTCACGTGGGCGCTGCTGGTCACCGCCGGGGGCGTGCTGTGCGCCACCGCCCAACCGTCCATCAGGTGGCTCAACGCCCGGACCGGGGTCGACAACTTCGCAGCTCCCGTCGTCTACGTCCTGCTGACCATGTTCTCCGGCTTCTCGATCATGCTGGTTCTCCACTGGCGCGGAGGACCGGAGGAACGGGTGCGCCGGCTGGTGCGGACGACGGCCGCCGCCTACGGCTCCGTCTGCGTCCTCATGGTCCTGCTGTTCGCGGCAGGCCGTGCTCCGGTGGAGAAGACGACGGACTTCGATCTCCACTACGCCGCGACTCCCTGCATCAGGGAGATGCTGGTCCTGTACCTGGCGGCGCACGCCCTGGCGTCCGCGGTCGTCAGCCGCATGTGCTGGCGGTGGTCCGCGCAGGTGCACGACGCTCTCCGGCCAGGACTGAGGATCTTGTCGGCCGGCTACCTGACGCATCTGATCGGATATGACCTGATGATGGCCCTGGCGGTCGCCGGGCGATGGGCGGGCCAGTCATGGGACACCCTCGTGGACGTGGCTCGTGCGGTGATCGTGCCCGGTGCCGCCCTCGGGTGGACGGGCATCCTCTTTCCCCTGGTGGCCCGTAGCGGGAAGGAGGCCGTGCGCTACTTCCGGCTCGCTCCACTGGCTCGGGCCGTGAGCACCGTACCTACCGCGACGAGCCCGCCGCCGCTGCCGATGTCACCGTGGCGCCCCGCCGTCCGCCTGCGCCTCACCGAGCGGCAGACCTACATATACGACCGTCTGGTCGCCTGCCGCGGCTACTTCGCAGCAGACGTCCGTGAGGAGGCTCGAGCCACCGCCCTGGCCCGCGGGGCGAGTGCTGCCGAGGCCACCGCGTGGGCCGACGCGGCGATGATCCTGGCCGCCGTTGCGAGGTGCCGCCGAGCACAGCCGCCGGTGTCGCCGGGCCCCCCTGCGCACCCCGAGACGCCGACGGTGACCGGTGACCTGGTGGACATCGCGAGAGCACTGACGGGGCGGATGGCCGGCATCCGCACGCATCGGGGCGCTGGATCACCCTCCTCCACGCCGGGCCGTCCGGTCCAGGCTTCGCACCACCGACCATTCGTGCTCGGTCAGCGGCGGTCCGTCGAGCGGCGGGAGCCGTGGACCGGCGACGGTGGCGGCCAGCAGGGACGGACGTAGCAGGCTCGTGCCCTTCGCCCGCAGGGTGGTGACGTCGCACATGGCCGCGGACACCCGGGACGAGCTGGTCGCCACACGAGCCATGCGGCCGGTGTAACCCGCCAGCAGGCGGTCGAACAGCGACGGTCCGTCGCCCCTGACGGCCGGAACCCACCGATCCTGAGAGGTGCTGAGAGCCCAGGCCGCGTCCACCTCCCTGCCGATCGCGCGCTGCACCCGGCGGGCGAATCCCCGCTTCCCGATGTCTCCTTGCGTGACGTGCCTCATCAGCGCCCGGGCGCTCAGCGCCGCCACGCTCATCCCCTGGCCGTAGACCGGGTTGAAGGAGGCCACGGCGTCACCCAGCACGACCAGGCCGTCCGGCCAGTGCGCGGCCCTCTCGTAGTAGCGCCGCCCGTTGCGCGTACTGCGGGTCAGAGACACCCGGGACAGCGGCACGGCACCTGAGATCACCTGACCCACCAAGGGGTGGCGCAGGCGCAGGGCGAAGGAGACGAAGTCCTCCGCCGCCGCGGGGGGCTCCCCGCCCCGGCTGCCGCTCAGGCTCACGATCCATCTACCCCCCTCGACGGGGACGAGGGCGGCGGACCTGCTCGGTGCTGTCGGGTCCGGGCGGGCCTGCAGCAGGACCAGGGGGAAGTCCTCGGCCCCGGCAGGGACACGGTAGACGCGACTCGCGTAGACCAGACCCGCATCGACCACACGCGCAGGGATCGTGGTGGTTCCCGGACGGCTGAGCCAGTGCGTGACCCGGGAGCCTCGCCCGCTCGCGTCCACGACGAGGTCGGCCGGCTGCGTGACGGCACCTGTACGGACCCCCTCGACCCTGTCCGCGCCGCCCGAGAGACCGGTGACGGTCGCCCTGCGGAGCCTGACCGTGGGGTGTGCCAGCACGCGACGCCTGATCGTCCAGTCGAGGAAGTCCCGGCTGCAGGTGAGGAGGCGGTGGCTCCTCCCTGGCCAGCGCCGGAACCAGCCGGCGGGACCGGTCATCACGGCGTCGGACAACAGGGAGATCTCGCGGCCTCCTGCCTCCAGCACCTCCTGCCGCAGGTCCAGACCGGGGAGCAGGGCCTCGATCGCCTCCCGCCCGCTCGGCAGCAGAATGTGCGCGTGCCGTCCTTGGGGCAGACCTCTCCTCGCGGCAGGTGCGTCCGGCAGCTCGTCGCGTTCCACCACGACGATCTCGTCGACGTGGCCGATGAGAGCCACCGCGCTCAGCAACCCGCCCAGCCCCGCCCCGATGACGACAGCCCTGCGTGCCATGACCCCTCCCCCGGTCCGGGTGGTGCACACCTGTCATCACGCCCTGGACTTCGTGTCGCCCCGGGCCATGATCCATGGATTCCTTAGTAGCCACAAGTGAATACAGCAGTTGACTTTGCCGCTCCTCGACCACAGGATCATCACGCCGGGCTCACGGGTCGTGTCACAGCGTGCTGCCGATCGGCCGATCTCGTGACGCACCCGGGCTCAGCGCTGCCCGCGCACACCGCAACTCCGGAGGAGTGAACGCATTGGACAGCAGGATCGGTAGGAAATTAGCCACCAGAGCGACGGCCGGCTTCGCCGGAGCCGCCGCCCTGGTGACGGCTCTCGTCGCCGGATACGGAAGTCATGGGGCATCGGACGCCGCCCCCCAATCCGCCGGGAACCAGGCGCCCACGGCGAAACGGCCGGCTCTCGGCGCACTTCCGCTCACACCCACGCGAGGTCTGGCCAAGGGACTCGCCCTTCCTCTGGACGAGTACGTCTCCAGTCCTTTGGAGAACTACACCTGGCAGGTGGCGGTCCAGGACGAATGGCGCACGTGCATGGCGCGCTACGGATTCGAGGACTTCGGCCCTCCCCGCGTCGACGAGCGCACCGTAGCCGCGCAGACGAACGCGGCGTTGGGGCGCCGTTACGGCCTTTCGGACCCGGTTTCCGCCGCCGAGTTCGGTTATCACCTCCCGGACGACGTGCCGGAACCTCCCCACTGGGAGCCGGCACCCGGAGCCGAGACCTCGGTCTTCACCGGCAAGGGAGCCGAGCTCGAGGACGGCGCCTATCAGGGGCAGACCGTACCGAACGGCGGCTGCCGCGAAGAGGTACGCCGCATGCTGCCTCCCCCGGTGACTCCCGAAGCGCTACGCCTCAGCCTCGAGTCCTTCGACCAGGCGCAGGAAAGGCCGGAAGTCGTCAAGGCGATCACCGAGTGGTCCTCCTGCATGAAGAAGAAGGGCTACAAGAGGGATCACCCCCTCGAAGACATCGACGCACCGGGAATCTCGATCTCCGCCCCCACCCCCGGCGCGGAGGAGATCGAGCACGCGGTGGCCGACGTCGAGTGCAAGAAGGAGACCGATCTGATCGGCATCTGGAGCTCCGCCGAACGGGCGGAGCAGGTGGAAGGAATCAAGAAGAACTCGCTGAAGATCAGCAAGGAGAAGGCCGCGAAGGACAGGACGGCGAACAAGGCTCGCCAGATGTACGAGGAGGGTGTCCGATGAAGCGCACCGGAAAGGCCGCCGCTTTCGTCGCGGCGGCAGTCACGGCCCTGTCGGGCGCCTTCATCACACCCGCGTCGGCGGCGACGTCCTACGTGTCGGACGTCTGCACCTCGTCGAACAACACGTACTGCTTCCAGTTGAACTGGGGCAGCAGGGGTGAGACCACCTGGGTCGGATTGGACGCGTGCTTCGTCTCCAACCAGGACGTGCCCGACTACTACGGGTACTCCCCCAATGGCGCGACGCTCGTCCGGTACGTCTTCCGTCACGGCGAACTCAACGACGCGGGCACCGGTCTGGCCGGACTCTGCCGTGGAGAAGGCGGCGGTGAAGCCGTGAAGAACAACGCGGCGTCGGGCGCCAACGCGGAATGCTCCGCCACGCACCGCGTCTACTTCAACTCGGGTTACGGCGGTATCAGCCAGGCCTTCCTTCCGGACTGCGGAACTCACTGGCCTTCCCAGAACCTCGTCTCCTCCCTCAAGAACGAGAACGCCTCCGCCGACCGTTACTGATCGCTCCTGGGCGGAAGGCGGAGGCACGGGCCTCCTGGCGGGCGCACATTCCTTGGTCTGCTTCGCATACGAAGAGTCCGTTCGTACGGCGGGACCGACTGCCGCCAGGAGGCCCGGCTTTCCCCCACGCACGCCGCACGAGCGCTGCAGCGGTCGAGTGAGAGTTCACCGCAGAAGAGAAAGTCGAGAGGTGCATGAAACCGCGAAGATGGAAAGCATGGCTGGCTGTCACGACGGCCAGCGGAGCGCTGTCAGGATTACTCGGTGGTGCGGCATGGAGTGCCGCGCCCGAACCGGCACGGACCACCGCGGCGGAAGGCTCCGAGGGGACGGCTGACCGAAGCGAGGTGCCGCCGCAGGAGCGTGAGGAGTTACTGGGGGAGAACTACCGGCAGTCGTCGGACGTCGCGTGGACCACGACGGGTGACGCCCAGGGCTTTCATCTGCTGACGGCGACCGAGAAGAGCGGCTACTCCTGGAAGACGCTCGCATCACTTGCGGAGCCGGGCTTCGACGCCGACCAGTGGATCGGCAACGTCTGTGTCACCGGTTCCGGCAAGAGGGCTGTGGTGGTCTACGCGCCGCGTACGTTCACCAACGAGCCGAGACTGCTGGCACGGGGCGGGTTCACGGCCGTGGTCGACCTGACCTCAGGCGTGGTGACCAAACTCAAGGTCAACGCTTCACTGTCGTACTACAACCCGGGCTGCGGTACGGGTGAGGAGGCAGTCCTCACTCAATCGCCGGGTGAGGACAAGCACCGGACCAGGCTCGTCCGGGTGAACACGGAGACGGGGAAGACGAGTCCACCGGTCACGGTCGACGGTCAGATCACCTCGTCGGCGCCGGCCGGAAACGGAACCGTCGTCGGTGCCGCGGGGCGCGATCTGGTCGAGATCGACGAACACGGCGCCAAGAAGAGGCTGGTGACGGCCCGCACCGTGCCTTACCGCATCGCCAAGGACCGGCAGGGCGGCTACGTCTATCTGGAGCGGGTGCAGCGCGACAGCCTGAAGCAGCAGGAGACCGCTCTGGTGCAGCGGTGGGCGGACGAGAAGGTCAGTCGGCTCGGTAAGGGTCCGCTGGCGGACACCGGTCTGACACGGCGCGGTGGGCAGGTGTACCTCACCGGCTCCGTGAAGCCGGAGGGAGAACTCCCCGCCAGTGTCATGCACCTGCCTCACGCAAGGAAGGACGCGGTGCTGTCCACGCGCGGAGAGGTGGTGGTGCAACGCACCGTGTGGGCGGACGGCAAGGGCTCCCCGAAGTACCTGCATCCCGAGACCGCGACAGCCGCGCGATCGGTGAACCTCGACGTCACCGTCCGGGACAGCGGGAAGGGAGTGGACTTCACCGTCCTCCCCATGAAGGAGAGGTCGCAGGGCTGGGAGTCCTCCCGTGTCCGGTCTCCGGCGCTCGAGAGCGGGAAGACGGACCGCAAGACCGTCGAGGGAGCCCAGCGGACCGCGTCGGCAACCGCCGGTAGCAGTACCGAGATCGTGGAGTCCGAACGCACCTGCTCCGTACCGCGCAGCGATCCGCGCAATCAGGCGATGCAACCCAAGCCGCGGCAGGTGGAGTGGGCGGTCAACAAGGCGATCACCGGCAAGCTGAACATCGGCGCCTCTCGGGCGGCGAACTGGAAGAACCTGGGGATGCCGGCCTACGCGCCTCAGACTCTTTTCTCCAATCCCCAACTCGTGGACGGGGGCCGGGTTCCCGCGCAGGTGATGCTGGGTGTCACCGCCCAGGAGTCGAACATGTGGCAGGCCGCGCGCTCCGCGGTTCCTGGCGTGACGGGCAACCCGCTGATCGGCAACTACTACGGCATCGACTATTACGACGGCAACACGGCGAACGACTGGAACGTCGACTGGTCGGAGGCCGATTGTGGATACGGCGTCACCCAGGTGACCGACCACATGCGCTTGAGCGGCAGGGAGCACGGCAAGGGCGGGTCCGCCTGGGACTACCAGATGCAGCGCGCCGTGGCTCTGGACTACGCGGCCAACATAGCCGCCGGTCTGCAGATCCTGGTGTCGAAATGGAACGAGACCCGTCGCGCCCAGATGGTCGTGCACGACGGTGATCCGAGCAAGCTGGAGAACTGGTTCTTCGCCCTGTGGGCGTACAATTCCGGCTTCTACCCGAACGTCAACGGCAACGAGCCCTGGGGTGTGGGCTGGACCAACAACCCGGCCAACCCCGAATGGGACGCCGGCCGTACTCCCTTCATGGAGGACCGGCTCGGCAACGAGGACGCCTCGGCTGCCGCCCGTCCGCAGCACTGGCCCTACCCTGAGAAGGTGCTGGGCTTTGCCGCGCACCCGCCGGCCTATCTGGAGTCGCCGGGCACCATGGTGGCCGCGTTCCGCGCCGCCTGGTGGAACGGCAAGACCGGGGACGCCACCATCGACGGGTCCGCGCTCCAGAACCGGGCCAAGGTGAAGCCGCCGGAGGACCTGTTCTGCGGCCCTTACAACGCGTGCGAGCCGTCGAAGATCAGTGACGGCGCGGAGAACGAGGTCGGACAGGGGCCGTGCACGCGGAGTGACTACCACTGCTGGTGGCACCAGTCCGTCTCCTGGAAGACGGACTGCTCCTACTCGTGCGGCAACGAGTTCTTCCGCTTCACCTCCCCCGACTACGACGCCGAACAGGCCGACGGCACCGCCTATCCGCCCAAGTGCTCGCGCTCCGGGCTGCCGTCCGGCGCGAAGATCATCGATGACGTACCACAGGGCACGCCAAGTGTGCGACCGGGTTGCGGCAACACCGACTGGACCAACGCGGGCACCTTCTCCATCGATTTCGGTGACGGCGAGTACGGATCGGCCCATGACGGAACGCAGACACCGGTCTGGCCCTCGAAGGTCGACCTGCACCAACTCGGCGCCGGCTTCGGCGGCCACTTCTACTTCGGGCACACCCGAAGTGACGACGACAAGGGGCAGCGCCTGAAGATGACCGCCTCGTGGACGCTGAACGAGGCCGTCAACGGGCCGGCCAGGATCTGGGTGCACCTGCCGGACCACGGGGCCCAGGCGAAGTACGCCAAATACCAGGTGCAGACCTCGAAGGGCGTCAAGTCGCGCACGCTCGACCAGAACGGCAGCAGCAACCGGTGGGTCTCCATCGGCGCCTTCATGTTCAACGGCAAACCCAAGGTGAGTCTGTCCACCATCACCCCGGACGGCACCGGGGAGAAGGACGTTGCCTACGACGCGGTCGCTGTCGAACCGATCTCGGGGCGGTACGTGGAGCGTTCCCTCACCGCGGCCGCGATCTTCGACCCGAACCAGAATCTCGACTCCAACATGCTGGAGTTGATGTACACACCGCTGCGCACCATGAGGACGTTGTACGACTGGGGCATCGGCCTGTCCTACAAGGGCCGCCTGTGGAGCAATACCGAGGCGGACACCATGGGCATAACCGGGGCCGCCCGGTGTCCCACCGCCACGGCGGTGGGAGAGTGCAGCGGTCAGAGGACGTACGACGCTGCGAAGAGGTGGTACGACGACATTGTGGCCGGCGGTCATACGCCACGCTCCGACGGATCGGCGCCGGCCATGTCGATCCCGGTCTGGATGGCCATGTCCAACAAGCGGCCCGATCCGGCACAGCCGGCCAGCGTCGCCCTGCAGGACGAGAACAGCTACAAGATCAAGAGCGAGGTGGACGTCAGCTTCATCGTGGACGACTCCACGGGGAAGATCATCCAGGGCAGCCAGTCGTCAGGCCATCGGGTCCGGGTGGGCAACGCGCATCTGCCGCACTTCGTGACGGAGATCATGGAGGCGATCGAGGACGACTACGGCATCCCGAAGCCGAAGATCGACTACATGACCTACGACGCGCTGGAGTACGGCCGCGACGAACTGGCCCAACCCTTCGCGGACGGAGACACTCCGGGACAGGCCTACTTCCCCCACATGCGGGGAGCCCATTTCAACGCGGACAACACCTGCGTGAACATCCGCGCCGTCGGCGGCGGAGTCCACGGATACAGGCCGATGGTCGCCAATCGGCACGTCAACGACAATGTCAAGGCATGGGCCGACCGGGTGAGGAATCATCTGGAGACCAACATCGGTGTTCGCACCTTCGCCGACGAGGTCTATGCGTTGTTCTTCAAGAACAGCGGTGACACCAACACCTTCGGCACTCTGATCGGCAACGCTCCGCCCATCTGGCAGGACATCGCAGCCGAGTTCTGTGCGGATGGAAGTGTCAGGCCGTCGCACGTCGAGGAGAACATCGAGGCGACGCCCCGCAACGGCATCGTCTTCCAGAGCCACATGCCCGACCTCTACCTGTACGTCGACGACAGGATGACCGACAACCTCGGGCGTCCGTCCAGTGGCAGGATCCACGGCGGTAACTGGAAGAGTTTCGGCGCGCTGCCGATCCTCGACCCCAACGCCTATGGAGACTGTCATGTCAGAGACCGTGGAAGCAGTGGTAACCCTTGGGGCATCGACCCTCCCGTTCCGCTGATCGGAGACGGACCGGGCGAACGGCCGAACAGTGTCTTCCACTGCGACGCTCCAGGGATCGTGTACAAGGAGCACTTCACGCCGTGAGACCGCGGCACCGCAGACGCTGAAGAAGTGAGACACCGGTCCGAGGCCCGCGCTGGGCCTCGGACCGGCTTGCGAAAGGACACAGAAATGGGTACGGCCTTCGGCCATATAGTCCTGTTCCTCTACGTCGTCTATGCGTTGCCCGTGGCACTGCTGTGCTTCTTGATCGCGCGCAGGACAACGGCCCGTGCCGGTTGGCTGTACGCGGCACTGCTGCTGGGCCTTCCTTTCTGCCTGGTGGTCATGATTTTTGCTTCCTGAGGACCGGTCATCGGCACGGGCCCCTCTCCCGCACCACCTGCCACTCGGCGCGGCGCGCTTGCCGCCGCAGGGGTTGCGGGCGAAACATCCCTCAAGGGACCGTTTGCCCGAAGGGACACCTCATGCGCCGACTCGTCGCGTTCGCCGCCACCTCGGCGCTGGTCTCGCTGGGTGCCGCCGCCGCTCCGCCGCAGCCCGACTCCGCCGGGCGGCCCGGTGGAGCCGGCTCCCGGGGCGTCGCGGCCGAGGAACGCGGGGTGGCGGAGGCCGCCGCGCGAGCCGCGCGGGAGGGCATCCGCTGGGGCCGGTGCACCGGGCAGGACGCGATGCCGGGCAGGGCCCGGTGCGGGAGCGTCGCCGTGCCCCTGGACTACGCCCGCCCCGGGGGCCCGTCCGTCCGCCTCACCGTCAGCCGCACCCTCGCGACCGGCGGCCGCCCCGACGACGGAGCCCCCGGCAACGCGAGCCCCGGTGCCGGACCGCGCCCCGTGCCCCGTCAGGGCGCCCTGGTGTTCCACCCGGGCGGACCCGGCGTCTCCGGCATGTCCTTCCCCGCCGTCTCCCTGATGCCCGAGTGGCGGGAACTGGCCGAGGCGTACGACCTGGTCGGCTACGCCCCACGCGGCGTGGGCCGGTCGGCGCCCCTGTACTGCGCAGATCCCGCGAAGGCCCCGACCGGCCCGCGCCGGGCGCCCGCACACCCGTCGGCGGAGTACAAGAGCGAACGCCGCGCCGAGGCCGAGGAGTACGCCGAGTCCTGCGCGCGCCGCGCGGGATCCACGCTGCGTCACCACGGCTCGCTCGACAACGCCCGCGACCTCGAGGTCCTGCGGGCCGCGCTGGGCGAGCGCCGGCTGACCTTCCTGGGCGTCGCGTACGGCGGCTACCTCGGCGCCCTGTACGCCGACCTGTTCCCGCACCGGGTCCGCCGGATGGTCCTGGACTCCCCGGTGGGCCCGGGCCCCGCGCGCCCGTGGTACCAGGTCGGTCTCGGCCGGTCCGCGGCCTTCGAGACGCGCTGGGCGGACTTCCGCGCCTGGGTGGCACGGCACGACGACGTCTACGGCCTCGGGCCGGACGCCGGGGCCGTGGGCCGCGCCTACGACCGGCTGGCCGCCCGGCTGGCGCGGGAGCCGGCCGACGGGACGGTCGGTCCGGGGCAGTTGCACCGGGCGATGGTCACCGCGGCGCAGTTCGACGACTTCTGGCCGCACCGCGCCCGGGCCCTCGCGGACTACGCGCGCGGCGACGCGCGGCAGTTGCTGGCCCAGGCGGGCCCGCCCCCGGACGCCGGCGCCCGGACCGAGCGGGCGGCCGCGGCGGAGAACACCAGGGCGGTGCGTACGGCGGTTCTCTGCAACGACGCGCCCTGGCCCGCCGACTGGAGGGTCTGGGACGCCGACGCCACCCGCCTGGCCCGCACCGCGCCCTTCGCGACCTGGGACAACGTCTGGGCCGACCTGCCGTGCGCGTACTGGAAGGGTGCCGGGCGGCGTCCGCGGGACGTGCGCACCGCCCCCGGCGAGCTGCCGCCGGTGCTGGTGCTGGCGGCGGAGCGGGACGCCGCGGCCCCCTACCGGGGCGCCCGGGAGCTGCGGGACCGTCTCGCCGGGGCGGGGCTGGTGACCGAGCGGGCCGCGGGCTCGCACGGACTGGCGGGCGGGCGCAACACCTGCGTCCAGGCCCGGCTGCTCGACTACCTGCTGCGCGGACGCCTGCCCGCGGGCGGCCGGGCCGACTGCGCTCCGCACCCCGCGCCCAGGCCGCACCCGCCCCACATGCCGACGGCAGCCGGAACGGGAGCCGGGACGGGAGCCGGGCCAGGGCACCGGGCGGGGACGTAGACGGAAAAGGCCGACGGCCGCAGAACGAGCGACGGCCGGAGAGCGAGCAACGGCCGGCAAGGGGCGACGGCCCGAGAACGGGCGACGACCCGGGAACGGGCGACGGCCGGAAAAGGGCGACGGCGACGGCGCCGGCGGTCGGTGGGACCGCCGGCGCCGTCGGCCGGACCGCGACAGGCGTGCGGCTAGGCCAGGCTCTCCACCAGCTCGGCCACGCTCTTGCGGCGGCCGGTGTAGAAGGGGATCTCCTCGCGGACGTGCAGCCGCGCCTTGGAGGCCCGCAGGTGGCGCATCAGGTCGACGATCCGGTGCAGGTCGTTGGCCTCGAAGGCGAGCAGCCACTCGTAGTCGCCCAGCGCGAACGAGGCGACCGTGTTGGCGCGGACGTCCGCGAAGCCGCGGGCCATCTGGCCGTGCTCGGCGAGCATCGCCCGGCGCTCCTCGTCCGGCAGCACGTACCACTCGTAGGAGCGGACGAACGGGTAGACGCAGACGTAGTCGCGGGCCTCCTCGTCGGCGAGGAAGGCCGGGATGTGCGAGCGGTTGAACTCGGCGGGCCGGTGCAGCGCCATGTTCGACCAGACCGGGTCGAGCGCGCGGCCCAGCCGGGTGCGGCGGAAGAGGTTGTAGGCCTCCTGCAGCTGGTCGGCGGTCTCGGCGTGCCACCAGATCATGACGTCGGCGTCGGCGCGCAGGCCGGAGAGGTCGTAGGTGCCGCGGATCGTGACGTCCTTGGCGGCGAGCTGGTCGAACAGCTCCTGGACCTCGTCGGCGTAGCCGGTCCGGTCCTCGGGGAGCACGTCCTTCAGCTTGAAGACGGACCACAGCGTGTAGCGGATGACCTCGTTGAGGTCCTTCGCCTTCTTGCCGATGTTGGGGATCTTGGCGGGAGCTTCGTCACTCATGACCCTATTCTCACTCTCCGGTTCCGAGGCCGAGCACCGGGTCGGCGCTCAGTGCGTCGACGGCGGCGTACGCGCTCGCGATGGTGGCGGGCACCCCGACACCGTCGTAGGCGGCGCCGCAGACGGCGAGGCCGGGGACGGCCGCGACGTGTTCCCGGATCCGGGCGACCCGGGTGTGGTGACCCACCGGATACTGTGGCAGGCCGTCGTCCCACCGGGTGACCGTCGTGGCGATCGGCTCGGCGGTCAGCCCGGTGGCCTCATGAAGATCATGCCGTGAGACGTCGACGAGTTCCTGGTCCGAACGGCCCAGGATCGCGGTCTCCCGGTACCTTCCGACCGAGGTCCGCACGACCAGCACGTCGGGGTCCTCGTCGGCGATCCAGCCCCACTTGCGGGAGGCGAAGGTGGACGCCTTGATGGTCCGGCCGTCCACCGGCGGCACCAGGAAGCCGCTGCCCGCGGGGAGCTGGGCGTCGGCCTCGGCGCGGCGGAAGGCGAGGCTGATCAGCGCCATCGACGCGTACTCGACGCCGTCCAGCTCGACGGCGGCCCGCGGCGCGACCTCGCGCAGCACCGTGGCGGCGGCCGCGGCGGGGGCGGCGACCACCACGGCGTCGGCCCGCACGGGGCGGTCCCCGGCGAGCGCGTGCCAGCCGTCGGCGTCCCGGCGCAGACCGGTGACGGGGGCGTTCAGCAGGACCTCGCCGCCGCGCGAGCGCACCGCCTCGGCGACCGCGAGCGGCAGCCTGCCGACGCCGCCGGCGATGCCGGCGAAGACCGGTCCGGTGCTCGGGTTGGCCGCCGTCTTCTCCTGGAGGGCGCGCACACCCTCGGTCAACGAGGTGTGGGTGCGGGCCACTTCGAACAACTGGGGCACGGCGGCCCGCATGGAGATCTGGTAGGCGTCGCCCGCGTAGACACCGCCGAGCAGCGGCTCGATCAGGCGGTCCACGACCTCGCGGCCCAGCCGCTCGGCCACGTACTGCCCGACGGCGACGTCCTCGCCGACCTCGGTGCGGGGCAGCTCGGCGTCCTGCCCGACGCGGCGCAGGCCCTCCTCGGAGAGCACCCCGGCCAGCGCGTCGGCGGTGCCGGGGACGCCCATCACGTGACCCCTGGGCATCGGGCGCAGCGCGCCGCGGGTCCAGAGCGCCGCGGTGGCGGTGGCCGGGGGCTGGAGATCGTCGGCGAGTCCGGCCTCCCGGGCGAGCTCCACGGCCTCGGGGCGGCGGGCGAGGAGCGACTCGGCGCCGAGGTCGACGCGGACGCCGGCGATCTCGCCCGGCAGCAGCTTCCCGCCGACGCGGCCGGAGGCCTCGGCCACGGTCACCGTGGCGCCGCGGCGCAGCAGCCGGTGGGCGGCGGCCAGGCCGGCGACACCGGCTCCGACCACGAGGACGTGCGGGGAACGGCCCGAGCCGTGAGGGGTCCCAGTTGCCATGGGTCCACTCTCTCAAACCGCCCGTTTCCCCCGGTGCCCGGCCCCGCTCACCTCCCCCGGTGTCCGGCCCCGCCCTGCCGTTCGGAGACCGGACCGTGACCGCATCGCGACCTGCGGGGGCAAACGCGTCGGGGTGCTCCGGCGTCGAAGGAGCGACAGCACAGGCCGAGCAGCACGTTCGTATCGGGGGGACCCCATGATCCGTATGATCCGCATGGTCCGCAGGACAAGAATTCCGGCAGCGATCCTCCTCGCCGCCTCGCTCGCCCTCGCCGGATGCGCGGGGAGCGGGGGCGACGAGGGCTCGGTGAAGGCCGACGCCAAGTCCCAGGCGCGTGGCGCGGACGGGCCGCAGGCGGCCGAGGCGGGGGCCTTCGACACCTCGGGCAAGGGCGACAAGGGCGGCAGGGCCGAGGATTCCGGCCCGGCGCTGGAGAGCGCGCACATCATCCGCACCGCCCGGCTCTCGGTCCGGGTCAAGGACGTCCCCGACGCCCTGGCGGAGGTCCGGTCGGTCGCCGAGACGGCCGGCGGCTTCGTCGCGAGGGAGGAGACCGACTCGTACGAGGGCGGGCGCATCGACTCCACCGAGGTCGTGCTGCGCGTCCCCTCGGAGCGGTACGACGAGGTGATGAGGGACCTGAAGGGCACCGGCCTGGTCACCTACCGCTCCTCGCAGGCCGAGGACGTCACCGACCAGGTCGTGGACGTGGAGAGCCGGGTGAAGTCGCAGCGGGCCGCCGTCGAGCGGCTGCGCAAGCTGATGGACGACGCGACCGAGCTGGAGGACGTCGTCCTCCTCGAGGGCGAACTCGCCTCCCGCGAGGCCGAGCTGGACTCGCTGCTGTCGCGTCAGGCGTCGCTGAAGGACCGGACCTCGCTGGCGACCGTCACCCTGAGCCTCTTCGACAGCGACCGTGCCGAGGACGAGGACGGGGCGGACGAGGACCCCGGTGTCCTGGACGCCCTCAAGGGCGGCTGGGACGCCTTCGTCACCACGCTCTACTGGATCGTCCTGGTCGTCGGCGCGGTCCTGCCGTTCGCCGTGGTGCTGGGCGCCCTGCTGTGGCTGTGGCTGCGCCTGCGCCGCCGCGGGCGCAGCGCGGACGACGAGTGGCTGCGCCTGCGCCGGCGCGGGCGCGCCGGGGAGGTCACCGGCGGGAACGCCTCGGCCGAGACCCCGTCCGGGGACGAGGAGGCCCCGGCCGAGGAGGCCGGCGCGCGGGACGCCGACCGGTCCTGAACCGGGCGGGCCGCCCCTCGGGGCATGCCCGTCCGACCCCCCTCGCGTGCACGGCGCTAGCGTTGGCCCCATGAGCAGCGGCGCGAGGCGGGACCGGGAACGACTGGTGGTCATCGGCGGCGACGCGGCGGGCATGTCCGCCGCGTCGCAGGCACGCCGGATGAAGGGCCCCGAGGAGCTGGAGATCGTCGCCTTCGAGCGGGGTCACTTCTCCTCCTACTCCGCGTGCGGCATCCCCTACTGGGTGGGCGGGTCGGTCCCCGACCGCGAGCGGCTGATCGCCCGCTCGCCGGACGAGCACCGCGCCCGGGGCATCGACCTGCGGATGCGCACCGAGGTCACCGGGATCGACGTCGACGGCGGCCGGGTCCGCGCCCGGGACCTGGCGACCGGCGAGGAGTCCTGGACCGCCTACGACAAGCTGGTGATCGCCACCGGCGCCACCCCGGTGCGGCCGGCGTTGCCCGGCATCGAGCTGCCGGGCGTGCACGGCGTGCAGACCCTGGACGACGGGCAGGCGCTGATCGACTCCCTGGAGCGGGCCGGCGGGCGGCGCGCCGTGGTGGTGGGCGCCGGCTACATCGGCGTCGAGATGGCCGAGGCACTGATCAACCACGGCTTCGAGGTGACGGTGGTCAACCGCGGCAAGGAGCCGATGTCCACCCTCGACCCGGACATGGGCCGCAAGGTGCACACCGCCATGGAGGGCCTGGGCATCACCATGGTGAACGAGACGGACGTGACGGCCGTCCTCGCCGGCGAGGACGGCCGTGTCCGCGCCGTGCGGGCCGGGGACCGGGAGTTCCCGGCGGACGTGGTGGTGCTGGGCATCGGCGTCCGGCCGGAGACCACCCTGGCGCGCGACGCCGGTCTCCCGCTCGGGGCGAGCGGCGGCCTCCTCACCGACCTGGGCATGCGGGTCCGCGGCCACCGGAACATCTGGGCCGGCGGGGACTGCGTGGAGGTGCTCAACCTGGTCTCCGGACAGCAGCAGCACGTGGCGCTGGGCACGCACGCCAACAAGCACGGCCAGGTGATCGGCGCCAACGCCGGCGGCGGCTACGCCACCTTCCCGGGGGTGGTGGGCACCGCCGTCAGCAAGGTGTGCGACCTGGAGATCGCCCGCACCGGCCTGCGCGAGAAGGACGCCCTGCGGGCCGGGATGCGTTTCCACGCCGTGACGATCGAGTCGACCAGCCGGGCCGGCTACTACCCGGGCGCCTCGTCCATGACCGTGAAGATGCTGGCCGAGGTGCGCACCGGGAAGCTGCTCGGCGTGCAGATCGTGGGCCGTGAAGGTGCCGCCAAACGGGTGGACGTGGCGGCGGTGGCCCTGACCGCCGGGATGACGGTGGAGCAGATGACGGCCCTGGACCTGGGCTACGCGCCGCCGTTCTCGCCGGTGTGGGATCCGGTGCTGGTGGCGGCCCGCAAGGCGGCCGCGGCGGTGCGGGCGCACCACGTCTGACCGGGACGGCGCAGGGCCGCGTCCCGGGGAGGTCGGACGGCGCAGGGCCCCGTCCCGGGAAGGTCCGCCCGGGGTCACGTCTGAACCGCGGGACGGCGGGCACCCCTGATCACGTGGTGATCCCGGTGCACGACCTCAACCCGGCGCGACGCACTCCGTGGGTGCTGTACGCGCTGATCGTCGCGAACGTCGTCGTCTTCCTCCTGACGCCCGGCACCACCGGGTCGCTCACCGGGAACGTGCCGCTGGCCGAACTGTGCCGGCTGGAGGCGTTCCTGGACCGGTTCGCGGCCGTCCCCCAGGAACTGATCCACCATCGGCTGCCGCGCCTGGTGCCGACGGGTGAGACCGGCGTCGGCCCGGGGGGCGCGGGCTGCGTGGTGCGTCCCGCGGGGTACGAGAAGTCGCCGGAGCTCAGCGTGCTGTCCGCGATGTTCCTGCACGGCGGCTGGCTGCACCTGCTGGGCAACATGCTGTTCCTGTGGATCTTCGGCGACAACGTCGAGGACCGGATGGGGCACGGGCGG
Source organism: Streptomyces fragilis (assembly GCF_003112515.1). Taxonomy (GTDB): domain Bacteria; phylum Actinomycetota; class Actinomycetes; order Streptomycetales; family Streptomycetaceae; genus Streptomyces; species Streptomyces fragilis. The sequence goes on along the minus strand of NZ_BEVZ01000002.1, from coordinate 510,072 downwards.
TTCGCCCTGTTCTACCTGGTCTGCGGCTACGCGGCGGCCTACGCCTACGCCCTGCTCAACGCGGCCTCCACCACCCCGCTGATCGGCGCCTCCGGGGCGGTGGCCGGGGTCCTCGGCGCCTATCTGGTGCTCTACCCCCGCGCCCGGGTCTGGGTCCTGGTGCCCTTCCTGGTCTTCCTCCCGCTCCGGTTGCCGGCCTGGATCGTCCTGGGTGCGTGGTTCGCCCTCCAGGCCGTCTACTCCTCCGGCGGCGGCGTCACCGGCGCCGGCACCGTCGCGTACCTCGCCCACGTCGGGGGCTTCCTGGCCGGCATGCTGCTGGCCCTGCCGCTGCGGCCGGGCACCACCCAGCCGCCGGAACCGCCGCGGATCGCCTTCGGGCGGCAGGCACGGCGGACGTGGTGACCGCCGTGCGGCACGAGCCGTCCGACGGTGCCGGCCACCGCGTCGCGGACACCGTGGCCTCGTGCGGCGTGCCGTTCATGGTTCCGTAACACCCGTTCCCAGCATGCGGATTGTCGCGGGGCGGCCTCGACAAACGGGGGAGGTCGCTGCCAGTCTCCCGCCATGCCTCTCGCCCCTCGTGTTCTGCACCGCGTCCTCGCCGGCGCCACCGCCGCCCTCCTCGCGACCGCGGCGGGCTGCGCCCCGCAGCCGGGGACCGACCCGTCCGCCGACGGGCCCTCCGGCTCGGCCGACTCCTCGTGCGCCGAGGGCAAGCTCCCCACGAAGGCGTCCGGCAAGCTGACGGTCGCCACCGACCGGCCCGCCTACGAGCCGTGGTTCAAGGACGACGCGCCGTCCAACGGCGAGGGCTTCGAGGCGGCCGTCGCCTACGCCGTGGCCGAGGAGCTCGGGTTCGGGAAGGACGCCGTGGTCTGGCAGAGCGTGCCGTTCAACAAGGCCTTCGCGCCCGGTGCGAAGACCTTCGACTTCGACATCAACCAGGTCTCCGTCAGCGACGAGCGCAGGAAGGCCGTGGACTTCTCCTCCGGCTACTACGACGTGCGCCAGGCCGTCGTCGCGCTGAAGGACTCCGAGGCCGCGAAGGCCACGGGCGTCGCGGACCTCAAGGGCCTCAGGCTGGGCGCCCAGGTCGGCACGACGAGCCTCGCCCACATCGAGGACGTGGTGAAGCCGGCCCGGGACGCCGCCGTCTACGGCAGGAACGACCAGGCCAAGTCCGCGCTGCGGAACGGCCAGGTCGACGCGATCGTGGTCGACCTGCCGACCGCGTTCTACATCACCGCCGCCGAGGTGACCGACGCCGAGATCGTCGGCCAGTTCGAGAACCGGGGCGGCGCCCCCGAGCAGTTCGGGTTGGTGCTGGACAAGGGCAGCGCGCTCACCCCGTGCGTGACGGACGCCGTGGACGCGCTCCGCGAGGACGGCACCCTGGCGAAGCTCGAGCAGCGGTGGCTGGCCGACGCGGTCGACGTCCCGGTGCTCAAGTGACCGTCACCGCGGGCGAGGCGGGCCGCGACGACGGGCACGGCAAGGGCGACGCGGACGGCGGGGACGACAAGGAGGGCCCGGCCGCCGCCCCCTACGTCCCCTCGCCGCGCCGGCTGGAGCGCGAGCGGTACCGGCGCGCCCGGGCCCGCCGCGCCACGGCGATCGCCGCCCTGTCGACCCTGGTCACCGGGGCCGCCCTGTACCTGCTCGTCGTCCACGCGCCCGGCTGGCCCCGCACGAAGGAGACCTTCTTCAGCCCGCAGTACGCGCGCGAGGCGTTCCCCAGGGTCCTGGAAGGGCTCTGGCTGAACCTGCGGCTGCTGCTGGTGTGCGGCGCCGCCGTGCTGGTCCTCGGCATGCTCGTCGCCGTGGCCCGCACCCTACGCGGCCCGCTGTTCTTCCCGCTGCGGGTGCTGGCGGCCGCGTACACGGACTTCTTCCGCGGACTGCCGCTGATCATCAACCTGATGATCGTGGTCCTGGGCGTCCCCGCGCTGCGGCTCCAGGGCGTCACCGTCGACCCGGTGCTGCTCGGCGGCACGGCGCTGACGCTGACGTACTCGGCGTACGTCGCGGAGGTGTTCCGCGCGGGCATCGAATCGGTGCACCCCTCGCAGCGCGCCGCGGCCCGCTCCCTGGGGCTGACCAACCGGCAGGCGCTGCGGTTCGTGGTGCTGCCGCAGGCGGTGCGGCGCCAGGTGCCGCCCCTGCTCAACGACCTGGTGTCGCTGCAGAAGGACACCGGCCTGGTGTCGATCGGCGGCGCGGTCGACGCCGTGCGCGCCGCGGACATCGTCGTGGGCCGCAGCCTCAACTACACGCCGTACATCGTGGCCGGGCTGGTGTTCGTCGCCCTGACCATCCCGATGACCCGCCTCACGGACTGGGTGACGGCCCGCACGGACCGCCGGCGGGCACAAGGAGGAATCACGTGAGCGGCCTGAGCGACGGCGTGCCGGTGCTGCGGATGGAGTCCGTGCGCAAGACCTTCGGTGGCTCGGTCGTCCTGCGGGACATCGGCCTCGAGGTCGCCCCGCACACGGTGACCGCGCTGATCGGCGCCTCCGGGTCCGGCAAGTCGACGCTGCTGCGGTGCGCCGCCCTCCTGGAGGACGTCGACGACGGGGAGATCAGGCTGGACGGCGAGGAGATCACCGACCCGCGCGCCGACCAGGACGCGGTGCGGCGCCGGATCGGTGTGGTCTTCCAGGCGTACAACCTGTTCCCGCACATGACGGTGCTGGAGAACATCACGCTCGCCCCGCGCCGGGTGCACCGCGTCCCCCGCTCCCGGGCCGAGGAGCAGGCCCGGGAGCTCCTGGAGAGGCTCGGGCTGGGCGGCAGGGCGGGCGAGTACCCGGACCGGCTCAGCGGAGGGCAGCAGCAGCGGGTGGCGATCGCCCGCGCCCTCGCCGTGCGGCCCCGGCTGCTGCTGCTCGACGAGGTCACCGCGGCCCTCGACCCGGAACTGGTCGGCGAGGTGCTGAACGTGGTGCGCGGCCTCAAGAGCGACGGCATGACCATGGTGCTGGCCACCCACGAGATGGGCTTCGCCCGCGAGGTCGCCGACCAGGTCTGCTTCCTGGACGGCGGTGTGGTGCTGGAACGCGGCACCCCCGAGCAGGTCCTCGGCGACCCGCGGCAGGAGCGGACACGGCGCTTCCTGCGGCGGGTCGTGGAGGCGGGCCGCCTGTGAGGACCCGGGGGCCGGAGCGAGGCGGCCCTCCGTGCGGACGACGGTTCAGGCCAACGGCGGCGCTGCCCCGCGAGCTTCCGCTACTCCAGATGGAGAGCTGCCAGGCGGGGCAGTCGGCGCCTCATTTCGCCGTGGTCGCCGAAGTCGACGTTCCAGGCGGGGTCCAGCTCCGGGTACCGGATGGTGTACGCGTCGTCGGGGAGTTGCCCGCCGGTCGCCGCGATGTGCGCGTTCCAGGCGATGCTCAGCGTCTCCTCGCACTCGAGGTCGACTCCGTCGGCCGCGGACGCTCGCACGACGGGCAGCTCCGCCAGGGCGTCGGGGTCGGCGAGGGTGCGCTCGAAGACCTCCCGTCCCTGCGTGATCAACCAGCCACGGAAGTAGTCGAAGCCGTCGTCGGAGCATCCACCGTTGATCACGTAGGCAGCGGCCCACAGAGGGTTCGTGTAGGAGGCTGCCATCAACTCCCACAGCGCCCGCTGGGCGGCGACGATCTCCTCGGCGGGGTGCGTCGCCAGCTGCGAGGTCGCCCGGCGGGCGACCTCGTCGCCGTCGTCCGGGTCGGACGCCTGCTGGCGGGCCGTCTCGATGAGCTGCCAGAACTGCTGCTTGTCCATGGCGGCAGAGCATGCCTCCTGGCACTGACACCGGTCCGTGCGAAGGAAGTCGGCCCTCCGGAGCAGGCCGCGGCGCCCGGCCGCGGGCCGGGCGCCGCGGAGCGGGTCAGGCGGCGGTCGCGGCGCGGGTGACGGCGGCCAGTTCGGCGCGCAGGGCGGCGAAGCGGGGGTCACCGCGCAGGGCGGCCGTGTCCGTGGCCGCCGCGCGCGGGAGCGGCACCGTCATCTCGTCGACGATCCGCCCTGGCCCGGCCGCCATCACCAGGACCCGGGAGCCGAGCAGCACGGCCTCCTCCGCGGAGTGGGTCACGAACAGGACGGTCGTGCCGGTGCTCGCGGCCAGGGTCCGCACCTCCTCCTGGAGCCGCTCCCGGGTGAACGCGTCCAGGGCGGCGAACGGCTCGTCCATCAGCAGGATCTGCGGCTCGGTGGCCAGCGCGCGGGCGATGGCGACGCGTTGCTGCTGGCCGCCCGACAGCTCCCAGGTGCGGCGCCCCGCCATGCCGGGCAGCCCGACCAGGGACAGCAGTTCCGCCACCCTGGCGGGCCGCTCGGCGCGTGCCACCCCGTTGCGGGCGAGCGCGAAGGAGAGGTTGCCGCCCACCGTGCGCCAGGGGAACAGGCGCGGGGTCTGGAAGACCACGCCGGTGGCGCGGCGGACCTCCACCGTGCCGGCCGCCGGCTGCTCCAGGCCGGCGACCAGCCGCAGCAGCGTGGTCTTGCCGCACCCGGACGGCCCGACCAGGACCACGAACTCCCCCGGCCGCACGGTGAGGGAGGCGTCGGCGACGGCGGTGACCGGATTCCTCGGGGGGCCGTAGCGGACGGTGACGTCCCGCAGCCGGATGTCGGGCTCAGCCGGTGACACGGGCCAGCTCCTCCACGGCGAGGGCCTGCTCGAAGACGGAGCGGGCGGGAGCGGCGTCGACCGCCTTCTGCGAGGTCAGGAACCGTGCGGCGTCGTGGAGGCTGCCGGCCAGCGCGCCCGGGGCGCCCGGAGCGCCGAGGTGGTCGGCTCCCGCCTGCTCCTCGGCGGTGAGCAGCACCAGCTGGCCGAGCTGCTCCTTCGCCTCCTCGGGGCTCAGGTTGAGCTCGGCGCCGATGGCCGCGGCAGCCTCGTCGGGGTTCTCCCTGGCGAGCTCCACCGCTTGGTTCTCCGCCGCGAGCCAGGCGTCCACGATGTCGGGGTGCTTGTCGGCGAAGGCGGTGGTGACGACGCCCAGGTCGGCGGTGGGCCTGCCCTGCTCGGCGATCTCGCGGCTGGTGACGAGGACGGTGCCGTCCTTCTTCAGTTCGGTGAGGGTGGGCGTCCACACGTAGGCGGCGTCGATGTCGCCGCGCTGCCAGGCGGCGAGGGCGTCCTGCGGCTGGAGGTCGACCAGCTTCACGTCGGACTGCTCGAGCCCGGCCTCCTCGAGTGCGGCCAGCAGGGAGTAGTGGGTGGTGGACCCGAAGGGGGCGGCCACCTTCCTGCCCTCGAGCGCCTTGACGGACTTGATGCCCTTCCTGGCGACGAGGGCCTCGTTGTCACCGATGACGTCGTGGATCCACAGGACCTTGTAGGGGATGTTCAGCGGCTCGGACAGGCCCTTGGCGACGGCGCTGGAACCGGCCAGTCCGAGGTCCACGGACCCGGCGATGACCGCGGTGTTGACGTCGGCGCCGGAGTCGAACTTCACCCACTTCACGTCGGCGTCCGGGAGCGCCTTCTCCAGCAGCCTGTGGTTCTTCACCACGAGGTCGGCGTTGGGTATCGCCTGGTAGGCGATGCGGACCTGGGTTCTTCCGGCCTTCCCCGCGCCGTCGTCGCCGGCGCCCGTTCCGCAGGCGGTCGCGGCGAGGGTGGTCAGCGCCGCGAGGGAGGCGAGGAGGAAGGTGCGGCGGGCGGTACGACGGGCGAACGGGGCCATGACGGTTCCTTCGTACGGGGCGTCGCGCAGGTGCGCGGCAGGACGGGAGTCGGGGGTGGGGCGGGAACAGGTGGTGGGGCGGGAGTCGGACGGCGGGTCCTGGTTCGGGGCGGCGACGGGCGCCGGGGCGGGAGCGAGGGTCGGGGCGGGGGCAGCGCCGGAGCGGCGCGTGCGGCGGGGGTGGCGAGGGCGGCGCGGTTGGCACGTGCGGCGCGGGTGGCGGGGGCAGGGGGCGGGTGGTGGCCCGGGGTGGGTGCTCACCGGCGGCCGCGCCAGGGGACCGTCACCCGTTCCAGCCCGCGGAAGAGCGCGTCCAGGAGGATGCCGGAGAGCCCGATGGCGATGATCCCGGCGATGACGACGTCGGTCTGGTTGTAGCGCTGGGCGTCGCGGATCATGCCGCCGATGCCGGGCACGCCGTTGACGGTCTCGGCCGCGACGACCGAGGTGTAGGCGACGCCGAGGCCGATCCGCACCCCGGTGAGGATCTCGGGGAGCGCGGCCGGCAGGCGCACCGACAGCAGCAGCGTCACCGGTCCCGAGCCGAGGGTCCGGGCCGCCTCCACCAGGTCGCCCGGCACGCCGCGCACCGCCGCCGCGGTCGCCGCCGCGATGGGCGGCAGCGCGGCGACGACCAGCAGCCAGATCTTCGGGGACTCGTCGATGCCGAACCAGATGACCAGCAGCGAGAGGTACGCCAGCGGCGGCAGGGTCCGCAGGAAGGTGACCGCCGGCTCCAGCACCACGGCGACCGGCTTCACCACGCCGATCAGCAGGCCGAGCGGAATCCCGGTGAGGGCCGCGTACCCGGTGCCGATGCCGATCCGGCGCAGCGACACCGCCAGGTGTTCGCCGAGCAGGTACCCGCTGTAGCCGCGGACTCCGTCGTGCACGGTCGACGCCTCCACGAAGGCGCTCCACACCTCGGCCGGCGACGGGACGAGGACGCGCGGCCACACGCCCGCCGCGACGATCGCCTGCCAGGCGGCGAGGAGGACCGCGAGGGCGACCAGCCGGAGGGCGGTCCAGCGCAGGACCGCGGGCCGGCGGCGCCGCGCGGGCGCCGCGTCGGCGGGCGGGGCGACCGGCGGCGTCTCCTTGACGAGGGTCATCGTGCCGCCTCGGCCTCGGTGAGGGCGCGCAGCCGGGGGGCGACCTCTTCGCCCACCCGGAAGGCCTCCTCCAGATGCGGGTACCCGGAGAGGACGAACTCGTCGATGCCCAGCTCCCGGTACTCGAAGAGACGCTGGGCCACCTCGTCGTGCGAGCCGACCAGAGCGGTGCCGGCGCCCTCGCGGACCAGTCCGATGCCCGCCCACAGGTTGGGGGCGACGGTCAGGTTCTCGGCCGTGCCGCCGTGCAGGGCCGTCATGCGGGCCTGGCCGGTGGAGTCCATGCGGGCGAAGCGTTCCTGGGTGGCGCGGATCGCCTCGGGGTCCAGGCGCCCAAGGATGCGGTCGGCCTCCGCCCATGCCTCGGCGGCGGTGTCACGGGTGATCACGTGCAGCCGCAGCCCGAACCGCACGGTCCGGCCGGCGGCGGCCGCCTTGCCGCGGAGCCGGTCGACGCGCTCGGCGACGGCGGCCGGGGGCTCCCCCCACAGCAGCTGGACGTCGGCGTAACGGGCGGCGACGTCCTCGGCGGCCGGGGACGCGCCGCCGAAGTAGAGGGGCACCGGGGCGGCGAGGGTGGGGTTCTCCAGCCGGGCTCCGGTCACCCGTACGTGGTCGCCGTGATGGTCGACCGGTTTGCCCTCCAGCAACTCCCGGATCACCTGCATGAGTTCGCCGGTGCGGGCGTAGCGCTCGTCCTTGGGCAGGTGGTCGCCGTACGCGCGCTGCTCGACCGGGTCGCCGCCGGTGACCACGTTCAGCGCGATCCGGTCGCCGAACAACCGGCGGAAGTTGTCGGCCTGTTGGGCGAGCAGCGTGGGCCCGGTCAGGCCGGCCCGGAAGGCGACGAGGAAGCCGATCCGTTCGGTGACCGCGGCGACGGCCGGCGTCAGCACCCAGGGGTCCACGCAGCCGAGGCCCACCGGGGTGAGCAGCTTGTCGAAGCCGGCCCGCTCGGCGGCCCGGGCCACCTGGGCCAGGTAGCCCAGGTCGGCGGGGCGGCGGGTCGCGGTCCGGGAACGGGCCTGGACGGCGGTGACGCCGCCGGGATCCCGGCCGTCACCGCCGGTCGGCAGGAACCAGTGCAGGACGGGAGCAGGGCGCACGGACATGACGAAGGACCTCTGTGAGGGGAGGGGTGAGCGCGCGGCGCCGGGTGGGCGTCGCACGAGGAGGAGGTGGCGCGCGAGGGCGCGCCGTCACCGCGAGGCGGCGGAACGGGGAAGGACGCCGGCCGGGCACGGAGGAAGCCTCAGCGCGGCAGGGAGGTGCGCGCGGTCAGCTGCGGACGGCGCGGCACAGGTGGTCGGCCCGACACAGCATCCCGGCGACACGCAGAAGATCCACGTGTCGGCGGGTGACGAGGAAGGGGGCCATGGGCGCATTCTGTATCCACCGGGCACATGCATCAAGCCCATGTCTGCGATCCGGACTCCGGTCTCACGCACCGGACGTCCTCCAGGGAACCGCCACCCCCCTCCCGGGCGGCCCCGAGCCCCCCGGACAATGGGTACATGCGCATCTCTGCCAGGGCGGACTACGCGGTACGGGCCGCACTGCAGCTCGCCGCCTCGCGGGACGACGGTCCGGTGACGGCCGAGGCCATCGCCGACGCCCAGGACATCCCGCACAAGTTCCTCGAGGGCATCCTCAACGACATGCGCCGCGGCGGCCTGGTGACGAGCCGGCGCGGCGGCAACGGCGGCTACCGCCTCGCCAGGCCGGCCGCGTCCGTCAGTGTCGCCGACGTCATCCGCGTCGTGGACGGCCCCCTCGTCTCGGTGCGGGGCGTCCGCCCGCCGGACCTCGCCTACTCCGGCCCCGCCGCCTCACTGCTCCCGCTGTGGATCGCCCTGCGGGCCAATGTGCGCGAGATCCTTGACGGCGTGTCGCTCGCCGACCTCGAGGCCTCGCAACTGCCGGACGAAATAACGGAGTTGGCGGAGCGCCCGGACGCCTGGACGAACCCCTGACCGGACCGGGGAATTCCGTCCGGTCCCATCATCCGAAAGGCCGTTGTCCAGCATCTGAAACCCGTCTTGGTCCCCGGCCGGCTTTCTGCCACGATCCCCAGCATTCAGGTAGGAAAGACCGGGAACCGAAGTGAGGGGTGTCATGCGTCCGTTCGACCGCACCACCCTGTCGGCACTCCTCCTGACCTCGCGCCGGCACGTCGACCTCGGCCGCACCTCGAGCGCCATCTGTCGCTCCGTCTGAGCCGCCCGCCCCGTCCCGCCCGCCCCGGCGGTCCGGCCCGCGGGACGGCGGCGCCCCGTGCCGCGCACCGGGCGTCCGCACCACCCGTGCCTCTTCCTCCGCTCCCCGGCGCCTGACGGCCCTCGGCCGTCGACCGGCCCGGCGGACGGAGCAACGGCGTACCCACCGGTTCCGCCATGCCTTCCCGCGTTCCACGCGTTCCAGCCCTTCCTCGAGAGGACACCTCCGTGTCTGCCGTCAGACCGCTCAGCGCCCTGCGCACCCTCGCCGCCCTCACCGCCCTCCCCCTCCTGCTCACCGCTTGCGGCTACGGTTCCGACGCCGCCGACGACGGCAAGAAGACCGAGGTCTCGGCGGACGCGAAGAAGCTCTCCGCCGACGAGGTGAAGATCGGCTACTTCCCGAACCTGACGCATGCGACGGCTCTGGTGGGCGTCCAGGAGGGACTGCTGCAGAAGGAGCTGGGCGGCACCACGATCAAGTCGTCGACCTTCAACGCCGGCCCGTCCGAGATCGAGGCGCTCAACGCCGGGTCGATCGACATCGGCTGGATCGGCCCCTCCCCCTCCATCAACGGCTACAGCAAGTCGGACGGCAAGAGCCTGCGCATCGTCAGCGGCTCGGCCTCCGGCGGCGTGAAGCTGGTCGTCAACCCGAAGAAGATCAAGTCCCTGGACGACGTCAAGGGCAAGAAGATCGCCACCCCGCAGCTCGGCAACACCCAGGACGTGGCGTTCCTCAACTGGATCGCCGAGCAGGGCTGGAAGGTGGACGCCGAGAGCGGCAAGGGCGACGTCTCCGTCTTCCGCACCGACAACAAGATCACCCCGGACGCCTACAAGTCGGGGTCGATCGACGGTGCCTGGGTGCCCGAGCCGACCGCCTCCAAGCTCGTCACCGAGGGCGGCAAGGTGCTGCTCGACGAGTCCGACCTGTGGCCGGACAAGAAGTTCGTCATCACCAACATCATCGTGTCGCAGAAGTTCCTGAAGGAGCACCCGGACGTCGTCGAGGCGGTGCTGCGCGGCTCCGTGAAGACCAACGAGTGGATCAACGCCAACCCGGACGAGGCGAAGGCCTCCGCCAACGCGGCGCTGAAGGAGCTGACCGGCAAGGACCTCCCGGCCGAGGTCCTCGACCCGGCCTGGAAGTCCATCGCCTTCCTCGACGACCCGCTGGCCGCCACGCTCGACGCCCAGGCCGAGCACGCGGTGAAGGCCGGCCTGCTGGAGGAGCCGAGCCTGAAGGGCATCTACGACCTCGGCCCGCTGAACAAGGTCCTCAAGGCCGCGGGCAAGGACGCGGTCGACGACGCCGGCCTCGGCGTCCAGTAACGGACGTCCGGCCCCCTCGGGCCGGACCCCAGGAGGCGGTGGCCGCTCGGCCACCGCCTCCTCGGCGTTCCAGGACCCCGGCCGGGGCCGTGGTCCGCGAGGCACCGGTTCGCCGGGGGCCACCGGTACCCCACCTGGCCACCGGTACCCCACCGGACTCCGGACGGAGGACCGTCACCGCTGCCGGTGCGCCGTGACCAGGCCGGACTCGTAGGCGAGGACGACGAGTTGGGCGCGGTCGCGGGCGTGGAGCTTGGTCATGGCGCGGTTGACGTGGGTCTTGGCGGTCAGCGGGCTGATCACCATGCGGGCGGCGATCTCGTCGTTGGCTAGGCCGCGCGCGGCGAGGGCGACGGCTTCGCGCTCCCGGGCGGTCAGCCGGTCCAGCACGGCGGCCGGGGCGGCCGGGGGCGGCTGGGCGAGGTGGCGGTCGATCAGCCGCCGGGTCAGGGCGGGCGCCAGCAGCGCGTCGCCCCGGGCGGCGACGCGCACGGCGTGCACCAGGTCGTCGGGGAGGATGTCCTTGACCAGGAAGCCCGCGGCACCGGCCCGCAGCGCGTCCAGCACGTACTCGTCCATGCCGTAGTTGGTGAGGACGACGACGTGCACCCCGGCCAGTGCCGGGTCGGCGGCGACCCGGCGGGTGGTCGCGATGCCGTCGAGGACCGGCATGCGGATGTCGACCAGCATCACGTCGGGCAGGTGCCGCGCGGCGAGGACGAGCCCCTCCTCGCCGTCGCCGGCCTCCGCGACCACCTCGATGTCCGCCTCCAGGCCCAGCAGGGCGCGGAATCCGCTGCGGATCAGCGGCTGGTCGTCGACGAGCAGGACGCGGATCACGAGGACGGCTCCACGGGCAGTTCGGCGCGGACGGTGAAACCGCCCTGCTCACGGGGCCGGGCCTCGAGCCGGCCGCCGAGGGCGGTGACGCGTTCGCGCATGCCGAGCAGCCCGAGCCCCGGCGCCGGCACCGCCGGGGCGGCTGCCTTGCCGTCGTCGTCGACCTGGACGGTCAGCCGGTCCGGCTGGTGACGGACGCTGACTCCGGCCGTGGTCGCGCCGACGGCGTGGCGGGCGGTGTTGGTGAGCGCCTCCTGCACGATCCGGTAGGCGGTCCGGGCCACCGCGGCCGGCACGTCCCGCCGCTCCCCCTCGACCCGCAGCGTCGCCTCGACACCGGCCGACCGGGCGCGTTCCACCAGATCGGCGATGTGCTCCAGGCCGCGCGGCGGGGCGGTGTCGTCGTCCCGCAGCGCCTCCAGGGTGGCCCGCAGTTCCCGGTTCGCCTCCCGCGCGGCCTCCTGGATCGCCGACAGCGCCTGCGGCACCTCCTCGCCCCTCCGCCGGGCGACGTGGACGGCGACCTCGGCCTGGAGCTTGACGATCGAGATCTGGTGGGTGAGCGAGTCGTGCAACTCCCGTGCGATGTGCAGCCGTTCCTCGTCCGCGCGGCGCCGGGCGGTCTGCTCCCGGGTCCGCTCCGCCTCGTCCGCCCGCCGCTCCGCCTGGCGCACGGCCTCCCCGGCGGCGAACGCGGCGACGAGCCAGGCCAGTTCGAGGACGTGGCGGGCCTGGGCCAGGGCCTCCGTCACGGGACCGTCGTGCGGGAGGAGTGCGACAGCGTGCAGTGCGGCCACCAGGGCCACCGAGGTCGCCACCGCGAGGGCCCGCCGGCCGGCCCGCACCGCGCCGTACACGGCGACCAGGTACGGGACGGCGAGCACCTCGACGCCGGCCGCCAGGTGGCCCACGGCGCACACCCCGGTGACGACCAGGACCAGGGACGGTGCGCGGCGCCGGGGGGCGAGCGCGAGGCCGCCGGCGCCGAGGAGCAGCAGGGCCGGGACGCCGGGTTCCGCCGTGGACAGTCCGCCGCCGAGCATCAGGGCCGCCACGCCGAGCGCGAGCGCCCCGTCCACGGCGCCCGGCGGAACGTGGGGCCGGCGGCCCGTCACCATGCGCATGCCCGGCACCCTAGCCCTCCCTCGGCGCGGGCGGATCCGGCGTGCGGAGGAGGGACGGCTACCGCGTCCGCGGTACACGGGCGCGCACTGCCGCCCGTGCGGCAGTGCGTGATGTCCACGTCGGGGGGACGACCCGGCGCCCCGGCCGACGGCATGCTCGAGGCCGACGAGAGGGGATGCGACATGATCACGGCACAGATGTGGCTGGCGGCGCCCGAGGGCGGGCTCATCGGCGACGGACGGACCGGTGCCAACCTGGCGCTGCTGGTGGGGGCGGTGGGCCTGGCCCTCGGCTGGTGGGCGCTGCGGACCGCCGGCCGGGGCGGCGCGGGCGCCCGCGCGCGGAGCTTCGCGGGGGCGGCGGTCGGGGCGGGGGCGGCGGGCGCGGTGCTCGGGGCGGTGCACGTGGCCACCGCCGCCGACGGCCTCGGCACCGGCAACGGCCTCGCCGGAGGCATCCTGGCGATCCCGCTCGGCCTGGCCGCCGCCGTCCTCGGACTGCGCGCCCGGTCCCGCTCCGTCCGCACGGCAGGGGGTGCCTGAGGCCGGGCGTCCGAGGCCCGGCGTCCGCACCGCACCGCACGGGACGGGAGGCCTGAGCCCGGGCGTCCGAGGCCGGGCGTCCTCGGACACGGCCGGCGTTCCTCGGGCACAGCCGGGACACCTCGTGCCCCGGCGCTCGACGCCGCTGCCACGCGGACCCGCCGGCGCCGCCGGACCGGGGTGGCCGGGCCAGCCACGGCGACCGGGCACCCCGCCGGTCCCCCGGCTGCCCCGGCGGGTTTGTCCCGCGGCGGCTCGTCACGGAAGGTCGGGGTATGAGGCGACGAACGGCCAGGGCCGCCGGGGGGCAGCCGGGGCCGCTGCTCCGGGCGTGGCGGCGGCTCGCGGCGTACGCCCTGATCCGTCAGGCCCGCGACCTGGAGCTGATGCACCGCGCGCTCGGGTTCGCGACCCTCGCCCTGGTCACCCTCGCCCCGCTGCTGATCGTCATCGCCGCCGCCGACCCGCTGGGCCGCGGCGGCTTCGCCTCCTGGCTCGCCGACGGCATGGGTCTGCCGGACCGCTCGGCGCGGGTCCTGACCGACATCTTCAGTCCGCCCCCCAAGGTCGTCGGCTCCACCAGCGTCCTCGGCGGCATCACCCTGGCCCTCTTCGGCGTGGCCCTCGGCGGCAGCGTCCAGAACGGCTACGAGCGGATCTGGGGTCTGCCCGCCGGCCCCTGGCACCGCGTCTGGCGGCAAGGGGTGTGGCTGGTCGCGCTGACCGCCTACCTGTACCAGGAGGTCCTCACCCGCGACCTCCCCGGCGGGGTGCGGATCGCCCTGAGCTCGGTGCTGGGCGCCCTGTTCTTCTGGTGGGGCCAGCACTTCCTCCTGGGCGGCCAGATCGTCTGGCGCCGCCTGCTCCCCGGCGCCCTGGCCACGATGATCGGCCTGGTCGGTCTGCGCGGGTTCTCGTACTACGTCTTCACCCCGTTGATCGTCACCAACGCGATCAGCTACGGCGCGGTCGGCATCGTCCTGGTCGTCGAGTCCTGGCTGATCGGCGTGGGCTTCGTCGTCCACGGCGGGGCGCTGTTCGGCCACTGGCTGCTCCACCACCACAGCCCGGGCCGCAAACACAGGTCGCCGTGGACGCGGATCCGGTGACCTCCCCGAGGTCTCGCCCCTCCCCCGCCCCAAGTTGACGCGATGTGTACGGGCGGCCCCGTCCCCGGACGGGAAGGGAACGGGCATGGCATCCACCTCACGCGCCCTGACGACCGCCGCGGCCCTGCTGACCGGGACCGTCGCCCTCTACATGACCCTGGTGGCCGTCGGGAACATCACCGACTTCGGCACCAACCAGGCCTTCGTCCGTCACGTCCTCGCCATGGACACCACCTTCAAGGACCCCGACCTGATGTGGCGGGCCGTCACCGACACACGGCTCCAGGACGCCGCGTACGTCCTGATCATCGTGTGGGAGAGCGTCGCCGCACTCGTCCTGCTCGCCGGCACGGCGCTGTGGTTCCGGCGCGACCTGACGCGGGCGCGGCGGATCAGCACGTACGGGCTGCTGATGGCGATGCTGCTGTTCGGCGCCGGTTTCATCGGCATCGGCGGCGAGTGGTTCGCCATGTGGCAGTCCGAGCAGTGGAACGGGCTGGAGGCCGCCACCCGGGTCTTCCTGATGAGCGGCGTCGTGCTGATCGTCGCCAACCTGCCGCACGGGGCGCCGGCCGAGGAGTGAGCCCCGGCGCCGGTGAACGCTCCGCCGGCGACCGCCCCGCCGGCGAACGTCCCTCCGGCGAACGCGTCCACGCGTCAGTCCGCGGAGGCGCTCACCCTCATGACCAGCCGGCCCCGGACGTCCCCCTGCTCCATCCTGCGGTGCGCCTCGGCCGCCGCGGTGAGCGGCAGCACCTCGACGGCCCGGGGACGCAGCAGGTCATCCGTCAGCAACCGGTTGACGCAGGCGGCCGCCTCGGCGAGCTCGTCGGTGCGTGCGTGGGAGATGGCGAAGCCGGTCACCGACCCGCCGCGCAGGTAGAGCGGCCCGACCGGCAGCACCGGCCGGGCCCCCAGCCCGGCCATGACCACCACCCGACCCCGCGGCGCGAGGAGCTCCACCGCCGCCTCGAGGTCGTTGTGCCCGGCCGTGTCGAGGTGCAGGTCGACCCCGTCGGGCGCGGCCGCGCGCATCAGCAGGGGCAGGTCCGGGTCGCGGCGGTCGACCACGTGCC
Source organism: Streptomyces fragilis (assembly GCF_003112515.1). Classification (GTDB taxonomy): domain Bacteria; phylum Actinomycetota; class Actinomycetes; order Streptomycetales; family Streptomycetaceae; genus Streptomyces; species Streptomyces fragilis. Next base: position 495,039 of record NZ_BEVZ01000002.1, on the reverse strand, counting down.
GGGCGCCGAGAGCCCGGCAGCGGGCGGCGTCGCGGCCCGAGGCGACGGCCACGACCCGGGCGCCGGCCTGCGCGGCCATCACCACGGCGGCACTGCCCACGTTCCCGGCGGTGCCGAGGACGCAGACCGTCTCCCCGGCCCGCAGCCGCCCGTGGGTGAACAGCGCGAGGTAGGCCGTGGACGCCGGATGGGCCAGGGCGACCGCGTCCACCGCGTCGACGCCGTCGGGCAGGCGGTAGAGACGGTCGGCGGGCACCACGGCCTGCTCCGCCGCGGCCCCCTGGCGTCCGCCGTGCCCCAGGCTGCTGCACCACACCCGGTCCCCCGGCCGGAACCCGGGCGCGCCGGGCCCGGCCTCCGCGACCGCCCCGACCAGGTCGCGTCCGATCACGAACGGGAAGGGCACCGGCGTGGCCCACGCCCCGGACCGCACGAAGGTGTCGACCGGGTCGACGGCGGCCGCCCCCACGTCGACCAGGACGTCGCAGGGCCCCGGTCGTGGCGCCGGCAGCTCCCCGACCCGGATGACGTCGGGCGGACCCAGCTCTTCGATGTACGCGGCCTGCATGGCCCGATTCTGGCCCGCCGAGAACGTGCCGGGCGCGCACGCGGCCACCGACCACCCCGTGTTCCACGCGGAAGGCTCACAGTCGGGAGGTGGCCGACCGTCCTCCCCCGGACGCCCTGAGCCGGCCAGGGGAACGTGCCTCACGTATCCGCGGCCGACAGCGCGCAGGCGCACGAAGCGGTCCGCCAGCTCCTCCGTGTCGGAATCGGGTGGCCACCTTCTCCGCGACGTCCCTAGGGTCGCTGGGATGGAACACAACACTGTTGACCCGGCGACGATCACACCGGAGATGGCTGCTCAGATCCGCAGGTGGCGGTGTGACGAGGACTATTCCTGGCGCGCTGTAGCCCAGGCCGCGTCCGATCTGTGGGGCTCCGAGTGGGGCAGCAACCAGCTCTTCGGCGAGGACCTCTGTGTGGTCGCAGCGAGGCTGCTGGGCGAAAACCCCTACCGGGAGCCTTGGAACTGACGCTTCTCAGGCGGCCCCTTGTACTTCAGCGAGGTCGAGTTGGTCCGCGGTGAAGGAAGGGGGGCGCCGAGTGAGCTGCGCCGCATCCCCGACGGCCGCTCCCGCCGCCGTCCGGCCCGGCGGTACCCTGGCCGGAGCCCTTGACCTGCGCCTGCGGGCAGGGAGCCGTCATCTCGGGAGTTCGCATGCTGCGCACCATGTTCAAGTCCAAGATCCACCGCGCCACGGTCACCCAGGCCGATCTCCACTACGTGGGGTCGGTGACCGTCGACGCCGACCTGCTGGACGCCGCCGACCTGCTGCCCGGCGAGCTCGTCCACATCGTCGACATCACCAACGGCGCCCGCCTCGAGACGTACATCATCGAGGGTGAGCGCGGTTCCGGTGTGATCGGGATCAACGGCGCCGCCGCCCACCTGGTGCACCCCGGCGACCTGGTGATCCTCATCAGCTACGCCCAGGTCGACGACGCCGAGGCCCGCGCGATGAAGCCGCGCGTGGTGCACGTCGACGAGGCGAACCGGATCGTGGCGCTCGGTTCCGACGCGTCGGAGCCCGTTCCCGGGACCGACCAGCGGCGGAGCCCGCAGGCCGTCGGGGCCTGACCCCACAGCTCGACCTGAACCGCCGCCGCCCTGAAGGGCGGCGGCGGTTTTTTGTTGCGCCAATGCGTGCGCGAGGGCTTGCCGGACCGATCCGTCACCCCTTAAATCAAACCCTGAATTAAGTCGTGCCATCACCTCCGACCCCCCTCCAACCCCCAACCCCCGAACCTCGACCCCTAACCCCTCCATCCCCCTGGAGCCCCTGTATGAGATTCAGGACCTTGGGTGTGGCCCTCGCCGCCGTCGCGGCGCTGCTCACCCTCCCCGCCCCCGCCGTGACGGCCGCCCCCGCGGCCGCCGCCGCGGACGTCCCCCTGTCCCAGGGCCGCACGGCCACCGCCTCCTCCACCGAGAGCGCGGTGTACGCCGCCGGGCTCGCGGTCGACGGCGACACCGGCACCCGGTGGTCCTCCGCGGCCTCCGACAACCAGTGGCTGCGCGTCGACCTGGGCGCGAGCGCCACGGTCAGCCAGGTGGTGCTGCGCTGGGAGGCCGCCTACGCGGCCGACTACCGCATCCAGTTCTCCCAGGACGGTTCCACCTGGACCGACGCCCGCAAGGTGACCGGCTCCGACGGCGGCACCGACACCGTCGACGTCTCCGGCGGCGCCCGCCACGTGCGGGTGTACGCCGACCGCCGGGCCACCCAGTGGGGGATCTCCCTCTGGGAGTTCCAGGTCTTCGGGACGACCGGGACCTCGTCCGGCTGCTCCACCGCGAACGCGGCGCTGAACCGGCCGGCCACCGCCTCCTCCACCGAGAGCGCGGCGCTGGCCGCCTCCGCCGCCTTCGACGGCAGCGGCACCACCCGCTGGTCGAGCGCCCACTCCGACCCGCAGTGGCTGCGCGTCGACCTGGGCTCCGTCAAGGACGTCTGCCGGATCGACCTGGACTGGGAGGCCGCCTCCGCGCGGGACTTCACGCTGCAGGTCTCGTCCGACGGCAGCAGCTGGACGACCCTGCGCAACGTCACCGGCGCCACCGGCGGCAAGGCCTCCTACGACGTCGCCGGGTCGGGCCGCTACGTGCGGATGCACGGCACCGCCCGCACCACCGCCTACGGGTACTCGCTGTGGGAGATGGCCGTGCACACCGGTTCCGGGGACGGTGTGCCGCCGGTCACCGGGGGCGGCGACCTCGGGCCCAACGTGATCGTCGTGGACCCCTCGACGGCCAACCTCCAGCAGCGCTTCGACGACGTCTTCGCGCGGCAGGAGTCCAACCAGTTCGGCGAGGGCCGCTACCAGTTCCTCCTCAAGCCCGGCACCTACAACAACATCAACGCCCAGATCGGCTTCTACACCTCGATCTCCGGTCTCGGCCTGAACCCGGACGACACGCAGATCAACGGTGACGTCACCGTGGACGCCGGCTGGTTCAACGGCAACGCCACGCAGAACTTCTGGCGTTCGGCGGAGAACCTGGCCATCACCCCGTCCAACGGCACCAACCGCTGGGCGGTCGCCCAGGCGGCCCCGTTCCGCCGCATCCACGTCAAGGGCGGGCTCAACCTCGCGCCGAACGGCTACGGTTGGGCCTCCGGCGGCTACATCGCCGACTCGAAGATCGACGGCACGGTCGGCCCCTACTCGCAGCAGCAGTGGTACACCCGGGACAGCTCGGTCGGCGGCTGGACCAACGGCGTGTGGAACATGACGTTCACGGGCGTGCAGGGCGCTCCGGCGACCAACTTCGCCACCGGCCCCTACACCACGATGGACACCACGCCGATCTCCCGGGAGAAGCCGTTCCTGTACCTGGACGGCTCCGCCTACAAGGTGTTCGTCCCCGCGAAGCGCACCAACGCGCGGGGCGTGTCCTGGCCGGCGAACGCGGGCACCTCGCTGCCGCTGGACCAGTTCTACGTGGTGAAGCCGGGCGCGACCGCGGCCACCATCAACGCCGCGCTCGCCCAGGGCCTGCACCTGCTGGTCACGCCGGGCGTCTACCACCTGGACCGCCCGATCGAGATCGAGCGGGCGAACACGGTGGTGCTCGGCCTCGGCCTGGCCACGTTCATCCCCGACAACGGCGTGGACGCCGTGCACGTCGCCGACGTGGACGGCGTGCGGCTGGCGGGCTTCCTGGTCGACGCCGGGTCGGCCAGGTCCGAAACGCTGCTGCGCATCGGCCCGTCCGGCGCCTCCGCGGACCACGCCGCCAACCCGACCACCATGCAGGACGTGTTCATCCGCGTCGGCGGCGCGGGCCCCGGCCTGGCCACCAACGGCGTGGTGATCAACAGCGACGACGTGGTGGTCGACCACACCTGGATCTGGCGCGCGGACCACGGCGCGGGCGTCGGCTGGGAGACCAACCGGTCGGACTACGGCATGGTCGTCAACGGCGACGACGTCCTCACCACCGGACTGTTCGTCGAGCACTTCAACAAGTACGACGTCCTGTGGCAGGGCGAGCGCGGACGCACGATCTTCTTCCAGAACGAGAAGGCGTACGACGCGCCGAACGCCGCCGCGATCACCCACGACGGGATCGTGGGCTGGGCCGCCTACAAGGTGGCGGACTCGGTGAACACCCACGAGGCCTGGGCGCTCGGCAGCTACTGCAACTACACCTCCGACCCGTCGATCGTGCAGCACCACGGGTTCCAGGTGCCGGTGAAGCCGGGGATCAGCATGAACCACCTGCAGGTGATCTCCCTGGGCGGCATGGGCCAGTACCGGCACGTCATCAACGACACCGGCGCGGCCACCTCGGGCTCGGACACCGTCCCCTCGAAGATCGTCCGCTTCCCCTAGCGCGGTGACGACCGCCGGGCGCCCACGGGCGTGCGGCGGTCGCCGAAGGCCCCTCGGCTCCGGCCGGGGGGGCCTTTCCCTGCCCGCCGGGCCCTTGTCACGCCCGCCGCGGGCCGGCGCCGTGCAGGAGCGTGTCGACGACGCGGGCGGCGAGGGTGTCGGTGTCGACGCCGGTGTCGTCCGCGTCCCCGTGCAGCGACTCACCGAGCAGCGCGTAGTACACGCGCCGCACCCAGTGGAGGTCGGCCGACGCGTCGATGAGTCCTTCGGCCCGGGCCCGCTCCAGGACGGTGAGGCAGTGCCCGGCCATCTCCTGGTGGATGGCCGCCGCTTCACTGCCGGGTGCGGTGGGCACCCCCAGGGCGAACGTCCAGGCCCCCTTCACCTCGAGCACGTTGGCCGTGATCCGGTGCAGTGCCACCGAGGGAGGGGCGGTGTCCGGCCGGCCGTCGTCCACGGCCTGTGCGAGCCGGCGGGCCGCGGACAGGGCCAACGCGTCGACGAGCGCCTGCCGGTGGGCGAAGCGGCGGTGGATCGTGGTCCTGGCCACCCCCGCGGCGGCCGCGATCTGCTCCATCGACGCGCCGGGATCCTCGGAGAGAACCCGCTCCGCCGCCTCCAGGATCGCGCGCACGCTGCGCTCCGCGTCCGCCCGCAACGGTCGCGCCGACGACTCGCCCATGGGTCTTCCACTCCTTCGATCGACCCGCGAAACGATACACCGCTGCAGCAGATGAGCTTGATATGCATCAACGCTGTTGCAGATAGCTGGAAAACGTGTACCGTCCTGTCTCATCGACCGATTGAGCGGAGGAGTTCTCCATGCACACCGCAGCTCTCGTCACCGGCGCCTCGTCCGGGCTGGGCGCCGAGTTCGCCGCCCAACTGGCCGCCTGCGGACACGATCTGGTGCTCGTCGCACGGTCCGAGGACAAGCTCACCGCCCTCGCCGAGCGCCTGTCCGCGAAGCACGGCATCACGGCCCACGTCCTGGTCCAGGACCTCGCCGAGCCCGGCGCCGCCCGTCGTGTGGCCGACCGGCTGGCCTTACGCGGCGTGGAGGTGGACCTGCTGGTCAACAACGCCGGCTTCGGCACCTGCGGCCGCTTCGAGGACATCCCCGGCGAACGCGACCACGAGCAGCTCATGGTGAACGTCGTCGCTCTCGTGGGCCTCACCCACGCGCTGCTCCCGGGGATGCTGGAGCGCGGCACGGGCGCGGTCGTCAACGTCGCCTCCACGGCGGGTTTCCAGCCCGCCCCGTACTTCGCCGTCTACGGCGCGGCCAAGGCGTTCGTGCTGAACTTCGGGCTCGCCCTGCGCGAGGAGTGCCGCGGGCGCGGCATCCGCGTGCTCACCCTGTGCCCCGGGCCGGTCGACACGGCCTTCTTCGACGTCATCGGCACCCGCGACGCGGCGGTCAACGGCTCGATGAGCACGCCGGAGCCGGTCGTGCGCGCCGCTCTGCGCGCCCTCGACCGGGACCGCGGGTACGTCACCCCCGGGCTCGGCAACGCTCTGCAGGCGCACCTGCTGCCGCGCCGCCCGCGCACCCTGGTCGCGGCCGTCGCCGAGCGCGTCACCCGTAAGGTCCTCGCCCCTCCGGCTTCCGCCCGGCCGGTGAAGGAGCACGCGGCGTGAGTTCCCCGGCCTCCGCGGCCACCGGCGCCGCCGCCGCGATGCTGCTGGTCGGCACCTCGGCCGCCGTCTCCGCGACCGTCGCCGACTACCCCGTCCTCGCGGGTCAGGCGCTGCGCTACGCGCTCGCGGCCGCGATCCTGCTGGTCGTGGTGCGTCACCGGCGCCTGCCGCGCGTGCGGCTCACCCCCCGTGACGTCCTGCTGCTGGCGGCGCTGGCCGCCACCGGCCTGGCGGGCTTCAACGTCTTCCTGGTCGAGGCCACCCGGCACGCGAGTCCCGCGATGATCGGCACGGTGGTCGGCGCGATCCCCGTGGTCCTCGCCCTCACCGGGCCGCCGGCCCGGGGTCAGCGGCCGGCGGCCCGTACCGTCGGCGCGGCGGCCGTCGTCACCCTGGGCGCGGCCGTCGCCGCCGGGCTCGGCGGCGGCTCCCCGCGCGGTGTGCTGCTGTCGCTGGGCGCGCTCGCCGGAGAGGTCGCCTTCTCGCTGCTCGCCCTCCCGCTGCTCCCCCGGATCGGCCCGCTGAGGGTCGCCGCCTACCCGGCGGCGCTCTCGGTGCCCATGCTGCTCGTCGCGAGCACGGTGCTGGAGGGCCCGGGCGCGCTGCGCCTGCCGACGCCCTCCGAGGCCGCCGCCTTCGGCTACCTCGGGGTGCTCGTCACCGCCACCGCGTTCTTCCTCTGGTACGACGCGCTGCGCCGGCTGGGCGCCGACCGTGCCGGGCTGTTCGCCGGGCTCGTCCCGGTGGGCGCGCTGCTCACCACCGTCGCGCTGGGACTCGGCGAGGTGGGCCCCGCGGACGTCGTGGGCGCCCTGATCGTCGCGGTGGGCGTGCTCGCGGGCATGCGGGCCCCGGCGCCGGAGGTGGAGGGCGCCGGGGCCCCGGGCAGGGCGGGGGCCGTCAGCCGGTGACGTCCGCGGCGCCCCGCGCGGCGTGCGCGCGCACGATCTCCGCGTACCGCCGGCCGCTGGCCTTCACGGTGCGCCGCTGGGTGGCGTAGTCGACGTGGACCAGGCCGAACCGCTTGTCGTAGCCGTAGGCCCACTCGAAGTTGTCCAGCAGCGACCAGGCGAAGTAGCCGGCCAGCGGTGCGCCCTTGCGGGCCGCGGAGGCGCAGGCCGCCAGGTGGCCCTCGAGGTAGGCGGACCGCTCCGGGTCACGGACGCTGCCGTCCTCGCGCACCGTGTCCGGGTAGCAGGAACCGTTCTCGGTGACGTACAACGCGCGGGCTCCGTACTCCTCGGTCAGGCGCAGCAGCAGTCCCTCGATGCCGCCGGCGTCCACCTGCCAGTCCATGCCGGTGCGCGGCACGTCGGGCAGCCGGACGTCGCGGACGAAGGGCGCGGGGGCGGTCGGGTCGTCGGCGACGGTCATCGGGAAGTAGTAGTTGAGGCCCAGCCAGTCCAGGGGCCCGCCGATGACCTCCATGTCGCCGGGCCGCTCGGGCAGTTCGACGCCGTAGACCTCGCGCATGTCCTCGGGGAAGCCGCGGCCGTGCACCGGGTCGAGCCACCAGCGGTTGGTGTGCCCGTCCATCCGGCGGGCGGCGGCCAGGTCCTCGGCGCTGTCGGAGGCGGGCCGGATCTCGGAGAGGTTGTTGACGATGCCGACCCGCGCGCCGGGCGCGGCGGCCCGGATCGCCTGAGCGGCCAGGCCGTGGCCGAGCAGCAGGTGGTAGGAGGCGCGCACGGCGGCCGTCAGGTCGGTGAGGCCGGGGGCCATCCGGCCCTCGAGGTGCCCGATCCACGCCGAGCAGAGCGGCTCGTTGAGCGTGGCCCAATGCCGCACCCGGTCACCGAGCCGTCCGGCGAGGGCGGAGGCGTAGGCGGCCAGGTGGTGGGCGGTGTCCCTCTCCGGCCAGCCGCCGCGGTCCTGGAGCACCTGCGGCAGGTCCCAGTGGTAGACGGTCACGGACGGGGTGATCCCCGCCTCCAGCAGGGCGTCGACCAGCCGGTCGTAGAAGTCGAGCCCGCGCTCGTTGACCGGCCCGTCGCCGCCGGGCACCACCCGAGGCCAGGCGGCGGAGAGGCGGTAGGCGTTGACGCCGAGTTCCTTCATCAGCGCGACGTCCTCGGGCCAGCGGTGGTAGTGGTCGCAGGCCACGTCGCCGTTGTCGTCGTTGTCGACGCGGCCGGGGGTGTGCGAGTAGGTGTCCCAGATGGAGGGCGAGCGGCCGTCCTCGGCGACGGCGCCTTCGATCTGGTAGGCCGATGTGGCCGTGCCCCACAGGAAGTCGCGGGGCAGCGCGGCGAGGTCGATGGACACGAGGTTTCCCTTTCGGACGTAACGAGGAGCAGCGGCACGCGGGCGCCGCGGTACACGGGCACGGAGGGGGGCCGGGCCCGTCACTTGACGGCGCCGGCGGTCAGGCCGGCCACCAGGTAGCGCTGGAGGAGCAGGAAGCCCGCGACCACCGGCACGCTCACCACCAGGGAGGCGGCCATGATCTGGTTCCAGTAGACCTCGTTCTGGGTGGAGTAGGCCTGCAGGCCGACCGCGAGGGTGCGGGTGGTGTCGTTGGTCATCACGGAGGCGAAGAGCACCTCGCTCCAGGCGGTCATGAACGCGTAGACGGTGACCGCGACGATCCCCGGCACCGCGGCCGGCACCACGACCCGCAGCAGCGCGCCCAGCGGCCCGCAGCCGTCGACCAGCGCCGCCTCGTCCAGCTCCCTGGGCACGGAGGCGAAGTAGCCGATCAGCATCCAGATGGAGAACGGCAGCGAGAAGGTGAGGTAGGTGAGGATCAGGCCGCCGCGGGAGCCGAAGAGCGCGACGCCGGTCGCGTTGCCGATGTTGACGTAGAGGAGGAACAGCGGCAGCAGGAAGAGGATGCCGGGGAACATCTGCGTCGACAGCACGGTGACGGTGAAGACCCGCTTGCCGCGGAACTCGTACCGGCTCACCGCGTAGGCGGCGAACACCGCGATCACCACCGAGCAGACGGTCGCCGCTCCGGCCACGATCAGCGAGTTGACGAAGTAGCGGCCCAGCGGCACGGTCGACCAGATGTCGACGTACGGGCTCAGGGTCAGGTCGCCGGGCAGCCACCGGAACTCGCCGGAGACGTCCTGCAGCGGCTTGAGCGAGCTGGAGAGCATCACGTACACCGGCACCGCCACGAAGACGGTGAGCAGGGTGAGGAACACGCGCCGCGACCAGACGAAGGAGCGGGGCGCGGCCATCGGGGACCGCGGGGCGCTAGGCACCGGCACTCCTCCGTCCGCGTGAGGTGATCAGCAGGTACACGGCGGTCACCACGAGCAGGAAGAGCAGCAGCAGGACGGACATGGCCGAGCCGGTGCCGAAGTTCCAGGTGACGAAGGACGCCTGGTAGATGTGGATGGAGACCAGGTCGGCGGCCTGCGGCGCGGACTTCCCGAAGAGGACGAACGGCGTGTTGAAGTCGTTGAAGGTCCACAGGAAGAGCACCAGGACGAGCACCTGGTTGACGGAGCTGAGCGAGGGCAGGGTGATCCGGCGCAGCTGCTGCCAGCGGCCGGCGCCGTCGAGGGCGGCGGCCTCGTAGAGCTCGCGCGGGACGGTCTGCAGGCCGGCCATCACGATCAGGAAGGCGAACGGCCAGCCCTTCCACACCGAGACGACCAGCAGGGCCCAGAAGCTGTTGTCGCCGAGCAGCCAGAACGGCGGTTCGTCGAACAGGCCGAGCTGGTCGACGAGGACGTGGTTCACCAGGCCGTTGTCCCGCTGGAACATGAACGTCCAGGTGATCACGGCGGCGTACATGGGCAGCGCGTACGGGATCAGGAAGAGGCCGCGCAGCAGGCCGCGGCCGCGGAAGGACTCCTGCAGGTACACGGCGGTGGTGGTGCCCAGCAGCCAGCACAGGCCGACCGACAGCGCGGTGAACAGGCAGGTGACCCAGAAGGAGTGGAGCAGCGCGGCGCCGACGGGGGTGTCGAAGTCGACGGCGACGCGGTAGTTGTCCAGGCCCTTCCAGGGCGCGGTGGTCCAGTCGCGGATGTAGAACTGCGTGAGCTCCTTGAAGCTCATCAGCAGTCCGTAGACCATCGGCACCAGGTGGACCAGCAGTTCGAGGGCCAGCGCGGGGACGAGCAGCAGGTAGGGCAGCCAGGCGCGGCGCAGCCGTCCGGGGCGGCGCGGTGTGCGCGCCGCCCCGGGGGCCGCCCGCTTCCCCTGCGGGGGAGCGAGTGTGGCGGTCATGGAAGAGGTCACCCCTGCGGCATCTGCTGCTGGGCCTTGGCGAGCTTCTCCCGGACGAGGTCCTTGGAGACCGGCTTGCCGGCGGCGGCCTCGGCGAAGAGCTCCTTGACGGCCGTGCCGACGGCCGTCTCGAACTGCGACTCCGCGGGAACCTGCGGCAGCGGCGCGGCGCTGTTGGCGAGGGTGTCGCGGACGATGCGCAGGGCGGGGCTGTCGAAGGCGCGGTCCTCCTGGGCGGCCTTGACCGGCGGGATGGAGCCGTAGGCGGTGTTCAGGGCCTTCTGCTCGGCGTCGCTGGTCATGAACTTCACGAACTTCAGCGAGCCGTCGAGGTTGTCGGTGTTCTTGAAGACCGCCATGTTGATGCCGGCCACCATCGAGTTGACGCCGGTGCCGGAGCCGGGGTCGCCGGACCGCACGGGGATCGGGGCGACGCCCCAGTCGTCGTCCTTCATGCCGTGGGAGGCGAAGGCGGTCTGCGCGTTCTGCCACATGACCATCGCCGTCTTGTTCTTGGCGAAGTCCTGGAGAGACTGGTTCTGCGCGTACTCGGCGTTGCCCGGCGCGATGATCTTGTGCTCGGCCATCAGGTCGACGTAGCTCTTGACGGCGTCGACGGCGGCGTCGGAGGTGAAGTCGGGCTTGCCGTCGGGGGTGAAGAAGTTCGTTCCGTGCTGCTGACCGAAGGTGAAGACGTGGTGGATGTTCTCGGAGAGGTTGGATCCCTCCGCCCCGAGCGCCCACTTGCCGTCGCCGCTGATCTTCTTGCCGATCTCGGCCATCTCGTCCCAGGTGGCCGGCGGCTTCGTGATGCCCGCGTCGGCGAACATCTTCTTGTTCCAGTACAGCGTGTAGGCCATGGAGTAGAGCGGCACGGCCGCCGGGTCCTTGCCCTCCGCGCCGGCCGAGGCGATGGCCGACTCCACGAACCGGTCGCGTCCGCCGATCTTCTCGAAGTTCGCGTCGTCCCAGGGCAGCAGCGCGCCGGTCGCCTGGAGCGAGGCGGACCAGGTGTTGCCGATGTTGAGCACGTCCGGGCCCTGGCCGGAGGTGGTGGCGGCGAGGATCCGGTTGAGCAGGTCGCTCCACGGGACGACCTCGAGCTCGACGTCGATCCCCGTCTCCTTCTCGAACTTGGCGATCTCGGCGGAGAGGATCTTCTTGTCCGCCTCGACGCTGGGGCCCTGGTTGGAGGCCCAGTAGGTGAGCTTCTTCGGCGAGTCCCCGGACCCGCCGCCGGACGCCGAACCGCCGCCGCAGGCGGAGACGGCGGCCAGCAGGGAGACGGTGACCGCACCGGCGGCCGCGGCTCGGATTCTGCGCATGAGTACGAGGGTCCCTTCCCCGGGGTCGACGGACGGAGGACCTGACACGGCCTCCGTACGTCATGACTTAATTCAGGGCGTGAGTTAAGACCTGTAAGAAGGTCGCGTCAAGCCGTCGCGCAGAGGTATCTTGCGTGCGGGGAAACAAACGGAAGGAACCGGATGAAGGCGCGGAACGGCCGCACGGTGCGTGACCTGCGGCGGGGCAACCGGGCGGCCGTACTGCGCCAGTTGTACTTCGACGGACCGCTGACCCGCTTCGACCTCGGTCCGGCCACCGGACTCAGCTCGGGTTCGGTCAGCAACGTGGTCGCCGAACTCATCGCCGACGGCGTGGTGGAGGAGGCCGGCAGCGTCGACTCCGACGGCGGCCGCCCGCGCACGCTGCTGCGCGTGCGGCCGGAGAGCGGCCACCTGATCGGTGTGGACGTCGGCGAGACCCGGGTCCGCGTCGAGCTGTTCGACCTCTCGCTCGCCGAGGTCTCCCGCGCCGAGCGCCCGCTGGAGCCGCAGCGCTACGACGTGGAGGTGGTCACCGGCCACATCCGCGACTCGGTCGCCGAGGTGCTCGCCACCGCGGGCCTGGCGCCGGAGCGGCTGCTGGGCGTCGGCATCGGCGTGCCCGGCATCGTCGCCCGGGACGCGGAGCGGGGCGCGACGGTGCACGGCCAGACCATCGGCTGGGACGCCGTCCCCCTGGAGGCGCTGCTGCGCGAGCGCGCCGGACTCCCCGAGCGGGTCCCGTACTTCATCGACAACGGCGCGAAGACGCTGGGCCAGGCCGAGATGTGGTTCGGCGCGGGCCGGGGCGCCGGCGACGCGGTCGTGGTGCTGTTCGGCTCCGGTGTCGGCGCCTGCCTGGTCGCCGACGACGTGGAGCACGGCCGTGCCCTGGAGTGGGGCCACCTGACGGTGCGGGTGCGCGGGCGGCGCTGCCGCTGCGGGGCGCTCGGCTGCCTGGAGGCCTACGCGGGCGCGGAGGCGCTGGTGGCCCGCTGGCAGGAGGCGGGCGGACGGCCGCCCGCGGGCGCCGACGAGGAGAGCGCGCTGACCGCGCTGCTGGCGGCGGCCTACCCGGAGCGCGACGGCACGCCCGACCCGGTTGCCCTGGAGGTGCTGGAGGAGACCGCCGAGTACCTGGGCGCAGGCCTGTCCGACCTGGTCAACCTCTTCCAGCCGGAGCGCATCCTGATCGGCGGCTGGGCCGGACTCCAGCTCGGCACCCGGTTCCTGCCCTCGGTCCGCCGGCACGCCACGGCGTACTCGCTGCACCACCCGGCGGGCCGGGTGCGGATCGAGCTCGGGCGGCTGGGCCCCGACGCCGTCACGGTCGGCGCGGCGACCCTTCCGCTGGCCGACTTCCTCAGCCGGGGCGGCCACCGCGACAACGCAGCCGCCGAGGAGGACGGTCCCGCCCCCGCCTGGCGCAGCGCGCTGCGCGAGCGGGTGGTGCGCTGAGCGACGGCCGCGCGGGAGCACCCGGCCCGCGCGACGGCGGGCGGACCCTCGGCACCGACGAGGGCGGCGCCCCTCCCGGAGGTCCCGGGAAGGGCGCCGCCCTTGACGTGATCGGCTCAGCGGGCCGTCTGCTCGTGGACGTACTCGGTGAGGGCGGTCAGCGCGCCGGGGTCCGTGGTGGGCAGCACACCGTGGCCCAGGTTGAAGATGTGGCCCTCCAGGCCGGAGGCGGCGTCCAGGACCTCGCGCGCCTTCGACTCCACGGCCTCGCGGGTGGAGAAGAGGACGGCCGGGTCCAGGTTGCCCTGCAGCGCCTTGCCGGGACCGACGCGGCGCACGGCCTCGTCCAGCGGGACCCGCCAGTCGACGCCGACGACGTCCGCGCCGGCCTCGCCCATCAGGCCGAGCAGCTCGCCCGTGCCGACGCCGAAGTGGATGCGCGGCACGTCGTAGGGCGCGACCGCCTCGAACACCTTGCGCGAGGCGGGCAGCACCGAGCGGCGGTAGTCGGCCGGGGCCAGCGCGCCCACCCAGGAGTCGAAGAGCTGCACGGCGGAGGCGCCGGCCTCGATCTGCACCTTGAGGAAGGCGGCCGTGATGTCGGCCAGGCGGTCCAGCAGGTCGGCCCACAGCTGCGGGTCGCCGTACATGAGCGCCTTGGTGTGCTCGTGGTTCTTGGAGGGGCCGCCCTCGACCAGGTAGCTCGCCAGGGTGAACGGCGCGCCGGCGAAGCCGATCAGCGGCGTGGAGCCGAGCTCGGCGGTCAGCATCCGGATCGCCTCGGTGACGTAGGAGACGTCCTCGGGGGTCAGGTCGCGCAGCCGCTCGAGGTCGGCGCGGGAGCGGATCGGCTGCTCCACCACCGGGCCGACGCCCGGCTTGATGTCCAGGTCGAGGCCGATGGCCTTGAGCGGGACGACGATGTCGCTGAAGTAGATGGCCGCGTCGACCCCGTGCCGGCGGACCGGCTGCAGGGTGATCTCGGTGACCAGCTCCGGCCGCATGCACGACTCGAGCATCGGGATGCCCTCGCGCACCTTCAGGTACTCGGGCAGCGAGCGCCCGGCCTGTCGCATGAACCAGACCGGCGTGTGCGGTACCGGCTCTCGGCGGCACGCCTTGAGGAAGGCGGAATCGGCGACGGCGGGGTTCTCGGGCTTGTCCATGGCACTCACGCGGAAAGTCTCCCATGCCCGTCCTGTCCGCCGGACCCGACTCCGCGATACCGCCCCGAGGCGGCCTGCCGCACCGGCCGGCCCTCCCGGCCGCGGGGCGGCGCGGGGCGGCTGCAACGCGGGTGCGACACGCCGGGACGGCGCCGAGGCGAGGCGTGATCGCGAAGGACGGTCGGCAAACCTCGTCGCTGTTCGCGCAGCGCGATGCGTCCGGGGGCCCGCGCTGGGGTGTCCTTCACGCCGCGGGGGCCCCGCGCCCCTTATCTTCTGCGCATGGCTGCGGCTCAGGGACGACTGACGGACGGTGCGGGCGGAGCGGGCGACGGGAAGGACGGGGAGCGGGAGCTGAATGCGGACGCCTTTGCGCCACTGCCCTTCCGGGCCGCCGTCGACGCGCTGCGGGCCGCGCGGCCGAGGCCGCGCATCGAACTCGAGCCGGTGACGCCGCCACGACGGCTGGCGCCCTACGCGTACGCCCTCGAGGCCGCGGTGCTCGACGAGGACGGCGACGAACTGGCCGACGGGCGCCTGATCCTGCTCCACGACCCCGACGGGCACGAGGCCTGGCGGGGCTCCTTCCGGCTGGTCACCCTCGTCCGGGCGGAGCTGCACGAGCCCGAGATGGCCGCCGACCCGCTGCTCCCCGAGGTCTCCTGGTCCTGGCTGACCGGCGCGATGGACGCCCGGGGCCTGGGCTACCAGGAGGCCGGCGGCACCGTCACCCGGGCCAGCTCCCACTACTTCGGGGCCCTGGAGGAGCGGCCGGCCGCCTCACAGATCGAGATCCGCGCCTCCTGGACCCCGCACGAGGGCCTGGGCGGCGTCCCGGACACCGGAGGGCACCTGGCGGCCTGGTGCGACCTGCTGGCCCAGGTCACGGGCCTGCCCCCGGTGGGTCCGCCGGCGGGCGAGGGCCCGTCCGCGGCGCCGGCCGCCCCCGTGGTCCCGCTGCCGCAGCGGCGCGGACCCCGTCCGCAGCGCTGACCCTCCCGAGCGGCCCGACGCCGTCACCGTGATCGTCACCGTCGCCGGGCCGTCGCCGCGCCTCCCCGCGCCTCCCCCGCGCCGCCCTCGCCGCATTGTGATTGCGGCTTTGTCGATACGGACACTTTCCGACTTTGCCTGACCGTCCGTCGACAGGGTTCGACTCGCGCCGTTCTTCGGATGATCGATCGCGCGTCCGAATTGCCCCGATTTCCCCTCACCAAATAGTGATCGTTCCCTAAAGGCGGACCCGTCCGGTGCCGAAGCAGACAGTGACCTAGCAAGCACGGTTCTTCCGTCCCGGCTTCATCCCCCGTGAGCCGGCTCCGTCCCCCCACCCAGGAGGCCTGGTGTCCGTTCTCCTCGAGCAGCCCTCAAGCCTGGTCGCCTACCGCCCGAACAAGCCCACCGCGATGGTCGTCGTGGCCGATCCGCGCGTGCGCTCCACCGTGACCCGTCATCTCTGGGCGCTCGGAGTGCGCGACGTGATCGAGGCCTCGTCCGTGGCGGAGGCTCGTCCCCGCATCGGCAACCCCCGTGACATCTGCGTCGCGGACGTCCACCTGCCGGATGGTTCCGGCCTTACCCTCCTGTCGGAGACCAGGGCCGCCGGCTGGCCCAACGGTCTGGCCCTCTCCGCCGCCGACGACATCGGCGCGGTGCGCAACGCCCTGGCCGGCGGAGTCAAGGGCTATGTCGTCACCGGCACCCGCACCAACATCGGCCTGCCGGGCCGTCCCGGCGCCGCCCCGCTCGGCGGGGCCCACCGCATGCACCGCCGCCCTCCGGGCTCCCCGAGCCACCCGGGCGGCTACCGCGAGCTCTCCGGCCGTGAGGTCGAGGTCCTGCGGCTGGTGGCGGAGGGCCAGTCGAACAAGGCGATCGGCGTCTCCATGGGGCTGTCCGCCCTGACCGTCAAGAGCCACCTCGCGCGCATCGCCCGCAAGCTGGGCACCGGCGACCGGGCCGGCATGGTCGCGGTGGCCCTGCGCACCGGCATCATCCACTGAGCAGGCCGAACGCCCGGACACCGCGCCCGCCGAGGGAACGTTCCCTCGGCGGGCGCGGTGCATGTGCCCGGTACACAGATACCCTTGACAGGTGACCGACGCCCATGACACCGCAGCAGACAGCCCACTGCGAACCACCGGAGGCGCCCCTCCGGACGACGGCGGAACCGACGGGGATGGCGTGTCCCGGGCGGCGGAGCCGGTTCCCCTCCTCGAGCCCCGCGAGGGCATCCCGCCGGTGATCGCCGACGCGGAGGGCCTGGCGGCGACCGTCGCCGCCTTCGCCGCGGGCACCGGCCCGGTCGCCGTCGACGCCGAGCGGGCGTCCGGTTACCGCTACGGACAGAGCGCCTACCTCGTGCAGCTGCGCCGCGCCGGCGCCGGGAGCGCGCTGATCGATCCGGTGGCCTGCCCCGACCTCACCGCGCTGGGCGAGGCGATCGCCGACGCCGAGTGGGTGCTGCACGCCGCCACCCAGGACCTGCCGTGCCTGCGGGAGATAGGCATGGTTCCCAGCCGCCTCTTCGACACCGAGCTGGCCGGGCGGCTGGCCGGGTTCCCCCGGGTCGGACTGGGCGCGATGGTGGAGAACGTCCTCGGCTTCGTGCTGGAGAAGGGCCACTCCGCGGTGGACTGGTCCACGCGCCCGCTGCCTGAGCCGTGGCTGCGGTACGCGGCGCTCGACGTGGAGCTGCTGGTCGACCTGCGCGACGCGCTGGAGAAGGAGCTGGAGCGGCAGGGCAAGCTCGACTGGGCCCTGCAGGAGTTCGACGCCATCGCCTCCGCTCCCCCGCCGGCGCCGCGCAAGGACCCCTGGCGGCGCACCTCCGGCATGCACAAGGTGCGCCGGCGGCGGCAGCTGGCCGTGGTCCGCGAGCTGTGGGAGACGCGGGACCGCATCGCGCGGCGGCGGGACGTCTCGCCGGGCAAGGTGCTGGGCGACGCCGCGATCGTGGAGGCGGCGCTGGCGCTGCCCGCCGACGTGCAGGCGCTGTCCGCGCTGAGCGGGTTCGGCAGCCGGACCGGGCGGCGGCAGCTGGAGCAGTGGCAGGCGGCCGTGGACCGGGCGAAGGCGCTGCCGGAGAGCGCGCTGCCGCTGCCGGGGCAGGCGGTGGCGGGGCCTCCGCCGCCGCGGGCCTGGGCCGACAAGGACCCGGCGGCCGCCGCGCGGCTGTCCGCGGCGCGGGCGGCGGTGTCGGCGCGGGCGGAGGAGCTGCGGATGCCGCAGGAGAACCTGATCGCGCCGGACACGGTGCGGCGGGTCTGCTGGGCGCCGCCCGCCGCGGCCGACGAGGCCTCGGTGTCCGCCGCGCTCGCCGCGCACGGCGCCCGCCCCTGGCAGGTCGAACAGGTCACCCCCCTCCTGGTCGAGGCCCTCGCCGCGAAGGCGTGACCCTGGCGCGGGGCAGCGCGTCCACCGCCTCGGCGGGGCGCGGGCGGCGTGGGCGTTGCCGCCCCGCGCGGACGCGCTGCCTACGCCCGCCCTGCCCCAAGCTCTCGGGCCGCACCCTGCGGGCAATCGTGCCGCTGGGCGGCACGGGTGGGCGCAGGCCGGTGCCGTACGCGCGGGACGGCACGCCCACGCGGCGTCGGGGTGGTCACGCACGGGCGGACGGCACCCCGCGGCGCGCCTCACGCGGGGATGTGACCTTCGACGCGTCGGGCTCCCGGGGTGGGCACAATGGTTACCCGCGAGTAGCATGACCGGTGAGCGGGCGCTCAGCCGCGCCCCTCACCGCAGCATCACGCAGCAGTGCCGCAGTCCGCACACCCCTGGAGGAGAGCCATCGTGCCTCGTACCGTCAGGGACGTCGTCTTCGTCGACGGCGTCCGTACCCCGTTCGGCAAGGCGGGCCCGAAGGGCATCTACCACGAGACCCGCGCCGACGACCTCGTCGTGAAGTCGATCCGGGAGCTGCTGCGCCGCAACCCGAACCTCGACCCGGCGAAGATCGACGAGGTCGCGATCGCCGCGACGACCCAGATCGGCGACCAGGGCCTGACCCTGGGCCGCACGGCCGGCGTGCTCGCGGGTCTCCCGCAGAGCGTCCCGGGGTACTCCATCGACCGCATGTGCGCGGGCGCCATGACCGCGGTGACCACCACCGCCGGTTCCATCGCCTTCGGCGCCTACGACGCCGTCATCGCCGGCGGCGTGGAGCACATGGGCCGCCACCCCATGGGCGAGGGCGTGGACCCGAACCCGCGGCTGGTCAGCGAGAAGCTGGTCGACGAGTCCGCCCTGTTCATGGGCATGACCGCCGAGAACCTGCACGACCGCTACCCGGCGATCACCAAGGAGCGCGCGGACAAGTACGCCGTCGCCTCCCAGGAGAAGGCCGCCAAGGCGTACGCGAACGGGAAGATCCAGCAGGACCTGGTCCCGATCTCGGTCCGCCGCACCAACGCTGAGGCCGGCGAGACCGGCTTCGGCCTGGTCACCGCCGACGAGCCGATGCGCCCGGGCACCACGCTGGAGAACCTGGCCGGCCTCAAGACGCCGTTCCGCGTCCACGGCCGCGTCACCGCGGGCAACGCCGCCGGTCTGAACGACGGCGCCACCGCGGCGCTCCTCGCCTCCGAGGAGTTCGCCACCGAGAACGGCCTGCCGGTCAAGATGCGCCTGGTCTCCTACGCTTTCGCCGGCGTGGAGCCCGAGGTCATGGGCTACGGCCCGATCCCGGCCACCGAGAAGGCCCTCGCCAAGGCCGGCCTGTCCATCGAGGACATCGGCCTGTTCGAGATCAACGAGGCCTTCGCCGTCCAGGTGCTCGCCTTCCTCGAGCACTACGGCATCGCCGACGACGACGCCCGCGTGAACCAGTACGGCGGCGCCATCGCCTACGGCCACCCGCTGGCCTCCTCCGGCGTGCGTCTGATGACGCAGCTGGCCCGTCAGTTCGAGGACCAGCCGCACGTCCGCTACGGCCTCACCACCATGTGCGTCGGCCTCGGCATGGGCGCCACGGTCATCTGGGAGAACCCGAACTTCGAGGGGGACAAGTGAGCAACGTCGCTGAACTGCTGAAGGGTGCGGCCGAGCTGTTCCCCGACGAGGTCGTCACCGAGGCGCACGTGCGCCACTTCGACCTCCCCCTGGGTGCGGGCCGCTTCGCCCTGATCACCCTGGACAACGGCTTCGACCACACCAAGCCGAACACCTTCGGCCCGCAGTCGCTGGCCAGGCTGGACGTGGCGATCGACCAGGTCGAGCGTGAGGCCGCGGCCGGCGAGATCGTCGGCGTGGGCATCACCGGCAAGCCGTTCATCTTCGCCGTCGGCGCCGACCTCAAGGGCGTCGAGGCGCTGAAGGACCGCGAGCACGCGGTGGCGATCGGCAAGGGCGGCCACGACGTCTTCAAGCGTCTGGGCACCCTGGCCGTCCCGACGTTCGCGTACTACAACGGCGCGGCCATGGGCGGCGGCGTCGAGGTCGGTCTGCACTGCCGGTACCGCACGGTGTCCGCCGCGCTGCCCGCGTTCTCCCTCCCCGAGGTCTTCCTCGGCCTGGTCCCCGGCTGGGGCGGCTGCACGCTGCTGCCGAACCTGATCGGCGCGGACAAGGCCGTCTCGGTGATCATCGAGAACTCGCTCAGCCAGAACCGCCAGCTCAAGGGCAAGCAGGTCTTCGAGCTGGGCATCGCCGACGCCCTGTTCGAGGGCGCGGACTTCCTCGAGCAGTCGCTCGTGTGGACGGCCGCCGTCCTCAAGGGCGAGATCGTCGTCGACCGCCCGGAGGTCGACCGCGGTGAGGCCTGGGACCAGGCCGTCGCGCGCGGCCGGTTCGTCGCCGACTCCAAGGTGCACGGCGCGGCCCCGGCCGCCTACCGGGCGCTGGAGATCATCGAGAACGCCAAGGACGGCGACCTGCAGGCCGGTTACGACGCCGAGGACGAGGCGCTCGCCGACCTCATCATGGGCGACGAGCTGCGCTCGGGCCTGTACGCCTTCAACCTGGTGCAGAAGCGCGCCAAGCGCCCGGCCGGCGCGCCGGACAAGTCGCTGGCCCGCCCGGTCACCAAGGTGGGCGTCGTCGGCGCCGGCCTGATGGCCTCGCAGCTGGCGCTGCTGTTCCTGCGCCGCCTCGAGGTGCCGGTCGTGCTGACCGACATCGACCAGGCGCGGATCGACAAGGGTGTGGGCTACGTCCACTCCGAGATCGACAAGCTGCTCGGCAAGGGCCGCATCAACCAGGACAAGGCCAACCGCCTCAAGGCGCTGGTCACCGGTGTCCTGGACAAGGCCGAGGGCTTCTCGGACGCGGACTTCGTCATCGAGGCCGTCTTCGAGGAGATGGGCGTCAAGCAGCAGGTGTTCGCCGAGGTCGAGGCGGTCGCCCCGGCCCACGCGATCCTGGCGACCAACACCTCGTCGCTGTCGATCACCGAGATGGCGTCGAAGCTGAAGAACCCCGAGCGGGTCGTCGGCTTCCACTTCTTCAACCCGGTCGCCGTCCTGCCGCTGCTGGAGATCGTCCGCGGCGAGCGGACCGACGACGCCTCGCTGGCCACGGCGTTCGCCGTCGCCCGCAAGCTGAAGAAGACCGGGGTGCTGGTGAAGGACGCCCCGGCGTTCGTCGTCAACCGCATCCTCACCCGCTTCATGGGCGAGGTGCAGAACGTGATCGACGAGGGCACCCCGGTGGCCGTGGCGGAGAAGGCGGTCGAGCCGCTGGGCCTGCCGATGTCCCCGCTGGTGCTGCTGGAGCTGGTCGGTCCGGCCATCGGCCTGCACGTCTCCGAGACGCTCCACCGCGCGTTCCCGGACCGCTTCACCGTCTCCGGCAACCTCAAGCGGGTCGTCGAGGCCGGCAAGCGCGGCTTCTACGTCTACGACTCCGGCAAGCCGGAGCTGGACCCGGAGGTCGCCGCGCTCCTGCAGCAGGGCGACACCGTCCTGTCCGAGGAGCAGGTCCGCGAGCGGGTCCTGGGCGCGGTCGCCCAGGAGATCGGCCTGATGCTCGACGAGGGCGTCGTGGCCGAGGCCCAGGACATCGACCTGTGCCTGATCACCGGTGCGGGCTGGCCCTTCCACCTGGGCGGCATCACGCCGTACCTGGACCGTGAGGGCGTCTCCGAGCGCGTCAACGGCAAGCGGTTCCTGGCGCCGGGCGTGGCGTCGGTCCCCGCGTAACACCCACGCGCGGCAGAGCAACGGAAGGGCCCCCGCCACTCGGCGGGGGCCCTTCCCGCTTCCGTACCGGTCCGTGCCGGCCCGCCTCCCGCGGTGACCTGCCGCCGGCGCGAGGGGCCGGGGCGTCTGGGAGGGTGGGTCCATGGATGAGGACCTGCCGCTGCTGGTGATCGTCGACGCCGCCAACGTGGTCGGCTCCGTGCCCGACGGGTGGTGGCGGGACCGCAGGGGTGCGGCGGAGCGGCTGCGTGACCGGCTCGCCGCGCGAGGGCTGCCCGGGCTGCCCGCCGCGGCGGGACCGGCAGGACCGGCGGAGATCGTCCTGGTCGTGGAGGGCGCGGCGCGCGGGGTGGAGTCCGTGCCGGGCGTGCGCGTGGAGTCCGCGGCGGGCAGCGGCGACGACCGGATCGTGGAACTGGTCGCCGGGGCCCGGCCCGGCCGGCCGTGCGTCGTGGTCACCGCCGACCGTGGGCTCCGGCAGCGGGTGACCGCCCTCGGCGCCACCACGGCGGGCCCCCGCACCGCCCGGGACTGATCCCTCCCCGCCGCACCGGCCCCCGCCGTCCGCGGCCGAGCGGGGGCACGGGCGCGCAGGTGGCGGGCCCGCCGGGAGCCGTCCCCGTGCGGGTCAGTCGAGCTGACGGGCCGCGCGGGCCTCGGCCTCCCTGCCGGGGGCCAGCAGGCTCCGGCGGCGGCTGTACGCGAAGTACACGACCACGCCGATCGCCATCCACACCGCGAACCGGATCCACGTCTCCGCCGGCAGGTTCAGCATCAGCCACAGCGACGCCAGCACCGACACGATCGGCAGCGCGGGCACCAGCGGCGTACGGAACGCGCGGTGCAGGTCCGGCCGGGTGCGCCGAAGGATGATCACGCTGAGCGCGACGACCACGAAGGCGAAGAGCGTGCCGATGTTCACCAGCTCCGCCAGCGCGCTGAGCCGCGTGAAGCCGGCCACGATCGCGATGACCACGCCGAGCAGGATGGTCGGCCGGTAGGGGGTCTTGAAGCGCGGGTGGACGTGGGAGAAGAACCGCGGCAGCAGCCCGTCGCGGCTCATCGCGAAGAAGACCCGGGTCTGGCCGAGCAGCAGGATCATGCAGACCGTGGTGAGACCGACCGCCGCGCCGAAGCTGATGACACCGGCGTAGAACGGGTGCCCGGTGGCCTTGAAGGCGTCGGCGAGGGGCGCGTCGACGGACAGCCGGGTGTAGTGCTGCATGCCGGTGACCACGAGCGACACCAGTACGTAGAGCGTGGTGCAGATCAGCAGGGAGCCCATGATGCCGCGCGGCATGTCCCGCTGCGGGTTGCGGGTCTCCTCGGCCGCCGTGGCGACGACGTCGAAGCCGATGAACGCGAAGAAGACCACCGAGGCGGCGGTGAAGATGCCGAGCACGCCGAAGTTGGCCGGCGCGAAACCGGCGATCAGCTGGATCAGCGGTGCGTGCAGCCCGTCACCCGCCTCCTGGGGGACCGACTCGGGGACGAACGGCTTGTAGTTCTCGGCCTTGATGAAGAACGCGCCGGCGACGATCACCAGGAGCACCACGCCGACCTTGACCGCCACGACCACGGTGGTGATCCGCGCGGAGAGCTTCATGCCGATGACCAGCACCACGGTGAGCACCAGGACCAGCAGCGCCGCGAGGAGGTCGAAGCCGAAGCCGTCGGCGCCCTCGCGTCCGGAGATCACGCTCGGCAGGGTCCAGCCCGCGTTGTCCAGCAGTGACCGGATGTACCCGGACCAGCCGACGGCCACCACCGCGGTGCCGAGCGCGAACTCCAGGACGAGGTCCCAGCCGATGATCCAGGCGGGCAGCTCGCCCAGGGAGGTGTAGGAGAAGGTGTACGCCGATCCGGCGACCGGCACGGTGGAGGCGAACTCCGCGTAGCACAGCGCGGCCAGGGCGCAGACGACGCCGGCCACGACGAAGGCGATCGCCACCGAGGGGCCGGCGTTCTCCTTCGCGACCTGCCCCGTGAGGACGAAGATGCCGGTGCCGATGATGACGCCGACGCCGAAGACGGTCAGGTCCGTCGCGGAGAGGGTCTTGCTGAGCTTGTGCTCCGACGCCTCGGTGCCCTCGATGGACTGCTCGACCTGCTTCGTCCTGAAGACGCTGTTGCTCACGGATTTCCTCCCATGGGTCCCCGACGCGGTCGAGAGGGTGTCATCCGTCTTCCCCGATTGCGGCCCGTTAGGACGATCGGACCGGTTCCGTCACCGGGATGAGCGAACGGGGTGACGGAACCGGCCCAGTCGTCCTGCGTGACCGTCCGGAGGGGCGCCGGGAGGGGACCCGGCGGGAGGCGTCAGCCGCGGCCGGAGCCCGCCTTCGCCGGGGCGGACTCGAAGCCCTCGCGGCCGTCGAGCTGGGAGACCAGCCCGGTGACCTGGCGGGCGATGTCCGGGGCGGTGAGCCCGATCTCGGTGAGGACCTCGGCCCGCGAGGCGTGGTCCAGGAACTGCGGCGGGATGCCGAAGTCGCGCAGCGGGACGTCGACGCCCGCGTCGCGCAGCGCCTGGGAGACCGCCGAACCGACGCCGCCGACACGCGAGTTGTCCTCGACCGTGACGACCACGCGGTGACGTGCCGCGAGCGGCGCCAGCTGCTCGTCCACCGGCTTGACCCAGCGCGGGTCGACGACGGTGGTCGAGATGCCCTGCTTCTCCAGCAGGGAGGCGATCTCCAGGCACATCGGGGCCAGCGCGCCCACCGAGACCAGCAGCACGTCCGGCCGCTCGGCGCCCGCCTCGCGGAGCACGTCCATCCCGCCGACGCGGCCCACGGCCGGCACGGCGGGGCCGACGGCGCCCTTGGAGAAGCGGACCACCGTCGGCGCGTCGTCGACCTCGACGGCCTCGCGCAGCTGGGCGCGGACCTGGTCGGCGTCGCGCGGGGCGGCGAGGCGCAGGCCGGGGACGACCTGCAGGATCGACATGTCCCACATGCCGTTGTGGGAGGCGCCGTCGGTGCCGGTCACGCCGGCCCGGTCCAGCACGAACGTCACGCCGCACCTGTGCAGGGCGACGTCCATCAGCACCTGGTCGAAGGCGCGGTTGAGGAAGGTCGCGTAGACCGCGAAGACCGGGTGCAGGCCGCCGGTCGCCAGGCCCGCCGCGGAGACCGCGCCGTGCTGCTCGGCGATGCCGACGTCGAAGACCCGCTCCGGGAACTCCTGGGCGAACTTGTCCAGGCCGACCGGCTGGAGCATCGCGGCGGTGATCGCGACGATGTCCTCGCGCTCCTTGCCGAGCGCGACCATCTCCTCGCCGAAGACGGACGTCCAGTCGGCGCCGGCGGTGGCCACCGGCAGGCCGGTGTCCGGGTGGATCTTGCCGACCGCGTGGAAACGATCCGCCTCGTCCTCGAGCGCCGGGCGGTAGCCGCGGCCCTTCTCGGTGAGGCAGTGCACGATGACCGGGCCGTTGAACCGCTTGGCGCGGGCCAGCGCGGACTCCAGCGCCTCGATGTCGTGGCCGTCGATCGGGCCGACGTACTTCAGGCCGAGGTCCTCGAACATGCCCTGCGGCGCGATGAAGTCCTTGAGGCCCTTCTTGGCGCCGTGCAGCGTGTCGTAGAGCGGGCGGCCGACCACCGGCGTCTTCTCCAGCACCTCCTTGGTGCGGGCGAGGAAGCGCTCGTAGCCGTCGGTGGTGCGCAGCGTGGCCAGGTGGTTGGCGAGGCCGCCGATGGTGGGCGCGTAGGAGCGCTCGTTGTCGTTGACCACGATGACCAGCGGGCGGTCCTTGGCGGCGGCGATGTTGTTCAGCGCCTCCCAGGCCATGCCGCCGGTGAGGGCGCCGTCGCCGATGACGGCGACCACGTGGTCGTCCTTCTTGAGGATCTCGTTGGCCTTGGCCAGTCCGTCGGCCCAGCCGAGGACGGTGGAGGCGTGCGAGTTCTCGATGACGTCGTGCTCGGACTCGGCCTGCGAGGGGTAGCCGGAGAGGCCGCCCTTCATCTTCAGGCGGGAGAAGTCCTGCCGCCCGGTGAGCAGCTTGTGCACGTAGGACTGGTGACCGGTGTCCCAGAGGATCTTGTCCCGTGGGGACTCGAACACCCGGTGCAGAGCGATGGTGAGCTCCACCACGCCGAGGTTGGGGCCGAGGTGGCCGCCGGTCTTGGAGACGGCGTCGACGAGGAAGGTCCGGATCTCCTCCGCCAGCTGGTCAAGCTGCGCCGGGGTGAGCCGGTCCAGATCGCGCGGTCCCCTGATGCGGGTCAGCAGCGGCACCCGTGCCTCCTTGCAGTAGAGCTGTTGAGCGTTGCGGGGCCTGTCGAGTCTAATGTTCCCCTCCTGCTCCCGCAGGACTGCCCCGTCCGTCCTGACGACTGAACGTGCGGGCGGGAGGGGCGGTTCCCGGGTGGCGGCCCCGGCGGGGCCGGATCGTCCGGGCGGAAAACGCCGGGTGCCCGGCGTCACGAGGACGCCGGGCACCGCGGGCTGGGGTCGGGCGTCAGGCCCGGCCCGCCGCCTTCTGGCTCCGCCGGGAGACGGAGTCGATGACGACCGCGCCGAGCAGGACGGCGCCGGTGATCATGTACTGGATCGAGGCCTCCATGTTCAGCAGGGACAGGCCCGTGCTGATCGACTGGATGACCAGCATGCCCAGGAGGGCCGACCACACCGTGCCCCGGCCGCCGAAGAGGCTGGTGCCGCCGATGACCGCCGCGGCGATCGCCAGCATCAGGGTGTTGCCGCCGCCCGCCAGCATGGTGGCGCTGGAGGTCTGACCGGCGAAGAACATGCCGCCGATGGCCGCGAAGCCGCCCGCGATGGCGAAGACGGTGATGCGGACCAGCTCGACGTTGATGCCCGCGCGGCGGGCCGCCTCGACGCCGCCGCCGACCGCGAAGACCTTGCGGCCGAACGAGGTGCGGCGCAGGACGAAGTCGACGATCACCAGGCAGATCAGGAAGATCACCAGCGCGTTGGGCACGCCCGCGGAGCTGTTGAACACCATGGCCGCGGCGAAGGAGACGATCGCCAGGGCGACCACCCGCAGCACGATCTCGCTGGTCGGGCGGAACGGGACGCCGGCCGCGCGGCGGCGGCGCTGGTCCATGAAGGAGCCGACGAGCAGGGACAGGACGGCGAGGCCGGCCAGCAGGTAGGCGCCGACGATGTCCTGGTCGAGCAGGAAGGACGCCTTGCCCAGCAGGCGCACCGGGCCCTCGTCGGAGGGGATGTTGATGGTGCCGCTGGAGCCGAGCAGCCACAGCATGAGGCCGTTCCAGCCGAGGAAGCCGGCCAGCGTGACGACGAACGCGGGCACGCCTATCTTGGCGAAGAACCAGCCGTGCAGCGCGCCGATGGCGACACCGGTGACGATCGTGAGCAGCAGGGCCAGCCAGGCGTCCATGCCGTGCTTGGTCACCACGACGGCGAACACGGCGGCGGCCAGGCCGCTGACCGAGCCGACCGAGAGGTCGATCTCGCCGAGCAGCAGCACGAAGACCAGGCCGATGGCGAGCATGCCGGTGGCCGCCATGTAGTAGCCGATGTTCGACAGGTTGTCGGCGCTCAGGAAGCGGTCGTTGTTCAGCTGGAAGATCGTCGCGATGACGATCAGGCCGATGACGACCGGGATGGAGCCCAGCTCACCGCCCTTGACCTTGCGCTTGAACTCGGTGATGTAGCCCTTGAAGCCCTCTTCGCGCACCAGCAGGCGGGGGTCGACGGCCGGGGCGGCCGCCGCGGCGGCGGTGGGGTCCTCGGCCGGGGCCGGGGTGGGGGTCTTGGTCGTGTCGCTCACTTTGCCGCCTCCGTGGTGCGACGCCCCGCGCGACGGGTCACGGCGTTGTCCGTGGCGCCCGTGATGGCGGCGATGATCTCTTCGTGGCTGGTGTCCTTCACGGGGAAGGTGCCGTTGTTCTTGCCCAGGCGCAGCACGGCGACGGTGTCGGCGACAGCCTTGACGTCGGCCATGTTGTGGCTGATGAGGATGACGCCGAGCCCGCGCTCGCGCAGCCGCTCGACCAGGTCGAGGACCTGGGCGGTCTGCTCGACGCCGAGGGCGGCGGTGGGCTCGTCGAGGATGACGATCTTGGGGTCGCCGATCAGGGCGCGCGCGATGGCGACGACCTGACGCTGACCGCCGGAGAGGCCGGCGATCGGGATGCGGACGCTGGGGATGCGGATGGACAGCGTGCTCAGCAGCTCGCGGGCCTTCTGCTCCATGGTGACCTCGTCGAGCACGCCGCGACGGCGCAGCTCACGGCCGAGGTACAGGTTGCCGACGACGTCCAGGTTGTCGCACAGGGCGAGGTCCTGGTAGACGGTCGCGACGCCCAGCTCCTGGGAGTCGTGGGGCTTGTGGATCTGGACCGGGCGGCCCTCCCACTCGATGGCGCCCTCGTCGATGGGGTGGACGCCGGCGATCGCCTTGACGAGCGTCGACTTTCCGGCGCCGTTGTCGCCGACCAGCGCGACGACCTCTCCGGCGTGGACCTCCAGGTTGACGTCGGTGAGGGCCTGGACCGCACCGAAACGCTTGGAGGCTCCGCGCAACGCCAGCACGGGCGTAGCGGACACGTGAATCATCTCCTTCGCCGCCTGACCCGGCGGGGATGCCGCGTTCCGGGGGAAGAACGCGGTGGGATGTGCGAACGCACAGGATGTACGGGGTGGGCGCGCGCTCGTGGGGGCGCGCTCCTGGGGTGCCGACCGGCCGCTGCCCCGAGCCGTCCCGAGGGGGACGGGACGGGGCAAGGGCCGGGCGGGGGTGGGGTGGGCGGCGGGAGGGACGGGGTGGCCCCGGCGTCTCCCGCCGCCGGGCCCGTCCGGCCGCCCTCGCGGGGCGGCCGGGCGGAGCCGGGTGTTACTTGAGGCCGGCCTTCTCGCAGGCCTTGGCGAACTCGCCGGAGCAGATCTCCTCGACCGTGTACAGGCCGTCCTTGACCACGGTGTCCTTGATGTTCTTCTGGGTCACGGACACCGGGGTCAGCAGCTGGGCGGGAACCTTGTCGCCGGAGCCGCTGGTGACCTCGGAGGAGGCCAGGGACTTGATGTCCTCGCCGTTGAGCAGCTTGACCGCGACCTCGGCGGCGGCCTCGGCCTGCGGCTTGAACGCCTTGTAGACCGTGGCGTACTGGGTGCCGGCGACGATGCGCTGGATGGCCGCGAGCTCCGCGTCCTGACCGGTCAGCGGGATGTCGCCGAGGCCTTCGCCCTTGAGGACGTTGGCGATGCCACCGGCCATGCCGTCGTTGGCGGAGTAGACGCCGGCGATCTTCTTCTTGCCGAGCTGGGTGATGGCGGCGGACATCTTCTCCGCGGCGACCGTGTCCTTCCAGAGGCCGGTCTGCTCGTAGGCGATGTCGACCTTGCCGTCCAGGGCGCTGTGGGCGCCCTTCTTGAACTGGGCGGCGTTCGGGTCGGCGTCGTCACCGTTGATCATGACGATCTTCGACTTCGGGTCGGCCTTGTCGCCGAGGCCCTCGAGGAGGGCCTCGCCCTGGAGCTGGCCGACCTTCTCGTTGTCGAAGGAGACGTAGGCGGACACCGGGCCCTGGGCGAGGCGGTCGTACGCGATGACCTTGACGCCCTTGGACTTGGCCTCCTCCACCGAGGACTTGATGGCCGCGGAGTCCTGGGCGCTGACCACGATCACCTTGACACCCTTGGTGATCATGTCGCTGACCTGCTGCGCCTGCTTGTTGGGGTCGGCGCCGGCGTTCGCGTACTCGACGGTGCAGTCCGAGCAGAGCGCCTTGACCTTGTCCTCGAAGTACGGCTTGTCGAACTTCTCGTACCGCGCGGTGACGGTGTCGGGCAGCAGCAGACCGATGGACTTGCCACCCTTGTCGCCCGACGCGCCCTTGTCCTTGGCGTCGTCGTCGCCGGCCTTGCCACAGGCGGTCATGGCCAGAGCCATGGAAACAGCGGCAGCGCCGATCACAACGCCACGAATCTTGCTGTTCATAAGAGGAGTGCCTCCCTGACGCGGCCGCACCGTCGCGGCCGAGGTAAGTGACCGAAGTCAACAAGATTTTCTGGTTTGGCGTCAAGAAGTGAATACTTAACGGTCTTGCAACGACGGCTTGTGTTCTCTAAGTGAACGAGTTAGCGACGGAGCGTAGCGTCGTGCCCCCGAGCAGGGCCGCGTCACCGACCTCGTTCAGCGCGAGCGCCAGCGCTCCCAGCACCTCCGCCCTGCCGCCGAGCCCCCCGGGCACCACGGACAGTTGCCGAGCGGCGCTCGGGATGGCGTACCGGCCCACCGACTCGCGGATCGGACCCAGCATCAGCTCCCCCGCCTCGGCGAGGTCCCCGCCGATCACGATCCGGCCGGGGTTGAGCAGGTTGCAGAGATTGGCCACCCCGCTGCCGACGTGGCGCCCGATGTCGCCGATCACCCGCCGGCAGCCCGGGTCGCCCTCCTTGGCCAGGCGCACCATGGACTCCATGGTCAGTTCCGGGCCGTGGGTGGGCTGCAGCAGCGGCAGCACGTAGCGGGCCGCGGTGAAGGTCTCCAGACAGCCGCGGTTGCCGCAGCGGCACACCGGGCCCGACTCGTCGAGCGTGATGTGCCCGATCTCCCCCGCCGTGCCGCCGGGGCCGCGGTAGATCTTGCCGTCGATGACCAGGCCGGCGCCGACGCCGCTGGCCACCTTGATGTAGGCCAGGTCCTTGACGCCCCGGCCGCTCCCCCAGGTCAGCTCGCCGAGCGCGCCGAGGTTGGCATCGTTGTCCACGTGGACGGGCACGCCCAGCCTGGCCTGCAGTTCCTCGGCGGGCCGGGTGCCGCGCCAGCCGGGGAGGATGGCCGTGGAGCCGAGCGTGCCCGACTGCAGGTCGATGGGGCCCGGCACGCCCAGGCCGACCCCGGCGATCTTGCCGCGGTCGGCTCCGACGCTCTCGGCCAGGCGGCGCACCAGCTGCTCGGCCCGGTCGAAGCCCTGGTCCGCGGAGACGTCCACGTCCAGCGGCTCGGTCTCCTCGGCCAGCACCTGGTGGGCCAGGTTGCCCAGCGCCACGCGCAGGTGGGAGTGGCCGAAGTCGATGCCGACCACGATGCCGGCGTCCCCGCTCAGCGAGACCGACCGCGCACGGCGGCCGCCGGCCGAGGTGGGGGTCACCTCGACCATTCCGGCGTCCTTCAGTTCCCGGACGATGTTCGACACGGTCGCCGCCGACAGACCGGTGGTCCGGGCGATCTCCGCCTGGGTCAGGGATCCGGCGAGACGTACCGCTCTGACCACTCTCTCCAGGTTTGCCCGGTGCAGTGACGACTGCGAGCCTGGAGTCTCCACGGTGACCTCCCGCACGGGGCCGCTCCGGCGAGGCCCCGCCTTGTCCAACTAGTGAAGTCCAAGCTGATCGGTTTGCCGACCGTTGCGTCAAGAGGTGGAACCAGATCGTTGAACGGGAGGCGAACACCGGGGGTCTGCTTGGGACCGCTTCCGGGTGCTTCGTGCCGCTTGCGGCCGCGGACCCAACCGGTGCGCGGCCGCCGGACTACTTCAGCGCGCCCGCGGTGAGGCCCTGGACGACCTGCCGCTGGAAGACGATGTAGGCGCCGAGCACCGGCAGCATGGCCAGCACCAGGCCGGCGAAGAGCGCCGACCAGTCGCTCTTGTAGCCGGCGACCGCCGTCATCTGCACCAGGCCCTGGGTGAGCACCCGCTGGTCCTCCTCGGTGTTGAGCACCGTGGGCAGCATGTACTGGTTCCACTGGCCGAGGAAGTTGAAGATCCCGACGCTGATCAGGCCGGGCTTCGCCATCGGCAGCATCACCTGGAAGAACGTCCGGGTGTGCGAGGCGCCGTCGACGAAGGCGGCCTCCGCGATGGAGGTGGGCAGCGTGCGGAAGAAGGAGGTGAGGAAGAAGACGGTGAACGGCAGCGAGTACGCGATGTAGACCAGGATCAGTCCGTGCGTGGTGTTCAGCAGGCCGATGTTGTTCACCACGTAGAACAGCGGCACCAGCGCGAGCATCACCGGGAAGCTCATCCCGCCGACGAACAGGAAGTAGACGAGCCGGTTGCCCGGGAACTCGAACCGGGCCAGGACGTAGGCCGCCATGGACCCGAGCACCAGCGTGCCGATCAGCGAACCGCCCACCACGACGACCGTGTTGAAGAAGTAGTCGCCGATCTGCGCCTCGGTCCACGCCCGCGTGAAGTTGTCGAAGTGCAGGCTGTCCGGGAGCGACCAGGGGGAGCTGAGGATCGACCGGTTGTCCTTGAAGGCGGTCATCACGGCCCACAGCAGCGGCAGGGTGACCATGATCGCCCACAGCACCAGCACGCCGTGCGAGAAGACGTTGAGGACCTTGCCCTCGCCCTCCTTGGTCCGGCGCGCCGGGCGCTCCGGACGCTCGGAGGCGCGGCTGGTCAGGGCGCCGGGGCCGGGGAGGACGGCGTCGTCGCCGGGCGGCGGGGTGTCGGTCTTCATCTCTCAGTACTCCAGCCGCTCGCGGCGGCCCAGTCGCATCACGAGGGCGGCGAACGCCAGCGTGACGACGAGCAGGGCGACGCCGATGGTGGTCGCGTAGGCGGCCTGGCCGTCACGGAACGCCTTCTGGTACACGTACAGGACCATGACGGTGGTCGAGTAGTCGGGACCGCCGGGGCCGACCGTCATGATCTGCACCACGGCGAACGACTCGGCGCCCAGGGCGAGGATGCCGATGTAGACCCAGCCGGACTGCACGGTGTCCCACAGCAGCGGCAGGGTGACCTTGAAGAAGGTGGTGACCCGGCTCGCGCCGTCCAGCAGGGCGGCCTCGTAGAGCTCGGCGGGGATGGAGGCCATGCCGGCCGAGAACAGCACCACGAAGAAGCCGACCGTCGCCCAGACGACCACGGCCATCACGCACCACAGGGCCAGGTCGGGGTCGCCCAGCCACTCGGGCTGCGCGTCCAGTCCGATCCCCGAGAGCAGGGCGTTCAGCACGCCGCTGCGCGGGTTGTAGATGAACTGGAAGAGCAGGGCGACGATGACGATCGACAGCACCTGCGGGAAGAAGTAGACGATCTTGTAGAACGACGATCCGCGCACGCCGGTGACCGCCGGACCGCCGCGCCGTTTGCGGCCGCCCACGTTGACCATGAAGGCCAGGAAGAGCGCCAGACCGATGGTCACCAGCGGGACGAGCAGAGCGAACAGCACGCTGTGCCAGAGCGACTTCCAGAAGACGTCGTCCTCGACCAGGCGCGTGTAGTTGTCGATCCCCACCATGGAGAACTCCGGGCTGAGGCCGGACCAGTTGGTGAAGGAGTAGAAGATCGACTGGATGAAGGGCCAGACGACGAAGATGGCGTACAACGCCAGGGGGACCGTCAGGAACCCGACGATGAAGCGGTACTTACCGTGCTGCATCCGCTGGTGACCCGATCTGTGCGGCGGTGGGTACGGCGGGGGTGGCCTCCGCCGGGCGCGGTCGGGACGTCCGAGGACGGACCGCGCCCGGCGGGCGGGCTCACGCGTGCTTGTAGTGCTTGATGGAGTCGTCCTTGGCCGCCTCGTCGGCGTAGCCCTGGATCTTCTTGATCGCCTCGGCCGGGGTGAGCCGGCCGGCCATCATCTCGCCGATGCCGCCGGTGCCGATCTTCTCCTTCTGGAGGGCGACGTACCAGTCCTGGATGCGCGGGTTGAGGATGTTGTCGCCCGCCTTCTCCAGCGCGGCGACACCCGACTTGAGGCCCGGGGTCAGCTCGATGCCGTCGGTGCCGCCGTTCAGCGCGGACAGCGACTTCACCTTGGAGGTGAAGTTCTTCGACGACTCCTCGCTGAGCATGATGCGCAGCTGCTCCATGCCGCCGGACGGGTTCTTGGCCTTGGCCGGGACGACGAAGGGCTCGGCGCCGGACGCCCAGAGGGTGCCGAAGGGCATCTTGTCGGAGCTGTCCAGGCCGGAGGGGGCTCCTATCGACACCCCGAAGTCGGCCGGGATGACGTCCGCCGACTCGTTCTCCACCCACGAGCCGTTCGGGATGAACAGCGCCTTGCCCTCGGCCCAGGCCGCCTGCGACTGGGTGTGCGAGAGGCCCGGCGTGCCCTTGAGGATGTAGCCCTTCCGGTAGAGCTCGTAGTACGCCTCGAAGCAGGCCTTGACGGCCGGGTGCTTCCAGGCGTTCGGCTCCAGGTTGTCGATCGCCTTGAGCACGTCGGCGCCGCCGACCTTGCCGATCATCGCGTAGAGCGAGAAGGGGATGTAGTAGGGGTACTGGCCCGGGTAGGTCCAGCCCGCCGTGCCCTTCTTCTTCGCCTTCGCGCAGACGGCGAGCATGTCGTCCCAGGTCTCCGGGTACTCCACCTCGAGCTCGTCGAGGGCCTTCTGCGAGTACCAGACGCCGTAGGTGGTGTACGCGTAGTACATGATGTACACCGGGTCGCCGTCGAACTGGCCCATCTCGACGATGCCGGGCCGCAGCGTGTCGCGGACCTTCTTGGCCGGGTCGTCGTAGGACGGGGCGTCCAGCAGCGGGGTGAGGTCGGCGAGCTGCTTCTGGCCGACCAGGACGCCCATGTCCATCTGCTCGGCGCCGGAGTTGTCGATCAGGTCCGGCGGGGTGCCGCCGTTGAAGCGCGGCTGCAGGGTGGACTGGATCTTCAGGGTGGCGGTGAACTTCACCTTGGACTTGGGGAAGTTCTTCTCGTAGATCTTGACGGCGTCCTCGCCGTACTCCTTGCCGAACCCGCCGTTGAAGAGGACGAACTCCATCGGGGCGTTCGCCGTGACACCCAGGGGGTTCTTCGCGGTCTTCGGTCCCTGCCCGGACGTGTCGGCCGCCTCGTCCCCGCCGCCGCTGGCGCAGGCGGAGAGGAAGCCGGTGGCCGGCACGGCGGCCAGGCCGAGCGCGGCGGACCGCTTGATCAGGTCACGGCGTCCGACGCCGTCGACCGCGCCGCTCGTGTTGTTCTCGGCATCGGCGGAAGTGGATCCCATGCGCAAGTCCTCGCCTTCTCCAGGACTCAGGCGGTGAACCGGTTCCTCCCCGGCACCGCGGTCGGTCGAGCTGGGTCGTGCAGGGGTGGTGCGGGTGGTGCCAGAAACACATACAGCGTCAAGGCCCTGACAGGCGGGGAAGGCAGGGGCTTCGGTGTGTTGCCCTCCCCTCCTCCTCCGGACCCGGACGATGACCGACAGGTATAGTCCACTCTCCGCGCGTGGACAAGATCGCGCACAGGGTTGCGACGGGTCTTTTCCTAGTTGAGACCTCCGGGACACGCCGCGGGGAAAACGACGGCCGGGCCGCGTCCTCCCGGGAAGGAGGACGCGGCCCGGCCTGGGGCAGCGGAAGATCTACTTGCGGATCAGGCTGCGCAGCACGTACTGCATGATGCCGCCGTTGCGGTAGTAGTCCGCCTCGCCGGGGGTGTCGATGCGGACGACCGCGTCGAACTCCACACCGGTGTCGGTGGTGACCTTGACCGTCCGCGGCGTGGTGCCGTTGTTCAGCTCGGTCACGCCGGAGAAGGAGAAGGTCTCCTCACCGGTGAGGCCGAGGGTGGAGGCCGTCTGGCCCTCCGGGAACTGCAGCGGCAGGACGCCCATGCCGATCAGGTTCGAGCGGTGGATGCGCTCGTAGGACTCGGCGA
Organism: Streptomyces fragilis; assembly: GCF_003112515.1. Taxonomy (GTDB): domain Bacteria; phylum Actinomycetota; class Actinomycetes; order Streptomycetales; family Streptomycetaceae; genus Streptomyces; species Streptomyces fragilis. The sequence goes on along the minus strand of NZ_BEVZ01000002.1, from coordinate 460,167 downwards.
TGACGGCCTTGACGCCCAGGAGCGCGGTGCCCTTGGCCGCCCAGTCGCGGGACGAACCGGAGCCGTACTCCTTGCCGGCCAGGACGACCAGCGGAACGCCGGCGGCCTGGTAGTTCTGCGAGGCGTCGTAGATGAAAGCGACCGGGCCGCCCTCCTGCGTGAAGTCACGCGTGTAGCCGCCCTCGGTGCCCGGCGCGATCTGGTTGCGCAGGCGGATGTTGGCGAACGTGCCGCGGATCATGACCTCGTGGTTGCCGCGGCGCGAGCCGTAGGAGTTGAAGTCACGACGCTCCACACCGTGCTCGGTGAGGTACTTGCCGGCCGGGGTGTCGGCCTTGATGGCGCCGGCCGGGGAGATGTGGTCGGTGGTGACCGAGTCGCCCAGCTTGGCCAGGACACGCGCGCCGGTGATGTCCTCGACCGGCGTGGTCTCCATGGTCATGCCCTCGAAGTACGGGGGCTTGCGCACGTAGGTGGACTCGGCGTCCCACTCGAAGGTGTCGCCGGTCGGGATCGGGAGCGCCTGCCACTGGGCGTCGCCCGCGAAGACGTCCTGGTAGGACTTGTTGAACATGTCCTCGCCGATGGCGGAGGCGACGACCTCGTTGACCTCGGCCTCGGAGGGCCAGATGTCCTTGAGGAAGACCGGGTTGCCGTCCTGGTCGACGCCCAGGGCCTCCTTGGTGATGTCCACCTTCATGGAGCCGGCCAGGGCGTACGCGACGACCAGCGGCGGGGACGCCAGGTAGTTCATCTTGACGTCCGGGTTGATCCGGCCCTCGAAGTTGCGGTTGCCGGAGAGCACCGAGGTGACCGCCAGGTCGTGCTCGTTGACCGCCTGGGAGACCTCGTCCGGCAGCGGGCCGGAGTTGCCGATGCAGGTGGTGCAGCCGTAGCCGACCAGGTTGAAGCCGACCTTGTCGAGGTAGGGGGTCAGGCCCGCCTTGTCGAAGTAGTCGGTGACGACCTTGGAGCCCGGGGCGAGGGTGGTCTTGACCCACGGCTTGCGGGTCAGGCCCTTCTCGACCGCCTTCTTGGCCACCAGCGCGGCGGCGACCATGACGTACGGGTTCGAGGTGTTGGTGCAGGAGGTGATCGCGGCGACGGTCACGGCACCGTGGTCCAGCTCGTAGGTCGAGCCGTCGGGGGCGGTGACGAGGACCGGCTTGGACGGGGTGGCGTCCGGGAGGGTGGAGGGGGCGTCGGAGCCGGGGAAGGACTCGATGCTCGCCTCCATCTCGTCCGTCACGTAGTTGCGGACGTCCGTCTTGAACTGCTCGGCGGCGTTCGCCAGGACGATGCGGTCCTGCGGGCGCTTGGGGCCGGCGATCGACGGGACGACGGTGGACAGGTCCAGCTCGAGCTTCTCGGAGAAGTCCGGCTCGGCGGACGGGTCCAGCCAGAGGCCCTGCTCCTTGGCGTACGCCTCGACCAGCGCGACCTGCTGCTCGCTGCGGCCGGTGAGCTTGAGGTAGTTCAGCGTCTCGCCGTCGATCGGGAAGATCGCGGCGGTGGAGCCGAACTCCGGCGACATGTTGCCGATGGTGGCGCGGTTGGCCAGCGAGGTGGCGGCGACGCCCTCGCCGTAGAACTCGACGAACTTGCCGACGACGCCGTGCTTGCGCAGCATCTCGGTGATGGTGAGCACCAGGTCGGTGGCGGTGGTGCCGGGCTGCAGCTCGCCGGTCAGCTTGAAGCCGACGACGCGCGGGATCAGCATGGAGACCGGCTGGCCGAGCATGGCGGCCTCGGCCTCGATGCCGCCGACGCCCCAGCCGAGGACGCCGAGGCCGTTGACCATGGTGGTGTGCGAGTCGGTGCCCACCAGGGTGTCGGGGTAGGCCTGGCCGCCCCGCACCATGACGGTGCGCGCGAGGTGCTCGATGTTCACCTGGTGGACGATGCCGGTGCCCGGCGGGACGACCTTGAACTCGTCGAACGCGGTCTGGCCCCAGCGCAGGAACTGGTAGCGCTCGCGGTTGCGGCCGTACTCCAGCTCCACGTTCTGGGCGAACGCGTCGTTGCTGCCGAACTTGTCGGCGATGACCGAGTGGTCGATGACCAGCTCGGCCGGGGCCAGCGGGTTGATCTTCGACGGGTCGCCGCCGAGCTCCTTCACGGCCTCACGCATGGTGGCGAGGTCCACGACACAGGGCACGCCGGTGAAGTCCTGCATGATCACGCGGGCCGGCGTGAACTGGATCTCCTGCGAGGGCTGGGCCTGCGAGTCCCAGCCGCCGAGCGCACGGATGTGGTCTGCGGTGATGTTCGCACCGTCCTCGGTGCGCAGCAGGTTCTCCAGCAGGACCTTGAGGCTGTACGGCAGGCGGGCCGAGCCCTCCACCTTGTCCAGCCGGAAGATCTCGTACGACTCGTCGCCCACCTGCAGCGTGCTGCGGGCGTCGAAGCTGTTCGCCGACACGACAGTCTCCTTCATTCATGTGCGCGTACCACCGCATGTGCGCGTACCACCGCGCCGCACCCGGGTGTGCGAAGATATCTCGATGTCGAGATAACTCTAGTACATGGGGTCCGGCAGGTCATGTCCCGGGGCCATGTGCGGCCGGAGTCCGGGTATCCGCTCGGAGAGAACTCAAAAAGAACCCGGGCGACCGGGAGACCTGGAGAGGACCGAACCGTGCCGCTCACTTTCCGCAAGAGTTTCCGCATCTGGCCCGGCGTCCGCCTGAACATCAACAAGAAGTCCTGGTCGCTGACGTTCGGCGACGGCAACGGCCCGCGCCACACCTACAGCTCCAGCGGCCGCCGCACCACCTCGATGGACCTGCCCGGCCCGTTCGGCTACCGCCACACCACCCGGCGGCGCTGACCCGTCGGCCGGACGGACGATTCCGTCACCCGTCCGGCCCCGCGGACCCGACCCCCGGGATGCGTCATCTCATATCTGAGATAGCCTCAGTCGCATGGCAGACGACTATCTCGTACGCATCGGCCGCCTCATCCGTGACGCACGACAGCATCGCGGCTGGTCACAGGCGCAGCTGGCGGAGGCCCTGGGCACCAGCCAGAGCGCCATCAACAGGGTCGAGCGCGGTAACCAGAACATCAGCCTTGAGATGATCGCCCGGATCGGCGAGGCCCTCGACAGCGAGATCGTGTCTCTGGGGTACGCGGGGCCGATGCACCTGCGGGTGGTCGGCGGGCGCCGCCTCTCCGGGTCCATCGACGTCAAGACCAGCAAGAACGCCTGCGTGGCGCTGCTGTGCGGCTCGCTCCTCAACAAGGGCCGCACCACCCTGCGCCGGGTGGCCCGCATCGAGGAGGTCTACCGCCTGCTGGAGGTTCTCAACTCCATCGGCGTACGGACCCGCTGGATCAACGACGGCGTGGACCTGGAGATCGTCCCGCCCGCCGAGCTGGACATGGCGTCCATCGACGCGGACGCGGCCCGCCGCACCCGCTCGATCATCATGTTCCTCGGCCCGCTGCTGCACCGCCTGGGCGACTTCAAGCTGCCCTACGCCGGCGGCTGCGACCTGGGCACCCGCACCATCGAGCCGCACATGATCGCGCTGCGCCGCTTCGGCCTGGACATCGCCGCCACCGAGGGCCTGTACCACGCGCAGGTGGACCGGACGATCAGCCCGAACCGTCCGATCGTGCTGACCGAGCGCGGCGACACGGTGACCGAGAACGCCCTGCTGGCCGCCGCCCGCCACGACGGCGTCACGGTCATCCGCAACGCCTCGTCGAACTACATGGTCCAGGACCTGTGCTTCTTCCTGGAGGCGCTGGGCGTCCAGGTCGAGGGCATCGGCACCACCACGCTCACCGTGCACGGCGTGCCGGAGATCGACGTGGACGTCGACTACTCGCCCTCCGAGGACCCGGTCGAAGCGATGAGCCTGCTGGCCGCGGCCGTGGTCACCGAGTCGGAGCTGACCGTCAGGCGGGTGCCGATCGAGTTCCTGGAGATCGAGCTGGCCGTCCTGGAGGAGATGGGGCTCGACCACGACCGCTCCCCCGAGTACAGCGCCGACAACGGCCGCACCCGCCTGGTGGACCTCACCGTCCGGCCCTCCAAGCTGGAGGCGCCGATCGACAAGATCCACCCGATGCCGTTCCCGGGCCTGAACATCGACAACGTGCCGTTCTTCGCCGCCATCGCGGCCTCGGCGCAGGGCCAGACCCTCATCCACGACTGGGTCTACGACAACCGGGCCATCTACCTCACCGACCTGAACCGCCTCGGCGGCCGCCTGCAGCTCCTCGACCCGCACCGGGTCCTGGTCGACGGCCCCACCCGCTGGCGCGCCGCCGAGATGATGTGCCCGCCGGCGCTCCGCCCGGCCGTGGTCGTGCTGCTCGCGATGATGGCGGCCGAGGGCACGTCGGTGCTGCGCAACGTCTACGTCATCAACCGCGGCTACGAAGACCTCGCGGCCCGCCTCAACTCGGTGGGCGCGCAGATCGAGATCTTCCGCGACATCTGACGTACAGGTGCCGCCGCGTCCCTCCTGAGCTGCGGTTACGCGGATCCCGGAAGGGCGGGGCGGCACCGGTCGGCTTCCCGCGTCCAGGGCGGCGTTTCACGTCCTCCGGTCGCAGATCCGCCGCGAACCGTGCCCTGCGCCGACTGGTCGGTGACGGGCCGTTCACGGCGCGGCGCCCCCGCGGAGGCGGTGCAGCAGGCGGCGCTGGTGGTCGCGGCCCGCGGTCTCGTGGCCGAGGACGGGGACGAAGGAGGCCGCCATGACGATCAGCAGGCAGACGGCGACCCCCGCACCGGCGACCGCCATCAGGACGGCGGCGGCCAGGACCGCCAGGGTCAGGGACGTCGTCAGCAGGTGGAAGCGGTCCCAGCCGGACAGCAGCAGGGCCCGCAGGACGTGGACCGTGAACAGGTACACCGCCGTCGGGAGGGCGAGGAGCAGGACCACGGCCACCTCACCGATGCTCGCGTGGTGCTCGAGGGAGAGTCCGGCCACGTGCAGGCCCGCGCCGGTGCCGGCGACGGCCGCGTAGAGCGGGATGTGGCCGTAGCCGAAGAGGTAGCCGCGCCGGCGGCGGTGGGTGAGGATCTCGCCGAACGGAACGGTGAAGTACACCCACCACATGCCGAAGGTCAGACCGACGCCGGCGATCACGACGGCGACCGCGTCACCCGTCCACTGCGTGCCGGTGGGGCCGCCGAGCAGTTCGCCGGACGACGCCACCGTGCCGACCACCCCCTCGCCGAGGGTGATGATCGCGAAGAGGCCGTAGCGCTCGGCGACGTGGTGCGGGTGCCAGGGGGTGCCGCCGGCGTTCCCCTGGGCGAACACGGGCACCAGCAGTTCCAGCGCCGCGAGGACGCCGAAGGCGGCCAGGGTGACGGCGAGCGGCGGGCTCGAGAAGGCGAGGGCCACCCAGCCGACCTGGACGAGCCCCGTCCAGCGGATGTTGGCGAGGGCGACCCGCCGGTGGCGCAGGGACTCTCGGGCCGCACGCCACCACTGCAGGAGCATCGCCAGTCGCATCACGACGTAGCCGGCGACGATCACCCGCAGGTCCAGGTGGGCTCCCTCCTCGACGGAGTGGAACAGCGCCGGCAGTCCGAGCGAGAGGACGACGACCCCGATCATCTGCAGCATCGTCAGCGCCCGGTCCAGCCAGTCGTCGGTGCTGAAGGCGGAGGCGAACCAGCTGTAGTTGATCCACGCCAGGACGATCGCGAACATCGCCGGCGCGAAGGCGGTCACGGCGTCGCTGAGATGTCCTTCGGCCAGCATCTCGGCGACCAGGGACGAGGCCGTCCCCACCGCGACCACGAAGGTGAGGTCGAACAGCAGCTCCAGCGGCGTGGCGGTGCGTCCCGGTTCCGCCGGATCCCGGCCGGTCATCCGCTCCCTGCGCACCGCCACGCGACGGCGACGGGTGCCACCGTCCGGGGTTGCGGCGGGCGGGGAGTCGCTCATGAGCCAGATGATGCACGATGTCCGGTACGCACGGCTTGCGCCGTGCCCGTGGGTGCGGCAGGGGCCCCGTGCGGTCGCCCGGCCGGCCCCGCCGCGGACGCCGGCGGGCCGGGGCCCGCCGGCGCTCACACGCTGAGGGCCTCCCGGACGGTCCGCTCCGCGGCCGTGCCGCCCGCGCCGGAGGACGTCACGCGACCCGCCTCGAGCACGTGGTACCGCTGGGCGGCACGTAGGGCGAAGCCGACGTGCTGCTCCACCAGGAGGACGGACAGGCCGTGCCGCCCGGCCAGGGCGAGGATCGTCTCCTCGATGTCGGCGACCACCGAGGGCTGGATGCCCTCGGTGGGCTCGTCGAGGAGGAGGAGCCTGGGGCGGGTGATCAGCGCCCGGGCGATGGCGAGCTGCTGGCGCTGGCCGCCGGAGAGGAGACCGGCTCGGCGGCCGGACAGCTCGCGCAGGACGGGGAAGAGGTCCAGAACCTCGGCGACGGCCCGCCTGCCGTTGACGCGTCCGTCGGCGACGAGCCGCAGGTTCTCGGCGGTGGTGAGGTGCGGGAAGCACTGCTGGCCCTGCGGGACGTACGCCATGCCGCGGGCCACCCGCCGGTGGGGAGCGAGGCGGGTGATGTCCTCGCCGTCCAGCAGGACGGTGCCGCTCCTCGGCCTGAGCAGGCCCATGGCCACGCGCAGCAGGGTGCTCTTGCCGGCGCCGTTGTGTCCGAGGACGGCGGCGACGCCGCCCTCCGGGACGGCGACGGACACGCCGTGCAGCACCGTGGTGCGGTCGTAACCGGCGTGGACCGCGTCGATCTCCAGCATGGACGTCACCCCTCCCCGGCCACGACGGAGGCCCGGCCGAGGTAGACCTCCTGGACCTCGGCGTCGGCACGGACCTCGGCCACCGAGCCCTCGCTGAGCACCTTGCCTGCGTGCAGGACGGTGACGCTGCGGGCGAAGGCCCTCATGAAGTCCATGTCGTGCTCGATGACGACGACCGTGTGGTCCTCGCCGACCCGCCGCAGCAGTTCGCCGGTGGCCTCGCGTTCCTCGTGGCTCATGCCGGCCACCGGTTCGTCGAGCAGGAGCAGCCGCACGTCCTGCACCAGCAGCATCCCGATCTCCAGCCACTGTTTCTGGCCGTGGGCCAGCACGCCCGCCGGCCGGTCTCGCAGATCCGCCAGACCGGTGGTCTCCAGCGCCCTCTCGACCCGTTCGGGTACGGCCCGGCGGCGCCGGAGCATCGTCCACGCCCCGCGTCCCGCTCCGGCGGCGATGTCCAGGTTCTGCTCCACGGTCAGCTGCTCGAACACCGTGGCCGTCTGGAAGGTGCGCCCGATGCCGAGCCGGGCGATCCGGTGGACGGGCCTGCCGAGGAGTTCTTCGTCCCCGAAGCGGACCGACCCGGTGGCCCTGACCAGACCGGTCACGGCGTCCACCAGGGTGGTCTTGCCGGCTCCGTTCGGGCCGATGAGGAAGCGCAGGTCACCGGGTGCGATGTCCAGGTCGACGCCGTCGACGGCGGTGAAGCCGTCGAAGGTCACCCGCAGGTTCCGGACGGTCAGTGCTGCGCCGCTCATGCCGTCTCCTTCGTGGAGGCGGTCGCGACCGCCGACGTCGTGGGCGCCGCGGCCCGCACGGAGGCCGGGGCGCGTCGCCGGGTGCGCCGCAGCGCGCCGAGGGAGGCCAGCCCGCCCGGCAGGAAGCCGACCACCAGGACGAAGAGCAGCCCCTGGAGGTACGTCCATGCGGCGGGGAAGGCGTCGGAGAGGGTGCTCTGCGCCCAGGCCACCGCGACGGCGCCGAGCACCGCCCCCACCAGTGAGGCCCGGCCTCCGACCGCGGCGCCGATCACGAAGCCGATGGACGGCACGATCCCGATCAGGGCCGGGGAGATGATGCCGACGGCCGGGACGAACAGGGCGCCGGCGAGACCCGCCATGCCGGCCGCGACCACGTAGGCGACGAGTTTGACGTTGGCCGGGTCGTAGCCGAGGAAGCGGACCCGCTCCTCGGAGTCCCGTACGGCGACGAGGAGTTCGCCGTACCGGCTGACGAACAGCTGGCGGGCGGCGGCCATCAGCAGGAGGAGCGCCACGGCGATCACGAAGTAGACCATCCGCTGGTTGACGGGGTCGGCGAGGTCGTAGCCGAAGAAGCCCTGGATGCCGGTGAGGCCGTTGGTGCCGCCGGTGGTGGCCTGCTGGCCGACCAGCCAGATGGACAGGGCGGCGGCCAGCGCCTGGCTGAGGATCGCGAAGTAGGCGCCCTTCACGCGCCGTCGGAAGACCAGGAAGCCGAGGAGCCCGGCCACCGTCATGGGGAGCAGCACCGTCATGGCGAGCGCGAAGGCCGGGTCGGCGAACGGCTGCCACCACCAGGGCAGTGTGTCCGAGGAGCCGTAGAGCAGCATGAAGTCCGGGAGCCTCTCGCCCGCCGTCGCGGCGTCGGCCAGTTTGAGGTGCATGGCCATGGCGTAGCCGCCGAGGCCGAAGAAGACGCCCTGGCCGAGGACGAGGAGTCCGCCGCGGCCCCAGGCGAGGCTGACGCCGACGGCGACGATCGCGTAGCAGAGGTACTTGGCGAGGAGGTTGAGCCGGGAGTCGGGGAGGGCGAGCGGGGCGGCGCCGAGCAGCAGCACCGCGCCGAGCAGGAAGGCGGCCGGCGCCCGCAGGCGTCGTGGCGTGGACGCCCGCGGCCGGGTCGTCGCGGACGCGGGCCCGGGCGGGGCGGTCGTCGTCATGCCAGGCTCCGGGTGCGCAGTGTGTACAGGCCCTGGGGTCGCCACTGGAGGAAGGCGACGATGGCCACCAGGACGGCGACCTTGGCGACGCTGACGGTCGTGGAGTATTCCAGCACCGACTGGAGCACGCCGAGCGCGAAGGCAGTGATCACGCTGCCCTTCAGCTGCCCGATGCCGCCGACGACGACCACGAGGAAGGCGTCGACGATGTAGTTGGTGCCCATGGTCGGGCCGATGGGGCCGACGAGCGTCAGCGCGACGCCGGCGACGCCGGCCAGGCCGGAGCCGATGAAGAACGTCGTGCGGTCCACCCGCTCGGTGGCGATGCCGGAGACCTCCGCGAGGTCCCGGTTCTGCACGACGGCGCGGATGCGCCGTCCGAGCGGGGTGAGCCGCAGGACGAGTGTGAGGGCGAGCACGCTCAGCAGGGCGAGGCCGAGGATGGCCAGCCGGTTGGCGGCGAGGGTGACGCCCGCGACGGAGACGTTGCCGGTGAGCAGGTCCGGGGCGCGGGTCTGCACGTTGGGGGCGCCGAAGACGTCGCGGGCGAGCTGCTGGAGCATCAGGGAGACGCCCCAGGTGACCAGGAGCGTGTCCAGCGGCCGGGCGTACAGGCGGCGGACGAGCAGCCACTCCAGGAGCGCACCGATCGTGCCCGCCACGAGGAAGGCCGGCGGCAGCGCGAGGAGCAGGGAGAGGCCGGTGCCGTCGACGGACCGCTGCAGGACGTAGGCGGTGTAGGCGCCGGCCATGATGAACTCGCCGTGCGCCATGTTGATGACGCCCATCTGGCCGAAGGTCAGGGTCAGGCCGAGGGCGACGAGCAGGAGGACGGCGCCGATGCCGACGCCGGTGAAGGACTGGTTGAGGACGACCGTCATGAGGCGGCTCCGGGTCGGGGAGGGGGTGTCGGTGGCGGCACGCGCTCAGGAGAGGCCGGAGGCCCAGTCGTAGCCCTTGAGGTACGGGTCCGGCTTGATCGGCCCGCCCGAGCTCCACACCTCGGTGATCAGCCCGTCTGCGCCGATCCTGCCGATGCGGGCGGTCTTGTGGACGTGCTGGGTGGCGCCGTCGACGGTGGTCGTGCCCTCCGGGGCGTCGAAGGTGATCCCGTCCGCGGCGGCCTTCACCTTCGCGACGTCGAAGGAGCCGGCCTTCTCGACCATCGCCTTCCATAGGTGGACGGAGAGGTAGGCGGCCTCCATCGGGTCGGACGTCGGCTTGTCCTTGCCGTAGGCGGCCTGGTAGGCCTCGACGAAGGCGGTGTTCGCCGCGCCGGGTGTCGTCTGGTAGTAGTTCCAGGCGGTCAGCTGGCCCTCCAGGTACGGGGCGCCGATGCTCTTGACCTCCTCCTCGGCGATGGAGACGGACAGCACCGGCAGGGCCTTCGCGCTCAGCCCCGAGGACTTGTACTCCTTGAAGAAGGCCACGTTGCTGTCGCCGTTGAGGGTGTTGAAGACCGCGTCGGCGCCCGACTCCTTCACCTTGTTGACGATGGTGCTGAACTCCGTGGAGCCCAGCGGCGCGTAGTCCTCGCCGAGCACGCGCATGCCGTTGCCCTTGGCGTACGCCCGGATGATCTTGTTGGCGGTGCGCGGGAAGACGTAGTCGCTGCCGACCAGGTAGAGCCTGGTCAGTCCCTTCTTCCTGAGGTAGTCCAGGGCGGGCACGATCTGCTGGTTGGTGGTGGCGCCCGTGTAGAAGATGTACGGCGACTGTTCGAGGCCCTCGTACTGCACGGGGTAGAACAGCAGCGACCTGTGCCGCTCGAAGACCGGCTTGACGGCCTTGCGGCTGGCCGAGGTCCAGCAGCCGAAGGTGGCGGCGACCTTGTCGCCGGTGATCAGGGCCTCCGCCTTCTCCGCGAAGGTGGGCCAGTCGGAGGCGCCGTCCTGGCTGACGGGGTCGAGCTTCTTGCCCAGCACGCCTCCGTCCGCGTTGATCTCCTTGACGGCAAGCAGCAGCGCGTTGTGGACGGTGACCTCGCTGATGGCCATGGTGCCGGAGAGGGAGTTCAGGAGGCCGACCCGGACGGTGTCGCCGGAGGTGTCGGCCTTGGCGCCGGCGGTGGACGTGCGGTCGCTGCCGGTCTTGGCGCCGCAGGCGCCGATCGCGGCGGACGCGCCGAGGACGGAGAGGCCGGTCAGGAGACCACGCCTGCTGATGCTGAGCCCGGACATGCACAACCTCCTTGCCCACGGGGGGCGGCGGGAAGAGCGGCGAGGGGACGGCGCTTCAGGGGCGGCGGCGTGACGCACGGGTCCCAGCCGTTCCGGGGGTGATGTCCGGGCTGGTCGCTGGAGCGCCTCCACAGCGTCGTGGGGAACTGTTACCGCGGCGTTTCGGCGCAATTGACGTCAGGAATCGACGAGTTGGGCCGTGAGGCTACCGGCCTTCCGTTCCCGGCGCCTGTGTGTCGAAGGGCTCGTGGTGCCGGCGCCGGCCGGCGGTCCCGTCGCCGTGGATGCGCAGCCGGAACCCGGGCACGGGGGTCCCGTCGGGATACGACATGGTGAGCTCCGCGGATCCGGGCGTCGGCACCGGCGCTCGACCCGCTTCCCGGGGGGCGCCCCGGTCCGTGGCCGACGGGGTGGACCCCGCGTCGTCGCGCGCACCGTGGACCGCACGTCCGGTCCGGGCCGCCGGCGCCTTCCCACGGCGGCCCGGCCGACGAGCGGTGCGGCCACCTCGGGCCGGGGGCGCGGGCCAGGCCGCCATGGCGTACTCCACCACGCGCCGCAGCTCGGCCGTGGTCTCCGGGAGGGCTACGACCGCGGGATCCTGGAGCACTCCGGCGGGGCCGGCCTCGACATCCTGGTCAACAACGCCGGCATCACGCCGCGGGGCGAGATCGACCGGACCACGGCCGAGGCGTTCGACGAGGCCGTCGCGGTCACCATGCGCGCGCCGTTCTTCCTCACGCAGCGGGGACTCGAGCGGCTGCGGGACGGCGGGCGGATCATCAACATCTCCTCCGGGGCCACCCGGATCGCGCTCACCGACATCATCGCGTACGCCATGAGCAAGGGCGCCGTCGACGCCTTCACCCTCTCCCTCGCCAGGCCCTCGGCGGCCGGCGCATCACGGTCAACGCGGTGGCGCCCGGCATCGTCGACACGGACACGAACGCCGGCTGGCTGCGCGGCAACGAGGCTGCCGAGAAGGCCGCGGCCGAGCTGTCGGTCCTCGGCAGGGTCGGCCGTCCCGAGGACGTGGCCGACGTGGTCGCCTTCCTCGCCTCCGACGACGCCCGTTGGGTGACGGGCCAGGTCGTCGACGCCACCGAGGGCTCCCGGCTCTGAAGTTCCCGCCCGTTCCCGGGTTCCCGCCCGCTCCCGCCAGGCCACGGCGCGCGGCGGGTGACCGCCCGCGGGCGGCGGAGCGGCCGCCGCTCGATCGCCGAAAGCCGCCGCGGCCCCGTCCGACCCGCGCTGCGTGAGGTCGGACGGGGCCGCGGCGGCCGCTCCGGGACGTCGGGCCCGCGGCGCTCCACGGGCCGGGCCGCGCGGGTCAGTCGCCCGCGGCGTCCTTCGCGGCGAGCACGATCTGCGTCTGGGTGGTCTGCCCCACGAGCCGGTCCTCGTCGTCCTTCAGGTCGGTCTGGACAACGATCAGCGTCCTGCCGACGTGCAGGGGGCGCGCGGTGGCGTGGACGCGGCCCCCGGTCACCGGTCGCAGGAAGTTGGTCTTGGACTCTACTGTGGACGTCCCGGCTCCCGCGGGGAGGTTGAGGTAGGCGCACACGGCGCCCACCGAGTCCGCCAGGGCCATCAGCGCCCCGCCGTGCAGGGCGCCGCCCACGGTGCAGGCCTCCGGGGACCAGGGCAGGCTGCCCACGGTGCGGTCGGAGCCGGCCTCGTGGAGTGCGATGCCGAGGTGGGAAGCGAACGGAAGGGCGGCGAGGAGGTCGGCCGGTCGGGGGAACGTCGTCTCGGAGGAGGACATGGCGGGCTGCCTTTCGGATGCGGGCACGCGTGCGGATGTCGTCCGGCGTCGTCCTGGCAGTGATCATCCGCCATGCCGGCGCGCGGTGCGGCCGCCTTCGCCGAACCGGCCGGGGCGACGTTCCCCCTCGTGCTCACGCGGCGCGCTTCAGGATCTGCTTCACCTCGCCGCTGCGCACGGGCGCACTCACCTCGTGGAGGAAGGACGCCACCTCGCGGTAGGAGCTCCAGAACCCCACCTCGTGGTACGGAATACCGCGCTCCGCGCAGTACTCCATGGTCAGCTCCCGGGCCCGGGGGAGGTTGCGCTGCGCCATGGACGGGAACAGGTGGTGCTCGATCTGGTAGTTCAGGCCGCCGTACATGAAGTCGACGATCCAGGAGGGGCGGATGTTCCTCGACGTCAGGACCTGCCGCTCCAGCCAGTCCAGCGTCTCCTCCTCGCCGTCGCGCACCTCCATCCCCTTGTGGTTCGGCGCGAAGAGCATGCCGAAGTAGAAGCCCTGGGCGGCGTACTGGACCACGATGAACGAGACCGCGAGCAGGGGCGGGAGCAGCCAGAACGTCAGGCCCAGGTAGATCGCCGCGCGCACCACGATCAGGGAGCCCTCGAGCAGCGGCTGCTTGACCCGGCCGTTGAGGATCTCCTTCACGGCCGTCTTGTTCATCTTCGCCGACTCCAGGACGAGCAGCACGAAGAACAGCACGCTCTGGTAGCGCACGATGAACTTCTTCGTGCCGCGGCGTGCCGCGTACTGCTTGATGTCGAAGATCGCCGTGCGGCGCCCGATGTCGGGGTCCATGTCCAGGTGGTTGGGATTGCTGTGGTGGCGGTTGTGGTGATTGACCCACCAGCCGTAGCTCGCACCGTTGATCAGGTTCGCGTGGATGTACCCGACCGCGGTGGCGGCGCGCTTGCTGCGGAACATGGCCTTGTGGCCCGCGTCATGGAACATGAACGCGCTCTGGGCCCCGCACACGCCCATGTACACGGCCACCGCCAGCTGCCACCAGCTGTCGCCGACCAGGAAGAAGGCGACGAGGCCCAGGACCAGGAGTAAGGCGTTCAGGGTCAGCCGGCCCATGTAGTACCTGGGGTCGAAGTCGAGCAGCCCCTCGGCCTTGACCCGCTTGAGGAGCTCGGCGAAGGTCGCCGAGGCCCCCACGGCCGGCTGGGCCGGGGCCGGCCCGGCCGGCGTCAGCGGCGTGACGACGCCCGGCGAGGAGGAATCGTGTGGCGATGGCATACGGTGCACTCCTTGGAATGAGGTACCCGACGAGCGGGCGGCGCGACACCATCGGTTGCGCGGCCGGAAGCTGTGCGGCGACGACAACGGTGTCGCCGCGGTCGCTCGCAGCCCTGAACCGCGGGTGTACCGGATCGGTGCGGTGCCTGTGTCCTGCCTCGGGCGATACGGCGATCAGCCTTCCGTATCGCACTGATGCACGACTGATACGGGGCTGACCGGGGGCAGGCGCGCGGGTTCAGGCCGCGGTCGGTTCGGTGTCGAGGCGGGCGTCGAGGGCGAGCAGGAGCTCGTCGGCCTCCCGGGCCACCGACTCGTCGTCGGGCAGCCCCATGATGCGCATGAGCTGCTCGACCATGGACTGGCGCAGGGCATCCGTGCTGAGGTCGGAGTGGGACATGCGTGACTCCTTGTCGCGAGAACGGAAGTGGGTGTCAGAAGGCGTTGCTGGCGCGGAAGATGTGCGCGAAGCCGGCCAGTGAGGCGTGCTTCTCGAAGGCCACGTACTCGGGGATGGCGACGTCGGCCCCCCACTTGTGCTTGTAGGAGAGCTGCGTCTGCGCGGGGTACAGGGCGGCGCCCTGGTCCCACAGGAAGTGCATCAGCCACTGGAAGGCGGGGCTGTGTCCGGCGATCTCGTGCCGGGCGTCCAGCCCGGTGAAGGGGGTGAAGCCGAAGTGGAGCCACTCCACGCCCTCCCGGCGGAACTCCTCGATGGCGTGGGCGTTGATCGCCTCCATGATCCCGGGCGAGCCGCTGGGGATCCGCCGGCTCAGGTCGTGCATCCATCCGGACCGGGTGCCGTACACGGGCGAGTAGGAGATGTAGCCGACGGGCCGGTCGTCGATCGTGCCGAGGAAGAGCCGGCGCAGACGCTGCGCCGGTCCACCCGTCTGACCCACCAGGAACTCCAGCGGGCGGGCGTGCTCACCCTTGGAACCCAGCCACGCCTGGTCGATCTCGTCCAGCGCCTGATGCCAGTCCTCGAGGATGACCTCCCGTACCGTCAGGCCGTTGCGGTGCGCGCGGGAGATCTTGTTGCGCAGTTGCATGAAGCGCGTGCCGCGCAGGGTGTGCCCGGCGATCTCCACGGCCCACGAAGCGCCGATCTGGTTGACCGTGAAGCCGTGGCGGGCGTATGCCTCGGCGTCGTGTCGCTGCAACTGGACGCCGACGAGGGTCAGCCCCTCGCCGCGCAGGTGGTCGAGAAAGCACTCGAGCAGGGTGTCGTAGGAGTCCGGGGCGGCGAAGGGTCCGCCCAACTGGACGGCGTACCGACCTGTCCGGCGGTACACGATCACGCCGTCGGTTCCCGGTGCGGTGAAGACGCTGTTCCCCTCGTTCAGCGCCAGGAACGAGCTCGGATTCTCGGCCTGGGTAAATGTGGCGACAGCCCGGAGAACCGGGCTGTCCGTTTCTGTCACAGACACGTCCATGCTCCCTCTTCAAGGAATTGGGCCGGGAAGAGTAGAACACCTGCCGGCCGGTCACCGAAAGGGGAAACGGGTATTTTCCGGGACGTCAGCGGAACGTCAGTCCCGTATCAGGGGGGCCTGGCAGAGTATTACTCGTGAACAGCCCGCCGGTCGGGTTCGCTCACAGGGAGAGGTGCCCGGAGCGGTTTATCGGGGACCTGGGTGCAAACTCGAGGTCGGATCCTTGTGGTCCACGCAGGTTCGAATCCTGCCCTCTCCGCCGCCCGCCAGCCGGGCAAAGTTCAGGAGAGGTGCCCGGAGCGGTTTATCGGGGACCTGAGTGCAAACTCGAGGTCGGATCCTTGTGGTCCACGCAGGTTCGAATCCTGCCCTCTCCGCCGCCCGCCAGCCGGGCAAAGATCGGGAGAGGTGCCCGGAGCGGTTTATCGGGGACCTGAGTGCAAACTCGAGGTCGGATCCTTGTGGTCCACGCAGGTTCGAATCCTGCCCTCTCCGCCGCCCGCCAGCCGGGCAAAGTTCAGGAGAGGTGCCCGGAGCGGTTTATCGGGGACCTGAGTGCAAACTCGAGGTCGGATCCTTGTGGTCCACGCAGGTTCGAATCCTGCCCTCTCCGCCGATGAGAGGACCCCGCCCCGGCGGGCCGGCGCGAGGCCGGCCGGCCGGGGCGGGGTCCGTGTGGCCCAGGACGGCGCCACCGCTGCCGCGGCCCGGCGTTCACCCGGCGGCCGGCACGGCCTCCTGGTATCCCAGCGTCCGGTGGGCGAGCTCCAGGACACTGTGCGTGATCTCCTCGCAGTCGAGGTCTCCGCCCCGCGCGATGAATTCGTCCAACAGCCCGTCGGCCGCGTGGTAGATCATGCGGAAGCCCCAGTCGGCGTTGCGGCTGCGGAAGACCCCGGCCCGCTCCCCGCGGGAGACGAACTCACAAATGCGGTCCATCACCCGCGCGTTGGACTCCCTGCACAGGTCCAGCGCCTTCGCGTTCGCCGACCCGTAGACCAGACGGCGCAGTTCGGCATGGTCGACAGCGTGCCGGATCAACTGGGTCAGCAGCTCGTCCAGCGTCGGCCACCAGGCCTCGCCCTTCGCCAGGATCGACTCGGTGGTCTCGTAGAAGACGCTGACGTACTCCTCCCACATGGCTCCGAGCACGTGGTCCTTGGTCTCGAAGTACATGTAGAAGCTGCCCTTGCCCATGCCGGCAGCTGTGGTGATGTCCTGGATGGTGGCCTCGGAGAACCCGATGGTGCTGAAAACCTCCCAGCTGGCCCGCAGGATGTCGGCCCGCCGGGCCTCCGGACTCTTGTGGACACGCTTGCGCTTGACCGGTTTCGAGATCTCGGCCACCCCGCACACCCTCCTTCCGTGGCTCAGCTGATCGTCAGCGTACATGACCGGGCGTCAGACGATGGGCTGACTGACGGTCGGTCCCGTGACCGGGCAAGCCTCTGACTTGCAGTTATGGGTCGGCCGCGTCGTCGCGTTGACCGGCTTTGTCCCTCCTTCCTCCACTCCGAGGAACACCGGCCCCGTGACGGCTCGGGGCCGGCGGGCCGCCCGGGTCCGGCCCGCCCTCCGCACCGCGGGGCCACCCTCGCCCCGCCGCCGGCGGGACAGCCGGTCACCCCTTACGACCGCCCGCACCGCGCGAACTCATCGGCCCCGGCTCAGGATTGGCGCGCGCTCGGCCTCCCGGCCGGGACCCGGAGTCGCTCCGGCGCACCCGGGACCGGCAGCTCCGCTCACCAGGCACTCCCCGGTGTCCCCCTCCGCGGACCCGTACGCCCGCCACCCGGCATCGGTCGACGCCGGAAGGGATCACATGGAATCCGCCATTCGACCGGAGACGGCGGCCGCTCCCCGCACAACCGGTCCGGTGTGCCGCCATCCGGCCGCCGGTTCTGCCGCCGACCGTGCACGACGCCGTGACCTGCGGCATCGGACTGCCGTGCCCCCGAGCGCCTCCCGGCAGGCGCCCGCGCCCCGAATCCGGCTCGCCGTCCTCGCGCCCGGTTGCCGCCGCTATCCAGCCATCGTGTTTGGCTTCGGCGGTGTACGGAAAGTTTCCCGTCGGTGGAGAGCGGGTGCTGCGACTGAATATGCCTTCCGATGGGAATGCATGTGTGCGAGAATCCAGCACCGTGTGTAAAGAGCTGTGACGCAGAGCGGCCGATCGGGCCTCATGCGTTCAACGGGGGGCGGCATGACGTGGGATCCATACGACATTTCGGTCTCCGAGCCTTTCGCAGCGACTCTCGACGGGGCGAGAGTCGGTCCGCATTCTGACGCAGACAACTGCAAGGGAGTACGGTGTGCTGCATTTCTCGATACTCGGGGCCTTGGAAATAAGAACCTCCGCAGGTAAGGCGGAGATACCGGGAGATCTTCAGCGGTCCCTCATCCAGGTGTTACTCGTGAGCGAGGGCCGGTCCGTATCCGGAGAGACGCTCGCCGAGGAGATGTGGGGCGACTCCGCGCCGGACAATCAGGCCAACGCGCTCCAGGCACACATCAGCCGGCTGCGCCGGCGCCTGAAATCGCTCGAACCCGACAGCCCCGTCTCGCGTCTGAGTACACATCCCTCCGGTTACCGGCTGACGGTGGCCGCGGGGGAACTCGACGCCGACGAGTTCGTCAAGAAGATCGCGGAGGCGGAGACGCTGCTGGCCGCGCGGCCCGAGCGGGCGGCGGAGCTGCTGCGTCAGGCCCTGGGCATGTGGCGGGGGCCGGCGTTCGGCCATTTCCCGGGCGGCGCCGTGTGCCGTCTGGCCGGTGCCCGCTACGAGGAGCAACGGCTGCGCGCGATGGAGCTTCTCTTCGACGCCGAGCTGAGGGTCGGCCGGCATGCGCGGATCCTGGCCGAACTCAACGAGGCCCACATCAGCAACCCCTTGCGGGAACGCTTCTGCGAACAGTTCATGATCGCTCTGTACCGGTCGGGCCGTCAGGCGGACGCCCTTGACGCCTACCGTCGTATGTGGCGCCGGCTCAGCGACGAGATCGGCGTCCTGCCCTCACCGTCCCTGCGCGGGGTGGAGCACGCGATCCTGTCGCACGCCCCCGAACTCACACCGGGTGACGACTGTCCCGTCTCCCAGTCGGCCTGAGGCGGGATGCCCCGCGCCGAAGCGGGGCTGCCGCGGGTTGCCCCGCGCGGAAGCGGGGTCCGGCCGCGCCGCGGCGGGATGCCCCGCGCCCGAGCGGGGGCCGGCCGCGCGGTGCACGACTCGGCGTGTGCCGGGTCCTGCACCGCGCCCGCTCAGCCGGTGCGGCCGCCGGGCAGGATCCGGCGGAACCCGGTGTACGGGACGAGGGCCTCCGGCAGCACCACGCTCCCGTCCGCCCGCAGGCCCTGCTCCAGCAGGGCGGCCACGGTGCGGCCGATGGGCAGGGCGGAGCCGTTGAGCGTCGCGGCGGGCGCCTTGCGGCCGTCGGCGGTGCGGTAGCGGATGCCCGCCCGCCGGGCCTGGAACGTCCCGCAGTCCGACACCGAGGAGATCTCCCGGAACGCCCCGCTGCCGGGCAGCCACACCTCCAGGTCGTACGTCATCCGCGCGGAGAACCCCATGTCCCCGGCGGGCAGCAGCATCACCCGGTACGACAGCTCCAGGCGCCTCAGGCACTCCTCCACCTGGCCGACCATCAGCTCGAGTTCGGCCTGGGCGTGCTCGGGCCGGCAGATCCGTACCAGCTCCACCTTCTCGAACTGGTGCAGCCGCAGCACCCCCCGGGTGTCACGGCCGTACGAGCCCGCCTCCGAGCGGAAGCACGGGGTGTGCGCGGTCAGGGCGAGCGGCAGGTCGCCGGGGTCCAGGACCTCGCCGGCCACCAGGTTGGTCAGCGGGACCTCCGCGGTGGGGATCAGGAAGAGTTCCCGGTCCGAGACGCGGGTGGCGAACAGGTCCTCCTCGAACTTCGGCAGTTGCCCGGTACCGGTCAGTGTCCTGCGGTTGACCAGGAACGGCACGGCGTGCTCGGTGTAACCGTGCGTCTCGGTGTGCAGGTCCAGCAGGAACGCGGCCAGCGCCCGTTCGAGCCGTGCGCCCGCGCCCCGGCTGACGTGGAACCGGGAGCCCGACAGCCGGGCCGAGCGCTCGGTGTCGAAGATGCCGAGCGCGCTGCCGATGTCGGCGTGATGGCGTGCCCCGTCCGGGGCCGCGTCCACCGCAGGCCCGCCGCGGCGCACCTCGACCGCCTCCTTCTCCGAACGGCCGTCGGGCACCGTGTCGAGCGGGAGGTTGGGGATCCGCAGCAACTGGTCGGTGAGGTGCTCCGCGGCGGCACGCGCGGCCGCCTCGGCCGTCTGGACGCGCTCGCGCAGGGCTCGTGCCGCCTCACGCCCGGCGTCGGTGGGCGCACGGTCCGCGCCGGCCCGCACCTGACGGGCGGCGGCCTTCGCCTGTGCCCTGAGCCCGTCCACCTGCTCCTGCGCCGCGGCCCGGTGGCGGCGGGCGGCCTCCAGTGCGTCGATGTCCAGGGGGAACCCGCGGCGGGCCAGCCTCCGCGCGGCGTCCGGTCCGGCCGCGACGAGTTCGCTGAGGTCGTGCACGGATGCTCCTTCGAAGGTCGGGATGTGGGACGGCGGCGTTCGCGCCGGAGCCGGTGCTCGGAGCGGGGAGCGGAACACCGGCCGGAGCGGGCCGTGGCCGGAGCCCGGCGGCGGTGAACCGCCGGGCTCCGGCCACGGGGTGGATCAGGCCGAGGCGATGGCCAGGACCGCGTTCTGTCCGCCGAACCCGCACGACTGGCTCAGCGCCAGGTCGACGGGCATGGAGGTGGCCTCCTCCGCCACCTTGATGTCGGCGACCGGGTCGCGGGTGGTGAGGTTGGCCGTGGGCGGCACCAGGCTCTGCTCGACGGTGAGCACGGTGAACGCCGCCTCCACCGCGCCGGCGGCGCCCAGCAGGTGCCCCGTCACGCCCTTCGTCGAGGTCACCAGCGGATCGCCGGGCAGCGTGCGCTTCACCACGGCGGCCTCGATCGCGTCGTTGAGCGGGGTGGACGTGCCGTGCGCGTTGACGTGGCGCACGTCGCCGGGGGCTGCCCCCGCGTCGGCGAGGGCCGCCCGTACGGCGGCCTCGAGGCCGGTGCCGTCCGGGTGCGGGGACGTCATGTGGTGGGCGTCGGCGCTGGCCCCGTACCCGAGCACGCGGGCCCGGACCCGGGCGCCGCGCGAGCGGGCGTCGGCGGCGCGCTCCAGCACCAGGATGCCCGCGCCCTCACCGGCCACGAAGCCGTCCCGGTCGACGTCGAAGGGGCGCGACGCCGAGGCCGGGTCGTCGTTGCGCCGCGACAGCGCCCCCATCTGCGCGAACCCGGCCATCACCAGCGGAGTGATCATGGCTTCGCTGCCACCGGTCAGGACGACGTCGCAGCGGTCGAGGGCGAGCAGGTCCCGCGCCATGCCGATGGCCGTCGTGGCGGAGGCGCACGCCGTCGACACCACCAGGTTGGGTCCGGTGGCGCCGAACTCGATGGCCACCTGCCCGGCGAGCATGTTGGGCAGTTGCATGGGCAGGAGCAGCGGGGAGACCCGGCCGGGCCCCCGGGTGAGCAGCACCTCGTGCTGCGCCTCGACGGTCGTCGGTCCGCCGCCGCCGCAGCCCAGGACGACGCCCACGCGGGCGCCGTCCCAGGTCCGCGGGTCGAGGCCGGCGTCGGCCAGCGCCTCGTGGGCGGCCACCAGGGCGAACTGGGAGAAGCGGTCCAGGCGCACGGCCCTGCGGGCGCCGATCAGCGCGTCCGGGTCGAAGCCGGGGACCCGGCAGGAGATCCGCACCGGATGGTGCTCGAGGACCGGGTCGACCGCGGCGGTGGCCCGGCCCGAGCGGACGGCCGCCCAGCTCGGCCCGACCCCGATGCCGCCCGGAGTGACGAGACCGAGCCCGGTGACAGCGACATCGGTACCGGCCATCAGATCTTCGCGCCCCGGCTCTCCATCAGCGCCACCATCTCGCCGACGGTCTGCGTCTCCAGCAGTTCGTCGTCGCTGACGCTGGCCTGGAACTCGCTCTCGATCATCAGCGAGAGCTCCACGACGGCCAGCGAGTCGAGCTCGATGTCCTCGCGGGTGGCCTCGGGGGTGATCAGCTCGGGAGAGACCTTCAGCTTGTCCACGAGCAGGGACTTGAACTGTTCGAACACGACGGTTTCCTTCCAGGAATTCCAGTGGGACGGTCGGGTCGGGTCGGTCGGGTCGGTCGGGAGAAGGGGGTGGTGTCAGAAGGCCTTGACGTCCGGCCATTCGAGGGTGGTGGCGCCCCAGGCCAGTCCGCCGCCGAACGCGGTGAGCAGCACCCGGTGGCCGGCCGTGAGCCGGCCGGCCGCCGCGGACTCGGCGAGCAGCAGGGGCAGGGAGGCGCCCGCGGTGTTGCCGACGTGCTCGATGTTCGACAGCCGCCGGGCGGGCGGGATCTCCAGCCGGTCGGCGACGGCCGTCAGGATGCGGGCGTTGGCCTGGTGCGCGGCGAACCGGTCGACGTCCGCGGGCCCCGCCCCGGCCCGGGAGAGGGCTTCCCGGGAGGCGCGCGTCATGTGCTCGACCGCGTGCCGGTAGGTGTCCCGGCCGTGCATCCGGAAGTACTGCTCCTGCGGCGCGGACGGCTCTGCCCGACGCCGGCGCGATCCGCCGGCCGGCACCTCGATGAGGTGGCTGAGTTCGCCGTCGCTGCCGAGCACCAGCGGGCCCACGGCGCCCGGCTCGTCGGGGTCGCCGGCGCGCAGCACGACCGCCCCGGCGCCGTCGGCGAAGATGACGGCCGTTCCGCGGTCCTGGGGGTCGATGAGGGTGGTGAACGCCTCCGCGGCGATGAGCAGCACCCGCTCCGCGACGCCGCCGGCGATCAGGCCGGCCGCCGTGGCCAGCCCGTACAGGAAGCCCGAGCAGACCGCGGAGACGTCGAAGGCGGGAACCCCGCGGAGGCCCAGTCGCGCGGCCACGGCGGGAGCGGTGGCCGGACACGGCTGGTCGGGGGTGGTGGTCGCCAGGACCACCCCGTCGGCGACCGCGCTGCCGGCGGACTTCAGCGCGCGCTGCCCGGCCTCCACGGCCAGGTCGGAGGTGGAGGTGCCGGGGGCGACCACGTGGCGGGTGGCGATGCCGGTGCGGGTGCGGATCCACTCGTCGGTGGTGTCCAGCCGGGCCACGAGATCCTCGTTGGTGACGACGTCGGGCGGCACGTACGATCCGATGCCGGTGATCACCGCGGCCCGCCCCGGGCCGGGCCCGGACGCCGTGGCCCACCCGCTCACCGACCGCTCTCCTGGGCGGACAGGGCGTCCACGGGCAGCCCCATGTAGGCCATGCGGGCCTCGGCCATCTCGTCGGTCCACTGCTCGGCCATGTCGTAGCGCTGCTCGGCGGTGGTGTCGAGCATCCGGACGCCGGGCCAGATCTCGTAGTCGCCGATCTTGTCGGCGTGTTCGGCCATGCCCTTCTGGAACAGCTCCTCGCGGGGCAGGACGAACTCCCGGTCGGGCACCTCCTGCCAGAGCTGCGCCCCGGCGCGCAGGATCTCCAGCAGGCGCGGCCGGTACTCGGGGTGTGCGGCGACGTGGTCGCGCAGGATCGTGCTCGCCACGGTCAGGTGGCGGATCTCGTCGATGGCGGTGCCCCGGGAGATCTCCCCGGTGGCCGGCGAGAGCGGGGTCCACTTGCGCTCGCTCAGCTCGGCCGCCGGAGCGAGGACCCCCTCGATGACGATGGCGAACACGGCCACGCCGCCCGCGAAGTCGGCCTGGGCCCCGACGATCTCCTCGGTGAACTCCAGGACGGGTTCCAGGACGCGGCGCCGGTAGTCCGCCGCCATGTCGGCGACGTCCTCGACCAGCGTGCCGGCAGGCTGCCCGAGCTCCACCAGGTGCTGGCGGAAGACGCGGGCGTGCCGGGCCTCGTCGATGAGCTGGGTGGCGTAGAACTCCATCTCCGGGATGCCCGGGGCGATGGTCACGTAGCGGCCCAGGATCCGGGTGGCGAACTCCTCGGCCAGGGCGCGGAACCCGAACTCCTGGATCAGCGCCTCGCGCAGCGGGCCGGGTTCCTTCAGGAAGTCCGGGACGAGGGCGTCCGCGTGGTGGCCGGTCGCCCCGCGGTCGCGCAGGGTTCCCTGGGCGACCGAGGTGAACCAGTAGGCGAGGTCGCAGTCACGCGGGCCGAGCGTCAGTTCCTTCGCTCCGTCGAGCAGGCCGGGCGCCTTGTCCCAGTCCGCCTCGGGGGCCACGGAGTCGCTCATGCTGCCGTTTCCTTCCTGGTCCGGTGGACCGGCCCGGGGTCCCGGGCCGGGTCGAGCGAGCCGGCGAACAGCCCGCCCGCGTAACTGATCAGGGGGTCTCCCTGCCCGACGGCGGCATGGGTCACGTGACCGATCAGGAGACTGCGGTCCCCGATCCGTGACGTGCCGGAGAACCGGCAGGTGTACTGCGCCAGGGCGTCGTCCAGCAGCGGAGCGTGGGCGTACGGGTCCGGCGTCCAGGCCAGGTCCGCGAACTGCTCCAGGCCCGGGGGGCGTCCCGAGTCGGCGAAGTGCCGTGCCGTGTCGCCCTGTTCCGCCGTGAGGACGTTGACGGTGTAGCGGCCGGCCCGCGCGGCGAGGTCGGCGAACTCCGAGTCGGCGCGCAGGCAGGCGCCCAGCAGCAGGGGTTCGCGGGAGAGGAAGGGGACCGAGCTGACCGTGGTGCCGTGCACCCGCCCCTCGTGGCTGACCGTCAGCACGGCGACGGGTGCCGCCAGGTGGTAGAGCGCGCGGCGCCGTGCGGCGCGTCCTTCGGGTGTCCGGTCCCCCACGCGCACCGGGCCGGCGGTCCGGGTGGACAGTACGGTGCTCATCGGACGGCCTCCTTCGGGGCGCCGGCGTCGACGAGCTGCCGCGCCGCCGGGGTGTGCCCGACCGGGACGGGGTCACTCGCGTGGCCGACCGGCTTGGGGTGGGGCAGCCCCAGGTCGTCGAGGAGCCGCAGGTAGCCGGACTGGCGGACCGGTTCGAAGGGCAGGGCGAAGGACTTCATGAAGTTCCCGAACACGCCGCGGTCGCCGAAGAGGTGGAAGGGCAGCGCCAGCAGCGCCCATTCCGGCCCGATCAGCCACCACCACAGCGCGGCCACGGCGCCCTGCGTGATCAGGCTGTGCATGACGTTGTACAGGACGTAGTACGCCTTGGAGATCGGTCTTCCGCCGCTGCGCCGGAAGGCGATGGCTCCCGGGAAGTAGCCGATGACGTCGATGTGGAAGAACAGCACGGCGGCGGCCCACCAGCGGATCTCGCCGAAGTGGGCGATGATCAGACCGGTGGTGACGGCGAGACCGACGAGGTACTCGGCCCGGTGCAGCGCGTAGGTGCGCGGGGTCTCGAACGGGTTGGCCTGGTCCACGGTTCAGCTCCAGTGCGGTGAGGGAGTCACGCGGCGACGACCCCGTCGGGGCGGGCGTCGGTCAGGTTGACGTCGCCGACCAGCACGGTGCCGGGGAAGAGCCCGGTCAGCGTCCACGCGACGCTCTCCTTGAGCACGCGCTCGGCGATGGGGTCGAGGATGCCCTCGAGGGAGGGGATGCCGAAGTCGAAGTCGGCTGCGAAGGTGACCTCGACGTCGTCGCCGTCCTGGCGCAGCGTCCAGGTCCCGGTGAAGCTGTCGAAGTCGCCGTCGGTCTGCTCGAAGCGGACCGTGAGGGCCTCGCGGGAGAACTCGTCCCGTTCGGTCCAGCGCAGCAGGCCGCTGCGGAAGTGCAGTTCCCAGCTGGAGCTGCAGTCGTCGGAGGGCAGCGTCGCGTGCACCTCGGTCGCGTGCACGTGGGGCGCCAGCTCCGGGTAGCGCTCCCAGCGGATGATCTCGTCGAAGACGTCCGGGCCCCGCTTCGCGGGGACCACTGCCTTCAGTTCGACGTGTCGCACGTTCAGTTACCGCCTTCCGGCATCCTGGCGATGCCCTGGACCAGGGCGAGGGTCGCCCTGTCGAAGGAGTCGAGGAGATAGGCCACTTCGGCGTCGTCGAGGGTGGCGGGCGGGGTGAAGCGCACCACCGCGCTGCCGTTCATCGAGTGGTTGGCGACGACTCCGTGGTTGAACAGTTCGATCAGCAGCTCCCCGGCCAGGCCGGCCTCGACGAGCTCGATCCCGATGAGCAGGCCGCGGCCCCTGACCTCCACCAGCAGGTCGGGGATGTTCCGCCGGGCGATCTCGGTGAGCCGGGGAAGCAGCCGGGCGCCGAGGTCCATGGCGCGGGTGACCAGGCGCTCCTGCTGGACCGCCTGGATCGCCCCCTGGACGGCCGCCATCAGCAGCGGCTGGCCCGAGAAGGTGGCCGTGTGGACGAACGGGTCCTTGTCGAAGGGGCGGAACGCCTTGCGGGTGGCGACCGCGGCGGACACGGGCAGCACACCGCCGCCGAGCGCCTTGCCGGTCAGCAGGACGTCGGGGGTGATGCCGTCGATGTCGGCTCCCCACCATTCGCCCAGCCGCCCGAACCCTGTCTGCACCTCGTCGAGGATCAGGAAGCCCTCGTACTCGCGGACGAGTTCCTCGACGCGCTTGAGGTGGCCCTTGGGCGGGATGACGACGCCGCCCTCGCCCTGCACCGGCTCGAGGATGACGCAGACCTCGCCCGGGTGTGCCGACAGCTCGGCCTCCAGGGCGTCGGCGTCGCCGAACGGCAGGTGGGTGAAGTCGGGCACCAGGGGCCGGAAGGGCCGCTGGTAGACCTCCTTGGCGGTGGCCGACAGCGCGCCCAGCGTCTTGCCGTGGTAGCCGCCGTTCATGGAGACGGTGCGCTTGAAGCCGCCGGCCCGTGCCAGCTTGAGGCCCGTCTCGACGGCCTCGGCGCCCGACAGCGCGAAGTGCACGCGGTCCAGGCCGGGCGGCATGACGGACACCAGGGCCTCGGCGGCCCGGGCCACCGTCGGCTCCAGCAGGATGCGGGTGGAGGTGGGGTGGGTGCGCAGCTGGCGCTCCACGGCCTCGACGACCAGCGGATGCCGGGCGCCCATGATGAACACGCCGTAGCCGCCGGCGTTGAGGAAGCGTTCGCCGTCGCTCGTGGTCAGCCAGGCTCCGGAGGACTCCACCTCCATGTGGCTGCCGAAGAGCTCGGCGAGGGTGGCCCTGCCCTTGCTGAGGTGGGCCCGGTAGAGGCGGAGGATGTCCTCCTCCGAACCCACCCGGGATTCCTGGATCACGGTCAAGGGATTTCACTCTCCCAGTAGGTGCGCGCTGTCGTGTGCGCGGGGATCGACGGGCAGGTCAGGCCAGGTCGAGCGAGTCGCCGGCGAAGTAGCGCAGCAGGGGGTCGGCGGCCGCGGGCCGGGCGGGCGGGTGGAAGGCGAGCGGGCGGACCGCCGCGGCCAGCCGGGCGTGGTGCGATCCCGTGATGAAGTCCATGCCGCCGAGGAGCTCCAGCGCCTGCGCGGCGTTGCGGACCAGCGCGTCCTGCACGGCGTAGCGGGCCACCAGCGCCCCCGCCACGGCGGCCTCCCCCTCGGTGGAGTCGTCGCTCATGGCGCGCGCGGCGCCCTCCAGCAGGCCGAGGGCCGCCTCGTGCCGCAGGGCGAGCGCGGCGCGCTCCACGCCGGTGCCGCGTTCGCGGGTGACCACCTCGTCGACGAGGGCGGCCGCCGCGCCCGTGTACCCGGCGGAGATCAGCAGGACGAACCAGATGAAGCCGGCCGTCTGCAGGTCGTCCAGGCGGTGGGGGTCCTCGGCCGAGGTGCGCACCACCAGGTCCTCGGGGACGAAGACGTCCTCGAGCCGCACCTCGTCGCTCTCCGCGGCGGCCAGCAGGTCGCTGCCCCAGAAGGGGTGCACGCTCAGGCCGGGCGCGTCGGCCGGGACGACGGCCACGGCCAGTTCCGGCGCCCCGTCCTCGCCGGGCACGGCGATGCTCGCCGTCAGCAGGTCCATCGAGCCCGACAGGCTGCACGGCCGCTTGGACCCCGACAGCCGGTAGCCGCCCTCGACCGGGGTCGCCGTCACCGTGGGCGAGAGGATGTTCTGCTGGGTGCGTCCCTCGGCCCAGCCGGAGGCCATCAGCTTCTGCTCCGGGACGATCCGGTGCAGCAGGTCGACCTGGGCGGCGGTGAGCCTGCCCTCCTGCCCGGTCAGCGCGTACAGCATGGCGGCCGTGAAGTGGTGCATGCAGGCCGCCGCCGCCAGCGAGGGGGACAGCGAGCCCAGGGCCTGCTGCACCCGGACGGCCTCCAGCGGCGTGGCGCCGCAGCCGCCGTACTCGGCCGGGATCAGCAGCCCGACCCCGCCGTGGGCGCGGAAGAGCTCGACGACCTCGCTGCCGGGCTCCTCCCGCTCGGCGTACGGGATCTTCTCCAGCGCCTCGAGGAGGCCGGGGTGGTACTGCTCGCACACGGCACGGGCCTGGTTCAGGGAGCGCACATCAACCTCCGTGGTTCGGGGGACGGACGAGGTTCAGGGGAACGGGAGCGGGAACGGCGCGCGGGTCACGCACCGAACACCGCCTCGTACGGGCTGACGCCGTGGGCGATGCTCACGCCCTGCAGACGCGAGGTCCTGAGGATGGGGTAGTTCGCCTCGCCGAACACACCGCCGGTCAGCCCCGTGCCGCCGTGCGTGGGCAGGTAGGGCACACAGCCGAGGTGCGAGTCGTTGATCTTCAGCAGCCCGCCGTTGGTCACCCTCCGCACGAAGGTGTCGACCACGTCGTCCGAGCCCGCCCACAGGGAGTTGCGCAGTCCGTAGGGGTTGGAGTTGGTGAAGTCGATGAAGCTGTCGAGCAGTTCGTCGTCCGAGGCCGGCTCGGCGATCACCACCGGGATCAGCGGGAAGAACGTCTCCTCCCGGACGAGGTCGAACTCCCGCGCCCCCGCGAGGCCGTTGACCCTGACCACGGTGGGCTGCAGGAACACGCCGGTGTCCGACGGGGTGCCGTCGACCTCGGTCCGGCGGCCGCCGGTGACCAGTTCCCCGCCCCGGTCGAGGGCCTGGTGGAGCAGCCGGAAGAACCGCTCGCTGCGCCGGACCGGTGAGAGCAGGACGTCCTCGTCCTCCGGGTACCCGGGACGGATCCGCTTGACCTGCTCCTTGACGTGGCCGAGGAACTCCTCGGCGACGGCCGGGTGCACCAGGACGCAGTTGGGCACCATGCAGATCTGCCCGGAACCGTAGAAGGCCTCCGTGACGGCCTCGGCCGCCAGGGCCAGGTCGGCGTCGGACCAGACCACCACGGTGTCGTTGCCCGCGAGTTCGAGGATGGGCTTCTTGCCGCGCGCGATGCACGTCTGCTCGAAGCGCAGCCCCTCCTCACTTCCGCCGATGTAGAAGATGTCGTCGATCAGCGGGCTGGCCAGCCAGCTGTCCATCGTCTGCTTGGGGTTGCCGCACACGGCGTTGAGCACTCCGGGCGGGGCGCCCAGCTCGTCGAGGATCGGGGCGACGACGTCGCGCATCAGCCACATCGTGCTCAGGGCGATGCTGCGCGGGGCCCGCATGACGACCGCGTTGCCGGCCATCAGGCACAGCACTCCGAGCGCCGCGCTGGGCAGCGGGGCGTTCTGCGGCGGGTTGAACGCCACGACGCCGTCGGGGCGGCGGTGGACGATCAGGCGTCTGCCCTGGTGCTCGAACTCCGTGTGCATCTGCTGCTGGTACCAGCCGAGGCTCTCCTCGCTGAAGATCTCCAGCAGCGAGCTGTGCTCCCAGCGGGCCAGCTTCGACGGGTGCGCCTCGGCTGTGAGCATGTCGAGGAACTCGTCGCGCCGGCGCACCAGTTCCTCACGGAACCGGGTACCCAGGAGCATGCGGCGCTCCAGCGGGACCTCCGCCCAGGAGGGAGCCGCCGCGGCCGCCGCCTCGCTCGCCAGCTCCAGGGCCGCGTCACCCGCCACCGCGCAGCGGCCGACCACGTACGGGTGGTGCGCCGCGTCCGAGTCGGGGTCCTTCTCGAGGGTGCGCTTGAGGGTCACGCTGGTGAAGACGTCCTCCAGCAGGGACCTGCCGCTGACGGTGTACACCCAGCCGTCGCCCTCGGTGTCCTTTCCGGCGATGTAGAGCGGGTAACTGCGCAGAGGGGCGGAACGTTCATTTCCGACGCTGTTCGATGGTGCTGCAGAACGTGTGGAGGAGATTTCCTCGACGGTTCCGTCCGGGAGCATGAATGGCCTTTCGACACGGCCGGTGGCATTCCGACAAGGGAAGTGCGTATTCGACGTCCCCGATCCTGCCAGCCACTCCTGACCCGTCTCTGACACCGGGCTGACCCTTCCTTTCGGAGCGACGGAGGGCCTGTCGGGTGCTCTTTCCGGCCGGTTTTCCCGGAGTTCTTTCGCAGGACTTCTCTCGAAACAGCCGGGCCGGGCATCCGCGCCACGCGGATGCCCGGCCCCCTCTCATCGCCGGGTCACAGGATGTCCTTGTAGGCCCCCCAGTCGGTGGCGGTCGACATCTTCGCCGGGGTGGCGAAGGTGCCGTCGCCCTTGCCGGGCCAGCGCCACAGCTGGCCGCTGCTGTCGACGCCGGCCATGTCGCCGTACCGGTCGCCGTTGAAGTCGCCGGCGAACACCTTGGTGACCGTGCTGCCGAAGCCGCTCGGCGGCCAGGTGAGGAAGTAGCCGTACGAGGGGTGCAGCCCGGAGTACGGTCCCGGGGTGAGCTCCAGGTTGGTGGGGGAGGTCATCATCGCGATGTCCATGCGGCCGTCACCGGTCACGTCCATCGGGGAGAACTCCGTCTGCGTGGGGCTCACGTTGTAGCGGTACTCGTAGCCGGAGCCCCAGTTCGCGTCCAGGGTGGCGTTGATGCCGCCGTCCGCGTCGCCGGGCCACCACCAGATCGAGTCGTCGGTGGTGGTGTTCCCGTCCTGGATCTCGCCGAAGCCGCAGGCGGCCGCGATGTCCGTCTTCCCGTCGTTGTCGAAGTCGGCGGCGAAGGCGACCCGGCAGGGATCGCGCAGGCCCGGGTCGAAGACGGCCTGCGTGTTGTCGCGGTTGTCCATGAGCGGCTGGGCCGTCGCGCCGACCCCGCTGTCACCGTCTCCGGCCCACCACCACACCCGGGTGCCGTCGAAGGCCCCGATGTCGCCGAACCCGTCCCCGTTGAAGTCGCCGACGAGGATGTTGGTGTACCCGCTGCCCCGGCCGTCGGTCCACAGCATCCGCTTGCTGCCGAGGCTGCCGTTGCCGAGCCCCGGGAAGAGGGCGAGGTTGCCGTCGGCCTGCAGGGCCACGACGTCGGACATTCCGTCGGAGGTGAAGTCCTGCGGCGGGGTGATGCCGGGGGTCACGTGGTGGACGTCGCAGGCGGGCAGCCCGGGGAAGGGCTCCGCGCCCACACCGACGACCTTGTCGGCCGGTACGAACCCCCAGCCCTGCCAGTTGGTCCAGCCGGATGACGCATCGCCCCTGCCGTAGTACCAGATGCGGTTGCCGGCGCCGTTCATGTCACCGCTGCGCCAGCAGACGAAACTGTGCGGGCCCGCGAGGAACTGTCCGGTCGTCGCCGCGGAGGCGTACGGCTCGGCCTTCGCCTCGGTCGCCAGGGTGTCGCAGTTCATCTCCTTGGTGAACGTCGTCCCGTCGGGATCCGTGTGGTGCGCGTCCGAGAACAGCCAGCACTCGCCGTTGTTCTTGATCTCCACGGTGAACGTCGCGTCCTCCGCGAGGAAGTACCGCGTCCCCTCGGTCTTGGAGCTCTCGGCGGCGGCGGACGTCCGGATGCCCAGGTCCACGAGGCTCGTGCCCCTCTGGGAGGCAGCCTGGGCCGCACTCGTCGCGTCGAGGGTCACCGCGCCCCAGGGGCAGGGGAAGGAGGAGTTCTTCGTCTTCCACGCCGGCTGGTCGGCCCAGGTCGTGGTGGGGCCGGCGGTGCCCGTCTCCCACAGCTCCACGGTGAAGAGCGAACAGTCACCCAGGTTGACCGTCCTGTCCCTGAGGGACATCGACGCCTTCAGTACCTGCCGCCCGGCCAGGTAGGGAACGTCCACCTGGAAGAACGTGCGCGTACGCTCGAACTTGCCCGTGCCGATCCTGCGGGTCCCGATCCAGAGGTAATCGGCGTACGCGACGGTGCCGCTGAACTCGTTCACCACGCGCGTGACAGGCGGCCGCGCGCTGAAGGACGGGTCCACGTAGAGCGGGTAGGTGGTGTCGGGGTCGGTCAGCAGCTCCTGGTCGGGGACGACCGTGAGGTCACCGCCGTCGACGTCGGTGTCCATGACCGCCTGCTTCTTCCGGCCACCCTTGCCGCTGTCCCACATCAGGGGCGCCGTTCCGGAGAAGACCGCACGGCCCTTGGCGTCGGCCGCCTTCAGGCCCCGCTTCTCGTCGGCGGTCACCTTCAGGCCGTTGGTCTCGACGCCGAACGTCAGCTCCTTCAGCTCCGGGTTCTTCGCCGCCTCGGCGTTCTTCACGACCAGCAGCTGCTGGAAGCCCTCGGCGTCGACCTCGACGCGGAGGTCGACCCCGGGCAGCACCTCCGGGTACGTGGCCACCGGGCCGTCCAGCTCGGGCTTCGGCAGCTTGCCCGGCCAGCTGTACTCCAGCACGTGCTTGTCGTCGTTCAGCCGCACCAGCGGCCCCTTGCCGCCGTCCGACAACTCGATGCCGGCCACCGCGGCCCTGGGCCGCACACCGTTCTCACCGGCCACCAGGTCGGTGTCGACGGCGACCCACTTGCCCGCCTGACGGGTCCGCACCGGCGCCACGTGCGTGGTCACCGTCAGCGTCCCCGAAGGGTTCGCGTGCACCTCGGACGTCTCGGTCCGCTTCTCCACGATCTCCACCGGCTTCCCGGAGGACTTCGCCTTCGCCAGCGCCGACACCTCGACGCCCTCGCCCGCCGCACCCGCACCCCGGCCGGAGTCCGTCGCGGCCACCCCCAGCCCCGTCCCCAGAACCGAAAGGCTCACCAGGGAAGCGAGAGCGAGTGCGGTACGCCGACCGCGCCCTCGCGATCTGTCATTTCTCGTCAACATGGAAACTTCTCCGAATCGGTCAGTACGACGGACACCGGGGAGGCCCCGGAAAAAGGTGCGGAATATCCGACGTCCCTGCGGAAGACATGGCCCAGCTTTTCCTCGTGCGGAGTTTTCACCTCCATCGGCGCACACGTGGCGGCGTGGGCGATGTACTGACGAAGCGGATTGTCTGTCGTGCTCGACGGCCCGCGAAAAGCACGGGCCGAAAACGGCCGCGCCGGAACGCGTCCGTACGGGCCGGGCATCCGCCTCGCGGCGGATGCCCGGCCCGTCATCGGTGGGTCACAGGAGGTCCTTGTAGGCGCCCCAGCCGGTGGCGGTCGACATCTTCACCGGGGCGGCGAAGGTGCCGTCGCCCTTGCCCGGCCAGCGCCACAGCTGGCCGCTGCTGTCGACACCGCCCATGTCCCCGAAGCGGTCGCCGTTGAAGTCACCGGCGAACCACTTGGTGACCGTGCCGAAGCCGGCCGGCGGCCAGGTCTGCCGGGAGGTACCGATGGTCGCGCCTCGCGCGAGGGGGCCCGGGACCAGCTCCAGGCTCGTCGCGGAAGGCATCCTCGCGATGTCCATGCGACCGTCACCGGTGATGTCCAGCGCGGAGAACTTGGTCTCCGTACGGAGTGCGGGGACGTACTCGTAACCCCAGTCGTTGCTCGGGTCCACGGTGGCGTTGATCCCGCCGTCGCCGTCACCGGGCCACCACCAGATGGAGTCGTCGGTGTAGTTGCCCTCCACGCGGGCCTGGCCGCAGGCAGCCGCGATGTCCGACTTCCCGTCGCCGTTGAAGTCGGCGCTGAAGAAGTACCGGCACGGCTCGTGGACGCCCGGCTCGAATCTGGCCTGCCTGCCGTGCCTGTTGTCGATCAGCGGTTGAGCTGTCGCGCCGACTCCGCCGTTGCCGTCTCCGGCCCACCACCACACGTATCCCGGCGGCAGGGCGTCGTCCGGGATGTCACCGAAGGCTCCGATGTCGCCGATGCCGTCTCCGTTGAAGTCACCGACGAAGACGGTGATGTAGTTGTTGGCGCGGCCGTCGGTCCACAGCATCCGCTTGTTGCCGAGAGCGCCGTTCCCGGTGCCCGGGAAGAGGGCGAGGTTGCCGTCCGCCTGGACGGCGACGACGTCGTGGAGCCCGTCGGAGGTGAAGTCCTGAGGCGGAGTGATGCCGGGGGTGACGCTGTGGGAGTCGCAGGCCGGCAGCCCGGGGTAGGGCTCGGTTCCCGCACCGGTGATCTTGTCCGCGGGCACGAAGCCCCAGCCCTGCCAGTTGGTCCAGCCGGACGCGGTGTCGCCCTTGCCGTAGTACCAGATGCGGTTGCCCGCACCGTTCATGTCACCACTGCGCCAGCACACGAAGCCGTGCGGGCCCGCCAGGAGCTGCCCGGTCGTCGCCGCGGAGGTGTACGGCTCGGCCTTCAGCTCGGAGGCCGAGGTCTGGCAGTTCATCTCCCGGGTGAACGACATGCCGTCAGGGTCGGTGTAGCTCACGTCCGCGACCAGGAAGCACTTGCCGTCGTAGTTCATCTCCACACTGAACTTCGCGTCGCTCAACCTGAGCAGCCTGATGTTCTCGGCCTTGGCGCTCTCCGCGGTGAGGGAGGTCCGGACCCCGAGGTCCACCAGGTTCACGCCCCTCGTCGCGGCGGCCTGCGCCGCGCTCGTCGCGTCGAGGTTCATGTAGCCGTGGGGGCAGCCGTGGGAGGAGTTCTTCGTCTTCCACGCCGGCTGGTTGTTCCACGTCGTCGTGGTGCCCGCGACGCCCGTCTCCCACAGCTCCAGGGGGGTGTTGGCGCAGTCGTACCCTGTCCCTTCCGTGATGGACAGTGACGCCTTCACCACCTTCCGGCCTGCCAGGTTGGGAACGTTCACCTGGAAGAAGGAGCGGTACGTCTGGAACGTTCCGTCGCCCCACCCGAGATTGCCGACCCAGAGGCGGTCGGTGTCCCATTCGTGTGTGGTGGGGTACCTGTTCATGACGTAGTGCCCGCCGGACAGGTCCGTGCTGAACGTCGGGTCCACGTAGAGCGGGTAGGTGGTGTCGGGGTCGGTGAGCAGCTCCTGGTCGGGCACGACCTTGAGGCTCTCGGCGGTGGCGGTGGTGTCCATGACCGCCTGCTTCTTCTCCGTGCCCTTGCCGTTGTCCCACATCCGCGGCGCAGGTCCGACGAACACCGCGCGCCCCTTGGCGTCGGCCGCCTTCAGGCCCCGCTTCTCGTCGGCGGTCACCTTCAGGCCGTTCGTCTCGACGCCGTACGTCAGCTCCTTCAGCTTCGGGTTCTTCGCCGCCTCGGCGTTCTTGATCACCAGCAGCTGCTGGAACCCCTCGGCGTCGACCTCGACCCGGAGGTCGATCCCGGGCAGCACCTCGGAGTAGGTCGCCACCGGCCCATCCAGCTTCGGCTTGGGCAACTTGCCCGGCCAGCTGTACTCGAGCACGTGCTTGTCGTCGTTGAGCCGCACCAGCGGGCCCTTGCCGCCGTCCGACAGCTCGATGCCCGCCGCCGCGGCCTTCGGCCGTACGACGTTCCTGTCGGCCACCAGGTCGGTGTCGATCGCCACCCACTTGCCGGCCTGGCGCGTACGTACCGGCGACAGGTGCGTCGTCACCGTCAGCGAGCCCGACGGATTGGCGTGCACCTCCGAGGCCTCGGTCCGCTTCTCCACGATCTCCACCGGCTTCCCGGAGGACTTCGCCTTCGCCAGCGCCGACATCTCGACGCCCTTGCCCGCCGCACCCGCACCCCGGTCGGAGTCCGTCGCGGCCACCCCCAGTCCCGTTCCCAGAACCGACAGGGTCACCAGCAGAGCAACACCGAGGACAGGTCTTCGACCGCGTCCCCGTACAACGTCGTTCCTCATCAACATGCAGACCCCAATCCGGATCGGTGAGCGCCAAGGACAGCGGGACGGTCTGGGGAGGGACGCGGAAGGGAAAGCCGCACCGTCGCCCGGTCGGCAGGCGCACGGTTCTCGCCATCCATCCCCAGAGCGAGGCAAGCATCGTCAGGATGCCCAGAACCCCTGACACGCGCCTGACGTGGCGCTGAACGGCGTTCCATGCCGCGGCCCGGGTATCCGCGTCGCAACGGATACCCGGGCCGGGCGTCACCGCAGGGTCACAGGATGTCCTTGTAGGCCCCCCAGCCGGTGGCGGTCGACATCTTCACCGGGGCGGCGAAGGTGCCGTCGCCCTTGCCCGGCCAGCGCCACAGCTGGCCGCTGCTGTCGACGCCGGCCATGTCCCCGAAGCGGTCGCCGTTGAAGTCACCGGCGAACGCCTTGGTCACCGTGCCGAAGCCGTTCGGCGGCCAGGTCTGCTGGGCCGGCGTACCCCAGGAGTAGTTGCGCGCGAGGGGCCCCGGGTTGAGCTCCAGGACGCCCGGGAGGGGCAGTCTGGCGATGTCCATGCGACCGTCACCGGTCATGTCGATCGGGGAGAACTGGGTCTCCGTACGGTAGACGTAGAAGTAGTCACGGCCCAGGGCCGAGCCCAGGGTGGCGTTGACCCCGCCGTTGCCGTCACCGGGCCACCACCAGAGGGAGTCGTCGTCGTAGTTGCCCTGCTCACCGCCCTGGCCGCAGGCAGCCGCGATGTCCGTCTTCCCGTCGCCGCTGAAGTCGGCGGCGAAGGCGACCCGGCAGGGTGCGTGGATCCCGGGGTCGAAGTAGGCCTGGGTCTTGTAACGGTTGTCCATCAGCGGCTGCGCCGTGGCCCCGACGCCGCTGTTGCCGTCTCCGGCCCACCACCACACGCGGTAACCGTCGAAGGCGCCGATGTCGCCGTATCCGTCCCCGTTGAAGTCACCGACGAAGATGCTGGTGTACGCACTGCCGCGGCCGTCGCTCCACAGCATCCGCTTGTCCCCGAGGGTGCCGTTGCCGAGCCCCGGGAAGAGGGCGAGGTTGCCGTCCGTCTGGAGAGCGACGACGTCGTAGAGCCCGTCGGAGGTGAAGTCCTGCGGCGGCGTGATACCGGCGGTGACCTTGTGGGCGTCACAGGCCGGCAGCCCCGCGTAGGGCTCCGCACCCACACCGGTGATCTTGTCGGCGGGCACGAAGCCCCAGCCCTGCCAGCTGGTCCAGCCCGAGGCGGTGTCGCCCTTGCCGTAGTACCAGACGCGGTTGCCGGCGCCGTTCTTGTCACCGCTGCGCCAGCAGACGAAGCTGTGCGGACCGGCCAGCATCTGCCCGGTGGTCTGCGCGGTGGTGTACGGCTCGGCCTTCACCTCGGCCGCCGCACTGTTGCAGCTCAGCTCCTTGGTGAACGACGTGCCGTCGGGGTCCGTGAAGCTGCTGACGCCCGAGTAGAGGAAGCACTGACCGTCGTTCTTGAGCTCCACGGTGAACTTCGCGTACTGCTGCAGGAAATGCCGGGCGAAGACGGGCGCGGTGGCCTCGGCGGTTGGGGAGGTCCGTATCCCCAGGTCGACCAGGCTCGTGCCCCTCGTCGCGGCAGCCTGCGCCGCACCGGTCGCGTCCAAGGTCATCGTGCCCTTGGGGCAGGAGTAGGACGAGTTCTTCGTCTTCCACGCCGGCTGGTTGTTCCACGTCGTGGTGGTGCCGGCGGCGCCCGTCTCCCACAGTTCCACGGGGACGAGGGAGCAGTCCCCGAACTCCATCGAGTCCGTCAGGGACAGCGATGCCTTCACCACCTGCCGCCCGGCCAGGTTGGGGACGTCCAGCCGGAAGAACGAGCGTGAGCGCCAGAACTTGCCGTCGCTCGTCCGGTAGTTGCCCATCCGGAGGTATCCGGTGTCCCAGTGGTTCCGCTCGGGTTCGGCCTCGTACACCGTGTACGCGCCGGTCATCCCCGTGGTGAACGTCGGGTCCACGTAGAGGGGGTAGGTGGTGCCGGGGCCGGTGAGCAGCTCCTGGTCGGGAACGACCTTGAGTTCCTCAGCGGTGGCGGTGGTGTCCATGACCGCCTGCTTCTTCTCCGTGCCCTTGCCGCTGTCCCACATCCGCGGCGTCGGCCCTGAGAACACCGCGCGCCCCTTGGCGTCGGCCGCCTTCAGGCCCCGCTTCTCGTCGGCGGTCACCTTCAGGCCGTTGGTCTCGACGCCGTAGGTGAGTTCCTTCAGTTTCGGGTTCTTCGCCGCCTCGGCGTTCTTCACGACCAGCAGTTGCTGGAAGCCCTCGGCATCGACCTCGACCTGGAGGTCGATCCCGGGCAGCACCTCGGGGTAGGTCGCCACCGGCCCGTCCAGCTTCGGCTTGGGCAGCTTGCCCGGCCAGCTGTACTCGAGCACGTGCTTGTCGTCGTTGAGCCGCACCAGCGGACCCTTGCCGCCGTCCGACAGCTCGATGCCCGCCGCCGCGGCCTTCGGCCGTACGGCGTTCCTGTCGGCCACCAGGTCGGTGTCGACGGCGACCCACTTGGCGCCCTGACGCACCCGCACGGGAGACAGATGCGTGGTCACCGTCAGCGTCCCCGAAGGGTTCGCGTGCACCTCGGACGTCTCGGTCCGCTTCTCCACGATCTCCACCGGCTTGCCGGAGGACTTCGCCTTCGCCAGCGCCGACACCTCGACGCCCTCGCCCGCCGCACCCCGGTCCGATTCCGTCGCGGCCACCCCCAGCCCCGTCCCCAGCAGGGAAACGGTCACCAGCAGACCAAGGGCGAACGTGGATCTTCGACCACGCCCCCGCACTCTGCCATTCCTCGTCAGCATGCAGGCTCCTCCGAATCGGTCGGTAGCACGGGCAGCGGGCAAGCCCCGCGTGGGTGGATCACGGCCGGGCCGGACATCCGTCGTGACGAATGCCCGGCCCTTGGTGCGCCGTTGGATCACAGGAGGTTCTTGTAGGTCCCCCAGTTGGTGGCGGTCGACATCTTCACCGCCGTGGCGAAGGTGCCGTCGCCCTTGCCGGGCCAGCGCCACAGCTGGCCGCTGCTGTCGACGCCGGCCATGTCGCCGTACCGGTCGCCGTTGAAGTCGCCGGCGAACACCTTGGTGACCGTGCTGCCGAAGCCGCTCGGCGGCCAGGCCTGCCTGGTGCCCGTGCCGTAGGAGGCGTTGCGGGCGAGGGGACCCGGGTTGAGCTCCAGGATCGTCGAGGAGGGCATCCTCGCGATGTCCATGCGGCCGTCACC
Organism: Streptomyces fragilis; assembly: GCF_003112515.1. Taxonomy (GTDB): domain Bacteria; phylum Actinomycetota; class Actinomycetes; order Streptomycetales; family Streptomycetaceae; genus Streptomyces; species Streptomyces fragilis. The sequence continues at coordinate 421,863 of NZ_BEVZ01000002.1, read as the reverse complement.
GGTCACGTCCATCGGGGAGAACCGGGTCTCCGTGCGGGCCGCGTAGAGGTACTCGTAGCCGGGGCTCGCGCCCAGGGTGGCGTTGATCCCGCCGTTGGCGTCGCCGGGCCACCACCAGATGGCGTCGTCGTTGTAGTTGCCCTGCTCACTGCCCTGGCCGCAGGCTGCCGCGATGTCCGTCTTTCCGTCGCCGTTGAAGTCGGCGGCGAAGGCGACCCGGCAGGGTTCGTGGAGGCCCGGGTAGAAGGCGGCCTGGGACTTGTACCGGTTGTCCATCAGCGGCTGCGCCGTCGCGCCGATACCGCTGTTGCCGTCTCCGGCCCACCAGTACACGACTCCGTCGGTGAAGCCGCCGATGTCGCCGTATCCGTCCCCGTTGAAGTCGCCGACGAAGATGCTGGTGTACGCACTGCCGCGGCCGTCGCTCCACAGCATCCGCTTGTCCCCGAGGGTGCCGTTGCCGAGACCCGGGAAGAGGGCGAGGTTGCCGTCCGTCTGGAGAGCGACGACGTCGTAGAGCCCGTCGGAGTTGAAGTCCTGCGGCGGCGTGATACCGGGCGTGACCTTGTGCGCGTCACAGGCCGGCAGCCCGGCGTAGGGCTCCGCACCGACTCCGGTGATCTTGTCGGCGGGCACGAAGCCCCAGCCCTGCCAGTTGGTCCAGCCCGATGCCGAATCGCCCTTGCCGTAGTACCAGATGCGGTTGCCCGCACCGTTCATGTCACCACTGCGCCAGCACACGAAGCCGTGCGGGCCCGCCAGGAGCTGCCCGGTCGTCGCCGCGGAGGTGTACGGCTCGGCCCTCGCGACGGTGGCCAGGGTGTCGCAGTTCATCTCCTTGGTGAAGGACGTGCCCTCGGGGTCCGTGTGGCTCACGTCCGTGACCAGGAAGCACTCACCGTTGTTCTTGATCTCCACGGTGAACTTCGCGTACGCCAGCAGGAATTGGCGCTGGCTGTCGACCCGGGCGCTCTCGGCGGTGGTGGAGGTGCGTATCCCCAGATCCACCAGACTCGTGCTCCGTGCCGACGCGGACTGCGCCGCGCTCGTCGCGTTCAGGGTCATCGTGCCCTTGGGGCAGGAGTAGGAGGAGTTCTGCGTCTTCCACGCCGGCTGGTTGTTCCACGTCGTGGTGGTGCCCGCGGCACCCGTCTCCCACAGTTCCACGGGGGCGGCGGCACAGTCGCCCGTCCACCCGGTCAGGTCCGTGAGGGACAGGGACGCCTTCACCACCTGCCGCCCGGCCAGGTAGGGAACGTTCACCTGGAAGAACGAGCGGGTACGCGTGACCTTTCCGTCCGTCGCCCGGTAGTTGCCCATATAGAGGCGTTCGGTGCCCCAGAGATTCCACGTGGGGTTCGCCTCGCTCACCCAGTACGCGCCGGGCACTTCCGCGCTGAAGGACGGGTCCACGTAGAGCGGGTAGGTGGTGTCGGGGTCGGTGAGCAGCTCCTGGTCGGGAACGACCTTGAGGCTCTCGGCGGTGGCGGTGGTGTCCATGACCGCCTGCTTCTTCTCCGTGCCCTTGCCGTTGTCCCACATCCGCGGCGCAGGTCCGACGAAGACCGCACGGCCCTTGGCGTCGGCCGCCTTCAGGCCCCGCTTCTCGTCGGCGGTCACCTTCAGACCGTTGGTCTCGACGCCGTAGGTGAGTTCCTTCAGCTTCGGGTTCTTCGCGGCCTCGGCGTTCTTGATCACCAGCAGCTGCTGGAAACCTTCGGCGTCGACCTCGACCCGGAGGTCGACCCCGGGCAGCACCTCGGAGTAGGTCGCCACCGGGCCGTCCAGCTCGGGCTTGGGCAACTTGCCCGGCCAGCTGTACTCGAGCACGTGCTTGTCGTCGTTCAGCCGCACCAGCGGCCCCTTGCCGCCGTCCGACAGCTCGATGCCCGCCGCCGCGGCCTTCGGCCGCACCACGTTCCTTCCCGCCACCAGATCGGTGTCGATCGCCACCCACTTGCCCGCCTGCCGCGTGCGTACCGGCGACAGGTGAGTCGTCACCGTGAGGGTTCCGGACGGGTTGGCGTGCACCTCCGAGGCCTCGGTCCGCTTCTCCACGATCTCCACCGGCTTCCCGGAGGACTTCGCCTTCGCCAGCGCCGACACCTCGACGCCCTTGCCCGCCGCGCCCGAACCCTGATCGGAGTCCGTCGCGGCCACCCCCAGCCCCGTCCCCAGCAGGGAAACGGTCACCAGGAGACCGAGGGCGAGCGCGGAACGTCTGCCACGCCCCCGCACAACGTCATTCCTCATCGACATGAACACTTCTCCGGATCCGTCAGTACCACGGGCAACGGGGAAGCCCCGGGAATGGGTGCGAGATTCCGGACGGGAGCAGGAGTCGGTGGGACTCCATCGCGCCCCAGCCCTCGAAAGTCTCGAAGGGCGAAACCGCCGTGTCGCCCTTCGTGTAGTACCAGACGGTGTTTCCGCCGGAATGCCGCTCGCCTCGCGTCCAGCACACGAAGGTGCTCAGCGTGGAGGTCTTCTTTCCGGTGAGCGGGGCGTCGTATGCCGCACGGCCGTACACGTTTCCGGCGAGGTTCTCGCACTTGACGTCGGTGCGGAAGACGTTGCCCAGCTTGTCCTGCTGGAGGACGTTCTCCTCCAGCACGCAGGTGGCGGCGTGGGCGACGCCCGTGTTCAGGCCGCTGGTCAGCAGAGGGAGAGCGAAGGCCGCCACGATGAGTCCGCGAGCGGCACCGCCGAGACGGCGGAGACGGGACGCGCCTCGCGGCCGGCCGGTTTCCTTGGTTGCACGCATGTTCATGGCCCCCTATCCCCACGAGCACTTTCGCAGCCCCGGGAAGGGCGCCTTGGTGGTGCCGAGCGCACTCGCCGGCATATAACCCCAGGCCTGCTGGCCCGGGTTGTTCACGACCACGTCGCCCTTGGTGTAGTACCAGACGCTGTTCTTCCCTGCGTGCGGAGCTCCGACCTTCCAACAGACGAACCAGCTCGTCGTCTTCGTCATCCGTCCGGTGACCGGAGATCCGAAGAACGACTGGGACGTCACGTCTCCGGTCGTGTTGGTGCAGTAGAGGTCGACGGGGAACGACATCGTCGTCCAGTCGACGTGCGGAGAACTCTCACGAATTTCACAGCCGGGGTCGGCGGAGACAGCGGGGGCGCTTCCGACCATTCCCCATGCGCCGGCAACGGCGAATGCGGACAGCCAGACCCACAGCCGGTTTCTTCTTCTTCTCATCCAAACTCCCTGTGAGGCAGACCTCGCAAGGATGCCGAAGGCACCTGACACACCCCTGACGGCGCGATGATGCACGTCGTCCTTCCGGCCGCCGCACGGCGCGGGCCCTTCACCGGCGTTCTCAACGGGCCTTGTGGGTGGTCGAGATGGCCTTCGATCGAAAGTCTGTGACTGACCGTCAGTCGCTTGCTGGACCGACCGTCGGTCAATTAGTGTTCGCCATATCTTGGGCTTGTGCCTCCTTCGGCTGCCTGACGGCGACGAGGGGTGCCACCTTCTCGCGCGACCGCGAGGGAGGCATGACCAATGCGACCGACCCCGGACGTGACTCGCGGCACCCGTACCTCTCATCGGAGCCCCCGTGGATACCAAGGAACTGTTTCGCGCTTACAAGGAACTGTTTGCCGCGGCCGAGCACATCGCGGACGATCCGCTTCTGGTGGGAGCCGACCGCACGCAAGTCGATTGGACGCTGGCCCACATCGCGCTGAGCGACCGGGCGCTGGTCGATGTGGGACACGCGGTTCTCTCCGGTGAGGACGCCGTTCTGGACAATGCCCAGGCCATGTCGAAGTCGGAGATCGGCCGGGTCATCAGCTCGACGTCCTACGGCGAGCGCGTGGAGATGGTCCGCCGGAACGCGGCGGCGCTGATCGACGTGCTGGACATCAGTCCCGAGGAAACGTCGGACGCCACCGTGCGGGCGCGCCTCGTCGACCGTGAAGGCAAGGTGGTCTTCGACGAGGACCTGAAGTGGGGCGATGTGATCTGCATGCGTGCCACCGAGCACCTTCCCGGTCACACGGCGGCGCTCCGGTGCTGGGCACGCGAGCAGCTGCACTGCTGACGTGACGGCGCCCCCGGCCCGGGGGTGACGGCGCCCCCGGCCCGGGGGCGGTTCCGCCGCCGGACCGGTCCGCTTCGTCAGTAGGCGTCCTTCCCGTGGGCGCGGAAGCGCCGCCGGACCTCCTCGACCAGAGCGGGGTCGGGCGCGCGGGTGTCACGCAGCGGGAAGCGGATGCCCAGGGCCTCGTACTTGCCGGCGCCGAGGCGGTGGAAGGGCAGGACGTCCACGCGCCGCACCGTGTCGAGCCCGCCGACGAACTCGGCGAGGCCGTCCACGGCGGCGAGGTCGTCGGTCCAGCCGGGCACGAGCACGTACCGGATCCAGACCGGCACGCCGAGCCGGTTCAGCCGGGTCGCGAAGGACAGGGTGGGTGCGAGGGCCCCGCCGGTCAGCCGGCGGTAGGTCCGCACGTCGAAGGACTTGACGTCGAGCAGGACCAGGTCGGTGTCGGTGAGCATCTCGTCGGTGGCGCGTGCGCCGAGCAGGCCGGAGGTGTCGATCGCGGTGTGCAGGCCGGCCTCCTTGCAGCGGCGCAGGACCGCGCCGGTGAAGCGCGGCTGCAGCAGCGGCTCGCCGCCGGTGAGGGTGACCCCGCCGCCGGCCGTGGTGAGGAACGACCGGTACTTCTCGATCTCCCCCATCACTTCCTCGACGGTCCTCTCCCGGCCGTCCCGCATGCGCCAGGTGTCGGGGTTGGCGCAGTACAGGCAGCGCAGCGGGCAGCCGCTGGTGAACAGCACGAACCGGGTCCCGGGACCGTCCACGCCGGTGGACAGGTCCCAGGAGTGGACCCGGCCCGTGACGGCTCGGGCCGCGGTGGTCACAGCGATCCGTGGAAGGTGCGGCTGATCACGTCGAGCTGCTGCTCGCGGGTCAGGCGGACGAAGTTGACGGCATAGCCGGAGACCCGGATGGTCAGCTCCGGGTACTTCTCCGGGTGCTCCATCGCGTCCTCCAGGGTGGCCCGGTCGAGGACGTTGACGTTCATGTGGAAGCCGCCGCCCGCCATGTAGCCGTCGAGGATGCCGACCAGGTGCCCGGCTCGCTCCGCCGGGACGTGACCGAGGCCCTCGGGGGTGATGGTGGTGGTCAGCGAGATGCCGTCGCGCGCAGACTCGTAGGGGAGCTTGGCCACCGAGAGGGCCGAGGCGACGACTCCGTGCCGGTCGCGGCCGTTCATGGGGTTGGCGCCGGGAGCGAAGGGCTGTCCGGCGCGGCGCCCGTCGGGGGTGTTGCCGGTGTGCTTGCCGTACACCACGTTGGAGGTGATGGTCAGCACGGACTGGGTGTGCTCGGCGTCCCGGTAGGTGGGGTGCCGGCGCACCTTGGCCATGAACGACTCCACCAGGCGGACGGCGATGGCGTCGGCGCGGTCGTCGTTGTTGCCGTAGGCCGGGTACTCGCCCTCGGTACGGAAGTCGACGGCGAGGCCGCTCCCGTCGCGCAGCACCTTCACCCGGGCGTGCTCGACGGCGGAGAGGCTGTCGGCGGCGACCGAGAGGCCGGCGATGCCGCAGGCCATGAAGCGGTGCACGGGATGGTCGTGCAGCGCCATCTCGATGCGTTCGTAGGCGTACTTGTCGTGCATGTAGTGGATGACGTTGAGGGCGTCGACGTACGTCCCGGCCAGCCAGTCCAGGACGCGGTCGTAGGCGGCGGTCAGCTCCCGCGCGTCGAGGTACTCGCCGGTCAGCGCGGGCATCTCGGGGGTGACCTGCTCACCGGTCATCTCGTCCCGGCCGCCGTTGATCGCGTAGAGCAGGGCCTTGGCGAGGTTGACCCGGGCGCCGAAGAACTGCATCTGCCGGCCGACCGCCATGGCGGAGACGCAGCAGGCGATGGCGGTGTCGTCGCCGGAGCGCGGGCGCATCAGGTCGTCGGATTCGTACTGGACGGCGCTGGTGTCGATGGAGACCTGGGCGCAGAACTCCTTGAAGCCGGCCGGGAGGGCGGGCGACCACAGGACGGTCAGGTTCGGCTCGGGCGCGGGACCCAGGTTGTACAGGGTCTGCAGGAAGCGGAAGGAGGTGCGGGTGACCAGCGGCCTCCCGTCCTCGCCGATGCCGCCGATGGACTCCGTCACCCAGGTCGGATCGCCGGAGAACAGGGCGTCGTACTCGGGGGTGCGCAGGAAGCGGACGATGCGCAGCTTGATCACGAAGTCGTCGATCAGTTCCTGGGCGCGGGACTCGTCGACGGTCCCCTCCTCCAGGTCGCGCCGGAGGTAGACGTCGAGGAAGGTGGACGTGCGGCCCAGCGACATGGCGGCGCCGTTCTGCTCCTTCACCGCGGCCAGGTAACCGAGGTACAGCCACTGCACCGCCTCGTGGGCGGTGGCGGCCGGGCGGGAGACGTCGCAGCCGTAGGTCGCGGCCATCCGGGTCAGCTCCCGCAGGGCCTTGATCTGCTCGGCGAGTTCCTCGCGGTCGCGGATGACGTGCTCGGTCGAGGGGCGGGCGTCCAGCAGGGCGCGTTCGGCGCGCTTGGCCTCGATCAGGCGGTCCGTGCCGTAGAGGGCGACGCGGCGGTAGTCGCCGATGATCCGGCCGCGGCCGTAGGAGTCGGGGAGGCCGGTGATGATGCCGACCCTGCGGGCGGTTCGCATCGCGGGGGTGTAGGCGTCGAAGACGCCGTCGTTGTGGGTCTTGCGGTACTTCCCGAAGATCTCGGAGACCAGCGGGTCGGGCTCGTAGCCGTACGCCCTGAGCCCGTTCTCCACCATGCGCAGGCCGCCGTTGGGCATGATCGCCCGCTTCAGCGGGGCGTCCGTCTGCAGGCCGACGATCAGCTCGCGCTCGCGGTCGATGAAGCCGGGGGCGTGCGAGGTGATGGTGGAGGGCGTGGCGGCGTCGACGTCGTGGATCCCGCGGCGGCGCTCCTCGGGGAACAGGGCGCTGACCTTGCCCCACACCGCGCGGGTGCGGTCGGTCGGGCCGGCCAGGAAGGAGGCGTCGCCCTCGTACGGGGTGTAGTTGGCCTGGACGAAGTCGCGCACGTCCACGCGCTCCCGCCACCCGTCGCCGGCGAACTGCCGCCAGGCGTCGGCGGTCAGGGGTGCGGCTGTCACCGTCGCGGTCATCACGGGTCCTCTCGTCGGGTCCGGCCTTCTGCCGTCACCTCGATGGTCGTCCCGCGAGGCGGTGCGGGGAGAGTGCCGACAGGGCACCGCCGTGGCCCCTGCGGCCCTGCCCCGCCGGGACGTTCGGCCCTCCCCCGGTTCACGGGAGGGCCCGGGACGGCGGGCCGCCGAGGGTGGCACAGGAGCTGACCGGGCGCGCCCGGGACCACGGAGGAGCCGGCCGGGACCGAAGGGTCCCGGCCGGCTCGGGCCGGCCCGGGGGCGGGGTCAGGCGTGGGGAACGACGGCGACGGGGCAGGGGACGTGGTGGAGGGCGGCGTGGGCGACCGGACCCAGGTGGGCGCCCAGGCGGTGCCCGCCGCGGCGGCCCACCACCAGGAGCCCCGCGTCGTGGGCTTCGTGCACCAGCACCGACGCCGCCCGGCCCTCGACGGCCGACCAGGTCACCGGGACCTCCGGGTACTTGTCCCGCCAGGCGTGGGCCACCGCGGCCACCGTGTGCTCCGCGTCGGCCCGGGCCTGGGCGGCCGCCTCGGCCACCGGTCCCGTCGCCAGGCGTTCGGTGGCCGGGAGCGCGATGACCAGCGAGGAGTCGGTCACGGCACGCAGCGGGGTGCGGAAGGCGTGCACCACGCGCAGCCCGGTGCCGCGCAGCCGGGCCGCCTCGAAGGCGAACGCGACGGTCTCGTCGCACGGCTCACCGGTGTCCAGTCCGAGCACCACCTCGCGGTACGGCGTCCGCGGGATCTCCTCGGGGGCGATCCCGTCCGCGGCGGGCAGGTGGTCGTCACTCGTGCCGCGCCCGGCCCGGACCAGCACCACCGGCCTGTCCGCGCGGGCGACCACCCGCTGGGAGACCGATCCGGTGACGAACCCGCCGAGCGCGCCGAGGCCGAGCGAGCCGAGGACCAGCAGGTCGCTGCCGGCGGCCGCCGAGACGAGGGCGCCGACCGGCGAGTCGCACACCAGCCGCTCGGTGATCAGCAGACCGGGGTGGGCCGCCCGCAGGCCGTGGACCGCCTGCCCGAGGACCGTGCGGGCCCGCTCGTACTCGCCGGTCCCGGCCGGGACGCCGGACGCGGGGCGGACGTGACGGTGCCAGGTGTGCAGCACGGTCAGACCGGCCCCCCGGCGCCCGGCCTCCGCGGCCGCCCAGTGGGCGGCGGCCAGGCTCGCGGCCGATCCGTCGACCCCCACGGTGATGTCGTGCTGCATGACGCGTCCCCTCCAGGGCCGTTGCCAACTCTCTGCGCGGCAACCCTGCTCTGGCAGGGGCGGGCGGCCGAGGGGCCGGGCGGGCCCTCGAACGGGTCTCTTCGGCCCCCGCCGGGGGACGGAAGGGCCCTGGCCGGCGAGCGGCGGCGGGCGCACGCTCCAGTCACCACCTCGACGATCCCAAGGGAGTGGAGCTCATGACTGCCAAGGACACCGGTGTCCGTCACCTGACCGACGCCGTGCTGGTGCGGGCCGACGGCGCCGTCGGCGAGGAGTCACTCGCCTACGTCCGCGAGAAGGTGGCGGCCGCCCTGGGCCGGCCCGGACTCCCGGAGGCGAGCGGCGAGGTGCGCGTCGTCAAGGCGTCCGCGCACCACGTCGAGCTGCCCTGGTGGGCGGGGGCGGACCTCCAGGTGGGCGAGGACCTGGTCGTCGTCCACGTCCGTGAGGCGACCGTCCGGGAGCTCGCCGACCGGTTGCACGACCGGCTGCGCGCCCGGGTGGAGCGTGTGGCGCACCACGACGAGCGGGCCCGCAGGGTGGCCGTCCCGCCGCCGTGGCGCGGAGGTCCGGGCCTGTGAACCGGAGCCCGGCCCCGCGGTGCGAGGGGCCGGGCGGGTGCGGCCGAGGAGCGGGACCGGTACCGGTGGTCCCGCTCCTCGGCCGTTCCGCCGCGGGAGGGCCGAGAGTCCCGGCCGGGCAGGGACGTACGGGCCCGGTCGGGGCCGTACGGCACCGGGTTCCGAACTCCCGCACCCAGCACAGTGGTTGACGGAGGCGGGCCGCACGGCACCGCCCCCCGACGCCGCCGGAGGAACCGGCGGCCCCGATCACGGAGGCGGACCACCATGACCCGACAGGACGCGCCGAGCAGGGCGAAGGCCGGCACCGAGGCGGCGCCGTCGGACGCCGCGGTCGCCGTCGACCGCCTGGTCGAGGGAGGCCTGAAGGCCCTCGCCGACTACGAGTCCCTGACCCAGGAGCAGGTCGACCACATCGTCAGGAAGGCGTCGGTGGCCGCCCTGGACCAGCACACGGCCCTGGCCCTCCTGGCCGTCGAGGAGACGGGGCGCGGGCTGTTCGAGGACAAGGCCGTCAAGAACATGTTCGCCTGCGAGCACGTCACCCACAGCATGGGGAGCATGAAGACCGTGGGCGTCGTCGCCCGCGACGACATCGAGGACATGGTGGAGATCGCTGAGCCGGTGGGCGTAGTGGCCGCGGTCACCCCCGTCACCAACCCGACTTCCACCACGGTCTTCAAGGCGCTGATGTCGCTGAAGACCCGCAACCCCGTGGTGTTCGCCTTCCACCCGTCCGCCCAGCGGTGCAGCGCCGAGGCGGCGCGCGTGGTCCGTGACGCGGCGGTCGCCGCGGGGGCCCCGGAGAACTGCGTGCAGTGGATCGAGGAGCCGTCCGTCGAGGCGACCGGCATCCTGATGAGGCACCCCGGGGTCGCGCTGATCCTGGCCACCGGCGGCAACGCCATGGTGAAGGCCGCCTACTCGGCGGGCAAGCCGGCGCTCGGCGTGGGCGCGGGCAACGTCCCGGCCTACGTGCACCGCAGCGCGAAGCTCCCCCGCGCGGTCAACGACCTGGTCCTGTCGAAGTCGTTCGACAACGGCATGATCTGCGCCTCCGAGCAGGCCGTGATCCTCGACGCGGAGATCTACGACGCGGCGCTCGCCGAGTTCCGCACCCTGCACGCCCACCTGGCGACCGCCGAGGAGAAGGCGAAGCTGGAGGCGTTCCTCTTCCCGGCAGGCCGTGCCCCGGGCGGCGGCTGCGAGCCGAAGGTGAACGCCGCCGCGGTCGGGCAGAGCCCCGTGTGGATCGCCGAGCAGGCCGGTTTCAGCGTGCCGGAGGGCACTTCGCTCATCCTGGTGGAGGCCGGGCGGGTCGGCCCGGACGAGCCGCTGACCCGGGAGAAGCTCTGCCCGGTGCTGGCCGTGCTGCGGGCCGAGGACGAGCGCCACGGCTTCGGCCTGGCCGCCGACATGGTCGCCTTCCACGGCCAGGGCCACAGCGCCGTCGTCCACACCGAGGACCGCTCGGTCGCCGAGGCGTACGGCCGGCGGATGAAGACGGTCCGCGTCATCGTCAACTCCCCGTCGTCGCAGGGTGCGATCGGCGGCATCTACAACGGCCTGCTGCCCTCGCTCACGCTGGGCTGCGGCTCCTGGGGGAGTACCTCGGTGTCGAACAACGTCTCGGCCGCGCAGCTGCTGAACGTCAAGCGGGTCTCCGCCCGCCGCAACAACCTCCAGTGGTTCAAGGTGCCGCCGAAGATCTACTTCGAGCCGCAGTCCATCCGCTACCTGGCCTCGATGCCGGACGTCCACCGCGTCACGGTGGTCACCGACGCGACGATGACCCGGCTCGGCTTCGTCGACCGGATCAGCCGGGTCCTGCAGCGGCGCCGTGAGCCGGTGGTGCTGCAGATCATCGACAACGTCCAGCCGGAGCCCAGCATCGACTCGGTGCGCGACGGCGCCCGTCTGATGGGCGACTTCCGCCCGGACACCATCATCGCCCTTGGCGGCGGCTCCCCGATGGACGCCGCGAAGGTGATGTGGCTGCTGTACGAGCAGCACGCGGCCGGTGTGGACGTCGACTTCGCGGACATGCGGCAGAAGTTCTCCGACATCCGCAAGCGCGCCTTCCGCTTCCCGGAGCTGGGCCGGCTGGCCCGGCTGGTGTGCGTGCCGACCACCTCGGGCACCGGCGCCGAGGTCACCCCGTTCGCCGTCATCTCCGACCCGGCCACCGGCAAGAAGTACCCGCTGGCCGACTACGCGCTCACCCCGAGCGTCGCCATCGTCGACCCGCTGCTCACCGCGGCGCTGCCGCCGGCGCTCGCCGCGGACAGCGGCTTCGACGCCCTCACCCACGCGATCGAGGCATACGTCTCCGTCTACGCCAACGACTTCACCGACGGGCTCGCCCTGCACGCGATCCGGCTGATCTTCCGGAACATCGAGGCCGCGGTGAACGACCGTGACGGCGCCCCGGAGGCCCGCGAGAAGATGCACAACGCCGGCACCATCGCGGGCATGGCCTTCGGCAACGCCTTCCTCGGCATCGTGCACGCCATGTCCCACACGCTCGGCGCCACCTTCCACATCGCGCACGGCCGAACCAACGCGGTGCTGCTGCCCCACGTGATCCGCTACAACGGCACGGTCCCGGCCAAGCTCACCGGGTGGCCCAAGTACGAGAGCTACCGGGCGCCCGAGCGCTTCCAGGACATCGCCCGCACGCTGGGCCTTCCCGCCGCCACCCCGGCCGAGGGCGTGGAGTCCCTCGCCGTGGCCGTCGAGCGGCTGCGCGAGGCCGTCGGCATCGAGCCGACGTTCAGGTCGCTCGGGGTCGACGAGGAGACGTTCCTGGCGGCTCTGCCGCAGCAGGCGCTGAACGCCTACGAGGACCAGTGCGCGCCGGCCAACCCGCGCATGCCGATGCTGGACGACATGCGGCGCCTCATGCGGGACGCGTACCACGGCTGACGGGGCGTGAGCACGGGGAAGGCCGGGCGGAACCCGTCGCGGGTTCCGCCCGGCCTTCCCCGTGCCCTCCCCTGGGCCGCCGGTCCCTCCGGCGCGGCGGACGTACGGGGCGGGCTCAGTCCCTCTCCGCCTGCGCGGGGGTGGGGCCGCCGGTCTCGGGGGGCGGGAGCGGCAGGCGGATGCCGTAGGCGCTGCGGCCGCCGACCAGTTCGCGGCCGGTGACCCGTTGCGGGGCGATGCGCAGGAACACCTCCTGCGGCCAGGGCACCCAGGAGCGGGGCCCGGTACGGGTCAGGCGCTCGTGCTCGGCCGGGTCGGTCACCGCCCTCGCCGTCCCGGTGACGACGACGCTCCAGCCGGAATGGGCTGCTCCGTCGACCGCGTCGGCCTCGAAGGCGACAACCTCGCCGTCGACCGCGCGGGCCAGCTCGGAGGCGGCCGAGGTGCGCAGCAGGACGCTGCCGTCGTCGTCGAGGGCGAAGTTGACGGGGAGCACGGAGGGCAGCGCCTGCCGCGTGTGCACGACGCGTCCCACCGTGGCGGTCGCCAGCCGCCGCAGGCTCTCCTGGCGGTCGAGTTCACGGAATCCGTCGTTCCGGTACATGGCCGGACCTGCCTCTCTCACTGGTGCGGGGATGCAGCCGGCGGTGGGGCCGCCGGTCGTTCACCTGTCCGTGCCGGGGCGCGGGGGCGGGGGCGGTGGGCGCCGTCACGGTGCCCACCGCCCCCGCCCCCAGCCCGGCCCGCATCGTGCCGTCAAGGCCGTGCGGGCGTCACGGCCGCGCGGGCGTCACAGCCGTGCGGGCGTCACAGCCTGTGCAGCCAGTCGTCGGCGACCCCGTGCACGGTCGCCCGCTCGGGCTCGGTCCGGGTGTCGTCGGTCCGGTGGCCGAGTTCGTCGACGACGGCGACGACCCCGTCGATCCTCCGGGTCATCGACACGGCCGCCTCCGCCTCGCTGCGGCGGTCCAGCACGCCCCGCAGGGTGACGACGCCCTGGTCCACGCGGACCTCCACGCTCTGCGGCGACAGCCACAGCCCGCGGCCCAGCACCTCGCGGACCACCTCCTCGCGCAGGCCCTCGTCCGTGCGCAGGAAGACCCGCAGCAGGTCGTGCCGGGTGACGATGCCGACCAGCCGGTCCTCCTCGTCGACCACCGGCAGCCGGTCCACGTGCCGCCGCACCATGGTGCGGGCGGCCTGGACGACGCTGTCCTCGGCGTGGACGGTGACCGGCGTGGTGGTCATCAGGCCGCCCGCGGTGCGCGCCCGGGCCCTGGCCGCGTACCGGCGGGCGGCGGGCGTCATCGAGGGGAGCCGGAACGTGCGGGCCGGCGGTTCCCAGCCGTCGGGAGTCTGTGCCTGGTGGACCATCAGGTCCGTCTCGGAGACGACGCCGACGACGTGTTCCTCGTCGTCCACGACGGGAAGCCCGCTGATCCGGTGGTCGGCGAGCAGCCGGGCCACCTCCTTGAACGGGGTGTCGTGCCGGGCCCGGACGACGTCGGTGGTCATCACGGCACCGACCTTGGTCTGCTTCATGGCGCTTCCTCCTCGGTACAGCCGGCGCGGGCACGGATCCCGGCGCCGGAGCGGCGCCGGCCGTGTCGGCGGTGGAACTCGGCGCCCCGCCGGGAGGGCGGGGACGGTGGTGGGCGGTCGCCCGGGCGGGGCGGCCGTGTGGTGTGCGGGTCAGGCGTCGGGGACGACCACGACCGGGCAGTCGCCGTGCTGCAGGACCCGGTGCGCGACGCGCCCGGGACGGGGGCCGAGGTGCTTCGGGTCGCGGCGGCCGATCACCAGCAGTCCGGCCCCCTTCGAGGCCTCGAGCAGCACCCGGCCGGGCGGGCCCTCGACGGTCCGCAGCTCCAGGTCGAGGTCCGCGGGGGCGTCGGCGAGGGCGGCCTCCAGTTCGGCCGCGGCGCGTGCCGCGTGCGGCTCCTCGGGGCCGCCGGAGGGCAGCCGGTGGCCGAGCGGATCGTGCGAGGGGCTGCGCCAGGCGCGTACGGCGGTCAGCGGGACCCGGCGCCGTGCGGCCTCCTCGCAGGCGAGGCGCAGCGCGGCGGTCGGCGCGGCGGCCACGCCGACGACGACCCGCTCCCGGCCGGGACGGGGTGCCCGGCCTTCGATGTCGCCCGGGACCACGACGACCGGGCAGCGGGCGCGGGTCGCGACGGTCAGACTCACCGAGCCGAGCAGGGCGCCGGCGAGGGCGCCGCGGCCCCGTGTGCCGACGACCACGGCCGAGGACCGGCGTCCCTCGCGGAGCAGGACGTACTCGGGTTCCTCGGGCACCACGTCGGTGGTGACGTCGAGGCCCGCGCGGCGGCGCCGGGCCCGCAGGGCGGCGGCGCGCAGGATGTCCTCGCCGCTCACCTCGCCGGCCGGCGCGTCGATCTCGCCGGCGAGTGCCGGACCTTCGTACCGCTCCCACAGGGAGGCGTGGACCAGCCGCAGCGGGAGGCCGTGCAGGGCGGCCTCGTCTGCCGCCCAGTCGACGGCCCTCAGACTGTGCTCGGAACCGTCGACGCCGACGACCAGGGGCAGGGGCAGGGGCAGGGGCACGGTGCTCATCCTCCGTGGGTGAGGTCGCAGACGATGCGGGCCGTGACATCGTCGCGCGGGATCTCGCCGGCGGCCGCGTCGGCGCGGCGGGCGGCCGGGTCCCGCGGACGGCCCGGATCCGGCCCGTGGCGTTTCCGGCCGGCGCGGCGTCAGTCGTGGGCGACGACCGCGACGGGGGCGGTGGCGTGGTGCATGACCGCGTGGGCGACGGAGCCGATGTGCGTGCCGAGCGGGTTGCGGCGGATCCGGCGGCCGACGACGACCAGCGAGGCCTCGCGGGAGGCGGTGACCAGGTGGTCGGCGGGGCTGCCCGGGCGGCAGACCTCGACGACCTCGGTCCGCGGGTACTTCTCCCGCCAGGGACGCAGCGCCTCGGTGAGCGCGGCGGCCGCCTCCCGGGCGAGGCCGTCACCGGGGCCGCCGTCGGCCGTCAGGTCGTACACGGCGTAGGGCGGCAGGTACCAGCTGCTGCTGACGACCAGTGGGGCGTCGCGCCGCAGCGCCTCCTCGAAGGCGAACGCGATCAGCGTGCCGTCGGGGTGGCCGGCGTCGAGGCCGAGGAGGACGGGCCGGAAGCGGGTCGCGGCGGACGGGGCGCCCTGGGCGTCCTCGACGTGCTCGTCGGCGGCCTCCTGGCCGGCGCGGACCAGGACGACGGGGACCTGGGCCCGGGACACCACGGCCCGGCCGACGGAGCCGACGAGGAAGCCGCCGACGCCGCTGAGCGCCCGGGAGCCGAGGACCAGCAGTTCCGCGTCGCGGGCGGCGCCCAGGAGGCCCTGGGCGGAGGCGCCGTCGACGTGCTCGACGCCGACCTCGAGGCCGGGATGGCGCTCCCTCAGCCGGGAGGCGGCCTCCCGCGGTATGCGCTCGGTCCAGTGGCGGCGGGTCCCGGCGGTCGTGAGCAGGCCTTCGCCCATCGGTTCCGGCATCGGCTGCCAGACGTGGACCAGCTTCACGGCGGCGCCCCGCAGCCTCGCCTCGCGCGCGGCCCAGTCGGCCGCGGCGCCGCTCTCGGCCGAGCCGTCGAATCCAACGATGATCGTGCCGGTCATGGCAGCCACCTCCGGGGAGTGTGTGTCCGGGCGTTCCCTGACATCCCTCACTCTCCTGTGCCGTCGCCCTGCGCACCGGGTGCCGCTGGGGCCATGGTGCGGTGCTGAACGTCCCCTCCCCGCAGGGACGTTCGGCGCACGGTGCAACGGCGGCCGGTCCCGCCGGGCGACACGACGCGCCGCCCGGCGGGACCGGGCGGCGCGGGGGTCGGTGCGGATGGGGGGCGGTGCGGGACCGGGGTCCGGGTGGATCGGTCGGTGCCGACCGGTCGGCCCGGACCGGGGCGAGAATTCGGGGAGGGACGGCCGGTCACTCGTGCGGGACCACGGCCACCGGGGCGGCGGCGTGGTGCAGCAGCGCCTGGACGACGGGGCCGATGTGGGTGCCGACCGCCGACCGGCGGATCCGGCGGCCGACGACGACCAGGGCCGCCCCGCCCGACGCCTCGATCAGGTGCGATCCGGCTCCGCCGATCACGGCCTGCGCCCTCACCTCGACGTCGGGAAACTTCTCCCGCCAGGGCCGCAGCACGGCGGACAGCTCCTGCGGCGCCCGCGCGGCCAGGTCGTCACGCACGTCGGGCATGAGGTCGCCGCCGTACAGGTAGGGCGGAACCGTCCAGCCGTGCACGACCCGCAGGGGCGCGCCGCTCCGGGCGGCGGCCGCGAAGGCGTAGGCGATCACCTCGTCACCGGGCTTCTCCAGGTCGAGGCCCAGGACGATCTCCCGGGCGGCCGCGGCACCGGCTCCGTCGCCCGTCGACCGCTCCCCCGGTCGCTCCGCCGGCCGCTCCGCCGGATCCTCGCCGTGCACGCCGGGCCGCACGACGACCACCGGCCGCTCGCTGCGGGCCAGCACCGCCTGGGAGAAGGAGCCGATCAGGAACCCGGCGATCCTTCCGAGCCCCCGCGAACCCAGCACCAGGAGCTCGGACTCCTCCGCGGCCCGCAGCAGCGCCGTGACGGGCTGCCCGGTGAGCTCCTGGGACTCGACCCGCAACTCGGGATGCCGGCGGGCGAGACGGGCCCGCGCCTCGTCGAGGAGCCGCGCGGACCAGTCCTGCCGCAGGTCGCCCGGCGGCAGCGGAGCGCCGAGGGCCGTGGAGACGTAGACGGCCGGCTGCCAGTCCGCGGCGTTGACCAGCCGCAGGGGCAGGTCCCGCAGGAAGGCCTCGTGGGCGGCCCATTCGGCGGCGGCCAGGCTCTCCGGCGAGCCGTCCAGGCCGACGGTGATGGTGCGGGTCATGGGGGAACCTCCTTCAGGCTCCCCCGAGTCTTCGCCGCGTGCTTCGTCCCCGGCAGAGGCCACTGGTCCCACCGCCGTGGCCGAGGGTCCTGGGCCGGGGGCCCGAGGGTCCCGGCCCCGCCGGGGCCCGGGTCCGCCGGCGGGAGCCCTCAGTCGGTCCGCTGCCGCAGGCGGTCCTTCACCTGGGTGGCGATCACGGCGGCCTGGATGCGCCGCTCGACGCCGAGCTTGGCGAGCAGACGGGAGATGTGGTTCTTCACCGTCTTCTCCGCGAGGTACAGCCGCAGGCCGATCTGCCGGTTGGTGAGGCCCTCGCCGATGAGGGCCAGGATCTCCCGCTCCCGCTCGGTCAGCCCCGTCAGCTCGTCCTGCGGCTCCTCCTTCTCCGGTCCGCCCCGCAGGCGGGCCATCAGCCTCGCCGTGGCGCTCGGGTCGAGCAGCGACTCGCCCCGCGCCACGGCGCGCACCGCCGACACCAGGTCGGAGCCCTGGATCTGCTTCAGCACGTACCCGGAGGCGCCGGCCATGATCGAGTCGAGCAGCGCCTCCTCCTCGTCGAAGGAGGTCAGCATCAGGCACGCCAACTCCGGCATGCGCGACCGCAGTTCGCGGCACACGCTCACACCGTCACCGTCCGGGAGGCGCACGTCGAGCACGGCGACCTGCGGGCGCAGCGCGGGTATGCGGATCAGTGCCTGCTCGACCGTGCCGGCCTCCCCGACCACGGTGAGGTCCGGTTCGTCGTCGAGCAGGTCGTGCACTCCCCGGCGGACCACCTCGTGGTCGTCCAGCAGGAACACCCGGACCGGCTCCTCGTGACCGGGCCGCTCGCCGTCCGCCATGTGCTGCTCCTCGTTGCTCGCGCCGAACCGACAGGCCAGGGTACCGGCCGACCGGAATCCTCCCCGATCCGCTCCCCGGCGACCAGCCCCCGGGTGACGGGCCGGCCTTCGGTCAGGCGTCGCCGGCCGGCTCGACCAGCACCTCGCGGTCGTCGGCGCCGGCGGCCAGGAAGGCGAGCAGGGCGGCGCCCTCCCGCTCCACCTCCTCGCGCTCCGGCGCGCCCAGCGGGGCGTAGGGGGTGACGACCAGCCGGGCGGCGGCGCGGCCCTTCTTCTCCTTGCGCCAGACGCCGCGCACGAAGCCGTCGACCAGGAAGGTGCCGGGGATGACGGCGTTGCGGGTCATCATCCGCCGCCGGCTCCCCTGGCTGATGATCCGGGACCGGTCGGCGTGCGAGAGGACCGCGTTGTCGTACTCGGCGAGGAAGCGCACCGGGGCGGGGGTGTCCGGGGCGGGGCGCGGGGCGTCGGGGAGGTCGAGGAGTTCGGTCCCGTTCTCGTCCGTGAAGGCCACGAGCTCGTCCCGCAGGGCGTCCACGGCCGGTCGCAGGCGGGTCAGCCCGGACCAGGTCTGCACGTCCGCCACCGAGGCCGGGCCGAAGGCGGCGAGGTAGCGGCGCACCAGCAGTTCCGGGTCGGCGGCCGGCGCCATGGGGCCCGCCAGCCAGGTCTCGGCGGTCGCGAACACCGGCTGTCCCGAGCGTCCCCACAGGCCGCGCGGCGGGATCTGCACCAGGGGCACCGCGGCGCGCAGCGCGAGCACCATCGACGAGGCGTCCCGGCCGGGCCACCGTTCGGCCAGCAGCCGCGCCAGTTCGGCAGCACTGCGCGGCTCCTCGTCCAGCCAGGCGCGCCCGGTGGCCTCCAGCTCGGCGGGGTCGACGCCTTCCAGCTGCCGCCACACGCGGGGCCCGACGGCGCGTTCGAGGCCGGACCGCAGGGTGGGGCGCAGCATGCGGCAGTCCTCGGCGGTGACCAGGTGGACGGTGCTGCGGAGCAGGGCGAGGCGGACCGCGGACCGCTCCAGCAGCAGCGTGGACAGCTCCTCGGCGTCGAAGTCGCGCACCCTGCTCCACAGGCCGACGTAGGGGGCCTGCGGGTCCTGCGCCTGCATGCCGGTCAGGTGCTCGATCACCGCGTGCGCGGACGCCGGGGCGCGCTCGAGGAGGAACTGGCGGGCCAGGAACGCCCGGTTGAGCGCCCGCCGGGACAGGGTGGCCGGTCGCGTGGAGGTGAGCGCCATTCGGGTGCCGTCCTTGTCGGGGTGCGGAGTGAGGGGTGCGGAGTGAGGGGTGCGGGAGTGAGGGGTGCGGTGCGCGGGAGTGCGGCACGCAAGAGGTGCGGCGTGCGAGAGGAGACGGGCGAGGGCCGAGGAGCCGGGCGGGCGCCGGGTTCGTCGTGCCTCCACGGTAGGGGCGATTGAGGACAGTTCCCGGCCTCAATGCGCCTCGGGGTGGGCAGCGGTCCGCAGGGGTGCCGCGCGGTTCCGGGGCGGCGTCGTACGGCGTGGCGTCCGGCATCCCCCGGTGTCCGGCGCGATGCTCGGCCGGACGGGTCCGGCGGTGCCGCGCCCGCGCCCACCGCCCCACCGGACCTGGAGCGACGACATGACCGTGGCGGTCGTCCTGTTCACCGCCGACCTGCGGGTGCACGACCACCCCCCGCTGGCCGCCGCCCTCGCCGCGGCCGACCAGGTGGTGCCGCTGTTCGTCCGCGATCCCGGGGTGCACGCCCTCGGGTTCGACGTGCCCAACCGCGCCGCCTTCCTCGCCCAGTGCCTGGCCGACCTCGACGCGTCCCTGCGCGGACGCGGCGGGCGGCTGGTGGTGCGGTCCGGACCGGTCGAACGGGAGGTCGCGGCGGTCGCCGCGGAGTGCGGTGCCGGCGAGGTGCACCTGGCCGCGGGTGTCACCGGGTACGCCCACCGGCGGGAGGAACGGCTGCGGGAGGCGTTGCGCGGGCGGGGTGTGGAGGTGCGGACGCACGACGCGGTGATCACCGCCGTGACCCCCGGCGCGGTCACCCCGGCGAAGGCCGACCACTTCGCGGTGTTCTCCCCCTACTTCCGCCGCTGGTCCCAGGAGCGGCTGCGCGACCCGATCCCGGCGCCGCGTGCCGTGCGGGTGCCGGACGTGGTCCGGGGAGAGGCGCTGCCGCCCCGCGACGGGCGGGAGGGCGTCTCGCCCGGGCTGCTCCCCGGCGGGGAGAGCGCGGGGCGCGAGCGGCTGGCCGACTGGCTGCGGGCGGGGATCGACGCCTACGACGAGGGGCAGGACGACCTGGCGGGTGACGCGACCTCGCGGCTGTCCCCGTACCTGCACTTCGGCGCGCTGTCCCCGGTGGAGCTGGTCCGGCGGGCGCGTGACCACGGGGGCGCCGGGGCGGAGGCGTTCGTGCGGCAGCTGGGTTGGCGGGACTTCCACCACCAGGTGCTGGCGGCCCGCCCCGACGCGTCCGTGCGGGACTACCGCACCCGGGAGGACCACTGGCGCGGGGAGGAGGTGGCGCACGAGGAGATCGCCGCGTGGCGGGAGGGGCGCACCGGCTATCCGATGGTGGACGCGGCGATGCGGCAGATGGCCCACGAGGGCTGGATGCACAACCGGGGGCGGCTGCTGGCGGCCAGCTTCCTGACCAAGACGCTGTACGTGGACTGGCGGATCGGCGCGCGGCACTTCCTGGACCTGCTGGTCGACGGGGACATCGTCAACAACCAGCTGAACTGGCAGTGGGTGGCCGGCACGGGGACGGACACCCGGCCGCACCGGGTGCTGAACCCGGTGGTCCAGGGCAAGCGGTTCGACCCCCGCGGTGCGTACGTGCGGCGGTGGGTGCCGGAGTTGCGGGACGTGCCGGACCGGTTCGTGCACGAGCCGTGGCGGCTGCCGGAGGAGGAACGGGCGGCTCTCGGGTATCCCGCGCCGCTGGTCGGCCTCGCGGACGGGCTGGCGCGGTTCCGTCACGCGAGGGGCCGGGACGACCGCCCGCAGGGCTGAGGGGTCCGGGCCCGGGGGTCAGGCGGAGGCGCGCAGGACCAGGCGGGTGGGCATGATGACGGGGGCGAGGGGGGCCGGGTCGACGGCCTCCCCCGCGGCGCAGTCCGCGATGTGGTCGAGGAGGGTACGGGCCATCAGCCGCCCCAGTTCCTCCGCGTCCTGGTTCACCGTGGACAGCGGCGGATCCGTGGCCTCGGCGATCGCGGGGATGTCGTCGAACCCGACCACCGCGACGTCCTCCGGCACCCGCCGCCCGCGCTCCCGCAGCACGCGCAGCGCGCCTGCCGCCATCAGGTCGGAGGCGACGAACACCGCGTCCACCTCCGGGTTCCGCTCGAGCAGCCGGCGCATCGCGGCCGCGCCGCCCGCCTCGGTGAAGTCGCCCTCGACGACCATCTCCGGGGCCGCGTCGGGCAGCACGTCGCGGTAGCCGCGCAGCCGGTCCACCGCGGCGGTCTGCTCCATCGCCCCGGTGATCGTCGCGACGGCGCGGCGGCCGAGCCCCACCAGGTGCCGCACCGCCTCGCGGGCGCCGCCGCGGTTGTCGGAGTTGACGTACAGGTAGCGGTCCGGCCGCTCCGCCTGCCCGGACAGCGGCCGACGTCCGACGCACACGGCGGGCAGCGCGAGCCGGTCCGTCATGTCGGGCAGCGGGTCGTCGGCCCGCAGCGAGAGCAGCAGCGCCCCGTCGACGGACCCGCGGCTGAGGAAGTCCTCGACCCGGGCGTAGTCCTCGGGCTCCTCGATGAAGAGCAGCACCGGGTACGAGCCCCGCTCGACGAGCTCCCGCCGGATGCCGTGCTGCTGCAGCGAGAAGTAGGGGTCGACGAAGAGCCGGTGCTGCGGCTCGGTGATCACCACGGCGACGGTGTCGCTGCGCCGGGTCACCAGGCTGCGGGCGTTCTGGTTGGGCACGTAGCCGAGCTCGCTCACCACCTCGCGCACCCGCCGCACGGCGTCCGGGCTCACCGCCGGCTGTCCGTTGATCACCCGGGAGACGGTGGACCGCGAGACCCCCGCCCTGCGGGCGACGGCTTCCAGCGTGGGCCGCCCCGCGGCGCTCCGGTCGGTCGTCACCTCACCACTCCCTCACACGAACCGCGCCGCCCGAAGCTTCGGCCGGCAACGATCACACTAACCGCCGTCTCCGCTGCTCCGGACCACTCGGGACCGGACCGTGACGCCTGTCATCCGACGTCAACAGGCCTGTCACCTGTCCGACTCGTGCGCCGCGGCCGGGGCCGGCCGCCACCCGGCGCGGCGCCGTCACCGTCACCGTCACCGTCACCGTCACCGGAGCGTTCCGCGCCCGCCCGGTGACACACCGCATCACCGGTCCGCTGCGCCTGCGTTCGCCTCGCCGTGGGAGCACACTGGAATCGGCACTACTTCCCCACTGGAGGCGGTCATGATCCTCCTCGGAATCATCCTGCTGATCATCGGCGCCATCGCCGGCATCTCGGTCCTGTGGACGATCGGCATCATCCTCGTGGTGATCGGTGCGGCGCTGTGGATCGCGGGCGCGCTGGGTCACGCGGTGGGCGGACGCAAGCACTACTTCTGACCCGCGTCGCACCGCGTCGGCAACGTCCGCCACCACGCCCGAGCGGGCGTTCAGCTCACCGCCGGTGACAGGTACGGCGTCAGCGCGGTGACCGTGCCGCCCGCGGAGGTGAGGAACAGCGCGACGCCGACGGCGCCCGGGTCGGGCACGTCGGTGGCGCGTTCCCGCAGGTAGGCGGCGCGGCCCAGCCGGGCCCGGAGCCCGGCGGTGTCCCGTACGCCCTGCCAGGCGGCCTCGGCGGCGTGCCGCAGGGCCGCGTCCGGCGGGGTCGCGTCGTCGGCTGCGGCCAGCGCTCCGGCGGCCGGATGGAGCGCGTCGACCAGCGTCTTGTCGCCCGGTTCCGCCTCGCCGACCCGGCGGATCGCGGCGAGGCCCTCGGCGATGCCCTCGGCCAGGGCGGGCGTCGTCAGCAGGGGGGCCTCGGCGGCCGCCGCCCTGGCGAGGGCCTGCAGGAGCAGGCCGAACAGGGGGCCGCTGGTGCCGCCGACCTCGTCGAGGAAGGCGGTGGCCGCGGCGTCCAGCGGCGCCGCGGCCGGCAGACCGGCGGCGCCGGTGTCGAGGGCGTCGAGCCGCAGGAGCACGGCCCGGGTGCCCGCGGTGAGGTTGGCGCCGAAGTCCCCGTCACCGGTCTGCTGGTCCAGGGCGGTCAGTTCGGGCTCGGCGGCCTGCGCGGACCGGGCGAAGCGGCGCATCCACGCGTCGGTGAAGGCGCCGTCGAAGGGGACGGTGTGCGTGGTCATGGTGTGCCTCCGGGGACGGTCACGGGTCACCAGTTCAGCGCGGCGGTCCGCACGGGCGCGTCGTACCGCTCGAGCACCAGGGGGTCGGCCACCATCAGCGTGATCGAGAACCCCCGCATGTCCAGCGCCGTCACGTAGTCGCCGACCAGGGAGCGCGAGAGCACCGTTCCCCGGTCGTCCAGCTGCCTGCCCAGCTCCCCGAAGACGCCGTACAGCTCCAGCGGCGTGACCGAGCCCAGGCCGTTGACCAGGGCGATCACCGGGTCGCCCGGGGCCGGGGCGAGCGCCTCGAGCAGCGCCCCGGTCATCTCGGCGACCAGTTCGCGCGACGGGCCGTGGACGCGGGCCCGGTCGGCCCGCTCGCCGTGGATGCCGACGCCGAACTCCAGCTGCCCGGGGTCCAGTTCGAAGGCCGGTCGGTCGGTGCCGGGTGCGGTGTGGGCCCGTGAGGCGACCGCGAGGGTGCGGCACCGGGCGACGAGGTCGTGGCCGAGCCGGGCGAGTTCGTCGAGCCCGAGGCCGCTGTCGGCCGCCGCGCCGAGGATCTTCTCGACCAGCACGGTGCCGCCGGTGCCGCGCCGTCCGGCGCGGATGTCCTCGGAGTCGGAGGCGAGGTCGTCGTCGACCAGCACCCGCGCGCAGGGGATGCCGCGGTGTGCCAGGCGCTCGGCGGCGATGCCGAAGTTGATCCGGTCGCCGGTGTAGTTCTTGACGATGTGGAGCACGCCGTCCTCGCGGGCGGCCGCCACGGACGCCTCGTAGAGGGAGCGGTTGTGCGGGGAGGCGAAGATCCGGCCGGGGACGGCCGCGTCGAGCATGCCGCGTCCGACGAATCCGGCGTGCAGGGGTTCGTGTCCCGAGCCGCCGCCGGAGAGCAGCCCGACGCGGCGGCCGGGCGCGGTGTCCCGGGCCAGCAGGTAGCCGTGTTCCGTGTCGTGGGTCAGCAGCGACGCGTGGGCGCGGGCGAAGCCGGCCAGGCCGTCGGGCACCAGGTCCTCGGCTGCGTTGCCGAAGTACGCGGCCATCAGGGGTCTCCCTCCTCGCGGTCCGCCCGCGTGATCCACCGGACAGGCCCTGACGGCGAGCCTGCCCGGACACGGCCTCCCCCATGCCGGGCGGGCGGCTTCACCACTCGTCCGGCACCGGCCTCGGCTCCCCCTTGCGGTCCCGCCGGGTCAGCAGGCGCTGGGCGCGGGCCATGCCTCCGCCGAGGCCGCCGGGCAGGCGCCCGTGCAGCGCGGCGCAGGCGGCGTTGGCCCCGGGCGCGCCGTGCACGCCACCGCCGGGATGGGCTCCGGCGGACGCCAGGTAGAGGCGTCGCACCGCCGTCTCCGGGCGGCCGGTGCCGGGGACGGGGCGGAAGAACAACTGCTGGTGCATGGCGGTGGTGCCGCCGTTGATGGCGCCGTGGCGCAGGTTGGCGTCCATCGCCTGCAGGGTCGGCGGGGAGAGGACGCGGCGGGCCCGGATCCGGTCGCGGAAGCCGGGCGCGAAGCGTTCCACCTGGCGTTCCATCCGGTCCGCCATGCGCCGGGCCTCGTCGTCGTCCCACACGCCGGTGATGCCCTCGTCCCCGGCGTCGCCCCGGACGCTGTGCGGCACGTGGGTGTACGCCCACGCCGATTCGGTGCCGGCCGGGGAGCGGGTGGGGTCGGCGGTGGTCATCTGGCCGAAGATGCAGAACGGGCGGTCGGGGATCCGGCCCATGGCGAGCTGCGCGGCGAAGCGGGTGAGCTCGTCGACCCCGTCCGCGAGGTGCACCGTGCCGGCCTGCCCGGCCTCGGGTGACGTCCAGGGGACGGGGCCGTCGAGGGCCCAGTCGACCTTGACGGTGCCGAAGTCCCACTGGAAGCGCTTGAGGTCGTCCAGGAGCTGGTCGGGCAGGTGCTCGGGGGCGACGAGTTCGCCGTAGAGGGCCGGCACGGAGACGTCGGCGAGCACCGCCCGCCGGGCGTCGACGGTGTCGCCGGCGGCCGTGCGCACCGCGACGGCCGTGCCCTGCCGGACCACCACCTCCGCGACGCGCTGTCCGCACCGCACGGTGCCGCCGCGTTCCTCCAGCCGCCGCACCAGCGCGGCGATCAGCTGCCCGGAGCCGCCCTCGGGCACGGGGAAGCCGTAGGTCTGGCCGAGCATGGCCATCAGCCAGCCGTAACCGCCGCTGCCCGCCGCCTCGGGCGGGAGGTCGGCGTGCAGCGCGTTGCCGGCCAGCAGCAGCCGGCCGCCCGCCTCGCGGAACTCCTCCTCCCCCAGCCTCCGTACCGGCAGCACCAGGCTGCGGGCCAGCCGCAGGCCGCCGGTGCCGCGCAGTTTCACGGCGAGCCGCGCACCCGCCTTGACCGGCGGAAAGGGGGTGAACAGCGCGTCGAGCAGGTCGGGGCGCAGCCGGTCCCAGATCCGGTGCAGTTCGCGCCAGGACTCGCCGTCGCCCTCCGCGAAGCCCTCCAGCGAGGTGACCGTCTGGCCGAGGGTGCGGCCGAGGACGGCGCACCGTCCGTCGGTCAGCGGGTGCGCGACGACCCGGGGAGCCTGCCGCCAGCGCAGCCCGTACCGCTCGAGCCGCAGGCCCTCCACGACCGGCGAGGCGGCGGCCAGCGGGTAGAACGCGCTGAACAGGTCGTGCACGAAGTCGGGGTCGACGCCCCGGTCGTGCCGCACCGCCCCGCCGGGTTCGGGCTGTTCCTCCAGGACGACGACGCTCCAGCCGGCGTCGGCCAGCAGGTTGGCGGCGACCAGCCCGTTGGGGCCGGCGCCGATGACCACGGCATCGGGCATCTCCAGCCCTCCTCAGGCTCCGGCGGGCGCGGGGCTGCCGCCGCCCGCCGGTCCGCCCCGTCCGTCGGCCTCGGCCCCGGCCGGGCGGCGTGCCTCCTCGCAGACCTCCTCCAGCCGCCGCAGCATCTCGCGGTGCCGCAGCTGGATCAGCGCCTCCACGCCCACGTTGTGGATCATCCCGCCGGCGCCGCGCAGCGGGTGCTCGTCGACGATGATCAGGGTGTCGTCGCCCCAGGAGCGGAGCTCCAGCGCGATCCTGGCGGTGCCGAGGGGGCCCGCCTTGGCCTCGAGCTCCAGTTCGCGGCCGGGGACGCAGCGACGCACCACGGTCTCGTTGTGCAGTTTCAGGGGGCCGAGGCGGACCTCGTAGGCGATCGCCGCGCCCACCTCGGGCCAGTTGCCGCGCACGGGCTCGGAGCGTGCGGTGCCGACCACCCAGTCCGCGTAGCGCTCGCCGTCCGCGAGGATCTCCCAGACCGCCTCGGGCGTCACCTTGATCAACCGGTGCCGTTTGGCCATGCCGTCTCCCCGCGTCCGCGTCCCGGTCGGCCCCTTGCCGCCGAAGGTCGCGGGCCGGGTGCCCCGTCCGGCGCGGGCCGAACCCCCGCGCGTGCGGGTTCCAGCACGCGCGGGCGGGGCCGGGGCGTGGCTCAGGTGGTGCGGGGGGCCGCCGGGCGGGCCGCCCGGTCGGCGGCGCCTCCGGCGCCCAGCGGGCCGGTGGCCTCCAGCGGCCCCTCGGCCTCCAGCCGGGGCAGCTCGTGCCGGGACACCACGGTCACCACGGCGGGCATCGCCGCGCGGATCGCCTGCACGGCGCGCAGCCACACGGGGATGTAGGTGGAGACGCGGCGCTTCTCCACCGCGTCACCGAGCCGCCGGGCGACGGTGGTGACCGGGTAGATCCGCCGGGCCGGCGGCGGCATGTGGCCGCGCAGCTCCCGCAGCACGGGGTACTTGTCGCCGTCCCGGATCATGTCGGTGTCGGTCCAGTTCAGGTAGCCGATGCCCACGCCCACCTTCCGGTGCGCCAGCTCCGCGCGGAGCGAGTGGGCGAAGGCCTCCACGCCGGCCTTGGAGGCGCAGTACGCGCTCATCATGGGCGCGGAGCCGAACGAGGCCAGCGAGGCGACCTGCAGGAAGTATCCGTGGGTGCGCAGCAGGTCGGGCAGGAACACCCGTGCGGTGATCGCGCTGCCGGTGAGGTTGACGTCGATGACCCGCCGCCACAGCGCGGGGTCGGAGTCGACGAAGGGGCCGCCCTCGGCGATGCCCGCGTTGGCCACCACCACGGACGGCGGTCCGAGCGTGTCCCGCACCGTGCGGGCGGCCCGGGCCATGGCGTCGTCGTCGGTGACGTCCACCGCCACGGGCAGGGCCCGGGTGGGCAGTCGCGCGGCCACCTCTTCCAGGCGGGCCTGCCCGTGGCCCAGCAGGGCGACGACCGCGCCCCGCCCGGCGAGGTCCGCCGCGAGCGCGGCCCCCACTCCCCGGGCGGCTCCGGTCACCACCGCGACCCGGCCCTCGAGCGGCCGGCGTCCTGCGGACGTCTGCTTCTGCACCTGTGCGGACTGTCCCACGGGCCTCGCCTCCGCCGCCCGGGTCCCCAGGCGGCGACGGGTTACTCGTCCGCGGACGGGCCCGCCTCCCGGCGCGGAACCGCTTCCTGGCACCGGGATCGCCGAACCGTCACCGCTCCGGCGGTCCTGCGGCGATGATGTGAGGGCACATCCGCCGTCGGCGTCCGAGGACAGGAGCGCCTCCATGATCCGCGCAGCCGTCTTCGACGTCGGTGAGACGCTCGTCGGCGACGACCGGTACTGGTCGGACTGGGCCGACTGGCTCGGGGTCCGCCGCCACACGCTCTCCGCGCTGGTCGGCGCGGTCGTCGCCCGGGGCGGCCACAACCAGGACGCGCTTCCCCTGGTGCGCCCGGGCATCGACGTGGCCGCCGAGTGGCGGGCCCGCGAGGCGGCCGGCCTCGGCGAGGTCATCGACGAGTCGGACCTGTACCCGGACGTCCGGGGCGCCCTGGCCGCCCTGCGGGCCGCGGGGGTGTGGGTCGGCGTCGCCGGGAACCAGAGCAGCCGTGCGGGCCGCTGCCTGCGCGCGCTGGAACTTCCGTGCGACGCACTGGCCGTCTCAGGCGACTGGGGGGTCGAGAAACCCTCCCCCGCCTTCTTCGAGCGGCTCGCCGACTGGGTGCCCGCGGAGCCCGGGCAGACCGTGTACGTGGGCGACCACCCGGCGAACGACCTCCTGCCGGCGCGCGCGGCCGGTTTCCGGACCGCGCACGTCCGGCGGGGCGCGCTGGGCCACTTCTGGGCCGGCACGCCGTCGGCGCGGGCGGACTGGAACGTGGACGGCCTGGACGACCTGGTGCCACGGCTGACCGGCCGGTAGGAGCTTTCCGGACCGCCGGCCGGCGCCCGGCGTCGGGCCGGGGAGCCGCGGCATGCCGCCCCGTGCGCGGGCCCGGGCGGTTCGACGGTGCCCCGCTCGCCCGGCCGTGCACGGAACCCGCACGCCGCCGTGGCAGGATCCGCGGTATGGGCATCGACGAAGCGGACCGCCCGGTCGCCCTGGTGACCGGGTCCACCTCCGGCATCGGGGAGGCCGTCGCGCGACGGCTGGCGGCCGACGGGATGCGGGTGGTGGTGCACTCGCGCAGCAGCGCGGAGGCCGGACGGGCGCTGGCGGCCGAGCTCGGCGGGGAGTACGTGCGGGCCGACCTGGAGGTCGAGGAGGAGGCCCGGGAACTGGTGGCGACGGCGCTCGCGAGGTGCGGGCGGCTGGACGTGCTGGTGAACAACGCGGGCATCAGCTGGCCGATCCCGCACGACGACCTGGCCGCCGCGTCGCCCGCCGACTGGCGGCGGCTGATGGAGGTCAACCTGATCGCGCCGTGGGTGCTGTGCACGGAGGCCCTGCCGGCGCTGCGCGAGGCCCCGGCGGGCGGCTGCGTCGTCAACATCACCAGCCATGCCGGGGTGCGCCCCAAGGGCTCCTCGGTGCCGTACGCGGCGAGCAAGGCGGCACTCAACCACGTGACCCGGCTGCTGGCGGCCGCGCTGGGCCCCCGGGTGCGGGTCAACGCGGTCGCTCCGGGGCTCGTGGACACGCCGATGACCAGGGACTGGGTGCAGGCGCACGAGCTGTGGCGGGAGCGCGCGCCGATGCGCCGCCCGGCCGGGCCCGAGGACGTCGCCGCCCTGGTGGCCTCGGTGATCGACAGCGGGTACCTCACCGGTGAGGTGATCGTCCTCGACGGCGGCCTGAACCTCACCTGAGCCGGTCCGGCCGCTCGCCTCAGCCGCCCCGGCCGCTGGCCTCAGCCGCCCCGGCCGGCCGTGGGTCACGCCCCGAGCCGCGAGGGGACCCCGGCGGGCAGAAGCCTCTTGCCCGCGCGGGCGGCTGTGCCAGGCTGACGCGATGACCACTGCCCTTCTCGACCGGCCGTCGATCGCAGCCGGCGGATTCCGCGTGCCCGAAGCCGTCCCGGCGTCCCGTCTCGCCGAGGAACTGTCGGCGATGCTGGTCTCCCCCGACCCGGTGGTCCGCGACGACCACGGCTGCACGGCCGCCGCCCGCTGGATCGCGGAAGGGCGTCTCGACGACGTCCTGGAGGACCTCGGCGACCGCGCCGCCGGCCGGTTCACCCACCCCGAGGTGCAGGCACGGACCTTTGCTCCGCTGCTGCTGAGCTGCGTGCTGACCCGTTCCGTCGCCGTGCCCGGCCTGGTGGGCGAGGCGGCGGCCCAGCGCTGGTTCGCCGCCTTCAGCGCCTGGTACCCGGCCGAGGAGGACACCCGGGGCTGGGACGACGCCCTGGGCTGGCTGCACGCGGTGGCCCACGGCGCGGACGCCGCCGCGGCGTTCGCCAGGGCGCTGCCCGGCCGCCGCACCGACCTGCTCGAGCTCTGCGCCCGCCGGATGACCGCCCCCGGGGCGGCGCACCGCTACGAGCAGCTGGAGGACGCCCGGCTGGCCCGGGCGGTCACCCGTGTCCTGCAGGCCCCGGGGCTTCGGGCCGGCGAGGCGACCGGCTGGCTGGACGTGGTGGCGGACGCCCTGGAGGGCGGGGGCCCCGGGCCGGTGCCCGTCTGGGCGTTCAACACCTTCGCCACGTTGCAGTCGCTCCACCTGCACCTGACCCGGGGCATCGCCGGCGAGGACGCCCCGCCGCACGCGGAGGCCGTGGCGGCACGCGCCGTCGACCTGCTCCGCCTGCCCTGCCACTGGCTCGCCTGACCGCGGCGCGGCCGGACCACTCCGGCGCGGCTCCCGCCCGGGCCGGTCCCCGTCACCTCACCACAGGGAGACGTACGGCGACATCGCCGGCAGCCACGTCGCCCAGATCAAGGGGCAGCAGGCACAGGCGTACCGCCGTGAGCGCCCACCCGGCCCTCCGTGCCCGGGCTCGCTCGCGTGACAGGAGCAGCAGGCCCGCCGGCACCGACACCGTCAGGGCCGCGGCGAGCCACGGCAGGTACGGGGCGGTCGGAACGTCGACGTAGGCGTCGTCGCGCCAGGTCCACAGGGTCCTCGCCAGGACCAGCGTCAGGGTGGCCTCCGCAGCGACGCACCAGAAGGCGGGAGCGGGGAGCCGCAGCGTCCCGCGCGCCCTTGCGACAGCTGTCATCCGTGCCGTGCCTTTCGCGTCGAGGGGGCCGCCCCCTCATGGCCGGCCACCGGGGCCGGGTGAGGGGCGGTCACCGCCCGTCCCACGCACCGCCCGTCGTCTCCCGGACGACGCGGCGCCACCCTTCGGTTCCGCCGGGCAGCGGCCAGGCCCAGGTGGGGCGGGTCGCCGTGCGCAGGTCTTCCAGCCGGCGGGCCAGGGCGGGGCCCGCGCTCCCGGCGCCGTCGGGGACCGTGTCGCCGTGGCGGGCGCGGAGCGCGGCGAACCGGGCCAGTTCGGCCTCGTACCACTCCACCGCCCGCCGGGTGCCCGCGGTGACCTCGTCCCCCGGAGCCGTGCGCACCAGGTGCAGCAGCGGCGGCTCGACGGACTCGGCGACGGCGGCGGCGAGCCGGGCGTGGCCGTCGAGGATCAGGTGGCAGGCGAGCCCGCTGACCCACCACAGCAGGACGGGCGGGAGGACCCCGTCGCGGGCCTGCTTGCGGTACGCCTTGACCCGGGCGTCGTCCGGGCCGGGCATCGCGCGCAGCGGGAGGAGTGCCCAGTCTCCGTGGAGGAAGAACCAGTCGACGCATCCGCCGGGATGGCCCTCGACGATCGTCTGCCCCCAGTACTCCGCCGCCGGCTCGGACCCGCGGCTCCAGTGCGGAGGGCCCTGCGGCGACAGCAGCCACCGCCCGTCGTGCAGCGGGCCGCCCGTCGTCGCGGCCAGGCACTGCGCGAAGCGGTGGGCCCAGCGGTCCGGCCGCCCGGCCAGGTCCCGCGCGGTGCCGGCGCGCCAGGGCGGGAGGAGGGAACCGTAGGCGTCGGTGCGCCAGAACCCGACCTCGCAGTGGTCCTCGGTGACGGCGGCGAGGAGGACCGGGCGCGTCTCCTGGGTGAGCAGCATCCGCCCGTCACCGGCGAACAGGCACAGCCCCGGGCGCGGCCGGTCCTCCGCCTCCAGGGTCAGACCGGTCCAGGTGCCGTCGTCGTCCACGACGTCCGTGCGTCTCATGCCCGGCACCCTAGTGCGGGTGCCCGGCCGTCCACCTGGCTATACCGCTTGCCCGTCCCGCGCGGGCGTGCGAGGGTGGACGGCGTCCGCGATCACGCGGATCGCACTCACGGTGAGGAACGAAGTCCATGGTTGCGGCGTCCCCCAGCGGCCGCCGTCGGCACTGAGCGCCCGCTCCACGCGGCCTCTGTCCTGCCACGCTGTCACGTACGGCGGCCCCACGAACCGGTGCCTTCGCGCACCGCCACTCCGCCGCGCCCCGCACCCGTGTCCGGGTTCGTCGTCGGCGCGGATCCTGCTGAGACTTCGTGAGGTCGACACCACCATGGACAACCAGGTCCAGAGCTTTGCCGTCATCAACCTGCGCCGCCGCCCCGAGGTCGTCGAGACCGAGGGCTTCGTCGCGGGCTTCATGCCGGGGACGGACAGCCCTTACCTCAACTACGCGACCCCGCTGCCCGGTGCGGAGCCGACCGGGCGTGACGTCGCCTCGCTGATCGGCGTCTTCCGCGAGCGCGGCCTGCTGCCCCGGCTGGAGTTCGCGCCGCAGGCCGCCCCCGCCGTCGAACCCGCCCTGCGCGCCGCCGGGTTCGGCACGGAGGCGGTGCACGAGTACCTCGTGTGCACCCCGGGCGCGCTGGTCCTCCCCCCGGTGGCGGACTCCCCCCGTGTGGAGACTCCCGCCACCGACGAGGAGTTCGCGCAGCTCGACGCCGCGCTGGCCGAGGCGTTCGGCGGGCTGTTCGGCTCCTCCCAGGAGGGCGCCGACCGGCTGCGGAACACCGAGCGGGGCGGCGGCGCCGTGCGCTTCGTCCGCGAACCCGGGGCGGGAGTCCTCGGCGGGGCGTCCTGCTCCGCGCCCGCGGAGGGCACGGCCGAACTGTCCGGGGTCGGCACCCGGCCGGCCTTCCGCGGCCGCGGTGTCGCCGCCGCGGTGACTGCCGCGGTGGCGGAGGCGATGTTCGGCCGCGGCGCCGGATCGGTCTGGCTGGAGTACTCGGGCGAGGGCTCCCGCCGCGTCTACGAACGGGCCGGTTTCCGCCCGCAGGGCACCCGCCTGTACCTCTCCCTGCAGCCCGCCCCGGAGCAGGCCGGACTCCTCTGACGGCACGGCCGGGCCCGGGGGCGCCGTCCGCGCCCCCGGGCCCCGAGGTGCTCGGTCCTCCCCGGCCGGGGAAGCGGTCCCGTGCGGACCGCGACGGTCGCACGGGGGCTCACCCGCCCTGCCGCTCCAGGGGGCGGCGCGAGGGGCCGGGCTCCGGGCGCGCGGTCGTCGGGAGGTCGCGGGTGCGGCCGACGGGTGACAGGAGCAGGACGAGTGCGGCCAGCGGCACTCCGGCCGTGGTGATCCACATGGCGGTGCGCAGGTCCAGGACGGTGCCCAGCCAGCCGCCGAGCAGGGCGCCCAGCGGGAGCGTCCCGAAGTTGAGGAACGCGGTGCTCGCGGTGAGCCGGCCCAGGAGGCGGGGCGGGCAGTAGCGCTGCTGGAAGCTCGCCTTGACGACGTTGCCGGCCACCACTCCGGCCGAGACGCAGAAGCCGCCCGCGACGAAGAGGGCCAGCCCCGCTCCGGCGTGCGTGGCCGGGACGAGCAGCACGAGGG
This sequence comes from Streptomyces fragilis, assembly GCF_003112515.1. Taxonomy (GTDB): domain Bacteria; phylum Actinomycetota; class Actinomycetes; order Streptomycetales; family Streptomycetaceae; genus Streptomyces; species Streptomyces fragilis. The sequence continues at coordinate 388,986 of NZ_BEVZ01000002.1, read as the reverse complement.
CCGCGAGGCCCAGTTCGAAGACCAGCATCGCGCGGGCGGTGCCGATCCGGGCGGCGATCCGCCGGGCGAGGAACGCGCCCGCGACGCCTCCCGTGCTGGTGGCCGCGATGAGTCCGCCGACCGCTCCGGGCGCCAGGCCCACGGTGCCGACCAGGAAGACCACCTGGATCGACTGGTAGCCCATCAGGGCGAGGTTGGAGGCGGCGCCGAAGAGAGTGAGGCTGCGGAGCCACCGGTCGCCGGCGACCAGCCGTAACCCTTCCCCGACCTCGTGCAGCAGCGCCCTGGGCGGAGCGGCCGCCGGCTCGCGGCGCGGTTCGCGGTGCCGGATGCCGGCCAGGCACAGCAACGACAGGAGGAACGTCGCCGCGTTGGCGAACATCGCGTTGACCGCGCCCGCCACCTGCCCGATCAGACCGGCGGAACCCAGACCCGCGATCTGCGCCGCGGACGCGCTGCCGTGCAGCTTCGCGTTGCCCTCGGGCTGGTCCTCGGGGGCGAGGATGCCGGGGAGGTAGGCGCTGTAGGCGGTCTGGAAGAAGACGGCGGCGGTGCCCGTCAGCAGCGCGACGACGATCAGCAGGCCGACGCTCAGCAGGCCGGCCCACGCCGCGAGCGGGACCGCCAGGAAGAGCAGGAAGGACACCGCGGCGGACGCCAGCATGACCGGCCTGCGCCGCATCCGGTCGACCCACGCCCCGACCGGCAGACCGATGACCAGCCACGGCAGCCAGGCGGAGGCGCTCAGCAGCCCGACCTCGAAGGTGCTCGCCCGCAGGGTCGAGACGGCCACCAGGGGCATCGCCACGGAGGTGACGGACGCGCCGAACTTACCGGCCGTCTCACCGCACCACAGCAGCCGGAAGTCGCGGTGCCGCCGCAGCAGTCCGGGGCCTGCCGCCCGGCTCACGCCGTGCCCCGCTCTTTGCGGGGGAACGACTGGAGCTGCACGACGACCGGCAGCGCGCCGGGCTCCGGCTCGTCGCCCGGTGCGGGGGTGTGGCGGGCGACCACCTCTATCAACTCGGCGTTCATCGCGGTGAGTTGCTCCGCCGTCAGCCGCAGGTCCCGCCAGTCGGAGAGGGTGCCGGCCCGCTGCCACTCCTCCTCCCAGCTCTCGCCCAGGTAGGTGGTGACCCGGTTGAAGTACTGCTGCACCATCTCGTGCAGGTAGACGGAGAGCGCGCCCCGGGTGGCCGGGTCGTCGCGGAACTCGGCGGTCTCCAGCACCTTGGTCTCGTCCACGACCCTCCACCAGCGTTCCCGCTTGGTGCCGCGTCCGGTCTCCTCCTCGATGAAGCCGTGCTGGGCGAGGTGCCTCAGGTGCCAGCTCACGGTGCCGGTGTTCTCCCCGAGCCGCGCCGCCAGGGCCGTGCCCGTGGCGGGGCCGTCGAGGGTCAGCAGCTCGAGGATGCTCATCCGCAGGGGGTGCGCCAGACCGCGCAGACTGCGCGCGTCCAGGCGGCGCACGGGCTTGCGCGGGGCGGGGCCGCCCGGGTCGGTCGCGTCGTCGCTCATGCCGTCGAACGTAACGTGCAGAGAGTTCTCTGCAAAGGGTTCTCTGCACGATGGCCGAGACGCAGCGCCCGCCGACCGGAACCGGCCACCGCCGCACCGCCACCGCCACCGTCCGCGGCAACGGGCCGCTCACCGCGGGCCGTTCACCGCGACCGCCTGAGGGTCTGCCTCACCTCCCGGTCGAGGGCCCAGGCGTCCGCGACGGGGCCGAGGTGCCGGAGCTTGTCCGGGTTGATGACGGAGCGGATCGCCTGGATCCGGCCGTCGAGGATGTCGAGGACCAGGGCGTGCAGGACCCGGCCGTCGCGGTCCCGGAAGACCGCGCCCGCCTGCCCGTTGATCTCCTGCTGCTCACAGGTGATCCCGACCTCGGCCATGGGCGGATAGACGGAGGCGAACAGGCGCGCCACCCGGTCCGCTCCGACGACGGCCCTGGCGAGCTGCGGCGCCTTGCCGCCGCCGTCCCCCACCGTCGTGACGTCGGCGGACAGCAGGGCCCGCAGTCCGTCCACGTCGCCCCCGGACAGGGCGTCGAAGAACCGCGTCGCGAGCGCCTGCCGTTCCCGGCGGTCGGCCTCGAACCGGGGCCGTCCCTCGTTCATGTGACGGCGTGCCCGCACCAGCAGCTGCCGGCACGCCGCCTCCGAGCGGCCCACCGTCTCCGCGATCTCGCCGAAGCCGAACGCGAACACCTCCCGCAGCACGAAGACCGACCGCTCCAGCGGGGTCAGCCGCTCCAGGAGCAGCAACGCGGCCATGGACACCGAGTCGGACAGTTCCGCCGCGCGTTCCGGGTCCTCGTACGGGTCGTTCAGGAGCGGCTCGGGCAGCCACGGCCCCACGTACTCCTCGCGCCGCACCCGGGCCGAGCGCAGCACGTCGATGGCCAGCCGGGTCACCGTGGTCGACAGGTACGCCTTGACCGAGTCGGGCCGGGTGGCGGAGGCGTCGTAGCGGAGCCAGGTCTCCTGGACCGCGTCCTCCGCCTCCCCCACGCTGCCGAGGATCCGGTAGGCGATCGAGAACAGCAGGGGCCGCAGCTCCTCGAACTCCTCGGCCTTGTTCACGTGTGCTCTCCTTGCGGGTGTCTGTGGACGGGGGCGGCGAGGGCGGGCGCCCCCGGTGGTCGGCGGACGCACGTCAGTGGAACTGACCGGCCCGGTAGTCGCCGCCGGGCTGCCGGGCGATGATGTTCAGCCGGTTCGCCGTGTTCATGAACGCGACCAGCACGACCAGCGCGGCGAGCTGGTCCTCGTCGTAGTGGCGGGCGGCCCGCTCCCAGACCTCGTCGGCGACGCCCTCGCCCGCGTCGGCGACCCGCGTGCCCTGTTCCGCGAGTTCCAGGGCGGCCCGCTCCGCCTCGGTGAAGACGGTCGCCTCCCGCCAGGCCGCCACCAGGTGCAGCCGCGGCGCCGTCCCGCCGGCGGCCTCTGCCTCCTTGGTGTGCATGTCGATGCAGGCGGCGCACCCGTTGATCTGGCTGACCCGCAGCGACACCAGCTCCTGGGTGGCCGCGGGCAGCGCCGACTCCTTGAGGGTCCTCCCGACGGCCATGAAGTGCTTGAGGGCCTTTCCGGCGGTGGGGCTCGCGAAGTAGTTCAGCCGTGCGTCCATCGTGTGCTCCTTCGTCCTGGCGGGTGCGTTCCTTCACCCCCTGGGACGAGACGGCCCGCGCTCCTGTGACACGGGCGGGGCCTCCGGCATCCGTCCCGCGCCGGGAACGAGGCGGGGCTGTTCCCGCGCGGCCCTTCCCTTCGAGCCGCGTCGCGACCTCAACGGCGTTCGCGTCGGGCGAAGTTGGTTCTTGCCCACAGGGCGGAAACTCTCGCGCGGCACCGCGGCCGGGGCTAGCCTGCCCTCTCGTGCAGACCACATCGCTTCTCCTCGACCGCCTCCATGACGCCGGACTGACCGATGTCACCGCGGTGGAACCGGTGGAGGGCGGCATGGCCGCGGTCGCCGGCCTCGCCGTCCGCCCCGACGCGGCGCCGCTCTTCGTGAAGTCCTTCGCGGACGTGCCGGCCGACGGCCTGTTCGCGGCGGAGGCGGAAGGACTGGGCGTGCTGCGGGACCGCGGCGCCCTGGCCACCCCGGACGTGGTGCTGGCGACCCGCGAACTGCTGGTGCTGTCCGCGCTGCGCGAGCGCCCGGCCGGCGACGAGGCCTTCTGGGAGCGGCTGGCCCACGAGGTGGCCCGGCTGCACACCTCCACCGTGCACGACCGGTTCGGCTGGGAACGCGACAACTGGCTGGGCCGCTACCGCCAGGAGAACGGGTGGACCGACGACGGGTACGAGTTCTTCGCCCGACACCGGCTGCTGCGCTGGCTGCCGGAGCGCCGCGTGGAGGCGGCCCTGGGACCGGAGGACCGGCGGGCGCTGGAGCGCCTGTGCGACCGGCTGCCCGAGTTGCTGCCGCCCCGCCCCGCCTGCCTGACGCACGGCGACCTCTGGGCGCAGAACGTCCTCGCCGCCGAGGACGGCCGCCCCGCGCTCATAGACCCGGCCGTCTCCTACACGTGGGCCGAGGTCGACCTGGCGCACCTGTGGTGCTCCCCGCACCCGCCGGAGGCCGCGCGGTTCTTCGACGTGTACGCGGAGCTGACCGGACTGGACGCCGGCTGGCGCGCCCGGATGCCGCTGATCCAGATGCGGCAGTCCCTGGCCCTCGTCGCGATGTTCGACCACGACTGGGGCGCGGCGGAGCAGGTCCGCGCCCTCCTCGAGCCGTTCCGTCACTGAGCGCCCGCCTGCCGGGGCCAGGGCCCCGGCCGGGCGTGGGGCTCACCCCTCCAAGGGGGCCGCGGCATGCCTCGGCGTCACCCGCTCGCTCCCCCAGGCGGCAAGTGGTTCGAGGGCCTTGTTGAGTCGTGCGCCGTCCTCGGTCAGCGTGTACTCGACCCGGGGCGGCACCTCGTCGTAGGACACGCGGTGCACGACGCCGTCCGCCTCCATCTCGCGCAGATGGGAGGCCAGCACCTTCTCGGTGATCCCCGGGAGGAGCCGCCGCAGTGCGCCGAAGCGGCTGCCCGGGTGCTCGTGCAGCGCCCAGAGGATCAGCACCTTCCACCTCCCGCCGATCACTTCCATGGCGGCGTCGATCCCGCAGACGTGTCCGTCCGGGCCGCCCGGCCGGTTCAGCGTCGTCAAAGTCCCACCCCCGTGCGCCTCGCTGACGTGCTCGCTCACCTCAGGGTAACCACCCACTCCGAAGTGCGTACTTGATGCTGGTCGGGGCGGCACCGAGCATCGTCGGCATGAGACGAAACGATGTCGAGAAGACCCCCCTCACCCTGCTGGGACTCGGCGCGATGGGTACCGCGCTCGCCCGGGCCTGGCTGGCCGCCGGCCACCCCCTGACCGTCTGGAACCGCGACCCGGCCCGCGCCGCGGCCCTCGCCGCCGAGGGCGCGACCGTCGCGGGGAGCGCCGCCGAGGCGGTCGCCGCGAACACCCTGGTCGTCGTCTGCCTGCTGGACGACGCCTCGGTCGGGGAGGTGCTGGCCGGCACCGGCCTGGAGGGCAAGGACGTGGTCAACCTGACCACCAGCACCCCCGCCCAGGCCCGCACGCGCGCGGACCGGGCCCGCGAGCGCGGTGCTCGCTACCTGGACGGCGGGATCATGGCCGTCCCTCCGATGATCGGCGTCCCGGACGCCGGTGGTTACGTCTTCTACAGTGGCTCGCGGGAGCTGTTCGACCGGCATCGGGAGGCCCTGCGTGTCCCCGCCGGCACCACCTACGTCGGCGCCGACGCGGGCTTCGCCGCCCTGTACGACGTGGCCCTGCTCAGCGCCATGTACGGCATGTTCGCCGGGGCCGCGCACGCCTTCGCCCTGATCCGCAAGGAGGACATCGACCCCGGCACGCTCGCGCCACTGCTCGCCGACTGGCTCGTCGCCATGGCTCCTTCCGTGCACCAGACCGCCGGCCATCTGCGGAGCGGCGACTACACCGAAGGGGTCGTCTCCGGCCTCGCCATGCAGGTGGCCGGCACGCCGACCTTCCTGCTCACCGCCGAACAGCAGGGCGTCAGCACCGAACTGCTCAGCCCGTACTTCGCGTTGATGCGCCGCCGCCTGAGCGAGACCGGTGGCGGCGAGGAGGGCCTGACGGGCGTGATCGACCTGCTGACCAACTGATCGCCCGCTTGCCGCGCAGGGGCTCACGGGCGTCACGGGACGCACCCGCCCGGCCCGGGGCACGGGCTCCGGGCCGGGCCCCCGGGGCAGACGCCCGCGGGGCGGGATGCCGCGGGGTCAGACGGCCGTGGGGCGGGATGCCGTGGGGTCAGGCGTCCGTGGGACGGGATGCCGTGGGGTCAGGCGGCCGTGGGACGGGAGGCCGGCCTGCGCAGCAGCCACTGGCCGGCCCGGGGGGCGAGCCGGCTCCGAAGGGTTTCCCGGTGGATGCCTCACCCGACATGCTCGCGCCCTGCCTGTCGCAAGGGCTCCGTCGCGACGCGCACGACGCCGCGACCGGAAGACCAACGCTACAGCGCGACAGGGCCCGGGGTCACCGGGGCGGCGGCCGGGTGACCACCGCGGCCGCTTCCGCCCGTGCCGTCCCGGTGGCGGCGCAATGCGCCGGTTGTGCGCTTCTCGTCGCTTGGTCACGTCCTGCGACGGTATCTACCGGGAAGCCCTCTGCCGCTGTACGATCCTCGCGGTGTCCACGGACCGGGGGGTCCGGAGGCCGTGGGGCTTCGACCGGGGGGTCGTCATGAGCGGTGCACGACGTGTGCGGGTACTGAGACCTGGGCAGCTCGGGGCGGAGGAGTCCGAGACCTGGCGTGAACTGCGGGCCGCGTCGGGCGCGGTCAGGAATCCCTTCATGGAGCCGGAGTTCGCCGTCGCCGTGGGGCAGGTCAGGCCGCGGGCCCGGGTGGCGGTGGTCGAGGACCGGGACGACGGCGGCGGGCGGGGCGGCGGCGACCGGGGGATCGTCGGCTTCCTGCCCTTCGAGCGCAGTCCGTGGGGCAGCGGGCGGGCCCTGGGGCTCGGGGTCTCGGACCTGCAAGGTGCCGTCCTGCGGCCCGGGACCGCCCTGCGCGCGGAGGAGTTGCTGCGCGCCTGCGCGCTGAACAGCTTCACCTTCGACAACCTGGAGGACGGCCGGACACCGTTCTCCGGGCACGCCACCGCCTCCTACCCCTCGTACGTGATCGACGTCGGGGAGGGCTACCCGGCCTATCTGGAGGTGCTGCGGCGGCAGTCGCCCAAGTTTCTGCGGACCACCCTGGCCAAGGAGCGCCGCCTCGGCCGGCAGGTCGGGGAGGTGCGGTTCGTCTTCGACGAGCGGGACCCGCGGGCCCTGCGGACACTGATGGCGTGGAAGTCGGCGCAGTACCGCCGGACCGGGCGGCGGGACCGCTTCGCCCGGGAATGGATCAGCCGCCTGGTGCGGACGCTCGCCGCGACCCGGGCACGGGAGTGCGCGGGCGTGCTGTCGGTGCTCTACGCCGCCGACCGTCCGGTGGCCGCGCACTTCGGGCTGCGGTCCTCGACGGTGCTGGCGTGCTGGTTCCCCGCGTACGAGCCGGAGTTGGCCAGGTACTCACCGGGGCTGATCCTGCACCTGCGGATGGCGGAGGCGGCCGCCGCGGCCGGCATCTCGGTGTTGGACATGGGGCGGGGGGCCGCCGAGTACAAGGACGCGCTGAAGACCGGTGAGTCGACGGTCCACGAGGGGACCGTCATCCGGCCGGGGCTCGGCGCGGCGCTGCACTGGCTGGAGCACGAGCCGGCCCGCCGGGCGCACGGCTTCGTGCGGCGGCGTCCCCACCTGCAGGCGATGGCCGCGCGAAGCCTGCGGACGGTGGGGAAGTTCCGCACCTGACGGCACGTGCCCGGGCGGCCGCACCGGAGAGGCGACGACGAGGGGGAACACGCGCGTGAGCCGTACGACGCAGCGGGAGATCGACGGATTCCTGGCCGTCCGCCCCGTCCAGGTGGCGGAGCTGGAACTCGGCGCGGGAGCGGAGACCGGGGGCGGAACGGCGCCGCCGCTGCTCCGCCCCGGCCCGGGCAGCCCGCCACCCGGCCCCGGGGAGGTGTTCGCGCTGGTCCGGCGGGGCGGCGTGCCGATGGGAACCCTGCTGGTGACGGTGCCGGAGGGCGCCGACCCTCGGGACACGGTGGCCGAGGCGGCGCGGCGGCTTCCGGCGCCCCCGCCGGAGGACGGCCCGCCGCCCGGCCGGCCGCCCCGCACCACGGTGGTGGTCGCCACGCGGGAGCGCCCGCGGCAGCTGGCCAGGGCGGTGCGCTCGCTGCTCGCGCAGGACCACCCGGACTTCGACGTCGTCGTGGTGGACAACGCGCCGGTCACCGCAGCCACCCGGGAGCTGGTCGAGGGAGAGTTCGGGGGGCGCGTGCGGTACGTGCGCGAACCCGTGCCGGGACTGGCGCGGGCGCACAACGCGGGGCTGGCCGCGGCCTCGGGCGACGTGGTGGCGTTCACCGACGACGACGTGGTGGCCGACCCGCGCTGGCTGGCGGAGCTGAGCGTCCCGTTCTCCGGCGACCCCGGCCTCGGCTGCACGACGGGGCTGATCCTCCCCGCCCGGCTGCGCACCCCGGCCCAGGTGCTGCTGGAGAGCAACGGCGGCTTCGCGAAGGGGTTCACGCCCCGCGTGTACGACCCGGCCGACCCGCCCGCCGACGAGCCGCTGTTCCCGTTCACCGCGGGGCGGTTCGGCTCCGGTGCGGCCATGGCGTTCCGCACCACCGTGCTGCGCGCCGTCGGCGGCTTCGACCCGGCGACCGGCACGGGCACGCGGGCCAAGGGCGGCGACGACCTGTACGCCTTCGTCCGGGTGCTCGCCGAGGGGCACCGGCTGCGGTACGTGCCGCGGGCACTGGTCTGGCACCACCACCGGGAGACCTGGCGCGACCTGGAGAACCAGGCGTTCGGCTACGGCGCCGGGCTGACCGCCTACCTCACGGCGGTACTGGTCCGCCGCCCCGCCCTGCTGCCCGCGCTGCTGCGCCGGCTCCCGCGCGGCCTCGCGTACGCCCGGCAGCTCACCGCCGCCCGCGACCCGGGCGGCGCGGGCACGGGCGGCGCGGGCACGGGCGGCGCGGGCACGGGCGGCGCGGGCGCGGAGGGCGGCGGCGCGGAGGGCGGTGGCGCGGTGCCGGGCGGGCACGACCGGCGGGACCACCCGTGGCCCGGGCGGCTGTCCCGGCTGCAGCGCCGGGGCATGGTGTACGGGCCGCTGGGCTACGTCCGGGCCCGCCGCGCGCTGCGGCGGGCGGTGACGTCCCGGTGAGTCCGCCGGGGGCGCCGCGGACCGAAGCCGTCCCGGTGCTGCTCTACCACGCGGTGATGGACGACCCGCCGGAGTGGATCGCCGAGTTCACCGTCCCGCCGCGGCGGTTCACGGCGCATCTGGACGCCGTCCTGGACAGCGGCCGGACCCCGGTGACGATGAGCGCGCTCGCCGATCACCTGGCGGGGCGGGCGCCGCTGCCGCCGCGGCCGGTGGTGCTGACCTTCGACGACGGCTTCGCGGACCTGCCCGGCCCGACCGCGGCGGCGCTGGCGGAGCGGAACCTGCCGGGCACGGCCTACCTCACCACGGGGGCGATCGCCCCGTCCGGCCGCAGCCTGCTGCCGCCCGCGCCGATGATGCGGCTGGAGGAGGCGCCGCTGCTGGAGCAGGCCGGCCTCGAGGTGGGCGGTCACACGGTGACCCACGCCCAGCTGGACACCCTGGGCCGCGACGCCCTGGAGCGCGAACTGTGCGACTCCAGACGGGTGCTGGAGGACACCCTGGGGCATCCGGTCCGCCACCTCGCCTACCCCCACGGCTACAACAGCGCCGCCGTCCGCCGGGCGGCGGCGCTCGCCGGGTACGAGACGGCGGCCGCGGTGCGCCACGCGCTGAGCTCGCAGCGGGACGAGCGGTACCGCGTGGCGCGGCTCATCGTGCGGCGGAGCCACACCGTCGCCGACGTGCGGGCGTGGATGCGCGGTGAGGGCGCCCGGGTGGCGCCGTACCGGGACGGGGTGCTCACCGTCGGCTGGCGCTGGTACCGCCGGGCCCGCACGGCCGTGCGGGGGCCCGGGTTCGCGGGGTGAGGTCCGGCCGGCATCACGGTGACGGCTGGTTGAGGTACGGGTCCGAGGCCAGCCGCCGCATCGCGTCCCAGGCCTTCCGGTCGGCCAGGGAGAGGTCGCAGTGCGGGCCGGGATCACGGGAGTTCCACTGGAGCGCGGCCGCGACCCCGTCCAGTTCCCTGAGGACGTCCGGCACCTCGCGGTACCAGTCGGCCTGCCGTGAGGGCCGCTGCGGGTCGTAGGCGGAGCCGAACTCGGAGAGCATCAGCGGCTTCTCGTCGGACAGGTGGGTGCGGATCCAGCGGTGCACCGACCGCTGCGTCTCCTCGAAGGACATCCACCGCGCGTCGTGGCACGTGAAGTAGTTGTACTGGTTGTAGCCGATCCAGTCGACGTAGTCGTCGCCGGGGTAGAGCTCCTCGATCATGTCGTGGTGCCCCGGGTAACCCGTGGTGATCCACGTCCAGACGACGTTGTCCACGCCCAACTTCCGGAAACGGTCGTGGATGTGGCGCCAGGCGGCCACGAACTCCCGGGCGGTGCCGTTCTCCGGGACCCGGGTGTCCATCTCCAGGTCGAAGGAGAGGAACACCTTCCGCCCGTCGCCGCCCCGGCCGTACTCCTTGATCCGGCGCGCCTGCACGTCGATCACGTCGGCGTCGTACGCCCCGGCGGCGATCTCCGCCCACCGGGGCTGCTCCGCCTTGGTGCCGCCCCACACCTTGCTCTCCCAGGACAGCAGCAGCATCCGGTCCTCGCCGAGCTGCCGTTCCTGCTCGGTGAGGAGCTGCCCCTCCAGGCGGCCGGAGGTCACCGCGGACATGTCGTGGTACGTGTACACGATGTCCAGGCGTCGGCCGAGGCGCCGCTCGTAGGCCTCGACCTTCTCGCGGAGGTTCGACTTCTCGTGCGGCACGAACGCGCCGAACCAGGCGCCGCAGCGCGGCTCGAGGAGCTCGGTGGCGGGCCCGCGGCACTCCGCGCCCACGGCGGGCCGGCCGGTGCCCGCCCTGACGGCCAGGGTGGTGAGCAGCGAGGCGCAGACCGCGGCGACGGCGAGGACGCACCACCGGCGGCGTCCGCGCGGGCCGGCCCACCGCGGCCGCGCGTGGCGCGGGCCCCGCGCTCTCACGGCGGCGTCCGCGGCGGTGGCGGTGGCGGTGGCGGTGGCCGTGGCGTCGGCGGCCTGGGGTCGGGAGCGACGGGGGAACCTCACGGAACCGGCCTTCCTCGGGTCAGGACGGGCGTGTCCTCGGGCAGTACGCGGCGAGCAGGGTGAGCAGGGTGAGCAGCAACAGGACGCGCCGCCCGCTGAAGGCCTGCGCGGCCAGCAGGGCGGTGGCGGTGACGGTGAGGACGGCGAGGCTGACCAGCGGCACCAGGAGCAGGCGCTCCAGCACGCCGGAACGGCCGGTGAAGCGGGTATCCCAGTCCTCCGCCGGCCCCACCGCGGGCGGCACGCGCAGCGCGGGCCACCAGATGCGCACCAGCGCGGCGCCGGGGCCGGCCGTCAGGAACACCGCCACGGCGGCGACGCGCGCCGGGGAGCCGTCGGGCAGGGTGAGCGCGCCGACGGCCAGCCAGCCCGTGAGGGGCGGAAGCATCCGCGTCAGCAGGTCCCGCGCCGTCATCGGGCGTCCTCCTCGACGGCGACGGCCCGGACGTCGAGTTCGTACACGGTGCCGGCCCGGTTGTGCGCCACCCGCCGGAAGTAGGCGGAGGTGGCCACGGACTTCTCCACGCGCCGCCACTCGGCCCCGGTGAGCCGGCCGTTCATCTCGGCGTCGGCCCGCTGGCCCTCGGTGAACAGGAGGTAGGCGCGGCCGGGTTCGGCGACGTCCTTCATGTCGAGGGCGAGCGTGCGGGCGGGCCGCGAGAGGATGCGTTCGACCTTCGCCGGGTCCTCCTCCAGGAACCAGTAGTGGTCGAGCCGCCAGTAGTCCCCGTACGCCTGCGGGTAGTTGCGGTTGGCGGCGGCGACCAGGGAACCGTCGGGGGCGCTCTCGACGAGGTCGCCGACCAGGGCGGCCTCCGCGGGCGGGAAGTAGCTCAGCCGGTCCTTGCCCGCGTAGCTCGGCACGAAGGCGAGGGTGACGGCCAGCACCACCGGGAGCGGCAGCCAGAGCCACCGCGCGGGTGTCGGAGGCGGCACCGCCCCGCGCGTGCCGCCGCTCCGGGGCAGCAGCGCGGCGGCCGCGAAGAACGCGGCACCGGGCAGCATGAACATCAGTACCCGGAAGATCATCTCGCTGCCGTAGCCGTTGGCGGCGATCAGCAGCGGCGGTACCCCGGTGAGCAGCAGCAACGGCCGGGCCTGCCGCCGCAGTTCGGGTCGGCGCAGTGCTCCGAGGACGGCCAGCGCCACGACCGTCGCGGACAGGGCGCGTGCCGCCCAGGAGGCGGTGACGGCTCCGGCGCCGGTGGGCGTGGTGCCGTAGCCGGTCTCGACGTTGGCGCCGATGTCGCCGACGGAGGCGAGCATCTCGGGCAGCGCGGCGGAGAGGAACGGCAGCGAGGCGGTGAGGTTCCAGGCGGCGAAGAGGGCGACGGCGGCGAGGAACGGCACCCCGTCGCGGTGCCGGCGGGTGAGCGCGAGCACGCCGAGCGAGACGATCAGGACCACCGGCGTGAGCTGGTGGGACAGCACCACGGGGACCATGAGGGTGACCAGCACCGTGGTCCACACGGCCTGCCGGGAGCCGCGGTGTTCCGCGCCGGGGAACCGGCGCAGCACCAGGGCGAGCACCGCCAGGTGCAGGGTGAGGGCGAGGGACTGCGGCGAGAAGTAGTCCTGACCGACCCAGTTGCCGACGCAGAACAGCCAGACGCCGGTCCAGATCAGCCGGCGGTCCTGGGTGAACGTGCGGTGGATCAGCACCAGCGGGGCCAGCACCAGGACGCTGGAGAGCAGCGGCCACCAGCTCATCAGGGTGAGGGTGTTCTCCACCCCGGCGAGGCGCACGACGGCGGCCTGGGCGGCGAAGAAGCCGGGCCACTGGTCGTACACGGCCATGTCGCCGAGTTCCGCCCCGGTCCGCAGGCCGCCGTCGGTCAGCAGGTGGCCGACGACGGCGTCGTGCTTCCACGCCCAGGCGTGCAGCGGCGTCGGGTACACGAGGGCCTGGGTGGCACGCTGCATGACCAGCAGGCCGAGCACGTACGCCAGACCCCAGGCGTCGGCCCGGTCGGGGCGGCGGACGGTGAACCAGAACCCGGCGGCGAGCACCGCGAGCCCCGCCCAGTAGGCCGGGTGCACGGCGCTGACCAGGCCGAAGTCGTCCAGTTCCGTCACGTGGGTGGTCCGCACGGCGTACGCCCACAGGGTGAGCGCGACGGCCAGGGGGCCGACGGGCCACACGGCGCTCCAGCGGCGGCGCGCGGAGGTGCGGGGGCCGGTGCCGCCGGAGGGGCCCCGGACCCCGGCCTGCGGGGCCCGGGGGTCCGCGCCGCCGGGTGCGGTGGCGTCCGGCGGGCTTGCGTCGCGCCCGGAGCCGCCGTCGCCTGCGGTGCCTCTGCCCCGTCCGTCGCGTCTGTCACGTCTGTCGCCCTCGGGGCCCGGCACGGCTGTCCGGCCCGTCGTCACTGTCGGTCGCACGGTCCCCCCGGCGGCTGTCGTCGGTGCGGCTTCTGTCGGATGGTGCTGGTCGGCACGGCGCATCACGGCGCCACCCGGCCGGGTGCGGTTCCGGTGGGCCGGCCCCGTGCGGTGCCGTCCCGTTCCGGTGGCGGGCTCCGCCGGTCCGGCCCTCCGGTGCGGCGAGCTCCCACCGGTCCCGCCCCGGATGCGGCAAGCCCTCGCCGGTCCCGCCCCGGGCGCGGCGAGCCTCCGCCGGTCCCGCCCGGGTACGGCGAGCCTTCGCCTGTCCCGCCCCGGGTACGGCGAGCCTTCGCCTGTCCGGCCCTCCGGTGCGGCGAGCTCCCACCGGTCCCGCCCCGGGTGCGGCAAGCCCTCGCCTGTCCCGCCCCTGGGTACGGCGAGCCGCCGCCGGTTTCGCCCCGGGTAGGGCGAGCTCCCACTGGTCCCGCCCCGGGTGCGGCGCGCCCTCGCCGGTCCGGCCTCCGGTACTTCAATCGCCGCCCCTTCCCTGCCGGGGTACGCGCGGCGCGGGCGGCCCGGGGGCCGGTGGTCGGCCGCGGGGGCGGGCACCGCGGCGGGTGAGGGCACCCGCCGCGGCGAGGAGCAGCAGGGCGGCGAGGAGTCCCGGCGCCGCGGGGGCGAGCGTGTCGCGCAGCGCCCAGGCGAGGACCGCGGCCGGCCACAGCAGCCACCAGCAGGTCCGCGCCGGCAGCCGCAGCGCCCACCGCAGCACCAGCCACAGCGGGACCGGGCCGAGCACCAGGCAGGCGTACGGCGCCCACAGCAGCACCTCGCCGAGCGGGCCGTCACCGGGGCCGGGCCACCAGCCGGCGGCGCGCGCCGGGACCGGTTCCAGGCCGAGGGCCACCGGGGCGGCGTGGAGCGCGAGGACCAGCACGCCGAGCGCGGCGGCCGCCAGCGGGGCGTCGGCGGGGACGCGGAGGGTGAGCGCGGCGACGTACACCAGCAGCATCAGCACGGCGGCGGCGAGGGCGATGCCGGGCAGCGCGGCCAGGACCTCCCCCGCGGTGCGGTCGGCGTCGGCGTCGACGGCCCGGACCCGCGTGGCGCCGCGCGGGTCGTCGTCCAGCCACGGCAGGTGGCGCAGGGCGGCGGCGTAGAAGACGCCGGCGGAGCCGAGCAGCCACCACAGGGCGACCCGCAGCCTCCGCTCCCCCCGCGGCCCGGACGACGCCCCGGCGAGCGCGACCACCCTGCGGCAGACGGACGGCGTGGCGGAGGGAGGTGCGGGGGACGGACGTTCACCCCCCTCCCCCCGCAGCGCCGCCCGCAGCCCCGGCACGCACAGCAGCGCGACCGCGGTCATGCTCAGCAGCACGCCCCAGCCGGCGCCGTCGATGCCCGCCGTGGTGAGCAGCAGGGCGGCGGAGCCGAGGACCAGCACGCACATCACGCCCTGCACCAGGGCGAGCATCGCGGTGCGGCCGGCCACCCGCAGCACCCCGATGTACAGCTCGACGGCGACCCGGGGCAGCGCGGCGGCGGCCAGCAGCCGCAGCACGGTGGAGCCCTTGTCCGCGTAGTCCGCGCCGAACGGGGCGAGCACCAGCGGCGCGAAGAGGACCAGGACGGCCACCACCGGCACCAGCAGCAGGGCCATCCTCCGCAACGCTCCCCGCACACCGTCGGCGAGGGCGCGGGGGTCGCGGGAGGCGTGGGCGGTGAGCGAGGACGCCATGTTGATGGCGAGGAACTCCATGGTGCCGCCGACGGTGTAGGCGACGTAGAAGTAGCCGTTCTCCGCCGCGCCGAGGCGTACCGCCACCATCACCGGCAGCAGGTTGATCATCAGCAGGCTGAACATGGCGCCGACGGAGTCCCCGGCGATGAACCGTCCGACGGCCCGCAGGGTGGGCGGCCGGCGGTGGCCGTCGGCGGCGACCTGCCGGGGGATGAGCCGCCGGAACACCAGCCAGCCCAGCGGCACGGTCGACAGCGCGATCGCCGCGCCCCAGGAGACGAACACGCCGAGGACCGGCATCGCCCCGGCGAGGAGGATCAGCAGGACCAACTTGCCCAGTGAGAACACCGCGTTGCCGAGCGGCACCCAGACCGCCTCGCGCAGCCCGGTGAGCACCCCGTCCTGCAGGGTGAGGACCGCCCAGGCCACGCACGAGGCGACGAAGAGGGCCCCGGCCACCGGTGTGCCGAGCGGCGCGTAGGAGGGCCCCCAGAGGTCGAGGGTGAGCAGGAAGACGACGCCGGCGACGGTCACCACCAGCGAGCTGACGGCGTAGGCGCGCAGCACCAGTGATCCGGTGGCGCGTCCGGCGCGCGGCACGAAGCGCACCACGGCGCCGATCATGGTGGTGGCGGTGATGCCGGCGAGCAGGCGCATGGCGGCGACGGCGGCCGAGCCCTGGCCGACCGCCTCCTGGGTGTAGTGGCGGGCGGCGACCAGCCAGAAGGCCAGGCCGAGCACGGCGGACACGCCCGTGCTGAGCATGAGGAAGTACGCGTTCCTGAACAGGGAGTCGCCGCCCTCCGCTCGCTCCGGGCGCGGACGCCGCGCGGGCCGCCGGGTCCGGGTGGGCCCCGGGCCGGGGTCCGTGACGTCCGCCGCCTCCTGGATGTCAGCCACCGCCGCCTCCCGCCTCGGGGACCGCGTCGGGTCGCCCGGCGGCCGGCGCCCCGGCGGGCGCCGCGCCGGCCCGCCGCAGCACGGCGATCGCCTCGGTGGCGCGGCGCGGGTCCACCGGCAGGGCGTGCCGGGCGAAGTACCGGGCGGGACCGGGCCGGGGCGACAGGCCGGTGAACTCGGGGCCCGCGTAATCGTCCAGCGGCGGGTCGTACAGGTATCCGGTGACGATGCCGTGGCGGGCCAGCGCGGCGACGGCGGCGTCCCGGTCGTCGACCAGCAACGGCACCCGGAACAGCGGCTGCACGGGCCCCGCGGTGGTGCGGGGCGCGGCCCACTCGGTGTCCAGCAGCCGTGCGGTTCCCTCGCGGTGGACGCGCAGCACCTCGTCGAGGCGGCCGAATGCGCGGGTGATCCGGCGGGCGCGGAGCGGGCCGGGCGCGAGGCGGTAGTCGTGCATGTCGACCCGGACCCACGAGTGGTGCGCGGTGAGCCCCGGGGCTTCGGCCGTCGCCCTCGCCAGCTCCCCGGCGCGCAACGGCATGCGCACGCCGTCGCGTTCGCTCAGCCCGAGCATCCGCAGGGTGGCGCCGGCGGCCCTCCGCAGGCCCAGTCCCCGCACCGCGGCCTCCGCGAACGGCCTTGCGGCGTAGGCGAGTTCGGCGGCCCAGTCGGCCGGTTCCAGCAGCTCGTCGCGCGCCCGGACCAGCTCCTCGCGCAGCGCCGGGTCGTCGTCGAAGGCGAGGAACCCCCCGGCCTTCGCGCCGACGTGCTTGGAGAGGCTGAACGCCGCCGCGGTCCCGAAGGACCCCACCGGCCGCCCGCCCACCTCGCTGCCGATCGCGTGCGCGGCGTCCTCGATCAGCGGGATGCCCCACCGGTCGCACCGCTCGCGGAGCCCGGGAGCCGGATCCGGGTTCCCGTACAGGTTCGCGGTCAGCACTCCGGCCAGCCCGCGCCAGGTTTCCTCGTCGACCGCGGCCAGGTCGAGGGACCCGTCGCGCGGGTCCAACGGCGCCTGCACGGGCCTGAGTCCGGCGGCCAGCACGACGAAGAGGATGACGTCGTCGTTGACCGGCGACATCAGCACCCTGCCTCCCGGCCGGCACCAGCGGCGCAGCGCCAGGTACAGGCCGAGACGGCACGACGGAACGTAGATGCATGCACGGCCCAGACGTCTGCGCATCGCGTCTTCCAGCAGGTCCAGCCGGATGCCCGATCGCGCCCCCGCCCCGCCGACCACCCCTCTGGTCATGCGCCCCCCGGCGACGTGCCGCACGGGAGACCTCCCCTGGCCCCCCTGGCACGACGCCCAGGTTCCACCACGGGACCAACCGCGTCAAGAGCGCCCTATACGGACAACTCCACATCTGTGGGGGGAAGTTGCGACACCTGGGGGGCGTGAGGGCCCCGAGGCGCCGACCGCGCCGCCCTCGTGGACCGCACGCCCCCGGCCGGCTGCCGGCCGCTTCGCCGGGCCCGGCCTGCGGCCGCGCGCGGAGGAGACGCCCCCGTTACCGCTCTCCGGCCTCGCCCGGCCCGGGCCCGGCGACCGCCCGCACCCAGGTGCGGTCCTCGGTCAGATAGCGGTCCACCCGCAGCCCCGCCTCGGCCAGCGCGCCCTCGAACTGCTCGCGCGTGAGGGGCCGGGACAGGAACGTCTGCGTCCACGTGGCGTCCGGGAACACGTACCGTGCGCGCACCGAGTTCACGCCGTCACCCACCGGCTCCGCCGACACCAGCCGCACGGTGAACCCGGCCGGGTCCACCCGCTCGCGCGGCACCCGCTCGTGCCAGTCCTCCCCCTCGCGCTGGAACAGCACGCAGCCGCCCTCCGCGAGATGCCGGACGCAGGTGCGCAGCAGCCCGCGCCGCACGTCCGGGTCGCCCGCGTGCACGAGGAACGACGCGAGCATCACCACGTCGAACCGCTCGCCCAGGTCCAGGGCCTCGATCGCACTGCGGACCGTGCGCGCCCCGCGGACCCGGTCCAGCATGTCCTGGGACTCGTCCACCGCGGTCACCGCGAAGCCCCGCTCGACCAGCGGGTGGGTCATACGGCCCGCCCCGCAGCCCAGTTCGAGGAGGCGGGCGCCCTTCGGCACGGCCCCTGCGACGATGTCGGGCTCGTCTCCGACCGGCAGCCGGGCGTACAGCTCGACCGCGCACCCGTCCGGGGTGATCGGCCCCGGCCCGGTCCCTTGGTACCCCGCTCGCATGCTCACCGTCATGCCCGTCCAACGGGCGACCGACGGTCACCGTTCCACCACGGCCTCCGGCGCTCGCCCCGCCGGGCCTCTTTCCCCCCCGTGGCACCGCCGGACCCCGGTCCGCCCGACGGCCCGGTGACGTCACGGGGGAGAATCACCGCCATGCGCATCCTGATCGTCACCGCCGGTTCGCGGGGAGACGTCGCGCCCTTCACGGGGCTGGGGCGTCGGCTGCGGGACGCGGGGCACGAGGTCACCCTGGCCGCCCACTCGTCCTTCGCCTCGCTGATCAACGGGTGCGGCCTCGGCCTGCGGCCCGTCCCGGGAGACCCGCGGGAGCTGCTCCGCGGGTGGTCCCGGGCGGCGTCACGGGACGAGGCAAGGGCCCTGACCAGGGCGTACGCGGACGGAGTCGCCGAGGGGGTGGCGGACGCCGTGACGGCCGGCACCGATCTGGTGCTGACCGCCCACGGCCCGTCCCCGCTCAGCCGGACCGCCGGCGAGGCCTTCGGCGTCCCCGTCGTCGGGACCTACCTCGTCCCGGCCTTCGCCACGGGCGAGTTCCGGCTGCCCGGCGCCCGCGACGGCGACGGCACGGGGCCCGAGGGCAACCTCGCCGCCGGCCGGGCCGTGGAGCGGCGTACGGAGGCGGCCTTCGCGGGCGCGGTCACGCGGCTTCGCGACCGTCTCGGACTGCCGGAGACCGGCCGCGGCGCTCCGGCGGACACCGGGCCGGTCTTCCACGGCTACAGCCCGCTGGTGATTCCCCGCCCCGCGGACTGGCCGTCCCGGGCCGAGGTGGTGGGCTACTGGTGGCCCGCCAGGCCGGACGGCTGGGAGCCGCCGGACGAGCTGGTCGACTTCCTCCAGGCCGGTCCGCCTCCGGTGTTCATCGGCTTCGGCAGCATGGCGCCGGGTGAGGGCGAACGGCTCGGCGAGCTGGTGACCTCGGCGGTCGGGCGGGCGGGCGTGCGCGCGGTGGTGCAGGCGGGGTGGGCCGGACTGGGCGGCGGCCCCACCGGCCCCGACGTCCTGGCCGTCGGCGACCTCCCCCACGACTGGCTGTTCCCCCGCACCGCCGCCGTCGTCCACCACGCGGGGGCGGGCACCACCGGAGCCGGCCTGCGGGCCGGAGTCCCCGCGCTGCCCGTGCCGGTCATGACCGACCAGCCGTTCTGGGCCGCCCGGCTGCACGGCCTGGGCGTCACCCCGCCGCCCCTGCCGTTCGAGGACCTCACCGCCGAGTCCCTCGCTGCCGGGATCACGGCCTGCCTGTCCGAACCGTCCTACCGCCACCGCGCCGCCGCCCTCGCCTCCCGCATGGCCGCCGAGGACGGCGCGGGGGCGGTGCTCGCCCACGTCACCGCGTCCGAGACGAACCGGAGCCGCCCACAGTGAACAACCGCCGACGGAAGAAGCTGTCCCGACGTCTCGTCGACGCTGCCTCGTGCGGCGACGGCGCCCGCATCCGCGCCCTGCTGCGGGCCGGGGCCGGCCCGGACGCCCCCGACACCGAGGGCACCACGCCCCTGTACGCGGCGTCGGTCGCCGGAGCCACGGACAACGCCCTCACCCTGCTGGCCGCCGGCGCCTCCCCGAACATCGAGAGCGGTCACGGCGCGGAGGGCACGCCCCTGTGCGCGGCCGCCTGCTGGGGCCACACCGACACGGTCCGCGCCCTGCTGGCCCACGGCGCCGAGCCCGCGCTCCGCGAGGACCACGGCACGGGCCGCTCCCCTCTCGAGTGGGCGAGGGCCGGGCCCCACCCGGAGACCGTCGCGGTGCTCCTCGCCGCGGGCGCCCGGGACTGAGCGGGGACCGCGCCCCCGGGCTGCTGCCGGGGGCGCGGCGGCGGTGCCGCGGTTCCCTCGCGCGCTACTCCGGCAGGCGGCGGGTCCCCGGCCGGGTCGCCAGCTCCCCCACCGGGGCGACGTCGTGGCACCGGCCTTCCCGGCCGCCCCCGCACCACCAGACCGGCGGGCCGGCGGCGCCCGCCTGACCGTGGTCCCGGTCGTCGGTGGCCCCCGCCGGACGCACGTGCACGCCCGACCCGTGCTCGGGGCAGACCGGCCAGACCTGCCGCAGCAGCTCCATGACGGTCGACTGCGCCGCCTCCGCGACCACGGCCAGGGCCGTCGCCGGATCGTCCGGCTCCGGCTCCTCCGTCTCCCAATGGTTCACCCTGTCGCCGTGCCAACGCCCGTCCGGCATCGCCACGTAGACCTGCTCCGGGATGTGGCCGTGCTCCACTTCGTGGCCCTGCTCCAGGACGTGGCCCTGTTCCGGGACGTGCCGGTCAGGGCGCGGCCCGCCACGGGACGGCTCCGCGACCAGGACCAGCGCGTCCTGCCCCGGCACCGTGGCCGACAGGTCGCGGTTGACCGCGGCGAGAGCGGCCTCCAGCAGGGGCCACCGGCCGGACTCGGCCCGCCGGGGCTCCGCGGTGTCCTGCCGGCCGTGACCGGGTCCGGTACCGATGCCCGCGATGTGGTTCACCGGTCCATCGTCGCAGCTGGGGCGGGCGAAGCGTGCGGCGGGAGTCCCCCTCACCACTCCCGGGGGGCGATCAGTTCCTCCACGTCCGCGTCCGTGAAGCCGTAGGCCGAGGCGACGAACCAGAAGTCCTCGGCGATCACTTCGCGCGCGACGGTCTCGATCCCGCTCCCGGCGGCCTCGAACTCCTCCTCCAGCGCGTTGAACTCCTCCGTCGCGGCATGGGTGAGCACGTACAGCGCGGCCAGGTCCGACGGCCGCTCCGCCTCGACCCGCTCGCACAGCCGCCGCAGGATCGCCCGGCCCTTGTCGACGACGGGCTGCGGGTAGTACGGGTCCCTCATCCCCGCGAGGAACACACGAGTTGCCATCTGCTGGTTCCCGATCGGCATGACGCCCCCACTCTCTGCTCCGAGTTGACGCGCCGATCCTGCCCGAGGCCACCGACAACGGCTGGTCCGCGCCTACTTGGCGACGGTCGACGCCGGCGGGACGCCCCCTGCCTCCGCACCGGCCACCGACTCCGCACCACCCACCACCCGCGGCAGCCGGGACGCGGCCAGGAGGCCGAGGGCGGTGAGGGCGGCCAGGACCAGGAGCGTGGAGCTCAGCGAGGAGACCGCCGTCCCGGCGACCCCGGCGGCGACGGCGATGCCGAGCGTGGGCCCGACGTTCATGGCTGTCTGCTTCAGCCCTCCCACCACCCCGGCGTATCCGGGCGGCGCGCTGCCGACCACGGTCCCGGTCGCGGTGACCATCACGGTGGCGCACCCGGCTCCGACGGCCGCGAAGGGCACGGCCATGCCCGCCCAGGTGCCCGCCGGGCCGAGCACGGACAACGCCGCGATCCCGGCGACGACCAGCCCGGACCCCGCGACCGCGGTGCCGCGCACCCCGTACCGCCGCATGGCCGCGTTGGCCACGGGTGCGCCGAGGATCATGCACGCGGTCAGGGGCACCAGGCGCAGCCCGGCGCCGAGCGGGTCGAGGCGGAGTTCGTCCTGCAGGTGGAACGTGGCCCGGAAGAGCGTCCCGAACAGACCGGTGTTGGTGACCAGCAGCAGTACCAGCGAGGCCGTCACCGGCACGGACCGGAGCACGGGGGGCGGCACGACGGGGTGGGGGACGCGGCGTTCATGGCACACGAACACCGCCCCCACGACGGCGACGGCGAGGAGTTCGAGCAGGGTCGCAGCGGCCCACCCCTGCTCCGGCACTCCGGCCAGGGCGTGGACCAGGACCGCGAGCGCGACGGCGAGCAGCCCGGCCCCGGCAAGGTCCAGCCGCTCCGTCCGCTCCCTGTCCGGCACCGGCGTGCGCACGGCGAGGACGAGGGCGGCGATGAGGAGCGCGGCCGGGACGTTGATCCAGAACACCGAACGCCAGCCCAGCTGGGCCACGAGGACACCGCCGAGGAGCGGTCCGGCCCCCGCGGCCACCGCGATGGCGCTGGTGCGGACCGCGATCGGCGTGCCGAGCCGGTCCGGCGGGTAGGTCAGCCGCAGCAGCGCGAGCGTCGCGGGCTGCAACATCGCGCCGCAGACGCCCTGCACCGCGCGCAGGGCGATCACCCCGTGCACGCCGGGCACGAGCGCGATGCCCGCCGAGGCGGCCCCGAACCCGAGCACCCCGGCCAGCAGCAGGCGTCGGTGACCGTACCGGTCCCCCAGCCGCCCCGCGACGACGAGGAAGGCGGCCACCGCGACCAGGTAGGCGGTACTCGTCCACTGGACCTGCGCCATGCTCGCGCCGAGGTCCGCGGCCAGTCGGGGCTGCGCGACGAGCAGGACGCTGCCGTCGAGCGCGACGATCATCGCGCCGGCCACGCTGACCGCGAGGGCGAGCCGACGCCGCGGGGGCACGGTCACCGCCGTCACGGGGTCACCGGTCCGAGGTGGGCGTCCAGCACCGCCATGACCAGCCGGTCGCGTTCCTCGTCCGCCGACCCTTCGTGTCCGAGCGCCAGTTGCAGGCTTCCCCACGCCCAGAGCTGGGCGACGCCGTGCAGGTTGGCCCAGAGGGCGGCCGCGGTCACCTCGGCCTCCCGCCCCGGGCGGCACCCGGCGACCATCCGCGTGAAGTGCCGGAACATCGGCAGCGTCGCCTCACGCAGTCGCGGCTGTCCCCCCTCCGCCCGCTGCGACGTGCTGTCCAGCAGTTCGTGGCGGAACATCAGCTCGAACATGCCGCGGCGCTCCAGCGCGTACCCGACGTACGTCCGCGCGACCGCCTCCAGCCGACCGCGCGGCGTGGGCACGTCGGCCGCCGCCGCCACGAACCGGGCGCCCAGGTCCTCGAAGCCGCGCCGGGCGATCGCCGACAGCAGCGCGTGGTGCGTGGGGAAGTGGCGGCGCGGAGCTCCGTGCGACACCCCCGCCCGGCGCGCGATCTCCCGCAGCCCCACGGACGCGGACCCCTCGGCCAGCACCAGGTCCACCCCGGCGTCGATCAACCGCTCCCGCAGGGAGCCCTCACCAGACATGGGCCGTGTCTACCACCACCGCGTAGACACTGTCTACCGCCGCGGGACGAGGACCGTCCGCACGGCGGTGGGGGCCCGGGCCCGTCCGGTCACGCGGTCACGGCGAGGGGGCGGCGGCGCGCCGAGTACGGGAGGCGACGGCCTCGGACGTCGACGTGACGCGACCACCGGCGCCCTGCTCGCCCGTTTGTCCCCGTACTGGTGCACGCGCGGACAGCCTCGGTGACGCTTTCGGGTGTGGCCCTCGGCGACGCCCGGCGACGGGATGCCGCTGTCCAGGGCATCCCGACGGAGGAACCGACACATGATGCACCGGATCATCGCCCTTGCCGTGGCGGGTGCGCTGGCCGCGGCCGGCTCGGCCACGGCTGCCCCGGCCCGGGCGCCCGAGATGGCGTGGCCGCCGCCCCCGGGACCGACCACCCCGCCCGGGCCCCCTCCTCACCCACGCCCCTCCCCACCGCACCACCACAAACCGCCCCACCCCCACGAACCACCGCACCATCACCAACCACCGCACCACCACAAGCCGCCCCACCATCACAAGCCGCCCCACCACCCGAGGCCGCCCCACTCGCCGAGTCCGACTCCCCCTCCCGGCGGAGGGCCCGGCGGCGAGGCCTGGGCGTGGACCCAGCTGACCAGCCACGGCACACAGGTCCGTTACGTGTCCACCGACACGAGCCAGACGTGCCCCACCCTGCGCTACACACTGGGAACACAGGTGACCGTCCCGCTGCGGCGGGTGAGCACCCCCACCGGGTCACACTTCCCCACCACCGTCTGCGAGTCGGGCGCACAGACACCGGTCCCCCTCGGAGCGGCCAACGCGCAGCTGATCCTCACGACCGTGCAGGCGGCGACGCTCCATCCCGCGAGCGGTCGCCTGCCCCTGCCGAGGTGGACCGCGACCACCCGTCCCCGCACCATCGACGTCATCGGCGACACCGGCTGCGAACTGCCGGTGAACCCGGCGGATCCGGCGCAGTCCTGCGCGACCGCCTGGCCCTTCACCCCGATCGCGAACAGCATCGCCCGTGGGGCGCCCGACCTCGTCGTCCACACCGGGGACTACCTCTACCGCAACGATCCGAGCAGGGCGGACGACAAGGCCAGGAACCCGGGCTGCACGCTGCGCCCCGAGGCGGCGAGCTGGGCCTGTGTGGTGGCGGACTTCTTCCGGCCCGCCGAAGAGCTGCTGGCCGTGGCGCCCGTCGTGCTGGCCAGGGGAAACCACGAGGACTGCACGGGACAGGCCGGAGGCGCCGGTGACGCGTGGTTCCGGTACCTCGCCGACGAACTGCGCGCCAACGGGACGTGCAGCCGCTTCCCCCCGCCCGCCACGATCCGCGCCGGCCTGCTGAACCTCGTCTCCGTGGACTCCTCGTTCGCCGACCCCATGGACAACGGCAGCACGGCGCAGGTGAACACCTTCGTCCCGCAGTTCCAGGCCGTGAACCAGGCCGCGCGCCAGCGTCCGGCCGAGGACTTCTTCCTGCTCACCCACAAGCCGGTGTGGATGGTGAAGTCGGCCGGGCAGACCACCGGCTCGGTGACCTGGCTGACCCGGGTCCTCGACGCGGCGGTGGCCGGCACCACCCAGCACCGCCTGGCGGACAACGTGCGCCTGGTGCTGTCGGGGCACATCCACCTCTACCAGATGCTCGACTTCGACACCGTCCGTCCGCCCCAGCTGACCGTGGGCTCCTCGGGCTCACCGCTGGACCGCGGGCCGATCGACGCCAACGTCACCGGACAGCCCGTCGGCACGCCTCCGCAGCCGGTCCACCGGTCGATCACCCAGGAGGAGAACCCCTCGAACCCTCCGGCGGGACTCGACGGCGTCCACGGGTACGGTCAGCTCCACGACAACAACGGGACCTGGGACCTGACCTTCCACCGGACGGACGGTGCGGTGCGGGGCCAGGTCTGCACGTTGAGCACGAGCCTCGCCAACAAGTCCTTCAGCTGTCACTGAGCCCGCCGGTCCGCCCGGCGGGTCCCCGCCGGGCGGACCGGCCGCCGGGCGACCGGGCGCGGCTCACGAGGGGGGACGGCCGCGGCTCACGGAGAGGTGGCTTCCGCGGTGTCGTCGTAGACGAGCAGGCCGTCGTCGCGCAGCCGCACTCCCGGGGTCGGCGGGTGCGGCACGAGGCGGCCGTCGTGCATCAGATGGTGCACGGGGACGTGGCGGCTCACCACCGCGTAGTCGGCGATCAGCCGCCGGTGGCAGCGCCACCACACCGCCTCGCTGCACATCACCGTGGTCCTGACCCGGGACGCCTGCTCCAGCAGGGTGGCCATGGCGGCGACGAAGTCGGGGGTCCGCGTGTGCGCCGCGTAGCCGCGGAAGGACGTGTTGCGCCAGATCACGTCGGGAGAGTCGGGCGCCGGTTTGCGGAAACCGCCCAGGGCGGCTTCCCAGCGGTAGGCGATGCCGCCCTCCGGCAGCCACCGGGCGAGCCGGTCACGGCCGAGGTGGGGACTGCGGCGACTGCCCGGCGCGGTGCGCACGTCGACCACGGCGGTGACGTGCGCGTCGTGGAGCAGGCGCAGCACCTCCTCCTGCCCGGCGGTGCCGTGCCCGAACGTGAGCAGGCCTGTCGTCTCCATACGCTCCCACCACCGTGTGCCGTCCGTTCCTCCTGTCATGCGTACCCGCACAGGCCACGGTCCGCGCCGGAAGGCGACTCAGCACCGGAACCCAGGTCGTCGCGCTCCGGCGCTACGGGCGGCTCCAAGGGACAAGAACGGTGGTCGAAGGACGACCAGCCAAGCCCCTCCCACCTCCCCACGCGGCAGGACACGGCACCGCGTGGGCTTGCGTCACACGGGTGGGTGAATATGCCAACGTGGGCGCGTTGAGGGTGGTTTGCGGGCCTACGATCGGGCCAGACAACAGCAGACATGAGACGGCCCCCGCCGGGACTGCAATCCTGGACGAGGGCCTGACCACCGAGGAAGACGGAACCTTCCTGATGGGTAAAACGCATGTTACCGGGCGGGCGCGTGACGCCTCCCGGTGTGGCGGCGTCGTGCACGAGAGGCATCGGCACGACTCGCACTTCACCGTCGTGGGCAACCACCTCGCGCAGCACAAGGACCTGTCGTTCACGGCGATGGGTGTAGCGGTCCACATCCAGTCGTTGCCGCCGGGGGCGCGGGTCGACATCAAGACGCTGGCGCGGGACAGGTCCGAGGGGACGACCCGGATCGCCGCGGCACTGCGGGAGCTGGAGCGGCACGGGTACCTGCGGCGGGAACGCACACGCGTCGCCGGTGGGCGGATCGTCACGCGGACCGTGTACTGCGACAAGCCGGGCGCCGCCGGCCGCCGTGACCTCGCGACGGGACCGGCCTCCGCGCCGACCGACCGGACCGCGCAGCCCACCCCGTCCACCCCGTCCGCCCTCGGGGTCGGAACCGAAGCGGGGCGGGAAGAACAGGTGGGGTCGGCCGCGCCCGGAGGTTCCCCACGGTCCGGGTCCGGGCGGAAGAAGCGCAAGCCCCTGCCCGCCGTGCCGCAACCGCGCTTCTCCCGGCCGGAGTTGGTGGAGCGGGCCGTGGAGCTGCTCACCGGACTGCGTCGTCACGCACCGGAGTTGACGCTGTCGGCGTGCGATGTGGAGCACCTGACGCCCGGTGTCGTGGCCTGGTTCGAGAGGGAGGCCACGCCGCACACCGTTCGGCGGGCGGTGCTCCACGGACTGCCCGAGGAGGGGCTGCGCAGGCCAGCCGCGTTCGTGGCGTACCGACTGACCGCGGACCTGCCCGCCCCCATGCCGGTGCGTGTCCCGCTGCCCGCCGCGGAGCGCCTGCCCGAGCGGCATCCGCTGCGCAACTGCGAGCAGTGCGATCGGGGTTATCGCGGGCCGGATCCGCAGCGATGCCGGGAGTGCGTGCCAGAAGGCGGCCGCTCGCCGGCCCTTCGCCGCTGACATCGGCGGGCTTGCCGGCCGAGCGTGGCGTCCGGAGCCGTGTCGCCGGTGCCGGTGCCGGTGGCGACTCCGCAGGAGCACCGCTCCCCGATGACCGTGCGAGACTGTGCACCGATTGTCGTACGGACGCGGATCGAGTGCAGGCACATGACCAACCGCAGCGCCACCGACCGCAGGCGGCAGGGCGCCGGCCGGAGCCGACCGGAGCAGGGTGGCCTCGCCGGTGACGCACGGACGGACGCGCAGTTGACGGCCGCGCTGCGCGACGGCGGTGACGCGGGTACGGGTGCGGCCGAGGAGCTCTACCGCCGCCACGCCGACGCCGTCCTCGCGTACGCCCGCACCTGCTGCCGTGACTCCCACTCCGCGGAGGACCTCGCCTCGGAGGCGTTCACGCGGACGGTGCAGGCGGTGCGCGACGGCAAGGGACCCACCGAGGCGTGGCGCCCCTACCTGCTGGCCGTCGTCCGGCACACGGCGGCCGAGTGGGCGGAGCGGGCCCGACGGGTCGACCTCGCCCCCGAGTTCGACGAGTGGCTGGAGACCGCGACCCCGTACGGTGCCACGGCGGAGCACGGACCGAGCGGTGAGGACCACGTGCTGCGCGCGGTGGACGACGGCCTGATCGCGGCCGCCTTCCGCGCCCTGCCCGAACGGTGGCGGGCGGTGCTCTGGCACTCCGTCGTCGAGGAGGAACCCGCGGCGAAGGTGGGGACCCTGCTGGGGCTCGCCCCGAGCGGGGTGTCCTCGTTGACGGCCCGGGCCCGCGAAGGGCTGCGGGAGGCATACCTGGCCGCGCACGCCGAGCAGGGCGCGGTCGACGAGGAGTGCCGCAGGTGCAGCGGGCGGCTCGCCGCGGCGGTGCGGCGGGCCCGTCCACGCCGGGACGCCCACCTGGACCGGCACCTGCAGCAGTGCGGACGCTGCCGCAGGGCGGTCCGGGAGCTGACCGACCTCAACCAGCGGCTGCGCGTGGTGCTTCCGGCGGCGTTCCTGCTGTACGGCGGGCGCGGCTACCTGGAGGCGCACGCCGCGGCGACGACGGCGACGGCGTCCGGTTCCGCCGCGGGCGGCGGGGTGACCGGGGCGAAGGCCGCGGTCCTCGCCACGGGCACGGCGGCGGTGCTGTTCGGCGGCTGGGCGCTGTGGCCCGGCGGCGGGGAGGAACCCGACCGCCCGGCGTCCGCGGCGAGCGCCGGACCGTCCTCCGCCGCCCCGCAGACCTCCCCGGCACCCCCGGCCCCGCGGACTCCTTCGGCGACCGCGAGCCCGTCGCCGAAGGAGTCCGCGTCCCCGTCGCCCTCGGCGACCCCAAGTCCGCAGCTCTCCGCCCTGGGCGGGCCGAGCACCCTGCGCTTCGTGTCGACCGAGAGCTGCATGGAGATCCCGGGCGGCTCCGCGCGGGCCGGCGTCCGGCCCGTGGAGGCCGCCTGCGACGGCGGCGCGGCGCAACGCTGGCTGCTGCTGGAGCCGTTCGCGGGGGACCTGGCGCGGACGCAGGTGCGCAACG
Source organism: Streptomyces fragilis (assembly GCF_003112515.1). Classification (GTDB taxonomy): domain Bacteria; phylum Actinomycetota; class Actinomycetes; order Streptomycetales; family Streptomycetaceae; genus Streptomyces; species Streptomyces fragilis. The sequence continues at coordinate 360,599 of NZ_BEVZ01000002.1, read as the reverse complement.
AGGCGACCGGCCAGTGCCTGACGCGCTCCGGCAGCACCGAGGACCACGCACCGGTGACACAACAGCCCTGCGACGCCGCGCAGTCGACCCAGCTGTGGAACCTGTGGACCGACACCGCGCAGGGCCAGGCGGCCCTGCGGGACGACACCGGCACCCGCTACCTGGGGCTCGTCGAATGGGCCAAGGCGGACAAGAACCAGGCGCACGGCTCCGCCGTCGGCACCACGCGCTACTACTACGGATCCGACTCCATGAGGTTCCTCTTCGAGCCGGGACTCCTCGGAGAGTAAAGAGATCGCAAAGCAGCGGGACGGTCGGCGGGCGGCGGACTCCTCCCCTTCGGAAACACTTCCCCCAGACCTTTCTGAAGGACATCGATCCATGAAGACATCCGCCCTGGGCCGCATCGCCCTGGCCACCGGCATCACCGCGCTGACCACCGGCCTCATCCCCACCACGGCGCACGCGGACGACGCCACGGTGGAGCGCAAGGTGCTGCCCGTCCTGGTCGAGTTCACCGACAGCTCCTTCCAGCACCCCGACAAGGTGAAGGAGAGCACGCCGGACACCTATTTCGGCGCGAAGAAGGACTCGCTCGCCTCGTTCTTCTCCGAGCTGTCACGCGGGCGGTACAAGGTGGTGCCCGTGGTCGACGACCAGTACGTCGGGCCCGTCAAGCTGCCGATGGCCGCGAGCTGCGACCACGGGGAGATCAACACCCTGACCCAGAAGGCGCTGGCCGAGCAGGGCCTGGTGCGGGGCGAGGACTACGACAGCCTGTCGATGGTCTTCCCCGCGCAGAAGACCGGCTGTTCCTGGGCCGGCCTCGGCTCCGTCCCCGGCCCGTACACCTGGATCAACCTCTACGGCACGGCCAGCGGACTGGGCGTGGTGGGACACGAGTTCGGGCACAACCTGGGCCTCGGTCACCAGATGCGCTCCGTGTGCACGGACGGGAACCTGGTCGACTGCAAGGAGAACGGCACCAGCGCCAAGTCGATGATGGGCGGCGGCGGTCCGGCGATGGGCATCTCCGCGCCCGAGATGATCCGGGCCGGCTGGCTCGACGACAGCGAGGCGGTCGAGGTCGCCGAGTCCGGCACGTACGAGCTGCGCTCGCTGCACGGCGAGGGCAGCGGCGTCCGCGCGCTGGACATCCCGATGGGTGAGGACCGCCTCGTCGTCGAGTACCGCCACGCGGCGGGCTCCTTCGACCAGAACCTCGAGGGCGTGCACGCCTACCGGGTGCCCAAGGGCAACTACGGCTCCTCCTCGCTGATCGACCTGACCGAGGCGAACAAGACCGCCGGCAACGACGCCCCGGCCGAGGCGGACGCCATCACATCCCTCAAGGACGTGGCGAGCAAGGTGTCCCTGGCCGTCACCTCCTCCGGCGACGGCGGGGTCACGGTCAGGGTCTCGCTCAACGGCGAGGACCTCTCCGACGTCGCGGACGTCCCCGAGGAGACCGCCGCCCCCGCCCCGGAGCACACGGGGACGGACACCGACGCGGGCGACGGCCTGCCCGACGGTGCCGAGGCCAAGAGCGGCGGCCAGGAGAAGGTCACCGGGTCCGAGGGCTCCGAGGCCGGGGGTTCCGAGAACCTCGCCGCCACCGGTGGTGACTCCGGCACCCTGCTGCTGGCCGGCGGCGGTGTCGCGCTGGTCGCGGCCGGCGCGTGCGCCCTGTCCCTGATGCGCCGCCGCCGGCGCGCCTGACCCGCTCGCCGGGTCCCGGCCCTCGTCGTCCCGAGGGCCGGGACCCGGCCGCCATCCGCCCTTCGCAACCGATGCGGTCGGGGAGAGGACCGAGGCGACGGGGCCTTGACGCCCGGATCACGTGATGCGGGCACCTCCGGCACCCCGGGCGAGCAGGCCCGCGTCCTGGGCGCGCAACACCGCGCTCAGCCGGTCCGAGGCCCTCAGTTTCCGGTACAGCGCGTGCAGGTGCTTGTGCACGGTGCGCGGTGAGATGCCCAGGCGGCGCGCCATGGCGTCGGCCGGCATTCCGGTGGCGAGCAGGTGCAGGACGTTCAGTTCACGGGGAGTCAGCGGCACCGCCAAGGACTGGTTGGCCTGCCGCCTCAGGTCGCCGCCCGGGCCCTCCCGCAATGCGGTCAGCAGGGAGCGGTGGGTCGCCGCCGCCTTGAGCAGCGGCTGCACGCGGGCGGCGTACCGCTCGTCGTGCGGGGAGAAGTCCTTGCCCGAGCGGTGCACCACGAACCCACTGACGTGCGGGCCCGTGCCCGGGAACGGTATGCCGAGCATGTGCCGTGTCCCGAACGCCCCGCGGAGAGCGTCGGCCGCCGCGCTGTGCTGCCAGATCCGCGCCCCCACGATGCGCGCGGCGCTCTGCGGTGTCCAGTCGCCGCCGGACCCGTATCGGCCGGCGAAGGGGTACCCCCCTCGGATGTGGCGTTGGACCGACTCGTCGTCGTGGTGGTCCCGCAGGGGCAGACGGGGCGGCCAGGACACGACGCTGCCCCGTTCCCTGGTCCAGGGTTCCTCCTTGACCAGGATCAGCGTCGCGTCGAGCGCCGTGAGCAGTTCCTCGGTGAGGAACGGCCATACGCGTTCCGGGTCTTCGGTGGTCATGACCTCCACCGCCCAATCCAGCATCCGCGCATGCCGGTTCCTCATGACGACTCCCCGCGAAAGCCACGGTCGACTGCGCCCCACCACGGTAACGGGCGCCTGTCCATGCGTATTTCTCCCCATGGTCCCGGATGTCCAGTCGGCGCCATGATGGGTCACTGTTCGGTGCGGCCGACGCCGCTTCGTCAAGCACCGGAAAGGGCATCATCGACATGCGTCCACTGCGTTCCGTATTCGCCTCCCTCACGGCGGTCTGCGCCCTCGCAGCCGGTATCACCGTGGCCGGCCCCGCAGGATCCGCCCAGGCCGCCGCGTCGGACTGCACGGGCGGCGCCCGCGGGTTCCGCGACCACCCCGACAACGCCTCCGGCGACACGGTCAAGCCCAGGAGCTTCAAGCTGGGCAACAACGTCACGTTCACCCTGGAGAAGGGGGTGTACGCGGGGCAGCAGATCGCCTTCGGGAAGATCAGCGGTGTCACGTTCCCGGGTGACGACGTCTGGATGGACTGGAAGGCCACCGGCTGGGACAAGGGAGGCCCCGCCGGCACCGAGATGTACCCCTGGCTGCAGTGCGGCCCGTTCGTCGTCCAGAGCATCGGACAGAGCCTGACGACCCCGTTCAAGCGCACCAGCACCGATCCGGAGTACCAGTTCCGGGTGTGCGGCTCGCTCAACGCCGACAACATTCCCTACTGCTCCGCCTGGTGGTGAACCCCAACCGCGTACGGACTTCGGGACGGACCATGACCTCGCCGCACACCAGCACCTTCCTCACCGTCCACCGCCGGCCGGCCCGACGGGCCGCACGTGTCGGCCTGTTCTGCACCGCACTCGCGGCGCTGCTGTCCACGGCCGTGCTGCCGGCCGCCGCCGCGCCACACCGGGACCACGCGACCGCGTCGAGGACCGCGAGTGCCGTGATACCGGCCGGGGTGACGGCGGGCGTCGCCGTCTTCGACCGCCAGACCCGTTCCTTCACCGAGCAGGTCAACCCCTCGCTGCCCCTGCGGTCGGCCTCCGTCGTCAAGCTCCTGATCGCGCTGGACGTTCTGGGCGACAGCGGTCCCGGTGCCCTCACCGCCCAGGACCGCGCCCTCGTCGACGCCATGCTGCGCGGCAGCGACGACGCCGCGGCCAGTCACTTCTGGGCCGCCAACGGCGGCGGCGCCATCATCGACCGGATGGTCACCAGGATCGGTCTCACCGACACCGCCCGGCCTCCGGCGACCCATCCCGGCTACTGGGGCTACACCGCTCTGTCCGCGCGGGACACCGTCAAGATCTACAACCACGTGCTCGACACCGCGCCCACCGCCGTACGCGACTACGTCATGGGCAACCTGCGTGCCTCGACCCGTTGCGCCGCCGACGGCTACGACCAGCACTTCGGCATTCCGGGCGCCTTCGAACGGCCCTGGGCGGTCAAGCAGGGCTGGTCGCGCTTCACTTCGGGCGGCTGCACGGCCACGACCACCGGCACAGCCACAGCCACAGCCACCGGCGCCGACAGTTCCGCGGCGGCCGATGTCGACCTCGACCGCCCGGCCCTGCACAGCACCGGTGTCGTCGGTTCCGGCGACCGCTCCGTCGTGGCAGTCCTCACCCTGCACCCGAGCGGCACGTCCTACGGCAAGGCGTACTCCGACGTGGGCCGCCTCACCCGCTCCCTGAACGTCCCCGGTGCGACGCGCCCGGCGGGTACCTGGATCGGCACCTGGGGCAGCGGCGTCAACGTCCGCGCCGGAGCCACCACGGAGTCCAGGGCGCTGACGGCGCTGCCCGCCGGAGTCGAGGTCCTGGTCTCCTGCCAGACGCGCGGCCAGCAGGTCAGCGTCCCGCCCTACACCAACGACTGGTGGGCGTATCTGCCTCAGTACGGTGGCTACATCACCAACATCTACCTGAACGTTCCGGAGAACCAGGTACCGGGCCTGCGCCTGTGCTGAACGGGGTGGCCACGCGACGAGGAAATGACCGACCACCCGGCCGCCCACGAGGACGGACTCGACGGCTCCCGGTCAGTCCGGGCGGACAGCGGTCAGGAGCCAGGCGGTGCTGCGGAGCCGGAGGGCGTCGGCGGTCCGGTACGGCCGGAGCCACTCGACCAGGCGGGTGCGGGCGCGGTCCTGGACGTCGGGGCCGACGCGCCCGAGGAGGTGGCGGCCGGGGCCGGAGTCGAGCATGAAGTGGGCCGCTTCCCGGGCGTCGCGGCCCCAAATCCCGTACGCCTGGACGTGCTCGGCGCGTACGTCCTGGAAACCGGCCTCGGCGAGCAGCGCGGTCGCGGTGCCCGCGTCGGCGAGGGAGAACATGCCCGGGGCTCCGGGTGCGCCGAAGCCCTGCATGGGCAGGATGTCGCCGAGCGCGGTGAGGGCCTGCAGCCACTGGTTGCCCTCGGGCTCGGCGGCGCTGAGGAAGGCGATGCGCCCACCGGGTCGCAGCGCTGTCGCGATGTTGGCGAAGGCGGCGACGGGATCGTCGAAGAACATGATGCCGAAGCGGCTGATCGCGACGTCGAAGGCGCCGGAGGTGAGGGGGTGGACCTGGGCGTCGCCGTGCTCGAAGGAGACGTCGGTGATGCCCTCTTCGGTCGCCCGCGTACGGGCGCGTTCCAGCATGGGCGCCGAGAGGTCCAGGCCGAGGGCGTCACCGGGGGTGGCCGCGCGGGCGGCCAGGAGGGTGGTGGTTCCGGCGCCGCAGCCGATGTCGAGGACGCGTTCTCCGGACCTGATGGCGGCGGCGGTGAGCAGGGGCTGGTCGAAGCCGGCGTTGACGGCGTCCCAGCGGTCTTGATGGGCGGCCCAGTGGGAGCCTTCGTGGCCGTTCCACGCCTGTGCCTGGGCCGTGTTGGCGATGCCGTGCATGGGGGAGGACCTCCGGCGGAGTGTGATGGGCGCCGTAGTATGGGCGCGTGCCCAAACAGTATGGGCGTACGCCCAAACCGGCAATCCCCTTGCCCCTGGAGGGACTTGATGTCACCGCGTGGAGTCGCGATTCCCGATCTGCGTGAGCTGCTGTTCGACGCGGCGGAGCGCGTCCTGGCCAGGGACGGCACTGCCGCACTGACCAGCAGGGCGGTCACGAGCGAGGCGGGCTGCGCCAAGGGAGTGCTGCACACCCACTTCGCGGGCTTGGACGAGTTCGTCGCCGAACTGGTCCTGAACCGGTTCGCCCGTATCGCGGTGCAGGTGGAAGGGCTGTTGGCACGGGCGGGTACGGGAGCGGTGGCGGACAACCTCGCGGCAGTGGCCTCGACGGTCCTGTCGCTGGATCCCGGGGTCGTGGGACTGGCCGTGACCCGCCCGACGGCGTCGCGGCGCATCCGCGAAGCCTGGCAGGCCGGCGCCCCGGGCTTCGGCGTGGTCGAACGATCGGTCGGCGGTTATCTGCGCGAGGAGCAGCGGCTGGGACGCGTGGAACAGGCAGTGGACACGGAGTGCGTGGCGCTGGCCCTGGTGGGAACGCTGCACCATCTGCTGATGACCGGATGGGCGGGCACACCGGATCCGCAGGCACAGGTGCGGCGACTCATCCGCGCGCTCGTCGCCGCCCCGTGACCGCGGACCGGCCCGCCTTCATGCCGGGGCGCACTCCTCTGCCCGCCGCGGAGCGCCCGCCGGAGCGGCACCCGTTGCGCAACTGCGAGCGGTGCGACCGGGGTTGTCGCGGGCCGGATCCGCAGCGGTGCCGGGAGTGCGTGCCGGACAGCAGCAGCTCGCCGGTCCTTCGCTGCAGCCGGTTCCGGCAGCGGCGGCCTTGGGGCCGGACATCAGGGCGATCTCAGTCGTGGCGTCGGCATCGCGTGGTCATTGCGCGGCCTCGCCGGTGTTCCCGCCGGTGCCCGGCGACCGCGAGCCAGCCCGCCGCCGCGCCGACCACGTACCAGAACAGGTCCGGCGCGTTGAAGGTCGAGCCGAGGACGAGGCGGGCGGCGACGCTGTGCCGGGAGAGCTCCGCGGGCACGCCGGTGAGCTGCGAGAACTCGACGGCCCAGCTGACGGCCAGGGCGATCGTGGCAGCCTTCCACGGGGTCGTCCGGGGAGCCGCCAGGACGACGAGCGCGAGGAGCAGCAAGGTGTAGAGCGCGTCTCCGCCGTACTTGGCGAGGTCTCCCGTCGCGACGGCTCTCAGGCCCAGGCCGGCGAGGACGATCACCGGAGCGGCCACGGCGGCCAAGAGCCGTGTCCGGCCCGGGTGCCGTGGCCCCGGCGGGAGCCGTTCCGCCGGACGCCGTCCCGGCAGTCGCCGGTGGACCAGTCGCCGCCGCACTCCGCACCGCCCGTCCCTCGGCCCCCTCGCGGGACTCCCCCGACACCGAACTCCAGGACGCGACCGGCGAGGTCGTGGTTCCGGATCGCTCCGCGCGGCCGGTCCGGCCCTCCCACGGTGACCGGCGCACCCAGGACCCGCCGGCCGGTGTCCGCCGGCCGGTGTCCGCCGGCCGGGTCGACGGCGGGGTCAGGCCGCCGGGTCGGGGCCCTCGGTGGTGGTTCCGAGGGCCGCCCCCAGGTCGGAGAGGTCGGCGTTGAGGGCAGCCATCAGCTCCTCCATCTGCTGCAGCAGACCCGCCGGCTGTTGCGGCACGCCCTGCGTCCCCGACCCGCCCGGAACGAACTGCGGCGGCACGGTCTCTTCCGACATCGATGTCTCCCAGCCCCCACAGGGGCGCGCACGAGTGGACGCCCCGGCGGTTGGTCCCCGGCGCGGGAGCCGGGTCGGCCCGGCTCCGCACCGGACAACGAACTCCGCAGGTGGCGGTAACTGCAAGGGACACCGAACACTCGCCAGGTTGACGCTTTTTCACTCTGGCGATGATCACGGCGAACGTGGGACCGGAGAGGGACGGGCAAGGGACCGGAGAGGGGCCGGAGGAGAGCCGGGGTGGGCGGCCGGAGGGGCGGGCGTGCCCCGGGCCTGGGTAGCGGTGCAGGATGGGGGCATGGACCTGCGAATCTTCACCGAGCCCCAGCAGGGGGCTACGTACGACACCCTGCTCACGGTCGCGAAGGCCACCGAGGACCTCGGCTTCGACGCGTTCTTCCGTTCCGACCACTATCTGCACATGGGCGACGTCAGCGGGCTGCCCGGACCGACCGACGCGTGGATCACGCTGGCGGGCCTCGCCCGTGAGACCAAGCGGATCCGCCTCGGCACGCTGATGACGGCCGGCACCTTCCGCCTGCCCGGCGTCCTCGCCATCCAGGTCGCGCAGGTCGACCAGATGTCCGGCGGGCGCGTCGAACTCGGTCTGGGCGCGGGCTGGTACGAGGACGAGCACAAGGCGTACGGCATCCCCTTCCCCAAGGAGAAGCTCGCCCGCCTGGAGGAGCAGCTCGAGATCGTCACCGGGATGTGGGCCACCGAGGTCGGCAAGACCTTCAGCCACCACGGGACGTACTACGACCTGACCGACTCCCCCGCGCTGCCGAAGCCGGCCCAGCAGAAGGTGCCGGTTCTGATCGGCGGCACCGGCGCCAAGCGCACACCGCGGCTGGCCGCGCGCTACGCCGACGAGTTCAACGCGCCGTTCATCTCCATCGAGGACACCAAGGCCCTGTTCGCGCGGGTGCGCGCCGCGGCCGAGGAGGCCGGGCGGTCCGCGGACGACCTCACGTACTCCAACGCGCTGGTGGCGTGCGTGGGCCGCGACGAGGCCGAGGTGGCCCGCCGGGCGGAGCGCATCGGGCGTGAGGTGGACGAGCTGAAGGAGAACGGTCTCGCGGGCTCCCCCGCCGAGGTCGTCGAGAAGATCGGCCGCTACGCCGAGGAGGCCGGGTCGCAGCGGATCTACCTCCAGATGCTCGACCTGGACGACCTGGACCACCTCGAGCTGATCTCCGCGGAGGTGCAGCGCCAGCTCGGCTGACGTTTTTTCCGCCACCGCGACGGACACCACGATGATCGCCGCGGCCGGCCCCGCGATAAACGAAGGGCGCAGGTCGGGCCCGTTGTGCGATCGTGAGCGGCGTCGTCCTGCGAAGCCCCCGGGACCGCGTGTCCCGGGGGCTTCGCACGTCCCACCGCCGTGCGCGCCCCTCGCGCGGGGCGCGGAGGAGAATGAGGAGAGGTGTCCGGATGTTCCTGACCATCACCACGACCGGTACGCCGGAGAACCCCGCCACCGATCTCGGGTTCCTGTTGCACAAGCATCCCGACAAGGCGCAGCTCTTCTCCACCTCCTACGGCACGGCGTACGTGTTCTATCCGGAGGCCACCGAGGAGCGCTGCACGGCGGCGCTGCTGCTGGAGGTGGACCCGGTGGCGCTGGTGCGCCGCGGGCGGGGCAAGGGGCGGGGCGGGGCGCCGGACTCGGCGCTCGCTCAGTACGTCAACGACCGGCCCTACGCGGCCTCGTCGCTGGTGGCGGTCGCGCTGAGCGCGGTGTTCTCGACGGCGATGAAGGGGCAGTGCAACGCCCGCCCGGAGCTGCCCTCGCGGCCGCTGCCGCTGCGGGTGGAGATTCCGTCGCTGCCGGCCCGCGGCGGCCCCGACCTGGTGACCGAGCTGTTCGAGCCGCTGGGCTGGACGGTGCAGGTACGGCCGGTTCCGCTGGACACCGCGTTCCCCGAGTGGGGCGACTCGCGGTACGTCTCGCTGACCCTGGAGTCCGCGACCCTGACCGTGGCCCAGGCGCTGCGCCACCTGTACGTGCTGCTGCCGGTGCTGGACGACGCCAAGCACTACTACGTGTCCGCCGACGAGGTCGACAAGCTGCTGCGGGCGGGTGAGAGCTGGCTGGCCGGACACCCGGAGCACAAGCTGATCACCAGCCGGTACCTGTCGCGGCGCTGGTCGCTGACCCAGAAGGCCATGGACCGGCTGGAGACCGAGCGCGAGGAGCTGGCCCGGCTGGCGGAGGCCGACGACACCGCGGTCGAGGAGATCGACAACGCGGTGGACCCGGACACCGACACCGAGGAGCGGCCGGTGCCGCTGGCCGTGCGGCGGCGCGAGGCGATCCTGGAAGCGCTGCGGGACCGCCGTGCCGCCCGGGTGCTCGACCTCGGCTGCGGGCAGGGCCAGTTGGTGCAGGCGCTGCTGAAGGACACCCGGTACCGGGAGGTCGTGGGGGTGGACGTGTCGATGCGCGCCCTGACCATCGCCTCGCGGCGGCTGCGGCTGGAGCGGATGGGCGAGCGGCAGGCGTCGCGGGTGCGGCTGCTCCAGGGGTCGCTGGTGTACACCGACAACCGGCTCAAGGGGTACGACGCGGCGGTGCTCAGCGAGGTGATCGAGCACCTGGACCTGCCGCGGCTGCCGGCGCTGGAGTACTCGGTGTTCGGTTCGGCGCGGCCGCGCACCGTGGTCGTCACCACGCCGAACGTCGAGTACAACGTGCGCTGGGAGTCGCTGCCCGCCGGTCACTCCCGGCACGGCGACCACCGGTTCGAGTGGACGCGGGAGGAGTTCCGCGCCTGGGCGGACTCGGTGGCGGCGCGCTACGGCTACGACGTGGAGTACCGGCCCGTCGGCCCGGACGACCCCGAGGTGGGGCCGCCGACCCAGCTGGCCCTGTTCACCCTGTGCGCGGACACCGGCGGCGAGAAGCACGCCGGGCCCGCCACCCCTGCCCGTTCCGACAACGACCGTGAGGAGGCCGCGGCATGAGTGACGCCCCTGTCATCGAGGCGGCCCGGCCCGCCGGGCGCGTGCTGCCCGTCACCGACCTGTCCCTGGTGGTGCTGATCGGCGCCTCCGGCTCCGGCAAGTCCACGTTCGCCCGGCGGCTGTTCAAGCCGACCGAGGTGATCTCCTCGGACTTCTGCCGCGGGCTGGTGTCCGACGACGAGAACGACCAGAGCGCCACCAAGGACGCGTTCGACGTGCTCCACTACATCGCCGGCAAGCGCCTGGCGGCCGGCCGGCGGACCGTGGTGGACGCCACCAACGTGCAGCCGGAGGCGCGGCGGCAGCTGATCCAGCTGGCCCGGGAGCACGACGTGCTGCCCATCGCGATCGTGCTGGACGTGCCGGAGCCGGTGTGCGCGGAGCGCAACGCCGCCCGGGTGGACCGGGCGGACATGCCGCGCCGGGTCGTCCAGCGCCACACCCGCGAACTCAAGCGCTCGCTGCGGCACCTGGAGCGCGAGGGCTTCCGCAAGGTGCACGTGCTGCGCGGGGTGGCGGAGGTCGAGGGCGCCACCGTCGTCACCGAGAAGCGGTTCAACGACCTGACCCACCTGACCGGTCCGTTCGACATCGTCGGCGACATCCACGGCTGCTCGAACGAACTCGAGGCACTGCTCGGCAAGTTGGGTTACGTCGACGGGGTGCACCCGGAGGGCCGGACCGCCGTGTTCGTCGGCGACCTGGTCGACCGCGGGCCCGACTCGCCGGGCGTGCTGCGGCGGGTGATGTCGATGGTGGAGTCCGGGAACGCGCTGTGCGTGCCGGGCAACCACGAGAACAAGTTCGGCCGTTACCTGCGGGGCCGCCAGGTCCAGCACACGCACGGCCTGGCCGAGACGATCGCCCAGATGGACGGCGAGAGCGAGGAGTTCAGGGAGCGGGTCCGGAAGTTCATCGACGGCCTGGTCAGCCACTACGTGCTGGACGAGGGCCGGCTGGTGGTCTGCCACGCGGGTCTGCCGGAGAAGTACCACGGCCGCACCTCGGGCCGGGTGCGTTCGCACGCGCTGTACGGCGACACCACCGGGGAGACCGACGAGTTCGGGCTGCCGGTGCGCTACCCGTGGGCGGAGGACTACCGGGGCCGCGCCGCGGTGGTCTACGGCCACACCCCGGTGCCGACGGCCACCTGGCTCAACAACACCATCTGCCTGGACACCGGCGTCGTCTTCGGCGGCAAGCTGACCGCGCTGCGCTACCCGGAGCGGGAACTGGTCGAGGTGCCGGCCGAGCGGGTCTGGTACGAGCCGGTGAAGCCGCTGGTGGGCGAGGCGCCGGGCGGTCACCAGGGGCGCCCGCTGGACCTGGCCGACGTGCACGGCAAGCGGATCGTGGAGACCCGGCACGCCGGGCGGATCGCGGTGCGCGAGGAGAACGCGGCGGCGGCGCTGGAGGTGATCAGCCGGTTCGCGGTGGACCCGCGGCTGCTGCCGTACCTGCCGCCGACCATGGCGCCGACGGCCACCTCCAAGGGGGACGCCCGCGGCGGAGCCGCTGATGAGCACTACCTGGAGCATCCGGCGGAGGCGTTCGCGCAGTACGCGGCGGCCGGCGTGGAGCGGGTCGTGTGCGAGGAGAAGCACATGGGCTCGCGGGCGGTGGCCCTGGTCTGCCGTGACGCGGCCGCGGCGCGCGAGCGGTTCGGCGTGGACGGTCCGACGGGGTCGCTGTACACCCGCACCGGGCGGCCGTTCTTCGACGACGAGCAGGTCACCGAGGAGGTCCTCGGCCGGCTGCGGTCGGCTATCGGCGGCGCGGGGCTGTGGGAGGAGCTGGACACCGACTGGCTGCTGCTGGACGGCGAGTTGCTGCCCTGGTCGCTGAAGGCGGGCGGGCTGCTGCGCAACCAGTACGCGGCCGTGGGCGCCGCCTCCGGGGCGGTCTTCCCGGGCGCGCTGTCCGCGCTGGAGGCCGCCGGGTCGCGGGGCGTGGACGTGTCCGCGCTGCTGGACCGGCAGCGCGAACGGGCCGCCGACGCGGGGAGGTTCACGCAGGCGTACCGGCGCTACTGCTGGAGCACCGAGGGCCTGGACGGGGTGCGGTTCGCCCCGTTCCAGCTGCTCGCGGGGCAGGGGCGGAGCCTGGCCGGCGTGCCGCACGACGCGCAGCTGGCCTGGCTGGACCGGCTGGTGGAGGCCGACGGCTCCGGGCTGCTGCGGAGCACCGGCCGGCTGCTGGTGGACACCGGCGATGCGGCCTCGGTGGCCGCGGGCGTCGACTGGTGGCTGGAGCTGACCGGTCAGGGCGGCGAGGGCATGGTCGTCAAGCCGCTCGGTGCCGTGGTGCGGGACGCGGAGGGCCGGTTGGTGCAGCCCGGCGTCAAGTGCCGGGGCCGGGAGTACCTGCGGATCATCTACGGCCCGGAGTACACCCGGCCGGACCACCTGGAGCGGCTGCGGCAGCGCCACCTCGGCCACAAGCGGTCGCTGGCGCTGCGGGAGTACGCGCTGGGCCTGGAGGCGCTGGACCGCCTGGCCGAGGGCGAACCGCTGTGGCGCGTCCACGAAGCCGTCTTCGCGGTCCTGTCCCTGGAGTCCGAGCCGGTGGACCCGCGGCTGTAGCCCGCCCGCCGGCAGGACGGCGACGAAGCGCGGCCGGGCCGGGAGAGGACACCCTCTCCCGGCCCGGCCGCGCTCCTCCCGTCTGCGGGGCCCGCACCCGGCGATGTCGTCATGTCGACACCGGCCGGGGAGCCGGACGGCGGGTCAGCCCGTGGGGGTGACGAAGTGGGACGACGGCTCGCGGAGGCGGTCGCGCAGGGCGTGGAAGAGGGCGGTGGCGCGGGGGCCGGGCCAGTCGGGCGGGAGGAGGCGGGGCGGGAGGCCCGGGTCGGCGTAGGGGAGTTCACGCCAGGCGTCGAGGGCGAGGAGGTAGTCCCGGTAGGCCTCCTCCGCCGGGGTGTCCGCACGCTGTTCCCAGGCCCGCAGCATGCCCGTATGGCGGCCCAGGAAGTCCTGGTAGCGGGCGGCGATGGCGTCCAGGTCCCACCAGCGGGCGACCGCCTGCTCGGTGGGCGTGTAGCCGAGGTGGTCGCCGCGGAAGAGGTCCACGTAGCGTTCGAGGCCCAGGCGGCTGAGGGTGTGCCGGGTCTCCTCGTGGACGCGGGCCGGGGCTATCCACACGCCGGGGGCGGCGGCGCCGAAGCCGAGGCGGGCCAGCCGGGTGCGCAGCACGTGGCGCTGCTGCCGCTCGGTCTCGGGGACGGAGAAGACGGCCAGCAGCCAGTCCTCCTCGTCGGACGGGCCGGCGTGCACGCGGCGTCCGGTGTCCTCCAGCAGCTGCCGGGCGCCGGGCGACAGCTCGTACCCGGCCGCGCCGGCGGCGGTGCGGGCGGGGACCAGCATGCCGCGCCGCTTCAGCCGGGAGACCGCGGACCGCACCGAGGGGGCGTCGACGCCGACCGCCGCGAGGAGCCGGATGAGCTCCGCTACGGGCAGCGGTCCGGGCAGGTGACGGCCGTACGCGCCGTAGAGCGTGACGATGAGGGAACGGGGAGCGCGTTGGTCGGACACGGTGATCATTTTAATGGTCCGGACATGACGGAGTGTCACGGGGGGCGGCCCTGACCTGCGCGGCGGCCCTCACCCCCGTCTCCGCAGCCGTCCCGGCCGAGGCCCCGGCCGCGCCGCTCAGGCCCAGCCGAGCCGCGCGGCCTGGAGGCCCAGCTGGAGGCGGGTCTGGGCGCCGGTGAGCTTCATCAGCTGGCCCACCCGGCGCTGCACGGTGCGCAGGGACAGGCCGAGCCGGACGGCGACCGCCTGGTCGGTGAGACCGGCCACCAGCAGGCTCATGATGCGGGCGTCCGTCTCGTCCAGGTCGCTCGGCGTGGACATCGCGACCTGCCCCGCCCGCGGCACCGTCAGGCGCGAGCTGCGGTGCCAGACGAGCTCGAAGAGACCCACCAGGGCGTCGAGGAGACCGCTGGGCCGGATCAGCAGGACGCCGTCCGCCGCGTGGCCCCGGCCGCCCATCGGGACCATCGCCAGCTCACGGTCGACGATCACCAGCTTGACCGGGACGGAGTCGGTGACCCGCACCTCCTCGCCGGCGTCGACGGCGCGTTCCAGTTCCTCGACGATGCCGTCGTCCTCCTCCAGCATGCGGCGCTCCAGCACCACCCGGTAGGCGACGCCGCGGGCCGCCGCCGCGGCCTCGGTGGCGGAGTTCTCGGCGGTGGAGACGAACCGGGAGGGCGCCTGGACCAGTCCGAGGATCTCGCTGCGCGCGCCGCTCTGGAGCTGTTCCAGACGCTGCCGGGTCGCGTCGACGCCGCGGACCACGTCGAGGACGTCGGAGGAGGACCGCTCGGCCATGGTGGCCCGGTACAGCTCCTCCAGCGAGCCGAGCTCGAGTTCGGCCAGCCGCAGCGCGTTCTGCCGCCGCACCAGCATCGAGCCGAGGGCGAGCCGGGGCGGGGAGGCGCTCAGCCGGCCGGCCGCCTCCCCGTTGCGGGCGGCCAGGCCCAGCGCCTCCAGGCGCCCCATCACCCGGGCCGCCTCGCCCTCGGGCACCTCCAGCACGCGGGCCAGTTCCCCGGCGGAGCAGGACGGCCTGCGCAACAGCTCCCGGTACGCGTTCGACTCGTTCTCCGTCAGCCCCAGCACGTCCTGGATCATCGTGGGCCCTCGCTCGTTCCGGTCCCGCCCGGGGACGGCGGGTTCATGCCATGTCGCAATGCCGCAACCTCGCACGGATCACGCCGGGCGTAAACCCCGTCTCGGCCGGTGGATCACGTCGGCGGGCGGAAAGGCCAGGTGAACAGGGATGAAGTGGCACCTGAGGGGTCAGGATCAGTGGCATGGGATTTCACGTCGACTCAGAGACCGGCCGTCTGCGCCGGGTCGTGCTGCACCGCCCCGGCCTGGAGCTGAAGAGGCTCACCCCCAGCAACAAGGACGACCTGCTCTTCGACGACGTCCTCTGGGTGCGCCGCGCCCAGGCGGAGCACGACGCCTTCGCCTCGGTGCTGCGCGAGCGCGGCGTGGCCGTGCACCTCTTCGGCGACCTGCTGGCCGAGACCCTGTCCGTGCCGGAGGCGCGGACGCTGGTCCTGGACCAGGTCTTCGACGACCGGGAGTTCGGCCCGCTGGCCACCGACCACCTGAGATCGGTCTTCGAGGCGCTGCCGTCCGAGCGGCTGGCCGAGGCGCTGGTCGGCGGCATGACCAAGCGGGAGTACCTGGACGAGCATCCGGAGCCGGTCTCCATCCGGTTCCACGTGATGGAGCTGGACGAGTTCCTGCTGAACCCGCTGCCCAACCACCTCTTCACCCGCGACACCTCCGCCTGGATCTACGACGGCGTCTCGATCAACGCGATGCGCTGGCAGGCGCGCCGCCGCGAGACCGTCCACTTCGAGGCGATCTACCGGCACCATCCGCTGTTCCGCCGGGAGGACTTCCACATCTGGTCGCAGGGGCACGCGGACTATCCGTCGACCATCGAGGGCGGCGACGTGCTGGTGATCGGCAACGGCGCGGTGCTGATCGGGATGAGCGAGCGGACCACCCCGCAGGCGGTGGAGATGATCGCGCGCAAGCTCTTCGCGACCGGTTCGGCCCGCACCGTGGTGGCGCTGGACATGCCCAAGCGGCGGGCGACCATGCACCTGGACACGGTGATGACCATGGTGGACCGGGACACCTTCACCCAGTACGCGGGCCTGGGCATGCTGCGCTCGTACACGATCACGCCGGGCGGCGCGGGCCGGCTCGACGTCGCCGACCACCCGCCGGAGCACATGCACCGCGCGATCGCCGCGGCGCTGGACCTGCCCGAGATCCGGGTCCTCACCGCCACCCAGGACGTCCACGCCGCCGAGCGGGAACAGTGGGACGACGGCTGCAACGTGCTGGCGGTGGAGCCGGGCGTGGTGGTGGCCTACGAACGCAACACCACGACCAACACCCACCTGCGCAAGCAGGGCGTGGAGGTGATCGAGATCCGGGGCAACGAGCTGGGCCGTGGGCGGGGCGGGCCGCGCTGCATGAGCTGTCCGGTGGAGCGGGATCCGGTATAAGGTCTCGCTTTCCTCGACGCCATGAATAATCATTCTTGGTGTCGTATAGAATTCCATAGTCCCCGCAGCAGTCCAGGAGCTCGTGATGCCTCTCCTCCCCTCCGCCCTCGCCGGTCGCAGCTTCCTCAAGGAGCTGGACTTCACCCGTGAGGAGTTCCGCGGCCTGGTCGAGCTGGCCGCCGAGCTGAAGGCCGCCAAGAAGGCCGGGAGCGAGACCCAGCACCTGCGGGGCCGCAACATCGCGCTGATCTTCGAGAAGACCTCGACGCGCACCCGCTGCGCGTTCGAGGTCGCCGCCGCGGACCAGGGCGCCTCCACCACCTTCCTGGACCCGTCCGCCTCGCAGATCGGGCACAAGGAATCGGTCAAGGACACCGCCCGGGTGCTGGGCCGGATGTACGACGGCATCGAGTACCGCGGCGACAGCCAGGCCAAGGTGGAGGAGCTCGCCGCGCACGCCGGCGTGCCGGTCTTCAACGGCCTCACCGACGACTGGCACCCCACCCAGATGCTCGCCGACGTGCTCACCATGACCGAGCACTGCGCGAAGCCGCTGGAGGAGATCGCCTTCGCCTACCTGGGCGACGCCCGCTTCAACATGGGCAACTCCTACCTGGTCACCGGCGCCCTGCTCGGCATGGACGTGCGGATCGTCGCGCCGCGCTCCTACTGGCCCGCGGAGGAGATCGTCGCCCACGCCCGCAAGCTGGCAGAGATCAGCGGCGCCCGCGTCACCCTGACCGAGGAGGTCGCCGAGGGCGTGCGCGGCGCGGACTTCGTGGCCACCGACGTCTGGGTCTCCATGGGCGAGCCCAAGGAGGTGTGGGGCGAGCGGATCGCGGCCCTGTCGCCCTACGCGGTGACGACGGACGTGCTGCGCGCCACCGGCAACCCGGACGTCCGGTTCCTGCACTGCCTGCCCGCCTTCCACGACCTCGGCACCGAGGTCGGCCGGCGGATCCACGCCGAGTACGGCCTGGACTCGCTGGAGGTGACCGACGAGGTCTTCGAGTCGGAGCACTCCGTGGTCTTCGACGAGGCCGAGAACCGCCTGCACACCATCAAGGCCGTGATGGTGGCCACGCTCGGCCGGTGACACGACGCCGCCGACGACGTAGTCTCGTCCCCCGCATGTTCCGAGCACGCCCGGCGTGCTCGGAAAGACCTGCCTGACCTGCCGATACGTCTCGTGGCCGTGGTGCCGCGGGGCGTGTCGCCGGGCGGCGTGGAACCATCCCTTCCGCGCCGTCCGACCAGCGACCCACCCCGTCGCGTACCGCACCACCGAGAAACGAGCACCACCCGTATGCCCGCTCCACGCGTCAAGTCGTCACGCCTCCTGATCGCCGAATCGGGCCATGACCTCGAGGGTCACGGCCTGAAGCGGACGATGAGTCTCTTCCACCTCATCTGCTTCGGCATCGGCGCCGTGGTCGGCACCGGCATCTTCGTCGGGCTGTCCGACTCGATCGCCGAGGCCGGTCCCGCGGTCGTCGTCTCCTACGTCCTCGCCGCGATCACCTGCGTCTTCACCGCCTTCTCCTTCGCCGAGCTCGGCGGCGCCATCCCGGTGGCCGGCTCCTCGTACTCCTTCGCCTACGCCGGTCTCGGCGAGACCTGGGCCTTCCTGGTCGGCTGGTGCCTGCTCCTGGAGTACGGCATCTCCATCTCCGCGGTCGCAGTCGGCTGGAGCGAGTACGTCAACGAGCTGCTCGACAGCGTGCTGGGCCTCCAGCTCCCCGCCGCCCTCTCGCACGGCCCCACCGAGGGCGGCCTGGTGAACCTGCCGGCCGTGGTCCTGATCGGCCTGGCCACGATGCTGCTGGTGCGTGGCGTCCGGGAGAGCGCCCGGGCCACCGCGGTGATGGCGGTCGTCAAGCTGGTCATCCTGGTCGTGTTCTGCGCGGTCGGCTTCACCGCCTTCCAGGACGGGCACCTGAGCCCCTTCGCCCCCGAGGGCGTGGCGGGCATCGGCGCGGCGACCTCGGCGGCCTTCTTCTCGTACATCGGCTTCGACGCCATCACCACCGCCGGCGAGGAGTCGCGCAACCCGCGCCGGGACGTGCCGATCGCGATCCTGGTCTGCATCGGCCTGGTGACCGTCCTGTACTGCGCGGTCGCCCTGGCGGCGATCGGCGCCATCGGCTCCGAGGAGGCGGGCAGTCGGCCGGCCGCGCTGTCCCACGTGGTCGACACGGTCACCGGCTCCGACGTCGGCGGGGCCGTCATCGCCTTCGGCGCGGTGGTGGCCATCGCCTCGGTGACGCTGGCCGTCACGTACGGGCAGAGCCGCATCCTGATGTCGATGTCGCGTGACGGCCTGATGCCGCGGGTCTTCGAGAAGGTCTCGCCGAAGACCTCGACGCCGGTGACCGGCACGGTGATCATCGGCGTGGTCTTCGGCCTGGTCGCCGCCTTCGTGCCGCTGGACGGCCTGATCGACCTGTCCACCATCGGCACGCTGGCAGCGATGGCCGCGGTGAACGTCGCGGTGATCACGCTGCGCCGCCGCGAGCCGGAACTGGAGCGGCCGTTCCGGGTGCCGCTGGGTCCGGTGCTGCCGGTGCTGGGCGTGCTGTTCTGCCTGTACCTGATGTATGAGACGGGCCGGCGGACGTGGGTGCAGTTCGCCGTCTTCCTCGCGGCGGGGCTCGCGCTGTACCTCGGTTACGGGCGCAAGCACTCCGTCCTGGGCTCCCGCCCCACCGAGGAACCCCCGGTCCTCGCCGGCCGGTGATTCCCCGCCCCGCTCGCGAGGGCCGCCGCGGACACACCGCGGCGGCCCTTCGCCGTACCGGAGGGGTGCCCCGCCCCGGCACCCGGAGGTGGCGGGGCGTCCGGGCCCTCGGCCTAGCCGTTCCTCGGAGCCGGGGCGCTCCTGAGCGCGGGCGGAACCGTCTGTGACACCCACGCCTCCGTACAGGCGAGCGTCATCCCCTCCAGGGAGCAGTGGGTCTGCCAGATCTGTCCGCCGCTCGTCAGGACCTGGACCCACAGGTCGTTGCCGTGGGTGGAGACGCCGACGCCGCAGGACGTAGGCCCTGGGTAGCCGGGGTTGTCGCTGAGGTCCACCCACGTGAAGGGGCCCACGGTGGGCGTGAGGTCCTGGCGCCCCACGAACGTCACGCCACCCGAGATCACCGCGCTGAACTGCTCCGACCTCGAGGGAGCGACGGAGTCGATGTCGGCGCACGGGCCGGTGGCTCCGCGCGGGCCGGCGGCACCGGCGGGACCGGCGGGTCCGGCGGGTCCGGTGGCTCCTGTGACTCCGCGCGGGCCGGCGGGTCCGGCGGGACCGGTGGCTCCGGTGGCTCCGGGCGGCCCCTGCGGGCCCGTGGGGCCGGTGATGCCGCGGCAGTGGTCGTGGCCCCAGCCACCGCCGTTGGGCGCGACCGCGTGCCGTCCGCCCGGCCCGCCCTGGCCGTCCGCGCACCTGTCCGTGTCGCCGCCGTGCGTCACGGCCGGCTGGTCCGGCATGCTCCGCACCGCGTTGGCCGGGCCGGCCACACCGGTCGCCATGACCAGCGCGAGCGAGGCCAGCATGCCTGCCTTCCTGAACCTGTCACGTGCAAGCGGCCCCCACAACGGGCGTCCTGCGGCCCCAGAACTCATGCGCGTGCTCTCCCTTGCGTCGATGTCGCGGAACGTTTCCGCAGCAGGAGTCTCACCCGCCGCCCCGCCGAAGTGCGGTGCGCCGGACCGCGCCGCGCGCAGATATCATCAAATCGGCTTATACAAACCCGAATGCAGCAACATCGACACATAGGCCACTCATGCGATCAATCACGTCTGATCCAGGCATCGCGTGGATACCCTCTCCCGGATCCAGCACGCGCCACAGTGACGCCTCCTCCACGTGAAGGGGCGGTCAGCATCCGGGAGCGGTGAGACATGACGAAACAGACCATCTGCCTGTGCCTGATCGTCAAGAACGAGGCGCACGTGATCGAGCGGTGCCTAGGTTCCGTGCGTCACCTGATCGACACCTGGGTGATCTCCGACACCGGCTCGACCGACGGCACACAGGACCTGATCCGCAAGGCGCTCGACGGCATCCCCGGCGAACTCCACGAGGAGCGCTGGGTCGATTTCGGCCACAACCGCACGCGCAACATCCAACGGGCCCGCGGCAGGGCCGACTACCTGCTCACGCTCGACGCCGACCACGTGCTGCGCCAGGACGCGCCGCTGCCCCGCCTGACCGCGACCTCGTACATGCTGCGCTACGACACGCCGGGCACCCAGCACCGGTTCAAGCACCTCATGCGCGGCGACCTGGCCTGGCGCTACGAAGGCGTCACCCACGAATACCCCTGCACCGACGAGGCCGACGACCAGCGGAACCTCGACGCGCTGGTGATCGAGGACCATGCCGACGGCGGCTGCCGCGGCGACAAGTTCACGCGCGACGCGCACCTGCTGCGGCGCGAACTGCAGCGCGACCCCTCCAATCCGCGCACGGTGTTCTACCTGGCCAACACCGAACGCGACCTGGGTCACGCGCAGGAGGCGATCGCGCTGTACGAGCGCCGCGCCGCGATGGGCGGCTGGGAGGAGGAGGTCTACTGCTCGCTGCTGGAGGCCGGCATCCTCAAGGCCGACAGAAGCGACGACTGGGCCGGGGCCATGGACGCCTTCTCCCGCGCCTGGGACGCACGCCCTCAACGGCTGGAAGCCTGTTACGAACTCGCCTCACGCCTGCGCGCCCAGGGCCGCCACCACACCGCGCACGCCATCCTCCGTGCCGTCGTCGGCCGGGGCGAACCGGACGACCTCCTCTTCATCAGGCCCTGGGTGTACCGCTGGGGCCTGCTCTTCGAGTACGCGGTCACCGCGTACTGGGTGGGCGACCTTGCGGCCTCGCTCCAGGCGTGCGACACGCTGCTGGGCATCCCCGACCTGCCCGCGTCCGTCCGCTCCCAGACCGAGATCACCCGGACGTTCGCGGCCCGGCAGGCCGCCGTCGCCCCGCGACCGTCCGCCCCCTCGCTCGGCCCCCAGCGCGGCCGGGCGGGCAGGCCCTCGTCGAGCTCGGGGAAGAAGAAGACGGCCAGATCCCGCCGGAAGTAGCGCGACCGCGGCCGGCGGCCCCTGGTCGGCGGGCCTTCGCTCCTCCGGCGCGGGTGGTCGCGTCACTCCGGAAGGGTGTCCGGGGTGGCCCTACCGCCTCCCCGGGGCGGCAGGCGTCGCCCGGTCCGCACCGCGCTCTGCCCCGCCTCTTCCGGGCCCGCCTCCGCCTGCCCCGCCTCCCACGGACCCGCTTCCCGCGGCCCCGCCGTCCGGGGACAGGCGGCGGATCATCTGCAGGACGCGGTCGCGCGACTCGTCGGCGGCGTCGATCGCCTCCATGCACTGCCAGTACGTGTCGTCGTCGGGGGCCGCGGGGGCGAGGCCGATCATGGCTATGCCGGCCTCGGACAACAGCTCGCCCAGCATCTCCAGCACCTCGGACGGGTCACCGAGCGAGCTGAGCCGGGCCGCCCGCAGGTGTTCGGCGCCGAAGGGTGCCTGCCCGAGCACCCCGCAGCCCCGCCCGGCCAGCTCGGCCAGGCCTATCGCCTCGCCGCGCAGCTCCGGCGGCCCGTAGACGGCCAGGCGGCTGCCCACCGCCTGGGCCAGGGCATGCGCCTGCCAGACCTCGGCCACCACGGCCTTGGGTTCCTCGCTGACCGCCAGCGCGCGTCTGCCCGCCTCGATGAGTCGCACCGCGTCCATCCACGCCGCCCCGTTTCGCTCCGCGTGCCCCCGCGCACGCCGTATCGATTCCACTACCCAGAGTGAAGGGTCGGGCACGGTTACGCCAGACCATGCCGGAAATCTGTGGAAAACTCTGCGGGAACGACCCGCTCCACAACTCCGGAGAGTGAAGGTGCCGCCGCGACGGCACCGGCGGTCCCCGGCCCCCGCCAAGGGCAGGCGCCCGCCGCACACGGCTTCACGCCCCTGGCGCGGGGAACCTCTTCTCGTTCCGTCCGATCTTCGCATCCAGCGCCGACAACGGGTCCACGCCCAGCGCCGCGCACAGTTGCAGCAGGTAGGCGAGCACGTCCGCGACCTCGTCCTCCACCCGGTGCGCCTGCTCAGGGTCCTCCATCACCCGGGCCGACTGCTCAGGTGTCAGCCACTGGAAGATCTCCAGCAGTTCGGACGCCTCCACGCTCAGCGCGGCCGCCAGGTTCTTGGGGGTGTGGAACGGCTCCCAGCGGCGCGCGGCGGCGAACTCGGTCAGGCGCGCCTGCAGCGCGGCGAGTTCACGATCTCCTGTCATGGCGCCAGGTCTACCACCCGCGCCGACTCGCCGCCGTCCTCGCCCTCCACCCAGGACAGGTCGTTGACCGCGCCCACCAGCCGGATGTGGCCGCGCTCGCACATCCGGGCCGCCAGGCCGAGGAGTTCGCGGCGCTGCCGGGCGTCGAGTCCCTGCCCGAAGCCGTCGGCGAGGACGGTGAGCGTCTGGAAGGCCTCCGGCACGTCGACGGTGTCCACCTCCAGCACGCCCGGACCGGTGAGCAGCACCAACGCCAGGGCGATGTACCGCAGTTCGCCGTCGCCGAGGCGGGCGAGCTCGGTGCGGGTCCCGTCGCCCCGGTCGAGCAGGGCGCGCACCCGGCCGTCGGTGGTCCGCTCGGCGAACAGGCCGGCCACCGGGCCCGCGCAGCCGGCGCGGACCGCGTCGACCAGCAACCCGTGCCGCCGCCCGCACTCGGAGCCGGTGCGGAAAAGGACGTCGGCGAGGTTGTCGCAGCCGCGCAGCAGCCGGCCGGTGCCCAGCGGCACGGCGGAGCGCATCCGCGCGGGCCGCGGGTCGCAGACGAACACCGACCGCAGGGCGACCACCATCTGCTCGGCGGCCGTGAGCACCCGGCGCTGCCCCTCCGTCTTCCCCGCGACCCGCAGCGGCAGCAGCGCGGTGCCGAGCCGGTCGTCGGGAAGCGGGGCGCGGGTGACCGGTGCGGCGCCGGCGGTGTGCCAGGCCGCCTGGACGGCGCGGCGGCCCGGGTCGCGCAGGGCGGTCTCCAGGAGGACCAGCCCTTCACTGCTCAACCGCTCGCCCACGATGCGCAGTTCGGGCTCGACCTGCACGGCGACGTCGAGCCGCACCGGCCCCTCGGGCCCGTCGGCGGTGCAGCCGATGCGGAAGCCCCGGCGTCCCTGCTCGTCCGGGCGGGCGCGGTCCGGGACGCAGGAGAGGGCGTCGGGGAAAGCCTCCTTGAGTTCCGCCCCGGCGGCCAGCCGAGCCAGCGCCTCGTAGGCGCGCAGCACGCCGGACTTGCCGCTGCCGCTCGGTCCGGCGACCAGGGTGAACGGGGCGTCCAGCGGGACGCGCAGCCGCCGGTGCGAGGCGAACGCGGACAGCCGCAGTTCGGTGACCCGGGCCCGGCCGGCGACGGCGCGCTGGGCGGGGACCCGCGCCGCCTCCGCGTCGTGCGGGACCGGGGAGGGGGACGGGACGTCTGACGGCATGGACACGGTCATGACCGGACGGTAGGCGCGGGCCGCCGCGGCGAACCGTTCCGCCCGGACCGGCTTCCTACGATCGGGGGACGCGGTCAGCGCAGCCGGCCGCATCACCCCTGCTCGGAGGGGCGTGAGGGTTACGGCCGCGGGCCGCCGAGGCCTTCCATCAGGCCTTGCACCTCGACGCCGTTCGGGGTGCACAGGAAGACGTTCCGGTCGACACGGTGCATGGAGGCGCCGAGACCGAACACCACGCCGGTGGAGAAGTCGAGGACGCGTTTGGCGACGTCGCCCTCGGCCCCGGAGAGGTCGAGCAGGACGGGGGCGCCGGCCATCAGGGTCTCGGCGACCTCGCGGGCGTCGGCGAACACGTTCACCCGGAGCACGACGAAGCGGCGGCGTGGTTCGGTGGCCTCCACCGGGAGGGCTCGGTGGTCCACCTGGGAGGGCCACGCGTCCCTGCCGCGCAGCGGCACGACCTCGGCCAGGCCCTCCCACTGTTCGTCGGTGACGTCGTGCCTGCGCCTGCTCATCACCGTCGGTCCCCCGCGTCATGTCCGGATGGTCGTTCCGGACCCATTGTGGCGTGCGCTCACCCGTTCGGCCGAACCGACGCGCGGAACGGGCGGGGCGGTTCTTGCGATCGCGTCCCACCCACCGGCGGTGGCCGGCCCCGGATACGACCGCGCGCCCCGGGGGATCACTCCGGGGCGCGCGGTCGGCGTGGCTTCCTGCCTGGTCAGCGCGGGGCGGTGCCGCCCGTCACGGTCCGCTCCCGTCCGGGGACCCGGGCCGCGTCCTACCGCCGATCCGCTGCGGGCCCGGCGGCCGCCGCCCGATCCTCCGCGACGGCGGCCGGCGACCGAAGCTCGGCTGCGGCCGGCGACGTCCGCGGATCCGCGGCGGCCGGCGTCCCGAGTTCGGCGGCGGCCGGCGTCGGAGGCTCCGTGGCGGCCTCTGACGTCCGCGGCCTCGCGACGGCGGCCGGCGCCGGATGATCCGTGGCGCGGGGCCGGATGCCGACGGCGGCGACGACCGCACCGAGGACGCACAGCACGCCGGTGACGACCACGGCGGCGTGCAGGCCGTTGACGAAGGCCTGGCCCGCGCCCTCGACGACCGCGGTCCTGAGCCCGGCGGGCATCTCCGGCGAGACGGGCGCGATGCCCATGGTGACCGCGTCCTCCGCCTCCCGCAGGCCGTGCGCGACGGCCTCGGGCACGCCTGCGCCGGTGAGTTCGCCGAAGAGCGACGAGCCGACCCTGCCGCCGATGACCGAGACGAGCACCGAGGTGCCCAGGGCGCCGCCGATCTGCAGCATGGTGGACTGCAGCCCCGAGGCGACGCCGCCGTCCTTCACCGGCGCGTTGCCGATGATGGTGTCCGCGGTCGCGGGCAGCACGATCCCCACGCCCAGCCCCATGGCGATGTAGGGGAGCCACATGGTGGCGTAGGACGAGTCGACGGTCCAGGTCAGCATGGAGAACATCGCGACGGCCGACAGCAGCAGTCCGATCGGCACCGTGACCCGCGCGCCCAGCCGTCGGCTCAGCTGCGCTCCCAGCGGGGAGGCGACCAGGGAGGCCAGCGACATGGGCAGGGTGGCGACGCCGGCCTCCACCGGGCTGTACCCGCGGACGTTCTGCAGGTACAGCATGATGAAGAAGATGCCGCCGAGCATCACGAAGAAGTTGAGCACCGTCATCACCGCGCCGACGGTCAGCGAGCGGTCGCGGAACAGGCGCATCGGCAGCAGCGGGTGCTCCTGTCGGGTCTCGTACCAGCCGAACAGCACCAGGACCGCCAGGCCCGCCGCGAGCAGGCCGAGGGTGCCCGCGGAGGTCCAGCCCCAGGTCTCGCCCGTGACGATCCCGTAGACCAGGGCGAGCAGACCGGCGGCCAGCAGGACCACGCCCACGACGTCGAACCGGTGGCGGCCGGTGGAGTTCCTCGACTCGGCCAGGACCCACGCCGAGAAGAGGAGTGCCACCACGCCGATCGGGGCGTTCAGGTGGAAGACCCACTGCCAGCCGACGTTCTCGACCAGCAGACCGCCGACGATCGGGCCGAGGGAGGTGGAGACGGCGGAGACCATCCCCCAGATGCCGACCGCGACGGGGAACTGCCGCGGCGGAAAGACGGAGCGCAGGATGCCCAGGGTGTTGGGCATCAGGATGCCGCCGCACAGGCCCTGCAGGGCGCGGAAGAGGATGACCGTCCCGATGCTGTCGGACAGGCCGATGGCCACCGACGTGACGACGAAGCCGGCGATGCCGATCAGGTAGTGGCGGCGCCTGCCGAAGCGGTCGCCGAGTTTGCCGCCGAGGATCATCGAGGCGGCGAGGGCCAGCAGGTAGGAGTTGGTCACCCACTGGAGTTCGGAGGTGTCGGCGCCCAGGTCGCGGCCGATGGCCGGGTTGGCGATGGCGACGACGGAGCCGTCGAGCTGCACCATCAGCAGACCGAACGACACCGCGATCAGGGCGAGCCAGGGGTTGCCCCGGCGAGGACCGCGCGCGGCGGCCACCGGGGAGGAGTCCACGGGAGTGGAGGGCATGGAGGATCGAGCCTTTTGTCTGCGAGGAGGTCTACGAGGGGACGCCACGGACACCGCCCCCGAACTGACGGGCGGACGGCTCGCGTGCGTCCGCCGGGCAGGGCGAAGGCACGCCAACGGCACGCCGCGGGCGTGGAGGACGTGGCGAGGTGGAAGAGGTGGAAGAGGTGGAATGGGATGGCTGGTGCGCGCTCCGTGCCGGGCGCTGGAGCGGGTGCGAGCTCCGTGCCGGGCACCGGGGGCGGAGGGAGGACTCAGCCGCCGTCGCGGACGGCGCGCTCCAGCGCGCCGAGGGCCGACAGCGCGGAGCCCAACGCGTCGAGCTCGCCGTCGGTGAGCCTGAGCAGCGCCTCGGCGAGGACGCCGGCCTCCAGCTCCCGCACCTCGGCGATCCGGCGGCGCGAGGTGGCCGTGAGGTGGAGGTGGGCGACGCGCCGGTCCGCGCCGTCCTGGCGACGCTCCAGTTCGCCCTGCTCGGTGAGGAGGGACACCAGCGCACTCACGTTGTTGGGCTTCATCTGCAACGCCTCGGCGGCCTCACGGACCGTGGCGCCGTCATGGCCCTCCACGTACCGCAGGAGGGCGAGCTGCGCCTCCGGGGGCTTGGGCACGTGGTACTCGCGCGCCACCCGCCGGTCCACTGCCCGGTACAGCGCGGGCAGGCACGTCGCGAGGCCGGAGGCCACTCGGTCGGTGCGCGCGCTGTGATCGGACATGCCGACCAGGATAGGTATCTGTCGATACCTATGTCAAAAGAGATACTTCTCGCGGCGCGGTGAGGCACGGCGAAGCCCCCGGCCGGGGCGGGCCGGGGGCTTCGGAATCGAGGGGCGGGCGAACGGTCAGCGGGACCCGCCCAGAACGCCGGGCTCGGCGGCGGTGCGGCGGACGGACTCCAGGACGACGTCGCGGAGGCTGCCCGTCCTCTCCCACACCTCGTGCTGGACGCGCGCGCCGTTGCCCTCCTTGAAGAGGCGGTCGACCGTGCGGTGGACGAGGTCGCGGTCGCCGGTGTCGCCCAGCGCCCCGTCCAGGTGCTCGAGCAGCGCGTCGACCACCTCGCGCGCGGGCGCGGGACGGAAGGTGCGGGGGTGCAGGAGGTCACCGTCCAGGCCGGAGCGGGAGGCCTGCCACGCGGCCAGCTTCACCAGGCTCACGCTGGCCGACGAGGCGGGTTCGGCCCCGGAGCGCCACTGCCGGGCGGCGGTTTCCACCAGGCCGCGGGCCAGCGCGGCGATCAGCACGGGCGTGTCCGCGTCCAGGCACACGTCGGAGACGCGGATCTCCACGGTGGGGTACGCGTCGGAGAGCCGGGCGTCGTAGTACGCCATGTGCCGGTCCAGGATGGCCCCGGTCGCGACCATCGCGTCGGTGCGCCGGTGGTACTCCTCCGGGCTGCCGAACGGCTCGGTCGGACCGGCCG
The DNA here is from genome assembly GCF_003112515.1 of Streptomyces fragilis. Taxonomy (GTDB): domain Bacteria; phylum Actinomycetota; class Actinomycetes; order Streptomycetales; family Streptomycetaceae; genus Streptomyces; species Streptomyces fragilis. Next base: position 332,916 of record NZ_BEVZ01000002.1, on the reverse strand, counting down.
AGGGCCAGCGCTCCCACACCTGACGGCGGTAACTGCGGTAGCCGGTCTCCTTGCCCTGCCAGAACGGCGAGTTGGCGCTCAGCGCGGTCAGCACGGGAAGCCAGTCGCGTATGCGGTCCAGGACCGCGACGCCCTCCTCGTCGGACTCCACCGAGACGTGCACGTGGCAACCGCACACCATCTGCTCCTGGGTGGCCAGACCGTACCGCTCGACCATCCACCGGTAGCGCTCGCTGGTGCTGACCTTCGGGCTCACCGGCAGCGGGGAGGTCGCCAGCGCGGTGACGGCCGCGCCCGTCCCGGCCGCGTGCCGGGCGGCATCGGCCCGCCAGCGGACGATCTCCTTCTGCAGCTCCTCCAGCGAGGACTGCGGATGCGTGGCGAACTCGAGCATCTGGCCGTGGAGCTCCTTCTCGAACACGTCCGCGTCCGCGGGGTCGCGCTCGGCGCGGGCGAGCACGGCCCCGGACAGGGCACGCGGGTCGCCCGTCTCCGGATCGACCAGGAGCAGTTCTTCTTCGACGCCGACGGTGCGCACGGGGGCCTTTCTCTCGACGGGGTTTCCCTCGTGTTCCCGGGGGTTCCCGCGATCAGTCCTCACCGGTTCCCGCCCGTCCGCGCGGGGCCCCCGTGGGGCACCACGGGGGCCCCGGCGTTTGGCAGCGGGGGGCAGGGCGACCCGTACACGGTGGCCGAGGACCCGGTCACCGGACGTGAAGGAGGAGGACCGTGGACCATTCACGCGTGCCCGTGCTGGAGGCGCTGGAGGAGTTCCGCCGACGAGGGGACGTGGTCTACGGCCCCCCGGGCCACCGTCAGGGCCGCGGCGCGGACCCCCGCGTCAAGGAGATCCTCGGCGAGGGTCTCTTCGCCGCGGACGTCCTCAACATGAACGGGCTCGACGACCGGCGCCTGTCGCAGGGCGTGCTCAGCGACGCGCAGGAGCTGATGGCCGACGCGGTCGGCGCGGACGAGGCGTTCTTCTCCACCTGCGGCAGCTCCCTGTCCGTGAAGACGGGCATGCTGGCGGTGGCCGGCCCCGGCGAGAAGCTGCTGATCTCGCGGAACTCCCACAAGTCGGTGATCGCCGCGGTGATCATCAACGGGGTGATCCCGATCTGGGTGCACCCCAAGTTCGACGCGGAGCGCCACCTGGCCCACCCGCCGGAGCCGGACGACGTGCGGCGCAAGCTCGAGGAGCACCCGGACGCGAAGGGCATGCTGCTGGTCACGCCCACCAACTGGGGATCGTGCGCCGACATCCGCGGCGTGGCACGGGTCTGCCACGAGTACGGCGTCCCGCTGATCGTCGACGAGGCCTGGGGCGCCCACCTCCCCTTCCACGCGGACCTCCCGGCCTGGGGCATGAACGCCGAGGCCGACATGGTGATCACCAGCGTGCACAAGATGGGCGGCGCGATCGAGCAGAGCTCGGTGTTCCACCTGCAGGGCGACCGCATCTCCTCCGAGGTGCTGAAGCAGCGCGAGGACCTGCTGGGCACCACCAGCTCCTCCTCCCTCGTCTACGCGACGCTGGACGGCTGGCGGCGGCAGATGGTGGAGCAGGGCGAGGAGCTGCTGGGTACGGCCCTGGCCCGCGCGCGGCGGATCCGCGAGGCCCTGTCGGCCACCGACGGGCTCACGGTGATGGGCGAGGAGATCGTCCGCGAAGGGCTGGCCCACGAGCACGACCCGCTGAAGATCAGCATCGACGTGCGCGAACTCGGCATCACCGGCATGCAGGCCGCGGAGTGGCTGCGCACCGAGTGCCACGTGGACGTGGGCGCCGCCGACACGCTGCGGATCTGCCCCTCCCTCACCCACGGCGACGACGACCGCTCCGAGGCGCTGCTGGTGGATTCCCTGCGGCGGCTCGTCAAGGAGGCCGGCTCCGTCGAGCGGCCCCCGCGGGTGCTGCTCCCCTCGCCGGGCGGGCTGGAGCTGGAGCAGGCGATCCGGCCGCGCGACGCCTTCTTCGGCAACGTGGACCACGTGCCGGCGGACCGGGCCGTGGGGCGGGTCGCCGCCGAGACCATCACGCCCTACCCGCCGGGCGTGCCGGCCGTCACCCCGGGCGAGGTGATCACCCAGGAGGTCGTGGACTACCTCACCAGCGGCGTTAAGGCGGGCATGCTGCTGCCCGACGCCGCCGACCAGAAGGTCGAGACCTTCCGCGTGGTCGCGTAGAACCCGTCGGGCCTGACGGACGCGTCAGGGCCGTCAGGCGCATCAGGCCCGTACGGCAGGCCAGGCGCGCCGGCGGCGCGGGTGCCGTGCCGCGCCTCAGGCGTCGGTGCGGACGATCACCTCGAGGGTGCGGGGGCCGTGCACGCCCTCGACCCGCTCGAGCTCGATGTCCGAGGTGGCCGACGGCCCGCTGATCAGGGTCGTCGGCCGCTCGGGCACCAGGCGGGCGACCGCCTCCGGCACGCCGGCCACCACCGAGGACAGGTCGACCACGCACACGTGGAGGTCGGGGACGAGGGACAGCGCGCGCCGGCCCTGGTCCGGGGACCCGTCGAGGAAGATCGTGCCGGTCTCCGCGCAGGTGACGGCGGAGGCGGTGACCACACCGTCGAGTGCGTCGAGCGAAGGCGCCGGGACGTCGGCGGAGTCCTGCCGGACCTCGCCGTCGAAGGCGGCGAGCCAGGCGGGGTCGAGTCCCGCGGGGACGCCGACGCGGCGCGCGCCGCGCTCCCGCAGGGCCTCGGCGATCGCCTCGGCCGTGCGGTCCGCGGTGCAGGTGCGCACCCCGGCCCTGTAGTCGACCAGGCGGCCGGTGAGCAGCTCCAGCCGCTCCCGGCCGGGAAGGGTGCGGCCGGTGCGGTAGGCGCGCTCGACCGTCACCTCACCCGGCCCGGCCAGGGCGAGCGCGTCGCGGATCCGGCCGAGCACCGTCTCGCGTGCGGTCGAGGTCACCGTGCCTCCTCGTCGTCGTCCTCACGTCCCGCCGCACGGCCCTCGCGGTCGCGGCGGCCCTCCTCCGCGGCCTCGCGGAGGGTGGCGGCGCCCTCCTCGGAGGCCAGCCAGGACCGGAAGGTCTGCCGCGGCGGGGCGGGGAGGTCGCGGCTGTCGGTCCAGCCGTCGAACGGCGGCGGCAGGCGGGAGACGACCTCGTCCCGGCCCGCGACCAGCCGACCCGGGGCGGCGGTGACCCTCTGCGCGGCGGTGAACAGCGCGGGCCGCCGCATCACGGCGGCGGCCGCCCTCATCACCAGCTTCTCGGCAGTGGTCCCGGACCGTTCGGTGTGCTGGTGCCGCAGCTCGACCAGCAGCGAGGGGATGTCGATCTTCACCGGGCAGGCGTCGAAGCAGGCGCCGCACAGGCTGGAGGCGTACGGCAGCGAGCTGTTCGGGTCGTTCTTCGCGGCGTCCATGCCGGCCAGCTGCGGGGTCAGGACGGCGCCGATGGGCCCGGGGTAGGTGGAGCCGTAGGAGTGGCCGCCGGTCCGCTCGTAGACCGGGCAGACGTTGAGGCAGGCGGAGCAGCGGATGCAGTTGAGGGCCTCGCGGCCGATCCGGTCGGCCAGCGCGGCGGTCCGCCCGTTGTCCAGCAGGACCAGGTGGAACTCCTGGGGGCCGTCGCCGGGGGTGACGCCGGTCCACATCGACGTGTACGGGTTCATCCGCTCGCCGGTGGAGGACCGGGGCAGCAGCTGGAGGAAGACCTCCAGGTCGCGGTAGCGGGGCAGCACCTTCTCGATGCCCATCACGGTGATCAGCGTGCGCGGCAGCGTCAGGCACATGCGGCCGTTGCCCTCGGACTCGACGACCGAGAGGGTGCCGGTCTCGGCGATGCCGAAGTTGGCGCCGGAGACGGCGACCGGCACCGTCATGAACTTCTTCCGCAGGTGGGCGCGGGCGGCGGCTGCGAGGTGCGCCGGCACCGCGTCCAGCCCGGGGTCGACGCCCGGGATGCCGGCGCGGAAGATGTCCCGGATCTCCTCGCGGTTGCGGTGGATGGCGGGGACCAGGATGTGCGACGGCCTGTCGCCGGCGAGCTGCACGATCAGCTCGGCCAGGTCGGTCTCGTGGGCGGTGATCCCCCGGCTCTCCAGGTGCTCGTTGAGGCCGATCTCCTGGGTGGCCATCGACTTGACCTTGATGACCTCGTCGCTGCCGCTCTCCTGGACCAGGCGGGTGACGATCTCGTTGGCCTCCACGCCGTCGCGGGCCCAGTGGACCGTGCCGCCGTGCTCGGTGACCTTGCGTTCCAGCTGTTCCAGCAGCTCGGGCAGGCGGTTCATGGTGTCGGTCTTGATGGCCGCGCCGGCCTCCCGGAGCTGCTCCCAGTCGGGGAGTTCGGCGGTGACCGCGAGCCGCTTGCCGCGGATGGTGCGGGTGGCCTTGGCGAGGTTGCGGCGCAGCTGGTCGTTGCCGAGCTCCTCGCGGGCGGCTTCGGGGAAGGCGCGGTCGCCGCGCAGGTTGCCGGTGCCGTAGGGCGGGCGGGACGGGACGGCGGGCAGGCCGAGGAAGGTGCCGCCGCCGGTCGGGCTGCTCATCGGGTGGCCTCCGGCTGCGGGAGCGGGTGGGGGGCGGTGCGGGTGGAGGCGAGGATCTGCGCCAGGTGCAGGGTGCGGGTGCCCGCCTCGATGCGCGACAGGCCGCCGCCGATGTGCATCAGGCAGGAGGAGTCACCGGCGGTGCACACGTCGGCGCCGGTGGAGCGGACGGCGTCCGTCTTGTCCCGCAGCATGGCGGCGGACGTCCCCGCGTTCTTGAGCGCGAAGGTGCCGCCGAAGCCGCAGCAGGTGTCCGCCTCGGGCAGCTCGGCCAGGTCGATCGCCTCGACGGCCCGCAGCAGCCGCAGCGGCTTGTCGCCGACGCGCAGCATCCGCAGGGAGTGGCAGGTCGGGTGGTAGGTGACCCGGTGCGGGAAGTACGCGCCGACGTCGGTGACGCCGAGGACGTCGACCAGCAGCTCGGAGAGCTCGTACGTCTTCGCCTTCACGGCGGCGACCCGGGCCCGCAGGGCCGCGTCGCCGTAGCGTGCGGCGACGATCTCGTGCTGGTGGCGGACCGAGCCGGCGCAGGAGCCGGAGGGCATGACCACCGCGTCCAGGGAGGGGTCGCCGAACTGCTCGGCGAAGTTCCGCACCAGCGGGACGGGCTCGCGCTGGTACCCGGTGTTGACGTGCATCTGGCCGCAGCAGGTCTGCTCCGGCGGGAAGACCACCTCGTGGCCCAGCCGGGCGAGCAGTACGGCGGTCGCCTTCACCGCGTCGGGGAAGAGCGTGTCCCCCAGACAGGTGGCGAACAGACCGATCCGCACGGCGCCTCCCTTCGTCGGCCGTTCAGTACTCGAACCGGTACCCCATGCCGGGCTCCGTGATGAAGTGCCGCGGGTGCGAGGGGTCCGGCTCGAGCTTGCGGCGCAGCTGGGCCATGTACACGCGCAGGTAGTTGGTCTCGCGGGTGTACGTCGGCCCCCACACCTCCTGCAGCAGCTGCTTCTGGCTCACCAGGCGCCCGGGGCTGCCGATGAGGATCTCCAGCAGGTGCCACTCGGTCGGGGTGAGCCGCACGTCCCGGCCGTCCCGGCTGACCTTCTTGGCCCGCAGGTCGACGGTGAAGTCGCCGGCCTCGACGACGCCCTCCTCCGGTGCGTCCTCCGCCCCGAGCGGCTCGGCGCGCCGCACCGCGGCCCTGACCCGCGCCATCAGCTCGTCCATGCCGAACGGCTTGGTGACGTAGTCGTCGGCCCCGGCGTCCAGCGCCGACACCTTCTCGTCGCTGCTGTGCCGAGCGGACAGCACGATCACCGGGACCCGGGTCCAGCCGCGCAGGCCCCGCAGCACCTCGACGCCGTCCATGTCGGGCAGCCCCAGGTCGAGGAGCACCACGTCGGGGTGGCGTTCGGCGGCCAGCCGCAGTGCCTGCGCGCCGTCGGCCGCGACGTCCACCGCGTACTGGCGCGCCTTGAGGTTGATGACGAGCGCCCGCGCCATCTGCGGTTCGTCGTCGACCACCAGTACCCGGGTCGGCCCGGCCCTGCGGGCAGCCTCCCCCGTGCTGCGCGGCATCGCGGTCGCCTCTCTCCGTCTCGCTCCGGTCGCCCGGCCGGTGCTGCTCACCGGTCCTCCGGGAGACTACGCGCGCTCCCTGGCCGCCGCTCCCCCGGCCACCCCCGTGCGTGCGGCCGGAAGGGTGAGGACCATGGTCAGCCCGCCGCCGGGGGTGTCCTCGGCGGCGAGCGCCCCGCCCATCGCCTCGGCGAACCCCCGGGCCACGGCGAGGCCGAGACCGACCCCCGCGCCGCGCGGGGCGTCGCCCAGCCGCTGGAACGGCTCGAACATCCGCTCCTTGGTCTCCTCGGGGACGCCCGGCCCGCGGTCCACCACCCGCAGCTCCACGCGGTCGCCGTGCGCGCTGGCCGACACCCGCACCGGGGCGGGGTCGGGGCTGTACTTGACGGCGTTCTCCACCACGTTGGCGACCACCCGCTCCAGCAGCCCCGGGTCGACGGCGACCATCGGCAGCGACTCGGACACCTCCAGCACCACGCGGTCCGCCTGTTCGTGCGGCACTCCGCCGAGCGCCTTGGGCACCACCTCGTCGAGGTCGACCTCCCGGATCAGCGGGGCGACGGTGCCGGTGTGCAGCCGGGACATGTCGAGCAGGTTGCCCACCAGCTGGTGCAGCCGGTCGGCGCCGTCCTCGATGGCGGCGAGCAGCTCGGCGCGGTCCTCCTCGGACCACTCCACGTCCTCCGACCGCAGCGAGGAGACCGACGCCTTGATCCCGGCGAGCGGGGTGCGCAGGTCGTGGCTCACCGCGGCCAGCAGCGCGGTGCGGATGCGGTTGCCCTCGGCGAGCTCGCGGGCCTGTTCCGCCTCGCGCCGCAGCCGCTGGTGCTGGAGGGCGACGGCGGCCTGCGCGCCGAAGGCGGCCAGCACCCGGCGGTCCTCGGCGGGCAGCACCCGGCCGGACAGGGCCAGCGCCATCCGGTCGCCCACCGGCACGTCGACGTCGGCGTCCTCCGGCCGGGCCGCCACCGGGCCCGGCCCGACGCTGCCGGCGCAGGTCCAGCGGGCGTCCGCCTCCTCGCGTTCCAGGAGGGCGGCCGACTGGAGGGAGAACGTCTCGCGGACCCGCTCCAGCAGGGCCTGCAGCCCGCTGCCGCCGCCCAGCAGGCTGCCCGCGAGGTAGGAGAGGATCTCCGCCTCGGCGCGCAGCCGGACCGCCTGCTGGGTGCGGCGGGCGGCCAGGTCGACGGCGGAGGCGACGGAGACGGCCACCGACACGAAGACCGTGAGGGCGAGCACGTTGTGCGGCTCGGAGATGCTGAGGGTGCCCTCGGGCGGCGTGAAGAACCAGTTGAGCAGCAGCGAGCCGACCGCCGCGGACGCCAGCGCGGGCAGCAGCCCGCCCAGCAGCGCGGCGGCGACGGTCAGCGCGAGGAAGAGCAGCATCTCGTTGGCCAGCCCGATCGGTCCGCCCACGCCGATGCCGAGCAGCAGGAGGGTGAGCAGCCCCGGGCCCGCGACGCCGGTCACCCAGCCGGCCACCGTCCGGGACCGGCCGAGCCGGCTGCCGCGCGCCATGGGCAGGCCGCGGCCCTTGCCGGCCTCGGCGTGGGTGACCAGGTGGACGTCGATGTCGGGCCCGGAGTCGCGGGCGACGGTCGAGCTGACGCCGGGCCCCAGGACGTACTGCCAGGCCTTGCGCCGGGAGACGCCGAGCACGATCTGGGTGGCGTTCACCCCGCGGGCGAACTCCAGCAGGGCGCTGGGGACGTCCTCGCCGACGACGTGGTGGAAGGTACCGCCCAGTTCCTCGACCAGGGTCCGCTGGAGGGCGAGCTCCCGGGGCGGGGCGGCCGGCAGGCCGTCGCGGCTGGCGATGTGCACGGCGAGCACCTCGCCGCCGGCGCCCTTCTCGGCGAGCCGGGCGGCCCGCCGGATCAGGGTGCGGCCCTCGGGTCCGCCGGTCAGCCCCACCACGATCCGCTCGCGGGAGCCCCACACGGCGGACACCCGGTGCTCGCTGCGGTAGCGGGTCAGGTACTCGTCGACGCGGTCGGCCACCCACAGCAGCGCCAGCTCGCGCAGGGCGGTGAGGTTGCCGAGGCGGAAGTAGTGCGAGACCCGCGCGTCGATCCGGTCGGGCGGATACACGTTGCCGTGGGCCAGACGGCGGCGCAGCGCGGGCGGCGACATGTCGACCAGCTCGATCTGGTCGGCGCGGCGCACCATCTCGTCGGGCACGGTGTCGCTCTCGCGCACGCCGGTGATCGACTCCACCAGGTCGCCCAGCGACTCCAGGTGCTGGATGTTGACGGTGGTGATCACCTCGATGCCCGCGTCGAGGAGCTCGGCCACGTCCTGCCACCGCTTCGCGCGGGGGCCGCCCGGTGCGTTGGTGTGCGCCAGGTCGTCGACCAGCGCGACGGCGGGCGCCCGGCGCAGCACGGCGGCCACGTCCACCTCGCCGTCCGGGCGCCGCGGCACCGCCTCCAGCCCTTCCAGCCGCTGCGCGGTGCGGGGCCGGTCCCGGTGCTCCACGGCGGCGATCACGCAGTCCGTGCCGCGCTCCATCCGGCGGTGCGCCTCGTCGAGCATCGCGCAGGTCTTGCCCACGCCGGGGGCGGCTCCCAGGTAGATGCGGAGTCGTCCGCGGGCGGGGGTCATGCGGCTGGTCCTCTGCTTCTCGCTCGACGGCGCGTCCCCTCCAGTGTGGAGGCAGCGGATCGGCGAGGGCGGGCAGGGGGTCGCGGCGGCGCGGTGGCGGGCGCCGCCGCCGGGTGGGGGCCGGCTCGGCGCGCGGCCCCGGGCGGATGGAGGGGTCAGACCTTGCGGCCGATCGCCGCGTACGCCGAGCTGGTGCTGTCCCCCTGGCCGGGGACCGGCTCGCCCAGCTCGGGGCGCCACTGCTCGGCGAGCACCACGCCCGGCTCCACCAGTTCCAGTCCGTCGAAGAACCGCTCGAACTGCTCGCGGCTGCGCGGGCTGGCGTTGTAGCCCCGGGCGCTGGCCGTGGCGGTCGCCTGGCGCACGTCCGCCTCGGAGTAGAAGTCGGTGGTGAAGTGGGACAGCACCAGGTAGCTCCCCGGGGTCAGCTCCTCCTTGACCCGCTCGATCAGCCGGCCGGCGCCGTCCTCGTCGCTCACGAAGTGGAGCAGGGCGATGAGCGAGACGGCCACCGGCCGGCCGAAGTCCAGCACCTTGGCGGCCTTCTCCAGGACGACGTCGATCTCCCGGGCGTCCGCGTGCAGGAACTCCACCGCTCCCTCGGGGGTGCCGCGCAGCAGGGCCTCGGCGTGGGCGAGGACGATCGGGTCGTTGTCGCAGTAGACGACCCGTGCCTCGGGGGCCGCCTCCTGGGCGATCTGGTGCAGGTTGGGCTCGGTCGGTATGCCGGTGCCGATGTCCAGGTACTGCCGGATTCCCTGCTGCGCGAGCCAGCGGGTGGAGCGGTGCATGAAGCCGCGGTTCATCTTCGCCATCAGCGGCAGGTTCGGCTCCAGGGTGAGCATGTACCGGGCCAGTTCCTCGTCGACCGGGTAGTTGTCCTTGCCCCCGAGCATCCAGTCGTACATCCGGGCCGGGTGGGGCTTGCTGGTGTCGATCCTGGGGACCTCGGGCGTGCTGGAGGTGCTGGGCGTGCTGTCGGCTCCGGACATGGCGGACTCCCGGGGGGTGGGCGGGACGGTGACGTGATCAATTGGCAGGGATTCTAGGGGTGTTGTCACCCCGCCGCCGCCGGGTCGGCGATGTGGGGGTGCCCGCGCCGGACCCGGGACCGGACGCCCCCGCCGAAAACCGGAGGCGGCGGGCACTCTCGGCGGGGCATCGTGGACCGCGGCCCCGCCGACGTCGCCCCGTCGCCGTCGCCCCGCCACCATCGCCTCCCGTCGTCGCGCCCACCACCGTCCCGGTCGCCGCCCGCGACCGCCAGGAAGGACCCGCCATGAACTCCACACCCTCCGACGCCCCCGACCTGGTCCGCCTGCTCGCCGACGCGACCCGGGCCCGGGTGTTCGCCGCCGTCACCCTCGGGGCACGGACCACCACCGAGGCCGCGGAGGACGCCGGGGTGCGGCCGAAGGACGCGGTGCAGGCCGTGCGGCGGCTGCTGGACGGCGGGGCGCTGGTCCAGGACGAGGCCGGGCTCGCCGTCGCGTACGCCCGGTTCTGCGACACCGCCCGGCGCCCGGCGGCCCCGGCCGTCGACCACGGCACGGGGGACGCGGCGACCGAGGCCCTGCTGGGCACCTTCGTGCGCGACGGCCGCCTGGTGCGCCTGCCGGCCCGCTGGGACCGCAAGCGGCAGGTCCTGCGCCACGTCGCCGAGCGTTCGTTCGACCTCGACGTCGCCTACCCGGAGCGGGCCGTGAACGAGCGCCTCGCCGCCTGGTGCGACGACGACGCCCCCGTCGACCATGTGACCCTCCGCCGCTACCTCGTCGACCTCGGCCACCTCGACCGTCACGACGGCGTCTACCGCCGTCGCGCCGACGACGCCCCGGCGGCGCTCACGGGCTGACGGCCGACGGCTGACGGCCGACGGCTGACGGCCGACGGCTGACGGCTGACGGCTGACGGCTGACGGCTGACGGGCTCAGGCGCGCACAGGGCGACGCATGCACGGGTCCGCCGGTCGGCCTGGGGCACCGGACGGCCGCAGCGACCGGGCCGGCGCCCCAGGAGTGACACCTGCACCGGCCTTCACAGCGGCGCCGAACTGACGGGCCGTGGTGACGCGGCCGGACGAGGCGTCGGACGACGCGGCGTACGGAGGGATCGAACTGGGGTGCGTATTGGCCATCCTCTCGGCGGGCGCGGTCGGCGCGTTGCGGCTGGTGCCGTCGGCGCGCGCGGTGATGCGGTGGACGTGGCTGACGCCTGCGCTGTTGGTCGGGCTCGCGGTAGTGGCGTGCCGGGTGAGCAGCGGGGCGTGAGGCACGGCCGGCGCCGGAGGCGAGTTCCGGCCAACCGCCGTCCGGCGCGGTGGTGCAAGTCGCGGGCGTCTGCATAATCGCGTGGCATGACGATCACGCACGGAGGGCCACTGACGGAGCTCGGCGCGGGGCTGTACGCCCTTCTGCCGGGGCGACGCGGATGGGGCCTGGCCAACTGCGGGCTGCTGGTCGGCGAGAACTCCGCGCTATGGATCGACAGTCCCTACGACCGGCGTCTGGCCGGTGAGTTCCTGGCCGCGAGCCGTGCACTGCTGCCGGCGGGCGCGGACGTGGACCGGGTGGTCGTCACGCACGCCAACGGCGACCACCTGTGGGGCGCCTGCGTGCTGCCCGGGGCCCAGGTGGTCGCCACCGACGCGGCCAGGGCGCACCTGTGCCTGGAGCCCACGCCGGACCAGCTGCACGCCCTGGCCGGGGCGGTCGACCCGGCGACACCGTGGGGCTCGTACGTCCGGCGGCACTTCGGGGTCTTCGACTGGTCGGCGACCGAACTGCCCACGGTGACCGAGACGTTCACCGGGGAGCACGAGCTGACGGTGGGCCGCCACACGGTCCGCCTCGCCTCGCTGCCGCCCGGGCACACGGTAGGCGACCTGTTCGTCCATCTGCCGGAGGCGGACGTGGTGTTCACCGGTGACGTGGTGTTCGGCAGCACGGCCGCGCAGCCCGGCGACCACCCGTCGCACTGGGCGGGCCCGCTCGGCAACCTGATCGAGTCCTGCGAACGGTTCCTGGCCACCGGGGCGCGGACCTTCGTGCCGGGCCACGGTCCGGTGCTGAGCGCGGCCGGGCTCAAGGTGCACATCGGCTACCTGGAGTACGTCGCCGAGCGGGCGCACGCCTTCCACGCCGCCGGCGTCCCCGCCGCCGAGGCCGCGCGCCGGGTGATAGGCGAGGGCAACTACCCCGAACTCGGCCTGCCCGAACGGCTGGTGATCACCATCGGCAGCGAGTACCGCCACTTGGACAACGGCGACCACCCGGGGATGCTGCCCATCATGCAGCAGGTGGCCCAGCTGGCCTGGGACCTGTCCGGCCGCTGAGCCCCACCTCCCGGAGGCCGGACAGGGCGTGACCGGCCGGGCCGGGCGTGACCTACCGGCCGCCCGCCACCCGCAGCACCGCACCCGTCGTGTAGGACGCGTCGTCCGACATCAGCCAGGCCACCGCCCCGGCGATCTCCTCCGGCTGTCCTGAGCGGCCCATCGGGGTGGACTCCCCCATCCGTGCGGGCCGCTCCGGGTCGGCGTGGAACTCGGTCCACACGGTGCCCGGGGCGACGCAGTTGACCCGGATGCCGTCGCCGGCGACCTCCTTGGCCAGCCCGACCGTCATCGTGTCCACGGCCGCCTTGGCCGCCGCGTAGTGCACGTACTCGCCGGGGCTGCCCAGGGTCGCCGCCGCGGAGGAGATGTTGACGATCGCTCCGCCGGAGGCGGCCGTCATCTCCCGGACGGCGCGCCGGCTGCAGAGCAGGTAGCCGAGGAGGTTGACGCCCAGCGCGTCGCGCATGCCCTCCGGGTCCGCGTCGGCGAGCCGGCCCACCGGGCCGCTGACGCCCGCGTTGTTCACCAGGCCGGTGACCGCGCCCAGCCGTTCGGCCGCCGTGTCGAAGAGCCGGTCCACCGAGGCCGCGTCCGAGGTGTCGACGGCGACCGCGACGGCCCGGACGCCGAGCGCGGAGGCGTCGGCCGCCACGCGTTCGGCGGCCTCCGCGCCGGAGCGGTAGCCGATCACCAGGTCGTGGCCCTCGGCGGCGAGACGGCGGCAGACCGCCGCGCCGATGCCGCGGCTTCCTCCGGTGACGACGGTGATCAGGGGGGCGGATGCTGTCGTGCCTGTCATGCCCGCCATGGTCGCAGGCCCGGTGGGCCCGCCGGAGCCGCGGCCCCCGCACGGCTGCTGTGGTCCCACGCCCGCGGGCCCGCCCAGCACCGGCACGGGCACCGGGCGCCAGGCGCCGGGCGCCAGGCGCCGGCTCGAACCGATCATGGTTTGCCGCGAACGCGCACCGCAGCGGCCCCCGAGGCCCTAGCCTGACAGCCCGTCACCGTCGAAAGGAATCGCGCATGCAGGCCTCGATAGTGGGAGCCGCCTACGCCGCGAAGGACCCGGCCGGCGCCGCCGCCTGGCTCACCGAGCACTTCGGGTTCGCCGTGAACGTCGACCTCGGCTGGTACGTGAACACCCAGCACCCGCAGCACCCGCAGCTCTGCGTGGACTTCGTCCGCGCCGACCACGAGTCGTGGCCGGCGGCGACCCGCGGCAAGGAGATCGTCGGCGCGCTGCTGGCGTTCCTGGTGGCGGACGTCGACGCCGAGCACGAGCGGCTGGTCCGGGCCGGGCTCGACGTGATCATGGAACCGGTGACCGAGCCGTGGGGTCAGCGCCGGTTCCAGGTGGCCGGGCCCGACGGGCTGCTGGTGGAGGTGCTGCAGCAGGTCGCCCCCGACCCGGAGTGGCTCAAGGCCAACGGCCTCGGCTGAGGGCACGCCCCGGCACGCGGACGGGGCGTAGGCAGGGAGGACGTCGCCGGGTACATTCTCCGACGGCGCGGTCCCCTGCCCGCCCCACCGATCACAGAACGGAACCCCATGTTCGGACTGAGCGAGCTCGCCCTCCTCCTGCTCGTCGTCGCCGCCGTCCTCGCGGCGAAGCGGCTGCCCGACGTGGTCCGTTCGGCGGGCAAGTCGGCCCGCATCCTCAAGGCGGAGTCGCGCGCGCTGAAGGACGAGCCCGCACCCGGCGAGCCGAAGGTGGTCCAGGGCGAGGTCGTCCCCCGCGACGCCGCGGCACCGGGCCACCCGGCTGACAGGGCCTGACGGCCCCTCCGGCGGCCCGCGCCCCGGCCCGTCCGGCACGCCTCGCCGCACGGGCGGCCCGCACACCGAGCAACCCCCGGGCCTGCCTGGCCTTACCCGGCACGCCCCGCCGAGCCGGTCAGTCGTCCGGGCTCGGCAGCCGCTCCTCCGGCGGCACCCGGCGGGCCAGCGCGTCCTCGGTGAGCGAGGCCTCGGACAGCGACGAGGTCCGGTAGGCGGTGCGGCCGACGATCTGCCCGGTCACCGGGATGGTGAGCAGCTGGAACAGCGCGACCAGGGCCAGCGGTACCGCGTACCGGGGCGCGTTCTGCAGGGCGGCGCCCAGCAGGATCATCAGCAGCCCCAGCGTCTGCGCCTTGGCCGCGGCGTGCAGCCGGCACACCGCGTCGGGGAAGCGGAGCACGCCGACCGAGGCCAGCAGGCAGAACAGCGCCCCGCCGATCAGCAGCACAGCCGAGACCACGTCCAGGACGACGCTCACCGCATGCCCTCCCGCTTCTCCACCAGGTGGGCCGCGGTGACCGAGCCGACGAAGGCCAGCAGGGTGACGGCGAGCAGCACCGGCAGCCCCGTGCCGTCCTCGCGCCGCGCGGCCTCCGCGGCGATGCCGGCCGCGAACAGGGTCACCAGCACGTCCAGGGTGACGATGCGGTCCAGCACCCCCGGCCCTCTCACCAGCCGCACCACGGTCAGCAGGGACGAGAGGCCGAGCAGGGCGAACACGACGTAGTAGACGGCGGTCACGCGTCGTCCTTCCGTGACGGGGGTGTGGACGGGGGCGGAGGCGGCAGCGGTGGCACGTCGTCCGGGTCGTCGCGTCCCAGCGCGGCCACCAGGCGGCGCTCGTTGGCGAGCAGTTTGCGGCGGGCCTCCCCCGCCTCGCCGGAGGCGACGACCAGCAGGACGTGGACGTAGAGCACGCCGCCGCGGCGGTCGATCTCCAGGACCAGGCTGCCGGGCGAGACGTTGGTCAGGAGCGTCGCCAGGGTCACCAGCAGGTCGCTGTCCGCGTCGAGCGGCATCTCCACGATCGCGGCCCGCACCCTGGGGCCGTGCCGCACGGCCGCCCAGGCGACCGCGGTGGCGGAGACGACGAGGTTGGCGACCAGCCGCCAGCACAGGGCGAGCAGCCGCAGCGGTCGCACCGTGATCTGCCGGGAGACGCCCGGGAAGCGCGAGACCGCGAGTACCGACAGGGCGACGAGCAGGCCGCCGACGATCACCAGCGCGCTGGGCGTGGACCAGAGCAGGACCCACAGCAGCCATAGCCACAGCAGAGCGGGCAGCCGGCGCAGCACGGGGCGGTTCACCGGCCCTCACGCTCCCCGGTCAGCACGGCCGTGCGGTATCCGCCCGGCTCCACCAGTTCGGTGGCGGCGCGCTCCCCCAGGTCGGCCAGCGGGCCCGCGGCCACCGCGAGGCCGAGGCCGGTCAGTCCCATGGCGACGGCCGCGGACATGGTCAGCATCATGCCGGGCCGGCCCCGCAGCGGGAGCGGGTCGCCCTGCCCGGGGGCGAACGCCCCGCGCCACACCCGGACCATGGCGTACAGCGTCAGGATGCTGGTGACCAGGCCGGCTCCGGCCAGCAGCCAGGCCGCGACGCCGCCGTGCGCGGCGGCGGCCCGCAGCAGCGCGAACTTGGCGATGAAGCCGGACAGCGGCGGCACGCCGGCCATGCTGAGCGCGCCGATCAGGAAGAGCAGCCCGGTGAGCGGGTGCACCCGGCGGGCGCCCTCGCCCCGTTCCATGCGGGAGAGCTCGGCCGTCCCGGCGGCGTTGACGATCAGGCCGGCCACCAGGAAGAGGGTGGCCTGCACGGTGATGTGGTGGAGGATGTAGAGGATGGTGCCGGTCAGCCCGGCGACGTCGGAGAGCGCCAGGCCGAAGATCATGAAGCCGACGTGGCCGACCAGGGTGAACGACAGCAGGCGGTTGATGTCGTCCTGGGCGACGGCGCCGAGGATGCCGACCAGCATGGTCGCCACCGCCAGCACGGTCGCCACCCACCAGGCGCCCTCCCGCGGGAAGACCAGGCTCTCGGTGCGCACCATCGCGTACACGCCGACCTTGGTGAGCAGCGCGGCGAAGACGGCGGTGATCGGGGCGGGCGCGGTGGGATAGCTGTCGGGCAGCCAGAAATGCAGCGGGACGACGGCGGCCTTGATGCCGAAGACCACCAGCAGCATCAGGCTGAGCGCGGTGCGCAGTCCGGGCGGCAGGCGCTCCGCCTGGACGGCGAGGTCGGCGAGGTTGACGGTGCCGGCGGCCGAGTAGACCAGGCCGAGCGCGGTGATGAACAGCAGCGAGGAGGTGAGGCTGGTGATGACGTACGTCATGCCGGCGCGCACCCGCCCGGGGCCCGCGTCGAGGGTGATCAGCACGTAGGACGCGGAGAGCAGCATCTCGAAGGCGACGAACAGGTTGAACAGGTCGCCCGCCAGGAAGGCCAGCGCGATCCCGGCCACCAGTACCAGGTAGGACGGGTGGTAGGGCACGGTGATGCCCGGTCCGCGGTCGGCGTTGTCCTGCCCGACGGCGAAGAGCAGCACCGCCAGGGCGACCAGCACGGCCAGCGCCAGCAGCATGGTGGCGAGCAGGTCGGCGACCAGCACGATGCCCACCGGCGGCGCCCAGTCCCCGGCGGCGACCACCACGGTGCCGTCCCGCTCGACCACCACCAGCAGGGCGACGGCGTCGGCCAGGACGAGGGCGAGCGCGGTGAGGGTGACGGTGCGCTGCCGGTCGGTGCTGGCGGACACGATCAGCGAGAGACCGGCCGCGAGCAGCGGGACCAGCACGGGGACGGCGACGAGGGCGAGGATCATCCGGCGTCTCCCCGGTCGTCGGTCGGCAGGTGCGGAGTGGGGTCGTCGTCGGCGCGCTCCGCCACGTCGCCGATCCGCCGGTCCTCCGGGTCGTTCTGCACCTCGTCGTGGCCGGTGAGCCGCCACGAGCGGTGGGAGAGGGCGAGCAGGAAGGTGGTGACGCCGAAGGTGATGACGATGGCGGTGAGCGCCATGGCCTGCGGCAGCGGGTCGGAGTGGGCGGAGACGTCGACGTCGGGGCCGCCGGCGGTGATGGGCGGGTCGCCGAGCGGTCCGCCGGCCTCCAGGAGCAGCAGGTTGGCACCGTGGCCGAGCAGGATGATGCCGAGCACGACGCGCATCAGCGAGCGCTGCAGCAGCAGGTGGACGCCGGCCGTGAACAGGCCGCCGACGACCAGCGCCATGGTGAGGTCGAGGCTTCTCACGGGCGCCTCCCTCCCACCGTGCCGGTTCCGGTGCCGAGCTGGGGCACGGGGGCGCGCAGGGAGGTGCCTGCGGCGGAGAGCAGGGTCAGGATCACTCCCAGGATGAGCAGGTAGACGCCGATGTCGAAGACGAGACTGCTGCTGCTCTTCACCTGGCCGAGCACCGGCAGGTGCCAGGTCCACAGGGTGCTGGTCAGCGGGGGCCGTCCGAAGGCGAGCGGGGTGAGGCCGGTGACGGCGGCGAGGGTCAGGCCGGTGCCGATCAGGTGGCCGGGGCGCAGCGGGACGGCGCGCTCGACGTCGCCGGCCCCGGCGACCACGTAGCGCAGGATGTACGCCTGTCCGGCGACCAGCCCGCCCGCGAACCCGCCGCCGGGGCGGTAGTGGCCGGAGAGCAGCAGGAAGAGCGAGACGACGAGGATGGAGGGGAACAGCAGCCGGGTGACGACCTCCATCAGCACCGAGCGTTCGGCGCCGAGCAGGTCGGTGCTGCCGGGCAGCCAGTGCTCGCGGGGCTCGTCCCAGCGGGCGGCGGCGGGGAAGTCGGAGGGGTCCGCGGCGCCGTCGGGCCCGGGGCGCCGGCCCGTCCCGTCCTCGTCGCCCGCGGCTTCGTCCCGCGCGGACCGGTCCTTGCCGTCGCCGTCCTGCGCGGACGCGTCCTGCCGGGGCTCGTCCTGACGGGTGCCCAGCCGGATCAGGCTGATGACGCCGAGGGCGGTGACCATCAGGACGGCGATCTCGCCCATGGTGTCCAGGGCGCGGAAGTCCACGATGATCGCGTTGACGACGTTCTGGCCGCCGGTCTCGCCGACCCGGCGCAGGTACTCGCCGGCCGGCCCGGCGTTCTGCCGTCCCTGAGGGGCGGTCAGCGCGAACCCGGCGACGAACACCCCGACCAGGACGGCCACCGCGGCCCGGGTCCAGCGTCCCAGCGCGGTGCCGGAGGCGGGGGTGAAGCGCGACGGCATCCGGCGCAGCACCAGGACCACCACGACCAGGGTGAGCGACTCGACCAGGAACTGGGTGAGCGCCAGGTCGGGCGCGCCCTGCACCACGAACAGCCCGGCCACGGCGTAGCCGACGGCGCCGGTGACCAGGACGGCGGCGAGCCGGTGCTTGATCACCGCGGCGCCGGCGGCGGCGATCAGCACGGTGAGCGCGAGGGGCAGTTCGGCCGGCGTCCACCAGGCGCGGATCTCGTGCAGCGGCGGCATCTCGTGCAGCACCGCGATCGACGGCAGCAGGACGACGGTGATCAGGATGGCGCTCAGGTAGAGCGGGAGCGAACCGACCTGGGTGTACCGGGTGAGCACCACGGCGCCGTGGTGCAGGGCGACCATGGTGCGCCGGTAGCACCACTCCGCGTCGGGCAGCCGGGGAAGGCGGCGCAGCAGCCGGGAGAACGGCCGGCGGGCGGCGTGCAGGGCGAGACCGAGCACCACGATCAGCAGCGCCAGCCACACGCCGAGGGTCCAGCCGTGCCAGAGCTCGGCGTGGAAGGGCTTGCCGGTCGCGGGGTACCGGTCGGCGTACGGCGCGGTCAGCGCGTCCACCGCCGGGTAGCCGACGCCGGCCACCAGCCCGAGCACGGCGAGCGCGGCGGCCGGGGCGAGGAAGAGGGGCCGGGGCGCCTCGACCGCTCCGGAGGGGCCGCGGTCGCGTTTGACCGCGAAGCCGCCCTGCAGGAAGCGGGCGGTGTAGGTGACGGTGAACACCGAGCCCAGGCAGAGGGCGGCCGTCGCCCACGCCTCACCGGTGATGTGGCCGTGCAGCATGGCCTCCAGGGCGCCGTCCTGGGCGATCCAGCCGATCGTCGGCGGCAGCTTGGCCATCGACGCCCCGGCCAGCAGGGCCACCCCCGCGAGGACCGGCAGCGCCCGGCCCAGGCCGGACAGCTCCCTGAGGTCGCGGGTGCCGGTCTGGTGGTCGACGATGCCGACCACCATGAACAGCGCGCCCTTGAACAGCGCGTGGGAGAGCAGCAGCACCGCCCCGGCGAGCGCGCCGGTGCGGGTGCCCATGCCGAAGAGGGCGATCATCATGCCCAGTTCGCTGACCGTGCCGTAGGCCAGCAGCCGCTTCATGTCGGTCTCGCGCAGCGCCCGCCAGGCGCCGACCACCAGGGTGTACAGGCCGACCGTGAGGACCAGTGGCCGCCAGCCGGTGGTCTCCGCGAAGCCGGGGGCGAGCCGGGCGACCAGGTAGACGCCGGCCTTCACCATGGTCGCCGCGTGCAGGTAGGCGCTGACCGAGGTGGGGGCGGCCATCGCGGCGGGCAGCCAGGCGTGCAGGGGGAACTGGGCGGACTTGGCGAACGCGCCGACCAGGATCAGGACCAGGGCGCAGGTCACCGTCGCGCCGGGGGGCGGCGGGTCGGCGAGCAGGGCGGAGATCCGGTAGGTGCCGGCCGCCTGGCCGAGCATCACCATGCCGAGCAGCATGGCCAGACCGGCGGCGACGGTGGTGAGCAGGGCCTGCTCGGCGGCCCGCTGCCGGTCGCCGCCCTCCCGTCGCCCGGCGATCAGCAGGAAGGAGGCGACGGAGGTCAGTTCCCAGAAGACGTAGAGCAGCAGCAGGTGGTCGGCGAGGACCAGACCCAGCATCACCGCGGCGAACGCCAGGAGCAGTCCGGCCTCCCGGCCGTGGCCGAGGTGGTGGTAGGAGGCGGCGTACGTCATCACGGCGACGCCGACGCCGGTGACCACCAGGGCCATCATCAGGGACAGGGGGTCCAGGCGGAGCGCGATCTCCAGGCCGAGCGCCGGGGACCAGGCGTAGGTCTCGGTGTACGTCGTGCCGTCCAGCACGGAGGCCGTGCGGGTGAGCAGCCAGGCGAGCGAGCCGGCGAGGACGAGGGCGGCGACCGCCCACACCCCCCGGCCGATACGCCGGGCGGCAGCGGGCAGCACGGCGGCGCACGCCAGCTGCGAGAGCACGACGACGAGCACGCGACCTCCGGGCGCTGGGCAGTGTGCCTCCGGTTCCCTGATCGCCCCAGCCTTAACGCCCTGACCTCGCGCCGCCTGCCGCACTGCCCTGGATGGCTCAGCCCCCTCCCCCGCCGGAGGACCCGTCAGCGGGCCGCGTGGGCCCGGCCGGAGCGGGCGGCGACCCGGCGGCTCAGTGCGCGGCCTCGGCGGCGCGCAGCAGCGTGGTCTCGTCGACCGCGTCCGCGACGGTGGCCGGCACGGTGCAGGCGTGGGCGCCGGCGACCGCGCCGAGGCGTCCGCACCGCTCGGCGTCGTCGCCGCGCAGCCAGCCGTACAGGTAGCCCGCGGCGAAGGCGTCCCCCGCGCCGTTGGAGTCGACCACCGGCGCGGGCGGGACGGCCGGGGCGATCCGGCTGATCGTGCCGTCGGCCAGCTGCAGCGCGCCCTGGGCCCCGGCGGTGACCACCACCACCCGCGCCCGGCCCTCCTCGGCGATCCGGCGCATGGTCGGCCGGGGGTCGGCGGGGAGGGCGGCGGCGGAGAGGAACACCAGGTCGGCGGCGAGCGCGAACGGCAGGTGGTGGGCGGCCTCGCCGTCCCAGTCGTGCAGGTCGGTGGAGACGGTGACGCCCGCCCGCCGCAGCACCGGCAGGGCGTCCGCGGCGGGCTGGGTGATGGAGACGTGCGCGTGCCGGGCGCGCCCCGCGTGGGCGGCGACCGTCTCCTCGGGGTAGTGCCCGCCACCCCGGCTGCCGTCGTAGAGGGAGGCCCGGCGGCCGTCCGGGCCGACCAGGTTGACGGCCCGCCGGGTGCCGTGGGGGGCGTGCGGCGCGGTGAGCGCGATGCCGTGCTCGCGGTGGAAGGCGCGGACCAGTTCGCCCTCGGGGTCGTCGCCCACCACGTCGAGGTGGTGGACCTTCAGGCCGAGGCGGTTCAGGCCCAGCGCCACGAAGTCGCCGGTGTGCCCGGCCCGTGCCAGCACCCCCTGCACCAGCCGGCTGTCCGCGTCCGGCAGGGGCAGTTCGGGCACGTACACGATGGTGTCCACGCCCGCGCCGCCGAGGACCAGTACGTCGAGGTCGTCCTTGGTTCGCTCCATGGGCCCATCCTGGCGTGACCTGCCGCGTCGCTGGGCAGGTACCCCGTACGGCCGCGAGGCCGGACGGGACGGAAATGCGGAGGAAGCCGGACATGAGCGTCGTGGCGTGGGTGGTGCTGGGGCTGGTCGCCGGGGCGATCGCCAAGGTCCTGATGCCGGGCCGCGATCCGGGCGGCCTGATCGGCACCACGGTCATCGGCGTGATCGGCGCGTTCCTCGGCGGGTGGCTGTCCGCCCGCTTCTTCGACCGTCCGGTCGACCAGGACTTCTACGACCCGGCGACCTGGGTGTCCGCGATCGGTGGCGCGCTGGTCCTGCTGATCGTCTACCGGGTCTTCTTCGGCCACTCCCGCGAGCGCGGCTGACACCGGCCCGGGGTGCGGCGGCCGACGCCGGCCGGGGCGGCCGGCACCGGACGGAGGGCGGCGGCTCAGGCCGGCCGGTAGGTGGCCAGTGACCAGATGACGAACACGTCCAGGGCGATGAGCAGCACCGACCACACCGGTGCGTAGGGCAGGAACATGAACTGCTCGACGATGCTGAGCACCGCGAGCACCAGGCCGGTCACCCGGGCCCACTCCTTGCCGCCCAGCAGCCCGATGCCGGTCACCAGCAGCAGCGCGCCGAGGACCAGGTGCACCACGCCCCAGTCGGTGAGGGTGAACTCGAAGACGTAGGCGCCGATCCGGCCGTACACGTCGTCGCCGGCGATCGCGGCGATGCCCTGCAGCACCGTCACCGTGCCCGAGACGCCCAGCAGCACGCCGGCGAACGTCGTCCCGCTCGCCGCCAGCAACTGCTTCCCGCCGGGGCCCGCCTGCCTGTTCATGCCTCGGTCCCTCCGCCGTGACGTCCGCTCCCCCGAGCGTGCGGTGCGGGCCGGTGCGCGGCACCCCGGGCGCGGCGGACGGGCTAACGCCGGGCGTGCGGCCGGGTCCGGCGCGGGTCAGGGCGTGCGGCGGACGCCGGCCGCGCCGGGACGGGCCGTCGGCCGGTCCTCG
The DNA here is from genome assembly GCF_003112515.1 of Streptomyces fragilis. GTDB lineage: Bacteria > Actinomycetota > Actinomycetes > Streptomycetales > Streptomycetaceae > Streptomyces > Streptomyces fragilis. Next base: position 310,891 of record NZ_BEVZ01000002.1, on the reverse strand, counting down.
GCCCTGATGAGCAGCAGGGCGATGTCGTCGTAGCGGGGACCCGAGTCGTAGGCGTGGCGCAGCAGGGTCTCCGCGGCCGCGTCCAGGTCGGTCACGTCCGCCTCGGCGAGTGTCCGGGCCAGGTCGCCGACGCTGTCGTCGATCATCGTGTCCGGCTTCTCCACCAGGCCGTCGGTGTAGAGGGCCAGCACCGATCCCGCGGGGAAGTCCAGGGTGGTGGTCGAGTAGGCGAAACCGCCGTCGATGCCGAGCACCAGCCCCGGCGGCACATCCACCGCGCCGGTCCGGCCGTCGGGGCGCCGCAGGAGCGGGGGGACGTGTCCGGCGTTGGCCAGCCGGACCTGGTGGGCGACCGGATCGATGTGGGCGTAGAGGCAGCTCGTGAACCGTTCGGCGTCGAGGGTGAGCAGGAGCCGGTTGGTGCGCCCCAGCACCTCGCCCGGCGGCGCGCCGGCGATGGCGCGGACCGCGGTGCGCACCTGGCCCATCAGCGCGGCGGCCTCCGTGTCGTGGCCCTGCACGTCGCCGACCGCGACGGCCGCCCCCACGTCGTCCTCCTGGTGGATGACGTCGTAGAAGTCCCCGCCCACCCCGGAGCCGCGTGTGGTGGGCAGGTAGCGGGCGGCGAGGGCGAGGCCCGGGACGACCGGCAGCCGGCGGGGCAGCAGGACGGACTGGAGGTCGAGCGCCAGCCGGTGCTCGGTGTCGGTGGTCAGGGTCCGGTCCAGGGCGAGGCCGATGACGCCCGCCAGCGAGGTCAGCAGGGTGCGCTCGGCGACCGGGAACGGGCGCAGCTCCCGGTAACCGAGGACCAGGCAGCCCACCTCCCGGGAGTCGGTGATCAGCGGGAGCACGGCCCAGGCGGTCATCGGGTCCCGCGCGGGCCGGGAGGACGGCGTGCGTTCCGCCGGTTCCTCCAGGGCGGTGTGGAAGCGCTGGCGGTGGTCGGCGAGGGCCTCGGCCGCGGGCCCGACGACGGCCTGCGGCATGCCCTCGTGCAACGCGTCCCGTGCCTCGTCCAGCCCGCCCGAGCCGAGGACGGTGAGGCGCCCCTCCGAGGCCTGCGCCAGGACGAAGGAGTCCGGTCCGAAGGCCGGGGTCACCTGCTCGCGCACCAGCCGGACGATGTCGAGGGTCGAGGTCGCCTCGGCGAGCAGGGCGGCGACGTGGGTCAGGTGGTAGAGGGCGGCCGGCTGGATGTCCGAGGCACGGGGGTGGCGCACCGGCATCACGTCGGACAGTGCCTGGTTCACGCCGGCGTCGGTGATCCTGATGCCGACCCCGTTCTCGTGGGCGAAGAGCATGAAGGCGAGCGAGTGGCCCTCGGGGGACGGCCGGGTGAAGCCCACGGTGCGCCGGGTCACCACCGCGGCGCGGTAGTGGGACTCGAAGACCGGGTCGCCCAGCCAGGGCAGGACCGCCTGCGGCCGCTGTCCCAGCACGGCGTCGGCGTCGATCTCCAGCATCTGCTCGGCCGTCGGGTTCACGTAGGTCACCCGGCCGTCCCGGTCGAGGGTGCAGAAGCCGATCGGCAGGCGCTGCACGAGGTCGTAGGCGGCCCGCGCGACGAAGGGGGCGGGGGGATCCTCCCGCGGCAGCGGGGTGACCACGCGCGGCCGGTCGCCGGCCCGCACCGGCGCGGCGCCGGACGCCCGCCGCTCGTCCAGGACACGGGCCGCGCGCCGGCAGCCCGCCCGCAGGGCCTGTGCCTCCTCCGGCCCCAGCGCGCCCTCGTCGTTCGTCGGGAGGAGCAGCGCGAGCACCCCCCACGCCTCCTCGCCGTGGACCGGGACCGCGGCCAGCATCGCGTCGTACGGCATGACCATTCCGAGGACCGGGTAGCGCCGCGCCATGTCCTGCTGGTCGGGCACCCAGACCATGGTGTTCTCGCGCAGCGCCTGCGCCACCGGGAAGGGGCTGTCCAGCGGCACCCGGACCCACGGGTCGAGCAGGTGGCTGGTGCCCCCGGAGACCAGCGCGAGCCACAGCACGTCCTCGTCGGGATCCGTGAGGTAGAGGGCGCCCACCGAGGCCGCGGTGTCCCTCGTCACCTCCGCCAGGACCTCTTCCAGGGCTTCGACGTCCGTCCGCCCGGAGGCCCTGACCTCCGCGTCCGTCATGAAAGACACCTTCCAGCCGTCGGCTGGCGACCGGGCGCCGGCGAACCAGCCGGGCGGGGATCCGCGTCGCCCCGGGCGGGGGACGGGAGCCTCCGGCCCTGCCCGGTTTGTCCGCTGTTCTGCATCTAACAGCCTAGGCGCACCGCGTGGTTTTTTCCCGGCGTGCCCCGAGGGCACACGCCCCCTTGCCCGCCCGCGGCCCGGGGCCGGCGGCCGCGGGGCGACGGGGGACCCTCCCCGGCCGCGCGAGGGACCGAGGTGCCCGCCGGATGTGCCCGGTCTACGGTGCTCGTGCGGATATGTCACCGCGGAGCGCCGCAGGGCACCCGCCGCGTCCGCCGGACCGCGTCACCCCCGGCCGCGTGCCCGGGCCGGCCGCACACCAGGAAAGGGAGCCCGACTGTGAGCACCGACTACGCCACCGAGTTCGCCGGACGCGCCGCCCTCGTCACCGGAGCGGCCTCCGGCATCGGCCTCGCCATCGCCCGCCGCCTCGCGGAGGGCGGCGCCAAGGTCGTGATCGCCGACTACAACGCCGACGGCGCCGAGCAGGCGGCCGCCGGCCTGAGGGAGGACGGCTTCGAGGCCGCCGCCTTCACCGTGGACGTGTCGGACGCCGCCTCCGTCGAGGCCGCCGTCCGCTTCACCGTCGACACCTTCGGGGGCTGCCACCTGGGCGTCAACAACGCCGGCATCGGCGGTGACAGCGCGCCCACCGGCGAGCAGACGCCGGCGAACTGGGACCGGGTGGTGCGCACCAACTTGGACGGCGTCTTCCACTCGATGCGCTACCAGATCCCCGCGATGGAGGAGGCCGGCGGCGGTTCCATCGTGAACGTCTCGTCCATCCTCGGATCGGTGGCCTTCCAGGGTTCCTCGGCCTACGTCGCCGCCAAGCACGGCGTGCTGGGCCTGACCAAGTGCGCCGCGGTGGAGTACGCCACCAGGAACATCCGGATCAACTCCGTGGGTCCCGGCTTCATCGAGACGCCGCTGCTGGAGAACCTGGACACGGACACCCGTGACGCGCTGGTGGGCCTGCACCCGATCGGCCGTCTCGGGCGGAGCGAGGAGGTCGCCGAACTGGTGGCCTTCCTGCTGTCCGACCGGGCCTCCTTCATCACCGGCAGCTACCACCTGGTGGACGGCGGGTACACCTCGCTGTGAGCCTTCCGCGAACGCGCGGAAACCCGTGGGGCCGCCTCCTCGAGGAGGCGGCCCCACGGGCGTCGCGGCGGCGGGCGGTCAGACCTTCGCGGACTCCGCGCCCTGCGGCTGCAGGTCCACGCTGTCGCGCAGCTCGGTGGAGGTGAGGAAGAGGGTCGCGAGGATGCCGACGACCGCGACGGCCGCGGCGACCAGGAAGATCTGGCCGGTGGCCTCGCCGTAGGCGGCGCGGACGATCTCCTGGACCGGAGCGGGCATCGAGGCGATGTCCAGGTTGGCGCCCGCCCCGGCGCCGCCGCCGGAGGTGTCGACGCCCATCGCGCGCAGGCCCTCGGCGATCTTCGTGGCCACGCTGTTGGCGAGGACCGCGCCGAGCACCGAGACGCCGATCGTGCCGCCGAGCGAGCGGAAGAAGGTGATCGAGGCGCTGGCCGCGCCGAGTTCCGAGAGCGGCACGGTGTTCTGCAGCACCAGGACCAGGTTCTGCATCGACATGCCGACGCCGACGCCGATCAGGAACATGCCCGCGAAGACGTGCCACATCGGCGTCCTGTGGTCGATCACCGACAGGGTCAGGAAGCCGAGCGTGAGGATCACGGTGCCGGCGACGATGTACGGCTTGACCTTGCCGGTCCGGGAGACCAGCTTGCCCGCGATCGTCGAGGAGAGCAGCACGCCCGCCATCATCGGGATGGTCATCAGGCCGGCCTTGGTCGGCGAGTAGCCGCGGCCGATCTGGAAGTACTGGCCCAGGAAGACGGCGCCGCCGAACATGGCCACACCGACCGCCAGACTCGCGACGATCGCCAGCGCCGGGTCGCGCCGCTTGATGACCCGCAGCGGGACGACGGGGTCGGCGACCCGCGACTCGACGAACACCGCGAGCCCCAGCAGGACCACCGAGCCGCCCACCATGGCGCCGGTCTCCCAGGAGATCCACGCGAACTTGTCGTCCACGAAGGTGACCCACAGGAGCAGCAGGCTGACGCCGGCGGCGATCAGGGTGGCGCCCAGGTAGTCGACCTTGGGCTTGTCGCCCGCGCGCTCCACCACCGGCAGCCTCAGGGTCCGGGAGAGGATCACGAAGGCGACGGCCGTGAACGGCAGGGCGAAGAAGAAGCACCAGCGCCAGCCGAGCCACGAGGCGTCGGCGATGGCACCGCCGAGCAGCGGGCCGCCGACCGTCGCGACGGCCATCACGCCGCCGAGGTAGCCGTTGTAGCGGCCGCGCTCCCTGGGGCTGATCATCGCGGCGATGATCACCTGGACCAGGACCTGCAACGCGCCCATGCCGAGGCCCTGCACGGCGCGGAAGGCGATCAGTGTCTCGGTGTTCTGGGCGAAGCCCGCCCCGAGCGAGGAGACGAAGAAGATCACGATCGATACCTGGAGCAGCGTCTTCTTGCTGAAGAGGTCGGCGAGCTTCCCCCAGATCGGCGTGGAGGCGGTCGAGGTGAGCAGCATCGCGGTGACCACCCACGTGTACTGCGACTGGGTGCCCTTCAGCGCTCCGATGATCTGCGGCAGCGCGACGGAGACGATGGTGCTACTGATCATCGTGACGAACAGCAGCAGGAGCAGGCCGCTCATCGCCCGCAGGACGGCCCGGTGGCCCATCGGGGCGGCGGCCTCGGGCTGGTCGGTGGCGGGGGGATCGGCGACGGGCGCGCTCAAGAAGTCCTCCGGAGCAGGAGTGGGGAAACAGGGATGCCCGCACGGAAGGGGGCTGGATGCCCCTACAATACATGCACACTGTGCAAATTTTCCCACTGGGCATTTTTCTTGCCGTGGCCTTACCATTGCCGACGATGGACACCACCGATCGCAGCGCCGCCCCGGACAGCCCTCCCGGCCTGCGCGAACGCAAGAAGGCCGCGACCCGTGAGGCGGTGCACCGGGCCGCACTGCGGCTGACGGTGGAGAACGGACTGGACCACGTCACGGTCGAGGCGATCGCCGACGAGGCCGGGGTCTCGCGCCGGACGTTCTCCAACTACTTCGCCACCAAGGAGGACGCCGTCCTCTGGGGCGAGGAGCAGCAGGCCGCCGCCCTGTTGCGCGCGGTCGCCGGACGGCCCGCGCAGGAGGGTCCCTGGACGGCGTTGCGGGCCGCCCTGCGCTCCTTCGAGCCCGGGCCCTTCTCGCCCGACCGGGAGACGATCACCCGCACCCGGCTCGCCCTGCGCCATCCCTCGCTGCTGGGCCGGCAGCTCGCCACCCACGCCGGCCTGGAGCAGGACCTCGCCCGCGTCCTGGCCGAGCGGGGCGCCGAGCCGCTCCGCTCCCGCGTCCTGGCCGCCGCCTTCCTGGCCGCCATGCGGACCACCATGCGCACCTGGTTCGAGTCGGAGCACCCGGCCGAGCTGCTCGACCTCGCCGACCAGGTCCTGCACCTCATGGGCCGGCCGTTCGACGATCCCGGCGCCGGGCAGGCCTGAGCCGCGGTACGCGACGCGGTACGGGCGGCGTCGGCGCCGGCGCCGGTGTCGATGTCGGCATCGGTGGCGGGGTCGGCATCGGTGCCGGTGTCGGCCTCGGCGGCGGATCGGACGGATCGGACGGGTCGTCAACCGTCGTCCGCGTGAAGCACTCCGTCGCGCCACCTCACGCGAATTCATGTGTCGGCCACTGGGTCACCCTCGTTGCGTCATCGCCGGGGAGCAGCCTTCCGGATGTCCCAGCCCGACCTCCGAGGAGGCAGCATGGCCGACCTGCACCTGTCCCGCAGAACCGTCCTGGGCCACGGCACCGCCGGGGCCGCCGCCCTGATGCTCGGCACCGGCCTGTGGAGCGCCGATCCCGCCTGGTCCACCCCCGCCGCGATCGACGACCCGTTCACCCTCGGCGTCGCCTCCGGCGACCCGCTGCCCGACGGCGTCGTCCTGTGGACCCGCCTGGCGCCCGACCCGTTCGCCGCCGACGGACTGGGCGGCATGCCGCCCACGCCGGTGCGCGTGGAGTACGAGGTCGCCGCCGACCACCGCTTCCGCAAGGTCGTGCGCCGCGGCAGCGTGGTCGCCACCCCGGAGCTCGGTCACTCCGTCCACCCGGAGGTCGGCGGGCTCCTCCCCGACCGCGTGTACCACTACCGCTTCCGCGCCGCCGGGCACCTCTCCCCCGTGGGCCGCACCCGCACCACCCCGCCGGCGCACGGCCGGCCCGCCGAGCTGCGGTTCGCCTTCGCCTCCTGCCAGGCCTGGCAGGACGGCCACTACACGGCCTACGACCACATGGCCGAGGAGGACCTCGACTTCGTCGTGCACCTCGGCGACTACCTGTACGAGTCCGGCGTGCGCAGCAACCGGCGCGGCGTCACCACCGACCCGAAGTTCCACACCGAGACCTTCGACCTGGCCCGCTACCGCCTCCAGTACGCCCTCTACAAGGCGGAGGAGCCGCTGCGGAAGGCCCACGCCCGCTTCCCCTGGATCGTCACCTTCGACGACCACGAGGTGGAGAACAACTGGGCCGGCGACGTCTCCCAGGCCGACACCGAACCCGACCAGGACCCCGCCGTCTTCCGGCAGCGCCGCGCCGCCGCCTTCCAGGCCCTCTACGAGCACCAGCCGCTGCGCCGTGCCCAGATGCCGCGGGGCCCCGGCATGCGGATCCACCGCCGGCTCGGCTACGGCCGCCTGGCCGACCTCACCATGCTGGACACCCGCCAGTACCGCGACGACCAGGCCGACGGCGACGGCGAGTCCGCCACCAGCACCGCGCGCTTCGACCCCGACCGCACCATCCTCGGCGCCCGCCAGCGCGACTGGGTGCTCGGCAACTTCTCCCGCTCCGGGGCCCAGTGGCAGATCCTCGGCAACCAGGCTCCCATGGGCCGGACCGACAAGGACCCCGGCCCGGCCGAACTGGTCTGGCTCGACCCCTGGGACGGCTACGTCGCCGACCGCAACCGCCTGCTCGCCGAGGCGGACCGGCGCGGCGTGCGCAACCTGGTCGTCATCACCGGCGACCGCCACCAGAACTACGCCTGGGACCTCAAGCGCGACTACCAGGATCCCGAATCCCCCACCGTGGGGGCGGAGTTCGTCGGCACCTCGATCACCAGCGGCGGTGACGGCGTGGACGTCGGCCCGGACGGCGAGACGTTCCTCGCCGCCAACCCGCACATGAAGTTCTTCAACGCACAGCGCGGCTACGCCCGCGTCCACGTCGACCGCCGCCGCTGGACCACGGACTTCCGCGTCGTGCCGTACGTGCAGCGGCCCGGCGCCCCGGTCGCCACCCGAGCGAGCGTGGTCGTCGAGGACCGGGTGCCGGGCGTGCAGGTCTGAGGCGTCCGCCCTTCCCGGCCGGCACGCGTCCCTTCACCGCTTTACGGCCGCACCGCCGCGCACTAGTCTCGGTGGCCGCATCGCGTGCCGGCCACCGTCCGGGTGGAGCATGGAGGTGCCGGGATATGCCCGTTGGAGGCATACCTTGTCCGTCCAGTTGAACCACACCATCGTCCACGCCCGGGACAACCGGGAATCCGCCCGCTTCTTCGCGGAGCTGCTGGACCTCGAGATCACCGCCGAGTGGGGCCCGTTCGTGGCCGTCGAACTCGACAACGGCGTCACCCTCGACTTCGCCACCGTCCCCGAGGAGCACCTCGCCGCCCAGCACTACGCCTTCCTCGTCTCCGAGGAGGAGTTCGACGCCGCGTACGCGCGGATCACGGCACGGGGCGTCGAACACTGGGCCGATCCGCGGCAGACCCTGCCGGGAGAGATCAACCGCAACGACGGCGGCCGCGGCGTCTACTTCCTCGACCCGGCCGGCCACGCCATGGAACTGATCACGGTGCCGTACGGCGGATGGAAGTGACGCCCGCCGCACCGCCCGGCCCCGCGTAGCGGGCACACCGGGGTCCCGCGCCCTCCCGGCCGCCGGCGGCTCAGCCGGCCGCCGTGCGGACGGCCAGGACCGCGATCAGCGCGCTGGAGGCCAGGGCGGTCCCCAGGCGGCCGCGGTCGCCGGTGAGGATCCGCCCCAGCAGGGTGCCGCCTCCCGCGAGCAGCAGCTGCCAGCTCGCGGAGGCCGCGAACGCGGCCAGCACGAACGCGGCCCGCTCCGGCGGCGCGGGGGCGTCGGCCGCGTCGCCGCCGAGCACCAGGGCGGCGAAGTACACCACCGTCATGGGATTGAGCAGCGTGATCCCCAGCAGCGTCAGGTAGGCCCGGCCCGGACCGGTGGGACTCCTCCCGGCCCGGGTCGCGGCCCGCCGGGCGCGGTGGGCGCGGACCGCGGCGCGGGCGCCCAGCACCGCGAGAGCCAGCAGCACCAGCGCGGAGGCCCACCGGAGCGGGTCCGCGAAGGGCCGCACGACTTCGGCGAGCGCCGAGCCGCCGAGGACGGCGAGCAGCGCGTACAGCCCGTCCGCCGTGGCCACCCCGAGTGCCGCGCAGGCGCCGGTGCGCGGCGTGGTCCGCGCGCTCAACGTCACCAGGTACGCGCCGACCGCCCCCACCGGCACGGCGATGCCGTACCCCGCGAGCAGCCCCGCGACCAGGGCCCCGTTCACCGGCGTGGGCGGGTCGCTCCCGGCAGGCCGGCGCTCCGGCGCTGTCGGCCCCGCGCCGATCGGGCGGCGGAGGGCGGCAGCGGGCGGGCGGTGGTCGCGTTCATGGGCAGATGGTCGGCGGCGGCGCCCCGGCCGCGCAATCGGATTTCTGCGCGACCACATGTCCGCGCGCCCCCCCTTCCGCGGACGGACCCACATCGCCCGCGACCCCACTTCCGCGGACGGACCCACATCTCCGCGCCCCGGCCGCGGACGCCGCGCGCCGCCTTCTCAGACGTGCGGGAGATCGTCCTCCGGCTCGTCCCGGGCCGTCGTTCCGGCAACCCACAGCGGCATCAGCCAGTGGGTGACCAGCACAGCGATCAGCAGGGGTGCGGCGTAGGCCGTGGGGGCGGCGCCCAGGACGGCGCCCGCGCAGAGCAGGACGGCCACGGCGGCCAGCAGCAGCAGCGTCATCGCCCGGTGGGCCAGCGCCCCGACCCGGGCCCGGTCGGTCAGCTGGCGCTCGTCCAGGGCACGTTCGCGCAGTTCGAGCAGGCCGCGGGTGGCACTGTTGATCACCCCGGTGAGGAACATCCAGGCGAGCAGCAGCGGGACCATCGGCACGAGCAGCCACCACTGCTCCCGCTGCGCCAGGTAGAGGTACGTCATGAGCCCGCCGAGCGCCGCCGTGAGCGCCACGTGGGCGGCGACGACCACCCTGCGGCGACGGGCCGACGCGTACAGGGTCCGCCCCTCGCCGCGGTTCATCAGGCGAACCATGGCCCGGTCGTAGCGGGTGAGGTGGTCGGTCGTCATCACTGCTTCCCTCCGTAGACCTCTTCGGTGAGCGGCTGGAACGGCTCGAGGGAGAACAGCGCCTCCACCGGCAGCCCGAAGTACTTCGCGATCCTCAGCGCCAGGTCGAGGCTCGGGTTGTACTGCCCCCGCTCGATGTAGCCGACGGTCTGGTAGTGCGCGCCCACGGCCTCGGCCAACTCCTGCCGCGACACCTTCCGCTCAGCGCGCACCATCGCCAATCTGTTGTGCACCTGCTCGCTCATGTATAAGAAGTACTACATTTCGAGGCACTCGGACTGCACGACTTTCGGCCAACGTGCACCGGACGACAGGGACGCGTGGGATGCGGTGGTCGTCGTCATGTGCTCCACGCCAGGGGCCGGGCCGCCGCCGGGGCTTCTCGAAACCTGACCGGTCCTCGACCGCCCGAGCCGCGCCCTCCTGGCCTAACGTGTCGTTCCATGACGTTGCTGATCGTCGGGGCCGGCGGCTACCTCGGCTCCGAGCTGGCGCGGCAGGCGACGGCCGCCGGGCGGCGGGTCGCCGGGACCTTCACCCGGCGGCCCGGCACCGTGCCCGGCGTGGCCTGGCTGCCGCTGGACCTGCGCGATGCGGCCCGGCTCGACCGGGTGCTGGACGAGGCGCGCCCGGACACCGTGGTCAACGCGGCCTACCGCAAAGGGGACTGGGGCGTCACCGCGGAGGGCGCCGTCCGGGTCGCCATGGCCGCCGCGGAGCGGGGCCTGCGGCTGGTGCACGTGTCCAGCGACGCGGTCTTCTCCGGCGCCCGGGTCCACTACGACGAGGACGCCCGTCCTGACCCCACCACCCCGTACGGGGCGGCGAAGGCCGCGGCCGAGACCGCCGTCCGTCTGCTCACGCCCGCGGCGGCGGTGGTCCGCACCTCGCTGATCCTCGGCGACGGCGACTCCGTGCACGAGCGGCTGGTGCACGACCTGGCCGCCGGACGCCGGGCCGGCGTGCTCTTCACCGACCAGGTCCGCTGCCCGGTCCACGTCGCGGACCTCGCCGCGGCACTCCTGGAACTGGCGGAGCCGACGCACGCGGGGACCTTCCACGTCGCGGGACCCGACGCGGTCAGCCGCCACGAACTCGGCCTCCTGATCGCCCGCCGCGACGGCCTCGACCCGGCGGCGGTGCCGGCCGGCCGGCGCGCGGACAGCGAGGACGCGGGCCCGGCGGACGTCCGCCTGGACGGCGGGGCCACCGGGCGTCTGCTGCGCACCCGGGTGCGCGGCGCCGCGGAGTTCCTGGCCCCGAAGGCCCCGAGGGCCTGAGTCCGGCGGAGCCGGACCCCGCCGTCACTCGCGGGGGTCCAGCCGCATGGTGGTCGAGCGGGCCGGCTCGGTCAGGATGGTCTCCAGCGAGGCCGGATAGGCCTCGTACTTGGCGTAGTAGGCGGCGTCCACGCGGTCGTTGAGCCGGGGATCGGCGTCGACGACCGTCACGTCCTTCTCCACGCCGCCCGCCCGGATGCGGCCCTGGTGGCGGGCCCGGGTGCCCCGGTACCAGCGGGAGCCGGGGCCGTAGACCGACCGGACGTAGACGTCGTCGCCGTCGCGGACCACCCAGATGGTGCGCCAGTCGCTCAGTGCGCCGTCCTCGCCGACGGAGGCGATCTCGAGTTCTTCCGCTTCGCCGATGCCCGCGAGTTCGGTGCGGGTCCAGGTGGTCATCACGTCTCGGCTCCTCGCTGGGGTTCGGTCGCGCCTGATCCCAGCGGAACGGCTGACCGCGGCCCACGCCACCGGTGGGCGTCCGGACGGACCAACACCCGGCCCGTCCGGACACCGCCGGCTCACCGCACCCGCACGGTCAGCAGAGCGGAACGCCCGGCAACTGGGCCGACGGGTGGTCGATGTAGATGTTGGACACGAAGCCGTTCTGGTCGCGCAGCTTGCTCCACCAGTTGTTGGTGTAGCCCTCCGCGTTGACCGTGTCGCCCTGCTTCTGGCAGACCACCCACACCGCGGTCGGCCCGCCCAGGGTGGCGACCACCGGGGCGCTCAGCCGCGCGTCGGCGCGGACGTTGACCCCGCTCCCCCAGGTGGTGAAGGCGGCGCCGCCGCTCCCCCCGCAGCCGTTGTCACTGGTCAGGTAGGCCTGGTTGTAGGAGCCCGGGTAGGACAGCCCGACGCCGTTGATGACGATGTTCTGCCCGGTGCCGTTGTACAGCTGCTCGTAGTGGATGTGGGCCCCCGAGGAGTTCCCGGTCGAGCCCGTGGTGCCGATCTGCTGGCCCTGGCCGACGTAGGCGCCGCTGGGCACGGAGTACGCCGCGAGGTGGAAGTAGTAGGTGCGCCAGCCGCCGCCGTGGTCGATGACGATGTAGTTGCCGGCGCCGCTCGCCTGGTAGTAGCGGGTGGCCGTGCCCGCGGCGGAGGCGAGGACCGGGGTGCCGGCGGTGGCGCCGCCGTCGGCACGGACGAAGTCCAGGGCGCGGCGCACCTCGGCGGAGTGGTGGCTGTACGTCCAGCGCTGCCCGCAGGGGTAGGGCGCCTTGAAGTTGGGGGCGGCGGCGACCGCGCCCGCGGCGGCCTGCGCCGGGGAGGCGGAGAGACCGGTGAGGGAGAGCAGCACGACGGCGATCAGGGCGGGGAGGCGTCTGAGCAGGGACACGTTGCTCCTCGGGACGGGGGGACGCCGCGGAACGCGACGCCCGGAACGTAGGACCGCCGCCCCGCCCCCGGCAAGGGCCGGTATCGGCCTTCTCCGGTCACGCCGCGCTTCTTGCTGTTATGACTTACCGATCGTCAATCATCGTCCACCACCTCGGTGACGCGCCCGGTCGCGTCGAGCTGTCCCGTTCCCCTGCCGGAGCCGTTCCGCTCTCACGGCCGGACCAGCGCCGCCGCCCGGCGCCGGGCCCACAGCAGCAGGACCGCCGTGACCGCCCAGCAGGCCGTCATCCGCCCGGCGCCCGGATCACCGGCGCCGCCGAGGAGCACGGTCACCGCGGCGACGCCCGCCAGAGGTCCCGCCGCGTTCCACAGCAGGGCCAGTCCCGGCCCGGCTCCGGTCAGCGCGGCGGACCCGTACAGCAGCGCGACGCGGGTGGGCGGGCGGTAGGCGCTCACCAGCCCGGCCGCCACCATCACCGACACCGCCGCGGCGACGACCGCCGGCGTCCAGGGTCCGCCCGTCACCAGCGCGACGACCGCCCCCGCCACCGTCAGCACGGCCGTCGGCACCACCGCGTGCGCCACCACGGTCCGCTCGAACGGCCGCGGTGACCAGGCGGCCCGGCGGGGATCGTCCCCGTCCAGCCGGGCCGGTTCCAGGAGCCGGGCGGCCGCCGCGTAGGCCGGTACGGCCGCGGCCGCCGTCACCGGCGGTCCGGCGCCGCCCGCCGCGGCGGCCGGCGGTCCGGCGCCGCCCGCCGCGGCGGCCGCTGCCCAGGCGACGGCTCCGCCCAGCAGGGCCACCGCCGAGGCGGTCCGCCGCGGCGTTGCCGCCAGGGCCACGGCGTCCCGCCAGACCGTCAGCAGACGCGGGGAGCGCGGAGCGGCGAGCCGCCCGGCCCACCGGGCGGTCCTCCCCCGGCCCCGGGCCTCCCGCGCGCGGGCCGCAGCCAGGCGCACCACCCGCGGGTCCGCCGCGAGCACTCCGGCCAGCACACCACCCGCGGCCCCGGCCCGGACCCGCAGCGTCTCCGCGGGGATGCCCCCCAGGCACCGCACGGCGAGCCACAGCGCGCCGGCCGTGACCGACAGGAGGAGGAACACCGCCACCGGCCACAGCGGGGCCCTGCCTCCCGCCGCCGCCACGACCGGCTGCGCGGCCCAGCCCCAGGGCCCGGACCACAGTTCCGCCGTCTCCAGCCACCGCGCCCTGCTCCCCAGCGCCGCGGCGACCGCCTGGGCGCCCGCCGACAGCAGGGCCGCCACCGCCCACGGGGTGGCGCGGTGCACGGCGTCCGCCGCCCGGCGCGAACGCTGGACCACCGCCGCGGCGGCGACGGCCCACAGGGCCGTGCAGACGGCGGCGCCGGCGCAGGCGGCCGTCAGCGGCCCCAGGGCGCCCTGACCGGTCGCCGCGAGCACGGCCGCCCCGGCGACTCCCAGCAGCAGCGCGGCGGCCGCCCAGAGAGCGGCGGACAGCCCGAACCACGGCAGCAGCACCGCCCGCCGCCGCACCGGCAGGGCCAGCAGCCAGTCCACGTCCGGTCCGGGCGGCGTGACCGGGCCCCGCCAGAGCGCGTCGCGCAGCGCCGCCCACAGGGCGGCGGCGGCCACCGCGACGAGACCCGCGGGCAGCGCCGCCTCGACCACGGCGGCGTGCGCGGCGAACGGCCGTTGCCGCACCTCGGCGAGCAGCCCCGCCAGGAAGAGGCCGTACCACCCGGCGAGCAGCACCAGCGCGGTGTAGGCGCGGGAGACGAACCGCCGTCCGCGCTCCGCGCCGCGCCGCGCCCTCAGCCAGGCCAGGACCTCGGCCGTCCGGTCCTCGTGCGGCGTCTCCTTCCGCTCCGGGGGCCGGGCACGCGGAGTCACGGGCGGCCCGCCGCTCACCGTTCCACCGTCGCGAGCACCTCGTCCGCGGGACCGTCCGCGACCACCGCCCCGTCCTCCATCAGCACCACGCGGTCCGCGGCACCCGCCAGCTCGCGGTGGTGGGTCGCGTAGAGGACGGCCGTGCCGCGCGCGCCCTCGGCGCGCACCATGCCGGCCAGGCGGCGCCGGGCGCCGGGGTCGAGCCGCTGTTCCGGCTCGTCGAGCACCAGCAGGTCGCGCGGCCGGAGCAGCGCGGCTGCCAGCAGCAGCGACTGCAGCTGCCCCGAGGACAGCGCGCCGGGGACGGACCCGCCGTGCGCGTGAAGGCGCAGTGCGCGCAGAGCCGTGTCGATCCCCTCCCGTTCCACGCCGTGGGCGACGGCCACCAGCTCCAGGTGCTGGCGCACGGTGAGGTCCGGGTACCAGCTCGGCGTGTCGGCGACGACTGCCACCCGGGCCCGCACCCGCGGGTCGTTCTCGCTCATCGGCGCGCCGTCGAAGGTGACCGTCCCGGCGTCGGGCCGGTCGCGTCCGGCGGCGATCCGCAGCAGGGTGGACTTGCCCGACCCGTTCGGCCCCATCAGGGCGACGCGTTCTCCGCGCCGGACGACCAGCCGGACGGCGCGCAGCGCGACCCGTTCCCCGTAACTCCGGCACACTCCCGTGGCCGTCAGCAGATCCGCCGGTCCCACCGCGCCGCTCCTCCCCCGCGGGCGTCCCACCCGCCGTTTCCCGCCGGTCATCACACCACGGGGGCGGGCGACACGGGAGAGACCCCGGTCACTCCCGGCACCGCCACCGACCCACCGGCCCTGCACCTGTGCTACGGTCACAGAAGTTGCAGTTTTGGTTCCCAGAGGCTTCGAGTGCTCTTCCGACCCTTTCGTCGACGAGCACTCTTTTTGTTTTCGGCGGTCTCACCGCTTGCCGGAGATCTCCGGACGGGAAATCATCGCAGCGACTCCGGTTCCACACGGTGTGGATCCGGGCACTGCCCCAGAAGGAGATTCAATATGGCATCTGGCACCGTGAAGTGGTTCAACTCGGAAAAGGGTTTTGGCTTCATCGAGCAGGACGGCGGCGGCCCCGACGTCTTCGCCCACTACTCGAACATCGCCACCTCCGGCTTCCGTGAGCTTCAGGAGGGCCAGAAGGTGAACTTCGACGTCACGCAGGGCCAGAAGGGCCCGCAGGCCGAGAACATCGTTCCTGCCTGACGCCGACGCGCGTACGACGGACTGGGGCCCGCACACTTTGGGGTGCGGGCCCCAGTCCCGTGCTTTCCGGCACCACCGGGCGGCCCGGCCTCACGCCGCCGCCCGCACCGCACGGACGAACCCATGACGGAGGTGCGCCTCCCGTCCACCCGTCCGGCTCATTCTTTCGGCGCAGTCGCCCGCCCTTTTTCCGGCCGGCCCTGTTTCGCCCGTTCACCGGCTCAGTATTGCGAATACCCGCATGGCGTTCATCCGCCCGGGGGAATTCCTCGATACGTGTGCCGCATCGAGGAAGGTTCCGCATGAACCGCACCACACGTTCCAACGGCTCGCGTCCCGACCGCCGCACCGCGGCCGGTTTCGGCGGCTCGGGCGGCTCCGCCCGCGGCGCCGGCCGTTTCCGTTCGCAGGGCTCCGGCTCCGGCGGCGGCCGTCAGGGCGCCCCGTCCCGCAAGGGCGGCACCCGTCGTCCCTCCTCGCCGGCCCGTTCCGCCGAGTTCGCGCCGCCCGCCACCATCACCCCGGCGCTGCCGGCCGTGGAGGCGTTCGCCGAGCTGGACCTGCCGGCGGCGCTGCTGTCCGCGCTGACGGCGCAGGGCGTCACGGCTCCGTTCCCGATCCAGGCGGCCACGCTGCCGAACTCGCTGGCCGGGCGTGACGTCCTGGGCCGCGGCCGCACCGGCTCCGGCAAGACGCTGGCCTTCGGCCTGGCCCTGCTGGCCCGCCTCGCGGGGCAGCGCGCCGAGTCCCGTCAGCCGCTGGGCCTGGTCCTGGTGCCCACCCGTGAGCTGGCCCAGCAGGTCACCGACGCGCTCACCCCGTACGCGCACGCCCTGCGGATGCGGCTCACCACGGTGGTCGGCGGCATGTCGATCGGCCGCCAGGCGAGCGCGCTGCGCGGCGGCGCGGAGGTCGTGGTGGCCACCCCGGGCCGTCTGAAGGACCTCATCGACCGCGGCGACGTCCGGCTGGACCGGGTCTCGATCACGGTCCTCGACGAGGCCGACCAGATGACCGACATGGGCTTCATGCCGCAGGTCACCGCGCTGCTGGACCTGGTGCGCCCGGACGGGCAGCGGATGCTGTTCTCCGCCACCCTGGACCGCAACGTGGACCTGCTGGTGCGCCGCTACCTGCACGACCCGGTGGTCCACTCGGTGGACCCGTCGGCGGGCGCGGTCACCACGATGGAGCACCACGTGCTGCACGTCTTCGACGCCGACAAGCACGCCACGACCACGGAGATCGCCGCCCGCGACGGTCGCGTGATCATGTTCCTGGACACCAAGCACGCGGTGGACCGGCTCACCAAGCACCTGCTGTCGGTGGGCGTGCGGGCCTCGGCGCTGCACGGCGGCAAGTCGCAGCCGCAGCGGACGCGGACGCTGGCCCAGTTCAAGGACGGCCTGGTGAACGTGCTGGTCGCCACGAACGTTGCGGCGCGCGGCATCCACGTCGACAACCTGGACCTGGTCGTGAACGTGGACCCGCCGGCCGACCACAAGGACTACCTGCACCGTGGCGGCCGCACCGCGCGGGCGGGCGAGTCGGGCACCGTCGTGACGCTGGTGCTGCCGAACCAGCGCCGGGACATGGACCGGCTGATGGCCGACGCCGGCATCACCCCGCAGATCGCCAGGGTCCGCTCGGGCGAGGCGGAGCTGACCCGGATCACCGGCGCCCAGGCGCCGTCCGGTGTCCCGGTCGTCATCCAGGCGCCGCCCGCCGCTGCCCCGGCCTCGCGGTCGGTGGCCTCCCGCCGCGGTCGCCGCAGCCGCCCCTCGCAGGCCCGCCGCCGCACCACCGGCGGCAGCACCGGCCGCTGATCCCTGCCGCGCCCCTCTCACCGCCCGCCCGCGCCCGAGTGCGCCGGCGGGCGGTCCCGTTCGTGCCCCGGGGACGTGGGGCATGGGGAAGCCCCCGGCCGGTGGGGCGGCTCGGGGGCTCGGATCGTGCCGGACCGGTCGGGCCGGCCGGGTCAGTCGGGCCGGCCGGGTCAGTCGGACGAGGGGTCGTCGGGGGCGGAGGTGTCGGGGGCGTCGTCCCGGTGCTCCTCCTCGGGGGTGACGTCCCGCTCCCCCGTGACCTCCTCGAGCGGCGTCCTGTCGGCGTCGCCGTCGGCCTCGTGGTCCTTCGGGTCGGGCATGACGGGGTCCTCCTCCGTGCGGGGTGCCGGGCTGTCCCCTCGCGAGTCACCCCTTCGCGCCGCTCGAACCCTCAGCGCGCCGGCCGCACCCCGCCGTCGCCCCCGGTCCCGCCCGCCCGGTGCGTCCCCGTCGCGCGGCCGTCGCCGCGGGTGAGGGCCAGGGCCAGGGCGATCATGCCCAGGCCCAGGCCCAGGTGGAGCCAGTTGTCGGCGGTGTTCAGCGGCACGAAGTTGGCGTCGCTGTGCCGGTCGACCACCAAGCCGTAGATCCACAGCGCCAGGTAGACCAGACCGCCGCCGAGCAGGTACGCGCGGGCCGCCGGCACGGTCCTGGCCAGGGCCAGGCCGAGGACGCCGAGGAGCAGGTGGAGCAGGTTGTGCAGGATGGAGACCTGGAAGACGCCCAGCAGCTTCGCCCCCGACTCGTGCGAGGCGAACTCCATGTCGCCGTAGTGGGTGGTGATCCCGGGGATGAACCCGAGGAGTCCCACCAGCACGAACACCAGGCCCACCGCCTGGGCGGCCCGCTGCACCGGTGCGCGGGCACCGCCCTGACGCGCGTCGTTCGTGGTCATCGCGTACCACCTCCTCACGGCGGCGCCGGCCTTCGGCTTCCGCCCTGTGCACGGCCGGTGCCCACCCCGGACGCGGGTACGCCGACTCTCACCCGCACGGCCGACGCCTCACGCCGCCGGACACCCGATCGGGCGGGCCGGGAGTTTTCCGGCCCCGTGGGAGGGCACTCGCCCGCCATGTCCCGCGATACGTCTCCGCTCGCCGACCGCACCGCCGCACTGCTGCTGAAGGGCTACGACTGGCTGCCCGGCCTGGTCCGCCGGCACGGCGTCCCGTTGCGCACCCGGCTGGCCGGCCGCCCCGCCGTGGCGCTGCGCGGCCCGGAGGCCGTCCGGTTCGTCTACGACGAGCGCCACGTGGTGCGCGGCCCCGCGATTCCGGAGCCGGTGCTGAGCACGCTGTTCGGCAAGGGCGCCGTGCACACCCTGGACGGGGAGGCCCACCGGGTGCGCAAGGCGATGTTCCTGTCCCTGCTGGCCGACCCGGCGCAGGTCGCCGACCTCACCGAGCGGGTCGCCGACGCCTGGGAGGAGGCGGTGCCGGGCTGGGCGGGCCGCGAGGAGGTCGTGCTGTTCGACGAGGCGGCCGTGGTGCTCACCAAGGGCGTGTGCCGCTGGGCGGGGGTGCCGCTCGAGGAGGCGGACGCCCGTCCGCTCGCCCGGGACCTGGTGGCCATGGTCGACGGCTTCGCCACCGCCGGTCCGCGGCACTGGCGGGCCCGGCGGGCCCGCGCCCGGCGCGAGTTCTGGGCGGCCGGCGTCGTCGAGGAGGTCCGCGACGACGCGCTGTCCCCGCCGGAGGGTTCCGCGCTCGACGTGATCGCCCGCCACCGCGACGCCGACGGCCTGCTGCTGGAGCCGCGGGTGGCCGGCGTCGAGCTGCTCAACGTGCTGCGTCCGACGGTCGCGGTGACCTGGTTCCTCTCCTTCGCCGGCCACCTGCTGCACCACCGGCCCGACGTCCGGGACCGGCTGTGGGCGGACGACGCCGCCTACCTGGCCGCCTTCGTCCACGAGCTGCGGCGCTTCTACCCGTTCGCCCCGTTCGTCGGCGGACGCGCCCCGGCGGACGTCTCCTTCCAGGGCGAGCCGGTCCCCGAGGGCGCCATGGTGCTCATCGACCTGTTCGGCCAGAACCACGACGAGGAGCTGTGGGGCGACCCGTTCGTCTTCCGGCCCGAGCGCTTCCTGCAGCGGCCGGTGGAGCGCGACGAACTGGTGCCGCAGGGCGGCGGCGACCCGGCCACGGGCCACCGGTGCCCCGGTGAGGCGGTCACCATCGCGCTGCTGGAGGCGCTGACGCTGCGGCTGGCCCGGCTGGACCACGAGGTGCCCGACCAGGACATGCGGATCTCCCTGCACCGGGTGCCGGCCCGGCCGCGCAGCGGCCTGCGGATCACCGTGACGGGGAGGTGACACCGGTGCCGAAGCCGAAGCGGTACGCGGTCGCGGCGTCCGGCCGGTGGACCGACGAGGAGGACGGGCGCCGGCTTCCCGCGGGCGAGGTGCACGCGTGGGAGCCGGGGACCAACCAGACCGTCTGCGGGCTGTCCATCAGCCGTTCGGAGCTGACCCGCTTCTCCGGCGTCCTGTGGCAGGACGCCTTCCCGGAGTCCGGTGGCGACGCGGACCGCGTCCGCCGGGTGTGCCCCCGGTGCGCCTCGGTCGCCGGACGGCGCGGTCCCGACGCGCGTCCCCGCTGGCAGCGCACCAGGCCACGGCCGTGACAACGCACACATCTCCGCCCACACTTGCCCCGGTCCGCCGCCCCGGGGGATGGTGGAAGGACCAATGTCGTTCAGAAGGGCGGTCGGCGCGCAGATCCACCTGTTGCGCCCCTGATCCGTGGACTCTTCGCGTTCCCTCCACGAAACCCCCCGGGCCGCCGTGTTCGACGGGGGTGCTTCCCGTACCGCCCCCTTCCCCGTCCTGACCGCGGACCCGATGGGGGTGCTCGCCACGCTCAACGCGGCCGCTGCGGCGCTCCTCCCGCGGGCGGCGGCCGGTGTGCCGATGCGTGAGGCGGCCCCCTCCTGGCTGGTCAAGGCGCACGAGCGCGCCTGCCGGACCTCGGCCGCGTCGGACGACCCCAAGCCTCCCGCCTGCGGTCCGGTGGGCGACCGCTGGTTCACCGCCCTGGCGGTCTTCACCGACGACGGCGGCGTCTCCTGGTGGCTCACCGACGAGACCGCCCGCCACCGCGCCGAGCGCCGACTGGCGGAGGAGCGCCGGGTCGGCACCGTGCTCAACGAGGTCTCCGGGGCGCTGCTCGCGACGCTGAACCCCGAGCGCTGCATGGAGCTGACCGCGCGGCTCGCGGCCGAGCACCTGGCCGACGCGGCGGTGGTGGTCTCCCCGGTGCTCGGTCGCGGCCTGCCGGTCGCCGTGTGCGGTCCGGACGGCGTGACCACGCACCAGGTGCTGCGCGCGGACCCCGAGGCCGTGCCGGACCTGGACGAGGCGCTGCGGGGCCGCCTGCCCTCCCCCGCCACGATCGCGCTGGACCCGTCGGTGCTGCCCTCCTGGGCGGTGCCCGAGGCGCTGGCCGGGCCGGTGACCCGTGCCTCGCTGACGCCGCTGCCCGGCCAGGGCGTGCCCGCCGGGGCGCTGCTGCTGCTCGACACGGGAGCCTCCGACGGCGCGGACGACGCCCGTCCCGGGCCCGACTTCGCGCGGCTGTTCGCCACCCGGGCCGGCGCCGCGCTCTCCGCGGCCCGGCTGCACGCGGAGCAGGCGGCGATCACCGCGACCCTGATGCGCAATCTGCTGCCGCCCGACCTGTCCACCGTGCACGGCGTGGAGTACGCGGGCGTCTACCGGCCCTCGGGGGCCAGCGAGCGGGTGGGCGGCGACTTCTACGACGTCCATCCCGGCCCCGGACCGCAGGACGAGACGCTGGTGGTGCTGGGCGACGTGTGCGGCAAGGGCCTGGAGGCCGCCGTGCTGACCGGCAAGATACGCAACACCCTGCAGGCGCTGCTGCCGCTCTCCGGCGACCACCAGCGGCTGCTGGGCCTGCTCAACGACGCGCTGCTGGCGCCCGACAACCCGCGCTTCGTCACCCTGGCGCTCGCCTCGGTGGTGCGGGACGGTCCGCTGGTGCGGCTGCGGGTCACCAGTGCCGGGCACATGCCACCGGTGGTGGTCCGCCGCTCGGGCGAGGTGGAGGAGGTCCCCACCCGGGGCACCCTGGTCGGCGCGTTCCGCAGCATCAGCTCCACCACCGCCGAGGTCGTGCTGCGGCCCGGCGAGACGTGCGTGCTGTTCACCGACGGCATCACCGAGGCGCGCGGCGGCCCGCTGGGCGACGACATGTTCGGCCAGGGGCGGCTGTCGGCGGCGCTCCGGCGGTGCGCCGGCATGCCGGTCGACGCCCTGGTGGATCATGTGCACATGCTGGCCGCCGACTGGCTCGGCGGCGGTGACCACGACGACATCGCGGTGGTGGCCGTCGGGGCCCCGTACCGCTCAGCTTCTGAGGAAGGCCCGGCAGCATGACGACACAGCACCGCGCGGACGGCGGCACGGACGGCGGCGGCAGCCCGTGGGAGCGGGTCCCCGCGAAGGTCCACGAGGACCTTTGGGAGGCCCTGCGCCAGGGCGACGAGTACACGGCGTCCGGTGTCGTGCTGGACGCCGTGGACGCGGGCGTCAGCGTGGAGG
This sequence comes from Streptomyces fragilis, assembly GCF_003112515.1. Lineage (GTDB taxonomy): Bacteria > Actinomycetota > Actinomycetes > Streptomycetales > Streptomycetaceae > Streptomyces > Streptomyces fragilis. Next base: position 289,191 of record NZ_BEVZ01000002.1, on the reverse strand, counting down.
ACGTGCTGCTGGGGCTGATAGCGCCGGTCCAGGAGCGGATCGGCGCGGAGTGGGCCGCCAACCGGATCACCGTGGCCCAGGAGCACACCGCCACCGCCGTCAACGAGCGGGTGATGGCGGCCCTCGCCCACCACCCGGCGTACCGGCCGCCGCCCCCGCACCGCGGGCGGATCACGGTGGCCTGCGTGGACGGCGAGTGGCACTCCCTGCCGGCCCGGCTGGTCGCGGAGGTGCTGCGGCGGCGCGGCTGGGACGTCGGTTTCCTCGGGGCGCACGTGCCGACGCCGCATCTGGTCGCCGACCTGCACGCCTCGGCGCCGCGGGCGGTCGCGCTGTCCTGTTCGATGCCGCGTCACCTGCCCACCGCGCACCGGGTGGTGGCGGCCTGTCAGGCGGCCGGCTTCCCCGTCCTGGCGGGCGGGCGGGCCTTCGGGCCGGACGGGCGGCACGCGCGGACGCTGGGCGCGGACGGGTGGGCGCCGAACGCGCAGGGGGCGGCGGAGGTGCTGGAGTCGGGGCTGGCCGGGAGTCTGCCGCGGCCGGCGCACCGGCCGGTCGACGACCTGCCGCACCTGGCGGACCAGGAGTACTCGACGGTGACGCGGGCGAGGCAGCGGCTGGTGCGGGAGACGCTGGCGGCGCTGGAGGACCGGTTCCCGCCGATGCGGGCGTACGACGACGTGCAGCGCGAGCGGACCGCGGAGGACGTGGCGCACGTCGTCGACCACCTCGCGGCGGCGCTGTACGTCGACGACGACGAGCTGTTCACCTCGTTCGTCTCCTGGACGGCGGACGTCCTGACCACCCGCGGTGTCCCCGCGGAGAGCCTCGACCCCACCCTGGACCTGCTCGCCGCGCACCTCCCCGACGCCACCCCGCGCGCCCACCGCGTCCTCGCCGCGGGCCGCACCGCACTCACCACCGGCCTCCGGCCCCGCCCCACCGCCACCTGACCCGCCGCCCGCGGGGATGCGGGCGGCGGGTCATGAGGGGGCGTGCGGGGGCGGGGCGTGGAGGGGTCAGGGGCGGATCACCGCTCGGACGCAGCCGTCCTCCTTGTGCTTGAAGAGGTCGTAGGCGCGCGGCGCCTCGTCCAGGGGCACCGTGTGCGTCGCGAGGTGCGCGGTGCTGATCTCCCCCGCGGCGACCTTCTCCAGCAGCATCGGGATGTACCGCTGCCCGTGCATCTGCGCGCCGCGCAACGTCAGGCCCTTGTTGACGATCGCGCCGAGCGGGAACTTGTCGACGGCCCCCGCGAAGACGCCCAGGACGAACACCGTGCCGCCCTTGCGGCAGGCGTGGATCGCCTGCCGCACGGCCGTCGGCCGGTCCGTCTGCAGCCGCAGCTGCTGCTTGACCTTGTCGTAGAGGTGCCCGATGCCGTCGCTGTGGGCCTCCTGCCCGACCGCCTCGATGCAGACGTCCGGCCCGCGCCCGCCGGTGCGCTCGCGCAGCTCCGCGGCGACGTCGGTGCGGGTGTAGTCGATGGTCTCGGACCCGATGTACCGCTCCGTCATGGCCAGCCGTTCGGGGATCCGGTCGATGGAGATGACCCGCTCGGCCCCCTTGAGGAGGGCGGCCCGCGCGGCCATCTGCCCGACCGCCCCGCAGCCCCAGACGGCGACGACGTCGCCCGGCTTCACGCCGCCGAGGTCCGCGCCCATCCACCCCGTCGGCACGGAGTCGGAGACGAACAGGGCGCTGACGTCGTCGACGTCCTCGGGCACGGGGAAGGCCCCGTGGTCGGCGAAGGGGACGCGGACGTACTCCGCGTGGCTGCCCCGCAGTCCGCCCATGGCGTGCGAGTAGCCGAAGATGCCGCCCGTCTCGTAGCCGAAGAGTGCCTGGCCGATGCCCGGGTTGGTGTTGGTGTTGTCGCACAGCGACCACAGGTCGTTGGCGCAGTACCAGCACCGCCCGCAGCCGATGAAGGAGCAGACCACCACGCGGTCGCCGGGCTTGTGCTTCCGGACCCCGCGCCCGGTCTCCACCACCTCGCCGACGAACTCGTGACCGATGACGTCGCCGGCCCGCATGGCGGGGATGTAGCCGCCGATCAGGTGAAGGTCGGACCCGCAGGTCGTGCCGGCCAGCAGCCGCACGATCATGTCCTGGTCGTTGCGCAGTTCCGGTTCGGGGACCTGTTCGACGGCCAGCTCGTTGACGCCTTCCCAGCACAGGGCCTTCACAGCACTCCCTCCCCGCCGGACCTCCGGCTCGCCAGTGCGATGACCTTGCCGCCCGGCCGGTCGTGGGTGGTGGGCGGCGCGTCCGGCCGCATCACCTCGCCGGTCTCCAGCAGCGACTTGGCCTCCCGGAGCGCCACCCGCAGCTCCTGGCGGGGGTCCTGGGCGGCCAGCCGCCCCGGCAGGGACGTCGCGAGGGCGGAGGGCCGCTTCTTGGCGCGCACCGCCAGTTCGGTCCCGCGGTCGCCGGGCGCGGTGCGGATCTCCACGTCGATCCGGGTCGCGAAGGCGTCCAGCGGGGGCGGCAGTTCACCCTTCGACCCCACCTCCTCGGGCGGCCGGTTGACGGTGACGGTCAGCCACCGGTCACCTGGCCGGCCGTCCCCGGCCTTCCTGCTGCGGGCCTTGCGCACCGCCACGGCCCCGGCGGCGAGCACGGGAAACCACATGATCTTCTTCATTCGGTCCTCTCGGCAGTGCGTCCGGTGTCCGTCCTGTCAGCGGTGGGGTACCGGGACGGACGGGTTCGAAACGGCCGGGAACGGCCAGGGCGGTCAGCGCCCCGACCGCCGGGCCCGCGCCGCCAGCAGGGCCGCGCCGGTGACCGAGAGGGCCGCCCCGGCGAGGACGCCCGGGCGGCGGGCGCCGAGGTCACGCAGCCGGTCGTAGCCGCTGAGCGGGACGCCGAGCACGGCGTTGCCCGGCGGGCGCCGGGGGATGCCGGGGTGCGGCCTGGTGGGCGCGCCGCGCCGGACCGCGTCCCAGGACGCGCCGACCTGGCGCAGCCGCCGGTCGTCGAGGGCGGCCCGCAGCAGGGGCAGCAGTTCGTCCTCCTCGTCGCGGATGTCCTGGCGGATCAGGGCGAACGCCTCGGCGATCCACTCCGCGCGGCGGGGGTCGGCCGGGTCCGCCTCCTCGACCTTGGCGACCAGCTCGTTGACGGCCTGGTGTTCCTCCTCGACCACCGCGGTCAGCGCCTCGCCGTCGTCGGACACCCGCCGCAGCAGCGGCCACAGCACGGTCTCCTCGGCGAAGGCGTGGCTGAACACCAGCTGGACGATGGACCTCCAGAGCTCGTCGCGCTCCGGGCCGTCGGTCGCCGCCTGCTCGTAGGCGTTCATCATCCGGTCGAGTTCGTCGTGGTCGCGGCGCTGGCGCGCCAGGATGCTGTTCTCGCCGCCGAGTTCGGCGGTGTCGAGGTCCGCGACGGACTGCGGCCGGGTGGTCGGGGCGGACTGCTCGGTCATGCGGGCGCCTCACGTGAAGAAGGAGTCGGGCGGTCGTGCCCTGCGAGTGACCAGGAACGCGCCCGTCAATCCCGCCGGCGGTAGAGTCGGCCCCCCTCCCCCGAACCCCTGCGAGGTGCCCCGTGCCGGCCGTCCCCCGTGAGCTCGCCGAACTTCCCTACGCGCGCCACCTGGAGCCGTTGCGCGGCGAGCTGGAGACGGAAGGGACCTACGACACCGTGCACGCCGACGACCGGGAGTTCCCGGAACCCCGGGCGGGCGGTGCGCGGTTCGTCGAGTGCGCCTTCACGTCGGTGGCGTTCGAGGGCGGGCGGATGCGGCGGGCGCGGTTCGACGACGTGTGGTGCCACACGGTGCGCTGGGTGGGCACCGACCTGGCCGAGTCCTCGTGGATGGACGTCTCGGTGCTGTCCGGCATGCTGGCCGGGGTGCAGGCGTTCGGCACGACCCTGCGCCGGGTGACCTTCTCGCACTGCAAGCTGGACTCGGTCAACTGGCGTTCCGCGGCGCTGCGCGAGGTCCGGTTCGAGGACTGCCTGCTGCGCGACGTGGACTTCGGCGAGGCGACGCTGACCGACGTGTCCTTCCCCGGAACCGTCCTCGACGGGGTCCGGCTGCGCCGCGCCCGCATGCGCGGGGTGGACCTGCGCGGCGCGGCGTCGCTGGGCATCGCCGACGGTGTGGAGGCGCTGCGCGGCGCCACCATCGACCAGGCTCAACTCCTCGACCTCGCCCCGGCCTTCGCGCAGGCCCTGGGTGTGACGGTGGCCGCCCGCTGACCTGTCCCGTCCCGCGGCCCGGCGGCGGACCGCACGGGCCGGGGCGCCCGCGTGCAGGGCCGTCACCGGCCACGGTCTCCCCTCACCCTCACGGGTGTTTCATGCCCCCGTTCGGCCCTGGGACCCGGAGGCGACGCGCGGTGACGCCCCGCCGGCGCGGCTATCTTCCGCTGGACCGGTGACGCCGCGGCCACCACGGCAGGGCGACGACGTCCTCGGCGCCGCCGGGCTCGTCCACCCGTGCCCAGGCGTCGAGCGCGTCGAGCGCGCCGCACGCCACCGACCGAGGAGACCGATGGCGTCCCACACCGAAGAACCTGTTGCCCCGGTACCCGTGGCGGGCCGCCGCAGGGCGGGCCGCGTGGTGGTCTCCTGGCTGACGACGACCGACCACAAGAAGATCGGTCATCTCTACCTGATCAGCTCGTTCGTCTTCTTCCTGCTGGCCGGCCTGCTGGCGCTGCTGATGCGGGCCGAGCTGGCCCGGCCGGGCCTGCAGCTGATCTCCAACGAGCAGTACAACCAGTCGTTCACCACGCACGGCACGATGATGCTGCTGCTCTTCGCGACGCCCACCTTCGCCGGTTTCGCCAACGCGATCATGCCGCTGCAGATCGGTTCCCCCGACGTCGCCTTCCCGCGGCTGAACGCGTTCTCCTTCTGGCTGTTCCTCTTCGGCAGCCTGATCGTGCTCAGCAGCTTCCTCACGCCGCAGGGCACCGCGGACTTCGGCTGGACGGCGTACACGCCGCTCAGCGGCATCCGGCGCACCGGCTACCTCGGCGGCGACCTGTGGATCATGGGGCTGGCGCTGTCCGGCTTCGGCACCATCCTGGGCGCGGTCAACTTCATCACCACGATCCTGTGCCTGCGGGCCCCCGGCATGACCATGTTCCGGATGCCGATCTTCACCTGGAACGTGCTGCTCACCTCGGTGCTGGTGCTGCTGGCCTTCCCGGTCCTGGCCGCCGCCCTGTTCGTGCTGGAGGCGGACCGCAAGTTCGGCGCCCACGTCTTCGAGGCGGCGAACGGCGGGGCGCTGCTGTGGCAGCACCTGTTCTGGTTCTTCGGCCATCCCGAGGTGTACATCATCGCGCTGCCGTTCTTCGGGGTGATCAGCGAGATCATCCCGGTCTTCGCCCGCAAGCCGATCTTCGGCTACATGGGTCTGGTCGGGGCGACCATCGCCATCACCGGCCTGTCGGTCGCGGTGTGGGCGCACCACATGTTCGCCACCGGCGGTGTGCTGCTGCCGTTCTTCTCCTTCATGACCTTCCTGATCGCCGTGCCCACCGGGGTGAAGTTCTTCAACTGGATCGGCACCATGTGGAAGGGCTCCCTGTCGTTCGAGCCGCCGATGCTGTGGGCGGTGGGCTTCCTGGTCACCTTCCTCTTCGGTGGCCTCACCGGCGTGATCCTGGGCTCGCCGCCGCTGGACTGGCACGTCACCGACTCCTACTTCGTGGTGGCGCACTTCCACTACGTGGTGTTCGGCACCGTGGTGTTCGCGATGTTCGGCGGCTTCAGCTTCTGGTGGCCGAAGATGACCGGCACCATGCTGGACCAGCGGCTGGAGAAGGTGCACTTCTGGACGCTGTTCGTGGGCTTCCACGGCACCTTCCTGGTGCAGCACTGGCTGGGCGCGGAGGGCATGCCCCGTCGCTACGCCGACTACCTGGCCGCCGACGGCTTCACCGCCCTCAACACGGTCTCCTCGATCGCCGCGTTCCTGCTCGGCCTGTCGACGCTGCCGTTCCTCTACAACGTCTGGAAGACGGCCAGGTACGGGCGGCGGATCACGGTGGACGACCCGTGGGGCTTCGGCCGCTCGCTGGAGTGGGCCACCTCCTGCCCGCCGCCGCGCCACAACTTCGAGACCCTGCCCCGCATCCGCTCCGAGTCGCCGGCGTTCGACCTGCACCACCCGGACCTGGCCGCCTTCGACGAGGACGAGAACGACGGCAAGAGGGACGTCCTGGACGCGGCGAGCCACCGGGGGTCGAGGACGTGACCCCCGCGCAGCAGGGCGGCGGCGAGATCTCGCCGGCCGTCGAGATGGAGGGCTACCTGATCGCCCACGCCCACCGCGAGAGCGCGCGCGAGGAGGCCGAGACCCTGTGCGCCCGCCTGCCGTGGCTGACCGGGGCGCAGGCGGAGGAGGTGGCACGGCAGTACGTGCTGCTGCGCATCGGCCTGACCCGGCGTCTGCTGAAGGACACCGCCGAGCGCGCCGAGCGGCTGCGCGAGGAGTACGAGGCACGCTACGAGGACCTGCGGCGCACCCTGCTGCGCCGCCACGCGGGGGCCGCCTGCGCCACCGTGGCCTGCGCGGCGGGGCTCACCGCCCTGGCGTCGATGGCGGCGCGCTGACGACGGGCGCCGGGCCCCCGCGCGGGGTCCGGCGGCCGGGCGGCCCGGGCGGTCAGACGACCCGGATGCCGATGATGCAGGTGTCGTCGTCGGTGTCGGACTTGCTGTGGGTCAGCAGTCCGTCCAGCCGCTGTTCCAGGTTGAGGTTGGGCTTGCGGGCGTTGGTCAGCAGCCGGGTCAGCGAGTCCTGGACCGACTCGTCGCGGCGCTCGACCAGGCCGTCGGTGTACATCAGCAGCGTGTCACCGACGTCCAGCTGGAGCTCCGCCTCCTCGTAGGTCGCCTCGGAGAGGGCGCCCAGCAGGATGCCGCCGGCCGGCTGCAGCGGGGAGGCCTGCTCGCCGCGGATCAGGACCGGCGGCAGGTGCCCGGCGCGGGCCCAGCGCAGCGTGCGGGTCTCCGGGTCGTACAGGCCGCAGACGGCGGTCGCCGTGACGTGCTCGGTGAGGTAGTGCGCGACGATGTTCAGCCAGGCCAGCAGCTGGCCGGGACCGGCGCCGGTGACCGCGAGCCCGCGCATGGCGTTGCGCAGCACGACCATGCTGGTGGCGGCCTCGATGCCGTGGCCGGCGACGTCGCCGACGCACAGCATGACCTGCTTGGAGGGCAGCACCACCACGTCGTACCAGTCGCCGCCGACCATCGACTCCGACTCGGCCGGCCGGTAGCGGACCGCGACCTGCAGGCCGGGGCTGTCCATGCCGGAGTGGCTGGGCGGCATGATCGCGTGCTGGAGCTGCAGGGTGAGCCGGTTGCGTTCGGCGGCCTGCTGCTCGGTGTGGGCGAGCTGGTCGCGGGTGGCGGCCAGCGCGACCTCGGTCCAGTGCTGCGCCGAGATGTCCTGGTAGGCGCCGCGCACCGAGCGCAGCCGGTTGTCCTCGTCGAGGACGGGCTCGGCGACCACCCGGATGTGCCGGGTGATGCCGTCCGGCCGCTGCAGGCGGAAGGCGGCCGAGGCGGGCCTGCGGTGGTGCAGCACGGCGCGGACGAAGCGCCCGATGGACACGGCGTCGTCGGGGTGGGCGTGCGCCGCCATCTCCTCCAGCGGCACCGGGCGGGAGGTGTGCGGCAGGCCGTAGAGGTCGAAGAGCTGGTCGTTCCAGACGATCTCGCCGCTGAGGACGTTCTCCTCGAAGCCGCCGATCCGGCCGAGCCGCTGGGCGTGCTGGAGCAGGTTGGCCAGCCGCGCGGTGTCGTCCTCGACGCGCCAGATCAGCAGCACGCTGTTGCCGTGCCGGCTGACGCTGACGTCGACGATGGTGTCCAGCGGCACCTGGTCGACCAGGGTGGTCAGCGTCATCCGCCGCGAGCGGAACGCCTCGCCGGTCGCGTAGACCCGCTCGATCTTCTCGAAGAGGCCGCTCTCCCCCATGGCGAGCGGGTACGACTCGAGCAGCAGGGTGCCGCCGACCGCGTTGCGGGGCCGGCCCGCCGGGTCGGTGAACCGGCTGTTGACGTGGTGGATGCGGAAGTCGGCGAGCCGGCCGTCCGGCCACAGGTGCGGGGTGAGGACCAGTGCCGGGTCGTAGAGGCCCTCGGCGAGGTCGACCAACTCGGTCAGGTCCTGCGGCGTCTGCCAGGTGTCGGGCGCGGGGGTGGCGACGGAGCCCGGGCCGCCCTCGAGGGTGTGGGCGCACAGTTCGGCCAGCGCCTCGACCTGCCGCATGATCTGCGGGGGCTGCGGACCGAGCGGCTCGGGCCAGCAGATCTCCAGGATGCCGTGGACCCGGCCCCCGGTGCCGGCGGGCACGGCGATCCGCCCGCCGCGCGGGTTGTGGGACCAGCCGATGGAGGGCAGCGCGGAGGAGGGCTGCTTCTCGGCGCACACGGTGTCGCGTTCGGTGAGCGCCTGCCGGGCCAGCGTGCAGACGCCCGGAGGGACGTAGCGCCACCGGCCCGCCTCGTCCGCGGCGAAGCCGGCGTGACCGACCAGGGAGAGCGAGGCGTCGGCGCCGGCCGCCCAGACGGCCACCGCGGTGGCGCCCAGCGGGGTCAGCGCGTGCTCCAGCAGCGACTCGGCGACGGCCTGGGTGTCCCCGGCGGCCGCCGCGCCGCTCTCGGCGGTGCGCAGCCGGACCGCGACCGCGGCGGCGTCCTCGGCCTCGAGGACGTCCTGGTCCGCCTCGTCGTCCTGGCCGGTGGCGCGGCGGACGAAGTCGGCGGCGACCTCGGTGACGTGGTCGCGGGCCGCCTGGTTGACGATGTCCGCCGCCAGCTCCAGCTGGGAGAGCCCCGACTCCTCGGCGAGGGCCGCCAGCTGACGGCCGGCCGCGGTCGGCCCGCAGCCCAGCCGCTCGATCAGGACGCCCTTGGCGAGCTCGATCAGCGCCCGGCCGTCGGCCGCGGCCTGCGCGGCGCGGATCTCGTCGCGCAGCCGCGCCACCGTGGCGGCGAGCCGGCCCATGCCCCCGCCCTCGGCGTCCGGACCGGCGACGTGCTGCGTGTCGTGCCCCGTCCTGGCAGCGGGTACGCGCGACCCCTCCCCGGCGACGAGTTCGTCCGCCCGCACGGGGTGCGCGGAGTTGTCGGGAGTGCTCACGGTGGTGCTGACTCCTCGGTCGGCGGTGGACGGCTGGCGGGTGCGGGGCTTTCCTGGTCGTGGGCGGACGGTGCGGGGCGCGCGGCGCCCCGCACCACTGTCAGTCGGACAGCCAGCGCTCGATGCAGGCGATCAGGTCGTTGGCGTCCACGGGCTTGGTCACGTAGTCGCTGGCCCCCGAGGCCAGGGACTTCTCCCGGTCACCGGGCATGGCCTTGGCGGTCACGGCGATGATCGGCAGGTCCGTGTAGCGCGGGTCCTGGCGGATCGCGCTGGTGGCCGTGTACCCGTCCATCTCCGGCATCATCACATCCATCAGGATGAGATCGATCTCCGGGTGGGTGTGCAGCGACTCGATGCCCTTGCGGCCGTTCTCGGCGTGCAGCACCTCGATGCCCTGGAGCTCCAGGATGCCGCTGAGCGCGTACAGGTTGCGGGCGTCGTCGTCCACGACCAGCACGGTCCGCCCGGCGAGGCTGCCGGCCACGGTCCGCTCGGCGGGCCGCCGGTTCTCCTCCTGGCGTACCAGGGGCAGGACGTCGCCGGGCTCCTCCGCCGACAGGTGCAGGGTGATCCGCTCCCGCAGCTCGTCCAGGCTGGAGATCAGCTCCAGCGGACGCATCCGGGCGAGGAACTGCAGCTGCTGCTCCTGGGAGACGTCCAGGCGGCGGCTGTTGTGGGCGAGCACCGGCACCGTGGAGAGCGCGGTGTCGCCGTCCATCGCCTGCAGGAAGCGGATGGCCTCGTCGCGCGGCATGTCGATCTCGAGCACGACGCAGTGGAACGGGCCGGCGGCCAGGCTCTCGGCGGCCTCCTGGGCGCCCACCGCGGTGATCACCTCTATGTCGCCGGCCGGCTTACCGAGGCCGGCGCTGCCCGCCAGGTCGCCGACGGCGCTCTCGGCGACCAGGGAGAGCAGCCCGCGGCTGCGCTCCTCGACCACCAGGAGACGTCGCCGGGGGCGGGCGTCAGGCGTCGGGCGGGCGTCCTGGGTGATCACCTGGGACTCGTCGGCGGCGGCGGCGGTCAGCGCGGCCGGCGTGGGCGACGCGCCTATGGCGTTCTCCCAGTCCCCGCGGGAGACGGGGAGGTACAACGTGAAGGTGCTGCCCTCGCCGACCGTGGAGCGGGCCGTGACGGCGCCGCCCAGCAGGTGGGCGATCTCCCGGCTGATGGACAGGCCCAGGCCGGTGCCGCCGTACTTGCGGCTGGTGGTGCCGTCGGCCTGCTGGAACGCCCCGAAGATCGCCTCCAGGTGCTGCTCGGCGATGCCGATGCCGGTGTCCTTCACCTGGAAGGCGACGACCGGTCCGCCGCGGTGCACGAACGGCGGGACGTCCTCGGTCTCGGCCGTCTCGATGCGCAGCTCGACGCTGCCGTGCTCGGTGAACTTGACCGCGTTGGACAGAAGGTTGCGCAGCACCTGCCGCAGCCGGGAGTCGTCGGTGAGCAGCTGCTCGGGGACGCCGGGCGCGGTGGAGACGGTGAAGTCGAGGTTCTTCTGGGTCGTCATCGGCCGGAACGTGGCCTCGACGTACTCGACCAGCTGGCGCAGCGGCACCTGCTCGGGGTTGATGTCCATCTTGCCCGCCTCGACCTTGGACAGGTCGAGGATGTCGTTGATCAGCTGCAGCAGGTCGGAGCCGGCCGAGTGGATGATGCCCGCGTACTCGACCTGCTTGGGCGTCAGGTTGCGCGTCGGGTTCTGCGCGAGCAGCTGAGCCAGGATCAGGAGGCTGTTGAGCGGGGTGCGCAGCTCGTGGCTCATGTTGGCCAGGAACTCCGACTTGTACTTCGACGCCAGGGCCAGCTGCTGGGCGCGGGCCTCGAGTTCCTGACGGGCCTGCTCGATCTCCAGGTTCTTGGTCTCGATGTCGCGGTTCTGCGCGGCCAGCAGCGCGGCCTTCTCCTCCAGCTCGGCGTTGGAGCGCTGCAGTTCGTCCTGCTGGACCTGCAACTCCGCGGAGCGGGCCTGGAGTTCGGCGGTGAGCCGCTGGGACTCGTCGAGCAGCTCGTCGGTACGGGCGTTGGCGACGATGGTGTTGACGTTGACGCCGAGCGTCTCCATCAGCTGCTCCAGGAAGGCCTGGTGCACCTGCTTGAACGGCGAGAAGGAGCCCAGCTCTATGACGCCGAGCACCTGCTCCTCCACCACGATCGGGAGGACCACCAGGCTGCTCGGGACGGCCTCGCCGAGCCCCGAGGAGATGGCCACGTAGTCGGCGGGCACCTCCTGGACGACGATGGTGCGGCGGCTGCGCGCCGCCTGGCCGACCAGCGACTCGCCGAGCCGGTAGCGGGCGTGGCCCTCGAAGGCGGTGGGGCGTCCGTAGGAGCCGACCAGGCTCAGCTCGGTGTTCCCCTCGTTCTCCTCGGCGAGGTAGAAGGCGCCGTACTGGGCGGAGACCAGCGGGGTGAGCTCGTCCATGACGAGCTCGGCGACGACGGCGAGGTCGCGGTGGCCCTGCATCAGGGAGGAGAACTTCGCCAGGTTCGACTTGAGCCAGTCCTGCTCCAGGTTGGCCCGGGTGGTCTCGCGCAGGGACTCCACCATGGAGTTGATGTTGTCCTTGAGCTCGGCGACCTCGCCGGAGGCGTCGACCGTGATGGAGCGGGTCAGGTCGCCCTCGGCCACGGCGCTGGCGACCTCGGCGATCGCTCGCACCTGGCGGGTGAGGTTCCCGGCCAGCTCGTTGACGTTCTCGGTGAGGCGCTTCCAGGTGCCGGAGACGCCCTCGACCTCGGCCTGGCCGCCGAGGCGGCCCTCGCTGCCCACCTCGCGGGCGACGCGGGTGACCTCCGCGGCGAAGGCGGAGAGCTGGTCGACCATCGTGTTGATGGTGGTCTTGAGCTCCAGGATCTCGCCGCGCGCGTCGACGTCGATCTTCTTGGACAGGTCGCCCCTGGCCACGGCGGTGGTCACCAGGGCGATGTTGCGCACCTGGTTGGTCAGGTTGTTCGCCATGGAGTTGACGTTGTCGGTCAGGTCCTTCCAGGTGCCGGCCACGTTGGGCACCCGGGCCTGGCCGCCGAGCTGTCCCTCGGTGCCCACCTCGCGGGCCACGCGGGTGACCTCGTCGGCGAAGGCGGAGAGGGTGTCGACCATGGTGTTGATCACACCGGCCAGCGCGGCGACCTCGCCCTTGGCCTCGACGGTGATCTTCTGCGACAGGTCGCCCCTGGCGACCGCGGTGGCGACCTGCGCGATGGAGCGCACCTGGCTGGTCAGGTTGGAGGCCATCACGTTGACGTTGTCGGTGAGGTCCTTCCAGGTGCCGGAGACGCCGCGCACGGTCGCCTGGCCGCCCAGATTGCCCTCGGTGCCCACCTCGCGGGCCACCCGGGTGACCTCGTCGGCGAAGCCGGAGAGCTGGTCGACCATCGTGTTGATGGTCTCCTTCAGCTCGAGGATCTCGCCACGGGCGTCCACCCGGATCTTCTGCGTCAGGTCGCCCTGCGCGACCGCGGTGGTGACCTCGGCGATCGAGCGCACCTGGGCGGTGAGGTTGTCGGCCATGACGTTGACCGACTCGGTGAGGTCCTTCCAGGTGCCGGAGACGCCCTTGACGTCCGCCTGGCCTCCCAGCCGGCCCTCGGTGCCCACCTCGCGGGCGACGCGGGTCACCTCGTAGGAGAACGCGGAGAGCTGGTCGACCATCGTGTTGATGGTGTTCTTCAGCTCCAGGATCTCGCCGCGCGCGGTGACGGTGATCTTCTGCGACAGGTCGCCCTTGGCCACCGCGGTCGCGACCTGGGCGATGGAGCGCACCTGGGCCGTCAGGTTGCCGGCCATGAAGTTCACGGAGTCGGTCAGGTCGCGCCAGGTGCCGGAGACGCCCTTGACGTCCGCCTGGCCGCCGAGAATGCCCTCGGTGCCCACCTCGCGCGCCATGCGGGTGACCTCGTCGGCGAAGGAGGAGAGCTGGTCGACCATCGTGTTGATGGTGTTCTTCAGCTCCAGGATCTCGCCCCGGGCGTTGACGGTGATCTTCTGCGACAGGTCGCCCTTGGCGACCGCGGTGGTCACCTGGGCGATGTTGCGGACCTGGTCGGTCAGGTTGCCGGCCATGAAGTTCACGGAGTCGGTCAGGTCGCGCCACACGCCGCCGACGCCGGGCACCTCGGCCTGGCCGCCGAGGCGGCCCTCGCTGCCCACCTCGCGGGCCACGCGGGTGACCTCGTCGGCGAAGGAGGAGAGCTGGTCGACCATCGTGTTGACGGTGTTCTTCAGCTCCAAGATCTCGCCCCGGGCGTCGACGTCGATCTTCTGCGACAGGTCGCCCTTGGCCACCGCGGTCGCCACCTGGGCGATGTCGCGGACCTGGGTCGTGAGGTTGCCGGCCATGGCGTTCACCGAGTCGGTGAGATCCGCCCAGGTGCCGGAGACGCCGGGGACCTCGGCCTGACCGCCCAGGGTGCCCTCGGTGCCGACCTCGCGGGCCACCCGGGTCACCTCGGAGGTGAACAGGGAGAGCTGGTCGACCATCCCGTTGAAGACGGTGGCGATCTCGCCGAGGAGGCCGTCCTCCTCGTCGGAGAGCCGGGTCCCGAAGTCGCCGTCGCGTACCGCGGTCAGACCTGCCAGGAGCTGACGCAGCTCCGCCTCGCCGATCTTGCCGGCTCCGGTCTTCCCGCCCCCGCGCGAGGACCGCGACCGCGGTGCGCCACGCGTACCTTCGACCGCCGTCGCCTCAGCCACGCCCGACCTCTTTCCGTGTTGGTGCCATGACGAAGGGCCGCACGGCGAACTCCACGTATACCCGAAGTTCTCCGCTTCATGCTCACGGGATCGGCCCCCGTCGAACGACGATTCCGGAGGCTACTTCACCTTGTGAAGGAAGTGAAAACGCCCCCGGCGACCCCAGGTCGGCCAGGCTCCATTTCCGGCCGCCGCGGACCTTTTCCCCGGTCCACCGTACGACTCGGCCACGGCCCGTGCCACGAGGCCCCGGGCCGCCCGGCCCCCTCGGGCGGCCGTCGGAGGTCACCGAACCCTCGCGAAAAATTCGCAGGTGTGTGTCAGGCATGCTGGGGTATCGGAAGCCAGATGATGTCCGTCGTCCTACTTCCCGCGCGCCCCGCGCGGCCCTTCGGCCACGCTGTCCGCCCGGGTGGACGACGGCCGGCGGGCTCGTGAAAACCGCTGGTCATCAGGGCGCGTATCGAAGGAGCACAGCGGTGGCAGGGCAAGAAGAGTCGAGCAGACTGGTCGAACTGCTGACAGCGAAGGACGACCAGCTGGCCTCGGCATGGGTGGAGGCCGTCTCGCGCACGCTGCGCGGCCGGATCTCGCTGGCGGAACTCGAGCGCGAGCTGAACGAGCTGTACACGGCGCTGGTGGACGGACTGCGCCACGGCGCGTTCGACTGGCAGGGCGACGCGTACGCGGAGCTGCGGGCGCTGCTCGCCGAGCTGTCGCGCAGCCGCGCCCGGCAGGGGTTCACCCCCACCGAGACCGCGACCAGCGTGCTCGCCTGCAAGGACGTCCTGGCGCCGACGGTGGACACCGGGGCCGCGGACATCCACGCCTACCTGCAGCTCGGCAAGCTGATGGACGCGCTCGCGCTCTTCACGCTCGAGGTCTACGCCAAGACCCGCGAGGAGATCATCAGCGCGCAGTCCGAGCAGCTGATGGAGCTCTCCACCCCGGTGGTGAAGCTGTGGGAGGGCGTGGTGGCCGTCCCGCTGGTCGGCACCCTCGACTCGGCCCGCACCCAGGTGGTGATGGAGAAGCTGCTCCAGGCCCTGGTCGACGCGGACGCGGACCAGGCGATCATCGACATCACCGGCGTGCCCGCCGTGGACACCGAGGTCGCCCAGCACCTGCTGAAGACCGTGGTGGCCGCCCGGCTGATGGGTGCCGAGTGCATCATCTCCGGCATCCGCCCGCAGATTGCGCAGACCATCGTGGCCCTGGGCATCCAGTTCGGCGACATCGTCACCAAGGCGTCGCTCGCCGACGCCCTCAAGCACGCTCTCGGCCGCCGCGGCGGCGACCTGACCGGCAACGGCGGCCAGGCGTGACCGAGCGCGTACCCGTACTGAAGATCGGCGACGTCCTGCTGGTGTCCATCCAGGTGGACCTGGAGGACCAGATCGTCCTGGACCTGCAGGAGGACCTCGCCGGCCGGATCGTGGAGTCCGGGGCACGCGGCGTGGTGATCGACATCACCGCGGTCGAGATCGTCGACTCGTTCGTCGGCCGCATGCTCGCCACCACCGCCGCCATCTCCCGGATGCTCGACGCGGAGACCGTGGTCGTCGGCATGAGACCCGCCGTGGCGATCACCCTGGTCGAGCTGGGCCTGTCCCTCGGCGGCGTGCGGACCGCTCTCTCGCTGGAGAAGGGCCTCGCCATGCTGGCACGGCCGGGCGACCACCGTCCGGCACAGCGATGAAGGCGCCGCTGCCCGATCTCGACGCCGACGAAGAGACCATGCCGATCGACTCGAACGACGACGTCGTGCGGGCCCGCCAGCTGGTGCGTACCCTCGCCCAGCGCTGCAAGCTGTCGCTGGTCGACCAGACCAAGCTGGTCACCGCGGCGAGCGAGCTGGCGCGCAACACGCTCGTCTACGGCGGCGGCGGGGTCCTGCGCATCGGTCTGGTCCGGCGTGCCGGCCGGACCGGCGTGAGCGCGATCTTCGACGACGACGGTCCGGGCATCCCCGACATCGACCAGGCGCTGACCGACGGCTGGACCTCCGGCGGAGGTCTCGGTCTCGGTCTCAGCGGCGCACGCCGCCTGGTCGACGAGTTCACCCTGGACACCGAGGTCGGCGGCGGAACCCGGGTCGCGGTGACCAAATGGGCCCGCTGAGCTGGGAGGTCCTGGACGCGGAGGACGTCACCTGGCTCCGCGACCAGGAGTCCTTCCCGGCCGCGGCCCGGATCGCCGCCGTGACGGTGGCCCGGCGCATCGGCTTCGACGAGCAGCGGTGCGCCGAGGTCGCCCTCGCGGTGAGCGAGGCCGCGACCAACCTGCGCCGGCACGCCGTCGACGGTGCCCTCCTGCTCCGTGTCGTGCGCACGCCGCACGAGGCCGGCGTGGAGTTCGTCACGACCGACGCCGGTCCGGGCATGGCCGACGTGGCCAAGTCCCTCACCGACGGCACCTCCACCGCGGGCACCCTCGGCATCGGTCTGGGCGCGATATCCCGGCTCGCGGACGTCTTCCGGCTGCACTCGCTGCCGGGGCGGGGGACCGTCCTCACGGCCCGGTTCTGGAGGAGGCCGGCGGACCGGCGGCAGGAGCCGCCCGCCGGCACACCGCTGGTCGAGGGCCTGACGCGGACGATCACCGGCGAGGAGGTCTGCGGCGACGCCTGGGCGGCGCGCCTGGTCGGCGCGCGGGACGAGTGCCAGGCGGCCGCCTCCCTGCCGGTCGGTTCCGAGGCGCCCGACGACGAGGCGTCCGCCGGACGTACCGCGAAGCCCGCCCGGCACCTGGGGTGGGCCGAACTCACCGGTCTGCGGCCCCCGCCCGAGGACGCCACCCCGCTGCGGGACCGGAGTGCCCCGCGCGCTGCCCGTGCCGTGACCGCGTCCGGCGAGCGGGCCGTCCTGGTCATGTGCTGCGACGGCCTGGGTCACGGGCCGCTCGCCGGGCGTGCCGCGCAGGCCGCGGTCACCGCGTTCCGCAACTCGGCGTCGGATCAGCCCGAGGGCGTGCTCCAGGACGTGCACAAGGCGCTGCGCGGCAGCCGCGGCGGCGCGATCGCCGTGGCGCGGATCGAGCCCGCGACCCGCAGCGTGTTCTTCTGCGGCGTCGGCAACATCAGCACCTTCGTCGTCGACCCGGCGACCGAGACGCGGCGTTCCCTGCTGTCCGCGCCGGGGATCGTGGGTCACCAGATGCCGACCCTGCGCACCGTCCGGCTGGACCTGCCGCCGCAGGGCGCGGTGGTGATGCACTCCGACGGTCTCACCGAGCGCTGGCAGCCTTCGGACCTGCCCGGTTTCCTCGACCACACGCCACTGGTGGCGGCCGCCCAGCTGCTGCGCGAGGCGGGCGTCCGCCGCGACGACGCCGGCGTCGTCGTGGCCAAGGGGCCGTGGTGAGCACAGCCTCGTCCCCCGGGGCGGTTCCGCTGGTCTCGCTGTCCCTCACCACCGAGCAGGACGTCTTCGTGCTGCGCCGCAGCGGCAAGACGGCGGCCCGGTCGCTCGGCGTGGAGCCGCAGGACCAGATCCGCCTGGCCACCGCTCTCAGCGAGCTGGGCCGGGACCTGATCGGGTCCTGCGAGCTGACGGTCTCCTGCACCCTGGTCGGCCGAACGCGCCCCCGCCTGCGTTTCGCGCTGGTGTGGAAGGACGGCCCGGGTCCGGGTGCGGAGGCGCTGCGGGCCGCCTCCCGGCTGGTGGCGCTGGAGCACCTGCCCGTGGAGCGGAGCCTGGTGATCGAGCAGCCGCTGGGCGTGGACGCCCCCGCGCCCGCCCTCGTCGAGCGCACCCGTCAGGCCCTGCGGACCCACAAGGGGGCGACCGCGGTGGAGGACGCGCGGGCGCAGACCGTCGACCTGATAGCGGCGCTGGAGGAGTCGCGGGCCCAGCGCGAGGAGCTGCGCCGGCTCAACGCCGAGCTTGAGGAGACCAACCGCGGTGTGATGGCCCTGTACTCGGAGCTCTCCGAGGAGCTGGAGGAGACCAACCGGGGCGTCGTCGCGCTGTACGCCGAGCTGGAGGAGAAGTCGCGCCAGCTGCGGGAGGCGAGCGAGGCGAAGACCCGGTTCTGGGCCAACGTCAGCCACGAGCTGCGCACCCCGGTCAACGCCGTGGTGGGTCTGGCGCGGATGCTGCTGGAGTTCGACGCGGAGCGGCTCGACGAGGAGCAGCACCGGCAGGTCTCCCTGATCGCCGCCTCGGGCGCGACGCTGCTCGCGCTCGTCGACGAGCTGCTGGACGTCGCGAAGGCGGAGTCGGGCCGGCTGGAGCCGAACTGGGGGCCGGTGGACCTGCGGGCGCTGCTCGGTCAGCTGACGGGCGTGCTGCGCGGGTACGCGCGGCACGGCGACGCCGAGCTGGTCGTGGCCGAGCCGGAGCTGACCGTGGTCAGCGACGAGGTGATGCTCACCCGCGTCCTGCGCAACCTGCTCTCCAACGCGCTGAAGTTCACCGAGTCCGGCACGGTGCGGCTCGACGTCGCCACCGAGGGCGGCGCGGGGGACGAGTTCGTGGTCTTCACCGTCACGGACACCGGCGTGGGCATACCCGAGGCGGAGCAGCAGCAGATCTTCGAGGAGTTCTACCAGGTGCGCGGGCCGCATCAGCGGGGCCGCTCCGGCACCGGTCTGGGCCTGCCGTACGCGCGCCGGCTGACCGAGCTGCTCGGCGGCACCCTCGCGCTGACCAGCGCCCCGGGGCAGGGCACCGAGGTCACCGTGCGGCTGCCGGTGCGGTCCTCGCCGTCCGGGGCGGGAGGCGAGGTGGCGGGCGGTCCGCTGCTGGCCGTCCTGGTGACGGCGGACGACGACGACGCCTTCCGCGCCGCCGTCCGGCCGCTGCTGGAACAGCTGGCGGAGCGGGTCGTCGAGGTGGACCGGGGCGGCCGCACGTGCGCGGTGGTCCGCGAGGAGCGCCCGGACGCGGTCCTGCTGGACCTGCAGATGCCGGACCTGGACGGCTACGCGGTGCTGGCCGAGCTCGCCGCCGACCCGGAGCTGCGCGGCGTCCCGGTCGTCGTGGTCACCTCGGCACGGTGGGAGAGCCTGGACCACGGCCGTCTCCGGCACGCCCGCACGGTGCTGGACAAGGCGTCCCTGTCGCCGGCGCAGCTCACGGCGGTCTTCACCGAGCACGTGCTGCGCGGGGACCGGGCGGAGCGGGGGGACGGGGCGGAGCGGGGGGAGAGCAGGACACAGGGGGCGATCAGGAAGGACCCACGGTCGTGAGCCCCTGTCTTCAGCACGACAGCGCCGTCGCCAAGGTGATGGTGCTCGACGACAACGACACCAAGCGCTACATCATCAGCAGCTGGCTGCGCCGGGCGGGCCACACGGTGGTGGAGGCCGCCGACGGCACGGAGGGCCTGGCCCTGCTGGCCGCGGCGGCGGACGGGGAGCTGCCGGAGCTGGCCGTGGTGGACGTGCGGCTGCCCGACATGAGCGGCTTCGAGGTCTGCGAGCAGATCAAGGCGGACCCGCGCACCGCCTCGCTGCCGGTCATCCACATCTCGGCGACCGCCATCGAGGTGAGCGACCGCGCCCAGGGCCTGCACCGGGGCGCCGACGCGTACCTCACGGAGCCGATCGCCCCGGACGAGCTGCTGGCCACCGTCACCGCCGCGCTGCGCTACGCGCGGGCCCGCCGCCGCGCCGAGCGGCTGGCGGCCCGGGTGGCGGCCCTCAACAGCAGCACCCTGGCGGTGTACGCGGCCAGGGACGGCCGCGCGTTCACCGAGGCGGCCGCGGCGGGCGCGGCCACGCTGATGGGGTCGCCCGCGGTGGCCGTGGCGCTGAGCCCGGACAACCGCCTGCTGCACCTGGCCTCCGCGGAGCGCGCGCCGGGACACGGGCCCGTCCCGGCGGGCGACGCCCCGCCGGTGCGCATGTCCGCCCCGGAGCCGCGGCTGCTGGACCTGCTGGCCGGCCGGGTGCTCGGCGACGGCACCGGCACGGCGACGGCGATACTGCCGGCGGCCGAGTGGCGTGCCCTGGTGTGCCGGGAGGGCGACGCCGCCGGGGCGGACGTCTTCCCCGGCGAGGTCGCCCTGATACTGGCCCGCACCAAGAAGGGCCGGCCTCCGTTCGCGCTCGCCGTGGACGCCGAGACGCTGGTCGACGACCGGGAGCTGCTGTCGCAGCTGGCCCAGGCGTGCGCGCTGGCACTGGAGGCGCTGCGCTCGCGCAGCGAGGAACACGCGCTGGTGCTCACCCTCCAGCGCACCTTCCTCCCGGACCGGCTCCCGGAGCTGCCGGGCGTCGACCTCGCGGTGCGCTACGAGCCGGCGGCCGACGACTCGGAGATCGGCGGCGACTTCTACGAGGTGATCGAGACGCCGGCCGGTCTGCTGCTGGCCATCGGCGACGTGGCGGGGCACTCCCTGCAGGCGGCGATGATCATGGGCGAGGTGCGGCACGCGCTGCGCGCCTACGCCATCGAGGGCCACGACCCGCGCACCCTGCTGGACCGGCTGGACGCCCTGCTCACCCGGCTGCGGCCGGCGATCACCGTCACCGTCTGCCTGGTGCTGGTGGAGCCCGGCGCCCGCCGGGTCCACGTCGCGAACGCGGGCCACATCCCGCCGCTGCTGCGGCACCCGGACGGCTCCACGCGCTATCTGACCGAGCACGGCCCGCTGCTGGGCCTGAACCTGCGGCATCCGCCGGGGGTGAGCCACGACGTGCCGGAGGGCTCGACGCTGCTGCTCCTCACCGACGGCCTGGTCGAGGTGCCCGGCGTGGACCTCACCGAGAGCCTCGACGAACTGGGGGCGACCCTCGCCGAGGCCCCGCGCGAGATCGAGGAGCTGTGCGACGTGCTCCTGGACCGGTTCGGCAAGGGCAAGACGGACGACATCGCCCTGCTCGCGGCACGGCTGCACTGACCGCCCCCGAGGCCACCGGCCGTCCGGTGTCAGGCGCCGTGGCGTGCGCGCCCGCGCCTGCGCAGGACGACCAGCAGGTCCACCGCGGCCAGCAGCGCGACCAGCGCGCACACCACGGTGAAGGCGACCAGCATGCCGCGGTCGGGGCTCTCCCCGGGCCCTGCGTCGGCGGCCCAGAGGGCGAAGAGGACCGTCAGCGCGACGAAGACCGGCAGGAAGACGGCCGACAGCAGCAGGCGCAGCCCGAGCGCGCTGCGCGCGGTGACCGGTTCCGTGCCGCTGCGGCGCGAGCGCCGGTCGGCCGCCCGGCGGTCACCGCGCGCGGGGTCCTGGCGGCCGGGGCCGTCGCCGCTCATGAGGACGCCTCCTGTCGCCTCGACGCGTCGAGGATCCGGATCACCTCGTCGTCGCCCACCTGTTCGAAGTCCTCGTACCAGAGCCCGACCGCCTGGAAGTCCGGCGGCTGCCGCAGGCAGATCACGTCGTCGGCCTCCGCCCGCAGAGCGGCGGCGGCCTGCGGGGCGCCGACGGGGACGGCGAGGATCAGCCGGGAGGGTTCCCGGCGGCGCAGGTGGCGCAGCGCGGCGCGGGCTGTGACGCCGGTGGCCAGGCCGTCGTCGACGAGGATCACCGCCCGGTGCAGGACGTCCGGCAGGGGCCGCTCGCCCCGGTAGCGCAGGGAGCGCCGCCGCACCTCCTCCCGCTCCCGGGCCACGTCCGCGGCGAGGCGTTCCTCGCTCAGGCCCAGCATGTCCAGCGACGTCCGGTCGAACAGGGGCGGGTCGTCGCCGACGACGGCGCCGATGCCGACCTCGGGCCGGCCGGGCACGCCGATCTTGCGCACCACCAGCACGTCCAGCGGCGCGCCGAGGGCGCGGGTGACCTCGGCGGCCACCGGTACGCCGCCACGGGGCAGCGCGAGGACGACGGGCTCGAAGAGTTCGCCGTCGGAGGCCCACTGCATGAGCCGGAATCCGAGTTCCTGGCCGGCTTCCCGGCGGTCGTGGAATCGCATGAACGTCTCGTCTCCTCGCTCCCCCGTAACGGGTCGTCCCCCCCTGTCGGCCGCGGTCAGCCGTGCACCGCGAGGTGCTCCTGGAACCAGTCGGCCGCGGCCCGCGTGACCTCCTCGAGCGCGCCGGGTTCCGGGAAGAGGTGGGTCGCGCCGCCCACGACGTGGACGCGGTGGACGCCGGGCAGGTGCATGGCGGCCTGCCGGTTGAGGTCGAGGACCGTCTCGTCGTGCCCGCCGACGATCAGCAGCACCGGTGCGCCGACCCGCGCCAGCGCGTCACCGGCCAGGTCGGGGCGGCCGCCCCGGGAGACGACCGCGCCGACCGCGCCCGGCCGTCCGGCCGCCGCCGTGAGGGCGGCGGCCGCCCCGGTGCTCGCGCCGAACAGGCCGACCGGCAGGCCGGCGGTGTCCGGGTCGCTGCCCAGCCAGTCCACGGCGTCGGCGAGCCGCCCGGAGAGCAGGGCGATGTCGAAGCGGAGCGCCGCCGTGGCGGTGTCCTCGCGTTCCTCGGCAGGCGTCAGCAGGTCCATCAGGAGGGTCGCGAACCCCGCCCGGCGCAGTCCCTCGGCGACCGCGCGGTTGCGGGGGCTGAGGCGTGAGCTGCCGCTGCCGTGGGCGAACAGCACCACGCCGCGCGCCCCCGGTGGGACGGCGAGGTCGCCGTCCAGGGTCACCCCCTGGGAGGGGAGTTCGGCGCTGCGGGACGTCATGGCGGTTCATCTCCCTGTGCTGCCGGCGTCGCCCTGCTTCCGGGCCCGACGCACCACGGCGTGCGGGCCCGCGCCGGAGCCGCGCGTCCTGCTCAGGCCGACGGGTGCGCCGCGCTCCGGCGTCCCGGCCCGGGTACCCCGTCCGGGGCCGCGCGTACCGGGCCGAGCGCCGCAGCGGACCCGGCGCCGGGCCGGCGTGCCGGCCGCCAGGTCGCCACCAGCGCCCCGGCCAGCAGCAGCTCGGCGAGGTCGCCGCCCCAGTACATGAGTTCCGCGCCCTGCCGGACCTCGGCGACCGGGGCGTCGACGTACACGTGGAACCCGCCGTACAGGGCCTGCGAGATCAGCGCGTGCGCGGCGATCGCGGCCCCGAGGTACACCAGCCGGGCCGGCACCCCGGGGCGGGCGGGCGCCGGGTCCGGTCCGGCGACGGCGTGGGCGAAGAGGCAGCCGGACGCGAGCAGGTGCAGGTGCAGCAGCCAGTGCCCGGCCGGGTGCGCCATGAGGGTGCCGTACAGAGGGGTGAAGTACAGCGGCACCAGCGAGCCGGTGCTCAGCAGCAGCGCCACCGCCGGGTGGGAGAGGAAGCGGGCCGGCGGGCTGTGCAGCACCGCCGTCACCCGGCGGGCGGACGCGGCGGGCAGCACCCGCAGCAGCAGGGTGACCGGCGCGGCCAGCACCAGGGCGAGCGGGGCGTACATCCCGATCAGCAGGTGCTGGGCCATGTGCGCGCGGAAGTCGGAGTGCGCCGCCGGTCCCAGCGGGGGCAGCAGCGCCACGGCGAGCAGTGCCAGACCGGCCAGGAAGGACACCGTGCGGCGGGTGTTCCAGCCGCGCGCCGGGTTGCGGCGCCGGGCCCGCCGCACGGCGAGGAGGAAGCCGCACGCCAGGGCGGCCAGGACCAGCAGGACCGGCAGGGCGGACGCGGAGCCCAGGAGCTCGGGCACCCCGGGGTCGCCGCCGCCGTCGTGGTGGTGGTGCGGCCCGTGCTCCATCAGACGCCGTGGCCGCGGGCCGTCCGGCCGGCCTCACGCGGGGCGGACGGGTCGACCGCGCGGCCGCGGCGCCGCACCAGGTGGCCGACCGCCATCAGCAGGACGCCGAGCACCAGGAACCCGGCGTCCCACCACGCCTGGTGCGCACCGGCGCGCACGTGGTGCACGCCGAGGATCTGATGGTTCAGCAGGCCCTCGGCGATGTTGAAGACGCCCCAGCCGAACAGCACCCATCCCCAGAGCACCGGCGAGGTCCACACCGCCCGCCGGTCGTGCGTCACCCTGCCGTACAGGACGGCGAGACCCGCCAGCACCAACAGCCAGCAGAGCGCGTGGAAGATGCCGTCCCAGACGGTGTTCATCTCCAGCCCCGGCACGGTCCCCGGGTCGTAGTACCGGATCCCGACGCGGTCCTGGTCGGTGCTGCTGAGCAGGTGGTGCCACTGCAGGATCTGGTGGAGGAGGATGCCGTCGACGAACCCTCCGAGACCCGCCCCCAGCAGGATGCCGGGCAGCCGGAGACCGCTGGGCGTCGCCGTGCGCGCCTGCGCGCCGTCCTGTGTCTCCATGCCTGTCCTTCCGTCCCCGCCGGGCGGGTCCCACGCGGTGTCCCGGGCACGGTTTCCCTGCGGTCGGGTTCCGAACCACCGGGGGTGGGGTCGGGCACCCGGTCGGACCACCTGCGCACGCGCCGGAGCGCGTGGTGAGGCAAGAGTTGTCCCATGGCAGACAACGGTGAGCGGCGACGCGCCTCGGCCACGGCCACCAGGCGTGCTCCCCGGGAGCGCAGGGTCCGCAGCGCGGTCGAGGCGGCGCGGTGCGCCGCCGACGAGCTGGCGGCACTCGTCCACCATCCGCAGGAGGGCGTGTCGGCGGTCCGCCGGAGCGAGGAGGGCGGCTGGAGCGTCGTCCTCGACGTGCTGGAACTGGCCCGCATCCCCGACACCACCAGCCTGCTCGCGACCTACGAGGTGGAACTGGACGCCGACGGCCGGATGGTCCAGTACTGCCGCACCGCTCGCTACCGGCGCGGGGGCGCCGACCAGTAGGCGGCCGCACCCCTTCCGGAAGGAACGCCCATGACCGTCGTGACTCCGTCCCCGTACGCCGACGAACTGGCCTGCGTGCCGCGCGCGGGCACTCTGTACGACGTCCTCGACCTGATCCTCGACCGCGGCATGGTCATCGACGTGTTCGTCCGGGTCTCCCTGGTCGGCATCGAGATCATAAAGATCGACGCCCGCATCGTCGTGGCGAGCGTCGACACCTATCTGCGGTTCGCCGAGGCCTGCAACCGTCTCGACCTGGAGCGGACCTCCCGCAGCAAGACCGTGCCGGAACTCTTCGGCGGCGGGGCCGTGGGCAGGACGGCCGTCAAGGCGGGCGCCCGCAAGGCCGGCCGCTCGCTGGGCGACAAGGTGCGCGGCGTGCTCGGCACGGACGCGCCGGCCGACGAGGACGCCGAGGACGCCGGCTACGCCGAGGGCGCCGCGGACGAGGACCTCGGCGAGGAGGAGTACGAGGAGAGGCCCCGGCAGCGCCGCCGCAGGGCCGACGACGACCGCCGCCGCCCGGCCGGGGCCGCCCGGGACCGTGGGCGCGACCGCGACCGGGACCGGGAGCGCGACCGGGACCGGCCGCGCGCACGCCGCCGTTCGGAGGCCTGACCGTGGCCACCACTGCTTCCACCGTCCCCTCCGGCGGCGCCCCCGCGGCGCCGCCGGCCGCCGGCGGCTCCCTGTACGTCTACGGGATCGCGGCGGCCGGGGTCCGGGCGCCCCGCTCCCGGGGCGTGGACGGAGCCGCCGTCCGCCTGCTGACCTCCGGGTCCCTGTCCGCGGCGGTCTCCTCGGCCCCCGCAGCGATCCGGGCCCGCCGCCGCCACCTCGCGGCGCACCAGTCGGTGCTCGACGAGCTGGCCCGGCAGGGCCCCGTCCTGCCCATGCGCTTCGCCGTGCTCGCCCACGACGAGGAGACGCTGCTGTCCTACCTCCGGGACCAGCGGCCGCGGTTCGAGGAGCAGCTGGAGCGGATCCGGGGCTGCGTCGAGATGAACGTCAAGGGGCACACCGTGCCGGGATGCTTCGAGGACCTGGTCCTGCGGGACGAGGGGCTGCGCGAACTGGCCCGGCGCACCCGCCGCCGCCCCGACTACGACGCCAACGTCCGGCTGGGTGAGGCCCTGGCCCGGGCGGTCACCCGGGAGGCGCGGCTCGCCGCCCGCGAGGTGCTGGACCGGCTGACACCGCTGGCGCGCCGCACGGCGCGCGGCGAGGTGGACGACACAGTCGTCCTGAGCGCCTCGTTCCTGGTGCCGGCGGAGGCCGAGCAGCGTTTCCGGCGTGCCGTCGAGGAGCAGGCCCGGCGCCAGGGCCCCCGGCTCGCGCTCTCTCTGACCGGACCGCTGCCCTGTTACAGCTTCGTGGACGCCCCCATCACGACGGGGCCGGCGGCGGGCCGTGCGCGGCCGGCCGGAGCGGGCCCCACCAGGCTCACGAGGTCCGCCGGCTCCGCCAGGCCCGCCGGCTCCGTCAGGTCCGCGAGCTCGGTCGGGTCCACCAGGCCCGCAGCCGGTACCGGGACCAGGGGGTAGGGGGCGTGGGGCTGTTCACCGAGATCCTGCTGCTGCCCTTCGCCCCGGTCCGGGGAACCGTGTGGATCGCCGACCAACTGGCCCGCGAGGCCGACCGCCAGGCCCGCGACCCGCGTCTGGTGCAGGCGCGGCTGGCGGCGCTGCACCGCGCCCTGGACGAGGGCGAGATCGACGAGGCGGCCTTCGAGAAGGAGGAGGACCGCCTCCTGAGGTTGCTGGAGAACCCTGTTCGCCGCGTGGGCGGCCGGCCCGCCACCGGCACCCGCACCCGTACTCCCGAGGGACTTCGATGAACCAGAACTGCAAGGCGGCGATGGCCGCGGCCGTCGCCGGTGGATACCTCCTCGGCCGGACGAAGAAGGCCAAGCTGGCCCTGGCCGTCGGCACCTACCTGGCGGGGCGGCGCTTCAGCATGTCCCCCACCCAGCTCGCCACCCAGGGCCTCACCAAGCTGCGGGAGACCCCGCAGTTCCAGGACCTCGCCGACCAGGTGCGCCACGAGGTGGTGGAGGCCGGCCGCGCCGCGGTCACCGCGGCCGCCCGCCGCAAGCTCCTCGACCTCAGCGACTCGCTGCGCGACCGCGGCGAGCGTCTCTCCGGTGCGGCCGAGGGCCGCGGGGACGAAGACGCCGACGACCGCGACGACCGTGACGACGAGGACGACGCGTACGACGAGGAGCCGTCCGGCGAAGACCGCGAGGAGGACGCCGACGACTACGCGGACGAGGACGGGGAGGACGAGGAGGACGACGACGGGCCCGCCGCCGGCGCGGGCGTCCCGCGGCGGACCTCCGCCGGCTCCGCGGGCCTGCGCAACTCCGCGGCCGACCGGGGCAGCGCGCGCAGGGCCACGGTGCGCCGCGCGGCCTCGACCGGGCCGGCGGTGGCCAACGCGGCGGTGAAGAAGAAGACGGCGGCCAGATCCGGCTCGGCGTCCGGCTCCGGCTCTCGGCGAGGGAAGTGAACGGCATGGCGAACGGACGACAGGAACGCGGCGGCGGCCGGGACGAAGGGCTGCCGATCGACGAACTGAAGGACGCCTTCAGCGAGTTGCTCGGAGCGCTGGGCAGCAGCCTGGTGTCGAAGGCGGGTGACCGGCTCAGCGGCGTGACCGAGCGGCTCCTCGACTCGGCGGACGGCCTGGGCGACAAGGCCGAGAAGGCGGGCGGCCTGGGCCGCATCGCCGGACGGGTCGTCAAGGGCGAGAACCCGGCGAAGGTCATGCTCTCCGAGAAGGTCAAGGGCATGAAGGACAACGTCAAGGACAAGCTGACGGGCGGAGGCGGCGGCGGAGGAGGCGGAGGAAAGGGCGGCGGGGGGAGCGGCAAGGCCACCAACATCGTCGAGGTCCTCGACGTGGCCGTCCCGTTGCGCACGGCCTACGACCAGTGGACGCAGTTCGAGGAGTTCAGCGGCTTCACCAAGGGTGTCCGCGGGGTGAGCCAGAAGGACGAGATCACCTCCGACTGGAACCTGAAGGTCGGCCCCTCCAGCCGCAGTTGGAAGGCCACCGTCCAGGAGCAGATCCCGGACGACCGGATCGTGTGGAGCTCCGAGGGCGCCAAGGGCACCACCCGCGGCGCGGTCACCTTCCACGAACTCGCCCCGCGGCTGACCCGCATCGTGCTGGTGGTGGAGTACTTCCCGTCGGGCTTCTTCGAGAAGACCGGCAACCTGTGGCGCGCCCAGGGCCGCCGCCTGCGCCTGGACCTCAAGCACTTCGCGCGCCACGTCACGCTCCACGGCGACGAGGAGCTGGAGGGCTGGCGCGGCGAGATCCGCGAGGGCGAGGTGGTCCGCAGCCACGAGGAGGCGATGGAGGACGAGGAGAACGCCCGGGAGGAGGGCCGGGAGGACGAGGCGGACGACTCGCTCGACGACGAGCCCTACGGCGACGAGGGCGAGGAGCCGTACGACGACGAGGAGGAGGACGAGGACGCGGAGGACGACGACGAGTACGCCGACGAGGAGGACGTCGACGACGACGAACGGGCCGCGTACGACGACGAGGACGAGGACGACACGGACGACGACGAGCGGTCCGGGGACTCCGAGTCCGACGAGGACGGTGAGGAGAGCGAACCGGAGGAGGGCCGGCCCCGGCGGCGCCGCGGTCGCGGCCGCGGCAGGCGGGGAGCGTCGTGACGGAGGTGACCGACTGGGTGGACCCCACGGCCACGACGGTCCACGTCCCGGGGCCCAACAACAGCACCCTCGCCGACCTCCTGGAACGCATCCTCGACAAGGGCGTGGTCATCGCGGGCGACATCAAGGTCGACCTGCTGGACATCGAGCTCCTGACCATCCGGCTGCGCCTGTTCATCGCCTCCGTCGACACGGCGAAGCGGGCGGGCATCGACTGGTGGGAGACCGACCCCGCGATGTCCTCCCGCGCCGCCCGGGACGCCCTGGCCGAGGAGAACGAGACGCTGCGCGAACGCCTGGCGGCCCTGGAACGCCGCCTCGACGGCGAGGGCGGACACGACACCGGCACGCCCACGCGCAGCGACACCGGCACACCCGCGCACACGCAGACGCAGACGCAGACGCAGACGAACCCGTACACGGAGAGCCCCACCCGATGAGCAGCAGCGACACCGGCACCGTCACGTACCTCTTCGCCCTGTGTGCATCCCGCCCGCCCCGCGAGGCGCTCTCCGCCGTCCCCGGACACCCAGGGGGCGGCCCCCTGCGCACCCTGGAGGCGGGGGAGGTGGTCCTCGTGGTGCAGGACGTGCCCGCCGGCGACTTCCAGGAGCAGGCGCTGACCGAGCGGCTCGACCGTTCCGAGGAGCTGGAGCGGTGCGCGCTCGCCCACCACCGGGGCGTGGCGGCGGCCGCGTCCCACGGGCCGGTCGTGCCGCTGCCGTTGGCCACGGTCTACCTGAGCGACGACAACGCGGTGGCGGCGGTGACCGCCCGGGAGGAGACCGTCCTGGCAGCCCTCAAGCGGCTGGCCGGCCGGACCGAGTGGGCGGTCAAGGTGCACGCCTCCGTCCGGGAGGCGCCCGCTCCCCCCTCCCCGCCTCCCCCCTCCCCCGCTCCCTCCTCCTCCGGTTCCGCCGAGCAGCCCGCCACGGCCGGTGCGGGGGGCGGCCGGAGCTACCTCAGCCGGGCGAGCGCCCGGCGGCGCGTGCTGCGGGACCGGCAGGAGAGGGCCCGGGCACTCGCCCTCACCGTCGACCGGGCGTTGCGGGCGTACGCCGTGGACGCGGCCTCCCACCGCCCGCAGAGCGAGCAGCTGACCGGCGTCAAGGCCCCGCA
This sequence comes from Streptomyces fragilis, assembly GCF_003112515.1. Lineage (GTDB taxonomy): Bacteria > Actinomycetota > Actinomycetes > Streptomycetales > Streptomycetaceae > Streptomyces > Streptomyces fragilis. The sequence goes on along the minus strand of NZ_BEVZ01000002.1, from coordinate 259,948 downwards.
GCTGCTGAACGCGGCCTACCTGGTCGACGACGCCCGCCGCGCGGAGTTCGTCGGCGCGCTGGAGCAGCTGCGCGCCGACGAGCGGCTGCGTGCGGTGGAGATCAGCTGGTCGGGGCCGTGGGTCCCCTACTCCTTCGCCCGTCCGGAGCAGCCGGCCGCCACGGCGGGGGCGGGGGCGGGGGCGCCGTGATCCTTCCCGACGCGCGGGAGGACGGCCTCCCGCCCACCGTCCCCTGGGACGGGGAGGAGCCCTACGCGCCGGTCGGCCTGCCCCTGGTCGACCTCCTCGACCGGGTGCTCGGCACCGGCGTGGTGATCAGCGGCGACCTGGTCATCGCCATCGCCGACGTTCCGCTGGTCCGGCTCTCCCTGCGTGCCCTGCTCTCCTCCGTCTCCGCCCGCGTCCCCTCCCCCTGGGCCGACAGCGGCCCCCTGTGAGGCTCCCGTGAACCCCGCTCCCCTCCCCCGCGACGGCACCCTCGACCTCGACCCCGAACGGGTCGCCGACGGCCTGGCCGAACTCGTCCTCACCGTGGTCGAACTGCTGCGGCAGCTCATGGAGAAGCAGGCGATCCGCCGCTTCGAGGAGGGCACCCTCACGCCCGGGCAGGAGGACCGGCTGGGCACCGCCCTGATGCTGCTGGAGCAGCGCATGGACGACCTCTGTGCCCAGCACGGCCTCCGCCGCGACGACCTCAACCTCGACCTGGGTCCGCTGGGCTCCCTGCTCTGACCACGCTCCGACCGGCCGCGCCCCGGCCACACCCCGCCCGCACTTGTATGCCCTTTGTATGCCCGCCCCCTTCAATCGCCGGATCATCCCCACGACTTGGGAGGATCCATGGCGTTACGAAGACGCACCGTGCGCTCCGTGCCGGCGGCGGTGGCAGGGCTCACCGTGCTCACCGCGCTGCTGCAGGCCGCGCCGGCGTCCGCGGCGGCGGACGCCGGCCGGCCGGCGTTCCGCATGCCGTTCGTCTGCGACCAGAGCTGGCGCGGCAGCAACTGGGAGGGCCACAGCCCCGCCCACTCCATCGACTGGAACCACTACGACGCCGCGGGCAACCCCGACGACCTCGGCCGCCGGGTCCTGGCCAGCGCGGGCGGCACCGTCCTGTCGTCGTACTACGCCACCGACACCGGCTACGGCAACACCGTCGTGATCGGCCACGGCGACGGCTGGCGGACCCGCTACGCCCACCTGCAGAGCCGCGACGTGCAGGTCGGCGACACGGTGACCCGGGGGCAGCGGATCGGCACGGTGGGCGCCACCTCGGCGCTGTACTCCCTCTCCCCCCACCTGCACTACGAGCAGATCCACGACGGGGCGGTGGTCGTCGCCGTCGTCCAGGGCGTCACCTGGAGCGACTATCTGGTGCGGTACCAGACCAGCACGAACGGCTGCTGAACAGGGCCTCCCCCGCGGCCCGGAGGGCGGTGCCGGGCAGCACGCCGAGCTCGGCGGCGAGCAGCCGCCGGGCCTCGGCGTACGCGGCGCCGGCCTCCGCGGTCCGGCCGGCGCCGTCCAGGGCGCGCACCAGCAGCTGCCACAGGTCCTCGCGCAGCGGGTCGGCGGCGATCCGGGCGCGCAGCTCGGCGACGAGCGTCCCGTGGTCCCCGACGCGCAGCCGCTGGCGCAGGCACTCGTCGAGGGCGACGGCGCGCAGCTGGCCCAGGCGGGTCAGCGCCGGGTCCCACAGGACGCTGCCCGGCAGGTCCTGCAGGACGTCGCCGCGCCACAGCCGCAGCGCCGACTCGTAGCCGCGCAGGGCGGCGGCGTGCCGGCCCGCGTTCCGGGCGGTGCGCGCCCGGTGGAGGCGGCGTTCGAAGAGCAGCAGGTCGTGCTCGGGGGCGGGAACCTCCAGGACGTAGCCGCCGTGGCGGGTGCGCAGCCCCGCGTGGTCCACACCGGCCGCGGCCAGCGCCGCGCGCAACGCGCGTATATAGGTGCGAAGGTTGGCGACGGCCGACCGGGGCGGCCGGGAGGGCCACAGGACTTCGGTCAAAGTGTCCAGCGAGACGTACTCCCCGGGCCGCAGCAGGAGCGTCGCCAGGACCGCCCGCGGCTTGGGCCCGCCGAGCGGGACGGAACCGCGGGTCATCGGGCCTCTGATCTGCAACGGGCCCAATATGCCGAACGTCGGCTCCCTCATCCCCGCGCCCCCATGCCCCGCCCCCGGATCGTCCGTGACCGGGGCAGCGTAACGACGCGGGCGCGTACGGAACAGGACGTGTCGCGTCCGCACGGGGCGGCCTGGCGCAAGAGCCCATTGACGGTGCGCCGGTGCCCTCAGCAGACTCACGATCCCCACAAGTGAACGAACCGGTTCCCCCCGTGCCGGTTCGACGACCCGAGCGGAGACCCTCCTCATGGGACGCCGATCAGAACTCCCCTTATTCGCCGCGCTGCTGGGCAGGAGCGGGCCCGAGCGGCGTCGCGTCGGCGCGCTCGCCGCCGCCGCGCTGGCCCTCACCACCACCGCCGCCGCACTGGCCTCGCCCGAGGAGGGGACCTCCGCCGGGCTCACCGCGGCCGCGTCGGCGGCAGCGGCCTGCGGGGACGGCGCGTACCAGGCCGAGGCCGTGCTCAGCGGCTCCACCTGGACGGCGCGGCGCGGCTCCACGACGGTGTACACCGGCTCCGACCTGCGTTCCGCCGTCCAGGCGGCGGTGGGCAGCCTCACCGCGGGCCGGACGTACAAGGAACGGGTGGTGGTCCGCGGGTCGGGGTCCATGTCGGCGGGCTCGCGCATCTCGCTGCCCAGTTACACCGTCCTGGACGTCTGCGGCACCATCAACGTCACCGGCAGCGGCTCGGGCGACCAGGCGCCGGTGTACTCGCGCGGCACCAGGGACGTGGAGGTCCAGCACCTCAACGTGACCGGCACCCCGCTCTACGGGATCTTCCTGCGCAACGTGCAGAACGTGGTCCTCGGCCAGATCGACATGCGGCTGTCCTCGGGCCTGGGCGTGCGCATCGACAACCGCGGCGACACCAGCCAGTGGACCCGCAACGTCCGCATCGACAACGTGTACGTCTCCGGCGCCTCCAGCCACGCCGTGGAGACCTACGGCGTGGACGGCCTCACGATCGGCACCGTCACCGCCCGCAACGTCGGCGAGTCGGGCCTGCTCCTCAACCAGACGATCAACGCCACCGTGACCAGGGTGGACGCGGAGAACGCGGGGACCGGCACCGGGTACGCCGCCTTCCGGATGGCCAACCGCAACGGGCGGGTGGGCAGCTCGTACCCGACCAACATCCGGGTGGGCGAGGTGGTCGCCCGCGGTGGGGGACGCGGCGTGTTCTGCGTCTCGGAGAGCGGCGGCGCGGTCATCGACCGGGTGAGCATCTCCAACACCGGCAACAACGCGGTGCTGATCGAGAACTGTTACAACGTGACGCTCGCCGCGCAGAGCGGCACGGTCAGCGGCGGCGGCGAGATCCGTCTCGCGGCCCGCACGGAGTTCCCGAACAACTCCGACATCTGGATCCAGAACCTCACGGTCACCAACTCGGCGATCCGTGAGAGCCCTTGCGGCACGAACACCACGTTCCGCAACAACACGCTGGTCAACAGCAGCCAGTCGATCTGCTGAACGGGACGCGGCCGTCCGCCGTCTCCGGATACGGGCCGGAATCCGGGACGAGGGCACCGCGCGTCCCGCTCACGCGGTCGCCTGCGGCTCCGCCGGGACGATCTCGGCAATCAGGCCCTCGACCAGGGTCTTGATCTCGTCGCGGATGGGGCGGACGGCCTCGACAGCCTGGCCGGCCGGGTCGGCCGGCTTCCAGTCCAGGTAGCGCTTGCCGGGGAAGACGGGGCAGGTGTCGCCGCAGCCCATGGTGACGCACACGTCGGACTCCTTCACCGCCTCCACGGTGAGGATCTTCGGTGTCTCCTGAGAGATGTCGATGCCCACTTCGGCCATGGCCTCCACGGCGGCGGGGTTGACCTGGTCACCGGGGGCGGAGCCTGCGGAGCGGACCTCGACGCGGTCACCGGCCAGGTGGGTGAGCCAGGCGGCGGCCATCTGGGAGCGGCCGGCGTTGTGGACGCAGACGAACAGGACGGACGGCTTCGTGCCGGGGCTGTCGGGCATGAAGGGCTCCCTGGTCTCGCGGCGGCCGCATGCGTCACGGCATCAGCATCCGCTGATATCAGCGGACAGTGATGTGACACTATCAGCGCATGCTGACTTCAGTCGATCCTGAGGTGATCCGGGCGTTGGGCGATCCGCTGCGGCTGCGGATCGTGACCCTGCTGGCGCGCGAGACGCTGTGCACGACGCACCTGGTGGAGGAGACCGGGGCCAAGCAGACCAACCTGTCCAACCACATGAAGGTGCTGCGCGAGGCCGGGCTGGTGGAGACCGAGCCGTGCGGCCGCTTCACCTACTACAAGCTCAGGCCCGACGTCCTGGCCGGCCTCTCCGACCGGTTCGCCGAGCTCGCCGCATGCGCCCGCGCCGCCGCCGAGAACAAGAGGGCCTGCCCGTGACGTCCACCGAGCCGACCACGGCCCGCACCCCGAGCCCCGAGGCGGCCAGGGAATCGATCGTCAAGAAGCTCTCCACCCTGGACCGCTACCTCGCGGTCTGGATCCTGCTCGCCATGGCCGTCGGCCTCGGGCTCGGCCGGCTCGTCCCGGGATTGAACGACGCCTTGGCGAAGGTGGAGACCGGCGGGATCTCCCTGCCGATCGCGCTCGGGCTGCTGATCATGATGTACCCGGTGCTGGCGAAGGTCCGCTACGACCGGCTCGACGCCGTCACCGGCGACCGGAAGCTGATGGTCTCGTCGCTGGTCGTCAACTGGATCGTCGGCCCGGCGGTCATGTTCGCGGTCGCGTGGACCTTCCTGCCGGACCTGCCCGAGTACCGCACCGGCCTGATCATCGTCGGCCTGGCCCGCTGCATCGCCATGGTGATCATCTGGAACGACCTCGCCTGCGGCGACCGCGAGGCCGCCGCCGTCCTCGTCGCCCTGAACTCCGTCTTCCAAGTCGTCGCGTTCGGCCTGCTGGGCTGGTTCTACCTCGACCTGCTGCCGGGCCGGCTCGGTCTCGGCGACGGCGAGCACCTCGACATCTCCATGGGGAGGATCGCGCTCAACGTCGTCATCTTCCTCGGCATCCCGCTCGCCGCCGGCTTCCTCACCCGCCGCCTGGGCGAGAAGAAGCTCGGTCGCGCCGACTACGAGCAGCGGTTCCTGCCGAAGATCGGCCCGTGGGCCCTGTACGGGCTGCTGTTCACGATCGTCGTCCTCTTCGCCCTCCAGGGCAGGACCATCACCTCGCAGCCCGGGGACGTCGCCCGGATCGCGCTGCCGCTGCTGGTCTACTTCGCGGTGATGTTCTTCGGCACCTTCCTCCTGGGCAAGGCCCTGGGGCTCGCCTACGACCGCACCGCGACCCTCGCCTTCACGGCGGCGGGCAACAACTTCGAGCTGGCCATCGCGGTCGCCATCGCCACCTTCGGCGTCACCTCGGGCCAGGCCCTGTCCGGTGTCGTCGGCCCGCTCATCGAGGTGCCGGTGCTGATCGTGCTGGTCCGCGTCGCGCTCGCCTGGCGGGGGAGGTTCGGCGCCGACGCGGTGACGACGCCCCGTGACGCATCACGCAGGTCGTAGCACCAGTGGGACTCGCGGCGCCTGAAGCCGGCTCGCCGGCGAGAAGGACCCGGTGCGGTCAGGGCGCGGCCGGCAGGCTCAGCAGCTTGCCCATCGCCGCCAGTACGGACCGCTCGACCCGGTAGTAGACCCAGGTGCCGCGCCGCTCGGAGGTGAGCAGCCCGGCCTCCTTGAGCTTCTTCAGGTGGTGCGACACCGTGGGCTGGGAGACCCCCACGTCGGAGATGTCGCACACGCACGCCTCCCCGCCCTCGTGGGAGGCCACGGATGAGAAGAGACGCAGGCGGACCGGGTCGCCGAGCGCCTTGAACATCCGCGCGGCCGTCTCGGCCTCCTCGGCGGTCATCGGCCGCTCGGTCAGCGGCGGGCAGCACGGCGCCACGCCCTGACCGTCGGCGGGCTCGAGCAGCGGCAGCACCTTCGCATTCGACATGCATCTATGTTGACACATGTCGAACCAGTAGGGAGGCAGGTCCGCCACCGGCGACGACCGGCCGGACACCGGGCAGCCCTCGGTTCGATGAATGTCTATGTTGACGGTCATCAATACAGGTGCCATTCTGGGCCGCACAAGCCATCGACAGATGTCGAAACACGCGAGGAGTCTCCGTGAACGCGCCCGCCACCACCGAACTGCCCGTCGTCGTGATCGGGGCCGGCCCCGCCGGTCTGGCCGCCGCCGCCCACCTGGTCGACCGGGGCATCGAGCCCCTGGTCCTCGAGGCCGGCCCCACCGCCGGCGCGGCGGTGCGCGAGTGGGCGCACGTGCGGCTGTTCTCCACCTGGGCCGAGGTCGTCGACCCCGCCGCCGAGAAGCTCCTCGCCCCCACCGGCTGGACACGCCCCGACCCGGCCACCTATCCCTCCGGCGGCGACTGGGCCGATCTCTACCTGCTGCCGCTCGCCGACGTCCTCGGCGACCGCGTCCGCACCGGCGTCACCGTCACCGGCGTCTCCCGCAACGGACGGGACCGGATCGTGGACGCCGACCGCGAGCAGCAGCCGTTCGTCGTGCACGTCACCCACACCGACGGCAGCGAGGAGCGCGTCCTCGCCCGCGCCGTCATCGACGCCTCCGGCACCTGGGCCACGCCGTCCCCGGCCGGCGGCAGCGGACTGCCCGCGCTCGGTGAGAAGGCCGCCGCGGACCGGATCACCTACCGCGTCCCGGACCTGAAGGACGCCGCCGTCCGGGCCCGGTACGCGGGCAGGCGCACCGCCGTGATCGGCTCCGGCGCCTCCGCGTTCACCGCGCTCGCCCACCTCGCCGACCTCGCCACGTCCGACGACGGTGCGGGAACGAAGGGCGTGTGGATCCTGCGCCGGGGCATCTCCGGCTCCACCTTCGGCGGTGGCGAGGCCGACCAGCTCCCCGCCCGCGGCGCCCTGGGCCTGGCGGCGAAGGCCGCCGTCGACGAGGGTCACGCGGACGCGGTCACGGGCTTCCGCACCGAGGCGATCGAGCGGACGGACGACGGCCGCCTCGTCCTGGTCGGCGAGGACGGCCGCCGTCTGGACCCGGTCGACGAAGTGATCGTGCTGACCGGGTTCCGTCCCGATCTGACCTTTCTCGACGAGCTGCGCCTGCGCCTCGACGAGCGCCTCCAGGCGCCCGTCGCCCTGGCTCCGCTGATCGACCCCAACCAGCACTCCTGCGGCACCGTCTATCCGCACGGCCACCGCGAGCTCTCCCACCCCGAACCCGGTGTGTACCTGGTCGGCATGAAGTCCTACGGCCGCGCCCCGACGTTCCTGGCGATGACCGGCTACGAGCAGGTCCGCTCCGTGGCCGCCGCGATCGCCGGTGACCTCGAGTCCGCCGACCGCGTGGAACTGACCCTGCCCGAGACCGGGGTCTGCGGCGGCGCAGGCCTGTTCGACGCCCCCGATGCCGCTGAGGCGGACGGCGGTGGCTGCTGCGCGCCCGCTCCGCAGCTCGTACTCCTGGACAGCCCTGCCACGGCCGAAGTGGCCGGGGCGGCACCGGCGGACGGGTGCTGCGGCTCGTGACCGGCCTGGGCACCCCCGCAAGGGCCAGGGGTGTACGCCGAGGGCCGCGGGGCGATGGGCATGCCGTCGCCGAGGAAGAAGCTCGGGTGCGGGGCGGGCTCGTCGCCCGGGCACGGGAGCCGGCCGGGCGGTACGGCGAGCGGTTCGAGCCGCCGGCCTCGCCGGTGGCGCGGGCGGAGAGCGGGGAGCTCTACGAGTGAGCCGGGCGCGGTGGCTCGAGCATCGGCACCAGGAACCGCCGGGCCACCGCGCGCATCTGCTCGTCGTCCTCGATGTCGACGACGTGGCTGGGGATGACCAGGAAGGACGCGGAGATCCGCACCATCATCTCGGCCACCAGGTCGACGTCGACGTCCTCGGAGACGTTGCCCGCCTGTTGCTCCCGGCGCAGCCCGCCGGCCAGGAACTGGCGGACGGCGGCCAGGGTGCGGCCGCCGTCGCTGGTCATGGACGGCACCACCGCGTCCGGCTCCACGGCCATCAGGCCGCCGATGAGGGCGTTGCGGCGGATGGCGCGCAGGGAGCTGACGAAGCCCAGCTCGACCCGGTCGGCGACCGTCTCGGCGCCTTGGACGTCGTGCGCGAAGCGGTCGAGGCAGCGCCGCAACTCCCGCCGTACGACCTGCTCGACGAGCACGTCCTTGGTGGCGAAGCGGCGGTAGACGGTGATGCGGGAGACGCCGGCCAGCTTGGCCACGTCCGCCATGGTGGACCGCTTGATGCCGATCCGGCAGAACTGCTCGTGGGCGGCGTCGAGCAGGCGCGCGGCGATCTCGTCGTCCGGACCCGCGCCCTCGGCGGCCCCGGTGAACGCGGTCTCGAGCAGCGACGGGACGTCCGAGGAGGTCATGGGCACCGACCGTACAGGCTGGCCGCCGGTGTCGGGGTTCGCCCCCTCCCTCCAGGACGTCGCCCAGTGCGGCTACTGCCGGCCGGGCCAGATCATGGCCGCCGTCGCCCTGGTCCGCCGCGTCGCCGAGGAGGGCCGCGGCATCGCCGAGGCCGACCTCGACGGCATCCGCACCGTCGGCCGGTGCGGCACCTACCCGCGCATCCGGGCCGCCATCAAGGCGGCGGCCGGGATGTGACGGGGGTGCGGCGGACGGCAGACCGGGCGTCCGGAGCGTCGGGCGTCAGGCGCTCCGGGCGTGCGGCGGTCAGGGCGGGCAGCGGTCAGGGCTTGCGGGCGACCCCGCACACCGCGTGGGCCGGGGCCTCCGGCATCGGCCCGGACAGGTGCGGCCGCCAGTCCGCGGACCGGACCACGCCCGGCTCCAGCAGCTCCAGGCCGTCGAAGAAGCGGGCGATGTCCTCGGCGGGGCGCAGGTGGTAGTTGTGCGCGGACTGCGCGTTGTACGCGGCCACCGCCGTGTTCAGCGCGTCGCTGGTGTCCGTGCCGTCCGAGAGCGCCAGGTAGCTGCCCGGCGGCAGGGCCTCCACCAGCGTGCGCACGACGCCCCACGGGTCGTCCTCGTCGGGCAGCTGGCCCATGATCCCCAGCAGCATCAGGCCGACCGGCCGGCTGAAGTCGAGGGTGCGCGCCGCCTCCTCGAGGATCCGCAGTGGATCCTTCACGTCGGCCTCGACGTAGTCGCAGACGCCCTCCGGGCCGCTGGTGAGCAGGGCCTGCGCGTGCACCAGGACCAGCGGGTCGTGGTCCACGTAGACGATCCTGCTCTCCGGGGCGATCCGCTGGGCCACCTCGTGGGTGTTGTCCGCGGTGGGCAGACCGGTCCCGACGTCCAGGAACTGCCGCACGCCCGCCTCCCCGGCCAGGAACCGCACGGCCCTGCCGAGGAAGACCCGCTGTTGCCGGGCGACCGCCGCGAAGTCGGGGAACGTGGTGAGGATCGCCTCACCGACCTCGCGGTCGGGAGGGTAGTTGTCCTTGCCGCCGAGGAGGTAGTTCCACACCCGCGCGGAGTGGGGGCGGTCGGAGCGCAGCCGGTCCGGCTTTTCCTGTTCGAAGAGACCCATGCGCGCAGCCTCACACGAGCCGGGCGATCTTCGCCATAGCTTGCGGGCATCGAACGTGCGCTCATGCGTGCTTGGTTGTCGGAGCGTCAATTGGTGACGGACGGTAGGCCCGCCGCCGCCTCCTTGCGCAGGTGGACCATGCCCAGGTGCGGCGCGACCCGTTCGGTCCGGTACGGACGGTAGCCGGCGGCGGTGTACAGGGCGAGCTGCTCCGTGCTGCGGTCGCCCGTGAACAGCTCCAGCCACGCCGCGTCGCCCGCCCGTTCCTCGACGGCCGCCAGCAGCCGGCTGCCGAGGCCTCGCCGCTGGAGACGGGGATGGACCACCAGCCGGCCGATGTGGAAGGCGTCACCGCGCCGGCGGCCGCGGACCGAGCCGACCACCTCGCTGCCGAGCCGCACCACGAGCAGCACGCCGGCCTCGCGGTCCTCGCGCAGACCCGCCAGGTCCTGGGTGAGCGGCGGGAGGGTGTGGTCGTCGTACCGCTCGGCCTCGCTCTGGTAGCAGAGGTACTGGAGCTTCAGTACGCCTTCGAGGTCCTGCGGCGTCGCCTCCGACACCGCCAGCTCCGTTGTGCCCGGCTTCATTCCGGCCCCCCAGTCGGATCGGTCGTGACGCGTCACACTGGCACGCCGTGGCCGGAGGTTCCATTCCTGACCGCATGCCGGTCGGCCGCGGCGGAAGCCGGTCAGCCGCGGCGGCCCTTGCGCAGGAAGCGGCGCAGGCGGGTCAGCGGCCAGGTGTTGATCACCTCGTCCGCGGTGAGCCAGCCCCGTCGGGCGGTGCCCACGCCGAAGCGCAGGTGGCCCAGGTCGGGGACGGAGTGGGCGTCGCTGTCGATGGCGAACCGCACACCGTGCCGCCTGGCCCGCAGGATGTCCTCGTCGCGCAGGTCGAGGCGGTTGGGGTGCGCGTTGATCTCCATGGCGGTGCCGGTGCGCGCGCACGCGGCGAACACCTCGTCGAGGTCGAACTCGATGCCCGGCCGTTTGCCGAGGATGCGGGTCGTGGGGTGGCCGATGATGTTGACGTGCGGGTTCTCGCAGGCGCGGACGAGACGCCGGGTGAGTTCCTCGCGGCTCTGGCCGAAGTGCGAGTGGATCGAGGCCACGCACACGTCGAACCCGGCCAGGAAGCCGGCCGGCCAGTCCACCTCGCCGTCGGGGTCGATGTTCAGCTCCACCCCGTGCAGCAGCCGCATGCCGCCGCGGCGGTCCGTCCTGCCCCGTCTGCCGTAGACCCCGTCGAGGGCGCGGACCTCCTCGCGCTGGGCCAGGATCCGCTCCTCGGTCATCTGCTGCATGTACAGGTTGGGCGCGTGGTCGGTGACCGCGTAGTAGGCGTGCCCGAGCTTCGCGGCCTCGGCGACCATCCGCTCCAGCGGGGCGAGGCCGTCGGTGAGGTCGGTGTGCGTGTGCAGGTCTCCCCGCAGGTCGGACTCCTCGATCAGCTCGGGCAGTGCGTCCTCGCGCGCGGCCTCGATCTCACCGCGGTCCTCCCGCAGCGCCGGCGGGATCCAGGGCAGGCCGAGGCGGGCGTAGACCTCCTCCTCGGCCCGCGAGACGATCCTCTCGCCGCTCTCCGCGTCGAACAGCCCGTACTCGGACAGCTTCAGTTTCTCCCGCACGGCGATCTCCCGGACGCGGATGTTGTGCGCCTTGGAGCCGGTGAAGTACAGCATCGCCGCGCCCCAGGAGTCGGGCGGCACGACGCGCAGGTCGACGGAGAGGCCCTTGTCCGTGCGGACCGAGGTCTTGGACGGGCCGCGGGCGATCACCTCGGAGACGTACGGCAGGGCGGCGAAGGCCTCCATGAACGGCCCGGACTCCTCGGCCGCCACCAGCACGTCGACGTCCCCGATGGTCTCGCGTCCCCGGCGCAGCGACCCGGCGTACGCGCACCGCAGGCAGCCGTCGATCCGCGACAGCGTGGCGACCACGTCCTCGGCGAGGTCGAGGGCCACGTCGATCAGCGCCCGGCCGCCGGCCGACCGCATGAGCTCCACGCCGTGGAGGATGTTCTCCTCCGTCCTCGGGCCGAATCCCTTGAGGTCGCGCAACCGCTCGGCGTGGATCGCCTCGACGAGCTCGTCGACGGAGGAGACCCCCAGTTCCTGGTGCAGGGTGTACGCCTTCCTGGGGCCGAGCCCCGGGACGGCCGTCAGCCGTCGCACCCCCTCGGGGATCTTCGCCCGCAGCTTCTCCAGCGCGGCGAAGTCGCCGGTGGAGAGGTACGCGGTGACCTTGTCGGCGATCGACCGGCCGACCCCCGGGATCTCCCGCAATCCCTCGGCGTCGAGCGTCCGGACGTCGGCGTGGTGCCCTCCGATCGCCCGCGCCGCCTTCTCGTACACGCGCGCCTTGAACGCGTCCCCGCCGGTGATCGCGATCAGGTCCGCGTACTCCCGCAGGAGCTCGGCAACCTCGTCGTTGGACCTGGCCATGGGGGACGAGTGTGCAGGATCGGCGGCTTCATGCGCGCGGGGCGGGTCGGGTGTCGCCGTGCGGGCCGGACCGGGGTGGGGCGTCGCCGTGCGGGCCGGACGGGGGCCGGGCGTCGTCGTGCGGGCCCGGACCGGGGCCGGGCGTCGCCGTGCGGCGGCGGGTGCCGGGCGGGGCGTCACCGTGCGGGCGGGGGGCGCTCAGGCCAGGCCGCCGTTGGCGAAGAGCACCTGGCCGTTGACCCAGCGGCCGGGACCGGCGAGGAAGGCGACGGTCCCGGCGATCTCCTCGGGGGTGCCGAGGCGCTCCGCCGGGTTCATGGCGGCGATCCGGCCGACCTGCTCCTCGCTCTTGTCCGCGAGGAAGAGCGGCGTCGCGGTGGGGCCGGGGGCGACGGCGTTGACCGTGATGTCCTTGCCCCGCAGCTCCCGCGCCAGGATGAGGGTCATGCCCTCCACGGCCGCCTTGGAGGCGGCGTACGCCGCGTAGGCGGGGAACTGGGTGCGGGTCACGGACGTGGAGAAGTTGACGATCGCCCCGCCGGGCCGGAGCCGGTTCGCCGCCAGCTGGGACACGACGAAGGCGCCGCGGATGTTGGTCCGGTGCATCCGGTCCAGGTCGGCGAGGTCGAGCGTCGCGACGGGCGACAGGAGCATGATCCCGGCGGTGTTCACGACCACGTCGATCCCGCCGAAGGCCTCCTCGGTGGCGTCGAACGCCCGGGCCATCGCCTCCTCGTCGGCGACGTCCCCGCCCACCGTGATCGCCCGGCCGCCGGCGGCGGTGACCTGGTCGCGGATCTCCTCGGCCCGCGCCGCGTTGCCCGCGTGGTGCACGGCAACGGCGTACCCGTCGGCGGCCAGCCGCTCGACGACGGCCCGCCCGATGCCGCCGGACCCGCCGGTCACCAGGGCCACCCGTCCTGCGGTGCTGTCGGTCATGACTGCGCTCCTTCTAGAATATGGACGTACTGTTCATATGCAAGGCTACGGCGAAATGAACAGACTGTCCACAAGACGGGTGGGGTGACGATGTCCGAGAACGAGACCGCCACCGGCGGGCGGCCCGGCCGCGGCCGGCGGCCGGCGACCGAGGTGCGCGCGGCCGTGCTGACCGCGGCGGGCCGGATCCTGCTGGACGAGGGCCTGCAGGCGCTCACCTTCGACCGGGTGGCCCGGGAGGCGGGGGCGAGCAGGACGACCCTGCACAAGTGGTGGCCCTCCCCCGGCGCGCTCGCGGCGGAGGCGTACTTCGCCCGCAGCCGTCCGGTGCTCGACTTCCCCGACACCGGTGACCTGCGGGCCGACCTGATCGCGCAGCTCGGCGCCTTCGTCCGCTGGCTGAAGGAGGAGGGCGCGGAGAGGCCCGTCTCGCAGCTGGTCGGCGCCGCCCAGCTCGACCCCGGCCTGGCCCGCGCCTTCGCCGAGGAGTACGGGCGCCCCCGCCGCGAGCTGGCGCGCGCACGGCTGCGCACCGCCCAGCGGGCAGGGCTGCTCCGGGAGGACGCCGACCTCGACATCGTGGTCGACCAGCTGTGGGGCGCCCTCTACCACCGGATGCTGGTCCTCAAGGCCCCGTTCGACGCGTCCGTCGTCCCCCGCCTGGTCGACCACGCCCTGCACGGGGCGGCACCTCGGTAGAGCGGACGGCACCCCTCCCGCGCCGCTCCCACCTGGCCGCATGCATACTGCCGGTCCGCCCCTTCGGCGTTTCGACGCGCGTCACGGAAGACCACCGGACCGCGAAGTGGAAGGGCTCCAAGAAGCTCGTGCGGGAACCCCGTTTACCCTCACCTTTGCCGTGCCCGCTACCTCGTCGACCCCTAGCTGATGGGCCCCTTGCTCGAGCGAGGTCGAGCAAGGGACGGGACCGAGTAGCGAGCCCCGCGACCCCTGTGCACGATCCGCAGGACGGGCCCCGGGACCGGGGCGGTGCCCGTCAGAGCAGGCCGTGGCGGGGTGGGCGGGTGCCGTGCAGGGTGTGGCGGCCGATGTGCTGGATCTTCCACCGGGCCGGGTCGTGCAGGGTGTGGGTGCGGGCGTCGCGCCAGTACCGGTCGAGCTGGTGGGAGGCGAGGGCGGAACGGGTGCCGGACACCTCGAAGAGGGCGTCGGCCACCTCCACGGCCGCCTTCCCGGCGGTCACCTTGGCGGCCGCCACGGCGATCGAGGCCTCCGCCGCGGTGTCGTCGGTCAGGTCCGCGCGGGCCGCGTCCACGGCGCGGGACGCCGAGCTCAGCAGCGCCTCGGCGGCTCTCACCTGGACGGCGAGCTCACCGAAGCGCTGGATCAGCAGCGGGTCGTCGAAGGCCTCGGGGTAACCGGCGTCCACGCCCTCGAACCACGGGCGGGACTTGGTCCGCACGAACGCCACCGCCTCGCCGAGGGCGCCGTCCGCGATCCCGGCGTCGATCGCCGCGTGCAGCAACTGGGCGACGGCGCCGTGCAGTTGCGGGCCGCTGAAGGTGAGGTGGTGGGGCAGGATCCGGTCGGCGGGCACCCGCACCGCAGCCAGCCGGACGGTGCCGCTGGCAGTGGTGCGCTGGCCCATGCCGTCCCAGTCGTCCACGACGGTCAGCCCCTCCGCATCGCGCGGCAGGTAGGCGACGTGCAGTTCGCCGTCCTCGGCGCGGGCCAGCACCGGGATCCAGTCGGCGAACAGGGCGCCCGTGCAGTAGTTCTTGGTCCCGGTCAGCAGGTACGAACCGTCGCCCAGGGGCTCGAGCCGGGTGCGGATGTCCTGGACGTGCCGGGTGCCCGCCTCGGACTGCGCGTTGCCCAGGCGGGCGCCGCCCAGGATCTCGCCGAAGAAGAATTTCCGCTGCTCCTCGGTGCCGTGCAGACGCAGGACGTTGACGTACACGAAGTGGCTCTGCGGGATCTGCGCCAGGCTGGCGTCCGCGGAGGCCAGCAGGCGGAAGATCTCGGTGAGGGTCTCCTGGCGCACGTCCGCCCCGCCGAACTCCGCCGGCACGGTCACCGCCAGCAGGCCGGACGCCGAGAGCTCGCCCAGCTCCTGCTCCGGGAGCCGGCGTTCGGCGTCCCGGTAGGCGGCCTCGTGCCGGAACCGTTCGGCCAGCTCCGCCGCGACGGCGAGGGCCTCCGCGTCGTCGGCGATCACGTGGGCGGGCGGGGACAGGTACGGGGCGGTGGCTGTCATGGTCTCTGCTTTCCGTCGGGAACGCCGGGTGGCGTGGGTGGGGGGTGCCGGGTCGGGCGCGGACGCGTGGGCGGCCCCGGAGGCCGGCTCCCGCCCGGTGCCGGTTTCCGTCCGGTGCGCGGTTCCATTCCCCGGTCCCTCCCGCCGGGCGGCGGGGGTGGGCGGCCGCGGCGCCCGCGTCGGTCGGCGGGCCGGGCGACGAACGGTCCGCTCTCGCTCGACGGCGCCACGGGCGACGGCGGCACGGGGACGGGACGTCCTCGGCGACGCCGGGAGGAAGCGCGGGAGCCTCTCCGCCGAGCAGGACGCGGAGGAGACGGGTGTCGCGCGGAGTGCGCGGGGCGTGGGACCCGTGCGGCGCGTGGGACGCGGCGGAGCGCGGGGGGCGCGGAACCCGGGGAGGCCGGGGCGCCGGCTACGTCAGGACGTGCGACAGAGCGCCGCGGCGACCCTGACCAGGTCGACACAGCGGCGGGAGGTGAGCGTCCGGCGCAGCATGCACCGATGCAAGCACGAAGCCCGGCCACCGTCAACGGACGCTCCGGCATGCGGAATTGCCGCGCCCGGTGGTGACGCGAACCAGCCACCCGCGCTCCCACAGCCGGGGTCCGGCGGGCGGCCGGGATCGCCCGGCGGGCGGGAAGGGCGGGACGCTCCGCCCGGCGCCGACGTGAGGCCCGGGAGGAGTCCACGGTGGCCCGCCCGCACCGCGGCGCTGGAGCGCGCGGCGGTGGAGCGGGACACGGTGCGGGCCGTCGGCTACTGGGCCGGAGCCACGGTGGGCACTGGCCGGGACACGGTGGGCACTGGCCAGGACACGGTGGGCAGCGGCCGGGACACGGCCGGGCGGTGGCGCGCGCGGCGGTGGAGCGGGACACCGTGCGGGCCGTGGGCGGCCGAGCCGGAGCCACGGTCGGACGGCAGCCGGGCGGTGGCCGGGCCACGGCCGGGCGGTGGGTCAGTCCAGCAGGTCGCCGAGGAGGTCGGCGAACTCCTCCGGGGTGAGCACCCGCACGCCCAGTTGCTCCGCCTTGATCGCCTTGCTGCTCGGCTTGCCGCCCGCGGAGGGCGCCGCCACCAGGTACGCGGTCTGCGCGGTGACGCCGTCGCCGGACTTTCCGCCGGCGCGCTCGATCAGGTCCTTCATGGCGGTGCGGCCGAGCTCCGCGAGCGGACCGGTCATCTTGCCGGTGACGACCACCTTCATGGGGCGGCCGTCCTCGCCGACGAGCGGCCCCTCGCCCGCGCCCTCGCCGACCGGTTCGGTCATGGTGGCCCCCGCGGCGGTCATCTTGTCGATCACCGGCGCGAGTTCGGCGAAGGCGGCGACGATGCCCGGCGCCTTCTCCGGCCCGATGCCCTCGACCTCCTGCATCGCCTCCGCGTCCGCCGCGCGGACCGCGTCCATGGTGCGGAAGTGGGCGGCGATCCGCTGCGAAAGGCGGCGGCCGGTGTTGCGGATGCCGAGCGCGCAGAGCTGACGGCTCAGCGGCTTGAGCCGGGCGGCCTCGATCTGCGCGACCAGGTTCGCGCCGCGCTTCTCGCTGCCGGCGGCGCGGGACAGCGTCTCCAGGTCCAGGGTGTACAGGTCGGCGATGTCGGCGACCGCGCCGGAGGCGACCAGCGCGTTCACGTACGTCGTGCCCAGGCCGTCGATGTCGAGGCAGTCGCGCTGCGCGGCGTAGGCGATCAGCGCGGGCAGGCGGCAGGCGGCGCCCTTCACGCACCGCCACCGCTCCTGGCTCCGGTCGATGTCCCCGCCGCAGTGCGGGCACGCCTCGGGCAGCGGCACCTCCACGGCGTCCGCCGGGCGCAGCCCCACGACGGCGGCCTGGACGCGCGGGATGATGTCGCCGGCCTTGTACACGGTGACGGTGTCCCCGATGTGCAGGTCGCGCCGCCGTATGTCGGCCGGGTTGTGCAGCGTGGCGTACTCGACGGTGGTGCCGTCGAGCTCCACCGGCTCGAGCCGTGCCCGCGGGGCGAGCACCCCGGTGCGGCCCACGTTCCACTCGACGTCCAGCAGCCGGGTCGTCCGCTCGACCGCCGGGAGCTTGTAGGCGATCGCCCAGTAGGGGAAGCGGGACCCGAAGCCGGCCGCCCGCTGCTCGGCGACGTCGTCGGCCTTGACCACGACGCCGTCGATGCCGAACGGCAGGCTCGGCCGCATCGCCTGGATCTCCTCGACGCGCGCCTGCGCCTCCTCGATCGTGCGCACGCACCGCAGCGCGGCCGGGTTGTCGCGCGTGGTCCGCACGCCCGCCGCCGACAGCAGTGCCAGCACCTCGCTGTGCGGGGCCCCCGCGGGCAGGAACGATCCGCCGTCCAGGTCGACGGCGCCGTACGCCCAGAAGGTCAGGCCCAGCCGGTAGGGCCGGTCCTTGGCGCGCAGGGTGCCGGCCGCGCCGTTGCGCGGGTTGGAGAACACCTTCGCGCCGTGCTCCGCGCGGATCCGGTTCGCGTCCTCGAACTGGGCCTGGGTGAAGAGGACTTCACCGCGCACCTCGACGGTGGCCGGGGTCCGCAGCCGCTCCGGGAGTCCGTCGACGGTGCCGATCACGTGGCTGACGTCCTCGCCGAACCGTCCGTCGCCGCGGGTGACGACCTGGACCAGCCGGCCGTCGCGGTAGCGGGCGGCGATCGCCGCGCCGTCGAGCTTGGGCTCCACGGTGTACCCGCCCTCGACCGGCCGGCCCAGCCGCCGCTGCAGGCTCTCGCCCCACGCGGTCAGCTGCTCGGCGGAGAAGGCGTTGTCCAGGGAGAGCATCGGCACCGTGTGCGCGACGTCGCCGACCGGGGCGGCCCCCGCCGCGACCTGGTGGGTGGGCGAGTCGGCGGCCGCCTGCCCGGGGTGTGCCTGCTCGTAGGCGGCGACGGCCAGGAGTTCCCGGTCGTACATCGCGTCGTCCATGACGCTCTCGGCGGCGATGTCGCCGTCGCCGCCGTAGTAGGCCCGCGCCGCGGCGCGGACGCGGGCGATCGCGGCCTCGTACTGGGCAGGGGTGGTCAGCGCCTCTACGGCGGGGGAAGTCGTCATGGGGATCACTCTTCCGCAGGGGTCCGACAATCCGGAACGCACTGTTCCGCCGACACCGGGGCGAGATACGCCAGGGCCACCAGGGCCGCCGCCGCAAACGCCGCGGGCACTGCCGCGGCCACCGCCGCGGACACCACCGGCACCGCTGCGGCCGCCGGCACCGCTGCGGCCCACGGCACCGCTGCCGCCACCGGCACCGCTACGGCCAACGGCGCCGTTGTGGTCAACGGCGCCGAGGAGACCGGCGCCGGAAGCGGGCCGGACTCCGCCGCCGGAACCGAAGCCAGGGCCGACCCCGGCACCGCCACCGGGGCCGACGCCGGCACCGCCACCGGGGGCGAGGACGGCACCGCCGCTGGGGGCGCTGCCAGCACCGAGTCCGGCACGGCCGCCGGGACCGGCCCCGTGGCCAGCACGGGCACCGGCCCTGGGGCCACCGCCGGGACCGGGGCCGGGCGCACCGTCGGGACCGGCCCCGGGGCCGGCGCGGGGACCGGGGCCGGGCGCGCCGCCGGGACCACCGCGGCCGGGTCGGCCCGCGGCGGTCCCGGCCGTGCCTCACGCACTCACGGCCTCCGCGCGGACGAGCGGGGCGGCACGTCCGGCCGGGGCGGTGTCCTCGTGCCAGGTCCACAGGCGGGACACGGCGTCGAGGTCGAGGTCGTGGCCCTCGGTCCAGATCCGGGCCGCCGCCGCCAGCACCGACTGGCGGTCGGCCTCCGGGGTGCCGGCGCGGGCCGGCAGCAGCGGGGTGACCGCCCCGGCGCCCAGCCGCACCGAGCGGTGACGGCGGGCGAAGGCGGTGAGGGTCTGACGGGGACCGGCCTCAACCAGCAGGACGTCGTCGGCGGCGAGCAGGTCGTCCAGGGCGTCCCGGAAGTGGACGGTGTCGGTGATCTGGCGGGCCCAGAACCGCGGGTCGCGGGCGTCGTCGGGGCTCATCGGGCCGCCGGTGTAGCCGGAGTACAGCGCCGCCCGCGGCTCGCGCAGCGGGAGGGAGCGGTAGTCGGCCTCGACGGCGTCGGAGGCGGGCGCCATCGCCGGGGAGTGGAAGGGGCTGGTGGCGGGGACGGTGACCGCGGTGAGCCCGTCGGCCTTCAGGCGGGCCGCGACGCCGGCCAGCGGCTCGCTCGCGCCGGCCAGCATGACCTGCTGGTTGGCGTTGACCGCGGCGATCGCCACCCCGTCGACCAGGTAGGGGCGCAGCCGTTCCTCGCTCGCGGCGACGGCGAGCATGCCGCCCGCCGGGATCTTCACGGCCTCCCTGACCCGTGCCAGGACCATCGCGACGGCGTCGGGCAGGCCGATCACCCCGGCGAAGGTCGCCGCCACCAGCTCGCCGGCGCTGTGGCCGAGGAAGGCGACCGGCTTCACGCCCCAGCTGAGGATCATGCGGCCGAGCGCGTAGTCGACGGCGAACAGCAGCGGCTGGGCCCGGCGCACGTCGTCGATGTCGATCGCCGCGTTCCGCGGGTCGAGCCAGTCCGCGCGGATCCGGGCGCCCTCCTCCCCCATGTGGGACAGGGCGGCGTCGACGGCCGCGGTGAACACGGGTTCGCGGCGGTAGAGGCCGGCGGCCATGCCGGCGTGCTGGGAGCCCTGGCCCGGGAAGAGCAGGGCGACCGGGCGGGGCCGGGCGGCCTCGGCGGCGCGGGCCCGCCGGACGGCGGGGGCGGCGAGCGCGGACACGGCGACGGCGGCGCCCCGCACCGCTCCCGCCGGGACGCCGCAGGGCAGCGTCGCCGGGAGGGCCGGGTAGGCCCGGCGGTCCATGTGGTCGAGCGCGGCCAGGAGTTCGCCGCGCACCTGGGCCTCGTCGTCGGCGGTGCGGCCGGACCACAGGACCAGCCGGTGGCGGTCGGGGTCGGAGCCGCGCGGCTCGGGCGGCAGCGGGCGCAGCGGCGGGGCCGTGTCGGCGCCGCGCGGGGCGTCCACGTCCAGGACGCCGAGCACGGAGTCCGCGTCGGCCACCGCTTCGGCGGCGCGCTTGACGGCGTACACGGTGATGGTCTGGGCGTCGGGCTCCCCGAAGCCGGCGACCAGGACGAGGTCGGCCGTGCCCTCGTGGAGTTCGTGGTGCGCGCGGCGCAGTGCGGCGCCGGGCGTGGTGGTGGTCCGCACGGTGAAACCCTCGTGCTCGGCGCCCAGCCCGGGGTCGGTGACGGCGGCGCCGACGACGACCACGGTGCGGGCCGGCAGGTCCTCGGGGGAACGGCCGAAGGCGCGCAGCACGGCGGAGACGGCGGTGGCGGACGCCGTGACGGGGGCGGTCCCCCGCGGGGCCGGGCCGGGCCTGACGATCAGTCGGCGCACGACGGCGCTCTGGGACGTGAGTGACATGGTTCCCTCCTCGTGGAGCGCGGATCGGGCCGCGTGTGCCGTGGCCCTGGCGCGACGAGCCGTGGTGCGAAGCCTTGGAGCGCGGGGCGCCGGTGCGAAGGGGCTCGCGGCGCGGAGCCGCGGTGCGAAGGGCCCTGGTGCGCGAAGCCTTGGTGCGGAGGGCCCCGGTGCGCGAAGCCCTGGTGCGGAGAGCCCTGCGGCGCGCGAAGCGCTGGTCCGGAGAGCCGTGGTGCGCGAAGTCCTGGTGCGGAGAGCCCCGGTGTGCGAGGCCCTGGTCCGGAGAGCCCCGGTGTGCGAGGCCCTGGTCCGGAGAATCCCGGTGCGCGAGGCCCTGGTCCGGAGAGCCCCCGCGAAGCGCTGGTCCGGAGAGCCCCGGTGTGCGAGGCCCTGGTCCGGAGAGCCCCGGTGTGCGAGGCCCTGGAGCCGCCGAGAGCCCCGCGGTGCGGTGCGAAGCCCGGGGCGCCAGTGGAAACGCGGACCCAGCGCTGATGCCCGAGTGCGGAGCCCTGGGCGCAGGATCCCCGAGCGCGGGGTGCCCGGGCACGGAATGCCCAAGCGCGAAACCCTCGGGCGCGGGAGCCCCGAGCACCGAACCCCCAAACGCGGGAACCCCAAGCGCGGGAACCCCGAGCACGGACCTCCCGGACGAGGGGAACCCCGAGCACGGACCCCCCGGACGCGGGGAACCCCGGCACGGACTCCCGGCGTGCGGGCCCCAGGCGGGAAGGCGGGCGCCCCGCCCCCGCCGGGGGAGTGCGGGGGCGGGGCGTCCGCGCGGTGTCCGGCTCAGGCAGCGGTCGCCGAGCCGGCGTTGATGAGGGCGAGGAGCGCGCGCGGGGTCTCCGCGTCGACCACCGCGTCGTCGGGGATGCTGATCCCGTAGTCGCGCTGGATCTCGCCGATGACCTGGAGCAGGGCCAGGGAGTCGTAGCCGAGGTCCATGAAGGGCGTGTCGATGACGTCGCCGTCGAGGTCGACGCCCTCCTCCTCGCCGGCGCTCTCGCGGAGCATGCGGGTCAGGTCGGCCAGGGTCACGGTGGCGGTGGTGGTGGTCATGGCTGGTGCCGTCCTCTCGGTTGGGCGCGATGGTGGTGCGGGACGAAAAGGGCGATCCGCGGGAGCACGGTGTCGCCCCGGGCACGCGCGGCCGCGGCGGGCCGTGCGTGCCCCCGGCGCCCGGGAGCGCCGGTTCCGGACCGCGGCGGGCTGCCGCGGGCGGGGTCCTGGACGCCCGGTGTCAGTGGGCGCGGCGCAGGACGAGCGCGGCGTTGAAGCCGCCGTGGCCCCGGGCGAGGACGAGCGCGGTGCGCAGGTCGGCCTCACGCGCCTCGGTGACCAGGTCGATGGTGTGCTCGGGGGCCGGGCCGGCCACGTTGACCGTGGGCGGGACGACGCCGTCGCGCAGGGCGAGGAGCGCGGTCGCCGCGTCGAGGGCGGCGCCCCCGGCGAGCAGCCGGCCCGTCATGGTCTTGGGAGCGGTGACCGGGACGCCGCGCGGGCCGAACAGGTCGGTCAGCGCCTGCGCCTCGGCCCGGTCGAGCTCCGGCACGCCGGAGGCGTCCGCGAAGACGACGTCGACGTCCCCGGCGGTGATCCCCGCGTCGGCGAGGGCGTTCTCGGCGGCCCGGCGCAGGCCGGGCGGGCGTCCGGTGCCGGGCGCCGGGTCGAGGGTGGCGGCGTACCCGGCGACCTCGCCGTACACGTTCCCGGCGTCGCGGGCGCCGGCCGAGCCGGCGTCCTCGACGACCAGGATCGCGCCGCCCTCGCCGGGGACGTATCCGGCGGCGTCGGCGGAGAAGGGGAGGAAGGCGCGGGCCGGGTCGCCGACCGTGCTCATCAGGCCGGAGGCGATCTGCGGCACCCAGCCCCAGGGGCAGAGCGCGGCGTCGACCCCGCCGGCGACGACGGCGGAGAAGCCCTTGCGGATGTGGCGGCGGGCGTGGCCGATGGCGTCGATGCCGCCGGCCTGCTCGGTGAGCAGGACGCCGCTGGGGCCGCGGAGCTTGTGCCGGATGGAGATCTGGCCGGTGTTGACCGCGTAGAACCAGGCGAAGGACTGGTAGGCGCTGACGTACTCCTTGCCCTTGCTCCACAGGTTCTGGAGCTCGCGCTGGCCGAACTCGACGGCGCCGCCGGACGCGGAGGTGACCACGCCGATGCCGTACTCGGGGAACTCCCCGACGTCCAGGCCCGCGTCGGTGAGGGCCCAGTCGGCCGCGGCGAGCGCGAGCCGGGTCATGTGGTCGGTCTGCGGCATCAGCCGGCTGGGGATGTGCTCCTCGGCGGCGAAGCCGGGCACCTCCCCCGCGACGGACGAGGGGTACTGGGCGGCGTCGAAGCGGGTGACGGGCCCCAGGCCCGACTCGCCGGCCAGGGTGGCCTTCCAGTACTCCTCGGTACCCAGGCCGTTGGGGGCGGTGATCCCCAGGCCGGTCACCACTGCGGTGGTCATGCGGTCCTCCTGTCCGGACGGGCCAGCACCATGGCGCTCTGGAACCCGCCGAAGCCGCTGCCCACGCTGAGCACCACGTCGGCCCTCTTCTCGCGGGCGGTGAGCGGGATGTAGTCGAGGTCGAGGTCCGGGTCGGGCTCGTGCAGGTTGGCGGTGGGCGGCAGGACGCCGTGCTCCATCGCCAGGGCGCAGGCGGCGATCTCCAGGGATCCGATCGCGCCGAGCGAGTGGCCGATCATCGATTTGATGGAGCTGACCGGGGTGCGGTACGCGTGCTCCCCGAGGCTGCGCTTGAAGGCGCCCGTCTCGTGACGGTCGTTCATCTTGGTGCCCGAGCCGTGCGCGTTGACGTAGTCGACGGTGTCCGGCGCGAGGCGGGACTCGGCGAGGGCGGCGTCGATGGCCTCGGCCATCTCGATGCCCTCGGGCTTGAGTCCGGTCATGTGGTAGGCGTTGCAGCGGGAGGCGAAGCCGGCGATCTCGGCGTAGATGTGCGCGCCGCGCCGCTTGGCGCTCTCCAGCTCCTCCAGGACCAGGATCGCGGCGCCCTCGCCCAGGACGAGGCCGCTGCGGGTGCGGTCGAAGGGCCGGCAGGCGCTCTCCGGGGTGTCGTTGCGCGGGGTGGTCGCCAGGATGGCGTCGAAGCAGGCCGAGGTGATCGGGGAGATCGGGGCCTCGGTGGCTCCGGCGATCATGACGTCGGCCGAGCCCTCGCGGATGAGTTCCACCGCGTGGCCGAGCGAGTCGAGTCCGGAGGTGCAGCCGGTGGAGACGACCGCGGCCGGTCCCTCCGCCCCGGCGGCCCTGCCGACCTCGGCGGCGATGGAGCTGGGCACGAAGTGCCGGTACAGCTCGGGCACCGCGTACTCGTGGTCGACGTTCCACTTGCGGCCGCTGTCGCTGACGACGGCGTACTCGCGCTCCAGGCTGGTGGTGCAGCCGACCGCGCTGCCCACGGCCGTGCCGACGCGGCCCGGGTCGAGGGAGGCGATCTCCAGTCCGCTGTCGGCGAGCGCCTCGCGGGTGGAGACGACCGCGAACTGCGCGGCCCGGTCGAGTCTGCGGGTCTCCTGCTGGGACAGACCCGCCAGGAGCGGGTCGAAGTCGGCCTCGGCGGCGACCTGGGAGCGGAACGGTGAGGGGTCGTAGAAGGAGATCCTGCGGGTGGCCGTGCGGCCCGCGGTGAGCAGGTCCCAGTACGCCTTGACACCGACCCCGCCCGGCGCGACGACGCCCAGGCCGGTGATGACGACTCGGCGCGTGGTCTGCCTGGCCTTCGACGAAGCCGGGTGCGCGGCCGCGCTCCGGCCGGCTGGCACTGTGGGGGTCACTGTCGATCCCTTCGTCCGTGCTGTCGCGATTGGGTGTCGGCGGGCCGGAGGGGGTCCGGGGGTGTGAACCCCCTCGGCCGGCCAGCCCGGGCGGCGGCCCCTTCGTGACGGGCCGCCGGTGTCCGGTGAAGCCATGGAACGTCCGGCCCCTAGAACCGGACTCGTGTTCGCGTGGATGCGTCCGTGGCCGGCTCAGGTGGGCACGTTGCCGTGCTTGCGCGAGGGCGTCTCGGCCCGCTTGGCCCGCAGCATCGCCAGCGAGCGGATCAGCACGGCGCGGGTCTCCCCCGGGTCGATGACGTCGTCCACCAGGCCGCGCTCGGCGGCGAAGTAGGGGTGCATGAGCTCGGTGCGGTACTCCTCGACGCGGCGGGCCCGCGCCGCCTCGGGGTCGTCGGCCGCGGCGATCTCACGGCGGAAGATGACGTTGGCGGCGCCCTCGGCGCCCATCACCGCGATCTCGTTGGTGGGCCAGGCGAAGGACAGGTCGGCGCCGATGGACCGCGAGTCCATGACGATGTACGCGCCGCCGTAGGCCTTGCGCAGGACGAGGGAGATCCGCGGCACGGTCGCGTTGCAGTAGGCGTACAGCAGCTTGGCGCCGTGCCGGATGATGCCGTTGTGCTCCTGGTCGACGCCGGGCAGGAAGCCGGGCACGTCGACGAGGGTGACCAGCGGGATGTTGAAGGAGTCGCAGGTCGACACGAACCGGGCGGCCTTCTCGCTGGCGTGGATGTCCAGCACGCCGGCCAGCGCCGAGGGCTGGTTGGCGACGATGCCGACGGGGTGGCCGTCGAGCCGGGCGAGCGCGCACACCACGTTGGGCGCCCACGCCTCGTGGACCTCGAAGGTCTCCCCGTCGTCGACGATCTCCTCGATGACCGCGCGGATGTCGTAGCTGCGGCCCGGGTCGGCCGGCACCAGGTCGGTGAGGGCGTCGGTGCGCCGGTCCGCGGGGTCCTCGCAGGGCACGGCGGGCGGCAGCTCGCGGTTGTTGGAGGGCAGCAGCGCGAGCAGGAACCGCACGTCCTCCAGGCAGTCGGCCTCGTTGTCGTAGGCGAAGTGGCAGACGCCGGAGGTGCCGGCGTGCACGTCGGCGCCGCCGAGCCCGTTGTGGGTGATCCGCTCGCCGGTGACGGCCTGGACGACGTCGGGGCCGGTGATGAACATCTGCGCCGTCTCGCGGACCATGAACACGTAGTCGGTGAGGGCCGGCGAGTAGGCGGCGCCTCCGGCGCAGGGGCCGAGCATCACGCTGATCTGCGGGACGACGCCGGAGGAGGCGACGTTGCGGCGGAAGATGCCGCCGTAGCCGGCCAGGGCGGTGACGCCCTCCTGGATGCGCGCGCCGGCGCCGTCGTTGAGGCTGACCAGCGGCGCCCCGGCGTCGGCGGCCAGGTCCATCACCTTGTGCACCTTCGCGGCGTGCGCCTCGCCGAGGGCTCCGGCGAAGACGCGGAAGTCGTGCGCGTAGGCGAAGACCGTGCGGCCGTGGACCAGGCCCCAGCCGATCACCACGCCGTCGCCGTGCGGCTTGCGCTCCTCCAGGCCGAAGCCGTGGGCGCGGTGCCGCCGCAGCGGCTCGATCTCGGTGAAGGTGCCCTCGTCGAAGAGGAGGTCGAGCCTCTCGTGGGCGGTCAGCTTGTTCTTGGCGTGCTGCCGTTCGGTGGCCGCCGGATCGGGACCGCGGCTCACCTCCTCCTTGAGGCGGCGCAGTTCCGCGGTGGCGCGGCGCAGGTCGGGGGCGGCACGGCCGAGGGTGATTTCTTCGAGGATCGTCATCGGCCGAACGTAGGAACGCTGCCTCGAGACGTGCTGGAGGGGCTGTCAAAAGGCCCTCGCCTCGGCCCTCCCGGCGGCCCTTCGCCGACGCCGCCGGCGCCCCGTCCGCCCTCGGTGTGCCGGGTGCCGGGGCGCCCGGCCCCCGCGGGGTCAGCGCTTGGCGGACACCGGGAGGTCGAGGGCCGGGTCGGCGGAGAGGACCGCCTGGTGCAGCCGCTGCAGGCGGGCCGAGGGCTCCAGGCCGAGCTCGTCGACGAGGGTGCCGCGCAGCCGCTGGTAGGCCTCCAGGGCGCGCCAGGCGCCGCCGGCGCGGTGCAGGGCGGTCATCAGCTGGGCGCAGAAGTTCTCGTGCATGGGGTGCCGGGCGACCAGCACCCGCAGTTCGGGCACGATCTCGGCGTGCCGGCCCAGCCGCAGGTCGGCGTCGATCCGCCGCTCCAGCGCGGCCATCCGGTCCTCCTCCAGCCGCAGCACCTCCAGCTCGAGGACGGTGCCGACCCGGACGTCGACGAGGGCGGAGCCCTGCCACATCCTCAGCGCCCTGCCCAGCAGGTCGGAGGCGGTGCGGTGGTCGCCGGCCTCGTGCGCGGCGCGTCCCGCCGCGGCGATCCGGGCGAACTCGTGGGCGTCGATCTGGCCGGGCTGCACCTGCAGGAGGTATCCCCCGTGCTGGGTGACCAGGACGTCCTTGGGCCGGCGGGACGGGTCGCCGTCGAGCGCGGCGGCGATCTTGCGGCGCAGCTGGAGGATGTACGTCTGCAAGGTGGTGGCCGCGCTGCGCGGGATGTCCTCCCCCCATATCTCCTCCATGAGGGTCGCCACCGTCACCA
Source organism: Streptomyces fragilis (assembly GCF_003112515.1). Taxonomy (GTDB): domain Bacteria; phylum Actinomycetota; class Actinomycetes; order Streptomycetales; family Streptomycetaceae; genus Streptomyces; species Streptomyces fragilis. Next base: position 232,957 of record NZ_BEVZ01000002.1, on the reverse strand, counting down.
CCCGGTCGGCCTGCAGGGCGAGCAGCGACAGGATCTGCCGGGGCTTGGCCGCGGTGGGGACGACGGACACCCCGTTCTCACGGGCCACCAGTGGTCCCAGGACCTGGATCTCCATGTTCTGTCCCTCCTTCGGTGCGTACGGCAAGTCCGTTGTGGGCCTGCACGGGCTGCTGCGAAGTCTGCGGCGAGCCTCGCACCTGCGGCGTTCGAGTCCCAGTGAGGGCGTCACGTGGGCGGGCGTGAAAATGTCATGCCCCGCAGGTGACGTCGGCACTGTGCCGTCCGCCACGGCGCCCAGCAGAATCCTGGCCATCGGGAAGTGATCGCAGCTTCGTGAGTCCGACCCAACACAGGGGGATCACCATGAACACCGTCACGCACCTCTCCGCGCCGGCCGCCTCCGGCCCCCTCCCGCTCTCCGGCGACCACCGCTTCGCCCTCCTGACCGCCCGCGCCGGCCTCGAGCCCGAGCTGGCGCAGCGCTACACGAGCGACCCGGTCACGGTCCTCGCCGAGTTCGGGTTCGCGGCGACGGAGCCGGTGTACGGGGACGACTTCGCGGAGGCCTTCGGCGCCTCCCTCGCCGACGGCGGCATCGGCCGCACCCTGGTCATCGACCACCTGGACCGGCCGGGCTCCGGTGCGGCCGGCGGCTGTTACGGCTGCGCCACCATCATGGCGCCGCTTCCCGGTGAGGCCGGGGCGGCGCTTGCATGACCATCACCGACGGGGGGACCGGCACGGAGCTGCCGGTGGGGTTCAAGAGACATCTGCGGGTGGAGGCCATAGACGGCGACGCCGTCTACCTCCTCTCGGAGTGGGGGACGACGGCGCTGCAGGGCCGTGAGGTGCAGGCGCTCGCGGCGCTGCTGGACGGCACCCGCACCCTGTCGGACGTGCTGCGGGAGGCGGCGGCCACGGTGCCGCCGGCCACCGCGGCGCGCCTGATCGCCGACCTGGCGCGGGCCGACCTGGTCGGCTACCACGACCCCGCCTCGGACGCGGCGGCCGAGGCGTACTGGGAGTTCGCGGGGCTGCACGGACCGAGCGCGTCGGCCTCCTTCCGCCTCAACGCGGTGCGGGTCGTGGATCTGGGCGGACGCCACGACCCGGCCGCGGCGGTGGCCGGGTGCCGGGCGGCCGGTCTGCGGGTGGTCGGCCCCGACGAGCCCGGCGAGGCGGCGCTGACCCTCGTGCTGTGCGACGACTATCTCGACCCCCGGCTCGCGGAGGTGGACGCCCGGCACCGGGCGGCCGGCCGGGTCTGGCTGCCGGCCAAGCCGTCCGGCGCGGAGACCTGGGTGGGCCCGGTGTTCGGCGAGGACGGGGCCGCCTGCTGGGCGTGCCTGGCGCACCGGCTGCGCCAGCACCGCACCTCGACGGCGCCGGTGCTGCACGCCCTGGGGCTGGACGGGACGGTCCCGGTCCCGGAGGTCTCCTTCGGCGCGGTGCGGGCGCTGGGTTTGCACACCGCGGTGCTGGAGGCGGCGAAGTGGGTGGCGGGGATGCGCTACGAGGGGCAGCGCGCGGTGTGCACCCTGGACACCCGCACCCTGGCCACCGAGCGGCATCCGGTGTCCCGCCGGCCGCAGTGCCCGGTCTGCGGCGATCCGCGGCTGGTCGGCCGGCAGGTGCTGCGGCCCTTCGTGCCGGTCTCCAGTCCCAAGGCGGGTGTGGTGGGCGGCAACCACCGCTCGCTGAGCGCCTCGGCGGTGCTGGCCCGCTACCGCCACCTGGCCGACCCGGTCACCGGGATCGTCTCGGAGCTGCGGCCCGCCCCGGAGTCCCCGGAGGGGCTGAACCGCTACCTGGCCGGCCGCAACCTGGCCCTGGGCGACAGCCGTTCGCTGGCCGGTCTGCGGGGCGGTCTGCGCGGCCGCAGCGGCGGCAAGGGGACGACGCCCGAGGAGGCGGAGGTCGGCGCGCTGTGCGAGGCGCTGGAACGTTACTGCGGCGCGCGGCAGGGCGACGAGCCCGTGGTGCGCGACAGTCTCGCCGGGCTCGGCGAGGCGGCCCTGCACCCCAACGCCTGCCAGCTGTTCGCCGACCGGCAGTTCGCGGAACGCTCCCGGTGGAACCCGCTGCACTCGCAGTTCCAGCAGGTCCCCCCGCCCTTCGACCCGCAGGCGCCGGTCGACTGGACGCCGGTGTGGTCCCTGACCGCCGGCGCCCAGCGGCTGCTGCCCACCTCCATGCTGTTCTTCGGCCCGCCGCCGGGCGGCGTCGCCTGCGCGCCGTGGGCGGACTCCAACGGGAACGCGGCGGGCAGCAGCCCGGAGGACGCCGTCGTCCAGGGGTTCCTGGAGCTCGTGGAACGCGACGCGGTGGCCCTGTGGTGGTACAACCGCACCCGCCAGCCGGCCGTGGACCTCGACGCCTTCGACGAGCCGTGGCTCGCCCGCACCCGCCTCGCCTACGAGCGGCTCGGCCGGGAACTGTGGGTGCTCGACCTGACGGCCGACTTCGGCATCCCGGTCATGGCGGCGGTGACCCGGCGCGCCTCGGGACCGGTCCAGGGCGTCTCCTTCGGGTTCGGCGCCCACTTCGACCCGCGGCTGGCGCTGCGCAGGGCGGTCACCGAGGCCGCGCAGTTGTTGCCAGGGGAAGCGGAATCGGCCGAACTGGTATCCGACGACGTGGACCTGACCCGCTGGTGGCACGGGGCTACGGTGGAGAATCAGCCATACCTTCGCCAAGATCCGGCCGAAGCCCCGCGCACCCCCGCTTCCTACTCCTTTTCGCACCGCGGGGACCTGCGCGAGGACGTCGAGTTCGCCGAGCGGCTCGTCCGCGACCGGGGCATGGAGATGCTGGTGCTCGACCAGACCCGTCCCGACGTGGGACTTCCGGTGGTAAAGGTCGTCATCCCGGGTTTGCGTCACTTCTGGGCGCGTTTCGCCCCTGGGCGGCTGTTCGACACCCCGGTCGAGCTGGGCAGGCTGACACGTCCCACGCCATACGGGGAAATCAACCCGATCCCCCTGTTTGTCTGAGTTCGGCGGCGGCTGCGAACCGTTGACCTGTGTCCGGCGTCACGGCATACCATGCGTTCCGCCACACACGGATCCCCCGCTAGGAGGCGGCGATGCCGACGAGGAACGTCCTTCGGGTCTCACCCCGGACGCAGGCACCGGCTCCACGGCTCGCGCAGGCGATCATCGTCGTGGCCCTGGTCCTCTACGGCACCATCACGGTGCTGAACGTGGTGCGCACCAGCCCGCCGGCGGGCGAACTGACCGTCTGCGTCGGGCTGGTGCTCGCACTGTTCGGCGTGCAGCTGGCGGTCTCCTCACCGGGGGCCCGGCAGTGGCCGCCGGGCCGCAAGGCGCTGATGCTCGGGCTCCAGGCGCTGCTCACGTTCGCGCCGCTGGCCTGGTTCGGCGTCAGCTGGGGCAGCATGGAGGGACCGCTCGCGGCCTCCCTGCTGCTGACGCTGCCGGCCCGCTACGCCTGGCCGAGCTACGGGGCGCTCATCGCGTTCATCCCGGTGTACAACCTGCTGGCGGGGGCGCCGATCGACCTGGTGGTCTACTACACCCTCGCCGGCACGCTGACCGGTCTGGTGATCTACGGCCTGACCCGCCTCACCGACCTGGTCCGCGAGGTGCACGACACCCGCGAGGAGCTGGCCCGCATGGCCGTGGCGCAGGAGCGGCTGCGGTTCGCCCGCGACCTGCACGACCTGCTGGGCTACAGCCTTTCGGCCATCACGCTGAAGGGGGAACTCATCCAGCGTCTGATCACCACGCGTCCCGAGACGGCGCGCAAGGAGATCGCCTCCGTCCTCGAGGTGGCACGCCAGGCGCTGGCCGACGTGCGCCTGGTCTCCAGCGGCTACCGCGACATGTCGCTCACCGAGGAGGCGGAGTCCGCCGGGACCGTGCTGGCCGCCGCCGACGTGCGGGCGCGGGTGGACGTGCAGTGCGGACGGCTGCACCCGGTGGTCGACACCGTCCTGGCGACGGCGCTGCGCGAGGGCGTCACCAACATCCTCCGGCACAGCCGGGTGCGGGTGTGCGCCATCGAGGCGGCCATGGACGGCGAAACGGTCCGCCTGCGGCTGACCAACGACCGGCCGCACGAGCACGGCCGGATCTTCTCCGACCACTCGGGCGGCAGCGGACTGGACAACCTGCGGTGCCGCCTGGCCGCCATCGGCGGCGGGCTCTCCGCGGGCCTCCAGGACGACGGCGGGTTCCTGCTGGAGGTGTGGGCGCCGCTGCGGCCCCAGAGCGCCGAGGAGGCGGAGCCGCTGATGTTCGAGCCGGCCCGCATGGAGAGAACCGCTGTGGCATGACCGTCATCCGACCGGGGGTAAGGATGTTGTCGGTGAGGATCCTCCTGGCGGAGGACGTTCACATGGTCCGGGGCGCGCTCGTCGCGCTGCTCCAGCTGGAACCGGACCTGCACGTGGTGTCCACCGTCGACCGCGGTGACACCATCGTCGAGGCCGCGCTGGCCTGCAAGCCGGACGTGGCGGTGATAGACGTCGACCTGCCGGGCATCGACGGGCTGACCGCGGCCGCGGAGCTGCACGAGCGGCTGCCGAGCTGCCGCACGCTGATCCTGACCACGCTCGGGCGCCCGGGCACGCTCCGCCGTGCCCTGTCCGCGCAGGTCTCCGGCTTCCTGCTCAAGGACTCGCCGCCCGACCAGCTGGCGCTGGCCGTGCGGTCGGTGGCGTCCGGCCGCCGGGTGGTGGACCCGCAGCTCGCGCTGACCGCGTGGGACTCCCCGGAGAACCCGCTGTCGCCGCGCGAGCTGGAGGTCCTACGCCTGGCCGCCCGGGGCGCCGACGCCGCCGAGATCGCCGGCTGCCTCTACCTGTCGAAGGGCACCGTCCGCAACTACCTGACGGCCATCGTCGGCAAGCTGGGCGCCCGCAACCGCATCGACGCCATCCGCATCGCCGAGGAGGCCGGCTGGCTGCCCTGAGCGGGCCGGGCCGCGGGCCGGGCCGCTCGCGCCGAGCAGCGCGTCGAGCATGCCGTCGTCGAGCATGGTGCCCACCGACAGGTCGGCCAGGTCACCGAACCCGGCGTCCCAGACGGCGACGCTCAGCACGTACCCGTCACCGGCCGGGAAGGTGCCGAACTGCCATTCCCCGCCGGGCACCGGGGTGCCGTCCGGCCGCACCAGGCGGGGTCCGGCGTCGTCCAGGGCGAAGCCGAACTCGGTGAAGCGGAAGCGCAGTCCCTGCCCGAGCGCCTTGCTGTAGGCCTCCTTCAGGGTCCACAGCCGCACCATGGTGTCGTTGCGCGCCTCCTCACCGCCCGCGTCCAGCCGCGCCTTCTCGTAGGGGGTGCACGCCTGCCGTTCGGAGCCGGTGTGCGCCAGACGCCGGTCGGCGCGCTCGACGTCCACCCCGATCCGGCCGCGGCGGGTGATGCCGACGACCATGACGTCCTCCGTGTGGCTGAGGCTGACGTCGATCTGGTCGCAGCCGCGCACGTAGGGGCGGCCGCCCGGCTGGTAGGCGAGGTCGACCAGTTCGGGCGCGGTGCCGAGGACCGCGGCCGCCGAGCAGCGCAGCATGAGCCGCGAGGCCGCGAACCGCTCCCGTGAGCGGGCCCGCCCCATGCTCTCGTAGCGCCGCCAGTCGCGTCCCAGCCGGCGCCGCAGTTCGGCCTCCGAGCCGGCCTCGGGCAGCCAGGGCCCCATCCGCGCGTACAGCACGACGGTCCCGGTGCGCAGCAGTTCGGCGCGCGCCTCGTCCCAGGGGCCGTCCGGTCCCGCGGCCCACAGCGGGCGTCCGTTCCGCTCCCTCACCGGGTGCCTCCCGGCAGGGCCGCGGCCAGCGGACCGGCGTCGAGGGCGGAGATCACCCCTGCCAGGTCGACGGCGTCGCTCTGCGGCCCCTGGCACACCGGCAGGCAGACGGGTCCGCGCGGTCCGCCGCCCATCCGCCGCAGGTAGGGGGTGAGCACGGCGCGCGGACCGATCTCGACGACGTGGCTCGGCGTCTGCTGGGCGAGCAGGCCGCGGGCCGCGTCGGCGAACCGGACGGGGGCGGTGATCTGCTCGCTCCAGTAGGAGGTGTAGAGCGGCTCGGTGGTCAGCCGCCCGTGCACGGTCGAGTAGAACGGCACCCGGGCGGCCGCCCCGCGGATCCTGCGCAGTTCGGCCTCGAACGGGGCGACCACCGGGGCCATCAGCGGCGAGTGGAAGGCGTGCGAGACGGCCAGGTGACGGCAGCGGACGGAGCGCTCGGCCAGCCGGCCCTCGATGCGGGCCAGGGCCGCCCGGTCGCCGGAGAGCACCACCGACTTGGCCGCGTTGACGGCGCCGATGCCCGCGGCGGGCTCCTCGGCGACGAGTTCGGCCGCCTCGTGCGGGGTGATGCAGACGGCCATCATGCCGCCGCCGGGCGGCAGTTCCTGCATGAGGGCGCCGCGGGCACAGGCCAGGCGGGCGGCGTCCGCGAGGGTCAGCGCGCCGGCGACGGCGGCGGCCGCGAACTCGCCGATGCCGTGGCCCAGGACGGCGACCGGGCGCACCCCGGCCTCCTCCAGGGTGCGCGCCAGGGCGTAGCCGACGGCGAACAGGGCGGGCTGGGTCAGCTCGGTGCGGTGGACGGCCGGGTCGCCGGTGAGGATCAGGTCCACCACGGACCGTCCCGTCCAGGGACGGACGGCGGCGTCCGCCTCGTCCAGGAAGGTCCGGTAGCCGGTGGAGTTGCGGTAGAGGCCGGTGGTCATGCCGGGGTGCTGGGAGCCCTGCCCGGTGAAGACGAACGCGGTCCGCACCCGGCTGCCGTCCCGGCCCGCGCCGCGCATGGCCAGCAGTTCGGCGAGCCGGCGCACGGTGGGGTACGCCTCGACGTCGTCGGGTTCGATGAGCTCTCCGAACTCCTCCTCGATGTCCCCGTACAGGCTGAGGGCCGCCACCGAGTCGAAGCCCTCCTCGACCAGCGGCACGCTGTCGTCGACGGGGTGCCCGATGTAGTGGGCGACGCGTTCGCTCAGCCATTCACGGTGCGCGACGGCGAAGTCGTCGTCGGCGTCCTTGTCGTCGTGGTGTCGCTCGTTCATGGGGGTGCTCCCTGTCGTGCTCTGCGGGGGGATGGGGGTCAGGCGAGCCGGGAGGCGTAGAGGTCGTAGCTGCGGCGGTTGTGCAGCCGCGCGACGACCTCGTCGAGTACCAGCCGTTCCTGCCCTTCCGGACGGTCGGGCAGCGGCAGCCCGAGGCGTTCGACGAGGCGGTAGAGCGCGGCGGTGACCCAGGCGGGCGCCGCGAGGAAGGCGCCGGAGGGTCCCGTGGGGGCCCTGCGCTCCTCCCGCCACACGCCGAGACAGGCCGCCGCGGCGAGGACGAGGGTGTAGCGGTCGGCGAGACCGAAGCTGCGGGGGCTGGACAGCGCCTCCCGGTCCCCCTCGGCGATGTCCTCGAACGCCTTCTGCAGGTCGGCGAGTTCGCCGGTGAGGACCCTGACCAGGAAGCGCAGGACGGGTCCGCCCTCGTCGTACGGCGGCCGGGCCGCCTCCAGGTGGTCGGTGCAGGCGACCAGGGTCGCGGCGAGCGGGTCGCCGTCGCCGAGGAGCACCAGCTGGGAGAGGTCGAGTGGGGGGAGCGCCTCGTCGTGCCGGAACAGGGAGGGCGGTGGTTCGGGGTCGGCGAACCAGGCGTGCCGCGCGAAGTAGGGCAGCTGCGGCAGGATGCTGACCTGCCGGCCGGCGCTGCCGGCGTGCCCGAGGGAGGTCACCGGCAGGTCGCGGCGCTGCTTCTGGAACATGCCGTACGCGCCGTCCTGCGCGAAGGTCTCCTCGCCCAGCACCGACGACATCTCGTCCATGCTCTCCGCGACCAGCTTGGGGGCCAGGTAGGCGGCGGCCGCCGCGTACGCGCTCATCTGCCCGGGCAGCAGGTGCAGCGCGCGGGTGGCGACCAGGGCGAGGCAGTCGATGACGAGCAGGTCGAGGAAGCCGCCGGTGAGGACGTCGCGCACGTGCCGCACGTCCAGGGACGAGCGGCCGTCGTCGCGGCGGCGGACGGCGAACCGCACCACGGTGCGCAGCGCGGTGTCGGCGCCCGCGAGGACGATCGACGGGATGAGGCCGCGGATCAGCAGCGAGGAGCGCAGCGACAGCTCGTAGCCGTCTCCGATCTCCCCCAGCACCGCGTCGGCGGGCACCGGGCAGTCGGTGATCGCCAGTCCGCCGAACTCGGCGCTGCGCATGCCGGTCGTGGTGCGGCGGGCGAGGTCGGTGACCCGGTCGGCGGGCAGCTCGTCGCGGTCGAGCAGCAGGACGCTGTGGCTGCGGCCGCGGGCGGCCGTCCCGGTGCGGGCGAAGACGACCAGGCCGGTGGCGCGGGAGGCGTTGGCGATGGCCGACTTGCTGCCGTCCAGCACCAGGCCGCCGCCGGGGACGGGCCGGGCGGTGAACTCGTCGCGGACGAAGTCGTTGCCGTGGGCGACCTCGTGCCGGGCGACGGCGATGCGCCGGCCGGTCAGCAGCAGCCGGGCGGCGTGCCGGCGCTGCTCGTCGTCGCCCGCGGTCCACACCGGGGCGGCGGCGAAGAAGCAGTTGAGGCCGTAGCCGAAGCCCAGGGAGGCGTCGCGGCGGAACACCGGGCGCAGCAGTCGGCCCAGGTGGTCCATCCGCTCGAGCCGGCCGCCGACGTCGGCGGGCACGAACTCGGCGTTGAGTCCGAAGTCGTCGAGCACCCGCTCGGCCTGCGGCAGCATCTCGCCGGCCGCGTCGGCGGCCAGCAGGGCGGCGGCGCCCAGCGGGTTGTCCGGGTCGTCGAGGGGACCGAACGCCAGCTCCAGGGCGGCCGCGCGCTCGGGTGCGCCGGTCACCGCCCGCCCCCGGCCACCAGCAGTTGCTCGACCTCGGGTTCCACGCGCTGGTGCAGCGGCGCCAGTTCGCCGCGCAGGAACAGGCGGCGCATCGCGGCCCGCTCCACCTTGCCGCTCGTGGTCCGGCGGACCGTGCCCGGCCGCACCAGCAGGACGGCGGCGGCCCGCACGTCGTACTCCTCGGTGATGCGCTGCTGGACGGCGGACGCGAGGCCGGCCAGGTCGATGTCGTAGCGGCTGCCCGCCCGCAGCTCCTGGATGACGACGATCCTCTCGCGGGCGCCGGGCACGGCGAAGGCGGTGGCCGCGCCGAACAACCCGCTGACCTGCTGGACCGTGCGCTCCAGGTCCTGCGGGTACAGGTTGCGCCCGGCGACCACGATCATGTCCTTGAGGCGGCCGGTGACGTACAGCAGGCCGTCGCGGAAGGCGCCGAGGTCTCCGGTGCGCAGGTATCCGCCGCCCTGTCCGGCGATCCGCCGGCCGAACGCGGCGGCCGTCTCGGCGGGGCGGGCCCAGTAGCCGGGGCCGACGCCCGAGCCGCGGACCCAGATCTCGCCGACGTGGCCGTCCGGGACCTCGGCGCAGCTGTCGGGGTCGACGATCCGCACGTCGGCGGAGGCGGGCGGCCCGCAGTGCGCGAGGAGGCGGGCCTGGCCGGCGGGCTCCGCGAGCCGGCCGCTCTCCAGGGCCACGGCGTCGACGGCGAGCGGGGCGCTCGGGCCGTCCTCGCGGGAGCCGGAGACCATCAGGGTGGCCTCGGCCAGGCCGTAGCAGGGCGTCAGCGCCCGCGGGTCCAGCCCGGCCGGGGCGAACCGCTCGGCGAACGCGGCCAGGGTGGTGGCGTCGACGGGCTCGCCGCCGTCGACGGCGGTCTCCCAGCAGGACAGGTCGAGCCCGGCGAGCTGGGAGTCGTTGACGCGGCGCACGCACATCTCGTACGCGAAGTCCGGGGCGGCGCTCACGGCGAGCCGGTGACGGGAGATCGTCTCCAGCCAGTTCGCGGGACGCCGGACGAAGGCGGCGGGGGTCAGCAGGACGGCGGTTCCGCCGAGCCACAGCGGGTGCAGCAGCTGCCCCACCAGGCCCATGTCGTGGTACAGCGGCAGCCAGCCGCCGACCCGGACGCCCTCGCGGGTGCCGAGCGCCTGCCGGATGGCCCGCTGGTTGGCGAGCAGGCTGCGGTGGGTGACGATCACGCCGCGGGGGTCGCGGGTCGAGCCGGAGGTGTACTGCAGGTAGGCGACCGCGTCGGCGTCCGGCGCGGCCCGCTCGCCGGTGCCGGCGTCCGCTGCCGCGGCCGGGCCGTCGGTGGGCAGGCAGACGACGTCGCCGTGGCCGGTGCGGGCGAGCAGCCGCGACACCTCGCCGGCCTCGTCGGTGGAGGTGAGCACGCAGGCCGCGGCCGTCTCCCGGACGATCCCGGCGACCCGCTGGTCGTGGTGGCCGCGCCCGTCGGGCGCGGCGACGGGCACGGCGACGGCGCCCGCGTGGAGGCAGGCGAGGAAGGCGGTGACGAACAGCTCCCGCGAGCGGTGGGCGACGAGCACCCTCTCGCCCGGGCGGACGTGCCGGGCCAGCACGGCGGCCAGGCCCCGCACCGAGCGGTCCAGGGCGGCGTAGGTGATCGTCCTCGGCAGCAGGCCGCCGCGGTGCTCGGTGAGGAGGACCAGCGCCTCCCGGTCCGGCGTCCTGACCGCCTGGGCCCGGATGTGCTCCGTCAACGTCTGGTGGTCCATCACGCCTCCCCCTCCCCCGCCGTGCGCCCGCCCCCGGGACGGGGGCCGGCCGGCTCTGCTGTCGGCGGGCGTAAGGCCCGGGCCCTCGACGCACCCGTCGAGGGGGGCTCCGCCACGCGTTGATGTGCGGCCTCGCCGCGGGCCGCCGGTCACGGGGTGTTCCCCGCGGGCCTCGGCCAGTGGCCGCCGCTCCTGACGCTCCAGCCGGCGTACGCGGGCCGGACCGCCGCGCCGGGTTCGCCCGCGCGGCGCGCCAGGGCGAGCAGCACGGCCGTGACCGCCGCCAGCTCGGCGGCGTCGGGCCGGCCGCGGACCACCTCGATACGCATCGGATTCGCCATGCCGACAGCCTGCGCCCCGCCGCTCGAAGCGGGCTCGCGTCCCGCACGCGCCGGAGCCGAGGCCCCCGGGCCGTGTCGGGCACGGTCGGGTCCTCGGCTCCGGCGGGGTGCGCATCTCAGGACAGGACGCGCTCGTAGGCGACGTGCCGGGTGCGTTCCACCTCGACGTCGGCGGTGTTCCTCATCCGGGCGAGCAGCGAGATGTGGCCGCGGCCGGCCAGCGCCCGCTCGCAGTCCTCGGTGTCGCGCCACCAGTGCACGCCCGTCCAGGCGCCGGGGTGCAGCGTGGAGCGCAGCAGGTCGCTGCCGCCGAAGCCGTCGAGTCCGGCGAAGTACTCCGTCGTCTCGGCGAACAGGCGGCGGAAGGCGGAGGAGTCGCTGCCGCCGAAGGTCCTGGCCCGGGTCAGGACGACGTTCTCCGCCCCCACCAGGGCCTCCCCGCGCAGCACCCGGCCCACGCTGACGGCCTGGTCCGCCTCGGCGTCGACCATGGGGCCGAGCTTCCTGACGTGGCCGTGGAAGGCGTCCTCGTGCACGGTGTCGAGGAAGCCGCGGGTGGTCCGCCAATGCCCGAGGTGCACGTACACGTCGGGACGGTCGACGAGCCTGACGGTGACCAGGAAGCCGAAGTCCGGCCGGCCCCGCAGGTACTGCGAGTGCTCGCGGAACGCGCGTTCGAAGCGGCCGGTGTCACCCCTGACCGTGAACCGGTTGATCACGGTGAGCGGGGTTTCCTGCCTACGCCCGGGCACGTGCTTCCTCCGCGAACCGTTTGGCGTGCTTGAGGGTGGTCGAGCTGTTGGTGCCCAGCGCCTTGCGCACCAGCGCGCGGGCCTCGGCGAGGGTGGCCTCGGGGCCGAGCGCGGTGCGCACGCCCTCCGGGTCGAGGGTGACGGTGTGCCAGGAGGTGGCCCGCACGTTGCCGTCGCCGAGCGTCTCGATCACCCAGCGCCCGGTGTGGCCGCTCATCGCGACCGGCACCTTGAGCTGCTTGTAGACGATGACGTTGCGGTCCTCGAAGACGACCCGCACCGACGTGGTGTTGTGGGTGGAGCCGTCCGGGCTCGCGGTGTCCATGTCCATGTGCTGGATGCCGGTGCCGTCCTCGGTGAGGTCGAGGCGGGCCACGTGCGGGAGCCGCTCGGGCCACAGGTCGGCACGGTCGAGGAAGGCGAAGACGTCGCCGGCCGCGCCGAAGACGGTCTCGGAGTCGCTGAACGTGAAGTGCAGTTCCTCGCGGGCGTCGCCGAGTTCGGCGGTGTTCTTCAGGGCGAGGAGTTCGGCGCGGCTGTTGCCGTCCACGGCGCGCTCGATGAGCTCCTCGGCGGCCGGGTCGCCGTCCACCGCGCGGTAGTCGTGCAGCAGCGTGACATGGGTGGAGCCGTCCTCCAGTTCCCGCAGGCGCCATTCGCCGCCCATGGAGGCGACGGGCGCGGCGGTGACGACCTGGCGGAAGGTGATGGTGCGGGCGGCCGGGTCCAGTTCGCGGCGCGAGGTCCAGGTGCGGACCTTGTCGCCGGCGACGGCCCAGATGCGCAGGAGCTGCTCGCCGCCCGCGGCGGGGGCCTCCTCCAGCACCTCGACGTGCACCGTGGGCCCGAAGACCTGCGGCCACCCGGCGACGTCGGCCACCAGCGCGTAGACGGTGTCGGCCGGCGCGGCCACGGTGATGGAGTGCTCGGTGACGTGCAGTGCTTCGGTCTCGGACGCAGCGGTCGGGGCCACGGCGAAACTCCCTTCGGACGGTCCGCCGGAGGGCGGAACTCGAGGCTGGCATGAACGGCTGGAGCGGAACTGGAGCGGCGGTGGACCGCCGGTCGGGCCGGGCGGGGGCCACCGGGGCGGCGGGCCACCGGAGCGGCGGGGCGGCGGGGCAGGACTGCGGTCAGTCGGCGGGGGTCTCGCCGGCGGCCCAGGAGGGCCGCTCGAGGACGTCGACGACGGCGCAGCCCCAGCTGTAGCCGGCGCCGACGCTGACCAGGACCACCCGGTCGCCGGGCGCCGCGCGGCCGGAGGAGACGAGGTGGTCCAGTCCGGCGAACTGGTCGCCCGCGCCGAGGTGGCCGACGGTGCGGCTGAAGTCCCAGGTGGTGCGCGCGGGGTCGATGCCGAACGGCTTGTAGTAGATGGCGGTCAGCCGGCGCCGCCCGAAGTGCGGCAGCACCACCCAGTCGGCCTCGGCGAGGTCGGAGCCCGCGTCGGCGAGGGCCTGCTTGATCACCGTCTGCTGCCCGTTGTGGGCCCGGGTGATGGCGTAGGACAGGCCGGTGCGGCCGACGAAGGCCTTCTTGGCCGCCTCGAAGTCGACGGGCATGCGGTGGCCGAACGGCGCCGTGGTGAACGGGTCGTCGCCGCGGTGCAGCGGCTCCAGCTCGGGGTCGGCGTGCAGCGCGAGGGACACCAGGCGGGCGTAGCCGCCGCGCCGGGAGAGCACCAGCGAGGTGGCGCCGTCGGCGTAGGGGGTGCCCGGGTCGGTGGTCCAGCGGTCGATGCCGGGCGCGCAGAAGCGGTCCGCGGTGGTCAGCAGGGCGTCGCCGTGGCCGTGGCCGGCCGTGAGGTAGGCGGTGGCCAGGTCGAGGGCGGCGAGTCCGCCGTTGGACATCTGGCGGATCTCGACGGCCAGGCAGCTGTTGCCCAGCGCCTCGCGCTGGATGTACGAGGCGACCGGCCACAGGTCCTGGCCCTGGTGGTAGGTGTCGGCGTGCAGCAGCAGGTCCACGTCGCCGCCGTCGCTGCCGGCCCGGCGCAGCGCGGTGCGCGCCGCGGCGGCGGCCATCTCGGCGGCCGACTCGTCGGGCGAGTACGCCACCGACTCCATGCCGGTGGCGGCGGCCGTCCCCGGCGGGCAGGCGCCGGAGGCGACGGCGTCGGCGAGCACGATGCGGGAGGGGAGCCGGGTGGAGGTCCCCCGTATGTAGACGTCTTCGGGACGCACTGTCTCTCCAGCTCTGCTTGTCGGGGGCGCGGAGGTCAGGGGCACAGCGGCTCGGCCCCGTCCGCCGCCGCGGCGACGGCGGCGCGGCGGCCGGCCGTCGGGCCCGTCCCGGCGGGTGCGGTGTCGAGCAGGACGTAGTGGACGGCGTCGAGCAGGGCGTGCCAGCTGGCCGCGGTGGTGTTGGCGTCGACGCCGACGGTGTTCCAGCGGCGGCCGCCGTCCTCGTAGGAGATCAGGACGCGGGCGGCCGCGCCGCTGCCCTTCTCGCCGCCCAGGACCCGCACCCGGTAGTCGACGAGCCGCAGCCGGGCCAGGGCGGGGAAGCAGTGGTCGAGCGCGGCGTGCAGCGCGGTGTCCAGGGCGTTGACCGGGCCGTTGCCCCGGCCGGTGGCGGTCACCGGCCGGCCGTCGACCGTCAGGGACACGCTGGCCTCGGTGCGGACCTCGTCGTCGCCGACCCCCAGCACGCCGACCGACCACGACTCCACCTCGAAGGGGCGCGGCCGCGGGGCGCCCGACAGCTCCTCGCGCAGCAGGAGTTCGAAGGAGGCGTCGGCCGACTCGAAGCTGTAGCCCACGTTCTCGAGTTCCTTCACCCGCCGCGCGGCGCGGGCCACCTCCTGGGAGCCGGCGGTCACGTCGTAGCCGAGTTCCCGGGCCTTGAGCTCGATGGAGGAGCGTCCGCCCATGTCGGAGACCAGGGTGCGCATGGCGTTGCCGACCAGGGCCGGGCGGGTGTGCTGGTAGAGGTCGGGGTCCACGCGCAGCGCGGAGGCGTGCAGTCCCGCCTTGTGGGTGAACGCCGAGGCGCCGATGTAGGGGGCGGCGACCGCCCCGGGCAGCTGGGTCAGCTCGGCCACCGCGCGGCCCGTCTCGGCGAGCGCAGCCAGCCGCTCCAGCGGCACGATCTCCCGTCCGCGCTTGAGCACCAGGTTGGCGACGACGGTGAACAGGTCGGCGTTGCCGCAGCGCTCCCCGTAGCCGTGGGCGGTGCCCTGGGCGTGGTCGGCGCCGGCGTCGACGGCCGCCATGGTGTTGGCGACGGCGCAGCCGGTGTCGTTGTGGCAGTGGATGCCGATCCGGGCGCCGGTGGCCGCCAGCGTGTCGGTGACCACGGCGGCCACCTCGTCGGGCAGCGAGCCTCCGTTGGTGTCGCACAGCACGACGGTCTCCGCGCCCGCCTCGGCGGCGGTGCGCACGACGGAGAGGGCGTAGTCGCGGTCCAGCTGGTGGCCGTCGAAGTAGTGCTCGGCGTCGACGAAGACGCGGCGGCCGGCGCGCACCAGGTGGCGCACGGTGTCGTCGACCATGGCGAGGTTCTCCGCCAGGGTGGTGCGCAGCGCGTGCAGGACGTGCCCGGTGTGGCTCTTGGCGACCAGCGTCACCACGGGCGCCCCGGAGTCCAGCAGCGCCCGCACCTGCGGGTCGTCGGCGGCCCGGACGCCGGGCCTGCGGGTGGCTCCGAAGGCGGCCAGTTCGGCGTGCTCGAGCCGCAGTTCGGTGCGGGCCCGGCGGAAGAACTCGGTGTCCCTGGGGACGGCGCCGGGCCAGCCGCCCTCGATGAACCCGATGCCGAGTCCGTCGAGCAGGCGGGCGACGGCGAGCTTGTCCTCGACCGTCAGCGCCATGCCTTCCTGCTGGGCGCCGTCGCGCAGGGTCGTGTCGTAGAGCTGGAAGCCCCGCTCGGCCATCGCCCCTCCCTAGTTCTCGCGTGCCGGCTTCTCCGGCCGCTCTCGGATGCTGTCCCCCACCGTCCGGCGACGGGCCGGAGGGCCGCTCGAGCGGGGATGGACCGGGCGGACGACGACGCGGCGGGACCGGGGGACGCGTGTCCCTCCGGTCCCGCCGCGCGGGAGGTGGTGCGAGGCCGTGCGGTCAGGAGGCCGTGGCGGTCTCCGGCTCCTTGCCGCCCTCGTTCTCCTCCTCCTCGGGCGCCTCCAGGCGCATCTGCCGCGGGATCGCGAACATCAGCGCGAAGGCGAGGGCGACCACGCCGGCGAACACCCACAGGGTGGTCCCCAGGCTGAGGGCGAAGGACTCGCCCTGCGCGTCCTTGGCGTACTCGGCGACCACCGGGGCCGACCGCTCGTCCCGCAGGGGGGCCGCGGCGCAGCTCGCGGGCGCCACCGACGGGTCCTTCTCCTCGACCCGGTCGACCGCGCACGCGCGGTAGGCGGCCACGGTGGTGTCGGCCTCGCCGGGGGTGAGGTGGGCGGTGGCGACCAGGTCGCGTCGCAGGTTCGCGGCCTGGTCGTCGATCGTGGAGCCGGTGTTGCCGCCGAGGCCCGCGAAGAAGACCACGCTGACCAGCGCGCCGCCGACCGCGAAGCCGAGCTGGGCGTTGGTGTGCACGATGCCGGAGGCGGAGCCGGCGTCCTTCTGCGGCACCTCGGAGATGACGATCTGCGGCAGCGGGGCGGCGATCAGGCCGAAGCCGAGGCCCACCAGCAGCATCGGCACCACGAGGTCCCAGGAGCTGATGGAGCTGCCGTAGTGGCTGGAGGCCCACAGGAAGTACAGCGCGCCGGTCACCGTGACGACCGCGCCGGCCTGCAGCACCTTGCGGCCGAACTTGGGCACCAGGACGACCATGGCCGCCGAGGAGGTCAGGAACGCGCCGATGCAGAAGGACAGGCTGGTCATGCCGGCCCGCATCGGGGACCAGCCGAGGCCGACCTGCATGTAGACGGTCCAGCCGATGTTGAACATGCCGATGCCGACGTAGAAGGCGAGGTTGACGCCGAGGCCGGAGGAGAAGCTGCGGATGCGGAACAGCGCGAGCTCCATCAGCGGCGAGCCGTCCAGCACCGTGCGGCGCCGCTGCCACATGACGAACGCGGCGAGGACCGGCACCGAGGCCGCCATCGACACGAAGCCCCACAGCGGCCAGCCCAGCTCACGGCCCTGCAGCAGCGGGAAGAGCAGCAGCAGGAGGCCGACGGTGGCCAGGACGACACCGCGGACGTCGAGCTTGAGGGCGTGCGGGGCACGCGACTCGCGCAGCACGCGCGGGGCGTAGATCATGCCGAGGATGCCGACCGGGATGTTGATCAGGAAGATCAGCCGCCAGCCGAGACCGAAGAGGTCCCAGTCGGCGAGCGGTCCGCCCGCGGCCATGCCGACGGCGGCGGCCAGACCGGCCACGCCTCCGTACATGGCGAACGCGCCGGCCCGCTCCTTGCCCGAGAAGGTGACGTGCAGGATGGCGAGGATCTGCGGCACCATGATGCCCGCGAAGGCGCCCTGGACCATGCGGGAGACGACCAGCTGCCACGGCTCCTGGGCGAGGCCGGCCCCCAGCGAGGCCAGGGTGAAGCCCACCACGCCCAGCAGGAACATCTTCCTGCGGCCGTAGATGTCGCCGAGGCGTCCGCCGAGGATCAGCAGCAGCGCGAAGCTGAGCTGGTAGCCGACCAGCACCCACTGGATGACGGAGTAGCCGCCGCCGATGCCCTGCTGGATCGACGGGGCGGCCACGTTGGCGATGGTGCCGTCGAGCATGTCCATGAATGCCGCGACGAGCAGCACCAGGAGGGCCATCCACCGCTTCGGGTCGGGCGTCGCCGCGCCGTCCGGGACGGGGGCGGTGCTCTCGCCCGCTGTTGGTACCTCCCTCTCCGTGGGCGGAGCCTGCTCGGAGGAAATAGCCATGGTGTACCTCTCAGATCATTGGGGGGACCGGGTGGGGCCCTCGGAAAAACGCCACGGACGGCCGGACGGCCTCACAGCACCGGAGGTGCAGGATGCCGGTTGCCGCTGGAGTTCCGCTCGAGCGCCGCTGAAGCGCGGCGCCGGGGCGGCCGGGCCGCTGTCGCGGGCCCGGTGGTGGGGGTGCGAGGCGGCCTCGGCCGCGGTCAGCACCGGGGTCACGCACGCCTCGGTCGGCTCGAACAGCCGCGTCCAGTGGTCACGGTCGTGGCCGGCGAAGCGGCGGGCGAACTCCTGTCGCAGAGCAGGCCAGTTGGCGGGGTCGTCGCGGTCGGGCAGGACCTGGGCGTCGAGGCCGAGCCCGTGCAGGAGCGCCGCGTAGAAGCGTTCCTCCAGGGCCCCGACGGCGACGTGGCCGCCGTCCGCGCAGGCGTAGCAGGTGTAGAACGGGGCGCCGCCGTCCAGGAGGTTCGCGCCCCGCTCGTCGCGCCACTGCCCGGCGGTCCGCATCGCGGTGAGCATGCCGAGCATCGCGCCGACCCCGTCCACGATCGCCGCGTCGACGACCTGACCGGCGCCGGTGGCCGCCCTCCCGTACAGGGCGGCGAGCACCCCGGCGACCAGGAACATCGAGCCGCCGCCGAAGTCGCCCAGCAGGTTGAGCGGGACGACGGGCGGACCGCCCGCCTCCCCGATCGCGTGCAACGCCCCTGTCAGCGCGAGGTAGTTGATGTCGTGTCCGGGGGTGCGGGCGAGCGGCCCGTCCTGGCCCCAGCCCGTCATGCGGGCGTAGACCAGCGACGGGTTGCGCGCGAGGCACACCTCGGGCCCGATGCCGAGCCTCTCCGCGACGCCGGGGCGGAAGCCCTCGACGAGCACGTCGGCGTCGTCCACCAGGCGCAGCAGCCGCGCCACGTCGTCCGCGTCCTTGAGGTCGAGCGCGACGCGCCGCTGCCGGCCCCGGTCGAGTTCCCGGTGCCACCGCTCGAACGACCGCACGCCGTCGGCCCGCTCCACGCGGAGCACCTCGGCGCCCAGGTCCGCGAGGATCATGCAGGCGAACGGGACCGGGCCGATGGCCGACAGTTCGACCACCCGCAGCCCGCTCAGCGGGCCCGTCGCGAAGGTCGCGCCCTGCGTCGTTGCGATACCCATCCGGCAAGGCTGCGGCCCGTCGCCGGAGCCCTCCTCGGGGCCCTCTGGAGCCCTCGCGTCCCGGCTCCACCTGCGCCCGAGCGGCCCTTGGCAGCGTGTCGTGGGAACGCACGTCCGTCCGGTTCCGCACGAGGACCCACCCAGCAGGAAGGACCCACTGTGACCACCAGTGCCACGGAGCGGGGCGCCGCCGAGGCGGAGGCCGCCACTTTTCCGTACAAGCGGCAGTGCCCGTTCACTCCGCCCGCGGAGTACAAGGAGATCGTCGAGAAGGACGTCTCCCAGGTCACGCTGACCGGATCCGGGCTGCGGATCTGGACGGTCGCCGGCTACGAGACCATCCGGACGCTGCTCACCGACCCGCGGGTGAGCGCCTCCCGCAAGCACGACAACTTCCCGTTCTACTTCGTCGCCCCGCCGGAGTACCGCACCGAGACGTCGTTCATCGGCTACGACGGCCAGGCGCACAGCTCCACCCGCCGCAAGGCGGCCCTGACGTTCACCAGCCGGCAGGTGCGGCGGCTGCGCCCGCGCATCGAGGAGATCGTCGACGACCACCTCGACAAGCTGCTGGCGATGACGCCCGTGGTCGACTTCCACCACGCCTTCTCGCTGCCGGTGCCGATGACGGTCATCTGCGAGCTGCTGGGCATCCCGCAGGACCGGCACGACTTCTTCATCAAGCACGGCACCGCCCTGCTCGGCGGGCACAGCTCCACCGAGGAGCGGCAGGCCGCCATCGTCGAGGTGAACGCCTACATCAGCGAGCTGATCCAGCTGAAGAAGCGCGAACCCGGCGAGGACCTGCTGAGCCGCGCGATGGCCGACTACGAGGCCTCGGGCGAGGAGTACACCGACCGCGACCTGTTCAACATGGTGCGGCTGCTGATGAACGGCGGTCACGAGACCACCGCGAGCCAGATCTCGCTGGGCACCGCCTGCCTGCTGGAGAACCCCGACCAGCTGGCGCTGCTGCTGGCCGACCCGTCGCTGGTCAAGCCGGCCGTCGAGGAGCTGGTGCGGTTCGCGACCATCGGCGACACCGCGGTGCCGCGGGTGGCGCTGGAGGACATCGAGATCGGCGGCCAGGTCATCCGCAAGGGCGACGGCATCCTGTGCCTGGGCCTGGCGGCCAACCGGGACCCGGAGGTCTTCCCGGACCCGGAGAAGCTGGACATCACCCGCGGCACGCGCAAGCACCTCGGTTTCGGCCACGGCGTGCACCACTGCATCGGCGCGGACCTCGCCCGCCTGGAGCTGGAGATCGTCTGGAGCAAGCTCTTCCAGCGCATCCCGACGCTGCAGCTCGCCAAGCCCTTCCTGGAGATCCCGCGGAAGGAGGGGGCCGTGATCTACGGGCTGTGGGAGCTGCCCGTCAAGTGGTGACGCCGGCCGGGGCCGCCGGGGTGGCGGGCGTGCCGCCGGCACGCTCGACCGGTGCTCCAGCCGCCGTCCGTAGCGTGTCGCCGAAGCCCGGGGCCCCGGCGATCCAGCAGCCCTCAGCGACCCGGGAGCCCCCGGCAGCCCAGGAGGAAGCCGCATGAGCACCGCACCGACGCCCTTCCGCGTCGACGTCCCCGAGCGTGACCTCGACGACCTGCGCGAGCGGCTGGCCCGCACCCGGTGGCCCGACGAGGAGACCGTGGACGACTGGTCGCAGGGCGTGCCCCTGGCCTACCTGCGGGAGCTGGCCGCCCACTGGCAGGACGGCTACGACTGGCGGGCCACCGAGGCCCGGCTCAACGCCCTGCCGCAGTTCCGCACCGAGATCGACGGCCTGGGCATCCACTACCTGCACGTCCGCTCCCGCCACGAGGGCGCCCGGCCGCTGCTGCTGAGCCACGGCTGGCCCGGCAACGTCACCGAGTTCCTCGACGTCATCGGCCCGTTGACCGACCCCGAGGACCCGGCCGATGCCTTCCACGTGGTCTGCCCGTCGCTGCCCGGCTTCGGCTTCAGCGACGCCCCGCGCTCGCCGGGCTGGACCGTGGAGCGCACCGCCGCCGCCTGGGCGGAGCTGATGCGCAGGCTCGGCTACGACCGGTACGCGGCCCACGGCACCGACTGGGGCTCGTTCCTCACCGCGATCCTGGGCGAGAAGGACACCGGGCAGCTGACCGGCATCCACATCTCGATGCCGTTCGCCAGGCCGCCCCAGGAGCAGGTCGAACTGGACGCGCGCGACCTGGCCGGCCTGGCCGCGCTGAAGGAGTTCCAGGCGAACGAGGGGGCCTACTCGGTGCTCCAGGCCACCCGGCCGCAGACCCTGGGTTACGGCCTGTCCGACTCGCCGGCCGGCCAGCTGGCCTGGATGGTCGAGAAGTACTGGGCCTGGAGCGACCACGACGGCGACGTCGAGAAGGTCATCCCGCGCGACCGGCTGCTGGACGCGGTGACCCTGACCTGGCTGACCGGCACGGCCACCTCGTCCGCCCGGATCTACTGGGAGAGCCACAACAAGATGGCGCTGGGCCCGGTCGGCGTGCCCACGGCCTGCTCGCTGTTCCCGAAGGACGGCCGGATGCCCCGCGCCTGGTGCGAGCACCGCTTCACCGACCTGCGCCGCTGGACCGACCACGAGCGCGGCGGCCACTTCCCCGCGCTGGAGCAGCCTGGCCTGCTCGTCGGCGAACTGCGCTCCTTCCTGGCCCCGTTGACCTGACGGCCGGACCCGCCCGAGATCCCCATCCAGACCCGGAGGCACTGCCATGACCGCCCGATCAACCGGGGTGAGCGACGAGGAACTCCCCGTCTTCCCCTTCCCGGACACGAGTTACCGGGGTCCGGACCCGCTCTTCACGCGGCTGCGCGAGGAGCGTCCCGTGGTGCGCGTGCGCTGGAACGGCGGCGGTCACGCCTGGATCGTGACCCGCCACGCGGACGTCCGGCAGGTGCTGGACGACACCCGCTTCAGCCGGGCCGCCTCGTACGCGCCCGACGCCCCGAAGTTCAGCGGCCTCTTCCAGGCCCCGCCCGGGATGATCGTCTCCCTCGACCCGCCGGACCACACCCGGCTGCGCGTCCTGGCCGAGCAGGCGTTCTCGCCGGCCCGGATCGAGGGCATGCGGCCGCGGGTGCGCGAGATGGCCGGCAGGCTGCTCGACGCCCTGGAGAAGGAGCCGGACGGCACGCCGGTCGACCTGGTGGAGGGGTTCGCCGCGCCGCTGGCCATGGGCGTGATCTGCGAGCTGCTCGGCGTGCCGGAGGAGGACCGGGGCCAGTTCCTGGTCTGGGTGCGGCAGTTCGCCGACGTCTCCGGGCCGGAGGAGCTGGCCGTGGAGGGCCGCGAGAAGCTCGGCGCGTACATCGCCGGGCTGGTGGGCGGCAAGCAGGCGGCGCCCGCCGACGACGTGTTGTCGGCGCTGATCACCGCGCGGAACGGCGAGGACCGCCTCGACTTCGGCGAGCTCGTCGGCCTGGGCTACACCCTGCTGGGCGGCGGCTTCGACTCGGCCGCGGGCCAGATCTCCAACTTCGCCCTCACCCTGCTCGACCGCCACCAGGACCTGTGGCGCCGGCTCGGGGAGCACCCCGAGGAGGTGCCCGCCGCGGTGGAGGAGCTGCTGCGCACGGTCAACCTGACGGGCAACGACACCTCGGGCATGCCCCGGATCGCCACCGAGGACGTGGAGATCGGCGGGGCGACGATCCCCGCGGGTGACGCCGTCTTCCTCTCCTTCGCCTCGGCCAACCGTGACGCGGCGGTCTTCGCCGACCCCGAGACGGTGGACTTCGGCCGGGCCGACAACCCGCACCTGGCCTTCGGCCACGGCATCCACCACTGCCTGGGCGCGCCGCTGGCCCGGGTGGAGCTGGCCGTCGCGCTGGAGGAGCTGACCCGCCGCTTCCCCGACGCGCGCCTGGCCGTGCCGGAGGGCGAGCTGCTGTGGCGGGCCGGCGACGTCAACCACAACCTGGTCAGCCTCCCCGTTCACCTCAGAAGGAGCACCGCATGAGCACCGTCGAGCTGCCCGCCGTCAGCAGGGAGGTCCGCCTGGCGGCCTATCCCGAGGGCGACGTCACCCTGGACCACTTCGCGTTCGGCGAGAGCGAGCTGTCGGCTCCCGGGCCCGGTGAGGTCGTCGTGCGCAACGACTGGATGACGCTGGGGTCGGTGGCGCGCGACCAGATGAACCCCGCCACCAAGCTGCCCATCCCGATCTTCCAGCCGGGTGTGGCGATGTGGGGCCGCACCGTCGGCACGGTCGTCGCCTCCAACAGCGACCTGCTGGCCGTCGGCGACCTGGTCGAGCACTTCCTGGGCTGGCGCGAGTACGCCACCGGTGACGCCCACGGGTTCTTCAAGCGCGACCGCGCGCTGCTGCCGGGGCCCGAGTACTACCTGTCGCAGGGGCCGACCGCCTGGCACGGCATGGTCGGCACGGCCGGCGTCGGCGAGGGCGACACGGTGTTCGTCTCGGGCGCCACCAACGGCGTCGGCGCGCTGGCCGGCCAGATCGCGAAGCTGCGGGGCGCCAAGCGGGTCATCGGCTCCACCGGCTCCAAGGAGAAGATCGACTTCCTGGTGGACGAGCTGGGCTTCGACGCCGCGTTCGACTACCACGAGGGTCCGGTGGCCGAGCAGCTCGCCGAGCTGGCGCCCGACGGCCTGGACGTGGTCTTCGACAACGTGGGCGGCGAGCAGTTCGAGGCGGCGGTGCAGGTGGCGGCCCGCGGCGCCCGGTTCGCGCTGTGCGGAGCGCTGGCCGGGCAGCACGGGGGCGACGGCGGGAGTCCGCGGCTGCCGCTGATGCAGGCCATCACCAAGGACCTGACGCTGCGCGGCTTCGCCACGCTGCACACCCCCGACCAGATCGAGGAGTGGAACGCGCGGTTCGGCCCGTGGCTCGCCGAGGGCCGCATCGTCTTCCCCCACACTGTCGTCGAGGGCGGCACGGCCGCCCTGCCGGAGGCGTTCCTCGGCCTGCTGGAACGCCGGTACAGCGGCACGGTGCTGGTGCGCATGAGCTGAGCGGTGATCGCGGTACGACGGTGGCGTCCCGGGCACGGCCCGGGACGCCACCGTGCTGTCATGAGTGGACCCGAGGAAGGAACATCTTGTCGTGACGACCGGAGACATGCGGGTGCTGGACCGGCGGGACCTCAACCGGGCGCTGCTGGCCCGGCAGTTGCTGCTGGAGCGGTCGACGCTGCCGGCGGCCGGGGCGGTCGCGCACCTGGTGGGCATGCAGGCCCAGGCGCCGAACCCGCCCTACGTCGGCCTGTGGACCCGGCTGGCCGGCTTCGCCGTGGAGGACCTGGCGTCGCTCGTCAGGAGCCGTGAGGTGGTGCGGCTGGTGCTGATGCGCGGCACGATCCACCTGGTCACGGCCGACGACTGCGTCGCGCTGCGGCCGGTCCTGGCGGGTGCGCTGCGGCAGGGGCTCAAGGGCACCTTCGGGCGCAAGCTCGAGGGGCTGGACCTGGAGAAGGTGGCGGCGCTCGGGCGTGAGCTGGTCGAGCGGGAGCCGCTGACCCTCGGCGGCCTGGGCGAGCGGCTCGCCGACCGGTGGCCGGAGCGGGACCCGTTCGCCCTGGCCAACGCCGTGCGCAACCTGGTGCCGCTGGTGCAGGTGCCGCCGCGGGGGCTGTGGGGCGAGAGCGGCCAGGCCGCGCACACCACCGCCGAGGCGTGGCTGGGCCGGCCCCTCGCCGGGCAGGACGCCCCGGACACGATGATCGAGCGCTACCTCGCCGCGTTCGGGCCGGCCTCGGTCAAGGACATGCAGGTGTGGTCCGGCATGACCCGGCTCGCCGAGGCGGTGAAGCGGCTGCGGCCGCGGCTGGCGGTGTTCCGCGACGAGAGCGGCCGGGAGCTGTTCGACCTGCCCGGGGCGCCCCGCCCCGGCGGCCGGGCGCCCGCCCCGGTGCGTTTCCTGCCGGACTTCGACAACATCCTGCTCTCGCACGCCGACCGTTCACGGATCCTCACCGAGGAGCAGCGGGCGCGGGTCTTCACCCGCAACGGGCTGATCCGGCCGACGTTCCTGGTCGACGGCTTCGTGGCGGGCATGTGGCGCCTGGAGCAGACGCGCGGCGCCGCCGCCCTGGTGCTGGAGCCGTTCGGCCCGCTGCGGGAGGCCGACCGCGAGGCGCTGACGGAGGAGGGCGGCCGGCTGCTCGCGTTCGCCGCGGGCCCCGCGGCCTCGCGCGAGGTCCGCTTCGCCTGACTCCGGGCGCCGGCACGGCGCACGCGGAGGGGGAGGGACCGGTGCCGGTCCCTCCCCCTCCGCGTGTTCCCGTCAGGCCCGTGCCTGCGGCCGTCAGGGCCGTGCCCAGGCCGTCAGGCCCGTGCCGCGGCCGTCAGGCGGTCCACTGCGGCGTCTCGAGGATCTCCAGGACGACGGTGGTCCACACGTAGCCGGCGCCGGCCGCCTGCAGCACCACCAGGTCGCCGGGCTTCACCTCGCCGCGCTCCACCACCCGGTTGAGGCCGAGGACCGGGTCCGCGGTGCCGACCATGCCGGTCGACAGGCCCCACTCGTGGGTGGTGCGCTCCCGGTCGACGCCGAGCAGCCCGTACAGGCCGTGGGTCACGATGGACAGCGCCAGGTTCTGGTGCAGGAAGAACCGGACGTCGGCGAGCTCCACCTCGGCGTCGTGCAGCGCCTGCTTCAGGGAGAGCTGGACACTGGCCGAGATCTTCTCGATCGCGTCGTCGAAGTCCATGTCCTCGGCGAGCAGGTAGTCCGACTTGCGCTCGCTGACGCCGACCGGCGCGCCGCCGGTGAACGGGGCGTCGGTCCAGCTCGCGCCGCTGCGGCCCATCGGCTCCAGCGAGGGGTCGGCGTGCGAGTAGGTGGCCAGCACCCGGGCGAAGCCGCGGCGGCCGGACAGGACCAGCGCCGCGGCGCCGTCCCCGTCGACGTTCTGCTCGTCGGAGCCCCAGCGGTCGATGTACGGCATCCGGAAGGCGTCGCCGCCGGTGACGAGGGCGGCCGTGACGTCCGGGCGGGCGGTCACGTAGGAGGCGGCCACCTCGAAGCCGGCCAGCATGCCGTTGCAGCCCTGCTTGATCTCGAACGCCGGGCCGGTGCCGCCGACCGTCTCGCGCTGCACGAAGCTCGCGGGCGTCCAGAAGTCGAGGCCCTGGTGGCCGATGTAGCTGTGCAGGACCAGGCCGAACTCGTCGTGCTCGTGGCCCGAGCGGGCGACCGCGCGGCGGCCCGCCTCGGCCGCCATGGTGGGGCCGGTCTCGTGCGGGGCCGCCACGTGGACGGAGCGGAAGCCGTTGAGGGACCGCTTCTTCTCGGTGTACCGGCCGTCGGCGATCGCCTCCTCGGCGGTCTCGATCCGCTCCGGCAGGTAGCCGCCCACACCGGCGACGTACAGGTCTCTCCAGCGCATGTCGGTCTCTCCTTCAGGCCGCGTGGAGGTACGCGGCGAGCGTGGCGGGGGTGGGCGCCTGGTAGACGCGGCGCACCGGGATGCGGATGCCGAACGCCTCCTGGACGCGGCGGGTCAGCTTCGACGCCAGGAGCGAGTGGCCGCCCAGGTCGAAGAAGCTGTCGTCGGCCTCCACCTGCGGCAGTCCGAGCACCTCGCCGAACAGCAGCCGCAGTTCGTTCTCCCATTCCGTGTCGGTCACCGGGACCTCCGTCGTCTCGTGCGTGCGGGTGGGCTGCCGGCCGGTCGCCGGGGGCGGGGTGTGCGTCATGCCGCCGCCTCCCGCTCCAGCCGGTTGTGCAGTTCCTCGTCGTACAGGTCGTCGACGGACATGCCGCCGGCGGCGACCGCGAAGTAGCGCTCGGTCAGGTCCTGCGAGTGCTGGATGCTGCGGAGCATCGCGAGGCGGTCGGGGGTGACCTCGAGGCGGCTGACGAACAGGGTGTTGCGGTAGCCCTCGAACAGGTCGTCCTGCAGCCGCTCCCCGTAGCTCCGCAGCCCCTTCTCCAGCTGCTCGGGGTGGTCGAGCACCCCGGAGACGGAGTCGGCCAGCAGGTCGGCCTGCAGGAACGCGTCGCTGATGCCGCGCGCGGTGATCGAGTCCTTGTGGTGGGCGGCGTCGCCGACCAGGGCCCAGCCGGGACCGCTCGGGGTGCGGAAGAAGTTCTGCTGGTCGCCGGTGCCGCGCAGCCGCTCGACGCGCTCGCCGCCGTCCATGGCGCGCTCGTACAGGTCGGGGGCGGTGGTGCGGATGTTCTCCAGGTAGTTCTCCAGCGCGTTGCCGCGCACCTGGTCGAACTCGGCCTGCGGGAAGTAGGCGGCGATCAGCGTGGCGTCGTCGTTGGTGGGGATCGCGCCGATCCAGCGGCCGGGCCGCTCGTACAGCTCGAATCCCGACGGGACGCCCTGCCAGTAGGTGTAGTAGATGCAGGACATCAGCGGGTCCTGCACGGTGAACGGGGCGCCGACGGCGCGGGCGACGGCCGAGCGCATGCCGTCGGCGCCGACCACCAGGCGGGCCCGCTCCTCGACCGGGGAGCCGTCCGCCGCGCGGCACTTGACGCCCACGACCCGGTCCCCGTCGAAGACGAGCCCGGACACCGAGCAGCCGTCGCGGAACTCGGCGCCGGCGGCGACCGCGGCGTCGACCAGGATCTGGTCCAGCAGGTGGCGGCGCGGCGCGTAGGCGGCCGACTGCCCGTCGTGCGGCACGGTGCCGCCGTCCAGCCGGACGTCGTCGCCGACCTGGTAGACGGTGCGCTCCAGCGCCGGGCATCCGGTGGCGCGGACGGCGTCCAGGACTCCCCAGCGGGCGAGCCGGGCGATGCCGGGCTGGTGGATGTAGTGCGTGGACAGGGTGTCGCTGGGGAACCGCGCCCGGTCGACGAGCAGCACGCGATGGCCCGCCCGCGCCAGGAGCAGGGCGGAGGCGGCTCCCGCCACACGAGCCCCCACCACGATGACGTCGTACATTCCGGCCTCCAAGTCACGGAAGTGACCCCGCGGCACGGCGGCGGGCAGGGCGGGTTCGCCGCCCTGCCCACCGGGGTGGGGGGCCCATCTCAGGGCACCGTCGCAGCCTCGTCTCGAGCCCCGCTCGACAGCGCGCCGCGCGGCCGGGCGGGGGCCGGGGGTCAGCTCCGGGCGGTGAACGCGTCCAGGTGCTCGCGCGCCCAGCTCTCGAAGGTGCGGCCGGGCCGGCCGGTGACCGGTGCGACGTCGTGCACCTCGGCGGGGCGGCCGACGGCGGCCTCCCACTGGTCGAGCAGCGAGGTGAGGACCGGGGCGGGCATGAACCGTCCCATCTCCTCCTCGGCCTCCTCGCGGGTCAGCTCGTGCACCGGGATCTCGCGCCCCAGCAGGGCGCCGAGCACGGCCAGTTGCTCCCGGAAGGTGATCGACCGGGGTCCGGACAGGGTGATGGTGCGCCCGGCGGACGAGGCGTCACCGAGCGCGGCGACGGCGGCGTCCGCGATGTCGTCCTCGTGCACGGGCGCCGTGTGAGCGTCCGCGAACGGGATCCGCACCGGCTGCCCGGCGGCGATCGCGTGGCTCCAGCCGAGGGCGTTGCTCGCGAACGCTCCGGGGCGCAGCACGGTGCCGGGCACCGCGGACGCGGCGAGGGCGTCCTCGACGGCGGCGTGGTGCGCGGCCAGCGGATCGGTCGCGGCGGCCGGGCCGGAGACGGTGGAGGAGGACAGCAGGACGACGTGCCGGACCCCCGCGCGGGCGGCGGCCTCGAACAACTCCTTCGCTCCGTCGGGTTCGGCGTACAGGAAGGCGCCGTCCACGCCGCGCAGCGCGGCGTCGAAGGTGGCGGGGCGGGTGAGGTCCAGTTCGGCGACCTCCACGCCGCGCGGGACGGACAGGTCGCCGGGTACGCGCCCGGAGGCGCGCAGAGGGTGCCCGGCGGCGTGCAGGCGGTCGAGGACACGGCGTCCGACGTTGCCGCGTGCGCCGGTTACGAGGATGGTCACGAAAGTACTCCCGTCGAGTGCGGTACCGGTCCAGATCGGTGGGGGGCCCGCCGTACGACCCGGCCGGGGCCCGGCGGCGCGCCCTCGTGGGGCTGCCGGAGACCTCGTGGGACGGCCGGCGGACCAAGCGGAGCCGGCGCTTCAGCCAACCGCTCCCCGCTCGCGCATGCCTGGACCCGCTCGAAAGGACGTGCGGATTCCACCGGCAGTCGAGCGGCCGGGCGGACCCTGCCGGACCGGGACC
This sequence comes from Streptomyces fragilis, assembly GCF_003112515.1. Classification (GTDB taxonomy): domain Bacteria; phylum Actinomycetota; class Actinomycetes; order Streptomycetales; family Streptomycetaceae; genus Streptomyces; species Streptomyces fragilis. The sequence continues at coordinate 204,232 of NZ_BEVZ01000002.1, read as the reverse complement.
TCGAAAGGAGTCAGCCGATGACATCGGTAGTCGCGGCGTTTCGCCGACGGGTGGCACAGGCCCCCGCCACCGTGGCGGTCTCCGCCGGTGACGACCGGCTCAGCTACGCCGGCCTCGACCGCTGGGCCCGCGCGGTGGCCGCCCTGCTCACGGACGCCGGCACCGGGCCGGGCGACCGGGTCGCGGTGTGCCTGGAGCGCTCCCCGGAGCTGGTCGCGGCGCTGCTCGGCGTGCTCGACGCCGGCGCCGCGTTCGTCCCCGTCGGCCTGACCGACCCCGCGGGCCGCGTCGCCGAGGTGCTCTCCGACGCCGAGGTGCGGGCCGTGCTGTGCGAGCCGGACGACGCGGACCGCTTCGCCCCGTACGGCGTGCCGGTGCTGCACGTGCCGCCCCGGCCGGCCGGCGAGCCGGACGTCCCCGCACCGGCGGTGGACTCCCCGGCGCGCGCCGACGGCCTGGCGTACCTGATGTACACCTCGGGCTCCACCGGCCGCCCCAAGGCGGTGATGGTCGAGCACCGCAACATCGTCAACCTGGTGACCGACCCCAACTACGTGACGCTCGGCCCGTCGGACCGCGTCCTGCAGCTGGCGCCCGTCGCCTTCGACGCCGCCACCTTCGAGATCTGGGGCGCCCTGCTGAACGGCGCCCGGCTGGTGCTGGCGCCCGCGCAGCAGGTCCAGGCGGAGGAGCTGGGCACGCTGCTGCGGGACGAGGGCGTGACCGTGCTGTGGCTGACCGCGGCCCTCTTCCACCGGCAGGTCGAGGTGGACGTCAAGGCGTTCGCGGGCCTGCGCACGGTCCTCGCGGGCGGCGACGTGCTGTCCGTCCCGCACATCGACGAGCTGCGCCGGGCGGTGCCTGACTGCGGGATCGTCAACGGGTACGGGCCCACCGAGACCACCACCTTCGCCGTGTGCCACCGCATCGGCGCGGACGAGGACCTGGGCCGCGCCGTCCCGATCGGCACCCCGGTGCAGAACGTCGACGTCCGCATCGTCGGGGACGACGGCCGCCCCGTGCCGGACGGGACGCCGGGCGAGCTGTGGATCGGCGGGGCCGGGGTGTCCCGCGGCTACTGGCGGCGCCCGGACCTGACGGAGCGGGCGTTCGTCACCGCGCCCTGGGACCCGGCGGCCGGCCGCTTCTACCGCAGCGGCGACCTCGCCCGGCGCCGCCCGGACGGCGTCGTGGAGTTCCTGGGCCGCGACGACGACCAGTTCAAGCTGCGCGGCTTCCGCATCGAGCCCGGCGAGCTGGAGAGCACCCTGGCCGCCCACCCGCAGGTGCGGTGCGCGGCCGTCGCCCTGCGCGACAGCCACCTGGGCGACCGGCGCCTGGTGGCGTGGCTGGTGCCGGAGGAGGCCGGCCTGGACCGGCGGGCGCTGCGCTCCTACCTGCGCGACCGGGTCCCCGAGCACATGATTCCGGCGGCCTTCGTCGCCGTGGACGCCCTGCCGGTCACCGGCAACGGAAAGACCGACCGCAAGGCGCTGCCCACCCCCGACTGGACGTCGAGGTCCATCTACATCTGAGTCCGCCTACACCGGAGTCCGCCGCGGCCGCGCGCCGCGCGGGCGGAGCGGAAAGGACGCAACACATGACCGAGCAGCCGTTCACCCACAAGTACGCCGTGGTCACCGGCGGCGCCACCGGCATCGGCCTGGCCACCGCGCTGGACCTCGCCGAGCAGGGCGCCGCCAAGGTGGTGATCACCGGCCGGCGCGCCGACCGGCTGGCCGAGGCGGCGGCGCTGCACCCGGCGCTGGTCCCGGTGCGGGCCGACGTGAGCACCGAGGAGGGCGCCGACGCCGTCGCCGCGGCGGTCGGGGAGCTGGGCGGCGTCCTCGACGTCCTGGTCCACAACGCGGGCGTGCACACCATCGGCGCGGTCGGGGAGATCGACCCGGCGACCGCCCGCGAACTGTTCGACATCAACGTCGTCGGCGCGATCGTGCTGACCAACCGGCTGCTGCCCAGCCTGCGTTCGCCGGGCGGCTCCATCGTCTTCGTCACCAGCCCGGCGGGCCACAACCCGACGCCGATGGCCTCGGTGTACGCCGCGAGCAAGGCGGCGGTGGACACCTTCACCCGCTCCTGGGCGCTGGAGCTGGCCCCGCGCGGCATCCGGGTCAACGCGGTCGCCCCGGGCTGGGTGCGCACCGAGGTCTACGAGCGCAGCGGCATGACCTCCGAGCAGGTGGACGACCTGTTCGCGCAGGCCGCCAAGGGCGTGCCGCTGGGCGTGACGGGCGTCCCCGAGGACGTCTCGCAGTGGATCACGCTGCTGTCGGAGCCCAGCAGCGCCTGGGTGACCGGCCAGATCCTGACCATGGACGGCGGCGCCGACCTGGTGCGCGCCCGCCAGGTCTGAACCTCGTCCCCTCCCCCACCGACGAAAGGACGCACACCGATGCCGCAGACGACGGAAGGCCACGAGGCCCCGGCGGGCCCGGTGCTCTCCCCCGAGGCCCTGTTCCACACCGGTCTGGTCGTGGAGGACCTGGACCTGGCGATGAAGACGCTCGGCGCCGCGGCCGGCTACCACTTCACCACCGTGATGGAGCTGGAGGTGACGGCCCGCACCGCGGACGGGGGGCTGCAGCACGCCTCCCAGCGCTTCGCGCTCACCCTGGAGGAGCCCCGGCTGGAGCTGGTCGAGGAGATCCCGGGCACGGTCTGGGTGTCCGACGGCAGCAACGGCGCCCACCACGTCGGCTACTGGGCCGACAGCGGCCGCATCGCGGAGATGTCCCGCGAGCTCGCCGCGCAGGGCTTCGCGGTGGAGGCGTCCAACGACGCGGAGGCCGACGGCGCCCTCATGTGGGTCTACCACCGGGGCCTGGGCGGCGTGCGGATCGAGCTGCTCAACACGCTCATGAAGCCGTCCATGGACGCCTGGATCGCCGGCGCGGACCCCGCCGCGGTCGCCCAGGACGCCCCCGGCGCCTGACCCGCTCCCGGACACCGCGCTCGACACGAGGAAGCCCCCGCCGGTCCGGCGGGGGCTTCCTCGTCGTGCGGGCCGGGCGCCTACGGCTTCAGGAGGACCGGCAGGGTGTGCAGGGCGTGGTTGATGCCGCCCAGGTGCCAGGGGACCTCGCTCTCGGGCACCGCGAGCTCCAGGTCGGGGAAGCGGCGCACCAGTCCGTCGATCGCTATCTCCAGCTCGATGCGGGTGAGCTGCTTGCCCAGGCACAGGTGCATGCCGTGGCCGAAGGACAGGTGCGGGTTGTGCTCGCGGGCCAGGTCCATGCGGTCCGGGTCGGCGAAGACGGCGGCGTCCCGGTTGGCCGCGGAGATGGCGACGACCACCGCGTCGCCCTTGGCGATGCGCACCCCGCCGAGCTCCAGGTCCTCCGCCGCGATCCGCGGGTTGCCGGCCGAGTCGGTGGAGAACAGGTTGACGTGGCGCAGGAGTTCCTCGACCGCCCGCGGAATGCGGGTGCGGTCCTCGGCCAGCCACCGCCACTGGTCGCGGTGGTGGGCGATCAGCGCGAGCACCGAGCTGGCGAGCTGGTTGGCCGTGGTGTCGAAGCCGGCGCCGATGAGGGTGAAGGCGAAGGTCACCAGCTCCTGCTCGCTCAGCCGGTCCCCGCTGTCCCTGGCCCGCACCAGGTCGGACAGCAGGTCCTGGGTCGGGTGGGCCCGCTTCTCCGCGACGACCTCGGTCATGTACTCGTAGAGCTTGGCCATGCCGTTGACCGAGTCGGAGTTCTCGCTCTGGTCGTCGACGGTGACGAAGTCCCGGGCGTTGTCGGCGAACAGCCGCAGCACCCGCATGGGGACGCCCAGCAGTTCGCCGATGACGGTCAGCGGCATCGGCACGGTGAACCGCTCGACCAGGTCGACGGTGCCCGTCTCGCCGGCCAGGCCGTCGAGGAGGCCGTCGGCGATCCGCCGGATGCCGGGCCGCATCGCCTCGATGCGGCGGGCGGTGAACGCCCCGGCGGCCAGCCGGCGGAGCCGGGCGTGCTCGGCGCCGTCCATCGAGATGATCATGTCGGGGGACGAGGTCATCGCCCCGCCGATCCTCGGCGCCCCCGGCTTCACGGTCTCGGCGCGGCTCAGCCGGGGGTCGGCGAGGGCTTGTCTGGCCTCCTCGTACGCGGTCACCAGCCAGGCGTCCACACCGCCTTCGGTGTGCACCCGCACGACCGGCCCCTGCTCGCGCAGCCGCGCGTACTGCGGAGCGGGGCAGCGGTAGGACGAGCCGGCGAGGGGGAACGTAGGGGTCTCCTGGACCTCATCGGTCACGTTCAAGACAGCACCTCCACAGGTGGCACGGTTGTGCGGCGCCGGTTCAGGCGGCGTCGGCGGGGACGTCCGGGCGCGGGGTGCGGCCCGGGCAGGAGGAACGCGGGGGCGGCAGCACGCCGTCCACCAGGTAGGCGTGGACGACGTCGTCCACGTGCGGGTTGCCGCCGAGCACGTAGACCTCGTGCTCCCCGGAGTCCTCGACGGTCAGCAGGTGGTGGCCGAGGAGTCCGGCCATGGCGACGCCGCCGTCGTAGTGGTCCATCGGGTCGCCGTCGGCCTGGACGACCAGCCCGGTGGGGTAGCCGTCGCGGGTGAGGACGGTCGGCTCCTCGGGGGCCTCGAAGCGGCGGAAGGCGCCCACCCACGGCGAGGCGCGCAGCACGCCGTACCCGTACGGGAACCGCTTCCGGAACTCCCGCATGTCCTGGTAGAAGACCTCCAGGTCACTGGGCCAGGCGTGCTCGAGGGTGATGGCCTCCAGGACGCCGACGCGCAGGTCGCCCTCGCTGTCGGCGGGCCGCCAGGTGCCCTGCTCGGCGAGGAGTTCCCGGCAGGTGTCGACGTCGCCCTCTGCGGCGGCCCGGCGGACCTCGCCGGTCAGCGCGCCGAGGGTGGCCCACTGCCCGCGGTCGGCGGCCCGGTTGCCGACGGCGCCGTCGAAGAGGGTGCGCAGCCGCACGCCGTCCTCGGGGAGCCGCTCGAGGGCCGCGACGGACTCCTCGACGGTGCCGAGGACCCGCTCCGGCGAGTCCCCGAGTCCGAACGCGCCGTCGCGTTCGCCCGCCCAGGCCGCCCACAGGTCGACGTTGCGCTGCACGGCGTCGCCCTGCTGGAGGAACTGCTCGCGCCAGGTCCAGTCGGGGCCGACGCAGGAGTCCAGCACCAGCCGGTCCAGCGCCGCGGGGAAGAGGCTGCCGTAGACGGCGCCGACGTAGGCGCCGTACGCGTAGCCGACGAAGTTGATCTTCTCCTCGCCCAGCACCGCGCGGATCACGTCCATGTCGCGGGCCGTGTTGCGGGTGCTGATGTGCGGGCGCAGGTCGCCGCCGGCGCGGGCGCAGGCCTCCTCGCGCAGCCGCATGTCCTCGGCGATCGCCTCGAAGACCTCGTCCGGCGGCCGGGAGTCGAAGGGCACCTTGGGCACGGTGACCTCGGCGTACAGGTTGGTCGACGCGCCGGTGCCGCGCGGGTCGAAGCCGACGAGGTCGTACACCTCGGCGAGGGGGGTGGCGGCGTAGGCGTCGGGCAGGTCCCTGCCGCGTCCCCAGTCGCCGCCGGGTCCGCCGTTGACCCCCAGCAGGATGCCGCGCCTGCGGGCCGGGTCGGTGGCCCGGCGGCGGGAGAGGGCGAGGGTGATCCGCTCGCCCTCCGGTGCGGCGTAGTCGCGGGGGACCTCGATCGTCGCGTGCTCGACGTGGTCCGTTCCGGGTGCGGGCGACCAGTCGGGCCGCTGAGTGTGGTACCAGCTCACCACCGCAAACCTCCATCTCGTCAGGCCGCCACCTTCTCGGTGTCGCCTCGAGAGGAGGTGGACTGCTTCCGGACCGGCACGAGCAGGGCGGCCGCCAGACCGGCCAGCGCGAACAGGGCGGCCCCGGTGAGCGCCAGGCCGTAGCCGGAGGCGAGCGCCTCGGCGGGCGGCGCGCCGGCCGCCGTCCGGGTGTCGGTCCGGGAGGCGGCGAGGGCGGCGAGGGTGACCAGGCCGACGGCGCTGCCGAGCTGGCGGGTGGTGTTCAGCAGCCCGGAGGCCAGCCCGGTCTGGTGCGGGGCGAGTCCGGCGGTGGCGGCGTTGGTGGTGGCGTTGAGGACGGCGCCCATGCCGAGGCCCAGCAGGGCGCTGGGGCCGAGGACGTCGGTGAGGTAGGCCGAGCCGGCGTCCACCCGGGAGAGCAGCAGCAGACCGGTCGCGGCGAGGGCGAGGCCGCCCAGCAGGATCGGCCGCGGGCCGGTGCGCGGCACGAAGGGGGCGATGCCCCAGCCGCCCATGGCCATGCCGAGCGACAGCGGCAGGTAGCTGAGCCCGGTGCTGAGCGGGCTGTGGCCGAGGACCTGCTGGAGGACCAGCGTGAAGAAGTAGAAGGTGCTGAAGAGGGCGGCGATCCCGAAGAAGGCGACCAGGTTGGCGGCGGCCACCGACCGGTTGCGGAAGATCGCCAGGGGGACCAGGGGGTGGCGGGCGAACCGGGCCTGGATCAGCAGGAAGGCGGCGAGCAGCAGCACGCCCGCCGTGAGCGGGACGAGCACCCGGGCCGAGCCCCAGCCGTACGCGTGCGACTGGGAGACCGCGTACACGGCGGACATCAGGCCGAGGGTGACGGTCACCGCGCCCGGCAGGTCCAGGCGCGCGGAGGACTCCGCGCGGCGCGGGCGCGTCTCGGGGACGGCCGTCCACACGCCGGCGAGCAGCAGCAGCCCGATCGGCACGTTGACCAGGAAGATCCAGCGCCAGGAGAACCACTCCACGACCACCCCGCCGACCAGCACGCCGATCGCCCCGGCGGCGCCGGAGACGGCGCTCCACCAGCCGAACGCCCGTGCCCGGGCGGCCGGTTCGGTGAAGGTGGTGCCGAGCACGGTCAGCGTGGCGGGCGCCATGACGGCGGCCCCGAGCCCCTGGAAGGCGCGGGCGAGCACCAGGGTGAGCGGCGCGTCGGCCGCTCCCCCGACCAGGCTGGCGAAGGTGAACAGGCCGACCCCGCACAGGAACACGCGACGCTGGCCGAACAGGTCCGCCAGCCGCCCGCCCAGCAGCAGGAACCCGCACACCACCACCGTGTAGGCGTTGTTGACGAACTGGAGGTTGTGCCGGGTGAAGCCCAGCTCGTCGGCGATGACGGGCAGCGCCACGTTCACCACCGACGCGTCCAGCACGTTCATGAACTGACCCAGGCAGCAGGCCGCGAGCACGAGGCCGAGGCGTGGTCCGCGGGTGCCCCCGCGGGGGCGTGCGGTCGCCCGGTCCGTCGAATCGGTGACAGTCATGCCGGGCACGCTCCGCCGCGGCGATGGACCACCGGTGGTGACCGGCTGGAGCGGCCCGGACGGTCCAGAAGCCCTCCACCGCCGCTGAAGGGGGCGTCGCCACAGTTCGGATCCGTACCTGCGCACGGATGGCCGGATTCGTACGAACGACAGCCCAGGAGACCACGCCATGGCCAAGATCACCTACAAGCATCCGAACGGAACGGTCACCGTCGTCGACGTCGAGGCTCCCAACACGGTCATGCGGGGAGCCAAGCTGAACAACGTCGACGGCATCGAGGCGCAGTGCGGCGGGTCCGCGCAGTGCGGCACCTGCCACGTCTACGTCGACAGCGCGAACACCCTGCCGCTGCCCGCGATGGACGAGGTCGAGGACGACGTCCTGTACGGCACGGCCTGCGAGCGCACCGAGTTCAGCCGCCTGAGCTGCCAGCTGCCGGTGACCGAGGAGCTGGACGGGCTGCTGGTCCACCTGCCCGAGGCGCAGAGCTGATGGCGCCGCACGCGGTGGTGGTGGCGGGCGCCGGCCAGGCCGGCCTGGAGACGGCGGCCGCCCTGCGGGCCCGCGGGTACACCGGGCGCGTCACCCTCGTCGGCGACGAGCCGCCCGGCCCCTGCCACCGGCCCCCGCTGTCCAAGGGCTACCTGACCGGCGCCGTGCCGGCCGAGGACGTGCCGCTGCGGCCGGCCTCGTTCTACGCCGAGCAGGACGTCGAGCTGCTGACCGGCACGACGGTGGTCTCCGTGGACCGGGAGCGGCACACGGTCCTGCTGGAGTCGGGCCTGCGCCTGCCGTACGGCGCGCTGGTCCTGGCGACCGGCTGCCGTCCGCGCCCGCTGCCGGTGCCCGGCGCCTCCCTGCACGGGGTGCGCACGCTGCGCGGCCTGGCCGACGCGGAGGTGCTGCGGCGCGCGCTGCAGGGCCCGCCGCTGCGCCTGGTGGTGGTCGGCGCCGGGTTCGTCGGCCTGGAGGTGGCGGCCACCGCGCGCGGCCTCGGTCACGAGGTGACCGTGGTGGAGACCCAGCCCCGGGCGCTGACCCGCGCGCTGACGCCGGCCGTGTCCGAGCGGATCGTCGCCGAGCACCGCGCGCAGGGCGTGCGGGTCCTCACCGGCCGCCAGGTCGCCGTGCTGCACGGCGACGACCGGGAGCGGGTCCGCGCCGTGGAGCTGGCGGACGGCGAGCGGATCGGCGCCGACCTCGTGGTGGTCGGCATCGGGGTGCTGCCCAACACGGAACCGGCGCGCGCCGCGGGCCTGGCGGTCGACGACGGCGTCCTGGTCGACGCCGGTCTGCGCACCGCCGACCCGGACGTCTGGGCGGTCGGCGACTGCGCCTCCTTCCCCGAGCCGCGCACCGGCCGCCGGATGCGGCTGGAGTCCGTGCAGAACGCCACCGACCAGGCCCGCTGCGTGGCCGCCGCGATCTGCGGCGAGCCGCACCCGTACACGGCCGTGCCCCGCTTCTGGACCGAGCAGTACGCGCTGCGGGTGCAGATGGCCGGGCTGACCTCCGGTCACGACGAGACCGTCACCGTCGGCGACGTGGCGGGCGGCCGGTTCTCCGTCCTGTGCTTCCGCGAGGGCCGGCTGATCGGTGTCGAGTCCGTCAACCGTCCCGCCGACCACGGGATCACCGCGCGGCTGCTGGCCGCCGGCACGGCGCTGTCGCCGGCCGCGGCGCGCGAGCCCGGCTTCGACCTGAAGAAGCTTCCCCGCGCCCCCCACTCCCCCACGGCCTCCCCGGCCCCCACCGTCCCCACAGCCCCCACCTCCCCCACAGCCCCCACCTCCCCCACAGCGTCACCGTCCGGTTCGAGATCCGAGGAAAGGCTGTCCGTCCATGCCTGAGACCTATCCCGCCGCCGCGCCGACGCGGCGCCCGCGTCCGGCCACGCTGAGGCTGCTCGGCGTGCTGTTCGCCGTGCTGACCGTCCTGACCGGGGTCGGCACCGCGTCGGCCGCGCCGGCCCCCGTCCACCAGCTGGTCCGCAACAAGCCGCTGGCGGGCGTGTGGGACCTCACGGTGACCGTCCACCTGCCCGACGGCACCACCTCGGTGACGACGCCGCGGTTCACCTTCGCGCCGGACCACAAGCTCTCCGCCCAGGGCCCGCCGGACGACGCCGGCTCCCCGCTGTACGCCGCCACCGGCTACTGGCAGGACAGGGGTGACGGCACGGTCGCCTTCTACATCACCCACGGCGGGGCCGACGGGGGCGCCATACCGGGCACCGTCCAGGCGGTGCACCTGGGCAAGATCTCGGGCGCGCGGTTCAGCACCCAGGCGCACGCGTTCGTCTTCGTCGAGGCCGGCGTCCCGCCGCAGGGCCCCATCGAGGTCGACTCCACCGCCACCTGGGTCTCCCCGCCCCCGGCCTCCTGACCCGCCCCCGGCCCCACCCCGTGCCCGGCTCCGCGAGGAGCCGGGCACAGCCACGTCCCCCTTCGAGATCCGAACAGGGTGGGCAATGACCAGTCACCGACGGTCCCGCAAGGGCCGCTACCTCGCATGGGCCACGGCGGGCGCCGTCGTGGTCGCTGGCACCGTGGTCGCCGCGCAGACCTCCATGGCGGCGACCACCTGGCCCGCCCAGAAGACCTTCACGGGTCGTGCCTTCGACGCCTGCACCGCGCCGTCCCTGGCCGCGATGAAGGCCTGGAAGTCCGACGGTTTCCACGGCGGCGTCGCCGTCCACGTGGGCGGCAGGAACCGTGGCTGCACCCAGGCGAATCCGACCCCGTCCTGGGTGAAGTCGGTCGGCGCGGCCGACTGGAGGATCATCCCGATTCACGAACAAGGCGTGCAACGACGCCGTGCTCACGTACGTGCGCTCCTTCACCAGGACGCTGCGCTCCAAGACCTACCGTGCCGGCTACTACGGCTTCAGCAGCTCCAGCGCCAAGGCCGTCGCCACCGCGACGAACAGGACGGACCTGCCGGGCAACCTCTGGTACGCGCTGTGGGACAGGCAGTACACCACCACCGCCGACTGGCCCTGGGACCCGTCGCTGTACACCGGCCACAGCCGCGGTCACCAGTACATGGCGAACAGCAGGGAAACGCGCAACGGGTACACGATCAACGTCGACCGCAACGCCTGGGACGGACCGGTCGCCGTCGTCGGATGACGGCGAAGGCCCCGGTCCCTCGGCAACCGAGGGACCGGGGCCGCGGCCACCCGTACCCGAACGCCCCGCGGGGCCGGCGGGTCAACTCCCGCGCACCACCGGCAGGGACGTCAGGGTGTGGTTGATCTCCCCTTCGTGCCAGGGCAGTTCGCTCTCCGGCACCGCGAGCCGCAGGTCCGGGAACCTCCGCACCAGTCCCTCGATGGCGACCTCCATCTCCATCCGCCCCAGGTGCTTGCCCAGGCAGTAGTGCATCCCGTGCCCGAAGGAGATGTGCGGGTTGCGCTCACGGCCCAGGTCCAGCCGGTCGGGGTCGTCGAAGACCTCGGGGTCGCGGTTGGCCGAGGCGAGGGACAGCAGCACCGCGTCGCCCTTCGGGATCGTCACGCCGCCCACCTCGACGTCCTCCGCGGCGATCCGCGGGAACCCGGACGTGTCCGTGGCGAACAGGTTGACGTGGCGCAGGAGTTCCTCGACCGCGCGCGGGATGCGGGAGGTGTCCTCGACCAGCAGGTCCCACTGGTCCCGGTGGTCCGCCAGCAGCGCCAGCACCGAGTTGGCGAGCTGGTTCGCCGTCGTGTCGAAGCCGGCGCCGATGAGCGTGAACCCGAAGGTGACCAGCTCCGCCTCGCTGAGCCGGTCGCCCTCGTCGCGCGCGGCGATCAGCTCGGACAGCATGTCGTCGGTCGGCTGCGCCCGCTTGTCGGCGACCAGCCCGACGATGTACTCGCTCAGCTTGCCCAGCGCGTGCAGCGACTCCTCGCCGCCCGCCCGGTCGTCGACCGTGGCGAACGCCCGCGCCCACTGCTCGAAGTCCCGCAGGTCCTTCGCCGGCACGCCCAGCAGCTCGCCGATCACGGTCAGCGGCAGCGGCACCGCGAGCTGCTGCACGAGGTCCACCACCCCGCCGCCGTCCCCGGCGGCCGTCTTGGCCTCCATGTCGTCCAGGAGCTCGTCGGTGACCCGCTGGACGTTCTCCCGCATCCGCTCGACCCGCCGCATGGTGAACGCTCCGGCCACCAGCTTCCGCAGCCGGGAGTGCTCGGGCGCGTCCAGCGAGATGATCATCTCGGGGGTGGTGTGCATGGTGCCGCCCACCCGGGGCGCGCCCTCGCCGCAGGCCTGGGCCCGGCTGAGCCGGGGGTCGGCGGACAGCCGGCGCACGTCCTCGTACCGGGTGACCAGCCAGGCGTCGACGCCGCCGGCGGTCGGCACCTTCACGACCGGCTGCTCGGCGCGCAGGCTGCCGTACGCCGGGGCGGGGCCCCGGTAGCTGGAACCGCTGAACGGGAAGACGCCGGCCACCGGGCAGCCGCCGCCCTGGGGCGCCGTCTCCTGGGGGGTCGTCTCCTGGGTGACAGTCACGATGGATCCTCCGCTGGGATGCGTGTACGGGTACGGGAAGAAAACGGTGGCGGCGGGGGCCGAACGGCCGAAGGGGCGCCCGCGGTGGGACGCCCCCTGAGCCCGCCGTTCCTCACCCCTCGGGGCCGAGCAGGACCGCCGAGTAGTTCTTGCGCGCCGCCGTGTCGTACTGCAGGGCGACGTGGCTGGTCGCGGACGTGATGTCGCGCCAGTGGCGCTGCAGCGGGTGCTTCTCGCCGAGCCCGCCGGTGCCGGCGGCGCCGACCAGCAGCGTGACGGCCTCGCGCAGGATCTCGGCGGCGAAGGTGGCGTTGCGCTCGTTGCGCGCCATGTGCTCGGGGGTGAACAGCCGCTGGTCGAGGACCTGGGCGTTCTGCTCCACCAGGTGGCGGGCGGCGTCGACGCGGCCGGAGGCGCGGACCACGGTCAGCTCGGCCGTCTGGGTGCGGCGGCGTCCGGTGACCGAGTCGGCGACGGCGGCCAGCGCCCCGGTCGCGGCGCCGGCGACGGGCGCGATGAAGGTGAGCCCGCCGACCGCCTGGAAGGGCACGTTGTGCGAGGGCACCTCGGAGAAGCCGTTGCGGCCGGTGAGCATGTCCGTGCGGTCGAACGTCAGGTGGTCCGGCACGAACGCGTTCTCGACGACCACGGTGTGGCTGCCGGTGGCGCGCATCCCGATGCTGTCCCAGGTCTCCAGCACGCTGTACGCCCCGCGCGGCAGGGTGAAGAAGCGCAGCTGCGGCGGTCCTTCGCCACCGCCGCCGGGGACGGCGGCGCAGACCATCACCCAGTCGGCGAAGTCCACGGCGCTGACGTACGCCCAGCGGCCGGTGAGGCGCCAGCCGCCGTTCTCCGGGACGGCCCGGCCGGCCGGCATCAGCCCGGTGGCGACGACGGTGTCCGGACCGGCGCCCCACAGCTCCTGGTGCCCCGCCTCGGGCAGGTGGGCGGCGAAGCGGGCCGAGTAGGCGGCCAGCGAGGCGCACCAGGCGGAGGCGGCGCAGCCCTCGCCGACGGTCATGACGGCCCGGGTGAGCTCGGCGAAGGTGCCCTCGGTGCCGCCGAAGCGGGCGGACACGAAGTGCCGGGCGAACCCGGCCTCGCGGATGCCGTGGGTGACCTCGCGGTACAGGCCGCGCGCGGTGTCGGCGTCCGCAGCGTGGGCGGCGGCCAGGTCCCGCAGCCGGACCGCGGCGTCGGCGAGTCGGGCCGGCGGGGCGGCGGGGGGCGCGGTCGTCGTGGCCGGCGCGGGGGCGGCGACGCCGGTGTCGACGCTCACGCGGCCGGTCCGTTCGTGACGGCCCGCTCGAAGCGTTCCAGCGTCTCGCCCGGGCTGGGGCCGTCGAGGGCCTTGAACACCCGCTCGGCGCCCGGGCCGTGGTTGTCCAGCTTGACGTGGGCGAGGGAGACGCGGGTGTGCCCCTCGTCCACCGCCTCGAAGTCGACCTCGATCTCGCTGGCGCCCTCGTCGGTGGGGATGGACTGCCAGTTGGGGTCGATGCGCCAGGTCATGACGAGCCGCCGGCCGGGCTCCCACTCCAGGATGCGGCCCCAGGCGATCTCGGTGCCCTCGACGTCCCACTCGTAGTAGCGGCCGCCCACGCCCGGCTCGAAGGCGAGGCCGGCCCGCTCCTTGCGGACCAGGACGTGGCTCGGCGGCCACCAGTCGGCCGGCCGCTCGGTGAAGATCCGGAAGCTCTCGTCGGGCGTCGCCGCGACGGTCACCGACTTCCTGACATCAGGCAGCGTCTGCGTCTGCTCGGGCACGGGGCCTCCTCGCTCAGGCCGGCCGGGTGTCCGCCCGGCCACGGCATCGATTACGCCCAAACTGGCGGCCCCGGCTAGGCCGCCTGTCGAGCCCCGCTCGAACGTCCGTCCTCCAGGGGTGCTCCACCGCGGGCCGAGAACCCCGCAAGGCGGCGGGCCCACCGTCGAGCCGAAGTGGACCGGCCCAACGAGCCGCACGAGCGAGCCACACGAGCGATGGGGAGAACGCGATGACAGACGGGCAACGACGGGTCGCCTTCGTCACCGGCGCGACCAGCGGGATCGGCCTCGCCGTGACCGAGCTGCTGGCCGAACAGGGGGTCGCGGTGTTCGGCGTGGCCCGCGACGCCGAGAACGTGCGCACCCTGGTCAAGGAGCAGCGCGAGCTGGGCCGCGAGGTGTCGGGGACGGTGTGCGACGTGACGTCCCCGGAGCAGATCCGGGAGGCGGTGGGCGCCGCGGTCGCCGAGTACGGGCGCATCGACATCCTCGTCAACAACGCGGGGCGCGGCGGCGGCGGCGTGACGGCGGAGCTGCCCGACACGCTGTGGGACGACGTGATCGAGACCAACCTCAACGGCACCTTCCGGGTGACCCGCGAGGTGCTCGCCACGGGGCTGATGCGCGAGGGCTCGTGGGGCCGGATCATCAACATCGCCTCCACCGGCGGCAAGCAGGGCGTCGAGCTCGCCGCGCCCTACTCCGCGTCCAAGCACGGCGTCATCGGTTTCACCAAGGCCGTCGGCAAGGAGCTGGCGCCCACCGGCATCACCGTGAACGCCGTCTGCCCCGGTTACGTGGAGACGCCGATGGCCCAGCGGGTCCGGCAGGGCTACGCGGGCCACTACGGGGTGAGCGAGCAGGAGATCCAGGAGCGCTTCAACGCGAAGATCCCGCTGGGCCGTTACTCGACGCCCGAGGAGGTCGCCGGACTCGTCGGCTACCTCGCGTCGGACACGGCCGGCTCCATCACCGCGCAGGCGCTGAACGTGTGCGGCGGGCTCGGCAACTACTGACCGCCGCACCGGACGGACGACCGGACGAGCTGAAACGGAGTACCGACATGACCCCCGCTGTGACCGCCGGCGCCACGCTGGCCGAACCGGACGTGGCCGCCTTCCGAGCCGCCATGGGCCGGTTCCCGACCGGCGTCACCCTGCTCACCCAGGGCAGTGGCGACGAGACGATCGTGATGACCCTCAACAGCCTGACCTCCGTCTCCCTCGACCCGATGCTGATCCTGGTGTCGGTCAAGGCGGACGGCCGGATGCGCCCGCGCGTCTCGCGCTCGGGCAGCTTCGCGGTGAACGTGCTCACCCACGCGCAGCGCGACCTGGCGCAGGAGTTCTGCCGGCCCGACCGGCCGGAGGGGCGTGCCGCGATGCGCCGGCTGTCCGCCGTGGAGGGGGTCACCGGCAACGCCGTGCTGCCCGCCTCCGAGGCGTACGTCGAGTGCGTGCTGCACGCCGAGCACGAGGCGGGCGACCACACGCTGCTGATCGGCAGGGTGGTCGCGCTGTCCGGCGGCGCGTCCTCGCCGGACCCGCTGCTGTTCCACCAGGGCCGGTTCGGGTCGCTGCCCGCCGCCGAGGCGCCGAGGGCCGCCGCGTGACGGCGCCGGCCCCGGTCGCCCCTCCTGCCGCGGGGGCGGCCGCCGTCGCCGCCGCGGCCTCCAAGGCGGCCCCGGGCAGCCTGACGCGGGTCGCCGACGACGTGTACGCGTATCTCCAGCCGGAGGGCGGCTGGTGCCTGAACAACGCGGGACTCGTCGTCGGCGGTGGCCGCTCGGTCCTCGTCGACACGGTGGCGACCGAGGAGCGGGCGCGGCACCTGCGCGAGGAGGTGGAGCGCGTGGTGCCGGGGGGACCGGACTACGTCGTCAACACCCACTTCCACGGCGACCACACCTTCGGCAACGGCCAGTTCGTCCCGCGCGCCGTCGTCGTCGCGCACGAGGGGACGCGCTCCGACATCTGCGAGGCGGGCCTGGGCCTGCGGCACCTGTGGCCCGGCGTGGAGTGGGGCGACACGCCCCTGACCCCGCCGGACCTCACCTTCCGCGACCGGCTCACCCTGCACGGCGACGGCGGCCCGAGCACCGAGCTCATCGACGTGGGCCCGGCCCACACCCCGAACGACGTCGTCGCCTGGGTCCCCGAACGCGGGGTGCTGTTCGCCGGCGACGTCGTCTGGTCGGGGGTGACCCCCTACCTCCTCATGGGCTCCGTCAGCGGTTCGCTCCGGGCGCTGGCCCGGATGCGCGCCCTCGGCCCCGAGGTGGTCGTCCCCGGCCACGGGCAGGTCGGCGGCCTGGAGCTGCTGGACCGGACGGAGGCGTACGTGCGGTGGCTGCGGGAGCTCGCCCGCGACGGGCTGCGCCGCCGGGTGAGCGCGCTGACCGCCGCCCGCGAGGCCGACCTCGGCGCGTTCGCCGGCCTCCTCGACTCCGAGCGCCTGGTGGGCAACCTGCACCGGGCGTACGCCGAGCTGGAGGGGCTGGCGCCGGGCGCCCGGATCGACGTCGCCGCGTCCTTCAAGGAGATGGTCGCCTTCCACGGAGGCCTGCCCTCCTGTCACGCCTGACCGCATCGAGCGGAGAGAAGATCTGCCGACCGAAAGGGAGTCGTCGATGGAGACGAATCTGCCGGACCGCGAGAAGACCGCCGCATCGCTGCCGCCGCTGGGCGGTCCGCGCGAAGCACCCCACTGGGTGGCCTGGCTGCTCGCCGGGGACCTCGACGACGACGGCTCGGAACCGCACATCTGCCGCGGCATCGACTGAACCCCGCGGCACATGGATGAGGGGCCCTCCGCCGGAGGGCCCCTCATCCATGTGCCGGCACCGGCGCCGGTGCCGGGCGCCGGTGTCAGGCTGCTGCGGCGCGGGTGTCCGGGCCGTCCTGCGTGATCACCCGGGAGCGGGTCAGCAGGACCCCGTCACGGCGGACCAGCACGTCGTCCACGGTGAAGGTGGGCTGGAAGGAGACCTTGCCCTCGCGGTCAGTCTGCGTGACCAGCGTGTAGTAGGAGACGCGCACGGTGTCCTCGTCGGCGGGGTCGGCCTCGATCAGGAGGTGGCCGAACCAGTGCCGGGTGGCGATGTCCTTGTAGCGGGGCAGGGCCGCCCGCATCCCGGCGAGCATCTCCGCCCGGCCGCTCTGCCGCCGGCCGCCCGCGTGCACGATCTCGCCGTCCTCGGTGAAGGTCGCGGCGAAGCCCTCGATGTCCAGGCTGTCGACCCGCCGCATCTGCGTGGCGTAGAAGGTCTGCACCTCGGCGTACAGGTCACCGGTGACCTGTGGACGGATCCCGACCGACTGAGACATGGTGAACTCCCCTCGCTGCGGCGCCCCTTGCGGCTGCCGGCCATCACCGCCCACCGTGCCGCAGACGGCTGCAGCCCCACTGGAGCACCGGTCGCGGTCCGGGCTCAGGCGCGGCCGGCGGAGCGCAGCGCTCCCAGCACCTCCGGCACGTCCTCGGCCCGCACCACGATCAGCACCTCGCGGTCCGCGTCCCGGCACTCCACGACGTGGGTCGGCGCGCTCCCCCGGCCCTCCGGCAGGGCCTCGTCGGGCCAGCTCTCCCGGACCCGCACGACCTCCAGCACGGGCACCGGGGCGCGCGCGACCCGGCCCGAGGGGTCGGGGGTGGCGGCGAGCAGCCCGGGGCCCACCACCAGACGGTCGAACCCCTCCTTGCTGTACGGCACGTCACCCCGCACGAAGCCCTGCACGACCCGCTCCGAGACCGGTGTGCGAGGGCTGACCGGCACCTCCCGGCGCTCCCTCGACGGCCGGGCCGACACCCACAGGGCGAAGGGCGCGGCCACCACCGCCGCGGCCGGCAGGAGCCATGCCCCGGCACGCAGCGCGTCCTCGGGGCCGCTCGCCGAGAGGGCGATCGGCAGGCCGCCGACGGCGGCCGCCACGGCCGCCACGAGCACGACGCCGGCCGGCGCCGCCTCCCGCACCGTGACCCGTCGCCCGAGCCACCGTTGCCGCCGTCGCAGCCATCCGGCCGTCCACAGCGCCGCGGCCGTGGCGGGCGTGAGCAGCAGCAGGAACACCAGGGGCGGCCGCCAGGCGAGCAGACGCGAACCGGTCACGGTGTCCCGGTCCGGGCCCCGGGCCACCTCGACGGCCGAGCCGCGCCAGGTGACGATCCCGGCCCGCTCGCCGACGGAGCCGCCGAGGCCGCCCCGCAGTCCGGCCAGGGTCACCGTGCGCTCTGATCCGTCGGCGAGGCGGAGCGTGAGCCGGTAGGCGCCCGTGCCGCCGCGGCGCACGCGTTCCGTCCCGGTCACCGTGGCCCAGGTCACCGTCCGGCAGTCGTCCGCGGAGCGCCCGGCGCGGCACACCGGCGCCGCTTCGTACGCCCGCAGGTCGCTCCACGGCCCGGGCAGCCAGATCAGCGCGATCACCAGCACCGTCAGGACACCCGCGGCGCCGGCCCCGGCCCATGCCTTCGCCGACATCCGCTGCGGTCGGTACGCCGGCATCCCGCCCTCGCCCCCTCCCCCACGACTCGGAGACGAAGACGCACCGGTGATCTTCCCCGGTTCCACGGGCACCGCGAAGGCGGGAACGACGAAAAGCTGCCGCCCCGCCGTGTGCACGGCGGGGCGGCAGCCTTGTGGAGGTGCGGGTCAGTGCATCGGCACGGCCGCGGCCTTCGTCTCGCCCTCCGTCGCGGCGGGCTTGTTGCGCGGCAGGAAGAGCGCGGGGACCAGGCAGGCAGCGATCAGCACCAGGGCGATCAGGAAGGTGCTGCCGAACGCCTCGGCCAGGTCCGTCCTGCCCTGCAGCAGCAGCTGCGGCGGCACCTGCTCGACGGGCACCTTGCCCTGCATGACGGCGCTGTACGCACCGGCCGCCTTGCTGTCGAGCACGTGGTCGGTGAAGATCACCGACATGACGGCGGTGCCGATCGATCCCGCGGTCTGCTGGACGATGTTCATCATCGTCGAGCCCCGCGCGATCTGGTGGTCGGTCAGCGTGCTCAGGGCCGCGGACATGATCGGCATCATCGTGACGCCCATGCCCATGCCCATCACGAACAGCGAGCCCAGCAGCACGACGTACGAGGTCTCCGCGCCGACCTGGGTGAACACCGCCATGGCCGCGCCGATCACCACGATGCCGCCCAGCACCAGCTTGCCCGGGCCCATCTTGTCGGTGAGGCGACCGCCGATCGGCATGGTCAGCATCGCGCCCAGACCCTGCGGCGCCAGCAGCAGACCCGTCTTGAGGGTGCCCTCGGCGCGGACCTGGAGGAAGTAGCTGGGGAACAGCAGCATCGCGCCCATGAACGCGACCGAGAACAGCGTCATGGTGACCACGGCGATGGTCACGTTGCGGTTCCTGAACAGGCTCAGGTCGATCAGCGCGTCCGCCTTGCGCAGCGCGTGCGCCACGAAGGCCACCACCAGCACCAGACCGATCACGCCCGGCACCAGCACCTTGGTCGCGGTGACGGTGCCCTCCTCCGGGATGGAGGAGACGCCGTACAGGAACAGGGCGAGACCCGGCGAGAGCAGCAGCATGCCGACGAAGTCGAAGGCCGCGGAGGGCTGCGGGTCGTCCTTGGGCAGCACGATCCAGGCGCTGACCAGGGCGATCGCACCGATCGGCACGTTGATCAGGAAGATCCACTGCCAGCTGGCCGCCTCGATCAGCCAGCCGCCGAGGATCGGGCCGCCGATCGGGCCGAGCAGCATGGGCACGCCCAGCACGGCCATGACGCGGCCGACGCGCTCCGGGCCGGCGGCCCGGGTCATGATCGTCATGCCCAGCGGCATCAGCATGCCGCCGCCGAGGCCCTGCAGCGCACGGAAGGCGATCAGCGGGCCGATGTCCCAGGCGAGGGTGCACAGCGCCGAACCGCCGACGAAGAGCACGATCGAGGCCAGGTACAGACGCCGGGTGCCGAACCGGTCCGCGGCCCAGCCGGTGATCGGGATGACCGCGGCCAGGGCCAGGGTGTAGGCCGTCATCGTCCAGGCGACGGTGGCGTAGGTGGCGTCGAACTCGTTCATCAGGGTGGGCAGCGCGACGCTGACCACGGTGACGTCGAGGATCGACATGATGGCGCCCAGGACGACCACGCCGGCGATCTTGAGAACGCCGCGGTCCAGCTTGTCCGCCGCCTGCGGACCGGCTTCGGACGCGGGGGGTGAGCCCGTGTCAGTGCTCATGGAAAGGGTTCCTTCTCTCAGTAGTCACGCGCCGGGGCCCACGTCGGCCCGACGGTGTGCACCAGGGCCGCGCGCGTCGGTGAGCGTGCCTTGGGCGGCCGGCGGGGGGGCCGGCCCGGCGGTACGGCGTCCCCCGTGACAGCCACCGCCCCTGCAAAAACTCCGGCGGGTCCGCGACCTCCGCGTCGTCCGGCTTCGCCACCGGGGGATGATATCTAAATCCCATTTATGTCGGGCACGAATTATGCGCCGCTGCACCGACAGCCCCCACGCGGGGCCGTCCGGCCCGGGTCCGTCGGTCACCGGCTCACGGGGCAAGGACCGGGTGCGATCACCTGGTGAGGGGACGGCGGCTGATTCCGCCGGGGCCGGGAACCGTTACCTGGTCGGACGGGTTGCGGCTGCCTGCCGCCCGCGCCGCCTCCGGCCGCCTCGGCCGCCGGGCACCATCGCCCTTCGGTCACTTAACCGGGCTTTACTTACGTCTATTTGACATGTAGTCCCGACATGGGGGCAGTCGGATGTCACGACAGAAGCGAGCCGACCCCAACCGGGAGTGAGCAATGACGAGTTACGGCAACCCCTCGGCCGCGTCCTCCGGATCGCGCACGAACGGCCTGGCGATCGCGAGCCTGTGCTGCGGCATCGTCGGCCTGTTCATCATGAACATCATCCTGGGCCCGCTGGCCATCGTCCTGGGCGTCGTGGCGCGGCGCCAGGCGGGAGTGAAGAACGGTGGCGGGCTGGCCAAGGCGGGCATCGTCCTGGGTGTCGTCGACGTGGTCCTGTGGCTCGTGCTGATGCTCGTGGCCGCCAACAGCGGCGGCTTCAGCTGGTACGTGGGCGGCTGACGCCCCCCGGCACACCAAGCCCAGGCACGGCGAGACGCACCCGGTCCACGACCGGGTGCGTCTTCCTGTGCGGCCTCAGCCCAGGCAGCGGGCAGCCGCGAGGGCCGTCTCGACCTCCCGCAGCACGCGGTCCGCGTCCTCGGGGTTGTTCACCACGTCCGTGCGGTCCATGTCGATGACCAGGACCTCACTGGCCGAGTAGTGCTTGTGCACCCAGTCGTCGTAGCCGGCCCACAGCGTGCGGTAGTACTCGACGAGGCTCTCGTCCTGCTCGAAGTCGCGGCCGCGCATCCCGATCCGGGACAGCACCGTCGGGAAGGACGCCTTGAGGTACACCATCAGGTCCGGCGCCTTGCGGTACGGCAGGCCGTCGATCTCGCGCATCATCTCGTCGAGCAGGCCCTCGTACACCTGCATCTCGAGGGAGCTGATCCGGCCGAGCTCGTGGTTGACCTTGGCGAAGTACCAGTCCTCGTAGATGGACCGGTCCAGGACGTTGTCGCCCTCCCGGTAGGCCTCCTTGATCGAGGCGAACCGGGTCTGCAGGAAGTACAGCTGGAGCAGGAAGGGGTAGCGCCTCGCCTGTATCTCCTCGGGGCTCGCCGTGTAGAAGAGCGGGAGGATCGGGTTGTCCTCGACGCTCTCGTAGAAGACCTGGCTCCCCAGTCCCTTGGCCAGCAGCTCGGCGACGCTCGTCTTACCGGTGCCGATCATGCCTCCGACGCAGATCACTGGCATACCTCACTTCTCCCTGGGGATCTTCCGTTCGCGGATGGGTGGGCTGGGCGTCCCACACCACTCAGGCACGTGTCGGCGGACACTCGATTCCCCGAGATTCGCATGATCGGCGTCATGTGGTCCCCGCCAGGACCCAGGTTCCGGCGCGGGCCACGCTCCTCGTCCGGTCGGTCCGACCGTTCCGCGGACGCCGCGTGCGGCAACGCGTGACCGCCCCGCGGCCGCTTGAATAATAGGTGAAGAATCCACGCCCGTCGGCCACGGCGTCGGCACCCGTCCGGCCTCGCGTTACGGCGCGCGCGGGGCGTCACCACTCGTGACAGCGGGTGCCCGCCGGGGACCCGCGACGGGCCGGCGCGGTGCGGCGCGAGCCGCGTGTAGCACGAGCTCCGTGCGGTGGGAGCCGCGTGCGGTACGCACCGCGTGCGGTGCGCGTAGCCCCGTGTAGCACGAGCTCCGTGCGGTGGGAGCCGCGTGCGGTACGCACCGCGTGGGGTGGGAGCCGCGTGCGGTGGGAGCCGCGTGCGGTACGCACCGCGTGGGGTGGGAGCCCGGCACGATACGAGCCCCGTGTGCGGTGCGAGTCCCGTGTGCGGTGCGAGCCGCGTGAAGCACGTGCCCGTTGCGGCGGGAGCCCGGCACGGCACGGGCACCGTGCGGCGGGAGCCCGGCACGGCACGGGGACCGTGCGGCGGGAGCCCGGCACCGCACGGTGCGGGCGCGGTCGGGCAGCGCGGGGACCCTGCCCGGCCGTGGCCGGCGCAGGGTTTCCGGCGGCGCTCGTCAGCTGTCGAAGTCGACGGTCAGGGTGTCGGAGCAGGGGAAGGTCTGGCAGGTCAGCACGTAGCCGCCCTCGACCTCCGCCGCCTCGAGCGCGTAGTTGCGGCGCATGTCCGCCTCGCCGTCCCTGACCAGGGCGCGGCAGGTGCCGCAGACGCCGCCCTTGCAGGCGAACGGCAGGTCGGGGCGGACCTTGGAGGCCGCGTCGAGGAGGGTCTCCGCCCGGGAGAGCGCGGAGGTGGTGGAACGGCCGTCCAGGACGACGGTGACCTCGCTGACCGGCCCCTCGGGCCCCCGCTCCTCCCGGCGCACCGGCGCCAGCGGCTCGTCACCGGCGAAGAACAGCTCCTGGTGGACCCGCTCGTCGGGGACGCCCAGCCCGGCGAGGACCTTCTGGGCGTCGAGGACCATGCCGTGCGGGCCGCACAGCCACCAGTGGTCCGCCTCCCGCACGTCGACCAGGCCGTCGACGAGGGCCGCGAAGCGCTCCGCGTCCAGCCGCCCGGACAGCAGCTCGGCCTCGCGGGGCTCGCGGGAGAGCACGTGCGCGAGCTGGAAGCGGCCCGGGTGGAGGTCCTTGAGGTCGGCCAGCTCGTCGGCGAACATCACCGAGTCGGTGCGGCGGTTGCCGTAGAAGAGCGTGACGCGGGAGCGGACGTCGGCGGCGAGGACCGACTCCGCTATGGACAGCATCGGGGTGACGCCGGACCCGGCCGCGACCAGCACGTGGTGGCCGGGGACGGACAGGTCGGGGGTGAAGACGCCGGTCGGGGCCATCACCTCGACCTCGTCGCCGGGCCGCACCTCGTGCACCAGCCAGGAGGAGAAGAGCCCGCCGGGCACCACCCGCACCCCTATCCGGGGCAGGGCGCCGGCCGCGGAGCAGATGGAGTACGAGCGCCGCTCGTCGCGCCCGTCGACCCGGCGGCGCAGGGTGAGGGACTGGCCGGGCGCGAAGGCGAACTCCTCCGCCAGTTCCTCGGGGACGTCGAAGCTCACCGCGGCCGCGTCCTCGCACAACCGCTGGACGGCGGACACCCGCAGGGTGTGGAAGGCCGGCCGGCGACGCGCGCGCCGTCCGGCGGCGGGGGCCTCGCCGGCGGGGGCCAACTGGTCGGCCATCAGATCTCCTTGACGTACTCGAACGGCTCGCGGCAGGCGAGGCAGCGCCACAGCGCCTTGCAGGACGTGGCGCCGAACCGGGAGGTCTCCTCGGTGTCCGCCGAGCCGCAGCGCGGGCAGGGGACCAGGCGCCGCGTCGGCGTCAGCGTGAGCGGGACCGGTCCGGAGGTGTGGCGCGGCGCCGGGCCGGGCGGGGCGATGCCGTGCTCGGCGAGCTTGCGCCGCCCCTCGGGGGTGATCCAGTCCGTGGTCCACGGCGGATCGAGCACCGTGCGCACCTCCACCCGCCCGAAGCCGGCCTCCTTGAGCCGGGCGGCGACCTGGGCCCGCATCTCGGCCATCGCGGGGCAGCCGGAGTAGGTGGGGGTGAGGCTCGCGACGACCGTGCCGTCGGCGCCGACCTCGACCGCGCGCAGCACTCCGAGGTCCGCCAGGGTCAGCATGGGCAGTTCCGGGTCGGGCACCTGCTCGGCCACGTGCCGGGCACGGCGCGCGTCCCCGAGGACGGTCACCATGTCGCCCCCGGGTGGGCGCGCGCCACCGACTGCAGTTCCTCCAGCAGCGGGGCGAGGTGCTCGGTGTGACGGCCCAGGCGGCCCGCTCCCCCGTCGCCGGGGACGGCCTCCGGCACGGGGAGGCCCGCCGTGTCGGCGACCTGCCCGAGGACGGCGAGGACCTCCTCGCGGGCGTCGTGGGCCTCGAACAGCTCACCCAGGTACGCGCCCACCTGCCGCAGGCCGGCACGCATCCGGCGGTGCGACTCCTCGGTGCCGTCACCGAGCCGGACGACCCACTCGGCGGCGTACTGACGGTGGTACGTCAGTTCCTTGACGCCCTTGGCGGCGACGGCCCGCAGCACCGGGTCGGGCGAGGCGGTGAGGGCCTGGAGGTGGGCCAGCCGCCAGCTGGACAGCACCAGCAGTCGCGCCGTGCTGAACGCGAAGTCCCCGTTGGGGAGTTCGGCCAGGGTCACGTTGCGGAAGTCGCCGGCGTCACGGAAGTAGGCGTAGGCGTCCTCACCGCGGCCGGTGCCGTCGACCTGGCCGGCGCGCGCGTAGAGCAGGCGCGCCTGCCCGAGCAGGTCGAGGCCGATGTTGGCGAGCGCCACCTCCTCCTCCAGCTCGGGGGCACGGGTGGTCCACTCCGCCAGCCGCTGGGCGCTCACCAGCGCGTCGTCGCCGAGCTCCAGGCACAGTGCGGCGAGCTCCGCCCCGTCGACGCCCGCCGGGACGGCGGTGTCCACGCCGTGCAGCGGGTCCTCGAAGCCGGTGCCGTAGGCCCACCGGGTGTCGTCCTCGTGCCCCTCGGCCAGGGCCGCGTAGACGTGGTCGTCACTCATGCCCTGCTCCTAGATGTGCGGGACGTCGTCGGGGATGTCGTAGAAGGTGGGGTGGCGGTAGACCTTGTCCGCGCTGGGCGCGAAGAACGGGTCCTTCTCGTCACGGGTGGAGGCGGATATGTGCTCGCTGCGCACCACCCAGATCGACACGCCCTCGTTGCGCCGGGTGTAGAGGTCCCGGGCGTGGGTGAGCGCCATGCGGTCGTCGGCCGCGTGCAGCGATCCGACGTGGACGTGGTTCAGCCCGCGCTTGCCCCGCACGAACACCTCGTACAGCGGCCAGTCCCGCTTCTCGCCGGTCATGCCGCCACTCCCCTCTCCGCGCCGCTCCCGGCGCGCCCGCTCTGCTTCGCCGCGTGCGCGACAGCCGCCTCCCGCACCCAGGCACCGTCCTCGTGCGCCGCGCGCCGCCGCTCGATCCGCTCGGCGTTGCACGGACCGTCGCCCTTGATGACCCGCATCAGCTCGTCCCAGTCGGGGGTGCCGAAGTCGTGGCGGCCACGCTCGGCGTTCCAGCGCAGCTCGGGGTCGGGCAGGGTGACGCCGAGCTTCTCGGCCTGCGGGACGGTCATGTCCACGAACCGCTGGCGCAGTTCGTCGTTGCTGTGCCGCTTGATCTTCCAGGCCATCGACCGGGCGGAGTTGGGCGAGTTGTCGTCCGGCGGGCCGAACATCATCAGGGACGGCCACCACCAGCGGTTCACCGCGTCCTGCACCATCTCGCGCTGCGCCTCGGTGCCGCGCATCATCGTCATCAGCATCTCGTAGCCCTGCCGCTGGTGGAAGGACTCCTCCTTGCAGATCCGCACCATCGCCCGCGCGTACGGCCCGTAGGAGCTGCGGCACAGCGGCACCTGGTTGCAGATCGCCGCGCCGTCCACGAACCAGCCGATGACGCCGACGTCGGCGAACGAGAGGGTCGGGTAGTTGAAGATCGACGAGTACTTCTGCCGGCCCTCGATCAGCCGCTCGGTGAGGTCGGCGCGGTCGACGCCCAGCGTCTCCGCGGCCGAGTAGAGGTACAGGCCGTGACCCGCCTCGTCCTGCACCTTGGCGAACAGGATCGCCTTGCGCCGCAGGGACGGGGCCCGCGTGATCCACTCGCCCTCCGGCTGCATGCCGATGATCTCCGAGTGGGCGTGCTGCGCCACCTGGCGGATCAGCGTCCGGCGGTAGCCCTCGGGCATCCAGTCCCGCGGCTCGATCCGCTGGTCCCGGGCGATCGTCGCGTCGAACCGCTCCTGGAGCTCCTCCTCGCCCGCACCGCCGGCGGCCGACGGGACGGCCTGTTCCGCGGTCATCGCCATGTCACCTCTTCCTGCCACTGCGACCTACCGACCGATCGTTCGGTCGATGGTAGGGCGTGCCTCTCCGCTTCGGCAAGTACTGGGAACCCGCCGTTCCCGCCGCGGCCCCCGTGAGGCCGTTGTGCCACGCCGACCCGATGGACCATGATCAGGACTCCCACCTCACCCCCCTCAGGAAGAGACTTCCGTACTGGAGTTGGACCGCCTGACACGCCGCTTCGGCGACCGTGTCGCCGTGGACGCGGCGTCGTTCCACGTGGAGCGTGGCAAGGTCACCGGGTTCGTCGGAGGCAACGGCGCCGGGAAGACCACCACCATGCGCATGATCATGGGTGTGCTGGCCCCCACCGGCGGCGAGGTCCGGTGGAACGGCTGCGCACCGACCGCCGCCGACCGGCGGACGTTCGGCTACATGCCCGAGGAACGCGGCCTGTACCCGAAGCAGCCGGTGCTCGGGCAGCTGGTCTACCTCGGGCGGCTGCGCGGGCTGAGCACCTCGGCGGCCCGTGCGTCCGCCACGTCGCTGCTGGAGCGGTTCGGGCTGGCCGACCGGGTCGACTCGCGGCTGGAGTCGCTGTCGCTGGGCAACCAGCAGCGGGTGCAGATCGCCGCCGCCCTGCTCGGCGATCCCCGGCTGCTCGTACTGGACGAACCGTTCTCCGGCTTGGACTCCGGCGCCGTGGACAGCATGACGCAGGTGCTGCGCGAGTTCGCGGCGCGCGGTGTACCGGTGCTCTTCTCCTCGCACCAGCTGGAGCTGGTGGAGGCCCTGTCCGACCGGCTGGTGATTCTCTCCGGCGGCAAGGTCGTCGCCCACGGCACCGCCCGGGAGCTGCGCCGCCGCGGCCCGCGCCGACACCGTCTGGTCACCGGCGGCGAGACCGGCTGGCTGCACGGCTTCGCCGGCGTCGAGGTGATCGAGGACGGCGAGGGCCGTGCCGTGCTGGAGCTCGCCGACGGGCAGGCGACGGCCGACGCCGTGCTGGCGGAGGCCCTGCGCCGCGGGTCGGTACGGGAGTTCGCCGAGCTGGTGCCGAGTGTCGCCGACGTCTACCGGGAGATGACCGCATGACCGCCCTGCGTGACCGTACGTGGTGGATCGTCGCCACCCGGGAGATGTCGGTGAAGGCCCGCGACCGGGGGTTCCTGGTCTCCACCGGGATCACGCTGCTGGTGATCCTGGGCGTGCTCGGCTTCCAGCTCCTCATGGGGGCCTCGGGGCGCGAGGTGAGCGTCGCGGCGATCGGCGACCAGTCTCGGCAGCTGCTGAAGGCGTCCACCGCGCTCGCCGAGGCGTCCGGGGAGGACGTCCGCTTCGAGCTGCGCGAGGTCCGCACGGCCGGCGAGGTGCGGGCGCTGGTCCTGGACGACGAGGCCGACGCGGGCCTGCTGCCGGCCGGCGACCGCGGCGGCTGGAAGCTGGTGGGCGCCGCCGAGCGGGACTCCGACGCGGAGATATGGATAGGCGCCGCCGTCCGCCAGGCGGTCATGAGCAGAACGCCGCGAGGGCCGGCACCAGCCTGAGCGAACTGGCGGCGGACGCGGACGTGTCCTACACGCTGCTGGAACCGGGCAGGCCGTCCGGGATGACGCTGTACTTCACGACCTTCGTGTTCACCTTCCTCTTCTACTTCTCCTCGGTGCTGCTGGGCGCCGGGCTGGCCACCAGCGTGGTGGAGGAGAAGCAGAACCGGATCGTGGAGATCGTCGCCTCCTCGATCAAGGTGCGGGACCTGCTGATCGGCAAGACGCTCGGCGCCACGCTGATGGCGCTGGCGCAGATCGCGCTGCTGGCGGGGGTGGCGGTGGTCGCCCTGCTGGCCACCGGGCGGGACCAGCTGCTGCAGCAGATCGGCGGGGGGCTGGGCTGGTACCTGGTCTTCTACACCGTGGGCGTGGCCGTCCTGGCCTGCGTCTTCGCCGCGGCCGGGGCGGTGTCGACCCGGCACGAGGACATCGCGTCGGCCACCACCCCGGTCTCGACCCTGCTGATGGTCATGATGTTCGGAAGCCTGCTGGCGAGCGGGACGGTGAAGACGGTGCTGTCCTTCCTGCCGCTGGGCTCGGTGATGGTCATGCCGTCCCGGCTGGTCTCGGACGACGCCGCGTGGTGGGAGGCGGGCGTCGCCCTGCTGATCTCACTGGCCGCGGCCGTCGTGGTGATCCGGCTCGCCGAGCGGATCTACCGCCGGGCGCTGATGCAGACGTCCGGGAAGCTGACGTTCCGCCGAGCGCTGCGGCTCACGGACTAGGCCCGCCGACGGCCACGGGCGGACGTCCCCTCCTGCGGCAGGAGGGGACGTCCGCCCGTGGCCGTCGCCCTTGGCGTCAGCGGCTACGCGGGATCCAGCACGGGCTCCGCGGGGAGCCCGCCGTTCTTCTCGCAGCGCAGTTCCCCGGCCATGGCCAGCGAGAAGGAGTGGGCCACCGTCGCGTAGGCATCCTTCAAGGCCTCGACGTCACCCTCGGGTTCCCTCCGCACGCCCCAGCGCTCCACGCCGACGGCGACGTGCGCCGGCTTCGTCGCGTTGGGGAACCTGTCGCTCCGGCACGCGAACTGGATGACTGCCTTGTACTCCGCCGCCAGCGTCTCCTCGCCCATCTTCAGCGCGGTGAACTGCGGGGCCGGGGTGCGAGTCGGAGGACCGCCCGCCAGCCCCCAGGTGATCCTGAGCTCGAACTCCGGCTCGCCGGCGGCCGTGTAGACGCGGCAGATGTCGTCGCGCCGGTCGGTGGGGTACGGCCACGCCTCGACGAGGTCCGTCGCGGCCTGCGCGACGGTGGACTCCGGTGCCGTCGTCCCGAACCGCGACGACCCCGTGATCACCTTCAGCGCCTTGGACGCGCCGGTGGACACGGCGTCTCCACCGCAGAGTTCCGTCCCCGCCACGGCCTTGTCGGCCGGGGCCTCGTCACCGTCTCCCTGACAGGCGGTGGCCGCAAGAATCAACGACCCGGCCACCGCCGCAGCGAGGAGCCCTCCGCGTGCCGACCTGCTACTGATCACTGTTCGCATCCTCACGTGTCCTCGGCCGTCCAGCGGACTCAGCCGGTCTCCGGGGCGTTGCCCTGCTGGTTCTCCCGGTCGTTGCCGACCCCGTACCCGATCAGCATCGACTCGCGCAGGTCCTGCGCGAACTCGTCCTTCTCAGGGTCGTCGACGTTCCGCAGCAGGAAGTCCTCCAGCGGGGCCTCGGCCAGGCTTTCACCGGCGGAGTAGATCTTCTTCCTCTCCTCGTCGGTGAGCTCGTCCATCTTCTCCTTGTGCTCGTCCACGGCGGAACCGGAGATGTCACCGACCATCTGGCCCACGACCTGTTCGAGAGCCCCGCTCGCGGTGTCCGTCGCCAGCGGGATGAGCACCGCGGCCGTACCCACGGCCGCGGTCGCGGGCAGGAAGGCGACGCCCGCCGCGATGCCCGCCGTGGCCCCGAACTCGACCCAGCCCGCCCGCTTCTCGACCGCCTTCTCGTACTCCTCGTGCGTCTTGAGGTTCGTCGCCTCCACCTGATCGGCCCTGGACTGGTCGAGCATGCCCTGCACCTCGGCACCCACGCGTACGGTCGCTCTGGCAGCACCCTGGTCGATCTTCCCGTCGGGGCCCACCGTCCCTTCCAGCACGCTGCGGGTGTAGGCCTGCTCCGCGGTCGACACCGTGGCGTACGCGTCCGGGTGCTGCCCCAGGGTGCTGAGGAAGCCCCGGACGGCGCTCCGCCCGTTCCCGTCCTCGGTGTCCGCGAAGTCGACGTGCCCGTCCGGGTTGCTGCCCGGGGCGAACACGCTGCCTGAGCTGTTCTTCTCCAGTGCCCAGTTGATGTCGTCGATGTAGCCGGCGCCCATGACGCCCAGGCTGTCGGCCATCACCTCGTGCTTCTTGAGCAGACCGGGGTCCTCGCCGTACTTCTCGATGACTTGCTGCATGACCGCGGCGTTGTCCGCGTCGCGCACCACGCCGGCGTCCGGATGCCCGGCCGGGTAGCCGAGGGTCGCCGCCTCCAGGGCGTGGCCGAGGGCGTCGGGCATCTGGTTGAGCGACGCCTCGAGTTCCTTCTGGTCGAGCGTGTTGACGTCGGGGAACGACTCCCACTTCTCGTCGCCGAAGAAGTCGAGGTAGTTGTCGATCCGCTTGCCGTCCGCGTCCTTGCCGAGGTCGGCCGTGGCCCCGTGGTTGACCGTACCGTCCTCGTTGTAGGCGGTCGGGGGGTCGGTGAAGAACTTCTTGGCCGCTTCCGGGCTGTTGCCGAGAGCCTCCAGCATGGCGGTGGCCGGGTCGTAACCGGCTCCGTTCACGCCGGAGGGGTTGAAGGGGTTCTTGAAGGGACTGTTCACCACCTTGTTGTCGGCGAACATGTACGGGTCCTTCTGGTGCAGCTGCGCGACGTGCTCGGCGATGGGGTTGAGGAACTTCGCGTCGTAGTTCCCGTACCGCATGATCCCGCCGAGCAGTTGGTATCCGTACGGGCCGCCGTAGTCGTGCTTGTACAGCGGCACGCGCTCGGTGCCCAGCTTGCGGAGCTCCGGGCCCCACTTGTCGGTGAAGTCCTTGTCGTGGGAGGCGGTGGCCAGGTTGAGGCCCAGGTTCTTCTGCAGTTCCTGGACGTCCGCGAGGCGTTCCTTGTCGACCTTGCCGTACTCGTACGTGTCCGTGGAGAGCTGACCGAAGAACGCGAGCGACTTCTCGGGGCCGAGCTTCTCGTAGAAGTTCTTGGAGAAGTCGACCGACGAACTGTTGTCCTTCAGCAGCTCGTTGAGCTGCTGAAGTTCGGCGTGGGTGATGTCGCGCCCCTTGGCCGCCAGGGCGGCGGCGCGGGCCGCCTCCTCCTGGTCCAGCTTCGTGTACGTCGGAGCGGCGAAGTCCTTGCGGTCGGTGACGTTGGCCTCGAGGGAGTTCTTGAAGGAGAGGTCGGTGTCGTTGCAGTTGTCGACGATGAGGTCGATCCGCCTCTGCCACGACTCGATGTTCCGCCGCTCCTGCTGCAGCAGTTCGCTGTAGTCGGGGTCGTGGCGGGCTGCGGGGATCTCGGACAGCGGGTGCTTGGCCGTGACCTTGCC
This sequence comes from Streptomyces fragilis, assembly GCF_003112515.1. Lineage (GTDB taxonomy): Bacteria > Actinomycetota > Actinomycetes > Streptomycetales > Streptomycetaceae > Streptomyces > Streptomyces fragilis. The sequence continues at coordinate 173,341 of NZ_BEVZ01000002.1, read as the reverse complement.
GGCCGCGTCCAGCTGGACACCGGCCGCGGGCCCCTCGACGTCCCGGATGTTGACCAGGTCGTCCTTGGCCTTCTTGATGGCCGCGTAGCCGTCCTGCAGGATCAGGTGCACGCCCTTGGCCTCGGCCGCGGCGTCCGAGAACTCCTTGACCGTCTTGCCGATGAACTCCCTTGTGACCCCCGCGTTGACGCCCTCCCAGGACGCCTTGTCGGCCTTGGCCTTCATTCCGTCGGAAGCGTCGGTGGCGAGCTTCTCCAGCTTCCCCGCCATCTCCGACCAGTCGTCGGCGGCGGCCTTGAGCTTTGCCACCGGGGCGTCGACTATGTCCTCGTACTTCAGCATGCCGAGTGCTCCCCCGCGCTCTATTTCATGTATTCCGAGAGGACGGATATCTGCGTCAGATCCCCTTGGATCTTCGCCTCGTCCTTGGCCGCCTGGGCCTTGCTGTAGTCGAGGTGGTTGGAGATGTGCGCGCAGGAGTCCAGCAGCGTCTTGAGATGCGTCTGCCAGAAGTCGTGCACCTTCTTCACGGCCGCACCGCTGACGAAGTTGCCGGTGGTCAGGGCCGTCGCCGCGGCCGCCGTGGAGGCGCTGGCGGTGTCGCCGTCCTTGCCCAGTCGGCCCAGCAGGTCGTACGCCTCGCTGCCGATGGCGCCGAGGTCGTCCCTGTTGACCACCAGATCGGCTCCGCCACCGCCTCCGCCGCCCTCGGCCGGAATGCTGTTGAGCCGCATGGAACCGCGCGCGGCCGCCGCCGAGCGCAGTTCCGCCCACTCCTGCTCGAACGTCATGAATTCCCCCAATTCCAACCGGGCGGGCCACTCCACCGCGTGTCCGGGCGGCCAGTCTCATTCGCCGTCACTTCTATCATCACCCCGCCCCGGGAGTACCGGTAGCCGCATCGGCGGAGCCCGACAAAACCCACACGCGACGAAGTCGTACCGGATACGGGCAGGTCCGGGTCTCAGCCGCCCGACCCTCGCAACGAGGCCCGCCTTGCCCGCCTTGCCCCCTCCCCTTCGCCCCGCTGTCCGTCGCGCCAGGTCGTGCGGCGGGTGCCGGACTTCCGGCCCCACGCGCCGTCCGCACGAGTCATTCACGTGCTGGTGTGACGGCGTGTGCGAGCTGGAAGCGCGAGTGCAGACCGAGTTTCCGGTAGACGCGGGTGAGCGTCGCCTCGACCGTCTTGACGCTGACGGTGAGGGTGGCGGCGATACGGCACCTCCGCCGTCGAGTCGCTGTCCCAGTCGAACGTCGCGGTCCCGGCCACCGGCACCCCGAAGCTCACCTTCTGGCTGCGGATCACCACTCAGGAGTCCGGCTCCAGCGTCTACGACACCCTCAAGGTCAAGGTCAGCTGGAGGTCGACGGCACCGAAGACGCCTACCTGTCGACCATCTTCCTGGTCGACGACGTCGCGATCGGCTGACCGGGCCGTCGCCCCACCAGCGCTCCTGCGGCCGGAGCCCGTGCTCCGGCCGCAGGATCCCCCGCACTCTGCGGGTTTCGTGATGTATTCAACCGCCATTCATCATCTTGTCGTGACCACGACGTTCATGGCCGTGAGTGTCTTCCCCATCGGGACAAACCTCTCATACAAGGAAGAGACATGAAGCTCCGTCTGGCGACTGGCGCCTCCGCGTTCATTCTGTGCACGACACTGGCCACCTCGTTCGCGCTTCCGGCGCAGGCCTCCGGGATCGACAGCGTCCACCCGAAGGCCGAGACGGCGCCGCTGTTCGACGACGAGGCCGGCGGTGACGCCAACGCGGACGACCCGGCGATCTGGCGCAACAGCGCCGACCCGGGCCGTAGCCTGGTCATCGCGACCGCCAAGCAGGGCGGCCTGCGGATCTACGACCTGAACGCACGCCAGGTCCAGTCGATCCCCGCCCCGGCCGGGCCGGGCACCGACGACAAGCCCGGCCGCTTCAACAACGTCGACCTGGTGCAGGGCCTGCGCCTGGGCGGCGTCCGAGCGGACGTCGCGGTGGTCAGCGACCGCGGCAACGACCGACTGCGGATCTACCGCATCGACCGTGACAAGCCCGGCGGCCCCCTCACCGACGTCACCGACCCGGCCGTGCGGCCCGTGTTCTCCGCCGACCAGGCCGAGATCAATGAACAGCGGACCGCGTACGGCCTGGCCACCTGGACCGACCGCACCACCGGCCGCTCCTACGCCCTGGTCAGCCAGCGCAACCGCACCCGCATCGCCCTGGTGGAACTGGTCGCCACCCCGGTCGGCACCATCGGCTACCGCCAGGTCCGCACTCTGGACCTGCCCTCCTCCTTCCGCCTGCCCACCGGTGCCACCTGGACGCCCTGCGCCGAGCCGGGGGAACTGCCGCAGGTCGAGGGCATGGTCGTGGACCCGGTGGACGGCACCCTCTACGCAGGGCAGGAGGACGTCGGCATCTGGCGCATCGACGCGGGCCTGACCGGCACGCCGACCCTGGTCGACAAGGTGCGCGACTACGGCGTCCCCGGCACGTACGACGAGCAGACCGAGGAGTGCGCGCCCGGCGTCGATCCCGGCTTCGGCGGCACCCACCTCAGCGCCGACGTCGAAGGCCTGACCCTCCTCACCCAGCCGGACGGCGACGGCTACCTGCTCGCCTCCAGCCAGGGCGACGACACCTTCGTCGCCTATGACCGCGAGCGGGACGAGGACAACGAGTACGAGGACGCCTTCCGTGTCGCCGCAGCCTCCACGTCCCTCGACGGCTCCGAGGTCTGTGACGGCGCAGCCGCCCTCAACGCCCCACTCGGTACCCGCTACCCCGACGGTCTGCTCGTCGTCCAGGACGGCAAGGAAACCCCCGGCGACGGCGACCGTGAGGCCACCGGCTTCAAGTTCGTCGACCTCGGGGATGTCGTCGACGCCATCGACTGACGAGTGAATGCCGCAGGCGCACGGTGGCGACACCGTGCGTCGTCGGTACTCGCACGGTGTGGGCGCGTGGGCGGCATCCGCCCGCTCACACAGGCGGAGCGTGCCGGGTACGGGAATGCGCGGGCCCGCCACGGGCCCGGCGTGATCAGAACACCGACAGCCCGGTGAGCGTGGTGAAGAGGTCCAGCGCCGCCACTCCGGCGACGGAGTTGCCCCGCTCGTCCAGACCGGGACTCCACACGCACACGGCGCAGCGACCGGGCACGACGGCGATGATGCCGCCGCCCACCCCGCTCTTGCCGGGCAGGCCGACACGGTAGGCGAAGTCGCCGGCGGCGTCGTACGTGCCGCAGGTCAGCATGACGGCGTTGACCTGCTTGGCCTGGCTGCGGGTCAGGAGCCGAGTGCCGTCGGCGCGTACGCCGTGCCGGGCCAGGAGGGTGGCCGCCAGCGCGAGGTCGGCGCAGGAGGCCTTGATCGAGCACTGGCGGAAGTACTGGTCGAGCAGGAGCGGCACGGGGTTGTCGATGTTGCCGTAGGAAGCCATGAAATGGCCGAGGGCCGCGTTGCGGTCGCCGTGCGCGGCCTCCGAGGCGGCGACCGCCAGATCGAAATCGAGGTCCGGGTTCCCGCTCTCGGCGCGCAGCAGCCGCAGGAGCTCGCCCGCCGCGTCTCCGGTGCGGGTGTGGAGGCGGTCGGTGACGACCAGGGCGCCGGCGTTGATGAACGGGTTGCGCGGGATGCCGTTCTCGTACTCGAGCTGCACCAGGGAGTTGAACGGGTTGCCGGAAGGTTCGCGGCCCACGTGCTCCCACAGTTCGTCGCCCTCGAGGGCCAGGCCCAGGGTCAGGGTGAAGACCTTGGTGATGGACTGCGTGGAGAACGGCTCGCGCCACTCACCCACTCCGTGGACGGTGCCGTCCAGCTCGGCGACGGCCATGCCGAAAACGCGCGGGTCAAGGGCGGCGAGCGCGGGAATGTAGTCGGCGGACCGCCCCCGGCCGGGCGTCCGCGTGACCTCCTCGGCGACCTGTTCCAATACGTGCTGGTAGTCCATCCTCGATGTCACGGCGCCCATTGTGCTCACAAGGCGCACGCGGCCGCGGTGAGGCCCCTCTTCGCAGACGGGGGGGACCGCAGGCGGCACCTCGGTCTCGGTCCGGAAAGGCTCGACAGGACCCGCCGAGCCGCGGGATGTCATGGCGCGCCCTGAGAAGCAGCGGAAAACGCCGGCAGGATTCTGCTCGGGTCGCCCACCGCACGCTTCTCGGCAGCGGAGAACCACAGGTCGCAAGGGTGTGGCCCGCCCAACCCTGTTGGGCAGGGGAGAACACGTCAAGCCGACCGGTAACAGAGAGACCGCAGCTCAGGCGCCCTTCTTCACCGGCTCCAGGATCGCCACGCACTCCACGTGGTGGGTCATCGGGAACAGGTCGAAGACCCGCAGCGTCCGCACCCGGTAGCCGCCGTCGCGGAAGTAGGCGAGGTCGCGGGCGAGGGCGGCCGGGTCGCAGGCGACGTAGGCGACGCGGCGTGCGCCGAGGGAGGCGAGGTGGGCGACGGTCCTGCGGCCGGCGCCGGCGCGGGGCGGGTCGAGGACGATCAGGTCGACCTCGGTGATGCCGGTGCGCGGCAGGACCGCCTCGACCTTGCCCTGCTCGATGCGGACCCGGTCGAAGCCGTCCAGGTTGTGGCGGGCGTCCTCCACCGCGCGCTTGCCGGACTCGATGCCGAGCACCGCGCCCTCGTCGCCGAGGCGGTCGGCGAGGGCGCCGGCGAACAGGCCGACGCCGCAGTACAGGTCGAGCGCGGTCTCGCCCTTGCGCGGCAGCAGGCCCTGCATCACGGCGGTGACGAGGGTGTCCGCGGCCTTCGGGTGCACCTGCCAGAAGCCGCCGCTGCCCACGCGGTAGGTGCGGCCGTCGGCCCGCTCGCGGACGAAGGGGCGGCCGTGCACCCGGTGCACCCCGCCGTCCTTCTCGCCGACCCGCATCACGGACACGGGACGGTCCAGCTCGACGATGGGCAGCCGGGCGCCCTCGCGCGGGGTGAGGATGACCTGGCGGTCCTGGGAGCCGCTGGCGGCGATGGCCTCCACGCTCTCCATGCCGGACCACTCACGCTGCTCGATGCCGAGCTCGCTGACGCCCTCGGCCGCGATCAGGCAGCGGTCGATGACCTGGACCTCGTGCGAGCGGTGCTTGCGCAGACCGGCCTGCCCGGTGCCCGGGTCGACGGCGTACTGGACGCGGGTGCGCCAGGACGGGACCTGGCCGGCGGGCACCTTGTCGCCCTCGGCGGGCATGACGGTGCCGTCCCAGCCGGCCTCCTCCGGGGTGAGCCCGGCGAGGCGCTGCAGCTGCTCGGCGACGACCTCGCCCTTGAGCCGGCGCTGGGCGCCCGGCTTGGCGTGCTGCCAGTCGCAGCCGCCGCACTTGCCGGGGCCCGCGAACGGGCAGGGCGCCTCGACACGGTCCTTGGACGCCTCAAGGATCTCCACAGCGTCGGCGCGCAGGAACCGCGCGCCCTCCTCGCCCTCGGTGACGCGGGCGACGACGCGCTCGCCGGGCAGCGTGTGCCGGACGAACAGGACCTGGCCCTCGTCGGTGCGGGCGATGCAGTGCCCGCCGTGGGCGACGGGGCCGACCTCGACCTCGTACTCCTCCCCCACCAGCGACTTCTTCTCCTGTGCCTGCATGGCGGGGTGACTCCACAACCTCGGTGACGAATCGGGCGCGCGCGACGGTGGCGCGCGTCCGGACAACAGCCGACCAGTCTACGCGGTCGGCGCACCCGCCCGTCCGGACCGGTATCGGACCGGACGGGCGGGGCGCGCAGGGCGCGGGGCCCTGAGGTCACGCGGGCCCTGCGGTCACGCGGGCCCTGAGGTCACGCGGGCCCTGAGGTCACGTGGACCCTCAGGTCACGCGGACCCTGAGGTCACGCGGAGCCGCTGCCCTCGGACCCGTCCGCCCGGGTCCCGCCCTTCCGGTCGCGCCGCTCGCCGTTGCCCCCGTTGCGCGAGGGGGTCGCGGGGCCGCGCCGGACGGATCCGGGGGCGTTCCAGTTCGCACGCCGCCGCGCCCGCAGCCGGGCCACTTCGGAGGACTCCAGCTGGTACGGGACCGAGGTGACCATCACACCGGCCTGGAAGAGCAGCCGGCCCTTGAGCCGCAGCGCGCTCTGGTTGTGGAGCAGCTGCTCGTACCAGTGGCCGACCACGTACTCGGGGATGTAGACGGACACCACGTCGCGCGGGGACTCCCGGCGCAGGTTCTTCACGTACTCCACCACCGGGCGGGTGACCTCGCGGTACGGGGAGTCCAGGACCTTCAGCGGCACGTCGATGCGGCGCCGGTCCCACTCCTCGCGCAGTTCCTTCGTCTCGGCGGGATCGACGTTGACGGTGAGCGCCTCCAAGGTGTCGGAGCGCATCATCCGGGCGTAGCTCAGGGCCCGCAGGGCCGGCTTGTGGACCTTGGAGACCAGGACCACCGAGTGCACCCGCGAGGGCCGCTGGCTCTCGTCGCCGGGCTCCTCGGGCGCGGCGATCTCCTCGGCTACGCGGTCGTAGTGGCGCCGGATCACCGTCATCGTGGCGTAGAAGATGACCATGCCGAGCAGGGCGACCCAGGCGCCGTGGGTGAACTTGGTGAGCAGCACCACGACCAGCACCAGGCCGGTGAAGGTGGCGCCGAAGGCGTTGATGGCGCGCGAGCGCTGCATCCGGCGGCGGGCCGCCTGGTCGCGCTCGGTCGCCAGGTGGCGGTTCCAGTGCCGGACCATGCCGATCTGGCTGATGGTGAAGGAGACGAACACGCCGACGATGTAGAGCTGGATCAGCCGCGTGGAGTCCGCGTCGTAGACCACCACGAGCAGGGCGGCCGCGCCGGCCAGCAGCACGATGCCGTTGGAGAAGGCGAGGCGGTCGCCGCGGGTGTGCAGCTGGCGGGGCAGGTAGCGGTCCTGGGCCAGGATCGAGCCGAGCACCGGGAAGCCGTTGTAGGCGGTGTTGGCGGCGAGGAAGAGGACCAGCGCGGTGGCTCCGGCGAGGATCAGGAAGGGCAGCGTGTTGTGTCCGAAGACCGCCTCGGCGACCTGCGTGATCACCGGGTCCTGGACGTAGCCGGAGCCCACCGGCCGGCCGTTCTCCAGCAGGTCGCGGGCGGGCGCCTCGGCCATCTTGACGCCGGTGGCCATGGCGAGGGCGATGATGCCGCAGAACATGGTGACGGCGATGGTGCCCATCAGCAGCAGGGTGGTCGCCGCGTTGCGGGACTTCGGCTTGCGGAAGGCGGGCACGCCGTTGGAGATGGCCTCCACGCCGGTCAGCGCGGCGCAGCCGGAGGAGAAGGCCCGCAGCAGCAGGAAGACCAGGGCGAACCCGGCGATCCCCTGGTGCTCGGCGCGGATCTCGAAGTCGGCGGTGGGCGCCCGCATGTCGTCGCCGAGGAACATGCCGCGGAAGGCGCCCCAGAGGATCATCGCGAAGACGCCGGTGACGAAGACGTAGGTCGGGACGGCGAAGAGCTTGCCCGACTCCCTCACCCCGCGCAGGTTCATCAGGGTGAGCAGCACGATCACGGCGACCGCGCAGGCGACCTTGTGCTCGACCACGAACGGCACGGCCGAGCCGAGGTTCTCGATGCCCGAGGCGATCGACACGGCCACGGTGAGCACGTAGTCCACCAGCAGCGCGCTGGCGACGGTCTTGCCGGCCCGGCGGCCCAGGTTCGTGGTCGCGACCTCGTAGTCGCCGCCGCCGCTGGGGTAGGCGTGCACGTTCTGCCGGTAGGAGGCGACGACCGTGAACATCAGCACCACGACCGCCACGGCGATCCAGGGGCTGAAGTGGTAGGCCGACACGCCCGCGATCGACAGGACCAGCAGCACCTCTCCGGGCGCGTAGGCCACGGAGGAGAGCGGGTCGGAGGCGAAGACGGGCAGGGCGACCCTCTTGGGCAGGAGGGTCTCGCCCAGCCGGTCGCTGCGGAGTGCGCGCCCGATGAGGATGCGTTTGGGCACGTCGGTCAGTTTGGACACGACAGAGGATCGTAGGCCCGAGCAGGGGGAGGACCGCGCCAGGGACATCAGGATCGCGTTAAGGGTTGCAAAACATCGCCAAGGCTTTACCCGGCCGGTGCGGGGGGTGGTTTGCTCCGGACGCTGCGTGTGTACCTTGGGCGGCTGTCTGAGACCCTGTTCGTGTCGGCCGGCGACGCCGGGCGGCACGTACGGCTCGAGAGCATCAGTGCGGAACGACAATCGGGACACCGGAAGGACGGTCGTGCACATCGTCATCATGGGCTGCGGACGCGTGGGCGCCGCGCTCGCCCAGACCTTGGAGCAGCAGGGGCACACGGTCGCCGTGATCGACCGCGACCCCACCGCCTTCCGCCGGCTGGGTTCCGGTTTCGGAGGCCGCCGGGTCACCGGTGTGGGGTTCGACCAGGACACCCTGCGTGAGGCCGGCATCGAGGAGGCGGGCGCCTTCGCCGCCGTCTCCAGCGGCGACAACTCCAACATCATCGCCGCCCGGGTGGCCCGCGAGATGTTCGGCATCGAGCACGTCGCGGCGCGCATCTACGACCCGCGGCGGGCGGAGGTCTACCAGCGTCTGGGCATCCCGACGGTGGCCACGGTCCGCTGGACGGCGGACCAGATGCTGCGCCGCCTGCTGCCCTCGGGCGCCGAGCCGCTGTGGCGCGACCCCACCGGCGGCGTCCAGCTGGCCGAGGTGCACACCTCCCCGGCGTGGATCGGCCACCGGATCAGCCGACTGCAGGACGAGACGGGTGTGCGGGTGGCGTTCCTCACCCGGTTCGGCGAGGCGATGATCCCCACGTCGCAGACCGTCCTCCAGGACGGCGACCTGGTCCACGTCATGATGCGGACCGAGGACGTGGCCGAGATCGAGGCCGCGTTCGCCAAGGGTCCGGAAGAGGAGGCGGGGCACTGATGAGGGTCGCCATTGCCGGAGCCGGCGCCGTCGGCCGCTCGATCGCGGGCGAGCTGCTGGAGAACGGCCACGAGATCCTGCTGATCGACAAGGCGCCGACCGCCATCTCGGTGGAGCGGGTGCCGCGCGCCGAGTGGCTGCTCGCCGACGCCTGCGAGATCACCTCGCTGGACGAGGCGGCGCTGCAGCGCTGCAACGTCGTCATCGCCGCCACCGGCGACGACAAGGTCAACCTGGTGGTCTCGCTGCTGGCGAAGACCGAGTACGGGGTGCCGCGGGTCGTCGCCCGGGTCAACAACCCGAAGAACGAGTGGCTCTTCAACGAGGCGTGGGGCGTGGACGTCGCCGTCTCGACGCCGCGGCTGATGTCCGCGCTGGTGGAGGAGGCGGTGAGCGTCGGCGACCTGGTGCGCCTGCTGCGCTTCAGCCACGGCGACGCCAACCTGGTCGAGCTCACCCTGCCCCCGGAGTCGGCCCTGGCCGGCACCCGGGTGGGGGACGTGGCCTGGCCGCAGGACACCTCGCTGGTCACCATCATCCGCGGCTCGCGGGTGCTGGCGCCCTCCCCCGAGGACTCGCTGGAGGCCGGCGACGAGCTCCTCTTCGTGGCCGCGCAGGACCGCGAGGAGCAGCTGGAGACCCTGCTGTCCGTGCGCAACAACGTCTGACGGCGGCGGGCGGGCAGCGGGCCCGCACACGACGGAGCGGCGGGCCCGCGGCACCCCGGGAAGGGTGTCGCGGGCCCGCCGCTTCGTCGTGGGGTGCCGGGGACGGTCAGGCCTCGCGCCGGTGCCGCCCGCCCTGGTCCGGAGCGTCGGCGGCCGCGGTGCCCTCGGCCGCCTCGACGCCCGCGGTGCCGGCGGCGGGGTCCTGGGCCGCGGCCTCGGCCGCCGCCTCGGCCCGCTCCCGCTCCTCCATCTCCGCGAAGACGTCGATGGGGGCGGGCGCCTTCGCCAGGAAGATCCAGGTCAGCCAGACGGCCAGCAGGAACGGCGGGATCTTCAGCCCGATCAGCACCCAGCCGAGCTCGGTGGTGTCCGCCCACCAGTACAGCGGGAAGAGGATCGCGCACTTGGCGAGCAGGATCAGGCCCCAGGCGACGCTGGCCTTGGCGTAGGCCTTCTTGCGGCCCGGGTTCCGCTTGCGCCAGGACAGGTTCTCCTTGAACAGCGGTCCGAGGATCACGCCGATCAGCGGGAAGCCCAGCGCCGTGGACAGCAGGTAGGCCACCGCGAGACCCAGCGTGTAGAGCATGCCGGGCAGGTAGAAGTCCTTCGCGTTGCCCGTCATCATCGCGAACACCACGCCGAAGGCCACCCCGAAGACGCCGCTGAAGGCGTGCTTGACGGTGTCCTTGCGGACCAGCCGGACGACGCCCATCAGCAGGGAAACCGCCAGCGCGGCGATCGCCGAGACGTGCAGGTCCTTGTTGACGGTGTAGATCGCGACGAAGATCAGGCCGGGCACGACCGTCTCGATCATGCCGCGGACCCCGCCGAAGGCCTCGCCGAGTGCGGCCTCGGTCGCCGCCCGTGAGTCGTGCTCCGTCTGCGGTGCCTCTTCGGTCGGCTTGTCGAGCGACGTCACCGGCTACTCCCGTCCGAGGGGTCTCAGTTCGTAGTGGGGGTTGAACAGCACGCGGCGGCCCCGGATCAGGGTGATCCGTCCCGACGCGATCAGCCTGCGCCCGGGCTCCACGCCCACGATGGAGCGTCTGCCCAGCCACACCAGGTCCAGCGAGGCCGAGCCGTCGAACAACTCCGCCTCCAGGGCCGGGACCCCCGCCCGCGGGCGCAGGGTGACCGTGCGCAAGGTACCAGTGACGGTGACGACCTCCCGGTCGCTGCAGTCACCTATTCGGGTCATTCCCGCGGTGTCCGTCTCCTCCCGCAGCTCCTCGCGCTCCAGGTCCTCCTGGGACGAGGAGAGCCGGTCGATCATGCGGCGGAAGCGGCCCACCGGCTTGTCGGAACGGGGAACAGCACTCATGTCTGCAGCCTACCGGGGCCGCGGGAGCCGCCGGAACCCAAGCGGAACGAGGCCTTCCGCACGCTCGCCGGGCGGGACGCAGGTTCCACCGGAAGAGTGCGCGGGCCCGTACGCCGGGGGCTCGGACGCACTCCGCCGCGCCCCCGGCGGGGGCGCGGCGGAGGGGGGGACTAACGGATCTCGGAGATCTCCGGGCCGCGCTGGAGCTGGCCGATGCCGCCCGCGAAGCGCGAGCCCTGGTCCTCGGCCGGCGCCTGCATGCCCTCCGGCACCATCTGCGCGTCGTTCGGCAGCTTCAGCACGATCGGGTCCCGCGGAGCCATCGGCCCCTCGCCCCGGACCACGACCGTGTCGCGGAAGATGTGCTCCAGCAGACCGGCGGCCTCGGGCTGCACGGCGCCCTGCCCGGAGATGACGCCCCGCAGGAACCACCGCGGGCCGTCGACGCCGACGAACCGCACGACCTGGAAGCCGCCCGTGCCGTCGGGCAGCTTCACCGGCACCTGCGCCCGCAGCTCCCAGCCCAGCGGGCCCTCGGTCTCGTCGACGATGCCGCCCTGCTGGGTGATGCCGGAGGCGATCTCCTCCCGCACCTCGCCCCAGATGCCCTCACGCTTGGGAGCGGCGAAGGCCTGCAGCTGGATGGCACTGTCGCGCAGCACGACGGTCGCGGCGACGATGGCGTCGCCGGCGACCTCCACACGCAGCTCCATGCCGTCGACTCCCGGCACGAACATGCCGCCGAGGTCCACGCGGCCCTCGCCCGGCTCACGGACCTCGGAGCTGTCCCAGGGGCCGTCGGGGCGCGGGGCGGGCTCCAGCCTCACCCGCTCCTGCCCGGCCTCTTCCGCCCCGCTGCCGACACCGCCGACGACCTGCTCGGCCTCGCCCGCCGCGCCGTCGGCGGCAGTGCCCTTCTTGCGACGTCCGAACACGTCACTGTCCTTCCCGGTCGGATACGCCCGAACCGTATCGATTCCCACCCGCCACATCGCCCACCGCGGCATGACCGCCGGTGGACCCGAAGCCCCCCGCGGCCCGTACCGAGCCGGGAAGTTCCGCCACCTCCTGGAAGCGGACCCTCTCGACCTGCTGGACGACCAGTTGCGCGATCCGGTCGAAACGCTCGAACCGCACCGACTCGCGCGGGTCGAGATTCACCACGATCACCTTGATCTCCCCACGGTACCCGGCATCCACCGTCCCTGGGGCGTTCACCAGTGCCACACCGCAACGAGCTGCCAGACCCGAGCGCGGGTGCACGAAGGCGGCGTACCCCTCGGGGAGGGCGATCGACACCCCGGTGGGCAGCACGGCCCGCTCCCCGGGGGCCAGTTCGCACGCCTCGGTGGTGCGCAGGTCGGCGCCCGCGTCGCCCGGGTGGGCGTAGGCGGGCAGCGGCACCTCGGCGTCGATCCGGCGGATCAGCACCTGGAGGCCGTCGCTCACGGATTCACCTCGAAGGCACGCGCCTGGCGCACCGCGTCGGGGTCGTCCATCACGGCCTGGATCTCCTCCTTGCGGCCGTTCTCGATGAAGTGGTCGACCTTGACCTCGATGAACAGCGCGTCCGCCCGGACCGCGACCGGCCCCTCGGGCCCGCCCAGGCGCCCCACGGCGGTGGCGTAGATCTTGCGGCCGGCCACGGCGGTGACCTCGGCCGCGATGTGGAGCACGCTGCCCACCGGCACCGGGCGCCGGTAGTCGGTCTCCAGGCGGCCGGTGACCGAGATGGTGCGCAGCAGCCAGTTCAGGGAGCCCAGCGCGTCGTCCAGCGCGGTGGCGAGGATGCCGCCGTGGGCCAGGCCGGGGGCGCCCTGGTGCTCGGGGCGCACGGTGAACTCGGCGGTGACGTTCACGCCCTCGCCCGCCCGGGTGGCCAGGTGCAGTCCGTGGGGCTGACCGGAGCCACAGCCGAAGCAGTTCTCGTAGTGGGAACCGACGGGCTCGCCGGGGGCGGGCGCCTCGGGGTGCCGCACCGGGGCGGCGGCGTCGGCGGGGGGCTGCACGGCCGTGTTCGTTGCACTCACGGCGCAGACCTTACCCGCGCGTACGCGCGAGGCGGACACCGTGCCAAGCTTGACGGCATGGAGCGTTCCCCTTCGCAGAACCCCCGGCAGTCCGCCCCGTCGTCGCCCGCCTCGCCCTCGCCCTCGGCGGCCGGGGCGTCCCCGGCCTCCGGCGGGGCGTCGCCCGCCCGCGCCGTCGTCTCCTACGACGAGCGCCTGTCGGCGCCGTGGCACTGGTGGCTGTACAGCCTGCTGCTCGGCGTCGCGGCGGCCCTGGTCGTCTATCCGTTCGGGGCGCTGCCGATGCTCGGCGGCCTGGTCCTCGGCGGGGCCGCGGCGGCGATCGTGGTGAGCTCCTACGGCTCGGCGAGGATCCGGGTGGCGGGCGACTCGCTGCTGGCGGGCGAGGCGCGCGTGCCGCTGCGGGCGCTGGGCGCGGCGGAGGTCCTGGACCCGGCCGAGGCCCGCGCCTGGCGGTCCCACAAGGCCGACCCGCGCGCGTTCATGCTGCTGCGCGCCTACGTGCCGAGGGCGCTGCGGGTGGAGGTCGTCGACCCGCAGGACCCGACTCCCTACCTCTACCTGTCCACCCGCGAGCCGGAGCGGCTGGCGGCGGCGATCGAGGCGGCCCGTCCGGCGGCGCGGTAGCCGCCCGGGTCAGTCCTTGCGGGGGTCCCCGGGTCCGGGCGTCCCGGGCCCGCGGCCGTCGCGTCCGGGCTCACCGTGTCCGGAGCCCTCGCCTCCGGGAGCCTCGTGGTCCTCGTGCCCCTTGTGGTCCTCGCGCACGGTCCCCTTGTGCCCCTCGTGCACGGTCTCGGGCAGTTCGAGGGGCTCGTGGTGCCGGTCCAGCGGCGGGAGCTCCTGGAGCTGCTCCCACGGGACCCGCACCTTGCGCAGGTCGGCGCGGATGTGTTCGGCGAACCGCCGGGTGTCGCGCCGGTTGACGACGGCGCCCACCGTGGCGCCCACCATGAAGGGCAGCATGTTCGGCACGTTGCGGATCAGGCGCCGTTTGATCTGCCGCCTCAGCTGCTGCTTGAGGCCGGTGTCGACCACCGCGCGGAAGGTGGTGGGCCGGGTGGGGTCCACTCCGTGCTCGGAGGACCAGACCCGCACGTAGGCGATGCTCCGGGCGCGCAGGTCGCCCGGGGGCCGTCGTCCGTAGACCTCGTGGAGTTCCGCCACGAGCTTGAGCTCGACGGCGGCGACGGCGGTGATCTCGGTCGCCATTCCGGCGGCCCAGGCCGGCGGGGCCGGCAGCATGTTCGCGGCGCCGACGCCGGCGCCCACGGCCGCCGAGGCCTTGGCCGCTCCGGCGACCAGCCGGTCGGCGATCTCCTCCGGGCCGAGCCCGGGGAAGTGCCGCCGAAGGGTGTCCAGGTCGCGCACCGGGATACGGGGCGCGACGGCGACGATCCGCTCGGCGACGACGCCCAGGGCGGCGTGCAGCCGGCCTTCGGACCGCCGCAGGGCGGCGGGCCCGTCGGACGCGGCCGGCGCCGGTGCGCCGCCGCCGGCCGTCTCGAGCGGGGCTCCCTCACCGGTCACGGCATCAGGGCCCCGCTCTTCGGCGTCACGTGCGCCGTGCGAGCCGTCGGACGACTCGAGGTCCGCTCCCCGCTTGCGGGAACGGCGCTTCCAGGGTGGGGTCGAGCCGGGCACGGCCGGCCCCGCCTCAGTCGCAGTCGCGGCAGATCGGCTGGCCGTTCTTCTCGCGGGCCAGCTGGCTGCGGTGGTGCACCAGGAAGCAGCTCATGCAGGTGAACTCGTCCTGCTGCTTCGGCAGCACCCGGACGGCGAGTTCCTCGTTGGAGAGGTCCGCTCCGGGCAGTTCGAGACCCTCGGCGGCCTCGAACTCGTCGACGTCCACCGCGGAGGTGGACTTGTCGTTCCGCCGCGCCTTCAGTTCTTCCAGGCTGTCCGAGTCGACGTCGTCGTCGGTCTTGCGTGGAGTGTCGTAGTCGGTTGCCATGTCGCTCTCCCCCTCTGGGTGGTCTTGGGTGTCTCCAGCGCAGGTAACGCGTGAGAGGCCGGACTTGTGCCCGACCTGAGGCGGAGATTTTGCCTCACATCAAGGTCTGTTACTCAATCGACACCCAACCGGACTCCCGAAGAGTGATCGGCTCGGATGGCGAACCGGACCGTACACCCTGCGAATGCCCCAGTCCAAAGGCATCTCTCCGTGTACTGCCCGGCATCAGGACGCCCGAAAACCCGGATTTCCCTCATTTTCGGAGCCCCTTGTCGTCACGGAGAGTAGACGCTCTCCGTGACGCTTCTGTGATCGATCACACAGCCGCCCTCTTGACACGACACGCCGGGATTCAGCGCAGAGCGAACAGGGGGTCACTCGTTCAGAGCGGCAGCGTGACGCGCATCACCAGTCCGCCACCCTCCCGGGGGACGGCCGCGATGTGCCCGCCGTGCGCCCGGGCGACCGACCGGACGATCGAAAGGCCCAGGCCGACGCCCTTGTCGCTGCCGGTCCGCTCGGTCCTCAGCCGACGGAACGGCTCGAACAGGTTGTCGATCTCGTAGGCCGGCACCACCGGTCCGGTGTTGGACACCACCAGCACCGCCTGGCCGTGCTGGGCCCCGGTGGAGACCTCCACCCAGCCGCCCTCGGGCACGTTGTAGCGCACCGCGTTCTGCACCAGGTTCAGCGCGATCCGCTCGAGCAGGACGCCGTTGCCCTGGACGACCACGGAGGACGGCTCGCCGCGGAACTCCACGTTCCGCTCGGCCGCCTCGCCGCGTACCTGGTCGAGGGCACGGCCGGCCACCTCCGCCAGGTCGACCGGCTTGCGTTCGACGATCTGGTTGTCGCTGCGGGCCAGCAGGAGCAGGCCCTCCACCAGCTGCTCGCTGCGCTCGTTGGTGGCGAGCAGGGTCCGCCCCAGCTGCTGGAGCTCGGGCGGCGCCCCCGGGTCGGAGAGGTGCACCTCCAGCAGGGTGCGGTTGATGGCCAGCGGCGTGCGCAGCTCGTGCGAGGCGTTGCCGACGAACCGCTGCTGGGCCGTGAAGGCCCGCTGGAGCCGCTCCAGCATCTCGTCGAAGGTGTCCGCGAGCTCCTTGAGCTCGTCGTCCGGGCCGTCCAGCTCGATCCGGCGGGACAGGTCCGACCCGGCAACCGCCCGCGCGGTGCGGATGATCTTCCCCAGCGGGGAGAGCACCCGGCCCGCCATCGCGTAGCCGAAGGCGAACGCGATCACCGCGAGGCCCAGCAGCGCCAGCAGGGAGCGGCTCAGCAGGTTGTCCAGGGCGTCCTGCCGCTGGAGATTGACGCACCGGGCGATCTCCGCGTTGAAGGCGCTCAGCGAGAGCTCCCCGTTGACGGCGGGGCACCGGTCACTGCTGACCCGGAGGCCGGCGTACTGGACGATCTTGAACGGGGGCTGGTTGCCGGTGGAGATGGCCTGGGCGGCCAGCAGGTAGATCAGTGAGAGCAGCACGATGCCGGCGATCAGGAACATGCCGCCGTAGAGCAGCGTGAGCCGTATCCGGATGGTCGGGCGCAGCCACGGGAAGGAGGGCTGCTCCGCCTTGGGGTCCCAGGTCGGTCGCGGCGGGACGCCCGGCGGCGGAGGGGGCGGGATCGGGGTCGGAGAGGCTGCCACGGCGTTCAGACCCGGTATCCGGAACCCGGCACGGTGATGATCACCGGCGGCTCGCCCAGCTTGCGGCGCAGCGTCATCACCGTCACCCGCACCACGTTGGTGAACGGGTCGGTGTTCTCGTCCCACGCCTTCTCCAGCAACTGCTCCGCCGACACCACGGCGCCCTCGCTGCGCATCAGCACCTCGAGCACCGCGAACTCCTTGGGGGCGAGATGGATCTGCCGGCCGTCCCGGAAGACCTCGCGCCGGTTCGGGTCGAGCCGGATGCCTGACCGCTCCAGCACCGGCGGCAGCGGCACGCTGGTGCGCCGGCCCAGGGCCCGCACGCGCGCGATCAGCTCGCTGAACGCGAAGGGCTTGGGCAGGTAGTCGTCCGCCCCCAGCTCCAGGCCCTCGACCCGGTCGCTGACGTCGCCGGCGGCGGTGAGCATCAGCACCCGGGTGGGTTCGCCCAGCTCGACGATCCGGCGGCACACGTCGTCACCGTGCACCATCGGCAGGTCCCGGTCGAGGACGACCACGTCGTAGTCGTTGACACCGATCCGCTCGAGGGCGGCGGCGCCGTCGTACACGACGTCGACGGCCATCGCCTCGCGGCGCAGACCGGTGGCCACCGCGTCCGCGAGCAGCTGCTCGTCCTCGACGACGAGTACGCGCACGTCGGCCTTCCTTCCTGACGTTCCACCGGCCTGACATACCGGTGGGAGGAGCCTCCATCCTGCCTCTTGTGCCGGTAAGTCGGCTGTAAGGCGGCATCCCGCCCGTACGGGCGGGATGCCGCGGGGAACACGCGGAACGGGCCCCGGCCGATGCCGGGGCCCGTTCGCGGTGACGGAGCCGTGGGGTCGGTGTCAGACGCTCGCGGCGCCGACCTCCACACCGTGCTCGGCGGCCAGACGGCGCAGGTCGTCCAGTTCTCCCTGCTCCACCTCGGCGGCGAACTCGTCGCCCTCGTCGCGCGCCTGCGTGAGGTGCGACTCGGCAGCCCTTATGCGCTGGAGAAGCCCTGCGGTGAATGCGTCCATGCGGCGCCCCCTCGTCCTGGGTCGTGGGTCGGGAAGGGACGATCACGCCGGGCGGAGTGTCCGGCAGCGCCTCCGGGGAAAAGGGAAGCCGGACGCCCGTGCCGCTTGGTGGTACGGCACGTGCGGAGCGTGATCGCGGGGTTGAAACCGTCCTCCCCACGCGTCACCTGGCGGAAACCTTGGGCGGCAAGGAAATCTGGCATAGGCCGGACGTTCACCGTGCGGACACCCCGCGCCGCGTGCGCAGGTCACCGCCTCCGCCGCGCCCCCGGGAGGGCGGTCTCCAGGGGCGCGGTGAAACAGGTCACACGGTCAGTCGTGCCAGGCGCCGAGCCGCTCCAGCAGCTCCTGAAGGGGCCGGAAGACCCCTTGCGTCGCGGCGACGGTGAGGTCGTCGGAGGGGCGCTCGCCGGCCCGTCCGCCGGTGACGGCGCCCGCCTCGCGGGCGATCAGGTCCCCGGCCGCCCGGTCCCACGGGTGCAGTCCGCGCTCGTAGTAGCCGTCGAGGCGCCCCGCCGCCAGGTCGCACAGGTCGACCGCTGCCGAGCCGCCGCGGCGGATGTCGCGCACCAGCGGCAGCAGTTCCCGCGCCACCTCCGCCTGGTGGGCGCGCACGGTGGTGACGTAGTTGAAGCCGGTGGCGATCAGCGCCTGGTCCAGGGGCGGCGACGGCCGCACGGACAACCGCCGCTCCCCCTGCCAGGACGGCCCGGTCACCCAGGCGCCGCCGCCGGTCACGGCGCGGAAGGTCTCGCCCCGCATGGGGATCTCCACCACCCCGGCCACCGTCGCCCCGTCCACCTCGGCGGCGATCGAGACCGACCAGGACGGCAGGCCGTACAGGTAGTTGACGGTGCCGTCGAGCGGGTCGACGATCCAGCGCACGCCGCTGGTGCCGGCCGAGGAGGCGCCCTCCTCACCGAGGAACCCGTCCCCGGGGCGGCGGGCCGCTATCAGGTCGACGATCAGCTTCTCGGCGGCGATGTCCATCTCGGTCACCACGTCGATGGGGCTCGACTTGGTGGCGGCCACCTCGAGGTCGTCGGGGCGGCCGTCCCGCAGCAGCTCGCCGGCCCGGCGGGCCGCCTCCCCGGCGATCTCCAGCAGCTCTCGGTGCAGCTCCGTCTGGTGCAGGTCCGTCACGGTGTCCTCGCGTCCTGTCGGTACGTCTGGGGCGGTCGTGGAGCGGGTCGGGGCGTTCTGGCGGATCCGTGGGGCGGCGCGGGCGCGCCGCCCCACGGATCCGCTCAGGCGTACGGGCTGTCCTCGCCCGCCGCGGCCGGCTTCGGGTTGCGCGCGGCGGGGCAGCAGCCCACCGGGCACACGTCGTGGCTCGCGCCGAGCGCGCCCAGCGCGCACGGCTTCACGGACTGCCCGCGCTCGGTGGCGGCCCGTTCCACGACCATGTCGCGGACCGCCGCCGCGAACCGCGGGTCGGCGCCGACCGTCGCCGAGCGCCGCACCGGCAGCCCCAGCTCCTCCGCCTTGGCCTTGGCCTCCGTGTCGAGGTCGTAGAGGACCTCCATGTGGTCGGAGACGAAACCGATCGGCACCATCACGACGGCCGGGACGCCCGCCGCGTGCCGCTCCTCGAGGTGGTCGCAGATGTCCGGCTCCAGCCACGGGACGTGCGGGGCGCCGGACCGCGACTGGTAGACCAGCTGCCAGGCCCGCTCCACGCCGGTGCGCCCGCGCACCGCCTCGGCGATCACCTGGGCGACGTCAAGGTGCTGGCGCACGTACGCGCCGCCGTCACCGTGCTCGCCGACCGGACCGGAGGTGTCCGCCGCGGCGGTCGGGATGGAGTGGGTGGTGAACGCCAGCTGGGCGCCGTCGCGCACCTCCTCGGGGAGGTCCTCCAGGGCCCGCACCACGCCGTCGACCATCGGCTCCACGAAGCCCGGGTGGTTGAAGTAGTGCCGCAGCTTGTCCACCCGGGGCAGCTCCAGCCCCTCGGCCTCCAGCGTGGCCAGGGCGTCGGCCAGGTTCTCGCGGTACTGCCGGCAGCCCGAGTAGGAGGCGTAGGCGCTGGTGGCCAGCACCAGGATCCGGCGGCGCCCGTCGCGGACCATCTCGCGCAGGGTGTCGGTGAGGTAGGGGGCCCAGTTGCGGTTGCCCCAGTAGACCGGCAGGTCCAGCCCGTGTCCGGCGAAGTCCGCGCGCAGGGCGTCCAGGAGCTCGCGGTTCTGTTCGTTGATCGGGCTGACGCCGCCGAACAGGAAGTAGTGCTGGCCCACCTCCTTGAGGCGTTCCTTGGGGATGCCGCGCCCCCGGGTGACGTTCTCGAGGAACGGCACCACGTCCTCGGGGCCCTCCGGGCCGCCGAAGGAGAGCAGCAGCAACGCGTCGTAGGGGGACGATTCGAGCACATCTGGCATGAGTGGATCCTCCCACTGGCGACCGGCGGCGGGGAAACCGGGCCGCCCGGCCGGGTCGCCGCATCCCTGCGCCCCCCTTGCCCCCACGCTCCCCGTCAGGACGCCCGTACACCCGGGGCACACCTGGTCGAACCAGTCGTAAGCTGTATCGGCCAACCACTTCGTGACCTGGGCAGCGACGCCCCTTTTTCCCCGGAGAGCCCGTGCCCTCGCCCTACCGCGCCCTCTTCGCGCCGCCCGGGACCCGCGGCTTCTCCGCCGCCGGACTGGTCGGCCGGATGCCGCTGTCCATGATGGGCATCGGCGTGGTCACCATGATCTCCCAGGTCACCGGCCGTTACGGACTGGCCGGCGCCCTCTCCGCGACCATCGCGCTCTCCTCCGCGGTGCTCGGCCCTCAGATATCCCGGCTGGTGGACCGTCACGGGCAGAGCCGGGTGCTGCGCCCCGCGGTCCTCGTGGCGCTCACCGGCGCCGCCGGTCTGCTGGTGGCGACGCGCCTGCGCTGGCCGGACGCCGCCCTGTTCGTCTTCGCCGCCCTGGTCGGCTGCGTGCCGAGCCTGGGCTCGATGGTGCGGGCCCGCTGGGCGGCCATCTACCGCGGCACCCCGATGCTGCACACCGCCTACTCGTTCGAGTCGGTGATCGACGAGGTCTGCTTCATCGTCGGCCCGATCGTCTCCATCGGCCTGTCCACCGCCTGGTTCCCGGAGGCGGGACCCCTGCTGGCGGCGCTGTTCATGGCGACCGGGGTGTTCTGGCTGACCTCCCAGCGCGCCACCGAGCCGAGGCCGCACCCGCCCGAGGAGCACGTGCGGGGCAGCGCGCTGCGCTCGCCCGGCCTCCAGGTGCTGGTGGCCACCTTCGTCGCCACCGGGACGGTCTTCGGCGCGGTCGACGTGGTGACGGTCGCCTTCGCCGAGGAGCTGGGCCACAAGGCCGCGGCCAGCCTGGTCCTCGCGGTCTACGCGGCCGGTTCCTGCGTCGCCGGACTGGTCTTCGGCGTGCTGCGCGTCCACGGCCGCCCGGAACGTCGCTGGCTGGCGGGTGTGTGTGCGATGGCCGCGAGTATGATCCCCCTCCAACTGGTCGGGAACCTGCCGTTCTTGGCCGTGGCGCTGTTCGTCGCGGGCCTCTTCATCGCCCCCACGATGATCACCACGATGTCCCTGATCGAGCAGCACGTACCACGCGCGCAGTTGACCGAGGGCATGACCTGGATCAGCACCGGCCTCGCGGTCGGCGTCGCACTGGGGTCCTCGGTGGCCGGCCTGGTGATCGACTCGGCCGGCGCGCGGACCGGGTACGTGGTGCCGGCCGTCGCCGGGGCCGCCGCGGTGGCGGTCGGTTTCCTCGGGTACCGCCGGCTGACCAGGCCGGCAACGTCGCGGGGAGGCACCGTTGAGCAGCACGGCGAACGCACGGACACGGCGGACACGGCAGAGCGGCACCTGGCGTAACTGGGCGGGCAACGTCACCGCCCGCCCGGCCCGGCAGGTGGCTCCCGGCAGCGCGGAGGAGGTCGCCGCCGCGGTGCGCGACGCGGCGGAACGGGGGCTGCGGGTCAAGCCCGTGGGCAGCGGCCACTCCTTCACCGCGGCCGCGGCCACCGACGGCGTGCTGATCCGCCCCGAACGCCTGGCCGGGGTGCACCGCGTGGACCGGGCCGCCGGGACGGTCACCGTCGGGGCCGGCACGCCGCTGAAGCAGCTCAACGCGGCGCTGGCCGGCGAGGGTCTGTCGCTGACCAACATGGGCGACATCATGGAGCAGACGGTCTCCGGCGCGGTCGGCACCGGGACCCACGGCACCGGCCGGGAGTCCGGCTCGATCGCCGCGCAGATCGCCGCCCTGGAACTCGTCACCGCGGACGGCTCGGTGCTCACCTGCTCCCGCGAGGAGAACCCCGAGGTCTTCGCCGCCGCGCGGATCGGGCTCGGCGCGCTGGGCGTCGTCACCGCCCTGACGTTCCGGGTGGAGCCGGTCTTCCTGCTGACCGCGCGCGAGGAGCCGATGAGCTTCGACCAGGTCACCGGCTCCTTCGAGGAACTCTGGTCGTCCAACGAGCACTTCGAGTTCTACTGGTTTCCCCACACCGGCAACTGCAACACCAAGCGCAACAACCGCAGCGCCGGACCGCCGCGCCCGCTGGGCCGGGCCGGCGCCTGGCTGGAGGACGAGCTCCTCTCCAACGGCGTCTTCGGAGCGGTCAACCGGCTGGGGCGGGCGGTGCCGGCGACCATACCGGCGATCGCGCGGATATCCAGCCGGGCGCTCTCCGCCCGGACCTACACCGACATCCCCTACAAGGTGTTCACCTCGCCGCGCCGGGTGCGGTTCGTGGAGATGGAGTACGCCCTGCCGCGCGCCGCGGTGGTCGACGCGCTGCGCGAACTGCGGTCCGCGGTCGACCGCTCGGGGCTGCGGGTCAGCTTCCCGGTGGAGGTGCGCACCGCGCCCGCCGACGACATCACGCTCTCCACCGCCTCCGGCCGGGACAGCGCCTACATCGCCGTCCACATGTTCCGGGGCACCCCGTACCAGGCCTACTTCACGATGGCGGAACGCATCTTCACGGCCTACGAGGGCAGACCTCACTGGGGCAAGGTCCACACCCGGGACGCCGGCCACCTGGCGGCCGTCTACCCCCGTTTCGGCGAATTCCTGGAGCTGAGGAACCGTCTGGACCCCGAGCGGCGTTTCCAGAACGACTACCTGAGGCGGGTGCTCGGGGAGTAGCGGCGCGCGCCGGACGCGGGCGCCGGACGCGGACCAGGACGAGGTAGCCACGACGTGCCACCGCCCGTGCCGCGCACGGAAGATCACGGCGCGGGCGATTGGAACCCGCGGGACGGGGCAGGGATCAGGGGCGTGGACCGGGGCGTGAAACACGCCACGTCGCAAGGGCCGTCCGGACCTTGGGACGCCGGGCCGGGACGATCTTGGGGTGACCCGCCCCGATTTCGACCGGCGCGCCGATCCACGCACGTGGCCCGAATGGAGTAGTGTTCGGAGCCCTGGGTCCGGACTCCCGCCTGGGCGACCGCGATCCGTCAGGAGCGCCGGGGAGGGAGGCCGTTGCGCAGGGTGACCGATGTGGGTCACTTGACGTTGCAAGCAGGTAGCCGTGCCATGACGGTGAGCCTGGGCCCGGCGCCCGACACGCCGGGCAACTCGGCAAGGTTGTGGCAGGCTGCACCCGGGCAGGCCACACTCGACTAGCGGAAGCAGCGACGCACGTGACGTCGGCAGGCACCACCCGGGAGGTCCCCATGCCCGAACTGCGTGTCGTGGCCGTCTCCAATGACGGCACACGGCTGGTGCTCAAGGCTGCGGACAGCACGGAGTACACGCTTCCGATCGACGAACGGCTGCGCGCCGCCGTGCGCGGCGACCGTCCCCGTCTCGGACAGATCGAGATCGAGGTGGAGAGCCACCTCCGCCCCCGCGACATCCAGGCCCGTATAAGGGCCGGAGCCACCGCCGAAGAGGTCGCCCAGCTGGCCGGCATCCCGGTGGACCGCGTGCGGCGTTTCGAGGGCCCCGTGCTGGCCGAGCGCGCGTTCATGGCGGAGCGCGCGCGCAAGACCCCGGTGCGGCGCCCGGGCGAGAACACCGGTCCCCCGCTGGGCGAGGCGGTGCAGGAGCGGCTGCTGCTGCGCGGCGCCGACAAGGACACCGTGCAGTGGGACTCCTGGCGTCGTGACGACGGCACCTGGGAGGTGCTGCTGGTCTACCGCGTGGCGGGCGAGCCGCACACGGCGAGCTGGACCTACGACCCGCCGCGCCGTCTGGTCGCCGCGGTCGACGACGAGGCGCGGTCGCTGATCGGCGAGTCCGACGACCTCGGGCCGGCCGAGCCGGCGCACCCGTTCGTGCCGCGGATCGCGCGGCTGCCGCGTGAGCGGGACCGGGACCGGGACCGGGGCGACCGGTCGGAGCGGGCCGCGATCGTGCCCGCGCAGGCGCAGCCGTCCGACCCGGAGGAGGAGAGCGTCAGCGATTCGCTCACCAGCCTCCTCGAGGCGGTGCCGAGCTTCCGCGGCGATCTGGTCGTCCCGGAGATCCCCGGCGAGGCGCCCGACGGCCCGGACACCGAGCCCGACGTCGAGGAGCCGCCCGCGCCGGCGGCCTCCGCGGGGGCGGGCTCCGCGTACGCGGACGTCCTGATGCCGCGGGCGGTCAGCAGCCACCGGGACCGGTTGATCGGGGCGACGGACCGGCAGGCAGAGGCGGACGGGGTGCGTCCCGGGCGTCGTGCGGCGGTCCCCAGCTGGGACGAGATCGTCTTCGGCACCCGCCGCAAGAAGAACTCCGACTGACCCCCGCGCCCGCGACGCGGGCGGCCCGCCGCCCGGGGGCGGTACGGGCACCCGCGTCCCCCGGCGCCCGTCGTGCCGCCCCTCGGGCGGCCTGACGCCCCCTGGCCGACCCGGCCCCGCCCGCACGGACGGCGCAGGCCGGCGCGGGGCGGCGAGGGTCAGCCCTTGGCGACGGGGCGGGCGGGGTCGGTGACCCACTCGGACCAGGAACCCGGGTAGAGGGCCGCCCGTACGCCCACCACCTCCAGTGCCAGCACCTCCTGCGCCGCCGACACCCCCGAACCGCAGTACACCCCCACGCGGACCCCTTCCCGCCCCGCGCCCAACGCCTGGTACCGCTCGGCCAGTTCGGCCGGGGACCGGAACAGGCCGTCGGGCCCGACGTTCAGCGAGGTCGGCGCGGAGACCGCGCCGGGGATGTGCCCGCCCACCGGGTCCACCGGCTCGACCTCCCCCCGGTACCGCTCGCCCGCCCGCGCGTCCAGCAGCAACCCGTCCGCCGCCTCCGCGAGTTCGGCGGCGCCCCGCGCGTCGACCACCGGCATCGCTCCCGGCTCCGGGAGGAAGTCCCCCGCCGCGTGCGGCACTTCCGGCCCTTCCTCGAGCGGCCCCCGCCAGGCCGGCAGTCCGCCGTCCAGCACCCGCACGTCCCCGTGCCCCGCCCACCGCAGCAGCCACCACGCCCGGGCCGCGCCCCAGCCGATGCCGCCGTCGTAGGCGACGACCGGCCGCCCTGCCGACACCCCGGCGCGCCGCATCGCCGCGCCGAAGACGGCCAGGTCCGGCAGTGGGTGGCGTCCCCCCTCCCCCGGCGGTGCGGCCAGCTCGCCGTCCAGGTCCACGAAGACGGCGCCGGGAAGGTGCCCGCGCTCGTACTCCGCGCGCCCGTCGAACGGGGGTTCACCGCCCGCCTTGGCGACGCTCAACTGCCAGCGCACGTCCAGCAGTACGGGAGGAGTGGGTCCGTCCAGCAGACCGGCCAGCTCGGCGGCCGACACCAGTGCAGAGTTCATGCCCGCATCCTGCCCGACACCCCGCCGCCCGCACCAACACGCGCGTTCCGGCCACCGCGCCACGCCGGGCGCGGGCACCGGATGGCCACACCGCGCAGCGTTGGCTACGCTGCTCCGCCACGGCACTTCGGTCACGCACCGCACCGGAACGCGCACCCACCGTGCGGGTGACGTCCACGGAGGAACTCCTCACGCATCGGTGGGGCATGTTCCGGCCCGGGGCGGGGATCCGCCGAGAAGAAAGGACTTTCCTCTCCCCGCATCCGGGGAACGGAAACCTGTGAACCGACCGATGACGGACAGAACGGGGGCGGCCGACGTGAATGACTTCTCCACCACCGGACGCGCACCGGGCGCACCCGGGGCGCCCTGCTGGACGAGTCTGAGGACACGCGGCCTCGGTGTCGCCCACGACTTCTACGGGCCGCTGCTGGGCTGGGAGTTCACGCCGGGCAAGGGAGGCCCGCTGCGCGAGCTGATCGCCACCGCCCAGGGGCGTCCGGTCGCCGGCATCGGCCTGCTGCCCGCGGGTGCCGGGCTCACCCCCGAGTGGACGCCGTTCCTGACGGCCGACGACATCGACAGCGCGGCCCTGGCCGTCCGGCAGTGCGGCGGCACCATGGGCGTCGGGCCGCTGGACGACGCCGAGGGCGGGCGGGTGGCGTTCTGCTCGGACCCGGCGGGCGCGGTGTTCGGCATGCGGCGCCTGCCGCGCGCGTACCCGCCGCCGGCCCCCGGACTTCCCGGCACGCCCGCCTGGCTGGAACTGGTGGTGGCGGAGACGAGATCCGCGGTCAGGTTCTACCAGAGCGTCTTCGGGCTCGGCCGGGAGACCGCCCCGTCCCCCGCCGAGGAGCGGGTGGTGCTGCGTCACGCGGGGCGGCCGGTACTCGGCATCCGCGGTGCCGGGCTGTCCGTCCACCGCGCGGGCGGCGCGCACTGGACGACCTACTTCGCCACGTCCGACGTGGACCGCGCGACCGAGCACGCGGTGGCGCTGGGCGGACGGATCAGCCGCCCGCCCACCAACGGGCTCAACGGCCGCTCCGCCCAGCTGACCGACCCCGACGGCGCGCCCTTCGGGCTGCTCACCCCCGCCGCCACCCGGGCGGAACGGAACACCGCCGACGCCCGGGGAACCCGCGTCGCCTCCGCCTGACGCGGTCGCCCGGCGACGCCGCCGCACGTCCTAGGCGGGCTCCCGCTGGGCGGGCTCCGCCTGGGCGGGCTCCTTGGCCGCCCCCGGCGCGATGCTCGCCAGTGTCGCGAGGACGTGCGCACGCGTCGCCGCGTCCAGCGACCGCAGGGGGACCGGACCTCGTCGTCTCGGGGGAGCCCGCGACGAGGAGGCCGCCTCCGAGCAGCTGCACGGGCGGGGATGGACGGACGGCCTGCCCGTCGTCGTGCCCACGCCGGAGCGGGTGGAGCGCTTCCTCGCCGCGGCGACCCGGCACCCCGACGCCTTGCTGGGCCCCGTCGCCCCGCGCGGCGCGGAGCTGACCCTGCGCGGGCTCGCCGCCAACGCGGTGATGGCCGGCTGCCTGCCCGCGTACGTGCCGGTGCTGGAGGTCGCGGTCGTCGCGATGCGGCAGCCGGACTTCAACCTGTACGGCTCCCGGACGACCACCCACCCGTGCACGCTGATGGTCGTCGTCCAGGGCCCGGTCGCGGGTGAGCTCGGCATCGCGGGCGGGACGGGCTGCACGGGCTCCGGGTTCCGCGCCAACGGCACGATCGGCCGTGCCGTGCGGCTGGTCGCGATGAACGCCGGCGGCGCCCGCCCCGGCGGGGGCGAGGGGGCCCGCGGCACCGACCGGGCGACCCACGGCGCCCCGCGAAGTGGTCGTTCTGCTTCGCCGAGAACCAGGCGGACAGCCCCTGGCCGTCCTTCGGCGCGCAGCTGGACCGGCCCGACGGCTGGGACCCGGCGGACGACCTGGTCACGGTGGCCGCCGTGGAGGGCCCGCACAACATCGACGACCACCGGTCGTCCACCGCCCCGAACCTCCTGCGGACCATCGCGGCGACCACGGCGACGCCCGGCGCCAACCCCCTCCACCGCGGCGGCGACCAGTTCCTCGCGCTGGGTCCCGAACACGCGCGGCTGCTGGCCGACGCGGGCCTGTCGCGTGGCGACGTCCAGCAGTACCTGTTCGAGAACGCCCGTGTCGACGCCACCCGGGTCGGTGCGGAGAAGCTCCGGGAAGCGAGTCTGCGGGGTGGTTACCGGCTCCTGCCGGAGGCGTGGGGACACCGGGTGGCGATCGCCCGCGCGCCGGAGGACATCCGCGTCCTCGTCGCCGGCGGCGCCGGCAAGCACTCCGTCCGGATGCCGACCTTCGGCGCGACCTGGAGCCAGACGGTCCGGCTGCTGCGCTCGCCGGTGACGGCTGCACGGTCGCACCGCTCAACGAGACGGCCCGCTGGGCGAACGACCTGGAAGGGGAGTGACCGCCCCATGGGCCCGTGGGAGGACGACGCCGGCGGGCACGCGGCCGCCGGGGACCGGCCTCGCCCCGCCCGGAGGGGACCGGGAGTCCCTGCCCGAGGGGGACGGCGCTTCCCGTGCTCATGGCGCGTTTCGGTCGAACACACGTAGCATCCGCAGGTGACCACACATCCCACGCACCCCGCCGGCTGGTACCCCGACCCCCAGGGAGCCCCGCAGCTCCTGCGGTACTGGGACGGCGCCCGCTGGACCGAGCAGACCGCGCCCACGCAGGGCGCGCCGCAGGCGGCCCCCCAGATCCCCGACCCCCGGGTGGCCCGGCAGGTCCAGCATCAGGCCGGCGTCCAGGCGCCCGTGACCGGCACCGGCACGATCTTCACCGAGCCGGTCCTGGTCGTGAACCAGAAGGCCAAGCTGGTCGAGCTGGTCAACGAGTACAAGGTGATGGACCAGCAGGGCGCCCACATCGGCTCGGTCGTCCAGGTCGGCCAGAGCACCCTGCGCAAGGCCCTCCGCTTCGTCAGCAGCCTCGACCAGTACCTGACCCACCGGCTGGAGATCCGCGACGCCTGGGGCCGGCCGCTGCTGCTCCTCACCCGCCCGGCGAAGTTCATCAAGTCCCGGGTCGTGGTGACCCGCCCGGACGGCACGCCGGTCGGCGAGATCGTCCAGCAGAACGCGATCGGCAAGATCAGGTTCGCGATCACCGCGAACGGCGCCACGCTCGGCGAGATCCGCGCGGAGAACTGGCGCGCCTGGAACTTCGCCGTCGTGGACCACACCGGCACCGAGGTCGCCCGCATCACCAAGACCTGGGAGGGACTGGCCAAGACCCTCTTCACCACCGCCGACAACTACGTCCTGCAGATCCACCAGCAGCTGCCGGAGCCCCTGCGCAGCCTGGTCGTCGCCACCGCCCTCACGGTGGACACCGCCCTCAAGCAGGACGCCCGCGGCTTCGGGTGACCCGGCCGGGCCGGACGAAGAAGCGAGGGGGCGAACGGGCGGATCCTAGGCGACGTCGCCGGGCGGCAGGGCCCGCAGCAGGGCGTCGACGGCGGCCCGGTAGGCGTGTTCCGCCGGGGCGGCGTAGCCGATGACCAGCCCGTCCTCGGCCGGGGTGGTGGCCCCGGGATGACGGAAGTGGGCGAGGCCGTCCAGCGCGATCCCCTGCCAGGCGGCGGCCTTGACCACGGACGACTCCGTCCCGGGCGGCAGCCGCAGGACCGCGTGCAGCCCCGCGGCGATGCCCGTGGCCGTGACGTGCGGGGCCCGTTCGGCGAGGGCGGTGACGAGCTGGTCGCGCCGGCCCCGGTAGCGCCGGCGCATCAGGCGGACGTGCCGGTCGTAGCGGCCGGAGGTGATGAAGTCGGCGAGGGTCAGCTGGTCGAGGACGCTCGCCCACGCCTCCCGCTCGCCCTTGGCGGCGAGGACGCCGTCGACGAGGTGGTCGGGCAGCACCATCCAGCCGATCCGTACCGCCGGGGACAGGCTCTTGCTGACCGAGCCGAGGTGGACGACCCGTTCGGGGTCCAGGCCCTGCAGCGCTCCGACGGGCTCACGGTCGTAGCGGAACTCCCCGTCGTAGTCGTCCTCCAGGACCAGTCCGTCGCCGGCCCGCGCCCAGTCGACGACCGCGGCACGCCGGGCCGGGTGCAGCGGGCCGCCGGTGGGGAACTGGTGCGCGGGCGTGAGCAGCACGCCGCGAACCCTCGGTCTCACATCGGCCAGCTCCTCGACGGTGGCACCTTGTTCGTCCAGCCCCAGGGGCACCGTCCGCACGCCGGCGCTCTCCAGGATCGCGCGGTGGAACCCCAGCCCGTACGACTCCACCGCGAACGGTCCGCGCAGCACCCCGCCGCCGGCCGCGCCGCGCGAACCGTCGAACAGCAGCCGCAGCGCGTGCGCGACGCCGGAGCACACCACGATCCGGTCGGGGTCGGCCCGCACCCCGCGGGCGCGGGCCAGGTACTCGGCGAGCGCGCGGCGCAGCTCGACGCGGCCGCGCGGGTCGCCGGGGCCGAAGACCTCGTCGGGTGCGGAGGCCAGCGCCCGCCGGGCGGAGGCCAGCCAGGCCGTGCGGGGGAACGAGGCGGCCTCCGGCGCGCCCTGCCTCAGGTTGTGTGCCGGAGCGTCGGGCCGGCGGGCGGCCGGCTTCGGCCTCCGCGCGGGCGGAGGCGGGGCGGCGCGGTCCGCCACCCTGGTGCCGGAACCCCGGCGCGCGGTCAGCCACCCCTCGGCGACGAGTTCGGCGTAGGCGTCGGCGACCGTGTTGCGGGCCAGGCCGAGGTCGGCGGCCAGCGAGCGGTAGGGCGGCAGTCTGGTGCCGGGCGCGAGGCGTCCCTCGCGTACGGCCTCCCGCAGGGCGCGGATGAGCACGGCGCGGCGACTGCCAGGACCGGACAGGTCCAGGTGCAGGTCACTGCCGATGCGCTCCGCCGAATCGACCCATGGTTCCGGCATGGCAGTGCACCCTAGCCGAGGCCGGTGCCCGCCCTCACCCGCGATGAGGGCTCTCAGACGGCCTTCTGCGAGGCTGCCGCGTCGGGCCGCAGGTCGTCGAGGCCGAGCGGGCGGGCCGGAGGGCCGGACAGGACCTCGTGCCGCGTGACGCCGAGGCCGGGGCCGACGTGGAGCAGTTCTCCGGGTTCCATCAGGCGCCAGCCCGGGCTGTCGTCCATCCGCTCGCTGGCGACGACGACGGCGGGCCGGCTTGCCAGGTGCGCGGAGTGGACGCGCATCCGGCCGCCGCTGCCGCTGTGGTCGAGGTGCCGGCCGCCGTGCAGGCCGCCGGCCCCGCGTTCGAGGACGTACAGGTCGTGGGTGTCCGGGTAGCGCAGCGCCCACAGCTCCCGGGGGGTGACGAGGATCAGGTTGAGGGCGTAGACCGGCAGGTTCGCGGCGATCCAGCGGGCCGCCTGCCGGATGCCCGCGGTGACGTCGCCGTCGTGCCGCCGGGTCTCCCGGGTGATCAGGGCGAAGACCCGCTCGGAGTCGGTGTCGCCCCGCACCCGCGAACGGTCCTCGCCCAGGTGGTCGTCGAGCGCGTCCAGGCCCTCGACGACCCCGTTGTGCGCGAGGAGCCGTCCGTCCTGTTCGAAGGGGTGGGTGTTGCGGGTGTCCAGGCCGCCGGTGGACGCGAAGCGCAGGTGGGCGACGAAGGTCGCCGACTCGACCTGGCGGGCCTCCTGGGCGAAGGCCCGGTCCCGGTAGGCCGCGACCGGGGCCTTGTCGACGCGGGGGTCTCCGTCGGCGGTGAAGTGGCCGAGGCCGGTTCCGTCGGGGTCGCGGTGGCTCTGGTCGCTGAGGCTGTCGGGGGCGTCCAGGAGCCAGAAGGTGGCGTGCGTGCGGTGTGGGGCGCTGCTGAGGCCGAAGAGGCGGCACACGGCGTTCCTCCGTGGGGCGTGGAGCGGTGGTACGCCGTCACCGGCGACCGGGACGGCGGGGGTTCCTGGTCTCGGCGCCGTGGGCGAAGCCGCCGGCCTCCGCGCCCCGCCGGGGGGCGTCCTGCGTCTCCAGCCGGCTCAGGGCGCGGCGCAGGTCCTCCAGGAGCAGGTCGGCCAGGTCGTGGCTGAAGTCGACGCGGACGACGACGCGCAGGACGGCCAGGTCGGTGCGGTTCTCGGGGAAGGTGTAGGCGGGGGCCTGCCAGCCCCGTTCACGCAGCGCCGCGGACACGTCGAAGACGCTGAAGCGCCGCTCCCCGTCGCGCACCCGGAAGGCGAAGACGGGGATGTCGCTGCCGTCGGTGATCAGCTCGAAGGGGCCGAGCCGCGCGATCTCCCCGGACAGCCGGGTGGCGACGTCGCGGCAGGTCTGCTGGACCCGCCGGTATCCGTCGAAGCCCAGCCGCAGGAAGTTGTAGTACTGGGCGACGACCTGGGCCCCCGGCCTGGAGAAGTTCAGGGCGAAGGTCGGCATGTCGCCGCCGAGGTAGTTGACGTGGAACACCAGGTCGTCGGGCAGGGCCTCGCGGTCCCGCCACAGGGCCCAGCCGACGCCGGGCATGACCAGGCCGTACTTGTGGCCCGAGGTGTTGATCGAGGCGACCCGCGGCAGCCGGAAGTCCCACCGCAGGTCGAGGTCGAGGAAGGGGGCGATCATCGCGCCGGAGGCGCCGTCGACGTGGACGGGGACGTCCACTCCGGTACGGGCCTGGAGGTCGTCCAGGGCCGCGCAGATGTCCGCGACGGGCTCGTAGCTGCCGTCGAAGGTGGAGCCGAGCACGGCGACAACGCCGATGGTGTTCTCGTCGCACCACTCGACCGCCCGGTCGGGGGTGAGGTGGAAGTGGTCGCCCTCCATGGGCACGTAACGGGGCTCGACCTCGAAGTAGTCGGCGAACTTCTCCCAGCAGATCTGGACGTTGCTGCCCATGACCAGGTTGGGCCGGTCGGTGGGCCTGCCCTCGGCACGGCGGCGGTGCTGCCAGCGCCGCTTGAGGGCCAGCCCGCCCAGCATGGCGGCCTCGCTCGACCCCGTGGTCGAGCAGCCCATCGCGTGCCGGGGGTCCTCGGCGTGCCAGAGGTGGGCGAGCATGTGCACGCACCGGGCCTCGAGCTCCGCGGTCTGCGGGTACTCGTCCTTGTCGATCATGTTCTTCTCGGCGCACTCGTCCATCAGCCGCCGGGCCTCGGGCTCCGCCCAGGTGGAGACGAAGGTCGCCAGGTTCTGCCGGGCGTTGCCGTCGAGCATCAGCTCGTCGTGCACCACCTGGTAGGCCGTGGCCGGTTCCATCTCGCCGGCCGGCAGCTGGTACCGGGGCACCCGCAGGGGCTCGCGGCTGAACACCGGGTTGACCTGCAGGTCACGGCTCCTGTCGTGGGCCTCGTGCTTCACCGTCACGGGTGCTCGGCCTTTCCGCGGGGAGGGGTACGCCTCTGCCAGGACTCCCCCGCGCGGCCGGTGACGAATCAGGCCGGCCCGCGCCGGCCGGGGGCTCGACCGCGACGGCAGCGGCACGGCTCCGGCCCGGCCCGGGCCCCGGGGTGCGCCCACCAGGGCCGGGGCGCCTCACCCGGGAGCCGCGCCGGGGAGGGCGTACGCGCGCTCAAGTTTCCTCCGGACGGCCGACGACCGGAGGGCGACGGGCCTGAGGGCACCGACCGGAGCGGGCCGGCCAGAGGGCACCGACCGGCGGGCGGCGGCCGGAGGACGACGGGCCGGGGGTTCCTGGCGGGCGCCGGCCGGAGGGGGTCGGGTCCGCGCACGACGACCGACGGGCGCGGCCCCTAATTGACCCGGAAATCCGGCACGGAAATGCACCCTGGAGGGAGTCTTTCCGCGCCCTAGATTCGCAGCATGACGAACACCGCGCACACCACGACCGCCCCCGCCTCCGCCCTCTCCCCCGCCCCCGCGGCCGGCCACCACCACGCCTCGCGCCTCGACTTCGCGAAGGCGGCGCCCAAGGCGTTCAAGGCCCTCGTCGGCTTCGACGCCGCCGCCCGCGAGGGCATCGACCCGGCCCTGGTCGAGCTGATCCAGATCCGGGCCTCCCTCCTCAACGGCTGCGCCTACTGCCTCCACATGCACACCACCGACGCCCGCAAGGCAGGCGAGGACGAGGCCCGCCTGCACATGATCGGCGTCTGGCGCGAGGCCCGGAGCTTCTTCACGGGCAAGGAGCAGGCCGCCCTCGCCCTGACCGAGGCCGTCACCCTGGTCTCCCGGGCCGGCGTCCCCGACGACGTCTACGCCGAGGCCGCCCGCCACTTCGACGAGCCGGAACTCGCCCGCGTCCTCGCCCTGATCCTCACCATCAACACCTGGAACCGCATCGCCCTCGGCACCGCCAAGATCGCCGGCCAGGACCAGCGGGCGGCCCGCTGATGGCCGCCACGACGACGGCGGCCGGACCTCGTCCGGCCGCCCCGGCCCCCGCGCGGCACGCCCCTGCGGCTGCTGCGCGACCGCGGCCTGCGCACGGGCATGGCGGTGACGTTCCTCTACATGGCGACCGTCGGCACCCTCGCCTACTTCCTGACCGTCCACTTCCAGAACGTGCTCGGCTACGACGCCCTGCAGACCGGTCTGGCCTACCTCGTCCCGATGCTGGCGATCACCCTGGGCTCGCTGCTGGCGGGCCGGGTCACCACGCGGCTCGGCGTGCGCACCGCGATGACCGGCAGTCTGGTCCTCGCCGGGTCGGGCACGGCACTGCTGGCCCTGACGATCTCCGCCGACGGCTCCTACGCCGCGCTGGTCCCCGGCTTCCTGATCCTCGGCCTCGGCCAGGGGGCGGGTTACACCCTGATGTTCGGCGCGGCCTCCGCCGGCGTCGCGGGGCACGAGCAGGGCATCGCCTCGGGCATGGCGTCCACCGCCCAGCAGGTCGGCGGCGCGGTGGGCCTGGCGGTCCTGGTCGCCCTCGCGGGCCTCGGCGAGCGGACCTCGGCGGTCGCCACGGTGGACGGCATGCGCGTCGCCCTCCTCGCGGCGACGGCGGGCATCGCCCTGACGGCAACCGTGGCCCTCACCTTCCCCCGCCGCCCCTGACCCGCCGCCCGCCCCTCACTCTCCTCGCCGCCCGGTCCTCTCGCCCTCGCCCCTCGTCCCCTCTCGCCGCCCGGTCCGGGCCGCCGCACCCGCCGTCGGCCCGGTCCGGGCGGTTCGGCCGCTCGACCGGACATCGGCCGCCGCCACGCGCGCCGCGCCGCGCGAAGTGCGGAGCGTCCCGTCACTCAGCCGGAGCTGACCGGCAGCACGTCCGGGGACAGTGACGCCGCCTTGGCCGTGGCGCTGGTCATCTGCCGGCGGTGGTGGCGGCGGCACAGGACCTCGTAGCCGATCTCGTCGGGCTGGTTGGCGACGTCGCCGACCATGACCTGCTCGCCCTCGACGACCATCACGCCGCCCACCGTGCGCGCGTTGTGCGTGGCCCGCGCCCCGCACCAGCACAGCGCCTCGACCTGCAGGGTCTCGACCCGGTCGGCGAGTTCGATCAGCCGCTGCGAGCCGGGGAAGAGGCGGGTGCGGAAGTCGGTGGTGATGCCGAAGGCGTAGACGTCCATCTCCAGGTCGTCCACGATCCGCGCCAGCTGGTCGACCTGCTCCGGGGCGAAGAACTGCGCCTCGTCGGCGATCACGTAGTCGATCCGGCCGCCCCGCTGCAGCCGGTCCACCACGTACGCGTACAGGTCGAACCCGGTGCCGGCCTCCACCGCGTCCGTCACCAGGCCCAGGCGCGACGACAGCTTGCCCTCGCCGGCCCGGTCGTCCCGGGTGAAGATCAGCCCTTCCAGCCCGCGGGCGGACCGGTTGTGGGCGATCTGGAGGGCCAGCGTCCTCTTCCCCGCAATCAACGGACCCGCGGCAGCCGGTGCGGCGGTCGCGGGTCCGCGGGCACATTGCCGCCGGCCTCCACATGGTCGCCGCGGACAGCTCGGTCAGACCCCGGTTCAGCGGTGGTGCAGGGTCTCCGCGGCCGCCGCCAGCACATGACGGTCGTGGTACCCCTTGTGCACGGGCGGGGGCTGCCGGCCCAGATCGAGGAGACTGCTCACGGCCGTCCAGGCGGTCCGCACCGAGTACTCGACGGTGAAGGCGGCCTCGTCGGGGAGCTCGGCGAAGTGTCCGACGAAGGCGAGGTTCACCGAGCCCCGGGGCACGACCCTGGGCCTGTCGTCCCGGGTGCGGCGCAGGAACGGTCCGGTGAAGTACGGGAGCAGGCAGGGCACGACCGTCGACGTCTGCCGGACGCGCGCCGCCACCGCCTCGCCCAGCGGCAGGTGGTGCAGGACCTCCTCCAGGATCTCCTGACCGGAGCACTGCGTCATCGGCTTGGGCGTCCGGGCGCCACGGCGGTCGGGGAACAGGCCGTAGCCCCACCAGACCGACACCCCTTCCGGCTGGTCACGGTGGACCGGCTGCCGGTCGGCGACGACGCTGAGCAGCCAGGGGGAGCCGGTGAGGGTCATCAGGCCGCCCCTACCCGTCTCACGGCCGCTGAACTCCGTCAGCGCCTCGAGGAACACGGGGTCCTTCGTGGTCACGGTGAACGACACCCCGAGGGACTCCTTGACGTTCTTGTCGAAGACCGCCGGGTCGCCGAGGTCCTCGCGGCCGCGGGCCATCCGGTGCCACAGGAGCCAGGCGTCCGAGCGGCGCGGAGGGGCGGGCGGCGGGGTGGTGTGCGAGCCGAAACCGGCGGCGTCGGTCACCGCGCCGTTGGTCACCAGAACCAGGTCCTCAGGCGCCACGGCGATCCTCTCCTTCTGTCCGTTCCTGGCGAGGTGGAGGGTCCTGACCGTGATGTCCTTCCGTCCCGGCGCCAGTGCGAGGTCGACGACACGGCAGCCCGTGTGGAAGGACACTCCGCGCTCGC
This sequence comes from Streptomyces fragilis, assembly GCF_003112515.1. Classification (GTDB taxonomy): domain Bacteria; phylum Actinomycetota; class Actinomycetes; order Streptomycetales; family Streptomycetaceae; genus Streptomyces; species Streptomyces fragilis. The sequence continues at coordinate 137,358 of NZ_BEVZ01000002.1, read as the reverse complement.
GCAGCCAGGCGACCAGCGGAAGGACGAGGGAGTCGTACTGGTGGTACCGGGTGCGGTGGTCGCCGGACATGGTCGCGAACTCGGGCAGGAGGTGGGCGAAGCGCCGGAGATGGCGTCGGAACTCCACCGCGCTGTGGCCCGGCCGGAAGGCGAACGTGGTGGACCAGACCAGCCAGAAGGCCGAGGTGAAGAAGTGTTCGCCGAAGCAGTCGGTGATCCGCTCGCCGTCCAGCGACCGCTCGGGGAGCGCCAGCAGCCGGAGGAGCTGGAGCCGGTCGCGTTCGGAGAGGCCCGTCGCACGAGGGTCGACGGGCCTCCCCTCACCGTCGACGAGACGGGTGACGTCGTCCAGGGGGAAGCTCTCGTGGTCCTCCAGTATCTCCCGCGCCACGCTCACCGACGGGTCGTCGAGGCTCGGAATGCCCGACAGCAGGTCGAACGCGCAGTGTGATCCCGCGTCGATCAGGCGTCCGCCGGGCACGGTGTGTCCGGGTCCTGTCGTGCCGCCGGCGTTCAGGCTTCCGCCGATGTCCGGCCGTTCCTCGAAGAGGTGGACGTCCCCTCCGTCGAATCCGCCGTCACGGATCAGGAACACGGCCGCCGCGAGTGCCGCGACCCCACTGCCCACCAGATACGCCTTCGCCATCGCACAACTCCCTGGTCTCCGGCTCCTCGACCGCGGAACCGCTCGCCCTCAGCGTTTCCCGGGCACCGGTGTGCCGTCAGTGGGCCGGTCAGGCCCTCCGGCCGGTCCGACCGGCTCTCGCCGGCCGGGGTCTTCCGGCGGGAGTCACCGGACGGGAGCCCAGGTGGCCGCCACACGCGGCTGGGTGTCGTCGACGTGGAACGTCAGCGCGTTCAGCACTCCCACGACGCCCTCCAGCCGCCATGTCCGGTGAACGGCCTCCGCGGCCTGGCTGCGGCGCTCGATCCGGCCGTCGAGGGTGACGACGCCGTCGTGGACGGAAACGAGGACGGCGCCGGGCGCCAGTCCCAGCGCACCGGTGAGGACCTCCTCGGCCACCTGGCGGCGGAGGTCGTCGTCGGTGCGGAGGAAGACCCGCAGAAGGTCCCTGCGGGTGGCGATGCCGATGAGCCGGTCCTCCTCGTCCACCACGGGCAGCCGCTCCACACCACGGCGCTCCATCAGCCGCGCCGCGTCCGGCACGGACTGCTCCGGATGAACGGTGATCGCGGGGCTGGTCATGAGGTCGCCGGCGGTGACGGCTCCCCTGGGCTCGCTGCCGTCCCGGTAGGCCTGTGCCCGGAGCAGATCGGTCCCGGAGACCACACCCACGACCTTGTCGTCGTCGTCGACCACCGGCAGGCCGCTGATCCGGTGGTGGTCGAGCAGCCGGACGACTTCCTTGAACTGGGTTCCTCGGCGGGCCCGGACGACCTCACAGGTCATCACCTGACCGACGGTGCGGAATCTCATGATCTTCTCTCCTTGACGGCGGGCCGGGAGCGGACGCCGGCACGGGCACCCGCGGGGGCCGGCACGTCTTCAGCGTGCCGGTGCCGTGCCCCGCGCCGCGAGGGGCGCCCGGCCCTCGGCAGGGGGCCAAGGGTCCCCCGAACCGGTACCGCACGGCCCGTGCCCCGGCGGGCCCGCGACGGTGAGGCTGGAGGGGTCCCGGGGCGACCGGGTGACGACCGGCCCTTGCCGGGAGGACCGACATGACCGTTCGTGTGGGCATCAACGGCTTCGGCCGCATCGGCCGCGACTACCTGCGCTGTGTGCTCGACAGGGCCGCCGGTACGAACGCGGATCTGGAAGTGGTGGCGGTCACCGACCTCACCTCGCCGGAGGCGCTGGCGCACCTGCTGGCGTACGACTCGACGTACGGCCGGCTGGGGCGAAGGGTCGAGCACGACGACACGTCGCTGACCGTGGACGGCCGGCGGATCGCGGTGGCCCGCTGAAGGGCGTGCTGAGGGTGTCCGACGCCCCCATCGTCTCGCGGGACGTGGTCGGCGATCCCGCCTCGTGCGTCCTGGACGCGCCGCTCACCCAGGCCCACGGGGACCTGGTGAAGGTCTTCGGCTGGTACGACAACGAGTGGGGCTACGCCAACCGCCTGCTGGACCTGTCCGAGCACGTCGCGGCCCGGCTCCCCGAGGCCTGATCGCCACGGCCGGCCGGCTGCCTCCCCGGCCGCCGGCCGGCCGGTCACGCGCCGGGTGTGGCGGCGCCCGGTCCCTTCAGGTCGAACTGGACGTCGACGACGCCCTCGACCGCGCGGGCCAGACGGGCGGCGACGGGCACCATCGAGGTGTCCCGGAGCCGCCCGCAGAGCGTGACCACGCCGTCCGCGACCTTCACCCGCACCGGGGGCCTCAGGGTGGGGAACAGGTACGCGACGACCTCGCGGCGGACCTCCGCGGCGATCTCCTCGTCCGGGCGCAGGAACACCTTCAGCAGGTCGGCACGGCTGATCACGCCCTTGAGCATGCCCCGGTCGTCGACGACGGGGAGCCGCTTGACCTGCCGTCGCGCCATGACCCGGGCTGCCTCGGCGAGGGGCGCGTCCGCGCGGACGGTGACCGCGGGCGCGCTCATCAGCTCGCCCGCCGTGCGGGCGCCCGCCTTCGCCAGGTCGAGCAGCCGGTCCCTCTGGGTGAGGCGGTCGGGGTCGCTGTCGCGGAACTCCTCCTTGGGCAGGAGGTCGGCCTCGGACACGATGCCCACGACGCGGTCCTCCCCGGCCAGCACGGGCAGGGCGCTGACCCTCCACTGCTGCATGATCGCGACGACGTCCTTGAACGTGGCGTCCCGGCCGACCGAGACGACCGTGTGGGTCATGACGTCGCTGACCGTGTACCGACTGCCGCGCATGATCTTCCTCTCATCGTGATGTGACGGGCCCGGGCGGTCCGCCGGGCCCGGTGCCCGCGCCCGGTGGTACGGGCGCTGCTCCTGGCTCCAGCCTCGCCCCGTGCCGCGTCGTGGGCCACGGGCCGCTCGGGCCCGCTCCGGGGGTCGTTCGGCCCCGGCCGCTTCGCGGCTCCGGCCAAGGACCGGTGTCGCGCACCGCGTCCCGTACGGCATGCTTGCCCTGACGACACACATCGGAGGGGCGAGAGCGCAGTGAGGAACGAGCAGGCGGGAGACGGCCGCCGGAGTTCTGTCCCGCCGTTGCGGATGGACGAGTTGCTGAACGAGCTGCAGGAGCACGTCGAGCGGGTCCGCGGCGGCCGTGACCGCATGCAGACCCTGCTGGACGCCGTGGTGGCGATCGGCAGCGACCTGGAGCTCGAGGACCTGCTGCGCCGGATCGTGCAGTCCGCGGTCGACCTGGTGGACGCCGAGTACGGCGCCCTGGGGGTGCTGGGCGAAGAGGAAACGATCCGGCAGTTCATCACCGTCGGCATGGACGAGGCGACGATCGCGCGCATCGGTCACTACCCCCGGGGCCACGGCATCCTGGGGCTGCTGATCCGCGAGCCGCACCCGCTGCGTCTGGACGACCTCGGCGCGCACGGGGAGTCCGTCGGTTTCCCGGCAGGGCACCCGCCGATGCGGACCTTCCTCGGCGCCCCCGTGCAGGTGCGGGAGAAGGTCTTCGGCAACCTGTACCTGACCGACAAGCGCGGCGGCGTGCCCTTCGACGCCGACGACGAGGCGGTGCTGCGGAGCCTGGCCGCCGCCGCGGGCGTGGCGATCGACAACGCCCGCCTCTACGAGGACAGCCGCCAGCGGGAACGTCGCCTGGCCGCCAGCGAGGACATCACCCGTGCCCTCCTGTCGGGGGCGCCTCCGGAGGAGATCCTGCACTCGCTCGCCGACACGGTGCGGGAGATGACCGGCTGTGACCTGGTCACCCTGGCCCGGCCGGTCGGCGACGACAAGGGCCTGGTCGTGGAGGCCACCGCCGGGGTCGAGGCCGACCGGCTGCTCGGCCTCGCCCTGCCCCCCACCACGCTCGCGGCGAAGGTGTACGGCACGGGCGAGCCCGTCATCAGCGACGCGCTCAGCGAGGATCCCCGTGCCATGGGCGGCAGCGGCTCGCAGGTGGCGCTGGGGCCGGCCTTCTTCGTCCCCGTCGGCGACCGGAAGGGGGTGCGCGGCGTGCTGCAGGTGGCCAATCTTCCCGGCCGGCCGCCGTTCACCGAGGGGGCCGTCGACATGGTCCTCACCTTCGCCGACCAGGCGGCGCTGGCGCTGGAGATCGCCGAGCACCGGCGGGACGCGGAACACCTCGCCCTGCTCGGCGACCGCGACCGTATCGCCCGTGACCTGCACGACCAGGTCATCCAGCGGCTCTTCGCCGGCGCCCTGACCCTGCAGGCGGCACTCGGCCGGATCCGGGACCAGCCCACCGCCGCCGAGCGCATCCAGCGGGTCGTCGACGACCTGGACGACACCATCAGGATCATCCGCACCACCATCTTCGGCCTGCAGCACCGCGACCGGCAGGAGGGCGACGGGGGACTTCGCGCCCGGCTGCTCGCCCTGACCGACGAGGCCGCGCAGAACCTCGGCTTCCCCCCGGCCCTGCGCATGACCGGACTGCTGGACACCGACGTCCCCGCCGGGCACGCCGAGCACCTGGTGGCGGTGCTGCGTGAGGCGCTGTCCAACATCGCCCGGCACGCCGGGGCCACCAGGGTGGAGGTCGGCGCCGAGGCGTCCGAGGGAGCGCTGCGGCTGACCGTCGCGGACGACGGTCGCGGCATCGACCCGGCGGTCGTCCGGCGGAGCGGTCTGGCCAACCTGCGCAGCCGCGCCGAGGAGCTCGGGGGCGCCTTCCGGGTGACCCGCCGTGACCCGGCCGGGACGCTGCTGGAGTGGACGGCTCCGCTGCCCTCCGCGAGCGGGACGGCCGGCTGAGTCCGCGCCCGCGGACCGGACGGTCAGTGGGCCGCCATTCCGTGTGCGCGGAACCGCTCGCATACCCGCTCCACCAGCTCCGGGTCCGGGGACGGGGTGTCCTTCAGGGGGAAGGGGATGCCCAGCGCCTCGTACTTGGCCGCGCCGAGCTTGTGGAACGGCAGGACGTCGACCCGGTCCACGGTGTCCAGGCCGCCGGCGAACTCGGCGAGGCCGTCCACCGCCGCCATGTCGTCGGTCCAGCCGGGGACGAGGACGTACCGGATCCAGATCTTGACGCCGAGCCGGTTCAGCCGGGTGGCGAAGGACAGGGTCGGCGCGAGGGCCCCGCCGGTGAGCCGGCGGTAGGCGCGGACGTCGAAGGACTTGACGTCGAGCAGGACCAGGTCGGTGTCGGCGAGCAGCTCGTCGGTGGCCCGCTCGCCGAGGAGGCCTGAGGTGTCGAGCGCGGTGTGGAGGCCGGCCTCCTTGCAGCGGCGCAGGACGGCGCCGGTGAACCGGGGCTGGAGCAGCGGCTCGCCGCCGGTGAGGGTGACGCCGCCGCCGGCCGTGGTGATGAACAGCCGGTAGCGGTCGATCTCTCCCATCACCTCGTCGACGGTGCGCTCCTGTCCGTCCCGCATCCGCCAGGTGTCCGGGTTGGCGCAGTACAGGCAGCGCAGCGGGCAGCCGCTGGTGAACAGCACGAACCGGGTCCCGGGACCGTCCACGCCGGTGGACAGATCCCAGGAGTGCACCCGGCCGGTGACGGGCCCCGTGGGCACGGTGGTCACAGGGCACCGTGGAAGGTGCGGCTGATCACGTCGAGCTGCTGCTCACGGGTCAGGCGGACGAAGTTCACTGCGTATCCGGAGACCCGGATGGTCAGTTCCGGGTACTTCTCCGGGTGTTCCATGGCGTCCTCCAGGGTGGCCCGGTCGAGGACGTTGACGTTCATGTGGAACCCGCCGGCTCCCGTGTAGCCGTCGAGGATGCCGACCAGGTGCCCGGCGCGCTCGGCCGGGACGTGGCCGAGACCCTCGGGGGTGATGGTGGTGGTCAGGGAGATGCCGTCGCGGGCCTGCTCGAAGGGAAGCTTGGCCACCGAGAGTGCCGAGGCGACGACACCGTGCCGGTCCCGGCCGTTCATCGGGTTGGCGCCCGGCGCGAACGGCTCGCCCGCGCGGCGGCCGTCGGGGGTGTTGCCGGTGTGCTTGCCGTAGACCACGTTCGAGGTGATGGTCAGGACGGACTGGGTGTGCTCGGCGTCCCGGTAGGCGGGGTGCGTGCGCACCTTCGCCATGAACGACTCCACCAGGCCGACGGCGATGGCGTCGGCGCGGTCGTCGTCGTTGCCGTAGGACGGGTACTCCCCCTCGGTGCGGAAGTCGACGGCGAGTCCCGTCCCGTCGCGCAGCACCTTCACCCGCGCGTGCTTGACGGCCGAGAGGCTGTCGGCGGCGACGGAGAGGCCGGCGATGCCGCAGGCCATGAAGCGGTGCACGGGGTGGTCGTGCAGCGCCATCTCCAGGCGTTCGTAGGCGTACTTGTCGTGCATGTAGTGGATGACGTTGAGCGCGTCGACGTACGTCCCGGCCAGCCAGTCCAGCATCCGGTCGTAGGCCGCCGACAGCTCTTCGTACTCCAGGTACTCGCCCGTCAGCGGCTCGGCGGCCGGGGCCACCTGCTCGCCGGTCATCTCGTCCCGGCCGCCGTTGATCGCGTACAGCAGTGCCTTGGCGAGGTTGACCCGGGCGCCGAAGAACTGCATCTGCCGGCCGACCGCCATGGCGGAGACGCAGCAGGCGATGGCGGTGTCGTCGCCGTTGCGCGGGCGCAGCAGTTCGTCGGACTCGTACTGGACGGCGCTGGTGTCGATGGAGACCTGGGCGCAGAACTCCTTGAAGCCGGCGGGCAGTCCGGGCGACCACAGGACGGTCATGTTGGGTTCGGGGGCCGGGCCCAGGGTGTAGAGGGTCTGCAGGAACCGGAAGGAAGTGCGGGTGACCAGTGGCCGTCCGTCCTCGCCGATGCCGCCGATCGCCTCGGTCACCCAGGTCGGGTCGCCGGAGAAGAGGGCGTCGTACTCGGGGGTGCGCAGGAAGCGGACCATCCGGAGCTTGATGACGAAGTCGTCGATCAGCTCCTGCGCGCGGGACTCGTCGATGACCCCGTCGGCGAGGTCGCGCTGAAGGTAGACGTCGAGGAAGGTCGAGGTCCGGCCCAGCGACATGGCCGCGCCGTTCTGCTCCTTCACGGCGGCCAGGTAGCCCAGGTACAGCCACTGCACGGCCTCGTGCGCGGTGGAGGCGGGCCGGGAGACGTCGCAGCCGTAGGCGGCCGCCATCTCGGTGAGCTCCCTCAGCGCCTTGACCTGCTCCGCCAGTTCCTCCCGGTCGCGGATGACGTCCGCGGTGGAGGGCCGCTCGTCCAGTAGGGCGCGTTCAGCCCGCTTGGCCTCGATCAGGCGGTCGGTGCCGTAGAGGGCGACCCGACGATAGTCGCCGATGATCCGGCCACGGCCGTAGGAGTCCGGGAGCCCGGTGATGATGCCGACCTTGCGGGCCGTGCGCATCGTCGGGGTGTAGGCGTCGAACACGCCGTCGTTGTGGGTCTTGCGGTACTTGCCGAAGATCTCGGAGACGACCGGGTCGGGCTCGTAGCCGTAGGCGCGCAGGCCGTTCTCGACCATGCGCAGGCCGCCGTTGGGCATGATCGCCCGCTTGAGCGGGGCGTCGGTCTGGAGCCCGACGATCAGTTCACGGTCCCGGTCGATCCAGCCGGGGGCGTGCGAGGTGATCGTGGAGGGCGTGGCGGCGTCGACGTCGAGGATCCCGCGGCGGCGCTCCTCCGGGAACAGCGCGCAGACCTTCTCCCACACCGCGCGCGTGCGCTCCGTGGGCCCGGCCAGGAAGGACGCGTCGCCGTCGTAGGGGGTGTAGTTGGCCTGGACGAAGTCACGCACGTCGACGCGCTCACGCCACCCGTCGCCGGTGAACTCGCGCCAGGCGTCGGCGTTCCGGGGGGTGGTTGTCACCGTCGCGGTCATCACGGGTCCTCTCGTCGGTCCTGACTTCACTTCGATGGTCGTCCCACGGGGCGGGAGACGGCAGTGCCCATGAGGGCATCGCCGCGGTCCCTGCGGCCCCTGCCGACCGGGACCTTCGGCCCGGCCGGCAGGCGGGTCAGTCGTGCGGGACCACGGCGACGGGGCAGCCGGCATGGTGCAGTGCGGCGTGGGCGACGGAACCGATCCGCGCGCCGACACGGTGGCCGGTCTCCCGGCGGCCCACCACCAGGAGCCCCGCGTCGCTCACCTCGTGCAGCAGGACGGACGCCGCCCTGCCCTCGGTGACCCACCCGGTCACCGGCACGGTCGGGAACTTCGCCCGCCAGAAGCTGATCACGGCGGCCACCTTGTGTTCCGCGTCCGCCCGTGCCCGGGCCTGCGGCTCCGGTTCCACGGCCTCGGGCGGGACGACCAGTGAGGCGTCCGTCAGAGGCCAGTCGGTGCGGAAGGCGTGCACCACGCGCAGCCCGGTGTCGCGCCGGCGGGCCGCCTCGAAGGCGAACTCGATCAACTCGTCGCAGGGGTGCGCCGTGTCCAGACCCAGCACCACCTCGCGGCAGGGCGTCTGCGGTATCTCGTCCGGGGCGATGCCGTCCACCGCCGGGAGGTGCTCCGCGGCGACGCCTCGGCCGGCCCTGACCAAGACCACCGGACGCGGGGAACGGGCCACCACGCGGTGCGACACGGAACCCGTGACGAAGCCGCCGAGTGCGCCGAGACTGAGCGAACCGAGGACGAGCATCTCGCTGTCGGCGGCCGCGGCGGTCAGGGCCGTGACGGCCGAGTCGCACACCAGCCGCCCGTGGATGTCCGCACCGGCGTGCGCGCTCCGCAGTCCCTCGACCGTCTGCCGCAGGGTCGCCTCGGCCCAGGCGTGCTCGCTGCTGTCCTGGGGAACGTGCGGCGTGGGACCGACGTGGGGGTGCCAGGCGTGCACCACGGCGAGACCGGTCCCCCGCCGCACCGCCTCCCGGGCCGCCCAGTGCGCGGCGGCGAGGCTCGCGGGTGATCCGTCGATCCCTACGGTGATGACGTGCGACATGAGGTTTCCCCTCCTGGGGCGGGTCCTGGGCCTGGATCTTCCGGACGCTCTCCGGACGTCCTCGAGCCTGCGCCATGAGGGGCCGCGCGCCCACGGACCGTCCGGCCCGAGGCACGGGTCCCAACGGCCCCGCCCCGGGGCCCGGTCGGCCCCTGACCGCGCCGGCGGGCGGCGGCAAGGCTTGTCGCACAGCCCCGGAGATCGCAGGGAGTGGAGCACATGACTGCCAGGAACACCCGAATCCGTGACCTCACCGACGCGGTACGGGTCCGCGCCGACGGCGACGTGGACGAGGAGTCGCTCGCGTACGTGCGGGAGAAGGTCGCCACCGCCCTCGGCCGGCCCGGACTCGGACCGGTGAACGGCGAGGTGCGCGTGCTGAGGGCCTCGGCTCCCCACGTGGAGCTGCCGTGGTGGGCCGGCGCCGACCTCCAAGTGGGCGAGGACCTCGTCGTCGTCCACGTCCGCGAGGCGACCGTGCGGGAGCTCGCCGACCGTCTCCACGACCGGCTGCGGGGCCGTGTGGAACGCGTGGCGCACCGGGCGGAGGACGCCCGCAGGACGTCCGCGCCGCCTCCGTGGCGCGGCGGCCCCGGAAACTGAGCGGCCGTCCGGTGGTCCCCGGCCGGGCAGGGCCGACCGGTCCCTGCCCGGCCGGGCCGTACGGGCCGCGTCGAGGCCCTTCGGCATCCGGATCCGCATCGCGTTCGACGGGAGAGTGGATGACGGAAGCGGCCACCGCGGCTTCGGCGCCGCACCACACCACTCGCCCGGGGCACCTCACCGCTCGCACCACCACCCGGCCAACCAGCTCCCCACGGAGGCAGACCCATGACCCGACAGCACACGCCGACCAGCGTCACAACCGCGACCGAGGCGCCGTCGGACGCCGCGGTCGCCGTCGACCGCCTGGTCGAGGGAGGCCTGAAGGCCCTCGCCGACTACGAGTCCCTCACCCAGGAGCAGGTCGACCACATCGTCGCCAAGGCGTCGGTCGCCGCCCTGGACCAGCACACGGCCCTGGCCCGGCTGGCCGTCGAGGAGACGGGGCGCGGGCTGTTCGAGGACAAGGCCGTCAAGAACATGTTCGCCTGCGAGCACGTCACCCACAGCATGGGGAGCATGAAGACGGTCGGCGTCGTCGCCCGCGACGACATCGAGGACATGGTGGAGATCGCTGAGCCGGTGGGTGTGGTGGCCGCGGTCACCCCCGTCACCAACCCGACTTCCACCACGGTCTTCAAGGCGCTGATGTCGCTGAAGACCCGCAACCCCGTGGTGTTCGCCTTCCACCCGTCCGCCCAGCGGTGCAGCGCCGAGGCGGCGCGCGTGGTCCGTGACGCGGCGGTCGCCGCGGGGGCCCCGGAGAACTGCGTGCAGTGGATCGAGGAGCCGTCCGTGGAGGCGACCGGCATCCTGATGAGGCACCCCGGGGTCGCGCTGATCCTCGCCACCGGCGGCAACGCCATGGTGAAGGCCGCCTACTCGGCGGGCAAGCCGGCGCTCGGCGTGGGCGCGGGCAACGTCCCGGCCTACGTGCACCGCAGCGCGAAGCTCCCCCGCGCGGTCAACGACCTGGTCCTGTCGAAGTCGTTCGACAACGGCATGATCTGCGCCTCCGAGCAGGCCGTGATCCTCGACGCGGAGATCTACGACGCGGCGCTCGCCGAGTTCCGCACCCTGCACGCCCACCTGGCGACCGCCGAGGAGAAGGCGAAGCTGGAGGCGTTCCTCTTCCCGGCGGGCCGCGCCCCGGGCGGCGGCTGCGAGCCGAAGGTGAACGCCGCCGCGGTCGGGCAGAGCCCCGTGTGGATCGCCGAGCAGGCCGGTTTCAGCGTGCCGGAGGGCACTTCGCTCATCCTGGTGGAGGCCGGACGGGTCGGCCCGGACGAGCCGCTGACCCGGGAGAAGCTCTGCCCGGTGCTGGCCGTGCTGCGGGCCGAGGACGAGCGCCACGGCTTCGACCTGGCCGCCGACATGGTCGCCTTCCACGGCCAGGGCCACAGCGCCGTCGTCCACACCGAGGACCGTGCGGTCGCCGAGGCGTACGGCCGGCGGATGAAGACGGTCCGCGTCATCGTCAACTCCCCGTCGTCGCAGGGCGCGATCGGCGGCATCTACAACGGCCTGCTGCCCTCGCTCACGCTGGGCTGCGGCTCCTGGGGGAGCACCTCGGTGTCGAACAACGTCTCGGCCGCACAGCTGCTCAACATCAAGCGGGTCTCCGCCCGCCGCAACAACCTCCAGTGGTTCAAGGTGCCGCCGAAGATCTACTTCGAGCCGCAGTCCATCCGCTACCTGGCCTCGATGCCCGACGTCCACCGCGTCACGATCGTCACCGACGCGACGATGACCCGGCTCGGCTTCGTCGACCGGATCAGCCGGGTCCTGCAGCGGCGCCGTGAGCCGGTGGTGCTGCAGATCATCGACAACGTCCAGCCGGAGCCCAGCATCGACTCGGTGCGCGACGGCGCCCGTCTGATGGGCGACTTCCGCCCGGACACCATCATCGCCCTTGGCGGCGGCTCCCCGATGGACGCCGCGAAGGTGATGTGGCTGCTGTACGAGCAGCACGCGGCCGGCGTGGACGTCGACTTCGCGGACATGCGGCAGAAGTTCTCCGACATCCGCAAGCGCGCCTTCCGCTTCCCGGAGCTGGGCCGACTGGCCCGGCTGGTGTGCGTGCCGACCACCTCGGGCACCGGCGCCGAGGTCACCCCGTTCGCCGTCATCTCCGACCCGGCCACCGGCAAGAAGTATCCGCTGGCCGACTACGCGCTCACCCCGAGCGTCGCCATCGTCGACCCGATGCTCACCGCGGCGCTGCCGCCGGCGCTCGCCGCGGACAGCGGCTTCGACGCCCTCACCCACGCGATCGAGGCATACGTCTCCGTCTACGCCAACGACTTCACCGACGGGCTCGCCCTGCACGCGATCCGGCTGATCTTCCGGAACATCGAGGCCGCGGTGAACGACCGTGACGGCGCCCCGGAGGCCCGCGAGAAGATGCACAACGCCGGCACCATCGCGGGCATGGCCTTCGGCAACGCCTTCCTCGGCATCGTGCACGCCATGTCGCACACGCTCGGCGCCACCTTCCACATCGCGCACGGCCGAACCAACGCGGTGCTGCTGCCCCACGTGATCCGCTACAACGGCACGGTGCCGGCGAAGCTCACCGGGTGGCCGAAGTACGAGAGCTACCGGGCGCCCGAGCGCTTCCAGGAGATCGCGCGGGCGCTCGGACTGCCGGCCGCCACCGCGGCCGAGGGCGTGGAGTCCCTCGCCGTGGCCGTCGAGCGGCTGCGCGAGGCCGTCGGCATCGAGCCGACGTTCAGGTCGCTCGGGGTCGACGAGGAGACGTTCCTGGCGGCTCTGCCGCAGCAGGCGCTGAACGCCTACGAGGACCAGTGCGCGCCGGCCAACCCGCGCATGCCGATGCTGGACGACATGCAGGCGCTCATGCGCGCCGCCTACTACGGCTGACGGCGCGTGCTGCCGGGCCGGCTACTGCCGGCCCGGCTCTGCGTTCCCACCGCGCACGGAGGCCGGGCGGCCCCTTCGCGGGTTCCGCCCGGCCTCCGTGCGCAGTGGGCCAGGTCCCTCACACCCGAGCACTGGCGAGTACCTCTGCCAGGCCCCGGCGCGGCGTGGAACGCACGTACGGCGGGTGTCCCAGGCGGAGGATGACCTGCGGGTACTGCCCGGCGGTGAGCGTCCGCCGGACGCGTTCCCGCAGTTCCGGCACCTCCAAGGGCTGGGTGTGGAAGGCCGCCATCACGCCGAGTCCTGCCGCGTGCAGCAGCATCCGCTGAAGGGCCTGTCCGGCCGTCAGCCAGGTGGACGGGTCGTCCCGATCGGTGGCCAGCAGGACCACCTCACCCGTCCGCGCTGACCAGGGCCGGGGATGCCGAGGGCTCGCGCCGGCCAGACTGGCGTAGTCGCGACCGGCGAGAGCGGTCGCGTCGGGGTGACGCACGCCGGCGTCGGCCGGCACCCCGTCACGCCTCGGCCGCACGGGCTGCCAGGCCCATCCCGCCTGTTCGGCGGCGAACCGTTCGTCGGCCCGGTGGGTGTCCTCCCCCGCACGTACCAGCGCGGCCACCAGGCGGCGGTCCACAGCGTCCCCCACGACGTGCAGCCGGGCGCCTTCACAGTCGGCCTGCTCACGCAACGCGGCGACGAGGCCGGCGGGCAACGGCTCCGGCAGGAACGGGCCGTGCGCGGTGTGCCGCAGCCCCAAGGCGTCGAACAGGCGCTGTTCCTCCGCTGTGGGCCGGGTGTAGGCGCCCCAGGCGACCGTGGCGAGGTGAGCGGGCTGCCGCAGGTCGGGGAAAACACGCACAAGGGGCCGGAAGCCGAGGTGGAGCATGGCCAGCCGCACGTTGAACAGGGCCGCCCCGCAGCCGAGCAGCAGTTCCCGCCCGCGGGGGTCGGCGAGCGGCAGGCAGCGACGGGTGTCCGCGTGCAGTTCGAGATCCCTGTCGCCGTCCGCGACGAAGCGCCAGGGCTGGGTGTTGTGGAGCGACGGCGCGGTCACGGCCGCGCGGACCAGGTAGGCGGAGGAGTGACTGATGGGTGTGCCGGTGACGGGCATGAGCGGTTCCCCGCTTTCGGTGTCGGGAGTCCCTCGGACTTCAGTGTCTGCCCGTGAGGTCCTCGTCCGACAGGGGCGACCGGGCACCGCTGCGGGACCATCGGCCCAGCTCACGGGATGGTTGCCACTGCCCGGGCGGGAGTTGCGGCGGGACCGGACGTCCTCGCTCGAACGGCATGCCAGGCCGCTCCCGCGGCAGGAGCTCCGGGGGCGCCTTGAGGGAACGACGACGCCGTGGCACATCCGTCTCCCGTGCCGTGCCCGGCCGTCCGAGCGCCCGGCACGGGGCGGGGCGGACGCCCCAGCGCCAGGGGTTCCCGCCAAACAACGGAGGACGCCGGATGCCGTTCTCGGCGCGGTCCGGCGGGGCTCACCGGTGTCCTGGCCGCCTGGAGGCCGACGGGCAGGGCCGAGCCCAGGCCGTGGCCGACCGTCCCTCGCTACGCGGCATACCTGGATCGTCGCCCGGGGTCCAGCTGCCATCGTTGCTGTCACCGCCGGTCTCTTCCTCACCTGTGCAGGTGAACTGTCCACTGTCGGGGCTCGTCGCTCGCGGGTGCCCGCGAGGAGGGACTGCCGGCGTACCCGGGGCGCGCCATCCGTCACGCGCTTGCCGGGCCGTTGGGCCCGGTCGGGCCGAGTGTTTCACCGGGCCGGAGGGGACACGAACGGACCGGGGCGCCCCGCCCACGAACGGAGGCGCCCTGGTCCGACGAGCGTGTGGGACTCAGAGCAGCCAGCGGTTGCGGCTGACGAAGGGCAGCTGCGCCCAGGCCCGGCCCAGGCCCCAGGTGGCACCGGCACCCGCGAGGGCGATCAGGACGACGGCGTAGATGAGGCGGTAGTCGGCGAACGGGTTGGTCGACATGCTCGCCGACCCGTCGGACAGGTGCTTGGCCGGCGGCCACTCCGTGATCCACATCAGCGCCATCATCGCGGTGCCGGCAGCGGCGGTGAGCCGCAGGCCGACGCCCGCGATCAGGGCGAGGCCGATGCCGCCCAGGCCGAGCATGAACAGCCAGTCCGCCCAAGCGGTGCCCGCCCACTCGTGGAAGGTGGACTCCATCGGCCCAACGGCGACACTGCTGAGGAAGCCCTTGGTCGGCGAGCCGCCATCGATCCAGCCCTCGCCGGACTGCCTGGCGTAGCTGAAGCCGAACGTCTTGTCCAGGAACGCCCGCAGGAAGATGAACCCGGCCAGCAGGCGGAGCCCGGCGAACACGTACGCGCTGGTCGCGGTCGCGGCGGCGGCCGCCTCATCCGCGGAGGTGGGAGCCGTCTGGCCCTGCGCCGCGACGGGAAGCGGAATCCGAGATGGCGGTGCGGATGCTCGTGAACTGCCATGATGCCCATCCCTCCGAGGGAGCTGCGCCTGAGGTGTTGTCCTGCTCGTTGCGGCTTCAATATCCCGCGCCGTCGGCGCCCGCCGGAGGGGCTGCAAGGCCCCGGACAGCGGCGCGAACGACCCCCTGTCCGAAGCCCGTTGGCATCGGTCAGCCGTCCCAGGACCAGTCGGCGACTTCAGGCAGGTCGGTGCCGTGGATGCGGATCCACTCGTGGTGGCGCAGGCGGGCATCCTCCATCCGCTGCCGTACAGCCGCAGCACGCACCGCGAGGCCGGGCACACGGTCGATGACGTCCATGACCAGGCGGTAGCGGTCGAGGTCGTTGCGGACGACCATGTCGAACGGCGTGGTCGTGGTCCCGATCTCCTTGTAGCCACGCACGTGCAGGTGCTTGTGGCCGGTGCGGCGATAGGCCAGGCGGTGGATCAGCCACGGGTAGCCGTGGTACGCGAAGATCACCGGCCGGTCGGGGGTGAACAGGCCGTCGTACTCGAAGTCGGTCATACCGTGAGGGTGTTCCTCACTCGGCATGAGCCGGGCGATGTCGACGACGTTGACCACCCGCACCGCCAGTTCCGGCAGATGGGTGCGCAGCAGCTGAGCGGCAGCCAAGACCTCCTGTGTGGGTACATCTCCGGCGGCCGCGAGCACCACGTCCGGCTCCCGCTCGCCGCTGTCTGTACCGGCCCATTCCCAGATCCCGGCGCCGCGCGCACAGTGGACCTTGGCCTGCTCCATCGTCAGCCAGTCGAAGCAGGGCTGCTTGCCCGCGACGATGACGTTGACGTAGTCCTTGCTGCGCAGCGCGTGGTCGGCCACCGACAGCAGGGTGTTGGCGTCCGGCGGCAGGTAGACGCGGACGACCTCGGGGCTCTTGTTGAGGATGTGGTCGACGAAGCCCGGGTCCTGGTGCGAGAAGCCGTTGTGGTCCTGCCGCCACACGTGTGAGGTCAGCAGGTAGTTGAGGGAGGCGATGGGAGCGCGCCAGGGCATGCGGCGGGTCACACGCAGCCACTTGATGTGCTGGTTGACCATCGAATCGACGATGTGTACGAACGCCTCGTAGCAGGAGAACAGCCCGTGCCGGCCGGTCAGCAGATAGCCCTCCAGCCAACCCTGGCAGGTGTGCTCGGAGAGGATCTCCATCACCCGGCCGTGACGATCCAGGTGCTCGTCCACGTTCCGGGTCTCCGCCTGCCATGCCTTGCCGCTGGCGCCGTAGACGGCCTGGAGCCGGTTGGAGGCGGTCTCGTCCGGCCCTACCAGGCGGAAGTCGCGGCGGTCGGTGGTGCCTCGCATGACGTCTTCGAGCAGGTCGCCGAGGACGCGGGTGGGTTCGTGCAGGGTCGCTCCGGGTTTGTCGACGGGGACCGCGTAGCGCTCCAGCGGCGGCAGGGGCAGTTCACGCAGCAGCAGTCCGCCGTTGGCGTGTGGGGTGGCGCCGAGCCTGCGGGCGCCGTCCGGGACACAGGCCAGGACGTCCGGGCGGGGGCTGCCGTGCTCGTCGAACAGTTCTTCAGGGCGGTATGAGCGCAGCCAAGCCTCCAGCTCCCGCAGGTGGTCGGGGTTGTCGCGGACGGCTGACAGCGGGACCTGGTGGGAGCGCCAGGTTCCCTCCACCGGCAACCCGTCGACCTGGGCCGGGCCCGTCCAGCCCTTCGGTGTACGCAGCACGATCACCGGCCAGCGGGGGCGCTCGGTCGTACCGTCCTCGCGTGCGGCCCGCTGGATCGCGGCGATGCGGTCCAGGGCGGTGTCCATGGCCTGCGCCATGGCTCGGTGGACGGAGGCCGGGTCGTCGCCGGTGACATGGACGGGGTCGTGGCCGTAGCCCCGGAGCAGTTCGTCGAGCTCGGGCTCCGGGAGCCGGGCGAGAACCGTGGGGTTGGCGATCTTGTAGCCGTTGAGGTGCAGAATCGGCAGGACGGCGCCGTCGTGGACGGGGTCGAGGAACTTGTTGGAGTGCCAGGACGCCGCCAACGGCCCCGTCTCGGCCTCGCCGTCGCCGATCACGCAGGCCACGACCAGATCGGGATTGTCCAAGGCGGCACCGTAGGCGTGCGCGAGTGAGTAGCCAAGCTCGCCGCCCTCGTGGATCGAGCCGGGGGTCTCGGGTGCGACGTGGCTGGGGACGCCGCCGGGGAACGAGAACTGCTTGAACAGGCGGGCCATGCCGGCCGCGTCCCGGGTGATGTCGGGATACGTCTCGCTGTACGAGCCCTCCAACCATGAACCCGCAACCACCGCGGGACCGCCGTGACCGGGGCCCCAGATACACAGCGCGTCCAGGTCACGGGCCCGGATGACGCGGTTGAGGTGGGTGTACACGAGGTTCAGGCCGGGTGAGGTGCCCCAGTGGCCGAGAAGGCGCGGCTTGACGTGCTCGGGGCGCAGCGGATCGGTCAGCAGAGGGTTGGCCATGAGGTAGATCTGGCCGACGGACAGGTAGTTCGCGGCGCGCCAGTGGGCGTCCAGCGTCCTCAGCTCGTCGTCGGTGAGTGGGGCAGACGCCTGTTGCGGGTCGACGGACATCCTGGGTTCCCTTCCGGATCGGGGTCGGTCAGAGGTATATGCGGGTCCGTACGTCCCCACCTTCCCCCGTTCGCCGGATCCCCGACAGGGTCGACCGGGCCATCCGCCTCGTGCGGTCTGTCAACGGGCCGTCGGCACCGGCACGGGGCAGTGGGCGTGCTGCAACAGGACCTCCGCGACCGGGCCGAGCGACGGACTGAGCCGGCCCGCGTGCTGCCGCGTCCCGATGGCCACGACGCCGACCTCGTGGGTGCCCTCCATCAGAGCATGGGCCGGACCGGTGCGGACCGTGCGGCTGGCGGCCGCCAGCCTCGCGCAGCCAGGTGATGCTGAACCGTGGGACGGCTTCTTCCGCCCGGTCGTGGCGGGCCTGGCGCTCCTGGCCGGGACTTGCCGCGGCAGTCAGCGACGGCAGTTCGGGGGTGATGTGCCGGTGCGTCGCTGAGTGCAGGACGCGCAGCCGGGCCCGCCACGTGCCGCCTCCTCGAAGGCGTCAGCGGCTGCGGCCTCGTCGGCATCGCTCCCCCAGGCCGAGCAGCACCTCGCGCTGCCTTTCGCAAGGAGTGGCTACCGCGGGCGACCACCAACGGACCGTGCACGCGTGCGGCCAGTCGCCGGCTCACCGAGCCGGCCAGTAAGCCGGTGACACTGCCGAGCCCGCGGGTGCCCACGACGGTGACGGCCACGCCTTCGCTCCCCGCTGCCAGTGTTGCGACGGCACCGCCCTCCACGGCGCTGGTCTCCACCAACAGCACCGAGGTGGCGTTCGTGGACCCGCTCGGCGGCCGGGGCCAGAACCGGCCCTCCTCGGCGCGGTCAACCACGGCGTAGACGATACGCAGCGCGGTGCCGCGGCGCACCGCCTCCTCGGCGCCCCAGTCCAGGGCGCCCAGTCCAGCGCCCGTACCGCGACCAGCGAGCCGTCCATTCCGACGACCACATGATCATCAGTCATTGCCCTGCTCCCGTCCGTTCCTCCCCCTGGAGGGGGCGAGTGCAGTAACGCACTGGTCGGCCGGTCGGGTGGACGTGGATGTGGTGACGTTTTCACGAACAATGCTCATCGTCCGCGAACGCCGCAGGCAGAGGCCGACAGAAGCCGACTGCACGCCGTCCGGCCCGCTTCGTCTGGCCGGTGGGCCCTGTGCCCCGACGGATGGGGGAACGGGAGGGACGAGACGTTCAGGCAGTGAGGTCCACGCCGTACAGGCTGCGTCCGCCGACGACCTCGCGACCGGTGACCAGCTCCGGCTCGATGCGGATGAAGACCTCCTGCGACGCGGGCACCCAGGAGACCGGTCCCGTGCGAGCGAGGCGCTCATGCTCGGCAGGGTCGGTCACCACCGACGCCGAGCCCGTCACGACGACGCTCCAGCCTGATTGCCGGACTGCGTCGACGTCGTCGGCCTCGAAGGCGACGACCGCTCCGTCGATCGCACGGACCAGTTCCGAAACCGCGGAGGTGCACAGCAGGACCGTGCCATCGCCATCCAGGCTGAAGTTGACCGGCAGCACGGCGGGCAAGGCCTGGCACGTGTAGACGATGCGGCCGACGGGCACCTTGGCCATCAGCCGGAGACACTCCTGCCGCCCGAGTTCGCGGAAACCGTCATTGGGGTCCATGAGCCAGCCCATCCTTCGCCTGGTACAGCATTTTCGCGTCCTTCCACCCTGGACCAGGTGAGGCCCGGAGGTGAGGGGCCATGGGTCCCGGCCATCCCGGAGAACGACCCGTGGCACACCCCGGTCGAGGGCCGTGAGGAACAGCCACGGGCCGTCGGCCCGTCGCGTTGGCAGAGGCGGTCGTGGGTGATGACGCCCCGCCCCATGGAACGGGTCCGGGTAGAACCGGGTGGCAGAGCACCGGCCCGATCCACCCTTTCATCTCTGCCCGTTCCCCCTCATGTCTGCTCGGCCCGCGCTGAGGCCGCAGGACCGTCGATGTGGAAAGCCATGCCCTTCGGAGGGACACGCGGGCGAGTCACCATCCGAAGTGGCGTCCTCACATGAGGCGGCGAGTTGCGTCCCGCGACCACAGCAGCCCTGGTCGCAACGCCGACCCTCGCAGCCCCGCCCATCCACGCTTTCGTACAGCCACGGGCCTGTCAGCCAACGGTCAGATCCCGGCGCACAAGCGTCCCCGACCGCCCGTGCACGATTTCGTAGGCCGCGTCGCGGGCGCCGATGGCGGCCAATGCTCCGGTGCGTTCGACGAACCGGGCTGCGGCCTCCGCCTTGGGGCCCATGGAGCCGGCCGGGAAGTCTCCCCGGCGCAGGTCGTCGGGCGTTGCGTCGAGGATGGGCTGTGGGTCGCGGGTGCCGTAGCCGGCGTAGACGCACGGCACGTCGGTGAGGATGAGCAGGAAGTCGGCCCCGAGGTCTTCGGCGAGCAGGGCCGCCGTGAGGTCCTTGTCGACGACTGCCTCAGCGCCGGTCAGTGCACCGGTGTCGTTGTCGGCGGTGACGGGCACGCCTCCGCCGCCGGCGCAGATGACCAGGGCACCGCTGCCCAGAAGTTCGTGAATGGTTTCGGTCTCCAGGATCCGTTCGGGCGACGGTGAGGGGACCACGCGGCGCCAGCCAGTGTCGTCCTTGGCGATGTGCCAGCCCTGCTTGCGGGCGAGCGCTTCGGCCTTCTTGCGGGAGCACACCTGGCCGACGAACTTCGTGGGCCGGACGAAGGCAGGATCATCGGCCCGTACGAGGGTGTGCGTGACCAGCGCGGCGATCCGACGCCGCGGCAGTGCGTCGTGCAGCGCACGCACCAGCAGCGAACCGATCATGCCCTGTGTCTGGGCGCCGAGCAGGTCCAGCGGATACGGAGCGCTCAGCCCCGGATCGGCGGCGCTCTCTTCGGCGAGCAGACCGATCTGCGGTCCGTTGCCATGAGTGATGACGATCTCGTGTTCGAGAGCGAGGCCGGCGATCGCGGTGGTCACCCGGTCGATGTTCGTCTCCTGCACGTCCGCGTCAGGGCGTTCGCCCCGGTGCAGTAGGGCATTGCCGCCGAGGGCGATGACGATGCGCATGGGTTTGGTCCTCCAGGGTGGCCACGATGAGGGCGCGAGGGTGTGCAGCCGGTTGTCGGCCTGGCCCGAGGCGGGCGAAGGCACAAACCCTGGCAGTTCCCCCGTCTGGGTAGCAGGTATTCAGGAGGTGACGGGTCGGCCGGGGACAGCGGTCGAGCGGGGCGGGCGGTGCGTACAGGGGTGCCCGGGTGGCCGGTGGCTGCCGGCGTCCTGCCGCGGGCTTGCGCTGTGGCTCCGGTTTCTCCTGTCCGTCGATGTAGGGGTCCGCTCGAGTCAGCGGGGGGACTCTGGCTCTCGTCGGCGACAGGTCGTTGGTGCGCACGACGTCGCTGCGTCCCTGGCGTCAGTGCGTCGAGCGCTGCACTGAGCACGAAGGTGACCGCCGTGGAGCCCGCCAGGAGAACTGAGAAGCGCTTCCAGGGCTCTGAGGTCAGTGGCGTAGTCACCATGCCTCCCGTCGCCGCGTCGTCTGTCGTCTTCATCGAACATCCAGAACCCTTCCGGCAGAGGATGCCGAAGGACCCGGACATGGTGCCGGAGGGCCCAGCCACGGGGCGCCGCCGAGATCCCGACAGAGATGGGCAGACCGGCCCGCTCGGTGCTCAGATGATTCTTGAAGACGCAGGGCCCTTCGGCTCTGAGGCCCGACGGAAGGGCATGCGCACGGTATGCGCAGTCTGCGTGTATCGGTTCAAGCCATTCGACAACGGCATGATCTGCGCCTCCGCGCAGGCCGACATCCGGACACGGTGATCCCCATCGAGGCACTCGCTGGGTTCCGCGACCGTCTCGTTCTCCAACTGGCCGGTGTGCTTAGCGAATGTACGCATTTCGAGTGACGCGACCCCTGCCGCGTTATGCCATCTTCTTCCGGATGTGACCCAGGTGCCGACGTGCCCGGGCGCTGGTATGGGAGGAGCGGGAATGAGAGTGGACGGACTGCGGCGAGTCCAGGCTGTCGTGGTGGCGCTTGCTGCGGTGGCCCTGCTGGCCGGCTGCGGAAGCGGCGACGAAGCGACCGGAGACGGCGGAAGCGGCGCCGTGACCGAGGACTCGGCAAAGGGGACGGCGTCGGGAAGACCGAACGACGGCCCGCTGAACGCTGCTGCCCTCGAGAACGCAGCGGTCACCGAAGCGGACCTGCCCGAATACACTTTCACCGTCTTCAAGCAGGGCACCGTCCTCGGCAGCAAGGGGAAGCCGGCCAAACCGGCGGCCTGCCAGCCCATGGAAGACATCCGGCTGCGCTCCCCCGAACCGGCACCGACCGCTGCGGCAGCCCGCTCCGTCCACCCGAAGACGGACACGAAGGCCACCGACATCACGCTGTACGCCTACGCCAAGGCGGCCGACGCAGAGGAACTCCTCACCCGTGTCCGTGACGCGGCGAAGAGCTGCACCGGGTACGAGGACGACATGGGCCTCAACCCGACCGTCACGGCCCTCCCTGTCCCCGACCCGGGTCCGGCCGATGAGGCGTTTGCCTTCAAGCGGGAGTCGTCGGGAACAGCGCACTGGTACCAGGTGGTACGTAGCGGCTCCAATGTAGCCGTCTTCAACTGGCAGGGCCTGGTCGCACACAAGAGCGCGGGCGAGGCCCCGGACGAGGTGATCACCGCCCAGCTTGAGAAGCTGACGGAGACAGCGGGTACGGGCTGAGTTTCTTCAAGGCGCGGATTTCTTCCCGGTTGTCCATACGGCCACAGTAGGCGTGCCGCGCGTTCCCTGAGAGACCCTGCTGTTACCTCCATAGGCAGTAACCCCCGACGCTCCCCTGCACGACACTGTGCGCACGTCAGGGCAACCGCACTCCGGTGAGGAGGTTCAGCTCGTCGAGCAGGGCATCCTGGAAGCCGGGGTCGGAGGCGGCCGCAATGGGCGCCCGGCGGCGCCGGTGGAATCGTCGACGACTGGGCACGGCGAATCGCCGACGACCTCACGCGCGGCAGCATGGGCGACTGACGCGGTCCCCGCCCCCCAGGCTCCGGTCCGCCGCGGCAAACATCCGCACAGACAGGAGCCGTCGGCAGCGTGCTGATGGACCCGCTGATGGTGGAGCGACCGACAACCAGCACTGGATGTCCCCGGCCGTGTCCTTCTCGGCCTGGACGACCCGCAGCATGCGCGAGAAGGCTCCGTCCAGAGCCCCGGCCTGCGGAAAGGCGTGCACAAGGTCTGCCGGGAGCCGTACCGTTCCGGCACATCGCGCCAGGCCGATCCGGTCCCCGGTTTCCACGCGATCCCGTTCAGCACCACCCGGTCGTCCGAACGAGGCCGTCCCGCGACCCCCGAACTCGGCGGTAACCGCGACAACACCGCCCACTCGGCAACCGAAAACTCATGACGACGCACCATGACAAGCACGGCCCCTCATGCCATGGAGACTTCTGCAGACGGTTCCCGGCGCCGCAGCGGGCGGCCGGGCATGCGGCTTCACGAGGCGGCGCGCTCTGTGCCGGTGTCGGCGGTGGCCGGGAGGTCTGCCTACAACCAGGCAGAGAGCGGGCGGCTCGACGGGCGAATCGTCGCCGTTACGGACGCCGCGCCTTCTTCGAGGAGGGCAACCGCGCCAGCAGCCGGGTAGGGCCACGGGTTCACGGCCATGGCCGGCTCGGGATGACGCGGCACCACGGGCGGCCGTGTGACGGCCAGGGCCGTCATGTCGTCCAGGGCGGGTCGAGGAGGCTCGGCCGGCCGTGCACGGTAGCGCCCTTGCCTCACCGGCCGGGCACTACGGCGAGCGCCTTCGCCACGTCGGCCGCCCAGCTCTCCACGGCGTCGAAGTCGCGGAAGTCCCCGCCCTGCCCGTTGCGCAGGATCATACGAGCCATCCACCCCTGCGCGCCCTCCTGCAGGCAGCCCCCGAAGGTGACGTGTCCGTAGGCGTCCAGCCGTGTCATGGCCCTGTGGACCCAGGGCACGGGAGGTATCTCCCGCTGCGAGGCCGTGGAGTCGAGCGGGCCGCTGCTGAAGAACCACAGCGGACGCGCCGCCAGCGCCCGGCGGTGGCGGCGGACGAAGCGGCGGGCGTCCTTGTGCCATTGGCCGAGGTACAGCGCGCCGCCGACCACCACGGCGTTGTACGCGGCCACGTCGGTCACCGATGCGGCGGGCAGCGCCTCGGCGTCCAGGTCCGCCTCCTGCAGTGTCCTGGCCACACTCTCGGCGATGCGTGTCGTCGATCCGTTGGTCGTCCCGTAGGCGACCAGCACCTTGGCCGTCATGACGGTCCCTCCTTCACAGCCGGCGCAGCCAATCTTCGCCGCCTCCGTGGGCAGCCGCACTCTCGGGCTTCAACCGGGAGTCGTCGACGCGGTGGCCGAGCTGATCGACGACGGCGACGACACCGTCGATCTTCCGGGCCATGGACACGGCGGCCTCCGCCTCGCTCCGGCGCTCCAGGCGTCCCCGCAGGGTGACGACGCCCTCGGCCACGAAGACGTCGACGGCCCGGGAGGACAGCCACAGTCCGTTCTCCACCACCTCACGGATCACCTTCTCCCTGAGGGCCTCGTCGGTGCTCAGGAAGACCTTCAGCAGGTCGCGTCGGGTGACGATGCCGACCAGTCTGTCGTCCTCGTCCAGCACCGGCAGCCGGTCGACGTGCCGCCGCACCATGGTCCGGGCGGCCTCGGCGACGCTCTCGTCGGCGCGCACGGTGACCGGCGAGGGGGTCATCAGGCCGCCCGCGGTACGAGCCCGGGCCTTGGCCGCGTACCGCCGGGCGGCGGGCGTCAGGGAAGGGAACCGGAACCTGCGGGCCGGTTCGTAGGGAAGGGGGGCCTTCGCCTGGTGGGCCATCAGGTCCGACTCGGAGACGACGCCGATGACGTGCGCCTCCTCGTCGACCACGGGCAGTCCGCCGATCCGGTGTTCGGCGAGCAGCCGGGCGACCTCCTTGAACGGGGTGTCGTACCCGGCCCGGACGACGTCGGCGGTCATGACCGCACCGACCTTGGTCTGCTTCATTGCGGTTCCTCCTGGACGTGAGCGGTGCCGAGACGGGTCATCGCCGGTTCGGCGCCGGCCGTGTCCGCACGTCGAGCACGGTGACCCCGGCCGGGAACGGCGGGGACGGGACGGAAGTCGCCTCAGCGAGGACGCCACCCTGGGCGGGTCCTGCTGACGGCGGAGGCGACGGACGGGTCCGGGACCAGGACCGCGATCCGCCGATCATGGGTCGGGCACGACGACGACGGGGCACTGGCCGTGGTGCAGGACCTGGTGGGCGACGCGCCCCAGATGGGGACCGAGGTGTTTCGGACGGCGGCGGCCGATCACCAGCAGGCCGGCCTCCTGGGAAGCGGCAAGCAGCATCCTTCCTGCCGAACCCTCGACGGTCCGCCGTCGCAGCTCAAGGTCCGGTGGGGCGTCGGCGAGTGCGGCGCGCAGCTGGCCGGCGGCGCGTTCCGCGTGCATCCGCTCCGGGTCACCCGCGAGCAGCGGGTGGTCGGCCGTCCGGTGAGAGGGGCAGCGCCAGGCCCGTACGGCGGTCAGCGGGACCTGGCGCAGTTGTGCCTCCTCGAAGGCGAAGCGCAGCGCGGCCGTCGGAGTCTCGGTCACCCCGACGACGACGCCGGTGTGTCGCGCGTCAGGGTTCCGGTCGCCGCGGGCCACGACGACCGGACAGTGCGCGCGGGTGGCCACGCTGAGGCTGACGGACCCCAGCAGGGCGTCGGCGACGGCGCCGCGCCCGCGGGTGCCGACGACCACGGCGAAGGCGGAGCGGCTCTCGTGGATCAGAACGTACTCCGGTTCCTCCACGGTCACCTCGGTGGTGACGGAGAGGCCCGCCCGGCGTCGCCCCGCCCGCAGCGCGGCGACGCGGAGAATGTCCTCGCCGCTCACTTCTCCAGGCAGCTCGCGGACGTCCTCGGCGAGTGCCGGCCCCTCGTAGCGTTCCCAGAGGGAGGCGTGGACGAGCCGCAGGGGCAGGCCGTGCAGGGCGGCCTCGTCGGCCGCCCAGTCGACGGCCCGCAGGCTCTGCTCGGAGCCGTCGACGCCGACGACCAGGGGCAGGCGCATGGTGCTCATCCTCCGGTCCCGAGGTCGAAGACTATGCGGGCCTTGACCTCGCCTCGCAGGACCTCGTCGACGGCCTCGTTGACCGCGGTGAGCGGCCGGGTCTCGTGGACGACCCGGGTACGGCCTGCGGCGTGCAGGCGGAAGACCTCGTCGAGGTCCTGGCGGGTGCCGACGATGGAGCCGATCACCGAGGTGCCGTTGAGGACGGTGTCGAAGATCGGGATCTCGAGCGTGCCGTGGGCGGGCAGGGCCACCATGACGAGCTTTCCTCCGCGTCGCAGGCCGGAGTTGACGGCCGCGAAGGCGGCCGGGTTCACAGCGAGGGCGAGGGCGGCGTGGGCGCCGCCGTGCCGCTTGAGTTCGGCGGCGACGTCCTGGGTGCGGGCGTCGATGACGATGTCGGCGCCGAGTTCCCGGGCGAGTTCCAGCTTGTCGTCGGTGACGTCGATCGCGGCGACGGTGGCGCCGGCGATCTTCGCGTACTGCACGGCGAGGTGGCCGAGGCCGCCCACGCCGGATATGGCCACGAGTTGGGCGGGGCCGACGCCGGCGACCTTCAGCGCCTTGTAGGTGGTGACGCCCGCGCAGGTCAGCGGGGCGGCGTCGAGGGCGCTGACGCCGTCGGGCACGGCCTGGGCGAAGTCGGCGCGGGCGAGCATCTTCTCGGCGTACCCGCCGTCGCAGCCGTAACCGGTGTTGACCTGGCTCCCGCACAGGGTCTCCCAGCCGGACAGGCAGTGCTCGCACCGCCCGCACGCGCTGCCCAGCCAGGGGACGGCCACGCGTTCGCCCACCGACAGATGGGTGACGCCTTCGCCGAGCTTCTCGACGATGCCGACGCCCTCGTGGCCCGGTACGAACGGCGGGACCGGCTTGACGGGCCAGTCGCCGTGCGCGGCGTGGATGTCGGTGTGACACAGTCCGGACGCCTCGAGGCGGATGCGGACCTGTCCGGGCCCCGGCTCGGGGTCCGGGCGCTCCTCGATGACGAGCGGCGCCCCGAACTCCTTGACCACTGCTGCCTTCATGGTTCTCTCTCCTTACTTGCCGGCCGCGTCAGTCGTGGGGGACGACGGCGACGGGTGCGACGGCGTGGTGCATGACCGCCTGGGCGACGGACCCGATGTGCGCGCCCAGCGGGCCGCGGCGGATCCGGCGGCCTACGACGACCAGCGAGGCCTCGTCGGAGGCGTCGATCAGGTGCTCAGCGGGGCTGCCCAGGCGGCACGCCTCGACGACCTCGACGTCCGGGTACTTCTCGCGCCACGGCCGGAGCGTCTCGCTGAGCGCGGCGGCCTGCTCCCGGGTGATGTCCTCCAAGGGCACGACCGCGGGAGAGGCGCTGTACACGTAGTAGGGCGCCAGGTTCCAGCCCTGGACGACCACGAGCGGGGCCCGTCGGCGCAGCGCCTCCTCGAAGGCGAAGGTCATCAGCTTCTCGTCGGGGCCGCCCGTGGCCAGTCCCAGCACGACGGGCCGGAAGCCGGTGGCCTCGGACGGCCTGCCGGTGGCGTCCTCGATGTGCTCGTCGGCGGCCTTTTCCCCGGCCCGGACCAGGATCACGGGTGTCCCGGTACGACCGACGACGGAGCGGCCGACGGACCCGACGAGGAAGCCGCCGATCCCGCTGAGCGCCCGGGATCCGAGGACCAGCAGCTCCGCGCCACGGGCGGCGTCGACGAGCAGTTCTCCCGAGGAGCCGCTCGGCTGCTCGGTGCCCACCTCGACACCGGGGTACCTGGCCTTCAGGTCCTGGGCGGCCTCGCGGGGCAGACGTTCCGCCCAGTGGCGGTGCGTCTCGAGCGCCTGGCGCAGGGACTCGCCCATCGGCTCGGGCATCGGCTGCCGGACGTGGACCAGCCTCACCTCCGAGCCGCGCAGCGCGGCCTCCCGGGCGGCCCAGTCCGCGGCGGCGCGGCTCTCGGCCGAGCCGTCGAATCCCACAATGATCGTTCCGGGCATGGAGCCCACCTCCTGAAGGTGTGGTGCGTGTTCTGTACGGGTGTTCCGGTCGGCGGACCGGTGTGACGGGCCGGTGTGACGGGCCGGTGCGGTGGGCCGTGCCCTCTCCACCGCACCGGCGGGGTTCAGCGCAGCCACCCGTGGTCGCGGACGACGGGGAGCCGGGCCCACAGCCGGCCGAGGCCGAGGGCGTCGCCTGCGGAGGCGGCGGCCAGGGCGACGAGCAGCAGCGCGTAGATCAGGTGGTAGTCGACGAACGGGTTCGTCGACATGCTCGGGGAGCCGTCCGACAGGTACTGGGCGGGCGGCCACTCGGCCACCCACATCAGCGCCATCATCACGGTCCCGGCGAGGGCCGTGAGGCGCATCGCGACTCCGGCGGTCAGCGCGAGGCCGATGCCCAGCAGGCCCAGCATGAACAGCCAGTCCGCCCAGGCGGCTCCGGCCCACGCGTGGAAGGTGGTCTCCATCGGCCCGACGGAGACATGGCCCAGGAAACCCTCGGTGGGCGAACCGCCGTCGACCCATGCCTTGCCGGACGGGGTGGCGTAGCCGAGGCCGAAGGTCTTGTCGAGGAAGGCCCACAGGAAGACGAAGCCCATCAGCACGCGGGCCGCGGCGAAGGCGTAGGCCCGTGCGGTGAGCACCTCGACGCGCGCTTCGGTGCGTGCCGCCGGGGCGGTGCCGGAGGCGGCGGAGTTCCGGCGGCGGCGCAGGGACGGCAGGTGCCGGCCGGCGCTGCCGTTCGTGTGCTGGTGCACGGCCATGATGGGTTTCCCTTCGTGGGGTCCGGTCGTTCCTGACGCCACTCACTCTCCCGCCCGTCCGCTCCTCGCACCGGGTGCCGCAGGGGCCACGGCGGGGTGCTGAACGTCCCTTGCCGGCCGGGACGTTCGGCGCACTCACGCGCCGGGCCGGCCCCGCCACAACGTGAAGCGCCGCCCGGCGGGGCCGGGCGGCGCGAGGGTCGGGCTGGGGGTGGGCGGGGTCGGGGAAGGCGTGGACGGGTGGGCGTAGACGACGTCCGGGGCGGGTGTCGTCGGGGCCGCGGCAGGCGTTCGTCCGACGCCAGGCCCGCAGGGCTCGGGCTCGGCCTGTGGGCTGGTCACCGTGCGGCGTGGGACCACTGGCGAGTTCGCGCGGGCCGGGCCGGCAGCAGGTCCGGCGCCGGCACGGTGAGGGCAAGGGTCCCCGGCGCGGGCGGTCCTCGGCCATGCGGCGTCCGGCCCGCGCGGGCGTGGCGGCCCGACGGCCCTCCCCCGTCACCCCTGGTCGATCTCGTGTGCGGCCGGAACGCCGGTCAGTCGTGCGGAACCACGGCCACCGGGGCGGCGGCGTGGTGCAGCAGTGCCTGGGCGACCGGGCCGATGTGGGCGCCGGCCGCCGCCCGGCGGATCCGACGGCCGACGACGACCAGCGCCGCGTCGCCCGACGCCTCGATCAGGTGGGATCCGGCTCCGCCGACGACGGCTTGCGCGATCACCTCGACGTCGGGGAACTTCTCCCGCCACGGCCGCAGCACCTCGGACAGCTCGCGCGGAGCCCGCGCGGCCATGCCCTCGCGCATCTCGGGCATGAGGTCTCCGCCGTAGAAGTAGGGCGGGATCGTCCAGCCGTGCACGACCCGCAGGGGCGCCCCGCTCCGTGCGGCGGCCTCGAAGGCATAGGCGATCACCTCGTCACCGGGCTTCTCCAGGTCAAGGCCCAGGACGATCTCCCCCGTGGCCGGGACGCCGGCTCCGTCGCCCGCCGGCCGCTCCGCCGGTTCCTCCGCGTACACGCCCGGCCGCACGACGACCACCGGCCGCTCGCTGCGGGCCAGCACCGCCTGGGAGAAGGAACCGAGCAGGAATCCGGCGATCCTCCCCAGACCACGCGAGCCCAGCACCAGGAGCTCGGCGTCCTCCGCGGCATCCAGCAGCGACGAGACAGGCTGTCCGGTGGTCTGCCGGCTCTCGACCCGCAGCTCGGGGTGACGGCGGACGAGATAGGTGCGCGCCTCGTCGAGGAGCCGCGCGGAGTAGGCCTGCCGCAGGTCACTCGGCGGCATCGGCGCAGCCAGGGTCACGGAGACGTGGACGGCCGGCTGCCAGTCCTCGGCGTTGACCAGCAGCAGGGGCAGGTCACGCCGGAGCGCCTCGCGGGCAGCCCAGTCGGCGGCGGCCAGGCTCTCCGGTGAGCCGTCCAGGCCGACGGTGATGGTGCGGGTCATGGGGACCTCCTTCAGACTCCTCCGAGTCTTCGCTTCACCACCCCACCGTCGGCAGGGGCCACTGGTCCCACCTCGACGGCCGAGGGTCCCCGCCCGTGGGCCCGGGGGTCCTGCCCGTGGGCCCGGGGTCCCCGGCCTCGGCGGCCGCCGGGTGCGGTGGGGTCAGTCGGTCCGCTGCCGCAGGCGGTCCTTCGCCTGCGTGGCGATGACGGCGGCCTGGATGCGCCGCTCGACGCCGAGCTTCGCGAGCAGTCGGGAGATGTGGTTCTTCACCGTCTTCTCGGCGAGGTAGAGCCGCTGGCCGATCTGCCGGTTGGTGAGCCCGTCGCCGATGAGGGCCAGGATCTCCCGCTCCCGCTCGGTCAGCCCCGCCAGCTCGTCCTGCTGCTCCTCCTCCTTCTTCTCCGGTCCGCTCCGCAGGCGGGCCATCAGCCTGGCGGTGGCGCTCGGGTCGAGCAGCGACTGGCCCCGGGCGACCGCGCGCACGGCCGACAGCAGGTCGGAGCCCTGGATCTGTTTCAGAACATAACCGGACGCGCCCGCCATGATCGAGTCCAGCAGCGCCTCCTCATCGTCGAACGAGGTCAGCATCAGGCAAGCCAGCTCGGGCATGCGCGACCGCAGTTCGCGGCAGACGGTCACCCCGTCGCCGTCCGGGAGACGCACGTCGAGCACGGCGACGTCCGGTCGCAGGGCCGGTACGCGTATCAGCGCCTGTTCGACCGTGCCGGCCTCGCCCACCACGGACAGGTCCGGCTCGTCGTCCAGCAGGTCGCGCACCCCTCGCCGTACCACCTCGTGGTCGTCCAGCAGGAAGATCCGGATCGGGTCCCCGGTACCGGGCCGCTCGGCGTCCGTCATGTCATGCTCCCTGTGTCGCGTCGTGCGGGTGCCCGTTGCGGGACCTGGAGGATGGTACCCGCGGCCTCTTCCCCGCCGCGAGCTCTCCCACCGTGGGCTGTACCACCGTGGGCGAGGGCGGCCCGGCCCGGAGACGAACCTCAGCCGGAGATCGGCGGCACCTGGGTCGGCACCCACCCGGACGTTCTCGAGCTGCTCGCCTCACCGAAGGCGCCCGCTTGCACCGCCTCCTCGGCCCCGAACAAGGCGCAGGTCGTCTTCCGGGAACGCGCTAGGCAATACAGCTAGGGAGTGTCCGACCGATGAGCGCGGGAGAAGGAGCGGCGTCCGGTGCGTGCGATCGCAAGGCACCGGCGCCCTCGTAGCGGAGCTGCCAGGGCGGTTCGGCAACGCCGCGAGCGTGCGTGTCAGACGCCGCGACGCCGCGGGCATTGGTCAGACACCCCCTAGTCCCGTCGGCGGCATGGAACCGCTCGCCAACCGTCGCTGGGGCCACTTCGGTGACCGCACCCGGCAGGTCCTGCACGAGGAGGGATTCCCTGACGACCACACGCCCCCGGAGCACCCGGCATCAGTCGCCCCCAGCGAGGGCGCCCTCGCTCTGCTCGCCGCTCAGGCAGTCACGGGCACCGGGCTGCGCGCCGAACACCTCCAGGGTCCCTGGCTCGGCGGCCTCACGGCCAAGCCCTACCCGGCCGTGGCCTGACGACCGGATCGGGGGAACGCGCAATCGCGCGAAGCTGGATCAGGGCCTGGGGTCGGTTCCGTGCGGCCCGGAAGGGCGTATCGACCGGGACGGACAACCAGTCCAATGGTTCCGCTCTTGGAGTCTGACGCCCACGCATCATCCTCAAAGGCAGTCGGCAGAACCTACAGGCAGCACGTCCGGCGACAGCGTCCCCGCCTGTGCCGTCACACTGGTCATCCTCTTGCGGTGGTGACGCCGGCACAGGACCTCGTAGCCGATCTCGTCGGGCTGGTTGGCGACGTCGCCCACCATGACCTGCTCGCCCTCGACCACCATCACGCCGCCCACCGTGCGCGCGTTGTGCGTGGCCCGGGCGCCGCACCAGCACAGCGCCTCGACCTGCAACGTCTCGACCCGGTCGGCGAGTTCGATCAGCCGCTGCGAACCGGGGAAGAGACGGGTGCGGAAGTCGGTGGTGATGCCGAAGGCGTAGACGTCCATCTCCAGGTCGTCCACGATCCGCGCGAGCTGGTCGACCTGCTCGGGGGCGAGGAACTGCGCCTCGTCCGCGATCACGTAGTCGACCCGGCCACCGCGCTGGAGCCGGTCCACCACGTGCCCGTACAGGTCGAACCCGGACCCCGCCTCGACCGCGTCGGTCACCAGCCCCAGACGCGACGACAACTTGCCCTCACCTGCCCGGTCGTCACGGGTGAAGATCAGCCCCTCCAGCCCGCGAGCGGAACGATTATGTGCTATTTGTAGCGCCAAAGTTGACTTTCCACAGTCCATCGTTCCGGAGAAGAAGACCAACTCAGACATCAGCAACGCGGGTCCTTCCCCGACGAACCTACGTGGACAACGCCGTCAGCGCGGACAAGACCGCAGCCCAACCGGCCAGCACCGTCCGCCGCCCGACCAACCTGTGGCGAATACCCAAGAGAGTCGGTCGACTTGCCGCAGTCCATCGTCCCGGAGAAGAACACCAGCTCTGGCATGACAGGTCGAGGGCCTTTCGGTCAGGTCGGCGCGCCGGGAAGGGGGACGGTGGCGGGGGGCGAGGAGATGGGGAGGCGGGGGAACGGGGGACGGCGTGCGGCCGTCAGGTGCGGACTTCCAGGAGCGGGACGAGCTGCTCGGCCGGGGTCATCGAGCCGTGGTTCCCGGTCATCAGCGACTCCTTCGGCTCACGCCGGGAGGCGATCAGCAGGACGTCGTCCCGGGCGGCCGCGATCACGTCGCCGAGGCGGGCGTACACCCGCTCGTCGATCCGCGGGCCGAACCAGCCGGCCTCGATCGCCTCGTCCCGGGAGGCGATCCAGAACTGCTCGCCGAGGACCTCGCGCCACACGGTGAGGACGTCGCCGGCCGCACCCGGCACCGCGTAGACGTGCCGGGCGCGGCCCTCGCCGCCCAGCAGGGCGACGCCCGCCTTGAGCTCCCAGTCCTCGTCGACGTCGATGCGGTGCTCCTCGTCGAAGGGCACGTCGATCATGCCGTGGTCGGCGGTGACGTAGAGGGCGCTGCGGGCCGGCAACTGCTCGGCGAGGCGCTGCACCAGCCGGTCGACGTAGCCGAGCTGCCCGCGCCAGGTGTCGGAGTCGACGCCGAACCGGTGCCCGGCGCCGTCCACCTCGGAGTAGTACGTGTAGACCAGGGCGCGGTCGCCCGCGGCGAGCTGTTCGGCCGCGAGGTCCATCCGCTCCTCGCCGGCGAGGCGGCCGTGGAAGGTGCCGCCGCTGAGCGCGACCTGGGTGAGCGGGGTGGAGGCGAAGGCCGGCGACGACACCTGCGCGGTGTGCACGCCGGCCGCCTCCGCCATCCGGAAGACGGTGGGGTGGGGCTGCCAGTCCGCGGGGGACGTCCACGGGTTCCAGCGGAGCTGGTTCATCAGCTCGCCGGTCTCCGGGTTGCGGACCGTGTAGCCCGGCAGGCCGTGGGCCCCCGGCGGCAGGCCGGTGCCGACCGACGCCAGGGAGGTGGCGGTGGTGGCGGGATAGCCGGCCGTCAGCGGGCGGCCGGTGCCGCCGCGCGAGGAGGCCAGCAGGGACGTCATGAAGGGCGCCTCGTCCGGGTGCGCCTTCAGCTGCTCCCAGCCGAGGCCGTCGATCAGGAAGACGCAGGCCCGGTCGGCCGGCGCCAGCTCCGGTATGGCGGCCGCGACGTCCGGCACGCCCATCCCGGCGGCCAGGGTGGGCAGCAGGTCGGCCAGCGATCCGCTGCCGTACTGCGGGACGGGCGCGGAGGACAGGGGCAACGGCTCCGGATGGCCGGGGGCGGAGGCGGCGGTGGCCCGCTCCCAGTCGTCCCATGCGGCGTGGGACATCAGCGGGCGGTGTCCGCGATCGCCTCGGAGAGCGCCTGGGCGAAGGCGAGGGCCTGGGCGACCGTCTCCGGGCCGTCCCCGGCCTCGCTGACGCGCAGGGTGAGGTCGTCGGCGGTGGAGCTGCCGGTGTAGCCGTGGTCGGCGTCGCAGTTGGGGTCGCCGCAGGCGGCGGGCTCCAGGTCGATGCGGGCGACCGCGCCCCAGCCGATGGTCAGCACGACCTCGCGGGGCATCCGGCCCGGCGTGTACGTCTCCGGGTCGGCGACGACGCGGCTGACCACCACGGAGGCGATCTTCTCCAGCTTCACCGACTCGGTGGACGTCGTCGCGTACGGGGAGGGCGAGGTGCTGTCGGCGTTCTGCTCGTCGGTGTGGCTGACGATGAAACGGTTGCCGGTGAGCACCAGCACCGTCACGTGGCGGCGGACCTCGTTGGCGTCGAACGTGGTCTCCTGATGGACCAGGAACGACCGGACGGGCTCGCCGCCCACGGCGGACTCCACCGCCTCGGCCACGAGGGCCGGGTAGTAGCCGCTGCGCTCGATCGCCGCGCGCAGCCCCTGGGTCGTCGTACTGGTCTTGGCCATGCCGTCCATCCTACGGCGGCGCACGGACTGTCCGGACCGCCCTGGAGCGCTCCGGTCCGTCCCCGCGGGGTCCTGGGCCCGGCCGGTCAGTACTCCGGCAGCGTACGCGGTCCCTGGTCGTCACGGGCGGGCGGCGGCGCCAGCCGTACCGAGGCGCCGAGCACGCTCACGCCGCGGGGGGCGACGACCACGGGCTCCAGCGTGACGGCCACCACCTCCGGGTGGTCGTCCACCAGCCGGGACACCCGCAGGAGCAGCTGTTCCAGGGCGTCGGTGTCCACGGGGGCGGCTCCGCGCCAGCCGAACAGGAGCGGGGCGGTGCGCACCGAACGGATCATCGAGGCGGCGTCCCGGTCGGCGACCGGGATCAGCCGGTGCGAGAGGTCGCCCAGCAACTGGGAGGGGGCGCCGGCCAGGCCGAAGGAGAGGACCGGCCCGGCGGCGGGGTCGATGACCGCGCGCACCACGGTGTCCACGCCGCGCGGCGCCATCTGCTGGACCACCGGCCGGACCTCGTCGGCCCCGCCGAACAGTTCGGCCAGCTCGGCGAAGGCGCGGCGCACCTGCTCCTCGTCGGCGAGGTCGAGGCGGACGCCGCCGAGGTCGGCGCGGTGCCGCAGGTGGGGGGCGGTGGTCTTGAGCGCCACCGGGAAGCCGAGCCGTCCGGCGGCGGCGACGGCCTCGTCCGCGGTGGGCGCGGGGACGGCGCGGCGCACCGGGATGCCGTAGCGGCGCAGCAGGGCGCGGGTGTCCTCGGGACCGAGGTCGGGGCCCAGGGCTCCGGGGACGGCGTCCGGCCCTGGGATCCGGGGGTACGCGACGGCGGTCCGGGCGTCCGGGACGGCCGGCCGGGCGTCCGGGACGGCGATGCGGGTGTCCGGGACGGCGATGCGGGCGTCCGGGCCGCTTCCCTCGGCCGGGGCGGTGACGGCGGTGCGGGCGAGGAGGGTCTCGACGAAGGCCGCGGTCTCCTTCTCGTCGATGTCCTCGAACTCCGGCACCCTCCCGGAGTCCGCGGCCGACCGGCGCCAGTCGGCGTAACGGACCGCCTCGGCGAGGGCGCGGACCGCGCGCTCGGCGGCGGGGTAGGCGGGGATCAGCCGCTGGCGCGTCTCGTCGGGCTTCGTTCCCCCGGCCTCCGCGTCCGCCGGGGTCCGCGGCGGTGCGGCCTCTCCGGCGAGCCGGGCTCCCTCGCCGGAGAGGGGCCGGGGCGCGGTGACCGCGGCGGCGGAGAGCGCCTCGGCGAGACCGCCGAGCTCGACGTGCACCACCAGGACGGGCTTGTCGGGCGCCTGCGCCCCCGCGCTGCGCAGCGCCTCGGCGAGTTCCGCATCGGCTGCCGCGCCGCCGACGCCGGTCGCCTCGTCGATGCGCGGGATGGCGGTGACGACCACGGCGTCGCAGCCCGGGTCGGCCAGGGCGCGGGAGAGCGCCCGGTGGAAGTCGTCCGGGGTGGCGGCCGTGGTGAGGTCCAGCGGGCGCAGCGGCTCGAGGCCCTCGGCGAGGCAGGCGTCGTAGGTGAGCAGGCCCAGCGACTCGGAGTTGCCGAGGATCGCCACCCGCGGCCCGGCCGGCAGCGGCTGGCGGGCCAGCAGCAGCCCGGCGTCGACCAGTTCGGTGATGGTGTCGACGCGGATCACCCCGGCCTGGCGCAGCAGCGCGGAGACGGTGTCGTGCGGCAGCCGGGTCGCGCGCACGGCGTGCCCCTGCGGCACGCCGCTGTGCCGCGCGCCCTGCACCACGACGAGCGGCTTGGCGGCGGCGGTGCGCCGCGCGAGGCGGTTGAACTTCCGCGGGTTGCCGATGGATTCGAGGTACATCAGCGCGACGTCGGTCTCCGGGTCGTCGTACCAGTACTGCAGCACGTCGTTGCCGGAGACGTCGGCGCGGTTGCCCGCCGAGACGAAGGTGGAGACGCCGGTGACGCCGGTGACCCCGCCGTCGCGCCGGTGCAGGCGGGACAGCAGGGCGACGCCGATGGCCCCGGACTGGGTGAACAGGCCGATCCGTCCGGCCCGGGGCATCTCGGGGGCGAGGGAGGCGTTGAGGCGGACCCCGTCGGCGGTGTTCACCACGCCGAACGCGTTGGGGCCGATCACGCGCATGCCGAACGCGCGTGCCCGGCGCACGAGTTGGCGCTGCCGTTCGAGCCCTTCGGGTCCGAGCTCGGCGTACCCGGCGGAGAGCACCACCATCCCCTGCACGCCGTGCGCCCCACACTCGTCGACCACCTCGGGCACCCGGTCGGCGGGCACGGCCACCACGGCGAGGTCGACGGGTCCGTCGATCTCGGCCAGCGAACGGCGCGCGGGGACGCCGTCGACGTCGGCGAGGTCCTCGGGGAAGGAGGCGTTGACGGCGTGCAACGAGCCGGTGAAGCCGCCCTCGCGCAGGTGCTCCAGCACGCCGCGGCCGACGCCGCCGGGCGAGCGGCTCACTCCGATCACGGCCACCGACCCGGGCGCGAGCAGCCGGCGCACGGAGCGCGCCTCGGCACGCTGTTCACGGGCCTGCTGGACGGCGAGCGAGCGGCCGGTGGGTTCGAGGTCGAGGTGGAGGCGGACCACGCCCTCCTCGAAGCTGCGTTTCTGCGCGTACCCGGCGTCCGTGAACACCTTGATCATCTTGGTGTTGCCCGGCAGCACCTCGGCGGCGAAGCGGCGCACGCCCCGCTCCCGGGCCACCGCGGCGATGTGCTCCAGCAGCGCGGAGGCGACCCCGCGGCCCTGGTGCGCGTCCTGGACCAGGAAGGCGACCTCGGCCTCGTCGGCGGGCGCGGAGGCGGGCATGCCGGCGGCGTCGACCCGGTCGTAGCGGACGGTGGCGATGAACTCGCCGCCCACGGTGGCGGCGAGGCCGACCCGGTCCACGTAGTCGTGGTGGGTGAAGCGGTGCACGTCCTTGGCGGACAGGCGCGGGTACGGCGAGAAGAAGCGCAGGTACTTCGACTCGTCGGAGACCTGCTCGTAGAAGCTGACCAGGCGCTCCGCGTCGTCCGCGGTGATGGGCCGGACGTGGGTGATGCCGCCGTCGCGGAGCACCACGTCGGCTTCCCAGTGTGCGGGGTACTCGTGACGGTCCGACGGGCTCTGCATGCGGCAAGCCTACGGCTCCCGGCCCCGAACGGGGTGCGGGGCGATGCGCATGAAGCACGCGGACGGTGACGGTGACGGTGAGGACAGGAGGTACCGGAGATGCCCGAACGCCGGGTCAGGGTGGCGGCGCCGCAAGGTCTGCACGCGCGGCCGGCCGCACGTTTCGTACGGGCCGTGCGGGACTCCGGGCTGCCGGTACGGGTGGCCCGGGCGGACGGCGCGGGGACGGGGCCGGTGAACGCCGCGTCGATCCTCGGGGTGCTGGGGCTGGGGGTGCGCCGCGGCGAGGAGGTGGTGCTCTCCTGCGAGGGCGCCGGCGCGGCCGGCACGGGGGCCGAGAGCGCCGAGAGGCTGCTCGGGGAACTGGCGGACCTGCTCTCCGTGGACCGTCCGGAGCGACCGGGTGAGGCGGAGCTGTGAGCGGGACGGGAACGGGGGCCGCGGCCGATATGCGCCGTGCCCGCAATGCGCCGCCCGGCATGAATCACCGCCCGGCACGAATGCACCATCGGCGTGAATGCACCACCGGCGTAAATGCAGCGCACAGTCGAAATCGTCCGACCCGCCGGAAAGGAACGCCGGACGACCGGACGGGAATTGTTCCCGCCTCTTGTATACGGCCCCCTTGTTAATTGCGGAGGCCATTCATGTTTACGGCATGTTGCGAGGTCCTCACGCCGTCCGGGCGCGCCGCCGCCCCGCGGTTCTGGCCGGGAATGCGCAGCCGGTACAGCACGGCCGAGCGTTCGGTGTGCAGGGCGGTCACCTGCCGGGCACGCTCGCCGTCACCCCGGGCCACGGCGTCCACGATGGCGCCGTGCTCGGCCCAGGTCTCGACGGGCGCGGGCAGCGGATCGAGCGCGTACATCCAGGCGATCTTGTGCCGCAACTGGGTGAGCGTGGCGGTCAGCGCGGCGCTCCCGCAGGCCTGGGCCAGCGTCTCGTGGAACCAGCCGCCCAACGACCGCAATTCCTCCCCGTACCCTCGCCGGGCCCGCTCCTGACCCAGCCTGACCAGGCCTCGGAGCACCTTCAGGTGGGCCTCGGTGCGCCGCTGGGCGGCTCTCGCGGCGCCCAGCGGCTCCAGCAGCAGCCGCATCTCCAGCAGGTCGGCCGCCTCCTGCTCGGTCGGCTCCGCCACGCAGGCCCCGGCGTGCCGCCGGGTGACCACGAACCCCTCGGCCTCCAGGGTGCGCAGCGCCTCGCGCACCGGGACGCGGGAGACGCCGTAGCGGCGGGCGAGGAGTTCCTCGGTCAGCCGGCTCCCGCGCTCGTGGACCCCGGCGACGATGTCGTCCCGGATCGCCGTGCATACCGAATGCGCGGGAATACGCATGCCGACCTCCGCCTCGATGAATAAGGCGACTCTAAGGCAATGGGCGTGAATTTCCGACGGGAAGTCGCACGGGAGAGGGAATTTTCGGCCGCTCCCCCGCCCGGTGCGCCCGGATACCGTCCGGAACGACGAAAAAGCCCCCCGTCCCGGAAACCGGGCGGAGGGCTTTCGCGTGGACGGCGTCAGAGGTTCACGGCGTCAGAGGTTCACGCCGTGGGAGCGGAGGTAGGCGACGGGGTCGATGTCGCTGCCGTACTCCGCGCCGCTGCGGGCCTCGAAGTGCAGGTGCGGGCCGGTGACGTTGCCGGTGGCGCCGGAGCGGCCGATGTGGGTGCTCGGGGTCACCGCCTGGCCGACGGCCACGCTGACCGAGGACAGGTGGCCGTACTGGGTGTACGTGCCGTCGTGCATCTTGATGACGACCTGGTAGCCGTAGGCGCCGCCCCAGCCGGCCTCGACGACGGTGCCGCGGCCCACGGACCGCACCGGGGTGCCGGAGGCGGCGTGGAAGTCGATGCCGGTGTGGCTCCCGGAGGACCAGATGCCGCCGCCGGCCTGGTAGGAGGTGGAGACGTACGACCCGGCGATCGGGCTGACGAACATGTTGAGGCGGCGGAGCCGCTCGCGCTCGGCCTCGCGGGCGGCGCGCTCCTCGGCGGCCTCGCGCTCGGCGCGGGCCTTCTCGGCGGCCGCGGCACGGGCGGCGGCCTCGACGGCGGCCCGCTCCTGGGCCTCGGCCTGCTCGTCGATCTGTTCGGCCACGCGGTCGCCGATGGTGACGACCGGAAGCAGGCCGCTGGTCTCGGCGGGGGCCTCCGCGGCGGTGGCGGGGGTTGCCAGGGTGCCGACGACGCCGGTGGTGGTGAGGGCGGCGAGGCCCGCCAGGCCGGCGGTGGTGCGGCTGGTCCGGCCGGGACGACGATGCCTGCCGGAGGCGCAGTTGAACGCCATGAAGTGGCTGAGTCCTTTCCTTCCCTCTCGCCGGCCGGGTTAGCTGTCGGGTTCGGAGCAGGAAGGTCTCCTACGGGTTCCTCCCGCGGTGCGGAAGGCGCCCGATTCACCCCAGGGGTACCGCTCGTGTGGGTCCCCGGCTCCCCTGGCTCGCGCCGTACGGGGATTAGGCGATGACTGCCCGGCGCCGCGGGTGCGGAGCACAGGTGTGGCGGGCAGCCGGATCGAAGCTAGTTGGGTGATCATTCGGATAACAAACGGATCAAGACTTTTGTAGCGCATGCCACAGGGCAAAACCGGACGCATCTACGCGCATCGAACGCGGGCGAACACGGGTGAACGAAGCGGGCCCCGGCGGCCGTAAGGCGCACCGGGGCCCGAACCCGCCCTCCGCGGGCCGCTACTCGGCGCTCACCACCGTGACCTCGCCGATGCCCAGCTCACGCACCGGGCCGGCGATCTGCGCGGCGTCGCCGACCAGGACCGTCACCAGACGGTCCACCGGGAAGGCGTTCACCACGGCCGCGGTGGCCTCCACCGTGCCGGTGGCGACGAGCTGCTGATAGAGCGTCGCCTGGAAGTCGTCCGGCAGGTGCTGCTCCACCTGGTCGGCCAGCGTGCCCGCGACCGCGGCCGCCGTCTCGTACTTCAGCGGGGCCACGCCCACCAGGTTCTGCACGGCGGTGTCCCGCTCGGCGTCGGTCAGGCCGCCCTCGGCGAGGGTGCGCAGCACCTGCCACAGGTCCTGCAGCGCGGGGCCGGTGTTGGGGGTGTCCACCGAGCCGCTGACGGCCAGCAGCGCGGCGCCCGAACCGTCGGGGGCGGAGCGCAGGACCTGCCCGAAGGCGCGCACGCCGTACGTGTAGCCCTTCTCCTCGCGCAGCACCTTGTCCAGGCGGGAGGTGAGCGTGCCGCCCAGGCAGTAGGTGCCGAGCACCTGGGCCGGCCAGACCCGGTCGTGGCGGTCCGGGCCGGTGCGGCCGATCAGCAACTGCGTCTGCACGGAACCGGGACGGTCCACGATCACCACGCGGCCGGTGTCGTCGGACGACACCGCCGGCACCGGGCGCGGGGCGGCCGGGGAGCCCTTCCAGGCGCCCAGGGTCTCGGCCAGCAGGGCGTCGAGGTCGACGCCGGTGAGGTCGCCGACCACGACGGCGGTCGAGGTGGCCGGGCGGACGTGCCGGTCGTAGAAGGCGCGCACGGCGGCCGCGTCGATCTTCTCGACGGTCTCCTCGGTGCCCTGACGGGGGCGCGCCATCCGCGAGTTCGCCGGGAAGAGCTCCTTGTAGAGCTCCTTGGCGGCGCGGCGGGCCGGGTTGGCCAGCTCGTGCGGGATCTCGTCCAGCCGGTTGCGCACCAGGCGGGAGACCTCGTCCTCGGCGAACGCCGGGGCGCGCAGCGCGTCGGCCAGCAGACCGAGCGCCTTGGGCAGCCGGGAGGCGGGCACCTCCAGGGAGACCCGCACGCCGGGGTGGTCGGCGTGCATGTCCAGCGTGGCGCCGCAGCGCTCGAGTTCGGCGGCGAAGTCCTCGGCGGAGTGCTTGTCGGTGCCCTCGGCGAAGGCGCGCGCCATGATGGTGGCGACGCCGTCCAGCCCGGCCGGCTCGGCGTCCAGCGGGGCGTCGAGCAGCACCTCGACGGCCACGACCTGCTGGCCGGGGCGGTGGCAGCGCAGGACCGTCAGCCCGTTGTCGAGGGCGCCGCGCTCGGGCGCGGGGAAGGCCCACGGCTTGGGCTCGCCGGCCTGCGGCCGGGGGTGGAACTCCATCGTGGCCAGGTCGGTCACTTGGCCTCCTCCTCTTCGTCCTCGTCGCCGTCGGCGTC
The DNA here is from genome assembly GCF_003112515.1 of Streptomyces fragilis. Taxonomy (GTDB): domain Bacteria; phylum Actinomycetota; class Actinomycetes; order Streptomycetales; family Streptomycetaceae; genus Streptomyces; species Streptomyces fragilis. The sequence continues at coordinate 96,059 of NZ_BEVZ01000002.1, read as the reverse complement.
CGCGCCCTCGGGAGTGATCGGTTCGTACACCAGGACCGCGCGGTTGTCGGGGCGCAGGCGGTTCTTGGCGACCTCCTGGACCTCCTCCGCCGTCACCTCCAGCACCCGCTCCACGGCGGTCAGCGCGAGCTGCGGGTCGCCGAACAGGACGGCGTAGCGGCACAGTTCGTCGGCGCGGCCGGAGACCGTACCGAGGCGGTCCAGCCACTCGCGCTCCAGCTGGGCCTGGGCGCGCTCCATCTCCTCGGCCGTCGGGCCCTCGGCGGCGAGCCGGGCGAGCTCCTCGTCGACGGCGGCCTCGATCACCGGCACCTCGACGTCGCCGGAGGTCTTGACGTCCAGCCAGCCCAGCGAGGGGGCGCCGGCCAGTCGCAGCAGGCCGAACCCGGCCGTCACCGCGGTGCGGTCGCGGCGCACCAGGCGGTTGTAGAGGCGGGAGGACTCGCCGTAGCCGAGGATGGTCAGCGCCACGTCGGCGGCGTCGCAGGCGCGGGTGCCGTCCTCGGGCAGGCGGTAGCCGGCCATCAGGGCGCGGGCCGGGACCTCCTCGCGGACCACCTCGCGGATCTCCCCGCCGATGACCTCCGGCAGCGCTCCGTCCCGCGGGGCGGGCTTGCCGTCGTGGGAGGCGATGGAGCCGAAGTACTTCTCGATCCAGGCGAGGGTCTGCTCCGGGTCGATGTCGCCGACCACCGACAGCACCGCGTTGTTGGGCGCGTAGTAGGTGCGGAAGAACGCACGGGCGTCCTCCAGGGTGGCGGCGTCCAGGTCGGCCATGGAGCCGATCGGGGTGTGGTGGTACGGGTGGCCCTCGGGGTAGGCCAGCGCGAAGATCTTCTCGAAGGCCGTGCCGTAGGGGACGTTGTCGTACCGCTGGCGGCGCTCGTTCTTGACGACGTCGCGCTGGTTCTCCATCGACTCGTCGTCGAGGGCGGTGAGCAGGGAGCCCATCCGGTCGGCCTCCAGCCAGAGCGCGAGCTCCAGCTGGTGGGCCGGCATCGTCTCGAAGTAGTTGGTGCGCTCGAAGCTGGTGGTGCCGTTGAGGGAACCTCCGGCCCCCTGCACCAGCTCGAAGTGACCGTTGCCCTTCACCTGGGCCGAGCCCTGGAACATCAGGTGCTCGAAGAGGTGGGCGAGGCCCGTGCGGCCCTGGACCTCGTGCCGGGAGCCGACGTCGTACCAGAGGCACACCGCGGCGACCGGGGTCAGGTGATCCTCCGAGAGCACCACGCGGAGCCCGTTGGCAAGGCGGTGCTCGGTAGCTGTGAGGCCTCCTGAGCCTGCCTCGGCTGTGGCCGTGTGACCCATGGGCATGTACGTCCCTTCGCTCGCCTGAAACTTGTCTGTCCGGACTGCCTGTCACTCTATGCAACCTGGGACGGTTGCCGTGAGGTTCCCGATACGTCGCATTGCCGCCCGATCCGGGGATAGTCCGCCCCGCGACCCCGATCGCCCCGGGACGGGCGGGTGTGCTGGGATGGGCGCCGTCCACCGACCGGCGTCGTCCGCCGTGAATGAAGTGAAAGGACGTTCCATGCGCAAGGCCTTGACCGCCGCCGCCCTTCTGGGACTGGGCGCTCTGCTCCTCTCCGGCTGCTCGGGCTCCGGCGCCGACGACGCGGCGAAGGGCACCGCCGTCCCGAAGGCCTCGCAGCCGGCCGAGAAGTCCTCGGAGGCCGCGGCCCCGGAGAAGGGGCTCGACGGCACCTGGCGCCCCATCAACGACAGCCCCATCGACACGTTGAAGATCACCGGGGACACGGTCACCACCACCGGTGAGCTCGCCTGCCCGGGCTCCCTCGAAGGCGTCGGCACCGCCAAGCCGCGGATCACCCTGGACTGCGCGAAGCCGGACCCCGACCGCACGAAGGGGAGCCTGAAGACGAAGTCCGACGGCTCGGCCGTCGTGATCGAGTGGGACGGGCAGGAATGGGGAGGAATGATCGACAGCCTGCGCCGGGGCTGAGCTCCGGGCGCCCGTCCAGGGGCGCCACCGGCGGGGGCGCGGTCCGAGGTGTCGGCGGCGAGGGCCACAATGGTGCGCGACAGTCCCCGTTCATGCTCGCAAGACCGTGAAGGAGCCCGGCAGCGATGGCCCGCCGCAGCACGAAGACAGCGCGACCCGATGACGATGCTTTCGAGGAGCGGATCCTCGACATCGACGTCGTGGACGAAATGCAGGGCTCCTTCCTCGAGTATGCCTACTCGGTCATCTACTCCCGCGCCCTGCCCGACGCGCGCGACGGTCTCAAGCCGGTGCACCGGCGGATCGTCTACCAGATGAACGAGATGGGCCTGCGTCCCGACCGCGGTTACGTGAAGTGCGCCCGCGTCGTCGGCGAGGTCATGGGCAAGCTCCACCCGCACGGCGACACCTCGATCTACGACGCGCTGGTCCGGCTCGCCCAGCCGTTCTCGATGCGCGTCCCGCTGGTCGACGGCCACGGCAACTTCGGCTCCCTCGGCAACGACGACCCGCCGGCCGCCATGCGGTACACCGAGTGCCGGATGGCCGACGCGACGAGCCTGATGACGGAGTCGATCGACGAGAACACGGTCGACTTCCAGCCCAACTACGACGGCCAAGAGCGGGAGCCGGTGGCGCTGCCCGCCGCCTTCCCGAACCTGCTGGTCAACGGCGCCTCCGGCATCGCCGTGGGCATGGCGACCAACATGCCGCCGCACAACCTCGGCGAGGTCGTCGCCGCAGCCCGGCACCTGATCCGGTACCCGCACGCCGACCTCGACGCGCTGATGAAGCACGTCCCCGGCCCGGACCTGCCGACCGGCGGCCGGGTCGTCGGCCTGTCCGGGATCCGTGACGCCTACGAGAAGGGCCGCGGCACCTTCAAGATCCGCGCGACGGTCGCCGTCGAGCAGGTCACCGCCCGCCGCAAGGGCCTGGTCGTCACCGAACTGCCCTTCTCGGTGGGCCCCGAGAAGGTCATCGCCAAGATCAAGGACCTGGTGAGCTCCAAGAAGGTCCAGGGCATCGCCGACGTCAAGGACCTCACCGACCGCGAGCACGGCCTGCGCCTGGTCATCGAGATCAAGAACGGCTTCGTCCCCGAGGCCGTGCTGGAGCAGCTCTACAAGCTGACGCCGATGGAGGAGTCCTTCGGCATCAACAACGTCGCCCTGGTGGACGGCCAGCCGCTCACGCTCGGGCTCAAGGAGCTCCTCGAGGTCTACCTCGACCACCGCTTCGACGTGGTGCGCCGCCGCTCGGAGTTCCGCCGCGGCAAGAAGCGCGACCGGCTGCACCTGGTCGAGGGTCTGCTGACCGCCCTCATCGACATCGACGAGGTCATCCGGCTGATCCGCTCCAGCGACAACTCCGCCCAGGCCAAGCAGCGCCTGATGGAGAGCTTCACGCTGTCGGAGATCCAGACGCAGTACATCCTCGACACGCCGCTGCGCCGCCTCACCAAGTTCGACCGCATCGAGCTGGAGGCGGAGAAGGAGCGGCTCACCGCGGAGATCGAGGAGCTGACCCGGATCCTGGACTCGGACGCCGAGCTGCGCAAGCTGGTCTCCGCCGAACTGGCGGCCGTGGCGAAGAAGTTCGGCACCCCTCGGCGCACGGTGCTGCTGGAGTCCGCGGACACCCCGGCCGCCCTGCCGCTCCAGGTGGCGGACGACCCGTGCCGGGTGCTGCTCTCCTCCACCGGTCTGCTGGCCCGCACGGCGAACGCCGACCCCTTCCCCGCCCTCAAGGGCGCCAAGCGGGTCAAGCACGACGTGATCGTCTCCGCGGTGGACACCACCGCGCGCGGTGAGGTCGGCGTGGTCACCTCCTCGGGGCGGCTGCTGCGCGTCAACGTGGTCGACCTGCCGCTGCTCCCCGAGATCGCGGCGGGCACCTCGCCCAACCTCTCCGGAGGCGCGCCGCTCGCCGAGTTCGTCTCCCTCGAGGCCGACGAGACGGTGATCTGCCTGACCTCGCTGAACGAGTCCTCTCCCGGTCTCGCGGTCGGCACCCTGCAGGGCATCGTCAAGCGCGTGGTGCCGGACTATCCGGCGGGCAAGGACGAACTCGAGGTCATCACCCTCAAGGAGGGCGACCGGATCGTCGGGGCGGTGGAGCTGCGCACCGGCGAGGAGGACCTGGTCTTCATCACCGACGACGCCCAGTTGCTGCGCTTCCAGGCCTCCCTGGTCCGCCCGCAGGGCCGGCCGGCGGGCGGCGTGGCCGGCATCAAACTGACGGACGACGCCAAGGTCATCTCGTTCACCGCGGTGGACCCGGGCCAGGAGGCGGTGGTCCTGACCGTCGCCGGCTCCCGCGGCACGCTCGACGACTCGGTGCAGACCACGGCCAAGATGACGCCGTTCGACCAGTACCCGCGCAAGGGCCGGGCCACCGGCGGCGTGCGCTGCCAGCGCTTCCTCAAGGGCGAGGACTGCCTCTCCCTCGCCTGGGCGGGCCCGGCCCCGGCCCATGCCGCGCAGAAGAACGGCATGCCGGCCGAGGTGCCGGAGATGGACCCGCGGCGCGACGGTTCGGGCGTGGGCCTGCCGAAGACGGTCGCGGTGGTCGCCGGTCCCGCGTGACCTGACAGCCACCACAGGGCCCTCCGCCACCTCCGCGGAGGGCCCTGCCGCGTTCCCGCTGCCACCCGGGCTTCGGCTGTCTCCGGGCCTCCGCCGTCCCTTGGCCTCGGCTGTCCCCGGGCCTCGAGGCCTCCGCTGTCCCCGGGCGCAACCGGCACCGCGGCCGGTGCGGGGGCTCCTCCCCGGGCTACTCCTGGGGCGCGACCAGCTCGGCTTCGTCCTCGGGCGTGACCAGGTCCGCGTCGTCCTCGGGCGTGACCAGGTCCGCGTCGTCCTCGGGCGTGACCAGGTCCGCGTCGTCCTCCCCCTGCACGTACCGCAGCACGCCCCACATCCCGTGCTCGTCCGCCTCCCCGGGCGTCCCGCTCACACAGCCGGCGAGTTCCTTCTCCAGCCCCGCCGCGTCGATTCCGGCCCCGATGAGCACCAGGGCGGTCCCCCGCTCCTCCTGCCGCCCCCACGGCTCGGGATAGAAGCGCAGGAACCGTCCCACGGCGTGCACCAGGTAGCGGTTCCTCGGGTCGTACGCGCCGAAGTCCACGTACCCCTTGATCCGGTACAGCCCCTCCGGCCGCTCGTCGAGGAACCGCATCAGCCGCCGCGGGTCCATCGCCCGGGCCGACGCGAACGACACGCTCTCGTACCCGGCGTGCAGGTGCCCGCCGTGCCCGTTCCCCTCGGCGCGCTGCTCGTCCCCTCCGCCGTGCTCGCCGCCGCTGCCGTCCCCGTCGCCGTAGAGGTCCACGTCGTCGAAGGACAGCTGCCCGACCCGCTCCTGCGAGGGCCGGCAGTCGAAGAGGAACTCCGGATCGACCCTGCCGTGCTTCGCCCGCACCACGGCGGCCCCGTCGGCGGCCTCCCGCACCGTGCGCAGCACGGCCTCCACGTCCTCGGCCCGGTCGGTCTTGTTGACCACCACCAGGTCGGCGAGGGCCAGGTGCCGGTCGATCTCCGGGTGACGCTCGCGGGTCTGCCCGAACTCGGCCGCGTCCACCACCTCCACCAGCCCGCCGTAGACGACCTCCGGCTGCTCGCTCGCCAGCACCATCCGCACCAGCTCCTGCGGCTCCGCCAGCCCGCTCGCCTCGATCACGATCACGTCGATCCCCGAGGGGGACCGGGCGAGCTTGCCCAGGTACTCGTCCAGCTCCCCGACGTCCACGGCGCAGCACAGGCAGCCGTTGCCCAGCGACACGGTGGAGTCGCCCAGCGCTCCCGCCACGGCCAGGGCGTCGATCTCGATGGCACCGAAGTCGTTGACCACCACGCCGATGCGGCTGCCGCCGCTGTTGTGCAGCAGGTGGTTCAGGAGGGTGGTCTTCCCCGCCCCCAGGAACCCCGCCAGTACGACGACCGGAATCTGCGGGGTATGCGGGGTCCCACTGCTCATGACGCGCCCTCTCTCATCGCACCGCGCGCCCCGGCGCACGCTGCTCGCTTCCGTCTGCCAGGTCAGCATAAGAAGACCGTGACACGGCTACCGCTCAACGCTTGTTCACACCCCCCGCCGGGCAAACGTGCTGCGACTCGGTGGGCTGCTCCCGGCAACTGCGGCCCTGGAAGCCGTTTCCGTCATGCTCAGCGGTTGGCTGCTCGGAGGCGCTGAGCTCGCCAACGGGACAGCCGGAGAGGTCCCGCCACAAGAACCGCATGCGGAACGCTGACCGGCGGCACAAGCACACGGTGGGCCGCACCGGAGCCGCCCGCTGCCGCTTCCGTCCCCCGAACGCGCCCCGCCGAACCGCACGCGTCCCACCAGTCAGGTTAGGCTCACCTGTGTGAGTAGGTGCGCAACCGTGTCACGGGTCCTGGACGAGCCGATCGCCGGGACAGCAGTGCACGCGCGGACGTGGCTGCTGATCGAGCAGCCCGGTCCCTGGGGGCCCAAGGCGCTCACGGAGAGCCGGCTGGACCCCGCGCTGGGGCGCGCCCTGGAGGACGCCGCGGAGGGCAGCGGGGTGCGCATCGCCCTCATCCGGCGGCCCGGGCCGCACGCGGACCACGGGACTCCCCCGGTGCGGCGGGTGTACGCCGCGCACACGGCCCCCCGCAACGACTGGGTGCACGGCGCCCTCACCCGCGAGCCCGAGCGACTGCTGGACATCGACTTCGCGGCGCTCGGCCGCGGCGAGCCCGGGGCCTTCGACGCCGCCCTGCCCGACGCCGCGCCGCACACCGGCTTCCCCCTGGCGTTCGTGTGCACCAACGGACGGCGCGACCGCTGCTGCGCCCTGCTGGGCCGGCCGCTCGCCGCCGAACTGGCCGCCTCCAACGTGGCGGGCACCTGGGAGATCACCCACCTCGGCGGCCACCGTTTCTCGCCCACCCTGCTGGTCCTGCCGCACGGCTACGCGTACGGCCGGGTCGACGCACCCACCGTGAAGGAGATCCTGCACCGCACCAGGGACGGTCAGGTGGTCACCGAGCACTGCCGGGGCCGCTCGGCCTGGGCGCGGCCGGGGCAGGCGGCCGAGCTGGCCGTGCGGACCCGGATCGGGGAGACCTCCGCGGACGCCCTGGACGTCACCGGCGTGCACCGGGTCCCGGCAGGCGCCGCCGCGCAGGACCCGCCGCTGTGGGAGGTCGTCGTGACGCACGCCGACGGCCGCCGGTGGCGTGTGGTTGTCGCCGAGACGGCGGCCACTCCGCCCCGCCCCCAGAGCTGCGGGGCACCGCTCGGCTCCCCCGCCCGGATGGACGTCGTCGGGGTGCGCGAAACGCCCTGACCCGCCGTGCCCGGAGCGGACAGCCGGGAGCCCGGCGCACGGGTGCGCCGGGCTCCCGGCAGGTCTTCGGCACACCGGAGGCGGCCAGGGGGCGCCCCGGGGGGCGGCGAGGTCAGACCGCTCCCGCTCCGGTCAGCGATCGCACCTCGGTTTCGGCGTGCTTCGCCTCGTCCGGCTCCTCGGAGGAGGACACCGTGCCGATCCAGCCCGCCACGAAGCCCAGCGGGATGGAGATCAGGCCCGGGTTCTCCAGGGGGAAGAACGCGAAGTCCGCGCCGGGGAACATGGACGTCGGCCGGCCGGAGACGACCGGCGAGAAGACGACGAGCGCCACCGCCGGGACGAGGCCCCCGTACACCGACCAGACCGCGCCCCGGGTGGTGAAGCGGCGCCAGAAGAGCGTGAACAGGAGCACCGGAAGGTTGGCGGAGGCCGCCACGGCGAAGGCGAGACCGACCAGGAAGGCGACGTTCAGCCCTCCGGACAGCAGGCTCAGGCCGATCGCCACGACGCCGATGCCCACCGCGGCGACCCGGGCCACCGCCACCTCGCTGCGCTGCTTGGCGCCCTTGCGGCGGAACGAGGCGTACAGGTCGTGCGCGACCGACGCGGACGAGGAGAGCGTCACGCCGGCGACCACCGCGAGGATGGTGGCGAAGGCGACCGCCGCCACGACCGCGAAGAGCACCGGACCGCCCGTCGAGTCCGGACCGCCGCCCAGGTTCAGGGCCAGCAGGGGCACCGCGGTGTTGCCGGCCTCGTTCGACTCGCGAACCTCGTCGCTGCCGACGATCGCCGCGGCGCCGAAGCCCAGCAGGATCGTCATCAGGTAGAAGCCGCCGATCAGGCCGATCGCCCACACCACGGAGCGGCGCGCGGCGCGGGCCGTGGGCACGGTGTAGAAGCGCGACAGGATGTGCGGGAGGCCGGCCGTGCCGAGGACCAGGGCGAGGCCGAGACTGATGAAGTCCAGCCGGTCCGTCCAGCTCCCGCCGTACTCCAGGCCGGGGGCCAGGAAGGCCGCGCCGAAGCCGCTGTTGTCGGCGGCGGACCTGAGCAGCGCGTTGACGTCGCCGCCGAAGCGGACCAGCACCAGGACGCCCAGCACCAGCGTGCCCACCAGCAGCAGGACGGCCTTCACGATCTGGATCCAGGTGGTGGCCCGCATGCCGCCCAGGGACACGTAGACGACCATGAGGGCGCCGACACCGATGACCGTCCAGGTCTGGGCAGCGCTGCCCGTGCCGCCCAGGAGCAGGGCGACCAGGCTGCCGGCGCCGACCATCTGGGCGACCAGGTAGAGGACCGAGACGATCACCGAAGAGGTGCCGGCCGCGATCCGCACCGGACGCTCGCGCATCCGCGCCGCGAGCACGTCGGCCAGCGTGAACCGGCCGCAGTTGCGGACCAGCTCGGCGACCAGCAGCAGGACGACCAGCCAGGCGACCAGGAAGCCGACCGAGTAGAGCATGCCGTCGTAGCCGAAGAGCGCGATCAGCCCGGAGATGCCGAGGAACGACGCGGCCGACATGTAGTCGCCCGCGATGGCGAGGCCGTTCTCCACCGGGGAGAAGAGGCGGCTCCCGGTGTAGAACTCCTCCGTCGAGCCGTGCCGGTTACGGCCGGCCCAGGTGGTGATGCCGAGGGTGACCGCCACGAAGACGCTGAAGAGGACCAGGACGAGGGACTGGTGGTTGCCCGTCATGCCGCACCGCCCCTGGCTCCGCGGGTGAGCTCCTGGGTGTCCCAGCGCAGCTGGAGGGCCGCACGGTCCCTCCGGAGCCGGGCGTGGCGGGCGTACGCCCAGGTCAGGACGAAGGTGGTGAGGAACTGACCGAGGCCGGCGAGCATCGCCACGTTCACCGCGCCCGCCACCGGGGTGGCCATGAAGTCCGCCGCCGTGGTGGCGGTGACGACGTAGGCGACGTACCAGAGGAAGAAGGAGACGAAGGCGGGAACCACGAACTTCCGGTAACGGCTGCGCACCTCCTGGAAGGCTGCGCTGCGCTGCACCTCCAGGTAGACGTCGGCGGCCGCGCGGTCGCTGCTCTCCTCCTGCGCCTGGCGCGCGGCCGGCACCGCGGGAGCCTGCTCCCCCGTGCCGTCCGTCTCGCTCCAGCCAAAGGCGAGTGCGTCGTACCAGGGGTCGTCGAACCGCACCTCTCCGGTGTCGCGACCGTCGTGCTTGTTCACCGAGATCTCCTTGTCCCACGGCTCCATTCGGCCGTAGGAACAATGATGGACAGACCGTGAACTTCCCGGACTCTTTCGGCAGATCTCTCACCCCATCAGGTGACCGAAAGGTCAACGGCCACAGGAGTTGCTCCCGCACGGGTGATGCACGAGGTGGGAGCCGGTCCGGGCCGGACACGCCTCCGCCCGGGCGTCCAAGGACGTCCGGGCGGGGGCGGACCACGGGCGGGCCGTGCGGAGCGGACCCCGTCAGGCGTCGATCCGGGAGCGGTCCAGGGTCGCGGCCGAGCTGGAGATGAACTCCTTGCGAGGGGCGACGTCGTTGCCCATCAGCAGATCGAAGACCTGTTCGGCCGCCTCGAGGTCGGAGAGGTTGATCCGCCGCAGCGTGCGGTGACGCGGATCCATCGTGGTCTCCGCGAGCTGGTCGGCGTCCATCTCGCCCAGGCCCTTGTAGCGCTGGATCGAGTCCTTGTACCGGACACCCTTGCGTTCGAACTCGAGCAGCGTGTCGCGCAGCTCGCGGTCCGAATAGGTGTACACGTACTTGTCCTGACCGCGCTTGGGCTGGACCAGCTCTATCCGGTGCAGCGGCGGCACCGCGGCGAAGACCCGGCCGGCCTCGACCATGGGACGCATGTAGCGCTGGAAGAGGGTCAGCAGCAGGCAGCGGATGTGCGAGCCGTCCACGTCGGCGTCGGTCATCATGATGATCTTGCCGTAGCGCGCCGCGTCGATATCGAAGGTGCGCCCCGACCCGGCCCCTATGACCTGGATGATCGCGCCGCACTCGGCGTTCTTCAGCATGTCGCTGACCGACGACTTCTGCACGTTGAGGATCTTGCCCCGGATGGGCAGCAGCGCCTGGAACTCGGAGTTGCGGGCGAGCTTCGCGGTGCCGAGGGCGGAGTCGCCCTCGACGATGAAGAGCTCGCTGCGGTCCACGTCGTCGCTGCGGCAGTCGGCCAGCTTCGCCGGGAGCGAGGAGGACTCCAGGGCCGTCTTGCGGCGCTGGGCGTCCTTGTGCTGGCGGGCCGCGATGCGGGTGCGCGCGGCCGCCACGGCCTTCTCCAGGACCGCGCGCGCCTGCTGGGCCGCGTCCCGCTTGGCCGAGGTCAGGAAGGCCTTGAGTTCCTTGGCGACGACCTGGTTGACCACCCGGCGGGCCGCCGAGGTGCCCAGCACCTCCTTGGTCTGCCCCTCGAACTGCGGCTCGGCGAGCCGGACCGTGACCACCGCGGTCATGCCCTCCATGGCGTCGTCCTTGACGATGTCGTCCTCGGCGACGCGGAGCATCTTCTTGGAGCGCAGCACCTCGTTCATCGTGCGGGCGACGGCCTGCTCGAATCCGGCCACGTGGGTGCCGCCCTTGGGCGTGGCGATGATGTTGACGAACGACCGGAGCGTGGTGTCGTAGCCCGTGCCCCAGCGCAGCGCGACGTCCACCCCGAGCTCCCGGGTGACCTCGGTCGGGGTCATCTGCCCGTGGTCGTCGAGGACCGGCACGGTCTCCTTGAAGGTGCCCTGGCCCGAGAAGCGCAGCACGTCGCAGATCGGGCGGTCGGAGGCGAGGTACTCGCAGAACTCGCTGATGCCGCCGTCGTAGCGGAACGACTCCTCGCCCTTGCTGCCGCCCTCGCCGAGACCGAACTCGTCGCGCACCACGATGGTGAGGCCGGGCACCAGGAAGGCGGTCTGGCGGGCGCGCTGGTGCAGGTTCTCCAGCGAGAGCTTGGCGTCCTTGAGGAAGATCTGGCGGTCCGCCCAGTAGCGGACGCGGGTGCCGGTGCGGCTCTTGGGGATCTTGCGCGCCTTGCGCAGGCCGCTGCCGGGCTCGAACTTCGCGTTCTCGCCCCGCCCGGAGAACTCGCCCGGGACACCGCGGCGGAAACCGATCGCGTGGGTGTGCCCGTTGCGGTCGACCTCCACGTCCAGCCGTGCGGAGAGGGCGTTCACCACGGAGGCGCCGACGCCGTGCAGGCCGCCGGAGGCGGCGTAGGAGCCGCCGCCGAACTTGCCGCCGGCGTGCAGCTTGGTCATCACGACCTCGACGCCGGACAGGCCGGTCTTGGGCTCGACGTCCACGGGGATGCCGCGGCCGTTGTCCCGGACCTCGACCGAGGCGTCGTCGTGCAGGATCACCTCGATGTGGTCGCAGTAACCGCCCAGGGCCTCGTCGACCGAGTTGTCGATGATCTCCCACAGGCAGTGCATCAGGCCACGGCTGTCCGTGGAGCCGATGTACATGCCGGGGCGCTTGCGGACGGCCTCGAGTCCTTCCAGGACGAGCAGGTGCCGCGCGGTGTAGTTGGAACCGTCCCGATCTGCTCCGGTCAGCAACGCTGTGGACGGCACGGTCGTGTCGGCGGTCACGCGGTTCGCTCCTCGCTGAATTTTTCTGGGCATGTCTTGGCGTCGCCAGGGGACGCGCCACGGCTCGGTCGCCGCTCCAGAGAGTACCGATGCCTGATGAGGCCGGTGTAACGCCACCCTCGTCCCCGGTCAAACCCTAATCCAGAATCGTATGCCCGTTCGATACCTCGGAGGAGTGAAGCACACATCACGTTCCGCGGCAGGCATGAACCCTTTAGGCTCCGGGCACGTCCTCCTCAACAAGCGGCGTTCGGTCGCCGGAGGACCGACACTGGAAGAAGCGCGAACCCGTACGACACGAAGACACGCACTACGGCACATTCGCCGCCAACCGCCAGCAGACAGCCGCCTCGCCGAGAAATCTTTCGAGGAAATGCCGCGAGCGGGAACGTTTTCGGCCTGGTTGGATGTTGACCCTGGTACGACAGCTCGTCGAGCTAGAGAAGAGGCGACGTGACTACTGTTCTGACCCCCGCGAGCCCGCTGACGGCCGCCGATCGCTGCGACCGCTGCGGCGCCCAGGCATACCTGCGCGTCGTCCTGCTGAGCGGCGGAGAACTGCTCTTCTGCGCCCACCACGGCCGCAAGTTCGAGCCGGAACTCAAGAAGATCGCCGCCGAGATACAGGACGAGACGGAGCGACTGACGTCCTCCGGCCCGGCAGCCGACCCCGACGGAGAGCGCTGAGAGCGCCGACACTCCGTCCCACGACGAGCTAACCCGGCACAGGCCGGGTGACAAGGGCGGCCGCCTCCCCCACCAGGGAGGTCGGCCGCCTCTGCTCGTTCCGGGCCCTGCCGTCCCCCTTCCGGCCCTGCCCGGCACGCTCGGACTTCCGGCCCTGCCCGGCACGCTCGGGACCCGCGGCTGGAGCCTGCTCCGGTCCGGGCCCCGCCGAGGGTCCCCCGGCACAGGCCTGTCCCGGCCCCGGTCCCGGTCCGCTTGAGGGCTGCCCGTCAGGGCGCTAGCGCTGCCGTGCCAGCGCCCGTACGACCTTGGACACCCTGGTGTAGACCCCGGGCTTGCGGGACTGCCCGCACCCGCTGCCCCAGGAGACCAGCCCGATCAGCCGGCCCTTGGCCACGAGAGGGCCTCCGCTGTCCCCCTGGCAGGCGTCGGGACCCCCTTCGGGCTCTCCGGCGCAGAGCATCGCGCCGGGCGTGTAGGCGCCCTCCGCGCCCCCCGGATAGGCCTCCTGGCAGTAGGCGTCCTCCAGCACGTGCACCCGTGCCGCGCGCAGCGACCGCGCGTAGGCGCCCGATCCCGTGACGTCGCCCCAGCCGTAGACCGTGGCGGCCGTCCCCGGCCGGTAGGCGCCGTCCCCGGCGGGCGCCGCCTTGACGACGGTGCCGCGCGGCAACGGCTCCGTCAGCGTGAGCACCGCGAAGTCGCCGGCGTTGGTGACGTCGTCGTACTCCGGATTCACCCAGGTGTCCCGCACCCGGATCTCCTGGCCCCCTCGGCCGGTCAGCTCGGACCGTCCCGCGATCACCGTGAGGTCGGGAACCTGTCCCGGCGCTCTGCCGAGGACGCTCTCCCCGAGGCAGTGGGCGGCCGTCAGGACGGTCCTGGCCCCGATCACCGCGCCGCCGCAGAAGTGCCCCGCCCGCGTCGTGCCGAAGAGCGTCCGGCTGGAGATCGCCACGGTCCACGGGGCCTGCTCCACCTCCACCGGGAACCCGCCCACGACGACACGCGAGGCGGCCCCACGGACCGACTCGGCGTCGGCCGCCGCCGGCGCGGCCGGCACCAGCGCCGCCAGCGACGAGGCCACCGCCGCGACCCCCACGGCTGGGAGAAAACGCATAACATCCCTCACTCCGGGTCGACCATGTGTCGACCCAAAGTAATCCAGCCGGGGCTTCCTCCACAGGTCCAACGACGCGAAGGCCCGGCTCCTCCGAGGAGGAGCCGGGCCTTCGCGTCGTTTCACGACCGGTCGTGACCGGCCGGATGATCGGGTCCGATCAGTCGAGGTAGTCGCGCAGGACCTGCGAACGCGACGGGTGACGCAGCTTCGACATCGTCTTGGACTCGATCTGGCGGATCCGCTCACGCGTCACGCCGTAGACCTTGCCGATCTCGTCGAGCGTCTTCGGCTGACCGTCGGTGAGGCCGAAGCGCATGGAGACCACGCCCGCCTCGCGCTCGGAGAGCGTGTCCAGGACGGAGTGCAGCTGCTCCTGGAGCAGGGTGAAGCTGACCGCGTCGGCCGGGACGACCGCCTCGGAGTCCTCGATCAGGTCACCGAACTCGCTGTCGCCGTCCTCGCCGAGCGGCGTGTGGAGCGAGATGGGCTCGCGGCCGTACTTCTGGACCTCGATGACCTTCTCCGGGGTCATGTCGAGCTCCTTGGCCAGCTCCTCCGGGGTGGGCTCGCGGCCCAGGTCCTGGAGCATCTGACGCTGGACGCGGGCCAGCTTGTTGATGACCTCGACCATGTGCACCGGGATACGGATGGTGCGGGCCTGGTCGGCCATGGCGCGGGTGATCGCCTGACGGATCCACCAGGTGGCGTACGTGGAGAACTTGTAGCCCTTGGTGTAGTCGAACTTCTCGACGGCGCGGATCAGACCGAGGTTGCCCTCCTGGATGAGGTCCAGGAAGAGCATGCCGCGGCCGGTGTACCGCTTGGCCAGCGAGACGACCAGGCGGAGGTTGGCCTCCAGCAGGTGGTTCTTGGCGCGGCGGCCGTCCTCGGCGATGATCTCCAGCTCGCGCTTGAGCTTGGGCGCGATCTTGTCGGAGTTCGCCAGCTTGTCCTCGGCGAACAGGCCGGCCTCGATGCGCTTGGCGAGCTCGACCTCCTGCTCGGCGTTGAGCAGCGGGACCTTGCCGATCTGCTTGAGGTAGTCCTTGACCGGGTCCGCGGTGGCACCGGCGGCGGCGACCTGCTGGGCGGGGGCGTCGTCCTCGTCCTCGTCGGACAGCACGAAGCCCGCGCTCTCGGCGCCCTCGGGCTCGTCGGCGGCCTTGCCCGGGGTCTCCTCGAGCTCCTCCTCGGCCAGCTCCGGGTCGTCCTTCTTGGACGCCGTCTTCTTGGCCGCGGTCTTCTTCGCCGTGGTCTTCTTGGCCGCCGTCTTCTTGGCGGTGGTGGTCTTCTTGGCCGCGGCCTTCTTGGCGGGCGCGGCGGCCTCCGCCTCCTCGCCCTCCTCGACGGGTGCCGTGGGAGCCACGGCGGCCTTCTTGGTCACCGCCGGCTTGGCGGCGACCGAGCGGGTGGTGGTGCGCTTGGCCGTGCTCTTGGCGGCGACACTCTTGCGGGCGCGCTTGGGCTCCGCCGCGTTCACCATCAACGTCACACCCTCTTCTTCGAGGATCTGGTTGAGGCTGCGGAGAACGTTCTTCCACTGAGTGGCCGGAATCTGGTCGGCTTCGAAAGCGCGACGCACGTCGTCGCCGCCGATCTGCCCCTCAGCCTTCCCACGCTCGATGAGCGCCATGAGAGAGACGGACTCGGCGAT
This sequence comes from Streptomyces fragilis, assembly GCF_003112515.1. Taxonomy (GTDB): domain Bacteria; phylum Actinomycetota; class Actinomycetes; order Streptomycetales; family Streptomycetaceae; genus Streptomyces; species Streptomyces fragilis. The sequence continues at coordinate 80,749 of NZ_BEVZ01000002.1, read as the reverse complement.
CTCCGGCGGGAGCGTACGGGATGTGCTGGCCGACACGAACAACCTCTCGGAACGTTGGAAAACGGCTTCCGGCCCCGTCCGTGAGGACAGGATCCGACGACCGCCGGCCTGGGGATGAGCCAACGGCGCGGGCTCGGGCCGGGAAGAACAAGCGCCGGTGCGGCGTCCGTATTCCTTCCTCGGCTGTCACCTCTTAGGTCATCGCGCTGCTCCGCCGAGCGTTACGCCCAATCTGCGTGGCCCGAGTCACACCGCGAATCGGTGCAATACCGAAGATAGTCGGTCGTTACCGGTCACGGAGCGACGGTTTTCCACAGATGCCGTGATGCAGGACACCCCTCACCCCCGGAACCCTGGGGCGAGGGAAGGGCGGGACCGTGGAGGCGAGGGGCGGGGAGGAGGAAGGGCGGCGGAGGGAGGGGCCGCCGGAATCGCACTCCGGCGGTACCGCACCCTCTCCCCCTCAGTGCTCGCGGGGCGCCGGAACCACGCGTTCCATCTCCGGGAGCACGGCCTCCGTGTGCATCGCCTCCGGGTGCACGCTCAGCAGCTGCCGCATCGCGGCCTCGGCCGCCGGGCCGTCCCCCGCGGCGAGGGCGTCCACGATCCGGGCGTGGTGCCCGAGGGAGGCCTCGTTCGGCCGGTCACATCCGGTGACCGGTCCGCCGGAGACCTGGAGGGCGGAGGAGACGATGCCGGACAGGTGCTCCAGCATCCGGTTGCCGGCGACATGGATCAGCAGGGAGTGGAACTCGGCGTCGGCCCGGGAGAAGGTGAGGGCGTCTCCCTGCGCGACCGAATGGTTCATGATCTCGACCATGTCGACAAGGCGCTGCTGGACGTCCTCACGCCCGTGCCCGGCGGCGAGGCGCGCGGCGAGCGGCTCGATCGTCCAGCGCAGCTCGGTCAGCTCCCGGCGCTGGTTGTCGCGCTGAGGGCCGAAGGCGCGCCATTCGATGATGTCGGGGTCGAGCAGGTTCCAGTCGCTGACCGGGCGCACCCGGGTGCCGACGTTGGGCCGGGCACTGACCAGGCCCTTCGCCTCCAGCACGCGCAGTGATTCGCGGACGACGGTGCGGGACACCTCGAAGCGCTGGCCGATCTCCTCGGGAACCAGCGGGCGGTCCGCGCCCAGGTCACCGGAAACGATCATCTGTCCGAGCTGCTGGACGAGTTGTCCGTGCAGCCCGCGGCCGCGGCTTCCGGCGGCGCGGCGGCCGCCGACCCGGCCGAGCTCCGGCTCCGTCTCCCAGGCGGGCGCGCCGACGCGGTCGCCCGCGGGGCCTTCGGCGTAGGGGTAGCGGTCGAGTTCGCCCGTCCCGGCCAGGCCGGAGTCGGCGGAGCGGGCGGCGGTCATCATGGTGTGCGCAAGGGTACTCACGTCTCTTTTGTCGGCGCTGGCTCCAACTCCCTTGAGCGCTTTGGTGAAAAGCACACGAAAGGGTGATCGCTCACTCCGTCTCAATTGACGCCTTATCGGAAAGAAATGTGACGTTCCAAGGCGAGTTGGGCGTGCGGGAGTTCCTGATGTTGTCGAAGGGCCACCTTCGCCCGCGGAACGGGCGCGGTCCGGCCACGGCCCGCAGGGTCGTGCACAGGTACCCGCACAGCAGGGCGGCCAGTGACAACACCATTGCCACGCCGAAGGGTTGGCCGATCGTCCGGAGCACCTCGGCGGTCACCTCGTCACGGACGACGGGCCACCGGACCAGGAGTTCACCGGCGGGCCGCGACGCCTCGCCACGCCCGGACCCGGGGGTCAGGAGTCCGGCGGCCTGCTCGACCACCGGGGCGGCGACGAGCGGGACCGCGAGGACCGCGGCCAGGCCCCCGGTCACGGACCGGAAGAGCCCGGCGGCCAGGACGCCCGCCCACGCACAGGCGGTGACCAGCGCGAGCCAGACCGCCGCCGACGCCTGCCACCGCGGCGGCAGGGCCGCGTACTCCTCGCCGAGCAGCAGGCGCAGCACCAGGGCGTCGACGCCCACGGCGGCGATCGCCGGGGCCGTCGCCATGGCCGCCGAGACCAGCAGCTTGGCGGCGAGCAGCCCCAGTCGCCGGGGAACCGTGCCGCGGTCCACCGCGAGGGCGGGGTAGCGGAACTCCTGACCGAAGGAGAGGGCGCCCAGCAGGGCAGCGCCGAGCGCGGCGGGGGGAAGGGGCAGTTCGTCGGGCCAGGCGGCGAGCAGCCGGGTCTGCGGGGTGTGCCCGACCCGGGCCAGCAGCAGGGTGAGCGCGGCGGAGACCAGGACGACGGCGACGCAGGTGCGGGACCAGACTCCGGTGCCGCGGGCACGCCGGAACTCGTAACGCAGCGGGCGCGTCGGCGAGAAGGAGCGGCGCACCCGGAGTGGCGGGCGGGGGGCCGGGGGGGCCGGACGGGGCTGCCGAGGCTGCCGCCGCTGTCGGGGCTGCCATCGCTGTCGGGGCTGCTCCTGGCCACCGTCGCCGTCCGCCGCAAGCCCATCGGGACCGGGGACGGGGGCGGAACCGGGGGCGGGCGCGAGGACGGCCGGGTTCGTCACGGCCCGCCGCCCCTGCGCGTCTCCTCCCCTGCGCCCAGGGCCGTCGACACCGCGGCCGACGCGGGGGGTTGCACCGCCGCCTCCACGGCCGTCGACGCCGGTGACGCCTGCGCCTGCACAGCCGTCGACGCCGGGTCCGTCGGCACCGGGGACGTCGGCACCGGGGGCGTCGACGCCAAGCCCGACGCCCCCGCCCAGGCGCGCCCCCGGGCCCATGTCGGCCGTCTCCTCGGAGAGTTGGTGGATGAGGATGCGGTGCCGGTAGGCGGCCTCGCCGATCTCGGCGCAGTCGCCGCCGTAGACCGACAGGCGGGTGCCGCCCTCCCGGACCACGTCGACCGGCCGCCGGGTCACGCGTGCCTCCTTGGCGAGGAGCTCCGCGAGGCGTTCGGCGTGCGGGCTGCGCACGGCGACGCGGCGACGCAGCCGGGTCCGGGCGAACTCCGCGACGCCCTGGTCGGCCGCCACCCGCCCCCGGTGAAGGGTGACGACGTGGTCGGCGAACCGGGCCGCCTCGCGGGGGTCGGCGGTGGTGAACAGCACCGCGCCGCCGTCGTCGGAACGGCGACGCAGGGTGGAGTGGAGCCAGCGGGCGTCGTCGGGGGTGAGCCCCGCGGCGGGTTCGTCGAGGAGCAGGGCGTGCGGGTCGGCCAGCAGGGCGCAGGCCATGCCCAGCCGTCGGTCACCGCCTCGGGAGAGGGAGTCGAGCCGGTGGCCGCACAGGTCCATCAGGCCGACGTCCCGCAGGAGTTCGTCGGCACGGGCGGCCGGCGCACCGGCGGCCGCGCAGAGCATGCGCAGGTGGCCGCGGAGCGTGCGGGCGGGGTGGCCCGGGACGTCGCCGAGGAGCGCCCCGACCTCGCGCAGCGGGGCCGGCGAGGCGTGCAGGGGGCGACCGCGGAAGTGGGTCACGCCGCGCCCGGGCCGAAGTTCCAGCATGAGTTGGAGGACCGTGGTCCTGCCCGACCCTCGCGCGCCCAGCAGTGCGGTGACGCGGCCGGGGAGCACCTCGAAGGACACGTCGTCCACGACGGACGGGAGTTGCTCACGCGGGGCGCTGGTGAGTCCGATGGCCTTGATCACCCGAAGCAAGATAGCGCGACGAGCTCTATTTCCTTACCATTTGCCCGTTTTGGCCAGGCGGTCGCCCTGCTGCTCCCGCTCGGGTACGGCCACATCCGGGGGTTGGGTCAGACCTCGGGACGCAGCATCGGCGGGTTGAGCAGCGTCGCCCCACCGGCCCGGAACAGCTGGGCCGGCCGGCCGCCCTGCCGGGTGGTGGTGCCTCCGGTGGGGACCAGGAAGCCGGGCGTGCCGGTGACCTTGCGGTGGAAGTTCCGCGGGTCGAGCGCGACGCCCCAGACCGCCTCGTAGACGCGGCGCAGCTCGCCGACGGTGAACTCCGGCGGGCAGAAGGCCGTGGCGAGCGAGGAGTACTCGATCTTCGAGCGGGCCCGCTCCACCCCGTCGGCGAGGATGCCCGCGTGATCGAAGGCCAACGGGGCGTCCTGTTCGGGACCGGAGGGATGCAGGAGTTCCTCGACGGGGGCCCAGCGGGCCTCCCCCGCGTCGCCGCCGGCGCGCGGCGCGGGAAGGTCGGGCGCCAGGGCGAGGTGGGCGACGCTGACCACCCGCATCCGGGGGTCCCGCCCCGGGTCGCCGTAGGTGGCGAGCTGCTCGAGGTGGGCGCCGTTGTCCTGCGGGGGCTCCGCGGGGACGGCCGGGTCGTGGGCCCGCAGACCGGTTTCCTCGAGCAGTTCGCGTGCCGCGGCCTGGGTCAGGTCCTCGTCCTCGCGCACGAAGCCTCCGGGGAGGGCCCAGCGCCCCTGGAACGGAGGCTCGCCACGGCGGACCGCCAGCGCGCACAGCGAGTGACGGCGCACGGTCAGCACCACCAGGTCGACGGTGACGGCGAAGGGCGGGAATGCTGACGGGTCGTAGGACATGCGGCGATCATAGTCGTCTCACTGACGATAAACACCGCTTCGCTCACACGCCGAGCGGGAGAGCCACGGCGGGACACGCGGCCCCCGTGCGAGTCCTGCCCGTCCAGGTGCGGCTCAGGGGCGACGCTCCCCTGCCCTCTTCAAGCCTCACCGCACCCTCGGCACACCCCCGCCGCCTTTCACCTGTTGCCGCGCCTCCTTCCGTCGTGGGCGCGCCCCCTCAGCCCCGGCCCGCCCACGGGTCCGCCGCCTTTGCCGGGGCGACTGAGCCGCGGGTCGGCCCGGCCCGGACCACGCCGGTTGACACCGGTCCGCAGCCGCGCGGGTACGCGGCAGGACGCAGAGCGCCGCTCGACCCCTCCGACGGCGACGGTCCCGGCCGCACCCCCCGGGCCCGCACACCCCGCGCCCTCGCTCTCCGAAGCCGCCGGGCCCGCGCTACCGGACGCCGCCGTGCCCGCGCCGCCGGACGCCCCCTCCGTGCCCGCGTCACCGGAAGGCCCCGTCGTGCCCGTGCCGTCGGACGCCCCCACCGCACCCTCCGGGCTTCCCGCAGGCGCGGTGTCCCCTGCCGAGCAGGCCCCACGCGCCTCACCCTCGGGCACCCGGTCCCCGTCGGCTTCACCGGGGACCTCGGCTTCGCCGCTCAAGGGCGGAGGCCCGTCCACCTCGGCTTCGCCGCTCAAGGGCGGAGGCCCGTCCACCTCGGCTTCGCCGCTCACGAGCGGAGACGCGTCCGCCGCGGGCCGGGCGGCGGAGCTCTTCGCGGCGGTCCGGCGGGCCCGCTCCGCCCGGAGGCAGCGCCGGACGGACTCGGGGTCCAGGCCCTCGTCGATGGCGCGGTGCAGCAGCCGGGCGAAGAGGTGAGCCGGATCGGCGGCGAGCGCCATGGCCAGTGCCTCGCGCGCCTCCACGTCGTCGCCGGTGGACCAGGCCACCCAGCCGGCCAGGGTCAGCAGGGGCGCGGCGTGCTCCCCGTAGGACCCGACGCAGCGACGGGAGAGCGCCCGCCACAACCGGAGGGCGGGGGCGGCGTCCTCCCCCTCCATCCACTCCGCTGCCCGGTCCCGGGTGACGCGGTCCTGCAGGCCGTGGACGAGCGTCGCCGCCTCCTCGTGGCTGAGGAGTCGGTCGTCGCGGAGGTCCGCGTCCAGCGCGTCCGCCTCCGGCTGCACGCCGGCGAACCGCTCATGGACCCGTTCGGCCAGCTCCATGGTCTGCTCCTCCACCTGGGCACGTCCGTCCGTCACGACCAGGCGGGGCAGCAACGCAGCCGCCGTCGCGTCCAGCGCGGCCTCCTGCGCCGCCACCGCCGAGGTGCCCTCCCAGGGGCGCAGCCGCACCCGCACCTCCTCCAGCGAGCCCCTGACGCGGATCCCGGCGAAGGCCGAGGCCGCCGCCAGCACCGAGGTGCCGGGCAGGCCCATGGGTCTGCCCTCCGCGGGACAGCAGGCCTGGTCCGAGCAGCAGTAGCTCCAGTAGCGGCCCCCGGAGAGGCACAGCGCCTCGACCACCGGCACGTCCAGCCGTCCGCACTCGGTGCGCATCAGCTGGGCGAGTGGCCGCAGGCGCTCCATGACCTCCCGCCCGGTCTCACCCGGGCCGGGCTCCTGGCACACGTAGGCGACCATGCCGGTGACGGTGGAGCCCCGCCGGGCGCTGCCGGTCACCAGGCCCCGCGCGAGCTGACCGGCGGCGGCCTGCCAGTTCGCCGGCTCGGCCGGGATGCCCAGTCGCGCCCTGCCGCCGAAACGCCCCTGCTTCCCGGAGTCGTGCAGGGCGACCAGCACCATGCTGTCCTCCGGCCGGTGCCCGAGCAGGTAGGGCAGCGCGTCGGCGAGCTCGCCGGTGCTGCGCAGGGTGATCCGGGGCAGGAGGGAGTCCGGTGCGGCGCCTTCCGGGGCCACGGCCGCCCCGTCCGCCTTGTCCGCCTTGTTCCGGGACGAATCGGTGATTTCTTCGCGATGTGTCATACGGCGACAATGCGGGCGGTACCGGTGATCCGTAAAGCCTCACCCGTTCGGCTGTGGACGACCGGCCTGTGGACAAACCGCGCCTGCCGTCGCCGTCCTGTTTGATGGAGCCATGGACCAGCACCACGACACCACGGAACTGCGGACCGAGGCCGACGCCGTCCTCGCCCGGCTCGTCGGCGACCCCACGGGGCGGGCGAGACTGCGCGAGGACCAGTGGCGGGCCGTCGAGGCGCTGGTCGCCCACCGCCGCCGCGCCCTGGTGGTGCAGCGCACGGGCTGGGGCAAGTCGGCGGTGTACTTCGTGGCGACGTCGCTGCTCCGCGCGCGCGGCAGCGGCCCGACGGTGATCGTCTCGCCGCTGCTGGCGCTGATGCGCAACCAGGTGGAGGCGGCCGCCCGTGCCGGCATCCACGCCCGGACCATCAACTCCGCCAACCAGGAGGACTGGGAGACCGTCCAGGCGGAGATCTCGGCCGGTTCGGTGGACGTGCTGCTGGTCAGCCCCGAGCGGCTGAACAACCCCGACTTCCGCGACCACGTCCTGCCCGCCCTGGCGGCGACGACCGGCCTGCTGGTGGTGGACGAGGCGCACTGCATCTCCGACTGGGGCCACGACTTCCGCCCCGACTACCGCCGTCTGCGCACGATGCTGCAGGAGCTGCCCGCGGGCGTGCCGGTGCTCGCGACGACGGCGACCGCCAACGCCCGGGTGACGGCGGACGTCGCCGAGCAGCTCGGCACCGGAGCGGCCGGGGCGGACTCCGGCGCGCTGGTGCTGCGCGGCCCGCTGGACCGGGAGAGCCTGAGCCTGAGCGTTCTCGAACTGCCGGACGCCGCACACCGTCTGGCGTGGCTGGCCGACCACCTGGACGACCTGCCGGGCTCCGGCATCGTGTACACCCTCACGGTCGCCGCGGCCGAGGAGGTGACGGCCTTCCTGCGCCGCCGCGGGCACACGGTGGCCTCGTACACCGGGAAGACGGAGAACGCGGACCGGCAGCAGGCGGAGGACGACCTGCTGCACAACAAGGTCAAGGCGCTGATCGCCACCTCGGCCCTCGGCATGGGCTTCGACAAGCCCGACCTCGGCTTCGTCGTCCATCTCGGTTCGCCCTCCTCGCCGATCGCCTACTACCAGCAGGTCGGCCGGGCGGGCCGCGGGGTGGACCACGCGGAGGTGCTGCTGCTGCCGGGGAAGGAGGACGAGGCGATCTGGCACTACTTCGCCTCGCTCGCCTTCCCGCCCGAGGAGACGGTGCGCCGCACCCTGGACGTGATGGCCGGCGCGGACCGCCCCCTGTCCCTGCCCGCGCTGGAACCGCTGGTCGAGCTGCGCCGGTCCCGGCTGGAGACGATGCTCAAGGTCCTCGACGTGGACGGCGCGGTGCGCCGGGTGAAGGGCGGGTGGATCGCCACCGGCCGGCCGTGGGCCTACGACACGGAGCGGTACGCGTGGGTGGCCCGGCAGCGTGAGGCGGAGCAGGAGGCGATGCGCGCCTACGCCACCACCTCCGGTTGCCGAATGGAGTTCCTCCGGCGTCAGCTGGACGACGAGCAGGCCGCGCCCTGTGGCCGGTGCGACAACTGCGCCGGGGCGCGCTTCACCGCCGACGCCTCCACCGGGGCGGTGGAAGCCGCCCGCTCGGACCTGGGCCGGGCCGGTGTAGAGGTGGAGCCCCGCAAGATGTGGCCCACCGGCATGACGGCCGTGGGCGTCGACCTGAAGGGGCGCATCCCGGCGTCCGAGCAGGCCGGCGAGGGCCGGGCCCTCGGGCGGCTGTCGGACATCGGGTGGGGCAACCGCCTGCGCCCGCTGCTGGCTCCGCGGAGCCCCGACGGACCGGTCCCGGACGACGTGGCGCGCGCGGTGGTCGGGGTGCTGGCCGACTGGGCGAAGGGTGCCGGCGGCTGGGCCCCCGGGGTGGAGCGGGCACTGGCCAGGCCGGTGGGCGTGGTGACGGTGGCCTCCCGGTCCCGCCCGCAGCTGGTCGGTTCGCTGGGCGCCCGGATCTCGGAGGTGGGGCGGCTGCCGCTGCTGGGCTCTGTGGAGTACACCCAGGACGCCCCGCCGCCGCACCGGAGCAACAGCGCGCAGCGGCTCAAGGCGCTGCACGACTCCCTGGTCGTACCGCCCGCCCTGGCCGCCGCGCTGGAGGGCGCTCCGGGCCCCGTACTGCTGGTGGACGACTGGACGGAGACGGGCTGGACCCTGGCGGTGGCGGCCCGGCTCCTGCGCCGGGCGGGGGCGCCGGGGGTGCTGCCACTGGTGCTGGCCGTCCAGGCGTGAGCAAGGCGGCCCGGGCCTCCCGGGCCACGGCCCGCGCCGTTCCCGGCCAACGGTCTGCGCGGCTCCCGCGCGGCGACGGACACGCAGCGTGTCGCAGGCGACGAACACGCAGCGTGTCCCCAGGAACGCGGAACTCGCGGTTCACCGGAGCGGCAGGCGGAACCGGAGCGTCCTGATTACTCTGTGCGCCGGTTGGCGCGCCTGCGCCGTGGGGATATTGAAGACGGAACACCAGAAAGCGGTCAGCGACCTCAATTGCTCGTTGCCGACGCTCAGTTCGAGGGCGAGAATTGAGATCCGCCCCCGCGTTGACCCGCCGTCGAACGGCCGGGAGCCTCGTGGTGCGCTCCCCCGAATCCGACCCCGCCCGCGTTGTGGGCGTACCTGCCGAAGGGAGGACCGTGACCTTCGGATTCGCCCCGTCCTCCGCGGCAGCCGCGTCGACGTCCGCCGACCCGTCCGCCGTGTCCGCCAGTCGCCTGCTCGAGCCCGCGGAGTGGAGCGCCGCCGAGGTGCCACTGCTGCGCAACCCTCGCGAGGTCGTCAACGGCCTGCATTCCAGGCACCTGCCCAAGCCCGACACGGCGGTGGTCGCCGTCCTCGACCCGGACGAACGGCTGCGCGCCAGCGCCTCGTTCGCCCGCCGGCCCGGCACACCGGCGGACGGCTGGATGTTCCGCAACGCCCTGCTGGCGCAGCTGCGCCGGGTGATCCCCCACGACCTGCGCCGCCGCAGTCCGGTGCGCACAGCGGTGCTGCTGTACTGCCGGGAGGGCGACAGCCGCTGGACCGAGGAGGACGGCGCCTGGATGTGGGGCCTTCGTGACGCCTGCACGCTGCACGGGCTTCGCTGCGGCGCCTACATCACCCTGACCAGGGACGGCTGGCAGGTCCAGGGCGAGGGACGCGGCGGGCGGCGCCCTCATCTTGAGTCGCCGCCCGAGCTGTTCGGCGGCACGGCGACCATCCCGCTGCCCCGCACGGGTGGAGCGGCGTCCGAGATCCTGCGGCGCGCGGCGGCCCGCTGACGGCGGGGCCGTCGGGCCCGCACGGGACGACCGTCCCTGGTCCGCCCGCGGCGCGGGCGGACCAGGGATCAGACCCCGGCGCCCAGCACCGCGTCGACCCGCTGCCGCTCGCCGCAGACGATCAGCAGCGAACCGGCCCGGCGCAGCGCGGCAGGCAGCGCCTCGGCCACCTCGGCGTCGGTGCCGCCGTTGACGGCGATCACGGCCACCGGACGCGGCGCGAGCCGGTCCAGCACGGTCGCGCCGGCGTAGAAGACGTCGTCACCGGCGTCGTGCTGCGCCCAGTAGGCGGCTTCGCCGAAGGACAGCTCGTGGACGGCCCACGGGTGCGGGTCGCCGGTGGTGATCAGCAGGATCTCGCCGGGAGCACGACCGGAGTCGAGCAGCAGGTCGACGGCCTCCTCCGCGGCGTCCAGCGCACCGTCCAGCGGGGCGGGGATCAGCTGGACCTGCGGGGCGCCGGCGGCCGGCGCCGACGGGGCGGCCTTGGGACCGGGCTTGGGGGCCGTGCGCTGCGTGGGCGTGACCGGACGCGGACCCGGTCGGCCGGGACGCGCGGCGGCCGCGGGGCGCGGGCCGGGGACGGGGCGGGGGGTCGGCACGTTACGGCTGGGGGCCGCAGCGGTGCCGCCCTGGGCGCTCTCGGGAATCTGGGGCTCCTCGGGACTGAGAGGCATGGTCGGTTGTCCATCGGTGTCGGTGCGCCCCAGTGTGTCGGGGGCACGTCATGGGGTGGTGCCGCGGGAAGCGGAGCGGTCAGAAGTCGAAGCCCAGTTGGCCCTCGATCTCCGGCACACTCGCCTCCGCCCAGGTGCGGACCTTCTTCAGGTGCCGCCACCGTGGCAGCGCATCAAGATACGCCCACGACAGACGGTGGTGAGGGGTGGGTCCCCTTTCCTCCAGCGCGGCGCGGTGGACGGGGGACGGATAGCCGGCGTTGGCCGCGAAGGCGAAGTCCTCGTGACCTGCGCCCAGTTCCGCCATCATCGCGTCCCGCTCGACCTTGGCGATCACCGAGGCAGCGGCGACGGCGACGCAACTCCGGTCGCCCTTGATCACCGTGCGTACCTGCCACGGGGCGCCCAGGTAGTCGTGCTTGCCGTCGAGGATCACCGCGTCCGGCCGGACCGGAAGGGCCTCCAGCGCGCGCACCGCGGCGAGCCGCAGCGCGGCGGTCATGCCCAGTTCGTCGATCTCCTCCGGCGAGGAGTGCCCCAGTGCGTAGGCGGTGACCCAGTCGCGGAGTTCTCCGGCGAGTTCGTTGCGCCGCTTCACCGTGAGCAGCTTGGAGTCGGTGAGGCCTTGGGGAGGACGCCGGAGGCCCGTTATGGCCGCGCAGACGGTGACCGGGCCGGCCCAGGCGCCTCGGCCCACCTCGTCGACACCGGCGACGACCTTGGCTCCGGTCGTGGCGCGCAGGGAGCGCTCGACGGTGTGTGTAGGCGGTTCGTAGGGCATGACGCTCTTAGCCTACGCCGCCTTCGGGCGGCCGGGACCCCCGGTCCCGCTCAGACCCGGCCGCTCCTGCTCGTGTTCGCGTTCGCGCACGTCGCACACGGCGGGGCGACCGCACGGACGGGCAGGGCTCCGTCGGCCCGGGAACGCCCTTCCGGCGGCTTCACGACGACCGGGGACCGCAGTTCGGCACCCTGGTCCCCGCCTCACTGGTCGACGCTCCACGACCGCCACCCGCACGGGATACGCACAAGCGAAGGCTCGCGCGCATCCCGCAGCGACCCGGAGGGCCCACCCCACGCCCACCGGTGCCGCGCGGAGCCAAAGACCCCGCGTGGCACCGGTGATCTACTCGTACAGGTCGTCCTCCCAGCGGGAACCGACGTCGCACGACACGGGATCCGGGTCGGCCGGCCGGTCGGCGAGGATCCGGCGGGCCTCCCGCTCGCTCCAGCTGGTCGCGTACCAGGGCGGGGCGTCGTCCAGCTCGTCGGTGTACTCGGCGAGCAGGCAGCTGCGCAGGGGCTCCTCGAGACGGTCGAGGGCCGGCACCGCGTCGACGGACAGGCCCTCGAGGTACGCCCGGTCGATCTTCCCGTTCGCCGTGTACCGCGTGACGTTGTGTTCGGCGATCAACGCGTCGGGGGACATCAGGCCGAACGCCAGCACGCCCGCGGCGGCCGAGACGGCGACGGCGCGGGGCAGCCACCGGGCGCCCCAGACCCCCGCCGCCATGACCAGGACGATCACCAGGCCCAGCCAGAACTCCATGGCCAGCACGGAAATCCTCAGCCGGGTCAGTCCGTAGGCGTCGACGTACATGTCCATGCGCCGCACCGCGGAGGCCACGACGACCAGGGCGAGCGCGCAGAGCACCCCCAGGACGCCGCGCACCAGCACGCGGTCACGCGGCCCCGACCGGGGCGCCGTGCGGGCGGCGACGATCACCACGACCAGGAACAGCAGGGTGACGATCAGCAGCTGCCAGAAGCCCTGGCGCGCGTACTCGGAGTAGGTCAGGCCGGTCTTGTCCAGCACCGCGTCGTAGCCGCCGAACAGCACCGCCAACTGCACCGCGTTGAACGCCGCGAACAGCACGGTCAGCACGATCAGCGGCAGCGCCCACTCGGTGCGGCCACGGGGCCGTCCCGCGGGGACGCGGGTGCGGTCCCAGGGCACCGGAGCGGCCGCCGTGCGGGCGGCCGCGAGCGCGCCGACGACGCCGAGGACGAAGGTCACCAGCCGCAGCGGCCCGTCGGCGGGCTCCTCCAGGTCCGGCACGAGGTTGCTCAGCAGGTCCGCGAAGGCCGCGTCGGCACCCGCGAACAGCGCACCGAAGACGACCAGCAGCACGACGGCCACGCCGGTCCCGCGCAGCACCGGTCCCAGTCGGCCCGAGGTGCCCGCGGCCCGCTCCTTGAGCCCGCGGGCCGCCCAGGCGAGACCCGGGACGGTGGCCCCGCACAGTCCGAGCGGGGCGAGCAGCACCGCCGCCCAGGAACGGCCTCCGTTGAGGGCCAGCGCGCCCATGGCGAAGGCTCCGGCCACCGCGAGGAACACCGGCCAGCCGGCGTCCCGCAGCGCGGGCACCACCAGCAGGGCGAGTCCGGCCGCCGCCCACACCACCGTCCACGGCCGGGGCCCGCGCTTCGCCCGGCGGGCAGCCGCCCAGGCGGCCACGGCTGCGGGAACGGCCGCCAGGAGCAGATTGACCCCGAGCCCTTCCGCGAGCACCAGGGCGGCGACGAGTCCCGCCGCGAGCGCCGCCCACAGCGTCACCGTGGTCACGGGGGCCGGGGCTCCGCCCCTGACCTTGTCGAACCAGCCCGGGACCGGCGGCGGTCCGGCGACCCGCGGGCCGGGCGCCCAGGCGCCGGACGGCGGCGGCCACGGACCGGTGGCACCGGCCCGGGACCTGTCCCCGTCGGCCGCGGCCGCAGCGGGGGGCGGATGAGGCGCCCCCGAGTCGTCACCGCCCCGAGTCACGCCCTCCGGCTTCTCGGCGGACCCGTCCTGAGGCTCCTGAGGTGGTATGTCGGACAACCGGGACCCCTCCCCCACCGCACGACGGACGAGGCCCGACGGTCCTGCCGGAACGCACGCCGGTGCGGCGCGGGTCGGTACGGGGCCGGTCCCGGTGCGGTGTGTCGTGATGAGCGCCGCATGATCACCAGGCAGCGGCGGCTCACGCTAGTACCGCCCGGCGGGGGCGGACCGGAACGGAGGAGTCTGTGGCAACCCTGTGGCATGTCTGTGACACACGGGTCCGTCGACACGGGTCCGTTGACACGGGGCGCTTCGCGGCACGGGGGGACCCACCGGCGCACAGCGGTCGGGAAACGAGCCAGGGGAGCCCGTCACCCGGCAGCCGGCCCGACCGCCTCCCGCGGACCCGCCGATCCCAGGCCCACCGACTCCAGGCCCAACGACTCCGGACCCACCGACTCAGGACCCGCCGGCTCGGTACCCGTCGGTTCGGGACCCACCGACTCCGGACCCACCGGCTCGAGCCCCGCCGACTCCGGTACCCACGCCGGGAGCGGCTCGGTGCGCCCGGTCCACTCCGCGGGCGGCGCTCCGGCCGGGCCCGCCGCCGCGACGACGCCGCCCACCACCGCGCAGGTGGTGTCCACGTCCCCGCCGGCCCGGGCGGTGGCCCAGAAGGCCTTGCGGAAGTCGTTGCCCGCCCGCGCCGCGGACCACAGGGCGAACGGCACCGTGTCCTGCGCGGTGCTGCGCCGCCCGCAGCCGACCACCGCGGCCACGGTGGCGGAGTCCTCGTAGTCGAGCAGCGTGCGCACCCGCTCCAGCCCGAGGCCGACCATGCTCCGGGCCGGCAGCAGGGCCAGCACCCCGTCGATCAGCTCCTCCGGCCGGTGCGCGCCCCCGGACCGCGAGGCCAGTGCCGCGGCCGCGGCGACCGCCTGTGCCCCGGCCACCCCCTCGGGGTGGCGGTGGGTGGTTACCGCGGACAGGGTGGCCTCGCGGACCGCCCGCTCCGGGTCGTCGGCGAACCAGGCGCCCAGCGGGGCGACCCGCATGGCGGCCCCGTTGCCCCATGACCCCTGGCCCTCGAACAGCGCGGCGGACAGCTCACGCCAGTCCCCGCCCTCGCGCACGAGGCGGAGCATCCGGTTGACCGCAGGGCCGTAGCCGCGGTCGAAGTCGTGGTGCCGGGCGAAGGCGGCGGCGAGCTCGTCCTGGTCGACGCCGCCGCGCGCCGCGAGGACGGCCACCACCGAGCAGGCCATCTCGGTGTCGTCGGTCCAGCCCCAGGTGCCGGGCGGGAGGTCGCCGCCGCGCAGCAGCGGTCCGTTGGCGGGGACGAAGAACTGGGAGCCGAGGGCGTCACCCACGGCGAGGCCGGTCAGGGAGGCGAGGGCACGGTCCAGGCGTGCTCCCGAGGAGGAAGAGGGGTCAGTGGTCGCGGTCGTCACGCTGCCATCCTGCAGGTTGCCCCCGCCTCCGGCCAGGGGCTTTCGGCACGGGCTCGCGCCAGCGGTCGAAGGGCCGGTCCAGGGTGTACTTGCCGTTCTCCCCGAGAACGAGCATGCGCGTCTCGCCGTTCCCGGGATTGGAGAGCGACTCGAACTCGTCGACCGTCCAGTGGAACCAGCGCATGCAGAAGAGCCGCATCGCCAGGCCGTGGGTGACCAGCAGGACGTTCGGCGGGTGGTCGGGGTGCTCGAAGCTGCGGAACAGGCTCTCCAGGAAGCCGCCGACCCGGTCGTAGACGTCGGCGCCGGACTCCCCCTGGGCGAAGCGGTAGAAGAAGTGACCGTAGGTGTCACGGTTCTCCTTCTGGCGCGCCACGTCCTTCGGGTCCTGCAGGTTGCCCCAGTCCTGCTCGCGCAGCCGGGGCTCCTCGCGGACCCGCACCCGCGCAGGGTGGAGACCGAGCCCTTGGAAGGTCTCGTGGGTCCGGCGGTAGGGCGAGACGTAGACGCTCACCCGCTCCTCGCCGAACAGCTCGCGGAGCCGGCGGCCGGTCTGCTCGGCCTGCTTCCAGCCCTGGGCGGTGAGGGGGAGGGCGTGGTCCGGGGTCTGCTCGTAGACGGAGTCGTCGGCGTTGCCGGAGGACTCGCCGTGCCGGACGAGGACGATGCGACGTGGTCGGGGCATACGGCAACCCTAGATCGGCCGGGGGCACCCGCGACGGCCTGCCGGCCCTTCAGGGACGTTGGGCCGGAATCACCGTCCAGGTGGGCTCCAGCTCCACGATGTCGCCGTCGAGGTCCGCCACGTCCGCCTCGAGCTGGGCGCGCAGGGCGAGCCGCTCGATGCGCTCCGTGCGGTACTTGGCCCGCTCGGCGGTCGACTGCCACATCGAGAGGATCATGAACTCGGGTCCTGGCGCCTCGGCGAACAGCCCGCGCACCATGCCGGGGGAACCCGCCATCGCGGGGTTCCACACCTTCTCCTGCATCAACGCGAAGTGCTCGGCGCGCTCCTCGTGCACCCGGCAGTGGGCCACCCGGACCCGGTCGGCCTCGGCGAACCGCGGCCGGAAGCCGGTCTTCACGTCGAACCGGTGGGTGAAGAGCCGGACCCGGGGGTCGCGGAAGGTTCCGGCCTGGGCGGTGGCCAGCCGGTCGTGGGAGAGCGCCATGAACGAGTCGTAGAGCACCCGGCTCTCCCAGAAGGAGAAGAGGTGCACGACACCCGGCCGCACCCGGCTCCACCCACCCCCCTGCCCCTGGAAGCCGGACTCGCCGCGCAGACCCGCCCATTTTCGCTGCCCCTGCTCGAACCCCCGGGGGTCCGTGACCGTGCAGCGAATCCACTTGACCAGCACCGCGCCATCGTAAGGCCACGGGGAGCGGCGCTGGAGGGCGCGAACTACCGGCGCACTCACCGGTGGTGGCTCGCACAGGCGTGGCAGGATGGACAACCGGCCTTCTGGGCGGTCCGGTTGGACCTGTGGGGTGATCAACCGACCTCGGCGTCACGGGCGTCGGAAGGCCGCACGGACCCAGGCCCAGGGAAGGGGAGACAATGTCCGGCAGCGTTTCCGGCATCGGCAAGGGAATCGCCAAGGTCGAGGTGTCACTGAAGTGGGACCCCAGCCCGATGGGGCAACCGGCCATCGACCTCGACCTGGTGGCGGGTGTCTACCGGCATGCCGACCCCCACGGCACGCCCGTGTACCTGGTGCACTTCGACAGCCGCTCGCCGGACGGCACGATCACCTTGAGCCGGGACAGCCGGGACGGCAAGGGGTTCGGCTGGGACGAGGTGATGACCCTCGAACTGGGCCGTCTCGCCGAGGAGTTCGGCCGCGTCGTGGTCGGCACGGTGATACAGCAGAGCAACGGGGAGCGCGTCTTCTCCCAGGTCCCGCACGCGCGTTACCGGGTGGCCGAGGGGTACACGGCGCTGGCCGAGGAGGACTTCGCGGCGGTCCCCGGCGCCCGCGCCGCCACGCTGGCCGAGTTCGTCCGCGAGGGCGGCCGCTGGAGCTTCCGCCCGGCGGTGCGCGGCTTCGACGACGCGGAGGGCTTCCCCCGGGCCATGGGCGCCGCGCCCGACGCCTGACCTGCAACGCACGCGACGGCAGGAGGAGCGGGAAGCGCCTCCTGCCGTCGGTTCGCCCGGCGGGCCGCGTCACCTGTGGTGGTCACGCGGCCCGTCGGCCGTGTCAGCTGCAGCCGCTGGTGGAGCCGCAGCCCTCGCAGACGTAGCAGGAACCGGCCCGCTGCATCTTGGTGCCGCAGGAGAAGCACAGCGGGGCGTCGGCCTGGATGCCCAGCTGCATCTCGACCAGTTCCGCGTTGGTGTGCGACTCACGCGGCGCCGGCTTGGCGACCGGGGCCTCGGCCTTCGGCGTCACCACGGGCGCCGACTGGGCGAGGGTCTCGGTGTCCATGTCGTCCTCCTCGAAGATCGGCTCGTAGGAACCGGTCTCCAGGTGGCGCTGACGCTCCTCGGCGGTGTGGATGCCGAGCGCGGACCGCGTCTCGAAGGGCAGGAAGTCCAGCGCCAGGCGGCGGAAGATGTAGTCGACGATCGACTGCGCCATCCGCACGTCCGGGTCGTCCGTCATGCCGGCCGGCTCGAAGCGCATGTTGGTGAACTTCGAGACGTAGGTCTCCAGCGGCACGCCGTACTGCAGGCCCACCGAGACGGCGATCGAGAAGGCGTCCATCATGCCGGCAAGGGTCGAGCCCTGCTTCGACATCTTCAGGAAGACCTCGCCGAGACCGTCGTCCGGGTAGGAGTTGGCGGTCATGTAACCCTCGGCGCCGCCGACGGTGAAGGAGGTGGTGATCCCGGGCCGTCCCTTCGGCAGGCGCTTGCGCACCGGGCGGTACTCGACGACCTTCTCGACCTTGGCCGGGGCCTCGGCGACGGGCTCGGCCTTCTTCTCCTCCTCCTTCTTCTTGGCGGAGAGGGGCTGGCCGACCTTGCAGTTGTCGCGGTAGATGGCGAGCGCCTTGACGCCCAGCTTCCACGCCTCGAAGTAGATCTCCTCGACCTCCTCGACGGTCGCCGTCTCCGGCATGTTGACCGTCTTGGAGATGGCGCCCGAGATCCACGGCTGGATCGCGGCCATCATGCGGACGTGGCCCATCGGGGAGATGGCGCGCTCGCCCATGGCGCAGTCGAAGACCTCGTAGTGCTCCGGCTTGAGGCTCGGCGCGTCGATCACGTTGCCGTGCTCGGCGATGTGGGCGACGATCGCCTCGATCTGCTCCTCCTGGTAGCCCAGGCGGCGCAGGGCCTGCGGCACGGTGCCGTTGACGATCTGCATCGAACCGCCGCCGACGAGCTTCTTGAACTTGACCAGGGCCAGGTCCGGCTCGACGCCCGTGGTGTCGCAGCCCATGGCCAGACCGATGGTGCCGGTCGGGGCCAGGACGGACGCCTGGGAGTTGCGGAAGCCGTTCTGCGCACCGAGGCGCAGGACGTCCTGCCAGGCCTCGGTGGCGGCGGCCCACACCGGGGAGTCCAGGTCGTCCATGCGGACGGCCACGGCGTTGGCGTCGGAGTGCTGCTTCATCACGCGCTGGTGCGGCTCGGCGTTGCGGGCGTAGCCGTCGTACGGGCCGACGACGGCGGCCAGCTCGGCGGAGCGGCGGTAGGCGGTGCCGGTCATCAGGGAGGTGATGGAGCCGGCGAGGGCGCGGCCGCCGTCCGAGTCGTAGGCGTGGCCGGTGGCCATCAGCAGGGCGCCGAGGTTGGCGTAGCCGATGCCCAGCTCGCGGAAGGCGCGGGTGTTCTCACCGATCTTCTCGGTGGGGAAGTCCGCGAAGCAGATCGAGATGTCCATCGCGGTGATGACCAGCTCGACGACCTTCTGGAAGCGCTCGACGTCGAAGGACTGCTTGCCCTTGCCGTCGTCCTTCAGGAACTTCATCAGGTTCAGCGAGGCGAGGTTGCAGGACGTGTTGTCCAGGTGCATGTACTCGCTGCACGGGTTCGAGCCGTTGATCCGGCCGGACTCCGGGCAGGTGTGCCAGTGGTTGATGACGTCGTCGTACTGGATGCCGGGGTCGGCACAGGCCCAGGCGGCCTCGGCCATCTTGCGGAACAGGTCCTTGGCGTCGACCTCCTCGATGACCTCGCCGGTCATGCGGGCGCGCAGGCCGAACTTGGAGCCGGACTCCACGGCCTTCATGAACTCGTCGTTCACGCGGACCGAGTTGTTGGCGTTCTGGTACTGGACGGACGTGATGTCGTCGCCGCCCAGGTCCATGTCGAAGCCCGCGTCGCGCAGGGCGCGGATCTTCTCCTCCTCCTTCACCTTGGTCTCGATGAAGTTCTCCACGTCGGGGTGGTCGACGTCGAGGATGACCATCTTGGCCGCGCGGCGGGTGGCGCCGCCGGACTTGATGGTTCCCGCGGAGGCGTCGGCGCCGCGCATGAAGGAGACCGGGCCGGAGGCGTTGCCGCCGGAGGAGAGGAGCTCCTTGGAGGAGCGGATGCGGGACAGGTTCAGGCCCGCGCCCGAACCGCCCTTGAAGATCATGCCCTCTTCCTTGTACCACTCCAGGATCGATTCCATGGAGTCGTCGACGGAGAGGATGAAGCAGGCGGAGACCTGCTGCGGCTGCGGCGTGCCGACGTTGAACCAGACCGGGCTGTTGAAGCTGAAGATCTGGTGCAGCAGGGCATAGGCCAGCTCGTGCTCGAAGATCTCGGCGTCCGCGGGCGAGGCGAAGTACTTGTGGTCCTCGCCGGCCTTGCGGTACGTCTTCACGATCCGGTCGATCAGCTGCCGGAGGCCGGTCTCCCGCTGCGGCGTGCCGACCGCGCCGCGGAAGTACTTGCTGGTGACGATGTTGACCGCGTTCACCGACCAGAAGTCGGGGAACTCGACGCCACGCTGCTCGAAGTTGATCGAGCCGTCGCGCCAGTTGGTCATGACGACGTCACGGCGCTCCCAGACCACCTCGTCGTACGGGTGCACGCCGGGGGTGGTGTGGACGCGCTCGATGCGCAGTCCCTGCCGGGCCGCAGCAGCCTTGGAACCCTTGGCCCGGGAACCTCGTGCCGGACCGCTCGCCGTCTCTGTCATGCCGCCTCCCTGTACCGGGCAAAACGCCCTGAAGTGCCCAGTTCTTCCCATAGGGCACGTATCTGTCCTGTAAGCCGTGGGCCGCCCTCACGCCGTCGCCCACGGCCGGTCTTCCTTCCACCGCCGTCCCGGGCCGGTCCGGGCCGCTGTCCCGGCTCCGGCCCGCTCGCTCAGTCGGCGGTGCTCACGGGCACGGGAGCGCTCACCGGCTCCACCTGCCCGCGGTCGTCTTCCCGGGCCCGCTCGCCCGAAGCGTCCTCGCCCGCGGCGCCGTCGTCGGGCGCTCCGGAGGCGGGATGCCGCCTCGCTTCCCTCAGCTCCACGATCGCGCCTTCGAAGTCCTCCAGGGACTCGAAGGCCCGGTAGACGGACGCGAAGCGCAGGTAGGCCACCAGGTCGAGCTCCTGGAGCGGACCGAGTATGGCCAGCCCCACGTCGTGCGTGGTGAGCTCGGCGCTGCCGGTGGCGCGCAGCGCCTCCTCGACCCGCTGTCCCAGCTTCGCCAGCGCGTCCTCGGTCACCGGCCTGCCCTGACATGCCTTGCGGACGCCGCTGATGACCTTGCTGCGGCTGAACGGCTCGGTGACCCCGGAGCGCTTGATCACCATGAGTGAACACGTCTCGACGGTGGTGAACCGCCGGGTGCACTCGGGGCACTGCCGGCGCCTGCGGATCGACGTGCCGTCGTCGGTCGTACGACTGTCGACGACCCGGCTGTCGGGGTGCCTGCAGAAGGGGCAGTGCATGGTTCTCCAACCCTCCTCGCAGGCAGAAACAACGGCCTCAAGGACCCCTTGGGCCCCTCGAAGCGAGCACCAGCATAGGCGATGGCGTGAGGCCCGCAGACCACCCCCACCACAACTTCTGGGTCGCGCCGGAAACACAACCACTACATGTGGGGCCGCGGGGGGAATCGGCGGAATGCGCCCCTCCGGCGCGTCCGCCCCGTGCGCCGGGCCGCGCCGGGCCGCGCCAGGCCGCGGGGAGCGGGCCGAGGGCACGCCCGCGGGGAGCGCCCGGAGCCGGTCGGGGAGGTACCGTGAGCACCCGGCGGACACGGCGCGCGACTCCTGGGAAGATGCCGGGCCGGAGGATGCCATGGGGTCGGCCGGCCGGGGTACCGGATGGCAGACTGTGGGCCGTCCGGGCCGGGCACGGACGAGGCGCCGACGAGGCGGGCGCGGACCGGTGTGAAGCGTATACCGATGCCCTCTTTCGTCCCGGAACGGGGTGGCGTGCGGCCTTACACCCGAACACGAACGCGTGTCAGAGGGATCGGCATTTTTCACTCGAACGTGTGTTTGGCGCAACCTTTCGAAAGCCTCTACCGTTGTGCAGCAGGGAGACCATCGAGAGGGGCCGACGTGACCACCACCGCAGACAGCGCCACCATCACCGCCCAGGACCGCTCCCAGGGGCGTCTCGAGCCGCCACACGCGGTGAACAACGCCGGGATCAACACCGCGATGAACGAAGCCGCGCACCCCGAGGGGCCAAAGCGGTCCCTGCCGGGCCGACCTCCCGGCATCCGGGCGGACAGCTCGGGCCTCACCGACCGCCAGCGGCGCGTCATCGAGGTGATCCGTGACTCGGTGCAGCGCCGGGGGTACCCGCCGTCCATGCGGGAGATCGGGCAGGCCGTCGGCCTCTCCAGCACCTCCTCCGTGGCGCACCAGCTGATGGCGCTCGAGCGCAAGGGCTTCCTGCGCCGCGACCCGCACCGGCCGCGCGCCTACGAGGTCCGTGCGTCGGACCAGGCGGCTCCCGTCCAGCCCACGGACACCGCGGGCAAGCCGGCGGCGTCCTACGTCCCCCTGGTGGGCCGCATCGCCGCCGGTGGGCCCATCCTGGCCGAGGAGTCGGTGGAGGACGTGTTCCCGCTCCCCCGCCAGCTGGTGGGCGACGGCGAGCTGTTCGTGCTGAAGGTCGTCGGCGACTCCATGATCGAGGCCGCGATCTGTGACGGCGACTGGGTCACGGTCCGCCGCCAGCCCGTCGCGGAGAACGGCGACATCGTCGCCGCGATGCTGGACGGCGAGGCCACGGTCAAGCGCTTCAAGCGTGAGGACGGCCATGTGTGGCTGCTGCCGCACAACGCCGCCTACGAGCCCATCCCGGGCGACGACGCCACCATCCTGGGCAAGGTGGTCGCGGTCCTGCGCCGCGTCTGAGGCAGGCGGCCGTCAGGTCGCGTTCGACCGGGCCCCGGAACCCCTGCGCCGGTTCCGGGGCCCTGCCGTGTCCGGGTGCGGCCCCTGGGCCCCTGGCAGGGCGCCTATGAGTGCGCAGGGGCCCCAGGGGCCGGGCAGGGTGCTTACCCGGCCGCAGGGGGCGCCGTCGGGCCCTGCGGCGCTACCCGGCAGCCGCAAGTGGGCGCCTTCGGGCCCGGCGGCTACGGGCGGGTGACGCGGGGCGGCGGCCCACCGGGCACCGGGCCGCCGTGCGGTTCCCGCTAGCGGCCTTCCTCCTGCGCCTTGGCGTCGATCGCCGCCAGCGAGCGGCGCACCTGGTTCCGGTCGGTCGTGTACCAGAAGTCCGGCATCGACGCCTTGAGGAAGCTGCCGTACCGGGCCGTCGCCAGCCGCTGGTCGAGGACGGCGACCACGCCGCGGTCACCGGTGGCCCGGACGAGGCGGCCGGCGCCCTGCGCCATCAGGAGCGCCGCGTGGGTGGCGGCGACCGCCATGAAGCCGTTGCCGCCGCCCTCCTCCACGGCCTTCTGCCGCGCGCTCATCAGCGGGTCGTCGGGCCGGGGGAACGGGATCTTGTCCATGACCACCAGCTGGCAGCTGGGCCCCGGCACGTCCACGCCCTGCCAGAGGGAGAGCGTGCCGAACAGGCAGGTCCGCGGGTCGGCCGCGAAGTTCTTGATCAGCTCGCCGAGGGTCTCCTCACCCTGCAGCAGGACGGGGAACTCCGGGATCCGTTCGCGCAGCTCCTCGGCCGCGAGCTGTGCGGCCCGCATCGAGGAGAACAGGCCAAGCGTGCGCCCGCCCGCGGCCTGGATCAGCTCGGTGAGCTCGTCCAGCATGTCCGCCCGGTCACCGTCCCGGGCGGGCCGGGACAGGTGCTTGGCGACGTACAGGATGCCCTGCTTCGGGTAGTCGAACGGCGAGCCGACGTCGACGCCCTTCCACTGCGGAAGGTCGTCGCCCTCCGCACCCTCGCGGCCGAGCCCCAAGGACGCGGCCACGCCGTTGAAGTCCCCGCCCAGCTTGAGCGTCGCCGAGGCCAGCACGACGCTGCGGTCGGCGAACAGCTTCTCCCGCATCAGTCCGGCCACCGACAGCGGCGCCACGCGCAGCGAGGCCCCGAACCGGTCGTGCCGCTCGTACCAGACGACGTCCCACTCGTTGTGGTGGGTGATCCGCTCGGCGACGGCGTGGACGTTCTCCACGGAGGCCAGCGCCTGCTTGCGGACGGCGTCCTCGTCCTGGACGGACCGGTCCCGGGTGTTGCCGAGGGCGGTGATCACCGACCGGCAGGCGTCCCGCAGCGCGGTGAGCGCGTAGGACAGGTCCTCGGGGATCTCCTCCAGGCGGCCCGGCAGCGCCAGCTCCATGACCCGCTCGAAGCCCTCCGAGGCGGTCTGCAGCTGGTCGGCGTACTTCTCGTCGACCAGCTTGGCGGCGCGGCGCACCGCACGGCCGACCTGGCCGGGCGTGAGCTCCCCGGTGGCGACGCCGGTGACCCGGGAGACCAGCTCGTGCGCCTCGTCGACGATCAGCACCTCGTGCTGGGGGACGACGGGGGCTCCCTCGATGGCGTCGATGGCCAGCAGCGCGTGGTTGGTGACGATCACGTCGGCGAGCTTGGCCCGCTCGCGGGCGGCCTCGGCGAAGCACTCGGCGCCGTAGGCGCACTTGGTGGCGCCCAGGCATTCGCGGGAGGAGACCGACACCTGCTGCCAGGCCTTGTCGGAGACGCCCGGGGTGAGGTCGTCCCGGTCGCCGTTCTCGGTCTCGTCGGCCCAGTCACGCAGCCGGAGCAGGTCCTGGCCGAGCTTGCTGGTAGGTGCGGCGGCCTCGAACTGGTCGAAGAGGCCCTCGTCCTCCTCCTGCGGCACGCCCTCGTGCAGCCGGTGCAGGCACAGGTAGTTGGAGCGGCCCTTGAGCATCGCGTACTCGGGCCGGCGGCGCAGCAGCGGGTGCAGCGAGTCCACGGTGCGGGGCAGGTCGCGTTCGACCAGCTGGCGCTGCAGGGCCAGGGTGGCCGTGGCGACGACCACGCGCTCCCCGTGCGCGAGGGCGGGCACCAGGTAGCCGAGCGACTTTCCGGTGCCGGTGCCGGCCTGGACCAGGAGGTGCGTTCCGTCGTCGATGGCCTCCGCGACGGCTTCGGCCATGGTTACCTGACCGGGACGCTCCGTGCCGCCGACGGCCGCGACCGCGGCGTGCAGGAGTTCGGGGAGTGAGGGCTTCGTCATAGCCCCACCAACCCTAGTGCGTCCCTCCGACAACGCTCCGCCCGCGGATCAGCAGGGCGGCGCGTTTGCCGGGCAGCGCCAGCTCGGCGGCCCGGCGGAAACCGGCCTTCCGGAAGGCGCCAAGGGAGGCGTGGTTGCGGACGTCGGGCTCGGCGACCACCCGCGGGCAGGCCGGACGCTCCTGGAGGACCAGCCGGGCCACCGCGTCCAGCAGCACCGCGCCCAGCCCGCGGCCCCGGTCGGCGGCCTCGCCGATCAGCAGGTGCACGCCGGTGTCGTGGGGGCGCGCGGGGTAGTGGTCGGCGAGCGGGTCCAGGTCGGCGCGGTAGATCTCCCAGTAGCTCATCGCCCGCCCGTCGAGCAGGCCGAGGAAGGGCAGGCTCCGGTCGCCGCCGGCGTACTGCGCGCGCAGGTGTTCCTCGGTCCGCCGGGGCGGCCCGGCGAGCTCCCAGAACGCCGCCACCACCGGGTCGTTCATCCACCGGTGGACGAGGCCGAGGTGTTCCGCGACACGCACGGGCAGCAGCCTGAACTCCCCGGCCCGGGTGGCGGCCGCAGACCACTCGTCGGCCGGGCCCGGGTGACGGGGCCGGGCCAGGCCCGGGGAGGCCTGGGCGGTCGCGGCGGCGGTCATCCGGCGTACACCGGGTTGGCGACGGTCACGTACACCGACTGCGTGTCGACCGGGCCGACGAGTTCGTCGAGTCCGCGCAGGCGGGTGAGCAGGTTGGCCTTGCACCGCAGCAGCGGCTCGTCGAGCAGCCGGGCGGGCAGCGGGGAGCGGGTGCGGCCGGGCCCGGTGCTCACGTCGGACAGGAAGCGGCGGAACGCGGCGAGCAGCAGGCGCTCGTCGGCGAGCCGCTGCGAGCCGAACGCGCCGATCAGGCCGAGGACGTTGTTGACGCCGAGGTAGTAGGCGAGGCGTTCGTCGGTGACGGCGTCGGCGACGAAGGTGTCGCTGCGGCGGCCCACGCCGGGCAGCAGGGCCTCCAGCCGGGCCCGGTGGGACTCGCGGAAGTAGTAGCCCTGGTTGTCCCGGTGGCGGCCGCCGGCCGGCCAGCCGTCCGCGTCGAGGACGACCAGGGTGTTCTGCTGGTGGGCCTCGAGCGCGACGCCCGCCTCCCCGTCCAGCCACAGCACCGGGCGGACGACGGCGTGCAGGTACCGCAGGAGCCACTCGGCGCAGACCGCGTCCAGGGGCCGTCCGGTGCGTTCGGCGAGGCCGGTGACCAGGCCGGCGAGCCGGGAGACGGGCCGGCCGGGGCGGCGCGTGCCGGCGGGCCGGGGGGCGCAGAGCGCGGCGACGCACAGCACGTCGTCGGCCGGGCCGAAGGGGTTGTGCCGCAGCACCGCGTCGAGCCCGCGCAGCGGGCTGCCGTCCGGGGCGTCCACGGCCAGCCAGGCGGGGTCCCGGACGACGTCGAAGCCGGGGTGGGCGGCGCGCAGCCGGGCGCCGAGGTCGCCGCGCAGCAGCCGGTGGACCTCGACGCCCCGGTGGAGTTCCTTGCGGAGGTTCTCCCGGAGCGAGTTGGTGACGCGCAGGCCCAGTGACAGCTTGAGCATCGTGGGGGCGCCGGTGCGGTACAGGGTGCGGACGGACGAGGTGGGGCTCCAGGGTTCGCCCCGGGCGCCGAGGTCGGTGAGGAGGCCGGCGTCCAGCAGCGCCGTCACCCGGCCGTCGTCGCGCAGCCGCCGCCACTGCCAGGGGTGCACGGGAAGCAGCGCGTGCCCGGTCGGGGCGTCGGGGGCCGGGCCGTGCAGCCGGGCGGTCAGGTCCTGGGCGGGCACGGTTCTGCCGCCCTCGGTCCACGCCGAGTCGGCGGCCAGGGCGCCGGGGGCGACCGCGACCCAGCGCAGGGGGAACGCGCCCCGGGTCTCCGGGGAGTACCGCGCGAGTTCCTCCTCGGTCAGTCCTTCGCGGCTCTTGGGGGCCGGGTGGAAGGAGTGCCCGAGGAGCAGGGCCTGTTCGGCG
This sequence comes from Streptomyces fragilis, assembly GCF_003112515.1. Taxonomy (GTDB): domain Bacteria; phylum Actinomycetota; class Actinomycetes; order Streptomycetales; family Streptomycetaceae; genus Streptomyces; species Streptomyces fragilis. The sequence goes on along the minus strand of NZ_BEVZ01000002.1, from coordinate 54,616 downwards.
TCGAGGAAGAGGTCGGGAGCGGGAGCGGGGGCCGGGCCGTGGGTGCGCTCGGTCAGGAACACGGCGGTGCGGCGGACCGAGTCGATCACCCGCGCGACCAGGTCGGGGCCCTCGCCGGGCGCCGCCCCCGGTCGGCCGGGGGCCGCGGTCCCCTCGTGCGGAGCCGTCTCCTCGTGGGCCGCTGTCTCCCGCGCCAGCAGGGCGGCCAGCAGGGTGGCGTCCACGGCGGGCGTGGACGCGGGCACGGTGGCGGGCCGGGGCGCGCCGAAGCGGTGCAGGCCGGTGGGCGACCAGTACCGGACCGGCACGACGAGCTCGGTGCCGCACGCGGGCAGCGGCACCCGCAGCGGTGCCCCGGGCGGTGGGGCGGGCAGGTTCCGCTCCCTCACCCAGCAGCGCAGCAGGTTCTCCACGGTGGCGGCGTCGGCCACGGTCAGGGGGGCCGCGCCGTCCAGCGGGTCGGCGACCGCGCCGCCGTCCACGTCGGCGTCGCCGCCGGTGGTCCTGGCGCGGGGCAGGAGGGTCGGCTCGGTGGGCGGGGTGACGTTCAACTGTTCCTCACAGCAGGGGGAGTGCAGAACTGCGGGCGGTACGGACTGCGGGTGGGCAGGGAACACGGGCGGAGCAGGACAGCGGACACCGCGCGGCCGTGGCGTCCGGTACGAAGCTGCCGGGCGGGCCGGAGCCCCGGCGGACAGTGCGGCACGGTCCCGTCGCGCGGTGCCCCCCGTGGACGGTTCAGGAGCGTGCGGTGTCCGCCGCGGCCCCCACCGCGTCGGCCAGCCGCTCCAGTACGGCGTCCGCCTGTTCGTCGCTGACCGTCAGCGGCGGCAGCAGCCGCACCGCTTCGGCTCGCGGGCCGCCGAGCCCGACGATCAGCCCCCGCCGCAGGCACTCCCGCCGCACCGCCGCCGCGAGCCCACGGACACCGCGCGGCTCCCCGGGAACGGAGCTGTGCCCGGGGTCCGTGAAGTCCAGGCCCAGCATCAGCCCGCGCCCGCGGACGCCCGAGACGCACGGGAAACGGGTGGCGAGGTCGCACAGCCGGGCCAGCATGCGCTCCCCCACCACCGCGGCCCGCTCGGCCAGTCGGTGTTCGCGGACGTGGGCGAGGGTCGCCGCACCCGCCGCCATGGCGAGCTGGTTGCCTCGCGCCTCGTCGGCGGGCGCGGCCCGGACGGCGGAGCCGGCCGCGCTGTGCGTGGCGGCGGGGCTCAGGTCGGCGCGGTGCACCACCACGGCCAGCGGCAGGCTGCCGCCGATGGCCTTGGCCAGCACCATCACGTCCGGGGTCACGCCGCTGTGCTCGACGGCCCAGAACGCGCCGGTCCGCCCGACGCCGGTCACCGTCTCGTCGACGATCAGCGGCACCCCGAGCGCCCGCGTCGTCTCCCTCAGCCCGCGTAGCCGCACGTCGTCCAGGGGTTCGGCGACCACCGCGGCGGGCCGCGGGCCTCCCGCACCGCAGCGTTCCAGCAGCCCTTCCACGCCCTCGCGGCCCTCCCCCGAGGGGTCGGCGGACGCCGGTGGCCCGGCGACCCCGGTGGCCTCCTGGACCAGACGGGAGGCCGTGGCGAGGGCGTCGGCGGCGGTGGGCCCGCACAGGCGGACCTGCGCGCCCCGCGCCTGCTCGGGCGGCAGCGTGGCGAGCAGTTCGGCGACGAACCGCTCCTCGACCGGTGTGCTCAGGTCCAGCACGCCGATGGGCGCGCCGGAGTCCAGCACCTCGCGCACCGCCGCCAGCACCACGGGGTGGTTGTGCCCCAGCGCCAGCGCCCCGTCCCCCGACAGGCAGTCCAGGTAGCGGCGGCCGTCGGCGCCCTCGACGGTCATGCCCCGGGCACGCACCGGCACGATCGGCAGGGCGCGCGCGTAGGTCCGCGCCGACGCCTCCCGCAGCGGCTGCCTGCGCACGGATTCGGTCAAGGTCACCCTCTGGTCCTCCCGCCGCCCACGTCGTCGAGGCCGGCGCACGGACAGCCGTCCCCTCACCGCTACAACTTCCGGGCCTTCGCGGGGGACACGGGTGAAACCCGATTTCCGGGAAAGCCGCAGGGTGAGCCGACTGCCCCTCGTGACGGAACCGTTGCCGATCCGTCGGCAGTCACCCACAGCCACCGCCTAGGGTGGCGGTGGCTGATCGGGCACCGTGGGTGACCGGTCCCGACACGTCCGAACGCACTCACGCCAGGGGGAGTTCCGCAATGCGACCCATACGCCCGCCCTTTCCGAACGGCCGGGGAACGACCGGGGGCGGGTCCCCTCGCGCCCGTCGCGGTGGCTTCCGCCCCCTCGCGGCGGTCGTCCTCGCGTCCGCCCTGGCGCTGACGGCCGGCGCCTGCGGTCCGGAGGACGTCACCGCCGGTGACAAGCCGAAGGTGTCCCTGCCGGACGTCGGCGACGGAGAGATCAAGATCCCCCAGGAGCTGACGGACAAGCTCAAGGAGCACGGGATCGACCTCGACGAGTGGCGGGGCGGCGCGTGGAAGAACTGGGACAGGGACGACTGGCTGCGTGAGGCCGACCAGTTCATCAACCCGATCATCGAGGACCTCTGGAACTCCGACCGCATGCGGGGGGCCGAGGACCCGGCGAACACCGTCGAGGAGAGCGACCTCTCCGGGGACCAGGGCGTGACCGACCCGACGCCCGCGGTGGTGAAGGCCGCCGCGGTGGCGACGCCGTACAGCAGGTCCGCGCCCGCCGCGGGCAAGCTCTTCTTCGACGGGCCGCAGGGCACCATGGTCTGTTCGGCCACCGTGGTGAAGGATCCCGCCAACCCGGGGAAGTCGAACCTGGTGTGGACGGCGGGCCACTGCGTGCACGCCGGTGAGAAGGGCGGCTGGTACCGCAACATCGCCTTCGTGCCCGCCTACAACGACAAGGGCCTCAGCGGCCAGGAGCTGGCCGACGCCGCGCCCGGGCAGCTCGCCCCGCACGGCCTGTGGTGGGCCCAGGTCGCGATGACCTCGGACCAGTGGATCTCGCAGGGCGGCCAGACCGGCGGCAACGGCGCGCCGTTCGACTACGCGGTGCTGAAGGTGACCCCGGAGAACGGCGGCGGCAAGTCGCTGGAGGAGACGGTGGGCGCGGCGCTGCCGGTCGAGTTCGACGCCCCGGCCGTGCCGGACGTCGACAGCATCACCGCCACGGGCTACCCGGCGGCCGCCCCGTACGACGGTGAGCGGATGTTCCGGTGCCAGGACGAGCCCGGCCGTCTGTCGGTGGTGGCCAGCGACCCGACCATGTACCGGATCGGCTGCTCGATGACGGCCGGTTCCTCCGGTGGCGGCTGGGTCGCGAAGGGCTCCGACGGCAAGCAGGCGCTGGTCTCCAACACCTCCATCGGCCCGATCTCGGCGGGCTGGCTGGCCGGTCCGCGCCTCGACGCCCAGGCCGAGAAGCTCTACCAGGCGGTCAGCGCCGAGTAGTGGCGCCGGCCCCCACGAGCCGAGGGCCCGCCCTCCCGGTCGAACGGGAAGGCGGGCCCTCGTCGTAGACGGCTCCCACGGTGCGGTGACCCGGAGGTCACGGCCGCGGGGTCAGGCGGCGGCCGGCGTGTACGGAGCGAGGTCCGACGCCAGCTCCTCGTGCACCCGGACCTTCATGAGGGTGCCCTCGGCGGTGTGCTCCTCGGAGAGCACCTCGCCCTCGGCGTGCGCCCGCGCCACGAGCTTGCCGTGGGTGTACGGAATGAGCGCCTCGACCTCGACGGCCGGGCGGGGCAGCTCGGCGTCGATCAGCTCCAGCAGCTCGTCGATGCCCTGCCCGGTACGGGCCGACACCGCGATGGAGCGCTTCTCGACCCGCATCAGCCGCTGCAGCTCCAGCGGGTCCGCGGCGTCCGCCTTGTTGATCACGACGATCTCCGGCACGCCGGTGGCGCCGACGTCACGGATCACCTCGCGGACCGCGGCCAGCTGCTCCTCCGGGTTCGGGTGCGAGCCGTCCACCACGTGCAGGATCAGGTCGGAGTCGCCGACCTCCTCCATGGTGGAGCGGAACGCCTCGACCAGGTGGTGCGGCAGGTGGCGCACGAAGCCGACGGTGTCGGCCAGCGTGTACACCCGCCCGCTGGGCGTCTCGGCCCGGCGCACGGTCGGGTCCAGGGTCGCGAACAGCGCGTTCTCGACCAGGACGCCGGCGCCGGTGAGGCGGTTGAGCAGGGACGACTTGCCGGCGTTGGTGTAACCGGCGATGGCGACCGACGGCACCTTGTTGCGGCGCCGCTCCTGACGCTTCACGTCACGGCCGGTCTTCATCTCCGCGATCTCCCGGCGCATCTTCGCCATCTTCTCGCGGATCCGCCGCCGGTCCGTCTCGATCTTGGTCTCACCGGGACCACGGGTGGCGAGGCCGCCGCCCTTGCCGCCGCCCATCTGGCGGGACAGGGACTGACCCCAGCCGCGCAGTCGCGGAAGCATGTACTGCATCTGCGCCAGCGCGACCTGTGCCTTGCCCTCGCGGGACTTGGCGTGCTGGGCGAAGATGTCGAGGATCAGCGCGGTCCGGTCGATGACCTTGACCTTGACGACGTCCTCGAGGTGGATCAGCTGGCCGGGGCTCAGCTCACCGTCGCAGATGACGGTGTCCGCGCCCGACTCGATGACGATGTCGCGCAGTTCGTTGGCCTTGCCGGAGCCGATGTAGGTGGCCGCGTCGGGCTTGTCGCGCCGCTGGACGACGCCGTCGAGCACCAGTGCGCCCGCCGTCTCGGCGAGGGCGGCCAGCTCGGCCAGCGAGTTCTCCGCGTCGCGCGCCGTACCGGAGGTCCACACTCCGACGAGTACCACCCGCTCCAGGCGGAGCTGCCGGTACTCGACCTCGGTGACGTCCTCGAGCTCGGTGGAGAGGCCCGCGACGCGGCGCAGGGCCGCGCGCTCGGAGCGGTCGAACTGCTCGCCGTCCCGCTCACCGTCGATCTCGTGGCTCCAGGCGACGTCCTCTTCCATCAGGGCATCGGCCCGAAGGGCGTGCGCGGCGCGCTGAGAGTCCTGGGAAGTGGATGAAGAGGAGGTCATTGGGTCCTTACGTCGAAAGGGAGGATGACAGGCCGTACGGTCCGTCACTGGGCACAACGTCAGGGTGCCCCGGGAGATTCCCGGGCAACCCGCCCGTGCCCCCCGATGGTCCCACGGCGCCGCGGTCACGTCACCGGGTTATGTGCCGCCGCGACGGGGGTGCACCCGCGCGGCGGTCACCCGCGCGCGGGGTCCGGTGCTGTCACCGCACGTGGCCGCGCTCCATGTACGTGAGTCCCATGTGTCCGTGCCCCACGTGTTCGTGCCCCATGGCCCCGTGCCCCATGGCCCCGTATCCCGTGTGCCGGTTCCCTCCGTGGCCGAGGCCCGGGGCGGGGATCACCGTGCGGCCCTCGGCCGGCTTGTCCGCGGCCGTGGGGGCCTCCGCCTTCCAGTCCGGGTGCCCCGGCATCGGCGGGGTCCGGGTGTCCTGGAGCCAGGCCCGGAAGAAGCCGTCCAGCTCCCGCCCGGCGACCTCGGAGGCGAGCCGGACGAAGTCGGCGGTCGTCGCGGTGGCGTCCTGGTGGCGGTGCACCCAGGCGCGCTCGACCTGCTCGAACGCGTGCCGCCCGATCTCCTGCCGCAGGGCGTACAGGACCAGCGCCGCGCCGTCGTAGATCACCGGCCGGAAGATGCCGATCTTCTGCCCGTCCCCGGGCCGCTTGGGGGCGGCCGGCGGTCCCCCGGCGGCGCGCCACTTGTCGGAGGAGGCGTACGCGGCCTTCATCCGCTCCTCCAGGGTGCGGTGCCCGGTCTCCTCGCCGTAGAGCGCCTCGTACCAGGTGGCGTGTCCCTCGTTGAGCCAGACGTCGGACCAGGTGGCCGGGGTGACGCTGTCGCCGAACCACTGGTGGGCGAGTTCGTGCACCATGATCGACTCGACCAGCCAGGCGGGGATGGCGGGCTCGGTGAACAGGAAGCGCTCGAAGAGGGAGAGCGTCTGGGTCTCCAGCTCGAACCCGGTGGCGGTGTCGGCGATCAGTACCCCGTACGTCTCGAACGGGTAGGGACCGACCTTGTTCTCCATCCACGCGATCTGGGCGGGCGTCTTCGCCAGCCAGGGCTCCAGCTTCTCCCGGTCGGCGGCGGGGACGACGTCCCGCAGCGGCAGCCCGTGCGGCCCCTTCCGGCCGACCACGGTGGAGCGGCCCACCGAGACCTGGACCAGCTCGGTGGCCATCGGGTGCTTGCTCCGGTAGGTCCAGGTACGGCTTCCGGCGGCCCGGCGGGCGTCCCTGGGCCGCTTGTCCGGCAGGCCGTTCGCCACGGCCGTCAGCGCGGCGGGCGCGGTGACGCGGATCGTGTAGAGCGCCTTGTCGGAGGGGTGGTCGTTGCAGGGGAAGACCAGGTGGGCGGCGTCGGCCTGGTTGGCCATGGCGAGGCCGTCCTTGGTCACCACCCAGCCGTGCTGCTGGTCCTTCGGCGGCCGGGGGTCGCTGGTGTGCCGGACGACGATCCGGGTGGTGTCGCCGGGGCCGGGCATCCGGCGGGGCGTGATCACCAGGTCCTCGCCGGCGGTGGCGAACGCGGCCTTCGCGCCGTCCACCGTCACCGAGGAGACCTTGCCGTGCGCGAAGTCGAGGTTGATCCGCTCCAGGCGGTGGGTCACCTCGGCCTTGATCGTCGTGACCGCCTTCATCGGCCGGGTGTTGGAGCCCGGGTAGGCGAAGCGCAGGTCGTAGGAGCGGACGTCGTATCCCGGGTTGCCCAACTGGGGGAAGAGGCGGTCGCCGACGCCGAGGGGCTCGGCGGGGATCGGGTCGGGCGCGGCGGCGGCCACCAGGCAGACGGAGACGGCCGAGGCGAGCAGGGCGGCGCGGGCTGCGCGGCGGGGCGTGAGCATCCCCCACGGCTACCAGGACCGGTACCCGCCGCGGGAACGACTCGCGTCCTTCCCACCCGAACGGGTTCCGGCCGTGTCACACACGCGACGCCCGCGGCCTCGCCCGGCCGGGCCGGCTCACTGCGCGGCGGAGGCGGCGCGGCTGACGTCGAAGACGCCGGGCACGTCCCGCATGGCCCGCATCAGCGCGGACAGGTGGCCCGCGTCGGGCAGGTGCAGCGTGTAGGTGTGGCGGACCCGCTGGCGGACCGGCGGCTCCACGGTGGCGGAGACGATGTCCACGCCCTCGGCGGCGATCGCCTCGGTGAGGTCGGCCAGCAGGTGCGGCCGGCCGAAGGACTCGGCGACCAGGGTGACCCGGGCGGCGGTGGTCTCGCCCCAGTGGACGGCGACCTGCTCACGGCCCGTGCCGAGCATCCGCACCGCGGTGGCGCAGTCCGCCCGGTGCGCGGCGACGGCGCCGCCGCGCACGGTGAAGCCGACGATCTCGTCGCCCGGGACGGGCGTGCAGCAGCCCGCCAGCCGGACGGGGAGGCCCGGTCGGTCGCTGAGCACGCCGGTGCCGCGGAAGGACGCGTCCGGCTCCACGGAGGGCTCGGGGGCGGGCGGGACCTCGCGGATCGCCTCGTCGGCACGGGCGTCGGCGGGCGTCTCGCCGGCGGGTGCCTCGGCGGCCCGGGCGGCCAGCCGGCGCTGGATGGCGATGCGCGCGGTCGGCGTCCGGGCGTGGTCGAGCCATTCGCGGGAGGGTTCGGAGGCCGGGTCCTGGCCCATCAGCAGCTGCACCCGGTCACCGTCGCGCAGCACCGTCCCGAGGGCGGCGAGGCGTCCGTTGACGCGGGCGCCGATACAGGAGTGGGCGTCCTCGCCGTACTGGGCGTAGGCGGCGTCCACGCAGGTGGAGCCCTCGGGGAGGCCCAGGGCGCCGCCGTCGGCGCGGAAGACGGTGATCTCGCGGTCCTGGGCGAGGTCCTGCCGGAGCGTGGACCAGAAGATGTCGGTGTCGGGGGCGGCGGCCTGCCAGGCCAGCAGCCGGTCCAGCCAGCCCGGACGCGTCGGGTCCGCCCGCTCGCCGTCAGGACGCTCCCCGTCCGCCCGGTCGCGCTCGCCGCCCTCGCCCTGGTCGTCCGAACCGGGGGGCGCCACATGGGGGTTGCCCAGGGCGATGACGCCCGCCTCGGCGAACTGGTGCATCCGGTGCGTGCGGATGAGGACCTCGGCGACCTGGCCGTCCTCCCGGGCGACCGCGGTGTGCAGCGACTGGTAGAGGTTGAACTTGGGGACCGCGATGAAGTCCTTGAACTCCGAGACGACCGGGGTGAAACAGGTGTGGAGCTCGCCGAGCACGCCGTAGCAGTCGGCGTCCTCGTTCACCAGGACCAGCAGCCGTCCGAAGTCGGTGCCCCTCAACTGCCCGCGTTTGACGGACACCCGGTGCACCGAGACGGAGTGCCGCGGCCGGATGACGACCTCGGCGGGGATGTCGGCCTCGCGCAGCACCGCGCGCACCGACTCGGCCATCTCGGCCAGCGGGTCCTCCGCGGCGGCCGCGTTGCCGGCGATCAGCTCCCGGGTGCGCTCGTACTCCTCGGGGTGGAGGACGGCGAAGACCAGGTCCTCCAGCTCGGTCTTGAGCACCTGCACGCCGAGTCGTTCGGCGAGCGGGATCAGCACCTCGTGGGTGACCTTGGCGATGCGTTCCTGCTTCTCGCGCCGCATCACGCCGAGGGTGCGCATGTTGTGCAGCCGGTCGGCGAGTTTGATCGACATCACGCGGACGTCGTTGCCGGTGGCGACGAGCATCTTGCGGAAGGTCTCGGGCTCGGCGGCCGCGCCGTAGTCGACCTTCTCCAGCTTGGTGACGCCGTCGACCAGGTAGGAGACCTCCTCGCCGAACTCGGCGCGCACCTGCTCCAGGGTGACGGCGGTGTCCTCCACCGTGTCGTGCAGCAGCGAGGCCGTCAACGTCGTCGTCTCGGCGCCGAGTTCGGCGAGGATCAGGGTCACCGCGAGGGGATGGGTGATGTACGGCTCGCCGCTCTTGCGCATCTGCCCGCGGTGCGAGGACTCGGCCAGCACGTAGGCGCGGCGCAGCGGCTCGAGGTCGGCCTCGGGGAAGTGCGCGCGGTGGGCCTCGGCGACGTGGCCGATGGCGTCGGGCAGCCGGTCGCGGCCGGTGGGGCCGAGTAGGGCGGCCCGGCCGAGCCGCCTCAGGTCGAGTCTGGACCTGGAGCGCCGGCGGGGAGCCGGCGGGCTCTGCGGTACGGGCGTCACGGCCCCTGGGGTCGCGGCGTTCGTGGCCTCCGCGCTCATCGGCACCTCCGGCTGCGTCGACCGGCGGACGGGAAGCCCGAGAGGCGACACGGCCAGGGGTGCGGTGTCGATCCCCCGTCCGGACCGGTGCTTGATGCTATCGAGCCCACCACGTGCGGTTCACCGCCTCTCGCCGAGCGTGAACGGGATCACCCGTTCGAGGGAAGGAGACGGACTCTGCGGCGTGGTGCGCCCCGTGCGGGCCGCGAACACCCTCACCGCCTCCGACTGTCCCCTTCCACCCGGTTTCATGCGTTCCGGACCTCCGGAGTCTTCGCGGCGGTGGCCCGTTCGAGCCAGTCGGCGTCGATCTGCCCCTCGGCGACGATCTCCGCGGGGCCGGTCATCTCGATCTCGCCGTCCGGATGTTCGGTGATCACCAGGCGGCCGCCGGGCAGGTCCACCGTGTACGTCACGGGGGTGCCGGTGACGGCCGGGTCCGCGCCGTCCCGGCGGGCCGTGGCGACGGCCACGGCACAGGCGCCGGTTCCGCAGGAGCGGGTCTCGCCGGAGCCGCGCTCGTGCACCCGCATGGCGACGTGGCGTGGTCCTCGGTCGACCACGAACTCGACGTTCACGCCGTCCGGATAGGCGGAGGCCGGGGCGAACGGCGGCGCGGTGAACAGGCTTCCGGCGTGCGCGAGGTCCTCCACGAAGGCGACCGCGTGGGGGTTGCCCATGTTGACGTTCCGGGCGGGCCAGCTGCGGCCGTCGACCGAGACGGTCACCTCTCCCTCGGGGAGCACCGCGCGGCCCATGCGCACGGTGACGTCGCCGTCCTTGGCCAGGTGCACGGTCTTCACCCCGCCGCGGGTGGCCACCGCCAGCTCGCCGGCCGTGACGTGCCCGGCGTGCTGAAGGTAGCGGGCGAAGGCGCGGACGCCGTTGCCGCACATCTCGGCGACCGAGCCGTCGCCGTTGCGGTAGTCCATGAACCACTCGGCCTCGCCGGCCATCTCCCGCGCCTCCGGGTGGGCGGCCGAACGCACCACGTGCAGCAGCCCGTCCCCGCCGATCCCCGCCCGGCGGTCGCACAGCGCGGCGACGGCGGCGGGGGGCAGGTCCACGGAGTTCTCGGGGTCCGGCACGATCACGAAGTCGTTCTCGGTGCCGTGGGCCTTGAGGAAGGCGATCCGCGTGCTCATCCTTCGATCGTACGGCCTGGCCGCGGCCGGTGACGCCTGACGGCCGGGGCCGCCGGGTGTCCGGGGCCGGACGGCGGGTGCGTTCACCGCAGGCGGGCGACGCGCCAGACCGCGAGCAGGACCACGGCGGCCACGATCACCGCGTAGGCCAGAGCGACCCGCCAGTCGGGCCGGCGGCCGGAGCCGCGCGGCGGCAGGCCGGGCCAGTTCTGGCCGACCCTGCGGGCGGCGACCAGGCCCCAGCCGGCCGCGCAGGAGCAGATCAGCACGCCCAGCATGGCGATCACCGCACCGCTGTCGCCGAAGTCGAAGGCGAGCGGGAAGGCGAACATCAGGGAGCCCGCGGCCGCCAGCCCCACCACGGGGGCGAGGTGCCAGGCGCTCAGCCGCCGGCGCGGGCGCAGCTCGATCTCGACCTCGGGGCCGGAGAACATCTCCTCGGGCGGCGGGCCGTCGTCGCTCACGCCGTCCTCGTCGCCCACGCCGTCGTCGTCGGCGTCCGGAGCCGTCGGCTCGCCGAGCCCCTGGGTGGGGAACAGGTCGTCCGTGGCGCGCGCGGACGGCGCACCGGGCAGGTCCGTCGCACCGGGCGCCGGGGCGTCGTCGCGCCCCCGGTCACCATCGGCGACCTGCCTCCCGTGTGCGGTGTCGCGAGGGCCGGCCTCCATCGCCACGCGCCCTCCTGACTGGGACTTCACTGGTCGATCGGATCACGATGATGGCACGCCGCCCGGGGCCCCGATGACGCCCGGAGCGTCCCGATGCCATCACGTGATCAGGCTGTAACCGGCCGTTCGAGCAGGGCGAGCGCCCGCCCGGGCAACTCGGCGGCGTCGGCGGCTGCCCCACTGAGCCAATGCACCCGCGGGTCGCGCCTGAACCACGAATCCTGGCGGCGCGCGAAGCGTTTGGTCGCGCGGACGGTCTCGGCGCGCGCCTCGTCCTCGGCGCACTCCCCCGCCAGCGCTGCGAGGATCTGCTGGTAGCCGAGCGCCCGGGACGCCGTGCGCCCCTCACGCAACCCCTGTGCCTCCAGCGCCTCCACCTCCGCGACCAGTCCGGCGTCCCACATCCGGTCGACACGGCGGGCGATCCGCTCGTCCAGCTCCGGCCGGGGCACGTCCACGCCGATCTGCACGGTGTCGTACACCGACTCGTGGCCGGGCAGGTTGGCGGTGAAGGGCTTCCCGGTGATCTCGACGACCTCGAGCGCGCGGACGATCCGGCGGCCGTTCGAGGGGAGGATCACGGCGGCGGCGTCGGGGTCGGCGGCGGCCAGCCGTGCGTGCAGCGGGCCGGGGCCGTGCTGCTCCAGCTCCGCCTCGAGACGGGCCCGGACCCGCGGGTCGGTGCCGGGGAACTCCATGCGGTCGACCGCGCCGCGCACGTACAGCCCCGAGCCGCCGACCAGGACCGGCCAGCGGCCCTCGGCGAGCAGCGCGTCGATGCGCGCGCGGGCCAGCTTCTGGTACTCGGCCACGCTGGCGGCGACGGTGACGTCCCAGATGTCCAGCAGGTGGTGCGTGATCCCGCCGCGCTCCTCGGGCGTCAGCTTGGCGGTGCCGATGTCCATGCCCCGGTAGAGCTGCATGGAGTCGGCGTTGATCACCTCGCCGCCGAGCCGCTGGGCGAGGAAGACGCCCAGGTCGGACTTGCCGGCGGCGGTGGGACCGACGACGGCGATGACGCGCGGGGTGGGACGAGTACTGCTCACGGCCCCAGTCTCCCAAACCCCGGCGGCGCTCCGGACCGCGGTGCCTCGGTCGGACGCGCGCATCCGGCCGGTCCCGGGAGGCATACGTACGGTGTGAAACGGACAGGTGTGTACCGACCCCACGGAAGGCGGGCAGGCGGACGATGAGTGGTTTCCTCGACAACCTGAAGAACAAGCTCGGTCCCGCGAAGGAGAAGGTCAACGACCTCGCCTCGCGGAACCAGGAGAAGATCCAGGACGGCATCGACAAGGCCGCGCGGAAGGTCGACGAGCGCACCAAGGGCAAGTACGCGGACAAGATCGAGCGGGGTACCGGCAAGGCCAAGGAGGCGGCGGCCCGCATGGCGGAGCCGAGGCCGGGCCACCACGGACACGGCGCCGGGCCGGCCACCGGGATGACCGGCGAGGAGGGTCCGGGTCCGGTGCGGCGCCCGGAGAGCGGCGACGGGGGCACGACGCCGCCGTCCTCGCCGCCGCCGGGGTACTGACCGGTCAGGTCCCGGTCGGCCTCCTGACCAGTTCCGCCGGGTGCGCCGGATCGGTCAGGTCCGGGACGCCGTCAGGTCCGGAACGCCGCGAGGTCCAAGGCACCCTCAGGTCCAGGACGCCACGAAGTAGCCCACCCCGTAGGGGGCGTCGTCGTGCAGCAGGCGGTGGCGGCCAAGGCCGCCGCCCGCGCCCGCGCCGGTGAGCACCTGCCAGGCGGGGCGGCCGGAGACCATCAGGTCGCGGGCGGTCTCCTCGTCGAGTCCGGCGAGGAAGCCCTCCCTGTCGCCCGAGGCGAGCGCGGCGGAGATCCGGGCGTCCAGCGGCGCGGCGCGCTCGTCCAGGTAACCGGGGGCCTTGAGGTCCCGGCGGGCGCTGCCGTCGCCCATCACCAGCAGGCCGACACGGCCCGCCCACCCGGCGATCTCCGCACCGTGGGCGCGACGCGTGGCGGGGTCGCCCGTCGCGGCGGCCTCGAACGCGCGGACGGGCCCGCGCCAGGCGGAGCGGGCCAGCAGCCAGGCGCCGACGGTGAGCGAAAGCGGCAGCGGCGTGTCCGCACCGCCCGGGTGCCGGTCCGGCTCCCCCAGCGTGACGTCCAGCGGAACGCCGTGGCCGCGGAAGGAGCCGGTGGCGCCGGCCTCGTGCACGGCGTCGCGCTCTCCGGGGCCCACCACGACGACCAGGTCGGGCTTCGCCTCGACCAGTGCGGTCACCGCCTCGTCGCAGGCGGCGCGCAGCGGCTCCAGCTCGGGCGCGGCGCCCTGGGAGACGTCGGGCACGAGCAGCGGGGGGCAGGGGCACACGGCGGCGGCGACAAGCATGATCGCAGCGTAACCCTCGCCCTCCCCCCGCGCCGAGGCCTCCCCGCACCGCGGGCGTCGCGAACGCCGGGCCGCGGCGCGGTGGCCTCGTGACCGTGAGGGGTCAGTCGCAGCCGCAGGCGGATGCCGGAGCCGGGCTCGGGGCGGGGGCGCCGATGCCGGGGAGGCCGAGCATGACGCCCGCCGGCTTGGCGGCCTCGGCCGCGTTCCGCTTCTCCCACGCGTCGCCCGCCCGCGTCCGGCGGACCGCCAGCACGGGCCCCTCCGCCAGCAGGTGGTGCGGCGCCGCGTAGGTGACCTCGACGGTCACCACGTCACCCGGCCGCACCTCCTCGTCCGGCTTGGTGAAGTGGACGAGCCGGTTGTCGGGCGCCCGCCCGGACAGCCGCCGCGTCGCGCCGTCCTTGCGGCCCTCACCCTCGGCGACCATGAGCTCCAGCGTCCGGCCGACCTGCTTCTTGTTCTCGTCCCAGGAGATCTCCTCCTGCAGGGCGACCAGCCGCTCGTAGCGCGCCTGGACGACCTCCTTGGGGATCTGGTCCTCCATGGTGGCCGCCGGGGTGCCGGGCCGCTTGGAGTACTGGAAGGTGAAGGCCTGCGCGAACCGCGCCTCGCGGACCACGTGCAGCGTCTGCTCGAAGTCCTCCTCGGTCTCGCCGGGGAAGCCCACGATGATGTCGGTGGTGATCGCCGCGTGCGGGATCGCGGCCCGCACCTTCTCGATGATCCCCAGGTACCGCTCCTGCCGGTAGGAGCGGCGCATCGCCTTGAGGACGGTGTCGGAGCCGGACTGCAGCGGCATGTGCAGCTGCGGCATCACGTTCGGCGTCTCGGCCATCGCGGCGATCACGTCGTCGGTGAAGTCCCGCGGGTGCGGCGAGGTGAAGCGGACCCGCTCCAGGCCCTCGATCTTCCCGCAGGCCCGCAGCAGCTTGCTGAACGCCTCGCGGTCGCCGATGTCGGAGCCGTAGGCGTTGACGTTCTGGCCGAGCAGGGTGATCTCCGAGACGCCCTCGGCGACCAGCGCCTCGATCTCGGCGAGGATGTCGCCGGTGCGGCGGTCCTTCTCCTTGCCGCGCAGCGCCGGGACGATGCAGAAGGTGCAGGTGTTGTTGCAGCCGACGGAGATCGACACCCAGGCCGCGTAGGCGCTCTCGCGGCGGGTGGGCAACGTGGAGGGGAACGCCTCGAGCGACTCGGCGATCTCGACCTGCGCCTCCTCCTGGACGCGGGCGCGCTCCAGCAGGACGGGCAGCTTGCCGATGTTGTGCGTGCCGAAGACGACGTCCACCCAGGGCGCCTTCTTGACGATGGTGTCGCGGTCCTTCTGGGCGAGGCAGCCGCCGACGGCGATCTGCATGCCGGGGCGCGAGGCCTTCCGGGGCGCGAGGCGGCCGAGGTTGCCGTAGAGGCGGTTGTCGGCGTTCTCGCGGACGGCGCAGGTGTTGAAGACGACGACGTCCGCGTCGCCGTCCGACCCCTCGGGTGCGCGGACGTAACCGGCGCCCTCGAGCAGCCCGGAGAGCCGCTCGGAGTCGTGGACGTTCATCTGGCACCCGTAGGTGCGTACCTCGTAGGTCTTCAGACCCACCGCCGTGTCCACGACGGCCTCGTCCACTGCCCCGCTCACCGCGTCGCTCCGGTCCATGCTGCTCATGGGACACAAGGGTAAAGGTGCGCCGGACCCGCCCCGCACGCCTCCCGGGGACGCGCGGTCACAGGCGGGCGCGCATCGACTCGCAGACGCCGTGCACCCCGTCGATCCGGTGCTCGGCGCCGCCCGCGTGGAGCACCCCCCGGTAACGGCCGTACATCTGGAAGTAGTCGATGGCCAGGAGCCCCAGCTGGTGGCGGACCTCCTTGCGGCCCTCCGGTTCGAAGAAGACGTCCAGCCGTCCGTCCCGGGAGGTGATCCGCCAGGGCGCGGTGGCGTCGTCCGGGCGCTCGGGGGTGAAGGAGATCTCACCCAGCGGCTCGCAGACGCCCGGGCCCCAGATCGCCGACTCCTCGGGCTCGCCCGGCAGCTCGGGGCGGTCGGCGAAGTTGGCGCCGATCACCCCGTCGGCGGTGGGCAGCGCGAAGGTGCCCCACAGCCAGCGGGTGCGGTAGGCCAGGAAGGAACGGTGCTCGTCCAGGACGGCGAGGTCGCGTCCTGCGTCGAAGACGTACTCGGCGGAGCCGGCCCGGAGCACGCCCTCGACGGGGAAGGCCGCCTTGTGCGTGTACATCCGTCCGCCGCCCGGCAGCCGGGAGCTCACCGACAGGGGCGCGCTCGCGGCGCGGGCGTCCAGGGTCAGCTCGGCGCCGAAGGCCGGGGCGGACCCGGTGGCGGCGATGTCGACGTGGATCGTGTGCCGGCCGGCCCGGGCGTCGAAGTCGTAGACGATCCGGTGGCCGGGCCGGTCGAAGGAGCAGTGCCCGCCGTCCAGCAGGTTCGCGGGCAGCTCGGCACAGCCGCCGCGGGCGTTGGCCGCGTGCTGGTGCAGGACGCCGGTGCGCCGGTCGTGGGCGTACATCTCGCAGGAGGCCAGGTACTGGGCGTCCTGGACGATCAGGGACGACCAGACGTCCGGGTGCAGCAGCGTGAACCCGGCCCACTCCTTCAGCCGTGGCCGCCGCATCAGGCGCGCGAGCCCGGTGAACTCGTCGAGCGGGTTGACGCGGGCCGGGCGCGAGGAAAGCCGGCCGTACCGGCGGACCCCGCCCTCGACCAGGAGCGGGAGAGCGGCGGCAGCGGCGGGCTCGTGGGAGGCGGACACAAGGCCGGAGCCAACCATCACCCCGGGAGCCGGTCAACGGTTCGCGCCCCTCCGCGGCCCGCGACGGTGACGCGTCGCACACGGCCGGCGGGCCGCCGGGGTGACCTCCGGCCTACCGGCGGGCCACGACCGCTGGCAGGATCGCTGCCATGTTCCCGGCTGCGACCCGAATCGGCAGACGACGGGCCTTCACGGGCTCCGCCGTCGCGCTCGTCGTGCTGGCCGTCCTGGTGTGGTGGGTGCAGCCCTTCAGCAGGACCCCTCCGAGCGGGAAGGTGGTCTTCGGCACCGGCACCAGGGCCGGCGTGTACCAGCTGTACGGCGAGAAGCTGCGCGGCGAGCTGGCCGTGGACATGCCGGACCTGTCGGTGGAGCTGAAGACCTCGCTGGGCTCCCAGCAGAACGTGGCCATGGTGGCCCTGGACAAGACCCAGTTCGCCATCGCCGCCGCGGACGCCGTGGAGAACTACCGCAACGAGGGCAAGCCGGGGGCGCGTGACCTGCGGGGCGTGGCGCGCCTGTACGACGACTACCTCCAGCTGATCGTGCCCGTGGGTTCCAGGGTCCACCACGTCGACGACCTGAAGGGGCTGCGGGTGGGGATCGGCCCCGACCACTCCGGCGTGCAGCTGATAGCCAACGGCGTCCTGCGGGCCGCGGGGCTGGACCCGGCCGAGGACGTGGTGCCGCACCGCGACGGCATCGACACCGGGCCGGGCAAGCTGGAACGCGGCGAGATCGACGCCTTCTTC
Organism: Streptomyces fragilis; assembly: GCF_003112515.1. Classification (GTDB taxonomy): domain Bacteria; phylum Actinomycetota; class Actinomycetes; order Streptomycetales; family Streptomycetaceae; genus Streptomyces; species Streptomyces fragilis. Next base: position 37,759 of record NZ_BEVZ01000002.1, on the reverse strand, counting down.
TGGTCGGGCGGCCTGCCCACCCGCGGCCTGGTGGACCTCTCCAAAAGGTTCGACTACCGCTTCGTGCCCATCGAGAGCACCCTGGTCACCGCCCTGCACCGGCAGGACGACATGGTCGGGCACCACTACCGCCCCGCCACCATGCCGGAGTCCGCCTACCCGCGGGCGATGGACGGCGAGCCGGTGCAGACCCTGGCCGTCTCCAACCTGCTGATCACCCGCGAGGACGTGGACCCGGAGCTCATCGAGTGGTTCACCCGCACGGTGATCCGCAGCCGGGACCAGATCGGCGAGGAGGTCCACGCCGCCCAGGTGGTCGACGTGCGCACCGCCGTGGACACCCACCCCCTGCCGCTGCACGAGGGCGCGCGGACGTACTACCGCTCGGTCAAGCCCTAGGCCCGGTGCGGGGCAGCGTCACCGTCACCCCGAGGCCGTGCGGCGCGTTGTGCGAGAACTCCAGGGAGCCGCCCGCCGCCGCCAGCAGCGCCTTGGAGATCGACAGGCCGAGGCCGGACCCGCTGACGTTCTGGTGGCGGCCGCTGCGCCAGAACCGGTCCCCCACGCGCTGGAGTTCCTCGTCGGTCAGGCCCGGCCCCTCGTCGACCACGACCACCCTCGCGGTCCGCCCGTTCGCGGCCACCGAGACGTGCACCTCGCCGCCCTCGGGAGTGAACTTCACCGCGTTGTCGATCACGGCGTCCAGCGCGCTGGAGAGGGTGACCGGATCGGCCCAGGCGGTGGTGGGGGGGCAGGTGCCGGTCAACGTGACCCCCTTGGCCTCGGCGGCCGGCGCCCAGGCGGCGACGCGTTCGTCGGCGAGCGCGCCGATGTCGGCGAGGCCCAGCTCGGGTTCGGCGTGCTCGGCGAGCGCCAGGTCCAGCAGGTCGTCGAGGACCTGGGTGAGCCGCCTGCCCTCGACGCGCACCGAGGCGATCTCCTCGTTGCCCTCGGGCAGTTCCAGCGCCAGCAGCTCGATCCGCAGCAGCAGGGCGGACAGCGGGTTGCGCAGCTGGTGCGAGGCGTCGGCCACGAACGCCCGCTGCTGCTCGAGCACCTGCTCCACGTGGTCCGCCATCTCGTTGAACGATTCGGCCAGCCGCTGCAGTTCGGGCGGTCCTCCGGCCGCGGCGACCCTGGACTTGAGGCGTCCGGTGGCGATGTCGTGGGTGGTGGCGTCCAGGACCCGGACCGGCCTGAGCACCCAGTGGGTCAGGCGCAGCGCGGCGCCGACGGCGACCAGCATCGCCGCCAGCTCCCCGGCGGCGATCAGCAGCCAGCCCCGCAGGGTGCGGTCGCGCATCCCGTCCGTGGGCGAGTCGGTGACCACCACCGCGACGACGTCGCCGTCGCGGATCACCGGGGAGGCGACCACCAGCCGCCGGTCCTGCCAGGGCCACACCTGCGCCGGGTCGTGACTGCGACGGCTCAGCCGCGCCTCCTCGAACGCGGTGCGCACCTCGCCGCCGCGCGGCAGCTTCCAGTCGTCGGGGGCGGAGGTCAGCAGGGCGCCGTTGCGCTTGAAGACGCCGGCCCGGATGCCGTACACGTCGTGGTAGGTCCGCAGCTCGCGGGCGAGGCTCTCGGCCCGCTCGCCGGCCGCCCCGTCGGGCACGTCGCCGGGCGCCAGGGTGCGGACGAACTGGGCCAGGGCGGCGAAGCGGGCGGTGTCGTCGATCCGGTCGACCACCACCCGCTGCTGCTCGGCGGCGGCCACGCTCACCGCCAGGGGCACGCCCAGGGCGAGCAGCACGGCCGCCATCAGAACGATCAGCAGCGGAAGAAGCCTGGTGCGCACCCGTCCCCTAGGCGGCCGGGGCGACGAGTCGGTACCCGACGCCGCGAACGGTCTCTATCAGCGTCGGCCGGCGCAACTTGGAGCGGAGCGAGGCGACGTGCACCTCGAGAGTACGCCCGGTCCCCTCCCAGCTGGTCCGCCAGACCTCGCTGATGATCTGCTCGCGCCGGAAGACCACGCCGGGTCGCTGCGCGAGCAGGGCGAGCAGGTCGAACTCCTTGCGGGTGAGGGCCACCACCGCGCCGTCGACGGTGACCTGCCGGGTGGACAGCTCGATCCGCACCGTTCCCAGGTCGAGCACGGAGGCGTCGGCGCCGCCGGTGCTCTCCTCGGAGGCGTGCCGGCGGCTGACCGCGTGGATGCGGGCGAGCAGCTCACCGGTGTCGTAGGGCTTCACGACGTAGTCGTCGGCCCCCAGGTTGAGGCCGTGGATGCGGGAGCGGACGTCGGCCCGGGCGGTCACCATGATCACCGGGGTGGTGGTCCGCCTGCGTATGCGTCCGCAGACCTCGAAGCCGTCCTGGTCGGGCAGCCCGAGGTCGAGGAGGACGACGGCGAAGGCGGGGCCGCCGGGCACCAGCGCGCGCAGCGCCTCCTCGCCGTTGCGGGCGTGGGTGACGCTGAACCCGTGCCGGGCGAGGACCGCGGTCAGGGCCGCCGCCACGTGGTTGTCGTCCTCGACGAGGAGCAGTCTCATGATGTCCGGCCCTCCCTTCGGCCGTCCCGTCCGGTGCGGCCTCGCGACCGGAACTCCTACCGGGTACCACCCCTCCGACACGTTGTGGAGCGCCGCGAAGGGATTCGTTACCCACCCGGTACGCAGCAGGACGTCCCAACTACGGCTTGTGTCCGATTGCTATCCGATCGTGATGCTCAATTTCCGCTCAGAAGTAATGCGCTGGTAGGACCGGGTTATTAAGGTCCTCCGAAACCGAGGAGGACGGAGCCAGCAAACGATGACCGATGTAACGGTGGCCAAGGAAGATGCGGCCCCGGTCGGCGATCTCGTGGTCCTGAAGAACGTCAACAAGCACTTCGGCGCTCTGCACGTGCTCCAGGACATCGATCTGACCATCGCCCGCGGTGAGGTTGTCGTGGTCATCGGACCTTCCGGGTCCGGCAAGTCCACTCTGTGCCGCACCATCAACCGCCTGGAGACCATCGACTCCGGCGAGATCACGATCGACGGCCGGCCCCTGCCCGCGGAGGGCAAGGAGCTGGCGCGGCTGCGCGCCGACGTCGGCATGGTCTTCCAGTCGTTCAACCTGTTCGCCCACAAGACGGTCCTCGAGAACGTCACCCTGGGCCAGGTCAAGGTCCGCAAGGCCGACAAGAAGGCGGCCGAGGAGAAGGCGCGGGCCCTGCTCGACCGGGTCGGCGTCGGCGCGCAGGCGGACAAGTTCCCGGCCCAGCTCTCCGGCGGCCAGCAGCAGCGCGTCGCCATCGCGCGGGCGCTGGCCATGGACCCGAAGGTGATGCTCTTCGACGAGCCCACCTCGGCCCTGGACCCGGAGATGATCAACGAGGTGCTGGAGGTCATGCAGCAGCTCGCCCGCGACGGCATGACCATGATCGTCGTCACGCACGAGATGGGCTTCGCCCGCTCGGCCGCGAACCGGGTCGTGTTCATGGCGGACGGACGGATCGTCGAAGAGGCGGCTCCGGAGCAGTTCTTCAGCAACCCCCGCAGCGACCGGGCCAAGGACTTCCTGTCCAAGATCCTGCATCACTGACACCACCGCCGGCGCTCCCGCCGGGATCACTTCGAGGCGCCCGCGCCACCTCCCGCCGCCGGATCCGTCCGGGGGCGGGTCGCATCTCGTCATCACGCAAAGGATGTTCACCATGCAGCTTCGCAAGATCACCGCCGCCTCCGCGGCCGTCGTCGCCCTGGCCCTGACCGCCACCGCCTGCGGCTCCGGCGAGAAGGACGACAAGGGTGGTTCCGAGGGCGGCAAGGGCAAGATCACCGTCGGCATCAAGTTCGACCAGCCGGGCCTCGGCCAGAAGACGCCGCAGGGTTACGCCGGCTTCGACGTCGACGTGGCGAAGTACGTCGCCAAGGAGCTCGGTTACTCCGAGGGCCAGATCGAGTTCAAGGAGTCGAAGAGCCAGGACCGCGAGAACATGCTCGCGCGTGGCGACGTCGACTTCATCGCCGCCACCTACTCGATCAACGACGAGCGTGAGCAGAAGGTCGACTTCGCCGGTCCGTACCTGCTGGCCCACCAGGACCTGCTGGTCCGCGCCGACGACGACTCCATCAAGTCGGCCGAGGACCTGAACAGCAAGAAGCTCTGCTCGGTGACCGGCTCGACCTCCGCGCAGAACGTCAAGCAGAAGCTGGCCCCCAAGGCCCAGCTGCAGGAGTACCCGACCTACTCCGCCTGCCTGACCGGCCTGCAGAACGGTGCCGTCGACGCGCTGACCACGGACGACTCGATCCTCGCCGGCTACGCCGCGCAGGACTCCCACAAGGGCAAGTTCAAGCTCGCCGGCCTCGAGCTGTCGAACGAGAACTACGGCATCGGCGTCAAGGAGGGCAGCGACCTCAAGGCGAAGATCAACAAGGCCCTCGAGAAGATGGTTTCCGACGGCTCGTGGGAGAAGGCGGTCAAGGCCAACTTCGGCCCCGCGAACTACGAGTACGAGCCCGCGCCGTCGATCGGCGACATCAAGAAGTAACGTCCAGCGGCCTCACCACGGCGGCACCGTCCTCCCGGCTCCGGCCAGGAGGGCGGGCCGCCTGCCCTGAGCCAACCGACACGCGGAAGCGCGGGAGATCGTGTTCGACTTTCTTGAAGGTTACGACCTGCTGGGGGCCTTCTGGGCGACGGTGCAACTCACCGTCTACTCAGCGATCGGCTCCCTCATATGGGGAACCCTGCTGGCCGGCATGCGGGTGGGCCCGGTGCCGCTGATGCGCGCCTTCGGCACCGCGTACGTGAACCTCGTACGCAACATCCCGCTGACCGTGATCATCCTGTTCAGCTCGCTGGGCCTGAACCAGACGCTGGGGGTGAAGCTCGGGGGCGGTGAGGACTTCGACACCATCAACTTCCGGCTGGCCGTGCTGGGCCTGATCCTCTACACCTCGGCGTTCGTCTGCGAGGCGCTGCGTTCCGGCATCAACACCGTGCCCCTCGGCCAGGCGGAGGCCGCGCGCGCCCTCGGCCTGAACTTCGGCCAGGTACTCCGGCTCATCGTGCTGCCGCAGGCGTTCCGCGCGGCGGTGAACCCGCTGGCCAACGTGCTGATCGCGCTGACCAAGAACACCACGGTCGCAGCGGTCATCGGCGTCGCCGAGGCCTCGCTGCTGATGAACGAAATGATCGAGAACGAGGCGCAGCTGGTGCTGATCGGCGCGGTCTTCGCGTTCGGTTTCGTGTGCCTGACGCTGCCCACCGGCGTGCTGATGGGTCTGCTGGGCAAGAAGGTGGCGGTGAAGCGATGAGCGCGTCGGTTCTCTACGAGGCCCAGGGCCCCCGTGCCAAGGCCCGCAACGTCATCTACACAGCCGTCTTCCTGGTCTCCGTGGCCGTGCTGCTGTGGTGGGTCTACACCTCGCTGGACGAGAAGGGCCAGCTCGACTGGTCGCTGTGGTCGCCCTTCTTCGGCAGCGAGGCGTGGACGACCTACTTCCTGCCGGGCCTGAAGAACACCTTGCTCGCCGCGGCCCTGTCCCTGGTGATAGCCCTGCCGCTGGGCGCGGTCCTCGGTATCGCCCGGCTCTCGGACCACGCGTGGGTCCGGGTACCGGCCACGGTGGTCGTGGAGTTCTTCCGCGCGATCCCGGTACTGATCCTGATGCTCTTCTGCCGGGAGGTGTACGTCGCGTACACCGGCGTCAGCAGCGACGCCCGGCCGCTGTACGCGGTGGTCACCGGTCTGGTGCTCTACAACGCCTCGGTTCTCGCCGAGGTCGTCCGGGCCGGCATCCTCTCCCTGCCGAAGGGGCAGTCCGAGGCCGCCCTGGCCATCGGTCTGCGCAAGAACCAGATGATGCGGATGGTGCTCCTGCCCCAGGCGGTCACCGCGATGCTGCCGGCCATCGTCAGCCAGATCGTGGTCATCGTGAAGGACACCGCGCTCGGCGGCTACATGCTGGCCTTCCCCGAGATGCTGTCCAACGCCACGACGGCGAGCTCCTACTACGGCGCCAACATCATCGCCTGCCTCACGGTCGCGGCGCTCATCTTCATCGTGGTCAACTTCGCCCTCACCTCGTTCGCGAGCTGGCTGGAGAAGCGTCTGCGGCGCGGCAAGAAGTCCACCGGCGTGCCCCTTGCACCTGACGGAGGCGTCGACCAGTCGGGCTTCGGCGCCGCGGCGAACTGACACCACGTCAGTTCCGTGACGTCCCAGGTGACGCGGGAAGCATCCGACGGAGGCAGTGGCGGGCTCGCCACTGCCTCCGTCGCTTGACGCGGACACCTGCAATGGGTTGCATAACCATGTGATCGCGCACTCTGCTCCACCCCCCTCCGCCCCGGTGCTCGTCGTGGGCGCGGGACCGGTGGGGCTCACCCTCGCGCTCGCACTGGCGTGCCAGGGAGTCCACGCGGTGGTCCTCGACGAGGGGCAGGGCGGCGCGGAGCCGCGTCCGGCCCGCACGGTGGTGCTGCATCCGGACACCGCGGCGCTGATCACCCGGGTCACCGGCGGGGGCCTCGACCGGCTGGGGCTGCGCTGGAGCGGCTGGCGCGCGCTGCGCGGCCGCCGGACCGCCTTCGAGGCGACCTTCGGCACGGCTCCTGGGACCGTCGCCGACGGCGCCCCGCTGCACCTCCCCCAGCACGCGCTGACCGGTGCGCTGCGCGCGGCGGCCGTACGGGAACCGCTGGTCACCCTGGTCCCGGAGAGCCGGCTCGACGCCCTGGAACAGGACGCCTCCCAGGTCCGCGCACGGGCCCGCTCCGCGCACGGCACCTGGTGGGAGGGCTCCCACCTGGTCGGCTGTGACGGCGCCCGGTCCACGGTGCGCAAGCTGCTCGACATCCGCTTCCCCGGCCGTACCGCGGTGGAGCGGCACGCGGTGGCGACCCTGCGGGTCGACCTGCCCCTGCCGGGCACCGGGATCCTGCACCGCACCCCGCCGTGGCGGTCGTCGGCGCCGTTCGCCGGTGAGGTGGTGGGGCGGCCGCTGCCGGACGGGGCGTGGCGGCTGGACTGGCTGATGCCACCGCCCCGCGACCCCGCGGCGGACCTGGTCACCCCGGACGTGCTGGTGGCGCTGGTGCGCGAGACGCTGGCCGGCTGGGACGACGCCGACCTGCCGCCGCCCTACGAACTGCTGGACACCGGGGTGCACACGGTCCACCACCGGCTGGCCCGGCGCTGGCGGCGGGGCCGGGCCTTCCTGGCCGGGGACGCCGCCCACCTGCTGGGCTCACTGGGCGGCCAGGGCCTCGAGGAGGGTCTGCGGGACGCGGAGAACCTCGCCTGGAAGCTGGCCTTCGTGCGGCGCGGCGAGGCCCCCGAGGCACTGCTGGACACCTACCAGGCCGAGCGGAGGGCGGCGGTGTCCGCCCGGCTGCGCGCGGCCGACCAGGCGCTGCCGATACTGCGCGGCGGTGGGCTGCGCAGCTATGTGCCGGGGACGGCGCGTGCCCAGGACGCCCTGCTGGTCGACGGTCACCTCGGACGCGGCGCCCTCGGCGGACCGGGACGCTACGGGTCGTCACCGCTGCTGCCTACGCCGACGGACGCGGACGTGGTGGTGGACACGGCCCCCGGTGAACTGGTGCGGGACGTACGGGTCACCGCGGAGGACGGCTCCGCCACCGGCCTGTGGGAGCGGCTGGGCCGCGGCACGCTGTCGGTGGTGCTGGTCGCGCCGGGCACCGGGGTGTGGGAGCGGCGCCACTGGGCGGGCGCCGGGATCATGCCCGCCCTGGCCGAGGCGGTGCGGACGCTGCCGGCGCCCGCGGAGCTGCTGGTGACCGAGACGTATCCGGGGGCCCCGGCGCACACGGTGCTGCTGGTGCGGCCGGACGGCCGTCTGGTCACCGCACTGTCCGGAGTCCGCCCGCAGCAACTGCGCGCGGCGGCCGAGGCGGCGACCGGCGTGAACCTGACGGTTCCGGGTCCGTCCACGCCGGAGCCGGAGACGGAACGGGCGGGGGCGCGCTAGGCGTCGCCTGCGGGCCCCGGCCGGAGCGGGCGGGGCGTCGGCCTGTGCATCGCCGTCAGCGCCTGGGGACCCGCTGTCCAGGGCGGTGGCCCGCCCTGCGGCGCGGCCGGATCCGGGGGGGGTGGCGGGGCGGAGGGCGTCGGGTCGAATGGACGTCGGGCGCCCGGTCAGCAGGCGTCGTCCCCGGACGCCCCGGCGTACTCGTCGAACTCCAGCTCCTCGCCCTCGGCCTCCAGCGCCTCGCGGACCACGCGCAGGGCCAGGCCCTCCGGGTAGCCCTTGCGGGCGAGCATCCCGGCGAGACGGCGCATCCGCTTGTCGCGGTCCAGACCCCGGGTGGAGCGCAGCTTGCGGGCGACCAGGTCGCGGGCAGTGGCCTCCTCCTGGTCGCTGTCGAGCCGGGAGACCGCCTCGTCGATCAGCGAGGAATCCACGCCCTTGGTCCGCAGCTCGCGGGCGAGGGCGCGCCGGGCCAGACCCCGGCCGTGGTGGCGGGACTCCACCCACGCTCCGGCGAAGGCGCCGTCGTCGATCAGGCCCACCTCCTCGAAGCGGGTGAGCACCTCCTCGGCGACGTCGTCGGGGATCTCCCGCTTGCGCAGGGCGTCGGCGAGCTGCTTGCGGGTCCGCGGGGACCCGGTGAGCAGACGCAGGCAGATGCCCCGCGCCCGCTCGGCCGGATCCCCGCGGTCACCGTCGTGAGCGATGCGATCGACCTGCTCGCCGCGCGTCCCGCGGCTCTTGCGACTGCCGCGACCGGGACGACGGGCCGGACCGGGCGGGCCGGCCTCGTCGTCGGGGCCGGCCTCACCGGCCCATTCGGTTCGGCGCGTCACGGATCAGCCCTTGGCCGCCGCGGCCTTGGCCTTGGTGGCCCGGGTGGTGGGAGCCGGGACGGCCTTGGCGGCGTCCGCGCCCTCGCCGGCGGCGGCCGGCTCGGTGGCAGCCGCGGCGGCCTCCTCCTCGGTCGGCTTGATGACGCCGAGCTTGGTCTTGATCTTCCGCTCGATCTCCTCCGCCAGGGCGGGGTTGTCCTTGAGGAAGTTGCGGGCGTTCTCCTTGCCCTGGCCGAGCTGGTCGCCCTCGTACGTGTACCAGGCACCGGCCTTGCGGACGAAGCCGTGCTCGACGCCCATGTCGATCAGGCCGCCCTCGCGGCTGATGCCCTGGCCGTAGAGGATGTCGAACTCGGCCTGCTTGAACGGCGGGGCCACCTTGTTCTTGACCACCTTGCAGCGGGTGCGGTTGCCGACCGCGTCCGTGCCGTCCTTCAGGGTCTCGATGCGGCGGATGTCGATGCGCACCGAGGCGTAGAACTTCAGCGCCCGGCCACCGGTCGTGGTCTCCGGGGAGCCGAACATGACGCCGATCTTCTCGCGGAGCTGGTTGATGAAGATCGCCGTGGTCTTGGACTGGTTGAGCGCGCTGGTGATCTTCCGCAGCGCCTGGCTCATCAGACGGGCCTGCAGACCCACGTGACTGTCGCCCATCTCGCCCTCGATCTCCGCACGCGGGACCAGCGCCGCGACGGAGTCGATGACGATCAGGTCGAGCGCGCCGGAGCGGACCAGCATGTCCACGATCTCCAGCGCCTGCTCGCCGTTGTCGGGCTGCGAGAGGATCAGGTTGTCGACGTCCACGCCGAGCTTGCGGGCGTACTCGGGGTCGAGCGCGTGCTCCGCGTCGACGAACGCCACCTGGCCGCCGGCCTTCTGCGCGTTCGCCACCGCGTGCAGGGTCAGCGTGGTCTTGCCGGAGGACTCGGGGCCGTAGATCTCCACCACCCGGCCGCGCGGCAGGCCGCCGACGCCGAGCGCCACGTCCAGGGCGGTCGAGCCGGTCGGGATGACCTCGATGGGCTCCTGGGTGCGGTCGCCCATACGCATGACCGCGCCCTTGCCGAATTGCCGTTCAATCTGCGCGAGGGCTGTTTCCAGCGCCTTCTCGCGGTCGGTTCCTGCCATGGGTTCCACCCGGTTTGCTTGAGTCGATCGCTTCACGTCAAAGACGCTAACGCCTGCCACTGACAACGCGCCCCGACGCCCGTCCACCCTGTGGAAAACTCGGGCGCATCTCACCTCAAACCGTACAGAAGTACCGTTGCGAGACGGATGCCCGAGGACCACCGGCATCCCCATGAGAATGCTTGTTCGATTTTCGTGTCAAATCATGACGAGGGCGTGCCCGGCCCCACCGGATTCACACCCGGGAACCGCGCCGGAGCCCCCGGACCCGGCGGAACAGCCCGCGGGCGGCCTCGTCCGCGGCCCTCCGCGGACGGCCGTGCACCCGCGGGTCGTCCGTCACGTCGTACCGCTTCACGTAGGCCCCCAGGAACGCCTGCAGGGTCGCCACGGCCGGGATCGCGATCAGCGCGCCGACCGCGCCCAGCAGCGCGGTGCCGGCGATCACCGAGCCGAAGGCGACCGCCGGGTGGATGTCCACGGTCCGCGCGGTCAGCTTCGGCTGCAGCAGGTAGTTCTCGAACTGCTGGTACACCACCACGAAGACCAGCACCCACAACGCGTACCAGGGGTTCACCGTGAAGGCGATCAGCATCGGCAGCGCGCCCGCGAGGTAGGTACCGATGGTCGGGATGAACTGCGACACCAGGCCCACCCAGACCGCCAGCACCGGCGCGTAGGGCACCTCCATGGCCTGCAGCAGGAAGAAGTGGGCCAGTCCGGAGATCAGCGCCATCAGGCCCCGCGAGTAGATGTAGCCGCCGGTCTTGTCGACGGCGATCTCCCAGGCGCGCAGCACCTCGGCCTGCTTGGCGGGAGGCAGCACGGAGCACAGCGCGCGCCGCAGGCGAGGGCCGTCGGCGGCGAAGTAGAACGAGAACAGGGTGACGGTCAGCAGCTGGAACAGGCCGCCGAGCACTTGCGCGGACACGTCCAGCACCCCGCTGGCGCTGTCCTCGACGTACGCGCGCAGCCGGTCCGAGCTGAGCAGGCTCTCCTGGACGTCGACCCGGCGCAGTTCGGTGTCGAAGTGGACGTTGATCCAGTTGATCACCGAGTCCAGGTAATCGGGGAAGTCCTCGATGATCCGGATGACCTGGTCGGCGAGCATCGTGCTCATCAGGGTGACGAAGCCGGCCGTGCCGGCCAGCACGCCGAGGAAGACCAGGCAGGCCGCCACGCCCCGCCGGATCCCGCGGGACGCCATCCAGCCGACCGCGGGTTCGATGGCGAGCGCCAGGAAGAAGGCGATCAGCACGTTGATCAGCAGGCCGGTCAGCCGGTGGAAGGCCCAGCTGCCCAGCTGGAACACGGCGACCAGGGCCAGCGCGAGCACCATGGCCCGCGGCAGCCACCGGGGCATCCGGGCGGCACGCGTCCCGTCCGCCGCGCCCGGCTCGCCACCGGCGGGCCGCGACGCGGCGACCGCGTCCCGCGGCACCCCGGGGACGGCCGGCGACGCCTCGCGGGCGGCGGGCGGCACATCGGCGGAGGGCGGTGGCACCTCGGCGGAGGGCGGTGGCGCCTCGGGCCGCTGGGGCGGTACTCCGGGGTCCGCGGCGGCCGCCGTCGCGTCCGTCCCCTTGCTGCTCTCTGTCCCCTCAGGCCCTGTCACGCGTCAAGTCTCGCCCACCCCGCGAGGGTGGGAACACCTCTCGGCGATTCAGCGCTTTTCCGGCGGGACGCCCATCGCGGCGCACACCGCCCGCCACACGTCCTTGGCCTCCCAGCCGGCGTCCAGAGCCTGGTGGACGGTGCGCCCGCCCAGCTCCGTCATCACATGGTCGCGCGCGAAGGAGTCGGCGTACCCCGGACCGAAGTGATCCGCCATCCGCTGCCAGAAGACCGTCAACCGCATGCCTCCAGTATCCGCCCTCCGAGGTCACGCCAGCGCCCGCACCCCCGCCGTGACGGCCACCGCGACCCCCACCACCACGAGGAACGGCGCCCGCAGGAGCAGCGCCACCCCCGCCGCGCCCACGCCCAGCACCCTGGCGTCCAGCACCAGCTCCCGCCCGTCGCCGAACGTCTGCTGCGCCGTGAGCGCCGCCAGCAGGGCCACCGGGAGCAGCGCCGCGAGGCGCCGCACCAGCGGCCGCTCCAGCACGGCGCCCGGCACCAGCAGTCCGGCCAGCTTCACGGCGTAGCAGCCCACCGCCGTCAGCCCGATCGCGATCCAGACGTTCACTCCCGCTCCTCCCCGCGTCCTGCTCCGGTCTCGTCCGCGCCGCCGGAGCCGACGGCGGCCTCGTCGTCCACCGCGCCCCGGGAGCCGGCGGCCGGCGGTGCGGCACCACGCCGGGCCCCCCGTCGCCCCTGGACGTACAGCACCAGGGGCGCGGCCAGCCCCGCCACCAGCACCGGCACCCCGGCCGGCAGCACCGGCAGCAGGCCGAGCCCGAGCACCACCGCGACCACGGCCACCGCCCGCTCCACCGTGCCCCGCAGCATCGGCGCCAGCAGCGCCAGGAAGACGGCGGGACCGGCGGCGTCCAGCCCCCAGGCGTCGGTGTCCCCGATGGCCTCCGCGCCCAGCGCGCCGAGCAGCGTGGTGACGTTCCACAGCACGTAGAGGGTGGCGCCGGTGACCGTGAAGCCGAGCCGGGCCGAACGCCGGTCGGGCTGGGCCAGCGCCACCGCGGTCGTCTCGTCGATCACCCACTGCGCCGCGACGGGCCGCACCGGCCTCCGCAGCGCCAGCAACTGCGACAGGCGCAGCCCGTAGAAGGCGTTGCGCACGCCCAGGAAGAAGGCCCCGGCCGCCGCCGTGAAGGGGTTGCCACCCGCCGCCAGCGCTCCCACCAGGGCGAACTGCGACGCCCCGGTGAAGATGAGCAGGCTCGTCACGCACGTCTGCAGCAGGGTCAGTCCGGCGCCCGCGGAGGTCACTCCGAAGGCGAAGCCGGACAGCCCCACGGCGACGCCGACCCCGAGCGCGTCCCGGACCACCGCCGCGTCGGCCTTGCCGCCGCCGGTGTCCGCGGGCTCGGGACGTTCCGTATGTGCTGTCTCGTGTGCCACACACGCAGCCTAGGCAGGTGCGCCCCGAGCGGGTCGATGTGTTCGATATTCGGGCAGGTGCGCGGCGGCGGTCGTCCGGGCAGGCGGGCGGCGACTGTCGGTGCCGGGGTGCAGGATGGATCCATGGCCGGCACCCCCCACCCCGCTCTGGCAGGCTTCTCCCCCGCGACCCGCGGCTGGTTCACGGGCGCCTTCACCGCGCCCACCTCCGCCCAGGCGGGCGCCTGGCAGGCCATCGGCGAGGGGTCGGACGTGCTGGTGGTGGCGCCCACCGGTTCCGGCAAGACCCTGGCCGCCTTCCTCGCCGCCCTCGACCAGCTGACGTCCACCCCACCGCCCGCCGAGCCGAAGAAGCGCTGCCGGGTGCTGTACGTCTCGCCGCTGAAGGCCCTCGCGGTGGACGTGGAGCGCAATCTGCGCAGCCCGCTGACCGGCATCCGGCAGGAGGCGGTGCGCCTCGGTCTGCCCGAGCCCGAGGTGCGGGTGGGCATCCGTTCCGGCGACACCCCGCCCGCCGAGCGCCGCGCGCTGGCCAACCGGCCGCCGGACATCCTGATCACCACGCCCGAGTCCCTGTTCCTGATGCTGACCTCGGCCACCCGGGAGGCGCTGACCGGCGTCGAGACGGTGATCCTCGACGAGGTGCACGCGGTGGCGGGCACCAAGCGCGGCGCCCACCTGGCGCTCTCCCTGGAGCGGCTGGACGAGCTGCTGCCGCGCCCGGCCCGCCGGATCGGCCTGTCGGCCACCGTCCGCCCGGTCGACGAGGTCGCCCGCTACCTCTCCCCGCAGCGCCGGGTGGAGATCGTCCAGCCGCCGTCCGGCAAGGAGTTCGACCTGTCGGTGGTCGTCCCCGTGGAGGACATGGGCGAGCTGGGCGGCTCGCCCGCCTCGGACGCCGGCAAGGACGGCGAACGGCCGTCGATCTGGCCCTCCGTGGAGGAGCGCATCGCCGACCTGGTCCAGTCGCACCGCTCGACCATCGTCTTCGTCAACTCCCGCCGTCTGGCGGAGCGGCTGTGCAACCGGCTCAACGAGATCGCCTACGAGCGCGCCACCGGCGAGCCGCTGCCGGAACAGCACGCCCCCGCCGAGCTGATGGGCGGTTCGGGCGCCGCGCAGGGCGCGCCCACGGTGATCGCGCGGGCGCACCACGGCTCGGTCTCCAAGGAGCAGCGCGCCCAGGTGGAGGAGGACCTGAAGGCGGGGCGGCTGCCGGCGGTGGTCGCCACCTCCAGTCTGGAGCTGGGCATCGACATGGGCGCCGTCGACCTGGTCGTCCAGGTCGAGTCGCCCCCGTCGGTCGCCTCCGGCCTGCAGCGCGTGGGCCGCGCGGGCCACCAGGTGGGCGCCGTCTCCACCGGCGTGGTGTTCCCCAAGTACCGGGGCGACCTGGTGCAGGCCGCCGTGGTGACGGAGCGCATGCGGACCGGGTCCATCGAGTCGCTGCGCGTGCCGGCCAATCCGCTCGACGTACTGGCCCAGCAGATCGTGGCGATGACCTCGGTGGACGGCTGGCAGGTGGACGACCTGCTGGCCGTGGTCCGCCGGGCCGCGCCGTTCGCCTCCCTGCCCGAGTCCGCGTTCACCGGCGTCCTCGACATGCTGGCCGGCCGCTACCCCTCGGACGCCTTCGCCGAGCTGCGGCCCCGCCTGGTCTGGGACCGGGTGACCGGCACGGTCACCGGCCGCCCCGGCGCCCAGCGGCTCGCCGTCACCTCGGGCGGCACCATCCCCGACCGCGGCCTGTTCGGCGTGTTCCTCGCGGGCTCCGACCCGAAGAAGGGCGGCGGCCGGGTCGGTGAGCTCGACGAGGAGATGGTCTACGAGTCGCGGGTGGGCGACGTGTTCACGCTGGGCACCAGTTCCTGGCGGATCGAGGACATCACCCGGGACCGGGTGCTGGTCTCCCCCGCGCCCGGCGTGCCCGGCCGGCTGCCCTTCTGGAAGGGCGACCAGCTCGGCCGCCCGCTCGAACTCGGGCGCGCGGTCGGCGCGTTCCTGCGCGAGGTCGGCGCGCTGTCCGAGGAGGACGCCCGGCTGCGGCTGCTGGCGGCCGGCCTGGACGCGTGGGCGGCGGACAACGTCATCGCGTACCTCACCGAGCAGCGCCAGGCCTGCGGCCACGTGCCCGACGACCGCACCATCGTGGTGGAGCGCTTCCGCGACGAGCTCGGCGACTGGCGGGTCGTCGTCCACTCCCCCTTCGGTGCGCAGGTCCACGCCCCTTGGGCGCTTGCCCTGTCCGCGCGGCTGTCGGAGCGGTACGGGATGGACGCCCAGGTGATGCACGCCGACGACGGCATCGTGCTGCGCCTGCCGGACGCCGACCTGATGGGCCTGGACCTGCTGGACCAGGAGCCCTCCCGGGCGGGCACGGAGTACGACGGCGAGAAGGCCCCGGTGGGCGCGGCCGACGTCGTCTTCGACAAGGGAGACGTCCCGCAGCTGGTCACCGACCAGGTGGGCGGCTCCGCCCTGTTCGCCTCCCGGTTCCGCGAGTGCGCGGCCCGCGCCCTGCTGCTGCCCCGCCGCAACCCCGGCAAGCGGACCCCGTTGTGGCAGCAGCGTCAGCGGGCGTCCCAGCTGCTGTCGGTGGCCGGCGAGTTCGGCTCCTTCCCGATCGTCCTGGAGACGATCCGCGAGTGTCTGCAGGACGTGTTCGACGTGCCCGGCCTGACCGAGCTGATGGGCGACATCGAGTCCCGCAAGGTCCGCCTGGTGGAGGTGACCACCCCCGAGCCCTCGCCGTTCGCCCGCTCCCTGCTGTTCGGCTACGTCGCCCAGTTCCTCTACGAGGGCGACTCGCCGCTCGCCGAGCGGCGGGCCGCCGCGCTCTCCCTGGACTCGCGGCTGCTGGCCGAGCTCCTCGGCCAGGCCGAGCTGCGCGAGCTGCTCGACGCCGAGGTGCTCGCCGAGCTGGAGCGGGAGCTGCAGTGGCTCACCGAGGACCGGCGGGTGAAGGACAGCGAGGGCGTCGCCGACCTGCTGCGGCTGCTCGGCCCGCTCACCGGCGCGGAGCTGGCCGAGCGGGGAGCCGAGCCGGGCTGGGCCGAGGAGCTGGCCTCGGCCCGCCGCGCGATCCGGGTGAGGATCGCCGGCGCCGACCACTGGGCCGCCGTGGAGGACGCGGGCCGGCTGCGCGACGCCCTGGGCACCGCCCTGCCGGTCGGCGTCCCCGAGGCGTTCACCGAGCCGGTCAAGGACCCGCTCGGCGATCTGCTGGCCCGCTACGCCCGCACCCACGGCCCGTTCACCTCGGCCTCGGCCGCCGCCCGGTTCGGGCTGGGCGTCGCGGTCACCGAGGGCGCCCTGCGCCGCCTCGCGGCGAGCGGCAGGGTCGTCGAGGGCGAGTTCCATCCGGCGGGCATCGGCCAGGAGTGGTGCGACGCCACGGTGCTGCGGCGGCTGCGGCGCCGTTCGCTCGCCGCGCTGCGCGAGGAGCTCGAGCCGGCCCCGCCCGCCGCCCTCGCCCAGTTCCTGCCCCAGTGGCAGCACATCGGCAGGGGCCACACGCTGCGCGGGGTCGACGGGCTGGTCCGGGCGGTCGAACAGCTCCAGGGCGCCTCCGTGCCCGCTTCCGCGCTGGAGAAGCTGGTCCTGCCCTCCCGCGTCAGCGGGTACACCCCGGCGCTGCTCGACGAGCTGACCTCGGCCGGTGAGCTGGTCTGGGCGGGCGCCGGCTCGCTGCCCGGCAAGGACGGCTGGGTCTCCCTCTACCTCGCCGACACGGCTCCCCTGTTGCTCCCGCCCGCCCATCCGCTGGAGCTGACCGCCCTTCACGAGTCGGTGCTGACCGCCCTGTCCGGCGGGTACGGCCTGTTCTTCCGGCAGATCGGCGACCAGGTCCGCGCCACCACCCACCCCGACGTCACGGACCCTCAGCTCGCGGACGCCCTGTGGGACCTCGCCTGGTCGGGCCGGCTCACCAACGACACCCTCGCCCCCATGCGGGCGCTGCTGGGCTCGGGGCGGACGGCGGGGTCGACCGCGCACCGGGCCAGGCGGTCGGTGCCCCGGGGGCGGTACGGCTCGCTCGCCGCGTCGGCCCACCGTCCCGCCTCCCGCACGGGTCCGCCCACGGTGGCGGGCCGCTGGTCGCTGCTGCCCGAGCGGGAGGGCGACGCCACCGTCCGCTCCACCGCCCTGGCCCGCACGCTGCTGGACCGGCACGGCGTGGTGACGCGGGGCGCGGTCGGCGCGGAGGGCGTCGAGGGCGGCTTCTCGGCCGTCTACCGGGTGCTGGCGGCCCTGGAGGAGGTCGGCCAGGCCCGCCGCGGCTACGTGGTCGAAGGGCTCGGCGCCGCCCAGTTCGCCATGGAGGGCGCCGTCGACCGGCTGCGCGCCACGGCCAATGCCCGCGAGCGGGGCGAGGCGTCCCCGCCCGCCGACCCGTGGGGCGGCACGGCCCCCGGGGCCACCGACGGCGACGGGGGCTCCGACGACGGGTTCCCGCAGCCGTGGGGTCCCGCGCCGATCGCCGGCCCGTCCGGTGGCCCCGGCACGTTCGCCGGACGTCCGGGCGGCCGTCGTGACGCGGGCGCCTCCCGCGCCGTGGTGCTGGCCGCCGCCGACCCCGCCAACGCCTACGGCGCCGCCCTCGGCTGGCCCGAGCCGCCGGGCGGCGCGGGGCACAAGCCGGGCCGCAAGGCCGGCTCCCTGGTGGTCCTGGTCGACGGCGAGCTGGTCCTCTACATGGAGCGCGGCGGCAAGAGCCTGCTCGCCTGGCCCGCCGAGCCGGACCTCCCCGCCGACCGTGACGCACGGCTGCGGGAGGCCGCCGAGGCGCTCGCCGGGGCCGCCCGGGCGGGGTCCCTGGGCACGGTCACGGTGGAGCGCGTCAACGGTGAGCCCGCGTTGAGCGCGCCGCCCGGTGCGGTCCTGGAGGGCGCCGGCTTCGTCGCCACCCCGCGGGGGCTGCGGATGCGGGCCTGACCTCACCGCGACGGTGCGTGCGACTCCCGCCGGGTCGGGCCTGCGTGTGCGGGCCCGTCCCACGGCGACGCGGACACGCCCTGAGCAGCCACGGCGGTACCTGCTAACCCCACCCACCACTGCTGCGCACGCGGACCCGACCCGCGGCGGCGAACGCGGCCCGGGCAACCGCAGCAGTGCGTCCGAACCCACCCGCCGCCGCCGCGCACGCGGACCCGGCCCATCAAGGCGGCCGCGGCCCGGGCAACCGCAGCAGTGCGTCCGAACCCACCCGCCACCGCCGCGCACGCGGACCCGGCCCATCAAGGCGGCCGCGGCCCGGGCAACCGCAGCAGTGCGTCCGAACCGACCCGCCGCCGCCGCGCACGCGGACCCGACCCGTCAGGGCGGCCGCACGCGCGCACGGCTCACCGCGGACGCCCGTGACGATGCGCCCCCGGCCGGCCCCCTTGAGCGGCCTCCGCTGGGGCACCCTTGAGGCATGCCCGAAGGCGACACCGTATGGCTCACCGCGAAGCACCTGCACGACGCCCTCGCGGGCCGCGTGCTGCTCCGCAGCGACCTGCGGGTGCCCCGTTTCGCCACCTCGGACCTGACGGGGCGGACCGTGCTGGAGGTCGTCGCCCGAGGAAAGCACCTGATGACCCGGCTGGAGGGCGATCTCACGCTCCACTCGCACCTGCGGATGGACGGCTCCTGGAAGGTCCTGCCCGGAGCGGGCCCCCGGCTGCGGCTGCCCGGGCCGCACCACCAGATCCGTGCGGTGCTGGGCACGGCGGAGAACACCGCCGTCGGCTACCGGCTGCCGGTGCTGGAGCTCCTGCGCACCGCCGAGGAGGACAAGGCCGTGGGCCATCTGGGGCCCGACCTGCTGGGCCCGGACTGGGACCCCGACGTCGCCCTGGCCAACCTGGCGCGTGAGCCGGACCGCCCGCTGGGCGAGGCCCTGCTGGACCAGCGCAACCTCGCCGGCATCGGCAACGTGTACAAGTGCGAGCTGTGCTTCCTGCTCGGGGTGACACCGTGGCTGCCGTACGGGATGCTGCCTGCCGACCGGGCGGCGGCCCTGCCGGAGATGGCGCGACGGCTGCTGGTGGCCAACCGGAACCGCCACCAGAGGCGCACGACGCCGCCGTCGCGCCCGGCCGTGCCCGCGGGGCGCCAGGCGGGGCAGAACCTCTACGTCTACGGCCGGGCCTCGCGCCCGTGTCTGCGCTGCGGCACGCCGATCCGGCTCGCGGACCAGGACGACCGTCCCAGCTACTGGTGCCCCCACTGCCAGTCGGGCCCGACGCCTTAGCACCCCGAGCCCCACCCCGAGCCGGCACCCCACCGTACGGACCGTGCCCGCACCGCACGCCGACGCGGGACCACCCGCACCGCACGGAACCTCACGCCTGCCGAGCCCTTGGCGTCGGCCCCCTGCACCGCACCCCCGGCTCCGGGGCCCGGGCGTCATCCTCCCGCGTCCCCCGCCCGCCGCCCGCGCCACGCCCGCAGCCACCGCCCCGTGGCGACGACGCCCGTGGCCCGCTCCTTGGCGACACAGTGCACCGGCAGCAGACTCACGGTCCACCCGCCCAGCACCACTCCCGCCTCCACCGCGCCGGACGCCCGCGGGGCGAGGGCCAGCCGCAGGGCGGCCCACCACCACAGGAGCCCCAGCGTCACCCTCACCGCCACGCCCATGCGGCACCTCCCGCTCCGCCCGGACGGCGGCTCACGCCCCGACACGGCGAGCCCGCTGCCCGCGGCCGCCCGGACCGGAGGCCTACCCGTTCTCCGCCTGGAACATCCAGTGGTGCTTCTCGAGGTCCGCGGTGATGCCGATCAGCAGGTCCTGCGTGATCGGGTCGGGCTGCTCCGTCTCCTGGACCCGTGCGCGCATGCGCCCGATGACGGCGCCCAGCGCGTCCACCAGGGCGCGCACCGCGTCGCCGTCCTTGATCCAGCCGTCCGCGACCGTCGAGATGCCCGACCCGGACGCGACCGTGGCCGCACGGCCGTCCGGGGAGACGCCGAGGGCCGAGGCCCGCTCGGCGACCGAGTCGGAGTGAGCGCGGGCGCTGGTCACCACGTCGTCGAGCTGCAGGTGCAGCGAGCGGAAGCGGGGGCCCACGACATTCCAGTGGACCTGCTTGGCGACCAGCGACAGGTCCACCAGGTCGACCAGCGCGCCCTGCAGCGCGCCCCCGACCACCTTGAGGTCCTCATCCGGCAAAGGGCTCTTCACGACGTACATGCGCAGCTCCTCGTCAGCCGACGTGTCACTTCACGATGACCCCGCCCAGGCGGCACGGCAAACGGGGCGTACACGCACAAGGTGCGTGTACGCCCCGTCCGGTGACTCGGGCCAGGCTCAGGCTGCGACCACGTCGACGGCCTCCGCGGGGGCCTTGATGGTGACCCGGTCCGGGGAGACGCCCGTCACCGAGACGGAACCCAGCATCGGGCGTACCGGGGCCGGTACGGCGGAGGAGTCGGTTGCGGCCGCGGACTGGGCCAGTTCGGCGAGAGCGAGCTCGTCGCTCACCTCCCGCATCAGTTCGGACATGCGCACGTCCAGCGCATCGCAGATCGCGCTGAGCAGCTCGGAGGACGCCTCCTTCTGCCCGCGTTCCACCTCGGACAGGTAACCGAGTGAGACCCGGGCGGAGGACGAGACCTCGCGCAGGGTACGGCCCTGGCGCTGCCGCTGCCGACGCAGCACGTCACCCAGCAGGCGACGGAGCAGAATCATCGGTGGCTCCCTCCTCGGACCGCGTAGCCGCATCCTTCTCGCCCCACCGTACCGCCTCGCGCCGCGGCCGTGCGGGGAGCGATGTCGTGTTCACTCAGGGCTGCAAACATCAGATCCCCCCGTTCCGTTCCGTATCCTGCGTCCGCTCGTTTCCTTGCCGTTGACCCGTCTGCTCGGTTCCCTTGGCGTCGAGGAGCGCTTCCACGAGCAGCGCGAGAACGCTCCGAACACTCTCCATACGAATTTCCGCCCGTGTGCCGTTCAACCGCAGAGCGCGCACTTTCCCGCCCTCGGACGCATCCTCCCCGTCGGTCGCACCGCCCACGACAGCGACGTAGACGGTGCCGACGGGCTGCCCGTCCTGGGGCTCGGGCCCGGCCACTCCGGTCGTGGCGATGCCCCAGTCGGCGCGCAGCGCCTCCCGCACGCCCCGCGCCATCTGCTCCGCGACCTGCGCGTCCACCGCCCCGCGCTCGGCGAGCAGCTGCTCGTCGACGCCGAGGATCCGGTGCTTGATCTCGGTGGCGTAGGCCGTCACCGAGCCGAGGAACGCCTTCGAGGCCCCCGGGACCTCCGTCAGCTCGGCCGCGACCAGCCCTCCGGTGAGGGACTCGGCGACAGCGACGGTCTCCCCGTGGTAGGTGAGCATCAGGACGGCCTCGGCAGCCGCGGACGTCATGCCTTGCTCCCCCTCAACGCGGCCCGGCGCTCGGCCATTCCCTGCCGGCGCAGCACGATCGCCTGACGGACGTAGTCCAGACCGGTGACGACGGTCAGCGCGACCGCCACCGCCATCACCCACCAGCGCAGGGTGGCCAGCCACCCGGTCAGCGCCAGGATGTACATGCCCACCGCGATGCCCTGGGCGAGCGTCTTGAGCTTGCCGCCCCGGCTGGCGGGGATCACCCCGTACCGGATGACCAGGAAGCGGATCACCGTGACGCCGAGCTCCCGGCCCAGGATCACCGCCGTGACCCACCAGGGCAGCTCGTCCAGCCAGGACAGGCAGACCAGCGCCGCGCCCATGATCGCCTTGTCGGCGATCGGGTCGGCGATCTTGCCGAAGTCCGTGACCAGGTTGTAGGTGCGGGCCAGGTGGCCGTCGAACAGGTCGGTGAACATGGCCACCGCGAAGGCCGCCCAGGCGAAGGAGCGCCAGGCGGGGTCGTACCCGCCCTGGGCCAGCATCAGCATCACGAACCCGGGCACCAGCACCAGCCGGAACATGGTGAGCAGGTTGGCCACGTTCCACAGGCTGGCCTGGTTGACGGCGGCCGCCGCGATCTTGCCGCCCTTGGCCGCCGGCCGGGCGCCCAGAGGCTCGACGGGCTCGTCCATCAGGACCTCCGTCTCGGGCGAGGCGCCCGCCGCGGACGCCGGTACGCCGCTCATCCGGTCGCCTCCGCGCGCTCCGCCCGGCCGCCCGGGAAGGCGCCGGCGGCCGGCAGCGCGCCGCCCACCGGCTCGGCGACCAGGTCGACGCCCTCGGTGGCGATCACCTTCGCCTCGACGAACTCTCCGACCCGCAGGCCCTGGGCCTCGGTGAGCCGGACCTGGCCGTCGGTCTCCGGCGCCTGATGCGCCGCACGCCCGTACACACCGTCCTCCTCGTCGACGGACTCCACCAGCACCCGGACCGTCTCACCCACGCGTTCCTCGGCGCGCTGCGAGACCAGTTCCTCGGCGAGCCGGGAGACCCGGGCGAGCCGCTCGGCGACGACGTCCTCGTCGAGCTTGCCGTCGTACCCGGCGGCCTCGGTGCCCTCCTCGTCCGAGTACCCGAAAACGCCGATGGCGTCGAGACGGGCGTGGTTGAGGAAACGCTCCAGCTCGGCGAGGTCCGCCTCGCTCTCACCGGGGAAGCCGACGATGAAGTTGGACCGCACGCCGGCCTCGGGGGCCTTGGAGCGGATGGTGTCCAGCAGCTCCAGGAAGCGGTCGGTGTCGCCGAAGCGGCGCATCGCGCGCAGCACGGCGGGCGCGGAATGCTGGAAGGAGAGGTCGAAGTACGGCACGACGCCCGGCGTGGAGGTCAGCACGTCGATCAGGCCGGGGCGCATCTCGGCGGGCTGCAGGTAGCTGACGCGCACCCGCTCGATGCCGTCGACCTCGGCGAGCTCCGGCAGCAGGGTCTCCAGCAGGCGGATGTCGCCCAGGTCCTTGCCGTAGGAGGTGTTGTTCTCGGAGACCAGCATGATCTCCTTGACGCCCTGCTCGGCCAGCCAGCGCGTCTCGTTCAGGACGTCGCCGGGGCGGCGGGAGATGAAGGAGCCACGGAAGGACGGGATGGCGCAGAAGGAGCAGCGCCGGTCGCAGCCGGAGGCCAGCTTCACCGACGCCACCGGGGCGCCGTCCAGCCGGCGGCGCAGCGGGGCGCGGGGACCGGAGGCCGGGGCCACGCCCTCGGGGAGGTCGGCCGGGGCCGGCTCGGCGTCGGCGGCCGCGCCGTGCCCGGGCAGGGCGACGTCGGTGGCCGCCTGGCGCTCGGCGGGGCTGATCGGCAGCAGCTTGCGCCGGTCGCGCGGCGTGTGGGCGGCGTGGACACCGCCGGAGAGGATGGTCTGCAGCCGGTCGGAGATGTCGGCGTAGTCGTCGAAGCCGAGCACGCCGTCGGCCTCGGGGAGCGCCTCGGCGAGCTCCTTGCCGTACCGCTCGGCCATGCAGCCCACGGCCACGACCGCCTGGGTCCGGCCGTGGCCCTTGAGATCGTTGGCCTCGAGGAGGGCGTCGACGGAGTCCTTCTTGGCGGCCTCCACGAAGCCGCAGGTGTTGACGACGGCGACGTCCGCGTCCTCGGCGTTCTCCACGAGGGCCCAGCCGTCCGCCTCCAAGCGGCCTGCGAGCTCCTCCGAGTCCACCTCGTTACGGGCGCAGCCAAGGGTGACGAGTGCGACGGTACGGCGTTCAGGCATGGGCTCTAGACTACTTCGTTCCGTCGGCGTCCCACGCCGACGGGGTTGGCCCGGCCGGACCAACCCCGTCTGCGCACTCCCCTCGGTCCTCCGCACGGCGGCTATCCGGCGGCGGGGTCTCCCTTGGTGTAGGACAGGCGTTCCACCTGGCCGTTTCGGAAGTCGTCCTCGATCTTCTCGCCGTTGACGTGGAGCTCGAGGGCACCGGCGTTGCCGAGGACCAGGTCGACGCGGGTGTCGTCCTGGAAGGTGCGCGAGGCGCCCTGCTCCAGGACGCCGTCCCACAGGACGCGCCCGTTGTGGTCCTTGGCGGAGATCCAGCTGCGCCCGTCGGGGGCGCTCACCCTCACCACGACCTTGTCGCGCGGCGCGGCGGCGATGGCGGACTCGGTGGGCTCGGGCGCGGCGGGCTCACGGGTGGGCTTATCGGTCACCGAAACGCTGGGCTCGGGGCCCTCGGCGACCTGGGCGCGGTCGGCGCCGTCGTCGTCCCCGCCGAAGGCGGTGAAGCCGACGAAGCCGATCACGGCGACGATGGCGGCGACCATGGCCGCCGTCCAGTTCGGGCCGCGCCGCTCGGGGCGGATGCGTTCCGCCTCGAAGATCGGCGCCGCCGGGGTGGGCGCGGGGCGGCCGCCGTGCTTCCTGCCGTAGGCGGCGACCAGCGGCTCCGGATCCAGTCCGACCGCGCGGGCCAGGGTGCGGAGGTGACCGCGGGCGTAGACGTCGCCGCCGCAGGGGCCGAAGTCGTCCTCCTCGATGGCCCGCACGATGGCGACGCGCACCCGGGTGGCGTTGCTGACGTCTTCGACCGACAGTCCGGCCGCCGTGCGCGCCCGCTGGAGGGCGTCGCCGATCGACGGCAGGTCGTGGCGGTCCTTGTCGGTGTCGTCCTCGAACGGACGCTCGTCTTCAGGGGGGTTGCCGAGGGACACGGGGGCGCCTTTCGAGCGTGTAGCCACCTGTGCTGGAGGTTCAGTCTAGGGGGGGTGCGAAAGGGTGGGGCAAGCGGGCGACGACGGTTTGTAGGCCGCCGGTGGGCTCCCGCCTGTGACCGGTTTGACGTGCGTGAGCGGGGAACGGTTGCGCTGCCTCCCGTTACAGGAGGGTCACGGCCGAACGGTGTGCCGGGCGGGGCATCCGCCTAGATGATCCCCCATTCCCCGTCCCCTTCCACGTCCGGCTCTCGCCAAACCACCCGAAGGTCGCTCGCCCGCCCCACGCTTCCGCCGCGGCGCCGCGGCGTAAGCGTGGGGCGCACCGCTACTCCCCGGTGCTCTCGCCGCGGATCCGGGCGAGCGCCTCGTCGAGTTCGTCCGCCTTGACCAGCACGTCGCGGGCCTTGGACCCCTCGCTGGGGCCGACGATCTGACGGGACTCCATCAGGTCCATCAGACGGCCCGCCTTGGCGAAGCCGACGCGCAGCTTGCGCTGCAGCATCGAGGTGGAGCCGAACTGGGTGGTGACGACCAGTTCGGCGGCCTGGCAGAGGAGGTCGAGGTCGTCGCCGATCTCCTCGTCGATCTCCTTCTTCTGCTTGGTGCCCACCACCACGTCGTCCCGGAAGACCGGGGTCATCTGCTCCTTGCAGTGCTCGACGACGGAGCGGATCTCGTCCTCGGCGACGAACGCGCCCTGCATGCGGATCGGCTTGTTGGCGCCCATCGGCAGGAACAGGCCGTCGCCCTTGCCGATGAGCTTCTCGGCGCCGGGCTGGTCGAGGATGACCCGGCTGTCGGCCAGCGAGGAGGTCGCGAACGCGAGCCGGGAGGGCACGTTCGCCTTGATCAGACCGGTGACGACGTCCACCGAGGGCCGCTGGGTGGCGAGCACCAGGTGGATGCCGGCGGCGCGGGCCAGCTGGGTGATGCGGACGATGGCGTCCTCGACGTCGCGCGGGGCGACCATCATGAGGTCGGCGAGCTCGTCCACGATCACCAGCAGGTACGGGTAGGGCTGCAGTTCGCGCTCGCTGCCGGGCGGCGTCTTCAGCTTGCCGGTGCGGACGGCCTCGTTGAAGTCGTCGATGTGCCGGTAGCCGAAGGCCGCGAGGTCGTCGTAGCGCAGGTCCATCTCGCGCACCACCCACTGCAGGGCCTCGGCGGCCCGCTTGGGGTTGGTGATGATCGGGGTGATCAGGTGCGGGATGCCCTCGTAGGCGGTGAGCTCGACCCGCTTGGGGTCGACCAGCACCATCCGGACGTCCTCCGGCGTGGCCCGCATCATGATCGAGGTGATCAGGCAGTTGATACAGGACGACTTGCCGGAGCCGGTCGCGCCGGCCACCAGGATGTGCGGCATGTGCGCCAGGTTGGCCATCACGTAGCCGCCCTCGACGTCCTTGCCCAGCGCCACCAGCATCGGGTGGTCGTCCTCGGCGGCGTCCGCCAGCCGCAGCACGTCGCCGACGTTGACCATCTCGCGGTCGGTGTTGGGGATCTCGATGCCGACCGCGGACTTGCCGGGGATCGGGCTGATGATCCGCACGTCGGGACTGGCGACGGAGTACGCGATGTTCTTGGTGAGCGCCGTGATCCGCTCGACCTTGACGGCGGGCCCGAGTTCGACCTCGTACCGGGTGACCGTCGGCCCCCGGGTGAAGCCGGTGACGGCCGCGTCGACCTTGAACTCCTTGAAGACGTTGCCCAGCGCGGCGGCGACGGCGTCGTTGGCGGCGGTGCGGGACTTGCCGGGACCGCCCCGGTGCAGCAGGTCCAGCGAGGGCAGCGCGTAGGTGATGTCGCCGGCCAGCTGCAGCTGCTCGGCGCGCGGCGGCAGGTCGTGCTCGCGGACCGGCGGCGCCTTGGTCAGGTCCGGGACGGTACCGGCGGCGGCCGGAAGCCGCTCGGGCGCCGGCACCGGCAGGTTCTCCGGCTCGGGCCGCGCGGTCGGCACGGACGGCTCGGACCGCTCGGTGTCCTCCCCGCGC
This sequence comes from Streptomyces fragilis, assembly GCF_003112515.1. Taxonomy (GTDB): domain Bacteria; phylum Actinomycetota; class Actinomycetes; order Streptomycetales; family Streptomycetaceae; genus Streptomyces; species Streptomyces fragilis. Next base: position 11,327 of record NZ_BEVZ01000002.1, on the reverse strand, counting down.
CCGCCCCGCTCGGTGACGCCCTGGGTGAGCCCGGCGACCAGCGGCGACGGCGGCAGCCCGTTCATGATCGCCCCGTCCAGCGCGGCGGCTGCCTCGGCGGCGACGTCGACGGCGTCCATCGGCCGGTTCGGGTCGGGGCGGCGGGCGCCACGGCGGGAGCGGCCCCGGCCGCGGGCCGGCGTGTCGAGGCCGGCCGCCTCGGCCGCGTCCTCGTCCGCCGGGGGCAGCTGACGCCGGCTCCGGGAGCGGGGCAGCGCCTCGCGCCACTGCTCCTCGTACCGCTCGTCGTCCTCCCCCAGCACGTCGTCCTCGGCGAAGCCGGGCGCCGCCGCGGGCGCCTGCACCACGCCCAGCCTGACGCCCAGGGCGCGCAGCCGCTGCGGGATGGCGTTGACCGGGGTCGCGGTGACCACCAGCAGACCGAAGACCGTGAGCAGCAGCAGGAGCGCGACGGCGAGCGCCGCGCCGGTCGCGTAGACCAGCGGCGTCGCGGCGGCCCAGCCGATCAGCCCGCCGGCGTCCCTTATCGCCTGCATGCCGCCGCTGCGCGCGGGCGACCCGCAGGCCAGGTGGACCTGGCCGAGCACGCCGATCGCCAGGGCGGACAGTCCGATCACGATCCGCCCGTTGGCCTCCGGCTGCTCCGGGTGACGCACGAACCGGGCGGCGACCACGGCGAGCAGGATCGGCACCAGCAGGTCCAGGCGGCCGAACGCGCCGGTGACCAGGATCTCCACCAGCTCCCCGACGGGCCCCTGGAGGTCGGCCCAGGTGCCGGCCGCCACGATCAGGGACAGCGCGATCAGCAGCAGGGCGACGCCGTCCTTGCGGTGGGCCGGGTCGAGGTTCTTCGCCCCCGTCCCTATGCCCCGCAGCACGGCGCCGACGGCGTGGGCGACGCCCAGCCACAGGGCGCGCACGAGCCGGTAGACGCCGTTGGTGGGGCTCGGGGCGGGCTTGGGCGCGGCCTTGGCGGCCGCCCTCTTCGCCGGCGCCTTCCTCGCGGGGGCCTTCTTCGCGGCGACCTTCCCGGCCACCGGCTTGCCCGCCTTGGCGGACCTGGCGGGCCTCGGCGCCCTCGCGGCCGAGGACGCCTTCGCGGGAGCGGGCGGCTTCTTGGCGGCGGAAGGTCGTGAGGCCATGAGGGTGAGGTTACCGGGGGAGACGCCCGGGGACACGCCTGCACGGGCCTTCACCCGTTCGTGTCGTCCTCGAGGTCGACACGCCGCCGGCCGGCGGTGTGCGGGGCATCGGTGACGCCCCCTCAGCGACCGTGGCGGCCGAAGTTCTTCAGCTCTGCTGCGGGAGCCTCGGCGCCGCCGTGCCCGTACCCGGCTCCAGCGCGTCCAGGGCACGGCGCAGGCCGTTCAGCTTGCGCTCCAGATGCGCCGCCGTGGCGACCGCCGCGGCGTCGGCCGCCTCGTCGGTCAACTGCTTGGACAGCGCCTCCGCCTGCTCCTCGACCGCCGCCAGCCGCGCCGACAGCTCGGCCAGCAGACCGGAGCCCGCCACGCCGTCCTTGACGGCCTCGCCCTCGGGCCGCTCGCCGCCGCCCTCCAACTGCAGCCGCAGCAGCGCCGCCTGCTCCTTGAGCTGGCAGTTCTTCATGTACAGGTCGACGAAGACGGAGACCTTCGCGCGCAGCACCCACGGGTCGAACGGCTTGGAGATGTAGTCCACCGCTCCCGCCGCGTACCCGCGGAAGGTGTGGTGCGGCCCGTGGTTGATGGCCGTCAGGAAAATGATCGGGATGTCCCGCGTCCGCTCCCGCCGCTTGATGTGCGCCGCGGTCTCGAAACCGTCCATCCCCGGCATCTGGACGTCGAGCAGGATGACCGCGAAGTCGTCCGTCAGCAGCGCCTTGAGCGCTTCCTCCCCGGACGATGCCCGGACCAGCGTCTGATCGAGCGCGGAGAGGATGGCCTCCAGCGCCAGCAGATTCTCCGGCCGGTCATCGACCAGGAGGATCTTGGCCTTCTGCACCATGGCCCGTCCTCCTCGCCCCGGCTTGGGGCCGCCCCTGTTCGCAGGACTCGCGGCGACGTCCTGGGACGCCGCCCGCGAGGACGACTCCCTTGCGCCGTCCGTCCTTGTGCCGGTCATCGTAGCCGCACCCCGGGTGCCACCACACCCTGTCACCGCGATGTCACTGTGCATGCAGCGGAAACGCGGTCCAGGACCGAATGGTTCCCGGTCGTACGGTTCGCCCACCGGGCAGCACGCGGCCTCCGCCACCCTCCGTGGCCCGCTTACCCGCGCCGGCCGGTTTCTCACCTCCCGGCGCGGATCACTTCCGCCCCATCCAGCTCTCCATCACCTCGAGCAGGTGATCGGGGTCCACGGGCTTGGTGACGTAGTCGGACGCACCCGACTCGATCGCCTTGTCCCGGTCGCCCTTCATCGCCTTCGCGGTCAGCGCGATGATCGGCAGCCCGGCGAACTGCGGCATCCGCCGGATCGCCGTGGTCGTCGCGTAACCGTCCATCTCCGGCATCATGATGTCCATCAGGACGATCGTGACGTCCTCGTGCTGCTCCAGCACCTCGATGCCCTCGCGGCCGTTCTCCGCGTACAGCACCGCCACCCCGTGCTGCTCCAGCACGCTGGTGAGGGCGAAGACGTTGCGGATGTCGTCGTCGACGATCAGCACCTTCTCACCGTGGAACCGCACGCCCGGCCGGGCGCCCGCCGACGGCGCCGCGGACCGCTCCGCCCCGCCCTCGTCGAACGCCGCCCTCGGCTCCTCCGCCGGCCGCGCCGGCGGCTGCTCCTCCCGGCGCCGGCGCCGGAAGAGGGCCGCCGGACCGCTCTGCGTCTCCCGGTAGGAGTTCACCTCCGCCGGCGTCTCCCCCGCGGGCAGCTCCGCCCGCGCCGGGGAGCCCTCCAGCGCCTCACCCTCCCCGGGCCCCTGCTGCGGGACCTCGTTCGGGTGCAGCGGCAGGTAGAGCGTGAACGTCGACCCCCGCCCCGGCTCGGACTGCGCGTGGATCTCGCCGCCGAGCAGCCGGGCGATCTCCCGCGAGATCGACAGGCCCAGGCCCGTGCCGCCGTACTTGCGGCTGGTGGTGCCGTCGGCCTGCTTGAACGCCTCGAAGATCACCCGCATCTTGCTCGCCGCGATGCCGATGCCGGTGTCGGTCACCGAGAACGCGATCATCTCCGCGTTCGGCTCGCTCAGCGAGCCCGACTCCAGCAACTGCTCCCGGATCGCCGACGGGACGTCCGCCCCGGCATGCCGGATCACCAGCTCCACCGCGCCGCTGTCGGTGAACTTCACCGCGTTCGACAGCAGGTTGCGCAGCACCTGCAGCAGCCGCTGCTCGTCGGTGTGCAGCGTCGCCGGCAGCTCCGGTGACACCCGCACCGAGAAGTCCAGTCCCTTCTCCGCGGTCAGCGGCCGGAACGTCGCCTCGACGTAGTCCACCAGCTGCACCAGCGCGATCCGCGTCGGCGAGACGTCCATCTTGCCCGCCTCGACCTTCGACAGGTCCAGGATGTCGTTGATCAGCTGCAGCAGGTCCGAGCCCGCCCCGTGGATCGTCTCGGCGAACTCCACCTGCTTCGGCGAGAGGTTGCCGTCCGCGTTGTCCGCGAGCAGCTTCGCCAGGATCAGCAGCGAGTTCAGCGGGGTCCGCAGCTCGTGCGACATGTTGGCGAGGAACTCGCTCTTGTACCGCATGGAAACGGCGAGTTGCTCGGCGCGCTCCTCCAGCACCTGCCGCGCGTCCTCAATCTCGGTGTTCTTCACCTCGATGTCGCGGTTCTGCCGCGCCAACAGCTCGGCCTTCTCCTCCAGTTCGGCGTTGGACGCCTGCAGCGCCAGCTGCCGCTGCTCCAACTCCGCCGAACGGTCCCGCAGCTGCTCGGTCAGCTTCTGCGACTGCTTCAGCAGCACCTCGGTCTTGCTGTTCACCGAGATGGTGTTGACGCTGGTCGCGATCATCTCCGCGATCTGGTTGAGGAAGTCCTTCTGGATCTGCGTGAACGGCGTGAACGACGCCAGCTCGATCACGCCGAGCACCGTGCCCTCGAAGAGCAGCGGCAGCACGATCACCTGAGCCGGCGGCGCCTCCCCGAGACCGGAGGCGATCTTCAGGTAGCCGCTGGGCGCGTTCTCCACCAGGATCGCCCGCCGCTCCTGCGCGGCCGTGCCCACCAGACCCTCACCGGGCCGGAACGACGTCGGCATCGACCCCATCGAGTAGCCGTAGCTGCCGAACATCCGCAGCTCGAACGCGTCCCCGTCGAGGGCGCCGACCTCCTGGGTGTCCCCCGGCGGAATGGCCAGGAAGAACGCCCCGTGCTGCGCGGACACCACCGGCGTCAGCTCGCTCATCACCAGCGACGCCACGTCGTCCAGGTCCCGGCGGCCCTGCATCAGCGCCGAGATCCGGGCCAGGTTGCCCTTCAGCCAGTCCTGCTCCTTGTTCGCGATGGTGGTGTCGCGCAGGTTGGCGATCATCTTGTTGATGTTGTCCTGCAGCTCCTGGATCTCGCCCGAGGAGTCGACGTCGATCTTCAGGTTGAGGTCGCCGCGCGTCACCGCGGTGGCGACCCGGGCGATCGCCCGCACCTGCCGGGTCAGGTTCCCGGCCATCTCGTTCACCGACTCGGTCAGGTCACGCCAGGTGCCGTCCACGTCCCGCACCCGCGCCTGACCGCCGAGGCGGCCCTCGGTGCCCACCTCACGGGCCACCCGGGTGACCTCCTCGGCGAACGACGACAGCTGGTCGACCATCGTGTTGATGGTCGTCTTCAGCTCGAGGATCTCGCCGCGGGCGTCGATGTCGATCTTCTTGGTCAGGTCGCCCTTGGCGATCGCCGTCGTGACCATGGCGATGTTGCGCACCTGACCCGTCAGGTTCGACGCCATCTGGTTCACCGACTCGGTGAGGTCCTTCCACGTGCCGGCCACACCCGGCACGTGTGCCTGACCGCCCAGGATGCCGTCCGTGCCCACCTCACGGGCCACCTTGGTGACCTGCTCGGCGAACGACGACAGCGTCTTCACCATGATGTTGATGGTGTCGCCGAGCTGCGCGACCTCGCCGCGCGCCTCGATGGTCACCTGCCGCGTCAGGTCGCCGTTGGCGACCGCCGAGGCGACCTGCGAGATGTTGCGCACCTGGGTGGTGAGGTTCTTCGCCATCAGGTTGACGTTGTCGCTCAGGTCCTTCCAGATGCCGGTGACAGCCGGCACGTGCGCCTGACCGCCCAGGATGCCCTCGGTGCCCACCTCACGGGCCACCCGCGTCACCTGCTCCGCGAACGACGACAGCTGGTCCACCATCGTGTTGACGGTGGTCACCAGCTCCAGGATCTCGCCCTTGGCGTCGACGGTGATCTTCTTCGACAGGTCGCCCTTGGCGACCGCCGTGGTGACCTCGGCGATGTTCCGCACCTGGATGGTGAGGTTGTTCGCCATGAAGTTCACCGACTGGGTCAGGTCCTTCCAGGTGCCGGAGACCCCCTGCACCTCGGCCTGACCGCCCAGGATGCCCTCCGTGCCCACCTCACGGGCCACCCTCGTCACCTGCTCCGCGAAGTTCGAGAGCTGGTCCACCATCGTGTTGAGGGTGTTCTTCAGCTCCAGGATCTCGCCGCGCGCGTCCACGTCGATCTTCTGCGACAGGTCACCGCGCGCCACCGCCGTCGCCACCTGCGCGATGTTGCGCACCTGCGCCGTCAGGTTCCCGGCCATGCCGTTCACCGAGTCCGTCAGGTCACGCCACACGCCGGCCACGCCCGGCACCTGCGCCTGACCGCCAAGGCGCCCCTCGGTGCCCACCTCGCGGGCCACCCGGGTCACCTGGTCGGCGAAGGCGGACAGCTGGTCGACCATCGTGTTGATGGTGTTCTTCAGCTCGAGGATCTCGCCGCGCGCGTCCACGTCGATCTTCTGCGACAGGTCACCGCGCGCCACCGCCGTCGTCACCTGCGCGATGTTGCGCACCTGCGAGGTGAGGTTGCCGGCCATGCTGTTGACGGAGTCGGTGAGCTCCTTCCAGGTGCCCGACACCCCGTCCACCCGGGCCTGACCGCCCAGGCGGCCCTCCGTGCCCACGTCCCGCGCCATCCGCGTCACCTGGTCGGCGAAGCTGGAGAGCTGGTCCACCATCCGGTTCACGGTGTTCTTCAGCTGGAGCATCTCGCCCGAGACGTCCACCGTGACCTTCTGCGACAGGTCGCCGTTGGCCACGGCCGTCGTCACCTGCGCGATGTTCCTCACCTGACCGGTGAGATTCCGGAACGCCGTGTTGACCGAGTCCGTCAGGTCCTTCCAGGTACCGGCCGCGCCGGGCACCTGCGCCTGGCCGCCCAGCTCGCCCTCGACGCCGACCTCACGCGCCACCCGCGTCACCTCGGCGCCGAACGCCGAGAGCTGGTCCACCATCCCGTTGACGGTGTTCTTCAGCTCCAGCATCTCGCCGGCCACGTCCACCGTGACCTTCTGCGACAGGTCGCCGTTCGCCACCGCCGTCGTCACCGCTGCGATGTCGCGCACCTGCGTCGTCAGGTTCCGGAAGACCGTGTTCACCGAGTCGGTGAGGTCCTTCCAGGTGCCCGCGGCGCCCGGCACGTTCGCCTGGCCGCCCAGCCGGCCCTCGGCGCCGACCTCGTTGGCCACCCGGGTGACCTCGTCCGCGAAGATCCGCAGCGTCTCGGTCATCTGGTTGATCGTGTCGGCCAGCTGCGCCACCTCGCCGCGCGCGCTCACCGTCACCTTCCGCGACAGGTCGCCGTTGGCGACCGCCGTGGTCACCTCGGCGATGCCGCGCACCTGCGCGGTGAGGTTGCCCGCCATCAGGTTGACGGAGTCGGTGAGGTCCTTCCACACGCCGGCCACACCCGGGACCTGCGCCTGACCGCCCAGCTCACCCTCGGTGCCCACCTCACGGGCCACCCGCGTCACCTCGGCCGCGAACGCGGAGAGCTGGTCCACCATCGTGTTGACGGTGTTCTTGAGCTCGAGCATCTCGCCCTCGACGTGCACGGTGACCTTGCGGGAGAGGTCACCGTTGGCGACGGCGGTCGTCACGAGTGCGATGTCCCTCACCTGAAGGGTGAGCCGGTGCGCCATCGTGTTGACGGACTCGGTCAGGTCCTTCCACGAACCCGACATGCCGCGCACTTGGGCCTGGCCGCCCAGCTTGCCCTCGGTGCCCACCTCGCTGGCCACCCGCGTCACCTCGTCGGTGAACCGCGACAACTGGTCGACCAGGTTGTTCACCGTGCGGGCGACCTTCAGGAACTCGCCGCGCAGCGGATGCCCGCTGCCGTCGGCCCCGCGGGTCCGCAGCTCCATCCGGGGCGACAGGTCACCCTCCGCCACCGCGGAGAGCACCCGGCCCACCTCGGAAACCGGGCGCACCAGGTCGTCGACCAGCGCGTTCGACGCGTCGATCGCGGAGGCCCACGAGCCCTCGCAGGCTCCCGTCTCCAGCCGCTCGGTGAGTTTTCCCTCACGCCCGACCATCCGCCGCACCCGGGCCAGCTCGCCCGTCAGGTGCAGGTTGCGGTCCGCGACCTGGTTGAACACGGCGGCGATCTCCGACATGACGTCGTCGCCGGACACCGTCAGCCGCTTGCGGAAGTTCCCGTCCCGCATCGCCACCAGGCCGGACAGCAGCCTGTTGAGCGCGGCCGTGTCCACCTGGGTGGTGCCTCCGCCCTTCGCACGCGTCCTCGTGCCCCGCGTCGCCGCGCCAGCCTCCACTGTGTCCCTCCCGCAGGGATCGACCAACCACTGCCGCTCACGTGCCCGCAACCTGGGCCACGCTCACTTCGCCCTCCCGTCACAACCACGCGCCGGGGGTGTATGCATCAAGCCTGCCCAGTGTTTCACTTCGGCCGAACCAGGCCATAACAGTTCGGCAAGCCCGCACACCGTCCGCACACACTGCGGACGTGATCGGCGTCAACCGGCATCCGCGCGGACCTCTCAGGTAAGTAACCTTGCAGGAGGCTGTCCCGGCCGAACGGTCCCGTCCGGCACTGGGCGGTGGTAAGACGAAGTGTGGGCATCGGAGGGGCGGCCTCGGAGAACATGACGACCGGACTGATCTCGGGGGACCCGACCCCGGAGCACACCGGACCGACGGACGCGTTCCCCGCTCAGCAGCGGCAGGCGCAGGACGCACCGCCGGGCACCCCCGCCCACGAGCGCACGAGGAGTTCTGTGATCACCGCGCGGGCGTCCGCCAGCTTCGAGCCAGTGGGGCGCTCCGTCGCCCTGGCCCGCTCCTTCGTCCGCGACACCCTCCAGGGCTGGGGCTTCGCCGACATCATCGACGACGCCGTCGTCCTCACCAGCGAGCTGGTCACCAACGCCGTCGTCCACGCCGGCACCGCAGCCGACGTCGCCTGCCTGCGCACCGACGACGGCGTCCGTGTCGAGGTCGCCGACCACTACCCCGAGCGGGAGGTCCCGCTCCAGTCCGCCGCGCTCCCGGTGAGCAGCCCGGACCAGGAGGGCGGCCGCGGCCTGCAGCTCTGCGCCGCCCTCGCCGCCCGCTGGGGCGTCGACTACACAACCACCCGCAAGCAGGTCTGGTTCCAGCTCGACCTCCCCGACCGCGCCGTCGGCACCCGCTCCGCGGGCCCCGCGCTCCCCGTCGACCTGCTGCCCGCCGCCGACGGACGGGTCAGGGTGGCCGTCGTCCAGATCGACCACGAGGGCGCCGTCAGCTCGTGGAACGAGGACGCCGAGGAGCTCTTCGGCTACCCGGCCTCCGCGGTCACCGGCAAGCCGCTGACCGACCTGGCCGCCTGGCCGCACACCCCCGGCACCAGCACCGGCATCGTCGAGGCCCTCCAGCTCTCCCGCTGGGAAGGCAGCTACGGCATCCGCGACGCGGTGGGCCGCGTCGTCCCGGTGTACGCCTCGCACCTGCGCGTCCGGGACCCCGAGGGCGCCCCCTCCACCGTCTGCCTCCTCGTCCGCAACGAGGAGCGCGCGGTCCTCCAGAGCCCCTCCCGCGGCGCCGCGGGCGACACCGCCCACCACGACGGCCGGGACGCCGATCCCTTCGAGGTCTTCATCGGCTCCCCCGCCCCCGACGACCTGGACGGCCTCCTGCAGCGCACCGTCGAGCGGGCCCGCGACATGCTCGACGCCGACGCCGCCTTCCTGCTGCTGGCCACCGACGACGAGACCGAGCTGGAGGTGCGCGCGTCGACCGGCCTGCCGTCGGCCCGCCAGCGCTTCGCCCGCGTCCCCGTCGAGGCGGGCCCCGGCCGCTACGGTTCGGCCCGCATGCCCGCCGTCCACGACGACCTCACCGCCACCCCGGGCTCCATCCCGCTGCTCGACGGCACCGGCATGCGCTCCGTGGTGACGGTTCCACTGAAGGTCGAGGGCCGCCTGACCGGCTCCCTCGGCGTCGCCGCGGAGTCCTCCGGCCGCTACTCGAACGAGGAGGCCCTGCGCCTCCAGTTCGCCGCCGACCGCATCGCCCTGGCCGTCGAGTCGGCGCGCCTGGGCGAGCTGGAGCGGCTCCGCCGCGGCTCGCTCAGCTTCCTCGTCGAGGCCTCCGACCTGCTGGCCGGCACCCTCGACCGCGACCAGACGCTCGCCCTGATGGCCCAGATGACCGTGCCGACGCTGGCCACCTGGTGCGCCGTCTACACGATCAACGACCCGTCCTCCGACCCCTACCTGTCGTACGTCCTGCACGAGGACGAGGACCGGATCGACGGCCTGAAGGCCCTGCTCTCCAAGATCTCTCCCCCGGACCCGGTGCCGACCCCCGGCGCCCGCGTCTGGACCGCCCCGTTCGAGGCCGCCCACGAGGCCGCCCTGCGCACCTCCATGCGCAGCCTCGGCCTGGGCGGGCCCACCACGGTCTCCGCCGGCATCGGCCCCACCCTCGCCACCGCCTCCGCGGTGGGCGGCGAGACGGTCGTCCTGCCGCTGGTCGCCCGCAACCGGGTCATCGGCATGCTCACCCTGGGCAAGCCCACCGACGAGCACTTCCGCCAGGAGTCCCTGGAGCTGGCCGAGGACCTCAGCCGCCGGGCCGCCCTGGCCTTGGACAACGCGCGCCTGTACTCGGAGCGCACGGCCATCAGCCAGTCCCTTCAGCGCAGCCTCCTCCCGCCGGAGCTCCCCCGGATCGACGGCGTCGAGGTGGAGGTCATCTATCAGGCGGCCGGCGAGGGCAACGAGGTCGGCGGCGACTTCTACGACCTCTTCCCCATCCGGGACGGCGCCTACGGCTTCGCCATCGGCGACGTCTGCGGCACCGGGCCCAACGCGGCGGCCGTCACCGGCCTCGCCCGGCACGCGCTGCGCCTGCTGGCCCGTGAGGGCCTCAGCGGCCCCGCCGTGCTGCAGCGGCTGAACTCCGCGATCCTCGACGAGGGCGAACGCAGCCGCTTCCTCACGCTGCTCTACGGCGAGCTGTGGCCGCAGGAGGACGGCAGCGCCCTGCTGAAGGTGGTCTGTGCCGGCCACCCGCTCCCGCTGCGTCTGCGCCAGGACGGCACGGTGGAGCCCGCGGCGGAGCCGCAGCCTCTGCTCGGCGTCATGGACGACCTGGAGCTCTACGAGGAGACCCGGGTCCTCGACCCGGGCGACGTCCTGCTGTGCGTCACGGACGGCGTCACCGAGCGCCGTGAGGGGATGCGCATGCTGGGCGACGACGGTCTGGCGGACGTCCTGACGACCTGTACCGGGCTCACCGCCGGTGCGGTCGCCGCCCGGGTCCTGCGGGCCGTGGAGCGCTTCGCCTCCGAGCCGCCGTCGGACGACATGGCCATCCTGGCGATGCGGGTACCGGGACTGCAGGCCGACTGACCCGGGGGCCGGTCGGCGCGAGCCGGCTCGCCCCTCCCGGAAACGCAAAAGAGGCCCCGCCCGAATGGGCGGGGCCTCTTCTTGGCTGAGCCCCCAAACGGAATCGAACCGTTGACCTTCTCCTTACCATGGAGACGCTCTACCGACTGAGCTATAGGGGCCTTGTCGTTTTGAGGTTTCCCTCGCGGCGACACATGAATACTAACCCACGACCTGCGGGGACTCCAACTCCGGACGGAGCGCCGGCCCGGCGACGTGGACTTCCGCCCACAATTGCCCGGAATTGTGCGACCGCGGTCGCGGCTGCGGGCGGCCTGGCCGTTCTCCCCGCCCGGAAATGCGGAAAGCCCCCGCACCAAGGTGCGGGGGCTTTCCCAATGATTGTTCGGCGGCGTCCTACTCTCCCACAGGGTCCCCCCTGCAGTACCATCGGCGCTGTGAGGCTTAGCTTCCGGGTTCGGAATGTAACCGGGCGTTTCCCTCACGCTATGACCACCGAAACACTATGAAACAACAACCGGCAAAAGGG
>NZ_BEVZ01000001.1 GCF_003112515.1 Streptomyces fragilis | reverse complement strand
CCACTTTGCCGGTTGTTGTTTCATAGTGTTTCGGTGGTCATAGCGTGAGGGAAACGCCCGGTTACATTCCGAACCCGGAAGCTAAGCCTCACAGCGCCGATGGTACTGCAGGGGGGACCCTGTGGGAGAGTAGGACGCCGCCGAACAATCATTGGGAAAGCCCCCGCACCTTGGTGCGGGGGCTTTCTGCATTTCCAGGGGGTTTTGTCCATGCACGAGACAGCGCGACCGGTCGTCAGGGTGATCCGGAGCGACGAATGGCGTGAGCACAAGGCGCTGCGGCTGGCCGCCCTGAAGGACCCGGTCGCTCCCCTGGCGTACGCCGAGACCTATGAGACGGCCGCCGCCCAGCCGGACGCGTTCTACCAGGCCCGGACGGCCGGCGCGGCCGAAGGGGGCACCGCGGTACGGCAGTTCGTCGCCGAGGTACCGGGCACGCACGAGGTCTGGGCAGGGTCGGCCACGGTCCTGATGGAGGAGCCGGGGGAGACGGACTTCCTCGGCAGAGCGATCGAGCGACGCCAGGGCCAGATCGTCGGGGTGTTCGTGCGGCCGGAGTACCGCGGCACGGGTCTCGTGGAGGAGCTGTTCGAGGCGGCCGTGGCCTGGGCCTACGACCGTGGGGCCGAGAGGGTGCGGCTGTACGTGCACGAGCGGAACGAGCGTGCGATCCGTGCGTACCGGCGGCTCGGCTTCGCGCCCAGTGGGGTGCGGGTGCCGAAGGGCGTCGACGACATGGAGCTGGAGTTCGTCCTGGCAAGGGCGTGAGGGGCACGTCGTACGCCGGCACGAGAAGGCGGAAGGGCCCTGGCCCGTCCCACAGACGACGTGGGACGGGCCAGGGCCCTTTGTCGTACCCGGGGCCAGGAGTGCCTGGCAGCCGGGAGCGGTGCGACGGTCACTCGCTGATGGGAACGCTCCGCTTCGCGGGGGCGGCGGTGTGGTTGTCGCCGCCGCCGTTGCGCTGGGTGAGGTTCTTCAGCAGGGACGGGAGGTCCACCCCGGTGGTGGAGCTCAGCAGCTCCAGGCCCTGGGCGACGTTGTCGGTGACGGTGCGGGAGAGCTGGGAGGCACCGTCGGTGGAGATGACGGTCATCTTGTCGATGGAGCTCATCGGCTCGGAGGCCTTCTCGACGACCTGGGGGAGGACCTCCACCAGCATCTGGAGGATGGCCGCGTCACCGTACTGGCGGTAGGCGTCGGCCTTCTTCTCCATGGCCTCCGCCTCCGCGGCGCCCTTGACGCCGATCGCGGCGGCCTCGGCCTCGCCCTCGAGGCGGACGGCCTCGGCGAGCGCGCTGCGGCGCTGCTTCTCGCCCTCACCGGTGAGACGGGCCCGCTCGGCCTCGGCCTGGGCGGCGGCGATGCCGGCCAGGCGCTCCGCCTCGGCCTGCTTGACGCGGGCGACGCGCTTGGCCTCGGCCTCCTGCTCGGCGGCGTACCGCTTGGCGTCGGCCGGCTTGCGGACCTCGGTGTCCAGCTGGCGGTCGGTCAGGGCGGCCTGGCGCTGGGCGACCTTCTCCTGCTCCTGGAGGATCTCCTGCTGGCGGGCCGCCTCGGCGAGCGGGCCGGAGGCCGCGGCGCGGGCCTTGGCCTCGTCGGTCTCCGCCTGGATCTCCGCCTGCTTGAGGGCGAAGGTCCGCTGGGCGACCGCGATCTCCTCCTCGGCCTTCAGGCGGGCCTGCTCGGCGGCGCGGCGGGCGATCGCCTCGGCGATGTCGGCCTCCTGCTTCGCGCGGGCGGCCTCGGGACGGCCGAGGTCCTGCAGGTAGGAGCCCTCGGTGGTGATGTCCTGGATCTGGAAGGCGTCGATGATCAGGCCCTGCCCGGAGAGGCTGGCCTCGGCCTCCTCGGCGACCTGGCCGGCGAAGACGGCACGGTCGCGGATGATGTCCTCCACCGACATGCGGCCGACGATGGCGCGCAGAGCGCCGGAGAGGACTTCCTGGGTGAAGCTGACGATGTCGTTCTGCTGGCCGAGGAAGCGCTGGGCGGCGGCGCGGATGGCGTCCTCGGTGCCGCCGACCTTGACGATGGCGACGCCGTCGAGGTTGACCTTGACGCCGCGCAGGGTGACCGCGCCGCGGACGTGCACGGGGATCTGGCGTGACGACAGGTCCAGGCTGAAGCGCTGCTGGACGAACGGGACGACGAAGACTCCGCCGCCGACCACGACCTTCTGGCCGCTGTTGTCGGTGAAGACGGCACCGGTCTCGGGGTCGGTGGACTTCTTGCCGCGGCGGCCGGTGACGATGAAGGCCTCGTTGGGGCCGGCCACCTTGTAGCGGCTGACCACGATCAGCGCCAGCAGGAACAGGAGTACGACCACTCCGACGGACGCGATGACGACAGGGCTTGGCATGGTTTCCCCCCAGGGAACGGAATGACGCTGATGAGCCGTGGTGAAGCCGGTGAGCTAGCCGGTGATCTCGGCGGGCCCGGTGACGCCGGAGCGGTCAGCGTTCGACCGGGCGCACCGAGACGGAGGTGCTGGACAGCGACCGGTCGACCCAGACCTCGGTGCCGCGGGGCAGCGGGGTGTCGGCGCGGGCCGCGAGCTTGACGGGCTGTCCGGCGAGGCGCACCAGGACCTCGCCGTAGCCGTCGGCCGATATGGCGGTGACGACGGTGCCGGCGACGCCCACGACGTCTCCCTCACGCGGGGCGGCGCCGGAGCCGTCGTCCATGAGCGCCCGGCTGGCGCGGAAGGCGCCCCAGGCGGTGAGCAGCGCGGCGGGGACGGCGACGGCGGTCGCGGCGACCGGGCCGAGGGCGGTGGTACCGGTGACGATCGCTCCGGCGAAGCCGAGCATCGAGACGAAGCCGGCGACCACGGGCAGTGAGATGAGGCCGTCGAAGAGGCCGTTGAGCGCTTCGACGCCGCCGAAGAGGCCTTCGAGGAGGCCGTCGAAGACGAGCGCGACGGCCAGGACGACGAGTCCCGCGAAACCGAGGCCCAGGAACCAGACCATGTCGCCCACCCCTCACCGATGTTGCGCTTCTGCCCCCGGAGACGGTGGGCAGGGCCTCACGGTTGCACCCCGTGAGAGGGAAAGCCATGGGTTTTGAGCGAGAACTGAGGGTCGGGGCCTGAGGTTCACAGGTTCGAGTGCGGCCAGCGGGCGCGCAGTTGCTCCCGGGAGCGGAGCAGGGCCAGGGTCGGCAGGCCGAGGGCGGGGCCGGCGGACAGGAGGTCCGGGAGGCCGGGGACCGGGGCCACGGCGGCGACGTCGTCGAGGACGAGGGTGATTGGTGGGTCGAGGCGGCCGGAGGATGACCGTTCGGCCATGCGCCGGCCGCGCTCGACCACGCTGGAGGCGAGGGCCGTCAGGAGCGGCATGGCTCTGGGGTCGGTCCTCGGGTCCTCGACGGGTTCGCCGATCACATAGAGCGTGCCCGATTCGTGGACGAAGGAATCCAGGACCAGCGCATCGTTCCGGTTCGGGGTGCAGGCCTCGCGGATGTGGACGGCGCCGAGGCAGGCGAGGGCGCGGGCCGTCAGCTGCGTCGCCATGTCGCGGCGTTCGGTGTGCGAGGTGAGCGCGGACTCGAGTTCGCCGGCCGTGCCGGAGACGGCGGACGGGTGGGTGCGCAGGGCGCGGACGGCGTCCTGGACCTGGTTGCCCTGCGCCCAGCGGTGCAGGTGCCGGATCGTGCGGCCGTCGACGGCGGCGGCGTGCAGGTAGCAGCGCAGCAGGGTCTCGGCGGTGTCGGCGACGGCGGCGTCCAGGCGGGCCGCGGGGCGGACGGGGGCCAGCAGGGCCGTGGCGCGGGCGGCCGCGGTGTCCTTGTCCTCGCAGCCGGCCAGCGGTGACCAGTGGAGGCGGGCCGGGGTGTCGCAGAGGCGGGAGGCGTCGTGGACCACGACGGGTCCGAGCTTGGCCCGGGCGTCCTTGGTGGCCTCCCACAGGGCCGGGTCGGACGTGACGACCACGACGGGTCCCTCGGCCTCCAGCACGGCCTCCACGGCCAGCGGGAGGCGCTCCTGGGGCGGCGCGTAGACCAGCGGGCCGACGGGGGCGGGAACGGCCGGGGGAGGGGGCGCGACCGGCGCCTGCTGCGGTACCTGACCGACGTCGGGGTGGGTCCCCGGCCCGCCGGCCGCGCCCACGGCGGGGTGCGCCCCGGGCCCGCCGGCCGTGCCGTACGCGAGGGCGGCACCGGTCCCGGGGGCCGTGCTGTGCACAGCGGATCCCTGTGCCGGGTGGGGAACGTGCTGGGCGGAGGCCGGTGCGCCCGCGGCCCCGGCCGGGTCGGTGCCCGCGTGCCCGGGCAGGTGACCGGGTCCGGGGGGCGGCTGCGTCGCCGGGCCGCCCGCCGGCTGCGGCGTCCCGGACGGCGAGGCGGCGGCGGGGAGCCGGGGGTCGGGCTTCGCCGCGGCCTCGGCGGAGGTGCGGGCCTGCTGCCCGGGGAGCGGGAGACCGGCCCGCCGCGCGGCGCGGACCGCCTTCCAGCGGGCCACGGTGCCCAGGACGAAGACGGTGAGGACGATCAGCGCCAGCAGCTCGCCGATGAACAGCCCCCAGAAGAGCCCGTAGCCCGACAGCGCCTGCGGCGCCGCGTCCGGCCAGGCGCCCGCGAGGTCGTGCGGGTTGGCGACCAGGTGCCGTATGGCGAGCGGGGCGCGCGTGAAGGCGACCGCCGTGGGCCAGGAGCCGTGGGTGAACAGGGCGGCCAGGCCGGTCGCCGTCCAGACCAGCAGGTTGAGGCCGAGCAGGAAGGCGAGCAGGCCGACCAGCAGCCCGTCCGGGATCCCGCCCTGGCCCGACGGTGCTCCCCGCGGGGCGTGGCGCTCGTGCTCGGGCGGCACCGTCAGGCCACCGACGACTTCGACTCGGGGTACTGGTGGTGCATAAAGGCGGTAGCCCTCTCCTCCGCTTCCAGTTCCGCCGCTCGCAGGGCCTCCGACAGCTCCTCCTCGGCCAGGTCGCTGGCCGACTCGGTCATGGCGCGGTCGGTGAAGACCAGCGGGCGTTCGCTCTCGGTCACCAGGTGCTTGACCACCTGGACGTTGCCGTTGACGTCCCACACCGCGATGCCGGGCGTCAGGGTGGGGATGATCTCGACCGCCCAGCGGGGCAGGCCGAGGACGCGTCCGGTGGCGCGGGCCTCGTCGGCCTTCTGGGCGTAGATGGTGCGGGTGGAGGCCATCTTCAGGATCGCGGCGGCCTCCTTGGCGGCCGCGCCGTCCACCACGTCGGACAGGTGGTGGACCACGGCGACGAAGGACAGGCCGAGGCGGCGGCCGAACTTCAGCAGGCGCTGGAACAGCTGCGCCACGAAGGGGCTGTTGATGATGTGCCAGGCCTCTTCGACGAGGAAGATGCGCTTCTTGCGGTCCGGCCGGATCCAGGTGTGCTCCAGCCACACGCCGACGATCGCCATCAGGATCGGCATGGCGATCGAGTTGCGGTCGATGTGCGAGAGGTCGAAGACGATCAGCGGCGCGTCCAGGTCGATGCCGACCGTGGTGGGGCCGTCGAACATGCCGCGCAGGTCGCCGTCGACCAGCCGGTCGAGGACGAGGGCCACGTCCAGGCCCCAGGCGCGGACGTCCTCGAGGGCGACGTTCATCGCCTCCGCCGACTCCGGCTCGGGGTGGCGCAGCTGCTCGACGATGTCGGTGAGCACCGGCTGGCGTTCCACGATGGTCGCGTTGACGTAGGCGTGCGCCACCTTCAGGGCGAAGCCGGCGCGCTCGTCGAGGCCGTGGCCCATGGCCACCTCGATGATGGTGCGCAGCAGCGCCAGCTGGCCGGTGGAGGTGATCGCCGGGTCCAGCGGGTTGAGGCGGATGCCGTGGTCGAGGGCTGCGGTGGGGTCCAGACGGATGGGGGTTATGCCGAGTTCCTGGGCGACCAGGTTCCACTCGCCGACGCCGTCCTCGCCCTGGGCGTCCAGGACGACGACCTGGCGGTCGCGGAAGCGGAGCTGGCGCAGGACGTAGGTCTTCTCCAGCGCCGACTTGCCGTTGCCGGACTCGCCCAGCACCAGCCAGTGCGGGGCGGGCAGCTGCTGGCCGTAGAGCTGGAACGGGTCGTAGATGTAGCCCTTGCCGGAGTAGACCTCGCGGCCGATGATCACACCGGAGTCGCCGAGTCCGGGTGCGGCGGTGGGCAGGTAGACGGCCTGCGCCTGGCCGGTGGAGGTGCGCACCGGCAGGCGGGTCGTCTCCACCTTGCCGAACAGGAACGACGTGAAGGCTTCCGTGAGGACGGACAGCGGGTCCCGCATCAGAGCATCAGCCCCTACCTTCGGATTCCGGTCGCGAATGGAAGCGTGTTGACGAAGGCGCGGTGGTGCTCGCGGTCGCACCACTCGAGCTTGAGGTACGACTTGCCGGCCGACGCGCGGATGGTCCGCTTGTCCCGGGCGAGAGCCTCGGGGTTGCGGGAGGAGACGGTGATGTAACCGACCAGGTTGACGCCCGCGGCGCCGCTCGCCAGATCCTCGCCACGCTGGTCGAGGCGGGAGTTGGCGGCCATGTCGCGGGGGTCGACGGTGCGGTTCATCTTGGCGGCGCGGCTGGCCTCGGCCTCGTCGTTGGTCTTCTCCGTCAGCATCCGCTCGATGGCGACCTCGGTGGGCTCCAGGTCCATGGTGACGGCGACCGTGCGGATGACGTCGGGGGTGTGGACCAGCAGCGGGGCGAGGAAGTTCACGCCGACCGGGGTCATCGGCCACTCCTTGACCCAGGCGGTGGCGTGGCACCAGGGGTCGCGGGTGGCCGACTCGCGGGTCTTGGCCTGCAGGTAGTTCGGCTCCCGGGCGTCCAGCTCGGCCGGCCAGGCGTTGCGCCGGGACATCGCCTGGATGTGGTCGATGGGGTGGTCCGGGTCGTACATGGAGTGGATCAGCGACGACAGGCGGGCCTGGCCGAGCGGCTGGCGGACCCGGATGTCGGCCTCCTGGAGGCGCGAGCAGATGTCGGTGAGCTCCCTGGCCATCACGACGGCGAGCCCGGCGTCCTTGTCGAGCTTGCGGCCGGGACCGCGGCGGGCGGCGCGGGCCATGGCGTGCGCCTCGGCGGCCAGCTCCCGGCTGTGCTGCATGCAGGCCACCAGGTAGGCGCGGTGCTGCTCGCTGCTGGTGGAGACCATGGACTGGAGCTGGTCGTAGGAGCGGCGCAGCCACATCGGCGAGCGTTCGTCACCGCGCAGCGCGACGTCCTTGGCGTGCGCGTCGGGGTCGGCGGGCAGGGTGCGGGCGAGCATCTGGATGCGGGTGACGAAGCCGTCCCCGTTGGCGACGTGCTTCAGCAGCGTGCCGAAGCGGTCGACCAGGGCCTCCTGGTCCTCGCTGTCGCGCAGGCCCACGCCGGGGCCCTCGATCTCGATGGCGGCGGTGACGGTGCGGCGGTCGGCGTGCAGCAGGACGGCGATCTCGTCGGGGCCGAAGGGGGCGGACAGCCAGGTGATGCGGCCGATGCCGGGCGGCGGGCCGACCTCGACCTGGCGGCCGTTGAGCCGGGTGCCCGCCTCCATGGCGTCCGAGCGGTAGACGGCGTTGGGGCCGCGGACCGTGCGCTTGTAGCTGCGGTTGATCTCGAACCACTTGTAGAAGGTGCGGCCCTTGTACGGCACGTACACCGCGGCGATCGACAGCATGGGGAAGCCGGTCAGCAGGACGATCCGCGCGGACAGCACGGGGACCAGCAGACCGCACATCATGCCGAGGAACGCGCCGACGACGATCAGGGCGATCTCGCCGGTCTCGCGGTTGCGGCCGATGATCGCGTTCGGGCGGGCGCGGCCGATCAGATACGTACGGCGGGGCGTGACCGGGTGGGAGACCTGCGGGTGGGTCGTCAACGCCCTTCACCTCCTGTGCGGTGGGTGCGGCTGTCAGAGGCGTGCGGGCTGCCCGCCGGGGCCGCGGGGCTCGCCGGGCGGGGAGCGGGGGTGGCCGGTGCGCCGCCGCGGGCGCCGTGGGCGGCGACGCCGCCGGAGACCGGGTTGGCGGGGCGCGGGGTGCTCGCCCCGCCGCCTCCGCCGCTGTCGGCGCGGGTGGAGTGCGTCTTGATGCCCTGGGCGACCAGGGTGGCCGGGGAGCTGATGACCGCGGCGGCCTTGCTCTCGGCGCCCTGCATCAGCCGGTTGTTGCGGCCGCTCGCGATCTCGTCGCCGAACCCGGGGACGAAGCGGTAGATCATCGCGCTGGCGAAGATGGCCAGCAGGATGATCGCCAGGCCGGAGACGATCGCGGCCAGCTCGTCGGGGCCGTCGTCGCCGGCCAGCGCGCCGGCCAGCCCGAGGACGATCACGATGACCGGCTTCACCAGGATGACGGCGATCATGATCCCGGCCCAGCGGCGGACGTGACCCCACAGGTTCTTGTCGACCAGGCCGGAGTAGACGACGACGCCGAGCAGCGCGCCGACGTACAGCAGCACGGCGCGCAGGTAGAGCTCCAGGTAGAGCACACCGGCGGCGACGATGGAGATCAGCGACACCAGGATCAGCATGATCGGGCCGCCGCCCATGTCGTCGCCCTTCTTCAGCGCCTCGGAGAAGGTGCCGAAGAAGGCGGTCGTGTCGTCCCCGGTGGCGCCCGCCAGGACGTCGGTGACGCCGTCGGTGGCGGACACGACGGTGTAGAGGATCAGCGGGGTGAACGCGCTGGCGAGCACGGTCAGCCAGAGGAACCCGACGGCCTCGCCGAGCGCGGTGGACAGCGGGACGCCGCGGACGGCGCGCTTGGCCACGGCGAGCAGCCACAGGACCAGGGTGAGGACGGTCGAGGCGGCGAACACGACGGCGTACTGCTTGATGAACTGCGGGTTGGTGAAGTCGACGGTGGCCGTCTCCTCGACCAGCTCGCTCAGCTTGGTGACGGTCCAGGCGGCGGCGTCGGCGAAGCCCTTCGCCAGGGAGGCGAGGGGGTCGAGGGCGGTGGTGGGGTCGCCGGGGACGCTGTTCGCGTCCACGCCGCCACCGCCACCGCTTTCGCCGCGTTCGCAGTAGTTCTTGGCGGGGCCGTGGATGAGGTCGCAGGGGTCGTCCGCCGGCGCCGCGAAGGCGCGGGTGCCCAGCAGCTGCACGGTGGCCGTGACGCCGGCCAGGGTGAGGACGGTGCGTGGGTTACCGCGCATAAGTGAACCCTCCGTACTCCCCGACCGCCTTGGCGATCTCACCGGCACTCGACGCCTTGTCGTCCCCGGGCACGGGTGCCGGGCCGTCCTTCTGGTCGTGATCGACGATCTTCCAGTCCTCGTCCACGTATTCCAGCTGAATGGTGATGGTGAACCAGCTGTTCGTGACCGGAGTGGTCGAACCCTCGCCTGCCAGTCCCAGGAGACCGCTGCACCAGACCTCGACCGTCGCCTTGTCGCCGGAGTGGTCCGTGACCTTGGTGCCGATGGGCGTCGTGCGCGAGACGAAGGTGAAACCGGCCGGTGCGGAACCATCCTTCTGGAGCCCCACAGCCTGGTAGAAGTCAGGGCCGTACGCCTGGTCCAGAGTGGTCCGGAAGCCGGAGAGGCGGGAGGGCGCGATGATGGCCTCGAGGATCGCGTCGCGGCGGGTCTTGTCGAACATCTCGGCCGAGCCGAGCGCCACCGCGTAGTTCGCCGCCGCGCTCTGCGCGCCCTGTTCGTCGTGGGCGAAGCCGGAGGCGACGGGGCGCTCGCCCGTGGGGGCGGTGGGGGCGGCGGAGGGCTTGGCGGCGGCGGGGGTGTCGTCGCCGTCACGGTTCGCGAAGGCGATCGCGGCGATGAGCAGGACGATGACGCCCACGCCCGTCACCAGGCCCCGCGAGGGCCGGCCGCCACCCGTCCCGCGCCCCCCGCGCGGCGGCACGCCACTGCGTTCGGGCATGCGCGTGCGCGTCTGACCGTCGCCGTAGTCGTCCCCGAGACTCATGCGCCGTTCGCCCCTTCGGTCTCGCCGTACGGGAGTTCGTCGTACCGGAACGTGCCAAGGTACGACGGTAGCCCTCCTGGACCCCGCGCGGGCGCGGTGTGGTGACTGGACATCAGGGTGACGCATCCTCAGCCGGTGGGACAGCGGACATGTGGGGGTCTCGGAAGCATCCGGGGGCGCTCCGGCCGGGACTGGACGGGGTGCCGTGCGCGGGGGTGGTCCGGGCCCGGCTAGACGGCCATGCCGTACACGATGGTGAACAGCGTGCCGAGCGAGCCGATGATGAAGACGCCGGTGAGGCCGGCGATGATGAGGCCCTTGCCCTGTTCCGCGCTGAAGGTGTCGCGCAGTGCGGTCGCGCCGATGCGCTGCTTGGCGGCGCCCCAGATGGCGATGCCGAGACAGAGCAGGATCGCGATGGCCATGACCACTTCGATCATCACCTTGGCCTCGTTGCCCAGGCTGCCGAAGGGGCCCCAGTCCGGAGCGATCCCGCCGATGATGGTGGTGATGTCTCCCTCGTCGGCTGCAAGAAGCATGTAACTCACCGCCCCTGTTGGGTGTTTCAGCGTCCCCTCCGCCGGTTGCGGAGGACAGGCCTCATTGTCGCCGACGATGACGAGCTGTCATGTCGACTTGGCGTCTTTGTATGGCTGGATTTGTGCGGCTGTCGTGATGCCGGCGTGGACGGGCCGGGTCCGAGCCGCCCCGATCTGACCCGCAGTAGTCACCAGTAGTCGTATTATCACTCTGTGTATCACGGCGGGTCGCGTGGGGCAACGATCCGGCCCGGACCGGTCGCCGTGAAACCCGACCGCGGTCAGGGCGCGGTTCCGGACACTCGGCGGCACGGGGGCGTTCGGGCGGTGGCAGGGGAGCGCCGGCGGGGCGCGTGCCGTCGCGTCCGGCGGGACGGCCGTCCCCTCCGCATTCCGCGGCGGTCTGTGGCACTGTCTTCGCGTGGACGCGTTGAAGGTGAACGACCCGCCGGCGCTTGGCCGTTACGTCCTCCAGGCGCGGCTCGGGGCGGGAGGCATGGGCCAGGTGTACCTCGGGAGGTCCCCGGGGGGACGCCTGGTCGCCCTGAAGGTCATCCGGGACGGGATCACCGAGCACCCCGAGGCGCTGCTGCGTTTCCGGCGCGAGGCCGACACCGCCCGGGCGGTGCGCAGCGCCTACACCGCCAACCTGATCGACGCCTCCCTGGACGAGGCTCCGTACTGGCTGGCGACCGAGTACGTGGCGGGACCGACCCTCGCCGCGGCGGTGGCCGCGCGGGGACCGCTGCCCGCGCAGACCTGCCGGGGGCTGTTCGCCGCGCTCGCCGAGGGGCTCGCGGCGGTGCACGCCTGCGGGGTGACGCACCGCGACCTGAAGCCGCAGAACGTGATCCTGTCCCAGCGGGGGCCGCAGCTCATCGACTTCGGCATCGCGCGCGGGGTGGAGCAGACCGCGGTCACCGAGGCCGGGGCGTCCGGCCCCGGGACCCCGGGCTTCACCGCCCCGGAGGTGCTGCTGCACAACGAGGTGGGGCCCGCCGCCGACGTGTTCGCCCTCGGGGCCACGGTCGCCTTCGCGGCCACCGGGCGTCCGCCCTTCGGGATGGGGTCCGCGGCGGGGGTCGCGTTCCGGGCGGTGTACGAGGAGATCGACGTCGAGGGCGTCGAGGAGGACCTCGCGGAGCTGGTGCGGGAGTGCGTCGCCAAGGACCCGGCGGCGCGGCCGGGCCTGGAGCGGGTGATCGAGCGGTGCGCGGTGTCCGGCGCGCTGGTGGGCGACGTCCACTACGCGGCCCTCACCGCCGGCACCGGGGCGGTCCCCGGGGCGGTCGCAGGTGAGGCGCCGCCGGTGGCGGGGACGCCGCCCATGCCGGTCTCCGTGCCGCCCGTCGCCCCGTACGACCTGCCCACGGCCGACGGCTACACGCCCACCCAGCTGAACCGGCCGGACGCACCGGGGCGACGGCGGCGCGCCTGGACGGTGGCGGGCGCGGCGGCGCTGGCGGCAGTGACCGGGGGCGTGCTGACGGCGCTGCCGGACGGCGGGGAGGACGGCGACGACGGCAAGGAGCGGGCGGCGGCCACCGCCGGGCCGACCCGTGGGGCGTCCGCCTCCCCGGCGGGGGGCGACGGCAAGGGCCCGCGGCCCCCGCGGTTCATCCAGGCCACCGGTCCCAACCGGGACCAGTGGGCGCCCGACCCGGGTGACCCGTGGTCGGGCGGACAGTGCAACCTGCCGTACGAGGAACCGAATCAGCACTTCCAGTACGGGAAGCCCTCGGAGGCGGCGGACATCGCCTCGGGGAAGGCCAGGCTTGCCATGCGACTGCGCCACGACGAGGCGGAACCGGGCGAGACCTACTTCGTGGCCGCCGTCGTGAAGCCACCGCACGACATCCCGGCCGCGGAGGCCGAGGCGAGCGGGATCGGCCTCGTCCAGAACCTGGGCCTTGGGTTCACCAGCGCACCGGTCGACCTCTACGCGTCCGGTGAGGGCGAGTGGGTCGACCTCACCTGTCCCGACGACTTCGGTCTCCACCTCGACGGCAGGAGACACAGCGGGGCGCTGCCGCTGGAGGACGACCCGGGGCACTGGACGGTCCGGTTCGTGCACGTGCAGAGTCCTACGGAGTACGCAGGTGTCGCCTGCGACGGCTTCACCGTTCCGGAGTAGGCGGGGGACGGCCGTGCGGAGGAGAAGGGCCGGCCTGGTGCCGGCGGGGT
This sequence comes from Streptomyces fragilis, assembly GCF_003112515.1. Classification (GTDB taxonomy): domain Bacteria; phylum Actinomycetota; class Actinomycetes; order Streptomycetales; family Streptomycetaceae; genus Streptomyces; species Streptomyces fragilis. The sequence goes on along the minus strand of NZ_BEVZ01000001.1, from coordinate 457,356 downwards.
CACCGTGTGGGGGAGGGCTGTGGTCGTGCGAAAGGCGTGGCTGACCGGAGGGGCGGTCCTCGGGGCCGTCATGGGCTTCGTGCTGGTGCTGGTCGTCGGCGTGTACGTCGTCGCCGGCAACGTGGTGCGCGGCGCCGCGCAGGGCGCGGTGGACGTCGCCGAGGGATCCGTCCCGGCGGCGTACGCGGGGCTGGTGCGCACCTGGGGGAATCTCTGTCCGGAAATCAACCCCGCCCTGCTGGCCGCCCAGCTGTACCAGGAGAGCGGCTGGGACGCGGACGTGGTGAGCCACGCCGACGCGCGGGGGATCGCGCAGTTCATCCCCAGCACCTGGGCCACCCACGGCATCGACGGCGACCGGGACGGCGACCGGGACATCTGGGACCCCAAGGACGCCATTCCGTCGGCCGCCTCCTACGACTGCGAACTGGCCAAGTACGTCGAGGACGTGCCCGGTGACCGGACGAACAACATGCTGGCGGCGTACAACGCGGGGGCGTACCGGGTGATCCGGTCGGGCGGTGTGCCGGCGATCACGGAGACGCAGAACTACGTGAAGCGGATTCGGGCGCTGGAGAAGTCGTTCGCCCGGCCGAGGACGCGGCTGGAGCCGAGCCGGCAGGCGGCCTCGGCGATCATGTACGCGCAGGACAAGCTGGGCACGCCCTACCTGTGGGGCGGCAACGGCACCGCCGACCAGGGCGGCCGGTTCGACTGCTCCGGCCTGACGAAGGCCGCCTATGCGAGCGTCGGCATCGACCTGCCGCGAGTGGCGAACGATCAGTACAACGCCGGGCCGCACCCGTCACGGGATGAACTCCTTCCGGGTGATCTCGTATTCTTTTCACCCGACCCCACTGATTCTCGGGCAATCGATCACGTAGGCATCTATGTCGGCGGCGGTTACATGATCGACGCGCCGTACACCGGCGCCGTGATCCGCTTCGACCCGGTGGACACCCCCAAGTACTTCGGTGCGACGCGGGTGACCGCCGCCGGCGCCGCGGCGCTCCCGCGCGCCGCGTGAGGCCGGTGTGCGACGCGGAGGGATCGTGTGCGCAAGGCGGTGGGACGTGTGCGTGGCGTGAAGCTCTGCCCTGAGCTGCACGGACGGGTTGCTCTTGGGTAACGTCTCGGTGATCTTCCGCCGGGAAATGGAACCCTTGAGCGAGGTTCATGCGTTCCTTTCATGTACGGGACCGCAGGGGCCCGTACGGTCGCACCACGGGGGTGGAGAAGCGGCGCGAGCGCGCGAAGGGCGCGGGCGCGCCGGCGGCATGAACGACACACGCGCCGGAAGGCACAGACGAAGGGGCCGACTGCACGATGGCTGGACTCGCCGAATCCGGGTCGAATCCCGATGTCGGCCTGCTCTTCGAGATAAACGGCCTGGCCGAGGCGGCTCCGACCTGGTTCGACCGGATCATGGAGTACGTCGGGGAGTACGGGCTGCCGCTCGCCATCGTGGCGATGGGCCTGTGGTGCCTGGTCCGCGTCCGCCGGCTCGGGCGGGACGGGCTCGCCGACCGGGAGTCGGTCGTCGCCTCGGTGGCCGCGATCGTCTGGATGCCGGTCGCCGCGCTGCTGGCCGTGATCGTGAACATACCCATACGCGGTTTCGTGGAGAGACCGCGGCCCTTCATGACGCACCGCGGGCTCGAGGTGCTGGTCGAGGGCAAGGACGACTTCTCGTTCGTCAGCGACCACGCCACGCTGGCCATGGCCATGGCGGTCGCGCTGTTCCTCGCGCACCGGAAGTTCGGCGTGGTGGCGATCCTGCTGGCGGTGCTGGCCGGGCTGTCCCGCGTGTACATGGGCGTCCACTACCCGACCGACGTGGCCGGCGGCTTCGCGCTGGGCACCGCGGTGGCGCTGCTGCTGTCCCCGGTGGCGATGGCGGTGCTGACGCCGCTGGTCGGTTGGCTCGGGAGGGTGCCGGGCATCGGCCGGCTGCTGCTGGGCGACGTGGCGCGCGAGGACGGCGGCCGGGGCGGCACCGCCGCGCGGACGGACGGCCCGGCGGCCGGGGAGCGTCCCGCCGGGCCGGGCGGGACGCGCGACCTGGCGGCCTGAGCGCACCACCGCCGCCCGAGCGGCAACGCACGACGGGGCCCGTACCTCTTGGAGGTACGGGCCCCGCCCATGTGGGGAAACCGGGGCCGCTGTGCGTGACGGGGGGTGCTACCCGTCGTTAACCGGAACGGCAAGGGCCCGTGGGCGGACGAACCGGCATGGGGGTGCAGGCGATGGAACGGTGGCGGCGGATGCGGCGCGCCGGTGTGGACGCTGCCGTGGCGGTCGCGGCGGCCGCGGCCATGGCCGGCGCCGTCGGCTGCTCCGGCGGGGCCGTCGCGGACGACCGGAAGGCCGGCGGCGCGGACGGGGCGCGGGAGCCCAGGGAGCTGGTGCGGCAGGCGGCGGGCCGGCTGGCGGCCGCCGGTAGCTCGCGGGCCAGCACCTCGATGGCGATGGCCACCGGCGGCACCCGGATCGTCATCCGGGGCGAGGGCGTCTACGACTACCGCAAGCGGCGCGGTGAGCTGTGGGTGACGCTGCCCGAGGCGCCCGCCGGGCGGGCCGCGCGGCGGCCGATCACCGAGCTGCTGACCCCGGGGGCGGTGTACCTGAAGAACCGCGGCGAGGGCGTCCCGGAGGACAAGTGGGTGCGGGTGGACGCCGGGGACTCCGCGGACGGCAACCTGGTGACCGGCGGTGCGACGGACCCCCTGGCGGCGGCGGAGCTGCTGCGGGGCGCGCGGCAGGCCGAGTACCGGGGGACGGTGGACTTCGCGGGGACCCAGGTGCGGCGCTACGGGGGCGTGGCGCACCTGGGGGACGCCGCCGCGCTCGCCCGGTCGGGATGGCGGGAAGCACTGCGGGCGGCGGCGAAAGGGTTCGCCAGTGCCGAGGTCCCGTTCGACGTGTACCTCGACGGCCAGGGGCGGATCCGCAAGGTCCGGCAGGAGTTCAGCTTCCTCAACGAGGCGCGCCGCACGGTGGTGGTGACGTCCACGACGACGCTGTTCGACTTCGGGGCCCCGGTGGACGTCCGGCTGCCCGCCGCCGGCGACATCTTCGACGGACGGATCGCCACACGCTGACGGCCCCGCGCGGCCCCCGGACCGGGGGCGGCACGAGGCCGTCGGCGGAGCCGGCCACGGGGCCGGCCGGGATGAACGGGGCGGCGCTAGAGCATGGCGACCAGGTGGACCAGTCCGTAGCAGCCGGCGGCCACCAGGGCGGCGGCCGGCATGGTGATGAACCAGCCCAGCACGATGTTCTTGGCCACGCCCCAGCGCACCGCGTTGACGCGCTTGGTGGCGCCGACGCCCATGATCGCGGAGGTGATCACGTGGGTCGTGGAGATGGGCGCCTTGAAGATGAACGCGGTGACGAACATGATCGACGCGCCGGTGGTCTCGGCGGCGAAGCCCTGCGGCGGGTCCAGTTCGATGATCTTGCGGCCCAGGGTGCGCATGATGCGCCAGCCGCCCGCGTAGGTGCCCAGCGAGAGCATCAGGGCGCACATGATCTTGACCCAGACCGGGATCGCGTCGCCGTACTCCTCGACGTCGGCGATGACCAGGGCCATCACCACGATGCCCATGGTCTTCTGGGCGTCCTGGAGGCCGTGGCCCAGCGCCATGCCGGCCGCCGAGACGGTCTGGGCGATGCGGAAGCCGCGCTTGGCCTTGTGCGGGTTGGACCGGCGGAAGATCCACATGATGGCCGTCATCACCAGGTAGCCGGCCACCAGGCCGACCACGGGGGAGATGAACATCGGCAGGACGATCTTCTGCAGGACGCCGTCCCAGAAGACGGTGATCCCGCCGGCCAGGGCCGCGCCGACCATGCCGCCGAACAGCGCGTGCGAGGAGGACGAGGGCAGGCCGAAGTACCAGGTGAGGAGGTTCCAGGCGATCGCGCCGACCAGAGCCGCGAACAGGATGCCCATGCCCTTGGAGCCCTCGGGCGTCTCGATCAGACCCTCACTGACGGTCTTCGCGACGCCGGAGCCCATGAAGGCGCCGATCAGGTTCATCACGGCCGCCATCGCCAGCGCGGCCCGGGGGGTCAGCGCACGGGTGGAGACCGAGGTGGCGATCGCGTTCGCGGAGTCGTGGAAGCCGTTGGTGTAGGTGAAGAAGAGCGCGACGCCGACCGTCACGATCAGAGCAAAGGTGTCCATGTCAGAGCTCAGGACTCCTTGACCGAGATCGTCTCCACCGTGTTGGCGACGTGTTCGAAGGCGTCCGCCGCCTCCTCGAGGACGTCCACGATCTGCTTCAGCTTGAGCACCTCGATGGCGTCGTACTTGCCGTTGAAGAGCTGGGCCAGCAGCTTGCGGTGGATCTGGTCCGCCTGGTTCTCCAGCCGGTTGACCTCGATCCAGTACTCGGTGAGGTTCGACATGGTGCGCAGGTTGGGCATGGCCTCGGCGGTCAGTTCGGCCGCCCGCGCCAGCACCTCGATCTGCTGCTCGACGCCCTTGGGGAGTTCCTCGACGTTGTAGAGGACGACCAGGTCGACGGCCTCCTCCATGAAGTCCATGACGTCGTCGAGCGAACCCGCGAGGGCGTAGATGTCCTCGCGGTCGAAGGGCGTGATGAAGGACGAGTTCAGCTGGTGGAAGATCGCGTGGGTGGCGTCGTCACCGGCGTGTTCCGCGGCCCGCATCCGCTCGGCGATCTCGCCCCGCGCGGACGGCTCCGCACCGAGCAGTTCCAGCAGGAGCTTGGAGCCGGTGACGATGTTGTCCGCGGAAGCGGAGAACATGTCGTAGAAGCTCGTCTCCCTCGGGGTCAGACGAAAGCGCACGTGGGGTCCTCGGAGGCTGTCGAATCGGTCAGGGTGATGCTAGGCCCATCGGGGGGCCGCTGCTAATGGAGCGGGCTGGCCGAGATCCAGTGTCGCCCATCCGCTCCGCGGCGGCCGTACCCCCATCTACCCACCGAACGCGAGTACCATATACCCGGCAGGGGTATGCATCTCGCGCCGGCCGCAGGGGCCCGGAAGTGACGAATGCGACATGTGAGGCGAGGAGGGCTGCCGGAGATGGCGACGACGCCGGAGGTCGGGTCGGCCGAGGAGGCCCCCGCCGCCGAGGAGCACGCGCGGGACGCGCTGCAGGCGCAGGACGGGCAGCACGGACAGCCCGCGCAGAACGGACAGCACGCGCAGCACCACGGCTACCACGCCCGCAAGGCCGACCACCTCAAGCGGCTGCGGCGGATCGAAGGACAGATCCGCGGCCTGCAGAGAATGGTCGAGGAGGACGTCTACTGCATCGACATACTCACGCAGGTGTCCGCCTCCACCAAGGGCCTGCAGTCGTTCGCGCTGCAACTGCTGGAGGAGCACCTGCGGCACTGTGTCGCCGACGCGGCGGTCAGGGGCGGCGACGAGATCGACGCCAAGGTCGAGGAGGCCACCAAGGCCATCGCCCGCATGCTGCGCACCTGAGCCCTCCCGGCGGTCAGCGCGAGGTGCGGCGGTCCTCCCCGACGCGGAGGATCTCGTCGATGCTCGCCTGGCTGAGCCGGTCCCCGTTCGCCGAGGAGGCGGCGATCATCAGGTCGCCGCAGAGCTCTATCTCGGCGAGAGCGATCTGGTCCTGGACCTGTCCGGGAGCGCCGAGCGGAGCCACGCCGATCACCCCTCCTTCTGCCGGAAGCCGTACGGGCTTCCCAGACTAAGGAGACGGAGGCTCTTCGCGCATGGCACGGACGGGCTAGTCCCAAGGGCCCACGGCGGATCCCGCGTGTGGAGCGTGTGGAGCGCGTGGAGGCGGTGAAGGGGCCCGCGCCGGTGGGCGCGGGCCCCGGCCTCGCGGTGGCACCGCCATGCAGCACCGCGAGGAGCTGGCGAGGACGGCCCGGTCAGCCGAAGCGGCCGGAGATGTAGTCCTCGGTGTCCTTGACCGACGGGTTGGAGAAGATCCGCTCGGTGTCGTCGATCTCGATCAGCCGGCCCGGCTGCCCGATCGCGGCCAGGTTGAAGAAGGCGGTGCGGTCCGAGACGCGGGCCGCCTGCTGCATGTTGTGGGTCACGATGACGATCGTGTACTGCTCCTTGAGCTCGCCGATCAGGTCCTCGATGGCGAGCGTCGAGATCGGGTCGAGCGCCGAGCAGGGCTCGTCCATCAGCAGCACCTTGGGCTGCACGGCGATGGCCCGTGCGATGCACAGGCGCTGCTGCTGGCCGCCGGAGAGGCCGGAGCCGGGCTTGTTGAGGCGGTCCTTGACCTCGTTCCACAGGTTGGCGCCGCGCAGGGACTGCTCGACGATGTCGGCCAGGGAGGACTTCTTGTGGTCGCCGTTCAGCCGCAGCCCGGCCGCCACGTTGTCGAAGATCGACATGGTGGGGAACGGGTTGGGCCGCTGGAAGACCATGCCGACCTCCCGGCGCACCGACACGGGGTCGATGCCGGGGCCGTACAGGTCCTCGTCGCCCAGCATCACCTTGCCCTCGACGCGGCCGCCGGGGACGACCTCGTGCATCCGGTTCAGGGTGCGCAGGAACGTGGACTTGCCGCAGCCGGAGGGGCCGATGAAGGCGGTCACCGAGCGGGGCTCGACGGTCATCGAGATGTCCTCGATGGCCTTGTGGGCGCCGTAGAAGGCGGAGAGCCCGCCGACGTCGATTCGCTTGGCCATTTCAGTCACTTCCAGAAGTTCAGCGGGGCGTCTTCCAGCGGGCGATGCCGCGGGCCACCAGGTTGAGGACCATCACGAAGGCGATCAGCGTCAGCGCCGCCGCCCAGGCCCGGTCGTAGGCCGCCGTCGAGCCGGCGCTGTTGACGTACTGCTGGTAGATGTACAGCGGCAGCGACGCCTGGGCGCCCTCGAAGGGGTTGGCGTTGATGAACGGGTTGCCGAACACCAGCAGCAGGACCGGGGCGCTCTCGCCCGCGATGCGGGCGATCGCGAGCATCACGCCGGTGGTGATGCCGCCGATCGCGGTGGGCAGGACGACCTTCAGGATGGTCCGCCACCTGGGCACGCCCAGCGCGAGGGAGGCCTCGCGCAGCTCGTTGGGGACGAGCTTGAGCATCTCCTCGGTGGAGCGGACGACGACCGGCATCATCAGGATGGCCAGGGCCAGCGAGCCGGCGAAGCCGAAGGGCTGCAGGTCGAACATGAGCATCAGGCTCAGGATGAACAGGCCGGCCACGATGGACGGGATGCCGGTCATCACGTCGACGAAGAAGGTGACGGCCTTCGCCAGCGGGCCCCGGCCGTACTCGACCAGGTAGATCGCGGTGAGCACGCCGATCGGGGCGGCGATCAGGGTGGCCAGGCCCACCTGCTGCGCGGTGCCCAGGATGGCGTGGTAGATGCCACCGCCGGGCTCGGCGTCGGCGACGGTGCCCATGGAGTGGGTGAGGAAGTACCCGTCGAGGACCTTCACGCCGCGCACCACGGTCTCCCAGACCAGGGAGAGCAGCGGGACGACGGCCAGCAGGAACGCCACCCAGACCAGGCTGGTGGCGACGCGGTCCTTGGCCTGGCGGCGTCCCTCGACCTTGGCGGACAGCGCGTAGGTGCCCAGCACGAACAGGACGGCGGCCATCAGGCCCCACTGGACGCGGCTGTGCAGGCCGGCCGCCAGGCCGACGGCGACCGCGACGGCGACCGCGGTGACGGCGACGGCCCACGGGGCCCACTGCGGAAGCCGTGCGCCCTGCAGGGAGCCGGGGCGGGCGAGGGTGGACGTGGTGCTCATGCGTTGGCCCCCGAGTACTCCTTGCGGCGGGCGATGATCAGCCGCGCGGCGCCGTTGACCAGCAGGGTGATGACGAAGAGGACGAGGCCGGAGGCGATCAGCGCGTCACGGCCCTGCTCGTTGGCCTCACCGAACTTGCTGGCGATGTTCTGCGCGAAGGTGCCGCCGCCCGGGTCCAGGAGGCTGGCCTGGATGTCGAAGCTGGGGGACAGCACGGTCGCCACGGCCATGGTCTCGCCCAGGGCGCGGCCGAGTCCCAGCATCGACGCGGAGATCACGCCGGAGCGGCCGAAGGGTAGGACCGACATGCGGATGACCTCCCAGCGGGTGGCGCCGAGGGCGAGGGCCGCCTCCTCGTGGGCCCTGGGAACCTGGCGGAAGACCTCGCGGCTCACGTTGGTGATGACCGGAAGAATCATGATCGCCAGCAGGATGCCGACGGTGAGCATCGAGCGCGGGGCGCCGCCCTGCCAGGCGAGGATCCCGGTCCAGCCCAGGTACGTGTCCAGCCAGCCGAACAGGCCGTTCATGTGCGGGACGAGGACCAGCGCGCCCCACAGGCCGTAGACGATCGACGGCACCGCCGCGAGCAGGTCCACCACGTAGGCGATGGGGCCGCTCAGCCGGCGCGGGGCGTAGTGGGTGAGGAAGAGGGCGATGGCCACCGCGACCGGGACCGCGACGGCCATGGCGATCACCGACGACACGACGGTGCCGAAGGCGAGCACCGCGATGCCGAAGACCGGCTCGGGGCTGTTGGGGTCCCACTCGAAGGTGGTGAGGAAGTTGGCCCGGTCCTCGCTGATGGCGAGGGCGGCGCGGTAGCTCAGGAACACCGCGATCGCCGCCATCACGGCCAGCAGCAGGATGCCGGAGCCGCGGGAGAGGCCGAGGAAGACGCGGTCGCCGCGGCGGGTCGCGGTGCCCGGGGCGGTCGCGGTGGCCCCGGGGCGGGGCGCCGGCTTCACGGGTGCCGGAGCGGTGTCCGGGGTGGCGTCAGGGGTGGTGTCCGGGGTGGCGGCGGAGCCGGGTGCGGGCTCGTCGCGCGGCGCGGGGTCCGGCCGCGTGGCGTCCGGGGTCCCGTGCGCGGTCCCCGTCGCGGGGGGTCCGTCGCCTTCGGTTGTCTGTGACTTGCGTGTCGATATGTCCATCGGGGTCTCCGGTCTGCGGAGGCCGGTGCCGGACCGTCCCGGTCGGGGCGGGGACGGTCCGGACGGCTCCTGGCGGCGGTGCACCGGACGGAGCCCGGCCGGGGCCGGGCTCGGGGGATCAGGCGAGGCCGTCGATGGTCTCGCGGACCTTGCCGATGATCTCGTCGGGGATCGGGGCGTAGCCGGCGTCGGCGAGCAGCGCCTGGCCGTCCTCGCTCGCGATGTAGTTCAGGAAGGACTTGGTGGCCGGGAGGGTCTCGGCCTTGTTGCCCTTGTCGCAGACGATCTCGTAGGTCACGAGGGTGATCGGGTAGGCGTTGTCGGCCTTGGTGGCGTAGTTCAGCTCCAGCGCCAGGTCCTTGCCGGTGCCGACGATCTTGGCGTCCGCGATGGCGTTGGAGGCGTTCTCCACGGTGGCGGCGACCGGGGCGGAGGCGCCGGTGTCGATGGAGACGGTCTGGCCGTCCTTCGCGTAGGAGAGCTCCATGTAGCCGATGGCGCCCTCGGTCTGCTTGACCTGCTGGGCGACGCCGCTGGAGCCGGAGGCGCCCTGGCCGCCCTTGGCCTGCCAGGACTTGCCGCCCTCGTACTTCCAGTCGTCGGGGGCGGTGGCGATCAGGTACTTGGTGAAGTTGTCCGTGGTGCCGGACTCGTCCGAGCGGTGGAAGGCCTGGATCTTGGTGGACGGCAGCTCGGCGTCCGGGTTCAGCTTCTTGATCGCCGCGTCGTCCCAGGTGGTGATCTTCGCGTCGAAGATCTTCGCGAGGGTCGGGGCGTCGAGGACCAGCTCGTCCACGCCGGGCAGGTTGTAGGAGACCGCGATCGGACCGCCGACCATCGGCAGGTCGATCGCCTGGCCGCCCTTGCAGATCTTCTTCGACGCGGTGATCTCCTCCGGCTTGAGCGCGGAGTCGGAGCCGGCGAACGCGACCTGGCCCTGGGTGAACGCGGTGATGCCCGCGCCGGAGCCGGAACCCTTGTAGTTGATCTGCAGCCCGCCCTTGCAGGCGGCGGCGAACTGCTTGACCCAGGCGTCGATGGCGTTCTTCTGCGCGGAGGAACCGTCGGCGAGGAGCTGGCCCTTGGCGTCGCCGCAGTCGATGGCGCCGGCCTGGGCGCTGGCCGCGCTGTCGGCCGTGCCGGTCTCGCTCGTCGCGTCCGAGCCGCACGCCGTGAGGGCCAGGGCGCCGGAGACGGCGAGAGCGCCGAGGGTCAGGGCCCGCGGGGTCATGCGCCGGGTCTTGCGCTGAAGCGTCACTTTTCGTGGATTCCTTCCGGGAGCCGCCGGGTGCGTCTCGTGCGTGTGGCGGCGTGCGAAGTCTTGGTGGCGGGGGGTGTCCTTGCGACGGTTTCCCCGCCGTCACGGCCGAAATTAGGCCGGTGAGGTGACGGGGCCGACGGGGGAGAGTGAACGGGGGGTGAATCCGCGGGGACGGTGCGGTGCGGCTCCCCCGGCCCCTGTCTTGCGCTGCACGCCGCCCCTCGCGTCCCCGGGTGCCGGCGCGGTGCCGCGTCCTCGACCCGTGCCGCGCTCGCACGCACGCACGCCGCCCGGGGCGCGGGGTACGGCGGGGCTCCGGCGAGCAGCACCGTCCGGTCCCCGGCCCGCCCTCTGCCCGGAAAGGCTCGCGTCGCGTGGGGCGAACCGTCTCGTGAGGGACGTGGGCCCCTGCCGCTCACCCCTGCCGCCTCGGTCCCGCCACCCGCTCCTGCCGCCCGGCGGCACGATCGCCGCGGGGCGGGGCGGGGCCGGGCGGGGCGGAGGTCAGAGGACGTGGGTGAGGAAGGCGGTGAGGAGGGTGTGGTCGTGGGGGTGGGTGAGGTGGTGGTGGGCGATGGAGGCGGGGTGCCAGGCGAGGGCGCCGATCTCGCGGGTGGCGGTGAAGGTGTCGGGCGCGGTGGTCTCCGCGGCCCAGTAGTCGACCCGCTTGGGCCGCCCGCCGACCGTGTAGCGGACGGTGGGCAGTCGCGGGCCGAGGGACACGTGGTGGCCCGTCTCCTCCGCGACCTCACGGACCGCGGCCTCCTCAAGGGTCTCCCCGGGTTCGAGCTTCCCCTTGGGGAAGGACCAGTCGTCGTACTTGGGCCGGTACACCAGGCACACCTCGAGCCCGCCGCCCGCGCCTCGGCGGTACAGGACGCAGCCCGCCGCCAGGATCGTGTCGTCGCCGTCGTCGTCGTTCATGGGACCGTCACCGTGCTCGTACTCGTGCTCGGGTGGGGGACCGGCACAGTCCGGGGCTGCGCCGGGGAGCGCCAGGCCTGGTGGAAGTCGTGGCGCGCGGCCAGCACCTCGTGCCGCTGGTGGGCGTGCAGGTTGCCCAGCGCGTACGCGGTGGCCGGCGCGATCCGCGGCGTCCGGGCGGCCGCGGCGGCGACCGAGGCGGCCTCCGCCGCGTCCCGGTGCCGGTCCAGCGCCCGCGCCGCGGACAACAGCCGCGGCGGCACCGGCAGGGTGAGGGCCTCCAGCGCGTACCGGTGCAGCCGGAGCAGGGCGCGTACCTGGTGCCAGGGGGCGTCGCCGTCGCCGGGCCGGTCCGCGGGGTAGGGGGCCCGGTCCGGCCCCGTCCCAGGGTGGGCTTCCGGCAGCGCCGCCACCGCCTCGGCCAGCCGCCGTCCCGCCGCGTCGGTGTGCGCGCGCAGCCCCGCCCCGTCGCCGTCGCCCGGGTCGCCGCCCCACGCGCTGTCGCCCGTGCCGTCGCGGCCGGCGTCCTGGCCGCCGCCCGCGTGACCGCGTCCGTCGACCGGGCCCCGGCCGGGGCCGTCGCCCCGCAGCGGGACCTCCCCGGCCAGCAGGGCCACCGCGTCGGCCAGGGCGTGGAACCGGGCCGAGCCGAGCGCCTCCAGCACCGCCGAGTGCGCCCGGCCGCGGGCCGGCGTGAGGCGGCGTTCCAGCAGGGCCGCCGCCTTGGCCGCGCCCAGGTCCTCCCGCGGCTCGTGCAGCGCGGCCCGCAGCCGCCCCAGGGTGGCCGTGTGCAGGCGCTCCTGCGCGAGCACGCCGGAGAACCAGGCGAGTTCGCGCCGTAAGGCCGTGGACCAGGCGGGATCGAGCACGGAGTGGAAGGTGTGCAGCGTCGCGCCGATCCGGCGCGCGGCCCTGCGCAGGGCGGGCGCGCACTCCGCGCCCCCGCCCCCGCCCGCGGCGAAGCCCTTCGGCGCGCGCAGGAACTCGGTGGCCTGCGCGCGCAGATAGGCCGCGAGGGCATCGCTGTCAGGGTGTTGCTGGACCACGCCGGCGCCTCCGGGCGTCGATGAGCATCTCCTGGACATGGGGCAGCGGCCGCCCGTCCGGGTCCGTGCAGTGCCGGGTCCACTCGCCGTCCGGGCCGAGGTGCCAGGACGAGGTGGAGTCGGACATGCCGGTCTCCAGGAACCGGTTGAGGGTGGCCCGGTGGGTCGGGTCGGTGACCCTGACCAGCGCCTCGATGCGCCGGTCGAGGTTGCGGTGCATCATGTCGGCGCTGCCGAACCACACCTCGGGCTCGCCGCCGTTGGCGAACGAGAAGATCCGCGAGTGCTCCAGGAACCGGCCGAGGACCGACCGGACCCGGATGTTCTCCGAAAGACCGGGGACGCCGGGCCGCACGGCGCAGATGCCGCGCACCCAGATGTCCACCGGCACCCCCGCCTGGGAGGCGCGGTAGCAGGCGTCGATGACGGCCTCGTCGACCATCGAGTTGACCTTGATCCGCACGTACGCGGGCCGGCCGGCCCGGTGGTGGCGGATCTCCTTGCCGATGCGGGAGACCAGCCCGTCGCGCAGCGACTTGGGCGCCACCAGCAGACGGCGGTAGGTCTCCCGGCGCGAGTAGCCGGAGAGCCGGTTGAACAGGTCGGAGAGGTCCGCGCCGACCTGCTGGTCCGCCGTGAGCAGGCCGAGGTCCTCGTAGAGGCGGGCCGTCTTGGGGTGGTAGTTGCCGGTGCCGACGTGCGAGTAGCGGCGCAGGGTGTCGCCCTCCTGGCGCACCACCAGCGACAGCTTGCAGTGCGTCTTGAGGCCGACCAGGCCGTAGACGACGTGGCAGCCGGACTCCTCCAGCTTGCGGGCCCACTTGATGTTGGCCTGCTCGTCGAAGCGGGCCTTGATCTCGACCAGGACGAGGACCTGCTTGCCGGCCTCGGCCGCGTCTATCAGGGCGTCGACGATCGGCGAGTCGCCGGAGGTGCGGTAGAGGGTCTGCTTGATGGCCAGCACGTCCGGGTCGGCGGCGGCCTGCTCCAGGAAGGTCTGCACGGAGGTGGAGAACGAGTCGTACGGGTGGTGCAGCAGCACGTCCCGCTCGCGCAGCGCGCCGAAGATGTCGGGCGCGGAGGCGGATTCCACCTCGGCGAGGTCACGGTGGGTGCCCGCGATGAACTTGCGGTACTTCAGCTCGGGGCGGTCCAGGCCGGCGATGCCGAAGAGGCCGGTGAGGTCCAGCGGCCCGGGCAGCGGGTACACCTCCGCCTCGGTGATCTTCAGCTCGCGCACCAGCAGGTCCAGGACGTGCCGGTCGATGGACTCCTCGACCTCCAGGCGCACCGGCGGGCCGAAGCGGCGCCGCATGAGCTCCTTCTCCAGCGCCTTGAGGAGGTTCTCGGTGTCGTCCTCCTCGACCTCCAGGTCCTCGTTGCGGGTGATCCGGAAGGCGTGGTGCTGCAGCACCTCCATGCCCGGGAACAGCTCCTCCAGGTGCGCGGAGATGACGTCCTCGATGGGGACGTAGCGCTCCGGGGAGGCCTCCAGGAAGCGGGAGAGCGACGGCGGCACCTTGACCCGGGCGAAGTGCCGGTGGCCGGAGACCGGGTTGCGGACGACGACGGCCAGGTTGAGCGAGAGGCCGGAGATGTAGGGGAAGGGGTGCGCGGGGTCCACGGCGAGCGGCGTGAGGACCGGGAAGATCTTGGAACGGAAGAGCGTGAAGAGCCGCGCCTGCTCCTTCTCGGTCAGCTCCCCCCAGCGCACGACGTGGATGCCCTGCTCGGCGAGCGCGGGGGCGACGTCCTCGTGGAAGCAGGCGGCATGCCGGGCCATGAGCTCGCGGGAGCGGGCCCAGATCATCTCCAGCACCTCGCGGGGCTGCAGGCCGGAGGCGGAGCGCTGGGCGACGCCGGTGGCGATGCGGCGCTTGAGGCCGGCGACGCGGACCATGAAGAACTCGTCCAGGTTGCTGGCGAAGATCGCGAGGAAGTTGGCGCGCTCCAGCAGCGGCGTGTTCGGGTCCTCGGCGAGCTCGAGGACGCGCTCGTTGAAGGCGAGCCAGCTGCGTTCACGGTCCAGGAAGCGGCCCTCGGGGAGCGGGCCGTCCTCGTGGCGGACCTCCTGGTAACCGTCGAAGTCCGGACCCGCCTCCTGCTCCTCGTCACGGAGCGGCCGGCGCGGCGGTTCGCTCTCGTGTCCCGCGGGTCCGGCGGATATCACTCCGACGGCGGCCTTCGACAGCCGCGCGGCGGGATCCTGGGCGCTGCGGTCCTGGGTCATGGGGTCCTGGGCACTGGGCTCGCTCATGACCCCATTGTTCCGCGTGGCGGCCTCGAATGGCATGTCGGACCGGGCGCGTGGAAGCACCCGGAGGTGAGCATTCCGCCTGCTCACGCCGCCTCTGCGGGACGTCGCCGGGGTCGGGGACGCGCTCTCGCCCCCCGAGGGGTCCTCGGGGGGCGGGTCGCCGGCATCGGTAGGAGGGGTGTTCACCACCGGGGAAGGCTTTCAAGCGCGCCTGAATGCCGGGTTACGGGCAGTTGGCTGCCAGGCGTCAGGCGGTACGGCGCCGGAGGACGCGGTACGACAGGACGACCGCGAGGGCGGCGACGGCGAGCCAGATACCGGACTCCACGAGCTGGAGGGGCCAGAAATGGCTCGTCGGATGGTAGGTGGCCCAGACGTCGGTCAGCCCCCGCTCCTTCAGGCACGCGTAGAAGTCGCCGGTGTCCCCGGCCGGGCCCTCGCTGGGATGGACCGCGTCCAGGCAGCTGCCGTCGTATCCGACCAGGTCACCGGAGGCGGTGACCGCACCGCTGTCGAGCGGCCACTCGTCGGCGGTGGCGTACCAGCGGGGCGAGGGGTCGGCCAGCTTGTAGCCGTAGCGGATCTCGTCGGGCCAGAGCAGGTGGCGGTTCGCCAGGAACCACACGGTGCCGGAGGCCATGAGCGCCGCACCCGCGCCGAGGGAGGCCAGGGTGCGCCGGAACAGGAGTCCGAGCAGCACACCGACGGCGACCGCGCACAGTATGCGGGGCACCATGACGACGCCGGTGCCGGTGAAGACGTCCTCGCCCCAGAGGCTCCTGCCGCCCAGCCAGCGGGTGATGTGCCCCCCCTCGCCCGCCTGGTGGCCGAGGCGGTAGAGCCAGAGCAGCAGGGTCATGCCCGCGGTGACGGCCACGGCGGGCAGGACGAGCTTGGCGGTGAGCCAGCGGGCCGGGGTGACCGACTGGGACCACGCCAGACGCGTGGTGCCGGTCTCCTCCTCCCGCGCGGTCAGGGACGCGGCGGCCCAGCCGCCGACCAGCAGTGGTGCGACGACAATGAGGTAGAAGCCGAGCCGCAGCGCGCCGCGGTACGTGTCGACGGTCGCCAGGTACTCGCTCAGCCCTTCCGCGCAGCTGCGGGGCAGGGAGGTCGTGACCGGAGGACATGCCTCCAGCTGCGCCGCTATGCCGTTCGACGCCGGCCCCCACGCCCACAGCAGCAGCCCGGCGCCCAGGGCGACGTAGGCGATCCACACCCACAGCGCCCACCGGTGGACGCGGTACACGGCCCAGGCGGCCCCGCCCGGGGCCTTCACCGGAGCGGGAGGCACCCCAGAGGCTTCGGACGGCGCGGGAGGGGTCAGGGTCGTGGTCATGCGGCACCCTTCCGGAGGTCCGTGCGGCGGCGCAGCAGGTGGTAGGAGAGGAACACCGCGAGGGCGGCGACGGCGAGCCAGACGCCGGACTCGGCGAACTGGAGCGGCCAGTAGTGGCTCTTGGGGTGGTAGGCGACCCAGACGTCGCGCAGGCCGCTCTCCTTGAGGCAGGCGTAGAAGGCCTCCGCCTCGCCGTGCTTGTCCCGGCCGGCGTCGATCGCCGCGTCCATGCAGGTGAAGTCGTACGGGACCAGGTCGCCGGACCGGGTCACCGCCCCGCTCTCGACCCGCCATTCGCCGGCGATGACGCCCACGTAGGTGCTGTGGACGTCGTGCGTGTAGCCGTACCGGGTCGCGGTCGGCCACAGGAGGTGGCGGGCGACGGTGAACTTCACCGCGGCCGCCGTCATGAGCAGTACGCCCGTGCCCAGGGACGCCAGGGAGCGCCTGATCAGCAGGCCCAGCAGGACGCCGACCGCCACCGCGCACAGCACGCGGGGCACCGTGGCGATCCCCAGGCCGGTGAAGTGTTCCTCGCTCCACCATTCCTGCCCGGCCGGCCACACCTGCGCGCGCAGGCCGGCGCCCGCGCGGTACGCGAGGCGGTACAGCACCAGCAGCGGCACGGTGCCGGCGGTCACGAGGACGGCCGGGACGGCGAGCTTGGCGGTGAGCCAGCGGGCCGGGGTGACCGACTGGGTCCAGGCCAGGTGTGCGGTGCCGGTCTCCAGTTCGCGGGCGGTGAGTGAGGCGGCCGCCCAGGCGCCGACCAGGAACGGCGCCATGAAGATGACGCAGAAGCCGTAGCGGAGGTAGTCCTCGTACCGGGTGAAGAGCGTGAACTGGCTTCCTCCGCAACGCCCGCCCTTCCACAGGCCCGCGCAGGCGTCCACCGCGGCCCGGGCGTCCCCCAGGGCGGGGCCCCAGGCCCACAGCAGCAGCCCGGCCCCCAGGGCGACGTAGGCGAGCCACACCCACAGCGCCCACCGGTGCAGGCGCAGGACGGTCCGGATCAGCCCCTCCGGGCCCTTGTGCGCGGCCGGGGCTCCGGCCGGGGAGGTCGAGATCGAGGTCGTGGTCACGCGGCGCCCTCCCGGAGAGCCGTACGGTCGCGCAGCAGGCGGTAGGAGAGGAACACCGCGAGGGTGGCGACGGCGAGCCAGATGCCGGACTCCACGAGCTGGAGCGGCCAGAAGTGGGATTTCGGGTGGTAGGTGGTCCAGACGTCCGTGACGCCTTCCTTCCTGAGGCAGGCGAAGTAACCGTCCGCGTCGAAGCCGCTGTGCCGGCGGGCGGCGTCGAAGCAATCCCAGTCGGCCGCGCCCCCGTTGCCCTCGACGAGTTCGCCGGACGCGGTCACCTCGCCGTCGGCGACGTGCTGGTTGCCGTGCCCGAGATCGGCGTGGGGCATGGGGCTGCCGGTGCGTGAGCCGTAGGTGATCTCGGTGGGCCACAGCAGGTGACGGCCCGCGACGAAGGCGACGGTGCCCGCCCCCATCAGTGCCAGCCCGGTACCGAGCGAGGCCAGGGTCCGTCGCAGCAGGAGGCCGAGGAGGACGCCTACGGCGACCGCGCACAGGACGCGGGGCACCATGACGACGCCCGTCGCGGTGAAGACGTCCTCCTGCCACCAGGACCGGGTCTCGCCGCGGATGGCCCGGTAGGGACCGGCGCCCTCGAGGTGGGCGAGGCGGTACAACGCCAGCAGCAGGGTCGTCCCGGCGGCGGCGATCACGGCGGGCAGAGCGAGCTTGGTGGTGAGCCAGCGGGTCGGGGTGACCGACTGGGTCCACGCCAGCTGGGCGGTGCCGGTCTCCAGTTCGCGGCCGGTCAGCGAGGCCGCCGCCCAGCCGCCGATCAGGATCGGGGCGAGGAAAATGGCGTAGAAGCCCCAGACGAGGAAGTCCTGGTAGCTGTTGGCGGTCATGTACACGCTTGTCGCGCAGGGAGGGGCCACGCGGGCGGTCATGTCGCAGGCCGCCACCGCCGAGCGCATCTCGTTCACCGCCGGCCCCCACGCCCACAGCAGCAGCCCCGCTCCCAGGGCGACGTAGGCGGTCCACGCCCACAGCGCCCACCGGTGCAGGCGCAGCACCGCCCAGGCCTGGCCGCCCGGTGGCCGCACCGGTGCCGGGGCGTCGTCCAGGTCCGCCGGGGCCGGCGGCCTCAGCGTCACGCTCATGCGACGGGCTCCCTGAGGTAGGAGAGGACCAGCTCCTCGAGGGTCGGCGCGGCCGCCTCGTGTGCCGCCGGCAGCGGACCCCCGCGGCGGACCAGGGCGGTGACCTGGCGGCCGGTGGTGCGGGACTCGATCACGGTGTGGCCCTCGAGGGAGGCGTCGGCGGGGCCGGTGACCAGGGCGTGCGCGGCCAGCACGTCCTCCAGCTCGCCCTGCAGGCGGACCCGGCCCCGGCGGATCAGCAGGAGGTGGTCGCAGGACCCCTCCAGCTCCGCGATGACGTGCGAGGACATGACGACCGTGGTGCCGTGCTCGGCGGCCTCGGCCATCAGCTCGCCCATCAGCTGGTGGCGGGCGAGCGGGTCCAGGTCGGCCATCGGCTCGTCCAGCAGCAGGAGTTCGGGCCGCTTGCCCAGCGCCAGGGCCAGCGCCACCCGGGTGCGCTGGCCGCCGGAGAGGCTGCGCACCGTGGCCGTCACGTCCAGGTCGCCCTGGGCGACGATGCGTTCGGCCGTGGCCTGGTCCCAGCGGGCCGGGTTGAGCGCGTGCCCCAGGCGCAGTGTGTCGAGCACCGTGAGCTGGCCGTAGAGCGGCTTGTGCTGCGCGACGTAGGCGACCCGTTCGCGCGCGTCGGCGGGGCTGCGGCCGAGCACCCGTATCGCGCCCTCGGTCGGGCGGTCCAGGCCCGCGGCCAGGGCCAGCAGCGTGGACTTGCCGGCGCCGTTGGGGCCGACCACCGCGCAGACGCGGGCGGCCGGGAGGCTGAACGAGCACTCCCGCAGCGCCCAGTTGACCCGGCGCGGAAGCAGGCGGGTGTAGCGCCTGCCCAGCGCCTCGGCCTCGATGGCGGTCTCGGTCATCGGTGATCCCCCCCAATGGGATAGAGGTCGTCCAGGACGGAGGTGAGGAGCGCGGACACGTCGTCGCGGTCCAGGCCGGACGCCTTGGCCTTGCGGCCCCACGCCGCGAGCTCGTCGCGCAGCGGGGCCGAGTCGGCGGCGGCGGGGCCCAGGGAGCGGCGGACGAAGGTGCCGAGCCCGCGCCGGGCCTCCACCAGGCCTTCGCGTTCGAGTTCGCGGTAGGCCTTGAGGACGGTGTTCGGATTGATGGCGGTGGCCGCCACGACCTCGCGGGCCGTGGGCAGCCGGTCACCCGGCTCGAGCAGGCCCAGCCGCAGGGCGTGCTTGGTCTGCTGGACGATCTGCAGATAGGTGGCGACGCCGCTGCGCCGGTCGATGCGGTACTCGACCACTCGACAACACCCTTTCACTAATTGAGTAGTGGAAGGGTGGTGCAAGGAAGGGGGCGGCGTCAAGTCGCCGCCCCCTGGGGGGAGTCGCCGGGGTGGGAACCGGGACGCAGTCGCCGGTCAGAGTTCCGTGCGGTACATCAGGTCCGTCTCGTGGGTGGTGAAACCGAGGCGCTCGTAGACGGTGACGGCGGCCTTGTTGTCGCCGTCCACGTAGAGCATCGCGGTGGGCCGGCCGCGCGCGGCCAGGTGGCGCAGGCCGGTGACGGTGAGCGCCTTGCCCAGGCCGCCGCCCTGGGCGCCGGGGCGCACCCCGACCACGTAGACCTCGCCGAGGTCCTCCTCGGCGTGCTCCTTGGTCCAGTGGAAGCCGACCAGTTCGCCGTCCTTCTCCGCGAGGAAGAAGCCCTCCGGGTCGAACCAGGCCTCGGCCTTGCGGTCGTCCAGGTCGCGCTGGGTCAGCGAGCCCTGTTCGGGGTGGTGGGCGAAGGCCTCGGCGTTGACGGCGAGCCAGGCCGCGTCGTCCTGGCCGGGCACGAAGGTGCGGACGGTGACGCCCGGCGGCAGGACCGGCTCGGGCAGCTCCGGGGCGTTCGGGCCGGTCAGCGGGCGGCGCATCTGACGCAGTTCGCGGAAGAGGGTGAGGCCGAGGACCTGCGCGAGGTGGCGGGCGGAGGCGTGGCCGCCGTGCGCCCACACCCGCAGGCGCTTGCCGGTGGCGGCGAGCAGGGCGCTGCCCAGCGCGCGGCCGTGGCCCCGGCCGCGGTGGGCGGGGTGGATCACCAGCTCGGCGGCGGGCGGCTCGACGAGCTCGGAGCCGTCGAGCTGGGCGTAACCGGCCAGTTCGCCGTCGTCCCCCACGGTCAGCAGCAGGTGGAGGATGCCGGGGCGGGGCTCACCGCTCCTCAGGTGCAGCCGGCCCTGTTCGGACACGGCGTGCTGGCCGTCCGCGTCCGAGGCGGCCGACAACAGGGCGGTCACCGCGTCGACCTGAGCGGGGGTGAGGCGGTCCAGGGTGTCGATCTGGCGAGGACTGAGAGGGCTGGTCATGCTCCGAGCCTAGGCCGCCCGCCGGCCACGTCACAGGCCGGCGGCGCGGTGTCCGCGCGACGGGGGCCGGCCGGTCGAAACCAGGATGTGACCCGCGGCCCCTGTCGCAGCTACGCGCGTTGACCCTAAGCTGCCGCTCAGCCACCCCACTGTGCACCTACTCATTCAAGAGGGGGGACCATGCCGCGGATCACCCGGCAGCGACGTACCCACCGCATTCTGATCACCGGCGCCGCGCTGGCCACCGTCGGCGCGCTGACCGCCGCGCTTCCCGCCGGCGCGTCCGACGCCACCCGGGCCGCGAGCGCCCGCACGGTCGACGTGCAGCTGCTCTCGTTCAACGACCTGCACGGCAACCTGGAGCCCCCGACGGGGTCCAACGCCCGTCTGACGGAGATTCAGCCCGACGGCTCGACCAAGACCCTCGAGGGCGTCGGCGGCGCCGAGTACCTGGCGGCCTCGCTGCGCACCGCGCGCGAGGGCCACCGCTACAGCGTCACGGCCGCGGCCGGCGACCTGATCGGCGGCAGCCCGCTGCTCTCCGGCCTGTTCCACGACGAGCCGACCATCGAGGCGCTCAACGAGCTCGACCTCGACGTGTCCGGTGTCGGCAACCACGAGTTCGACGAGGGTCTCGCCGAGCTGAAGCGCATGCGCGACGGCGGCTGCCACCCGACGGAGGGCTGCTACACCGACACGCCGTTCAAGGGCGCCGACTTCCCGTACCTGGGCGCCAACGTGACCCTCGAGAAGACCGGCAGGACCGCCCTGGCCCCGTACTGGGTCTGGAAGAAGGGGCCGGTCAAGATCGGCTTCATCGGCGTCACGCTGGAGAACACCCCCGGCATCGTCACCGCCGAGGGCGTCAAGGGCCTCGAGTTCCACGACGAGGTCGAGACGATCAACAAGTACGCCGACGAGCTGAACCGGCAGGGCGTCAAGTCCATCGTCGCGCTGGTCCACGAGGGCGGCGTGCCCGCCAACGGCGCGTACAACTACCTGTGCGACGCGGAGGCCGGCGGCGTCTCCGGCCCGATCGTCGACATCGCGAAGAACGTCAGCCCCAAGGTCGACGCGCTGGTCACCGGTCACACCCACAACGCGTACGTCTGCGACATCGCCGACCCCGCGGGCAACCCCCGCATGGTGACCTCGGCGGCGGCCTTCGGCCGTCTGTACACGGACACCACGCTGACCTACGACGTGGCGACCAAGGACATCGTGCGCACCGCGGTGGACTCGGCCAACCACGTGGTCAGCCGGAAGCAGGACCCCGCCGAAGACATCAGCACGCTGATCAAGCGCTGGAGGGCCCTGTCGGAGCCGGTGAGCAACCGGCCCGTCGGTCACGTCAGCGCCAAGATCTCCAAGGACGGCATCGAGAGCCCCCTGGGCGACCTGATCGCCGACGCGCAGCTCGAGCACGCCCGCTCGGTGGACCCGTCCACGGCGTTCGCCCTGATGAACCCGGGCGGCATCCGTGCCGAGCTCAACTACGTGCCCCGCGGCACCGAGGGGGAGGGCGTCGTCACCTACGGCGAGGCCTTCGACGTCCAGCCGTTCGGCAACACGGTGAACCTGGTCGACCTCAAGGGCGCGGACATCGTCGCGGCCCTGCAGCAGCAGGTGAGCGACAAGAACGCGGCCGCGCCGAAGATCCTGCAGGTCTCCGAGGGGCTCACCTACACGCTGGACATGACGAAGTCCGGCGCCGACCGCGTGGTCGCCGACTCGATCCGGATCCAGGGCCTGCCGGTGGACCTCACGGCCACCTACCGGGTCGCGATGAACAACTTCCTCACCGGCGGCGGGGACAACTTCCCGGCGCTCGCCAAGGGCACCGACCCGTTCGTCGGCAGCGACGACCTGACGGCGCTCGCGGACTACCTGACCGCGCACTCCTCCGCCACGTCGCCGATCGCTCCGCCGGCGGCGGACCGCATCACCATCGTGAAGTGAGGACCGTCGTCACGTGAGGACCGTCGTCACGTGAGGCCGACGGCCGGACGGCTTGGGGGCCGGACGGCCTGAGGACCCGACGACGAGAGGGCCGCCCCGTGCACTGCACGGGGCGGCCCTCTCGTGTGCGGGGCGGGCGGCGGGCCCGCCGCTCAGCCCAGCAGGAGCGCCGCGGGGGCGGCCAGGGCGAGCGGCAGGGCGACGCCCGCCGTGAAGTGCACGAAGCGGGACGGGTAGTCGTAGGCGGCGACCCGGTGACCCACCACGGCGCACAGACCGGCCACCGCGCCCAGCAGCGCGCCCTCGGTCCCGTCGCCCAGGAGCAGGCCGGCACCGGCCGCCACGGCGACCGCGAGGACCATGCCGGCCACCGGCGGCTTGGCCACGACGGCACGGACCAGGATCGCGGCGGCCACCGCGACGCCGCCGGTGGTCACCGCCTCCGGGGCGGCGGCGAGGTGGCCCGTGGCCAGGATGGCCAGTGCGGCGGCGGCGAGGGCGGCGGTGAGGCCGTACATCCGCTCGTCCGGCTCGGCGTGGCTGCGGAGCTGGAGGACCAGGGTGAGCAGCACCCACACGCCCAGCGTGCCGAGGACCGCGCCGGTGCCGTGCTCGCGGCCGACGACCAGGACGGCGGCGTCGGCGGCCAGCGCGCCGAGGAAGCCGAGGGCGATGCCCTGGCGGGCGGGCCACATGCCGTTGAGGCGGAACCAGCCGGCCGCGGTCAGGCCCTGCAGCACGACCAGCGGGAGCAGCAGCGCCCAGGAGCCGAGGGCCGCGCCCCCGGCCAGCAGCAGGGAGAGCGCGGCGGTCAGCGCGGCGGGCTGGATGCCGGGGTCGATGATCGGGGAGCGGCCCTCGGCGCGGGCGCGCTGGGCGTCCGTCACCCGGGCGTTGCCGCCGACGGTCGCGGGGCCGTAACCGGCGAGGTCCGGGCCGCCCCGGTCGTCGCCGGCCGGGGCTCCGCCGGCGGGCTCCGCCGCCGCGCCGTGCCCCGCCCGCGGATCCGCGGGGGTGGCGTGCGCGGCCGCCTGCGGGGCCTGGGCAGCGGCGCGCCCCGTGGCCTGGCCCGCGGCGTGCGCGTGCGGGCCGGTTCGCGCGCCGTCGTACTGCCCGGCAGTGCGCTGCGCGCCGTCGTACCGCGCGGCAGCGGCGTGCGCGCCGTCGTACTGCCCGGCAGTGTGCTGCGCATCGTCGTACCGCGCGGCAGCGGCGTGCGTGCCGTCGTACCGGGCGTGGCCGCCGTGCGTCCCGGGGGCCTCGGCGACCGGCATCGGGCCGCTGGAGTGCGGGTACGGGACCGCCGCGCCGGGCTGCGCCGGCGGCGGGTACGCCGCCCGCGCGGCCTGCGGCCCGTGGGCCGGCGAGGCGCCGAGGCGGGGCTGCATCTGGGAGTCCCAGGTGTTGCCCTGCCATTGCTGGGTGGTCTCCGACGGCGACGGCGGCTCCGGGTAGCCGTCACCCGGGCCGTGCGGCCCCGGGTACGGCTGCTCGTACTGGTTGCTCATGCTGTGGGGGTCACCCTCCTGCGAACGGCGGGAGCACCTCGACCGTGCCGCCCGGGGCCAGCCGTACGGTGTCGTGCCCGCGGGTCCCCACGGGATCGCCGTCGATCAGGAACGAGCAGCGCCGCAGTACCTGGGTGAGTTCTCCGGGGTGCCGTGTGCGGACCGCGTCCAGCGCGTCGGCGAGGGTGTCCGCGTCGAAGGACTCCTCGGCGACGCCGGCCGCGGCCTTGGCGGCGGCCCAGTAGCGCACCGTGACCTGTGCCATACCGTTCCTCGGCTGAGTGAACTGATGTGTGAACACGGTCAGGCTAGCGGCCCCGGCGGGCGGCGTCGGCCAGCCAGGTGCCGAGCCGCCGGGCCAGTGCCTCGTCCACGGCGTTCTCCGCGTGGCCCATGCCCTCCTCGAGCCAGAACTCGGCGTGGCCCCCGGCCGCCTCGACCAGCGAGCGCGGGTGGTCGAGGGGGAAGTAGGGGTCGCTGTCCCCGTGCACCACCAGCAGCGGGACGGGCGCGATCAACGGGGCCGACTCGACCGGCGAGGGAGGCACCGGGTCCCAGTCCCGGTGGTGGATGCGGGTGCGCAGCGCGAGCCGCCCGACCAGCCGCCCGGCCGGCCGCAGCACCACCCAGTGCAGCCGCCGCATCGCCGCCGTCCCCCGGTAGTACCAGCGGGCCGGGCCGCTGACCGTCGCGACCGCGTCCACGCCGGCGTCCGGCAGGGCGGCGTGCCGCACCACCACCGAGCCGCCCATGGAGAAGCCGGCCGTGGCGATCCGCCGGTGACCCAGCTCCCTCGCCCAGGCGACCGCGGCGGCCAGGTCGAGGACCTCCTTGTCGCCCACGGTGGAGTGCCCGCCGGACGCGCCGTGGCCCCGGAAGGAGAAAGTGATCACCGCGGCGAAATGTGAAAAGGAACGCGCTATTCGCCGCACGTGGGGCCGGTCCAGATCTCCGGTGAATCCGTGCGCGACCACAATCACCGGATGATCGGATTCCGCTCCGGGCGGATCGTATACAGCCGTTCCCGGCTCGTACGCGGCGTCGATGCTCACCCCGTCGGCCGTACGCAGAAAGGCTCTTCGGGGGTACCGGTGCTTTGTCTCAGCCTTCGGGACGTCACCCGAATCAGCTGTTTGACCTGCCCTGCCAGTGCTCATGTGGGTTATTCTGCTGGGCAGAGGACTCGGGCGACGCAGCCCCCGGGTCCTTTCGTGCATTAGAGCGAGCTGTATACGAGTCTGAAAGCGCAGGTGCACGGGACTTCTCCAGCACGACGCGGTGCGGCGAGGGGCCCCGGGGCGACGGAGCCCGCCACGCGCCGAGAGCAGTGCCGCAAACGTCCTCGCGGGGACCCAGGAGGAACCAGACGTTATGGGCAAGCCAGCCGTGCACCACCGGACCACCGACAGTGTGGAGACCCGATGAGCTCACTCCTGCTCCTCACCAACGCCCTCCAGCCCTCGACCGAGGTGCTGCCCGCCCTCGGCCTGCTGCTCCACAACGTGCGCGTCGCCCCCGCCGAGGGTCCCGCGCTGGTGAACGTGCCCAGTGCCGACGTCATCCTGGTCGACGGCCGTCGTGACCTGCCGCAGGTCCGCAGCCTCTGCCAGCTGCTCCGCTCCACCGGGCCCGGCTGTCCGCTGATCCTGATCGTCACGGAGGGCGGCCTGGCCGCCGTCACCGCCGACTGGGGCGTCGACGACGTCCTCCTCGACACCGCCGGCCCCGCCGAGGTGGAGGCCCGCCTGCGGCTCGCCGTCGGCCGCCTGCAGCTCACCGGCGACGACTCGCCGATGGAGATCCGCAACGGTGACCTCTCCGTCGACGAGGCGACCTACTCCGCCAAGCTCAAGGGCAGGGTCCTGGACCTCACCTTCAAGGAGTTCGAGCTCCTGAAGTACCTCGCCCAGCACCCCGGCCGGGTCTTCACCCGCGCCCAGCTGCTCCAGGAGGTCTGGGGCTACGACTACTTCGGCGGCACCCGGACGGTCGACGTCCACGTGCGGCGGCTGCGCGCGAAACTCGGCCCGGAGCACGAATCGCTGATCGGAACCGTCCGCAATGTGGGCTACCGGTTCGTAACTCCTGAGAAGGGCGAACGCCCCGCCGAGGACGCCAAGGGCCCGGCGGCCACCGGTTCCCGCGGCGCGCGTCCGGGCGCGAAGCAGGCGGAAACGGGACAGAGCATCCCCCAAATGGCCGCCGACGCCTGACGGAAGGGGTCCACGGGCGTTCGGCGGACCCTTCCGGGCCCGCCGAGGAGGGGGTCCGGCGTCGACAGCAAAGCGTAGATGTCCTGCCCAGAGGTGTTTCCATACGCGTAGACTCCGCGCGTGGCCAAGGTGACTCGGGACGACGTGGCGCGACTGGCGGGTACCTCGACCGCCGTGGTCAGCTACGTCATCAACAACGGACCCCGGCCGGTCGCCCCGGCCACCCGCGAACGTGTGCTGGCCGCCATCGCGCAACTCGGCTACCGGCCCGACAGGGTCGCCCAGGCCATGGCCTCGCGGCGGACCGACCTGATAGGCCTCATCGTCCCGGACGCCCGTCAGCCCTTCTTCGGCGAAATGGCGCACGCGGTGGAGCAGGCGGCCTCCGAGCGCGGAAAGATGGTCCTGGTCGGCAACACCGACTACGTGGCCGAGCGCGAGGTCCACTACCTGCGCGCCTTCCTCGGCATGCGGGTCTCCGGCCTGATCCTGGTCAGCCACGCCCTGAACGACCAGGCCGCCGCCGAGATCGAGGCCTGGGACGCCCGGGTGGTGCTGCTGCACGAGCGCCCCGAGGCGATCGACGACGTCGCGGTGGTCACCGACGACGTCGGCGGCGCCCGCCGGGCGGTGCGGCACCTGCTGGAGCACGGCCACCCCTACGTCGCCTGCATCGGCGGCACCGCCGAGACCCCCGAGGTCGGCGACCCGGTCTCCGATCACGTCGAGGGCTGGCGCCTGGCCATGGCCGACTTCGGCCTGACCACCGAGGGCCGCTGCTTCGAGGCCCCCTACAACCGCTACGACGCCTACCGGGTGGCGCTCGGGCTGCTCTCCGGCCCGGACCGCCCGCCGGCCGTCTTCTGCTCCACCGACGACCAGGCCGTGGGCGTGCTGCGCGCCGCCCGCGAGCTGCGGATCGACGTGCCCGGCGAGCTGGCGGTGGCCGGTTTCGACGACATCAAGGAGGCGGCGCTCACCGACCCGCCCCTGACCACGGTCGCCACCGACCGCAAGACGATGGCCCGCGCGGCGGTCGACCTGGTGCTCGACGACACCGTGCGGCTCCCGGGCAACGGGCACGACCGGCTGCGCGTCGTCCCCGCCCACCTGGTGGTCCGGCGCTCCTGCGGCTGCGACGGGGACCCGCAGCAGCCGTGAGGGGCGTACGCGAGGCTTGTCACAGCTGATCGACAAGCTCCCCTGCCGAGCGGCCCACGGCGTTACCGTCGAGACGAGCACTCCGCCGACCGTCCAGGTGCCGACCCGTCCAGGTAGGGAGACCCGCAGGTGCGTGCCGTTCGAATACTTCTCGTCGTGGCGCTGCTGCTCGGCGGACTGCTGGTGGCCGCGGACCGGATCGCCGTCGGCATCGCCGAGGACCGGACGGCCGAGGGGCTGAAGACCTCGCAGGGACTGCGGGACACCCCCGAGGTGTCCATCCAGGGCTTCCCGTTCCTCACCCAGCTCGCCGACGGCGACCTGGACGACGTGCGGCTGTCCATCGCCGAGTTCCCGGTCGAGGGGACCGACGGCAAGGAGACGACCGTCGAGGACCTCGACGCCCGGCTCCGCGGCGTCCGCCTGGACGGCGACCTGACGCCGTCGAGGGCGGCGCGGGTCGAGGGCGACCTGCTCGTCCGCTACGACGAGCTGCTGAAGGCCACCCGCACCGAGCCGCAGAGGGTCGCCCCCGGGCTGACCGCGGCGGTCGTGGGGCTCTCCGGCGGCGGCGAGGGGCGGATCAAGGTCAAGGTGCAGCCGGCCCTGTTCGGGCAGGAGCTGCCGGCGCTGAACGTGCTCGGGAAGGTCGCGGTGGAGGACGGGAAGCTGCGCGTGCGCGCCGCCTCGCTGCCGGACCTCGGCGTGAAGGTGCCCGAGGAGGCGGTGCGGTCGGTGACCGACTTCGACCAGGCGCTGTCCGAGCTGCCGCCCGGCCTGCGGCTCGCCTCGGTCCACCCGGGCGACGACGGCGTGCGTCTCACGGTGACCGGCGAGGACGTGAACCTCTCCAGCTGGTAGGCGGCCGCGGCCGTACGACGGGGGCCGGGCCGACGGGTCCGGCCCCCGGTCCGGCGGGGTCGGGACGCCGGGTCCGGCCCCCGGTCCGGCAGGCGGCTGTCGCCCAGTCGTCCGAGGCGCGAGACGGCCTGTCCGTCCCAGCGGCCACAGGGGCCCCGGGAGACCTGCGGGAGCCCTCGCGGGCGACTTCCGGGCGGCGAATGGTCCACATGGCGGGCATTCGCGTCTCAGGATGCGACACGCCGGTGACATGTCCGGTTCTCGCTCCTTAGGATCTGGGGCATGAAGCGACAGGCGGATCTCACCAAGCGGCGGGCAGTGGACCTGTGCCGCGTGGCCGCCATGCTCTGTCGCACTTCCTGACGGGAGAGCTCTCCCGTTCCCCGCGGCCCGCCCGACGGGCCCCTCGCGTGTGCCCGCGGCCGACGAAGACGCAAGCGCGCCGTTCCGCGCCCCGCGCCCACGCATCCCCGTGTTCGCCAGCTTTCAGCTGCCCAGCCGACACCCCCGCAACTGCCCCGGAGGAGATGGAGCATGAGCCGCAACGACGTCCTGGTCGACGCAGACTGGGTCCAGGAGCACCTGGACGACCCCGAGGTGGTGATCGTCGAGGTGGACGAGGACACCGCCGCCTACGACAAGAACCACATCCGCAACGCCATCAAGCTGGACTGGACGAAGGACCTGCAGGACCCGGTCCGCCGCGACTTCGTCGACCAGGAGGGCTTCGAGAAGCTGCTCTCCGCCAAGGGCATCGGCAACGACTCCCTCGTGGTGCTGTACGGCGGCAACAACAACTGGTTCGCCTCCTACGCCTACTGGTACTTCAAGCTGTACGGCCACGAGAACGTGAAGCTGCTCGACGGCGGCCGCAAGAAGTGGGAGCTGGACGCCCGCGAGCTGGTCGAAGAGGTCCCCGAGCGCGTCGAGACCCAGTACAAGGCGAAGCCGCAGAACACGGCGATCCGCGCCTTCCGCGACGACGTGCTGGCCGCTATCGGCAAGCAGAACCTGGTGGACGTCCGCTCGCCCGACGAGTTCTCCGGCAAGCTGCTCGCCCCGGCCCACCTGCCGCAGGAGCAGTCCCAGCGCGCCGGCCACGTGCCGACCGCCGCGAACATCCCGTGGTCGAAGAACGCCAACGACGACGGCACCTTCAAGTCCGACGAGGAGCTGAAGGAGCTGTACGCCGAGGCCGACGTCGACCTGGCCAAGGACACCATCGCCTACTGCCGCATCGGTGAGCGCTCCGCGCTGACCTGGTTCGTGCTGCACGAGCTGCTGGGCGTGGAGAACGTGAAGAACTACGACGGTTCGTGGACCGAGTACGGCTCGCTGGTCGGCGTGCCGATCGAGCTCGGCCCCGGTAAGTGAGGACGGACGACCATGTGTGGAGCTAAGGCAGGCGGCCCCGACGCCGCCGTCCGCCCCGGTGAGACCACCATCCAGGGCCAGGTGCTGCACGAGGGCGAGCCGGTGACCGGCTACGTCCGGCTGCTGGACTCGACCGGCGAGTTCACCGCCGAGGTGCCCACCTCGGCCACCGGCCAGTTCCGGTTCTACGCCGCCGAGGGCACCTGGACCCTGCGGGCCCTGGTTCCCGGCGGTCTGACCGCGGACCGCACCGTCGTCGCCCAGCAGGGCGGCCTGGCGGAGGTCGCCATCGCCGTCTGACGGCCGGACGACCACCTGCGACGACCCTGGCGCCGTCGCGCCGCATGCCTACGCTGGAGGTATGTACGCGCGACGGCGCCACGCCTATTTCGTGCTGATGGGCATCTGCCTCGGGCTCTTCGTCCTGGCCTGGGGCGTGGTGCGGCTGTGGTCCGTTCCGGCGGCGGTGGCCATGTGCGTGGTGGCCATGGTGATCCCGCCCGTCGCGGCGGTGGTCGCCAACCGCCGGGGACCGGACGACCGCTGGTGGGACGAGACCAGCGGCGACCGGCGGTCCGACGAGTGGTGGGACGAACTGGACGGCAGGCGGCGGCCGCCGCCCCGCTGAATCAGTAGACGAGGGCCTGGGTGTCCTCGCCCAGCGCCTCCTGGACGAACACCTGTGCGCCGGCGATGCGGACGCCCTCCAGCACGTCGGCCTCCGTGATCTCCCGGCGCGCCGCGCACTGCGAGCACAGGGTGACGGAGCCGCCCGCGAGGATCGCGTCCAGCAGGTCCGGCAGCGGGGCGGCGTGCGGCAGCGCGAACTCCGCCGCCCGGCCGGGCAGGGCGAACCACGCCGACTCGCCGGTCAGCCAGAGCGAGACCTCCACGCCGCTGGCGACCGCCACCGCCGCCACCGTGAACGCCTGGGAGCAGCGCTCGGGGGAGTCCGCGCCGGCGGTCACCTTGATCACCAGTTTCTTGGTCATGGCCGGATCGTAACCAAACTCGCTTGCAACCCCCAGGCCGGTCGAAGAGTCTTCCCGTTGGCATGCACGCGAAACCTCGCGGAGGTGCCCCGAATCCTTTCTGGGGGACGACTCTCTTGTCACACGACACGCCCAGGGAACCCGAGGAGGCCGTGCCCGCGCCGGGTGCGGCCCCCGGGGAGCCCTGGGCCACGCACACCGGCGGGCCCGCGCCGGAGCCCGCATCCGCCGCGGAGCCCGTACCGGCCACTGAGCCGACGCCCGCGGAATTCACGCCCGTCGCCGCGCCCGTCGCCGCGCCCGTCGCCGCTCCCGCCACCGCTTCCGCCCCGCGCCGCAGGGGTCGCACCGCGATGCTGATCGCCGCCGCGGCCGTCCTCGGCCTGGTCGGCGGCACCTGCACCGGATACCTGGTCCAGGCCGACCGGGAGCCCACCAAGCTGCCCTCGCTGTCCCAGCCCGAGCTGAGGCAGGCGAAGGGCGAGGGCCCGGACCCGCTCCCGGCCGCCCAGGACCGCAAGGTGAGGACCGACGGCGACCTGCGCAAACTGCTCCTGAAGACGCCGAAGGGCAAGAAGGAGCGGGAACGCGGGTGGATGGGCCTCGACGAGTTCTCCAGCCTCCACGAGGACGAGCTCTCCTCGGTGCCGGACGACCTGACCGACGAGATCCGCAGGGTCGCGAGCGTGACCTGGGAGGACAGCGACACCCGCTGGGTGACCATCAGCCTCCTCCAGTTCCGCAACGAGTCGGTGCTCGGATCGGTCCGGGCGCACGAGGGGCAGATGCGGTGGGCCTACCAGGGTGCCCGCGAGTACCCCCTCCCGGGGATCGAGGACGGGGCGGTGCTGGTGCTGAAGCCGCAGACCGAGCCCGGCTACATGACGTCGTACCAGGCGCACGCGACCGCCGTCCGCGGTGACATCGCCCTCCAGGTCTGGGTCAGCGACATCAGACCGGTCGGCAGGAAGATGGCCACGCAGCTGGCCGAGCAGCAGATGGAGCGGCTGTGACCGAGGCGAGGACCGAAGAGGCGCGAACTCCCGAAGCCGGTGAGACCGTCGAGGGGGCCGGAGCACCGGACGCCTTCGCGGCCGTACCGGCGGAGCAGGCAGCGAGGAAGCCCGGCAGGGGCCGCCGCATCGCGGTGGTCTCGGCCGTCGCCCTGGTGACCGCCGCCGCGGTGGCCGTGTCCGGCTTCACCTGGGTGACCGTGCGCGACGCCGACCGTGACCCGGGCAAGCCGGTCTGGAAGTACGCCGAGGCGCCGGACCCGCAGCCGTCCCCCGTCGAGACCGACGGACTGCGCGGAGCGCTGCTGAGCTGGGAGGACGACCTCTCCCAGGGACCGGACATGGGCGAGTACGGCTCCGACGTCGAGCTCAACGGCAAGCAGGCCGCCGCACTCGCCAAGGAGAGCTTCGACGAGCTTCCCCGGAGCCAGCGCAGGCAGCTCGAGCGGGAGATCGACAAGCGGCGCATGAAGGGGGTCGCGATGCGGAGCTACACCGTGCAGGGCCGCCGCGGCGCCTACGTGACCGAGGTGGTGCTCACGCAGATGAGCAACGAGAAGGACGCCAGGAGCGGCTCCATCGGGCGGCGCCAGATCTTCGAGAGCGTCAAGGACCTGGGGATCGCCGTGGCCGGGCCCAAGGTGCCGGGGCACGGGAAGAACGCCCGGTGCTACGTGATCGAGGCGGACAAGAAGGGCCGCAACGAGTTCGTGCACTGCGTCGGCCACCAGGGCGAGGTGACGGTCAGCCTCTCCGCGTTCGCGCCCCGGCCGATCGAGAAGAAGGACATCGCCGGACTCATGGGCAAGCAGCTGGACCGCATCGAGACCCCGGGGGAGGCGGTATGAGCGAGCAGGCCGTCGATCAGGCCGCACAGCCGCAGGAGCCGCAGGAGCCGACGCCGGTGCTGCCGCAGCAGTCCGCCACGGAGCCGCCGTCGCCCCCCACCGCCCCACCCGCGGCCGACGCCCCGCCGGCGCCCGCGGCGGATGCCCCGTCTGCGGTGGACGCCCCGCCGGCGCCCGTGACGGATGCCCCGGCTGTGGTGGACGCCCCGCCGGCGCCCGCGGCGGATGCCCCGTCTGTGGTGGACGCCCCGCCGGCGCCCGCGGCGGACGCCCCGCCCGCGACGGACGCCCCGGCCGCGTTCGCGGCGCCGGGGGCCGCCCTGCCGGTGGAGGCCCCGGTGACGGGCGCCCCGCCGGCCGAGGCCGGCAACCCCTTCGCCGCCCCCCGGGCGGCGGCCGGTGCCGAGCGGGCGAAGCCGGCCCGGGACCACCGGCGGCTGCTGCGGGCCGTGGGGCGGTGGACGGCCGCCGCGGTGGTGTTCGCCGCCGTCGGCACCGGCGCCGCGTACGGCATCACGTCCATGGAGCGCACCGACGTGCCGGGCCTGGCGACCGAGCCGGACGGCCGCTGGGACTACCCCGAGCTGGTGCGGCCGCCCCTGCCCGAGGGCAGCCCCGCCCCGTTCGCCGACGACAACCCGGCAGGCGCGCACCACGCGGACCTGCGCGCACTCCTGCTGCCGGCGCCCGAGGGCGCCACCGCGGACAAGGAGCTGGCCGGCGACGAGAACGGCTGGCTGAAGAAGAAGGCCTTCCTGGCCGCCTTCGAGAAGGACACCCGGGAGGACCTGTCGCAGCTCCTCACCGACAACGGTCTGCGGCACATCGCCGCCCGCGGCTGGACCATGCCCGACGGCACCCGCACCGAGATCTACCTGCTGCACTTCAACACCGCAGAGCAGGTCGAGGCCGGTGTCTGGGACTCCATGGCCACCTACGGCGAACCCGGTTTCCTGCCGGCGGGGACCGAGGCGTGGGAGGCCGACGAGAGCTGGCCCGCCAAGGCGGCGCTCGCGGACGTCCCGCTGCTCGCCTACCTCGAGGTCAAGCCCTACGGCGACGAGCAGAGCCGCCACGCCTACCTGAACGCCGGCGACACCCTCGCCGTGATCACGCAGACCAGGAAGGGCACCGCCCCGGCGGTCCCCTTCCAGCAGACGGTCGTGCTGCAGTCCCAGCTGCTGGGCTGACCGCGCGCTGCGACGCACCTCGTAGGAAGAGCCGGACCCCGGGCGCGTAAGCTGGGGTCCGGCTCTTGTGTACACCGCTATACCGCGCTCATCTGAGGAGCACCCGTGGAGATCTTCTTTTCGGCCCTGCTGGTCCTTGTCTGCCTCGGCGTTCTCGCCTTCGCGGGCCTGACCGTGAAGAAGCTGTACCAGGGCCAGCGCTGACCCGCGCCCCGACCGATCCGTTTACGCCCCTCGCGACGAAGAGCAACTCATGATCGAGATCCCGTCCGACCTTCACCCGGACCTCGTCCCGCTCGCCTTCCTGCTCGGCAATTGGGCCGGCGCGGGCGTGCACGACTTCCCCGGCTCCGAGAAGTGCAACTTCGGCCAGGAGGTCAGCTTCAGCCACGACGGCCGGGACTTCCTGGAGTACCACTCCCACACCTGGGTGCTGGACAACGACGGGAACAAGGTCCGCCCGCTGGAGACCGAGTCCGGATTCTGGCGGATCGACAAGGACCGCAACGTCGAGATCGTGATGACCCGCGACGACGGCGTCGTCGAGGTCTGGTACGGGCAGATGGCCGACAAGAAGCCGCAGATCGACGTCGTCACCGACGCGGTCGCGCGGACCGGCGCCTCCGGGCCCTACAGCGGCGGCAAGCGGCTGTACGGGTACGTGAAGAGCGACCTGATGTGGGTCGGCGAGAAGCAGACCCCCGAGGTCGAGCTGCGTCCCTACATGTCGGCCCACCTGAAGAAGGTCGTCACGCCCGAGGAGGTCGAGCGCTGGGCCAAGGCCCTGCCCGACGATATGCCGGACGACGGCATCGCCTTCTTCAAGTAGACCGGATCGCCCTAGACTTTCGGTGTGGTGAGCACCGACTGGAAGACTGATCTGCGGCAGCGCGGTTACCGGCTGACCCCGCAGCGGCAACTCGTGCTCGAAGCGGTCGAGACACTGGAGCACGCGACCCCCGACGAGATCCTCGGTGAAGTGAGGAGAACG
The DNA here is from genome assembly GCF_003112515.1 of Streptomyces fragilis. Classification (GTDB taxonomy): domain Bacteria; phylum Actinomycetota; class Actinomycetes; order Streptomycetales; family Streptomycetaceae; genus Streptomyces; species Streptomyces fragilis. The sequence continues at coordinate 423,065 of NZ_BEVZ01000001.1, read as the reverse complement.
GCGTCGGGGGTCAACATTTCCACCGTCTACCGGACCCTGGAGCTCCTGGAGGAGCTCGGCCTGGTCAGTCACGCCCATCTGGGGCACGGCGCCCCGACCTACCACCTCGCCGACCGGCACGACCACCTGCACCTGGTCTGCCGGGACTGCGGCGACGTGATCGAGGCGGACGTCGCGGTGGCGGAGGAGTTCACCGCCAAGCTCCGGGCGACCTTCGGGTTCGACACCGACATGAAGCACTTCGCGATCTTCGGGCGGTGCGAGCGGTGCGGGAAGGAACCGCCCTCCTCCGCGGGCCCCGCTCCCGCGCCCGGAGATCCTGCTGACCGAGACACGTAGGGTGATCGTATGAAGAGTCCCTTGCTGCTGCTGCCCGGCGCCGTCCCCGCCGAGGGTGTGGACGAAGGCGTCGCCGCGCACTACGGAGACCTGTTCCGCGAACAGCGGGCGCTGGCCGACGGCAGGGGCTTCGTGGACCTCTCGCACCGCGGCGTGGTCACCGTCACCGGCGACGACCGGCTGGCCTGGCTGCACCTGCTGCTCACCCAGCACGTCGAGAAGCTCCCCGCGCACCAGGCGACCGAGGCGCTGATCCTCTCCCCGCACGGACACATCGAGCACGCCCTGTACCTGGTGGACGACGGCGCCACCACCTGGGCGCACGTCGAGCCGGGCACCCAGGAGGCGCTGATCGCCTACCTGGAGTCGATGAAGTTCTTCTACCGGGTGGAGGTCGCCGACCGCACCGAGGAGTTCGCCCTCGTGCACCTGCCCGCCGGGTCGATCGCCGCCACCCCGGAAGGCGCCGTGGCCCGGGAGACGCCGTACGGGCGGGACCTGTTCCTGCCCCGGGAGAGGCTCGAGGAGTTCGCCGGGGCGCACGGACCGGCCGCCGGCATCCTCGCGCTGGAGGCGCTGCGGGTCGAGCGGCACCGGCCGCGCCTGGGCTTCGAGACGGACCACCGGACCATCCCGCACGAGCTGGGCTGGCTGGAGACCGCGGTGCACCTGCAGAAGGGCTGCTACCGCGGTCAGGAGACGGTGGCCCGCGTCCACAACCTGGGGAAGCCGCCGCGGCGGCTGGTCTTCCTGCACCTGGACGGCAGCGAGGTGCACCTGCCGCCGCCGGGCACCGAGATCCGCGACGCGGACGACGGTCCCGAGGGCCGCAAGCTGGGTTTCGTGACGACCTCGGTGCGCCACCACGAGCTGGGCCCGGTCGCCCTCGCCCTGGTGAAGCGCAACGTGCCCGTGGACGCCCGGCTGCTGGCCGGGGGGACGGCGGCCGCCCAGGAGGTCGTGGTCGAGCCGTAGGGCGCGGGGCTCCTGCCCGGAGCCCCCGCCCGCGGGGCCTCGGCCCTTGCCGCGCCCCGCGCCCTGCCGGGCCCTACATCTCCAGCAGGACGGTGAAGGGGCCGTCGTTGGTGAGGGACACCCTCATCTCGGCCCCGAACCGGCCGGTCGCCACCGTCGCGCCGAGCGCGCGCAGTCGCGCCACCACCTCGTCCACCAGCGGCTCGGCCACCGGGCCGGGCGCCGCCGCGTTCCAGGTGGGCCGGCGACCCTTGCGGGCGTCCCCGTAAAGGGTGAACTGGCTGATCACCAGAAGCGGCGCGTCCACGTCGCTGCAGGACTTCTCGTCGCGCAGGACGCGCAGCGACCAGAGCTTGCGGGCCAGCTGGGCCGCCTTCTCCGGGGTGTCCTCGTGGGTGACCCCGACCAGGACGCACAGCCCCTCACCAGTGATCTCTCCGACCGTCTCGCCCTCGACGACGACGCTCGCGCCGTCCACCCGCTGCACCACCGCTCGCATGGTCCCCATCATGCCGTGTCGCCGAACGGCTGTTCCGCCTGACCCCAGGAGGTTCGCACGCCCCCCAACAGGGGACGATCATGGACACTCGCGCACATTGCGGCCACTTGGGGTGGCACGATGCAGGTCCACACGCCGGTCGCGGGCGACCAAGGAGATGCTGGAGCAGATGAGGACACCGGGAACGCACATCGGCGGACGGGCGGCCGAGCGGGACGGGCAGGCGGTGGCGGGGCGCGCCTTCGCGCAGCGGACGCCCGCGCACGACATGGCGGCGGCCTCCGGGGCCGTGGCCCCGCAGGGGACGGTCTGCGGGGCGGCCAGGACGCCGGTGGCGGCCGTGCCGGTCGCCGGGCTGCCGATGGCCGAGATCCGCGCGCTGCGGCGCCGTGCGCAGGCCGACGAGGCGGACCTCAGCTACCTGCGGCGGCTGCTGCAGGGCCGGATCGACATCCTCCGCGCCGAGCTGGGCCGCAGGGGCCCGGCCGGCCCCGGGCAGGGGCCCGCGGCCGAGCTGGGGCCGGTCATGGAGCGGCTGCCGGAGATCCTCCGGGACGCCCCCGCCCGCCACCCCTCGTCGGCCCGGCACGTCACCTTCTCCGCCCCGCGGAGCGAGGAGTACCGGCGGGAGGCGGCCGGGATGCTGGACGAGGTCGGCCTCTCCGACCTGGCCGCCCGGACCGACGTGGAGCTGCGGGTGGCCCTCGCCCGTCTGGTGCGGCACGAGCGCGGGGTGTCGCTGCGCCGCCAGGAGCTGCAGCGCACCGCCGACGCGTGCGGGGCCGAGCTGGCGCGCAGGTACCGTGAGGGAGAAGCACAGGTGGACGACCTGCTGCTCTGAACCCTCCCGAAAGGCACCGCACCGTGTCCGAGCCGACCTCCGAGCCGACCCGCGTCCTCGCCGACGACCGCCCCGCCCCGGCCGCCGACCGGGCCGACCGGGTCGATCCGGCGGACCCCGCCGGCCGGGCCGCCGCCGCGGCGCCGGCCGCTCCCGCCGTCGAGCCGGTGCCGCTGGCCGAGGTGGTGCGCTCGGGCTTCGTGGAGGGGCGGCACCGCGGGCACCTGGTGCTGCTGGCGCCGGACGGGTCGGTGGAGTTCGCGCTCGGCGATCCGGGTGTGGCCGTCTTCCCCCGGTCGTCGAACAAGCCGATGCAGGCTGCCGCGATCCTGCGGGCCGGACTGGCGCTGAAGGGCGAGCGGCTGGCCCTGGCGGCGGCCAGCCACAGCGGGGAAACGTTTCACCGCGAGCTGGTGCGCGAGATGCTGGCCGAGTTCCGGCTGAGCGAGGAGCAGCTGGGCTGCCCCGTCGACCTGCCGCTGGACCCGGTCGAGGCGGAGGCGTACCTGGCCGCCGGCGGCGTCCGGGAGCGGGTCGCCATGAACTGCTCCGGCAAGCACACCGCCATGCTGGCCGCCTCCGCCCTCAACGGATGGTCGCTGGAGGACTACCTCGACCCGGGGCACCCGCTGCAGCGGCTCGTGCACGCGGCGGTCGAGGAGGCGGCGGGGGAGCCGGTGGCCGCGGTGGGCACCGACGGCTGCGGCGCGCCCCTGATGGCGATCGGCCTCACCGGCCTGGCCCGGGCCTTCCGCGCCTACGTCCTGGCGGAGCCGGGCAGCGCGGAGCGCCGGGTGGCGGACGCGATGCGGGCGTACCCGGAGTACGTGGCCGGAACGCGTCGTCCGGACACCTGGCTGATGCGCGAGGTGCCGGGAGTCCTGTCGAAGATGGGCGCCGAGGCGGTGCAGGCCGTGGCGCTGCCGGACGGGCGGGCGCTGGCGTTCAAGGTGGAGGACGGCGCGACGCGCGCGCTCGGCCCGGTGCTGGCGCGGGCGCTGCGCCTGGCGGGGGTCGACGCCCCCGTGCTGGAGCGCATCGGCCGTGCGCCGCTGCTGGGCGGCGGCCGGGAGGTCGGCTCCGTGCGCGCGGTCTTCTGAGCCTGGGCCGACCGGTGGTGCGGGGGTGCGGCCCCTCGTGGGGGGCCGCAGGGGCCCCGCCCGGTAGGGCGGGCACCCTGCCGTGAACTGCCCTGGTCGGACCTCCTTCCTGCCCGGCGCTCGCCGGCCGGTGGTGGACGGGACTGTGCTGGGGTGGTGCATCCGTAGCGTGCTCTTCAGTTGTGGGAGTGCGCTCCCGGCTCCCCTCCGGAGAGGAACGCTGCCGCGATCCGGCTCTGCCGCCAACCACCCGGCTCCCGAGCCAGGTTGGAGGAGTTGGCGACCAACTCACTTCCAGTTGTATCCATCTCGCCCGTCGGGGTAACCACCTTTGCGTGAACTCCCCGGAAATGGCGCGAAGTTGTACGCTTGCCGAGTCAGACCGCCGGCGAGGTGACGGTCACGGCGAGCACCACCGCGCCCGCGGAGCTGCACGTCGGGCTGTTGGCCTTGCGGCCGACGGTGAGGAGCAGCAGGCCGACGAGACCGGCCGTGCCGTACCTCATCTCGACGTACCGCTCGACCATGACGACGGCGACGGCGGCGGCGAGGGCGGCAAGGGCGGGCACGGTGCCTCCAGGGGGTCTCGGTCTCGTGGGCGGTGCGGTCTGTGGTTCGCTCCCGGCGATGGAAGTGGGGCCAACTCGGTCCAACTCTGCCAAGTGTCCAAGTTGGTTGGAGTTATGTCCAGTTGGTGGTTCGCGAAACCAACCTCCGTAATCTGTACGGAAGTTGTACCGTTCGGTCGTGAGTCAGGAGAGCGTGGCGGTGACTGGCAACAGGAGACTCTCGTCCCACGAGATCGCCGAGGTGCTGCGCGACCGGATCCAGGCCGGTGAGCTGAGGGCGGGCGACAGGCTGCCCACCCAGGCGGAGCTCGCCGAGGAGTTCGGCGTGGAGCGCGGCGCGGTGCGTCAGGCCCTGCGCACGTTGCAGGAGCTCGGCCTGCTCACCAACGTCAGCAAGGGGAGCCCGCCGAGGATCGCCGAGCGCAGGCCGGCCTCGGGCGAGCCGCGCCCGGCCATGGTCGGCCTCGCGCCCCGGCTGGTGCAGGCCTTCCAGGAGCCCGCGGTGCGGATCGACGCGGTCTGCCTGACCGCCGAGACGCTGATGCTGGCGCTCGCCGAGCCGCTGCGGATGGTCCACGAGGGCCGGGTCCGGCCGGAGTCCATCGACGTGCGGATCCTGGTCCCGTCCCGGAACATCAACCTCGCCTTCCCGGTCCCGGTCGAGGGGCGCCGCAGGCGGGCCGACGGCGACGTCGAGCCGCCCGACCCGGTCCACGAGTGGTGGCTGGCGCAGCGCAACGCCCAGGGCCACGTCCTGCGCCACAACCTGCGGATGCTGCGCCACTCGCACGGCGTGGACGTCCGGGTCACCTTCCGGGCGCTGCCGTTCACCCCGCCGATGAAGCTCTACCTGCTCAACGGCTCCGAGGCGCTGATGGCCTACTACATGATCACCCGGCGGGAGGAGACGGTCGGGGAGAGCGAGGCGGTCGAGGTGTTCGACGGGATGAGCGCGGAGTCCCTCCTGTTCTCCTTCGAGCGTGCCGGGGCCTCACGGGACGCGGCGTTCGTGGAGCAGTCGCAGAAGTGGTTCGACGCCCTCTGGGCAACCATCACCACGGACCTGACACTGTCCTGATGGCCCCTCATGTGATGACCGCCGAGGCGGACCGCCTCGTCTCCCGTGCCCGCGTCGTCCTGCTCGCCCTCGACGGCCCCCTGTGCCGGCTCTTCGCCCCCGGCGGCGACGAGGAACGGCTGCTCGCCGACGACCTGATCGCCTGGCTCGACCGCTCCGGGGCGGGCGGGACGCTCCCGGCGGCCGTCCGGACCGGCCGAGACCCCTACGCGGTCCTCGCGGCCGTGGCCGAGGGCCCGGACGAGGCGGTCGCGACCGCCTTGCGCGCACGCCTCACCGCGGCCGAGCTCCGCGCCGTGCCGAAGGCGTCGCCCACGCCGTGGGCCGACCCGCTGGTGCGCACCTGGGCCGCGCTGGGCGTGCGCACGGCGGTGGTGACCCGCCACGACGCGGAGGCGGGAAGCCGCTACGTGGCCGGGCGTGGACTGACGGACGCGCTGCCCCGCGTGTGCGGGCGGGGGACCGGGCGCCGCGAGGAGTTCCGCTACACGCTGGCCGGGGCGCTCGCCTCGCTGGGGGCGGAGCGGGGGGAGGCCCTGTTCGTCGGCGAGACCCCCGCCCACCTCGAGGCCGCCCGCGCGGCCGGTGTCGCCTTCCTCGGCCACGCGCGGAGCGCGTCCGGGGAGGCCTCGCTGCTCGATGCGGGCGCCCTGCACCTGGTCGGCTCGCTGAAGTTCGTGCTCGACGCGCTGCAGGCCTGCCCGGTCCCCGCGAGGGCGGACCACGGCCGACCGTGACCTGCGGGGGACGGCCCTGACGGCCCTGACGGCCCTGACGGTCCTGGTGGTGCGTCACATCACCGGCCTGTCGCACCGATACGCCCGGCGGCCGCCTCCGCGGCCGTGTGACTTCCAGCGTTAGGTGTCACCGGGGAGGTCCTTTGACCTGACGTGTTCTCTCGTGATTCCAGTGCTTCCTGCCACCAGATTCATGCGGTAGTTGTCACTTCCGGTTGTTTCTCGGCCGAGTTGTCACCAGATCCGGAGATCACTCTGCTTGCCGCTCTCGACGGTGGTCGAGTGGTGCCGTGGACGGAGCACGTTCCCTCGTACAGCCAGCGTCCCCGGCTGAGGCTCGGGTCGGTGGGCTGTGGTCACAGAGCTGCTGGTGGGAGGACCTGCTTGTCCCGGTGTCCGTGGCGCTGGGCAGGGACAGCCTCGGCCTCGGGCCGGAGTGGACGCGCCGCTGGACGGTGACCTGGCGGACAGCGGGCGACGAGGTGTCGTGCACCGTGCGGGACCTGGCCCACACGCCTCTCGCGGACGGCACTCCAATGCGCTGGTTCTCCTGGCGCCGGGCCCAACGACACCGCCCCAGCCTTCAGTTCCTCGTCAGTACCGGCCGTCATCATGGGGCCGAGAGCCTGGAGGAGGCACGACTGCTTCTGGTCCTCGACTTCGCGGGCGGCCTCGTCGACGTGTTGTCGCAGCCTCTGCGGCTGCGGTTCGACACCGCGACCGACCGCAGGGGACACATCCCGGACTTCCTAGCGGTGACGCGGACCGGCATCTGGCTGATCGACGTACGGCCACGGGCACTGATCGCGCCAAAGGACCTGGAAGCGTTCGCCGCGACCGCCGAGGTCGCGCTGGCCTGCGGCTGGCACTACACCGTCGTGGCGGGCTGGAGGGATCATGTTACCGCTGCGGTCGATGTCTTCTCCTCCCAACGCCGGCCGCTGTCCGACCCGCTGGGACTACGACCGGTGCTCGTGGCGGCGGCCCGTGAGGGCGGCACGTTCGGCGAACTCGTTGACGCCACCCCCTTTCCGCCTCTGGCCCGTGCCCAGCTTCTGCACCTGCTTTGGCACCGGCGCCTCGGCACGGACCTGAACCGGCCCTTCGGCAACCGGTCCACGGTGATCGACCCCGCCGGGTGGGCGTGATGGGGACGGCGGCCGTCCTGGACCTGTCGCCGGGGGCGGCCCTGGTGCTGGACGGCAGGCACTGGACGGTCGAGCGCCGCGAGCCAGAGCTCGGGCGGGTCCACCTGGTCGGTGACGACGGCACCCGGCAGCCGGTGACCTTCCGCTTCCTGGCCAACCATCCCAACTGCCGTCCCTCGTCCCGGACCACAGCCCAGGGCTCCGGCCGGGGCCGGCAGCCGAAGACCGTGCAGGATCTGGAGCCCAGACGGCGGGAGTTGGCCGCTTGCCGCCTGGCCCACCTGCTGGAGGTGGAGACCGGCTACCGCAGCGGTGACCCGCTGCGCCCCGCGCCGGGCGAGCCGAAACCGGAGTACGACCCGGCCACGACCACGCTGACCGCCCGCCGCTTGGCGAAGGTCGCCGAACTGGCCGCTATGGACCGCCAGCAGGCGAAGCTGCTGGGCCTGGACAGGGTCGGCTACCGCACGCTGATCCGCTGGGACCGCCGACGGCGAGAATCGGGTCTGGTGGGATGCGCGGACGAGCGGTGGCTGCGCGAGAGCGGCGGCCACCCCAGCATCACGGAGGAGATCCGTGAGGCGATCTTCGCGGTCCGTGCGGAGACCCTGCACCGGTCGAAGGTGACGATGCGGACCCGCGAACGCATGATCCACCAGTACGTACGCGAGACCTTCCCCGACCGGGACGTCACCGTCCCCAGCTACCAGACGCTCTGGGTGGTCTGGCGCGAGTGGTTCGGACCGGGAGGCTCCCGCCAGCGCTACGCGCGCTCGGCTGAACTGCCCTCGAAGAACGGGCACGTGCTGGTCCACCGGCCCGGCCAGGTGGTCGCGCTGGACACCACGGTGCTGCCGGTGATGGTCCGCGAGAGCGTGTTCGGCGATCCGGTGAAATGCCACCTCACGCTCGCGATGGACGTGCACACGCACTCCCTTTGCGCCTTCCGTCTCACCCTGGTCTCCGACCAGTCGGTGGACGTCGCGATGCTGCTGCGGGACGTGATGCTGCCCCTGCCGATGCGGGCAGACTGGGGTGAGGAACTGGAGTGGCCCTATCCCGGCCTGCCCGCCACGGTGGTTGCCGAGTTCGCCGGGCATAAGGTCGCCGGCCTGCCGTTCTTCGCGCCGGAGACCGTGACCACCGACCACGGGTCTGTCTATCGCAACCACCACCTGGTCGACGCCCAGCGGGTGCTCGGCTGCAACATCCTTCCCAGCCGCGTTCTGCGGCCCACGGACAAGTCCGCCTGCGAGCGGGCCTTCGGCGCGATCAGGTCGCTGCTGTTCGAGCAGCTGCCCGGCTACACCGGCATCGACCCCGGCGACCGCGGCGCCGACCCGGAAGGTGACGCGGTGCTGACCATCGACGAGATGGAGCACGTGATCGCCACCTGGATCGTTGCAGTCTGGCAACGGCGCCGGCTGGGCCAGTACGCGCCCAGCTGGGACCCTGGCGGCGACCACAGCCCCAACTCACTGTTCGCCGCCTCGTTCGCCCAGGCCGGATTCGCCATGGAGATCCCCTCGGCGGAACTGTTTTACGAACTGCTGCCCGTCCACCACGTCCGCAAGATCGATGCTCGGCGCGGAGTGAAGATCCGCGGACTTTGGTATGACGCTCCGGCCCTGGACCCTTACCGGGGCCAGCATTCGACCCGCGGCGGACACCACAAGGGCCAGTGGGTCATCCGCAGGGATCCCCGAGACCGCCGCAGCGTGTTCTTCCAGGACCCGCTCACCCACGACTGGCACCCCCTTGCCTGGACCGGGCTGCCGCCTGATGGGCAGGCCCCCGCCTTCGGTGACGCACGCGTACGCGAACTCCTCAAGGAGGCCCAAGCTTGCGGGCTCAGGCCCCGCACAGACGATGAACTTCTGCCGGTCCTTCTGGAGTTGCTCGGCTCTCGCGTCCCGGTGAGTCAGTGGCCGACCCGGCTCCCGAAATCGGCGCGGACTGAGCACTCCCGTGAGGTCGTCCAGGCCGCCGCTTCGCGGGCTGACCGGCCGCAGAGTGAACCCGCCATGATTGCCGTCGGGGATGGGGTGGTCACTCCCTTGCGCTGGCAGGACAGGACGCGTCAGGCCGCGGACAGCATTGACAGCCACCGGCGGCACCGCCGTGAGCAGGCAGTCCAGGAAAGGCCGACGCCGCCGCCTCCGCTGGGTGAGGCCTACCGGCAGCGTGATCTTTTCCTCCTGCCCGAGGAAGACGAGGAAGAGGATGGGCATGGCGGACCAGGCGTGGGGTGAAAATGGCATCGTCCCCTTTCTGCGGGCTGGCCCGCCGCCTGACCGCACCAGGGTCGAGGGCTGGCGGCAGTGGCAGGAACGTCGGAGCACCTTCATTCCGGCACCGCGGCTCACCGCGGAGGAGTTCGCGGCGATGAGCCCGAGACGCCGTGCTCTGCATGACCTGCACCGGACCGCGACGCACGTGAACATGGGGCTGCTGGAGACCCCGATGAGCGCGAAGGTCACCAAGCTGATGCGGGGGCGGATGCGGAACAACGCGCTCAACTTCGAGCCGGGCACTCGCGACGGGCTGATGGTCAGCGGCGGCGGTTACCTGGGCAAGACGGAAACGGCCTGCGATGCCGCGGCCACGTTCGAGATGCTGTGGCGGGATCTTCACCGGCAGTTGCTGCCCGGTCCGGTCCCGGGCACCCGGGACCTGTTCGTCCCCGTCGCCTACTGCCGCACTCCGGTGCGGGCGACACCGAAGGGGTTGTGCGCGGCCGTTCTGGACTTCTACGGGGCGCCGCTGCCGAAGACGCTGAACGGCATGATCCGCGCAGTGCGGGACTCGTTGCGGGACCATCGCACAACGGCCTTGCTGCTGGATGACATCACCAGGCTCAGGCTCCACCGTGAGGACGACCAGGACACTCTCGATCTCGTCCGGGAGCTGATGGACCTCAACGTCACCCTGGTGCTGATCGGTGTCGACATCCCCCGTTCGGGGCTGCTGAGGAGCGGCTATCCCGATCCTCGCACGGGGCAGTGGGTCTTCCCGCCGGCTAAGCCGGGGAAGAGTTACAACCCGTCGGCTGCCACGCAGACTGAGCGGCGTTTCGACCTGGTCGATCTTGATCCGTTCGACTACGACACCGCTGCGGGCATGACCGCGTTCATCCAGCACCTGGCTGGCATCGAAGACAGGTTGAGGCTGTTCCGGGCCCGGCCGGGGATGCTCACCGAAGGCGGGATGCCGGAGTACCTGTTCCGCCGCACCCGCGGCATCGTCGGACTCCTCAAACGGCTGATCGAGGACGGATGCACCGAGGCGATCGAGTCCGGGGCCGAGGAGCTGACCCTGGAACTGCTGTCAGCGATCCCGATCAACCTGGGCAATCTCACCGACCGTGACCCAACAGCCGCGGAGATTCCCGAAGTTCCCACAGATGTTCCCGTCCCTGCCCGGAAGCCCCGCAGGAAGGGACGTAACACCGTTTACGACGACCGCGGTGGAAGCGCGGCCGGTGGCTGAGCCGCCCAGCCTGTCCTCCTTGCGGTCGCTGCCCAGGAGCCTGGACCCGCTGGAGGACGAGTCACTGCCCGGCTATGTGCTGCGGCTTTCGCACCGGCTGGGCGTCGGACCGGGACCGCTGATCCTCCGCATGGGGATCCCCAGCAGCCGGAAGGACAGGACGACCCTCATCCGCATCCCGATCTCCTGCGCGATCAGTCTCGGCGAAGCCGACCTTGACGCTTTCTGCCACGCCACCCGTCTCTCCCGCCAGGAGACAGCTGGCCTGCTGCTGGCCTCGCTCGGAACCCGCTACGGCCCCTTGAGCTCCGATTTTCGCGGCCGGAGCAGTTCCGGCACCAGTCGCCTGCAATACAACAACCCCTGGCTCCTGACCACGCGGACCCAGTACTGCCCCGACTGTCTCGTCGGAGACGGTTCGGAGATCCAGCAGCGTCACGGCGGTGCCTGGCGCAGGCTCTGGAGGCTTCCGCCGGTCTTCTCCTGCCCGCACCACGAACGCTTCCTCCGCCGCTACTGCCACCTCTGCGGCGAACTGGCCCAGAATCGCCACAGCAACGACCTGATTGCCCGGCCGCGAGACAGCGACCTGCATCCTGTCCGATGCAGAGCGACCCCGAAGCCGGGGAATCCCCGGGCAGTGAGACCAGCCTGCGGAGCCGACCTCACCCAAGCTCCCAGGAGTAAGGAGCCGATGCCCCGGGACCACCAATCACGCGACGTCCTCTTCACACTGCAGAAGAAGTACCTATCGTTCCTGTCCGCGCACGGCCCCGAGCAGGTCAGCAGCATCGGCTGGCTGACCCCCACGGCACAGTACTTTCAAGACCTCCGCGGCGTCGTCGCCCTGATCTTCATGACTTGGCCCGAAGCCCGGCCCCACGCGGCCACCCCTGAACTGGCGCGAATCATCGATACCGAGGCCGAACGGCGCCACGAGCTGTTCCATCGTCGCGGTGCCCAGCCACGGAAGAACCTGCGGTCAACCGCATACACCGACCCGCCGGACGATCCCATCGCCACCGGCGCCGTCCTTGAAATCGCAGACCGCTTCCTCTGCACACCAGACGAAGAAGCCGCAGCACACTTCCTCGTCCCCCTCGCGGACGAAGCCAAGCGCATCCACCAGCCGCTCAGTTACACCCTCCGCAGCCCTCGCGGCGCCTCGATTCCTCTCCGAGTCGTCCTCGCCTACAGCCCCCGGGGAAAGTCGAGAACGCGGAGCGACGTTATCCAAGGCGTCTCTGCGGGAACCGCCACCCGAGCTACCGGACGCGACTCTTCTGGGTAGCCAGCGCTGCGGGGCTGAGCCGGGCCCTGGCTCATTAAGTTCGCCGTTCTTTGACACCGTAAGGGGGTTCTCGGTGGCCACCAGTGCCTGTTTGCGTGTGACGGAAAAGCCTCAACGCTTAACGGATTCTGCGATCTGCAGGGCACAGGCTGTGCTGGCGTGAGCGCGCTTACCGGCCCCGGGGCCGGCACATGAGCTCCCTCCGCATGCGAGGAGTCCAGAGTATTCACACCCTGTCCTTCGGAGCCCAGTATGCCGAGGCTAGATAAGCCTGATCATCCGAGCCACAGAAGGTGCTTTCGCCTTCTGCTCAGAATCTGGGCGCCATCGCAAGTGAAATGCTGGGTTAGAGTAATTTTTGAGAGTGCGCAGCGACCGGAAGTGTTGTGCCGTCAGGGAGGACACCACGTCGGCGAATAGAGTCCGCGGAAACCCAAGCAATGTCGGCGTGCGGTGTCTCTATTAGACGACGCAAGTGGATTTCTTGATCTGCAGTAGGAAGCAGTTCGTAGATATCTGCGATCAATATTTCCCATGATTGTGCATGTTCGCTAAATCTAATCTTCGCTACGTCACGCCTCACATAGTCCTGAAAAGTAAATGGGAAAACCTCGGCTGGCAAGATCCCTGGACCGATTAGTTCCTCGTGGAACTCTCTCCAAGGTGAGTCTTCGCGACCCGCTCGGGAATCAAACCACGAATAAAATCTGGGAATCTTTGAGCCTTTAAATCGCACCCGCAAGTCGTCGCTGCTGGCGGTGTCTATAGGGATCAAAGAGTCATCCTGTGCACCAATGGACACCAAAAAATGCTTGCCGGATTCTGAAACCTTATAGACACCTCCGACTGGTTGTAGCTGAGAGAAACGTCGGCCTTTGATCAGCAGATATTTACCATCGATCTTGATTCTGAATAGGTAGGCTGCCGAGATTCTCACATCTTGATTTCCGTACCGTACCGAGTACCAGAGATGGCGCAAATTCAGACGGTTTGCCACTATGCTGTCCAGAAGCGGAATTATCAAGCTGATTACCGCTCCGCTAGCGATGCTTCCTACCGCTTTCCCGTTGTATGAAAAAGTCGCGGCAAGGGAAGCCATGAAGAGCACGGCGTAAACGAGAAGTCTGCTCATTGGCGTCAGAAGTCCAATCTAGAACTTAGGGAGTGGAATCGTTGACGGGTGCTGCAGGCGCGATAGGTATCGAGCAGTCCATTTCAGCATGGTTGGATGACTGCTCAGCCGTTTCAGGAGCCCTCTAGGCATGTAGTCGGCCTCATGCATGGCCACAAGAAGGGCTCTTCTTACGTCAATATCGTACTCGCCCTCGTACTCCATTTTCAGAAGCTGTCCGTCGTTGGAGGCGCCCAGAAGGCCTATATATCGTGCGGCGAACTCGCGCGGGTAGCTAGTTCGGTTTCTATCTCTAACTATTCTCCACGCCCACGAAAGCAACACTGGAGAGCGGATTCCGCAACGCATCGAGGTCTCAAATATGTTGCGCTCTAGCAATGGGTAGTCAACGGTCGGAACGCTCTCCAGTAGGCCCTCTAGGAGTTGCTTAAGTTCATCTTCTTTGCCTTTCACGCTTTCCATGTAGCGTAGGATGCGCGGCGAAATGTGATGCCATTCCTTCAGGTTGCCCACGGCCCAGGTGAAAGCGAAATCATCACTTCTTTTGCCTAGGTAGGGGAGTGATAGCTTGATGTTACGCTCATTTGCCGGGCTTTCGGCAATAGCATCTCTGAAAAATAGACGCAACTGCTTTATCGCATCTGGCTTGCGTAGGGTAAGGTCGTACAGGATTCCGTCGCTGCGACTGTCGTCGAGATGTGATTCAGCCTCGCTCCGCGCATAGATTCGCGTCTTGGTGGCTGACATGTTCAGTCTGCGCGCTCTTAGCGCTCGATTTACGTGCTGCAGTATCGAGCGTAGGCGCTCCTCATTGACATCAAAGAGGTAGATATCGTCAGAGTACCGAAGGAAATCTATGTTGAACTGCTGAATAAAGTTGTCAATCGGGAGTAGATAGGCATTCGCAAGTATCCCCGATGCGGCGGATCCCTGGGGGAGTCCCCAAGTGTGACATTGGCTCTCAAATCCTTCCAAGAAGCTGTGTATTTTCGTTGCAACGGAGCTGGGGACCCCTGCTGATGTCAGATCCATGAGCAGCGCCCCGATATCTATGTGTTCATAGAAAGACGCTATGTCGGTCTGTGCCATTACGAGCTCTTTGTTGTGAGAAAGAACTCGCCGAGCCTCAGTTCGCATAGCTTTCCAGTCCCAGGAGGAATGGACCGCTAATTTTTTGGAACGATGGTTATAGACTGCTTTCGAGAGCAGGGGATCGATAAACTCGGAAGCTTCAAATGCCAGGGCCTCGTAAATGAGTCGATCCTGGACTGAAAGTCGGGCCAATGGTCGAGTTGCCAAGTAATTCTTCGGATGCTCAACTAGGCTTATGGAAGCTGGCGTGTAGTCGTGTTGATCGAGGAAATCGAGAATTTCGGAACGATATTCGCTCCAAAAGGGCTGCAGGTCTCGAAAGTTAATTACGTCGGGAAGATCAAGGCGCCCTTGGCCACTCCATAGCCTGCCAGCGGCTCGGTTCACGAAGCGACTGCGGGTCTCGTTTCCTCTCACAGCCATCAGCCTACGTGCGCTCGCGGGATGAGCGCAGTTGCTTGCTTTGACCGACCTCGCTGGCAGTGCTTCGGCAGTTAGGCCAGGGCGAGTTGGGCGGTAGCGACGTGGTCGGCTGTCGTGTTGAAGCCCGGGTTTCGGGCATGAGGAGGGCGGCGAGGGGCTCACCGGGTACAGCTCGGTCCATGGCCGAGGAAGGCCATCAGCGAGTGATGCGCGCAGGTGTTATCCCAGGTCGCGGCCGCTTCCTCCTTGTCGGAGTGAGCTGTCATAGAGACGCCGTTGAGATCGACTACGACGTGGCCTTCGGCGTCGGGGGCGTTTTTGCCGGCCAACGACCAGGCGCGAGCACGGACTTCGGCCCGAGGCGATCGGATGGCCTGCAGGGCCTCGCACGATTCGAGACTCCCACGTCGGCGCCAAGCCCATCAGCGACATCAACGAGGCCACGCAGGACGGCAAGGGGTGTCCCCGGCCCCAGCCGCAGCGCAGAACCGCCGCAGTCGGGAAGAGCGGCGCTGCGGGCGTCTGGTCAGGGTGATCTTCCAGAGTTCGTTAGTCGTTAGGCAAGTAGATAGCCGGAACTGGCCGAGTTGCCCATCCCGATTCTTAGCTCAGCTGATGACGACGTCGTGGTGATCGGTGGCTAGGACCCGACCGTTCTTGACGATGTAGACCTCCACATAATGTTGGCCTTTCCAAGAAGTCGACTCCTTGCGGGTTCTGCTTCGGTCCTCATCGAAAATGATCTCGCCTCGGAGTTGATCAAGCGCGGCGGCTTCGGGGCCGCGGTTCCTGACCTTCCAATAGAGGTCGTACGGTTCCGGTACGTCGGTTGTGATGGTGAAGCGCAGACTCTGAAGGACGCTCACTCGTCGGAGGCGACGCAGGGGACCGTGACGAAATCCGCTCTTTGGGAGCACCTGGGCGTTGATCCGTACCTTGTATCCTCCTCGCCAGCTGAAACCAAACTCTTCGATGTACTGCTCATGTGGGGCACGGGTCTCGCGAGTTGGTTGAATGCTCGCAGATGCTGTCAGGGACTTCTGTGCCGAGCTGGGTTGTTGGAACGAGTTACCGAAGACACGCTGCCACGCTGCAAGACTCAGCGCTTTATCTTCCTCGTCATAGGCCTCGGTCACCCATGAGCTATACAGGTTGATCTTCTTACGGAAGTTCTCGTATTGTTCCTGGTTCCAGCGATGATTGAACGTCGTCTCGGGGCAACTCGGGTCGGTGAGGGGCGGCATAAGCGGGTACTGGTCTAGCCAAGCGCTCAGGTCGGCCAGAATCGTCTTGAGAGCTGTGGGAGTGTCGCTGTAGCGCGTAGCTTCGTGCCAGGCTTGGATGCGTTCGCCGAGCAGAGTCGTGAGAATGACAGAAGGTACGCTGAAGGTCTGCTTGAAATCTCGGATGTACTTCAGCAGTCTGATGACGCGACGCAGCTGTCCGTTGGCCAGACTGTCCTTCTCTTTCATCCAGTCGGTGAATCCTTGAGGGTTGGTATCCTCGAATTCATTCTCGGCATAGTTGACGATGACTTCGCGGCCGTCCGACAGAGTGATGTAGGGCACCACGTCGACGTGGCAATCGCCCGCGTAGACGATGCGGCAGCACCGGTTCTTCTTGGTGATCTTCGACTTGTAGTTGGTGGACCGCTTGAACGCAGCCCGGACCTCCCGCAAGTAGTCTTTGGGCTTCCAGTCCTCCACCTCATCCATGTGAAGGAGAAAGTCTGCGTCAAACTCGTGATTGTTGAATGGCTTGATGATGGTGCGGTGAGCCCAAGACCCCTGCGGGATGTGCGTCTTGTAGAGGTCGCCGATCTGGCTGTCGGACTTCAGGGTCGATGTAATCGCGTTCACACGGTCGTTGAGTTGGTCGAGACGTGTCTGGTTGAGGTTCACAGTGTCTGCAAGGAATGCACTGAAGTAGGCCAGTAGTTTCATGAGATCTCCAGCGCGACTGTGTAGCGTCCGTCAGTCCGGTCGTAGATGGCCATCTTCGGGTGCACATGAGCGTCATGGACTCGTCCCAAAGCTACGGCTGCCGAAACCGGAGCTGCGGCCAGAACGTGCAGGGTCTGTATGTGCTTGTGCTGGGCTTCCAAGGAGGAGAGCATCGAGCGCAGCGAGTTTGTGAATTCGCTCAGCGTTTCGAGGGAGTCGATTACATCAACTGAGGGCACCTTGCCAGCAGGGTTGATTACCCAGCGCGGTAGTTCCTTTAGACGTTCGGGAAGTTCGTCTGCTTGGATGGACCCGGAGACGTTGAGGACCAGGACCCCCTCCTTGGCGCCCTGTGGGAGGTTCTGCGGTGGAGTGGTGGTGAAGCTGGTGCCAGGCGCCGGGTTGTCGGGCCAGTTCCATGCCTCTGTGCTGCGGTGACGTTGATAGATGGTCACGGCAAAGGTGTCGTCGAGGCGAGAGCCGAAGTAGACGAGCAATGGCAGACGCGCGAATCCGAAGGCGCTGACGTGGTGTACGGCGTCCTCGCGCAGTGCCTCAGCGAGCCGATGCTCAAGGATTCGATCGATCTGCCGCTTGCATTGCTCCCAGTAGGCTGGCTCGCCCTCCTCCTCTCCGATCACGTTACGGAGGTCGATTTCGAAGCCGTCACCGTGCAGGCTCAATGGAAAGTCCGGGAACCGCTCCTCTGAGCGGATCACCGCTTCGGCGGCCGTCGGCTTGGTCAGCTCAACCTCGTAGCCACGTACCGGTCCGATCAACCGGATCACCGCGGTTCCATTCTGAGGACTGAGACCAGTCATGCGCCGGATCCAAGCCTCACGCTCGCGCTTGATCGCCCGCAAGCGCTCCACCGTCATGAGGTCGAGTGACCCCCTGCGGTCGATCTCATTGTGCTCACCTCGACACAGAAGCATCAGGTTGTCAGCGAGGTCCCGCTTGTCTTCTGGGAGCGGGTCCATGCCTCGCGGAGAGCCAGGTGCTACGTCTCGGCCCACGATGTGGGCTAGTTCCCCGAGGGTGAAGCCCTTGTACGTGAGCTTGCCTTCGAGCAGGTAGTTGCCGCAGAACTCACAGCGCCCCCCGGCGCGGACCCAAGCTTTCAAACGTTCTGTGTCGGAGATGGCCATACGCCCTCTTCTCGCGCATCTTCCCATCGAAGATGGAAGTGCTTACAGAGAAGCACGCGCCACTGACAGTCGGGGGCCGTCAGTGTGATCACTCATCGACGGACGGCTGTACGCCACCCGGGCCGAGCTGTCGAGCGGGCCGGGTGCGAGTCAGCGGCAACCCCGACGAGGAGCTCCCCCCGGCGGACCAGGCCAGGCTGCTCGGGATCGACATCAGCGCGATCGCCACTACCGCGAAACCCACCGCGACTGGCCCGCCCACGTGCGAACCGAGGAGCTGGAGAGCGGCTGGGCGCGCGAGTACCTCACCCGGTGCCAACTGTGGGAGTACGCCGACTCCGGCCCGCGGGCCGGAGTGGCCAGCCGCCCGCCGGCGCCGGACCCTCGGGTCGCCCTGGCCGCCGAGCCCGGCCGGAAGCGGGGAGACCGCCGCCGTCCTCGCCGAGCGTCACGGCGGAGGCCTCAGCACCTGGAAACGGATCGTCACCCAGGCCCGCAGGCAGCGCTGACCCGCCACCAGCGACGTGATGGCCAGCATGCACCCGACCCGGCGTGTGCTGGCCATCACTGCGTACGGGGAGGGCGGCTCGCCGGGTCACTCGAACAACCAGTGACTGATCACCCGGACGACCTCGGCGAGGATCGTGAGGAAGCGGATGTACTCGAAGGCCGGCCGCATCTTCTCCAGCCCACGCCGGGTGCTCTGGGTGACTGTCCCCTTGGCAACGCCGTAGTCGTCCGCCACGCTCTGGGCGGTCTCACCGAGTGCCTTGTGCTCGTACAGGTACCGACGTTCCTTCTCCGGGAGCTTGGCCAGTTCCTCCTCCAGAAGGATCCGGTCGACCAGCGCGTCGATCGGATCCTCCGTGGCCTCCTCGATCTCCGCCAAGTCGGCGGGAGTCTCCTTCCGTTCCAGGGGGTAACGCCTCCAGGCCGTCCTCTTGGCCACCTGGTACATGGCACGCTCGGGCTTCTTCAGCTTCTCGCGCTTCTCCCACAGGACGGCCATGGTCTCCGCCGCGACCTCGTCCACGGCCCTCTCGCGTTGCTCGAACGGCAGGTGACGCAGCGTTCCGCCGATGTACCTACGCAGGCGTCGGCTGTACAGGAGGTGGAACCGGTCGAACGGGCCCTGGTAGACCCAGCAGGGCTGGCACCACCGTGCTCGATCGGCGTACAGGCCGGTGGGCGAGTCTGCGCGGGCGTCATCGGCCGGACCGGTCGGGAACACGACGGCCTGGCGGCTCGGTTCGTCGGAGCAGCCCAGGCAGTCCGGCATCTGATCCTCGTTCACGCGCTTCCCCTCGGAGCGGGGGCCGACCTCGGTCGTACGGCCCATCACCATGCTCGTGCGCGACGAGCGGTCTTTGGGCGACAACGAGATCTGTCGGCTTCTGCTCAAGCGGACGCCCAGTCCCGAGGATGACCGGCCGTACGCGGGGACTGGTGACAAGAATCCCTGGAAGGTGACACCTATCGGGTGAAGTCACAGGCCGGTCCGCGAACCGTGCGCGCGGGCCTGTTAGCGGGGCGCTTGCAAAAGTTAGCGCCAGGTGGCACGGTGTGGTCATGGCATCGCTCAACGTCGGTGGTCTCGGGGAGTACCTGCGCGAGCAGCGGCGCAACGCGCAGCTGTCGTTGCGCCAACTGGCCGACGCCGCAGGGGTGTCGAACCCCTACCTGAGCCAGATCGAGCGAGGCCTGCGCAAGCCCAGCGCCGAAGTGCTCCAGCAGGTCGCCAAGGCGCTGCGGATCTCCGCCGAGACCCTCTACGTCCGGGCGGGCATTCTCGACGCCGAACGGGGCAGCGGCACTGCGGACGACGGGACGCACGGTCCGGACACCCGGGCCGTCATCTTCGCCGACCCCGCCCTCACCGAACGGCAGAAGCAGGCGCTGATCCAGATCTACGACGCGTTCCGCCACGAGAACGGCGCGGACGAGGCGGCCGCGGGCGGACCTCGTCCGGCCGACGGCGAGGGCACGCCCCCCGCACCACCAGACTTCGAGAAGTAAGCGATCCGGGAAGGACCATCGTCATGGCCATCACCGACGACCTGCGCAAGACCCTCAGCGACCCGACGCCCCTCTACTTCGCCGCCGGCACCGCCGACCTGGCCCTGCAGCAGGCGCGGAAGGTGCCCGCCCTGGTCGAGCAGATCCGGGCGGAGGCCCCGGCCCGGATCGAGGCGGTCAAGGCCGCCGACCCCGAGGCCGTGAAGGAGAAGGCCGTGGCCCGGGTCAAGGAGACCACCACGGTCGTCCAGACCAAGGTCTCCGAGGTCGTGTCCGGCCTCGAGCCCGACCTGAAGAAGCTCGGCGAGACCGCGCAGGGCCTGGCGCTGCGCGGCGTGGGCCGGGCGCTGGAGTACGCGGTCAAGGCCCGCGAGACCTACGAGCGGGTCGCCGAGCACGGCGAGCAGGCGGTCCGCGTCTGGCGCGGCGAGGCGGCGGACGGCATCGTCGACGCCGCCGCGGCGGTCGAGCCGCGGGCCTCGAAGCCGGCGCCCGCCGAGACCCCGGTGGCGCAGCCGCCCGCCGCGCCGGACGAGCCGGCGGAGGCGAAGGACGGGGCGGCGGCCACGGAGCCCGCTGCCGAGGCCACCGCGAAGAAGGCGGCCCCGGCCAGGAAGGCCCCGGCCCGCCGCACGGCGAAGAAGGCCACGCCGCCCGCCGAGTGAGCGACCCGCACGGCCGTCGCAGCCGGCCGTGCGCGGCAGGGCCGGGCGCCCCCGGGGTGCCCGGCCCGCCCGCCGGGTAAGGGTCCACGGACAGCCGTAGGGGTTCGGAACTGTTGGCTCGTGAACCTATTCGGGTGCGCGTAACCGTGTGCGAGTGTGTGTCGTTTCCGGTGCATGGGACTGGTTGGGGCGGTTGAGGGCGGTCGCGGGGTGCGTGGCGTGTCGTCGGCTGTGGCGGCATCCCAGCCGTTGCGTGCGCCGTTCGTGGTGCGGGAGGGCACCGGGTGCGCGATCCGGACCCGGCTGAAGGACCTCAATGGCCAGGACGTGGAGGTGCTGCGGCTGGTCGGTGGTCATCTGGGTTCGCTGGCCTCGCGTGATCTGCGGGTGTACGCGCAGGCGGGGTTTGAGCGGAACAACCGGTCGTGGGCGGTGCGCAAGCAGGCGTTGACGGCGGCGTGTTCGTCCCGGTGGGCGGGTGCGATCACCAAGTCCACCCACGACCAGTACGCCCTCGCGCGCCGCGCCCAGGCCGCCCACCTCCACCGGCTCGAGACCACCATGAAGGTCATCCGCCACCGCCTGGCCCAGCCCCTCGGCGCCAAGGGCAGCAAGCGGGCTCCGGGTGGTTACCAGTCCGCGCGGGAGTGGCGGGCCAAGGCGCAGCGGCTGCGAGTGCTGGAGGCCCGGCACACGCAGGTGGCGGCGGACTGGGAGACGGGCCGGGTCCGTGTGGTGCGGGGCGGTAAACGCCTGGCCACGACCCGCCATCATCTGGAGGAGGCCGGACTCACCGAATACGGGTGGCGGGTGCGGTGGGAGGCGGCGCGGGCGTTTTTCTCGGCGGACGGTGAGTCGGGCAAACGGTTCGGCAACGAGACCATCCGCGTCACCCCGGACGGCGAGGTGAGCGTCAAACTGCCCAGGCCGCTGGAGCACCTGGCCAACGCCCCGCACGGCCGGTACGTCCTCACCGGCCGGGTCGAGTTCCGGCATCGGGGTGAGGAGTGGGCCGACCGTGTCTCAAGCAACCGTGCCGTCGCCTACGAGATTCGCCACGATCCGGTCCGGGACCGCTGGTACCTCACCGCATCCTGGAAACGCCCCGCCGTCCAGACCGTACCCCTGGAGACGGCACGCGCCCACGGGGTAATCGGTGTCGACATGAACGCCGACCACCTCGCGGCCTATCGCCTGGACGCGCACGGCAACCCGGTCGGTGAGCCGCGCCGGTTCGACTACGACCTCACCGGACCAGCGTCCCACCGGGACGCGCAGTTGCGGCACGCTCTGACCCGCCTGATGCACTGGGCGGTGCGGTCGGGTGTGGGGGCGGTGGCGATCGAGGACCTCCACTTCTCCGACAGCACCACCCGCGAGAAACACGGACGCCGCAAACGCTTCCGGCAGACGGTCTCCGGCATCCCGACCGGTCGGCTGAAGGCGCGGATCGTGAACATGGCCGCCGAACACCGCCTCACCATCGTCGCCGTCGACCCCGCCTACACCTCACAATGGGGCGCCCAGCACTGGCAGAAACCCCTCACCACAGCGAATCGCGAGATGACCCGGCACGACGCCGCGGCCATCGCCATCGGACGACGCGCCCTCGGACACCCGGTCCGGCGTCGGACGGCAACGCCCCGTATCCACCAGAGTGATGGATACGGACATCGAGCCGCCCAGGCCACACCGAGTGCACGAGGGCGTGAGGAAACCCGCCCCTCGATCCCTGGACAACGGACACGATTCGTCCCGCCAGACACAGAGGCGAAAGCGGGCGACCAGCGTGCCCAACACCGTTCGGGACACGCGACTGAGCACGAGCCCTGGGCCCAGGGCTCGCTCCCACTCAGTCTTTAAGAACGGTCCACGGGCGGGAGACGAGTACCGTGGCTGACAGGACCTCCCCCAGGACCCGCTCCCGGGCCCGGGCGACCTGAGACTGGTGGTGGACGTTGTGCTGATGCAGGGCTTCAGCAACCTGCTGTATCTGCTGAACCTGGCGCTGATCGTGTTCAGCGGTTTCGCGCTGGTGGACGCGGCGATCCGCCGCGAGGACGGCTACCGGGCCGCCGACAAGAAGACCAAGCCGTTCTGGCTGATCATCCTGGGGCTCGCCTTCGTGGTGAACCTGATCTTCCCGATCCTGTCGTTCCTGCCGATCATCGGTCTGATCGCGACGATCGTGTACATGGTCGACGTGCGTCCCGCCCTGCGGAACCTCCCGGGCGGCGGGCGCAACCGCACCCGGGGCGGCTCCAGCAGCGACGGCCCCTACGGCCCGTACAACGGCGGCCGCTGAGGCTCCGGGCGTCCTGCCGCGAGGCGCTCAGCCCTCCGGCGTCGAGCCGGCGCCGGAGGGGGCACCCCTGCGCGGCCCTACCAGATCGCCTCGACCCACTCGGGGTGGTCGACGAACGGGTTGCGGTTGTGCTGGTAGGTGTCGTAGATGACCTGGTTGCGGCGCTCCTCGAAGGCGTCCGGCGGGTCCTCGTCGTTCCACGCCTTGAGGACGGCGAGCTTGCCCATGTACGGGGCGCTGCCGTTGTTCACGCTGCTGTTGACCTCCAGGTCGGCCCAGCCGTCGTCCCCTTCGTAGCGGACCGCCATGTAGAAGATCATGCGGGCCACGTCGCCCTTGACGGCGTCGCGCGGTTCGAAGGAGTCGGAGTCGGTGAGGCTGCCGCCGCCGCCCGAGACGGTGCTGCCGCCGTCGTCGAAGTCCTTGTTGCCCCGGATGCTGTTGACCTGGACGTCCTCGGGGCGCAGGTGGTGCAGGTCGGTGCCGGGACCGGTGGCCGTGCCGAAGTCCCCGTGGGACTTGGCCCAGACGTGCTCCCGGTTCCAGTCGCCGGTGTCGCCGCCGTTGAGCGACTTGCTGCGGGACGCGCCCGAGTACAGCAGGATGACGTTGGCGCTGTTCGACGGGTCCTGGTCGGTGACCTTCAGCGCGTCCCACACGGCCGAGTAGGAGATCTTGGTCTGGCTGCGGGTGATCGTGTGCAGTGAGGACTTGAGGCTCGTCCCGGACTTCCCGATCGCCGCCTTGTAGTACGTCGCGTCGTAGTCCGTGGTGGTCGCCGTGGCCGGCGCCGCGGCCAGTGAGGGGCCGGCGAGGAGGGCGACGACGGTGAGGGCCAGCGCTCTGCGGTGACGGGCGCGGATGCGTATCGCGAGCATGCGGAGTCCGATCTACGCGTGTTGACGGAGGAACCTCGAGCACCTTGGCATGAACATGGGGCGCTTGGGTGTCGGTCAGGTGGCGATCGGGTGACGGACTGCGCACCCGCCGTGAGGGGCGGGGCCGGGCAGAGTGCGGCGCGGGCCCGCCGTGGCCGGGCCCGCCGTGGCCGGGCCGGCCGCGGACCGGGCGCCGTCGGAACGCCGACGGGTGACGCCCGGCTCACGCTGCGGCGTGGTCGGCGGGCGAAGACGGGCGAAGGCTCCGGCAGGCCGAGGCCGCCGTCCGCCTCCGCGCCTTCGGTCACGGAGATCCGGACGTCCACCTGGCCGGAGGGCGTGACCCGGCCACGGAGCACCGCGGCGGACGGCCCAGGACACTTGTGACCCAGGGTCCGCGACCGGGTCGGCTCAGGAGCGCTTCCCGGCGTCGCGACCGCGGATTCGGCCAGGCCCCGCGACCCCGGTGCGTGATCCGCCGGACAGGGCCTAGCCCCGCTCGAGGAGCAGGACGGCCACGTCGTCGGTGAGCTCGCCGCCGTTGAGCGAACGGACCTCCGACAGCGTCTCGCGCAGCAGGACCTCGCCGCTCAGGCCGGCCGCCAGGTGGTGACGGACCAGGTCCGCCATGCCGTCCTCGCCCAGCCGCTCGCCCTGGCCGCCGCCGTCCCGGCCCTCGATCAGGCCGTCCGTGTAGAGCATCAGGCTCCACGCGTCGCCCAGCCACATCTCGGTGCGCGGCCAGCGCGCGTCCGTCAGCAGCCCCAGCGCCGGGCCGTTCTCCTCGTAGGGCAGCAGGTGGGCGCCCTCGCCCGGACGGGCGATCAGCGGCGGCGGGTGACCCGCCAGGCACACCCCCGCGCTGCGCCCGTCCGGCGCGATGTCCACCTGGCAGAGGGTCGCGAAGGTCTCCTCGCTGTGCCGCTCGTGCTCCAGCACCTTCTGCAGCGTGGCGAGCAGGTCGTCACCGCTCAGCCCGGCCAGTGTCAGGGCGCGCCAGGCGATGCGCAGCTCCACGCCGAGCGCCGCCTCGTCGGGGCCGTGGCCGGCCACGTCGCCGATCATCACGTGCACCGCCCCGTCCGGGGTGCGCACCGTGTCGTAGAAGTCGCCGCCCAGCAGGGCGCGCGAGCGGCCCGGCCGGTAGCGGGCCGCGAACCGCAGCAGGGAGCCGTCCAGGATGGGCGTGGGCAGCAGCCCGCGCTCCAGGCGGGCGTTCTCCTGGGCCCGCAGCCGGGACTCGGTCAGCCGCCGCTCCGCCGTGTCGGAGCGCTTGCGCTCCACCGCGTAACGGATCGCGCGGCGCAGCAGCCGCCCGTCCAGCTCGTCGCGCACCAGGTAGTCCTGGGCGCCGACGCGGACCGCCTCGGGTCCGCGCCGCTCGGCGTCACCCGAGCTGGTGAGCGCCAGCACCGCGTGCCGGGGCGCGATCCGCAGCACGTGCTTGAGCACGGCCAGCTCGTCCTCGGCCGCGCCGTCCTGCGACGGGGCGGTCCGGCCGGGGGCGGGGAGGTCGAGGTCGAGCAGGATGCAGTTCACGTCGTCGGTCAGGAGCCGCTCCGCCTCGGTGAGGTTGCGGGCGGTGCGGACCCGCACGGGCCTGCCGTCGGAGCCGAGGAGCTCGGTCACGACGGCGGAGCCGCCCGGGTCGGCCTCGATCAGCAGCAGCGTCAGCTGCGCCGGGGTGGGGGCCTTCTCGGCCGCCGGGGCGCTGGACGCGGGATTGTCCGGCGAGGTGTGCTCCTCGTGGTTCGGGGCGGTGCGGTGCGGGTCGTCCGCCGACGGGTTCGCCGATGCCGCGACGGACGCGGCGCCGGCCGGCCCCGGAGCGCGCGGGCCCTCCTCGGCGGGGGCGCCGTACGCCCGGGCGCCGGGGTCCGACGCCGGATCGCTCTCCGCGGGCGGGACCGCCCGGGGCCGCGGTATGTGCATCGACATGGGTTCGGTTTCCTTCCCTCCCCCCGGAGCGGCGGGGCCGAGAGGGTTCGACGCCCGCCGAGTGGGGACCTTAGCGGCTCACAAGGGCACAACGGAATGCCGCAACGCCCTCGGGAGGGTGCGTCCGGCAGCGTCAAATGCCGCGTTCAGGAGCGCTTTCGGACGAGACGGCGGCCTCGGCGGGGATGACGAACGTCACGCGCCGAGGCCGGCCGGAGGGCGGGGGAGGTGGAATGCGTCACTCCGCCTACTCCCGCACCGGAAGGGGGTGTTCCGGTGTGTCAGTCCTTCTTTCCGTCCTTCTGTCCCTCGCCCTTCCCGCTGTCGCCCTTCCGGCCGCCGGCCTGTGCGGCCGCGGTGCTCGGCTGCTTCGGGTCGGGGCGCACCACGCCCAGGATCGGCATGGTGCCCGCGCCGGCCACGGTCACCGAACGGCCGGGGCGCGGGGCGTGGATCATCAGGCCGTCGCCCAGGTACATGGCCACGTGGGTGGCGTCGCTGTTGTAGATGATCAGATCGCCGGGGCGCATCTGCTGCACGGGCACCCGGTGCAGCCGCCGCCACTGCTCCTGCGAGGTCCGCGGGATGCCGTACCCGGCCGCGGCCCACGCCTGGGAGGTCAGGCCCGAGCAGTCGAAGGAGTCGGGGCCCTCGGCGCCCCACACGTACGGCTTGCCCAGCTGCTCGGAGGCGTAGGCGATGGCGCGGCGGGCGGAGTCGGAGGTGGCGTCGTCGAGGCCGGCGAGGACGCCGGAGCCCACCCAGGCGGCCTGGGACCGGCGGGCGGCCTCGGCCTCCAGCTCGGCGAGCCGCTCCCGCTCCTCCTTCTCCAGGCGTGATTCGAGCTCCTCCGCCTGCTTCACCTGCTTCTCGATCTTCTCGCGGGCCTTGTCCTTGGCCTTGCGCTGCTTCTCGAGCTTCTCGTACCGCGTGGAGGCTTCCCGCTCCAGCTTCTTCAGCTCGCCCTTGGACTCGGTGAGTTCCGCGAGCACGCCCTTGGCGGCCTTCTCGCCCTCCCGCACGCGCCGGGCGCCGTCGAGGAAGTCCTCGGGGTCGTCGCTCAGCCAGAGCCGGGCCTCCGGAGGCAGCCCGGCTCCCCGGTACTGGGCGCGGGCGGCGGCTCCGGCCCGCTGGTGCAGGTCGTCCAGCCGCTGCTGGACGTCGTAGATCCGGTCGGTGATCCCGGCGATCTCCCGGGACTGCTCCTTCGCCTTCTCCTCGGCCGCGTTGTACGCGTCGGTGGCGCGGGCGGCGTCGCGGTAGAGGGTGTCGAGCTGCTCGCGGACCGCCTCCAGTTGCGCGGTGCTGGCGGGAACGGGCGCGGGGTCGTCGGCCGCGCTCACGGAGGCCGGCACGTGGGTGCCCGCGTACGCCACGCCCGCCACGCCCGGCGCGCCCACCGCGGTGACCGCGCAGACCAGCGCCACGGCCGTGACGATCAGCCCGCGGCGGCTCGGGCCGCGTCCGCCTCTTCCTCTGCCTGCTGCCATGGGTCGCCTCCCACCTGTCTTACCGTCGGTAACATCGGACACTCCTGGGGGATGCTGCCATGCCGCACGGGCAAAGCGACAGAGGTCGTGCCGAGCGGACCGCGGTCGGACGTGCCGACCGCCGCCCCGTACGGCCCCGGGCCACCCCTGGGCGCGACCGCCCGTCCCCTCCTGGCGGCCGCGCGTGACGCTCCCTCAGGGGGTGTGACGAACCGTACGGAGCGATCGTTCCCGGAGCGCGAGTCCGTTCGGGTGACGTTCGGTCAGGGAGTGCCGGAAGAACGCTTCCCGGGGGATCCGGGGGATCCGGGGGCGGCAGGAGGCCGGCCGATGCCCCTGGTGGGGCGCCGGTGTACAACCCCATGTGGTTGTCAGCCGTCTGTAGGACGCTGGAAGGACGCGCCTTCGGTGCGACGGCGTACGGAGATAGGGGATCAGGTGGGGAAGCAGAGCTGGAGAGCCGCTGTGGTCGGCGGTGCGGCGGTGGTGTTCACGGCCGTGGCCGCGGTGCCGGCCGGGGCGGCCGAGGGCGGGGTCTCGTTCACGCGGGTCCAGGTGAACGGCGGCAAGCCGATCGTGGTCGGGGTGTCGAACGAGGTCGCGGTGCCCGTGACCTTCCGGATGGCGACCACGCGGGCGTGGGAGTGGCCGGCGGTGTACCTGTACCGCGACAACGGTGAGCAGCTGTGGCACGCCATCGACGTGAGCGACTGCATCGAGGTGAGCGCGGGCGTCTGCGACTTCGACGAGAAGATGATCTTCGACCCGAGCGTCTGGGACATGTACAACCGTGAGGCCGGGGCCTGGAAGGTCGCGGCCGAGGTGTACTTCAAGGACGACGACGGCGGCGACACCGACGACGAGGGCCTGACGGTCCACGTCAAGCGCAACTCCCGCCTGACCGTCAACGCCTCGCCCGAACCGGTGGCCAAGGGCAAGACGATCACCGTGACCGGGAAGGTCACCCGGGCCAACTGGGAGACCAGGAAGTACGCCTCCTACGGAGGCCGCCTGGTGAGCCTGCAGTTCAAGGCTTCCGGCGCCACCTCCTACACCACGGTGAAGAAGGTGTACGCGAACAGTTCGGGCGATCTCAGGACGACCGTGACGGCCTCCAGGACGGGTACGTGGCGCTGGGCGTACTACGGCAACACCACCACCGGGCCGTCGACGTCGTCCGGGGACAACGTCGTGGTGCAGTGACGTCCGTGACCGTGTCCGTGTCCGTGTCCGCGTCCCTGGCCGCGGTGACGGCGGGCCGGTGGGGGCCGGGCCGGCGGTGACGCCGAGACGGTCGAAGGGCCGGGCCCGCCGCGCCGGCGGCGGACCCGGCCCCTCGACCTCGCGTTCCGACTCTCCGTGCTCCCGTGCTCCGAGTGCCGAGGCCGCCTAGCGCAGGGAGAAGCCGAACCAGGCGTCGGTGGAGGCCGCGCCGATGTCCTTGGCGCCGAACGCGTACGCGTTCTTCGT
This sequence comes from Streptomyces fragilis, assembly GCF_003112515.1. Classification (GTDB taxonomy): domain Bacteria; phylum Actinomycetota; class Actinomycetes; order Streptomycetales; family Streptomycetaceae; genus Streptomyces; species Streptomyces fragilis. Next base: position 394,499 of record NZ_BEVZ01000001.1, on the reverse strand, counting down.
GGACAGGCCGGCCGAGCCGCCGCGCAGCAGCCACACGGCGCCGTTCTCGCTGTTCTCGGCGGTCGTGCCGACGGCGAGGTCACGGAAGCCGTTGCCGTTCATGTCCAGGAGCGCGGTGGACACGCCGAACATGTCGCCGGCCTCCCCGACGCCGGGGATCCCGGCGGTGTCCTGGTTGACGGCCTTGGCGCCCGCGCCGGTGACGCCGGCGGCGCTGCCGGGCACCAGGACGACGGCGCCCGCGTCCTCGATCGTGCCGATGTCCTCGCCCGCGACGCCGAGCGCGATGTCGGCGTACCCGTCACCCGTCATGTCGGCGACCGAGACGGAGGAACCGAAGAGGTCACCCTCCTCCTGGGCGCCGGGGATGCCGGGCGAGTCCTGGTCGAGGAGCACGGTCTTCGCCTCGGAGAGGCCGGAGGCCGAGCCGTAGGAGATCCGCACCTTGTCGGACCAGTCCTCCGCGCCGACCACGACGTCGTCGTAGCTGTCGCCGTTGATGTCGCCGATGCCGGTGCCGGCGGGGGTGCTGGTGGTGGAGTCGCCGGGCACCCAGCCGCGGGTGAAGCCGGTGGCGCCGCCGCCCAGCAGCAGGCGGTTGCCCCAGGTGCCGTCACCGGTGTAATGCCACTGGACGATGTCGTCGCGGCCGTCGCCGTTGACGTCGCCGACCTGGCCGGCCCTGACCGGCCCGGTGATCGAGGCGGGACCGTCCTCGCAGGCGTTCACGTCGGCGCAGGACCTGTCCTCCGCGTCGTACCCCCACCACAGGGACTTGTCGAGGAGCGGCAGCACGGCCGCCGGGGCGCCGGCCCGGGTGATCGGGCCCTTCCACAGGGTCGCCGGGGCGCCACTGGGGTCGTCGCCCCTGACCTCCTGCTGGGAGAACAGGGCCAGGTCGGCCTTCTTGTCGCCGTCGAAGTCGCCGATCTGGGGAGCGGCCCCGTACCCGGCCACCGCGGTGCCGCCGGTGAGACCGGAGGCCGAGCCCCACAGGATCACCGAGCCGGCGGTGCCGCCGCCGATGATCAGGTCGCCGTAGCCGTCGCCGTCCAGGTCGCCCTTGGCGAAGGTGGAGCCGAAGCGCTGGCCGGCGGTGGCCGCGCCGGGGACGCCGCTGGTGGAGCGGCTCACGATCTTCTTCTTCGCGGTGTCGACGCCCGCGGACGACCCGTACATCACCGCGACGTAGCCGGCGCGGGCCGCGCCCGAGACGGTCGCGTTCGGGGCCCCGACGACGAGGTCGGCGTAGCCGTCGCGGTTGAAGTCGTCCTGGACGCCCACGGAAGGGGCGGGGGCGGCGTGGGCCGTCGCCGTGGTCAGCGACCAGGCGCCCAGGCCGCCGGCCAGCAGCGCCGCGGCGGCAAGGGGAGCGCCCAGTCGCGTGGAACGGACGCCGCCTCGTGCTCGAGACATGGAGATGCCTTTCCGGTCGGTCGGTCGACGCGGGGCGCGAGACGCGCCGCGCGTTCAACCAGTCCGACTCCGGTCAGGGTCTTCCGGTTGTACGCCTGAATGTCACGGTAGTGTCCCCGAGCCGCAACCGCCCCGGACGGCGAACTCCCGGGACTCCGCCCGCCCTAGGGGAGATCGGGCCGACGCGCCTCGCGCGGCCGGGGGGCAACCCCGGGCAGCGACAAGCCCCCTGCTCGCGACGACCTCGCGGGCAGGGGGCTTGCGGCGGGTTACTTCTTCTTGCCCTGGTTCTTCACGGCCTCGATGGCGGCCTTGGCGGCCTCCGGGTCGAGGTAGGTGCCGTGCGGGACGACGGGCTTGAACTCGGCGTCGAGCTCGTAGGCGAGCGGGATGCCGGTGGGGATGTTGAGGCCGGCGATGTCGGCGTCGGAGATGCCGTCGAGGTGCTTCACCAGCGCGCGCAGGGAGTTGCCGTGGGCGGCGACCAGGACGGTGCGGCCGGTCAGCAGGTCGGGGACGATGCTGTCGTACCAGTACGGCATCATCCGGTGGACGACGTCCTTCAGGCACTCGGTCTGCGGGCGCAGCTCCGGCGGGATCGTCGCGTAGCGCGCGTCGTTGTACTGCGACCACTCGGCGTCGGCGTCGAGGACCGGCGGCGGGGTGTCGTAGGAGCGGCGCCACTGCATGAACTGCTCCTCGCCGAACTGCTCGAGGATCTCCGCCTTGTTCTTGCCCTGCAGGGCGCCGTAGTGGCGCTCGTTCAGGCGCCAGCTGCGGTGGACGGGGATCCAGTGCCGGTCGGCGGAGGTCAGGGAGAGCTGGGCGGTGCGGATGGCACGCTTCTGGAGGGACGTGTGCACGACGTCGGGGAGGAGCCCGGCGTCCTTCATCAGCTCGCCGCCGCGGATCGCCTCCTTCTCGCCCTTGTCGGTCAGGTCCACGTCCACCCAGCCGGTGAACAGGTTCTTGGCGTTCCACTCGCTCTCGCCGTGGCGGAGGAGGATCAGCTTGTACGGTGCGTCGGCCATGGCACCCAGCGTAATCGGAGCGCGGCGGGGGTCGCGCAGGCGTCCATTATTCGGTGGCTCCCGGCCGACGTGCGGAAGTAATATGCACCGTCCGTCTGCGCCGCTTACGGCAGTCCTGTGGAGGCCGCCTTGTCCGTCGTCTCGCCGAGACGTGCTCTGAAGGAGACCGTCTCCGGTCTCCCGCCGGCCTTCTGGTGGCTGTGGGTCAGCACCCTGGTCAACCGTCTGGGCGCCTTCGTCGCCACCTTCCTCGCGCTCTACCTGACGCTGGAGCGCGGTTACTCCGCCTCCTACACGGGCCTGGTGGCCGCGCTGCACGGGCTCGGCGGCGTGGTCTCCTCGGTCGGCGCGGGGGTGATGACCGACCGCCTCGGCCGCCGGTCCACCATGCTGATCGCGCAGCTGTCCACGGCGGCGTCGGTGGCGGTGCTCGGCTTCGTCAGCGATCCGGTGAGCATCGCGGTCGTCGCCTTCCTGGTCGGCATGGCGTCCAACGCCTCCCGGCCGGCGGTGCAGGCGATGATGGCGGACATCGTGCGGCCCGAGGACCGGGTGCGGGCCTATTCGCTCAACTACTGGGCCATCAACCTCGGCTTCGCCGTCTCCGCGGCGGGAGCCGGCTTCGTCGCGCAGGTCAGCTACCGGGCGGGCTTCCTGGTCGAGGCGGTGATGACGCTGGCCTGCGCCGTGGTGGTGTTCGTGAAGCTGCCCGAGTCGCGGCCGGAGTCCGCCCTCCAGGAGACGGCGGCCGACGGCAAGGTCGGCGGGCCGCGGGTGGGGCTCGGCACGGTGCTGGGCGACGGGCGGTTCATGTCGCTCGTCGGGCTGTCGTTCGTGGTCGCGCTGATCTTCCAGCAGGGGTACGTGGGCCTGCCCGTCGCGATGGGCAGGCAGGGGTTCAGCCCGGCGGAGTACGGGCTGGCCATCGCCGTCAACGGCGTGCTGATCGTCGCCGCGCAGCTCCCGGTCACCCGCCTCATCCAGCACCGGGACCCGCGCCGTCTGCTGGCCGTCGCCGCGCTGCTGGCGGGTTACGGGTTCGCGCTGACCGCCTTCGCCGGGTCGCTGGGGACGCTGGTGCTCACCGTGTGCGTGTGGACGTTCGCCGAGATGCTGAACGCGCCGACGCAGTCCAGCCTGGTGGTCCGGCTCTCACCGGTCGAGGGGCGCGGGCGGTACCAGGGGATGTACTCCATGTCCTGGTCGATGGCGGCCTTGGTCGCCCCGCTCGTCGCGGGCGTGGTGATCGACGGGTACGGCGCGAACTGGCTGTGGGGCGGCTGCGCGGTGCTGGGCACGGTGGCGGGGGCCGGGTATGTGCTGCTGACGCGGAACCTGCCGCCGGAGGCGGAGGTCACCGTTCCGGCCGGCGGCCTGCCGAAGCCGGTGGCCGAGGCGGCCTGAGCGGGGGTGCGTGCCCGGGGGGTGCGTGCGTCGGGTGCCTGAGCGGGGGTGCGTGCCCGGGGGGGTGCCTGCGCCGGGTGCCTGAGCGGGGGTGCGTGCCCCGGGGGGTGCCTGCGTCGGGTGCCCGAGCCGGGGTTCCCCGAGCCGGGGTGCCTGCCCGGAGTGGCCTGACCCGGAGTTGCCTGACCCCCGGTACCGGGCCCTGGACGCCTGTTCGCGGACGCCGTGCCGGAGCCGTCCGGCCGTGGTCGCCGCAGCCGCCGGCTCAGGTCCCGTGCAGCATGGTCTCGGCGATCTCGCGGACCCGCGCGAGGGTGATGCCCTCGCGCTGTTCGACCGCCAGCGGGTGGTCCGTCGGCTCCAGTTCGACGTACGGCCGGCGGCCCACCTCACGGGTGTGGACGTTGGTGCGGAGGTTGAGGGTGCTGGGGGAGTAGAGCGGCAGCGAGGTGTTCAGCCAGCCGAAGTACGGCGGTTCCGCCTCCCGCCCGGGGGTCTCCCACAGCTCGTCCGAGCGCCGGAAGTTCTGGGCGCTGAGCGAGACCCAGACACCCCACTCGAAGACCTCGCCCCCGGGCACGGCGCTGTCGCGCACGGGGATCTCGATCAGGCCCTTCACGAAGAAGTGCTCGCCCTTGATCACGCACTGGTCGGCGGAGAGCACGCTGTCCTCGCGCTCGGCGTAGCGCGGATCCCAGACGTCGGGCGCCTCGGTGGAGTAACCCATGGGAGGGCCCGCGTGGTGCTCGCCGCACTGCGAGCAGACGAAGCCGGGTCGCTCGTGTGTCATGACCCGAGAGTAATGGGCCCCTCGGACGGCCACGGCCGAACCGCCGGACCCGCCGCTCCGGCTCCCCTCGCCGCCCCCGGTCCCCCTCGCCGCCCGCCCCCGCGGCCCACGGCCCGTTCCGCTTCCGATCACTTCCGTTCCGTTCCGCGCGTTCCGCCCACCGTGGCACGCTGTCAGCGAACACAGGAGGTCCGCATGTCCCTCATGTCGTCCGGCGACCGTCTCCGCGTCCGTCCCGCCCGCGCCGACGAGGCGCCCGCCCTGAGTGAGCTGGCGCTGCGTTCCAAGGGGCACTGGGGGTACGACGCCGACTTCCTCGCCGCCTGCCGCGACGAACTGCGCCTGAGGCCCGAGGACCTGACGCCGGGCAACGCGACGGTCGCGGAGGACGCGGCCGGGCGGGTGCTCGGCTTCGTGCTGATCGACGGGGCGCCGCCCAGGGGCCGCCTCGACATGCTCTTCGTCGACCCGTCCGCCATGGGGGCGGGCGTCGGGCGCCGGCTCTACGCGGAAGGGCTGGCCACCGCCCGCCGCCTCGGGATGCGCAGCCTCGCCATCGACGCCGACCCGAACGCCGAGCCGTTCTACCGGGCGATGGGCGCCCGCGTCGTCGGCGTGGTCCGGTCCGGGTCGATCGCGGGCCGGGTGCTGCCCCTGATGGAGGCGGACGTCCCGCAGGCCGGGGCGCCGCACGCCGCCGCCCCCGCCGGGTCCCTGCCCCGGTGAGCGCCGCGGTGAGCACCGCCGACCTCCGGGCGCGGGCCATGTCGGGGCCCGGCGACCCGCCCCTGCGCCCGCTGCCGCCCGACGTCGCGGAACTGCTGACCGCCCTGGACTGCCCGCCGCGGCTGGCCGCGCACCTGCGTGCCGTGCACGACGTGGTGCACACGCTGGTGGAGTGGACGGAGCGGCGACTGCCCTCCGGGTCGCTCGACCGGGAGGCGGTGCTCTTCGGGGCGGCGACGCACGACGTCGGCAAGACGGTCCACCGGGCCGAGCTGTCCGGCCCCGGCTCCGCCCACGAGGAGGCCGGGCGCACCCTGCTGCTCGCCCGCGGGATCGACGCCGGACGAGCCCGGTTCGCCGCCACCCACGCCTCGTGGACGGCGGCGGAGGCCGGTCTGGAGGACCTGCTGGTCTCGCTCGCCGACAAGGCGTGGAAGAACAAGCGCGTTCCCGACCTGGAGGACCTGGTCGTGGCCCGGCTCGCGGAGGCGAGCGGCCGGGCGGCCTGGGAGGAGTTCGCCGACCTCGACGACCTGCTCACGGCGGTGGGTGAGGACGCCGACCGCCGCCTGGCGTTCCAGGCGTCGTTCCCGGTCGGCAGCTGACGGCGCGGTCCGGGGCCGCCGGCCGGTCGACGTCGCCCCCGCCGGTCAGCTGAGGGCGCCGCCCCGGACCCGGGACCGCCCCGTCGGTCACTCCCCGGACAGCTGCAGCGCCGCCCGGACCCGGGACCGGCCGTCGGTCACTCCTCGTCGAACAGGTGCGCGAAGGCGTCCAGGTTCCGGGTGGACTCGCCGCGGGAGACCCGCCAGGCGTACTCCTTGCGGATGGAGGAGGCGAACCCCATCTCCAGCAGCGTGTTGAAGGCGCCGTCGGCGGCCTCCAGGACCTGGCCGAGGAGGTGGTCGATCCCGTCCGCGGTGACTGAGGCCAGCGGCAGGCGGGCCGTCACGTACACGTCGCCGTGCGGGTCCACGGCGTAGGAGACGCCGAACAGCTTGAGGTTGCGCTCCAGCAGCCAGCGGTGGACGCCCGCCTCGTTCTCGTCCGGGTGGCGGATGACGAAGGCGTTCAGCGAGAGGGAGTGCCGGCCGGCGATCAGCGAGACCGTGGTCGACAGCTTCTGCGTTCCCGGCAGCTTCACCACGAAGTTGCCGGGCTCCGGGGACTCCCACTCCAGCTCGGCGTCCCCCAGGAACGCCTCGATCACCTCGCGCGCGTCAGCCATGGGCCGAGCGTACGCGACGGCGGTGGGCGTGCAGGGCGGCCGAGTACACCTCGGTGGTCGCGGCGGCGGCACGGTCCCAGCCGAACTCCTGGGCGTGCCGCGCGGCCCGCTCGCCGAGACGGGCGGTCAGCCCCGGCTCGTCGGCGAAGCGCCGCAGCACGGCCGCGTAGTCGGCGGGGTCGTGGCCGCGGACCAGGAAACCGGTCACGCCGTCCCGCACCGCCACCGGCAGGCCGCCCACCGCGGCGGCCAGCACCGGCGTGCCGGTGGCCTGCGCCTCGATGGCGACCAGGCCGAACGACTCGCTGTAGGAGGGCATCACCAGCACCGACGCCGCCCGGAACCAGTCCGCGAGCCGGTCCTGCCCCACCGGCGGATGGAAGCGCACCACGTCGTTCAGGCCGAGGCGCGCCGACAGCTTCTGCAGCCGCTCCGGCTTGGCGAGGCCGCTGCCGCTGGGCCCGCCGACCACCGGCACGAGCAGCCGCGACCGCAGGTCGGGCCGCTGCTCCAGCAGCACCGCCACCGCGCGCAGCAGCACGTCGGGGGCCTTCAGGGGCTGTATCCGCCCGGCGAAGAGGGGGATCAGGGCGTCCTGCGGCAGGCCCAGGCGGGCGCGGGCGGCGGCCCTGCCGTCGGCCGGGCGGAAGCGGTCCAGGTTGACGCCCGGGTGCACGACCTCGACCTTCCCGGGGTCGGCCTCGTAGTGGTGGACCAGGTCGGCCGCCTCGTCGGCGGTGTTGGCGATCAGCCGGTCGGCGGCGTCCACGACCTGCGTCTCGCCGATCACGCGGGCCGGCGGCTCGGGCGTGTCGCCGTGGGCGAGGGAGGCGTTCTTCACCTTGGCCATGGTGTGCATCGCGTGCACCAGCGGCACGCCCCAGCGCTGGGAGGCCAGCCAGCCGACGTGCCCGGAGAGCCAGTAGTGGGAGTGGACCAGGTCGTAGTGCCCGGGACGGTGCCCCGCCCAGGCCTGCATCACGCCGTGGGTGAAGGCGCACAGCTGGGCCGGCAGGTCCTCCTTGGCCAGACCCTCGTACGGTCCGGCGTCCACGTGCCGCACCAGCACGCCGGGGGCCATCTCCACGGTCGGCGGCAGCGAGGCGGAGGTGGCGCGGGTGAAGACCTCCACCTCGACGCCCTGCGCGGCGAGCCGGCGGGCGAGCTCGACGATGTAGACGTTCATCCCGCCCGCGTCGCCCGTGCCGGGCTGGTGCAGCGGGGAGGTGTGGACGGAGAGCATGGCGACCCGGCGCGGCCTGCGGGGCACGCCCGGCAGCCTCAGCCGCGGCGGCGACGCCGGGGAGAGACGCCCGAGCCTGGTGACGTACTGGCTCACGTGGCAGTCCTCCAGGGGTGTCGGGTGGGTACGCGGCCGTGGACCCTCCAGGAGGGGGAACACCGTCGGGACGCCCGTCATTTCGGCTTTGCCAAAACGTTACGCCGTGTGGCCGGGGGATGAACGGCGTGTTCCGGCCCGACCAGCGCTTTCGTACCCTCGTAGGCATGACACCCCGCGCAGCGACCCGCCCCGTGGGAACGGTGACGCGCGGGACGACCAACCCCAACCGGCTCCGCCGCATGGACCGCTGGATCGCGGCCGTGCACGGCGCCGAACTGCGCCGCGCGCAGCGCCCGGTCGCCGTCGACCTGGGCTACGGCGCGGCGCCGTGGACCGCGGTCGAGCTGCTCGGCCGGCTGCGGACCGCCGCGCCCCGCACGGCGGTGGTCGGCATCGAGATCGACCCGGCGCGGGTCGCCGCGGCGCGCCCGTACGAGCGGGAGGGCCTGGAGTTCCGGCACGGCGGCTTCGAGGTGCCGCTGCCCGCGCCGCCGCAGCTCATCAGGGCCGCCAACGTGCTGCGCCAGTACGACGAGGACCAGGTCGCCCAGGTGTGGTCGCGGCTGTGCGCCCGTCTCGCCCCGGCGGGCCCGCACGGTTCGCGGGGCGGGCTGCTGGTGGAGGGCACCTGCGACGAGATCGGACGCCGCCACGTGTGGGTCGCCCTCGGCCCCGAGGGCCCGCGGACGGTCACCTTCGCCGCCCGGCTGGCCTCCCTGGACCGCCCGTCCGACCTGGCGGAACGTCTGCCGAAGGCGCTGATCCACCGGAACGTGCCGGGCGAGCCGGTGCACGCGTTCCTGCGCGACTTCGACCGTGCCTGGGCGGCCGCCGCGCCGTACGCCTCCTACGGGGCCCGCCAGCGGTGGATCCGTGCGGTGCGGGACCTCACGGCGGACTGGCCGGTGACGGACGGGCCCGCGCGGTGGCGCCAGGGCGAGGTCACGGTGGCCTGGGAGGCGCTCGCCCCGCGCGGCCGCTGACCTCCGCGCGGCGGTCGACGGCCGGAAGACGGTCGACGGCCGGGAGGCGGTCGACGGACGAGGTGTCCGGGCGACGATCGGTGTCCGGACGTCAGACGGACAGCGGGACCGCGTGGATCTCGTCCGCCTTGTGCCCCGCGCGCTCGTGGACGCGCTGCACCGCGTCGGCCGAGGGGCCGTTGGAGAGGCAGTACACCGTGCCGGACTCCGGGCCGGCCCAGGCACCCTCGAAGTGCACGTCCTCCGCCTTCTCCAGCGCCAGGTCGGCCGCGTGGGCCTCCTCGAGCTCGGGTCCGGTGATGCCGGTCATGTTCCGGTGGACATCCATGAAACGGGTCATGGCTGCGCACCTTCTTCCTGTCGAGTGCGTCCGGTTCCCCTCTCCCCATCGTCCGCCTCCGCCGGGACCACCACAAACGGCGGGACCGGAGCGGACGCGGGTGCTACGACAGGGCGCGGGGCCGGGGCGGACGCGGGTGCCACGACGGACGCCGGGCGCGCACGGAGGCGTGCGCGCCCGGCGTCCGGGTGTCGTGGCGTCAGCCGCACTGACAGGGGCCGCCGGACTGGCAGCCGCAGCCGCAGCCGGAGCCGCAGCCGCAGGCCGCCAGCAGTGGCAGCGCGCGCGGGGCCGGCACCTCCTCGGTGCCGGCGGCGCGGGTCGGGTCGTCGTCCGTACGGGGGGCCTCGGGCATCTCGGTCCATCCCTCCAGTGGCGTCCAGCAGGAGCGTCCAACGGTGTCGCCCCATTGCACCGCCGCGGCGCACGGCGCATCAACGGCGCACGGATGCGCCCGGGCGGGACGGGCGCGGGACCAGCCGCGGCCGGTGGCGGCCCGGGGACGGCCCGCGCCTCCGCCCCCGTTACGCGCCGCCCTCCGCCGAGGGCTCGCCCGGGTGCTCACCGGTCACCAGGAACACCACCCGCCGCGCCGCGGACACCGCGTGGTCCGCGAACCGCTCGTAGTAGCGGCCCAGCAGGGTGACGTCGACCGCCGTCTCGATGCCGTGCTGCCACTTGTCGTCCATCAGGTGCTGGAACAGGGCGCGGTGCAGGGTGTCCATGGCGTCGTCGTCCTGCTCCAGCTGCAGGGCCAGCCGGACGTCCTCGGTGGCCAGCACCTGGGCGGTCTTGGCCATCAGCCGCTGGGCGAGCTGCCCCATCTCCAGGACGGTGGCGTGCAGGTCGGAGGGGACCGCCTTCTGCGGGTAGCGCAGCCGCGCCAGCTTGGCCACGTGCTTGGCCAGGTCGCCGGACCGCTCCAGGTCGGCGGAGATCCGCAGCGAGGTCACCACCCTCCGCAGGTCGGTGGCCACCGGCTGCTGGCGGGCCAGCAGGGCGATGGCCCGGGCCTCCAGGTCGTGCTGGGTCTCGTCGACCTGCCGGTCCGACTCGATCACCCGCTCCGCGAGTGACAGGTCGGCGTCGAGTATCGACGCGGTCGCCCGCCCCATCGCCGAGCCGACCGTACGGGCCATCTCCGCCAGGTCCTCGCCGATCGAGTCGAGTTCCTCGTGGTACGCGTCACGCATCCGTGCTTCCTTTCCGATGACGGACGGTCCCGGGCGGATCCCGGGGGCGTTCCCCGGGCGGGCCGTTCACGCAGGTGCTGCAGGTGCCGTCCGTCCTACCCGCCCGGCGTCCGGTGTAGCCACTGTCGCCCGCCGCCCCCCGCCGTACCGGTCCCGTCCGGTGAACCGACACGGACCGGAAGGTGAACTCTGGGCGACCAGTGCGTCAGGTCTCCCTCCGGAGGCTGCGGAGCACCCCCTGCCCCCGCCTAACCTGGAGGCATGGACGTGAACGCGGCGGTCGCCGCAGCGGCGGCGATCGCGGGTGTGCTCACCGGCGTGATCGCCATGCTGGCGTTCCGCTGGAGCGAGAGCGACCTGGAACGCCCCTCCCGCGCCGCCGACAGGGCCGAGGCCGCCCTGCCCCGCGGGGTGGACACCGTGCTGTCGGTGCTCCGCTCCTCGGCGGTGGTGCTCGACGAGGCCGACGCGGTGGTGAAGGCCAGCTCCGCCGCCTACGCGCTGGGCCTGGTCCGCGGCGGCCGGCTCGCCGTCGAGCCGATGCTGCAGATGGCCCGGGACACCCGCCGGGACGGCGAGATACGCCAGGTCGAACTGGAACTGGCCCGGCGCGGCGCCGGTCGGGCCGAACCGCTGGCGGTCTCCGCCCGGGTCGCCCCGCTGGGGTCGCGCCTGGTCATGCTGCTGGTGGAGGACCTCACCGAGGCCCGCCGCATCGAGGCGGTGCGGCGCGACTTCGTCGCCAACGTGTCGCACGAGCTGAAGACCCCCGTGGGAGCCCTCTCCCTGCTCTCGGAGGCCGTCATGGACGCCTCCGACGACCCGGAGGCGGTGCAGCGGTTCGCCGGCCGGATGCAGATCGAGGCCACCCGCCTGACCAACCTGGTGCAGGAGCTCATCGACCTCTCCCGCATCCAGAACGACGACCCGCTGGAGTACGCCGAGCCGGTCAAGGTCGAGGTGCTGGTCGACGAGGCGATGGACCGCTGCCGCCAGCAGGCCGGCTCCAAGGACATCACCATGGCCGCGGCCGGCGCCGAGGGGCTGTACGTCTGGGGCAACCGCGGCCAGCTGGTCGGCGCCCTGGGCAACCTCGTCGAGAACGCCGTCAACTACTCGCCGGCGCAGACCAAGGTCGGCATCGCGGTCCGCCGGGTCGCCGACGCGAGCGGCGACATGGTCGAGATCGCCGTCACCGACCAGGGCATCGGGATCTCCGACCGGGACCGGGAGCGCATCTTCGAGCGTTTCTACCGCGTCGACCCGGCCCGTTCCCGGGCCACCGGCGGCACCGGCCTGGGCCTGGCGATCGTCAAGCACGTGGTGGCCTCGCACGGCGGGGAGGTCACCGTCTGGAGCACCGAGGGCCAGGGCTCCACCTTCACCGTCCGCCTGCCCGAGGCCGCCGCGGCACGCGACCGCGGCCGCCGCGACTCCGACACCACCCCCGCCCGGCCCCCGGCCTCCGGCGCGGACCACGCCGCCGGTGAACGGTCCGCCGCGGCGCCCGCTCCTGCCGCGACGGGGTCCACCGCCGTGCCCGCCACTTCGCCCGATCCGCTTCCCGCCACCGCTCCCGCTCCGGAGGTCCGCCCGTGACCCGTGTGCTCGTCGTCGAGGACGAGGAGTCCTTCTCCGACGTCCTGTCGTACATGCTCCGCAAGGAGGGCTTCGAGGTCGCCGTCGCGGCGACCGGCCCCGACGGCCTCGACGAGTTCGAGCGCAACGGAGCGGATCTGGTCCTGCTGGACCTGATGCTGCCCGGGCTGCCGGGCACCGAGGTCTGCCGCCAGCTGCGCAACCGCTCCAACGTCCCGGTGATCATGGTCACCGCCAAGGACAGCGAGATCGACAAGGTCGTCGGCCTGGAGATAGGCGCCGACGACTACGTCACCAAGCCGTTCTCCTCGCGTGAGCTGGTCGCCCGCATCCGCGCCGTGCTGCGGCGGCGGGGCGAGCCGGAGGAGGCCACCCCCGCCGCGCTGGAGGCGGGCCCGGTCCGCATGGACGTCGACCGCCACGTGGTGACCGTGGACGGTGCCAAGGTGGACCTCCCGCTCAAGGAGTTCGACCTGCTGGAGATGCTGCTGCGCAACGCGGGCCGGGTGCTGACCCGCATGCAGCTGATCGACCGGGTCTGGGGGGCCGACTACGTGGGCGACACCAAGACACTCGACGTCCACGTCAAGCGGCTGCGCGCCAAGATCGAGCCGGACCCGGGCGCGCCGCGCTACCTGGTCACGGTCCGTGGGCTGGGCTACAAGTTCGAGCCGTAGACCGGCGCGGAACAGCGGAAAGGGGCGGCTCCCCGCGGGGAGCCGCCCCTTTCGTGCCCGGTGCGGGCGGGTGTCAGTGACCGGCGCCGGACGCCGACTGCTCGGCGGACGGCTCGCGCTCGCCCTCGGACGCGTCGAGGTCCCCGGGCTCCGACGGCGAGGCGGACGCGGAGGCCGAGGAGGACGGCTCGCCCGACGGCTCCGCGCTCGGCACGGCCGAGGGGCCCCAGTCCGCGAACTGGTTCTCGGCGGGGAGCACCAGGGCGTCCAGGGAGACGTTGCCGGTCTCGCTGAAGGCGAACGTCACGCGCTGGACGTCGCCGTCGCGCACCGCCTCGCGGCCGCCGGGGATCGTGGCGACGGCGGCGCCGTCCTTGCCGCCGATCACCACCCGGCCGCCGGCCGGGACCTTCACCCGGCTGCCCTTGTCGGACGTGAGCTCCACGGTCGGCCCGCCGGGCAGGGTGATGGAGTCGAGCGTCTGGTCGGTCCACCCGTCGTTGAAGACGGTCGCCATCACGGCGGCCGGGCCGGTGGCCTCCGGGTCGGCCTGGGTGAGGACGGCGACGTTCTGCACCTTGATGTCGCCGACGGTGATGTCCGCCAGGTCCGGCTTGATCTGGAGGGTCTCGGCGTTGTTGCCGGCGCCGCAGGCGGCGAGCGAGGCGATCGAGAACGCGATGGCGGCGGCGGCGAGGGCGCCGCGTCGAAGGCTGCTGCTCACGGCGGCGGCAACTCCTTGAACGTGGGCGGAGCGGAGGCGGCGCGAACGCCGGCTCCCGGGGGTCTGCGTAACGCCCCAAGATTACCGAGCCGGTTCTTCCCCGCCGCACCCGACCCACCCTGTGCGAACAGCACATGCACACGGCGTGATCCCGGGCTCCGCGGACACGGGAACTTCACGGGTCCGCTTGACGTTCATCACAACCGGACGTTCTTCCGGCCGCGGACGCGGCGCCGAACCCCCCGCCGGACGTTGTCGATTCACCATGCAACGGTTCAGCATTCACATAACTGCGGGGCGTTATTTCCGCAGGCCCAAATGGCGTCCGTGAAATTCGATCAGGTGGTCACTCGGCCGGCCGGTGATCAATTTCGGATTGACCCGGGTGGCCCTGCCGGAGGGGCCCGGCCCGCTCGAACGGAGTAGCGGAGATCGCTCACTTGGAATCGGACATTCCGGGGCGTAACGTCGTTGTCGCGGTGCCGCGAAGGGGTGTAACGTCCGCGTTTCGCGCGGTCGTGATCCGCCCTCCGACCTGCGAATACCCCCTTCCGATCCCCTTCCGAAGCATGTACCCGCAGGAGTTGTCAAGCCCCGAGATATGCCCTGACCTGCGAAAACGCCATTCAGAACCCGCCCAATCCGTGTTACCCTGGATAGCCACGGAAGGGGTACCTGTCACATGACGTTCAAGGTTGGCGACACCGTGGTCTATCCCCATCACGGGGCCGCGCTGATCGAGGCCATCGAAACTCGCCAGATCAAAGGCGTGGACAAGACCTACTTGGTGCTGAAGGTCGCCCAGGGCGATCTGACGGTGCGTGTGCCCGCGGACAATGCGGAGTTCGTAGGCGTGCGCGACGTGGTCGGTCAGGATGGGCTGGACCGGGTCTTCGAGGTGCTGCGCGCGCCGTACGCCGAGGAGCCCACGAACTGGTCGCGCCGTTACAAGGCAAACCTGGAGAAGCTGGCCTCCGGCGATGTCATCAAGGTCGCCGAGGTCGTCCGCGACCTGTGGCGGCGCGAGCGCGAGCGCGGCCTGTCCGCCGGTGAGAAGCGCATGCTCGCCAAGGCCCGCCAGATCCTGGTGAGCGAACTGGCTCTCGCGGAGAACACCAACGAGGACAAGGCCGAGGCCCTGCTCGACGAGGTGCTCGCCTCCTGATGTTCCCCCGGGCGCGCCCGAGCGGTGACGCCGTGCGCGACCGGAAGTAGGACACTTGCTGCCGTGGTGCCCGATGATGCGAAAGCATTGCCGGGCGCCGCGGCATGTCCGTACCCGGATGTGGTCCGTACCGGCCGGGTGTCACGGAAGGGCCCGGTCGGTGGCGGAGCATCCGGTTCGCCAAGGCCATACCCATCCGGGTGGAGCACACAAACCTGACAGGAACCGATGTCCGACGCAGCTTTCCCCCGAGAAGAGCGCCCCTCCCCTTCCGCGGCCCGCGCCGCCGTCGTGATCCCGGCCGCAGGCCGCGGCGTACGCCTGGGCCCCGGCGCCCCCAAGGCGCTGCGCACGCTCGGGGGCACCCCCATGCTGATCCACGCGGTGCGCGCGATGGCGGCGTCCCGTCACGTCTCCCTGGTCGTGCTGGTGGCGCCGCCCGACGGTGTCGCCGAGGTGCGGTCCCTGCTGGACTCGCACTCCCTGCCCGAACGGACCGACTTCCTGGTCGTGCCCGGCGGGGCGACCCGGCAGGAGTCCGTGCGGCTCGGCCTGGAGGCCCTGCCCGCCGGCTCCGAGGTGGTGCTGGTGCACGACGCGGCCCGGCCGCTGGTCCCGGTGGAGACCGTGGACGCGGTGATCGAGGCGGTCCGCGCCGGCGCCGGCGCCGTGGTGCCCGCGCTGCCGCTCGCCGACACCGTCAAGGAGGTCGAGCCGGCGGAGGCGGCCGGGGCGCCCGAGCCCGTGGTGGCCACCCCGGTGCGGGCCCGGCTGCGCGCCGTGCAGACCCCGCAGGGCTTCGACCGGGCCGTGCTGACCCGCGCGCACCAGGAGGTCGAGGGCGAGGTGACCGACGACGCGAGCATGGTCGAGCGGCTCGGCCTGGGCGTCGTCACCGTGCCCGGGCACGAGGAGGCGTTCAAGGTGACCCGCCCGCTGGACCTGGTCCTGGCCGAGGCGGTCCTGGCCCGCAGGAGGCGCAACGATGGCTTCTGAGCAGGCCGTTCCCCGGCAGGATCTGCCGTACCCGCTGCCCCGGGTGGGCATCGGCACCGACATCCACGCCTTCGAGGAGGGCCGCGAGCTGTGGTGCGCGGGCCTGCTCTGGGAGGGCGAGGGCCCCGGGCTCGCCGGGCACTCCGACGCCGACGTGGTGGCGCACGCCGCCTGCAACGCGCTGTTCTCCGCCGCCGGGCTCGGCGACCTCGGGCAGCACTTCGGCACCTCCCGCCCCGAGTGGTCGGGCGCCTCCGGCGTCACCCTGCTCACCGAGGCGGCCCGGATCGTGCGCGAGGCGGGCTTCGTCGTCGGCAACGTGGCCGTGCAGGTCGTCGGCCCCCGCCCCAGGATCGGCAAGCGCCGCGACGAGGCGCAGAAGATCCTCTCGGCGGCGGCGGGCGCGCCGGTCTCCGTCTCCGGCGCGACCACCGACGGGCTCGGCTTCCCCGGCAGGGACGAGGGCCTGATGGCGGTGGCCACCGCCCTGGTCGTCGAGGCCCCCGGACAGCGGGGCGCGTAGGCCCTTGCGGCCGATGGCCGGTTGTTTGACAGTGGGCGTGAGGCAGGGCCGCACGCCCACTACTCTTGAGGCGTGACTATTCGCCTGTACGACACCAGCGCCCGGCAGATCCGTGACTTCGTCCCGCTCACGCAGGGCTGTGTCTCGATCTACCTGTGTGGTGCCACCGTGCAGGCCGCTCCGCACATCGGTCACATCCGCTCGGGCCTCAACTTCGACGTGCTGCGCCGCTGGTTCGCCCACCGCGGCTACGAGGTGACGTTCGTGCGGAACGTCACCGACATCGACGACAAGATCATCGCCAAGTCGGCGGAGTTCGGCCGTCCCTGGTGGTCCATCGGTTACGAGAACGAGCGGGCCTTCACGGCCGCCTACGACGCGCTCGGCTGCCTGCCCCCGACCTACGAGCCGCGGGCCACCGGCCACGTCACCGAGATGGTCGAGATGATGCGCGGCCTGATCGAGCGCGGTCACGCCTACGAGGCGGACGGCAGCGTCTACTTCGACGTGCGCTCGTATCCCGAGTACCTGTCGCTGTCGAACCAGGACGTCGACGACCTGCGCCAGCCCGACGAGGGCGTGGCCGGCAAGCGCGACCCGCGGGACTTCGCCATGTGGAAGGCGGCGAAGCCCGGCGAGCCCAGTTGGGAGACGCCCTTCGGTCCCGGCCGCCCCGGCTGGCACCTGGAGTGCTCGGCGATGGCCCACAAGTACCTGGGCCCCGCCTTCGACATCCACGGCGGCGGCCTGGACCTGATCTTCCCGCACCACGAGAACGAGATCGCCCAGTCCAAGGCGTTCGGCGACGAGTTCGCGCGCTACTGGATGCACAACGCCTGGGTAACGATGAGCGGCGAGAAGATGTCCAAGTCGCTGGGCAACTCGGTGCTGGTCTCCGAGATGGTCGAGCGGTGGCGGCCGATCGTCCTGCGCTACTACCTGGGCACCCCGCACTACCGGTCGATGATCGAGTACAGCGAGGAGGCCCTGCGCGAGGCGGAGTCCGCGTTCGCGCGGATCGAGGGCTTCGTGCAGCGGGCGGTGGAGCTCGCGGGCGGCCCCGTCGAGCCCGCCGCCGAGGTCCCGCCGGCCTTCGCCGAGGCGATGGACGACGACCTAGGCACCCCGCAGGCGCTCGCCGTCGTGCACACCACGGTCCGGCAGGGCAACAGCGCCCTCGCGGCCGACGACAAGGAGGCCGCCGTCGCCCGCCTGGCCGAGGTCCGCGCCATGCTCGGCGTGCTCGGCCTCGACCCGCTGGACGAGCAGTGGTCCGGCGGCGCCGACGGCCGGGGCGAGGAGCTCGAGGGTGTGGTCGACGGCCTGGTCCAGCTGGTGCTGGAGCAGCGCGAGGCGGCCCGTGCCCGCAAGGACTGGGCGACCGCCGACGCCATCCGCGACCAGCTCGGCCGCTCCGGCCTGGTGATCGAGGACAGCCCGCACGGACCCCGCTGGTCCCTCGGCGGACGCTGACCCACGACCTGCGCGACCTGCGCGAATGTGCCGTCCGGGCTTCCGGGCGGCACACTTGCACTTCAAGACGTACACATCCCCCCAGCTTCACGGAGACGATCAGCTCATGGCCAAGGACCGCCGCGTATCGAGTAAGAAGGGCGCGCAGGTCGGCAGTGGCGGCCAGCGACGCCGGGGTCTCGAGGGCAAGGGGCCGACCCCGCCCGCCGAGATGCGCAAGGGCCACGTCAAGCAGCGGGTCGCCGCCGCCAAGGCCCGCCGCGCCCAGGGCCGGCCCGCGGCCGCCCGCCGTGGTGGCGGCCGCTCCACCTCCGAGCTGGTCGTCGGCCGCAACCCGGTTGTCGAGGCGCTGCGCGAGGGCGTGCCCGCCAGGACGCTCTACGTGCAGCAGTTCATCGACAACGACGAGCGGGTGCGCGAGGCGCTGCAGCTCGCCGCCGAGCGCGGCGGCATCAACCTCATGGAGGCGCCGCGCCCCGAGCTCGACCGGATGACCAACGGGCTCAACCACCAGGGCCTGGTCCTGCAGGTGCCGCCGTACGAGTACGCGCACCCCGAGGATCTGGTCGCCGACGCCGCCGACCGGAACGAGGACCCGCTGGTGGTGGCGCTGGACGGCGTCACCGACCCGCGCAACCTCGGCGCCGTGGTCCGCTCCGTCTCCGCCTTCGGCGGTCACGGCGTGATCGTGCCGGAGCGGCGCGCCGCGGGCATGACGGCCGGCGCCTGGAAGACCTCGGCCGGCACCGCGGCCCGCACGCCGGTCGCCCGGGCCACCAACCTGACCCGTGCGCTGGAGCAGTACAAGAAGGCCGGCCTGGTCGTGGTGGGCCTGGCGGCCGACGGCGAGCACGAGATCGGTGACCTCGAGGCCCTGGGCGGCCCGGTCGTCGTCGTGGTCGGCAGCGAGGGCAAGGGCCTGTCCCGGCTGGTCGGCGAGACCTGCGACTACCGGGTCCGCATCCCGATGCCGGGCGGCGCCGAGTCGCTCAACGCCGGTGTCGCGGCGGGCATCGTGCTCTACGAGGCGGCGCGCCGGCGCAGCTGAGCCGGGGCTTCCCGGCCGGTCGACGGGTGGACGTCGGGCCGGTGGGGGCCCGGTGGGGCCGGGGAGGTGTTCCCGGCCCCACCCGTCACGGCGGCGGTGAGCCGGCCCCACCCGTCACGGCGGCCGTGAGCCGGCCCCACCCGTCACGGCGGCTGTGAGCCGGCCCCACCCGTCACGGCGGCTGTGAGCCGGCCCCACCCGTCACGGCGGCCGTGAGCCGGACCCGCCCGACCCGAACAGGTGTGCAGAAATTCGCCCGCGCGGGGTGTTTTGCGGGTGACTGCCGAGCTTGACGTGCTTCGGACAGATCGGGGCGCTCGGGGCAGTGTCCTTACGTGTCGTCACTCGGTTAGATGAGCGTGGACACCAGAACACCCCGCACACCTTTGGGGGACGGTCCGTCGGGCTTCGACGACACCCCCGCGCTGAGCATGGTGAAGGTGCCCTGCGATCCCGCGCAGGTCATCGTCAATCACGCGAGTTTCCGCGTGCAGTTGGGCGCCTCGGCGCGGCGGGCCAGGTCGACGCGGATCGCCGGGCACGTGAGAGCCACCGACGACACGACGCCGATCCCGGTCGTCGCCCAGCCGGGAGCGGCCGCCGCCGGGAAGAGGCGCCGGCCGGTCGTCTGGAGCGGGCACACCGCCCCGGACGACACCGGGGCGCACCGCCTGCTGCAGGCCGTGCGGGGCGCGCAGCTCGGGGGCCTTGCCCAGGCTCCCGCAGCGTCCGGCGGGCCCGCGAGCCCGCTGGCGGCCGAGGCGGGGGCGACCCGGACCATCCCGCGGCCGCCCGAACCCGGCGCGGGCGCCGCTCCCAGCTCCGCTCGAGGCTCCGGAACGAGCGTCCCGGGCGGCGGCCTGGGCGGTCGGGGCGGCGGCCTGGGCGTTCCGGGCTCCGGCTTCGGCGGCGGGTTCGGCGAGGGGTACGACGGCGGCCAGGACGGCCGCTACGGGGACGGCCCCGCCGGGTACGCGGGGGTCCGCGAGGAGAGCGCCGCCGAGCGCACCCTGGAGCACCCCGTGATCGGCGAAGGCACCCGGCTGCTCCCGCCGATGCGGTCGGTGGGCAGCGCCTTCGAGGAGCCCGGTTACCTGGCTCCCGGCTCCTACGAGGGCTACGGCGAAGGCGACAGGTACGGCTCCGGCGGTTACGGCCGCCCCGGCGCCTACGCGGACACGGACCCCGGCCGCAAGGGCTACGACGGCTACGGCGCGGCCGCCTACGGGACCGACGCGTACACCACCGACGGCTACGGCCCCGACAGCTATGGCACCGACGGTTACGGTCCGGACGGCTACGGTCCGGACGGCTACGGCCCGGACGGGTACGCGGCCGACGGGCGCGCGGCGGGCGAGGAGGCCGGGGAGGGCCGCGGCGGGCGGCGGGCCTCGGAGAAGCACGCCTACTACCCCGGCCGCCGGATGAACCTCGGCGTGGTGCTGCTGCCGCTGCGGGTCTTCCTGGGCTTCGTCTCCGTCTACGACGGCATGGGCAAGCTCTGCGACCCCGTCTACTTCGACGGCGGCGAGCGCGGCTCCATGACGCGGCTGCTGCACTCCCTCGAGCCGGGCGGCGTCGGCGAGCCGCTGCACGGCTTCGCGCTCCAGCACCCGGTGGGCTCCGGCCTCACCGTGGCCTTCCTCCAGGTGATCGTCGGCGTGCTGACGGTCCTGGGCCTGTGGCAGCGGGTCGCCGCCGGGGTGGGCGTGCTGCTGGCGGCCGCGCTGCTGCTCGGGGCGAGCTGGCAGGCGGTGCCGGTGTACGAGATGGCGGACGTGGTCTACCTGGCGGCCTGGACGCCGCTGCTGGTCGCGGGCGCGCCGGTCTACTCGGTGGACGGGGCGCTGGCCGGGCGGGCCTGGCGGCGGCTGGGTCCGCGGGCCGCGATCTGGGACCTGCGGCGCTACGTGCTCAAGCGGGGCGCGCTGGCGACGGGCGTGGTCGCCGGCCTGACCCTGCTGATCGGCTCCGTGCTGGGCGCGGCGGTGCGGGACGCGGACCGGGTGGTCGTGCCGCGCCCCGGCGAGCCCCCGCGCAACGCGCTGCCGGGCGCGCCCCTGCCGGACGACACGGCGCCGGGGAGCGAGTCCCCGTCGGAGTCGGCCTCCGACACCCCCACGGCGGGTTCGGAGGGCACCGCGGGCACGGAGGAGACGGCCGGCACGGCCGGGGCCGAGGAGCGGAACGCGGGCGCGGGCACCGAGGCGGACGTCGCCGGGACGGACACCGGGGCGACCGGTGACGTCACGGGTGGCCGGCCGAGCGAGTCCGGGCAGGCCCCGCCGGTCGAGCCGGCCCCCGCGGAGGCGCCGGGCGGCTCCGGCTCCTCCGTCGAAGCCCCCTCCGGCGGCTCCCCCTCCACCGGCGGCGGCTCCCCCGCCGAATCCCCCCGCAAACCGGGCCTCGTCGGCGGCCTCCTGGGCTGACCGCCCTTCCCCCGGCCCCCGCCGCGCTCCGGTGCGGCGGGGGCCTTCGCGCACCGGGCCTCCGCCTCGCGGGAGGAGCGGCGGGTCCCACGTCCCCTCACCCCGCCTCGCCGGGCCACCGCGTCGGTCCCGCGGCGGTCACGCGTCGCTTCCGCCGTGCTCCCCAGTCGCTCCCGGGACGGCCCGCTTCACGTCGCGTAAGCCCTCCCGGGAAGGGGGCGGGGCGGGGGGAACGACCGGTGCTGCCCACCGAGGCTCAGCCCGCACCGCACCGCAGTGGAGGCACGCGCGTGCGGTGCCGGGGGCTCGAGCGGGACGGTTGGGAGGTCAGGCCGCGCACAGGCGAGGGACGTACGGGCCGCGGAAGGGGGCACGCGCGGCCCCGGCGGCCCCTCGGTCAGCCGTTGAGCGCGGCCAGCTCCTTCGCCGCCTCCGTGAGGTCCTTCGCCGTGTCGATCGCCCGCCAGTAGGCCCCGTGCGGAATGGAGAACCCCGCCAGCCGCCGCTCCCGCGCGAGCTGAGGGAACGTGCTCCGCTCGTGGTCCCCCCGCTCGGGCAGCTGCTCGGCGAACTCCGGCGAGAACACGTACACACCCGCGTTGATCTCGAACGTCGACGGCGGCGCCTCGATGAAGTCGCTGATGTAGCCGAACCCGTCGGTCCGCACCGCCCCCCACGGCAGCCGCGGCCGCGCCAGCGCCAGCGTCGCGGTGGCCCCGCGCCCGGTGTGGAAGTCCGCCATGTCCCGCAGCGAGAACCGCGTCCAGATGTCACCGTTGGTGGCGTACCAGGACCGGTCGGGGTGCGGCAGGTGCGCCGCCGCGTACTTGAGCCCGCCGCCCCGCCCCAGCGGCTCCGGCTCCACGACGGTGGTGACCCGGGCCGGCAGGTCGGCGCCCTCCAGCCACTTCTCCAGCACCTCGGCGAGATGCCCGCAGCTGACGACCACGTCGGTCACGCCCTCCTGGGCGAGCCAGGCGATCTGGTGGCCGATGATCGGCGTTCCGGTGCCGGGGATCTCCACCATCGGCTTGGGCCGGTCGTCGGTGTACGGGCGCAGGCGGGAACCCTGGCCACCGGCCAGGATGACGGCCTGGACGGGGCGCGCGGCGGCGTTCGGATCGGTCATGGACCGCACTGTACGTGCGCCCCGCGCGCCACAGGACGAGGAGGGGGGAAAAGAAGCGGGCCCGACGCCCCGCCCGGCCCTCCGGAGGGGTCAGGGAGGTCCGGGCCCGGCCGGAGGCGCTCAGCGCCCCGCCGCGGCCACCCCCGTGGCGAACGCGGTGTCGCACACCGGCCGCGAGTAGGACTGCGCCTTCACCGGCCCGTAGGTGCGGACCGCCGCCCGCCCGAGCGCACGGGCGATCGAGGCGCAGTGACGGGCCAGCGACGGCCGCTCGTCGACCGCCTTCTGGAGGTGGGTGAGGGCGACGCCCGGGTCCTTCTCCCGCATCTCGGTCAGGAGCCGGTCGCGCAGCACCTCCTGCGGGGCGGGCCGGTGCCGGCCGGACACGCCCGCCGGAACCTCGGCGTTCGCAGCGGCGAGCACCGGGTCGGCGGGCTCGCCCGACCAGTTCACCCGGGTGACCGCGAGCGTGCCGGAGAGGACCAGGACGACGGGGAGGACGAGGGCGAGCGTGCGGCCGATCCCGCGGGCGGGACCGCGACCGGCGCGCGTCTGCTGGTTCGTGGTGTGCTTCACGCGAGTGAGGGTAGCGGCCGGTAGTCGCCCGGCAACATTTGGTAACCCTGATGGGTGACGTTTCGGTGGAGCATTCGAGTCACCGTGTTGACGCCGCCCTCGCACGCCGCCGCACGGAAGGGCCTGGAAGGCGCGAGGGCCCGTGGGACGAACGCCGAGGGCCCCGCGGCGCGAACGCCGCGGGGCCCTGCGTGCCACTGCCGGGATCAGTCGGAGAGACGCTCGCCCGTGGAGGTCGAGAACACGTGGGTCTCGCCGGCCTTGGGGACGATGCTGAGCTTGGAGCCCTTCTCCGGGACCTGACGGCCGTTGACGCGGACGACCAGGTCCTTGTCCTCGCCGCCGACCCGCGCGGTGCCGTAGACGTAACCGTCGGCGCCGAGCTCCTCGACCACGTTGACCGAGACCTCGAGGCCGCTCTCCTTGGAGAGACCGCCGGCGCCGACCGGCACCACGTCGAAGTGCTCGGGACGGACGCCCACGGTCACCGTGGAGTCGCCGCGGCTGGAGGCGGCGGTCAGGGCCTCACGGCTGACCGGCACCACGGTGTTGCCGAACTTCACGCCGCCGTCGGTGATCGGCACCTCGACCAGGTTCATCGCGGGCGAGCCGATGAAGCCGGCCACGAAGAGGTTGGCGGGACGGTCGTACATGTTGCGCGGGGTGTCGATCTGCTGCAGCAGACCGTCCTTCAGCACGGCCACCCGGTCGCCCATCGTCATGGCCTCGACCTGGTCGTGGGTGACGTAGACGGTGGTGATGCCCAGACGGCGCTGGAGCGACGCGATCTGCGTACGGGTGGAGACACGGAGCTTGGCGTCCAGGTTGGACAGCGGCTCGTCCATGAGGAAGACCTGCGGCTCACGCACGATGGCGCGGCCCATCGCCACACGCTGACGCTGACCACCGGAGAGCGCCTTGGGCTTGCGGTCCAGGTACTCGGTGAGGTCGAGGATGCGCGCGGCCTCCTCCACCTTCTGGCGGATGACGTCCTTCGACACACCGGCGATCTTGAGCGCGAAGCCCATGTTCGCGGCGACCGTCATGTGCGGGTACAGCGCGTAGTTCTGGAACACCATGGCGATGTCCCGGTCCTTCGGCGGCAGGTGCGTGACGTCGCGGTCGCCGATGCGGATCGCACCGCCGTTGACGTCCTCGAGACCCGCGAGCATGCGCAGGGAGGTGGACTTGCCACAGCCGGACGGGCCGACCAGGACCAGGAACTCGCCGTCCTGGATCTCGATGTCGAGCGCGTCGACGGCGGGCTTGGTGCCACCCGGGTAGATCCGGGTCGCCTTGTCGAACGTAACAGTGGCCATGGTGATCGGCCCCCTTCACCGGCAGGAACGTGCCGGACGATCCGTAGTGGAAGGTGGATGTCGAGCCCGGCGGAACCGGACTGCAGGGACGTTAACCCGCGGGACCGCCGAAAGTCAGCACCTGCCGGGGATAACTTCGCAACAATTGCCGACGGGGTCACCCGACGCGGTGGGTACACTGCTCGGGCAACGCCTCCTTAGCTCAGCTGGCCAGAGCACCGCTCTTGTAAAGCGGGGGTCGTCGGTTCGAACCCGACAGGGGGCTCCAGCGGAAGGGCCAGTTCAGGGGCGAGAACCTCTCGGACTGGCCCTCCGTCGTGCTGGCGGCCGTGCCACACACGACATGCCTTCGGCTCGGCCCTGCGGAGAGCCTTCAGTAGACGATGACTCTCCAGCGTTCGACCCACAGCAGCCAGTCACCGCCCGTACCGCGGACCTGGACGCGATCGGCCTCCACTTGCCAAACGGTGCCGTAGCGCGTGGCGTCGGGGAGGTCCACCCTCACGACGTCATGGACCTCCAGGTCGTCCTCGACCGGCCGAGACCATGTGTGCGCACAGTGATCGCAGAGGTAGCCGACCACATCGCGCCCCGCAATGGTCATCGGCCGGCCCGGACGGACCGCCTCGATGCAGCACCGAGGGCACGGATCGGCGGTGTGCGCGCCTACTGATCGGGACATCGCCCGATCCTGCGGTACAGCGGTGAAGTACAGCAACTACAGCAACCGATCCGATCCGGCGGCGTCCGTGCGGAGGTGTTCCAGAACGGCCGGCGACCCGCGGTCCGTCCCGGTTACCGCGACGTAGGATGCGCTTCACTTCCGAGCGTTCCGCGCTCTTCACAGTCTCGTGGGGGGACTTCACGTGAGAAAACGATCCCTGGCACTCGCCTGTGCCTTCGTGGCGACAGGCGTCCTGCTGGGCCCGGTGCCGGCCGCGCACGCTGCGGTGGCACCCGTGCTGTACACCGTGGGCAGTGACGGGCCGGCCTCCGGCCTGGTCTCGGTGTCCGCCTCGTCCGACAGCGCCATCACCTCCATCACGGCGCACCTGTACGCACCGGACTCCGCCGCCGGCGACCCGGAGGTCGCCGAGGTCAGCGACTTCACCCGCGCCTCGGGCACCGACCAGCAGGGCAGATGGCTGACCAGCACCCCGCTGCGCCTCGCCGACCTCGGCGTCTACCGCGTCACGGTCGACCTGACCGACGCCGACGGGGACACCACCACGGCTCAGGGCACCTACGAGTACCGACTCGAGGCGAACCTGACCGACCTCCAGGCCACACCGCGGAACCCTGACTACGAGCATCAGGACGTCACCGTCACGGGCGGCTTCACGGTCACCGACCCGCGCACCGGCGAGACGACACCGGCAGCGGGCAAGCAGGTGGACCTCGAGATCACCAACGGGGCCGACGAGACGCCCACGACCGGTGCCGACGGCCGTTTCACCGCCACCTACACCGTGGACGACCCGTCCAGCGCCTACATCAACGCCTGGCTGCGGCTGGACGAGCCCTGGTACCAGTCCAGGGACAACCAGAGCGTCGAGGTCAAGGCCGTGCAGTCGCAGACACGCGTGACCCTGGACGCCGGCACCGTGTACGTGAAGGCCGGTCAGCCGGCCACGGTCTCCGGCACGGCCGAGGTGTACGTCGGCGGGGCGTGGAAGCCACTGGCCGGAGCCGTCGTCGACGAGGTGTGGGACGACGGCGACGGAGGGTCCGGCGTCGCCTCCCGGCCCGTCACGGGTGCCAACGGCCGCTTCACCGGCAACCTGACCGTACCGAGGTCGGGACGGGTCGACGTGCGGGTGCGCACCGGGACGTACCTGGGGTACAGCGGCTCGCAGACGGTCCACGTGTACGTCGCGAGCAAGACGTCCATCACCGGCTTCACGGCGACCCTGAACAAGTACTCCGAACTCACCGCCAAGGGCCGCCTGAACACCGGACAGCGGCTTCCCTCGGAGGCGGTCAACAAGGTCGAACTCCAGTACTCGGCCGACGGCAGGACCGGCTGGCAGACCGTGAAGACGGTCACGCCGGGCAGCGGCGACCCCGAATTCGGCGCACCGTTCAAGGGCACGTTCGACGCGCCCTACAAGGGCTACTACCGGGCGCACTTCAAGGGCAACCGCGACTTCCAGGAGTCGTACAGCGCGGTCGTGCACGCCAACCGCACCCGGACCCGGATCACCGACGGCAATGCCTCGCCCGAGCCGGTCCACAAGAGCCGCACGATCACCTACAAGGGCAAGCTCCAGCGGTACACCTCGGGCGCCTGGAAGGCCTACGCCGACCAGAAGGTGAAGATCCTCTTCCGCCCCAAGGGCTCCAGCACCTGGTACGACATGGGCAACACCTACACCCGCTCGGACGGCACCTTCAGCAAGGGCTTCACGGCCTCGAAGGACGGCACGTGGGTCGCGGTTCTCCTGTACCCGAACAGCACCCACCTGGTGAGCTCGGGGCGCGAGGACTACGTCGACGTCATCTGAGCACGAGCACATGCGAAAGGCCGCCCCGGACATAGCCGGGGCGGCCTTTCGCCGAAGCGCGGCGGCCAGGGAGCCCAGAGCCCGGACTGACAAGGATGAGGCTTGAGATCACCCGCGCTTTCCAAGCCTGTGCTCCATCCGGAGCAGTAGGCGATCAGGCCGCTGGCCGGAACGATGGCAGCATGCACTACTTCAACGCGACGGGTTGGCTCGCGATCTTCAGCGGTACCGAGACGATGATCGGCCGAACCGTGCACGTGGACGCGTGGGACACCGCGACCGGCGTTGCCCTCGTCGTCGATCCGCAGCGAGGGGTTCGCCGGCCGGTCACGGACTACCCGGACTTCTCCCACCTGGAGCAAGCCGACCAAGTCGTAGCCGCCATACCGGGGAGCGGCTGGCGCGCGTACTGGGAGGACGAAGGGCCGGACAACGGCCCGCTGACCGAGCAGGTGCTTGCATGGCTCATCACCGCCAAGGGCCGGGCCACACCGATCACCGTCGACGCGCACGGACACGTGGACGACGCCGAGACCGCTGACCGGCTCATTCCTCCCGGGGAGGAGTGAGAGTCCTCCGCCGCCTGAGCGTCTGGTCCCCATGTCGGAGAAGCCCAGCTCTGCGAAGGGCCTGAACGATACCCGGGCCGTGACGCTGCCGTCCTGGGACCGCCGAGGGGCGGCTGCGCAGAGCACCAGGACATGACGGGGGCCGCAATCGTTCGGACCCGACGGAGGGCTCCGCGAAGGCGGAAGGGCCGGTGCAGAGGCGGACCTCCTGCACCGGCCCCTTCGTCGTGCTCGGGCCTGGGGCGGTCCGTCAGCCGTTGACGAGGGTGAACGACTCGGACGGGCCGATGGTCGTGCGGCTGGCGACGAGCGGGCTCGTGCCGTTGGTGCCCGTGGTGACGTACAGGTTGTTGATCTGGGCGCGCAGGCTGATGGTGCCGTCGGAGTTGTTGACGCGCTGGAAGGTCTCCCAGGGACCGACGGTGGTGCGGTTGGCGACGAGCGAGCCGCTGCCGGCGTTCTCGGCGCAGACGTACCGGCTGTTGACGCGGGCGCGCAGCGCGACGGCTCCCTCGCTGAGCTCGACCAGGTCGAAGCGCTCCCAGTCGCCCGCGGTGGCACGGTTGGCGACGAGTGGGTTGGCTCCCGCGTTCTCCGCGCAGACGTACTGGTTGTTGGCCCGGGAACGGAGGCTGACCACCGTCCCCGTGGGAGGTGACGACGGGGTGAGGACGGCTTCCCAGGTCGTGGTGGTGGTGTTGGAGGTGGCGTCGGCGCTGAGACGGTCGCGGGCGGCGGTGTCGGCGTAGAGGCTCCAGCGCATCCAGTCCACGTAGGTGGCCACGGTCTGGGTGTGGTTGTAGCCGCTCCAGATGTACTCGTCGTGGCGTGCGCCGCGGTGGGTGAGGAACGCCTTGGGCGCGGGCAGTTCCGAGTAGGCCTGGCGGGCGGAGGAGTACTGGCAGGTGGGGTCCTGGTCGCCGTGGACGAACAGGACCTTGGCCGCGACCGTGCTGCTGGGATTGCCCATGTCGACACAGGCGAAGGGGACGGCTGCGGCTATCCGGCTGTCCGGCCAGGCGGTCAGCAGGCCGTGGGTGGTCATGCCGCCCAGCGAATGGCCCGCGACGCCGACGCCCGAGCGGGTGTCCAGGTGGCCGGCGAGCGGGTCGCCGGCCGTGGTGTTCAGCGCGAGGGTGTTGCTGATGACCTGGGAGACGTCCATGGACTGGTTGCCGTTGTAGACGTCCTGGATGTTGCCCGAGGTGCCGCTGGAGGTGGTCGGGAAGACGGGGGCCGGGACGACGAACCCGGCCTCGGCCAGGGGGCGGATCAGCGGTGCGTAGCTCTCCGGATTGCCGCCGAGGCCGTGGCTGAACTCGCAGATCGGGAACACGCCGTCGGCCACGGGGGCGTTGACGACCGGAGCACCGCCCGGCGTACCGGTGGCGGGGTAGAAGATCCGGGTGGTCAGCCGGCGGCTTCCGCGTGACCAGGCGTACTCCCTCACCCCGATGGCGAAGCGCTGGGTCGGCGCGGCCGCCGAGGCGGACGGGGCGGCCGTCGCCGCGGTGGCGCCGTGCAGGTGGACGGCGGCCACGGCGCCGGCTGCGCCCAGTCGCAGGAGGGTGCGTCTGTTCATGGCCATGGTGTGCTCCTTGTCGGACGGTGGGGGGTGGGGGAGGTCCGGGTCGGGCGAGGGGGAGCGGTTGTGGGGGTGGGTCACGGTCCGCGGTGCGGCGGTGCGGTGCCAGGGGCGGGTCCTGTCCGACGCGGGGACCGGAGTGGGCGAGTGGCTCTTGGGGCGCCCTGTTGGTCCTCGTCCGAATCTGTGCCGATCGGTTGTCGAATTGTTCGGCGTTCGCCCGGATGAATGGACCGTAGGTTTGCGTCAGTGGGGTGTCAATCGTCGGATTCGGCACCGTGAGGTCGCGTTCTGCGCGGTTCTGGGTGCCCGTGTGAAGGGGGATCACTTCAGGTGAGCGGAACGCGTTGCGAAATATCAACGAAAGATGAAGCGGGAGCCGGGGGAGAGGGGGGTAGCTGCCGGTTTGCCTGAAGTCCCGTATGGGCGGCGTCTTCGAAACTCAACGAAATCGACCGTGCCGCTCGTTGTCCGAAACCATGCCTCAGGGAGGGGCATACCACTTACGCCCGCCGGACCGGATCGCCGCCGGACCGGATCGCCGGACCGGACCGGACCGAGCCACTCGGCAGTGACGGCCTTCGGGGCAAAGGCGTTGACGGCGTCGTGCGGTGTCCGGTGTGCTGCCGTCATGAGCGACCTACGTATTGAGCGGCCGGAGGACGAGGGGTCCCTTGCCGACTGGCGGTTCGTCCACAACGCGGTCATTCCGACGCACCGGTTGTCCCTGGAGGAGGTGCGGGAGCGGGCGAAGCGGAATCACCTGGAGGTCGCGTACCTCGGGGACACGCTGATCGGGTGCTCCACGGTGCGGCCCCCCGCGGAGGGGACGGCCACGGCCACGGTGATCGCGCGGGTGCTGCCGGCGCACCGGAGGCGGGGGCGCGGTGCGGAACTGTACGCGCGGGGGCTGCGGCGGGCGCGGGAGCTGGGCGCCGAGGTGATCGAGACGGTGGTGCTGTCGTCCAACAAGAACGGGCTGCGGTTCGCCTACCGCAACGGTTTCCAGGAGATCGAGCGGTACCTGCTGGACGGGGACACGATTCCGTGGGTCGACCTGCGCCTCGTGCGGCCGACTGCCGAGCGCTGAGACGGGCCGCCCGCGCCCGGGGCCGCGTGTGAGGATGGGCGGCATGATTCGACCCGCCGCACCCGCCGACGTTCCCGTCATCCACGGTCTGATCCGTGAGCTCGCCGAGTACGAGAAGGCGCCCGAGGAGGCCGTGGCCACCGAGGAGCAGCTGCGGGAGGCGCTGTTCGGTGAGCGGCCCGCCGTGTACGCGCACATGGCGGTGGACGAGGGGACGGGGGAGCCGGTCGGGTTCGCGATGTGGTTCTTGAACTTCTCCACCTGGCGCGGGGTGCACGGAATTTACCTGGAGGACCTGTACGTGCGGCCCGAGGCGCGCGGCGGCGGGCACGGGCGGGCGCTGCTCACCGAGCTGGCGCGCATCTGCGTGGAGCGCGGCTACCAGCGTCTGGAGTGGTCGGTGCTGGACTGGAACGAGCCCGCCATCGGCTTCTACCAGGCGCTGGGCGCCCGTCCGCAGGACGAGTGGACGGTGTTCCGGCTGACGGACGAGGCGCTCACCGCGCTCGGGAGCTGACGGCCGCGCGCGGGGCCGGCGGCCTGAAGCCGGGCACCGCGCGGTAGGGACCGAGGGCCAGGGTCACCGCGGTGAGCGCGCTGCTGAAGGCGACCGCGGAGAGCACGCCCGGTGCGGCGACCTGGTCGCCGGCCAGGAACACGCCGCCGCCGCGGTCCACCGAGGGCCGGTCGCGCCAGGTGGTGCCGGGTGGGTCGACGGCACCGGTGCGTCCCTCGGCGAGCGCCTCGCGGCGGTAGGTGATCCGCTCCCGCCAGTCGGGAAGCCCCAGGTCGAGCAGGGTCCCGCCGCGGGCGAGGGCGTCCTCGCGGGGCGCTCCGGGGGCCAGCGGGAACTGGGCCTGGAGGAGCTGCTCGCCCTCGGGGGCGAGGGTGGGGTCCGTGCCGGAGAAGCGCTCCATGTAGCCGGGGCCGTCCAGGTCGACGAGGGCGAAGGCGTCGCGGGGGTCCTCGCGCAGCGCCAGGTCCACCAGGACGGTGCGGCCGCTCGGCCAGGTCAGCGTCGGGTCGTCGAGCAGCGCGCGGGCGGCGGGCAGCGCGGTGGCGACGATCACCGGGCCCGCGTCCGGCCGGGCGTCGGCGAGGTCGGTGATCCGCGAGCCGGTCTCCACGCGCACGCCGAGGTTGCGGACCCGGGCGGCCATCCGTGCGATGAAGGACTGCCAGCCGCCGCGGGGGTAGCGGACCTCCGGCGGGACGTGGCACATCCGCCGCAGCCGCTCCTGGACGAACCGGGCGGACAGTGAGCCCGGGTCGTGGTGGAAGAGCACCGTGACGGTGGCGTAGGCGGTTGCGCGGGCCGCCTCCTCGCCGACCCGCCAGGAGGCCCAGCTGAGGAAGTCGACGTCGGCGGGCACGTCCTCGGGGTCGAAGCGGAGCAGCCGGGCCATGCCGAACGGCGGGGTGCGGCGCAGGGCGCCGTCGCGGCGGAAACGGAGCCGGGCCACCTCGCGCAGCGGCATCGGGGCGAGGGGACCGATCAGGCCGCGGTCGTTCAGCCACCGCCACTGGGGGCTGAGGCTCAGGAAGGCGTGGGGGCCGTCGTTGGTGTGGTAGGGGCCGGCGGCGGTGCGGGCTCGGCCGCCGAGGTCGTGGTGGGCCTCGTGCAGGGTGACGTCGGCGCCGCGCTCGGCGGCGGCGATGGCGACGGTGAGTCCGGCCAGGCCGCCACCGACGACGGTGACGGTGCGGGGCATGGTGGTCTCCCTCGGACGCGGGCGGGGCGAGCCGGTGCCGTCCGGTGCCGCCGTCCGCCGTGTCCACCGCGGTGCGACGGTGCGTCCACCGCGGGGCCGCGGTGCGTCCACCGCGGTGCGGCGGTGCGGTGTGTTCGCCGCGGTGCGACGGTGGTGCGGGGCGGCGGGGCGGTGCGGTGTGGTTCGGTTCCGCCGGTACGTGGTACGAGTCCCCGTTCGCGCGGCATCGACGCGGCGGCGCGGGCCCCGGCCTTCGAGGCGGCCACGGGCAGGCGCGGCATGGGTCGGTCACGGCATCCGGGGCGTCCGAGTGGCACGGGTCCGTGGCCGTCGCGGGAGCGTCGACGTGGCGTGGGTCCCGGGGTGGCGCGGGATCCGACGTGGCGCCGGACCGGGGCGGCGCGGGACCCGGGGGCGGGGCTACGGGAGGCGGGGGAAGCGGGCCTGGAGGGTCCAGACGGCCGGGTTCTCGCCGAGGTCCTCGTGCATGTCGACCAGGTCGGCGATCACGTCGTGCAGGAAGTCGCGGGCCTCGCGGCGCAGCTCGGCGTGGGAGAACCGCAGGGGCGGCTCGTCGGTGGTCATCCAGTCGGCGTCGATCTCGACCCAGCCGAAGCGCCGCTCGAAGTAGAGGCGGTCGGTCGACTCGGTGAAGTCCAGCTCCGCGCGCTGCGGACGGGAGGCGCGGGAGCCGGCCGGGTCGCGGTCGATCTGCTCGGCGATGTCGCACAGCGCCCAGGCGAAGTCGAGCACCGGAACCCATCCCCAGGCTGTGGAGATCTCCTCGTCCTTCTCGGTGTCGGCGAGGTAGACGTCACCGCAGAACAGGTCGTGGCGCAGGGCGCGGACGTCCGCGCGCCGGTAGTCCGTCTGCGGCGGGTCCGGGAAGCGGTTGGAGAGGGCGTAACCGATGTCGAGCACACGCCGATGGTGTCATGCCGCGGCGGTGCGGCCCGGGCGCGTCCGACCTGGCCTCGCGGGAGGCGGGAGGCGGGAGGCGGGAGGCGGTCCGTGGACCGGGGCCTCAGGGCGGGGTGCCGAGGCCGGGGCTGCCGGAAGGGGGTGCCCCACTTCGACAGGCCCGCGCATGACGGCCGGCGTGTGATGGCCCGCGCGTGACAGCCAGCGCATGACGGCCGGCGCGCGTGACGGCCCGCGCGATCGGGGCGAACCCGGCGCAGGCCGGCGCGGCCCGCCCCGGGGGCCGGTCCGGGCGGACCCTCACGCCGTCTCGGCGTCGGCGGCGGTCGCCGCGGCCACCAGGCGCGCGAGGCGGGGCGGCCAGATCGTCTCCCCGGTGGCGGCGAGCTCCTCCAGGGGCCACCAGCGCCAGGCGAGTATCCCGTCGGCGCGGTGGGCCTCGGTGAGGTCGCCGGACAGGTCGCGGTGCGGGGCCCGCGCCAGGTAGACGTGCTCGTGCTGGCGGACCGGGACGCCGTGGTACGTGAAGTCGTGCTCCCAGACGCACAGCAGCGGACCGGGAGTGACGTCGCTCCAGCCGGTCTCCTCGCGGACCTCGCGGGTGGCGCCCTGCAGGGGGCTCTCGCCGGGTTCGAGTCCGCCGCCGGGCACCGCCCAGTAGACGCCGTCGTCGGGGTTCTCGTAGCGCAGCAGGAGGACGGGACGGTCGGGGCCGGGACCGACCACGGCGACCCGGGCGGCGGCGCGCGGCATGCGCGGCGTGGCCGGGTCCTGCAGCGGCTTGCGCAGCACGGAGCAGGGGCGCCGGTACTGGCGGTCCAGGCGGTGGCCGATCACCTGGTAGCCCAGGGAGGTCCAGAAGGCGAGCGAGCCGGGCGTGCTGTCCAGGACGGCGAGCCGGACGGCGGTGCGGCCGGCGGCGAAGAGGCGGGCCTCCACGGCGGCGGCGAGCCGGCGGCCGAAGCCCTGGTGGTGGACGGTCGCGTCGATCATCAGCAGGCCGATCCACGGGTCCGGGTCCGCCGGGTCCGGGTGGTGGGCCAGGGTGACCGCCAGACCGATCAGGCGGCCGGCGCTGCGGGCGAGGAGGATCTCGATGTCCGGGTCGGCGATCTCCTCCGCGAGGGCGGCGGCGACCTGCTCGGGCCGGATGTCGTCCGGATCGGGGAACTCGTCGTCCCCGGCGAGCGCGTGGAACTCGCGGTTCGACGCGTAGAGGGCGGTGAGCTCGGTGAGCACGGGGCCCGGGATGTCGCGGTCCGGGGTGAGGGGGAGCGGCTCCAGGATCATGGGCGCACGCTAATCGACCGCGGGGCGCGGGTAATCCCCCTCGACGTGCGGACGGTGTTCCGCGACCGCCGGTCGGGCGACGTTCCGGGCCCTCGGCCGGACGGCGCTCCACGGTTGCCGGCCGGACGGCTCCCCCGTCGTCGGGCGGCGACCATGGCAGGGTGCCGGGACTTTCCTGCACCCTCGTCGCCGTGCGCCCCCGTGCACCGGACCGGGACTGGGCGACGGGCCCCGGGCCCGGCCCGCCCCGGCTGGGAGGCGGGCCGGGGCGTGGCCGGGAGGACTCAGACGTTGACGCCGAAGTCCTGGGCGATGCCGGTGAGGCCGGAGGCATAACCCTGGCCGACCGCGCGGAACTTCCACTCGGCGCCGTGGCGGTAGAGCTCGCCGAAGACCATGGCGGTCTCCGTGGCGGCGTCCTCGGAGAGGTCGTAGCGGGCGATCTCCGCGCCACCGGCCTGGTTGATCACGCGGATGTACGCGTTGCGGACCTGGCCGAAGTTCTGCGAGCGGTTCTCCGCGTCGTAGATGGAGACCGGGAAGACGACCTTGTCCACCTCGGCGGGAAGACCGGCCAGGTTGACGTTGATGGCCTCGTCGTCGCCGGCGCCCTCACCCGTGCGGTTGTCACCGGTGTGGACGATGGACTGGTCCGGCGTCGCCTTGTTGTTGAAGAAGACGAAGTACGCGTCCGAGTGCACCCGGCCGGCGGCCGTGACGGCGATGGCGGACGCGTCGAGGTCGAAGTCCGTGCCCGTGGTGGTGCGGACGTCCCAGCCCAGGCCCACGGTGACGGCGGTCAGGCCCGGGGCCTCCTTGGTGAGCGAGACGTTGCCGCCCTTGGACAGGCTTACAGCCATGGTGGGAGTCCTTCCTTCGTTGTGTGACTGACGGGCTTCGCACTGGGGGCGAACCTACCGTCGCTTCGTTGAACGCCGGGAGAGGTCCGAGAGGTTCCGCCTCGCTTTACCTTTTTTACCCCTTCACCCGGACGGCCTGACGAAAACCGGGATGACTGCGGCGGCCCGGGCGGGGGACCATGGGGGCATGTCCGGTCGCCCCCTTCTCATCCGCGGCTCCGTGCCTCTGCCCGAGGCGGAGCTCAGCTGGCGTTTCTCCCGTTCCGGCGGGCCGGGCGGACAGCACGTCAACACCAGCGACACGCAGGTCGAGTTGCGGTTCGACCTGGCGGCGACCGAGGCGCTGCCGCCGGTCTGGAAGGCCCGCGCGATCGAGCGGCTGGGGTCGCGGCTGGTGGATGGGGGCGTCGTGGTGGTGCGGGCCTCGGAGAACCGCTCGCAGTGGCGCAACCGGGAGGCGGCGATGGAGCGGCTGACGGCCCTGCTGGGCGAGGCGGTCGCGCCGCCGCCGAAGGTCCGGCGGCCCACCCGCATTCCGCGGGGCATCAACGAACGCCGCCTGCAGGAGAAGAAGAAGCGGGCGGACACCAAGCGCGGACGCAGCCCGCGCAACTGGGACTGACCGGCCTGCCACGGGCCCGTGACCATGGGACCCGGTCTGCACCGCGACCGCGACCGCGCCCAGGAGCCCCGGTCGGCCACCGGCGGCCCGTCCTCGGGCGACCCGCGCCGCCGGTGAACGGACCGATGGACGTGAAGGGACGCGCCCGGACGCCGCCGGCTCAGCCCAGGTGCCGGTACCGGCTGCGGAAGTGCAGCAACGGCCCCGCGTCCCCAGGCGCCGTCGACGCGGCCAGCACACGCCCGACGAGCAGGGTGTGGTCGCCTGCCTCGACGCGCTGCTCGGTGCGGCACTCGACGGTGGCGAGCGCCCCGGTGATCAGCGGGGCGCCGCTGGCCTCACCGCGGGTGTGCGGGACGTCGGCGAACAGGAGCCGGTCGCTGATCCGCCCCTTCATGGCGAACCGCCCCGCGACGTGCCGCTGGTCCTCCGCGAGCACCGAGACTGCCCACAGCGGCTGCTCGGCGAGCAGGTCGTCCATCCGGGAACCGGTGCGCAGGCTGATCATCGCCAGCGGCGGGTCGAGCGAGACCGACATGAAGGCCGTCGCCGTCATCCCCGCGTCCTCGCCGGCCGGGCCGTCGGGGTCGGGCTGGGGCTCGTGCGCGGTCACCAGGACCACACCCGAGGCCAGGCGGGACATGGCCGCGCGGAATTCTTCGTCGTTCACCCCTTCAGGATGCCCCGGAGCATGGTCGCCAAGGGCGGCCGGGGGGACCGGCGAGGTGTGAGACGCGGGAGGGAAGGAAAGGGTCGCCACATGAACGACGCTAGGCGCCGCCACGCCTGCCCCGCATCGGACCCGGGCCGCATCCCGGGACCGTTGGGGGACCTAGGTCCCCCGCCCGGGCCGCAGGCGCGCGGGCGCCGCGGCACGGGGTTCCCGGCGGCCTCCGCAGCAAAGTCCCCACGTTGTCCACGTTTCCCGTGATACATGTGACTTGACTCACAGCGACAGAAATTTGCTGACCCTGCGTACCGGTGGAGCAGCGCGCTGTGATTCAGTGACGTTGAAAGCTGCACGAGTACGCCGAAGACAACCCTTGATTCGCTGCGAGGTCTCGGGGGGAGGGCGAGCATGGAGACCGAGTCGGAACCGTATGTCCGCCTTGCGACTCTGCGGCAGTTGCACCAGCTGATGGCCCGGATGAACACCGCCCGCAGCCTGGCCGACACCCTGCAGACGGTCGCCGACGGCCTGGTCGAGGGCCTGGGCTGGGAGCTCGCCGCCGTCAATCTGGTCCGCCCCGAGAAGAACGACCTGGTCGTCGCCGCCATGGCGGGCAACACGGCGGCCGAGGCGCTGCTGACCGGCCGGTCCGGCTCCCGCGAGTCCTGGGACCGGCGGCTCACCATGGGGGAGTCCTGGGGGTCGCTGCGGTTCATACCGCACACCGAGGCGTGGATGCTCAACGAGGACGACGTCCCGACCTGGCTCACCGGCGGTCCGCTGCCCCGCTTCGAGGACGAGTGGCACCCCGACGACCGGCTGTTCGCGCCGATGTACGCCCCCCGCACCCTGGACCGCAAGGTCGAGCCCGAGTTGATCGGCGTCATATCGGTGGACCGCCCGCGCAACGGCCGCCGACCCGGGGCGTGGGGGCGCGAGGCGCTGGAGACGTACGCCTTCCACGCCTCGATCGCCATAGCGAACGCCCGGCTGCGCTCCAACATGCAGCGCGCCCTGGTCCGCCTGGAGCGGGAGCAGCAGGCGCTGCGGGCCAGTGAGGAGAGCTTCCGGCAGGCCTTCGAGTACGCCCCGTCCGGCATGGCCATCGCGGACATGGGCGGCGGCGACCAGCACGGCCGGATACTGCGCACGAACGACGCCCTGTGCCGGCTGCTGGGCCGCCCGGCCACCATGCTGTGCAAGCAGTCCTTCGAGGCCCTGGTCCACCCCGAGGATGCCTCCACGCTGCACCGGACCTCCGCCGAGGGCGGCCGGGCGGAGCTGCGCCTGGCGCGGCGGGACGGCAGCTACGTCTGGGTGTCGCTGCGCAACTCGGTGGTGGCGGACACCGCCGACGGGCCGCGGTTCCTGCTCACCCACGTCGAGGACATCGAGGAGCGCAAGCGGCGTGAGCTGGCGCTCGCCCACCGCGCCTCGCACGACTCGCTGACCGGCCTGCCGAACTCCGCGGAGCTGCGGGCCCGGCTGAGCGCCCGGCTCTGCGACCGGCCGTACGCGGCGGACACCGCCGACTCCCGGCTGGCCGGGGTCGTGGAGTCGCTGGACGCGGCCTACGGGGACGAGCCCGCCGAGCTGGGCCTGTACGAGCCCGGCGCCTACGACACCGGGGTCTACCACGACATGGCGGTCGAGCCCTTCCGCGAGGGCGGCTACGAGCCGGACCCGTTCGAGGGACCGGGGCACAGCCGCGCGCGGGTCCCGGGGGACGGGTACGACGGCTTCGACGGGTGTGACGGGTTCGGCGGCATCGTCCGCGAGCCACGCCACGTGCACACCGTGGCGCCGCGCGAGGCGCGGGACGACGGCGGCAAGGGGCTGGCGGTCCTCTTCTGCGACCTGGACGGCTTCAAGGGCATCAACGACCGCTTCGGCCACAACGCCGGCGACGCGGTGCTGATCGAGGTGGCCCGCCGCCTCAGCGAGGCCGTCCGCGACGGGGACACGGTGGCCCGGCTGGGCGGGGACGAGTTCGTGGTGCTCGCCGACGGCCTCGGGCGTTCCGACGCCGAGGACCTGGCGGCGCGGCTGCGCAGCCGAATCGTTCAGCCGATCGCGGTGGAGGGCCGGGACGTGCGGGTGGGCGCGAGCTTCGGCATCGGCTGGGCGCACTGCGGGATGACCGCCGAGGAAGTGCTGAAGTCCGCCGACGAACGTATGTACGTTCAGAAACGATCACGTCCGAAAACTCACAGACGGGCGGGTTAGACCGCAGGTCAGGGCGCCGTCATCGGCCGGTGGGATCTGTGTCACCCACTCGGGCTACAAACAACGGGTACGCTCGCAAGACATCACCTGTCGCACCTGACCCCGCATCTGTTGAGGAGTACCAAGGGATGACGTCCGGTAACAACGGCGCCAGCACGCCCGAGGACGACGACCCGTTCGGCTACCTCTACGCCGACGGGCAGGCCAACGGCGCCCAGCCGCCCACCGGCGGCGGTTACGGCTACCCGAACTCCGTCAACCGTGTGCGGGCCGTCGGTGAGCGCCGGTACGGCGCGCAGCAGACGGCGCAGCAGCCCGCGCCGCCCGCCGGCGCGGGTTACGGCCGTCCGAACCCCCACTACCAGGCCCCCGAGGTCGCCATGGGCTCCGTCGGAGTTCCCGGCGGACCCGCGGCCGGCGGGCACCGCTCCCACGGGAACGGCGGCGGCGGCCGCGGTCGCGGCCCCAACACCAAGGGCCTGCTGATCGGCGCCGTGGCCGTGGTGGCCGCGGTGGTCATCGGCATCAGCGTCGCCATCGCCAGCGGCGACGACGACGCCGACAAGAACGCGAGCGCGTCCCCGTCGCCCTCGGTGACCACCATGGAGAAGCCGGCCGGTTCCGGGGACAAGGACAAGGGCGAGGACGACGACGTCTTCGAGCCGTTCGCGATCGAGGCCGCCTCGCTCACCGGCGGCCTCTCCGGTGGCGCCACCCCCGCGAGCGACGTCCCCGGCTCCCGGGCCAAGAGCGGCTCCTACGTGGCGGGCCTGAACACCCCCGGCGCCTCGGTGACCTGGACGGTCAACGGCGTGCCGGAGGACGGCCAGTACACGCTCTTCACCTACTACGGCGTCCCCGGTGAGGACACCAAGGCCACCCTGACCGTCAACGGCGGTCCCGGTGCCGAGGTGGCCATGAAGAACTGGGCCAACGCCGAGAAGGGCGCCTGGGACAAGGGCTGGACCCGCACCTACAACTACGTGCCGCTGAAGAAGGGCACCAACACGATCACCCTCACCTGCGCCAGTGGCTGCAACGCCAACATCGACCAGTTCGGTCTGGTCGCCGGCGAGGTGAAGGAGGCGCCGAAGGAGTTCGGCTCCTGACCCGCGGGCGCCCCGCGCCCGGTCAGGCCGTGGGCGCCGCCTCGGCGACCCGGACGCGGCCGAGCAGCTCCTCGTAGCGCGCCCGGTCGAACTCCCCGGCGACCGGCGAGAGCACGGTGGCCGCCGAGAGGGCGGCCGCCCGGGCCAGCCGCTCGGGCCAGGGCAGGTTCTCCGCCAGCGCGGACAGCAGCCCGGCCACCGCCGAGTCCCCGGCGCCGGCCGGGTTCCCGCGCAGCGGGCGGGGCGGCGCGGCCCGCCAGTGCCCCTCGGGGCCGACGGCCAGCAGGCCCTCGGCGCCCAGCGAGGCCACCACGGTCCGCGCCCCGCGCCGCCGCGCGTCGCGGGCCGCCTGCAGCGGGTCGTGCGAGCCGGTCAGCTCGGCGAGCTCCTCCGCGTTCGGCTTGAGCAGGTCGGGCCGGGCGGCGACGCCGCGGCGCAGCGGTTCGCCGGAGGTGTCGAGCAGCACGGTGACGCCCGCGGCCCGCGCCTCGCGGACCAGCAGCGCGTACGCGCCGACCGGCACGCCCGGCGGCAGGCTGCCGCACAGGGCGACCGCCCGGGCGGAGGGCAGCAGGTCCCGGTAGGCGTCGCGGAACGTGTCCCACTCCGCGGGCGAGACCGTGGGGCCGGGCTCGTTGAAGAGGGTGGCGTCCTCGGCGGCCGGGTCGACCACCGAGACGGTGCGGCGGGTGGAGCCCGCCACGGGTATCAGCGCGTCCGCCACCGCCCCCGGCCCGTTCGCCAGCAGGTCCCGCACGGTGCGCCCGGTCGCGCCGCCGGCGAAGCCGGTCACCGTGACCCGGTGTCCGAGGGCCGCCAGCACCCGGGCGACGTTGATGCCCTTGCCGCCCGGCCGTTCCACGACCTCCGACACCCGGTGACCGGTCTGCGGACGCAGGGCCCGCACCCGGTAGGTGATGTCGAGCGCGGCGTTCAGCGTCACCGTGAGGATCACTCGGTCCGCCTCCCCCCGATGATGCGCCAGATCCGGAAGCGGCCGGTGTCACGGCCGCCAGTTTCTGGCTCGATCATGCCAAACACGCGCCCGGTGGCCCAGAGGCCCGACGCCCCCGGGGAACGGCCGAGGAGGAAGGCGGGAAGGGGGAGGGGCGGCAAGGGGACAGGAGGGAGGAGGCCGCGGGTCAGTCGCGGCGGGGGTCGACCACCCAGGCTCCCTTGCGCATCACGCCGCGCAGGGCGAACTCCTCGTCCAGCACGACCAGGTCGGCGTCCTTGCCGGGTTCCAGCGAGCCGATCCGGTCGTCCAGGCCGAGCAGCCGGGCGGGCGTCGCGGAGATCGCCGCGACCACCTCCTCCACGGGCAGGCCGTCGAGGGTGACGGCCCGTCGGAAGGCGCGGTCCAGGGTCAGGGTGGAGCCGGCGATGGTGCCGTCCCCGGCCAGCCGGGCCACGCCGTCGACCACTTCCACCTCCAGCGGACCCAGCCGGTAGCTGCCGTCGCCGAACCCGGCGGCGTCCATGGCGTCGGTGATCAACGCGACCCGCGCGCCGCCCGCGTGACGGAACGCCAGCCCCAGCGCGCCGGGGTGCAGGTGCACTCCGTCGTCGATCAGCTCGACGGTGACCCGCTCGTCCTCCAGCAGCGCGGTGACCGGGCCGGGGGCTCGGTGGGCCAGCGGGGGCATGGCGTTGAACAGGTGGGTGGCGACGGTCGCGCCCGCCTCGATCGCCTCGACGGTCTGCTCGTAGGTGGCGTCGGTGTGGCCGACCGCGGCGATGACGCCCATCTCCTTCAGCATCCGCACCGAGTCGACGCCGCCGGGCAGTTCGGCGGCGAGGGTGACCATCCGGGCCTGCCCGCGCGCGGCCTCCACCAGCTTGCGGACCTCCGCCGGGTCCGGCTCCCGCAGCAGCTCCTCGGAGTGCGCGCCCTTGCGGCAGGGCGAGATGAACGGGCCCTCGAAGTGGACGCCGGCGATCTCACCGTCCTCCGCCAGCTCGGAGAGCATCGAAGCGCGCCGGGCCAGGGTGTCCAGGTCGCCGGTGACGGTGGAGGCGACCAGGGTGGTGGTGCCGTGCGCGCGGTGGGTGCGCACGCCGCGCAGGACGTCCTCGACGCTGCCGGAGCTGAACGAGGCGCCCCCGCCGCCGTGGTTGTGCAGGTCCACGAAGCCGGGGACGACCCAGCAGCCGGACAGGTCCACCACGGTGGCGGGGGCGTCCTCGGGGACGGCCGCCGGGTCGGCGAGGCGGGAACCCTCGACGACCACCCGGCCGCCGGGGACGACGCCGCCGGGCAGGACCACCCGGGCGCCGGTGAGCACGGTGCGGGGCGCGCCGGCGGCGCGTGCGGGAGCGGGAGTGGGGGCGGCAGCGGTGAGGGGGACAGCGGCGGGGGATGCCGGAGCGCTGCCGGGGTCGGTGGCCGTCATGGAGCGGGGACCTCCTGGGTGGGGGCGTCGGGGGAGGGGCCGGCCGCGGCGTCGGCCGGTGCGTCGAGCAGGTCCCAGGCGAGGAGGCCGGCGCCCAGGCAGCCCGCCGTGTCGCCGAGGGCGGCGGGGACGATCTCGGGCGGCCGCTGGAAGGTGATCCGCGCGGCCACCGCCTCACGCAGCGGGGTGAACAGCGTC
Organism: Streptomyces fragilis; assembly: GCF_003112515.1. GTDB lineage: Bacteria > Actinomycetota > Actinomycetes > Streptomycetales > Streptomycetaceae > Streptomyces > Streptomyces fragilis. Next base: position 352,639 of record NZ_BEVZ01000001.1, on the reverse strand, counting down.
CCGCCGGCCTCGGCGAGACCGCCGCCGACGATCAGGCGCTGCGGGTCCAGCAGGGTCAGGCCGGTGATCAGGCCGTCCGCCAGGGCGTCCACCGCCTCCTGCCAGACCTCCCGCGCCCGCGCGTCGCCGCGGTCCGCCGCCGCGGCGCAGTCCGCGGCGTCCGCGTCCGGGTCGCCGCAGACGCGCGCCCAGGCCTCGCCGACCGCCGAGGCGGAGGCGTACCGCTCCAGGCAGCCGTGCTGTCCGCAGGGGCAGGGCCGGCCGCCGGGCCGCACGACGACGTGGCCGATCTCGCCCGCGTTGCCGTGCGCGCCCTCCTCGACCCGGCCGGCGATGCCGATGGCGCCCGCGATGCCGGTGCCCAGGGCCACGAAGAGGAACCGGTCCGCGCCGCGGCCGGCCCCGGCGCGGCCCTCGGCGAGACCGCCGGAGCGCACGTCGTGGCCCACCGCGACCGGGACGCCGCCCAGCCGCTCCCCGATCAGGGTGCGCAGCGGGACGTCCTTCCAGCCGAGGTTGGCCGCGTAGACGGCGACGCCGTGCTCGGCGTCCACCAGGCCGGGGACGGCGATGCCGACCGCGGCGGCGCCCCGCCCGAGGCGGGCCTCGCCCTCGGCGTGCAGGTCGGCGGCGAAGTCGAGGATGCCGTCCACGACGGCCTCGGGGCCCCGGTGCCGACCGGTGGCCCGGCGGTCCTGGTGCAGCAGGGTGCCGTCGGGGGCGACCAGGGCGGCCTTCATGCCCGTGCCGCCGACATCGAGGGCGATGACGTGTTTCACGCGGATCAGTCTGGCGGGTGCGCCGCGAAAGGTCTAGTCCACTTGCGGGCCTTGGGCATCCCTTGACGGTCCTGCGGTGCTCGCGGATCCGTTCGGTGGTGCTCGCGGATCCGCCCCCCGGTGCTCGCGGACGGTCCCCCGGTGCTCGCCGGCGGTCCCGCGGTGCTCGCGGCGTGGCCGCCGTCCCGGTCCGGCGGTGTGTCCGGGGCAGCGGTTACCGTGCAGGGATGGAGGAGCTCAGTGGCAGGGAACGGGACGTGCTCGCGCTGGAGCGGCGGGGGTTCGCGGGGCCCGGCGCCAAGGAGCGGGCCATCCGCGAGGAGCTCGGCCTCGCCCCCGTGCGGTACTACCAGCTGCTCAACGCGCTGCTGGACGACCCGCGGGCGCTGGCGCACGACCCGGTGACGGTGAACCGGCTGCGCCGCGTCCGGGACAGCCGCCGCGCGGAACGGTGATCGGGGGGTTGGCAGCGGACTGCGCGGTTATGGTCCCGGTATGGGCAGCGACCAGAACCAGAACCCCGCGAACCCCTCGGCCGGCGGCGGCCTCCCGGAACCGGTGACGGAGGCCGGACGGCACGGGCTCGAGGCCATCCTCGCGGCACCGGAACGCGCCGTGATCGCGCTGGACTTCGACGGCACGCTGGCGCCGATCGTGCCGGACCCGGACCGGGCCCGCGCGCACCCCGAGGCGGTGCCCGCGCTGGCCGCGCTGGCGCCGAAGGTGGCGGCGGTGGCCGTGGTCACCGGGCGGCCGGCCGAGGTGGCGGTGCGCAACGGCGGTTTCGCCGGGGTGGCCGGGCTCGACCACCTCGTGGTGCTCGGGCACTACGGGGCGGAACGGTGGGAGGCCGCCACCGGAAAGGTCACGGCGCCGGACCCGCACCCGGGGGTCGAGGCGGTGCGGCGGGAGTTCCCCGAGGTGCTGGCCTCGGTGCCGCAGTCGCGCGGCACCTGGATCGAGGACAAGGGCCGCGCGCTGGCCGCGCACACCCGGCGGGCGGAGGACCCCGAGGCTGCCTTCGAGGCCCTGCGGGCGCCGCTGGACGCGCTGGCGGAGCGGCACGGGCTGATCGTCGAGCCCGGCCGGATGGTGCTGGAGCTGCGGCCGCCGGGGATCGACAAGGGGGTCGCGCTGCGTGCCTACCTGCGTGACGTCGGCGCGGGCGCGGTGCTGTACGCCGGGGACGACCTCGGGGACATCCCCGCGTTCGACGCGGTGGAGGCGCTGCGAGGTGAGGGGCTGCCCGGCGTCCTGGTCTGCAGCGCCAACGAGGAGGTCCGCGAGCTCGCCTCCCGCGCCGACGTCGTCGTCCCCGACCCCGAGGGCGTCGTCCGCCTCCTGTCGGCCCTCGCCGCCCGCCTGGGCTGACCCGCGCCCCGCACGCGAGCCCGAGGGAGCCGCGCGCCGTCCGCGCCTGTGGGCCGTCAGGGTGAATTGCCGGCCTCCGGTGACGATTCCGGCGTGTCGCGTGGGATTCATCCCTGTCGGGTGCTGAAGCAGCGCCTTCTTCCCTGTCCGTCGCGGCACCGTCCACGGCGGGCGTGAAAGGAGCAGCTCGTGATACGAACCCGGCTCGCGTACGTCGCGGCCCTCGCGGTCGCCCTGTCCGTGACCTCGGCGGGACCGTCGTCGGCCGCGGCGGTCGACGACCAGGACGTCATGTTCGTGAAGGCCGCGCACCAGGGCAATCTCGCGGAGATCGCCGCCGGCCAGGACGCGCAGAAGAACGCCACGACCGCGTGCGTGAAGAAGGTCGGCATGATCCTCGTGCGCGACCACACGAAGCTCGACGCCGACGTGCGGACCCTGGCGGGCAAGCTCGACATCGCGCTGCCCTCGGGCCCCACCGAGGAGCAGAAGCGGGAACTCGCCGCCGTCCAGGCCAAGGCGGGCAGCAGCGCCTACGACAAGGCGTGGCTGACGCTGCAGGAAGCCGCGCACACCAAGACCCTCGCCCTGATCGACCAGGAGCTGAAGGCCGGCGGCAACGCCGAGGTCAAGGCGGCCGCGCGGGCCGCGCGGCCGGTGGTGGCGATGCACCTCGACATGGTGCGGGGCGGTGTCTGCCACGCGGCGAAGGAGGCCGGGACGGTGAAGGCCGGCAGCGGCGGACAGCTCGCGGACGCGGAGCAGGACAGTGGCATGCCCGCCGCCGGAGTCACGGGCCTGATCGGCGGCGGCCTCCTCGCCGGCGTCGGCGCCGCCTGGCTGGTGCGCAACCGTCGGCGGTCGGCCCACCGGAGCTGACCTTGCAGCGACGGCGCCGCGGTGCGGTCGCCGCCGTCGTGTGCGCGCTCGGCGCGGCGACGGCGACCGCCGGGTGGGCCGTGCTGGCGGGCCCGCTTCCCCTCGGGGAGGCGGGCCCGGTGCCGTCGGCGGCCGCCTCCGCCGCCTCGGTCGCACCGGCCGGAGGCCGCGGCCCGGCCGTGCCCACCGAGGTGCGCGGCCCGGAGGGCTTCCGGGCGGGGCTGGTCCCGGTCGCCGCGCGGGCCGACGGCTCGCTGGCACTGCCGGGGGACCCCCACCTGGGGGGCTGGTGGGCGCTCGGGGCGTCGGCCGGGGCCGCCCGGGGCACCCTGCTGGTCGCCGGGCACGTCGACACGGCACGGGACGGCCTGGGCGTGTTCGCGGCGCTGCACCGGCTCCGGGTCGGCGCGGTGGTCGACGTGGTCGGGGCGGACGGCCTGGCCCGCCGTTACCGGATCACCGCCCGCCGCACCTATCCGCAGCGCGCCCTGCCGTCCGACCTGTTCACCCGCGAGGGCCCTCACCGGCTGGTGCTGGTCACCTGCACCGGCGTCTACCGCCGGGCGGCGGGCGGCTACGACCGGAACCTGGTGCTCTACGCCACCCCTGCCCCGAACGCCCCCGCCCCGGGCGCCGCTGCCCCGGGTGCTCCCGCGCCGGATGCTCCCGGACCGGACGGGCCTGCGCCGGGTGCTCCCGCGCCGGGCGTCCTTGCGCCGGGTGCCTTCGCGCCGGACGCCCCTGCCCCGAGTGCCCTCGCGCCGGGTGGTCCCGCGCCGGACGTCCTTGCGACGGACGCGCCTACGCCGGGTGCCCTCCCGCCGGATGTCTTTACGCCGGTCGCTCTTGCGCCAGGTGTCCTTGCGCCAGGCGCCCTTGCGCCGGACACCCCCGAGCCGGGTGCCCCCGTGCCGAACGCCCCCGGGCCGGGAGCCCCCGGGCCGGACACCCCAGCGCCGAACGCTTCCGCGCCGAACGCTCCTGCGCCGGACATCCTTGCCCCAGGTGCCCCCGCGCTGGGCGCCCCCGCTCCCGGGCCCCCGTTCCGCTGACCGCGGCCCGCGGCCGGCGGAACGGGGGTCGGGTGGCCCGTCCCGCTAGTGCGCCGTGGCGGTCAGCGCGTCGAGCTGGTCGAGGAACCACTTGGCCGGCGGCGTGGCGGTGGCCGCCGCGACGAGCCGCTTGGTGCGGTCGGCGCGCTCGCCCGGCGGCATGGTGAGGCCCTCGTGCAGCGCCCGCGCCGTGGCGTTCACGTCGTAGGGCTGGACGGTGATCGCGTCGTCGCCCATCTCCTCGTGCGCCCCCGCCTCCCTGGAGAGCACCAGCGCGCAGCCGTTCTCGGCGAGCACCGGGACCTCCTTGGCGACCAGGTTCATGCCGTCGCGGATGGGGTTGACCAGCGCCACGTCGGCCAGCCGGTACGCGGCCAGCGAGCGGGCGAAGTCGTCCTTGAGGTTGAGCACCACGGGCGTCCAGTAGGGCGTGCCGTACTCCGCGTTGATCTCCTCGGCGACCCGCGCGACCTCCGTCGTGTAGTCCCGGTAGACGGCGAGGTCCTGCCGCGAGGGGTAGGCGAAGGCCACGTGCACCACCCGGTCGCACCACTCGGGGTGGTCGTCCAGCAGCTGCCGGAAGGCGTGCAGGCCGCGGACGATGTTCTTGGAGAGCTCGGTGCGGTCCACCCGCACGATCGTCTTCCGCAGGTTCCCGTCGGGGTCCTGGCCGATCTCCGCGCGCAGCTCCGCCACCCGCTCGTCGACGTCGGCCCGGTGGGCCCGCTCGCGCAGGAAGTCGGCGTCGGCGCCCAGGCCGTGCACGCCGATGCGGGTGTCACCGAGGCCGCCGACGACGGTGTCGCAGCAGGCGGTGAAGGCGTCGGCCCAGCGCTGGGTGAGGAAGCCCAGGCGGTCGGCGCCCAGCATGCCGCGCAGCACGGACTCCGCGACGTCGTCGGGCAGCAGCCGGAAGTACTCCGGCGGGGCCCAGGGGGTGTGCGAGAAGTGCCCGATGCGCAGGTCGGGGCGCAGCTCGCGGAGCATGCCCGGGGCCAGCGTCAGGTGGTAGTCCTGGATCAGCACCGCCGCACCCTCGGCGGCCTCCTCGGCCAGCGCCTCGGCGAAGGCCCGGTTGAACTCCTGGTAGGCGGCCCACTGCATCCGGAACTCACTGTCGAACACCGGTTCGAGAGGGGTCTGGTAGAGCATGTGGTGCACGAACCAGAGCACCGAGTTGGCGATGCCGTTGTACGCCGCGTGATGGGTCTCGGCGGAGATGTCGAGCATCTTCACGCCCGGCTCGCCCACCCCGCGCCGGACCGCCTCGCGGTCCCCGTCGCTCAGCGCCGAGCAGACCCACAGGGCGCCGGCGTCCGGGCCGATCGCGGAGAGTCCGGAGACCATGCCGCCACCGCCCCGCCGGGAGACCAGCGAGCCGTCCTCGGCGAGCGAGTAGGAGACCGGGCCGCGGTTGGAGGCGACCAATACCTGTGCAGATCTTTCGGCGGAACCCATACGCGTCACCTAGCCCGGAGGGGAAAAATCCAAACGTGCGGAGATCATGCGAACGGCGGGAGAGGCGCCCCGCCCGGGGGCGGGGCGCCTCTCCGCACGGAGGGATCAGGCCACTTCCCGCGACCGGTACTCGACGATCTCCGCCATCGGCGGCCGCTCCAGGGTGTCCACCGCGTGGGTCCGCGGCGTGAAGCCCTTCTCGGTCCGGTCGAACTGGGTGATCAGCGGCCGGACCATCTGCCCGCGCGCCAGCCGCAGCTGGGCGGTGCGGTAGATGGTGGCGGCCATCCGGCCCAGGGCCTGGCTGTCCTGGTTGCGGTGCTTGCGGACGCCCACGTCGACCTGGGCGAGGGCGTCCAGGCCCACGGTGTGCAGGGAGTCGATCAGCATGGCCAGCTCGATGCCGTAGCCCACGGGGAACGGCAGCCGCTCCAGCAGCGACCGGCGGGCCGCGTACTCGCCGCCCAGCGGCTGCACGAATCCGGCCAGCTGGGGCCAGTGCAGGTTGATCAGCGGGCGGGCCATCAGCTCGGTGACCCGGCCGCCCTGACCGGGCTCGGCGCCCAGCGGGCGGTCGTACATGGCCTTGACCAGCGAGATGCCCGGGTCGGTGAGCAGCGGCCCCACCGTGCCGGTGACGAAGTCGGAGGAGAAGTCGCGCAGGTCGGCGTCGACGAAGCAGACGATGTCGCCGCTGGTGGCCAGCAGCGAGCGCCACAGCACCTCGCCCTTGCCGCGGACGGCGGGGACCCGGGGCAGGATGCTGTCGCGGTGGACCACCTTGGCGCCCGCCGCGGCGGCCACCTCGGAGGTGCGGTCGGTGGAGGCGGAGTCGACGACGACCAGCTCGTCGACGAGCGGGACCTGTTCCACCAGGTCCCGGCGGATCGCGGAGACGATGTCACCGACGGTCGCCTCCTCGTTGAGCGCCGGCAGGACGACGGAGACGGTCGAGCCGCTCTGGCGCTTGGCGGCGAGTATCTGGTGCAGCGGGCGATCGGTCACATGCCAGGAGCGTGTGCCCAGCCAGCCTTCGACTTCTTCCAGCACAGTCACCGGCTCCTTCACTGTCCCCGCCTGCCTCGCGGCGGACGGTCCGTCTCGCGTTCCGGACGATCCTCTCAACTGTCCTGGCCTTCGGTTACAGTCTTGAACATCACCAGTGACCACCGCATGTCGGGGTCGGCGTCACTCGACTGGTAGATGCGAGTCCCCCTTGCGGGAGCGGCTCAAAACGCACGACGCGAAACAACTCCACAACAACAGAAAAACGCTCATCCAGAGGGGCAGAGGGATACGGCCCGATGAAGCCCCGGCAACCCTCCAGCCGCGCCCGCGTCACGCGAGGCCCCGGCTAGGGAAGGTGCCAAATCCGTCTCACGGCGAAGACGCCGCTGAGGAAGATGAGGAGAAAGGGCCTCGCCTCTCATGGCTGTACAGACTGTCACGACCGCTTCCGCGTCCACGACGACCTCCGCCGCCCCCGTCGATCTCGGTCCGGCCACCGCGCTCTCCTGTCGCGAATGCGGCCACCGCGTCCCGCTCGGCCCCGTCTTCGCCTGCGAGGAATGCTTCGGGCCCCTCGAGATCGCCTACGACTTCTCCTCCTACGACGCCGAGGAACTCCGCCGCCGCATCGAGGCCGGCCCCGCCAGCATCTGGCGCTACGCACCCCTGCTGCCCGTCCCGGCCGACGTCGCCGACAAGCCCAACCTGAACCCGGGCTGGACCAAGCTGGTCAAGGCCGACAACCTGGCCCGCGAGCTCGGCGTCACCGGCGGCCTGTACGTCAAGGACGACTCCGGCAACCCGACGCACTCCTTCAAGGACCGCGTGGTCGCCCAGGCCCTGGAGGCCGCCCGCGCCTTCGGCTTCACCACCCTCTCCTGCTCCTCCACCGGCAACCTGGCCGGCGCGGTCGGCGCGGCCGCCGCCCGGGCGGGCTTCCGTTCCTGCGTGTTCATCCCGCACGACCTGGAGCAGGGCAAGGTCGTCATGGCCGCGGTCTACGGAGGCGAGCTGGTCGGCATCGACGGCAACTACGACGACGTGAACCGTTTCTGCTCCGAGCTGATCGGCGACCCGGCCGGCGAGGGCTGGGGCTTCGTCAACGTCAACCTGCGCCCCTACTACGGCGAGGGCTCCAAGACGCTGGCGTACGAGATCTGCGAGCAGCTCGGCTGGCGGCTGCCGGACCAGCTGGTGATCCCGATCGCCTCCGGCTCGCAGTTCACCAAGATCGACAAGGGCCTCAAGGAGCTGATCGCGCTCGGCCTGGTCGAGGACAAGCCGTACCGGCTCTTCGGCGCCCAGGCGAACGGCTGCTCGCCGGTCTCCGCCGCCTACAAGGCAGGCCACGACGTGGTCCGCCCGCAGAAGCCGGACACCATCGCCAAGTCGCTGGCCATCGGCAACCCGGCCGACGGCCCGTACGTCCTGGACATCGCCCGCCGCACCGGCGGCGCGGTGGAGGACGTCACGGACGAGGAGGTCGTGGCGGGCATCCGGCTGCTGGCCCGCACCGAGGGCATCTTCGCCGAGACGGCGGGCGGCGTGACGGTCGGCGTGACCCGCAAGCTGATCGAGAACGGGCTCCTGGACCCCACGCTCACCACGGTCGTCCTCAACACCGGAGACGGCCTCAAGACGCTGGACGCGGTGGCCGACCAGGGCCTCACCGCGACCATCCGGCCGAGCCTGGAGTCCTTCCGCGAGGCCGGCCTCGCCTGACCGCCGGTCCGCCCGACGTCACCCGACCGTCGGGCGGACCGACCGTCGCCCGGCCGGACCGCACGGCCCGTCCGTCCCGTCACCCGCTCACCGTCATCGGAGGTCACCCCGCATGAGCGTCACCGTCCGCATCCCCACCATCCTCCGCACCTACACCGGCGGACAGGCCGAGGTGGAGGCCGAGGGCGCCACCCTGGGCGAGGTCATCGCCGACCTGGAGAAGAACCACACGGGCATCGCCGCGCGCGTGCTCGACGACCAGGGCAAGCTGCGGCGCTTCGTCAACGTCTACGTGAACGACGACGACGTGCGCTTCGAGCAGGGGCTGGAGACCGCGACGCCCGCCGGCGGCAACGTCTCGATCATTCCCGCGGTGGCCGGCGGCGCCTGACGGCCGCGCATTTCCCCGTCCGTCTTCCGGTACTCCTTTTCGGATAGCGGAAAGGCGGTTACCACCAGCTTTCGCGCATCGCCCTCTCCGGTTCGCGCCGGCCCCGTGCCGGCGTCACATTCCGCCGACAACCGGAGGGGGCGATTCTGCATGATTGGGCGCGGTACAGTTGGGTATCCCGCGCCGAACTCGGGCCGGGTGCCGAAGAGTTCCTGCCTCCCGCACGGCAAGAAGCAGCCAAACTGCGCGGGTCGTTTGCGTAGTTCGCTCCTTCTGTCCGCCCCGACTTGCCCTGAATACCGGCGAAATCTCGGCATATTCCAGACCCCCCGCCCCCAGAATTGTCGTCGGATTGACCTGTTGCAGAGGGCAGTTGGACAGATACATTCAGCCGCGGTCGACGCGTTCCGGCGCACGCCCGTCGCTCTCGGCGGCGGGTGAGGTCTGACCCGGATCCGCGAAGTGTGGATCTGTGCAAGGGCCAGTAATAGGGGAGTTAGGCATGGCTCAGGGCACCGTCAAGTGGTTCAACGCGGAGAAGGGGTACGGCTTCATCGCGGTCGACGGTGGTGCGGACGTCTTCGTGCACTACAGCGCGATTCAGATGGACGGCTACCGCACCCTCGAGGAAGGCCAGCGGGTCGAGTTCGAGATCTCGCAGGGCCAGAAGGGGCCGCAGGCGGACATGGTCCGGCTGGCTGCCGGCTGAACGCCTCGACCGAACATCCTGACGTGACATCGGGCCCGCGGCCCCCCTCGGGGGGTCGCGGGCCCCTTGCGTTCCCGGCGTCCGGCGCCGGCCCCACAGCGCCCGGGAGGGTGTCCAGGGGGCGGGAAACGGGGGCGGGATCGGGAGAGCGTCTTGCACTCGGAGGGGGCGAGTGCTAATCATTGCGTTAGCACTCTGAAGGTGAGAGTGACAACGATGGACCGGGTCGGTGAGGTCCGCGTTGCCGTTGGCGGGGAAGGAACCGCCCGGCACGCAGGCCGTCCGTCGCGGGCGCGGGCGCGGTCCGAAGGAATCACCCCCAGTCCTGGGAGGACCACTTCACATGGCCAAGATCATCGCGTTCGACGAGGAGGCACGGCGCGGCCTCGAGCGCGGCATGAACCAGCTCGCGGACGCCGTCAAGGTGACGCTCGGCCCCAAGGGCCGCAACGTCGTCCTCGAGAAGAAGTGGGGCGCCCCCACGATCACCAACGATGGTGTCTCCATCGCCAAGGAGATCGAGCTCGAGGACCCGTACGAGAAGATCGGCGCCGAGCTGGTCAAGGAAGTCGCCAAGAAGACGGACGACGTCGCCGGCGACGGTACGACCACCGCGACCGTGCTCGCCCAGGCGCTGGTCCGCGAGGGCCTGCGCAACGTGGCGGCCGGTGCCAACCCGATGGCCCTCAAGCGCGGCATCGAGAAGGCCGTCGAGGCCGTCTCCGGCGCCCTGCTCGAGCAGGCCAAGGAGATCGAGACCAAGGAGCAGATCGCCTCCACCGCCTCCATCTCCGCCGCCGACGTCCAGATCGGCGAGCTCATCGCCGAGGCGATGGACAAGGTCGGCAAGGAAGGCGTCATCACGGTCGAGGAGTCCCAGACCTTCGGTCTGGAGCTCGAGCTCACCGAGGGCATGCGCTTCGACAAGGGCTACATCTCGGCGTACTTCGCGACCGACATGGAGCGCATGGAGGCGTCGCTCGAGGACCCGTACATCCTCATCGCCAACTCCAAGATCGGCTCCGTCAAGGACCTGCTCCCGCTCCTCGAGAAGGTCATGCAGTCGGGCAAGCCGCTGCTGATCATCGCCGAGGACGTCGAGGGCGAGGCCCTGTCGACCCTGGTCGTCAACAAGATCCGCGGCACCTTCAAGTCCGTCGCGGTCAAGGCCCCCGGCTTCGGTGACCGCCGCAAGGCCATGCTCACCGACATCGCCATCCTCACGGGCGGCGAGGTCATCTCCGAGGAGGTCGGCCTCAAGCTGGAGAACGCGTCCCTGGACCTCCTGGGCCGCGCCCGCAAGGTCGTCATCACCAAGGACGAGACCACCATCGTCGACGGCGCCGGTTCCGCCGACCAGGTCCAGGGTCGGGTCAACCAGATCCGCGCCGAGATCGAGAACAGCGACTCGGACTACGACCGCGAGAAGCTGCAGGAGCGCCTGGCGAAGCTCGCCGGCGGTGTCGCGGTCATCAAGGCCGGCGCCGCCACCGAGGTGGAGCTCAAGGAGCGCAAGCACCGCATCGAGGACGCCGTCCGCAACGCGAAGGCCGCCGTCGAGGAGGGCATCGTCGCCGGTGGTGGCGTGGCCCTGCTGCAGGCCTCCCAGGTCTTCGAGAAGCTGGAGCTCGAGGGTGACGAGGCGACCGGCGCCCAGGCCGTGAAGCTCGCGCTCGAGGCCCCGCTGAAGCAGATCGCCGTCAACGCCGGCCTCGAGGGCGGCGTCGTGGTGGAGAAGGTCCGCAACCTCACCCCGGGTCACGGCCTCAACGCCGCGACCGGCGAGTACGTCGACCTGATCGCCGAGGGCATCATCGACCCGGCGAAGGTGACCCGTTCCGCGCTGCAGAACGCCGCCTCCATCGCGGCGCTGTTCCTCACCACCGAGGCCGTCATCGCCGACAAGCCGGAGAAGGCCGCCGCGGCCGCCCCGGGCGGCATGCCGGGCGGTGACATGGACTTCTGAGTCTGACGGCTCGGAGGACCACGGTCCGCCTCGCGCGAGACACGCGAGACACAGGAGGGCGGCACCCCGCTGGGGTGCCGCCCTTCGGCGTTCCGCGCAAGGGCGGCGCCTCGCCGCCGTCGCCCCGGGCGTGGGCGCGGGCGCGGGTGGGGGCGGTGTGCCGATCGTCACCGGCGACGGGGAATGCCCCGGCATACCGACTGGTTCGCACAAGTACGCGGACGCGCGCGCCGCCGGACGGCGCACGCGCCCGCGCAGTGTGACCGAAGACCGACCCCTGACTGTCCCTCCCTTAGGAGCCCCACGTGACCGTCGCCACCGGTGCCGAGATCGCCGACCGCGCCTCCCGGGTCCTGGCCCGCCCGCTCACCATCAACGGCATGACGCTGCGCAACCGCCTGGTGATGCCTCCCATGACCCGCAAGTTCTCCCCGGACGGCGTGCCGGGCGAGGACGTCGTCGCCTACTACCGGCGGCGCGCCGCGGCCGAGGTCGGGCTGATCGTGACCGAGGGCACGTACATCGACCGTCCCGCCGCCGGTGACAGCCGCCGGGTGCCGCGCTTCCACGGCGAGGACGCGCTGGCCGGCTGGCGCAAGGTGGTCGAGGCGGTGCACGCCGAGGGCGGGAAGATCGTCCCGCAGCTGTGGCACGTCGGCATGACCCGCCCGGAGGGCCGCGGCCCGTCCCCCGACGCCCCGTCCGAGGGCCCCTCGGGTCTGCTGCTGAACGGTGAGGCGGCCCCGAACGGCCGCGCGATGACCCAGGAGGACATCGACGCCACCGTCGCCGCCTTCGCCCGGGCCGCCGCCGACGCCGAGCGCGTCGGCTTCGACGGCATCGAGCTGCACGGCGCCCACGGCTACCTGATCGACCAGTTCCTGTGGGAGCGCACCAACCGCCGCACCGACAAGTACGGCGGCGACGCGGTGGCCCGCACCCGCTTCGCGGTGGAGATCGTCGAGGCGGTCCGTGCCGCGGTCTCGCCCGACTTCCCGGTCATCTTCCGCTTCTCCCAGTGGAAGTCCGAGGCGTACGACGCGAAGCTGGCGACCACCCCGGAGGAGCTGGAGGCCGTGCTGCGGCCGATCTCCGAGGCCGGCGTCGACGCCTTCCACGCCTCCACCCGCCGCTACTGGCTGCCCGAGTTCGAGGGCTCCGACCTCAACCTGGCCGCCTGGACGAAGAAGCTGCTCGGCAAGCCCGTGATCACCGTCGGCTCGGTGGGCCTGGACGGCAACTTCACCGACGCCTTCGCCGGCAAGGGCGCCCCGGTGCGCGCCGTCGACGACCTGCTGGACAGCGTGGAGCGTGAGGAGGTCGACCTGGTGGCGGTCGGCCGTGCGCTGCTGCAGGACCCCGAGTGGGGCGCCAAGCTGCTCGGCGGGCGCACGGACGAGATGACGCCGTACGACGCCGCCTCGCTGATGAACCTGCACTGATCCCCCTCCGCCGGGACCGCGAACGGTCCCGGCGGACCCCGCCGGGACGCGATCGGGCCCGGGACGCGCACCGCCGCCGCGTCCCGGGCCCGTTCGCGTGCCCATGGAGCCGGCCGCGCACGGCGACCACGGGGCACCCGGGGCCCGTGGGGCGCTACCGCGGGGCCCGTGGGGCGCGCCCTCGGTCAGCCCATCGGTTCGACGGGGACGACCCGGGGCTCGCCCCAGACGCGCAGCACCTCGTAGTCGGTGAACTCGTGCACCAGCCGGTACGCCATGGCCGGGCGCGGGGAGCGGCGCTCGGCGGCCAGGAACAGCTCGGCCTCCCGCCGGTCCCGGCGCGGCGCGCCGCACAGCTCCCAGCCGCGGCCGTTCCACGCCTCCGGCAGCCAGCGCTGCTGCGGCTGCGGGCGGTCGCCGTGCATCCCGTACCGCGACGGCACCGGGTCCACCGGGCGGTCCGGGACGGGACCGCCGCTGAGCCGGGCACGGCGGGCGGAGCGGCGGCGGGTCTCGCAGAGCAGGCACAGGTCCTGGGCGCTCGCGTCCACCGGGCCGTTGGGGTGCTCCGGGCAGCGGGTGGCCGGGGCAGCCGTGGTGACGGTGTCCTCCAGCAGCTCCATCGCGCGCCGCAGGTCGCCCTTCAGCTCGTGCAGCCGTGAGTCGGGGGTGTCGGAACCCAGGGCCTCCCCGTGCTCGCCGAGCACGCGCAGGGCGCGGCCCAGGGCGTTGAGCTGTGCGTGGTTCACGGCGGTGCGGTCCTTTCCGGGACGGGACGTGTCGCGACGTGAGGCGACGGGACGCGTCGGTACGGGCGGCGCGGCGGTGAGCCGGTGCCGGGTGCCGGGCGCCCCCGCGGGACGTCGCGGCGGGTCTGGGTGCGGCGGAGTGCTGCGGGGTGTGCGGAGTGCTCGAGCGTGCTGGGGACTGCTTGGGCGTGCTTGAGCGTGCGGCTTCAAGCGTCGCACACGCCGGGCCGGCCCCGGAGCGCGTGCGGCGGGCGCAGCGGCGCACAATGCGGGCATGACCGCATCACAGGCCGACCTCGCCGACCTCGACGCACTGCGCGCCCGCTGGGCGCGGACCCTGACCGCCGCCCGCGGCGGGGCCGCGGAGCCGGATCCGGCGCCGTACGCGGAGCGGCTGCTGGCCCGCTGGGCGGAGCCGCAGCGGCACTACCACACGCTCGCCCACCTGACCGCGGTGCTGGACCGGGTGGACGAACTGGAGCGGTACGCGGCCGACGTGGAGGTGGTGCGCCTGGCGGCCTGGTTCCACGACGCCGTGTACCGGCCGGACCGTTCCGAGAACGAGGAGCGGTCCGCCCGCCTCGCCGACACCGCGCTCCGCCAGGCGGGCGTCGACGCGGCGAGGACCGCCGAGGTGGTGCGCCTGGTCCGGCTCACCGTCACCCACGACCCGGCCGACGACGACCGGGACGGCCAGGTCCTGTGCGACGCCGACCTGGCGGTCCTCGCCTCCCCGCCCGAGGCGTACGCCGCCTACACGGCGGCGGTCCGGCAGGAGTACCACTTCGTGCCCCCCGAGCTGTTCCGCGAGGGCCGTGCCGCGGTGCTGCGCCAGCTCCTGGAGCTGCCCCGGCTCTACCGCACCCCGTACGGCGCGGAGCACTGGGAGGCGACCGCCCGCTACAACCTGCGGGCCGAAATGGACCTGCTCACCGGCTGATCGCGGCCTAGGCTCCGGACATGACAAATCTGGGAGCCCTCGGGGGCGACGCGGCGGCGCGAGCGGTGACGGACACGGTGGCGGAGGCGGTGGAGGCGCTGCGGCCGGCCACGGGACGCGACTGGTCCGGCGTCCGCGCGGGACGGGTCGAGTGGGACTGCCTGCGCACCGCCGAGCACGTGGTCAGCGACCTCTTCGCCTACGCCACGCAGCTGGTGACGCGCGCGCCGGCCGCCTACCGGCCGGTCGAGTACGTCCTGGACCCGCCGCACGACGGCGCCGCCTCGCCCGAGGACGCGCTGGAGGCGATCGAGGCGGGCGGCCTGATGCTCGCCCTCGCCTGCCGCACCGCGCCCCGGGCCGCACGCGGCTTCCACCCGTACCCGTTCCGCAGCGCCGGGCGGGAGGGCTTCGCCGCGATGGGCATGGCGGAGGTCCTGCTCCACACCCACGACATGGCGCAGGGGCTGGGCGTCGGTTTCCGGCCGTCGGCCGAGCTGTGCGGTTACGTGCTCGCGCGGCTCTTCCCCCACGTGCGGCAGGGCGAGGACCCGTGGCGGACGCTGCTGTGGGCCACCGGGCGGGGGCCGCTGCCCGGCGAGGAACCGGTGGACGAGTGGCGCTGGTACAACAACCCGCTCGTCGAGGCGGAGCGGCTGACGCTGGAGGCGCTGACCGTGCCGGCCGCGGCGGACCTCTCGCTCGGCGGCGACGGCGGCTTCGCCTGGGTCTCCGGCGGACCGTTCGAGGGCACCCGGGAGGGCGCCGGCCTCATCACCGCGGCGTACGGGAAGGGCGCCTTCCGGCCCGAGTGGTCCTCCTACGTCCTGGTGCGCCGCGAGGACGACCGCGCGGTCGGCTCCATGGGCTTCCACGGGCCGCCGGACGAGCACGGCCAGGTGGAGATCGGCTACGACCTCGCCGTGGCCGCCCGCGGCAAGGGCTACGCCACGGAGGCCCTGCGGGCGCTGAGCACCTGGGCCCTGGCCCGCGACGGCGTGGAGGTGGTGACGGCCCGGGTGGACCCCGCCAACACGGCCTCCCGGCACGTCCTGGAGCGCGGCGGCTTCCGCCGCGCCGGCCACGTCGACGAGGCCGGCGGCGTCCTGGTCTTCGAGCGCCGCGAGGACTGACGGCAGCCGAACCCGGGCGGTCGCGGACGCCGCACCCGGTCCTCGCGGGGGAACGACCGCCCGCCGGATGCTCGGTGCGGTCAGCGGCGGCCCGGGGTCTTGCGGCGGCGCAGGCCGGCGGTGTGCAGGCGGCGGACGAGCTCGCGGCTGCGGACCGGGACGGCGCCGGCCGCGATCGCGTCGGCGTACCGGTCGGCGGGGATGTCGTAGTGGTCGCCGTCGAAGGCGCGGCCGGGCGCGCCCAGCCGGGCCGCGAAGGCGTGCAGCTCGTCGAAGGACACGTCGCTGATCAGGTGGGACCACAGACGGCCGTGTCCGGGCCAGGCGGGCGGGTCGATGTAGAGGGCCACGGGATCAGGAGGCGCCCGGCAGGGCGGAAGCCAGCCCGCCGACCGCCGCCACCCGTACGCCCGCCTGGTGGCACACCCAGTGCGGGTCCGCCCCCAGCTCCGGCTCGACCTCCAGCGCGTGCGGCTCGCCGTGCGCGCACACCGGGCACAGCGGCCACCGCCCGTACTTGTCGAGCAGCGCGTCCTGGACGTCCTGCGCGACCAGCCCGGGCAGGAAGTCCGCGCCCTCCGGCCACTGCTCGACCCACCAGCGCCGCTGCACCACCGAGTCCTCGACCAGGGAAACCACGTCGGCGTGGGCGACGTCTCCAGCTACCAGATCGGCGAGGACGAGGGCGCGTGCCGCGTGCACGGCCTGTTCGAGGGGGCTGATGGCGCTCATGCCCCCATTGTCACGCGCCCTTGACCGCGGCCAGGCGGTGAAAATATCTTTCAAGTACACCTCGTGAGATGAAGGAAATTTTCGTGAGCGCAGCGAGCCAGCAGTCCGCCGCCCGCCAGGCCGCGACCCGCGCCCCGGCTCGTGCCGTCGCGCCCGCCCGGCCCGCGCCCGCCCCGCCCGCGCCCGCCGCGCTGGCGGCCAAGGTGCGGACGCTGGCGCCGTCGATGACGCGGTCCATGCAGCGGGTCGCCGAGGCCGTCGCCGGCGACCCGGCGGGCTGCGCGGCGCTCACCGTCACCGGGCTGGCGCAGCTCACCGGCACCAGCGAGGCCACCGTGGTGCGCACGGCGCGGCTGCTGGGCTACCCCGGCTACCGGGACCTGCGGCTGGCGCTGGCCGGCCTCGCGGCCCAGCAGGAGTCGGGCCGGGCACCCTCGGTGACCGCCGACATATCCGTCGACGACCCGATCGCCGAGGTCGTCGCCAAGCTCGCCCACGACGAGCGGCAGACCCTGGCCGACACCGCCGCCTCCCTGGACACCGCGCAGCTCGGCGCGGCCGTCGCGGCGATGGCGGCCGGCCGGCGGATCGACGTGTACGGGGTCGCCGCCTCCGGTCTGGTCGCGCAGGACCTGGCGCAGAAGCTGCTGCGGATAGGGATGGTCGCGCACGCGCACAGCGACCCGCACCTCGCCGTCACCAACGCCGTGCAGCTGCGCCCCGGGGACGTGGCGGTGGCGATCACCCACTCCGGCTCCACCGGGGACGTGATCGAGCCGCTGCGGGTGGCCTTCGAGCACGGTGCGACGACCGTGGCCGTCACCGGCCGGCCGGGCTCGCCGGTCACCCAGTACGCGGACCACGTGCTGACCACCTCGACTGCCCGCGAGAGCGAACTGCGGCCCGCCGCGATGTCCTCGCGCACCGGTCAGCTGCTGGTCGTCGACTGCCTGTTCGTGGGCGTCGCCCAGCGCACCTACGACCGGGCCGCGCCCGCCCTGTCCGCCTCCTACGAGGCGCTCGCGCACCGCCACCGGCGCTGAGAGGCGCCCGACGCCGACGCCGCCCCGCCCGCCACCGACGCCGATCCGCCGTTCCGACCCACCTGCCGCGTCCGCCGACCCGCCTGCCGCGTCCGCCGGCCCGCCCCCCGCTCCGCCGGCTCCGCCCGCCGATCCAGCCTCGCCGACCCCGCCCGCCGATCCCGCCCCACGACCCCGGGAGTGCCCGCCGACATGTCCGGTGCCGACCTGAGAGTCCAGCTCGAGAGCCTCGCCACCGAGGCCGCCCGCCCCGACCTCGCCGAGCTCGACCGGCTGCCCACGGAGCGGATCGCGGAACTGATGAACGAGGGGGACGCCGCCGTGCCCGCCGCGGTCCGCGGACAGGTGCCGCGGATCGCCGCCGCCGTGGACGCGATCGCCGCGCGGATGGCGCGGGGCGGCCGCCTGATCTACGCGGGCGCCGGGACGGCCGGCCGGCTGGGCGTGCTGGACGCCTCCGAGTGCCCGCCCACCTTCGGCACCGCCCCCGGGCAGGTCGCCGGACTGATCGCGGGCGGCCCCGAGGCGCTGGTCACCTCGCTCGAGGGCGCCGAGGACGACGCCGACGCCGCGCGGGCCGACCTCGACGCGCTCGGCCTGACCTCCGGCGACTGCGTGGTCGGCGTCTCGGCCTCGGGACGGACGCCCTACGCCGTGGCCGCGGTGGAGCACGCCCGCGCCGCGGGGGCGCTCACCGTGGGCGTGGCCTGCAACCCGGGCAGCCCGCTGGCCGCGGCGGCGGAGCATCCCGTCGAGGTGGTCGTGGGCCCCGAGATCGTCGCGGGCTCCACGCGGCTGAAGGCCGGCACCGCGCAGAAGCTGGTCCTCAACATGCTCTCCACCATCACCATGGTCCGCCTCGGCAAGACCTACGGAAACCTGATGGTCGACGTCCGGGCCACCAACGAGAAGCTGCGGGCGCGCGCCCACCGGATCGTCGCCCTGGCCACGGGCGCGCCGGACGAGGAGGTGGCCGCGGCGCTGCGGGCCACCGGCGGCGAGGTCAAGCCCGCGGTGCTGGTGGTGGCCGCCGGGGTGGACGCGGAGACGGCGGCGCGGCTGCTCGAGAAGTCCGGCGGCCACCTCAGGGCCGCCCTCGGCGGGGCGGGGGACTGACGTCCCGCCCGCCGGTCGAGCCCCGGCGGTGTGTGGCGCGTGAGGCGTCCTAGGCCGCCTCGCGGTGGGTCCTAGGCCGCGGGCAGTGGCGCGGCCGCCGGTCTAGGACGCGTGCCGGGCCGAAGATGGGGCAGTCTCCCGATGCCCCGAACCCCCCTTGGAAGCGAAGGTTGAGGTGCTTCGCAATCGAGGAACGCAAGGGGGAAGGTCATGTTCGAGTACAGGTATCAGGAGATTCGGGCGGCTGAGCTCAGGGAGCGGGCGGCGCGCGAACGGCTGGCCCGGGCCGTGGTGCGGGCCAGCCGGGAGGCCCGGCGAGAGGCCGCGGCGCGTGAGGCGGCCCGGCGGGAGGCGGAGGCGGCGGCCGCCGTGCGCCGGGCGGCCCGGCGGGGGCCCAACGGCCTCGCCGCGTGAACGGGGCGGTCGTGCCGCGAGGACGCGGCGGCTTCGGCGCCCTCGCTCCCGCACCGCGGAAAGTCCCCGCCCCCGCCCCGCGGGCCTGTGCGATGCTCCCCCACGTGGAGACCAGGAACGTGAGTCCGGTGTTCGTCGGCCGGACCGAGGAACTGCGGGTCCTCACCGAGGCGCTCGCACGGGCCGACGCCGCCGAGCCGCAGGCGCTGCTGCTCGGAGGCGAGGCCGGGGTGGGCAAGACCCGTCTGGTCGAGGAGTTCACCGCCGCGGCTCGCGGGGGCGGCGCGGTCGTCGCCGTCGGCGGCTGCGTGGAGATCGGCGCGGACGGACTCCCGTTCGCCCCCGTCTCCACCGCCCTGCGCGTGCTGCGCCGGGAACTGCCCGCGGAGCTGGCCGCGGCGGTCGCGGGCCAGGAGGACGAACTGGCCCGGCTGCTGCCGGAGATCGGCGGCGAGATCCCGCGCGGCCGCCACGACGACGAGGGCCTGGCCCGCCTGTTCGAGCTCACCGCCCGGCTGCTGGAGGAGCTGTCCGCCGCCCGCACGGTGGTCCTCGTCATCGAGGACGTGCACTGGGCGGACGCCTCCACCCGCCATCTCCTCGCCTACCTGCTGCGCACCCTGCGCACCGGCCGCCTGCTGGTCCTCGCCACCTACCGCAGCGACGACGTCCACCGCCGGCACCCGCTGCGGCCGCTGCTCGCCGAACTGGACCGGCTGCGCACCGTCCGCCGGATCGAACTGGGCCGCTTCACCCGCGAGGAGGTCGCCTGCCAGCTCACCGGGATCCACGGCGCGCCGCCCGGCGCCGACCGCGTCGACGAGATCCACCGGCGCTCCGACGGCAACGCCTTCTTCGTCGAGGAACTCTCCTGCTCCGACCGCGCCGACAGCCTGCACGACCTGCTGCTGGTCCGCGTCGAGCGGCTGCCCGAGGAGGCCCAGCGGGTGGTGCGGATCGCCGCCGAGGCCGGGTCCACGGTGGAGCACCGGCTGCTCGCCGCCGTCGCGGGCCTGCCCGACGACCGGCTGGACGACGCGCTGCGGGCCGCCGTCGGCGCCAACCTGCTGCTCGCCGAGGCCGAACAGGACGGCTACCGCTTCCGCCACTCCCTGGTCCGCGAGGCCGTCGCGGACGACCTGCTGCCCGGGGAGCGCGCCCGGATCAACCGGCGCCTGGCCGAGTGCCTGGAGGCCGACCCCACCCTCGTCGCCCCGGACCGCCGCGCCACCCGGCTGGCGGGCTACTGGTACTGCGCCCACGACGCCGCCAAGGCGCTGCCCGCCGTGCTGGCCGCCGCCGGGGAGGCGAGCTGCCGCCGCGCCTACGCGGAGCAACTGCGCCTGCTGGAGCGGGCGCTGGAGCTGTGGGACATCGCGCCCCAGGAGATCAGGCCGGCGCTGCGCCTCCCCGACCACGAGGAGATGTCGCTGTACGGACCCGACGAGCCGGCCCGGGCCCTGGACCACGTCGACCTGCTCTCCCAGGCCGCCGTCGCCGGGCGCCTGTGCGGGGAGCGGGACCGCGCGCTGAAGCTGGCCCGGCGCGCCCTGGAGCTGATCGACGAGCGGAAGGACCCGCTGCGCGCCGCCTGGTTCTGGGACCAGACCTCGCTGCTCGTGGAGAAGCTGGGCCGCGGGGACGGCCGGGCGGAACTGGAACGGGCGAGGGAGCTGACCCGCGGGCTGCCGCCGTCCCGGGTGCACGCCTGGGTGCTGGCCCACTCGGCGGCGTGGGAGATGGTGCGCCACCGCGGGCCGGACGCGCTCGCCGCCGCCGAGCACGCCGTCACGTACGCCCGGATGGTCGGCGTCCTGCCCATCGAGCTGAACGCCCGGACCACCCTGGGCTGTCTGCGCGTCCACGCGGGCGACGTGGCGGGCGGATTGCGGGAGCTGTACGCGGTGAAGGACGAGGCGATCGCCGCGGGGCTCATCCACCAGGCCGGCCGGGTCTACGTGAACCTGCCCGCGGAACTGGAGTCGATGGGCCGCTCCCGGGAGGCCGCGGCGATGCTGGAGGAGGCGGTGGCCTTCACCGAGCGGAACGGGCTGGTGGTCTCCCGGGCCTGGGTGCACGCCAACCTCACCGAGGCGCGGTTCTCGCTGGGCGACTGGGACGGTGCGCTGAGCGCCGCGGAGCGGACCCGGCGGATCGGTCACTCGGCCGCGTCGCAGGGCACGGCCCGCCTGGTCACCGCGCTGGTGGCGCTCCACCGGGGGGAGACGGACGAGGCGGAGGGACTGCTCCGGGAGGCGCGGGAGCTGTACGGCGCCGACGACCCGCTGCCGCAGGAGTCCATCCCGCTGGCCTGCGCCAAGGTCCTGCTCGCGTCGGCCCGCGGCCGGACCGGCGAGGCCCGCGCGGCGCTGCTGACCGCGCTGGAGGCCGGGCTGCCCCCGGCGGCCGCCCCGCACACCTGGCCGTTGCTGCTCGCCGGAGTGCAGGCGGCGATCGCCAGGACGGCGGCGACGAGCGCGGCGGCGACGAGCGCGGCGGAGACGAGCGCGGCGGAGACGGTGGCGACACGGACGGCGGCGACGGAGACGATGGCGACGGCGACGGCGGTGGACGCGCGGCTGCTGGAGCGGCTGCGCGCGGCCGCCCGGGGCCAGGCCACGCCCGCGCCGGTGTGGCGGGCGCACGAACTGTGGTTCCGGGCGGAGCTGCGGCGGGCGACGGCCGCGGGCGGGCCCGGTGGCGGCGCGGACGGACCGGGGGAGCCGGAGGCGGCGGTGGACGAGTGGTCCGCCGTGGTCACCGCCTTCGAGGCCCTGGAGCGGCCGTTCGACCTGGCCCGGGTCCGCCTCCGGCTCGCCGAGGCGCTCCTCACGCGCGGCGCGGACGGCGACGCGCAGCGGGCGGCCGGCCTGCTGGACCTGGTCGGCGCGGTCGCCCGTGGGCTGCGGGCCCGCCCGCTGGCCGCCGCGGCCGAGGCCCTGCGCCCCGCGCGCCCGGGCCGGGAGCCCGGCGACCCCTACGGGCTGACGGCGCGCGAACGGGAGGTCCTGCCCCTCGTCGCCGCGGGGATGAGCAACCGCCGGATCGCCGAGCGGCTGTTCATCTCCCCCAAGACGGCGAGCGTGCACGTCTCCAACATCCTGGCCAAGCTGGGCGTCGCCACCCGGGGCGAGGCCGCCGCGCTGGCGCACCGCGGAGGACTGGTGGCGGGCGGGGACCACCCCTAGCGTGACGGCATGACGACTCCTGCCGACGTACGACGAATCGACCGCGACCCCGAGCTGCCGGGACGGCTGCTGACCGTCGAACGGGACGTGTTCGTCCCGCTGTTGCGGTCCCGCCCGGACGCCGACTTCGACGCCCCGGTGCCCGCCTGCCCCGGGTGGACGGTGCGGGACGCGCTGTCCCACTGCGGGGCGGTGCTCACCCGTCTGGTGGAGGACCGGTGGGAGCGGGGGACCGGCAGTCCCGAGGCCAACGCCCGGGACATCGCGGAGCGGGCCGGCTGGCCGGTGGCGCGGGTCGTGGACGAGCTGGAGCGGGGGATGGCCGAGGCCGGCGCCGCGATCGCCCGGAACGAGCGCGGGTCACGGGACGGCGTGGCGTTCGGCGAGTGGGTGCACGCCGGGGACGTGCGGGAGGCGTGGGGACTGCCCGGCGCCTACGCGGGCGACGGGCAGGCGGACGCGCTGCGGCTGCTGGCCTGGGTGACCGCCCACTACGGCCTGGCCCCCGTGCACGCCGACCTCGACGGCTACGACGAGCCGGTGCGGCTGGGCGACCCCGCGCGGACCCCGGGGCGCTACATCGGTGACGCGGCGACGCTGATCCGGCTGTGCACGGGGCGGTCGGCGGCGGGCGCGTCCTACGAGCTGGCCGGGGTGGGTGAGGCCGAGCTGAACATCTTCGGCTGACCCGGCGGGGCGTGGCGCGTACCCTGGGGGTCCAATTGGACTAGACCTGTGTGGTGGTGGCCCGTGAGTCT
Source organism: Streptomyces fragilis (assembly GCF_003112515.1). Taxonomy (GTDB): domain Bacteria; phylum Actinomycetota; class Actinomycetes; order Streptomycetales; family Streptomycetaceae; genus Streptomyces; species Streptomyces fragilis. Next base: position 329,789 of record NZ_BEVZ01000001.1, on the reverse strand, counting down.
CGTGAGTGCGGAGCGTCCGGTGCTGGAGGTGATCGCGCTCGACGCCGAGGACGCGGTCGCGGCGCGGGAGGGCGGGGCGGACCGCCTGGAGCTGGTGTGCGACATGGCGGCCGACGGGCTGTCCCCGTCGGCCGCCGTCTTCGCGGCGGTGCGCGAGGCGGTGGACCTGCCGGTGCGCGTGATGCTGCGCCTGTCCGACGGGTTCTCCGCCGGGGGCGACGCGGGGGTGGGCGCGCTGGTCCGCCGCGCGGAGGAGTTGCGGGAGGCGGGCGCGACGGAGTTCGTGCTCGGCTTCCTCGACGGGTCCGGGCTGCTCGACCTCGCCGCGACGGAGCGGGTGGTGACGGCGCTGGACGGCTGCGCGTGGACGTTCCACCGGGCGCTGGACCACGCGGCGGACCGGGCCGCGGTCCGCAAGGCCCTGGCCGGGCTGCCGGGCCTCGACCTGTGCCTGACCGCCGGCGCGGCCGGCGGGGTGGGGGCCGGCCTGCCCGTGCTGCTCGCCGAGGCGGCCGCCGCGACCCCCGGTGACCCGGGGCTGATGGTCGGCGGAGGGCTGCGGCTGGAGCACCTGCCGCCGCTGCTGGCGGGCGGCGTCGGCGCGTTCCACGTCGGCGGCGCGGTCCGCGGCGCCGGCGGCTGGGCGGGCAGCGTGTCACCGGCGGCGGTCCGTGCCTGGCGCACCGCGGTGGACCTCGTCCCCGCCGCCTAGACACCGACCCGCGCGGCCGTCCAGCCGCGTGGCCGCGGAGCCGCGTGGCCGCCGCCCCGCGTGGCCGCCGACCCGCGTGGCCGCCCCGCCGCGTGGCCGCCGAGCCCCGTGGCCGTCCAGCCGAGTGGCCACACGACCCGCGCGGCCGTCCAGCCGCCGGGTCGCGTGGGCGCGTCGTCAGGTGAGCTGGGCGGGCAGGGCCGTCGTGTGGGTGACGACGAGGCCCGAGACGGCTCGGGTGAGGGTGACGTAGAGGCGTCGCAGGCCGGTGCGTTCGTCGGGTTCGCCGTCGACCACCGCCTGCGGCTCGTCGAGCACCACGTAGTCGTACTCCAGGCCCTTGGCCAGCGACGCCGGCACCAGGGTGAGCCGGGTGCCGGCGGTGGTCTCCTCGCCCGGCGCGAGGTACCCGACGCCCGCCCCGGCCAGCGCCTCGGCCAGCACCGGCACCCGCGCGTCCGCGGCGATCAGGCCCACCGACCCCTCGTGGCGCAGCAGTTCCTCGCAGGCCGCGACGACGGCCCCGGTGTCCTCGACCCGCCGGATGTCGAAGAACCCGGGGTTCTCACGGACCGAGGCGACCGGCGTGAGCCCCGGCGCGATGTGCGGCAGCAGCCGCGAGGCGTACGTGATCACGTCCGTCGGCACGCGGAAACCGGCGGTGAGCTCCTCCACCTGCCCGTCCGGCTTGCCGAGGTGCCGCAGCGCCTCGTCCCAGCTGCGCGTGGCCCACGGTGTGGTGCCCTGCGCGAGGTCGCCCAGCACCGTCGCCGAGCCGGTGGTGCAGCGGCGGCCCACCGCGCGGTACTGCATCGGGGAGAGGTCCTGCGCCTCGTCCAGCACCACGTGCCCCAGCGACGGCGTCCGCTGCACCAGGTCGGCCGCCTCGTCGATCAGCACCGCGTCGGCCGCCGACCACTTCGCGGACCGCACCGACCGCGCGGGCTTCGTCCACAGCAGCTGTTTCTGCTCGTCCGCGGTGAGCACGCCGTCCGCCTGTTCGGCGAGGAACTCCGGGTCGGAGAGCAGCCGCAGCACCAGCTTCGCCGGGTCGACCGGCGGCCACACCGTCTTGACGGCCGCCTTCACCGCCGCGTTGCGGGCCACCGCGTCCTGCACCCGGTCGTCCGGCGCCTCCCCGGACTGCTCCATCCGCACCAGCACCGCGTGCGCGATCCGCTGCGGCAGCGCCTCCCGGGCCGCGCCGTAGCGGATGTCCCGGCCGAGCAGCTCGGTGACGATCTCCTCGAGTTCGTACGCCGGGATCCGCCACCGCCGTGAGCCGCGGACCACCACGACCGGCTCGGTGGGCATCGTGACGTGCGAGCGCACGGCCCGCCGCACCACCTCGGCCATCCGCGCGTCGCCCTTGAGCAGCGCGGTGGCCGGCTCGTCCGCGCCGCGCACCTCGACACCGGAGACCCGGGCGACCAGGTCGTCCACAGTGGCCTGCTGGACCTCCAGCTCGCCCAGCGCCGGCAGCACCTGCTCGATGTAGTGCAGGAAGGAGCGGTTGGGCCCGATCACCAGGGTCCCGGTACGGGCCAGCCGCTCCCGGTAGGCGTACAGCAGGAACGCCACGCGGTGCAGGCCGACCGCGGTCTTGCCGGTGCCGGGGCCTCCCTGCACGCAGACCGTGCCGCCCAGCCCGGCACGGACGATCTCGTCCTGCTCCGGCTGGATGGTCGCCACGATGTCGCGCATCGGGCCGACGCGCGGCTTCTCGATCTCCTGCTGGAGCAGCCGGCTGGTGGTCTCCGCCTCCGCCGGGTCGGTCAGGCGCTCGTCCTCGTACGCGGTGAGTTCGCCGCCCGTGTAGCCGAAGCGGCGGCGCAGCCCGATGTCCATGGGGTCCTTGCGGGACGCCCGGTAGAACGCCTGGGAGACCGGCGCGCGCCAGTCGATGACCATCGGGTCGCCGTCGGCGTCGTGCACGTGCCGCCGCCCGATGTAGAACTGTTCCCCGCCGGCGCCCTCCGCCCGGTCGGCGCCCGGCGCGTGCAGGAAGTCGAGGCGGCCGAAGAACAGCGGGGTGTCGCTGAGGTCGGCGAGGGACCGGATGCGTTCGTCGATCTGCCGGGTCAGGATCTGCGCGTTCACCCAGTTGGCGGTGACGTCGCTGATGTCGAGGGCCTCCACGTCCTCCCGCATGGCCCGCAGCGCGGCCCGCGAGGCCGCCAGGTGGGCGCGCTCCCGGGCCAGCGGATCACCGTCGAACGGATCACCGCCGAACGGCTCTCCGGCGAGCGGCTCCCCGACGTGAGGGTGCCCGGCGTTCGGGTCCCCGGCGGGGGCGTCGGACGGGCTGGACGAGGTCGGGCTGGACACGGCATGCCTCCGGACGTACGTACCTGATGGTGTGCGGTGACGGGCCGCCGGGCGCGAGGCGCGGGGGCGGCGGGGCCGGCCGGTTTCCGTCCGGTCGGCGGCACTCCGGGGCACGGAGGCGGGAGACGCGGGATCCTACGCCCCCGCGCGGGGGCGGCGCCAACGCGTTTCCCGCCCCGGCGGCCGCACGGAACCGGCCGGGGGTGGCCCGGGTCACCCCGCCGCCCGCTCCGGGTGATGCACACTGGACGTTTGGCCGACGAGGTGCGGCCGTGAGGGAGAGGTGGCGCGGGGTGAACGGTCCGCTGATCGTGCAGAGTGACAAGACGCTGCTGCTGGAGGTCGACCACGAGCAGGCCGACGACTGCCGTCGGGTCATCGCGCCCTTCGCCGAACTGGAGCGGGCGCCCGAACACATCCACACCTACCGGATCACGCCGCTCGGCCTGTGGAACGCCCGCGCCGCCGGGCACGACGCCGAGCAGGTCGTCGACGCGCTGGTCACCCACAGCCGCTACCCGGTGCCGCACGCGCTGCTGGTGGACATCGCCGAGACGATGGACCGTTACGGCCGGCTGACGCTCTCCAAGCACCCCACGCACGGCCTGGTGCTCACCACCACCGACCGGCCGGTGCTCGAGGAGGTGCTGAAGTCCAAGCGGATCGCCCCGCTGGTCGGCGCCCGCATCGACGCCGACTCGGTGGCCGTGCACCCCTCCGAGCGCGGCCAGATCAAGCAGACGCTGCTCAAGCTGGGCTGGCCCGCCGAGGACCTCGCCGGGTACATCGACGGCGAGGCGCACCCCATCGACCTGCACGAGGACGGCTGGCAGCTGCGGCCCTACCAGCGGCAGGCGGTGGAGAACTTCTGGCACGGCGGCAGCGGCGTCGTCGTGCTGCCCTGCGGCGCGGGCAAGACGCTGGTCGGTGCGGGCGCCATGGCCGAGGCGAAGTCGACCACGCTGATCCTGGTCACCAACACCGTCTCCGCCCGGCAGTGGAAGGCCGAGCTGGTGCGGCGCACCTCGCTGACCGAGGACGAGATCGGCGAGTACAGCGGCACGAAGAAGGAGATCCGGCCGGTCACCATCGCCACCTACCAGGTGCTGACGACCCGGCGGAAGGGCGTCTACCCGCACCTGGAGCTGTTCGACTCCCGCGACTGGGGGCTGATCCTCTACGACGAGGTGCACCTGCTCCCCGCGCCGGTCTTCAAGTTCACCGCAGACCTGCAGGCCCGGCGGCGGCTCGGGCTGACCGCCACGCTGGTGCGCGAGGACGGCCGGGAGTCCGACGTCTTCTCGCTGATCGGGCCCAAGCGGTTCGACGCGCCGTGGAAGGAGATCGAGGCGCAGGGATACATCGCGCCCGCCGACTGCGTCGAGGTGCGGGTCAACCTCACCGACTCCGAGCGGCTGGCGTACGCCACCGCGGAGACGGAGGAGAAGTACCGCTTCTGCGCCACGACGGCCACCAAGCGGAAGGTGACCGAGGCGCTGGTCAGGAAGTTCGCCGGGCAGCAGATCCTGGTCATCGGGCAGTACATCGACCAGCTGGACGAGCTGGGCGAGCACCTGGGCGCCCCGGTCATCAAGGGCGAGACCAGCAACGCGCAGCGGGAGAAGCTGTTCGACGCGTTCCGCAACGGCGAGATCAACGTGCTGGTCGTCTCGAAGGTCGCGAACTTCTCGATCGACCTCCCCGAGGCGACGGTCGCCATCCAGGTGTCCGGCACGTTCGGCTCCCGGCAGGAGGAGGCGCAGCGGCTGGGGCGGGTGCTGCGGCCGAAGGCGGACGGGCACCAGGCGCACTTCTACTCGGTGGTCGCGCGGGACACCGTCGACCAGGACTTCGCGGCGCACCGGCAGCGGTTCCTGGCCGAGCAGGGGTACGCCTACCGCATCGTCGACGCCGACGACGTCCTCGCCGCCGACTGACGGGCCGGGGCGCGGGCGGGCCGGCGGCACGTGGTGCCCGGGGCCCGGCCCGCCGTCCTCACCCCTCGTCGTCGAGTTCGGCGGCGCCGGTGATGCGGTGGAGGGGGTACGTGCGGACGCCCGCGGCCGTGTGGTCGTGGGCGGTGACGAAGCCGCCCTCCACGCTGAGCGGCGTCAGCACCCGCTGCGTGGCGATCCCCTGCGCGTCGAGGTGACCGATCAGGACGCGCGTCCCCGTCATGACCGCCATCTGCAGCGTGGCCAGCGTGTCCGCCGCCGAACCGCGCGGCAGGTCCCCCTCGACCGCGTCCGGCGTCCGCAGCGGCGCGGTCGAGGCGTCGTCCCCCGCGCGGATCGCCCGCACCGCGGCGGACAGCGCCGGCCCGTCCGGCGTCGGCGGCCCCTCCGGCACCGGCTGCGGCACCGCCCGCGGCGGGGTCCGGTGCGCGGCGGCCCGGGCGATCAGCACGTCGCCCTCCGTCGACTCCGCGGCCGGGGCGAACCCCATCGACCGCAGACCCTCCAGCAGCGTCGCCGGGTCGGTCCGCGCCGCCAGCACCGTGGGCGCCAGCCGCCGCAGGCCCAGCCCGGAGGACCGCCCGTCGGCCAGGATCTCCTCCAGCACCTTCTCGTCGTCGCACCGCACGTACGAGGAGGACGCCCCCACCCGCAGCACGCCGTGCCGCCGGGCCACGTCGTCGATCAGGTAGGCCAGCGGCTGCGGCACCGGGGTGCGCGCGTGCGCGGCGAGGAAGGCGTGCAGGTCGGCGGCGGTGCGGCCGGAGTCCAGCGCGCGCCGCACCGAGCCGGGCGTGAACCGGTAGACCGTGGCGCCGCCCTTGGACTCCACCTCCGCCAGCACGTCCAGCGTCTCGGCCAGCGGCCGCACCAGCGGCCCCGGGGCGACCGCAGTGAGGTCGGCCTGCAGCAGCACGTGGTCCAGCGGCGCGGGCAGCAGCGGCGTCAGGACCCGGGCCGCGAGGTCCGCGGCCTCGGCCTGCGCGGCGGGCGGCAGCGGGGCGGGGATCGGCTCGGGACGGCCGGTGGCCCCGTCGTCGTGGTGGTGGACGGGGAGCTTGTCGCCCGGCCCGGCGTCCGCGGCGGCGGTGGAACCCTGACCGCCGCCCGCGCCGTCGTGCGCCCCGGCCGCGGCCGGCTCCCGCACCTCGCCGAGGACCAGCGCGCGGCCGTGCGAGGACAGCGCGCCGCGCCCGGTGACGCCGAGGCGTTCGGCCTCCTCCAGCGTCCAGCGGGCGATGCGGGTCCGCAGGTCCTCCTCGCCGCCGGCCGGCCCGCCGGAGGAGCCGGCCGAGCCGTCCGCCCGCCGCAGCGGACGCTCCCACCGCAGCCGCTCCAGCAGCGACCGCTCGTCCGGCGCGGCGCCCGACGGCAGCGAGGCCGCCAGCGTCAGCACCCGGTGCCGCACCTCCGGCGCGGCGGAACGGTCCAGGCCGGGGCCGAGCGCGGACAGCGCCCGGTCCTTGGCGTCCCGGCCGCCCACCACGCCCGGCGTGCGGGTGGCCGTCAGCCACGCCTCGGCCAGCCGGGCCCACCGCTCGGCGGGCGGACCGTCCAGCCACTCGTCGGAGGCGGGGGTCGGCGCGTACCGCTCGTCGGCCTCGCCGTCGGAGGCCAGCAGGCCCGCCGCGAAGGCGAGCTCCAGCCAGAACGCCGCCTCCGGCTCGGAGACGCCGAGCGACACGGCGGTCCGCTTCAGGTCGCGCACGCTGAGCCCGCCGGCCCGCAGCACGGCCGGGCCGCCGCCGTCCCACAGCTTCAGCAGGTCCTCCACGGCCACCAGCGCCTGGTACGCCTGCCCGGCCGCGGTGGCGTCCACCACCTGCGGCGGGTGCTGCGCGGCGGCCCGCACGGCGGGCGGCAGCGGCTCGGTGACCCGGTGGGCGCGCCCGCCGCGCAGGTGCAGAGCCACCTCGCGGGGCAGCACGACGGTGCCCGGGGTGATCGGCAGCAGCAGGCCGCGGTCCATCAGCCAGCGCAGCCGGGGCGCGGGATCGTGCGTCACCTGGCCGTAGGGCGGGCCCCACACCAGGCGGTCCAGGATCTCCAGGGAGTCGGCGGGCGCGTCGGACAGCAGGTCGGACATCCGCTGCGGGTCGGTGAACAGGTCGGTGAGCGCGGTGACCGCGGAGACCGCGTCATGGGTGGACGACAGGCCGGCCGTGGCCAGGATGTCCTGCACCCGGTTGGGTGACATGGGGACGGCGGCCTCCGCCACCGTCGGGCCCAGACCGGTCGGCGAGGGGTGCCGCGGTGTGGGCGCCATCAGCTCGCGGGCGGTGCGCACCAGGCGCAGCCGGGCGTCGTCGCCCCACACCAGTGCCTGCTCGCGCAGCTTCGCCACGGCGTGGGGGAGGGCCCTGGCCACCGCGGAGTCCGCGGCGTGCGGGTCCTCGCCCTGCTCGCCCGCCATCAGCCGCAGCAGCTCGTCGTAGGACGCCGGGTCGGCGGCGACGGCCAGCGCCTCGGCGGTCTGCAGGGTGAAGCGGTCCAGCCGCTCCAGGGCGCGCGCCACGGAGGCGCGGGTGCCGGCGCGGGTGGCCAGCTGCGTCAGGTCGGTGGGGACGGGGGTCACCAGGTCGGGGCGGGCGCGCAGCAGCGCGGACAACGACGCGTCGTCCCGGGCGCGCAACGCCTCCGCGAGGGAACGGGGGGTTGCCGCCGGCTTCTCCTCGGTGCTCATCCGCCTAACGGTAGTGGGTGGGACCGTCACAGCCTGGGCAGGCCTGTGGAGGGGCAGGCGGGGCGGCGGGTCCCGGGGAGTGTCAGGGGCGGCGTTCCCCGGCCACGGCGGGGTGTCTGCGCTAGCGTGCGAAGGCGCGGCCCGGGGGTGCGCGGGGCGGGCGGTGGCAGGGCGGTGGCACGGGAGGTTGAGCGCGTGGGGATCGAGAGCGACCGGCTGGTCTACGACTACCTGAGCCGGGTCGGGGACGTCGCCCAGCAGCGGCAGCTGCCGTCGGCGACGCGGATGCGGCTGGTGACGGAGCTGCGCGGCGAGATCGACCGGCGGCGCGCCAAGGCGATGGGCGACGGCCCCGCGACGGTGCGGCGGATCCTGGACCGGCTCGGGTCGCCGGACGCGGTCGTCGCGGCGGCCGGCGGGTCGGTGCCGGTCCAGCGGGCGGCCCCCGACGCGCCGCCCGCGGCCCCGGCGGTCCCCGCCGCCCAGGCTCCCGCGGCCCAGGCCCCTGCCGACCGGGCTCCTGGAGCTGCCGAGCCGTCGCGACCCTCGCCGGAGGGGCCGCCCGAACCGGTGCCGCCCGCGCCCCAGGGGTCCCGGCTGTGGGGGCTGCGCAAGAGCGTGCCCAAGCAGCGGGAGGACGACGCGACCGCGGCGGGCGACTGGTGGCGGGTGGACCCGGTGGCGGGGCCGGACGAGGTGCCCGGGTTCACCGGGGGCGTCGAGATCCCCGAGATGCTCAAGCCGCCCCCGCGTGAGCGCGACCGTGACGCGGGGGCCGGGGCGGACGCCGTCGTGCCGCCGGAGCCGGGGGTGGCCGTGCCGGCCGCCGCCCCGGCGGGCCGGCGGTTCGCCTGGCTCCCGCGCGGACGCCGGGGCGCCGGCGGCGGGGCGGGCCTGGGCAGCCCGGTGCTGCTGGCCGCGGCGCTGGCGCTGGTCGCGGGCGCGGTGATGGGGCAGCTGCTGCCGCTGGCCCTGGGCTGGCTGATCGTCTGGGGTTCGCGGCGGCTGGGGCCGGGCGGGACGCGGTGGGCCCTCGTGGTCATGCCGGGCCTCGCCGTCGCGGGCGGCGTCGTCTGGCTCTGGGGCCGCGCGCGGGGCCACTGGGGCGCTCCGGTCCCCGACGGCGAACTCGCCGCCGCGCTCGCCGAGACCGGCCCCTGGGTGCTGCGTGCCGCCGCCGTCCTCACCGCCGCCTACGTCCTCCGCCGGACCCGCCGCCCGGCCTGACGGCGCACCCCGCCTGCCTCCCGGCCGGCGCGACGCTCCGGCCGCGGTGCGCATGCCGCGCTGCGCCCTTCCCCCGCCCTGCGGACACTCGTGCTGCCGGGCGCCAGGGGCCGCGCGCCACCGGCCCTCCCGGCCGACGCGGGACCGGGTCGTCAGGCCAGGGTGCGGCGGCCCGAGGCGGTCGCGCTGTGCAGGAGGCCGCGGACGGTGGTGGCCCAGCCGACGCCGACGATCGCCGCCGCGACGGCCATGCCGAGCGGGCCCACCAGGGGCAGGGAGATGCCGATCGCGCCGCCGACCACCCAGGCCAGCTGCAGCGTCGTCTCGGACCGGGCGAACGCCGAGGTCCGCACCAGTTCGGGCACGTCCCGCTGGATCATTGCGTCGAGCGACAGCTTGGACAGCGCCTGGGCGAAGCCCGCGACACCCGCGAGGACGGCCACCATCGCCGCCCCGAAGAACGCCGCGGCCAGCGCCCCCGCCACGACCACCAGCGCCACCACCGTCACGATGATCCGCTCCGGCGCCCGCGCCCGCACCCACGCGCCGACCGCCGTGCCCAGCGCGTTGCCGGTGCCCGCCGAGACGCCGACGATGCCCATCGAGACGGCCACGCTCTGCCCGCTCAGCGGGTGCTCCCGCAGCAGGAACGCCAGGAAGAAGAGCAGGAACCCGGAGAGCACCCGCTGCGAGGCGTTCACCGCCAGCCCGTGCGTCACGCTCGTGCCGACCGTCCGCAGCGCCAGCCGCGGCCGGTCCCCGGGGTCGCGCCGGTGCGGGCCGTGCAGGTGCTCGGGGTCGGCCGCCAGCAGTGCCGCCTCCTCGCCCTTCGCGGAGTCGACCTTCTTCGGCAGCGACAGGGACAGCACCGTGCCCGCGACGAACACCGCGCACGCCGCGTACAGCGGCCACCGCGGCCCGATCTGGTGCAGCAGCGCCCCCACCGGCGCGGCCGCCCCGGTGGCGACCAGCCCGCCGAGGGTGACCCGGGAGTTCGCCTTGACCAGCGAGAACTTGCGCGGCAACAGGCGCGGCACCACCGCGCTGCGCACCACCCCGTACGTCCGGGAGCACACCAGCACGGCCAGCGCCGCCGGGTACAGCTGGATGCCGCCGCCGACCACCGCCCCGGTGAGGACGAGCGCCAGCACCGCCCGCGCGCCCATCGCGGTCGCCATGGCGGCCCGCCGGCCGTACGGGACGCGGTCGATCAGCGGCCCGATCACGGGGGCGAGCAGCGCGAACGGCGCCATGGTGATCGCCAGGTACAGCGCGACCCGCCCGCGGGCCTCGTCGGTGGGGACCGAGAAGAAGACGGTGGAGGCCAGCGCCACCGTGATCAGGACGTCGCCCGCCCCGTTCACCGCGTGCAGCTCGATGAGCTTGCCGAGCCCCGACTCGCCCGCGCCGTGCGCGTGGGTGACCCGGCGGATCAGCCGGCCGAGCGCGCCGAACGGGGACCTCAGGGCACGCCCGACGGCACGGAACGGTCCGTCGTCTCGGTCCGCTCCGTCGCTGGTTCGTCCCCCGGTCCCCCGGGACGTCCGTACGGCTGCCACCCCGTCATAGTGCCCCGCTCGCGGCGGTTATGCGCGGTTCCGTCCGGGCGGTTCGGATTGTCGAAGGACGCGCCGGCACCGTCCGCGAGGCCCCCGCGCGCCGATCGGGATCGCCGGAACCGCCCGCCGGTGTGGGCCGACGGCCACGGAGCAGGTAGCGTTCGGTTGCGCGCCGTGGTGGTTGTACTCGGCCGCGCGCCTGAACCTCATCCCGCAGAATGGATGACATAGGTGCGCCCGAGCGCGATCGGGCGCGGACGTCGACGCGGCCCTTCGGTCCGCTCCGTCCGCCCCGCCGCCGAACGCGTGCACCCGTGAGACGGCGTAGGAGAGAAGCGATACCTGTGAGCGCAGCGACAACGCGAAGCCGCACCCCCGACCGCCTGTGCGCCGAGGCCGTCGACCTCGCCCGCGCCGCAGCCGAGGAGGTGGCCGCGCCGGGAGTCGTCGGCGAGCACGTCGGCGTGGTCGCCGAGGGGGACCGCGTCGTCACCCACTTCTTCGCGTGCCAGGACCCCGGCTACCGCGGCTGGCGCTGGGCCGTGACGGTGGCCCGGGCCTCCCGCGCCAAGATCGTCACCCTGGACGAGACGGTGCTGCTGCCCGGCCCGGACTCGCTGCTGGCCCCCGAATGGGTGCCGTGGAGCGAGCGGCTGCGGCCGGGCGACCTCGGCCCCGGCGACCTGCTGCCGACCAACGCCGACGACCTGCGCCTGGAGCCGGGCTGGAGCGGCGAGGACGAGCCCGCGCCGAACTCCGCGGTCTCCGACGAGATGGCCGCGCTGGTCGAGGCGGAGGACGCCGAGGTGGCGGGCGCCGGGCCCGCGGAGCTGCCGGTCACCCCGGCCCGCGGCACGATCGCGGCCGTCGCCGAGGAGCTGGGCCTGCGCCGGGCCCGGGTGCTGTCGCGGTACGGGCTGCACACCGCGGCGGACCGGTGGGAGGACTCCTTCGGCCCGAAGACCCCGATGGCGCAGGCGGCGCCCGCGACGTGCGTGTCCTGCGGGTTCCTGGCCCGGGTGGGCGGCTCGCTGGGCCAGGCGTTCGGCGTGTGCGCCAACGAGTTCTCGCCCGCGGACGGGCGCGCGGTGTCGCTCGGGTACGGCTGCGGTGCCCACTCGGAGGCCGCCGTGATGCCCAAGCCGCCGCGGCCCGCGCCGCCGGTCCTCGACGAGACCCGGGTCGAGTCGATGGTGCTGCACCCCGTCTCGGTCCCCGACGAGGGCTCCGTGCCCGCCACGGCCGACTCCTCCACGGAGGACCTGGGCCACTCCTGACCCGGCCGCCGGCCCCGCGCCGCGGCCCCGTGCGGCCGGGGACGGCAAGGCAGGGGAGGGCACGGGCGGCAGCGCCCTGCCAGGGTCCTCACCCGGCCTTCCCGGGGCGAAAGCGTCCAGCACGCGGCGGTTCGCACCGTACGAGCGCCGCGGGGGACGGCACGCCGACCCCCGCGTGACCTTGTCGTTGCCGGGGCCAGATAGCCTTCGGCCATGACCACGATGCACTCCGCCGCGCGCCGCCGCCGAGCCGTCGCCGCCGTCGGCGCCGTTTCCGCCGGGCTGCTCGCTCTCTCCGCCTGCGACGCGCCGTCGCCGGTCGCCACCGTGACCGTCAATTCGGACACGGTCAACTCAGAGGCCTCCTGCTGGAACGACGGCAAGGCGATCGACGACAAGGAGCTGACGTCCTGCCTGCAGGACAAGGACGTCCCCACCCTGAAGGTGAACCAGGACGAGACCGTCCGGTTCGGCGTCGACCAGGAGATCGCCGAGAGCCGCTGGGTGATCCTCATGAACGGCCGCCCGCTCGTCGAGGACAGCGGCCGCACCTACCGCACGATCCCGGGCAGCGTCTTCTTCGACCCCCAGTACGGCGCCCAGGGCAACTCCACCGTCGTCGCCATCCGGGCGCTGGACGAGGACGACAAGGCCAGGACCACCGGCCTGTGGACGTTCAAGCTCAAGCGCGGCGACGACAGCTGAGCGCACCGTGTCCGGCCTGACCCGCGTACTCGTGGCCACCGCCGTCCCCGCCGAAGGGGACGCGGTGGCCCGCGCGTTCGGTCCCGTCGCCGGTGAGGCGTCGCTGCCCGGCGGCCTGCTGGTGCGCGGTCTGACGGACGGCCCCGACCTCCTCGCGGCCGGCGTCGGCCCCGCGCTCGCGGCCGCGTCGACCGCCACCGCGCTCACCGCCGCCGCCCTGCGCGGCGAGCCGTACCGCCTGGTCGTCTCGGCCGGCATCGGCGGCGGCTTCGCCCCCGCCGCGCCCGTCGGCTCCCTGGTGGTGGCCGACGAGATCACCGCCGCCGACCTGGGCGCCGAGACCGCCGACGGCTTCCTGCCCGTCACCGAGCTCGGCTTCGGCGCGGTCACCCACCGCCCGCCCGCCGACCTGGTCCGCGCCGCCGCGCGGGCCACCGGAGCGGCCACCGGCCCGGTGCTCACCGCCTCCACCGTCACCGGCACCGCCGGGCGCGCCGAGCTGCTCCTGTCCCGTCACCCCGGCGCGCTCGCCGAGGCGATGGAGGGCTTCGGCGTCGCCGAGGCGGCCGCCGCGCACGGCGTACCCGTCCTGGAGGTCCGGGCCGTCTCCAACCCGGTCGGCCCCCGCGACCGCGCCGCCTGGCGGATCCCCGAGGCGCTGGCCGCCCTCACCGCCGCCTTCGAGGGGCTCGCACCCGTCCTGAGGCGCTTCAGCACCGAAAGAGTGAAGCCATGAGCGACACGCCGACGCACACCCCTGCCGCCGCCGGGCACACCGGCCACCCCGGCCGTGACGAGGGCGCCGCGCTGCGCATCGCCTACTCGCCCTGCCCGAACGACACCTTCGTCTTCGAGGCGTGGGCCCACGGCCGGATCCCCGGCGCGCCCGCCCTCGACGTCACCTTCGCCGACATCGACATCACCAACGGCATGGCCGAGCGCGGCGAGTTCGACGTGCTGAAGGTGTCGTACGCGGTGCTGCCGTACGTGCTGGACGAGTACGCGCTGCTGCCCTGCGGCGGCGCGCTGGGCCGCGGCTGCGGCCCGCTGGTGCTCACCCGGGACGCCGTCGCCCCCGGCGACCTGGCCGGGCGCACCGTCGCCGTGCCGAGCGAGCGGTCCACCGCCTACCTGCTGTTCCGGCTGTGGGCGGCGGCCGAGGTGCCCGGCGGCGTCGGCGAGATCGTGGTGATGCCGTTCCACGAGATCATGCCCGCGGTCCGCGACGGCAGGGTGGACGCCGGCCTGGTCATCCACGAGGCGCGGTTCACCTACCAGGACTACGGCCTGACCAGGCTCGCCGACATGGGCGAGCACTGGGAGGCCGCCACCGGGCTGGCGATCCCGCTCGGCGCCATCATCGCCAAGCGCTCCTTGGGCGAGGAGACGCTGCGCCGGCTCGCCGACGCGGCCCGCGCCTCGGTGCGCGCCGCCTGGGCGGTGCCCGAGGCGACGCGCCCGTACGTGATGGAGCACGCGCAGGAGATGGACCCGGCCGTCGCCGACCAGCACATCGCGCTGTACGTCAACGAGTTCACCGCGGACCTCGGCGAGGAGGGCCTGGCGGCGGTCCGCGGCCTGCTGGACCGCGCCGCGGACCAGGGCCTCGTCCCCGCGCTGAAGCCGGACGCGCTCGCCTTCCCCTGACCGGCCCCGGCCGGCCGTGGCGTGGGGGGTTCTCGGCCAAGGTGATCCTCACGGGGCGAGGCGCGGCGGATCCGCACCCTTTCGCCCACGCCGACCGTACAGTGGTCGCGTAGTTTCGGGATCGGCCCAACTCCTGGACGCCGCGGCCTCGTTGCCGGCCGCGGCGAGTCCGCCTCCTACCCCACGTGGAGAACGAGTGACCAGCAAGCAGCCGTCCGTAAGCCCCTTACTGTTCGACACGCTGATCGACCGGTGGCAGTCCCTGCGCGACAAGGGACCCGTCCACCACGACGAGACGCTCGGCGTGTGGCAGGTCGTGGACCACGAAGGCGTCGCGGCCGTGCTGAGCGACCACGCCACCTTCTCCTCCGACATGAGCTCCCTCGCCCCGACGCAGGAGGACTTCGACACCTTCCGGCAGGGCAACTTCGTCGGCATGGACCCGCCGCACCACCGCAAGCTGCGCACCCTCGTCAGCCAGGCCTTCACCCCGCGCGTCGTCCAGGGGCTGGCGCCACGGATCGAGGACGTCGTCACCCGGCTGCTGGACGAGGTCGCCGGCCGGGACCGCTTCGACCTGGTGGAAGCCCTCGCGAACCCGCTCCCCGTCATCGTCATCGCCGAACTGCTCGGGGTGCCGCCCGAGGACCACCGGCTGTTCCACGAGTGGGCGAGCGTCCTGTTCGACGGCGAACTGGTCGGCGAGAGCGCCGACATGGACGACCTCGGGCGCGCCCTGGAGGCGATCGCGCCCACCGTGCGCGAGATGAACGGCTACGTGCTGGACCACATCCGCCGCCGGCGGGCCGACCCCGGCGACGACCTCACCAGCCGCCTGCTGCACGCCGAGGTCGACGGCGTCCGCCTGGCCGACCAGGAGATCGTCGGCTTCGTCGCCCTGCTGCTGGTCGCCGGGCACATCACCACCACCGCCCTGCTGGGCAACACCGTCCTCACCCTCGACCGGCTCCCCGGCGCCCTGGACGGGCTGCGCGCCGATCCCGACCGGATCCCGGCGGCACTCGAAGAGGTGCTGCGGTGGCTTCCCCCGTTCCCCGAGGTGGGCCGGCGCACCGCCCGCCCCGTCGTCCTCGGCGGCCACGAGATCCCGGCCGACACGCTGATCACGGCCCACCTGGGAGCCGCCAACCGTGACTTCGCCCGCTTCACGGACCCCGACGCCGTCGACGTCGGGCGCAGCCCGAACCCCCACCTGACCTTCGGGCACGGCATCCACTTCTGCCTCGGCGCCCACCTCGCCCGCCTCGAGGCCCGCATCGGCGTCCGCCTGCTGCTGGAACGTTTCGCCACGCTGGCCGTCGCCTCCTACGACGACGTCGAGTACCGGAACCCGGCGGTTATCGTCGGCGTCCGCCACCTGCCGGTCGAGGTCACCCGCGCGCGGTAGCGCCGGCCCGGCCCGCCCCGGGCGACCGCCTGGGGCGGGCCGGCCCCGCCGCCGGACGGGGCGGGGCGTCAGACGTCCAGGTCGTCGGCGACGGCCCGCAGCAGGGTGGCGACCTTCTTGCCGACCGCCTTGTCGGGGTAACGGCCCCGGTCCAGCCCGGCCACCATGCCCTCCAGCAGGGTCGTCAGGTCCTGGACGATGGACGCCAGCTCGGCCGGCTTGCGCCGCTGCGCCGCCGCCACCGAAGGAGCGGGCTCCAGCAGGCTGACGGCGAGCGCCTGCTCGCCGCGCTGTCCAGCCACCACACCGAACTCGACCCGCTGACCGGGCTTGAGGGCCTCGACGCCGGCGGGCAGGACCGAGGAGTGGACGAAGACGTCACCGCCGTCGTCGCGGGAGAGGAAGCCGAAGCCCTTCTCCTTGTTGAACCATTTGACCTTGCCGGTGGGCACGTCCGTCGTCCTCGTCCTCGTGCTGGTTGCGGTGATGGCGGCCGGCGAGATCGGCCGGTTTACAGGCTAATGGGCCCCTGCCCGGGGACAAGACGTCCCCCGGCCGTTTCCCCTGGCTGGGAACTACCCTGGTGGGGTGCGTGAACAAACACCAATGAATTCCGGCGACCGCCTGGTCCGCGTCGGCGGGATCGTCTTCGTCGTCGGCGCCGTGGCCACCTTGGTCACCGTGGCCCCGCTCCTGCTGGGCACCACGCCGTTCCCCGTCTACATGTTCTGCCTGAGCATGCTGATGGGCGTGGGCTTCCTGATCGCCGCCGCGGGCGTGCTGACCTCCGCCGCGGCCGGGCGCCGCGAGGCGCGCGCGGCCCGGGAGGCGGCCGCCGCTCAGGCGGCCTCGGGCTCCGGCGTCGGCGCCGTGAGGTAGTCCGCCAGCCACGCCGGGAACTCGGACAGGTCGGCCAGCACCACGTCGGCGCCCGCGGCGCGGAGCTCGCCGGCCGGGCAGGGACCGCTCGCCACCCCGACGGACAGCGCGCCCGCGCGCCGCGCGCCGAGCACGTCCCCGACGTGGTCGCCCACGTAGACGGTCGCCCCCTCGGCGCGCAGCGCCTCCGCCTTCGCCTCCGCCCACAGGCCGCCGATCACGGCGTCCGCGTCGATGCCGAGGTGGGCCAGGTGCAACTTCGCGTTCGGCTCGTACTTGGCGGTGACCACGACCGCCCGGCCGCCCGCCGCGCGCACCGCGTCCACCGCCTCCCGGGCCCCGGGCATGGCGAGCGTCGGGGCGATGGCGTACCGCGGGTACATCTCCCGGTACACGCCGGCGATCTCCGTGATCCGCTCCTCGGGGAACCAGTACGCCAGCTCCGTCTCCAGCGGCGGGCCCAGCCGGGTGACGGCCAGGTCGGCGTCGACGAACGTGCCGGTCCGCGCCGAGAGCTCCGTGTAGCAGGCGTGGATGCCCGGGCGGGAGTCGATCAGGGTCATGTCGAGGTCGAAGCCGACCGTGAGTGTCGCGTTCACTCTCCTATGGTGTCCCAACCCGATGACCAGCAGGTGAACTGGTTCCGCCGTCGATGACCCGGGGCACACCACGGGTCGCCGTGCGGAGGCCATGCATGAGCCATGCGGAATCGGAACCTCCTCGGTGGAGAGTGCCTGAGCAGCGAACGAGGTAGCTCTTGCAGGGGGATACATGAACATTCAGCTCTTGGGCAGCGTCACCGTTCACACGGTTGAAGCCGGACAGAAACGGGTCGCCGGCGGCTGTGGGCGGTTGCTCGCGAGTCTTGCCTGGACGCCAGGGGCGTTCCTGGCCGACGAAGTGGTGATCGACCGCATCTGGCAGGACCGGGCCCAGCCGGAGGATCCGCGGGGCGCGCTTTACATCTTGGCGACCCGGCTCAGAAAAATCCTGGGTGAACGCCTGACTCGCGAAGCGGGTGGCTACCTGCTGAACGTCGACGAGGACTCCGTGGACGTCGCACGGTTCCGGGCACTGGCGCGCCGTGCTCATGTCGCTTATCGGGAGGGAATGGCGGAAAAGGGGCTTCGCGCCTACGACGAAGCGCTGGCGCTCTGGAGGGGGGAGCCGATGACGGACATCCGCGCCCCGTGGGCGGACGCAGCGAGGGTGACCATGGAGCACGAGTACCGCGAAGCATTGGTAGCCGTTACCGAGCTGTCACTTCTCGCAGGCCGTCCGGGGGAACGCATTTCGGCCCTCCACCACTTCACGGAGTCGCATCCGCTCGACGAGAGGGTCACCGGACTGCTCATGGCGGCCCTGCACCGCGACGGACGCCGCGCCGAGGCGTTGCAGCAGTTCCGCTGTCTGAGGCGCAGAACGATCGACTTCCTGGGCTGTGAGCCTGGACCGGAGCTGCAGGAATTGAACAGGTCGCTCCTGGTCCAGGGTGAACCGGCCGAATCAGCTGTGATGGCACATCAGCTTGCCCAGCCCTCCGGGAAGTGGTCCGCCATGAACCCGCGCAGTCTTTCCTCCCTCTCTGCGGGCGGTTTCGCGACGGTATGAGGCAGCGCGCCCACAGGTCGCTTCGTGACGTCTCCGGCCGCCCACCAGGCACCATCGCGGTGTACCGCGGGAATGCCGAGACTGTCGAACAGTGAGGTGGCCCTGCCTGCCGCGGCCTCAGCGGCGGGCAGGATCCCCGCGGCCTCGCCGGCCGTGGCCAAGATTTTGAGACAGCGCGCCTCTACGAGACGCTGCGATGCCTGTCGGGCGGCGTCCACCCCGCCTTGGGCAGCGTCGAAGGCGGCTTTCGGCTCCCCGGTCTCGAGCAGGGTCAGTGCCTCAGCGGCACGGATCAAGGGAAGCCTCAGCACATGGGCGTCGATCGCCATCGTGCCGGCCTGTCCCAGCAGCGCCGTTGCGGTGAGCGCGTCGCCCGTGGCGTGGGAGATCAGGGCGCGCTGGAGCAGGGCGTCCACCCTCCCGGCGTGGTACCCCGAATCGATCAGGCCGTCGGCCTGCTGCAGGTACTGCCGGGCGTCCTCTGCGGAGCGCCACCGCAGCGCCAGCAGAGACAGACCGAGCAATGCGTTCGCCCGGCAGTAACGGTTCTCCGCCCATTCGGCGACGGCCAGGGCATCGTGCCAGACCCGCCAGGCGATGTCGTCCCTTCCCGTCTCCGCGTGGAACCTGGCGAGCACGTCCAGTGTCATCGCCTCCGCGTAAGGGAGGTCGGCGTCACGACAGATGGCGAACGACTCCCGCAGCGGCTCGGTGACGCTCGTCAGGCTGCCTTGGTGGAGCCGGACGGAGGCGAGGTTGGCCAGCGCCAAGCACCGGGGAATCCGTAAGTCGGCCTGCAGCAGGTCGAGGGCTCTGGTCGCTGCCTCCTCCGCCTCGTCGAGCAGACCGAGCGAGAGGTTGAGGGAGGACATGTTGAGGAGCATCAAGCCCTCGGAGCGGCGGTTCCCCTGCTGGTGGTAGAGATCGATCGCTTTGCGGTAGCGGGGAAGGGCTCGGCGGGGCTCGCCGAGAATTTTCAAGGTGACCCCTGCGCCCTGTAGTCCGGCCGCCTCTCCATGGCCCCACCGTGCCACCTTGGAACGGTCCTCGGCGCGCTGGAAGGCGGCGAAAGCCTCACGCAGGTCACCCTCCCTCCACCGGGCGGCGCCAAGGGCGAGTGACATCGCGGCCACGCCCACGGCGTCACCGTCGCGATCCGCGGCGCTGCGGGAGATGGTCGCCAGCCGGATCCAGTCGGAAAGCGGGCGCCAGTGATGGAAGACGTCCTGCATGGCATCCACGATCTGCCACGCGTAATGCGCCGGCCCGAAGTCTGCCGCGTGCATGACGGCCGAGACGATGTCCTTCCACTCCGCATCCACCCAGGCGGCTGCCTCGTCCATGCAGCGGAAGGCACGAGGGGCGGCTCCGTCGGATGGTGGCAACGGCACGGCAGGTGTGTGGAAACTGCATACTGCAGCTGCCGCTACGAGGCTGTGCAGGTAGTGCCCCAGGAGTCTGTGCCGAGCAGCGTCGCGGACGTCCGCAGGGTCCTCGGTGCCGCTCCTGGCGACCGCGTATTCATGAACCAGGTCGTGCCAGGCCCACCGTCCGCGGCCGTCCCTCCGGACGAGATGAACCTTCTCCGCCTGACGCAGGAGTTCCTCGGCACGGTTCGCATCGATGTCGGACGTGGCGGCGATTGCGGCGGTGGAGCGCCCGCTGCCTCCCGTGACACCGAGGAGCCGGAAGACCCGGCGGGCTTCCGGGAGCAGTGTCTCGTAGGAAAGGTCCAACGCCGCGCGAACAGCCACGCTGTCGTCGCCCTCGGACTGCAGGCCGGCCAGTCGGCCTCGCTCGGCCAGTTCGTCGATGTACTCCTGGACGCGCCCGTGACCGCCCTCCTGCAGCCAGGACCTGGCGATGCTCAGGGCCAGGGGAAGACGCTCGCACAGTTGGACCAGCCGGCCGGATGCCTCCGGCTCCTCGTCCACACTCATCGCCGAAGGGCCCGCCCTCAGCAGTTCCAGGGCTTCCTCCTCGCCGAAGAGGTCGCAGGTGATCCGGCGCGCACCCTCCAAGGTGATCAGGGAACCGAGTTTGTACCGGCTCGTCACCACGGTCATCGAGCCGGGAGCGGGCGGTTGCAACCTTCGCACCGTTTCGGCGTCGGTGACGTCGTCCAGCACCAGGAGCATTTTGCGGCGAGCGATCATGGTGCGGTACAGGGCGGCTTGCGCGTCCTGCCCTGTGGGGATGTCCCGGACCGCGCAGCCGAGGCCTTGCAAGAGGATGACCAGCGCCTCTCCCGCGCTCATCGGCGCACGGCCGTCGAAACCGTGCATGGGGAGGAACAACTGTCCGTCGGGAAAGCGCGGCATGACCCGGTTGGCCCATTTGAGGGCCAAGCTGCTCTTGCCGATACCGGCGGGGCCAGTGATCAGCGCCAGTGGCTCGTTCTTGTGGAGGCAGTCGTCCAGACTCGACAACTCCGCCGAACGCCCGACGAACAGTCGCGGTGCGGCGGGAAGCTGCCGCGGCACCACCGCGTCCTTGCGGCGTTCGTCCTCGGCTTCCTGCGGTGACGGACGCCGAGCCACCTCCGCCTCACCGGCCAGCAGGCGCTGGTGTGCGGCTGTGAGCGCGGCGGAGGGCTCCGTGCCCAGCTCCTCCACCAGACGCCGCCTCAGCGCCGCGTACACCTGTAGCGCCTCGCCCATCCTCCCGTCGAGTTGCAGTGCTCGCATCAGAAGGACATGCGGCCGCTCCCTGAGCGGGTCCTCCGCCGTGAGACGGACCAACCGTGCCACAGCACTGGGGTGGTCGCCCAGCTCCATCTCGGCCTCCGCCATGCCCGCTTGAGCGGTTTTCCGGAGCTCGGACAACCGCTCACGTTCCGCCCAGGTGGCGAGGGCCGGCAGGTCGGTCAGGGGCTCCCCCCGCCAGAGGCGGAGCGCCTCACCATGGCAGCGCAGGGCCGCTCGCCACTCCCCGGCCGCACTCATACGCGAGCCCTCACCCACGAGTTCTTCGAACTTGAGGGTGTCGAGCTCGTCAGGTGTCACGCGGATGGCATACCCGGGACGGCGGGTCTCCAGCACTGACGCGCATGCACCCATCGCGCGCCGCACCTCCGCGACCAGCGCCCGCACGCGGGCCTCCCCGGCCTGCGGGGGCGCCGCTCCCCAGAGCTGGTCCACCAGGCGGTCGACCGACACCACTCGGCCTGGCTGAAGCAGGAGGGCCGCACAGAGGGCACGCTGCCGAGGCGTCAGCCTCACAGGACAACTGTCGCTCTCGACTTCCAGAGGCCCGAGCAGACGGAAAGCTACGTGCGAAGCGGACACCTTGTGCACTTTAACGAGGGCGAAGTGCAGGCGGCAACACATTGTTGATCATGAGTGAAGGGGTCGGCGACCTGTCAGACGCGAGACCGTCCTCCGTACTCTGCGCTGGTGGCGGTGCCACCAGGTGCGTGCCCACAGAGCGTGCAGTCCGCACAGGCAGACTGCCGTGGCGGCCGAGTCCCACCAGAGCAGTCGCTCTTCGGTCTCGGTGAGCCGAAGGACCGAGCGGCCCAGCAGCGGCCACATCACCTCGGTCAGGTAACGGGTGCCGAGGAAGAGGCAGACGCCGGTTCCGGCCGCCGCCACCACGGCGTAGCACATGACGATCCGGCGCTCGCGGGGCAACAGCGCGGGCAGCGCGCGGGCCGAGAGGTTTCCGGCCGGCCGGGACACGAGGTGGCGAAGGTATCTGCCCGCGTCTCCGTACAGGTCACGGCAGCCCGTGAGGTCCTGTACGAGGAAGTAGATGTCGGTACGCATGAAGATCATGAACTGCTCGGCGATGGCGAGCGCCTGAAGCACGATTACGACCGCGAGGAGCGGCGAGCGCGCTCCGAGAGCGAGTGCCAGCAGACAGAGCCCGGCCACGCAGGCATCAAGAGCGATACCGGACAAGTAGACGGTCAGACGTTCCCGGCGGCCCTTGAGCCAGATGCCGGACACTTCCGTCTGGGCCACCAGGAATTGCAGGCGTGTCCCCAGCGTCACCCGTCCCGCGACCCCGGCGGCGCGCGCTGTACCCAGATGCGCGAGTTCGTGCAATCCGATCAGCACCCAGGCCAGCCCGAGCTGCGTCAACAGATTCACTGTGCTGTATTCCGACCACAGGAAGTCGGTCCACGTCGGCAACTGGACGTAACCGAGCAATACCGCACCCACGCCCGCCAACGGCACCGACATGATGGTCGCCTGGACGACAGGTGAGAGCAGCCAGCGCACGTGCCGCTGACGCAGTCGGGGCAGCGTCACTCTCTCGGCCTCGCCGGGGAACTCCTCGTGGCCGAATCTCTTCACCAGGCCCGCGTCCGCCAGCCCTCGCACGAACGCGGACACATCGACGGAGCGTCCTGTTGATCCGAGGACGAGTCGCTGCGTGCGGCGCACGCCGTTCCCCGCGGCGAGCAGCCGCAGAGCTTCCATCCCCACCTCGGGGATGGCGACCACCCGGCCGCCGTCGGGACATCCGACGATCCACTCGCCGTCGTCGTGCCGGAAACGCAGTTCACGCAGGACGACGGTGACGTCGACCGGGTCGGAGTCCTCCTGGTACATCACGGCCGGCACAGGGAGCAGTCGGGGCGGGCGGGATGCCTGACGTAGATCGCCTCGTCAGGCGTGACGAGGTTGATGCCTCGCACGTGTCCGGGGGCTGCGGCGCCGGTGCCGGTGATGAGTGAGATCACTTCATGAGCCAGCAGTCCGCCGGCGAGTCCCGCAGTGGTCGACAGTGCGCCCTGCCCGCGCATGTCCGGCATCCATCCGTGCTTCAGCACGGACTGCTCCGCCAGACTCATGCATTCGACGCAGGGGCCTTCCGGGGAGTACACCCCGACCGTGACCAAGGGTCCGTTGTAACCGCCGCGTACCCAGGGGAGCCCCGCGCGGTGGCAGGCCCGGGAAGCCATGGTGGCGATCTCGCCGTTGCGCGGCTCGTCCGCGCAGAGCGCCAGGACGTCACACCCTCGCACTGCCTCGAACAGCTTCTCCTCCGAGTCGGCCAGCTGAATGCGGAACGTGTAGTCGCCGGTCGAATTGACGTGTTCGAGACGCCGTGCCGCCACCTCCGCCTTGTACCCTCCGACATCCCGCTCGTCGAACAGCATCTGCCGACTCAGGTTGGATGGTTCCACCCGGTCCGGGTCGACGAGATGCAGGGACCCGATGCCCGCGGCGGAGAGCGCCCAGGCGACGTGGGTCCCCACACCCCCGATTCCCACGACCACGACGCGTGCGTCCCGCAGGCGTCGCTGGGCGGTGTACGGACTGCTGCCCGGCCGGAGGTCCACGTACCTGAAGTAGGCGATGTTGCGGCTGTACCGCTCCAGCTCGTCCGCCGACAGCACCTCGGCGCCGTCCAGCGCCGCGTCCTCTATGTAGCCCGTGGCGATCAGCTCGGCGATCAGGCGTTCCGCCTGGGACCGGGCCAACCGGTCGTACCGCTGTGACAGCCGTTCTGCGATCAGGTCCACGGGCGTCCGGCCGTTCATCATCGCCAAGGCGTCCCAGATCCAGCCGTGCCGGTCCATGATCTCGGCGGCCAGGCCGTAGAGTTCCCCGCCGATCCTGATCGTGCCGTCGTCGAAGCGATGCGGAGCATGCGGCGGCTTCACCTTGGGCAACCTCACGGCGCTTCCTCACTGATCTGTGTCCGGGGTCGTCACGTGCCGACGGACAGGTCCGCCCGTCGGCACGTGAGCGTCATCCGTCGACGTGCTTCAACTTGACCGTCTCGATCTTGTCGAGGAGACGAATCTCGATGAACTCGGCCGGCTCGGTCGAGGAGACCGGCGCGGGCGTCACCGTCTCCTGGGCATTGTGCGAAGACGTGTTCTGTTCCATGTTTTCCCCCTTTCCCTGCTCACGGTGGAAGCGCAGCGCGCGGAAGGCGGTCAGCGCCTCTTCGTGCGCTGCTGGCACAGCGTGCGCTCCGGGTCTTTCACAGGCGTTTCACCGGGCGGTGGGGCAGAGACGTTCACAGGCGGAGCACCACCGACCCCAGGACGCGTTCGACAGGGAAGGGGCCAAGCTGCCGGGAGTCGAGACTGCGTCGCCGGTTGTCGCCGAGCAGCGCCACATGCCCGGGCGGAACCGTCGAACCGGCGCCTGTCCCGGAGTCCCACAGCTCTCCGGGTTCAGCCGCCACCCGTTTGACCAGCCACCGTCGATCACCGAGGCGGTCTCCCGTCACATCAGGTCTGGTGACCGGATCGGGCCACGGTGAACCGTCCGTGGACGGTTGCTCCACGACGACGACGTTCCCTGCGCGCGCCACCGTTCCGCGTCTGACGAGAACGCGGTCCCCGGGCTGGAAGGCTGGCTGCATGCTCACGCCAACCACGGTGACCAGTACCAGACGCTTCCGTAGCGCCGCTGCCACCGCCGCCGTGGCCGTTACCACCCCGGTCAGGAACAGGAAAAGCCACAGGGCGCCGCTCATGAGGCGTCCAGGGTGACGGCCGCGGGACGCAACTCGTCGGCATATCCAGCTGCCTGAAGGGTGAACAGCTGGGCGTACACGCCGTGGGACGCCATCAGGGAGGCGTGGTCGCCCTCCTCGACGATGCGGCCCTCGGACAGGACGAAGATCCGGTTCGCTTCCCGTACGGAGCCGAGGCGGTGCGAGATGAGCAGACTCGTCCTGCCGTGGTGGAACTCCTGCAGGCTGCGGTTCATCGCGTGTTCGGACTGAGCGTCCAGCCCGGAGGCCGGCTCGTCCAGGATGAGGAAGTCCCTTCCCTCCCTGATCAGCCCTCGGGCCAGAGCCAGACGCTGGAACTGGCCGCCGGAGAGCAGTACCCCGGACGAGGAATCGGCGTCCTCGTTGTCGTTGTCCGGAAAGAACATGCGGGTCACCAAGGTGTCATAGCCCTTCGGCAGTGCGGCGATCGTCTCGTGCGCCCCCGCCCTGCGAGCCGCATCCGTGACACGCCCGGTGTCCCCCAGGTGCTCCAGGTCGCCGAGCGCGATGTTCTCGTGGGCGCTGAGGTCGTAGTGCATGAAGTCCTGGAACACCGCCGTCAACCGGTGCCTGAGCTGCGCGGCGTCCATGTCCCTGATGTCGACGCCGTCCCACATGATCGCCCCGCGGGTCGGGTCGTAGAACCGGCACAGCAGCTTGACGAGCGTGGACTTGCCGGATCCGTTGAGGCCCACCAGTGCCGCACTGCTCCCCATGGGAATGCGGAGGCTGACGCCTTCGAGGACCCAAGGCTGGTCGTCCGCGTAACGGAACCACACGTCCCGGAGCTCGATGGAGTGCTCCAGCGGATCGCAGGCGTGGGGACGGGAGGCTTGCGCCAGGTCCGGCTCGGCGTCGATCACTGCCTGGTAGTGCGTGAAGAGGGTCACCGCGTGGTGGGCGCGGGCGAAGTCGCCGGCGAACTGAGCGGTCGACACCTGGACGCCTGCCACGGCGGCGATGAAGATGGCGACGTCGCCCAGGGTGAGCCGCCCGTTCACCGCGCTGATCACGGCCCACAGGAGGCCCGCACCGGACACGAGAGCGGCGAGCAGCGACAGCGCCGACTGCGTGGTGAGTTCGCGGCGGTCCATCCGCCGGGTCGCGGCGTTCGCCTCTCGCCGTTCGCGTTGCAGTCGGTCCATCAGGAACCCGCCGATGCCGAAGAGACGTATTTCCTTCGCGGCGTCGACGTTGGACAGCAACTGGTCGTAGAAGAACTCCCGTCTCTCCCGCGGGCTGATCTGCCAAAGCAGCCGTGCCCTGCGCCGGGAGAGCACGAGTTCCGCGACCAGTACCGGAACGGAGGAGATCAGTACCGCGGCGGCCATCAGCGGAGCCAGCGCGAGGAGCGACCCCAGGAAGCCACCTGTCGTGACGCACGCCCGCAGACAGCCCAACGTCCCACTGACCACGTCGAACGGAGCGGTGCGGCCCGACTGCTTGGCGAGTCGGAGCCGGTCGTGGAAAACGGGGTCCTCGAAGCGCTGCAGGCCCGTGAACCGGCTCAGTGAGGCGAACAGCCTTCCCTGGGCGAGTACGCCGATGTCCCGGCCGATCTCCGCCTGCAGGTAGCCGACCGCGTGCGGCAACACCGCCTGCAAGATCCCGGCGACCGCCAGCGCCAGCCCCAGGGCGAGCAGGCCCGACTCCGTCGCCCTCTCGCTCAGCCGGTCGATGACCAGCTTGGTGAGCCAGCCGACCAGTACGGGCAAAGCGCCGCCGACCAGGCTGAGCAGAGTGAAGCAGGCCAGTTTCGCCGGTGCGGCCTCCAGTCCCAGTGAGAGGGCGGACCAGGCACGGAGCACACCGGCCCCCGACTTCTCCCGCCACCGCGGTGGCGACTTCTTCACCCGTGTCATGTCCGGCGCCTAGCCGATGGCCATGGTCCGCGACAGGAATCGCGGTGCGGTGGTGGCGAGCCGTGCGGAACTCTGCACGGCGTGAACGACCCGGTCCCCCTCGACGACGGCGTAGGTGGGGAACACGGAGACGCCCAGCGTCTCCACCAGTTCGGAGGTGATCCCGCTCTGCGGGATCACACGGCTGAGGTCACCGAGCTCCTCGGCGTAGAACGCGACACCTTCAGGAGCACCCATCACGACGGAGAAGACGCGGTCCCGTTCGACGCCGGCGTTGCGCAGGAACTTCTTGTACGCGGGAAGCTGCTGCTTGCACCCGTTGCAGTCCACCGCTTGGAAGGTGAGGATCCACGGAGCGTGACCACCGACCGGGAGCTCGACTTCCTCGCCGCGGAAGTCGGCGACCGCCGGCATCGCGGGTACGGCCTCACCCGGCTCAGGACCCGAGTCACGACGACCGCGGCTCAGCACTCCCTCCTCGGTGAGCGGATCCAGCAGTTTCTTCACCCTCAATGCCACGGCCAGGGACAGGGCCAAGCTCAGTGATCCGACGAGCAGCGCGAGTACGGACGTTAGAGCGATCATGAATGACTCCGGTGTCTGTTCGGGGGGTGCTGAGGAATAGGGACACAAGGGCACCGAGGTGCAGAAGGGCGAATCCCGTGAGCGCAGCGGGCACCGCTGTGACGGCGTAATGGACGGCGGAGGGGCCCGACGACGCCTCGCTCGCCCACCAGGCAAGGAGGCAGAACCCGGCGAGTATCGCGTTGCGGGTGACGTCCAGGCCCGACGCCGGCGTCTCCCGACTGCTCGAGCAGCCGCAGGAGGCCTTGCTTCCGGATCTGATGAGAATCAGCAGATACATACTGAAAATCGCCAGGAGGAGAAGGACGGCGAGGAATCGACCGAAGCCCAGACCGCGGAACGGTATGAAGACCACGGCTGCCGCCTCTGCCACCAATGTCCCAGCGCCGATCAGCCATGCCGGTGCGGGCCAGGAAACTGTCGTCGACACGTGATGGCAGAACTGCCGGAAATGGCGGGCCTTGGTGATTCCGGACCAGGCGAAGGCACCCATCAGGCAGACGTAGCTGAAAGCCTCGATTGATCGCATGCGCGCTGCCGTCCTGCCGTGGGTGAGTTCCGTAGAGGCCGGAATGGGCGACCGTCCGGTCGCCCGTGATCCGACTCGCCGCGATGCCACTTCATCGCGGTTCGCTTTCTTCATCGGCCACTCAAACTGCGAGGTCCTTCCTGGAACTTTCGCGCATCTTTCACTTCCGTGCGCCGTTCTCGTGCTTCTGGTGAAAGGGATGGGAAATAGATCCGAAAGACTTCCCGGCCATGGTTCTTCGTGAAGACGGAACGAAAACGCGTTCCCGAATCCGATGCGGATCCGCATCGGATGATCTCTACCGAGGAGAAACGACATGTCGAAGCTGTTCCGCAGCATGGCCGGCCGTGTGGCCGGCGCGCTGCTTCCCCAGACGTCCGCCGCCGCGGGCTGCGCCTCCGACTGCACCACCCACTGGGAGAAGACCGGCAGCAACCAGGTGTACAAGATGAAGTGCTGCTACCGGCCGGACTGCACCTACTACTGCGTGCCTGCGTAACTTCCGCCGCCGTGGCGGCGTAATACATCGGCCGCCGTGTCCCTGGACACGGCGGCCGATGTGTGGAGGCGGGGGTGCGGGCAGGAACGACCCGGTCATGCGGACGGGACCCTGGCGCTGCTGTGGGTGGAGCGCTCCCGCCGCTCACTGTCACGTTAGCCTCCTTCACGTGAACGTGACGAGCACCGACCCCGGCGCCCCGGACCCCGCCCCGGACCTCTTCGGCACGGCGCCCCTGCGCCGCGCCGTCCTGGACACCTGGACCGCAGCCCCGCCCCGCTTCCGCGAGGACGCCAACGCCGAGGAGGACCTCGTCCTCGGCGGGTACCGCGACCGCCTGGTCGTCGAGCTCGCCCAGAACGCCGCCGACGCGGCCGCCCGCGCCGGCGTACCCGGCCGCCTGCGCCTCACCCTGCGCGACGGCGTCCTGGTCGCCGCGAACACCGGCGCCCCGCTCGACGCGGCCGGCGTGGAGTCCCTTTCCACCCTGCGCGCCTCCGCCAAACGCGACACCGACACCGCCGTCGGCCGCTTCGGCGTCGGCTTCGCCGCCGTGCTCGCCGTCACCGACGAGCCCGCCGTCGTCTCCCGCCACGGCGGCGTCCGCTGGTCCCTCGCCGAGTCCCGCGACCTCGCCGCCGCCGAGGCCGAGGCGGCGGGCAGCGCGGGCCTCGCCGAGGAGATCCGCCGCCGCGACGGCCACGTCCCGGTGCTGCGCCTGCCCTTCCCCGCCGAGGGCACCGCGCCCGCCCCGTACGACACCGCCGTGATCCTCCCGCTGCGCGACCCGGCCGCGGAGGCGCTCGCCGCCCGGCTGCTGGACGCCGTGGACGACGCCCTGCTGCTGGCCCTGCCGGGACTGGCCGAGGTCGTCGTGGACAGCGACGACGGGCCCGAGCGGGTGCTGCGCCGCCGCGACGAGGGCGACGTGGTGGCCGTCGAGGACTCCCGGACCGGGACGACCCGCTGGCGCACCGCCGCCGACCACGGCGAGCTCGACGCCCGGCTGCTCGCCGACCGCCCCGTCGAGGAACGCCTGCGCCCGCACTGGTCGGTGACCTGGGCCGTCCCCGTCGACGACGCCGGAGCGCCCGGCCGCCCCGGCACCGCCCCCGTGCTGCACGCGCCGACCCCCAGCGACGAGCCCGTCGGCGTCCCCGCCCTGCTGATCGCCACCTTCCCGCTGGACACCACCCGCCGGCACGTCGCGCCCGGAGCGCTCACCGACTTCCTGGTCCAGCGCGCCGCGGACCTGTACACCGCGCTGCTCGCCGCCTGGCGTCCGGTCGACGAGGGCCTGATCTCCCTGGTCCCCGGCCCGCTCGGCAAGGGCGAGCTGGACGGCGCCCTGCGGGCGGCCGTCCTGGACCGGCTGCCCCGCACCGCCTTCCTGCCGCCGGCCCTCCCGCCGCGCGGCGACGGCTCCGACAGCGACCTGCCCGAGGCCCTGCGGCCCCGCGACGCCGAGATCGTCGAGGGGGCGGGCGCCGGCACCGTCAAGGTCCTCGCCGAGGTGCTGCCCACGCTGCTCCCCGCCGGCCTGGAGCGCCGCACCGAACTGCGCTCCCTCGGCGTCGCCCGGCTCCCGCTCACCGAGGCGATCGACCGGCTGGCCGGGCTGGAGAAGTCCCCCGAGTGGTGGCACAGGCTCTACGACAGCCTGCTGGGCGTCGACCCCGACCGGCTGACCGGCCTGCCCGTCCCGCTGGCCGGTGGCGGACGCACCGTCATCGGCCCGCGCCAGGTGCTGCTGCCCACCCCCGACGGGCCGTCGGCCGACCCGGAACTCCTCGCCCGCCTCGGCCTCAAGGTGGCCCACCCCGACGCCGCGCACCCCCTGCTGGAGAAGCTGGGCGCGCTGCCCGCGACCGCCCGCGCCGTCCTCACCACCGGGCAGGTCCGCGCCGCCGTCGCCGCCTCGCTCGACGACGAGGGCGCCGGCTGGGACGAGAACGCCCTGGACGCCGACGAACTCGCCGACCTGGTCCTCACGCTGGTGCGCGACGCGAACCTCGAGCCGGGCGACGAGCCCTGGCTGGGGGCGCTGGCCCTGCCCGACGAGGAGGGCGAACTCACGCCCGCCGGCGAACTCCTCTTCCCTGGAAGCGCGTTCGCCCGCGTCGTCCGTGAGGGCGAGCTGCTCGCCGTGGACGAGGAGACCGCCGCGCGCTGGGGCGAGCGGACGCTCGCCGCCTGCGGCGTGCTGGCCGGCTTCACCCTGGTCCGCGCCACCGACGTCGTCCTCGACCCGGACGAACTGGAGCCCCGCGACTCGGACTTCGCCGAGCCCGACGACGCCGGGCTGCTGGACGCGGTCGACGTCTGGTGCGAGGACGTCCTGGACCGCTTCCCCGGCACGCCGGTGCCGCCGGTCGCCGTCGAAATGGCCGCCGTCCGCGACCTGGAGCTGGTCGACGACGACCACTGGCCCGAGGCGCTGGCGATGCTCTCCCGCCCGCCGCTGCGGGACGCCCTCGTCCAGCCGGTGCGGGTGCTGATGCCCGACGGCACCCACGAGACCGTCCGCCCGTACACCGCCTGGTGGCTGCGCGGTCACCCGGTGCTGGACGGCCGCCGCCCGGCCGGACTGCTCGCGGCCGGCGGCGACCCGCTGCTGCGCGGCCTCTACGACGAGGCGGACGCCACCGGCTTCGACGACGTCCAGGTGCTGCGGGCCCTCGGCGTGCGCACCTCGGTGGCCGCGCTGCTCGACGAGCCGGGCGGGCCGGCCGAGCTCCTGGACCGTCTCGCCGACCCGGACCGCCAGGTCACCCCCGCCCAGCTGCACGGCCTCTACAGCGCGCTCGCCGAACTCGACCCCGAGCGGGTCGGGCTGCTCCCCGACGAGGTGCGCGCGGTGGTGGACGGCCGCGCGCGGATCGTCGACGCCGCCTACGCGGTGGTGGCGGACACCCCCGACCTGCTGCCGCTCATCGAGGGGACCCCGCTGCTGCCGGTCCGCCCGGAACTCGCCGCCGAGCTGGCGGAGCTCTTCCAGATCCGCCGCCTCAGCGAGACGGTGCCCGGGACGGTCGTGTCGCAGGGCGTGGAGCACGAGGTGCCGGAGGCGGTGCGGGTGCTGCTGGGGCCGTCGGCGCCGGCGTCCTACGTGGAGCACGAGGAGCTGGTGGTCGACGGGACCGAGCTGGACTGGCGGCTCGCCGCGGACGGCACGGTGCACGCCGCCACGCTGGAGGGCGTGGCCGCGGGCCTCGCCTGGGCCGCCCGCCAGTGGCCCCGCCGCTTCGAGGTCGCCGCCCTCCTGGAGGACCCCTCCCGCACCGCCGAACTCGCCACCGCCCGCTGGTTCGACTGACCCGAGGAACCCCCGGGAGCCCCGGGGGAGCCGCCGGGCAGCCTCCGGGCCCGGTTCGGCGGCCGGTCCTCCGCCAGGCGGATGGCGTCCGGGCCCCCGGGGCCGTCACCCTGGTGGCATGCGCCTCTTCGCCGCCGTGCTGCCCCCGGACGACGTGCTCCAGGACCTCGCGGACGCCGTCGCGCCGCTCCGCGAGCTCCCCGCCGGGCAGCGGCTGCGCTGGACCGCGCCCGCGGGCTGGCACCTGACCCTCGCCTTCTACGGCGAGGTCGACGAGGAGCGGCTGCCCGCCCTGCGCGAGCGGCTGGCCCGGGCCGCCGCCCACACGGAGCCGTTCGCGCTGAGCCTGGCGGGGGCGGGCCAGTTCGGCCGGGGGCGCGCGGTGTGGGCCGGGGTCCAGGGCGACGTGCGCGACCTGGGCTTCCTCGCCTCGCGCGCCGAGGCCGCCGCCCGCAGGGCGGGCCTGCGCATGGACGAGCACCGCCGCTACCGGCCGCACCTCTCCCTGGCCCGCTCCGGCCGCGGCGCCCCGCCCCCGGACGTCCGGCCGGTGCTGGAGGCCCTGGACGGCTACCGCGGCCGCACCTGGCCGGTGGAGGAGCTGGCCCTGGTCCACAGCCGGCTGCCGCGCTCCGGGGTCCCGGGCGAGCAGCCCCGCTACGAGACGGCCGCCCGCTGGCGGCTCGGCGCCTCCGGTTAACCTCGAAGGCGTGGATACCAAGACCCGGAACCGGATCATGGCCGGTGTGCTCATCCTGATGTTCGTCGCCGTCGCCCTGGCCTCGGCCGTCGGCCGGTAGTCCGGCCGACGGCGCGAGGAACTCGACGGAGAGCGCCCGGGGCCTCTACCAGGCGAACGCCTCCGGCGACGGGCCCGGGCCGGGGAAGATCTCGTCCAGCCCGGTCAGCACCTCTTCGCTCAGCTCCAGCTCGAGGGCCCGCAGCGCGGACTCCAGCTGCTCGACGGTGCGCGGGCCGACGATCGGCCCGGTGACGCCCGGCCGGGTCAGCAGCCACGCCAGCGCGGCCTCGCCCGGCTCGATGCCGTGCTTGTCCAGCAGGTCCTCGTAGGCCTGGACCTGCTCGCGCACGGCCGTGTTCGCCAGCGCGTCCGCGGACCGGCCGCTCGCCCGCCGCTTCCCCTCGTTCTCCTTCTTCAGCACGCCGCCCAGCAGACCGCCGTGCAGCGGCGACCAGGGGATCACGCCCAGCCCGTAGTCGCGGGCCGCCGGGATGACCTCCATCTCGGCGCGCCGCTCCGCCAGGTTGTACAGGCACTGCTCGCTGACCAGCCCGATGGTGGTGCCGCCGCCGCGGCGGGAGGCGACCTCGTTGGCCTGGGCGATCTTGAAGCCGGGGAAGTTGGAGGACCCGGCGTAGAGGATCTTGCCCTGCTGGACGAGGACGTCCACCGCCTGCCAGATCTCCTCGAACGGGGTCCGGCGGTCGATGTGGTGGAACTGGTACAGGTCGATGTAGTCGGTGTTCAGCCGCTTGAGGCTGGCCTCCACGGCGCGCCGGATGTTCAGCGCGGAGAGCCGGTCGTGGTTGGGCCAGGGCTTGTCGTCGGCGCTCATGTTGCCGTAGACCTTGGTGGCCAGCACCACCTTGTCGCGGCGCTCACCGCCCTTGGCGAACCAGCTGCCGATGATCGACTCGGTGCGGCCCTTGTTCTCGCCCCACCCGTACACGTTGGCCGTGTCGAAGAAGTTCAGGCCCGCGTCGAGGGCGGCGTCCATGATCGTGTGGCTGTCGGCCTCGTCGGTCTGCGGACCGAAGTTCATGGTCCCGAGGACGAGCCGGCTGACCTTGAGACCCGTGCGTCCCAGTTGTGTGTACTTCATGGCCCCCAGCCAACGCCCTGACGGCCCGCCGGGCAAGAGGGACTCGGCGTCACGTCGGTGAACGGGGACGTCTCTAGAAGCGTGACGGCTCGTACCGCTTCCCGTACCCCCACGCCTCGTGCATCACGTCCGCGAAGGCCGCCGCCAGCTTGTGCTCGCCTGCGGCGTTGGGGTGGGTGCCGTCGTAGGTGTCGTGGTCGATGTCCCAGCCGGGCGGCACGGGGGCGAGGAGGACCGGCGAGTGCTCGGTGTGCAGGGTCCCGGCCTCCTGGGCCAGGAGCTCGTTGAAGCGGGCCACCTCGGCGGCGAAGTCCTCGTCCTTCGCGGCGCGCACGTTGGGGATCACCGGCAGCATCACCATCCGCACCGCGGGCCGGACCTGGCGCGCCTCGATCACGAAGCGGCGCACGTTGTCGGCGGTCTGCCGGGCGTTGGTGTAGAAGCCCAGGTCGATCAGGCCGAGGGAGATCAGCAGCACGTCGGCGCGGTGGGCGCGGACCTCCTCGCCGATCAGCGGCATCATGTGGTGCCAGCCCTCGCCCCAGCCGGCCAGGTGCGCGCGGGGGAACGCCGGGTCGACGTCGGCGGCGTACTCGTACGCGTCGGGGCCGTCGGTGGCGGGGTCGTGCAGCGCCTCGCGGGGACCGACGATCCGGAACGGGGCGTCGAGCGTGGCCCGCAGGTGCTGCCAGAGGCGGTAGCGCCAGGTGTGCTCCCCCGCGCTGCCGATCGTCATGGAGTCCCCGACGGGCATGAACCTGAGCATCCGATCATGATGCCCCGTTCCCGGCCCGCGACGCGATGTGAGGGGGGACACTGGGCGCATGCCGCGTCGATCGCTCGTGACCCTCGCCGGGGCGGTGCTCCTGGCCGCCGCCGGTTCCGCCGTGTCCGCCGCACCCTCCGCCGCGGCGGAGGGGGACGGGAGCTTCACGCTCACGGATCCGCGGATCACCGAGTCGAGCGGTCTCGCCGCCTCGCGCCGGCACCCGGGGATCTACTGGACGCACAACGACAGCGAGGACGGCTCCCGGGTGTTCGCCGTGGACGGCCGCACCGGGCGGACCGTCGCCACCGTGACCCTGTCGGGCGCCGGGCAGGCGCGGGACATCGAGGCGGTGTCGGTGGGGCCGGACGGGCGGGTGTACGTCGGCGACATCGGCGACAACTTCGACGGCGGGTGGGACCACGTCTGGATCTACGCCTTCCCCGAGCCGAAGAGGCTGCGGGACGCCACCGTGCGGGCCACCCAGTACGTGGTGAAGTACGAGGGCGGGGCGCGGGACGCCGAATCGCTGGCCGTGCACCCGAAGACCGGAAGGGTCTACATCGTCGACAAGCGCAAGGGCGGCGACGGGCACGTCCTGGCCGGGCCTGAGCGGCTGTCGGCGACCGGCGTGAACCTCTTCCGGCCGGTCGCCGGCATCGACGTCTGGGCGACGGACGCGGCGTTCTCCCCCGACGGGTCCGAGCTGGCGGTGCGGGGCTACCTGGACGGCGTGCTGCTGGACTGGAACGGGGGCCGGCCCGAGGAGCGCGAGCGGCTGTCGCCGCCGTTCCAGAAGCAGGGGGAGTCGCTGACGTACAGCGCGGACGGGCGGCTGCTGCTGTTCGGCAGCGAGGGCGAGGGCAGCCGGGTGGTCGCGAAGCCGGCCCCCGGGGGCGCCGCGGTGGAGCCGCCCGAGCGGTCCGGTGACACCTCGTCCTCCGGCCGCACCCCGGCGGCGGGCGCGCCCGCGGAGACGGCCGGGGGTGGCGGTGGCAACGGGGGGAGCGTCACCCTGGGCGGGGTGGCGCTGATCGCCCTGGTCGTGGGCCTGTGGGTCGCCGCCCGCCACCGCCGGGCGGACTGACGCCGTCCACCCGCGGGGCGGTCGCGGTCGGTGCGGAAACCGGATGCCCTCGCCGGCGGAGCCGGACGACGGCCATCGGCGTCACGGCCACCGGCGCGGTCGGCGTCGGCGCGGCCAGGCCCACCATCGGCGGCTCGGACAAGGGCCCCTTCCACGGAGCGGGACACGCCGGGCTCCTGAGCACCCGGAACGCGTGAGGGGGCGGGCGCCGGAATGCTCCGGCACCCGCCCCCTCACGCCGTCCCGTCACCCCGGGGTGGCGAACTCAGCTCGCGGTGACGAGCTCCCGCTCGCGCGGGACGACCCGCACCGTGGGGTGCGTGCCCCGCCAGCCGACGGCGAGACGCAGGCGGCCCAGCCGGGCCAGCGCCACACCCACCGCGACGGCGGACAGCGTGGCGACCGCGCCGCAGGCCACGAAGCCCGCCCGCGCGCCGTAGACGTCCGTCGCCCACCCGGCGAGCGGCGCCCCGATCGGCGTGCTGCCCATGAAGACCATCATGTAGAGCGACATCACCCGCCCGCGCATCGCGGGCTCGGTGGCCATCTGCACGCCCGTGTTGGCGGTGACGTTGAGCGTCATGCTGAACGCCCCGATCGGCACGAGCAGCGCCGCGAAGAGCCACAGCCCGGGGCTGAGCGCCGCCGCGACCTCCAGGAGACCGAAGGCGAGCGCCGCGCCGATCAGCAGCCGCAGCCGCGCCCGGGCGCGCCGGGCGGCGAGCAGCGCGCCGGCCAGCGAGCCGACGGCGATCAGGATGTTGAAGAGCGAGTAGCCCGCCGCCCCGGTGTCGAAGACGTCGTAGGCGAAGGCGGACAGCACCACCGGGAAGTTGAAGCCGAAGGCCCCGACGAAGCCGATCAGGACGATCGTCCAGTACAGGTGCGGCCGCCCCGACACGTAGCGGATGCCCTCCCGCAGCTGCCCCTTGGCGCGGGGCGCCCGCGCCGTCGGGTGCAGTTCGCGCGTCCGCATCAGCATCAGGCCGGCGATGGGGGCGGCGAAGGAGAGGCCGTTGATCAGGAAGGCCCAGCCCGTGCCCATGCCGGTGATCAGCACGCCGGCCACGGCGGGACCTATCAGGCGGGCGGACTGGAAGTTGGCGGAGTTGAGGCTGACCGCGTTCTGCAGCTGCCCCGGGCCGACCATCTCGGAGACGAACGTCTGCCGTGCCGGGTTGTCGACGACGGTGGCCAGGCCGACCAGCAGGGCGGCGACGTAGACGTGCCACACCTCGACGTGCCCGCTCAGGTCGAGCGCGGCCAGGGCGAGGCCGGTGACGGCCATCGCGGACTGGGTGACGAGCAGGGTGGGCCGCTTGGGCAGCCGGTCCACCAGCAGGCCGCCGTAGAGCCCGAGCAGCAGCATGGGCAGGAACTGCAGCGCCGTGGTGACGCCGACGGCGGTGGACGAGCCGGTGAGGCTGAGCACCAGCCAGTCCTGGGCGATCCGCTGCATCCAGGTGCCGATGTTGGAGACGACCTGGCCGGCGAAGAAGAGCCGGTAGTTCCTGATCCTGAGGGAACTGAACATCGAGCCCTTGCGGGACTCGGCGCCGGCGACGGCAGCGGGGGTGGTGCGGGGGGTCGGTGGATCGATCGGTGCGGGGGCGGAGTGTGCTCCGGGTCCCGAACTCAAAAAGGTTCGCCTCCTTCTGGCGTCCAGCTCACAGGTGGGCGAGCTTCTCCAGCACCGGCGCGGCGGCACGGAGCTTCGCCCACTCCTCCTCGTCGAGTCCCTCTTCGACCAGTGCGGCGAGGAACGCGTTCCTCCTGCGGCGGCTCTCCTCGAGCATCGCCTCGGCCGCGTCGGTCTGGGAGACGACCTTCTGCCGGCGGTCCTCCGGATGCGGCTCCAGACGGACCAGCCCCTTGGCCTCGAGCAGGGCCACGATGCGCGTCATGGACGGCGGCTGCACGTGCTCCTTGCGGGCCAGCTCACCGGGGGTGGCACGGCCGCAGCGGGCGAGGGTGCCGAGCACCGACATCTCGGTGGGGCTCAGCGACTCGTCCACCCGCTGGTGCTTGAGGCGGCGGGCCAGGCGCATCACGGCGGAGCGCAGGTCGTTCACGGCGTCCGCGTCGTCGCCGTGGTTGAGGTCCAGCATGTCCTTAGAGTAACTCATTACCCTCTCTAAAGAACAATGACAGGCCTCATGCGTGCAGGAGGGTGGGCGAGATCACCCGAAGGAGTGGTCCCGACGAGGGAAACGGGACTGTTTCCGGCCCCCGGCGCGACCCTCGTGGCCATGCAGATGACGCAGACGACGGGACACACCGGCAGCGGTGTGCTGAGCCTGCGCGTCGACGGGGACCTGCTCGACCGTCTCCGCAGGCACGCGGCGAGAAGTGGGATGAGCGTCCAGGACTACGTGGTCCGGACGCTCGTGAGGGACGACTTCGACCAGCGGTTCCGGGCCGCGGTCGAGGAGACGGAGAAGCACTACGGCCCCGCGCACGGGAACGCGGGGCCGTAGGGGTACGGGGGCGGCGGCCGCCCCCGAAGGGGATCAGGCGAGGCCGAGGGCCGGCATCAGGTAGTAGAAGACGAAGACCGCGGCCACCGCCCACATCGCCGCCGGGACGCCCTTGGCGCGGCCGGTCGCCAGGCGCAGCACCGCGTAGGTGATGAAGCCCAGGCCGATGCCCGTCGTGATGGAGAAGGTGAACGGCATCGTCAGCATGGTGACGAAGGCCGGGATGGCGATCGACCAGTCGTTCCAGTCGATCTCCTTGATGTTGCCCGCGAGGATCAGGAAGCCGACCGCGACCAGCGCCGGGGTGGCCGCCTGCGACGGCACCATGGTGGCGACCGGGGTCAGGAAGAGCGCGACCGTGAAGAGCAGGCCGGTCACGACGTTCGCGAGGCCGGTGCGAGCGCCCTCGCCGACGCCGGCGGTGGACTCCACGAAGCAGGTGGTGGCCGAGGACGAGCTGGCGCCGCCGGCGGCGACCGCGATGCCGTCGATGAACAGCACCTTGTTCATGCCGGGCATCTGGCCCTGGGCGTCGGTCAGCTTCGCCTCGTCGCTGATGCCCATGATCGTGCCCATGGCGTCGAAGAAGCAGGACAGCAGCACGGTGAAGACGAACAGGACGCCGGTCAGCACGCCGACCTTCTCGAAGCCGCCGAACAGGCTGACCTGGCCGACCAGGCCGAAGTCGGGGGCAGCGAAGGGGTTGCCGGGCCACTCGGGCGTGGTCAGGCCCCAGCTCTTCACGTCGGCGACCGCGTGGATGACCACGGCGACGACGGTCATGGCGACGATCGAGATCAGGATGGCGCCGGGAACCTTGCGGATCAGCAGCGCGAAGGTGAGCAGCACGCCCAGGGCGAAGACCAGCACCGGCCAGCCGTGGAGCTGGTTGCCGACGCCCAGCTGGAGCGGGACGGTCGTGTTGGCGGCGTCCGGGATGCGGGTGACGAAGCCGGAGTCGACCAGGCCGATGAGCAGCACGAACAGGCCGATGCCGATGGCGATCGCCTTGCGGATGCCGAAGGGCACCGCGTTCATCACGCGCTCCCGCAGACCGGTGGCGACCAGCAGCATCACCACGAAGCCGGCCAGCACGACCATGCCCATCGCGTCGGCCCACGACATGCGCGGGGCCAGCTGGAGCGCGACGACGGTGTTGACGCCCAGACCGGCCGCCAGCGCGATGGGCACGTTGCCGATGACGCCCATCAGGAGGGTGGAGAACGCGGCGGAGATCGCGGTGGCGGTGACCAGCTGGGCATTGTCGAGCTGGTTCCCGTACATGTCCTTCGCGCTGCCCAGGATGATCGGGTTCAGCACGATGATGTACGCCATCGCGAAGAAGGTGGCGAAACCGCCGCGGACCTCACGGGGCAGGGTGCTGCCGCGCTCGGAGATCTTGAAGTAGCGGTCGAGGGCGCCGAACTGGGGCCGGCGGCCCGGCTGCTCGGGCGCGGGGGCCTTGGCGGTGGCCGAGGAGGACATACGGGACCTCAGGAGTGCGGGGGTCGGGGGGCCCGCCCGGTGGTCCTCGCGGGATCTCGTGGATTCCTACGAATGGATCCAGCCAAGCGGTGTCTCCACCAGTATGAACATATAAACCTCGCGTGAGCGAATCTCTGCGTGCCGGTGTGACGAGGGTCGAAAGAGGGTGCGAGGGGCCTCGTAAACTGGGGCCATGGCGAAGTGGACCCCCAAGCACGAGGCGCCGGAGCCCCTGGAGGGGCCCGTTGTCGCCACCATCACCGGCGGCACGATCCTGTGGTTCGTCCTCTTCCTGGTTCAACTCCCCTTCTACAGCTGGTTCGACGAGAACGGGCACGCGTGGTGGGTGTGGACCTGTCTCGCCGGCGGCGGGCTCGGGCTGATCGGCGTCTGGTACGTCCGCAGGCGGGACGCGGCGATCAAGCGGGCCGGCGCCGACCGCGCCGCCTCCGCGTGACACGTCTCACGCCGCACACCACACGCTCCCCGGCCCCCTCCGCCCCCGCAACCGCGGGAGGGCCCCCGTACCGCCGACCGGCGTAACCGCGCGGCCCGGGGCGCCGTCCTGCGGGCGGTCGTGCCGCCGGGCGGCCCGGACGGGCGCAGGGCGGGGAACGCCGGAAACGCGAAACGCCGCGTTCGCGGAACGCGGCGTCTCGGGGGTGCGGTGAGGTCAGAGGTGGTCGATGACGTGGTCGACGCAGGCGGTGAGCGCCGCGACGTCCGAGGGGTCGATCGCCGGGAACATCGCGACCCGCAGCTGGTTGCGCCCCAGCTTCCGGTACGGCTCCGTGTCCACGATGCCGTTCGCCCGCAGTGCCTTCGCCACCGCGGCCGCGTCGATCTCCTCGACGAAGTCGATCGTGCCGATGACCTGCGACCGCTTCGCCGGGTCGGCGACGAACGGCGTCGCGTACTTGGATGCCTCGGCCCAGCCGTACAGGTTCCGCGCGGACTCCGCCGTGCGGGAGACCGCCCAGTCCAGGCCGCCCTGGCCGTTGATCCACTCCAGCTGCTCGTTGAGCAGGAACAGCGTCGACAGCGCGGGCGTGTTGTACGTCTGGTTCTTGCGCGAGTTGTCGATCGCCGTGGGCAGCGAGAAGAACTCGGGGATGTGGCGGCCCGACGCCGCGATCCGCTCGGCGCGCTCGATCGCCGCCGGCGAGAACACGCCGATCCACAGACCGCCGTCCGAGGCGAAGGACTTCTGCGGGGCGAAGTAGTAGACGTCCGTCTCGGAGACGTCCACCGGCAGACCGCCCGCGCCGCTGGTCGCGTCGACCAGCACCAGCGCGCCCTCGTCCGCGCCGGCCACCCGGCGGATCGGCATGGCGACACCGGTGGAGGTCTCGTTGTGGGTGAAGGCGTAGACGTCGACGCCCGCCTCGGCCTTGGCCTCGGGGTGGTCGCCCGGCTCCGCGGAGACCAGCGTCGGCTCGCCCAGCCACGGGGCCAGCTTGGAGGCCTTGGCGAACTTCGAGGAGAACTCGCCGAAGGTGAGGTGCTGGGAGCGGTTCTCGATCAGACCGTGCGTCGCCACGTCCCAGAACGCGGTGGAGCCGCCGTTGCCGAGGATCACCTCGTAGCCCTCGGGCAGGGAGAACAGCTCGCGGATGCCCTCCCGCACCTTGCCGACCAGGTTCTTGACCGGGGCCTGGCGGTGGGACGTGCCGAGCAGGGACGTGCCGGTCGCGGCGAGGGCGTCCAGCGCCTCCGTCCGCACCTTGGAGGGGCCAGCGCCGAATCGTCCGTCGGCGGGCTTGATGTCAGCGGGAATCCGGATCTCAGCCACGAGCGCGAGCGTAGCCGCTGGGGAAACCCGCACGAAAGGCGGTCCGGCCGCTGAGACGACGTGTCCGACGGCCGCCCGCCGGGGATCCTGGGGAGATGCACGAGCTGCGATCGTCCCCGCTGGAGGCCGCCCTGCGCCGGGCGGTGCGAGGAGAGGTCGCGTTCGACGCGGCCGCCCGCGCGCTGACCACCATGGACGCGTCCAACTACCGCCGGGTGCCGCTGGGCGTGGTCGCCCCCCGGGACGCCGACGACGTGGCGGCGGCGCTCGAGGTCTGCCGCGAGCACGGCGTGCCGGTGGTGCCGCGCGGCGGCGGCACCTCGATCGCGGGACAGGCCACCGGCACCGGTGTCGTGCTCGACTTCACCCGCTCCATGAACCGCCTGGTGTCCCTGGACGCCGCATCCCGGACCGCCGTCGTCCAGCCGGGCCTGGTGCTGGACCGGCTGCAGGAGGCGGCCGCGCCGCACGGCCTGCGGTTCGGGCCCGACCCGTCGACCCACGGCCGCTGCACGCTCGGCGGGATGATCGGCAACAACTCCTGTGGCGCCCACTCGGTGGCCTGGGGGACCACGGCGGACAACGTGGAGTCCCTGTCGGTGCTCACCGCGCGCGGCGACCTGCTCCGCCCGGGCCGGGGCGGGCGGGGCGCGCCGGACGGGCTGCGCGACCTGATCGGGACCGAACTGGAGCTGCTGCGCACCGGGTTCGCGCGGGACCTGCCGCGCCGGATCTCCGGCTACGCGCTGGACGCGCTGCTGCCCGAGCGCGGGGTGGACGTGGCGCGGTCGTTCTGCGGCTCCGAGGGCACCCTCGGGGTGCTCACCGAGGCCACCGTGCGGCTGGTGGAGTCGCCGCCCGCCCGCGCCCTGGCGGTGCTGGGGTACGCCGACGAGTCCGCCGCCGCGCAGGCCGCGCCGGGACTGCTGCCGCACCGTCCGCTGACCGTGGAGGGCATGGCGACCGATCTGGTGCCCTCCGCCGAAGGGCTGCCGCGCGGCGGCGCCTGGCTCTTCGTGGAGACCGGCGGGGCCAACGGCGTCGAGGCCCGGGCGCGCGCCGAGCGGATCGTGCGGGCCGCCGACGCGCTGGACGCGCTGGTGGTCACCGACCCGGCCGCCCAGCGGGTGCTGTGGCGTATCCGCGAGGACGCGAGCGGCACCGCGACCCGGATGCCGGACGGCACCGAGGCCTGGCCCGGCTGGGAGGACTGCGCGGTGCCGCCCGCCCGGCTGGGCGCCTACCTGCGGGACTTCCGGCGGCTGACGGCCGAGCACGGCCTGCGCGGCGTCCCCTACGGGCACTTCGGCGACGGGTGCGTCCACGTCCGCATCGACTTCGACCTGCTGACCGCGCCGGGCGTCGCGCGGTTCCGGCGCTTCTCGCAGGAGCTGGCCGACCTGGTGGTGGCGCACGGCGGCTCGCTGTCGGGGGAGCACGGCGACGGGATGGCACGGGCGGAGCTGCTGGAGCGGATGTACGGGGCGGAGGCGGTGCGGCTCTTCGCGCGGGTCAAGGACCTCTGGGACCCCGACGGCCTGCTCAACCCCGGCGTCCTGGTCCGTCCCGAACCGCTCGACGCCAACCTGCGGTTCGCCGTGCTGCCGCGGGAGCCGGTCGACGTGGAGTTCGGCTACCCGGCCGACAACGGCGACTTCCGGGCCGCCGTCCGGCGCTGCGTGGGCGTCGCCAAGTGCCGCACGACGACGGTGGCCGGGAGCGGGGTGATGTGCCCGTCGTACCGGGCGACCGGAGAGGAGGCGCACTCCACCCGGGGCCGGGCGCGGCTGCTGCACGAGATGCTGGCCGGCGAGGTGATCACCGACGGGTGGCGCTCGGAGGAGGTGCGCGACGCGCTGGACCTCTGCCTGTCCTGCAAGGGCTGCCGCACGGACTGCCCGGTGGGCGTCGACATGGCCACCTACAAGGCGGAGTTCCTGCACCACCACTACGCGGGGCGGCGCCGGCCGGCCGCGCACTACGCGATGGGATGGCTGCCGGTGTGGCTGCGGGCGCTCGCCCGGGCCCGGCTGACCGGGGTGGCCGGCGCGTTGGCCTCGGTGCGGCCCCTCGCGGCGGTGGCCAAGCGGCTGGCGGGGGTCGCCCCGCAGCGGCCGCTGCCGCGCCTCGCCCGCGAGACGTTCACCCGGGGGTGGGAACGTCGTCCGCGCACCGGCGTTCACCCGCAGGGGGGTCGCACGGTGGTGCTCTGGCCGGACACCTTCACGGAGTACCTGTCGCCGTCCGTCGGCCGTTCAGCCGTACGGGTGCTGGAGGCCGCCGGGCTGACGGTGACGCCGCCCCCGGTGCTCCGGCCGGGCGGCCCCCGGATCGCCGACGGCCGCACCACCGGCGTGCGCGGCGCCCTCGCCGTCCTGGCCTCCGCCGTCCGCCGCCGCGGCCGGGTCTGCTGCGGCCTCACCTACGTCTCCACCGGCCAGCTCGACCGGGCCAAAGCGGTGCTGCGCCGCACGCTGGACCTGATGGAACCGGTGCTGGACGCGGGGCTGCCGGTGGTCGTCCTGGAGCCGAGCTGCGGGGCGGCGCTGCGCGGCGACCTGCCCGAGCTGCTGCCGGACGATCCCCGCGCCGCGCGGCTCGCGGAGGCGGTGGTCACCTTCGCGGAGGCCCTGGAGCGGTACGCGCCCGACTGGACGCCGCCCCGCCTCGACCGCCCGGTGGCCGGCCAGACCCACTGCCACCAGCACGCCGTCCTCGGCGACGCCGCCGAACGCCGGCTGCGGGAGGCGGCCGGCCTCACCGGCGACCTCTCCGGCGGCTGCTGCGGCCTGGCCGGCGACTTCGGCTTCGCGCGCGGCCACCACGAGGTGTCCGTCGCCTGCGCCGAGGACCGGCTGCTGCCCGCCGTCCGCGCCGCGGGGGAGGAGGCGGAACTCCTCGCCGACGGCTGGTCCTGCCGCACCCAGCTCGACCACCTCGCGGGCCGGCGCGCCCGCCACCTGGCGGAGGTGCTGGCGGAGGCGCTGGGCGAGGACCGGGGCGGTAAGGACTGAACCCGCTTTACGCGGATGACGGGCCGCCCGTAACCTCATGCTGGCCCCGTGGCCCCGTGGCCCCGTGGCCCCGTGGCCCCGTGGCCCCGTGGCCC
Organism: Streptomyces fragilis; assembly: GCF_003112515.1. Classification (GTDB taxonomy): domain Bacteria; phylum Actinomycetota; class Actinomycetes; order Streptomycetales; family Streptomycetaceae; genus Streptomyces; species Streptomyces fragilis. Next base: position 285,982 of record NZ_BEVZ01000001.1, on the reverse strand, counting down.
CGTGGGCCTGTAGCCCTGTAGCCCTGTAGCCCCGGAACACCCTCTCGTACCTCTCCTCTCGTACCCCTCGCACCCCGCGCACCAGGACGGCACCGTGAACGCACCCCGCACCGACCGGCCCCTCGCGGGCGCCACGGCCTCCGGCACCGGTGAGGCTCCCGTGCCCGCCGGCGGCTCCCGCAGGGCGCTCGGGCCGGTCGGCCTGGTGCTGGGCGGGGTCGTTTCCGTGCAGTTCGGCAGCGCGCTGGCGGTGAACCTGATGGACCGCACCAGCGCCCTGGGCGTGGTCGCGATCCGCCTGGTGGTCGCCGCGGCGCTGCTCCTGGTCTTCTGCCGTCCCCGGCTGCGCGGCCACTCCCGCGCCGACTGGGGCACGGTGATCGCCTTCGCGGGGACGCTGGCCGGCATGAACGGCCTCTTCTACCAGGCCGCCGACCGCATCCCGCTGGGCCCGGCGGTCACCCTGGAGGTGCTGGGGCCGCTCACCCTGTCGGTGATCAGCTCGCGGCGCGTGGTGAGCCTGCTGTGGGCGGGCCTCGCCCTGTCCGGCGTCTTCCTGCTCGGCGGCGGCGACTTCTCCGGCCTCGACCCGGTGGGCGCGGCGTACGCCCTCGGCGCGGGCGCCATGTGGGCGGGCTACATCGTCTTCAGCGCCCGCACCGGCCGCCGCTTCCCCCAGGCCGACGGCCTGGCCATCGCGATGGGCCTCGCCGCGCTCCTGATCCTCCCCCTGGGCATCGGCTCGGCGGGCGCGGAACTCCTCGATCCGGTGACGGTCGGACTCGGCGCGGGCGTCGCGGTGCTCTCCTCCGTCCTCCCGTACACCCTCGAACTGATCGCCCTGCGTTCGCTCCCGGCCGCCGCCTTCTCCATCCTGATGAGCCTGGAGCCCGCGGTGGCCGCCCTGGCCGGCTTCCTGATCCTCCACCAGACCCTCGGCGCCGCCCAGGCCGCGGCGATCGGCCTGGTCGTCGCCGCGAGCATGGGCGCCGTCCGCACCCAGGTCGGCGCGATCCGTGCGACGAAGGAACCCGAACTGGGCTGACGGGGGTTCGAGGCGTGGCTACACCGTGCGCACGGCTTGTCCTCCCAGTACTGCCGGTAGCTCACCGTCCCGGGTGACGGTGCAGGTCACAGCTATTTTCGGCGTCCTACGCTCCGAGCCATGACCCGAGCCCGCGCCGCCTTTCCGGTGCGGGCCGACAGCAAGGATGGCCATGGTCAGCTCGGCGCACGAGGCGCTGCACCGCATCTTCCGGGACCACCCGGACCTCTTCTACCGCCTGTCGGCCCGACTGGGCTTCGATGTCCCGCCCCCGACGAAGGCGACCGTCGAATGCCCCGACGTGACCGAGACGGTCGCGCTCGAACGCAGGATCGACACGCTCATCCGCTTCGAGACGGAGAGTCAGGGGCCCTTTCTGCTCGTGGTCGAGGCGCAGGGCAAGCCTGACCCGGACAAGCCGTCGAGCTGGGCCTATTACGTCAGCTATCTCTGGAGCAAGTACCGGATTCCCACGCACCTGATGGTGGTCTGCCAGGACCGCAGGACGGCGGCATGGGCGGAACGGCAGGTGTCCAGCGGACTCCCATTCCTGCCGACGCTGACCCTGCGGCCTCTGGTCGTCGGGCCGCACAACACGCCCGTCATCGCCGACCCTCGGCAGGCGAGGGAAGACCTTCTGATGGCGACGCTCTCGGCCATCACACACGCCGCAGAACCGGACATCGATGACATACTGAAGGCCCTGTCCAGTGCCCTCCGTGACGTTCCGGAGGACGAAGGCAGCCAGGTCGTCGAGTACACAGCCCAAGGCCTCAGGAACGGCCGGGCGAAGCAGCTCTGGAAGGAGCTTCTTATGGTCGACACTACTTTCTACCGCTCATGGCTGTTCGAGGAGCTTCGGGACGAGGCCCGTGCACAGGGGATGGCCCAGGGCGTGGCGCAGGGCATGGCGCAGGGCATGGCGCAAGGCATGGCCGAAGAATCGGTGAGGTCGAAGATCGAAGACCTCCTGGTCGTCCTTGAGCAGCGCAACCTGGAGGTGTCGGACGAGACGCGCAGGCGCGTCGAGGAGTGCGGGGACCCGGACGTCCTGCGTATGTGGCTTGTGCGGGCCGTGACCGCCCCGACGGCCGACGCCGTCTTCGAGGGGACTCCTCAGGAAGGCGTGCCGGGCCAGTCCCGGGTGGAGAGCACCAGCCGGTAGCCGTCCGGGTCCTGCGAGTGCCCCGTCCCCGTCGACGGGGCACTCGCCGTCCGCGGCAGCGGCGAAAGGCCTGGGGCCGGCGGCGGACGCCTGGCTAGGGTGCGCGCATGAGTGAGCAGCGCACGAGTGAGCGGCAGTTGCGGCTGGAGCCGGTCACGCCGGACAACTTCGACACCGCGATCGGCATCGAAGTGGCCCCCGAGCAGCGCCGGTTCGTCTCGTCGGTGGTCAAGTCACTGGCGCAGGCGTACCTGTACCCGGAGGCCGCCTGGCCCCGGCTGATCCGCGACGGGGAGAGGGCCGTCGGGTTCCTGATGGCGTTCCTGGACATCGACTGGCGCGGCGACGGCAGCCGCGGTGACGTCCGGTCCGGACTGTGGCGGCTGAACATCGCGGCGGACCAGCAGCGGCGCGGCTACGGGGCGTTCGCGGTGCGGGCGGTGGCGGAGGAGATCCGGCGCAGGGGCGGGTCGCGGTGCTACGTGACCTGGGAGCCGGGGGAGGACGGGCCGGAGGAGTTCTACCTGCGGCTGGGCTTCCGGAGGACGGGGGAGCTGTCCGGGGAGCAGATCGTCGGCGTGCTGGAGCTCGACCGAGCCACGTGAGCGCCTCACGGAGAAAATCAAGCAAGCACGCTTGATTGATTCCCGTCCCGCTGCCATGCTCCGAGGCGCACCACTCCGCACCACTCCGCACCACCCCGCACACCGCCGTGCCCGGAGGGAGCAGGACGCCACGATGGACGATCCGACGTCGTCGGTGATCGACGACATGCGTGAGGAGTCCGAGGAACTCGACGCCCTGGTGGCCGAGTTGAGTGAGGACCGGTGGGCGGCGCCCACGCCCGCGCCGGGCTGGAGCGTCGCGCACCAGATCGCCCACCTGGAGTGGACCGACCGGGCCGCCCTGGCCGCGATCCGCGACAGGGAGGCGTTCGACGCCGAGGTCCGGCAGGCCCTCGCGGACGCCGACGGCTACATGGACGCGCAGGCCGCGCTGGGCGCGAGCAGGCGGCCCGCGCAGGTGCTGGCGGCCTGGCGGGCGAGCCGTGCCGCGCTGGAGACGGCGCTGCGCGAGGTGCCGCGGGGGACGAAGATCCCCTGGTTCGGGCCGCCCATGTCCGCCGCCTCCATGGCCACCGCCCGGCTGATGGAGACCTGGGCGCACGGCCAGGACGTCGCCGACGCCCTCGGCGTCGAGCGGCGCCCCACCCGCAGGATGCGGCACATCGCCCGGCTGGGCGCGCGCACCCGGGACTTCGCGTTCGTGATGAACGGACTGCCGGTGCCGCGGGAGGAGTTCCGGCTGGAGCTGGAGTTCCCGGACGGCGGGCTGTGGACCTCCGGGCCGCCGGACGCCGCGCAGCGGGTCACCGGGTCGGGGCCGGACTTCTGCCGCCTGGTGACGCAGCGCGCACACCGCGACGACCTGGACCTGCGCGCCGACGGCCCGGACGCCGACCGCTGGCTGGACGTCGCCCAGTGCTTCGCCGGACCCCCCGGCGGCGGTCGCGAGCCGAAGGAGCCCGCGTGACGACGACCCCGCCGCACACCGGACCGCACACCGCGCCCCTGCCCACCGCACCGCCCACCGCACCGCACACCGCGCCGCACACCGGACCGCGGACCGCACCGCACGCCGCGCCCCTGCCCACCGCACCGCACGCCGCGCCCCTGCGCATCGGCAACGCCTCCGGCTTCTACGGCGACCGCTTCGACGCGATGCGCGAGATGCTCACCGGCGGCGAACTCGACGTCCTCACCGGCGACTACCTCGCCGAGCTCACCATGCTGATCCTGGGCCGCGACCGGCTCAAGGACCCCGAGGCCGGCTACGCCCGCACCTTCCTGCGCCAGCTGGAGGAGTGCCTCGGCCTCGCCCACGAGCGCGGCGTGAAGATCGTCGCCAACGCGGGCGGTCTCAACCCCGCCGGGCTCGCGGCCCGCGTGAGGGAGCTGACCGAGCGCCTCGGGCTCCCCGTGCGCGTCGCCCACGTCGAGGGCGACGACCTCACCGGGCGGCACCCCGGCGCGCTGGCCGCCCACGCCTACCTCGGCGGCTTCGGCATCGCCGCCTGCCTGCGGGCCGGCGCCGACGTCGTGGTCACCGGGCGGGTCACCGACGCCGCCCTGGTCACCGGCCCGGCCGCCGCCCACTTCGGCTGGGACCCCGGCGACCACGACGCCCTGGCGGGCGCCGTCGTCGCCGGGCACGTGCTGGAGTGCGGCACCCAGGCCACCGGCGGCAACTACGCCTTCTTCGGCGAGTTCGACACCCGCCGCCTGCTCCACCCCGGCTTCCCGCTGGCGGAGATCCACCCCGACGGCAGCTCGGTGATCACCAAGCATCCCGGCGCCGGCGGCGTCGTCGACGTCGGCACGGTCACCGCCCAGCTGCTCTACGAGACCGGCGGGCCCCGGTACGCCGGGCCGGACGTCACCGCCCGGCTCGACACCGTCGCCCTCGAGCAGGAGGGCCCCGACCGGGTGCGGATCACCGGCGTGCGCGGCGAGGCCCCGCCGCCCACCCTCAAGGTGGGCGTCAACCGCTTCGGCGGGTTCCGCAACCAGATCGAGTTCGTGCTCACCGGCCTGGACGTGGAGCGCAAGGCCGAGCTGGTGCGGGCGCAGCTGGAGGACGCCCTCGCACGCGCCGCATCCCGCCCCCGCGAGGTGGTCTGGGACCTGGTGCGCACCGACCGGCCCGACGCGGCCACCGAGGAGACCGCGAGCGCCGTGCTGCGCCTGGTGGTCCGCGACCCCGACGAGAAGGCCGTGGGCCGGGCCCTCAGCGGCGCGGGCATCGAGCTCGCCCTGGCCAGCTACCCCGGCTTCCACGTCACCGCCCCGCCCGGCAAGGGCGCGCCCTACGGCGCCTTCGCCGCCGCGTACGTCCCGCAGGGCGAGGTCGAGCACGTCGCCGTGCTGCCGGACGGCACCCGCGAGACCGTGCCCCCGGCGCCGCGGACGCGGCAGCTCGCCGCGGTGGACGAGGCGCCGCTGCCCGCGCCGCCCGCGCCCGGTCCGGTGCGCCGCGCCCCGCTGGGCCTGGTGGCCGGCGCCCGCAGCGGGGACAAGGGCGGCGACGCCAACGTCGGCGTCTGGGCACGGAGCGAGGAGGGGTGGCGCTGGCTCGCCCACACCCTCACCGTCGAGCGGTTCAGGGAACTGCTGCCCGAGACCGCAGCGCTCACCGTCACCCGGCACCCGCTGCCCAACCTGCGCGCGCTCAACTTCACCGTCGAGGGGATCCTCGGCGAGGGCGTGGCCGCGCAGCACCGATTCGACCCGCAGGCCAAGGCGCTCGGGGAATGGCTGCGCGCCCGTCACCTGGACATACCGGAGGCCCTGCTGTGACCGTGCTGCCCACGGCCCTGGACACCGACAGCCCCGAGTACGCGGCCCGCCGCGCCGCGCTGCTGGACAAGCTCGCGGCACTGGACGCCGAGCACGCCAAGGCGCTCGCGGGCGGCGGAGAGAAGTACCTCGCCCGGCACCGGGGGCGCGGCAAACTGCTGGCCCGGGAGCGCATCGAGCTGCTCGTCGACCCCGACACCCCGTTCCTCGAACTGTCGCCGCTGGCCGCCTGGGGCAGCGAGTACCCGGTGGGCGCGTCGATGGTCACCGGGATCGGCGTGGTCGAGGGAGTGGAGTGCCTGATCACCGCCAACGACCCGACGGTGCGCGGCGGCGCGACCAACCCGTGGGGGCTGCGGAAGGCGCTGCGCGCCAACGACATCGCGCTGGCCAACCGGCTGCCGGTGGTCACGATGGTCGAGTCCGGCGGGGCCGACCTGCCCTCCCAGAAGGAGATCTTCATCCCCGGTGGCCAGGTCTTCCGCGACCTGACCCGGCTCTCCGCGGCCGGCATCCCCACCGTCGCCGTGGTCCTCGGCAACTCGACCGCGGGCGGCGCGTACATCCCCGGGATGTCCGACCACGTGATCATGGTGAAGGAGCAGTCGAAGGTCTTCCTCGGCGGTCCGCCGCTGGTGAAGATGGCCACCGGCGAGGAGAGCGACGACGAGTCGCTGGGGGGCGCCGAGATGCACGCCCGGACCTCCGGCCTCGCCGACTACTTCGCCGTCGACGAGGTGGACGCGATCCGGCAGGCCCGGCGGGTGGTCGCTCGCCTCCACCACCGCAAGGCGTACCCGGACCCCGACCCGGCGTCCGTGGAGCCGCCGAAGTACGACCCCGAGGAACTGCTGGGCATCGTCCCGGAGGACCTGCGCACGCCGTTCGACCCGCGCGAGGTGATCGCCCGGATCGTCGACGGCTCCGACTTCGACGAGTTCAAGCCGCTGTACGGCACCAGCCTGACCACCGGCTGGGCCACCCTGCACGGCTATCCGGTCGGCATCCTCGCCAACGCGCAGGGCGTGCTGTTCAGCGCCGAGTCGCAGAAGGCCGCCCAGTTCATCCAGCTCGCCAACCAGCGCGACATCCCGCTGCTGTTCCTGCACAACACCACCGGCTACATGGTCGGCAAGGAGTACGAGCAGGGCGGAATCATCAAGCACGGCGCGATGATGATCAACGCGGTGTCGAACTCGACGGTGCCGCACCTGTCGGTGCTGGTGGGCGCCTCCTACGGGGCCGGCCACTACGGCATGTGCGGGCGGGCCTACGACCCGCGGTTCCTGTTCGCCTGGCCGAGCGCCAAGTCCGCCGTGATGGGGCCGCAGCAGCTGGCCGGCGTGCTCTCCATCGTGATGCGCCAGTCCGCGGCGGCGAAGGGGCAGCCCTACGACGAGGAGGGCGACAAGGCGCTGCGCGCCATGGTCGAGCAGCAGATCGAGGCCGAGTCGCTGCCGATGTTCCTGTCCGGGCGGCTCTACGACGACGGGGTGATCGACCCGCGCGACACCCGGACCGTACTGGGCATCTGCCTGTCCGCGATCCACACCGCCCCGTTCGAGGGCGTGCGCGGCGGCTTCGGCGTCTTCCGGATGTGAGGGACCTCCTGTGAACTCCGTGAAATCCGTCAACTCCGCGCACTCCGCGATCTCCAAGGTGCTGGTCGCCAACCGGGGCGAGATCGCCTGCCGGGTCTTCCGCACCTGCGCCGAGCTGGGCGTGCGCACCGTCGCCGTGCACTCCGACGCCGACGCCGGGGCGCTGCACACCCGCACCGCCGACGAGGCGGTCCGGCTGCCGGGATCGTCGCCCGCGGACACCTACCTGCGGGGCGACCTGATCGTGAAGGCCGCCCTGGCGGCCGGCGCGGACGCCGTGCACCCGGGGTACGGCTTCCTGTCCGAGAACCCCGGCTTCGCCCGCCAGGTGCTCGACGCGGGGCTGGTGTGGATCGGACCGCCGCCGGAGGCCGTCGAGGCGATGGCGTCCAAGACGCGGGCCAAGGAGCTGATGGGGCTGGCCCCGCTCGCCGAGGTCGGCGAGGCGGACCTGCCGGTGCTGGTGAAGGCGGCGGCCGGCGGCGGCGGCCGCGGCATGCGGATCGTGCGCCGGCCGGCCGACCTGGAGGCCGCGCTGACCGCCGCGCGGGCCGAGGCGCTGAGCGCGTTCGGCGACGACGAGGTGTTCGTCGAGCCCTACCTGGAGGGCGGCCGCCACGTCGAGGTGCAGGTGCTGGCCGACACCCACGGCACGGTGTGGGCGCTGGGCACCCGGGACTGCTCGCTGCAGCGCCGCCACCAGAAGGTCGTCGAGGAGGCTCCGGCGCCCGGGCTCCCGCCCGAGCTGCTGGCGGAGCTCCACGAGCTGGCCGTGCGGGCGGCGCGCGCAGTGGACTACGTGGGCGCCGGCACGGTGGAGTTCCTGGTCGCCGACGGCCGGGCCCACTTCCTGGAGATGAACACCCGGCTCCAGGTCGAACACCCCGTCACCGAGGAGGTGTTCGGCATCGACCTGGTCGCCCTCCAGCTGCGGATCGCCGAGGGCGGCGCCCTGGACCCCGAGCCGCCCGCCCCGCGCGGGCACGCCGTGGAGGCCCGCCTCTACGCCGAGGACCCGGCGCGCGGCTGGGCCCCGCAGACCGGGGTGCTGCACCGGATCGGGCTGGACGAGGCGGCCACGGCGGCCGGCGTGCGGGTGGACACCGGCTTCGCCGACGGCGACACGGTCGGCGTGCACTACGACCCGATGCTCGCCAAGGTGGTCGCCCACGCGCCGACCCGTGCCGAGGCGGTCCGCAAGCTGGCCGGGGCGCTGGAGCGGGCCGCGGTGCACGGGCCGGTCACCAACCGCGACCTGCTGGTGCGCTCGCTGCGGCACGAGGAGTTCGCCTCCGGTCGGATGGACACCGGCTTCTACGAGCGGCACCTGGCCGAGCTCACCCGGGAGACGGTCGACCCGCACGCGCCGCTGGCCGCCGCCCTGGCCGCGGCCGGTGCCGCGTCGGGTGCGGGCGCCCGGTTCGGCGGTGGCTGGCGCAACGTCCCCTCGCAGCCGCAGGTCCGCCGCTACCGGGTGGGGGACCAGGAGTACGAGGCCGCCTACCGCTGGACCCGCCGGGGCCTGGAGGCCGACGGGGCGGTCGTGGTGCACGCCGACGCCTCCCTGGTCGTCCTCGAGGTGGACGGCGTGCGGCGGCGCCACGAGGTGGCCCGGTACGAGGGCGGACGGGTCTTCGTGAACGGCGTGGCCCTCACCGAGCTGCCCCGCTTCCCCGAGCCCCAGTCCCGCCGGGAACCGGGCTCGCTGCTCGCCCCCATGCCCGGCACCGTCGTCCGCGTCGCCGACGGCCTGGCCGTGGGCTCCGCCGTCACCGAGGGGCAGTCGCTGCTGTGGCTGGAGGCGATGAAGATGGAGCACCGCGTCACCGCCCCCGTCAGCGGCACCCTCACGGCACTGCACGCCGCACCCGGCCGCCAGGTCGAGGTCGGCGCGCTGCTCGCCGTCGTCCAGCAAGCGCCGTCAGAGGCCGAAGGCACCGCCGACCACGAGGAGAGCCAGTGAGCGTCGTCATCGAGACCGAGGAGCACAAGGCGCTGCGGGAGGCCGTCGCCGCGCTGGGCCGCCGCTACGGCCGCGCGTACGTCACCAAGGCCCTGGAGGAGGGCAAGGGCCCCGAGGAGCTGTGGAACGAGGCGGGCAAGCTCGGCTACCTGGGGGTGAGCCTGCCCGAGGAGTACGGCGGCGGGGGCGGCGGCATCTACGAGCTGTCCCTGGTCCTCGAGGAGCTCGGCGCGGCGGGCTGCCCGCTGCTCCTGCTGGTGGTCTCCCCGGCCATCTGCGGCACGATCATCGCCCGTTTCGGCACCGACGAGCAGAAGCGGGAGTGGCTGCCCGGTCTCGCCGACGGCAGCAAAATCATGTCGTTCGGCATCACCGAGCCCGACGCCGGCTCCAACAGCCACCGCATCACGACGACCGCACGGTGGGAGGCCGGGGGTACCTCCCGCTCGAGCGGAGCCGAGAGTGGGGGACAGTGGGTGCTCAACGGGCGGAAGGTCTTCATCTCCGGCGTGGACATCTCCGACGCCACGCTGATCGTGGGCCGCACCGAGGACGCCCGCACCGGCAGGCTCAAGCCCGCCCTGTTCATCGTCCCGCGCGACACCCCCGGCTTCCACCGCACCATGCTCGACATGGACCTGGCCGCCGCCGAGAAGCAGTTCGAGCTGGTCCTGGAGGACGTGCGGCTGCCCGCCGACGCGCTGGTCGGCGACGAGGACGCCGGTCTGCTCCAGCTGTTCGCCGGGCTCAACCCGGAGCGGGTGATGACCGCCGCCTTCGCCGTCGGCATGGCCCGCCACGCCCTGACGGCCGCGATCGGGTACGCCAAGGAGCGGCAGGTCTGGAAGACGCCCATCGGCGCCCACCAGGCCATCCAGCACCCGCTGGCGGTCGCCCACATCGAGGTCGAGACGGCCAAGCTGATGATGCAGAAGGCCGCCCACCTCTGCGACGCCGGCGACGACCTCGCCGCGGGCGAGGCGGCGAACATGGCCAAGTACGCGGCGGGCGAGGCCTGCGTGAAGGCGGTGGACACCGCCGTCCACACCCTCGGCGGCAACGGCCTCACCAAGGAGTTCGGCCTCGCCTCGCTGGTCAACGCCTCACGGGTGGCGCGGATCGCCCCGGTCAGCCGGGAGATGATCCTCAACTTCGTGTCGCACCAGACGCTGGGTCTTCCCAAGTCCTACTGATATCGCCATATTTGGCGGCCACGCCTCATCGGAGGCGAGCACAGCGTCGTGCGACAAGGAGCCTTCATGTTCCGCAGCGAGTACGCAGATGTCCCCGCCGTCGAGGAGCCCATCCACGACGCGGTGCTCGGCCGGGCCGCCGAACGCGGCGACACCCCCGCCCTGATCGACGGGGTGAACGGCATGACCCTCACCTACGCCCAGGTCGACGCCTTCCACCGCAAGGTGGCGGCCGGCCTGGCGGAGGCGGGCGTCGTCAAGGGCGACGTGCTCGCCCTGCACAGCCCCAACACGGTCGCCTTCCCGATCGCCTTCTACGCGGCGACCCGGGCGGGCGCCGCGGTCACCACCGTGCACCCGCTGGCCACCGCCGAGGAGTTCGCCAAGCAGCTCACCGACTCCTCGGCCCGCTGGATCGTCACCGTCTCGCCGCTGCTGGAGACCGCGCGGGCGGCCGCCGCGCTCACCGGCGGCATCCAGGAGATCTTCGTCTGCGACACCGCCCCCGGGCACCGCTCGCTGATGGATTTCCTCGGCACCACCGCCCCCGAGCCGCGGGTGGAGATCGACCCGGTGGAGGACGTCGCCGCCCTGCCGTACTCCTCGGGCACCACCGGGACGCCCAAGGGCGTGATGCTCACCCACCGGTCGATCGCCACCAACCTGGCGCAGCTGGAACCCGCGGTGCCCACCGGGGAGGGCGAGCGGATCCTCGCGATCCTCCCCTTCTTCCACATCTACGGCCTCACCGCCCTGATGAACGCCCCGCTCAAGCAGGGCGGCACCGTGGTGGTGCTGCCCCGCTTCGAGCTGGACACCTTCCTCGCGGCGATCGAGAAGCACCGGATCACCGCGCTGTACGTCGCCCCGCCGATCGTGCTGGCGCTGGCCAAGCACCCGGCGGTGGACGGCTACGACCTGTCCTCGGTGCGCTACGTCATCAGCGCCGCGGCCCCGCTGGACGCGGAGCTGGCCGAGGCCTGCCGGGCCCGGCTCGGGGTGCCGCCGGTCGGCCAGGCGTACGGCATGACGGAACTGTCGCCCGGCACCCACGTCGTCCCGCCCTTCTGCGAGGACGCCCCGCCCGGCACCGTCGGCAAGCTCATAGCCGGCACCGAGATGCGGATCGTCTCGCTGGACGACCCCGGCAAGGACCTCCCCGCCGGCGAGAGGGGCGAGATCCTCATCCGAGGCCCGCAGGTGATGAAGGGCTACCTCGGCCGGCCCGACGCCACCGCCGCGATGATCGACGCCGACGGCTGGCTGCACACCGGCGACGTCGGCCGGGTCGACGACGACGGCTGGCTCTTCGTCGTCGACCGGGTCAAGGAACTGATCAAGTACAAGGGCTACCAGGTCGCCCCGGCCGAGCTGGAAGCCCTGCTGCTCACCCACCCCGGCATCGCCGACGCGGCGGTGATCGGCGTGTACGACGACGACTCCAACGAGGTCCCGGCCGCCTACGTGGTCCGCCAGGCCGGGGCCGAGGCGCTCACCGAGGCGGAGGTGACGGCCTACGTGGCCGAACGGGTCGCCCCGTACAAGCGGGTGCGGCGGGTCACCTTCGTCGACGCCGTGCCGCGCGCGGTCAGCGGCAAGATCCTGCGACGCGAACTGAGGGACCGAGCATGAGGGACCGAGCATGAGGGACCGAGCATGAGGGACCGAGCATGAGCATGAGGGAACACGGATGACGGACACACCCCCGGACCTGGTGCGGCGGTCGGACGAGCGGGGCGTCGCCACGCTCGTCCTCGACTCGCCGGCCAACCGCAACGCCCTGTCCGCCGCGCTGGTCGGGCGGCTGGCCGCCCTGCTGGAGGACTGCGCGAAGGACGACGGCGTGCGGGCGGTGCTGCTCAGCCACACCGGCACCACCTTCTGCGCCGGCGCCGACCTGCGCGACCCGCCGCCGCCCGAGGCGCTGACCGGGCTGCTGCGGCGGATGCTGGAGCTGCCCAAACCGGTGGTCGGGCGGGTCGACGGGCACGTGCGGGCGGGCGGGTTCGGGCTGCTGGGCGCGTGCGACGTGGTCGCCGCCTCCACGGGGCGGTCGACGTTCGCCCTCACCGAGGTGCGGATCGGGGTCGCCCCGGCGGTCATCTCGCTGACGCTGCTGCCCCGCGTGGAACCGCGCGCGCTGTCGCGGTACTACCTCACCGGGGAGCGGTTCGACGCCGCCGAGGCCGCGCGGATCGGGCTGGTCACCGTGGCGGGCGAGGACGTCGACGAGGTGCTGGAGCCGATCCTGGACGGCCTGCGCCGGGCCTCCCCACAGGCCCTCGCGGCGACCAAACCGCTGGTCACGGCTAAGGTGCTGGAGAACTTCGATCGTGACGCGGAGACCCTCTCCGCGCTCTCGGCCCGGTTGTTCTCCTCCGACGAGGCGCGAGAGGGGATGACCGCCTTCCTCGAACGACGGGATCCGGCGTGGGTGAAGTGAACCAGGCGACGTCCACCGCGGCGCGCGCCCCGAAGCAGGACCGCAGCCGGGCCACCCGGCAGCGGCTGCTGGAGGCCGCCGTCGCCTGCCTGGCCGAGCACGGCTGGGCGGGCTCCACGGTGGCCGTGGTCGCCGAACGGGCCGGCGTCTCCCGGGGCGCCGCCCAGCACCACTTCCCCACCCGCGAGGATTTGTTCACCGCGGCCGTCGAGCACGTGGCCGAGGAACGCTCCACCGCCCTGCGGGAGTTGTTCCCCCAGGGCGCCGCGGGCGACCGCGGGGCCGTGGTCGCGGAGATCGTCGCCCTCTTCACCGGGCCGGTCTTCCGCGCCGCCCTCGCCCTGTGGGTGGCCGCCTCCAACGAGGAGCAGCTGCGCGGCCGCGTCACCGAGCTGGAGGCACGGGTCGGCCGGGAGACCCACCGCACGGCGGTGCAGCTGCTGGCCGCCGACGAGTCCCGGCCGGGTGCGCGGGAGACCGTGCAGGGGCTGCTGGACATGGCGCGCGGGCTGGGCCTGGCCAACCTGCTCAGCGACGACACGGCCCGCCGGGAGCGGGTGGTCGCCCAGTGGGCGGCGCTGCTCGACGAGGCGCTGGGCCCGCCGCTCGGGGACTGAGGCGCTGGGCCCGCCGCTCAAGGCTGAGGCACTGGGTCCGCCGTGCTGGGCCGCCGCTCAGGGGGCTCCGGCGCTCGGTCCGCCGCTCAAGGGCTGAGGCGCTCGGTCCGCCAGCCGCCGCCCGGCAGCGCCACGTAGCGGAGCCGGTCGTGCAGCCGGTTGCTGCGGCCCTGCCAGAACTCCACGCTCTGCGGCACGACCCGGAAGCCGCCCCAGTGCGGCGGGACGGGCACCTGTTCGTCGGCCGGGTAGCGGGCGTCCAGCTCGGTGAAGGCGCGGTCCAGCTCCTCGCGCGAGGAGATCACCGTGGACTGTTCGCTGGCCCAGGCGCCCAGCTGCGAACCGTGCGGCCGGGTGCGGAAGTAGGCGGCGGTCTCGTCCCGGCCGGTGCGGGCGGCCGTGCCGGTGACGATCACCTGCCGGGCCAGCGGGTACCAGGGGAACAGCAGCGACACGTGCGGGTTCTCGGTGAGCTCGCGGCCCTTGCGGGAGCCGTAGTTGGTGTAGAAGACGAACCCGCGCTCGTCGTAGTGCTTGAGCAGCACCGTCCGCGAGCTGGGGCGGCCCTGGGCGTCGGCCGTGGAGACCACCATCGCGTTCGGCTCGAACACCGCGGGGTTGTCCGTGGCCTCCCGGAACCAGCGGCCGAACTGCTCCACGGGCGTGCCGGCCAGCTGGGACCTGACCAGCCCCTCCGCCTCGTAGTGCCGGCGCATCGCGGCCGGGTCGGGCGCGAGGGCGGTGGCGGGAACGGTGTCGTCGGACGGGTCGAGGGCGGCTTCTCGGTCGGTCACGGGATCATCTTGCCGCATGCGCAGGCACGTTCGGGTCGCGGACCGGCGGCGCGTGCGGGCGCCCGGGGGCACCGGTGGGCCGGGGGTGCTGTCAGGCCCGCACCGGGTGGATTGAAGGTGGCACTGAGTGCCGCGCCTCTCCCCAAAAGTGGCACTCGTGGATACGATCCGATGCACGGGGCGGACCCGCACCCCCTACAAACGTCGAGGAGCCGCACATGTCCGACTTCGTTCCCGGGCTCGAGGGAGTCGTCGCATTCGAGACGGAGATCGCCGAACCGGACAAGGAGGGCGGCGCGCTCCGGTACCGGGGCGTCGACATCGAGGACCTGGTGGGCACGGTCGGGTTCGGTCACGTCTGGGGCCTGCTGGTCGACGGGTCGTTCAACCCCGGCCTGCCGCCCGCCGAGCCGTTCCCCATCCCGGTCCACTCCGGCGACGTCCGCGTGGACGTGCAGGCGGCGCTCGCGATGCTCGCGCCCGCCTGGGGTCTTCGGCCCCTGCTGGACATCTCCGTGGAACAGGCCCGTGACGACCTCGCCCGCGCGGCCGTGATGGCGCTGTCCTACGTCGCCCAGTCGGCGCGCGGGCAGGGCGTGCCGATGGTGCCGCAGAAGGAGATCGACAAGGCGAACTCCATCGCCGAGCGGTTCATGATCCGCTGGCGCGGCGAGCCGGACCCGAAGCACGTGGCCGCCGTCGACGCCTACTGGACCTCGGCCGCCGAGCACGGCATGAACGCCTCCACGTTCACCGCGCGGGTCATCGCCTCCACCGGCGCGGACGTGGCGGCGGCGCTCTCCGGCGCGGTCGGCGCGATGTCCGGCCCGCTGCACGGCGGGGCTCCCTCGCGGGTGCTCGGCATGATCGAGGAGATCGAGCGCACCGGGGACGCCGACGCGTACGTGCGGGGCGCGCTGGACCGCGGCGAGCGGCTGATGGGCTTCGGTCACCGCGTCTACCGGGCCGAGGACCCGCGCGCCCGGGTGCTGCGGCGCACCGCCCGCGAGCTGGGCGCGCCGCGGTACGAGGTCGCCGAGGCGCTGGAGAAGGCGGCGCTGGCCGAACTGCACGCGCGCCGGCCGGACCGGGTGCTGGCCACCAACGTGGAGTTCTGGGCGGCCATCGTCCTCGACTTCGCCGAGGTGCCGGCGCACATGTTCACGTCGATGTTCACCTGCGCCCGCACGGCGGGGTGGTCCGCGCACATCCTGGAGCAGAAGCGGACGGGGCGGCTGGTGCGGCCCTCCGCGCGGTACGTCGGACCGGCGTCGCGGCCGGTCGAGGCGATCGAGGGCTACGGGGACATCGCGCGCTGAACCCCGCCGCGGGTCGTCCCGTCCCGGGAAAGGGAACGACCCGCGAGCTCTGGTCCCACGGAAGGGGGCCGGCCGGACGTGCCGGCGAGCTCGCGGGTCGGGTGACTGCTGGTGCTGGGCCGAGGCCCGTCGTGGTCACGGGCTCTCAGCCCGCAGCCACCTCACGCGTCCGGGTGTCACTCATGTACCCGATCACCTCCTTTCCCGTGTGGCCCCACCGTACGACCGGGGCCGCCGCGGAACAACGCCTTTTTCCCACCGCCCCCCAGGCCGGCCCCTCGACCGGGGGGGCGGGAGGAGCGGAGAGGGTCGGTGAAAGTGGTGTTCCGGGAGGGGGTCGTGGAGTTGAATGGGAGCCCCACGGCCCAGGACAGGGGGGAGCCACCGTGACCGCTCCGACCGGCGAGGACCAGTGCGGCGACCGACTCCTCGCCGCCCTGCTGAACGGCATGGACGCCGCTCTGTGCGCCTTCGACGCCGACGGCGTGGTGACCCACTGGAACCGTGAGGCGGAACGCGTCCTCGGCTGGAGTGCCGCCGAGGCGGTGGGCCGCCGCGGCCTGGCCGGCTGGGCGGTCCGTCCCGCCGACGCCGCCGGCACCGAGGCCCGCCTGATGGCCGCCATGCACGCCCCGGGCCGCCGCGTCCATGACTTCGCGCTGCTGACCAAGGACGGCGGCCGCGTCCTGGTGCGGACCCAGTCCGCCGCCGTCCCCGGCCCGGACGGCAGACCCGCCGGCGTGTACCTCGCCTTCGGCCCGGCCGACGCGCAGACCGACCTGGAACGCTCCCTCGCCCTGAGCGAGGCCCTCTTCTCGGACGCCCCCTGGGGCGTGGTCCTGGTCGACGCGGACCTGCGCCCCGCCGTGGTGAACGCCCACGCCGCCCGCGCCCTGGGACGCGGCCGCGCGGCGCTGCTCGGGCGTCCGCTGGGCGAGCTGCTCACCGAGGGCGTCCGCGAGGTGGAGGCCGCGCTGACCCACGTCCTCGCCCAGGGCGCGCCCCCCGCCCCCGCCGACCTGTGGGTCACCGTCGCCGCCCCCACGGGGTCCGGCGGTGCCGCGGGGACGGGCGGGGCCGCGCCCGGGGAGCGCCGCTGCTGGCGCAGCGGCTTCCTGCGCCTGGCCTCCCCGCTCACCGAGGAACCCACCCCGCTCGGCGTCGGCTGGCTGTTCCAGGACGTCACCGAGGCCCGCACCACCGAGCAGGAGGCCGCGGTCACCCGCTTCCGTGCCGCCCAGCTGCACCGGGCGTCGCGCGCCGCGGCCGAGTGCGACAACCCCGCGGAGGCCGCCGCGGTCCACCTGGACTTCGCGCTCGCCGGCTTCGCCGACCACGCCCTGCTGGACCGGGCGGCCGGCGGCGTGGTGCCGGACGACGAGGAGACGCCGCTGCGCCTGGTGCGGACGGCCACCACCCCGTTCGGCACCCCGGGGGCCGGCGAGGGCGCCGACCGGTCGGGCCTGCCGGTGCCGTATCCGCCCGGGCACCCGGCACTGCGGTGCGCGGAGCGCGCGGGCACCGTGCGGGTGTCCGCCGCCGCCGGGTTCACCCGGCAGTGGCCGCAGGACGCCGCGCACGCCCTGTGCGTCCCGCTGCGCAGCCGGGGCCGCACCCTGGGCGTGGTGACCTTCCTGCGCGGCCCGGCCCGGGGACCGTTCGGCCGCCACGACGTCGCGCACGGCGAGGAGGTGGCGGGCCGGGTGGCCGCCGCCCTGGACCTGGCGGCGGCCCTGGAGAACACCGCCGGGTGACCTCGCGCGCGCTCCCCCTCTCCGGGGGGGGGGAGGGCTCAGTGCTGGTGGAAGATCCGGTCCCGGTACCGCTCGAAGACCGCGTCGTTCCAGTCGCGGCCCCCGTCCACGTTGCCCGACCGCAGCAGCGGCGGCTCCACGCCCCGCTCCGCGAGCGCGCCGGCCGCCACCGCCATCACGGACTGCATGACGGCCGAGGTCACCACCGTGGAGGCGGACGCGAACGGCGCGCCCACACCGTCCAGGGTGAGCTCCGCGTCGCCCACCGCGACCTTGGAGTCGATCACCACGTCGCAGTGGTCCTTCAGGAAGGTGCCCGAGGGGTGGCCCGGGGCGGTCTCCCGCGCGTAGGCCACCGAGGTCACCCCTACCACCCGCACCCCGCGCGCCCGCGCCTCGGAGGCCATCTCCACCGGGAGCGCGTTGCGCCCGGACAGCGAGATCACCACCAGCAGGTCCCCGGCGCGCAGCGGCGAGACGTCGAGCACCGTGGCCGCCAGCCCCTCCACCCGCTCCAGCGCCGAGCCCAGGGTGGCCGGGCGCACGTCGACGCCGGTCAGCCCGGGCACGGAGAGCAGGTTCATCAGCGCCATGCCGCCCGCCCGGTAGACCACGTCCTGCGCGGCGAGCGACGAGTGTCCCGCGCCGAAGGCGAACAGCCGCCCTCCGGCGCCCACCGTGTCCGCCACCAGTTCCCCGGCGGCGGCGATCGCCTCCGTCTCCTCCACCCGGACCCGCCGCAGCAGCCGTTCCGCCGCGTCGAAGTACCGGCCGACCAGATCGTCCGCGTGATCGCTCACCGGCAGGCTCCCTCCTGTGTGTCGATGATCACCGTGAGGTCTGGACCACAGTGGTGTCAACGGGTGGCATCGGCCGTTCCCCGAGGGGCAGTAGGGAGCCGGACCGGACCGTTTCGGTTCCTCCGGCAGGGCACGGTTGTCGGCCGCATGCGTAAGAATTGGATGCGGAGTCGGCGCGCCGCCCGGAGCAGCCGGGCAGGCCTGGCCGCCGAGGCTGCGCGCGGCTTATCGGCAGATGTATTGCGAGGGGCACGTATGTCCGGACTGATCGACACCACGGAGATGTATCTCCGCACCATCCTCGAGCTCGAGGAGGAAGGTGTGGTCCCCATGCGCGCCCGCATCGCGGAGAGGCTCGACCAGAGCGGCCCGACGGTCAGCCAGACGGTGGCGCGGATGGAGCGGGACGGCCTGCTCGCCGTGGCCAGCGACCGTCACCTGGAGCTGACCGACGAGGGCCGCCGGCTGGCGACGCGGGTGATGCGCAAGCACCGGCTGGCCGAGTGCCTGCTGGTGGACGTCATCGGCCTGGAGTGGGAGCAGGTGCACGCCGAGGCCTGCCGCTGGGAGCACGTGATGAGCGAGGCCGTCGAACGGCGGGTCCTCGAGCTGCTCCGCCACCCGACCGAGTCGCCCTACGGCAACCCCATCCCCGGCCTCGAGGAGCTCGGGCAGCAGGCCACGGCCGACCCGTTCCTCGACGAGGGCATGGTGTCGCTGGCCGACCTGGAGCCCGGTCACGAGGGCAAGACGGTCGTCGTGCGCCGCATCGGCGAGCCCATCCAGACGGACGCGCAGCTGATGTACGCGCTGCGCCGGGCGGGCGTGCAGCCCGGTTCGGTGGTCAGCGTGACCGAGTCCGCCTCCGGTCTGCTGGTGGGCAGCGGAGGCGAGGCCGCGGAACTGGACGGCGAGGTCGCCTCGCACGTGTTCGTGGCCAAGCCCTAGTCGTTCCCACGGCGGCCGTGCGCGGTGCGCCTTCGGGGGGCCTGCCCGGAGCCACGTCCGGAGTCGACCGGAGCCGCGTGCGGAGCCGGCCGGAGTCACGTCCGGAGTCGATCGGAGCCGCGTGCGGAGCCGGCCGGAATTGGCCGGAACCCGTCCGGAGCCGCGTTCGGGGCCCCTCGACCGCGGGGTCGAGCGCCCCGCGGAGTCGCTTCCGGTGTGTTCCGGCGTCGCTCGCGGGCGTCGTGCGCCCCCGCGTGGACGGCGTGCCGCGTGTGCCGCACGCCCTCTTTCGCGCCGCCCGCCTTTTCAAGGTGGCTCACCGTGCGGCAGTGTGGTGGGCGAGGCATATGACCCGAGGACCCCGCCCCGAGGGGCGACCCACGCAACAGGGCCCCGGCGCGGTGTCGGCCGTGCCGGGGCCCGTCCTCCCCTGTGCCGACCCGGAGCCCCGAGCTCCCGAGGTCGGTCGTCCCCGCGGACCGCTTTTCCCCGAGTGGTCCGCCTCCCGCTCAGGATCTCCCCTCGTCGACGGCGGTCAATCCCCGGCCGTGGTCACTCGAACGAGGGGTGTCGGCGATATGGACCCGCGTTTTCGAATACAGATTCGATAGCCTGCGGGAGATGGCGCAAAGCAGCGCACAACCGGGCAGACAGGCGTAAGGATGGGCGCGCGACAGGGCGCGCATTGAGGGGGCACGGATGGCACGGCGGATCGATCTGACCGGAGCGGGTGGCCTGCGCCTGGCCGCCTGGGAGTTCGCCGAGCCCCCGAAGCCGGCCGGGCAGGCCGGCCCTCAGGGGCCGGACGGTTTCCCGCCGGATCCCGCGCTCGGTGCCGTGCAGGTCGCCGGGTCCGGTTCCGGACCGCGCGGGGAGCCGCCGGAGCCGTCGCAAGGGCCGGGCGTCCTGTTACTGCACGGGCTGCTGGGCCGTGCCTCGCACTGGGCGCAGACCGCGCGCGGCCTGTCCGGCAGTTGCCGCGCGGTCGCCCTCGACCAGCGCGGGCACGGGCTCAGCGACCACCCCGAGGGCCCGGCCGGGCTCACCCCCGAGGCCTTCGTCGCCGACGCCGAAGCGGCCCTGGAGCAGCTGGGAATGGGTCCCGCCGTGGTGGTGGGGCACGGCATGGGGGCGCTCGTCGGCTGGCGGCTCGCCGTCGCCCGGCCGGACCTGGTGCGCGCTCTGGTGCTGGCGGAGATGCGCGCGGCGGCCGTGGGGGCGGCGCTGCACCGGGAGTGGGAGGACTGGCTCGCGGCCTGGCCCACGCCGTTCGCCACGCTGGGGGAGGTCCGGGAGTGGTTCTCCCGCGATCCCTGGGTGGAGCGGCCCAGCGAGGCCCGGGCCGCCTACTTCGCCGAGGTGATGACCCACGCGCCGGACGGCTGGCGTCCGGTCTTCGACCCCGAGCAGATGCGGCTCGCCCGCCGCGGCTGGGCCTTCGACGCCCACTGGGAGGAGCTCGCGCAGGTGCCCTGCCCCGCCCTGGTGGTGCGCGGCGTGGACGGCCAGCTGGGCCGGGCCGAGGCCCACGAGATGGTCCGCGTCCTGCCGCGCGGCGAGTACGCGGAGATCCCCGACGCCGGCCACCTCCTCCACCACGACCAGCCCGACGCCTGGCAGAGCCTGCTGACCCGCTTCCTCCAGGGAGTCCTCACCCCCTGAGCGGCCTGCGCTCAGCCCTTGCTGACGGCGGCGAGGATCTCCGGGAGGCGCGCGGCCGCACGGGGCGCGGCCAGGCGCAGGCCGGTCACGGTCAGCAGGGCGCCGTAGGCCGCGCCCACCGGCAGCAGCAGCCAGCTCCACGCGCCGGCGTGACCGGCCACGTGCAGCCAGACGGTCAGCGCGATCACCGGCGCGGAGAGGACCGCCGCGGCGGCCATGCCGCCGAAGATGGCCATCCACACCAGTCCGACCTGACCGGGGGCCACGTTCCGGTTGCCCTCGGGCGGGATGGAGTAGGGGTGGCGCACGGAGGCCCACGCGCCGGTCGCCATCATCGCGCCGAGCAGCGCCAGCGACAGGCCGAGAGCCTCGGAGAGCTTCCCCCACTCGCCGAGCACCGCCACCGTCGCCACGCACACCAGCACCGAGTACGGCACCGCGTACGACACCAGCGCCAGGGCCCGGCCCCACAGCTCGCGCAGCGCGTCCCGGGGGGAGGAGATGGTCATCGCGACCATCCAGAAGCCCGAGTAGTCCTGGCCGAACTGGTTGTACATCATCGAGCCGAGCATCCCGGCGGCGAAGCAGGCGAGGTACACCGATCCCGAGCCCTGCAGCGCGTTGAAGAGCGGAACGATCAGCCCGACCGCCAGCGAGACCACCAGCGCGGCCCGGGTCTTGGGGTCGCGCCAGGCATAGCGCAGGCTGCGCTCCATCACGGTGCGGACCCGGCCGGGCGGCAGCAGCCGGGTGAGCCCCCAGCCGCCCGGACGGCGTCCCGCGCGGGCCGCGGCCGGTTCGGCGGCCTGCAGGGTGGAGGAGTCGGGCGCGGTCATCAGCCGGGTCAGGGTCGCCGACCACCAGCGCAGCGCGAGCACCAACGCCACTGCGGTGAGACCCAGTTGGGCGGCCGCCGTGCCGTACGCGCCCTCGCTCGCCGCGTCGACGGCGCCGATCGCGGAGGCGGGCGGGACCCAGCGCAGCACCTCGGCGAACGGGTCGAGCTGGGCCAGCCCGGACGAGCCGAGCCGCTGCACGCCGAAGTTGACGGCCTGCGCGCCGATCGCCACGATCAGGCCGCTGACCACGGCGAGGTCGCGGCCGCGGCGGCTGGAGAGCAGCCGGGTGTTCGCGGTGACCACGGCCCGGGCCAGCGCCACGCAGGTCAGCAGCGCCAGCACCACCGCGACGACCCCGGTCACCGCCCCGGCCGGCCCGTGGGCCACGGCGATCGCCGAACCGGTCAGCAGGCAGAGGGTGAACAGCGGGCCGATGCCCACCAGTGAGGCGGCCAGCAGCGCCCGCACCAGCGGGCGGGGCCGCAGCGGCAGCAGGACCAGCCGGGTCGCGTCCAGGGTCTCGTCGCCGCTGGCGGAGAAGAGCGGCATCACCGCCCAGCCCAGTGCGAGCACGGCGGTCAGCGGCACCACCACGGAGGCGGCGTGCGGATGACCGCGCAGCACGAGCAGCCCGAGGAGCAGGAACGCGGCCAGCAGCAGCACCACGACCGCGGAGGCGATGTACGCCGCGCGGCGGCCGCCGGACTGCCGCAGGCCGTTGCGCACGATCGACAGCTTCAGCCGGACCATCACCCCGGTGACGGCGTCGGGCCGCTCGGCGGTGGCCGGTGGCGCCAAAGCGCCCGAAGGGTCCGGGGAGGCCGAAGGCGCCGGAGCGGCCGAAGGGTCCGGGGAGGCCGAAGGCGCCGGCGAGGCCGGGGAGGCCGGGGAGGCCGGGGAGGCCGAGGGGTCCGGGGAGGCCGAGGGGGCCGGGGCGTTCGGGCCGCCCGGAAGGGCCGCGCCACCCGTGGAAGCCGGCCCGTCGGCCGACGGGCTCCGCTCCGTCATCGCGCGCCGCCCAGCCAGTCCAGGCTGCTGCCCGCGTCCCGGTCGCCCGCGCCCACCAGTTCGAGGAACGCCTGCTGCAGGGAGGGGGCGTCGCCGCGTACCTCCGCCAGCGTGCCCGCGGCGCGGATCCGGCCGCCCGCCAGCACCGCCACCCAGTCGCAGAGGGACTCCACCAGTTCCATCACGTGGGAGGAGAAGACCACCGTCGCACCGGAGGCGGTGTACCGCTCCAGCACCGTGCGGATGGTCTGCGCGGAGACCGGGTCGACGCCTTCGAAGGGCTCGTCCAGGAAGAGGACTTCGGGGTTGTGCAGCAGCGCCGCGGCGAGCCCGATCTTCTTGCGCATGCCCGTGGAGTAGTCGACGACCAGCTTGTCGCGGGCGGCGGAGAGGTCGAGCACCTCGATCAGCTGCGCCGCCCGCTTGTCGGTCTCCTCGCCGGGCAGTCCCCGCAGGCGGCCCGCGTAGGACAGGAGTTCGCCCCCCGAGAGCCGCTCGAAGAGCCGCAGTCCCTCGGGGAGGACGCCGATCCGCGCCTTCACCGCGGCGGGGTCCCGCCACACGTCGTGCCCGACGACCTCCACCCGGCCCTGGTCGGGTCGGAGCAGCCCGGTGATCATGGAGAGGGTGGTGGTCTTCCCGGCGCCGTTGGGACCGACCAGGCCGACGAACCGCCCGGCGGGCAGCTCCAGGTCGATCCCGCCGACGGCGACATGGTCGCCGAAACGTTTCCAGAGGCCTTCCACACGTACGGCGGCAGTCATCTCATCCCTTCGCCGGCCCGGATCCGGTCACGGCCCCGACCCTAAGCCCCGCCCCGGCCCCCTCACCACCGTCACCGCAAGGCTTGGGACGGGTCGCGATCGGTGGCGCTGACGGGGCGTCCGTGCAGTGGCCGCGGCATCCTGCTCAGGGGACCAGCAGGTCGCGCCGGTACCAGGTGCCGGGCTCACCGCCGAGGTGGGCCGGGTCGGCAGGACCGGCAGGGACGAACCCGGCCTTCGTCAGCACCCTTCGGGACGCGGCGTTGCGGTGGGCGGTGGCCGCCCGCAAGGCGCGCAGTCCGTGCCGGGCGGCCGCCAGCCGGCACAGCTCCCGGACGGTCGCGGTCGCCAAGCCCCGGCCGGCGACGCGTCGGGCGACCCGGTAGCCCAGTTCCGCGGTGTGGCCGTCGAGGTCCATCAGGTTGAACCGGCCGAGCACCGAGCCGTCCTCGGCGACGAGCGCGTGGAAGGCGCAGGTCCCGGCTTCCTGCTCGGCCAGCAAGGCGGCGAACCTGTCGGTGAACCGGTCGAAGAAG
Organism: Streptomyces fragilis; assembly: GCF_003112515.1. Taxonomy (GTDB): domain Bacteria; phylum Actinomycetota; class Actinomycetes; order Streptomycetales; family Streptomycetaceae; genus Streptomyces; species Streptomyces fragilis. The sequence continues at coordinate 262,175 of NZ_BEVZ01000001.1, read as the reverse complement.
GCGTCGCCGCGGTCGGGGACCGAGGCCGCGAAGTAGGCGCGGTTCGCCAGCTCGAAGGCCAGGACCGCCGGGGCGTGATCGGCGCGCAGCCGCTCCAGCTCGGGCATCGCCCGACCGTACCCGCACGGTGCGCCGTGATCACCCGACTTACTTCACCAGTGCCCGGCGGCCCCGGGCGTCGACCGCGTGCGGGGAGCGACGGCCGAGGGGGCCGGCCTACCGGGTGCAGGCGTAGGCGAGGGCGGGGACGAGCGCCGCCGCGTCGGGGAGGCGGCGGTCGGCCGGGGGCCGGACCCACTGGACGGGACCCCGTGCCCCGTAGCGGGTCGGCGGCGCCGGGATCCATCCCCCCGCGCCGGTGACCGTGAGGTCGAGCCCTTCGGGCGCCCACCCCAGCCCCCGGACCGCGCGCGGCACCCGCGCCACCGCCCCCGGGGCCACCAGGAACCGCATCCTGCGGTCCGGCGACAGCAGCACCGGGCCGGCCGCGCCCTCCGTGCCCAGCCGGTCCAGCCGGGCCAGCGCGAGGAACCCGGCGGTCTCCGGGACGTCCACCACGTCGAACCCGTGCCCCGTCGGCAGCAGCACGGCCGCCCCGGGCCGGCTGCTCCACATCCGCCGGGCGACCGCCCCGCTGAGCGTGGCCCGGTCCACCCGGTCCGGCCCCTCCGGGTGCGCCCCCGGCAGCGGGCAGGCCGCGTCGCCGCAGGAGCAGCGCACCACGCCCGCCGTCGTCTCCAGCGACACCCCGGGGAAGACCTGCCACTGCCACTGCTCGGCGTAGCGCACGGCGGCCTCGAGCGGGGAGGAGACCGGCGCGCGGGCGTCGTCGGAGCCCGGCCGGCCCGCCTCGCCGCGCTGCTGGGGGATGGGGGTGACTTCGGTGCCGGAGATCGTATTTTCCACGCACGACTCAACTCCTCTCACACGTCCGGGTTACGCCGGACACGCGGAAGGCGAGCGGCCGCCGCCGGGGAGCACGGGGCGCACAGGTGCATTCGAGGGGGCGCGCGGGCGGCGGGCGAGCGGGGGCTGGGTAGCCACTGGGGGGTCCCGGCCGGGCGCACCGGCCAGGACCCGCGTGATCGCGGGACCACAGCAGGCACCACCCGGGCACCAACGGCAGCAACAGGGGGTACTCATGGCCGCCAGGCCACTCGTCGCACGGCAGCCCAACGAACGGCTGCAGGCACTCATCCAGGAGGCGGGCTGCTCCAACGCCGGGCTGGCCCGCCGGGTCAACCTGTGCGGCGCGGAACACGGTCTCGACCTGCGCTACGACAAGACCTCGGTGGCCCGGTGGCTGCGCGGCCAGCAGCCCCGGGGGCGCGCCCCCGCCGTCATCGCAGAGGCCCTCGGCCGCAAGCTCGGGCGCACCGTCACCATCGACGAGATCGGCATGGCCAACGGCAAGAACCTCGCCACCGGCGTCGGCCTGCAGTTCGCCCCCACGGTGGCGGGCGCGGTCGAGCAGGTCAGCGAGCTGTGGCGCAGCGACGTGGGGCGGCGCGACTTCCTGGCCGGCACCTCGGTGGCCGCCTCGGCCCTGGTGGAGCCCAGCCGCGACTGGCTGATCTCCGCCCCGGACCCCCAGGTCGCCCGCGCGGTCGGTCCCCGTGTCGGCCCCTCCGACGTGGAGGCGGTCAGGGCGATGACGCAGGCCCTCGTCGACCTGGACCACCGCTTCGGCAGCGGTCACGTCCGGCCGGTCCTGGTCCACTACCTCAACAGCGTGGTCTCCGGGCTGCTCTCCGGGTCCTACAAGGAGTCGGTGGGGCGCGAGCTGTTCGCCGCGGTCGCCCGCCTCACCGAGCTGGCCGGCTACATGGCGGTGGACACCGGGCAGCCGGCGCTCGCCCAGCGCTACTACATCCAGGCGCTGCGCCTGGCCCAGGCGGCGGGCGACCGCGGCTACGGCGGCTACGTGCTCGCGGCCTCCATGAGTCACCTGGCGGCGCAGCTCGGCAACCCGCGGGAGATCGCCCAGCTCGCCCGCGCGGCCCAGGAGGGCGCCCGCGGCAGGGTCACCCCGCGCGCCCAGGCGATGTTCCACGCCGCCGAGGCGCGGGGCCATGCGGTGCTCGGCGACGCGACGGCGGCCGAGGTGGCCCGCGGCAGGGCGCTGGACGCCATGGAGGCGGCGGCCGCGGCGACCGAGGCCGGCGACGACCCGGTGTGGATCAGCCACTTCGACGAGGCCTACCTCGCCGACGAGCTGGCCCACTGCCACCGCGACCTCGGGCAGGCCGAACAGGCCGAGCGCTACGCCCGCCAGTCGCTGGACGGCCACCCGGAGACCCGGGCGCGCCGCCGGGCCATCGGCCACGTGCTGCTCGCCACGGCCCAGCTGCAGCGGCGGGAGCTGGAGCAGGCCTGCGCCACCGCGCTGGACGCCGCGGTGGTCCTCGGCTCGCTGCGCTCCAACCGGGGCACCGAGTACCTGGATGACTTCCGGCACCGCCTGGAGCCGTACCGCTCCGAGGCCCCGGTCCGCGACTTCACGGAGCGCCTGGCCGTGGCGTGAGGCGAGGGCGCGCGGCCGCGCCCCGCGAGGGGCGCCGGCTCCAACTGCCCTGCCGGCGGGGCGCGCTGGGAGGTTGGGTGGAGGGCACGGCGGGCGAGCGGGTAGCGTGAGCCGACGATTCCGCAAGCCTTCCGATGTAGGAGCCCCGGTGACGCAGAGTGGACACGGCGGTCCGTGGACGCCGGACCAGCCGGACCGGCCGCCGTACCCGCGACAGCCGCAGCCCGAGGAGAACTGGCAGGGTGCCGGGACCCATGGCGACGGCGCGTGGGACTCCGCACCGCAGCTCTACACCGGCGCGCCGGGCCCCGGCCCGCTGCCCCCCGAGACCCCGGCGGGCAGCGGTCACGGCGAGGCCACCCAGTACCTCCCGCCGGTGCCTCCGGGACCGTCCGGTCCGGCGGGCCCGTCCGCGTCGCACGGCGGACAGGGGCACGCGGGACACCCGGGCCACCAGGGACAGCCGGGCGACCAGGGACACACGGGGCACCAGGGGTTTCAGGGACAGCCGGGCCACCAGGGACAGCCAGGGCATCAGGTGCACCCGGGCCACCAGGGCCAGAGCCACCCCGGCCGGCCCGGGCCCGGCGGCTTCGGTGACGACGCCGCCACGCAGTACATACAGCCCATACCTCCGGCGGCCGACGACTCCGCCGCCACCCAGCTCATCCCCCCGGTGCCGGCCGGCGACCAGGCCGCCACCCAGTACCTCCCGCCGGTCCCGCCGCAGTCCGCGGACGGCCCGCGGCAGGCCGCGCAGCACTCCCCGGCCGCCCAGCACCCCCACCAGCACGCCGCGCAGCGTCCCCCGCAGCAGGGCATGGACCGCGACACCCAGATGCTGCGCCGGATCCCCGGGCCGCAGGCGCAGCCCTCCGGCGGCGACGGCGAGGCCACCCAGTACCTCCCGCCCGTCCCCGGCGGCGGCCACGGCGCCGACGAGAACCGGCAGCCGCCCGCCGAGTTCGACAACCTCTTCCGCTCCCACGCCCCGCGTCCCGACTACGGGCAGCCCGCCCCCGGCGGCTACGACCCGCACCCCGCCCCGGCCCCCGGCCGGCGCGGCGGCCGGATCCCGCTGCTGGCCGCGGCCGGCGTCGGCATCGTGGTGCTGGGCATCGGCATCGGCTCGCTGATGGACGGCGGCGAGGACCGCGCCAAGAGCCCGGTCGCGGCGGACTCCCCGGCGCCCTCCGCCTCGCGGGAGGAGTCCGGCGGGGAGGAGGAGAAGGAGGAGGACAAGGCGCGCGAGCAGGCCGTCGCCCTGGACAAGCTCCTCGCCGACAGCGGCAACAGCCGCTCCGCGGTGGTCGGCGCCGTCGACAACGTCCGGCGCTGCGAGAAGCTGGGCGAGGCCGCCCAGGCGCTGCGCGGCGCCGCCCAGCAGCGCGCCGACCTGGTCACCCGCCTCAACGAGATCGAGGTCGACCAGCTCCCCCAGCACGCCGCGCTGACCCAGGCGCTCACCAAGGCGTGGCAGGCCTCGAAGTCCGCCGACGAGCACTACGCGAACTGGGCCGACCAGGTGGCCGGCAACCGCGGCAAGCTCTGCAAGCGCGGCCACGCCCGCAACACCCCGGAGACCGGCGCCGCCGTCGAGCAGAGCGGGATCGCCACGGCGGAGAAGCAGAAGGCGTCCGACCTGTGGAACCCGATCGCCAAGGAGTGGAAGCTCACGGAGCGGCGTCCGATCCAGCTCTGACCTGCGGCGACACCCCCGGGCGTGCTGGCGTGACGATTCCCGGGGGGCCGCCCCCGGGGCTCGCGGCCGGCGGCGGAACGTACGATCGGATGTCGTGCAGACTTCGGTGAACTCTTCCCGCCACGGGCGTCGCTCCTCCACCATGGGCGTCATGCCCCTCAACGACATGCCGTGGTGGCGCTGGCGCGGGAACGTCCGCTCGGCGCTGCACATGCTCTCCGACCCGGACTTCCAGCAGAACGTGTGGCTGGCCGGCGTCGACGGGTACGGCGACGTCACGGACGCCGTCTACCGCCTGGTCGAGGACACCTGGCTGGACAACTGGTCCGCCGAGAAGTACGTCGGCACGATCTTCCGGGACTCGCAGGAGGCGGCGCTGGTCGACACGGCCGTGCTGCGGGTGCTGCGGATCATGCACCAGGTGGGGCCGGACGCGCCGGTGTCGGCGTACATGGCGCACGCCGGATGGCCGGAGGCGGTCCGGGCGGCCCGGGACGCGCACGTGCGGATGGCGGTCGGTGACGGCGACGATCCCGACACCCCGCCCCAGTCGCTCGAAGTGCTGCGCATCCTCACCCGCACCGCCTGACCCCGGCGACCGGGTGTCCCGGATGTGGGACAAGGGCGGCGGGGGCGGGTGGCGATGTGCGATTCTGGCGGGCATGAGTGAACAGTCCGCCGCCGCCCCCATCGAGCAGTACGTCCTCACCCTCGCCTGCCCGGACAAGCAGGGCATCGTCCACGCCGTGTCGAGCTACCTCTTCATGACCGGCTGCAACATCGAGGACAGCCAGCAGTTCGGCGACCACGACACGGGACTGTTCTTCATGCGGGTCCACTTCTCGGCCCCCGCCCCGGTGAGCCTGGACAAGCTCCGCGCCAGCTTCGCGGCGATCGGCGACTCGTTCCACATGGAATGGCAGATCGGCCAGGCCGGCGAGAAGATGCGCGTGCTGCTGATGGTGAGCCGCTTCGGCCACTGCCTGAACGACCTGCTCTTCCGCGCCTCCACCGGCGCGCTCCCGGTGGAGGTCGTCGCGGTGGTGTCCAACCACACCGACTTCGCCGAGCTGGTGGGCTCCTACGACGTGCCCTTCCACCACATCCCGGTGACGCGCGACACCAAGGAGCAGGCCGAGGCCCGCCTGCTGGAGGTCGTCCGCGAGGAGGGCGTCGAACTCGTCGTCCTGGCCCGCTACATGCAGGTGCTCTCCGACGACCTGTGCAAGCAGCTCAGCGGGCGGATCATCAACATCCACCACTCCTTCCTGCCGAGCTTCAAGGGCGCCAAGCCGTACCACCAGGCGCACGCCCGCGGCGTGAAGCTGATCGGCGCCACCGCGCACTACGTGACCGCGGACCTCGACGAGGGGCCGATCATCGAGCAGGAGGTCGAGCGGGTCGGCCACGAGCTGACCCCCGAGCAGCTGGTCGCGGTCGGCCGTGACGTCGAGTGCCAGGCGCTGGCCCGTGCCGTGAAGTGGCACGCCGAGCGGCGGGTGCTGCTCAACGGCCGCCGCACGGTGGTCTTCTCCTGACGGACCCGGTCGGCGCCGGGAGGCGACGGCCGCCGGTCAGAGCCGGCTGAGCGAGGCCGCCGCGTGGAGCACGTCCTCGACGGCGGCCCGGTCGCCGCTCTGGCCCGCCGCCGCGTCCCGCGGCCTTATGTGGCCGGCCACCACCTGTGCGAACTCCTCGTCGTCCAGCACCACATGCGCGACGACGTGGTTCTCCGAGGGGAGCGCGGCGGGGGAGTCCAGCGGGATCAGCCACTCGCCGCCGCCCCGGCCCTCGACCTCCAGCATCAGGCTGCGCCCCGGACGGCCCGCGGAGACCAGATGGCGTGCGCCGGGAGAGGGCTGCGCGGCCCGGCCGGCCCGACGACGGGCGGCCAGCGCGTGCGGCAGCCGGCGGGCCGCCAGGTCGAGCAGCGCGTGCAGATGGCGCGGCGCGGGCGGCCGGTAGGGGTAGTTCACCGCGTCCGCGATGTCGCCGCCGTGCACCCAGCAGGCGAAGGCCCGCTCCAGCATGGCGTCCCGCAGCGGGATCTCGCACGGTCCGTACGTCACGGGCAGGCCGCCCGCGGTGCCGCCGGTGAACGAGGCGGTGCGCACCAGGTCGTGGCTCTGCGCCCGCCAGGGGTCGCGCACCTCACGGGTGGGCGGACGGTTCAGCGCCGCCCAGTAGGCCCGGGTGCGCGAGGTCGGCGTGCCGCTGCCGCCGGCCGGGGCGGGGCCCGGCAGCGCGGAGAGCGGGTCGGCGAGACCGAGGGCGACGGCGACCAGGCCGTCCACCGCCAGCAGATGGGCGATCACCTTGGCGACGGTGGCGCGGTGATGGCGCTCCTCGTCCTCCTCGATCCAGCGCAGCCGGACCGGGGCGTGCCACTCCGCCTCGTCGATGTCCTGCAGCAGCGCGTCCAGCCGGGCGGTCTCCGCGTCGTAGGGCGTCGCCCACTCGGGGACCGGGACGCGCGGCGGGCGCCGGTCGAGGCAGGCGTCCAGCACCCGGGTCCGCAGCAGCGGGTCCAGGTCCAGGCTCTCCGGCCGCTGCAGCAGAGGGACCGCGTCGCGCAGCGACCGGGCCTCGTCGGCGCAGCGGCGGCAGCCCGCCAGGTGGGCGTCGACCGCGGCCGTCTCGGCGGGCGTGCAGACCGCGAGGGCCCAGGCGCCCAGCATGGCCTTCAGTTCGGCGTGCGTGGCGGGCACCGCCGGCGGGCCCTCCTCGCGCGTCCCCGGGGTGCGGGAGGGCTCCGCGGAACCGGCGGCCGACGGCAGCCGTCCCCCGTGGGGCCGGTGGGAACGGGCACCGCGGACGGGACGGCGCCCGTTCCCGCGGTCCGGTCCGCCGGTGTCCTCGGCCCAGGGCCGCTCGCCGTCGGGCCGCTCGTCGTCGGGCCGGCCGCCGTACGCCTCCGCGTCCCGGTTCACGCCGCGCCTCCCGGGGTGCTCCCGGCGTCCGGCAGCGGCTCGGGCGTGGTGACCGCGTGGGCGGTGGCCAGCAGCTGCAGACCCAGCCGCATCCGGCGGCGGATCTCCACCTCGGTGACGCCGAGGTCGGCGGCGGCTCCCCGGTAGTCGCGGCGGTGGTGGTAGGCGAGGTTCAGCGCGGCCCGCAGCGAAGCGGGCATCGACGTCACGATGTAGTCGGCGCGGGCGGCGACGGCCGCCTCGCGGACCTTCTCCTGGAGCTCCTCGCGCGCTGCGGGGTCCGCGGGGTCGGCGCCGTCGCGCAGCAGCTCGGCGGCTCCCCGCGCGTGCAGCCGGCGCACCGCGAGGTCGCGGGTCAGCTCGGAGAGCCAGGTGCGCACCGGGCCCTGGCCCGGGTCGTAGGCCGAGGGGTTCTCCCAGACCCGGGCGAAGACCTCGCGGGTCACCGCGTCGGCGGCCCGCTCGTCGTCGAGCACCCGGTTGGCCAGGCCGTGGACCAGTGAGGCGTACCGGTCGTAGAGCTCACCGAGCGCCGCGGCCTCCCCGCGCTCGAGCCGCTGCCGCATCCTCCGCTCCGCGCGGACCGGTCCGTCCGTGGCGACCGCCACAGTCCCCTCCCTCCGGTTGCCCCCGTGCCCCGTCGCTTCCGCCCCGCTCCCGGCGGGTCCTCCCTGACGAATGTAATCGGCACCCGGTGCCGCGCACGGTCCTTTGCCGCAAACGCGCGCCCCGGAAGCGCTCCCACAGGACAAGGGTCGCGCGGCGCGGGCTCCGGTGGCGTCGGGTGTGCGTCTTGTCCCCTCACAACGACCGTAATTGATCGATGTGTGAGAATTTTCGATCGAATCGGCCCGTAAGTGGCCGGTCGATGTCTGGTTCTCCCGGTCCTGGCCTGGGTTTCATGGAGGTGTGGCGGGGGCAGGGGCGCTGCCACAGGACAGCCTCCGGCGAGTAAGGGGCATGATGTGGCGTTCACGGTGACCGGCACCGAGCACGACGGCTGGGTCGTGCTCCGGGTGTCCGGCGAGATGGACCTGATGACCTCGCCGGAGCTGCGCAGGCGGGTGCACGACGCGGTGGCCGCGGGGCACCGCAGCGTGGTCGTCGACCTCTCCGGCGTCTTCTTCTGCGACTCCAGCGGCGTCGGCGTGCTGATCGCCGCCCGGCGGCTGCTGCGTTCCTGCGGCGGCCGGCTGCGCCTGGTGCTCCCGGCCGCGGGCGCGGAGGACGGGTCGCACGTGAACCGGGTGCTGGGCGCGCTCGGGGTGCGGCGGCTCTTCGAGGTCTTCCCGGACGCGGACGCGGCGCTGGACGAGGACGTCCGCCCGATGTCGGCGTGAGCCGGCCGGGGACCGGGACACGCGAGTCTGCAACACGCCCGGCGCGCCGAACAGTTGAGAGCCGCCCCGGGACCGGTGTTCACCCGTGCGTGATCGGGAGGCGCACGTCACGCACCGTCGCGGCGGCGCGGTCACGGAGAGTTGACGTGGCGGGGAGCGGGGCCGGCTCGGCCGGCCGCCCGGAGCCGGCCCGCCCTCGGGTACCTTGGGCGAAATGCGAGAGATGCCAGGGCCCAACGGCCCTAGCACGAGGGCGCATCGCACGGCGTGAGTCGTCGCACAGTATGCCGCACGGGTACTCCTTCGCGCTGGAATATGCCCGAAGCGCTTGTTGGCGTGACTCAGTGTCAACCATGCTGTGCTTCAAGGGAGTCACGGACCGTGACTCCGTGTCGTGTCCACCGGTTCGGATGGTGTGAGCGGTGCAGGTGCTTCAAGTGCAGTTGGAGATCCGGCCCGACCCCGCGGAAGTGGGGAGAGCCCGGAGATGGGCCCGGTCGCGGCTCGCGGGGTCCGGCATGGACGCCGACGAGTCGCTGGCGGAGACGGTGATCCTGCTCGTGTCGGAGCTGGTGACCAACGCGGTGGTGCACACGGGCTGTCCCGCGGTGCTGCGGCTGGTGCTGCCGGCCGAGGACCCGGGCGAGGTCCCGGCCGGTGCGATGCCGCCGGTCCGCCTGGAGGTCGCCGACGCGGACTGCCGGGCACCGGTGCCGCGATGTTCCGACGAGGACGAGACGGGTGGCCGCGGCCTCGCGCTGGTCGACGGCCTGGCCGACCGCTGGGGCTGGACCCGGGAGGGCGCCGGCAAGCGGATCTGGTGCGAACTCGACCGCGGCGTCCAGGCCGGCACGGGCGGTGCGGCGGCGGTCGCGTACGGCACGGGCATCGCGGCGTGCGGGGGCCTGGCCTACGAGGCGGTCTGACCGCGGCCTGAGCGCCTGCCCGGCGTTCCCCTCGACTCCGAGGCCGTCCGCACCCGAGGTCCTCGCGCGGCCCCGAGGCGTGCGCCCCCGGGTCCCTGCGCGGTCCCGAGGCGGGACGACCCACCGAACCCGCGCCGCGCTGCCTCCTGCCCGTGGTGTTCCGGGCCGGGCCTTCCGCGCGTGCGGCGTGCTGCCCGAGCCTTCCGCCGCCTCCCCCCCTTCTTCTCTCCTCCCCTTTCTCCCCGTCCTCTCTTTCCCGCCTCCCTCTTTCCTCGTCCTTCCGGTCTCGCTGATCGGGGTGCGAAACGTTGTCCACAGGGTGTGGACAGGAGTCAGCGGGTCTCGTGGAACGTGCGGCGGTAGGTCGTCGGGGCGACGCCGAGGACGGCGCGCACGTGCTGCCGCAGGGACTGAACGCTGCCGAACCCCGCGTCCCGGGCGATGCGCTCCACCGGCAGGTCGGTGGTCTCCAGCAGGTGCCGTGCCCGCTCCACCCGTTGCAGGGTCAGCCACTCCCCGGGGCTCACCCCCGTCTCCTCGCGGAACCGCCGGGTGAAGGTCCGCACCGACAGCGATTCGCGTTCCGCCAGGTCCCGCAGCCGTAGCGGCTCGTGCAGCCGCTCCAGGGCCCAGGCCCGCGCCCGCGCCGTCCCCGCCGCCCGTGCCTCCGGCACCGGACGCCGCACGTACTGCGCCTGCCCGCCGTCGCGGTGCGGCGGCACCACCGTGGCCCGGGCGACCTCCGCGGCCACCGCCGCCCCGTGGTCCCGGCGCAGCAGGTGCAGGCAGAGGTCGATGCCGGCCGCCACTCCCGCCGAGGTCAGCACGTCGCCGTCGTCGACGAAGAGGACGTCCGGGTCCACCCGGACCTGGGGGAAGAGCCGTTGGAAGTGCTCGGCGCTCGCCCAGTGGGTGGTGGCCGGGCGCCCGTCCAGCACCCCGGCCGCGGCCAGCACGTAGGCGCCCGTGCAGATGGACACCAGCCGGGTGCCGGGGCGGATCACGGCGAACGCCGCCGCCAGTTCGTCGGTGAGCACCCCCTGCTCGTGCGGCGTGCCCCGCTCGTGGGACGCCGGCACCACCACGGTGTCCGCCCGGGCCAGCGCCTCCGGGCCGTGCTCGACCCGCACCGCGAAGTCGGCGTCGGTGCGGACCTCGCCCGGCGGTCCGGCCGAGCAGGTCGTCACCTCGTACAGCCGGCGGCCGTCCGCGCCCCGGGCGCGGCCGAAGATGCGGTGCGGTATGCCCAGCTCGAAGGGGATCAGCCCGTCCCGCACCAGTACGGCCACCCGGTGCGGCCCGCGGTCCCGCCCCGGGCCCCGCTCCGTCCCGCCTGCGCCCTGCTCCGTCATGCCGGGAGCGTAGCGCCGGACGGGCGGCCGCGTGGCCCGATCCTGTCGGGTGGTGTCCCTCGGGCCACTCGTCCCGGACGGGGCGGAGAACGGATGCTGTCCCGGTGACACGGACCGAACCCGCCTCGCCCGCCCCCGCCCTCCTCGCGCCACCGCCCACGAAGGTCCCGCGTGGTCCGGGTGATCCGCGTGGTCCGCGTGGTCGGCGTGACCCGCAGGACCCGCGAGGCGCGCGGGCCTGGATGCCGCACCGCGCCTGGCTGGTGGTGGCGGTCGCCTTCGTGACGATCATCGGCGCCGCGGCCTTCCGCACCCTGCCGGGGCTGGTCACCGACCCGCTGGCCGAGGACTTCGGGTGGTCGCGCGGCACGATCGGCGCGGCCGTCTCCGTCAACCTCGTGCTCAACGGCCTGATCGCACCGTTCTCCGCCGCGCTGATGGACCGCTTCGGCATCCGCCGGGTGGTGACCGGCGCGCTCGGCCTGATCGCGGTGGGCGTCGGCGCGGGCGTGGTCATGCGGGAGGCGTGGCAGCTCCTGCTGCTGTGGGGCGTGTTCGTGGGACTGGGCACCGGTGCGCTGGCCACCGGGTTCGCCGCCACCGTCACCAACCGGTGGTTCGCCGAGCGCCGCGGCCTGGTCTCCGGCATCCTCACGGCGGCCGGCGCGTCGGGGCAGCTGGTGTTCCTGCCGGTGCTGTCCTGGCTGGTCGTCGCCCACGGCTGGCGGCCGGCCACCGCCACGGTGGCGCTGGCCGCGCTCGCCGTGGTGCCGCTCGCCTGGCTGCTGATGCGGGACCACCCGGCCGACGTGGGGCTGCCGCTCCTCGGCGCCACCGAGGTGACCCCGCCGCCGCCCCCGGTCCCCGGGGTGGCCCGGCGCGCGCTGACGGTGCTGTCGCGGGCGGTGCGCACCGGCACGTTCTGGCTGCTCGCCGGGTCCTTCGCGATCTGCGGGGCCTCCACCAACGGGCTGATCCAGACCCACTTCGTGCCCGCCGCGCACGACCATCCGCACCACATGCCGGTCACCGCGGCGGCCTCGCTGCTGGCGGTCATCGGGGTCTTCGACGTGGTCGGCACGATCGCCTCCGGCTGGCTCACGGACCGGTTCGACTCGCGTCGGCTGCTCGCCGTGTACTACGCGCTGCGCGGCGTCTCGCTGCTGTTCCTGCCGATGCTGCTGGCGCCGACGGTGCATCCGCCGATGCTCTTCTTCATCGTCTTCTACGGGCTGGACTGGGTGGCGACGGTGCCGCCGACGATCGCGCTGTGCCGGGAGCACTTCGGGGAGGACGGGCCGATCGTCTTCGGGTGGGTGCTGGCGTCCCACCAGGCCGGGGCGGCCGCGGTGGCCTTCCTCGGCGGCGTCGCGCGGGACGTCTTCGGCACCTACGACGTGGTCTTCCACGCCTCCGGCGCGTTGTGCGCGGCCGCGGCCCTCATGGTCCTCGTCATCCGCCGCCGCCGAGCCCTCTGACCCCCGCGGCACGGGGATGCGCGCGGCGGGGCGGGCCCGGGGACGGCCGACGGCCCGCGGGCGGGAGGTCAGTGCGTGGCGGCGCGGGACACGGCGCGGGCCAGGCGTTCCGCGTCGCGGGAGAGTTCGCGGAGCGTGCCGCTGATCGGCGTGGTGAAGCCGGTGAAGAAGAGACCCGGCGCGTTCCGCGGGGACCGCGGACCGTGGGCCGTGGGGAGCCCCCGCGCGTCGAGGACGTCGAGGTGGCCGAGCAGTCCCTCCAGCCCCCGGTGGTACCCGGTCGCCGCGACCACCACCTCGGGCGTGATCCGCGACCCGTCCGCCAGCAGGACCTCCGCCCCGTCGAACCCGTCGACCGCCGCGACGACCTCGACCCGCCCCCGGCGGACCGCGTCGATCAGCCCGGCGTCCTGCACGGGGATCGCGCCCTGCCGCACCCGGGAGTACAGGCCGGTGTCCGGACGCGGCAGGCCCTGCGCCGACAGGTCGGGAACGCTGAGCTTCGCCATCGCCCGGGCCAGCCGGTCCACCACCGGCACCGGCAGCCGCCGCACCAGGATCGCGGTGTTCTGCGCGGGCCACCCCGCGGTGGAGCGGCGCACGATGTGCGGCGCCGTCCGCACCGCCAGCCGCACCCGTGCCGCGCCGCCCTCGACGAGGTCGACGGCGAGCTCCGCGCCGGTGTTGCCGACGCCGACGACCAGGACGTCACGCCCGGCGAAGGCGGTGCCGGAGCGGTAGTCCGAGGCGTGCAGGAACGTGCCCGTGAAGCCGTCCAGGCCGGGCCAGGCCGGGACGCGCGGGGTGTGGTTGTAGCCGGTCGCCACGACGACGGCGCTGCCGGTGAGCCGCCGCCCGCCGGTGGCGTGCAGGATCCAGGCGCCGCCCCCGTCACCGTCCTCGGCACGCTCCAGGCGGGTCACCTCGACGCCGGTGACGACCTCGAGGCCGTGGTGCTCGACGTACTTCTCCAGGTAGCGCACCACGTCGTCGCGGGCCGGCCACCGGCCGAAGGAACGCGGCATCGGCAGTCCGGGCAGCGAGGACCGCTTGCGGGTGGTGTGCAGCCGGAGCCGGTCGTAGTGGCGGCGCCAGGAGTCGCCCACCCGGGGCGCCTTCTCCAGCACCACGGCGCGGATCCCGCGGGCCCGCAGGGCCTGGGCGGCTGCCAGGCCTCCGGGTCCGCCTCCGATGACGTAGACGGGGTGCTGGGCACGGGACCGGGAGTCCTGAGGGACAGGCTTTTCGAGCATGATGCCGAAATCATATTCACGGCATCACTCGATTGGTCTCATTCAAGATCGGAATTGATTCCGAATTGGTCACGCTCAAGGGTGAATTGTGAACGAGGGTGGAAGAGCGGCGAGGGTGGCCGGTGAAAACCGGTCGGATGACAGGACGTGGGCGGACGAGCGCGCAGGACGGGCGCGACGGCCGCGGAGGCGGGCCCGAAGGCCCGGGACTACTTCGTGGGCTTCTTCCCGGTGACCCCGAGGTGCACGATCTGGGCCAGGCTCGGCCGCAGCTCCGCGGCCTTGTAGCCCCAGCCCTGGTGGCCGCCCTTCTGGTGGGAGGCCGCCGCGGAGAGCATGGCGACCAGCGAGGCGGCCGTCGCCGCCGGGCTCACGTCCTGGTCGACCTTGCCCTTGGAGCGCAGGCCGTCGATCGCCTCCGTCAACCCCTTGTGCAGGGTCCCCAGGATGCGCACACGCAGCTTGGAGAACCGTTTGTCCCCCTCGGCCGCCGCCAGGTCGACGACCCGCAGGATCGCGTCGTTGGCCCGCCAGAAGTCCATGAACCCGTCGACCAGTTCCTGGGCGGTCTGCCACCCCGCGCGCCCCGTCCAGGACCGTCCCTCCAGCAGGCCGCCCAGCCCCGCGCCGCCCGCCGCCAGGTCCTCGGCGATCTCCAGGACGGCGCTCTCGACGTCGGGGAAGTACTGGTAGAAGGTCGCGGGCGAGGTGCCGGCCCGGCGGGCCACGTCGATCACCTTGACGTCGCGGTAGGGGGCGGAACCGAGCATTTCTCCGAGGCAGTCCAGCAGCTTCTGCCGCGTCGCCTGTCCTCGCCGACCAGCCACGCGGCCGTCGACCGTGCGTACGTGTCCTGTCATGTCGTCAGCTTATCGACGGGGGATTCGCGCGCTATTCGGCAGACTGCAAATGGGGTGCGCGTGCTCTGCGTGACCGTTCCCCTACCGCTAACTTGACGCCATGGCCGAAAATGGGGCATCCGTGAATACGGAGGGCGGCGAAGCCGCCGAAGGCGTTCCCTGCTGGGTGGACGCCTCGCTTCCCGACGTGGAGGCGGGCAAGCGTTTCTACGGGGAACTGTTCGGGTGGAGTTTCGACGCGGTGGGCCCGCGCGGGGTGGAGGGCGGACCGCCCGGCGCCGCCTGGGCGCACCGTGAGGGCGAGCCGGTGGCCTCGCTGCTCCCCAAGCGGGACGGCCGGATGCCGACGGTGTGGACGGTCCACCTGGCCACCCGTGACGCGACGGCGGTGGCCCGGCGGATCACCGAGGAGGGCGGCCAGATGATCAGCGCCCCGGCGCCGGTGGGCCGGCTGGGGCGCCAGGCGCTGGCGGCCGGCCCCGAGGGGGCCGTCTTCGGGCTCTGGGAGCCTGCCCTGCACGAGGGCTTCGGCCGCCGCCGCCCGGCCCGCGGCGCCTTCGCCGGGGCGGTGCTCCACACCCGTGACCCGGAGGGCGCCCGGCCGTTCTGGCAGAACGTGTTCGGCGGCCTGCGGGACGGCATCGCCCCCCTGGCGGGCGTTTTTCCGGAAGTCATGCCGTCGCACTTTCTGGTGCATTTCTCGGTGGACGACCTGGAGGGCGCGCTCGGCGCCGTCTACCGCCTCGGCGGCAGGGTGCAGGCGCAGCCCTTCACCACCGACCGCGGTGCGGTGGCGGTGGTGACGGACAACCAGAACGCCTCGTTCGCACTCCTGGAGAGCTGACGCGGCGTCGGCCGCGGAAAGAAGGGAGCGGGCGGCGGGTACGGCGCTGAGCAGCGGGAAGGCGGCGAAGGGCCGTGGCGGGCGGCTCGGGGCCCCGGAACGGGTCCCGGCCGGGGTCTGGACCCGGGCCGCCGTGCGCGGTACCCAGGGGCGGGCGACGTCCGGTTCGCCCCCGGGTTCGCGCGGCGGCGCTCGGGCAGGGAAGAATCGGGGTGCGTGCCGCCACGGCGGTGCGGTGGTGAGACGCTGCACGGGGTCGCGTACACACGAAGGCGACGCGGCTCTCACGGGGAAGTGGCAGGCAAGTGGTGGATCAGCTGACACAGACCGATCCGCGCCGGATCGGTCCGTTCGAGGTGCTCGGACGTCTGGGGGCCGGCGGCATGGGCCTGGTCTATCTCGCGCGCTCGGCGTCCGGGCGCCGGGTGGCGATCAAGACCGTGCGGACGGAGCTCGCCGAGGACCAGCTGTTCCGCGTCCGCTTCACGCGTGAGGTGGAGGCGGCCCGCGCCGTCTCCGGTTTCTACACCGCCGCCGTCGTCGACGCCGATCCGCGCGCCGCGGTGCCGTGGCTGGCCACCGCGTACGTGCCGGCGCCCTCGCTCGAGGAGATAGTGAACGAGTGCGGCCCGCTGCCCGTGCAGGCGGTCCGCTGGCTGGCCGCCGGCGTCGCCGAGGCGCTGCAGTCGATCCACGGCGCCGGTCTGGTGCACCGCGACCTCAAGCCGTCCAACGTCCTGGTGGTCGAGGACGGCCCGCGGGTCATCGACTTCGGCATCGCCTCCGGCGTCTCCTCCACCCGGCTGACCATGACCAACGTCGCCGTGGGCACCCCCGCCTACATGTCGCCGGAGCAGGCCAAGGACTCCCGCAGCGTCACCGGCGCCAGCGACGTCTTCTCCCTGGGCTCCACCCTGGTCTTCGCCGCCACCGGCCACCCGCCGTTCCACGGCGCCAACCCGGTGGAGACGGTCTTCATGCTGCTGCGTGAGGAGCCCGACATGGAAGGGCTGCCCGACGAGCTGCGGCCCCTGATCGACGCCTGCATGAAGATGGACGCCTCGGCCCGCCCCAGCCCGGCCGACCTCCAGGCGCAGCTGGCCCCGCACCTGTTCGGGGCCGGCTCCGACGACAGCGGCACCGCCTCGGCGTGGCTGCCGGAGCGCGCCGTCCACCTCATCGAGCAGCGCCGCAACGGCGGCCGGACCACCACCTTCCCCGCGCAGCAGCCCGGCCGGAACCCCCTCCCGGTGCCGCCGCGGCCCGCGCACGACCCGGCGCCGCCGCCGCCGCAGCAGCACGGTCCCGGCCCCGGCGGCCCCCTCCCGCACCCGTCGGTGCCCGCCTCGCGGCCCGACCCCGGGCCGGTGCTGCTGCCGGGCGCCCGGGTGCCGATCGGGCCCGGACCGGTGGTCGCCGAGGTGCGCGCCGCGGCCGGCGCCCGGGCGCCGCTGCCGGAGTCCGGCCTCGCCGCCTCCTGGTCCCGGCCCCAGCAGGGCGCCGCGCCGGTGCCCCAGCAGCAGGTCGGCCGGCCCGGCCCGGCCGGCGAGGAGCAGCCGGACGGCCGGGGCGGCTGGCGGCCTTGGCGCTTCCGGATGTCCAACGACGTCTGGGGCACCCCCGAGGTGGCCGACGACCTCGTCTACGTCACCTCCTTCGAGGTGCACGCCCTGGACGTGCAGACCGGCCGCCGCCGCTTCAAGACCCGCGACGTCGCCTGGTCCATGAAGGTCGCCGACGGGCGCATCCACGCCTCCGACGGCCCGACCCTGTTCGCCCTGGACGCCCGCGACGGCTCCGACCTGTGGCGGCTGTCCGCCGACGCCTGGGTGTACTCGCTGCAGGCCGAGCGCGGCTACGTGCTCACCGGCACGCGCGGCGGCGGCGTCCAGGCGTGGGAGGCGGCCACCGGGCGCAGGCTGTGGCAGCTGAACGGCGCGCAGACGGACTTCGAGACCCCCGAGGCCGGACCGGCGCTGCACGACGGCACCGCCTACGTCTGGCAGGACGCCCGGCTGCGCGCCCTGGACATGCGCACCGGCGAGGAGCGGTGGTCGTACCCGATCGGCGACGCGGCCTCCTGCGGGGGCGTCCCGGTACGGCTGAGCCACGCCTCCGACGGGTGCGTGTACGTGTCCGCCGGCACCCGCGTGCTGGCGATCAACGCGGCCGGCGGCCACGTGCACTGGCACTTCGAGGCGCCGGCGGTCTTCCTCGGGCCGCCCGCCTTCGTGCCCGGCGCCGCCGTGACGGGCGGCGGGGTGTACCTCGCCGACTACCTCGGCACGGTGTACGCGCTGGACGCGGCGGACGGCCGGGACCGGTGGCGGATCGCCACCGAGGCGCGGTCCTCGGTGGAGCCGGTGCTGGTCGCCGCCGGGCACATCCACGTGGCCAGCGGCAAGGGCCTCTACACGCTGGACGCGGTCACCGGCACGCCCAAGTGGCGCTTCCAGGCGGGCGGGGACATCGTGGGCGCGCCGGTGGTCGCCGAGGGCCGGATCCACTTCGGGTCCACCGACCACCTGCTGTACACGCTCAAGGCCGACGACGGCCGGCTGCGGTGGAAGCTCGCCACGGGAGGGGAGATCACCGGGTCGCCGGTGGTCCGCGGGGGCGTCGTGTACGCGTGCAGCAAGGACCGTTGCGTCTATGCCCTGGACGCGGAGAAGGGCACCGGCACGGCCCGCCCGGCCTGACCCCCCGGGCGGCCCCCGGGCGAGCCCGGCCCGCCCCCGGGCGTCCCCGCCCAGTTCCCCGGGGCTCCCGGCTGCCCGCGCCCCCGGGTTCCTCCGTTGCGCGCGCCCGCCCAGTTCCCCAGGGCTCCCGGCCGCCCGCGCTCCCGGGTGCCTCTGCCGCGCGCCCGCCCAGCTGTCGGCCCCGCGGCCGCCCGGTTCCCTCGGCTCGCGAGGCCCCCCGCTCGGGGTGTCGGCCCCCGCGGCGGAGGCGGCGGTACCGGCTTGTCTAGACCTTTTTTGTCTAGACCTCTTGCCCGGGCCGGACCCGAAGGCTACGTTTCCCGCTGTCCGGAGTACCTCACGTTTCCTTCGACTCCCTTGCCCCGCAAGGCTGGAAGGAGCACGTCCGCATGCAGGACCGGAGCCTGACCCGACGAACCGTCCTCGCCTCCGCGACCGCGACCGCCGCGACCGCGGCGGGCCTCGTGGGCGCGACGGCCACCCCCGCGGCCGCGCACCGGCGCGGCGACCGCATCGAGAAGATCATCTCCGCGATGAGCGTCGAGGCGAAGATCGGCCAGCTCTTCGTGCCGTACTTCTACGGCACGTCGGCGACCTCTCCCAGCCCTCTCGACCAGGAGCGCAACCTCGCGGAACTCGGCGTCCGCACCGTCGCCGAGCTCATCGCCAAGTACCAGGTCGGCGGAGTCATCTGCTTCTCCGGCTGGGCGAACAACATCCAGGACCCCGCCCAGGTGGCGGAGCTGACCAACGGGGTGCAGCGGGCCTCGCTCGCCCTGCCCACCCCCGTCCCGTCCCTGATCTCCATCGACCAGGAGCACGGGGCCAACGTCCGCATCGGGAACGGCGCCACCCAGCTCCCGGGCGCGATGGCCCTCGGCGCGGGCCGCTCGCTCTCCGACGCCCGCACCGCCGGGTACATCTCGGGCGCCGAACTCGCCGCCCTGGGCATCCACCAGAACTTCGCCCCGGTCGCCGACGTCAACGTCAACCCGGCCAACCCCATCATCAACGTCCGCTCCTTCGGCGCCGACGCCCGCGAGGTCGGCCGCATGGTGGCGGCCCAGGTGGCCGGCTACCGGCGGGCCGGCGTCGTCGCCTGCGCCAAGCACTTCCCCGGCCACGGGGACACCGGCGAGGACAGCCACACCGGACTGCCCGTGATCACCCACAGCCGCGAGGAGTGGGAGCGCGTCGACGCCCCGCCCTTCCGGGCCGCGATCGCGGCCGGCGTCGACTCGATCATGACCGCGCACCTCCAGGTCCCCGCGCTCGACCCCAGCAACGACCCGGCCACCCTGTCGCCGGCGATCCTCCAGGGCGTGCTGCGCGGCGAACTCGGCTTCGAGGGCGTCATCGTCACCGACGCGCTCAACATGCGCGGCGTCCGCACCAAGTACGGCGACGACCGCGTGCCCGTCCTCGCCCTCAAGGCCGGCGCCGACCAGCTGCTGTTCCCGCCGGACATCGACGTCGCCTACAACGGCGTCCTGGCCGCCGTGCGCGCGGGGGAGATCACCGAGGAGCGGCTCGAGGAGTCGGTCCGGCGCATCCTGCGGCTCAAGGACAAGGCCGGCCTGCTCGGCGGCAGCCCCTACGTCTCGCCGAAGGAGGTCGACCGGGTCGTCGGCGCCCGCGCGCACCGGCGCGCCGCCGCCCGGATCGCCGAGCGCACCACCACCCTGCTGGTCAACGACGACGGGGCGCTCCCGCTGCGCCGGACGCAGAAGAAGCTGCTGGTGGTCGGCGCGAGCCCGGCCTTCCCGACCGACGCCACCCGCACCACGGTGCCCGAGCTGGCCAAGGCCTTCGAGGAACTGGGCTACGGCACCACCCAGCTGGCCACCGGCCGGACGCCCGACGCCGCGAAGATCGACGAGGCGGTGGCCGCGGCACGGGGACGGGACGCGGTGGTGGTCACCACCGACAACGTCGGCGCCACCAGCGCCCAGCGCACCCTGGTGGCCCGGCTGCTCGCGACGGGGGTGCCCGTCGTCCACCTCGCGGTGCGCAACCCCTACGACATCGCCCACCTCGGCGACGTCCCGGCGTCCCTGGCCTCCTACTGCTGGACGGAGACCGAACTGCGCGCCGCCGCGCGGGTGATCGCCGGCCGGGTCGCGCCGCGCGGCAGACTGCCCGTGCCCGTCCAGCGGGCCGACGATCCGGCCGCGGTGCTCTTCCCCCTGGGGCACGGCCTGTCGTACGACGACTGACGCCACCACCCCCCGCACGGCTTCGGCCCCGGTCCCCTCCACGAGCGGGGACCGGGGCCGAAGTCCGTCACGGGACGCCGAGCCGGGACGCCGTCACGGGACGACGACCACCGGGGTGCCGGTGGAGGCGAACTCCCACAGGGCCGTGCCGTCCTCCACCTTCATGCGGACGCCGGCCGTCTGCTTGCCGTCGGCGGGGGCGGGCGAGGCGCCGTCCTCCGCGTGCGAGAAGGCGAAGTTCACGCCACCGGAGAAGGCGAAGTACACGACGTGCTCGATGGCCACCCCGTCGGAGCCGGTGGTGGCCGCGGTGCGGGTGCCCGCCTGGTACTCCCCGGGCTCCGGGTCGAGCGTGCCGGGCCACACCGTGAAGCTGCGCAGCGCCTTGTCGCCGGCGTCGACCAGCCACACCCGGTCGGCCTCCAGGCCGTACACGAGCCGCCGTCCGGTCCCGGACTCCGGCGGCACCGACGTCGCGGCGGTCTCCGCTCCGTCCTCACCGCCCTCGGAGAGGGACTTCTTCGGCCGGGGCGTCTCGGAGGCCGAGGCCACCGGGCTCCGGTCGTCCAGGGCGGCGGGCTTGGGCCCCGAGCCGGCCTGCACGGCCAGTCCGATGACCACCACGATCGCCGCGCTGGTCAGGCCGGTCACCCAGGCCCAGGTGGGAAGCCCTCGAGCAGCCACGTGCACGCATCTCCTCAGCAACGGGCCCGGACACGGGCCGCGGCGGGAACAGAGTCGGATCATCCTACGGCGACCCTCCCCGCCCCTGACCAGGGGCCCGGCCCGGCGACCCGCCGGACCGGGACCACCCGCCGGTTACCGGTCCCGCCGGTACCGGTACCGGTAACCGGTCCCTGTCCCGTCCGCCGGCGCCGGCCCGCCGGTGTCAGTCCAGGACCGGCAGCAGCTCGGGGAGGTGGCCGTCGGAGGCGGCGGCCGCGCGCTGCCGCTCCTCGGGGACCTCGCCGTACAGCGTGGTGCGCGGCCGGGACGGACGCCCCGCCGCGTCGGCGATCGCCACCAGGTCGGCCACCGAGCGGTAGGAGCCGTAGGAGGAGCCCGCCATCCGGGAGATGGTCTCCTCCATCAGCGTCCCGCCCAGGTCGTTGGCGCCCGACCGCAGCATCTCCGCCGCGCCCTCGGTCCCCAGCTTCACCCAGCTGGTCTGGATGTTTGGGATGTACGGGTGCAGCAGCAGCCGGGCCATCGCCGTGACCGCCCGGTTGTCCCGGGTGGTCGGACCCGGGCGGGCGATGCCGGCCAGGTACACGGGGGCGTTGGTGTGCACGAACGGCAGCGTCACGAACTCCGTGAACCCACCGGTGCGCTGCTGGATGCCGGCCAGCGTCCGCAGGTGCCCCAGCCAGTGCCGCGGCTGGTCGACATGGCCGTACATCATCGTCGAGGACGAGCGGATGCCCAGCTCGTGCGCGGTGGTGACCACCTCGACCCAGGTGGCGGTGGGCAGCTTGCCCTTGGTGAGCACCCACCGCACCTCGTCGTCGAGGATCTCCGCCGCGGTGCCCGGGATGGTGTCCAGCCCGGCCTCCTTGGCGGCCGTCAGCCACTCGCGGATCGACATCCCGGTCCGGGTGGCGCCGTTGACGACCTCCATCGGGGAGAAGGCGTGCACGTGCATCCCCGGCACCCGCTCCTTCACCGCCCGCGCGATGTCGAAGTACGCCGTGCCCGGCAGGTCCGGGTGGATGCCGCCCTGCATGCAGACCTCCACCGCGCCCACCTCCCACGCCTGCTGGGCCCGGTCGGCGACCTGCTCCAGCGACAGCGTGTACGCGTCGGCGTCGGTGCGGCGCTGCGCGAAGGCGCAGAAACGGCAGCCGGTGTAGCAGACGTTGGTGAAGTTGATGTTCCGCGTGACGATGTACGTCACCTCGTCGCCGACCGCCGACCTGCGCACGTCGTCGGCGACCCGGCACAGCGCGTCCAGCGCCGCCCCGTCCGCGTGGAACAGGGCGAGCGCCTCCTCGTCGGTCAGCTTCGTCGGGTCGTCCGCCGCCGTGCGCAGCGCCGCCCGCACGTCGCCGTCGATCCGCTCCGGGACCATGCCGGGGGCCGCGGCCTCACGCAGCGACTCCCAGTCGCCGTACACCTCGTCGAAGTCGTCACGCCGGTCGGCCGTGCGGCCCTCGGAGTCGATGGTGCGGTGCAGGTCGGTCCGGCCCGACGGCGTGAACGCCTCGTCCGGCTCCTGCCAGGGCCGCCCCTCGACCACCGCGTCCGGCACCGCGAGCCCGGTCGCCGGGTCGGCCAGCGCCCGCACGTGCGGCAGTACCCGCGGGTCCAGCCAGGGCTCGCCCCGCCGCACGAACTCCGGGTACACGCAGAGCCGTTCCCGCAGCTCGAAGCCGGCCGCCGCGGACCGCTCGGCCAGCTCGTCGATCTGCGGCCAGGGCCGCTCCGGGTTCACGTGGTCGATGGTGAGCGGGGAGACCCCGCCCCAGTCGTCGATGCCGGCCCGGATCAGCCGCTCGTACTCGGCGTCCACCAGGTTCGGCGGCGCCTGCAGGCAGGCCGACGGCCCCATGACGACCCGCGCCACCGCGACCGCCGCGACCAGGTCGTCGAGTTCCGCGTCCGGCATGCCGCGCATCGCGGTGTCCGGCTTGGCGCGGAAGTTCTGGATGATCAGCTCCTGCACCGAGTGGTACGCCCGCGCCACCTTCCGCAGCGCGAACAGCGACTCGGCGCGCTCCTCGTACGTCTCGCCGATGCCGAGCAGGATCCCGCTGGTGAACGGCACCGAGGAGCGGCCCGCGTCCTCCAGCACCCGCAGCCGCACGGCCGGCTCCTTGTCGGGGGAGCCGTGGTGAGGGCCGCCCGGTTCGGACCACAGCCGGGTCGCCGTCGTCTCCAGCATCATCCCCATCGACGGGGCGACCGGCTTGAGCCGCTGGAAGTCCGTCCAGCTCAGCACCCCCGGGTTGAGGTGCGGCAGCAGGCCCGTCTCCTCCAGGATCCGGATGGAGATCGCCCGCACGTAGGCGATGGTGTCGTCGTACCCGTGCGCGTCCAGCCACTCGCGCGCCTCGGGCCAGCGGTCCTCCGGCTTGTCGCCGAGGGTGATGAGCGCCTCCTTGCAGCCCATCGCCGCCCCGCGCCGGGCGACCTCCAGCACCTCGTCCGGCGACATGAACATCCCGTGACCCGTGCGCCGCAGCTTGCCGGGGACGGTGACGAAGGTGCAGTAGTGGCACTTGTCCCGGCACAGCCGGGTGAGCGGGATGAACACGCTCTTGGAGTACGTGATGACGCCGGGCCGTCCGGCCGCCTCCAGCCCCGCGTCCCGCACCCGCGAGGCGGTGGCGCACAGGTCGTCGAGGTCCGCCCCGCGCGCCTGCAGCAGCACCGCCGCCTCGGCCACGTCCAGCGCGACCCCGTCCCGCGCCCGCCTGAGGGCACGGCGCATGGAGTTCTCGGTGGGGCGGCCGGTTCCGGAGCTGGCGGAAGTCGTCATCCCCCGAGCATACGAGCGGCACGAGCTGGGCAAACACGGGCGTCCGGTCAGAGGGAGGGGGGTTCTGGCCGGTAAATCGATGACGGACCGTCGGTAACCCCTGTTAGGTTCGGCCCCGCTTTGCCAAGCACACGACAAGGGTGGATGTCACATGAACGTCATGGGCCGGCGCGGACGGGGCGTGGTCGCCCTGGCGGCCGTCGCGCTGCTGGGAGCGACACCGGGGGTGGCGTCGGCGGCGGAGACCCCGCTGCCGCAGCCGCGGGTCGAGGACCTCAGGACGGGCTACAGCGCCTGCGCGCAGGGGGACTCGGCGCCGTACGTGGGGGAGAAGCCGCAGCTCGAGGTCACGCTGCGGAACCCCGACGCGTGGGCCTGGGCGGGCGCCGAGATCGAGGTGTGGTGGACCGACGCGGAGGGTGCCGAGCGGCGCGAGACGCTGACCACCACCGCGAGCATCCCGGGCACCCCGTTCCGGCTGACCCCGTCCTTCGACATCCCCGCGGACACCCTGGTCTCCTGGCGGGCGCGGGCCGTCGGCGAGCACGGGGCGACGTCCTCCTGGAGCGACGAAGCGGACGGCCACCTCTGCCAGTTCCGGATCGACACCGAACACCCCGAGCCGGCGACGATCACCTCGGACCGCTACGACGACACCGCCTGGCACGACGGGGTCGGCGTGTACGGCGGCTTCACCTTCGACTCGCCGTCCGACGACGTCGTCGCCTACCGGTACCGGTTCACCGGCGAATCCGAGCGCACCGTGGAACCGGAGGAGGCGGGCGGCCTTGCGACGATCCGCCTCATGCCGCAGGAGGAAGGCCCCGACTCCCTGACGGTCAGGGCGGTCGACCGTGCCGGCAACCCCAGTACCGCCGTCACCCACCGGTTCCTGGTCGCCGAGGGCCGCGCCCCCGTCGCCCACTGGAAGCTCACCGACGCCTCCGCCGGGACGGGCCCGGCCCTGCGGGCGGAGGACGGCGTGACGTTCACGGACGCCGGCCCCTACGGCACGGACGTCACCGGCAGCGCGCACCTCGACGGGGCGGGCAACGGCTACCTCACCACGGACGCGCCTGTGGTGGACGGGGAGAAGACCTTCGCGGTCGGCGGCTGGGTCCGCCCGGGCCGCACCGGCCGCGCCATGACGGTCGCGAGCCAGGACGCCGGTGACGGCACCTCCGCCTTCACCCTGGGGCTGAGGCCCACCGCGGACGGCGACGCCGACTGGGCGTTCACCTTCGGCGGGGCGACCGTCGCGGGCGGTGGCCCCGAGACCGGCGACTGGGCCCACGTCCTGGGCGTCTTCGACACCGAGGACGACACCCTGCGCCTCTACGTCGACGGCAAGGCCGTCGGCGAGCCGGCGAAGGCCGACCCCGTCGAGGCGCCGGGCGCCTTCCAGCTCGGCCGGGCCCGCGGTGACGGCGGGCAGCGCTGGCAGGGCGACCTGGCGGACGTCCGGGTCTGGGACCGCGTGGTGGTCGGCGCGGAGGCGGCGACGCTGGCGCAACGGGAGCCGCAGGACGCCGGGGCCTGGGACTTCGAGTCGGTGACCGACGGCGCCGCGCCCGGCGGTGCGAACGGCCCGCTGACGCTCCACGACGGCGCCACCGTCTTCCGGTACGTGGACGACCCGGACTGCTGGATCGACCCGGACTGCGTTCCCGGTCCGCCCGCCCTGGTGGGCGACGCCCACCTGGAGCTGGACGGATCCACCGGCCACGCGGCCACCGGGGGACCGGTCGTCGACACGTCCGGCAGCTTCACCGTCGCCGCCCAGGTCCGGCTGGCCGACAGGGAACCGGCAGGGCCCATGACGGTGCTCTCCCAGGGCGGCGAGCACGGTGACGCGTTCAAGGTCCGCTACGACCCCGCCGCCCACGCGTGGCAGTTGGTCGTGACGGACGGCGAAGGGACGGACGCCGAGGAGACCGTGGCCTCGCGCATCGTGGCCGCGGACGGCGGGAAGGGCGACGGCCACCACATCGCCGTGGTGCACGACGACTCGGCCGACACCGTCCGGCTCTACGTGGACGGCCAGCTCGGCGACGAGGCGTCCTTCGACGCCCCCTGGTCCGCCGAGGGCCCCCTGCAGGTCGGCCGCGGCCGCACCGCGGACGGCTGGGGCGAGTACCTCCACGGGGCGGTCGACAACGTCCGGGCGTTCACCGGCGTGGTCGACGCCGAGCGGATCCCCCGGCTGCGGTACTGACTCCGGCGGAACCCGCCACGGTACGGCGCCCGCTCCCCGCCAGCGCGGGGGGCGGGCGCCGGCGTCGTTCCGCGCGGACCCGCGGGGCTCCGCTGTGCGCATCCGGGGTGGATCTCGTGGAGGCGCGCCCGTCCGGTACGGACCTACGTGCACATCGGCCGGAAATGCCCGTTCCGACCGGCCCGGCGGCCGGTTAGCGTCGGCAGGGGACGGGGCCCGGGCCTCGCTCCGCAGGCGTGGACGACGGCCGTGGGAGGTCGGGCGGTGGCTGGTGCGTGGGGCCGGGCCGAGTTGCAGGACTTCCGGAGCAGGGTGCGCGGCGTCGTGCTCGGATCGGCCGTGGGCGACGCGCTGGGCGCACCGCTGGACGGACTGACACCCGCCGAGATCGTGGCCGCCCACGGCCCCCAGGGGCTGGCCGCGCCGGTCCCCGCGTACGGCCGGCTCGGCGCCGTCACCGACGTCACGCAACTGTCGCTGTTCACCGTGGACGGACTGATCCGCGCCCAGGTGCGCCGGGACACCGGCGTCTGGCACCCGCCCAGCGACCTGCACCGCGCCTGGCGCCGCTGGGCGGTCACCCAGGACGACTGGGGCCCCGACGAGCGGCGGGACGACGACGGCTGGCTGGCACGCGAGGAATGGCTCTACACCCGCCGCGACCCGCACGGCCCGACCCTGCTGGCGCTGCGCGCCAGGACCATGGGCACGCCCGCCGAGCCCAGGAACCCCCGCGAGCGCGGCCCGCACGCGGCGGCCCGGTCCGCGGCGTTCGGCCTGCTGGTCGGTTGGGAGCCGCGACTGGTCGCCCAACTGGCCGTGGAGTGCGCCGCGCAGACACACGGCCACCCCACGGCCTGCCTGGCGGCCGGTGCCTACGCGGTCACCGTGCACGGCCTGGCACGCGGGGACGAGTTGCCGCAGGCCGTGCGGACGGCGATCGGGGCGGTCGAGCCCTGGCCCGGCCACCAGGAGGTCGTCAAGGCCCTGGAGGCCGCCCTGGCGGGCGCCGAGGAGCCGCCGCACCCGCTGGGGGCCGACGCGGGTGCGGACGAGGTCCTGGCGGCTGCCGTGCGCTGCGCTCTGGACGGCGAGGACGTGCGGCACGCCCTGTGCCTGGCGGTGAACCTCGGCGGTCGGGCGAGCGTCACCGGGGCACTGACCGGGGGACTGCTGGGGGCGCTCCACGGGGAGACGGCGCTGCCGCCGGCGTGGCTGGCCGAACTCGAGGGCCGCCCCACCCTGGTGGTGCTGGCCGACGACTTCGCGGTCGAGATGACCCAGGGACCGGCCCTGCACGGGCCCACCTACGCGTCCCCCGGCTGGCTGGCCCGCTACCCCCGCTGACCGCCCGTTCCGACGACCGGTTCCGTCGACCGGTTCCGGCATGGGCGAGCCCCCTCGGCCAGGACGGCGAGCCGGACGAGAGGGCCGTACAGGTGGTGCCCATGGTGCCGGGCCGGTGCGGCCCGCTGTCGCGGCGGTCGGTCAGATCCCGCCGAACGCACCACGGTTGACCCCGGAGACGAACGCGCTCCAGGAACCCGCCGGGAAGGCGAGGGTCGGGCCCGCCGGCACCTTGGAGTCCCGCACCGCGAGCTCCTCGCGCACCGGAGACTTGACCTCCACGCACGCTCCGTTACCGGTCGAGTAGGAGGACTTGGTCCACGCGGGGGTGGCGCCCTGACGAATAGCCATTTTTACTCCGAGTTGACTGAGGGTGACGATGCGAGTGATCTCTGCCAACTGGCTGTGACCGTTGGCGTGATCGACGCTACTCGCCGCCCCGCGTTTCGGAGGGGTCCATTCACTCATGAGGATGGCATGTACCAATAGCCCCTACGGCACCGCCAGTTGTGCGTGTACGGTTCCTCCTTTTGCCGTTGGCAAAGTCCAGGGGCAACCGATAGGGGTGACGACGTCACCCAGCGTGAAGGAGGTCGCGGCGCCTCACGCGTAGGTCTTCGCGATGTCCTCGATGTACTGCCGTGACTGCTCCACGTTCAGCGCCTGGGCCCGCAGGTGCTCGTACATCACGCTGTACTTCTGCACGTCGTTGGGCTTCTCCAGGTACAGGTCGCTGGTGACGCCCTCGATGTAGACCACGCTGGAGTCCGACGCGTCGGGGAACTCGAGGATCGCGTACTGGCCGTTGAGCCCCGGGTGGGCGCCCATGGTGAACGGGATCACCTGCACCGTCACGTGCGGCAGCTCCGACTGCTCGACCAGGTGCTCCAGCTGTTCGCGCATCACGGCCTTGTTCCCCACGATCCGGCACAGCGCCGCCTCGTCGAGCACCGTCCACAGGCGCAGCGGGTTCTCGCGGGCGTTGATCCGCTGCTGCCGGCGCAGTCGCACCTGCACCCGCTTCTCGATGTCCGCGGCGGCCGTCTCCGGCAGCGCCCCGGTGATCAGGGACTCCGCGTACCGCCGCGTCTGCAGCAGCCCCGGCACCACCTGCGGGTCGTAGACGCGCAGGCTGGCCGCGTCGGTCTCCAGGCCGATGTAGACGCTGTACGGGATGTCGCCGAAGGAGTGCCACCAGCCCTGCTGGCGGGAGTCCTTGGCCATCTGCATGAGCGACTCGACGATCCGCTGGTCATCGACCTCGTAGACCCCGCAGAGGTCGCGGACGTCGCGCTGGCTGATGGACCTGCGGCCGTTCTCCAGCCGGCTGATCTTCGACTGCGAGACCAGCAGCCGTTCCGCCACTTCCTCGGCGGTCATGCCCTTCTGCTCACGGAGCCTGCGGAGCTCCTGGCCCAGGCGGCGGCGCCTGACGGTGGGGTTGACACTGGACGCCACGGACGGCACCTCCGGCTGCGTACCTCAACTTTGCGTATCTGCTGTTCAGCAGATTGCCACCTGGGTATGGGCCGCCGCTGGGAAACGGCGCACAATCGCTGCCCACGCGTGACGTCCTGGTCACCCGGCGTCCTTCCCCGGAGCGGATCCGCGAGGGCGGTTCACGCTTTCGGGTTCGGCTTGACGCCTTGGGTTGACGACCGGCCCGTCGATGCGCGGCGACGGCCCCGGGGAACGGGTCATGCCCGGACGGGCGGCGGACCGGGAAGGTCCGCCGCCCGTCCGGGCATGTGCCCGTGCCGAGGTCAGCGCGCGACGGCCCGCACCATCGGACCCGGGTGCGGCTGGGCCGCCACCCCCCGGGCCGCCTGCTGCGGAGCGTTCGCCCGCCCGTGCGCCGGGACCGGCGTGCGGGCGGCCGGCGCCTGGGCGCGGCGTGGTTGCGCCGCGGCGCCGTTCTGGACGTCCATGACCGCGTGCGCGACGAGGCCGCCCATCGGGTCGTGCCTGATCAGGTCCCGCAGCCGGGAACGGGCCGAGCGGCCCTCGTTGCCCGGGTACAGGTGCTTGCCGAGGCCGACCGCGTGGGCCAGCGCCGCGAGCGCGGCGGTGCGGGGGTCCGGTGGGACGCCCGTCTTGATCGCCGTGTCCAGCCGGGCTCTGATCTCCCGGCTGATCGCCGTGTCCGTCGCCTGGTAGCGAGTCGTCGGCAGTACTCCGCACATCGGACCGGCGACGGCATGGACCATGCCGCACCGCTCCAGGTGCGCGAGGTACGTCTGGCGCAGCCCCAGCCGGGGCCCGCCTATCCAGTGGACCGCGCGGACCGGGGCGCCGCGTCTGCGCAGCAACTCCAGTGCGTGGTCCAGAGTCGGATCTCCTGTCGGCCGTGGCATCACCACGGAGATACGATCCCCGTCCGGGGCTATCCGTCCGGCCATGGCCAGCTCGACGAGCTGTGCTCCGGCCAGACCCAGGTCGAGCGACTGCGGCTGTGCAGTGGTACCCGTGGCCGGGTCCAACGCCAGCAGCAGAAGCTCCTCCGGAAGTGTTCTGCGGCTCCTGCCCATCCATGCCTCCCCGCGTGGATGTACGACAGGGTGACCCCTCTCACACTCATCTGTCGAGAGTGCGAGTCCGCTATCGGATGGAACCGGCAGGTATGTCGTTCTCGTCCCTGCGGGAGGGCCGGGAGCGCTGACGCGAGACTGGACCCTGGTCCGGACGGTGGCCGCCGACGTTCACGGTCGGCTGGTTGGGCAGGCGCACGGGGAGTGCGGCGTATGGAGGAGGCACAGGTGGCGGGCGAGTCCCCCGACAGGTCGAAGCAGCGAGAGTCCTCGGCGGGTGTGACGCCGGGCACGGGGGAACCGGTTGCGGAGACCGCCGCGGCGTCGGCCGCCGCCGATCCGCGCGCCGCCTTCGCCCGTACCGCCGTGGCCGATCCGCCCTCCGGGAGCGACGCGGACGAGGCCGGGGAGCCGGACGAGGCGTCCGACGCGGCCGGTGCGGGTGGCCTGTCCGGTGGCTCCGTGGAGGGCGACGGGTCCTCGACGGCCGTGGACGGCCCTGAGGGCGCCCAGGAGGCCCTGGAGCGGCCGGAGGGCCCCGGGGCCGCCGGAACGTCCTCCGAGGGCCTCACGGAGCCGTCTGACGCAGACGCGTCAAGTCTGGGTGCCGGCGGGGAGTCCGCCGACGGAGTTGCCGCCACCGGCGACGCGGACGGGTCGTCCGCCGCCGGGGAGCCCGCGGACGACCCCACCGGTGACCACCCCACCGGTGACCAGGCGGTGCCCGCGTCCGGCGTTGCGGCGGGCGCGGGCGAGGGCGCCCCGGTGGGTGACCGGGAGGACGAGGAGCCGTCCGACGCGGTCCCGGCCGGTGTGGCCGAGGCCGGGGACGAGCCGGCCGTGGAGACGGACGGTGCCGAGGACTCCGCCGTGCGGAACGTGCCGGCCTACGGTGCGGCGGCCGGCGTGAGCGAGGACGCCCCGGCCGCCGGCCCGGGCGGGGAGCCGTCCGACGGGATCAGCGACGCGGTCCCGTCCGGCGCCCGTGACCCCGAGGACGAGCCCGCCGTGGACGCCGACGGTCCGGCGGACGAGAACCGGGACGGATACGAGTCCGGTACCGCCGCCGCCGGTGTGGACGAGGAGCGGGACGGCGACGAGGCGGTGGCGGACGCCGACGAGGACGTGCGGGCCGCTGACCCTGACGTGCGCACGGCCGGTGCGGCAGGGGACCCGGAGACGGACGAGGACGCCCCTGCGGACGCCCCGAAGCCCGCCGTGGACGCGCCGGGGGCCGTCGAAGGCACCCATGCCGATGCCGACGACGACACCGACGCCGCTGACGACACCGACATCGCTGACGACACCGACGGGACGTCCGGCACCGCCGCCGAGGAGCGGTCCGGCACGGCCGCCGCCGCGGACGACGCTGCCGGGGGTTCCGGCACCGCCGACGCCGGTGCGCCGTCCGACGACCGCGAGGCCGCGGTCGACGCCTCGGACGCCGGCGACGAGCGCTCCGGCAGTGCGGACGCGGACGCGGACGCCGACGCCGACGCGCCGTCCGACGCCGACCGCGAGGTCGAGGCGGACCACGCCGCCGAGCGTTCCGGCACCGCGGACGCGGACGCGCCGTCCGACACCGACCGCGAGGCCGAGGCGTCCGATGCCGACCGCGAGGTCGAGGCGGCCGACGCCGACCGCGAGGTCGAGCCGGAGGACGCGGACGCCTCCGACGCGGACGCCTCCGACGCGGACGCCCCCGACGCGGACGCCCCCTCGGGGCCGCGGCGTCCCGGGTGGGCGGCCGGACCGCTGCCCGCCGAGGAGAAGGGCGACGCGACCCGCACCCTCGGCAAGGTCGCGCCCCCCGCCGCCGGGCCGGACGCGAAGGGCAAGGGCCCGGGCAAGCCGGTGGACCAGCCCACCACCGCGATCCGCCTCGGCGGCCGCCCCGCCGCCCGGCCGCCGGTGGACCAGCCCACCACCCAGCTGAAGGTCGGCGACCGCTCGCAGGCACCCACCCGGAAGCCCCCGGCGGCCCCGGCGCGCCCCGGCTCACCGGCGGGTCCCGCCGCCCCCGCCGCGGCGTCGACCGAGACCACCGCGATCCCGCACATCGGCCCCGAGCGCACCACCCAGCAGCCGCTGCCGCCCAAGCCGCCGCTGGACCTGCTGGCCGAGCTGACCAACACACCGCCGCCGCCGGACACCCTGCCGCGCCGGATGGTCCGCCGGGTCAAGATCTGGACACCGCTGCTGGTGCTGCTGGCGATCGTGCTCGCGGTCGTCCAGATGGTCCGCCCGCTGCCCGAGCCCTCCCTGGTGCTGACCGCCGAGGAGTCCTTCCGCTTCGACGGCGACCCGGTCGCCCTGCCGTGGCCGGACGAGGGCCAGGGCTGGATGGACGTCACCGGCATCGGCACGGTCGACAAGTTCGGCGACCAGAAGCCCGTGCCGATCGCCTCGGTCACCAAGTCGATGACGGCCTACGTGATCATGAAGGAGCACCCGCTCAAGAAGGGCGAGGACGGTCCCTCGGTCCCCGTCGACGCGCTCGCCGAGAAGGAGGGCGGCTACGACAAGACGGGTGACGAGTCCACGCTGAACACCGTCAAGGAGGGGCAGAAGCTCTCCCTGCGCGACGCGCTGTCCGCCGTGATGCTCCCGTCCGCGAACAACATCGCGCGACTGCTGGCCCGTTGGGACTCCGGTTCGGAGGCCGCGTTCGTCGACAAGATGAACAAGACCGCCGCCGAGCTCGGCATGAGGAACACCACCTACACCGACCCGTCCGGCCTGAAGGAGACGACCGTCTCCACGGCGGAGGACCAGGTGAAGCTGGGCGTCGAGATGATGAAGATGCCCGCCATGGTGGACATCACCAACAAGGGCTCCTGGAAGGACCCCTCGGGCCGGATCCACTACAACTACAACACCCTGGTGCCCTACAACGGCGCCATCGGCATCAAGACCGGCTCGACCACCAAGGCCGGCGGCAACCTGCTCTTCGCCGCCACCAAGGACGTCGACGGCGAGACCGTGACGCTGGTCGGGGCGGTCCTCGGGCAGCACAAGCCGTTCATCCTCGACACCGTCAACGCCGTGTCCAAGACGGCGATGCTCGCCACCCAGGACGCGCTGGAGGCGGAGACCATCCTCAAGAAGGGCGACGTCGTCGGGTACGTCGACGACCGGCTCGGCGGCCGCACCCCCGTGGTCGTCTCCGAGGACGTCAAGGCGGTCGGCTGGGCGGGCCACGAGGTCCGGCTGACCTTCGCCCCCGACCCGACGATGCCGCACGCCGCCCCCGAGGGCACCAAGGTCGGTTCGCTGACCGTCGGCGACGCCGAGGGCGGCGCCGTGAAGGTGCCGGTGCAGCTCGGCAGCGACCTCCAGGAGCCGTCCACGGGAGCCAGGCTGACCCGCGTCTCCTGAGGACGCGGGCCGGCCACCGCCCGGCCCGCACCCGCCGCTGCACCCGCGCCCCGTGCGAACCGCCCCGTCCGGCGGGCCCGCACGGGGCGCCGTGCTAGCGTCGCCGGGCTGTGCCGTGACCGCGCGGGGCAGCGGGACCGGCGCCCGGGGCAGAGGAGTTCGTCCAGGTGAGCACAGCGGAACCGACGGAGACGCCGTCCACCGTCACGGACGGCACGGGCCCCGCGCACGGGGCCGCGCCCGCCGCGCGTCCAGGCACCGACCGCGTACCGGCGCCGCGGTCCGCGCCGGACGGGCCGGGGACGGAGCCCGGGCCGGGGACGGAGCCCGGACCGGAGACGAAGCCAGGACCTGGGACGAAGCCAGGACCGGCGGAGGCCGGGGCCGAGGACCGGTCCGCGGCCGGGCGGTCCCGGACCCGCCGCGCCCGCCCGGGCCGCCTCCTCCGCCACCCGGTGACCGTCGTCACCGCCCTGACCGGCGTCCTGCACGTCGTCTGGTTCTTCGCGGTGGCGAACAGCGGCGGGGACCTCGCGGCGCAGGACGCCTGGGCCGAGTTCGTCGGCCGGCACCCGGACTCGGCCTACAACCTGGCCTGGTACGGCGGCATGCACCCGGTCTCCTACAGCGTGCTCTCGCCCTACCTGATGCACGTCCTCGGCGTGCGGACCACGATGATGCTCTCCGGCACGCTGTCCGCCGGGCTGCTCACCCTGATCCTGTGCCGCACCCGCCCGGGCCCCGGTCACCGCCAGGTGTGGCCGGCCGCGCTCGCCGGCGTCTTCGGCCTGCTCTGCAACGCGATCTCCGGCCGCGTCACCTTCGGCCTCGGCGTGCTGTTCGCGCTCGCCGCCGTCGCCGGCGTCTTCTGCCTGCCGCTGCGCGGGCGGCCACGACGGTGGGCGAAGGCGCTGTGGGTGGCCCCGCCGGCCGCCCTCGCCACCATGGCGTCACCGGTGGCGGGGCTCTTCCTCGGCCTGATCGCCGTCGCCCTGTTCCTCCAGCGCCGCCGCCCCGGGGCGTGGGCGCTGGGGCTGGGCCCGTCCGTGGTGGTCGCCGCCTCCGCCTGGCTGTTCCCGTTCTCCGGGACGCAGCCGATGGGCATCCTCACCGCCGTGCTCCCGGTGACCACGGCCCTCCTGGTGTACGCCGTGGCCCCGGCGCAGTGGCGGACCGTGCGGACCACCTGCCTGGTCTACGCCGTCGCGGCCCTGCTGGTGTGGGCGGTCAGCTCCCAGATCGGCTCCAACATCACCCGCCTGCCGATGATGTTCGCCGGCGTGGCCCTGCTCGCCGCGCTGCCGGCCACCGCGCCGCGCTCCCGGGGGCGGTACGCGGTGCTGGCCTCCTTCACGCTGTTCACCGCCTGGGTCGGCGTCAGCACCGTCAACGACGTGATCAGCATGAAGCCGGACGCCATCTGGGCACGCGACCTCGCCCCGCTGGTCGACCGGCTGCAGCGCGACGACGCCCGGACGGGCCGCGTCGAGGTGGTCCCCGCCAGCTCGCACGCCGAGTCCTCCGCCCTGGTCCCCTACGTCAACCTGGCCCGCGGCTGGAACCGCCAGGCCGACCGGGAACGCAACCCGCTCTTCTACGACGGCACGCTGGACGCCGGGACCTACCGCGCGTGGCTGCGCCGCTGGGCCGTCCACCAGGTGGTGCTGCCCCTGCACGGGTCGCCGGACGGCGAGGGCGGCCGCCGGGAGCGCCAGCTGATAGAGGGCGGCCTGCCGTACCTGGAGGAGGTGTGGGCCGACGACAACTGGCGGCTGTACGCCGTGGTCGACCCCACCCCGCTGGCCGACGCGCCGGCCGAGGTCCTGCGCGCCGACGAGGGCGAACTCACCGTCCGGGTGCCGCGCGCCGGCCGCTACACGGTGCGGGTGGCCCACTCCCCGTGGCTGGGCCTCTACGACGCCGACGGGGAGCTGCTTCCGCCGCCCGGGCCGGACGGCCGGAACGTCCACGGCTGCCTGGCGCCCGGCGAGGAGGACGCCTGGGGCGTCGCCTGGACCGTCCTGGACGCCCCCGGCCCGGGCACGTACCACCTCGCCGCCCGCTACCGCATGCAGCGCGGCACCCCGTGCCCGGAGCCCGACGACGCCCTGCCGATCCCTTAGGCCCTGTCCGACGGATCATGCACGTGGGTCGCGGTGACAGGGGCACCCGGCAGCAAGAACGGCAAGATCCGCCGGACAGGCCCCAGGCGCCCCGGACGCCCAAGGGTTCGGCCACTGCCGTGGGGCGGAGCCCTCAGGGACCCGACGGCGTCCGCACCGGGTACGCCACGTCGCACACCGGGTCCGTCGGCCCCGCCGCCGCCCAGTCGGCGAAGTAGACCTCACGGCACGGTCCGGCGACCCGCAGGTCCCGCTCGGTGATCCACCGCTCCACCGCCTCGAAGGCGTTGAGGATCATCGGCTGGGCCACCTCGGCCTTGGTGATGCGGGTGTACGCCAGCCGCCGCGCGGGCTCCTCGCGCACGCCCACGCCGTTGCCGTGGCGCGCGGCCCACTCCCGTGCCGCCCGGGCGTCCCGCACCGGGACGCAGACCTCGGCGGGCCCGTCGCTCTCCTGCGACACCTCGGAGTGGTAGACCACGAACGGCGCCGCCGCGACGCCTCCGCACTCCTCGGCCGCCACCGCGTGCAGCCGGTCCAGGGTGGTTCCGATCCAGGCGGGCAGTTCGCCCACCAGGACGTGCCGCTTCAGGGAGAGCACCGTGCACCCGGGCACGTCCGCCGTTTCCGTCGTGTACCGCTCGCTCATCAGGGAGGTCCTTCCGTCCAGTCGCGCACGGAGGAAGTCCACGAGGGCCCGCTGCCCGGCGAGCCGCGCCTCGACGTCCGCCCAGTAGGCGCCCACCCGCTCGGCCGCCGCCGGACCGTCCCGGCCCATCAGCGCGACCACCTCGGCGACCTCCGCCAGCGGCATGTCGAGATGCCGCAGGTGCACGATCGTCCGGGCCCGCTCCACCTGCTCGGGCCGGTAGTAGCGGTAGCCGCTCACCGGGTCGACGTACGCCGGGGGCAGCAGCCCCAGCCGGTCGTACAGCCGCAGCGCCTTCGCCGACAGCCGGACCCTGGCGGCGAACACGCCGATGCTGATCAGCTCGTCCTCGCCCGCGTCCATGCCCATGGCCTCCTCCGTCACCGGACCCTCGGCCCGGTGACGGGGAGACTGGGCCCTGCCCCAGGGGCAAGGTCAACCGCACGCGGGGCGGTTATCGGCCCAGTACCCGCTCGATCGCGGAGACGACCTCGTCCGACTCCGGCTCGGTCTGCGGGGCGAAGCGGGCCACGACCCGGCCGTCCGCGTCCACCAGGAACTTCTCGAAGTTCCAGCGGACGTCCCCGCTGTGGCCCTCGGCGTCCGGGAATCCCGTCAGCCGCCGGTACAGCGGGTGCCGGTCCTCGCCGTTGACGTCCACCTTCTCGGTCATCGGGAAGGTGACACCGTACGTCGCCGAGCAGAACTCCGCGATCTCCTCGGAGGTCCCCGGCTCCTGCCCCATGAACTGGTTGCACGGCACGCCCAGCACGGCGAACCCGCGCTCCGCGTACCGCTCGTGCAGCTTCTCCAGCCCGTTGTACTGCGGCGTGAGACCGCACCTGGACGCCACGTTGACGATCAGCAGCGCCGTGTTCCCGGCGAACCGGCCCAGCTCCGCGGACCCGCCCCGCAGCGCACCGATCTCGACGTCGAACACCGAACCCTCAGCATTGGTCATGCCACGGAGCCTAACGGGCGGGACGCCGCCGACGCCCGACCCCCGCGGGGTCGGCTGACTACGCTGCCCCTCGGCAGGAGCCATGGGCACTCCACGACTTCACGACTTCACGGGGGTGGGCGCATGTCGGGTACGGACCAGCCGGCCGGTCCGGCGACGGGCCGGGGGGCGACGCCGGGCACGGGACCGGCCGCGGCGGTCCTCGTCACTCCCGCCGAGGCCCGGGCCGCGCTGCTCGCCGCCGACCGGGCCTTCCTCACCGCGGCCGTCGCGCCCCCGCCGCCACGCCGGTGGATCCCGTCGACGGCCCTCACCCTGGGCGCCGCCGCGACCCTGGCCACGGCTCCCCCGCTGCACACCGCGGACAGCCGCCCCCTCCGCCTCGGCCTCCAACTCCTGGTCTGCGCGCTGGTGTTCGCCTTCCTCGCCCTGTACGCCACGCGCGTCGTGGGCAGGCGGGTCCACCCCCGGCCGCCCGCCTGCACCACCGGGCAGCGGGTGCTCCGCGACGGCGCGCAGGCGGCCGCCGTGATCCTGGGCGGCCTCTCCTTCGTCCCGCTCGGCCGGACCGGCGGGGCCCTCGTCCTGGGCGTCCTGTGCGCCGCCGCGACCTGGTGGCGGGAGACCTCCGTGGCCGCCGGTCACGCCCGGCTCGCGTCCCGTCTGGCGGAGCTGGAGGCGCACCGGTGAAGCGGCGCGACGCACACGTCCCCGCCCTCGACGCCCTCCTGGCGGACCCGGTCCACCTGACGGCGCTCGCCTTCCTCGCCGGCTGCCACACGGCGGAGCGGGGGGCGGTCCGCGACCACCTCGCGGTGTCCGCCGAGGCGGCCGACGCCGCCCTGGCCGCCCTCCGCGACGCCGGTCACCTCACCGCCCGCCGCTCCGGCGCCCGCACCTGGCTCAGCCTCACCACCACCGGCCGCACCGCCCTCACCGGCCACCTCGCCGCCCTGAGGGCGATCGCCGGCGCCTCCTGGCCCGCCCGGTCCGCCCCGGCCACGGCGTCGGGGTACTCACTCCCGACTGAGTACGCGCACTCTGCGGACGGACGGGGGCGGACGTCCACGATGGGCCCATGACCGAGCGAACGATCACGTCCTCCGCCCTCCGCCACGTCCTCGTGGCACTCCTCCTCGCCGTCGTGGCGGCAGCCCTCTGGGCCGCCTGGCTCGGCTGGGA
The DNA here is from genome assembly GCF_003112515.1 of Streptomyces fragilis. Lineage (GTDB taxonomy): Bacteria > Actinomycetota > Actinomycetes > Streptomycetales > Streptomycetaceae > Streptomyces > Streptomyces fragilis. The sequence goes on along the minus strand of NZ_BEVZ01000001.1, from coordinate 224,190 downwards.
CCAGCACTACGACGTCCACCCGGACGGCTCCACCACCGGCCCGTACCAGGCCTGGCAGGTGATCGGCCTGGTCCTCACCCTCCTCCCGCCCGTGCTGTGGGCCGCCTACCGCCGCTGGTTCACGGGCGCAGTGCTCGGGACGACGACCGGCCTCGCCGCGGCCGCCTGGTACGACTGGTCGGACGACGCCAGCGGCCTCTTCGCCGTCGGCGTCGCCATGATCACCATCGGCTCCCTGGCCGGCACCGCGCTCCTCTGCGCCGTCACGGCAGCCGTGAGCGGCAGGAAGTCCCCCGGCCGCGGCGCGTGAGCGGGCTGCGACGGGCGGTGCCCCGGCCGCGGGGCGTGAAGGGCTGCGTCGGGGGTGCCACGGACAGGCGCCGGGGGCCGTTGGCTGCCGGGCGGGTGCCGCGGCGAGGTCAGGGGACGGGGCCGGAGCCGGGGCGGCGGGAGCGGGGCGGCCGGCGGGACGGGCGGCGCGCGGCGAGGGTCGCGTAGGCCGGGGCCGCCTTCGCCGCCCGGCGGGCCAGCGCGCCGGCCCGTCCCGCCCGCTCACGGCACCACACCGTGGTCGCCCGGTAGGTGGCCGCGGCCTGACCCGGCGGGCTGTGGTGGGGGAGGAGCCGCTGCGGGTCCACCGCGACCGCGCGGGCCGCGACCTGCTCCCACACCCGCGCCGCGGTCTGCACCGGCACCGGCCCGAACCGCGTCATCAGGACGGCGCCCACGCCGATGCCGATGCCGAGGCCCACGTAACGCCGCACGGGACGGCCCTGCCGCCGGCCGATGTTCTTCGCCATGCCCGCACGCTACGGCCGCCGCGAGGGCCCGGGCATGAGCGTTCGTACTCACGGGCCCGTGGGTAGGGCGGGCCGCTGCGGTTCCACCCACCGGGACCCGGTCGCCGCCCCCGTGCGCCGCGTCTCCGGCGGCCGCGGGCCCACCGCGCTGATGCGGCAGGCCCGGCCGGCGCATGAGAACGCCGCCCCGGTCGGCGGCGGGGCGGCGGACGCAGCGGTGCGCGACGGACGGTGCCGTCAGGTCTTGCGGTAGCGGGCGCTGGCGAACGAGAAGCCGGCGAAGGCCACCAGCCCCACGGCGATCGCGACCAGCAGCCACGGACCGGCCGAGGTCTGGGTGAAGGCGCGCAGGGTGTCGTCCATGCCCTTCGCCTTGTCGGGGTCGAACCGGACGGCCGCGACCAGCGCGAACACGCCGATCGTGCCGAAGAGCACGCCGCGCGCCACGCCGCCGCTGACGCCGAGCACGTCGACGGTCCGGCGGACACGGTGGCTCATCTCCGCCGTCTTGAGGTGCTTGCGGAACTTCCGCCGCACCGCCCGGACGAGGATCCAGCCGCCCGCGACGATCACCCCGATCGCCACGGCGCCCACCAGCCAGCGGCCCGCCGGCATCTCCAGCGCCTTCGCGGTGAAGTCCTTGGACTGCCGGTCGGAGGAGTTCCCGCCCCCGGCGCTGCCGTGATGCGCGGCGAAGGCCAGCACCGAGTAGGCCACGAAGCCGTAGAAGACGGCGCGGCAGGCGGAGAACAGACGCTTGTGCGCCTTGTGCCCGTCCGGCCCGGACGCGCCGAAGGCCGCCTCGGACAGCCGCCACAGCGCCATCCCGGCCGTGGCGATGCCCAGCGTCCACAGCAGCACCGAGCCCAACGGCTTGTCGGCGATCTCGGCCAGCGCGCCGGAACGGTCCGCCTGCTTGCCGCCGTCCTCGTTGAACGCCACGCGCAGCGCGATGAGCCCGATGAGCAGGTAGAGCACGCCGCGTGCCGCGAAACCGGCCCGGGCCGCACGGTCCATCGCGGTGCTGTTGGCGGCGCGCCGAGCGGTGCTCCGGGCGCGCCACGTCGTCGATATACCCGTCATGCCGCCCGCTTGCCCGCTGCTTCCCCCAGGAAACGGAGCGGCACGCCCGCCGGGAACGCCGACCGCCCGGAATCAGCCGCTCCGGCGAGCGGTGCGGCCGGCGCCCGGGTCAGTGCGGCAGACGGCAGGCGTCGTACCGCAGGTGCAGGCGGCGCAGGTCCTGCAGCGGGCCGGCCGGGAAGGGGTGCAGCACCCACCGCGCGCGGTAGCCGGCCTCACCGTGCTCGGCGAGCACGCCCTGCGCCGCGGCCAGCACGGCGTGCGCGAACACCCCCCGCGGATGGGCCGACCGCCACAGCACCGTGCCCTCGGCGTCCGGGAGCGCCGGACTGACGCCCACGTCGGGGAACTGGTAGACGGTGACGTCCACCTCGTCCGCGGCGCCCTCCTCGCCCGCCCGGACCACCCAGCGCAGTTCCTGCGGTTCGGCGTCGAAGAAGAACCGTGCCGTGCGCCGCTCCCCGTACAGCAGCCCGGCCGCGGAGACGAGGTCCGCCAGCGCGTCCGTGCAGTAACTCACCGTGAGCGAAGTACGCCGCGATCCCTCGGCCAGATGACACCTGGCCCAACCATGCTTCCGTAGTTCCCACGTGAGCTGGAAGGCGCCCGTTGACGCCTGATCGACCGGCACGAGGAGCAGGTTAGTGGCCCTGGTCCGGCACAGCCAGGGGCGCGTCACGACGGGATGCCGGCCAGCCGTTCCGGCCGCCCGCATCCGCTCGCTAACGGCCACGCCCGACCACGGTGCGTGTCCTCCCCCGCGCAGCAGGCCGCGCGCAATCGGGGGGACCGGCGGCCCCGGTCCCCGCCGTGACCGCGCTGTCGTCCGTCGTCATTCGTCCCAGGCCTCGATCATCACCTGCTCGGAGATCCTGCCGTCCCGCAGCGTGACCATCGACTCCGACAGGACGCGCGGTCCGTCCGGATACCGGCAGGATTCGCTGAAGGCGGCTTGATCGCCCTGCACCACGCAGCGCTCCAGCTTGTGCGTCATGTCCCGGCTGTAGACGTCGGCGAGCATCTCGCCGATCGCGGCCCGGCCGGACACGACCCGGGGGCGGCTGGGGGTGGCGTCACGGTTGACGACCCGGATCTCGGCGTCGTCCTGGTAGAGAGACAGCAGCGTCTCGGGAGTGTGGCCTTCCAGACCCCGGCGCAGTGTGTCGGTGTCGAAGGCGGGGCGTGTTCCGGTAGCCATGACGACCTCCTTCGTCACCTTCGAGCCTGCTCCGCGCCGGTCACCCGGGCAAGCGTGAACGAGCCGGTCCTGGGCGCGAGGCCGGAGGAGGGCGCCGCGTACGCGGAGCGCCGCGGGCACCGGTGGCCCGGTGCCCGCGGACGGCGCCCGGGGCGCCTAGGACTTCGCGTAGCTGTTCGCCATCTGGCCCGCGAAGTCGTACACCGTGCAGGGTTCGTCGCCGACGGTCCACGCGTCGTGGCCGGGGGAGCACACGAACACCTCCCCGGGGCCGACCTCCGTCTCGGTGCCGTCGTCCATGCGGATGTGCATCCGTCCCTGTGCCACCAGCCCGTTGTGGTGGACCTGGCAGCTGTCGGTCCCGGCTATCGGCGCGAGGTCCTGCGACCAGCGCCAGCCGGGCTCGAAGGTGGCCACCGCGCAGTCCAGCTCGGAAAGGTGGACCGCTTCGAGGTGACCGTGCGGGAAGTCCCGGTGCTCGTCCGGCTTACTGGGGGTCTTGACCTCCAACATGACGATGCCTCCTTGTGCCTCTGGTGTCCTGGTGAGCCACACCTCCATCGTGTGCACCTCGCGGCGGCCGGTGCAACGTCCGGCCGCGGCGACCGGCACGCCTCCTATGTCCGTCGCGTCCGTCGAGTGCCGAGAAGTAGCCTTCAACAAGAAAACACCGAACAAAAGCGGAATTGCAGGGAAAACCCTGGGATGAACCCTCGGTGTTCCGCAAGTTTCTTGTGAGATCTCCGCGTGATCGAACGGTGACTATTCGGTGACGGACAGAAATGCCGATTGTCCGCTTCGTGCTCCGGCCCCCTGCTTGAATGATCAAGGCTTCCGGGGGGCCCGATTGCGCGGGGTATTCATATTCACAGCCGGTCTCATTCTGCGTATTGACGTGTTCCGTTCCCGGGAGAATTCTCTTTTCCTGAAGGGGCTGGAATGAAGACTCTTGGCAGGTACGCCGGTGCCTCCCTCGCCACCGCCGTGGGCGCCGCTCTCGCCGTGCTCGGCCCGGTGCAGACGGCCAGCGCCGTCACCACGTACAAGGTGAACAACAACTGCGACTACCGCAGTTGTGCGATCGGGTACAGCGGACGGCTGTTCCTCTACTACAACTCCAAGGAGAACGACGGCTACTACTCCGGGCTGGCCCACTTCTACGGGAACGTCTACGACTACGCCGGTGAGACGGTCTCCCCCAACGGGGCGATCGCCGTCCGCTACGACTTCGTCTTCGGCAAGAACAACGTCGGCAACACCGCGTCCGGTACCGGTGTCGCCGTGAAGAACAACGCCGCGATGGTCGAGAACTGCGCGCCGTACGACGGCTACCGCGTCTACTACAACTCGGGCTACCAGGGGTCTTCGCAGTACTTCGACCACACCTACGGCAGCGTCAACTGCGCGGGCGGCAAGTCCGTGAACCTCAACTCCACCCTCAAGAACAACAATGCGTCGCAGCACTTCGCGTGACCGGCGCCTCGCGCTGATCGCCATGACCGTGCTGGCCGGCACGGTCATGGCGGGGTGCGGCCCCGAGGAGGGGACGGCGGACGACGCGGCGTCGTCGGCGGCACGGAGCCTGGAGAACGTCGACCGGTCGAAGTGGCCCGAGGCCACTCCCGAGCGCGGTCTCGCGAAGGGGCTCACCCTGCCGCTGGAGCGGTACATGCAGACCTACGAGCAGCGCGTGGTCCTCGACCAGGCGGTGCGGGACCTGCAGACCGAGTGCATGGCGGGGTTCGGGTTCGACTTCCGCCCGCCTCCGGCCGGCGCCACTCCGCCGCCCAACGCCAACGACGCCAACATGGAACGCCGCTACGGCATCACCGACCGCGTCGTCGCCGAGCGGTACGGATACGGAATTCCCGAGAACGGGCCGCAGACCGGTTCGTCCTCCCCGGAACTCACCGAGGCCGCCGGAATGGTTCTCAGTGGAAGCGTACGCACCGGCAAGAAGGAATCTCCCGCACCCCGGTCGTTCCAGGGGAAGGACATTCCCGAGGGCGGCTGCACCGGGTGGGCGAAACGGAAGGTCGGGGTCGAAGGGCTCGATTTCTCGCTGGTGAGCAGACTCAATTACGAGAGCCTCGCCCAGTCGCAGGAATCGCCACAGGTGCAGCGTGCGATCGGCGCCTGGTCCCGTTGCATGAAAGGCAAGGGGTACGAGGTCGCCATTCCCTTCGAGGCCATCGACCTGACCAACGACACCGGCATCGACAGCGACAAGGCGGTCACCATCGCGGTCGCCGACATCGACTGCAAGAAGTCGGTCGATCTGGTGCCGGTCTGGTTCCGCGTCGACTCCGGCATCCAGCGCGACCAGATCGAGAAGCACCAGCTGGCTCTCGAGGAGAGCAGGAAGAAGAACGAAGTCGCCATCAAGGCCGCGGAGAAGATGCTGCGGGGCTGAGACGCCCCGCGTCACCCGGAAAGGAACGGCCATGTCCGATGGCTCCACCTCTGCCGGCGAGCACCACGAGGGTGGCTCGGGGCTGACCCGCCGGCGTCGCTGGGCGGCGGGAATCGCGACCGGTGCGGTCCTGGTGTCCGGCGTGGGCCTGGCCGCGGGGCAGATGATCAAGTCACCCGCGCAGGCCGCCGCCGACTCCCTGCCGCCACCGCCGTCGGTGCTCACCGCGCCCGTGGAGCGACGGGTGCTCGAGGACTCCGTCACGGTCCGCGGCACGGTCACCGCGGCGCAGACGGTGGACGTCGCCCCGACGTCCGGCGCGCCCGAGGGCGGGGCGCCGGTGGTGACGAAGCTGCCGGTCGGCGCGGGCCAGCGGCTCCGGGCCGGGCAGCTGCTGGTGGAGGTGTCCGGGCGGCCGGTGTTCGCGCTGCGGGGCGACCTGCCGATGTTCCGGGACCTGAAGCCGGGAGCCGAGGGCGACGACGTGGCTCAGCTGCAGCGGGCGCTGGGCGACGTCGGGTACAGCACGGCCGGGGACCGGGAGGGCCGCTTCGGCGAACGGACGAAGGCGGCGCTGACCGCGTTCTACTCGGGCATCGGCTACGCGCCCCTGCCCGCGCAGCCGGACGGCGAGCAGAGCGTGGAAAGCGCCGAGGCCGCCGTCACCCGGGCCAGGCGGGCCGTCGAGGACGCGGAGAGCGGCCTGTCGGCGGCCCGACGGCCCTCCACGGACGGCACCGCGGCCGGTGACGACGACGGAACGCCGGACGGTGACGACGGCACGGCGACGGGGGCACCGGACACGTCCGCGCTCGGGCGGCAGGCCCAGCGTGCGCGGGAGGACCTGGCCACGGCGCGCGAGGAGCTGACCCGGGTGCGGGCGGCCGCGGGCCCGACGCTGCCCGCGTCGGAGGTGGTCTTCCTGTCGCGGTTCCCGGCCCGGGTGGACGAGGTCCACTCCCGGGTCGGCGGCCGTGTCGAAGGAAACGTCATGTCGCTGTCGGCGGGGGCGCTGGTCGTCGACGGCCTGCTCCAGCAGCACGAGAAGGGCCTCGTGCGCCCGGGGCAGAAGGTGGAGATCCTCTCCGAGGTGACGGGGCGGAGCGCGTCGGGGAAGGTCACCGGCGTGGCCGACACCCCCGGACGCGCACAGGAGGCCGGCGCGCCGGACGCCGACGGCGGGAACGGGGCCAAGACCGACGGCGCCTCGGGCTACCTGATGGTGGTGAAGCCGGACAAGGCGCTCCCGGCCGACCTGGCCGGACAGGACGTGCGGCTGACCGTGAGGGCCGCGTCCACCAACGGCGAGGCGCTGGTCGTCCCGCTGTCGGCGATCTCGGCCGGGGCCGACGGGAGGACCACGGTGACCGTGGTGCAGGACGACGTGCGGCACCGCGTCCCGGTGGTCACCGGGACGACCGGCGACGGCTACGTCGAGGTGCGCCCCCTGCGGCAGGGCGCCCTGTCCGAGGGCGAGCGGGTGCTGGTCGGCGTGCGCGCGGGCCCGCGGGCCGGTGCGGGAGCGGACCTGTGACGGCCCCCGTCATCGAGCTCCGGCAGGCCGGGCTGACCTACCCCGGGCCGCCGCCGGTCCAGGCGCTCGCGCCCTGCGACCTGCGGGTCGAGCGGGGCGAGTTCGTGGCCGTGGTCGGCCCCTCCGGGGCCGGCAAATCGACCTTCCTGAACATCGTGGGCCTGCTCGACGCCCCGACCTGCGGCAGCTACCTGCTCGACGGGGTCGACACCGGCGCGCTCAAGGACGCCGACCGCACCACGCTGCGCGGCCGGCGCATCGGGTTCGTCTTCCAGTCGTTCCACCTGCTGCCGCACCGCAGCGCCGTCGAGAACGTGACCCTGGCCCTGATCCACAACGGGACACCGCGCAAGGACCGGGCCGCCCGGGCCCGTCACGCCCTGGAGCAGGTGGGGCTCGGGCACCGGATCGACGCCCTTCCCACCGCCCTGTCCGGCGGCGAGCGCCAGCGCGTGGCCATCGCACGGGCGCTGGTGGGGGAGCCGTCCCTGCTGCTGTGCGACGAGCCCACCGGCAACCTGGACTCCGCCACCGCCCACTCCGTCCTGGAGCTCCTGGAGGCGGTGCACGCCAAGGGGATGACGGTCCTCGTCATCACCCACGACCCCACCGTCGCCGCCCGCGGCCGGCGCACGCTGACCATCCAGGACGGCGCCCTCACCGAAGCCGGGCGGAGGTCACGGTGACACGACGTCTCCGCCCGCGCCTGCCGGTGCGCCGTCCCGCGCGGCGCCGGGCGGCAGCGACCGACCGGATGCCGCGGAACCGCCTGTCGGTGCGCGACCTGCTCGCCGAGGCCCTGGCCGGGGTGCTCCAGCGGCCCGGCCGCTCCGTGCTCACCTCGCTGGGCACCGTGCTCGGCGTGGGCGCCTTCGTGGCCGTGCTGGGGCTGACCGCCACCGCCTCCTCGCAGATCGACGACCGCTTCAACGCGCTGACCGCGACCGAGGTGACCGTCGAGGACGTCTCCCACGAGCAGGGCTCGGACGCCGCCGTGGGCTTCCCCGCCGACGCCGACCGGCGCGTCGAGCGGCTCAACGGCGTCCGCCACGCCGGCGCCTACTGGCCCGTCGACCTGGACCCCGGCCAGCAGGTGCACTCCGCGCCCGTGGGCGCCGCCCGCGGCGGAAGCCGGATCCAGGTCGTGGCAGCCGGCTCGGGCGTGCTGCGGGCCGCACGGCCCACCCTCGCGGAGGGACGCGTCTACGACACCTGGCACGACCGCACCGGGCAGCGGGTCGCCGTGATCGGCGCCGGCGTCGCCACCCGCCTCGGCATCACCACCCTGGAGACCCAGCCCGCCGTCTTCATCGGCGACGAGGCGTTCACCGTCGTCGGCATCGTCGAGGACGTCGAGCGCCGCGCCGACCTGCTGCTGTCCGTCGTCGTCCCCCGCTCCACCGCGGAGGAGGTCTGGGGCGCGCCCAGGGGGACGGCGAAGATGCTCGTCGCCACCGACCTGGGGGCGGCGGCGCAGGTCGCCGCCGAAGCACCGCTCGCCCTGGATCCCGCGCACCCCGAATGGTTCAGGGCCGTCCCGCCGCCGGACCCCAGGGCGCTGCGCACCGAGGTCGGCGGCGACCTGGACCAGCTGTTCCTCCTGCTGGCGGCGATCTGCCTGTTCATCGGGACCGTCGGCATCGCCAACACCACCCTGGTCGCCGTTCTGGAACGCACCGGCGAGATCGGCCTGCGCCGTGCGCTGGGCGCCCGCGGACGGCACATCACCGCCCAGTTCCTCACCGAATCCGGGGCCCTCGGCGCGCTCGGGGGCCTCGTGGGGACCTCCCTGGGCATCCTCACCGTCGTCGGCGTCGCCCTGGCCCGTGACTGGACTCCCGTCATCCACCCCGAGGTCGCGGCCTCTGCCCCCGTCATCGGCCTGGCCACCGGACTGGCCGCCGGCCTCTACCCCGCCTGGCGCGCCAGCCGCATCCAGCCCGTCGAGGCCCTGCGCCGATGACACCCGCGGGCCGGCCGGACGACGACCTCCTCCCCTCGGCACCTTCGTAGACAAGGAAACCCGTGCAGGTCCTCAGACACACGACCACCGTCGCAACTGTCATGCTCGCGGCAATTGTGCTCGGCGCATGCTCGTCGTCCGGACCGGCCCCCGGCCCGGCGCAGCACGACGCCCCGGTCGACCGCAGCCACTGGCCCGCGGAGACCCCCGCCTCCGGACTGGTCAAGGGCATGGAACTGCCGCTCGAGGCCTACCTGCCCTCGTACGCGGACCAGGTCACCGTCGACACCGCGCTGCGCACCCTCCAGACCCGGTGCATGGCCGAGTACGGGCTCACCGTCGACCTGCCGCGCCCCGGCGCCAACCCGCCGCCGTACAGCAACGCCCTCGGCATCGAGCGCCGCTACGGCATCACCGACCGCGCCCAGGCCGAGAAGTACGGCTACGGGGTGCCGAAGGAGCAGACGCACAGCCTCGACTCCGTCGAGGAAGGGCTCTCGGGCATCGAGGTGGAGGTGCTCACCGGACACACGAAGCCCGACCTGAGCCCGCCGAAGGGCGCCGAGGGCGACGGCGCGTACATCAGCGGCTCGAACACCGGGCCCGCCCGCGCCGAGTACCGCGGCAGGAAGCTGCGTGAGGGCGGCTGCGAGGGAGCGTCGAAGCGCCGGCTCGGGATGAACGAGGAGGACGCGGGCCAGGTCCAACTGCTCGCCGCGACGAGCCACTCCGAGTCCCGGTCGGACAAGCCGGTCGAGAAGGCCCTCAAGGACTGGTCGGCCTGCATGAAGAAGCGGGGACGGTCCGCCGCCGACCCGTACCGGGCCATGGACCAGGCCTACGCCAAGGGCGACGGCACCACCCAGGACGCGATCGAGCTCGCGCTGGACGACATCGACTGCAAGGAGCGGACCCGCCTGGTCGAGGTGTGGTTCGCGCAGGAGTCGAAGGTCCAGAAGCGGCTGATCGAGGAGAACAAGGGCCGGCTCACCGCCGTCAAGAAGCGCATGAGCGAGGTCCTTGCAGCCGCCAAGGCTGTCAGGTAACCGGAAGAAGAAGGAACGACGTTGAGACGCAGACTGACCCGCCTGCGCGTGCCGGTCACCCTCGCGGTGGCCACCGTGCTGGCTATACCCATGAGCCTGCCCGCGCAGGCCGGCGAACCCGAGCCGCCCAAGGGCGCGGCACAGGGCTGGAGCGACACCGGACAGGAGCGGAAGAAGCTCTCCCTCGAGCCCTCCGCGATCCCCGCCGAGGACCGCCCCGGCCTGCTCGGCGGGGACTACGAGGACTCCGCCGACACCGCCGTCACCGCCACCGGCGACGGCACCGGCTTCCACCTCCTTGCCGGCAAGGAGAAGGACGGCTACCAACTGCGCACCGTGGCCAGCCTGTTCGAGGACGGTTTCGCCTCGGACACCTGGATCGGCAACCACTGCGTCACCGAGTCCGGGAAGTACGCGGCCGTCTCCTACGCGCCGCGCATGTTCACCAACAAGCCCGAACTGATGGTCCGCGGCGCGTTCACCGCTGTGGTCGACCTCCGGTCGGGCGAGGTCACCAAGCTGCCCTTCCAGTCGTCGCTCGCCTACTTCTCGCCCGGCTGCGGCCAGGGCGACAGGGCGGTGTTCACCCAGCTCACCCACGACGGCGACAAGAAGCAGCAGACCCGCCTGATCACCGTCGACGCGGCCACCGGCGAGAAGTCCCAGCCGGTCACGCTGCCCGGTCAGGTCACCTCCGCCGTCCCCACGGACGCCGGCGTCGTCGCCGCGCACGGCAACAGGCTGGTCCGCATCGACGGCACGAGCGAGAAGACCCTGGCGGCCACCACGACGGTGCCCTTCCAGATCACCGCCGACGCCGACGGAGGCGTCACCTTCATCGACCGCGAGCTGGACAAGAAGGCGTCCGCGACGCCGACCAGCTGGGCCAAGCACCTCGACCGCGCCACGATCCGCAAGGGCCGGACCGCCGCGCCCGTCACCGTCGCCTCCGGCGAGCTCGAGGCCTGGGACCTGACCCGCTCGGCACGCGGCGAGGTGTTCGTCACCGGTGAGGCGACGTCCGGGAAGCTGCCCGCGCGGGTGCACAACCCCGGCGAGCTCCCCAAGGGCGCGGCGATCTCCAGCCACGCCCGGACGGCCCTGACCACCACCTGGTCCGACGGGAAGACCACCCTGGTCAACCCGGAGGACGCCGCCAAGCCCCGGCCCGCGCGCACCGTCCTGCGCGTGCTGGAGTCCGGCAGGTCCGTGACCCTCGACCTGCGTCCCGGCGCCCACCGCGTGGGCGACGCGGCCCAGGGGCGCGCCCTGTCCCCCGCCCTGCCCACCGGCGGCCCGGTCGAGTCCGGCCCTGACACCGGCGAGCGGGGCGGAGACGGTCCGTCCCCGCAGACCGTCGGCACCCGGGCCCTCACCGCGCAGGCCGACAACCCGAGCGAGGGCGCCGGGGAACGCTACTGCGCGGTCGCCCGCAACGACGCGCAGAAGCAGGCGTTCCAGCCCACCCCGCGCCAGGTCGAGTGGGCCGTGGACCAGGCCGTGGTCGGCGAGCTGGACTTCTACCGCGAGGGCAACTGGAAGAACACCGGAACCGGCGGCTACCAGCCCCAGGGCCTCTTCCCGCCGACCGTGCTCGCCGGTGACCCGAACGGCACCCTCGACAACGAGGACCCCGACGTCACGGACAAGTGGCACATCCCCGCGCAGGTGATGCTGGGCATCACCGCGCAGGAGTCCAACATGTGGCAGGCCACCCGCTTCGCCGTGCCCGGTGTCACCGCCAACTCCCTGGTCGGCAACTACTACGGCGTGGACTACGCCGCCGACGGCGAGCAGCTCGACCCCTGGCAGATCAACTGGGCCGACGCCGACTGCGGCTACGGCATCACCCAGGCCACCGACGGCATGCGTCTCGCGGGGAAGACCAAGCCGGGCGAGACCGCGCTGTCCCCGCTCGCGCAGGAGGCCGTCGCCCTGGACTACACGGCGAACATCGCCGCCGGCGTGCGGATCCTGTCCGAGAAGTGGAACCAGACCTACAACGCCGGGATGAAGATCAACGGCGGCCACCCGAAGTGGATCGAGAACTGGTTCTTCGCCCTGTGGGCGTACAACTCCGGCTTCTACGACAGCACCGACTCCGCGGGCCACTGGGGCGTCGGCTGGACCAACAACCCGGCCAACCCGCTGTGGAAGGCCAACCGGGTGCCGTTCCTGCAGAGCGCGTCCAACATCGCCGGGGACGACTACAGCCACGCCGCGCACCCGCAGGACTGGCCGTACGAGGAGAAGGTGATCGGCTGGGCGGCCCGCCCGATCTCCGCCATGTTCGCCCCCGGCGACTTCCAGGCCGGGTACCGGGCCGCGTGGTGGACCACCAACCAGGACCGTGCCGACGCCAAGCCGCCGACCGACCTGTTCTGCGACGCGTCGAACTACTGCGACCCGTCGAAGATCGGTGACAACGACTCCAACGACCCGGGCCTCGGCGCCTGCACCGCGGACGCGGGCGACAGCGACTCCAACCCGCACTGGCTGCACTGCTGGTGGCACGACGAGGTGACCAAGGCGGACTGGAAGGACTGCGAGAAGCTCGCCGAGTGCGGAAACGGCGTGCACCGCTTCGGCACGTCCTACGGGGAGCAGGCCGACGCCGGCTCCTACCCCCCGAACTGCTCCACCGGCGCCCTTCCCACCAACGCCCTGGTGGTCGACGACCTGCCCGACGGCACCACACCCGCCGGCGTCGACAGCAGGCGCGGATGCGGGGCGGTGAAGTCCAGCGGCACGTTCTCGTTCACGTACGTCCCGTGGGACACCACCATGGACCTCACCGACGACGGGACGGACAACCCGACCACGGTCACCACGTACCCGGGGAAGATCGACACCCACCAGATAGGCGCCGGCTACGGCAACCACTTCTGGTTCACGCACACCCGCTCCCCGGAACCCCGCGCGGACCAGGCGGACCGGCTGAAGGTCACCGGCACCTGGAAGCTCAGGGCCCCGCTGACCAACACCTCCCGCCAGGCGAAGGTCTTCGCGCACATACCCGACCACGGGGCGCAGACCTCCAACGCCGTCTACCGGATACAGACCGCCGACGGCGAGGAGGAGGCGGCCGTCTCCCAGACGGCCAACCAGTCCAACAAGTGGGTCGACCTGGGCGCCTACGACTTCGGCGACCAGATCCCGGAAGTGCGGCTCGACAACTTCAACGGCGGCAACGGTTCGGCCGACATCGCCTTCGACGCCCTGGCCTTCGTGCCCGGCACCTACAACGGCCAGGCGCTGACCGGCAGCATGACCGCCAACCCGACGGCACCGGAACCGGCGCCCGTCGAGCCCCCCGAGGACATCACCGGCTCGCTCTTCGCGGGCGCCGCCAGCAGCACGGCCGGCGGTACCGCGACGGCTCCGATGACCATGGCCGGTGCCACCGTGGCCTGCTCGACCATCTCGGACTCCGCGGTACGCACACGCACCAGCGGCTGCCTCCACGGCGAGGCGACCCTGACGCACCTCAAGGACGAGGTGCCGGACGGGACCGCGACGTTCGACTACTACAGCACCATTTACCTCGACGCGGCGAGTGACGAGTGGTCCGTGGTCACCACGCTCGAGCTGCAGACGATGACCGGTGTGGTGACCACGGCCAACCCGGACTTCCAGTTCAGGTGCCGCGGGTACTGCGACGTCACCAGCGTCGACTGGGACGGATCGAAGACCTTCAACAAGTTCGACTTCCTGGAACGGACCATCACCACGCGGTTCAAGTGGGCACCGGCCGGAGCCACCAAGGGCACGGTCACCCCGTACCTGTACTTCGCCGGGACGGCCAACGGCACCCCGGCGAGGCTCCCCCTCGAGATCGAGAAGTCCAAGCTGGACATCCGCTGCGACAGCGAGATCACCAACGCCGGAACGGGCTGCGTGTTCTCCGGCTACAAGCCGACCTACGTCATGAACTCCGCGAAGTACCCCGGGGCCGCCGCGCACATCGACATGATGTGGCGCAAGACCAAGATCACCTGGGGCAAGCGCAACGGCGGCAAGCCCCTCACCTACCTGGGCGACAAGATGGCGCTCGACGGCTCCGACAAGACCCAGGTGGACCAGAACCGGCAGTTCATCTGCGGCAGGCAGTGGAAGGCCTACAAGGACACCGGTCTGTTCAGCGACATGTGGAGCCTGGACTCGGGGAAGCCGATCACCGACCTGAAGAGCTGCGACGAGTTCGTCTTCGCCAACGCCTTCCAGAGCGCCGGAAATCCCAAGGGCCCCAACCCCGTCGTGTACAGCGGCAAGGAGTGCGTGCAGACCTACCTCAAGCGCAACGCCGACGACACCATGACGCTCCACCTGCGTCCCGATGCCCCGGCGCCGACGTGGAATGAGCCCTGCGGCCGGTCCTCGATGTCGAACTGGCAGAACACCCAGTCGATGCGTCCGTTCGGCACCTTCATCAAGGAACAGCGCCTGATGGAGGACGACGACTACTGGCTCGACCTGGCCGGGTTCACCGCGCCGACCCCATGACCAAGGACTGAGAAGTGCCTCCCGGATGCTCCGGGGGGCACTTTCGGTTCACCGCCAGACGAGCCGTCCTTCGGTCACCGTGCAGTTCGGATGGTTGCCCTCGGCGATCCTCGTCAGCATCGCCGCCACGGTGTCGAAGTAGTCGGCCAAGGAGGCGTACTCCTCCGCATTCGTGGCCGTACCGATGAACCACCTGCCGACCCGGCCGTCCCGCACGTCGACGAACTTCCCCGTCCAGCCGTCCTGGTCCGACAGGAACGGGATCCACTCGTTGCGCCAGAACGGATCGTCCGGATCGTCCTGAGGATCGACCCCACCGGGCACGCTGCGCATCGCGTACAGCTTCTCGATGGCCCGCAGACCCAGGAAGAAGATCCCCTCGTCCGGGAAGCCCTCGAAACCGCAGCACGCCACGTCGTCGTCCACGTCTTCCTCGGGAAGGTCCAGATTGTTCTGCAGCAGCCACGCCCGCAGGTCCGGATGCAGCGCAATTCCCATCCGCTCCTCGGCCGCCGCGAGCATCTCCTCCGTGGCCGGCCCGGGCAGATCCGCGTAAGTGGCCGGGGCGTGCTGCCTCAGCAGATCCATCACCCGGGACCAGCTCTCCACCGCACCCATGTGCCCGCCACCCTCTCCGCCTGCCCGGAACCCCGTACGACCGCGCGGGCACCGTACCTCGCGGACCGCTGACCGTGCAGCGGTCACAGCGCGCAGGAGCCCCGGTCGACGTGGAAGTACCGGGCGTTCGCCCAGCGGCACAGCCGGACGCCGACGACGATGCCGGCGATGGTGACCAGGGCGGGCAGGTATCCGCCGGCGACCTGGACGATCGGAATCGCGGGGCACCCGCCCGAGATCGCCCATCCCGTGCCGAACAGCACCGCGCCCGGGACCACGCCCCCGTGGATCCGCTCCGGCGTGCGGCGGACCCGCAACACGGCGAAGGCGCACACGATGATCACCACGGCGCCGGCGAAGGAGAGGAACATCCGCAGGTCCTGGAAGGTGAACATGCGGTTCAGCTCGGCGTAGTCGCCGAAGCCGATGTTGGCGACGGTGAAGCCGAGGGCCAGACCGGTGACGACGGTGGCCAGCAGTATCGCGCCCCGGGTACGCATCAGATCACCTTCCACAGGAGGAACGACACCGCGACGGCGGTGCCGAAGAACACGGCGGTCGCCAGGATGCTCACCGGCCGCAGACGGCCGCACCCGTTGAGCCCGTGGCCGGAACTGCACCCGCCCGCCAGCCGCGTGCCGAAACCGACCAGCACGCCTCCCGCGAACAGCAGGACGGTCATCCAGACCGGATCGGCGGTCACCAGGCTCCGGAACCCCGGGCCCATGTCGAGGCGCAGTTCGAACCGCCCCGAGGTGACCGCGGCGATCAGCCCGCCCACGAAGACCGATATCAGCAGGGCGGCCTGGGTGAACAGCGGCGCCGGTCGCCCGCTCGTGGCCGCGGGACGGTCACCCGCCGGCGGTTCGACGTCCACCCGGAGCGTTCCCGGCTGTCCGTACGGGTGCTGCCGCACAGGGGACGGGCCGGGGCCGAAGTGCTCCGCGGTGGCCGCGGCGAGTGCCTCGGCGAGAGCCCGGTCGTCGGCGAACTCCTCGTCCATCCGCTCGAGGCGGCGTTCGCGCCGCCAGTGCACCACGCGGTCCCACGCGGAGGACACGCCGAAGGACCTGTCGGTGGCGAGGGCGTGGTAGACGGTGACCAGGGCGAGCCCGACGGCGCCCGCCCACCAGGGCCAGTAGGTGGTCATGCGGGTCGGCTCATCCAATCGGTCAAGCGGGCCCACAGGCCGCGCTTCGGGCGGGACGCGCGCGGCGCCTGCTGCGCGGGCGGGGCGTGATGCCGGGCGGTGTGCGGAGACGGTGACGGCCGGCCGAGCGTGAGCGGCACCGACGGAGTCTCCGTCGCCCACGGCGTCACGCTCTCCGGAGCCGCGACCCGAAGCCCGGACGGTGCGGGCGGCCGGCCCGACGGCGGCTGTGTCCCGTACGCGCCCTGCGGTTCCCGGTACGGATACGCGCCCTGCGGTTCCCCGTACGCGTCCTGCGGTGACCACGGCTCGCGTCGTACGGCCTGCGGGGGCGCCTGCCCCGAGGCGGGTGCGCAGGTCCCGCCCGCGTCACCGGCGTCCTCGAAGTGCCGCGCCTGGGCCCCGTTGGGCAGCAGGCTGATCGGCACGCGCTCGCCGGTCAGCGACATCTTGTAGCGCGCGCAGCCGCGCCACTGGTCGTTGCTGTCGCAGTAGTAGTCGCGCCAGCCCCGCAGGCTCTCCCTGAGCAGCGGGAACAGGGGACACCCTGTGGCGTGCGAGCAACCCACGTCGCTTCCTCCGATCGGCCGCACCACCCGTGCGGAAAGGGCGGCCGCCGTTCTCGATTTCATGTCTTCGCCGAAACTGAGGCATTCCCCGGTTTCTCCGACCGGCGCGATGGAATCACCGTTCCGCATTCCAGGCAACTTCCGGCGAATTTCCCGGGCTCGGCTCGCTCGACAATGCCGAGTGAGTTGTGCCATGCGCCGCCCATGCCTCTTTGTCCGCCATGTCGGGACATTAACGGGCGACGGTGCGGCCGTTCGGGCCGTCGCGCGGCACCGGGAACGGCGTTCGTGTCGGTGGTGCGCCCAATTTTCGCGGGGGCGGTGAGCGTGTTGATTGCCTTGTGGTGAAAGCGTGAATTCGCGTGTGAAGGAATTGTCAATCTTCCGTGCGCCGCACGCAGAAACCGATCACCTTGTCGTGCCGGGGCGGGGATCGGCTGACCGGATGCGTTCGTGCAGGGAAGCGAAGGACACCGGTGCGCCTGCCGCCTCGCGCACCGTGCCCAGACTGACGCTGTCCGCGTCCAGGGAGGCGACCACCGATCGGGGGAGTACGTAGAAATCCCATTGAGCCGTGTCGAGCGGATCGTAGGCAGCGTGCTCACGGGCGGTCTGGACCGCGAAGACGTAGACGTCGGCATTGCACGACTTCGCCTCCGCGTAACCGCCGTCAGGTGACCACGCACGAGCGCGGAGCCCGCTGAAGCGGATCTGCGAAGGTGCCCGCTGCTCCCAGGCCTGAAGGTAGGCGCCGGCCTTGACTTCGATGCGCAGCCCGTCGTCGGTCTCGACGTCGTGGCTCGCCCACTCCACCCGGGGTGCGCCGGAGCCGACCGCCTGGTGGACCAGGAACTCGGCGAACAGGCCGCGTGTGTTGTTCATCCGGAGATCCGGCATGGCGAACCGCCAGAAGTCGACGACGGTTCTGTCCGGGACGCCGGCGATCGACTCGTCGCCGCGGAGCGGAGGCATCGGCCGTGGGGTCAAGGGCGGACCGGCAGGCTGCGTCATTCGCGGCAGTCTGCCAGCGGGGCGTGGAGCTTGCACGTCTGCGGCCGGCAGCCCTTTCCGACTGGGCGGTAGGGGGGAGAGCACGTCCAGCACCAGCCGGGTCAGCGGGCGCGGACCGGGCCGGCTCCGGGGCGAGCGGACGGGGCGGACGGACGGGGCGGGCCGGCGCGGTCCACTCGACCGGGCCGGCCCGCCCCCGAGGGGCCGCCGCTCCGGGCTACTCCGTGCGCAGCCCCTCCGGCCGCATCAGCCGCAGCAGCGGTGGCAGGCTGAGGAGGGTCACCACCAGGACGACCGCGGCGCCGATACCGGCCATGGCGAGGACACCGGTCCAGTCGACGCGGACCGGGGTGGCCGTCATCTTCAGGAGCACCGCGCCCAGCGTCAGACCCACGACCGAGGCCAGCAGCAGGCCCAGGGCGACGGGGATCGCGGTCTGCCACAGCACCGACAGGCTCAGCGTGCGGCGCCGGGTGCCGAAGGCCACCAGGGCCGACAGCAGCTTCTTCCGCTCCCGCAGCTGCTCCAGCTGCGAGACCAGCAGGCTCGCGCCGATCAGCGCCAGTACGCACGCCGCCCCGACGAACAGACCGGTGCGGACGGCGTCGAACCGTCCGGTGCGCTCCGTCTCCGTCCACGTCACGGTGCTCGCCAGCGGATCGACGGCCGCCACGGTGTTCCGCACCCGGTCGTGGACGTCCGGTACCGACTCGTCCAGCCTGAGGTAGGCGTGCCCCTCCAGGGCCGGCGCGAGCGTGTCCGGCGCGGCCTTCGGCGTGAGCAGGACGCCGCCCCGGTCGATCCCGGCCAGCAGACCGCGACGCGGCTTCGCCGCCTTCACGTCCCGCGGCACCGTCCAGGGGATCTCCAGGCTCTTCGGGCTGCCCTCGTACGACGGGTCCAGGTACAGCTTCCGTCCCGGGGCGGCCAGCTTCGCCATGTCGACCCCCGTGTCCCACTCGGCGCCGTGGACGGCGAACACGTCCCCGTCGGCGCACGAGGGCAGATCGGCGATCTCCCGCAGCGCGGCACAGCCGCCCACCGTCAACGTGGTGGTGGCCTCGGGGTCCAGGGCACGGTCGCCGAGGTGGCCCTCGGAGTAGTCGTACACCTCGTTCACACCTCTGGTGTCCCGCAGCTTCCCGGCCGCCGCCGAGGACACCGGCACGGCGCTCGGCAGGGTCACCTCCATCTGCGCCCACGTCACGTCCTGCCCGGTGGACCTCGTGTAGTCGCCCTCCGCGCCCGCGAACAGCATCTGCAGCGCGATCGCCCCGGCCACGGCCACCGCGATGCCGTTGACCATGCGGGCCGCCGTACCGCTGCTCATCTGCAGCCGGCGCACGGCCAGCTGCCAGGCGACGCCGCCGGCACCGAGCCGGGCGACGACCGTCTCCACGACCCACGGCAGCAGCGCGGTCACGCCGACCAGGACCAGCACCACACCGCCGGTCACCAGGTACTGGTTGAAGTCCCCGTTGTCCCGTCCGGCGCCGATCATCGGGTAGAGCATGGCCAGCCCCGCGAGCGGCAGCAGCAGCCGCCACCACAGCCGGCGCCGGGGCGGCCGGCCCGCGCGCACCACACCGAGCGGCTCGATGACGACCCCGCGCAGCGCCAGCAGCGTCACCAGCACCGCCGCCGTCGGCACGGCCACCGCGACCAGCAGGGCGAGCAGCGGCGAGGGGTTGAGGTAGCTCGGGAACACGCTGATGTCGAACACAACGGCGGTCCCCGCGAGCTGACGCCCGGCCATGAAGAACCCGGCGCCGAAGACCAGCCCCAGCAGCGCGCCCGCCAGCGCCTCACCGGCGGCGATCCGCCGGGTCATGCCGCTGTCGGAGCCCACCAGCCGCAACGCCGCCAGCCGCCGGTCCCGCCGCTCCCCGCCGAACCGCACCGCAGCGGCGATGAAGACCACGACCGGCATCAGCAGCACCACGAAGATGACCAGGATCAGCAGGAGCAGCACCGGGTCGGACCGCTCGGAGGTCGGGTTCGGGTCGCCGTATCCGTCGATGCGGACGATCCGGCCGCCTTCGATGTGCGGCGCGAGCCCCTCGGCGCCCTGGTAGAAGGCGAGTTCGCCCGAGCCGATCAGCCCGCTCTCCCCGATCGTGCCGACGATCCGGTCCGGCAGCCGCTCGCGCAGCAGCGCGCCGGAGTCCGACGCCAGCAGCTCCTTCAGCGCGGGGGAGACCACCATCTCGCCCTTCGCCGGGAACCGCTCCACCCCCGGAGGCAGCGGCGCCCGCGGCCCTTCGGGTTCCAGCGCCCGGCCCCGGATGCTGTCGTCCCGGAAGTCCGAACCGACGTTGGCGACCACGAGGGTGTCGTCGGCCTTCGGCAGCCGCTCGTCGACATAGGTGATGTCGGTCCGGGCGGTCTCCCGCTCGTGGCGGACCTCGAGCGCGTTGG
The DNA here is from genome assembly GCF_003112515.1 of Streptomyces fragilis. GTDB lineage: Bacteria > Actinomycetota > Actinomycetes > Streptomycetales > Streptomycetaceae > Streptomyces > Streptomyces fragilis. Next base: position 203,884 of record NZ_BEVZ01000001.1, on the reverse strand, counting down.
GCAACGCCGTCGTCAGCAGGAGCAGCGCCACGCCGAGCCCGACGCCGACCGCCGTCAGCACCGCCCGCGTCCACCCCTCGCGCCCGCCGGTGAAGGCGAAGCGGACGCCCATGGCCAGGTCCGCGGCCACGCGCCGCGTCCGGCTCCGTCCGCCGTCCGGGACGGGACCCGTCGGCAGGGCCCGCGGCCGTTCTCCCGTGGACAGGCTCATACGGCGCGCTCCATGTTCCTGGACCTGCCGTCGCGCACCACGACCTCGCGGTCGGAGTAGGCGGCCACCCGTGCCTCGTGCGTGACCAGCACGACGGCGGCGTCGGTGGAGCGGGCGGCGTCCGTGAGGAGTTCCATCACGCGCTCGCCGTTGAGGGAGTCCAGGGCGCCGGTCGGCTCGTCGGCGAAGAGCACGCGCGGCTTCGTCACCAGCGACCGTGCCACCGCGACCCGCTGCCCCTGGCCGCCGGAGACCTCACCGGGCCGCTTCTTCCTCAGGTCGTCGACCTCCAGCCGCTCCATCCACGTCAGCGCGGCGCGTTCGGCCTCCTTGCGGGAGGTGCCGTTCAGCCGCAGCGGCAGGGCGACGTTCTCGACGCACGTCAGCTCCGGCACCAGCTGCCCGAACTGGAACACGAAACCGAAGTCGGAGCGCCGGAGCGCACTGCGTTCGGCGTCGCTCATGGCGGACAGCTCCCGTCCGCCGTACATGATCGTCCCCGAGTCGGGCGTGACGATCCCGGCGAGGCAGTGCAGCAGCGTCGACTTGCCCGACCCGGAGGGCCCCATCACGGCGACGACCTCGCCCGGGTGGATCGAGAACTCCGCGCCGTCGAGGGCGAGGGTCGGGCCGTACGCCTTGCGGAGCTGCTCGGCCGAGAGCAGCGAACCTGCGGGAGGAGTCATCGGGTCACCGCCTCACGGAGCTTGTCGAGGCGCGCCGCGGTGAGCTCCAGCCAGCGCAGGTCGGCCTCCAGGTGGAACAGGGCGTGGTCGCAGATCAGCTGGTCGGCGAGGTCACCCCTGCGCTTGCGTTCGGTGAGGACGCGCATGCTGCGCAGGTGCTCCGACCGCTGGGTGTCGAGGACGTCGGCGGCGTCGCGACGGGTGAGCAGCGCGAGGACGACCTTGGTGTACAGCGTCGACTGGAGGTACGGCTCCGGCTTCTCCGGCGTGGCGAGCCACTGCTGGACGTCGGTGATCCCGGCGTCGGTGATCGCGTACCGCTTGCGCTCGGGACCGTCGCCGGCCTCGATGCCGTCGACGACGACGAGGCCGTTCTTCAGCAGGCGGGACATCGTCGAGTAGACCTGGCCGTAGTGCAGCGGCCGGTCGTGACCGAACTGCTCGTCGAAGGCGCGCTTGAGGTCGTAGCCGTGGCGCGGCCCGGACTCCAGGAGTCCCAGAAGGGTGTGACCGATGGACATGCCGAGGACTCTACACACGGTGTATACGCACCATGTATACGCACGGTGCATACGGTGCCGCCGCAGGTGCTGGAGCCCAGGTCGGAGGTGGTTGTCACGGTTTCGCTACGACGGGGCCCGCGCCTCCCCGGTGCGGGGGCGGCGCGGCCTCACGGGCATGCGGTGGCGCGGCTCGGCCGCCGACGGGACCGCCGCCCGGACGAGGGGCGCGAAGTGCGTCCGGTGACGTGGTCCGGTGCGGGGCGCATCAGGAATCGACGGCCTCGTCCACCGTCCGTCGTATCTCCAGGAGGGTGTCGACGCCGGTTATCTCACAGAGCCGCCGAACCTGCTGTGACGGCGCGACCACGCGCAGGGTGCCCGCCTGGTGGGTGAGGATCAGCAGGTTCAGAAGCGTCGAGTCCGCGAAGGTGATGCCGAAGGCGTCCAGCACCACCTTCGGGTGCCGTTCGACGCCGGCCTTCAGCGCGTCCGCCAAGGGTCCGACCGTGGACGTGTCGAAGGGGCCGTGTGCGGTGACGACCCAGGCGCCACGCCATTCGTACTGATGCACCGAGACCCGCGCCGGTGCGGCATCGACGGGCTGTCTCGGCGTCGGCGTCCCACCGGCGTCGCTCGTGAGCGTCAGCGACATGGCCTCGTCCAGGGGCGCCATCGGACTCCTCCTCCTGTGCCACTCCTTCGCAGGAGCAGGGCATCGATTACCGGAAAAGTATGTCACGTATCTGTGTTCCGGCAACGATGAGCCTCTAAAATGCGGAGCATGGCTGGAGTGCCCGAATCCCACACCGGATGGACGTTCATCACCAATCACGCGCGTGTACTTGCAGTGATCGCCGATAACCCGAACGTCCGGATCCGTGACATCGCCGCCCACTGCCGACTCACCGAGCGCGCGGTCCAGCGGATCATTTCGGATCTTGAACATGACGGTTACCTCTCCCACACCCGCGACGGGCGCACGAACACCTACCGCATCGAGCCGGACAAGGTGCTGCGTCACCCGGCGGAAGCGGGCCTCCCGGTGGCCTCCCTGCTGTCCCTGCTCGTGCAGGACGAGACCGAGCGCGTCAACAAGCCGGTCACGCAGCACAGGCGGTTGAGGTCGAGCGCCGCGATGTAGTGCTGGGTCACATGGCCGCCAAGCTTTCTGGCGCTCCCCGCACCGACAACCGTGAGCGCAGGAAGCGTCGTAGTCGCCGGGGACCCGCGTAAACGCGAGGAAACAGGCTACTGACTCGCGGAAAGCGTGCTGGGTGGTTCTCGTGAGTTCGTGCCGCTTCGCGCCCTCATGTGTGCTGGATGCGTGCCGATGGACGGCGGCGTAGGCGCTTGGGAGTGTCAGACCTTCTCGATGCGAACCGGGTGGTCGGCGAGAAGTCGGGTCATGTCGTCGGTGTCGGAGGTGAAGACGGTCACCTGGATCCCTGATGCGGTCTCTCGGGCGGCGATGGCTGCGAGGACGGCGTCGACGGCGTACTTGTGCCCGTGCACGCCGGCGGTCTTCAGCATCTTGCGGGCTGTCGCGATCACTTCGTCGTCTGTGTGGACGACGCGGATGCGGGACAGCGTCCAGTTCCACAGGGACTGCTGGGCGCCCTCGCGCGGGTCCCATGCCTCCAGGGTGGTGAGCGCCGGGGTGATGACCGGAATGTCCAACTGCGGGGCTGCCTTGATCAGGGCGGTGACTTCCCGGTTCCCGTGGACGGCCTTGGACAGGGCTTCGCGGTCGAAGACGAAAAGCCGCTGCGGCGGGCGACGTGGGGCTGGCCTGCGGACGCGGCTCACGCGGCCTGGTCCGACTGCGACTGCCGCTCGTCGTGCCAGGCGTCGACGGCGGAGATGCGGTCCAGCGCGGCCTGGTACTCGTCGTCCGTAACGGGACCGTGCTCCTCCTCCAGGCGCTCGGCGAGCTCGCGCAAGCGGTCCATCTCATCCTGGTGGGCAGCGGCGGCCGCGATGTAGGCGGACACTCCGCGGGCCTCGACCCGCTCCTTGATCGACTCCACCAGTTCTTCCGGCACAGTGACGGTGATCTTCCGGGTGGCCATACTCCGAGCATGCCAGGTGCCCCACGTGCACTGCCGCGTTTCGGCATCGGGGGTTCGCACCGGGACAAGGTGCGAAGTAGGCGGCTTCCTCATACAGATGGAGCGTAGATGTCGGATCCTTCAGTCTGGGCCGCCTACAGACCGCGCAGAGCCTCGTACAGATCGACGTAGGCTGCCCAACAGTCGACGCTGCCGTCGTCGTACAGGCTGCCCATGTACCAGTCGTCATCGTCAACAGGCTTCACAAGGCACAGGCTGTGGAACCCGAGAACGATCTCAGGGTGCAGGACCTCGTCAGCGGCTCCGGGGTGGGCCACCCACTTCACCGCCCGGTTTGGATCCAGGGCGACAGCCTCTTTGTCCCCGGATACGTCACGGATCTGCTGGAGAGACCATCCAGGGGGGAGCTGTGCTTCTGCCATCCACCGATGGTCTCACCCGCCAGATGTGAAGCACCGCTTTAGGAGAGCGGGAGGGCGGTGCTGTACCTGACCTGCACGGATGCTGCGGGAACTGAGCAACGATCCAGGACCCGCCAACGCCCCTCGTTCCCCGTGGCTCCCCGCTCGATCTGGCACGGATGTGGCACGAGTCCGAACGGTGCTGTGTGCACTCGGTAGCTCCCGCCACGGGGTTCGTGACACGTTGACGTGATGAGTGAGACGACAGATTCCTACAACCCGAACGGCATCCAGGTGGGTGACATCTACGAGGACTGCTCGTTCCACCCGGTCCTGTGCACAGCGGTCGATGAGGTGGCGGGTGTCGTGCTCAGCGGTATCTCGCTCATCGACGGCAGCTTCCCCCGCTCGTGCGACGCCCTGCACTGTGGGCCGATTCGTATCCGCGTGGAGGAGGTCATGGCCATCAAGCGAGACCTCGACGGCTACGCCCGCCGGCGAAAGGAAGAGCTGCGATCTCGCGACAGCACCTGATTCGTAGCTCTGTAGAGATCGGTCATTGAACGTCATACAGGCTGTCGGGAAGCCCTCGGGGGCCAGCGTGGGGCGCTGCCGGTCGCTGGGGTTGCGCCGTTTGGGGTCGTCGCTGCTGGTGTCCCCAGGCGAACCGCGAGGCGGCGTGAACGCCGATGGCGAACTCGACCACGAGGCCCTCGGCGGTGTAGGCCGTTCGGTGCAGTTCGACGACCGGTTCACCCGGGGGCAGTTGCAGCAGTTTCACTTCGTCGGCGGTGGGGACGCGGGCCGACAGCTGCTCCTTCATGTGGTCGATCCCGTAGCCGGCGTCGTACAGCACCCGGAACCCGCCACCTAGTCCGGCCGGTCCTGGTGTCGGGTCGACAAGACGGGTTCCCTCGACATGCTCGGGCAGGTAGTAGCTCGTCAGCGTGTGGGTGGGCTGCTCGCCTTCCTTCACCAGCCGTGCGCGTGCGTTCACCTCCGCGGCGGCGAGCGTGTTCCCGGTATGCCGGAGATCGTGGAAGCGGGCTTCCTCGGTGATGCCACTTCGGAGCCTTGTCGAAGAGCGCCCCGGACTGAAGCGGGCCTCAGCACCCCACGGACGGCGCTGATCTACCAGCACATGGTCGACGGTCGTGACCGCGAGATCGCCGATCGACTCGGTTCGATGATCCGCCGCGTGGTGGACGAGAAGGGGTCCTGACCGGGCCCTGTGCCACGTGTGTGGCACGGCCGCCAGCACGACGAAGGGCCAGTTCGAGAGGTTCTCGCCTCCGAACTGGCCCTTCCTGCTTGCCGTCGCAGCATTCGAACCTGCGACACCCGCTTCAGGAGTGGAATCGGATTCCTGGCTGGCGGTGCCTGCGTCTCCCGTGAGGCTTTGCCTCTCCTGGTCAGGGTCATGCGGCAGGTCAGCCACTCCTGCTCGTGTCGCCCCTGCTGCGTCGTCCGCTCGCGCACCGCTCACGCAAGGCGGACAGACAACTCTGGCCAACCCGGAACGGTCCAGAGACCAAGGGGTGCAGCGTGAGTTTTGGTCCGCAGACTGCCTAGACGGCCTGCCCCCTATTCGCTGCTAGGAGGTCACGCTGTAAACGTTGGAGCAGTAAAGTCCCGCACTGTTGCTTCCGATGCAGGCCCAGAACGTGTAACTCCGGTTTTCGGTGAGGTCTCGATGGGCCGTCGCAGTGTACGGAGACGCGTGTCCTGCAGTGTCGGCTATCAGATACGGGTCGGTCGTCACGTATCCAGATATGCCGTAGCCGTCGGCCTTGGAATCGGTTGCAGTGAGCTTGTCGCCAGTAGCGGTCCACTTCACAGTGCCAGCGGTGGTGCCACCAGTGATGATGGTGATGGTACGGGACCCGTCGCTCTGCATGGCGCCCACCGAGAACGACGCAGTGGGAGCTGCGGAGGCAGTCCCGGCACCAACGGTAATGGCAATGCCAGTAGTAAGAGCCGCTGTGGCGAGAATTGACGGAAGGCATGAGCGGTGCACGATCCGGGCAAATTCCTGCTGGGCGTTGCGTTGGCGGTCGCGCTGGGTGGAGGGCTCCCTCGCGGACGTCGGCATGTTGCGGGCCGAGCCGATCGTGCTCGGGCGGGTTGCTTCCGATCCGACGGCCTCGCGCCTTGCCGACACCCTTGCTGCCTTCGGGGAAAAGACTCTGCGGGTGGTCCACACTGCGCGGGCCGAAGCACGCGAGCGGGCTTGGCAGTTGGCCGACGGCCGCCTGGGTTCGCCTAGCTCACCGACGACGTCCTGGACGGCCGACCGAAGGACAGGCGGCTGATCGTCAGGAAGAAACGGCCGCACTGCGAGCCACAGTTGAGGCTCACGGACGCGGACGGCATGCGGCTGACCTGCTTCGCCACCAACACGTCGGGCCGACCGGTCGCCGAACTCGAACTGTGTCACCGGCTGCGAGCGAGAGCCGAAGACCGCATCCGGGCCGCCCGCTCGACCGGCCTGCGGAACCTGTCCCTGAAACGCACCGCTCAGAATTAGATCTGGCTGGAGATCGTCCAGATCGCGATTGGCCTGCTGGCCTGGATGCCGAGGTCGTCCCGACCGGCAGGGCCCGCCTCGGGGAGGCCCGCCGCCTGCGGTTGTGCCTGTCCACCGCGGCCGGACAACTCGTGACCACCGGCCGCCGGCGGATACTCCGCCTAATCCAACATTAGCCCTGGACCAGCCACATCACCGCCGCTCTCGAACGGCTCACACTCCTGCCGACCCCGGCTGACCAACGGATCTCCCGTCCCTACGACAGCACCCCCACACCCGGAGCAGTGGAACCTGGCGCCACCCCGAGGCGACACTCGGGCCCTCAGCCTGCGCAGGCTCAGCCCATGGCACGAAAACGGTCCACCGACTCCGTCGGTGGACCGTCACGCAAGACCGAGGCTGCTTCACTTCTCGGCCAGGACTGGGTCAATCATTTTATGTAGCCTGCTGTAATTGACCTCCCCAAATGCCCTCGCCGCAATTTTTCCTTCCCGATCCAATACCACGGTTGACGGCACCCCTTGCAGGCTGAGAGTTCCTTTCGGGAAGCCCGACAAGATAATTCTTCCTGTCGGGTCGTACAGGCTAGGGTATGTGATCGAGTAGTCTTTTTCGAAGGCTTGAGGGAGTCGCTTGTCTGCATCCCTAGTGTTGATACCGACAAATGCAACCCCGTCACCTTTCAACTCTTTGGCCACCTCGTTGAGGTAGGGAGCTTCGGCTCGACAGGGGGCGCACCATGATCCCCAGGCGTTGATCACGACAATCTTCCCGCGATAGCTGGAAAGATCGAGGGAGTCACCATGCAAGGTTTCGCCTTTGATCTTCCCAACGCTCTTTCGATTTTCCTTTGGGATGGTTTGAATGCCTTCTTCGCCTGAGACAAAGGAAGTCCCGGCGCGGTCGGGCGTTCCGCCGTCTCCGCAGGCGGACAGAGCGGCCGCAGTGACAACGAAGACCGAGGTGAGTGCGACTGCACGAGCAGCGATCTTGAGAGGCATGCGTCAAGCTTCCCATGGGGGACCGCAGCGTTGTACGACGGCCCACTGCGGTTGCTGCTTGTCGGTTCAACCCTGGCTTCGTCAGCGGTGATCCTTGCTTGTCCGGGTTAGCCGGCCCCGTAGCGCCCCAACCCTCACATGTGGATCACTGGGGTTGTCGCATTGCTGCGCCGGGTTCTCCAGCTCGGGTGCGGCGTTCTCCTTGTTCTTATGGGAACGGCTCTGGGCTGTTCTGTTCAGGTGCTCTGGGGGAGGCTGGTGTGCCGTTCCAGCTGAGGGCGAAGGCGGGGGCGCAGGGCCATGATGCGCCGAGTAGGGAGTGCCGCATGTGGGGATGGTGGGCGAGGCGGCAAGCCTGACGGTGGGTCCGCACCCATCGTCCGGAGTCGTCTACGGTTCCGCCTGTCCCCGTGGCGGGCGACTCGTCACCACCGTCGGCGCCCGCTGCCGACCCCGAACCGGGGGCCTTCATCGACCGCGTTGCTGCAGCCTGCGTCACAAGTCCCATCCGACCAGTTTTGACCTCACACTTGGCACTCAGATCGAAACCTCGGCACAGAGAATAAAAGCTCCACATGCTTTTTCCGAGTGCAGATAGTTTTCAGGCAATGCAGATATTCCAGTAGGGGTCGATTGCCGTTCGGGGCTTGCGGAGAGGTGGGATGCCGCCGAATATTCGCCGCGCGGTCATCGAAAATAGCGCAAAATGCGCAGGGGTGGCTGTGGTGGTTGCTTCGCTTTTTGACTGCCGCCGCCCCGGCCCCAGGGCGCTGGGGCGTGGGACGCCCTGGGAGGCTGTGCGATCGCAGAGAACAATGGAATCTGCGCAGCGAAATATTTCCACTTCGGGGGTGTGGATCTCAAGGCGTGCTGGTATACGACCACGGATGGCGGAAATATCTATGGCCTGTGCGAGTATGACCCGGGTGATGCGGGCGATGAAGTCGGGACAATGCACTGGCAGGCCCGGTAGCTCATTGTTTAGAGGGTTTGGCGTTCTCGTCGGCTAGGTGCATTTTGAATTCTGTGGAATCCAGTCGATTGCGGATTTGAGTTCCACCAGTATTCCGCCGACATCCTCGCGAGGTCCGTAGTATGTAAACTCTATCGCTGGAGCCCTTCCGTACGTCCGCAGGGCGCTAACCCCCTCTCTCTCCAGGCGCTCCTCGTCCAATACCCAATCGATACCTTCCGCGGCTATACACAAATTGGTTGTGGGTGGCAGTTCACTCACTCCGCATCGCAAAACCGCAGAGGCGTTGCCCCAAGCTGCGACTCCATTCCCTAGGGTCCAGTCGCGCGTTTTGTCAGATACCTTGCCCGGCGCAAGAGAAGCGACCTTCGTGCACTCGGGCCTATCTCCCTGGGGCGCGGACGAAATATTGTGGATCTTCGTCAGGGCAAGTGCCGAGGTGGCGCAGACGAGTATGGTTGCCACGCTGGCCCATACCCACAGTCTGCGGCGTGAGCCTTTGCGGCGAGGGCTGTTGTGTTCCATGGTGGGTAGACCTATCGAAGTGATCTGGCGAGCGCTGTGAAGGTGTTCTGCTGGCTCCGAGGATTCATCCTAGACGGCCTACCTCCTGCAGTACCCCTGTACTCCGAGACTCCCCTGCCGTGGAGTGCCTGGACCAGGCGGACTTGTGCAAGCGGGTGAGGGCTGGCCGGCAAGGCTTGAAGGCCAGTTGGCGAGGCTCTTTCATCTGACGCAGTTGTCGACGGGGCGGACGGGTTGACGGGGCGACAAAGCAGCTTGAGGAGAGTGCACAGGAGGTGTTGCGGATGTCTGTAAGAGGCTGGTGATCGCGCGTGCAGTAATGCTTGTCGGTCACTCCCCAGCGATTTGGTCCGGGCGATACCCAAATTCCGGTTCCGGTGAAGCCGTAGTGGACCCAGACGTCCTGATGGTTGGTGGGGCCGGGTGCCGGAACAGGCCGCGTGGCGGCTGGAGGCCGCCGGTCTGCACGGTGAGGGAGTGTGTGGTCCAGTCAGGGCAAAGCCCACCCGGGCGGGGGTGGTGGTGTGGCCGAGCATGCAGCGGAGGAGGGCGCCCAGGTCGTCGAGAACGGCGAAGGTGTCGGCGATGCCGCAGACTCCGCCGAGGAGACGGGCGGAGAAGCCATGGGCGATGCCCCTGAGGCGGGTGCCGGTGTCCTGGTTGAGTTCGGTGGGTGCACAGCGTGATGCGGTGTCGGCGGCCAGCGGGCCGAAGCGGATGGAGCTCATCTCGAGTGGGCGCCAGGTACGGATTTCGCAGAGTTGGCCGAGCGGCTGGCCGGATAGGTGTTCCTTCTGGAACGAGGTCACCGACTACCCGTGCCGAGCGGGGCGGCGAGGCCGAGGACGCCGTCTCCCCAGGAGGCTCCGACGGAGGACCGGACTGCGAGGATCGTGGTGATGCCGACGACGTCGAAGACGGGCGGAGTCCCGGCCCGAAGTCCGTGCCGGATGGTGCTGATCCGTCGGGCGATATGCCAATGAACAACTCCCCATCCGCTCACGCAAACGGCCCCGGACGAGACGTCCGAGGCCGAATAGGAGCCCTCCCTGGGGGATAAACCCCCAGGTCGGAGCAGTATTGCGTTGTGCCCCCGGCAGGATTCGAACCTGCGACACCCGCTTTAGGAGAGCGGTGCTCTATCCCCTGAGCTACGAAGGCAGGAGGCCTGGCCGAGGGCCGGGCCGCCGGGGTCAGTGTAGCGGGTGGGGGCTCGTGGTCGAGGGGAGTATGTCGCGTGAGCTGTGCTCGTCGGTGGTGTGGGCGGCGGGGGGCGGTGGGCCTAGGCTCCGCGGCATGGACAAGGAACTGAGGGGCGAGCGGTGCGGGCAGTGCGGGGCCGGGGAGCTGGAGCCCGGGTTCGTCGAGGATGCGGGGGAGGGTTCGCGGGGGTTCGCGCGGTGGGTGGCCGGGCCGCTGGAGCGGGGGATCTTCGGGGGCGCCAAGCGGTTCGGGCGGGAGAGGTGGGAGATCGAGGCGTTCCGGTGCGTGGGGTGCGGACACCTGGAGCTGTACGCGCGGCACCGGGCGTAGAGGGCGGTGGGCTGTGGGCCCCGGCGACGGCGGAGGGCCGGCGGGGTGAGGTGCGGGGGTGGCGGGGCCGGTCAGTCGCGGGTGACGCGGAGGCGGTAGGTGTCGCCGGGGCCCTTGGCGAGGACGCGGAGGCGGATGCCGTTGTCGCGGTCGGTGAAGGTGTCGCCGGGGGTGAGGGTCGCGTCGGAGAGTTCGGCGTGGACGTTGGGGGCGTGGGTGCAGCCGCCGCTGTCGCGCCGGTGGTCGTGGACGGTGACCGGGCCCTGGCCGGTCTCGACGCCCGCCTCGACGCGGTAGACGAGGACGCCCGGGCGGCAGACCAGCTCGTCGTTGCCCTCCTGGGTGCGGACCTCGACGGCGTAGCTGGAGTCCGCGTCGAGCGGGAGCACCACCAGCTTGGGGCCGCCGGCCCGGGCCAGCGGGGTCAGCACGTGGTCGGAGGTGGAGTCGGCGCGCGCCGCGCAGCTGACCTGGCCGGCGTCCAGCCAGCCGAGTTTCCACTTGTGCCAGCCCAGCAGGTCGTTGTTGGCCCCCCAGTCCTCGCTCATGATGTCCCAGTGGCCGGCCGCGCCGCCGCCGTCCTGGGTGTAGAGGTCGGGCAACCCGAAGACGTGGGCGTTCTCGTGGGGGAGGACCCGGTAGCCGGTGCGGCCGTAGCTGCCGGAGCCGTCGTCCTGGCGGGAGTAGACGAACGAGGTGTGGGAGACGGGGACGCCGTCGGCGACCGGGGCCTCGGTGTTGGCGGCGAAGGTCACCGAGAGCACGGTGTCCAGCGCGGAGGGGCCGGCGTTGGGGGTGACCAGGATGTTGAGCAGGTCGTACCGGCGGAAGTCGACGTCCGCGTCGGCCTCGTCGACGATGTCCTCGACCAGCCCGCGGTAGGACGGGTCGAAGGGGGCGCCGCGTTCTATCCCGTACTCCTCGAAGTCCTTCGGCATGCGCAGCCACCGCTTCACCGGGGCGTCGGCGCGGTAGTCGAGGCGGCCGTAGGAGCTGGTGCGGAACCAGTCCTGGGTCTGCGGGAAGAACTCCGCGTACCGGTCCATCGCGTCGCCCTCGCCGTGCGCGTCGGGGAAGTCGACCATCAGGGTCAGGGCGCGGACGGTGCCGGTGGCGGCGGAGTAACCGGCCGGGGTGGGCACGCCCTCGGACATCTGGGCGTCCAGGCCGCCGCTGATCATGCAGGGGGCCAGCCCCACGGCGGCGCGGGCCGGAGGGACGGGGCCGGCCGCGGTCGGGTCCTCGGTGCGCTCGTTCACCGCGGAGGTGCACACCGCGAGGCTGAGGGCGCACAGGGTGGCCAGCGAGGCGATGCGACGGGAACGGGCGGAGCCCGCCCCGTCGCCGGGTATGGAGCGGCGGTACACGCTGCGCGGCATGCTCGGCCTCCCACTCCGCCGTGGCGGCCGGTCGGTTCACCGGGCCGCCCCTGCGATCACCCTGGGCCGGACCGGTGACCGTCGCTCGCTGGGAGGGGCCGGTCGGGGGTTTTCGCGGAGAAGAGGTTTGGCGGAGCGCGCGGGCGTGCGGAAGGCACCGGACGTGCGGGAAAAGGGCCGAGCCCCGGACGTCCACGGGGGGAGAGGACGCCGAGGCTCGGCGGGCGGGACCCGATGCCGGGGGGAGTGCACCGGGGCCCGGTATTGGAGGGGCGGCCTGTCAGGGGCCGGCCCAGTTGTTGTGCCCGCGCTCGGAAGCTTCACGCGGTCTTTTTCCGCCGTTGCGCGGGGGCCGCAACGGCGGGATCACGGCGGAAAAGTCACGCTGCGGCGTCGAACCCGGTGTCGCGGGCCAGCTTCTTCAGTTCGAGCAGGGCGTGCTTCTCGATCTGCCGGATGCGCTCACGGGTGAGGCCGTGTTCCTTGCCCACCTCTGTCAGCGTACGCTCCCGGCCGTCCTCGATGCCGTAGCGCATCTTGATGATCGACGCGGTGCGCTGGTCGAGGTGGTTGATGAGGTCGTCGAGCTCCTCGCTGCGCAGCAGCGTGAGCACCGACTGCTCCGGCGACACCGCGGAGGTGTCCTCGAGGAGGTCGCCGAACTGGGTCTCGCCCTCGTCGTCCACCGACATGTTCAGCGAGACCGGGTCGCGCGCCCAGTCCAGCACGTCGGTGATGCGCTCGGGGGTGGCGCCCAGCTCCTCGGCGATCTCCCGGGGCTCCGGGTCGCGGCCGTGCTCGCGGTTGAACTCGCGCTGCACGCGGCGGATGCGGCCCAGCTCCTCCACCAGGTGGACGGGGAGCCGGATGGTGCGGGACTGGTCGGCTATGGACCGGGTGATGGCCTGACGGATCCACCAGGTCGCGTAGGTCGAGAACTTGAAGCCCTTGCGGTAGTCGAACTTCTCCACCGCGCGGACCAGACCGGCGTTGCCCTCCTGGATCAGGTCCAGCAACGGCAGCCCGCTGCGCGGGTAGCGGCGGGCGACCGCCACGACCAGACGCAGGTTGGACCGGATGAAGACGTCCTTGGCCCGCTCCCCCGCGTCGACCAGGGCTTCGAGTTCCTCACGGGTGGCGTCCGACTTCGACTCCGCCTCGCCGTCGAGGATCTGCTGGGCGAAGACGCCCGCCTCGATCGTCTCGGACAGCTCGACCTCCTTGGCGGCGTCGAGCAGCGGCGTGCGCGCGATCTCGTCCAGGTACATGCCGACCAGGTCGCGGTCCGCGATCTCGCCGCCATGGGCGCGAACGCTGCGTGCCGCGTCGGACGTCCCGCCGGAGGTGGCGGACTTGCGACGGGCGACGGCACGGGTTGCCATGCGTGTGCTCCCTAACGATGGTGGGCGGACGTTTTCCTGCTGTGGACACCGGCCTCCCGGGCGGCCGTTCACCACCCCCGGCGGGCTCGGTGTGACGCTGAAGCGTGTGAGCCTCACTGTCACCGGGTGCCCGGCATCCGTGGGATACAACGACCGGAAACGGGACAGAATTCCCGCACGGTCCCACCAGTCCCTCCCGCATGCAGTACCCTGCCCGCCCGCACCGCGGAGACGGAGGAACACGGTGGGTGAGGAAGTACAGGTCAGAGCCGGTGCCGAACGGGACCTGGCGGCACTGACGGCCATCTACAACCACTACGTGTGTGAGACGCCTTACACGTTCGACACCGAAATCTTCACGCCTGAGGACAGACGCGTCTGGCTGGCCGCGTATTCCCCCAAGGGCCCGCACCGCCTGCTGGTCGCGGAGGACACGGGGACGGGAGAGGTGCTCGGCTACGCGACCTCGGGCCGGTTCCGTCCGAAGCCCGCGTACCTGAGCTCGGTCGAGTGCACGGTCTACCTGGCGCCGGGCGCCACCGGCCACGGGGTCGGGGGCCGGCTGTACGGGGCGCTGTTCGAGGCGCTGGCGGACGAGGACGTGCACCGGGCGTACGCGGCGATCGTCCCGCCCAACGAACCGTCCGAGCGACTGCACCGGCGCTTCGGCTTCGAACCCGTCGGAGTCCTCCGGGAGGTCGGGCGGAAGTTCGGGCGGTACTGGGACGTGGCCTGGTTCGAGAAGGCCCTCTGACGGCTGCGCCGACGGCTGCCGCTACGGGGCGACGCGACGTTCCATCGCGGCCCGCGCCGCCTCCTCGGTCGGGTAGACCTCGCACATGTGGCGCCCGTCCGGCGTCGCCGTGTGCTCGACCTCCCACAGGGAGGTGCGGCGGCCGCCCGGAAGAAGGAAGGCGTGCTCGTACAGCGACAGGCACACCCCCGCCCCGGTGCGGCAGGGCGGTCCGAAGGCCTGGATGATCTCGTGCGCGTACGCCGCCCGCAGGGCCGCCGCGGCCTCCGGGCCCGGACGGTCCGGGTTCTCCGCGCGCCGCAGCAGCCGGCGCAGGTGGTCCGCCGAGTCGTCGGGCGCGTACGGCGGAGCGGAGCCGGTCAGGGGAGGCAGCCTCACCGGCGGCAGGCGCAGCGCGTCCATCGCCGCCGGCGCCGGCTCGTCGGACGGCAGGGGGAGCCGGCCCGTGGCCGCGGACAGCTCCTCCTGGTCCGCGTAGACCTCGTGCCGCACCAGGCCGTCCGGCGCGGTGTTGTGGACCAGCTCCCACAGCGTGAGCACGGAGCCGTCGGAGAGCAGCCAGGTGTGCCGGTGGGTCTCCCGGTACAGGCCCGCGCTGTGGTGGGCGGAATGGAGCGAGCCGTCGTACGCCAGCGCGGAGTCCAGCCGCGTCAGGACCTCGTCGGGCAGTTCGAAGGAGTTCAGGGCGCGGCCGAGGAGCCGGTCCAGGTGCTCCTCCGGGTACGCCGCCGTCTCGTACGGAACGCTCAAGGCTGCTCCCAGCGTCGCTGCTTGTCACCTTGTGGGTGCATACCGTAGCCCCTCGCTCGGACATCATGTCCGGGAACCGAGAAAACGTACGGTTGTTGAGACGCGTACTTCCCCTGGGAGGTTGCCCCGAAGCGGAGGCGTACGCCGGTCGTACGCTTGACGGATGAGTTCCTCCCCCGACGACGCCGGGACCGACGCCCCGGCCGACGCCTCCGGCGGCACCCCGCCCGGCTCTTCTCCCGACGCGGCTCCGGCTCCCGCCGACGCGTCCGCGCCCCGCAGGCCCAGGGCCGCGCTGGTCTTCGACGACCCGCTGGACCAGCAGTCCTCGGACGACACCGACCAGGGATGGGGCGAGCGCCCCCATGGTGGGGGCACCGCCGCGGACCTCCGCCGCTTCCTCGACGAGAAGCCGCCGCACCACCTCTGAACCATCGGGCTGCACGTCCGGACCGTCGGGCTTCGAACCGTCGGGCTCCGAGCCGTCGGGTCCCCCTCCGAGCCGCCGGGTCCGGGCCGGGTCGCCGCCCCGACGCCGCTCAACGTCCGCCCCGGAAGGCCACCGTGAGCCGGTCGTCCGGCGCCGTGCCGAGCAGGCGCACGGCGGCGGGGAGGGGCGCGGAGAGCACCACGAGCGCCCCGCCGCCCGCGCCGCCCGTGTCGAGGTCGCCCGGGCCGGCCCCGGTCGGCCCGGGCAGCCGGACCACCCGCACCCCGCGCGCCAGCACCCGCGGACGGCCCCGCGGTCCCGCGGCCACCACGTCGACCAGGTCCCCGCGCCGCAGCAGCGCCGCCACGGCAGGGTCCGCCAGCCGTACCGGCGCCTCCACCCGCTCCCCGCCCGGCGGAGGCCCGCCCTGCGGCGCGCCCCCTGCTCCGCCCCCGCCCCCGGGGTCCGACGAAGCCGAGGACGCCGCCGGTGAGGCCGAGGTGGCCGGTCCCGGCGCGAGGGCGGCCACCGCGACGGCCGTCAGCGCGGCGGCGAGAACCCGGGGCGCGGCGCGGGCCGGCCGGCCGCCGCGGCGGAGGCGCCCGCCGGGCACCCGCAGCGGGGCGAAGAGCGGGACGCTGCCCGGGGCGGGCACCCCGCCCGGCCCGAGTCGCCGCAGCGGGGCGGCGGATGAGCCGGTGGAACCGGAGCAGTCAGGGGCGCAGGTGTTCGCGGCGTACAGGGGCGTGTTCATGGGCCTACGCTGACCCATTTCCGCAACCCCCGCCGGAGGCTGTGGACAACCCTCCCCGCACCCCCGTCCACAGCTCACTCGGGAGAGTGAAGGGCGGGGGAGCCGGGACT
The DNA here is from genome assembly GCF_003112515.1 of Streptomyces fragilis. GTDB lineage: Bacteria > Actinomycetota > Actinomycetes > Streptomycetales > Streptomycetaceae > Streptomyces > Streptomyces fragilis. The sequence goes on along the minus strand of NZ_BEVZ01000001.1, from coordinate 187,896 downwards.
ACGGGAGGGCGAAGCCCGGGTCCTGGGCGCCCAGCGCACCCGCGCAGAGGCAGGTGCGCGCGTCGGTCGCCGGGAGTGCCGCCACCGCGTCGAACAGGACGTCCCGCAGGCGGTCCACGTTGGCGCCGAACACCTGGAGCACCTCCTCGTGGGAGACGCCCTCACCGGTCTCCGCGCCCGCGTCCAGGTCGGTGACCAGGGTCAGCGAGGTGTAGCAGAGCTCCAGTTCCCGGGCGAGCGAGGCCTCGGGGTGGCCGGTCATGCCGACCACGGACCAGCCCTGGGCGGCGTGCCAGCGGGACTCGGCGCGGGTCGAGAAGCGGGGCCCCTCGATCACCACCAGGGTCCCGCCGTCGACGGCCTCCCAGTCGCGGCCGCGCGCCGCCTTGAGGGCGACGGCCCGCCCGGAGGGGCAGTAGGGGTCGGCGAGGGAGACGTGGACGACCTGGGGAACGGTGCCGTCGGGAAGGGGGAGCCCGTCGAAGTAGGTGCCGGCCCGGGACTTGGTGCGGTCCACCAGCTGGTCGGGCACCAGCAGCGTGCCCGGCCCGTACTCGGGCCGCAGACCGCCGACCGCGCAGGGACCGAGGACCTGCCGGACGCCCACCGACCGCAGCGCCCAGAGGTTGGCGCGGTAGTTGATGCGGTGCGGCGGCAGGTGGTGCCCGCGGCCGTGCCGGGGCAGGAACGCCACGCGGCGGCCGGCGATCTCGCCGACGAACAGCGAGTCGCTGGGCGGCCCGTAGGGGGTGTCGACCGCGACCTCGGTCACGTCGTCGAGGAACGAGTAGAAGCCGGACCCGCCGATCACGCCGATCTCGGCGCTCACCGTGTTCACCATGGCCCGAACCCTAGGCCCTCCGCCACGGGGACCGACACGGCCCCGACCCCACGACGGACGCGCGAAGGCCCCGTTCCGGTCCCGGTGACGACCGGAAACGGAGCGGGGCCCGCGAGGCGTGGTGGGTCAGGCGGCCGAGCTGCTGCTCGACGAGGACGTCGAGGCCGAGGCCGACGAGGCGGCCGGGGCCGACGTCGACGACGTGGACGAACCCGACGTCGAGGAGGAGGCCGAGGCCGACGCGCTCGAGCCCGTGCTCGAGGAGCCGGACTTCGCGGCCGGGGAGCTGCTCGACGAGGAGCCCCGGCTGTCGTTGCGGTAGAACCCGGAGCCCTTAAAGACGATGCCGACGGCCGAGAACACCTTCTTCAGGCGGCCCTGGCAGTTCGGGCACTCGGTCAGGGCGTCGTCGGTGAACTTCTGCACCGCCTCGAGGCCCTCGCCGCACTCGGTGCACTGGTACTGGTAGGTCGGCACTGTCTTCCTCCTGGCACTCTCACTCAATGAGTGCTAACGACGATCCATCTTGACGCATTCCACGCCGTCAGTCCACTGCCGCACCCCGTCCGGTGACCGAAACCACTGAACGACCGCCTCGCGCACACCCCGCCGCACCCTCACCGGGCCGCGCCCGAAGTGCCCAGCCAGCCGGCCAGCTTTCCGCCCCGGGCCACCGCCCGCAGGCGCCGCTCGGCGGCGTCCTGCACCTGGTCGGTGGCGATCACCAGCAGCTCGTCGCCCCGCTGGAGCACCGTGGCGGGGGACGGCACGAAGGAGGCGCCGGCCCGGACCACCAGGGTCACCGAGGCGCCCACCGGCAGCCGCAGCTCGCCGACCTCGACGCCGTGCATCCGGGAGTCCCGGTCCACGGTCAGCGAGAGCAGGTGCCCGCGCAGCCGCTCCAGGGGCGCGGACTCGATGCCCAGGTCGGAGGCCTCGTTGTCGTCGCCCAGGCGCAGCTTGCGGGCCAGCCAGGGCAGCGTCGGACCCTGGATCAGCGTGTAGACCACGACCAGCACGAAGACGATGTTGAAGATCCGGCGGCTGCCCTCCACCCCGGCCACCATCGGGATGGTGGCCAGGATGATCGGCACCGCGCCCCGCAGGCCCGCCCACGACATCAGCGCCTGCTGCTGCCAGGGTACCCGGAACGGCGACAGGCAGGCGATCACGCTCAGCGGCCTCGCCACCATCGTCAGGACCAGTCCGATCACCAGCGCGGGCAGGATGTCGTCGCCCAGCTCCCGCGGGTTGACCAGCAGGCCGAGCAGCACGAACATGCCGATCTGCGCGATCCAGCCGAGCCCGTCGGCGAAGCCGCGGGTGGCCGGGTGGTGCGGCAGCCGGGCGTTGCCCAGCACCATCGACGCCAGGTAGACGGCGAGGAAGCCGCTGCCGTGCGCGATGGCGCCCGCCGCGTAGGCCGTCACCGCCATCGACATCACGGCGATGGGGTAGAGGCCGGAGGCGGGCAGCGCGACCCGCCGCAGCCCCCAGGCGCCCAGCCAGCCGACCGCCAGGCCCACGGCCGCGCCGATCGCCAGCTCCATCGCCATCTCCGCGAGCAGCAGGTACCAGTGCTCGACCGGCCCGGTGGTGGAGAAGGAGACGACCAGGATGACCACCGGGGCGTCGTTGAAGCCCGACTCGGCCTCCAGGGTGCCGGTGATGCGGGACGGCAGGGGGATCCGGCGCAGCACCGAGAAGACCGCCGCCGCGTCGGTCGAGGAGACCACCGCGCCCACGATCAGCGCCTGCCGCCACTCCAGTCCGGCCAGGTAGTGGGCGGCGGCTGCGGTGACCGCCACGCTCACCGCGACGCCGGCCGAGGCCAGCACGGCGGCGGACGGCAGCACCGGTTTGATCTGGCCCCACTTGGTGCCCAGGCCGCCCTCGGCGAGGATCACGACCAGGGCCGCGTAGCCGATGACCTGGGTCAGCGCGGCGTTGTCGAACTCGATGCCCGCGATGCCGTCGGAGCCCAGCGCGATGCCGATGCCGAGGTAGACGAGGAGGCTCGGGAGCCCGCTGCGCGAGGACACGCGCACGGCGGCCACGGCCACCAGGAGGACGAGCGAGGCGCCGAGCAGAAGCTGGTTGAGGTGGTCGACAGTCAGTTGGCGCCCTTCCCTTCCCTCCGAGGTGCTGCGAACCGAGGTGCTGTGAACCGAGGTGCTGTGAACCGGGGTGCTGCGAACGGCCCCGTGCGAGAACGGGGCGGCAGCGGCAGGTCTTTCGTTACCTTACCTAACTCTTGACGCTTTCTTGACGCGCTTTCGCCATTCCGCGCCCCGCCGGAGTGCTTCGCCGGGGGTCGCACCGGGACGAACGGGACACCGTGGACACCGCGCTCGCTTGATGCCACGGGTTCACAGACGCCGCGTCAAGCCGCCGCGCCCCGTGCGCCTATCGTTGCTCCAGCGCGACGTCGGGCCACGCCGCCGCGCCCAGAACTGACCACCGCCCGCCCCGCCGCTCGCGTGAGGACAGCAAGGACAGCGATGCCCCCCAACACCACCGCCTCTTCCGGTCAGCAGCCCGGCAAGTCCGGCAGGAAGAAGGGGCGCAAAGCCCGACTCCTGGTCCTTCTCGTCGTCCTCGCGCTCATAGGCGGCCTGGTCTACGGCGGGTACTGGACGGTCAGCACCGTCCGTGCCTCGTTCCCGCAGACCAGCGGGTCGCTGACCCTCAAGGGCCTGTCCGGCCCGGTCGAGGTCCGGCGCGACGGCCAGGGCGTGCCGCACGTCTACGCCGACTCCGAGGAAGACCTGTTCATGGCGCAGGGCTTCGTCCAGGCGCAGGACCGGTTCTACGAGATGGACGTGCGCCGCCACCTGACCGCGGGCCGGCTCTCCGAGATGTTCGGCGCGAGCCAGGTCGGCACCGACGAGTTCCTGCGCACCCTCGGCTGGCGCCGGGTCGCGCAGCAGGAGTACGACAAGAAGCTGTCGGCCTCCACCAAGAAGTACCTGCAGGCCTACACCAAGGGCGTCAACGCCTACCTCGGCGACCGTGAGGGCGACGAACTCTCCCTGGAGTACGCGGCGCTCGCGCTCACCGGCGACTACACGCCGGAGCCGTGGACCCCGGTCGACTCGGTGGCCTGGCTCAAGGCGATGGCCTGGGACCTGCGCGGCAACATGCAGGACGAGATCGACCGTTCGCTGATGACCAGCAGGCTCGACGCGCGGCAGATCGCCGACCTGTACCCGGGCTACCCGTTCGAACGGAACCGGACGATCGTGCAGGAGGGCGCCTACTCGCAGGCCACCGGCACCTGGGACCAGAAGGCCACCGCGAGCCAGCAGGCCACCGGGAACCAGCAGGCCACCGGGAACCAGCAGGCCACCGGGAACCAGGAGGCCACCGGGAACCAGCAGGGCCAGGGCGGCGCCGCCGGGCTGCCGGGGGTCGCGGCGGAGGACCAGGCCGGGCTGCAGAGCCAGCTCGCCGGTCTCTACGGCGCGCTCGACGAACTGCCCACCGCGGTCGGCGTCAACGGCAACGGCATCGGTTCCAACTCCTGGGTGATCGCCGGGAAGCACACCGTGGGCGGGGCGCCGCTGCTGGCCAACGACCCGCACCTGTCGCCCGCGCTGCCCTCGGTCTGGTACCAGATGGGCCTGCACTGCCGCACCGTCTCCGAGAGCTGCCGCTACGACGTCTCCGGCTACACCTTCTCCGGCATGCCCGGCGTGGTCATCGGCCACAACGCGCAGATCGCCTGGGGCATGACCAACTCGGGTGTGGACGTCAGTGACCTGTACCTGCAGAAGGTCACCCGCGAGGGCTACCAGTACGACGGGAAGACCGTCCCGTTCCGCAGCCGTGAGGAGACCATCAAGGTCGCCGGCGGGGCGGACAAGAAGATCGTGGTGCGCGAGACCAACAACGGCCCGCTCCTGTCCGACCGCGACGACGAACTCGTCCAGGTCGGCAGGAAGGCCGGCGTGAAGGCCGCCGCCCCCGACCGGGGCGACGGCTACGGGGTCTCGCTGCGGTGGACCGCGCTCGACCCGGGCACCACCATGGACGCCGTCTTCGCCATCAACACGGCGCGCAACTGGCAGGAGTTCCGCAAGGCCGCCCAGCTGTTCGAGGTGCCTTCGCAGAACCTCGTCTACGCCGACCGGAAGAACATCGGCTACCAGCTGCCGGGCCGCATCCCCGTCCGCGCCGAGGGCTACGACGGCGCGCTCCCGGCGCCCGGCTGGGACCGCGCCGCCCGCTGGACCGGCTGGATCGACCAGGACGAGCTGCCCTTCGAGTTCAACCCGGAGCGCGGTTACATCGTCACCGCCAACCAGGCCGTGGTCGACGAGGACGCCTACCCGTACCTGCTGACCGGCGACTGGTCCTACGGCGCGCGCAGCCAGCGGATCAACGACCTGGTCAAGGCGAAGATCGAGGGCGGCGGCAAGGTCTCCACCGAGGACATGCGGGAGATGCAGACCGACAGCAGCAGCGCGATCGCCAAGCTGCTGGTGCCCGAGCTGCTGAAGATCGACCCGAAGGACGACGACGTCCGCGACGCGCAGGAGCTGCTGGAGAGCTGGGACCGCACCCAGACCCCGGACTCGGCGGCCGCCGCGTACTTCAACGCGGTGTGGCGCAACATCCTGAAGCTGGCGTTCGGCAACAAGCTGCCCAAGGAGCTGCGGGTCGAGGGCCAGTGCCTGTGGGTGGAGCCGGTGAACACCACCGGTCCCGCCGAGGAGGCGGACAAGGTCCGCGAGTGCGGCCGGCGCAGCGCCACGCAGGCGCAGCCGGACGGCGGCGACCGGTGGTTCGAGGTCGTGCGGAACCTGATGGAGGACGAGGACAGCGAGTGGTGGACCACCGGTAAGTCGCTCAACGGCCGCGAGGGCGCGAAGAACGACCGGGACAAGCTGCTCGAGCGGGCCATGGTCGACGCGCGGTGGGAGCTGACGGCGAAGCTCGGCAAGGACATGGACAGCTGGAGCTGGGGCCGGCTGCACACGCTGTACCTGAAGAACCAGACCCTGGGCACGGCCGGTCCGGGCTTCCTGCAGCACATGCTCAACCGCGGACCCTGGGAGCTCGGCGGCGGCGAGTCCACCGTCGACGCCACGGGGTGGAACGCGGCAGGCGGGTACGGGGTGGTCTGGGTGCCGTCCATGCGGATGGTGGTGAACCTCGCCGACCTCGACAAGTCGAAGTGGATCAACCTCACGGGCGCGTCCGGGCACGCGTACAGCTCGCACTACGTGGACCAGACGGACGCGTGGGCGAAGGGGGAGCTGTACGACTGGCCGTTCTCCGCGGCCGCGGTGAAGCGGGTCACGGAGGAGACGCTCACGCTGAAGCCGTGACTCCGCGCCCGCCGGGCCCACGACACCGGGGCGGTTCCCCCACGGGGGAGCCGCCCCGGCGGCGTTCCCGGGCGCGGCGGCGCGGGGCCCGGGCCGCGGTGTGGGGGCGCGAGGCCCGCGTCAGGCGCCCGCGTACGGTCAGCCGAAGCGGTGCAGGCCCGAAGGGGTGACCGCTGCGGTGACGGGGCGGTCGTGAGGTTCGGCGGGGACCGTGTCGCGCAGCTCGGCGTCGTGCAGGAGGACCACCAGCGCCGGGGCGGCGCCCGCCGCGTCCAGGCGGGCGAGGACCCGGTCGTAGGAGCCGCCCCCGCGGCCGAGCCGCAGCCCGCCGCGGTCCACCGCGAGCCCCGGCAGGAGGACCACGTCCGCGGCGAGCACCGCCTCGACGCCGTCCGGCGCGCCGCCGGGTTCCAGCAGCGTCATCCGCCCCGCCCCCAGCGGCCGCGCCACCAGCGCGTCCGCGCCGCGGTACTCCCCCCAGTCCAGGTCGTCGTCCTCGCGCAGCACCGGGAGCAGCACCCGCACGCCGCGTCCGCGCAGGGCGTCCAGCAGCGCACGGGTCTCCGGCTCGGAGCCCACCGAGACGTACGCCGCGACCGTCCGCGCCCGCGCCAGCTCCGGCAGCTCCAGGGCTCGCGCCGCCAGCGCGCGCCCGGCCGCACGGCGCTCGTCGTCCGTCAACCTTCTCCTTGCCGCAAGGATCTCCGCGCGCAACCTTCGCTTGGCATCCTCTTCAGTCACTGTTGTCTCCCACCGCGGTGTCTCCCACCGCTTCCCGGCCGCACGATCGGTTCAGTTTTCCGCCCGAATGCAGCCATATGACGTGGAATCGAATGGAGCTACCGATTCCGTACAACTCAATGGATATGGTTGCGAACATGATGAAGGCACATCCTCGGATCAGTAAGGCTGTCATCCCGGCGGCCGGTCTCGGCACGCGGTTCCTGCCGGCCACCAAGGCGACGCCCAAGGAGATGCTCCCGGTCGTCGACAAGCCGGCGATCCAGTACGTCGTCGAGGAGGCCGTCCAGGCCTGCCTGCGGGACGTGCTGATGGTCACCGGCCGCAACAAGCGCCCCCTCGAGGACCACTTCGACCGCAACTACGAGCTGGAGAACGCCCTCGCGCGCAAGGGCGACAACGACCGGCTGGCCCGCGTACAGGAGCCGACCGACCTCGCCACCATCCACTACGTCCGCCAGGGCGACCCCAGAGGCCTCGGCCACGCGGTGCTCTGCGCCGCCCCGCACGTCGGCGACGAGCCGTTCGCGGTCCTCCTCGGCGACGACCTGATCGACCCGCGCGACCCGCTGCTCTCCCGCATGATCGAGGTCCAGGGGGAGTACGGCGGCAGCGTCGTGGCGCTGATGGAGGTCGACCCGGCCCAGATCCACCTCTACGGCTGCGCCGCCGTCGAGTGCACCAAGGACGCCGACGTCACCCGGGTGACCGGCCTGGTGGAGAAGCCCGATCCCGCGGACGCGCCGTCCGCCTACGCCGTCATCGGCCGGTACGTCCTCGACCCGGGCATCTTCGAGGTGCTGCGGCACACCGCGCCGGGACGCGGCGGCGAGATCCAGCTGACCGACGCCCTCCAGCACCTGGCGGCCGACGAGAGCATCGCCGGCCCCGTCCACGGCGTGGTCTTCAAGGGCCGCCGCTATGACACCGGAGACCGAGGCGACTATCTGCGTGCGATTGTCCGACTGGCATGCGAACGTGAGGACCTGGGGCCGGACTTCCGGACCTGGCTCCGCCGATTCGTAGCCGAGGAGATGTAACGGACTTGAGCACCACCGCACCCCGCAGCACCGCGTCGCCGTCGCAGGAGGACCGCCTGTGGACGGTGGAGGAGCACCTCGAGGACATCCTGTCCACCGTCCGCCCCCTCGAGCCGATCGAGCTGCAGCTGCTCGACGCCCAGGGCTGCGTCCTGGTCGAGGACGTGACGGTGCCGGTCTCCCTGCCGCCCTTCGACAACAGCTCGATGGACGGCTACGCGGTGCGCGTCGCGGACGTGACGGGTGCGAGCGGGGAGTTCCCCGCGGTCCTCGAGGTGGTCGGGGACGTGGCGGCCGGTCAGGCCCCCGGGCTGAAGGTGGGCCCGGGGCAGGCCGCCCGCATCATGACCGGCGCGCCGCTGCCGCCCGGCGCCGAGGCCGTCGTGCCCGTCGAGTGGACCGACGGGGGTCTCGGGGGCGGGCCGGCCACCGGCATGAAGGCCCGCAGCAAGGCGCCCGAGGGCGCCTCCGGGCAGGTCCGGGTCTACCAGGGCGCCGAGGCCGGGGCACACGTCCGCCGGGCCGGCAGCGACATGAAGGCGGGCGACCGCGCCCTCGCCGCCGGCACCGTCCTCGGGCCCGCCCAGCTCGCCCTGCTCGCCTCGGTGGGCCGGGCCACCGCGAAGGTGCGGCCCCGGCCGCGCGTCGTGGTCCTCTCCACCGGCAGCGAACTGGTGCCGCCCGGCGAGCCGTTGAAGCCCGGGCAGATCCACGACTCCAACAGCTTCGCGCTCACCGCCGCCGCCCGGGAGGCCGGCGCGATCGCCTACCGGGTGGGGGCGGTGGCCGACGACGCGGAGACCCTGCGCACCAGCGTCGACGACCAACTGGTGCGCGCCGACCTGCTGGTGACCAGCGGAGGCGTCAGCGTGGGCGCCTACGACGTGGTCAAGGAGGCGCTCACCGCACCCGAACCGGCGCGGCTCGAGGCCGGGGACGGCGAGGAAGGCGACGGCGAGCACGGCGGCGCGGAGCCGGCCGCCGCCGGCGTGGACTTCCGGCGCGTCGCCATGCAGCCCGGCAAGCCGCAGGGCTTCGGGCTGATCGGGCCCGACCACACGCCGGTGCTCACCCTGCCGGGCAACCCGGTCTCCTCGTTCGTCTCCTTCGAGATCTTCGTCCGCCCGGTGATCCGGGCCCTGATGGGCCTGCCCGAGGACCAGCTGCACCGGCCGCGCGCCCGGGCCGCCCTCGACGCCGGCAAGGCGCTCTCCTCGCCCCGGGGCCGCCGCCAGTTCCTGCGCGGGCGCCTCGACGGCGACCGGGTCACCCCGGTGGGCGGTGCGAGCTCCCACCTGGTCGGCGCGCTGGCCCAGGCGAACGCGCTGATCGTCGTACCCGAGGACGTCACCTCGCTGGAGCCCGGCGACGACGTCGAGGTGGTCCTGCTCGGCTGACGGACGGATCCTGGCGGTACCGTGTCGCGCATCGCCGTGCACACCTCGCACGGCAGCGCACGGCAGCAGCCCTGAACGACTAAGGACGCCTTCCGCATGGGTACGCAGGACCGACTGACCCACATCGACGAGGCGGGCGCCGCCCGCATGGTCGACGTCTCCGGGAAGGACGTGACCGCCCGCACCGCCCGCGCGAGCGGCCGGGTCCTCGTCCACCCGCGCGTGGTGGAGCTGCTGCGCGGTGAGGGCGTGCCCAAGGGGGACGCCCTCGCGACCGCGCGGATCGCCGGGATCATGGGCGCGAAGAAGACGCCCGAACTGATCCCGCTGTGCCATCCGCTGGCCCTCTCCGGGGTGAAGCTCGACCTCGCCGTCGCCGACGACGCCGTCGAGATCACCGCCACGGTGAGGACCACCGACCGCACGGGGGTGGAGATGGAGGCGCTGACCGCCGTCACCGTCGCCGCGCTCACCGTCGTCGACATGGTCAAGGCGGTCGACAAGGGCGCCGTCATCACCGACGTGCGGGTCGAGGAGAAGACCGGCGGCAAGTCCGGCGAGTGGAGGCGGGCGTGAGCGGCCCGCGGGAGGACGGCCCGCAGGGGTACCGGGCGCTGGTCGTCACCGCCTCCAACCGGGCCGCGGCCGGGGTCTACGAGGACCGCGGCGGGCCGCTGCTGAGGACGGGCCTGGAGGCGCTCGGGTTCGCCGTGGACGGGCCCGTGGTGGTCCCCGACGGCGACCCGGTGGAGGCCGCGCTGCGGGACGCCGCCGCGGCCGGCTACGACGTGGTGCTCACCACCGGCGGCACCGGCGTCTCGCCCACCGACCGCACCCCCGAGGCGACCCGCCGGGTCGTGGCGTACGAGGTCCCCGGCATCCCCGAGGCGATCCGCGCCCAGGGCCGCGGGAAGGTGCCCACGGCGGCGCTCTCGCGGGGGATCGCGGGCGTCGCGGGGCACACGCTGATCGTCAACCTGCCCGGGTCCACCGGCGGGGTGAAGGACGGCCTCGCCGTTCTCGGCGACCTGCTCACGCACGCCGTGGACCAGCTCCGCGGCGGGGACCACCCCTCCTCCTCCGCGCCGTCGGGGGGCCCGTCCTCCGGGGGTGCGAGCTGAACGGCCTGCTCTGGCCCGTGGTCCTGGAACACGGTGACGTCCGGCTGCGGCCGATGCGTATGCGCGACCAGGGCGACTGGCGCGAGGTGAACCGCCGCAACCGCGACTGGCTGCGCCGCTGGGAGGCGACCATCCCGCCGCCGATGCCGGGCGGCCCGGTCACCCACCGGCCCACCTTCCGGCAGATGGTCCGTCACCTGCGCTCCGAGGCGCGGGAGGGCCGCATGATGCCCTGGGTCGTCGAGTACCGGGGGCGCCTGGCCGGGCAGTTGACGGTCGGCAGCATCACCTGGGGCTCCATGTGCTCGGGGAACATCGGCTACTGGGTGGACCAGGCGGTGGCCGGCCGCGGGGTGATGCCGACGGCGGTCGCGCTCGCCGCGGACCACAGCTTCCGCTCGGTGGGACTGCACCGCCTGGAGGTCTGCATTCGCCCGGAGAACGGCCCGAGCCGCCGGGTGGTGGAGAAACTGCGATTCCGCGAGGAAGGGCTGCGGCCGCGCTATCTGCACATCGACGGGGACTGGCGCGACCACCTCGTCTACGCGCTCACCGCGGAAGAGGTCCCCGAAGGGATGCTGACGCGTCTGTCCAGGCTGAGGGGCCGCACGCCCTGAGAGAGGGCCGAGAAGGCACCCGGCCAACGGTAATTGAATAAGTGTTCGAATTTGGGTCCGTTGCGCTCACATTTGGGTGCAGGAATTCATGCTTCCGGCGGTCTGTGATCACATCGGTCGCCTAAAGGCTCGAAATATCAGCCAGATCGTGCGACACACCGTGTGAATTGGCAGATGGCCTCACCCAAACCGCTCTACCGTGTGACCGTGAGCAGCAGCGGCCTCATCTACGCAGTCATTGTCGGGGCCTGGGCCGCCTACTTGGTGCCGATGTGGCTCCGTAGGCAGGACGAGCTGAACGAGGCCCGTCCGACGGAACGCTTCAGCACCGCCATCCGGCTGCTGTCCGGAAGAGCGGGGATGGAGCGCCGTTACGCCAAGGACCTCGCGCGCTCCTCCGACGAGGCGGAGCCCGCGGCCGACACGGTCGACCCGGACGCCGTGACCGACTCGGTCGACGTCCGGGCCTTCGCCGTACCCCCGGACGATCCGCGCCCCGCCGGGCCGGAGCAGCGCCGTGGTGAGGCTTCCGGCGTCCGGCGACGGGGCGAGGGTCCCCCGGCGGGCAGGCGGCCCGGCCATGAGGCGGCCCCGGGCGATCCGGGGCCGGGTGCGCAGCGGCCCGACCGCCCGGACCGCGCCGAGCACCTGGCCAGCGCCGAGCACCTGGCCCGCACGGAGCGCCTGGAGCGGCCCGACCGCCTCGACCGGGCCTCCCGGGCGGCCGCGGAGCGGAAGGCGGAGGCGGCGCGGGCGAAGATCGCGCGCTCGAAGGTGATGGCGCGCAGACGCCGCACCATCACCCTGCTGTTCGTCGCCTTCAGCGTCGGCGCGGTCGCCGCCGCGGTCGGCGGTGTCGCCTTCCTCTGGGCGCCGGCCCTGCCGGCCGTGCTGCTCAGCGTCTACATCGCCTACCTCCGCACCCAGGAACGCCGCCGCTTCGCCTACCGCATGGACCGCGGTCAGGCCGAGGAGGCGGCGCGGCGCGTGCGCGAGCGGGGCCGTGAGCGGGAGCGCGAGCGCGGCGGACGCCGTCGTCCGCGCCCGTCGCCCGCGGCGGACCCCGAGCGCGGCACCGAGCGCATCCCGCGCGGGCCCGGGCACGTTCCTGGCGTCCAGCGGCCCGCCGGCCGTCCCGGCGACGGCGTGCCGGAGCCCGAGGGCCACGACCCCGGGCCGGCCACGCTTTCCTCGCTCGCCGCCGACCGGCTCGCCCTCATCGAGCAGACCGACCACGCCGAGTGGGTCGACCAGCAGCGCGAGCCCGAGCGGGAGGCGGGTCCCTCCGACAGCTGGGAGCCGGTGCCGGTCCCGCTGCCGACCTACGTCACCGCGCCGGTCGCCCCGCGCGCCACCTCCGACGTCGACCTCACCGACGACGCCTGGAGCTCCGCCCGCGCCGCGGTCGGCGCGCAGCGCCACGACCAGCCCGCGGAGCCGCAGGCCGCCGCCGGGGAGGCCGAGGCGTCCGACGCGTCCGCGGCCGAGGAGCCCCAGGCCCACCCGGAGCCCCGCGGCCGTTCCGGCGGCCGCCGGGGCCGTGGGCGGGGCCGCACCCCGCTCTTCGACCAGTACGCCGAGGGTGACCGGGACCGGCCGCGGGCGGCCAACGAGTGAACCGGCGGACGGACCGGCTTCCGGCCTGCGGGGATCGCGCGGAACGGATTTCCAACCACCCGGACGGGGATGCTAGAGTTTCACTCGTTGCAAGGGCCTGTGGCGCAGTCCGGTAGCGCACCTCGTTCGCATCGAGGGGGCCAGGGGTTCGAATCCCCTCAGGTCCACCTGCACGACAAGATCCCGCCGATCTCACGATCGGTCGGGATCTTCGTCGTTTCCGGGGCTGGCCGCTCCCGTCCGCGGCCGCCCCGGGCCGGGCGGAGTGCGCCCGGCCGGGGGGTACGGGTCAGACCGTGGAGCGGGCGCCGGGCAGGGCCTCGCCGAACCTGAGGTCCGCGTAGCGGCGGGTGAGACCGACCCCGTTGCCGCTGATGGTCGCGGAGCCGCCGGCCACCGGGCCGGACGCGGCGCCCTTGGCGAGCCACACCACGCCGTACGCGTTCTCGTTCGGCACGCCCACGACGGTTTCCGCGCGGCCGTCCTTGTTCAGGTCGCTGAGGTGGACGGACCCGCCGAACATGTCGCCGGCCTCGGCGGCGCCGGGCACCCCGGCGGTGTCCTGGGAGTGGGACGTGGAGCCGGCCGCGGTCAGGCCGGCGGCCGACCCGCGCAGCAGGGTCGTGGAGCCGGCGTAGCTCCGGGAGCCGACGGCCTCGCCCGGGGCGCCGATCAGGACGTCGGCGTACCTGTCGCCGTCGACGTCGCCGACGCTGAGCGAGGACCCGAACATGTCGCCGTCCTCGGCCGCACCGGGCACGCCGGCGGTGGCTTGGTGGAAGACCTGGGGCTTCTGGTCGGGAGTGATGCCCAGCGGGCCGCCGTAGAGGACCTGGATTTCGCCACCGCGGTGGGCGGGCGTCTCCCCGGACGTCAGCGACGCGTCGTACGGGACGCCGGTGACCAGGTCGCCGTAACCGTCGCCGTCGATGTCGCCGATCCGGCCCGTGAGGCCGTCGGCGAGGGGGAGAGCGGTGTAGGAGCCGGGGTGGTTCTCCCGGTGCACCGGTCCGGAGGCGTCTCCGTCCATCGGGCCCGGCAGCCAGAACCGTTCGGCCCTTCCGTCCCCGTTCACGTCACCGATGACGACGCCCCGGTTGGTGCCGAGGTCCATCACGAACGCCCGGGACGCCGGGGCCCCGGTGCGGGTGAAGGGGCCGGTGTACGTGGTGGCGCCGCACCGGCCGGTGACCCCGAGGTCGGGCGCCCCGTCGCCGGTGACGTCTCCCGCCGCGACGCCGGCGGCGAAGCCGCAGCCCTCGTCCAGGCCGGTCGGGGTCGGAACTGTGGCGCCGCCCTTCAGGCCCGCGGATCCGCCCCAGACGACGGTGAGCGCTCCGGTGCCCGCCATGGTCCCCGCGGACTCGTTCGGTGTGCCGACGAGCAGGTCGGCGTAGCCGTCCCGGTCGAGGTCGGCGGAGGTGACGGACGAGCCGAAGCCGTCCCACGCCTCCGGGGTGCCGGGGACGCCGGTCGTCGCCTGCGTGACGACGGTGCGGCGGGAGGCGGTGACGCCGGTCGCGGAACCGTAGAACACCACGACCGCGCCCGCCGCGTCGACGGAACCGGCCGCGGCGCCGGGCGCGCCGACGGCCAGGCCGCGGTAGCCGTCACCGTTGAAGTCGTCCTGCACGGCGGCGGTGTTGGCGCCCCGGTAGGGGGAGGCGGCCGCGGCCGGTGCGGCGGGGAGGGCCGACGTGGCCGCCGCGCAGAGCGCGGCCGCGGCGACGAGCGCGGCGCGCGGCGTTCCGCCCGTCCTCCGGCCGGACGCGGGCGGACGGGGCACGGTGGACCGACGGGACGGCATGGCTGCTCCTGGTAGGGGGGACGTGGCGCCGGAGGAACGGACGAAGGGCTGGGCGGCGTCGGGGCGGAGGGAACTCATCGGCCGGTCACCACGTGCGCGAAGCGTGCGGCGCCGGCCGTGCCGAGCCCCACGCTGCCGGGGGTGACGGAGACCGAGCCGGTCGCGGTGACGGAGGAGGCCGAACCGCGCAGCACCCATAGGCCACCCGTCCGGTCGTTCTCGCCCGGAGCACCGACCAGCAGGTCCGCGCTGCCGTCCTTGTTCACGTCGACGAGCTGGACGGCCGTGCCGAAGGCGTCCCCGGCCTCGGCGGCGCCTGGGACGCCGGCGCTGCTCTGCATCCAGGTGCGGGCGTGGGCGGTGTCCAGGCCGTCCGTGGCGCCGCGGACGACGGTGACGGCTCCGGCCGAGCCGTTCTCGCCCGGGGCGCCGATCACCAGGTCGGCCCGGCCGTCCTTGTCGGTGTCGCCGATGGCGACCGAGGCGCCGAAGCGGTCGCCCGCCTCACCCGCGCCGGGGACGCCCGCGGTGTCCTGGGTGATGGTCCGCACGGAGCTGGGCGTGCCGTCGTAGGTGATCCCGAAGTAGACGGTGACCTGGCCGCCGAGCGCGGTGCCGGGGCTCTGCGAGGGGTCCTCGGGGTTGCCGACGACGAGGTCGAGGGAGCCGTTGCCGTCGAGATCGCCGACCGCGGAGCTGGTGCCCGCCGGCAGGGCGGCGGGCATGAAGCCGCCGGGGCGGACCAGTTGCGCGCGGGGGTCGTCGCCGTACCCGTCGTAGCCCCAGCCGCCCTGCCCGTAGCCGCGGCCGTGGATGACGAGGCCGTCGTCGGAGCTGGGCTGGTCCAGGACGGTCAGGGCGACGACACCGTGGCCCGGGTTGAAGTCGCTCCCGGTGCCGCTGGTGCCGGAGGACGCGGACAGGTCCGCCGGCGCGAAGGTGACGGACGAGTCGTTGGCGCCGACGGCGATCGACAGTGCGCCGCCGTTGACCGGGTTGAGGGAGCCGAACGTGCCCACCGCCAGGGTCCCGCCGAACGCGTCGTGCTCGTACGGCCAGGGGTCGGGGACCGTCTTCGCCTTCACCGGGCCGGACGCCGACCCCCACACGACGGTGACCGAACCGCCGCCCACGTCCCCGGCGACCTCCTCGCCGGGGGCGCCGACGACCAGGTCGCCGTATCCGTCGGCGTTCAGGTCGTGGACCACCACGGAGGCGCCGAAGCGGTCGCCCGTCTCGGCGGAGCCGGGTATGCCGGTGGAGTTCTGCGTCAGCACGGTGCGCCGCTTCGGGTCGACGCCCCGGGCGCCGCCGTACAGGATGACCACCGCGCCGGCCCTGGCACGGCCCGAGACGGTGGCGTCCGGGGCGGAGACGACCACGTCCCGGTACCCGTCCTTGTCGATGTCGCCGTGGGTGCCGGCGGCGGCCTGGGCGCCCGCCGCGGTGAGCGGGGTGAGGCCGCAGGCCAGCAGGGCGGCGGACATCAGCAGGTGGCGTTTGCGCATGGGGAATCCTCCAGGACACGCGGAGCGCGAGGTTGCCGGGTGAGGGGCGGCCCCGCACCGGACGGCGCACGGAAGACACCTGAAGGGGCTGGAGGGTTGTACGGGGCGCGAGTTCGGAGGAGCGGGACCGTCGAGGCGGCTTCCGGCGGGAGGTGGCCGCGGAAGCTCGTGTGTATGGTGCGTGCCAACTGCTCGGCGACCGCGGGAGGTTCCCTTGCACGCACTCACGAGTCTGGCCGGCCGGCCGATCTCCTCCCACGAGTGGGCGGTCGTGCTGCTGCTCTTCGGGGGCTTCGCGGGGCTGACGGGCCTGCTCCTCGTCCTCAGGCCCGCCGTCCCGGCGGACTGGAGCGTCCAGCAGCAGCAGGACAGGTACGACGCCTACGGGCGCGGAAGGCCGCCGGCGGCCGCCGACCGGCACGCTCAGCAGGTCCTGGCGCGCGCGATGGGGGGCTTCTTCGCGATCCTGGGACCCGTGCTGATGATCGCGGGAGTGGTGCAGCTGGTCTCGCAGTAGGGCGGCCGGCGGGCCCGGCCCGCGGCTACGGCTTGCGGAGCCGCCGGTCGAGGGCGAGCGAGAGCTCCGCCTGGACCACGCTGCGCGCCAGGGGGCGCAGGCGCTGGGCGTCCTCCTCGGGGGCGTGGGCGCCGATCAGGTCGGCGAAGAGGTCCGCGATGGCGTCGGCGTGCTCGCGCACCCGCCGTCCCGCCTCCAGGACCGCGGCGAGCGGGATGCCCTCCCGGACCAGGGCGGACGACACGTCCAGCAGGTTCCGGCTGATGTGCACGAACTCCTCGCCGTCGACGGCGACATAGCCGAGCTCCATCGCCGCGACCAGGTTCTCCGGGGACACCTCGCCGGCGAAGCGTTCCGCCAGTTCCTCCGGCGAGAGCCGCACCGGCGTCTCCTCGGTGGGGGCCACGCCCAGCAACTCGCCTACGCCCCGGCCGTGTTCGAAGGCCTCCGCCAGCTCGGCGATGCCGCTCAGGGTGTGGCCCCGCTCCAGCAGGGCCGCGATGGTGCGCAGCCGCGCCAGGTGGCGGTCGTCGTACCAGGCGATCCGCCCCTCCCGCCGCGGCGGCGCCAGCAGCCTGCGCTCGCGGTAGAAGCGGAGGGTGCGCGTGGTGATGCCGGCCAGTCGCGCCAGTTCCTCCGCGCGGTACTCCCGCCCCCCGTCGTGTCCCACGGTGTCGTGCCCCACGGTCTCCGCCTCGTCCGTCACGCGATCACCCTAGGCCGTACCGTCGGTAACTTTCCTCGCCCGGACCCCTACCCATCAGTACGCCACTGCCCTACGCTCCCAACAGTGCCAGTGAACACTGGCAGGGTTCGCGAGGGTCACCGGGCGAACCGCGGCACGGCACACGGAATTCGGCACGGCACCAGCAACAGCCAGACACAGCGCGGGAGGCGGCTCGATGGCCGACTACGAGCACGAACACGTACGAGTGGCGGTGATCGGCGCCGGGTTCGGCGGACTCGGCGCCGCGGTCCGGCTGCGCCGGGAGGGCGTCACCGACTTCGTCGTCCTGGAGCGCGCCTCCGCCATCGGCGGCACCTGGCGCGACAACAGCTACCCCGGGTGCGCCTGCGACGTCCCGTCGCACCTGTACTCGTTCTCCTTCGCCCCCAACCCCGACTGGCCGCGCGCCTTCTCCGGCCAGGAGCACATCCACGCCTACCTGGAGAAGGTGACCGACACCTTCGGCCTGCGCCCCCACATCCGCTTCGACTCCGAGGTCGAGCGCATGACCTGGGACGGCGAGAAGCTGCGCTGGGCCATCGAGACGAAGAGCGGCAGCCTCACCGCCGACGTGGTGGTCAACGCCACCGGCCCGCTCTCCGACCCCAAGCTGCCCGACGTCCCCGGCCTCGACTCGTTCCCCGGCAAGGTCTTCCACTCGGCCCGCTGGGACCACGACTACGACCTCACCGGCAAGCGCGTCGCCATGGTCGGCACCGGCGCCTCGGCCATCCAGATCGTGCCCGCGATCCAGCCGAAGGTCGGCCGGCTCACCGTGCTGCAGCGCACGCCCCCGTGGGTGATGCCCCGCGCCGACCGCCCGATCGGCGGACTGGAGCGCAAGGTCCACCGCGCCCTCCCGCTCACCACCCGGATGCGCCGCGGCGTCCTGTGGGGCATCCGCGAACTGCAGGTGCAGGCGTTCACCAAGCACCCCGACATGCTCGGCGTCGTCGAGAAGCTCGCCAAGGCCAACATGGCCAAGGCGGTCAAGGACCCCGAGCTGCGTCGCAAGCTGACCCCGGACTACCGGATCGGCTGCAAGCGCATCCTGCTCTCCAACACCTACTACCCGGCGCTCGCGCAGCCGAATGTCGACGTGGTGGCGAGCGGCCTGGCCGAGGTCAGGGGCTCCACCCTGGTGGCCTCCGACGGCACCGAGGCCGAGGTCGACGCGATCGTCTTCGGCACCGGCTTCCACGTCACCGACATGCCGATCGCCGAGCGCGCGGTCGGCGCCGACGGACGGACCCTCGCGGAGACCTGGAAGGACGGCATGGCAGGCCTGCGCGGCACCACCACCGCCGGCTTCCCCAACTTCCTGCTGGTCATCGGCCCCAACACCGGGCTCGGCAACTCCTCGATGATCCTGATGATCGAGGCCCAGCTGAACTACCTCGCCGACTACCTGCGCCAGCTCGACGTCCTCGGCGGCCGCGCCGCCCTCGACGTGCGGCCCGAGGCGCAGGACGCCTGGACCCACCGCGTCCAGGAGCGGATGAAGCGCACGGTGTGGAACACCGGCGGCTGCACCAGCTGGTACCTCGACGCAGCCGGCCGCAACACCACCGTCTGGCCGGGCACCACCTCCGAGTTCCGCAGGGCCACCCGCCGCGTCGACCTGCTGGAGTACGACGTGGTCCGCCCCGCCCCCGCCGCAGCCGAGGCCGACTCCGGGCCCGGCGCCACCGCCGCCGTGGAGGCCGCCGCATGAGCAGCACGCTGGACCACCTGAAGACGCTGGGCCGCTACCAGCCGCCCGCGCCCGCCCGCGAGCTGACCGCGCTCTCCGCGGACGGCGCCCGCATCTCCGTCGAGGTGCACGGACCCGAGGGCGCCCCCGCCGTCGTGCTGGCGCACGGCTGGACCTGCTCCGTCGCCTTCTGGGCGGCGCAGATACGCGATCTGTCCGACCGGTTCCGGGTCGTCGCCTACGACCAGCGCGGACACGGCGGCAGCCCGCTGCACGCCCCCGTCGGCACCCAGCAGCTCGCCGACGACCTCGAGGCGGTGCTGGCCGCCACCCTCGCCCCCGGCGAGAAGGCCGTGATCGCCGGGCACTCCATGGGCGGCATGACGATCATGGCGGCCGCCGGACGCCCCGGCTTCCGCGAGCACGCCGCGGCCGTCCTGCTCTGCTCCACCGGCGCCCGCGACCTGGTGCCGGAGTCCACGGTGCTCCCGATCCGGCGCGGAGCCGTCCGCACCTGGCTCACCGGGCAGATCCTGGGCTCCCCGCTGCCGATCGGCCGCCGGCCCACCGGCTTCAGCCGGAAGGTCCTCACGTACGGCACCATGGGCGCCACTTCGACGCCGCAGATGGTCGAGGCCTGCGCACGCGTGGTGCACGCCTGCCCCACCAAGGCGCGGCACGCCTGGTCCCACGTCCTGTCCACCCTCGAACTCACCGAGGACGCACGGATGCTGGACCTCCCCACCGAGGTGATCGTGGGCGGCGCGGACCGGCTGACACCGCCGGTGCACGCCCGTAACCTCGCCCGGGAACTGCCCGACTGCCTGCGGGTGACCGAACTTCCGGGCCTCGGCCACATGACGCCGATCGAGGCGCCGGACGTGGTCACCGACCGCATCAGGGCCCTCGCCGCCGACCACCTCATCGGCGCCGGGACCGACGCACGCACCGGGGACACCGGCACGACGGGTACGACGGGCACGACCGGCACGACCGGCACGACGAAGGAGAGCGCGGCATGAGCAAGGTCAACCTGGAAGGGCGGGTCGCCGTCGTCACCGGCGGCGCGCGGGGCGTCGGCGAACTGCTGGCCCGCAAACTGTCGGTGCGCGGCGTGAAGGTGGCGCTGGTGGGCCTCGAGCCGGAGCGGCTCAAGGAGGTCTCCGGCCGCCTGTACGCCGAGAGCGACTGGTGGCACGCCGACGTCACCGACCAGGACGCCATGAACCAGGTGGCCGCCGAGGTCAAGGAGCGGTTCGGGCGGATCGACATCGTGATCGCCAACGCGGGCGTCGCCACCGGCGGTCCGCTCGTCAGCTCCGACGCCGACGCCTGGCGGCGGGTGATCGAGGTCAACCTGATCGGCTCGGCGGTCACCGCGCGGGCGTTCCTGCCGGCGCTGATGGAGACCCGCGGCTACCTGCTGCAGATCGCCTCGCTGGCCGCGCTCACCCCGGCCCCGATGATGTCGGCGTACTGCGCCTCCAAGTCCGGCGTCGAGGCGTACGCGCACTGCCTGCGCGGCGAGGTCGGCCACAAGGGCGTGGACGTGGGCGTCGGTTACCTGTCGTGGACCGACACCGACATGGTGCGCGGCGCCGACCAGGACGACGTGATGCGCGAGCTGCGCAAGCGGCTGCCGTGGCCGACCAACAAGACCTATCCGCTCGGCCCCGCCGTGGACCGGCTGGTGGACGGCATCGAGCGGCGCTCCGCGCACGTCTACGGGCAGTGGTGGCTGCGCGGCATGCAGTCGATCCGGGGCGCGCTGCCCACGCTGATCGGCACGATCGGGCCCCGCGAGGTGCGGCGGTTCGACGACCGTCTCGACCAGGTCAGGCCCGGTCTGGTGGGCGCCGGAGGCGCCGCCGACGAGCAGGAGAGGACGGCCCACCACAGTGGGTGATGATCGAAATGCGCTGCGTGCACGGCCGTGTCACGCTGGTCGAGCCCCGATCCCCTCACCACTCTTGGAGTGACCGACATGGGCATCAAGGACCAGTTCCAGGACAAGGCCGAGCGTCTCCAGCAGGAGGCCGGCCAGCGCATGGGTCAGAACCGTGAGCAGCAGGAGGAGCGCCCGTCGCGCCCGCAGCGCGACCGTTCGTCCTCGCCGCAGCACGAGAACGACCGCCAGCGTCGCTCGCCGTCGGAGGACGACATCTACGACGAGGACACGATCTGACGCAGGCCCCGGCACCGCGCGCAGCCTGATCCTGTGACGAGGGCGCCCCCTTCACCGGGGGCGCCCTTCGCGTGTCCGCCTGCCCGCGCAGGCCGTCGCCTAGAGGTCGTAGACGACCGTCACCGGCGCGTGGTCCGACCAGCGCTCCTCGTGGGTGGCCGCCCGCTCGACGAAGCCCTTGACCGCGCGGTCCGCGAGGCCCTTGGTCGCCGCCTGCACGTCGATGCGCCAGCCGCTGTCGTTGTCGAAGGCGCGGCCCCGGTAGGACCACCAGGAGTACGGCCCCTCCGTGTCCGGGTGCAGGGCGCGGACCACGTCCACGTAGCCGCCGTCGCCGGGCGAGAGCACCCGGGTCAGCCACTCGCGCTCCTCCGGCAGGAAGCCGGAGCTCTTGCGGTTGGCGCGCCAGTTCCTGAGGTCGGCCTCGGCGTGGGCGATGTTCCAGTCGCCGCAGACCAGCACCTCGCGGCCGTCGGCCGCGGCGCGCTCGCGCAGCGCCTTCAGGTACACCAGGAACTCGTCCATGAACCGGTACTTCTCGTCCTGCCGCTCGGTGCCGACCTCGCCGGAGGGCAGGTAGAGGCTGGCGACGGTGACGCCCGGCAGGTCCGCCTCCACGTAGCGGCCGGTGGTGTCGAACTCCTCGGACCCGAACCCGACGCGCACCGCGTCCGGCTCACGGCGGGTGTACAGCGAGACGCCGGCCCTGCCCTTGGCGGCGGACGGCGCGTGGACGACGTGCCAGCCCTCCGGGGCGCCGGCGGCCTGCGGGAGCTGGCCCGGCTCGGCCCGCACCTCCTGCAGGCACAGCACATCGGCGGAGGTCTCCGCCAGCCACTCGACGAAGCCCTTCTTGGCGGCGGCGCGGAGCCCGTTGACGTTGACGGAGGTCACAGTAAGCACCGGAGCACAATACCGGCACACTGGACGGACCCGCCCGTCAGTTCGCCGAAGAGCACGGAAGTACGATCCCCGCCATGAACATCCGCACTGTCCCGTTCGACCACCCCGACGCCGTGAAGCTGAACGACGAGGTCCAGGAGGAGTACCGGCGCCGTTACGGCGACGGCGGCGACGCCACCGTCCTGCACCCCGACGACTTCCGCCCGCCGAACGGGCTCTTCCTGATCGCCTACGACGAGCAGGACCGCCCGGTCGCGACCGGCGGCTGGCGCGCGCAGGACGAGAACGAGGAGGGCAACCAGGACGGCGACGCCGAGCTCAAGCGGATGTTCGTGATCGAGCAGTGCCGCGGCCTGGGCCTGGCCCGCCGCATCCTCGCCCTGCTCGAGGACGACGCCCGCGCCGCCGGCCGCACCCGCATGGTCCTGGAGACCGGCGACCAGCAGCCCGAGGCCGTCGCCCTGTACGGCTCCTCCGGCTACGAGCGCTGCGGCAAGTTCGGCTACTACCGCTTCCACGAGAACAGCATCTGCATGGCCAAGCGGCTCTGACCGCCGGGCGGGCACCGACCGCGCGGTCACGGCCTCGGCGGGAGCGGGGGACGGGTGCGGTCGGGAACGGCGTCGTGGGACGGCGGGGTGGCGGCGGGGCGCTCGGAGAGCAGGTCGAGGGCGATGCGGACGGCCTCCTCGAGGCCGGTGAGGCGGCCCTCGGCCCAGTCCAGCGGCGTGCGCAGCGCCTCGACGTCCGGCTCCACGCCGTGGTTCTCGACGGACCAGCCGTACGCGTCGAACCAGGCCGCGTTCATCGGGACGGTGATGACCGTGCCGTCGCCGAGGCGGTGCCGGCCGGTCATGCCGACCACGCCGCCCCAGGTCCGCTGGCCCACCACAGGGCCGAGCTCCAGCAGCTTGAACGCCGCGGTGATCATGTCGCCGTCGGACGAGGTCGCCTCGTCGGCGACGGCCACCACCGGGCCGCGCGGGGCGTTGGAGGCGTAGGAGACCGGCTCCGCGTGGCGGGTGACGTCCCAGCCGAGGATGGTGCGGGTCAGCTGCTCCACGACCAGTTCGCTGATGTGCCCGCCCGCGTTGCCGCGCACGTCGACGATCAGCGCGGGCCGGGAGACCTCCATCCGCACGTCGCGGCTGAACTGGGCCCAGCCGGATCCGCCCATGTCGGGGATGTGCAGGTAGCCGCACCTGCCCTCGCTGAGCTCCCGCACGATCTCCCGCCGTTCGGCCACCCACGTCTGGTAGCGCAGCGGCCGCTCGTCGGTCAGCGGCAGCACGGCGACCCGGCGGGTGGGCCCGCCGCCGGGGGAGGCGAAGGTGAGCTCCACGGTGGTGTCCCCGGTGCCCGCCAGCAGCGGGAAGGGGCCGGCGGTGACCTCCACCGGGCGGCCGTTCACGTGGGTGAGCACCGCGCCCTCACGGATGCCGGTGCCGGCCAGCGGGGAGCGGGCACGCGAGTCGGAGGAGTCGCCCGGCAGGATCCGCCTGACCTGCCAGCCCGCCGGGCTGCGCACCAGGTCCGCGCCGAGCAGGCCCTGACGGCGCTGGTAGTGCGGCGGGCCCTCGTTGCGGCGGGCCGGGGTGACGTAGGCGTGCGAGGTGCCCAGCTCGCCCAGCACCTCGCGCAGCAGGTCGGCGAACTCGTCGGGGGTGGTGACCCGCTCCACCAGCGGCCGGTACTGGGCGAGGACCGCGTCCCAGTCGATGCCGCACATGCCGGGGTCCCAGAAGTAGGCCCGGGTGATCCGCCCGGCCTCCTCGAAGGCCTGCCGCCACTCGGCGCCCGGGTCGACCCGGTGCGAGATGCGCCGGGCGTCGATCCACACGGTGGTGTCCAGGTCCCCGGGCTCGGTGGCGGGCATCGCCCGCAGCTCGCCGTCCTGGACGACGACCAGCCGGCTGCCGTCCCCGCTGACGCCGAACCACTCCAGGTGGTGGACCAGTTCGGTGCGCCGCGCCTTGGCGATGGTGAAGTGCTCCAGGGACGGCCGGTCGCTCGGGTCGTCCGGGTTGGCGAAGGTCTCGCCGAGCGCCCCGGAGATCGGCCAGCGCAGCCAGACCAGTCCGCCGCCCGCCACCGGCGTGAGCGAGGAGTACTTGGACGCGGCCACCGGGAACGGCGTGACCCGGCTCTCCAGTCCTTCCGTCTCGATGGAGACCACGCCGGGCTCGTCGGACCCCTCCAGTTCCAGTCCGCCCGCCGCCGGGCGGCCCTCGGGGGAGAGGGCGAACGGCGACGGCGTGGCGGAGGACAGCGGCACCAGGTAGGGGCGGGAGCCCAGCGGGAAGGACAGGTCGCCGGTGTGCACGTCGTACACCGGGTCGAAGCCGCGCCAGGACAGGAAGGCCAGGTAGCGGCCGTCGCTGGTGAAGACCGGGCTCTCGTCCTCGAAGCGGCCGTCGGTGACGTCGACGACCAGGCCGTCCTTGATCCGGGCCAGCCTGATCTTGCGCAGGGTCCGCCCGACCGTCGGGTGCGACCAGGTCAGCCAGGCGCCGTCGGGGGAGAAGGCGAGGTCGCGGACCGGGCCGTTGCCGGAGCGGACCAGTTCGGTGACCGAGCCGTACGCCTCCGTGTCGGACCCGGCGTCGTCCGAGACGGTGATCAGCATCAGCCTCCCGTCGTGGGAGGCGACCGCCAGACGGTTGCCGTCCGGGTCGGCGGTCATCTCCAGCACCCGGCCCAGCCGGCCGGAGGCCAGCCGGTGCGGGGCGCGGTCGCCGGTGGCGCGGGGCAGGTAGGCGATCTCGACGGCGTCCTCGCCCTCCGCGTCCGTCACGTAGGCGATGCGTCCGCTGCCGCCCAGCGTCTCCGGCAGCCGCACCCGCACGCCCGGCACGTCGGTGATGGTCCGCGCCGGACCGTCGCGGTGGGTGAGCCAGTACAGGCTGCCGCGCACCACCACGGCGCTCGCCCGGCCGGTCTCGTCCACCGCGATCCCCCCGACGTGCTGCGCGGCCGGCACCTGGTGCACGCGGCGGCCGGCGCGCGGCCCCGAGGTGCGCACGTCCAGCCTGCGCGGCTCGGAGTCCGCCGTCAGGTCGTCGACGATCCACAGGTCGCCGGCGCACTGGTAGACCACCCGGGTGCCGTCGCCGGAGGCGTGGCGGGCGTAGAACTCGGCGTGGTCGGTGTGGCGGCGCAGGCCGGTGCCGTCCAGGGCGCAGGAGTAGAGGTTGCCGACGCCCTCGTGGTCGGAGAGGAAGGCGATCCGGTCGCCGACGAACTGCGGGGAGTCGAGGTGGCCGCCGAGATCGGCGAGCAGCCGCTGCCCGTCCAGCCACAGGCGGCCGGCGGCGCCGCCGCGGTAGCGCTTCCAGGAGGCCGGCTCGTGCGGGGGCGTGCCGGTGAGCAGGAGGGTGCGCCAGTCGTCGCTCGCCCCGCCCTGGGCGGCGGCCTCGGGGGCGGCGGTGAGGTCGATGTCGGAGACCGGGCCCCAGCGCAGCGGCGCGCCGGGGCCGCCGTCCAGCGGGACGGCGTGGGAGAAGGTGACCGGGAAGGGCCGGCCGTGCGAGGAGACGGCGAGGATGTCGCTGCGGCCGCCGAGGTCCGGGTCGGGCGGCGTCCAGCCGCAGACCCGGGCGTCCGGGCCGCCCCAGTAGGTCAGCCGGGTCGGCTCGCCGCCCTCCACCGGCAGCACGTGGACCTCGGGGACCAGGGTGTGCCAGGAGGTGTAGGCGATCAGCGTGCCGTCCGGCGAGAAGCGGGGGTGGCCGACCTTGGTGCGGTCGGAGGTGAGCCGCCAGGCCCGGCCGCACTCGCCGCCCTTCTCCAAGGGCGCCAGCCAGAGGTCGTCCTCGGCCACGAAGCACAGCAGGTCGCCGCGGATGTGGGGCAGGCGCAAAAAGGTCACCCCACCATGCTTCGGCGGCCCGGCCGGGTGGGCAACTCGGGCGGCGGACGGCCGGTGGGGCCCGCGACGCGGGACGGGCCCGCGCGGGGGGCGGCGGAACGGGCCCGCGCGAGGGCGGCGGGCCGGCGCGACGGTCGTCGCCCCCCCCGGCGGGCGGGCCGCCGGGGCGGACGGGTGACGCCGCCGGCGGGCCGGTCCCCGCACCGCCGGCGCGGCGGGGGAAAACGCGTTGTGGGGGTGGGCCGGGGAGGGGAGGATCCGGGGATGGAGATCCGTGAGGCGACCGGGGACGACTGGGCCGGCATCTGGCCGTTCTTCCGGCGGATCGTGGCGGCCGGCGAGACCTACCCGTACCCGCCGGCCCTCGGCGAGCAGGAGGCCCGCGGCTGGTGGGTGCTGCCCGCCCCGGACCGCACCGTCGTGGCCGTGGCGGACGACGGGCGGATCGTCGGCTCGGCGAAGATGAACTGCAACGCGTCCCGCGCCGGCAACGCCGCCCACATGGCCAGCGCCAGCTTCATGGTCGATCCCGACCACCACGGCCGCGGCGTCGGCCGCGCGCTGTGCGCGTACGTGATCGCGTGGGCGCGCGGGTCCGGGTTCCGGGCGATCCAGTTCAACGCGGTGGTGGAGACGAACACCCGCGCGGTGCGGCTGTACGAGTCGCTCGGGTTCCGCGTGGTGGGCACCGTCCCGGAGGCGTTCCGGCACCCCGTGCACGGCCTGGTCGGCGTGCACGTGATGCACCTGCCGCTGCAGGCCCCCTCCTAGCCGCCGGCCAGGGACTCCCGCACCGCCCGCACCAGCGCCTGGGCGCGGGGGTCGGCCGTGACGGACTTCAGGAAGCCGTTGGTGACGTAGCCGAAGGCGACGCCGCTCTCCGGGTCGGCGAACCCCAGGGCCCCGCCCCGGCCGGGGTGGCCGAAGGAGCCGGGGCCGAGCAGCGGTGAGGCCGGGCTGTGCAGCATGTACCCCGCGCCGAAACGGGTGTTGACGACCAGCACCCGGTCGGCGCCCACCGAGTGTTCGGTGCGGGCGAGTTCGAGGGTCTCAGGGGTGAACAGCGCGGCGCGGCCGTCGAGTCCGCCGGACAGCGCCGCGTAGAAGCGGGACAGACCCTCCGCCGTGGCGACGCCGCCCGAGGCGGGGGACTCGCCCGCCCGGTACGCCGGGTCGTTCTCGTCCGCCGCGGGGGAGACCGCGCCGAACGCCCGCCGGGTGAGCGACCGCGGGTCCGCGTACGCCTGCGACACCTCCCGCTTGGGCCGCGCCTTGATTCCGGCCCCGCCCCCCGGCTCCGGCGCCGGCAGCGGCCCGCACCGTCCGGCCCGGGCCGCCTCGGCCTCCGGGAGGCCGATCCACAGGTCGGCGCGGGACGGCCCGGTGACCTCCGCGGCCAGCCAGGAGCCCAGCGACACCCCGGTCACCTGCCGCACCAGCCCGCCGAGCAGCCACCCGTAGGTCTGCGCGTGGTAGCCGTGCGCGGTCCCCGGCTCCCAGGCGGGGGCCTGCGCGGCGATCGCCGCCTCGGTGCGGTCCGGGTCCAGGGACTCGGCGGGGGTCAGCGGGCGGTCCACGGCCGGTACCCCGGCCCGGTGGGCCAGCAGGTGCCGGACGGTGACCCGCTCCTTGCCCGCCGCCTTGAACGCGGGCCAGTACGAGGCCACCGGCTCGTCCAGGTCCAGCACGCCCCGCTGGTGGAGCAGCAGCACCACGGCCGCCGCCACGCCCTTGGTGGCCGACCGCACGATCTGCGCCGTGCCCGGCTGCCAGGGCGCGTCGTCCCCGCCGCCGTCGACGTCCCGGGCGCCGCCCCACAGGTCGACGACCTTGCGGCCGTGCAGGTGGACGGCGACCGCCGCGCCGCGTTCGCCGCGGTGCGTGAAGTTGCGCGCGAAGGCCTCCCGGACCGGGGCGAACCGGTCGGTCACCGTGCCGTCGACGTCCACCTGGTCCACCGCTCCCTCGTGTTCTCGCGGCGCCCTGGACGTTCCCACGACGCCGGTACGCCTTCGCGGCGCGCTGCGCCAACGGGCGCAACAAGCGTGCCACGGCCCCGATTCCGCGCCACCGCGTGGCGGCGGTCACAGGACCCGCGGTCGCCGGGCCGGGTGGTGGCGGGCCGCCGCGGTTCCACAGGACCCGGCTGCCCGGTTCAGCGGGGCGAGAACCCGTACGGCAGCTCCAGCCGGTTCGCCCGCAGCAGCGCCTCGTCGGCCAGCAGCTTCGGCGTCGGCCCGTCGGCCACGATCGTGCCGCCGGAGAGGACCAGCGAGCGCGGGCAGAGCTCCATCGCGTACGGCAGGTCGTGGGTGACCATCAGGACGGTGACGTCCAGCGAGGTCAGGATCTCGGCGAGCTCGCGCCGGGAGGCGGGGTCGAGGTTGGAGGACGGCTCGTCGAGGACGAGGATCTCCGGCTCCATCGCCAGCACCGTGGCCACCGCGACCCGGCGCCGCTGCCCGAACGACAGGTGGTGCGGGGGCCGGCCGGCGTGCTCGGCCATGCCGACCCGTTCCAGCGCCCGGGTCACCCGGGCTTCCAGCTCCGCGCCGCGCAGCCCGGCGTTGGCCGGGCCGAAGGCGACGTCCTCGCGGACGGTGGGCATGAAGAGCTGGTCGTCGGGGTCCTGGAAGACGATGCCGACCCGCTGCCGGATCTCCGCCATGTGGGCGCGGTCCACCGGCAGGCCGGCCACCCGCACGCTGCCCGCGCCGGCCGTGAGGATGCCGTTGAGGTGCAGCACCAGGGTGGTCTTCCCGGCGCCGTTGGGGCCGAGGAGCGCGACGCGTTCACCGCGCTCCAGGGCGAAGTCGACGCCGAACAGGGCCTGGTGGCCGTCCGGGTAGGCGAAGGCGAGGCCGGAGACCTCCAGGGAGTACGTCACATCGTCCGTGGTCACAGGGTCCATCATTCCTTCCAGGGGACCACCGGCTTCAGCCGGTGGGAGAATTGGACCTCCCGCTGCGTCACGGAGTGGCGCACATCACGAGCTCGCCCGGATGTACTCAGCGTGTCGGATCGAACACGTTGTGCGTATATGCTCGTGATGTGTCTCTGTCGGGGCCGTGTCCGCCGCGACCGTGCAGCGGTACATCGACACCCAGTGGGAACGCCCGTGGAAGAAGGAGAGCGGCGAGTGATCCGCGCGTACAAGTTCCTTCTCCGCCCGACCGTCCGCCAGGAGCAGGCCCTCGAAGAGATGCTGCGGGACCACTGCTCCCTCTACAACGGCGCGCTCCAGGAACGCCGGGACGCCTACCGGCACTCCTCCAGGACCACTCTTCGCTACGGGGACCAGTCCGCGCAGTTGAAGGAGATCCGCGCATTCGACCCGGAACGTCAGGGGCGCTGGTCGTTCTCGTCCCAGCAGGCCACCCTGCGACGCCTCGACAAGGCGTTCGCCGCGTTCTTCCGCCGTGTGAGGGCCGGGCAGACGCCGGGTTACCCGCGTTTCAAGGGTGTCGGGCATTTCGACACCGTCACCTTCCCGAAGGACGGTGACGGTTGCCGTTGGGACTCCACCCCCGACGACCGTCCCACCCGTGTCCGCCTCCAGGGCGTCGGTCACGTCCGGGTGCACCAGCACCGGCCCGCCAAGGGCCGCGTCAAGACGATCAGCGTGAAGCGTGAGGGAGGGCGCTGGTACGTCGTCCTGGCCTGTGACGAGGTGCCCGTCGATGAACTGCCGCCGACCGGCGCGATCATCGGCATCGACCTGGGCGTGACGCACTTCCTGACCACATCGGTTGGTGAACACGTCGCCAACCCACGCTTCCTCCAGGCGATGTCCGACGAACTCGCCGAAGCACAGCGGCACCTCGCCACGTTCCCCCGGCGAACGAAGCAGCGCACCAAGAAGCACCGCGCCGCCGCCCGCAAGGTCGCCGGGATCCACGCGAAGATCCGGCGGCAGCGCTCCGACTTCCACCACAAGACCGCCCGTGCACTGGTCCGTGGCCACGACGTGATCGCGCACGAGGTCCTGAACACGGCGGGCATGACGAAGAAGCCCGCACCCAGGCCCGACCCCGAACGGCCCGGTGTGTTCCTGCCGAACCAGCGGGCCGCGAAGGCCGGACTGAACAAAAGCATCCTCGACGCGGGTTGGGGACAGTTCCTCGGAATCCTGGCGAACAAGGCTGAGAGCGCCGGTCGCCGCACGATCCCGGTGGACGCCCGCAACACCTCCCGCACATGCCCACCCTCCCTCGGAGGCTGCGGACACACCGCGAAGGAGAACCGCGTCACCCAGGCAACGTTCCGGTGCACGGCCTGTGGATTCACCGCGAACGCGGACCACGTCGGCGCGACGAACGTCCTCGACAGGGCCGGGCTGGTCCTCTGCGCAGCGGCTTGGCCAGCGACGCAGGAAACCCGCGCGTTCACGCGTGGGTGGAGTCACCCCAGCAGACACACGGCGGCGAGGGTGGCGAGCGCCGTCACCGGGAGGGCCAGTGCGGACGACCACTGGTGCCGGGTCGCCGCGGAGCCGTCGAGCACCGGCATGACGCCGGTGTAGCCGCGGCTCGTCATGGCGAGGTGGACCCGCTCGCCGCGCTCGTAGGTGCGGATGAAGAGGGCGCCCGCGGTCCGGGCCAGCACGCCCCAGGCGCGCGGCCCGCGCGCCTGGAAGCCGCGGGACTCGCGGGCGATCCGCATCCGCGTCAGCTCGTCGGCGATGACGTCGCCGTAGCGGAGCATGAACGAGGCGATCTGCACCAGCAGCGGCGGCATCCGCAGCCGCTGCAGGCCCAGCAGCAGGTCGCGCAGCTCGGTGGTGGCGGCCAGCAGGACGGAGGCGGCGACGCCCAGCGTCCCCTTGGCGAGGATGTTCCACGCGCCCCACAGCCCGGAGACGCTGAGCTGCACGCCCAGCACCTCGGTCTGCTCGCCCCGCGCCACGAACGGCAGCAGCAGGGCGAACGCCACGAACGGGACCTCGACCGCCATCCGCCGCAGCGCGAAGGCGGCGGGCACGCGGGCGGCCCGGGCCACCGCCGCGAGCAGCAGCGCGTACCCGGCGAAGGCCCAGACCGCCTCGCGGGGCGTCGAGACGACGACCACCACGAAGGCGAGGACGGCGACGAGCTTGGTGTGCGCGGGCAGCCGGTGCACCGGCGAGGCGCCGGGCAGGTGCAGCCGGTGCGAGTGCCCGGAGCCCATGCGGGTCACACCCTCTCGTGGTCGCGGTCGGCGGCGGACCCGCCGGTGGTGTGCCCGGAGGTCTCGCGGCGGCGCACCACCACGAAGACGCCGGTGCCCGCGGCCGCGGTGACGCCGACGCCGATGACGCCGGCCAGACCGCCGGACAGCCGCGCGTCGTCCACGCCGCTGACGCCGTAGTCGGCCAGCGGGCCGTCGGCGACGGCGTGCTCCTCGGCCGCCTCGTCGATGCCGTGGTCGCCGGCGACCTTCTCCAGGCCGTCGGGGGAGGAGGAGGCGTAGAAGCTCACGAACCCGGCCAGCACCAGCGAGGCCGCCAGACCGCCGAGCCACACCGCGCGCGAGGACCGCGGCGCGGACGCCGGCGCGGCCGTCGCGGCGTTCGTCGCGGCGGGGGCGGGCGCGTCGACCAGCTCGCCGTTCACCTTGAGCTTCAGCGGGCGGTGCAGACCCCGCGCGCCGTGCACCAGGTCGGGGCGGACGGCGATCACGGCGCCGACGGTCAGGGCGGTGATGACGCCCTCGCCGATGCCGATGAGCACGTGCACGCCGCCCATGGCGGCGGCGACGGAGCCGATCGGCACGTCGGTGGTGCCGCCGACCGCGTACAGCAGGGTGAAGAACAGCGCGGACGCCGGCACCGAGACCAGCGCGGCGACGAAGGCGGAGGCGGTGACGGTGGAACGCCCGGCGGGCAGCAGCCGCAGCAGGGTGCGGAAGACGAGGTGGGCCACGACCACGGTGATCAGGGCCATGCAGGTGATGTTCGTGCCCAGCGCGGTGAGACCGCCGTCGGCGAAGAGGATCGCCTGCAGCAGCAGCACGACGGAGACGCACAGGACGCCGGTGAACGGGCCGACGAGGATCGCGGCGAGCGCGCCGCCCAGCAGGTGCCCGCTGGTCCCGGCGGCGACCGGGAAGTTCAGCATCTGCACGGCGAAGATGAAGGCGGCGGTCAGGCCGGCGAGCGGCGCGGTGCGCTCCGCTCCCATGGCGGCCGGGCCCGCGGGACCGGCCGCGGAGCCCGCGAGTTCGCGGCGGGCACCGCGCAGCGACACGGCGACGGCCGCGGCGGCGATCACACCGGTGGCGACGGATGTGGGGGCGTCGAGGAATCCATCAGGAACATGCACTGTTCGATGGTGCCGCTTGTTGCAACTTCTTTGCAAGAAGGGGTCCGACCTCGAAGGGCGGGAAAGGGGAAAAACTGGGACATTGTGTGAGTGTCCGCGATCGAACAGTACACACGAGCGCAGGTCCTGACCGCGACGCAGGAGGACCGGGGCCGGATCCCGGCGGTGCTGCGGCACGAGGCCGGGGCCTCCGAGGTGACCATCCGCCTGGCCGCCCCCACCCCGCGGGAGTGGCGGGTGGACCGCGCGTTGCTGGAGCGGGGCGTGTGCAGTCCGGCCCGCGGCGCGGAGGCGGAGGGGGTCAGGGTGTGGCCCTGCGGCCGCGCCGCCACGGTGGTGGAACTGCCGGGTGAGCAGGGCGTGGTGGTGGCCCAGTTCGACACCACGGTGCTGCTCCGCTTCCTCGGCCGCATCCACGCCGCGGCCACCGGCGCCCCCACCCCCACCCCGACGGGGGCCACGCTCCCCGTCACCGCCGCTGCGGCGCCCTCCGCCCCGGCCGCCCCCGCCGCCCTGCCCGACGTGGAGGCGGTGCCCCTGACGGGCGTGCGGGCCACCCGGACGGGCGTACGCGTCACCCGCACCGGAGCGACCGCCGCGGCGGCCTCCCGGCCGGGCACGGCCGCACCGCCTCCGGCAGCCGCCGAAGCCACCCGGCCGGGCTGACCGGAGCAGGTCTGCCCGAGCAGGTCTGCCCGAGCCGGGCTGCCCCGAGCCGGGCTGCCCCGGGCAGCGCAGCCCCGGGCAGGGCGGGTCGCCGGCCGCAGAGGGATCCCGCTGGGCGCCGGGTCAGCCCGTGGCGCCGAGGAGGGCGGCGACCAGCGGCCCCGCGTTCTCGCCGCCGTGACCGCTCTCGCGGACCACCGCGGCCGCCGCGTAGTCGCCCCGGTACGCGGTGAACCACCCGTTCGGCTTGTCCTGGCCGTCGACCTCCGCCGTGCCGGTCTTGGCCCCGTAGGAGGGGCCGAGCCCGGCCATCGCCTCCGCCGCCGTGCCCGCCTGCGCCGTGTACCGCATGAGCTCCCGCAGCTGGCCCAGCACCCCGGAGCTCATGGTCCGCGCGGGCCGGGCCAGGGCGCGGTCGTCCACCGTGGGCGGCACCAGGTACGGCTGGTGGAACGAGCCGGCCGAGACGGTCGCCGAGACCGACGCCATGTTGAGCGGGTTCATCCGCACGCCGCCCTGGCCTATCAGCGAGGCGGCCTTCGGCGCGGCGGACTGCACCGGGACCCCGCCGTCGAAGGTGGAGACGCCCACCGCCCAGTTGTCCAGCCCGAGGCCGAAGACCTCCTGGGCCTCGCGCGTCAGCGCGTCGTCCGGCAGCTTCTCGGCCTGGCTGATGAAGGCGGTGTTGCAGGAGCGCGCGAAGCTCGCCTTGAAGGTGGCGTCCTTCATGGCGAACTTGTCGTCGTTCTGGAACTTCCACCCGCCGTACGAGGAGTACTTGGGGCAGGGGTGCTCCCGGTCGTTGGAGGCGAGGCCCTTCTCCAGCAGCAGCGCCGAGGAGATCACCTTCATGGTGGAGCCGGGGGCCAGGGAGCCCTGGAAGGCCGTGTTGAGGCCGGGTTCCGCGTTGGCGGCGGCGAGTATCTCGCCGGTGGAGGCGCGCAGCAGCACCACCGAGGACCGCGGCTTGGCGGCGACCTTCTCCTCCGCCAGCTTCTGCAGCCCCGGGTGGAGGGTGGTCCTCACCTCGCCCGGTGTGGCCTCGGCCAGCCGCAGCAGCTCCCGCCCCTCGGCCTTCTTCCGGTCCTTCTCGCTCTTCGCGTCCTTCTTCCCGCCCGGCGGGGTGTCGCCGTTCTTCCCGGCGGCCGCCGCCACCTCGGCCGGTACCGCGCGCAGGGCGATCGCGCCGGTGCCGCCGGACTTCTTGCCGTACTTCTCCGCCAGGCTCTTCAGCATCGGCGCGACCGACGGGTAGGCCTCGGCGGTCAGTTCCCCGCCGTCGCGGTCCAGCGCCTTGACCGGCGCGGTGCCCGCCTCGCCGGTGAGCAGCCGTTCGTCGTCCTTCAGCTCCGGGTGGAGGACCGCCGGGCGCCACTCGACGACCGGCTTGCCGTCCGCGGCGCGGCGGACCACCGTGAGGGCGCTGTCGTAGGCCAGCGGCTCGGTCAGCTCCTCGTGGGTGACGGTGGCCTTCACCGCGAAGGTGAGGCCGTCGCCCTTGGGCCGGCCGGCGGTGAGGACGGCCCCGGTGATCCGGGCCTCCTCCGTCCAGCCGGCCAGGTGGACGCGGGCGGCCTCCGGGTCGGAGGTGGCCTTCGCCGCCCGGGCGACGTCGCCCTTCTGCCAGGCGGCCAGGAAGGTCTCGGCGGCGGCGGAGACGTCGGCGGCGGTCAGCGGCGCCCTGCGCCGGTCCTCGGCACTCTGCACCGAGCCCGCGGCAAAGGCGCCGTCGCCGAACACGACGTAACCGCCGGCGCCCAGACCCGCCAGGGCCACGGCGGCCAGCAGGCCGGTCAGGGCGGGCCGGCGGCCGAGGCCCCGGCGCTCGGGGACGCGCCTTCTCTTGCCCACGGTCTTCTCCTCCGGAGACGGATTCCTGTCCTGGCCGGAGGAGCCGGCCGGAGCGGTTCGGGAGCGCTAGCGGTGCGGTGCGTGCGGTGCGTGCGGTGCTTGCGGTGCGGTGCGTGCGGTGCGGTGCGGTGCGGTGCTTGCGGTGCGGTGCGTGCGGTGCGGTGCGGGTGCGGGTGCGGTCGTGGTTGTGGTGCGCGGGATGTGCGGGGTGCGGTGCTCATGCTCTCAGCGAGGACGGACATCGCGGGAGGGGGGCGGCGAAATGCCCTCCCGCGAGACCCCGCCGCCGTCCGGGCGGCACCGGCGACCGCAGGTCAGGCGGTGTCCACGGGCGGTCGGGGTGACGGTGGTCACCCCGCCGCGCGCAGCACCTCCGCCACGACCGGGCCCGCGGCCTGCCCGCCGCGCCCGCCCTGCTGCGCCACGGCCGCCGCGGCGACGTCGCCCCGGTAGCCGGTGAACCAGCTGTTGGGGAGCTCCTGCCCGTCGACCTCCGCCGAGCCGGTCTTCGCGCCGATGTCGCCGCCCAGGCCGGCCATGGCCTCACGCCCGGACCCCTGGGTGGCGGTCAGGTGCATCATCTGCCGCAGCTGCGCGGCGACCGCCGGGGCCAGACCGCGGGCGGTGGCGAACGTCCGGCCGTCGGCCTCGGCCGGCACCAGGTAGGGCTGCTTGAACACGCCGGTCTTCGCGGTGGCGGTGATCGAGGCGACGTTCAGCGGACTGAGCTGCACCTGGCCCTGGCCGATCGCGTTGGCCGCCCGGTCGGGGCCGCCGGAGGGCGGGACGCTGCCGTCGAAGGAGACGATGCCGGTCTTCCAGTCGTCGCGGCCGAGACCGAACCGCTCCTGGGCGACGCCGGTCAGGGACTCGTTCGTCACCCCGTCCTCGTCGATCAGCTTGACGAAGGCGGTGTTGCAGGAGCGGGCGAAGCTGTCGGCCAGGTTCGCGCCCTCGTTCTCGGTCACCCCGGAGGCGTTGTGGAAGGTCTGGCTCTGCCAGGTCGCCTCCACCGGACAGGGCGCGGGGCGGTTCGCCGCGGTGACGCCCTTCTCGATCAGCATCGCCGCGGTGACGATCTTCATCGTGGAGCCCGGCGCGAGCCGGCCCTGGAACGCGGCGTTGAAGCCGTCCGAGCGGTGGTTGGCCACCGCCAGCACCTCGCCGGTGCTGGGCTTGAGCGCGACAACGGAGGACTCCGGGTACCGCCGCACCGCCTTCTCCGCCGCCGCCTGCGCGCCGGCGGACAGGGTGGTGCGGACCTTGCCCGCCTTGCCCTTCGCCAGGGTCAGCAGGGAGGTGTCGGCGGTGTCCGGTGCCGCGTGCCGGATCACCAGCTCCAGCGAGGGACTGCCGCCCGCCGCCTCGCCGTAACGTTCCCTCAGTTCGTCGAGGACGGGGCCGAGCGAGGGGTACTTCTCGGCGCTGAGCACCTTGCCCTCGCGGTCCACGGCCTCCACCGCCGGGACGTCGGACGGACCGGCCACCAGGGTGTCGCCGCGCTCGAGCCGCGGGTGGACGACCTGCGGCTCCCAGTCGACCAGCGGCTCGGCGGTGGTGCGCCCGCGCACCACGGTCAGCTCGCTGTCGTAGGCCAGCGGCTTGCTCTTCCCGCCCACGCTCACGGTCGCCCGCACCGAGAACGGCACGGTCGTGCCCCGCGCCTTCCCGGGCGTGATCCGTACCTTGCCCACCCCGCCCTGCTCGGTCATGCCGTCCAGCAGGGCGCCCGCCGACGCCTCGTCGTTGGTGGCGGCGGCCGCGGCGTGGCCGTCGCCCTTCTCCCAGGCGGCGAAGAACGCGGACGACGCCTCCTCGACGTCCTCCGCCTCCAGCGGGTCGTCGGGACTCGCCGCCAGTAATCCGACCCCGTCGTCCCCGAAGGCCGACAGGATGTTGTACGCCCCGTACCCGGCCCCGCCCAGCAGCACGGCGCACACCGTGCCCACCACGGCCGCCTTCGCTCCCTTGCTCATCCGCGTTCCCCTCCCCAGGTGCCCACGCGTCTGTTGGCATGTACAAGCACGCATGAGGCTACGGGGCCGGTTGCCGCCGGGGAGAAGAATTTGAGCATTCGCTCAGTTCCGGTTCTCCTCGGTTCCGGGCCCGGCGGCGGCGCCCTCAGTAGCCGAA
The DNA here is from genome assembly GCF_003112515.1 of Streptomyces fragilis. Lineage (GTDB taxonomy): Bacteria > Actinomycetota > Actinomycetes > Streptomycetales > Streptomycetaceae > Streptomyces > Streptomyces fragilis. The sequence goes on along the minus strand of NZ_BEVZ01000001.1, from coordinate 151,032 downwards.
GGCGCGGGCGGTGTTCGCGGCGATCGCTTCGCAGAGCGCGTCTTCGGGCATCCCGCGCACCTCGGCCATCGCCCGGACGGTGACCGGGATCAGGTAGGGCGCGTTGGGCCGCCCCCGCCAGGGAGCCGGGGTCAGGAACGGCGCGTCGGTCTCCACCAGCAGCAGCTCCGCCGGGGCGACGGCGACCGCGTCCCGCAGGTTCTGGGCGTTCTTGAAGGTGACGTTGCCGGCGAAGGACATGTAGTAGCCCTCGCGGGCGCAGATCTCCGCCATCTCCGCGTCGCCCGAGTAGCAGTGGAAGACGGTGCGCTCGGGGGCGCCCTCCTCCTTCAGGACCCGCAGCACGTCCTCGTGGGCGTCACGGTCGTGGATGACCAGCGCCTTGCCGTGCCGCTTGGCGATCTCGATGTGGGCGCGGAACGACCGCTCCTGCGCGGCGCGGCCCTCGTCGCCGGTGCGGAAGTAGTCCAGACCGGTCTCGCCGACGCCCTTCACCTGCTCCAGCGCGGCCAGCGCGTCGATCTCCGCGAGCTGCTCGTCGAGCGCCGCCTCCCCGCCGGGCGTCCGCGCGCCTTGCCGGGACCAGCCGTCCGGGTCGCCCAGGACCACCCGGGGCGCCTCGTTGGGGTGCAGGGCGACGGCGGCGTGGATGTCCGCGTGGGCGGCGGCGGTCGCGGCGGCCCAGCGCGAGCCCTTCAGGTCGCACCCGACCTGCACCAGTGTGGTCACCCCGACGGCCGCGGCGGCGGCGAGGGCCTCCTCGACGGTGCCGGACTGCATGTCCAGGTGGGTGTGCGAGTCGGCGACCGGGATCCGCAGCGGCTCGGGCGGGGGCGGGGCCTCGGCGGCGTTGTTCTTCGAAGGCATGCCTGTGATCCTACGAACGCCGGGCCGCCCCTACGCGGTCGCCCGCTGCCACCAGTGCCTGTGGTGACCGGGCGCCTGGTGCGAGCCCTGCAGCAGCTCGTCGAACTCGTGCACCGCGCCGGGCCGCATGATCCGCACGACGTGACTGCCGCAGTGCAGGCAGGTCGGCCGGGACAGCGGCGACGGCACCGACTGCCCGCCGGTCCGGTACGTCACGTAGGCGCCCCCGTCGGGGCGGACGTAGTGCTCGATCTCGTAGTCCTGCTCCCACCCGTGGCCGCAGCGCATGCAGGCGAAGGCGTACGCCTCGTGGACCCGGTCGGGGCTGTGCGTCGTCATGGCGGACTCCTTCCGACGCCCTCCCTCACCAGGTTAGGACTGCCGGGCGGTTCTCACACGGCGTCACGCGCACCGGAGCGTCGTCACTCGTTGTGATGACGTGATCGCGATCAGGCGGCTACCGTGGGAGGCAGGCAGCAGCATCCCGTCCGTGGGAGGAACCATGACCGCCGCCAAGCCCGTGGAGCAGTCGTCCCCGTGGCCGGTGCCGCCGCAGAACGGCTACACCGTGGACGACCTGTTCACGCTGCCGGATCTCCCGCCGCACACCGAGCTGATCGACGGGAGTCTGGTCTTCGGGGGTCCGCAACGACGCTTCCACGGCAACGTGGTCGACCTGTTGGTCCATGGACTGCGCAGCACGCTGCCTGCCGACCTTCGGGTGAGCCGGGAGATGACGATCGTCCTGGACCGGCGCAACGGGCCGGAACCGGACGTGTGCGTCATCCGTGCCGCCGCGATCACAGGACCCGACCAGACCCACTACGAGGCCGCCGACGTCCTGCTCGCCGTCGAGGTCGTCTCGCCGGAGTCCGAGGCCCGGGACCGGACGACCAAGCCGCGCAAGTACGCCGCCGCGGGCATCCCGCATTTCTGGCGGGTCGAGCGCAACGGGGACACCACGCACCCCGTCGTGCACACGTACACCCTCGACCCGCTCACCAAGGCGTACGTGCACACCGGCATGCACCGCGACCAGCTCAAGGTGACCGAGCCGTACGACGTCACCGTCGACCTGACGGCGGTCGACCGGCTCTGACCCCGTCAGAGAACCGTCGCCCCGGGCGCCGGCGACGGGGCCACACGCACGGTGCGGCAGGTGCCCGAGGCCGCGAGGGCGTCGGCGATGCGGGCGGCGGACGCGGCGTCGCGGGCCAGGTAGGCGGTGGTGGGGCCGGAGCCCGAGACCAGGGCGGTGGCCGCGCCGGCCTCCAGACCGGCCTCCAGGGTGCGGGCCAGCTCCGGGAAGAGGGACAGCGCGGCGGGCTGCAGGTCGTTGACGACCGCCCCGGCCAGCGCGTCCACGTCGCCCTTGGCGAGGGCCGCGAGCAGCGGCTCGCTCGCCACCGGCTCGGGGACGGCGGCGCCCTCGGTGAGACGGTCGAACTCACGGAACACGGCGGGCGTCGACAGACCGCGGGTGGCCATCGCGAACACCCAGTGGAAGTCGCCGCCCACCTCCAGCGGCGTCAGCAGCTCGCCGCGGCCCACGCCCAGCGCCGCCCCGCCCACCAGGGAGAACGGCACGTCGCTGCCGAGCTCGGCGCAGATCTCCAGCAGCTCCTCGCGGGAGGCGCCGGCGTTCCACAGGGCGTCGCAGGCGAGCAGCGCGCCCGCGCCGTCGGCGCTGCCGCCGGCCATGCCGCCGGCCACCGGGATGTCCTTGTCGATGTGGACGTGCACGGCCGCGTCCCGGCCGGTGCGCCCGCGGCGCGCGGCCAGTGCCGCCGCCGCGCGGGCCGCCAGGTTGGTGGCGTCCAGCGGCACCTGGTCCGCGTCCGGCCCGGAGCAGGTCACGCGGAGCTCGTCGGCCGGGGTGACCGTCACCCGGTCGTACAGCCCGACGGCGAGGAAGACGTTGGCCAGCGGATGGAACCCGTCCGGCCGCGCGGCGCCCACCGCGAGCTGGACGTTGACCTTGGCGGGCACGCGGACGGTGACGCTCCTGCTCACGCCTGGGCGCCCTTCCGCTCGGCGGTGTCGCCGGCGGCGGTACCGCGGTTCTCGGCGATGCGCGCGAACTCGTGCACGGTGAGCGCCTCGCCGCGGGCCTGCGGCGACACCCCGGCGGCGACCAGCGCGGCCTCCGCGGCGGCGGCCGACCCGGCCCAGCCGGCCAGCGCCGCCCGCAGCGTCTTGCGGCGCTGCGCGAACGCGGCGTCGACCACCGCGAACACCTCCTGCCGGGTGGCGGAGGTGGCGATCGGCTCGGTGCGGCGGACCAGCGAGACCAGGCCGCTGTCCACGTTGGGGGCGGGCCAGAACACGCTCCGCCCGATCGACCCGGCGCGCTTCACCTCGGCGTACCAGTTGGCCTTCACCGACGGCACGCCGTAGACCTTGTTGCCCGGGCCGGCGGCCAGCCGGTCGGCGACCTCGGCCTGCACCATCACCAGCGTGCGTTCGATGCTCGGGAACGTCTCCAGCATGTGCAGCAGCACCGGCACCGCCACGTTGTACGGCAGGTTCGCGACCAGCGCCGTCGGGGCCGGGCCGGGCAGCTCGCGCACCTGCATCGCGTCGGAGTGCACCAGCGCGAACCGCTCGGCGCGCTCCGGCATCCGCGCGGCGATCGTCGCGGGCAGCGCGGAGGCCAGCACGTCGTCGATCTCCACGGCGGTGACCCGGTCGGCCACCTCCAGCAGGGCCAGCGTCAGCGAGCCGAGGCCCGGGCCGACCTCCACCACGGTGTCCTCGGGGCGGACCTCGGCGGTGCGGACGATGCGGCGCACGGTGTTGGCGTCGATCACGAAGTTCTGGCCGCGCTGCTTGGTGGGGCGGACCCCGAGGGCGGCGGCGAGTTCGCGCACGTCTGCGGGACCGAGAAGGGCGTCGGCGGGGGTGGGGCTGCTCACGGCAACCAGCGTACGTTGCCCCGGACGCCCCTCCCGCCGCAGCCGCCCGGGCACCGGGGCGCCGCCGGGGCGGCCGCGCCCCGGCGACGCGCCGTCACACCCAGGTGTCCAGCCACATCCGGGTCTGCCACTCCTCCAGCGGGATCGGCTCGCCGGTGAGGATCGGCAGGAAGTGCACGAAGTTCCACAGCACCAGCAGCACCAGCAGCCCCAGCCCGGAGATGCCCGCCACCCGCCGCGTCTCGCCGGCGTCGGGCCGCCCCAGCAGCGCCCCCGCCGTCATCGCCAGCGCCAGGCAGAGGAACGGCACGAAGACCACCGCGTAGAACAGGAAGATCGTCCGCTCCTGGTACATGAACCACGGCAGATAGCCGGCCGCGATGCCGCACAGGATGCCGCCGGCCCGCCAGTCGCGGCGCAGCGCCCAGCGCCACAGCACGTACAGCAGCGCCAGGCAGCCCGCCCACCACAGCATCGGGGTGCCGATGGCCAGCACCTCGCGGGAGCACTTGTCCACCACGTCGACCGGACAGCCGTCCTGGCCGGGGCCGGGCGACTCGTAGAAGTAGGAGACCGGGCGGCCCATCACCAGCCACGACCACGGGTTGGACTCGTAGGTGTGCGGCGAGGTCAGCTCCACGTGGAACTTCCACACCTGTGTCTCGTAGTGCCACAGGCTCGGCAGCCAGTCCAGGTGCTGCTCGAGGAAGCCCCAGCTGCGGCCCTTGCCCTCGGTGAGCGCCCAGTTGCGGTAGTAGCCGCCGGTGCCGTCGTTGGGCGAGAGGATCCAGCCCGTCCACGACGCCAGGTAGGTGACGAGCGCGACCGGCACCGTGGTGAGGAACGCCGGGACCAGATCCCGCCGCAGCACCACCAGGTGGGGGTGCCGGGCCCCCGCCGTGCGGCGGGCGCCCACGTCCCACAGGACGGTGAGCAGACCGAACGCCGCGAGCACCGCCAGGCCGCTCCACTTGGTGCCGATCGCCAGGCCCAGCATCAGACCCGCCGCCCACCGCCAGGGCCGCGCCCCGAGCCGCAGCGTCCGCGCGACCTCTGCGTCCGGACGCACCCAGCCGTTCCCGTCCGCCGGCAGCGCCGCCGCCAGCCTGGCCCGCGCCCGGTCCCGGTCGACCACCAGGCAGCCGAACGCGGCCACCACGAAGAACATCAGCACGCCGTCCAGCAGCGCGGTCCGGCTCATCACGAAGTGCAGGCCGTCCACCGCCAGCAGCAGACCGGCCAGGCACCCCAGGAACGTCGAGCGGAACATCCGGCGGCCGATCCGGCACACCAGCAGCACCGAGGCGGTGCCGAGCACCGCCGTCATGAACCGCCAGCCGAACGGGTCGAGCCCGAACATCAGCTCGCCCAGCCCGATCACGTACTTGCCGACCGGCGGGTGCACCACGTACGCCGCGTCGGTGGGCAGCGGCACGTCACCGAACCGCTCGATGATCTGCTTGTCGACGTCCTTGGGCCAGCTCAGCTCGAAGCCCCGGTGGACCAGCGCCCACGCGTCCTTCGCGTAGTACGTCTCGTCGAACATCACCGCGCGGGGGCTGCCGAGGTCCCGGAAGCGCAGCAGGCCGGCGACCAGGGTCACCAGCAGCGGCCCCACCCAGCCGTTCCAGCGCGCCAGGACGTCGCCCAGGGCGGGCGGGATCCGCAGCGTCTCCCACAGGCGGGGGCCTGGCGACATGAACGGCGGCACCAGCCGGCTGCGGACGTCGTCCGGGGGCGGCGCCGCCGCCTCCTTCAGGAGCGGCGGCCGGGCCGGCCCGGGATCCGTTTCGGTCGGGGTACTGGTCACCGCGCCATCGTAGGGAACAGGGCGGTGCGTGGGGCAGTGTTGGACGGCTGCGACGATGGAATGGTGACCGATACGTCTTCCGTGCCGCCTTCCTCCACCGCCTCCGACGCCCCGCGCGCCGTGTCCCCCGCCCCCGGGAGCGGTGTGCTCGTGCTCGCCGGGACACCCATCGGGGACGTGGCGGACGCCCCGCCGCGCCTCGCCCAGGAGCTCGCCACGGCGGACGTGGTCGCCGCCGAGGACACCCGCCGGCTGCGCCGCCTCACCCAGGCGCTCGGGGTGCGCACCGAGGGGCGGGTCGTCTCCTACTTCGAGGGCAACGAGAGTGCCCGCACGCCCGAGCTGGTGGAGGCGCTGCGGGGCGGGGCGCGGGTGCTGCTGGTGACCGACGCGGGCATGCCGTCGGTCTCCGACCCCGGGTACCGGCTCGTCGCCGCGGCCGTCGAGCACGACATCAAGGTCACCGCGGTGCCGGGGCCGTCGGCGGTGCTGACCGCGCTGGCGCTGTCCGGGCTGCCGGTGGACCGGTTCTGCTTCGAGGGGTTCCTGCCGCGCAAGGCGGGCGAGCGGCTGGGACGGCTGCGGGACGTCGCCGGGGAGCGGCGCACCCTCGTCTACTTCGAGGCGCCGCACCGGCTGGACGACACGCTCGAGGCGATGGCCGAGGTGTTCGGCGCCGACCGGCGGGCCGCGGTCTGCCGGGAGCTCACCAAGACGTACGAGGAGGTCCGGCGCGGAGGGCTGGCGGAGCTGGCCGCCTGGGCGAAGGAGGGCGTGCGCGGCGAGATCACCGTGGTCGTCGAGGGCGCGCCCGAGCCGGCGCCGGGGGACGTCGACGCGGCCGAGCTGGTCCGGCGGGTCCGGGTGCGCGAGGAGGCCGGCGAGCGGCGCAAGGAGGCGATCGCGGCGGTCGCGGCGGAGGCGGGCCTCCCCAAGCGGGAGGTCTTCGACGCGGTCGTCGCCGCGAAGAACGCCCCCCGGTGACGCACGCGACGCCCTCTCCACGGTGCCCGAGCCGCGCCGCCCCCCCGGGCCCGTTCCACGTGAGCCCTGCTCTCGCGGGACGCGGACCGACGCGGCGCGAACGAACCGTCCCGTGCGCACGCACCGCCTGCGCCCACCCGTGCCGCCCAGCGGCACGATTGCCCGCAGGGTGCCCGGGCGCTGCCCGCACCACCTGACGTGAGCCGACGGTGGCGTGCGCACGGGAGGGCCCCCGGCGCGGGGGTGAACCCGCGCGCGGCGAGAGGGAGCCCCCGCGCGGGCTAACCTGGACCGCTGAGCTCGTTCCCCTCGGTTGGAGTGAAATGGCCGTCAACCTGGTCAATGTCGAGAACGTCCACAAGGTGTACGGCACCCGTACCCTCCTGGACGGCATCTCCCTCGGCGTGTCCGAGGGCGACCGCATCGGCGTCGTCGGCCGCAACGGCGACGGCAAGACCACCCTGATCCGCATGCTCGCGCAGCTGGAGGAGGCGGACTCCGGCCGCGTCACCCACGTCGGCGGCCTCCGCATGGGCGTCCTGACGCAGCACGACTCCCTCGACCCCACGGCGACCGTCCGCCACGAGGTGATCGGCGACCTCGCCGACCACGAGTGGGCGGGCAACGCGAAGATCCGCGACGTCCTCACCGGCCTCTTCGGCGGTCTGGACCTCCCCGGATTCCCGCAGGGCCTGGACACCGTCATCGGCCCCCTCTCCGGCGGCGAGCGCCGCCGCATCGCGCTCGCCCAGCTGCTGATCGCCGAGCAGGACCTGATCGTCCTGGACGAGCCCACCAACCACCTCGACGTCGAGGGCATCGCCTGGCTCGCCGCCCACCTGGCCGCCCGCCGCTCCGCCCTCGTCTGCGTCACCCACGACCGCTGGTTCCTCGACCAGGTCTGCACCCGCATGTGGGACGTGCAGCGCGGTGACGTCCACGAGTACGAGGGCGGCTACTCCGACTACGTGTTCGCCCGCGCCGAGCGCGAGCGGATCGCGCAGACCGAGGAGGTCAAGCGGCAGAACCTGGTCCGCAAGGAGCTGGCCTGGCTGCGCCGCGGCGCCCCCGCCCGCACCTCCAAGCCCCGCTTCCGCGTCGAGGCCGCCAACGAGCTGATCGCCGACGTCCCGCCGCCGCGCGACAGCAGCGAGCTGATGAAGTTCGCCTCCTCCCGCCTCGGGAAGACGGTGTTCGACCTGGAGGACGTGACGATCCAGGCGGGCCCCAAGACCCTCCTGCAGCACGTCACCTGGCAGCTCGGCCCCGGCGACCGCATCGGCCTGGTCGGCGTCAACGGCGCGGGCAAGACCTCGCTGCTGCGCGCCATGGCCGCCGCCGCCCGCTCCGACGGCGACGAGCAGCCCGCCGCCGGCCGGATCAAGGTCGGCAGGACGGTCAAGCTCGCCTACCTCTCGCAGGAGGTCGCCGAACTCGACCCGAACTGGCGGGTCCTGGAGGCCGTGCAAAAGGTGCGCGAGCGCGTGGACCTCGGCAAGGGCCGCGAGATGACCGCCGGTCAGCTCTGCGAGACCTTCGGCTTCACCAAGGAGAAGCAGTGGACGCCGGTCGGCGACCTCTCCGGTGGTGAGCGCCGCCGCCTCCAGCTGCTGCGGCTGCTGATGGACGAGCCCAACGTCCTCTTCCTCGACGAGCCCACCAACGACCTCGACATCGAGACCCTCACCCAGCTCGAGGACGTCCTCGACGGGTGGCCCGGCTCGATGATCGTGATCTCCCACGACCGGTTCTTCGTCGAGCGCACCACCGACCGGGTGTTCGCGCTGCTCGGCGACTCCACGCTGCGGATGCTGCCGCGCGGCATCGACGAGTACCTGGAGCGCCGCCGGCGGATGGAGGAGGCCGCGGCCGCCTCGGCTCCCGCGCCGGCCGCCAGGCCGGCCGCCGAGAAGAGCGCCGCCGACCAGCGGGCCGCCAAGAAGGAGCTCCAGAGGATCGAGCGGCGGATCGACAAGATCTCCGAGCAGGAGAGCAAGCTGCACGCACAGATCGCCGACAACGCCACGGACTTCGCGAAGGTGGCCGAACTGGACGCGCAGCTGCGCACCCTGGCGGGCGAGCGGGACGAGCTGGAGATGGCGTGGCTGGAACTCGCCGAGGACGCCTGACGGTTGTCCCACGGCCGCTCGGCAGGCGCACGGTGCTGACGGCGCGTCACCGATAACGGCGGCGTCACGGGCCGGTTCTCCCTTGGGAACAGGGGAGGAACCGGCCCGTCGCGTTCCGGCCCGGGTGATAGAAAAGCCACCGGTATGACAACTGGTCCTTGAGTACCGCTGAGGGGCCCGGAAGCGGACAGGCGCGGCGCGTCGGTCAGTGAATGAGGTGGAGACGCTGTGACACAGCCGCCCGAGGAACAGCCGCCCACGCCGTCCGGCGACCCGTTGCGCAAGTCCCCGGAGCCGCAGGACGCCCCGCCGCCCGGCCACCCCGCCCCGCAGGAGCCGCCCGCGGCCCCCGCCGGTCCTCCCGGACAGCCCGGCCAGGCCCCGCAGGAGCCGCCCGCGCCCCCGGCGGCGCCCCCCGTGCCACCGGCCGCGCCGGCCGCCCCGCCCGCGGGCGGGTTCGGCGCCCCGCAGCAGCCGCAGGGGCAGCCCGCGGCGGGCTTCGGCGCCGCGCCGTCCGGCTACGGCGCCCCCCAGCCGGGTCAGCCCCAGCCTGGTCAGCCCCAGCTGGGCCAGCCGCAGCCGGGTCCGTACGGGCAGCCCGGCCCCTACGCCGCGGGGCCGTACGGTCAGCCGGGCGGCGCGCAGGCCGGGCCGTACGGTCAGCCGGGCGGCCCGCAGGGGCCGTACGCGCCGCAGCAGGGATGGGGGCACCCCCGGCCGGAAGCTGGGGGAGGGTACCCGCAGGGCGCCCCGCAGGGCGGCGGCGCCTGGCCGCCCGCCGGCCCCCAGCAGCCGCCGTCCGGCGGCCCGGGCCCCTTCAGGAAGCGTCCCGCGCTGGTGGTCGCCGCCGCCGTGGTCGCGGCCGCGCTGGTCGCCGGCGGCGTCTGGGCGGTGACCGGGAACTCCGACGAGCCCGCCCGGAAGAAGGCGGCCCCCACGGCCACGCAGGAGGCCCCCGAGCCCACCGCCACCGTCGACCAGGGCGACGGCGACGGCGGAGGCGGCGAGGAACTCGACATCAACGGCGACCGCGCGCCCGGCGAGGACCGCCTCGCCTGGTACAAGGGCGCCCCCGACGCCCCGGGCGACGGCGCCAAGGCCCCCGGCATGTGGGTCGTCGGCGACGTGGCCGTGAAGGCCGCGTACAAGCAGGTCTTCGGCTGGAAGGCCGCCGACGGCAGCGAGGCGTGGAAGCCGGTCGACTTCCCGCAGGAGATATGCGCCGTCACCCGGCGGGTGTCCGCCGACGGGCGGATAGCCGTCGCCTACAAGAGCGGCAGCAGCGACCGCGCCAAGTGCAACCAGGTCCAGGAGCTCGACCTGCGCACCGGCGAGAAGGGCTGGGAGACCGAGATCGGCGAGGGCGGCCTCTTCGACGGCACCAGCGACATCTCGCTCAGCCTGGCCGGGGACACCCTGGTCGTCGGCCGCGGCCAGTCCGCCGTGGCCCTCGCCATGAAGACCGGCAAGAAGCGCTACGACATCAAGAAGTACGGGGCGTCCTGCTTCCCCGGCGGTTTCGCCGGCGACGAGCGGAAGCTCATCGTCGCCGCGTCCTGCGCGGCCGGCGGCGACAACCAGCACGACGAACTGCGCGAACTCGACCCGGCCACCGGCAAGGTCCGCTGGACCAGGGCGCTCGGCAAGGGCTGGGAGGTCGAGAAGGCCTACAGCGTCAGCCCGCTCGTGGTCTACAGCGCCAACCGCGACAAGAAGACGGGCAACATCTCCGTCTTCGAGGGCAACGGCCGGATCGGCCCGCACGTGCAGCTCGACGGCAAGACCGAGCTCGACATCCGCTGCTCCGGGTTCTCGATCTTCAACAAGGCGCTGGAGTCCTGCGACTTCGTCGCCGACGACACGAACATGTACCTGCCCACCAGGAGCATCGGCAAGGCCAACGAGATCCTCGCGGTCGGCCTGGACACCGGCAAGGTGAAGTGGCGGGTCGAGTCCCCGGCCGAGTCGTCGATGATCCCGGTGACGCTGGAGAACGGCCGGCTGATCGCCTACGTCGAACCCACGTACGACAAGGGCGGTCAGGTGGTCGCCGTGCCGACGGCCGGTTCGCACACCCCGCAGAAGCTGCTGCAGAACCCGGCGGCCGGGGCCCAGCTGGAGAACTCCTTCCTCAACCCGGCCGTCGCCTGGGCCGACGGCCGGCTCTTCCTCTCCGTCGACCGGCTGACCGGCAGCGACGAGCTGGAGGAGAAGCTGATGACGGTCTACGCCAAGTAGCCCCGCCGGCCGGCCCCGCACCCCCGGGGCCGGCCCCCGCACCCAGGACCCTCGTACGCCCCGGCCGGGCCGACGCCCGCCCGCACGACCCTCCCGAGGAATGTGATGACCCAGCCGCCCGAGCCCGGCCGGCCCCCGCAGGGGGACGGCGGCGCCCACGAGCCCGCCGCCCAGGGCCCCTACGGCGCCACCCCGCCGCCGCACCAGCCGCCGGCCCCGCCCGCGGCGGGCTACGGGTACCCGCAGACCCCGCCGGCGCCCAACCCGTACCTCCAGCAGCCGGGGCAGCAGCAGGCCCCGCACACGCCGAGTTACGGCTACCCCGCCCCGCAGCCGCCGACGGTCCCGGCGCCCGCCGCCGCGCCGCCGCGCACCGAGGCCGAGCGCAAGGCGCTGCGCGCCCAGATCGCCATCGTGGTCTCCGCCCTGGTGGCGATCGCCCTGATCATCGGCGGCGGCGTCTGGTACTCCGGCAGCAAGGACGACGGCGGGAAGCCCGTCGCCGGCGGCACGGAGGGCGGCAAGGGCAAGGGCGGCGAGGAAGGGGGCGGCACGGAGAAGGTCCCCTCGGACCCCGAGGGGCGGCTGCTCTTCGAGGTGCCGATGCCGAAGGTCGAGAAGGACCTGCAGATCAACGTCAAGGGGTCCTGGGCCACCGGGGAGCTCTACGCGAAGTCCGGCGCGGACGGCATCACCGCCTACGACCCGCGCACCGGTGAGCAGAAGTGGAAGCTTCCGTTGCCCGGCCCGGTCTGCTTCTCCTCCCGCCACACCACCGAGGACGGGCGGACCGCGATCGTCCACGAGCCGGCCATGCCGACCGCCAAGGAGCCCACCAAGGGCTGCAGCGAGGTCACCGCGATCGACCTGACCACCGGCAGGAAGCTCTGGACGAAGAACGCCAAGAACGGCGACCGGCCCGTGCGGTTCGACAACGTCACCCTCAGCGGCACCACCGTCGCCGCCGGCTCCAGCTCCGGCGGCGCCGCCTGGGACCTGACCAACGGCTCCTCGCTGTGGCAGCCCAAGCCGGGCGACACCTGCTACGACGCCGGTTACGGCGGCGGCCAGGCCCTGGTCGCGCTGCGCAAGTGCGGCGAGTACGGCAACTACCAGCTGCTCCTGCAGACCCTGGACGCCAAGAAGGGCACCGTGCTCTCGGAGTACAAGCTGCCCGAGGGCGTCGACTACGCGTCGATCGTCTCCACCGTTCCGCTGGTGGCCGCCGCCGACGTCGGCGACACCGCGGGCGACGGCAGCGGCATCTCCGACTTCTTCTCCGTCGACGCCGCCACCGGCAAGCTCCGCGCCAAGATCTCCGCGCCGGGCGAGACCTACGCCGCCGACTGCGACGGCGTCACCGGCGTCGAGCAGTGCGGCAACCTGGCCGTCAGCCAGGACACGCTCTACCTGCCGACCGAGGAGCGCGAGGCCGGAGGCGGCACCGCGCGGACCAACGAGGTCGTCGCCATCGACCTCGCCACCGGCAAGACGGGCCGGAAGGCCGACGCGGGCGAGGGCCACAACCTGCTCCCGCTGCGCATGGACGGCGACGACGTGCTCGCCTACAAGAGCGGCCCCTACGACAAGGGCGGCCAGGTGGTCCGTCTGGACGGCGACACGCTGAAGGAGACGCTCCTGCTGCAGCTGCCGAACGACCGGGCCAGCCGCGAGCTGGAGATCTCCTTCTCGCCGGACTACCAGGAATTCCTCTTCTCCGGCGGCCGGCTCTTCATGAGCGAGGTCTACGCCCGCGGCGACGACAAGGACGACGAGCCGCTCGCGGTCGCCTTCGGGCCCAAGGGCTGACGGCCCGCACGCACGCCGCGCGCCCCCATGGGCCGGCTGTGCCCCCCTGGCGGATTCGCCGATACGGGGCACATGTCGGCCGATGGGGGCGCGCGGCGTCGAACAAGCGTGTAGCTTCGCGGTCCATACGGGCCGCGAGTGCCGGGGGCATCGGGCCGGGGGCAAGGTGGGGGGTTCGATGGGAGTGCGGCTCATGGTGGTCGACGACCACCGACTGCACGCGGAGGCGCTGGCCTCCGCCCTGAAGCTGCGCGGGCACCGGGTGCTGGCAGCGGCCGCGCCGGCGGCCGGCGCGGCCGATCTGGTGATCGGCCGGGCGCCGGAGGTGTGCCTGCTGGGCACCGCGGAGCCTGCCCGGCCCGGGGCGTTCGACCCGGTGGAGCGGATCCGGCGGGAGCGGCCGCAGGTGGCGGTGGTGGTGCTGGGCCCGGTGCCCAGTCCGCGCGGCATCGCGGCGGCCTTCGCGGCCGGGGCGTCCGGCTACGTCCGCCACGACGAGCGGATCGAGGGGGTCGAGCGGGCCATCGTGAAGGCGCGGGCCGGTGAGGCGGCGATCGCCCCGGCCCTGCTGCAGGGCGCCTTCCACGAGCTGCTCCACCCGGTGGCGGAGCCCAACGACGAGGGGCGGCGCCTGCTGGCCTCGCTCACCCCGCGCGAGACGGAGGTGCTGGTGCGGGTCGCCGAGGGGGAGGACACCCGGCTGATCGCGGAGGGCATGGGCATAGCGCCCAGTACCGCGCGCACCCACGTCCAGCGGGTGCTGATGAAGCTGGGCGTGGGCTCGCGCCTGGAGGCCGCCGCGCTCGCCGCCCGCACCGGGCTGCTGGACCACTCGCCCTCCTGACCGGGCCCCCTTGCCAGGGACGCGGAAAGGGCCGGGCCCCCGTGTGGGGAGCCCGGCCCTTCGTTCTCCGTGTGGTGGACCGCCGCGCGGGTCCTCGCCCGACCCGGCCGGTCAGCGGCCAGGGGATTCAGCGGCCCGGAGGGCTCAGTGGCCCAGGGGGTTCTGTTCCTCCATGCCCGTCGGGGGCGGCGGCGGCGCGGTCGGCCGCAGCTTGAGCCAGATCAGGAAGAACAGGCCGAGCGCGAGCATGGCCAGCCCGGTCCACAGGTTGATGTTGACGTTCTCCGACTTGTCGAGGGAGCCGTCGGACGGCGCGATCCCGCACAGCGTGACGATGACGCCGTAGACGACGAACAGCAGGCCGATGATGCGGCGGACGTCGAAGAGCCGGGCGGCACTGGCGGACTTGGTCTCCAGCTCGGTGACCGACCGCTGGACGTCCTTCTCGGAAAACTCGGACATGGTCTCTCCATTCTCCCGCGTTCGTCGCTAGAACGAGAACGGGATGTAGCAGGCGGCGGCCAGGATGATCGCGGACCAGCCCAGCAGGGCGGGCTTGCGGTACCAGGCGTCGTCGCCCTCGGCGGGCGGCTCGGACATGCCCGGCGACTTGGTGCCGTAGACCAGACCCTGCAGTTCCTCGATCGGCTTGGGCTTGGTGAAGAGCGAGACCGCGACCATGACCACCGCACCCGCCACGAAGCCGACGATCGCCGAGACGAAGTTGGCGCCCTGGTCGGAGGGGATGTCGATGACGCCCTGCTTGTAGATCACGAAGTAGTTGACCATCGCGGAGACCGTGCCGGCGAGCAGGCCCCAGAAGCCGGAGACCATCGACGCCCGCTTCCAGAACATGCCGATGATGAACACCACGAACATCGGCACGTTGAAGAACGAGAACAGCGTCTGCAGGTAGGACATGATGTTCGAGAAGGTCGACGCGAGGAACGCCGTGCCCATCGAGGCCAGCACGCCCAGGACGGTGATCAGCCGGCCGAAGCGCAGGTAGTAGGCGTCCTCCTGGCCGCGCTTGACGTACTTGGCCCAGATGTCCGTGGTGAAGACGGTGTTGAAGGACGAGACGTTGGCCGCCATGCCGGCCATGAACGCCGCCACCAGACCGGTGATCGCGATGCCGAGCACACCGTTGGGCAGCAGCTGGCCCATCAGGTAGGGGATCGCGTCGTTGTACTCCAGGCCCGAGGACGCCTGGCCGATCTTGGGGACCAGCACGGCGGCGACCAGGCCGGGGATCATCACCAGGAAGACGATGAAGATCTTCGGGAACGCGGCGATCAGCGGGGTGCGCTGGGCGGCGGAGAGGTTCTTGGCGGACAGCGCGCGCTGCACCTCGGCGAAGTTGGTCGTCCAGTAGCCGAAGGAGAGCACGAAGCCCAGGCCCAGGACGATGGTCAGCCAGTTGGCGCCCAGCGGGTTGTCGCTGCCGATGCCTGTTCCGCCCCAGGCGGTGACGAAGTCGCCGCCCTTCTGCGCGGTGAGCGAGTCGGTCAGGCCGTCCCAGCCGCCGACCCGCTTCAGGCCGAGGACGGTGATCGGGATGAGCGCCGCCAGGATCACGAAGAACTGCAGCACCTCGTTGTAGATCGCCGAGGACAGACCACCGATGGTGATGTACGCGAGGACGAAGAAGCCCGCCACCACGATGGCCACCCACTCCGGCCAGCCGAGCAGCGCCTCGACCACGATCGCCAGCGAGTACAGGTTGACGCCGGCGATCAGGATGGCCGCGAAGGCGAACAGCACCGAGGACAGCAGGTGCGCCGACTTGTCGAAGCGCAGCAGCAGGAACTCGGGCACCGACCGGACCTTGGAGCCGTAGTAGAACGGCATCATCACCAGGCCGAGGAAGACCATGGCCGGGATGGCGCCGATCCAGTACCAGTGCACCGTGTAGACGCCGTACTGGGCGCTGTTGGCGGCCATGCCGAGGACCTCGGTGGCGCCGAGGTTGGCGGAGATGAAGGCGAGTCCCGTGACCCAGGCGGGCAGCGAGCGCCCGGACAGGAAGAAGTCGAGGCTCGTCTTGACCGACTTGCGCGCCAGGAAGCCGACGCCCAGGACGAAGAGGAAGTAGATGGCCAGCAGGCAGTAGTCCAGCCAGTTGGCGGGGAGTCGCAGCTCAGCTGCCAGAAGTGTGGGGGGCATAGGAACTCGCTTCGTCGCGCGTTACGGGGATCACGGCGGGTCTCTTCTTACCGATGCTGTCGGAGATTGAACACTCCTGTTGTTTCTCGTCGTCTGATTGTGACATCAGTGAGGGGGAAGCGTTCTTATGTGGTCTGTTATGTTGACTTCTGTTCGAGGCATCGCGCATCCGGACGGGACATCCGAGGGAGCCGGGCGGTGCGGCGGGAAGGCGATCGACGGTGCGGAAGACTTCGACCCGGCTTGCCGACGGGCGCGAGCTCATCTACTACGACCTGCGCGACGGCGCGCCGCGCGACGCCGTCGACCGGCGGCCCCTGGACGCCACCGTGACCACCTCCGAGGTGCGCCACGACGTGCTGCTCGGCGACGACATCGCGGTCGCCTCGCACCGCCAGGGCCGCACCTACCACCCGCCGGCCGACCAGTGCCCGCTGTGCCCCACCCGCGGGGATCGGCTCAGCGAGATCCCGGACAGCACCTACGACGTGGCCGTCTTCGAGAACCGCTTCCCCTCGCTGGCCGGCGACTCCGGCCGCTGCGAGGTCGTCTGCTTCACCGAGGACCACGACGCGTCGTTCGCCCAGCTGTCCGAGGAGCAGGCCCGGCTGGTGCTGGACGCCTGGACCGACCGGACCGCCGACCTGTCGCATCTCTCCTCCGTCGTGCAGGTCTTCCCCTTCGAGAACCGGGGCCACGAGATCGGGGTGACGCTCGGTCACCCCCATGGGCAGATCTACGCCTACCCCTTCGTCACCCCGCGTACCGCGCGAATGTTCCAGTCGCTGGCGGCGCGCCGCGCCGAGGCGGACACCGCCAATCTCTTCGACGAGATCGTCGAGCGCGAGTCGGCGGGGGAGCGACTGGTCCTCGCGGGTGACCACTGGGTCGCCTTCGTCCCGTACGCCGCCCACTGGCCGTACGAGGTGCACCTCTACCCCCGCCGCCGGGTCCCCGACCTGACCGCCCTCGACGAGGACCAGCGGGCCGAGTTCCCCCGCGTCTACCTGGAACTGCTGCGCCGCTTCGACCGGATCTTCGGCCCCGACGAGCCGCCCACCCCGTACATCGCCGCCTGGCACCAGGCGCCGTTCAGCGGATTGGACGCGTACGAAGGGGTGACGCGGGACGACTTCGCCCTGCACCTGGAGCTGTTCACCATCCGCCGGACCTCCGGCAAGCTCAAGTTCCTCGCGGGCTCGGAGTCGGGCATGGGAGTGTTCATCAACGACGTGCCGCCGGAGGCGGCCGCGGCGCGACTGCGGGAGGTGGCGAGCGCGTGAGCGAGGGCATGGGCGCGGGCGAGGGGACGGGCGTGGACGGCGGCGGGACGTACCTGGTGACCGGCGGGGCCGGCTACATCGGCGGCGTGGTCGCCCAGCACCTGCTGGAGGCCGGGCACCGGGTGGTCGTCCTGGACGACCTGTCCACCGGCGTGCGCGAAGGCGTCCCCGAGGGCGCCGAGTTCGTCGAGGCGGGCCTGCACGAGGCCGGGCGCGTCCTCGATCCCTCCTTCGACGCGGTCCTCCACTTCGCCGCCTCCTCGCAGGTCGGCGAGTCGGTGGTGAAGCCGGAGAAGTACTGGCGCAACAACGTCGGCGGGTCCATGGCCCTGCTGAGCGCCATGCGCGAGGCGGGAGTGCGCCGGCTGGTGTTCTCCTCCACCGCCGCCACCTACGGCGAGCCCGCCACGGTCCCCATCCCGGAGACCGCCCCCACCGCGCCCACCAACCCCTACGGCGCCAGCAAGCTGGCCGTCGACCACATGATCACCGGCGAGGCGAACGCCCACGGTCTCGCGGCGGTCAGCCTGCGCTACTTCAACGTGGCCGGGGCGTACGGGGACCACGGCGAGCGGCACGACCCCGAGTCCCACCTGATCCCGCTGATCCTCCAGGTCGCCCTCGGCCGCCGGGGCCACATCTCCGTCTACGGCGACGACTACCCGACGCCGGACGGCACCTGCGTGCGCGACTACATCCACGTCGCCGACCTCGCCGAGGCCCACCTGCTGGCCCTGAAGGCCGCCGCCCCGGGCGAGCACCTGATCTGCAACCTGGGCAACGGCAACGGCTTCTCCGTCCGCCAGGTCATCGACACGGTCCGGCGGGTGACCGGCCATCCGATCCCCGAGGAGGTGGCGGCGCGCCGCGGCGGCGACCCCGCCGTGCTGGTCGCCTCCGCCGCCACCGCCCGCGACCGTCTCGGCTGGCGCCCGCGCCGCGCCGACCTCACCACCATCGTCTCCGACGCCTGGGCGTTCGCACGCGCCCACGCGTGAGCCCCCGCCGGCTTGCCGGCTCCCGCCGCGCGTCCCCCCGCACGCGCGGCCGGCCCCCCTCCTCGCACGGAAGGCTCCCCGCACATGACCGAGTCGGTCCAGAACCCCGCCGACGTCACGGCCGCGGCCGAGGCCGTCGCCCGCCGGTTCACCGAGCTGTACGGCGCCGAGCCGGCCGGCGTCTGGGCGGCCCCCGGCCGGGTCAACCTGATCGGCGAGCACACCGACTACAACGGCGGCTTCGTGATGCCCTTCGCGCTGCCGCAGGTCGCCGTCGCCGCGGTGTCGCCCCGCGAGGACGGCCTGCTGCGGCTGTCCTCCGCGGACGTCCCCGGCGGGGTGGTGGAGCGCCGGGTGGACGAGCTGCTGCCCGGCTCCGACAAGCGCTGGACCGCCTACCCGGCGGGCGTCGTCTGGGCCATGCTGGAGGGCGGCCACGCGGTCACCGGCGCCGACGTCCACCTCGCCTCCACCGTGCCCAGCGGGGCCGGCCTGTCCTCCTCCGCGGCGCTCGAGGTCGTCGTCGCCCTCGCCCTGGACGACCTGTTCGGCCTCGGCCTCGACCGGGCGCTGCTCGCCCGGATCTGCCAGCGCGCGGAGAACGAGTACGTCGGCGCGCCCACCGGGATCATGGACCAGACCGCGTCCGCCTGCTGCGAGGCCGGGCACGCGCTCTTCCTCGACACCCGCGACGGCACCCGCCGGCAGATCCCCTTCGACCTCGCCGCCGAGGGGATGCGGCTGCTGGTCGTCGACACCCAGGTCAAGCACGCGCACAGCGGCGGCGAGTACGGCAAGCGGCGGGCCGGCTGCGAGCGCGGCGCCGAACTGCTGGGCGTGCCCGTCCTGCGGGACATCCCCTACGCGGAGCTCGACGAGGCCCTGGAGCGGCTGGAGGACGAGGAGATCCGCCGCCTGGTCCGCCACGTCGTCACCGAGGACGAGCGCGTCGAGCGGGTCGTGCGGCTGCTCAACGACGGCGACACCCGGGGCATCGGCCCGGTCCTCACCGAGGGCCACGCCTCCCTGCGCGACGACTTCCGGGTCTCCGCGCCCGAGCTCGACACCGTGGTCGAGGCCGCGCTGGCCGCGGGGGCGCTCGGAGCCCGCATGACCGGCGGAGGGTTCGGCGGCTCCGCCATCGTCCTGGTCGACGACGACAAGGCCGACGCGGTCGTCTCGGCGGTCGGGTCGGCCTTCGCCGAGGCCGGTCACCAGCCGCCCCGCGTCTTCCCCGCCGTGCCCTCCCGCGGAGCCTGGCGCGTCCACCCGGCGTAGCCGTCCGCCGCGCTCCGGGGGGTCGGGCGATCCCCCGGAGGCGGTCGGGCGATCCCGTGGCGGACCGCGACGCCCTCGACCGGCGCCCCCTCCCCGGGCCGCGGGGAGGGGGCGCCGTGGCGTCCGGGGGCGGGTCAGCCGGTGTTGCGCAGGCCCGCGGCCACACCGTTGACGGTCAGCAGCAGCGCCCGCGACAGCAGCGGGTCGACCTCCTGGCCCGCCGCCGCCTCGTCCCGCTGCCGCTTCAGCAGCATCACCTGCAGGTAGGAGATCGGGTCCAGGTAGGCGTCGCGGATCGCGAAGGTCTGCTTCAGCACCGGGTTGGCGTCGAGCAGCTCCGCCTCACCGGTGACCTTCAGGACCTCCGCGACGGTCAGCTCGTGCTCCTCCCTGATCACGTCGAAGACGTGCTTCAGCTCGTCGGGCACCAGGTTGTCGACGTACAGCGACGCGATCCGCAGATCCGTCTTGGCCAGCGTC
Source organism: Streptomyces fragilis (assembly GCF_003112515.1). Lineage (GTDB taxonomy): Bacteria > Actinomycetota > Actinomycetes > Streptomycetales > Streptomycetaceae > Streptomyces > Streptomyces fragilis. The sequence goes on along the minus strand of NZ_BEVZ01000001.1, from coordinate 131,231 downwards.
ATCTCGACGTTGGAGATGAAGTTCCGGAAGAAGTGCCACTCCTGGTGCATCTCCTCCAGGACCGTGTCCAGCCCCGCCTCCCGCAGCGCCTTCAGGCCGGAGCCCACGCCGAACCAGCCCGGCACGATCTGCCGGGACTGCGTCCAGCCGAACACCCACGGGATCGCCCGCAGCGAGTCCAGACCGCCGCCCGCGTCCGGCCGGCGCGAGGGGCGCGAGCCCAGGTGCAGGTCGGCGAGCTGGTCCACCGGGGTGGAGGCGAAGAAGTACGCCGGCAGGTCCGGGTCCTCGACCAGCTTGCGGTACGCCACGTGGGCGGCGTCGGAGACGACCTCCATCGCCGCGTCCCAGCGGGCCAGCGCCTCCACCGACTGCCGCGGCGCGGTGTGCAGCGCCGAGGCCTGCAGCGTCGCCGCCACCGTCAGCTCGAGGTTCTCCCGGGCCAGCGACGGCACCAGGTACTTGTCGGAGATGACCTCGCCCTGCTCGGTCACCTTGATCTCGCCCTCCAGCGTGCCCCACGGCTGCGCCAGGACCGCGTCGTGCGACGGGCCGCCGCCCCGGCCGACCGTGCCGCCCCGGCCGTGGAACAGGCGCAGCCGCACCCCGTGACGGTGCGCCACGTCACGCAGCCGCCGCTGGGCACGGTGGATCTCCCACTGGCTGGTGGTGATGCCGCCGAACTTCGAGGAGTCCGAGTAGCCGAGCATGACCTCCTGGACGTCGCCCCGAAGCGCCACCAGACGCCGGTAGGACGGGTCGGAGAGCATGTCGTCGAGGATGGTGTCCGCGGCCTTCAGCTCGTCGGTGGTCTCCAGCAGCGGCACGATGCCGATCTTCGCCCAGCCCGCGTGCAGGTCCAGCAGCCCGGCCTCACGGGCCAGCACCGCCGCCGCGAAGACGTCGTCCGCGCCCTGGCACATCGAGATGATGTACGACTCGATGACCTCCGGTCCGAAGACGTCGAGCGCGCGCTTGATCGTGTCGAAGGTGCCCAGCGTCTTCGCGCCCGCCTTGTCCAGCGGGGCCGGACTCGGCGCCAGCGGACGGCGCGAACGCAGCTCCTTGGCGAGCAGCCGCGTCCGGTAGTCCCGCGGCATGTCCGCGTACCGCCAGGACTCCTCGCCCAGACGGTCGAAGAGCTGCCCCAGCGCGTGGTGGTGGGCGTCGGCGTGCTCCCGCACGTCCATGGTGGCCAGCTGGAGACCGAACGCCGCCAGCGTGCGGATCGTGCGGTCCATCCGGCCGTCCGCGAACAGCCCGGCCCGGTGCTCGCGCAGCGACACCTGGATCAGCACCAGGTCCGCCAGCAGCTGGGCGGTGCCCAGGTAGTCGCGGCCCGGCCGGTGCGCCGTGCCCTTCGCCAGCCGCTCCTTGGTGTTGAGCAGCTTCTGCCGGATGCAGGTCGCCTTCAGCCGGTACGGCTCCTCGGCGTTCAGCCGCTTGTAGCGCGGGCTGATCTCGTGCAGGACCTCCAGGTCCTGCCGCAGCGACTCCAGCAGCTCCTCGGTGGCGCCGGTGTAGCGGATCGAGTTGGAGAGGAAGCCGCGGAGCTCGTCGATCATCTCCAGCGCGTCGTTGATGCCGTGCTCGTGCTGCAGGATCAGCACGTCCCACGTCACCTCCGGGGTGACGTTCGGGTTGCCGTCCCGGTCGCCGCCGATCCAGGTGCCGAAGGTCAGCGGCCGCGTCTCGTCCGGAAGCTCGACGCCGATCCGCTCCAGCTCGGCGGTCAGGTCCTCCAGCACGTCGCCGACCGCGCCGGCGTGCAGCTCGTCCAGGTAGTAGATCGCGTTGCGGGCCTCGTCGGCCGGCTCCGGGCGCACCACCCGCAGCTCGTCCGTCTGCCACACCAGGTCGATGTTCTCGGCCAGCCGGGTGTCGTGACGACGGCGGTCCGCCTCGATCACCGGAGTCTCCAGCAGGTGCGCGATCCGGCGCAGCTTGTTCAGCACGGAACGGCGCGCCGCCTCCGTCGGGTGTGCCGTGAACACCGGGCGGATGTTCAGGTTGCGCACGGTCTCCCGCAGGTGCGCGGGGTCCGCGTCCTTCAGCCGGTCCGCCGTACGGGCGAGCTGGCTGCCCTCAGCCGCCCGGCGCGCCCGCAGTTCGCGCCCCCGGTGCACCTGCTCGGTGACGTTCGCGAGGTGGAAGTAGGTGGAGAAGGCCCGCACCAGCTTGGCGGCCGTCTCCAGCTCGGTGCCCCGGAGCAGCTCGGCCGCGGCCTCGCCGTCCTCCCGGGTCAGTCTGCGGACCTTCTCCACGAGTTCCAGCAGCTCAGGACCTTCCTGCCGGACCAGGGTCTGACCCAGAAGGTCACCCAGACGGCGGATGTCACTCCGCAGTTCGCTGCTCGTGGTGGTGGTCCGGTCGTCGACACTGCTCACAGGTGCGGCTCCTTGCAACGGTGAAGCTCTGTCTGGCAGGGCATCCGGGCGCACCACCCGTGCGGCCGTTCACGGCTTTCGGGGTGGGTACGTCCGGGAAGAGACTGAATGGAGGAGCGGACCACGCTGTCCGACCGGTTCAAGGATAGGCAGCCACCGGCACACGCGGGTGAACGGCTCTTGCTGTGAGACACGGCGCTGCCATACTTACGATGCCGTAGGTTACGGAACCGTAGGAAGTGGGGCGCCTCCGGATCCCCGTGGCCCCGCCCATCGCCTGCCCTTCTCCACCACTCGAGGGATGCCCATGACGACCAGCTCCGACGTGATCGACGAAGACTCGCGGCGCGCCGACGCCGCCGGACAGCCACTGCCGAGTGCCACCCTCGGTGGCGAGCAGAAGCGCTCGATCGAGCAGATCACCCTGCTCCTGTTCATCATCGTGCCGTTCGCGGCACTGCTGGCGGCCGTGCCGCTGGCCTGGGGCTGGGGGGTCAGCTGGCTCGACCTGGGCCTGATGGTCTTCTTCTACTACTGGGGCTGTCACGGTGTGACCATCGGGTACCACCGGCACTTCACGCACGGTTCCTTCAAGGCCAAGCGCCCGCTGAAGATCCTGCTCGCCATCATGGGCTCCATGGCCGTCGAGGGCCCGCTGGTGCGCTGGGTGGCCGACCACCGCCGCCACCACAAGTTCTCCGACGCCGAGGGCGACCCGCACTCGCCGTGGCGCTACGGCGAGACCGTCCCCGCCCTCGTCAAGGGCCTCTGGTGGGCCCACATCGGCTGGATGTTCGACGAGGAGCGCACCCCGCAGGACAAGTACGCGCCCGACCTGATCAAGGACCCGGCGCTGCGCGCCATCTCCCGCCAGTTCATCGGCTGGACCGTCCTCTCCCTGGCCATCCCCCCGATCGTCGGCGGCCTGGTCACCATGTCCTGGTGGGGCGCGTTCACCGCGTTCTTCTGGGGCTCCCTCGTCCGGGTCGCCCTGCTGCACCACGTGACCTGGTCCATCAACTCCATCTGCCACGCCACCGGCAAGCGCCCCTTCAAGTCACGCGACCGCTCCGGCAACGTGTGGTGGCTGGCCGTCCTGTCCTGCGGCGAGTCCTGGCACAACCTGCACCACGCCGACCCCACCTCCGCCCGCCACGGCGTGTTCAAGGGGCAGATCGACTCCTCCGCTCGCTTCATCCGCTGGTTCGAGCAGCTGGGCTGGGCCTACGACGTCCGCTGGCCCTCCGAGGAGCGGCTCGCCGCACGGCGTGACCCCGAGGCTCGCCGGTCCCGCCGGGAGCGCGCCACGGCCGACGCGGCATGATTGACACGTGGTGACCGACTCCAGCAGCTCCAGCGACGACGACCGGACCCGCGACGAGACGCGCGACGGCAAACCGCCGAGGCGCACGCGCCGCACCCGGATGACGGGGGCGGAGCGACGCCAGCAGCTGCTGGAGATCGGGCGCACCCTCTTCGCCGCGAAGGGCTTCGAGGGGACCTCCGTGGAGGAGATCGCGGCCAAGGCCGGGGTCTCCAAGCCGGTGGTCTACGAGCACTTCGGCGGCAAGGAAGGGCTCTACGCGGTGGTCGTCGACCGTGAGATGCGGCGGCTGCTCGACATGGTCACCAGCTCGCTGACGGCCGGTCACCCGCGGGAGCTGTGCGAACAGGCGGCGTTCGCCCTCCTCGACTACATCGAGGAGTACACCGACGGCTTCCGCATCCTGGTGCGGGACTCCCCGATCCCGCAGTCCACCGGGACCTTCGCCTCGCTGATCTCCGACATCGCGACCCAGGTGGAGGACATCCTCGGACGGGAGTTCAAGAGCCGCGGCTTCGACCCGAAGCTGGCGCCCCTGTACGCGCAGGCACTGGTGGGGATGGTCGCCCTCACGGGGCAGTGGTGGCTCGACGTCCGCCGGCCCAAGAAGGCGGAAGTGGCGGCCCACCTGGTCAACCTCGCGTGGAACGGGCTCGACGGCCTCGAACAGAAGCCGAAGCTCATCGGCCACCGCAAGTCCTGACCCCGGCTGCGCAGTCCGGGCCGGCCCCGGTCACGTCCCCGGGGCGAGGGCCACGCAGAACAGCCGGCGGAACGGCAGGACCGTGCCGTACGGACGGCGCGGATACGCCTCCCGCAGCCGCGCCCGGTACTCCGCGACGAACGCGTCCCGCGCCTCGGGGTCGCCGGACAGCGCCGCCAGCACCGGCCGCAGCCCCGTGCCCGACACCCAGTCCAGCACCGCGTCCTCACCCGGCAGGACGTGCAGGTACGTCGTCTCCCACACGTCCGCCGCGAACCCCAGCCGCGCGAACAGGTCCAGGTAGACGGCGGGATCGGCCACCGAGTCCGCGCCGCGCAGCACCTCCCGCAGCCGCCCCGCCCACCGCGGGCTCCGCGCGCACTCCCGCATCAGCGCGTGCACCGGCGCGTCCAGGTTGTACGGCACCTGGAACGCCAGCACCCCGCCCGGCGGGAGCGCCTCCGCCCACCCCGGCAGCGCCTCCACGTGCCCCGGAACCCACTGCAGCGCCGCGTTGGAGACGATCAGGTCGTACGACCCGCCGGGCGTCCACTCCGTGAGGTCCGCGTGGGCGAACTCCAGCGAGCCGCCGCCCCCCGTCGGCCCGGCCAGCGCCGCCGCCCGCTCCAGCATCGCGGGCGAGTTGTCGTACCCGGTGATCCGCGCACCCGGCCACCTCCCCGCGAGCAGCGCCGCCGTCGTGTTGCCCGGCCCGCAGCCCAGGTCCGCGATCCGGGGCGTGGACCCGGGCAGTTCGGGCACCCGGGCCAGCAGATCGGTGAACGGCCGGGCACGGTCGCCCGCATGACGCAGATACTGCTCGGCATCCCAGTCCATGCCCCCAGTGCACCAGGCGAATATCTCGACGTCAAGAGAGTTGATGTCAAGACAGTGGATGTCAAGAGACTTCACGTCGACACAACCACTACACTGATCGCATGGAGGACGAGGTCGATCGGCTGGTCGCAGCGTGGCGCCGGGAGCGCCCTGACCTCGACGTGGAACCGCTCGAAGTGCTCAGCCGGGTCAGCCGGCTCGCCCGCCACCTCGACCGCGCACGCCGGATCGCCTTCTCCGAGCACCACCTCGAACCCTGGGAGTTCGACGTGCTCACCGCCCTGCGCCGCGCCGGAGCCCCCTACCAGCTCTCCCCGGGCCAGCTCCTTACCCAGACCCTGGTCACCTCCGGCACGATGACCAACCGCATCGACCGGCTCACCAAGAAGAGCCTCGTCGAACGCCTCCCCGACCCCAGCGACCGCCGAGGCGTCCTCGTCCGCCTCACCGAGGACGGCAAGAACCGCGCCGACCTGGCCCTCGCCGGCCTCCTCGACCAGGAACGCGCCCTGCTGTCCGAGCTGTCCCGCGGCGAACGCGGCGAACTCGCCACCCTGCTACGCCGGCTGACCGCCCCGTTCGACAACATCCCCGGCTAGGTCCACCGGCCCCACCCCGGCACGGCGCGCCAGCGCCACCGCCGCCAGCGTCGAATGCACACCCAGCTTCCCCAGCACGTTCTGCATGTGCGTGCGCACCGTGTGCGGCGACAGGAACAACCGCTCCGCGACCGCCTTGCGGCCCAGCCCCGCCACCATGCAGCGCAGCACCTCACGCTCCCGGGGCGTCAGCGACTCCACCAGCCGCTCGCTCTCCGTCCGGTGCCGCCGCGCCGCGGTCATCTCCCGCAGCACCCCCGTCAGCAGGGCCGGCGGCAGATGCGTCTCGTCCCGCAGCACCCCCCGCACCACCGTCAGCAGCCGCGACAGCGAACAGTCCTTCGCCACCCAGCCCGACGCCCCCGCCTGCAACGCCTGCGCGGCCCGCCGCGGATCGTCCTTCTCCGCCAGCACCACCGTCCGCACCCCCGGATGCGCCGACCGCACCGTCGCCACCAGCGCGATCCCGTCACCCGCCGCCGCACCCTGACCGTCCGCACCGGCGGCCGCCGGCCCCGCGGAAGCCTGGGACGGCAACGACAACCGGGCCCCCACCGGAGAACCCGCCACCGCACCCGCGGCGCCGGGGACCCCCGGATGCGCACCACCCGGATGTCCGCTGCCTGAATGCCCGCCCCCCGGATGCGCGCCGCCCAGGTCCGCGTCGACCAGCAGCACGTCGAAACGCCGCCCCTCCGACGCCGCCCGCTCCAGACATCTCAGCGCCGCCACCGTGCTGCCCGCCGCGGACACCTCGACGTCGGGCTCGGCCGCCAGGGCGGCGGCCAGCGACTCGGCGAAGATCCGGTGGTCGTCGACGACCAGCACCCGAACGCGGACCATACGACCCACCCCGTCCCGTCTGACTCAGTGTGCGGGGCACGCGCCGCGGCGCCGGCGCCCCGGGCCGCGTCCCGGCGCCCACCGGCGAAGCCGACACGGCGCCCGGACCGAACCCAGGCCGCCGGGTCCGGCGACAGCGAGCCGCACCGGACGAAGACGGGCCGGCCGCCGCCGAGCCCCTCGTCCGCACGCCTCTCCGCCCACCGGGTCCGGACGCCGTACCCGACCGACTCGCCCCCTGAACGGCACCGGCCCCCACCGGTGCTGCTCCACAGAGTACGGGCGGGGGCCGGGACGGGAAGCGGATTCGCCGAACCCGGGGGAGCGGGCACGGCACACCGGGGCGCACGCGGACCGGCCGCACCCCCGCAGCGGCGGGTACCGCCCAAGGATCAGGAGTTGTACGCGGTCTGCGCCCGCTCGAGACCCTCCAGAACCAGCGACTCGACCGCGTCGGCCGCCCGGTCCACGAAGAAGTCCAGCTCCTTGCGCTCCACCGACCCGAAGTCCTTCAGCACGAAGTCCGCCACCGGCATCCGCCCCGGAGGCCGGCCGATCCCGAACCGCACCCGGTGGTAGTCCGGCCCCATCGCCTTCGTGATCGACTTCAGGCCGTTGTGCCCGTTGTCACCGCCGCCCAGCTTCAGCCGCAGCGTCCCGTAGTCGATGTCCAGCTCGTCGTGCACCGCCACCACATGCGCCTGCGGCACCTTGTAGAAGTCCCGCAGCGCGTTCACCGGACCACCGGACAGATTCATGAAGGACATCGGCTTCACCAGCACCACCCGGCGCCCCATCGGCCCCGGAGGACCCACCCGGCCCTCCACCACCTGGGCCTGCGCCTTGCCGGCCCGCTTGAACCGGCCACCCATCCGCCCGGCCAGCAGATCCGCCACCATGAAGCCGACGTTGTGCCGGTTCATCGCGTACTCCGGCCCCGGATTGCCGAGCCCCACCACCAGCCACGGGGCATTCGCGTCAGTGGACACCACGTCACTCTCCCTGGAAACAGAACGACACCGGCCGCCGCCCCGAAGGAGCGGCGGCCGGTGACACGACTACGCGGGAACTCAGCCCTCGTCGACGACGTCGCCCTCGGGGGCGGCGGCCTCCTCGGCAGCCTCCTCCTCGGCCGACTCCTCCGCCTGCGGCGCGACGACGGACAGCACCACGGCCTCCGCGTCACCCGCGAGCGACGCGCCCTTGGGCAGCTCGACGTCCTTCGCCAGGACGCTCGCACCCGCCTCGAGGCCCTCGACGGAGACCACGACGGACTCGGGGATGTGGGTGGCCTCGGCCTCGACCGTCAGCGACGCCTGGACCAGCTCGACCAGACCGGCACCCGGGGCGATCTCGCCCTCGGTGACGACCGGGATCTCGACGGAGACCTTCTCGCCCCGCTTGACCAGCAGCAGGTCGACGTGCTCCAGGAAGCCCTTCAGCGGGTCACGCTGCACCGACTTCGGGATCGCCAGCTCGGTGGCCCCACCGTCGATCGACAGGGAGATCAGGACGTTCGGCGTACGCAGCGCCAGCAGCAGGTCGTGACCCGGCAGGGACAGGTGCTTCGGGTCCGTGCCGTGGCCGTACAGGACGACCGGCACCTTGTTCTCGCGGCGGATGCGACGGGCCGCACCCTTGCCGAACTCGGTGCGGGTCTCGGCGGAAAGCTTCACCTCGGACATGGCTCACACTCCTCGTAGTACAACGAAAAACGGTCGGGATCGGTCACCCGGCCAAACATCGGCCTGCTACGAAGAGCGCGTCGATAACGGACCGCCGTACACAGAAGTACGGCCTCCCTCGCCGAGCAACTCCAGAAGTCTACTCGGCGAGGGAGGCCGCACAAAAACGATCTAGCAGAGCCGGCTCGCGGTCACCGCTGCCGCACCACCGCTCGTCGCATCACTGCTCGTCGAACAGGCTCGTCACCGAACCGTCCTGGAACACCTCACGCACCGCGGAGGCGATCGTCGGAGCGATCGACAGCACCGTGATCTTGTCCAGCTCCAGCTCACCCGGCGTCGGCAGCGTGTTCGTCAGCACGAACTCACTCACCCGCGAGTTCTTCAGACGGTCCGCGGCCGGACCCGACAGCACACCGTGCGTGGCCGTCACGATCACGTCCGCCGCACCGTGCGCGAACAGCGCGTCGGCCGCCGCACAGATCGTGCCCGCCGTGTCGATCATGTCGTCGACCAGCACGCACACCCGGTCCTTGACCTCGCCCACGACCTCGTGGACCGTCACCTGGTTCGCCACGTCCTTGTCACGCCGCTTGTGCACGATCGCCAGCGGCGCGCCCAGACGGTCGCACCAGCGGTCCGCCACCCGCACCCGGCCGGCGTCCGGCGACACCACCGTCAGCTTGTCCCGGTCCACCTTCGCGCCCACGTAGTCCGCCAGCAGCGGCAGCGCGAACAGGTGGTCCACCGGACCGTCGAAGAAGCCCTGGATCTGGTCCGTGTGCAGGTCGACCGTGAGGATCCGGTCCGCACCCGCCGTCTTCATCAGGTCCGCGATCAGACGCGCCGAGATCGGCTCACGGCCACGGTGCTTCTTGTCCTGACGGGCATAGCCGTAGAACGGGACGATCACCGTGATCGATCGCGCCGACGCACGCTTCAGCGCGTCGATCATGATCAGCTGCTCCATGACCCACTTGTTGATCGGGGCCGTGTGGCTCTGCATCAGGAAGCAGTCCGCGCCACGCGCCGACTCCTGGTAACGGACGTAGATCTCACCGTTGGCGAAGTCGAACGCCTTGGTCGGGACGACCTCGACGCCCAGCTGGTGCGCCACCTCCTCGGCAAGCTCGGGGTGGGCGCGGCCGGAGAAGAACATCATCTTCTTCTGGCCGGTCGTCTTGATCCCGGTCACAGCACTGTCTCCTCAGAGGTGTGGTCTCACAGCGGGCGGGCGAGGCAGGGGAGAGTGCCGGACGGCGCCTGCCCGCCCGGCTGGGGGGTGGTGCGGTTTCTGCACTTATCACGGTACGCCCGATCAGACGGGCCTGAACACGCTCAGCCCTCGTCGCCCGCCCCCCGGGACGCCTCCTCGGCGGCCTTCGCCGCCGCGCTCCCGGGACGCTTGCGCACCACCCAACCCGCGATATTCCGCTGCTGGGCACGGGCCACGCCCAGCGCGCCGGGCGGCACCGGCTGCGTCACCACCGACCCCGCCGCGGTGTACGCGCCGTCCCCGACAGTGACAGGAGCCACAAACATGTTGTCCGCACCGGTACGGCAGTGGGACCCGATCGTTGTGTGGTGCTTCTCCTGGCCGTCGTAGTTCACGAACACGCTCGCCGCGCCGATGTTCGTGTGATCACCGATCGTGGCGTCGCCCACGTAGGTCAGGTGCGGGACCTTCGTCCCCTCACCGATCTCCGCCTTCTTCGTCTCCACGTACGTGCCGATCTTCGACCGCAGGCCCAGACGCGTACCGGGCCGCAGGTACGCGAACGGACCCACCGACGCCTGAGGCCCCACGATCGCCCCGTCCGCCACCGTGTTGTCCAGCCGCGCGCCCGGACCCACCTCGGTGTCGTTCAGCCGGCTGTTCGGACCCACCTCGGCACCCTCCCCGACGTGCGTCGAACCCGTCAGCTGGGTGTTCGGGTGCACCAGCGCGTCCTGACCGAACGTCACCGTCACGTCCAGGTACGTCGACGCCGGATCCACCACCGTCACACCGGACAGCATCGCCTGCTCCAGCAGCCGCTCGTTCAGGATCCGCCGCGCCTCGGACAGCTGCACCCGGTTGTTGATGCCCGCGATCTCCCGGTGGTCCGCCGCCACACTGGCACCCACCCGGTGGCCGTCCGCGCGGAGGATGCCGAGTACGTCCGTCAGGTACTCCTCGCCCTGGCTGTTGTCCGTGCGCAGCCGGCCCAGCGCGTCCGCGAGCAGCCGGCCGTCGAACGCGAACACACCCGAGTTGATCTCCCGGATCGCCCGCTCGGCCTCGGAGGCGTCCTTGTGCTCCACGATGCCCGTCACCGCGCCCCGCTCGTCACGGACGATCCTGCCGTAACCGGTCGCGTCCGGGACCTCGGCGGTCAGCACCGTCACCGCGTTGCCGTCGGCGGCGTGCGTGCCGGCCAGCGCGCGCAGGGTCTCGCCGCGCAGCAGCGGGGTGTCGCCGCAGACCACCACCACGGTGCCGTCCACGGCGCCGAGCTCGCCCAGCGCGATGCGGACGGCGTGACCGGTGCCGTTCTGCTCCTCCTGCACGGCGGTGCGCACGGCGGGGTCGATCTCACCGAGGTGCGCCGTCACCTGCTCACGGGCGTGGCCCACGACGGCCACCAGGTGCTCCGGCTCCAGCTCCCGGGAGGCCGCGAGCACGTGGCCCACCAGCGACCGGCCGCAGAGGGTGTGCAGAACCTTGGGGGTGGCGGACCGCATGCGGGTGCCCTCACCCGCTGCGAGTACGACGACGGCGGCCGGGCGGATGGCGCTCACGGTGGTGCCCTTCGGCTGTGTTACGAGTGGGTCCCTCGCAGGATACCGGGGGGTCGGTGGGGGGACACGTGAGAGCGGGCCCCGACCGCGTGCGCGGTCAGGACCCGAAACGAGGTGTTCACGTTGTGCGGCTCCCCCGCAAGGATTCGAACCTTGAACTGCTGGCTCCAAAGGCCAGTGTGTTGCCAGTTACACCACGGGGGACAGTCGCCCAGAGCTTACCCGAGAGTGCTTCGCGCCTGCTGCACGATTCCGCTCCAGGCGCCTTCGACGCGACGGTACAGGTCGGCACCCTGGCGGACGTAGATGACCAGGCAACCTCGGTACGCGCTTCCCGTGTTGAGCCGCACCGTCCTGGGATTGTGTTTCTTGAGCGTCGTCTTGCCCAGGAGGCCGGGGTCGATGCCCACCTGATCCGCCCAGAAGCCCTCGGCGGCACGTACGTCCGCGCTCTCGTGGATCATGACGCGGAAGCGCAGCCGTTCCTGCTCCACGCCCAGCAGGCGCAGCCAGGCCATGAAGACGTGGATCACGCCCGGGTCGCTGTTGACGAACAGCACCGTTTCACGGCGTGCGTAGGGCTTGTCCTTGGCTCCTTCGGCCCAGTAGAGGGCCACCCCCGTGAGGAAGAGCTCACGGTCCGAAAGGGTGCCGACGCTGTCACGGGCCTCCTTCTTGGTCTTCTGCCGCTCCTCCTCCCGTGCGCGGAGTCGCGGTTCCCAGCCCCGTCGGCTGATCTCGGAGGCTTCCTCGCGGGTGCGTGTGCGTTCGGGCCTCGGCAGGTCCCTCACCCACAGGGACACGGAGCTCTTGGAGCAGCCGAGCTCCGTCTTGATCTGGTCGTAGGTCCAGCCCTGGGACCGGAGCTCGCGGGCGCGTTTTCGGAGGTCGTCCTTGGCGCGCGGGCGCTTGGTCCACTCGGGCGGCGGCTCGCCCGCGAGGAGGGGGCGGAGGTCCCAGTTGTTGATGCCGAGTTCCTCGCGGATCTGGCGGGTGCTGAGGCCTTGGCGGCGGAGGGCGACGGCTTGGTGCGGGAGGTCGTCGGGAGGGGGTTCGTGCTGGTGCATGGGTTCACTCTCCGCCGGTCCGGGCGGGTTGGGAACAGATTCCTGTGCGATTCACCAGTTCGAGCGTTTTTACCTTGCGTTCGATGGCCATGTATCGATATGTCCACTCACAAACCCACAGGAACGTCCCTGGACTCCTTACGTAGGCTGGGCGCATGACCACGACGGGGGAAGAGCGAAGGACGGCGGTGGAGCGGGCCGGGCCGGACGCGGGGCACGCGGGCGGCGGCTGGTGGCACCGCTGGCGCGCGGTGGTGCTGGACGTCTCGCTGGCGCTGGCGTCGTCCGTGGAGTGCGCGGCCGAGGGCGTGGGCTTCGCCCGGGACGCCGGGCTGCCGGTGGCCGTGGGCGTGGTGTTCGGCGCGCTGGTGGGTTCGGTGCTCGGGTTCCGGCGCCGGTGGCCGGTGGCGGTGGTGCTGGTCGGGCTGGCGGTCACGCCCGCGCTGATGGGTTTCCTGCTGGCGGTGGTGGGCCTGTACACGGTGGCCTCCTCCGACCTCCCGCGCCGGCTGACGGGCGCGCTGGCCGGGATGTCGCTGGCCGGTGTGCTGGTGGTGACGCTGGTGCGCACGAGCCCCGAGGTGGACGGGTGGTTCCGGCTGTTCGCCGCGGTCACCACCGCGCTGGGGCACACCGCGCCGCCCGTGCTGCTGGGCCTGTACGTGGGGGCGCGGCGGCGGCTGATGGAGTCGTTGCGGGAGCGTGCGGACAGTCTGGAGCGGGAGCTGCAGCTGCTGGCCGAGCGGGCCGAGGAGCGGGCGGAGTGGGCGCGGAACGAGGAGCGCCGGCGGATCGCCCGGGAGATGCACGACGTGGTGGCGCACCGGGTGTCCTTGATGGTGGTGCACGCGGCGGCGTTGCAGGCGGTGGCGTTGAAGGACCCGGAGAAGGCGGTGCGGAACGCGGCGCTGGTGGGGGACATGGGCCGGCAGGCGCTGACGGAGCTGCGGGAGATGCTGGGGGTGCTGCGGAGCACGCCGGCGGCGGGCGCGGCGCCGGTGTCCGCGTCGCGGGAGGCGGCGGTGGCGCCGCGGATCCCGGAGCAGCGGGGCGGTGTCGAGGACGGGGAGGAGAGCGGGGGCCCTGCGCGGTTGTCGGCGCTGGCCGAGCTGGTGGGGCAGTCGCGTGCGGCGGGTGTGGTCGTGGAGCTGCTGGAGGAGGGGGAGTCGCCGGGGTATCCGCCGGTGGTGGAGCGGACGGCGTTCCGGGTGGTCCAGGAGGCGCTGACCAACGTGCACAAGCACGCGGCGGGGGCGCGGACGCGGGTGCGGGTGGCTCACCGGGAGGGGGAGGTGGCGATGCAGGTGGAGAACGAGCCGGCGGGTGGCCTCCCGGCCGGGGCGGAGCCGGGGCTCCCGTCGGGCGGGAACGGTCTGCTGGGGATGCGGGAGCGGGTGACGTCGCTCGGCGGTGCGTTCGTGGCGGGGCCGACGGACCCGGGCGGGTTCCGTGTCTCCGCGGTGATCCCGGTTCCCCCGGTGGCGGACGCGGCGGCCCTGGCGGAGTGACGTCGGGACGGTGACGGGCCGAGGCCCCGCCCGGGGGGTGGGCGGGGCCTCGGGGTCGAGGGCCGGTGGGGGCCGGGTGGGTTACTCCGTGGCGATGGCGTCGAGGACGTTCATGCGGCCCGCGCGGAAGGCGGGGGCGAGGGCGGCGAGGAGGCCGACCACCGCCGAGCCGGCGAAGACGCCGAGGATGGTGGGCCAGGGGATCTCGAGGATGGTGAGGCCCTCGAGGGCGAGGAGCTGCTGCGCGGAGGCGCCCCAGCCCATGCCCAGCCCGAGACCCAGCAGCGCGCCGAAGAGGGCGATGACCACCGACTCCAGCCGGATCATGCGTCGCAGCTGGCGCCGGGAAAGGCCGATGGCCCGCATGAGCCCGATCTCCCGGGTGCGCTCGATGACCGACAGCGCCAGGGTGTTGACGACGCCGAGGACGGCGACGATCACCGCGAGGGCGAGCAGCGCGTAGACGATGTTGAGGAGCTGCCCGACCTGGTCCTTGAGGATCTCCTTGTAGTCGGTCTGGTCCATGACCTGGTACTGCGGGTAGCCGTCGAGGGCCTTCTTGAGCGCGGTGTAGGCGGCGTCCTCCTGGCCGTCCTCGGCCGCGGCGAAGACCAGGGAGTCCAGCGGCATCCTGTCGGCCGGGATGTGGGCGGCCGCGGTGTCGATGGAGAGGTAGAGGGCGCCCTTGTCGACGGTGACCTCGTCGGTGGTGATGGCGCGGACGGTGAGGGTGGCGGTCTCGCCGCCGGGGAAGTCGACCTCGACCTTGGAGCCGATGGTGAGGTCGTACTTCTCGGCGAAGTCGCCGAAGACGGACATGGAGTCGGGCTTGTAGGCGTCGGCGAGGTTGCCGGCCTCGGTCTCGATGCGGAGGTCCTGGGCGTAGGTGGGGTCGGCGGCGTTGAGCCATTCCTTGGGCGCTACGCGTCCGTCGGGCATGGTGAGCCTGGCGTCGGGGAGCAGCTTGTACTCGGTGACGCGGTCGATGCCCTTGGTGTCGCGGACGGCGTCGACGGCCTGCGGGTTGATCAGCTGGCCGCTGGGCGACTGGATGATGAAGTCGGTGCCGACGGTCTTGTCGAGCTGGTCGGTGGCGGAGGCCACCATGGAGGAGCCGACGACGGACAGGCAGGCGACGAGTGCGAGCCCGATCATCAGGGCGGCTCCGGTGGCGCCGGTGCGGCGTGGGTTGCGCAGGGCGTTGCGTTCGGCCATGCGTCCCACGGGTCCGAAGAACCGGAGGATGAGGGCGCCGAGGACGCGGACGACTCCGGAGGCGAGGACGGGTCCGACGACGATGAAGCCGACGAGCGTGGTGACGATGCCGAGGCCGAGCCATTGGGAGCCGGCTCCGGCGGTGTCGGCCTGGGTGGTGACGTAGAGGGCGGCGGCTCCGGCGAGGGTGAGGACGGTGCCGAGGGCGAGGCGGATGCGGCCGGCGCGGGCGTCGGAGGGCATGCCGGGGTCGCGCAGGGCGGCCATCGGGGACACCTTGGAGGCGCGCCGGGCGGGCAGGTAGGCGGCGACCACGGTGACGACGACGCCGAGGACGACGCCGGCGACGGGGGTGGTCCAGGCGATGGTGAGGTCGTCGGTGGAGAGGTTCATGCCCAGGGCGCCCATGGCTTCCATGAGCAGGACGGCGAGGCCGATGCCGGCGCCGACGCCGAGTGCTGATCCGACGACGCCGAGGATCAGGGCTTCGGCGAGCACGGTGCGGTTCACCTGCTTCCTGGAGGAGCCGATGGCGCGCATGAGGCCGATCTCCCGGGTGCGCTGGGTGACGAGCATGGAGAAGGTGTTGAAGATCAGGAAGACGCCGACCATGGCCGCCAGGAGGGCGAAGCCGAGCATGGCGTACTTCATGACGTCGAGGACTCCGGCGAAGTCGGCGGAGGCGTCGTCGGCCGCTTCGGCGGCGGTGCGGATCTTGTAGTCGCCGCCGTCGGCGGTGCCGGCGAGGGCGGTGGTGAGCGCCTTCTTGACCTGTGCGTCGGTGTGGCCGGTGGCGGTGGTGACGTAGACGTCGGTGTAGACGTCCTTCTGGCCGACCAGTGTCCGCTGGGCGGTGGGGGTGTCGAGGTAGAACATGGCGGCACCGGGGTTGGTGACGAGGAAGGCGGCGATGCCGCTGATCTTCGCGGTGTGGGTGCCGGTGACGTTGATGACGGAGACGGTGTCGCCGAGGGCGAGGCCGTGCTTGTCGGCGGTGTCGGCGTCGACCATGACCTGGTCGGGGCCGCGGGGTGGTGTGCCGTCGGTGATCTTCATGGTGCGGGCGTCGTTGGCGGTCCAGTTGGCGACGACGGTGGGTGCTCCTCCGGTGGGGGAGAGGCTGTCCTTGTCGGCGTCGACGACGGTGACGCTGGTGGACCAGACGGCGCCTTCGGCCTTGGCGACGCCGTCGGCCTTCTTGACGTCCTCGAGGAGGGTGGCGGGCAGGACGGGTGGTTTGCCGTTGGTGGAGGCGTTCTCGGCGTTGGCGTCGCCGGGGCTGACGGTGACGTCGGCGGAGGTGGTGGCGAAGAGCTTGTCGAAGGTGGTGTTCATGGTGTCGGTGAACACCAGGGTTCCGCAGACGAAGGCCACGGAGAGCAGGACGGCGACGGCGGAGAGGGCCATGCGTCCCTTGTGGGCGAGGGCGCCGCGGAAGGCGTCGCGGGTGGTGCTCATGCGGTGCGCCCCCGGGTGTCGGACGAGGGGGTCTGGGGGTGTCCCCCGGAGAAACGCAGCATGCGGTCGAGGACGGCTTCGGCGGTGGGGGTGCGCATCTCGTCGACGATGCGGCCGTCGGCGAGGTAGATGACGCGGTCGGCGTAGGAGGCGGCGACCGGGTCGTGGGTGACCATGACGATGGTCTGGCCGAAGTCGTCGACGGAGCGGCGCAGGAAGCCGAGGATCTCGGCGCCGGCGCGGGAGTCGAGGTTTCCGGTGGGTTCGTCGCCGAAGATGATCCGCGGCCGGGAGGCGAGGGCGCGGGCGACGGCGACGCGCTGCTGCTGGCCTCCGGAGAGCTGGGTGGGGCGGTGCTTGAGGCGGCCGGAGAGGCCGACGGTCTCGACGACCTGGTCCAGCCACTGGCGGTCGGGCTTGCGGCCGGCGATGTCCAGGGGGAGGGTGATGTTCTCCAGGGCGTTGAGGGTGGGGACGAGGTTGAACGCCTGGAAGACGAAGCCGACCTGGTCGCGGCGGAGCTGGGTGAGCTTCTTGTCCTTGAGGCTCGTGATCTCGGTGTCGTCGAGGAAGATCTGGCCGGAGGTGACGGTGTCGAGTCCGGCGAGGCAGTGCATCAGGGTCGACTTGCCGGAGCCGGAGGGGCCCATGATGGCGGTGAACTCGCCGCGCATCAGGTCGACGTCGACGGTGTCGAGGGCGACGACGCGGGTCTCTCCGGTGCCGTAGGCCTTGACGACCTGCCGCGCCCGCGCGGCGACGGCCGATGTCCTCCCGGTGCCCCCGGACTTGGGGATGGTCACAGCCGAAGTCACGGTATATCTCCTTGGGTTGTCCGTGTCAGGCGGAGTCCGGCCCTCGCGGTGTGCGGCGGGCCGGTGGTGCGGTGTTCTCGGTGCGGGTGGCGCGCTGTTCACGCGCGGGTGGTGCGGCGTGCGCCGGTCGGGCGTGGCGCGGGTGTCACGTGCGGCGTCGGGCCGCGCGTCCGGGTGGGTCGTTCGGTCGCCGGGCGCGGTGTCCTGCCGTCGTGTCGAGTCTTCTCGCCGGGCGGGGCGGGCGCGATGGTGCCCGGTGCAGTTCGCGGTGGGGGGTAAACCCCACCGCCGCTGGTGCCGTCCGCCTCCCCCTGTGGCGTGTGACCAGGCTAGGGAGCGGGGGCCGCGGGGGGCGTCGTCCGGCGGGTGGAGGTGTCCCCGACCGCGCGTACACCCTTACCCCTAGGGGGAATTGGCCTCAGGGACGAGTCGTCTCGGGGTTCGGTGCACCTTGGCGTGGGGGGCGGGGCCGGTGCGAAGCTGTCCCCGGGCATATAGATGCATAGGGAAAGGAATCCCGGTGGCCAGGACGGAGACTTCCGCGAAGGAGGCCGGGCAGGCGGCCGTCGCGACGCGGCGCGGCCCGGTGATGGTGGCGTTGATGCTGTCGATGGCGCTGGTGGCGCTGGACTCGACGGTGGTGGCCACGGCGGTGCCGCAGATCGTGGGGGACCTGGGTGGTTTCGCGTACTTCTCGTGGCTGTTCTCGGGCTACCTGCTGGCGGTGACGGTGACCCTCCCGGTGTACGGGAAGCTGTCGGACACCTTCGGCCGCAAGCCGGTGCTGCTGTTCGGGGCGGCGTTGTTCCTGCTGGGCTCGCTGCTGAGCGGGGTGGCCTGGAACATGGGTGCGCTGATCGCCTTCCGGGTGGTGCAGGGGCTGGGCGGCGGGGCGTTGCAGGGCACCGTGCAGACGCTGGCGGCGGACCTCTTCCCGCTGGCGGAGCGGCCGAAGATCCAGGCGCGGCTGTCGACGGTGTGGGCGGTGTCGGCGGTGGCGGGGCCGGGGGTGGGCGGTCTCCTGGCGGCGTACGCGGGGTGGCGGTGGATCTTCTTCGTCAACCTGCCGGTGGGCGCGGTGGCGCTGTGGATGGTGGTGCGGCACCTGCGGGAGTCGCCGCGGGAGCCCGGCGGGGCGGCGGCGCGGGCGCGGATCGACTGGGCGGGCGCCCTGGCGATCTTCGCGTGCGCCGGGGCGGTGCTGACGGCGCTGGTGCAGGGCGGGGTGGCCTGGCCGTGGCTGTCGGCGCCGTCGCTGGCGCTGTTCGGCGCCGGGCTGGTGCTGGCGGTGGTGGTGGTGCTGGTCGAGCGGCGGGCCGAGGACCCGGTGATCCCGGGCTGGGTGTGGCGGCGGCGGACGATCGTGGCGGTCAACGTGGCGTTCGGCGCGGTGGGGCTGCTGATGGTCGCGCCGACGGTGTTCCTGCCGACGTACGCGCAGGGCGTGCTGGGGCTGGAGCCGGTCGCGGCCGGGTTCGTGATGTCGGTGTGGACGCTGACCTGGCCGGTGTCGGCGGCGCTGAGCCAGCACGTGTACCGCAGGATCGGTTTCCGTGACTCGGCGCTGCTGGGGGTCGGGGTGACGTCGCTGGCGCTGGCGGCGTTCCAGTGGCTGCCGTACCCGGGGTCGGTGTGGCAGCCGGTGCTGCTGATGGCGGTGGTGGGGGCCGGGCTCGGCCTGTTCTCGGCGCCCCTGATGGTGGGGGTGCAGTCGACGGTGGGCTGGTCGGAGCGGGGGACGGTGACGGCCTCGGTGCTGTTCTGCCGGCAGACCGGTCAGACGCTGGGGGCCTCGTTGTTCGGCGCGCTGGCGAACGCGGTGCTGGCGGCCCGGCTGGGCGGCGTGGGCGACCTGGACGCGGTGACGCGCGCCGTGGACTCCGGCGCGCGGGTCCCGGAGGCGACGGGGCGGGCCGTCGCGGCGGCGACGCAGGCGGTGTACCTGGGCGCGGCGGTGGCCGCGGGGGCGGCGTTCGTGGCACTGCTGGCGCTCGCGCCGCGGCGTTTCCCTGTGCGGGCGACCAGCGCGGGGGGCGCCGGGGAGTGAGCCCGCACCGATCCCCGTCCTCACCGGGCCCTCACCGGGTGGAACCGCAGCGTGTGCGGCGGGTGTGTCTGTAGCTTGCGTGGGCTCGTCCAACTCCCCTCCCTGCGGCCCCTCTTCGGGCCCGAGCCTCGCAAGGAGCACGGGATGTCCTACGACCCGTACCCGTCGTACCAAGCTCCGCCCCCGCCCCGCCCCCGCACCGGCCGCCCACCGACCCCTCCCCGCCGAACGGGCAGCAGCCCTCGCCCCACGGCCCACCCCACCGGCCCGCCCCGGACCCGCACCCGTACCCGGCCCGCGGCGCGGAGCCGTACCCGGCCCACGGCGCGGACCAGTACCCGGCCCGGGACGCCGAGCCGTACCCGGCCCGCGGCGCGGACCAGTACCCGGCCCGGGAGGCGGGGCGCTATCCGGCCCGGGACGCCGAGCGGCAGCCGGCCCGGGACGCCGAGCAGTACCCCTCCGAGGGCACGCCGCGGTACTCCGGCCGCGGTGCGCGGCGGTATCCGGCCCGCGGCGGACGCTTCCCGGCGTACGGCGAGCCGCTCCCCGCGGCCGGCCGGCCACCCGCGGGCGACCCGGTCCCCGTGTACGACGACGTGTTCCCCGCCCCCGCCCAGGCCCCCGCGACCGCCCCGACCCCCGGCCCGGCCGCCACGTCGGCCTCCGGCTCCGTCAACGGGCAGCCGCGTGCCGCCCGGCAGGCGGACGACGTCGCCCCGCTGCGGGCCGCCTACGCCTGGCAGCGGCGGATCGCCGGCGCCACCGTCCTCGGCTTCTTCGCGCTGTACGTCCTGCTGACGGTGTACGTCCCGTCGGCGACGGGCGCCGGGCTGGGCGAGGGCCTGAACCTCGGCCTCGTGCTGGGCCTGCTGCAGCTTCCGGTGACGGTCGCCGCGCTGATCGTCTATGAACGCACGGCGCTCCGGCGGATCGACCCGCTGGTGGACCGGGCACGGGCGCGGCGGGAGGAGGGCCGGTGAACGACTTCTCCGCCCAGTCGATGTCGCTCGTCGCGTTCTGCGCGGTCGCCTCCGTCACCCTGCTGCTGTGCGTGATGACCGGGCCGGACCGGGACGACCTGCAGGAGTTCTACACGGGCTACGGCACCCTGACGCCGTTCCGCAACGGCATGGCGATCGCCGGCGACTACATCTCGGCCGCGACCGCGCTGGGCACCTGCGGCCTGGTGGCGTTCTTCGGCTACGACGGGATGCTGCTCGCGCTGAGCACCGCGCTGTCGATGATGCTGCTGATGCTCCTGCTGGCCGAACCGCTGCGCAACACGGGCAGGTTCACCATGGGGGACGTGCTGGCCGGGCGTACCGCGTCGCGGGCGGTGCGGATCACGGCGTGCGTGGTGACGGTCCTGTCGCTGATGCCGATGATGCTGGTGCAGCTGGCGGGTGCCGGGCAGCTGATGTCGTTCATCCTCGGCTTCGACAGCGACGCGCTGGAGACCGGAATGGTGGTCGGACTCGGCGTGCTGATGATCAGCTACGCGGTGATCGGCGGGATGAAGGGCACCGCCTTCATCCAGCTCCTCAAGATCTTCGTGCTGCTGGGCTCCGGGGTGATGGTCGCCCTGGTGATCCTGGCCCGGTACGGCTGGGACCCGGGCGCGCTGTTCGACGCGGCGGCGGCGCGCAGCGGCATCGGTGATGCCTTCCTGCGCACCGGCGTCGAGTTCGCGGGCCACCCGTTCCCGAAGCTCGACATGATCTCGATCCACGTGTCGATCGTGCTGGGCGCGGCGGTGCTGCCCCACATCACCATGCGCATGTTCACCGCGTCGGACGCCCGGCAGGTGCGGAGGGCGATGTCCTGGGCGGTGTCCTCGGTGACGCTGTTCTCGCTGGTGATCGTGGTCGTGGCGTTCGGGGCGGTGGCCATGGTCGGCCGGGGCGTGATCGCCGCCGCCGACCCGCAGGGCAACACCACCTTCCTGCTGGGCTCCAGGGCGGCGCTGAGCGCCGACGAGTCGTACCTGGCGGCGCTGCTGTTCACCACGGTGACCACGGCGGTCTTCCTGACCCTGCTGTCCTCGGTGGCCGGCATGATCCTGGCCTGCGCCAACTCGCTGGCGCACGACGTGATCGCCGGCCGGGGGACGGCGGGCGCGCGCCGGGAGGTGACGGTGGCGCGGGTCGCCGCGCTGGCGGTGGGCGTGGTGGCGGTCGTCCTGGCCACGCTGGTGCAGCACAGGAACCTGCAGCCGCTGGTGACGCTGTCGATCAGTCTGGGGGCCTCGGCGATCGCGCCGGCGCTGGTCTACAGCCTGTTCTGGCGGCGGTTCACCCGGCGCGGCGTGCTGTGGACGCTGATCGGCGGGTCGCTGGCGGTGCTGCTGCTGGCGCCGTTCACCAACCTGGTCTCCGGCTACCCCAACTCGGCGCTTCCGGAGGCCCACTTCAACTGGTTCCCGTTCACCACGCCGGGCCTGGTCACGATCCCGGTGGGCTTCGCACTGGGCTGGCTCGGCACGGTGACGTCCGGCTCCCGCAAGGTGCGGGAGCAGGAGCGACGCTACGAGGACCTGGAGCCCCGCCTCCTCGCGGGCGTCGATTCCCGCTGACCCCCGGGGCGGGGACGCCGACCTCCCCCCGCCCCCGGGCACCAACCGTCCCGTGCCCGCGGCCGCCCGCGCGCCCTCCGCGGTGACGGCCACGCCGTCCCCTGCCCTGCGGGCATCCGCGCGGCCGCCGCACGTACTGCCGCGCCGTCCTCCGCGCGGCCGCCGCGCGCACTGCGGGGCCACCTGCGGGCGTCTGGGCCGCCCAGGGGGCGGCACGGGCGGGCGCAGGGGGCGCCCCCTCCGCGGGGCGGTTCGCTCAACGCCGCGCAAGCGGGGGTCCAGTCCCGCCGCGCGCGGAGGCGGGGGAGTCCCAGGGGGCGGCACGCCGGGCCCGGGGAAGCCCCCGCGCGGAACCGGTACCGCCCGCGCGGGGGAGGGGACGTCAGAGCAGGCCGTCCCAGAACTGCTCCAGCAGCACGGACCACCAGCTGTCCGGCGACCCCAGCGCCGCCGGGTCCAACGCGGCGAGCTGCGCCTGGAAGTCGACCGTCCAGCGAGCCGCCTGCTCCTGGTTGAGCCCGAACCGCAGCGGCCACATCCGCCCCAGCAGCGCCAGGCACCGCGCGAACTCCGGCAGCCCCGTGTTGACGAACTGCGGCGGCACCGGCGCACCCCCGGGGCCCGCCTCCACCGGCACGGCGACGATGTGCGCGGTGCCGTACTGCACGCAGACCGCCTTGCCGAAGTCGGTGCCCATCACCAGGTACGACCCGGCGTCCGGGGCCGCCTGCACCCCACGTTCCTGCGCCAGCTCGGCCAGCGTCGGCACCGGCCGCCCCGGCTGGGCCTGCGCCCAGAAGAACGGGCCGAGGTCGAACGGCAGCCCCGCGACCACCAGGGTGTGGGCGACCACCGGCGGCACGCCCTGCCGGGACACCGCCGCCTGGTCGAAGCGGAACACGCCCGGCCCGAAGACCGCCGCCAGCTCGTGGGCGACGCCCTCCGGCGGCACGGGCGGAGCGGGCTGCACCGGCGGCAGCGGCGCGCGCACCGGGCCGGGCCGCGCGGGTCCGTCGGCGACCTGGTGCAGCTCGCCCTGGTGGGCCAGCAGCTGCGCGATGCCCTGCTGTCGGCCGGCGTGGTCCTCGCCGTAGGGGGCGATGGAGGTGATCCGGGCCTGCGGCCACTGCTCGCGGATCATCCGCGCGCAGTACGCGCCGGGCAGGGAGCAGGACTCGAGCTCGGTGTGCAGCTCCAGCACCTGGTTCGGCGGCACGTTCATGGCGCGCAGCTCGTGGAAGATCTGCCACTCCGGGTGCGGGAGCCCCGGCGCGCTGCGGCGGATCAGCTGGTGCTCGGAGCCGTCCGGGGCGCGGTAGCGCAGCACGGCCTGGTAGCCGGGCCCCACCATCGGCTGCTGGGGCTGCTGCGGGTACCCGTACGCGGCGGGCGCCCCGGGAACGCCGGGAGCGGCGGGCGGCGGCGGAACGGTTCCCGGAGGCGGCACCGGACCGGGTGCGGAGGGTGCCACCGGCGGACCCGACGGCGGCGCGAACATCGTCTCCGCGTGGTGCACGCTCCCCGGGGTGCCCGGCGGGGGCGGCGGCGGAGGCGTGGTGACGCCGGACGGACCGGAGGGCGCGAAGACGGTCTCCGCGTGGTGGGCCGCCTGGCCCGGAGCGGCGGGCGGCGGGGGCGGAGGCGGAGGCGTGTGCCCGCCGGGAACGCCGGGCGGACCGGGCGGGCCGGGCGGCGGCGGAGGCGTGGCGCCCCCGGACGACGGGTCGGCCAGCATGGTGACCGCGTGGTGCATGCCGCCGTCCTGCGGACCGCCGGGGCCGCCCTGCGAACCACCGGGAGCCCCGGGCGCCCCGGGCGCACCGGGCGCACCGGGCGTGCCGGGCCCCTGGGGGCCGAGGGAGGAGACCATCTGGGTGGGCACGTACCCCAGGGAGTCGCCCCCCGAGGACTGCGACGCGGGGCCCGGACCGGCCGGAGCCGGCGGGGGCGGCGGCGGAGGCGGCGGGGTGGACCCGGTCGCCGGACGGCGCGGCGGCGCGGCCTTGGCGGTCGCGGCGTCCGCGATGTCGCCGGCGTCGGCCGGCAGCGGACGCGCGGGGGTGGCCGGCCCGGACTGCGGCGCGGGCGGCTGCGACGGCGGCACCGGCGGCCCGGCGTCCGGCATGGCCGGCGTGACGCGGGTGGGCGGCAGCCGGCTGCCGCCCTGGATGAGCGCGGTCTGCGCGTCGGACACACCCGCGCCTCCCGGTCCGCCGGGTCCGTCGGCCACCGGCGGCGCGAACACCGTCTCCGGCAGCGGCACCGACCGGTCGTCGGCGGCCTGCGCGGTGGTGTCGGTCCCGTCCCAGGGGGTGCCCCCCGCGGTGGCGGGCGACGGCGCGGCAGGCGTCGACGACGCCGACGGCGTGGTGTCGCGGCCGCGCCCGGCGTCCCGCTGGTCGGGGATGCCCATCCGGTCGGCCGCGTCCTGCAGCCACTGCGGCGGGCTGAGCAGGAACGACGTCTGGTTCAGGTCGACCCGCGCGGGCGCCGGCGGCGGCGCGGGAGCGGCCTCCTCGCGGCCGTACAGCTCCTCGTACCGGCGGATCACCTCGCCCACCGGCAGACCGGGCCACAGCGTGGCCTCGCCGCTGTCCCGGGCGATCACCAGCCGCTGCGCGCCGCCCTCGGAACGCGGGCCGTCGGCGCGGTCCTCGGCCCACACCACGAAGCCCAGCTCGAACTCGCGTACCCGCACCTCACGGTGCTGGTACGCGGGCGCCTCGCCGTTGATCCATTCCTCGCCGCGCTCCTGCGCCTGCGCGTAGGTCACCATCGGCCGTTCACTCCCCTGTCGGGCCCGACACCGGCACCGCGCGCGCGAAACCGCCGTCCACCATCAGATTCGCCACCGTGTCCAGCTCGGGCGGGCTGCCCGCGAGCCGGCCGAGGAACGCGTCGAAGTCCTCGCCGCAGGGCAGCAGCAGGCGCTCCACCCGTTCGGCGGGGGTCCACGACGGGTCCACGTCGCGCACGTCGTCGTAGGCGCAGAACCACACCGTTCCGCGCCGCTCGCCCCTGACCTTCACCGCGAGGATGCCGCCCTGCAGGAACGCCACCCCCAGGTAGTCCTTGGTGAGGTGGTCGCGCAGGCACTTGTTGACGTACACCAGGTCGTTGACCGCCGCCTCGTCCCGCACGGTGAGGAAGGGCTGGTCGACCAGCAGGCCCAGCTCCGCGTCGAGCGCGGTGCCCACCGGGGCGCAGCCGCCGGCGGCCTTCAGGAACGCGCGGTAGGGGCCGGGCAGCTGGTACCCGAGCTCCTCCTCGACGGCCTGCACCTGCTGCTCGCTCACGGCCACGGAGTTCTTGGGCAGCCGGAAGTGGGCCGGCCGGGTGTCCTGCAGCGGGCGGGTGCCGCGCTTGCCGTGCTCCACGGCGGCGGTGGAGATGCCGCCGTGGTGGCGCAGCAGCGCCTTCACCTCGACGGGAATCAGCTCCAGGCGCCGGGTGCGCGGGACGTGGTGCCAGGTCCAGCCGTGCGGGGTGGCCACCGGCTCGACGGTGTCCCACAGGGGGTGACCGGACGCGGCGAGGGCGGCGTTGGCCGACACGTGGTCGGTCAGCCGCAACTCGTCGACGCCGAAGCCCTCCGGCGGGTCGGCGATCTCGGCGGCCGCGCGGGCGTAGGGCGAGAAGTCCGGGTAGCCGTGGTCGTCGACCCGTACGCCTGCCGGGTGCCGGGCGGCGCGGACCGGGTCGGGGAAGTGCACGACCTGTCCTGCGTACGCGGCGTTCGGCGGCGCGGGCCGTCCTCCGGTCCCGTGGCCGGGAGAGACCCCCAGCCCGAGCCCACCTGTCGTCATGGCGGTTGCCCCCTGCGGCGTTCCGGCGGCCGGTGAAGCCGCGCTCTCCCATAGTGTCGACCACCGCGTGGGTGGCGGTTCCCGACAGACTATGCGGTGCCGCTCGCGGCGGTCATGGTGCGTCCGGATGCGTCCACCTGTGTGACCTCGCGTCAACACTCCGTGGTCACGACGCCCCGCCACGGGCGTGTCACGGGCCCTGGCTTCCTCCTCGGCCGCCGGGTTTGGCACTCTAAGGCGACCGAGGGGATGCTCGGGAGGTGAGAACGATCATGCAGGCCGCACAGACCACCGGGACGGAACCGCCGTCCGGTCCGTCGCAGGACCCGCGAGTGGGCTGGAGCAGCGCGGACGGCGCCGTGGCTCCGGTACTGCTGCACCGCCGTGACGGGATACTCCCGACGGTGGCCGCCGCGCTGTCCGTCCGCGGCACCACGCTCACCGGCACGGCCGCCCGCGGCGACCAGAGTCCGGTCCTGCACCCGCTGGTGCAGGACTTCCTCGACACCCTCACCAGCGACCAGCGTGACCGGTTCACCGGCCGGTGCGCCGAGGCGCTGCTGATCTCCCGGCACATCGCCGCGGCCGACGCGGCGCGCAACAAGCGCGCCGCGCGCCGGCCCATGACCGCCGGCGAGGCGCGCAAGGCCCTGAAACACGCCAAGCTGACCGCGCGGCGCATCCGGGAGGACGGCGACCCGCTGCACGGCAGCTTCGCCGAGCCCTGCCGGGCGTGCGCAGCCCTCACCGCCCACTTCGGGGTACGGGTGGTCGACCCGGGCGCCGGCGGCTGAGCCGCCGCCCGCCGCCGCTCCTCGCCGCCGCCCGTCGCGGTCCGCCACCGTCCCGGTCCTCCGCCGTCCGCCCGTTGCCTCCGCCCGTCCCGTCCTGAAGGACTCCAGGTACCTGATGCAAGCCGAGCGCACCTCCTCGACCCGTTTCGCCGTCCACGTCGACGTCGCGCTGCGCGCGGCCGGCTGGGAGCCGGGACGCTGGGACATCCGGCAGGCCGAGGTGTGGGCCGACGCGCTGCGCGAGCACGCCTCGCCGGCCGGTCACACGCACGCGGTGTTCCCGGCGGCGGTGGAGGCGTGGGCGGAGTTCGGCGGCCTGCGGATCGCCCCGTCCGGGCCGGGCCGTCAGGTGGCGCCCGCGGTGCTGGACATGGACCCGATGCACGGACTGCACATGGCGCGCACGCTGGGGGACCTCGGGCGGGCGCTGGGGACGGAGCTGTGCCCGGTGGGTGCGGAGGCGGACACCGGGGCGCTGCTGGCCGTCGACGCGGTGGGGCGGGTGTACGCGCTCGACCACGCCGGTGACTGGTACCTCGGCGTCACCCTCGACCAGGCCCTCACCGCCCTCCTCACCGGCACCGCCCCCACCCGCCTCACCGCCGTGGAGCTCCCGGCCCCCCGCGCGGAGGCGTGAGCCGGCCGCACGGATCCCGCTCCGCGCCCCGCCCGCACCGGAGCCTCGGGGCGGCACGGGGTCCGGTGACCCCCAGGGGGGCGGGGGAGGGTCGCCGTGGCGGACGCGCCGCGTCGAGGGCGTGCGCGACGTACGCTGGAACCCCCGGTCCGCCCCGCGTACCGGGCGCTTCGCGTGACACGAGAACCCCGCGGGACCCCCGCTGGACGGAAAGGCCTCCATGAGCCTGCACGGTCTGCTCGACGCCGTCGTCAAGGACGCCGCCCTCACCGACGCGGTACGCGCCGCCGCCGAGGGCCACCGCACCCACGTCGACCTGGTCGGCCCTCCCGCCGCCCGCCCCTTCGCGGTGGCCGCGCTGGCCAGGGACGCCGGCCGCACCGTCCTCGCGGTGACCGCGACCGGCCGCGAGGCCGAGGACCTCGCCGCCGCCCTGCGCTCGCTGCTCGACCCGGACGCCGTCGTGGAGTACCCGTCCTGGGAGACCCTGCCCCACGAGCGGCTGAGCCCCCGCAGCGACACCGTCGGCCGCCGCCTCGCCGTGCTGCGCCGCCTCGCGCACCCCAGCGCCGACGACCCGGGCGCCGGCCCCGTCCAGGTGGTCGTCGCACCCGTCCGCTCCGTGCTGCAGCCGCAGGTCAAGGGCCTGGGGGACCTGGAGCCGGTCTTCCTGCGCACCGGGCAGCAGGCCGACCTGGACGAGGTCGTCGAGGCGCTCGCCGCCGCCGCGTACAGCCGCGTCGAACTCGTGGAGAACCGCGGCGAGTTCGCCGTCCGCGGCGGCATCCTCGACGTCTTCCCGCCGACCGAGGAACACCCGCTCCGCGTCGAGTTCTGGGGCGACGACGTCGAGGAGATCCGCTACTTCAAGGTGGCCGACCAGCGCTCGCTCGAGGTCGCCGAGCACGGCCTGTGGGCCCCGCCCTGCCGCGAACTGCTGCTGACCGACGAGGTCCGCCGCCGCGCCGCCGAACTGGCCAAGGAACACCCGGAGCTGGGCGAACTGCTCGGCAAGATCGCCGAGGGCATCGCCGTCGAGGGCATGGAGTCCCTGGCCCCGGTCCTCGTGGACGACATGGAACTGCTCCTCGACGTGCTCCCCAAGGGCTCGATGGCGGTCGTCTGCGACCCCGAGCGGGTCCGCACCCGCGCCACCGACCTGGTGGCGACCTCGCAGGAGTTCCTCCAGGCGTCCTGGGCGGCGACGGCCGGCGGCGGCGAGGCTCCCATCGACGTCGGCGCGGCCTCCCTGTGGTCGATGGCGGACGTCCGCGACCGGGCCCGTCAGCTCGACATGCTCTGGTGGTCCGTCTCGCCGTTCGCCGCCGACGAGATCACCGGCGACTTCGCGGACGACGCGACCGCCGACACCCTCAAGCTCGGCATGCACGCCCCCGACACCTACCGCGGCGACACGGCCCGTGCGCTGGCGGACGCCAAGGGCTGGGTGGCCGACGGCTGGCGCATCGCGTTCCTCACCGAGGGCCACGGCCCGGCGGCCCGGATCACCGAGGTCCTCGGCGGCGAGGGCGTCCCGGCCCGCATGGACAAGGACCTCACCGAGCTGACGCCGTCGCTGGTGCACGTCTCCTGCGGCAGCGTCGAGTACGGCTTCGTGGACCCGGTGCTGAAGCTGGCCGTGCTCACCGAGACCGACCTGTCCGGTCAGCGCACCGCCACCCGGGACGGCGCGAAGATGCCGGCCCGCCGCCGCAAGACCATCGACCCGCTCACCCTGGAGCCCGGCGACTACATCGTGCACGAGCAGCACGGCGTGGGCCGCTACCTGGAGATGGTGCAGCGCACCGTGCAGGGGGCGACCCGCGAGTACCTGGTGGTCGAGTACGCCCCCGCCAAGCGGGGCCAGCCCGGCGACCGGCTGTACATCCCGACCGACCAGCTGGAGCAGATCACCAAGTACGTCGGCGGCGAGGCGCCCACCCTGCACCGCCTGGGCGGCGCGGACTGGACGAAGACCAAGGCGCGGGCGAAGAAGGCGGTCAAGGAGATCGCCGCCGACCTGATCAAGCTGTACAGCGCCCGGATGGCGGCCCCCGGACACGTCTTCGGCCCGGACACCCCCTGGCAGCGGGAGCTGGAGGACGCCTTCCCGTACGCGGAGACGCCCGACCAGCTGACCACCATCGCCGAGGTGAAAGCCGACATGGAGAAGTCGGTCCCGATGGACCGCCTGATCTGCGGCGACGTCGGCTACGGCAAGACCGAGATCGCGGTGCGCGCCGCCTTCAAGGCGGTCCAGGACGGCAAGCAGGTCGCCGTGCTGGTGCCCACCACCCTGCTGGTGCAGCAGCACTTCGGCACCTTCAGCGAGCGGTACGCGCAGTTCCCGGTGAAGGTGAAGGCGCTCTCGCGCTTCCAGTCGGAGGCGGAGTCGAAGGCGACCCTGGAGGGGCTGCGCGACGGCTCGGTGGACGTCGTGATCGGCACCCACCGGCTGTTCTCCTCGGAGACCAGGTTCAAGGACCTGGGCCTGGTCATCGTCGACGAGGAGCAGCGGTTCGGCGTCGAGCACAAGGAGCAGCTGAAGAAGCTGCGCGCCAACGTGGACGTCCTCACCATGTCCGCCACGCCCATCCCGCGCACCCTGGAGATGGCGGTCACCGGCATCCGCGAGATGTCGACGATCACCACCCCGCCGGAGGAGCGCCACCCGGTGCTCACCTTCGTCGGCCCGTACGAGGAGCGGCAGATCGGCGCCGCGATCCGGCGCGAACTGCTGCGCGAGGGACAGGTCTTCTACATCCACAACCGGGTGGAGTCGATCGACCGGGCGGCGGCGCGGCTGCGGGAGATCGTGCCCGAGGCGCGGATCGCGACGGCGCACGGCCAGATGTCGGAGCAGGCGCTGGAGCAGGTCGTCGTCGACTTCTGGGAGAAGCGGTTCGACGTGCTGGTGTCCACGACGATCGTGGAGTCCGGCATCGACATCGCCAACGCCAACACGCTGATCGTGGAGCGCGGCGACAACTTCGGCCTCTCCCAGCTGCACCAGCTGCGCGGCCGGGTCGGCCGTGGCCGGGAGCGGGGCTACGCGTACTTCCTGTACCCGCCGGAGAAGCCGCTGACCGAGACCGCGCACGAGCGGCTGGCGACCATCGCCCAGCACACCGACCTGGGCGCGGGCATGTACGTGGCGATGAAGGACCTGGAGATCCGCGGCGCGGGCAACCTGCTCGGCGGCGAGCAGTCCGGCCACATCGCGGGCGTCGGCTTCGACCTGTACGTGCGGATGGTCGGCGAGGCGGTCGCCGAGTACCGGGCCTCGCTGGAGGGCGGCGTCGAGGAGGCGCCGCCGCTGGAGGTGAAGATCGAGCTGCCGGTGGACGCGCACGTCCCGCACGACTACGCGCCGGGCGAGCGGCTGCGTCTGCAGGCCTACCGCTCGATCGCCTCCGCCAACTCGGAGGAGGACGTCGCGGCGGTCCGTGAGGAGCTGGTGGACCGGTACGGCAAGCTGCCGGAGCCGGTGGAGAACCTGCTGCTGGTGGCGGGGCTGCGGATGCTGGCCCGGTCCTGCGGGGTGGGTGAGATCGTGCTGCAGGGCAACAACATCCGGTTCGCGCCGGTGGACCTGCGGGAGTCGCAGGAGCTGCGGCTCAAGCGGGTGTACCCGGGGACGGTCATCAAGGCGACGGCGCAGCAGGTGCTGGTGCCGCGGCCCAAGACCGCGAAGATCGGCGGCAAGCCGCTGACGGGGCGCGAACTGCTGTCCTGGACCGGGGAGTTCCTGACGACGGTCCTGTCCTAGGAGGGGGTGTCGCCGGCATACGGGTCACGCGGCCTCAGGGACGGCGGTGTCGGCGAGGGCTCCGGTCTGCCGGAACCGGTCATGTCTGCGGCAGCAGTTCGTCGGACAGGCCGAGGTGGCGGCGGAGTGCCTGCCGGCCGAGGGAGGTGACGGTGACGGCGCGCGTGGTGCCGACGGGAGTGACCCAGCCCGCGTCGAACGCGTGCCGGCACAGGGCGGCACCGACGGCGCCGCCCAGATGGGGGCGGCGTTCGGTCCAGTCCAGGCATGACCGTACCGACGGTCGTCGCGTGCAGGCCGGGACGGTGACGCCGAGGTTCTCGAGCCAGGTCGCTCCGGCGCTGGTGAGCCCGAGTCCCCGCTCCAGGTTCAGCAGCCTGCGCTCGAGCATCGCATCGGTGATGGCGACCCCGACGGTCCCGGCGAGGTGGTCGTAGCAGGTGCGGGCGAGGGCGAGGGCCTGCCGGCGGCCGGCCGCCGACAGGGTACGGGGTGCCGGGGTGCGTTCCGGTGCCATCGCGGCGAGGCTCTCGATCAGCTCGGCGACCTGTGGACCGGCCAGACGTACGTAGCGGTGGCGGCCCTGTCGTTCCTCGGCCAGCAGGTTTCCGCGGACGAGCGCGTGCAGGTGCTCGGTCGCGGTCGAGGGCGCCACCCCCGCGTGACGTGCCAGTTCCGTCGCCGTCCAAGCCCGGCCGTCGAGCAGGGCCAGACAGAAGCCTGCCCGCGTCCCGTCGGCCAGAAGCTTCGCCACGGTGGCCAGATCGGGCCCGGCCACCTGCGCGCGCTGCGTGTCCATGCGGTCCATTGTCCCCCGTGACGTTTCGGCCATGGCCGAAATGACCGGACCCTAGGTTTCTCACCATGAACACGGCACCTCCCAGCACCCTGCCCGCACAGACTGCCGCCACCCACCTGGAGATCGAGCCGAGCATCCTGTACTTCGGGACGCCGGTGGTGCTCCTGTCGACGGAGAACCAGGACGGCTCGTTCAACCTCGCCCCGGTCTCCTCCGCATGGGCCCTCGGGCGGACGGTCGTCATCGGACTGGGCCGGGAGGGGCACACCGCGTACAACCTCGGCAGCCGCCCCGACCTGGTCATCAACCTGCCATCCCCGGCCCAGTGGCCGGCCGTGGAGCGGCTGGCGCCACTGACCGGCCGCGATCCAGTGCCCCCCAGCAAGCCCGAAGGCTGCCGCTTCGAGCCGGACAAGTTCGCCGCCGCAGGCCTGACCTGCGAGCCCTCCCATCTGGTCCGGCCTCCTCGCGTGGCAGGATGCCCGATCCAGTTGGAGGCCCGTGCCGAGCGGGTGCGGCCTGACGTCTCCGGGGACTTCCTCATCGTCGAGACCGTCGTGCGCAAGGTGCACGCCGACTCCCGCATCGTCGTTCCGGGCACCGACCACATCGACCCCGCCGCCTGGAGCCCCCTCATCTACAACTTCCGCCACTACTTCGGACTCGGCCCGGAACTCGGCCACTCCTACCGCACCCGGACACCCCGCACCTTCCAGGGACCTGGCGCGGAGCCCGCGCTCGCCGGCACGGCGCCCGACCGAGACCGGGTGGCCTGGCCGAAGCCGGCGGCAGCGGAGTCCTGATCGCGCAGGGGGCGTCCGCCGCGTCCGCTTCCCCGGCGGCGACGTCGGGTGGGATGCCCCGGCGACCGACTCCCTCCACGCCGGCGTGTCGCCGCGCTCGTCCGGCCGGTCCAGGCGCTCGGCCGGGTTCTTGAGCCTCCCGCTGCTCGGCCGGGTTGGGAGCCCCCGCACATCGGGAGCCGGGGGCCGCCCCCGCGGCGGGGTCGGGAAAGCCGCCGTGCCTACGGAGTGTCCGCGCCGCCTCCGGGGCGGAACAACGTCGTGGCCAGCTCACGGAACGTCTCCTCGGGGTCGCCTCCGTCGAGTGCGTCGTCCAGGTTGTGCGCCAGCAGCAGCGTGGCGAAGCCGTGGGCCAGGGACCAGGCGGCGACGCCCGCCAGCCGGGCCTCCACCCCGCGGTCGCGATCCGGGACCCCGGCCACCGCGTCCCGCAGCGCGGCGCCGGACAGCGCCTGCGCGGTGACCAGTTCGACGTCGTCGGGCCTCAGCAGCTGCGGGCTGAACATCACCTGGAAGTGCGCCGGGTGCTCGCGGGCGAAGCGGACGTAGCGCACGCCGGCCTCCCGCAGGTCACCGGCCAACCGCAGCGCGTCGGCGAGCAGTTCGTGCCCCTCGGCGGCGATGGCGGTGAGCAGGCCCGCGCGGTCCTTGAAGTGGTGGGCGGGCGCGGCGTGCGAGACGCCGGCCCGGCGGGCGAGGTCGCGCAGGCTCAGCGCCGCGGGGCCCTCGGCGGCGATGGCCTCCAGGGCGGCGGACATGATCGCGCGCCGCAGGTCGCCGTGGTGGTACGGGCGGTCCGGGGGCGTCGGGCGGGTGGTGGCCATGGGACCAGGTTACTCCGATCTGGCCATTGACAAGTTCTGCCCCGCCGTTCAATCTGGACAGTGACAAGTTCGGGTTCTTCCTCACCGACGGTGGAGGCATCTCATGGCCGAGCAGACCGGAACCACAGCCGCGGCAGCGGTCGGCCTCACCGAGGTCCGCCGGATCTGGCACCTTCTCGAACCGCTGCACGCGGTCCTCTACTACGCCCCGGAGGCCTTCGAGGAGGCGGCGGCCCTGGGCTACGACGTGGAGGAGCGGTGGCCCTCGTACTTCGCCTTCCGGGCCGCTCCGCTCGGCGCCGTCGGGGCCGTGCGGGCGGCCTCGGCCTTCTACAGCATGAGCCCGCGGATGGTGGAGCGGCAGCTGCCGGCCGTGTGGGAGGTGGCGAGCCCGGAGGAGGTTCTGGCGGCGCGGCTGCGGGGCGTGGACCGCGCCTACCGCTCGTTGTTCGGCGAGCGGGTGGACGGCCCGGAGATACGCGCCGCGGCTGCGCTCACCCGGCGTGCGGCCGAGGCCGCCGACCTCGCCGGCAGGCCGCTGGCCGCGGCCAACGCCGAGTTGCCCTGGCCGCGGGAGCCGCACCTCCAGCTGTGGCACGCGGCGACGATCCTGCGCGAGCACCGGGGTGACGGGCACGTGGCCGCACTGATGACGGCCGGGCTCGACCCGGTGGAGGCGCTGGTCTCCTTCGAGGCGATCGGTGCCGCCAGCCGCCAGACCCTCGCGAGCAGGGAGTGGAGCGCGCAGGAGTGGGAGGCCGCCCGGAGCCGGCTGGCCGGTCGCGGCCTGGTGACGGAGGCCGGTACGGCCACGGAGGAGGGCAGGGCGCTGCGTGAGCGCGTGGAGCGGGAGACCGACCGGCTGGCCTCGGCGCCCTGGCGGGCGTCGGGCGCCGCGGACACCACCCGACTCGCCGATCTGCTGGGCGACTTCTGGGTGACGGTGATCGCCTCCGGCCTGCTGCCGGCCGACAACGCCCTGGGCATAGGCAAGGTGTGAGCCCGGCCGTCGCCGACCCGTACGGGTGAGGGCCGGAATGCACGCCACCGCCGGGGGCATGATCGCATCAGTTCGTGCAGTTCCGACACGACCGGAGGTAGCGAACTATGCGCAACAGAAGGCCGGGCGGCGACCGCCGACGAGCCCTCGGTGTCCTGCCCGCTCTCGCGGCGGCGGCGGCGGTACTGGTCTCCGGGTGCGAGATGCCGGAAGGCTCCCTCGACAACTCGCCGTCCGATCACGCCGGTTCACCGACCGGCCCGGCGGCGGCCGCAGGCCGCGCCGTCAGCCCGCTCGACAACCCGGACGGCACCAAGCCGGGCCTCGCGGTGGTGTCCTCGGACGCCGACCGCGCCAAGGCCCGTGACCTGATCGAGAAGGTGACCGTCAAGGGCCGCGGCCCCAAGACGGGTTACGACCGTGACGAGTTCGGCGAGGCGTGGCTGGACACTGCCGATGTCCCTTTCTCCCGCAACGGCTGCGACACCCGCAACGACCTGCTGAAGCGGGACGGGGACGAGGTGAAGTTCCGCTCCGGCTCGAACTGCGTGGTCGTGGAGATGACGCTCGCGGACCCCTACACGGGGAAGGAGATCGACTGGGCCAAGGCGGACGCCGCCGAGGTGCAGATCGACCATGTGATGGCGCTGTCCTACGACTGGCAGATGGGCGCGTCCCGCTGGTCGAAGGACAAGCGGAAGGCCATCGCCAACGACCCGCTCAACCTGCTGCCGGTGGACGGCCCGACCAACTCGTCCAAGGGCGACTCCGGCCCGGCGGCCTGGGTCCCGCCGAACAAGCAGATCCGCTGCGCCTACGCGGTGCGCTTCGCCCAGGTGTCCCTGAAGTACGAACTCCCGGTGACCAAGGCGGACAAGGCGGCCATGCTCAAGCAGTGCGGCGGCTGACGCGAACCCGGGTGCCCGCGAGGGCGAGGGAGCGACCGGGAGCGCGTTCGCCCTCGCCGTGACGGCCGCCGAACGGGCCGCGGGGCCGCTCCCCGTGTGGACGGAGAGCGGCCCCGCGGCCGGTACGGCGACTCGGAGACCGGCCCGGAGGCCGCCGGGGTCGGCTCAGAGGTTGTCGAGGTCCACGATCTCGCCCTTGGGGGCGCCGGTCGGGACCGGCTTGTCGTAGTCGCTGAACTTCAGGGAGACCGGGGAACCGCTCTCCGTGGTGTCGACCTGCAGCAGGTAGGGCTTGCCCTCGGTGGCGACGTACATCGTGGTGGAGCCCTTGCCCTCCTTCGCCGTCACGGTGAAGGCCGGGGTGCCGGCGAGCTCGGTCTCCTTGCCGCGCTTGGAGCCGGCGGTGCTCGCACCCTCGAGCTCGTCCAGCACGGTGTCGACGTTGCACATCTCCGCGACGTCGGCGGCGCCCTCGGCCGAGGTCTTGGCCCACTTGCCGCCGATCATGTCGACCATCGCGTCGACGGTCGCCTTGTCCTGGTCCTTGTTCTGGGCGCGCAGGGACTTCTCGTCGAGCTTCATGTACAGCGTCTTCCCGGTGCGGATGATCTCCATGGTGCCCTCGCCCTCGGGGCTGACGGTGCCCGCACACTCGCCCTTGTTGTTCATGGCGATGTCCAGGGTCATCGTCTTGCCGGTCTCCTCGTCCGGCACCGAGCCCGCGAAACGCAGCGACTCGGCGTCGGTGGTGGCCTTCAGGGCCTTGTCGGCGATCTGCTCGCCGGACAGGCCCGCGAAGACCTCCTCCTGACCGCTGCCCTTGGAGTCCTTCGAACCCTTGGAGTCCTTGGCGTCCGTGCCGGACTGGCAGCCGGTGACGAGCAGGACGGCGGTGGCGGCGGCCGCGGTCAGCCGGGCGGCGGTACGGGTGGAAGAGCGCATGGCAGGTGGTTCCTTCTCAGGTCCTGGAGACAGCGGCAGGTGTCCGGCGGCCGCGAAGACGCTGCACGGGCCGGTCGAGCAGGACCATGACAGCACGATTGTGTGAACGGGGTCAACCAGGTTCACAAATTAATGCCCGTACACGCTGTGTACCGGGCGTCCTGATGGCTATGCTCTGCTCCTAGCCGTCCGAGGGGAGTGCCTGGTGCAGGACAACGCGACCGAGGTGACGGCCGCCGACATCGCCCGGCTCGCCGGTGTGGGACGGGCGGCGGTCAGCAACTGGCGTCGCCGGCACGCGGACTTCCCGAAGCCGGTCGGCGGCACGGACACCAGCCCGGCGTTCCTCCTCGCGGAGGTGGAGCAGTGGCTGCGGCGGCAGGGGAAGCTGGTCGAGGTCCCGCTGCGTGAACGGGTCTGGCAGCAGGTGTCGGGTCACCCCGAGAGCCCGGCCGCCGCCCTGGTGCAGGCGGGCTGCGTGCTGCTCCTGGTGCACGAGCGGCCCACCCGCTGGCTGGAGATCGCCGCCGGTTCCGACGAGCGGCTCGCCGCCCTCCTGCCGGCGGACCTCGAGCAGATCCTCACCCGCCGCCTCGGTGGCACTGCGGCCTCCACAGAGGCGGGCGGACCGGACGGCCCGCGGGCCGTCCGGGTGCCCGCCGGGCCCGAACTCCTGGCGTCGGCGGCCCTGTTGCGGGGTGTCGCCGAGCTGGCCGGGGGGAGCGGTCCGCGCCAGACCTACGAGTTCCTCCTCGACCGGTTCGTCGACCTCCGCCACCACGCCCTCACCCCGCCCGGCCTGGCCGAGCTGATGGCCGACCTCGCCGAGACCGTGCCCGGGCCGGGCGGCGACGGGGGCGACGGCGACCGCGCGGCACCCCGCGTCGTCCTCGACCCGGCCTGCGGCACCGGCGCCTTGCTGCGCGCCGCCGCCTCCCGGCCCCACCCCGAGCCGGTGCTCCTCGGCCAGGACAGCGCCCCCGCCCTCGCCGCGCTCGCCGCCCTGCGGCTGGCGCTGCACACCCCCGGGCCGGTGCACACCGCCCCCGGCGACACGCTGCGCGCCGACGCGTTCCCCGCGGTGCGGGCCGACGCGGTCCTGTGCCATCCGCCGTTCAACGAGCGCAACTGGGGCCACGAGGACCTCGCCTACGACCCCCGCTGGGAGTACGGCTTCCCCGCCCGCACCGAGTCCGAGCTCGCCTGGGTCCAGCACGCCCTCGCCCGCCTCAAGGACACCGGCACGGCCGTGCTCCTGATGCCGCCGGCCGCCGCCTCGCGCCGCTCCGGCCGCCGGATCCGTGCCGACCTGCTGCGCCGGGGCGCGCTGCGCGCGGTCATCGCCCTGCCCGCCGGGAGCGCGCCCCCGCACAGCCTTCCGCTCCACCTGTGGGTGCTGCGCCGCCCCGGCGTCACACCGGCCCAGCCCCGGCTGCTGCTCGTCGACACCTCCGGCGGCACGGGGGGCCGCCCGGAGACCGACCGGCGCGAGGTCCGCGAAACCGCCTTGAACGCCTGGCGGTCCTTCGACCGCGACGGCGACGTCGCCGAGGAACCCGGCCGGGTCCGCGCGGTCCCGGTGATCGACCTGCTGGACGACGACGTCGACCTGACCCCCGCCCGGCACCTGCCCCCGCCCGTCACCGCCCAGGACACCGAGCAGCTCACCGTCGTGCGCGAACGCCTCGGCGAGACCCTCCGGCGGACCGCCGAACTGGCCCCGCTCCCACCGTCCGACCTCGCGCCCGCCCCGGGCGCCGGCGGCCCCGGCCCGGTCACCACCGTCGGGGAGCTCGTCCGCGGCGGGGTCCTCACCCTCCTGCAGGGCGGTACCGGCGGCCGTCGCGGTCTGCCGGTCCTGACCGACCACGACGTCCTCGCCGGCACGGCGCCCTCCGGCGCGCTGCCCGACGACGGCACCGGCGACGAGGAGCCGGTCGTCACGCGGACCGGGGACGTCGTCCTGCCCGTGCTCGGAGGCGAGCCCGTCGCCCGCGTGGTCGGCGACGAAGCCGCGGGTGCGGTCCTGGGCCGCAACCTGGTGCTGCTGCGGCCGGACCCCGACACCCTCGATTCCTGGTTCCTCGCCGGGTTCCTGCGGGGCACGGGCAATCAGCGCCGGGCCAGCAGCTTCGCCTCCACCGCCACCCGGCTGGACGTGCGCCGCCTGAGAGTGCCGAGGCTGCCCCTGGAGGACCAGCGCCGCTACGGCGAGCGGTTCCGCGCTCTCGACGAGTTCGAGGCGGCCCTGCGCCAGGCCGCCGCCCTCGGCACGCGCCTGGTCCGCGGCTCCTACGACGCCCTCACCGACGGCGTCCTGCCCCCGGTCTGACCCCCCCTCACCCCGTGCGCTCCCGCGTACCGCTCCGGTTCCCCGCAGACCTCGGCGACCGGAACGGGGAGGGACGGTGAAAGGGCCGCCCCCGACGGGGGCGGCCCTTTCACCGTGTGCGGGCGGCGACCCGTGAACGGTCGCGCGGGGTGCGGGTCAGGGGGTCTTGAGCTCCCAGACCACCGGCTCGGACATGAAGTCCGGGGTGATCGACAGGTCGATGCTCTTGGCACCCGCCTCGACGCTGAAGCCGTAGACGAGGGTGGCCTTCTTGCCCGGCGCGACGGTGCCCGCGTTGAGCTCCAGGCCGGAGTCGAAGTCGAACACCTGCGAACCGGGGGTGCCGTTCTCGCCGGCGGTCGCGTCGACCATGAGGTTCGCCAGCTTGTAGTTCTTCTTGGTGGTGTTCTCCACGACGACCGTCACCTTGTACGCGTCGTTGCCCTTCTCGTGGCCCGCGGAGACGTCGCTCGGCGAGAACTTGGCGATCTTGTCGATGCTGACGCTGACGCCGTCCTCCCACTCCGCCACCTCGTCGATGGTGAAGGGCTTGCCGTTCGCGGCCTCACCCTCGGGGCCCGCCTCGTCCGCGGACTCCTCGGTACCCGGATCCAGCGGCGCGCTCGTGCTGCCGGCCTCCTTCTCGAGCCGGTCGAGGTCCTTGGCGATGTCGTCGCCCAGCTTGTTGACCAGGAAGACCGAGGCGATCGTGATGGCGGCGGCGGCCACCACGGAGAGGGCGCCGAGCACCACACCGGTGACGGCCGCGCCCTTGTTGGTCGCCTCGCCCTTCTTCGTCTTGCTGATGCCGATGATGCCGAAGACCAGCGCGAGGATGCCGAGCACGCCGCCGAGCGCGGAAAGGATGACCGTGGCGGTGAGCACGAGGGCGATGATGCCGAGCACCAGGCCGGCGGTACCCATGCCGTTCTTCGGCGGCTGCTGGTACGGCGGCATGGGCGGCGGCGGTACGGGCGCGTAAGGCATCTGCTGGGACATGCGGGTTCCCCCTCCAAGGGTCGTGACTGCCGCCCGTTGTCGTGTCCACGTGCAGCACGCACAAGGAGATCATGGGTTGTGAACCCAATCAACCAGATTCCGGAGGCCGAGACGGTCTTGTGATGAATCGGGGACCTGAGTGTGAACAGTCGCCCAGTGACGTCCGGAGGGAGGCGGGGATCGCGGATCCGCTTCGGCGGCAGCGAGGGCTCTGATCCGACGTCCCGCCAGGTGGCACCGCCGTGGGTGTGGACGCTGTCAACCATGTTTCACGGCAGTGCTCTTTACGCGCTGTGAGCGTCATGATCCTGTAGCTATGCTCGGCCCACCGAACGAGGGAGAGGGGCCCCGTGCAGGAGGACGCGACCGTGGTGACGGCCGCCGGCATCGCCCGGCTCGCCGGTGTGGGACGGGCGGCGGTCAGCAACTGGCGTCGCAGGCACGGAGATTTCCCGAAGCCGGTCGGCGGCACGGAGACGAGCCCGGCGTTCCTCCTCGCGGAGGTGGAGCAGTGGCTGCGGCGGCAGGGGAAGCTGGTCGAGGTCCCGCTGCGTGAACGGGTCTGGCAGCAGGTGGCCGGACACCGGCAGGGAACGGCCGCGGCTCTCGTGCAGGCGGGCTGCGTGCTGCTCCTGGTGCACGAGCGGCCCACCCGCTGGCTGGAGCTCGCCGCCGGTTCCGACGAACGGCTCGCCGCCCTCCTGCCGGCGGACCTCGCCCACCTCCTCGCCCTGCGCCTCGGTCCGGACGCTCCGGCCGCGCCCGACGCCCCCGCCCTCGCCTCTGCCGCACCGATGCTGCGCGGCGTCGCCGAGCTGGCCGCGGCGAACGGTCCGCGCCACACCTACGAGTTCCTGCTCGACCGGTACGCGGACGCCCGCCATCACGCCCTCACCCCGCCGGGCCTGGCCGGGCTGATGGCCGACCTGGCGACAGCGCACGGCCCGGACCGTCCCGGCTCACCTCGGGTCGTCCTCGACCCGGCCTGCGGCACCGGCGCCCTGCTGCGCGCCGCCGCGCGGCCCCACCCCGGCCAGGTGCTGCACGGTCAGGACAGCGCCCCCGCCCTCGCCGCGCTCGCCGCCCTGCGTCTCGCCCTCCACACCCCGGGCCCGGTGCGCGTCACCACCGCCGACACCCTGCGCGCCGACGCCGTCCCCTCCCTGCGGGCGGACGTCGTCCTGTGCCATCCGCCGTTCAACGAGCGCAACTGGGGCCACGAGGACCTCGCCCACGACCCCCGCTGGCGGTACGGCTTCCCGGCGCGCACCGAGTCCGAGCTGGCCTGGGTGCAGCACGCGCTGGCCCGTCTGCACGAGGGCGGGACCGCCGTGCTCCTCATGCCGCCGGCCGCCGCCTCGCGCCGCTCCGGCCGCCGGATCCGTGCCGACCTGCTGCGTCGGGGCGCGCTGCGCGCGGTCATCGCCCTGCCCGCCGGAAGCGCGCCCCCGCACGGCCTCCCGCTCCACCTGTGGATACTGCGCCGCCCCGGCCGCGGCCCCGTCCCCGCGCAGGTGCTGATGGCCGACACCACCGACGTCCTCGCCCCCGAGGCACGGGCGGCGGACCTCTCGGCGGCCGGCAACCACGTCTCGGCAGCCTCCGCCCCCGCGCCCTCCGCCCCCGCGCCCTCCGCCCCCGCGCCCCCCGCCCCCGCGTCCCCCGCCCCCGCGCCCTCCGCATCCGCGCCCCCCGGGGCCGACGCGTCGGTGTCCGGCGTTCTCTTCCGGCCGGGGCGGGACTGCGGAGCCGTGCGGGAGGTGGCGCTGGGCCTCTGGCGCAGCTTCGACCGCGACGGAACGCTGGACGAGTGGCCCGGTGTCGCCCGTGCGGTCACGGTGATCGACCTGCTGGACGACGACGTCGACCTGACCCCCGCCCGGCACCTGCCCCCGCCCGTCACCGCCCAGGCCGCCGAACAACTCACCGTCGTGCGCGAACGCCTCGGCGACACCCTCCGGCTGACCGCCGACCTGGCCCCGCTCCCGCCGTCCGGCGACGCGCCCGCTGCCGGCGGCCCCGGCCCGGTCACCACCGTCGGGGAGCTCGTCCGCGGCGGGGTCCTCACCCTCCTGCAGGGCGGGGCAGGCGGGAGGCGAGGCGCCCGGGTGCTGACCGACCACGACGTCGTCACGGGCGCGGCGCCCTCCGGCACGCTGCCCGAGGACGGGACAGGCGAGGACGAGCCCGTGGTCACACGGGCCGGGGACGTCGTGCTCCCGGTGACCGGGGGAGAGGCGGTGGCCCGCGTGATCGGCGACGGGGCGGCGGGCGTGGTCCTGGGCCGCAACCTGGTGCTGCTGCGGCCGGATCCCGGCACCCTCGACCCCTGGTTCCTCGCGGGCTTCCTGCGGGGCACGGCCAATCAGCGCCGGGCCAGCAGCTTCGCCTCCACCGCCACCCGGCTGGACGTGCGCCGCCTGCGGGTACCGAGGCTGCCGCTGGAGGACCAGCGCCGCCACGGCGAGCGGTTCCGCGCCCTCGACGAGTTCGAGGCGGCCCTGCGCCAGGCCGCCGCCCTCGGCACGCGCCTGGTCCGCGGCTCCTACGACGCCCTCACCGACGGCGTCCTCGCTCCCCACTGACGCTCCCTCACCCCCAGCCGCCTCCGCGGCCGCCCCCGCACGCCACCCCCGGCTGCGATCCGGAAACGGATCCCGGACTCCGGGGCCAGGCACGCGAACCGGCCAGTACCCTGCTCGAAGCCGTCGATTCAACACAGGAGATGCCATGCAGGGCCAGGGCCATCACCACCCGGTCGCTCCGCCGCCGACCACCGGACTGCTGGTCTTCCTGCGGATCCTCTTCGTGACGATCGCGCTCGGCAGCATCGGCTTCCTGATGTGGGTCCCGCTGCTGCGGCTGGCGATCGTCACGCGCAAGACCGTCGACTGGGTGCTCTGCGGCCTCTCCTTCGTCCTGCTGGTGGTCTCCGTCGCGCTGCTGCTGTCGGAGCCGGACGACGAGGTCGACACCCCCGCCGAGACGGTCGGCGTGCTGCTGCTGCTGCTCACGATGCTCGCCGTCGTCTCCTACTACCTGGCCGCGGACATCCGGCACTTCGACGAGCGGCGCCGGCAGGCGGACGCCGCGCTCGCCGGGCACGGGCACGGGCACGGTCACGCCAGGGCGTACGGCTACCCGCAGAACACCGGCCCCTACGGCTACCCCGTGCTCCCGCAGCAGCAGCCCGGCACCTGGTCCGGCGGCGGCCACACACCCGCGCCCCACCACACCCCCACCCCGAGCCACACCCCGGCCGCGGCCCACACGCCCCCGCCGCCCACCACTCCCGCGCCCGGCGGCCGCATCGACCAGGTGCGCGCCGAGCTCGACGAACTCAGCGAACTGCTGCGCAAGCAGGACGGCGGCCCGGAGGACGTCAGGTGACCACCACCACCGGCCGTGTCGTCGCCGGACGCTACGAGCTGTCCACGCTGATAGGGCAGGGCGGCATGGGCCAGGTGTGGACCGCCTACGACCGACGTCTCGACCGCCGCGTCGCCGTCAAGCTGCTGCGCCCCGACCGGGTCGCCGGGGCCGAGGCGGAGGAACTGCGCCGCCGCTTCCTGCGCGAGTGCCGGGTCACCGCCCAGGTCGACCACCCCGGCCTGGTCACCGTCCACGACGCGGGCAGCGAGCAGGACGACCTGTTCCTGGTCATGCAGTACGTCGACGGCGCGGACCTCGCCGACCACCTCGCCGAGCACGACCCGTACCCCTGGCCGTGGGCGACCGCCGTCGCCGCCCAGCTGTGCGCGGTGCTCAGCGCGGTGCACGCGGTGCCGATCGTCCACCGCGACCTCAAGCCGCGGAACGTCATGGTCAAGCAGGACGGCACGGTGACCGTGCTGGACCTCGGCGTGGCCTCCGTGATGGATTCCGACACCACCCGCCTCACCCACACCGGCTCGCCCATCGGCTCGCCCGCCTACATGGCGCCCGAGCAGGCCATGGGCGGCGCCGTAGGCCCCTACACCGACCTGTACGCGCTCGGCGTGGTGCTCCACGAACTCCTCTCCGGCGAGGTCCCGTTCGCCGGGACCACCGCGCTCGGCGTCCTGCACCGGCACCTCTACGACCCGCCGCTGCCGCTGCGCCGGCTGCGCGCGGAGGTGCCCGAGCCGCTGGAGCGCCTGGTGCTGCGGCTGCTGGAGAAGGACCCGCAGAACCGCCCGTCCTCCGCCCAGGAGGTCTACGAGGCGCTGCTGCCGCTGCTCCCGGAGCGAGGGCTGCCCAGCGGCGCGCCGCTGGACCCCACCCGGCCCTTCCTGCGCCCGCACGCGCCCTGGCCCGACCGCGCCCGCACACCCGCCCCGCGGCCCGTCACCCCGCCGCCCCCCG
The DNA here is from genome assembly GCF_003112515.1 of Streptomyces fragilis. Classification (GTDB taxonomy): domain Bacteria; phylum Actinomycetota; class Actinomycetes; order Streptomycetales; family Streptomycetaceae; genus Streptomyces; species Streptomyces fragilis. The sequence continues at coordinate 87,430 of NZ_BEVZ01000001.1, read as the reverse complement.
TCGGCCCCGCGGCCTCCAGGGCGGCCAAGCCGGCCGTGGCCGACGCCGTGGACGAGGTCAAGCGGCTCCTCGGCGACGGGCGGATCACCCAGGCCGTGGACCTCCTCGGCGCGATCCTCCCGGACGCCGCCGACCAGCACGGCGAGCGCTCCCCGGTGGTGCGCACCCTGCGCAAGCTGTACGCCGCCACCCTGATGGACGACGGCCAGTACCGCCGCGCCCTGCCCGAGCTGCGCCGCCTCGCCGAGGAACGCGCCGCCGAGGCCGGACACGACGACCGGCAGGCGCTCGGCTTCCGCTTCGACGCCGCGCTGTGCCTGGAGCAGCTCGGCGAGGCCACCGCCGCGCTCGCCGAGTACCGCGCGCTGCTGCCCGCCTACGAGAACCCGTACGCCGGCGGCGACCCGGCCCGCGCCCACGACCTGCGCCGCCGCATCGGGCACCTGCTGCTCGCCCTCGGCGACCGCCAGGCCGCCCACGACACCCTGGCCCGCCTGGCCCTGGACGTGGAACGCCTGCACGGCCCCGCCCACCCCCTGGTCGGCGACCTGCGCCGCACCCTCCAGTGGCTCGGCCAGATGGGCGGCTGACCCCGAGGCCGACCCCGCGTCGGCCCCGCGCCGACCCCGCAGCCGCCCCGCGGCCGGTCCGGGGGCCGACACCCGCCTCGTCCGGACGGGCGGGCACCCGTCCGGGCAACGCGCGGCGCTCGCCGGTTGCGGCGGGACTTCCCGATCGTTGGCACGACGTTGGCGCCAGGGGCTGGTTCACAGCCCCGGCGCTGCCTACCATCGATCACCGCAAGACTTTGTGCACCAAAGCACAAACTCCAACGGGAGGTTTCCTTGCAACGCCGCCGTCGCCGTACCGCGCTCCTCCTCACCGCCGCCTTCGCGGCGCCACTGCTCACCGCCTGCGGAACCGAGGCGCACCCGGGCGCCGCGGCCGTGGTGGGCGGGGAGCGGATCACCCAGGCCCAGGTCGAGGAGCGGGTCCGCGAGGTGCGCGACGCCCAGCGCGCCGTGGTCCCCGACGACGAGCAGTACCGGCAGGTCGTCGCGCAGTCCGGGTCGCTGGCCCGGTTCACCGTGCAGTCCATGGTCGTCGACCGGGTGCTGCACCACGCCGCCGAGGAGGCGGGCGTCACCGTCACGCCCAAGGAGGTCCAGGACCTGCGGACCAACCTGGAGCGGCAGCTCGGCGGGGAGAAGGGGCTCCGGAACACCTGGCTCCAGCAGTACGGCGTCGCTCCCGCGCGGCTGGAGGAGAACCTGCGCCTGCAGGTCGCCGCGGGCGAGCTGGCGCAGCGGCTCGGCACCGAGACCGACAGCCCCGCCTTCACCAAGGCGCTCGCCGACGCCTCCAAGGACCTCGGCGTCGAGCTCAACCCGCGCTACGGGACCTGGGACGCCGACAAGAGCGCGCGGGTCGACCTCAAGACCCCGTGGGTGCGGGACGTCGAGGCCTGAGCCGAGGGGGCCGGGGGCGGGAGCCGGCGCACCGCTGCGTTACGTTCGAAGGGTGAACGCCAACGCCTCGCCCGACGCCCCCGGCCGCGTCGTCCTGCTCACCACCAGCCACCGGGTCGCCCCCGGTCTGCTGTCCTGGCCCGCCTGGCGCGTCCTGCGCGAGGCGGACCGGGTGCTCTGCGCGGACGGCACGCACCCGCAGCTGCCGTACCTGCGGGAGGCCGGGGTGACGGTGGAGGAGGCCTCGCCCTCCGCCCAGGAGCTGGTGGACGCGGCGGCCGGCGGGCGCACCGTGGTGGTGGTCGCCGGCGGCGAGGGAGAGCCCGCGCTGACCGACGGCCTGGCCCGGATGGCCGGCTCCGGCCGCGTCGCGATGCCCGACCTGGAACTGCTGCCCGCCTCCTACGACCTGCCCGGAGCGCGGCTCCTGGACCTGGTCGCGGTGATGGACCGGGTCCGCACCGACTGCCCGTGGACCTCCCGGCAGACCCACGAGGGCCTCGCCAAGTACGCGCTGGAGGAGGCGTACGAGCTGGTCGAGGCGATCGAGACGGGCAACCGCGAGGAACTGCGCGAGGAGCTGGGGGACGTGCTGCTGCAGGTCGTCTTCCACGCCCGGATGGCCGAGGAGGACGCCGAGGAGCCGTTCTCCGTGGACGACGTGGCGGGCGGCCTGGTCGCCAAGCTGATCCACCGGCATCCGCACGTCTTCGGCGAGGAGTCCGCGGCGACGCCGGAGGAGGTGGAGGAGCACTGGCTGCGCACCAAGGCGGTCGAGAAGCAGCGGTCCTCGGTCACCGAGGGGGTGCCGCTCGGGCAGCCGGCGCTGGCACTCACCGCCAAACTGGCGTCGCGGGCCCGCAAGGCGGGACTCGACGCGGCGCTCCCGGCGGGTGAGGGCGTCGGCTACGAGCTGCTGACCCTCGCGGTCCGCGCGGAGGAGGCGGGCGTCGACCCGGAGTCCGCGCTGCGCGCCGCCGCCCGCGCCTACCGCGACGCCATCCGCACCGCCGAGGCAGCGGGCCCCCCGAACGCCTGAACCCGGTCCCGCGCCGCCCTCACGTCTCCTGAGCAGGGGCACCGTCGCCCAGCGGCACGAATGCCCGCAGGACGGAGCGGCGTGGGCCTGATCCGCGCGTCGGGCGAGGGGGACTCAGCTTTCCGCGATACGGGGGGTGAACTCCACCGGCAGCGTCCGTACACCCCGCATGATCAACCCTCCCCGCCAGCGCAGCTCCTCCGGTTCCACAGCCGGCCGCAGATCCGGCAGCCGGGTGAACAGCGACCCCAGCGCCACCCGCCCCTCCAGCCGCGCCAGAGGCGCCCCCAGGCAGTAGTGGATGCCATGGCCGTACCCGAGGTGCTGGTTGTCCTGCCGGCCCAGGTCGAGCAGGTCAGGCTCCCCGAACCGGGCCGGATCACGGTCCGCAGCCGCCAGCACCACCAGCACCGGATCGCCCGGCGCGATCCTCTCGCCGCCGATCTCCACGGCCTCACGCGCATAACGCCAGGTTGCGATTTCCACCGGACCGTCGAAGCGGATCAACTCCTCGACCGCCGAATCCAGCAGCTCCGTATCGCCGGCCTCCAGGGCCGACTGGAACACCGCCCGCTGCTCCGGATTCCGCAGCAACGCCAGTGCCCCGTTACCCACCAGATTGATGGTCGTCTCGAAACCCGCGAACAACAGCACGAAGCACATCGCGACCACCTCGTCCTCGCTGAGATGCTCGCCGTGATCGCTCGCCCGGATGAGCCCGGAGATCAGGTCGTCCCCCAGCGCTCCCCGCTTGCGGTGAATCAGCTCCGCCAGGTACGCGCGAATCCTCTTCACCGCCCGCGCCACCCCGCCGCGCGGCCCGGAACCGTGGCGGATCATCATGCCCGCCCAGTCCCGCAAGTCGTCCTGGTCCTCCTGCGGAACGCCGAGCAGATCACAGATCGCGTAAATCGGCAGAGGGAACGCGAACTCGTGGATCAGGTCGGCGCTTCCCCGATCGGCGAAACCATCCAGAAGGCGATCCGTCAGCTCCTGCACCCGCGGTTCGAAAGCAGCCACCCGCTTGGGAGTGAATGCCTTGGAAACCAGTCGGCGCAACCGGGTGTGATCAGGCGGGTCGATGTTCAGCAGGTGCGTCATCACGTTGGCACTTCGTTCGCCCGGGATGCCGGTCTTCCCGCGACCCTCGGCGTCTTCGGCGTGGTGCACCGGATTCTTCGACAGACGCTGGTCTGCCAGGGCCGCCCGCGCGTCCGCGTATCGCGTCACCAGCCACGCCTCGACCCCGCTGGGGAGGCGGGTCCAGTACACCGGAGACGATTCCCGCAGCTGCCCGTAGGCCGGGTACGGGTTGCTCGCGAACGACCACGAGAAGAGTTCAGGAACCACATCGCCACTCACACAGGGGACGGTACCTCCCGCCCGGTAACCGAGGGACCCATGCTCAGGCGCAGTGCCTGCTCACGGCGGAGCCGCCGGCAGTCGTGCTGCTCCAGTCGTGATGTCCGGTAAGCGCCGCTAACTCGTTCGGATGAACGGCAATCACTCGCGGAGCGCGGTGCCGGCGGCCCCGGCGGGCCGTTGCCCAGGCCCGCCTGGCCACCACTTCTCCCGTTCGAGCGAGAAGGTTCCGACAAGCCCTCTTCGTCGGGCTCGTACGGGTAGCTTTTGCCACAAAACAGCACCGGCCCTCGTCCGCTCCGAGGAGCGGACGAGGGCCGACACCAACCCGGCGGTGCGGGAACACCCCGGGGAGGGAACAGTCGCGGAGGACTGAACCATGCCGATTGTGGCACGCCCGCGCGCCCAGGAAACGGCGGCGCTCGTCGTCGCCAAGTACCGGCGCGTATCCACCCCGGACCAACTCGACGGCTTCGGCCTGGAAGAGCAGGACCGGATCTGCAACGAGTGGCTCTCCCGCCACCCTGGGACCACGCTCTACGACGACTACGTGGACGGGGCCGCCTCCGGAGCCTTGGAGAGCCGACCCGACATGGACCGCCTTGTCGCTGACGGCAAGGGCCAGAACTTCAACCGCATCCTCGTCCCCAAGGTCGACCGCATCGGCCGCACCGCCAGGGCGGCTTACCAGTGGGCCTGGAACATGGCGGACATCGGCATCCACTTCATCTCGGTCGCGGAGGGCATCGACACCTCCACCGAGAACGGCTGGCAGCAGTTCATGCAGTACGTCACCTTCTCCGAGACGGAGTGGCGACGCATCAAGGAACGCACCGTCGCAGGCCGCGAGCTCAAGATCAGCTACGGAGGCTGGCCCGGCGGTCCCGCCCCGTACGGATACCGCATCGCCGAGAATTCGCCCCTCGTCGCCGAACGCAGGCGGAAGAAGTTCACCGTCCTCGTGACCGACTCCCATGAGGCGATGGTGCTGTCCGTCGCCGTCGCCCTTCTCGTGGACGACGGCCTCAACATCAGCGAGACCGCCGAAGAACTGAACCGGCGCAAGCACTACACCCGCAGCGGGGTCCCCTGGTCGGCCGCCAACCTCCGCGCCCGGCTGCGCCACGAGTCCATCCAGCACGGATACGTCCTCTACCGGAAGGCCAACCGCGGCAACGGGAAGAACACCACCCTGCGCCACGAGGACGGCAGCCCCGTCCACGGCGAGACCCTCAAGATCGCCGTACCCCGCATCTTCGACGAGGCTCGCGCCAACACCCTGGTCGAGAGGCTCAAGGAAGTGGGCTTCAGGAACGCCCGGAAAGCCGACCGCCCCTACCCCTTGTCGAACCACATCAAGGGCCGCTGCGGACAGGACTACGTCGGCGGTGGCACCGCCGAGCGGCGGGCCTACCGGTGCAACGGACTCACGGTCAAGGGCGCTTCGTGCGGTGAGCCCTCCTTCGGAGCCGACGAGATCGAAGAGGCTGTGTGGACGCCGCTCAGCGGACTTCTCAAGGACGAGCGCCGGCTGCGCGACATGGCCGGGGAACGCGTCAGGACCCTGCCCGGGGACCGCGCGAAGTACGAGGCGCGCGTCCACGCCTACACCGAGCAGATCGCGCAGCAGGAGACCCTCCTTCAGCAGCGCGTGCCTGAGTACGTCCGCGCGGGCGTCTCCCCGCAGGTGCTCGACGCGGCCGTCAGGAGTCTTGAAGGGGAGAAGCAGCGGCTGGCAAAGGAGAGGGCCATCGCCCAGCAGTGGCTCGACCAGCATGCCGAGCAGGAGGACCGGGTCCGCCGTCTCGTGGGCATCGTCAGCAACGCCCCCGAGCACCTGGACACCATGACGCCCGAGGAGCGGGCGGACATCTTCGCCATGCTGAAGCTGGAGATTCACCCCGGCCCCGTGGAGAACACGGCGAAGCCCGGCGTCCGGTGCGAGGTGACCGACTGGCACCACGAGACGGGGATGCTCGTCCCGCCGGATCCGACCGACGAGGAATGGGAGACCGTCCTCGAAGTGCTGCGTGGCTACTTCCACGGCCGGCGCAGGAAACACTTCGCTGGCAAGTACGACATCCGTGAGCAGTACAGGGGAATGCTGCACCGCCTGCGCCACGGTCTGTCCTGGGTGGGTATGCCGCTGACCTTCGGTCCGGTGAACGCCATCCGCGAACGCCAGTTGACGTGGTGGAAGGAGGGCGCCTGGAAGGACGTCATGACAGCCCTCGGGGCAGACAAGAGGGGGGTACCGGCCTACAGGCGGCCGACCCTGCCGACGCTTCGGATCGTGGCGCAACTCGGCGTCGGCCTGCTGGTGGAGGTGAACACCGGGAATGCGCTGGACAAGCCGAAGAGCGAGGCGGAGTTGTCCTCCTCACATCACGTTTCTTCTCTTCCCTGCCACATCAGGGCTGAGAGCTCACGGTCGACCTGATCGGCGACTGCGCCAACGTGTTGCTCACTCACTCCGCCGAGCGCGAGTGACTGCCCCGCTCGCCCGCCTCGAGGGCCGCGCCGCTCTCGCGACCTTGCTCACTCGCCTGCCCGACCTCCAACTCGGAGCGGCGCCCGAGGAGTTGCGCTGGCGCGGCGGGCTCATCATGCGTGGCCTGCGGACTCTTCCGGTCGAGTTCACTGCCGAGACGGGACCAAGTGGAAGCAATAGTTCGACAGTTCTGTGATGTTCGTGTGTTCTCCGCGACATCGAGTTGTGACGAACGTTGATCACCGGCTACGTTCCCGCACAGACGTGGCGACCCCCCGGCGGCCTGCCGGGCGCGGTCGCGCGCCCACAGCAGTCGACGAAAGGCATCCGCATGCTCTCCGGAAACGGTCGTCACCGCCGCCCCCGTCAGGCGCCGGCGGTCGTCGTCGCAGCCGGCGTGACCGGGTCCGCCCTCGCCCTGCCGCTGTTCGCGGCCTCCGGCGCGAGCGCGGCCGACGGGGCGACCTGGGACCGGGTCGCCGAGTGTGAGAGCGGAGGTGCCTGGAGCGCCGACACCGGTAACGGGTTCTTCGGCGGTCTCCAGCTCACCCAGGACCAGTGGAAGGAGAACGGCGGCCTGTCGTACGCCGCCAGCCCGGCCGAGGCGAGCCGTTCGCAGCAGATCGCCGTGGCCGAGCCCATCCTCGCCGAGCAGGGCGCCACTCCGTGGCTCGCCTGCGGTGCGATGAACGGTTTGCGCGAGGACGCCCCCGCCGCCCAGGTGGACACCGGCGTGGACGCGCTGCGCACCGGCGACGTGACGGACACCGGCGCGTTCGACGGTTCGGCCTCCGGCTGGGGATCCGCCGGCGGCGACCGCACCGGCGGTTCCGACGCCGGGCGGGCCGACGAGGCGCGCGGCGGCGGCCTGGCCGGGGCGGCCGGCGACACCGACCAGGGTGCACTCCGGGGCGGGGGCCACGGCCTCTTCCCCGGCGGCGACTACGCACCGGCGGACGGCGGGTCCTTCGACCTCGGTCAGGAGGCCGGCCAGGACCAGGGCCAGGGTCTGGACCTCGGTGAGGACCTGGGCCTGGTCGACACCGGCACCGGCGCCCCCGTCGTCCCGGACCTGCCCGAGGTCGGCGGCGGCGACACGGGCGAGCACGGCGGCGGCCAGTCCGGCGACCAGGGCGACAACGGCACCGGCAAGGGCGACGGCGAGGACAAGGGCGACACGGGCCAGGAGGAGACCGGCGACACCGGCTCGTCCGACGAGGACGCGCCGCTGCTCGACGGCGAGGGCGACCCGCTGTTCGGGGACGACACCCCGCTCTTCGGCGACGACGCCGCCGCGGAGGAGGACGCGGACGCCTCCTCCGGCTCCGGCCGCCACCGCGGGGCGAGCGCCGAGGAGAGCACGGAGACCACGAGCGGCTCCTCGGGCCGTCACGCGGCCCCCGTGGGCACCTACACGGTGCAGGCCGGTGAGAGCCTCATCTCCATCGCCAAGTCGCAGGACGTGCAGGGCGGCTGGCGCGCCCTGTACGAGGCCAACGAGGACCTGATCGGGGACGACCCGAACCGTCTGGTGGCGGGCACGAAGCTGTCGCTCCCGGCCTGAACGGGGCCGGCGGCAGGAGCGGACGAGACGATCAGGCGGGGTGAAAGTCGGGCAAAATCGGGGGAGTTACCCACCCTTTCGTCCTGGAATGTCTGATTCCGGAGAAGTGAGAGATGGGTCTCAGAAGCCCTGATCGTCTTTGAAATCCCGGCATGGGCGTGGCTAACGTCGAACCGCTCGCTCCAGCGGGCCCCGGCGGCCGTCACGCCTAATCCTGCCAACGGCCGTACGGGACATGTCGTCGCGTCATGCGCCGTAGGCAGGAGCGGGGGAACCAGGTAAGCGCCGGGTCCGGCAGCCAGATCGCCGGACCGGCTTGGGGTGAAGCCGTGCACCGGGAGGTGCGCGGCCGGGCGACCCTCATAGCCCGAACCCGACAGCTCACCTCGCAGGCGTCGGTGAGGGGATACCTCCATGTCGTTTTCCTGCCAGGGCAAGCACCGTCGCCCCTCCAAGGCCAAGCGCGCCTTCGCCGTCGCCGGTCTCGCCGGCGCCGTCGTGGCCGCCCCGCTGATCACCGCGGGCACCGCCTCCGCCGCCACCGAGTCCGAGTGGGACGCCGTCGCCCAGTGCGAGTCGGGCGGTGACTGGTCCATCAACACCGGCAACGGTTTCTACGGCGGTCTGCAGTTCACCAACCAGACCTGGGCCGGCTTCGGCGGCACCCAGTACGCCGCCCAGGCCAACCAGGCCACCAAGGCCCAGCAGATCGAGATAGCCGAGAAGGTCCTCGCCGAGCAGGGCCCGGGCGCCTGGCCGCACTGCGGCGTCGGCCTGTCCAGCGCTCCGTACCAGGGCGGCGGTGCCGCCGAGGCCCCCGCCCAGGAGCAGGCCCCGCAGCAGGAGGCCCCGGCCCCGGCCCCCGCGCCGGAGACCGAGAAGCCCGCCCAGCCCGTCAAGGCCGAGAAGCCCAAGAAGGCGGAGAAGGTCACCACGCCCACCGGCAAGAAGGTGCTGAAGGGTGACGGCGAGTACAAGGTCCGCAAGGGCGACTCGCTCAGCCTGATCGCCGAGAAGCACCACACCAAGGGCGGCTGGAAGAAGCTGTACAAGCTGAACAAGGGTGTCGTCGAGAACCCGCAGCTGATCTACCCGGGCCAGATGCTCCACCTGAGCTGACCGCCCGCCCCGGCGGCGGCCCTGCCCTCAGCGGCGGCCCCGCCCCGTGGCAGCCCCGCCCCCGTGTGCGTGATCCGCGCACGGGGGCGGGGCATTTGCGCGCAATACGTCCACCGACTTTTTGTTTCGGGTCGGAACAATTAATCTCCTGTTACCCCTCCGTAGAGGGGGCGACCGGCTGGCCGATCCCGTCCGGCCGGTTAGGCTCGGTCTCGCAGAGCCACGGAGGCTGTGCACCCCGTGCCGGACCAGGTGGTCCGGCACCACCCGCGTCACATCCCAGAAGGAGATGCTCGTGCCGTCCATCGACGTCGTCGTAGCCCGGGAAATCCTGGACTCCCGAGGCAACCCCACGGTCGAGGTCGAGGTCGGCCTCGACGACGGCAGCACCGGCCGTGCCGCTGTTCCGTCCGGCGCCTCCACCGGCGCCTTCGAGGCCATTGAGCTTCGCGACGGTGACAAGAACCGCTACCTCGGCAAGGGCGTGGAGAAGGCCGTCCTCGCCGTCATCGAGCAGATCGGCCCGGAGCTCGTCGGCTACGACGCCACCGAGCAGCGCCTGATCGACCAGGCGATGTTCGACCTGGACGCCACCGACAACAAGGGCTCCCTCGGCGCCAACGCCATCCTCGGCGTCTCCCTCGCCGTGGCGCACGCCGCCTCCGAGGCCAGCGACCTGCCGCTCTTCCGCTACCTGGGCGGCCCCAACGCGCACCTGCTCCCGGTGCCGATGATGAACATCCTGAACGGCGGCTCGCACGCCGACTCCAACGTGGACATCCAGGAGTTCATGATCGCGCCGATCGGCGCCGAGTCCTTCTCCGAGGCCCTGCGCTGGGGCACCGAGGTCTACCACACCCTCAAGAAGGTGCTGAAGACCAAGGGCCTGGCCACCGGCCTCGGCGACGAGGGCGGCTTCGCCCCCAACCTCGGCTCCAACCGCGAGGCGCTGGACCTGATCCTCGAGGCGATCAAGGAGGCCGGCTACACCCCCGGCCAGCAGATCGCCCTCGCGCTCGACGTCGCCGCCTCCGAGTTCTACAAGGACGGCAAGTACCTCTTCGAGGGCAAGGAGCGCTCCGCCGCCGAGATGACGGAGTACTACGAGGAGCTCGTCGCGGCCTACCCGCTCGTCTCCATCGAGGACCCGCTGTTCGAGGACGACTGGGACGGCTGGAAGACCATCACCGAGAAGCTGGGCGACAAGGTCCAGCTCGTCGGCGACGACCTCTTCGTCACCAACCCGGAGCGCCTGGGCCGCGGCATCGAGGAGGGCGCCGCCAACGCCCTGCTGGTGAAGGTCAACCAGATCGGCTCGCTGACCGAGACCCTGGACGCCGTCGAGCTGGCCCAGCGCAACGGCTTCAAGTGCATGATGTCCCACCGCTCCGGCGAGACCGAGGACGTCACCATCGCCGACCTCGCCGTCGCCACCAACTGCGGTCAGATCAAGACCGGCGCCCCGGCCCGCTCCGAGCGCGTCGCCAAGTACAACCAGCTGCTGCGCATCGAGGAGATCCTCGACGACGCCGCGGTGTACGCCGGCCGCAGCGCCTTCCCGCGCTTCAAGGGCTGACACCCCGGCCCCCGGGCCGCGACGTCAGACGGTGTGCCCCCGGAGCTCCGGCTCCGGGGGCACACCCCTGTCCGTCTCCCGGGGCGGCCCGCCGCGCTCCGCCGCGCCCCGGCGTCACGTACCGTGTGCGGGGAAGAAGACGCAGGACGGTCGCCAGGACGGTCACGCGGCACAGCAGGCACACGGCACGCCGACGGGGAGGCGCGGAGAAGATGGCGCAGAACCGGGACCGGTTCTCCACGACCACCCGGCTGCGGCTGCTCGGTGAGCAGACCGCCGCCCGCGTCTACCGCTCCCAGACCCGCCGCCAGGCCCGCCGCTCCCGGCTGACCGGCCGGGCCGCGCTGCTCGCCCTGGTGCTGTGCACCCTGATCGTCGCCCTGGCCTACCCGACCCGGCAGTACGTCTCCCAGCGCGCCGAGATCGCGAAGCTGGAGGAGGAGCGCGACGCCGCCCGCCGGCGGGTGGAGGAGCTGCGTGACCTCAAGGCGCGCTGGAAGGACGACGCCTACGCCGAGCAGCAGATCCGCAAGCGGCTGCACCAGCTGCGGCCGGGGGAGACCGGGTTCACCGTGCGCGGCGCCGCCTCGGCGCGGCGGCCGGACGCCGGACGGCCCACCGCGGACCGCCCCTGGTACGACATCCTGTGGGAGGACGTCGACACGGCGGACGAGGCGGACCGGGCCGACGCCGGCCGGGGCGCCCACGCGGCCGCCCGCGCAGACGCCGCCCGCGCCGACGCCGCCCGCTGACGCCCGACCGCCCCACCCGTAGACCGAGAGAGCAGAACCCCAGGCATGGAAACGCCCCCGCCGCCCACCGAGCGCACCGAGCCCACCGACGCGGACGTCGAGGCGTTCCAGCTCCAGCTGGGCCGTCCCCCGCGCGGGCTGCGCGCCATCGCGCACCGCTGCCCCTGCGGGCAGCCGGACGTCGTGGAGACCGCGCCGCGGCTGCCGGACGGCACGCCCTTCCCGACGACGTACTACCTGACCTGCCCGCGCGCCGCCTCCGCGATCGGCACGCTGGAGGCGGACGGCGTGATGAAGGAGATGACCGAGCGCCTCGCCTCCGATGCGGAGCTCGCCGCCTCCTACCGCGCCGCCCACGAGGACTACATCCGGCGCCGCGACGAGATCGAGGTGCTGCAGGGCTTCCCCAGTGCGGGCGGCATGCCCGACCGGGTCAAGTGCCTGCACGTCCTGGTCGCGCACTCCCTGGTGGCCGGTCCGGGCGTCAACCCGCTGGGCGACGAGGCCCTCGCCATGCTGCCGGAGTGGTGGCGCAAAGGCCCCTGCGTGACGCCGCAGGCGTGCGCCGCGCCCGAGGCGGGCGAGGGCGCACACGTCGCGACCACGGAGGACGGCTCGGGGTACTTCAGCGCCGAGCCGGTCGAGGAGGGCGACAAGTGACCCGGGTCGCCGCCGTCGACTGCGGAACCAACTCCATCCGCCTGCTGGTGGCCGACGCCGACCCGGCGACCGGCGAGCTGACCGAACTCGACCGCCGGATGACGATCGTGCGGCTCGGCCAGGGCGTCGACCGCACCGGCCGGCTCGCCCCCGAGGCGCTGGAGCGCACCTTCGCCGCCTGCCGCGAGTACGCCGCCGTCATCGAGGAGCACGGCGCCGAGCGGATCCGCTTCGTCGCCACGTCCGCCTCCCGGGACGCCGAGAACCGCGACGAGTTCGTGGCCGGGGTCCTCGGCATCCTGGGCGTCGAGCCCGAGGTGATCACCGGCGAGCAGGAGGCCGAGTTCTCCTTCACCGGCGCCACCCGCGAACTCGCGGGCCGCACCGACCTGGCCAAGCCCTTCCTGGTCGTGGACATCGGCGGCGGCTCCACCGAGTTCGTCGTCGGCGACGACCGGGTGCGCGCCGCGCGCTCGGTGGACGTGGGCTGCGTGCGGATGACCGAGCGCCACCTGGTCGAGGACGGCACGGTGGTGGACCCGGCGACGGCCGAGCGGATCGCCGCCATACGCGCCGACGTGGAGGCCGCCCTGGACCTCGCCGAGGAGAGCGTCCCGCTGCGCGAGGCCCGGACGCTGGTCGGTCTGGCCGGCTCGGTCACCAGCGTCTCGGCGATCGCCCAGGACCTGCCGGAGTACGACTCCGCCGCCATCCACCACTCCCGCGTCCCCTACGAGCGGGTCCGCGAGATCACCGGGCGGCTGCTGGGCGCCACGCACGCCGAGCGTGCGCGGATCCCCTCCCTGCACCCCGGCCGGGTCGACGTGATCGGCTCCGGCGCCCTGGTGCTGCAGGCGATCATGGAGCGGATCGGCGCCGAGGAGGTCGTGGTCAGCGAGCACGACATCCTCGACGGCATCGCCTGGAGCATCGCCTGAGCGGCCGCTCGGGCGAGGCCCCGTGCAGCGCATGACATGACTCACACAACCGGTGCGGACCGGGAGGGCAACCCTCCTGGTCCGTACCTGTTTGTCCCCGACGCCGGGCTGTCGGCCCGGCGGGAATCATGCGCAAGACCAGGGCGGATACGGTCAACCGCTCGTAAAATCCAGCGAGTTGACCATCGCCTCGCGCACCGCGCACGGCGGCCCCGGGGAGGGCCCTGGTGGTGGTCCCGCCGTTCCTCGCCGCACCCGCGCACTTCGCCCCAGGAGGCAGTCCGTGCACAAACGCCGTTACCTGGCAGTGGCCGCCGCTCTCGCCGTGACCGCGCCGGTCGCCCTGTCCGCCTCCTCGCCGGCCTTCGCGGAGCCGTCGGCACCGGCGGCCGCCGAGGCCGGTACCACCGTCCAGGAGCTGGAGAAGGCCCTCGAGGAGGCGCGCGCCGCCCACAGCGCGGCCGTCCTCGCCCGGATCGAGGCGTACGGCGAGCTCGAGGCCCTCGTCGACCCCGACAAGAGCGACCCGCCGGCCCTGGTGGTCGCCGCCGAGGAGGCCAGGAAGGCCGCCGACGAGGCCAAGGCCGCCCTCGACGCCGCCGTGACGCGCGTCGGGGCGGCGAGGACCGCGCTGGCCGAGGCGGACGAGGCGGGCAGGGCCGCCGCCGAACAGGAGCTGGCCGACGCCGAACTCGCGCTCGAGGACGCCCGGCAGGCCCACGTCGAGGCGGCCGAGAAGGCGAAGACGGCCGGCACGGCGCTCGACGACGCCCAGGTCGAGGCGGCCCGCGCGTACGAGCTCGCGAAGCAGACCGAGAAGGCCGCCAAGGAGAAGGCCGAGGCCGCCGAGAAGGCCCTCGCCGACGCCAAGAAGTGCACCCAGGCCGAGGAGCTGAAGTCGAAGGCGGTCGGTCTGCCCGAGCAGCTGGTCGCCGGCGACCGGGTGCCCTTCACCTTCCGGATCACCAACGGCACCGAGCACACGGTCGACGTCGAGCCGCTGACCTTCGTCGTGCTCGACAGCCCGGGCGCCGACCAGGAGGACCTCGAGGTCGAGTGGAAGAGCCGGGACGGCTGGGTCGAGCTGGAGCCCGCCGGGAGCCCGGAGCTGGTCGTCGAGGACCTGGAGCCCGGCAGCCAGGCCAGGATCAGGATGCGGCTGACCGTCGACGAGGACACCCCGAAGAGCCACCTCCACGCCTCCTTCGCCGCGGACCCGGTCACGGGCTCCGTCCCGTGCCTCTTCGGCCCGATGAAGAACTACGGGATCGACGTCCTGCCCGCGGGCAGCACCCCGAGCCCCTCGCCGGGCGACGGCGCCTCGCCGAGCCCGTCCACGAGCGCGAGCCCGGCCCCGGGTGCGAGCGCCACCCCGGGCGCCGCCCCGCAGGGTGGCACCGGCAGCCTCGCCGCGACCGGCTCCACGGTGACCCCGGTGGCCCTGACCGCCGCCTCCGCACTGGTGCTGGGCGCCGGAGCGGTGGTCGTCTCCCGCCGCCGCAGGGCCGAAGTCCGGTCCTGATCAGGTCCCCCACCGCGGCCCGGCGGCGCGCCTCCGCGCAGCGCCGGGCCGCGGCGCGTCCAGGGCCGTTCGGACCTGCGAGGGTCCTTCCCGGGGCCTTCTCCACCCCTCCGCGAAGAACCTTCGTGAAGTTCTTCACAAGGAATTGGCCCCTGGAGGGCGACAAGCGGCGCGACGAGCGGTCGACAGGGGGCGGAAGAGGCGGTTCCGTGCATCCGTGCGAGGGGTCCGCCGCGATGCGGGCGCGGACGCGCGCCCCGTCGCCGCGTGTTCCTCACACCGTCCTTACACGGACAAGGAGCAGCTCACGGGCCATGGACAACGAGGGGAAGGTGCACACCGTTCCCCGTCCGCGCAATGATCTCGGTCACGTGAGCGGCGCAGTGTAGCAGAGCACCGGTAGAAGCTTGTGAAGGGGCGCACGAAGGTCACCCCCTGATGAGGTGGATACTCGATGCCATGAGCACCACGGAGCGTCCCAGGATCCTCGTTGTAGGCGGTGGGTACGTAGGCCTGTACGCGGCACGACGCATTCTGAAGAAGATGCGCTTCGGCGAGGCGACCGTCACGGTCGTCGACCCGCGCTCGTACATGACCTACCAGCCCTTCCTCCCCGAAGCCGCCGGCGGCAACATCTCGCCGCGCCACGTCGTCGTCCCGCTGCGACGCGTGCTGCGCAAGGCCGAGGTGCTGACCGGTCGCGTCACCACCATCGACCAGGACCGCAAGGTCGCCACGGTCGCCCCGCTCGTCGGCGAGTCCTACGAGCTCCCCTTCGACTACCTCGTGGTCGCGCTGGGCGCGGTCTCGCGGACCTTCCCGATCCCGGGTCTGGCCGAGCAGGGCATCGGCATGAAGGGCGTGGAGGAGGCCATCGGCCTGCGCAACCACGTCCTGGCCCAGCTGGACAAGGCCGACTCGACGACCGACGAGGAGATCCGCCGCAAGGCGCTCACCTTCGTCTTCATCGGCGGCGGCTTCGCCGGCGCCGAGACGATCGGCGAGGTCGAGGACATGGCCCGCGACGCGGCCAAGTACTACAAGAACGTGTCCCGCGAGGACATGCGCTTCATCCTGGTCGACGCCGCGGACAAGATCCTCCCCGAGGTCGGCCCGAAGCTCGGCCAGTACGGCAAGCAGCACCTGGAGTCGCGCGGCGTCGAGGTGCACCTGTCCACCTCCATGGACTCCTGCGTCGACGGCCACGTCGTCCTGAAGAACGGCCTCGAGGTCGAGGCGGGCACCATCGTGTGGACCGCCGGCGTCAAGCCCAACCCGGTGCTGTCCCGCTACGGCATCGCGCTCGGCCCGCGCGGTCACGTCGACTGCGCACCGACCCTCCAGGTCCAGGGCACCGACTACGTCTGGGCCGCGGGCGACAACGCCCAGGTTCCGGACCTGGTCGGCCGTGCGGCCGGCAACCCGAACGCCTGGTGCCCGCCCAACGCGCAGCACGCGCTGCGTCAGGCCAAGGTCCTCGGCGACAACGTCCTCTCGGCGATGCGCGGTTTCCCGCAGAAGGACTACAAGCACGCCAACAAGGGCGCCGTGGCGGGCCTCGGCCTCCACAAGGGCGTGGCGATGATCGTCATGGGCAAGATGAAGATCAAGCTCAAGGGCCGTCTCGCCTGGTACATGCACCGTGGCTACCACGGCATGGCCATGCCGACCTTCAACCGCAAGATCCGTGTCCTCGCGGACTGGACCCTCGGTGCGCTGACCAAGCGCGAGGTCGTCTCGCTGGGTGCCATGGAGCACCCGCGCGAGGAGTTCTACGAGGCCGCCAAGCCGGCCCCGGCCGCCGCCGTGGCCGCCCCGGCGCCGAGCGCCGTCGCCGCCGGCAAGACCGAGGAGAAGGCCAAGGCCTGACCTCCGGTCACCTGCGTGAGCCCGAAGGGGCTGCCCACCTTCCGTGGTGCGGGCAGCCCCTTCGGGCGTTCCGGCGTTGCTTTTCGGCCGATCGTTTGCTTTTCGGACGCCCGCGGCGGGCGGTGCCGATGTTTCGGGATGTTTCGTTGCCGCGGGCTGTTTACAGCAGGTTCACAGTCGCCCTATGGTCCGGAGTGGGAGCGCTCCCACCCCCACGTTTCTATGTCATGCCCATGTGCTGCACTCGGGTGGACGACCCGGCGGCGCACGACCGGCGTGACCGGCGAAAGGCACTTGCCGTGACCAGACTGACCAGCCGCTTACGCGGCCTCAGGCGCAAGACCTCCCTGCTCACCGCTTTCGCGACTCTGCTCTCCGGTTTCGGCCTGGTGCTGCTGGCCCAGGGGCCGGCCGAGGCTCACGGTGTCGCCATGTCTCCGGGCTCCCGGACCTACCTTTGCTACAAGGACGCGATCACCGGCTCCGGCGCGGCCTCCCCGACCAACGCGGCCTGCGCGGCGGCCCTCGCCCAGAGCGGCTCCTCCTCCCTCTACAACTGGTTCGCGGTCCTCGACTCCAACGCCGGCGGCCGTGGCGAGGGTTACGTGCCCGACGGCACCATCTGCAGCGCCGGCGACCGCTCCCCGTACGACTTCAAGGGCTACAACCTGGCCCGCAGCGACTGGCCCAAGACGCACCTGACCTCGGGTTCCAGCTTCCAGTTCAAGTACAGCAACTGGGCCGCCCACCCGGGTTCGTTCCGCGTCTACATCACCCGCCAGGGATGGTCGCCCACCTCTCAGCTGAAGTGGTCGGACCTGCAGCTGATCCAGACCGTCACCAACCCGCCCCAGACGGGTTCGGCGGGTGCCGACGGCGGCTACTACTCCTGGAACACCTCGCTGCCGTCGGGCCGCTCCGGTGACGCCCTGATCATGGTCCAGTGGGTGCGCTCGGACAGCAACGAGAACTTCTACTCCTGCTCCGACGTCGTCTTCGACGGCGGCAACGGCCAGGTCACCGGCATCGGCGGCAGCACCACGCCGAGCCAGCCGCCCACCAGCACGCCGCCCACCAGCACCCCTCCGACCACGCCTCCGACCTCGCCGAGCCCCAGCTCCTGCATGGCGTCGTACAAGGTGGTCAGCTCCTGGGGCGGCGGCTTCCAGGGCGAGGTGCAGGTGATGAACCACGGTACCTCGGCCCTCAAGGGATGGCGCGTCAACTGGACCAACGCCGCCGGGACGTCCGTCGCCAGCCTCTGGAACGGCAACCTGACCACATCCGGATCCTCGGTGACGGTCACCAACGCGGCGCACAACGGATCGGTACCGGCCGACGGCACGACGACCTTCGGGTTCACGGCCAACTCCTCCGGGAGCAACCTGCCGACCGGATCCGTCTCCTGCACGGCCCTGTAGCCGCCCAGGACCGCACTTCCCGAGGGTGAAGGGTCTGTGGACAGTCGCACGGCTGTCCACAGACCCGGCGGGACCGGAACCTCCGGCTCCGCGCCTGAAGGGCGCCCTGACGGGCAGAGTGAATTCTCGTCAATCTCCGGTTGACCTCGGTAGCCTGCCGGAGGGTCCAGGGTGGGTCTGTACAGATCAGGAGCGGTTCTGACGGTCCGTCAGCAGCCCGTAAAATAAGACAACTTCACGGGTGTGCTGCTGTTCGAACGGGGTGCCGCCGCTAGGCTCAGGCCTCGCGCGCCCCGCGACCGGCCCGGGTGGTGGAATGCAGACACGGCGAGCTTAAACCTCGCTGCCCCTCGGGGGCGTACCGGTTCGAGTCCGGTTCCGGGCACATCATTCTCGCCACGCGGCCCGGCAGGGTCCGTGGCCGAGCAGGCCGAGAAAGAACCCACGCACCGCACAGCACCGCGACGGCCCCCGGGCGCCCACCACGAGGTGGGCGCCCGGGGGCCGTCGCGTTCCCGCGTCGCGTTTCCGGGTGGTGTCCCGAGGGGCCGTTCCGTCCGGATTCGTGCCGCTTCGGACGGGCGGAAAAAAGCAAGCGCTTAGAAAAATGCGGCCGGTGTCACACCCCCATCGCGGTGACCGCGCGGGTACGGACCGGTAACTTCCCAGGAAGTCCGACCTATCCGCCGCGTACGCCTCTGGAGCCCTGATGCCCGAAGCCGTGATCGTCTCAGCCGCCCGTTCCCCCATCGGCCGCGCCTTCAAGGGCTCCCTCAAGGACCTGCGCCCGGACGACATCGCGTCCACCATCATCCAGGCCGCCCTCGCCAAGGTCCCCGAGCTCGACCCGCGCGACATCGACGACCTGATGCTCGGTGTCGGCCTCCCCGGCGGCGAGCAGGGCAACAACCTCGGCCGCATCGTCGCCGTCGAGATGGGCATGGACTTCCTGCCGGGCTGCACCGTCACCCGGTACTGCTCCTCCTCCCTGCAGACCAGCCGCATGGCCCTGCACGCCATCAAGGCCGGCGAGGGCGACGTCTTCATCTCCGCGGGCGTCGAGATGGTCTCCCGCTTCGTCAAGGGGAACTCCGACAGCCTCCCGGACACGCACAACCCGCTGTTCGCGGACGCCGAGGCGCGCACCGCCGAGGTCGCCCAGCAGGAGGGCACCACCTGGCACGACCCGCGCGAGGACGGTCTGCTCCCCGACCCCTACATCGCGATGGGCCAGACCGCCGAGAACCTGGCCCGCCTGAAGGGCGTCAGCCGCCAGGAGATGGACGAGTTCGGCGTCCGCTCGCAGAACCTCGCCGAGAAGGCCATCAAGGACGGCTTCTGGGAGCGTGAGATCACCCCGGTGACGCTGCCCGACGGCACCGTCGTCTCCCAGGACGACGGCCCGCGCGCCGGCGTCACCCTGGAGGGCGTGCAGGGCCTCAAGCCGGTCTTCCGCCCCGACGGCCTGGTCACCGCGGCCAACTGCTGCCCGCTCAACGACGGCGCCGCCGCCCTGGTGATCATGTCCGACACCAAGGCCCGCGAGCTCGGCCTGACCCCGCTGGCCCGCATCGTCTCCACCGGCGTCTCCGGCCTCTCCCCGGAGATCATGGGTCTCGGCCCGGTCGAGGCGTCCCGCCAGGCGCTGAAGCGGGCCGGCCTGTCCGTCTCGGACGTGGACCTGTGGGAGATCAACGAGGCGTTCGCCGCCCAGGTGATCCCCTCCTACCAGGACCTCGGCATCGACCTGGACCGCCTGAACGTCAACGGCGGCGCGATCGCCGTCGGCCACCCCTTCGGCATGACCGGCGCGCGCATCACCGGCACGCTGATCAACTCCCTGCAGTGGCACGACAAGCAGTTCGGCGTGGAGACCATGTGCGTCGGCGGCGGCCAGGGCATGGCCATGGTCATCGAGCGCCTCAGCTGACCTCGGCCGGCACGGCGCGCGCTGCGCCGGCCGGAGCGCCGGCGGGAGGCGACCGACCCGCGGCGGGCCCCGCTCCCGGACGATCCGGGAGCGGGGCCCCGCTGGTTTCCGGGGCCCTGCACGGCCGGGCTTCGCGTGGTCGCGCAGGGCCGGCGCGGGGCGGAGCGCACCCCTCCGGCGGTCTCTCCAGGGCCTCTCCGGGACCTCTCCACCCCTGTGCGGCAGTCTCCGGGACGAGGTTCTTCACAGGACCGGTGCCGTCCCGTGACCCAACCTCCGCCAGGATGTGACCTATCTCCCTCGGGCCACGATCGCGGCCGAGAACGCGCAGGTCAGCCGCACCGCGGACACCGATGCGCCCCCGCTGTGCGCCCGATTCGCGGTGGTTCGCACTGACATCCGGGCCGTTCAGGCGTCAAGCTCGGTAGGGGAACTCGATGTAGGAAAGTCGGGGTCGACTCGTACGGGGGTGCGCCGGTCGTCGTCCGGCGCGTTTGTCCGTGGGAACCGGGAGTACGTCAGTGAGCGCCATGCAGACCGCCCTGCTGGTCATCTCCGCCGCCGCCTGTGTCGTGGGGGCCGCGGTCCTCGTCGCCCTGCGGCGGCTGCGCGGGGAGTTCGCCGCGCTGCGCGCCGAGTTGGAGAGCGCGGTGCCGGACGGGTCCGCCGCCGGGCGTGACGGTACGGCGCCGCGGATCCCCGCCGCGCGGGCCGCCGCCGATACCGAGGACATACGCGCGGCCGTCGCCGAGGCGCTGGCCGAGGAGCGGGAGCGGGAACTGGCCGAGGCGCGGGCCTTCTGGGCCGCGCAGGAGGCGCGTGACGCGTCCGAGGCGCGGTCCCTGCTGGGGCTGCCGCCGGACGGCGAGTTCTTCCTGCCGCACCCGGCCGACTTCGCCGGGCTCGAGCTGGACGCGGAGGGCGGCGAGGGCGAGTCCGCCGAACTGGCCGCCGCGCGGCGCCGTCACCCCTCCCACCCCGACTTCACCCCGCTCGGCGCGCAGTCGCCGGCCGTCGCCGACGACGAGCAGACGCTGGCCCGGCTGGAGGAGCTGGCCCAGGCGGAGACGCCGCTGGCCGACGTGCGGCCCGGGCCGATGGGGACGCTCGACGTCTACGAGTTCGCCGACGGGACGACGCTGTGCGTCACGCCCGGACACCGGGAGACCGCGGAGCGGCTCGCCACCGCGATAGACCAGGGTGACGCGCCGTCGCTGCTCGGCGGCTCCGGGATCTCCGGCGGCTACGTCCTCACGTTCACCTGCGGACCCACCGACAACGTCTGCGTCCTCGCCGACCGGGTCATAGCCTCCCTCTGACCGCGCCGTAGCCTCCCCCGGGCCACGTCACGGCTTCCTGCCGCGCAGGGACGGGTCGACGCGCAGGGACGGTTCGACGCGCAGGCGGCGCCCCGTGGGGCGCGGACGCGGCGTGGACGAGAGCGTCGCGGGAACCGTCGCACCCCTCGCGGACGAGGGGTCGGGACGACGACGGTTCCCGCGCCGGACGCGGACCGGGTCAGGACCGGGCATCGCGCACACCGGCCCGGGGCGGGGAGCCGCTCCCACCCCCACCGGCACGCACCACCCTGCCGGACCCGTGTTAACCCCATGCTGCGCGCACGTGACACGCGGGTACCACTTGCCGCGACGGCACCCGCGCGGCCCCGCACCGCGGGCTCACGCCCGGCCGGCGCTCCCGCCCGGCCGGCGTTTCCGCCGGGTCAGCGCTCCCCGCCCCTGGCGAGGAACGACAGCAGGTCCTGCCGGCTGACGACACCCGTCGGCTTGCCGTCCACCAGCACGATCGCCGCGTCCGCGGAACCCAGCACCGCCATCAGGTCCTCCACCGGCTCGCCCGACCCCACCTGCGGCAGCGGCGCCGACATGTGCCGCTCCAGCGGGTCGCCGAGGTCCGCGCGCTTGGTGAACAGCGCGTCCAGCAGCTCCTTCTCGACGACCGAGCCGATCACCTCCGCCGCCATCACGTCCGGGTGACCCGCGCCCGGCTTGACGATCGGCATCTGCGACACGCCGTACTCGCGCAGCACCTCGATGGCCTGGCCGACCGTCTCGTCGGGGTGCATGTGCACCAGCGACGGCATGCCGTGGTCCTTGTCGTCCAGCACGTCGGAGACCCGCGCGCTCGGGCCCGCGTCCTCCAGGAAGCCGTAGTCGGCCATCCACTCGTCGTTGAAGATCTTGCTCATGTATCCGCGGCCGCTGTCCGGCAGCAGCACCACGACGACGTCGTCCGGGCCGAGCCCCTTCGCGACCTCCAGGGCCGCCACCACGGCCATGCCGCAGGAGCCGCCCACCAGCAGGCCCTCCTCCTTGGCGAGGCGGCGGGTCATCTGGAAGGAGTCACGGTCGGAGACGGCGACGATCCCGTCGGCCACCTTCCGGTCGTAGGCGCTGGGCCAGAAGTCCTCGCCCACGCCCTCGACCAGGTACGGACGGCCGGAGCCGCCGGAGTACACGGAACCCTCCGGGTCCGCGCCGATCACCTTGACCCGGCCCTCGCTCGCGTCCTTCAGGTAGCGGCCGGTACCGGAGATCGTGCCGCCGGTGCCCACGCCCGCGACGAAATGGGTGATCCTCCCCTCCGTCTGCTCCCACAGCTCGGGGCCGGTGGAGTGGTAGTGGGAGAGCGGGTTGTTCGGGTTGGAGTACTGGTCCGGCTTCCAGGCGCCCGGGATCTCACGGACCAGGCGGTCGGAGACGTTGTAGTAGGAGTCCGGGTGCTCGGGGTCGACGGCGGTCGGGCAGACCACGACCTCCGCGCCGTACGCGCGCAGCACGTTGATCTTGTCCGTGCTGACCTTGTCCGGGCAGACGAAGACGCACTTGTAGCCCTTCTGCTGCGCCACGATGGCCAGGCCCACGCCGGTGTTGCCGCTGGTCGGCTCGACGATGGTGCCGCCCGGCTTCAGGTCGCCGCTCTGCTCCGCGGCCTCGATCATCCGCAGGGCGATGCGGTCCTTCACGGACCCGCCGGGGTTGAAGTACTCGACCTTGGCGAGGACCGTGGCCTCAATGCCCTCGGTCACCCTGTTGAGCCTCACCAGCGGCGTGTTGCCGACGAGGCTGATCATCGAGTCGTGGAATCGCACCGTTGTCTCCGGTCGCTCAGGTCTTGATTCGGTGACCACCAGCCTACGGGCCTGACACAGGGTCGCCGACTCGTCACGATCGCGATTGGCCGACCACCTCCACGGGGCAAGCAAGGAGTACGGGACCGCGCGGGTGCGCAGGTGACGAGGAGGTGGCGGCGAAGGATGTGGAGTACGTCGAAGGCACGCGTGGCCCGGCGGATCGCGGCCGGCGCCGCGTACGGCGGGGGCGGCATCGGCCTGGCGGGCGCCGCCGCCGCGGGGCTGCTGCTGGCCGAGATGCATCTGGCCCGGCGCACGGTGACGACCAACGGGTACGACCCGCACGTCCCCAGCGCCGACGGCCTCTACGGAGTCGGCTACGCCGTCCCGGGCCGCGCACCGCTGCGGCTGGTGATGCTGGGCGACTCCACGGCCGCCGGGCAGGGCGTCCACCGCTCCGGGCAGACCCCCGGAGCGCTGCTCGCCTCGGGGCTGGCCGCGGTCGCCGAGCAGCCGGTGCGGCTGCGCGTGGTGGCCGTGCCGGGGGCGACCTCGGAGGACCTCGACCGGCAGGTGTCCGAGGCGGTCGCCGCGCACGACGGCCCGCCGGACGTGTGCGTGATCATGGTGGGCGCCAACGACGTCACCAGCCGCACGCCCGCCACCCGCTCGGTGCGCTGCCTGGCGGCCGCGGTGCGCCGGCTGCGCACCGCCGGGGCGGAGGTGGTCGTCGGCACCTGCCCGGACCTCGGCACCATCGAGCCCATCCAGCAGCCGCTGCGCTGGCTGGCGAGACGGACCTCGCGCCAGCTGGCCGCCGCCCAGACCATCGGCACCGTGGAGCAGGGCGGGCGGACCGTCTCGCTGGGAGACCTGCTGGGGCCCGAGTTCGCCGCCCATCCGCGGGAGCTGTTCGGCCCCGACGCCTACCACCCCTCGGCCGAGGGGTACCAGACGGCGGCGATGGCGGTGCTGCCCACGGTGTGCGCGGCCCTGGCGCTGTGGCCGGCCGAGGAGGAGCGTCCGGACGCCACCCGTGACGAGGGCTTCCTGCCGGTGGCCCGCGCCGCGGCGGAGGCGGCCGAGGAGGCCGGCACCGAGGTCACGGCGGCCTCGCCGGGCGGGGTACGGGGCGCGTGGGCCATGCTCAAGCGGCGCCGCCGCCGGCGGGTGAACCCCCCGACGGTCCACGAGCCCGCCTCCCGCAGCTCCATGGGGGCATAAACGAGCAGGCCGGATGCGTTGCGTCGCAGCAGAGGGGAAGGAAAGATCCTACCCAAGCAGTAGAGTCACTTTTTTGCCTGTCCATTACTCTTGAGGCCAAGGCCGCGCAGGGTGGCCATGGAGGAGTGAAATGAGGAGCAGCAACCCGGTCTTCTCGCGACGGGGGTTCAGCCGCGACAACGGCTACGCGGGCTTCAACACCGCGCCGCAGGCCGGGGGAGCAGCTGTCGGCACGCAGGGCGCCAACCCCTACGCGCAGAACCCGTACGCGCAGAACCCCTACGCCCAGGACGCCGCCCAGTACGGCGCCCCGCAGGCCCCGGTCTCCGCCGGCCGCATGACGATGGACGACGTCATCATGCGCACCGCGAGCACCCTCGGCGTGCTGATCGTCACCGCCGCCCTCTCCTGGGCGCTGCTGCCGGTCGACATGGGCAACATCAACCGGTCGTACGGCGTCGCCATCGGTGCGGCCCTCATCGGCTTCGTGCTGGCCATGGTCCAGTCGTTCAAGCGCAAGGCCTCGCCCGCGCTGATCCTGACCTACGCCGCCTTCGAGGGCGTGTTCCTCGGCGTCCTGTCGAACATCGTCGACACGCACATCGCGAGCGGCGCGGCCATGCAGGCCGTGCTCGGCACGATGGCGGTCTTCGCCGCGGTCCTGTTCGCGTACAAGATGCGCTGGATCCGGGTCAACCGCCGCTTCGCCGGCTTCGTCATGGCGGCCGCGCTCGGCTTCGTCCTGCTGATGATGGTCAACATGCTGTTCGCCGTCTTCGGCGGCGGTGACGGCCTCGGCTTCCGCAGCGGCGGCCTGGGCATCATGTTCGGCGTCATCGGCGTCCTGCTGGGCGCCTGCTTCCTCGCCCTGGACTTCAAGCAGGTCGAGGACGGCATCGCCTACGGCGCGCCCCGCGAGGAGTCGTGGATGGCCGCCTTCGGTCTGACGCTGACCCTGGTCTGGATCTACACGGAGTTCCTCCGTCTGATCGCGATCCTGAACAGCAGCGACTGACCACCCCGCGCACGCGGAAGGGCCCCGGGTCTCCCGGGGCCCTTCCGGCGTTCCGGGCGGGCGGGACGGGCGTAGTCTCGGGGTGTGGTTGATACGACGCCCCTGACCCGAGCCGTGGAACAGTTCGCCGACCGCTTGCGCGCCGCGCCGCAGAGCCGGCTGCAGCGCGGGGCGGCGGGTGAGGCCCTCGGCGTGGCCCGCGAGCTCGCGGCGCGGGCCCAGCGGCTGGAGGCGCCCGGCGCCGAGCCGCGGGAGATGCCGGACGCCGGCATGTTCGCCGTCGCCGACCAGCTGACCGTCGCCGCCCACGACCTCGCGACGGTGGCCCCGGACGAGTCCACGGTCGCCGAGGCCGCCGACCTGGTCGTCGAGGCACAGCGGCGCGCCGGCGTCTGACCGGGCGTTCCTCCGGGCCCGCCCGCGCCGAGCCCGGTGCCGGCACGCCGTGACGGTCCGCTCCCCGGGCACCCCTCCCGTCGCCGCGCCGGGCTGAATAAAGTCATGCGGAGTGACCCGCCGGGAGAGGGAGTATGCATTGAGCACCACCACCGGGAGCCCCGCCGACGCCCGGCTGAGGGCGCTCTTCGAGGGCCGGCGGCTCACCCCCACCCAGCGCCGCATCGCCCACTGCATGGTGCGCCGCGCCGCCGAGATGCCGTACCTGTCCAGCGTGGAGGTCGCGGAGCTGGCCGGCGTCAGCCAGCCGTCCGTCACCCGCTTCGCGGTGGCCCTGGGCTTCGACGGCTACCCGGCGCTCCGCCGCCGTCTGCGCGAGATGGTGCCGGCGCCGGCGGACCCGTCGCAGGGCGGGGAGCGGGCGGAGACGAACTCCTACCAGCGCGCCGTCGAGGCGGAGATCGACAACCTGCGCCGTCTGGCCGACGCGCTGGCCGACCCGGAACCGGTCCGCGAGGCGGGCCGGCTGCTGGCCGCCTCCCGCCCGCTGCCGGTCCTCGGCCTGCGGGCGGCGGCCGCGCAGGCCCACGGGTTCGCGTACTTCGCCGCCAAGGTGCACCCGGACGTCCGCCTGCTCACCGAGGGCGGTTCGATGCTCCACGACCGGATCGACGGCGCCCGCCGGGCCGGTGCGGGCGGCCTGCTCTGCTTCGCGCTGCCGCGCCACCCGAAGGAGACGGTCGAGGCGCTGGCCCACGCCCAGCAGGAGGGCCTGACCGTGGTGACCGTCGCCGACTCCGCCTTCGCGCCGGTGGCCAGGGTGTCCGACCTGCTGATCCCGGCGGCCGTGGGCACCGGTTTGGCCTTCGACACGGCGTGCGCGCCGATGCTGCTGGGCCGGGTGCTGCTCGAGGCGATGTGCGACGGCCTGCCGGAGGCGCAGGCCCGGCTCGAGGAGTTCGACGTCCGCGCCGCGTCCCGGGGGCTCTTCGCCGAGTAGCGGGGGCCGGCGCGGGGCGGCGCGCGGCGTGCGGCGTGCGGCGGCGCATGTTGATCTCGTCCGTACTGACGCCGTTCTGACAAGCCTTGACTACGATTTTCGCTCGAACGGTCCGACACAGGAGACGAGCGCGACAGCGCGGGAGGACGAGGAGGGATCGTGGCGCGCGGAGGTCAGGGACTGGCCCGGGTGGCCGTGGTCGTGAGAGCGGGAGCGGCCCCGATGTGGTGGCTCGGGGTGCTGGCGGCGGGGGCGGGATCGCTCCTGCCGGGACTGACCGGCCGGCGGATCGGCTGGTACGCGGGGGCGGTGCTGTTCCTGCTGACCGCCGCCGTGGTGGCCGTCGCCCGGCGCAAGCGGTACCGGGCGCTGGTGAAGGCCGCGGCCAGGGCCGGCCGCAACGACGTACTGCAGGACCGTGCGGTGTCGTCCCGGGTGTGGCGGCGCGGACACGGGTGGTGGCTGGTGCTCGGCTTCCTCGCCGCGGCGGCGTCCTCGTTCGCGATGCCGGCGGCCGGCGGTATGGCGCTGGCGGGCGCGGGCGTCGGCCTGTGGCTGAAGGCGGCCTGGCTGGGCCACCAGGAGCGGGCCGGCGAGGCGCTGCTGTGGGTGCGGGTGGACTGGCTGCGGCGCGGAGGCGCCCCGGCCGGGAAGACCGTCCGGGGCTACCGCGTCACGGGCGTCGCGGCGGGTGACGCGACGCCTGGTGGGGCACGCCGCCGCCGCACCCCGGTTCCGGCCTGACCGGACAACGGGTTCCCGCGGGTCCCCGGCCGGGACCGTACGCCGGAGCGCACCGGGTGCGGTCCCGGCCGGGGAGTCAGACCTCCAGGTCCGCCTCGATGCGCTTCAGCTGGTGGCGGGCCATCGCCAGGTTGGAGCGGGCGGCGTCCAGCGCCAGGTAGAGGAACAGCCCGTTCCCGCTGCGGCCCTTGATCAGCCGGATCAGGTGGTACTGGTCGGTGAGGGTGATCAGGATGTCCTCGATCTCGGACTGGATCCCGAGGTGCTCCATGGTGCGCATCTTGGCGCGCACCACGTCGGTGTTGCCGGCGGCGGCGACGTTCAGGTCGAAGTCCTTGCTGCCGCCGAGCGTGCCGAGCGCCATGCCGCTGGTGTAGTCCACCAGCGCGACGCCGGTGGCGCCCTCGATGGTCGTCAGGGCTTCCTTCAGGGCGGTCTCGGTGCTGGCCATTGCGGTGCTTCCTCTCAACGGTGGGTGGTGGGCGCGCTCGCCCCGTCGGTGCGGGGCGGGTGCGTCCGGTGCGGTACGGACGCGGGAGCCGCGGTGGCGCCGACGGCGCCGGGGGCCGCGACGGCCGCGGTGGTGGGTGCGGTGGTGGGGGAGAGGGGCGCGGGGTCCGGGGCCGGCGGAGCAGCCGTCCCCCCGTCGACGAGCTCGCCGATCCGGGCGGCGCAGCGGCGGCCCTCCAGGTGCAGCCGGCCCAGGTTCACCCCGTCCTCGGCGAGCAGGGTGAGCACGGTGGACCGGCCGGCCGCGTAGGTGGCCAGGTAGCCGGACCCGCCGCGCACCACCAGTTCGCGCGGCGTCCCGCGTCCGGTGACGTCGGCCAGCCGCAGGACCGCGGCGAGCACGTCCGCGGTCTGCGCCGCGGCCGCCTCCGTCTCCACGCCGGGGGAGTCCTCGGCCAGCACCGTGCCGTCGGCCGAGGTGGCGAGGGCGCCGGTCAGCTGGAACATCCGCGAGCGGATGCGGCGCAGTTCGCTGCGCACCTCCGTCTCCACGGCCGGCAGCTGCTTCCTCCCGGCACGGTGCCTCAGCGCGCGGATCACAGGGCCTCCAAGGCTGCCCGCAGTCGCTGGAGCAGGGTGACGTCGGGGTCGGCGAAGTGGGTGGGCGGCATCGGCGCCGGGGCGGCCGCCGGAGTCCGCTGCGGCGGGAGGGCCGGGGCGGCGGGCACGGCCGGCACCGGGGGCGCCGCCGGTACCGCGGGCACGGCCGGAATCGCGGGCGCCGTCTCGGGGGTCGGGGCGGCCGGAGTCGGCGGAGCGACCGTCACGGCGGGGGCCTGGCCCGCACGGTGCCGGCCGCCGGAGGGGCGGCGCGGCAGCGGGGTGTCCACGTCGGGGTGGTTGCGGGCCGGCTGCCCCGCCCTGTCGTCCGGCGGACGGACCGGGCGCGGGGGCACCGCCGGCGGCAGCGGCTGCACGGGCGGCACCAGCGGGGCCGGGTGCACCAGCGGGGCCGGGCGCACCGGCGGGGCAGGGCGCACCGGCGGGGCAGGGCGCACCGGCGGGGCAGGGCGTACCAGCGGGGCCGGGCGCACCGACGGTCCGGAGTCCGGACGGGTCCGGGCGGTGGGCTGCTCCAGGAACGGCGCGGGCAGCACCTGCCCGGCGAGGCCCTGCCGGGGGTACGGCGCCCGCTCGGGGTGCGCCTGCCCGGCGTGCAGCCCGTCGGCGTACGACTGCCCCGGGGACGGCGGCGGCGGTGGCGCGCACCGTTGCCCCGCGTGGGCTTGGTTACCTTGGGCCGGTTCTCGGTGGGGTTGGCCCGGGTGGGGCCGGTCCGGAGAGGTCCGGTCCCCGTGGGGCTGGGCGGGGACGGATCCGTACCGCGCCTCCGCCCCGGATACGGCCGACCGGGTGGTCTCGGGCGTCTGCCCGGGGGCGTCGTCGGGCGCGCTCCCGGAGTCCTGACCGGACCCGCCACCGGACAAGGGCGGGAGCGAGGCCGGTGGCGCGGGCCACGGAAGGAGGGGGAGGGGTGCCGCACCGGACTCCGCCGCCGGGCCGGTGGCCCCGGGCGCGGGAGGCGCCGGGCGGTGGGTGGCGGCGACCAGCCCTGCCGCCGCCAGCCGGCGCAGGTCCACCAGCGTGTGGAACGCGGGCCGGCCCAGCTCGCGCGCGATGTCGGTGGCCGTCCGCCGGCCGTCGACCAGGTCCAGGATCGCCTGCCGCCGCACGCAGACCTGGGCGGTGCGCGCCGGCCGTATCAGGCTGAGCGGGGCGGTGTCGGTGGACGGGTCCGGCCAGATGCGGTTCAGCAGCGAGCGCCGCCGCATCGTCTCCCGCTCCAGCGCCGAGACGGGCACCGGCCGCACGGCCCCCATCCAGTGCCAGGCGCCGTAGCGGAAGTGCCCCGGTGCGCTGCTCGGGGCGAGCGCGAAGTAGGCGGCGTCGAAGAGGCTGCCGAGGTGGCACAGCTCCAGCTGGCCCTGGGAGAGCACGCCCTGCGAGATCAGCGTGCGGCTCACCGGCCGCTCCGGGTCGGCCTCCGCGCCCTCGACGGCCCGCTGCCATCCGTCCGGGTCCACCGCGCCGCCGGCGGTGAGCAGCACGTCGATGCCGGGAGTGGCCGGGCTCTCGGCGTGCACCACGCGGCCCCCGGAGAGGTAGAGCGTGCCGCGCTCGCGGACCAGGACGCCGGTGGCGTGCTCGGCGGCGAGGCGGTTCAGCATCGGGGAGACGCTGCCCCAGGGGCGCTGCCGTGCGGACGAGGGGTCCCGGACCGGGAGTCTCGGCGGGGGCGTGTTCACGGGCGTCATCCGAGCACCAGCCGCCCGGCCAGGTCGCCCAGACGGATCCGGGCCAGCGCGAGGTTGCCCTCGTCGCGGTCCAGCCACAGGTGGAGGAAGACGCTGCTCTCGTAGGTGGCCCGCAGGAAGCGCAGGACGTGGTAGCTGTCCCGGTTGCTGATGATGACGTCCTCCACCGGCGGCTCGGAGCTGTCCCAGCCGGCCCCCTCGTCGGGGGTGAAGGCGCCGTGCTCGGCGGCGAGGCGGGCGAGTTCGGCGGCCTCCGCGGCGGCGGTGTCGTGGTCCTCGCCGCCGGGTGGGTCGCCGACCGTGCCGAGCGGCAGTCCGCTGGTCCAGTCGACCAGCGCGGCGCCCCTGGCCCCGGGCAACCGCATGACTTCCAGCAGACACTCGTCGATCCCGGGCACGCGCGGCCCCCTCCACCTGGCGGTCGGCTGAACGACGGAGACGCTACGCAGGGGCTGTGGGGATGAGTGAGCGTTCTGGCATTTTGCAGCGGAACATGCGACAACCCCACTATCGTGGGTCAACTGCCCCGCTGTTGCCCCACCTTGCCCCCATTCCTCCCGCCCGGGATCGCGGGTGATCGTACGGGCGCCGCCCCCTGCCCCCGCCGCACCGTCGCGCCGCCTTGGCCCAGCTGGGCGCAGGGCCTCACGTCCGCACCGGACAGCTCGCTCCGCGGGACACACGCCCTTGCGGGAGGGGGGCGGCGCTGTTGACTGGAGCTATTCACGCGGACAGGATGTGAATAGAGGTCAAGCAATCGCGCCCAGGAGGCCACCGGCATGCCAGGTCCCCGCCCCGTCCGCTCCCCCCGCGGCACCGAACTCACCACCGCCGGCTGGCAGCAGGAAGCCGCCCTGCGGATGCTGCAGAACAACCTCGACCCCGAGGTCGCCGAGCACCCCGACCGCCTGGTCGTCTACGGCGGCACCGGCAAGGCCGCCCGCGACTGGCGCTCCTTCGACGCCATGGTCCGCACCCTCCGCACGCTGAAGCAGGACGAGACGATGCTCGTCCAGTCCGGCCGCCCCGTCGGCGTGATGCAGACCCACGAATGGGCGCCCCGCGTCCTGATCGCCAACTCCAACCTCGTCGGCGACTGGGCCAACTGGGAGGAGTTCCGCCGCCTGGAGGCCCTCGGCCTGACCATGTACGGGCAGATGACCGCCGGCTCGTGGATCTACATCGGCACCCAGGGCATCCTGCAGGGCACCTACGAGACCTTCGCCGCCGTCGCCGCCAAGCGCTTCGGCGGCACGCTGGCCGGCACCATCACCCTCACCGCCGGTCTCGGCGGCATGGGCGGCGCCCAGCCCCTCGCGGTCACCATGAACGAGGGCGTCGCGATCTGCGTGGACTGCGACCCCCGCGCCATCGAGCGCCGCATCGAGCACCGTTACCTCGACGTCCGCGCCGACTCCCTCGACCACGCGCTGCACCTGGCCGTGGAGGCACGCGACGCCCGCCGTCCGCTGTCCATCGGGGTGCTCGGCAACGCCGCCGAGGTGCTGCCGAAGCTGCTCGCCATGGGCGCGCCGGTCGACGTCGTCACCGACCAGACCTCGGCCCACGACCCGCTGAGCTACCTGCCCGTCGGCGTCGCGTTCGACGAGATGGCGGACGCGGCGGCCAAGGACCCGGCCGGCTTCACCGCCCGCGCCCGTGAGTCGATGGCCCGCCACGTGGAGGCGATGGTCGGTTTCCAGGACGCCGGCGCGGAGGTCTTCGACTACGGCAACTCCATTCGCGGCGAGGCGCAACTCGCGGGCTACGACCGGGCGTTCGCCTTCCCCGGCTTCGTGCCCGCGTACATCCGTCCGCTGTTCTGCGAGGGCAAGGGCCCCTTCCGCTGGGCGGCCCTCTCCGGCGACCCGGCGGACATCGCGGCCACCGACCGCGCCGTCCTCGACCTGTTCCCGGAGAACGAGTCGCTCGCCCGCTGGATCAAGCTGGCCGGTGAGCGGGTGAAGTTCCAGGGCCTGCCCGCCCGCATCTGCTGGCTCGGCTACGGCGAGCGCGACAAGGCCGGCGAGCGGTTCAACGACATGGTGGCGAGCGGCGAGCTGAAGGCGCCGGTGGTCATCGGCCGCGACCACCTCGACTGCGGCTCGGTGGCCTCCCCCTACCGGGAGACCGAGGCGATGCTCGACGGCTCCGACGCCATCGCCGACTGGCCGCTGCTCAACGCCATGGTCAACGTGGCCTCCGGCGCGTCCTGGGTGTCGCTGCACCACGGCGGCGGCGTCGGCATGGGCCGCTCGATCCACGCCGGCCAGGTCACCGTCGCCGACGGAACGCCGCTGGCCGGGGAGAAGATCCGCCGGGTCCTCACCAACGACCCCGGCATGGGCGTCATCCGCCACGTCGACGCCGGCTACGACATCGCCGAGACGGTGGCCGGCGAGCGCGGGGTCCGCGTCCCCATGCGCGAGGGCGAAGGCGGGGGCGAGGGCGCGTGAGCGTGCCGGAGGAGCCCGCCGCTCCCAAGGGCGCGTCGTTCCACGAGATGTGGCGGGACCTGGCCGGCATCGGCCGGGACCGCTCCTGCGGCGGGTACCGCCGGTTCGCCTGGACGGCGGCCGACGGCGACTGCCGGGCCTGGTTCCGTGAACAGGCCGAGGCCCGCGGCCTGTCCGTGGAGACCGACCGCAACGGCAACCAGTGGGCGTGGCTGGGCGACCCGTCGGCCGGCGACGCCGTGGTGACCGGATCCCACCTGGACTCCGTGCCGGACGGCGGCGCCTTCGACGGCCCGCTGGGCGTGGTGTCCGCCTTCGCCGCGCTCGACGAACTGCGCGCCAGGGGCACCCGCTTCGGCCGCCCCCTCGCGGTGGTCAACTTCGGCGACGAGGAGGGCGCCCGGTTCGGCCTGGCCTGCGTCGGCTCCCGCCTCACCGCCGGGCTGCTCACCCGCGAACAGGCGCACCGGCTCACCGACGCCGACGGCGTCACCCTGCCCCGCGCCATGGAGGCCGCCGGGCACGACCCGGACGCCATCGGCGCGGACCCCGAACGCCTCGGCCGCGTCGGCGCGTTCGTGGAACTGCACATCGAGCAGGGGCGCGCCCTGGACCTGACCGGCGACCCGGTGGGCGTGGCGAGCGCCGTCTGGCCGCACGGCCGCTGGCGGTTCGACTTCCACGGCGAGGCCAATCACGCCGGAACCACCCGCCTCGCCGACCGCCGCGACCCGATGCTGCCCTACGCCGAGACCGTCCTCGCCGCCCGCCGCGAGGCGGTGCGCGCGGGCGCCGTCGCGACCTTCGGCAAGGTCGCCGTCGACCCCAACGGGGTGAACGCCGTGCCCTCCCTGGTGCGCGGCTGGCTGGACTCCCGCGCCGCCGCGCAGGACGCCCTGGACGACGTGGTCGGTGCCGTGGAGCGGGCCGCCCGCGCCGCCGCCGAGGAGCACGGCGTCCGGCTGGAGGTGGCCCGCGAGTCGTTCACCGGCGAGACCCGCTTCGACCACGCGCTGCGCGACCGCCTCGCCGCCCTGCTCGGCGGCGAGCGCGGGCCCGCCCCCGTGCTGGGCACCGGCGCCGGACACGACGCCGGGATCCTCGCCGGGAGCATCCCCACCGCCATGCTGTTCGTGCGCAACCCCACCGGCGTCTCCCACTCCCCGGCCGAGCGGGCCACCGAGGACGACTGCGTCGCGGGGGTGCGCGCCCTCGCCGACGCCCTGAAAGGACTGGCAAGCGCGTGACGCCCCCGAACACCGCCCGCCCCGGCTCCGGCCGCACCACCGCCTACTGGCTGGAGCACGCCCTGCTCACCGCGGACGGCCCCGTGCGCGACGGCGTCCTGGTGGAAACCGGCCCGGACGGCCGCGTCGCCGCGCTCACCGAGGACGTCGCGGCGCCGCCGCCCGGGGCGGAGCCGCTGCGCGGCCTCACCCTGCCCGGCCTGGCCAACACCCACTCGCACGCCTTCCACCGGGCGCTGCGCGGCGTCGTCCACGCCGACCGCGGCACCTTCTGGACCTGGCGCGAGGTGATGTACCAGGTCGCCGGACGGCTCGACCCGGACTCCTACCTGGCCCTCGCCCGCGCCGTCTACGCCGAGATGGCACTGGCCGGCGTCACCGCCGTCGGCGAGTTCCACTACCTGCACCACGCACCCGGCGGGGCCCGCTACGACGATCCGAACGCCATGGGCGAGGCGCTCATCGAGGCCGCCGCCCAGGCCGGCGTGCGGATCACCCTGCTGGACACCGCCTACCTGTCCGCCGGCTTCGGCGAACCCCCCACCGGGGCGCAGCTGCGCTTCAGTGACGGCGACGCCGAGGCCTGGGCCGCCCGCGCCTCGCTGCTGAAGGAACGCGACCACGTCACCCTCGGCGCGGCGATCCACTCCGTCCGCGCCGTCCCGGCAGGCCAGCTGGCCCAGGTCGCCCGCTGGGCCGAGGAGCGCGGCGCGCCGCTGCACGTCCACCTCTCCGAGCAGCCCGCGGAGAACGAGGCGTGCCTGGCCGCCCACGGCCGCACCCCGGCCGGGCTGCTCGCCGACCACGGCGTCCTGGGCCCGCGCACCACCGGCGTGCACAACACCCACCTCACCGACGAGGACATCGCCCTGATCGGCGGATCGGGTACCGGTACCTGCATGTGCCCCACCACCGAACGCGACCTCGCCGACGGCATCGGACCGGCACCCGCCCTCCAGCGGGCCGGATCGCCGCTCAGCCTCGGCTCCGACAGCCACGCCGTCATCGACCTGTTCGAGGAGGCACGCGCCCTGGAGCTGAACGAGCGGCTGCGGACCCGGGTGCGCGGCCACTGGGGCGCCGGGGCGCTGCTGCGCGCCGCCGGGGCCGACGGCCACGCCGCCCTCGGCCGCCCGGAGGCGGGCACGCTCGCGCCGGGCGCGCCGGCCGACTGGACGACCGTCGCCCTGGACACCGTCAGGACCGCGGGCCCGCCGCCCGAGCGGGGCGCGGAGACCGCGGTATTCGCCGCGACGGCCGCGGACGTGCGCCACACCGTGTGCGCGGGCCGCCACGTGGTCCGCGACGGGGCGCACACCCTGGTCCCCGAACCCGCCCGAGAACTGGCGACGGCCGTCGCCCACCTGCGCACAGGACGAGCATGAGCACCCTTCCCGGCACCCCCGCCGGCACCGCGAGCAGCACCCTGATCGACAACATCGGCCACCTGGTCACCAACGACCCCTCCCTCGGCTCCTCCCCGGACGGCTCACCGCTCGGCGTGGTCCGGGACGCGGCCGTCGTGACGGAGGGCGACCGCGTCGTGTGGACCGGTATGTCCAGGAAAGCACCCGCCACCGACAACCGGGTCGACGCCGGGGGACGCGCGATGCTGCCGGGATTCGTGGACTCCCACACGCACCTGGTCTTCGCCGGTGACCGCACCGAGGAGTTCAACGCGCGCATGTCCGGCCGGCCCTACACCGCGGGCGGCATCCGGACCACGGTCGCGGCCACCCGCGCGGCCACCGACGCCGAGCTGGAGGCCAACCTGGTGCGGCACCTGACGGAGGCGCTGCGGCAGGGCACCACCACCGTGGAGACCAAGTCGGGGTACGGGCTGACCGTCGAGGACGAGGCCCGCTCGCTGCGGATCGCCGCCCGGCACACGCGGGAGGTCACCTACCTCGGCGCGCACATCGTGGCCCCCGAGCACGCCGACGACCCGGCGGCCTACGTGGAGCTGGTCACCGGCGGAATGCTGGACGCGTGCGCCCCGCACGCCCGCTGGGTCGACGTGTTCTGCGAGCGCGGCGCCTTCGACGGCGACCAGGCCCGCGCGATCCTCACCGCGGGCCGGGAGCGCGGCCTGGTGCCGCGCGTGCACGCCAACCAGCTGGGGCACGGCCCGGGCGTCCGGCTGGCGGTCGAGCTGGACGCGGCCAGCGCCGACCACTGCACCCACCTGAGCGACGCCGACGTGGACGCGCTGGCGAGCTCCGGCGGGCGGACCGTGGCCACCCTGCTGCCCGGGGCGGAGTTCTCCACCCGGGCCGAGTGGCCCGACGCGCGGCGGCTGCTCGACGCCGGGGTGACCGTCGCCCTGTCGACGGACTGCAACCCCGGATCGTCGTACACCTCGTCCATGGGGTTCTGCGTCGCGCTCGCCGTGCGGGACATGGGCATGACCCCCGACGAGGCGGTGTGGGCGGCCACCGCGGGCGGCGCGGCGGCGCTGCGCCGCGCGGACGTCGGACGGATCACGCCCGGCGCCCGCGCGGACCTGCTGCTGCTCGACGCGCCCAGCCACGTGCACCTGGCCTACCGGCCGGGCGTCCCCCTGGTGGCGGGGGTGTGGCGGGGCGGCGTCCGCGAGGTATGAGGCCCCCGAGGCTCCCCACACCCGGCGGTCGGGCTACTCCTCGCCGGTGAGGCCCGCACGCAGCTTGACGAGCGTCCGGGACAGCAGCCGGGAGACGTGCATCTGGGAGATGCCGAGCTCCTCACCGATCTCGGACTGGGTCATGCCGGCCGTGAACCGCAACGAGAGGATCTTCCGCTCCCGGGCCGGGAGCCCGGCGATCAGGGGCTTGAGCGACTCGATGTACTCGACGCCCTCCAGATCGTCGTCCTCGTAGCCGATGCGGTCGGCCAGGGCGCCCTCCGAGTCGTCCTCCTCGGGCTGTGCGTCCAGCGAGGAGGCCGTGTAGGCGTTGGAGGCGACCATGCCCTCCAGCACCTCCTCGCGGGAGATCCCCAGGTGCTCGGCCAGCTCGCCGACGGTCGGCGCGCGGTCGAGCCGCTGCTGCAGCTCGTCGGTGGCCCTGGC
Organism: Streptomyces fragilis; assembly: GCF_003112515.1. Lineage (GTDB taxonomy): Bacteria > Actinomycetota > Actinomycetes > Streptomycetales > Streptomycetaceae > Streptomyces > Streptomyces fragilis. Next base: position 50,728 of record NZ_BEVZ01000001.1, on the reverse strand, counting down.
GAGGTCCAGCCGCAGCTCCTGCAGCCGGCGCGGGACGCGCACGGACCAGGAGGTGTCGCGGAAGAAGCGCTTGATCTCGCCGATGATGGTCGGCATGGCGAATGTGGGGAACTCCACACCGCGGCTCAGTTCGAACCGGTCGATCGCCTTGATGAGGCCGATGGTCGCGACCTGGATGATGTCGTCCATCGGCTCGCTGCGGGAGCCGAAGCGGGAAGCGGCGAACTTCACCAGGGCCAGGTTCAGCTCGACCAGCGTGTTGCGTACGTAGCTGTGCTCCGCGGTCCCCTCCTCGAGCGACTCCAGCCGCGCGAACAGGGCCTTGGAGAGGGCGCGGGCGTCGGCCGCGCGCACTCCCGAGTAGTGCGGGATCTCGGGGAGGCCGTCCAGCAGCCCGGCGGGATCCGCGGGGGGAGCGGTGCCGGCGGGGCCGTGCGGCGCGGGGTCGGGACCGGCTTCGAGCACGGTCGCGGTCCGCTGGTGGGGGAGGTGGGGAAGGGTCTGGGCGGGGAGCGTCGCGTCCACCGTGGGGGACGTGCTCTCCTCGTGCGAATGAGGCGGGATTGCCGACGTCGCTGTGGGGGTATGCGATGCGTCGAGCCGGGGTGACATGAAGTCCTCCATCGTTCTCGGCATATGGCTGCCGATGCCAGTACGTGCGCCTCTGCGGTGTGCGGCGCCTCCAAAGCCGGCCGGATCGGATGTGTTCTCATCAGCCCTACCCGCTCGAGCAACAAGACCGCAAGTACGCTCTGTACGCGTATGTCCCAATTCTTATGATTGTTCGACTGCCGAATTCTGCGCAGAGGGCGTAGGGTTCGGAGGCGGTATCAGCAGATCGGACGTCGAGAGAGAGACGGCAATGGACCACGGGACGGTCGGCAGCGCGCAGTCGGGCCGGCTTCTGGTGGAGGTACGGGAAGAGGGAGCCAGTGCCGTCGTGATCCCGGCGGGCGAACTCGACCACCACACCGCCGAACTCCTCCGCGAGCCGTTGGAGCGCAACCTGGCGAAGGGGCGCACCCGGCTCGTGGTGGACTGCTCCCAGCTGGAGTTCTGTGACTCCACTGGGCTGAACGTGCTGCTCGGCGCCCGCCTGAAGGCGGAAGAGGTCGGCGGCGGTATCCACCTGGTGGCGATGCGGCCCGCGGTGGCGCGCGTCTTCGAGATCACCGGCGCGGACACGGTCTTCTCCGTGCACGACACGGTGGAGGGCGCGCTCGCGGAAGGCACGGGAACCGGCTGATCGGTGACGGACGTCACGGAGGGCGACGCGATGCGCGGTCATTCGTGACATCTTGTGCTGAATCGGTGAAAGATGGCGGATAGGGCGAAACGGGGCGAATCGGTGAGTGTTCCGACGTCCGGGGCGGGCAGGAGAATGCTGAGGACAGGGGGCGCCTTCGACGGGGCCGGGCCGACGGCCCGAACCGTTTCCGACGCCCCGAAGACCCCGAGGTCCACTCGTGTATCGGTGAATCGGTGAGGTGAAGCGCTGATGAGCACCACCCGGCCCTATCCGCCGGGCGACCGCGGCCCGCAGCCCGGCGCTTCCACCGCTCCGCCCGCCACGACGGTGGACGGGACGTCTCCCGCCCTGGAACAGGGGACGGGGGCTTCGAACGGAGGCGCGCCGGTGGCGCCGGAGGTACGGCAACTGAATCTGGCGGGGGAAAGCGGCGTCGTTCCCCTCTCCCGCGACTTCACGCGACAGGCCCTGTACGCGTGGGGCTGGTTGCCGTCGTCCACGGACGACGGACGCGCGGCGGCCGAGGACGTGCTGCTGATCGTGTCCGAGCTGGTCACCAACGCGTGCCTGCACGCGGAGGAGCCGGAGTCGCTGACGCTCACCTTCGACGGCAAGGCGATCCGCATCGCGGTCACCGACCGGGGCGAGGGACAGCCGACGCCGCGCACGCCGCACCAGGCGGGGCGGCCCGGCGGCCACGGCATGTTCATAGTCCAGCGGCTGTCGATGGACTGGGGGGTCGCCGCGGCCCCCGAGCTCCCCGGCAAGACCGTCTGGGCCGACCTCGCCCGCCCCACCGCCTAGGACCTGTCCGCGGCGCGCGGACCCGCTCCCGCGCCGCACCACCCCACGGTGCCTCCAGGCCCTCCTGGGCACCCACGCCGCAGCGCGCCGGCCACCGCCCCCGCGCTGCGGCGTCGTCGTCTCCCCACCTCGCCCGGAGGGGGTCACGTGCCCCGGAGCGAGCCGGACAACGCGAAGGGGCCCTCCCGTGGGTACGGGAGGGCCCCTTCGGGGTCGGGGGACGTCAGCGGACGTCGCCCATGAGCTGCTTGACCTTGCCCCGGTACATGTAGACCGCGAACCCGGCCAGCACCGCCAGCGCCGCCTCGAGGGCCACGAACCCGGTCCGGTCCAGGTTCACCCCCGCCTCGGCGACCAGCCCGGTCACCGCGTCGCCCGCGGTGACGGCCAGGAACCAGACGCCCATCATCTGCGAGGCGTACTTCGCCGGCGCCATCTTGGTGGTGACCGACAGGCCGACCGGCGAGAGCATCAGCTCACCCACGGTCTGGCAGAAGTAGATGAGCACCAGCCACCACGGCGAGACCTTGCCGTCGCCCGAGGCCACCAGCGGCAGCATGAAGACGAAGAAGGAGATGCCGACCAGGGCCAGACCGCCCGCGAACTTCGCGATGGTGCTGGGCTCCTTGTCCTTGCGGGCCAGGGAGAGCCAGATCGTGGCGAAGACCGGGGCCAGCGCCATGATCAGGACGGGGTTGACCGACTGGAACCAGGAGACCGGGAACTCCCAGCCGAAGACCTGGTTGTCGACGTGCTCGTCCGCGAAGAGCGACAGCGTCGAGCCGCCCTGGTCGTAGATCATCCAGAAGATGGCGGCGGCGACGAAGAACCAGACGTAGCCGGAGACCTTCGACTGCTCGGTGGCCGTCAGCTCCTTGTCCCGCTTGATGCGGACCAGGACCGAGACCGGCACGACCAGGCCGAGGACCAGCAGCGGAACGGTGGCCCACTTCAGCGTGAAGGAGCCGGTCAGCGTGACGATGCCGTAGAAGACGACGGCGACGAGCAGCCAGACCATGGCCTTGCGCAGCGTGGCGGCCCGCTCGAGAGGCGACAGCGGCTTGGGGACGATGCTGGACTCGGGGGCCAGGTGACGGGTGCCGAGCAGGAACTGCAGCAGACCCAGGCCCATGCCCACCGCGGCGAGGCCGAAGCCCAGGTGCCAGCTGACCGTCTGGCCGATGGTGCCGATGATCAGCGGAGCGGCGAAGGCACCCATGTTGATGCCCATGTAGAAGAGGGTGAAGCCACCGTCACGGCGCGGGTCGTCCGGGCCGTCGTAGAGGTGGCCGACCATCGTGGAGATGTTGGCCTTCAGCAGACCGGAGCCGACGGCCACGAAGAGCAGGCCGACGTAGAAGATGGCGTTCAGCGGGAGCGCCAGCAGCAGGTGACCGGTCATGATGATGCCGGCCGCGACCGCGGTGGTCTTCCGGGCGCCCCAGACGCGGTCACCGAACCAGCCGCCCGGCATCGCGAGCAGGTAGACCGTGGCGACGTACACGGAGTAGATCGCCACCGCCGTGGTGGCCCCGAGGGCCAGGCCCTCCTCCGCCACCAGGTACAGCGGGAGCAGCGCGCGCATGCCGTAGTAGGAGAAGCGCTCCCACATCTCGGTCATGAAGAGGGTGGCCAGTCCGCGCGGGTGGCCGAAGAAAGTCTTGTCGGGCCCGTTCACCGGGGCCGAGGACTTCGTCAGGCTGGACGCCATGATCGTTCCTTGCTGTCGGGACGCGCGAGGGGATGGGTGCGCGCCCGGTGGGGGGAGGCCGGCACCGGTGTCGTCCGCCCAGATCCCGCCGAGGGGAGGAACGCTCCATGGGTGGGGAGCGGGAGGACGACCCCGGGATCCACGCCCCGGGCGTCGTCGTCGACGCGAGGGACCCGGCCGCAGGTCTGTCACTGTCAGGGCCGGCTTGGGAACCGGCCCGCACCCACGTGCGGCATCCGACGCGCATACGCGGAGGCTGCCCATGAGGCCAGAGCCATTAGACAGCAGGAACGCGTGTCAATGGGCATATAGGGGGCATGTGAGGTGATGATCACACCTCTGCCGTCTCGTCCGCCCCCATGATATCCGTGGCCGATACAGCTTCTTACCCCGGCCGGTCGCGCGCGGGGAACGAGGACGGCGGAACGAGCACCGGAAGGGCCCGCCGTCCTCGAAATGCGGTGCGAAGGCGGGCTCCGGTGATCACGGGGGCGGGACTACCATCACCCCATGACCCGTGTACTGCTCGCCGAGGACGACTCGTCCATCTCTGAGCCGCTGGCCCGCGCCCTGCGCAGGGAGGGCTACGAGGTCGAGGTGCGCGAGGACGGCCCGACCGCCCTCGACGCCGGGATGCGTGGCGGGGTGGACCTGGTCGTGCTCGACCTGGGGCTGCCCGGCATGGACGGCCTGGAGGTCGCCCGCCGGCTCCGCGCCGAGGGCCTCGGTGTGCCCATCCTCATCCTGACCGCGCGCGCGGACGAGGTGGACACCGTCGTCGGCCTCGACGCGGGCGCCGACGACTACGTCACCAAGCCCTTCCGGCTCGCCGAGCTGCTGGCCAGGGTCCGGGCCCTGCTGCGGCGCGGCGCCGCCGAGCCGCAGCAGCCGCCCGCCATCCACGGCGTGCGGATCGACGTCGAGTCGCACCGCGCCTGGATGGGCGAGGAGGAGCTCCAGCTCACCGCCAAGGAGTTCGACCTGCTGCGGGTGCTGGTCCGCGACGCCGGCCGGGTCGTCACCCGGGACCAGCTGATGCGCGAGGTCTGGGACACCACCTGGTGGTCGTCGACCAAGACCCTCGACATGCACATCTCCTGGCTCCGCAAGAAGCTCGGCGACGATGCGGCGAACCCTCGCTACATCGCCACCGTGCGCGGCGTGGGCTTCCGCTTCGAGAAGAGCTGACACCCTTCCCCCATGCGCCGCCGCCTCATCCAGTCCACCCTCCTCGTGGTCCTCGTGGTGATCACCGTCTTCGGCGTCTCCCTGGTCCTGGTGGAGACCCGCACCATCAGCGCCAGCGCCCAGGAACGGGTCGAGTCCGAGGCGGTGCGGCTGGCGAGCATCGTCGACGCCCGGGTCCTCGGGGAGGAGGACGTCAGCGCCGCCATCCTGGAGAACCAGGTCGAGGCCGGACGGCACGCGGTGATCACCCTCCCCGGCGGGCAGGTGATCGAGGTCGGCGACAAGCCGTCCGGCGACGTCATCCACGCGACCACCCGCGGCGAGGGCGGCGAGACGGTCCGGGTCGAGGAACCCCGCTCCGCGGTGACCCGCGAGGTCGGGCGCACCCTGCTGATCATCGGAGGCGTGGCGCTGCTCGCGGTCGTCGCCGCGATCCTGCTGGCCGTGCGCCAGGCCAACCGGCTCGCCTCCCCGCTCACCGACCTCGCCGAGACCGCCGAGCGTCTCGGCTCCGGCGACCCCAGGCCCCGCAACAAGCGGTACGGCGTGCCCGAGCTGGACCGGGTCGGCGACGTGCTCGACCGCTCCGCCGAGCGCATCGGCCGGATGCTGACCGCCGAGCGCCGGCTGGCCGCCGACGCCTCCCACCAGCTGCGCACGCCACTCACCGCGCTCTCCATGCGGCTGGAGGAGATCACCCTCACCGACGACCTGAAGACCGCGCGGGAGGAGGCCTCCATCGCGCTCACCCAGGTCGAGCGGCTCACCGACGTGGTGCAGCGGCTGCTCACCAACTCGCGCGACCCGCGCACCGGCTCCGCGGTCTCCTTCGACATCGACGAGGTCATCCAGCAGCAGATCGCCGAGTGGCGGCCCGCCTACCGCAGCGCAGGCCGGGCCATCGTCACCTCCGGCAAACGGCATTTGGAGGCGATGGGCACGCCCGGCGCCGTGGCGCAGGTGCTGGCGGCGCTGATCGAGAACTCGCTGATGCACGGTGGCGGGACGGTGGCCCTGCGCACCCGCGTGGTGGGCAACCAGGCGGTCGTCGAGGTGACCGACGAGGGGCCGGGCATCCCGGCCGACCTGGGCGCGCGGATCTTCGAGCGGACGATCAGCGGGCACAACTCGACCGGCATCGGCCTGGCCGTCGCCCGCGACCTCGCCGAGGCGGACGGAGGGCGGCTGGAGATGCTGCAGGCGCAGCCGCCGGTGTTCGGCCTCTTCCTGAGCCGGCCGCAGCCCGGGCGCCCCAGCTCCAAGCCCTCGGGGCCGACGGTCCGCTGAGCCGCGGGCTGCTAAGGCCGCCCGACCCGTTCCGTGGTGCGCCCCTGCGGATGCACCCGTGACGGGCGCTCCCGCGGCTCGGGCAGGGCCCGGAAGACCCAGGTCCGGTAGGACCAGAAGCGGAACAGCGTGGCCACCCCGACGCCCACGAACTTGAAGACGTTGTTCTCCAGCGGGGTGTCCCAGCCCATCCCGTACGTGGCCAGGAAGAGCACACCGTTCTCGATGACCAGGCCCACCGCGCTGAACGCCAGGAACAGGCTCATCTCCCGCGTGCGGTGCCCGCGGTCGCGGTCACGGTAGGTGAAGTAGCGGAAGCCCAGGTAGTTGAAGGCGATGGCCAGCGCGGTCGCCGCCACCCCGGCCCGGCCGGGGCGCACGCCCATGTGCAGCAGCACGTTGAACGCGGCGAAGTTGACCAGCAGGCCGGCCCCGCCGACCGCGCCGAACTTGACGATTTCACGCCACAGGGCGCGCAGGCGGCGGCGGAACCCGCCCGGCGCGGCGGTGCGAGGAAGCTCTCTGCCCATCGCGGCCCAGCCCCGTTCATGTGATCGACGTCAACTCAGTCATGCTAACCACGGCCTCTCCGGCCTCGCGCGCGCAACGACGTGGGGCGTGTGGAAGTCGGGCAGAAGTGGTACCCGGCTGACCGGTTTCCGCCCACGGGGACGGAAAGCGGAACCGGAACGCGCGCCCGATACCCTTGACGCGTGACGTTCCCGGTAGTCGGCATGATCGGCGGCGGCCAGCTCGCGCGTATGACGCACGAGGCAGGCATCCCGCTCGGCATCCGTTTCAAGCTGCTCAGTGACACCCCGCAGGACTCCGCGGCCCAGGTCGTCAACGAGGTCGTCATCGGCGACTATCGCGACCTGGACACCCTCCGCGACTTCGCCCGCGGCTGCGATGTCATCACCTTCGACCACGAGCACGTGCCCACCGAGCACCTGCGGGCCCTGGAGGCCGACGGCATCCCCGTGCGCCCCGGCCCGGACGCGCTGGTGCACGCCCAGGACAAGGGCGTGATGCGGGCCAGGCTGACCGCGATCGGGGTGGCCTGCCCCCGGCACCGCATCGTCGCCGGCCCGGCCGACGTGGCGGCGTTCGCCGCCGAGGGCGCCGCCGAGCGCACCGGCGGGGGCGCCGGCGGGGGTTCCGGGGAGGGCGACGGCTTCCCCGTCGTCCTGAAGACCGTGCGCGGCGGGTACGACGGCAAGGGCGTCTGGGTGATCAAGGGCGCCGACGACCCGGCGATCACCGAGCCCTTCAAGGCCGGCGTCGAGGTGCTGGCCGAGGAGAAGGTCGACTTCGTCCGCGAGCTCGCCGCCAACGTGGTGCGCTCCCCGCACGGCCAGGCCGTCGCCTACCCGGTGGTCGAGTCCCGCCAGGTCGCGGGCGTCTGCGACACCGTGATCGCCCCCGCCCCCGACCTCGACGCCGCCCTCGCCGCCGAGGCCACGGAGATGGCGCTCACCATCGCCAAGGAGCTCGGCGTCGTCGGCCACCTCGCGGTCGAGCTGTTCCAGACCCGCGACGGCCGCATCCTGGTCAACGAGCTGGCGATGCGCCCGCACAACTCCGGCCACTGGTCGATGGACGGCGCGGTCACCTCGCAGTTCGCCAACCACGTGCGGGCCGTCCTCGACCTGCCGCTCGGCGACCCGCGCCCCCGCCAGCCGTGGACGGTGATGGTCAACGTCCTCGGCGGCGACTACCCGGACATGTACTCGGCGTACCTGCACTGCATGGCGCGGGACCCCCAGCTGAAGATCCACATGTACGGCAAGGACGTGAAGCCCGGCCGCAAGGTGGGTCACGTCAACACCTACGGCGCCGACCTGGACGACGTCCTGGAGCGCGCCACGCACGCGGCCCACTACCTGAGGGGAATCGTCACCGAATGAGCAGCGAAGCGCCGCTGGTCGGCATCGTCATGGGGTCGGACTCCGACTGGCCCGTGATGGAGGCCGCCGCCCAGGCCCTCGACGAGTTCGAGATCCCCTACGAGGTGGACGTCGTCTCCGCCCACCGGATGCCCCGCGAGATGGTCGCCTACGGCGAGCAGGCCGCGGAGCGCGGGCTCAAGGCGATCGTCGCGGGCGCCGGCGGCGCCGCCCACCTCCCGGGCATGCTCGCCTCGGTGACGCCGCTGCCGGTCATCGGCGTTCCGGTGCCGCTGAAGTACCTGGACGGCATGGACTCGCTGCTCTCCATCGTCCAGATGCCGGCCGGCGTGCCCGTCGCCACGGTCTCCGTCGGCGGCGCCCGCAACGCCGGTCTGCTGGCCGCCCGGATCCTCGCCGCGCACGACGAGGCGCTGCTCGAGCGGATGCGCGAGTTCCAGCAGGAGCTCAACGACCAGGCCACCGAGAAGGGCCGCCGGCTCCGCGCCAAGGCCATGGGCGCCGGGTCCGGGAACGGCCGGTGAGCGCCTCCCGGGAGTCCCTGGCGCGGGCCCGCGAGCTGCTGCGGGAATTCCCGGTCGTCGACGGCCACAACGACCTGCCGTGGGCGCTGCGCGAACAGGTCGGCTACGACCTCGGCGCCCGCGACATCGCCACCGACCAGAGCGCCGCGCTGCACACCGACCTGGCGCGGCTGCGCGAGGGCTGCGTGGGCGCCCAGTACTGGTCGGTGTACGTGCCCTACGAGCAGCCGTACCCGCTCGCCGCGACGCTGGAGCAGATCGACTGCGTGCGGCAGCTCCTCGACCGGTACCCGGGCGACCTGCGGGCCGCGTCCACCGCGGACGACCTGGAGGCGGCCCGCGCCGAGGGCCGCATCGCCTCGCTGATGGGCGCCGAGGGCGGCCACTCCATCGAGAACTCGCTGGGCGCGCTGCGGATGCTGTACGCGCTGGGCGTGCGGTACATGACCCTCACCCACAACAGCAACGTCGACTGGGCGGACTCCGCCACCGACGAGCCGCGGCACGGCGGGCTCACCGCCTTCGGGCGGCTGGTGGTGCGGGAGATGAACCGCGAGGGCATGCTGGTCGACCTCTCCCACGTGGCCGCGTCGACCATGCGGGACGCGCTGGACGCCTCCGCGGCGCCGGTGATCTTCTCCCACTCCTCCGCCCGCGCCGTCTGCGACCACCCGCGCAACGTCCCGGACGACGTGCTGGAGCGGCTGGCGGCCAACGGCGGCGTCGCCATGGCGACCTTCGTGCCGAAGTTCGTCCTGCAGGCCGCGGTGGACTGGACGGTCGAGGCGGACGAGAACCTGCGGGCGCACGGCTTCCACCACCTGGACACCACCCCGGAGGCGATGAAGGTCCACCAGGCCTTCGAGGAGGCCCACCCGCGCCCGCGGGCCACGGCCTCCACGGTCGCCGACCACCTCGACCACATGCGTGAGGTCGCCGGCGTGGACCACATCGGCATCGGCGGCGACTACGACGGCACGGCGTTCACCCCGGACGGCCTGCGCGACGTCGCCGGCTACCCGAACCTGGTCGCCGAGCTCCTGGACCGCAACTGGTCCCGCGACGACCTCGCCAAGCTGACCTGGGGCAACACGGTCCGCGTCCTGCGCGACGCGGAAGCGGTGGCCCGCGATCTCCGCGCCACCACCGCACCCTCCCACGCGACGATCACCACGGTCGACGCGTAGCCGCCCCCGGCCGGCCGTGCTCCACAGGTGAGCCCCGGGTGTGCTGCTCCAGCAGACACCCCGGGCTCACCCGTTGTGTACGGGCACTTCCGCCCTGGGCCCCGGGGGTCAGGCGGCGGGGCGGCCCATGCCCCGGTAGGTCCAGCCGGCGGCGCGCCACGGCTCGGGGTCCAGCGCGTTGCGGCCGTCCAGCAGCACCCGCCGCGCCGCGACCTGGCCCAGCTTCTCGGGATCCAGCTCCCGGAACTCGCGCCACTCGGTCAGGTGGAGCACTATCTCCGCCCCGCGCACGGCGTCCTCTGCCGTCTCCGCGTAGCCCAGCGTCGGGAAGACCCGCCGCGCGTTGTCCATGCCCTTGGGGTCGTACACGGTGACCTGGCCGCCCTGCAGGTGGATCTGCCCCGCGACGTTCAGCGCCGGCGAGTCCCGGACGTCGTCGGAGTCCGGCTTGAACGTGGCGCCGAGCACCGCGACCCGCTTGCCGAGGAACGGCCCGCCGCCCAGCGCCTCCCGGGCCAGCTCCACCATCCGGCCGCGCTGGCGCATGTTGATGGAGTCGATCTCCCGCAGGAAGGTCAGCGCCTGGTCCGCGCCCAGCTCGCCGGCGCGCGCCATGAACGCCCGGATGTCCTTGGGCAGGCAGCCGCCGCCGAAGCCGATGCCGGCCCGCAGGAACTTCCTTCCGATCCGGTCGTCGTAGCCGATCGCCTCGGCCAGCTTGGCGACGTCGCCGCCCGCCGCCTCGCACACCTCGGCCATCGCGTTGATGAAGGAGATCTTGGTGGCGAGGAAGGAGTTCGCCGAGGTCTTCACCAGTTCGGCGGTGGGGAAGTCCGTCACCACGAACGGCGTCCCCTCGGACAGCGGCGTCGCGTACACCTCGCGGAGCAGCTTCTCGGCCTGCCCGCCGCGCACGCCGACCACGATCCGGTCCGGGTGCAGGGTGTCGTCGACCGCGAAGCCCTCGCGCAGGAACTCCGGGTTCCACGCCAGCTCCACGTCCGCGCCGCCCGGCGCGTGCTCGGCCAGGTAGGCGGCGAGACGGTCCGCCGTGCCCACCGGCACCGTGGACTTGCCGACGACCAGCGCGGGCCCGGTCAGGTGCGGGGCCAGCGAGGCGATCGCGGAGTTCACGTAGCTCATGTCCGCCGCGTACTCACCATGCCGCTGCGGGGTGTTCACGCAGACGAAGTGCACGTCGCCGAAGGCGCCGGCCTCCGCGAAGTCCATCGTGAAGCGCAGCCGCCCGGAGGAACCCTCGATGCCGGCCACGTGCCGCCGCAGCAGGTCCTCGAGACCGGGCTCGTACATCGGGACCTCGCCCCGCTGCAGCATCTCGATCTTCTCGGGGACGACGTCCAGGCCGAGGACCTCGAAGCCGAGCTCGGCCATGGCCGCGGCGTGTGTGGCGCCGAGATAGCCGGTGCCGATCACGGTGATCTTGAGGGCCATGGATGCTCCTGGTGGTGACGTCCTTGCGGGTCCGCGTGCCTGCTGCGCGCCGACCGAGCATAACCGGGGGTGCGAGGGCTCCCTCATGGGAAGACCCTGGAACGCGTCACCTCCGCCGTCAACTCTGTCGTCAACCTCACGGTGCCGCGGCGGAGGAGACGGCCTAGGATTTGGCTACTAAACGGTAGTTAACTGAATGTCCCCTCTTCTTCCTTCGCTTGGAGCGTGAGAGACCTTGGCCGGATCGGCTGACTTCGACCTGTACCGCCCGTCCGAGGAGCACGACATGCTCCGTGAGTCGGTGCGCGCCCTCGCCGAGGCGAAGATCGCCCCGTACGCCGCGGCGGTGGACGAGGAGGCCCGCTTCCCCCAGGAGGCGCAGGACGCCCTGGTCGCCAACGACCTGCACGCCGTGCACGTCCCCGAGGAGTACGGCGGCGCGGGCGCCGACGCCCTCGCCACGGTGATCGTGATCGAGGAGGTGGCGCGCGTGTGCGCCTCGTCCTCCCTGATCCCCGCGGTCAACAAGCTGGGCTCGCTGCCGGTGATCCTCTCCGGCTCCGAGGAGCTGAAGAAGAAGTACATGACCCCGCTCGCCAAGGGCCAGGGCGGCTTCTCCTACTGCCTCTCCGAGCCGGACGCCGGCTCGGACGCGGCGGGCATGAAGACCCGCGCGGTGCGCGACGGCGACTTCTGGGTGCTCAACGGCGTCAAGCGCTGGATCACCAACGCCGGCGAGTCCGAGTTCTACACGGTGATGGCGGTCACCGACCCCACCAAGCGCTCCAAGGGCATCTCCGCCTTCGTCGTCGAGAAGTCCGACGAGGGCGTCTCCTTCGGCGCCCCGGAGAAGAAGCTCGGCATCAAGGGCTCCCCGACCCGCGAGGTCTACTTCGATAACGTCCGCATCCCCGCCGACCGCATGATCGGCGCGGAGGGCACCGGCTTCGCCACCGCGATGAAGACGCTGGACCACACCCGCATCACCATCGCCGCCCAGGCCCTCGGCATCGCCCAGGGCGCGCTGGACTACGCCAAGGGCTACGTCCAGGAGCGCAAGCAGTTCGGCAAGCCGATCGGCGACTTCCAGGGCGTGCAGTTCATGCTCGCGGACATGGCCATGAAGATCGAGGCCGCCCGCCAGCTGACCTACGCGGCCGCCGCGAAGTCCGAGCGGGGCGACGCGGACCTGACCTTCCAGGGCGCCGCGGCCAAGTGCTTCGCCTCCGACGTCGCCATGGAGGTCACCACGGACGCCGTGCAGCTGCTGGGCGGCTACGGCTACACCCGTGACTACCCGGTCGAGCGCATGATGCGCGACGCGAAGATCACGCAGATCTACGAGGGCACCAACCAGGTGCAGCGCATCGTCATGGCGCGCAACCTGCCGTAGCCGTCCGCAGCCGTCCGCGCGACGCGCGAAGGGCGCCCCGGCCGCACGGCCGGGGCGCCCTTCGGCGTTCCGCGGGGGTGAGTGACTCAGTTCCCCTTGACCGTGACCCGCTCGTCGTTCTTCAGCTGCTCGACCAGCTTCTTGACCTTGGCCTTGTCCCAGACCAGGTTGCCGCCGCTGGAGCCGGATATCGGCATGTTCATCGACGTGCCCTCGCCGCCGGTGACGCCCTTCATCGCCCAGAACATCGAGGCCAGGTCGAACAGGCCGGTGCCCTCGCTGACGATCAGGGTGTCCAGGCCCGCGCTCAGCGTCGGGTAGAGGCGGAACGGGTTGAGGACCGTGCCCGGGGTGGCCGCCTGGTTGGCGAGCGCGGAGAGGAACTTCTGCTGGTTCTTCGTCCGGTCCAGGTCGCTGCCCGCGAAGGCGTACCGGGTGCGGACGAAGGCCAGCGCCTCCTCGCCGTTCAGGGTCTGCTTGCCGGCCTCGAAGTCGGCGCCGGAGTTCTTGTCCTTGAACGCCTTGGGGATGTCCATCTCCACGCCGCCGACCGCGTCCACGATGTTGGCGAAGCCGGCGAAGCCGATCTCCACGTAGTGGTCGATGTGCAGCCCGGTGTTGTACTCGACCGTGCGCACGAGCAGCTCGGGGCCGTCCATGGAGTACGCGGCGTTCAGCTTGATGCGCCGGCCCGTGGCCGGGTAGGACTTGCCGGACTCGGAGCCCTTGAAGTCGGGGAGCTCCACGTCGGAGTCGCGGGGCAGGGATATCAGCGTCGGGCCGTTGCTGCCGGTGTGCAGGATCATCATCGAGTCCGTGCGCTTGCCGTCGGCGGAGCCGGTGTGCAGGCGCTTCTTGTCCTCGTCGGACATCCCGTCGCGGCTGTCGGAGCCGACGATCAGGTAGTTGGTGCCGTCGCCCTCCTCGGGCCGGCTGATGACCTTGGAGAGGTCGACCTCTTCGCGGAGCTTGGAGTCGGCCCAGAAGTAGGTGCCGACCGAGATCACGAGCAGGGCCACCACGACGGTGGTCAGCGTGCGCTTGATCCTGCGGCCCCAGTCCGGGGTCTGGCGGTAGCCGCCGGTGTACCCGCCGTCGTCGTAGCCGCCACCGCCCTGGCCCTGGCCGCCGTAGACCTGGCCGGTGTTGTAGCCGCTGTCGTACGCGGGCTCGTACGGCGGCGAGGCGGGCTGACGCGGCACGCTGCCGCCGTACTGCGGAGCCTGGCCCGGGTAGGGGCCGGACGGCTCGCGGCGGACCTGGCGCATGACGCGGGCGGGCTCGGGCTCGCCCGCGCTGCCGCCGCGGTTGTTCTCCGACCATCCCTGGGGCCACTCATTCATGACCGACAGTGTGCACGTTCGGAAGGGGCCCCCAGAAGGCCTGTGGAAAACCCGGGGCCCGGCTGTTGCGAACCCGACACATGAACGGGGACAAATCGGGCGGGGGAAAAGATCCGGCATAAGGTGGAGGGCATGACAGAACAGGCCCTGACCTCCGATTCCGGCATAGCCGCGGGCAAGCCCGCGTCCGCTTCACGCCTCACGCTGAGCCACATCATGACCCACCACGACACCAACCTCCTGGGTACCGTGCACGGCGGTGTGATCATGAAACTGGTGGACGACGCCGCCGGGGCGGTCGCAGGCCGGCACTCCGAGGGGCCCGCTGTCACCGCGTCCATGGACGAGATGGCCTTCCTCCAGCCGGTCCGGGTCGGCGACGTGGTCCACGTGCGCGCCCAGGTGAACTGGACGGGGCGCACCTCGATGGAGATCGGCGTGAAGGTGCTCACCGAGCGGTGGAACGAGTCCGTGCCGCTCAGCCACGTGGGGTCGGCGTACCTGGTGTTCGCGGCGGTCGACGAGGGCGGGAAGCCGCGGCCGGTGCCGCCGGTGATCCCGGAGACGGAACAGGACCGGCGGCGGTGCCAGGAGGCGCAGATCCGCCGCAGCCACCGGCTGGCGCGGCGGCGCGCCATCCTCGAACTCCGCGAGCAGCGCACCGCCGCCGGGCTCGCCGACTGACTCCCCGCGCGGGCGGGGAAGGCCTCAGCCTCCCCGGGTCACTCGCAGACGACCTGGTCGCCCGTGACGACGCCGTCCTCGCCCTGGTAGGGGTCCTCCGCCCGCACCCGCCGCACCCCGTGGAAGTCGGCCCCCGCCAGGACCCGCAGCGTCGGCCCCAGCCCCGGCCGGGCCCGCAGCTCGCTGCCGGGGAGCGCCGCCGCGAGGGACCGCGCGGAGCGGTCCCAGCGGGGGTCGTACAGCACCACCGTCCGCCGCACCGCCCGGTCCGCCGCGTTCACCGGCCTCCCGGTCGTCACGAACCCCGTCGCCGCCAGCCTGGCGTCCACCCGCCTGCCGAGTCCGGGCGTCAGGGTCCCGTTCTCCACCTGGACCCGGATCTGCTCCGGCGCCACCGGCACCCGCAGCGCCTTGGGCCGCTTCGCGACGTGCGGCGCCAGCGGCTGGTCGGCGCGCAGCGCGGCGAAGATGCGCCGCGCCTTCCTCTCGTCCCACTTGAGCGTCTCGCCGACGACGCCCCGGGCCCGGTACCTGCGGTCGGCGATCGGCACCGTGGTGAACTCCGACGAGGACGGCGAGAAGTGCCGCATCGCCCGCCCCAGGTCGATCATCACGCCCGCTCCGAAGCCGCGGTCCGCCCGCACCGAGTCCAGGACCGTGCCGGCCACGTCGCGCAGCTTGACCGGGTTGAGCAGCACCCCGGAGGAGGTGGCCTGCTCGATCAGCGCCGCCAGGAACCGCTGCTGGCGGTGCATCCGCCCGAAGTCGGACGCCGCGTCCACGTGCCGGGAGCGGACGTACTGCAGGGCCCGCCCGCCGTCCAGCCGGTGCTGCCCGGGCGCCAGGTCCAGGCCCGTGTGCGAGTCCTTCAGCGGGTCGATCGTGCAGATCCGCACCCCGCCCAGCACGTCGACGGTGCGGATGAAGCTGGTGAAGTCGACCTCCACGTAGTGGTCGATCTTCACGGCGGTCATCCTCTCCACCGTCCGCACGGTCAGCTCCGGTCCGCCCTCGGCGTAGGCGGCGTTCAGCCGCACCGGGTGCGCGGCCCGTTTCCTGCCGGTGGCGGGCTCCGTGTACTCGGGCGCCACCGCGAACGAGTCGCGCGGCAGGCTCACCACACTGGCCCGGTCCCGGTCCTCGGAGATGTGGACGATCATCACGGTGTCCGTGCAGTGGCACGGCGTGCCCCCGAGGCGGTACTTGCGCCTCGCCTGCGCGGAGACCTTGTCCCGCCCGTCCGTGCCGACCACCAGGACGTTGGTGCCGTTGCCGTCGTGCGGGCGGTTCTTCATGTCGCGGAACGGATCGATCCGCGCGATGCCGTCGTCGATCCCGGACAGGACCGAGTGCCCCACGCCGGCCAGGGCGAGGACCGTCACCGAGAGGGCGGTCACCATGCGACCGCCCCATCCGCGCCGGCGTCCCGCGGGCCGCCGGGGCCCGCCCCGGCCGCGACCGGGGCCGCCCGTCTTCCGCGGCGGCACGCCGTCGCCGCCGGAGCCCCACCCGGAACCCGGGCCGGAGCCGCGACGCCCGGTGCCTGCACCCGGCCCGCCGTCCCGCCGGGATCCCTGGGGCCCCCGGGGCACGCGCCCCACGGAACTCCCCTCGGAACGCCCCACCACCCGCCCGCCCACCTGCCGACGGTCCACCGGCCGACCGTCCATCGCGCGGTCGTTCACCGATCGGTCACCCACCTGCCGACGGTCCATCGACCGGCCGCTCACCTGCCGACGGTCCATCGACCGTCCGCCCACCGGTCGTCCGCTCACCGGCCGGTCGTCCACGGACCGACGGCCCACGGACCGCCGGCCCCAGCCGCCACCCACCGGGCCGTCCCCGCCCCGGCCGCCGCCGTCCCGCCCGGCGGCTCCGCCGCTCGCCCGGAGGGTGCCGTCCCGTCCGGGCGAGCCGTCGGCCGTCCGGGAGGGACGGGGCGATGCCGACCGCCGCCCGGCCGCCCGCGAGGACCCGCCCCGTGAGGCGGGACCGGCCGTGGGCGCCCCGGACCGCGGCGTCCCCGCCCGGGACGCGGCAGGCGAGTCGGGCCCCTGGGGGGCGGTGCGCCCGCCCCGGGGGACCCGGGGCGCGGGCGAGGAACCCGGCACCGGACCGGGCTGCGGGCGACGGCGCCGGGGGTCCGGTCGTTCGGGCGGTCGGGGCGGTGTGGCGGGCATGGGGCGGTACACCTCCACGAGGGCCTGGGGAGGGCCGGGGGCTCCGTAAACGGGCCATATGCATCCGTTCCGTGAGCACGGTAGGCCGATAGGATCTGCAGCCCGGACCCCAGGCAGGACGGCGCGCGACCGTGTCCCCCGATCGCGGTAACGTGAGCCCTGATGAACGCCAATTCCGCCGCGCAGCTTCCCGCCGTGTCCGTGATCATGCCGGTCCTCAACGAGGAGCGGCACCTTCGCGAGGCAGTCCGTGCGATCCTCGCCCAGGAGTACGCGGGCGAGATGGAGGTCGTGATCGCCCTCGGCCCCTCCACGGACCGCACGGACGAGATCGCCGCCGAACTCGTCCGCGAGGACCCGCGGGTGCACACGGTCCCCAACCCGACCGGCCGCACCCCCGCCGCCCTGAACGCGGCGATCAACGCCTCCCGCCACCCCGTGGTGGTCCGCGTCGACGGCCACGGGATGCTCTCCCCGAACTACATCGCCACCGCCGTCCGCCTCCTGGAGGAGACCGGCGCGCAGAACGTCGGCGGCATCATGCACGCCGAGGGCGAGAACGACTGGGAGCACGCGGTCGCCGCCGCCATGACCTCGAAGATCGGCGTGGGCAACGCGGCCTTCCACACGGGTGGCACGGCCGGCCCGGCGGAGACGGTCTACCTGGGCGTCTTCCGCCGTGAGGCGCTGGAGCAGCAGGGCGGCTACAACGTGGAGTTCATCCGCGCCCAGGACTGGGAGCTCAACTTCCGGATCCGTGAGGCGGGCGGCCTGATCTGGTTCTCGCCCGAACTGCGGGTCTCCTACCGGCCGCGGCCCAGCGTGAAGGCGCTCGCCAAGCAGTACAAGGACTACGGCCGCTGGCGGCACGTGGTGGCCCGCTACCACCAGGGTTCCATCAACCTGCGCTACCTCGCCCCGCCGACCGCCGTGTGTGCCATCGCCGCGGGCCTGGTCGCGGGCGTCGCGCTCACCCCGTGGGCGCTGCTGGTGCCCGGCGGCTACCTGGCCGCGATCGTGGCCGGGTCCGTCCCGGCCGGCAAGGGCCTCCCGCTCAAGGCGCGGCTGCAGATCCCGGTCGCGCTGGCCACCATGCACATGTCCTGGGGCTGGGGCTTCCTGACCAGCCCGAAGTCGCTGGCCCGCAAGGTCATCGCCTCCCGCCGCCCGGCCGTGCTCACCCCGGCCGCCGACTGACGCGCCGCCACATCCCCGCACGTCCCGCACTCCAACGGCGGAGGGCCCCGGTCGATGCGACCGGGGCCCTCCGCCGTTGGCAGCGCGGCCAGGCGCCCACCGGGCCGGGCGCCCACCAGGCCGGGCGACTACCAGGCCGGGCGCCCACCGGACCGGGCGACTACCAGGTGTAGATCTTCTCGGCGACCGGCATGCACTGCTTCGTGTCGGCGCCGTTCTGCGCGCCCGCGCTGTCGGGGAGCCTGCCCTCCTCCAGCACCTTCTCCTTGGGGTAGCTGGTGCCCTCGCGCCAGTCGCCGCCCACCGTCAGCGTCACGCCGTCCACCGCGGAGGACTTCTTCACCGAGGCGGCGGGGATGCCCAGCGACGTGGCGACCCGCAGGGCGTCGCCCTTGAGGTCGGCGCTCGGGTACTGCACCACGGTCCGCTTGGCGGGATCCGCCGCGGCCTCGTCCACCGCGGCAAGCTCGAAGCCCTCGCCCACCAGCGTGTCCTTGATCGTCAGGGCGCGGCCCGACACGGGGCCGAGCGTCTCGTCGGCCGTGCCGTTGCGGACCCGGACGGCGATCTCCCCGTCGGGGGCGGCCTCGTCCTTGGGGCCGGTGTCCGCGCCCTTCTTCTTGCCGTTGCTGTCGAAGGGCACGTCGTCCTGGAGCATCGCCCACAGCTGGTCGGCGTCGCCCTGCTTGGGTATCAGCCGGTTGTTGTCCTGGGGCCACGGGACGTTGGGCATCGTGGTCGTGGTGATCCGGTTGACCGGGACGTCCTTCAGCTCCAGCGCCAGGTCGGCCAGCTTGGCGACGGTGCCGATCTCCTCGGAGACCTTCAGCGCCTTGGTGGCGGCCTCCGCGAGTCTCCTCAGTTCGCCGGTGTCGGTGAAGATGCTCTTGCTCTGCAGCTCGCGCATCATCGAGTTCATGTACATCTGCTGAGCCTTGGCACGCATCGGGTCGCTGCCCCAGGCGTGCCGGGTGCGCAGCCACTGCAGCGCCTGCTTGCCCTTGATGGGGCGCGTACCGGCCTTGAGCTTCAGCCCGGAGCCGCCGCGCTGCATGGCCGTCGACCGGTCCCAGACGTTCTCCTCGACGCAGACGGGAACGCCGCCGATGGCGTTCGTCATCTCCACCACGCCGATGAAGTCGATGACGATCCAGTGGTCGATGTAGACCCCGGTGAGGTTCTCCCAGGTCGACAGCGTGCAGCCGGGGCCGCCGCGCTGCAGCGTGGAGTTGATCATGTCGTAGTCCGCCGGGTAGACCGTGCCGTCCTCGGCGTCGCGGCACTCGGGGATCTTCACCATGGTGTCGCGCGGGATGCTCACCATCGAGGCGTTCTTACGGTCCGCCGATATGTGGAGGAGCATCTGCACGTCGGCGCGGGGCTTCTGGCCGACGTTGTCCTTGCTGCCGCCCAGCTTCAGGTTCCGCGGGTCGTTGCGGTCGTCGGACCCCATGATCAGGATGTTCAGCGGAGTCTGGCCGGCCGCGTTGGGCTTGGTCTTCTTGGCGTGCGACTTCCCGCCGGCGCGGGCATCGGTCCTGATGTTGCCGTTGAGGTGCTGGTAGTACAGGTAACCCGCCACGCCCGTGCCGACCAGCAGAAAGGCGAGCGTCAGCCCCGTCCAGCGCAGGACGCGGCCTCTTCCCCCGCCGCTGCCGCGTCTACGGCTGCCGCGGCCACCACCGCCGCCGTGCCGGCCGGCGTCCCGCGGGGACGTGTCGGAGCGGTCCCCGTCCTCGCCGAGCGGTCCGTCCTCGGTGCGGTCGGCCCCGTACAGGCTGTCGTCCCACCCCAGGTCGGCTGCGTCCCCCGCAGAGCGGCGGCGCCGGCCCTCGCCGCGCACACGCGTCTGTGCCATCGTGCCCCTCCCCCTGTCCTCGCTCGCCTACGGGACCGCCCCGCGCGTCTCACCTGTGAGATGCGCGAGGCGGCCTTTTCGTTGCGTGCTTCGTGCCGTGTGTTTCGGTAACTCGACTGTGACGTGCGCTACTTGGCGCACTGGACCTTGTCGGCCGTGGACTTGTCGATGTCGTCCGGCGCCTTCTCCGGCGCGGTCAGCGGCACGCCCGCCCCCTTGAAGTCCTCACCCAGGACCAGCGTCATGGTCGGCATGCCCTGGGCGTTGGTGGCGCTCTCCCCCTCCTTGAGCGCCGAGCCCGGGAGCCCCATCATCGCGGCCAGCGCGCGGGCCTGGTCGGCCTGGTCCGGGGCGTACTCGAGCGTCGTCCTCGCCTGCGTCGCGTCGGCGTTGCCGCCGTTGTCCGACTTGAGGACGCCCTGGTCGTTCTGCAGCCAGGTCAGGGTCGCCGAGGCGGAGCCCGCCTTGGCGCCGCCGTTGAAGACCTGGACCCGCACGTCGGCGGCGTCGGCCTTGGAGCCCTTGAGGCGGGCGGCGTCGGCGTCCTTCTTCTTCTGCTTCTCCTTCTTCACCTCGGTGAAGGAGACGTCCTCGCGGATCAGGCCGAAGACCTCCGGGGCCTTGGCCGGGTTGGGCACCACGGTGACCGGGGTCGGCTCGGCCGGGTTGTCGACGACCGGAACCGTCACGAAGGACATGTTCTT
Source organism: Streptomyces fragilis (assembly GCF_003112515.1). GTDB lineage: Bacteria > Actinomycetota > Actinomycetes > Streptomycetales > Streptomycetaceae > Streptomyces > Streptomyces fragilis. The sequence continues at coordinate 30,060 of NZ_BEVZ01000001.1, read as the reverse complement.
CGGGTTGACCTTCTTGATCTCCAGCGCGATGTCCTTGAGCACCGAGACCGAGCCGATCGCCTCGTCGACCTCGAGGGCCTTGGTCGCGGCCTGCGCCAGGTTGTTGAGCTTGGTGGGGCTCTTGAGGGTGTCGCCGGAGGACATCTTCCGCATCATCGAGGCGAGGAAGGCCTGCTGGGCCTTGATCCGGTCCAGGTCGCCCGAGTTGCCGAAGCTGTAGCGGGTGCGCAGGAAGGCGAGGGCCTGCTCGCCCTCGATGGTCGACTTGCCGGCGGGCAGCTTCAGGTGCGACTTCGGGTCGTCGACCGCCTTCTCGACGCACACCTCGACGCCTTCGATGGCCGCGGTCAGCGTCTTCACGGCGTTGAAGTCGGCGACCATGAAGTGGTCGACCTTGATGCCCGTGACTTCCTTGATGGTCTTCGCGGTGCAGCCCGCGTTGCGGCCGCCCTGCCCGAGGCTCTCGTTGAAGCGGGTGTTCGGGGTGCCCGGCACGATCTTGCTGGTGCCGTCCTGCGAGACGGTCTCGCAGTCCGGGATGTCGATCACGAGGTCGCGCGGGATGCTCAGCACCGTGGCGTTGCTGCGGTCCTCGGCCACGTGCAGCAGCAGCGTGGTGTCGGCGTGGCCGACGCTGTTCTTGTCGCCGTAACCCTTGTTGCCGCTGCCGGTGCGCTTGTCGGTGCCGATGATCAGGAGGTTGAAGGCCTCGTCCTTGGCGAACCCGTCGGAGCAGGCGTCGCCGCAGTTGGTCTTCTGGATGTTGTCCTCGAGGTCCTTGATGTACCAGTAGCCGTAGCCCGAGGTCGCGAGGATCACGAAGGCCAGCGATCCGCCGGTCCAGGCGAGGATCTTCCTGGCCTTGCTCTTCTTCTTCGGGCGGCCCCGGCGGCGGCCGGTCTCCGGCTCCTCCGGCTCGCCGCGCCGCCTGCGCGGCGGCGGCACCTCGCGGCCCGGACGCGGACGCGCGGGGGCCTCACGGCTGTAGCCGGCCTCGTGGGAGGTGCGCTCGCGCGGCGTGCCCTCCTCGCGGGGAGCGGGGCGGCGCGGACCCGGCACCGGCGGTGGCGCCGACTGCGGAACGGCACTGCTCAGTCGCAGTTCGTACTCGCCGGTCTGCGGGTTGAGCACCCACTGGTCGGCGGGATCGATGTTGTCCGCCCGTCCACGGCCATGCGCGTCCACGGTTGTTGAATCCTCCGTCGGGGCCACGGCGCCTTCCCCCAGGCGCGGGGTCTCGTCATGGTGCCGACAGCGGGGCGGACCCTGGCCGGGGCACCGGATCGCTCACACTATCCGCCCGCAACGGCGCGCAGCGACGACGGTGACACATTCCACTTCCCTACAACCGGGCAATCTGCCCCATTCTGTTACCTCTGCGCGACGCCTTGGCCATGGTTTTACCTGCGGTACGCCGGGCATAAGGAAGTGTTTCGGCCCGCGTGGGCCGTCGTTCACCGGCAGGGGTCCTCCGCGGCGGTCCTGCCGCTGAACGAGGGCGAGGGGCCGGGCGCCGCGGGGACGCCGGACGCGTCGACGGCGCCCGTGCGGGCGGTGGCGGTCGGCGCCGCGACGGGCACCGGGCGGTCGTGGCGCAGCAGCCGGAAGAGGCGGCCGGCGGCCGGCTGCAGGAGCCGGTCGCGGTTGGGGTCGGCCGGGTACGCCTCGCGCGGCACGGTGGTGAACCGGATCCGCTCGGAGGGGATGCCGCGCACCTCGCGCACGAAGCCGTACAGGTCGCGCAGCCCCGCCAGACCCGGGTCCGTGGTCAGCGAGGAGGTGGCCGCGTGGAGCACCGGGTAGAGCCGCAGCGGGTTGTACAGGACGTGGTCGCTGCGGACCTTCTGCACCAGGGCGCCCAGGAAGCGCTGCTGCCGTTCCATCCGCGCGGTGTCGCTGCCGTCGCCGAGGGACTTGCGGGCGCGGACCCAGCCGAGGGCCTGCTCGCCGTCCAGGGTGACCCGCCCGGCCGGGAGGTCCAGCTTCGCCGCCTTGTCCCGCACCGGCCCGGCCAGGCACATGTCGACGCCGTCGACGGCGTCCACCATCTCCTTGAAGCCGTGGAAGTCGATCACCATGTGGTGGTCCACGCGCACCCCGGTCATCTTCTCCACGGTGCGGATCGTGCAGGCCGGGCCGCCCGTGGAGAAGGCGCTGTTGAACTGGGCGAGGCGGGCCGCCGTGGTGCCGCGGCCGTCGCGGTCACGGCAGGCGGGGACGCGCACCATCAGGTCGCGCGGCAGGGAGACGGCGACGGCGCTGTCCCGGTCGCCGGCCAGGTGCAGCAGGATCGTGGTGTCGGAGCGCTCGCCGCCCAGGTTCGGGCCGTAGCGGGTGTTGCCCTTGCCGGAGCGGGTGTCGGAGCCGATCAGCAGCACGTTGCGCGCGTCGGGGGCCAGCCGCTTCGGCCGCTCCGCGGCGTGCCGGGCGAGCTCGGCGGCGGTCGCGTCGTCGGAGGTGACGTTCTCGCTGAGCCGGCTGTAGGCGGCCCAGCCGGCCAGCACAGCGGCGATCAGCAGCACGGCCGTGAGCGTGCCGAGGGTGACGACGGCGATCCGGAGCCGGCGACGGCGGGACGGGGTGGGCGACGACACGGGCGGCACCCCGGTGCCATGCCCGTCCGGCGCGACCCTCTCCCGCCGGTGCGGCCGGGTGAGTGACAACTTCGCCCTCACGGGCGCACCTCACGGGCGCACCTCACGGCCGCACCTCACGGCCGCACCTCACGGCCGCGCCCCGGGGCCGGGCCGCGGGGACGCCCCGCAGAACCGGGCGGCAGGGCGCGCCGTCGCCGTGGCCGCGCCCCGCGCCCCCGGTTCAGCGTGCCGTCGCCGTGACCCGCTCGGAGTCCACCCGCTTGGCGAGGGCCTCGTCGGAGAGCTGGTCGAGGTTGCGGCACAGGACCACCGAGCCGCCGATCGCCAGCGGCGCGTACAGACCCGCCGCGACGCCCGCCCAGGTGTCGTAGGGCAGCGCGCTGAGGATCCGTGAGGTGGGCCCGGTCAGCCCGAGGCCGGGGGCCTCGGCCCCTGCCCGCTCGACCAGTTCGGCGCCGCTGAACTCCCGGCCGGCGACGACCAGCGCGGGCTCCTCCGGGTCGACCGGCGCGTAGGGCGCGAACCGGTCGCCCATCCCCGGCACTTCGAGGGCGTAGTCGCGGAAGCCCGCAGGGGGCTGGGGGAAACGCCCGCCGAGCGGCCGCAGCGCGAGCGCGATCCGCTCGCCGGAGCAGGCCCGGGCGGCCTCCAGTGTGTCCGGCCCGGAGACGACCAGGTCCGCCGCGCCCGGGTCGCCGCCCGGAGCCGCGACCACGCCGACGGAGTGACAGGCCATCAGCCAGACGGCCGTCTGCCAGTGTCCGGGCAGCAGCAGCGCCACCCGGTCGCCCGGCTCGGCGGACAACTCGTCCTGGAGGTAGTTCGCCGTCTTGGCCACCCAATTGGCGAAGGTGGCGACGGAGAGTTCGACGCGCTCACCGGTGGCGTCGTCGTAGAAGGTCACCAGGGGGCGCGCGGCGTCCGCGGCGAGCGCGGAACGCAGCAGGTCGGCGGGGGTGCGATCGGTGGCGTTCACGGGCCCAAGCCTACGCGCCGCGAGGAGGCCGCCGGGGTGCCGGAGACGGGTCGGCGCAACCGGTTCGGCGGAACGACGCCCGACAGGCCGTCAGGAGAACGATGGACAAGAATGTCCGATTATGTTCAGGATCGGGGGTATGCGCGGACTCCTCTCTTCCACATTCGCCTCCCCCTTCACCTCCTCACTGGGCATCACCTGTGCGACCACGCTGGTCGTTCCGCTCGCCGTGGTGGCGGCGGCCCCCGCCATGGCGGGCGGACCCGCCCCCCGCGCCGTCGCGGCGGAGACGCAGGACGCCGGCTCCACCCAGTCGCTGCCCCTCGCCCCCCTCGCCGGCCGCCGGGCCGCCGGCGCCGCCCCGGACCGGGCCGAGCGGGGCCTCGTCCGGCAGCACGTGCGGCCGTTCTCCCTCGTCGGCGTGGTCTGGGACGACCCGGACGCCGAGTTCCACGGCCGGGTCCAGGTCCGCACCCGCGCCGCCGCGACCGGCGGGTGGAGCGACTGGAAGGACCTGGAGACCCACACCTCCGAGCACGGCGCCGACCCCGGCACCGCCGAGAAGGCGGCCCGTGGCGGCACCGCCCCGCTCTGGGTCGGCGCCTCCGACGGCGTGGAGGTGCGCACCGGGCCCGAGGCGGACGCGCACGCGGAGGGCGGAGCGCTCCCCGCGCTCCCGTCGGGGCTGCGGGCCGAACTGGTCGACCCGGGCGACGGTTCCGCGGCGGCCCCGGTCGGCCGCGCGGGCGCCCCGGCCCGGTCCGGCGGCCTGCCCGGGGCTCCGGCCGGACGCGGACCGGAGGTCCTGCCCGCACTGAGCCGCGCGGAGACCCGACGGGAGGCCGTGGCGCTGCGCGCCGTCACCCCCGACCCGGACGCCACCCCGGAGCAGGAGGCGCCCGCACCGGCCGCCGGGGACGTGGTGGACGAGCCCCTGGCCGCCCCGTACATCGGCCCGCGGCCCGCGATCGTCACCCGCAAGGGCTGGAAGGCGAACGAGGGCCTGCGCGAGCAGGGGTTCGTGTACACCAGCAAGGTGAAGGTGGCCTTCGTGCACCACACCGCGACCGGCAACGGGTACACCTGCGCCCAGGCACCCTCGGTCATCCGCAGTATCTACCGCTACCACGTGGGCAGCATGGGCTGGCGGGACATCGGCTACAACTTCCTCGTCGACAAGTGCGGCAAGATCTACGAGGGCCGCGCGGGCGGCGTCGCCCGCCCCGTGATGGGCGCCCACACGCTGGGCTTCAACAGCAACAGCATGGGCGTCGCCGTGATCGGCAGCTTCGGCTACACCAAGCCCTCCGCGAAGGCCGTGCGCGGGATCGCCCGCCTGACGGCGTGGAAGCTCGGCCTGCACGGCATGAACCCGAAGGGCAAGACCTATCTGACGTCGGGCGGTGGCAACCGCTACCGAAAAGGCAAGAATGTACGGCTGAACACCATCTCCGGGCACCGGGACGGATTCGCCACGAGCTGTCCGGGCGGTCGCCTCTACAGCAAGCTCGGCACGGCCCGGACGACCTCGGCCCGCTACCAGGGGCGTTGACGCCGGGGCAGGGGCGAACCCCCGGCCCACGGCCGGGGGCCGGCCGGCCCCTGACGCTCGCACAGCCATCGAACGGTCTGCGTACACTGGCCGGCCGACATCACGAGCGGCCGGTCCCGGCAGGAAGCAGAGACGACAGGTGACAGAAGCGATCCTCCTGGTCGGCGGCAAGGGCACCCGGCTGCGCCCGGTGACGGTGAACACGCCGAAGCCCATGGTCCGCGCGGCCGGGGTGCCGTTCCTCACGCACCAGTTGGCCCGGGCCGCCGCGGCGGGCGTGGAACACGTGGTGCTCGCCACGTCCTACCTTGCCGAGGTGTTCGAGCCGCACTTCGGCGACGGCTCCGCGCTGGGCCTGCACCTGGAGTACGTCACCGAGCGGGAGCCGCTGGGCACCGGCGGCGCCATCCGCAACGCGGCGACCCGGCTGAGATCCGGCGCCGACGAGCCCGTCCTCGTCTTCAACGGCGACATCCTCACCGGCCTCGACATCCGCGCCCTGGTCCGCACCCACGCCGCCGGCGGGGCGGACGTCTCCCTCCACCTCACCCGGGTCGCCGACCCGCGCGCCTACGGGCTGGTCCCGACCGACGCCACGGGCCGGGTGACGGCGTTCCTGGAGAAGCCGCAGACGCCCGAGGAGATCGTCACCGACCAGATCAACGCCGGGTGCTACGTCTTCCGGCGCTCGGTGATCGACACCATCCCGGCGGGGCGGCCGGTCTCCGTCGAGCGTGAGACCTTCCCCGACCTGCTCGCCGCGGGCGCCCACCTGCAGGGCATGGTCGACTCCACCTACTGGCTGGACCTCGGCACCCCCGAGGCCTTCGTCCGCGGCTCGGCCGACCTGGTCCTCGGCCGCGCCCCGTCGCCCGCGGTGCCCGGCCGCTGCGGCGACCGGCTGGTCCTGCCGTCGGCGGTGGTGGCCGCCGACGCCAAGCTCACGGGCGGCACCGTGGTCGGCGAGGGCGCGCGGGTCGCCGGTGGCGCGCGGATCAGCGGCTCGACCATCCTGCCCGGCGCGGTGGTCCGGCCCGGCGCGGTCATCACCGACTCCCTGGTCGGCGCCCGCGCACACGTCGGGGAGCGCACGGTCCTCACCGGCGCGGTGATCGGCGACGGCGCGTTCGTCGGCCCCGACAACGAGCTGCGGGCCGGGACGCGGATCTGGTGCGACGCGCGCATCCCGGCGGGCGCGGTGCGCTTCTCCTCCGACGTGGCCTGACCCCCGCCGCCCTGAACCCCCGGGGGACCGCCGGGTTCCCCCGGGCGTTCCGCCCCGGCTCCTCACGCGCCTGCGCGACGGTGCCGTGTTCTCACGGGCCTGGGCGACGGTGCCGTCCCTCGCGCCTGCGTGCCCTGTTATTACTTTCGCGGGCCCGCGCCGACCGTCTCCGTGCCTCGCGGGCCCGCGCGACGGGCCTGTCCCTCGCGTCCCCGTGCCTGTCACTTCCCTCGCGGCCCGTGCCGACCGTGCCGTTCCTCGCGGGCCTGCGGGCCTGTCCCGTGCCTCGCGAGCCCGCACGACAGTGCCGTCTCTCGCGGGCCTGCGCGAGGGTCCCGCCCTTCGCGGGCCCGCGCGACCGTCCCTGGGGGCTGCCGGCTCACGTGACCGTCTTGCGGGCGCGCGGATCGCGGCGGCCGCTCCCGTGACGGCCCCGGGCGTCACCAGACGCTGATGTCGCCCCGCCGCATTCGCGGCGCCCGCCGCGCCGGCGTCCGCCCGCTGAGCAGGACGAGCCGGGCGGCCCGGTGACGCTGGCCGGCCCCCGCGTACGGCTCCAGCAGCCGCAGCATCGCCGCGTCGTCGGCGTCCCGGTCGTCGGCCAGCGCGTGCCCGACGATGCCCGGCAGGTGCAGGTCGCCGGTGGTCACCGCGTCCGCGGCGCCGTGGGAGCGCTGCACCACCTCCGCCGAGGTCCACGGCCCGATGCCGGGCAGCACCTCCAGCCGGGCCCGGGCCGCCTCGGGCGGCATCGCCGCGGCCTCCTCCATCCGCTCGAAGACCCGCACCGCCCGCAGGATCGTCGCCGCCCGCTTGTCGTCGACCCCGGCGCGGTGCCACTCCCAGGACGGCACCAGCGCCCACGCCCGCGGGTGCGGCATCACGCGCATCCCCTCCGGGGCGGGGCCGGGCGCGGGCTCCCCGAACGCCTGGAGCAGCCGCCGCCACCCCCGGTAGGCCTCGTCGGCGGTGACCTTCTGCTCCAGCACCGAGGGGATCAGCGACTCCAGCACCAGCCCCGTCCGCGTCAGCCGCAGCCCCGGCACGCGGCGGGCGGTCAGCGCCAGCAGCGGGTGGTGCGGCACGAACACCGAGGGGTCGTCCTCCATGCCGACCAGGCCCGGCAGTCCTTCCAGCAGCCACCGCGCGCCCGGGCCCCAGGCCTCGCCGCGCACCGTGCCCAGCGAGGGCCGCGCGGTGACGCGGAGCGTGCCGGGCCCCAGCGGCGTGCGGGTGGCCCGCCACACCGCGCCGTCCGGGGTGATCCGGAACGACGGGTCGCCGGCCCCGCGCCGCAGCACCCCGAGCACCAGCGGGAGGTCGACCGGTCCGTCCGGGACCACTTCCCGCACGGCGCCGGGAACCCCGGCCTGCCGGGGGACACCGCCGCCCCGGGGCGCCCGCGGCGCGAAACGTCCTGCCATGCCCCCGAGGGTACGGGCCGCCCCGCCCCGGCCCGAGGCGGTGTCAGCGCACGGTGAGGAAGGTCTCCGCGTCCCGCTCCGCCCGCGCCCGCGGCTCGCCGGCCGGATGCCCGACCGCGACCGCTCCCATCGGGTCCCAGCCCTCGGGCAGGTCCAGCACGTCCCGCACCACGTCGCGGCAGAACATGGTGGACGACACCCAGGCCGACCCCAGCCGTTCCCCGGCCAGCGCGACCAGGAAGTTCTGCACGCCCGCGCCCATGGCGACGACGAACATCTCCCGCTCCGCCCCGTCCCGCCGGGCGTCGCCGTAGTGGTGCGAGCCGTCCATGACCAGGCAGGGCACCACCAGGTACGGCGCGTTGCGCAGCACGTCCCCGCGCCGCACCCGCCTGGCGATCGACTCCTCGCTCTTGCCGTCCCGCCGCAGGTCGGCGATCCAGGCGTCCTTCATCGCGTCCAGCAACCGGGTCCGCGACTCCTCGCTCTCCAGCAGCACGAACCGCCACGGCGTCGTGTGGTGCGGCGCGGGCGCGGTCACCGCCGACGCGACGGCCCTGCGCACCGCCCCGGGGTCGACCGGCTCGTCGGTGAACGCCCGCACGGTGCGCCGCTGCGCGACGGCCTCCCGCACCGCCTCGGAGGTGCCCAGCCGGAACATGTCGTCCCGCGCCGACCGCACCAGCGCCCGCGCCCCCGCGGCGTCGTCCTGGTCGCCGACGAGGTCGGGGAGCCCGCGCACCACGGCCACCGGCCGCCCGGCGGCCTTGCCCTTGACCAGGTCGCCCGCCGCCGCGAGCTCGTCCGCGAGGGCGACCACCGTGGCGGACAGCGGGTTGCCGAACGCGTCGGTCCCGCCCCGCAGGTCGTCCAGCACCCGCACCCCGGCCGCGCCGATGCCGACGTCGGTGAGCCCGTTGCGCCACGGCCGTCCGAAGGTGTCGGTGACGACCACGCCGACCCGGACGCCGAGCGCGGCCCGCAGGCCCTCCCGGATCGCGCGCGCCGACGCGTCGGGGTCCTCGGGCAGCAGCAGGACCGTCCCGGCGGGGGTGTTGGAGGCGTCCACGCCGGCCGCGGCCATCACCAGCCCCTGCCGGTTCTCCACGATCCGCAGCGTGCCGCGCCGGGCGACCACCCGGACCGTCTCCGCGTCGATGGCGGCCTCCCGGTCGGCGGCCGCCATGATCCGGCCCTCCGCCTTGGAGACGACCTTGGAGGTGACCAGGACCACGTCGCCGTCCGCCAGGCCGGGCTCCGCGGCGGCGATCAGCTTGGCGAGGTCGTCGCCCTCCTGGATCTCGGGGAGCCCTTCGACCGCCCACACCCGGAATTCGGGCCGCCCGTCCGGCTGCTCACCGCTCACGCCTCCCGCACCTCCTCGGCGAGCGCCAGCGCCTCGCGGGCCATCGCCGCGGTGGCGTCCAGGTCCGTCATCATCAGCGGCACGGCCCGGCAGCGGATGCCCGCCGCCTCCACCCGCTCCACCGCGCCGGCGTCGACGGTGTCGACCAGCCAGCCGTCCAGCAGCCCCGAGCCGTAGTGCTCGGCGACCGCCGCGGCCGTGGCCTCCACGCCCACCGCCGCCAGCACCTTGTCGGCCATCCCGCGCACGGGGGCGCCGCCGACGATGGGGGAGAGCCCCACCACCGGCACCCCGGCCTCGGCGACCGCCTCGCGGATCCCGGGCACGGCGAGGATGGTGCCGACCGAGACGACCGGGTTGGACGGCGGGAAGAGGATCACGTCGGCCCCGGCGATCGCCTCGAGCACGCCGGGCGCGGGCTTGGACTGCTCCGCGCCGACCGGCACGATCGCCTCCGCCGGGACCGAGGCCCGCAACCGCACCCAGTACTCCTGGAAGTGCACCGCACGCCGCTCGCCGTCCACCGTCACCGCGACATGGGTCTCCACCCGGTCGTCGGACATCGGGATCAGCCGCACGCCGGGCTTCCACCGGTCGCACAGCGCCTCGGTGACCGCGCTCAGCGGGTAGCCGGCCTCCAGCATCTGGGTGCGGACGATGTGCGTGGCGAAGTCGCGGTCACCGAGCCCGAACCAGTCGGGGCCCACGCCGTAGGCGTTGAGTTCCTCCTTGACGTGGAAGGTCTCGTCGGTCCTTCCCCAGCCCTGCTCCTCGTTGATGCCGCCGCCCAGGGTGTACATCACCGTGTCGAGGTCCGGGCAGACCTTCAGCCCGAAGAGGTGGATGTCGTCCCCGGTGTTGCCGATCACGGTGACGTCCGCCTCGGGCGCCGCCGCCTTCAGACCACGCAGGAACCGGGCACCGCCGATGCCGCCTGCCAGAACCACAATGCGCATGGGCCCCAGTCTCGCAGGCGTGCCCCGGCGACCGGCAGGCGGCCACGGGCGTGCGGCGGCGCGTCAGAGGGCCGCGCGGGCGCCGGTGCGCGCGGGCGTGTGCATGGGCATCTCGGTCAGGCCCGGGAAGTAGACGTGCAGGCTGACCGCCGGTTCCAGGGAGTCGTTGACGATCTCGTGGACGTACCCCGGGGCGAAGACCCGCTGGGCGCCGGTCCCCAGCACGCGGCGGGCGGGCCCGGAGCGCCCGCCGGCGGCGCCGTGCTCGGTGAGGGAGCCGTCCAGGACGGTGAGCACGCCGGAGGAGGCGCCGTGGTCGTGCAGACCGGTGCCCTGGCCGGGCAGCCAGGACAGCAGCCACACCTCGTACCCCGGCCCGGTGCGCAGGCGGTGGTACCAACGGGTGGTGGTGTCGTAGCGCACCAGGTGCTCCCACCGGCCGCGGTCCGCGGCGACCGTCCGGGAGAGACCGACGAAGTCGGCGACGGTGGAGGGGTGTTCGGGCTGCGGCCGGAGCAGGTGGAGGACCTCGAGGATGTCGCCGGCGATCTGCAGGTCGCTGTCGCTGTTCATGGGTGCGCTGGTTCCTGGGGCGAGGAGGGCGGTGGGGGTGCGGGGCGCCGCCTGCGCCGGGGTCCGGATCACGGACCGTGACGGCTGGGCCCGGGTGCGGGCCGCGGAAGGCGGTGGGGACGAGGCGTCCCGGAAGGGGTGCGCGTACCCGCCCGGGGATCGTCGGGCGGGCTACGGCCGGAGCGTCAGAGGCTCAACAGCCGGTGCGGCGACAACAGCGGCGAACGAGGGCAGCACCGAGGACCGCGACCGGCACGTGCGTGGCGGTGCGCGACGGGGCGGATGCCGAGTTCGCGAACATGCCCCACAGCACAGCGGCTCACACCTCGGGTGTCAACCTGGCCACGCGCGAATGGGACGAACTTCACCTTCTGGGGTCGTCTTGAAAGAAGGAAGGTTTGTGCCGTGTGTGGCCGGGACACATGGCGCACAACCGGTCGCGTCAAACCTGTCGGTGCCGATCGCCTCCCGGCGAGCCCTGATCCAGCTGTGATCGAGCTCGCAGGGGGCGTCTGCTGAGCCAACGTCAGCCCGTGGAAGTTCAGGATGATTTGAACACTTTCGACGGGTCCTTGGTTCCGCAGGGTGAATAAGGGGCTCAATAGCAGATCCTGGCTTGACTCGCCCGGAGCGGCACACTTGTAATTTCACTCGTGTCGTTCGGCCACAGTCAGTAACGGCCGAATCACACGGGGACATCACGGGGACGCGGAAAGACAGACGAGGGGCGCAGCATGACCGAGCTGGTGCAGCAACTGCTGGTCGACGACGCGAACGAGGAGCTCGGCTGGCAGGAGCGCGCGCTGTGCGCCCAGACCGACCCCGAGTCCTTCTTCCCGGAGAAGGGCGGCTCCACGCGGGAGGCCAAGAAGGTCTGTCTCGCCTGCGAGGTGCGCTCCGAGTGCCTGGAGTACGCGCTCGCCAACGACGAGCGCTTCGGGATCTGGGGCGGGCTCTCCGAGCGGGAGCGCCGCAGGCTCAAGAAGGCCGCCGTCTGACCGACCGGACGCCTCCCGGCGACCGGACAGACGGCACAGTTCGTTCCACAACGTACGGCCCGCCGCCCGTGGTTCTCCACAGGCGGCGGGCCGTTTGTCGTCCAGCCGTTAGTGTGGCTCTCCGTCCGAGACGCCACACCGTCGCCGGCCGAGGCCGCAGCCTCCGGGGCTGCCGCCTGTGCCGGGGGTGGGGCGTCCACCGCAGTCCATCGAACCGGGGCCTGTACCTCGATGACCGTGCACAGCCAAACGGCAGTCCCTCGGGACGCCGCCACTCCCGAGTTCCCGCGCCACGTGGTCACGGCGGTGCTCGTCGCACACGACGGCGCCCGCTGGCTCCCCGACGCGCTCGCGGGGCTGCTCGGCCAGGAGCGTCCGGTGCAGGACGCCTTCGCCGCCGACACCGGCAGCGCCGACGACTCCGCGCGCCTGGTCACCGAGGCGCTCGGCCCCGACCGCGTGCTGCACCTCGCCCGCCGCACCGGCTTCGGCCAGGCGGTCGACGAGGTGCACCGCTCGGCGCCCGTCCTCACCCCCGAGGACCTGCCCTACCTGAAGAGGCCGAGCGGCTGGGACCCGGCCACCCGCAGCTGGCGGGACGAGGCCTACGACCTCCCCGACCTGCCCCACGGCGAGCCGGTGCACTGGCTCTGGCTGCTGCACGACGACTGCGCGCCCGCCCCGGACGCCCTGGCCCAGATGCTGTCCGTCGTCGAGCGCGAGGCCCAGGTCGGCCGCGACATCGCCGTCGTCGGGCCCAAGCTGCGCGGCTGGTACGACCGCCGCCAGCTCCTCGAGGCCGGCGTCACCATCGCCAACAGCGGCCGCCGCTGGACGGGCCTGGACCGCCGCGAACAGGACCAGGGGCAGCACGACTTCGTCAAGCCCGCCCTCGCCGTCTCCACCGCCGGCATGCTGATCCGCCGCGACGTCTACGAGGAGCTCGGCGGCTTCGACCGCCGGCTGCCGCTGATGCGCGACGACGTCGACCTGTGCTGGCGCGCCCAGTCCCGCGGCCACCGCGTCCTGGTCGCCCCCGAGGCCGTCGTCCGGCACGCCGAGGCCGCCTCCCGCGAGCGCCGCGACGTCGACTGCGTGGGCCGCACCGTCGCCTCCCCGCACCGCGTGGACAAGGCCGGCGCCGTCTACACGCTGCTCGTCAACAGCCCCGGCTCCGCGCTGCCCTGGGTGCTCCTGCGCCTGGTCGTCGGCACCGTGCTGCGCACCCTGGGCTACCTCGTCGGCAAGCTCCCCGGCCAGGCCGTCGACGAGATCCGCGGCCTGCTCGGCGTGCTGCTGCGCCCCGAGCGGATCCTCGCCGGGCGCCGCCGCCGAGCCCGCCCCGAGGTCCCCAGGAGCGAGCTGAAGGAACTCTTCCCGCCCCGCGGCGCGACCCTGAGGGCCACCCTCGAACAGGCCGCGGGCAGCCTGACCGACCGCTCCGACCCGGACGCCACCACCGGCGCGGGCCGGCACGGCGGCGGCGGCGACTCGGACGAGGCGTTCGTCGCGCCCGAGCAGCACGCCCGCCTCAAGCGGGTCGCCCGCAACCCCGCCCCGGTCCTCTTCGCGCTGCTCCTGCTGGTCTCGCTGGTCGCCTGCCGCTCGCTGTTCTCCGGCGGAGCGCTGGCCGGCGGCGCCCTGCTGCCCGCCCCCGACAGCGCCTTCGACCTGTGGGCCTCCTACACGTCCGCCTGGCACGCGGTCGGCGCCGGCGGCACCGGCGCCGCGCCCCCGTACCTCGCCGTGGTGGCCGCCCTCGGCACCCTGTTCGGAGGCTCCGCGGGCTTCGCGGTCACCTTCCTGCTGGTGTGCTCGGTGCCGCTGGCCGGCCTGAGCGCCTACTTCGCCTCCCGCCCGCTGGTCCCGTCCCGGCTGCTGCGCGCCTGGGCCTCCGTCGTCTACGCGTTCCTGCCCGCCGTGACGGGCGCCCTGGCCGGCGGCCGCCTCGGCACGGCCGTGCTGGCGATGGTGCTGCCCCTGATGGCCCGTGCGGCGGTCGCCGCGAGCGGCCTCACCGCGCGCGGTGACGCCCGCGGCACCTGGCGCGCCACCTGGGCCTACACCCTGCTGCTCACCCTCACCACGGCGTTCACGCCGATCGTGTGGCCGCTCGCCCTGGTCGTCGGGGTCATCGTGCTCGCGCTGCGCCGCCGGGACCTGGTGCCCTACGCGCTGCGCCTGCTCGCCCAGCTGGGCACGCCCCTGCTGGTGCTCGCGCCCTGGTCGCTCTCGCTGCTGCCGACCGGCTTCTTCACCGAGGCCGGCATGGACTTCGGCGTCGGCGCCGCCTCGCCGCTCGACCTGCTGGGCGCCAGCCCCGGCGGGCCCGGCACGGTCGGCGGGCTGCTGCTGGTCGGCGTCGTCCTGGCGGCGCTGGCCGCCCTGCTGCGCGACGAGCGCCGCATGCCGGTCACGGGCGCCTGGGTGGTCGCCCTGCTGGCCCTGCTCCTCGCGGCCCTGTCCAACCGCTCCGCCTGGGCCGGCCCGGCCACCCTGGTCTACGGCCTGGCCCTGCTGTGCGCCGCCGCCATCGGCGCGGACGGCGCGCGCTCCCGGGTCGCCGAGCAGAGCTTCGGCTGGCGCCAGCCGGTCGCCGCGCTGATCGGCCTGGCCGCCGCGGTCGGCCCGCTGATCGCGGCCGTCGGCTGGATGGTGGCCGGCGCCGAGGGGCCGCTGGAGCGGCGCGACCCGGTGCAGGTGCCCGCGTTCGTCGCCGAGGAGAGCGGCGACGACGACCAGGCCCGCACCCTGGTCCTGGACAGCACCTCCCCGGCCCACGTCGGCTACACCCTGGTCCGCGGTTCCGGCGCCCGCCTCGGCGACGCCGACGCGGCGCTCACCATGGGCGACAACACGGTCCTCGACAAGGTGGTCGCCCACCTGGTCGCCGGTTCCGGCGCCGACCAGACCGACGAGCTCGGCGACTTCGCGATCCGCTACGTCCTGGTCCGCCCGGGCGCCCCCCGCGAGATCACCCGCGTGCTGGACGCCACCCCCGGTCTGAGCCGGCTGAGCCAGCAGGACGGCAGCGGCCTGTGGCGCCTGGACCGTGAGGTCTCCCGCGCCGTGGTCCTGCCCTCCAAGGACGCCCCCGCGGGCAAGGCCGAGCCGGTCGCCGCGGGCCCGGTGGACGTCGCCGGCCGGATCCCGGCCGGTCCCGAGGGCCGCGTCCTGCGCCTCGCCGACACCTTCGACGACGGCTGGACCGCCACCGTCGACGGCGCCGAGCTCACCCCGGTCGAGCTCGACGGCTGGGCCCAGGGCTTCCGGCTGCCGCCCGGCGGCGGCGCGCTGGAGGTCACCCACGAGAACACGCTGACCCACACGGTGTGGCTCGGCGCGCAGGGCCTGCTCGCCCTCACGCTGGTCGTGCTCGCCCTGCCGGGCCGCCGCCGCGACATCGACGACGACCTGCCCGACGAGGCCCCCGTGATCACCGCGGAGGACCTGGAGGGAGACGGCCGCCGGGCCCGCCGTCTGCGCGCCCAGGCCGAGGCGGAGGCCGCCACCCAGGGGGCCACCGCGCAGGGGGCCACCGCGCAGGGGGCCGCCGCGCAGGCGACCACCGGGCAGGGGGCCGCGGTGCCGCACCAGCAGACCGGCGAGCCGTACCCCCGCCCCGGGGACGCCCGGGAGGACGACGGCCGTGACGACGACGGCCGTGACGACGACGGTCGTTCCGGCGCCCCGGCCGAGGAGGCCTACGCCGCCGCGGCGCAGTCCGGCGGCTACGGCAACGGCGGCTGGCCCGCCGACGCCTACGACCCGTACGGCCCCGCTGCCGGCGACCCCGCGGCCCCCGCGGGCGGCGGCGAGTACAACGGCCCCTACGGCGACTTCGTCGCCGGGGAGGCGTACGCGCCGGACGCCGACGCCCAGGGCTACCGCCAGGACGGCCAGGAGTACGGGGGGTCCTACGGCCAGCAGTACGGCCAGGAGTACGACGCCGGGTACGGCCGGGAGCACTACGGCCACGACTACGGCAGTGAGCGTCCCGACGGGAGCCAGCAGTGAACCGCACCATGTCCCTGATCGCCGGCACGGTCGCCCTGGCCGCCGTCACCGGCGTCGCCGTGCTGACCGCCCCCGAGGCCCCGTCGGCCGAGGTGGCCCGGGCGGCCGCCGAGCGGCCCGTGGAGCGCACCAAGCTGCTCTGCCCGTCGCCCAGCCGCTCGGACATCGCGGAGACGCTCTACACGACCTTCAGCCCGGTCACCGAGGGCGCCGCCGAGGGCGGCGGGGCCGAGCTGGTGGCCGCCGCTCCGCCCGGCGGCGCCTACGACGGCGCGGAGCAGCAGGAGGGCGAGGACGGCGGCACGTCCGAGGACCCGGAGAAGTCCGGGGACCGGGAGAAGTCCGGGGACGGCGGGAAGTCCGAGGGCGCCGGCGCGGCGTCCGGCAAGCCGGTGCTCAAGCTCAAGGAGCCCGGCAAGCCGGCCACCCGGGAGGTCTCCGGCGGCGAGGGGGACGCGCTGCTCGGCACCGCCGACGGTCGCTTCGCCCCCGGCTGGGCGGTCCAGCAGACCACCACGGTCACCGTCGGCTCAGGCCGCGGCCTGCACGGCGCCGCCTGCACCGTGCCCGACACCGACTTCTGGTTCCCGGGCGCCAGCACCGCCGAGTTCCGCACCGACTACGTCCACCTGACGAACCCGGACGACTCGGCCGCCGTCGTCGACATCGAGCTCTACGGTCCCGAGGGCCAGCTGGAGACCTCCATTCCCGACGGGATCACCGTGCCGCCCCTGGGCAGCGAGCGCGTGCTGCTCTCCACCCTGACCGACCAGCCGCTGCCCGACGTCACGGCGCACGTCGGCGTCCGCAGCGGCCGGGTCGCCGCCCAGGTGGAGGCCCTGGACACCGGCAACGGCGGCGACTGGATCGCCCCCGCCGCCGAACCGGCGGGCTCGCTGGTGCTGCCCGGCATCCCCGAGGACGCCACCTCGGTCCGCCTGATCGCCTACGCGCCCGGCGACTCGGACGCCGACCTCACCGTCCGCCTCGCCTCGCCGACCGGGACCATCACCCCGGCCGGTCACGAGTCCCTGCACGTCAAGGCGGGCATGACCGCCTCCACGGACCTCAAGGACGTCACCCGTGGCGAGGCCGGCTCGCTGCTGCTCACCCCGACCGGGCGCGACGTGCCCGTGGTGGCCGGACTCCAGGTGGTCCGCGGCAAGGGCGGCAAGCAGGAGACGGCCTTCATCCCCGCCACCGAGGCCGTCACCACCCGCGCCACCGCGCTCGGCAACACCGCCAAGGGCACCACGCTCTCCCTGGTCGCGCCGACCGGGGACGCCACGGTGAAGGTGACCTCGTCCCCGGGCAGCGAGGGCGGCACCGGCGCCTCCCGGACCTACAAGCTGAAGAAGGGCACCACCACGAACGTGGAAGTGCCCGTGCCGAGCGGCCTCAAGGGCACCTACGCCCTGGTGGTCGAACCGGTCTCCGGCGGTCCGGTGTACGCGTCGCGCACCCTGGTGGACAGCCTGGGCGGCATCGCCGCGTTCACCGTGCAGACCCTGCCGGACGACCGCGGCCGGGTCGCCGTCCCCACCGCCGAGCAGGACCTGACGGTGCTGCAGGACTGACGGTCCGCCACGTCGGACCACCGGCAGCGGGGGAGGAGGGCGCGAGCGCCCTCCTCCCCCGCTGCCGTCCGCACCGCGCGCACCACGGGACGCCGGCCCCCGGCGGACGCCGGCTCAGTCCTCGTCGTCGTAGCGGGGATCCACCGCCTCCGGGGTGAGGCCCAGCAGATCCGCGACCTGCTCGACCACCACCTCGTGCACCAGCGCGGCCCGCTCCTCCCGGCCCTTGCTCCGGATCTCCACCGGCCGCCGGTAGACCACGACGCGGGCCGGGCGGCCCTCCCGGCCGGGGACCGTACCGCCCAGCGGCACCGCCTCGTCGTTCCACGCGTCGTCGGAACCCGGCGCGGGCGGCACCTCGAGGACCAGGAAGTCGACCTCGGCCAGCTGCGGCCAGCGCCGCTCCAGCCGCTCCACCGAGTCCTGCACCAGGTCGGCGAAGAGCTCCGCACGGCTCGCGGCGAGCGGCACCTGCGGAGGCGCGATCGGGCCGCGCATGCCGCGGCCGTGGCGGTCCCGCCGGCGGGGCCCGGGGCCCGTGGGGCGGGGCGGTACGGGGTTCTCCATCACCGGTGCAGCGTAATCGTCCGCGCCGCCCCGCGCCCGCCCGCGCGGCGGGTACCGGTTGATCCCTTTTTGCCGTGAGTTCGCCGGAGGTGTCGTCGCGACACGGGCGGGTGACGTAGGGGAGAGTCGTCGCGGCCCGCTCAAGAGTGCGGTACCGTCCATCGTCGTGAGCCCTGTACGTCGCTGTTCGCGCACCGCCTGCGGCCGACCCGCCGTCGCGACGCTGACGTACGTCTACGCCGACTCGACCGCGGTCCTCGGCCCGCTCGCCACCTACGCCGAGCCCCACTGCTACGACCTGTGCGCCGAGCACTCCGAGCGCCTCACCGCCCCGCGCGGCTGGGAGGTCGTCCGGCTCCTCGACGGCTCGGCCCCCGCCCGCCCCACCGGCGACGACCTCGAGGCCCTCGCCAACGCCGTGCGTGAGGCGGCCCGTCCGCCGGAGCGCACCACCGAGGGCGGTTCCGCCGGCCGGTCCGGCGACCCCCTGGAGGGTCCCCGCCGCGGACACCTCCGCGTGCTGCGTTCGCCCGACAACTGACCCGCCCGGCCCCGGCGTCGACCGCGTCTCCCGGACAACCGCCGCCACACGGCCGACGGTTGTGCGCGCGGTCTCCACGCCCTCGTCGGCCGAGCCGCTCCCCGCCGGCCCGCGGTCGCCCGGACGGCGGGCCGGTCGCACGGTGTGGCGAAAAGGGCGGAGGGTAACTTGGGGTCATCAGCCGACTTCCAGGAGGACAGGCCGTGGCCGTAGATCTGTCGCAGCTCGTGAAGGCGTACGACGTGCGCGGTGTGGTGCCGGACCAGTGGGACGAGCCGCTGGCCGAGCTCTTCGGGGCCGCCTTCGTCGACGTCGTGGGCGCCACAGCGATCGTCACCGGGCACGACATGCGCCCGTCGTCCCCCGGCCTCTCCCGCGCCTTCGCGCGCGGCGCGGCGGCCCGTGGCGCGGACGTCGTCGAGATCGGCCTCTGCTCCACCGACCAGCTGTACTACGCCTCCGGCGCCCTCGACCTGCCCGGCGCGATGTTCACCGCCTCGCACAACCCGGCGCAGTACAACGGCATCAAGATGTGCCGCGCGGGCGCCGCACCGGTCGGCCAGGACACCGGGCTCGCCGAGATCCGCGCCCTGGTCGAGGGCTGGGCCGAGACCGGCGGGATCCCCGAGATCGCCGAGAAGCAGGGTTCCATCACCCAGCGGGAGACCCTCGAGGACTACGCCGCCTACCTGCGGTCGCTGGTCGACCTCACCTCGATCCGCCCGCTGAAGGTCGTGGTCGACGCCGGCAACGGCATGGGCGGCCACACCGTCCCCACGGTGCTCGGCGGTCTGCCCCTCGAAGTCGTCCCCATGTACTTCGAGCTCGACGGCACCTTCCCCAACCACGAGGCCAACCCGCTCGACCCGGCCAACATCGTCGACCTGCAGAAGCGGGTCCGCGAGGAGGGCGCCGACATCGGCCTGGCCTTCGACGGCGACGCCGACCGCTGCTTCGTGGTCGACGAGCGCGGCGAGCCGGTCTCCCCGTCCGCGATCACCGCGCTGGTGGCCTCCCGCGAGCTCGCCAAGCACGGCGGCGAGGGCGTGGTCATCCACAACCTCATCACCTCCTGGTCCGTCCCCGAGGTGGTCGAGGAGTGCGGCGGCACCCCCGTGCGCACCCGGGTCGGCCACTCCTTCATCAAGGCGGAGATGGCGAAGTCCGGTGCGATCTTCGGTGGCGAGCACTCCGCCCACTACTACTTCCGCGACTTCTGGAACGCCGACACCGGCATGCTGGCCGCGCTGCACGTCCTCGCCGCCCTCGGCGGACAGCAGGGCACCCTCTCGGAGCTGGTCGCCCAGTACGACCGGTACGCGGCCTCCGGCGAGATCAACTCCACGGTCGACGACCAGGCCGGCCGCCTCGCCGCGCTCAAGGAGACCTACCAGGGCCGCGAGGGCGTCACCCTCGACGAGCTCGACGGCCTGACCGTCACCGCCGCCGACTGGTGGTTCAACGTCCGGCCCTCCAACACGGAGCCGCTCCTGCGCCTCAACGCCGAGGCCCGCGACGAGCCGACCGTCAACCGTGTCCGCGACGAGGTCCTCACCATCATCCGCGGCTGACCACACCCTGCGCCTGTCCTCCCCCTGCTCGAGCGAAGCCGAGAGCTCGGGGGAGGGCCGGCGCAGGCGGTGCGTTCCATGCGTGACGGTTCGCTCAACAGTGGCCGAGTCCGCGGCGGAGCCCCGGTCAGGCGGGGGAGAGGCCCCACGCGGCGGACCACCGCTGCCCCGCCGCGGCCCTCACCCCCCCCCACAGCCGACCGGGTACGCTGACGTCGCCCTACAGCCCCACCCCTCCGGAGGGACCCCATGCCGCTCGAACCCGGCCTCCTCGAGATCCTCGCCTGCCCGGCATGCCACGCTCCCCTCCAGGAGCGCGACGAGGAACTCGTCTGCACCGCAGACGACTGCGCCCTGGCCTACCCCGTCCGCGACGGCATCCCCGTGCTGCTCGTCGACGAGGCCCGCCGCCCCGCCTAGGCGACGCGGCCCCGCCGCCCCGCCCGGACGGACGCCCCGCCGCCCACCCGGGCGCACGGCAGGGCCCGCCCCTCCCGGGCGAACCGACGACACGACCCGCCGCCGGAGGCTCCCCGCCATGTTCGACGAATCGCTGCTCGACGACCCCGAGGGCCTGTCCACGGCGGACCGGCGCGCACTCCTCCGCGGCGCCGCCGAGGCGGGCGCCCGCGTCCGCATCGCCCTGCGCAACGCCGACGAGGCCGGCGTCCCCGGCCTGCGCCCGGACGGCCGCCCGCGCGCCGTGCTGATCGCCGGCCCCGGCGCCGCCGCCACCCACACCGCCGACCTCCTCGGCACCCTGGCCGGCCCCGGCAGCCCCGTCATCCGCCTGGCCCCCACCGGCGTCGCCCCGGCGGCGGGCGCCCTGCGCTGGGACCTGCCCGGCTGGGCGGGCTCCCTGGACCTGCTCCTGATCGCCACCCCCGACGGCGCCGAACCCGGCCTGTCGCTCCTGGCCGAGCAGGCGTACCGCCGCGGCTGCACGGTCGTCGCCGTGGCCCCCGGCCGCAGCCCGCTGGCGGACTCCGTCGGCGTCGCGCGCGGCCTGTTCCTGCCGATGGCGGCGGCGCCCCGGCGTTCCGACGACGAGCGGGACGACACCCGGCCCGCCCTCACCGCCTCGGCCCCCGGCGTCCTGTGGGCACTGCTCACCCCGCTGCTCGCCCTCCTGGACCGCACCGGCGTGCTGCACGCGCCGCCGGCCGCCCTGGAGAAGGTCGCCGACCGCCTCGACGCCGTCGCCGAGCGCTGCGGGCCCGCCCTGCCGGCCTACGGCAATCCGGCCAAGACCCTCGCCGCCGAACTCGCCGAGTCCCTGCCGGTCGTCTGGACCGAGGGCCACTCCGCCGGACCGGCGGGCCGCCGCTTCGCCGCGGCCCTCGCCGAACTGGCCGGCCGCCCCGCCGTCGTGGCCGAGCTCCCCGAGGCGATGGACGCCCACAGCGCCCTGCTCTCCGGCCCGCTCGCCGCCGGCGGCGACCCCGACGACTTCTTCCGCGACCGCGTCGAGGAACCGGCGGCCCTCCGGGCGCGTGTGGTCCTCCTGCGGGACCGCCCCACCGGCGGCCTCAGCGCGGCCCCCGCCGCCCGGGACCTGGCCGTCGGCCACGACACCCCGGTCAGCGCACTGGAGCCGGAGGACGGCGAGGAACTCGAGACCCTGGCGGAACTGATCGCCATCACCGATTTCGCCGCCGTTTACCTGGCGCTCGCCTCGGGTGTCTGAGCTGGTGCCGGAACACCGCACCCGCCCCGGAACCCCCGGCGCGGGGGACACGCCGAGACACCCGGAGACGAAGGGTATGGACCTCCTCACCAACACCATCCGCCCCTACGCGTGGGGCTCCACCACCGCCATCGCCGAACTGATCGGCGAACGGCCCACCGGTGAGCCGCAGGCCGAGATGTGGATGGGGGCCCACCCCGGAGCGCCCTCCCGGACCCCGCGCGGCAGCCTGCCCGACGTGATCGCCGCCGACCCCGAGCGCGAACTCGGCGCCGGGACCGTCGCCCGCTTCGGCCCGCGGCTGCCGTTCCTGCTCAAGCTGCTCGCCGCCGCCAGTCCTCTCTCGCTGCAGGTCCACCCCGACCTCGTCCAGGCCCGCGAGGGGTACGAGGCCGAACAGCGCCGCGGCATCGCCCTCGATGCCCCGGACCGCAACTACAAGGACGCCAACCACAAGCCCGAGCTGATCTGCGCCCTCACCGACTTCGAGGGCCTGTGCGGCTTCCGCCCGGCGGCCGGGACCGCCGACCTGTTCGACGGCCTCCAGGTGCCCGCCCTCGCCCCGTACGTCGAGGCCCTGCGCACCCTCCCCGAGGAGGACGCGCTGCGCCAGGTCCTGACCGCGGTCCTCACCGGCGACTCCGAGGAGACCGCCCGGACCGTCGCCGCCACCGCGGCGGCCTGCGAGCGCCTCGGCGGGCGGTACGAGGTCTACGCCCGCATAGCGCGCCACTTCCCCAGCGACCCCGGGGTCCTCGCCTCGATGCTGCTGCACCACGTCCGCCTGGCGCCCGGCGAGGCCCTCTACCTGTCGGCGGGCGTCCCGCACGCCTACCTCCGGGGCCTGGGCGTCGAGCTGATGTCCACCTCGGACAACGTGCTGCGCTGCGGTCTCACCCCCAAGCACGTCGACGTCCCCGAACTGCTGAAGGTGGTCCGCTTCGCGTCCTGCGGGAGCGAGGTCCTCACCCCGCGCGCCCTGCCGGACGGCGAGGAGCTGTACGAGACCCCGGTGGACGAGTTCCGCCTCTCCCGCCTCCGCCTCACCGACGGATCCGCCGGCGTCGACCTGACCCGGCCCGCGCCCCAGGTGCTGCTGTGCACCGAGGGCGGTGTCCGCGTCGGCGAACTGAAGCTCGGGCCCGGCGCTTCGGTGTTCGTCCCCGCCGGAGAAAGAACCGAAGTGTCCGGGAGCGGGACGCTTTTCCGGGCAACCGTCTCCTGCTGAGGACCGCTCGGCAGCACGGCCGTCACGCCCCGGGGGCAGCGGCCTGCAACAATGCCGACGGTCAACGGACATGACGGCTGAGCAGGAAGGACCACGCGAACTCATGAGCGCGTCAGGCGGAACCAAGGCGATCGTGGCGGCACTGGCCGCGAACCTCGCGATCGCGGTAGCGAAGTTCGTGGCGTTCCTCTTCAGCGGCTCGTCGTCGATGCTCGCGGAAAGCGTCCACTCGCTCGCCGACTCCGGCAACCAGGGCCTGCTGCTGGTCGGCGGCAAGAAGGCCAAGCGCGAGGCCACCCCGCAGCACCCCTTCGGCTACGGGCGCGAGCGGTACATCTACGCCTTCCTGGTCTCCATCGTGCTCTTCTCGCTCGGCGGCATGTTCGCCCTGTACGAGGGCTACGAGAAGATCAAGGACCCGCACTCGCTGGAGCACTGGTACTGGCCCGTCGGCGTGCTGGTCTTCGCGATCATCGCCGAGGGCTTCTCCTTCCGGACCGCCATCAAGGAGTCCAACGGCCTCCGCGGCGGTCTCTCCTGGACCCAGTTCGTCCGCCGGGCCAAGGCGCCCGAACTGCCCGTCGTCCTGCTGGAGGACCTCGGCGCGCTGGTCGGTCTGGTCCTCGCCCTCGGCGGCGTCGGCCTCGCCATCCTCACCGGCGACGGTGTCTGGGACGGCATCGGCACCCTGTGCATCGGCGTCCTGCTGATCGTGATCGCCCTCGTGCTGGCCGCCGAGACCAAGTCGCTGCTGCTCGGCGAGGCCGCCGGCATCGAGGAAGTGAAGAAGATCGAAGCCGCGGTGGTCGACGGCGACACCGTGCCCCGTCTCATCCACATGCGCACGCTGCACCTGGGCCCCGAGGAGCTGCTGGTCGCCGCGAAGATCGCGGTCAAGGCCGACTCCAGCGCCGCGGAGATCGCCGGCGCGATCGACGCCGCCGAGAAGCGCGTGCGCGCCGCGGTTCCCATCGCCCGCGTCATCTACCTCGAGCCGGACATCTACAGCGAGACCGCCGCGGCCGCCGGCCCCGACCCCGAGGCCACCCCGGGCGGCGCCGCCCCCGGCCACTGACCCGCCTCCCCTTCCCAGGGCCCGCCCCGGCACCCCCGGCGGCGGGCCCGCTTGTTTCCCGTCCAGTTCCCGCCCTGTTCCCGCCCCGGCTCGCTCGACGGGGTCGGGGGCGGGGGCGGGGGTGCGGTCCGGTTCCGGGGAAGCTGCCGGCCGGTTTCCGGGGAAGGGCCGGCCGGGTTGGTTCCGGGGAGGGGCCGGCCCGGGCGGGAAGCCCCGAGCAGTGGCCCAGCCCTCGGCACTCAGGGCCGTGCCGCCCACTCCGGCATCGCGACCCCCACCGGCACCTCCCGGCGCCGCCCCACCGCCCCGACGATCCCCAGCACGATCCCCACGAGCAGCACGAGCACCCCCGCCGCAGCCCCCACCAGCAGCCACCGCAGCGCGGACCCCGGCACCACCCGCCCCACCACCGCGTCCACCGCGACCGTGCCACCCCGGTCGTCGAGGAAGGACCGCGAGTCGCGCGCGTTGCCCCGGTTGTCGCCCAGCAGGAACAGCCGCCCCTCGGGCACCGTCACCTCGTAGGGCGACGTCGAGGCGGTCCTCCCGTCAGGCAGGTACGGCTCGTCCAGCTTCCGCCCGTCGACCGTCACCTCCTCGGTCCACCCCTCGCGGCGCGAGGCCACCCGCTCCCCGCCGGTGGCGACGACCCGCTGCACCACCAGCACGTCGCCGTACCGCTCCGGAGCCGAGTACAGCACCACGTCGCCGCGGCGGAGCCGGTCCCCGCCCGCGCCGCCCGACCCGAGGTCCGTCCCGTCGATGCGCTCGTAGAACATCCGGTCACCCGGCTCGAACGTCGGCCGCATGCTCTCCGAGGGGATCGTCGCCGTTCCGTAGCCCGTCAGCACCCGCACGAGGCACGTCGCCGTCAACGCGGCCCCCACCACCGCCGCCGTCACGCCCGCCGTCACCAGCCGCGCCGCTCCACTCATCATCTGCCCCTTCTGCAGGCCCCGTTGGGCCTGAAGAGGCTAGCGGGGCCGTCCCGGACTGGGGCGCGGCGGGGCGGCCGGTGTAGCTTGGGACGGAGCCAGACGTCGCTGCTGATGGCGGTCGGGCGGTACCCCGCGGTGAGCGGCGGGCCGGCCGAGGGAGAGAGGGCCTCCGACGGACTGCGCTGCGCGCGCGTGGGCACTCCTGTGCCGACGAGGCACCGCGGTGCCCCGTACGCCGTCGCGCAGACCAGCCGTACCCGACCTCTACCCGCACACCGCTATCCGCGAGGAGCAGCACTTCATGACTGTCGACAACCGACAGGACTTCAAGGTCGCCGACCTCTCCCTGGCCGAGTTCGGCCGCAAGGAGATCACTCTCGCCGAGCACGAGATGCCCGGCCTGATGGCGATCCGCGAGGAGTACGCCGAGGCGCAGCCGCTGGCCGGCGCCCGCATCACCGGCTCCCTGCACATGACGGTCCAGACCGCCGTCCTGATCGAGACCCTGGTCTCCCTCGGCGCGCAGGTCCGCTGGGCCTCCTGCAACATCTTCTCCACCCAGGACCACGCGGCCGCCGCCATCGCCGTCGGCCCCGACGGCACTCCGGACGACCCGCAGGGCGTTCCCGTCTTCGCCTGGAAGGGCGAGACGCTGGAGGAGTACTGGTGGTGCACCGAGCAGGCGCTGACCTGGCCGGACAGCCCCACCGGCGGCCCGAACATGATCCTCGACGACGGCGGCGACGCCACCCTCCTCGTGCACAAGGGCGTCGAGTACGAGAAGGCCGGCGAGGTCCCCGCCCTGGAGACCGCCGAGTCCGAGGAGCACCTCGAGATCCTCCGCCTGCTGCACCGCACGATCGGCGAGGGCTCCCAGAAGTGGACCCACCTGGCGTCGGAGATCCGCGGCGTCACCGAGGAGACCACCACCGGCGTGCACCGCCTGTACGAGATGCAGCGCGACGGCGTCCTGCTCTTCCCGGCGATCAACGTCAACGACGCGGTGACCAAGTCGAAGTTCGACAACAAGTACGGCTGCCGCCACTCCCTGATCGACGGCATCAACCGCGCCACCGACACCCTGATCGGCGGCAAGACGGCCGTGGTCTGCGGCTACGGCGACGTGGGCAAGGGCTGCGCGGAGTCGCTCCGCGGCCAGGGCGCCCGGGTGATCGTCACCGAGATCGACCCGATCTGCGCGCTGCAGGCGGCGATGGACGGCTACCAGGTCACCACGCTCGACGAGGTCGTGGAGACGGCGGACATCTTCATCACCACGACCGGCAACAAGGACATCATCATGGCCGCCGACATGGCCAAGATGAAGCACCAGGCCATCGTCGGCAACATCGGCCACTTCGACAACGAGATCGACATGGCCGGCCTCGCCAAGGTCCCCGGCATCGTCAAGGACGAGGTCAAGCCGCAGGTCCACACCTGGACCTTCCCCGACGGCAAGAAGATCATCGTGCTGTCCGAGGGCCGCCTGCTGAACCTGGGCAACGCGACCGGCCACCCGTCGTTCGTCATGTCCAACTCGTTCGCGGACCAGACCCTGGCCCAGATCGAGCTGTTCACCAAGCCCGACGCGTACCCGATCGGCGTCTACGTGCTGCCCAAGCACCTCGACGAGAAGGTCGCCGCCCTCCACCTCGCCGCGCTCGGCGTCAAGCTCACCAAGCTGCGCCCCGAGCAGGCCGCCTACATCGGCGTCGAGGTCGACGGCCCGTTCAAGTCGGACCACTACCGCTACTGAGCGGCGGTCCGCAGCACGGCACCTCCCGGCAGGCCCTCGCCCTCGCGGCGGGGGCCTGCCCCCGTCCGGCACCCCGAGCACCCAGGACATCCGATGCCCACCGGCCGCTACCTGCTCCACGACCCGCACGACGGCGCCCCGCTCGGCGAGGAGCACTTCCAGTGCGCGCCCGGCCCGTCCGGCTGGCGCTACGTCTCCCAGCTGCTCACTCCCACGGGTGACCACCGGGGATCGGTCGACGTCACGCTCGACGATCTCGGCCGCCCGCTGCGCGTGGAGCTCCACGCCGGCGGCTGGCAGGTACGCGGCGCCGCCCTCGACGGCGTCACCTGGGTGCGCACCGACCCGACGGGGACCCACGCGACCGAGGGGAACGTCCGCGCCCACGCCTTCACCGGCGACTCCCCGGCCTTCCTGGTCGCCACCGCCCGCCTGCTGCGCCCGGAGCCGTCCGGCGGGCCGGTCCGCGTCCGTCTCGTCGCGTTCACCGACCCGGTCCTCGCGCCGCTCACGGTCGACCGGACCTGGGCCCTCGTCGGCAGGGACGCGCACCCCACCGACGCCGGCCCGCTCGTCGTGGACGAGTACCGGGTCACCGACCTCGACACGGGGGAGGTGCACGCCGTCCACCTGGCGGGTGACGTGGTCCTGTCCGCACCCGGGATCGAGCTCGACGACCTGCGGTCACCGCCGTCGGCCTTCGCCGACGGCGGCGCGTAGGCCACCTCAGGCCGGGGGCACGTGGACCCCGGGCCTGAGGCGCGCAGACCTCAGGCCGGCGGCGCGAAGCCGCCGCCGCGGGCCGGGGTCTCCTCCGGCACCGCCGGCTTCACCGGGCCCGCGGGCCCCGACGGCGCCGAGGGCGGCACGGGGAGCGCCGGGGGCACGGGGAGCGCCGGGGGTGCCGGGTCCGTTGCCGGAGCGGGAGACGGAGCCGCTGCGGGAGCGGGGGAGTCCGGGTGGGCCGGCGGTGTCGTCGGAGGGGGCGCAGGGGTTGCCGCCGTCGGCGGAGCCGGAACGGACCCCGGAGCCGGAGCGGGCCAGGACGCCGGAGCAGGAGCGGCCGCGGGCCAAGAGCCGGGAGCGGCCGCGGGGCCGTACCCCGGAGCGGGAGCGGAGCCGTACCCCGGAGCGGGAGCGGAGCCGTACCCCGGAGCGGCCGCGGGGCCGTACCCCGGAGCAGGAGCGGAGCCGTACCCCGGAGCCTGCCCCCATGTGGGGGCGGCCCCGCCCACCGGCGAGGGGTACGCCCCGCCCACCGGCGCCTGCACCCGCGCCCGCGCCTGCGCGGCGGCCTGCGCCCGAGCCGCCTCCCGTATCTGCCGCTCGTAGAACACCGCCCCCAGGAACTCCGGCGCCGACATCCCCTGCGTCTGCGCCCCCGTCCGGGCCGCGACGTCCCCGGCCAGCCGGTGCGCCACCTCATGGCCCACCGCGGGGTCCAGCTGGAACATCCGCGTCAGGTACTGCCGCACCGCCAGCCACAGGTCGTCCGGCACGGCGGAGAGGTCCAGTGCGGCGAACCGGCCGATCAGCCACGGCGGCGGCGGAGGAGTCCCCGTCACCTGCCCGCCCGGCACCCGCTCGCGCACCACCAGCGTCCCGGCGAACACGTCGCCCAGCCGCCGGCCCCGTGCCGAGGCCAGGGAGGCGATGCAGGCGACCACGCCGAAGGTCAGGATGAGCTCGAACATCCCGATCAGTCCCCGGACCAGCGCGTGACGGAACCCGATGGGCCCGCCGTCGTCCCGCACCACCCGCAGTCCCAGGGCCAGCTTGCCCAGTGACCGACCGCGGGTGAGCGCCTCCACCGCGATGGGCGCGCCGACGGGGATCAGCAGGAAGGTCCCGAGCGAGATCGCGGCGCCCGCCGCGTCGTCGACGGTGTTCATCGTCGCGAAGAGCAGCATCATCACGATGACCCAGGCCAGCAGCACCACCATCAGGTCGAGCACCACCGCCAGAGCCCTGCTCGGCAGCCGCGCCGGTCTGACCTCCAGGGCCACCGCCTCCCCGGTCACCAACTGATCCATCCGCCCCGCCCCTTCCGACCGCCCCGACTTCCGACACCGTGATCATGCCGCCGCCGGGATTCCTCCCGCACTGACGTACGGGCCGCCAGTCTGCCAAGCTGTGCAGCACGCCGCCGCAGGACCGCCCTGTCGACACAGGTTGAGGAGCAGCCGACACCCATGGATCTGGACGTCTTCGTCTCCACCCATCGTGCCGAGTGGGACCGTCTGGAAGCGCTGCTCAACCGCCGGCGCCGCCTGACCGGCGCGGAGGTGGACGAACTCGTCGCCCTCTACCAGCGCGCGGCGACCCACCTCTCCGCCGTCCGCTCCAGCGCCCCGGACCCGCGGATCACCGGCCGGCTGAGCCAGCTGGTCGCCCGCGCCCGCAGCCGTGTCACCGGCACGCGCAAGGCGTCCTGGAAGGACGTCGCCCGTTTCCTCGGGCAGGGCTTCCCGGCCGCCGTCTACCGCTCCCGCCGCTGGTGGGTGCCGACCGCGATCCTGTCCATCGCGGTCGGAGCCCTCCTCGCCTGGTGGGTGGCCACCCACCCCGAGGTCCAGGCGATCCTCGGCTCGGACGAGGACCTGCGCGAGATGACCCGTCCCGGCGGTCAGTACGAGAACTACTACTCGAGCCACCCGGCCGCCTCGTTCGCCGCCCAGGTGTGGACGAACAACGCCCAGGCCGCGGCGCTCTGCCTGATCATGGGCGTCTTCCTCGGGCTGCCGGTGCTCTACGTCCTCTACCTCAACATGCTGAACCTGGGCATCGGTGTGGGCCTGATGGCCGACGCCGGACGACTCGAACTCTTCCTCGGCCTGCTCCTGCCGCACGGTCTGATCGAGCTCACCGCCGTCTTCGTCGCCGCGGGGACGGGTCTCAAGCTCGGCTGGACGGTCATCGACCCGGGACCGCGGACCCGCAGGACGGCGCTCGCCGAGGAAGGGCGGGCGGCTCTGGCCATGGCGATCGGCCTGGCCCTGGTGCTCTTCGTGGCCGGCGCGATCGAGGGCTTCGTGACCCCGTCGGGCCTTCCGACCTGGGCGCGCGTGGGCATCGGGGTCGTCGTCGAGCTGGCGTTCCTCGCCTACGTCTGGGTACTCGGCGGTCGCGCGGTACGGGCGGGCGAGACGGGCGACGTGGAGGAGAGCGGCCGGAGCGCCGAGGCGCCGGTCGTCGCCTGATGTGCATCGGACCCTTACAAGCTGCTACTCTCCTCTTCGCCCCCGGAACTGCCGTTGACGCGGCACGATGGGGGAGGTAGATTAGAACAGTTGCCCGGAGCGGTGCGGAGCACCCACTGGCAGCCGGTAGGATCTACCGAGTCGCTTACCGGACGTTCACCGGACCGGAGCGGCAATCCCCCGATAAATCGGAAATTCGAAGCCGGCAAGACCGGCCGAAAACATCTGATAAAGTC